>CAVVXL010000021.1:0-137255 GCA_963752235.1 uncultured Acidobacteriota bacterium | reverse complement strand
GTCGCGGGCGACGCCACGAACGGAGAAACGTCGCCGCGATTGGGGGTGACGCCGATCTCGATCACCGGGTCGTCGAGGCCGGCGTATTCCGGGTAGGACATGCCGATCGGGGCGTCGTGCGGCAGCTCAATGATGCCGGCGTGGTCGTCGCCGAGGCCCATCTCGCGCGCGGACAGCAGCATGCCGGCGCTCTGGACGCCGCGGATTTCGCCGATTTTCAAGGTGATGCCGGAGCCGGGGATGAACGCTGCCGGGGGCGGCGAACACCGCCTTCATGCCGGAATGGGCGTTGGGCGCACCGCAGACCACGGAGACGATGCCGTCGCCGGTATCGACGCGGCAGGCGCGCAGTCGGTCGGCATTGGGGTGCTGCACCGCCTCGATCACATGCGCCACGCGGAAGGAGGCCAGCGGGGCGCCGCGGTTCTCGACGCCTTCGAGTTCCAGGCCGATCTGGGTCAGGGTGTCGGTGATGCGGTCGAGTGGGGCGTCGGTCTGCAGATGCGACTTCAGCCAGGAGAGGGTGAATTTCATCGGTTAGACCCCCTCGTGCAGCATGGTCGGGGCCAGCGGGTTGAACCCGTAGTGCCGCAGCCAGCGCAGGTCGGATTCGTAGAATGGCCGCAGGTCGGCCATGCCGTGCTTGAGCATGGTCACGCGCTCGACGCCCATGCCCCAGGCGAAACCTTGCCACTCGCGCGGATCGATGCCGCAATTGGCCAGGACGCGCGGATGCACCATGCCGCTGCCGAGGATCTCCAGCCAGTCGCCGCCGCGGCCGAGTTCGCCGGTCCTACGGTTCCAGCCGATGTCGACCTCCATCGAGGGTTCGGTGAACGGAAAGTAGGACGAGCGGAAGCGCACCGGCAGGTCGGAGATGGCGAAGAACGTGCGAAGGAAATCGATCAGGCAGCCTTTCAGGTGCCCCAGCGTCATGCCGCGGTCGATCACCAGGCCCTCGCACTGATGGAACATCGGCGAGTGGGTGGCGTCATGGTCGGCGCGATAGGTGCGGCCGGTGACGATGACGCGGATCGGCGGCTCCTGCGACAGCATGGTGCGGATCTGGCCGGGCGAGGTGTGGGTCCGCAGCACCGGCGGCGTGTTGCTGCCGCCGGCGGGGGGCAGATAGAAGGTGTCGTGGTCGGCGCGCGCGGGATGATGCGCCGGGATGTTCAGCGCGCCGAAGTTGAACCAGTCGCTTTCGACGTCCGGGCCATCGACCACGCTGCAGCCCATGGCGCCGAAGATCGCGGCGATTTCCTCCATGGTGCGGGCGATCGGGTGGATCAGGCCGGTGTCGCGCGGGCGCGGCGGCAGGGTGGGATCGATCCGCTCCGACAGCAGCCGGGCGTCCAGCGCGGCGTCCTCGAGCTGCGATCTTCCGCGCTCTCGATCGCCGAGGTCAGCGCATCCTTCAGCCGATTAAGCGCGGCGCCGCGGTCCTTCGCTGTTCGGGCGGCGTCTTGCCCAGGTCGCGCAGCATGCCGGTCAGGCTGCCGTTGCGGCCGAGAACGGCGATGCGGACGGCATCCCAGGCGCGCAGGTCGGCGGCATCGACCAGCGCGCGTCGGTGGAGGTCTTCAGGGCTTCCAGGTCGTCGTTCATCGTCTGTCCCGTACACGGAAAGGGCCGCCCTGGTCAGGCGGCCCTTTGCTTGATCGCGGTTCGCCGGACGAAATCCGAGCCAGTCGGGAACGCGTCTAGGCCAGGGCGGCCTGAACCTTCTGCACGATGGAGGCGAACGAAGCCGCGTCGTCGTAGGCGATGGCGGCGAGAACCTTGCGGTCCATCTCGATGCCGGCCTTCTTCAGCCCGTCGATAAATCGGCGAGTAGGTGAGCCCGTGTTCGCGCACCGCGGCGTTGATGCGCTGGATCCACAGGCCGCGGAACTCGCGCTTCTTCACCCGGCGGTCGCGGTAGGCGTATTGCAGCGACTTCTCGAGCCGCTCCCGCGCGATGCGGTAATTGGTCGACGACCGGCCGACGAAGCCCTTGGACTGCTCCAGGACCTTCTTGTGGCGGGCGTGGGTGGTTACGCCCCGTTTGACGCGTGCCATGCTGTGCTGCTCCCTTAACCGAGGCCGTAGGGGGCCCACTGCTTGACGGTCAGGCCGTCAGCATGGGTCAGCGTCTGGCTGCCGCGGTTGGACCGCTTCATCTTCTGCGAGCGGTTGATCAGGCCGTGGCGCTTGTTGCCGGGCCCGGCGAGCACCTTGCCGGTCGCGGTGATCTTGAACCGCTTCTTGACCGACGACTTGGTCTTCATCTTGGGCATTTTGGTCTCCTTCTGTGCGCGCTTGCCCATCCCGATGGGATGAAACGGCAAGCGTCGCGGCCGGGCATGCCCATCCAGGCCCGGTCTCGCAGACAGGGCGGGGGTATAGCGGCGGCGGCTTTGCAGGCAAGCGTGGATCTTGGGTCGCACTGATTGCGGGAGCCGTTGGTCGGCCGGGGCGGAAATCCGGTGGTTCGGTTAACTGTTTGTTCATGCGTTTGTGCGACGGTTGCGCCTGTGGAATCGCAAAGGAGACCTACCTTGCCCGGTCGTCGCACGCTTCGGTTTTGCCTGTCCCTGATTACCGCGCTCTCGCTTTATCCCATGGGTGTCGGCCATGCCGGCCCTATTGGCGAGGAAGCCAAGGCAATCCTTGAACGGGGGGCGGCGCATATCCGCGACGTTGGCCACGAGCAGGGATTTGCCGACATATCGCGCGCCGATGGCGGGTATGTCGACGGCGAGCTGTACCTTTTTGTTATGCGCCGGACGGGACCACGCTGGCACATGGCGCGAATGCGCTGCTTATCGGCAAGGATTTGAGCGGATGAAGGATCCTGACGGCAAGCTGGTCGTGGTCGATCTTATTCGTCTGGGCATGGAGCAGGGCGAGGGGTGGATCGACTTCCGCTGGCCGAACCCGGTCAGCAAGAAGATCGAAGCGAAGACGGCTTATATCCTGCGTGTCGATCCGGGGACGATCTGCGGCTCCGGTTACTACAAGGGCTGACGCTGGCCGGGCGCGGTTCCGGGTACGGTTGCCGCAATCGTGTGCGGGTGGGTTTTCGAGAATGGGCGATAGGCGTTGCGTATGAGCATGATCTCCGACCTGCGGCTTGTCTGGAAGATGTTCGGAGCGCCTGCCTTCGCCATCGTTGTGATGACGATCGTGGCCGGCTTGCTGGTTTACGGCGGGCGTGAGGCGGAGCGGGCTCGCGATGAGATCGAACTGCAGATCGCGGTTCCGGCGCAGCAGGCGAAGGACCTGAAGGATCAGGTTACCTTGGCGCATGCCCGTGTACTGGCGCTGCTGTCGCTGGCCGCCAATGACACCGCAGCATCGGACGCGCCGCCGCGGTCGCCAGGATCACGGACAGCCTGGCGCGTATCCAAGCCACCGGGCCGGGCGGCGCGTGGCAGGCCAATCTGCCGCCGGCGCAGGCGAAAGCGATAGACGTCGCGCTGACCGGCTACGCGGCCGCCGCGAAGTTCGTGCTGGAGACGGTGCAACTCGATGTCGCTTATGCGGTGATGATGCTGGGTGACACCAACGTTCAGTTTGAGGCGGCGCGCGGGCTGTTGGACCTGGCCAGCGAATCGCTGGAGGCGATGCGCCAAAGCCGGGTCGAGGCGACACGTGAACGGCTGGCCCGCGCGCTGTGGCGCAACGCGGCAATCGGCGGTGTGGCTGCACTTGCCGCCATCGCGCTGGCTGTTGTGACGGGCCGGCTTATTGCCTCGCCGGTGGTGAACCTGACGGCGGTGATGGGACGACTTGCGCAACGCGATACCGGGATCGTCGTTCCCCACATCGGCCGGCGTGACGAAATTGGCTGCATGGCGCGCGCGGTTGAGGTGTTCCGAACGAGCATGATCGATGCGGATCGTCTGGCGGCCGAACGTGACCGGGAGCGTGAGGCGCGGATCGCCATGCCGTTGCGCTCGAGCAGCGGGTTCACACCTTCGAAGCCCAGATTCAGGCCTTGGTAGCCGGGCTTACGTCCGCGTCGTCAGTGCTGGAGACCACCGCTCGGACCATGTCGTCCTCTGCCGCGCATACCGGCGAACAGGCGGCGCAGGTTGCTTCCGCCGCGGAACTGGCAAATCAGGGCGTGCAGAGTGTGGTGGTGTCGACCGAGGAACTGACCATCTCGATCGGCGAAATCAGCCGTCAGGTGGATGGATCGACGCGGATCGCCGCGCGTGCGTCTGCCGAGGTCAGCAGTGCCGACGCTGCGGTCCGCGCGCTGGCGCAAGAGGCGCATCAGATTGGCGACGTGGTTGAGATGATCGCCAGCATCGCGAGCCGGACCAACCTGCTGGCACTGAATGCGTCCATCGAAGCGGCGCGCGCCGGTGAGGCTGGGCGCGGCTTCGCGGTCGTCGCATCCGAAGTCAAGAACCTGGCTGCGCAGGCGTCGCATGCCACCGAACAGATCACCGTTCGGATCAATCAAATGCAGCAGGGCGCGACCCGGGTGGTCGCGACCATTGGGGCCATCGGGACCGTGGTCGGGGAGGTCGATCAGATCGCGGCGGCGATTTCGCGGCGATCGAGGAGCAGGGTGCCGCGGCGGCAGAGATTGCCCGCCATGTGCAGCAAGCCTCCCAGGGAACGCAGGATGTCACGACCAATATCGCCGGCGTCAGCTCCGCGGCGGGACGAACCGGTGCGGCGTGCGGGGAGTTGCTGGATGCCGCGAGTGGGCTGACGCATCAGGCGGCCACGTTGTCGGTCGAGGTGGACAGCTTCATCACCGATGTCCGTGCGGCCTGATCCCGACTTACGGGGCGCAAACAAATCGGGCAATTGACCTGGGTATTGTCCCGCAGCGGAGGATCGTTGCTGTAAAACCTGAATTTTTTCGCTCCCCCGCCGACTGAAAAACCAGGTGTTCGTGGTTTTGACTTAGAATTTTCAGTTTTGCCCGGCCGCAAGATCCAGTTGACATATGTGTAGCTGTTGTTATGTCATTTTTGCCGCCCGCTAAGCGGCGCAGGTTGTTACACGCAAAGATTGTATCTCCCGGTCATTATTCGGCAGTTGGGCCGTTGCGGCGGCTGCACCTCACCCCACCGTGGCCCTTGTTTCTGTTCGATTTTAGCCTAATCACGATGGCATCACGTCTGGTAAGCCAAGGGCGGACCATGGTTCAACTTGTAACTGGCAGAGAATTAGGATCACGACCCTTATTGCGGACTTCTGGGGCTTTTGTATTGTGAAACCCTCCTTGCGGCGCAAACACCGGGATGTAAGAACCTTGTTCTGAAATCGTTACGACTGGACAAACATGCCAATATAATCAAAAGATTTGGGGTCCGAAGTGAAAACATCAGCAGCGGAAAGCGCACGTGTGGAAGTATTTGATCTGGACGGATTTCTACCGCACCGCCTCGCGGTCGCTGCCGAGTTGGTAACGCGACTTATTTCCCGTCAGCATCTGGTAAAATCCGGGCTCGCGATGCCGGAGTGGCGCTTGCTTGCCGCTGTCGGCCGGTTCGGCGTTTTGTTCCGACAGATGCCGGGGAGCGAACCGCGATAGACAAGGTCAAAGTAAGCCGGGCGGCGACCAGTTTGGTGGCGCGAGGTTTGATGCGGCAGGCAAAGGATCCGGATGACGGCCGCGGGGCCTGCTGCGGCTGACGCGAAAGGGGGCGACGGTCTACTCCGATGTCAGTTCGACCGGCAATGAGATCGAGTCGGAGTTGATGGCGGGCCTGACCAAGGCCGAATTGGCCGCGTTGCACCGGACCTTGGGCAAGCTGTCGGGCCATGTCCAGTCGATCCTGGCCAACGGCCGCGACAGCGACTGAACGGGCTTGCGGGTCGCCCGGCGGGTTTGGTTGGTCGTTGGGCTTCGCTTATCGTTCGGCTTCCTGGACTGGGCAGGCTTCGCTGGTCGTTCGGCTTCCTGGGCCGAGCGGGCTGGGTTGGTTGTTCAGGCTGGGTTGGTTGTTCAGGCTGGGTTGGTCGTTCAGGCTTGGATGGTCGTTCGGGCTGGGTTGGTTGTTAGGCTGGGTTGGTCGTTCAGGCTTGGATGGTTTTCGGGGCTGGGTTGGTCGTTCGGGCAGCGGGCGGGACATCTTGCGCGGTGGGTTCAATGGCGCGTCAATAGGCGATCCAGCCGGCCAACCAGGAGATCGGACTTCCATGTCGATCGACCCCGCCACCCTGCCGCCCTGTCCGGAGTTTCCACCGCCACCATCACCACCGTGCTGCTGAAGAAGGGGCTGCGAAATGTCTGGATGCGCGGCACCAAGCCGATCCGCGGCCGGCAGCCGCGCCTGATCGGCCGCGCCTTCACGCTGCGCTTCGTGCCGGCGCGCGAGGATCTCGCCACGCCGGAATCCTGGTCCTCGCCAATCTCCACCCGCGCGGCGATCGAGGCGATGCCGGAGGGGTGCATCACGGTCGTCGATGCGATGGGCGTCACCGATGCCGGCATCTTCGGCGACATCCTGTGCGCGCGGATGGCGAAGAGGGGTGTCGCGGGGCTGGTCACGGATGGGGTGGTGCGTGACCTCGCGGGCGTGCTCGGCACGGGCCTTCCGGTCTGGTGCCAGGGCACGGCGGCGCCGGCGTCGGTCGCGGGCCTGACCTTCGTGACTGGCAGGAACCGATCGGCTGCGGCGGCGTCGCGGTCTTCCCGGACGACGTCATCATGGTCGATGACGATGGCGCGGTGGTCATTCCGCAGAAGCTCGTCGCCGATGTCGCAGCCGTCGCGGCCGATCAGGAGCGGATGGAAGAGTGGATCATGGGCCAGGTGGAGGACGGCGCGGCGCTGCCGGGCCTGTATCCGCCCAACGCGGAGAACAAGGCGCGTTACGAGGCGTGGGCCAAGTCTCGGTAGGCTGGCGGATGCGACCACCGGACGTCGGTCAGCGGACGGCGAGTTGGCGGCGGTTCGGTAGATGGGTCAGGCTTTCTTCTGCCAGCCGCTATCGGTCTGTTGCCAATAGGTGAGTGCATGACCGGCGTCCTTGGCCGCTTTCCAGCGACGGCGCGCTGCGCCGACGGCTTCGGAATTGTTGCCGTCGAACAGGTCGAACACGCGTTCGAACTCGGCCAGCCGGTCGGTGTCCGCACCCTCGACCAGGAACAGGAAGCGGGCGCCATTCAGCGGTTCGGGCTCGGTGCTCAACCAGATCGGCTGCAGGTCAGGGTCGCCATCCGCTGGCGTGCCGTGCGGCAGCCACGCGGGCTGCGCCCACAGCGCGGCGCTGAGTGCTCGAGCGCTCGGCGTCCGGTCCCAGCACCAGCGCGCGCTGCCCGGCTGCCAGCGTGCGGAGCAAGAAGTCGCGGCAGCGCCTGGGCCAGCGTCGATCGGGTCAGGTGGTAGAAGCCGATCTCGGTCATCAGGCCTCGTAATTTTCGGCGACCAGGCGGTCGAGCAGGCGCACGCCGAACGCCGTGGCGCCCTTTGGCGCGATCGGCGGTGTCCTTGGTGCTCCAGGCCATGCCGGCGATGTCCAGATGCGCCCATGGCTTGCCGTTGACGAAACGCTGGATGAATTGCGCGGCGGTGATCGAGCCGCCGGGCCGGCCGCCGACGTTCTTCATGTCGGCGATGTCGGACCGGATCTGCTTGTCGTAGGCCTCATCCAGCGGCATCCGCCACACCCGCTCACCGGTTGCCTGACCCGCCGCCGTCAGCTTCTGCGACAGCGCGTCGTCGTTACTGAACATCCCGGCATATTCATGGCCGAGCCCAATAATGATCGCGCCGGTCAGCGTCGCCAGATCGACGATGAATTTCGGGTCGTACTTCTGCTGCGCGTACCAGATGACATCCGCCAGCACCAGGCGACCCTCGGCGTCGGTGTTGATCACCTCGATCGTTTGGCCGGAGTAGCTTGTGACGACGTCGCCAGGCCGCTGCGCCGATCCGGACGGCATGTTTTCCACCAGCCCAACCAGGCCGATGGCGTCGACCTTCGCCTTGCGTCCGGCGAGCGCGGCCATCAGGCCGATCACCGTCCCGGCGCCGGCCATGTCCCACTTCATGTCCTCCATGCCGCCGGCCGATTTGATGCTGATGCCGCCGGTGTCGAACGTCACGCCCTTGCCGACGAACACCACCGGCTTCTCCTTCGGCTTGCGCCCGTTGCCGCTGGACGCCGCTCCAATGCATCACCACCATGCGCGGCTCTTTCACGCTGCCCTGGGAGACGCCCAGCAGAGCGCCGAAACCAAGTTTTCGCCATTTCCTTCGGGCCGAAGACTTCGACTTTCAGGCCGAGTTCGGACAGCTTGCGGCAGCGTTCGGCCATTTCGGCGGGTCGAGCACGTTGGGCGGCTCGCTGACCAGGTCGCGGGCCAGAAACACGCCCTTGGCGGTGGCATCCAGCGGCTCCCACGCGGCCTTGGCCTTGGGCACTTCGGGGGTCAGCACGGTGAGCTTGGATAGTTTCGGCTTGTCCTCGGGCTTTTCCTTGGTGCGATAGCGGTCGAAGCGGTAGCCGCGCAGCACCGCGCCGAGCGCGACCTCGGCGGCCTGCTGCGCGGTCAGTGCGGTGCCGGCGACAGCGACGGCGGTTTCGCGGGACAGGTGCGGCGACGATCGCGCCGCCGGCTTCCTCCAGTATCTTCTGCGTCGACGTCGGCCGGCTTGCCCAGGCCGACCGCCAGCACGCGGGTCAGGTTCGCGCCGGGCGCCAGGATCATGCAGGTCTTGCCCTTGCCGCCCTTGAATTCGGCGACCTCGAACGCGCGGGCGATGGCGCCGCCGGTTGCCTCGTCGAGTTGCGCCCACAGGCCGGACGGCTTTCTCGCCCTCGTGGATCAACAGCACCAGCGCGCCGGATTTCGGCAAGGCCGGCTTGGCGAAGGCGATGTCGAGCATGTAGTGATGTCTCCAGTCAGGTCGATCGGCACAGTAGTGCGCTTTCGGAGCGGCTGGAAGCGCGACCGAACGGCGCCGCTTTGCCATTGTCACTGGCGGAACCGGCTATTGGCTGCGTCATGACCGAAATCTTGCACGCGGACGCCGAAGGCGTGGCGCGGGCGGCGGACCTGCTGCGCGCCGGCGAGCTGGTCGCGTTCGGCACCGAAACGGTCTACGGCCTGGGCGCCGACGCGACCAACGCCGCCGCGGTGGCGGCGATTTTCGAGGCCAAAGGGCGGCCGCGGTTCAATCCGCTGATCTGCCATTATCCGTCCGCGGAGCCGGCCTTCCGTGCATGTCGTGGCGGATGAACGGGCCCAAGGCTCTGGCCGCAGCGTTCTGGCCGGGGCCATTGACGCTGGTGCTGCCGCGCCAGGCCGGATTGTCCGGTGGCGCTGCTGACCGGGGCCGGCCTGGACACGCTGGCGGTGCGCGTGCCGGCCATGCCGTGGCGTTGGCGCTGCTGCGCGACGGTGGGCCGGCCGATCGCGGCGCCGTCGGCCAACCGGTCGGGCCAGGTCAGCCCGACCTGCGCGCAGCATGTGCTGGACGGGTTGGCGGGCGCGATCGCCGCGGTGCTGGACAGCGGTCCCTGCAGGGTCGGGGTCGAATCGACGGTGCTGGATCTGAGCGGGCCGGATCCGGTGCTGTTGCGGCCGGGCGGCGTGACGGTCGAGGACCTGGAGGCACTGATCGGTCCGATCCGGCGGGGCATCGCGCATGGCGGTGGCGGCGAACTGCGCTCACCCGGACACCGCCTAGAACGCGCTGTAATCGATGAACCCCTTGCTGATCGAGGAGATCTTGCGCGAGTCGCGCCGGAAGACTCCGATACCGTTTCGGGAGCCATTGTCGTTTGTGTTGCCTTCCACGGTCACCAGCCTGCCGTTGGCGACTTCGAGGACCATGCCGGAATGGCCGAGCCCTTGGCCGAGATCGATGATGAAGAGAGAGCCGGGCTTGACCAGCCCCGGGTCGGCGACCGCTTTGGCGTTCGTCACGCGGACGACCTTGGCCTTCGTGCCGGCCAGGTTCCAATGATCGAGCACCCCCGCGAGTCTTGATGTGCGGGTTGGACACGCCGAGAGTCTCCGCCCCCTTCTTGAAGCAGAAGTGGGTAAACGCCACGCACCAGGCGAAGCTCCCGCTCGCCGGGTCCAATCCGACGGCTTGCAGATAGACGTCGACCTCGGGGCCGCGATTCGATCCGAGCGGGTTCTCCATCACGCCGATCTGGGTGAGCGCGAAATCGATCGCGGCCTTGGTCAGCGGCGAGGGGGCCACCGAATTGAACGGCACCGTCGAGGCGCCGAACAGCGCGCCCCAGGTCAGCGAGCCCACGACTCCGTCGACCACCAGGGGGCTGCCCGTGACGTCCGAAAAACGCGTTTGAAACAACTTGACGGCCCTTTCGGTGTTGGCTTTGTCGAACACGCCGTCTTCGGCGATCGGTCCGCAGCCGACGGCGTTCAACCGATGCTGGAGGATCTTGACGGTCTCCGCGGCCGAGACGCCGACCTTGAGGACCCGGCCGGGATAGGGAACCGCTTCGACCGCGCCCAGGGGGGTGTTGTTGACGGGCATGGGAGATCTCCTTCAGAGATGAAGCTGTTTCAAGGCCTCTCATTCTAAGCCAGGTCCGGGGGGCGAAATAGTTGACGGGCTGTGCCGTACCATGGGAGGTGAGATGCCAACCAGGGAGGAGACAGCGTATGCAACGTCTGGGGATTAAAATCGCAACCGTCCTGATGCTGCTCGTTGTGACGCTCGCTCCGGCGCGGGCGGAGGAGGCCAAGGGGTTCTTCGGTCTGGCGGTCGCGGTCGATGCCGACGGTTTTTTCCTGAATCCCACCTTGAAGAGCATCACCGTCCAGAAGGTCGAGCCGAAGTCGCCGGCGGCCAACGCGGGGATCGCGGCGGGCGATCAGATCGTCGAGGCCGAAGGGCGGACGATCGCGGGCAGCAAGGGCCGGGAGCTGGAACCGATCATGAGCAAGAAGGTCGGCCAGGCGCTCCACCTGCTCCTCAAGCGCCCCAAGGGGGAGTCGTACAGGGTGACGTTGATCGCGGTCGCGCGGCCGCGGTAGCGAAACGCGCTGCGGTCACGCCTTGCCGGCGTCCTCGGACAATCCGCCGGCCTGCCCTCCGGCGGAGACGGGACGCCGTCCCCGTGGCCGCCGGGTTGGCCTCCCCCTCTGGACACTCCACAGGGGTTGTGCGAGTATTGAAAAATCCTTGATCCGGAGCTTCCAACCTACGGGAGACCGTCATGAGCTATCTGTCCGGCCCGCGCCTGCATTTCAATGGCTTCTTCCAGGCCGACGTGTCCACGGTCAACAACGATGTCCGCTACTACGACATCGACCATTTCAAGCCGCAGTACCAGATGCCGGCGAGCTCCGGCGTGTCGCCCAATGGGAGCTGGCAACCGGAGGGGACCGGGATCTTTCGCTTCGTCGACTGCACGGTCACGGGCGGCTGGCTCGACGGCGCGGCGGTCACTGCGGATCCGGTCCTCGGCAGGTCGCTGGAGAACTCCGACCAGCGCGTCTCCGGCAAGCTGGTGGATCTGGACCCTCAGCAACAGCTCGTTTCCGAGATCTGGGGGATGTCGCTCCGCCTCACCGACGAGCGGAATACCGCCTACTTCAACGGCCAATACGCGGTCGCGGCCTTCACCAATGCCTGGACCCGCCAGAAGGACGACAGCGCGCCGAACGACCAGAAGATCGGCGCGGCCTATCAGTCGGTCCTCGAGAACGTCGTCTGGAGCGATGCCGGCGGCTCGCGGCTTCTCGAGGCGCTGCGGGAAGCGAGCAGGGACGGCTTGCTGTCGATCCAGTTCAACCTCTACGGGTATGGCCGCGACGCCGCCACGCCGCGCTACACGCTGGGGCGGATCACCGGCACGATCGGGCCAGCCTGCGCGGCGGAGCCACGGCGCTTCGTCCTGGGCCGGCAGATGATGCCGAAGCTGGGCCCGAATCCGACGGTGCCGCTCCAGGGCGTCAACGCCTTTCAGTGCCTTGTCGATCCGCGGTGCCACACCGTGACCGCGGATTTCGGCAACGCGCTCCAGACCGAGAACGCGTCGGGCGTGCCGCTGGTCGATATCGGCGAGATCTCCCTCGCCGTCCTCAAGGCCGCGCAGGTGGACGATGGCGCCCAAGTGGGCGCGGACGCCGTCGAGATCCTGGGACCGATCCCTTATCGGGTGCCCACCTGGTATCCGGCGACGGCCGGAATCGAGACGTTCGACTACTCGGCCAGCGCCTGGGTCCGCGAGCACATCGCCGGGCACCCCCTCGTCGTGGTCAAAAGGGTGAACGCCCAGACCTGGCAGGTGCTGATCCAGGAGAGCCTCGGCGGCCTGTACGCGCGCAGCGATCAGTTCGTCTACCGCCTCAACCCGGGGGAGAAGCGGGAAATGAGCTTCTATGCGACGCGCTACGGGAGCCCGATCGCCGCCAAGCTCACGCTGGGGGAAAACGACAACCTGATCGGCGGCGCGGGGAGCTCGCAGAAGATCCCCGATGTCCCGGTTCCCGACGTCGGAGTGCCCCTGTCGGCCCTGCAATATCCCACCGAGGTAGAGACGCATGCGGACGGCTCGCCCGTCCTCGTTCCAGTGAGCGCCGATCCCGCGGGACCGGGCAATCCGCGCGGCTATATCGACGGGCAGGTGTACGGGATCGGATATCAGCTCGCCGATCCGCCGCAGCCCGCCGGGTACAATGCGAGCCCCTGGAATTTCGTCAGTGTGCTGCTCTTCGATCTCCATCCGGTGCCCGCGGCGCCCACCTGGTATGGAGACATCCAGCCGGTCCTGACCCAGTTCGGCAACCTGTATCCGATCATGAGCCATCACCTGGTGGACCTCGGCAACTACGACTCGGTGGTGCGGCACGCCGATATCCTTCATCTCGCGTTTTCGCTGCCGGTCGCGAATCCGAACTACATGCCGGTCACCCGCGATCTGTCGGAGGGGCGGCGCGCCACCCTCCTGAAGTGGCTGACGAATCCCGGTGAGGACGGCCTGCCGCTCAAGGGCGATCCATCGCTCGCGGCGGCGCCGCCCAAGGTCCTGTTCCAGGAGACCGTGGTCCCGGAGCTCGACCTGGAGCCGATCCAGCGGGGCGGCAAGACCGAGTTCTTCCTGCAGCTCCAGGCCAGAAAAGACATGGAAAAGGGGGGCTAGACCCATGTTGAAGGTTCGCCGAGAGTTGATCGCGGGAGTGGAGCACGCCACCCGGAAAGAAGATCTGTACAAGTATCTGCAGAGCGCCATCGAGCTGGAGCACGCCACCATTCCGCCCTATCTGACGGCGATGTTCTCCCTGAAGGCGGGGACCAACGAGGAGATCCGGCAGCTCATCCGATCGATCGTGATCGAGGAGATGCTGCACCTGACCATCTCCGCCAACATCCTGGTGGCGATCGGCGGCAGCCCACAGATCAATACGCCCGGGTTCATTCCGCGCTATCCCGGCCCGCTGCCAATGGGCATCGGCGGCCAGGATTTCATCGTCGGGATCGAGGCGTTCTCCAAGCCGCTCGTCCACGACGTCTTCATGGTGATCGAGGAGCCGGAGCACCCGATTCCCATCCAGGTCCTGATGGCGTCGGCGGCGACGGAAGACTTCGGGACCATCGGCCAGTTCTATCAGGCGATCCAGAGAAAGCTCGTGGAGCTCGGCAACGGCATCTTCGTGCCGGGCAGCGACGAGCTCCAGGTGCAGGAGTGGTTCGGCTATACGCACCTGTTCCCGATCACCGACGTTGAGGGTGCGGTCAAGGCTCTGGAGGTGGTCATCACCGAAGGCGAGGGAACCTCCTCGGATCCTTTCCAATCGCCGGGCGATCCCGCGCATTACTACAAGTTCGGCGAGATCTATCATGGCCGGAAGATCATCAAGACCAAGGACGGATATGCCTACGGCGGCGATCCCGTCCCTTTCGACGCAGCGGGCGTCTACCCGATGAAGGGAAACTCGAAGATCGAGGAGTACCCGGAAGGCACCCAGGCGCGCGTGCGCGTGGAGCAGTACGCCTACAGCTACAGCAGCCTGCTGAACGCCCTTCACAAGGCCTTCAACGGCCACCCCGACAACATTCAGGTGGCGATGGGGCTGATGTACGAGCTGAAGATCGAGGCGGTCGGCCTGATGAGCACGGAGCTGGGCGACGGGTCCGGGCTCACCGCGGGGCCGAGCTATCAGTACGTCAACGTCCAGGGAGGCATGGCGGCGGCGCCTCCCGATCGCGCCGGCGTCACCGCGCGAGGGTAGCCCGCCGCCAACGGCGGGATAGAAATCCCGGCTTCGGCTGCGTGCTCTAGATGATCAGGCACCGGCAGCGAAACTCCGCCGCCGTGCTGCACGTGGGGCCGCCGGCGAGAGGCGCCCCCGCCCCCCTACCGCCGCTTCACTCGGAGGGTGTTCTTGCGCGCGCCGAGGCTGACGCGGGGCTTCATCTCGACGTAGGGCTCGACGCCGGGGACGGTGCAGCGGGGGAGCTCTTCGCCGATGGTGGCTTCGATCTCCTTGATCCGCATCTTGTCGATCCAGGTGGCGATCGTCGAGACGATGCCGGTGGCGGTGCCGCGGGCGGTGCGGCCGGCGCGGTGGATGTAGTCCTCGACGGTCTCCGGCATGTCGAAGTTGACGATGTGGCCGACCCGGGGGATGTCGAGGCCGCGGGCGGCGATGTCGGTCGCCACCAGGATGCGGTGCTCGCCTTCGCGGAACCCCTGGAGGGCCAGCACGCGCTGCCCCTGCGAGAGGTTCGAGTGGATGCGCTCGACCGGGTGCCCCTCGCGCTCGAGGACGTGGGTGAGCCACTCGGCGTCCACCTTGCGGCGGATGAAGACCAGGGTGCTGCCGAGCTCCTGGTGGAGGAGGGCGAGCAGGCAGGCCTTCTTGTTCTCGGACTCGACCAGGTAGAGGCGGTGGCTGATGCCCTGCGCCGTCTTCCCCTCGGGGGTGACGTCGATGCGCACCGGGTCGTTCATGAACTGCTGCGAGATGCGCTCGATCGGCGGCGGCATGGTGGCCGAGAACATCAGCGTCTGCCGCTGCCGGGGGAGCTCCTGGAGGATGCGGTTGACCTGCGGCATGAACCCCATGTCGAGCATGTGGTCCGCCTCGTCGAGCACCAGGATGTTGAAGTCGTCGAGCTTCGCCGTCCCCTGCTCCACGTGGTCGAGCAGGCGCCCCGGGGTCGCCACGATGACGTGCGGCTTGCGGCGCAGCCCCTGGAACTGCGGCCCCATCTTGACGCCGCCGATCAGGCAGACGGTGCGCAGACCGAAGTCGCCGCCGAAGGCGTCGAGGAAGGCCTGGGTCTGGAGGGCGATCTCGCGGGTGGGGGAGACGATCAGGGCGCGCGCCTTGGGGTCGTGGGCCAGCTTCTCGGCGATCGGCAGGGTGAAGGCGGCGGTCTTGCCGGAGCCGGTCTCGGCGAGGCCGATCAGGTCGCGGCCGCTGAGCGCCGCGGGGATCACCGCGGCCTGGATGGGGGTGGGATTCTCGAAACCGACCAGACGAACGCAACGCAGGATCGATTGGCTGAGCCCCAGCGAGTCGAAGGTGGTGGTTTGTATGGTTTCGACGGGGTGCTGTGGGATGGCCAGACTCTGCATGACTCTTGCTTATAGCCGATCCGTAGGCGTCGAGGCAAGGACGGGCGGCGGTGGCGGGTGGAGAAAGGCTGTGGAAAAAGAAGGGCGGCCCGGCTTGCGCCGGACTGCCCTGAGGGGAGCATTGCGCCGCCTCTAGGCGGCCTGGGCCTTTTCGGCGGGCGGCGGCAGGAAGCGGGCCATCGCCTCGTCGAGAGTGAGCAGACGGGCCCCCGCGAGCTCGTGCGCGTAGGGCGGCGAGCACCGCGTCGGCGTCGGGCATGCGGGTCAGCCAGCCGAGCGAGCCCTTGATGTCGTTGAACATGTTGACGAAGACCTGGGCCACCCCCGGCGAGATCGCCGCCGCCTGGATCACCTTCCAGAACGGCGGGGTGATCTGGCCGGTCATCAGGCGGGTGAACTCCATGGTGTGGCGGCCGCGGTCGGCGTAGTAGCTCTCGAAGACCTCCTCCATCCAGCCGGCGTCGAACGGGCGGTCGCCGCGCGCGACGATCGCCCGGGTCAGCCGCTCGGCCTGGCGCACGGCGTCGTTGGCGCCGGTGCCGCTGATCGGGTCGTTGAGCACCACCACGTCGCCGAGCGGCATCACCACCCGGCCGTTGCGCAGCCGGCCGACCGGCTTGCGCACCATCGGGGTGATCGCCCCCTTGAGCCAGGAGCGCGAGTCGACCAGCTGGGCGCCGCGGTAGTTGGGCAGGTCCTGGGGAGAGTAGTTGCGGATCAGGTGGAGCGCCGTGGCGAGTGCCTTGTCGGCGCTGTCGACCTCGCCCCAGACGTCCATCGGGCCGCCGGGGGTGGCCTCGAAGACGACGGCGCGGCAGGGGCCGGCGTGGGAGAAGAAGGGGATCGAGAAGAACTCCCCGATCTGGATGAAGTGCTGGAACTTCAGGGTGACGTAGGGGATCTCTTCCCACTCGCGGACCCCCTTGAGGATCACCGCGCCCAGCCGGCGCGGCGGCGAGTCGAAGAGGGTGCGCTCCGGATCGCGCTCGAAGACGTCGCCGAGCCCCCCCTTGCCGGAGGAGACGACCACCAAGTCGAAGGCCTCCGCGAGCTGCTCGAGGCGCTGCCGGCTGACCGCCTCGTTGACCAGGCGCCCGCCCTTCGCCTCGAAGCGGCGCATCCAGGTCGACGTCTTGAGCCGCGCGTCGACCCCCTGGCAGGTCTCGTCGAGCCCGCCCTGCACCTGGAGGATGATCTCGCCGTTCGGCAGGCGCAACGTCGCGTGCATGCCGTTGCACACCGGCGCCCTCCCCTCCCATTCGTGCATTCCGAGCCGGCGCTCGACGTCGAGCTGGCGGTCGAAGACCATGGCGGTGGACAGCATCGTCCCCTGCTCGATCTCGTCCGCCGGCCTCCCCTCGAAGACCGTCACCTGCGTACCCCCTCTGCAATAGACCGAAAGCCGCCACCATTCCTGCTTGCCCTGCACCGACGATTGCGATCTTCCTCATTGGGTCCCCTCCTTCGTGGAGATCGAGTCGCGCCTGGTGCCCTCCCAAAACCGAGAACTATTTCAAAGAGCTAGAAGAACTAAACTGCTTTAATGAGTATACGGCAGCCCTACCAAAAGGGAAGAGGGAAATCGAAAAAACTCGTAATTTTTCCGTCAGGCATCGGCGACGTCACGATCGTCGTCCGGCGGGGCCGCCGGGCCGGCGTTCTCCCGCGCGCCCCGGAAATCGGCGCCGTGGCGGAGCCGCTCGATGCCGTCGGCCGCCGCCGGGGCGACGACGGCGGTCAGGCGGTCGCCGGCGCGCAGGACGGTGTCGCGGCTCGGCACCTCGTCGCGGTCGTCGCGCTGGACGGTGATCAGCAGGCACCCGGGCGGCAGGCCGAGGTCGGCCACCCGCCGGCCGTCGAACGGCGCTCCCGCCTCGACCAGCACCTCGACGACCGTCGCCTGGGCTCCCGCCGCCGCCGGCGCCTGGCCGCGCAGCAGGTCGCGCTCGAGGAGCGCCTCGTAGATCGGCCGGTCGTGCAGCAGGTCGGCGAGGGCGTAGGCGGTGAAGCAGGCGGCGAGCAGGGGGAGCATCAGGGGATAGCTCGAGGTCATCTCGAGGATCAGCACGATGCCGGTGAGCGGCGCGCGCACGATGGCGGTGAACAGGGCCGCCATGCCGACCACGGCGAAGGAGGTGCCGTAGCCCGCCGCCGAGGGGAAGAGCGCCGGGCCGAGCAGGCCGACGAGGAGGCCGGCCTGGGCGCCGAGCACCAGCAGGGGGGCGAAGATGCCGCCGGCGGCGCCGGTGCCGTAGCTCGCCATCGTCATCGCGAAGCGCAGCAGCAGGAGGAGGGCGAGGGCGGCGAGGCCGACCCGGCCGGCGAGGGTGGCCTGCACCATCCGGCCGCCGCCGCCCAGCGCGTCGGGGGCGAACCAGCCGACGAGGGCCACGGCGACGCCGACCAGGGCGGCGGGGAGGCCGCACGGCCAGCGCGCGGTGCGCTCGAAGACGCGCAGGCTGGCGAGCAGCGCGCGATTGAAGACGACGCCCAGCAGGCCGGCGACGACGCCGAGGATCAGGAAGAGAGGGAGGGCGGAGAGCGGCGGCACGGCGGGGCTGGCGACGCGGAAGACCGGCGACTGGCCGCTCAGGGTACGCACCACGACGTCGGCGGTCACCGAGGCGACGAAGGCGCCGGTCAGGGCGCCGGGCGCGAAGTCGCGGCGCAGCTCCTCGAGGACGAAGATGACGCCGGCGAGCGGCGCGTTGAAGGCGGCGGCGAGCCCGGCGCCGGCGCCGGCGGCGATCAGGATGTGGCGCTCGCGGACGCTGCTCTCGAGCCAGCCGGAGACCATCTGGCCGACCGCGCCCCCCATCTGCACGGTAGGCCCCTCGCGCCCGAGGGCGAGGCCGGCGCCGATCCCCAGCACGCCGCTGGCGAACTTCACCGGCAGCAGCCGCCGCCAGCGCAGGCCGCGCAGGCGGTGCAGCACCCCCTTGAGGTGGGGGATGCCGCTGCCGGAGGCCTCGGGGGCGAAGCGGCGGACGAGCCAGAGCGCGCCCCCCGCGGCGGCGCCGCAGACGGCCATCACCAGCAGCAGGCCGAAAGGGGCGGGAAGCCGATGGGCGAGGCGGAAGAGGGCGTCGCGCCAGCGGTCGGTGGCTTCGAGGGTGCCGCGGAAGGCGGCGGCGAGGAGGCCGGCGAGCAGGCCGACCAGCGCCGCCCGCGGCACGATCCGCCGCCGCCGCTCCTGGCGGCGGTCGAACTCGCGGATCTCGCGCCCGATGTCGCCGGGCTGGAGGTCGGAGCTGGAGGGGGAGACGGCAGGCACGGGGAAGACCGCGGGCGAGGATCGCCGGCCGTCGCGGCCGGCGCGGTCATTGTTGCCCGCCGCGGCGGGGTTTGTCGAGCCGGCCCGGATGGTAGACTCCCTCGGCCCGCGCCGGCCCTTTTCTTCTACTTTCGGGGAAGCCATGAAACCACGCCTGTTCAAGCCTCCAGCCACCCTCCTCGCGGCGGCCGTCCTCTGCGCGCTCCTTGCTCCGCTCCCGATCGCGGCGGCGGAGAAACCTGCCGCCCCTCACGAGAAGGCCGGCGCCTCGGCGCCGCTGCCGGCGATCGCCAAGGCGACCGCGAAGCTCGAGAAGCGAGCCGGCCTGGTCACCTTCTACGTCGACCGGCGGCAGGGGAAGCTCTGGCTCGCCGTGCCGCCGGCGCGGGAGAAGAACGGCGAGGTGGCGAGCTACATCTATCAGGAGGCGATCACCACCGGCCTGGGCTCGAACCCGGTGGGGCTCGACCGCGGCCAGCTCGGCGACCCGCAGATCGTCACCCTGCGGCGGATCGGCGGGCGGGTGCTGGTCGAGGCGCCGAACCTCAAGTTCCGCGCCCTGACCGCCGACGCCGCTGAGCGCCAGGCGGTGCGCGAGTCGTTCGCCCCCTCGATCCTGTGGGCCGGGGAGGTGACGGCCGAGGACCGCGACGGCACGGCGCTGGTCGACTTCACCTCCTTCCTGGTGCGCGACGCGCACGGCATCGTCGAGCGGCTGAAGGAGGCGAAGCAGGGGAGCTGGTCGCTCGACGAGAAGCGCAGCCTGGTCGATCCCGAGAATTGCCTCGCCTTTCCGGACAACGTCGAGCTCGAGGCGCTGCTGACCTACCAGTCGGCCGATCCCGGGCCGCTGGTGCGCGAGACCGCCGCGACGGGGGGAGCGATCACCTTCTCCCAGCACCACTCGCTGGTGCGCCTGCCGGACGCCGGCTACAAGCCGCGGGCGTTCGATCCCCGCGCCGGCTACTTCGGGGTGGAGTTCAAGGACTACGCGGCGCCGATCGCCTCGCCGGTCGACGTGCGCTATCTGGCCCGCCACCGCCTCGAGAAGGTCGATCCCACGGCGCCCCGCTCGCGGGTGAAGCACCCGATCGTCTACTACATCGACAACGGCGCCCCCGAGCCGATCCGCAGCGCCCTGCTCGAGGGGGTGAGCTGGTGGAAGGAGGCGTTCGACCAGGCGGGGTTCATCGACGCCTTCGAGGTCAAGGTGCTGCCGCCCGGGGCGAGCCCGCTCGACGTGCGCTACAACGTCGTGCAGTGGGTGCACCGCTCGACCCGCGGCTGGTCGTACGGCGGCGGGGTGATCGATCCGCGGACGGGGGAGATCGTGCAGGGGCACGTCACCCTGGGATCGCTCAGGGTGCGCCAGGACCGCCTGATCTTCGAGGGGCTCGAAGGGGCGGACAAGACGGGGTCCGGAGCGCCGGACGATCCGGTCGTGCTGTCGCTCGCCCGCATCCGCCAGCTCGCCGCGCACGAGGTGGGGCACAGCCTCGGCCTCTCCCACAACTTCGCCGCCTCGACCTACGGCCGCGGCTCGGTGATGGACTACCCGGCGCCGCAGGTGGGGATCACGGCGGACGGCAAGCTCGACTTCTCGCAGGCCTACGCCCGCGGCGTGGGCGCCTGGGACCTCGAGACGATCCACTACGGCTACGGGGAGTTTCCGCCGGGGACCTCGGCGGCGGACGAGAAGGCGGGGCTCGACGCCATCCTCAAGGAAGGGCTGGCGCAGGGCCGGATCTACCTCACCGACCAGGACGCCCGCCCGGAGGGGTCGGCGAGCCCCGTCGCCCATCTCTGGGACAACGGCGCGGACGCCGCCGAGGGGCTGCGCCACGAGCTGGCGGTGCGCAAGATCGGCCTCGCCGGCTTCGGCGAGCACAACATCGCCCCCGGGCAGCCGCTCGCCCTTCTCCAGGAGGTGCTGGTCCCCCTCTACTTCCATCACCGCTACCAGCTCGAGGCGGCGTCGAAGATGATCGGCGGCTTCCAGTACACCAACGCCCTGCGCGGCGACGGCCAGGGGGCCGGCAAGCCGGTCGACGGCGAGGCGCAGCGGCGGGCGCTCGCGGCCCTGCTCGACGTGCTGTCGCCGGAGACCCTCGACCTGCCGGACCCGGTGGTGAACCTGCTGCTGCCGCGCCCGGCCGAGTACCGGCCGAACGAGGAGATGTTCACCGGCCTGACCAACCCGACCTTCGACCCCTTGAGCGCCGCGGCCACCGGCGCCGACATGGCCGTGCGCCTCCTGCTGCGCCCCGAGCGGACGGCGCGGCTGGTCGACTTCCATCGCCGCGACGCCGCGCTCCCCGGGCTCGAGGAGGTGCTGGCGGCGCTCGAGGCGAAGAGCTTCGGCGGCCCGGTGCCGAGCCCTGAGCGGCTGGCCGAGGTGCGCCGCAGCGTGCAGTGGGTGGTGGTGCGCCGGCTGATCGAACTCTCGGGCGACCCGCAGGCGGCCCCCGGGGTGCGCGCGCGGGTCGACGCCGAGCTGCGCGCCCTCGCCGGCAAGCTGGGGAAGGGCGGTCCGGAATCGGCCGGAGACGCGGAAGCGGCCCAGCACGCCTTCCTCGCCCACGAGATCGAGCGCCACCTCGACCGCCGGATCCAGGAGCCGGCCGCCAAGGCCCCCGAGCCGCCGCAGACGCCCCCCGGACAGCCGATCGGCATGCCGGATTCCGATTTGATGAAGGGAATGCTGGGTGGAATGACGGATGACTGCGCGTGGGGAGGGTAGGCGATCATGAGCTCGCCAACCGACCGCTCCCCAGCCCACCGCGCCGGCGCTGAGGGTCGTCAGCCGCTGGCCGCCCGTGATCGGCATCCTGCTCGGCGCCCTCCTCGCCCTCGTCTGGTATCTCCACACCGAACCGTCATCGCCGCCGGGACATCCGGCCCCCGCTGAGATGGCCGCGCCGTCCCCAGCCCCGGCCGCCACCCCCTCGAACACCCCCGAGCGGCTGGCGCTCAAGGTGCTGTCGGTCCGCCCGCACGACCCCGAGGCGTTCACGCAGGGGCTGCTGCTCGACCACGGCTCTCTCTTCGAGAGCACCGGCCTCAACGGCAAGTCGAGCCTGCGCGAGGTCGATCCGAAGACGGGGGCGGTGAAGCGCAAGGTCGACGTGCCGCAGCAGTTCTTCGCCGAGGGGCTGGCGCTGGTCGGCGACCGGCTGATCCAGCTCACCTGGCAGGAGGGGAAGGCGCTGGTCTACGACCGCGCGAGCTTCCGGAAGACGGGCGAGCTGCCGTATCAGGGGGAGGGGTGGGGGCTCTGCTGGGACGGGACGCGCCTGGTGATGAGCGACGGCTCGGACCGGCTGACCTTCCGCGACCCCAAGACCTTCGCCGTCCTCGGCAGCGTCGCCGTCACCGTCGCCGGGCAGCCCGCCTACCAGCTCAACGAGCTCGAGTGCGCCGGCGGCGTGGTCTACGCCAACGTCTGGCAGACCGACGACATCCTGCGCATCGACCCCAAGGACGGCCGGGTGACGGCGGTGATCGACGCCTCGGGGCTGCTCACCCGCGAGGAGCGGCTGAAGACCGACGTGCTCAACGGCATCGCATGGGACCCGGAGAGCCGGACCTTCCTGCTCACCGGCAAGCTGTGGCCGAAGCTGTTCCAGGTCCAGCTCGTCCCGGCGCGATGAGCGGGCGGCGGCGGAGGGGGCTGGGCGGCGGGCTCGGTTCCTGGCTCGGTTCCTGGCTTGGTTCCTGGCTCGTAATGGCGGCGGCGCGCCGTGCCGGCCCTGGCGGCGCTCGGCGCCGGCTCCTGCACCTCGGTGGCGCTCCCCATGGCCGGCGGGGCGCCGGGGGAAATCTCCGTCCTCGGCGCCGGTCCGCTGATCGTCCCCTACGGCGCCGCGGTCGACGGCTTCCGGGTCGGCGGGCTGTCGGGGATCTCGCGCGCCGCGGACGGCACCTACCTGGCGGTGGTCGACAACGAGGGGGACACCCCGGCGCGCGTCTTCCGGCTCGCCTTCACGGTCGACCAGCGCGGGGTCTCGCCGCTCCCCGGGAAGACCCCTCTCCAGGTGCCGGTGGCGGCGATCCGCCTGACCGGCATGAATGGAGTGAAGGGAGCGGTCTTCGACGGCAAGAATTTCGACGGCGAGGGGATCGCCGTCACCTCTGCTGCCACGATGCTGATCTCCTCCGAGATCGAGCCGTCGGTCCGCGAATTCTCGCCCGACGGCAAGCTGCTCGGCACGCTGCCGGTGCCGCGGCTCTTCCTGGCCGGGAAGCAGCACGGCACGCGCAGCAACCTGGGGTTCGAGAGCGTCGCCCTGTCCGCCGCCGGGGAGACGCTGTGGACGGCCAACGAGCGGCCGCTGTGGCAGGACGTGCCGGAGGACGAGCCGACCCGGCCGAGCCCGGTGCGCCTGCTGCGCTTCGATCGCCGTGGTCATGGCGGCAACGGCGGCGGCTTCCTCGCCGGCCCCCAATACGTCTACGAGGTGGAGAGGATCCGCGGCAAGCTCGGCCATGGCTTCGCGGTCCGCGGCCTCTCGGACCTCCTCGTCCTGCCGGACGGGGACCTGCTGGCGCTCGAGCGGGAGTACGCCTTCGGGCGCGGCTTCCGCATCCAGCTCTACCGCGTTTCGCTGGCCGGCGCGACCGACGTCTCGGGGTTCGAGTCGTTGCGGGGAAAAAGCTGGAAGGGCGTCAAGAAGACGCTGCTGTTCGACTTCGACCGCGCCGGCTTCATGGCCGACAACCTCGAGGGGATGACCTTCGGGCCGGATCTTCCCGACGGCTCGCGCACCCTGGTGCTGGTCAGCGACAACAACTTCGAGCCGCTGCAGAAGACCCAGATCGTGGCGTTGCGCTGGCGAAGGGGATTGTGACGCAGAGGCCTCCTGCGAACGCCGTCAGGCGACCGTGGCCTCGACCTTGAGCATCCGCCCCCAGGCGTTCCGGAGGTTGTCGGGGAGGTCGAGGGCGGCGAAGATCTCCTTGACCTCGTCGCGGGTCACGTAGGTCCAGATGTCGTCCCACTGGGCGTAGCGCAGGAGGTGCGAGACGACCCAGGCGCGCTGCTCTGGAGTCCCCTGGTGGAGGAGATGGAGGAACTCCTCCTCGGTGATCCTCTGCGCCGGGAAAAAATAGAGGGTGTCCTTGGATTCCACGCTTTCGCGGCCGCGGTCCGATCCTGGCCCATGCATGTTGCGAGTATATAGCTCTCCTTGAGACGCCGCAAACGCCGCAAACACTGCTCCCCCTTGACCGCACCTCGCGGGTCCGCTAGATTTCACTCCGCTCGACCCAAATGAGCGGGCATAACTCAGTTGGTAGAGTGCAAGCTTCCCAAGCTTGATGTCGCGGGTTCGAGTCCCGTTGCCCGCTCCAATCGTTTTTGCATCCGTCGACTTGAGACCGAGGGGCGGAGCCCTTCATAAGCAGAGGACTCGGGGCCTGGAGCCATGTCGATCTTTCGCCGCGAAAGCACGCCTCCCTCGCCCGGCTCCTCCTCCGCCGGCTCGCCCGAAGCGTCCCTGTCTCAACTGTCCCACGCGGCCAACAAGCGCCGGCTGACCCACATCGCGCAGGGCACCTGCCTGACGGGTGAGGTGACGGGGGCGACCGAGCTGCTTGTCGAGGGGGAGGTGCGGGGAGAGGTGCGGGTGGGCTCGACGGTGACGGTGGGCGCCGAAGGGGTCGTCGAGGGGCCGATCACGGCGCCGGTGGTAAGGGTCGGCGGGCGGGTGGTGGGGAAGGTGGTGGCGACCGACCGGGTGGAGGTCTCTCCCTCGGGGAGCCTCGAGGGGGACATCGTGGCCCCCCGGGTGGTGATCGCCGAAGGGGCGTTCTTCAAGGGGAAGGTGGAGATGCGGGGCGACGAGATGCGGGGCAATGACATGCGGGGCAATAAGGCGGTGGCAGGGCGCGACCCCGGTGGGGCCGGCGCGGCCGATCCCGAGGCCCAGCTCCAGACTAACGTCGGGGACACAACGTCCGAGAAAACTGGAAAAAAAGCGGGGAAATAAAACGTGCTGATCGGTATACCTTCGGAAGTCAAGGATCACGAGTATCGGGTCGGGATGGTTCCGGCCGCCGTCCATTCGCTCGTCAAGGCGGGGCACCAGGTCATCATCCAGCAGGGGGCCGGCCTGGGCAGCAGCATCCCGGACCAGGACTACGTCGAAGCCGGCGCCGAGATCGTGCCGGACGCCGCCACCGTCTACGGCCGCGCCGAGATGGTGGTCAAGGTCAAGGAGCCGATCGAGTCGGAGTACCCGCTGCTCAAGCGCGGGCAGACGCTGTTCACCTATCTCCACCTGGCGCCGCTGCCGGAGCTCACCAGCGTCCTGCTCGAGAAGGAGATCACCGGCGTCGCCTACGAGACGATCGAGGACCGCCAGAAGCGGCTGCCGCTGCTGACCCCGATGTCCGAGGTCGCCGGCCGGATGGCGGTGATGGTCGGCGCGAGCTTCCTGCAGAAGGCCCACGGCGGTCGCGGCACGCTGATCGCCGGCGTCCCCGGCGTCCCGGCGGGCGACGTGGTGATCCTCGGCGGCGGCATCGTCGGCATCAATTCGATCCACATGGCGCACGGCCTGGGGGCGAGCGTCACCGTGCTCGACACCAACATCGACCGCCTGCGCGAGATCGACGACCTCTTCCACGGCGCGATCACCACCCTCGCCAGCAACGAGTACAACCTGCGCAACTCGCTGCGCCGCGCCGACCTGTTCATCGGCGCCGTGCTGATCCCCGGCCGCGCGGCGCCGAAGCTGGTCACCCGCGACATGCTCAAGCTGATGAAGGAGGGAGCGGTGGTGGTGGACGTGGCGGTCGACCAGGGGGGCTGCCTCGAAACGACGCACGCCACCACCCACTCGAACCCCACCTACGTGGTCGACGGCATCGTCCACTACTGCGTGGCGAACATGCCGGGCGCCGTCCCGCGCACCTCGACCTTCGCGCTCAACAACGTGACCCTGCCCTATGCCCTCTCCCTCGCCAACAAGGGAGTGCTGGCGGCGGCGGCGGCCGACCCGGGGCTCGAGCTGGGGATCAACACCTACAAGGGGTACATCACCTACGAGGCGGTCGCCGAGTCGCAGGGGCGGCCGTACAAGGCGTTCAAGGACCTGCTCTAGGTCCGGCCGCCAGATCCGGAGAGGGGGAGCGGCGCTCCCGTCACCCCCTCCCACAATTCCCTGAGATCCGTCCGGCACGGGCGCCGCGAAGGCGACCGGCTCGCCCGTCGCCGGATGGCGGAAGGCGAGGTGCCAGGCGTGGAGGGCGGGGCGGGGAAACTCCTTCAAGGGCGCCTGGACGGAGCGCGGCAGCCCCTTCCAGCGCGCCTCGCCGTAGACCGGGTCGCCCACCAGTGGATGGCCGACGTGCTTCAGGTGGACGCGGATCTGGTGCGTGCGGCCGGTCGCCAGATCCAATTCGAGGAGAGAGATGCCGGCAGACGCCCCCAGCGTCCGGTAGCCGGTCACCGCCGGCCGGCCGGCGGTTCGTATCGCCATCTCCTGACGCCGCTCGGGGTGGCGGCCGATCGCCGCCGCGATCGTCCCCGTCTCCGGAGTGAGCGTGCCGTAGGCGACCGCGAGGTAGCTCTTGCTCACCTCGCGCTCGGCGAAGGCGCGGGAGAGGCGGGCGTAGGCGGCGGCGGTGCGCGCCATCACCAGGACGCCGCTCGTCCCCTGGTCGAGGCGGTGGACGATCCCCGGCCGTCCGGGCCCGCCGACGCCGGCGATCTCGGGGTAGCGGTCGAGGAGGCGGTGGACTAGGGTGCCGTCCGGCCGGCCGGCGCCGGGGTGGACGGTGAGCCCGGCGGGCTTGTCGAGGACGGCGATCTCGGCGTCCTCGTAGAGCACGGAGAGCTCCCCGCGCTCCGGCACCACCCGCTCCTCCTTGCGCTCGGGCGGGGCGCATTCGATCCCGTCGCCGGCGGCGACGGCGGCCGAGGGCTTGGCGGCGGCGCCGTTCAAGCGCACCAGGCCGGCGGCGATCCAGCTTTGGATCTGGTTGCGCGGCAGCTCGAGACGGGCGGCGACGTGGCGGTCGAGCCGCTCGCCGGCGGCGGCGGCGTCGACGGTCCAGGCGAGCGCCGCGGCCGCCGGCGAATCGATCACTCGGGGACCGCGGCGGGGGCGGGGGCTTCGTGGGCCGCGTCGTGAGGCAGATGGCGGGGCCGGAAGCTGTCGATCGCCATCAGCACGATGCCCACCGAGATGGCGCTGTCGGCGACGTTGAACGAGGGCCAGTGATGGACCCCGATGTAGACGTCGAGGAAATCGGTCACCGCGCCGCTCGCCACGCGGTCGATCAGGTTGCCGACGGCGCCGCCCACCACCAGCGCCAGGGCGACCAGGAGGACGCGGTCGCGCGACGGCGTGAACCAGAAGTAGAGCCCCACCGCCACCAGCGCGCCGAGCCCGAGGGCGGTGAGCATCCAGCCGCCGCCGTCCGACGCGAAGAGGCCGAAGGCGACCCCGGGGTTGCGCACGTGCGTCAGGTTGAAGAAGCCGGCGATCACCGGCTGCGTGGTGTGGTGGGGGAGATGGACCTCGATCAGCCACTTGGTCCACTGGTCGAGCACCATCACGGCGAGCGAGACCAGCAGATAGCGCAGCTTGCGGAGCCGGGAGGCCAGCGTCTGGCCTGCCGCGAGATGGACGTCTGCCGTTTCCAAAACCCCCTCCTCCTGAACGCGATCAACTCGCTCCATCAAACGCGGGTGAAGACCTCGCGGGCGATTCGCGCCAGCCCGGCGAGCTCCGCCGGCCGCTGGAACATCCGGATGGCGGCCGCCCCCGCCGCTCCCGCCGCCGCCAGCTCGCCCAACCGTCCTAGTGTAACGCCTCCCAGCGCGTAGACGGGAACGCCGGCCGCCGCGGCGCGCGCCAGAGCCGCCGTCCCGAGGGGGGCGCCCTTGCCCGGCGTCTCCCAGACAGGGCCGAAGGTGACGTAGTCGACCCCCTCGTCGCGCGCCTGGAGGACCTCGTCGAGCGAGTGGGTGGAGCGGCCGATCAGGAGGGGAAGGGGAGCCGCCGCCGCGAACCGCCGCCGCAAAGCCGCCGCGGGGACCCCGTCGGCGGGGAGGTGGACGCCGTCGGCGCCGGCGGCGAGGGCGATGTCGAGGCGGCCGTTGACCAGCAGGGGGACGGCGGGGGGGAGCGTCTCGCGGGCGAGGCGGGCGAGGTCGAGGAGGGCGCGGTCGTCGCGCTCCTTCTCGCGGAGCTGGACGGCGGCGACCCCTGCGAGGCCGGCGGCGGCCAGGGCGCCGAGCCAGGCGGCGAAGGAGAGCCCGAGCCGCTCGCGGGCGAGGCGGTCGCTGACCGCCAGGAGGCTAAACGTCGGGGGCACGCAGGTGGCGCCGGAAGATGAGCTCGTCGAGGTCGTGGGCGCCCCACACCAGGTGGATCAGGCCGAAGCCGGTCAGGGCGGCGCGCACGAAGGGGCTGAGGATGAGGGTGCCCAGCAGCTCGCCGGGGATCACCTGGACCAGCGCCCGGTCCCACACCGGGAACCACGGCGCCAGCGTCAGAAAGGTCCCGGCCTCGATGCAATAGAGGATGAACAGGATCCGAAACAGGGACGAGGAGCGCATGAGGCGGGAGATTGTAGCCGCGAAATGAAACGGCCGGCGGTTTCCCGCCGGCCGTCCACCGATCAGCCACCCTGGAAGGAGCGCCGGCTAACCGCGCAGCGGCGGCTTGCCGGGCTTCTCGTGCTCCTTGGCGGGCTCGCTCCGCGGCTGCTCCCTGGGCTGCTCGCGCGGTTGCTCCCGGGGTTGCTCCCGGGGTTGCTCTCTGGGCCGCTCCGGGGCCTGCGGGCGCTCCTGGCGCTCGGGCCGTTCGACCGCCGGTGACAGCACGGTGCGCGGCTTCTCGTCGCGCGGGCGGTCGACCCGCGGCCGCGGCGCGCCGCCGCCCGTCTGCGCGGCCGGCAGGCCGGCGCCCGGGACCTCGCGCGGCATCGGCTTGTCGGGCCTGCCGGGAACGAACGCTGGCCGGCCGACGGGCCTTCCCGCTCCGCCGGCCGCTCCGCCGCCCTCGGCGGTCCGCGGCGGGCGCGGGGTCCTCGGCGGCGGTGCCGCGCCGAGGGTCCCCGGCCGGAACGCGGTGCCGTCGAGGGCGTTCGGGTTGTCGGCGCGCACCGCGCCGGTCACCGCCGGCGGCAGGCTCGGCTTCGGCTTGCGGGCGATGAACGGCGTCACGTCGGGCAGGTCGCTCAACGTCCCGCGGCCGTTGCGCAGCGCGCCCGCCACCGATCCCGGGTCCTTCCAGGTGTTCGGCCGCAGCGGCTTGGTGTAGGTGGTGATCAGGCCGCGCGCGAGCGGGGGGCGGTGCCCGCCGCCGACCGGCACGGCGTAGCGCCCGCGGTCGCGGTGGCCGTCCCAATAACCGGTCCAGTAGCCGTCGCGATAGCCGTCCTGGTAGCCGGCGTCGAAGCCGAAGTACTCCGCCGAGACGAAGCTCCATTGGTCGAAGCTCTCCCAGTCGCCGCCGGCCCAGCCGTAGACGCCGTCGCGGAAGCCGAAGTCGGCGCCGAACTGGCCGGCGTAGTAGCGGGTGTAGAAGCCGGTCGGGCACCAGCCGACGTAGCTCGGGCCCCAGTACCAGTAGACCCAGGCCGGCGCGAAGACGGAGCCCGGGCGCCAGGCCCAGCCGCGCTCCGGCAGGTAGTCCCAGCTCCCGTAGTGGTAGGGGACCCATCCCCAGGGCTCGGAGGAGACCCAGGTCAGGCCGCTCGGCAGGTAGACCCAGCGCCCCTGCGAGTAGGGACGCCAGCCGGCCTCCATGCGCGGACGCCAGTAGGCCGTCCCCTCGTAGTCGATCCAGTCGCCGTAACGGTTGAGGGGAGAGGCGGCGTAGCGCAGCGTGTCGTCGACGGCCGGCTGGTCGGCCGCCGCGGCCTCGTCGTCGAGCTGGCGGGCCCAGCGCTCGAGCGAGTCGAAGCCGCCGGCCTCGGCCGCCTGGGGCCCCGCGGCCTCCTGGTCGGCCGCCTGAGCCGCCCGGCTGTCGACCGCCGCCTCCTGGTCCGCGCGCACCGTCGAGCGGCCGTTGCCGGCCGCCAGCTCCGCGACGCCGCGGCGGACCAGCAGTTGGCTCCAGCCGTCGCTGGCGGTGACCCGGTAGACGCCGTAGTCCTGGGGGAGGACGGCGGCGTTGGGGGTGTCGACGCGGGGGAGCTCGTCGCCAGATGAGTCCGCGGTGACGACGAGCTGGAGGTTGCCGACCAGCAGGCGGATCACCGTGCCGCGGTCGTCGCGGTCCGCCGAGCCGGCGAGCCGTTCGAGGACCAGCTCGCTGCCGCCGTCGATGCGCAGGAGGTTGCGGTCGGCGAGCACGATCTCCGCCTTGCCGTGGGGCGGCACCGCGACGCGGTCGCCGGCGAGCACGGGCTGGTTGACCTCGACAGCCTCAGGCTTGGGATCAGGGCCGGCGCCGGCGCCGGGAGGGGTGAGGGTGACCGCGCCTTCGACGACGCGGAAATAACCATAACTCCCGCTGTCGGCCCGAGCGGGGGCCGCCGGGGCGGCGAGCGCCAGGGCCAGCACCAGGAACACCAGGGACCTGCTGAGAGCGTTCATTTTTATTGTCTCCATTTGGATCGGTCGATATCTGCTGCTTCAGCAACTTCCGGACCAACCCCTTTGACGATCCTAGCGCCGTCGCTTCCCCATCGGTTCCCCATCTATAATGAGCCGCAATCGGCCGCAGGCGGTGTCCATCCCAGGCGTCGGGGACGTCCTCCGTGGAGTGCTGGCGACGAGCGGCCGATCGGAGCTTTGCGTTCATTGTGGGGGAGATGCCCTTGGCGATCAACTGGTTTCGCGGCGGCAAGAAGGCGCAGGAGCCGCAGGACTACAGCGTCGACGACCTGATCGTCCTCGAGCGCTACGAGGAGGCGGAGGAGAAGCTGCGCGCCCGCCTCAAGGCCAACCCGGCCGACCTGCACTCCCACCTCAAGCTGGCCGACGTCTACACCGGCCAGCGCCGGTTCGACAAGGCGGTCGACGAGTACGTCTACGCCGCCGAGGAGTACGCCCAGGACGGCTTCCACGACAAGGGGCTGGCGCTGCTGTCGCGGGCGGCGAAGATGGCGCCGCTCGACACCACGCTCGCCGCCAAGGCGGCGCGGCTGCAGCGCGACAAGGACATGGAGCACACCCGCGAGCTCGCCCTCGAGGGCTTGCGCGCGGCGGGGGGCACGCAGGCCGGCGGCTCGGCGCTCGAGATCCAGCGCCTCTGGCGCCATCTCGCCGCCGGCGCGCTGGTGCAGAAGCTGAACGGCGAGTCGCTCAAGCGGCTGTTCGCGGCCATGGAGCTGCGCCATTACGAGCCCGGGGAGGCGCTCGCCGCCGAGGGAAGCGCCGAGCCCTTCCTGTTGTTGATCCTGCAGGGCGAGGTCGAGGTGTCGATCCGCGACGGGGAGCGCACCATGGCGGTGCGCAGCTTCGGCTCGGGCGACCTGATCGGCGACGGGGTGCTGCTCGAGCGCGGCGCCTGGCCCGCCGACTACCGGGCCGCCGAGGCCCTCACCGCCCTGCGGCTGGCCCGTGAGGGGCTCGAGCGCTGCCTCGTCGGCAACCCCGACCCGCGCGGCTTCCTGGCGGTGCTGCGCGAGCAGCGCCACGACCGCGCCGTCGCCGAGTCGGTGCGGCGCCTGCGCACCGGCAGCTGAAGCGCACGACCCCACAATCACACAATCCACAATCAAAGATCGACACCTTCGAGAGACGACTCCAGATGGCCATCCTCGCGATCCGTATCTATCCCGATCCCATCCTGCGCGTGAAGTGCCGCCGGGTGGAGAGCTTCGACGCCGCCCTGCGCAAGCTCGCCGGCGACATGATCGAAACCATGCACGCCGCGCCCGGCGTCGGGCTCGCCGCCCCGCAGGTGGGGATCGACCTCCGCCTGGCGGTGATCGACGTCTCGGTGGGGGAGGATCCGGCCGCGGTCACCGTCCTGGTCAATCCCGAGATCGTCCGCCGCGACGGGATGGAGACCGACGTCGAGGGGTGCCTCTCCCTCCCCGGGATCAACGACAAGGTCGACCGCCCGCTCGCCATCACCCTGCGCGCGCAGGGGCTCGACGGCGCGAGCTTCGAGCTGGAAGCCGAAGAGTACTTCGCGCGCGCCATCTGCCACGAGGCCGACCACCTCGACGGCGTCCTGTTCACCGACCACCTGCGCGGGCTGCGGCGGGAGCGTTCGCGCCGCCAGCTCAAGAAGCTCGCCGCCGACCAGGAGGTGATGGTATGAGCCGGCTACGGTGGCGCTGCACCCTGCTGACGGCCGGCCTGGCGGCCGCCCTCCTCGCCGCCTGCGGCGGCAGCGGCGGTGGCGGCGGTCCGACCGCGCCGCCGCCGGTCCTCCCCGGCTTCGTCTTCACCCCCGCTGGCGCCGCCGGCGCCGACAGCCTGTCGCTGGCGAGCGGCGCCGCGACCACGGCGACCACCCTGGTCCTCGAAGTGCGGGCGACCTCGGTGACCGACCTCTACGGGGTCGCCTTCAACCTGACCTATCCGAGCGCCCAGCTGCAGTTCGTCCGCGCCACCGCCGGCCCCCTGCTCGGCGCCGGCGCGGTGCAGGCGACGGTCTCGCCGGCGGGGACGCTGATCGTCGGCGCCACCCATCTCGGCAACGTCCCGGGGGCGAGCGGCTCGGGGGTGGTGATGACGCTCGAATTCAGCGCCGGCACGGCGGGCACCGGCAGCTTCGCCTTCACGCGCAACTCGGCGCTCGATTCGGCCGGCCTCCCGCTCGCCGGCATCACCTGGGTCGCCGGCTCGGTGACGTTGACCCGGTGACCTGCGTCAAGTGACCGCGAGCGAGTGACCGCCCGCCACCGTTTGCGATAGTCTCTGCCCCCTTATGGCCGAGCTCGTTCTCTTCAATACTCTCGGGCGCAAGCTCGAGCCGTTCCGTCCCTTCGTCCCCGGCGAGGCGCGCATCTACATCTGCGGCCCCACGGTCTACAACCAGATCCACATCGGCAACCTGCGCACCTTCCTGTTCGGCGACCTGCTGCGGCGCAGCCTGCGCTACCTCGGCTACCGGGTCACCCAGGTGATGAACCTCACCGACGTCGACGACAAGACGATCCAGGGGGCGCACCAGGCCGGCATCTCGCTCGCCGAGTACACCGAGCCGTTCATCGCCACCTTCCTGCGCGACCTCGAGGCGCTGCACCTCGAGCGGGTCGAGGAGTTCCCCAAGGCGACCGAGCACATCCCGGAGATGATCGCGCTGATCGAGAAGCTGGTGGCCGGCGGCCATGCCTACGAGCGCGAGGGCTCGGTCTTCTTCAGCATCGCGAGCGACCCCGGGTACGGCAAGCTCTCCGGCTTCGACCTCGCGGCGGCGCGCCAGGGGGAGCGGGTGGCGAGCGACGAGTACGGCAAGGAGGACCTGCGCGACTTCGTCCTCTGGAAGGCGGTCAAGCCGGGGGAGCCGTCGTGGGAGTCGCCGTGGGGGCCGGGGCGCCCGGGCTGGCACATCGAGTGCTCGGCGATGAGCATGCGCTACCTCGGCGAGACCTTCGACCTGCACTGCGGCGGCGTCGACCTGATCTTCCCGCACCACGAGAACGAGATCGCGCAGAGCGAGTCGGCGACCGGCGCGCCGTTCGTGCGCACCTGGCTGCACGCCGAGCACCTGATCGTCGACGGGCAGAAGATGTCGAAGTCGCTCGGCAACCAGTACACCCTGCCCGACCTGCTGGCCCGCGGCCTCTCGGCGCGGGCGCTGCGCTACCTCTTCCTCTCCGTCCACTACCGGCAGAAGCTGAACTTCACCTTCGAGTCGCTCGACGGCGCGGCTGGGGCGCTGCGCCGCATCGACGAGATGCGCTTCCGCCTCCAGCACGCCGCCGCCGCCGACGACGCCGGCCCGAAGAAGGAGGCCGACCCTCGCCTGGCCGAGGCCGCCGGGCGGCTGGCCGGCGACTTCGCCGCCGCCCTCGCCGACGACCTCAACCTCGCCGCCGCCCTCGCCACCCTGTTCGCCTACGTCAAGGAGGTGAACGTGGCGATCGAGGAGGGGAGGATCGGCGAGGGCGACCGTGGGCGCGTCGCGGAGGCCCTGGCGGGGGTCGACGCCGTGCTCGGGGTGCTCGACGCGGCCGCCTGGCCGGCGGCGCAGGGGACGCCGCGAGCCGACGGAGCGGACGGCGACTCGGCCGAGATCGAGCGCCTGATCGCGGCGCGCAACGAGGCGCGCAAGAACCGCGACTTCGCCGCCTCCGACCGCCTGCGCGACGAGCTCACCGCGCGCGGGATCGTGCTCGAGGACACGCCGAAGGGGACGCGCTGGAAACGCAAGGCGTAATCCGAGGTCCTGGGGAAAGGACGAGGCGCCCGGGTTGAGCGCCAGCTTCGGCGACCAGCCGCACGCCCGGGCGCGGGGACGGGTGGGGGAGGACGACGCCGTCCGCTGGCTCGAGGCCCAGGGCTACGAGGTCGTCGCCCGCAACGTGACCAACCGCGGCGGCGAGATCGACGTCGTGGCCCGCGAGGGGGAGGCCCTCTGCTTCGTCGAGATCAAGGCCCGCGCCGGCGACCGCTACGGCCTGGCAGTGGAGGCGGTGGGGTTCACCAAGCAGCGGCGGCTCTCCCGCGCCGCCGCCCTCTACCTCGTGGCGCGCGGCTGGCACGGCCGCCCCTGCCGCTTCGACGTCCTCGGCCTCGACCGGGCGGACGGCGGCTGGCGCTACACCCTGATCCGCAACGCCTTCCCCTACAACCCCGGCCCCCCGCGCCGCCGCCCTTGACAGTCCAAGGCCCGGTGACTATCCTTTGCGAGCTTGTTGGGCGGGAATAGCTCAGTGGTAGAGCACAACCTTGCCAAGGTTGGGGTCGCGGGTTCAAATCCCGTTTCCCGCTCCAGATTGTCCCTTCTAGATCGCGGACGTCTTCCGCTTTCTGCCAGGACCGGGCCGCGCGAGCGGCTCCACCCCGTCTCGGCGACGTAGCCAAGTGGTAAGGCGAGGGTCTGCAAAACCCTTATTCACCGGTTCGAATCCGGTCGTCGCCTCCAATTGTTTCCCTCGATGAATCCGCTCTGATTCTCGTTCCGGGGCCTCTCCATGGAGCCCCGGCGACCGGCTGCGCCCGGGAAGGTTGCGAGAAGGTCGCTTCGCGGTCGCGGCAAAGTCGCAAAAACTCCTGTCTGGCAGGTTTTCGGTTAGATAAACTCAAGGTTCTTCCCGTGTTGTCACGGTTTTGCGCTGAGCGCCACTTAATAGATACGAGAGTGGTACCGGTGCACACCTCGAAGGCAGCCATCCCGTCAGCATCCATTGATCACGAACTGCCGGCGCCCGGTGCCCGGAGGATCTCGCGAAGGTTTCCAACCCGATCACCGAACCGAGAAGGACGATGAGCGAACCATCCAAGCGAGCCCGTGAACTGACCCCCGAGCAGCTCTCGGAGCTGGTGATGCGGCGCAAGAAGAAGCGCGACGCGGAGACGGTGGCGACCGGCGGCGAGGGGATCCCGCGCCGCGGCGCGACCTCCGCTCCGCTCTCCTTCGCCCAGCAGCGGCTGTGGCTGCTCGACCAGTTGGAGCCGGAGAGCGCGGCCTACAACCTGGCGGCGCCGGCGCGCCTGCGCGGGGAGCTCGACCCTGCCGTGCTGGCGCGCTGCCTGACCGAGATCGCCCGCCGCCACGAATCGCTGCGCACGACCTTCGACGTGCACGACGGCGAGCCGGTGCAGGTGATCGCGCCGGCCGCGCCGTTCCCCCTGCCGCTGATCGACCTGACCGGGCTGCCGGCGGACGCCCGCGCCGCCGCCGCCTTCGAGCTGGCGCGCCGCGACAACGCGACGCCGTTCGACCTCGCCCGCGGCCCGCTCGCCCGCGCCGCCCTGCTGCGCCTCGCCGCCGACGAGCACCACCTGTTGTTCAACATGCACCACGTGGTCACCGACGGCTGGTCGTACGGCCTGCTGTTCGGCGAGCTGTCGCGGCTCTACGACGCCTTCGTGGCCGGCCGCCCGTCGCCGCTCCCCGAGCTGCCGATCCAGTACGCCGACTTCGCCGCCTGGCAGCGCGAGTGGCTGCAGGGGGCAAACCTCGAGCGCCAGATCGCCTACTGGCGCCAGCAGCTCCAGGGCGCCGCGGCGGCGCTCGAGCTGCCCACCGACCGCCAGCGCCCGCCGCTGCAGACCCACCGCGGCGAGTACGCCACCCTGTCGCTCCCCGGCGATCTGGTGGCGGCGCTGCGCGAGTTCTCGCGGCGGGAGAGGACGACCCTCTTCATGGTCCTCCTCGCCGGCCTCGAGGTCGTCCTCCACCGCTGGGCGGGGCAGGACGACCTGGTGGTCGGCTCGCCGAGCGCCGGCCGGGGGCGCATCGAGACCGAGGGGCTGATCGGCTTCTTCCTCAACACCCTGGTGCTGCGCACCGACCTCGGCGGCAACCCCAGCTTCGCCGGCCTGCTCTCGCGGGTACGCGAGACGGTGCTCGGCGCCTACCGCTATCAGGATCTGCCCTTCGAGCGCCTGCTCGAGGAGCTGCAGGTGGAGCGCCAGCTCAGCCGCTCGCCGCTCTTCCAGGTGCTGTTCAACATGATCACCCTGCCGGAGATCCGGCTCGACCTCTCCGGCCTGCGGGTCGAGCCGCTGGGGGCGCCGGAGCCGCAGTCGAAGTTCGACTTCACGATCTACGTCAACGACAGCGGCGGCGCCGTCGACTGCAACCTGCTCTACAACGCCGATCTCTTCGACGGCGTCCGCATGGAGGCGCTGCTGGCCGAGTTCCTCCACGTCCTGCGCCAGGGGGTGGCGGCGCCGGAGACGCCGATCGAGGCGCTGTCGCTGGTCCCCCCCGAGATGGCGTCGCGCCTCCCCGATCCCCGCCGGGCGCTCCCCGCGGCGGTCTGGCCGGGGGCGGTCCACCAGCGGCTGTCGCTCCACGCCGCGCGCAGCCCGGAGCGGGAGATGGTCGCCGACGGCCGCGAGAGCTGGAGCTACGGCGAGCTCGAGGCGCGGGCGAACCAGCTCGCCCACCGCCTGCGGCAGGCCGGGGTAGGGCGCGAGGACGTGGTCGCCATTTACGCCCAGCGCAACGCCTCGCTGGTGTGGGCGGTGCTCGGCGCCCTCAAGGCCGGCGCCGCCTTCCTGATCCTCGACCCGGCCTACCCGGCGTCGCGCCTCGTCGACTACCTGGAGATCGGCGCTCCGGCCGCCTTCCTCGCCGTCCAGGACGCGACGGCGCCCACGGCGCGCCCCGGTGCTCCCCGACGACGTCGAGGCGGTGCTCGCCGCCCTGCCGCTCAAGCTGCGCCTCCTTCTGCCGTCGCGCTCGGCGGCCGCGGTGGCCGGTTTCCTTGCCGACCTGCCGGCGACGCCGCCCGCGGTCGAGGTGGGGGAGGACGACCTCGCGGTGGTCGGCTTCACCTCGGGCTCGACGGGCAAGCCCAAGGCGGTGCTCGGCCTGCACGGCCCGCTCGCGCAGTACCAGCCCTGGTGGGCCGAGCGCTTCGGCTTGAGCGAGGGCGACCGCTTCGGGATGCTCTCGGCGCTCTCCCACGACCCCTTGCAGCGCGACATCCTCACCCCGGTGTGGGTGGGGGCGAGCCTGGCCATCCCGGACCCCGAGCGGATGGGGGAGCCGGGGTGGCTGACCGCCTGGATCGAGCGCGAGGGGGTCAGCGTCCTCCACCTCACCCCCGCCATGCTCGAGCTGGTGGTCGGCGGCGAGACCTCCCCCCGGCTGCCGCGCCTGCGCCGCGCCTTCGTGGTCGGCGACCTGCTGCGGCGCAGCGAGGTGGCACGGCTGCAACGGATCGCGCCGCAGCTCCTCTGCGTCAACCTCTACGGCTCGACGGAGACCCAGCGCTCGGTCGCCTTCTCGCTGGTGCCGCGCCCCGGCGAGGGGCCTGCAGGGCGCGAGGCGCTGCCGCTCGGGGCGGGGATCCCCGGCGTCGAGCTGCTGGTGCTCAACGCCGCCGGCGGCCTCGCCGGCATCGGCGAGGCCGGCGAGGTCTACCTGCGCAGCCGCCGCCTCGCCCGCGGCTACCGCGGAGACGCCGAGCTGACGGCGCAGCGCTTCCTGCCCAATCCCTTCCGCCCCGAGGATGCGGGGGACCGCATCTACCGCACCGGCGACCTCGGGCGCTACGCCGCGGACGGCGAGGTGGAGCTCGCCGGCCGGGCCGACCACCAGGTCAAGATCCGCGGCTTCCGCATCGAGCCGGGGGAGATCGAGGCGGCGCTGCGCCGCCACCCGGCGGTGCACGAGTGCGTGGTGGTGGCGCGGGGGGACGGCGAGAAGCGCCTGGTCGGCTATTTGGCACCAGCGTTGGCACCCGCCCTGAACGAGGGGGAGCCGGCGGTGCCGGCCCGCGAGCTGCGCGCCTTTCTCGCCGACCAGCTCCCGGAGTACATGATCCCCGCCGCCTTCGTCTGGCTCGCCGCGCTGCCGATGACCAAGACCGGCAAGGTCGACCGCCTGGCGCTCCCCGAGCCCATGCTGACGGCGGCGGCCGAGGAGGTCGCGCAGCCGCGCACGCCGGTCGAGGAGCTGATCGCCGGCATCTGGGGCGAGCTGCTGGGCCGTCCCGCCGGGACGATCGGGGTCGACGCCAACTTCTTCGAGCTCGGCGGCCATTCGCTGCTCGCGACGCGGGTGCTCTCCCGCATGCGCGAGGCGCTCCACGTGGCGGTCCCTCTGCGCGCGCTGTTCGAGGCGCCGACGGTCGCCGGGCTCGCCGAGGCCGCCTTCCGGCGGCGCGACGAGAAGCGGATCGAGCCGCCGCCGCTCGTCCCCGTCGGCCGCGGCCCGGGGGTTGATCTGCCGCTCTCCTTCGCCCAGCAGCGGCTGTGGATCCTCGATCAGCTCGAGCCGGGGAGCTTCGCCTACAACCTCTCGATGGCGCTGCAGCTGCACGGCGACCTGGCGGCCGGCGCCCTCGAGGGGGCGATCGCCGCCATCGTCGCCCGCCACGAGGCGCTGCGCACGGTCTTCGCCGAGACGGCGGAGGGGGAGCCGCGGCAGGTGATCCTGGACGCGGGCGAGCGGCCGCTGCCGCGGGTCGACCTCTCCGGGCTGCCGGGGAGCGAGCGGGCGGCCGAGGCCTCGCGGCTCGCCGGCGAGGAGGCGCTGCGCCCCTTCGACCTCACCCGTGGGCCGCTGCTGCGCACCACGCTGCTCGCCCTCGCCGCGCGCGAGCACGTGCTGCTGCTCTCCATGCACCACATCGTCACCGACGGCTGGTCGATGGGGATCTTCACCCGCGAGCTGACCGAGCTCTACCGGGCGTTCGCGGCCGGCGCCGCGCCGCGCCTGCGCGCCCTGCCGGTCCAGTACGCCGACTTCGCGCTCTGGCAGCGGCGATGGCTGCGCGGCGAGGTGCTCGCGGCGCAGCTCGCCTACTGGAAGCAGCACCTGACCGGCGCGCCGCCGGTGCTCGAGCTGCCGGCCGACCGCCCGCGTCCCGCCGTGCAGAGCCATCGCGGCGGACGGCGCTGGCTGACCCTGCCGCGCGAGCTCACCCGCCGCATCGAGGCCGAGGGGCGCCACCTCGGCGTCACCCCCTTCATGACCCTGCTCGCCGTCTTCGCCGTCCTGCTGCGGCGCTACAGCGGCGAAGAGGACCTGGTCGTCGGCACGCCGATCGCCAACCGCGGCCGCCGCGAGCTCGAGGAGCTGATCGGCTTTTTCGCCAACACCCTGGCCCTGCGGGTGGACGCCGCCGGCGACCCGGCGTTCGCCGACCTCGCCCGCCGGGTGCGCGAGGCGGCCCTCGGCGCCTACGCCCACCAGGACCTCCCCTTCGAGCGCCTGGTCGACGAGATGCAGGCCGAGCGCAACCTCGGCCACGCGCCGATCTTCCAGGTGATGTTCATCCTGCAGAACGCGCCGCCCTCGCAGCTCGAGCTGGGGAACCTCAGCTTCGGCGCTCTGGAGGTGGAGGAGGGGAGGGCGCAGTTCGATCTCTCGCTCGCCCTGATGGAGCTCGGCGACGGGCTGGCGGCGAAGCTCGAGTACGGTTCGGACCTCTTCGACGCCGCCACCGCCGACCGCCTGCTCGGCCACTTCGGGACCCTGCTCGCCAACGCGGTGGCGTCGCCCCAGGCGCGGATCTCCGCCCTCGCGCTGCTCTCGGAGGCCGAGCGGCGGGAGGTCCTGGTCGCCTGGAACGACACCCGCCTCGACTTCCCCGCCGAGCTCACCGTCCACGAGCTGTTCGCGGCGAGCGTCCGCCGCTCCCCGGACGCCGTCGCCGTCTCGTACGGCGGCCGGCGGCTCCTCTACGGCGAGCTCGACGAGCGGTCGGAGCGCCTCGCCCGCCGCCTCGCCGCCCTCGGCGTCGGCCCCGAGGTGCGGGTCGGCCTCTGCCTCGAGCGGACCCCGGAGATGGTGGTGGCGATCCTCGCCGTGCTCAAGGCGGGGGGCGCCTACGTGCCGCTCGATCCCACCCATCCGCGCGAGCGGCTGGGCTGGATCCTCGAGGACGCCGGCGTTCCCGTGCTGCTCGCCGACCGCGCCTCGCTCGCCGCCCTTCCCGCGCACCGGGCGCTGGTGGTCGATCCCGCGTCGCCGTTCCCGACGGCGGGCTCGGCAGAGCTGGCAGGCTGCGCCGGTGTCGCCGCGGGCGGCCCCCGAGAACCTCGCCTACGTGATCTTCACCTCGGGCTCGACCGGGCGCCCCAAAGGGGTCGAGGTGCGCCACCGCGGGGTGGTCAACTACCTCTCGTCGATGGCCCGCCGGCCGGGGCTCGACGAGCGCGACACGATCCTGGCGCTGACCACGCTGTCCTTCGACATCGCGGTGACCGAGCTGCTGCTGCCGCTCGCCGTGGGGGCGCGCATCGAGCTGGTCGACCGCGAGACGGCGGCCGACGCCGAGCGCCTGGGCGCCCTGATGGCGGCCGCCGGCGTGACGGTGATGCAGGCGACCCCCGCCACCTGGACGCTGCTGCTCGAAGGGGGGTGGCCCGGGCTCCCCGGCCTCAAGGCGCTCGCCGGCGGCGAGGCGCTGCCGGCGGTCCTCGCCGAGCGCCTGCTGCCGCGGGTCGGCGAGCTGTGGAACGTCTACGGGCCGACCGAGACCACCGTCTGGTCGGCGCTCCACCCGGTCGCCACGGCGACCTCGCCGGTGCCGATCGGCCTGCCGCTCGCCAACACCACGATCCACCTCGTCGATCCGGCGGGGGAGGTGGTGCCGGCGGGGGTGCCCGGGGAGCTCTGCATCGGCGGCGAGGGGCTCGCCCGCGGCTATCTCGGCCGCCCCGACCTCACCGCCGAGCGCTTCGTCCCCGATCCCTTCGGCGGCTCGCACGGCGGGCGCCTCTACCGCACGGGCGACCTGGCGCGCCGGCTGGCCACGGGGGAGCTCGAGTACCTCGGCCGTATCGACAACCAGGTCAAGGTGCGGGGGTTCCGCATCGAGCTGGGGGAGATCGAGGCGGCGCTCACCCGCCAGCGCGGCATCGCGCAGTCGGCCGTGGTGGTGCGCGAGGGCGGGGCGGGGGAGCGCCGGCTGGTCGCCTTCCTGGTGGTCGAGCCGGCGGCGGGAGCCGCGGGGCCGGGGGTCGCCGAGCTGCGCGCCGGGCTCCGGGAGGTCCTCCCGGACTACATGGTCCCCGCCCTCTTCGTGACCCTCGCGACGTTGCCGTTGACGCCGAGCGGCAAGGTGGACCGCCGGGCCCTCTCCCGTCTGCCGCTGGGGGCCGCCGAGGGTCTGGAGGAGGGGCGCGAGCACGTCGCCCCGCGCAACGAGATCGAGAGCTTCCTCGCCGGCATCTGGAGCCAGGTGCTCCGCCGCGAGCGGGTCGGTATCCACGACAACTTCTTCGAGCTGGGGGGCGACTCGATCCAGGCCATCCAGATGGTGACCCGGGCGCGCCGCGCCGGCGTCCGCTTCACGCCGCGCAACCTGTTCCAGCACCAGACGATCGCCGCGCTCGCCACGGTGGTGGAGGTCGCCGCCGCGGAGGGCCAGCCCGAGCTGCGGCCGACGCCTTTCCAGCAGCGGCTGCTGGCGGGCGAGGGGGCGGCGCTGCGGCGGCGCAACGAGGCGGTGCTGCTCTCCCTCCCCGCGGGCTGCGAGGCGCGGAGCGTCGAGCTGGCGCTGGCCGAGCTCTCCCGCCGCCATGCCGCGCTGCGCCTGCGCTGCCGGCCGGAGGCGGCGGGTTGGCGGCTGGAGACCGCCGAGCCCGAGGCGACCGTGACGGTGGCGCAGATAGACCTCGCCGAGTCGCCCGACGAGGCGACGCTCCACGCGCTGGCCGAGGAGGCGCGGGACCGCATCGACCTCGCGGTCCGTCCGTGGACGGCCGCGCTCTTCCGTCTCGGCGCCGGCAAGCCCGACCGCCTCCTCTTCGCGGTCCACCGCGCGGCTGTCGACGGCGCCTCCTGGGAGCCTTTGCTCGCCGAGCTGCAGGCGCTCGCCGGTCCCGCTCCGGCGGCTCCGGCCGTGGCGAGCGCGCCGGCCGCCGGCCGGGAGTCCGGCAGGAAATACGCAAGGCGCCGGTCCGGTCTGCTGACCGAGCTCGACGAGGAGGAGAGCCGGGCGGTGCTCGCGGGGGTCGCCTTCGCCGGCAGCTCGCCCGAGGAGATCCTCGCCGCCACCCTGGTCGAGGCCGCGGGCCGCTGGAGCGGCGCGCGCCAGGTCGCGCTCGAGGTGGAGGTCCGCCGCTCCGCGGGGGAGCTCGCCGCGGCGGGGGCGATCGGCTGCTTCAGCGCGATCGTCCCGGTCCTCGTCGAGGTGGAGCGGGAGATGAAGGGGCCGCTGCGCAGGATCAGGGACGGCTTGCGGCGGGGCGTGGAGGCCGGCCCTACCGCCGCCGAGCCCGAGATCTTCCTGCGCTGGCGGGGTCGCCTCGGCTCGGCTGCGGGGAGCTGGCGGGTCGAGCGCCTCCCCGCGAGGCCCACCACGACGGGGCGCCGCGCTTTCGAGATCGTAGCCAGTATTGAGGATGAAAACGAGCCGGAGAACGAGCCGGGCCGGCTGCTGCTCGAATGGACCTACAACGAGGCGGCGCACCGGCCGGAAGCCGTGCGGGCGCTGGCCGGCGCCACGGCGGCGGCCCTGCGCGCGTTGACGGAGAGCCGCCTGCAGCCCGCCGGCAAGGCTTTCACCCCCTCCGACTTTCCGGCCGCCGGCCTCGACCAGGGAGACCTCGACGACCTGCTGGCCGAGCTGGCCCTCGACTGAGGGGTCGACGAAAACCGTATGACGAGAACTCTTCTGGAAGAACTGGAGGCTACGGCCGCCGGGCTGCCGCCCGGTGCGGGGCCGCGCGCTCCGGAATCGAGCCTCTCCGCCGCCGGGCTCTCGGCGGCCGAACGCCACCTGCTGCTCGTCGAGTGGTGCGACACCGCGCTCGACGTCCCGCTCGTTCCCCTGGTGCAGGACCGGGTGGCGGGGCACGCCCGCCGCTCTCCGCAGGCGGCCGCGGTGGTCGAGGGGAAGCGGCGCCTCACCTACGGCGAGCTCGACGCCCTCGCCAACGGCGTCGCTCATCGCCTGTGCGCCGCGGGGGTCGGTCCCGAGGTGCGGGTGGCCGTGCTCGCCGAGCGCTCGCTCGAGATGGTGGTGGGGGCCCTCGCCGTCCTCAAGGCCGGCGGCGGCTACGTGCCGATCGATCCCAAGTTCCCGCGCGAGCGCCAGGCCTTCATGCTGAAGGACTGCGGAGCGCCCGTGGCGCTGGTCCATCCGAACCTGCTGGCGGTCCTCCCCGAGACGGCGGCGAAGGTCCTGCCGCTCGAGCTGGCGGAGATCGCGGGGGCCGACGCGCCGCCGGCCGGCGGCGCCGGCCCCGAGAACGTCGCCTACGTCATCTACACCTCGGGCTCGACCGGCCAGCCGAAGGGGAGCGAGATCGAGCACGCCGCCCTCACCCGGCTGCTCCACTGGCACCAGGGGGTCTACGGGATCGGCCCGGAGGACCGCGCGACCCTCTTCTCGGGGCCCTCCTTCGACGTCTCGGTATGGGAGGTCTGGTCCTGCCTCGCCGCCGGCGCGGCCCTCCACATCCCTGACGAGGAGAGCCGGTACTCGGCGACGGCGATGATCCGCTGGCTGGCGGAGAACGAGATCACCCACGGCGTGGTCTCCACCCCGCTCGCCGAGCTGATGATCGGCGAGCCCTGGCCCGAGCGGACCGCCCTGCGCACTCTGACCACCGGCGGCGACCGCCTCCGCCGCTGGCTGGGAGACGGCTTCCCCTGCCCCCTGGTCAACATCTACGGGCCGTCGGAGGCGACGGTGGTCACCACCGCCTTCACCCTCCTCCCGGGGGTCGCGGGCGAGCGGATGCCGCCGATCGGACGCCCGCTCGGCAACGTGCGGGTCTACCTGCTCGATCCTGCCCTCGACTCCGTCCCGCTGGGAGCCGCCGGCGAGCTGTGGATCGGCGGCGGGGGGCTGGCGCGCGACTATCTGGACCGCCCGGCGCTGACCGCCGAGAGGTTCGCCCCCGACCCGTTCGCCGGCCGCCTCGGCGAGCCCGGCGCCCGCCTCTACCGGACAGGGGACCTGGCGCGCTATCTCCCCACCGGCGACCTCGAGTTCCTGGGGCGCGCCGACTTCCAGATCAAGATCCGCGGTTTCCGCATCGAGCCGGGGGAGATCGAGGCCGAGCTGGTGGCGCACCCGGGAGTCCGCGAGGTGACCGTCCTCGCCCGCGCCGACGGCTTCGGCGATCCGCGCCTGGTGGCCTACGTGGTGCCGGCGGACCCAGGGGCCAAGGCTCCGGACCTCCGCGGCTACCTGGCCGCGACGCTGCCCGACTACATGGTCCCCTCGGCGTTCGTCTGGCTGGACGCGCTGCCGCTCACCCCCAACGGCAAGATCGACCGTCAGGCGCTGGCCGCCATCGAGGTGGCGCCGGTCCCCGCCGAGGCGTACCTCGCGCCGCGCACGATGGTCGAGGAGTCGCTCGCCGGGATCTGGGCGGAGCTGCTCGGCCTCGACCGGGTCGGGATCCAGGATCCCTTCCTCCATCTCGGCGGTCACTCCCTGCTCGCCATCCAGGTGCTCTCGCGGGTGCGGAACCTCTTCGGGGTCGAGCTGAGCGTCCAGACCTTCCTCGACGCGCGGACGATCGAGGGGCTGGCCCGCGCCATCGTCCGCGCGCGCGACCTCGCAGCCGGGGAGGCGGAGCCGCCGCTCGTGCCGGTGCCCCGCGACCGGGAGCTGCCGCTCTCCTTCGCGCAGGCGCGGCTCTGGTTCCTCGACCGTTTGGAGGAGAACGCCTCGGCCTATCACGTGCCGGTCTCCTACCGGTTGCGGGGCGACCTCGCCCCCGGCGTGCTCGCGGCCGCTCTGCAGGAGGTCGTCCGCCGGCACGAGGCGCTACGGACGCGGTTCGTCGAGGGGACGGAAGGAGCGGTCCAGGCGGTCGATCCGCCGGCGAGCCTCCCGCTTGCCCAGGTGGACCTGACGAGCCTGCCGGCGCCTGACCGGCAGCGCGAGGAAGCCCGCCTGGCGGCGGCGGAAGCGGTGCGCGAGCTCGACCTGGCGCAGGGGCCGCTCTTCCGCGCGCTGCTGCTGCGCAGTGGAGAGGGCGAGTGGCTGCTGGTGCTGAGCATGCACCACATCGTCACCGACGGCTGGTCACTCGGCGTGCTGCGGCGCGAGCTGGCGGCCCTCTATGGGGCGGGGCTCGCCGGGGAGGCTTCGCCGTTGCCCGAGCTGCCGGTGCAGTACGCCGACTTCGCGGTCTGGCAGCGGGGGTGGATGCAGGGCGAGGTGATGGAGCGCGAGCTCGCCTACTGGCGCCGGCGCCTGGCGGGGTATCCGCCGCTCCTCGAGCTGCCGACCGACCGGCCGCGGCCGGCGGTGCAGACCTTCCGCGGCGCGACCGCGCCGGTGACGCTGGGAGCGCCCCTGACCGAGCGGCTGCGGGAGCTGAGCCGCCGGAGCGGAACGCCGCTGTTCATGACCCTGATGGCTGCCTTCCTGGCGCTCCTCCATCGGCTGAGCGGCCAGGACGACCTGCTGGTGGGGACCCCGACGGCCGGGCGCAACCGGCTGGAGCTCGAGGGGTTGATCGGCTTCTTCGTCAACACGCTGGTGCTGCGCGCCGAGCTGACGGACGACCCGCTGTTCTCCGCTCTGCTGGCGCGGGTGCGGGAGGAGTCGCTCGGCGCCTACGCGCACGGCGACCTGCCCTTCGAGCGGGTGATCGAGGCCCTGGCGCCGGAGCGCAGCCTCAGCCATTCGCCGCTCTTCCAGGTGATGTTCGCGCTGCAGACGGAGACCGCCGCGGCGCCGGGATTCGCCGGCCTCGAAACCACCGAGGTCCTGCTCGCCAACGAGGCGGCGAAGCTCGACCTCACCCTCTCGCTGGTCGACACTCCGGCGGGGCTCGCCGGCGGCCTCGAGCACAACACCGACCTGTTCGACACCGTGACGGTGAGGCGCTGGACGGCGCACCTCGAAACCCTGCTGTGGGGGATCGTCGAAGCGCCCGGACGGAAGGTCTCGGAGCTGCCGCTGCTCAGGGATGCGGAGAGCCGTGAGCTGGTCGCCGCCGGCCGCGGCGCGGCGGTCCCGGCGCTCTCCTGGCCGCGGGAAACCCTGCTCCACGAGCTGTTCGAGCGCCAGGCGGCCGCCACTCCGGCGGCCTGGGCCGTCGGCTTCGGCGCGGAACGCCTGAGCTATGCGGAGCTCGAGGTCCGGGCGAACCGGCTGGCCCGCCATCTGCGGCGGCAGGGGGTGGGCCCCGAGGTGCGGGTGGGGCTCTGCGTCCGGCGCTCGGCGGAGATGGTGGTGGCGCTGCTCGGCATCCTCAAGGCCGGCGGCGCCTACGTCCCGCTCGACCCGGCGCACCCGGCGGAACGGCTGGCGCTGATCCTCGCGGACAGCGGGGTTTCCCTGCTGGTCGCCGAAGAGCCCCTGCTCGCCGCGCTGCCGGCGCACGCCGCCCGCCTGGTTCTCCTCGACCGGGACGCTGCGGCCATCGCCGGCGAGGAGCCGCGCCCACTCCCCAGGAGCGGGGATGCCGGGAACCTGGCCTACGTCCTCTTCACCTCAGGCTCGACGGGGCGTCCGAAAGGGGTGGCGCTGACGCACCGCGCGGTGGTGAATTTCTTCCGGGCGATGGCGCAACGGCCGGGCCTGGGCGCCGCCGACGTGGTGCCGGCGCTGACCACGCTGACGTTCGACATCGCGGGGCTCGAGATCTATCTGCCGCTCGCGGTGGGCGGGCGGGTCGAGGTGCTCGGGCGTGAGGAGGCCGCCGATGGAACGCGGCTGGCGGCGCGCCTCGCCGCCGTCGGCGCGACGCTGGTGCAGGCGACGCCGGCGACCTGGCGGCTGCTGATCGAAATCGGGTGGCGCGGCGCGCCGGGGCTCCGAATGCTGAGCGGCGGCGAAGCGCTGCCGCGCGAGCTGGCGGACGAGCTGCTGGCGCGCGGCGCCGAGCTCTGGAACGTCTACGGGCCGACGGAGACCGCGGTCTATTCGTCCGTCTCCCGGGTCGCGGCGGGGTCCGGGCCGGTGCTGCTGGGAACGCCGGTCGCCAACACCGACGTCTACGTCGCCGACCGCCGTTTGGGCCTGGCGCCGGCGGGCATCGCCGGCGAGCTGTTGATCGGCGGCGAAGGGGTCGCGCGCGGCTACCTGGAGCGGCCGGACCTGACGGCGGAGAAGTTCATCCCCCATGCCTGGAGCGCGGTTGCCGGGGAGCGGCTGTACCGCACCGGCGACCTGGTGCGCCTGCGCCCGTCGGGAGAGCTGGAATTCCTGGGGCGGATCGATCACCAGGTCAAGGTGCGCGGTTTCCGCATCGAGCTGGGAGAGATCGAGGCGGCGCTCTCCCGCCAGCCCGGCGTGCAGCAGGCGGTGGTGGCCGTCGAGGGTGACGGCGGCGACAAGCGGCTCATCGGCTATCTGGTGGCGGCCGGGGAGCCGTCGGCGGGGGAGCTCCGCGCGGCGCTGGCGCTGAGCCTGCCGGACTACATGATCCCCGCGGCCTTCGTGCTGCTGGCGGCGTTCCCGCTGACGCCGAGCGGCAAGGTGGACCGCCGGGCGCTGGCGCAACTGGCGGTCCCGGCGAGCGTCGACCGCGGGGAGCACGTGGCGCCGCGCACCGCCGTCGAGGAGCGGCTGGCCGGGGTCTGGTCGGAGCTGCTGGGCCTCGACCGGGTGGGGATCCGGGACGACTTCTTCCGCCTGGGCGGCCATTCTCTGCTGGCGACCCAGGTGATGGCGCGCATCCGCCGCCACCTCGGCGTGGAGCTCGAGCTGCGGACGCTGTTCAACGCCCCGACGGTCGAGGCGCTGGCGCGGCGGATCGAAGCGGCGCGGGGAGAGACGGCGCCGGCGGCCATGGCGCTTCCCATCCGCCGGGTGCCGCGCGCGGCGGGGGAGCCGATGCCGCTCTCCTTCGCCCAGCAGCGGCTCTGGTTCCTCGACCAGTTGGAGCCCGGCTCGCCGCTCTACAACGTCCCCGCGATGTTCGAGGTCGAAGGACGCATCGACGTCGCCGCCCTCGCCGGCGCCCTGGCGGAGATCGTGCGCCGGCACGAGTCGCTGCGGACCCGCTTCGTCAAGCTCGGGGACGAGCCGGTCCAGGAGACCCTGCCGGAGTCGGCGGGGCTCGCGATGGCGCTGGCGTCGATCGACCTCTCGGCGCTTCCCGGCGAGGCGGGACGGCGGGAGAGCGCGCGGCTGGCCCGCGAGGAGGCGGCGCTGCCGTTCGACCTCGCCCGCGGGCCGCTCGCCCGGTTCCGTCTGGTGCGGCGGACGGCGGAGCGCCACTCCCTCTTCCTCTCGCTCCACCACATCATCTCCGACGGCTGGTCGATCGGCGTCCTGATGGGCGAGTTGCGGCTCCTCTACGCGGCGCTCACCGCCGGCTCGCCGCCGCGGCTCCCCGAGCTCCCCGTGCAGTACGCCGACTTCGCGGTCTGGCAGCGCGGCTGGTTGCAAGGGGAAGTGCTGACGCGCGAGATCGACTACTGGCGCGGCCGCCTCGGCGGCGCTCCGACGGCTCTCGATCTGCCGACCGACCGGCCGCGGCCGGCGATGCAGAGCTTCCGCGGCGGCGCGGTCGCGAAGCGGGCGCCGCGCGACCTCTCGCTCCGCATCGACCGGGTCTCCCGCCAGCTGGGCGGAACTCCTTTCATCGTCCTGATGGCGGCCTTCCAGGCCCTCCTCTGCCGCCTGACGAACCAGCCCGACCTGAGCGTCGGGACGCCGATCGCCAACCGTACCCGGCTGGAGATCGAGGGGCTGATCGGTTTCTTCGTCAATACCCTGGTGGTGCGCACGAGCCTCGCCGGCAATCCGTCCTTCGCCGAGCTGGCGGGCCGAGTCCGGGAGGTATCCCTCGAGGCGCACGCGCATCAGGACCTGCCGTTCGAGCGGCTGGTCGAGGCACTGGAGCCGGAGCGCAGCCTCAGCCACTCGCCGCTCTTCCAGGTCATGCTGGTGCTGCAGAACGCTCCCTTCTCCTCCGCGCTCCCCGGGCTCCGCCTGAGCTCCTTCCTGCCGCCGCGCGACACCGCCAAGTTCGACCTCCTGCTCGCCCTCGAGGATCAGGGGGAAGGGCTCGAGATCGAGCTCGAGTACGGCAGCGACCTGTTCGATCGCACCACCGCCGCGCGCATCCTCGGGCAGCTCGAGATCCTCCTGGACGGCGCCCTCGCCGATCCGGAGCGGCGCCTCTGGGAGCTCCCCCTGCTGACCGCGGCGGCCCGCGGCCAGCTCCTGGTGGAGTGGAACGACAACGCGGCGCCGGTGGCGCAGCTCACGCAAGCCGAGCGCTTCGCGGCCCAGGCGGAGCGCACCCCGGGGCAGGTGGCGCTGACCTTCTACGGCCAGGAGCTGACCTACGCCGAGGTCGAGGCGCGCTCCAACCGCCTGGCGCATCGCCTGCGGCGCCTCGGCGTCGGCCCCGGGGTCGCCGTCGGCGTCTGTCTCGCTCGCTCGCTCGCCGTGCCGGTCGCGGTGCTGGCGATCTTCAAGGCGGGCGGCCTCTTCCTCCCCCTCGACCCGACCTATCCCGTCGACCGGCTGGCGTTCATGCTCGCCGATGCCGGCGCGGCGGTGCTGCTGTCGCAGCAGTCGCTGCTCGGGCTGCTGCCCGACTTCGCCGGGACGCTCCTGCGCCTCGAAGAGCTGGACGCGGAGCTCGCGGCAGAGCCCGCGTCCGCGCTCCCCGCGAGCCTCGGAATGCAGGACCTCGCCTACGTGATCTACACCTCGGGCTCCACCGGACGGCCGAAGGGGATCGCGATGACGCACGGCGCGCTGGCCAACCTGGTCGCCTTCCATCTCGGGCGCGCCACCGGGGCCGCGGCGAGGACCCTCCAGTTCTCACCCTTGAGCTTCGACGTCTGCTTCCAGGAGATCTTTTCGACCTGGGGCGTGGGCGGCACCGTGGTGCTGGTTTCGGACGACGACCGCCGGGACCCGGAAGCCCTGTTGGAGATCCTGGAGCGGGAGCGGGTCGGCCGGCTGTTCCTGCCGTTCGTCGCCCTCAACCATCTGGCCGAGGCGGCCGAGCGGCGGGGTTTGGCGCCCTCCCACCTGCGCGAGGTGATCACGGCGGGCGAGCAGCTGCAGTCCTCCGAGGCGATCGTCGGCTGGTTCCGGCGGCTGGGAAACTGCACGCTCGAGAACCAGTACGGTCCCTCGGAGCTGCACGTCACGACCTCCTACCCGCTGGCCACCGATCCGGACCGTTGGCCTCCCCTGCCGCCGATCGGCCGGTCGCTGCTCAACATCCGGCTCTATCTCCTCGATCCCTACGGGCGGCCGGTGCCGGTCGGCGTCGCCGGGGAGATCTTCCTCGGCGGTCCGCAGATGGCGCGCGGGTACCTGGGGCGTGCCGACCTCACCGCCGACCGTTTCGTGCCGGACCACGTCGGCGGCGCGGCCGGGGAGCGCCTCTACCGCAGCGGCGACCTCGCCCGCTACCTGCCGGACGGCAACCTGGAGTTCCTGGGACGGATCGATCTCCAGGTCAAGATCCGCGGTTTCCGGATCGAGCTCGGAGAGGTGGAGGCGGTGCTGGCCGACCTTCCCGGGGTGCGGGAGGCGGCGGTGCTGGCGCTGCCGGACGCGGTCGGCGGCAAGCGGCTGGTGGCCTACGTCGCGCCCGCCGGCAGGGAAGAGGAGCTGCGGGAGCTGCTGCGGACGAAGTTGCCGGACTACATGGTGCCGTCGGCGTTCGTGGGGCTCGACGCCCTGCCGGTCGCCGCCACCGGCAAGGTCGACCGCGGGGCGCTGGCACGGATCGAGGTGGCCCTCGGCCCGGCCGACGGCTTCGTGGCGCCGCGCACCGCCGTCGAAGAGCTGCTGGCGGGAATCTGGGCGGAGCTGTTGGGACGGGATCCGATCGGCATCCGCGACGACTTCTTCCATCTGGGCGGGCATTCTCTGCTCGCCACTCAGGTGCTGTCGCGGGTCCGCCGCCTGCTGGGCGTCGAGCTGAGCATCCGAACGCTGTTCGAGTCTCCCACCGTCGAGACGCTGGCGCGCCAGGTCGAACGGGCGCGCGACCGGGCGGACCGGGCCGTGGGGCTGGCCCTCGTCCCGGTGGCGCGCGACCGCGAGCTGCCGCTGTCGTTCGCGCAGGCGCGGCTCTGGTTCCTCGACCGTCTGCAGCCGGGCACGGCGGTCTACAACCTGCCGCTCGCCTGGCGGTTGCGGGGCCGTTTGGCGCCGGCGGCCCTGGGAGCCGCCCTCGACGAGATCGTACGGCGTCACGAGGCGCTGCGGACCCGTTTCGCCGAGGCCGCCGACGGCCCGGTGCAGATCGTGGCGCCCGCGCGGCCGGCCCCTCTCCCCCGGGTGGACCTCGGGGGCCTGCCGGAGCCGGCACGGGGCGCTGAGGAATCGCGGCTGACCGCAGAGGAGGCGCGGCGGCCGTTCGACCTCGCGCGGGGGCCGCTGCTGCGCGCGCTGCTGCTGCAGCTCGCGGAGGGCGAGTGGGTGCTGCTGCTCGCCATGCACCACGTGATCTCGGACGGCTGGTCGCTCGGCGTCCTGGCCCGCGAGCTCGAGGCGCTCTACGGGGCGGCCCTGACGGCCTCTCCCTCGCCGTTGCCGGAGCTGCCGGTGCAGTACGCCGACTTCGCGGTGTGGCAGCGCGATTGGCTGCGCGGCGAGGTGATGGACGGGCAGCTCGCCTATTGGCGCCAGCGCCTGGCGGGGCATCCGCCGGTCCTCGAGCTGCCGACCGACCGTCCGCGCCCGACGGTGCAGACCTACGATGGCGACCTGGCGCCGATCGAGCTCGGCAAGCCGCTCGCCGAGGGGTTGCGGACGTTGAGCCGGCGGCACGGGACGCCGCTATTCATGACCCTCCTCGCGGGATTCCTCGGGCTGCTCCAGCGCTACACCGGCCAGGCCGACCTGCTGGTGGGGACGCCGACCGCGGGGCGCAACCGCGAGGAGCTGGAAGGGCTGATCGGGTTCTTCGTCAACACCCTGGTGATCCGTGTCGACGCCGCGGGCGATCCGGCTTTCGCCGAGCTGCTGCGGCGGACCCGGGACGTCGCCCTGGGCGCCTACGCCCACGGCGACGTCCCCCTCGACCGGGTGGTCGAGGAGCTGGCCCCCGAGCGCAGCCTCGGCCACTCGCCGCTGTTCCAGGTGATGTTCGTCCTGCAGACGGCGCCGGGAGGGCCGCCCCGGCTCCCCGGCCTCGAAGCCGACGAGCTGCCGCTCGCTCTCGGGACGGCGAAGTTCGACCTCACCGTGGGATTGGCGGAAAGCGCCGGCGGCCTCGCCGGCGAGCTGGAGTACAACCGGGACCTGTTCGACGCCACGACGGCCCGCCGCCTGGCGGAGCATCTGCGCACCCTGCTCGCCGGGATGGTCGCCGATCCCGCTGCCCGCCTCTCCGAGCTGCCGCTCCTCTCCGCCGCCGAGCGGCGCGAGCTGGTGGTGGAATGGAACGCCACGCGGGCCGACTTTCCGCGCTCGCGGTCGATCCATGAGCTCTTCGCGGCACAGGCGCGGCGGGCTCCGCAGGCCGCCGCGGTCGTCGCGGCGGCGGGCGCGATCACCTACGGCGAGCTCGACGCGCGGGCGGCCGTCCTCGCCGGACGCCTGCGCGCCGCGGGGGTGGGGCCCGAGGCGCTGGTCGGCCTCTGCGTCGAGCGCTCGATCGGCATGGTGGTCGCGATGCTGGCGATCCTCAAGGCCGGCGGCGCCTACGTGCCGCTCGATCCTTCCTATCCCGCCGAACGGCTCGCCTTCCTGCTGGCGGACAGCGGCGTCCGCGTCCTGCTGGCCCAGCCGGACCTGGCTGCGATGCTGCCGGCCGGCGCCGCGGCGGTGCTGCTCCTCGATGGGGAAGGCAGCGCGGCCGGCCCGTCCGGCGCGGGTCCCGTGCCGGACGGGGAGAGCGGCGGCGACTCGCTGGCCTATGTGATCTACACCTCGGGCTCGACGGGGCGGCCGAAAGGGGTCGCGGTGTCGCATCGGGCGGTCCTGCGGCTGGTGCTGGGCGCCGACTACGTCCGGCTCGGCCCCGGCGACCGTGTGGCGCAAGCGGCCAACGCCTCTTTCGATGCCGTGACCTTCGAGGTCTGGGGGCCGCTGCTGAACGGCGGCTCCCTGGCGATCCTGCCGCAGGACGTGGTGCTGTCGCCGGCCGGCCTGGCGGCCGCGATCCGGGAGCAGGGACTCGGCGCGATGTTCCTCACCACCGCCCTGTTCAATCAGGTGGCGCGCGAGGCTCCGGGAGCCTTCGCGCCGCTCGACCATCTGCTGTTCGGCGGCGAGGCGGTCGATCCCGCCGCGGTGCGGGCGGTCCTGCGGGAGGGACCGCCCCGGCGGCTGCTCCATGTCTACGGGCCGACCGAGAGCACGACCTTCAGCACCTGGTTCGAGGTCGGGCAGGTCGCGCCGGACGCTCTGACGGTGCCGATCGGCAAGCCGCTCGCCAACACCCGCGCCTACGTTCTCGATGCCGGCTTCCGGCCGGTGCCGGCAGGTGTGCACGGCAGCCTCTACCTCGGCGGCGACGGCCTGGCGCGTGGCTACCTCAACCAGCCGGCGCTCACCGCCGAGCGCTTCGTGCCCGACCCCTTCGGCGGCGAGGAAGGTGGGGAGCCGGGCGGGCGCCTGTACGCGACCGGCGACCTGGTGCGCCACCGGGCGGAGGGGGCGATCGAATTCCTCGGCCGGGCGGACCAGCAGGTGAAGATCCGCGGCTTCCGCATCGAGCCGGGAGAGATCGAGGCGGTGCTCGCGACTCATCCCGGCGTGGGGGAGGCGGCGGTCCTGGCGCGCGAGGAGGCGGGGGGGAAACGGCTGGTCGCCTACGTGGCGACCGGCGGCACGGCGCTCGCAGAGGGGGAGCTCCGTGAGTACCTGAAGTCGAAGCTGCCGGACTACATGATCCCGTCGGCGTTCGTCCCTCTGGAAGCGCTGCCGCTGACCCCCAACGGCAAGGTGGACCGCAAGCAGCTGGCGGAGATCGACGTCGCCTCGGGGGCGGCCGCTGTCTACGTGCCTCCCCGCACCGTGGTCGAGGAGACGCTGGCGGGAGTCTGGGCCGAGCTCCTGGGGGTGCCGCAGGTCGGCATCCGGGACGACTTCTTCCTGCTGGGCGGGCATTCGTTGCTGGGCATTCAAGCGCTGTCGCGGGTGCGGCGCCTGTTCGGCGTGGAGCTCGGCATCCGCGCCCTGTTCAACACTCCGACGGTCGAAGGGCTGGCACGCGCGATCACCCAGGCGGGTCAGACGGCGGCGGGCGTGCGGTTGACGCGGGCGCCGCGGGATCGTGAGGTGCCGCTCTCTTTCGCGCAGGCGCGGCTCTGGTTCCTCGACCAGGTGCAGCCCGGCACCGCGGTCTACAACCTGCCGGTCGCCTACCGGCTGCGGGGGGCCCTGGAGCCGGCGGCGCTGGCCGCCGCTCTGCGCGAGATCGTGCGCCGTCACGAGGCGCTGCGGACCCGCTTTCCGGAGGGGATGGTGGGACCGGTGCAGTCCGTGGCGCCGGCGGCCGGCTTCCGCCTGCCGCGGGTGGACCTCAGCGGGCTGGAGCGGGAGGCGCGAGAGCGGGAGCGGGAACGGGTGACGGCCGCGGAGGCGCTGCGCCCGTTCGACCTCGCACGGGGGCCGCTCCTCAGGGCCTTCCTGCTGGAGCTGGAGCCGGGCGACCATCTGCTCCTCCTCGCCATGCACCACATCGTCTCGGACGGTTGGTCGCTGGGGGTGCTGGCGCGCGAGCTGGAAGCGCTCTATGCCGCCGCCCTCACCGGCGCCGGCTCGCCGCTTCCGGAGCTGCCGGTGCAGTACGCCGATTTCGCGGTCTGGCAGCGGGAGTGGATGGGCGGGGAGGTGCTCGCAGGGCAGCTCGCCTTCTGGCGCGAGCGCCTGGCGGGGCACGCGCCGCTGCTCGCTCTCCCGCTCGACCGCCCGCGGCCGGCCGTGCAGACGTTCCGGGGGGCGGACGCCCCCGTCCGTCTCGAGGCCGAGGCTGCCGCGGCGCTGAAAGCCCTGAGCCGCCGGCGCGCGGAGCCGCTGTTCATGACCGTGCTGGCCGGATTCCTGGCGCTGCTCCAGCGCTATACGGGGCAGGACGACCTGCTGCTCGGGACGCCGACGGCGGGCCGCAACCGGGTCGAGCTCGAGGGGCTGGTCGGCTTCTTCGTCAACACTCTGGTCCTGCGTGCCGACGCTGGGGGCGATCCGCGTTTCGCCGAGCTGATCGAGCGCGCACGGGAGGCGGCGCTCGGCGCCTACGCGCACGGCGACGTTCCGCTCGACCGCGTGGTCGAGGAGCTGGCGCCGGAGCGCAGCCTCAGCCATTCGCCGCTGTTCCAGGTGGTTTTCTCGCTGCAGACGGCCGGCGGCGATCCGCCGCGCCTGGCCGGCGTCGAGATCGAGGAGGTGCCGCTGGCCATCGAAGCGGCGAAGTTCGATCTCACCCTGGCCCTGGCCGAGATGGATGGCGGCCTCGCCGGCGGCCTGGAGTACAACCTCGATCTCTTCGAGGCGGCGACCGTCCGCCGCATGGCAGCTCATCTGCGGACTTTGCTGCTGGGGGCCGCCGCCCGGCCGGAGGCCCGGCTCTCCGAGCTCCCCCTGCTGTCGCCTGCCGAGCGCGACGAGCTGGTGGCCGGAAGGCACGGCCGGATCGAGGAACGCGCTGCGACACCGCTGGTGCACGAGCTGTTCGCGGCGCACGCGCACCGGCGGCCCGAGGCCGTGGCGGTGGCGTTCGGCGACCGGCGGCTCTCCTACGGCGAGCTCGAGTCGCGCAGCAACCGTCTGGCTCACGCCCTGCGTTCGCTGGGCGTCGGCGCCGAGGTGCGGGTCGGGATCTGCGCCGAGCGGACGCCCGAGCGGGTGGTGGGAATCGTCGCCGTGCTCAAGGCCGGCGGTGCCTACGTATCGCTCGATCCGGCCTATCCGCGAGAGCGGCTGGAGTTTCTGCTGAAAGACGCGGGGATCTCCGTGCTGCTGACCGAGGAGCGCTGGCTGGATCGCCTGCCGGCCGGCGACGCGGCCGTGCTCGCCCTCGACCGCGATCTCGCCGGCTTGCGGGGGGATGCAACGCGCCCGCCGGCTACCGTCCTCGCGCCCGAGAGCCTCGCCTACGTCGTCTACACCTCCGGCTCGACCGGACGCCCCAAGGGAGTGGCGGTCCCCCATCAGGGGTTGCTGAACCTGGTGCGTTGGCACCACGAGGCCTATGGTCTGACCCCGGAAGACCGCGGAACGCTGGTGGCGAGCCCGGCCTTCGACGCTGCGGTCTGGGAGCTCTGGCCGTTTCTCGCCGCCGGCGCCGCCCTCCACATCCCCGACGAGGAGACCCGCCTCTCGCCGTCGCGGATCGTGCGCTGGTGGGCCGCCGAAGGGATCACCCGGGCCTTTCTCCCCACTCCCCTCGCCGAGGCGGTGCTGGAGGAAGGTCTGGCCGGCCTGCCGGGGGAGCTTCAGGGAATGGATCTGCGGCTCCGTGACCTGCTGGTCGGCGGCGACCGGTTGCATCGCGCGCCGCGTCCCGGAGCTCCCTTCCGCCTGGTGAACCACTACGGCCCGTCCGAGTACAGCGTGGTGACCACGGCGGGAGACGTGCCGCCGGCCTCCGCGGCAGGGGAGGGGGCGCCCACCATCGGGAGGCCGATCGCGAACACCCGGCTCTACGTGCTGGATGCCTTCCAGCAGCTGACGCCCGACGGGATTCCGGGCGAGCTCTGCATTGCCGGCGCGGGGCTCGCCCGCGGCTATCTGCTGCGCCCGGAGCTGACGGCGGAGAGGTTCCTGCCCGATCCCTGGCACAACGGCGAGCGGATGTATCGCACGGGGGACCTCGTGCGCTGGCAGCCGGGGGGGAGTCTCGACTTCCTGGGGCGCCTCGATCATCAGGTCAAGATCCGTGGCATCCGGGTGGAGCTGGGGGAGATCGAGGCGCTGCTCGCCCGGCAGCCGGGCGTCCGCGAGGCGGCGGTGGTAGTGCGGGGAGATGGACGGCTGGTGGCTTTCGCCGTGGCGGCCGGAGCGGGGGAGCCGGTGGATACGGTCGAAGCGCGCCTGCGGGCGGAGCTGCCCGACTACATGGTGCCGGCGGCGCTGGTCTGGCTGGAAGGGCTGCCGCTGACCCCGAACGGCAAGGTCGACCGGCGGGCGCTCGAAAGGATCGAAGTGGCCGCGGAGCCTTCGTCAGGCTACGTGGCTCCGACCACGCCGGTGGAAAGGGCCCTGGCGGTGATGTGGGCCGAGCTGCTGCGCGTGGAGCGGGTGGGAATCCGCGACGACTTCTTCCGTCTGGGCGGACACTCCCTGCTGGCCACCCAGGTGTTGTCGCGGACGCGGCGCGACTTCGGGGCGGAGCTGACCATCCGGGCGCTGTTCGAGTCGCCGACGATCGAGGCGTTCGCCGGCCGGGTGGAGCGGGCGGGCCCCGATGCCGCGCCCGAGACGGCCTCGGCGCTCGTGCGGCGGGCCGGCGACCGCAAGCTCCCGCTCTCCTCCGCGCAGGCGCGGCTCTGGTTCCTCGACCGTCTCCAGCCGGGCTCGTCGCTCTACAACATTCCTCTCGCCTACCGGTTGCGGGGAGGCCTCGAGCCGGCGGCGCTGGCCGCGGCCTGCGGCGAGATCCTGCGTCGTCACGAAGCCTTGCGGACCCGCTTCGCCGAGGAGGAGGGCGGCCCCGAGCAGGTGATCGAGCCGGCGGCAGCCTTCGTCCTGCCCCGGGTCGATCTCGGGGGGGTGCCGCCATCCTCACGCCGGCGGGAGGAGGAACGGCTGACGGGAGAGGAGGCTCGCCGCCCCTTCGACCTCGCGCGCGGACCGCTCTTCCGCGCTCTCCTGCTGCGCAACGGGGAGAGCGACTGGGTCCTGCTGCTCGCCCTGCACCACATCGTCTCGGACGGCTGGTCGATGGGGGTGATGCTGCGCGAGCTGGAGGTGCTCTACGCCGCGGCGCTCTCCGGGCTCGCTTCGCCGCTGCCGGAACTGCCGCTCCAGTACGGCGATTTCGCGGTCTGGCAGCGCGGCTGGCTGCGCGGAGAAGCGCTGCAGGCGCAGCTCGCCTACTGGCGGCAGCGCCTGGCGGGGCACCCGCCGTTCCTGGCGCTGCCGACCGACCGGCCACGTCCGGCGATGCAGACCTTCCGGGGAGAGGAGGAGCCGCTGCGCCTGGGAGCGGAAGCATCGGCCGCGTTACGGGAGCTGAGCCGACGCGGCGGCGCGCCACTGTTCATGACCGCGCTGGCGGGATTCCTCGCTCTCCTCAATCGCTACACGGGGGAGGTCGACCTGCTGGTCGGCACGCCGCTGGCCAGCCGCAACCGCGTGGAGCTCGAGGGTCTGATCGGGTTCTTCGTCAACAGCCTGGTGCTGCGTACCGACGTTTCCGGGGATCCGACCTTCGCGGAGCTGCTCTCGCGAGTCCGCACCAACGCGCTCGAAGCGTACGCCCATGGCGACCTCCCCTTCGAGCGGCTGGTCGAGGAGCTGTCCCCGGAGCGCAGCCTCGGTCACTCCCCCTTGTTCCAGGTCAGCTTTTCCCTGGAGACGGAGGCGGAGCCGGTGCCGCGGCTGGAGGGGCTGGAGGTCGCGGCGCTGCCGCTTTCTCTCGCCGCTTCCAAATTCGACCTGGTCCTCGCCCTCGCCGCGACGGGAGGGACCGTCGAGGGGGTGTTCGGGTACAACCGCGATCTGTTCGAGGCGACCACGGTCCGCCGCTTCTGCCGTCATTTCGAGCTGCTGATGGCCGGCGCGGCTTCGCATCCGGACTGCCGCCTCTCCGCTCTGCCGCTGCTCGCCGCCGCCGAGAGAGCGGCGTTGCTGTACGGTTGGAACGATACCGCCGTGGCGATCGATCCCGAGATCCGCCTGCATCGAGCTGTTCGCGGCCCAGGCGGCGAGAACGCCGGATGCGGTGGCGGTTCTCGCCGCCGAAGGACGTCTCACCTACAGGGAGCTCGATGCGAGAGCCGATCAGTTGGCGCGGCATCTGAGCTCGCTGGGGGTCGATGCCCGGAGTCTCGTCGGACTCTACCTGGAGCGCTCCCTGGAGCTGGTCGTGGCCCTGCTGGCTGTCCTCAAAGCCGGAGCAGCCTACGTGCCGCTGGACCCCGAATATCCGGCCGCTCGCCTCGCCATAATGTTCGCCGACGCCGGGATCGAGGTGGTGCTGACGCAGCAGAGGCTGCTCGCGTCGCTGCCGGAGCCCCGCCGCGCGGGTGGCCCTCTGTCTCGACAGCGAGGGGCCGTCGATCGCGTCGCCGAGCCCCGGTCTCGGCGGTGGCGAGGCCGCTTGCCCCGCGGACGGCGCCGGCCTGGCCTACGTCCTCTTCACCTCGGGCTCGACGGGACGGCCCAAGGCAGCGGCGATCCCGCAGCGGGCGATCGTCAACCACATGCTCTGGATGCAGTCGGCATTCCCCCTGCAACCCGGCGATCGCATCCCGCAGAAGACCCCCTTCAGCTTCGATGCCTCGGTGTGGGAGTTCTACGCGCCGCTGATCGCCGGAGCCACGCTGGTCATGGCGGCGCCCGGAGGGCACCGGGAACCGCGTTATCTGGCGACGGCGATCCAGGAGAACGGCATCACCGTCTTTCAGGCGGTGCCTTCCCCTGCTGCGGGCGCTCCTGGAAGACGAGGAGCTGGGAACGTTTCCCAGCTTGCGGCGGGTCTCCTGCGGGGGCGAGGGCGACGGACGACGTTCAGCGGCGCTTCTTCGAGCGGGTGAGCGCGGAGCTGGTCAATCTCTACGGGCCGACCGAGACGACGGTCGAGTCTCTCGTGGCGCTGCGCTTCCGTAGCCGGGACGAGCCGGCCGGCCGGCGTCCCGACCCTCGGCCGGCGATCGCCAACAGCCGGCTCTATGTCCTGACTCGGAGGGGCGGCTCGTGCCCGATCGGCGTGCCGGGGAGCTCTACATCGGCGGCCTGCGGGTGGGGCGCGGCTACCTCGGCCGGCCGGAGCAGACCGCCGGCGAGCTTCGTCCCCGACCCGTTCTCCGCCGCAGCCGGCGGCCGGCTCTATCGGACGGGGGACCGGGGGCGCTGGCGGGCCGACGGCGTCCTCGAGTTCCTGGGCCGCAGCGACCGGCAGGTGAAGGTGCGGGGCTTCCGGATCGAGCTCGGAGAGGTCGAGTCGGTCCTCGCGCCGTCCTCCGGCGTGTCCAGGCGGTCGCGGTGCTCGCCGACCCGCGGCAGCTCGCCGCCTATCTCGTCGGCCGCGCGGGCGGGAGCCGCCCGCCGCCGACGAGCTCCGCGGCTTCTGCGCCGCCGGCTGCCCGACTACATGGTCCCGTCGGCTTTCGCCTGCCTCGAGGCGCTGCCGCTGACGCCCAGCGGCAAGGTGGACCGGCGAGCGCTGGCGCGGCTCGAAGCGGCGGCGGGGCGGGCGGAGTTCCGGGCGCCGCGCATCGGCGGCGGAGGGGTCGCTGGCGCGGGTGTGGTCGCGAGCTGCTGGGGATCGAGAGGGTCGGGGCGTTCGCGACAACTTCTTCCATCTCGGAGGGCACTCGCTGCTCGCGACCCAGGTGGTCTCCCGAATCCGGCGCCCCCTCGGCGTCGAGCTCGCGATCCGCAGCCTGTTCGAAGCGCCGACGCTCGAAGGGCTGGCCCGCCGGCTGGCGATGTCCAGGCGGCGCCGGACGCCGGGGCTGTCGCGGCGCCGCCGTCGTCCGGGCCGCGGGAGAGCGATGCGGAGCTGCCGCTCTCCTTCGCCCAGGCAGCGGCTCTGGTTCCTCGATCAGCTGGAGCCGGGTGCGCTCTACAACATCCCGTCTCCTGTTCCGCGTCGCGGGACGGATCGACGTGGTCGCCCTCGCCGGCTGCTCTGGCGGAGATCGTCAGCCGGCACGAAGCCCTCCGGACCCATTTCCTCCGCGTCGGCGACGGGCCGGCCCAGGTGACGTCTCCAGCGGCGAGCCGCTCCCGGCGTCCTCCTGCCGCTGATCGATCTCTCGGCGCTGCCCGCGGAGCCGCGCGAGCGGGAAGGCGAGCTGCTGGCGCGGCACGAGGCGGCGCGGCCTTTCGACCTCGCACGGGGGCCGGTGGCGCGCTTCTCGCTGGTGCGCTTCGCGGCGGCGGACCACGCTCTCTTCCTGTCGCTGCATCACATCGTCTCCGACGCCTGGTCGATGGGCGTCCTGATGCGGGAGCTCGGGGTCCTCTACACCGCTCTCTCGGCGGGGGATCCGCCGCGGCTTCCCGAGCTTCCCGTGCAGTACGCCGACTACGCGGTCTGGCAGCGCGACTGGCTCCGCGGCGAGACGCTGGAGCGGGAGATCGACTACTGGCGCGGCCGGCTGGGAGGTTCGCCGGCGGTCCTCGATCTGCCGACCGACCGGCCGCGGCCCGCCGTCCAGAGCTTCCGGGGAGGGACGATCGCGACGCTTTTGCCGCGTCGCCTCTCGGAGCGGATCGAGACCGCCTCCCGGCAGCTCGACGCCACTCCCTTCATGCTGCTGATGGCGGCGTTCCAGGCCCTTCTCTGCCGTTTCACCAACCAGGCGGACATCAGCGTCGGCACGCCGATCGCCGGCCGCACCCGTGTGGAGATCGAAGATCTGATCGGCTTCTTCGTCAACACCCTCGTGTTGCGCACCAGCCTCGCCGGCAATCCGAGCTTCGCCGAGCTGGTCGCCCGGGTCCGGGAGGCGGCGCTGGACGCCCACGACCATCAGGACGTGCCGTTCGAGAAGCTGGTCGAGGCGCTGGAGCCGGAGCGCAGCCTGAGCCACTCGCCCCTCTTCCAGGTGATGTTCGTGCTCCAGAACGCCCCGGCCGCGTTCGACCTGCCGGGCCTCCGGCTGAGCTCTTTCCTGCCCGAGCGGGGAACTGCCAAGTTCGATCTCCTGCTGGCCATGGGCGACCAGGGGAACGGAATGGAGAGCGCGATCGAGTACAGCTCCGATCTCTTCGACGCCACCACGGCCGCGCGCATCCTCGACCAGATCGAGACGCTGCTCGGCGAGGCCGTGCAGGATAGCGACCTCCGGCTCTGGGATCTCCCCCTGTTGAGCTCCGCCGGCCGCGGACAGCTGCTGGCGGAATGGAACGACAACGCGGCGACGGTCCCGCAACTCACGCAAGGCGAACGCTTCACCGTCGCGGCGCAGCGCACGCCGGCCGCGATCGCCATTAGCTTCCGCGGCGAGGAGCTGACCTATGCCGAGGTCGAAGCCCGCGCCAACCGCCTGGCGCGCCTGCTGCTGCGCCTCGGTGTCGCGCCCGGGGCGCCGGTCGGCGTCTGTCTCGAACGGTCGCTGGCGGTGCCGGTGGCGGTGCTGGCGGTGCTCAAGGCGGGAGGGGTCCTGCTGCCGCTCGACCCGGCCTACCCGGAGGAGAGGCTGGGCTTCATGCTGGCCGACGCCGGCGCCTCCGTGCTGCTGACCGAGGAGAAGCTCGCCGGCCTGCTGCCCGGCTTCACCGGCGATCTTCTCCGTGTGGAGGATCTCGGCGCGACGCTCGAGCGGGAGTCCGCCGCAGCTCCGGCCGTCACGGTCGGGGCGGCGGATCTGGCCTACGTGATCTACACCTCCGGCTCGACCGGACAGCCGAAGGGAATCGCCATGACCCATGGCGCCCTGGCGAACCTCGTCGCCTTCCATCTCGACCGCGCCACGGGGGCCGAGGCGCGGACGCTGCAGTTCTCTCCCTTGAGCTTCGACGTCTGCTTCCAGGAGATGTTCTCGACCTGGGCACGGGGCGGCACGGTCGTGCTGATCTCCGACGAGGACCGGCGCGATCCCGAGGCGTTGCTGCGGATCCTGGAGGAGGAGCGAGTCAGCCGCCTCTTCCTGCCGTTCGTAGCCCTGAATCATCTCGCCGAGACGGCGGACCGGCTGGGCGCGACCCCCACCTTCCTGCGCGAGGTGATCACGGCGGGGGAGCAGCTCCAGTCGTCGGAGGCCGTCGTCGGCCTGTTCCGCCGCATGGTTTCCTGCACCCTGGAGAACCAGTACGGGCCGTCCGAGATGCACGTCGTGACGTCCCACCGGCTGCCGCGCGAGGCAGGCGACTGGGCGCCGTTGCCGCCGGTCGGGAGATCGATCCTCAACCTCCGGCTGTACCTTCTCGATCCCTACCGGCGGCCGGTTCCCATCGGCATCCCGGGCGAGGTCTTCCTGAGCGGCGCGCAGATGGCCCGCGGCTATCTTGGCCGCCCCGACCTGACGGCGGATCGGTTCGTCCCGGACCACCTCGGTACCACGGCGGGAGAGCGCCTCTACCGCAGTGGCGATCTGGCCCGCTATCTGGCGGACGGCAACGTCGAGTTCCTGGGCCGCGTCGACCTCCAGGTCAAGGTGAGGGGATATCGCATCGAGCTCGGCGAGATCGAGGCGGTGCTGGCGACCCACCCGGCGGTCGCCGCGGCGGCGGTGCTGGCGCAGGAGGACCGGGCCGGCGCGAAGCGGCTGGTGGCCTATGTCGCGACGGCTGAGACGGCTGCCAGCTCCGGATCTCCCGAGGTGGGCGAGCTCCGCGACTACCTGAAGTCGAAGCTGCCGGACTACATGGTGCCCGCGGCGTTCGTCTGGCTGGCAGCGCTGCCGGTGGCCGCCACCGGCAAGGTCGACCGCCGTGCGCTGGCAGCCCTGGGGACGGAGGTCGAGCTGGAGGTCTCCGGGTACCTGGCGCCGCGCACGGCCACGGAGGCCGCTCTCGCCGGGGTGTGGGCGGAGCTGCTGGGGATCGCCCAGGTGGGGGTGCGCGACGACTTCTTCCAGATGGGCGGGCACTCGCTGCTCGCCGTGCAGGTGCTGTCGCGGGCCCGCCGCCTGTTCGACGTGGAGATGAGCATCCGGACGCTGTTCGAAGCTCCGACGGTCGAAGCGCTGGCGCGGCGGATCGAGCGGGTGCGGGAGGAGACCCGCCGCGCGGCCGGGCTGGCGCTCGCGCCGGTGCCGCGGGACCGCGAGCTGCCGCTGTCGTTCTCGCAGCAGCGGCTCTGGTTCCTCGACCGCCTGCAGCCGGGAACGGCGGTCTACAACATGCCGATGGCCTACCGCGTGCGGGGGCGGCTGCAGCCGGAGCTGCTCGCCGGCGCGTTGAGCGAGATCGTGCGCCGCCACGAGGCGCTGCGGACGCGGTTCGCGGACGGCGCGAACGGCCCGGTGCAGGTGATCGCGCCGTGGGTGCCGGCGGCCTTGCCGCTGGTCGATCTGGCAGACCTGCCGGAGCCGTCGCGGGGAGCCGAGGAAGCCCGGCTGACGGGGATCGAGGCGCGGCGCCCGTTCGACCTCGAGCATGGGCCGCTGCTGCGCATGCTGCTGCTGCGGGCAGGGCTCGACGAATGGGTCCTCGTGCTCGCCATGCACCACGTGATCTCGGACGGCTGGTCGATGGGAGTGCTGCTGCGCGAGCTCGAGGCGCTCTACGCCGCCGCGCTCGCCGGCCTTCCTTCCCCGTTGCCCGAGCTGCCGCTCCAGTATGCCGACTTCGCGGTCTGGCAGCGCGACCGGCTCCGCGGCGAGGAGCTCGAGCGGCAGGTCGCCTACTGGCGCGAGCGGTTGGCGGGCCACCCCCCGGTGCTGGCTCTGCCGATCGACCGGCAGCGGCCGGCGGTCCAGACGTTCCGCGGCGCGGTGGAGGCGCTGGAGCTGGACCGCGAGACGTCCGGCCGGCTGCGCAGCCTCAGCCGGCGCAACGGCACGCCGTTGTTCATGACCACCCTCGCCGGCTTCCTGGCCCTGCTGCAAAGGTATACCGGGCAGGAGGACCTGCTGGTGGGAACGCCGGCGGCGGGGCGGAACCGGATGGAGCTCGAAGGGCTGATCGGGTTCTTCGTCAATACGCTGGTCCTGCGCACCGACGCAGCGGGAGATCCGGCGTTCGCCGAGCTGCTCGGCCGCGTGCGGGAGACGGCGCTGGGCGCCTATGCGCACGGCGATCTGCCGTTCGAGCGGCTGGTGGAGGAGGTGGCTCCGGAGCGCAACCTCAGCCACTCGCCGCTCTTCCAGGTCCTGTTCATCCTGCAGACGGAGCTGACGATGGCGCCGCCGCGGCTCGCCGGGCTCGGCATGGAGCCGCTCGACCTGGCGATCCAATCGGCGAAGTTCGACCTCACCGTCGGCCTGGCCGAGACGGACGACGGGCTGATCGGAGCCCTGGAGTACAACCTGGATCTGTTCGAGGTCGCGACGGCTCGACGCATGGCCGGCCATCTGCGGATCCTGCTCTCCGGGGCGGCCGCCAACCCTGAGGCGCGGCTCTCCGCCCTGCCGCTGCTGTCGGCGGCCGAGCGCGGCGAGCTGCTGGAGTGGAACGACACGGCGCGGGAGTACCCGCAGCATCCACCGGGTGCGCTGGTGCACGAGCAGTTCGCCGCGTGGGCCCGCCGGCGGCCGCAGGCCCCGGCGGTCGTGATGGGGCAGAGGATTCTCACCTACGGCGAGCTGGAGGCGAGGAGCAACCGGCTCGCCCACCATCTGCGGTCGCTGGGCGTCGGTCCCGACGTCGCCGTCGGGATCTGCGCCGAGCGCACGCCGGAACGCGTGGTGGGGATCCTCGCCGCGCTCAAGGCCGGCGGCGCCTATGCGTCCTTCGACCCGGCCTACCCGCGCGAGCGGTTGGCCTTCCTCTTCGCGGACGCCCGGGTCCCCGTGCTGCTGACCGAGCACCGGTTCCTCGACCGGCTGCCCGATTCGGGCGCCACCGTGATCCGCCTCGACCGTGACCTCGAACGCCTGCCGGGGGACGAGTCCCGCCCGCCCGCCGTCGAGGTGGCGGCCGAGAACCTCGCGTACATCATCTATACGTCGGGCTCGACGGGCCGCCCCAAAGGGGTCGCCATCCCGCATCGAGGGCTGCTGAATCTCGTCGCCTGGCATCACGAGACGTACGGCGTGACGCCCGAAGAGCGGGGGACGCAAGTGGCGAGCCCCGCCTTCGACGTCGCCATCTGGGAGCTCTGGCCGCTGCTGGCGGCGGGCGGCGCGACCTACATTCCGGACGAGGAGACGCGCCTCTCGCCGACGCGGATGCTGCGCTGGTGGGCGGAGGAGGGAATCACCCTGGCGTTCCTGCCCACCCCGCTCGCCGACGCCATCCTGAGCGAGGAGATCCCCGCCGGGAGCCGGGCTCTCCAGCTGCGCTATCTGGTGGTCGGTGGCGACCGGCTGCACCGGGCGCCGCGCCCCGGCACCCCCTTCCAGCTATCGAACATCTACGGCCCGGCGGAGCACAGCGTGGTGACCACGATGGCGCTGGTCCCCCCCGCGCCGCCGGAGGCGGCGGCCGCCCGCGCGCCGGCGATCGGGCGCACGATCGCCAACACGCGGGTCTATGTCCTCGACTCCCGTCAGCAGCAGGTGCCGGTGGGAGTGGCGGGCGAGCTCTACGTCAGCGGCATCGGTCTCGCCCGCGGCTATCTCTGGCGGCCGGAATGGACGGCGGAGAGATTCCTTCCCGACCCGTGGGGCGGCGGGCATGGGGAGCCCGGCGCGCGGATGTACCGCACCGGCGACCTGGTCCGCTGGCTGCCCGGCGGCGAGCTCGATTTCCTGGGCCGCATCGACCACCAGGTCAAGGTCCGCGGCATGCGGGTCGAGCTGGGGGAGATCGAGGCGATCCTCGCCCGCCATCCGGTCGTCGCCGAGACGGTCACGCTGGTGCGGGAGGACCGTCCGGGAGACCGGCGCCTGACGGCATACGTCGTCGCCGGCAAAGCGGCATGGCCCTCCGTCGACGAGCTCCGCGGCTTCCTCGAGCGCGAGCTCCCCTCCTACATGGTGCCGCAGGATTGGGTCTTCCTCGACGCCCTGCCGCTGACTCCCAACGGCAAGGTGGACCGCCGTGCGTTGGCGGCTCCCGATCGCCGGTCCGAGGCGACGGTCGCGCCGCGCACGCCGCTCGAGCAGCTGCTGGCGGACATCTTCTGCCAGGTCTTTGCGCTTCCGGCGGTGGGGGTCTACGACGACTTCTTCGCTCTCGGCGGGCATTCGCTGCTCGCCACGCAGGTGGTGTCGCGGGTGCGGCGCGGCCTCGGGATCGACCTCGAGATCCGCAGCCTGTTCGAGGAGCCGACCGTCGACGGCCTGGCGCGCCGGATCGAGGCGGAGCGCTACCGGGCGCCGGGCGCCGGCGCGCCTCCGCTGCGCCCGGTCCCCCGCCAGGAGGGCACCCGCCTGCCGCTCTCCTTCGCGCAGCAGCGCCTCTGGTTCCTCGACCAGCTCGAGCCGGGCTCGCTCTACAACATTCCTGCCCTCTTCCGGGTGGAGGGGCGGGCCGATGTCGGCGCCCTGGCCGCCGCCCTCGCCGAGATCGTGCGCCGGCACGAGGCGCTGCGGACCCACTTCGTCCGGGTGGGCGATGAGCCGGTGCAGGTGATCTCGCCGGCCGATCCGGCTCCGGGTGTGGTCCTTCCCCTCATCGACCTCGCGGCGCTCCCCGCCGGGCGGCGCGCGCGGGAGAGCGATCGTCTGGCTGGCGAGGAGACGGAGCGCTCCTTCGACCTCGCCCGGGGACCGCTCGCACGGTTCGCCCTGGTGAGGCTCGCCGCGGAGGAACACTCCCTCTTCCTCTCCCTGCATCACATCGTCGCCGACGGCTGGTCGATGGGAGTGCTGCTGCGGGAGCTGGGGATGCTCTACGCCGGGTTCGCAACCGGCGCCGCGCCGCGGCTCGCCGAGCTGCCGGTGCAGTACGCCGACTATGCGCTGTGGCAGCGCGAATGGCTGCGCGGAGAAGCGCTGGCGCGCGAGGTCGACTATTGGCGCGGCCAGCTGGGAGGAGCGCCGGCGATCCTGGACCTGCCGACCGACCGGCCGCGCCCGGCGGTGCAGAGCTTCCAGGGGAAGGCTGTCAACGGCCGGCTGTCTCGCCCGCTGTCGGCGCGCATCGACTCCGGCGCGCGAGAGATGGGGGGGACGCCGTTCATCGTCCTGATGGCCGCCTTCCAGGCGCTCCTCGGCCGCTACTCACGGCAGCAGGAGATCAACGTCGGAACGCCGATCGCCGGCCGCACCCGCATGGAGATCGAGGGGCTGATCGGCTTCTTCGTCAACACGCTGGTCCTGCGCACCAGCCTGGCCGCCAATCCGAGCTTTGCGGAGCTGGTGGGACGCGTGCGCGAGGTGGCCCTCGAGGCCCACGCGCACCAGCACTTGCCATTCGAGAAGCTGGTCGAGGCCCTGGAGCCGGAGCGCAGCCTCAGCCATTCTCCGCTTTTCCAAGTGATGTTCGTGCTGCAGAACGCGCCGATGGCGTTCTCCCTGCCGGGGTTGCAGCTGAGCTCCTTCCTGCCGGCGCTGAAGACCGCCAAGTTCGACCTCCTGCTGGCCCTGGGGGAATCGGGCGAGGGGATCGTCGGCGGCCTCGAATACAGCACGGACCTTTTCGACACCACCACCGCCACACGCCTGCTCGAGCAGCTCGAGGTCCTGCTGGAGGGGGCGCTGAACGAGCCGGCGACGCGGCTCGCGGATCTCCCCCTGTTGACGGCGGCGGCCCGCGCCCAGGCGTTGACGGAGTGGAACGACGGCGCGGCGGTGGTGCCGCAGGTCACCCAGGCCGAGCGGTTCACGGCGATAGCCGCCCGCTTCCCCGAGCGGGTGGCGCTCACCTTCCAGGGCGAGGACCTGACTTACGCCGAGACGGAGCTACGCGCGAACCGGCTGGCCCACCACCTGAGGCGCCGCGGCGTCGGCCCCGGGGTCGTGGTGGGGATCTGCCTGGAGCGCTCGCTCACGGCGCCGGTGGCGGTGCTGGCGGTGTTCAAGGCTGGGGGGGTGTTCCTGCCGCTCGATCCGACCTACCCGCCGGAACGTCTGGCGTTCATGCTCGCCGACGCCGAGGCCCCGGTGCTGTTGACCGAAGGGAGGCTGCTCGGCTTGCTCCCCGAGTTCGCGGGCCATCTGCTCGCCATGGAAACGCTGGCTCCCGAGCTCGAACGGGAGCCAGCAACCGCTCTTCCCTCCGCCGTCGGGATGACGGAACTGGCATACCTGATCTACACCTCGGGGTCGACCGGCCAGCCCAAGGGGATCGCCATGACTCACGGGGCGCTCGCCAATCTGATCGCCTTCCACCTCGAGCGTGCGACCGGCGCCGAGGCCCGGACTCTGCAGTTCTCGCCGCTGAGCTTCGACGTCTGCTTCCAGGAGATCTTCTCGACCTGGGCACGGGGCGGCACGCTGGTCTTGATCTCCGACTCCGACCGCCGTGACCCGAGAGCCCTGCTGGAGATCCTCGAGCGCGAGCGGATCGGGCGGCTCTTCCTCCCGTTCGTCGCCTTGAACCAGCTCGCCGAGGAGGCGGAGCGGCTGGGAGCCAGGCCGTCGCACCTGCGCGAGGTGATCACGGCGGGCGAGCAGCTGCAATCTTCGGAGGCGATCGTCGGCTGGTTCCGGCGGCTGGAGGGATGCACGCTGGAAAATCATTACGGTCCCTCGGAGCTGCACGCCGTGACCTCGTATCTCCTCCCCGCCGATCCCGGCGACTGGCCGCCGCTGCCGCCAGTGGGAAGGACGATCCCCAACACCCGGCTCTACGTCCTCGACGCCGCCCGGCAGCCGGTGCCGCTCGGCATCCCGGGGGAGATCTTCCTCGCCGGGGCGCAGATGGCCCGCGGCTACCTCGGCCGCCCCGACCTCACGGCCGACCGCTTCATCCCCGATCACCTCGGCGGCCAGCCCGGGGAGCGGCTCTACCGCAGCGGCGATCTCGCCCGCTACCTGCCGGACGGCAACGTCGAGTTCCTGGGGCGGGTCGACCTCCAGGTCAAGGTGCGGGGTTTCCGCATCGAGCTGGGGGAGATCGAGGCGCTGCTCGCCGAGCATCCGGCCGTCCGCGAGGCGGTGGTCGCGGCGCCGGAGATCGGCGGGCTGAAGCGTCTGGTCGCCTACATCGTCCCGGTGGAGGCGGCGGCCGGCACCCTTGAGTTGAAGGGCTTCCTCGAAGATCGGCTGCCGGCCTACATGGTGCCCAGCCACTTCATGCTGCTCGAGCGCCTGCCGATGGCGGCCTCGGGCAAGGTCGACCGCAACGCCCTGCCCGCGCCGGAAGGTTATCGCCTGGAGACCGGCGAGGAGTTCGTGGCTCCCCGCACGCCGCTCGAGGAGCTGGTGGCGGAGATCTGGGCCGAGGTGCTCGGGGTCGACCGCGTAGGAATCCACGACAACTTCTGGGACCTGGGCGGCCACTCGCTGCTCGCCACCAAAGTCCTTGCACGAGTGAACGGCTCGCTCGGTGTCGAGCTGCCGCTGCAAGTGCTGTTCAAGTCGCCGACCATCGCCGGCTTCACCGCCGCGATCGGCGAGAGCCTGTTGACCGCCGAGCTGGATGATCTGGAGCTGGAAGAGACCGACTGAGGAGTCATCCCTGATGAGCAAGCAGAACGTTGAAGATATCTACCCGCTTTCCGCCTCCCAGCAGGGGATGCTGTTCCATCTCCTGTTCTCCGGGGAGAAGGGGCAGGTCTACTTCGATCAATACGTCTCCACCCTGGCCGGCGAGCTCGACCTCGCCGTCTGGCGGCAGGCCTGGAGCCGGGTGCTGGAGCGCCATCCGGCCCTGCGCACCCAGTTCGTCTGGGAGCGCCGCGAGCAGCCGCTCCAGATCGTGCGCCGCGACGCCGTCCTCCCCTGGCAGGAGCACGACTGGCGCGCCTTGCCGGCGGCCGAGCGCGAGGCGCGGCTCGCCGATTTCCTGCGCGAGGACCACGACCGCGGCTTCGACCTCGGCAAGCCGCCGCTGACCCGCGTCGCCATGATCCATTGGGAGGATGGGGTCCACAAGCTGGTGTGGAGCTTCCATCACCTGGTGGTCGACGGCTGGTCGATGGGGCTGATCCTCGCCGACGTCTTCGCCTTCTACGCGGCGCTGCTGAAGGGTACGGAGCCGCGTCTCGCGGCGCCCCGCCCCTACCGCGACTACATCACCTGGGCGCAGGGGAGGGACCCGGCGCAGGCGGAGGATTTCTGGCGCCGGACGCTCGCCGGCGTCACCGCCGCGCCCCCCCTGCCCTTCGACGGCAGCGGCACCGGCGGCGATCCCACCGGCTGGGTGGCCCGCGAGGAGGTCCTCGAGGCTCCCACCGAGCTGGCGACCGCGCTACGCAGCTTCGCGCGCCGCCACCAGGTGACCCTCAACACCGTGGTGCAGGGGGCCTGGAGCCTGCTGCTCGGCTCCTTCGGCGACGGCAATTCCGGAGATGACGTCGTCTTCGGCGGCATCGTCTCGGGACGGCCGCCGGAGATCGAAGGGGTCGAGTCGATGGTCGGGCTGTTCATCAACCTGCTGCCGGTGCGGGTGGAGAACCGGCCGGACTCGACGGTCGCCGCCTGGCTCAAGGCGCTCCAGGAGCAGCAGATCGAGCAGCGCGACTACGAGCACAGCCAGCTCGACCAGGTGATGGCCTGGAGCGAGGTGGGACGCAAGGGGATCCTCTTCGAATCCGTGCTGGTGTTCGAGAACTATCCGGTCGACGCCCTGCGCCAGGGAGAGGCCGGCTCCGACCTCCAGATCCGGGAGGTCCACCTGTCGGAGTCGGGAAACTTCCCGCTCACCCTCTACGCCATGCCGGGCGAGGACCGGTTGACGCTGCGTATCAACTATCACTGGACCCGCCTGAGCGCCGAGGCGGCGCGCCGCATCCTGGCGCGGACCATGGCTCTCCTCGAGCGGATCGCGACCCACCCCGAGAGTCGCTTGAGCGCGCTCCTCGGGGTCACCGCCGAGGAACGGGGGGAGATCCTCGCCGCCGGCCGCGGCGCGGCCCGGGTTGATGCCGAGACCACGATCGACCGCCTGTTCGCGGCGCAGGCGGCGCGCACCCCGGACGCTCCCGCGGTCGAGACCACGGCGGGAGACGGGACGCTCACCTACGGCGAGCTCGCGGCCCGCGCCGGGACGCTGGCGCGCCACCTGCGGAGCCTGGGGGTGGGGCCGGAATCGGTCGTCGCCCTCTGCGTCGAGCGCTCTCCCGGGATGGTGGTCGGCATGCTGGGAGTGCTCCAGGCGGGCGCCGCCTACCTGCCGCTCGACCCCAACTACCCGCGCGAGCGGATGGCCTTCATGCTGGAGGACTCGGGGGCGCGGATCGTGCTCGCCCAGGAGCGCACGGCCGACCGCCTGCCGGAGACCTCGGCAAAGATCGTCCGCCTCGACGCCGACTGGGCCGCCATCGCGGATACCGCGGGGACCGCGGCGGCGGGAAGCGGCGAAGCTCCGTCGTCGGCCCTGCCGCAGAGCCCGGCCTACGTGATCTACACCTCGGGCTCGACCGGCCGGCCGAAGGGAGTGCTGGTGCCGCACTCGGCGCTGGTGACCTACGTGCGGAGCGCCGTCGCGCAGTACGCGATCACCCCCGCCGACCGCACCCTCCAGTTCGCCTCGGTCAGCTTCGACACTAGCGCCGAGGAGATCTACCCCTGCCTGGTGGCGGGGGGCGCCCTGGTGCTCCGCGACGAGGCGATGATCGGCTCGCTCGACGGCTTCCTGCGCGAGGTCGGGCGGCTGCGGATCAGCGTCCTCGACCTGCCGACGGCGTTCTGGCACGAGCTCGCGGCCGAGATGGACTCGCAGGGGCTGGCCGCTCCCGCGGCGCTGCGCCTGGTCATCCTGGGCGGCGAGGAGGCGCTCACCGAGCGTTTGGCGGCCTGGCGGCGGCGGGTGGGGGAGCGGGTCCGCCTGGTCAACACCTACGGGCCGACCGAGGCGACGATCGTCAGCACCCTGTTCGATCTGACGGCGCCCGCCGAGACGCCGGCGCCGCAGCGGATCGCCATCGGCCGCGCGGTGGCGAACGCCCGCACCTACGTAGTGGGGCGGGATCTCGAATTGCGGGCGGCGGGGATCGACGGCGAGCTCTGGCTCGGCGGCGCCGGCCTCGCCCGGGGGTATCTCGGCCGCCCCGACCTGACCGCCGAGCGCTTCGTCCCCAACCCGTTCGCCCCCGCGGACGGGGCGGCGCCGGGCGAGCGCCTCTACCGGACGGGCGACCTCGCCCGTCTGCGCCTCGACGGCGAGCTCGAGTTCCGCGGCCGTGTCGACCACCAGGTCAAGGTGCGCGGCTTCCGCATCGAGCTCGGCGAGATCGAAGCCGCCCTGCGCAAGCTCGACGGCGTGCGCGACGCCGTCGTCGCCCTCTACGGCGAGAACGCCGAGAAGCGGCTGGTCGCCTGGGTGGTGCCGGCCGACCGCGCCGCGCTGCAGACCGGCGACCTCAGGACGGCGCTCAAGGGGACGCTCCCCGACTACATGCTGCCGGCCTCCTTCGTGGTGATCGAGGCGCTGCCGCTCAACGCCAGCGGCAAGCTCGACCGCAAGGCCCTGCCGGCCCCCATCGGCCGCCCCGACGTCGACGCCGACTACGTCGCCCCGCGCAACCCGATCCAGGAGGTGCTGGTCGATCTATGGAGCGAGCTGCTGGGGGTCGAGCGGATCGGCATCGAGGACGACTTCTTCCAGCTCGGCGGCCATTCGCTGCTGGTGGCGAAGCTGGCGGCGCGGGTGCGCCAGGTCTTCCAGGTCGAGCTGTCGCTGGTCGAGGTGTTCAAGAAGCCGACGATCTCCGAGCTCGCCGAGGCGATCGAGAAGGCCGAGCGGGGGAGCGCCGAAAGCGAGCTCCCCGAGCTGCCGCCGATCCGCCTCGCCCCGCGCGACCGGCCGATCCCGCTCTCCTTCCCGCAGGAGCGGGTGTGGTTCCTCAACCGGCTGACCGCCGGCGGCAACATCGCCTACAACTTCCAGTTCACCCTCTGGCTCCAAGGGGAGCTGAACGTCGGCGCCTTCCAGGCGGCGATGGAGGAGATCGTGCACCGCCACGAGGTGCTGCGCACCAGCTTCCCCGACGTCGACGGCCGGCCGGTGCAGGTGATCCACCCCGGCATGGCGGTCGACATGCCGCTGATCGATCTCGTGGCCCTCCCCGAGGCGATCCGCAAGGAGGAGTCCGAGCGCCTGGTCTTCGAGTCGACTCAGGTCGCCTTCGACATCGCGCGCATCCCGCTGCTGCGCTGGCGGCTGCTGCGCCTCGACGCCGACCTCCACGAGCTGATCCAGGTCGAGCACCACTTCGTCCATGACGGCTGGTCGTTCGGCGTCCTGCTGCGCGAGATGAAGGCGCTCTACGCCGCCTTCGCCGCCGGCCTGCCGTCCCCCCTCCCCGAGCTGCCGATCCAGTACGCCGACTTCGCGGCCTGGCAGCGCGGCTGGATGGAGGGGCCGGTGATGGAAAAGATCATGGCCTACTGGCGCCAGAAGCTCGCCGGCAGCACCCATTTCCTTGAGCTGCCGACCGATCGCCCGCGCCTGGCCCGCGGATCGTTCAAGGGGGACATCACGATCTTCCCGGTGCCGCCGAAGCTCTACGACTCGCTGCGCAAGTTCGGCCGCGCCCAGGGCTTCACCCTCTACATGACGATGCTCTCGGGCTTCTTCTCGCTGCTCAGCCGCTACACCGGGCAGGAGGACATCCTGCTCGGCACCAACAACGCCAACCGCCGCGCCAAGGAAACCGAGACCCTGCTCGGCATGATCGTCAACAGCCTGGTGATCCGCGGCGACATGACCGGTGACCCCACTTTCCGCGAGATGCTGGGGCGGGTGCGCGAGACCAGCCTCGAGAACTACGTCTATCAGGACACCCCGTTCGAGCGGCTGGTGCAGGAGATCCGCCCGGAGCGCCAGCTCGGCCGCAACCCGCTCTTCCAGGTGATGTTCAACTTCCACGACGCGGCGATCCCCGACCTCGACTTCGGCGGCCTCAAGGGGATGTTCCTGGTGCGCGGCAACCGCTCCGCCAAGATGGACATGAACGTCATCATGGTGCCGCGCGCCGAGCAGCGGGTGGGGCTCCAGGCGAGTGCCGCCGACCTGCACGCGGTCTTCCATTGGGAGTACAACAGCGACCTGTTCGACTTCACGACCATCCTCCGGATGATCGACCACTTCCAGACCCTGCTCGCGGGGGCGGTCGAGAACCCGAGCCTGCGCCTCTCCGAGCTGCCGCTGCTGACCGAGGCGGAGCGCCGGCAGACGCTGATCGACTGGAACGACACCGCCGAGCCCGAGCCGGCGGCCGCCTGCCTCCACGAGCTGTTCGAGGCGACGAGGCGGCGGACCCCCGACGCCGTGGCGGTGAGCTGCGAGGGGCTGTCGCTCACCTACGACGAGCTCGACGCGCGGGCGGAGACGCTGGCCGCCCGCCTGCGCGGCTTGGGCGTAGGACCCGAGGTGCTGGTGGGGGTGAGCCTGCAACGCTCGCTCGACCTCCCGGCCGCCCTTCTCGCCGTGCTCAAGGCGGGGGGTGCCTATGTGCCGCTCGATCCCTCCTATCCCAAAGAGCGCCTCGCCTTCGTCCTCGCGGACGGGCAGGTGGCGGTGCTGATCACCGAACGCGCCCTGCGGGAGAACCTGCCGGCGAGCGCCGCCCAGGTGGTCGAGATCGAAGCGGCCTACGCGCCGACCGCGGCCTTCTCCGGGCCTGCCGCGGGGGCGGAGAACACCGCTTACGTGATCTACACCTCGGGCTCGACGGGCCGCCCCAAGGGGGTCGAGGTGCGCCACCGCGGCGCCGTCAACTTCCTGGGCTCGATGGCCCGCCGTCCGGGGCTGGCGGCGAGCGACGTCCTGCTCGCCGTCACCACGGTGTCGTTCGACATCGCCGTCCTCGAAATCTTCCTGCCGCTCGCGGTGGGAGCGCGGGTCGAGCTGGCAGGGCGCGACGTCGCGACCGACGGCGCCCGCCTGGCGGCGCTGATCGAGTCCTCGGGGGCGACCGCCATGCAGGCGACCCCCGCCACCTGGAAGATGCTGCTCGAGGCGGGGTGGCCGGGGAAGGCGGGGCTTGTGGCGCTCTGCGGCGGCGAGGGGCTGCCGGCCGACCTCGCCCGCGAGCTGCTCGCCCGCGTCGGTCCCACGGGGAGCCTGTGGAACCTCTACGGGCCGACCGAGACCACCGTCTGGTCGGCGCTCCAGCCGGTCACCGCCCTCGACTCGGAGAGCCCGCTGGTGCCGATCGGCCGCCCGATCGCCAACACCGCGATCCACCTGCTCGACCGCAACCTCGAGCCGGTCCCGGCCGGCATCCACGGCGAGCTCTACATCGGCGGCGAGGGGTTGGCGCGCGGCTATCTGCGGCGCCCCGAGCTGACCGCCGAGCGCTTCGTTCCCGACGGTGTCGGCGCCCGTTCCGGCGCTCGCCTCTACCGCACCGGCGACCTCGCCCGCTACCTGGCGGACGGCACTCTCGAGTTCCTGGGGCGGGCCGACCACCAAGTGAAGGTGCGCGGCTTCCGCATCGAGCCCGGCGAGGTCGAGGCGGCGCTCGCCAAGGCTCCCGGCGTGCGCGAGGCGGTCGTCCTCGCCCGCGAGGACCGCGCCGGCGACCGCCGGCTGGTGGCCTACGTCGTGCCCTCCGGGCCTTCCGAGGTGAATAACGGCGAGGCGCCGAAGGCCGAGAAGCTCCGCGACGTGCTCGGCCGCACGCTGCCGTCCTACATGGTGCCGGCGGTCTTCGTCTTCCTCGACCGGCTCCCCTTGACCCCCAACGGCAAGGTCGACCGGAAGTCGCTGCCGGCTCCCGAGCTCAGCCGGTCGGAGGGGGATCAGGACTACCTGGCGCCGCGCACGCCGGTCGAGACCAGCCTGGCGGAGATCTGGGCGGAGGTGCTGGGGGTCGAGCGGGTGGGGGTCCGCGACGACTTCTTCGCGCTCGGCGGTCACTCGCTCAAGGCGACCAGCGTCCTCGCCCGGGTACGCGACGTGCTGCGGGTCGACCTCCCCCTCTCGGTGGTCTTCGAGCGGCGGACGATCGAGGGGATGGCATCGGCGGTCGACTCCGCCGTAGTGACCGAGACCGAGATCGAGCAGAGCGCCGCCGCGATGTCCGATGCCGAGCTCGACGCCCTGCTCGGCGCCATGCTGGCGGAGGAGAAGCGTTCGTGAGCGTCGCGCCGGCGGACCTCGCCAACCTCTCGCGCGAGGAGAAGCTCGCCCTCGTCGCCCGCCTCGCCCGCGAGAAGGCGCGCGGCGGCGCGTCCCCACCCGCCGTGTCAATCGGCCAGCCGGGAGACTACCCTCTCTCCTTCGCGCAGCAGCGCTTCTGGTTCCTCGACCAGCTCGATCCCGGCAGCTATCTCGACAACATGTTCCGGGCGCTGCGCCTCTCGGGCATCCTCGACCGCCGGGCGCTCGAACGCGCGCTCGACGAGCTGGCCCGCCGTCACGCGTCGCTGCGCACCCGCTTTCCCGTCGAGGGGGACGAGCCGGTGCAGAGAGTCGAGTGCGAGCTTCCCGGCGCCGGTCCCCTGCTTAACGTGATCGATCTCACTGGTCTCGGTCAGGAGGAGATCCTGCCGCGGGCGACGGCGCTCGCCGGCGAGGAGTCGCGCCGGCCGTTCGACCTGGCGCGCGGGCCGCTCTTCCGCGCCACGCTGCTGCGCCTCGGAGCCGAGGAGCACGTTCTCCTGCTCTGCGTCCATCACATCGTCAGCGACGGCTGGTCGGTGGGGCTGATCCTGCGCGACTTCGCAGCCCTCTACGCGGCGTTCGCCACCGGCGAGAAGCCCGCCCTCGCCGCGCCGCGGGCGAGCTATGCCGACTTCGCCCGCGCGCAACGGCAGAGGCTCCACGGCGAGGCCCTGCGCCAGGAGATCGCCTTCTGGCGCGAGCGCCTGGAGGGAGCACCCACCGTCCTCGAGCTGCCGACCGACCATCCGCGGCGCCACATGGCGTCGCCGCGCGGCGACGCGGTGCGCTTCGAGATCCTCGATCCCGCCGCGGCGCGCTTCAAGGCGCTCGCTCAAGAAGCCGGCGCGACGCCGTTCATGGCGCTCCTCACCCTCTTCGACCTCCTGCTCTTCCGCTACACCGGGGCTGACGATTTCGTGGTCGGGGTGCCGGTCGCCAACCGCAACCGCACCGAGCACGAGCGGGTGGTCGGCTGCTTCGCCAGCACCCTGCTGGTGCGCGCGACGCTGCGGCCCGAAGAGAGCTTCCTTGCCCTGCTCGGCCGTGTGCGCGCCGAGTCGCTGGCGGTCTTCGCCCACTCCGACCTCCCCTTCGAGAAGCTCGTCGAGGAGCTGCATCCGGACCGCAACCTGTCGCACAACCCCATCTTTCAGGTGGTCTTCGCCCTCCAGAACGCCGGCGGCGCCGGCGCTGGCGGCGCGCTGGCCTTGCCGGGGCTGGCGCTCTCGACGCTGCCGGTCGACCGCGGGCTGGCGAAGATCGACCTCACCCTCGAAATGTCCGAGCATCCCGGCGGCATCGCCGGCTATCTCGAGTACAGCACCGACCTCTTCGAGAAGGCGACGGTGGCGCGGATGGCCGGCCACTTCGAGACCCTGCTGGCGGCCGTCCTCGCCGCTCCCGAGCGGGGGATCGGCGAGCTGCCGATGCTGTTGCCGGAGGAGCGGCGGCAGATCCTCGTCGACTGGAACCAGCGCTACGCCGGCGCTCCCGCGACCATCCTCGACCGCGTTTCGGAGGCTGCCCGCCTTGCGCCGGACGCGCCGGCCGTCCTCTTCGGCGGCCGCACGCTGACCTTCGGCGAGCTCGAGGCGCAGGCCAACCGCCTGGCCCGCCGCCTGCGCCGGCTGGGGGTGGGGCCCGAGATGTCGGTCGGCGTCTGCGTCGAGCGCTCGCTCGAGATGCCGCTCGTGCTCCTCGCCGTGCTCAAGGCGGGGGGCGCCTGGGTGCCGCTCGACCCCGAGTATCCGCAGGAGCGGCTCGCCCTGATGATCGAGGACACCGCCATGCCGGTGCTGCTCATCCAGTCGCACCTCGCGGACCGGCTCCCCACGCTTGCCGACGGGCCGGCCGTGGTCGCGGTGGACGGCCTCGACCTTACGGCCGAGAGCGCCGCCGCGCCGGACTGGCCGATCGACCCCGAGAGCCTCGCCTACATCGTCTACACCTCGGGCTCGACCGGGCGGCCGAAAGGGGTCGCCGTGCCGCACCGGGCGATGATCAATCACGTCACCGCCTGCGGCCTCGCCTACCGCATGGGGCCCGGCGACCGCACGCTGCAGTTCACCTCGATCAGCTTCGACATCACCTCGGAGGAGATCTTCCCGACCTGGATCCACGGCGGCGCCGTGGTGCCGAGGCCGCCGGGGCTCTTCCCGTCGTTCGGCGAGCTCGCGGAGCTCATCGTGCGCTACGGCATCACCGCCATGGACCTGCCCACCGCCTACTGGCACGAGTGGGTGGGGGAGATGGCGCGGGCGAAGACGCCGCCGCCCGAGCCGCTGCGCCTGGTCGTCATCGGCACCGAGCAGGCGCTCCCCGAGCGGGTGGCGGAGTGGCTGGAGCTGGTCGGCGACCGCGTGCGCCTGAACAACAGCTACGCCTCGACCGAGGCGACGGTGACCGCCGTCGTCTACGAGCCCGGCGCCGAGGACCTGCCGCGCTTCCGCGCCGGCGACCGGGTGCCGGTCGGCAGGACGATCCACAACTGCTGCGCCTACGTGCTCGACGCCGCCCTGGAGCCGGTACCAGTGGGGGTGGCGGGGGACGTCTACATCGGCGGCCCCAACGTCTCGCGGGGGTACGCCAACTGGCCCGACCGCACGGCGGCGAGCTTCATCCCCGATCCCTTCGCCGCCGGCCTCGGCTACGGCGCCGGCCTGCGGATGTACCGGCAGGGGGACGTCGGCCGCTGGCTGCCGACCGGCGACCTCGAGTATCTCGGGAGGCGCGACGACCAGGTCAAGATCCGCGGCTTCCGCGTCGAGCCGGCGGAGGTCGGAGCGGTGCTGGCCCGCCACCCGAGGGTGAAGGACAGCATCGTCCTGGTGCGCAGCGACGGCCGGCTGGGCAAGCGCCTGGTCGGCTACGCGACGCTGGTCCCGGGGGCGGAGACCAGCGTCCGCGAGCTGCGGGATTTCCTGCGCGAGAGCCTCCCCGAGCACATGATCCCCGCCGCCGTGGTGCTGCTCGACGCCCTGCCGCTGACCTCGAACGGCCGGGTCGACCAGCGCGCCCTGCCGGAGCCCGCCTACGAGCACGCCGAGGGCGAGGGGGGCTTCGTGGCGCCGCGCACGGCGGCCGAGGAGATCCTCGAGGGGATCTGGTGCGAGGTGCTGGGGGTGCCGCGGGCCGGCGCCCACGACGATTTCTTCGACCTCGGCGGCCATTCGCTGCTCGGCACCCAGGTGATCTCCCGGGCGCGCGAGCAGTTCCGGATCGAGCTGCCGCTGCGGGCGCTGTTCGACAACCCCACCCTCGCCGGCCTCGCCCGCACCATCGAGGAGATCCGGCGCGCCGGGGCCGCCGGGGAGGTTTCGGGCCCGCCGCGGATCGAGCCGGTGCCGCGCGATCAGGAGCTGCCCCTCTCCTTCTCCCAGCAGCGCTTGTGGTTCCTCGACCGCCTGGAGCCCGGGACGGCCACCTACAACATCCCCCTCGCCCTGCACTTTCAAGGGGAGCTGGCCGTCCCCGCCCTCGCCGCCGCCCTCGCCGGGATCTCGCGGCGTCACGAGGCCCTGCGCACCACCTTCGCGGCGGCGGACGGGAGCCCGCGCCAGCTGATCCATCCCGCTCTTCCCGTGCTCCTCCCGGTCGTCGACCTCGCGGGGCTCGATACGGAGCGGCGGGCGGCCGAGGCCCGCCGCCGGATCGCCGCGGAGGCGGGGCTCCCCTTCTTCCTGGAGCAGGGACCGCTGATCCGCACGACGCTGCTGCGGCTCGACGGCGGTTCGAGCGTCCTGCTGGTGACGATGCACCACATCGTCAGCGACGGCTGGTCGATCCCCATCTTCGTGCGCGAGATGGCCGCCCTCTACGCGGCGGCCCTCGCCGGCGAGCCGCCATCCTCGTTACTGCCGGGGCTGCCGCCGCTGCCGATCCAGTACGCCGACTTCGCCCACTGGCAGCGCCGCTGGCTCAAGGGCGAGGTGCTCGCGGCGGAGCTCGCCCACTGGCGGGAACGGCTGCGCGGCCTGCCCCCGCTGATCGAGCTGCCGGCCGACCGGCCCCGCCCTGCCACGCGCAGCTGGCGCGGCGCGACGCGACGCCTGGTCCTCGGCCGCGAGCTCTCGGAGGCGCTCAAGGCCGCCGGCCGCCGCCAGGGGGCGACCCCGTTCATGGTCCTGCTCGCCGGTTTCGCGGCCCTGCTGCACCGCTACAGCCGCCAGGAGAGCTTCGCCGTGGGGGTGCCGGTCGCCGGCCGTAACAGGGTCGAGACCGAGCCGCTGATCGGCTTCTTCGTCAACACCCTGGTCCTGCGCTGCGACGTCACCGGCGACTCCGCGGTACGGGCGCTGGTCGCCGAGCTCCGCGAGCGGGTGCTGGACGCCGACGCTCACCAGGACGTCCCCTTCGAGAAGCTCGTCGAGGAGCTGTCGCCCGAGCGCAGCCTCAGCCACTCGCCGCTCTTCCAGGTCATGCTGGCGTTCCGCACTCTCCCGCGCGAGGACTTCGCGACCGAAGAGGGGTTGAAGATGACCCCGATGGGGGTCGCCAGCGGCACGTCGAAGTTCGACCTCACGCTGTCGGTGCAGGTCGACGACGAGCGGACCCTTTTCGACCTGGAGTACAGCACCGAGCTGTTCGATGCCGCCACCATCCTGCGCATTTCCCGGCACTTCGTCCGCCTGCTCGATGCCGCGGCCACCGACCCGGAGCGGCGGGTGATCGATCTGCCGCTGCTGTCGCCCGAGGAGGCGCGGCAGATCGCCGAATGGAACGACACCGCCGCGGCCTACCCCGCCTCTCCTACCCTGCACGGGCTGATCGCGGCCCAGGTCGAGCGTTGCCCGGAGCGGCCGGCGGTGGTTTACGAGGGGGAGAGCCTCACCTACGCCGAGCTCGCCGAACGGAGCCGCCGGCTCGCCCGGCGCCTGCGCGCGGCGGGAGTGGGGCCGGAGACCGTCGTCGGCGTGCTGGCGGAGCGTTCGCTCGAGATGGTCGTCGGTCTCCTCGGGGTGCTCGAGGCGGGCGGCGCCTATCTCCCCCTCGACCCGGACTACCCGGCGGAGCGGCTGGTCTTCATGCTCGCCGACTCCCGGGTGCCGGTGGTGCTCGCGCAGCAGCGGCTGCTCTCGTGCCTCCCCGAGCGCGGCGACGGCCGTGGTCACGGCGGCCAGGTCCTGCCGCTCGACGGCGCGGCGGCGGCCCCTCCGGAAGACCTGGAAGTCATGGACGCGGCGCGGCCGGCGGCGGACGGGGGGGCGGGGAGCCTCGCCTACGTGATCTACACCTCGGGCTCGACCGGCCGGCCGAAGGGGACGATGAACAGCCACCGGGGGATCGTCAACCGGCTGCTCTGGATGCAGGAGCGCTACGGGCTGACGGAAGCCGACCGGGTGTTGCAGAAGACCCCCTACAGCTTCGACGTGTCGGTCTGGGAGCTCTTCTGGCCGCTGCTGACCGGAGCGCGGCTGGTGATGGCGCGCCCGGGGGGCCATCAGGACCCCTCCTATCTGGCGCGGACGATCGCGAGCGAGGGGATCACCACGACCCACTTCGTCCCGTCGATGTTGCAGGCCTTCCTCGAGGCGCCGGAGGCGGAGGCGTGCGGCGGCACTCTGGTGCGGGTGGTGTGCAGCGGCGAGGCGCTCTCCTGTGAGCTCCAGCGGCGCTTCTTCGCACGCCTGCCGCAGGTCGAGCTGCACAACCTCTACGGCCCCACGGAAGCGGCGGTGGACGTCACCTTCTGGGCCTGCCAGCCGCTCGACCGGCGCAACCTGGTGCCGATCGGCCGGCCGGTCGCCAACACCGCGATCCACGTGCTCGACCGCGAGCTGCGGCCGGTGCCGATCGGGGTTGCGGGCGAGCTGCTGATCGGCGGCGTGCAGGTGGGGCGCGGCTATCTGGCGCGGCCCGAGCTGACGGCGGAGCGCTTCGTTCCCGACCCGGTCTCGGGGGACGCAGGAGCGCGGCTCTACCGCACCGGCGACCTGGCGCGGCTGCTGCCGGAGGGAGCCGTCGACTTCCTCGGCCGCATCGACCATCAGGTCAAGCTGCGCGGCCTGCGCATCGAGCTGGGGGAGATCGAGGCGGTGCTGGCGCGCCAGCCGGCGCTGTCGCAGGTGGTGGTGACGGTGCGCGAGGACGTGCCCGGCAGCCCGCAGCTCGCGGCCTACTACGTGCCGGCGGGGGAGGAGGTGGTCAGCGCCGCCGCCCTGCGCACGGCCCTCCGCGCCGAGCTGCCGGAGTACATGATCCCGGCGCTGTTCATGGCGCTGCCGGGCCTGCCGCTGACGGCGAGCGGCAAGGTCGACCGCAAGGCCCTGCCGGCCCCCGACGGCAGCCGCCCCGACCTGGGGCGCGAGTACGTGGCGCCGGCAGGGGAGGCCCAGGAGCGCCTGGCGGCGATCTGGGCCGAGGTCCTCCACCTCGACCGCGTCGGTGCGAGGGACAACTTCTTCGAGCTGGGAGGGCACTCGCTGATGGCGACTCAGGTGCTCTCCCGGGTGCAGAAAGCTTTCGGCGTCGAGCTGCCCCTGCGGGTCATCTTCGACAGTCCAACGGTCGCGGGCCTCGCCGAAGCCATCGTCCAAAAGAGTCTGGAGCGGGCGGACACCGACCTGCTGGCGAGGTTGCTCGCCGAGCTCGAGGGCGGCACGGCCTGACCGGCCGGGACACCCTCGCGCTGCCACGCATGATCGATCAGGAAATGATCAGGAGAAGCTGAGATGACGGACACCGAAATCGCCAAGCGGATCGCCGAGCTGCCGCTCGAAAAGCGCATGCTCCTTTTCCAGCAGCTCCAGAAGCAGCGGGAGGAAAAGGAGCCGGCCGGCGAGACGAAGCGCATACCGCGTCAGGCGCGCGAGAGCGAGACCTACCCGCTCTCCTTCGCCCAGCAGCGCCTCTGGTTCCTCAACAACTTCGAGCCGGAGAGCCCGGAGTACAACATCCCCCAGGCCTTCCGCATCGAGGGCGAGCTCGACCCCGAGGTGATGCAGAAGGCGCTGCGCGAGCTGGTGCGCCGTCACGAGACGCTGCGCACCACCTTCCGCTCGCTCGAGGGGACGCCGGCGCAGGTGATCGCGCAGGTGGTCGACATGGAGGTTCCCTACGTCGACGCCCGGCCGCGGGTGAGCGACCCGGCCGACGCCTGGGGGGAGGCGTTGCGCCTCGCGGCCGCCGACGCGCGCGAGCCGTTCGACCTTACGCTCGGGCCGCTGATGCGCGCCAAGCTCTTCCGCGCCGGTGAGCGCGAGTACCTGCTCTACTACAACGTGCACCACATCGCCTACGACGGCTGGTCGATGGGGATCTTCGCCCGCGAGCTGGCGGCGATCTACGACGCCTTCGCCGCCGGCATCCCCTCGCCGCTGCTCGAGCTGCCGATCCAGTACCTCGACTTCGCGGTCTGGCAGCGGGAGTGGCTGTCCGGCGAGGTGCTCGAGGCGCAGCTCGCTTTCTGGCGCCGGCAGCTCGGCTCGGTGCCGCCGCTCGAGCTGCCGACCGATCATCCGCGCCCGGCCGTGCGCTCCCACAACGGCACCGCCATCCCGCTGGTGCTCGGAGACCGTCTGGCGAACGACCTCAAGAGCTTCGCGCAGCGCGAGGGGTCGACCCTGTTCATCGTGCTGATGGCGGCGTTCAAGGCGCTGCTGCACCACTGGACCACCCAGGAGGACATCGCGGTCGGCACGCTGATCGCGAACCGCCGCCAGCCGGAGATCGAGGTGCTGATCGGCTTCTTCGCCAACAGCCTGGTGCTGCGCAGCGACCTCGCGGGCGACCCGACTTTCCGCGAGCTGCTGACCCGTGAGCGCGAGGTGTCGCTCGACGCCTACGCCCATCAGGACGTGCCGTTCGAGAAGCTGGTGGAGGAGCTCAACCCACCGCGCGACATGGCGCGCACGCCGCTCTTCCAGGTGATGCTGATCCTGATGAACGCGCCGGGCGAGGCAATGGACCTCCCCGGCCTCAAGCTGCGGCCGGTTGCGATCGACAGCCGCACCTCGAAGACCGAGCTGACCCTCTACTTCACCGACACGCCGGCCGGCATCGACGGCTTCCTCGAGTACAACACCGACCTCTTCGAGCGGGGGACCATGGAGCGCCTGCTCGACCACTACCGGCGGGTGCTCGCGGCGGTGATCGAGCAGCCCGGCCTCCACCTCTCGGAGCTGCCGCTGCTGTCGACCGAGGAGCGGCGGCAGGTGCTGGTCGACTGGAACGCCACCGCCGCCGAGGTCCCCGCCGTCACCCTCCACGGCTGGATCGAGGAGCGGGTGCGCCAGACCCCGGACGCCGTCGCCGTCGAGCTCGAGGCAAGCCGGCTGACCTACCGCGAGCTCGACGAGCGGGCCAACCGTCTGGCCCACCACCTGCGCCGCCACGGCGTCGGTCCGGAGACGTTGGTCGGCCTCGCCATGGAGCGCTCGCTCGACATGCTGGCCGGAGTGCTCGCGGTGCTCAAGGCGGGGGGCGGCTACGTGCCGCTCGATCCCGAGTACCCGAAGGAGCGCCTCGCCCACATGCTCGACGACTCGCGGGTGCCGGTGCTGCTCACTCAAAGTGCACTGATCGAGCGCCTGCCGGAGCACGGCGCGCGGATCGTGGCGGTCGACCGCGACGCGGCGGCGATCGCCGCGGAGAGCGCCGGGCCCCTCGACGCCGGCGTCCAGCCCGGCAACGTCGCCTACGTCATCTACACCTCGGGCTCGACGGGGAAGCCGAAGGGGGTGCAGATCCCGCACTCGGCGGTGGTCAACTTCCTGAGCTCGATGCGCAAGCGGCCGGGTTTGACCAGCGCCGACACCCTGCTCGCCGTCACCACCCTCTCGTTCGACATCGCGGGGCTCGAGCTCTACCTGCCGCTGGTCTGCGGCGCGCGGCTGCTGCTGGTCACCCGCGAGACCACCCAGGCGGGGGAGAAGCTCAGGGAGGTCCTCGAGCAGAAGGGGGTCACCGCCATGCAGGCGACCCCCGCCACCTGGCGCCTGCTGCTCGCCGCGGGGTGGCTCGGCGATCGCGACCTCAAGATCCTCTGCGGCGGCGAGGCGCTGCCGCGCGACCTCGCGAGCCAGCTCCTCGCCGCCTGCGGCTCGCTGTGGAACGTCTACGGCCCGACCGAGGCGACGATCTGGTCGACCCTCGACCAGGTGAGCTCCTCGGGGCCGATCACCATCGGCAAGCCGCTCGACAACACCGAGATCTACCTCGTCTCGCGCCAGCTCAAGCCGGTGCCGGCCGGGGTGCCGGGCGAGCTGCTGATCGGCGGCGCGGGCCTCTCCCGCGGCTACCGCGGGCGGCCCGACCTCAGCGCCGAGAAGTTCATCCCGCACCCCTTCGCCGCGCTGGTGGAGGAGCCGGGGGCACGCCTCTACCGCACGGGGGACCTGGCGCGGCATCTCGCCGACGGCAGAATCGAGTTCCTCGGCCGCATCGACCACCAGGTCAAGGTGCGCGGCTTCCGCATCGAGCTCGGCGACATCGAGACCGCCCTCGACCAGCATCCGGCGGTCGGCCAGTCGGTGGTGGTGGCGCGCGAGGACTCGCCCGGCAGCAAGCAGCTCGCCGCCTATCTGGTGACCGCCGCCGGCGCCGACGCCGGTACCGGTAAGCCGAACGTCACGGACCTCCGCGCCTATCTGAAAGAAAAGCTGCCGGAGTACATGGTGCCGGCCGTCTATACCTTCCTCGACGCGATGCCGCTGACCCCCAACGGCAAGGTCGACCGCCGCGCCCTGCCGGCCCCCGACCGCGCCTCCGCGGCCCGCGAGTACGTGGCGCCGCGCGACGAGAAGGAGGAGTTCTTCTGCGCGCTCTGGGCCGAGCTGCTCTCCCTCGAGCGGGTGGGGATCAACGACGACTTCTTCGAGCTGGGCGGCGACTCGCTCCTCGTCATCCGCGTGGTGACCAAGGCGAACAAGGCGGCGATGGGGATCACCACCAAGGCCGTCTTCCAGCACCGCACGATCGCCGAGCTGGCGGCCGTCGCCGGGACCATCGAGATCGTCGCCGAGCAGGGGCCGGTGACGGGCCCGGTGGGGTGGACGCCGGCGCAGCTCCACTTCCTCGACCAGCACCACCCGAACCCCGACTACCACACCATCGGCATGCTGTTCGAGCCGAAGGACGGCGATCTCCAGTTCCACCTCTTCGAGGCGGCGATGGAGCACGTCATGCGCCACCACGACAACCTGCGGGTGCGGGTCACCGGCGAGGGAGAGACGCTCGGACTCTTCATCGACCCTCCCGGCGCGCCGGTCAACCTGCTGCGGGTCGACCTCTCGGAGGTCGCCGAAGACCTCAAGATGGTGGTCCTCTCGAAGGCCGTGCGCGACTTGGTGATAAGCTGCAAAATGGCCGAGGGGAACCTGCTTCGTACGGTTATGTTCGATCTGGAACCGGGGAAGATTCGTTTTCTTCACATCACCGGGCAGTACATGGCGGCCGACATCAACTCCTGGCAGATGCTGCTCGACGACCTCGACGCCGCCTACCGGCAGCTCGAGGCGGGGGAGGCGATCAGCGTGCCGCGCAAGACGACCTCGGCGCAGCAGTGGGCCGAGCGGCTGGCGGCGCGGGCGAAGCCGGGCGGCATGCCGCAGCAGGAGCTCGACTACTGGCTGGCGCAGGCGCCGATCAACCCGCCGCGCTTCCCGATGGATCACGAGCTGGGGCCGAACGACTGGATCTCGGCGCGCTTCCAACCCGCCGAATTCGACCTCGAGGAGACCCAGATCCTGCTCCAGCGAGTGCCGCGCTTCCTCGGCGTGCAGATCGACGCCGTCCTGGTCACCGCCGTGCTCACCGCCTTCGAGCGCTGGATCGGCTCACGCTCGCTCCCCATCCTGCTGCTCGGCCACGGGCGGGAGGCGCTCTACGACGACATGGACCTGACCCGCAGCATCGGCTGGTTCAACACCATCTATCCCGTGCTCCTCGACATGGGGCCCGACCCGGACTGGGTGGCGAGCGCCCGCGAGCTCAACCGGCAGCTGCGGCGCATCCCGCACGGCGGCACCGGCTTCGGCCTGCTGCGCTATCTTTCGACCGACCCGGACGTCATGGACCACATGGGCAGGGCGCTCGAGCCGCAGGTCTTCTTCAACTACCTCGGCCCCGACAACGCCAAGGAGCTCGAGCGGCTGCGCAAGATCCAGATGTTCGGCGGCTACCATCAGGACCGCGGCACCAAGCGGCTCTGTCCGATCACCATCGGCGCCTACGTCATCGAGGACAAGCTGCTGATCAAGTGGGAGCACAACACCAATCTCCACAAGATCGAGACGGTGCAGGCGCTGGCGGCGCATTGCCGCGAGGTGCTGCGCTGGTTCGTCGACGATTTCCGGACCCGCGGCGCCGGCGCCGCCTCCTAGTTTCCACCATTTCACGAGACCGCCTAGGGCGGCTCCGCGAGTAACGCGAGCAAAGGGAAAACATGTCAGAACCAAAAGAAAGCAGTCCCTTCAAGACGTTCGTCATCATCTGGGTGGGGCAGTTCATCTCCCTGATGGGCTCCGGGCTGACCAGCTTCGCGCTCAGCCTGTGGGTGCTGAAGCACACCCACTCGGTGACCCAGTTCACCCTGACGATCGTCTTCGCAGGGCTTCCCGGGATCTTCATCGGGCCGATCGCCGGGGCCCTCGTCGACCGCTGGGACCGGAAATGGGTCCTGTTCTGGTGCAGCATCGCTCCCGCGTTCACCGTGGGGACCTACGCCTACCTGCTGTCGCAGGGCCAGCTCGAGGTCTGGCACATCTACATCGGCGTGCTCTTCAACTCGGTCGTCGCCACCTTCCAGTGGCCGGCCTACATCGCGGCGATCACCCTGCTGGTGCAGCCCAAGGACTACGGGCGGGTCAACGGCTTCCTGGAGTTCGCCGGCTCGGCGACCACGATCGCCGGACCGTTCATCGGCGGCGTCCTGCTGCTGTGGATCGGCGCCGAGCGGATCCTGATGATCGACTTCGTCACCTTCCTGGTCGCCGCCGGGGCGCTGCTGCTGGTCCATGTCCCGCGCCCGGAGCAGAGCGAGGAGGGGCGGCGCGCCAAGGGATCGATCTGGAAGGAGGCGGCCTTCGGCTGGACCTTCATCCGCGAGCGGCCGGGGCTGTTCAACCTGCTCTGCCTCTTCGCCCTGATCAACTTCGTGATGTCGATGTGCGGCGTCGCCGTCCTGCCGATGATCGCCAGCTTCGCCAACGAGGCTGCGGTGGGGACGATCATGGCCCTGGTCGGCGTCGGCACGCTGTGCGGCGGCCTCATCATGACCGCCACCGGCGGTCCCAAGAAGCGGATCTACGGCGTGCTCGGAGCCTGGGCGGCGCTCGGCGTCTGGTTCGTGATCATCGGCCTGCGCCCCAACATCTACATGGTGGGCGCCGGCGTCCTCCTCTGGTACATCGGCCTGCCGATCATGAACGCGTCGAGCCAGGCGATCTGGCAGAGCAAGACCCCGGGCGACGTCCAGGGGCGGGTCTTCGCGGTGCGCCGCATGATCGCCCAGTTCACCGTGCCGCTCGGCGACTTCTCGGCCGGCCCGCTCTCCGACAAGATCTTCAACCCGGCGATGATGGTCGGCGGCGTTCTCGCCGGCACGATCGCGGGGCGGGTGATCGGCGTCGGCCCCGGCCGCGGCATCGGCCTGCTGATGGTCTCGATGGCGCTGGTTCCCGTGATCGTGGCCCTGATGGGTTTCCTGAACCCGCGCGTCCGCAACGTCGAAGCCGAGCTCCCCGACGCTCCCAAGCGGAAGGCTCCGGAGCCTGAGCCGGAGCCCGAGACGTCGGCCGACGTTCCCGACGAGGCGCCCGCCCAGGCCTGACCGCCGAGGCGGGGGCGCGCAGGTGCCCCCGCCCGGTTTTCGATCCGATTTTTTCTGGAGACGAACCTTCGATGAGAGCCCCTATGCATAGAGTCCGCACCGGTCTGCTCGCCGCGGCATGGCTCGCCGCCGCGCTCACCGGCAGCGTCCGGGCCCAGCCGCCGCAGCCGCCGCAGCCTCCGGCCATCCCGCAGCCCGAGCACCCCGTCCCGCCGCAGCCGGAGGCCGTCGGGCTGCGCCAGTTCCAGGTCACCCGCGCCGCGACGCCGATCAAGATCGACGGCGTGCTCGACGAGGATGCCTGGAAGACGGCGACGGTGATCGATCTGCCCTACGAGTGGTACCCCGGCGACAACGTCACGCCGCCGGTGAAGACCGAGGCGCTGGTCACCTACGACGGCGACAACCTCTACGTCGCCTTCCGCTGCCAGGACCCCGACCCGAAGCAGATCCGCGCCCACTACATGGACCGCGACGCCACCGGCCCGTTCGTCCAGGACGACCACGTCGGCTTTCAGATCGATACCTTCAACGACGAGCGGCGCGCCTTCCAGTTCCGCGTCAATCCGCTCGGCGTGCAGGTCGACGGCGTGTTCGCCGAGTCCAATGGGGTGGAGGACTTCTCCTGGGACGCGATCTGGAACTCCGCCGGGCGGATCACCGCCGACGGCTGGGTGGCCGAGATCGCCATCCCCTTCCGCCAGCTCCGCTTCCCGCGCACCGCCGCGGCGCAGACCTGGGGGATCGAGATGTTCCGCAGCTATCCGCGCAACGTCCGCCACCGCATCTCCTCGCGCCACACCGACCGAGCCAAGGACTGCACCCTCTGCGAGGAAAACAAGCTCTCCGGCTTCCAGGGGATCGCGCCCGGCCGCAACCTCGAGCTCGATCCGACGCTGACCGGGCTGCGCAGCGACACCCTCGACTCGTTCCCCAACGGGCATCTCCAGAAGGACAAGTCGAAGGTCGATCCCGGCATCACCGCGCGCTGGGGGATCACCCCGAACGTCTCCCTCGAAGCGGCGGTCAACCCCGACTTCTCGCAGGTCGAGGCCGACGTCGCCCAACTCGCGATCAATACCCGTTTCGCCCTTTTCTTCCCGGAGAAACGCCCGTTCTTCCTCGAGGGGGCCGACCTCTTCCTGACCCCGCTCCAGGCGGTCTTCACCCGCACGGTGGCCGATCCGGACTGGGGGATCAAGGTCAACGCCAAGGAAGGGAAGAACTCGCTCGGGCTGTTCGTGGCGCAGGACGCCCTCAACAACCTGATCATCCCGTCGAACCAGAACTCCTCGTTCGCCTTCCTCGACGACAAAGTGGACAGCAGCGTGGTGCGCTACCGGCGCGACATCGGCGACCGCTCGACGCTCGGCGTGCTCTACACCGACCGCGAAGGGAAGGGGGACGACTACCACAACCGGCTGGGCGGGCTCGACGGCTTCTTCCGCCTCACTCCGTCGGACACCGTGCGCGTCCAGTACCTGCGCTCGGACACCCAGTACCCGCTGGCGATCGCCCAGCGCAACGACCAGTCGATCAACGCCTTCCAGGACGACGCCTTTCACCTGCAGTACAACCACATCTCCCGCACCTGGCGGGGGTTCGCCACCTACGAGGACCTCGGCCCCGGCTTCCGTGCCGACAGCGGCTTCATCCCGCGGGTCGACACCAAGACCTCCGAGGGTGAGATCGAGCGCGACTTCTACAGCGACACCAAGGGCGGGTGGTACGCGCAGGCGAGCGTCGGCGTCCACGCCCTGCGCACCGAGGACCATCAGGGGACGCTGACCGACCAGAACCTCGAGCTCTTCGGCACCTACGCCGGGCCGCTGCAGTCGGCGCTCGACGCCCACTACTACCGCAACAAGACGTTCTTCAACGGCATCACCTTCGATCTCAATCAGCAACTGGTCAACTTCACCTTCAACCCGACGGGCGGGCTGAAGCTCGGCCTCTCCACCCAGTTCGGCGACGACATCGACTTCGACAACACGCGGCCGGCGCGCTCGGTCACCTGGCTTCCCTCGGCGCAGATCCGCCTCGGCGATCACCTCCAGCTCACCGGCTCCTACGAGGACGAGAAGCTTCGCGTCGCCGGAGGCGAGCTGTTCGACGCGCAGCTCTCGCAGGCGCGCATCGTCTACCAGTTCAACGTGCGCACCTTCGTGCGCGCCATCATTCAGTACCAGGACATCACCCGCGATCCGGAGCTCTACAAGTTCGACGTCGAGCGGCACGACAAGAACCTCTTCGGGCAGTTCCTGTTCTCCTACAAGATCAACCCGCAGACCGTGCTGTTCACCGGCTACACCAACACCCGGCAGGGAATCTTCGGCATCCCGCTGACGCAGACCGACCGCTCCTTCTTCGTGAAGATCGGCTACGCCTTCCTGTACTAGAGTCAGGTCCAAAAGCGAACGGGCCGCGGGCGATCGAACGATCGCCGGCGGCCCGTTGGTTTTTACGGAAAGGTTTTACAGAAAGGTTTTCAGGGGCGGCCGTACTTCTGGTTCGCTTCGGTCGCCGCTTTCTGGAGGAGACTGGCGAGCGGCGCCGGCACCTCGACGTCGTGGCTCCCCGCGATCTCGAGCTTCGCCGGCAGCCCCTGCAACGGCCGGTTGTAGAGCATGCCGTAGATCGACAGCGCCGAGATGTAGGAGCCGGCGACCGAAGGGTGGAAGTCGTCGTAGGAGTAGAGCGGGGCGTTCGGGTCGCGCTTCCAGGCCGCCCGCCACGCTTCGCCGGCGGGGATGAACATCCCCTTGATGTCGGAAGCGGCGAGCGAGTAGGCCTCGCGCACATCGTCGAAGTAGGCCATCCGGCTCTTGTCGGGCCACACCATGTACATCGCGGGCTTGGCGCCGGCTTTTTTGATCCTGGGGGCGAACTTCTTGGCCCACTTGCGCATGTCCTCGCGGTTCTCGATCAGCGACGAGGGTCCCTGCTGCATCACCACGTAGTCCCACTTCCTGGTGTCGAGGGCGCGTAGCGCGTCCCCCTGGTTCCACTGGTCCTCGAGGTTGAAGTTGGGATACGTGATCGATTCGACGTAGAGGCTCTGGCCGGCGGACTTGGCGAGCGCCTGTACGATGAGCGGGATCTCGTTGGCGAAGGTCAGGCTGTTGCCGAGGAAGAGGACGCGCAGGTTCTTGCCGGGATTCACGGGTTCGCCTTTCGTGGCATTTGCCGGGGCAGCGGGTTGCGGGGCGTCCGCGGCGTTTTCACCGGCCGCGCCGGACTTGCCGGCGCAGCCGAGCAGCAGGGACAGGAGGATCGCGAGGCGCGCCGCCGCGCCGGCGGCGGACAGCCGGTGGCCTTGAATCGACATCTGCCGGTCTCCCATGGGTGGTGGTCGGTGCGCGGGATCGTGCCGCGGTGGGTCATCGCTTGCCGAACTGGTCGTTGGCCTCGGCAGCCGCCTCCTGGAGGAGCGGCGCGAGCGCCGGCGTCACCTGCGCGAAGGCGCCGTGGCGCAGCCGGACGCGCGCCGGCAGCCCCGCCGGCGAGCGGCTGAACAGCATGCCGAAGATCGACAGCGCGATCGTGAACGACCCCATCGGGGTGGGGTGGACGCCGTCGCGCTTGAGCAGGGAGAGGTTGGGATCGCGCCGCCACGCCGCCCGCCAGGCCTCGCCGGCCGGGATGAGCATGCCGCCGACGTCCTCTGCGGCCAGCGTGTAGGACTTCCGCACCTCGTCGAAATAGGCGAGGCGGTCGGCGCTCGGCCAGACCATGTAGAGCGCCGGCCGGCCCCCCGCCTTGTGAATCGGATCGGCAAACTTGCGGGTGTACTCCCGCATGTTCTCGCGGTTCTCAGGCACCGTCGAGGGGCCCTGCTGGAGGACGACGAAGCTCCACCCCCCCTCCTTGATCTTGCGCAGCGCCTCACCGCGGTGCCACTGGTCCTCGAGGTTGGCCCCTCCCTGCGCCACCACGGCGACATCGAGCGACTTGCCGATCGCCCGCGCCAGCGCCTGCACGATGAACGGCATGTCGTTGGCGTAGGTGAGGCTGCTCCCCAGGAACAGCACCCGCATCGCGCCGCCGGAGGCGGGGAAGGCGGGGCTGCCGGATTTCGGTCGGCGGTGGGGCAGTGGGTCCAAAGGCTCGACTCCTTGGGTGGCTCGCGATGAGCGGCCCTTCATATCACAGCGCTCGGAGCCATCCTTTTACTGGATGATCCGCGACGCCGCCGCGGAGCGGGCCTCCCGCGACTTCCTGAGGTCGCGCGTGATGTTCATCCGCTTGAACCAGCGGTCGTAGCCGTCGTAGCGCGCCTTGAAGGCGCGGCGGCCGTGCACCGCCTTGCGATTGTCGACGAAGCAGATCTCGCCGGCGTCGAGGGCGAGGTCGCCGATCCGCGCGTCGAGCGCCTTGACCAGCGCCTCGAACGCCTGGAGCGCCCGCGGGCTGTCCGCCGCCGGGTCCATGAAATACGGGTCGATCCGGATGTAGGGGGACTTGCGGTCGCCCGAGAGGATGGCGATCTTCGGCGGCGCCTTGCGCATCTCCTCGATGTGATCGAAGAGATGGCCGTCGCCTTCCGGTTTGGCATCGCCGGCGTTCTCCGGCCGGTGCGACTTGTCGGGCTGGATGGTGAAGTGGGGCGCGAAGAGGAGGTCGAGGTCCTCGTCGGAGAGCCCCAAGCCCGCGACGGGGGCGAAGGTGGTCGGCACGTGGTCCGGGTTGCGCAGGAACATCAGCCCGATGTAGTCGCCGGCCAGCGGATGGAAGGCGTCCTCGGTGTGCCACCAGATGGTCTGCTCGCTGCCGATGCCGATCTGCTCCTGCTCCATCCCCTTGACCGGCATCACGTCGTGGACGATGCGGCCGTCCTGCTGGGTCGCCCAGCCGATGCACTCGCCGAGCAGCGACCCGGCGAGGACGAACAGGATCTCCTCCTCGAGGGTCGGCACCCGCTGCTCGGCCGAGAGCTTCCAGTGCTCCGGAGTGCGGCCGATCTTGACGTCGTCCACCGGGAACCCTGAGATGACGAGCAGCGCCTCGTCGGGCTCGGTGAGCCGGAACTCGTTGAGGGCGGCGCGCAGGCGGCGGGGGAGCTCGTGGGCCAGCAGGTTCGCCTCGAGGAGGAATTCAGGGTCCTCGGCCGAGCGGTACTGCGCGGCGATCCCGGCGAGCAGCTGCTGGATCGAAGCTACCTCGTCGTGGTTGAGCACAAACTTCGGCATGAATCTATCCTTTCTGAGGGCCCGTTCGCCTGTGGAAGGGACACCGGAAGGGTTGGTCGGAAGGCCGCGGTCGGCGGCGGTCAATCCCTGGGGCAACCTGCGATTGATTGAAAACCGGGCTGAAATTCAGCCACTCTTCGAAAGGAGAGGTGCATCCCGACGAGTAGATAGGGACATATGGATGGGACGGTGAAGGGAACGGGAAACCCGGCGCGGATCAGGCAGGCGCGGGAGGCTCGCCGACGTAGGCGGCGCGCGGGCGGATCAGCCGGTTCAAGGCGTATTCCTCGATGGCGTGACCGATCCAGCCGATCGTGCGGCCGAGCGCGAAGAGGGCGAGCGGCGTGTGCTCCGGCAGGTCGAGGGTCCGGCTCAGGGCCACCAGGCCGAGGTCGATCGTGGGGTGCTCGCCGAGCAGCTCACGCCCCGCTTCGGCGAGCGCCCGGGCCTCGCCGACCGCCGGCGAAGCGGGGGCGATCCCGGCCGCCAGCGCCAGCAGCGCCGCGCCGCGCGGGTCGCCATCCGGGTAGAGCGGGTGCCCGAACCCCGGGATCTCCTCGCCCCGCCGCAGGCGGTCGGCCAGCACCTGCCGCGCTCCCGTCGCCACCGTCATCGACTCGATCTCCCGGAACAGCGCTTCCACCCGCGCCGTGTGGCCGCCGTGCCGCGCCCCCTTGAGCGCCGCGAGCCCCGCCGACACCACATCCCATGGCGAGGCGGCGGCCGAGGCCACGCAGCGGGCGGTGAACGCCGAGACGTTGAGCTCGTGGTCGGCGGCGAGAATCAGGGCGGCGCCGATCGGCGCCGCCACCTCCGGACGCCCCGGCGCCCAGCCGGACTGGAGCGTGGCCGCGATGCTCTTGCCGGGACCCGGAGTCGAAGCCCCGGCCGTCACCGTTGCCAGCCGGCGCAGGATGCGCGCTCCGGTGGCCGCCACCGCCGCCGGCCGCAGATCCCAGGCCGCGAGGTCCGCCGCTCCCATCCAGGGGACGGCCACCTGGCAGCGCTCGATCGGGGTCAGCCCCGCCGGCAGGCTCCAGTGGGGGAGGGGAGGCAGCTCGCCTGCGAACAGCGCCGCGGCGTCCGCCGGCTCACCGGTCCAGATCAGCGCCGCCACCTCTTCGACCGTGGTGCGCGCCAGCTCCGTGGCGTCCCGCCCGCGGTAGTAGAGCCGCCCGCCCTCGACCAGCGTGATCGCCGAGGAGAGCACCGGCGCCCCCCAGGAAAGCGCCTTGGGCACCGCCCGCTCGGGGTCGCGGCGCAACTCCTTCTTCTCCTTGAGCCGCAGCACGTCCTCGCGCGGGTAGCGCCGGGCGCGCGACTCGCCGGGCACCGACTCGGAGCGCAGCATCCCGCGGCTCGCATAGGCGTAGAGGGTGGCGAGCGACACGCCGAGCTCGGCCGCCGCCTCCTGGGCGTTCAAAAAGCGCTCTTCCATGCCGTCACGATTCCATACATTGATCGGCGAATCAAGATTGACAACCTTCTGGATGGGATCGAAGATCGATCCTGGAAGGAGAGAACGCGATGACAACATCTCGAGGACAAGGACTGGAAGGGGTGGTGGCGGCCACGACCCGCTTGAGCAGCGTCGACGGCGCGGCGGGTGTGCTCCTGCTCGCCGGCTTTCCGGTGGAGGAGCTGGCCCCTCATGCGACTTTCGAGGAGGTCGTCTGGCTGCTCTGGCACGGCGATCTGCCCACGCCGGAAGAGCTGGCGGCGTTCCGGCGCCGCCTCGCCGAGCGCCGCGGCGTGCCGGCGGAGACCATCGAGCTGCTGCGCGCGGCGGCGCGGCGCCGGGTGCCGGCGATGGACGCCCTGCGCATGGCCGCCGGCACGCTGAGCCTGGCGGCTGGCTCCGGAGGCGCGCCGGAAGACGACGCCGTGCTGCTGGTGGCGGCGTTCCCCACCCTGGTGGCCGCCTACCAGCGGCTGCTGCGCGGCGAGGAGCCGCTGGCGCCGCGGGGGGAGCTCGGGGCTGCCGCCAACTTTCTCTTCATGCTCGACGGCGAAGAGCCGGACGCGGAGCGGGTGCGTGGCCTCGAGACCTATCTCAACACGGTGTCGGACCACGGCCTCAACGCCTCGACCTTCACCGCCCGGGTGATCGTGTCGACGCGCTCGGACCTGATCTCCGCGATCACCGGCGCGGTGGGGGCGCTGAAAGGTCCTCTCCACGGCGGCGCGCCCGGCCCCGCCCTCGACATGGTGTTCGAGATCGGCACGGCGGAGCGGGCTGAAGGCGTGCTGCGCGCGAAGCTCGACCGCGGCGAGCGGCTGATGGGCTTCGGCCACCGCGTCTACCGGGTGCGCGATCCGCGCGCCGACGTGCTGGCGGCGGCGGCGGAGCGCTTCTACCGCCGCGGCGGCGACCAGGCCCTCTACGACCTCGCCCGCGCGGTCGAGGCGACCGCTCTCCGCCTGCTGCGCGAGCGCAAGCCCGACCGCCCGCTCGACACCAACGTCGAGTTCTACACCGCGTTGCTGCTCCACGGGCTGGGATTCCCCAGCGATCTCTTCACCCCCCTGTTCGCCGTCGGGCGGGTCGCCGGGTGGACGGCCCATGCCCTCGAGCAGCTCGCCACCGGCCGCCTGATCCGGCCGGAATCGGAGTACGTCGGCGCAACGGGGAGGCGCTGGGAGGCCCGGTCCGTGCTAGTTTGAGGGTCGGACCCGCCGCGGTCCGCAACCCTTTGGCGAGGAACGAAACGCTCATGAGCGAGATTACGGAGACCGTCTCCGAAGCGGTCGAAAAAGCGAAGGAATCGAACGACACCCTCAATAATGTGATCGCCGTCCTGGTCGCGCTGCTGGCCACCTTCATGGCGCTCTGCAACATCAAGGACGGCAACATCGTGCAGGCGATGTCGCAGGCGCAGGCGCATGCGGTCGATCAGTGGGGGTACTACCAGGCGAAGGGGATGAAGCAGAACCTCGCCGAGAGCGTGCTCGACCAGCTCCAGCTCCGCAAGGCGGAGGGAGCCGGCGCGGCGCTACCGCTGATCGACAAGGAGATCGCCACCTACACCCAGCAGGTCAAGAAGTACGACAAGGAGAAGGCGGACATCAAGAAGGAGGCCGAGGGGGCGCAGGCGGAGTACGACCGCCTGAACGTCCACGACGACCAGTTCGACATGTCCGAGGCCACGATGAGCATCGCCATCGCGCTGCTCGGCGTCAGCGCGCTGACCCGCAAGAAGTGGCTGGTCGGGCTCGCCATCCTGTTCGCCGCCTTCGGCGTCGTGATGGGGCTCGCCGGCTTCTTCTCCTGGGGGATCCATCCCGACGCCTTTGCCAAGTTCCTGAGCTGACGGCGGGCGTAGAATAGGACGGTGAAGCCAAAGCTGCTCGTTCTCACCGTCCTTCTCGCCCCCTCCCTCCTCTCCTCTCCCGCGCCGGCCCAGGACCCTCCCGCCGCCGCTGCCCGCGAGCTTCCCGTCCTGATCCTCGACCGCCAGGGGGAGGCGCCGCGCACGGTGGCGGTAAGCGACCTCACCGTGATCGAGAACGGCAAACCCTGGCCGGTGGCCTCGCTGGCGCCGATCGGCCAGCCCTGGCGGATCGTCATCTGGGCGGACCGCGTCCTCTCCGGCTCGCGCACCCTGCGCGCCGCCGCCGGCACCCTCGCCGAGCAGGCGCGGACGCTGGCGGCGCTCGGCACCGTCGAGGTGGTGGTGGCGGAGCCCCAGCCGCGGGTGGCGCTCGCTCCCACCCGCGACGTGCAGGCGATCGACGAGGCGCTCTCCAAGCTCTGGCTGGAGAGCGAGGGACGGGACGACCTCCGCGCCCTGCGCCGCCGCTTCCGCGACGAGCGTCCCGAGAAGGAGGAGGGGAGCGACCCCGGCGCCCGGGCCGCGGCGGCGATCGACGCCGAGGTGCACGTCGTCCGCCGGCAGCAGGACGCCTTCGCCGAGTGGCTGCTGGCGCAAGGGGGCGGCGGCCCGCGCGCCGTCTTCCTGGTCAGCGACGGCTACGACGTCGATCCGGCGAGGTTCTACCGCACCACTCTCCTGTCGCCGGGGGAGAAGCCGCCGGCCGGCGCGCTGGAGACGGCCGGCCTCGAGACCGCGCGCACCGTCGCGGCGCTCGGCTGGACGGTGATCCCCGTGCCGATGGGGGACTCGACCCTCCCCGACCTGCGGCGGGTCAAGCCGCGCTCGACCCTCAAGGCGCCCCTCGGCGGCACGATCACCCTCGACCGCCGCAGGGAGCCGTCGCCCGACCAGCCCGCGCCGCCCCCCGCCCTTCTCGCGCCGCAGCAGCCGCTGACCTGGCTCGCCGAGGCGACCGGCGGCGAGATGGTCCTCCAGGCTTCGGCCCTGGCCGGTTCCCTGGTCCACCTCCGTGCCCGCTCCCTCGTCCGCTGGCAGGCGCCGCTGGCGACCGACGGCCGGCCGCTCCCGCTCGAGGTCACCACCTCGCGGCCCGATCTCGTGGTCAAAGCCCGGCGCTGGGACGTCGCCGGCATCCCCGAAGCGGTCGGCGCCAGCCGCGCCGCGCACCTCCTGGCCGACGAGGAGGAGGGGCTCGGCCTCGAGATCTCCGCCCACCTGCAGCCCGATCCTGCTGCGCCGATGGCTTCAGACGCCGAGCGCAAGGCGATCCTCGACCTGCGGGTCGAATCGCCGAAGCTGCCGTCCGGCCCCCTGCGCGTCACCGTCGCGGGCTTGAGCGGCGGCGCGCGCGTTCCATCACCTGCTCGGCGCCGCCGACCGCGTCGGCACCGACCCCGGCGTCTATCACTTGGCGATCCCTCTCCCGGAGGGGGACGTCGTCGCCGTGCTGCTCGAGCCGTTGAACGGCGGCCCCTGGGGCGGGCAGGTGGTGAGCCTGGCGGGTCCGCTGCCGGAGGCCGACGCGGTGCTGACCGCGCGCTCCGGAATCCGGCTGGTCCCGCCCGCCGGCGCCGCGCTGGCCGGCAAGGTCCGGCTGAGGATCAACGGCGAGGGCACGGGGATCGCCCGGGTCGAGGTCAAGCTCGAGGGACGGAGCGCCGCGACCTGCGCGAAGGTCCCCTGCGATGCCGAGCTCGACCTCGGCCGCCGCGTCCGTCCGCAGGTCGTGCAGGGGATCGCCTACGACGCCGCCGGCAAGGTGCTGGCCCACGACGCCGTGCGCCTCAACGAGCCGGCCGGCACCTTCGGCGTCCGCATCGTCGAGCCCGCCAGCCGGCGCGGGGTAGGGACGGTCAACGTCGAGGCCGACGTGCGGGTCCCCTCCGGCCGGCGGATCGAGAAGGTGGAGCTCTACTGGAACGACGAGCTGGCGGCGACCCTCTACGAGCCCCCCTTCCGCTATCCGGTGAAGGTGCCGCGCCAGCGCTCCGAAGGGTACCTGCGGGCCGCCGCCATGCTCGACGACGGCTCGACCGCCGAGGACGCCATCACCCTCAACGCCTCGGACCTCGGGGCGCGGATCGACGTCCGCCTGATCCAGCTCGCGGTGGTGGTGACCGACTCCGGCGGCAAGCCGGTGCCGGGGCTGCCGAAGGAAGTCTTCCAGGTCCGCCAGGACGGCGAGCCGCAGGAGATCGCCGCCTTCGAGAACGCCGGCGAGCTGCCGCTCACCCTGGCGCTCGCCATCGACTCCTCGGCCAGCATGTTCCTGAAGCTCCCGGACGTGCGAAAGGCCGTCGCCTCGCTCCTCGACACCGGCCTCACCGGCCGCGACCGGGCGATGCTGATCGACTTCGACTCCAAGGCGCGGCTGGTCCGCCCGGTGACCCGCGACCTCGCCTCGGTCGTCGCCGCCCTCGACCAGCTTCAGCCCGACGGCGGCACCGCGCTCTGGGACGCCATCACCTACTCGCTCGGCCAGCTGCGCGGGATCTCGGGGCGCAAGGCGCTGGTGATCTACTCGGACGGCATCGACGAGGCCGAGCACGCCTCCTTCCCGGCCTGCCTCAAGGCAGCGCGCGAGAGCGGCGTTCCCATCTACCTGATCGTCTCCAACCCCCGCGAGGAGCACGGCGACGACGGCGGCTTCCTCACCGAGCCCGCGTCCGCCAAGTTCCAGCGCCTCGCCGAAGCCGGCGGCGGCCAGGTCTACTTCATCCACCCCAACCAGGACCTCGCCCGCGTCTACGGCCAGATCCTCTCCGAGCTGAGGAGCCAGTACACCGTCGCCTTCTACCCCAAGGACACCGCCCCCCCCGCGGCCTGGAGCAAGATCGACGTGGCGGTGAAGGGGAAGCCCGGGTTGACGGCGCGGACGGTGAGCGGGGTGTCGGCGCGACCGTAGGAGGGCGGTTGGCGATCCCGCTGCGGCGCGGGCCGTGGGGATGATTGGCGATCTCGCAGCAGCTTTTCGTAGGGGCGGGGTTCGTCCCCGCCCTTCGACGTTGAGGGTGGGACGGACCCCGCCCCTACGTCAACCTACCTCGGTGGGAGCTTTTCTCCTCCCCTGTACTCGGGGGAGGCCGGGAGGGGGCGTTCGCAGGCCGGTTCCTATCCTTGTTAGAACGTTGTGAGCCCATCGGCCTCCTCCGAGTACGAGGAGGAGAAACGCAGGACCTGCTCGGCGGTTTTGCATCCGGCCCAACGGGCCGGGAGATCCTAGCCCAGGGCTGAGGCCGTAGGCCGATGCCCTGGGTCCATGGGTGCGGCACCTCCTGGCGGCCTGAAGGGCCGCGAGAACCCCACTCGATAAAGATTTCTCGCGACCTTTCAGGCCGCTCTGCGTTGTCGTTCCTCAACCCAGGGCATCGGCCTTCGGCCTCAGCCCTGGGCTCTGTTCTCCCGGCCCGGTGGGCCGGACGCCAGGCCTAAGCCCAGCGCCGGCTTCCACTTCTTCGATAGACTTCCTGCACGGAGGCTGAAATGCCCGACGAGCCCTCAGGTCCCAAGGAAGCTTTGGTGCGCACGAATGCCGCGCTGCCCGTGCCCGTTCGGCGGTCCCTTCTTCAGCGCTTCGGGTTGGGAAGCCAGCCCGGCAAGGAGGCGCCGTACCTGCGGGCGATCCTGGTGGGCCTCAAGGAATTTGGCTCGGCACAGCTCCAGCAGATTCCGGGCGTGGGCCCCCTCCTCTCGGGTGCCGGAGCCGCCCTGCTCCAATTGTCCGAAGAGGAGGATGACGCCAGGCTCGAAGAGAAGGTCTCGCAGCTCCTCGCGACTGGCGAGCAGAGCCGGGAGACGCTGGATACCCTCTCGGCCCTGGCAGCCGCCATCTATCTCCAACAGGGCGCTTTGCTCGCACGCTTTGAAACCCTCGGACTTCCCGCAGAGCGACAACAGCTCACCGCCGTAGCCCTGGACACAGCGCTCGCGGCCTGGCGCGGCCGGGTGGCGCGCGACTACCAGTATGCCGACTATCGCGGAATCGAGGGAGGGACTCGCGAGGAACACGCGGCCTCGCTGCCGCTCGATGACGTCTACGTCCTCCCCTGGCTGGTTCCGGAGCGGGACCAGGCCGATACCCGGGACCGAGAAGGGAAGCTCCTGAAGGATCTGCTCGACAACCAGGATCTGGGTCCCGAAGAGCGCGCCCGGCGGGAGGAGGATTTCGCGGTCCTGACGGGCGAGCGGTGGCGCGCGGGACAGAAGGAAGGCGTGAAGGGGAGTCCGGTTGATCATGTTCTCTCGCAGATCCGCCACGCCGTGGTGATCGGCGGGCCGGGAGTGGGCAAGAGCACCTTGACACGGTTCCTGGCCCGGTCCTTCTCTCTGGATCGCGAGGCGAGGCAGGAGCGGCTCGGAGACCGCTCGGGGTGGGGGGATCTAGATCTCACGCCGATCGTCCTGCCGCTCGCGGGCTATACGGATGCGCGGTCGCGCGGCAAGGATCTCTCGCTCCGCGAGTATCTCGACGGCATCTTGGTCCACTGCGGAGGCGAGGCGCTTCAGGTCGCCATGGATCAGGAACTCCAGGCCGGCCGGGTTTTCCTGCTACTGGATGGCGTGGACGAGATTCCGGACAGCCGCGAACGCATCCTGGTGGTCAAGGCGGTGGACCGGTTCCTGGCCGACCATAGAGCCAACCGGTTCCTTCTGACCTCACGCCCTTACGGTTACGTCCGCCTGGCGGGCGACATTCCCCATTTCTCGCTGCCGAATTTTTCTCCCGAGCAGGTCGAGACGTTCGTCCACCAATGGCAGCGTGCCTTCGAGCGCTGGCGCCACCCGCAGGCTCCCGATCTTTCCAAAGCGGAGAAGGAAGCCAAAGGGATGCTGGAGGAGATCCAGCGGAACCCGAAGGTCTTCGAGCTGGCGACCAATCCGCTGATGCTCGTCATTCTCGCCTTGATCCGTCACGAGCAGGCCCGGTTGCCCGAGGAGCGGGTGCAACTCTACGACCGGGCCGTCAAGACCCTGATGGATACCTGGAACAGAGGGCGCTCGCTGGCCGGGATCGACGTCGGCGGCGTGCATCTCCCCATCAACAACCTCATCCGCGTCTGGGGCGCCGTGGCCGAGTGGACGCGCCGCACGAAACCGACGGGTGTCGTTCACCGCGTCGAGCTCAAGCGCAAGCTGGTGGAGATCCTCCTCGATCAGGAGCTCGATGAGGACCATCCGGAGGCCACGGCGGAGAGCTATCTCAATGCGGCAGCTGACCGGGCCGGGCTACTCGAGGAGCGTGGGAAAGACATTTTCGCCTTCTGGCACCCGACCTTCGAAGAGTTTCTCGCGGCCGTGGAGCTGACCACGCCCAGCTCTCGCGCCATCGAGCGCATTTTGCCGCTCCGGAACGATCCCCGCTGGCGGGAAGTCATCCTGCTCGCGGTGGGATATCTCGGTATCGTCCAGCGGGACCGCGACACGGCCACGGATCTGGTCGAGGCAATATGGCTTCGGGATCCGGGACCTCTGGAACAGCTTCTGAACTCGAATCTGCGATTGGCCGCCGCCTGCATTGCTGACGACGTCGGGGTCAAGCGGAGCCTTGCCGAGCGGGTGATCGTACGATTGGGAGAAGTGGTTCAGGAGCTGCCATACAGTCCCTTCAAGAACGCTTTCGTTCAGACAGTCCGCGCGCTTCCCCGCCTGAGGCCCTCTCGGGATGCGGTCACTGCCCTTCAACCTGTGGCGAGGCACGATTCCTGGGATGTACGGATGGAGGCGGTTCGCCTATTCAGTAACGTCACGAGGGAGAATCCAAACGCTCTCGATGCGTGCCGGCTAAGCTTTAAAGATAGTGATCCCGATGTGCAATGCCATGCCGCTCTCGGGCTGGCGCGAGTAGGTGACGACAGGTTAGAGGTCTTGACTGCCTTATTACATTATAAAAGCAGCATGGCCCACATTGAATCCTTTGTTCAAGAATATCTTGACGCGAACAGCGAGAAGTGGTCGCGCTCACTTGAGCTATGGCTGACGGGGGAGGATGTGGAGCTTCGCTGGCGTGCGGCGTCCGTACTGAGGTCTGCTGGAGTCGATCCCGCGCGTTGGTTGGCTGCGCTGGAGCCATGGTTGACGGGGGAGGATGGAGAGCTTCGCTGGCGTGCGGCGGAGTTACTGAGGCTTGGTGGAGTCGATCCCGCGCGTTGGTGGCCTGCGCTGGAGCCTTTGCTGACGGGGGGGGATGCGGATCTTCGCTGGCGTGCGGCGTCCCTGCTCAGTTCGGTTGGAGTCGATCCCGCGCGTTGGTTGCCTGTGCTGGAGTCATTGCTGACGGTGGAGGATGCGGAGATTCGCTTGCATGCGGCGGACGTGCTGAGGTTTGTTGGAGTCGATCCCGGGCGTTGGTTGCCTGCGCTGGAGTCGTTACTGACGGTGGAGGATGCGGAGCTTCGCTTGCGTGCGGCGGACGTGCTGAGGTTTGGTGGAGTCGATCCCGCGCGTTGGTTGCCTGCGCTGGAGTCGTTGCTGACGGTGGAGGATGCGGAGCTTCGCTTGCGTGCGGCGGACATGCTGAGGTTTGGTGGAGTTGATCCCGCGCATTGGTGGCCTGCGCTGGAGCCGTTGCTGATCGTGAAGGATGCGGAGCTTCGCTTGCGTGCGGCGGACGTGCTGAGGTTTGGTGGAGTTGATTTCGCGCTTTGGTTGCCTGGATTGGAGCCGTTGCTGACGGGGGAGGATGCGGAGCTTCGCTTGCGTGCGGCGGACGTGCTGAGCTTTGTTGGAGTCGATCCCGCGCGTTGGTCGCCTGCGCTAGAGCCGTTGCTGACGGTGGAGGATGCGGAGCTTCGCTTGCGTGCGGTGGACGTGCTGAGCTTTGGTGGAGTTGATCCCGCGCGTTGGTTGCCTGCGGTGGAGCCGTTGTTGACGGGAAAAGGTGAACCTCAGATTTCTTGGGAGCGAGTCAGCCAGCAGCAGGCACTCACCGCTGCAGAAGTCTCTCTCCTCTACAAACTCGTGCACAAGAGAGACGATCAGAAGGGCGAGATCCGAGAGTTTCTATTTAACTCGATCTTCGAGATTCTAGAGCGCTGACCCTCTGGTTCGGACTCCTAAACCATAAACTGGGGATCTTCAGGGCGCTCCCACCGGCTCCGCCTTGGGCTCGACGTGCTTCTTCGCCTTCTTCCCCCGCCCGAACCACCCCAGCACCTTCTCCCGCGTCTCGACCAGGATCTCGTAGATCGTCGGGATCACCAGCAGGGTGAGGAAGGTGGAGGTGATGGTGCCGCCGATCACCGCGCGTCCCAGGGGAGCGCGGAAGTCGGCGCCTTCTCCCAGCCCCATGGCGACGGGGATCATGCCGGCGATCAGGGCGACGGTGGTCATCAGGATGGGGCGCAGGCGCACGCGGCCGGCCTCGATCAGGGCGTCGCGCAGCGGCATCCCCTTCTCGTGGTTCCACTTCGCGAAGTCGATCAGCAGGATGGCGTTCTTGGCCACGATCCCCATCAGCAGGATGACGCCGATCAGGCTCATCAGGTTCAAGGTGTCGTGGGTGATCAGCAGCATCAGCACGACGCCGACCAGCGACAGCGGCAGCGAGAGGAGGATCGCCAGCGGGTCGAGGAACGAGCCGAACTGGACGACCAGGATCAGGTACATCATCAGCACGGCGAGCGCCAGGGCGGCGAAGATCTTGCCGAAGACCTCGTTCTGGTTCTTCACCTCACCCCCCTGCGACAGCGTCACCCCGGCCGGCAGGCGGAGAGCGGCCACCCGCTTGTTGAGGTCGCGCGTCACCTCGGAGAGCGAGCGCCCGGCGACGTTGCCGCCCACCGACACCACCTTGTCGCGGTTGAGGTGGTCGATCTGCGCCGGGCCGGTGCTGCGCGCGATGGTCGCCACCTGGCCGAGCGGGATCAGCGACGGCGCGCCGCCGCCGCCGCCGCCAGAAACCATCGGGGCGCCTCCGGCAGCGCCCGCCGCGCCGCCGCCCCCTGCGTTCCCGCCGCTCCCGCTCCGCCGAGCCGCCGCCGCTCACCATCAGCGGCAGCCGTTCGATGTCGGCGACGTTCGCCCGCGCCTCGGGGGCGAGGCGGACGGTGACGTCGCGGGTCTTGCCGAGCGGGATCGATCCAGTCGCCCGCCTTGACGCCGGCGAAGGCGGGGCGCATCGACTGCGCCACCTGGCTGACGTTGAGCCCCAGGCTGCCGGCGAGGCCGCGGTTGAGCTGCACCTCGAGCTCGGGACGGTCGCCGCGGGTCGAGAGGCCGATGTCGGTCGCTCCCTTGACCTTGCGCATCTCGCCCTCGATCGCCGCCGCCGCCTTACTGAGCGACGCCATGTTCTGGCCGCGTAGCTGCACCTGGATCTGCCGCTGGTTCCCCCCCGGCCCGCCCTGCTGCGAGAGGTAGGTGGTGGCGCCGGCGACCCGCGCCGTCTCGGTGCGCAGCTGGGCGGCGAGCGCCTGCTGCGAGATGTCGCGCTGCTTTTTCGGCACATCTTGATGTAGAGGCTGCCGGTGTCGACGTCCCCCGAGCCCGTGGCGCTGCCGATGCTGGTGTAGGTGTAGGCCACTTCCTTGTGGGCGCGGGCGATCGCGGAGAGCTCGCGCGCCTTGATCGCCGTGTAGCTCAGGTTCGAGCCCGGCGGCGTCTCGATCGACAGGGTGATCTCCGAGCGGTCGCTGTCCGGGATGAAGCCGCCGCCGCCGAAGAAGACCTGCAGGGCGATGGCGCCGAAGAACGACACCGCCACGATGAGGAGCACCGCCACCCGGTGGTCGAGCGCCCAGGCGACCACCCCCTTGTAGCGGTCGGCCTGGCGATCGAACCACTGGTTGAAGCGGTCGAGCGCCCGCGCGATGAAGTTCTTCCGCTCGTGCCCCTCGAGCTGCGGGTCCGGCCAGTAGGCGGAGAGCATCGGGTCGAGCGAGAAGGAGACGAAGAGGGAGACCAGCACGGCGCAGGCGATGGTCAGCGCGAACGGCTTGAACCACTGCCCGGCGATCCCCTGCATGAAGGCGACCGGCGCGAACACCGCCACGATCGAGAAGGTGGTGGCCGCCACCGCCATGGTGATCTCGTTGGTGCCGACGTGCGCCGCCTCCACGTGGTCCTTGCCCATCTCGACGTGGCGCACGATGTTCTCCCGCACCACGATGGCGTCGTCGATCAGGATGCCGATGGCGAGCGACAGGCCGAGCAGCGACATGGTGTTGAGGGTGAAGCCGCAGGCCCACACCGCGATGAACGAGGAGAGCACCGACACCGGCAGCGCGAGGCCGGTGATCACCGTCGAGCGCCAGGAGTTGAGGAACAGGAAGACCACCAGCACGGTGAGCAGAGCCCCCTCGACCAGCGCCTCCTCGACGTTGCGCACCGAGCTGTGCACCCGTTCGCCGGCGTCGCGCACCACCGACATCTTCACCCCCGGCGGCAGGGTCGGCTGGATCTTCTGGATCGCCGCCTTGACGGCGTCGGCGACCTTGGTGGTGCTCGACCCCTTGGACTTGGTGATGTCGATGCCGACCGCGAGCTGGCCGTTGAAGAGGGCGAGCGAGCGCTGCTCGGTGGTGCCGTCGCGCACGTTCGCCACCTCGCCCAGGCGGATCAACTGGCCGTTGTGGGAGCCGACCACCAGCCGCGCGAAGTCCTCGGGGGTCTCGAGCCGGCCGCGCAGGCGGATCGCCTGCTCGGTCAGCCGTCCCTGGATCTGGCCGACCGGCGACGCCAGGTTCTGCGCCGCCACCGCCGCGAAGACCTGCGCCACCGTCACCCCCGACGCGGCCATGTCGCCCGGCCGCACGTCGACCGAGATCTCGCGGTTGGCGCCGCCCACCACCGTCACCTGCGCGACGCCGTTGATGCCGCGCAGGACGCGGGTGATCCCGGGGTCGGCGAGCAGCGTCATCTCGGCCGGCGACATGCGGTCGGAGGCGAGGACGAGCGAGACGATGGGGAAGTCGTCGGGGTCGAACTTCTTGAGCACCGGCTCCTTCATCTCGGTCGGCAGGTCGTTGCGGATCCCCGAGATGGCGTCGCGCACGTCCTGCGCCGCCTGGTCGGGGTCCTTGCCGAAGACGAACTGCACGGTGATGGTGGCGAAGCCGTCGAGCGAGGTGGAGCGGATCTCGTCGATCCCCGAGAGGCCGCTGAACGCCTCTTCCATCCGCTCCACCACCTCCTGCTCGACTTGCGACGGCGAGGCGCCGGGGTAGGGGACGGAGACGAAGACGATCGGGTTCGAGAGGTCGGGGAACTCGTCGACGTCGAGCTGGAAGAGGGCGAAGATGCCGAAGATGACCAGCGCCAGCATCACCACCACGGTGACGATCGGGCGCTTGATGGCGAAATCGGAGATCGTCATAGCGTCTGCGCCAGCCTCTCCGCCGCCTGCTGCACCGACGGCGCGAGGGTCACCGGCGTCCCCGGCGCGATCTCCTGCGCGGCGCCGAGGAGGACCACGTCGCCGGCCGCGACCCCGTGCAGCACCTCGACCCGCTGCGCCTTCTCGTCGGCGAGCCCGAGCTCGACGTCGACCCGCGCCACCTTGCCGTCGCGCACCACGAGCACCGCCGGCTTCGCCATCCGGCGGTCGATCGCCGCCGCCGGCAGGGTGAGGCCGTGGCGCGACTCGCTCTCCACCCGCCCCTCGGCGTAGAGGCCGGCCACCAGGTCGCCCGGGTTGGGGACCTCGGCGTAGACCCGCACCTGGCGGGTGGTGGGATCGGCGCTCGGGTTGATGCGGGTGATCGACCCTTTGAAAGTGCGGTCGCCGTAGCCGGTAATGGTGAAGCGGACCGGCGAGCCCACCTTGAGGGCGGCGAGCTGCTCGGCGGGGATCGCCGCCTCGAGCTGGAGGCTCGACGGGTCGACCACCGTGTAGAGGCTGGTGCCCGGCTGCACCACGTCGCCGGCCGACACCGGCCGCTCGCTGACCACCCCCGAGAAGGGGGCGGTGACGGTGGTGTAGGCGAGCTGCTTTTCGGCGCTGGCGATCTGCGCCTGCGCCTGGGAGAGAGTGGCCCGGGCCTGCACCACCGACTGCTGCGCCGTCTCGACGTTCCTCTGCGCCACCGCCCCGGCCTTGACCAGGGTCTCCTGGCGCGTCGCCTCGCGCTCGGCGACCGCCAGGGCACTGCGGGCGCTGGTGGCGATGGAACGCGCCGAGTTGTAGGCGTCGGTCAGCGCGCTCGAGTCGAGGCGGGCGAGGGTCTGCCCGCGCTTCACCGCCTGCCCGGGCTCGGCGGTCACGGAGAGCACCGACCCCGCGATCTGCGCCCGGATCGCCGCCTGCCGCTGCGCCGAGAGCGTGCCGGTGAGGGCCGGGCCGCTCTCGACCGGCCCTGGCGTCACCACCGCCGTGTCCTCGGGGCCGAGCGCCATCGTCGGCGGGGGAGCGGGCTTTCCGGGCTTTCCGGTCGGACCGGCCGCGTCGGCGCCGCCTTTTTTGCAGCCGGCCGCGGAGAGCAGGAGAAGGGCGAGGAGCGGAATCAGGGACCGGAGATTCAAGCGTGGGCACCTCATGGAGGGGAGACTCCGGGGATGGTGGTCCCCGTCGTGCCGGGGATCGAGCTGGATGGCTGGCCGGTCTGCGGCTGCGACGTCTGCGATGGCTGCGATGGCTGCGAAGAGCCGGCGGCGACGCCGTTCGAGTTTCCGAAGCCGTTGGTGCCGTTCTGCGTCAGGGCGCTGCCGTTCGACCCGCTGCCGCCGGCGGTGACCGGCAGGTCGCGGATCAGGGCGAGCCGGGCGCGCGCCACCTGGACGTCGCGCAGCGCCTGCGCCCGGTTGACCTCGGCCTGCTCGAAGAGGAGGCGGGCGTTCTGCAGCTCGATCTGGCTCCCCAGTCCCTCGCGGTAGCGCAGCTGGGCGATCTCGTAGCCGCGGCGCGCCGACTCGACGGTGCTCTCGTTGCTCTTCTGGATCGCCTCGGCGTTGGCGAGGTTGAGCCGCGAGGTCTCGACGTCGAGCTCCGCCGCCTTGCGGGTCTGCTGGAGCTGCGCCCGCGCCGTCGACAGGTTGCCGCGCGCCACCAGCTCGTCGCCGGCCAGGCGCCCGCCGTTGAGGATCGGCACCGAGACGCTCAGCGTCACCGTCCAGTTGGTGAGGAAGTCGCCGTAGGTGGGGAGGCCGCTCGGGTAAGCCACCGGGTTGTAGGCGGAGGTGAGCGAGACCGTGGGCCAGCGCTCCCCTTTGGCGGCGGTCAGCAGCGACTGGTTCGCGGCCACCTCCTCCTGCGCCTGGCGCACCGGCGCCCGCGCGTCGGTCGAGGGGTCGGCGGGCGCCGCGAAGCGGGCCGGCAGCTCCTCGAGCGGCGAGGTGAGTTGGATCTCATCGGCGAGCGGCAGGTTGAGGAGCTGCTTCAGGCGCAGATAGGAGACCCGGCGCTGGTTGCGGCTCTGCAGGACCTGCGGCAGCTGGTTGTCGCGCGAAACGCGCGCCTGGAGCAGCTCGAACTCCGACTTGTCCCCTACCTGCTCGGCCACCGTCGTCTGGCGCAGGATCTCGTCCTGCTGCGCGAGCGACGCCTCGGCGATCGTCACCAGCCGCTCGCCGAGCAGGGCGTCGTAGTAGGCGCCGGTGACGTCGAGCAGCGCCTCGGCCCGCGCCGAGTCGGCGTTGATCTCCGCCGAGCGCCGCCGCGACTCGGACGCCTTGGTGCGCTGCAGGGTCTGGCCGTCGAAGACGAGCTGCGAGAAGTTGAGCCCCAGCGAGTACTGGTTCTTCTGGCCGAAGGGGAGCGTCTCGGTCGTGCCGCCGGGGCCCGCCGGGATCTTGATGTTGCCGAACTGGCTGCGCAGCGTCCGGATGTAGGCGCCGCTCCCCGAGAGCTGCGGGAAGAGGGTGCTGCGGGTGGTCATCTCGGTCCCCACCGCCCGCATCACCCCCGCCTCGGCCACCCACACCGCCTCGCTCTCCCCCGAGCCGATCCGCAGCGCGTCGTCGATCGACAGCAGCACCGTCTTGGGGCCGGCGGCCGGGCTCACCGGAGCCGGCGGCTGGGCCCACGCCGCGCCCTGCCCGAGAAGGGCCAGAGCGCTGAAAAAAGTTCCAATTTTTTGTCTCAAGACTGCCTGATCCGTTTCGTCGAAGGACCTGCGTTCCCTTGGATCGGCAGCGGCCCTTCCGCCTGGCTCCGCCCCGCGCTCCGCATCGGTCGAAAATTGTAAGCGAAGGCGGTGCCAGGGTTGGGGTTGGGGAGGATCACGGACAAACACGGCGCCACGGACGAACAGGGACAGAGATGAGGCAGCGGCGAAGTTTCCTCTTTCCTGTCCGTGAAGGTCTGTGGAAGTCCGTGTTCGTCCGTGGTCTACTCTCCCCATGGCCAAGCCCGTCCTGTTCGCGATCGACGACGACCCCGAGGTGCTGCGCGCGGTGGACCGCGATCTGCGGCGCCAGTATGGCGAGCCCTACCGGGTGATGCGGGCGAGCTCGGGGCCGCAGGCCCTGGAGACGCTCGAGGCGCTCAAGGTGCGCGCCACGCCGGTCGCCCTCTTCCTGGTCGACCAGCGGATGCCGCAGATGACCGGCGTCGAGTTCCTGGAGGCGGCGATCCCGCTCTTTCCCGCCGCCAAGCGGGTGCTGCTCACCGCCTACGCCGACACCGACGCCGCCATCCGCGCCATCAACACGGCGCGCGTCGACTACTACCTGATGAAGCCGTGGAATCCCCCCGAGCAGCTGCTCTATCCGGTGCTCGACGACCTGCTCGCCGACTGGCAGGCCGCCTTCCGGCCGCCCTTCGAAGGGGTGCGCGTGCTCGGCCACCGCTGGTCGCCGGACGCCTTCCAGATCCGCGACTTCCTGGCCCGCAACCAGGTCCCCTACCGCTGGCTCGACGTCGAGGAGAACCCCGAGGGGATCGAGCTGCTGGCGGCGCTCCAGGCCGAGATGGCCCGAGAAAGCCGGGCGGCGAGCCGGTCGATCCCCCCGCCGACCCCCCTGCCGACCCAAGGACGATCCTGCCGCTCGTCGTGCTCGCCGACGGCTCGCATCTGGTGAAGCCCACGCGCGGCGAGCTGGCGGCGAAGGTGGGGCTGCGCACCCAGGCGGAGCGGCCGTTCTACGACCTGGCGATCGTCGGCGGCGGCCCGTCGGGGCTCGCGGCGGCGGTCTACGGCGCCTCGGAGGGGCTGCGCACGCTGATGATCGAGGGGAACGCCCCCGGCGGCCAGGCGGGGACCAGCTCGCGGATCGAGAACTACCTCGGCTTTCCGTCCGGGCTCTCCGGCGCCGACCTCACCCGCCGCGCCGTCACCCAGGCGCAGCGCTTCGGCGTCGAGATCCTGGCGCCGCAGGAGGCGAAGCGGCTGCGGATCGAGGACGCCTACCGCATCCTCACCCTCGCCGACGACCGCGAGGTGAGCTGCCACGCCCTGCTGATCGCCACCGGCGTCTCCTACCGCAAGCTCGACGTCCCCGGCGTCGAGAAGCTGACCGGCGCCGGCGTCTACTACGGCGCCGCGATGACCGAGGCGATGTCGTGCGGCGACGAGGACGTCTTCGTGGTCGGCGGCGCCAACTCAGGCGGACAGGCGGCGATGTTCTTCGCCAAGTACGCGCGGCGGGTGGTGATGCTGGTGCGCGGCGAGTCGCTCAACAAGTCGATGTCGCAGTACCTGATCGACCAGATCGGCGCCACCTCGAACATCGAGGTCTGGAACTTTTCGAACGTCGCCGAGGCCCACGGCGACGACCATCTGGAGGCGATCGACGTCCACAATTCCGCGACGGGGGAGACCACCCGCCACCCCGCCCGCTCGCTGTTCATCTTCATCGGCGCCCAGCCGCGCACCCGCTGGCTCGAAGGGGTGGTGGCGCGCGACGACAAGGGGTTCATCCTCTCCGGCCCCGACCTGATGCCGGACGGCAAGCGCCCCGCTGGCTGGAAGCCCGACCGCGATCCCTATCTGCTGGAGACCAGCGTGCCGGGAGTCTTCGTCGCCGGCGACGTCCGCCACGGCTCGATCAAGCGCGTCGCCTCCGGCGTCGGCGAGGGGTCGATCACCATCTCGTTCATCCACCAGTACCTGAGCGAGGTGTGAGGGTTCAGCCGGCTCCGTCAGCCCGGTTCCATCATCACCTCGTCGACGTAGCACCAGACCCAGTCCTCGCCGGGCTCGATCGACTGGATCAGAGGGTGGCGGCTGGCCACGAAGTGCTTGGTCGCGTGCTTGTTCTTCGAGCTGTCGCAGCAGCCGACGTGGCCGCAGACCAGGCAGAGCCGCAGGTGGACCCAGGTGTCGCCCATCTTCAGGCACTCCTCGCAACCGCGGCTGTGCGGCTTGACGCCGTCCTGGATCTGGTCCAGATGAGTGCAGGGGACTTCCGCCATCACACGCCCTCCCGTATCCCCCGGCCGCCGGCAGTGGCGGCCGGAGATCTCCCGAACTATACCCCTCGCCGTCATCATCCAAACCGCCGGTCGCGTGCGTAGAGTTCCCGCCATGGCTCCCTGGATTCTCCTTTTCTTGCTGCTGGCCCCGGGCGCGCCGGGGGCGCCGGAGACTCCGGCCAAGGACCGCCTCAAGGTCTACGACGAGATCCAGGTGATCGACCGCGCTTCGGACATGGTCGGCATCGCGGATTCGGCGTCGGAGGGGGTCACCGGGCAGAAGGAGCTGGCGGAGCGGCCGATCCTGCGGCCGGGGGAGCTGCTGGAGACGGTGCCGGGGGTGATCATCACCCAGCACAGCGGCAGCGGCAAGGCGAACCAGTACTTCCTGCGCGGCTTCAACCTCGACCACGGCACCGATTTCCGGATCACCGTCGACGACATCCCGGTCAACATGCCCTCGCACGGCCACGGCCAGGGGTACAGCGACCTCAACTTCCTGATCCCCGAGCTGGTCGACACCGTGCGCTACAAGAAGGGGCCGTACTACGCCGACGAGGGGGACTTCTCGGCCGCCGGCGCCGCCGAGTTCACCTACGTCGATTCCCTTCCCAAGGGGCTCGTCAGCCTCACCCCGGGCGAGTACGGCTACGGCCGCCTGCTGGTCGCCGACGCCAAGAAGTACGCCGGCGGCGATCTCCTGGGAGCCATCGAGCTCGAGCACAACGACGGCCCCTGGGTGCACCCGGACGACTACAAGAAGCTCAACGGCGTCCTGCGCTGGAACCGCGGCGACGCCGGCAACGGCCTCACCGTCACCGCCATGGGCTACGACGGCAAGTGGAATTCGACCGACCAGATCCCCGAGCGCGCCGTCGACGAGGGGCTGATCAGCCGCTTCGGGGCGATCGATCCGTCGGACGGCGGCCGCACCTACCGCTACAGCCTGGCGGCCGACTGGCGGCAGGGGAGCGACACCTCGCCTCACCCGCGCCAGCGCCTACGTGCTGCGCTACGGGCTCAACCTCTTCTCGGACTTCACCTACTTCCTCGACGACCCGGTGAACGGCGACCAGTTCGAGCAGCTCGACCACCGCACCGTCACCGGCTTCCAGCTCAGCCGCCAGTGGGCCCTCACCCTCGGCGGCCACCAGGTCGAGACCTCGGCGGGGCTCCAGGTCCGCAACGACGCGATCGGCAACGGCCTCCTCCACACCCGCGACCAGCAGTTTCTGAGCACCACCCGTCGCGACGACATCGAGCAGGTGAGCGGCGGCCCCTACGCGCAGGCGCGGGTGGTCTGGACCCCCTGGCTGCGCACCGAGACCGGCCTGCGCGCCGACGAGTACTACGCCGACGTGCGGAGCGACCTGGCGGCGAACTCGGGGCACCGCCAGTCCGCCATCCTCAGCCCCAAGCTCGCCGTCACCCTCGGCCCGTGGAGCGCCACCGAGCTCTATCTGAACTATGGCTACGGCTTCCACAGCAACGACGCCCGCGGCGCCACCATCACGGTCGATCCCAAAACCGGCGAGCCGGTCGATCAGGTCACCCCGCTGGTGCGCGCCAAGGGGGCGGACCTCGGCATCCGCACCTCGGCGATCCCCCACCTGCAGACCTCGGCAACCCTGTTCCGTCTCGACCTCGACTCCGAGCTCGTCTTCTCGGGCGACGGCGGCACCACCGAGGCGAGCCGCCCCAGCCGGCGGGAAGGAATCGAGCTGCAGAACTTCTACACCCCGCGCCCCTGGCTGACGATCGACGCCGATTACGCCTTCTCGCGTGCCCGCTTCAGCGACTTCGACCCGGTGGGGGACCACATCCCCGGCGCGATCCAGAGCGCGCTCTCCGCGGGAGTCTCGGTCGACGACCTCGGCCCCTGGTTCGGCAGCCTGCGCCTGCGCTACTTCGGCCCCCGCCCGCTGATCGAGGACGACAGCGTCCGCTCCAAGGCCTCGTCGCTGCTCAACTTCCGCCTCGGCCACAAGTTTCCCGAACGGCCTCTCGGTCGCCGCCGACGTCTTCAACCTCCTCGGCAACGAGGTGAGTGACGTCGACTACTACTACGCGTCGCAGTTGCCGGGAGAGCCCGCGCCGGTCAACGACATTCATTTCCACCCGGCGGAGAAGCGCTCCGTGCGGCTGGAGATCGTCTGGCGGTATTAGATATTAGAAGCCCACTCATCCAATTCCGGGACGACTCCGTACTCCTCTCAGACGACCGCGAGCGCTCGCGGTCCCAACTTTGAGAAGGAGCTCCCGATGTCCGACAAGCTCGATTTCAATCCCGAGGCCCTCGACGGTGCCGTCAAGGCCGTTACCAACCGCCGCCGCTTCCTCGCCTATGCCGGCGCCGGGGCCGCGGGAGTCCTGGGAGCCTCCAAGCTCTCGGCGCTCGAGGATCTGGGCCTCTCCGAGAAGGCCACCACCTCCCAGAGCGACATCAACATTCTGAATTTCGCCCTCAACCTCGAATACCTCGAGGCCGAGTTCTATCTGCGCGCCGTCAACGGCACCGGGCTCGACGCCGCCGACACCACCGGCACCGGCACCCCCGGCACCGTGACCGGCGGCTCCCAGGTCCCCTTCCAGTCCGGGGTGATCGAGGACTACGCGCGCGAGATCGCCCAGGACGAGCAGAACCACGTCCGCTTCCTGCGCTCCGCCCTCGGCAGCGCCGCCGTCGCGCGGCCGAAGATCGACCTCCAGAACAGCTTCAACGCCGCCGCCACCGCCGCCGGCCTGATCAGCGCCGGCGGGACCTTCGATCCGTTCGCGGACGAGAACAGCTTCCTGCTCGGCGCCTTCCTCTTCGAGGACGTCGGCGTCACCGCCTACAAAGGCGCCGCGCCGCTGATCAAGAGCAAGACGATCCTCGCCGCCGCGGCCGGCATCCTCGCCACCGAGGCTTACCACGCGGGCGAGATCCGCACCGTCCTCTTCTCGCGCGGCCTGGTCGCCCAGGCGAAGGCGATCTCCGACGCCCGCGACGCCCTCGACGGCCCCGGCGACGACGATCAGCCGATCCGCGTCCAGGGGCACGCCAACATCATCCCCACCGATGCCAACGGCCTCGCCTTCGGCCGCACCACGGCCCAGGTGCTGAACATCGTCTACCTCGGCGGCGCCGCCAACAACTTCGGCTTCTTCCCCAACAAGCTCAACGGCAACATCAAGTAAGCCGTTCGCAGACTTTCCGAGCTCGGACGACCGGGATGTGCGAATCCGCACATCCCGGTTTCGTTTTTTGCGGCAGAGTGGGGCGGATGGACCTGCTATCCTGATCGACGATGCCGGCCAAACGACAATTCTGGGCGAGCCTGCTGACGGCGTTCCTCCTGCTGGGGGCGCTCGAGCTGCACGCCCCCGGCGAGGTGCTCGAAAGCTCCGGCCACGGCGAGGGGGAGGCCTATTCCGCCAGCGCCGTCCATCCCGGCCAGCCCGCTCATTTCGAGCCGTCGCAGGACGCCCGGCGCGCCCCGTGCCCGCTCTGCCTGCACCAGTTGCGGACGAGCGGCGCCCACTTGCTCGCCGCGGCCTCGCTCGACTCGCTGGCCGCGCGCCCGGCCCTCCGCAACGACCTGCCGCTCCCTGCCGGCCACCTCGCCCGCGCCTCCTCCGGCGCCCGCGCTCCGCCTCTCGCCTGACCTCCCGTTCCCTTTCCTGAATTTCGTTCCTCGCGCTGCTCGTGGCGCCGAGGTCCCGCGCCCGTCGCGGGCTCAACCGGGGGAATCAAGGCTTGGAGGCCAGATCCAGTGGAACCGAAAACCGTTCGCGCGGCGATTGCCGCTGTCCCTACCTCTCTCTTTTTCTTTCTTTTCCTTCTCGGCGCCGCCGCCTGGGCCGGACAGGTCCGCGGCAAGGTCGTGGGACCCGGCAACGAGCCGCTCCCCGGCGTGAGCGTGGAGCTCGCAAACGACCTCGCCGGCTCGTCGCAGCAGGTCGTCTCGGGCCCTGACGGCGGCTTCATCTTCTACAACGTCCCCGACAATCCGTATCATCTGCGGGCTTCGCTCGAAGGGTTCGCCGATTTCCACGCCGACGTCCAGGTGCGCGGCGCCGTGCCGGTCGATCAGAAGATCCAGCTCACCGCGCAGTTCTCGGGCTCGACGACCGTCACCGCCGAGAAGGAGAACGTCGAGGTCGAGACGGACGACTCCTCGACTCACACCGACATCGACAAGTCGCTGGTCCGCCGCTTCGCCGCGCCGGTCGCCTCGCGCGCCTTCGAGGCGATCGTCCTCTCCGCGCCCGGCTTCAGCCAGGACGAGAACGGCCGCTACCACTTCCAGGGCGGCCACTCGCAGCAGCTCCTGGTGATCGACGGCCAGCCGATCGGCGACCAGATGGGGATCTCCTTCTCGAATTCGCTCGACCCCGGCATCGCCGAGGGGATCGAGATCGTCACCGGCGGCATCGCCGCCGAGTTCGGCGAGAAGGCGAACGGCGTCATCAACCTCACCACCCGTTCCGCCCTGGGCCACGACGGCCTCCACGGCGACGTCGGCCTCGGCGCCGGCCGCTTCTCGACGATGGAAGGCGTCCGCCGCCGCCGGCTGGGGAGGTCCCGCGCTCCGGCCTCTTCCTCGACCTCGACGCCTCGAAATCCGACCGCTTCCTCGACCCCGTCTCCTTCGACAACTTCCACAACCAGGGGAACACCCGACGCCTGTTCGCGCGCTACGACGCGCTGGCGGCCGGGGAGTCCGACTCCTTCCGCCTCACCGGCAGCGGCGGCCGGACCGACCGCGACGTCACCAACCTTCCCTCGCAGGAGGCCGACGGGCAGAACCAGCGGGTCTTCTCGGAGGACTGGAACCTCAACCTCGGCTACCAGCACGTGGCCGCCGCCGGCTGGGTGCTCGACGGCCAGGTCTACAGCCGCCGCAACAGCCTGCGCCTCGACGGCTCGCCTGGCGACACCCCGGTCACCGCCGCGCAGGACCGCTCGCTCGCCAACCAGGGGGGTAACCTTTCGCTTTCGAAGCTGGTGGGGGCCAACGAGCTCAAGGTCGGCCTCCAGGCGAAGCGCTTCCCGATCCAGGAGTCGTTCCATTTCGGGATCACCGATCCCACGCTCAACGACCCTTCCGCTGACGATTACAACCCCAATTTGGCCCCCTACGATCTGTCGCGCGGCGGCGCGCTGTTCAATTTCAACTCCGGCCGCACCGGCCAGTACGCCGCCGGTTACGCTCAGGACACCGCAAGGCTGGGGAACCTGACGATCAACGCCGGCCTGCGCTACGACCACAATAGCCTGTTCGAGACCGAGAGCCTGCTCCAGCCGCGCGTCGGCGTCGCCTGGTTCCTGCCCGCCACCAACACCGTCTTCCGCGCCTCCTACGACCGGATGTTCATCACCCCCGAGTACGAGAACATCCTCCTCTCCTCGTCCGCCGCCGCCGCGGCGCTGGTGCCGCCGGCGCTCCAGGGGAACAGCCAGCTCGGCTCGGGTCAGCTGTTCAACGTCTCCGAGCGCCACAAGGTCTACAACGCCGGCCTCCAGCAGGGGATCGGCCGTGCCCTGCGCGTCGACCTCTCCTGGTGGAAGCGGACGGTGGTGAACGCCGCCGACCAGGACCAGTTCTTCAACACCGGCATCGTCTTCCCGCTCAACTTCAAGGGGGCGGATCTGAGCGGCTGGAATGCCCGGCTCGACGGCGGCCCGTGGAACGGCCTGCGCGGCTATCTCTCGCTCGGCCACGTCAAGGCGCTCTACCAGAACCCCTTCGTAGGCGGCCTCTTCCTCGACGCCGGAGCGCTCGATACCCTCGCCGGCGGCTCCTTCGTGATCGATCACGATCAGGACCTCCAGGAACAGCTCGGTATCTTCTGGGACATCCCCAAGACCGGCGCCTGGATCGGCGTCACCCAGCGCTACGACTCCGGCCTGGTCACCGACGCCGGCACCCTCGCGGACGTCCTCGCCAGCCCCGACACCACCTACGCCGCGCCCTACATCCGCTTCGGCGAGACCCCGCAGCGCATCCGCCCGCGCACCGTCTGGAACCTCTCGCTCGGCGGGCGCCTGAAGCAGTACGGCTTTCCCTTCGAAATCCAGCTCGACGTGTTGAACCTCTTCGACGAGAAGGGGCTCTACAACTTCCAGTCCGTCTTCGGCGGCACCCACGTCATCCCGCCGCGTACCGTCGCCGGCCGTATCCGGTACGTCTTCTGAAGGGCAGCCGATGAGCGTGCTCCAGCGTTGGTACCGCATGGGGGAGAGGATCGTGCTCGATCCCGACAACGTGCTCGAAGTCGTCGACGGCGTGGTGGCCCTCACCATGCTCCACGCGGACGGCGCCGAGGTCCTCCTCGGCCTCTACGGCACCGGCCAGATCCTCGCCGGCCACCCCGAGGCATCCGGCTGCGTCGAGCTCTCCGCGCAGACCGCGGCGACGGTGCGAGTCGAGCCCTGGGCCGAAGCCGTGCAGAGGGCGGGCTTCGCCGATCGGTTGCGCAACCGTCTGCGCTCGATGGAAGCCTGGGCCGCCATGCAGGCGCGGCCGCACATCGAGCAGCGACTGTTCGGGATTCTGTCGCTGCTCGGTGATCAATTCGGCCGCGCGACGCGGGAGGGATTGCTGATCGACGTGCCGATCACGCAAGCCCAGCTCGCCACGGCCGTAGGCGCCACGCGGACGACGGTCTCGCGATTGCTCAGCCGTCTTTGCCGGAAGGGATTGCTCCTCGCGGTGCGCACCGGCCGCGGCGAGCGGTATTGCGTGCGACCGGCGGTGGAAGAGGAGGAGCGGGAGGGCCCCTTGGCGCTCGCCTTGGCTTGACGCCAAACGTGCGATTTCGCACCGCTCGCGTTTCGCAAGGGTTTTACAGTCGCCCCAAGGAACCGGGAGCGACACCCCGGTTCCGGCCATCTCTTGCAGACGGGGGATGAACGATCGTCTCGACGCCCCCGTCTGCCTTTTTGATTCTGGAACGCCGCGGTTCAATAGGTTTCATTCGGCAGGACGGCCACCCCCGCCTCCGCGCAGACATTCGCCTTGCACAGCGCCGTCAGATTCTTCCGCGCCGTTCGCGTCTTCGGATGATCCACCCCCAGGCTCTGCTCGAAGATCTCGACCGCCCGCCGCATCAGCGGCTCCGCTTCGTGCGGACGCTGGGTTTCCTCCAGCAGCAGCGCGAGGTTGTTGAGCACGAGGGCGACGTCGGGATGGTGGGCGCCGAGGGTGTGCTCGTCGATGTCGAGGGCGCGGCGCATCAGGGGCTCGGCGTCGGCGAGGCGGTGGGCGGCGCTGAGCAGGCGGGCGAGGTTGTTGAGACGGATGGCGACGTTCGGGTGCTGCGGGCCGCAGGCGGCCTCGTCGATCGCGAGGGCCCGTTGCAGGAGGGGCTCGGCCTCGGCGAGGCGGCCGGTGGCCTGGAGGAGCTGGGCGAGGTTGTTGAGGTCGATGGCGATTTCGGGGTGCTGCGGGCCGAAGGCGGCCTCGTCGATCTCCAGGGCCCGCCGGATCAGCGGCTCGGCGTCGGCGAGACGGTGGGTCGCCTGGAGGAGGCGGGCGAGGTGGTTGAGGCGGATGGCGACGTTGGGGTGGCTCGGTCCGAAGGCGCGCTCGTCGATCTCCAGAGCGCGGCGCAGCAGCGGCTCGGCGTCGGCGGGGCGGCCGGTGTCCTGGAGGAGCTGGGCGAGGTTGTTGAGGTCGCGGGCGACGTCGGGGTGGCGCGGGCCGTAGGCGCGCTCGTCGATGCGCAGGGCACGGCGCAGCAGGGGCTCGGCTTCGGCGAGGCGGTTGGTGTCCTGGAGGAGGAGCGCGAGGTTGTTGAGGCGGCTGGCGACGTTGGGGTCCTGCGGGCCGAAGCAGCTCTCCTCGATCTCGAGCGCCCGCCGCATCAACGGCTCCGCCTCGCCGGAGAGCCCCTTGCTGAAGTAGAGGAGGGCGAGGCGGCTCATCAGCTCCGAGGTGGGATGATGGATCCCCTCGCGGTCCGCGAAGCCGAGGATCCGCGTCGCGTGCGGGCGCAGGAGGTCCCAGACCTGCCAGGTGCGGACGTCGTCCGACTCCGCGGGGCAGAAGGCGACGACCAGGCGCAGCGAGCGCTCGATCCAGTCGCGCCGCCGCCGCTGCGGAATCCCCGCCCGCAGCACCTCCTGCACCATGCGGTGCACCGTGAAGCTCGTCCCCTTCCGCGTCACCAGCGAACAGGCGGCGAGGCTGGCGATCGCATCCTTCAGGGTCGTCTCGCCCGCCGGCCCGCCGGTCGCCGAGGCCTCCTCGCCGAGCAGCCCCACCGCCTCGGAGACCAGCGCTTCCCCCTGCTCGAAGATCTCGACCGGGATGGGATCGAGCGCCAGGAAGGCGGCGAGGCGGAGCACGGCGGTCGCCATCGGACAGAGCTGGCGGAAGGTCGTCTGCCAGGTCGCGGCGACCGAGGCGGGGTACTGCATCACGGCGGGGTCGTGCCAGGTGAGGACTTCGTCGCGCTCCTTCTGCCAGGTCTGGAGGTAGTCGGCGAAGCTCGTCTGGTAGTGGGCGATGTAGGCGGCGGCCTGGGCGAGGGCGAGCGGCAGGCCGCCGAGCTTGTCGGCGAGCCGACCGGCCAGCTCGCGGTCGTCGGCGGCGGGGATGCGGTCGCCGGCGGTGCGGTCGAGGAGATAGCGCCGCGCCTCGTCCGGCCCGAGCCGCTCGAGGAGCTGGCGGTCGACGACCGGCGCCCAATCGCGGATGCGCGAGGTGATGAGGACGCGGCCGGTCGAGAGCGACGGCAGGATCTCCATCACTGCGGCCTGCGCCTCCGGGGTGTCGACGTTGTCGAGGATCAGCAGCCAGCGGTCGTGCTCGCGCAGCCAGCGCAGCACGGCCGCGAGGCTCTGCTCGGCCGCCGCCGCCCCGTGCTCCGGAAGATTGAGCAGCTCCGGCCGCCCGAGGTGCGCGAGGTTGGCGCGCAGCGCCTGCGGCGACTCGGCGACCACGAAGAACGCCGCGTCGTAGCGCTCCCCCGAGCGCCAGGCGTACTCGACGGCGAGCCGCGTCTTGCCAATGCCGCCGAGCCCCGAGATCGTCTGCGCCTGGGTGATCGCCGTCGTCTGTCCCGCGTCGAGGCTCCGCAACTCGTCGTCGCGCCCCTTGAGGAGGTCGCCGAGCGAGGAGAAGGGAAGGTTGTGGAGGCGCGGCGCGACCGCGCGGTACGGCACCGGCCGCAGCGGCGGCTTCCTGCCGGTGATCCCCCATTGCAGCCGGTCGAGCCCCTCCTCGGTCAGGCCGTCGCGGAGGTCCACCCAGGTGTTCTGCGCCAGGAAGAGGGGGAGCTCCGGCGAGCGGGGAGCGCCCGGTAGGAGGACGGGGATCACCGGGAGCTGCCTATGGACCATCTCGTTCAGCGCGGCCCGCATCTCGGGGATCTCCCACGGCCCCAGCCCGTCCTGCCCGACCAGGATCGCCGCCGAGCGGACCGTGCGCAGGATCGTCTCGAGCGCGTCCTGCCACGGGCGGCCGGGCGGCAGCTCCCAGACGTCGAGCCACACCTTGAGGCCGCGCCGGTCGCGCAACGCCTCCGCGATCCGGATCACGGCGGGCTTGTCGCGGCTGTTGTGGCTCAGGAAGACGTCGAAGATGTCATCCGCCAAGGGGGCTCCTCCTGAAAAAGGCTGGGCTGCAGGCTAGAGTGTAGCGTCCAGAAGGTCGTGTCTGCCGGAGGGATTCTGTTTCGGTGGGGGCTGCACTGCACAAGGAGACGGCGGGGAGCGCCTCTCATCCCTGCGAGGATCCCCCGGCGATCTCCGCCAGCAGAGCGTCCAGGTTCTCTCGCACGATCCCGGTGTTCGGATGTTCTGGCCCCAGGCTCTGTTCAAAGACGGCCAGAGCGCGCCGCATCAAGGGCTCGGCTTCGGCCAAGCGGTTGGTGGCCTGAAGCAACCGGGCCAGGTTATTGAGTCGGATGGCGACGTTTGGGTGATTTTTACCAAGGGCTTGTTGGTCGATCTGGAGAGCGCGCCACATCAAGGGCTCGGCTTCGGCCAGGCGGTTGGTGTCCTGAAGCAACCGGGCCAGGTTGCTGAGATCCCTTGCGACGCTTGGGTGATTTTCACCGAAGGCTCGTTGGTCGATCTGGAGAGCGCGCCGCATCAAGGGTTCAGCTTCGGCCAGGTGGTTGGTGCCCTGAAGCAACTGAGCCAGGTTGTTGAGAACTATGGCGACTCTTGGGTGATCTTCTCCCAAGACTTGTTCGAAAGTCTGTAGAGCGCGCCGCATCAAGGGTTCGGCTTCGGCCAGGCGGTGTGTGGCCTGAAGCAACGAAGCCAGGTTGTTGAGATCTCTTGCGATGTTTGGGTGAATTTCACCGAGAGCTTGTTGGTCGATCTGGAGAGCGCGCCGCATCAAAGGTTCGGCTTCGGCTAGGCAGTTGGTGTCGTGAAGCAACAGGGCCAGGTTGTTGAGGCAGATCGCTACCTCTGAATGAGTAGGTCCCAGAGCGCTCTCATTGATCTCGAGCGCGCGTCGAACCAAACGCTCAGCTTCGTCATACAAGGATTTTGTCTTGAGTAGAAGAGACAAACTGCCAATGAGGCGAGCTGTCGGTATAAAGATCGCGGCGGCATCGGCATGTTGAACGACGACCGCCGCATGTGGCCGCAACGGATCCCACACCGGCCAAGTCCGCACATCACTTGGAGTGTCTGGCGAGTAATCGTTGACCAACCGCAGGGAGCGCTCGATCCAATCTCGCCGGTACCCTTCGGGAAGGCTGGATCTCAGAACCTCCTGCACCATCCGGTGGACCACGAAGCTCGCCCCGGCGCGGGTCGCCATCGAGAAGGCGGCGAGATCGGCGAGGGCGGACTGAATCGATGAATCGCCGGCCTCAACCCCGGTTTCTTCGCAAAAGGCCTGGACGGACTCCTCGACGATCGACGCCTCCTGCTCGAACATCTCCACCGGGATGGGCTCGGGCGCGAGGTAGGCGGACAGGCGGAGGATGGTCGCGGCCGTGGGGCTGAGCTGCTGAAACGTCTTTTGCCAGGTCACGGCAAGGGAGGCGGGATATTGCATGACGTCTGCTCTGTACCAGCGCAGGACCTTCTCCCGCTCGCGTTGCCACTCCTCCAGATAGGCGGAGAGGCTCATCTGGTGATGGGCGATGTACGCCGACGCCTGTTCCAGCGCGAGAGGAAGGTATCCCAGCGTCTCGGCCAGCCGGCGGGCAGTTTCCGGATCGGCCTGCGCTCGATCGCGGTCGCTGGCCGTGCGCTCGAGGAGGAAACGCTGGGCTTCTTCCGGGCCGAGGAGCTCGAGCGACTGTCTCCGGACGCTCGCCGGCCAGTCCCGGAGCCGGGAGGTGATGAGGACGCGCCCCCTGGCTAGGGACGGAAGAATCTCCAGGACCGCCCTTTCCGCCTCCTGGGTGTCCACGTTGTCGAGGATCACCAACCACCGGTTGTTTTGCTGCAACCACCCGAGGACGGCCTCCACGTTGCTCTCTTCGGAGGCCGTCTCGATTTGCGGCAGATCGAGCAGGCTGGGCCGAGAGAGCCGCGCCAGGTTGGAGCGGAGCGCCTGCGGCGATTCCGCCACCACGAAGAGCGCCTTGTCGTACCGGTCCCCGGAGCGCCAGGCGTGCTCGACGGCCAGCCGGGTCTTACCGATGCCGCCCAGCCCAAAGAGCGTCTGCGCCTGGGTGATCGCGGTCGCCGGACCGTCGCTCAAGGTGCGAAGCTCGGCGTCGCGGCCTTTGAAGAGGTCTCCCAGGCTGGGGAAGGGGAGGTTGTGCCGGCGAGGGGGGGTGGGCTTGGAGGGCTGGCGTTGAGCCGTCTTCTTGGGGGATGGCTTCTTGCTCTTGATCCCCCAAACGAGGCGATCGAGCCCGCCCTCGGTGAGACCGTCGCGGAGGTCCACCCAGGTATACCGCGACAGGAATGGAGGGAGCTCAGGGGGCTTCTCAAGGCCCGGAAGCAGGACGGGGATTACGGGGAGTTGGTGGTGGATCGCCTGCTCCAGACAGACCCGCATCTCCGGAATCTCCCAGGGGCCCAACCCGTCCTTGCCGACAAGGACGGCCGCGGAGCGGACGGTGAGGATGGCGGCTTCGATCTCCTCCTGCCAGGGCCTCCCCGGAGTAAGGCACCAGGCGTCGAGCCAGACCTTGAGGCGGCGCTGGTCCCGTAGCGCCTCGGCGATCTCGATCACCGCGGGTTTGTCGCGGCTGTTGTGGCTCAGGAAGACGTCGAAGGTCTTATTCGCCAAGGGCGTTGCTCCTGAAAAGGGGTGCGGTTGAGCGTAGCCCTGAGGGTGCAGAGATCAGGGCGCCCCGCGAATCCCGGTGCGTCCTGCCCTGCGAAGAGACGTCCCGCCGTCCCCGTGGCCTGCGTCACGTTCTCGTTCATCGCTGGGAGCGTCTCTACGGGCACGTTGTCGTGACTCCGACGGTTCCGCATGGGGACCGATCCCATCCGAAACGCGCCGTCGCTCCAAGATCGGCAACCGTCCCGTAGAGACGTTCCCAGCGCATAACGAGAACCTCTGCAGGCCACGGGGACGGCGGGACGTCTCCTCGCAGGGCAGGACGGCGGATTCCACGCGGGGACTCGGCCGGTTTCTCGCGGCTGTTGTGGCTCAGGAAGACGTCGAAGCTGTCATCCGCCAAGGGGTTTCTCCTGAAAAACGGCTGCTCATCAGTCTAGCAGTGAGCCCGCAAAGCTTGTGCGGCGGCAAACTTCCCTTGCGCGAAGCGGTGGCTGGCTTGGCGAGCGTCCCCTCTGACTTGAAACCTGGGCGCTTTCCATTTCGCGCGACGGTTCGGCGCTCGAAACGAGGGCGCGAGGCGGTGAAGGGAAGCGCGGAACCTCCGGGGAGGAGAGAGGAGGTCTCGGTCGGACCGGCGGAAGGCGCAACGGGAGCCAGGGAAGCCGGCGGAGAGCCGTTTCAGCCGAGGAAGCAGCCGCGCGTCGCTTGCGAGGAGAGAAATTTTCCTGGCGGAGAGGCGCGCGAAGGTCGAGCGGGCCGTTTTCTCGTCGGCGAGCCGCCGAAACGGACGGTCCGGGAGGGAAACCAAGCGGTCGGGAGCCCGTCAAGGTACGGAACAGCGGGCACGGCGTCCACAAACCCCGCCTCGCGAGCCCGTAGGGCGGCATTCCTGTAGCCCAGGGTGTCAACCCTGGGGCGGCCGCAGGGCCGAGCGGGTATTTCGCCGCGATCTCGATGGGTAGGCCTCGGGAGATAAGGGCGGCGGGGTACGCCGAATTCCCAGGGTTGACACCCTGGGCTACAGGAATGCCGCCCTGTCGGGCTCGCGTTGAGCCCGACCGCTTGCGCCGTCTCCCGTCCTCGCGGCAGAATGGGGGTGACGCCCCCCTGATATCCTGCAGATCTTTCCGAATCCCCCGATGATCGACGTCCTCCCCCAACAACAGAAGGCGCTGCCGCACAGCGAGGAGTCGGAGCGCGCGGTGCTCGGCGGGGTGCTGCTCGACCCGTCGATCCTGCCTACGATCTCGGGGCGGCTGCGGGCGGAGGACTTCTACTCGGAGCGCCACCAGCTCCTCTACCAGGCGATGCTCGACCTCCAGGAGGAGCAGGTGGAGATCGACCTGCGCACCCTCCAGGCGCGCCTCGAGCAGCGCAGCCAGCTGGTGATGATCGGCGGCCTCGCCTACCTGACCGGGCTCGACCTCGACCTGCCGGACATCGGGCGGATCGACGCCTACGTCGAGATCGTCAAGGAGCGCTCGGTGCGCCGGCGGCTGATCCAGCTCTCCGGGCAGATCATCCGGAACTGCCTGGACGGCGGCCTCGAGGCGAAGGAGGCGCTGGGACGGGCCGAGCAGGCGATCCTCGGCCTCGGCGAGGAGGCGATCCAGCGCGGTTTCGCGCAGCTGTCGAACGTCCTCCACGCGACCCTCGAGGAGCTCGAGGAGCGCCCGGGGACCATGCTGACCGGGGTGCCGACCGGCTTCGTCGACTTCGACCGCACGAGCCAGGGGCTGAACAAGGGGAACCTGGTGATCATCGCCGGCCGTCCCGGCATGGGGAAGACCAGCTTCGCGCTCAACGTCTGCCAGCACGTGACGATCCGCGAGCGCAAGACGGTGGGGATCTTCTCGCTCGAGATGAGCCAGCAGGAGCTGGCGCTGCGCATCCTCTGCTCGGAGGCGGACATCTCCTTCTCGCGCCTGCGCTCGAACCGGGTGTCGCAGAAGGAGTGGACGCGGATCATCCAGACCGTGCGCGCGATCGGCGACGCGCCGCTCTACATCGACGACTCGCCGAACCCCACCCTGCTCGAGGTCGCCTCGAAGGCGCGGCGGCTGAAGGCGGAGCGGGGGCTGGCGCTGATCGTCCTCGACTATCTCCAGCTGATGCAGGCAGGCGGGCGCTACGAGAACCGCAACCTCGAGATCGCCGCCATCAGCCGCGGCCTGAAGCAGCTCGCCAAGGAGCTCGAGATCCCGGTGATCGCCCTCTCGCAGCTCTCCCGGCAGACCGAGCGGCGGGGGAGCGACCACCGGCCGCAGCTCTCGGACCTGCGCGAGAGCGGCAGCATCGAGCAGGACGCCGACATGGTGGCGTTCATCTACCGCGACGAGGTCTACAACCCGACCGACGAGAACAAGGGACTGGCCGAGCTGATCATCGCCAAGCACAGAAACGGCGAGACCGGCACCATCGACCTCGTCTTCCTCGGCGAGACCACCAGCTTCCGCAATCTCGACCGGCATGGATCGGACCCTGGCGCTGCTCCCTTCTGACCTGACCGTAACGCCGCCGCCGGACGACAGGTCCGAGGAGCGGGAGGCCTCCGCGGTGGAGGACCTCCAGGCGGCGCTCCGCCCGGCGTGGGTGGACGTCGACCTCGGGGCCCTCGAGCGCAACGTGACGGCGATCCGGGCGCGGATCGCCGGGCCCATCGATCGCCGGCAGCCCCTCCTGATGGCGGTGGTCAAGGCGGACGCCTACGGCCACGGGGCGGTGGGGATCGCGCCGGTGCTCGAGGCGGCGGGGGTCGACTGGCTGGGGGTGGCGCTGCTCGAGGAGGGGGCGGTGATCCGCCGCGCCGGCGTCAAGCTGCCGATCCTGGTGCTCGGCACGGCGCGCCCCGAGAAGATCGCCCTCTACCGGCGCTACGGGCTCACCCCCACGCTGTCGTCGCTGGCGGAGATCGCCCGCTGGCGCGAGTGGACGGCGGGGGAGCCCGCGGCGGGTACCGCGCAGGAGGTCCATCTCAAGGTCAACACCGGGATGGGCCGGCTGGGGGTGGCGCTCGACGAGGCGCCGCGGGCGCTCGCCCTGCTGCGCGAGAGCCCGGGGCTGCGCCTCGCCGGCCTGCTCTCCCACTTCGGCGACGCCGACGACCTGGCGAGCCCGCGCAACGCCGCCCAGGAAGTCGCCTTCGCGGCGGTGCTGGCGCTGCTGACTGCTGAAGAACGTGAAAGAATCCTCCTCCACATGGCGAACAGCGCCGCGGCGCTGCACCTGCCGGAGAGCCGCTTCGCCCTGGTGCGCATCGGCATCGCGCTCTACGGGCTCGATCCGGTGCCGGCCGATCCGGAAAACGAAACCTCGGCCGTCGCGGCGCGTAACCCCCTGGAGCCGGCTTTGGAGCCAGTCATGTCGGTGCGGGCGCGGATCGTCCAACTGCGCGAGGTGCCGGCGGGGACGGCGCTGTCGTACGGCGGGCGGACGGTGACGCGGCGGCGGAGCCGGATCGCGGTGGTGCCGGTGGGCTACGCGGACGGCTACGCCTGGCGGCTGACCGGTCGGGCGGAGGCGCTGGTGCGCGGGAGTCGTGTTCCGGTGGCCGGTTCGGTTACGATGGACATGACATTGATCGACGTGACAGACGTCGGAGGTGAGGTGGGGGAGGAAGTGGTCCTGCTGGGCCGCCAGGGGGGCGAGGAGATCCGGGCGACGGAGCTCGCGGCGCACGCCGGGACGATCTCCTGGGAGATCCTCTGCCATCTGGGACTGCGATTGCCGCGCCGTTACGTGCGGGAGGGACGAGTGGAGGAGCTGATGTCGCGATTCTCGCGGGAGGACTCTTGAAGACGCCGGGACTGATCGAGACCTATCTCGAGCAGATGGGGCGCTATGTGCAGATGGTGGGGCGGATCTTCGCCTGGACCTTCCGGCCGCCGTACGACTGGCGCGAGCTGCTGCGCCAGATGGTGAAGGTGGGGGTCAACTCGCTGCCGGTGGTGCTGCTGACCACGCTGTTCACCGGCATGGTGCTGGCGCTCCAGACCTTCGCGGTGCTGCGCCGCTTCAACGCCGAGAGCTTCGTGGGGTCGCTGGTGGCGCTCTCGATGGTGCGCGAGCTCTCCTCGGTCCTCTCCGGGCTTACCGTCGCCGGCCGCGCCGGCTCGGCGATGGGGGCCGAGCTCGGCACCATGCGGGTGACCGAGCAGATCGACGCCCTCGAGGTGATGGCGACCGACCCCGTGCACTACCTGGTGGTGCCGCGGGTGTGGGCCACCACGCTGACCATGCCGCTGCTGGTGGTGCTCGGCAACTTCATCGGCATCGCCGGCGGCTACCTGGTGGCGGTGGTGCTGATGGGCTCCAACCCGGTCGGCTATCTCAACCGGACGTTCCAGTACATGGAATTGAACGACCTCATCTCGGGGCTGATCAAGGCGGCGGTCTTCGGCTTCCTGCTCTCCTCGATCGGCTGCCTGCAAGGGTTCTACACCTCCGGCGGCGCCGAAGGGGTGGGGCGCTCGACCACCGCCGCCGTGGTGGTGGCCAGCATGGCGATCCTGATCTCGGACTTCTTCCTGACCCGGCTGCTTTTTTGATGACGAGATCATGATGAGATCCCGATGAGCGAATCTCAGAATCCCGCTTCGCGGCCCGCCGACACGTCCGGCGGATCGGACTCGCCGGCCGGCCAGTCGAAGATCCACATCCGCGATCTCCACAAGGCGTTCGGGTCGAAGGTGGTGCTCGACGGCCTGAGCCTCGACGTGGCGCCGGCCGAGTCGCTGGTGATCATCGGCGGCTCAGGGACCGGCAAGAGCGTGATGCTCAAGCACATCATCGGCCTGCTGAAGCCCGACTCCGGCACCGTCGAGGTCGACGGCGTCCGCGTCGACACCCTCGGCAACCGGCAGATCACCGAGTTCCGGCGCAAGTTCGGCATGGCGTTCCAGGAAGGGGCGCTGTTCGACTCGATGACGATCTGGCAGAACGTCGCCTTCCCCCTCCAGCGGCTGACCAAGAAGTCGCACCGGGAGATCGACGAGCGGGTCAAGGAGTGCCTGGAGATGGTGCGCCTCGAAGGGGTGAGCGACAAGCTCCCCTCGCAGCTCTCGGGGGGCATGCGCCGCCGCGTGGGTTTCGCACGGGCGGTGGCGCACGAGCCGGAGATCCTGCTCTTCGACGAGCCGACGACCGGCCTCGACCCGGTCACCACGGCGCTGATCGACGAGGTGATCCTCGACCTCTCGGACCGCCTGAAGACCACCACCCTCACCATCACCCACGACATGGCGAGCGCGTTCCGCATCGGCGACCGTGTCGCCATGCTCTATCAGGGTAAGATCATCGCCGAGGCCCCCCCGGAGGAGTTCAAGAAGCTGGCGGACCCGCGGGTCCAGCAGTTCATTCACGGGGAGGCCGAGGGTCCGCTGTCCGAGGCGGCGCCGAGGGGCACGGGCCCGCAGGCGTCGCGGCGGACACCGGCAGCGGGAGAGCTATGAAATCACTGATCAAAGTCGGGGTCTTCGCGACCCTGTGTCTCATCGCCCTCGGCATCCTGATCTGGAAGATCGAGGACTGGAACCCGTTCGGCGTCAAGGGGCAGCACCTCGACGCCGTCTTCGACTCGGTGGCCGGCCTCGACGACAAGGCGTCGGTGCGCATCGCGGGCGTGCGGGTCGGCCAGGTGAACGGCGTCGGGCTCCAGGGCACCAAGGCGCGCATCCACCTGGTGCTCGACAAGCCGCAGCCGCTCACCGTCGGCACCACGGCGAAGGTCGCCACCCTCGGACTGCTCGGCGAGAAGTACATCGAGCTGATCCCGGGGCCCCTGAACGCGCCGCGGCTGCCGCCGGGCACCGTGCTCCAGGGGACGACGCCGCCCAGCCTCGACGACGCGATGGCGAAGATCAACGACATCGGCGCGGCAATCCAGCAGGTCACCGGCCAGCTCGCCGGCACCGACGTCGGCGGCGGCCTGAACCGGCTGGCGGCGGACGTCCAGCTGACCTCGGCCGAGATCCGCGCCATGGTGGCGGAGAACCGCGCCAACGTCGCGCAGGGGATCCGCAACTTCGACCAGCTGACGGCGATCCTCTCCCGCGAGCTGCCGCGCCTCGCCGCCGAGACCAACCGCGCCCTCGACCAGATCTCCGCCCTGGTGTCCGAGAACCGCGGCAACGTCGCGGCGAGCCTGGGGAACGTCAAGGAGCTGACCACCAAGCTCCAGACCTCGGCCGAAAACCTCAACAAGATCTCCGACAAGATCGCCAGCGGCCAGGGGACGATCGGCAAGCTGGTCAACGACGAGAAGGCGTACAACGACGTCATCTCGACCCTCGACAGCATCCAGACCGGGGTGTCTTCCCTGAGCGAGAGCCTGGGCGGCCTCAACAAGTTCAAGATCGACCTCGACATGCAGAGCTTCTACCTGCAGAAGACCAAGGACTCGCAGTCCGCCCTGCGCCTCGACATCGACCCGCAGGACGGCAAGCACATCTACCGCGCCGGCCTGGTCAGCACCCCGGAAGGGAAGCGGACGGAGAAGACGCAGACCTTCACCGTCACCCCGCCGAGCGGCATCCCGGAGACGACGACCATCCACACGGTGTCGGACGAGCGCAGCTACTCGGCGACCGGCCTCTTCGGCTACAAGGGGCCGAGCGACACCCGCCTCTACGCCGGCATCATCGAAGGGAGCGGCGGCGCCCAGATCGAGTACCCGCTGCCCATCCTCGACCGCCGGCTGCTGCTCTCCTTCGAGGCCTTCGACTTCAACCGGCCGAACAACGAGAACGCCCACCTCCGCCTCCTCGGCCGCTACCAGTTCGCCCCCAACCTCTACCTGGTCGGAGGCTACGACGATCCCTTCGAGCAGAAGCGCCGCTCCTTCTTCTTCGGCGCCGGCCTCAAGTGGAGCGACGACAACATCAAGAAGCTGCTGGGTCTGGCGAGCTCGGGGATCCGGTAGGGGAGGCTTCCGCAAGGGGAGTAGACTTGTCGACATGGCCGACCTGAAAGTAGAAATCGAGCTTCCCCAGAGCCTTCTCGCCGCGCTCGAAATTCCGGAGGCGGAGCTGGGGCGTCAAGCCAGGGAATGGGTGCTTCTCGAGCTCTTCCAGGAAGGCAAGATCTCGTCGGGGAAAGCTGCCGAGACTCTCGGCCTGTCGAAAGCGCAGTTCCTCGCTCTCCTGGGCCAGCGGAACCTTCCCTACTTCGACGGCGACATGAGCGACCTCGAACACGAGGTCGCCGCGGCCGAGTCCGCCGGCCGGCCTTCCCAATCCTAGCGTGGCGCTGGTCGTCAACTCCGGTCCGCTGATTTCGCTGGCCCGAATCGGCCGGCTCGATCTCCTTCCCGCTCTGAGAGTCCTCCGGGATTCACCTGTCCTCCCGGCTCTACGACGACGCGTTGCCGTTTGGTTGGGGAGCTTTAGGCGGGACCTCGCGGCGTGAGCTACTCGGCGACCGACCCTTTTTGGGGAAACGGAGTTGCGCTTACCCTGCGGAACCGACGATTTCTTGGAACGTGGGATCCTCCCGGAGGTGAGCCCAATCAGGGTCGGTAAATACATGTTCGCGCGAGATCTCGCCGTTTTCCAAGCAGTTCCGTAGCTCAGAGAAGGCTTCCTCGATATTGCCAGTGATCGCAAGAGCACAAGCCAAGTTGTAGCGTCTTGCTCCAAGAGCGCTTGCTTGGCGAGCAACGTTGAGTGCTTCGGTCCAGAGTTCCGAGCTTCTTGTCTCATGGCCACTGATGAGCAAATGGCTGGCAAGGCCTTCCCAGGCCTTGGAGTCCTTGGGATCGGCATCGGTGGCGCTGCGATAGGCGTCGATCGCCTGCTGGCGCAGTTGGACCTTGAGGCTGGTATCCTCCTCGGAGTGGGCTTGCTGACTGAGTCGAAATCCGAGATTGGCCCAAGCCTTGGAGTTTTTGGGATCAGCGCCGATGGCGCTGCGATAGGCGTCTATCTCCTGTTTGCCCAGTTGGGCCTTGAGGTTGGTTTCCTGCTCGGAGTGGGCTTGCTGACCGAGCCGAAATCCGAGATTGGTCCAGGCCTGGGAATTTTTAAGATCAGCGTCGGTGGCGCTGCGGTAAGCGTCGATCGCCTGCTGGCGCAACTGGGTCCTGAGGTTGGTATCCTGCTCGGAGTCGGCTTGCTGACCGAGCCGAAATCCGAGATTGGTCCAGGCCTGGGAATTTTTAAGATCAGCGTCGGTGGCGCTGCGGTAAGCGTCGATCGCCTGCTGGCGCAACTGGGTCCTGAGGTTGGTATCCTGCTCGGAGTCGGCTTGCTGACCGAGCCGAAATCCGAGATTGGTCCAAGCCTGGGACTTTTTGGGATCAGCGTCGGCGGCGCTGCGATAAGCATCGATCGCCTGCTGGCGCAATTGGGCCTTGAGGTGGTTATCCTGCTCGGAGTCGGTTTGCTGACCGAGTTGAAATGCGAGATTGGTCCAAGCCTGGGAGTTTTTAGGATCAGCGTCGGCGGCGTTGCGGTGAGCGTCGATCGCCTGCTGACGTAGTTGGGCCTTGAGGCGGGTATTCTGCTCGGAGTCGGCCTGCTGACCGAGTTGAAATCCGAGATTGATCCAAGCCTGGGAGCTTTTGGGATCAACGTCGGTGGCGCTGCGGTGAGCGTCGATCGCCTGCTGGCGCAGTTGGGCCTTGAGGTGGGTATCTTGCTCGGAGTCGGCCTGCTGACCGAGTTGAACTCCGAGATTAGTCCAAGCCTGCGAGTTTTTGGGATCAGCGTCGGTGGCGCTGCGGTAGGCATCGATCGCCTGCTGGCGCAGTTGGGTCTTGAGGTTGATATCCTGTTCGGAGTCGGATTGCTCATCGAGCGAAATTCCGAGAAGGATCCACGCTTGAGAGTTTCTTGGATCCAAATCGACTGCATTCCGGTACGCGTCGATCGCCTGCTCTAAGGCTGGATGCCTTAGGATTGTCTTTCCTTCACGGCGATCAATAAAACCCAAACTGATGCCCAGCAATGTCCAGGCTTGGGAGTCTTTGGGGTCGGCGTCAATGGCCTTCCGAAGGCAGCTAATCGCCTGTTCATGAAGGAACTTCACCTCATTGTGGCCCTCTTTCGAATCAGGTGTTCGTAGTACTCCAGATTCTGACGTGGCCTTGGAAGCCATCGCCAAGCTTCTTAGCAGCAGCCCCAAGCCCCAACCTTGAAGCCAAGCACTATCTTTGGATGGGACTTCGATAGCGCTCTTTTCATTTGTCGCGAGTTGAAATGCTAAAGACTTCCTGAGCCCTGGAGTGAGCCTTCCTGAGCGGTTTGCAAACCAGTCGAGAGGAGGGAGCTTCAGCTCCACTTCCGGAAGAGTCTCGGCTTGAAGAAGGAAGTCAAATTTAGGTCGAATCCATTGGCTGAGTTCTCCTGTTGCATGGCCATCGGCCATTAGAGACTCGAGTAGGGGCGAGTAGCTATTGGCAACTCCTCCCTGGCTCGCGCACAACTCGGGTCCGAAAGCTTCGTGAGCGTGCCAGGAGGGCCCCATCCCCACGATAAACTCGCTAGATTGCCTGATCCCGGCCTCAAGAAATCGGGCCAATGTGAAGAAAACTTTGGCTCCGATTCCATAGACCTCAAACGCAGGCCACGTCTCGCGTCGCCAAGTGTCAACAGCGCTCGCGGAGAACAACTGTGCATCCTTGGTCCCCAAAGACGCCCTTGTCTTGATGGCATTTTGTTGAACGAAGACGGCGACCGCTTCTGGGTCTGCCTGGCGTTGTGCCACGGCATCGATAAATCCATCTTCGAGACCGATTTGAAACGAAGAAATTCCCTCGGAGCTGTTGCGTGAAATCTTTCCCTGGCTCATTCCTTCCCAGAGCTCTCGATAATCGTTACCTTCTAGGGGTTGGAGCTGGACCAATTCGAGTTTCTGCCCGAGTGACGGTAGAACGTCAGGCCATTCAGGCTGTACATGGGTGTCCTCAAGTCGAAGAGTTCCCACTAATCGCCTCTCGCGAAAATAGGGCAGTTCGCTATACCATCGAAATAGGAGCCTTGCGGCATCCGTTGCTGAGAAGGGGCCGCTCGCAGGAGGAAGGTTTGTGGGCAGATCATCCAAGAAGAGGATTGCCTTCTGTGGAAGAAGATACTGGAGTTGTTCGTAATGCGACGTGTCGAGGATTATGTTTTCGATGCTCTCTGGAATCGTTCCCATGCTTGTGCGAAGGACGACCCATTGATTGGGGGCTTCCTCGGTGAGCCGATTGACCCATTCCAGGGAAGCTCTAGTCTTGCCAGAATCCGCATGTCCGACATAGATTCGGTTTGGGGCTCCTGCATCACCTCCTATCGTCGCCTCTTTGGGTTGTACGTATTTATTGCCAATCAAAGTCAAGCGACCCGACACGCAAAGTTTCTCCGCGAGCAGTTCTGGGGGAAGTGCAACGATCTTGAATTCGCGAGAGGTTCGCTCGCGGAGCCTCTGGGCGCTCAAAGTAGAGGGCTGGTCGCGAGGTATTGTGCGGATCCCTGGATTTTCCTGCGACGACTTGGGCTGCAGGAGATCATCGGGCAGAAGATTGAGGTCATTATGGACGATAGGCGATAGGAAGGTATTGACTCCGGCTAGATCCGGAAACGGAGCCGACGCAAGCTCGAACTCGGCGTTAAAGCTCCGGCGGAGGATGTCATTGACGCCTTCCTCGTCCAGGCATTTTCTGAGTTTCGATAGGATCATATCCTGAATCGGCAACCAGGTTTGGTCGGTGGCTTCAACCCCAACGAGGACTTTCAAGACTTTGCGATTCCCGCGCTGTTCAGGCGAAAACGTACTGGGGTGTTCAATAGCTCGAGTACAGATATGTTTGAGCCAATGAAGGCGGGAGGTGGCATCCATCCGGGAACGGAGGGCCGCATAGGCAGCGTCTGGAGCTCGCTTGGGGCCAATTTCAAGCTCATCGAGAAACCTCATCAGCGCGCAAAGATCTCGAAGATGCTCAGGGGCCGAGTGCAGCGGATGGAAGCGGTGATGGCTGGCGATCGTCGAGGCATCTTTCAGAATCTGGGCTCCGCCTGTTGGAATCAGTCCTAATACAAAGTTGATTCTTGCCGGTTTGGTAAACGATTTTACGATCTCGTCTTGGTGGGTCTTGCGGACTACATCCGCGAAGCTCATATCGGGGCCCATTTGGAGACGGAGCTCAGCTTCGCGTTGAGGGTCGGGTACGTCCACCATGGCGAAGTCATGCAGGATAATGGCGAGACGGAGAAGGTTGAGTCGCTCTTTCGGAATGTCAGGGATATAGCCAACGACGAGGAGCGCCAAGCGATCCAGCTCTTCGAGATGTTCGGCACCGTGGAGGGTATAGTGAGGGAAGGTAGAAGTCCCCGCGCTGAATGCGTTGGCAACGTGTTGCCGGAGAGTAGAGAGAGCGGCATCGTCAATCACATTGAGTCCTCTTTTTGATTAGGATTATCGAGG
>CAVVXL010000020.1:0-132061 GCA_963752235.1 uncultured Acidobacteriota bacterium | reverse complement strand
ATCGTAGCCGACGATGTTCTCCCACTCGGAGGCGTCCGAGCGGGCGACCACCGCCACCACCGGCTCGGTGTCGCTGACGTTGAACACCTCGTGCGGCACCCCGGGCTCGATGAAGATGAAGTCGCCGGCGCCGTTCTCCACAACCTGCTTGAGCCCGGGGCCGTACTCGTGGCGCACCCGCCCCTGGAGGATGTAGAGCATCACCTCGAAGTCGACGTGGATGTGGGCGTAGGCGACACCCCCGGGCGGGATGGTGGCGACGTTCATCGAGAGCTTGGTGGCGTTGACGTTCTTGGCCGAGAGGCCGGCCTTGTACTGGATGTTGTTCCAGCCGCGGCAGGTTTCGCCGCTGCGGACGACGGAGATCCCGTCGTTGCCTTCCACCACCTGCTTCAGGTCCACGGTCTCGGACATGGCGATCACCTCCTCGAGGTAGATTCTAAACGGAAGGGCGGGGACTTTACGTCCCCGCCCCTGTCTTGAACCCCGGAGGAAAGCCTACGCCGCCTTCTTCATCCCCTTCTCGGCGGCGATCCAGTGGTCGATCCGCTCCTCGAGGACGTCGAGCGGCAGGGCGCCGGCGCCCAGCACCTCGTCATGGAACTTGCGGATGTCGAACCTGGCGCCGAGCTGCCTGCTTGGCGCGCTCGCGCAGCTCGAGGATCTTGAGCTGGCCGATCTTGTAGGCGAGCGCCTGCCCGGGCCAGACGATGTAGCGGTCGGTCTCGCTCTGCACCTCGACCTCGTCGACTCCCGAGTGGTCGTGGAAGAACTGCACCACCTGGTCGCGGCTCCAGCGCTTGTAGTGGAAGCCGGTGTCGACCACCAGGCGGATGGCGCGCAGCATCTCGTCCTGGAGGTGGCCGTAGTCGCTCCACGGGTCCTGGTAGAAGCCGACCTCCTTGCCGAGGCGCTCGGCGTAGAGGGCCCAACCCTCGATGAAGCCGGTGTAGCCCCCCTGCTGGCGGAACGGCGGCAGGGTCGGCAGCTCCTGGGCGATCGACAGCTGCATGTGGTGGCCGGGGACCCCCTCGTGGTAGGCGGTCGACTCGCAGGTGATGATCTTGCGCTGCTCGGGGTTGCTGGTGTTCACCTGCACGCGGCCGGGACGGGCGCCGTCCGGCGAGCCGGTCTGGTACTCGGCCGACGAGGCCTCCTTCTCGCGGAACGCCTCGGTCGCCACCACCTCGACCTTCGCCTTCGGCAGGCGGCCGAAGAGCTGCGGCAGCTTGGCGTACATCTGGTCGATGTACCCCTTGTAGAGGTCGAGGATCTGCTGGCGCGACTGGGCGTGCAGCTTGGGGTTCTTCTCGATCGCCGCGTTCAGGCTCTTGAGATCGGAATAGCCGAGCTTCCTGGCGACCTGGAGCATCTCCCCCTCGATCCGCGCCACCTCGCGCAGGCCGAGCTGGTGGATCTCCTCCGGAGTCTGGTTCGAGGTGGTCAGCGCCTTGACGTTGAAGGCGTAGCGCGCCTCGCCGTCGGGGAGCGACCACATGCCGGGCTCGCTCCGTCCCTTGGGGGCGTACTCCTCCTTCACGAACTTGCCGAGCCTGGCGTAGGCCGGCAGCACCGAATCGTTGATCGCGGCCGTCATCTGCTCGCGGATGCGCTTCTGCTCGGCCGCGGGGATCGTCTCGGGAAACTTGGCGAGCGGCAGGGCGAAGGGGGACTTGTCGGCCGGCGTCGCGGCCATCCCCTCGACCTGGACCACCACCTTCTCGAGCAGGAACTTCGGCGGCATCACCCCGGTCGCCATCCCCTCCCGCATCAGGTCCATCGTCTGATCGAAGACGCGCGGCATCTTTTTGTAGCGGGTGATCAGGTCGTCGTAGTCCTTGACGGTGGTGAACGTCAGCATCGAGGGGAACTGGGCGGCCATCAGGTGGATGCCCGAGATCTGGTTGATCGGCATCAGCCAGTCCTTGAACCGCGCCCCTTCGAGCCCTTCCTTGAGGCCGCGCACCATCAGCTCCTGGTTGAGCTTCTCCTGCTCGGGGAAGCCGGTGGTGTCGATCGCCTCGAAGCGCTTGAGGAAGTCGGCCGTCTTGGCGAGGTCGGCGTCGATGGCGGCCTGCGAAGCGTCGGAGAGCTGGTCGTTCCAGCGCTTGTCGCCGAGGATCGAGGCGAACTCCGGCGCATGGGAGAGGTTGTACTCCCACTGCTCGGCGAGGAGCTTGTCGAGCGCGGCGCGGCGGGCCTTGAGGTCGGAGGCGGCGGGGGCCGCCCAGACGGGAACGGAGGCCAGCAGCAAGCCGGCCAGCAAGAATTTCAAACGCATCGGGGATTCTCCTTTATGGCCCCTCCATACGGGCCCCCTCTATACGGCCGAACGGCCTCAGGGTTACAGGGGCCAGGCTCAGTGCGGCGGGTGGGGAGCGACGTAGAGGAGGATCGCGAAGAAATGGAAGATGCTGCCGGCGAGCACGAAGGCGTGCCACACCGCGTGGTGGTACGGCAGGCGGCGCCAGACGTAGAAGGCGACCCCCAGGGTGTAGGAGAGCCCGCCGAGGACGAGCAGCAGGAGCCCTCCCTTCCCCACCGCCTTGATCAGCGGATCGAGGGCGATCACCACCAGCCATCCCATGCCGAGGTAGAGGGCGAGCGACAGCCCCCGGAAGCGCCCCATCGCCGTCACCTTGAGCGCGATGCCGAGGACCGCGAGCCCCCAGATCATGCCGAACAGCGTCCACCCCCAGGGTCCGCGCAGGCTGACCAGGGTGAACGGCGTGTAGGTGCCGGCGATCAGCAGGTAGATGGCGGCGTGGTCGAGCATGCGCAGGGTCGCCTTGGCGCGCGCGAACGGGATGCTGTGGTAGAGGGTCGAGGCGACGTAGAGCAGGATCAGGGTGATCCCGAAGACCGCCGAAGCGGCGATGTTCCAGACGTCGCCGGTGCGGCTGGCGGTGAGCACCAGGGCGATCAGCCCGGCGACGCTCAGGACGACTCCCAGGCCGTGGATGGCGCTGTGCGCGATCTCCTCGCGGACCGAATACCCTCCCCCGACCTGCGGTGGTGCCCCGCTGATGCCGCTCATGCCGCTCATGCCACCTCCGCGCCGATTGTAGCCGAGGAGGCGGCCGGCGGTTTGTTTCGCAGCGGCGCTGGAGCTACCATCCCCGCCATGCTCACGCCCTCGCTCCTCGCCTGGTTCGGCCTCTCGCTCACCCTGGCCCCGCTCGCCGCCGCCGTGGTCCCGCCGGCGCCGCGCGGCGTCTCCTTCGCCGCGCCTCGACGCGGCGACCGCCGGGCGCTTCGCCAGCCTGGCGCTCGCCTGCGTCCACCAGGAGTATCCGAACAAGATCGCGCACACGATGGCGAGCGATGCCGACGCCAGGCCGCCGCGCCAGCTCACCCCCGCCTTCTACGGCTGCTACGACTGGCACTCGGCGGTGCACGGGCACTGGCTGCTCGCCCGGCTGGCGCGGCAGTTCCCCGCCGCGCCGTTCGCGGCCAAGGCGCGGGCGGCGCTCGCCCAGAGCCTGACGCCCGAGCACGTCGCCGCCGAGGTGGCCTACATGGCGGCCGAAGGGCGGGGGACCTTCGAGCGCCCCTACGGCCTCGCCTGGCTGCTCCAGCTCTCGGCCGAGCTCCACGAGTGGGACGACCCGCAGGCCAGGGGATGGGCCGCCGCCCTCGAGCCGCTGGTCCAGACGGCGCTCGGCCGGCTGCGCACCTGGCTCCCCAAGCTCTCGCACCCGATCCGCATCGGCGAGCACAACCAGACCGCCTTCTCGCTCGGCCTGATCCTCGACTGGGCGCGCGCCGCCGGCGACCGCGACGCGCAGGGGTTCTTCGCGGCCCGCGCCCGCGAGCTCTACCTCGCCGACCGCGCCTGCCCGCTCGCTTACGAGCCCTCGGGCGAGGACTTCCTCTCCCCCTGCCTGGCCGAGGCCGACCTGATGCGCCGCATCCTGCCGCCGGGCGATTACGCGGCCTGGCTGTCGTCGTTCCTGCCGCAGGTCCACGGCGCGGGCTGGATCACCCCGGCGGTCAGCCCCGATCCCGCCGACGGCAAGCTCGCCCATCTCGACGGCTTGAACCTCTCGCGGGCCTGGATGCTCGAAGGGATCGCCGCCGGCCTCCCCGCCGGCGACCGGCGCCAGAAGGATCTGCGCGCCGCCGCCGCGGCGCACCGCGACGCCGGCCTCGCCGCGGTGACCGGCGAGCACTACGAGGGAGGGCACTGGCTGGGGAGCTTCGCGACCTACCTGATGACGGAAAGAGGCCTGCCGCCGCGCTGAGCGCGGTCCCAGTCAGCAGCGGTCAGTTCAGAGCCGCCGTGGCGGGGCCGGCGCCGCCCGGCCGGCGGCTCCCCACCACGGACTCGAGGAACGCGCGGTCCGCGGGGGTGATGCGCAGGAACTCGACGCCGATCTGGTGCTCCGTGGGGCTCTTGCGGATCTCGTAGACCACGCGGCCGTCGGTCTTCAGCACCCGCCCCTGCACCGCGATCGAGAGCTCCATCAGCGAGCCGAAGCCGAGCGACTCCTCGCTGACGAACATGCACCCTCCCGGACCGATGATCCGGGTGCGGGCGAACTCTTCGAACGGCCTGACGCCGAGGAGGCGGACCATGACGGCGTGCTCGGCGGGGACGCGGGGGAAACGCCGGATCTTGGGGCGAGGCTGCATGCGGAATCCTCTTGGCTGCGTGACGCTTGTCGGCTCTCCTCGATTTTAGTCGCAAACCCCAGCGAGATCAACGCCGCCAGCGGTTCTTCCAGCGCACCAGCACGTTGCGCAGCCGGAAGGCCCGGGTCCCCTCGGTGAAGGCGGCGCGCTCCTGCCAGGCCGCGAGCTCGCGGTCGAGGGCCGCCCTTTCGACCCGCAGGGCCGCGGCGTCTTTCCGCACCTCTGCGAGGGCGGACGCCGCCGCATCCTCCCGCCGGCGGGTCGCCTCCTCGCGCCCGGCCTCGGCCGCGTGCCGCGCCATCAGCTCCTGGACGGTGACCGGCGCCTCCCGGGAGGTGGACGCCGTCGCGGCGGCGAGGAGGTCGATCTCGACCTGCAAGCGGTCGCGCGCGGCGCGCAGGGCGGTCGCGTCCTCCGCCACCGCGAGCAGGTTGGCCCGCCCGGCGCGCAGCACCGACTCGAAGCGTTCGACGTAGAGCGCGCGGTGCTTCCTGTAGACGTGGTCGCAGGCGGTGCGGAAGCGCCCGTCCCGCTCGGCTACCACCAGCATCGAGTTCGGGCGCACGCGGTACTCGAAGCCGGGCTGGTCGAGCCGCGCGAAGCGCCACCCCCGCTCGGCGGCCGAGATCCACAGCTCCCAGTCCTCCCAGACCGCGGCGCCGGCGTCGTAGCCGTCCCCTTGAGCCCACACCTCGCGGCGGTAGATGGCGCAGGCGTCGATGAAGTTGGACCACAGCAGGGTGTCGAGGTCGAAGTCGGGCACCCGCAGCCGGCCCGAGCGGGCGCCGAAATCGATCCGGTCGCCGTAGACCACCCCCAGATTCGGATCGGCGTCGAGCGTGCGCATCGCCGCCGCGGCGAACTCGGGGACCATCCGGTTGTCGGCGTCGAGCGGCAGGACGTAGCGCCCGCGCGCCTCCCGCACACCGCGGTTGCGCGCCGCGGCGAGGCCGCCGTTCTCCTGGTCGAGGATCCGGTAGCCCCCCTGGCGCAGAACGTCGAGCACCTCGAGGGTGCGCGGCTGGGTCGAGCCGTCGTTGACCACCAGCAGCTCGCTCCCCGGCGGCGCGTTGCGCTCGACGCTGGCGACGGCGTCGACCAGGAGCTGGCCGTAGTTATAGCAGGGGATGACCACCGAGAGGTCGACCGCGCCGCGGGGATCGAGGCGGGCGCGCAACGGCGCCGCGCCGAGGTCGTTCCACAGCCCGGTCGCCGGCAGGTCGGCCGCCGCGTCGAGCCCGGCGAGCAGCCGCGCGCAGTCGGGCGAGGTGGCGAGGGTCAGCGGGATCAGCGGATCGTCGGGCGGGAAGGAGCCGAACAGCCCCGGCTGCCAGACGCTGTCGAGCGGGGCGTCGGTGACGGCGAGCCCCAGCTTGTCGCGCAGCAGGGCCACGAAGCCGCCGGGATCGCGCACCACGGCGTTGGCGCTCGCCAGCACGCTGCGCCCGGCGTGGCGGCGATGGAAGTCGAGGAGCTGGCGATTGTAAAAAGCCCAGATGCGGAAGGCGTATTCGGGATGGTCCAGGAACTCGCCGCCGCCGACCCGCTGGATCGAGTCCGCCACCTCCCAGGGGAAGCGGTAGAGCAGCACGTAGAGCGCGCGGCCGGCGAGGATCTCGTCCCAGAAGTCGAGCAGCACGGTGGTGCGCGGGTCTTTCCATCCCCACAGCCCGGACCGACCGGCGCGCGCCTCGACGAGCCCGCGGGCGGCCTCGGCGTGACGGGCGAAACGGCCGCGGTCGAGGCGCTCGCTCTCCGTCCATCCCCAGTCGCGGTGCCCGCCGTCCCCCGCGGCGGTGGCGTCCTCGAGCATCCGCCATTGCAGCTCGACGAAGTCGGCGTCCTCGAAATAACCGCGGGGGTTCTGGCGGTCGGCGGCGAGCAGGCGGTCGCCGAGATGGACTCCGAGCGCGCCGAGGAACGAGGCGACCAGCGAGGTGCCGGAACGGTGCATGCCGGTGATGATGACCGGGAGGGACGGGGCGCCGGGCATAGAGGGCGGGAGCTTACCAGACGTGGAACGGGGGCCGGGACCCTGAAGTCCGCGACCCCCGCCATAGAATGCCGTCGAAATATCCGGTTCAGCGCGCGGTACCGCGGCGGAACAGGTTGACGATGGCGAGCAGGATCACCGAGCCCAGCAGCGAGACCAGCAGGGCCGGCAGGCTGAAGTCGCCCTGAGGTGATGCTGGCGACGCCGAACAGCGGCGCGAGCAGGAAGCCGGCGAGCGCCGCGCCGACGATGCCGACCAGGACGTTGAGGAAGATCCCCTGCTGCGCGTTGGTGCGCATGATGATGCTGGCGACCCATCCGATGAGACCACCGACGATCAGTACGATAATGAGATTCATGACGATCCTCCTTGAGGTTGAGCTGCTTTGAGTTGGTTTCTTTTACCGTTCTCCCCGCTTTGGGTTCATAGCAACTGGCGTGCCAAACCCCGACCCGGAGATCGCCGGAGATAGAATGTCGCCTCTCGCCCTGCTGGTGCCGGCGTTGCGCGCCGGGCTCTACCTGGTGGCCTACGTGGTGGTTCAATTCGTGGTCGCTCTGCTGGTCGTCTACCCCGCCTTCCGCAGCGGCGCTCCATCGCCCCCCGGCGCCTTCGGCGGCTCGGTCGAGCTCTCGCTGCTCGCCGTCCTGGCGACCATCCCGCCGCAGATCCTGGTCACCTGGCTGTTCGTCCGCTTCCTCGACCGGCGAACCCTGGCCAGCCTCGGCGCCCGCTGGCCCGCGGGCAGCCGGAAGGCTGCCCTGCGCCAGCTCGCCGCCTCCACGCTCGGCGCCCTCGCCGTCCTCGGCGCCTGGCTGGCGCTCGTCCTCCTCCTGCCGGACACCCTGGCGGCGGTCCGCTTCGGCGGGATCAGCCCCGAGCTCGCGCGCGGCCCGGCCTGGTGGCCCTTCCCGCCGCTCCTGCTGCTCGTCCTGCTGCTCGCCGCCTTCCTGCTCCAGGGCGGGCTCGAGGAGTGGGTGATGCGCGGCTACGTCTACCGGACGCTGCGCGAGCGCTGGCCGGCCTGGGCCTCGGCGCTCGCCTCCGCGCTCCTCTTCGCCCTGCTCCACCTGCAGAATCCCGGCTTCTCCTGGCTGGCGCTCGCCAACATCATGCTCGCCGGCATGGCGCTCGCCGCGCTGGCCGAGCGCACCGGCAGCCTGTGGAGCTCCACCGTCGCCCACGGGGTGTGGAACTTCGCCGTCGCCTGCCTGCTCTCGCTGCCGGTGAGCGGCGTGTCGCTGTTCCATCTGCTGCGCGTCGCGACCACCGGCAACGAGGAGGTGACCGGCGGCGGCTTCGGCCCGGAGGGGAGCGCCGTGCTGACCCTCCTCGGCGTCCTGTTGACGGCGTTCCTCTGGCGGGGAATGTGGCGCCGTCCGCCAGAAATAACCCCGGCGGCCGGGCCATCGTCAGCTCCGGAGGACGTTCCACGGGCCGTTTCTCCATGATCCGTCCTTCCGCGGGGACGTTGCGGGGAGGCCGTCCGAAGGAGCGGGGAATGGCGCATCCTTTGCAGCTCTTCTGGGAAAATCATCTTGGGAAATTCGGCAAGCTTTCGTTGGGGAGGGATCGAACCCATGAAGTTTCTTCCACTTTCAGGTGTGCTGCTGCTGGCCTTTTCGGCCCCCGCGGCGCTCCTCCCGGTTGCCCCTCCGCCGTCGCTCCCTCCCCCCCGCCGAGGTTTGGTGAGACGCTGGACGTCGACGTCGTCGACGTCGACGTCTACGTGACGGAAAGGGACGGCCGCCGGGTCGGCGGGCTGCGCAAGGAAGACTTCGTGGTGTCGGAGGACGGCAAGCCGGTCGCGGTCACCAACTTCGCGGCCATCGCCCGCGAGTCCGCCTCCTCTTCCGCGCTCAAAGGCGTGGACGGGGCCGTGGCGGCAGCCACCGGAGGGGGCCGCGGAGCGCCGGCGGCCGATCCGGCGAGCGACCTCTACCTGGTGGTGCTCGTCGACAACCTCCATCTGCACCCCCGGAACCGCACCCGCGCGGTCGATCAGATCCGCAAGTTCCTGGCCGCCCACACCCGCCAGGGCGCCCACATCCTGCTCGCCACCTACGACCTCGGCCTCAAGGTGCGCCGCGCCTTCACCGGCGACGCCGCCGCCATCGACGCGGGGTTGAGCGAGATCGAGCAGCTCCCCACCTACGGGCAGCAGGAGGACTCCGCCCGGCTGACCGCCTACCAGGCGATGCTCACCCTGCACTCGATCCATCCCTGCAGCGCCGAGATCATCAAGCCGATCGAAGGGTATGCGGAGGAGAGGCGCAGCGAGGCGCTGAGCACCGTCGGCGCGCTGACCCTGATGATCAACTCGCTCGCCGGGCTCCCCGGCCGCAAGGCCTTCCTCTACGTCAGCGACGGCGTCTCGATCAGCCCCGGCCAGGAGTTGTTCGAGGCGGTCGCCCAGATCTGCGCCGGCTCGGAGGGCTCCGGGGTCAGCGGCGCCGCGGCCTCGCCGGAGGATGGAGCAGACCGGGGAGTAGGCCACGGAGCAGGCCGGGGGGAAGCAGGCGGCGACGATCCGGGGAAGTATCAGCCCCAGCAGGCCGATCTCGACGCCCTGCGCTACAACGTCGCCAAGCCCTTCGCGGACCTGGCCGCCCACGCCAGCGCCAACCGGGTGACCTTCTATACCCTGCAGGCGAGCGGCCTCGAGGCGCCCACCCTGTCCGCCGACGTCGAAGGGAGCGAGGCGCAGCGCCTGATCGGGACCGGCTCCCTGCAGCAGCTGCAGCGCCAGAACCAGCAGGCCGCGCTCACCGCGCTGGCCGCCGACACCGGCGGGCGGGCGATGGTCGACGCCAACGACTTCGCCCCCGGGCTCGCCGGCATGGAGGAGGATTTCGACACCTACTACTCGCTGGGCTACTCCCCCGCCCACCGCGGCGACGGCCAGGTGCACAAAGTCGAGGTGAGGCTGAAGCGGACGGGGCTCCAGGTGCGCTATCGCCAGAGCTATCGCGACAAGCCGGCGCTCGAAAAGATGGCGGACCGCACGCTCGCCGCCCTCCTCCACGGCGCCGAGGACAATCCCCTCGGCCTCCAGGTCGAGATCGGCGAGCCGGTCGCCGACGGCGATCGGTACGCCGTCCCGGTCCACCTGAAGATCCCCCTGTTCAAGCTCGCCATCCTCAACCAGCAGGACGTCTACCGTGGCAAGCTGGGCATCCTGGTGGCGACGCGCGAGGACGACGGCGGCGGCATCTCGGCGGTGCGCCGGGTCGAGGTGCCGCTCGCGATCCCGAGCAGCCAGGTGCTGAACGCCCTGGGGCAGTACTACCTCTACACCCTGACGCTGAAGATGAAGGCGGGCCCCCAGCACGTCGCCGTCGCCGTGCGCGACGAGGTCGCGGCGACGTCGAGCTATCTCTCCCGGCCGGTGACGGTCGGGCCGGTCCGCGCCTCGGCGGCGGGCCACTTTTGACTGCGCTTGCAGGAGGAAATGAATCAATGGTCCAGCGAATCCAGCTCGCCGGCGCCCTGCTGCTGACCCTCTCGCTGTCCTTGGGAACGTCGCCGGCGCGGGCGAAGGAGCCGCGGCCGGACGCCGCCGCCAAGGCGTCCGGTACGGCCTCGGGTAATAATCCGGCCTTCGGCGAGGTGATCGAGGTCAACGTGATCAACGTCGACGTCACGGCGACCGACGACAAGGGCCGCCCGGTGACCGGCCTCAAGAAGGGCGATTTCGAGCTGCTCGAGGACGGCAAGGCGATCTCCGTCTCCAACTTCGAGACCGTCGTCCCGGGCGCCGCCGCCGTCGGCCGCGCGCCCGCCGGCTCGGGGTCCGCCGCGGCCGCCGCTTCCCCGGCGGCGCAGGACGAGGCGCTGAACCTCGTCGTCTTCTTCGACAACTTCAACCTCCGTCCCCCCCACCGCGCGCGGGTGCTGCGGCAGCTCCACGAATTCCTCGCCCGCCAGCTCGGGCCGGCCGACCGGGTGATGCTGGTCAGCTACGACGGCGGCCTCCACGTCCGCGTCCCGTTCACCGCCGACCCGGCGGCGATCGCGGACGGCCTGCGGCAGCTCGAGACGCTGGTGACTCACGGCGACGAGAGCGACCGCGATCGCCGTCAGGCCTTCGACGCGATGATGGCGATCCAGCGCGACTCCCTGATGGCTCCTGATCCGATCCCCTGCCCGCAGAACATCGTCACTCCGGCCGAAGCCTACGCCTCCACCCGGCGGCACGAGGTCCTGCAGGCGGTCAGCGGCCTCACCCTGCTGGTCAATTCGCTCTCCGGCGTCCCCGGCCGCAAGGCGGTGCTCCACGTCAGCGACGGCCTGCCGCTCCAGCCCGGCGAGGAGGCGTTCCAGTTCCTGGCCGAGCTCTGCGGCGGCAACGGCACCTCGGGCTTCGGCTCCACCGTACCCGGCCGGCCCAGCCAGGTGAAAGGCCCTCCGGGGAGCGACGGCGGCGGCACCAAGGACGATCCGGACGTGCCGCAGGTCTATGACGCCGCCTCGCTCGACGCCAGGTCGTACCAGGCGGCCTCGCAGGCGCCGCTCGACGCCCAGCGCTTCAGCGTCGCCAAGAACCTCGAGACGCTCGCCGCGCACGCCAACGCCCACCGGGTGACCCTCTATACGCTGCAGGCCTCCGGCGCCGAGGCGCCCGAGGCCTCCGACGCCAGCTTCGCGCCCAACGAGCGGATCTATCAGTTCCAGTCGATCGGCATCGCCGAGCGCGCGAACCGGCGGGATTCGTTGCAGATGCTGGCGGACGCCACCGGCGGGCGGGCGATCCTGGACGCCAACGACACCCTCCCCGACCTCACCCGCATGCGCGCGGACCTCGCGAGCTTCTACTCGCTCGGCTTCACCCCCGCCCATGCGAGCGACGGCCGCGAGCACCGCCTCGAGGTGCGGGTCAAGGCCGCGGGGGTCCACCTGCGCTACCGGCAGAGCTACCGCGACAAGACCACCATGGAGAAAGTGGTGGACCGCACCCTCGCGGCCCTCTACTACGGCATCGACGACAACCCGCTCGACCTCACGATCGAGATCGGCGAGCCGGTCGCCGAGGGGAACCAGTACGCCGTGCCGGTCCACCTCAAGATCCCTCTCTTCAAGCTCGCCATCCTCAACCAGCGTGACGACTCCTACAAGGGGAAGCTGCGCATCCTGGTGGCGACCCGCGACGAGGAGGGTGGGAACTCGCCGGTGCGGGTGGTCGAGGTGCCGCTCGACATCCCGCGCAAGGAGGTGCTCAACGCCATGGGGCAGTACTACCTCTACACCCTGACCCTGAAGATGAAGGCCGGCCCCCAGCACGTCGCCGTCACCGTGCGCGACGAGATCGCGGCGACGTCGAGCTACCTCTCCCGGCCGCTGACGGTCGGCCCGGGGATGGCCTCGGCGAGCGCGCACCCTTGAGGGGATGACCACGGACTGACACGGACGAGCACGGACCTTCACGGACAGAGAAGAGGTAACTTCGCAGAGACCTCCTCGCCGTCCCTGTTCGTCCGTGATCGTCCGTGGTCTGCCTTCCCTCGGTTGCCCCGGGCGGGCGGAGGGCGGTAGGCTCCCGCCGCGCCATGACCGATCCCGCCGTTGCTCCGCCGCTCCGTCCGGAGCGTAGCCCGTTCGCCGCGGAGCGCTGGCTCCTCGGCGCGCTGCTCGTCTGGGCTTTCGGCGTGCGCCTCTGGTTCGCCCGCACCGGCCTCGACCCCAGCCGCTTCGTCGACGAGCGCTTCGTGCTCGACAACGTCCGCGGCGTCCTCGAGGACGGCTCGCTGCGCCCGGTCAACCTCTACTATCCGGGGCTCGGCAGCCTTCTCCAGTCGCTCCTCCTCGGCGCCGCCGACCTGCTCGCGCGCTGGAGCGGCCACGGCGGCGAGACGATCCTCCACGGCGGGCGCTTCACCCCGACCGCCTACTTCCTCGGGCGCGGCCTCCAGGCGGCGATCGGCGTCCTCACCCTCTACTGGACCTGGCGCCTCGGCCGCCGGCTGCTGTCGCCGCGGGCCGGCCTGCTCGCCGCGCTGGCGCTTGCCGCCGTCCCCCTCCACGTGCGCCAGTCGGCCGTCATCAAGCCCGACATCCTGCTCCTCCTCGGCCTGCTGATCGCCGCCGAGGCGACCGCCGCCGCGATCGCTTCGGGACGATTGCGCCACTTCCTCGGCGCCGGCGCCGCGGTGGGGCTCGCCACCTCGGCGAAGTACAACGGCGTGACCGCCGCGCTGCCGCTCGCCCTGCTCACTCTTCCCAGCACGCGGCGCGATCCCGCCGTCCTCGTCCGGCTGGCGGCGGCGGGGGCGGCCTCGCTCCTCGTCTTCGCCCTCTTCGATCCCTACTTCTTCTCGATGCGGGAGAAGTTCCGCCACGACTTCTCCTACACGATCGAGCACTACAAGGCGAAGTCGAGCGCCGGCGACACCCCGCCCACCCATCTCGACGTGCTGGCGGCCACCGGCCCCGAGATGCTGTCGGAGAGCTTCCACGGCGTCTTCACGGGGCCGCTGGGCTTCGCGGGGCTGCTCGCCACCGCCTTCTGGGCCCGCCGCCGCCGCGACCGCGCCCTCGCCCTCATCCCCCTCTTCCCCCTTGCCTACGTCGCGGTCTACGCGGCGTCGACCACCTACGCCAAGACCAACAACTACCTGCCGGTCAGCCCGTTCCTGGCCCTCGGCGCCGCCGCCCTGGTGACCGCAGCCTGGGAGGCTCTCCACGGGACGCGCCGGCGGCTCTTCGCCGCCGCCGTCCTCCTCTGGGGGCTCACCCTGGTCTGGCGGCCGATGGCCTACGCCTACGAGGCTACGATCCCCTCCACCCTCGAAGTCGCCGAGGACATCCTCGGCACCAAGCTCGAGCCGCTCGCCAGCTCGCGCGTGCTCTATCAGGTGGGGGACCTCGAGCGGCTGGTCTGGGTGGGGGACGACGAGGGCCGGGCGCTGGTGCGGGAGTTCGAGACGGCGGGGCATGCCGCCTCGGCGGGGAGCGAGCTGGCGGACGCCGAAATCTACACCCCCGAGGACCTGAGAAGCCCCGAGGCGGCGGCGCGGGTGGCCGCCTCGCCGCTCGCCGTGCTGCGCGTCGAGCCCCGCCCCTTCAAGGCCCACGGCGAGGCCCTGACCCTCCTCCTCCACCCCTGGCGCCCCGTGGGTGAGCCGGTCGAGCTCACGATGATGTCCGACTTAACCCCCGACATCTGGATCGCCACCCTCCTTCCGGACCCGCGGTTCCCTGCGATCGCCTCGTTCGAGGTGGTGGTCCCTGCCGGCGACGCGCAACCGGAGCTGCTCTACGTCGACAGCCGGCCGCTGCCGCTCTTTCCCGGCGGGCGCCGCGACCGCCGCTGGCTCACCGAGCGCGTGCGCCTCGACCGCCCTCCTTCGGGGGCCAGCCTCCGGGGCCGCCGGCTGAGGTTCCCCAACGGCCGGCCGCCGCGCCTGCGCATCCTGGTTTGGTCCCGCTGAGAGTCGCGCTGATTCAGGCTGTCGCCAGGATGATCTTGCCGAAGGCGCCGCCGCGCTCGAGCGCCCGGTAGGCTTCCGCGGCGTTGCCGAGCGGGAAGGTGCGGTCGACCACCGGGCGGAGGCGGCCGTCGCGCAGCCGCGGCAGGGCGAAGGCCGCGAAGTCGGCGGTCAGCCGCGCCTTCTCCTCGCGGGGACGGGCGCGCAGCACCGAGCCGATGATCTTCAACCGCCGGCTCATCACGGAGCCGAGGTCGATCTCCCCCTTGCGGCTGCCGACCGTCCCCACCACCACCAGCCGCCCGCGCCCCTTGAGCGCCGCCAGATGGTTGCCGACCTCCGGCCCCGCCGTGAAGTCGATCGCCAGGTCGACCCCGTGGCCGCCGGTGGCGTCGCGGACCTGGGCTCCGAGGTTGGCGCCGTCGAGGCAGATCTCGTCGACCCCCAGATCGCGCAGCATCTCGAGCCGCTTGGGGTCGCGACCCGCGGCGAGCACGCGGGCGCCGAGCTCGCGGGCGAGCTGCACCGCGAAGCTCCCCATGCCGCCGGTGGCGCCGGTGACCAGCACCGTCTCCCCCGCCTGCAACCCGCCCTCGACCACCAGGTTCACCCAGGCGGTGAGCGCGGCCTCCGGAATCGCCGCCCCTTCGACGAAGGAGAGGTTGTCCGGCAGCGGCATGAGCTGCCCGGAGGGGATCGCGGCGCGGGTGGCGTGGGCGCCGCCCCCCACCAGCGCCATCACCCGGGTGCCCGGCAGCCAGGGGCTCCCCATCTCCCCTTCGAGCACCACCCCCGCCAGCTCGAGGCCGGGGACGTCGCTCTCCCCCGCCGGGGGCGGGTAGTTGCCGCGCAGTTGGTGGAGGTCGGCATGGTTGAGCCCGGCCGCCTCGACGGCGACCAGCACCTCCCCCTGCCCGGGAGCCGGGTCGGGAAGGTCGCCGACGATGGGGGTGGAGTGATCCGGGGCTTCGCGGTCGAAGGGTAGGATGGCGCGCATCGCGCCATCCTACCGCAGGGAAATCGGTGCTGGAGAGAGGGTCAGTGCGACCCGAGCGCCCGCGCCTTCGGGATCGGGGGATTCGCCTCCACCGTCTGCGCCCCCTCCCCCTTGGTGGGCTCGGCCGGCTTGGGGGTGGCCGCGATGAGCGCCGGCCGCTCGCTCAGCTTGAGGATCCCCTCCTCGAGCCAGGCGTGCTTGCCGTCGAGCACCCTGAGCGCCACCTTGTACTTGCGGACGTCGTCGTTGGCCCACAGGTCGTGGAAGAGCTGGACGACGTGGCGCCGCGAGTTGCGGCAGAAGAGGTCGGCCAGCTCGGCGGCGTTCGCCGCGTCGGGGTGGCCGGCGGCCTCCATCGCCTGCGCGCGGGCCACCGAGGAGGCCTGTGCGAAGAGCTCGTTGGCGACGTCGACCAGGCGGAACAGGAAGGCCTGCTTGTTCTGCAGCTTCCCCTGGTAGGCGACCATGCCGTGGAAGATCTGGCGCGACAGCCGCCGCGTGTTGCGCTCGACGAAGCGCAGGTGGGTCGCCAGCGCCCCGAACTCCTGGTACCGCGGCCATTGCCCCCAGCCCAGCCAGCGGGTGGGGTACCACGAGGCGTAGAACGAGGAGATCTTCGGCAGCTCGGCCAGCTTGTCGGCCATGCTGCGCTCGGGATCGATCATCGCGCCCGCCACCTGGAGATGCTTGTCCACCGCCTCGCGGGCCATGAACAGGTGCATGATCTCGGACGACCCCTCGAAGATCTTGTTGATCCGATAGTCGCGCATGATCTGCTCGACGGCGATCGGCGCCTCGCCGCGCGCCTTGAGCGAGGTCGCCGTCTCGTAGCCCCGCCCGCCACGGATCTGCATCGTCTCGTCGACGATCTCCCAGGTGCGGTCGGAGTTCCACTCCTTGCAGGCCGCCGCCTCGAGGCGGATGTCGTAGCCGCCGCGGTCGGACATCTCGGTCGCCAGCGCCGCGATCGACTCCATCGCGAAGGTGGTGGCCGCCATGTCGGCGATCTTGTGCGCGATCGCCTCGTGCTTGCCGACCGGCCGCCCCCACTGCACCCGCTCGCTCGCCCAGGTGCGGCAGATCTCGAGGCAGAGCTTCGCGGTGCCGACCGAGCCGTTGGGGATCGACAGCCGCCCGTCGTTGAGGGTGGTCAGGGCGATCTTCAGCCCCTTCCCCTCCTCGCCGATCAGGTTCTCGGCGGGGATGCGGACGTTCTTGAAGCTGATCACGGCGTTGGCCAGTGCGCGCAGCCCCATGAAGTGGCAGCGGTGCTCGATCTTCACCCCGGGCCAGCCCGTCTCGACCACGAAGGCGCTGATCTTCTTCGACTTCGGATCGACCGCCATCACCACCAGCAGCTTGGCGATCGTGCCGTTGGTGCACCAGAGCTTCTCGCCGTTGAGGACGTAGGCATCCCCCTCCGGCGTCTTCTCGGCCCGCGTCTGCACCCGCGCCGGATCGGAGCCGACCTGCGTCTCGGTGAGCGCGAAGGCCGAGATGTCCCCGGCGGCGCAGCGCGGCAGGTACTTCTTCTTCAGCGCCTCCGAGCCGAACAGCTTGAGCGGCTGCGGCACGCCGATCGACTGGTGGGCCGAGAGCAGCGCCGACAGGTTGCCGTCGATCGAGCCCAGCAGCTGCATCACCTTCTGGTACTCGGCGTTGCTGAAACCCAGGCCGCCGTACTTCTTCGGGATCTTCATGCCGAAGGCGCCGAGCTTGCGCAGGCCGTCCACCACCTGCTCGGGATACTCGCCCGTCGCGTCGATCGCGATCGAATCCACCTGGTCGCGCAGGAACTCCTTGATGGCGTTGTAGAAGGCGGCGAACTCCGGCCGCTCCTCCGCCGGCAGCGGATACGGATGGATCAGGTCGAGACGGAAATTGCCCAGGAACATCTCCCGCAGGAAGCTCGGCTGCTTCCACTCGGTCTCGCGGGAGGCTTCCGCCACCTTCCTCGATTCCAGCTCGCTGATCTGCACTTCCTTCGACATGATCTCTCCCCTTTGCTTGACTTGAGAGTGGGCGCCCGATCGGGCTATGCCGCACTGCGACAATCATAACAGGACGGCGCGCTCCACGCCAGACTTCAGCTTCAAACCCTTGCAGGCGCAATGCCAGAGTAGTGCTACTTTCGGGCCCTCCCCGCCCTCTTCGGGGGGATGCGGCATCCCTTTTCGCCGCGCTGCGGCTCGCCCCTTGTCACATCGCCGCGCCGCTTTGCGCGACGCCGTTCACCGCCGCGTCACGCCCGCGACATCGCTCCTTTCTATCGTGGCTCCCGTCCGATCGTCCGTCCGATGTCCCACTCCAAGGAGGAGCTGATGAGATTGAAGCCGACGTCCCGATCCCCGATCGCCACCTCGCTCATCGCGTTGACCGCGACGCTGCTGGCCGGCCCCGCCTTCGCCGCCCTCGCGGTCGACAGCGCCGCCGCCCCCGCCACCACCACCCCGATCAAGCACGTCGTGGTGATCTTCCAGGAGAACGTCTCCTTCGATCACTACTTCGCCACCTACCCGCACGCCGCCAACCTCAAGGGGGAGCCGCGCTTCACCCCCGTCCACGGCGTCGGTCCAGGCGTCGGTCAACGGCCTCAACGACGTCCTGCGCGCGTCGAACCCGAACTCGGCCGCCCCGTTCCGCCTCAGCCGGGCGCAGAGCTACACCTGTGACCAGGATCACGACTACACCCCCGAGCAGCAGGCGATCGGCGAAGGGCAGATGAACCGCTTCGTGGAGACGGTCGGCGTCGGCTCCGCGGGATGCCCCGAGTACGGCCACGGCAAGGGGCTGGTGATGGGCTACTACGACGGCAACACCGTCACCGCCCTCTGGAACCTCGCCCAGCGCTTCGCGATGAGCGACAACTCCTTCAACACCACCTACGGCCCGTCGACCCCCGGCGTCCTCAACCTGGTCTCCGGCCAGGCCGGCGGCGTCGACACCGCCCACACCAAGGGGGACCTCAGCGAGGCGGTGGTCGCCAATAGCGTCATCGGCGATCCCGATCCCTTCTTCGACGACTGCAGCGGCTCGAGCCAGGTGGCGATGACCGGCCGCAACGTCGGCGACCTGCTCAACGCCGCCGGCCTCACCTGGGGCTGGTTCCAGGGCGGCTTCGCCCCCAGCTCGCGCTCGGCGACCGGCACCGCCACCTGCGGCGTCAAGACCCCGAACCTCGGCGGCACGCTGAACTCGGCCTACAGCGCGCACCACCAGCCGTTCCAGTACTACGCCTCGACCGCCAACCCGCACCACCTGGCCCCCACCTCGGTGGCGGCGATCGGCCACACCGACCCGGCGAACCACCAGTATGACCTCGCCGACTTCTACGCCGCCGTGCGCGCCCACAACCTGCCGGCGGTGACCTTCCTCAAGGCCACCAAGAGCCAGGACGGCCACGCCGGCTACTCCTCGCCGCTCGACGAGCAGGTCTTCCTCACCACGGTCCTCAACACCCTCCAGCACACCCCTGAGTGGAGCTCGACCGCGGTGATCATCAACTGGGACGACTCGGACGGCTGGTACGACCACGTGATGCCGCCGCTGGTCAATCCCTCGACCACCGCGGCCGACGCGCTGACCGGCGCCGGCAGCTGCGGCTCGGGCGAGCCGCTCGGCGGCCTCGAGGGGCGCTGCGGCCATGGCCCCCGCCTGCCGCTCCTGGTGGTCTCTCCCTACAGCAAGGTGAATTTCGTCGATCACTCGGTGACCGACCAGTCCTCGATCCTCCGCTTCATCGAGGACAACTGGAACCTCGGCCGCATCGGCGGCGGCTCCTTCGACGTTATCGCCGGCTCGCTCGACAACCTCTTCGACTTCAGCGGCCATCACCCCGCCGCCCCGGTCTTCCTCAACCCCGCCACCGGCCAGGCCACGGCGGGCAACGACTAGCCTCGCTTCCCCCAGCGTTCGATCCGGCGGGCTCCCGAGGTGCGGGAGCCCGCCGCGTTTTCGAGGATTTAGCGGGTCTTCAGCGATACAGAGCGAACATCGCCCCCGTGGGATCGCTCACCACGTGGTCTTCGCGAGGAGAGCCGAGCGCTTCGCTGAGGAGATTTGCGGCAAAGTCCGGGCTAGAAGCAGGCTCCTGGGGGAAAGGTATCGCGCCCACAGATCTTGGCGGAGCTATGAGCTCTCCTAAAGGCATCAATGAACTTGGCAGCCGGCGGAGATGTAAGGTCCACGACTCCGGTCCGTTGCCCCGACTGGCATGGCGGACCGCCGGCGGCCGGGCTGTTGAGAGCGGCTACGTTCTTGGCGTTCGCTCCCCCCTTGAGAGCCCTCGCCCGCTTGCCGGGGATCTCGCCACCCCTTGAGATCACACCAATCAGAACATCCCCGCCCCGATCGTTGGCGAAAACAGCGCCGCCACTATCGCCCGGGCACCCACTGGCCATACCGCCCACCTCAAGACAGCCCGTCGCAGTATCCGGACTCAGGATGTTGGCTTTGCCAACCTGGAGACTCGCCAGGTTAGGGTCTCCGAAGCCGCTGAGGGTGACCTGTTGGCCTACTCGGGCCAAGCTCTGATTGAGAGCCGGCCGTTCAAAACGACTGATGTTGGCGATGCTCCCAGCGAGCAGGCAGAGCGCCAGGTCAAGGCTCTGCGGACAAAGATCTGAATGCGGAGGAAGATCGCAATTCGCCGGGACATGGTTGACGGTGATGTTGCCCCCCTGTCCCACGCAGTGAGCCGCGGTCACCACTACATTCGGGCCGATTAGAGCACCGCTACACTTCCCCACAGGCGCCGCTGAGCTCACGATAACCAAGCTCGGCCATGCTGAGGCAGAGACCACGACGCCATTGCCAAGGGTGCTGATCCCCTGATGACTCCAGGCACCGGCGGCCGCGGTCAACATCAGAGCGGCGGCCAGCTTCAAGGCCTTCGAATCAATGAGTTTCGTTCGCGTTGCGTTCATCGCTCGATCCTCAAACAAAGGTTGTCATCGGAGGACAGGCGCTGGTACCGATCCGGATTCCACCCGAGCGCAGGCGATGTGGGATGAGGCGCGACGAGACCGAGCTCGCCAGCAATGCATAGTAGGCAAGGAAGTCCCGCTCGTCGTCGACCTGCCCCAGATCGATCGGGCAGAGTTGGCTAATGGCGACTCTTGCGCCAGCGGTGAGCGTGAGTGTCTCGGTCGCCGGCGAGCCCATCGGACCCGCCTCGAGCACCACGGTGTTCGTCGGTGCGCTCGTGAAGTAGTCGTATTGGACCTCCTGGGTGAAAATGACCGGCGTTCCCGAGGATGGATGTGCCAGCTCATCGTCGAAAACCCATTGATCGTTCGCACGGCCGGTGTCGCCAATGACCGCGGAAGCGGAGAGGCGGCCCGAGGTGAGGAACATTCGGCCACCGACGAGACGATCCGCGGGAGGCTGCGCATCGAGGCAGCGCGGGCTGGCCGCGCCCTTCCCGGAGGGGAGGAGCTGGTCGAGACCTGCGGTCATGCCGAACGACGAGGCGAGAGTGAGATCTCCCGCCGGCGCCCCGGAAACCCTGATATCTCTGCCGGTCAGAGACCACAAACCCAGGCCCGCGCAGTGGCTGGCGGCGTCGGGCAGGAGGGCCGTGGTATGGGTGACCTGGCCGGTTGACTTGAGAAAGTCGCTAGCCTGAAAGACGAGAACGGGAGCGTGCGCGCAGAGCCTGGGGTTCTCGTTGGCGCGTTCACCCGCCACGAAGATGGCAGTCACCTCGGTGGTGTCCGACAATTTTTGATGATTGCGCAAAAATGCGCAGATCCCCTGAAAATGAAGCGTCAGGACAGGTTGAGCCGAAACCGCAGCATTACCTAATGACATTGAATCTCCTTTCTCCGGACGACGGTGGTCGCGTTATCCGGACTGTCAAGGTTTTGCGGCCTAGCTACGTACACTTCGAAGGCCGCCCACCTGTAGACGGCGCGGGCGGCTGATTTCCCATCCTTCAGGTCCGCTCTCTGGCTACGCTGGAGGGCGCCGAGGGGATCCTGGCGATCCTGTCGCAGAGCATGGTGAAAGGTGGCGAAAAACTGAGAGGTCGAGGCGTCGTCGACCTCCCAGAGGCTGCCGACGACCACCGGCACTCCGGCGGCGAGGAACGGACGAGCCAGACCATAAAAACTTCCCGCCGTTCCCTCGTCCCCCGCGGTTCGACACGCGGAGAGCACCACCAGACGAGTGCGCTCGAGGGCGAGCCTCTCGATGTCTGAAGCATAGAGGGCTCCCGAGCTCTTGCCGCCCACGTCCGGCGCGAGCACCAGCATCGACAGCTCGGGATCCTCCCGATTGAGCAGCGCGTGCCCGGCGAAATGGACGACGTCTTGATGGCTTATCTCAGCGAGAAAGCGGCCTCGCGTCGCGGCGGCGCCGATCAGGACGGTGGACCCCGGATAAGCCGCCGCCGCTCCGGTCGCCTCCTCCCGGGCGCGCAGCAGGCGAGGCAGATCCTGGAAGCTGGCGCGGGAGAGCTCCGGATCTCCGACCGCGAGCATGCTCTCCGGGGAGGAGGTCTGGCGCCTCGAGGCGCCAGCGAAGGTCTCCTCGCCCAGACCGGCAGTGAGCGCCTTCGCGAGCCGGCGGCCTTCGCAGAGGAAACGCTCCGACACCGGATCCGCGAGGACTGCAAAGGGAAGTTGAAACAGCGGACCGTCCGGCACGATCCACAGACGCTCGACTCCCGCGAGCGCAGGTGCCACCGGCGCGATGAGCTCCGCATAGAGAGGATCGCGCCACCGGGCAACCTCGGCCTGCCCGAAGGGAACCGTTCTTCCGAGCGGATCGTGGAGCGAGCGTGTGAGGTTGCCGATCAGCACGGCGAGGTCATGCGCAGGCAGCTTGCGCTGGCGAAAGAGGACTTCATCCCGCTTCACCAGCCAGAGCAGCAGTCGATCCTCGAGGGCCCGATAGACTAGAACGCCGTCCTTGTGGCTCAGCCGAGCCTGCAACGCGTCGAGCCCGCCAAGGGTGGGGTGCCGTCCGCTGTTGACCCGCGCGGTCAGGAACTCGTGGACCCGGGCGCGGTCGGCAAAGACCAGGGCCTCCCGGGGACTCTTACGGATGTCGAGTTTGAAGCGGATCATCTCGTCGAAGATCTCGTGGGCGAGAGCGAGATAGGCGCTTCGCCGTTGCTCGGCGCGCAGGCTCGCGCTCACCGCCTCGATCGCTTCGACCGCCCCGAGAAGCGACCTCTCCGCCTCCTCCGTGCGCTTCAGGCCGGCGAGCAGCCGGCCTCTCTCGAACTCGAGCTCGGCCAGAAGCGAGGTTGCCCCCTGCCGTCGCCGGTCCCGGATGGCCTTGCCCAGCGCGTCGACGGCGGCGGCGGGATGCTCGCGCCCAGCGACGTGCGCCTCGGCCACGAGCACGCTGTCCTCGCTTCGCTGGCGGACCGACGCATCGACGATCTCGTCGAGCCAGTGCCTCGCCCGCACCGCTTCGGCGGCGGCCGGCGCCATCCGGCCCAGGCGCGCGAGCGCCAGGGAACGGAAGGCATACTCCTCGCTGATCGCGGCCGCCTGACCGCTCAGGAGGGCGGCTTTCGAGCTGGCATCCTGGAAATAGAGCGCCATCTCGGGCTCGCCGAGCGCCCGCACGCTGTCCGCGGCCTGCGCGAACAGAGCATGCCGCCAGCGCTGGTTGCGCCACGATTTCACGCTCGCGAGCGCCCGGTGCAGGTGCTGCCAGCCGGCGTGCGGGTCATTCAGTTTCTCGAACACCTGGGCGAGAAGCGTATGGGAGAACCCCGCCGCCTCACCGGCCCCCGCCTGCTCGAAGCTCGCCAATGCCCCGCGATAGTGCTCCAGAGCCTGGTCGAAGTCGCTCCCTCCGCAGCAATCAGACCCAACATCAACGCCGTGTATCCCTGCAGGATCGGGGACTCGCTCGCTGCCGACACCTGCAAAGCCCGCAGCCTTCGTTTCGCACCGGCCAGGTCTCCGTTCCAGTAGTCACAGACGGCCGTCCAGTAGAGAGACCACAGTTGCAAGGGGCTGGCGCCATTTGCGAGCTCCCGCGTCGCTCGAGCGAACCGCCGGCCGGCGCGAGCTGTGTCCAAGACCTCATAGAGGCTGACCCCCTGCCGAAAGCTCTCATATCCGGCGGCCAGGAAACGGCGGCGCTTCCCTCCGTGAGGGATCACCTGTCCCCACACCGCGACTTCGTCGGCAAGCAACCGATCGCCGAAACGCCAGCGCAGAGCCGCCGCAGCCAGGTACGCGAGCCGGAGGTTCTCCGCCTCGGAGCGCGGAGAGCCTGGATTCCCCAGCAGGTGGAGCTCGACGAAACGGAAGGCGTCCACCGGATCGGCTGCCACGGCGTCGTCGATCTCCTTGTCCGCTGGCTGGAACGGCGACGCGAGCAACTGGACAGAGAGCGCGCCCGGGGTCGTTCCGGCATCACCGACGACTCAAGCCTTCGCCGGGCCTCCCTCTTCCACTCGGGCGAATCGCCCGTGAGCAGGAACCGCTGCCAGGCGCGAGCCGACTCACCGCGAACGTAAAGCGCCGCCAGCGCCAGGGCACGGTTGAAGAGAGCTGCTCGCAATCCCGGATTAGCCTGCAAAGACCGATCACAAGCGGCCAAGGAGCGAACAAAATCCTCCGGGTTTCCTCTCCTGTCACCGCGAACGTAATAGGCGACCGCGAGGTCGTTCCAGACTTCGCCGCTGGCCGGCAGGTAGGCGGACGCCTGGCGCAGACTGGACACCGCCAGATCCGCCTCCACGAGGCGCGAAGCGCTGAGGAGGCGCCAAAGCCCCAGGGCATACAACGTCTCACCGGAAGGTCTTTTGCGGGCTTCGTTTTCGATCCCGTGTCCGATCCTCCAGACCGCCCTGGACGGAGAGACGCCATCGGCGCATTCGGCTGCCAGCCGGCTCCCGTTGGCGGAGCGCAAAGGCTCACAGCTCGACCAATTGGGAAGCGCGGCGAGGCGAGGGGCGAACGGCCGGGCGTCCGCCAGCCCCCAGATCAGCTCGCGAAGAGTGGGCTGGAGGCTGGCGAGAGCGGCCGGATTGGAGACTTGGCCGTTCAGGCTTCCCACCAGCATGGCGACCACCACGCAAACGGCTAGCCTGCGGGCTCCGTGCATGTCATCCTCGTGCTGCCGCCCACCTCCAGGCGGGAAACAGCTAGGGGCTCACGAATGAAGGACTCTGAACTCTATCACCGCCAAGGAGCCCGGAACAGTACCCGCCCAGGAAGGGACTCCGCAGGGCACCGCCCAGACCCCGAGATCCTCCGGCATGGAAATTATCTCCGGGGTCCGTCTACTCCCCTGCGGTGCAAAAGACCGCGGAAGTGTGCTTACAACGGGCTGCTCCGTTAGCATTAACGCAAGGATAAAGGCGATGGCAACCGATTACATTCTCGTATGGAACGACGTAGCGCTCGAAGCGAATTTGGTCAGTCACACCGACGGCAGCAAGGAGCAGAACGGCCCGACGCTCAGCTCACGGGCAATGGCGATCGTGCATCTGGCGATGTACGACGCTTACGCCGGCGTTGCTAACAATCCGGCGAATCTTCCGCCTTACAATCCGCCGCTCCCCACGCCGCCGACGGGAGCGACGACTCAGGCCGCCGTCGGGGCGGCCGCCTTCACGACCTTGGCCGCCCTCTATCCGAGCCAGCTCGAGTTTTTCAAGGGCAAGCTCGCGATGCATGGCGATATATCGAATCCTGGACACGGCTATGGCCAGAAGATCGGGAAAGCGATTCTGCAAGACCGCAAATTCGATCCGCCGGCCAGCCAAGGCAACTATCTTCCGAGCAAAGGACGTGGCCGGCATCGTGTCGATCCGGACAATCCTGGCCAAGGATTCCATGGACCTCTCTACGGCCAGGCCAAGTCCTTCGCCCTGAAGAAACGGCACGAGCTGGATGCACCGCCCTTCAAGGATACGACGACTTACACCAAGGCAATTCGGCAGGTCTTCGCGAAGGGCGTCAAGCCGGAGCTGATGGGGACTCTCCCCGAAAGTCTCTCCAAGGACCGCCGCACGGCGGAAGAGACGCTGATCGGAATCTTCTGGGGCTATGACGGCACCGCGGGCCTAGGCACCCCGCCACGCTTCTACAATCAAATCGTGCGGAAGATCTCGATCGCCAGGAAAACTCCCGAAAGCGACAATGCGAAGCTGTTCGCCTTCGTCAACGCCGCCTTGGGCGACGCCGGAATCCTGGCCTGGGAGCAAAAATACAAGCATGACTTCTGGCGGCCGGTGGTGGGTATCCGGGAGAACGACCCTTCGCTGGGCCCCCTCGATGACGATCGACCGATGCCGGCTGCGCAGCAAATTTCTCCCGAGACAGATCCCTTCTGGCTGCCGCTCGGCGCGCCTTCCTCCAACTCCGCCAATGCCTCGGTGATGACCGCTCAGTCGACTTTCCCCTTCGCCAACGTGCAGTCCGGCCGGGTCAAGAACTTCACCCCGAACTTCCCCGCGTACCCTTCGGGCCATGCCACCTTTGGAGCCGCCGTCCTGCACATCCTCCGTCTCTTCTATAACGTCGCGAAGCCAGGGGATCGGAAGGCCGATACCCTCCTGGACGGTTTGAAGAACCCTGACGGCACGGACCTCTTCTTTGTCTCCGACGAGCTGAACGACAAGACGCAGGACAACAATGGTGTCGTGCGCCCCCTCCACCGCCGCAAGTTTGCAGGCGGTGCGTGGGACATGATCCTCGAAAACGGCCTGAGCCGTATTTTCCTGGGTGTCCACTGGATCTTCGACGCCTACGCGACCAAGGCCGACGGCGCACCCGATCTGGATCAGAAGATCGGTGGCGTCCGGCTCGGGCTCGACATCGCGGAGGACATCTTCGCCCATGGCGGCGGGAAGGCGCCGAAGAAGTCGACGGCGTGAGTAGGCTCCTTCCGCGATCAAGCTCGGCGGGCCCCCAAGGCCGGGAGCCCGCCGAGCTTTCCAGGCTTCAGCGAGGCCCTCAGCGATACAGGGCGAACATCGCCCCCGTGGGATCGCTCACCACGGCAAAGCGGCCGACGTTCGGGATGTCGGTCGGCTTCACCCACACCTTGCCGCCCAGCGGCTCGACCTTGGCGAACGTCGCGTCGACGTCCTCCACCCCGATGTAGGGGAGCCAGGCCGAGGGGCCGGAGCCCGCGGGCTTCTTCATCATGCCGGCGGCATCCTTCTCCGGACGGTCCGGCCGCTTGAACAGGTGATAGGTCCCCATCGGCCCCATGTCCATCGCCTGCGCCGTCCAGCCGAAGATGGCGCCGAAGAAGCGCCCCTCCGCCTCCGGATCGAGCGCCAGCAGCTCGTGCCACACGAACGTCCCCGGCCGCCCCGGCCCGTCGTACCCCTCGCCCCCCCACGCGTTCGGCTTGTACGGGCAGATCGCCGCCCCGCCCGGCGACACGATCGCCGCGAACCGCCCCACCCCCGGGATGTCCCGCCCCCCCTCCGGCACCCGCCCGCCGAGCTCCGCCCGCCTTCGCCGCCGCCGCGTCCACGTCGTCCACCGTCACGTAGCACACCCAATGGGACGGCAACCCCGCCGCCGCGCTGAGATTCACGATCCCCCCATGGTCCTCCCCCGCCGCGTGGATCATCGGGTACTTGTAGCTCCCCATGTCCACCTCGTTGTAGCTCCACCCCACCAGCGCCGTGTAGAACTCCCGCGCCCGCGCCGGATCGGTGGTCATCAGGTCCCGCCAGACGAACTTCCCCAAAACCTTGGTCTCTTCCCTTGTTTCTTCCATGTAGGTCTCCTTTCCCTCTTCTCTCTGATGACGAACGAGGGTCTTGGGAATCGACAGCGGGTGGGGAGGATCATCGCAGATTGTGGATGGCGGGATTCGCCGGCCAAGCCGGCACCGCTTCATTGCGGCAGAGAGGACGATCTGATTCGCTGTCGATCTCCTGAAGAATTACCTTCGCTGAAGTGTATTCCGCCTGGGAGCCCTGGTCGCGTTCCGTAAAATCTCTGAGAGCTTGCTGAGCCGAGCTACCCTGCAGCGAACAGACTTGCTCCTGAACGGCCTCGATTACCGCGAGCGCTTCCAGCACCGGAAATCCAGAGCGCTTCCCGCTGACGTACTCCGACATCCGATCCGCAGCAGGTCCACCATGCGAAGCGATGCCATCGCGGGCTGGCTCCAGAGAAGTTATATGGTGATTCAGGTATTTGCCATAGACACTGATCTGCCGGTCGAGCGGCAACTCTTTGAAGTCCGCCGGAAGCTCTGCCCCACAGCCCGTCAAGGCCAGGCCCCATAGGGCTGCCGCAGACAGAAGGGTCTTCTGATTGGCGAGCCTTACCATAGGCATGCGCTACCGCTCCCTAAGGGCTCGTCACGGAGTAATTGTGTCATTTCCGCGTCCGGCCCAACGGGTCGGGAGATCCCAGCCCAGGGCTGAGGCCGAAGGCCGATGCCCTGGGAAAAAAGGGCGTTCAATCGTTGCGGCCTGAAAGGTCGCGAGAACCCGACTCGCCAAGACAGCTCTCGCGACCTTTCAGGCCGCGGCGCCTTGTCATCCCTCCACCCAGGGCATCGGCCTTCGGCCTCAGCCCTGGGCTCCATTCTCCCGACCCGTTGGGCCGGACGGAGCCAAACGCCACAAGGGCTGATCTCCCGGAGAGTTGGTGCGGTTATTCTGTGACGAGCCCTAACGGGATCAGCCCCAGCCCCGAAGGGGCGACAGCATAGAGCCTAGGGCGTCAGCCCCAGGAATTCGAAGCCCAGCCACCCGAAGCCCTGAAAGGGCGGCAGGCGAGCTCGCCGCGACCAGCACGGCAGAGCAAAACGCAGTTCTACATGGGTGGCTGAACATTGACAAAAAGCCCCGTCGGCTGGACCATCTGGTTGAAGGCATCGTAGACGTAGGTCGCCCCGTTCCAGGCGGTCAGGTTGCCAGCCCGCGTTGTAGCTCTCGGCGCCGCCGCTCTTTATCGAGATGTTTTACCCTCCAGGCGAGTACATTTCTCGGCCGGAAGCTGTTCCGCTACTGGCGCGCTATGCCTGACGCTACTGATCGCTTGGTGTGGAGCAACTCGGCCTCGAAACGCTTCCGGCGCCAGCTTCAGCGCCTCTTGCACGCCGGGGGGAAACTCGAACCGCCCCTCCACCTCAATGGCCAACTCGTACTGCTCGGAGAGGGGGGAGACGCCTTCCATCGCTTCGTAGAGGGCGTCACGATCCGAGACGTCCACCCGCGCTCCGCCGCTGTTGAAGGTCGGCAAAGGCGGCAGGAGCGGTTTCATGATGCCTTCTTCCCACTCCGCAAGTTGGCAGCATCCCGGAGATCCTGGATGGCCGGACGCAGCGAGTCATCGAGGACGCAATGAATCACCGTCCGGAGCTCGGCGGCGGGGTCCATCTCATCGGCGACTTCCTGGAGGCGCACGGTTTCCTCGACCGGCTCGGGGAGGCTGAGCTTGACGCCCAGGAGCCGCCAGCGGATGGATTCGAGCCCTTCGATGATCCTTCGAACCTCTTCGCGGGCTTCGGCCAGAAGGTCCCTCGGCGTTACCGTCAATTTGTTTTCCTCGCTACCTTGTTGCCAGAATCGGCCGATCTCCGGTTTCCCAGCGCCCAGACCTGACGGACCACCCGCCGGCACTCGTCGCAGCCGCGCAGCAGGTGGCGGACGACCCTGCGCGCTTCGGGACGCGGAAGCCCACCGCGGACGAAGCTCTCCAGTTGGCTAGGATCGGGATGGTGGTGCCGGTGAATGTTCGCGTGGCCCGCGTCCGCAGGGTCGCGTTTTCGGGCTGAGGGCTCAGGTGTCCCCAAAACGGGACCACCGGCAACTAACTCATTGAGGAGTGCCTCTTTCGGAGGATTGAGCACAAGAGCAGCGAAGGGCGGCTTGCCCTGTTCTCGGAACCGGAGCTCACGGCCGATTGCACGAAGTTCCTGCCGAGCCGGCATCGCCTCTCCCTTCGCCTCCTGTCTCTTCGTCATCCGCTCCCCCTGAAGTTCGAATCGGAACCGAGCCCGGAGGCTCCTGCATGCCGCTCAGGCTACGCGACTCGTTAGCGGGCGCGAACGTCGTTCGCCGATTCTCCCGTCCGGCCAGCAGGCTGTGGCACTTTCTCTTCTTCGATGTCCCGGGAAAGCAGGTTGCGGCAACTTATATGTAGAAAGAAGGGAGAAAGGAGTGAGAGCGATGCGTCGACCCGTGCCCCATCCGTTGAGCGTCACGTTGACCACCCTGCGCCGGGCGCGCGCCTTGACCGTCGAGGAGCTGGCGGACTTGAGCGGAGTCTCGAAGGGGCTCATCACCCGCTACGAGATCGGCCGCAATGCCCCCTCGCGCGAGAAGGTGGCTGAATTCGGCGCGGCCATGGGCTACGAGACCGAGGAGGTCGATGCCGTCTTCCTCGGCGTTACCCTGGCGATGGACCGGCCGCAGCCGGGTCCCAGCTCCCCCGTGGACCCCACGCCCGCCGAGCGCCGCCGCCTGCGCCAGACGGCGGGCCGGCTGGCGCAGGCGGAGCTGGCCGTGATCGACGAGCACCTGCTGAAGCTCGTGCGCGCCTCCCGGGCTCGGCGCGACCGCGCCCGCGCCGAGGACTTGGTGCGCTGGCTCCTCGAAGAGGCCGATCCGCAGGAGCGGCGCCATCTGGTCGAGTCCTCGCGGCAATATCACCTCTGGGCGGTTGCGGAGCGCCTCTGCCACGAGAGCGAACGGGCCGCGGCCGGAAGCGCCGACAAGGCTCAGGAGCTGGCAGACCTCGCCCTCCTCGCCGCGGAGCTCGACGAGGAAGGAGACCCGATCTGGCGGCTGCGATTGCGCGGCTACGCCTGGATCTTCATCGCGAACGCCCGCCGGGTGGGCGGCGACATGGTGTTAGCCGGAGAAGGTTTCGCCTTGGCGCGAGAGCTTTGGGAAGCCGGCGCGGCGGCCGACGCGGGGCTACTCGCCGAGTGGAGGCTGCCTTCCTTCGAAGCCTCCTGGCGCCGCCACCAAGGCGACTTCGGGCGTGCGTTAGAGTTGCACGAGGAAGCCTTGAGACTTGCAACGCCGGAAGCAAAAGGACGAATTCTGCTTAATCGAGCCGGGACGCTTGAGCAGATGGATGAACCCGAACGGGCGCTCGCGACCCTGGACGAGGCAGAGCTACTGCTCGCCGGACAAAGCGACCCAAGCTGTCTCTTTGGCCTGTACTTCAACCGTGCCGTGAACCTATGCGCCCTCGGGAAGTTCCAGGAAGCCGAGGCTCTGCTGGAGCCGATCGGGGAGATGGCCCTTGACCTCGGTCACGAGCTGAACGGGTTTCGCGTCGTTTGGCTCCGTGGCAGGATCGACGCCGGTCTCGGGCGCGAGCGACAAGCAATCGAAGCGTTCGAGCAGGTACGGCAAGCCTTCCGCGGAAAGAGGATCGCCTACGACTTCGCGAAAGCTACCCTGGAGCTGGCTATCCTCTACCGAAGTCAGGGAAAGATCCTCGAGGTCAAGAACTTGGCTCAGCAGACGGTCTGGATCTTCGAGGCACAGGGGGTCCACGAGGAGGCGGAGAAGGCCTTAAGGCTTTTCTACGAGGCCGCCGAGGCAGATTGGCTTACGGTGGAGCTGGCGCGGCGCATCCTCAGATATCTTGAAAGGGCGCAAAATAACCCGCGACTCAGGTTTGAAGCGTGAGCTGGCGGGCCGAGAACCAGCCCGCCAAGCGCCACGTTCAGGGGTTTCAGCCCGGGTGGCAACTTCCGTGCGGATCAATACCGCATCCATTGTCCGCTGACGCCGCGGAGTTGCATCGACCCCCTGGGTCAATTGCACAGCCGTTGTCTGTACCGGGAGGCGGTGCGGCAGCGGAACCCGTGCCGGGTAAGCAGCTGCCGTGTGGATCGATCATGCATCCGTTTTTCGCCCAGACATTGAGTAGCCACCTCCAAGCTGTCGAGAGTGGGAATACAGCCTCGGAAGTGGCTTGTCTCGGACGAGGGATCGGCGCCGCCGCAAGGGGGGCGGCAACGGCCAGGATGAGCAGCAGGACGCCGATTCCACGAGCCAGATGGATTCGCGACATAGGGTCTCCTTTCCGGAGCGAGTCTGGCGAGCCTTGAGTGGCTGCCTGACTTGAGGTGCAGAAAAACACACCACCGTGCCCGCTGAGTGTGCACGCAGAGGAGCCGAGGATGAAAGATCCCATGGAACCGGAGGACCAGATGGTGCTGCTGCCGCACCTGCGGGCTTTCCGCGACTGGACCAAAGAAGAGCTGGCGGCAGAGGCCGGCCTCGACGCCAGCTCGGTTCAGCGCTTCGAGAAGGGCCGTCGGATGCCGCGCAAGAGCTACGAGAAGATCGTGAAGGGCTCGGGGCAGCCCCTCGAGCTGGTGGAGGCGTGCCACCTCCCAGCGGTCCGCGCGGGCCGGGCCGCCCTGACGCGATTCACCTCCGGACTTTTTACAGAGCTGGAACCTGCGCTCGCAGCCCTCGACGGCGCTCTGACCGAAGCTCGGCGGGTGGCGCTCGCAGCCCTCCTCGTGGAGCTGGCCGATCCTTCGCAGCCTCCCGCGCCCGCGGAGGTCTCATGGGAGGTGAAGACCTGGCGCTTCATCGAGCAGCTCTGCCACGAGAGCGAAACGGTTGCGGCCGGCGATTCCGAGAGGGCAGTGAAGCTTGCAGAGCTGGCACTCCGCGCTGCCGAGCGCGCGCCGGGAAAGGCGGCTAGGAGGGCGAAACTTGAAGGCTACTGCTGGATCTTTCTCGGCAACGCGCGGCGGGTGAGCGGAACTCTGCCGGGGGCAGAGCTGGCCTTTCAGCGCGCCGAAGAGCTGTGGAGCTCCTGGACGGGTATCACTCCTATTCCCTTGGCGGCATGGCATCTGCCTGACATGTACGCGTCACTCCGCCGCTACCAGGGGCGCTTCGCCGAGGCCCTCAAGCTCCACGACCGAGCCTTAATTCTCGCTCCTGCTGAAGCCGCAGGCATCGTCCTTCTCAATAAGGCGGGGACTCTGGAACAGCAAAACGAGCCCGAGCAGGCCCTCGTCGCACTTGCCGAGGCCGAGGCTCGCATTGACGTTCACAGGGAGCCTCGCCTGCTTTTTGCCATCTGCTTTAATCGGATCGTGAACCTCTGGCGCCTGCAACGCTTCCAAGAAGCCGCCGAACGCCTCCCCGAAGTGCAGGCGATGGCGGAAGCGGGGGGCCGCCCGCTCGACAGCGTGCGCGTACTCTGGTTGCGGTCGAAGATCGCCGGCGGCCTCGGAAGGCGATCCGAGGCCGAGGGGCTTCTCGACCGCGTGCGGAGAGAGTTCCTCTCCCGCGAGATCGCTTACGACACGGCGGTCGCCAGCCTGGAGCTGGCTGTCCTCTATCTGGAGGATGGGCGATCCGCCGAGGTGCAGACGATCGCCGCCGAGCTGGCTCCGGTCTTCGCCGCCCAGCAGGTAGCCCGGGAGACCCTCGCCGCCGTCGAGCTTTTCTGCAAGGCTGTGGAGCAGGAGACCGCCACCGCCGAGTTGGTCCGCGGGTGCTTGCAGGAGCTGCGGCACAAAAGGCCATAAGCAAACGCCGCTCGCAGGCCCGGCAGAGACGGCCCGCCGTCCCCGTGGCCTCGGAGAGGTTCTCGTTACGACCTGGGCGCGTCTCTACCGCCTCCGCCGCAGGGTGATCGTCGACGGTCTCAAGCCGCCTCGATAAAGATCCCGACGTCAGGCGCACTGCACCAGGCCGCACCCTCACCCCCGCCTGTAAACCGCCTCGTGGTACGGAACCCCCGCCCGAACAAGCCGGATGCGGCCATGGCTGCACAGGCGGCGGAGGGCGGTCGCGGCGAGGCGGGGGGCGACGGGCTGGCGCATCTCGCGGGGGTAGAGGCGGTTGACCTCGGCGGCGACCTGAGTCCCGGTGAAGGGCTCCCCCACCGGCCACTGGGCGACGGCGCGGGCGACCAGGCGGCTCGACTGGAGGATCTCGGGGGGCTCCTCGTCCTCCGGTTCAGGGGAGAGTGGCTCCGGCGGCGGGGGCGCTGGCACGGTCGAGCGGACGGCGATCTCGGCAGCCGCTCCGGCCGTCGCCTTGAAGGCGTCGTAGTGGTGCGCCACCGTCTCGTATTCGGCGGCGTGATGGACCCGCCTCTCCTGGTGGAAGGACTCCCGTTCGGCATGATGGGCTTCGCGCTCCCGGTGGTACGCCATCTGCTCCTCCAGCTTGGTCAGCACCTGCGTGACGGAAAGCTCTGAGCTCACGGATCTTCTCCTCTCGGATTCGTCTCGGTGGTCGCGAATCGCGAAGCGTCTTCGCGGAATCGGCTCGAATGAGCTGGGCAACGTTCCGAGGAACTGGTTTTTCGTGACGTGGAACGAGTGAAACGCGACAGCGGACACCGTATTCGTTCCATGTCACCGGTTTTTTGCAACGGAGAACTGGTGAAACACGCCAGTGCACTCCGTATTCGCGACACCGACTTGGTATACGCAACAGCGAACCAGGTCGTCGCGTCAGCTCTCCGGGTGCACGCGACGGCGGCTTCGGAGAATGCGACGTTCAACCTGAGACACGCGACAGTGCTCTGGTTCTTCGTGACGCCGCACCGGTTCCACGATTCGGCGCACCGGTGCAACGCGACGCCGACCTGGTATTTCGCGACAGAGAACCAGTTGAACGCGACAGCGCACCGGTGCAACGCGACGGGGAACCAGGGAAACGCGACAGCGCCCAGGTTCCGCCAGCCGTTTCACCCGGTCGGCGAGACAGTGTCCCGGTTCCACGAAGCGTGGCACCGGAGCCGCCCTGGCCCACTCTCCTTCCCGGTTTCCCCGGACCTCTTCATGTGCTCTCCGCTCCGACTTCCTCGTCCCGTTCCACGCCTCGCTGTCTGCGAAAAGGGGTTGCACCGATGAGCGAAGCAGGGCGCGGAGCCGCGGAAGACCGCCGTCCGATCGCGGCGCGGGAGCTGCGGCTCGTCAAAGCGGGTGGCGTCGTGGATGGCGCGGCGGGGATTCTCGGCGAACGGGATCTCGGTCGCGGGGAGGGTCTTCGGCGTGCTGACGGGTGCGGTCAGGAGACGTTGATGGCCTGCGACCTCACCCTCTGTCTCCCTCTCCTAAAGGAGAGGGAGGACGCTCCACAAAGGTGAGCCTTCGTAGGGTGCGCTGTGCGCACCCTCGAGGTTTCTGGTGCGCACAGCGCACCCTACGGGCAATCGGCTGCGGAGTCGTCCCCCTTCTCCTTCAGGAGAAGGGGATAGGGGATGAGGTCGCAGGCCATCGAAGTAAAAACAGCGAGATGTGTAGAAGACGGCGCCTCTCGCCCCCGCCCCTCTTCCCCGCTACAATGCCGTCGCGCAAGTTTCTAAATGCGTCCCTTGCAATGACAAAGGCCTCACTCGCCCTCGCGCTCCGCGGGACCGCGATCCTCCTCGGCTTGCTTGCCGCCACGGACACCGGCGCCGCCGGGGCGAGCACGCTCGAGCGGCTGCCGGAGATGCCGGGGACGCCGGGGTACGTCCACGCGGTCTTCTCGGCCGGCGACGGCCTGCCGGTGGTGGTTCCCCGCTTCTTCGAGACCGCCGGGTTCCGGGCGCTCGCCGCGCTGCTCGCCACCCTGGCGATCCTCGGCTTGATCCGCGCCTGGGACCTCCGCCAGAGCGCCCGCCGGCGCCAGCTCGAGCGGCTGGTCGAGGAGCGGACGGCGACCATCGCCGCCCAGGCGGCGAAGCTGCGCGAGCTCGACGACCTGAAGTCGCAGTTCTTCGCCAACGTCTCGCACGAGCTGCGCACACCGCTCACCCTCACCCTCGGCCCCTTGCAGGACGCCCTCGACGGCCGCTTCGGCCCGTTGCGCGCCGACCTCGCGCAGCAGATCGAGCTGGCGCAGCGCAACGCGCAACGCCTGCTCGGCCTGGTCGACCAGCTGCTCGACGTCGCCCGCATCAACGCCGGGGGCCTCGACCTCGAGCTGCGCCGCGGCGATCTGGCGGCGGTGGTGCGCCAGCGCGTCGAGGCTTTCCTGCCGCTCGCCGAGCGCCGGGGGATCGAGCTGTCGCTGGCGGCGCCCGCGGAGCGGGTGGGCGCCTGGTTCGACGAGGCGCAGATCGAGAAGGTGCTCGACAACCTGCTCGGCAACGCCCTGAAGTTCACCCCGCGCGGCGGGCGCGTCTCGGTCGCCTTCAGCCAGCCACCGGCGGAGGGGCAGGTCGGGGTGAGCGTGCGCGACAGCGGCCCCGGCATCCCCGCCGGCCAGCTCGAGCGGATCTTCGAGCGCTTCTACCAGGTGGAGGCCACGGCGCGGCGGCGCTGGCCGGGAGCGGGGATCGGCCTCGCCCTGGCGCGCCAGCTCGCCGACCTCCACGGCGGCGCGATTACCGTCGCGAGCGCCGAGGGGGAGGGCGCCTGCTTCACCGTCTCCCTCTGGCGGGAGGACCAGCAGCTCCCCGCCGGGCTCGCCGGCCGCGCCGTGGAGGCTTCCCTGGACGCCGCGGAACGGCCGTCCGGCACCCCCACCCGTCCGCTCGCCCTGCCGGTCGAGACGCCGGACGAGCCGCAGCGCCCCTACGGCCTGGCCGAATTCGACCGCCGGCGCCAGGTGGGGGACGAAGCGGACGACGAGCGCACGACCGTCCTGGTGGTCGACGATCATCAGGACGTCCGCGCCTACATCCGCCGCCACCTCGAGCCCGAGTACCGGGTGGTCGAGGCGGCGGACGGCCTCGCCGGGCTGGAGGCGGCGCGGCGCCGGGTGCCGGACCTGGTGGTCAGCGACGTGATGATGCCGGGGCTCGACGGCAACGCGCTGCTGCGCAGGCTGCGCGAGGACCCCGAGCTCGAATTCGTGCCGGTCGTGCTGCTCACCGCCCGCGCCTCCCCCGAGAGCCGCATCCAGGGGTTCCGCGAGGGGGTCGACGACTACCTGGTGAAGCCGTTCGATCCCCGCGAGCTCAAGGCGCGGGTCGCCAACCTGATCGCCAACCGCAAACGCTGGATGGCGCGCTTCGAGGGGTTCGCGAGCAAGCCGCGGGCGCTGCGCGTCTCGGAGATCAACGTCACCTCGGCCGACAAGGCCTTCCTGGCCCGCGTGCAGGGGGCGATCGAGGAGCGCCTGGGGGACAGCGAGCTGACGGTCGAGAACCTCGCCGAGGCGCTCGCCTGCGACCGCTCCTACCTGCTGCGCAAGCTGCGCGCGCTGACCGGCGAGACCCCTTCCGGGCTGATCCGCTCGCTGCGCCTCCAGCGCGCCGAGCAGCTCCTGCGCGCCGGAGCCGGCTCGGTGAGCGAGGTCGCCTACGGGGTCGGCTTCAAGAGCGTCGCCCACTTCTCGAACGCCTTCCAGGAGCAGCTCGGCGAGCGCCCCTCGGCGTTCGCGGCCCGCCACCGCAGCTCGCACTGAACGGCGATCCCCCTGAAGACAACGATCCTCCTCACAGAGACAACTAAAACAGCGCGGGTTTCAGTACATAATCCGTCGCAGCTCAGTTGTCCAAGGGTAGGCGAGCCCGGCCGGGTCCGGGGGCTGCCGTCACATCGTCACGCTTTCGGAGGGATTTCCATGCGTCGAGCTCTAGTGGCCGTTGCGGCCGCCCTGTTCATCGGTCATACCCTGGGGGCAGCGGGGGCGGCGAACGCCCAGCCCCTGGTCAAGTCCGCCATCCAGGTCGATCCCGGGCAACACCAAGCAGACCGGCCAGTCCTTCGGCTACCGCCTGACCTACAACTGCAGCAGCACCTCCGGACCCTGCCTGAACGCCGAGGTCGACGACCTGCTGCCGGCCTCGGTGCAGTTCCTGTCGACCGTGCCCGCGAGCCCCACCGGCGACGTGGCGGCGGTCAACGTCACCCCGAACTACATGGGGAGCGGCCGCACGCGGGTGCAGTTCGTGATGGTCACCCCGCTGACCGCCGGCAACAGCGGCGACCTGCTGATCAACGTCCGCTTCCCCAACGGCTCGACCCCTGACGGCACCGCGGCCACCAACACGGCGGACGGCATCAACCTCGGCGCCACCCCCGGGACCTTTACCACGCCGCCGGTCACCGTGACCGCCAAGGCGAGCCTGCAGGTGAGCCTGACGAAGGCTCTGCTCACGTCTCCCGCCAACCTCGATATGCCGGAGAGCTACCGGCTGCGGATCTCGAACCTCTCCAATTCCAATGGCTCGCTGAACCTCACCGCGGTGGGCCCGGTCGTCGATACCCTCCCCCCAGGGACGGTGTTCAACGGCGCCTCTCCGGCGGCGGACTGCCAGCCGGGCTGCGTCGGCACGACCCCCGCGACGGTGACCTGGACCAGTCCCTGCTCGCTGCCGGTGACGCCGGGGAGCAACTGTGACATCCAGGTCAACGTCACCTTCCCGAGCGCCACCTTCCCGAGCGGCACCAGCGTCACCAACAGCTTCACGGCCACCGGCACGCCGCTGGGGCAGCCGTCGCAGAACCTCGGCGTCGGCACGGTCACCCATCCGGTCACCACCTTCGTGCCCAGCCCCGGCACCGGCCTCGCGAAGGGGATCAACGGCAACAGCCCCAACCCGCCGACCCTCAACCAGACCTTCAGCTACGAGCTGGCGGTGAGCAACAGCGGCAACGTGCCGCTCGACACCCTGGTGGTCGTCGACACCGTCCCCATCCAGCTCCAGATCGCCAGCGTCACCACCGGCTCCTACAACAACCTGAGCGACTTCGCGGCCGGCGTCGGCGTGCGGGTGAGCTACGAGAAGAACACCGCCCCCGGCGTCTTCACCCTCTGGGGAAGCTCGCCGAACGCGACCACCAGCACGACGCTGACCGCGCCGCCGCCGGGCCTCGGCGCCGGCGAGTACGTCACCCGCGATCAGCTGGGAGTACGGCCAGGCGGCGGTGGGGATGAGCACCGCCAGCCGGCCGCAGATCACCGGCCAGATCGTCAACCCCGACCACGCCGGCGCCCCGGTCGCCTTCGGCGCCAGCATCCAGAACTGCGCCGACTCGACCGCCGTCTACACGGCGGGGCCGACCAACGTCTCCGGCCACTCCTGCAACACCTTCACCCTGAGCGGCCCCTTCGTGCAGCTCAACCCGGCCAAGGACAACCTCACGGGCGGCGTGGTCAACCCCGGCCAGACGGTCGCCTGGCGCCTGCGGGTGAGGAGCGCCGCGCAGTCGAGCGACCCGGTGCCGCTCCAGGGCCTGATCGCCACCGACCTGCTGCCGGTCGACCTGGTGTTCGCGAGCTGGAGCTTCGACGACCAGGGGACCGGCCTGCCCGCCCCGCAGACCTTCGAGCAGATCCCGAACTTCGCCAACACCGGCCGCACCCTGCTGCGCTGGCGCTGGAACGCCGGCAGCGGCAACCTCGGCGTCGGCCAGCAGGTGTGGATCAACATCTCGACCACGATCCGCGTCGGCGCCGTGGCCGGCTCGCTCGCCAACAACTTCACCCTCGACAGCGACGCCCCCGGCCTCGGCCTGCGCTGCTCCGGCGCCTCGCAGGCCGACACGCTCGACCTCGACGGCGACGGCGACACCGCCGAGACGATCTGCCGGGCGACCGGCAACGTCACCGTGGCGGGGATCGCCCAGCTGGTCTCCAGCAAGACGATCCAGGGGACCTGCGACGGCGGCTCGGTCTCGACCTCGGCCGGCACGCTGACCGGCGGCGCCCTCAAGTACCGCCTGCGGGTGCAGAACCCGGGGTCGGTGCCGATGCAGAACTTCGTGCTGATCGACATCCTCCCCTTCGTCGGCGACACCGGCGTGCGCGACACCTCGCCGCGCGGCTCGCAGTGGACGCCGCTGCTGATCGCGCCGATCACCCCACCGCCGGGCACCGTGATCTATTACTCGACCTCCGGCAACCCCTGCCGCGGCGAGGTGGGCGGGCCGACCACGGCGTGCGATCCGCCGAACTGGACGACGGTGGCGCCCGACCCGATCACCAGCGTGCGCTCGTTCAAGGTGGAGTTCGGCAGCCGGGTGGTCAACCCCTCCGACACCCTCGACTTCTTCTTCTTCATGACCACTCCCGGCAACGTGCCGGCGGGGACCTTCGCCTACAACTCCTTCGCCTACCAGGCCGACCGCGCCGACGGCCTGGGCTCGCTCGCCGCCGAGCCGCAGAAGGTGGGGGTCACGCTCGGCGCCTGCGACGCCGCCAGCCTCGGCGACTTCGTCTGGGTGGACACCAACAAGAACGGCATCCAGGACGACGGCCCGACCGGCCTCAACGACGTCTACGTCCGGCTGCTGGCGCCGGGCCCCGACGGCGTGCCGGGGACGCTCGACGACGTGCCGCTCTCCTCGACGGTGACCAGCAACGGCCCCGACGGCGCGGCGGGCTGGTACCAGTTCCCGGGGCTCGCGCCGGGGAGCTACTTCGTCTGCTTCACGCCGCCGCCGACCTTCAAGATCACCATCCCGGGCCAGGGGACCGGCGCCACCGGCTCCGACGCCTCGCCCGTCAACGGCTGCACGCCGCTGGTCACCCTGGCGGCGAACCAGCACAACCCGGACGTCGACGCCGGGCTGATCGCCACCCAGCTCGCCGCCCTCGGCGACTACGTCTGGTTCGACAGGAACGGCGACGGCCTGCAGAACGAGCCGCCGACCGACGGCGCCAACGGCGTCACCGTCAAGCTCTTCCTCGACAACGGCAACGGCACCCCCGAGCCGGCGGTCGACGCGCTGATCGCCTCGACCGTCACCGCCGACGACGTCTACGGCCGGCCGGGCTACTACCGCTTCGACGGCCTGGTCCCCGGGCTCCGCTACTTCGTCCAGTTCGTCAAACCGGCCTCGGCGACCGGCTTCACCACCCCGACCGCCGGCACCGACGCGACGGTCGATTCGAACCCCCGCACCAGCGACGGCGCCACGGCGGAGGTGGTGCTCGCCCCGGGCGAGTACAACCCGACGATCGACGCCGGCCTGGTCGCCGCGGCGGGGAACCTCGCGCTCGGCAACCAGGTCTGGATGGACACCAACAACAACGGCCTCTACGAGCCGCAGAACGGCGAGATGGGGATCGACGGCGTCCGCCTCGACCTCTACGTCGACGCCAACAACGACGGCCTGCCGACCCTCGACGAGTACCTCGGCACCACCACCAGCGCCACCGTCAACGGCTTCGCCGGCCGCTATCAGTTCAACAACCTGGCGCCGGGCAACTACATCGTGATCGTCGACCCGTCGAGCTTCTCCGGCGGCGGCGCCCTCGCCGGCAAGGTGTCAGCGACCGGCAACGATCCGGCCCCCGATCCGGACGACGACGTCGACGGCGACGACAACGGCACCAACCTCGGAGCGCTCACCGGCAGCCATCCGGTGACCCTCACCAACGGCGGCGAGCCCACCTCCGAGGACGGCGACGCCAACACCAACCTGACGGTGGACTTCGGGTTCATCGCCAGCACGGGCCCCACCGCCCAGCCGCGCTACGACTACGGCGACGCGCCGGACGTCCAGGCCGGCACCGCGCAGGGGAACTACAACACCACGGCGCTCAACAACGGCGCCGCCCACCGGCTCGGCGTCGCCGGCGCCCCCTACCTCGGCGCCTGCGTCGACGCCGACGACGGGCTGCACCAGAACGCCGCCGCCAACGCCGACGACCAGACCGCCTCCGACCTCACGATCGGCACCTGCGCCGTCCCCGGCGACGACGAGGACGGCGTCACCTTCACCGGCCCGTTCGTGCCGGGCGCCACGGCGGCGTTCACCGTCACCGCCGGCGGCCCCAAGGCCTGCGTGCTCGACGCCTGGATCGACTGGAACCGCGACGGCGTCTTCGGCGACTCGCCCGGCGAGCAGATCGCGACCGACCTCATCATCCCGACCGGCGCCCCCACCGTGCTCAACCCGGCCGTGCCGGCCGGCGCGGTGCCGGGGCTGACCTACGCCCGCTTCCGCTGCTCCTCGGCGGGCGGGCTCGGACCCACCGGCATCGCCCCCGACGGCGAGGTCGAGGACTACCTGGTCGGCGTCGTCGGCAAGGACTTCGGCGACGCGCCGGCCAGCTATGGCACGGCCGGAGCAGGAGCGGCGAGCCACGTCGTCAACCCGCTCAATCCGCTGATGCTCGGCTCCTGCGTCGACACCGAGCCCGACGGCCAGCCCTCGGCGAACGCCGACGGCGACGACACCACGGCCGGCACCAGCCGCGTCGGCACCTGCTTCGACGACGAGGACGGCGTCACCTTCACCTCCGTGCTCACCGCCTGCCAGACGGCGCACGTGGCGGTGACGGCGAGCGCCGCCGGCAAGCTCGACGCCTGGATCGACTTCAACGGCAACGGCAACTTCAACGACGCCGGCGAGCACATCTTCACCAGCCTCCCGCTCGCCGCCGGCAGCAACGCCCTCACCTTCAACGTCCCCTGCACCGCCGTGCAGGCGAGGACCTACGCCCGCTTCCGCCTCTCCTCGGCGGGCAACCTCGGACCCGCCGGCGCCGCGGCCGACGGCGAGGTCGAGGACTACGCCGGTCAACATCGGCGCCGTCGACTTCGGCGACGCGCCGGACAGCTACGGCACCACGATCGCCGCCGGCGGCCCGAACCATCGCGTCGTCGCCGGCTTCTCCCTCGGCGCCACCGAGGACAGCGAGACCGACGGCCAGCCCTCGGCGGGGGCGAACGGCGACGGCGCCGACGAGGACGGCGTCACCTTCCCCAACGGCGGCGTGCTGATCGCCTGCACGACGGCGAACGTGACGGTCAATCTCACCAACACGGCGGGGATCGCCACCCCGCGCCTCGACGCCTGGATCGACTTCGACGGCGACGGGCACTTCGACAGTCCCCGTGATCGCATCGCGAGCAGCCTGGCGCTGGTCTCGGGCAACAACACCGTGGTGGTGAACGTCCCCTGCGACGCCAAGTCGCGGTTCACCTACGCCCGCTTCCGGCTGAGCTCGACCGGCGTCCCCGGCCCCGGCGGCCCGGCGGGCGACGGCGAGGTCGAGGACTACGCCGTCACCACCGAGGGGTACGATTTCGGCGACGCGCCGGCCCCCTTCCCCACCACTCTCGCCCAGAACGGCGCCCGCCACCTCGTGCTGCCGATCAACAACCCGACCCTCGGCGCGACCGTCGACACCGAGCCGGACGGCCAGCCGAGCGCCCAGTTCGACGGCGACGGCGCCGACGAGGACGGCGTCAGCTTCCCCGCCGTGCTGCAGGTCGGCCAGCTCGGGATCATCCAGCTCCGCACCGGCGCGACCGGCGGCTTCGTCAACTGCTGGATCGACTTCAACGAGAACCACAGCTGGGCCGACGCCGGCGAGCACGTGGTGACCGACCTGATGCTCCCCGGCAACGCCAACGTCACCCGCACCTTCCCCGTCCCCGCCGGCTCCCCCGACGGCAACGCCGGAGTCCGCTGCCGCATCAGCTCGCAGTCCGGCCTCACCTTCACCGGCCCCGCCCCCGACGGCGAGGTCGAGGACTACACGGCGCTGGTCCAGGTGATCCCGATTCCGACGTTGGGAGCCTGGGGGTTGATGGCCTTGCGGCGCTGCTGGCGATGGTGGCGGTTTGGAGGATGAAGCGGCGGGTGGTCTGAGGTAGGACGGTAGGAAAGCCGGGGGGTGGCTGCCGCCCTCCGGCCTGCGTCGTTCTCCCCTCTCGCCCGGTGGGCTGGGTGGGAGGCTGGGAGAGAGGGGCCGGGGGAGTGAGGGATCGGCGGCAGGGTCAGCGTCACAAGCCTGCACGATCTCCGAATCGGCGCCTCCGCCCCCGAGGTCATCCTTTCTCGCGGCGCTTCCGCCGCGGCGGGCCCTCATCACCCCGGCCCTCTTCTCCCCGCCTCCCTCCCGACCGCCGGGAGAAGAGGGGGGCCCTGCGATGAGCTGCTGTGTTAGTTTTATCTTCGCTATGGACTTACATCGGCTGGCTGAGGAAAGAAGCGTTGCGTATCACCGCGTGATCGCGGAGCGCTTCCCGGCTCAGCCGGAGATCCTGGCGAACGCGCGCCTGCGTGTGCAGTCCTGGCTGACGGAGAAGTCCGAGGCGCCGTTCTACGCGCGGAAATGGGCGGAGATCCTGGCAGGCGATGACTCCTCGATCGCCCGCTTCCTCACCGAACGCAGCGATCTCGCCGACGAGCTCCGGCAATCGACCCCCTTCGCCGGCGCCTTGAAGCCCCAGGAGCGCTGGAAGATCTGGCGCGAGACCCGGGAACTTCTCTCCCCTACGCCGTGACCCGGGAACAGCTCGAGCACCTCATCCGCGCCGCCGCGGTCATCGTCGCCGACGACGAGATCGTCGTGATCGGCAGCCAGGCGATCCTCGGGCAGTTTCCCGACGCTCCAGCGCCGATGCGCGTCTCCGTCGAGGCCGATCTCTTTCCCTTGAATCATCCCGAGCGCGCCGACCTCATCGAGGGAAGCATCGGCGAGCTCTCGCCGTTCCACGAGACCTTCGGGTATTACGCTCAAGGCGTCGGCGAGGAAACCGCCATCCTGCCGCCAGGTTGGAAGCAACGCCTGGTGATCGTGCAGAATCAGAACACCCGCGGATCGAAAGGATTGTGCCTCGAGGTGCACGATCTGCTGATCGCCAAGGCGATCGCCGGACGCGACAAGGATTTCGCGTTCCTGGATCAAGCCGCCAAGCATCAGATGGCGGACCTTGAGATTCTGCGCTCGCGTCTGGCGACTGTCGACGCCGCTCCGGAGCTGGTGAGGAATGCCCGTAGCGCAATCGAAAGAGCGTTCCACGATGCGGCGACTTGACCCCGCCGCCTCGAGGACCAAACGACGCTGGTCCAGGTGATCCCCATCCCGACGCTGGGCGCCTGGGGGTTGATGTCACTCGCGGCGCTGCTGGCGATGGTGGTGTTTGGCGGATGAAGCGGAGGGTGGTTTATGGGTAGGATGGTAGGAGAGACTGGGGTAGAGGTTCTTCCACTCCCCAGTTCGCCTTCCCTGAGAGCGCCGGCGTCCCGCCGGCTACTAGCTCGAGCCTTCTCGCCTCTCCAGCGAGGAGGGAGTGCGGTGGCGACCCGCTCTGTCGAGGTCCCCTTCCTGGAGATGGCACCCACCTCGCCCTCCCCGTCAATGGGAAGAGCGCTCGCAGGTCGCTTCAGCTCTTCGAAGACGTACCTTTTCCGTGCAGCACGGAGGTGAGCTCACGGACCACATTGACCAGTAGCCACAAGTACGTAGAGCAGATCTTGAGCCACCACTGCCACCTTGGGGCGCCGGCGTTCTCCAAGGCCGCCAGGGTTTCCATGGCATCGCCGAGATCCTCCTTGTAGAGCCGGCGCGGCAGCACAAGTGCGATGACAACGAAAGCCGATGGCAGGCGAGGCGCACTCTGCCTCGCAGAGCCTTCCTCGCGGGTTGCAAGCTCATGCGGCCACGAGCGCATTCTCTCGGCGGCGAGAGCCTCTGTCCCCTTCCTGTCGACGGCGACGAGCTCCATCGTCTTCGGTTCCATGGCGCGTTCTCCCGGTGACCGTCTACCCTAAGGCAGGCTCCGTACCGCCTATCAGGACCAATCCCCACCTCGTCCCCTGCGCCTCGCCCAGGGCGACGCGCTGTCCTTCGCCGGTCAGTTCATAGTAGATGCGCGGCCTGCCGCCACGCTCCGGAACGGCCTCCCCTTCGAAGCTCTCAACCAGGCCTTCGCGTTCCAAGGCTCGCAGGTGCGGGTAGAGGTTGCCGCTCGCTGGCAGCCCACCGGCCCCACGCTCGCGAAGGCGCGCGGCCAGTTCGAGGCCGTAGCCGGGCCCATTGATCAGAGCTGCCAAAATTTCCTGCCGCAGATCGCTCATCGGCTTCCTTCCTTCCTGAACAGCCTCGCCATCCCTTCTTGGAGAAGTCGCATGCAGCTCTCGTGAATCGCATTCTTGAGGAGCCAGAGTGCACAGCAGCCCACTCTGAGACCGCGCCTCCAAGCGGGAATTCCATTCATCGCCGCCAGTGTCTCGAGGACGTCGCCGAAGTCCTCTGTCTGCAAGCGCACCGGAAGTAGCCGGTACACGAACCGCAAGCCACCGGGCGACGCAAGTTCGGCCTTTGCCTCTTTAGGCTGCGTCTCCGTTGCTTCCGCGATCGATGACTGGTCGATTAGCTGAACATCTCTTCCGCCGTCGCTACCTTTCGTTGTCTGCACGTCATGCATAATCCCGAACTCGATGTCGTACTTCGCAAACGTTTGCGATAAAAGTTGCACTGACTCGGAAGCCATGGGATCGCTGAGGCTGTACTCGTGGAGCATACGATTTAACAGCTTCTTCAAGTAAGCTCGTCTCAGCTCTTCGCTGCCAAAGATTTGTTTCGCCTCCCCCGACCGGCACACAGTCAACAATCTCAGGTCTTTTAGCAACGCAGACCGCTGTAGGGCGTCACGGTACCATGAGCCCTCTTTCTCTAGGTTGTCTTCTGATTCCATATGCTAGTCCTCGCAGTGTTACCCGGCAATTGGCTCAGGAGTTCCCGCCGCCCCGAACAACCCCCACCCGGCCACCCGTTCCTCATATGCGACCCGCCGCCCCTCGCCGGTCAGCCGGTAATAGATGCGGGGACGCCCCCCGCGTTCGGGGACAGTTTCGCCCTCGAAGCTCTCAACCAGCCCGTCGCGCTCGAGCTCTCGCAGTGCTGGGTAGAGCGTCCCTGGCGATAGCCGCGTGCGACCATTAGTGCGCTCTTCGATCCGCTGCTGCAACTCGAGCCCGAAGCCCTCGCCGGTGAGCAATGCCTGGAGAAGTGCCGTCTTTGAATCCACTCGCATGACCCAACTCCTATCGTTCAAGCCTGAAAAGCCGTTTCATCAAGACCGCCATATACTCCCGCCCGCCGTTCAGCAAGATCCAAAACATTCCCTGGGCGATGACGCGCCTACGCTTCCAACGCCACTCTGGGCTGTTCCACTGGGCAATCTTTTCAAGCAGATCCCCGCCCTCCTCCTCTGCGACTCTCTCCGGAACAAGACGTTCAAGGACCTGCAAGAGTCTAAATTCCTTGGCGCCCGCTCTGTACGCCCTCTGGAAGGCCTTGAATAGCTCACGGTCTTCTTTCCAGTCCGCGGCAATGAGGACTGCCACAGCAAGGCTCATCACTACGAATCCGCCAACTTGGTAGGAATTCCTCAAAGGTGAGGATATCCGGCTCAGTCCCACCTCGCCGGCCATGCTGCTGATCACAAAGGTCCATTCCAGAAGTCGCCGCTTCGGCATCCCTCGTAACCTCCTCCTCTATGATTATCTGAAACCGATAATGAGTCAAGCCCTCATCTCGCCAAGCCTATTCAGAGATCGCATCGGGTCCCAAAGTAAGCCGCAGCAGGCCGCACGGGCGTCCGCGAGAAGACAATGATACAAAGGTTGGTGAGGCTGAGGGTCAGGTCTGCTGGCGCCCCTTAAGGGCTCGGGCAAGGTAGGGACCGTGGACCTGGGGCTGACGCCCACCCTCTTATACACATCTCCAGACAGGAGATGTTGAAGGCCTGCGACCTCACCCTCTGTCTCCCTCTCCTAAAGGAGAGGGAGGACGCTCCACAAAGGTGAGCCTTCGTAGGGTGCGCTGTGCGCACCATCAAGGTTTCTGGTGCGCACAGCGCACCCTACGGGCAAGACGCTTCGGAGTCGTCCCCCTTCTCCTTTAGGAGAAGGGGATAGGGGATGAGGTCGCAGGCCACAGCAGCCAGAACAGCGAGTTGTGTATAAGAGGCTGGGCTGACGCCCAGGCTTCTATGCTGTCGCCCCTTCGGGGCTAACCGTGCCACTGTGCGAGAGATCCTTCCGGGCCAGGGCCGCTAGCCGATCCCACTGCTCAGCGGAAGTGGCTTCGAAGCTCGCCGTCCAGGCTCGTTCATCCTCCAGATCAGCCAGGATACGCGCGGCCAGGGCATCCTGGGTCTCCGCTGGGAGCTTTTCGATTTCCGCGAGGGCCCGTTGCAAGAGATGCGTCATGACGGAGGATTGTACTCCTGCTACCCCGCCCCCACCCTCTTCTTCCGCAGCGCCACCCCAACCCCTACCAGCACCATCGCCGAGCCGACGATCACGCGCGGGGTGACGGGCTCGGCCATGAAGAGGGTTCCCACGGCGACGGCGATCACCGGGGTGGCGTAGTTGATCAGCGACATGGCGGTGGCGGTCTGGTGTTTGAGCATCCAGAAGTAGATAGTGAAGGGGAAGGCCGAGCCGACGATGCCGAGGTAGAGGACGGCGAGCACGGAGGGCTGGTCGAAGTGGACGGCGCGCCCCGACTCGAAGGCGAGGGCCAGCCCTCCCATCAGCAGGGCGGTGGCCGCCATCGGCACCGCGCCGACCGAGATCGGGTGGATCCCCGCGCCCCATTTCTTCACCGCGACGCTGCTCAGGCCCGCGCAGAGGGGGGCGATGAGGAGGAAGGCGGCGGCCGTGCGCACGCTCGCGCCGCCCAGGGCCTGGAAGTCCTCCGAGAAGATGACCACGATGCCGGCGAAGCCGATCAGGATGCCGAGGGCGCCGCGCAGGGTCATCCGCTCGCCGGGGAGGGCGAAGTGGGCGCTCACCACCACCATCAGCGGCATGCTGGCGAAGAGCACCGCGGCGAGCCCCGAGGGGACGCTCTGCTCGGCCCAGTAGAGGATGCCGTAGGGGATGGCGAAGGTGAGCAGCGTGTTGATCACCCAGAGGAAGCGCTCGTTCGGGGCGCGGCCGAGCTTGACCCCCAGGACCGGCGCGAGGACCAGCAGCACCGCCCCGGCGAGGCCGAAACGCAGGGCGATGCCGGTGAACGGCGGGATGCCGCGCAGGCTCACCCGGATCGCCGCCCAGGTGGTTCCCCAGATCAGGATCAACGCGGCGAGCGCGGCTCCGGTGACGAGGCGGCTGGGGGTCTTGTTTGGCATGATGGAGGGCAAAGGCGGCGGGCAAAAGTGAACGGGCGGCCGCGAGGGCCGCCCCGAGCGTCACGCGGGAAGGAGAGCCTTACGGGTAGATCTTGTACAGCATCCGCGGATAGGGGATGGTCTCGCGCAGGTGGGTGACCCCGGTCATCCAGGCCACGAAGCGCTCGATCCCCATGCCGAAGCCGCTGTGCGGAAAAGAGCCGTACTTGCGGACGTCAAGATACCACTGGAACGACTCGACCGGCAGCTTGTGCGAATGGATGCGCTCGAGCAGCAGGTCGTGGTCGTGGATGCGCTGGCTGCCGCCGATGATCTCGCCGTAGCCCTCGGGGGCGATGAGGTCGAGGCCGAGCACCACCTCCGGGTTCTCCGGGTCGGGCTGCATGTAGAACGCCTTGAAGGAGGCGGGGAACTTGGTGACCATCAACGGCCGGTCGTAGCCGCTCGCGATCAGCGTCTCCTCGTCGGCGCCGAAGTCGTCCCCCCACTGGATCGGGTTCCCCTTGTCGTTCAAGATCTTGACCGCCTCGGTGTAGGTGATGCGCGGGAACGGCGGCACCACCGCTTCGAGCTTCGCGGTGTCGCGCTCGAGGATCTTCAGCTCCTCGCGCGAGCGGTCGAGGACGCGGGCGACGAGGTAGCCGACGAACTCCTCGGCGAGGGCGCAGATCCCCGCGAACTCGAGGAAGGCGACCTCGGGCTCCACCATCCAGAACTCCATCAGGTGGCGGCGGGTCTTCGACTTCTCGGCGCGGAAGGTGGGGCCGAAGCAGTACACCTTGCCGAGCGCCGCCGCGGCCGGCTCGAGGTAGAGCTGCCCCGACTGCGAGAGGTACGCCTTGTCGCCGAAGTAGTCGGTCTCGAACAGGTTCGAGGTTCCCTCGCAGGCGGCGGGCGTGAGGATCGGCGAGTCGATCAGGGTGAAGTCCCGCTCGTAGAAGAAGTCGCGGATCCCCTGCTCGACCTCGCTGCGCACGCGGAGAGCCGAGCGCTGGCGGCTCGAGCGCAGCCAGAGGTGGCGGTGCTCCATCAGGAACGCCGTGCCGTGCTCCTTGGGGGTGATCGGGTATTCGGGGGTCAGATACAGCAGCTCGAAGCCCGAGCACTGGATCTCGACGCCGCTCGGCGCCCGCTTGTCCTCCTTGACGACGCCGGTGACCTTGACGGTCGACTCCTGGGTGGCGCGCTCGATCTCCTCCCAGTCCTTCTCGGAGACGTCCTTGCGGCCGGCGACCGCCTGGACGACGCCGCCGGTGAGGCGCACCTGGAGGAAGGCGATCTTGCCGCTCGAACGCTTGTTGTCGATCCAACCCCGCAGCTCGACCGTCTGGCCGATGTTGCGGGAGAGCTCGCGGAGGGTGGTGACGGGGACGGCGGGGACGGCGGAGGTGGCCTGGCTGCTCATGGGGGCGGGATTGTACTCCAGTTACCTCCGATCGGAGGTTTCACCGATCCGGCATTTTCGCCAACGCGTCGGTAGCGGCCCGCTGCTCGGCCACCTTCTTGCTCGGCCCCTCGCCGCGCCCGCCGAGCTCCCCGTCCAGCCAGCATTCGACGACGAAGGTCTTGCTGTGGTCGGGGCCCAGCGCGTCGGTGATGCGGTATTCGGGGAGCGCCCAGCCGAGCGCCTGGGCGACCTCCTGGAGCTGGGTCTTGGCGTCGGTCACCGCCTGCCGCGAGAGCTCGGCGAAGGCGTCGGTCACCATCGCGAGGATCACCTTGCGCGCCGCTTCGAGGCCGCCGTCGAGGAAGAGGGCGCCGAACACCGCCTCCATCGAGTCGGCGAGGAGCGAGGCCTTGGTCCGCCCGCCCGAGCGGTCCTCCCCCACCCCGATGCGCAGCGCGGGGCCGAGGCCGATGTCGAGGGCGTGCCGGGCCAGCGCGTCGCGGCTGACCAGCTGCGCCTTGTGCTTCGACAGGTCCCCTTCGGGGAGCTCGGGGTGGTTCTGATAGAGCCACTCGGCAGTCACCACGCCGAGCACGGCGTCGCCGAGGAATTCCAGGCGCTCGTAGTGCTCGGGAATCCCCTGCTCGTTGGCCCACGAGCGGTGGGTGAGCGCGAGCTCCAGCAGGTCGAGACGCTTGAAGCGGTAGCCGAGGCGCTTTTCGAGGGGGGTGGGATCGCGCCGTCCGAAGACCATGACTTCCCATGGTATCAGCGGGAGAGGAGCCGCGGGCTCGTTGCGGCGGCTGCTTTCTTGCTACCATGGAGCTCCCGATCAGGATTCCCGGAAAGCCGTCATGACGGAGAATGCTTCGGCCAACCACGCGATCGAAACAATCACCCGCTACTCGACCGTTCTCGCCGAGCTGTCGCGCGAGCTCGACGAGGCGGTCGAGGACGGCCAGGAGGCGGTGACCCAGCCGACCCTCGAGGTGCTGGTGGAGGCGGCCGAGCTCGCCTGGGGGGCCGTGGTGACGGCGCAGGAGGGCGCCCCCTGGGTCGCCTGCGAAGCCGGCCTGCGCCCGGTCGAGACCTTGCCGCCGGTTCAGGCGGCGGGCAGCCGTTGGGATGAAGCGCTGCTCGCCTTGGTCAACGAAGGGCTCCGGAGCTTCGATCCGGCGGTCCCCTCGGGCCTCGCCGTCGTCCCCCTGGGACCCTTGGCCTCGGTGGTGCCGGCGGCCCTGATCGCGGCCCTGCCGCCGGACCGCCGCCCCTGGAGCGACCAGGACCAGCGCTTCCTCGAGACCGGCGCCCGCCTGCTCGGCTCGGCTCTGCACCGCCTCCAACGCTGGCGCGACCTGCACACCGCCATCCTCACCGACGACCTCACCCGGCTGCGCAACCGCCGCGCGCTCGATCAGCTCCTCGCCGATCCCCACGCCCTCGGCCAGTCGTTCCGGGTCTGGGCCGGCGACCTCCACGGCTTCAAGATCCTCAACGACTCGCTGGGGCACTCGGTAGGGGACCTCTGCCTGCGCCAGGTGGCCGAGGCGATGCTGGGCCAGCTGCGCCCGGTGGACGCGCGCTTCCTCTTCCGGGTCGGCGGCGACGAGTTCGTGCTCACCCTCCCCCTGCTGCCGGGGGAGCACCCCGGGCTCGGCCGGCGCCTCGAGGAGGCGGTGGCCCGCCTGGCCGCCGGGAGCTATCCCGGCGTCGAGCTCCATCTCGATCTCGGCGAGGCCGCCGTGCCGGGCGACGCGGCTACCCTGGCCGAAGCGCTCAAGCTGGCCGATGCCCGGATGTACGAGGCCAAGCGGGCGCGCCGCGCGAGAGCGTAGGGCGGTCAAGCCGGCTAGCGCCGTCCGAACCGCCGCTCGAGGTCCGAATCGGTCATCTGCAACACGATCGGCCGGCCGTGCGGGCAGGCGTAGGGCTGCTCGGCGGTGAACAGCTCGGCGACCAGGGCCTCCATCTCGGGCGCCGAGAGGGGGTGGTGCATCTTGACCGCCGCCTTGCAGGCCATGCTGGCGGCGAGCGTCTCGAGGATCTCGCGGGCGAGGTCGTCCGCGCCGTGCGTGCCGTCGCCGGCGTCGGCGGCCAGCCCGCGCAGCAGCACCTCGGCGTCGGCGGCCGAGAGGACGGCGGGGGTCGAGGTGAGCGCCATCGTCTTGCCGGAGAGAGCCGACAATCCGAAGCCGTGCTCCTCGAGGCCGGGCGCGAGCTCCTGGAGCCGCAGCCGCTCGGCCGGGGCGAGGTCGAGCAGCACCGGGGTCAGCAGGTGCTGCACGGCGGGGCGCTGGTCCGCCATCGACCGGCGCAGGCGCTCGTAGAGGATGCGCTCGTGGGCCACGTGCTGGTCGATCAGGTAGAGGCCGTCCGGCCCCTCGAGCAGGATCAGCGTCCCCTTGTACTGCCCGAGCAGACGGAACGGCCGCGCCTCGCCGTGGCGCCCGGAGAGGGGGACCATCGGCCGTTGCACCGGCGCGTAGGACGGCGTCGCGAGGCGGGTGGGGATCACCGGCAGGTCGACGGCGGCGGGCGAGGCTCCCGGCGTTCCCGTCACCTCGGCGGCAGGGCCGGCCGTGCGTTCCCAGGGAACCATCGTGCGCTTCTCGCCGAGCCCCTGCCAGGCGAACGGGACGTACGGCTCGGCGGCCGGCGGCCGCAGCGGCGCCGCCTCCTCGCCACGGGCGCGCTCGAGCGTCCGGCGCAGGGCGTCGTAGAGGCGGTCGAGGAGGCTCGGATCGCGGAAGCGGACCTCCGCCTTCTGCGGATGGACGTTGACGTCCACCTGCTCCGGAGGGACGTCGAGGAAGAGGAAGAGGGCCGGGAAGTCCTCGTGCCGCCACTCGTCGCGCACGGCACGGTAGAAGGTGGCGAGCACGGCGCGGTCGCGGATCAGGCGGTGGTTGACGTAGACGAACTGGCGCCGGCCGCGCGCCGTCGCCGGGGTGCCCACGAAGCCGCGGATCGCCTCTCCCGGCCGCCCCATCGCTTCGGCGTCGGGGCCCGGGGGGATCTCGGCGAGCTCGCGAGCGAGCTCGGGGCCGAAGATCTGGCCGATCCGCTCGCGCGAGCCGGCCGCGGTGTTGGGCGCCAGCGCCGGCGCCGGCAGGGCGTCGAGCAGCTCGCGCCCCTCGTGGACGACCTGGAAGCGGACGTCCGGGCGCGCCAGGGCGTACCCCTGCACCACCTCCATGGCGCGCCGCAGCTCGGTCTGTGGCGACTTCAGGAACTTGCGCCGCGCCGGCACGTTGAAGAACAGCGAGCGGACGTCGATCGTGGTGCCCACCGGACGGGAGAACGGCTCCGCCACCCGCACCCGTCCCCCCTCGATGGCGACGCGCTGCCCGTCCCCCGGCTGCTCGGCCGTGGTCAGCTCGACCCGCGCCACGGCGGCCACCGTGGCGAGCGCCTCGCCGCGGAATCCCAGCGTCGCCACTCGCTCGAGGTCGTCGAAGCTCGCGATCTTGCTGGTCGCATGGCGGTCGAAGGCGAGCAGGGCGTCGTCCCGCCCCATCCCGTGCCCATCGTCGGCGATCGCGATCCGCGCCTTCCCGCCGCCCTCGAGCTGGATCTCCACACGCGAGGCGCCGGCGTCGAGCGCGTTCTCGATCAGCTCCTTGACCACCGACGCCGGGCGCTCCACCACCTCGCCGGCGGCGATCTGGTTGACCAGGGTATCGGAGAGGAGATGGATGCGGGACATGGAGAGGAGGAATAAATCGCGCGAGGACGGTTCGCACCGACACGTGCGGACCGCCGGGCGGGAGTTTATACTGAGCGAGTCTTTGGAGACTGGAGCCAGAACGGAATGAGCGCCTACAAAGTAGCGGCCCGAATCGACGACAGCGGCGAAATCCGCCTCTCGGAGCTTCCCTTTCAAGCCGGGGAAGAGGTGGACATCATCATTCTCTCCCGTGACTCTCCGGCCCCCGAGGCACCCCGCGATCCCCGAGAACCCCTCCCCCCGTGACCCGGCGTCTGCTGGGGATCGCGCGGGGTCTCGGCGAGGAGGACTACCACCGGTACCTCGCAGAGAAGCACCGGTGAAGGTTCTCTTCGACACCAACGTCGTGCTGGATGTCCTCCTGGACCGGCCTCTTTTCCGCGACACCGCGGCGCAGCTCATCGCGCGAGTCGAGCGTAGGGAGCTGGAAGGGGTCTTGGGAGCCACTACCCTGACGACCATCTATTATTTGGTTGCCAAGGCGCTGGGGAGACCGGCTGCCCGCTCAGCGATTCGGGACTTGGTGGATCTGTTCCTGGTTGCGCCGGTGGACCATCAGGTCCTTTCCCGCGCCGCCGATTCGCCCATCAAGGATTTCGAAGATGCGGTGCTGAGCGAAGCGGGGCTGGCAACTGGCGTGGAGGCTGTCGTAACTCGCGATCCCGAGGGGTTCAAGGACAGCCGGCTCGCCGTTTTCTCCCCCCAGCAACTCGACGCCACGTTCGGCTGACCACGAGCTACGGTCAATGCGCCTGGTTTACCGGGCGTCCTGCCCTGCGAAGCCTCACCCTCGGTCCCTCTCCACAAGTGGAGAGGGAGGGCCCTGCGCTGGGCCTTTCCGTAGGGTGCGCTGCGCGCACCGTCGACGTTGGTGTTGCGCACAGCGCAGCCTACGGGCACTGACTTTTCAGGAGAGTCACCCCTCTCCACGTGTGGAGAGGGGCCGGGGGTGAGGCTTCGCAGGGCAGGACGCCCCAGCAGGCAAGGAGCCTTCAGGGCTCGCGCTTCGCCGGCTCGAGCCGCTGCTCGGCGAGGGTCGGCTCCTTCTTCCCGTCCTTCGCGGGCTCTTCGGAGCCTTGCGCCGCCGGCTTCGCCTCGTCGGTCGAAAGATCCCAGGTGAAGGATTCGGTGGTGCCGTACTCGCCGTTGCGGCCGTAGTCGTAGGAGTCGGGTTCCGCGGACTCCACCGTGGCATCGGGGCGGGGCCCTTCGAGGTGCATGGCGGCCTCCTCGGGGCTCAGCGCCTCGCCCTCGACCTCTTCGGCGTTCTCGGCGCCGTATTCGTAGCTCTTCTCGTCCTTCCGGTCGTGCGAGCCGTGGTAGATGTCGTCGCTGTATCCGTACGTCCGTTCGGAATCGTCCATTTCCGGTTACCTCCGGATATAACTCTTTGCAAACCACGGGCCGCCGCCGGCCCTCACGCCTCCGCGGAAGCCGCCAGCGGTGTGGCGCCCGGGGTTCCGTCCCGCTCGGTCACCGGCCAGCCCGAGGGCTTGACGGGACTTCCGGCTTCCGCGGCTTCCGCCCTGGCCTGCCGCGCCAGGCTGGCCTGCGCCGCGGCGAGGCGGGCGATCGGCACCCGGTAGGGAGAGCAGGAGACGTAGTCGAGGCCGGCGCGCTCGAAGAAATCGATCGAGCGGGGATCGCCGCCGTGCTCGCCACAGATGCCGAGATGGAGGCCGGGGCGCGCCCCTCTCCCCCGCTCGCAGGCCAGGCGGACGAGCTGCCCCACCCCCTCCTCGTCGATGCGCTGGAAGGGGTCGTGGTCGAGGACCTTCGATTCGATGTACTGCGGCAGGAAGCGCCCCACGTCGTCGCGCGAGTAGCCGTAGGTCATCTGCGTCAGGTCGTTGGTGCCGAAGGAGAAGAAGTCGGCGTGGGCGGCGATGCGGTCGGCGACCAAGGCCGCCCGCGGCACCTCGATCATGGTGCCGATCAGGATGCCGAGCTGCACCTTCTCCTCCGTCTGCACGCGCTCGATCACCGTCACGATCATCTCGCGCAGACGGACCATCTCCTCGTCGGTGCCGACCAGCGGGACCATGATCTCCGGCCGCACCTCGTCCCCCGCCCGCGCCCGGATGGCGGCGGCGCGCACGATCGCTTCGACCTGCATCTCGTAGATCTCGGGAGCGGTGATCCCCAGGCGGCAGCCGCGCAGGCCGAGCATCGGGTTCGACTCGGCGAGCGCCTCCGCCCGCGCCTTGACGTCGGCGGCGGCGATCCCCATCTGTTTGGCGAGGATGCGCTGCGACTTCTCGTCGTGGGGCAGGAACTCGTGGAGCGGCGGATCGAGCAGGCGGACGGTGATCGGCCGGCCGGCGAGCGCCGCGAAGATCCCCTCGAAGTCCTGCTGCTGCATGGGGAGGAGCTTGGCGAGCGCGCCGGCGCGGGCCTCCGCGTTCTCTGCGCCATCGGCGAGGATCATCTGGCGCACCCAGGGGATGCGCTCGTCGGCGAAGAACATGTGCTCGGTGCGGCAGAGGCCGATCCCCTCGGCGCCGAGGGCGGCGGCGACCCGCGCGTCGCGCGGGGTGTCGGCGTTGGCGCGGATGCGCAGGCGGCGCTCGCCGTCGGCCCACTCGAGGAGCTGGACGAAGCCGCGCGAGGTGGGGGACGGCTCGGCCCCGTCGAGCAGCACGCGCAGCACCTCGGAGGGGCGCGTCGCGAGGGCGCCCGCGATCACCTCGCCGGTGGTGCCGTCGATCGACAGCTCCTCCCCCTCCTTGAAGCTGCGTCCCTCAACCCGCACGATCCCGGCGTCCTCGTCGACGTCGAGATCGCCGGCGCCGACCACGCAGGGCTTGCCGAGGCCGCGGGCGACCACGGCGGCGTGGGAGGTCATCCCCCCCCGCGAGGTGAGGATGCCGGCGGCGACGTGCATCCCCACGATGTCCTCGGGGGAGGTCTCGGCGCGCACCAGGAGGACCGGCCCCTTGCCGTCCCCCACCATCGCCGCCGCCTTCTCGGCGGTCAACGCGATCCGCCCGGAGGCGGCGCCGGGGCCGGCGGGGAGGCCGTGGGCGAGGAGGGCGCCGGCGGCGAACGCCTTCTTCTTCTGCTCGAGGTCGAACTCGGGAGCGAGGAGCTGGGCGAGCTGGGCGGGCTGGACGCGGGCGAGCGCCTCCTGGCGATCGATCAGCCCCTCCTCCACCATCTCGACGGCGGTACGCACGGCGGCGGGGCCGGTGCGCTTCCCCGACCGCGTCTGCAACATGAAGAGCTCGTCGTGCTGGATGGTGAACTCGACGTCCTGCATGTCGTGGTAGTGGCGCTCGAGCTTTTCGCAGACCTCCAGGAGCTGGCGGCTGGCCGTCGGGAAATCCTCGGCGAGGCCGTTGCTCCCGTCCTCCCCGTTTTTTTCGCCGACGATCGGCTTCGGAGTGCGGATCCCCGCCACCACGTCCTCGCCCTGGGCATTGATCAGATATTCACCGTAGACCCGCCGCTCGCCGGTCGCCGGGTTGCGGGTGAAGGCGACGCCGGTCGCGCAGTCGTCGCCGCGGTTGCCGAACACCATGGCCTGCACGTTGACGGCGGTCCCCAGGCGGTCGGAGATCCCTTCGATCTTGCGGTACTCGTGCGCCCGCGGGTTGTTCCAGCTCGCGAAGACGGCGCCGATCGACCCCCAGAGCTGCGCGTGCGGGTCCTGCGGGAAGGGCTTACCCGCGCGCTGCTCGATCAGCGCCTCGAAGGCGTCCGCCACGCCGCGCAGCGACTCAGGGCTCAGCTCGGCGTCGTTGGCGGCCCCTTGGGCCTCGCGGGCGGCGCCGAGGATCTTCTCGAGCTCGGCATGCGGCACGCCCAGCACCACGTCGCCGTACATGGTGAGCAGCCGGCGCCAGGCGTCGAGCACGAAACGGGCGTCCTCGCCGCGCGCGATCCAGGCCGTCACCGCCGCCTCGGAGAGCCCGAGGTTGAGGATGGTGTCCATCATCCCCGGCATCGAGCGCGCCGCGCCGGAGCGCACCGAGACCAGCAGCGGGTTTTGCGGGTCGCCGAAACGCTGGCCGGCCTGGGCTTCGAGCCGCGCGAGCTGCTCCGCCACCTCGTCCGCCAGGCTCTCGGGATAGGAGCCGCCATGGTCCTGGTAGAACGTGCACACCTCGGTCGTGATGGTGAAGCCGGGAGGGACCGGGATGCCGATCCGGCACATCTCCGCGAGCCCGGCCCCCTTGCCGCCGAGGAGATCCTTCTGGCTCCCTTCACCTTCCGCCGTGCCGCCGCCGAACGCGTAGACGTACTTGGTGCTCATCCCGGATCCTCCTGTCGAGAGGCGAGTGTAGATGCATCCTCTGCTCAATCGTCATCGTCGCCCGCTGCCGCCTTCGCCGGCCGCACGAAAGCCGCGTGGACCGGGGGCGGCATGGGCGAGGCGGCCCCGCGGACCGATTTCCAGAGGATCTCGTTGAGCTCGAGGTCCGGGGCGAGGTCGGGCGCCTCGAGGTTCATCGCCGCCGAGGCGGCGGCTCCGTAAGCCTGCGGGCTGTTCTTCTCGTCGAGCGCGACCCGCGCCTCGCGATGGGTGAAGGGCGCGAGGTCGGGGGCGGCCTGGAAGGCGCGGTACATCGGCGCCGCCGCGGCGTCGTACTGGCTCATCGGCGGCAGCCCGAGGATCAGCTCGATCGTGCGCAGCACGCCGGCGGTCGTGTAGAGGGTGCTGTCGACGGCCTTGCGGCGGGTGTAGGGGCTCACCACCAGCGCCACCGAGCGGTGGGCGTCGACGTGGTCCGGGCCGTTCTGGGCGTCGTCCTCGAGGATGAAGATCGCCGACTGCGGCCAGAAGCGGCTCTTGGCGATCGCCTCCACCATGCGGCCGAGGGCGAGGTCGTTCTCGGCGATCATTGCGCGCGGGGTCGGCGCCCCGTCGCGGGTCCCCTGCGTGTGGTCGCCGGGGAGGCGGATGATCGAAAGCCGCGGCAGCCCGTTCCCGGCGTCCGCGCCGTCCGGTTTCGCCTCGTACTCGTGGAGCTTCTTCAGCCAGACGTCCACCCGCCGGTTGTCCGGAAGGTCGAGGTCCCAAGGCGAGTAGTCCGGATCGACCCGCCCCTTGAGCCCCGGTACCGTCCCCTCGGCCTTACCAGTCTCCTTGTTCTTCTCGGCGAACTCGCCCCAGCTCCGCACGCTCACCCCGGCGCGGACGGCGGCGTCCCAGAGATAGCCGTCGCGGGGCGCCGTGACGTTGCCGTAGGGGTTGCGCCGCGGGCCGTTCCCCTCGACCAGGTAGTCGCCGCCGCGGTCGGCGTAGTTCATCGGCCAGACCTTCTGCACGAAGTCGGTGGCGTAGGCACTGGTCGAGTAGGCGTGGCCGCCGTAGCTCACCTCGGCGTTGACGTAGAAGTTGTCGAAGAGGACGAAGTCGCGCGCCAGGGCGTGGGCGTTGGGGGTCGCCTCCTCGCCGAACAGGCAGAGGTTGGGATCGCCGTTCCCCTCCTTCACGTCGCCGAGGATCTGGTCGTAGGTACGGTTCTCGCGGATGACGTAGAAGACGTACTTGATCGGCGACTTGCCGCCGACGCGGGCCGGGATCGGCGACCCTTTCGGCGCGCCGGCGGGCGCCAGGCGCCCGGCCGCCGTGTAGGGGGTCAGGCGGTAGACGGTCGCGGTGTCGGCGGCCAGCTCCTTCGCGCTGGGAACCGGGAGGACGGAGAGCGATCCTTGCAGCAGCTCGCCGGCGTACTGCCCCGGAGCGGCGGGGACCCCCGGCTGCGGGCCGCGCGGGTTCGCCGCGGAGGTCAGCCCCTTGCCGCTCAGCACGTAGATTTGCTTGCCGTCGCGGCTGAACTGCGCCGCCGTGGGGTACCAGCCGGTGGGGATGAAGCCGCGCACGGCGCTCGCCCCGGGCGTCGTGACGTCCACCACGGCGACCGTGTTGTTGTCGGCGTTCGCCACCAGCAGCGTACGGCCGTCGGGGGAGAGGCCGAGGGCGTTCGGCGTGCTCCCCGGCGGCGCGGCCGGATCGAGGGCGATCGAGATCTGCTCGCGTGCCCTGAGGGTGGCGAGGTCGATCGCCCAGACGGCGTTGGTGTTGGCGCAGGCCACGAAGAGCCGGCCGCCGTCCCGCGACAGCGCCATCGCGTTCGGGTGCTCGCCGACCGCCACCTCGCCGCGGGGGGCGAGGGTGGCGGCGTCGAAGAGGAGGACCTTGGCGCCGCCCCAGAGGGAGACCAGCACTGTCTTGCCGTCCGGCGTCACCAGCGACGTGTACCCCTCGGCCGGCAGCGCCGCCTCCTGGGCGGCCTTCGGTGCCCCTTCGCCTGTGAGGTCGACCGCGGTGAGCAGCTCGCCCAGCGCCTCGACGGCGAACAGGCGCGAGCCGTCGGGAGTGATCGAGAGACCGCCCACGAAGCTCTCGGGGGTCGGCTTGCGGAGCTTCACCGTCGCCACGGCCTTGAGCCCCTTCTCCGTCACCTGGACCTCCTGGACGGTGCCGGCGCCGCCCCCCGAGCTGTAGAGGCGCTTGCCGTCCGGATGCCAGACGAGCCCCAGCCAGGCGTCGTCCAACGCCACCTTCTCGCGGACGTAGAGGTGCTTCAAGTCGACCACCGTCAGGCTCGGCTTGGCGTAGCCGTTGTTGCTCACCACCAGCGTGCGGCCGTCGGGAGATTCGACCATCGCGAGCGGCAGGTCGCCGACCGCGAGGTGGCGCCCCGCCGGCGCGATCCGCCAGCCGTTGGGCAGCAGGGTGACCCCCTTCGGCTCACGGCCGGGACGGTCCGCCGCGGCCAGCAGGGACGCTCCCGCCGCGAAGAGCAGGAGGACGACGAGAGCCGTGGGTCGCCTGGACATGGGAGAGTCTCCTAGGCCGCCCCGCGGCCGGTGTGTTTGGCGATCTTGGCGAACAGGAGGTCGGGGCTGATCGGCTTGCCGACGAACTCCGTGAAGCCCGCCGCGTCGAGCTCGTGCTGATAGCCCATCCGGGTCGAGGCGGAGACCGCGAAGATCGGCAGCCGCGCGTGCCTGGGGTGGGGCAGGGAGCGGATCTGCCGCGTGGCGGCGTAGCCGTCGAGCTCCGGCATCCGCAGATCCATCAGCACCAGGTCGTACTCCCCCGCCTCGATGCGCTCGACGGCCTGGCGGCCGTCCTTCACGGCGTCGACCTCGACTCCCCACTCGCTCAGGAAGCCCGAGAGGACCAGCACGTTGACCTCGTTGTCATCGGCGAGCAGGATGCGCAGCCCCTTCAGCTCCTGGCGGGCGCCGGGCTCGCCCGCGGCGGCGACGACTTCGGCCGCCGGCAGGGTCTCCAGGCGCAGGGCGAACGAGAACGCCGTCCCCCGCTCCAGCTCGCTTTCGACCGCAATCCGGCTGCCGTGCAGCTCCACCAGCTTCTTGCTGATCGACAGCCCCAGGCCGGTGCCGCCGTATTTCAGCCCGATGTCGTAGTTGGCCTGGGTGAACTCGTCGAAGATGTGGGGCAGGCGGTCGGGAGCGATCCCGATCCCGGTGTCGGAGATCCGGAAGTCGATCACGGCCACCTCCGGGCCCAGCTCCCGCAGCTCCAGGTCGATCGCCACCGACCCCTCGGCGGTGAACTTGATGGCGTTGCCCACCAGGTTGGTGAGCACCTGCCCGATCTTCAGCGGGTCGCCGAGGAGGCTCGCCGGCACTCCCTCGTCGACCCGCACCTCGAGGGCGATCCCTTTCTGCTCGGCCTTGACGTGGAGGGTGTCGGCGATCTCGTGGACCAGCCGCCGGAGGTCGAAGCTCCGCTTCTCGAGCGACACCTTGCCGGCCTCGATCTTGCTGAAGTCGAGGATGTCGTTGACCAGCCCGAGCAGGCTCTCGGAGGACGAGCGGAGGATGCGGACGAGCTTCTGCTGCTGCGCCGTCAGCTCGGTGGCGCCGAGGAGATGGGCGACCCCCATGAGCGCGTTGAGCGGCGTGCGGATCTCGTGGCTGATCATCGCGATCAGGTCCGACTTGGCCCTGGACGCCTGCTCGGCCCGCTGCCGCTCGCGCAGCAGCTCGCGCTCGTACTCCTTGCGGTCGGTGGCGTTGAAGACCGTGGTGCGGGCGAGCAGCGGCGCCCCCGCCGCGTCCCGCTTGAGGACGGAGTTGATCAGCACCGGCAGCCGCCCGCCGTCCCCGCAGACCATTTCGACCGCGATCTCGCGCACTGCCCCCTGCATCCGCAGCAGCGGCGCGTAATGGGTCTCGTGGAAGATCCGGCCGCCGGCGGTGAGCAGGTCCTGGAAGCGCCGGCGGCCGACCAGATCCTCCCGCCGGTGGCCGGTCCAGGTGAGCAGGGTCTGGTTCACCTTGAGGATCGTCCCGTCCGGCAGCGTCGAGACGTAGCCGCAGGGAGCGTTCTCGTAGAGGTCCTCCGCGCTCTCCCCGAGGAGCGCCGTGGCGGCGACGGCGGCGGCGGTCTCGTCGCGAGCGGTCAATCGGATCCCTAGGCGCGGTCGGCGGCGAGGAACGCCCGGATGGCGGCGATGGTCTCTTCCGGCGCGCTGAGGTTCGGGCAGTGCCCGGTCGCCTGCATCAGCACCAGCTCGCTGCCGGCGATCTGCCGGTGCACGTACTCCCCCACCGCCCGCGGGGCGATCACGTCCTCGGCGCACTGCAGGATCAGCGCGCGGGTCCGCAGCTTCGGGAGGTCGGCCCGGTTGTCGGAGAGAAAGGTGGCGCGCGCGAAGTGGCGGGCGATCTCGGGGTCGGTGCGGCAGAAGCTGTTGGTCAGCTCGCCGCCGAGCTCGGGGCGGTCGGGGTTGCCCATGATCACCGGGGCCATCGCGCTCGACCAGCCGAGATAGTTGCTGTCGAGCGACTCGAGCAGCCCCTCGATGTCCTCGCGGCTGAAGCCGCCGGCGTAGTCCTCCTCGCCGGCCGCGTCGTCGATGTAGCGCGGCGACGGGCCGACCAGCACCAGCTCCGCGAAGCGCTCCGGCTCCTTGACGGCGGCGAGCACTCCCACCATGGCGCTCACCGAGTGCCCGACGAAGACCGCTCCCGTCAGCCCCAGCTCGCGGCAGATCTCGAGCACGTCGCTCGCGTAGCCGTCGAGCGTCTCGTACTTGCCGCGGTGGTAGGCCGCGAGGTCCGACCCGCCGGCGCCGACGTGGTCGAAGAGGACGACCCGATACTCGGCCTCGAAGGCGGGCGCCACGAAGCGCCACATGTTCTGGTCGCAGCCGAAGCCGTGCGCGAAGATCATCGGCCGCCCGGTCTCCGGCCCCGAGAGCTTGACGTTGTTCCTGCTGAGGGCGTTCATCAGACGGATGATACATCGCGGCGTCGTCCAGGCCGGGAAAAAAGCCGGCGCCGGAGCCGCAGGCCGATCATCCCGGCAACGGGAGATGGGCTCCCAAGGCCATCGCCAGCTCGGGTTGCAGCCGCTCGAACGCCTTGCGGACCGCCTTCGCATTGGCGGGGGCGTGGAGCAGCGCTTCCCAGGCCGCCTGCACGTCCCCGGGGCGATCGGCGAGGAGCACTGCGAGGACGGCGCCGGCCTGGCGGAGATCCTTCGCCGCCTTGGTCTGCTCGGAGACCGGCCGCCGCCCCGAGATCCAGAGCTTGTGGAACGCGAACCGCGCGGGATCGGGGACGTTGACCAGGATTCCCCCTCCTCCCACGACCACCGCCTGCGCGGGGGCTTCGATCAGATAATCCAGAAACCGTAGCGGATGCGCCGCCACCCCGAGGGCCGGCAGGTAGACGGGCTCGCTCGAATCCGCACCCAGCAGAGGGGTCAGGAAGTCGACCCGCAGATCCCTGCCGCGGATCTTGAACGAGGTGCTCGGCTGCCGGGCGTCGAACCCGGGGACGGGGAAGAACCCGAGACCGGCACCGGTCAACGTCCGTGCGACCTCGAGCGGTGCCGTCTCGCTCGACAGGGCGATGCCGATCGAACGGTCTTGAGCGATGTCGATGTCCTGCGTCCGCAGCGCCTGCTGTGCGAAGCGGACGCCGAGCATGTTGCCGTAGGCGCCGAACGCCTGCGTGCCGACCAGGATCCCCCCCATGCGGAACACCCCGGCCGCGGCGAGGAAAGAGAGGACGCGGAGCATCGGCGCGCTCTCGGTCGCCGCGCCGCCGGCGGCCAGCATGTCGCAGAGCCTGGAACGCTGCGCCTCGTCGGTGGCGAGGCGGGCCCGCGCCTCCTTCACCGTCTCGATCCAGGCGAGCAGCGCGGGGGATTCCCGGCCGAGATACTGCTGGCGCTTGCGGTCCCCCTCCACCCGCTGCAGGTACCAGTAGACCCCGCCCTTGATCGTCTTGGAGACGAACGACCCTTGAGGAGCCGCCACCATCGCCGCCTCCGCCTCGGACTGGATCGCCTGATCGAGCAGCTCGGCGTAGAGAGTCTGCACCGAGTCGGAAAGGCGCTGAAACGACATCGGGCGTCTCCTCCTGAGTTATACGCAACGTTACCAGACTCTGCGTATAACTGGAGAGTACACGCGGGATTATGCAGCCCCTGCTTCGGGTTACCCTTGGCGCCATGCTGCACGCCGCCCTGCTCGCGCTCGCCCTGCTCGCTCAAGCCCCCGTCCCGTCGGCCGGCAAGCCGGTGGTCCGTACCGTCCACCGTCCCGCCGCCCAGAAGGTCGTCGGGGTGCCGCTGATCGAGGTCCCGGCCCGCGTGTCAGCAGGTGGCGAGCGCGACGAGATGGCCGTGCTGCTCTCCGGCGACGGCGGCTGGGCGGAGACCGACAAGGGGCTCGCCGACCGGCTGAGCAAGGGTGGAATCCCGGTCGTGGGGTGGAACTCGCTGCGCTACTTCATCCGGCGCAAGAAGCCCGACCGGGTCGCCCACGACCTCGAAGCGGTCCTCCAGGTCTACCTCCCGCTCTGGCACAAGGAGAAGGTGATCCTGATCGGCTACTCCTTCGGGGCCGACGTGATGCCGTTCCTGGTCAGCCGCCTGCCGCCGGAGCTGGCGAAGAAGGTCTCGCTGATCGTGCTGCTCGGCCCCACCCGCATCGCCGATTTCCATTTCCACCCCTCGGAGTGGCTCCGCAAGCCCTCGGACGACAGCCTGCCGGTGATCCCCGAGCTCGAGAAGCTGCGCGGCCGGCAGATCGTCTGCGCCTACGGCCACGAGGAGAAGGACAGCATCTGCCGCACCCTCCCCGCCGGCCTGGTGGAGCCGCTCGAGCGCCCCGGCAAGCACATCGTGGGCAAGAACTACGGCCCGGTCGCCGACCGCATCCTCCAGCGCCCCGCCGCCCCCGCTTCGCCTGGCGGCGGGGTTGGTGCACAATAACCGCCCAACCGGCCTAACCCGATGATCCCCACCACCGACCTCATCACGGAACTCATGAAGAAAAAAAGCCCGCTCCTGTTCAGCCTCCTTCTGCTCGCTCTCGCCCTCGCCGCCCAACCCGCCCGTGCCACCGAGGAGACGTTCGAGCTCGAACCTTTCGGCAAGGTCACCGTCTACCATCCGACCGCGCGCCCGACGCACGTCGCCCTGTTCATCTCGGGGGACGGCGGCTGGAATCTCGGGGTCGTCGACATGGCCCGCGAGCTGGCGGGGATGGATGCCCTGGTCGCCGGCGTCGACATCCGCCACTACATGAAGGCGTCGACCGCCGATCCCGACAAGTGCTGGGACCCGGGGACCGACTTCGCCGAGCTCGGCCGCGTGATCGAGAAGCGCTTCGGCTACACCTCCAAGGTCAGGCCCGTCCTCGCCGGCTACTCGTCCGGAGCGACGATCGTCTACGCCGCCATGGTGCAGGCGCCTCCCCACACCTTCAAGGGGGGCTTAAGCCTCGGCTTCTGCCCGGACCTGATCGTCAACCACCCGATCTGCAAGGGGCACGGGCTCGCCTGGACCCACGACGCGCACATGAAGGGGGTCGACTTCTCCCCCGCCGACAGCCTCGAGGAACCGTGGATCGCCTTCCAGGGGGACATCGACCAGATCTGCACGCCGGAGGACACCCGCACCTATCTGAAGGATGTGAAGAACGGCGAGCTGGTCTGGCTGCACAAGGTGGGGCACGGCTTCTCGGTGCCGAAAAACTGGATGCCGCAGCTCAAGGATGGCTTCGCCAAGCTGACGGATCAGCCGGCGCCTTCGAAGGCCAAGTAGCGACCATGCTGACCGCCGAGGAGAAGTACCGGCTCCTCCTCGAGGTCTCCGAGGCCGCCAACTCGCAGATCGAGATCGCCGCCGTGCTGGAGGCGGTGGTCGAGGGGCTGGAGCCCGCGATCCACGTCGAGGCGCTGGCGGTGACCACGATCGACGGCGACCACCTCGTCCCCCATGCCGTCTACATCCGCGGCGTCGAGCGGCGGCAGGGGGACTCCTTCGCCGACATCCTGGAACGCTGGATGCGCTTGTCGGGAGGAGACGCCGGCGGCGTGATGCCGATCAAGAAGACGGGCAGCCTGCCGCTCGCCGGCAGCGGCACGGAGCACGTCGCCCGCACCGGCCAGGCCTGGATCTGCACCGACCTGACGCAGGGGGTGCGCTTCCCCGAGGACACTCGCCTGCTGGCGGCCGGCATCCGCTCCTACGTCCGCGTGCCGCTGCGGATGCGCGATCGCGTCGTCGGCTCCCTCGCCTTCTCGCGCAGCGTGCCCGGCCCGTTCTCGCCGCACGAGGTGGACGTCTTCGCGGCGCTCGCGCGGCCGATCGCCGCCGCGGTCGCCAACGCCCGCGCCTTCGAGGAGATCGCCCGCCTGACCGGCCAGCTCCAGGCCGAGAACCTGGCGCTGCGCCAGGAGATCGACGAACGCTCGATGTTCGAGGAGATCATCGGCACCTCGGACGCTCTGCGCGAGACCCTGGCGCTGGTCGACAAGGTGGCGGCGACGGACACCACGGTGCTGATCACCGGCGAGACCGGCACCGGCAAGGAGCTGGTGGCGCGCGCCATCCACCGCCGCTCGCGCCGCGCCCGCCGCGCCCTGGTGGCGGTCAACTGCGCCGCCCTCCCCGTGTCGCTGATCGCCTCCGAGCTCTTCGGCCACGAGAAGGGGGCGTTCACCGGCGCCCTCCAGCGCCGCATCGGCCGCTTCGAGCTCGCCTCCGGGAGGGTCGATCTTCCTCGACGAGGTCGGCGAGCTGCCCCCCGAGGTGCAGGCCGCGCTGCTGCGCGTGCTCCAGGACGGCACTTTCGAGCGCGTCGGAGGGAGCGAGCCGATCTCGACCGACGCCCGCATCATCACCGCCACCAACCGCGATCTGGCGGCGGCGGCGGCCGACGGCAGCTTCCGGAGCGACCTCTTCTACCGCCTGAACGTCTTCCCGATCGCCATGCCGGCCCTGCGCCAGCGCCGGGAGGACATCCCGATCCTCGTCGAGTACTTCGCCGCCCGCTACGCGCCGCGCTTCGGCAAGCGCTTCCAGAGCATCGAGAAGAGCTCGATGGAGCGGGCCCTCGCCTACTCCTGGCCGGGGAACGTGCGCGAGCTCCAGAACGTCATCGAGCGCGCCGCCATCCTCTCCGAAGGGGACGTGCTGCGGATCGACGAGCCGCTGCTCGGGAGCGGCGGGAGCGGCGGCTCCCCTCGCGCCGCCGACGTTCCGCTTCCCGACAGCCTGCGCGATTCCGAGCGGCGGCAGATCGAGGAGGCGCTGGCGCAGTCCGCCGGCCGCGTCTCCGGCGCCGGCGGCGCCGCCCTCCGCCTCGGCGTCCCCTCCACCACCCTGGAGTCGCGGATCAAGCGGCTGGGGATCGACAAGTACCGCTTCCGCACCGTCTCTACCTGAGGACGTTTTCATGCAGATTGAAAGTTGAACTTTCAATCTGCACGGTCTGCTATTCTGATTCCATGATCGAGCGCCTACTTCAACCCCGCCTCCTCGACTTGGCGACACGCTACCCGGTCCTCACCCTGACCGGTCCCCGCCAATCGGGCAAGACGACGCTCAGCCGGATGGCCTTCCCGGACCGACCCTACGTGTCGCTGGAAAATCCGGCGCAACGCGAGCTCGCCCAGGAAGATCCGGTCGCCTTCCTCGCCCGCTATGCGGACGGCGCGATCATCGACGAGGTGCAGCGGGTCCCGGAGATCTTCTCTTACCTTCAGGGGATGGTGGACGAGGACCCTCGTCCCGGCCGTTTCCTCCTCACCGGCTCCCAGAACCTGGCGCAGGTGAACGCCGTGACGCAGTCGCTCGCCGGCCGCACCACCCTCACCGAGCTGCTGCCGCTCTCCCTGGAGGAGATTCGCCGCTTTCCGGCCCCGCCCGCGGACCTCGACACCCTGCTCTGGCAGGGCGGCTACCCGAGAATCTACGCGCGCAGCCTCCCCGCTCATGAATGGCTCGCCGACTACACCGCCACCTACCTCGAGCGCGACGTGCGGCAGCTCGTCAACGTCGGCGACCTCCTGGTGTTCCAGACCTTCCTCCGGCTCTGTGCCGGCCGCACGGGGCAGATCCTCAATCTCGCCTCGCTGGCCAACGACTGCGGCATCTCCCAGCCCACCGCGCGCTCCTGGCTCTCCGTGCTGGAGGCGAGCTACATCGTCTTTCGCCTGCCGCCCTTCTTCGCCAACTTCGGCAAGCGGTTGATCAAGTCGCCCAAGCTCTACTTCTACGACGCCGGCCTCGCGGCGACCCTCCTCAACGTCGAGAACCCACTCCAGCTCGAGAGCCATCCCTTGCGCGGAGCCCTGTTCGAAACCTGGGTGGTCGGGGAGATCGCCAAGGCTCACATCCACCGGGGGCGGCGGCCACGCCTCTCCTTCTACCGCGACAGCGGAGGGCTCGAGATCGACCTGATTCTCGAGAAGGGGGCCGAGCTCGTCCTGGTCGAGGTCAAATCGGCCCAGACTCCCTCGGGAAAGTACTTCAGCGGCTTCGAACGGTTTACCGCGGCCTTTGCGGAGAAAGAATCTCCCGTCGTCGCCGGCCGAGTGGTCGTTTATGCCGGTGACGAGTCGCAAACTCGCAGCCGGGGCGAGCTCCTCTCCTGGCGAAACGTCGACGCGTTTGACTGGACATGAAGGATCGACAGCGGGAGTACCTTGAAAATCGGACGGTCGGCGATAGATTTTCAAGGTAACCAGTCCGTCGCCTGACGAAATCTCGTAAATCTATGACATCTCGTTACGACGCTCCGTCGTAACTCTCCGCAAACCATTGATTCTTCATGACCCGCTTCTGGCACGGGTCGTGAACTATGTGCTTGCGGAGTTGAAACACGATGTTCCGAATCGAAACCCGAACCGATACCACCTCCGCCGTCACCTACGCCCTCTCCGGGCGGGCGACGCAGGAGCACCTGCCGGAGCTCGTCGGGCTGCTGGTGAGCGAGCGCGCCGGCGGACGCCGGGTGACTCTCGATCTCGAGGGGCTGATCCTCGCCGATCGGGAGTTCGTCCAGTTCCTGGCCTGCGGCGAAGGCGCCAAGATCGAGCTCGTCCATTGCCCCGCTTACATACTCTCGTGGATCCGGTGCGAGGGGGAGGAGAGGAAACCTTCATGAAGACCTACTTGCAGGCCGCGCTGCTGAGCTCGGCGCTCGCCCTGCTGAACCTCGGCGTTGCCGCGGCCCAGGGGACCGCGCAGCCTTCGGGTCAACCGCCTGGAAGCGCCCAGACGCAGACACCCTTGCCGGGTCAGCCGACCGGGACCGCCCAGGGCCAGCCGCAAGGCACCGTGCAAAGCCAGCCGACGGGCTCCGACCCAGGGCAACCCGCAGGGAGCGTTCAAAACCAGCCCGCGGGAACCCTGCAGAACCAGCAAAACCAGCCGACCGGGATCGCGCAGGGGCCGGCGGAGGGAACCGTGCGCCTCTCGCTGGCCGACGCCATCGCCCGCGCGCTCGACACCGGGACCGCCATTCGCATCGCCACCACCAGCACGCGGGTGGCCGAGGCGCAGGCCCTGGAGGCGCGCTCGGCGCTGCTGCCGCAGCTCAGCCTCGGCGGCCAGCTCGCCAACGAGACGATCAACCTGGCGACCTTCGGCTTCACCGTCCCCGGGCAGCCGAACGTCACCGCGCCATTCAACATCATCGACGCCCACGTCAACTTCGCGATGACGATCATCGACCTCGCCGCCCGGCGGCGCTACGAGGCGGCTCGCTCCGGCGTCAGGGTCACCCAGGAGGACCAGCGGCGCACCGAGGACGGCGTCGCCGCGGCGGTCGCCTCGCTCTACGTCTCGCTCGGCCGCAGCTCGGCGCGCATCGACGAGATCCGCGCCAACGTCGACCTGTTCCAGAAGCTGCGCCAGCTCGCCTTCGACCAGAAGAACGCCGGCGTCGGCACCCGGCTCGACACCACGCGGGCCGACGTCCAGCTCGCCCGCCAGCAGCAGGCGCTGCTGGTGGCGACGAACCAGCGCGACCTCGCCCAGCTCGCCCTGCTGCGCGCCATCGGCGCCGACCTCGGCGCCAGCCTCCAGCTCACCGACGACTGGACGCGGGCCGCCGCGGCGCCCGCCCTCCCCGCCGCCCTCGAGGTGGCGCGGCGGCGGCGCCCGGAGCTGTCGCTCCTCGACCTGCGGCTGAAGACCGCCCAGCTCAACATCGAGGCGGCGTCGGCCGAGGGGCTCCCTACCCTGGGCGCCCAGGCGCAGGGATTCGAGAGCGGCAACCGCCTCCGCGACGTCGAATGGAGCCGCACCGTCGCGGCGGTGGTCAACGTGCCGATCTTCAACGGCCGCCGCACTCAAGGACGCGTTGCCGCCGCCCAGGCGCAGCGCGACCAGCTGCTGATCCAGCAGAACGACACCCGGCGGCAGATCGAGCAGGAGGTCCGCCAGGCGCTCCTCGCCTACGACAACGCCAGGAGCCGGGTCGACCTCGCCCGGCAGAGCGAGCAGCTGGCGCAGGACGAGCTCGATCTGGCGAGCGACCGCTTCAAGGCCGGCGTCGCCACCTCGATCGAGGTCGACAACGCGCAGACCTCGCTCGCCGCGGCCCGCGACACCCGCATCGACGCGCTCGCCGACGTGGCGCAGGCGCGCTTCGACCTGTCGCGCGCCACCGGCGAGATCCGCGACCTGATCCCGGGCGGCACCCCGAGCGGGCCGAGCGGGGCGGCCAATCCTCGATCCAGTCTTCAGAACCAGAACACTCAATCCCCTATTCAATCAAATACCAAGCCGAACGTCCGGCCGTGAGACGGAGGGTCATTCCATGAGCAGTCCCCTGAGAGTCGAAAAACCAGCGGCGGAGGCAGTGCCCGCTCCCGCCGCAGCCGCCCCCGAGCCCGCCGCGAAGAAAGGCGGAGCCCGCCGGATCGTGATCCTCTCGATCCTCGCCATCCTGCTAGTGGTGGGAGGGATCTGGGGGTTCCGCACCGTCGTCTTCTACTCGCACCACGCGACCACCGACGACGCGCAGCTCGACGGCAACATCAACCCCATCCTGCCGCGCGTCTCGGGCTACGTGACCGAGGTCAAGGTCGCCGACAACCAGCAGGTCAGGCCGGGCGACCTGCTGGTGAGGATCGATCCCAGCGACCTCCAGGCCAAGCTCGACCAGGAGCAGGCTTCGCTGCTCAACGCCGAGGCCGCCGTCGCGGTCGCCCAGGCCGCGGTCGCCAACGCCCGCGCCCTGGCCTCCGGCTCGACCGCCAAGGTGGCGAGCAACCAGGCCGACGTGGTGGCGGCGCGGAGCCGCGCCAGCCAGGCCGCCGCCGACCTCGCGCGCTACAAGTCGCTGGTCGCCAAGGAGGAGATCTCGCAGCAGCAGTACGACGCGGCCCGCGCCGCCGCCGAGTCGGCGAGCGCCAACGCCGACGCCGCCCGCGCCACCACCGAGTCGGCCCGCGCCACGGTGCAGTCGGCGGGGGCGCAGATCCAGGCCGCCACCCGCCAGGTGGAAGCGGCCGAGGCGCAGGTCGCCCAGCACCGCGCGGCGCTCGAGGCCGCCCGCCTGCAGCTCTCCTACGTCGTCCTCAAGGCGCCGGTCGCCGGCATCGTCTCGAAGAAGAACGTCGAGGTCGGGCAGTTCGTCCAGGCCGGCCAGCCGCTGCTCGCCATCGTGCAGGGGAACGACACCTGGGTGAGCGCCAATTTCAAGGAGACGCAGCTCGCCAAGATGCATCCCGGGCAGACGGCGGAGATCGAGGTCGACGCCTATCCGGGCGTCACCTTCAAGGGGCGGGTCGAGTCGCTGGCCGCGGCCACCGGCGCCCGCTTCTCGCTGCTGCCGCCGGACAACGCCACCGGCAACTTCACCAAGGTCGTCCAGCGCATCCCGGTGAAGATCGTGTTCACCGATCCGGCGGACCCCCGCCATCCGTTGCGGGTGGGGATGAACGTCAACGTCACCGTCAACCTCGACTGATCGATCGACTGAGAAGGGAAGGAACGCGCTGATGCCCCAACAGGGCGCCAACAAGTGGCTGATCACGATCACGGTCATCCTGGCCTCGGTGATCGAGCTGATCGACACCTCGATCGTCAACGTCGCCCTCCCCCAGATGATGGGCAACCTGGGGGCGACGCTCGACCAGATCGCCTGGGTGGTGACCGGGTACGTGGTCGCCAACGTGATCGTGATCCCGATGACCGGCTGGTTCGCGAACGTCTTCGGGCGCCGCAACTACTTCGTGGGCTCGCTGATCCTGTTCACCATCGCCTCGTTCTTCTGCGGCCACGCCACCAACCTCTGGGAGCTGGTGATCTTCCGCTTCATCCAGGGCGCGGGGGGCGGCGCCATGCTGTCGACCTCGCAGGCGATCCTGGTCGAGACCTTCCCGCCCGAGGAGCTGGGGCTCGCCAACGGTCTCTTCGGCCTCGGCGTGGTGGTCGGCCCGACGGTCGGCCCCACCCTCGGCGGCTGGATCACCGACAGCTACTCCTGGCGCTGGATCTTCTACGTCAACCTGCCGATCGGCGTCCTCGCCGTGCTGATGGCGCTCGCCTTCCTCCCCGAATCGAAGGAGGCGCGCAAGGTCACCAGCATCGACTGGGCGGGAATCGGCCTGCTGATCCTGGGGATCGGCTCGCTGCAGATCGTGCTCGAACGGGGCGAGGCCGAGGACTGGTTCTCGACCCAGTACATCACGGTGCTGGCGGTGACCGCCATCCTCGCCCTCGGCGGCTTCATCTGGCGCGAGCTGACGGCGGAGCACCCGATCGTCGACCTGCGCGTGCTGAAGGACCGCTCGCTCGCCGTCGGCACGCTGTTCACCTTCATCATGGGGTTCGGCCTCTACGCCTCGGTCTTCATCTTCCCGGTGTTCGCCCAGAACCTGCTCGGCTTCACCGCCATGCAGACCGGCCTGATCCTGCTCCCCGGCTCGCTCGCCACCGCCGTGATGATGCCGGTGGTCGGCAAGCTCCTGCAACGCGGCGTGCCGGCGCAGTTGATGAACGCCCTCGGCTTCGTCTCGTTCTTCGGCTTCACCTATCTGCTCAGCCACTCGACCCTGGCCTCGGGACGGGGGGACTTCTTCTGGCCGCTGATCCTGCGCGGCATCGGCCTCGGCCTCCTCTTCGTGCCGCTGACCACGCTCGCCCTCTCCGGGCTGCGCGGCAAGGACATCGCCCAGGGAGCAGGGCTCACCAACATGATGCGCCAGCTCGGCGGCTCGTTCGGCATCGCCCTGGTGACCACCTACATCCAGCTCCACTCCTGGACGCACCGCACCACCCTGCTCTCCCACGTCACGATGTACGACCCGGCGGTGCGCGAACGGGTCGCGGCGGTCACCGGCGGGCTGATGTCGAAGGGCTCGGACCTCTACCAGGCGCAGCAGCAGGCCTACGGCGCCCTCGAAGGGGCCGTGGTGCAGCAGACCTTCCTGCTCACCTACATGGACGCCTTCCGCGTGGTCGGCATCTTCTTCCTGATCTGCATCCCCCTCCTGCTGCTGTTCAAGCGCCGCCGCGGCCCGGCGCCGGCGCCGGTCTCGATGCACTGATCCCTTTCCAAACGGCGATCCCGAAGGGGGCGGACCTCCGCCCCCGCTCGTCGTAGATGAAGGCGAGCCCGCCCCGCAGATCGGGCGGCAGGCGCTCGAGCTTCTCCATTCGCACCAGCAGCGGCGCGCCGGGGTGTCCCGCGAGCCACGCCCGTACCTCCTCCGGCGTGCTCAGGGGGTGGACGGTCCTCCCCAGCTTGAAGCCGATGATCCCGAAGATCGCCTCGTTCGACTGTCCGGGCGGCAGGTAGGCCGGGATCGCGGAGACGTCGCGAAAATGGACGGCGAGCGCGTCGGTGAGCTCGTCCGGCCGCTTCACGGGATCGGCCAGCGGCTCGACGGCCATCTCGATTCCGAAGGTGAGCAGGAGGAGCGACGCCAGCACCCAGGCCGGCGCCGGACCGCTCCGCCAGCGGCGGGCGAGCCCCACGGCCAGCACGAGACCCAGCAGCAGGGAGCCGGCGCCGAAGGCGGCGGCCACCGTCGCCGGCACGGCGCCGCGGAAGGGGATCGCTCCCGCCGGGAGGCGGGGTGCCCAGGCGAGAGCGAGCGCGGCGACGCCGAGGACGAGCGGCAGGCAGGCGGCGAAGCCGCCCAGAGCGAGCAGCGTCCGGCGGTCGAGCGGCTTGAAGCTGCCGGGCTTCCCCAGCCCGTCGAGCCACCCCGCCACGCAGACCGCGAAGGCCGGCAGGAGGGGCAGCAGGTAGACCTCCCGCTTGCTCGACGGCACCGAGAGCATCAGCAGGCCGATCACCGCGGTCGCCAGCAGGAGCCGGTGCCCCGCGCTCCCCGCCGTCTCGCGCCGGAAGATCCCCGACTTCAGCGTCGCCGGCAGCGCCAGGGCCCACGGCAACAGCCAGGGCGGGGCGATCGCGAGGTAGAACCAGAACGGCTCGAGATGCCCATAGCGGTGCGACGCCCCGTTCTCGACGAAGCGGCTGACGGTGTTGTTCACCAGACATTCGCGCAGCCCCTGCCACCCCGCCGCGTGCTGGAGGGCGACCGCCCAGGGGACGACGAAGAGGGCGAAGAGGGGGATACAGAGCGCCGCGAGGAGCAGCAGCTCCTTGACGAACCGCCCCCGCCGCGACGCCAGGAGGTAGAGCACGGGCGGCCCCGCCCCCAGCCCCACCGCCACGATCCCCTTGGCGAGAAAGGCAAGAGGAAGAGCGAGGGCGATCAGCCAGCGAGCTCCCCACGCCTCGCGCTCGGAACGCGCCTCGGCCAGCCGCACGAACCCGAGGTGCGCCAGGGCGACGAAGAACATCAGCGCCGGGTCGACCGTCACCCGCGTGGCGTTCTGCACGAAGAGCATCGTGCTGCCGAGGACGGCGGTGGCCAGCACCCCCTCGCGCGGCCCGCCCAGCCGGCGGCCGGCCTCCCAGGCGACGAGCAGGGTCAGCACGGCGAACAGGGCCGAGGGGAGCCGGGCGGCGAGGTCCGAGATCCCCAGCAGGCGCAGGCTCCCCGCCAGGGTCCACCAGTAGAGCGGCGGCTTCTCGAGGAACGGCTCGCCGTTGAGCCGCGGCACGATCCAGCCGGCCCACCCGCGGCTGTCCGCCATCGCCCGGCCGACTCCGGCGCCGGTCGGCTCGTCGGGGCTCCACAGCGAGTGCGAGCCGGCGGCGGCAAAGCTGAGCAGGAGGGCGAGGAAGAGGGCGGCCCGGAAGGAGGACGACGCCTTGCCGCCCTTCGCGGGGGGCCCGCTGGGATCGCGCATGCGGACGGGAAGTTAGCACGCGCCTCGCCCGAGCGGGAATGTGCAACCTCGTTGTTTGTTATAATTAGTCCGTATCAGCTGACGTTTCACTCACGCGAGGGCGTGACAAGGAGTTTTATGCATTTGAAAACGCTGGGTTTAGCGCTGGCGGTCTCCGGGATCATGATGGCGACGACGGCGGCGGCACAGGTCGTCAATTCGGATTCGGACAACGACCTCGCGCCGACCGGCAAGGGCTGGGGTGCTCACGTTTCCGGCCTCGAGAAGGCCAACCGGAAGCCGAAGCCGCGGCCGCCGGTGGCCAACAACGGCATCAACTACCACAACGGTCCGGTGATGCTCGGCAACGTCAACGTCTATCTCATCTGGTACGGCAACTGGGACGGCAACAACACCGTCGACATCCTCACCGACGAGGCGAAGACGATCGGCAAGACCCCCTGGTTCAACATCAACAGCAGCTACTGGAACAAGCTGAATCAGCGCCCCGGCAACCTGGTGACCTACGTCCAGTCGACGACCGACAACTACTCGCGCGGCACCTCGCTCTCCGACGCCGCGATCGGCGGCATCGTCGGCGACGCGATCACCAGCGGCCGGCTGCCGAAGGACGCCAACGGCGTCTACTTCGTCCTCTCCTCCCAGGACGTCGAGGAGAGCTCGGGCTTCTGCACCGACTATTGCGGCTGGCACACCAGCGGCGCGCTCGGCAAGCTGGACATCAAGTACGCCTTCGTGGGCAGCGCCGACCGCTGCCTCAACGTCTGCACCCGCCAGCGCTTCAGCAGCCCCAACGACAACCCCAGCGCCGACGGCATGGCCTCGGTCTTCGCCCACGAGCTTTCGGAGGCGGTCACCGATCCGGACTTGAACGCCTGGTACGACAGCCGGGGCGAGGAGAACGCCGACAAGTGCGCCTGGACCTTCGGCACGATGTTCACCTCCGCCAACGGCACCGGCGCCAACGTCCATTGGGGCGACCGCGACTTCCTGGTGCAGCGCAACTGGGTCAACGCCGGCGGCGGCTCCTGCCAGGTCAGCTACCCGTAAGGCTCAACCTTCCGGCCGGAGCCGGGCGGAGAAGATACGTCGGGGCGGAGAGCGATCTCCGCCCCTTTGGTTTTCAGGCGTTTCCCGCCTTGCGGGCCTCGGCCTTGTCGACCACCATCTCGGTCAGCCGCGCGGTGCGCGAGACGGCGCGGCCGATCGCCTGGAGGAGGGCGATGCGGTTGGCGCGCACGCCCGGGTCCTCGGCCATCACCATCACCTCGACGAAGAAGCGGTCGAGCACCGGCGCGAGGCCGGCGATCCGCCGCAGCCCTCTCTCGTAGTCCGCCGCGGCGGCCGCCGCCTCGATGTCGGCACTCATCTCGCGAAACGCCGCGGCGAGCTCCTTTTCCGCCGGCTCGACCAGCGCACTTTCAGCGAACGGCGCCTCCGCCGCGTCCTTGACGATGTTGGCGATCCGCTTCGCCGCCAGCACCACGGAGAGGAAGTCCGCCTCGCCGCGCACCCGGTGCAGGGCGTCGACCCGTGCCTTCAAGTCCGGCAGGCTGGCAACCCCCGCGGCGAGCGCCGCCTCGATCTCGTCGTAGGCGTAGCCGATGAGCCCCAGCAGGTAGCGGATGCGGTCGTGGAGGAACGGGCGCAGATCGTCGAGGATCGCCGCGACCGGCCGGCTCAGCCGCTCGCCGTAGAGGCGCACCGCCTCGGCGGCGACCTGCTCGAGGTCGAGGGCGAGCCCCCCCTCGAGCGCGATGCGCACCACCCCCTGCGCGGCGCGGCGCAGGCCGAACGGGTCCTTGGAGCCGGTCGGCACCAGCCCGAGGCCGAAGATGCCGGCCAGCGTGTCCATGCGGTCGGCGAGCCCCACCACCTGCCCCGCCCGGCCGCGCGGGATCGCGTCCTCCGCCGACGCCGGCCGGTACTGGTCGTAGATCGCCGTCCACACCTCCTCCGGCGCTCCCTCCTCGCGGGCATAGATCCCCCCCACCACCCCTTGCAGCGAGGTGAACTCCTTGACCATCTCGGTCACCAGATCGGCCTTGAGCAGGCGCGCCGCGTCGACCGCCCGCGGCTTCTCCGACCCCCAGTCGAGCGCCTTGCAGATCGCCGCCGAGAGCGCCACCAGCCGCTCGGTCTTGGTGGCGTAGCTCCCCAGCCGCTCGTGGAAGGCGAGGCGGCCGAGCTGCGCGGCGCGCTCGGCCATCGGCACCTTGCGGTCCTCGCCGTAGAAGAAGCGGGCGTCGGCCAGGCGGGCGGCGACCACCCACTCGTTCCCCGAGCGGGCGCGCCCCGCCGGGTCGTCGTGGCGGTCCATCACGGTGAGGAAGTACGGCATCAGCTTCCCGTCGGTGCCACCCTCCGCGGCCGGCGCGGCGACGGTCAGCGCGCTCTGGTGGTCGCGCAGGCTGGTCGCCAGCACCTCGGCCGGCAGCTCGAGGAAGGCGTCGCCGAAGCGCCCCTCCATCACCCCCGGGATCTCGCAGATGGCGGTCAGCTTGTCGAGCAGCTCCGCATCGTCGACCAGCGTGCCGCCCAGCGCCTCGGCGCGCGCCAGCATGGTCTCGTGGAGGGTCCGCCGGCGCTCGGCCGGGCGCACCTCGATCCGCCGCTGCGCCAGCTGGCCGCGGTAGTCCTCGACGCCGCCCACCGTGAACGGCGCCGGCGACAACGTCGGATGCCCCTCCGTCTCGTTCCCCGACTTCACCCCGAAGAAGTCGAACGGCACCACCTCGCCGTCGAGCAGGCAGACGACGCCGTGGACCGGCCGCACCCACGGCCCCTCGCCGCTCCCCCACCGCATCGTCTTCGCCCACGAGATCCCGGCGAGGACGCGCGGCACGATCTCGGCGAGCACCTCGCGGGTCGGCCGCCCCACCGTCTTCTTGGTCGCCGCCAGGTACTCCCCCTTCTCCGTCTGCACGCGGGCCAGCTCCTCGGGAGGCACGCCGGTCCGCTTGGCGAAGCCGAGCAGCGCAGCCGTCGGCGCGCCGTCGGCGCCGAAAGCGGCGCGCACCGGCGGCCCCATCACAGTCTCCTCGCGGTCGGGCTCGTGCCGCGGCAGGCCGGTGAGCACCAGCACCAGTCGGCGCGGGGTGAAGCCCGTCTCCACCTCGCGCGGCGCGATGCCGCGCGCCATCAGCTCCTCGAACGTCCGCGTCGCCAGCTCCTTGACCCCCGGCTCCAGCATGCGGGCCGGGATCTCCTCGCTGCGCACCTCGAGCAGGAACTCACCCCGCGGCCCCTGTGGATCACTGTGCGCTTGCGGCATCGGCCACCTCCGTCTGCGTCGCGTCCGAGGCCGCCGGCGGCAACAGGGGAAAGCCCTGCGCCTCGCGGCTCTCGACGTACGCCTTGGCGCAGCCGACCGCGAGGTCGCGCACCCGTTTCATCAGTCCCACCCGCTCGGTCACCGACACGGCGCCGCGGGCGTCGAGCACGTTGAACGAGTGCGAGCACTTGAGCGCGCATTCGTAGGCCGGCAGCACCAGGCCGATCTCCAGGCAGCGCTTCGCCTCCCGCTCGTACCCCTCGAACAGGCTCTGCAGGAAGGCGACGTCCGCCACCTCGAAGTAGTACCGGGAGAGCTCGTACTCCTCCTGCTTCCGCACCTGGCCGTAGGGAATCCCTTCCACCCAGTCGATCTCGTAGATGCTCTGCGAGAGCGAGAGGAACATGGTCAGGCGCTCGAGGCCGTAGGTGATCTCGGCGCTGATCGGCTTCAGCTCCAAGCCCCCCGCCTGCTGGAAGTAGGTGAACTGGGTGATCTCCATGCCGTCGAGCATCACCTGCCACCCCACCCCCCAGGCGCCAAGGGTGGGCGCCTCCCAGTTGTCTTCCTCGAAGCGCAGGTCGTGCTGCGTCAGATCGAGCCCGATCGCCTCCAGGCTCCGCACGTAGAGGCGCTGCACGTCGAGCGGCGCGGGCTTGAGGATCACCTGGAACTGGTGGTGCTTGCCCAGCCGGAACGGGTTGTCGCCATAGCGGCCGTCGGCCGGCCGGCGCGACGGCTGCACGTAGGCCACGCGCCACGGCTCGGGGCCGAGGACGCGCAGGAACGTATCGGGGTGCATGGTCCCGGCCCCCACCTCGAGGTCGAGCGGCTGTTGCAGCACGCACCCCTCGCGGGCCCAGAACTCCTGAAGCTTGAGGATCAGATCCTGGAACGTTTGCATGTCGTTTTCCATGCCCTCGGGCGCGCGGCCCGAAGGAGCGTCAGCTCACCGCCCGGGACTGGAGCCCCGGTCAGCCGCCCGGTTATTTTTCCGTGTTGCCCCCGAAAAGGGCGGCAGGACGTAGACGGCGAATCCTATCGTGTTGAAGCCTTTCTGTCGCCCCCAAAACTGGGCTCCATCGTATTCGCGTTCTCGCCGAGTCTATTCACCAAGCCATACGCGTATGCTACGATCTCGCGGTCCGAAAAACGATCTCAAGGAGAAGCTCATGAAGAACCTCAAGAAGCTCGTGTTCGTCGCCCTTCTCACCGGCGCCGCCCTCCTCTCCGCCGTCCCCAAGGCGTCCGCCGACGCTTGCTCCAATTGCGCCGCGACCCCGTCGAACTGCTTCGCGTGCTGCCGCTGCGATGGTGGAACCTTCAACTTCTGCCTATTTGCCTGCCGGTAGATTCCGCAACGCCCGGAGGGCGCTTCAAACCTTCGCCAGCGTCCGCTGGATCACGTCGTAGCTGCGCAGCTCGCGCTGGAGGAAATAGCGGCGAACCTGCGCGCAGAGCTCCTCCACCTGGCGCAGCACGGCCTCGGAGGGCGGCTGCCCGGCGACGGCGGGAAGAGCTTCCCGGCCGATCCGTCGCAGGAAGTCGAGCGTCGCCGGAGAGATCCGGCGCCCGCCGGCGCCGGCGCAGTCGAAGCAGAGCAGGTTCTCTCCCGAGCGCGGCAGGATCGCCCCTTCCGGCGAGAACGGCCCCCCGCACCCGGGACAATCCCACGGCGCCGGGAACACCCCGGCCAGGCGCAGAATCCAGGCTTCGAAGTAGCGGGTGCCGAGGTCGCGGTCGACCCCGGCGAGCAGCGCCTCGAGGGTCGAGTCGAGGAGCCGGAAGAGATGATCCGCCGACTCCCCTTCCTGCGCGAACTCGAGCAGGTGGTCGCAGAGATAGCTGCCGAGCAGGATCCCCTCGAGGTCGACCTGCAGCGGATGCGCCGTGCGCACCAGCTCCACCGTCGAGATCCGCACCAGCTCCCGCCCCTCCTTGGCGAACCAGGTGACCGCCACCTTGGCGAGCGGCTGGAGCTGGCCGCCAAAGCGGCTGTGCTTCACCCGCGCCCCCTTCGCCACCCCCTTCGTCTTGCCGTGCTCGCGGGTGAGGAAGGTGACGATGCGGTCGCGGTCGTGGAGGTCGGCGACGTCGAGGATCAGCGCCTCGGCGGTCTCAAGGCTCATCCCCCGCAGTTTATCAGCTCGGGCCGGTGGTTTCGGGGCTCGGGGGATCGCGCCCCAGGGACCGCCCGGATACCCGGTAACCGATCCCGCAAGGGAGCCCTTGTTCCTCCCCGGAGGGGGAGGTTAGGAGGGGGTTCGCAACGCTCCAAACAGGGAAGCGTGCCGGTTTCCGGAACGCCCCCTCCTGGCCTCCCCCGAGTACGGGGGAGGAAAAAGGCTCCCGGTCTGGGGTCGTGGCACGCTTGGGCTGCCCCTCCTCCCCGCCCGGCGATGAATCGCCGGGCTACGAACGGCGCCCCCTGAAGGGGGCTTCGAAGCCGGATTTATCCGGCGCCGTTCCTAGCCCGGGCATTCATGCCCGGGCGGAGGCCCGGTCGGCCTGAATCCCACCCCCAACCCCGCCTGCTACAATCCGCCCGTCGCCCAACCCTCCACCCCCATGTCCCTCCTCGAACCCAACACCCCGCCCGTCCCGCCCGCCGCCAGCTCGGCGGTCGATCCCAACCTCGACTTGGGCTTCGGCGGCGTCGTCGCCCGCGAGAGCCGCCGGCGGCTGCTCAACCGGGACGGCAGCTTCAACGTGGTCCGCGGCGGCCTGAGCTTCTTCCGCTCGCTCAGCCCGTACCACTACCTGCTCACTGCCTCCTGGCCGCGCTTCCTCGGGCTGGTCGTCCTCTTCTACCTGGCCGTCAACACTCTCTTCGGCCTGGCGTTCCTCGCCGTCGGACCGGGAGAGATCGCGGGGATGCACGGCGTCACGCTCGCCGGCCGCTTCCTCGACTGCTTCTTCTTCAGCGTCCAGACCTTCGCCACCATCGGCTACGGCGGCATGCAGCCGGTCGGCCTCGCGGCGAACGTGCTGGTCGCCGCCGAATCGCTGGTCGGCCTCCTCGGCTTCGCCCTCGCCACCGGCATCCTGTTCTCCCGCTTCTCGCAGCCCACCGCCTGCGTGATGTTCAGCGAGAAGGCGCTGATCTCCCCTTATAAGGAGATCACCGCCTTCGAGTTCCGCGTCGTCAACATCCGGCGCAACGAGATGATCCAGGCCGAGGCCCAGGTGCTCATCGTCCGCAAGCGCCTGGACGGCAGCGGCAACCGGGAGTTCCTGCCGCTCAAGCTCGAGCGCGACCGCGTCGTCTTCTTCCCCCTCGCCTGGACCATCGTCCACCCGATCGACGAGGAGAGCCCCCTCTACGGCGCGACGGCCGAGACCCTCGAGGAGTGGAACGCCGAGTTCCTGGTCCTCTTCTCGGGGATCGACGAAACCTTCGCCCAGCGGGTCCACACCCGCTCCTCCTACAAGCCCAACGAGATCGTCTGGGGCGCCCGCTTCTCGAACCTCTTCAACCCCCCCACCCCCGACGGCGTCCTCTCGATCGACATCAACCGCCTGCACCAGATCGAACGCCAGCTGCCGGCGCAGGCTGCCCGCGAGGAAGAGGCAGGCTCCTAGGGTCCAGTCTCCTGGTAGATTCCGCGAGCCCCTCGCCATCTCACAGCCCATCATGCGATACTCCACGAAACCATAGGAGGATTCGCCATGCGCACCCCGTCCCGTCTCACCCGCGTCCTCGTCCTGATCGCCCTCTTCACCGTCCTCGCCGTGGCCCCCGGCTTCGCCGCGATGGCCTCCGCGCCCGCGCCGGCGGCGCCCCAGGTGACGTCCACGGCGGCGTTCCTCGCCACCCTCTCCGCCGACGTCACGGGCCCCCAGGCGCCGGTCTTCGCGGCGGCCGACTGCCGGACCACGGGCTGCTCCACCTCCGGCCAGCTCTGCTGCCTCGCCTGCGGCTACGCCGGCTGCGAAACCTACGGCTGCTTCAACCCAGTCCACGGCCATTGCCCGCTCTTCCCGTAGCCCTCGCCTTCCCGATCTCCCCAGGGTGCCGGCCCGACGGCTGGCACCCCGAGGGAATCCCCCTTCGAGGGGAGCAAGTCGGTCCGCTAGAATGCTCGCGCAGGGAACGGTCCCCGCGATTCGTTGAAGGGAGATCTCGTGAAAAAGCAGATGAAGAAGCTGAGCCTCAGCAGGGAAACCCTCCGCACCCTGGAGACGCTCGAGCTGGCCCGGCCGGCCGGCGGGGTCAACACCCAGGTGGCCAACTCGATCTGCACCTGCCCCAGCCACGCCGTCACCAACTGTCCTACGCATTGCGCCTGCCCGACCAAGCTGGGCTGCTGAGCCCTCTGGGGGTGCCTCTAGGGTGCCAGCCGTTCGGCTGGCACCTGTCAGCAGGCACCCTCGACCACGGAAGGGCTGTCGGAGGACCATGAAGATCTCGAGCGCTATCGCCCAACTGCGCACCACGGACCTCCCCGCCTCCATCCGCTTCTACACCGAGAAGGTGGGCCTGACCCTCGAGTTCCAGTACGAGGACTTCTACGTCGGGATCCGCGCCGGCGACCAGCTCTTCCACCTCAAGCACGTCAACGAGAAGGACCCCTCGATCGACTACGTGGACGAAGGCGGCCACTTCCACCTCTACCTCGAAACCGACGATGCCGCGGCCACCGCCGACGCCTTGAAGAAGAGCGGCGTTCCCTTGGTGAAGGACGTCCACGCCACCGCCTGGGGAACGCGGGAGCTCGTCATCCACGACGATCAGGGGCATACCCTGTACTTCGGAGAGGCTCTTTAGAAACGCCTCGTTCGTCCTCGTTTCCGCCACGCCCGCGGTCCGCCCCGAGCGGCTGACGGCGGGCGCCGGTAGCCGCCGGCGCGCCACGGTAAGCTGCCGTAGGAAAATGTCGCCTGCCGTGGCGGAATGTCGGCTGACTTTGGGGCTCGGTAAGCTGCCATACGGCAAAGTCGGCTGCCGTGGAGAAATGTCGCCTGCCGTGGGCCACAGTCAGCTTCCCTGGCAAAATGGAAGCCGATCCCGGCGCTCGGCAAGCTTCCGTGGCGGAATGTCGGCTTACCGTGGGATTCGGTGAGCTTCCGTACGCCAATGTCGGCTTCCGTGGCGAAATGTCGCCTGCCGTGGGCCACGGTCAGCTTCCCTGGCGAAATGGAAGCTGACCACGGCGCTCGGTAAGCTTCCGTGGCGGAATGTCGGCTTACCGTGGGATTCGGTGAGCTTCCGTACGCCAATGTCGGCTTCCGTGGCGAAATGTCGGCTGCCGTGGGCCACGGTCAGCTTCCGTGGCGAAAAATAAGCCGGCCACGGCGCTCGGTAAGCTTCCATGGCGAAGTGTCGGCTTACTGTAGGACTCGGTCAGCTTCCATGGCCCCAAGCCGGCTGCCCTGACGGAAGGTCCCCTACCGTCCGCCAAGTCAGGCCGCCCTGGCCGGACGGAAGCTTCCTCGCCAACCGCGGCCCGGTATCGACGGAACGTTTCGGAGCCCTGTAGAATCATCGACGGACAGCGTCGGAGATGCCGATGAATTCCCGCGAGGAACGGGACCTCGCCGTCCCGCGGCGCTCCCGCTCCAGAGATCCGATCCCATGCCCGCAAAGCCTCAAACCATCGACGAGTTCCTCGCCACCCTCCCCGCCGACCAGCGCGCCGCCCTCGAGATCCTCCGCCGGCACATCCACGCCGCCGTACCGAACCTCGAGGAGTGCATCAGCTACGGCGTCCCCGCCGTCCGCCTCGACGGCAAGATGCTCGTCGCCTTCGGCGCCGGCAAGAAGCACTGCTCCTTCTATCCTGGGGCGTACCCCATCGCGGCTCACGCCGAGGAGCTTCAGGAGTACGAGACCAGCAAGGGGACGATCCGGTTCCCGGCGGAGCGGCCGTTGGGGGCGGGGTTGGTGCGGAAGTTGGTGAAAACTCGCGTTAAGGAGAGGACGGCCCAGAGGTTCAAGGAGGCGTCCAAGACCGGAAGGCCAGCTTAAGCGGCGTACCGCTCCCCGGCTCTCTTCTCTTTCATTGCGGCGTCTCCTGCTGGCCGGATTCCCGGGCCGGTCTTGTTCGACTGGAAGGCTACCGCCTTCAGCTCATTTTCCAGACCTCCTGAGGGTACTTCTAGTTCGTTCCATAAACATCTGACGGAAGGAGAGTTGCCTCATGAGAGTCAAGCCCGCAGTCGCTGCATGCCTCGTTATCTGTGCGTTGTTCGCGCTCGCCACGGCGGCTCCGGCGCACGCGCAAACTGTTCTCGCGGCGGGGAACCTGCCTGCTGTCGGTGACTACATTTCATATTGTGATGGGAATTACCACGGGTTGGTGTACTGCGAATTCACCGACACGTTCTTCGTGGCTCAGGATGCAACCGCGACGGCGATCACATGGTACGACCCGGGCTGTGCCATCATGGACCAGCCGTTCCTGACTCTCTACTACGAGATCGCGACGGCGGACACGTACGAAGTCGTAGCGACATCTTCAACCATGCAGATAACATGCACGCCCGGTGATCCGCCCGGCGACGGAAGCAACAACGGCAACAACGCTCCTATCACGCTCTCGATCCCGCCCACCCAGCTCATCGCCGGACGGCCTTACTTCACTCTTTTGCGTGCGATGAACGATCCTCGTGCGCGAGCCAAGTGGGGCGTAAATGCTTCGCACGCCACGAGCTTCCAGATCCTCGGGTCTACCGGACCGCAGCCTTTTACCGGCATCAACTGGCGGGGCGCATGGACAAGCATCGACACCTATATGGCAGGGGACGGCGTGAGCTTTGGCGGCTCAAGCTACATCTGCCTGCAGGCTAACAACACGGGCAACCAACCGGATTCCTCGCCCGCATTCTGGGATCTCGTTGCGCAGAAGGGCGACAAGGGTGACCAGGGTAATACTGGCCCCAAGGGCGATCCCGGAACACCGGGGGCGACTGGACCCAAAGGTGACTCTGGCCCTCAAGGTCCTGCTGGTCCGCAGGGTCCACAAGGCGTTCCAGGTGTGACGGGCAATACCGGTCCGCAAGGGTCGACGGGTCCACAGGGTCCGGTCGGTCCGCAAGGACCGGCGGGTGCCAACGGGAAGAGCGGATCGGTGATCGGCGGCAACTACGCAAGCACAGGCACGGGACGGTTCCTCGTCCCGTGGGAAGGCACGACGACCGGTACCGAGGCAGAGGGGAGCATTCCGATGCCGTCGGGCACGGCAAGCAAGCTCGTCGTGAGTCTCACCGTCGCGCCGGGGACGGGTCACTCCGCCACGGTGACGATCCGTAAGAACGGCGTCAACACTCCGCTTTCGTGCATGGTGTCGGGAACCTCGACCACCTGCGCCGACACCACGGATACGGTGGCGTTCAGCGACGGTGATCTCCTCTCGATTCAGTACACGGCAGCGAACGCGGCCGGAGCGCGCATACGATTCGGCCTGCAGTACAACGCTCCGTAACAGGTAGCAACCGCCAGAAGCTGTACGAAGAGCTGCCGCTCGCCGGCAGCTCTTCTGTTTTATGCCTCGTATTCGGGACGGGACAGATGCCCAAAAACGAGGTGCCACCCTTGTCGCGGCCACGGCCGGTCGGTGCCTATCCTCCGACGAACGGCAACGCCGGAGGGAAGCAACCCAGGGGAAACGGCTGGTCGCTCTTCCCCGCCCGCAGCTTGTCAGCGGCGTCACGGTAGGAGGCGACGAACCAAAAGTAGGCGTTTCGGAGCTCGCGGCGGACGGCTACGCTCGCGGCATGGACCGCTGGCGCGGGGGACCTCTTGGTCCGGGTGGGTTGGCGCTGGGGACTCTGGGCCAGGATGGCAGCGGGTCCGAGCGGTGAAACTCCGGTGCGCTGCCTACGGCCAGCGGCCTCTCTTCGATCTCCGACGCCAGCGCGGCGGCCAGGTGCTGCCGCTCCTCCGCTGACAGGTGCTTCCAGCAAGGGAGCGGGTCGAGCTCGAGGGTCTCGCGGGTCGCATACTGGAAGGGGCCGAAGTCCTCTCCACGGCGACGAGCGAGATACTCCTTCGTGCGGTCGAACCACCAGCCCTCGAGCACCTTCCCCTCCGTCAGAGCCTCGACGCAGTGGACTCCGGGCCAATCCTTGAGACGTTCGACCAGCCCCTCTTTGACGCCGTGGCTGAGAACGTACCGGAGTCGCGCGATCTGGGCTTCGGGCTCGGAGCTGATCAGGATCGCCTGATACCGGCGTCCGAAGATCTTCTCCCGCCAGCCAGTGAGGCGGCCGATCTCCCTGGCGATCTTCGAGTTGAAGTGCCCCATGAAACGCGAGAGCTGGCGGGCGTCGTCAGCTTCCAGAATCAGATGAAAGTGGCCGGAGAGGAACGCGAAGGCGCAGATCCGCACCGGGTAGAGAGACTTGGCCCGCGCGAGGGCCCCGAGGATGATCCCGTTGAGGATCGGCCCGGGGCGGAAGAGGAAGCGGCTTTGGAACGCCCGGCAGGTCACTTCGACCAGGGCGCCTTGGTCTGGGATGAAGCGAAGTTTTCGACTCATGCCCAGAGATAGACGGAAAATCGTCCTCCAAACTTTTTGGGCCTAGAACCATAAGGCTTTGAGAGGTCCCTCCCCGGAGAGGGATCCGGCCTCAGGCCAGGCCCCCGGACGTCGGAGAATCGGGTGGCACTCCGTCAGGGTCGAGCAGAGCCGCGAGCCGCCAGACACCACGGAATCCCGGCTCCGCCGCCGCGAATGTCCGTCCACCGTGCTCATTCCTTTCGGGTTTTGCCGCAACTAGACCGGGTTCGCATCTGGGAATCCGCGCGTTCGCGGCACCGGGAGCCCTTCTCGTCCGGTCAGAGCGATGTCTGATCCTGGATTTCCTGTAGAATGGCGCAAATTGACGCGACTACGACGCAAGAACGCGAGGGCGAACCCGTGCAAGACCGAACGATCAGCGACGTGATGGGACATCTAGAATCCCAGGTGGAGCTGTTCAAGGAGCGAGAGGCCTACCACTCCAAGCAGGAGGCCTTCCATCGCGACGAGCGGAGCCGGTACGCCGCCGAGCTAGAAACCGTGTCGCGGCATCTGGAGGCCTTCCGCTCCGCGGCGGCGCTCGCCGCCCGCGACCTCGGCGCGCTGGTGCCGGTCGACAATGAGGACCTGGGCTCCGCCGCGCGCCCGAAGCTGGGCCGGATGGTCGAAATCGTCCTGGCGGAGGTCACGCCGGACTTCCGGTTCGGCGTCAAATGGGTCTCCCAGGAGGTCAACCGCCGGTTCGCCAGCCGCCTCCGCAAGCCGGCCGACGAACGCCGGATCTCCGTCGTCCTCCGCCGTCTCCTCAGCAACGGCCGCCTCGGCCTCGCCCGCCGGGGCCGTCCGCACTGGGAGGCGCTCTACGCGCTGGCAGGAAGATGAAGAGCAGACTGCGAGACCGGATTATTGCCAGCTACCTGCGGGGACCTGATCACCCGGCAAAGCTGCGGGTCATCCGCGCGCTGTCGAGCACAATCATTCCAGAGTCTGGAATCGTTGCCACCGTCCCCGCTGTCCCAGGATATCCCGCGGATTTACGCCTTTTTCTTCACCCGCGGGATTGGATCGAATATCTCCTGCTTCGTGGCATGGCATACGAGCCGCGAACGCTCGCATTCATACGTTTGAACCTCCATTCCGGCCATGGAGCGATCTTTGCGGGAGTCAATTTTGGATTGCACGTGGCGAGTGCCGCACTTGCGGCCGGACCGCAAGGGCTCATCCTGGGTGTGGAGCCGCAGCCTGCGGCACTTCTCCGAGCACGAATGAACTTCGAGCTCAACCGCCTGGAGTCGCGCATTGTCCTTGTCGAAGCGGCGCTTGGAGCGGAAGAGGGTCTGGCTCACATGGCGTGGTCCAAGCCGGACAATCCGGGAGCCGCGAGCCTTCTGGATCAACAGCCTGGATTCACCGTCTCGATGATTCGCCTGCTCTCGCTCATGCCGCTTTTGGGAGGTCGATTATTTCGCCTCCTGTTGCTCGATGTTCAAGGTTTCGAGCAGGAGGCCCTCCAGGGAATTGATTTCACCCAGGGTCCGGATATCGTGGTCATCGAAATAGACCGCGAATTTATATCCAGGGCGGAGGCATCCCCGGAGAGCATCGCTCGTACGCTGACTGAAGCGGGTTACAATCTATTTACTCTCGATGGTGAGGATCCAGGTCAACGGTGGTTTGACCTTCCTGAGCGGAATCTTGTAGCCGTCCGAGAGAGTGCGCAAGTGCGTTGGGGTTAGGTTTTCGCGCGTACGGCGCGCCCGTATCGTCTATCATCTCTATTTCCCCATCGCGCGGGAGCTCGCGAGGAGAGATGGACGACCGATAACTCAAATGCAGAACAAGCTCTCCGGACTTTCTTCCGCCAAGAGGGCGGTTCTTTTTGACCTTCTGCGCAAGAAGAGGCAGGCAGAGGGGGGAACGGATCGCATGGAGCCCAGGGAGGACCGGCTCGCTCCGCTTCCCCTTTCGTTCAGCCAGCTCCGGCTCTGGTCCTCGACCGTCTGCATCCCGGCGATCCGGTCTACAACCTGCCGTCGGCGACGCGCATCCTCGGGACTCTCCACCTGCCGTCTCTGGCTCTTGCGCTCGCGGGCGTGGCCGACCGCCATGAGGCCCTGAACGCGAAGGCGCAGATCCGCAACGGGTAGAGAGACTTGGCCCGCGCGAGGGCCCCGAGGATGATCCCGTTGAGGATCGGCCCGGGGCGGAAGAGGAAGCGGCTTTGGAACGCCCGGCAGGTCACTTCGACCAGGGCGCCTTGGTCTGGGATGAAGCGAAGTTTTCGACTCATGCCCAGAGATAGACGGAAAATCGCCCTCCAAACTTTTTGTGCCTAGAACCACAAGGCTTTGAGAGGCCCTTCCGAGCTTGGATGGACTTCGGAGAATCGGGTGGCACTCAGAGCAGATTCCCTGGAGGAGAAGGAGGAGGAACGGAAGCCGTTCCTCCTCCTCTTGGCTTGGATCGACGGAACCTGAAACCGCAGCCCCGGCGGTTCGGCCTAGAGAAAATTACAGTCGGCGTGCCAGGTGTCGCAGGGTGCGGTGTGCGGGTAGTCCTTCGAGCCCGGGGGGCACGAGCAGGCCGCGTTCGGGTTGGCATGGCAATAGGAGGCGGCGCAGGTGGGGAACGGCAGAGCCTGGGTGGGCCGCGCGAAGAAGCAGCAGGCGCAGACTCCCAGCATCCCTGCGAGCATCAAAAGCTTTCTGGTCATGACATCTCCTTGGTAGGACCGGCGTTCAAGAACAAAGGTGCGCGATCCCGCCGCCGGTGAGCCGCCGCCGCGGGCTTGGGAGCGCTCCGTCGAGGTGGGCTTTACCGAAGCCTGCCGAGGAGCCAGGACTTCAGGATGCCGGGGTGGGCGTCATCGGCGGCGAAGTATTCCTGAATCAGTTTCTCGTAGAGCTCGCCGCGCTGCGCAGCATCCAGCGGCACGCCAAAGGGCATCAGGCCGCCCTTGACGTAAGAGCTGATGAGGACCTCATCCATGGGCCAGTTGAGCGACCCGAGGTCATCGCGCTGGTGGCAGACGGCGCAGGTCATCGCGCGCCCGACGGTCGACTTGACGAAATCGTCCCCGAAGCGGCCCTGGCGATCCTCCAGAGTCGCCGAGCCGAGCCCGGGACCGAGCTTCGTCTCGTCCAGGTACTTGTCGAAGCGGGCAGGGCCGTAACCGCGGAAGCGGCGGTTCACCGCCTCGACCGCCGGGAGCTCGTCCGGCCTCACGCTACCCGCGACGGGGAAGATGGGGAGGATGCCGCTCTTGTGGCACTGGACGCAGTTGTCGTCGCCGTAACCCAACTCCCATCGCCCCTTGATGCCGATCGAGCCGTCCCGCCGATAGGTCCGGAAGTAATCTTTGAAGTAGACGCTGGACGTGCCGTCGGGACGGGGGACCGCCGACACGACCGAGAGATTCCGCACCCGCGCGTGCCCGGCGTCCGGGACGCCGAACTGGACCCACTTCTCCGGGACGCCCTGCTCGGCGTTTCCGGGGACGACGACGAGGAGCCGGCCATAACTTTCGTCGCTGTCGGGCGTCCCCAGGTGCCGCGACTTGTAGCTGAAGAAGACGAGCTGCTCCGCAGGGCCTCGCTTCTCGTTGAGCTGCCGCAAGTAGGATTTCGCACGCGCGAGGGTCTCTTCGCGGCTCGCGGCGCGAAGGAAGCTCCGGGTCGTGAGGAAGTCGGGAATCTGCACGAGCCCGCGCGTCTCCGCGAAGTATTGCCGGTCCGGCACGGCGAAGCCGAGCTCGTGGTCGGGGCTCAGATCGAGCGCCGCCGCTTCGACGTACTCGACGAGCTCACGGTAGCGGCGGGCGAAGTCTTCGTCGCGCGAAAGCTCGCACCGCCGGATCGTGCCGGCGATCTCGCCAAGCTCTCTCCGGTAGGCCGGAAGCGTCTCGTCGTCCTCGTACGCCGCGTGGGCCGCCATGACGAGCGCATCGACCCTCGGCGCAACCCAGGCCTGCGGCTGCGACTTCACACGCGCGCAAGTGGACGGGGAAGCGGAGGCGACATAGCCGCCAATACCGAGGAGAGACAACGCGAGCGCGCAGAGACGGAGAGTCATGGCTCAGTGATTCTACCGTAGCCTCTCTGCCCTCGGCAGCTTCCCGCGGCAGACGGCTCGGGCGCACGGGTCTGCTTCCGGGATCGGGGGGCGCTTCCAGGCGTTGCGGGGGGAAGGGCGCAGCCGTGCTGCGCCCCTGAGATTCGGGTAGGCTGGCTCGTTACCCCGGAGCGATCAGCACTCTTCGTTGCAGAGCCAGTACTGCCCGATGATGGTTTGGTTGTAGGGGCCGCCGTAGTAGTTAGAGCAGGTGCAGCTCAGATTGTTGTTGCAGACGTCGGTACAGGCCGTGGTGGACCCGGCGCCCTGACAAGAGGTGCCCTGCAGGGCATAGCAGCGCGGCGTAATCTGGTGGATCCCCAAGAACAGAGGGGCCGGCCACTGGGCCGGGTGTTCGAGGGTCGCCGCCGGAGCCACGGGAGCAGCCTTGGAGATCTCGGCGGCCGACGCGGGGACCGCGGCGAGGAGTGCGAAGGCGATCACAAGCGCGAAGTTCTTCATGCGAGGGTCTCCGATCGAGGTTGAGGAGAGCCGCGGGGGACGCGATCCGGCCCGGGGCGGAAGGAGCACCGGCTCCTCTCCTACAACCGTAGGTGCGCTCAAGAGGGAAAACGGAACAAGGGCGGAGAGCTCGGCCAGGAGTCGCGCCCTGGCGTCGACGGGCAGGGATCTCGTTCGAGGTCCGCGAGGCGCGGTCTCAGAGCGGGAGGGATGAGACCAGCCTTGATGGACGCGAGCCGCCACCGCCATGGATCTCGCAAGCCGCCGCGGCCGTTGTCTCGACCCGGCAGGGATCGCGCACTTTGAGATCAGGGGCCTCTTTCGGAGCCGGCATCCTCGCCGACGTAACGCCGGGGCCTCAGGAGGACGACATGACAAGGTCTCGTGGGGTGCGTGGAATGGCCATGGCGCTCTTGTTGGTGGGGCTCACCTCATCGGCAGCGAGTGCCGCGGAACGGGGGTCTGGGGTCCGGGAGAAACCGGCAGCCCAAACCCAGGCGCTGTCCGCGGCCAGCGTCTGGCTCGGAGATCTGCTGACGAGCTGGCGCTTGGGGTCAAACGCCTCATCCTCTCGGCGCACCGTGGGCGCTGAGCTGAAGCAGCATGTGGACAATCCGGGCCAAACCCCGATGAAGGACGACGGCCCACACTAACCCGCGGTCGAATCCTCAGCCCGACCCGAGCTCGAGACACTTCCCTCCGGCGCGCAGTGCGCGCCGGAGGGAACGCCCTGCAAAATCGAAGAAGGTGCGACATGCCAGGGCGTGAAGGAGCTCTAGGGACACGTACTGAATGCGGTCACGTCCTGAACCGGCTGAAAGGCCTTCCCTTGAGGATTGCTGTAGGTCTTTGTCGAACCCGTCTTCGTATCTGTCACCGTGATCGTCACCTGAACGCTGGTTAGGCCGCCCGCATAGAACCAGTAGGCATGATTCAGGGAACAGGCATTGATGACTTTGAAGACCACCTCGACGTTGCTCGGATCGAAGAACCAGAAATAGCCAGAGTCGTCCGACAGCCGCACCACGGTACCAGCACCCGATCGGCCGTCGGAGGTTTTCCACGTCGCGGCGATATTGTATCGTGACTGGTTGAAGCAGGTTGCGGGTAGCCGACAAAGAGTCCCTGGATCGGGAAAGGTCGTGATCGTGGTTTCATTCGAATAGGGCGAGTCGGTGCCGCCGCCGTGAGCCCTGACGCGAAAGACGTAGGAAGTTCCCGGGCTCAGATGGTCGATCGTAGCTGCGGTCGTATTGCCGGTGACGGTCTGAGCCAGGGCGAACTGGCTCTGATGAACCTCCCGATCCTCGAGGTAGAAGTAATTCTCACCGGACGAGTTGTCATTCCAGGTCAAAGTACACGCGGTGCTCGAGGCTGCCGATCCGGCAAGATTCGAAGGCGCAGTGAGCGAACCACCACCCCCGCCTCCCCCACCACCGCAGTTAGGGTAGTACGGCAAGCAGACATCGGAAAGCGGAGAGCCGTCGCAGCAGGAGCAGCCGCAGACACCGCCATGAGAAGAGCAGCAACCCGAGTGAGCTTGAAGAGCCAGGGAAGTCAGAAAACAGAGGATGAACAGCAGACAAAGCTTGCGCACAACAGATCCTCCTCCGCACGTCCATTTCTTGAGGTTCTTGCCTCAGATCAGGCAGCGGCGATCAAATGATTACGTTACAGAGAGGTTATATCGGAAACGGCAGAGGAGTCCAATTGAGATATACCAAGGGCGCCATGAAGCGGTAAGAAGCGCTTGGCCCAAGAGCACCCGAGGTCGGATTGCGGGACGAACTTTGTACTCTGTCGACGGAATTAATGATTTATGCAGGGAGATTGAGTCTCCGCCATACACGCCCTATTGAGCCTGAGCTCTGTCGAGATTCGGGATCTTATTGCGCAGGACAGTCCGAGACCCTCGCCAAAAACCCTCTTGCCAGCCGGTGAATCACCCACTCAGAGCATGTCATCCTCTTCTCGTAGCAAGGCCTGGCAGGGCGGAGCCGGGTCTGGCACCCTCCGCACCCCGGCGGGAAAAACCCAGGCCGGGGCCCGAGGTGAGGCTCTACTGCACCAGCAATTTTGGCACCCTCGAGCTGCGAGACATCGTGATCACCGCCATCCGTGTGGACAGCCTCACGGACCTGTCGCCGGCACCGTGACCCCGGAGACTGATCGGAAGAATGCGCAGTCTGGCGATCCGCTCCCTTGGGGCTCCACCGCACACCGCTATACTTCAACCCATGAACCGCCGTCACTTCCTTCGCCGCTGCGGCGTTGCCGGCGCGGCGCTTGCCGGGGCGTCCGCGCTGCCGTGGCTGGCCGGATGCGCGACCGAGGGCGGCCGGCGCGCGGGCGTCCCGCGGGCCTATGCCGCGCCCGACATCTCGTTCACCGGCAGTGCGCGCGGCCTGCCGCCGGTGCACGTGGCGCCGGAACGCGAGATCCGCACCGTCGTCGGCCTGCGGCCCTACCGTCCGTCGGGCTTCGTCGTGCGGGCCGAGCCGCTCGAGGACACGCTCGTCGTGCACAACTACGGTCACGGCGGCGCGGGGATCACGTTGTCCTGGGGAACGGCGAAGCTCGCCGTCGACTTGGGGCTCGCCGGACATCACGGCGCGGTCGCGGTGCTCGGCTGCGGCGCGGTCGGCCTGGCGAATGCGCGGCTCTTGCAGGAAGCGGGCTTCGCGGTCACGATCTACACCAAGGCGATGCCGCCGGAGACGACCTCGAACGTTGCCGGGGGGCAGTGGTCTCCCGCCTTCCTGTCCGATCCCAACCAACGGAGCGACACGTTCAAGACCCAGCTGCTCGCCGCGGCGGACTATGCGTACCGGCGCTATCAGATCATGCTCGGACCGCGCTTCGGCGTGCGCTGGATGCGCAACTATTATTTGAGCCATGAGCCGTTCATCGAGAGCGGCTATGCCGGCGCGCAGAGCCCGCTGCGCGCCATGATGCCGGAGTATCGCGTGCTCACACCGGACGAGCATCCGTTCACCGGCTATGAGTTCGTGCGCCAGTTCGACACCCTGCTGATCGAGCCGCCGGTGTATCTCGCGGCGATGCTCGACGAGTTTCAGATCGCCGGCGGCAAAGTCGTCGTGCGCGAGCTGCCGGATCGCGCCGCGGTCCGGGCATTGCCGGAAAAGCTCGTGTTCAACTGCACGGGGCTCGGCGCGAAAGCCTTGTTCGACGACGACGAGCTCAGGCCGGTCAAAGGGCAGTTGACGTTTCTTCTGCCGCAGCCGGAAGTGCAGTACGCGACGCTCGCCGGCGATCTGTACATGTTTCCGCGCAGCGACGGCATCCTGCTCGGCGGCACGCACGAAAAAGGGGTATGGTCACTCGCACCGAATCTGCGCAGCAAGGCGGAGCTCCTCGCCGCGCACCAGGCGTTTTTCGACGGCTTCCGCGGCTGAGGAGGGCGGTCAGCCGCTCCGTCCGCCCGCGCCACCCCACCTTTCGCCCGCACCTTTCGCCCCGGCTCGCCAGGACGGAATGGTCATGCCCACCCCACCGCGAATGGCAATTGCCGCCGCCCTCTCCCCGGGACACACTCGCCCACAAGGGCGACGGCCTGTTCCGGCCGGCGCTGGACCGACAGGGGGACGAGCATGGAGGCGGAGCGCGGGTTTGATTTTCTGGAAGGACAATGGGACGCCGTCTGCCGGGTTCCGTCGGAGGCAGGGTGGGTGGAGGCTCCGGGCAGCCTGAACGTTTCGCGGACGCTGGACGGGCTGGTCTTCGTCGAGCACTTCGCGGGGATCTATCACGGCGGTGTCTTGAAAGGCCTCGGCCTGCGGGTCTTCAACCCCGAGACGCGCGAATGGGAGCACACCTGGACCGACACCCTGGAGCCGGGCCACTTCCACGTGTGGAAGGGCGTTTTTCAGGACGGGAAGATCTCCTCCTTCGCCGAATGGACCGACGAGGGCGGCAGCCCGGTCCGGTCACGCCTCACGTGGTCGGAGATCACGCCGGACTCCGCGCACTGGGAGAGCGCCCGCTCCACCGACGGCGGGACGAGTTGGCAGCTTCACTGGGTGATCGACTGGCGGCGGCGGGCTGAATCGTGAGGAACGCCTGGGTGACGGGATTTCTGGTCGTTCTCCTGCTGCCCCTCCAGGGGCTCGCCCAACAGGCGCTGGACGCCTGCGGTGGCCCGGTGATCGGCAGGGACGCGCGGGTGCTCCGCCCCGACGGCTCGCCCATCCCGGGCCTGTTCGGCGCGGGCAACTGCATCGCGTCCCCCGCCGGCCAGAGGTACCGGGGCGCCGGAGAGAAACGGCGCGGCCTCAGAGTCGACGGTGCCAAAAAGAGGCCCATTCCATGAAGAAATTCGCCGGCATCGACCCGCGGGGCCTTCAGCGCCGTTTGATCATCCGCAACAGCCAGATCAGGATGCAGGCTCCGATGAAGGCCACGATCAGGCTGCCGATCAGCCCGCCGCCGGCCCCGAGCCCCAGCACGCCGAACAGCCACCCCCCCAGGAGGGCGCCGATGATGCCGATGACGATGTCGCCGAGGACGCCGTAGCCCCCGCCCTTCATCACCTGTCCTGCCAACCATCCCGCTACCAAGCCGATCAGGATGAACCAGATGAAGCTCATAGTCTCTCCTCCTTCGTCGTGAAGTTGATGGGAACTGAGGATCGGATACTACACCCGACGGGGACGAGAGGAACCGGCGGGGCCGAAGCGGCGCTCCGGCCCCGCGCGTCCAAAGGTCTCTAGACGACCAGCGGGCAGCGGCCGCGGATCGGCGTGACGCAGGCCCGGCACCCGCCGCCGTCGGCCGGCGGGTTGCCGCACACGTTGCAACAGAGCTGGCCCGCCGGGCAGTCCGAGGTGAGCGAGCAACTGGTCCTGAACAGGGGCGCCGGGGTCAGATCGTTCGGCGCCTGGGCCGGAGCGCCCGCCCCCGCCGAAAGGGTGGCCAGGAACTGCGCGGTGTCGGGCACCGGCACCGGCGGCGTCTGGGCCATGGCCTGCGCGAAGGGGGCGAGAGCGAGCAGGGCGAGGAGGGCGAGAACGTGCTTCTTCATGCGTTCATCTCCTTGAGTCGACGGACCGGCAGGAAACCGGCCGCCTCCAAAGGAGAAGGTGCCCTGCGGCCTCCGTGCCGAGACGCCTGCGCCATCCGGGAGGTGAGGCAACGCGGGCCGGGGCCCGAAGGCGCCCGGCCCGGAGGGGGCGAGGTTGGATCCTAGAGCGACATCAAAAACGTGATCAGATCCTGCTGCTGATTGCTGTTCAGGGCATTGAAGGCGGCGGTCACCCCGAGCGCCTGGCCGTCGTGACGCTGGATGGCGTCCTGGAGCGAGGTGGCCGAGCCGTCGTGCAGGAACGTCTGATGCGTGCGCACGCCCCACAGGGGAGCGGTACGGATCTTGAGCCGGGTGTTCTGCGGGCTGCCGTCCTGCACGATGCCGTCCCCCGTCCCGATGTCGTGGAGGAGGAAATCGCTATAGGGATGAATCCGCTTGTGCGCCAGGGCGGGAGGCACCGGATCGCCGTTCCGGTCGATGTCGGCGGTGGTGAAGCTCGGATGGTGGCAGGTGGCGCAACCGAGGCTCTGGAACTGGGTCTCGCCGCGTTGGGCAGCGGACGTGGCCGCCAGCGTCGCGTCGCGCGGCGGCGCCTTGGTCGCCCGGATGAACTGCGCGAAGGTATCGATGTCGTTGGCAGGGACGTCCTCGGGGTCGGCTGGGTCGGGATCGCAGACGTGGGTGAAGTCGTGCCGGTTCGGGTTCAGCCGGTTCGAGATGCCCATCTCGTTCAGATAAGCGTCCGACGCGAACGAGAGGAGGCTGACGTGCTGATCCTTCCAGCCGAACCGTCCGAAGCCGGAGGCTCCCCCTTCGAGCGCCGGCACGATGATGCGCTGCCCCTGCAGGGCCGACGGCTGATTCAGGCGGACGTTGTTGATCAAGGTGTCGCTGATGGCTTCGACGAAGCCGTCACCCAGCAGGTTGGTGGTGAGGCGCAAGGCGCGGATGTCGTCGACCGGAGTGAGGGTTTCCTGTCCGGCGTCGCAGGTCGCCTTCAGATTGATCAGGGACCGCAGGGAGATGGGCTCCGTCCCGAAGTTGACGAACGCGGTCGCGGGGACGAAAGTGCCGCTGCCGTCCAGGTGCCCGGCGCGCAGCTCGGTGACCGTGCTGACGCCGCCCGTCACCGGAATCGAATGGCATCCGTCGCACGAATTTCCGTTGAAAGTGGGACCCAAGCCGTTCGCCGCCGTCTCGTTGTTCTTGAAGGTCCCGCGGTCCGAGTTGTGCGTCGCCTGATTCACCAGCCCATTGGTCAGATTGTCGAAGCCGGTGGGAGCCTCCGGAGCGGCCAGATCGCCGTCGTCCGGTGGCGGGAGGGGGGTCTGGCCCTCGACGTTCCTCGGGATGGCCAGCGGCAGGACGACCACCACCAGGGAGAGCAGCAATACCAACGCCTTGAAAGATCTCATGCACCTTCCTCCATGAAGTAGAGCCTCGGAGACAAGACGGCGGCCGGATTCCCTTCAGGCTCGGGAGCCTGCCGGGGATCGGGACCGACGCCAGGAAACACCGGTGGCAATCGATCGCGAGATCTGCCTTCGGCTTCAGGGGCTTCGCGCCATCGGCACGAAGCGATCAAAGTCGAGAGACAGCTCTATCGATTCAAGTGTGCAGGAAGGGGTAAACGGGACAACCTGGGTGAATCGCAAACCGGCAGACTGCGGTGAAAGGACAAGGACCGCAGCTGCCGCCATCCGCCAGCCGCCAGCCGGAGCTCAGGGGCGTGCCGGCAACGCTCTGCGGCGGACCGCCGCCAGGCCGGCCAGGGTCAGGAGCCCGGCGAGAGAGAACAGCGCCCAGCCGGAGAGCGTGGGGACCGCCGGGGTGACGGACGGGAACGGAGGGCCGCCGACGCAGAGGGTGACGTGGCTGTCGTCCAGCGTCACGGCGCCGTTGCGGGCCAGAGCCCGGCCCGTCACGCTGGCGCCGGTGTTCAGGGTGATGCTGGAGAGCGCGAGGATGCTTCCCGCCAGCGAGGTGCCGGTCCCCAGGGTCGCGGAGGTGCCGACCTGCCAGAACACGCCACAGCCCGAGGCGCTGTTGATCAGCACGACCGACGCGGCACTGGCGGTGGTGAGCGTGCTGCCGATCTTGAACAGGAAGACCGCGTTGGGGTTCCCCTGAGCGTCGAGCGTCAGGGTGCCCGTCAACTGAGCCGAGGTCGAAAAGCAGTAGACGCCCGGCGTCAGCGTCTTCCCGCCGAGATCCTGTCCGGTCAGGTCGGTGTTGCACGCCGTGTTCGCCAGGTTGGTGTACACGGTGGCGAGATCGCTCTGCGCCTGGGCCGCGGCCGCGTCGGCGGCATGGATGGTGCCGCCGGTGACGGTTCCCGGCGGGAAGCCGGTCACCGCGCTGCCGGGACTGACGCCCAGATTCCCGTTCACCACCGTCGGCGTGGCGGTGTTGGTCACCGTCGAGCCACCCAGTACGGCGAACGAGCTCAGTTGCGCGACGGCCGGGGAGGGTCCGAAGGAGAGGGCGGCGAATCCCAACGCCAGGACTACCAGGTACTTGTGACTCATTCTGGACCTTCTCTTTCTAGTGATCGGGGATGGGGAAAATATACTAGCATGATAGCAACTCTGATGCCATGGCAGGACGGACGCGAGAGACCCTAAGCTCCACCCGCCGTCAACCCAAACCGGATCGTGAAGGTCGTGCCGCACCCTTCGCCGTCGCTGTCGACGCGGATGGCTCCGCCGTGGCGCTCGACGAGGTGGCGGGCGATGGCGAGGCCGAGGCCGAGCCCGGCCTGGCGCTGTCCCCCCTCCCCTTCTCCCTGGCGGAAGCGCTCGAAGACGTGGGGAAGGAAGGAGGCGGCGATGCCGCAGCCCGAATCGCGCACGGTGATCTGCGCCTCCGTCCCTTGCCGCTCCAGGCGGACTTCGATGCGCCCGTCGTTGGGGGTGAACTTGACGGCGTTCGAGAGCAGGTTCGAGACGATCTGCTGCAAGCGGTCGGGATCGCCGGCCGCCATCTCGAGCGGCTGGACGAGGTCGGCCTCGACGGTGATCGATTTCGCCGCCGCCGCCGGGTGCACCGCCTCGAGCGCTTTTTCGACCACCTGCGCGAGATCGATGGGACGCGGCTCGAGGCTCAAGGTGCCGTTGACGATGCGGGCGACGTCGAGGAGGTCGTCGATCAGCTTCGCCTGCGCCTTGGCGTTGCGCTCGATGACCTCGACGGCGCGCGCCTTGCGCGTCGGCGTCGAGCGTGCCGCTGTTGAGCAGGGTCACCCAGCCGAGCACGGCGTTCAATGGGGTGCGCAGCTCGTGGGAGACCATGGCGAGGAACTCGTCCTTGGCGCGGTTGGCCTCCTCGGCCTGGCGGCGCGCCTCCTGCTCGCGGGCCAGGCGGATGCGCTCCTCCTCCATCCGCCGCTGCTGCACGGCGTAGCGGATCGAACGCTCGAGGGCGGCGGCGTCGATCTCCCCCTTGATCAGGTAATCGGCGGCGCCGGAGCGCATCGCCTCGATGTCGATCTCCTGGTCCCCCTGGCCGGTCATCAGGATGATCGGCGCGAGGATCCGCGCGCCCTCGCCGGCGCCGTGGCCGGCCCGCGCCTCGCGCAGCAGGTCGAGCCCGGTGCGGGCGCCGAGCCGGAAGTCGAGCAGGCAGACGTCGAAGTGGTTGTGGAGCACCCGCTGGAGCCCGTGCTCGTAGCTCTGCGACCACTCGAGCTCGACGGGCCGGCCGGCCATCTCGTTGAGCAGGTCGCGGGTGAAGACGTAATCGTCCTCGTCGTCCTCGACCAGCAGCACCTTCAGGGGATCCATGGTCAGTTGGGGAGCTCGACGAACTCGATCCAGTACTGGCCGAGGGTCTTCATCAGCTCGACCAGGCGGTCGAAGGTGACCGGCTTGGTGATGTAGGAGCTCGCCCCTAGGTCGTAGCTGCGGAAGATGTCCTCCTCCGCCTTCGAGGTGGTCATCACGACGATCGGGATGCGCCGCAGCTCGGGATCGGCCTTGATCTCGCGCAGCGCCTCGCGGCCGTCCTTGCGCGGCATGTTGAGATCGAGGAGCACCAGACCCGGACGGGGGGACTCCCCCTCCGCCGCGTAGCGCCCCTGCTTGCGCAGGTACTCGAGCAGCTCCTCGCCGTCCTCGACGAAGCGCAGCTCGTTGAGCACCCGGCTCTCCTCCAGCGCCTCCTTGACCAGCAACCGGTCGTCGGCGTCGTCCTCAGCCATCAGAATGAGGATCGGTTTCGCGGTCATCGACAAGCCCCTTTCAGCTCTGGTGGACGGGTAGTGTGACGAGGAAGCGGGCGCCTTCGCCCGGCGCGCTCTCGGCGGTGAGGGCACCGCCGTGGCGCTCGACGATTCTACGGCAGACGGCGAGCCCCATCCCCGTTCCCTCGTATTCGCTGCGGCCGTGAAGGCGCTGGAAGGGGGTGAAGATGCGGTCGAGGTACTTCATGTCGAAGCCGATGCCGTTGTCCGCCACGGTGATCCGCGCCTGCGGCGCGCCGCCGTTGCCCTCCACGGCCGCGAGGATCTTCACCACCGGCGTCTCGCCGGCGCGGTGGAATTTGAGGGCGTTGGCGACCAGGTTCTGGAGCAGCTGGCGCATCTGGAGAGGATCGGCGTCCAGGGTCGGCAGGGGCTCCGTCTCGACCCGGGCGCCGGAGCGCTCGATCCGCTCCTCGAGGTCGGAGAGGACCTCGGTGGCGATGCGGTCGAGGTCGACGGGGACGAACGGCTGCGCCTTCGAGGTGACCCGCGAGAAGGTAAGCAGGTCGTTGATCAGGGTGTGCATGCGATGGGCCGCCCCCTGCATGCGGGCAAGGTAGTCGACGCCGTCCGCTCCGAGCGCCGCGCCGTGCTTGCTCTTCAGCCGGTCGCCGAAGGCCTGGATCTTGCGCAGGGGCTCCTGGAGGTCGTGCGAGGCGACGAAGGCGAAGTCCTGGAGCTCGCGGTTGCTGCGCTCGAGCTCGACGGTCGACTGCCGCAAGCGTTCGTTGGTGGCGGCCAGCTCGGCAGTCCGCTCGTCGACCCGCATCTCGAGCTCGTCGTGCGCGGCGCGCAGCGCCTCCTCGGCGCGCTCGCGCTGCCGGATGTCGCGATAGGTTAGGTAGGAGACGGCCGCCACCAGGGCGAGGAGGAGGAGGTTGGCGAGCGACAGCGTCCACAGCGCCGTCCGCCCCCCGGCCCTCGCCCGCGCGGCGCGCAGCCGCAGCAGCCGGTTCTCCTCCGCCGTCATGCCGCCGGCGGCCCAGCGGATCGCCTCCATGGTGCGTTGCCCCTCGCCGGTGAGCAGGGTGGCGCGCCCGGTCGCCGCGCCGGCCGCCCGGCGGCGCTCGATCCCCGCCGCGAGCTGCGCTTTCCGCGCCGCGAGGAGAGGCAGCAGCGCCGCGAGCCGCCGCTGCTGGCTGGGGTTGTCCACCGTCAGGGAGCGGAAGCGGTCGAGGTGCTGCCCGAGCTCGACGAGGCCGGTTTTGTAGGGGGACAGATAGCTGTCCTCGCCGGTGAGCAGGTAGCCGCGCTCCCCCGTTTCGGCGTCCTTGACGGAGGAGAGAATGCCGGCGATCTCGTTGAGCGCCTCGTGGGTGTGGGCAACCCAGCCTTCGTTGTCGATCAGCTGCCAGGTCACCCGATAGGAGATGGCGGCGTTGGCGATCAGGAACAGCAGGACGGCGCCGAAGACCAGGGCGAGGATCCCCCAGCGAGTCGCGGCGCGCTGAGCTCTCTTCATCCGCGGATCATACCGAAATCAGGCGGGCCCCATCAGGACGCGGAACCGGCGGCCGGCAGCGTCACCACGACCTCGAGCCCCCCCTCCGGCCGGTTGCGGGCGGTGATCCCGCCGCCGTGCTCCTCGGCGATCCGGCGGGCGATCGGCAGGCCGAGCCCGGTGCCGGTGTCGTGGGTCGAGAAGTAGGGATCGAAGATGCGCGGCAGCTGGTCGGGGGGGACGCCGGGGCCGGAATCGAGGACGGCGATGCGGGCGAGGCCCCCCCGCCGGTCGAGCTTCACGATCACGCGTCCGCCGGCGCTGGCGGTGGCGCGCAGCGCGTTCTCGATCAGGTTGCGCACGGCGCGGTGCAGCAGCTTGGCGTCGAAGCGGGCGGCGATCTCCGGCAGCTCGGAAGTGAGCTCGATGGTGACTCCCGCCGGCGGCGCCGCGCGGTACCCCTCCACGAGGTCGGCGAGGCTCGCCACCAGGTCGCCCGGCTTGGGGTCGATGCGCGGGATCGAGCTGTAGGCCGAGAACTCCGAGGCGATCGAGCGCAGCTCCTCGACCTGGGTCAGGATGTTGTTGGTGCAGCGCTCGAAGACGCGGTCGAAGTGATCGGGATCGTGCCGGTAGACCTCGACCATGTGCTCGGTCGACAGGCGGATCGGGGTCAGCGGGTTCTTGATCTCGTGGGCGATCATGCGCGCCATCTCCGCCCAGGCGAGGAGGCGCTGGCTGCGCAGGACCTCGGTCGCGTCCTCGACGACCAGCAGCGCCGACGGCTCCCCCGCTCCCGGCAGGGGGACCCAGATCAGCGACCACTCCCGCTCGCCGCCGCCGTCGGGCGCGTCCGGCGGCTCCGTTGCGTCCGTCGCGGCGGGGGGCGCCAGCCGCACCGTGGCGCGGGCCATCTCGGCGCCCGCGGCACGCAGGAAGTCGGCGACCGGCCGCAGCCGGGCGGAGCGCTCGACCGCCCCCTCGATCCCCTCCCCGACGGCGGTGCCGAGGAGCTCGGCGGCCACCCGGTTGTGCATCAGCACCCGGCCCTCGCGGTCGAGCGAGATGACGCCGGAGGTGATGTTCTCCACCATCCGCTCGACCACCTGTTTCTCGCGCACCAGCCGCTCGCGGGCGTCGGCGATCTTGCGCGCCATCTCGTCGACGGCGGCGACCAGGAGGGCGAGCTCGAGCTCGGAGGGGGCGAGGTCGAGCGAAGGGGCGCCGGCGGCGATCCGCCGCGTCCCCTCGACGAGCTGCATCAGCGGCCGGGTGAAGTTGCTGGCGAGCCGCCGCCCCACCGCCACCAGGAGGGCGAAGAGCGCCGCCGTCACCAGCAGCCCCTGGCGGCGGAGCTGCGCGAACTGGCGCGCCCCTTCCTCCTGCTGGGCGAGCAGCGGCATCGACAGGAAGAGCCGCTCGTTGCCGGAGCCGCCGGGGATGCGCAAGGGGGCGTACATCTCGAGGTAGGTGGTGTCCCCCACCCGGTTGGTCCGCGAGTCGAGGCCGTAGCCCAAGAGGGCGAGGCGGCTGTAGATCTCGCCGGGGATGCGCTTGGGGAGGAGCCCGGCGGTGAACAGCTCGTGGCGGCTCGAGGCGTGGACGGCGCTCCCCCAATAGAGGTTCACCTCGCGGCGGACGATGCCGGCGAGGTCGATCAGCAGGCGGTCGCCGAACAGGGTGTCGACGCCGAAGCCGGGCGGCATGGTGAGCAGCTTCTGGCCGAGGATCTGCTGCGCCGAGCTCAACGCCGCCTCGCCGGCCGTCCGCTGGTCGCGGCGCAGGCGGTCCTCCATCGAGCGCACCAGCACGAAGTTGAGCAGCACGAGGGGCAGCAGCAGCAGCAGGGTGTAGACGATCATCAGCCGCTTCGAGTAGGAGTGCAGCGTGCGGTCCAGCAGGTCGCGGAAGGTGGCGCGCGGCAGCGCCAGCAGCAGGAGGGGGGGGCCGCGAGGGCGAGCAGGATGACGACGGAGAGGCTCCAGTTGCCGGTGCGCTCGAGCGCCTCGATGGTCGGCAGGAAGGGGAGATAGACCACCTCCCACCCCTGCGCCGAGGCGCGGACCCAGGCGCGGGCCGGGCCGGTGGGGGTGTCGACCACGACGCCGCGGGGATGCCCGCGGCGCAGCCTCGGCGGCAGCGGCGGCTCCTCCTCCCAGGGGGAGAGCGAGGCGCGGCCGTCCAGCCCGTAGAGGGCGTAGAGGGCCGGCTGGGCGATCTCCTGCGTCGGGCCGGCCACCGGCCCGCCGCGCAGGAGGCCGACGTCGACCTCGTTCAGGCGGCGCCAGTCGTGCGCCTCGAAGCCCGGGCGCGGCAGCAGCCAGTAGCGGATCGTCCCCCACGGCTTGCCGTTGAAGCGCAGCGGCTCGACCCCCGAGATCGAGAGCCCCGCCCACGGCGGCAGGTCGTCCAGCCGGGAGGGATCGAGGTCGACCGCGCCCCCCTGCTCGGTCAGCGGCGTGCCGAACGAGAAGGACGACGGCACGGTCCCCTCCGTCTGCACCACCAACGCGGAGAGGGAGTGATGGCGGGCGAGCGGCGAGTCCTTCCACAGGGCGTAGGCGAGGTCCTGCCGCTCGAGCCCGTTGGGGGTGCGCGGGATCACCCGTTCGAGGTCGATCGCCGCGAAGTGGCGGCGGATCTCGCGCGAGACGGCGGCGATCTCCTCCCGCTTCGGCGGCGACAGCCGGACCAGCAGCTCCTGGCCGGCGTACTCGCGCAGGCGCAGGCGGTAGGCCACCTCCCAGCTGCCGGCGGCCGCGAAGACGGACATCAGGATCAGGGTGATCAGCGCCATCCCCCCGCGCAGCCGGCGCTGGCCGGCATAGACGGCGGCGAGGGCCCCTCCGGCCGCGAGCAGCGGGACGCCGAGGTACCAGCGGTCGCAGAGCGCGGCCCCGCCGAGCAGCAGGGCGACCGACAGCCAGGCCTGGCGGTCGCTCGGCGCCTCTGCGTCCTGCCCCTGGCGGCGGCCGGCGAGGCAAAAGAGGCCGAAGGCCGCCGCGGTGAGGCCGAGGCGCAGGGCGATCTCCTCCGTCGAGACGACGATGCCGTCCGCGAGGTCGAGCGGCCCCCACACCCGCTGCAATCCCCAGCCGCCGGCGAGCAGGAGGAGGACGGCGAGCGCGCCCAGGGCCCAGGCCGGCACGCGGCGCAATGTCCAGGAGCGGGCGCGGAGCCCCAGCGCGGCGACCGCCAGCCCGGCCAGCAGCGCGAGCAGCGAGCGCTGGGGAACGGCGAGCGCCACGCCCAGCGCGATCAGGCCGCCCGCCGCCAGCGGGCTGACCCGGCGCGCCGGCCGTTCGTCGGCGAGCAGCGGCGCGCCGCCGGGGAGGATCAGCCGCAACAGGCGGAGCACGGCGACCGCCAGCAGGGCGACTCCCAGGGCTCCCCAGGCCAGGCGGTCCAACAGGGAGCGGTCGTCGTCCTCGGGAACGGGGGGGCCGCGCTCGATCACCAGCGACGGCGAGCCGAGGAGACGGATGACGTCGGTGCCGGGGACCGCCTGGGCGGGATCGTCCACCAGCGTCCAGCGCGCCTGGCGGGCCTGCGGGAACGGCAGGGCATCGGTCGGGAAGCTGACGCCGGCGGCCAGCCGCCAGGGGCGGCGGCCCTCGCCGAGCGGCTGCAGCACGAGGAGCGTCACGGCGCTGAAGCTCGCCCGGTAGTAGGGACCGGCGCGCGGCAGCTCCTGGGGGATCTCGTGCAGCAGTCCCTCCCCCGCCCAGGCGACCGGCACGCCGTCCGGATCGAGGAGGAGCAGCGCCCGCCGCCCTCTCCCCTTCTCGGTCTCCAGGCGCGACAGCCGGCTGAAGGCGTTCAAGCGCGCCTGCTCGGTCTCCGCCGCGCCGCCCACGGCGGCGGCGGCCTCGCGGGCCTCGAGGCGCAGGTCGTCCCACAGCCGCGAATACTCCCGCCGCGTGCCGCGGACCCACTCGTCGTGGGTGGGCTGCTCGAGGAGACTGGCGAGCCACCCCATCGTCAGCGACACCAGGGCGAGGGCCAGGATGGGGCCGGCGAGCCGCCGCTCGCGCGCCGGGCGCAGCCACAACCAGAGCAGGGAGAGAAGGAGGAACGCCCCGGCCGCCAGGTCGTCCGGGAGCAGCGGCGAAGCCACCAGGCCGCCGACCAGCAGGGTCTCGGCCAGGGTGAGCACGGCCGGCTCGTGGGCGAGCCGCGGGGAGACCGGCTCCGCCGGCGGCAGCGGGTTGCCGTCACTTCGGGAGCGTCTGCGGCATCTGCGGCGTCTGGGGTCGTGAGCATGGGCACGTCGACGCCGCGCTCGCGGGCGCAGGCGATCGCCTGCGGGTAGCCCGCGTCGGCGTGGCGGACGACCCCCATCCCCGGATCGCCGGTGAGCACCCGCTCGAGGCGGCGGGCGGCTTCGGCGGTGCCGTCGGCCACGATCACCATGCCGGCGTGGAGCGAGTAGCCGATCCCCACTCCCCCGCCGTGATGGACGGAGACCCAGGTGGCGCCGTTGACGGCATTCAGCATCGCGTTGAGGATCGGCCAGTCGCCGATCGCGTCCGAGCCGTCCATCATCCCTTCCGTCTCGCGGTTGGGCGAGGCGACCGAGCCGCAGTCCAGATGGTCGCGGCCGATCACGATCGGCGCCTTGACCTTCCCCGACGCCACCAGCTCGTTGAACACCCGTCCGGCCTTGGCGCGCTCGCCGTAGCCGAGCCAGCAGATGCGCGCCGGCAGCCCCTGGAAGGCGACGCGCTCGCGGGCCAGGCGGATCCAGCGCGCCAGCGCCGCGTCCTCCGGGAAGGTGACGAGAATGGCCTCGTCGGTCGCCGCGAGATCCTCCGGATCGCCCGACAGCACGGCCCAGCGGAACGGCCCCTTCCCCTCGCAGAACAGCGGCCGGATGAACATCGGAACGAAGCCGCCGATCTCGAAGGCGCGCGTCTCGCCGGCCGCCAGGGCCTGGCCGCGCAGATTGTTGCCGTAGTCGAACGTCACCGCTCCACGCTCCTGGAGGGCCAGCATGGCGCGCACGTGGGAGGCCATCGCGGCCATCGAGCGCTCGATGTAGCCGTGCGGGTTCTCGACCCGCAGGCGCTGGGCGTCGGCGAAGGCGAGCCCCTGCGGCACGTAGCCCAGCAGGGCGTCGTGGGCCGAGGTCTGGTCGGTCAGCGCGTCGGGGACCACGCCGGTCGCCAGCAGGTGCTCCAGCAGGTCGACGGCGTTCGCCTCGACGGCGATCGACACCGCCTCCCTGCGGTCGCGAGCCTCCAGCGCCTGGGCCACGGCGGTCGGGATGTCAGGCGCCACGCGGTCGAGATAGCGGGTGGCGAGCCGACGCTCGATCCGCGAGCGGTCGACCTCGGCCACCAGGCAGACGCCGTCGTTCATGGTCACCGCGAGCGGCTGCGCCCCGCCCATCCCGCCGAGCCCGGCGGTGACGGTGAGCCGCCCGGCGAGCGAGCCGCCGAAGTGCTGGCGGGCGCACTCGGCGAGCGTCTCGTAGGTCCCCTGGAGGATCCCCTGGGTGCCGATGTAGATCCACGAGCCGGCGGTCATCTGGCCGTACATGGTGAGGCCGAGCCCCTCGAGGCGGCGGAATTCGTCCGCCGTCGCCCAGTGCGGCACCAGCATCGAGTTGGCGATCAGCACCCGCGGCGCCTCGGCGTGAGTCTTGAACACCGCCACGGGTTTCCCGGACTGGACGAGGAGCGTCTCGTCCCCTTCCAGCCGCTTCAGCGTCGCGACGATCGCCTCGAAGCACTCCCAGTTGCGCGCCGCCTTCCCCGACCCGCCATAGACCACCAGCTCCTCCGGCCGCTCGGCGACCTCCGGGTCGAGGTTGTTCATCAGCATCCGCAGCGCCGCCTCCTGCTGCCAGCCGCGGCAGGAGATCTCAGAGCCGCGGGGAGCGCGGACGGTGCGGGGACGGGCGACAGCAGGGGCCGAGGGCGGGTTGGCGATGGTCATGGCCCCATTCTACAATCGAGTCGATGGAACATCTCCCTCCACCGCTCCAGGAAGCCGTCCGGAAGCTCGAAGTCGGGCTGCGGGATCTCTACGGGGAACGTTTCCGCGGGCTCCTCCTCTACGGATCGTACGCCCGCGGGGACGCCCGGGAGGGAAGCGACGTGGACCTCCTCCTGGTGCTGGCGGGCCCGGTCGACCCGGCGCGGGAGATCCTGCACCTCCAGGACGTCAAGTGGCCGCTCGCCCTGGAGTACGACGCGGTTCTCTCCGTCCTGCCGGTCACCGCGGAAGCCTTCGAGAAAGCCGAGACTCTGTTCCTGAAGGCAGTCCGCAAGGACGCCGTCCGAGCTGCATGATGCCGGACCTCTCCTGGAGAAGGCGAAGCGATCGCTCCAGGTTGCCAAAGAGATTCTGGCCAGCGGAAATCCCGACTTCGCCGCGTCGCGGGTCTACTATGCGTACCTCTATACGGCGCAGGCACTGCTCGCCACGAAAGGCCTCGGATTTTCCCGACACGGTCAGGTGATCGCCCAGTATGGCCGCCACTTTTCCAAGACCTCGATTCTCGATCCCAAGTTTCACAGAGCGATTCGGCACGGCGTTCGAGATCCGGCAGCTCGGCGACTACCAGGTCGAGGTCTCGATAGACTCTGAAACGGTTGTCGATCTGGCCGCGACCTGCAAGGAATTCATCGACTCCGCGGAAACCTATGTTTTGGGTCTCTCCGACTCTCCCACTCCTTAACCTCCAGACAAAAGAGACCGTGCCTGCTGATGGGCCCATCGGCAGGCACTGCGCAGCCGCACGAGCTGTGATTAAGGATCGACGTAGACCGGGCTCTGCACGGAGAACGTTCTGGACACCCCGTCGTCATCTTTCACCGTTACCTTGAAGTTGAGCGTCACGGTGCAACCCACCAGCGAGCCACCGTTGCCGACCTCCGGCAGGAGGAGGCGATGAGTGGTCGCCGCCACGTTCATCAAGTCATCCCGTGGGATGGCATAGGTCCTCCGTTCGATGAACTTGCCAGCCCCCGAGTAACGATCGACATCCAAAGAGCGCTGTCATGTGGTAGGACCCGGCCAAGATGCCACTTGCGGATCGATCTCGACCGCGAGGACGTATTCCTGTGGGGTCCGGCGGTCACTCCTGGTAAGCGTCAGGGCGGCATGCATCACTGTTGGCGCGGCGGCATGAAGGAACAGCCCGGGCAGGGTGGATCGTCCGGCTGGGGGGCAACCCAGCGCTGGCTGACCATGTCGGGCCACCGATACAGCGGGCAGGGGTCCGCAACGCTGTGACCTCGAGATCGGCAAACAATAGCCGGGGCGTCGGATCGGATGCCGATCGACAGCACTGCGCGGCAGAGTGGCGGCCTGGAGCGCGGGCGACTGTCGAGGGGAGGGCGGTGACCAGGATCGACAGGTCCGCCGCCGCCTTTTTGGGGCGCTGGCAGCTCGGGATGTCACCCAGCCCGCCCTCCACGCGCGCCTGGACGACCGCCTGGCAGAGGGTCAGCCGCCGCACATTGGGGGCACCCATCATCTTGGAGAGCGGCCAGAGATCCTTCCATGCGTAGGAATCGGCGCGAGAGGGAAGGACGTCGCCCGACCGGCCGAGAAGCCGCATGACGTCGGCGGCCGAGAGCTCTGGACGCAACTGCCAGACCACCGCGGCGATTGCGGATACGACAGCCGTAGAGACCGAGGAGCCGGTATACATCGCCGTAGGGTCGTCCGTCCCCGACGTGGCCGCCACCGCATGATCGCCGAAGGCGACCCGTCGAGGGAGTCCCCCTTGCCGGTAGTTGGGCAGCGGCAAACCTTGCCAATCCACCCCGCCCACCGCGTAGACCGGCTTCGAGACGCCGAGGAACCGGAGGAGAGAAGGGCGCCGCAGCTCCCACGCCGCCGGCAGGAGGGGCCATTTGGACTCCCCACCGCCGCGGCGATTGCCGGCTGCGGCAATCACCAGCGCGCCGCTCTGTCGGGCGAGTTGGAGGGCCTTGTAGACGAGCTGCGAGTCGGCCTCGAGATGCGCGACCTTGTGGTGGTCGAGCTCGTTGAGCAGCTCGCCGTCCCAGCCCAGGGAGAGGTTCAGGATCAGATGCTTCCGTTTCGCGTCGGGCGACCATTTCCAGACCTCCCGCACGATGGCCGAGGCGAGCTCGTCCACCAGACCGAGGTTGCCACCCTTGCTGCTGAAGATGGATTCCGTGGGCGGCTGATCCGGATGGAACCTCTGGTGAGGCAGAGCGAGGGCGGTCGCCAGCTCGACCGGGCAGGGAGCGTCTTGGGGACACGCTAGTTGATCGGCCAGATGAACGAGAGTATAGCCATGTTTGGTGGTGGGCCCGGAGGTGTGTGGCACGCCCTCGCCGTCCGGCTGTGTGTCGAGGAAGACCAGCCGGACCGGTGGCCGAGGGGAGGCGAAGGATGGAACTCCAGGTTGAAGAGAGCGGCGGCGGCGGCATTCCATTGGTCTGATCCAGAAAGTGGCGAGCCAGGATTTGTCGCCGACTCGAGATCCGAATCCGCGCAGCCGGGACCAGGGCCATCTGAGCCTTCCGGCCGTCGTCAACCCGGCAGGCAGGGGCGTCGGGAACGGCTTTGCGTAGGGCTGGTCGCCGTGTAGGCGCACACCCGGTCGAACCCGAGCTGGTGCAGCAGAGGGACTGCCGCTATCGACTTGGCGCAGATCCAGTTTTGGCCGTCGGCGGCTCCTTGCCCTGCAGGTCGCAGTCCCTGGGCGGCCTGCTTTGGATCGCCCTGTAACCGCGTCCTGGTTACGCAGCTCTCTGAGCCGTCGGGACGTCCAGCCGTCAACCTTCGGGCAGTGATCGGTGCTCCTGACGCCGCACCGCCAACACCCGCCATTTCACCTCAGAGCTCGCCAGGCGAGTCGGCGGCGACTCTTGTTTCCCGGGGCCGCATGACGCCCTCCGATTTCGACTGCGAGGCGGCGTGGACGGAAGCGTCCATCCCAGGCCAAGAGGCGAGAATCAGGGAACAGAAAATTACACGGGACCTCATGACTCATTCCTCCTGCGTGCGGCAAAGGGAGGCTCCTCACTGAGCCTCCCGGATTCCATCGACTGCCGCTACTCGAGTAGGCTTTCGCAACCGGAGGATTGTTTCTGACAAACGCGGGGTAGGAAGATCAGGGCTCGATCAGACGGAAGCTCGTGCAGTCGGCTTGCCCGTACTGTTGCCTGCATGCGGCTTCGGCGCGCTGGAGCTGACGGGCCAGATCCTCTCCAGGCTTCCAGCCGCGGTACAGCTCGCTGACCAGAAGGCGCGCCGTCGCGTCGTCGACCTTGCGGGTCGAGGCGATCACTTGCTGGGAGCCGGCGAGGAGGAAGGCGTTGGCCAGGCCGATCCCTTCGCCGGGCGCCTGATCGGACGAATGGCCGGCGTCACAGGCGGAGAGCACGACCCACCTCGGCACGCGGCGAAGCGTCAGGATGTCCCCCAGGGTCAGGCGCGAGCCGTCGGCCAACGGGAGAGCGCTGTCCCACCCACCGAGGCCGGCGAAGCTTCCGTGCCCGGCGAAATGAAAGAGGTCGACGTCCGGGAGCGCGTCCGAAACCGCTTTGGACCCGGCTCGTTCATCCTGCAGCCACGACAGGGCCCAAACCGGCCGCCAGGACTGGATCGCTCGCTGGACCGCCTTCGCCTCTTCCGCCGCCGCGGGCAGATATCCCTGGTCGGTCTCGGGGTTGGAGACGAGGAGAGCCGCCTTTCCGGTTGGCGCGGCGGCAGGGCGGAGCGGACGGTCCGGCAGGTCGAGGCTGTAGACCACCAGATGCCGGGCGGACAACGGCTCACCTTGGAACCGCAAACCGGCGAAGTCGACGCCGCGCAGTGAGCCGTAGGAAAGCACCCTGATTCGATCGGAATGCTCGAGGGTCGTCTCGAAGGGCGCGAGCAAAAGCTTCGCGAGCCTCCGCGGATCGGCGGGCGGCTCGGCGTCCATCGGAAACCTGCTGACCTCGACGTCGCGCCCGTGGGCGGCGAAGCCCACCCACCCCTTGGACAACCGGTGATACGCCAGGATGACCTCGCCTTTCCCCGGCGGAGAGAGGCTGACCGCGCGGCCTCCGAAGTTGCCGAGCCCAGCGACCGCCTGGTCGAGGTCGTACTGTGCCTTCGTGAGCCGAGAGGCATAACGTTGCTTGGCCGGAGCGATCTGATCGCGGGAAACGTCCCATTGGGTGGCAGCCTCCGCGTCGATGGTTTTACGCAGCGCCCGGACCTGCGACAGCGCCTGGTCCCACCTCCGTTGCTCCTCGGGTTTGAGCTGGGTCAGCCGGTCCCGGAACGCGAGCTGGCGCAGGAGCCGCGAGCGGTCCCGGCGCATCAGATCGAGAGCCTCCTGGCGCCGGTCGTCCGCGAGGAGAAGCTCCAGATGCTGCTGTGTAGCCACCTCCCGCTGTCCGACGAGGGTATCGCGCCCTTCGTGCTCCGGAACGAGCCAACTCTGCTGGTCGATGAGGTCGTCGGCCTTAGCGAGGTCGGCGATCGCTGCCTTACGCTGTCCCGGACCGAGGGCGAGCCGAGCCTGGGCCCTGCCGACCTCGGCCCGGAACCGCCCCTCCAGCGACAGAGACCGTTCGGCTTCCCGGGCAAGCTCGTCGTAGAGCTCAAGAGCGCGCCTCGGTTCCTTCTTGATCGCCGCCCGCGCTTCCAGGTCGAGCCACCAGAGCCGCAGGTGCGGAGTAGCTTTGGAAGCAAGCGCGTGAGCTGCTTCCAAGGCATGCCCGGCTTCGCTCGCGCGGCCTGCCTGCTGGTAGGCGAGCGCCAGGTTGAGGCGGGCGTTGAGCCGCTTTTCGTCGTCGCAATGCTTCTTCTTGGCCTCGAATTCGGACTGCGCCTTCTCCAGGAGCGGAACCGGATCCTCGGTGCTCTCCCCCGCTTCCCGCGCAAGCAGTAGGGACCACCCTGCGTTGGTCAACAGACCTCCCAGATCACAGGGTTGATCCGGATCAGGATGGGGATGCGCGCGCAGAGACGCGAACAGATCGGAGACTTCCCGCGAGCGACCGATCTCCTGGAGCACGCCCGCCAGAACCTGCTCTGCCTTCCACTTGAAATCGGCGCGAAGACCGACGCGGTCCGCCAGATCCGCGGCCTGCCGCAGCTCTTCCAATGCCGTGCGATAGTCGTTGACCCTGACGCCCAGGCGGCCCTTGTAATAGGCCATCTGATACTTAGCCATGGCCGGGGCCGCGTGAGGAAGCGCAAAATTCTCAAGACGTTGCCGCGCTTCGCCGAAGCGGTCCTGATCGATATCGAGCCGTACCAGTAAAGTGGTCTTCTCGACCTCTCCCTTCACGTCGTGCACTGCACGATCGGCCGCGACTCCTTGCTCGAGGTAAGTCCTTTTCCGCTCGGGTTGCTGGCTCGCAAGCATGGCGAGGGAGCGCAAGACAAGACCCTGCTCTTTCGGAGGTGCCGTTTTCTGGAGCCGTTCCAATTGCTGCCGCGCTTTCGGTGGATCGCTCGACTGGAGTGCGGTGATCCCGGCGAACCACCTCGGCACCTCCGGCGGGAGGAGGGTGAGCGACCAAGGAGGGCCACAGTCGCCGTCCTGCCGGCAGAGCCGGACCTTGAGACGCGAGCCCCGTGGCCGGGACCTCAGAGCGAATCTGCGCCCGTCGCCGATCGGCAGGCCACGAGCCTTTACAATTTGACCCCCAGCCCGCATCTCCACCTTCAGGTCAGACCTGTTCTTTACCCAGAGGGTAATTTGGCGTTCTGGTTTAAGAGCACAGACCGGCCCCGGCAGATAGACCGCCCAGCAGCCGTCGTACTCCACCTCGGGTACAGCCATCGCCACCACATCGGTTGGTTTGGATGGGGAGCCGTAGGCCAGCAGGAGACCGGCGAGCCCCAACAGAAAAGCGCCATGCAAAGGCCACGGGGCGCTCCTGCTGGAGTGCGGCCTTCGACGGGTTGGGATCAAGGGTCTACCTTGACCCCCGATCCGTTGGCTAAAGCCGGTTGGCGGATACCGGATGAAACGGTCTTGAAGGAGTCGGTACAGGCCACCTGCCAGTCCGCATGCTTGGTCCTCAGTGCGGCGGGAAGCTGTCGCGCCTGGGGAGCTTTTCCCGGCCGGCTGACCACGACACAGATCCGCCAAGTCCCGAACGGCAGTTGGATCGTCTCACCCAACGTGCCGTCGAGGCGCACGGTGCCGCCGGCACCGAGGTCGCGCCTGAAGCCGGGGATCGGCACCCACCCGACCTTTCCTCCCCCAGGGACCTCGAGGTAAGGCTGCGGATCCAAGGAACCTTGAACGCTCTTCAGGGGGTGGATCACGATCCGCAACGGAGAACCGGGCGCGAAGACCGGCGGCCCACTCGCCGGGCTTGGCTCGCCCCCCCGCGAGGTCTGGTTTCCGATCAGCGGATCGACCGTGTAGGCAGGCAACGGCGGCAGAGCCAGGGGGATAATAAGGAAGAGCAGCGAGGCCGCTGCGGCCGCTACGGCCCCCACCCGAACCTCAACCCGGCGGACGGCGCGGCGGAAAAAGAGGAGACGGGAACGCTGCTCGTCTGGCTCGACCGGCGGCGCGATCACCGGCTCGACCGGCGCCGCGCCTTTCAGCTCGGCGCTCGCCAACGCCACCATGCGGGCCTGGAAATCGGCTCCCAGCGGCCGGAAGGCCTCGTAGGCTTCCTTGCCTTCCGGCGAGGACGCGGCGAGGGCCTCGAGTTCCGCCGCTTCCTCGGCGGTCAGCGTGCCGGCGGCCAGGCGATCCCAGCGCTCGTCGAAACGGGCTTGATCGGCCTCACCTTCTTGCCGTGCCAGCTCCCCCAACTCGCGCAACATTCGGTCATCCATGATTCGTTGCCATCCTTCTATGTCTTTCGCGCCGGCACGGCGTTTTCTGACAGCTCGGTCAGCAGCTTTCGGGCCATGCGGCGCAGGCGGCTCCTCCAGGCGTAGACGGCATCGGCGGAGAGCCCGCTCGTCGCCTCGACCTCCGGCTGCGACAGCTCCTGGATGAAGAGGAGCTGGAACAATCGCCAGCCCAAGGGGCTCAGCTCCTCGCGCAGCCGGTCGAGGAGGAGGGCCAAGTGCTCGCGGTGGGCGGCGATCTCCTCCGGCCCGCTGTCCTCGGTCTCGGTGTCGAGCTCGTCCTCGGCCAACGACGTCTCCTCCGGCCAGGGATTGCGCCGGCTGCTGCGCAGAAAGGAGAGCACCTGACGCTCGGCGACCAGCCCCACGAAGTTCTCGAGCGAGAGTCCCCGCTCCGGCTCCCAGGCGCGCAGGACGCGGCCGCCGCGGTCGAACAGCGCCAGGAAGACCTCCTGACTGAGATCCTCCACCTCCTGGCGCACGTCACGTCCCGCCGCCAGGCGGAAGCGGCGCGCGAACAGGGTGCGCGCCACGCGGGCCTGGATCACCGGCGTCAGCAACGCCACCAGCCGGGTCAGGGCCGCGGAATCCCCGCTCAGGGCCTGACTCAACAGGTCAGCCTTGTCTTCGGTGCTCATCGCTTCAGGTGGCTGAAAATTTGTTCCTGATAAATTTCATTATAGAGCAGAGTGGGAGCGATCGGCCGGGCGGCAGCTCTTCGCTCATCATCCGGGATGACGCGGTGCTCACGGCCGGGACGGGAGAGCCGCGGCGGCTTTTCCTTGTGCGCTGGGCGATCCGGGGCTGATCATCAGCGGCACCCAGGACGACGGCTATCTGCGGTTGGTCCCCGCGGGCGCTCCAGGGAAGTCGATCGGTCAAAGGCGCGCCGTCATTACCGACGTTGGACCTCGATCGTCGCGGAGACCGCCTGCCAGTTGGCCCCCCTCTTCCTCCCGGCGAGCAGCGCGGAAGAGAGGTCTCTCGGCATCTTGCCAGGACGCGCGACGACGATCCAGATCTGACAAGAGCCCGGCTCGAGCACGTTTTCCATACTCCCGCGCACGAACAAGGAGCCTTTTTGGATGATCTCGAGGCTCGGTGGCGGTTGCCACGGGTGGAGGGGTCCTCCTGGGCAGGCGAGAAAGCTTTGCGCCGTTACTTTCTCTGTCACCGCCGTCCGCGGGCGTATCGAGAGCTCGACCGACGATCCCGGCGTTGCCACGCTTGCGAACGGAACGTCGACGGAGGTGATCTCATAGACGGGTAACGGCGTCGGCGAAAAAAGACCCACCCGCACCAGGAAAAGCAGCACCGGCACAGCGATCCCCAACCAAGGCTTGAGCTGGCGGAACCAAGGAGGCGACTCAGGAGAGGACGGGGGCGCGCTCGACGGCTCCGCGCCGAAGGTGTCCGGATATCCCTCCAGAGCGCGAGCGAGCAGGTCAGTTTCGTCTTTGGAGCTCATGCCGTCAGGAGGCTGAAACTTGGCTTCTGATGAATTGATTATAGAACAGACGAAGCACGGAGATTAGCTTATCATCCCGGCGTGAGGGTCCAGACCATGAAAAGCCGCGGCGTCACCGCTCTCCTCCTCCTCCTCTTCCTTCCTTCACCCTTCCTCCGCGCCGCCACGCTGCGTGAGGAGATCGGCGCCTTCCTCGGCGTCGTCGCCGTCGACGGCCGGGAGGGGGCGGCGGCCGACTTCATCGCCGGCCGGCTGGCCGGGCTGCCGGTCCGCCGGGATTCGCTCGGCGACGTGGTGCTCACGGTAGGCACGGGAGAGCCGCGGCGGCTTCTCGCCTGCGCCCTGGGCGAGCCGGGGCTCGTGGTCAGCGGCATTCAGGACGACGGCTACCTGCGGGTGGTCCCCGCCGGCGCGCCGCTCGGCGCCCTCTGGATGCAGTCGTTCGAGGGGCAGACGGTGGTGATCGGCGGCGCGCAAGGGTGGCGGGCCGGCGCGGTGGCCCTCCCTTCGGTCCATCTCCAGCAGGGGACGCGAGCCCCGCGGCAGGCGCCGCTCTCGGCCGAGGAGGTCTACGTCGACGTCGGCGCCGAGAGCGCGGCCGAGGTCGCGGCGCTGGGGATCCGATTGATCGATCCGGTGGCTCTGCTCCGGCGTCCCGCGCGGCTGGCCGGAGGGCTGGTGGCCGCTCCCGCCGCCGCCACGAAGGGGGCCTGCGTGGCGCTCGCGGACGCGGCCCGGCGGTACTCCAAGGCGCCGGCAGCCAGCGGCACCGTCGTCTTCGCCTGGACGGTCGCCGACCGCTCGAGCGGCGCCGGGGTCCGCCACGTCCTCCGCGAGCGGGGGCCGTTCCCGGAGGCGATCCTGCTCGACGCGGGCTTCGGCTGGCAGGCCGCCGAAGGAAAGGCGCCCGCTCCACAGCCGCTGCCCGCCCCGGGCTCGGGGCCGATCGGCGCCGGCCAGCTCCCCGCCTCCCTGGCGGGAATCATGACCGCTCCCCATCTCGGGGGACCTCCCGGGGAAGGCCCGCGCGTGGGCTACCTGGGGCTCCCCGCCCGCTACCCGGGAACCCCGGTCGAGACGATCTCGCCGCGCGACGCCGAGGCGCTCTCGGACCTCCTGCTCGCGGCGCTCGGCGGGCACGGCAAGGCCGCCGCCGGTCCACCGCTCGCTCCCTCTCCGGAGATCGTCGAGACGCACGAGGGGCACGAGGAGGCGGCCCGGCTCCTGGGATCGCTGATCGACCGCTACGGCGTCAGCGGCGCCGAGGGGCCGGTGCGCGAGGAGGTGCTGCGCAACCTGCCGCCCTGGGCGAAGCCGGAGACCGACGCGGCCGGGAACGTCACGGTGACGATCGGCCCTTCCAAGGAAGGCGATGGCGGCGGTCCGATCCTCTTCGTCGCCCATCTGGACGAGGTGGGCTTCCGCGTCGAGGAGGTGCTGGCGGACGGCCGTCTCCGCCTGCAGAAGCGGGGCGGGCTCCTCGCCTCGGCCTGGGAGGCGCAGGCCGCGCTGGTCCACGGCGACCGTGGTCCGGTGCCCGCCGTCTTCGCGCCCCGCGCCGACTGGTGGACGGCGGACAAGGCGGCGCTCCCCGCTCCGCCGGAAGTCGATCTGGGGGTCGCCTCGAAGGCGGAGGCCGAGGCGCTGGGCGTCCACGCCGGGAGCACGGTCACCATGCCGAAGCGGATGCTGCGCATCGGCCCCCACCGGGTGCTCGCCCGCGGCTTCGACGACCGCCTCGGCGCGACCGCTCTCCTGCTCGCCCTGCGGCGGCTCGATCCGGCGCGGCTGCAACGGCGGGTGATCTTCGCCTGGTCGGTCGGCGAGGAGACGGGGCTCGAGGGGGCCAAGGTCCTGGCGGCGCGGCTGCACGGCCTCGCCGAGGTCCACGCCGTGGACACCTTCGTCTCCTCCGATTCGCCCATTGAATCGCGGCGCTTCGCCGACGCCCGCTTGGGCCATGGCCCCGTGCTGCGGGCGATGGACAACGGCTACCTCGCCCCTCGGGAGCTGATCGACCGCTTCCTGGGGCTGGCGCGGCAGGCGGGGATCCCGATCCAGGTGGGGTTCACCGGCGGCGCGACCGACGGCATCGAATTTCTGCCGGACGGCGCGGCGATGCTCCCCTTCTCCTGGCCGGGGCGCTACTCGCACTCCCCCGTCGAGGTGGCGGACCTGCGCGATCTCGAAGCGCTGGTGCGGCTGATCGTGGCGACGGCGGGTGGGGCCGGCACTCAGGTTTTCAGGCCGTAGCGCTCCATCTTGATGGCGAGGCCGTTGCGCGAGACGCCGAGGAGGCGGGCGGCCTGCGACTTGTTGTTGTTGGTGCGGCGCAGCGCCTCGCGGATCGCCACCTGCTCGGTGCCGCCGACCAGCCGCTCGAGCTCGAGGTCGGAGGCGGCGTCGACCCGGGTGCTGGCGGTGAGCGGGCCGTTGCGCACCCGCTCGGGGAGGAGGTTGACGTCGACCGGCCGTCCCGGCTGGGCCATGTAGACGAGCTGCCGGGCGATGTTCTCGAGCTCGGCGAGATTGCCCGGATAGTCGTAGCTCAGCAGCGCCGACATCGCCTTGACGGTGATCCCCTGCATCCGCTTCCCGGTCTCGTGGCAGAACCGGTTGATGTACGACTGGATGAGCAGCGGCAGGTCCTCGCGCCGCTCGCGCAGCGCGGGGACCTCGATCATGAACTGCGACAGGCGATAGGCGAGGTCGACGCGGAAGAGGTCGTTCGCCACCGCCGAGTCGAGCGGCGCCCGGCTGCCGACGACGAGGCGCACCTCGACCGGCTGTGCCTCGTTGCTCCCCGTCGGCTCCACCTGGGCCGAGCGCAGGAAGCGCACCAGGCGCGACTGGAGGTCCATCGGCAGCAGCTCGATCTCGTCGAGGAACAGGGTGCCGCCGTCGGCGAGCAGGAGCTTCCCCTCGCGGCGCACCGGGCTCCCCTTGCCGGGGATCTCGGCGCCGAAGAGGTCGGCCTCGATCTGGTGCGGCTTGGCGCCGCCGCAGGTCGCCATGATGAAGGGGCCGTGACGCCGCGGGCCGGAGAGGTGGAGCGAGCGGGCCAGCAGGTCCTTGCCCACCCCCGGCTCGCCGGAGAGCAGCACGTGGACCGGCGGATCGAGCGCGGAGCGCAGCTGCTCGACCACCTGCTTCATCCCCTGCGACTCGCCGACGATCAGGTTGGGATCGAGCGTCAGATCCTGCTGCCCCGGATGGCCGGGGAGGATCGGCTCGTACCAGCCGACGTGGTGCACCAGCCCGAGCACCAGCAGGTGGCCGAGGGCGCTCAGCGAGAAGGCCGGCGACCACTCGTCGGGCGAGAACCTGGGGAACGCCGCGAGGAGGGTGTAGCTGCGGTCGAGGGCGACGAAGGAGTGGTAGGACACCCAGGCCGGCGCCTCCCCGAGCTCGCCGCGGAAGGAGCCGCCCTCGTCGCGGCTGCGGTCCTCGCGGTGCCTGAGGAGTTGGGCGAGCAGCGGCTCACCGCTCGCCAGCCACGCGGAGTCGGTGGTCACCACCAGCTTGAGGGTGGCGCCTTCCATCTCGCCGACGAGCAGGAAGAGCGCGCCGCCGCCGAAGTCCGCCAGCACCTCGCTGACCAGGGCCTCCGAGGTGGTGCGGCTCTCGGCGTCGGCGAGCACCCACTCGCTGATCCGGTTGAGATGCTCGATCATGCGGAACGGAGTGATCACCGCCGGCCCGTCGGCGCGCTTCTCCTCGGCCGGCGCCGCCGGGGGCTTCTCGGGCCCCGGAATGACGTCCTCGACCAGCAGGGTCACCCCGCCCAGGCGGATCTCGTCGAGCACCTCGAGCGCGGTCTCGCGCACCTTGCGCCCGGAGACCAGCAAACCCTTGCGGGTCCCCAGGTCCTCGATCCGCAGCGTCGTGCCGTCGTAGATCAGCCGCGCGTGTTTCTGCGCCACTCCGGTGTACGGCAGGAAGATGTCGCACTCGGGCCAGCTCCCGATGATCATCTCGCTGCGGTGGACGGGGAATCTGCGCACTCCGTCCGGCGCATAGGCAACCAGTCTCAGCATCGTGGGCCAGTGTACTCCACCCGTTACGTAGGCCGAGCCCCGGCGGTTACCCCGCGCAGCCGACTGGCAGCGACCGCAGGGAGCGCAGCCCGAAGGAGGCGAGCAGGGGTAACCGCCGGGGCTCGGCCGCGTTGCGGTAGCCTCTGTTATCCTCCCCCGCGTGAACGACCTCTTCCTCCGCACCTGCCGCGGGGAGGCGACCGAGCGGCGCCCGGTGTGGATCATGCGCCAGGCCGGCCGCTACCTCCCCGAGTACCGCGCCATCCGCCAGAAGGTGGACTTCCTGACCCTCTGCAAGACCCCGGCGCTGGCCGCCGAGGTCACGATCCAGCCGGTCGACATCCTCGGCGTCGACGCCGCCATCCTGTTCGCCGACATCCTGCTGCCGCTCGAGGCGATGGGGGCCGAGCTGGTCTTCGTGAAGGGGGACGGGCCGACCTTCCCCAACCCGGTGCGCACCCGCGAGGACGTCGCCCGGCTGCGCGAGCCGGAGGTCGAGGCGACCCTGGGCTACGTCTTCGAGGCCATCCGCACGGTGCGCCGCGAGCTCGCCGGCCGCGTTCCCCTGCTCGGCTTCGGCGGCACGCCGTGGACGCTCGCCGCCTATCTCGTCGAGGGGGGCGGCTCGAAGCACTTCGAGCACCTCCTCGCCTGGAGCTACGGCGACCCGGAGGGGCTCGGGGTGCTGCTCGACCGCGTCGCCGACGTCTCGATCGCCTACCTGCAAGGCCAGATCGCCGCCGGCGCGCAGGCGCTCCAGCTCTTCGACACCTGGGGCGGGCTGCTGTCGCTCGAGCGCTGGCGGGCCGTGGCGCTGCCGCCGCTGCGCAAGATCGTCGACGCCCTGAAGGGGACGGTGCCGCTGATCTACTACAGCAACGGCGGCGGGCACCTGCTCCCCGCCCTCGCCGAGCTGCCGGTCGACGTGCTGTCGGTCGACTGGCGTCTGCCGCTCTCCGAGGTGCGGGCGCGCCTCGGAGCGCAGGGGCCGCGGATCCTGCAGGGAAACCTCGACCCGGCGGCGCTGCTCGCCCCGATCCCCGAGATCGAGCGCCGCACCGCCGAGCTGCTCGCCGAAGGCCAGGGCGGCGGCCACATCGTCAACCTCGGCCACGGCATTTTGCCGATGGTGCCGGTGGAGAATGCGCGGGCCTTCGTGGAGGCGGTGAAGGGCTAGCGGTAAATCTCCGCCCCCGTCTCCCGGAACTCCTCGGCCTTCTCCTTCAGCCCTTCGGCCAGGGCCTTCTCCGCTTCCAGCCCCTGCTGCGCCGCGTACTCCCGCACCTCCTCGGTGATCTTCATCGAGCAGAAGTGGGGCCCGCACATCGAGCAGAAGTGGGCGACCTTGGCCCCTTCCTGCGGCAGGGTCTCGTCGTGGTAGGCGCGGGCGGTGTCGGGGTCGAGCGAGAGGTTGAACTGGTCCTCCCAGCGGAACTCGAAGCGCGCCTTGGAGAGGGCGTTGTCGCGGATCTGCGCTCCGGGGTGCCCCTTGGCGAGGTCGGCGGCGTGGGCGGCGATCTTGTAGGCGATCACCCCCTGCTTGACGTCCTCCCGGTTGGGCAGCCCGAGGTGCTCCTTGGGGGTGACGTAGCAAAGCATCGCCGTGCCGTACCAGCCGATCATGGCGGCGCCGATCGCCGAGGTGAGATGGTCGTAGCCGGGGGCGACGTCGGTGGTCAGCGGCCCCAGGGTGTAGAACGGCGCCTCGCCGCAGGCGGCGAGCTGGCGGTCCATGTTCTCCTTGATCAGGTGCATCGGGACGTGCCCCGGCCCCTCGATCATCGTCTGCACGTCGTGGCGCCAGGCGATCTGGGTCAGCTCGCCCAGGGTGTCGAGCTCGGCGAACTGGGCGGCGTCGTTGGCGTCGGCGAGCGAGCCCGGGCGTAGGCCGTCGCCGAGGCTGAAGGCGACGTCGTAGGCGCGCATGATCTCGCAGATCTCCTCGAAGTGCTCGTAGGTGAAGTTCTCGCGATGGTGCGAGAGGCACCACTTGGCATGGATCGAGCCGCCGCGCGAGACGATCCCGGTCATCCGCCCCGCCGTCAGCGGCACGTAGGCGAGGCGGACGCCGGCGTGGATGGTGAAGTAGTCGACCCCCTGCTCGGCCTGCTCGATCAGCGTGTCGCGGTAGATCTCCCAGGTGAGCTCCTCGGCCTTCCCACCCACCTTCTCCAGCGCCTGGTAGATCGGCACCGTGCCGATCGGCACCGGCGAGTTCCTGAGGATCCACTCGCGCGTCTCGTGGATGTTCTTGCCGGTCGACAGGTCCATCACCGTGTCGGCTCCCCAGCGGATCGCCCACACCAGCTTCTCCACCTCCTCGTCGATCGACGAGGTCACCGCCGAGTTGCCGATGTTGGCGTTGATCTTGACCAGGAAGTTGCGGCCGATGATCATCGGCTCGCTCTCCGGATGGTTGATGTTGGCCGGGATGATCGCCCGCCCGCGCGCCACCTCGTCGCGCACGAATTCCGGGGTGATCAGCGCCGGCAGGCTGGCGCCGAACGACTGCCCCGCGTGCTGGGCCACGCCGCCGCCCCAGGCCTTTCCTCCCATCGTCTCAAGCGCCAGCTCCCTGCGCTGGTTCTCGCGGATGGCGATGAACTCCATCTCCGGCGTCACGATCCCCTGCCGCGCGTAGTGCATCTGGGTGACGTTGGCGCCCGGCCGCGCGCAGAGCGGCCGGCGCAAGGACGGGAAGCGCACCGCGGCGAGCTTGGGATCGACCGCCCGCCGGCGGCCGTACTCGGAGGAGACTTGGCGGAGCTCCTCGACGTCGCCGCGGCCGAGGATCCAGCCGCGCCGCAGGGGGGAGAGGCCGGCGCCCAAGTCGATCTCCGCCGCCGGATCGGTGTAGGGGCCCGAGGTGTCGTAGACGGTGACCGGCGGGTTCTCGATGGTCCGCCCGGGGCGCCCCGGCAGCGTGGCGCCCTGGTTCATAGGATGCGTCTGGGTCGGCGCGACGCGGATCTCGCGCATCGGCACGCGGACGCCGGGCAGGGTTCCGTCGACGTGGATCTTGACCGCGTTGGGAAAGGGATCGGTGGTGATCCCGGGACGGACCGCGTGCGGGGTGGAGTCGATCATGACGTTGGCTTCCTCTCTCTGCTGAAAGCGGGGCCGGGAGAGGTCGAGATCGTCATCGCTTCCCTACGCTGGCATTACCCAGGTCAGGTGATGAGGGTCGTCCCGCGGGACTCTCAGCCTTGCCGGCCCCCCTAGCTCCACGCCCGATCCTACACCGCCGCCGCCGCCCCGTCCAAGGCCGGGCCGCGGCCTCCTCGCCGGAACGCTGTCCCGCTTCGCCGCCGCCGCTCCACTCTCTGCTTACCGTAGCGTGCCGCGTCTCTTCTCCTCTTCCGCGCCGCCTCGAAGGAGCCCATCATGAACCCGACTTCCCCCGTCTGCTCCTACAACGAGTGGGACCCGCTCGAAGAAGTGATCGTCGGCAGCGTCCGCGGCGCCTGCGTCCCGGCCTGGGACGTCTCGCTCGCGGCGACGCTGCCGGAGATCCACGCGGAGTTCTACCGCCGCCACGGCGGTACCCCCTTCCCCGCCGAGCTGGTCGCCGCCGCCGAGCGCGACCTGGACGAGCTGGTCCACATTCTCGAAGGCGAGGGGGTGACGGTGCGGCGCCCGGACCCGGTCGATTTCGCCCGCCCGTTCGCGACCCCGGACTGGGCGAGCCCCGGCGGGCTCTACGCGGCGATGCCGCGCGACATCCTGCTGGTCGTCGGCGACCTGATCATCGAGTCGCCGATGGCCTGGCGCTCGCGCTATCACGAGATCCATGCCTATCGGCGGCTGCTCAAGGAGTACTTCCAGCGCGGCGCGCGGTGGATCGCGGCGCCCCGCCCGGAGCTGCGCGACGAGCTCTACGACCCGGGGTACGATCCGGAGGGGGAGGGGCGCTTCGTGACCACCGAGGAGGAGCCGACCTTCGACGCCGCCGACTTCCTCCGCTGCGGGCGCGACCTCCTCGTCCAGCGCAGCCACGTCACCAACCGCTTCGGCATCGACTGGGTGCGGCGCCACCTGGGGGAGGGCTTCAGGGTCCACGAGCTGACCCTGAGCGACCCGCACCCGATGCACATCGACGCCAGCCTGGCGCCGCTCGCCCCGGGCAAGCTGCTGATCAACCCCGAGCGGGTGCCGGTGGTGCCGGAGCTCTTCCGCCACTGGGACGTCCGTCCGGCGCCGCGGCCGCGCATCCCCGACCACCATCCGCTCTACATGACGAGCAAATGGATCAACATGAACGTGCTGATGCTCGACGAGGAGCGGGTGCTGGTCGAGCGCGAGGACGAGCCGATGATCCGGACGCTGCGGGAATTCGGTCTCGCGCCGATCCCCTGCGGCTTCCTCGCCTTCAACTCCTTCGGCGGCTCGTTCCACTGCGCCACCGCGGACGTGAGGCGGCGCGGCGGGCTGCAGTCGTACTTCTAGCCGCACCGCCGGGAGACGGGCAGCCCGGAGATCGCGGGCCCGGCGCGGGAACGCCGGGCCGCAAGGGCTACTGGAACAGGGCCAGCGACTTCACGAACACCTGCCAGATCCCCCAGGCGGCGGGGATGCCGACGAAGAGCCAGGCGAAGGCGAGCTTGGCCCCCGCCATCGGATCGGGCGAGGCGTCTCCGGGGTTGGACGAGACGTTGCGCGGATCAGGCATGGGGCTTCTCCTCGGCCTTGTAGTAGTACTTGGGATCGACCGGACGGACCAGCAGGTTGGCGATGAAGCCGATCACCAGCAGGCCGGCCATCACGTACATGGTGACGCTGTAGGCCTCGGCCTTGGGCACCCCCTGGGCGATGCGGTACTCGCGCAGGTAGTTGACCAGCACCGGCCCGAGCACTCCGGCGGTCGACCACGCGGTCAGCAGGCGGCCGTGGATGGCCCCCACCTGCATGGTGCCGAAGAGGTCGCGCAGATAGGCCGGAATGGTGGCGAAGCCGCCGCCGTACATCGAGAGGATGATCGCGTAGCCGAGGACGAAGAGGGCGATGCTGCCGATCCGCCCGGTGATCGGGACCACCGCATAGAGGATGGCGCCGAGGGTGAAGAAGATGAAGTAGGTCGACTTGCGCCCGATGACGTCGGAGAGCGACGACCAGAGGAAGCGCCCCGCCATGTTGGCGAGCGACAGCAGCCCCACGAAGCCCGCCGCCGCCGCCGCGGTGATCCGCGCCGGGAACATCTCCTGGCTCATCGCCGAGGCCTGTCCGAGGACGCCGATGCCGGCCGTCACGTTCATGCAGAGGACGATCCAGAGCAGCCAGAACTGCGGCGTCCTGAACGCCGTGCCGACCTCCACCTGGGCGCTGGTCACCAGCGTCTGCGACCCCGCCGGCTTGGGCACGAACCCCGCCGGCCGCCACCCCTCGGCCGGCACCCGCACGGTCAGCACGCCGAACATCATGAAGCAGAAGTAGATGATGCCGAGCGCCACGAAGGTCTCGGCCACCCCGACGGAGGTCGCCGACTTGAAATGGTCCATCAGCGCCACCGAGAGGGGCGAGGCGATCATGGCGCCGCCGCCGAAGCCCATGATGGCGAGGCCGGTGGCCATCCCCGGGCGGTCGGGGAACCAGCGGATCAGGGTGGACACCGGCGAGATGTAGCCGAGGCCCAGGCCGATCCCCCCGAGCACCCCGTAGCCCGCCACCAGGAGCCAGAACTGGTGGGTCGAGACCCCCGCCGCGCCGACCAGGAAGCCGGCGCTGAAGCAGACGGCTGAGGCGAACATCGCCTTGCGCGGCCCGACCCGGTCGAGCCAGCGGCCGAAGACCGCGGCCGAGAGGCCGAGGAAGACGATGGCGACGCTGAACACCCAGCCGAGGGTGCTGAGCTTCCAGTCGTCCGGCGCCGGCTTGGTAATGCCGATCGCCTGGCTCAGCGGCAGGTTGAAGACGCTGAACGCGTACGCCTGTCCGATCGAGAGGTGAATCGCGAGTGCTGCGGGAGGGACCAGCCAACGGTTGAAGCCCGGCGGTGCGACGGTCCTGCTGCGGTCGAAAAAAGAGACTGCGGCCATGCACGACCTCCACTTGAAAAGAGAGCTCGTTTGGGGGCGTCGCAAAAGATACCAGTTGACGCGTCAAGTTCCTAGAGGGAATCCGCTCCCGCCCGGAGGCGCCGGCGAAACGTCACGATCGGGTCGGTCCGCCGCACTTTCTGATCAACCGCAGGCAGGAAACCATTCCCATTGAAGCCGAACTGCTTTCTCGTTTTATTTTTTCCCCAGCTCTAAAGGGGAGATTCTTTGATAAACTGGAGTAGAATCCTAGAGTTAGCCTGCATTCCTGAAGGGGCCGCCAGGCCCCTGGTCCATTTCAGCGCGAGGAGAAAAACTTGCTACCACCCAAAAATCCATTCCCATCCACACCCGCCGGCGGCCGCGCCGCCGCTCTCGCAGTCGCCATCGCAATCGCTTCCCTGCTGACGATCGGCCTGGGCGCTCTCCCTGCCCGCGCCGCGGCGCCGCAGGCCCTGAGCGTGGGCGGCGGCTGGACGCCGGAGGGTCCGGCGCCGATCCAGGGCGACCTGGTCAACGTCGATCCCGACGGCGAGGTCGAAGGGGCGATCAAGGCCGTGGTGCCGCATCCGACGAACCCCGACATCGCCTGGGTCGGCGCCGTCAACGGCGGCGTCTGGCGGACCGACAAGCTCTCCACCGAGCACCCGGAATGGCACGTGCAGACCGACGGCCAGCCCTCGCAGTCGATCGGCGCGCTGACCCTCGACCCCACCGACCGCCACTTCGACACTCTGGTCGCCGGCCCCGGCAACTACAGCGCCTACGGCGACGGCGGCGACCTCGCCGGGTTGCTGCGCACGACCGACGGCGGCTTCACCTGGAGCAAGCTCACCGGCAACGGCGTGATGGTCGGCAAGAGCATCTCGGGGCTCGCGGCGCGCGGGCGCATCATCGTCGCGGCGGTGAACTTCGGCACCCCGTTCACCTTCGCCAACGTCGGCATCTTCAGGAGCGACGACTTCGGCGCCACCTTCACCCAGATCGCGCGGAACCGCGGCGGCGCGACCGGCCTGCCCGGCGGCGTCACCCACGACCTGGTGGGCGATCCGCAGCGGCCGGGGCGCCTGTTCACCAGCGTCGTCCTCGCCGACCTGGTGGGCGGCAAGAACGGCATCTACCGCAGCGAGAACACCGGCGCCACCTGGCGCAAGGTCAGCCCGCCGGCGGTCGACGCCTTCCTCAAGAGCTCGGCCACCAACAACGTCCGCTTCGCGGTCGGCCAGCACAACGAGGTCTACGTCACGATCGTCAACAACTTCCAGCTCGCGGCGGTCTTCCGCTCGGGCGACGGCGGCGCCACCTGGAAGCAGATGGACACCCCGCAGACGGTCGAGGACGGCACCCCGATCGGCATCCATCCCGGCTTCCAGGGGGATCTCCACATCTCGATCGCCGCCGATCCGGTCAACGCCAACCTGGTCTACATCGGCGGCGACCGCCAGCCGGCCGCCAACGAGGCCGACCCCAACGCCACCCATCCGATCTTCCCCAACTCGATCGGCTCGACCGGCTACTGGGGACGCCTCTTCCGCGGCGACGCCAGCCGGCCGCGCGGCAGCCAGTGGGTGCACCTCACCCACCGCGACGACCGCGGCCCGGCCGGCGGCGGCACGGCGCACAACAGCGCCCCGCACGTCGACTCGCGCGCCCTCGCCTTCGCGGCCAATGGCCTGCTGCTCGAAGGCGACGACGGCGGCATCTACAAGCGCACCTCGCCGCGCGACAACACCGGCGACTGGTTCTCGCTCAACGGCGACCTGCAGGTGACCGAGGTCCAGGACGTCCAGTTCGACCGCCTCTCGAACATCCTGGTCTCCGGCAACCAGGACGACGACGCCGCGGTGCAGAACCTCCCGGGCTCGCTCGCCTGGGGAGCCCTGCTCTACGGCGACGGCGGCGACGTCGACGTCGACTACACCACGACCCCGGGCAAGTCGCTGCGCTACACCTGCGCCCGCGCGCTGCGCAACTTCAACCGCTCGACCTGGGGCCCCGGCAACAACTTCCTCGACATCGCCTTCGCCGGGCTCAACGTGCTCGACGGCGGCGACGACATCGTGGGGCAGTTCTACACGCCGATGCGGCTGAGCGGCGGCGACCGCCTGCGCATGGTCCTCGGCGGCGCCAACGGGGTCTACGAGTCGTTCGACCAGGGAGACACCCTGACCGAGATCGGCCCGGGGATCCGCATCAACAGCCTCTCCCTCGAAGGGCTCGCCTACGGCGTGCCGGCCAACCCCAACGCCCTCTACGTCGGCGGCTCGAACAACCCGCACGTCGTCCCCGGCAACAAGGTCTGGGTGCGCACCGCTCCCCCGCCGGCGCCGCTGGTGCAGGCGGTCTCCTACCCGGGGACGCTGCCGGTCGCGGGCATCACGATCGATCCCCACAACGGCGACCATGCCTTCGTGGTCGACAACCGCACGGTCTACGTGACGACCGACGCCGGCGTCTCCTGGACGAACGTCACCGGCAACCTGCCGCAGCTCAACATCTCGATCATCCGCTCGGTGGTCTTCACCAACACCCCGCAGGGGGACGCGATCGCGATCGGCACCAACCGCGGCATCTTCCTCGCCTCGGCGCACGGCGGCTTCGCGAGCTGGAACCGGCTCGGCGGCGGACTCCCCTCCGCTCCCAACCTGTCGTTGCGTTACGACCCGGTCCGCGATCAGCTCACCGCGGGCCTGCTCGGCCGCGGCGTCTTCACCCTGAACCACATCGGCGGCGCCGTGCTGCTGGCCAACTGAGGAGAGACTTCGATGCCAACCCTTTGCAATCACGGTAATCGGATCGCCAAAGCCGGCGGGCTCGCCGCCGCGCTCCTCCTCACCTCCTCCTTGGCCGCCAGCGCCGCGTCTCCGGCCGGGATCACCCTCCACGACGGCGTGGTGATCGACGCCGCCCGTTCCCTCGCCTACGTCATGCAGCCGGCCGGAGGGATCGACGCCGTCGATCTCGCCCGCGGCACCACCCGCTGGCATTCGGCCGGCGGCGAGCGTCCGCTGACCCTCGCGGGCGGCGCCCTGGTGGCGCAGGCCGCGCCGGGGGCGAACGGCGAGCTGCGCATCGTCGCCCTCGACCTCGACCGCAACGGCGCGCGCAGCGCCGAGGCCGACTTCGCCCTCCCCGCCGGCCTGCGGGCCGACGTCGCCGAGACCCTCCAGCAGACCTTCCGCGTCAAGGCTTCCCCCTCGGCGCAGGGGGTGGTGATCACCTGGAGCGCCCAGCCGCTCGCCAACCTCCCCGGCCGCTCGGCGCAGCGGCTCGAGGAGACGCCGGCCGTCGCCGCCAACGCCGTCCGCCCGCAGGAGGTCCGCCAGGGGACGGTGCTCTTCGATCCCCAGGCCGGCAGCCTGCTGGCCCTCGCGGCGGCCGACGCCCGGCAGCTCGTCGCCGGCAGCCAGCAGGTGCCGCCGGTGGCGGCCACGCTCTCGGCGCCGACCGCCGCGGAACGCCGCTTCGCCTCGGCGGACGGCCGGCACGTGCTGGCCAGCCGGCGTTCCGCAGGGGCCGCCGGCTCCTACACCTGGACGATCTCGGACGCGGCGACCGGCGCCGTGCTCGGCACCGTTTCCTCCGCCGTCGCGATGGCGCCGTTCGTGGTCTCCGGCGGCGAGCTGATCCACGTCGTCCAGCCCGGCAGCCACCACGAAGGGACGCAGTGGGTCGCCCGCACGCTCCGCCTGCGCGCCGTCGACCTGGCGACCGGCAACGAAGCCTGGAGCCGTGACCTCCGCGACACGGCGTACCGCGGCCCCGTGCCGCATTGATCCCGCAATAGGACCCGCGTTCACCCTCCGGGCCGGATTGGCTTTCTCTATAATCCGACCCGGAGATTCCCCCACCTGATGACCCCGGCGCCGACCAAGCCCCTCGCCCTCGCCGCCGTCGACGTCGTCTCCCGGCCGCTGCCGGGGGGCGGCCTGCTGCTGCGCGCCCGGCGCGACCTCGACCCCTACCCGCCGAGCCTCGGCGCTCTGCTCCATCACTGGGCGGACCAGGCGCCCGAGCGCGTTTTCCTGGCGGAACGCCTCACCGGCCAGACGGGCGCTTCATGGCGCCGCGTCTCCTATTCGGAAGCCCTCGCCGCCGTCGAGCGGATCGCCAGCGCCCTGCTCGAACGCGGCCTGGGGCCCGAGCGCCCGGTCCTGCTGCTCTCCGACAACGGTGTCGACCACGCCCTCCTCCAGCTCGCGGCGCTCCACGTCGGCATCCCGGCGGTGCCGATCTCCCCCGCCTACTCGCTGCTGGCGGCGGACCACGGCCAGCTGCGCTACATCCTGGAGCTGGTCCGTCCCGGCCTCGTCTTCGCCGGCGATGGTGATGGCAATGGAGGCGAGCGTTACGCCCGCGCCCTCGCCGCCGTGGCCCGCACGCTGCCGGCCGGGACCGTCGAGATCGTCACCGGGGCGCCGCCGTTCGCCGCCGACGTCCATCCGGACCTCGCGGCGCGTCATGCCGCCGTCGGCCCCGACACGGTCGCCAAGATCCTCTTCACCTCGGGCTCGACCGGCCGTCCCAAGGGGGTGATCAACAACCAGCGCATGCTCGGCTCGAACCAGCAGGCGATCGCGCAGGGGTGGCCGTTCCTGGAATCGCGCCCGCCGGTGATCGTCGACTGGCTCCCCTGGAGCCACACCTTCGGCGGCAACCACAACTTCAACCTGGTGCTGCGCAACGGCGGCACCCTCTATATCGACGGCGGCAAGCCGGCCCCGGGGCTGATCGAGACGACGGTCGATAACCTGCGCGCGATCCCCTCGACCCTCCATTTCAACGTGCCGCGCGGCTTCGACATGCTGATCCCCTTCCTCGAGCGCGACTCGGAGCTCCGCGACACCTTCTTCCGCGACCTCGACGCCCTCTTCTACGCCGCCGCGGCGCTGCCGCAGCCCCTCTGGGAGAGGCTGGAGGCGCTGTCGGTCGCGGCGACCGGCCGCCGCGTCGCGATGCTCTCGGCCTGGGGATCGACGGAGACGGCGCCCTGCGCCACCCAGGTCCATTTCCCGATGGAGCGGGCCGGCGTTATCGGCCTCCCCGTCCCCGGCTGCGAGATCAAGCTGGCGCCGGTCGACGGCAAGCTGGAGATCCGGGTCAAGGGGCCCAACGTCACCCCCGGCTACTGGCGGCGGCCGGAGCTCGGCGGCGAAATGTTCGACGCCGCGTTCGACGAAGACGGATTCCTGAAGACCGGGGACGCGGCCCGCCTCGCCGATCCCGACGACCCCGCGCGCGGCATCGTCTTCGACGGCCGCCTGGCCGAGAACTTCAAGCTGACGTCGGGCACCTGGGTCCACGTCGGCGAGCTGCGCCTCGCCCTGCTCGCGGCCGGCGCGCCGCTGGTCCAGGACGTGGTGGTGACCGGGCACGACCGCGCGGAGATCGGCCTCCTCGTCTTCCCCAACCCGGAGGGGTGCCGCGCGCTCTGTCTGAACGCGAACACGGACACGGCGGGCCTCCCGCTCGCCGAGCTGATCCGCCGCCCCGAGGTGCGCGCCCACCTGGCCGCCGCCCTCGCCGCCCACAACGCCGCGAACGCCGCCAACAGCCGCCGCGTCGCCCGCGCCCTCCTGGTCGCCGAGCCGCCGTCGATCGCTGCCGGCGAGATCACCGACAAGGGGTACGTCAACCAGCGCGCCGTGCTCACCCATCGCGCCGCGCTGGTGGCGCGGCTCCACGCCGCCGCCGCAGATGCTCGATCCAGACGTCGTCACGGCCTGACCCCGCTCGCCGCCACACTCGCGGACTGGCGTTTTGTGCGCGTCGCCAAAGGAGGCCTGGAAGGCACCTCACAGCGCGCCCCGAAGGGGCGAAAATTTGATGAGCCCGGTGCTTCAGCGCCGGGTCCCATGATCCCAACCCTCCCAATCCGCCCTGAAGGGGCGGTGCATTTCGGGCAATGCACCGCCCCTTCGGGGCGGGTGAGGATGGGGGATGGCCCGGAACCCGGCGCTAAAGCACCGGGCTAATCAAATTTTCGCCCCTTCGGGGCGCGCGTTGACGAACCTTCCAGGGTGCCCTGTGGCGACGCGCACAAAACACCGGTCGTCCTCGAGTTAAAAACGTAGCTGCGAAGCTTCAAGGGGTTGCGGCGAAGGTTGCCGCGCGCCGGCCCAAGGTAATGTTCAAGCCTCCGTCGCGAGCGGCGGCTTCGCCGGAGGCATGTACGCTTCCCCAATCCGGGATTTCGCTACGCCGCCAGCGATCGAAGTTCCGGCTCGACGTTGCACGGCGTCCTCCCTTGAGTGATTTCTTCCGTCCTCATTGAAGAACCGGAGGTTGCCGC
>CAVVXL010000019.1:0-318801 GCA_963752235.1 uncultured Acidobacteriota bacterium | reverse complement strand
CGTCTGATTTCGCATCTCCGCGAAAGGGAGGCCTTGGCCCCCCCTCAGAACGCCCCGGTATCCGCGATGCTGGCGAGCTGACCGCTCAGGTTCTTGTAGGTATTGATCTTGCCGGTCTGCGTGTCGGTGACGGTCACCGTGTACTCCACGTTCGACAGGGCGCCGTAGAACACCCAGTGGTGGCCGTTGACGGGCGTGCCGTCGAGCACCTTGAGGATCACCTCCACGTTCGTGCTGTTGAAGAACCAGAACCAGCCGGTGTCGCCGCTGAGCGGGACGGCCTGGCCGCTGCCGGTGTGCCCGGAGAAGTCCTTCCAGGCGATCTCGACGGCGAAGCGGTTGCCGTTGAGGCAGAGCCGGGTGGAGCTGGGCGCGCAGGCGGCCTTCGCCGCCGCTGGGACGACACGCTGACTTACGAGGGCGATGGGGGAGGGAGCGGCGACCGAGGTCACCGACGTTTCGTACGCCCCCAAGGGGCCGAAGGCGTTGGTGTCGGCGACGCTGGCGAGCTGCCCCGAGGGGTTCACGTAGCGGTGGGTGAGCCCGGTCTGGCTGTCGGTCACCGTCAGCGTGTATTCGACGTTCGACAGGGCGCCGTAGAACACCCAGACGTGGTCGTTGAGGGTGCGGCCGTCGAGCACCTTGAGCACGGCCTCGACGTTGCTCTCCGAGAAGAACCAGAAGTAGCCGGTGTCGGGAGTCAGCGCCACGGCGTGGCCGACCCCGCGGTGCCCCTGGAAGTCCTGCCAGGTGGCCTCGACCGCGTAGCGGCCGCCGCTCAGGCAGAGGCGGGTGGAGGAGGGCTGGCAGGCGGCGGAGCCGGCGAGGGGGAGCACCCAGACCTCGCGCCCGCGCACGCCGTCGTCCGCCGTGAAGTAGAGCTTGTCGCCCGCCACCGTCAGGTGATCCGGGTTGGAGGAGAAGGCCTGCGGCGCGATGTCCTGCACCAGGCGGGTGCCGGCCGCGGTGCCGTCGCTCTGCCAGAGCTCGACGCCGTGGGCGTCGTCGCCGGCGGTGAAGAAGAGCCGGTCCCCGGCCGCGGTGAGCTGGGTCGGTTGCGAGCCGCGCGGTCCGGGATAGACGTCGCGCACCAGCGCCGTGCCGGCCGCCGTGCCGTCGGTCGACCACAGCTCGATGCCGTGCACGCCGTCGTCCACGTTGAAGTAGAGCTTGCCGGCGAAGGGGACGAGTTGGAGGGGGAGGCCGAACACGTCCTCGGAGGGGAAGTCCCGGACCTGGACGGTCCCGGCGTCTGTGCCGTCCGTGCGCCAGAGGCGGAGGCGGGACTCCGAGGTGAAGCCCGCGGTGAAGAAGTAGAGCGCTCCGCCGAGAGGCGCGAGCTGGGTCACGACATCCCCCGGAGGGAAGGTCCCCAGGGGGACCGTCCCCGCCGCGGTGCCGTCCGTCTTCCACAGCCGGCCGTCGATCCAGGTGAAATAGACGTCGGCGCCGAAGACCGTGAGCTGAGGGGGCCAGTCAGCCACGCCGGGGCCGTTGAACTGGGTGAGCTGGCGGGTCCCCGCGCTGGTGCCGTCGGTGAACCAGAACTCGGTGTGGTAGGGGTCGGTCACCGTCTTGAGGTAGATCCCGTTCGGCCCCGGCGCCGCGACATCGACGGAGATCAGGCTGGCCGGAAAGTCCCCCGTCTTGACCGTTCCCTGCGCCGTGCCGTCGCTCCGCCAGATCTGCCCGTCGACGAAGTAGTAGAGCTTCCCCTGGAAGGGGACGAGAACGGCCTGGTCGGTCAGTTGGGCGAGCCGGAAGGTCCCCGCGGCGGTGCCGTCGCTGCGCCAGAGCTGGTGGTCGTCGAACGAAGGGCGGACCTGAAAGAAGAGGAGGCCGGCCGCCGGCACCAGGTCCGTGGCGTCGTTCCAGTCGAGCCCCGGCACGCTCGCCGGCAGGGTGGTCTCCGCCGTCCCCGCGCTCATCCACAGGGTGGGCAGGGACACTCCATCCCAGGCGGTGAAGACGAGACGATTGCCGAGAGCCGTCAGGCGGCCGGGCTCGGAGCTCGGCTCCGGGATCGGAAAGGAAGACACCTGGCGGACCTTCCCCGCGCCGTCGCGCACCCAGAGCCCCGGGGCGCCGTCCTCGATCAGGAAGTAGAGGTTGCTGCCGACCCCCGCCACCTCGAGACTGGAGTTGGCCACTCCGAAGGGGAGGTTGGTGTAGGCCTTGGTTCCCGCGGCGGTGCCGTCGCTGAACCAGATCTGCTTCTCCTGCGGGCCGCGGTCGGTCAGGAAGAGGACCCCGCCCTGCCAGGGCTGGAAGACGTCGACGCTGCACCCCTCGCACAGCTTCAACGTCCGGCTCCCGGCCGCCGTGCCGTCGGTGACCCCGAGCCGCTGCGTGGAGCCGCCGTCCTGGGAGACCAGGAAGAAGGCTTTCCCCGCGGCCTCGATCAGCCCGGTGTAGGGATCGAGCCCGCAGCTCGGGCAGAAGCTGAAGGGAGCGGTCGACTCGGGGGTCCCGGTGCTGGTCCACAGCGGGGTGGGGGAGCGGGGATCGGTGGCGCGGAAGAGCACGACGCCGTTGATCTCGGTCAGGACGTCGGGGCGGAAGCTGGTGAACGGCGAGTCGTCCAGCAGATCGGTCACCCGCACGGTGCCGGCCGCCGTGCCGTCCGAGCGCCAGATCTCGATCCCGTGGACCCCGTCGTCCGCCAGGAAGTAGACCCGGTTCCCCTCGGGCTTGAGCCAGGTGGAGGAGCCGAACGGGTCGTCGCCCGGGAAGCTGGTCAGCTTCCGCGTTCCGGCCGCGGTTCCGTCGCTCGTCCACACCTGCTCGCTGCCGCCGTCCCGGGCGAGGAAGAAGAGCCGGCCGCCGGCCGCCACCACCCCCTGCGGGGCCTGGTTCGGTCCGTCCGGGAACTGCCGCAGCTCGACCGTGCCGTGCGCCGTGCCGTCGGTCACCCAGAGCTCGGAGCCCGAGTCACCGCTCTTCAGGAAATAGAGCCGGTCGCCGGCCACGAACATCCAGTCGAAGACGTGCGGCGAGCGGTGGACGAGCTTGGTGCCGGCGACCGAGCCGTCGCTCTTCCACAGGTCGCACGCCTGGTCGGGGGCGAACGTCGCCGGGCAGCCGGAGAAGTAGAGCGCGCCGTGGAAGAACGCCTGGTGGGGAGTGTCCTGAGCGTTGTACGTGAAGATGTTGAGCTCGGGGCCGGTCAGCGCGAAGGTCCCCGGACGGGTGCCGTCCGAGCGCCAGAGCTGGCGCTCGCCGTTCTCGCCGTCGATCGCGAACAGCATCACCTTGCCGAGCGCGCCATAGAGATCGGGGCGCACGTCGCAGAACCCCGGGCAGAGATCGCGGACGATCTCCGTCCCCGCCGACGTGCCGTCGCTGGTCCACACCTCCGTCCCCGCGCCCCCCGCCTCGGCCAGGAAGAACAGCCGGTTTCCCGCCGCCTGCAGCTCGAAGCTGCTCACCGACGGCGGATGGTCCTCGTCGAGCCGCGTCGAATTGATATCGAGCAGCAGGCTCGCCGGCTGCCCCGCCGCCCAAGCCGGCAGGAAGAGCGCGAGGAGCCCCGCGCAGATTGTGCTGATCCAGTGACGCTTCGCCATCTCGGCCTCCCGGGAAAGTCTCAGGGTGTGGGGGGGATTCTAATGCAGTGCGCCCGAAGTCTGTGACCTATTTGAGTGCGCTTCCGATGGGGACTGGACAAACCCCGCGGCGGAGGCTGTATAGACGTCCCAGGTCGTAACGAGAACCTCTCCGAGGCCACGGGGACGGCGGGGCGTCTCCGGTGGGCCAAGGGGGTTCCGTCTGAGTAGGGTGTTCGGTGGCACACGGACGCGTCTGGTTTTGGTTGTCCGCAGGCCTGGAGCATCGGTGTGCCCTCGCGGGCCCTTTCGGATTCGGGCCGGCCTGCCCCCCGCCGGAGACTCTACCGCCTCCGCCGCAGGTTCCTGTCGACGGTCTCAAGACCGCCTCGATCATGACCCGAAAATCGGATCCACTACACCAGCAAAGCTGGTGGCTTGTGTTCGCATAAAACATAGAGGATGCCGCATTTCGGCTGCCAAAGGGTAACATGCCGCTCCCTCTCCTCCCGAGGGTCATGGGCTGCTGGTGTAGCTGACCGGATGCTCGTCTCAGGCGCTTGGTGAGGAGTGTCCTGAGCGGTGTACGTGAAGACGCTAACCTGGGGCCCGGTCAGTACGAAGGTGCCGGGACGGGCGCCGTCGGAGCGCCAGAGCGAGGGTCATCGAACCGCACGCAGAGGGGGGTGGCGGGCTCGCCCGGCCACCCCCCTCAAGGACCGCCTGGATCAAAACTGAACAGGGTTTTGGCAGCAGTGGGCGAGCGGCTCAGCAGCGTTGGCAGGTGAAGTGACAAGACGTGCTTACACAATCCGCACAGGTGTTGGTCCGGCAGGCCACCGCAGCGCTGAGCCCACTGCCACCGGCCACAGCTGCGAGATCGAGATTGCAGAGGGTTTCCTTGTTGACGCTGAGGCGTTTCGGAAAAGTCTTCTTTTTCATGCGCACTCCTGGTTGTTGGCTTCCGGCCGATCCGGAAGTTGGCAGCATAAACCATGGGCGATCTTCTCCAAAGGGTGAGCAGAGGGTGCCGCCGGCGCCGGCCCCAGACTTCGACGCCGTTGTAAAGTAAGCGGCACAGGAGGCCGAGCCGCCGATGACCGCTCTTCAGGAACCCATCAAAATCCATACGATCGTCGTCGGTGCAGGGCCCGCCGGGCTGGCGATGGGGGCTTGCCTCCAGCGGGCCGGGGTGCCGTTTCTCATCCTGGAGCAGGCGGACCGGGTGGCGGTGGCGTGGCACCAGCACTATGAGCGGCTTCACCTGCACACGGACAAGAAGCACTCCGCGCTTCCCTTCTTTCCGCTTCCCGAGGAGTATCCGCGCTATCCGTCCCGCGTGCAGATGATCGACTACCTGGAAGCGTATGCCCGGCGGTTCCAACTCGCGCCGCGGTTGGGGCAACGGGTGGAGTCTGCCCGCCGGATCGACGGTTCCTGGGAGGTACAGACGCAGGATACCCACTATCAAGCAGCGAACCTGGTGATCGCCACCGGCAACAGCCGGGAGCCCTCGCTGGCGACCTGGCCGGGGAAGGAGTCGTTCCGTGGGCGGATTCTGCACAGCTCCGAGTACCGGGACGGCGAGTCGTTCCACGGGGAGAAGGTGCTGGTGGTGGGGTTCGGCAACTCGGGGGGCGAGATCGCCATCGACCTGTGGGAGCATGGGGCGGAGCCGAGCCTGGCGGTGCGCAGCCCGGTCAACGTGATCCCCCGCGACCTGTTCGGCATCCCGATCCTGGCGATCGGAATCCTGCAGAGCAGGCTGCCGGCGCGCTGGGCCGACGCGCTGAACGCGCCGCTCATGCGGGTCGTCATGGGCGACCTCACGCGGTATGGATTGCGCAAGGCGCCGCAAGGGCCGATCACGCAGATCCGGCGCGACGGCCGCATCCCGCTGATCGACGTCGGCACGATCCGGCTGATCAAGAACGGCCAGGTGAAGGTCCATCCGGGGATCGAGCGATTCACGGACCAGGGGGTCCTGTTCTCCGATGGCGAACAGCGGGACTTCGATGCCGTGGTCCTGGCGACGGGATATCTGCCGCGCGCCGACGCCTTCCTGGAGGGAGTCCCGAACGCCTGCGACGACCGCGGGACGCCGTTGTTCAGCGGTGCCGAGGCGCCCGTCCCGGGGCTCTACTTCTGTGGCTTCCACATCTCGCCGACCGGCATGCTGCGCGAGATCGCCCGGGAGGCACGGCAGGTCAGCGCGGCGATCGCCGGCGCCGGCGCCGAGAACCGTCCCTGATTCCCGAAAAACTTCGCGGTTTCCTGGCCCGAAAGCCGGTACTCTGGAGCCGCGGGGGGATTCCGGGCGTCTTTTCCCGTATCTCGACCCAGCCGCGCCTATCTTTCCGTCCCATGCCGTCAAACATTGTTTTTTCCCAAAAAACAATGTTTGACATTCCAGGGGCGGCGGGGATGTCCGGGTTTCGGATTGGAGCCAGGAAAGCTCCCCGGGCCAGGAGTATCCATCGACGCCCGACTCGGCTATCGTCGAGGCCATGACGCCAACCTCCCCTCGCGAGACGAGCCCGCCCGATACCGGCGATCCGGGTAGCCTCGGCGGCGCGCCCATCGTCACCCTGGAGCGGCCGGCGCCGGATCCGGACCGGCCCGGCTTCTTGAGCGCTCAGATCCTGCCGGAGAGGGGGATGATGACCTGGCAGGTCCGGGCGCATCTCCCCGGGCGAGGTCCGGTGGACCTGCTGGTGACGCCTCCTTGGGAGCAGGCCCAGAGGTTGTTCTCCCCGGCGGGCGAGGCGTTCCCCGGGAATTCTTCCTACTTGCTGGGAGGGGCCATTCTCCTCCCCTATGCCAACCGGATCCGCGGCACCCTGTCGGCGGACGGCCGGACGATCGAGACCCGCATCCTCGGCCGGAAGGTCCGCTTGCCGGCCAACGCCGGTGGGCCGGGGGGGCAGCGCTGCGCCATGCACGGCCTCCTGCTCGCCGCCCGCGTGAGCGAGCTCCGCCACGAGACCACCGACACCGAGGATCGCCTGCTGGGGTTTTACCCGGCCGGCGATTTTGGCTGGGGCTGGCCCTCCTCGACCGAGGTCACGTTCGATAACGTCCTGCGGGGCGATGCGTTCACCCTGATGCTCACCGCCCGCAACAGCGGCCGCGAGCGCCTTCCCATGGGCATCGGCTGGCACCCCTACTTCGCCCTGCCGAGCGGCCGGCGGCGGGGGGCTCGGCTGCATCTCCCGGCGCGCCGGCGCGCCGTGGTCGATGACCAGGTGCTCCCCACCGGAGAGATCGTGCCGGTTCGCGGGACCCCGTACGACTTCTCGCCGCCTGGCGGCCGGGAGCTCGGTGGCCTGTCGCTGGATGACTGCTTCCTCGATCTCGAACGGACGCCGGAAGGGGAGGCGATCGCGGAGCTGGTCGATCCCGCGGCCTCCTTCGGCCTGCGGATCGTGGCGGCCTCGCCGTCCATCCGGGCCTTTCAGGTCTATTCCCCGCGGGAGGCGAGCTTCGCCGCCGTCGAGCCGCAGCTGAACCTGGCCGATCCCTTCGGCGAGGTCTGGGGGCCGGACGTCGACACCGGCATGGCGCTCCTCGAGCCGGGCGAGGCCGTGGTCTGGTCCGCTCGATTGGAGCTCTTCACTCCCTGAATCTCAGGCGGTCTTTCTCTGCGCTTCCTCCTCCGGCTTGGGCGGGATTTCCGGCCGGCGCTCCCGGAGCTCGAATTCGTTCCCTTCGCTGAGCAGGTGGAGCTTGATGTCGAAGATCGCCATCGTCTTCTCCCGGTCCTGCTTTTCCTCGCCGAGGTTGCTGTAGGTGGATTCGCTGCCGTCGAGCACGTGAACGGCGCCTTGGCCGATGACCCGCAGGTGCTCCCCCTCGACCACGACGGCGGTGTTCTCGTCGATGCCGAGCCCCAACTGCCGCGGGTTTTGGGCGACGGCGGCGAGCAGCCTCCCCAGGCGGCCGCGCTCCGCGAAGTGCTGGTCGACGACCACGTTCGCGATCAGCCCCAACCCCGGAGCCATGCCGAGGACGTCGCCGACCTTGTGGGAGGAGTCGCCGTCCCCGGAGATCAGCATGGTCTCGCTCATCACCGAGGCGCCGGCCGAGGTCCCGGCGATCGTTCCCCCCTCGGCATGGATCTGCTCGATGCGCTGGTAGACGGGGGAGTCGCCGAGTTGGCTGGTGATCTTGAGCTGATCGCCGCCGGTAAAGAAGACCACCTTCGCATCGTCGAGGAGGCCGACCTTCTCCGGGAGCGTCGCCTCCTCGCGGAGGCGCACGTCCAGGTGCTTGAGCTTCTTGACGCCGAGCGCGCGGAAGATCGCGCGATAGTCTCTCCAGGTGTCCTCGGGCTCCGCGGTGGCGACCGTGACGACGACCAGGCTGCCGCCATCCGCCTTCCGGGCCACCTCCCGGAGAATGGTCCTCTCCTCGTCCTTCCTCTCGCCGCCGCCGATGATGATCAGCGTGCCCCGCGGTTTTTTCTGCGCCATGTGACACCTCCTGGTAATCATTGCTCACCAACCCGGTGGAGCTCCCGGGAGCTCCACCGGGAGGTTTGCAAACCGATTGCCAGATGGCAGGTGTCCGGTCCTGCCGTGGCTACGGCTGCGGCTGCGGCCGCGGCTGCGTGCGCACCGGCGGGGCGGGGCGGGGCGGGTAGGCCTTGGGGTGCTCCTTGAGCTGCTTGAGCACCTCGGCGACGCCGCGCTCGAGCTGGGGATCGTTCCCCGCGAGCACGGAGGGGACGTCGTTTTCGACCACGAGGTCGGGATCGACGCCGTGCCCTTCGATGATCCACTGGCCTTCGAGCGAGACGGCGCCGGCTTCGGGGACGAAGATCTGGCCGCCGTCGAGCATCGGGCCGTGGTCGTTGATTCCCACCACGCCGCCCCAGGTGCGGGTGCCGATCAGGGGGCCGAGGCCGAGCTGGCGGAACATGTAGGGGAAGATGTCGCCGTCCGAGCCCGAGCCCTCGTTGATCAGGCAGGCCATGGCGCCGTAGAAGGTCTGCTGCGGGTAGGGCTGCGGGTCGGCGTTGTTGCGCCCGTAGTCGAGGCCGAGCGGATGGCGGGCCAGCCGCTCGAGGAGCATTGGCGAGATGAAGCCGCCGCCGTTGTTGCGGACGTCGACGATCAATCCCTCCTTCTTGATCTGGCCGAAGTACCACTTGACGAACTCGCGCATGCCGTCCTCCCCCATGTCGGGGAGATGGAGGTAGCCGAGCCGGCCGCCGCTCAGGCGCGCCACCCGCTCGCGGTTGCGGCTCACCCAGTCGAGGTAGATCAGGTGCTCTTCGGTGTCGATCGGCTGGAAGGTGACCTCGCGCGCGCCGGTCGAGGTGGGCTTGGAATTCACCGTGAAACGCACCGGGCGGTCGGCCTTGTGGCGCAGCAGGCGGTAGGGGTTGTCGTCGGCCGCCAGATTCTCGCCGTCGATCGCCAGCACGTAGTCGCCGGCGTGGACCTCGACGCCGATCTCGGTCAGCGGCGAGCGGTAGAGCTCCTCCTCGTTCTGGCCGGCGTAGATCCTGGCGATCCGATAGCGGCCGGCGGCGCGGTCGAGCTCGAAGCGGGCGCCGGGGAGCGCCGTCCTGGGGCGTGGCGGCGCCTGGTAGTCGCCGCCCGCCACATAGGCGTGGGAGTTGTTGAGCTCGGCGATCATCTCGCCGATCACGTAGTTGACGTCCGAGCGGTGCCCGGCGTAGGCGAGCAGCGGCTCGTACTGGCGGCGCAGGGCCTCCCAGTCGTAGCCGTTCATCGTCTCCACGTAGAAGAAGTCGCGATAGCGGCGCCAGGCCTCGCGGAAGACCTCGGCCCACTCCTCGGCGGGCACGCGGTCGACCATCAGGCCGCCGGTGTCGATCGTCTTCTTCGAGTCCTTGCCCCCGGGGGTGGCGTCGTAGACGTTCAACTGTCCGTTCTGGGACGCCAGCACCTTGCTGCCGTCCGCGGAGAGGGTGTAGTCGCCCGTCCCCTCGGCGAGGGTCGACAGCTTGCGGTCCTTGAAGGTGAAGACCAGCAGCGACGGCTTGAACGGGGGATTGCCCAGGGTGTTGGGCGGCCGCTTGAGGAAGAGCAGCCGTCCCTCGGCGGCATTGAGCGTTGCGTAGTTGTCGAACGGCACCGGCACGCGCGCCACCCGCGAGGAGAGGCCGTCCCAATCGATCCGGGTGGGGGCGGGCTTCCCCGGCTCTTCCTTCTTCTCGTTCTTTTCGTTCTCCTTCTTCTTTTCCTTCGCTGCCTTCCCTTCGCCCTCCTTCTTCTCCTCGGTGAGCGTCACGGTGTCCTCCTCGGGGGAGAAGGGGTTGGCGACGTCCTTGCGCAGGGCGAGGGCGTAGATGCCGAAATTGCGGTCCTCGGCGAAATTCAGGTCGAAGGTGTCGAGCAGGGGATTGAACGAACGGGCGGAGAGGTAGTAGAGGTACTCGCCCTTGGGATCCCAGGCCGGGTTGTCGGCGTGGAACTGCTCGTCGGTGATCCGCCGCGGCCTGGCGCCGTCCACGCTCCAGATCCAGAGCGAGCGGAAGCCGCTGGGATTGGACAGCGAGAAGGCCAGGTGCTCGCCGCCGGGGGACCAGGCGTAGGAGCGGATCTCGCCGCGGGGGTCGTGGGCCACCTCGGCGAGCTGCTTGCCGGCGAGGGTGATCACCCAGAGACGGCCGTCCTTGTCGGAGAAGGCGAGGCGCTTGCCGTCCGGCGACCATTCGGGGTCGTAGCGCATCGCCTTGCCGCCGGTGGTGAGCTGCTCGGGCTGGCCCACCCCCAAGGCGTCGATCACGTAGACCTCCTCCTCGCCCGAGCGGTCGGAGAGGAAGGCGATGCGGCGGCCGTCCGGCGACCAGCGGGCCGCCTTGTCATGGGCGTTCGAGGAGCGGGTGAGGTTGCGGGTGACCCCCTTCTCGATCGGCGCATTGAAGATGTCGCCGCGCGCCACCAGCACGGCGCGCTCGCCGTGCGGCGAGAGCGCGCCGTCCTCGATCTGGCCGGCGGCCGAGACCTGCGAGGGGCGGGTGTCCAGACCGTCGCCGGGGACGTCGATCGCCAGGTGCCGCGCTTGCCCCGTACGGGTGTCGAAAACGTTCAGCTCGCCGTTGAGCTCGTAGACGATCTGGCCGTCCGCGTCGGCGCTCGGCCAGCGGACGTCCCACTGCGTGCTGCGGGTGAGCTGCGCGGTGGCGCCGCTCGCCACGTCGTAGGAGTAGAGGTTGAGCGTGCCGGTGCGGTCCGAGTCGAAGTAGATCTTGTCGCCGATCCACATCGGATCGCGCTCGGTCTGCGGGGTCTTGGTGATCTGGCGGACCTTGCGGCTGGCGAGGTCGAAGATCCAGAGGTCCTGGGCCCAGCCGCCCTGATAGCGCTTCCAGGTGCGGAAGTCACGGGCGAAGGGGGTGTAGACCACCTGCTTGCCGTCCGGCGAGAGATCGGCGCCGCCGCTCAGCGGCATCGGCAGCGGCTCGGCGAGCCCGCCGGTGACCGGCACGGTGTAGATGCGGCTCTGGCCATGGTCCCAGCCGTCGCGCAGTGAGCGGAAGAAGACCGACTTGCCGTCCGGCGTCCAGCCATAGACCTGGTTGTCATACCCCCAGCGCGGCGGGAAGGGGCCGCGGGCGGGGTAGAAGGTGAGCTGCTTGGGAACGCCGCCGGTCGCCGGCATCACGTAGACCTGCTCGTCGCCGTCGTACTGGCCGGTGAAGGCGATCCACTTGCCGTCCGGCGAGAACTTGGCGAACAGCTCGAGCCCCGGATGCGCCGTGATGCGGCTCGCCGTCCCGCCCTGGGTGGAGGCGGTCCACAGATCGCCGGCGTAGGTGAAGACGACCTTGTCCTTGTAGATGTCCGGAAAGCGCAGCAGCTTGGTCTGGGCGGACGCCGTGCTGGTGGAAAGACCGACAGAGAGGCCGGCAGCGGCGAGGCAGAGCAGGATTCGGATGGCGCGAGGCATGGATCTCCCCCTGGGAAACGTTCGAAACGTGTGGCTCGGGACGGGTACGGATGGGGGAGGCCAGGGTTGCACGGGGGGGCGGTGCCTCCGAGCGTTGAAAAACAGCAGGTCGGTGTGCCTTCGCGGGACCTTGCGGGTTTGGGCCGGTCTGCCCTCCGCCGGAGACGGACCGCCGTCCCCGTGGCCTCGGAGAGGTTCTCGTTACGACCTGGCCCGTCTCTACCGCCTCCGCCGCGGGCTTATGGTCGAGCGATCGTCGACGGTCTCAAGGCCGCCCTCCGGTGAAACCGGTGGCGGTCGCCGTTCAATGAAAAGTAAGATCTGCCGTTCTGAGCGAGGGGCGGCGGGGTTCATCGTTCCAAAAGGAGATCACCATGGCCAGAGTTTTCTTCGCCCGCGGCCTCCGGGGCGAGATTGCCCGGCGCCTGCAGCGCCGGCTGAACGACGCGGGGTTCGGCCCGCTCGGGGTCGACGGTGTCTTCGCCGGTGACACGTTCCAGGCCCTCCAGAAATTTCAGACCGCCAAGGGTTTCGCCATGACGGGAGAGGTGGACGGCGACACCTGGCAGGCGCTGATGGGCACGCCGGTGCCCTCCGTGCGGGACCGCGCCCTGGCCGTTACCGGCGCTTTCGAGGGGAACGACTTCACGCAGGCCGAAGGGAACTTCGACGGCGCCGGGCTGACCTGGGGGATCATCGGCTTCAATCTCCTGAGCGGCACTCTCCAGACGGTCCTGCATGCGGTCCAGGCGAGCCATCCGGAGCTCATCGCGCAGGCGTTCGGCCCGTTGGCCGCGCAGCTCCTCCAGGTTTCGAAAAAGTCGATCGCCGAGCAGATCGCGTTCGCGGACAGCATCAGCCTGGGCAAGACCAAGGAGCAGATCCAGGTCCCCTGGCTCGCGGCCTTTCACGCCTTCGGGGAGTTTCCAGAGGTGCAGCAGGCGCAGCTCGATCTGGCGGACCGCGAGTTCTTCCAGCCGGCGTTGAAGACGGCGCAGTCTCTCGGGCTCGTCACGGAGCTCGGGCGGGCGCTGGCTTTCGACATCCACGTCCAGAACGGCGGCGTCCGGCCCGAGGCGCGGGCGCAGATCGAGGCGCAGCTGGCGCTGCATCCGGTCGCGAGCGAGCAGGACAAGCGGGTGATCATCGCCAACGCGGTGGCCGACAAGACGAAGACGAAGAACCCCAGGATGCGGGCGGACGTCCGCGCGCGCAAGCTGACGCTCGCCACCGGCGCGGGGGTGGTACATGGCGGGACCTATCTGCTGCGCAATTGGGGGCTGGCCGACCTGCCGGCATAGGGGGAGGGGCGAAGCGGTCCCTCGCGGGACCGCCTCGTTTCCCAGGAAGCGCTGCGGACGGTCAGCAGGGACAGGTCGCGGTGCAGGCGACGACCGTCGGGGGCGGTGGCAACGTCTTCTGGGTCGGGTTGATGCCTCCCCGGGGCTGGCCCAGGGATTCGTCGTCGAGGAGCCGAAGGGTTTCGCGGTGGAGCAGCAGCTTCTTCGCAGTCTTCTTCATCATGTCCTCCTGGAAATGGGCCTCATTCTATATCCGCGGCCGGCCATTTCGCGTCACCTTATCGTCACTTGACTTTTTGCGTTGTCGCTGGCAAGGTGCAAGGGCTGAGCGATGATGCTCGGTAGATTCGCAAGGAGACATATGCGAAGACATGAAGAAGACGGCCTTCTTAGCCATTATCCTGTTCTCTCTGGTCGCCTCCGTCGCGTATGCCGGCGCGGTGAGCTGCGGCCCCGAGGGGAGCACGGGCGACACCGGCTATCCTTCCGAATACAACACCCCCGGTCCGGGTTGTCACAACGTCTCGACCACAGTGTTTGCCTACAAGGATTGCACCGACTCGCAGGGGAACGCCTGCCGGATCACCTGGAACGAAAATTATTCAGTTCATTACACCGCGACGTTCGACCCTCCGGGGTATGTCTGCGACGCGACGAGCTCTGCCTGGACGAGCAACACGAACATCATGGACTCATCGTGCCATTGATTTGAGGAGCGGCGGCTGGGCGCGCGTAGCCACGGCGTCTCCCTCGCGAGTTGGCTCACCGCCGAGCGCCTGAGGGCGCTCTTCGCGGTAGAGTAGGGAAACCCGCCCTTCCGAGGAGGATTCCCGATGGCTCCGACGCGTGCAAACGGCAAGATCTGTTATCTCGAGATTCCCACCGACGACGTCGCCCGGTCGGTCCGCTTCTACCAGGCGGTGTTCGGCTGGCCGGTCCGCAAGCGGGGCGACGGCGCCACCGCGTTCGACGACGGCGTGGGCGAGGTGAGCGGCGCCTGGGTCACCGGCCGCCCCGCGTCTCCCACGCCGGGCCTCCTGCTCTACGTCATGGTCGACAGCGTCGAGGCGACCCTCGAGGCGGTCGTCGCGCACGGCGGGCGCATCGTGCAGCCGCTGGGGGCGGACGCTCCGGAGATCACGGCGCGCTTCGCCGATCCGGATGGCAACGTGCTCGGGCTCTATCAGGAGCCTGAGCCGGCGGCCGGCGCGTACGCGCTCGCCCAGCACCTCCCGGAACATCGCGCCGTAGCGCGCCGCCTGGCGGCGCCAGTCCCAAGACTCGACGACCGTGGCGCGGGCGGCTTGTCCGACGCGCTCGCGGAGGTCAGGGTCGGCGCGCAGGCGCGCGAGCTTTTCGGTGAGGCTGGCGACGTTTCGTTCGATGAAGAAACCGTTCTCGCCGTCGCGGATCAGCTCGGGCATGTTGCCGACGGGCGTGGTGATCAGGGGCACGCCGCAGGCGGCCGCCTCGAGGCAGGGGTTGGGAGTCCCTTCGCTGCGGCTGGCGCAGACGTAGACGTCGAGCGAGCGATAGAAGGCGAGCATCTCCTCCGGGCCGCGCCACGTCTCTTCACGGGCGGCGAGGCAGAGCTCGGCGCCGGGGAGCGCCGCGACGGCGGGGGCGAGGATCTCGTGCACCCCGCGGTGCTCCGCCCCCTGGTTGTCCAGGCTCCCGGCCCAGCCGACGCGCAGGGTGGGGGAGGGCGGACGGGGGACGGCCGCCGGCCGGAAGAATTCCGTGTCGACCCCGTTCGGGGTGTAGAAAACCGACTTCCCCAGCGCGCCGAGCGCCGGACCGAATTCGTCGCGCAGCCGCCGGTTGTTCACGAACACGGCGCCCGCGAGCTCCGCGAGCGTGGCGAGCCCCGGCGTCCGCCATTCCTCCGCGAGCTCGACGTGGCTGCAGATGCCTATCATCAGGCGCCCGCGGAGCCGCCGCAGCTCGTCGCGCAGCGGGCGCAGGCGCTCGGCCTGGTGCCAGTAGTAGAGGAGCACGCCGTCGGCGCGCGCGAGGTCGTCCGCGGTGAGGTCAGACTGAAAGCGCTTGACGATCTCGTAACCCCCCGCGGAGCCGTCGCGAAGCTCTCGCGCCAGCGCGTCGGTCTTGCGGTCGTGCGCCCAGCCCGGGCGATCGACGACGCAGAGGACGGCGGGGCGGGTCATGGCGGGAGGTCGAAGTGGGAAAGCCGCTCCTCGATCCAGCGCCTCACCCGCGGCGAGCAGCCGACCTTGGCCAGCACCTGCCCCAGCTGGTTCCGGTACCCGGCCTCTGCGAGGTGGTGGTAGTGTAGCAGGATGGGTGCGAAGCGCCGGTCCGTCGGCCAGGAGCTGCCGGGGGCTGCCAGGTTGTTGAGGGGGATGTTGTAGCGCGCGTCGAAGGTATGGACGTCGGAGGTCTTGGACCAGATGGCGACGCTCAGGGCGGCCTGGCTCGCTCCCCACCACTCGCTGGCCTCGCGTCCGACTTGGCCGGTGGAGGCCAGGATGTCGAGCCCGGCGCCGGGAGAGGGGCGTAGGCCGTCTCGCAAGGAGGCGAAGAAGATCTCCCGCGTCGCAGCGAGGATGCCGAGGCCGCGACGCACCAGCGTGAAGCCGCTATTGTACGAGGCGCGGATGCGCACCTTGTCGATCGTGGTGGTGATCATCGGCAGGCGCGCGGGTTCGATCCCCCCGAGGTGGCACAGGCGGGTCCAGTAGGCGTCCCGGGGATCGCCGGCTCCGCTCGAGGTCGCGCCCTTCACGTCAACCGGCCGCACGCCCGCGTCGGCGCGGACGAAGCCCGGCTCGCCGACCAGCACGGTGTCGGTGTCGAGCAGCACGAGGTAGGGGTGGGGAGAGGTCCGCTCGGCCCAGGCGCCGGCCACGATCCGGTTGATCGCGCCATAGGGGTTGCCGGTGACGTTCAGCGGCTCGACGACGCAGGTCACCCCGAGCGCCGCGAGACGCGCTCTGGCGTCGCGGCCGAGCGCCAGCTCGGGGCGGGGGGAGACGGCCAGGATGGGAGCCTCCCGGTAGCGTCCGCCGAAGGTGCGCAGGCTCTCGCAGAGGAGGCGCGCCTGCGGCTCGAGCCGGTTCGCCTCGACACAGATCACGAAGGCGACCTCGCTCGCCGGGAGCAGGGCACGCGGCGGCGCGCCGTCGTCTCTCCCGCCGGGCCAGCGTTTCAGGAACCCCACGCCGTGAAGCATAATCGAGCCCGATATGCATGCACGCGGCGCGCAGGAGGGAGGGGAGGGGAGCGCGGAGCCGGCGGAGTCGGCGGAAGACCGCCGGCGCTTCGCGGGGTGGGCCGCCGCGGCGTTCATGCTCCTCACCGTGCCGCGTCTTCTCCTGCACGAGCTGTGGCGGGACGAGGCCTGGCTCTGGCTGGTGGCGACCGAGAGCCGCTCGGTGGGCGAGCTGTTCTCGCCGCTGGCCCGCAGCGGTCAGGGGTACCTGTTTCCTCTGCTCTGTTTCCTGGCGCGGCAGGTGTCGACCTCGCCGCGGGCGATGCAATTCGTCCATCTGCTCCTGGCCGGCGCCGCCGCCTTCGCTTTCGCCCGCTGGGCCCCGCTCCGGCGGCGGGAGCGCGCGCTCGTCCTGCTCGGCTACTTCCCGTTCTACGAGTACGCGGTGATCAGCCGCCACTACGTCCTGGGGGCCCTCCTCGCCTGGCTGGCCTGTGCGGCGGCGCGCAGCCGCCGTCCGGCGCTCGCCCTCGGGGTGGCGCTCGGACTGCTCTGCCAGACCACGGTCTATGGCTACATCCTGGCCCTCGCGATCTTCGGCGGCTGGCTCGGCGACCGCTGGCTGCGCCGCCGCGAGACGCCGCCGCTCCCCTGGGGGGAAGCCGTGGCCGGCCTCGCCCTGGGTTTGGCCGGCGCCGTCCTGGGGCTCGTCCAGATCATCCCCCGGCCTGGCACCAGCTTCGCGCCGGACTGGCGTTTCGGCTGGGACCCGGCACAGGCCGCCAAAGTGCTGACGATCCCCTGGCACGCCTTCGTACCGGTGCCGCGGCCCGGCCTCCACTTCTGGAACAGCAATCTGCTCGACGCCTGGCCCGCTCTCCAGGCCGTGGCGGGGGTGCTGGCGCTGGGGCTGGCCGCCGCCATCCTGTGGCCCCGGAAGGTGGCGGTCGCAACCTTCGGCCTCGGCGCCGCCGGATTTCTCGCCTTCGGCTACATCAAGTACGTCGGCGTGTCACGCCACCATGGCCACCTCTGGCTCCTCTTCCTGGCGGCTCTCTGGCTGGGCGGCGGGGAGGGCTGGCGGCAGGACCGCTCCTCGTGGCGCTCCCGGGCTCTCCTCGCCCTGCTCATCGTCCAGGTTGGCGTCGGGGCGTTCGCCAGCTGGATGGATCTCCGCCACCCCTTCTCGAACGGTGCCGCGACCGCGGAGCTGATGCGCAGCGCGGGGTTGGACCGCCACCCCTTGTTCGGTCATCGCGAGCCGCCGGCGGCGACGGTTGCCCTGGCCCTCGGCCGGCCGCTGTACTCGCCGTCGCGGCGGGTCTTCGTCACCCATCCGGATTACGGGCCCGAGCAGAGGGAGCTCAGCGTGCAGGAGGTGCGCTGTGCGGCCCGCGAGCTGGCGCGGCAAAGGGGCGAGGACCTCGTCCTGGTGATGAATTGGGAGCTGCCGCCCTGGGAGGAGACGACCCCGGCCGGCTCACGGCTGGGCGCGATCGTGGCGACCGAGGACTATCACCTCTATTGGCTGCGCTACGCCCGCCTGGGATCGACGGCCGCGGCGGCAGGGTGCCGGCAACCCGCGGTCACTCTCCAGGGTCCCCCTGCCGCCAGCTCCGGACCTCCGCCAGGAGCCGCTCGCGCCGCTCGGCGGCGCTGATCTGTGACCGGCCGAGGAGGCCCAGCAGGGTGGTGACGGCGCGGCCGATCCGCCAGCTGCGCGATTCCAGGGTGGCGGCGAGGATGGCGTCGGTCTCCGCGAGCCAGGGGCGGGTGCGCTCGAGCTCCGCTGTCGCGGCGGCCATCCCGCGCTCCGCGGCCCACAGGCTCTGGCAGGCGGCGAGCAGCTCCCGCGCGCCGGGCGACAGCGGCGGGACGGGGTCGAGGTCGAGCGCGCTGCCGTCCGCCAGCGCGTCCAGCAGCTCGCGCTGCGGCAGGGTGAGATAGGAGCGTTCGGCCGCGGGATCGTCCGCGTGGTGCAGCAGGGCCGGATCGAGGAAGTTGCGGATCTCCTCCGCGCCGGGCACCCGCAGGCGCGCCAGCTCCGGCCGGTGCAGCACCAGCTGGCGCTGGAGCCGGTGGAGGCTGGCCGCGGGGTGGGCCATCAGCTCGCGGTGGGAGATCAGGGCGCGGGGGAGGCCGCGGGTGGAGGCGAGCGCGCTTCGGGTGTACTTCTCCCACAGCGCGATACCGTAGGAGAGCGGAAAGCCGTCGCGCGCGGCGAGCGAACGGGCGACCGGCAGCGGCTCGCGATAGATCAGCACGCAGAAGGGGTCGGCGAGGATCTCGCGCCAGAACGGGAAGAGCAGGCAGAGGCGCGGGTCCTTGACCACCCAGGCGCCATGCCGGTCGAGCTCCCGGACCACCTCCCGGGCGCGTTCCACGAGGCGCGGAGGGAGCTCCTCGCTCCGCAGGGGGAGATCGAGGTCCGCGACTTCGGACCAGCTCGCGCCGAGGGAGTGGAGGATCGTCTCGTTGACCGCCCAGACCCCGCGATGCTCCCAGTACCCGGCCGGGTTGTGATCGTCCGCGGGAGGGAAATCTTCCCCCTCCCCGGCCCACAGCCCGAGCAGCCGCAGGAGGCCGGTGACGGCGGACGTCCCGGAGCGGTGCATGCCGAGGACGACGACCTGCGCCGCCGCCTGGGCGGGGCTCTCAGCGGCCGGACGTGCCCACCGGCCGCGTTGCAGCACGGTCTTGATCACCGCCGGACCGACTGCAAGGGAGGAGCCAGGAGATCGCCGGTTCGCGCGCGAGGCGGAGAGAACGGCAGCATGCCTCGGGCTTGTACCAAAAGAGGAAGGCCGAGTCCATGCCGGGACGCGGCACGGGCCGCTGACGTGGAACGGGACCGGCCTCCCGCAGGAAGCCGGCCCCGTTCGAGCTACGCAAAAAGATCCGGCGCAGGTTACGGGGTCAGGTCCTGATTGCTCCAGGTCGCGGGCTCCACGAGCGTGCGGGCGAGGGCCTCGACGTGCTGGACGGAGTCGAGGTAGAGGAGCTGGACGGACGAGCCGCCGGCCGGTCCGAAGGTGGTCAGGCCGCTCCCCGCGGCCAGGGTCTTGCTGATCCCGGCCTTGACCATCACGTCCCCGGAATCCGTCCAGGTGTTGGTGGTGTCGAGCTTGAGCTGCCAGGCGTGCTGATTGGCGGCGGTGTAGAAGGTGCGCAGGTCGCCGGCGGCGTCCACCATCCCGGCGAGGGCGCTCCCCGCGGCCGCCGCGCCGACGCCGGTGAGGGAGGTCACGTCCCGGTTGCTCCAGGTCGCGGGCTCCGGCACGGTGCGGGCGAGGTCGTTCACGTGCAGGGTGGAATCGAGGAACAGCAGGTGGACCGAGGAGCCGACCGCGGGGCCGAGGGCGACCAGGCTGCTGCCGGCGGCGACGGTCTTGGTGATCCCCGCCTTCACCATGGTGTCGCCGGAGTCCGCCCAGACGTTGGTGGTATCGAGCTTGAGCTGCCAGACGTGCTGGTTGGTGCCGACGTAGAAGGCGCGCACGATGCCGGCGGCGTCCACCATCCCGGCGAGGGTGCTCCCGGTCAGCGCGGAGCCGACGCCGGTGAGCGTGGTCACGTCCTGGTTGCTCCAGGTCCCGGGGTCCGGCACGGTGCGCCGGAGGTCGTTCACGTGCTGGGTGGAATCGAGGTACAGGACGTGGATCGCGGAGCCGGCGGCGGGTCCGACCGCGACCAGGCTGCTGCCGGCGGCCACCGTCCTGGTGCTGCCGGCCGCGCCGGTCATGTCCCCAACGTTCGACCAGACGCTCGCGGTGCTGAGCTTGAGCTGCCAGACGTGCTGATTGGTGCCGATGTAGAACACGCGTCCGTTGCCGGCGGCGTCGAGCATCGCGGCGAGCGCGCTGTCGGCCACGGCAGCACCGGCGCCGGTGAGGGTGGTCAGATCCTGACGGCTCCACACCCCGCCGGTCGACAGGGCGAGATCGATCACGTGCCGGTTGACGTCCAGATAAAAGCTGTGGGCGGCGCCGCTCGCCAGCGTGAAGCTCGCGTGGTCGAGGTGGTTGTGGCAGGAGAGCGACGCCGGGCTCAGGGAGAGGTTGGTGCTCGAGCCTTCGAACCGCGCGCTGAGCGAGTGCGCGGCCCCGTTGAGGAAGGCGGACGGGGTGGCGAAGGAGAAGCCGTGGAGGCCGTTGTCCCCCAGGTAGGTGGCGACGTCCGGGCGCGAGAGGTTCGCCGGCACGGTCGAGAACAGCGTCCCGTTGTCATAGAAGGAGACCGTGATCGGTGTATTCAGGCGGTTGCGGTCCGCCGCCCATCCCGCGATCGTGTCGCACCCCGCGTGGTCCAGGAACCCCACGTAGTCGGGGGGCGGGGCGCAGGTCAGCGAGACGGGGCTGCCGGAGAGGCTGGTGCCGGAGCTTTCGAAGCGGACGCTGACCGTGTGCGCGGTGCCGGTCTTGAGGGCGTTCGGCGTGGCGATCGAGAAGCCGTGCAGCCCGTTGTCGCCGAGGAGCCCGGCGACGTCCGAGCGGTAGCTGCTCGCCGGGACGGTGGTGAGCAGGGTGCCGTTGTCGTAGATCGAGACGTAGATCGAGGTGTTGAGGCGGGACTGGTCCGCCGCCCAGCCCGACAGCGTGTCGCAGCCGGCGTGCTCCAGAGTCCCCGTGTAGTTGACCGGCCCCGCGACCTGGAGGCTGACCGACGCCGAGGGGATGCCGTTGGCGACCACCGCGAGATGGCTCGGCCCGGCCTCGATGCCGGAGGGGACGTCGAACTGGGTCGAGACGGTGGCGCTCCCGGTGGCCACTCCCATCGTGCTGTGGTCGTGGGTCCTGGCGTAGAAGACGTGCCCCGTGGCGTCGTTGGTGATCCGCACCAGCGGATAGTTGGTGGCGGCTTGGGCGTCGTCGCCATACATCGCGCCCTGCGAAAGGCCGTTGAGCTGCGTGCCGGAGAGGGAGTAGCCGGTCACTCCGGGAGTCACCGAGGAGGGGGCGGAGGTGATCGTGGGGCGCCAGGAATTCTGATAGGTTCCGCTCGCCGTGTAGAGCTGCACGCCGTTAAAGACGTCGGTGAACAGGATCTGGCCGGTGGGGAGCACCAGCATCCGCCCGAGGAACGAAGTGCTCTGGGCGGTTCCCTGCGGGCTGGCGACTGGGTTTACGTTGGCGCCGTCGAACTCGTAGAAGTGGGACGGACTCGTGAAGATTCCCGGGCTGGTATCCACCAGGACGTTGCCGTTCGGCAGCAGGGCGGCCGGTCCGTCAGCCACGTCATTCATGTCACGGAAAGACGTGGGGGACGACCAGGTACCCGAGACCGTATCGTAGACGGCGATGTTCGAGGTGCCGCCGGTGGCGAAGACGGTGCCGTCGGGGCGCAGGACGGCGGGCCCGACTTCAGGGACCTTGCCGTCGGGACCGGCCGGGAGAACGACGCCGGTGCTACCGGCCGAGGTCCAGCCCCCCGTGAAGGGGTTGTAGAGCTCGGAGTTGGTGCCGTTCTTAGTGTCGACCGTCAACACCTTGCCGTTCGGCAGCAGGGTCCACCCCTCTTCGTCGTTGTTGTCGGCCTTGCCGACGGAGCCGGTCGCGGTCCAGGTGAGGGTATAGGGGTTCAGCAGATAGTCCATCCTGCTGGAACAGCACGGCCCCAGCATGAACGTGCCGTCGGGCAGGACCACGCTCGCGGCGTCGCCGATCTCGGAGACGCCGCTCGGCGGCGCGATCGCGGTCCAGGCATCGGTGGCCGGGTTGTAGATCGCTCCCAGCGCCGTCTCGCCTGTCCCGCCGTTGCCGTTGAATTCTCCTCCCTCCACGACGACTCTGCCGTCGGGGAGCACGGCCGATGCATAGAAGTACGGGGCGTATCCCGCGGGCATCGAGGCGAGCTGAGACCAGGTGCCGTTGAGGTAGCTTCCCGCATTGTCTGGAGTCAACCGCCACCACTGCCCGGTGCCATGAACGACCCCACCGGGCACGGACATCTGCTGCACCATCACGGTGCCGTCGGTGAGCAGGAGGGCCACCCCGGCATTGAAAGCCGGTTGGTTCGTTAGCGAGACCCAGGTCTGCGCCGAGGCCAGTGCGGTGAACGCGAGCAGAATGCCGAGCGCGAAGGCCAGGATGCGTGGGGGAAGAGCGCAGGCAGGGATACAGGTCATTGAGGTACCTCGCGAAGTTGCGGGTCGGTTGCTCCAGCCATCGTGACCTGACCATCCCGAGCCCGCAGGGAGTAAGATTTATGCTGCTGGAGCAAGTGGCGAGAAGGCGAAAAACGTTTCAACACCGGCTCTCTGGCGAGCCGCGAGAGGATGGCCCCATGGCAGGCGAGCTACGGCGGGACATCCACCCCGGCCTCGAGGTGGAGATCGAGCAGAAGGCCGATCAGCGGACGGGACGGCGGACGCGGGGGATCGTGCGCGAGATCCTCACCAGCTCGCCGCAGCACCCGCACGGCATCAAGGTGCGGCTGACGACCGGGGAGGTGGGGCGGGTGAAGGCGTTCTTCAAGAAGGCGCCTCAGACGCCGCCGCGGACCCCGCCGCCGAGCGGCGAGTCGTCGTAATTTGCCAGCAGGTCCGCGGCGCCGTCGTAGATCGCCAGGGCGCCTTTCAGATCCTTGTCCTTGAAGCCGCCGCAGCGGAAGGCGATGACGGCGATCCCGACCTTGCCGGCCGCCTGGATGTCGTAGGGGGTGTCCCCCAGCATCACCACCTCGGAGGGTTCCATCTTCAGGCGGTCGAGGGCGGCCTGGACGACGTCGGGGTCGGGCTTCGAGCGGCCTTCGCTGCCGGAGGTGGCGCCCTGGAGCAGATCCTCGACCCCGACGAGCTCGATCGCCTTCTTGACCTCCTCCTCGGCGGACGAGGTGGCGACCACCAGCTCGCGGCCGTCGGCCTTGATCCGTTCGAGCAGCGGGCGGACCTGGGGGAAGGGTCGGAGGTGGGGAAGGTAGCGCGACTTGAAGATCTTCCCCCGCGTCTCGGTGATCGCCTTCCCTTCCGGGCTCTCCTTGGAGATCCGGAGCGCCGCCGGCAGCAGGTTGTCGGCGCCCATGCCGATCCAGGGCCAGATCTCCTTCTCCGAGACCTCGTGCCCGTGCTCGCGCAGGGCCTCCACCCAGGCATGGACGTGGGCGGCGTTGCTGTCCAGGAGAGTGCCGTCCATGTCGAGGATCACCGCGCGGTAGTTCTGAGATCGGCTTGATTTCTTCATAGGCGCCCGAAGGAGCAAGCCGCGTACCACCCGGGGCCGGGACGGGGTAGGATCGCCCGAGTCACGGGGAATGGGGCAGCGAATCATGAACGCCAGCCCGGTAGGGCGGCCTTCCTGTAGCCCAGGGCGTGTGCCCTGGGTCGGATGGAGGGCTCGAAACCGGGGAGGCGGAAGGCCCCGAACCAGGGAAGCGGGTACGCCGCCATTCCCAGGGTTTACACCCTGGGCTAAAGGAAGGCCGCCCTACGGGCTGGCGTCGAGGCAATCAGGACGCTGAACGCCTTGCCAGAACCGACGGGGTACAAGGGAGACCGACATGAATTTCGTCCGGATCGTTGGGACCCTTTTCGCCATGGCTGCGAGCGCCCTTCCGCCCGCCCGCGCCACCGAGCCGCCGCCGCTGCTGCCGGAGGCGGTCGTGCGGGCGATCGCCGGGGAGGTTTCGGGGACGGCGGCGAAGCGCAACCTTCAGGAGATCACCCTGTTCCACCGCATGCGGGGATCGCGCGGCTTCCGGCAGGCGTCCGAGTGGGTGCGCGACCGGGCTCGCGACTATGGGCTTTCGGAGGTCGAGATCCTGGAGCTGCCGGCGGACGGCAAGGTCTTCTACGGCACCCAGCGCTCGCGGCCGGCGTGGGACGCCGACTTCGCGGAGCTCTGGGAACAGCATGAGGAGAAGGGCGGATGGACGGACGCCGAGCGGATCGCCTCGTGGGAGGCGCGGCCGATCGTCCTCGCCGAGGACAGCGCGGCGGGGGAGGCCGCCGCCGAGCTGGTCGACGTCGGGGCGGGGACGGACGCGGCGGACTACCGGGGGAAGGACGTCAAGGGGAAGATCGTCCTCGCCGGCGCCCAGCCGGGGGCCGTCTATCCGCTGGCCGTCGACCGTTTCGGCGCGGCGGCGATCGTCTCCTACGCGCCGAACCAGGAGACCGCCTGGTGGAAGGAGGATGCGACCCTGGTGCGCTGGGGGCATCTCGAGACCTTCCCGGCGCCGAAGACCTTCGCCTTCATGGTGTCGCTGAAGACGGCGCGTGGCTGGCAGGAGCGGCTGGCCACGGGCGGGACGGTGCGGCTGCGCGGGAGCGTCAAGGCCGGGCAGCACCCGGGGGCCTACAGCATCGCGACGGGGGTGATTCCGGGCGCGGATCGGAGTCACGAGGTCGTGCTCTCCTGCCATCTCGACCACCAGCGGCCGGGGGCGAACGACAACGCCAGCGGCTGCTCCGCGATCCTCGAGGTGGCGCGCACGCTCGCCAAGCTGATCCACGAGGGGAAGCTGGCGGCGCCGCCGCGGACGATCCGCTTCGTCTGGCCGCCGGAGATCGAGGGGACGACGGCCTTCCTGAACGCCCGCCCCGACCTCGCGGCGCGCGCACTCGCCGTGATCCACATGGACATGGTGGGCGGCGACGCCGCGGCGACCGGGGCGGTCTTCCACGTCACCCGCTCCCCCGCGAGCCTGCCGACTTTCGTCAACGACGTCGGGGCGGCGTTCGGGCGCTTCGTCAACGAGCAGTCGGACGCCTTCGCGGCGACCGGCGCCGCCCCCTATCCGCTGGTCGATCCCGAAGGGAGCAAGCGCGCTTTACAAGCCGCCTTCGTCGATTTCACGGAGGGGAGCGATCACCAGGTGTGGAGCGAGGGGTCGTGGCGGGTGCCCACGATCTACTTGAACGACTGGCCGGACCGCTACATCCACACCCACGCGGACACGGTGGCGAACATCGATCCCACCAAGCTGCTGCGCGCCGCCTTCCTCGGCGCCGCCGGCGCCTGGTACCTGGCCGGGCTCGACGCCGCCCAGACGCCGGCGCTCTGGGAGGTGGTGCGCCGCGGCAGCCTCGAGCGCACGGCCGACGCGCTGGCCCGCGCTGCCCGCCTGCGCGCGGCGGGGGAGGGCGCGGAGGCGGAAAACGTGATCCGTTTCCACCTCGCCCAGGAAACCGCGATCGCGGAATCGATCGCCCGCTTCGCCCCACCGGCGCCGGACGTCCGCCAGGACGCCGCCGCTTGGTTATCGGAGCTCAGAAATCTTTCTGGCCTTAATGTAGGGGCGGGGCTCGTCCCCGCCCGGGCGGGGGACACCGCGAATCCGGTATATCGCCGCGCTCCCGATCCCAAAGGAGCGATGGGCGGCTTCGGTTACGATTATTTCCAAGATCATTTCCAAGACCATGCCGCGGCCCAGAAGCTCGCGCCGCCCGCCCTGCTGAAATTCGCCGGCCTGTGGGGAGGGGGCGGCGATTACGCCTACGAGGCGCTCAATCTGATCGACGGCCGGCGCACCGTCGGCGAGGTGCGGGACGCCCTCGCCGCCATCTACGGGCCGATCCCGCTGGCCGTGGTGGCCGAGTATCTCGGCGATCTGGCGAAGATCGGCGTGCTGCAGACGGGAGGCGCGACCCATGCTCCGTAATTCGCTGATCGGCAAACACGAGCGGGTCTGGAAGCCGCACGAGTTCCGCTGGCGGAGCCGCGAGCCGTCGCGCCTCGAGGGGTTGAGCGACGCCGTGTTCGGCTTCGCGATCACCCTGCTGATCGTGGCCCTCGAGGTGCCGCGGACCTCCGGCGAGCTGCTCGAGACGTTGCGGGGGTTCGCCGCTTTCGCCCTCACCTTCACGGTGCTCTACGTCCTCTGGTACCGGCAGTTCCTCTTCTTCCGGCGCTATGGGCTCGAGGACCCGCCGACGGTGGCGCTGAACGGCGCGTTGCTCTTCGTGGTGCTCTTCTTCGTCTTTCCGCTCAAGTTTTTCATCGGCGCGCTGATCAACCGCCTGATGTGGGGGACGCGCACCATCCGTCTGCCGAACGGCGCCGTCGAAAAGGTGCTCCAGCCCGAGCACATGCCGCTGATGCTGTCGATCTACGGCGGAGGCTTCGCGGCCGTCTCGCTGATCTTCCTGCTGCTCTATGCGCACGCCTGGCGCAAGCGCGAGGAGCTCGACCTCAACGAGCTGGAGCTTTCCGACACCCGGCGGACCCTCGAGGCGCTCGGCCACAACATCGTGATCGGCCTGATGGTGGTGGCGCTCGCCAGCGTGCAGGGCTGGGCGGACGGACAGCCCTACGAGCAGAAGGTCGTCTTCGGCTCGATGGCGTTCTTCTACGCCTATGTCGCCTTCATGGTCTACCGCACGCGGCTCAAGGGACGGCAGCGGAAGGCGCTGGTGGCCCGCCTGACGGCGGCGGTCGAGGTGCCGGACTCCGGCACCGAGTTTCAGAGCTGAGCCGGGCGCGTGTGAAGGGTACCGGCGTCGAGCCGGGCCTCGGCGAGCGCCGGGCCGTACTCGCGCTGAAGGAGCGGGTTGGCCTTGAGGGCCGCTTCGAGCGACGCCACGGCCCGCCGCGCCCCGGCCAGCCGGCGGCCGGGATCGCTCTCCCCGCGCGCCGCCATCGATTCGAAGAGGCCGCGCAGGGCGAGGTAGCGCCCCTCGCCGGCGTTGACCGCCAGCGCCTTGCCGACCCGCTCGAGCCCGGTCTGCACCAGCGCCGCGCGCTCCGCGGCGCCCGCCGCCTCGGCCCGGAAGCGGGCCACCAGACCTTGGGTGAACAGGACGTCCGGATGGCGCGGGTTCAGCACCTCGCCGCGGGCCAGGGCCGTGGCCGCCGCGCCGAGGTCGGCCGCCGAGTCCTGGTGCCGGCGCTGACGCCAGCGGACGGCGACCAGCCGCATGCGGGCGATTTCGAGGCAGGTGTCGGCGTCGTCCGGATTGAGGCGCTGCGCCTCGATCAGGGCGGCGTCGCCGGGGACCAGGGCGGGCTGCGGGTCCCGCCCCTCGTCGAGCAGCGCCTCGGCCAGGCTGCGCCAGGTGTAGGCGAGGTTGTAGCGGGCCAGCGGATAGTCGGGCTTGAGCTCGATGGCGTGCCGGTAGCTGGCGGCGGCGCGGTCGAGCGCCTGGCGCGGGTCGGCGCCGCGAACGAGCAGGTACTCCCCCAGGGTCAGATGGGCGTTGCCGAGGTTGTTGTGGATCGGCGCCGAGCGCGGGTTGAGCGCCGCGGCCCGCTCGAGCGCCGCCACCGCCTTCCCGACCGAGGCGCTGGGGTCCACCCCTTGCGCGCTCTCGATCTCGGAGGTGATCTTCCAGGCGTTGCCGAGCCCGTTGAAGGCGGGGAGCGACTTCGGGTTGAGGGCGCCCGCCTCCCGGTAGCTCGCCACCGCGGCCGCCAGCGCCGCTCGGGGGTCGGCGCCCCGCCGCTGCTGGTCCTGGGCGCGCACGATCCAGGCGGTGCCCAGGCTGGCGTGGGCCGAGGGCATCTCGGGCTGCAGGGCGACGGCCCGCCGGGCGGCGTCGATCCCCGCGCCGATGTCCAGGCGCGCGTCGTTGCCGCGCCCCATCTTCCACTGCGCCAGCAGGCGGTGGGAGACGGCGAGGTAGTTGTACCCCTGGACGTCGCCGGGATCGAGCGCCGTGGCGCGCTCCGCGAGCCGGATGCCGGCCGCGAGGTCGGGCGACGGATCGGTGCCGCGCTTGAGCTTCTGCTCGCCCAGCCGCCAGAACAGGCCGGCCTCGTGGACCAGGGCGCGGGTGAGCCCGGGATCGACCGCCAGGGCGCGGTCGCAGGCGGCGAGGGCCGTGCGCACCTGCGACTCCGGCACGTCCGCCAGCGAGGAGGCCGCCTCGATCTCCCGCTCGCGCCGCTCGCAGTCCTCGGCGTAGAGGTCGGGATCGCTCGGCCGCGCCGCGATTAGGCGGGCGTAGACCTCGGCGGCGCGGGCGAAGCGCGGGAAGGCCGCCTCGTAATGCCCCGCCCGGGTCGCCGCGCTCGCCTGGGCGACGTAGACCTTGGCCGCGAGCTGGGCCGCCTGCGGCGAGGCGGGATCGCGGCCGGCGGCGGCCAGGGCGTCGTCGTAACGCCCCTCGTAGAAGGCGATCACGCCGCCGAGCGAGGAGGGCATCGCCCCCTGCCGCGCGCCGGCCAGGGCCTGGCGCAGGTAGGCCACGGCGGGCTGCCGGTAGGTGCGCTCCGCCTCCTCGCGGCGGGTCTCCTCCTCGGCGGAGCTCGGGGTGCGGTCGGCGTCGGAGAGGGCGCGCTCGTAGGCGCGGCCGTAGGCGAGGCCGAGCGCCGCGGCGACCTCCGCCCCGCGCTCGCCGGCGCGCCAGGCCCGCCGCAGGTGCTCGCGGGCGGGGCCGTCCTGGTGGAGCACCAGGTCCCCCTGGCCGAGCGCGAAGTGGCCGGGCCCCTGGGCGAGGGGGCCGATCCGCTTCATCTCGGCGCGGATCCAGTCCATCTCCTCGCGCAGCTGGCGCTTGTAGGGGGTGATGTCGTGGAGCGGCTGGCTGGCGACGTACTCCATGCTGGTCTTGAACGAGCCGATGCGCTGGCCGAACGCCTGCGCCAGCTCCGCCCGCTCGCGCGCCTGCCATTGAGCCCGCAGGCTGAAGGCGCCGAGCAGGAGGAGGGCGAGGACGGCGGCGGCGCTGACCAGGGCGAGCGTGCGGTGCTTGCGCAGGCGCTTCCCCGCGCGGTACCGCCAGCCGGCCGGGCGGGCGCGGATCGGCTCGCCGTCGAGGAAGCGGTCGAGATCCTCGGCGAGCTCGCGGGCCGAGTCGTAGCGCCGGACGGGGTCCTTCTCGAGGCACTTGCCGACGATCGTCCCCAGGTCTTCGGGAGTCCCCGGCGCCGCCAGGCGCAGCGGCTTCGGCTCCTCCTGGACGAGCTGCACCAGGATGCGGGCGAGGTTGCCGCCGGCGAACGGCGGCGAGCCGGCGATCAGCTCGTAGAGCACCACCCCCAGGCTGTAGACGTCGGTGCGGCGGTCGAAGGGATGTCCCTGCGCCTGCTCGGGGGAGATGTAGCCCGGCGTGCCGCTGATCATGCCGGTGCGCGAGAGCGAGGCATCGTCCTGCGCCATGGCGAGGCCGAAGTCGACCACGTAGGGGTGGACCTCCCCTCCCTCGCCGCGCGCCAGCAGGATGTTCCCCGGTTTCAGGTCGCGGTGGACGAGCCCGGTACGGTGAGCGGCGTGGATGGCGCGGGCGACGTCGCGCACCAGGCACACCTTCTCCTCGAGCGTCAGCTCCTCGCACAGCTCGCCGAGGCTGCGGCCGTCGATGTACTGCATGGCGATGTACGGCCGCCCCTCGGCCTCGCCCACCTCGTGCACCTGGCAGACGTTGGGGTGGGAGATCCGCGCCTGGGAGCGCGCCTCGCGCAGGAAGCGCTCGGTCTGCGCGGCATCGTTTCTGTGCAGGAATTTGAGCGCCACCCAGCGGCCGAGGTTGGGATCGAACGCCTTGTAGACCGTCCCCATGCCGCCCGACCCCAGCAGGCGCTCGACGCGGTAGCGCGGCCATTCGGCGAGGAAGCGCAGCTCCGGAGGGAAGAGCGAGGGGGGAGGAGTCGACTTCGGGAGGCTGCCGCTCGCCGCCGCCACCGAGGCCGGCCAGGCGCGGAAGCCGCCGAGGTCGGGGGTGCGGTCGCGGTGGTTCCTCTCCAGCTCGGCGGCGAGCTCCTCGACGTCCTCGCGGGTGAGCAGCCCCGCCTCGACCAGGGCGCGCACCCAGCGCCCGACGAGCGGAGACACCCCTCCGGACCCACCGTCCGCCGGCAGGTGCTCGGCCACCGCGTCGAGGTCCTCCCAACGCAGGAGCCCCCGGGCGATCGCCAGCCGCAGGAGAGCGCTCTCCGCTGGAGGATTCATGGCTGATGCCGATCGAAAGGGGGATCTTAACTCAGCTCGGCCGCCCTCCGTGCCATTCGTCCGTCACGGCCACGCCGGCGAGGAGGTTGCGCAGCACCAGCGGCTCGACCGGCTTGACGAAGTGGTACTGGATGCCGGCCTCGCGGGAGCGCCGGCGGTCCTCGGGCTGGCCGTAGCCGGTCATCGCCACCAGCAGGGCGTGGTCGAGGTGGAGGTCGTCGCGCAGGCAGCGCGCCACCTGATAGCCGTCGAGCCCCGGCAGGCCGATGTCGAGGAGGACCACCTCCGGGTGCTGCTCGCGCGCCGCCTCGAGCGCCTTGCAGCCGTCGTGCACCACGCAAACGTCGTGGCTCCACAGGCGGAGCAGGGTCGCCAGGCTCTCCGCGGCGTCGATGTTGTCCTCCACCACCAGCACCCGCAGCGAACGGGCGGCGGCGGCGGCGAACGGCTGGTCGGGGAGCGCGGCGGTGAAGCCGGCGGGAGCCGGGAGGCGCACCACGAACTCGCTCCCCTGGCCGAGGCCGGGGCTGGTGGCCTTCACCTTGCCGCCGTGCATCTCGACCAGGCTGCGCACCAGGGTGAGGCCGACGCCCAGCCCGCCGTCGGTGCGGGCGAGCGAGCCGTCCGACTGCATGAAGGGCTCGAAGACGCGGTCGAGCACGTCCCGCGGGACGCCGATCCCGGTATCGCACACCCGCACCACCGCCTCCTCGCCGACGCGCTCCGCCGTCACTCCGAGGTGCCCCCCGGGCATGGTGTACTTGGCGGCGTTGTTGAGCAGGTTCGAGATCACCTGCTCGAGCCGGGTGGGATCGGCCTCCAGCCGCACGGGCTCGGCGGGGAGGCGGACGGAGAGAGTGTGCGAGCGGCTGTCGATCAGCGGGCGGACGCTGTCGACGGCGCGCTGGACGACGGCGCCCAGATCCACCGGCTCCTTGCGCAGGCGGATGCTGCCGCTCGCGATGCGCGAGATGTCCAGCAGGTCGTCGACCAGCCGGGCCAGGTGCTTGACCTGGCGCTCGACCATCTCGCGCGCCGGCTGAAAGGCGGCGTCGAGCGTCTCCACCTGGCGCATCAGCTCGACGGCGTTGCGGATCGGGGCGAGAGGGTTGCGCAGCTCGTGGGCGAGCATGGCGAGGAACTGGTCCTTGCGGCGGTCGGCGGCGAGCAGCTCCTCGTCGCGCCGGCGCAAGGTCTCCTCCAGACCCGCGCGCTCGGTCACGTCGCGCAGCACCAGGAGCACCTCGCCGCCCCCTTTCCCCTCCGCCGTCTCGCGGTCGAGACGATGCTCCGTCACCTCGAGGTGGCGCCCCTCGCCGAAGGCGTCGGCGAGCAGGGCCTCCTGGATCTCGCCGATCTCGCCGCGTGAGCCGGTGCGGCTGCCCTGGGGGAACACCAGCGGGCGGCGGGTGTCGGCGTCGAGCAGGGGAAGGACGTCCTCGAGGGGACGCCCGACCGCGGCGTCCGCATCCACTTCCGCCAGCCGCTCGGCGGCGGGGTTCAGAAAGGTTATGTTCCCTTCGGTGTCGGTTTTTACAATCGCGTTGTCGATATGGTCCAGGACGACGCGGAGCCAATCGCGTCCACTGCGGCTCTCGGGATCTGACATTCAGACCTACCTCACGGTCAATCCGCAAAAAACTCGTGGCCGCTCCGCGGTACGAGGAAAACCCCTGAGTATGCAGTTTCCTTGCCGGGGGGTCACCGCCAGGGACGGGTGGTGAGGTGCGGCGACGTCATCACCCGGAAGTAGGGGAGGAGGCCGACCGTCGAGTCCCAGTAAGGGGTGCGCCGGAACCACCATTGGTAGCGCGCCTGGGGGTCGGCGGCGAATTTCCCGTCTTTCAGGGCGGCGTCCCATTCGGCGGCGGTCCTGGGGTCCTTGAGCATCCCGGCCGCCAGCCCTTCGAGCACCCGGGCGTCGACGTACTCCTTTCCCTCGAACAGCGAGGAGAGGAGCCCCCAGGACAGCAGCGAGTCGGGCGCCTCGGGCTCGAGGAGCTGGACCGCCACCTCGAAGTCCGGCTGGTCGGCCGGCACCCAGAGCGCGCCGGCGGGGATCTGCCGCGTCTCCGTGCTGCGCTCGATCCTGGCCGTCAAACGGGTGAGCCCCTGATAGGAGGCGGCGGCGGGCTTCGGCTCCGTGGCGCGCATCGTCTCGACCGCGAGCTCGGCCCCCTCCTGGAGCCGTTCGACGCGCAGCCCCTGGCCGCGCAGGCGCGCCTCGATCTGCGGCCAGCCGGGGAGCACCAGGTAGCCGCGCGGCCGCGGCAACGCCTTGACCACCGCCGACTTGTGGATCCAGGGGACCTCGATCTCCTTGACCTCGCTCCCCTGAGGACGATGGAAGAGGAGGAGCGGCCCGCCGCTGACCAGCGACGTCTTCACCTCCCCGGCGTAGACCGGGAAGCGGATCGGGTCGGAGGCCGGGCTCTGCTCGACGTCCACCGCCACCTCCGAAGGGGGAGCGTCCGGCCTCCCCTTGGCCACCTCGGCGGCCTCGGCGGCGGCCACGGCGCCGGTGAGCGCGGCCGGATCGCGCGCGATCTCGTCGAGCAGCGCCCAGAGAAAGTCGCGGTTCGCCAGCACCCGCTGGCGGTAGGGCTTGTAGGAGTGGTTCTCGATCAGGATCGACGGCCGGTTGCGCAGCGGGAAGTAGCCGGTCGAGTAGCGCGGCTGCGCGACCCAGGAGCTGAACCCCTTGGTGGGGTCGTTCCTGTCCACCAGGTCGACGTAGGGGCCGACCTTGTGCCCGGCCCGCGCGGTGGCGGCGAGCACGGCAGGCATGTGGGCGGCGAGCCAGGTGCCGACCGGCGCCGGAGCCTGCGGCGCCTCGGCCCACGACCAGGTCAGCACCCAGTCCATGTCGACGCCGTCCGTGACGTGGTCGTCGACGTGCAGGTGCGGCCGCCAGTCGTTGACCAGGGCGATCAGCGAGCGCGCCTCCTCGGAGGAGAGCTTGAGATAGTCGCGGTTCAGATCGAGCCCGTTGGTCGTGGTGCGGAACCCCATCCCCTCCCGCGGCCCGTCCTGATTGGGACGGTTGTACGGCGAGATCCGCTCGTGCCCGTCGACGTTGTAGATCGGCAGCACCACCAGGGTGACGGCATTCAGGATCTCTGGGTGCATCCCCAGCGCCAGGTCGCGGAGGAGCATCAGCGAGGCGTCCTTGCCGTCGATCTCCCCGGCGTGGATGCCGTTCTGGATCAGCACGATCGGCTTGCCGACCTTCTGCGCCCGGCGGCCGGTGAACGCCTTCTCCCGCGACACCACCACGAACGGCATCGCCCGCCCCTCCCCCGAGGTGCCGTAGAAGCCGAGGTACATCTCGGGGAAATGGCGCTGGAGCTGGCGCAGCCAGGCGAGCGTCTCCGCGTAATTGGCGGTCGCCGCGAAGTCCGACGTCTCGGCGCGGGTGCGCAGGGCTGCGATCGCCTCCCGCTCGGTCGGGGAGAGCGCGGGGCGCGCCCCGGTCTCCACGCTCACCTCGTCGTCGGGATCCACGGCCGGTGCCGGGTGGTGCTGCGCCCGGGCGGCGGGGATTACAACGGAGAGGAAAGCAAGCCACAGGATCAGCAAAAGGCGGACGCGTCGAGCCATGCCGTGGAACCTCCGGGAAATGCCCGGACTCTACCAAAGTCGTCGCGGCTGTGAAGTCATCCGCGTCTGCGCCGCATCGTCTCCGTTACGAGGGGAGAGAAAGAATAGTGGCACTACTGGCACGACGTATGCAACTAATTCCCGCAGCCCAGGCCATCGTGGCCAAGCGATTTCGGAGCTTTTCTTCAGGAAGGAGAGCAGGTCCCTTGATTTCAATCCATCGTGTGGCCACCGGTCTCGTCACTCTCGGCACGCTCGCCGCCGGGGTTTCCCCCGCGGTCGCCTACACCAAGACGTCAGGCCCTCCGTCCTATACCGTCTATGCTCCGCCGGCCGGAATGGGGGCCAGCGCGGGTGAGCCGTCGATCGGCGTCGACGAGCGGACGGGAGCGGTGATGTACATCGCGAGCCTCGAGACGCTCAAGGTCCAGTTCAACGACGCCCTCGCCCCGCCGGCGGCGAGCTGGCAGAACGTCAGCGCCACCCAGACCTCGCTGACCAGCTTCGATCCGATCCTCTACACCGATCAGACGCTCGGCCGCACCTACGTCTCGCAGCTGCTGCCGACGACCTTCAGCCTGATGGCCTACACCGACGACGACGGCGCCACCTGGCACCCGAGCCAGGGGGCGGGGATCGCCTCCGGGGTCGACCACCAGACGGTGGGCGGCGGACCGCTGGCGCGCGGGACGCTGCCGGTCGGGCTGCCGCAGCTCTACCCGCACGCGATCTATTACTGCTCGCAGGACATCGCCCTCGCCTCCTGCGCGGTGAGCCTCGACGGCGGCACCACCTTCGGCCCCGCGATCCCGATGTACAACCTGACCCAGTGCGACGGCCTGCACGGCCACGTCAAGGTGGCGCCGGACGGCACGGTCTACGTCCCGAACAAGAGCTGCAACGGCCAGGCGGGGGTTGCGGTCTCCACCAACAACGGCCTGACCTGGACGGTGCATACGATCCCCGGCAGCTCGGTCGGCTCCTCCGATCCCTCGGTGGGTATCGGCGCCGACGGCACGGTCTACTTCGGCTGGTCGAACGGCGACGGCCACCCCTACGCGGCGGTGTCGCGCGACCGCGGCACGACTTGGTCGAACCTCGTGGACGTCGGCACCGCGTTCGGCCTCCAGAACGTGGCCTTCCCGGCCGTGGTGGCGGGCGACGCCACGCGGGCGGCCTTCGCCTTCCTGGGCACCCCCGCGGCGGGCGCGGCGACCGGCGACGATCCCGCCTTCCCCGCCGTCTGGCACCTCTACGTGTCCCACACCTACGACGGCGGAGCGACCTGGCAGACGGTGGACGTGACCCCGAACGAGCCGGTCCAGCGCGGCACCATCTGCACCTCGGGGACCACCTGCGGCACGACGCGCAATCTGCTCGATTTTCTCGGTATTGCCGTGGACGGCGAGGGACGGGTCCTCATCGGCTACGCGGACGGCTGCGTGGGCACCTGCCTCAGCGGCGGAGCCAATACCTTCGCCTCCGAGGCACGGATCGCCCGCCAGATGGGAGGGAAGCGGCTCTACGCCGCTTTCGATTGAGTTGGTTTTTTCCCCCGCAGGCGCGCCGGCCTTTGCCGGCGCGCTTTTTTTGTGGAGTGGCAGAAGGCGCTATCTGTACGTGCGGATGAGCCAATACATTAGAAGATTTTAAAAACAAGTTGATATCTTTATGCCGTGGAGCTCTTCCCTTCCGCGGAAAAGCCCGCCGCTGGTCGGCTGGATGTATGCCTGCTCGCGGCGCTGCTCACCTGGGCCTTCGCCCTGCGGCTTTGGTATGCCCGGACCGGGCTCGACAACACGCGCTTCGCCGACGAATTCTTCACCCTGGCGAACGTCCAGAGTTTCTTCGCGGAAGGCTCGCTCCGCCCGGTCAATCTGTTCTATCCGGCGCTCAGCAACCTGGTGCACTCCCTGCTGCTCGGCGGGGTGGACGCCCTGGCGCGCTGGACGGGACGAGGTGGCGAGACGATCCTTCACGACGGCCTGTTCACGCCCAGGGCCTACTTCATCTCCCGCACCTTCCAGTCCGGCATCGGCGTCCTGACCCTCTACTGGACCTATCGCATCGGCCGGCGGTTGCTGTCGCCCCGTGCCGGGCTGCTGGCCGCCCTGGTCCTGGCCGCCGTGCCGCTGCACATGCGCCAGTCGGTCGTCATCAAGCCGGACATCCTGATGCTGCTGGGCCTGTTGATCGCCACCGAGGCGACCGTCGCGGCCGTGGCCTCCTGGCGGCTGCGCCATTTTCTCGGCGCGGGCGCGGCGGTGGGATTGGCAGCCTCCGGCAAATACAATGGCGTGGCCGCCGCGCTTCCCCTCACTCTGTTCGCCCTTCCGCGCGCCTGGCGCGAGCCGGCGGTCCTGGTCCGGCTGGTCGCGGCAGGGGGCGCCGCCCTGCTGATCTTCGTGCTGATCAATCCTTTCTTCTTTCCGATGCTGGATGTCTTCCGGCAGGAGTTCTCCCATACGCTGCAGCACTACCGGGACATGGCGGATACCAGCGGCTTCGCGCCGTCTCACCTCGGCGTCCTCGAGGCCACGGCAGCCAAGATGTTCGCTCCCAACTTTCATGGTCTCTTCACCGGCCTGCTGGGTTTCGCCGGCCTGCTGGCCGTGCTCGTCCGAGCTTGGCGCCGCCGGTCCGCGGGGCTCGCGCTCCTCGCGGTGTTCCCGCTCGCCTACATCGTCCTGTACTCGCTGACCACCACCTGGGCCAAGAACAACAATTATCTGCCGCTCTGTCCCTTCATGGCCCTCGGCGCCGCGGCTCTGGTCTGTGACGTCGGGAGGCGGCTGCACGGCCGGGCTGTGACGATTTTCGCTGTCGCCGTGCTCCTCTGGTGCGCCACGCTGGTGTGGAGGCCGATGGCCTATGCCTATCGCGAGACCGTGCCGACGACCCTCGACGTGGCGGAGAGCACGCTCGAAGAGCGCCTGGCTCCCCGATCCGACGCCCGGATCCTCTATCAACTGGGGGGGACGAAGGACCTGGTGAGCATCAGCGGCGACGATGGCCAGGGGCTGGTGCGACCGTTCGACGCGATCGAGCAGACCTCGGCACGGGATCTCGATCTGACGGACGCCGAGATCTATGTCCCCGCCGTCCTGGCGACTCCTCGCGCGGCGGCCCGGGTCGCGGCGGCCCGGCAGGTCCTGCGGATCGAGCCACGATTCCTTCGCACCCAGGGGGAACCGCTGACCCTGGTGCTCCATCCTTATCCCGTGGCGGGCGCTCCCCTCGCCGTCGAGCTGCCGCGACCGGGCGCCGGAGGCGCCTGGACGGGGCACCTCCCCGAGGGGATCCACTACCCGGTCCTCGTCTCCTTCGAGGTGCTCCTCGCCGTGGGAGTCGAGCCGCCGGACGAGGTGATGGCGGGCGACCGCCCTCTCGATCTCTTCCCCGGGGGAAAGCGTGGCCGCCGCTGGCTCACCGAGCGAGTGCTCCTTGAGCGCTCCCCTGCCGCCATCACCCTGGCGGGCCTTCCCGCCGGCGTGAAGCCGCCGAGCCTGCGGCTCTTCCCCTGGGGAGGACGCTGAGGCGCCGCCGGCCCGTCAGGGGATCGGCCGGGCGGGGAGAGCCGGCGGCGCCTTCTCCTCGAGCTGCCGGCAGGTGGCGCCGGAGCAGGCGCCGAGGGCGCGGGCGAGGCTCGACAGGCGCCCCAGGAAAGCCGGGCTCAGGTGCGGGGCGAGGTTGTTGATCTCGTCCGGATCGTGATCGAGGTCGTAGACCTCCCGCTCGCCGGTCCCGTACTCCACGTACTTGTAGCCGGGGAAGCGCACTCCCAGATGGGACGGGTATTCGACCACCCCGCCGTCCTGCGGATCGGGGGGCTCCAGCACGTCGTTCGGCGGATGGTTCTGCGGCGAGAACTTGAACTGTTCGAGCAGTACCGTCCGCCGCCAATGCACCGGGGTCGGCCCCTGGAAGAGCGGCACCAGCGAGCGGCCGTCGGTCTTCACCTGCAGCGTCGCCCCGGCCAGCGTGGCGAGCGTGGGAGCGAAGTCGACGCTCGAGGTCGGCGCGGCGGTGCTGCTGCCCGGGGCGATGCCGGGGCCGCGCACGAAGAGCGGCATGTGGACGTCCGTCTCGTACGGCGTGTACTTGCCCGGCTGCAAGCGGTGCTGCCCCATGTGATAGCCATTGTCCGAGGTGAAGAAGATGTAGGTGTTGTCGAGCTTCCCGGAGGTTTTGAGGGTGGCGATCAGCCCCGCCACGGCCTCGTCCACCGCCTGCAGCGACTGCGCGCGCTTGCGGTAGAGCGCATCGATGGCGGCGATCGATTTGGTGCTCAGGGGAGGGAGCCGGCGGATGGCGTTCGGCTTGTCCGCCACGTCCGCCTCGTCGAAGGAGGGAGTGCGCGGCGCGCCCAGGCCCGGAAAGAGGGCGGCATGGCGCGGCGCCGGAATCGACGGATTGTGCGGCGCGTAGGTGGCGAAATAGAGGAAGAACGGCTGGCTGCCCGCCGTCGCCTCCGCGAGGAAGCTCTGCGCCTTGGCCGCCAGCACGTCCGTCAGGTAATCCTCGGGGGCGGCATGGTAGGCCACCAGGGCGCCGTTCTCGTTCAGGGTGTAATTGAATTCCGAGTACGGGCTGCCGGCGGCGGGGGAGTCGAACTCGTCCCAGCCGGGCGGCAGATGGGTGGGATCGTCCGCGTTCGGATAATTGTTCAGGTATTTGCCGATCAGCGCCGTGCGATAGCCGGCATCGTGCAGCGCCGTCCCGATCGTGGTGCCCTCGTGCCCCAGCGCCGCGAACCGCGCGAAGCCGCCGTCCGGCGCCTTGTTGGTGTACACCCGGTGATTGTGCGGATAGAGGCCGGTGAGGATCGTCGAGCGCGACGGGCAGCAGAGCGACAGCGGCACGAAGTCCTGGCTGAACGTCATCCCCTGCGCCGCGATCAGCGCCTTCGTCTGCGGCAGGTACTGCATCGAATTGAGCAGCAGGTCCTGGTCGTCGGTGAGGATGAAGACGATATTCGGCTGCCCCGCGGCGCGGCCGGAAGCCGGGCGCTCCCGCGGCGCCGCCCCCGCCTGCACGATGGCGAGCGCTCCGAGGGCGAGGAGGGAGAGCAGAGGGATAGCGATGCGGCGGCGGTGAGGCATGCGTTACGGCTCCTTCTTGGGGAAGATCGAAACCTACCACGGCCGGCGGCGCGGGCTTGAGGGATAGGAGTCCGCTGGGTATTCTAACGGAATGACGAGATCCACTCTGTCGGGCTCGAGGAGCCAGGCGCGCCAGGCCGGTCGTCCCTTCGACGCCACCGGCCGCGGGAGGTTGCGCCAGGTCTCCCGGGGAGCTCAGATCCTCGTCGGCATCCTCCTGTCGCCCCTTCTCCTGCTGCTCGCCATGGTCGTGGTGCTCCTCGTCCCAACCGCGCTTGCCGAGCGCCAGCCGGCGACGATCGTGATTCTCCTGCTGGGCTGCTGGGCGGTCGCGTTCCTGGCGACCACGGTCTGGCGGCTGCTGACAGGACGCGCCCGGCGGGACGGCGGGCTGGTGTCGCCGGCGGTGCTGCGGGTCTGGGGGGTGCTCTCCTTCGCGTTTCCCCTGATCGCGCTGGCGACCGGAAGCTGGCGCGACTTCGACAAGCTGACCTTCGTTCATTTCATCTGGGCCCTGCTGACGCTCGGCTCCGTCGGATTCTTCTTCCGGCTGGCCGCCGTCCGCTCCCGGGCGTCGGCGTCGCACGGCCGGTCCGTGGCTCCGCATCCCCCGGCCGTGGCGCCGGCGGGGGAGGTCCCTTTCGAGGTCAGCTACGAACCGCGGACCGGCGAGGTTCTCGAGACGTACAAGGCGCCCTGGGGTTCCACCCTCCGCGTCTGGAAAGACTCCGCCGGCAAGGTGACCCGCAGCAAGAGAAGCTGGTGGTGAATCCCGAGCCGGCGTTCCCGGAATTTCATGTTAGCCTATGCGGAGGCATAGGCCGCGCGATAGGGCCGGCCGGGAGGACGTCATGGAGCCCGAAAGAATCGTGAGGCTATTCCGGAACGGGAGCAACCAGGCCCTCCGCATCCCCCGGGACCTCGAGCTGCCTGGCAACCAAGCCGTTCTCCGCAAGGAAGGGAATCGGTTGATCGTGGAACCGATGCCTCGCCGGTCTCTCCTCGGGCTCCTGGCCACCTGGGCTCCTCTCGAGGAGGAGTTTCCGGAGATCGACGACCTCGAGCCGCTCGAGGACGTGGATCTCTGAGATGGCCGAGTACCGGTATCTCCTCGACACCAACATCCTTTCGAGTCTCCTCCGCGATCCCGAGGGCCCGGTGGCCCAAAGGATTGCGCAGCAGGGAGAGGCGACGATCTGCACCAGCATCATCGTCGCCTGCGAGCTTCGCTACGGGGTCGCCAAGAAGGGGTCTCCCAAGCTGTCCGAGCGGGTGGAAGGGCTCTTGGAGAGCCTGGAAGTCCTGCCTCTGGACAAGGATGCCGATCGCCGCTACGGCGAAATCCGCTTCCATCTGGAGAAGCAGGGCCGGCCGATCAGCCCCAACGATCTCCTCATCGCCGCCCATGCAATGGCTCTCGATCTGACGTTGGTAACCCACAACGTCGAGGAATTCGCTCGCGTGCCGGATCTCCGACTCGAAAACTGGCTCGCCCCCTAAGAAAGCGCCGGCGGACGGCGACCCCAGCCCGTCCCCGACGCCCCCGCGTCACTCCTGGACCACCCGCTTCAGCCGCGTCATCAGCAGGCGCGAGTCGTAGACGTTGTCGGTCGCCACGAAGAGGGTGTCGTCCTCGGCCACCACCCCCCGCACCTCGGGCCACGCGGCGCTCTTCAGGGCCACCGCCACCGCCTTCGCCATCCCCGGGCTGGTGTCGAAGACCAGCATGTAGGGCCCGGCGGTGCGCACCCGGCGGATGAACTCCTCGAGCTTCCCGATCGTGCTGGCGTCCCCCTTGAGCGGCGGCGGCCGGTAGGCCCCCTCCCGGCGCACGATCCCGAGCGCCTGCAGATCGCGGCTGACGCTCGACTGCGTCACGCTGAACCCCATCCTGCGCAACGCCCGTCCGATCTCGATCTGGCGGCTCATCGGACGCTCCGCCAGGAGCTGGAGGATGGCCTTGCGGCGCTGGTCCTGATATTCCCGGTCAATCGGCATCCTTCCTCCTTCCGTATGCGTAAGTCTGGCGCAAAGACATCTTCGCGTCAAATGGGGTATTGACATTGAAGTGGGATTTATAGATTCTATGCGCACCAAACGGTGCCAATGGAGGCCCGCGAGGAGCGGGGAGCTGAGCGGGCTTCCCGAAGGAGAGAGACCATGTTGACCAAAGAGACGACGAACGCGGGGAAGTTGGGGAAGTTGCAGAAGCTGTCGGCGGCGCTGGCCGCCAACAGCGGCGATCTGCCGAACCTCCAGGGGAGCATCGCGCAGTTCGCCACCCTGGTGGGCCAGGCGCAGGAGGTCGCCACCCAGCAGGCGGCCCTCATCGCCCAGAAGCAGGAGGCCAGCCAGCGGCTGCAAGCCGCCCTGACGGAAGGGACGAGGCTCTCGACCGTCCTGCAACTGGCCGTCAAGCAGCACTACGGCATCCGTGCCGAGAAGCTCGCCGAGTTCGGCCTGCCGCCCTTCCGCGGGCGCAACAAGACCAAGGCCACCCCGGGAACCCCGGCGCCCACGCCGACGCCCAAGCCGGCCCCCGAGGTCCACGCGGCCCCGCCCGCCTCTCCTGAGACCAAGTAGCCTTCCTTCCGGGGCGTGCTCCCGCACGCCCCGTCTTTTTTCTCTCCTCTTCGTTTTCGCAAATCTCTCCTGTCTGTGATCCGCCGACCGTGGCGGCAGGGAAGCTCATGTGCGGCTCCATCGCGGGATTTGGCGCGATGGAAGCTTACGGAATGCCACAGTAAGGGGCCGTAGCAGAAGATCAGCTTGGCGTCGGACAAGGTCTCGGGATTTGCCGGAATGGAAGGGGGCCGTGAGCCACGGCAAGCTGCCGTGAGCCAAGACAAGCTGCCGTGGAGGAAGCTGAGCTCCCCTGAGAAAAGGTATGGTTGCCGCGGTAGATTGCCCCGGGATCTGGCGGGAGAGAAGGTTATGAGCATGGCTCGGTAAGCTTCTTTGCCGGAAGGTAAGCTGCCGTGGCGGAAGGTAAGGTTACCGTGATGGACGGCAGGCTGACGTGCGAGACCGTCTCGGTATCTCGCGCCATGGAAGCTTACACAGCGCTGCGCTCAGCTGCCGTCGGGCAAGATAAGCTGCCGTGGCAGAAAGTAATCTCCTTTGGTCGAAAGGTACGCATCTCTCGGGGCTTTGCTTCCTTAGCTCCGTGGCAGGAGTGAGATCGAATTGGAGAGCTTCGAAGTCACCACGTAAACCGTCAGGGTTCTGCCGAGGTCCGCGGCGGAGCGGAAGAGATCCCCTTCGCATGGGCCTTTTGTGCGAAGAAGACGGCGAGGCGAACAGGTTGCAGGAGCCGGACTCTATTACGCGCTCTGATCCACGGAAATCCTTTGCCACATCAGCTCGAGCTCTGTCCGGAGATCGACCTCCTCGCTGAGAGACCACGGCGTTGACGTTGCCTGAGAACCAGCGTAGAGTGAGCGAAATTATAGATTTGGAGACATAGCTCAGGCATATCCAGTGACCCGGCGTGGCTCTTGGCCAGGAAGCTATTCTGGAGCAAGACGCAGAGCCATAAATCCTCAATGAGGTCCCAGCAGCCATGAGAGAGCAGGAACACCACATTCCTTATTTGGCGTTTATGCTGATCCTCAGCATCTATGCCGTTGTAGCTCTTGCAGTGTCTACATTTGTCAAGTTGGCTCCTGACACCCGGACGATCTTGGATTATGCCGACACTTTGGTCTGTGTAATGTTTCTCGTCGATTTTTTATTTACGCTGGCAAAAGCAAAAAACCGAGGCCGTTACTTTGTCACTTGGGGTTGGCTGGATCTGATCTCCAGCATTCCGGCGGTCAACGTCTTGCGCTGGGGTCGAGGAGCCAGAATTCTCCGGATCCTTCGGGTTCTCCGGGGAATCAAGGCGACTAAGATTCTCAGTGAGTTCATTCTCTATCGGCGTGCTCACAGTGCGTTCCTTGCTGCACTCTTGGTCTCGCTTCTTCTGATCGTCTTCTCGGCCTCGTCAGTTCTGCAGTTCGAGTCGAGTCCTGAAGCCAATATTCGCACTCCGGAGGATGCTGTCTGGTGGGCCGTCGTGACCATTACGACCGTGGGTTACGGTGACAAGTATCCTCTCTCAACCGAAGGCAGGTTTATCGCAGTACTGCTGATGACTGCCGGGGTTGGTCTTTTTGGTACGTTTTCAGGCTTTGTTGCCGCGTGGTTTCTAGAAGCCCCAGGGCGCACTTCCGCTGAGCTAGAGGCACTTCAGTGCCTTCGCGCCGAGATTCGCGAGCTGCGGGAGATCATCCATCCTTCCCAGGCCCCGGAAGCGCCACCTAAACCTGAGGCCGCACCAACGACTAAGGCCGCCGGCGAGCCTCAACGGCGTTAGTGGTGCCTGGAGGAAGCATGCAGCAGATTGCAGGAATCGACGGCAACGGTTGCCACAGGATGCAGTCTTCGACTCCTTTTGATCTTCCGATGCACATCTGGTATTAGTAGGTCCTGCGGGATGGCGCGATGAACCAGGTAATCTCGAACCTCGCGGAGCTTCTTCAAACCATGCACCCCGTGCTGAACCCCGGCGTCTACGTCTTCGCCTCGGTTCCGGCGGGGGCGGACCTCGGCTCCCTCGAGCCCCTCGCAACGTTCCGGGAGAGCGAGGGGCTGACCCTCATCGTCGAGGAGCGGCAGGCCGACGCGGCGAATCTGCCGGTGCTGTTTCGCGCCGCGTGGATCACTCTCACGGTCCATTCGGACTTGCAAGCCGTGGGGCTGACGGCAGCCGTGGCGGCGGCTCTGGCCGAGGCGGGCATCGCTTGCAACGTGGTGGCGGCGGCATTCCACGATCACCTGTTCGTTCCCGTCGAGATGGGGGAGAGGGCGCTCGCCGCATTGCAGGCGATGGCGCCGGCCACCGGCAGCAGGCCAATGCGACAACCGGCGCCCACGTCCCACTGAGGAGGAGAAGGAGATGCACCGTGTCCGGCACTTCGCCGCGACCGATCCGGAGGGAGATTCGAAATGAGAACACCGAGATTCGCCCCGCTCGCAGTCATCCTGGGAGTCGTCGTTTCGTCCGCGCTGCTCAGCGGGTGCGGACAGCAGGCGCCTCCGGCGGAGAACCCGCCCGCCGCCACCACTGCCACGGCGCCGGCGGCGACCACCGACTCGTCCATGACGTCGTCCATGACCACGACCTCCGCCACCTCGGATACGACGTCCATCACGACCTCGACCTCGACGTCCACCTCCACGACGGCCCAGGCCGCCGGCACCCCCTGCCCGAACCCGCCGGCCTGCGGCAGCCATTGCAGCAACCACCCCTTCGTGCCGACCGACTGCCTGACCACGCCGTACGGTCCCGCCAGGGCGGACGTGGTGGTCGGCAACCCGGTGACCTCCTCCAACATGCTCTACTGCGCCTCGGGAGCCTATGCGCTCTGCTTCTTCTCCGGCCCGCCGCAGCCCACGGGGAAGAACCCCGCGGCCGACAAGCCTCTCCCCTGCGTGCTCGACGGCGGCATCGCGAAGTGCACCTGCCAGGCCTACTCGGCGGGCCCCTCGTTCGTCGACATCAACGGCATCCTGAACCGCGGCGCCTACGACCAGACGGTCGCCGCCTGCGGGGCGGACGGGTCGAAGTGCGCCAACATCGGAACCTGCGGCTCCGACGGCAAGAAGCCGGGCTGCAACTCCCTGCCGCCGGCTCCCGTCTGCCAGTACGTCCAGAACCAGAACCCGAGCGATCCCAAGGCCTCGCTGATGCCGAAGGCCGACCTCGTCTCGACCTTCAGCTTCGCCATGAGCGAGCAGTACCAGCTCGGGAGCATCCCGTGCGCCGCGGGGAAGTACGCCGGCTGCATGACCGCTCCCTGCTTCTTCAAGGCGGGGCACCAGGGCTCGGTCACCAACGGCGAGCCGATCGAGTGCCAGTGCCCGGTCTACGACGGTCCCTTCCAGGTCGGCCAGTCGAAGCAGGTGTGTCCGATCCCCCCCGGCGACAAGGCGACCTTCGTCTGGTCGGCCTCGAACACCGTGTCGGCCTCCGGCGGGCAGTAGGGGGAGTCCCTGCTCCGAGCCCCTCCCGGCGCGCGCCGCGGAGGGGCTGATATACTCGGCTCCCTCCTCGCGATGCGTCTCCATTGGCTCCAGCACGATGTCCCCGCCCGCTGTCCGCTCTGCGGCACCGAAGGGGCGAAGCGCGCGCTGCTCTCCACCGACTCCGTCCTGCCCGGCCGGCCGCCCCTGACGTTGCTGCGCTGCCCGGCCTGCGGCGTCGCCTTTCTCGAGGACCTGACGCCGCCGGACTACGAGATCGCGGTCGACGGCATGCTCGATTATTACGTCGAGCAGGGGGCCGGGATCGATCTCATCGTGGCGCCGCTCCTGCGCCTGCCGCCGGGGATGGTCCGCCGCTGCCTCGAGGTCGGCGGCAGCGTGGGGTTCGCGCTCGACTTCGGCCGCTGGGCGTTCGGCTGGGAGGTGCTCGGGGTCGACCCCTCGCCGCTCGCCGCCGCCGGGGCCGAGGTGCTGGGCCTGCCCGTCCGCCGCACCTACTTCGACGCCGGGCTCGACCTCGGCCCCGAGCCGTTCGACCTCGCGATCTGCTCCGAGGTCCTCGAGCACCTCGCCGAGCCGCACCCGCTGCTCGCCGCGCTCCACGACCGCTTGTCGCCGGAGGGGATCCTCGTCCTGTCGACCCCCAACCTGGCGCTGGTCCGGCCGGGGGCGGAGGAGCAGGCGCTCGCCCGCGCCCTGAGCCCGGGGTTCCACATGATGCTCTACGACCGCGGCGCCCTCGTCCGCGTCCTCGCGGCGGCGGGCTTCGCCGCCGTCCGCGTCGAGGAGTCGCCCGAGACGCTGCGCGCTTTCGCGGCGCGCTCCCCGGCGACGCTCGACCGCCTCCTCCCCGCCGATCCCTTGGCGGCCGGGGAGCTCCTGCGCGGCTATTTTGCGGCGGGGGCGGCGCGGACGGCGAGCGTTCCCACCGCCTCGAGCTTCGCCAGCGGCTTCGCCTACCGGCATTTCAAGGAGTGCGTCAACGCCGGCCTCTACGCCGAGGCGGAGGCGAGCCGCGACCGGCTGGAAGGGGTCTATCGCCGCCGCTATGGGCGTGACCTCCTCCATCCGCTGCGGGATGCGCCGGCCCCGCAAGGGAAGCGCAGCCTTCCCTTCAACCTGCCGGGCGCCCTCTACTTCTCGGGCATCCTGGAGCTCAACGGGCTCGGCAACCCGCAGAAGGCCGTCTCCGCCTTCGCGGCGGCCCAGACGATCGGCGAGCTGCTGCGGGAGACGATGCCGACCGGGCTGCGCGACGGGGAGACGGAGGCGCTGCTCGCCCAGAGCCGCAAGCACCTGCCCATGGCGCTGGCGATGGGAACGCCGGACCACGCGGTGCGCGAGATCGAAAAGCTCGAGGCGGCGCCGGCAGGAAAGTCCTTGCCACGAGCGCTCCTCGACGAGGCCCGCGCGCAGACCTTCATCCGGCTGGTCAACGCCGGCGCCTACGCGGCGGCCGAGCGGCTGGCGCCGGGAGTCGCCCGGCGGATCGAAGCGTCCGCGGAGACGGGAGAGCACGCGATGGACGCCGAGGGGCTCGACTCCCTCTACTGCCTGGGCATGCTGGCCCTCAACCGGGGGCGCCCGGGGGAGGCCGCGGAGCTCTTCGGCCGCGTCCGGCGGCTCGCCGGCGACGCTGGAGAAAACGCGCAGATCCACTGGTTGGCGCGCCTCCACGAGGGGCTCAGCCTGTGGCGGGCCGGCCGCGCGGCCGCGGCCCGGGTCGCCTTGTCGGAAGTCGCCGGCGCGCCGGTGCCGCCGCCGGTGGCGGAGGCCGCCCGGACTTTCCTCGCCGCGGTACGGGGCTGAGGAGGACGAGGAAAGGGATGCGCTTCCTCCGCTCTCGCCGGCCTCCGCCGCCGTTGGTCGCCGAACGCTTCGTCGCTCCGGTGGCACGGCTCTCCTCCGTGGTCCTGCCGCTCGACGTGGTCGCGCGCCGGCCGGCGGCGTGGCTGCGCTTCGTCATCTGTACGGACGACGACCACCGCGCCGCCATCCTCGCGAACCCGGGTTTCTCGCCGGACGAGTCGCTGCGCCTCGAATTCGCCCCGTTCGCAGCCCCAGCGGGAAGCGTTTTCTTCGTCGGCGTGCTCGATGGCTCCGAAGATGCCGAGGCCTCGATCGCGCGCGATCTCCAGGCGGTCCGCGCCGCCGCCGCCGCCGCGAACGGCCGTCCGGCGATCGTGCTCGACTGCAAGGGTGGAGGAGCGCCGACCGCTCCCGACCTGGTGACCGGCGCGCGCGGCCTGGCGGCGTTCCGCGTCGCCTCTGCCGGCCCCTCCGGCGTGCGCCCGGTTCATGGGTTGGACGCCTTCTGGTGTGACGCGCACGGGATCTTCCTGCGCGGCTGGGCGCATGCCCACGAGCACCGGGTGCGGGCGCTGCGGATCGAGTCGGCGGGGCGCTCGGCGCGGGTCGACGTCTTCACCGATCGCCCCGACCTGCTCGCCTTCTACCCCGCGCACGAGCACGTCCGCCACGCCGGCTTCGCCCTCTATCTCGCCTGCCCTCCCGGTCATCCGGTGAGCCTGACGCTGGAGACCGAGGGCGGCGCGGTCACCGTCCCCCTGCCGCTGCCGGAAGGGCCGCTGCCGCCGTGGGCCGAGTCGGAGGCGGACGACTACGTGCTGTCGCCGCTGCTGCGCCGCTTCCTCGAGCTCGCCAACGCCCGCGGCGGCCGCGTGCTCCAGGTCGGAGCGCGCACCCCCGCCGGGGTCGACGCGACGCTGCCGCGCGAGCTCCTCACCGTGCCGGTGACCGGGCTCGACATCCACCCCGGCCCCTCGGTCGATCTGGTGGGGGATGCCCATGCCTTGAGCGGCTTCCTGCGCGCGGGCTCGTTCGACGCCGTGGTCTCCGGCGCCGTCCTCGAGCATCTCGAGGCGCCCTGGCTGTTCGCGGCCGAGGTCAACCGGGTGCTCAAGCTCGGCGGCGTGGTCTATCACCTGGCGCCGGGCGCCTGGCCGGCCCACGCGCAGCCGAACGACTTCTGGCGTATGTCGGCCGAGGGGATGCGCGTCCTGTTCGGAGCGGCGAGCGGCTTCGAGGTGCTGGCGGCCCGCGACTCCGGACCGGCGGCGCTGATCCCCACCTCTGCCTGGCGGCACCGGCATTTCGACATGCCGACCCTGCCGACCTTCACGATGGCCGAGATCCTGGCCCGCAAGGTGGCGGAGATCCCCGCGGGCGCCGTGGCGTGGCCGCTCGGCGCCGGCGCGGCCCGGGCGCGCCGCTACCCGGTGGACGGCCTCCACGTGGCGGCCAGCCCACCGGGACAACCGGGATGAGCGATCGGATGCCCCCCCGCGTCTCGGCCATCCTGCCGGTCTACAACGGCCGCCGCTTCCTGCTCGCCGCGTTGCGGAGCGTCGTCGCGCAGTCTCTCCCCCGTGCGAGCTGATCGTGGTCGACGACGGCTCGACCGACGGCTCGCTCGAGGAGCTGGCGAGCCTTCCCCCGCCGCCCTTTCCCCTGCGCGTGCTGCGGCAGGCGAACGCCGGGCAGTCGGCGGCGCGCAACGCGGCGGCGCGCGAGGCGACCGGCGAGTACCTGGCCTTCCTCGATCAGGACGACCACTGGCACCCGCGGCACCTCGAGAGGCTGGTGGCGCCGCTCGTCGCCGACCCCGAGGTGGGGTGGGCCTACTGCGATTTCGACGAGATGGACCTCGACGGCAACCTGGTGACCCGCGCCTTCCTGCGCACGCAGGGGGTGGCGCACCCCAAGCGCACGATCTACGAGTGCGTGGCCGGCGACCTGATGGTGCTCCCCTCGGCGAGCGTGATGCGGCGCGCCGCCTTCGAACAGTCGGGAGGGTTCGACGAGGCGCTCTGCGGCTATGAGGACGACGACCTCTTCGTGCGCTTCTTCCGCCTCGGCTGGGAGCTCGCCTTCGTGCCGCGTCCGCTGCTGCGCTTCCGGGTCCACACCGCCGGCTCGTCGGCCTCCCCGCGCTTCATGGCGAGCCGCCTGCGCTACGCGGAGAAGCTGCTCGCCATCCTCCCCGACGACTCGCGCATGTTCCGCTACTACGTGACCCACGCCATCGCGCCGCGCTTCTTCCTCACCTCGCTCGACGACTACGTGCGGGCCGTCTCGGCGCGCGACTGGCCGGGAGCGCACCTCGCCCTCCAGGCCGTCAACCACTTCGCGGCCCTCCGCCGCCCGAGCCTGCGCCTGCGCTGGAAGCTCCTCTGGATCCAAAGGCCGCGCCTCTTCCGGCGCCTCCTCGTCCTCAACGACAGCCTGCCCCACGGCGCGCGGTTCATCCGCAACCCGACGGTGACGCTGCGCTGAGGGAGTGGAGGCCGGGCGCCGGCTTTCCGCGTGGTAGTTTTCCCTTCGGAGTGATCAGGATTCTTCAGCCACACCGCCGCGCCCTCTCCCTCGCCGCCTGCCTGCTGCTGCCGCTCCTTCTCGGCACCTGCGAGCGGGCGAAGCCGGGCCCGTGGAACGTGCTGTTCGTGGTGGTCGACACGCTGCGCTCCGACCGGCTTGAGCCTCTATGGCTACCGGCGGTCGACGAGCCCCAACCTCGAGGCGTTCGCGCGGGAGGCGGTGGTCTTCACACAGGCGCGGAGCCCGGCGGGCTGCACCTTTCCGGCCACCAACTCGCTGCTGACCTCGCGCGAGCCGTCGGTCTTCCTGCTCGATCCCGCCGCCGGCATGGGCATCCCGGCGACGGTGCGCTCGCTGCCGGAGATCCTGCGCGCGCACGGCTATTCGACCGCCGCCGTGTCGGCGAGCCCGATCGCACGCGCCACCCCTTCCGAGGTGAACCCGGTCGGCGGCTTCGCGCGCGGCTTCCAGAGCTTCGACGAGGAGTGCCTCGACAAGCACGCCCGCTGCCTCAACCAGAAGGCCGCCGGGCTGCTGCCGAAGCTCCCCCAGCCGTTCCTCCTCTACCTCCATTACATGGAGCCGCACGCGCCCTACCATCCGCCGCCCGACCACGTGCGCCGCTTCGCCTCGGACTCCGACGACTCGCGCCAGCTCGGCATCCATCCCTGGGACTGGCAGGGTGACAACACGCCGGTGATGCGCCAAATCTATGACGGCGAGGACGGCTCCGATTTCACCCCGCGCGACCTCGCCCATCTCACCGACCTCTACGACGAGGAGATCGCCTACTTCGACGAGCAGTTCGCCGGGCTCGTCGGCCTCCTGCGCCGGCGCGGCCTCCTCGATCACACCCTGATCGTGCTGGCCGCCGATCACGGCGAGGAGCAGTACGAGCACGGCGGCTACGGCCACTGCCGGAGCCTCGCCTACGAGACGATCCTCAGGACCCCGATCGTGCTGCGCATCCCGGGAATGGAGGGCGGGCTGCGGCGGCAGGCGCTGGTCGACAACCTCGACGTGGTGCCGACCCTCCTCGATTACCTGGGGATGTCCGCCGCCGGCCTCGCCTTCGACGGCGCGAGCCTGCGGCCGGTGATCGAAGCGGACCGGGCGGTCCATCGCCTGGCCTTCGGCAATCAGGGGGACGTCCGCACGGTGACCGACGGCGCGCGTAAGCTCAGCTTCGATCAGGCAGCCCGCACCGTAAAGCTCTTCGACCTCGTCGCCGATCCGGGGGAGAGGACCGACCTCGCCGTCCAGCGTCCCGCCGAGGCCCGGCGCCTCGAGGCGGCCCTCCTGCGCTGGATGCAGCGCCACGAAGGGAGTGCGGACAGCTCGCGCCGCCGGTCGTCGGAGATCGAACGGCAGCTCCATGCGCTGGGCTATCTCTGAATAGGCGTCCCGGAGAAACCCCAGCTGTTCCGTCCGTAGGAAACATTGTTGGTCCAAAGCTTGCACAACGTACGGCGCGGGAGTTACCACGCCCAAAAACTCGAGGAGACGGTCACCATGCCCGATACGACGACGATCAAGAAGGCCCGGAAGGACAAGAGCGAAGGCAAGGCTGCGAGCACTCAGGCGGGCGAGTTCGTCCACCAGGAGATCGAGCACGTCAAGGAGGGGAAGCACGGCGCGCGCTCCGCCAAGCAGGCGATCGCGATCGGTCTTTCCGAGGCGCGCCGCGCCGGCGTCAAGCTGCCGGCGCCCAAGAAGGGGACGGCGTCGGAGGCGACCCGGCACAAGGCCGAGCTGGACAACAAGGCGGGGGCGAAGGGGGCCAGGAAGAGCGTTTCGCGGACGCGCTCCGCGGCGGCCAGCGAGGCGCTGAAGGACGAAGGGCAGGCCGCGGCCTCCCACACGGCGCTCTCCCGGCAGGCGAAATCGGCGGCCTCGCAACGCACCGTCGCCGAGCGCTCGGCCGCGGCGCGCCGGGCGGCGCGCACCAAGGGCGCCGAGGAGCGCTCGGCCGCGGCCAAGAAGGCCGCCGAGACCCGCGCCGAGGAAGCGCCGGCCAGGAAGTCACCCGCGAAGAAGTCCCCGGCCAAGAAGCCGGCCGCGAAAAAGTCCTCCTGAGCTCCGTGGCCTACCCCCCCCCCGCGTCGATCGCCCGCGTCACGCCCGCGTCAAGAACGTCCGGAGGCGCCGCACCCCCTCCGGACGCGAATAGCGCTCGCGCACCAGGGCGAGCGCGCTGGCGGCGAGGCGGCCGGCCAGCGCGGGATCGTCCGCGAGGCGCCGGCACGCCGCCGCGATCCCCTCCGTGTCGTCGGCCAGCAGGAGATGCTCGCCGTCGCGGACCGCGAGCCCCTCGGCGCCGATCCCCGTCGCCACCACGGGAACCCGCGCCGCGAAAGCCTCCAGGATCTTGATCCGCGTGCCGCCTCCCGCCCGGATCGGCGCCAGCGCGACGTCCGCCCAGGCGTAGTGGGGAGCGAGGTCCGCGGGATCGGCGCAGACCTCGATCCTCCCGGCGTCCGTCGGACCGGCGAGCGCTGCGACCGCGGCGGCCGGCCGGGAGCCGGCGATCCGCAGCTCGACCGCGCCGCCCCTCGGCCGCAGCGCCCGCAGGCAGGGGAGGATCTCCTCCGCGAGCCAGAGCGCGGCGTCGACGTTCGGCTCGTAGCCGAGATTCCCCACGAAGAGGAGGCGGAGCGTAGAGGCGGGCGGATCTCGCCGCACCTCCTCCGGCACCTCGACCGTGTTCGGCATCACGCGCACTTCCACGCCGCCGTCGTCGCGCGCGCGGCGCGCGCGGACCGCCGCCGCGTGGAGCTCCGAGGCGGCCAGCGCGAGGTCGAAGCGGGGGAGCCAGGCCCGTTCGTGCGCCGCGTACTTGCCGGCCTCGGCGGCGGCGAGGAGCGCCGCGTCCGGCCGCCCGCGCCGCTCGTGGAGCTCGCTCAGCCGGCTCTGCGTCAGCCGCTCGTCGTCGTCGAGATCGAGCACGCGGAAGCTTCCCTCCGCCAGGAGCGGCGCCGCGTAGGGGGCGAGGTAGCTGCGCAGCACGACCACCGTGGCGAAGGGCGCCGCACCGGCCGCCGCGATGGCATCGGCGGCGCGGGCGAGCGCCGGAGTGGTGGCCCAGCGGCAGAGGCTGGGGCGCGGATAGGCGCGGAGCGCCGCCAGCCGTCCGGCCGGATCGCTCACGCCGGCGCTCAGCGCATAGAGCGGATCGAGGGTCCCTTCGAGAGAGAGAAGGGCCACGCGGGCCGTCCGCTGCCGCACGAAATCCGCTATCTCGCCGCCGCCCCCGGCCAGCGGCACCAGCAGCAGCGTCACCTCGTGGTCCGCGGCGAGCGCTTCGAGGAAGACGCCCGCCCGCAGGGCCAGGCCGTTGCCGCCGCTCGCCGGCAGGATGGGGGAGACGAGGAGGGCCGGGGTCTGGCGAAAGCGGGCGCTCACGCGCCGGCCCGGCTCGCCGCCAGCAGCCGCTTGGTGCGGTTCTCGAGCGGCGAGTCCGCGAGCTCCTCGGCGCGGCCGTACCAGCGCGCGCTCTCGGCGTAGCGGCCGAGCCGGAAGCAGCAGAGCCCCAGCGCCTCACACGCGAAGAGGCCGAAGATCCGCTCGTCGTGGGCGAGGACGCCGCCCCCCGCCACCTCGGGGTCGGTCGCCGCCAGCCGCTCGAGGATCGGCAGCGCCTCGGCGAAGCCTCCGGCGTCGGCCAGCGTGCGGGCGCGGAGCCACTGCAGGGTGAAGTTGTCGGGAAACAGGTGCAGCCCCTCGTCGAGCAGGGCGCCGGCGTCCTCGCCGCGGCGGATCAGGCAGTGGGCGAGGTCGACGTAGGGAGCGCTGTCGGAGATCGACCGCGCGCGCTTGGCGCGCACCACCGCGACCCCCTGCCGCCACGCCGCCTCGGCCCCCACCTCGTCCCCCATCCCATGCAGCGTGACGCCGAGGTGCCCCCAGCTGTAGACGTGGTGCGGATCGCTCGCCAGCCGGGCGCGCAGCAGCGGCAGGTTGCGGCCGTGCTTGTGCGCCTGGTCGCCGTCGTAGCCGAGATGATCGATCGCCACCTCGCTGTTGGCGATCCCCATCTTTTCGCGGGCGCAGAGGTCGAGGAGGGCGGGGACGTGGGTCTCGTGGATCACCCCGGCGAAGCGGAGGTCGGGGCGGTTGCGGAAGAGGCGGTACTCGCGGTAGCGGGTGAACCCCGTGATCGGCCGGAAGCGCACGGTCAGGGCGGCGAGGCGGGGATCCCGCAGCAGGGGATCGAGCCCGGCGCGGTCCCCCGCGCTCACCCGCTCGTCGGCGTCGATGTAGAGGATCCAGGCGCCGCGCGCGAGGTCGAGCGCGTGGTTGCGGGCGGCGGCGAAATCGCCGTTCCAGGGGTACTCGGCGAGGCGGGCGCCGTGGTCGCGGGCGATCTCGCGGCTGCGGTCGACGGAGCCGGTGTCTACCACCACCGTCTCGTCGACCAGCCCGGCGATCGATTGCAGACACCCGGCGAGAAAGCGCTCCTCGTCGCGGACGATCAGCGCGGCCGAGAGGAGGAGCTCGCTCAAACGCCCGGTCCCCGGACCGTCCTCAGGACGAGTGACGGGTCCGGCGCCGCATCACCACGATGCCCAGCCCGGCGAGCAGCAGCCCGAGCGCCGTCAGGCCGGCCGAGGTGAGCGTGGGGACGAGCGGCGCGGGGGCCGGCTGCACCACGATGTTCGTGGTCGTGGTGTTCTCGATGCCCGCCGTGAACTGATTGGTGGCGGTGACGGTGGCGGTGTTGGTGACCGCCGGCACGGCCGCCAGGGCGACCGCCGGCAGCAGGCTGAGCAGGATGGCGAGAGCGTACTTTTTCATGGCCATGTCGAAGGCTCCCGTCAGGGGGTGACGTGGACGACGAGTTGGAAGGTCGCAACGTCGCCGACGTTCATGCTGGCGGCGGTCGCCGTGAAGGTGCCGGTGCTCCCCACCGCCGGGGTGCTGAGCGAGAAGGTCGGGCCGCCCGTCTGGCTCGCCGAGACGAAGGTCGTGCCGGCGGGGATCGGGTCGCTGACGCTGACGTTGACGGCGCTCGACGGGCCGCAGTTCTCGACCCGGAGGGTATAGATGATGTCGCTCCCCGCCACCACCGGATTCGGCATGCCGCTCGAGGTGATGATCAGGTCGGCCGAGGTGTTGGGCACCGTCACGTTCGACGCGAAGCAGAGGTTCGATTGCGCCGACGCCTCGCCGAGCCCCAGCCCCTTCATGCCGAACGAGGCCACGAACGGGGCCACATAGGCGGTGAGCAGCATCTTCTTCAGGAACTGCCGGCGGTCGGAATCGAGGCGGTCCAGCACCCCTTGGGGCGCGACCGGATGCTCGGGAAACTGCGGTGCCATGCGCTCGCCCTCCTCTTGAGGATCATCGGAAAAGTCGGGTTACGCTACCACATCCGCTTTGTCTTCGGAACTCTTGGGGGCCCGGCTTCGAGCAGCCCCTCGGCGAGGAGCTGCGCGAGGCAGGCCGCCACCTCGTCGCGCGGCGGCGCGGCCAGGCTGAAGGCGGCGGCGAGGAAGGCGGGGAGCTCGGCGGCGGCCAGCGAGCCGTCGCAGATCTCGAGCAGGATCGCGGCCGTCGGGTTCAGGTAGTGGACGCGGTCGCGCTCCGGCTGGTAGACCAGGAAGCCGTCGGTCACCTCGCTGAGCTCGACCCCCGCCGCCCGCCGCGGGCGCATCCGCCAGTCGATCGCGCCGGGCTCGTCGTCCGTCTCTTCCTTCGTCATGGCGCCGTAGTATACGTCCCGCCATGCCCGTCGTCCTGCTGCTCTGGAACCCTCCCGCCTGGGCCCCCGCGGCGGGGGTGCGCCCAGGGTACGAGATCACCCATGACCGCTCCCGCCTGCCGCAGGCCGGCGCGGTCGTCTTCCACGTCCCCACCCTCCCCGCCGTGCTCCGCCTTCCCAAGCCCGCCGGCCAGCTCTGGGTCGCCTGGTCGATGGAGAGCGCGGCAATGTATCCGACCCTCGCCGATGGGCAATTCCTGCGCGCCTTCGACCTCACGATGACCTACCGCCTCGATTCGGACGTGCCGGTCCCCTACTTCGAGCCCGGCCTGCTGGCGGATCTCCTGCAGCCTCCGGCTGCGAAGTCCGCGCCGGCACCGGCCGTGCTCTTCCTCTCGAATGCCGAGGAGCGCAGCGGCCGCACGGAGTACGCGGCCGAGCTGATGCGTCACATTTCCGTCGATTCCTACGGACGTTGCCTGAACAACCGCACGCTGGCGGAGGACCGCGGGCGCGCCACGCTGCGCGAGGTGATCCGCGGCTACCGCTTCACCCTGGCGTTCGAGAATTCGCTCGCCGCCGACTACGTGACCGAAAAATTCTTCGCGCCGCTCGCCGCCGGCTCGGTGCCCGTCTACCTCGGGGCGCCGAACGTGGCCGATTTCGCTCCGGGCGAGCGCTGTCATCTCGACGTCCGCGACTTCCCGGGCCCGCGCGAGCTGGCGGCGCATCTCACCGCGCTCGCCGCGGACGAGGCGGCGTACGCCGAGCTGCTCGCCTGGAAGCGCCGGCCGCTGCGGACCGATTTCGTGCGGCGCGTCGAGGCCTGGTCGCGCTCGCCGTTCGATCGCCTCGCCGAGAAAGTAGGAACCATCCGATGACTCCCACGGTTCTCGTCTTGACGCCGGTCAAGAACGCCGCCGGTTCCCTCGACCGTTACTGTGAGCTGCTCGACCGCCTGACCTATCCGCGCGACCGGATCTCGATCGGCCTGCTCGAGAGCGACAGCCGGGACGGCACCTGGGAAGCGCTCTCCGAGCGCCTGCCGCGGCTCCGCGCGGGGCGCCGACGGGCGGAGGTCTGGAAGCGCGATTTCGGCTTCCACCTGCCGCCGGGCATCCCGCGCTGGGAGCACGCGCTCCAGATCCCGCGCCGCACCGTGCTCGCGAAGAGCCGCAACCACCTCCTCTTCCACGCCCTCGACGACGAGGAGTGGGTGCTGTGGATCGACGTCGATCTCGCCGACTATCCCGCGGACATCGTGGAGCGCCTGCTCGCCGTCGAGCGCACCATCGTGCAGCCGCACTGCGTGCGCTATCCCGGCGGCCCCACCTTCGATCAGAACGCCTGGCGCGACGGCGGCAGGCTCCTGCTCCAGCACCTGCGCACCGAAGGGGAGCTGGTGCGGCTCGACGCCGTGGGGGGGACCATGCTGCTGGTGCGCGCCGACCTGCACCGCGACGGGCTCGTCTTTCCGGCCTTTCCCTACGGCCGGCGCAACCCCTTCGGCCGCTGGCCGAGCCCGTTCACCGGCGCGGCGGGAGGCGAATTCGAGACCGAGGGGCTGGGGCTGATGGCGCGCGACATGGGGCACCAGTGCTGGGGGATGCCGGGGCTCGAGATCGTGCACCGCGCCGGCTGAGGGCTCGGTTCAATCTGCAGGAAAGCCGCAACGCGCCATCGTCTCGCCCACGGACGATCCCGCCGGCCGGCAGAAGAACCGGCGGGTCGAGGCGGTGGTGGACCTCTGCGACGGCAAGGCCTGAGCCTCAGCCTCCGAGGGCCGTTTCAGGATCAGGGATAGTGCGGGCACTGCCCGCCGGGAGGGATCACCGTGCACACGTTGGTGCAGCCGAAGCGGCCGCAGGGATAGCAGCAGAGCTGGCCGGCCGGGCATTGGGCGTTGGTGGTGCAGGTCTTGCCAGCCGGGTCGACGGCGAGCGAGGCGAGGAAGTCGGCCTTCGCGAGGACCGGCGCCGGCGTTGCCGCCGCGGCGATGGCCGGCGCCAGCTGCGTTGGCTGCGTCTGGGCCAGGGCCTGCGTACAGGGGATCAGGAGGAGAAGGGCGAGCAGGACGAGAACGGTCGAGGAAATCTTCATCAGCTTGGATCTCCTTGTCTCCAACCGGCGGCAGAGCCGGCTGTCTACAGAGTAGTGCCCCGCCGCCGGCATTTCGAGACTTCGCAAAGCCCTGAAGCGGGCCGTCCGGCTCAGGGGAAGAGCGGGCAGCGTCCCTTGATGGGGGTGAGGCACTGGTTGGTGCAGCCGTCGATGCCGCAGGGATAGCAGCAGAGCTTGCCCGTCGGGCACTGGGCGTTGCTGGTGCAGCCGGTCATGAAGCTCGGAGCCGGCGCGAGATCGCCCGGGGTCTGGGCCGGAGCGGTGGAGAGGCTGGCCAGGAACTCGGCGGTGTCGGGAACCACGGACGCTACCGAGGGCGAGGGCCCGGCCGCCGGCTGCGTCTGAGCCGTGGCCTGGCTACAAGGGATCAGGGCGAGGAGGGCGAGCAGGACGAGAACGGTCGCGGAAGTCTTCATCAGCTTGGATCTCCTGGTCTCCAACCGGCAGGAGGGCCGGCTGTCTACAAGAGAGGTGCCGCGCCGGCGGAGTTGGGAGACGGGGAAGAGGCGCTCGCTAGCGTTCCGTAGCTCGTCTTTGCCCAAGCTCGACGAGCCCGTCCACCCAATCCTGGAGGAGCTCGAGGCGTTCGAGAGGAGTCAGGCTCAGGGTGTAGCGGATCAGGGTGAGGTCGACGCCGTCGGGAGACTCCTCGGAGGACGGCCCGGGTGCTCCAGTGGGCAGGGGTGTCATGGTCCGACTATAGCAAGGGCCCCGTAAACCGGGATGCCGGCTCCTGGAAAAGGCAAAGCCCTTCAGGCGCTGGATGCTAGACTCCTGGAGTCCGCCGGGCTGCTGCCATTGAGGTTTTCGCCCTCGGCACCGCTCGATCAGGGCGACCCGGGACGCTCCAGGAGGACCGATATGCCAACCCTTGAAGACATTCTGGCGACCTTGCGCGAGCAACATTCACTCTTGAGTTGCCGTTACCCGCTCCAGCGCCTGGCCTTGTTCGGGTCCTGGGCGCGCGGCGAGGCCCGGGAGGACAGCGACGTGGATGTGATGGTGGAGGTGGACCCTTCGATCGGATTGCGCTTTGTGGACCTGGGCGACGAGCTCGAAAGAGCCTTGGGACGCCGGGCTGGACCTGATCTCCCGGCGTGCCATCAAGCCGTCGCTCTGGAAGCTGATCGAGCCGGAGCTGATCGATGCCTAAACGACATCCAGACCTCTTGATCGAGGATATGCGCACGGCTATCCAGAAGATCGAACGCTTTATAAATCCGAGGATGGATGAGCCTTACTACCCCTCCTCCAGCACCCTCACCAGCGCCCCCACCTCGTTCGGGATCTCCCGCGCCAGGAGCGGGCGGTCGAGCAGCGCCCGCAGCGATTCGGGGATCGGCACGGCGATCCCCATCTTTTCGTAGACGGGGAGGAACTTGGCGGGGTGGGCGGTGCCGAGAAAGAGTCCGGTCTCGCCGGGGGCCAGTGTCTGCTCTAAGACCCCGTAGGCGACGGCGGCGTGGGGGTCGGCGAGATAGCCGATGGCTTGGAGATCGCGGATCGTGCGCTCGGTCTCCTCGTCGGTCCGCGCGCCCCAGCGCAGGGTGCCGCGCAGGGCCGCGAGGTCGCCGGCGAAGAGGTGCTCGATGCGCTCCCAGTTGTTGGGCGCTCCCACGTCCATCGCGTTCGAGATCGTGGCGACCGAGGGACGGGCGCGGTAGGTCCCGGTGTCCAGATAATCGGGGACGGTGTCGTTGGCGTTCGTCGCGGCCACGAAAGCCTTCACCGGCAGGCCCATCCCCCGCGCCAGGAGGCCGGCGCAGAGGTTTCCGAAGTTGCCGCTGGGGACGGCGATCACCGGCGGCTCGGCGATCCCCCGGCGGCGGAGCTGCGCCACCGCCTCGGCGTAGTAGAGGGTCTGCGGGAAGAGGCGCGCGACGTTGATCGAGTTCGCCGAGGTCAGGCCGTGGCGGGCGGTGAGCGCGGCGTCCGCGAAGGCGGCCTTGACCAGCGCCTGGCAATCGTCGAAGGCGCCGTCGACGGCGAGCGCCGTGACGTTCTCGCCGAGCGTCGCGAACTGCCGCTCCTGGAGGGCCGAGACGCGGCCGCGCGGATAGAGCACCACCGCCCGCACCCCGCGCCGCTTCCAGAACGCCTGCGCCACCGCCGCCCCCGTATCGCCGCTGGTGGCGGTCAAAATCGTCACCGGCCGTCCAGGCTCACGGATCAGCTCGAGGACGGCGGCGAAGAAGCGGGCGCCGAAGTCCTTGAAGGCGAGGGTGGGGCCGTGGAACAGCTCGAGGGCGAAGCGTCCCGGCCGCACTTCGACCAGCGGCACCGGGAAGTCGAACGCCCGGCGCGCCACGGCGGCGAGCGGCTCGTGGCCGAGCTCGTCGCCGAGGAGGCGGTCGAGCAGGACCTCGCAGCGCCGGCTCCAGTCGAGCTCGAGCAGCTCCGGCCAGTCGTCGAAGCGGGGGAGGGACTCGGGGAGCCAGAGGCCGCCGCCGGGGGCGATCCCGGCCAGCACCGCTTCCTTGAAGGAGGCGGTGAGGCCGGCGTCCCGCGTGCTGATCAATCTCATCGGGATCTCATCCGAGCTTCACGCCAGCACCCGCGCGCCGAGCAGGTCGAGACCACAGAGGCGGACGGTCGACTCGAGCCCTCCCTCGCGCAGAGCGCCCTCCAGAGCGTCCGCCACGGCGCGGCCGTGCTCCGGCGATTCGGCGACGGCGAAGAGGGCGGGTCCCGATCCCGAGAGCGTGCACCCCCAGGCGCCGGCGGCCCGCGCCGCGGCCTGCGCGGCACGGAAGCCGGGGACGAGGGGCGCGCGGTAGGGCTCCGCCAGCGGATCGCGCAGGCAGCGGCGGAGCAGATCGCGGTCGCCGGTGTCGAGCGCCAGCAGGAACCCCGCCAGGTTCGCCGCGAAATCGAGCGTCGCGTGGAGGTCGAAGGTGCGCGGCAGCGCCCGCCGGCTCGCCTCGGTCGACAGCTCGAAGGCGGGGGAGGCCACCACCAGCACGAGGTCGGCGGGCCACGGCAGCGGCCGGGCGTCGGGAGCGCCGCCGGCGTCCGGCACCAGGAGTTGGAGCCCTCCCGACAGGCAGGGGACTACGTTGTCGAGGTGCGCCGCGCCGGAGACCAGCGCCTCCGCCCGTCCGGCGAGCCCCCAGACCTCGGCGGTCGACAGCGGATGATCGAACAGCGCCTGGCAGGCCGCGAGCGTCGCCACCACCGAGCTCGAGCTCGATCCCAGGCCGCTGCACCGCGGCAGGTTCTTCTCGAGCTCGAAGGCGACGGCGGGGACGGCGATCTCCCGCCGCCGCAGCTCCTCGCGGAACAGCGCGTAGGTCCGCATCACCAGGTTCTGCCAGGGATCCGCGGGGAGGACCGCCGCGTAGGGTCCGCTCACCGTGAGGCTCGGCTCGGCCGCGGTCTCGGCCGTCACCACGTCCCCCCACAGGGAGCCGTCGAGAGGGGCCAGGGCGGCGCCCATCAGGTCGAAGCCGGCGGCGAAGTTGCCGATCGAGGCGGGAGCGTAGGCGCGCAGCTTCATCGCGGACGGATCATTTCATCAGACCTCATCGTCCGCTCCGTTCAGGCGACGATCTTGAGCACGTCGGCGAGCGCGCCGGCGGCGGTGACCTCGCCCCCCGCGCCGTAGCCGCGCACCACCAGCGGCGTCGGCTGGTAGTGCTCGGTCAGGAACGAGAAGGCGTTCTCGCCGCCGCGCACGGCGTAGAGCGGATGGTCCGGCCCCACCGCCTCCAGGCCGACGCGGCAGACATAGCCGCCGGGAACGGCCGGGTCGGCCTCGATCACGCCGGCGTGGCGCAGCACCTTCCCCTCTTTCTCCAGGCGGACGCGGCGCTCCTCGAACAGGGGATCGAGCCGTTCGAGGTCGGCGAGGAAATCGTCGACGCTCCCCGAGGGGTCGAAGTCGGGCGGCAGCACCCCGGCGACCTCGACGTCCCCGAGCTCCAAAGCGGCGCCGAGCTCGCGGGCCAGGATCAGGAGCTTGCGCGCCACGTCGAGCCCCGAGAGGTCGTCGCGCGGGTCGGGCTCGGTGAAGCCGCGGTCGCGGGCCATGCGCACGGCCGCCGAGAACGGCATCCCCTCCTCCAGAGCGCCGAGCAGGAAGGAGAGCGACCCTGAGAGGATCGCCTCCAGCCGCACCACCCGGTCCCCCCCCTTGAGCAGGCTCTGGAGGGTGCCGATCACCGGCAGCCCGGCGCCCACGTTCGTCTCGTAGAAGAAGCGGCGCTTCAGCCGCTCGGCGTTGTGATGGAGCTGCAAATACTCCGGGTAGGGGGCGCTGTTCGCCTTCTTGTTCACCGTCACCACGTGGAGCCCCGCCTCGAACAGCCGCCCATAGGCGGCGGCCACCGTGCCGTCCGAGGTGCAGTCGACGAAGACGGGATTGACCAGCCGGGCTTCGCCGATCTCCTGGAGCAGCGCGTCGAGGCAGGAGGGGAGGGTGGCGGCCTGGAGGCCGGCGCTCCAGTCGGCGACCGCCAGCCCTTCGGCGTCGAAGGCGCAGCGCTTGGAATTGGCGATCCCGCACAGCTTGAGGTCGACCCGGCGCCCCGCACGGCCCTGGTGCTCGCCGATCTTGCGCAGCAGCTTCGAGCCGACGTTCCCCACCCCCCAGACCACGAGCTGCACCTCGGGGCGGCTCTCGAAGAGGCGAGAGTGGATGTGGCGCACCGCCCGCCGCGCGTCGGCCTGCGCCACCACGGCCGAGATGTTGCGCTCGGTCGACCCTTGGGCCAGGGCGACGATGTTGACCCCGATGTCCGCCAGGGCGCCCGCGAAGGTGCCGACCACCCCCAGGCGGTCGCGCATCCCGTCGCCGACCAGCGAGACCACGGCGTAGCCGGGACGGATCTGCACCGGATCGAGCAGCCCCGCGCTGCGCTCGGCGGGGAAGGCCTCGCGCAGCGCTTCGAGGGCGAGCCGGTTGTCCGCGTCGGCCACCGCGAAGGAGATGGCGCACTCGCTCGACCCCTGGGTGATCAGGATCACCGAGACCCCCGCCGCCGCCATCGCCTGGAAGACGCGGGCGGCGACGCCGGGGACCCCCGCCATGCCGGAGCCGGTGACGTCGATCAGCGAGACGCCGGGGAGGAAGGTGAGGCCGCGCGCCCCGCTCGCCGAAGGAGCGGCGCCGTCGTGCACCAGGCTCCCCGGGTGCTCGGGGGAGAAGCTGTTGCGCACGCGGACCGGGATCCCCTTCTCGCGCGCCGGCTGGATCGTCTTCGGGTGCAGCACCTTGGCGCCGAAGAAGGAGAGCTCCATCGCCTCCTCGTAGCTCACCTCGGGGAGCACGGCGGCGAGCGGGACCAGCCGCGGGTCGGCGCTGTAGATGCCGTCGACGTCGGTCCAGATCTCCATCAGCTCGGCGTCGAGCGCCCAGGCGGCGATCGCCGCCGAGTAGTCCGAGCCGCCGCGGCCGAGGAGATTGACCCGGGAGTCCGCGTCGCCGCCGAAGAACCCCGGCAGCACGGCGACGGCGGGCGGCGCCTCGCGCAGCGCCGCGAAGGCCTCGCGGGTCGCCCGCCAGTCGGGGGAGGCGGAGAGCGGCGAGCCGCTGGTGCGGATCAGCGCCTTGGGATCGAGCAGCCGGGCGTCGAGTCCGCGCGCCTCGAGCAGCCGGTGGACCAGGGCGCAGGAGGCCCGCTCGCCGAGCGAGGAGAGGAGGGCGAGCGCGCCCGGCGGCCGCTCGAGGAGGAGAGCGAAGCCGCGCAGCAGGTTCTCCATCTCCTGCTCGAGAGCGCCGAGGTCGGCCTCGGCCGCGGCGGTGCGGTCCGGCCCCAGCTCGGCGCGCAGCAGGGCGAGGATCTCCCGGTGGACCGAGTGGAAGCGGGAGAGCGCCGGCACCACCGACCCGCCGGCCGCGGCCTGCTCGGCCCCCTTGAGCAGCGCGTCCGTCACCCCGCCCACCGCCGAGACCACCACCAGCAGCGGTCCCTCCAGCGCCTGACCGGCGACGATCTCCGCCACCCCGCGCATCCGCTCCGCGCTGCCGACCGAGGTGCCACCGAACTTCAGAACTCGCATCGCCGACCTCCTGAGAAAAATGCCCCGCAAGCTATAGGGTGTCGGCGCGCCCCCATCGGGGGACGCCGGAGAATGGCGGGACGCCGGAGAGGAGGGGCTCCGCGTTGCCTTGACCCCCGGGATGCCCTACAATACGCCTCCGCTTCACGGGAACCCCCGTTTCCGTCTAGCCGACGTAGCTCAGGGGTAGAGCAGCTGATTCGTAATCAGCAGGTCGTCGGTTCAAATCCGACCGTCGGCTCCAGCTTCATTTCTCAGCAGGCTTGACGAGCCCCGAGGACGCGGTCCGGGGCGAAAATCGCGGATCACGTCGACCCGCCGCTCTCCCGTCCCCAGCTCGAGCCGCCGATTCCGGCGGAGCCGAGCCCTGACCTCCGCCACCGGGACGACGATGGACGAGGATCCGGAGAACGGACCGCGAGTCTAGCTCTCCACCCGAGCAACCCGGTTCTGGCCTAATCGCCGCTGGTAGACCCCCTGGCCGCGGTAGACCAGGACGGACTCGATGTAGGCCGGGTCGAACCAGCTCTGGACGAACTCTTCCACGGCAGATTGCTCGAATTTCTTGCAGGAGTAGACGTCGATGCTGATGAACTGGTTGTATGCCGAGGTGTGGATCTGGATTCCGCTCTCGATGATGGGCACCCAGCCGCTGTAGCCCGGCCGTCCGGGATAGGTCGTCTCGCAGGTCTTGAAGATGTAGGGTTGGGTCTGCTTCGTCATCTTGAGCTGCAGGCAGACCTTGTCGAGAAATTCGTATCCCTTGTCGAGGTCGCAGCAGATCTCGAAATCGCAACCGAAACAGTCGACGATGAGCTGGTAGCCCCAGGGAGCATCGAGGTTCTTGGTCTCGGGGTTCAACGAGCTTTCGGACATACACGGATCTCCTGTCGGAACTTTGTCTCTCGGAAGTCAAAGGGGGCGTGAGCCGCCCAGCGCCCGCCAGAGCTCCGCCGCAGTCTGGAAACGGTCCGCCACCTTCAGTTGCAACGCCCGCGCGATGGCCTGTGCGTGGCACGAGTCGAGCTGCTCGGCGGTCCTCGCCGGCAGCCCGAGCGAGATCTCCTCGAACGAATAGCGCAGGATGCGGCCTTGCAGCACGCAGAGCAGGAGGAGGCCGGCCTGGTAGATGTCCATCCGGTGGTCCATGGGACCGAGTTCCGAGGTGTTCAGGTACTCGGGAGGGACCAGCCAGCGGGGGAGCTTGGCGTTGAGCACGTCGAGGCTACCGAGCAGCGTGTTGACGTCCGCGTCGCCGAGCTTGATGGCGCCGCTCGAGATCGCATCCGGGTGGGAGCTGTCGAGGTGGGTGGTGCAGAAGACGTTGCGGGGATGCAGGTTCTTATGGGTGTACCCGGCGCGGTGGAGATGCTCGAGCGCGCAGAGCACCGGCCGCGCCACGGCGCGGAACCAGCGGCTGCCGTCCCATGCCGGTGACACGATGGATTGATCCAGCCGGTGAGCGCACCGCTCGACCACCAGGTGGAACACGCCGTCGACCTCGAAGCCGTCCTGAAGGTAGACGAGCGCGGGGTGCTGGATGCGCTGAAGCCCGGCGACGTCCGCGCTCCAACGCTCCCGCAGGTTGTCGTAATTCCGGCTGAAGGGGCGCACCTGGCGCAGGATCCGGGCATGGCCCCAGGCGTCCCTGCACGCGAAGACGGAACCGAACCGGCCGTGCGCGAGGGCCTCCTCGACGGCGTACGTCTGGTCGCCGTTCCGGATCGTCCGCCCGGTCAGGGCCTGGTCGCAGGTGGAGCTCTCCCTTTCGATCACAGTCATGCCATGCCTCTGTATTTGAAGGTGTGGCTGGGCGGGAATCCGGGACAGATAAACAGAAAAAAATAATTCTCTTATGAATCTCAAATTTTCTGTCCCGCTCGGTGGGGCGAGGTGTACCAATGATAGAGAGAGATGCGGAGTGGCGTCCCGCCTGCATGCCGGGGCGAAGGGTTCTCAACGCACCTTCGTCTCGGTGTCGCAGATTTCTATCAACCTTTTTCGTGGAGGCTGAAAAATGGCCGAAACCAAGAAGAACCCCGAGGATATCGTCATCCTCGAGGAGGCCGTGGCGACGACGATCGGCACGGTCGGCACCCCGAAGTAAGGGTCTCGATCACTGACGTGTAGAGGCCGAACGTGGGCCGACGACGTGTAGCCCTGGTGGTGATTGGTTCTGCCAAGCTCTACCCGGCGCCGGAGGCGTACCACCCCACGTGGGCGATCGCGGCTACCGGTCGTCCACACGGGTCGCGCGCTTCGACCTCGTCCTGGCGCTCTCCCGCTCATTCATCGGAGGTACCGGTTCATGCAGGTTCCGTACAAGTCTGAGCACGTCCCTTCGCTGCCGCCGAACTGCCGTCCCATCGTGCGTTATCGGAAGGAGGAGTTCGGTTTTCTCGCCGCCTTCCCCAACGGCAGGGTCGGGATGTTCGAGCCGGAGGTCGAGCCCCTGCTGCAGGCGGGCTCGAGCTATGAAGAGTGCAAGCCGTATCTGGTGACCCGCCTCCGGGTGCCGACCGAGTTCCACTTTTCGGCGCCGTTGATGGCTTGGGTGGAGCTGACGCGCGCCTGCAATCTCCGCTGCCCGCACTGCTTCGTCGAGGCGGGCGCGCCGCGCGAGGTGGAGATGAGCACCGAGCGCATCCTCCGTCTCCTCGACGAGTGGGCGGAGATGGGCGTCTTCTCGGTGGTGATCACCGGCGGCGAGCCGTCGATCCATCCCGACTTCCTCACCATCGTGCACCATGCCCACGAGCTCGGCTTCACGGTGGCGATCGCCTCGAACGGCATGCCGCTAGGCGACAAGATGCTCCGGGAGATCCCGCTCGACGACGTGATCATCAGCGTCAGCCTCGACGGCATCCACGGCGCCGGCCTGCCCACCGGCGAGAGCGATTTCGACGCCGTGACGCGCAAGCTGCTGCACATCCGGGAGTTCGGTTTCAATACCAGCATCATGACCACGACCACCCACGAGAACCTGGGCGATCTGCAGACGTTCATCAATTTTGCCATCGACAACGACATCAGTCTGCGCAGCGTGCCGTTCGTCCCCATGGGGCGCGGCAAGCTCTACCGCGAGCTGCAGAATCAGGTGGGGGACATCGAGAAGGCGGCGCGCTTCTGGGTCACCGAGGAGAAGTGGGAGCGGATCAAGGACCAGCAGCTCGGGCTGTGCGGCGGCAAGGTGTTCAATTTCCTCATCACGATGGTCTATTCGCTGCGCCGCTGCATGAGCGGCCGGGGTCTGTGCTACGTCACCTCCGACGGCACCGTCTACCCGTGCAGCAACTGCTCCGGCAGCAAGATTCTCGCCGGCGGCAATCTGCTGGAGCGCCCGTTCGCCGAGATCTGGAACGACGACGAGTGGTCGATCCGTTCCATCACCTGGAACAATTTCCTAGACAAGACCTGCGCGGGCTGCTCGATCAACAGCCAGGATTTGTTCTGCACCGGGCGTTGCCCCGGCAGCTCCTACGCGCTCAACGGTGTGGTCGACGGCTGCGGCGTCTCGGAGTTCCAGCGCCACAGCATCCTGCGCCGCGAGGAGCTGTTCCGGCAGGAGGTCAACGAACATCCGCGCATCTACGCCGAGGAGGTCAAGCTGGAGGCGCTGCAGGCGGCCCAGCAGGCCGCGGCCGCGAATCTCGACTCTCTCGTTCCGCCCCCGCCGCCGGACCGGCTGGTCACGCTGGGCAGACGGGCGAAGTGATCGATCACACCTTTTTTCCAGGAAGGGGCGTCCCATGAGGATCTCTCTCGCCAGCAGTCTTCACCTGAACCACGGCAACATGACTCCGGACGTGGGCGGCGGAGACCCGATCCCGATGATGTCCTTCGTCCCCGTCGGCCTGCTCTCCCTCAAGGCCTACGCGGACCACCTCGGGCTGGGCGCCGACATCCGCGTGACCGAGGTCAACGGGCTGATCAACGCCGGCAAGATCGCCAACGACGACCGGTTCTACGATCATCTGGTGGACGCCATCCTGGCCGAGGACGACGACTTCGTCGGGCTGATGACCGACGCCGATTCGCTGCATCACACGGTGATCACGGCGCAGCGCGTGAAGAGCCGGCGGCCCGACGTCAAGGTCTGCCTCGGCGGGCCCGCCTCGAGCCCGATGTCGACGCTGCTGCTGGAGACCTTCCCCTTCATCGACTACATCGTGCGCAGCGAGGGGGAGGAGACCTTCGGCGAGCTGATCCAGCACCTGCAGGGGAAGAAGGCGGCCGGCGACATCCTGGGGCTGACCTGGCGCAACGGCAGCGGCGCGGTGGAGAACGCGCCCCGCTTGCTGGAGGACGACCTCGACCGGCTGCCGATCCCGGCCTTCGAGTCGTACGACATGATGGCGGGGGCGCCGCTCTATCTCGACGTCGGCCGGGGCTGCCCGTTCAAGTGCGCGTTCTGCGCCACGGCGCCGTTCTGGAAGCGCCAGTACCGCATGAAGTCGATCGAGCGCATCGTCGAGGAGGCGCTGCTGATCCGCGACGTCTACAAGCGCAACCAGGTCAACTTCTCGCACGACATCTTCACCTGCGACCGCGCCTGGACGCTGCGCTTCTGCGACTACCTGATCCGCAACCCCATCCAGATGCAGTGGACGTGCAGCACGCGCACCGACATCATCGACCCGGAGGTGCTCGAGAAGCTGGCCGAGGCCGGGTGCGTGGAGATCTACTACGGCATCGAGAGCGGCTCGCAGGAGATGCAGAAGAAGATCGACAAGAAGCTCGACCTCGACTGGAGCCGCACGATCGTGGAGAAGACGGCGGCGGTCGGGATCCGGCCGGTCACCGGCTTCATCCTGGGATACCCCTTCGAGACCTACCAGACGCTGGCCGACACGCTGAAGCGCTTCTTCGAGTTTCTGGAGGTGGGCGGCTACCGCGCGCACCTGTTCACCCTCTCGCCGTTCCCGGAGTCGCCGATGTACCGGCAGTTCGGGGTGCCGCACCTCGACCGCCCCGCCGAGTACTACGACCTGCCGCTCACGCCGCAGGCCGCCGCCGCCGGACTGGACCTCAAGCAGGGCTATCCGAACATCTTCGCCAGCACCTACCGCTACAGGATGCCGGAGCTGCCGGCCCGCCTGGTGGACGCCAGCGAAGAGGTGTCGGCCCGCGTCTCCATGCTGCGCGCCCTGTGGCCCCACCTGCTGCCGCACTACGAGTCGCCGCTCGACTTCTACCAGCGCTGGGTGGACTGGATCGAGGCCTACAACGACCGGCGCCGGCCCGGCGCCTTCTTCCGCCACCAGGCGGAGGCCGACGACATGCTGGAGTTCGTCACTCAGGAGATGGCGCGCCTCGACGTCGGGAGCGGCGCCCTGTTCGACCTGGTGCGCTACGAGAAGCTGAAGCTCGATGGGCGCTACCTCCCCGGCCCCAAGAACGTGGGCGTGCCGATGGTCGAGGGGTTCGGGCCCGACACCCTGGTGGAGCAGAACACAGGGCTGCTGGTCTGCGAGCTCGACCACGACATCCAGGCCCTTCTGGCGCGCGAGCCGAGCGCGGAGGCGCAGGCGGAGGACCGCCGGTGGATCGTGGTCTACAAGACCGCCGACGACCAGCTCACCACGCTGCAGGTGGGCGAGCGGACGCGCCGGCTCCTCGAGCAGGCGCGCGGACCGGTGCGCGTGCGCAGCCTGGCGGACGGCGAGCTGGAGCTCGCGGGCAGCCTGTCGGCCGTCCAGACGCTGGCCCGCCTGGGCCTGCTGCGGGAGGTTCAGGCTTGAAGGTGAGCGAGCCGGTCGGCGCGGAGCGCCGGGAGCGGGCGCAGGGCGCGGACGCCCCGGGGGAGGTCTGCCGCCTGGAGAGGAGCCGCATCCTCTACGTGACGGTGGACTCCTGCCAGCCCGGCCGGGACGCGGTGCGGACCTGCTCGCTCGAGGGGGGCCGGGTGGTGGGGGAGGACGGCTCCTCGTTCATCTTCAGCGGCCCGCCGCCGGCGCCCTGGGATCTTCGCCTGCCGGAGCCGGCCGAGCCCGTCGAGGCCGGCGCGGTGCGGCAGGCCGTGGGCCGTCTCCTGGGGAGCTGGAAAGCCCGCGCGCGGGTCCATTACCTCGCCCGCAGCTCGGTGCGCGTCACCCTCGGCCCGGGAGCTCCGGGCCGGCTGGCCGTCTCCCGGGTGTGGGCGCTGCTGGGCGACGCGGTGACGTCGGGCGGGCGGGTGGTGCCGGTGGGGCAGAGCGGGCGCGGCTCGGGTCTCGCCGAGATCGAGCGCGAGGGCGCGGCGGGCGACTTCGCGCGCATGCTCGACTGCATCGAGGCCTCGCGGCCGCTACCGGGGGGGAGCACGGCGGCGGTGCTGGCGCCGCCCGCCGCGGCGGTCCTGGTGCACGAGGCCGTCGGCCATTTCGCCGAGGCCGCCCCCGGGGGGCGGGTGAACCTGAGCCACCGTCTCGGCTTCCGCATCGCCACCGAGGCGTTCCACCTGCGCGACGATCCGCGGGCCGCGGACGGCGCCGCCTGGTACGAGGTGGACGACGACGGCGTCCTCGCCCGCGGCGCCACCGAGGTGGTGCGTGACGGCCTGATGGTGCAGCTCCTCCACTGCACGGCCAGCGCGCGGGCGGTGGACGTGGAGCCGACCGGCAACGCGCGGGCGGCTTCGATCTGGAACGTCCCGATCCCTCGCCTCTCCAACCTGCTGTGCGATCCGGGGGAGGCGAGCGAGGAGGCGATGATCGACCGCCTGGGGGACGGGCTCTACCTCCACTCGCTCGCCTACGGCTACGGCTTTGGCTTCCGCCTCCAGGCCCAGGTGCGGCTGGCCGAGGAGGTGCGGGGGGGGAGGCGCACGGGCCGCTACCTCAGCGGCGGCGTGGTGGACGAGGACCGCGTCGTCCTCACCCGCGCCGCCGAGCTGGGCGACGTGGCGAGGTGGAATCGCAACGCCATGTGCGGCAAGGACGGGCAGGTGCTCTACGACGTGGGGACCTGCGTCCCGGCCATCCGCCTGGAGACGCTGAGGACGCAGCAGTGAGCGGGGCGCAGATCGTCCGCGAGGTGGTGGCTGCGCTGGCGCCCGCGGCCGCGCCCCCCTCCAGCGCCAGCCTGGAGCTGGCGGTGACGGTGGGGGAGGGCGGGCTCGACGTCCGCTTCGCGGCGCCCCGGCTGCGGCCGGCCGCCCTGGAGCGCGCCGCCGCCGCCCTCCTGGCCGCCACCGCCGCCCGCCTGCCGGAGGCGCTGCGCGACCGCCTGACGGTGGAGGTGGGGGAGGTGCGCTCGCGCCTCGCAGGGACGGGCTCCGCGGCGCCCCTCTTCGTCCGCGAGTACTCCCTGGCCACCTGCCGGGGGGTGGTGCTCGGCCTGCGCGACGCCGGGGCCGACCCCTTCGACGGTCCGTGGAGCGGCGTCGCCTCGCCCGAGGAGCTGCGCCGCGAGTTGCCGGTGGTGCTGGAGCCGTCGGCGGTCCTCGCCCTGGTCTGCTTCGCCCTGGAGGTGGCCAGCGGCGACGTGGGCGGCCGGGACGCCGCCGCCCTCCCCGGCGGCCTCACCGTGGTCGACACCGCGGCCTCGCCGTATCCGCCGCAGCACCACCCGTTCGAGGCCGATGGCGCGCCGTCGCCCGACCGGCCGCTGATCGAGGAGGGGCTCTGGCGCCACCGGGACGCCCACCGGGGGGGGGACGTCGACCCCCTCTTCTTCCTGCTCACGCGGCCGGACCGCGCGCTGCGCCCCCTGGCCGCGGCCACCCACTTCAGCCGCCGCAACCTCGCCGTGCGGTGCAGCCGCGCGGTTCCCCGGCCGGCCCCCGCGGTGCTCATCGAGGCGTGGCGCGTGCGGGTGGGGCCGCGCAGCGGAGCCGTCCCCTTCCATGCCGATCTGTCGCTCCTCACGGACGACGGCCGGCGGCTGGCCGTGCCCACCGTCCTCGGCCTACATCTCGACCCCTGGGAGATCCTGCGGCGCATCGAGGGCGCCTGCGGTCCCGCCGTCCCCGCTCTCGAGGAGGACCCCATCGAGGGGGACGGCTACGGCGAGGCCCCGCCGCTGGCCACCGACCTCAGCCTGGGCGATCTGCTGCCGCCGTCCGCCGGCGTCTCGTGATCCGTTGATGAAGGGGATGATTCAGGACCGGCCTATGGACGCTCTCAAGCAAGACCTATCGTTCTCCTTGCGAAGCCTGCGGCGGCAGCCGGGCTTCACCGCCACGGCCGTGCTGACGCTCGCCCTGGGGATCGGCATCAACGTCGCCGTGTTCAGCGCCGTCTACGGCGTGCTGCTGCGCCCGCTCCCCTATCCGCACGCCGACCGCCTGGTGGTCGTGTGGGCCAACTGGGTCGGCGAGAAAATTCCGCGCGTGAGCCATACGGGCGGCGACTTCCTGGAGTATCAACGCCGGGCACGCAGCTTCGCGGGCATCGCCGCCCTGGGCTCGGTGCGCCAGAACCTGACCGACGGCGACGAGCCGCTACAGGCTCAAGTGGGCTGGGTGTCCCGCAACTTCTTTTCGGTGCTCGGCGTGCGGCCGCTCCTCGGGCGTGACTTCGCGCCGGACGAAGGGCCGACCTCGGCGATCCTTGGCTACGACCTATGGCGCCGCGCCTTCGGCGGCGATCGCCAGATCCTCGGTCGCCGCGTGCTCCTCGACGGCTATCCCTACACGGTCGTCGGCGTGCTGCCTCGGGGGTTCAGGCTGCAGATGTCCGCGGACGTGGGGATCTCCATGGACATCGACGTCTGGAAGCCTCCCGACGAGGCCGGGGCGCCGCGGCGTTGGGTGACGAGCCGGCTCGACCTGTCGAGCCTGCGCGTCATCGCGCGCCTGCGGCCAGGCGTGACGCTGGCGCAGGCGCGAGCCGAGATGGACGGCGTCGCCGAGCAGCTCCGGGCCCGCTATCCCGACCACGCCCAGGTCGGCTACCACCTCAGCGTGGAGCCTCTGCACCAGGAGGTGGTAGGCCACGTCAGGCCTACCCTGCTGGTCCTTCAGGGAGCCGTGGCGCTTGTCCTCCTCATCGCCTGCATGAACGTCGTGAACCTCCTCCTGGTGCGCGCCCACAACCGGCAGCGGGAGATCGCCGTGCGGCTCTCGCTCGGCAGCGGCTTCGGCCGGATTACCCGCCAGATGCTGCTCGAGTCTCTGCTGCTGTCGCTGCTCGGCGGCGCCCTCGGCCTGCTGCTGGCCTACTGGGGGATCCGCCTGCTGGCGGCTCTCGGGCCGCTGCGCATTCCGCGGCTGGAGAGCATCGGCATCAACGGTCCGGTGCTCGCCTTCGCCCTCGGCGCGACGCTGCTGGCGACTCTCCTCTCGGGGCTGCTCCCCGCCCTGCGCTTCCGGAACTGGAACCTGAGCAGCGCCCTGCTGGAGGCCAGCGAGCGGACGCGCGGCGGCGAGGTGCGGCTGAGCAAGCTGCTCATCGTCGCCGAGGTGTCCCTGTCGCTGATGCTGCTCCTGGGCACCGGCCTCCTGCTGCGCAGCTTCGTCCGCCTGCAGGAGGTGCGGCCGGGCTTCGATCCACATAACCTACTGACGCTCTCGCTCAGCGTTCCGAGGGTGCGCTACCAGGGGCCGGCCGAGGCCATCACCTTCCTGAAGCGCTTCGAGGATGGTCTTACCAGCCTTCCCGGCGTGGTGTCGGTCAGCGCCGTCTGGCCGATGCCGCTCGAAGGGCAGATCTGGTACGGCCCCTACCGCGCGCCGGACAAACCGTCGAAAGGCGATACGCCGCCGCTTTCGGACTACCGCGTCATCGCGGCCAATTACCCCACCACGATCGGCGCGCGGCTACTGGCGGGACGGCTCTTCCAGGAGACGGACAGGAACGCGGTGCTGATCGACCAGCGGATGGCGGAGCGCAACTGGCCGGCGCGGAGCCCGCTCGGCCGCACGATCTTCGCCTCGCCCGGCGGCCGCGAGCAGGAGTTCCAGGTGGTGGGCGTGATCGAGAATATCCGCCACCAGGACCTGAAGGCGGACGGCCGGGAGACCCTCTACCTGCCGGCCCACCGGTTGGCCCGACCCGACCAGGAGATCTCCTTCTTGATCCGCACGGCGACCGACCCGCGAGGCCTCGTGCCGGCCGTTCGCCAGGTACTGCGGAGCATCGATCCGCAGCTTCCGATGGACAAGGTCCGGCTGATGGACGACTACGTCGCCGACGCGGTGGCCCCGAACCGGTTGGCGTTGGCGCTCATGTTCGTCTTCGCCATCGTGGCTCTGGTGCTCGCGGCTGTGGGGCTCTATGGCGTCGTCGCCTACGCCCTGAGTCGGCGCACGCGCGAGATCGGCATCCGCGTGGCCCTTGGCGCCCAGAGGTCCCGCATCCTCGCCAGCGCCATTCGCGAGGGGATGCTCCCCGCCCTGGCCGGAATCATCCTCGGCGCCGCCGGCTCGCTGCTCGCGATGCAGGTGCTCGCGGGCTTGCTGTTCGGGGTGAGTGCGGAAGATCCCTGGACCTACGCCGCCATGACCGCGCTGCTCGTCCTCGTGACGCTGGGGGCGTGCTACTTCCCGGCCCGGCGGGCGGTCGGCCTCGACGCGGCGGCGGCCATCCGGGAGGAATGACCGTTGACCGCGCACGCCAACATCTCGTCGCTCCGCGACCTCCTGGGCTCAAGGGGGCTCCCGGAACGCCGTCTGGCGTCCATTCATTCGAAGGAGGAGTTCGGCAAGCCATGAACGCCACGCTGGCCACCACGGAGAGCCCGCTCCAGCCCATCTTCGTGCTCTCCTGCAACCGGTCCGGATCGACGCTGCTCCGGTCCATCCTCGACACCCACCCGGAGATCTACTGCCCCTCGGAGCTTTTCCTCGGCCAGGCCGCGCACTCCCTCGCGATCCTCCTTGCCGGCCTCGAGGGCAGGGACTCGATCCAGGAGTCCGCGGGGAGGTTCTCCATCACGAAGGCCGTCGCCGAGCCCATCCGAACCTTCATCCAGGAGCGGATAGCCAACTACGCGTCGCACCAGGGCAAGCGCCGGTGGTGCGATATAACGCCCAGCAACGTCTATCACCTGAAGCTCCTCGACATCCTGTTCCCCGAGGCGAAATACATATGCCTGTACCGCCACGCCCTCGACGTGACGGTCTCGGCGATGCCCACGGCCGTGCGGATCACCGGGCTCCAGAAGCACATCTACCAGAGCTCGGGGCACGTGCCCACCGGCACGATCCGTTGGTGGTGCGAGATGACGGGCGAGATCCTCGAGCGCGAGCGCGACGCCCCGGACCGCTGCTTCAGGCTCCGGTACGAAGACCTGGTGAGAACCCCCGGGCAGGTGCTCGGCCCCCTGTTCTCCTTCCTCGGCTTGGCCTGGGACGAGCGCATGCTGGACAGCGTTTTCTCCTCCGCGCGCGAGGTCGGACACGAGGACGAAGAAAGCATCGGAACCGGATCGAGCCTCTCTCTCGAGGAGGTCCCCGAGGAGGTGCTCTCCGAGATGTGGCAGCTTCTTTCGGAGCTCGGGTATCCGGAGGTGAGCGCGCAGCCCCCGGCCGCCGAGGCGGCCAGGAAGGTCACCATGCCCTGGTTCTTCGAGAGCTTCCTCCCCGGACAGATCCAGTCCATGCCCGACCTGGCGGCTTCCATCGACGCCACCTTCCGGTTCGCCGTCGACGGTCCGGAAGGGGGGATCTGGATCGTAGACCTGCGCCCGGACCGCCTGGGGGTCCAGCCGGAGAATGGGCAGGCTCTCGCCACCCTCATCATGTCGGCGTCCGACCTCACCGCGATCTCCCGTGGAGCCCTGAACGCGAGCATGGCGTTCCACGAGGGGAGGTTGCGAATTGTAGGAACCTCCGACTACCACAAGCTGCACAAGCTGGTGCAACTGCTCCAGCTCCCGGGCTGGAGCGCGGCGGACCCGCTGTAGCCCCTGTCCTGAAAGGGGCACGTTCATGAAGATCTTGCTCCTCGAGGGCTAAGCCTCGCCGCCGGCTGCAAGCTCCGGGGGAACCTTCGTGAAGTCCAGATACAGGACGGAGTAGTCGATCCCCTTTCCCCAGTAGTCCTTCACGACACGCACTCCGTTGCCGTCCCCTACCTCCCCCTCAGGCTCGAACCCCATCTTCATGTGGAAGAGGAGGGAGCGGAAGTTCTTGGGGAAGATGATCGCCTTGGCCCGTGTACAACCCCTCTCTTGGGCCTCTTTTCCGAACCGCCTCATCATGGTCTCCACCACCCCGCGGCCCCGGTAGTCGGGATGGCAGGCGATCACGTGGCCGTAGGCGGTCTGCGGGTCCGTCTGCGAGATACAGCCGAACAGGTAGCCGGCGACCTTGTCGCCGTCTTTGACCACGTAGGCGGTGTCGCCAAATTCGTAGAGGAACATGGGGTGGTGCACGTAGAGGAGCTTGTCGTTGGTGACCCCCCAGAACACCTCGATCTGCTCGATGATCTGGTCGAAGTCTTCTTTGGTGAGCTTGGTGACCGGCAGCACGTCGCCTCCTTGTTTCAGGCCTCTTCGCTGGACCGTCCGGAGTCGAGCAGCAGGGCGTACAGGTAGCCGCTGAGGTCCTCCAGGGTCTGGTGATCGAACAACAGGGTCGGAGGCAGGTCTTGCCCCGTCGCGGACTTCAACCGGTTGCGGATCGTCATGGACATCAGGGAGTCGAGACCGTAGGACTGGAGCGGTAGCTGGAGATCCAACTCCTTGCCATTCGGGAGCCGCAGGATCTGGATCACCTGATCGCGTATATACCGGGTGAGGACGCCCTTGCGCTCCTCCGGAGCCGCCGCTTGGACGAGGCCGGTGAGGTCGACTTTCGCCTCCGCGGGTTTGGCGGCACGGCCGCGCCGCCCGAGCTGCCGGCGGCGTTCCAGCTCCCGTGAGAGCATGGGCCGCTCCCGGGGGTCCGGGAGCTTCTGCAGGAGGTGAGGCCAGTCGATCGGAACCACCGCGGCCTGGGGCAGGTTCGAGCCCAGCAGCCGCTCCAGCAGCTCGGTTCCCTGCTGGACCGGGATCATCCCGATCCCCTCCTCTTCCCAGAGGCCACCGGAGATGTCCTGCTTGCCCGCCGCCATGCCCACGTCGGCCCACGGCCCCCAGTTGATGCTCAGCGCCGGTAGTCCTTCTCCGCGCCGCTGGTGGGCGAGCGCGTCGAGGAAGGTGTTGGCTGCCGAGTACGTCCCCATGCTGCCATAGGGGAGCCAGGGCACGACGGAGGAGAACAGGACGAAGTGGTCCAGCGGGTCGGGACGGGTCAAGGCATGGAGGTTCCAGGCCCCCTGGACCTTGGGAGCCAGGACGCCCGCGAAGCGGTCCCAGGTCTGGTTGATCAACAGGCCCTCGTCCAGCACTCCGGCGGCATGAAAGACCCCCCGCAGGGGCGGCATGGAAGCGCGGATCTTTTCGAGCAGCGCCTCGATGTCCTGCCGCTGGGCGACGTCGGCGGCGGCGGCCACGATCTGGGCTCCACTCTGCCGGAGCTCCTCGACCGCTTCGGCGCCTCGCTCCGCGTTCCGGCCCACCAGGACCAGGTGCCGCGCCCCGCGCCGGACCATCCAGCGGACGACCGCGAGGCCCAGAGCGCCCAGGCCGCCCGTGACGAGGTACGTCCCGTCCGCCCGCAGCGGCGCCGCGAGGCTCAGCGGACCGCGCAGGGCCGGGCTCGCCGAAGGGGTGAACCGGGGAGCGAGCCGCTTTCCATCGCGCCAAGCCAGGCGATCCTCGTCAGGAGGAGAGAACAGCTCGGCGACGAGTTGGCTGGCGCCTTCCCCGGGAGCGGCGGGATCGAGGTCGACCATCAAGGGCCGCAGCTCCGGGTGCTCGAAGCCGGTCACGGCTCCCAGTCCCCAGAGCGGCGACGCATCCAGCGAGAGCGCCGCGGTCCCAGGTGCCACCGCCTGCGCGCCGCGGGTGGCGAAACAGAGGCGATGCCAGCCGGTGCGGTCGAGCCGGGACAAGGCTTGAATGAGCTGCAGCGCGCTGCCGGAGATTCGCCGCTGCGCCTCGACCCGGCCGCCGGGGACCTCCGCCGTCGGGCTCGTGGAGAGCCCCACCAGGTGGACGGCTCCGCGGCAAGGGATTCCCCGATCGGCCAGCTCCCTCTGCACCCTCCCGAAGAACGGCTCCGGATCCCGCGGATCTAGCCGCCAGCTTCCGCCCGTCGGCTCCTCCTCGCTCACGACGACTTCGATGCAGGTCTCCCCCCGGGCCGCGAGCGGCTCGGAGAACCACCTGCCCTCGTCCTCGGCTCCCGTGATGATCAGCCAGACACCGGGCCGCCCGCCGTTGCGCGGTACGGCCGGCTCGGCTGGCTCGGACACCGGCGCCGGGACCCACTCCACCTCGTAGACCCAGCTCGCGAGGGGCTCGGCGGACCGCTGCTGGAGCGACTCCTTCTCCGCCCTCTGGAGCTCGATCCCGATCACCTCGGCCACCAGCTCGCCGTCCTCGCCATAAAGCCAGAGATCGCCGGTGAATCCGGCGGCCTCGGCGCCCCTCCCGGGGCGGAGGCGGCTATGGCTCCACCGGGGCGGCTGCGACGCGCTGTAGAACCGGAGGCGTTCGATGGCGACCGGCAGATAGCTCACGTCCTTCACCGCCTCCGGCAGGGTCGGGGACAGGACGTGGAAGGCGGAGTCGAGAACGCCGGGGTGCAGGAGGAATCCAGGGCCTGGACCGCCCTCGGCGGCAGGGAGCAGACGGCCCAGGGCCTCTCCTTCACCGATCCATGCCCGCTCGATCCGGCGGAAGGACGGCCCCAGCTCGATCTTGCGGCGGGCGAACGCCTCGTAGAAAGCCGGCCCGTCGACCTCCTTGCGGCAGCGGCTGCGGATGGCGTTGAACGATGGCGGCTCCCCTCCCGCGGATTTCTCGGCGGGTCCGACCTCGCCGCTCGCATGAAGGGTCCAGCCTCCCTCCTGCCCCTCCGTGCGGGCACGGCTGTAGATCGCGAACCGCTCTCCGCGGGAGCCGTCCCGGGTCAGAACGAGCTGCATCTCCTGCTCGCTCTCCTCCGGCAGGGCGAGGGCTCGGCCGAAGACGGCGTCGCTCACCTCCAGGCTCCCGTCGCCGGCAGCCCGAGCTGCTTCCAGGGCCATCACGAGGAGGACGGCGGCGGGGACGACGACAGAGCCGAAGACCTGGTGATCCGCCAGGAAGGCGGGATGGCGGGCGTCGAAGGCCGACTCGTAGAGCACTCCGTCGAGGGCGGGGGAGTCGATCCTCCGCTCCAGGAGCTGTCCGGAGGGCACCGGCAGGCCGGTCCTGGACGGCCGCACGTCACACCAGTAGCGCTCGCGCTGAAAGGGGTAGGTGGGGAGTCTCCGGCGGGTCCGGGGATAGTTCCGGTCGAAGCCTTGCCAGTCCACCTCGCAACCGTGCGCAAAAAGGGTCGCAAGGCTGCTCAGGATGCGGTCCCAATCGTCCTGGTTCTTCTTGAACGAAGGGAGAAACAGCGAGCCCGAGTCCTCGCCCTCCAGCTTGGCCGCCATTCCGAGCAGGGTGGTGCCGGGCCCGATCTCGAGCAAGACGGTGCAGCCCGCCCGCCGTAGCGTTTCGACTCCGGCCATGAAACGGACCGGCCGCCGCGCGTGCCGGCGCCAGTAGCCGGCGTCCATCTGGCCCGTCGTGAAGAGTTCGCCGGTGAGGTTCGAGACGAGGGGCCGCTGGGGAGGGCCGTAGCGGATCTTGCGGGCCTGGGCCTCGAGCTCGCCGAGCATCGGCTCCATCAAGGGTGAGTGGAAGGCATGGGAGACCTGGAGGGCCTCGACGCGGATCCCGCGCCGGCCGAGCTCCTGGGCGACGGTTTCAACGGCCTGCCGGTGGCCCGAGATCACGGTGTTGAGCGGGCCGTTGACGGCGGCGATGGAGACCTGGTCCGCTACCGGCCCGACCTCCAACGCGACCTCGGACTCGCTGGAGAAGATCGCCATCATGGCCCCGTTCCGGGGCAGATCTGCCATTAGGCGGGCCCGGCGGGCGATGAGAGCGGCGCCTTCCTCCAGCGTGAAGACCCCGGCCACGCAGGCGGCAGCGTACTCGCCCACGCTGTGGCCCATCAGGACGTCGGGGACGATCCCCCAGGACTGCCAGAGCTCCGCCAGAGCGTACTCCAGAGCGAACAACGCCGGCTGGGTGTAGGCCGTGTCGTCCAGCAGGGCTTCCTGCCCAGGCTCCGGGAACAGCACGGACAGCAGAGGCCGGTCGAGGTGGCCGTCGAGCGCCTCCTGGCAGCGCAGGATAGCCCGCTGGAACGTCGGCTGCGTCTCGAACAGACGGCGCCCCATACCCGCGTACTGCGAGCCCTGGCCGGTGAACAGGAATGCGATCCTGGGGCGCTCGCGCCCCCGCTGGACCCCCCGAAACAGCGGACCGTCCGGGCTCTCCACGTCCGCGAGCTGCCGGGCGAGATCCTCCCGGGTGGTCCCGACCGCGGCCAGGCGGTACTTGAAAAAGGTGCGGCCGGTGTTGGCGGAGAAGCAGAGGTCCGCGAGCGGCTCCCCATCGCCCGCGGCGAGGTGCTCGCGGTAGCGCTGGGTGAGCGCCACGAGAGCGGGCTCGCTGCGCGCCGAAAGCGTGAGGACGTGCAGCGGACGCTCGACAGCTGCGCCGCTCAGGGCGGACCCCTCCGGCGGCCCCTCCAGGACCAGGTGTGAATTTGTGCCGCCGAACCCGAAGGAGCTGATGCCGGCGAGGAGCGGCTGGCTGGCGATGTGCGGCCAGGGGCCGAGGCTCGTCTGCACCTTGAGGCCCAGCTCCTCGAAGGGGATCTCGGGGTTGGGGGTTTTCAGGTGCAGACTGGCCGGGATCTGGCCATGGCGCATTGCGAGCGCGACCTTGATCAGGCTGGCGACGCCGGCTCCCGTCTCGAGATGCCCGATGTTCGTCTTGACGCTGCCGATGGTCAGGGGCTGCGAATCCGGACGGCCCGGGCCGAAGACCGCCCCCAGGGCCCGGCACTCGATGGCATCGCCCACGGCCGTGCCGGTGCCGTGGGCCTCGACGTACTGGACCTGGCTCGGCGACACGCCTGCAGAGCGGTAGGCTTCGCGCAGGACCGCCTCCTGGGCGAAGCGGTTGGGCGAGGTGAGGCCGTTGGTCCGCCCGTCCTGGTTGACGGCCGTCGACCGGATTACGGCATGGATCGGATCTCCATCGGCCAGGGCTTTCGACAGGAGCTTGAGGACCACGACTCCCGCGCCCTCGCTGCGGACATAGCCGTTGGCCGAGGCGTCGAAGGCCTTGCACCGCCCGTCGGGAGACATCAGGCCGGACTTGGTCAGTTGCATGGTCGAGTCGGGCAACAGGATGAGGTTGACGCCGCCGGCGATCGCCAGCGATGTCTCACCGTTCTGCAGGCTCTGGCACGAGAGGTGGACGGCCACCAGAGATGAGGAGCACGCGGTGTCGATGGCCAAGCTGGGACCGCGGAGGTCGAGCTGATACGAGATCCGGTTGGCGGCGATGCTGAAGCTGGAGCCCGTGCCCGCGTAGCTGTCCATGTTGCTGAGGTCCGACATCTGGATGCGCTTGTAGTCATCCATGAAGATCCCCACGAAGACGCCGGTCGGCGAGCCCGCTAGGCGATCGGGTCGTACCCCCGCATCCTCCAGGGCCTCCCAGGTCACTTCCAGGAGCAGCCGCTGCTGCGGATCCATCTGCACCACCTCGCGGGGAGAGATGCCGAAGAAGCCCGCGTCGAAGAGATCTGCATCCGGGAGGAACCCACCCCAGCGGGTGTTCATCTTGCCCGATACGCCCGGGTCGGGGTCGTAGTAGGCGTCGGCGTCCCAGCGCGACGGTGGCACCTCGGTGACGGCGTCGACGCCGTCCCGGAGGAGCTGCCAGTAGGCGTCGAGGCTGTCGGCGCCCGGGAACCGGCAGGCCATGCCGATGATCGCGAGCGGCTCCGGGCGCAGCCTCTTCGCCTCCAAGCGGAGATTGAGCAGAGCCCGCTGGGTTTCGCTGAGGTTGGCCAAGCGGCCCGAAAGGTCAGTCATTGGGGACTCCTTCTTTCAATCTGAGCATCTCCTGCTGGAGGGCCCGGTCCGCCTCTTCCGGCGACAGCGTCTCGATATCTCGCAGGAGGGCGAGCACGTCCTCATCGTAGAGAGCCTGCCCCTGAGGGCTGCCGTTGCCGTTGGCCTCACTGCCGAGATGAGCGGTGAGAGCATCGATGGTAGGGAAGTCCCAGGCCAGAGTAGATTCCATGGGGCGGCCCAGCCAGTCTCCCAGGTCGGTGGCCATCTGCACCCCGGTCACCGAATCGAGGCCGAGTGAGGTGAAGGGTTTCGCGCAGTCGACTGCGGCCTCCGCGAGGCCGATTCGGGCGACGAGCCACTGCACCATCCACTCGCGAACCGTTTCGGAGAACGGCGCGGCTTCCAGGCGGGCCGGTGGCTCCCCGGGCTCCGGGAGAGCCCTTCCGGTCTCCGGCGGGCTCCACGGGGCCGCCGGCTCGGCACTGTTCCCGAGGGCCAACGGAGACGGCTCGCGCCACAGCAGGGGATCGATGACATGGTCCTCGCCGGCCAGCCCTTGCTCCACGTCGCCGATGGCACCGGCCAGCTCCTCCAGCAGGCTCGCGGTCTCCGTGGGGCTCAAGAGGGCAGTCTCTTCGGGGCTTCCCTGGAGGGCCTTGCGCGCGTCCACCTCGAAGCGCGCCCGGGCCCACTCGGCCGCGCGGCGGCTCGCGCCGGGTTGCGATTCGAGCGCCGCGAGCAGCAAGGCCGAGGTGGCCAGCTCGCCGGCCCGATGGTAGACCCAGCGCAGGGCAGCCACCCGGTCAGTCGCGTCCAGGCGGCGGGGAGCCTGTTCCCGGACTTCGGTGACGACCTCCTCCAGGCGGTCCGCAACGGCGGGCCCACCCGGGAGCTGCCGGAGGAACACCGCGATCTCGCCGCTCTGCAGGAGGCTCGCGCCGATGAACTGGTAGAGGGCCTCCGAGGGGCCTTCAAAGATCCGGAAGACCCGTGCGTCGCGCAGGATCTGCGGCGCGAGGTTCGTTTCTACGTATCCTCTGCCCCCCAGGCATTGCACCAAGTGGTCGGCGGCCTGCCAGAGGGATTCGGCGGCCGCGGTCTTGAGCGCGGCGAGGACCTCGTGCGGCACGGGCCTTCCTGCATCGAGGTGCGCGGCCGCGATGTCGGTCAGAGCCTCGGCAGCCGCCGCGGCTGCGGCCAGCTCGCCGAGGCGGGAGCGGGTGACCGGATGATCGAGGAGACGGCCCGTCGCGACGCTGCGCCGGTCGGCGTAGCGCGCCATGAGCTGGGCGCAACGCTTCATCCCGCCGACGCTCACCGCCCCGAGGAAGAGACGGGAGAGGGCGATCGCGTCCTCCGCCACCTCGAGCCCTCCCCCTACGGTCCCCAGGAGATCTTCCTCCCCCACCAGGACATCGTCGAGGAAGAACGAGCTCTGCACCATCCCCCGGAGCCCCATGGTGAGCGCCTCGGGACCCAAGCGGAGCCCACGGGCTCCCTGGCGCACGGCGAAGCCTGTGATGCCCCCGGCCCGGCCCGCCGCCGCGGGCGTCTGGGCGAAGACGTGGATCACCCCGGCCCAGGCGGCGGAACCGATCCAGGCCTTGCTCCCCCGCAGCCGCCAGCCACCGTCGGAGGGAACCGCCTGGGTGGCGATCGCCCGGGGGTTCGAGCCCGCTCCCGGCTCGGTCAGGGCGAAGGCGGCGAAGGCCCGGCCCCGCGCCAGATCGGGCAGCAGAGCCTGCCGCACGCTCGGAGTGGCATATCGCTCCAGCGGCCGGAGCCCCAGGCTGTTATGGCCGGTGACCAGACAGGCGAGGGTCAGGTCGATGGCGCCGAGTTGTGCCAGCACCCGCACCGTCTCACGGTGGGACAGGGCCAGACCTCCCTGGCTGCCGTCCACGCGCAGGCCGAAGAGACCGCGGTTGCCCAGGTCGAGGACCACGGAAGGCGGAATCGACCGCCGCTCGTCGATGAGGCGGGAGCTGACGCGCTCCCGCGCCCAGCCCCGAAGCCATGTCACGACCTCATCTGCCCTCTCCTTAGAAGGCCGGGAAACCTCAGGGGAACCGGCGGCCGCGGCCACCCCGGAGGCCGTCGGCGGCCGGCCCTCGGCCAGGCGGCGGCGCAGGTACTCGGATGCTGACTCGGGCGGCGTGGCCCCGGCCCGGGCGGGCGAGCGGCCCAGGAGCCAGCCGCCCACCTCTTCGAGCTGCCCTTTGAGGAGCTCGGCCCGGCAGGCGTGACGCTGGACCTTGCCGCTGGACGTCTTGGGGAGGGTCTTGGGCGGGATGAGGATCAGAGCGTAGACCTGCAGCTCGTGGGCTTCCGCCACTTCGCGGCACACGGTCTCGGCGAGCGCCTCGGCGTCGGCCAGGCCCGGCGTCCTCACCTCCTGCACGACGATGAGCCGCTCCTCGCCGTCGAGCTCCAGAGAGAAGGCCGCCCCGCAGCCCGGCCGCATCTGAGGGCTGGCCTGCTCGACCGTCAACTCGATGTCCTGGGGATAATAGTTGCGGCCACGGATGATGATCACGTCCTTCAGCCGGCCGGCGATGTACAGCTCGCCATCGCACAGGAACCCCAGGTCTCCCGTGCGCAGGAAGGGACCGCCGCCGGCCAGGCGGGCTCCGAAGGTCTCCGCAGTGGCGTCCGGGTTGTTCCAGTAGCCCTGCGCCACACCGGGGCCGGAGATCCAGACCTCGCCGACCTCGCCGGGGCCGCACTGCCGGCCGCTCCGGGGGTGGGCGATGACCACCTCGGTCCCCGGCACCGCCCGGCCGCAACCGACCAGCGTCTTCGTCCTCGGGGCCGGACCCGGGGTGGGGACCACTCTCCCCTCGGCCTCCAACACGTCGCTGCGTACGGGGAGCAGGATCGGGTCGCCCCCGCCGGCCTTGGTGGAGACCAGCAGAGTCGCCTCGGCCAGGCCGAAGGCCGGGAAGAAGGCCTCCCGGCGGAAGCCGCTGCCGGCAAAAGCACGGCTGAAGGCCTCCAGGGTCTCGGGGCGGATGGGCTCCGCCGCGTTGTAGGCCACCTTCCAGCTCCCAAGGTCCAGCCCCTCGCGCTCCTCGGCGGGGATGCGGTCCACGCACAGGGCATAGGCGAAGTTCGGGCCCCCGCTGTGGGTGGCCCGGAAACGGCTGATGGCCTTGAGCCAGCGGGCCGGCCGTTCCACCACGGAGGAGGGAGACATCAGGTACGACGGGAAGCCGGAATAGAGAGGTTGAACGATCCCGTGCACCAGCCCGTCGTCGTGGAAGCTGGGCACCCACATCAAGGCAGCGCTGTCGGGGCTATACCCCCAGGCTCCCTGGATCGATTCGGAGTTGGCGAGCAGGTTGCGGTGGCTGACCACGACTCCTTTGGGGGTCGAGGTGGATCCCGAGGTGTACTGGAGGTACGCGACGTCGTCGCTCCTCGCGTTCCGCTCCCGCCAGCCGTCGGCTTCGGTGGGCTCGATCTGGTCCGTGGCGATCCATGCCAACGCCCCCAGCTCCGGCGCCTGCTTGGAGAGAGCGTCGGCCCCGGCCGTGTACTGGAACGTGGTGAGCGCGAGGGCCGGCCGCGCGTCGGCGTTCACCGCCAGCAGGCGGGCCAGGGTTCTGCGGACCCGCCGCGAATCCGGGGGCGGCACGGGCACAGCGATCACGCCGGCATAGACGCAGCCGAAGAAAGCCGAGATGAAGTCGAGTCCCGGCGGATAGAGGAGCAGAGCCCGCGAGCCGGCCGGAACGGAGTCGGCCAGCACGGCGGCGATGGCGCGGGCCTGCCGGTCGAGGGCACCGTAGCGAAAGAGCGGGCCCGGCGCACCCTCATCGCCGAAGACGCCGGTCAGATAGCAGAAAACCAGGCGGTCAGGCGTTTCCTGCGCCCGCGAGCGCGCCACGTCACAAAGGGAAGACCACTTCATCTACGCCTCCTGGCTCCAGCTCCTTCAATGCCGGCTGCCTCAGTCCTGGCGAATGGCAGCCGTTGGATCGAGGTGGACGGCCCGCCGGGCTGGGAGGTAGCAGACCACCGGGACCCGTCCCGCGGCCTCCGGGTCCCCGTTGGGACCAGCCGGCCGCACCTTCAAAACCCACCTCCTGGAGAGTGGCAGAAGCTGCGTTGGAAAGATCGTCTGCGATACCTTCACCGAAGGACCTATTTAGGATTCGCCAAGAGACATAATTTAGTAATCATCAGCCTCTCTACATCTTAGGTGATCCCCATGCCGCCAAGAGGGACAAACTCGCCATGAGAAACATCCGGTTGCCGGCTAGAGCTCTGACGCGAGCTTCTCCGCAAGCATGATCGTCGCGAGCGCGGTGTTCGCCCTCGGACATGCGGGAATCACCGACGCGTCGATCACGCGCAGGCCGTCGACGCCGACGACACGACCCGACGAATCGACGACGGTCTGCGCCTCGGACGGATCGCCCATCCTGCAGGTCCCGGCGATGTGCTGCGCGTCGCTTGCCGTTGTCAGCGCGATCCGGTCGAGATCGGCGTCCGACGGGTCCTGCGGAAGCGGCTGCGCAGTCTTCGGACCGCCGACGACGCGAACCGCGCTCAAACCGCGTATCGCCGGGTGTTCGATCAAGTCGAGCAGCCGCCGCAGGCCGGCGCGCATCCGCTCCAGGTCGCGCCGGTCCGACAGCATCCTCTCGTCGATGACGGGATCGACCGCTGGATTCGTGCTTGCAAGGCGAAGCTCGCCGCGCGAGTAGGGACGCCACACGCTCACACCGACCGTGCCCACGCTCGGTATCCCCGGCAACATGCCCGGCGGGTGGCAGAGCGCCAGGATTGCCATGTCGTTCTCGCCCGCGTCATGCATGCCGGACGAGTACCGCACGTAGCAGTTACCGTGGCGCCCGTTCGGCGCGAGCCACGAACGGTCGTGCGGACCGAGGTGCACGACCGACACGATCGGGTGGTCGCCGAGGTTGCGTCCGACGCCTTCCAGACCGGCGACGACGTCGATGCCCAGCGAGCGCAACGGGTCTGCCGGACCGATCCCGGACCGCAGCAGGATCGCCGGCGAATGGACGGCTCCGCCGCAGACGATCACCTCGCCGCCTGCGAACCGTTCAGGCCGGCCGTTGCGGATGACTTCGACGGCAACGGCACGTCCTGCTTCGACGACCACCCGATCGGCCAGCGCGTCGCCCAGAATCGTGAGGTTGTCGCGTCCTCGTGCAGGTTCGAGATAGGCGTCGTTGGTGGAGACGCGGCAGCCGTCGCGGACGCTTGCCGCGTACGGCGAGGCGCCAGTGCCGGCCGGCGCGTTGTGGTCCTCGCACCACGCGTGTCCTGCCGCGAGGGCGGCTTCGCGGACGGCGAGATCGACGACGCCCCAGCCGTCCAACGGTGGACGCCACACCGGGTACGGTCCGCCGGACCCGTGATACGGGCGATCGGCGAAGTCGAGGTCGTCCTCGAGCTTGCGGTACCACGGGAGCACGTCGTCCCAGGACCAGCCCGGGCAGCCGCCGGACGCCCATTCGTCGTGGTCCGCGGGGATCCCGCGGACGGCGAACATCCCGTTGATCGCCGTGCTGCCGCCGAGGCCGCGCCCACGAAAGAACGCGAACCGCGGTTGCGACTCGGTGCGCATGGCGGTCAGCTCGTTCCAGCGGAACATCTTCAGCTCGGGCGACATGACGATCTCGCCCGGATTCACCGACCGCATCGCCTGTGGGCACTCGGACCAGCGCAGGTCCGGACCCGCTTCCAGCAGCAACACGCTCGTCGACGAACGCTCGGTGAGGCGGGACGCGAGTACCGCCCCAGCGGCTCCCGCACCGACAATGATGTAATCGAACGCCACAAGTCCTCCTAAAGGTGCCTTAACTCGGCAGGATGCGATGGGCCGTGGCGACGGCCTTGAAGGACTACGATGGATGCTCTCATGCAAACCCGCCGAAAAGCTCCAATTACCTATAGTGCGCCGACGCCTGCCCGCGAGACAATGCGCGGCCGTGCTCGCCTTCGCCCTCTCCCTGGGGACAGTGGCATGAATCTTCCGCTCCGCCTCGAGCGGCTTGCTCCAGGCAGAAGAACGGTCGCCCTTAGGCCTACGCGCTTGATCAGCGCTCTAGATTAACTTAGTATCTACATGCAAAGAAGAATGTCGCCGTTGAAGGCGGCTCTCAGCGAAGTAGGGAGGAGACCCGCGATGAAGACCGGATTTCTTGCGCTCGGTATGGCCGCCATGATTGCCGCCACCGTGTCAAGCTCCGTGGCGCAGCCCACCACCAAGCCGTCGCCGCCGGCTGCGGCGAGGCCGTCACCCGCTCCGGAGCTGGACCAACTAAAATATTTCGAAGGCGAATGGACCTGCACCGGCCAGATCAATGCCGGGCCCGCCAGGTTGCCACACGTGACGCAGGCAGCGTTGCAAGTCAAGAAAGACATCGGCGGCTTCTGGTATACGGGACGCTACGAAGAGAAGAAGACGGCGGAGAATCCCCACCCGTTCGTTTTCGTCTGGGTTTGGGGCTTCGACCGGAAGGCGCAGATCTTCACTCAGGACGGCTTCGACAGCTTCGGCGGCCACGGGCGCGAAACGTCCTCCGGTTTGCAAGAGGGTAAGCTGGCCTTTGCCGGTGAATCCACCTCCGGCCGCGACACGTTCACCAAAAAGAGCGATTCCGAGCTCGAGCACCGGGGCGAGACTCAAGCCCAAGGCAAGTTGATCGAGACGGATCGCGAGACCTGCAAGCGGACCGGGAGCTAGCGGCGGTCCGGCGTGCGCTGTATGCCGTCGGCCCTTCCCGGCTTTCGGCGGCAGAGACCCGGTAGAACGGGCCCAGTCCATGGCTGGGTCCCGAGCGGCGGTCCTGTCACCATTTGGGGCTGGCAAGCACTTGGGATAATAGGGTGTGAAGTGTGCCGAACCAATCGGCAGGAGGAAGATCCCCCGTGGTTCCATTGAGACTCGCACATCGCCTGGTCTTCCTCAGTGCCCTGGCCGTTGTGCTCGAGGAGCCGCATTTCGCCGCCGAAGCCCGGCGGCACTCGCCTGTCCGATGATTGCGACGGATCACTTCGTCTTCATTCATCTCCACAAGTCGGGCGGCACGTTCGTCAACGATTGTCTGCTGCGGTTCATTCCAGGTGCGCATCGGCTCGGGTATCACCTGCCACAAACGCTCATTCCAAGCGCGATCTCACACCTGCCGGTTCTCGGTCTCGCGCGCACACCCTGGAGCTATTACGTCTCATGGTATGCGTTTCAGTCCTCGCGTCCGGTGCCCAACGCCCTCTACCGAATCCTGAGCGAGGACGGACGCCTCGGATTCGAAGCCACCATCCGCAATATGCTCGATCTCGGTACAGTCGATACGCACCTCGCTCCACTGATCGCGGCACTGCCGTCGCAATACTCGGGACGCGGGCTCAATGTGCCGGGCTTCGCAGTCGCGTCCATCCGCGGCACGCGTATCGGCTTCTATGCCTGGCTCTATCGCTATATGTTTTCCGGAGGAGCGGGAACGCTGCACGTGGGACGAATGGAGAACATGCGCGCCGATCTGCTCGAAATGCTCGCAGCGGTCGGTCAGCCGGTTACGGAACCCATGCGGCGGTTCATTCTGCAGCACGAGCCGACGAACATTTCCTCACACCGCCCGTACACGGAGTGCTACAGCGACTCATTGCGCGATCTGGTTGCTGAACGTGACGGTGAGATCATCGCGGCGCAGCGCTGTCACTTTGGCGATTAGCCGGCTCGGCGGAAGAATACGACGGCTTCAGTCGGCGAGACAGGGATGCAGGAGAGCAGTATACGGATCCTCAGTGGAGACGCCGAGCTTCTGACGGAGGGCGGCCAGCTTGCTGGCCACGAGCTGTTCCTGCGCCGGGCTTAGGACCTCCCGGCCCCTGCCGGTCTTCCCCTCGCGGATGAACTGCACGGAGCCGAGCGAGAGACCAGGAATGCGTCCAAGGAGGACCGGCCGGGGATCGAACTTCTCCTGGTGCCGCCGCATGAACTCGATGCCGCAACGCTCGACGATCCTTGGCATCTCCTCCTCGCGGACCTCGAGGCCGCAGAAGGCGGCGACCCGGCGGGCCGTGCCCTCCAGGTCGGCGGTCACCTCCTCGTAGCGCAGGAAGAGCACGTCGTCGTCGTTGCGGTGGGGCCACCAGGATTCGATGTGCTCGAACCACGATCGGAACCTGGTCCGCCCTGCGAAGAATTGTTCCATGAACAGCTCAAGCGGGGGCGTTGCCCCCATGATCATCCGGCTGTGGTGGTAGGCCGACCAGGCGACGTCGCGCACGTCCCGGGCGAGGTAGATATAGCGCGCGCCCCGGGGCACCTGTCCATACGCGAGATGGGTCTTCAAGACCCGCGGCGAAGGCAGCTCCAGGTGCTGCAGGGTCTCGTGGGCGATCTCCACCTCGAACCAGGGCGAGACGTCGTTGATGTGGCGGAAGTCCACCTCGCTCGAGGTCTTCAACTGCTGGAGCATCATCTGCATCAACGTCGTCCCCGACTTCGGATAGCTGGCGACGAAGATGTCGTCCGGGCGGAGATGGTACCGGTAACGGACCCCACGCTGGAACCGGACCCATCTCTGGGCGGTTTCGATCTTCCGTTGGGTGCCGCTCAAGGCCGCGGCGGCAAGGCCCAATAGGCGGTCGCTGAGAGCAGGGCTGGGCTTTCTCTCAGTTGCAGAAGGCATAAAGGTCACCTCAGGCAAGAGAAGTATATAGTTTTTCGGATATACTAATCAAGGAGGCCCATTATGGCGGATGATACGGGGAAGAAGGCCGTCGCCATCGTCACCGGCGGGAGCCGGGGAATCGGGAGAGCGATCACGGAGGCCCTGCTCAAGGAGGGCTGGCGAGTCCGCTTCTGCTGCCTAAGCGAGGAGGTAGAGGAGGCAGAACGGGAGCTTCGGGCGTCCTGCGGAGACGCGACCGCCGTCACCGGCCGGGGAGTGGATGTCCGCAATCAGGGAGAGGTGGACGCTTTCGTCGAAGAGACGCTGCGGGAGGAGGGGCGGGTCGACTGCCTGGTCAATAACGCCGGCATCGGAATCTTCGGTGCCGTCGACGAGATGACCGGCGAGCAGTGGCGCAAGGTGATCGAGACCAACCTCTCGGGCAGCTTCTATTTTCTACACGCCGTGGCTCCGGCGATGAAGCGGCAGGGCACGGGGTGGATCTTCAATATCTCCTCCCTCTCTGGGAAACACTCCGCTCCGGGCTGCGGGGCTTACAGCGCTAGTAAGTCCGGCCTGATCACCCTCTCGGAGGTCGCCATGTTCGACCTGCGCCCCCACGGCGTGCGGGTCGCGGCCATCCTCCCCGGCTTCGTGGATACCAGCTTCTCCCACCGGGGCGACCTCAAGGACCGGAGCTGGATGCTGAAACCGGCGGACATCGCGGCGACGATCCTCCATCTGCTGAGCTACCCGCCCCACGTCCTGCCAAACCTGGTGGAGATATTGCCGGCGAAGCCGCCGATCAGGGCCTAGCGGTGCTCCTTCGGTGAACTCTGGCAGGGCTGCTGAAAAAACTCTTTCTGGTCCGGGTCCTCGCTAATTGGTACGAGCGCGACGAGCAGGCTCAGCCGGCGGCGAGCTCGACGAAGGAAGACAGATAGACCTCCAGCAGACGGCGGTCGGGGGGCGGGCACTCGATGGACCCCTCCGCCAGAGCCGCTCGCGTTTCGGCGCTAGCGAAGCGCAGGGGCTGATACCGCTGCGGAGCGGTGGCAGCCGAGGAGGCGAGCTGGCGGAGAAACTCCGTCAGAGGTTTGAGCAGCTCGCTGCCGTTCGCGCCCAGATCCGCGAGCGCCGCGGCCCAACCGCTAGTGGGGACTCGGCGCAGCGGATGGCCGAGTTCGCGGGCCCAGTCGAGCACCCGCTCCAAGTCCACAGGACAGGGATTGATGAGATGGAAGACCCGGCCCGCCGACTCGGGCCGCAGCGACAGCCAGGCGAGCGCCGCGGCGGCCCAGTCCACGGGCGTCGGGCAGCTCTCGACGGGACCCAGGCCTGGAGCCATTCCCGCCCGCAGCGAGCCGATGGCCAGCCGGGTCAGGAAGTCCGCCCGGTTCAGGGCGCCGGTGCGGCTGCTGCCGGTGAGCCATCCCGGGCGGTAGATCACCGCCCGCACGCCGCGCTCGATGGCCGCCTGGACGAGCCGCTCCGCCACCCACTTGCTCTGGCGGTAGCCGCCGTGGAGTCCCGCGGAGCCAGCTTCGAGCGGCGCCTCGGGCGCGGCTTCGGCCTGCAGGTAGGGGGCCTTCTCCAGCACCGAGAGCGTCGAGACGTGATGCAGTGTCTTGGCCCGTCCCTGGACGGTCAGGCGCAGGACCTCCCGCGTGGCCTCGGCGTTGGCCGCGCGCAGGACCTCGTAAGGCCAGAGATGGTTGACGTTGGCGCCGCAGTGATAGATCGCCTCCACGCCCGCCGCCAGCTCGTCGAAAGCCCCGGCGGCGAGGCCAAGGTGCGGGCGCGCGAGATCGCCGACGACCGGCACAATCCGCTCTTCAGCCCCGGTCTGCCGGAGACCGTACTGCTCGGCGGCGCGGCGCAGTGCCTGCCGCCCCGCCTCGGCGTCCGCGGCGCGGACCAGACAGAAGACCGGTCCGCGGGTCCGCTCCAGCAGTTCGGTGAGGAGGTGGGCCCCGAGGAAGCCCGTGCCGCCGGTGAGGAAGACCGCTGCCGGAAGCGGTGCCGGCGCTCCCAGTGCCGCGGCGGGGCGGATCTCCGGCGGCAGCTCGGCCTCGGCCGCGAGCTGCCCGGCGGTGATCTCGACCCCGGCTTCGCCGGCCGCGACGAAGCGGGTGAGGGCGCGCGCCGAGGGGTTGCGGATCAGGTCGGCCAGCCCCACCTCGACCCCCAGCTCGCCCCGCAACCGCCCCTGCAGCGTGGCGAACAGCAGGGAGTGGGCGCCGAGGTCGAGTAGGCTCTCCTCGGCGCCGACCCCGGCGACCTGCAACAGATCGGCGAACAGCCGGGTGAGCGCCGCTTCCAGCCCGCTCTGCGGCGCGGTGTCGGAGGCCGGCGCTTGGCGGCCGCGGGCGGCGAGCTCGCGGACGGCAGCGCGATCGATCTTGCCGCTGAGCGTGTGCGGCATCTCGGCCAGGGGGACGAAGGTACCGGGGATCATGTACTCCGGCAGCCGGCGGCCCAGGAACCGCCGCAGCTCGCCCGCGTCGAGCGGCGCGCCGGTGGCGGAGACCACGCAGGCCACCAGGCGGCTGGAGCCGGTGGCCGCCTCCTCCAGCGGCACCACCGCCGCCTCGCGGAGCTGGGGGAGCTCCATCAGGGCCAGCTCCACCTCCTCGATCTCGACGCGATAGCCGCGGACCTTGACCTGGTAGTCCACCCGCCCCAGGAAGTCCACCGAGCCCTCGGGGCGCCACCGCGCCCGGTCCCCCGTCCGGTAGAGGCGCGCGCCGGCGCCGGCGAAGGGATCGGGGACGAACCTCTCCGCCGTCAGGTCGGGCCGCCCCAGATAGCCGCGGGCCACCCCGGGGCCCCCGAGGTAGATCTCGCCCGCCTCCAGGGGGGGCAACGGCTGCAGCTCCTCGTCCAGGACGTAGACCCGGGTGCGGGCGGTCCCGCGCCCGATCGGCACGGTCTCGCCGTGCCCCTCGGGCCGGCAGGCCCCGCTCATGCACGAGATCGTCGTCTCGGTGGGGCCGTAGCGGTTGTAGACGCGCGTCGCGGGGAGGAGCCGCAGCGCCAGCCGCGGCAGGTCGGGCGGCACCGTCTCCCCGCCGGTGATCAGGACGCGCAGGCTGCGCAGCTTCTCCGCCGCGCCGGGGACCTCGAGCAGCAGCCGCAGCAGGGGGGGCGGGAAGCTCGCGTGGGTGATCCGCTCGCGGTGGATGAGCTCCGCCAGCTCGAGGGGGTCACGCTGCCCGCCGGGGCGGACCAGCACGCACCGCCCTCCCGAGGCGAGCGGGGTCCAGGTCTCGGAGAGGGAGATGTCGAAGGTCGGCGACGTCTTCTGCAGGTAGGCGTTGTCCGGCCCGAACTCCGTGCCGCGGGCCCAGAGGATGCGGTTGGCCAGCGAGCCGTGCGAGATCATGATCCCCTTCGGCCGGCCGGTCGAGCCCGAGGTGTAGATCACGTACGCCACGTTCCCCGGCTGGAGGGGGAGGCCCGCGCCCCCCTCGTCCCCGGCCGAGCCGAGATCCTCCACCGGCGCCAGATCCACCCCGGCCTCCGCGGCGGGGATGCGGCTGGCCAGCTCCCGCTGGGTCACCACCAGCCGTGGCCCCGGGCCGCGGAGGCCGTCCGCCAGCAGCCAGGCCATGCGGTCTGCGGGGAGCTCGGGATCGAGGGGGAGGTAGGCTGCACCGCACTGCCAGAGGGCCAGAATGACGGCCACGACGTCCGGCGAACGCTCCAGCAACAGCCCCACGATCACCTCGGGTCCGACGCCGCGGCGGCGCAGGCCCGCGGCCAGGCACCCGGCGCGCGCCGCGAGGTCGCGGTAAAGGACCCGCTGCTCGCCGGCGACCACCGCGACCGCGTCCGGGCGCCGCGCCACCTGCTCGGCGACGAGGTCCGGCAGCAGCCCGCCACGCGGATAATCGGGCGGCTCGTTCCACTCGACGAGGATCTGGTGCTGTCCGGCCGGGGAGAGAGAGCGCGTGGAGGTATTCATACAATCACCTCGTCCGCCGGCTAGCCAGTGTGGAACGGGCAGGCGGACGCCATCTCCAGCTCCTGCCACGGCGGCGACTGGTAATAGAAGTTCGGCTTCAGCTCGACGTTCTGATAGGGGCGGTGGAACAGCGGCGAGGCCGAGCCGGAGATCGGGGGGACGATCCACGCCCACTCCGCGTAGGTGGCCCGTCCGCTCTGCTTCTCCCGGCTCTCGAACTCCACGAAATGCCGGGAGACGGTGTGATGGTCGACGATCTTCACCCCGGCCCGCCGGAAGGAGTGGAGGACGGCGGCGTTCAGCTCGATGAGGGCGCGGTCGCGCCACAGGCTCTCCTCGCGTTTCGTGTTCAGGCCGAGCTTGCGGGCGATCACCGGCAGGAGGTTGTAGCGGCTCTCGTCGGCGAAGTTGCGCGCCGCGATCTCGGTCAGCATGTACCAGCCGCTGAACGGCGCCGCCGGATAGCGGATGCCGCCGACCTCGAGGAGCATGTTGGCGATGGCGGGGAGGGCGTGCCAGCGCAGGCCGAGCCCGGCGAACCAGGGATATTGCGGGTGGGTTATCGCGATCTCGAGGATGGCGTCGCGGGGGATCTCGAAGAGGCGCATCTTGCCGGAAGGCATCTGGAGCACGACCGGCAGGATGTCGAAGGCCGTCCCCGCGCCGCCGCGCCATCCCAGGCTCCGCGCCACCTCGGTGAGCTCGGCCTGCCTCGGGTCGCCCACGATGGAGCCGTCGCGCTGCCGGTAGGCGGCGTAGCGGATCAGCTGCTCGTTCCAGATGCGGATCCCCAACCGGCCGAGCTCCTGGGGCGCGAAGACGGTGATCATCGGCCGGACCCGCCCGCCGTTGGTGGAGAGCCGGAGGTGATCGACCAGCGCGGCGAAGATCTCCTCCGCGCTCTCGAGCTGGCGGCAATCGCGGACGATCAGCGAGGGCCAGTATTTGCGGCCGACGCAGCGGGTGCTGTTGCGCCAGGCGATGCGCGCCCCGGTCTCAAGCTCCTCGGAGGTCTGGCGGTACGTGCCGCGACGGGCGATCTCGCTCCTGATCTCGTGTAGCCGCGAGTCGAGGGCGACGGGGGAGGGATCCTGTTCTCTCTGCAGCAGCTCCAGGAACTCGCGCGCCTGCCCCGGCAGAAGTTTGATCGAGCCGACTTCCATAGCTTGCGTTTCCCAACGTAAAGCGGCAGCGGGTCTCGGACCGGAGCCGAGGCCTGCTCCCTTTCTTTTAATAGGTGCTTGTGATCGACGAAAGCGGGCCGTGGCCGCGACAGTCATGCCGGGACAGCCCTGAGTGATTCCCGGTGGCTCTCTCGATGCGGTGTGGAGCGGATGACCGGATCGCCTGGCAACACCTTGGAGGCGGATCCATTCTTCCCGGCCGAGCTTCTCGACGCTGTTCACCCTCCTTTAGCAGAGAAGCAGCCGTTTCAGGTCAGCCCTCTTTGGAGGCAGGACTGGAGATCCGTGGCACGGCGCATGCTAGCCTATGCGTAGGCATAGGTCGCTCGGCGACCGGGAGGACACCATGCAGCCTGAACGAATCGTGCGCTTGTTCCGGAATGGGAGCAACCAGGCGGTCCGCATACCGCGGGATCTCGAGCTTCCCGGCAATCAAGCGATTCTCCGGAAGGAGGGGAATCGGCTGATCGTGGAACCGATGCCGCGGCGGTCTCTGCTCGATCTCTTGGCGACCTGGGCTCCTCTGGAGGAGGAGTTTCCGGAGATCGACGACCTCGAGCCGATCGAGGACGTGGACCTCTGAGATGGCAGAATTTCGCTATCTCCTCGACACCAACATCCTCTCGGACCTGCTGCGGAACCCTGGGGGTCGCGTAGCGAAGAAGGTCGCTCTCCTCGGGGAGGCCACGATCTGCACGAGCATCGTGGTCGCCTGCGAGCTGCGCTATGGCGGCGCCAAGAGTGGCTCTCCCCGGCTGGTGGAGCGCGTCGAGAACCTTCTGGAGACTCTGGAAGTCCTTCCTCTCGACAAGGACTCCGATCGCCGCTACGCCGAAATTCGCTCCCAGCTCGACAAGAGGGGACGGCCGATCGGACCCAACGATCTGCTCATCGCTTCCCATGCGCTCGCTCTCGACTTGATCCTGGTGACCCACAATGTCGAAGAATTCACTCGTGTACCGGATCTTAGGCTCGAAGACTGGCTGACCTCCTGATGTCGTCTCTAATCCCTTAGGGGGTGTTCCTGGGCCATCCGCGAGGATTCTAGCCCCCGGCATCAGTCTTTCCCGTCGAGGCGCAACCTTCCAGCCCCTGTTGCGTAATAGAGATCAGAGTGATATCACTCTGATCTCTATGAAGGAGGAAGAGCACTATGGTTTACGAGATCAAGGATGGCACGCTGCACCTGGTTGTCGAGGGGATGGACAAGGTCTGGGCGTTCAAGAGCCAGCTCAGCATTCCGCTGGAGCACGTCACGGCGGTCCGCGTTGACTCCGAGATCGTCAAGGGGTGGTGGCACGGCCTGCGGGTGCCGGGGACCTCGATCCCGCACGTCATCACGGCGGGAACCTTCTACCAGGATGGGAAGCGGGTGTTCTATGACATCCACGCTCCCGAGGAGGCCGTGGTCATCTCGCTCGATCACGAGACGTACGACGAGCTGGTGATCGAGGTGGAGAATCCCGCCGCGCTCGTCCGCGAGCTCCGGCAGGCTCTGGGCTCGCGAGCCCGGTGAGCGTCCCTCCGACGAGGGGATCCAGGCGGCCCGCGCTGCGAAGAGACGGGTCGCCGCCCCGTGGCCTGTGAAGCGTTCCGGTTACGGCCCGACCCTCTCTACCGCCTCCGCCGCGAAATTTTCCCGGTCCCCGCCTGGCTTTGCCCAAGATCCCGGTCTGAAAGGTAGTGGTTCAGTTTGCCCATGAGCCGTTTCTCGTTTGAAATCAGAGGTTTACAGGCGGTAGGTTTGGGGTGTAGTGTCTTTGATGGAAGGGGAACGGATCGCCCGTTCTCTCCGACACTACCAAGCGGCCCGGCGGGGTGCTCGTCACACGACCGCCGGACCTGACCCGAGCAAAGGACGGACCCATGCCCGAGCTAACCCCGCAGTCTAGCGCACCCCCACCCCCACCGCCCCCGGCGCCCTTCTCCAACGATCCCCGCGTGCCGCCTCCCGCCTACGACTGGGAAGACCATCCGGCCTTCCGGTTCACATTCCTCATGCACTTCACCAAGAACGCGGACCGCCTCGCCCTGGAACACATCGGCGCCATGCTCTACGACCTCGCTCTCGAGGCCAGCGGGGAGTGGCCTGCCTGGAGGGAATCGACCACCCGCGCCGAGCTGCGCGCCGTGGCGGCGGACATCCGCCACGCGGAAGCCTTCCTGCTGGCCGTGGCGCAGGAACGAGAGACGGTCTCTCTCGGGGTGGAAGACGAGCGGCTATCGTTCCAGGCCGCGCACTACGCCGAGCGCTGTAGCTCCATCGCGTTCGGCCTGGAATCCATGGTCGGGCCGCCGTGGGGTGCGCGGCCGTGAGCCATCGTCTGACCATGGCCGCGTTCACCGTCCGCGCAACGGAGCGGCAGTCGCTTCAGTGGAAGCGCTGGGCGGCGGCGGAAGGTCATATCTCGGTCGGCATTTGGCTCGCGTTTGCCGCTGACCGCCACCTGGAGGCGGTCCGGCGAGCGGGGAAGCCTATCCCCCTCGGATGGAGGCAAGGCCGCTTCGATGTCACCCTCGCCGCCGGTACGGTCAACGTCCGGGGGATGATCTCCCTGCCGTTCGGCTACTACAGGGGCGACGACGGCCGGCGCGACATCCGTAGCAGCTTCTTCACGCTGGTCTATTTGCCGTCCGATAGGATCGTCGCCACGCTCCGGTCAGCTCGGCAGGTCAAAGCCCTCGCATCGGAGCTTGCCGGCGCCCTCCTGCGGGGCGAGCTGCCGGACGCTGGGGCGATCGTAGGGCGGCACGTCCGCGAGTCCGTCTAGATCCACCACGGGCGGCGCCTGGACGGGCCGCCCGTGCTACCATGGGGCATGCGAGACCGCACTGGCAAGCACCCTAAACGTCCGCGCGACATCAACGAACTGGCCTTCCAAATCGTCCAGGAAGCAACCGGACAAGTCCCCGCTAAACCCCCCGAAGCGCCCGAAGATCCTATCCGCTCTGCCGCTGCCGCACTAGGCCGTCTAGGCGGTCTCAAGGGAGGGAAGGCGCGCACCGCAAGCATGACCCCCGAACAGAGGAGCGAGAGCGCACGGAAGGCGGCGGCGGCGCGCTGGAAACACAACGGCGCTTAGGCCCGTTCCCTCGCCTCCTTCCGAGCCCTCATGCGGTGTACAAGTGTGTCTACCGCGATCATCAATATAAACATAACTTGCATTGCTGCAAGCAACGTTAGGGTTGATGCCAGGACTAGCAGGCACCATTCTCTTGCGCTGCGGTAACGCTTTATGGACTCCTCGGATTTTTCTTCCGCGCTCAAGAGCTTGGAGGATCGTTCCGACTCACTGAGTTCTTGGCTGATCGTGTTCACATTCGTGGTCGTATTAGGACTGATCGTCGAATACTTCGGATCTTTCGTCAAGCTGAGCAAGCTATTAGAATTAAGGCTTCGACCGTTCCACCTATTTAAGCCCGACAAGCGGAAGCGCGCCGTTACGCTTGCCCGTGCGTTGATTGGTGGCGTACTCGTAACCGGCGGAGTAGCAGGCGAGTTTTGGATCGAAACTAGAGAGTCGAAAGTTGAGACCAAATTGCGCGACAAGAACCACTCCGCACAAGCCCAACTCGAGAGGGATGCCAGCGAAGCCAAGAGAGATGCGGGGGTCTCCAATCTAGCGGCAGCGAAGGCTACGGAGCGCGCCGCGTTAGTGAACACCAAGGCCGAAGGCCTCAAGGTTGACCTTGATACATCGAAGCGCGAGCAAGCGCGGCTCGTCTTGGCGGCGGAAGAGCTACGCAAAGAGAACATAGCAGCCGCAGAGCGCCTGGAGGCCGAGAAGCGCGAGCGCCTTAAAGCTGAGGAATATCTAGCGCCTCGCGACATCGGCGAGCAATACAGCTTTGGACAGGCGCTCAGTAAATTTAAAGGGATGACAGCTATAATTGATGTAACGCCAGATTCCGAATGCCATCGCTTAGGAGAAACGTTGAAGTTTTCGTTAGCAGGAATTGCGCAGTGGAAAGTCGAGGAAAATCCTCCATCCGAGGACTCCTGGCTCCCAGGTGGGATTGTCATCGAATACCAGCCCGTGTTTCTTGAGAATAAGGAAGACGCCTCCGAGGCGGCCGGAAAGGCATTGGAAGGTATGCTCAACGATAGAAAAATATCTGCGCAAGCCATGCCGAGGTTGGGGCTACCGCCTAACACCCTCCACGTAACCATCGGGCTTAAACCAAGCCCTGGAGAGGTGAAAGCTCTAAAGACTATGCGGGAAAAAATGGAAGAGGTTTTGGGGTTGCGGAAACCCTCCCCGAACTGACCGCGGCCTCCGTCGTCGCCCACCTGAGCGAACAACCCCCGGCAGCTCGCTGGCACGCCGATCAAAGCCATGAGCACAGCCACGAGAACCGCCAACACCCCTTGACGTTTCGAGACCGGTCTGGCATAATAGTCAGTATGGCAAACGTACTGAAGGCCGCGAAGCGAGTCGCCGTGATCTCCGCCCTGGTGGAGGGCAACAGCATCAACGCCACCGTCCGCATGACCGGCGTGGCGAAGAACACCATCCTCAAGCTCCTGGTGGAGCTGGGGGCGGTCTGCGCGGCCTACCAGAACGAAACGCTGCGGGAGCTGCCCTGCAAGCGTGTGCAGGTCGATGAGATCTGGGCTTTCTGCTACAGCAAGGCGAAGAACGTCCCCGTCGAGAAGCAGGGAGTCTTCGGCTTCGGCGACGTGTGGACCTTCACCGCCATCGACGCCGAGACCAAGCTGGTGCCGTCCTTCCTGGTCGGCTCGCGGGACGCGGGGTGCGCTACCGAATTCGTCCAGGACTTGGCGTCGCGGCTTGCCAACCGTATCCAGCTCACCAGCGACGGACACAAGATGTATCTCTCCGCCGTCGAGGAAGGGTTCGGGGGCGACGTAGACTTCGCCCAGCTCATCAAGGTCTACGGCCCTACCCCCACCGGCGACACGCGCTACAGCCCCGCTGAGTGCCTGGGGACGCAAAAGCACGCCGTCACCGGTTGCCCCGACGCGAAGCACGTCAGCACGTCCTACGTCGAGCGCCAGAACCTCACCATGCGGATGAGCATGCGGCGGTTCACTCGCCTGACGAACGGCTTCTCGAAGAAGATCGAGAACCTGATCGCGGCGGTTGCGGTGCATTACATGCATTACAACTTCGCCCGGCCGCACATGAGCTTGAAGGGACAATTGTTCTACGGCGTAGAACATTGTTTTTTCTCGTCAAACAATGTTTAAGGCGCTGGAAGTCTGGAAAAAGGCGCCGGAGCTTCCAAAAAAGCGTCGGAGTGTGAAAAAAGGCAGGAAAGGACGAGAAACGGCCGAAAACTACGAGAAACCCCGCGGTGCTTTGTCATAGGGCACCAAAGCGCTGCCGAAGGCCCGGCAGCGCGTTCTACGGGGATTTCGCGTCGAACAGGAGAGGGAAAGGCCGTCTCAGTCGATCGCCTGGCCTCCTTCGAGCTTCTGGATCATCGTCGCGAGCCCCTTGCGGTTGACGTCGTCCGGCGCCTGGGGGAGGGCGAGCTTAGCTTCCGCCAGCGCTTCCTTGGTGCGCCCCACGGCGGCGTAGCCACGGGCGAGGCCGACGTGGACCGGCCAGACGTTCGGGTGGCGTTTGGCGTTGAGCTGGAAGACCTTGAGAGCGTCCTGCGGCTTCTTCTGCGCCAGCAGCTGGCGGCCGTAGACGTGGAGTTCGAGCGGACCCGTGACCGGGTGGTTCATCGCCCGGTCCATCGTCTTGGCGGCCTCGTCGGCGTGGCCGTTGGCGGCCTGGAGCTGGGAGAGCGTGGTGAAGGCGGCGAAGCTCTCCTGGCCGCCGAAGGTCGGGTCGAGGGAAACGCTGCGCCCACTTCTCGCCCTGCTCGAGGTTGGTCTTGTTCTGCAGGCAGTAGTTGGCGGCGGCGAGCCATCCCTGCCAGCCGAAGCCGGCGCTCGAGCGCAGCTCGCGGCGCAGGTTCTCGACGTAGAGCTGGGCCGGGTTGTCGACCGTGATGGTGAACGGCACCGCCAAGTTCTCCCACCTGAGCGCCACCGTGGCCCTGTCGGGCCGCCGCTCGGGGAAGTCGTAGGTCAGCACCTCGCGGTAGTCGCTCGCCTCGGGCTTTACCTTGACTCGTAGCGCGTCCTCCTGGGCGTCGTAGAAGAAGCTTCCCCAGGAAGTCGAGTTTTTGGAGAAGATGACCGTCCACTCGTCCGGCCCCGGGATGAAGTGGAGCCCGTAGGCGCCGGCCGGCAGCGGCTGCCCCTGCACCTTGACGTCCTGCGAGACGGTGAGCACCGTGTTCTCGTTGGCGCCGCCGCGCCAGGGGCACTGGTCGCCGCAGGAGCCGAAGCCGAGGTTGGCCATGCCATACGGGACGAGCGTGCCCCAGATCTTCCCCTTGCGGTCCTCGCCCGCGGGGCTGTGGACGTGCGGGCTGCTGTAGTCGATGCTGACGCGGACGAGGCCGATCTGCTGGATCACCGTCTGCCGCTGGTTGTCGCCGCTGGGCGGCAGGGTGACGCCGGCAAACTGAGCGGCGGCGGAGCCGGAGAGGACGAGGGCGGCGCAGCCGGCGAGGGCCGCGGCCGCGAGGAACGGGGAGGAACGAAGCGGGGAACGGACCATGGGATCTCCTTGAGGAAGGCAGGCGTTACGCTCCTCCTACGCGCGGTGACCGCGGAAAGTTCGGCGCCCGGGTCAGCGGGCGGGGAAAGCGCAAGATCCTGACAACCGGTCAGGGATGAATCCGCGCCAGCTCCGTCATGCGGGCCAAGTGATGATCGTCGTGCTCGGCGGTGAAGAAGGCCATGTCGAGGACCCGCATCGGCTGCTGGAGGCGCGGGTGGAGCGCGGTGCGGGACAGGGTTGCCAGGTCCCAGGCGTCGAGGCGGGCGACGAACGCTTCGCGCTCGCGGCGGAAGGCGGCGAGGAGATCGCCGAGCGGGCGCTGGTTGTGCCCCGCTTCCGCGGTCTTGCGGTTGGTCAGGTCGGCGGCCCGCAGCACGGCGGCGCCGGCGAGGAAGTCGTCGAGCCGCCCGGCGTGCAGCTCGTCGAGGTCCAGCAGGTGGCCGATCTGCTCCTGGATCGACCAGGCGTCGCCGGCGCGCCGGGTGAGCACCGCGGGATGGAGCCCGCGCACCTTGTCCTCGATCCGCGCCGGCGTCCCGCGCAGGCGCTCGACCACGAAGGGGAACATCGCCGCGGGGAGATCGAAGGCGAAGCGGCGGTCGAACCAGCGGAGCGGCATCAGGGGAATGGGGGGCATGAGAGGATTCTAGAATGACGAAACCGCGCCTCGCCACCCCGTCGGATCTCGAAGCCGTGCTGGCTCTCCACCGCGATTTCTTCGCCGAGGACGGCTACGCCTTTCGTGAGGCGGAGTCGCGGGCGAACCTCGCCCGGCTCCTCGCCGAGCCCGGGCTGGGCCGGGTCTTCGTGATGGAGGAGGGGGGAGAGCTCGCCGGTTACCTCGTCCTCACCTTCGGCTTCAGCCTGGAATTCGGCGGGCGCGACGCCCTGGTCGACGAGCTCTACGTCGTCCCCGGGCACCGCGGGCGCGGCTTGGGCAGCCAGGGGCTCGCGGCGGCCGAGGCGGCATGCCGCGAGTTGGGGATCCGCACCGTCCACTTGGTGGTGGAGCGCCACAAGTCAGGGGTCCGGGCGCTCTATCGCCGTCTGGGATTCGTGGCGCCGCCGCGCGACGTGATGACCAAGCGGCTCGAGTAGCCTGCGAAAGTCGCGCGCTCGCTGGTTCGCGTCAATTCACGATCTCTACGCCTCCGAGCCGACCTTGCTCCGTCGGGGGCTCGCCAGGCTCCAGGGTGAGGCCACCGGGGCAGGCGGAGGAAAGCGGGCGGAAAGGGAAGCCAGCCAACGGCTGGCTTCCCCCTGGGATCGAACGGGCAGGGCCTCAGGCGCGGTTGCGGCGCCGGAGGATCGCGAAGGCCAGGCCGCCGAGGACGAGCGCGAATAGCAGCAGGCCGGCGGCCGAGAGGGTCGGGACCGGCGCCGGTGCGGGACCGCCGGCCACCTGGATGCTGGTGGGATCGGCGGCGCCCGCCGCGCCCGGATCATCGGTCTTCCGGCTCGCGTCGTTGGTGCCGTTGCCGTCGGAGTCGTACGAGATGGTCCCCTGGTTCGAGACCGTCGTGCCGGCGGCGGCGGGGAGGATGGTGGCGGTGATGGTGATCGTCACCGTGCCCCCCGCCGGGATCGCACCGTTCCAGGTGACGGTATTGGTGCCGACCGTCGCCACCGGCGTGCCGCTGGTCGCCGTTGCGGAGACCAGCGCCAGGGTCGGCGGCAGCACGTCGGTGAATTCGTTGCCGGGGTTGTCCCCCTGCGCTCCGGTGCCGCCGTTGGTCAGCGTCACGGTGTAGGTGATGGTGCTGCCGACGGTGAAGGTGCCGGCGGCCGTCTTGGTCCCCGAGACGTTGGCGACGGGGAGGGCCGAGAGCGTGTCGCTGTCGGTGGCCGAGTTGTTGCCCGGGGTCGGGTCGGTGACGCCGGCCGGAGCGGTGACGGTCGCCGTATTGCTCAGCGTGCCGGTGGCCGCCGCCGAGATTGTGCAGCTCGCCGTGTAGGTGACGCTGCCGCCGCTGGGGAGATTGGCGGCGCCGTTGATGTTCCCCGATCCCGACGCCGTGCAGGTGCCGCCGCCCGCGCCGGCACAGGTCCAGGTGCAGGTGAGCGATGCCGGGAAGGTGTCCGCCACCGTGGCGCCGGTGGCGTTACTGGGACCGGCGTTGCTGGCGGTGATGGTGTAGGTCACCGAGCCACCCGGGGTGGCGGTGGTGACGCCGTCGGTCTTGGTGATGGCGAGGTCGGCGCTGGCGCCCAGCGTGTCGCTGTCGGTGGCCGAGTTGTTGCCCGGGGTCGGGTCGGTGACGCCGGCCGGGGCGGTGACGGTCGCCGTGTTGCTGAGCGTGCCGGTGGCCGCCGCGGAGATGTTGCAGCTCGCCGTGTAGGTGACGCTGCCGCCGCTGGGGAGATTGACCGTGTCGTTGAGGTTCCCGGAGCCGGAAGCCGCGCAGGTGCCGCCGCCGGCGCCGGTGCAGGTCCAGGTGCAGGTCAGCGAGGCCGGGAAGGTGTCGGCTACGGTGGCTGCCGTGGCGTTGCTGGGTCCGGCGTTGCTGGCGGTGATGGTGTAGGTCACCGAGCCGCCCGGGGTCGCCGTGGTGACGCCGTCGGTCTTGGTGATGGCGAGGTCGGCACTGGCGCCCAGCGTGTCGCTGTCGGTGGCCGAGTTGTTGCCCGGGGTCGGGTCGGTGACGCCGGCCGGAGCGGTGACGGTCGCCGTGTTGCTGAGCGTGCCGGTGGCCGCCGCGGAGATGGTGCAGCTCGCCGTGTAGGTGACGCTGCCGCCGCTGGGGAGATTGACCGTGTCGTTGAGGTTGCCGGAGCCGGAAGCCGTGCAGGTGCCGCCGCCGGCGCCGACGCAGGTCCAGGTGCAGGTCAGCGAGGCCGGGAAGGTGTCGGCCACCGTGGCTGCCGTGGCGTTGCTGGGGCCGGCGTTGCTGGCAGTGATGGTGTAGGTCACCGAGCCGCCCGGGGTCGCCGTGGTGACGCCGTCGGTCTTGGTGATGGCGAGGTCGGCGCTGGCGCCCAGCGTGTCGCTGTCGGTGGCCGAGTTGTTGCCCGGGGTCGGGTCGGTGACACCGGCCGGAGCGGTGACGGTCGCCGTGTTGCTGAGGGTACCGGTGGCCGCCGCGGAGATGTTGCAGCTCGCCGTGTAGGTGACGCTGCCGCCGCTGGGGAGATTGACCGTGTCGTTGATGTTCCCCGAGCCGGAGGCCGCGCAGGTGCCGCCGCCGGCGCCGGTGCAGGTCCAGGTGCAGGTCAGCGAGGCCGGGAAGGTGTCGGCTACCGTGGCTGCCGTGGCGTTGCTGGGTCCGGCGTTGCTGGCGGTGATGGTGTAGGTCACCGAGCCGCCCGGGGTCGCCGTGGTGACGCCGTCGGTCTTGGTGATGGCGAGGTCGGCGCTGGCGCCCAGCGTGTCGCTGTCGGTGGCGGAGTTGTTGCCCGGGGTCGGGTCGGTGACGCCGGCCGGAGCGGTGACGGTCGCCGTGTTGCTCAGCGTGCCGGTGGCCGCCGCGGAGATGGTGCAGCTCGCCGTGTAGGTGACGCTGCCGCCGGAGGGCAGGTTGACCGAGCCGTTGATGTTGCCCGAGCCCGAAGCCGCGCAGGTGCCGCCGCCGGCGCCGGCGCAGGTCCAGGTGCAGGTGAGCGACGCCGGGAAGGTGTCGGCCACGGTGGCTCCCGTGGCGTTGCTGGGGCCGGCGTTGCTGGCGGTGATGGTGTAGGTCACCGAGCCGCCCGGGGTGGCGGTGGTGACGCCGTCGGTCTTGGTGATGCCGAGGTCGGCGCTCGCCGCGAGCGTGTCGCTGTCGGTGGCGGAGTTGTTGCCCGGGGTCGGGTCGGTGACGCCGGCCGGGGCGGTGACGGTCGCCGTGTTGCTCAGCGTGCCGGTGGCCGCCGCGGAGATGGTGCAGCTCGCCGTGTAGGTGACGCTGCCGCCGCTCGGCAGGTTGACGGTGCCGTTGATGTTCCCCGAGCCGGAGGCCGTGCAGGTGCCGCCGCCGGCGCCGGCGCAGGTCCAGGTGCAGGTGAGCGAGGCCGGGAAGGTGTCGGCCACCGTGGCTCCCGTGGCGTTGCTGGGTCCGGCGTTGCTGGCGGTGATGGTGTAGGTCACCGAGCCGCCCGGGGTGGCGGTGGTGACGCCGTCGGTCTTGGTGATGGCGAGGTCGGCGCTCGCCGCGAGCGTGTCGCTGTCGGTGGCGGAGTTATTCCCCGGAGTCGGGTCGGTGACGCCGGCCGGGGCGGTGACCGTCGCGGTGTTGCTGAGCGTGCCGGTGGCCGCCGCGGAGATGGTGCAGCTCGCCGTGTAGGTGACGCTGCCGCCGCTCGGCAAGTTGACGCTGCCGTTGATGTTCCCCGAGCCGGAGGCCGTGCAGGTGCCGCCGCCGGCGCCCACGCAGGTCCAGGTGCAGGTCAGCGAGGCCGGGAAGGTGTCGGCCACGGTGGCTGCCGTGGCGTTGCTCGGTCCGGCGTTGCTGGCGGTGATCGTGTAGGTCACCGAGCTGCCCGGGGCCGCCGTGGTGACGCCGTCCGTCTTGGTGATCGCCAGATCGGCGCTGGCACCCAGCGTGTCGCTATCGGTCGCCGAATTGTTCCCCGGGACCAGGTCGGTGACGCCGGCCGGCGCGGTGACGGTCGCGGTGTTGCTGAGCGTGCCGGTGGCCGCTGCGGAGATGTTGCAGCTCGCCGTGTAGGTGACGCTGCCGCCGGAGGGGAGGTTGACCGAGCCGTTGATGTTCCCCGAGCCCGAAGCCGCGCAGGTGCCGCCGCCGGCGCCCGAGCAGGTCCAGGTGCAGGTGAGCGAGGCCGGGAAGGTGTCGGCCACCGTGGCCCCCGGCGCATTGCTGGGTCCGGCGTTGCTGGCGGTGATCGTGTACGTCACCGAGCCGCCCGGGGTCGCCGTGGTCACACCGTCGGTCTTCGTGATCCCGAGGTCGGCCTGGGGGGTCAGCGTGTCGGTGTCGGTCGCGCTGTCGTTGGCGGGGTTGGGATCTCCCGTGCCGGCCACCGTCGCCGTGTTGCTGAGGGTGCCGGTCGCCGACGCGCCGATGGCGCAGGCCGCCGTGTAGGTCACGCTGGCGCTCGCCGGCAGGCTGACCGTGTCGTTGATGTTGCCGGAGCCCGCCGCCGTGCAGGTGCCACCGCCGGTGCCGGTGCAGGTCCAGGTGCAGGTGAGAGCGGCGGGGAAGGTGTCCGCCACCGTGCCGCCGCCGGCGAGCGAGGCGCTGGTGTTGGTCGCCGTGATGGTGTAGATCACCGAGCCGCCGGGGACCGCGTTGGCCACCCCGTCCGTCTTGGTGATCGCCAGGTCCGGCGGGGGGGCCGTGGTGTAGCAGACGGTGACGTCGTTGAGCGTCGGGCTCACCGCGCCGTTGGTGGTCGAGAGGTACGCCCGGTACTCGAGGTAGCGCTTGCCGTTGAACTGGCTGAGCGAGGCGCCGCTGGTGGTGAAGAAGGTCGCCGCGGTGCCGTCGGGGCCGACGAAGGTGAACGGGCCGGTCGCCGAGTTGCTGGCCGCCACCTGGAACTGGAGGTTGGTGCCGCCCGGAACGGTGGCGTTCCAGGAGAGGGTCTGCCAGACGGCGACGAGGCCGACCGCCGGGTTGGCGTCCTTGAGCGACGAGATCAGGTCGCCCGCCGCCGCGAAGCCGGTCTGCATGTAGGTCCTGAAGTTGAAGTCCCGGGTCGAATCGGCGGTCCACGTCGCACCGTTGTCGGTCGAGATGACCCGCTGCCCGTTGGCATAGGAGCTGGGACTTGCACGGATCCAGAAGTAGCCCCCGACCGAGGGGGCGGCCACGGGGCGCAGGATCAGGGCGTATTGCGTGCCGGAGGTCAGGGTCGGCGGCGCGCCGAAGCTGCCCGTGTAGTAGACGCCGGCTCCATTCGAAAAGCCGGGGATGGTCGCCGTGGCGAGGTCGGCGCCGGTGGGGAGGCCGCCGCTGGTGGCACGAATCGACAGCGTCAGGTTGGGTGTGGTGCCGGTGCATCCGGAGCAAAAGAGCTGGACATCCACCTTGGCGAGCTTGCCGGTGACGGCGGGAATAAAGGTCTGTCCACCCCAGCTGGCGGTGCCGAAGCTCGTCCCGGTCGCCGTACCGGCGGTGTTCGACTGGTCGAGGGCCGGCGCATTCAACAGGATGACGTCGCCGGGGCTGGTGGTGAGGTCGACGTTGGTCGGCACCCCGGCCTGGAAGTCCGCCTGAGTGGTGTCGGTGAGGCAGCCGCTGGCCGGCGCCGTGCCCAGCGAGAAGTTCTGCGTGGTGGTCGCCCCGTCGGTGATCACGATGCTGGTGGCCGTGCTCGAGAGATAGCCCGGAGCGCTCGCCGTCTCGCTCGGATAGGTGCCGGAGGGGAGGCTCGGGAACTGGTAGAAGCCGCTGCCGTCGGTGGTCGCCGTGCGGCTCCCCAGGGCCACGGTGGCGCCGCTGATCGGCGCGCCGCCGACCGTGGCGGTCACCGTCCCCGAGAGGGTGCCGGTCGCCACCGGCGTGCAGCTCGGGAACTGGAACGAGCCCACCCGCGTCTGCCAGTTGTTGCCGACGGCGGCGTAGTACTCGTTGGTGTACCAGAAAGTGCAGCCGTTCGGATCGAGCGACATGGCGCTGTAGTCGCCCCAGCGGGTGGTGGTGTTCTGCGCCCCCGTCCCTGCGATCAGCGAGGTCTCGGTCTGCGGCAGGGTGTTCACCGGGTCGGTGGCGAGGCGGCCGGCGTAGCGGATCGCCGCCATCAGCGTGGCGCTCGAGGCGCTGTAGCCGAGCGCCATGTCGCCCGCGCGGTCGACGGCGAGGCTCGGCATGTAACGGTTGACGGTGGTGTCCGGCGTGTGCGTCGCCGCCTGCGTGGTGTTCGCGGCGACCGTCCCGCCGGTCACCGTGACCTGGTAGAAGCGGGGGGCCGCGGTCGCCGCGGCGCCGCCCAGGACCGTGTGGGTGCTCCACAGCGACTCGACTCCGCCGAGGTTGCTGTACTGGCTCTGCATCATCAGCCGGGTCGCCAGGGTGTCGTTGTTGTTGCCCCCCTGTGCCGGCACGTTGGCCGGTGCGCCGGCCCAACTCGCCGGCGCTATGGCGATGAAGGGGCCGGTGAAGCTGGAGAGCGAGATGCTATTCCAGTCGACGTGGAACTTGTAGACCGAGACCGCGTTGGTGAACTGCCAGACCACGGTGTAGTAGTTCGGCGACCCCGGCGGCGGCGTCCCCGTCTGCAGGCGGGCGTTGGCGGGGAGCAGGGTGAACTCGGCCGACGGCGGGCTGAACTGCACGATCTGGATGGCTGGCGCCCCGGCGTACATCTGCGCCTTGTTGAGCGCCCACACGCGGGTCCCCTGGAAGGCCGCGCCGCTGGCGAAGCCGAAGGTGTTGGCCGACATGTAGAGGCCGTCCGGCCAGATGCCGAACTTCGGATAGTCGCCGAGGACGTCGGTGATGTGGAGCGAGTAGTAGTTCCAGCCGCCGGCGACCGGGTCGCCGGTCTTCGAGACCGCGAAGCACTGGTAGCCGCCCGGCGGGCTGACGACGTTGCCGCCGCCGTCGACCTGGAAGGCGAAGTCGGTGATCACCCAGCGGTCCTCGAACGTGTCGTAGAGCACCACGGGATCGCCGAAGTTGTTGGTGTCACAGAGATTGCCGAAACTCCCCTGGCTCATGAAGGTGTCGAAGGTGAACGCCGCCACCCGCACGTTGTCCGACTTGCGGAAGATCCCGAGCGAGGTGTTGACCGCCTGGATGTAGTAGACCGGGCCGACGTCGCCCACCGTGTCGGGCGGCCGTCCGGCTCCCCAGTTGAGGAAGTCGAGGCCGAGGAAGTTGGCGGCCGGCGCCGGCGCCGCCGCCTTGGGGCCGATCGGCAGGGAGGCGGCGAGCTCCGGCAGGCCGCCGGGGAGGGCGATGGGAGTGATCTCAGGCTCTTCGCGCTCGGTCTCCTCCCGCTGCTTGGGCGGGGTCGAGGGAAGCCTGCGCAGGTCGATCGCGCTGCTCCCGGCCCGCCGCATGACCAGCTCGGTCGGCTTGCCGGCGGCCTGGGGAGAGGGGATCGCGCTCTGCGACCGATCCTGGGCTCCGGCGGCCAGCGTGCCGCCGGCGGTCAGCACCCCGAGGAGGACGATGGCGGCGAAGCGCCCGATCCTTGCACAAGACTTCACACGCGCGCGGGAAAAAGAAAAAGCCATCTCCACGTCCTCCCAGGACTTAAGGAATAAAAGCAGCACCTTCTCGATCGAGACTGGGTCGGTGTCCTTATACCAGAACCGGGTGTTGAAGTCGAACCGCGGCTTCGTCTTGGAAGCCTCCATCCGGCCGAATCCGCGGCTGCCGCGCGCCCGTATAGATCTGTGAAGACAGGCGCTTTCGCCTGGCCTGCCGGCAACGAACTGCAAGGAGATTCGCGATGCGCACCCAGCTCAAGATGACCGCCGTGGCCCTGATGGTCGCGGCGTGCGGAATGGCCTGCTACGCGGGGGCCGATGCGATCAACAAGGTGATTCCCGCGCCGGCCGTCGACACCCCAGCGGCCGAGGCGAGCGGGCTGCAGACGGCGGTGCTCGCCGGCGGCTGTTTCTGGGGATTGCAGGGGATGTTCGAGCACGCGCAGGGGGTGACCAAGGTCGTCGCCGGCTATTCCGGGGGCGCCAAGGCGACCGCGCACTACGAGATGGTGGGGACCGAGCGGACCGGACACGCCGAGTCGGTGGAGATCACCTTCGACCCCAGGAAGATCTCCTACGGGCAGCTCCTGCGCCTCTACTTCGCCGTCGCCCACGATCCCACCGAGCTCAACCGCCAGGGTCCGGACTCCGGGCCCAGCTACCGCTCGGAGATCTTCTTCAATACGCCGGGCCAGGAGCGCATCGCCAAGGCCTACGTGGAGCAGCTGACCAGGGCCGGCGTCTTCAAGTCGCCGATCGTCACCAAGATCGAGCCGCTGAAAGGTTTCTATCCGGCGGAGGATTACCATCAGGATTTCCTGATCCACAACCCCACCTACCCCTACATCGTGCGCAACGACCTGCCCAAGGTCGAGGCGTTCAAGAAGGTCTATCCGGAGCTCTACCGCGAGGCGCCGGTGGCGCTGGGCGGCAGCCGCTAAATCCGCTCCTTTATCCCTCGTCAGGGCCCGGCCGTCGCCGGGCTCGCCTCCCTTTCCGAGCTTGTCCCGCTTTTCGCAATTGCAGCACCGTTGAAGGTATAGACGCCTGGCCGGCCGCGTGTCTCTCCCCATAACAGTGCTTCCGCTCCGGATTGAACCGGTGCGAAGGAGGTCTCGTCTCTATGCGTGGCACGATGAAAGCTGGCGTTCTCTCGTCCCTGATGCTGCTTTGCGCTCTGGCGGGCTCGGTCCCGGCCTCGGCCGCCCTTCCCAATACGGGAATCAACAGCGACTGCCCATTCCCCGTGGGCGTCGATCCGATCTGCGGCATTCAGATCACCGTCTACGGCTCCAAGCCGGTGAGCTTCTACACCGGAAGCCGCATGCCCGCCGCCTGGCTGCCGCCGGTCATCGTGGAAAACCCGGTGGGCTCCGGAAACTGGACGATCACCTACGGAAACAACCCACCCGCCTCCTGCATCTCCCGGAGCGATCCCCGATGGTATGAATGCGGCGCCTTCAAGGGAGTCCACTTCGGCTTCTACTCGAACGATCCGATCGTCAACTACCTGAACCCGGATTCGAACATCTGGAGCCAGCTCGGTCCTCCCTGCGTCTACTTCGGCCCGCATGGCGAGACGATCCCCTGCACCGGGCTGACCAGCCACGCGGCCCACGGCTTCGGGCAGATCGCGATCCTCAACGCCACCGCCAGCGCCGGCAGCGCCGCCGCCACGATCCGCGGCAAGGCGGGAACCAGGGCGGGAGCCCAGGAGCTCAGAATCAGCAACGTGCGGATCGCGGTCGTCGCCAACGCCGTCGCGATCAACAGCCTGGGTCCCTGCGCCCTCAAGAACCTCGCGTGGCAGAACGTTGCGCTCGCCAATTCCGTGCTGCCGGCCTCCACTCCCGAAGGCGGAGTGGGAAGCCTCGACGTGCCGATTCCGGACAACATCCTCAGCCAGAAGGGCTGGGCCGTGATGACCTATGACGTCACCGATCCCGCGACCGGCAACGTCCTGACCAGCTCGACCCTCGACTTCCCCCTCAACTAGCCGCAGTCCCCTACGGCCGTCCGGATCACTCCGGACGGCCGGCAGGAGATATGATAGAGGTCTGGTCGGAGGAACCTATGGCCGTGACCTTGAGAGTCGAGAACGTCCCTGAGGAGATCGCCGCGCGCCTCGAAGAGCGAGCCCGGAAGTCGCGGCGGTCGCTGCAAGGGGAGCTGCTGCGAATCCTGGAGAAGGCCGTGGCAGAAGAAGACCGGCTGACCCCTGGCCAGGTTCTGGAGAAGGTCCGATCGCTCAATCTCGAGTCGCCGTCCGAGTCCGCCGCCTTCGTCCGCCAGGACCGGGATGCTCGCTAGGCTCGTCGTCGATGCCTCCGCGTTGGCGGCGGTGCTTTTCGAAGAGCCCGAGGCCGCGCAGATCGTAGAGCAGCTGGGCGATTCCATTTTGATGGCGCCGACGCTGCTCGCGTATGAAATTGCCAACATCTGCTGGAAAAAAATCCGTCGCAATCCCGAAAGACGGGCCGCCATTCTGGAAGCCTATGCGCTCATGGGGCGGATGGAGATCGAAGAAGTCGATGTCTCGATGTCCGCTGCACTTCTCCTGGCGGATCGGGAAAACCTGACGGTCTATGACGCTTCCTATCTCTGGTTGTCGAGAGCTCTCGGAGTGGGGCTGGTCACTCTCGATGCCCGCTTGAAGACCGCCGCCGGCTCCGAGTGACCGCGGGAAACGCCCGCGGTCACACTCCATTCCTCGCGAAGGTTACCGCGCAGCGGGCGCCGCCGCCGTCCCCTGCTGCAGAATCGCGTTCCAAACCAGGGGTGGCTGCCGATCGTCGAGCCGCGCCAGATGGGGTTGATGGCGAAGAGGAGGAGGTTTCCCTTGCCGACGGGGACCTCGACCACGGCGGCGCGGCGGGCGAGCTCGTCGCCGTGTTGGAGGAGGCCGGAGACCAGCAGGTCGTCGGCGTCGCCGAAGCGGACCACGGTGTGCGGGCGGAGCGCGGCGGGGATCACCGCGGGGTTGTGGCGCAGCTCCTCGACCTCGAGCGGCCGCGCCTCCCAGCGCTCGACCTTCGCGCGTTCCGGCGCCGCGGCCTGCGCCGGGCGCCCCGGGGTCGCGTCGGTGTCCTTGGGGCCGCCGCGGCCGGTCGGCCGGTCGGCTTCCTCCTCGCCCCAGCCGCCCTGTGCCGAGTTGCTCAGCTCGAAGCTCATGCCGTCGGCGCTGTAGACCGACAGCCGGTCGCCGAGCCCTGCGACGAGCGGCGACTTGGGGTCGGGGAAGCGCGCGTCGAGCACGCTGCCGACCACCCGCAGGCTCTTCGCCTCCGTCACCCGCACGCCGGGCGCCATCCCGGTGTCGATCAGCAGGCGCGCCGTGTCCTCGACGGCGACCAGCAGCCCCCCCTGTTCGACGAAGCGGCGCAGATGATCGAGCCCGGCGAAGCCCAGGCCGGGACGCTGATCGTCGGTGGCGGCGATGCGGCCGAGGTTCGGAGTCTCCGGCGTCGTCTTCCAGGGCATCGGCTCGCCCCACATCGGCAGGCCGTTGACGATGCGGAGCGGGTCCCCGGCCCCCACCGGCGGGAAGAGGACGACGTCGTACTTCGCCGCCAGGTCCGGGGTCGCCGCCACGTCCTGGGTGCTGATGTACTGATACGGGACCTTGAGCAGATCGAGACGCTGCCGCCACCACCCCTCGGTCTGTGTGGAGAGCCAGGTGTGCAGCAGCGCGATCCTCGGCTTGCCGACCGGCCGCGTCGCGACCTTCGGCGCGGCGATCGCCTCCGCTGTGATGCCCCCATCGGCCGCGGCGCGCTCCAGGGCTTCCTTGGCGACTCCCTTCACCAGCCAGGTGCCGCGCGGATACTCCTTGCCGCCGGCCTTGAATGGCTCGCTCGCGGCCTCGACCGTGGCGTCGCCGAGCGCGTAGCGCAGGGTGAGCATCGCGTCGTCGCCGCGCTGGGGGACGGCGAACATTATGTCCTTGCCATTGCCGCCTCCGTTCCCTCCGCTGACACCGCCCGTCGACCGCAGGGGACTCTCGACGGGGCGCATCGAGCCGGTGAGCACCTGATGGTCGGTGATCCGGATCGCCTCGGTGTCGAAGAGGGCGGGGAAGCACCAGCCGGTGTCGTCGTAGGGGTGCTTCTGCGGATCGTCCGGGCTCCAGTACTGGCGGTCGAGCAGAGCGTCGGCGGAGCGGCTGAACGGCTGGTCCATGCGCACCACGTAGCTGCCGGCCGGGAAGGTGCGCGTCCTGGGGCTGTCTTTGGCGGCGGCCTTCGCCTTCTCCTTCGCGGCTTTGTCGGCGGGCTTGGCGGCGCTCGGCACGGTCACCGTGAACGCCTTGTCGGCGCGCGAGATCTCGACGTGCTGCTTCTGCAGCACCCGCAGCAGCTCGGCCTGCGCGCCGGGACGCCGGTCGTCGGCGGGGAGGACCCAGGCCGCCGGCCCCTCGCGCTCGGGCTTGGTGATCGAACGCTTGCTCTTCGTCCAGAAATTGCGCAGCAGCAGCTCGCGATTCTCCGCCACGAAGGCCAGCGAGACCAGCAGGCCGGTCTGCTCGTAATTGTTGTTGTTGCGCTGCGACCAGGAGACGGTGCGGTAGGGCGGGTCCTGGCGGTACCAGGTGCGCGAGGTCTCGCGCGGATCGAGCTCGCGCGTCTCGGTGTCGGCGCCGCCGTTGCCGAAGGTCTCGTAGAGGCGCGAGACGCCGTTGTGCATCGCCGCCAGGAACATCAGATATCCCGGGCTCCAGGTGTCGAAGTCGCCGTGGGTGAACACCCCCACCATCCCGAGCTTCCCCATCTCGGCCACGTTGTTCCAGCCGAAGAGCTGCCATTCGTTGGTGAGCAGGGGATCGACCCAGGCGTTGTAGGGGCCGTCGCCCACCGTGTTGTCGTAGAGGAAGGGGACCGACTCGTGGAGGTCGTGCAGCACCTGGGCGTGCCAGCCGAGGTAGGTGTCGAGCACCTGCCGGGTCAGCGAGAGGGTCATCCCCATCGCGTCGCGGTTGTTGTCGTGCGCCACGTAGTGCCCCCAGTAGACCAGCCGGGGAGGGTCGGCCTTGGGGTGCGCCAGGTGCCAGCGGTAGACGTCCACCATGCGGTCGCGGCCGTCCACCTCGACGACCGGCGTGATCAGGGTGATCACGTGCTCGCGAATGTTCCGGATGTACGGGCTCTCGTCGACCGCCAGCCGGTAGGCGAGCTCCATCAGCGCGGTGGGCGCGCCGGTCTCGGGGGAGTGGATGGTGCCGGTGATGTAGTAGACCGGCACGCTGCCGGCGATCAGCGGCTCGGCCCGCTGGTCGTCCAGTTTCAGCAGCCGCGGATCGGCGAGCTGCGCCAGCCGCGCGTCGTTCTCCTTCTGCTGCGCGAGGTTCGCCTCCGAGCTGACCGCCACCGCGATCCGCTCGCGCCCCTCCTCGCTCGTCCCGATCGAGACCACCCGCACCCGCGGGCTCGCCGCCGCCAGCATCCGGAAGTAGCGGTTGACGTCCGCCGTGTAGGGCAGGATCCCCGGCGCTCCGGCGACGTCGCCGAGCACCGCGCCCGGGCTCGGCACGGTGGCCGACGCCGGCAGGTAGTCGGTGAGCCGCGAGTTGAACTCCGGCGCCGTCGTGTACTTGCGGATCCGCGCCGTGGCGTCGGCGTCCTGCGGCTGATCGGGGCTGGGCACGAGCTCGGCGGGGACGCGGGTCTGGGCGGCGAGGGGAGCCACCACCGCGGTCGCAAACAGCAGGACGGCAAGGGCGAATCGGCGCATCGGAATCCTCCGGGAGGCGAGCGGGACGTGAACCCGCGCATCCTATCCCGATCGCGACGCACTGGCACGGACGACCACGGACCTGCAAGGACAGGGAAGCGGTCAGCCCGGGAGGCACCTCACGGCTGTCCCTGCGGGTCTTTGTCGGTCCGTGCCCGTCCTCGGTCCGTCGATCCGCCTACACGCCGGCCAGCGGGTCGGACTGCAGCCGCTGGCGGATCTTGTCGAGGAACCCTTCCACGCGCGCCTTGGCCTGGGCCCGCATTTGCTGCGCCTGGGCCTGTTCCTCGGCGGTGAGGACGAGGCGGATCTCAGAGACGATCTTCCCGCGCGTCACGGCGAGCGCCGTCTCCGCCTGGCCGACCTCGGCGGCGGCGGTGCGGATCGCCGCCTCGTCGTAGCGGTCGGCATGGATGGCGGCGAACTGGTGCTCGCGCGTCGTCTTGATCCCTCCCGAGCTCGGACGAGAGCTCGGGCCTTGTGGCGGCGAAGACGGCGCGGATCTCCTGGATCTGCTGCGGCGAACCTCGCCGACCTTCCGCAGGCGGTCGTCTACTCCAGCTCGGGAGTCGAGGGTCCGCTGCCGAGTGCGACGTGGTCTACCTCAGCGCGGGAGCCACGGCGCCGATGGACGCCTGGCTCGACGCTCTGCGCCCGGGCGGGCGCCTGCTCTTTCCCCTCACCCCGGCGCAAGCGGCCGGCGGGCTCCTGCTGGTCACCCGGACGGTCACCGGAACGGGAGAGGACCGCTTCACCGCGCGCATCCTGGGGCACGTCATGTTCATCCCCTGCATCGGCGCCCGCGACGAGGAGACCGCCGAGAAGCTGACCGAGGCCTTCAACCGGGGAGATGTCCAGCGCGTGCAATCCTTCCACCGTGGTACGCCGCCGGACGACACCTGCTGGATGGTGAGACGGGGTGGCTGGGGACCGCGTAGGATCTTACTTCACCAACATCGGCACCGCCGCCATTGGCGCCTACTGGCAGCTACGGCTACGAATTCCAGGAGCTACCACACTCAGATTCCTCCAAAGCCCATGAATTGGAAACCTGCCCAATATCTGGGAAGACGAAGAGTCTTGCTATTTCCATGAAGTAGACCAAGTTGCGCTGCTCTCAAAGCATTGGCCCCATCCCTCCCTGAGCGTAATTGCTCATAAAAGTGTCGAAGGAGGAGGTCAGTCGCAACGTCGTCAACAGACCAAAGGCTAGCGAGAACAGCAGGCACCCAACTGTTCAGCAGCTCACCAGGAATACCGAGGCCATTGCTGTCTCTCCCAAATAGGCCATCCAGACTGTTACAGACGGAAAGAACTACGAGCTTTACATGCTCGTTCACCGGAAGGCTGTCGGGCTGGAACGTGCCGTCGTAGGCGCGGCTCAGAGGATCCCAGTGACCTGCGAGATGAAGGATCGCGTGCTCTCTGATGGGGAAGGAATGGCGGTAGTTGGCGTCTCTTCCAGATACTGTCTGAGAGTTGGGGAACAGACGGAGGAGGTAGTCTACTTCAGAATGAGCGCCTGGAAGCGGCATAGGTATATGCCGTTGTTCAGAGGAGATAGGACTACTGATGGCAAAAGCAGTCCACCTCCTGTGGTCCGGCCGAGGGTAATTCTTTAGCTGTTGTAGGTATAGGCTTGAGCTAGTGGTGACGCAAACAGAAAAGCGCTCGACCAAGTAGCGCTTCGACAAGTCGTCGTACAGCGCTGGAAATGATATCTTCGTAATAGGCCCATCCGGTATGACGACAAGCTCGGTCGAGCTCAGTAGGAGATTGCTTATGGGGCGGAAGAGTATGTTGTAGATGGTGCTAGAGAGAGTTCTCTCTTTGCTCTCGGAAGGTCGCAGAAGGGAGTCGAGCCAATCACTTATAAGCAGATCAATGTATTGACTGGCGACGGGTATTGAAATTGCCCGCAGTCCATTTTTCGTTACCACCCAGACGATCACGTGATCGCGAAACACTTTGTATTCGATTAAGGCGACATGATCTGGAATGTCTTTACGGATCGAGTTGGCGGATAGGTTTGGTTGTTCATTCTGTGGCGCAGCGGCTACTTCGTGAATCGATGCAGATTCCTGCAGAAGCTTTGCGGCTTTGACTGTGTCACCATGGAGAGGGTGATTTTTGTTTTTACCAAAAACAACGACGGAGGTGTCTTTATTGCACAAACTTTCTTGGGCACCGGATTGGAGCAGTGCCGCAAAGTCGGTCGACCCCAAGGACGAGTCTATCAAAAAAAAGATTTCCCGATCGGTTGGTAGCCAAGGTTCTAGTGGCTTGAGCATTAGCCTGGAAAATTCTCGAGAGCGTTTAGATATAGTCATACTATATCTCTTATTACCCATAGTGTGTGAATTATGAATAATCGTCGGTAATTCAGCCGGGCTTAACAAAAATTTGATTTCCATTTTTGTCTTGTGCCGAAAAATCCAAGCTACAATTTTATTCCCTTGAATTGAATATTCTACCAAGACCGAAGATTCTGGTAAGCCATGCGCGAACTCTTTCGGAGAATGCTTCTTCATGTTGCATCCAAAGGAAAAGAACGGGCTCCACGTTCTCCTGTATTTAGATTTTGGAGTTGGCGATGTTGACCTCGATCGATCTTCAAATTCGAAAGCTTGATCAAGAGAGCCAGATGCTATTTTAGAAGAAACCAGTAGGTCATAGAGATCTCGCGTCTGTTCACTCCGGTCCTGCCTGGGGTGGCGATTTCCGCCACCAGATGTTTCTTGAGCTGTTATCGCCTCGCTGAGGTCGGCCGTCTCGGCTGAAGTCTCTCCTCTTCTACGGTGAATCTCTGCTCTGACCCTAAGTGCATCTGAGAGATACCTTTTGTCATGCGATGTATAAAATTGAACAGCCCTGGTTAGAGCCTTAACGCAGTGAAGTGAGGGATCATCTAATACCTGGCATCGAGTAACCATCCGTTGCTCAGAGAGCCCATCTTTAGTAGCCTCTTTATCAAGGTTAGGCCAGTTGGCTTCTGCCTCTGCGAGATCTCGAAGCGCGGCGTCTCTTTGCCCAATTCGATTTTCTAATCTACTCTTGCCGAAGAGGCTCTCGATCAGAGCGCTTCGGTTGCCACGAAGCGTAGCTATTTCTATGCTTTCATCAAAAGCCTGGAGGGCTAATCCAGGAAGGTCATACGAATAGGCGTTTGCCAAAGTTTGATAGAGGTCTTCAAGGTAGCCTGATTCTGGGAACCGGGATAGCTTACGAAGCGCTCTGTAGAAGTCGGTTGGGACATGGCCGCCGGTGGGTGCTGCGCACTTTGCGAGAAACAGGTCAGTGATTCCTCCTAATTCATCTTCACTGAAGGTAGGCTCAATGGCCCGGAGAGCCGATTGAGCGTCAGACGGCTTGCCTTGTTTAAGATCACAGATACTCTCAACCCAAGCGAGTCTCTGGTTTAATCCCAGATATCTGGAGATGTCCGCACGTTCTCGGATTCTGTCAATTATTGCCTCAGTTGCAGCAAAGTCGGAAAGTTGGCAGCCAATTTGTGCCAACGCAAGGTTGGACAGATACTCAAAGGGGCTAGAGTGTTCTATGAATATGCTCGCAGACTCTTGGAGTTGAGGCTGAGCTTGGGCTAGTCGGCCTTCGCGCAGTTGTTGAATACCGGAGGCATAGGCAATATGGGCTTGAGCAAGCAACTCTTGGCCTTCAATAGGAGCTGCGTCGATAGCCTTTACCGCTTCCGATACGATACTGTCGCTGGGAAGAGCCTCGCTAATTTTATGCGCAAACTGAAGTTGTCTGTGTGCTTCGGCTTTTTGGCCCTTTGAGAGCAGATAGCCCCAGCGCGGAAGAATGTTGTCTAAGACATCATCTCGGGCTATTTGAATTAAATTGGGAGGAATGGGCGGTGTCTCAATGTGTTTTTGGGTAACAAGCCGCTCAAGCCTTTTTCTCCAAGTCTGACGCCAGATCGTTTCATGTGATGGTTGATGTAGATGCTGTAGGTGAAAAAGAGCCTCTTTCGCCCAGCTCGAGCTGGAGTCGACTTTCAGGTATTCTTTCCACGCTCTGAAAGCCTGATGAAACATTGAGGATTGCTCGAGAGCTAGTGCTAGATTGAATCTAGCCTCCGGCAGAGACGGATTCTCTCTTACTGCATGCGTCGCAGCTTCAATGCCGAGAAAGTGACTGTCTCCCCAGCCGCAATCCAGGTACGCCGCTGCCAGATCGCTCCAAAGGCTTGCATTGTGTGGCTCCTTTTCGGATGCTTTTTTGAGCATTAGAATTGGCACTCGGATATCGCCGTGGTGATGCAAGAGGCTTAAGAGTGCCTTGTCTCCGAGGCCCAATGAGCTCGGGTGCCGGTCGTAGTCGAACGCGATCCTCTTGGCTAGAGGAACAGCGCTTCGAATTTGGGACGGCTTAAGTTCCGGGATCTGTTCGTAGCCTTCGACATAGCCGTCAATGATTTGGACTTTTGTCTCGAGGGGTAGATAGGCGAAGCCTCCGGTGAGTCGGCCGTGAAGTAGGCGGATTCCTCCCAAGGCAGACGCCAGGGCTCGGCGATTGGGCGAGACTTCCTGAGGGGAGGGCGTAGAAATCGTGGTTGCCAGGAGTAGGACAGCAACTGACAAGGCAAGTGCGAAGCCTCCAGCGGCCGCGGGTAGGATCCGCTTGTTGGCATGCTGTTCGTTTGCGGGTCCGGGGTTCTTCATGATCTAAGAGGGTGCGGTGCTCTGTTGAGAAGTGGGCGAAGTCGAGCGACAATGCTATCCTGGATCTCCGAAAGAACTCTAACGTAGACTGGTAGGTCGACAAGGGTCATCCCGCATTCGATCTCAATTCGGTGATCTTAGAGCCGCGTTACATGGGGGGGCTTCCGGAGAGCACGGAGGCCCATCCTAGGCTCCGCTACTCCCAAAATCCCGCTAAGCTTCATGATGATGAAGACGGACGTCGATCTGGAAGTCTCAATTCATGCCCTGCTCCTCGCGCGTTCGCCGCTCGCCCAAGGCGCCGTCCTCGCGGACGACCTCCCTCTCGGCCCGGGAGGCCTGGGGCTCGACTCGATCGCTCTGGCGGAGCTGCTGCTCGAGTGCGAGGCGCGGTTCGGCCTCGCGACGGCGGCCGAGTTGCTGGCGGGTCCTCCGCTCACCGTGGGGCGGCTGGTCACTCACGTCCGCGGCGCGGTTGGACCTTGAGCCGGGCGCGGGGCGTCTTCGATCTCCTGGAGCGGCGGTTGCCGCCCTTCGTGGCGGGGCGGCCGCGGCTGGCCTTCGCTGCGGCCGGCGCGCTCGGGTCGCTGCGCAACCGACTCTCCCGCCGCTGGCCGAGCCCTGAGCAGGTCCAGCTCCTCTTTCCCCGGCTCACGCGGCGGGACGCCGGGCGCATCGCCTGGGAGATCGCCGGCAACGAGGGGCGCAACCGGCTGCTGATCGAGGCGATCCGCCGCGCCGGTCCGGCCGCCGTCCGGCCGCTGGTCGCGACGTCCGCGGAGGTCTTCGCTCCGCTCCGGCCGCCCCTCCTCCTGGGGATGTTCCACACCGGCGCCATCCAGGCGCTCAACGTGGCGGTCGAGCGCCTGCCGGGGCGGGTGCTGGTGCTGCGCCAGGGGGCGCTCTATCCTCCCGTGCCGCCGGTCGCGGTGGAATCGACGGACGGCGACGGCCAGCGCCGGGCGGCGGCGTTCCGCCGCGCTCTCCTGCATCTCAAAGAGGGGGGCTTCGTGGTCCTCGCCCTCGACGGCGTGCAGGGCCCCGGCCTTCCCGTCTCCTGCCTCGGCCACCGGCTGGAGCTGGCGCGCGGCCCGTTCGCCCTGGCGCGGCTCACCGGCGCGCCGCTCCGCCCGCTGGTGGCCCGCTGGGAGCGGGGGAGGATCGGCATCGTGGTCGGCGAGGAGCTCGCGGCACCGGCGGAGGAGGGAGCCTGCGCCGCGGCCGCGGCGCGCTGGCTCGAGCGCCACCTCGCCGAGTCGCCCGTCGAGGTGGGGCTGGGGCTGTTGCGCGCCCTGCTCGGCGGCGCGCTCACAGCAGAGAGCGGCGGGCGCTGAACAGGATGCTCCCCCGGTGCGCGAGATCTCCGTCGAGGAGCGCGCGGCGCAGCTCCGGATGGCGGATCTTGCCGTTGGCGGTGCGCGGGATCGAGCGCGGCGCCAGCGCCACGACCTGATCCGGTGCGAAGCCCGCGGAGCGTTCGATCGCCGCGGCCACTTCCGCCGCGAGTTGGGAGAGGGGAGCCGCGGAGGCCGGATCGGCCTCGAAGGCGGCTTCGAAGGCAATAATGATCTCCTCCGTCGCCGCGTCTCCGGCCGGCGGCAACCCGACCGCGGCTGCGACGCGCACCCCGGGCACGCTCCCCGCCGCCTCTTCGAGCTCGCGCGGCGCGAGCGGAGCGCCCCCCCGCTTCAGCAGGGCCCGCCGTCGACCGAGCACGTAGAGGTGCCCTTCCGCGTCCAGCCGGCCGACGTCGCCGGTATGGAGCCAGCCGTCGCGCAGTGCCTCGGCGCTCGCCGCCGCGGCCTCGAAGTAGCCGGCGAAGACGGCCGGCCCGCGGACCAGGATCTCGCCGATCCCTTCTTCCTCCTCTTTCTCCTCCGCCATAATCCGCACCTCGACCCCGGGGAGCGGTCGGCCGCAGGAGACGTTGCCGCGGTCGTCGACGCGCGGCGGCTCGCCCGGCCGCAGGCTCGTCACTCCCAGCGTCGCCTCGGCCAGCCCGTAGCCGGGGCGCAGGGCGCCCGGCGTTCCGAAACGCGCCTCGAACGCCTCGATCGTGCTCCGCCGCACCGGCTCGCCGCCGTTGGTGGCCGAGCGGAGCGCCGAGAGGTCGAGCCCCGCGGGATCGACCAGCCGGGTGGCGAGCCGCCAGGCGAAATCCGGCGCGCCGAGGATCGTGGCGCGGACCTCGGAGGCGGTGCGCAGCCAGAGCGGCAGCGTGCGGATGGCAGGCTCCACCAGATGGCAGGGGGCGCCGAAATAAACCGGCCCGAGGACGAAGCGGAGGAGGCCGAGGTCGTGCCACGGCGGCACCCAGCTCACCAGCACGTCCTCGCGGCCGATGCCGATCCCGTCGCGGGCGGCACGCAGCGAAGCGAGCGCCTGGCGCTGGAGGATCACGGCCGCGCGCGGCTCGCCGGAGGTGCCGGAGGTGGGTTGCAAAAAGGCGGGGTCGTCCCCCGTGACGGACTGTAGGGATCGCGCGGGAGCCTGCCGGGGAACGTCCGCCAGCGCGACCCAGCGCAGGCCGGCCGCCGAGAGAGCCTCCGATGCGCCGATGGTCAAGGTCAGAGTCGGGCGCACCTGCGCCGCCCGCCGGGCCGCCGTCTCCGGCGGCGCACCGGGATCGAACGCGCAGGGAACAGCCCGCAGGATCTGGAGGGCGAAGAAGACGCTGACGAAGTCGAGCCCCGCCGGCAGCAGGAGAGCCACGCGGTCGCCGGAGCCGACCCCCAGGCGGGCGAGACCGCCGGCGAGCGCCGTGGCCTTCTCCTGAAGCTCGCCATAGCTCAGAGTTTCGGCGCCGTCCGCGAACGCCAGCGCGTCCGGAGCCTGCTCGGCCCGGGCGGCGAGCGCCGCGGCGAGAGTGAGGATTTCAGGTCCGAGGGGAGCGAGGGCCTCCCGCGTCGAGGGAGAGTCAGTGTGCGTCGTTGAAATCACCCGGTGCGGCCTCCACTCCTGAGCTTAGCAGGCGGGATTTCGCACCGCTCCTCAGTACCCTTCCCCCTCCCCCAGCGACACCTTGCCGCGGAACGAGCGGTAGAGGAAGGTGAAGTAGCCGATCGCCAGCACCATGCCGAGGCTCCACCAGATCAGGCCCACGCCAAGGCTGTAGTCCCCCGTCTTGGCGTTTTCGACGGTGAGGCTGTAGACAGGGTCGGTGCTGGCGGGGAGCAGGGTGGGGTAGAGGGCGAAGGCCGCGCCGCCCAGCATGGCGGCGATGAACACCGTCGAGGCGACGAACGCTCCCCGGCCCTGGCCGCGCGAACGGTAGACGGGCATGGCGGCGAGCGCGGCGACGACCGCGAGCGGGATCAGCCATCCCCAGGGGCGGGCCGAGAAGTTGGCGAGCCCCTGCGGACGGATGGCGAGGGTGGCGATCAGGCTGCCGATCGTCACCAGCACGAGGACCGGCCAGAGGATCGCGGCGACCCGCAGGGCGCGTCCCTGCACGTCCCCTTCCGTCTTGACGATCAGATAGTGCGCGCCGTGCACGGCGAGGGTGACGGCCGCCAGCCCCCCGGTCAGCACCGTGTACCAATCGAGCACCCCCGGGTGGGGACCGACCCGGAAGTCGGTCCACAGCGGCGCGAAGAAGTAGCCGTCCGCGCCGAGCGGCACGCCGCGGACGACGTTGCCGAGCGCCGCGCCGAAGAAGAGGGCGAGCAGCAGGCTGGAGACCGAGAAAAGGTTGTCGAAGAACGACCAGGCGAGCGGATCGTGGACGTGCCCGCGCAGCTCGACGCCGATCCCTCGCCCGATCAGCAGCCAGAGCACCATCATCAGGGGCAGGTAGAAGCCGCTGAAGCTCGCGGCGTAGACGGCGGGGAAGGCGAAGAAGAGCGCGCCGCCCACGGCGATCAGCCAGACCTCGTTGCCGTCCCAGACCGGGCCGATCGAGCGGATCACCTGGCGCCGCTCGGCGGGCCCGCGGGCGACCCAGGGGGCGAGGATTCCCACCCCGAGATCGAAGCCGTCGAGCACGGCGTAGGCGACGAGCATCAGGGCGATGAGGACGAACCAGAGCGTTGCCATGATGGTTATCGCCTCACCTTGAAGGGTTCGGGAAGGGTGTCCGTGCCGGGAGGTTCCGAGGGAGGCTCGGCTTTCGGGGCGTCGGGACCGTGCATCAGCTCCTTCCAGAGGAGGAGCAGGAAGAGGCCGCTCAGCACGCTGTAGATCCCCAGGAAGCCGAGCAGGGAGAAGAGGCCGTTCCCCGCCGAGACCTGGGACGAGAAGCCGTGCTCGGTGCGCATCAGCCCATAGATCACCCACGGCTGGCGGCCGACCTCGGCGGTGATCCATCCCGCGGTGTTGGCGATGTAGGGGAAGGGGAAGCTCAGCATCAGCAGCCACAGCATCCAGCGGGCGTCGAAGAGCTTGCGCCGCCAGAGCAGGAAGGCGGCGAGCAGCGTGACGGCGAGGAACAGCGTCCCCAGGCCCACCATGATGTGGTAGCTGTAGTAGAGGAGCGCGATGTTGTCCGGCCACAGATCGCGCGGAAACTCGTTCAATCCCTTCACCTCCGCCTCCCAGCGGCGATGGGTGAGGAAGCTGAGCGCGCCGGGGACGTAGATCGGGTTGTCGAGCCGCTGGCGGTCGGTGTCGGGCTGGCCGACGAGCACCACGGAGGCTCCCGCCTCGGTCTGGAACAATCCTTCCATCGCCGCCAGCGCGGCCGGCTGGTACTCGGTGAGCAGCTTCCCCTGCCCGTCGCCGGTGGGCCAGAGCTGGAGGCAGCAGGCGATCGCCGCGACGACGACCCCCATGCGCAGGAAGAGGCGGCCGTACTCCGGCTGGCGTTCGGAGAGGAGATAGAACGCCCCCGTCGCCGCCATCGCGAAGGAGCCGGTGATCACCGCGCCGCCCATGTTGTGGAGGTACTGCCAGAACGCCCATTCGTTCCCCAGCAGCGCCCAGAAGCTGGTGAGATGGGCCGAGCCGTCGGCGGCGAGCTGGTAGCCCACCGGATGCTGCATCCAGGCGTCGGTCACGATGATGAAGAAGCCGGACACCCACGAGCCCACGAAGACCATCACGGCCGACAGCCAGTGGATCTTCGGCCCGAACTTCCGCTCGCCGAAGAGGAAGATCCCGAGGAAGGAAGATTCGAGAAAGAAGGCGAAAACCCCTTCCATCGCGAGCGCCGTGCCGATCACCCCGCCCGAATAGCGGGAGAACTTCGCCCAGTTGGTGCCGAACTGGAACTCCATGGGGATGCCGGTGATCACCCCGAACAGAAAGTTGACGGCGAAGATCTTCGCCCAGAAGCGGGCGGCGCGGTCGTAGCGCTCGTCCCCCTTCCACAGCGCCAGCGTCTTGAACAGGACGATCAGTGGGGCGAGCCCCATCGTCAACTGGGGAAAGAGATAGTGATAGGTGATAGTGAAGGCGAAATGCAGCCGGTGTATCGCGAGCGCGCTCTCCGTGCCCTCCTCCTCGCGGCCCGGGAACCCTGAGCCGGAGGGAGCATAGCAGGCGCCTCCCGGCTTCCGGGTTACCCGTTCGGGCAGCCTTCGCTCGGGCGTCGGCGGCACGGGTTCTGTTAAGATTTTGGGATTCCGGGAGGTGCCGACGATGAGACCGTTTCGTTTCGTCCTTCTCGCCGCAGCGCTCTGGCCGTTTGCGCTCGCCGCTCCGTCGAGCGCGGCCACTGCTTCCCTCGCCTCGTTCCAATCCTTCGATGCGGCCAGGACGCTGCCGGCCGAGCTGGCGCGGGAGGTCCAGGCGAGCCCTGCGGGGATACGGTTCCGGGTGACGGGGCTGCGCGGCGCCGAGGGCGAGCCGCTGACTCTCGACCTCGAGCGAGCGCGGCTGTTCGCGGACGATTTCCACCTCTTCGTCGACGGCCAGGATCGCGGCGCGGAGACCGCCGCCCACCTGACGTTCCTCCGCGGCACCGTCACGGAGAGGCCGCGCTCCGCGGTGGCCCTGATCGTCGACGGCGCCACGGGGGCCTGGAGCGGATCGATCGCCTCCGGCGATACCCCCGAGGTGATCTACGAGCTGACGCTGCCGGCCGCCGCCATCGGCGCCCCGGAGAAGTCGCTCGCCGCCGCGGCCGTCGTGCGCCGCACGGAGGCCGGAGGAGTGGCCCGGAGCGCGCTCACCGACGCCCTCCCGATGCCGCCCGGCGGCCCGCCACCCTCGTCGTCCAAGAGCAAGCCGGTCGTCCCGCCCGGGGTCGCCTATCAGGTGGCGATCGCCGTCGAGAGCGACTACGAGCTGTTCCAGGAGTTCGGCACCGCGGACGCCGCCGCGAGCTACGTCGCCGCGACCCTGGGCGGCGTCTCGGAGCTCTATTTCCGCCAGCTCGGCGTGTCGCTCGCGATCGCCAGCCTCTCCCTGTGGACCACTCCCAACGATCCCTGGAACGCGCCGAATCCGCACGTCCAGGGGGAGGTGCTGTGCGAATTCTCCAGCTATTGGCAGCGCTTCCGGCCGGCCGCGAGATACCCGCGCAACGCGGCGGTCTTCTTCACCGGTAAATTCTCGACCCAGCTCGGCGGCGAGGCGTGGACCGCCAGCCTCTGCAACTTCAAGGCGAAGCCGTCCGCGTGCCCGTCCGGCGCCTACGGCATGATGGTGATCCTCGCGGATCCGGCGTGGGACACCCGCATCACCGCGCACGAGCTCGGGCATATCCTCGGCAGCCGGCACACGCACTGCTTCGATCCGCCCATCGACCAGTGTGTGTCGGGGGAGGAAGGCTGCTATCAGGGGCCGGAATCGACCCCCGCGGACGGCGGCTCGTTGATGAGCTACTGCGATCCCGTCAACTTCTCGATGGGCGAGCCGGGGCGCTTCGGCCGCGACAGCCAGCGCGTGGAGGAGGTCATCGGCGCCTTCGTGGGCGAGGTCGGTCCGACCTGCCTCGGCTACACCGGCGCCTATGCGCTCACCGGCGCCGCGGGTCCTGGCAGCGCCACCCTCTCCTGGACCGATCCCTTCAGCACGGAGACCGGCTGGCTCGTCGAGCAGCGTCAGAAGACGGGGAAGTTCACGCAGATCCGCGCGCTGCCGGCCAACGCGACCGGCGTCACGCTCACCGGCCTCAAGCCGGGTCCCAACTCCTTCCGGATCCGCGCGAAGCTCCGGAACAACGTCGGCATCTATTCGGATGTGGTGACCGTCACGGTCCCCTGAAGGGCCGTCCGGCGGGAACGCGCCGCTCCCTCGGGCGGCGGACGGCGCGTTCCGGCTCGCGGTCTTACGGGCAGGGGAACGCGGTGAGGTCCTCGTAGGTCTGCGAGAGGTGCCCCACGGCATTGGTGTAGGTCTTGGCGGCACCGGTCGTGGTGTCACGGACGTGGACGGTCCACCCCTGATCGGTCAGGCCGCTGACGAAGACCCAGAACTTGTTGTTGAGGGTGCAGGCGTCGAGCGTCTTGACGCCGAGCTCGAAGTTGGTGGGATCGAAGAACCACCAGAAGACCGACTCCTCGTTCTCGGTGCGCTGGCCGTTGAAGCTCATCACCTGGCCGGCGCCGGTGGCGCTGGCGGTCCGCCAGTCGACCTTGACCTCGAAGCGCCCGGATTGCAGGCAGGCGGTGGCGGCGCCCGCCACGCAGGGGGAGGTGTCCGGCGGGGTGGGCGGCGTCGCGCTCGCCAGGCTCCAGCCGATGTCGTGCAGGAGCTGGGTGGTGAGCAGGTCCGCCGAGTTGGCGACGGCGAACGGCTCGAGGATCTCGTTCGGCGTCAGGGCGGTGTCCCAGTGGGAGACCGAGGAGCCGGCGAGGACGGTGGGCGGGGCGTACATCTGCACGTGCCTGGAGGCCCCCCGGCCGGCGGTGAGCACGCCGCTCGCCGCCACCACGGCGGGGCCGGTCCAGTGCAGGGCGCCGGTGTTCACCGCCGAGGCCTTGCGCTCGGCGTTGCTCATCGCCGGCCATTTCTTGCCGGTGTTGTGGTTTTCGAGGTAGAGCATGAAGTCGTCGTCGAACCCTTGCGCCAGGGCGCCGGTCGTGGGGTTCACCACGGTCAGGAAGCCGAGGCCGTGGGCGAGCTCGTGGACCACCGTCTCGTAGAAGGAGATGGTGTTCACCGGCGCGGCGGCGCCGATCCCGTACCACCAGTTGAGGCCGGTCAGGCAGGTGGCCCGGGTGCCGACGCTGGAGTTGAACTGCGCCTCGATGTCGGGAGAGGTGGTGTCGAGGTCGGAGCCGGCGAGGGCGTTGGCGAGGGCGCTCGGGTACCAGGTGTTGGCGCGCGGCGCGTTGGGGAAGTTGGCGTAGAAGCCTGCGGCGCCGGCCGAGCCGAGGATCCCCGAGGTCGCCGAGCAGGTGAGCGGGTCCATCTGCGCCGAGACGGTGATCGGCACGCTCGAGGAGAGCCGGTTGCTCCAGTACGCCGCCGCGGCCTTGAAGACGTTGAGGCGCTGCTGGCCGAGGGTGACGGCGGTGTTGCCGGCGACCGGCACCATCGGGGTGAGGTCGTTGAACCCCTCGCCCGCGCCGTCGTTGTTGACGATGGTGATGGTGACCGCGCCGCCCGGGCGGGCGCCCAGCAGGAGGACGGCGAGGAGGAGGGCGGGGACCAGGAAGCGCGCCGCCAGGAGGCGCGCGGTCTCCATCCCCTCGCCGAGGACGTTGCCGGTCGAGGTGCTCGCCGCCCGCATTACGGCTTCACCTCGGGCTGGGCAGCTTGCGCGGGCTGGTTCGCGGGGTGGACCACGGCCTTCTGGTCGACGCCGAAGCCGCCGGGGGACTTGAGCTTCAGGGTGCCGTGCGCCAGCGTCTCGACGCTGGTCTCCCGGCTCTTCGCCATCGTCTCGTCGACGTCGACGGCGAGCTCGTCGAGGTCGGCCTGGGTGGGCTGGACCACGGCCTTCGTCGCCGGGTCGAGGAAGATGCGCTGGGCCGGGCGCCCGGAGGCGGCCGGCGCGGGCTCGAGCGACCGCGACGCGAAGTCCTGGCAGGTGCCGGACGCCACAGAGCAGACACGGACGGTGTTGTCGGTCGGGATCGGTTGCGGGGCACCGGCTGCGGGGGGAGAGAGGGAGAGGAGAAGGGACAAGGCGAGGAGGGTCATGCAGGTCTCCTATGTGAAGCGAGCCCCGGCAAACAACGCCGGAGCGACGAGCCAGAAGGCAGAGCGCCTTCGTACAACGCGTAACTTCGGGGGGTTATTCTCTTTTCAGCACTCCTCACAATGTCTTTACGACGTCTTTACAGCGCGAGAGGACGGGTCGGGGCGGCCGAGCTCCGGCAACCTCTCGCAGGGCGCTTTGTTCCTCCCCCGTACTCGGGGGAGGCCTCCGGCCGGTCCCTGCTCCCACGTTCAGAGCTTGCGGCTTATAAGGCATACTTCGCCCGAAGGGATCCATGGCCGCCGAATCCGCTTCTGCTTCCTTCGCCGCCTTCCGCGCCGCGCGCGATTTCCTGCTCGCCCACCGCGAGGACTACGCGACCGCGCGGCGGGAGTTCCGCTGGCCGGACCTGACCGAATTCAACTGGGCGCTCGACCACTTCGACGCCGTGGGGCGCGATCCCGCGACGGCCGGGCGGCCGGCGCTGTGGATCGTCGAGCCGGACGGCCGCGAGGGGCGGTTCAGCTACGCGGAGATGGCGGCGCGCTCGAACCGGGTGGCCAACTGGCTGCGCGCCCTCGGGGTGAGGCGCGGCGACCGGCTGATCCTCATGCTGGGCAACCAAGTCGAGCTGTGGGAGGTCTTCCTGGCCGCCATGAAGCTCGGCGCCGTGATCATCCCCTCGACCCCGCTGCTCGGCCGCGACGACCTCCAGGACCGCTTCGAGCGCGGGAACGCCCGCCACGTGGTGGCCGCCGCCGCCGACGCGGCGAAGTTCGCCGACCTCCCGGGCGGCTACACGCGGATCGCGGTCGGCGCCGGCAAGGAGCCGCCCACGGGCTGGCTCGACTACGCCGAGGCCTACGGGGAGGACGCGGCCTTCGTGCCGGACGGACCGACGCGGGCCGCGGACCCGCTGCTCCTCTACTTCACCTCCGGCACCACCGCGAAGCCGAAGCTGGTCGAGCACACCCACGCCTCCTATCCGGTGGGGCATCTCTCCACCATGTACTGGATCGGCCTGCGCCCGGGGGACGTACACCTGAACATCTCCTCGCCGGGGTGGGCCAAGCACGCCTGGAGCAACGTCTTCGCGCCGTGGAACGCCGAGGCGACGGTGTTCGTCTACAACTACCAGCGCTTCGACGCCGAGGGGCTGCTCGCCGCCATGGCGCGCTGCCGGGTGGACACCTTCTGCGCGCCCCCCACGGTGTGGCGGATGTTGATCCAGACCGACCTCACCCAGGTGAAGCTCGCCGTCCGCGAGCTGGTCGGCGCCGGCGAGCCGCTGAACCCGGAGGTGATCGAGCAGGTGGAGCGCGCCTGGGGGCTGCGCATCCGCGACGGTTTCGGGCAGACCGAGACCTCCGTGCAGATCGCCAACACGCCGGGGCAGCCGATCAAGCCCGGCTCGATGGGCCGGCCGGTGCCGGGCTTCCCGGTGGTGCTGGTCGATCCGCTGACCGGCGAGGAGGGGGACGAAGGGGAGATCTGCCTGTCGCTCGCCGACCGGCCGCTGGGGCTGATGGCCGGCTACCACGACGACGCCGAGCGCCACGCCGAGGCGATGGCGGGCGGCTACTACCACACGGGGGACATCGGCGCGCGCGACGCCGAAGGGTACATCACCTTCGTGGGGCGCGCGGACGACGTGTTCAAGGCCGCGGACTACCGGATCAGCCCGTTCGAGCTCGAGAGCGTGCTGCTCGAGCATCCGGCGGTGGCGGAGGCGGCCGTGGTCCCGGCCCCGGATCCGATCCGTCTCGCCGTCCCCAAGGCGTACGTGGTGCTCGCCCGCGGCTGGGAGCCGACCGCGGAGACGGCGCTCGCCATCCTCCGCTTCGCCCGCGAGCACCTCGCCCCCTTCAAGCGCGTCCGCCGCCTCGAGTTCGCCGAGCTGCCGAAGACCATCTCCGGCAAGATCCGCCGCGTCGAGCTGCGCGACCGCGAGCTGGCACGGACGGCAGGCTCAGGCGGCGAGCACCGCGAGGAGGATTTCCCCGAATTGCGTCAGTGAACGAAAAACCACCATCTTCAGGAGGAGACCCCCAATGAATATCGGAATTCTCGGATCGGGCGGAGTGGCGAAGACCCTGGCGGAAGGCTTTCTCCGTCACGGCCATGCGGTGAAGCTGGGCACGCGGACGCCGGCCAAGCTGGCGGACTGGGCGGCGGCGAACCCGCAGGCGAGCGTCGGCAGCTTCGCCGAGGCGGCCGGCTTCGGCGACCTGCTCGTCCTAGCCGTCAAAGGGAGCGCGGCGGCGGCGGCGCTGGAGGCCGCGGGCGCCGAGAGCCTCGCCGGCAAGACGGTCCTCGACACCACCAACCCGATCGCCGACGCGCCGCCGGTCCACGGCGTCCTGCCGTTCTTCACCGACCTCTCCGAGTCGCTGATGGAACGGTTGCAGCGCGACCACCCGGACGTCCACCTCGTGAAAGCGTTCAATTCCGTGGGCAGCGCCCAGATGGTCAATCCACAGTACAAGGAAGGCAAACCTTCGATGTTCATCTGCGGCAACGACGACGGTGCCAAGCAGGAGGCGACCCGCATCCTCGATCAGTTCGGCTGGGAGACCGTGGACTTGGGGCAGGCCGAAGCCGCGCGCGCCATCGAGCCCCTCTGCATCCTCTGGTGCATCCCGGGCTTCCTGCGCAACGAGTGGACGCACGCCTTCAAGCTGCTGCGACGGTGATGAGAACCCGGCCGTCTGTAGCGGACACCGAGCGAACATCGGACCTACTACACTCGCCGAAAGGCATCGAACTTTGGGCGCACTTCAGTAGCGGGGCTAAGGAACGAACACCAGCCGCCGCTCGCCGGTCTCGCGCGTCCAGGCGCTCTCGACCTCCGCCAGCGGAGCCGTTTCGAGCTCGATCCGCAGCTTCGCGGGCACCACGGCCTCCAGCATCGCGCCGACGGCGGCGACGAGGTCGGCGTACGAGCAACTGCCGAGCCCGCTGCCGAGGAGCTCGAGGCCGGAGCTGCGCAGGGCGGCGCCCGGCAGCGGGATTGTCCCGCCGCTGGCGGAACCGATCGGGATTGGCCAGGGCGGCGGCCGTCGCGTCGTCGACGGCGGCCGGCACGGGAGCTCGCAGCCGGCTGGGAACGGCGACCCATTCCGCCATCGCGCCGTAGGGACGCGGCGGGAAGGCGAAGTAGACGCGGCTGCCGTCGGCGAGCCGGCCGACGCCGTCGACCCCCGGGATGAAGGGAAAAGCGGCCTCGCTGCTGTAGTGCCGGCCGCCGGCCTGGGCCTTGACCAGTGGGCTCAGGGCCGCTGCGCTGACCTGGACGACGGCTTCGTCCGTGCCCGCGGCGGGCTCCGCGAAGGAACCGTACCGCGGCGGATGATCGAAGCTGTGGACGACGGCGGCTCGCATCGCGCCGACTCTACCATCGGCGCCACCGCGGGCCCCGTCGTCGGTGAGACGACGAGGCGGGTGGGGTAGTGGTCGGCTTTATCCTTGCTGCGCCGCAGCCGCTGGGGAGAGGTAATATTAGAAAATTGTGTAGAAGAAAATATAACCGGTCGCGCCTCGTTGTCCCCTTTTCGCCCGTCCGCCGCACTTAGAGCCGACACGATACCTATCTTCGATCCGCACCGCGTCTGCCGTTCGGGCGTGCCGGCCGGCGGGTCTTGAACACTGAAGGGGGGAAAACGGTATGTCTGAGAACCAACGTTTCGACGTGGCCATTCTGGGGGCGGGGATCGGCGGGACCATGCTGGCGGCGATCCTGGCGCGGCAGGGGAAGAAGGTCCTGGTGCTGGAGAAGGGGAGCCATCCCCGTTTCGCGGTCGGCGAGGCGCTGCTGCCGCAGAGCACCCTCTGGATGTGGATCCTCGCCCAGCGCTTCGACGTCCCCGAGATCCAGCACCTGACCCGGCTCGACTCGATCTACGAGCACGTCGGCCCGACCTGCGGCATCAAGCGCGCGCTCGGCTTCGTCTGGCACGACGAGGGGAAGCGGCAGGACCCGTTGGAATCCAGCCTGCTGATCGCGCCGAGCACGCCGCTGACCAGCGAGAGCCACCTCTTCCGCCAGGACATCGACCTCTACCTGCTCAACGCGGCGATCAAGTACGGCACCGTCTACCGCGACCACATGGACGTCACCGACTTCGCGGTGGAGGAGGACGGCGTCACCCTGCGCACCAGTAGCGGCGAGGAGTTCTCGGCGCGTTTCCTGGTCGACGGCGCGGGCTTCCGCTCGCCGCTCGCCGAGCGCTTCAACCTGCGCGAGACGCCGACCCCGCTCGAGACCCAGTCGCGCTCGATCTTCACCCACATGACGGGAGTGAAGGATTACGACCGCGACTGCCTGCGCCCGGGGGAGTCCCCCGAGCTTTCGGCCGGCTGGTCCGAGGGGACGCTCCACCACGTCTTCGAGGGCGGGTGGTTCTGGGTGATCCCGTTCAACAACGTCCCCGGCTCCGAGAACCCGCTGTGCAGCGTCGGCCTGACGCTCAACATGAAGCGCCACCCCGACACCGGGCTGCCGGCGGAGGAGGAGTTCTTCAAGTTCGTGAACAAGTATCCGAGCATCGCCGAGCACCTCGACGGCGCCCAGGTCGCCCGCCCGTGGGTGAAGACCGGCCGCCTGCAATATTCGGCAACCGGCGGCGCCGGCGACCGCTACTTCCTGATGGCGCACGCGCACGGCTTCATCGACGCCCTCTACTCGCGCGGCATGATCACCACCTTCGAGGTGCTCTCTGCCCTCGCCGGCCCGCTGCTCGCGGCGCTCGACGAGGACAAGTTCTCGCGTGACCGCTTCGCCTACGCCGAGCGCCTGCAGAACGCCATGCTGCGGCAGAGCGACCGGGTGGTCAACAACTCCTACCGCGCCTTCCCCAGCTTCCCGCTGTGGAACGCCTGGCTGCGCGTCTGGCTGATCGCCGAGATCTACGGCGACCTGCGGCTGTTCAGCGTCTGCGTCAAGTATCTCGAGACCCACGACAAGTCGCTGTTCGACATGCTGGAGACCGACCCGCTGATCGGCACCAGCGCGCCGGGAGTCGACGAGGTGACGGACCTGGTCAACTTCGCCGAGGGGATCCTCGCCCGCTACGAGCGCGGCGAGATCGGGGACGAGGACGGGGCGGCCCAGATCCTGGCCTCGCTCGACAAGGCCTCCTGCATGATGCCGGTGCGCGGCTGGGGGGACGCCAAGGACATACACCTCGACTACCTTCCCGAGAAGCTCGCCCGCACCGTCATGTGGGGACTCACCGAGGCGCCGGCGGCGATCCGCGACCGCATGTTCATCTTCAACCCGGCCGTGCTCGGCATGGGAGTGCCGGAGCCGGTGCTCGAACCCGCCTGATCAGGGCGAGCCGAGGGCGAGGCGGTCTCCCGTCTCGCCCTCGCCGGACCCGAGGCTCGAAACTCCCTATACTCCCCCGCGTGAACCCGCCGCCCGCGCCGCTCGACAGCCGCTTCGTCGAGGTGGAGGGCTTGGCGGTTCATTGTCGGGTGTCGCGGGTGTCGCGGGTGTCGCGGGTCGCGCGGATCTCGCATTTTCCTGCCGCAACGCCGCTGGTGCTGGTCCACGGCCTCGGAGTGTCCTCCCGCTACATGGTCCGGCTCGCCGTGCTGCTCGCCGCCGGTCGTTCCGTCTACGCGCCGGACATCCCGGGATTCGGCCGCAGCCAGACACCCCGCCGGCCGCTCGACGTCCACGCCCAGGCGGAGCTCCTCGCCGCCTGGATGCCGGCGGCCGGGCTCGAACGGGCGGCCTTCCTCGGTCATTCTCTGGGCAGCCAGGTGGTGGCGGATCTCGCCCTGCACCATCCGCGGCGGGTGGAGCGGCTGGTCCTCGCGGCGCCGACGATCGACGACGGCGGCCACAGCATTCCCCGGGAGCTGTTACGACTGTTGTGGGACGTGCCGCGGGAGCCTTTCTCGCTGGTGCCGATCGTCACCCGCGACTACCTGCGGGCCGGCCTCGGGCGGGTGCTGCGCACCCTGCGCTACGCCCTCGCCGACCGCCTCGAGGAGAAGCTCCCGGCGCTGGACCTCCCGGTCCTGGTCCTGCGCGGCGCCCGCGACCCGGTGGTCTCCGAGCGCTGGAGCGAGAAGGTCGCGGGGCTCCTCCCGCAAGGGCGCCTCGCCGTCGTCCCGCGCGCCGCCCACGCCCTCCAGTTCAGCCACCCCTGCGAGGTCGCGGCGTTGCTCAGCTCTTTTCTCGACGAGGACCTGCCTTCATCTCTGCCTTCACTCCCGCCATCCACACCTTGACGTTCTGCTCCAGCAGGTCGAGAGGCAGGGCGCCGTGGCGCAGCACCTCGTCGTGAAAGGCGCGGAGGTCGAAGGCCGGCCCCAGCTCCTTCTCGGCGGCGGTGCGCAGCTCCCGGATCTTCAGCTCGCCGATCTTGAAGGCCAGAGCCACGCCGGGGTCGGCGATCGAGCGGTCGACCTCGGCGGCGATCCGGCGCTCGTCTTCGGCGGTGTTCTCCCGGAGGTAATCGATCGCCTGCCGTCGCGTCCACCCCTGCGCGTGAATCCCGGTGTCGACCACCAGGCGCAGGGCGCGCCAGAGCTCGCCGCTGAGCTGGCCGAACCGGGCATAGGGGTCGCGGTAGAGGCCGGTCTCCTCTCCCAGGGTCTCGGCGTAGGAAGCCCAGCCTTCCACGAACGGGGTGTAGTCGTGATAGTTGAGCACCCGCGGGGCTTTGCGTCCCTCCTGCGCCAGCGTCACCTGGATGTGATGTCCGGGGATGCACTCGTGGAGGGCCAGCGCCTCGAGCTCCCACTTCGCCCGCGCCTTGAGCTCGGAGGTGTTGACGAAGCAGCTGCCGGGTCGCCCCTGGCTCGCCGAGCCGGGCTCGTAGTAGGCGGTCGCCTTGGCGCGGGCGAGGCGGTCCGGCACCGGCAGCACCCGGTAGGGGAGATGGGGGAGGGTGTTGAAGAGCGAGGCGAGCCTGCCGTCGATGCGCTGGACGATCGCGCCGTAGCCCGCCACCAGGTCGTCCGCGCCGGTGTAGAAGAAGCGGGGGTCGGTGTGCAGGAAGCGCACGAAGTCGGCGTAGCTTCCCTGGAATCCGCTGCCGGCGCTGCCTACGATGACGCGGTCGATCTCGCCGCGCAGGCGCTTCACCTCGGCGAGGCCGATCGCGTGGATCTGCAGCGGCGTGAGATCGGTGGTGGTCACCTGCCGCACGCTGAAGGCGTACCAGGCGGCGCCGTTGGGAAGGTCCGCGGTGCCGAGGCTCTCCCGGCAATGGGGGATGTACGTCTCGTTGAGATAGCGCAGGAGCTTGCCGAACGCCGGCGCCGCCTGCTTCTGATAAGCCTCCAGGGCCGCGCCGCGCAGCCGCGTCTGATCGTCCGCCGGCACGTTGGCGGAGATCTGCCGGAAGCGCGCCAGCAGGGGGCTCCGCCAGGGATCGTCGGTCAGCAGAGCCTGCACCTGGGCGGGCGCGCCGAGCATCGTGCTCCGCGGCGGCGTGACGCCGGCCGCGAGCCCCTTCGCCATCAGCGCCAGGTTCTGCTCCACCAGGGCCGGCACGGTGCGCAGCCGGGCGAGAAGATCCTCATAGTCGCGGGTGGAGGCGGCGGGGGCGGTGGCGAGGGCCTGCGGGACATCCTGCTGAATCCCGCCGTACCGGCTGATCACCAGCAGGTCGTCGGGATAGCCGAAACCCTCGATCTGCCCCGCGAGCCGCCGGCGGTAGAGCTCGAAATCGACCTGCTCGTCCGCCGGCAGCCGGTTGCGGTCGATCGCCAGCAGCTCCGTGAGCTGCGCGCGGGTCCGGGCGCGCTTCGCCTCGAGCCCCGACGCCGAGCTGTCGGGCCACCGGTCGTTCTCGCCCGGAAAGCCGATATAGGTGGCGAACTCGGGGTTCTGGCGCAGCTTCTCCTCCCAGGCGAGGTCGAGGAGGCGGTGCAGCCGCTCGCTCTCGGGGGCAGCCGCGGGCGGCGCGGGCGTCGCCGCCAGTGCCGGGAAGACGATGGACAGGCTCCAGGAGACCGCGAGGACGACGCGGAGTCGCGAGGCTCTTCTCATGCGTCGTTAGACCCTCCCCACCCGCTTTCGGTTCCATCCCGCGCCGTCCGGCCTGTCCCAGCCCGGAGATCCCGGCGCACTTCAGGAACAGGTGGGCGCGGCCGCCGGGAGGAATCCGGCCGGCCGGACAGGTGCATCGTCGCACTCCTGCCTCTCTCTCAAGGAGACTCCATGAAGAAGACTCAGTCGAGAAAGCTGACCCTCGCCCGGGAAACCGTCCGCACCCTCGACAGCGGCCTCGAGAACGTCCAGGGCGGCATCGTCTCGAGCGACAACCAGGCCTGCACCTACTCCCGCAAGTGCCAGACCCTGGAGTATCCCGTCCTCGATACCCAGTAGAGCTTTCGCCGCCCCGGGGGCTGCGTCGCTGCCGTCCGGGGCGGCTTTCCTTCCCAATCCTACGCCGCGAAACCCACCAGCAGGGTGTCCAGCCGGCCGCCGAGCGCGAAGACGACGCGTCCCTCGGACGCTCGGGAAGTCTTGAGCGTATAGGATCTCCCGATGGAGACGTCGAGATCTATGGAAAGGTTTGTGCCACGAACGACGCCGTGGGCGGCGGTCCTCCTGCTCCTCCTGCCGGTTTTCACTCGCGCCGCGGAGAAGGCCCCGTCATCATCTTCCCCGTCTTCCGCATCGTCCCCCCTCTCCTGCCCCGAGATCGCCGGCCTCGATCCCCTGCTGCGGAAGGGGCAGATTCTCCTCCTGGGTGAGATGCACGGCTCGAAGGAGATCCCCGCGTTCGTCGCCGGTGCGGCCTGCCGGGGCTTGCGGGCGGGGCGCCCGGTGACCGTGGCGCTCGAGATCCCCACCGAGGAGGAGCCCCGCGTCGCCGCGTATCTGGCCTCCGGCGGCAACATCGAGGACCGGGACTCTCTCCTGGCCGGCGCTTTCTGGCAGGAACCCTTTCAGGACGGGCGGCGGAGCCAGGCCATGGTCGCGTTGCTCGACGACCTGCGCCGGTGGGGGAAGGCGGGGCGCAAAATTCGGGTGAGTCTCCTCGACCGGCTGCCCAAAGCGGCGGCGCCCGAGCGGGACCACGCCATGGCCGCGGAGCTCGAAGCCGCCGTCAAGGCGGCCCCGGACGATCTGTTCCTGGTGCTGACCGGCAACCTGCACACGCGGACGGCGCGCGGCACGCCCTGGGACCCGAAGCAGGAGAACATGGGATATCTGATAGCCCGGTCCCATCCCGGGCTGCTGGCGCTGGACGTCGCCTACTCCGGCGGGACGATCTGGATGTGCCCCGATCCGAACCCCGCGAGCTGCGGCGTCCAGCCTCTGCACACGAAAGGCGGCGAGCGCGCTCCGGGGGTCAAGCTGTACGAGAAACCGAGCCCGGAAGGGTTCAACGGCGAGTACTTCGTCGGCGCCCTCACCGCCTCGCCTCCCGCGGTCCCTCCGCCGACCGTCCCCGCCGCGTCTCTCTCCTCGTTCACGCTCGACTCTAAGATCCTCGGCGAGACCCGGCGGATCAACGTCTACACCCCTCCCGGCTACGCGGCGCACGCCGAGGCGCGGTTCCCGATCCTCTACATGCCGGACGGCGGGATGGCGGAGGACTTTCCCCACGTCACCGCCACGGTGCAAGCGCTCTCGACCGCGGGCGCCATCCGGCCGTTCCTCGTGGTCGGCATCGAGAACACCGAGCGCCGGCGCGATCTCACCGGTCCCACTGAGGTGGCGGAGGACCGCAAGATCGCGCCGCGCGTCGGCGGCTCGGCGGCGTTCCGCAAGTTCCTCCGCGAGGAGCTGATGCCGCAGGTCCGCGCGCGCTATCGCACGACGGAGGAGACGGCGATCGTCGGCGAATCGCTAGCCGGGTTGTTCATCGTCGAGACCTTCCTCCTCGAGCCGGACCTCTTCGACACCTACATCGCCATCAGCCCCAGCCTGCAATGGAATCACGGCGCGCTGGTCCAGAGCGCCGGCGAGCGCCTGCACACCTTACGGGGAATGAAGAAGACCCTCTATCTCACCTCCGCCGACGAGGAGGACATCGTGCGTAACACCGGGCTCCTGGCGCAGACCCTGCGCGCCGCAGCCCTCCCGAGCCTGGTCTGGTTCTACGAGCCGCGGCCGGACCAGCACCACGACACGATCTATCTCGCCGCGGCGCCGCAGGCGTTCCGCAGGGTGCTGGCGCCGGGAGGCGCCCCTACCGCCGCCCGCCCGCCATCCTCGCCGCCTCGGGGAGCTTCCTGAGCTTCAGCATGCTCCAGATGCCGAACGCGGGGCCGAGCGCGAGGAGGAGGAAGGCCTTCTCCCAGCCGAGGAGATCGCGCAGCGGCGGGATGATGCGCAGGGTCACGGTGGTGAGCAGGAAGCCGAGGCTGGTCTGCACGGTGAGGGCGGTGCCGATGTAGCGCGGATCGGCCAGCTCGGAGACGGCGGCGCTGAACTGCGCGCTGTCCGCCACCACGGCGAATCCCCAGACGATACAGAGGGCGGTGAGCAGCGCCGGCTGGTGGAAGGCGAAGCCGGCGGTGAGAGCGCAGGCGCCCGAGGCGGCGAGGCTGGCGACGGTGATCGCGGTGCGCCCCAGCCGGTCGGCCAGCTTGCCGGCGAGCAGGCTGCCGAGGCCGCCCGCGGCGATCGCGCCCGCCGCCGCGAGGCGGGCGGCGCGCGGGCTCCATCCCGCCTCCTGGTAGCTGGCGAGCAGGCAGAGCGGCACCCAGGCCCACATCGCGTAGAGCTCCCACATGTGGCCGATATAGCCGAAGTTCGCCAGGCGCGCCGGCCGGTCCGCCAGCACGCGGACGGCGGCGCGGAGATCGAACGGGGGAGACTTGCCGAGGTAGGGACCCGGCTTCACCAGCAGGCCGCCGATCAGCGCCGCCGCCACCGCCTGCGCCGAGGTCAGCAGCAGCACCGTCCGCCAAGCGGGCATCCCGCCGGGCGCCGCGTTGAGCAGGTGCGGCACCGCCGTCCCCAGGGTGATGGCGCCCACCAGCAGCCCGATGCCGAGGCCGCGGTCCTCCCGGCACCAGGAGGCCACCAGCTTCATACCGGGTGGGTAGACGCCGGCGAGCGCGAAGCCGGTCAGGAAGCGGAAGACGAGCGCCGCGCCGGGGCCGACGCCGAGCAGCGGGATGGCGGCGTTGAACGCTGCGGCGGCGAGCGCGCTCACCGCGAAGAGGCGCGGCACCGGCAGGCGGTCCGCGAGGGTGAGCAGAGAGCTGAGGAGAGCGCCGGCCACGAAGCCGAGCTGCACGCTGGTGGTCAGCCAGGATTGCAGAGCGCCCGAGAGCTTCCACTCCGCCGTGAGCTGCGGCACCACCGCCGACGCCGAGAACCAGACCGACATCGCGAGCAGCGTCGCCAGGGCGAGCCGCGAGACGTTCCGCCACTTGCCGCGCTCCGCCTCGGGAATCCCCGCCATAGGCGCGGAATCCTATCCCGGATTCGCGAACCTCGACGGAGATGGGTAGCGGAGGGTGGAGGAGAGGACCGGGCTGGCGAGCCCGGCCCGGGACTCCGCTCTATTGCGTGCAGGCGGGGCGCTTGCCGCAGGCGATGCCGTGGACCTTGAAGGCGTCCCAGATCCGGCAGCCGTTGGGAGTGCCGTTCGCCAGGTTGCCGTCGTCGTCGTCCGCGGCCAGGAAGACCGTGTACCAGTTGCCCGAGCCGCAGCCGTTGACCTGCGCGCTCGGGTTGCACTTCCCTCCCGAGACGACCTGGTAGGCGCTCCGGCTGGGGGTGAGGCTCTTGTACCAGAGGGCTTCCATCCGCGCCCAGCCGTCGTCGTCGCCCCAGCGGGCGACGAGCATCTGGGCGAGGTCCCAGTTGGCGGAGCTCGCGATGTAGCTCTCGCAGTGCCCCTCGTAGCCCATCGGTCCCTGATAGGGAGAGATGAACACGCTGTAGGGGCAACGGAAGCGGCCGCAGTCGAGGCCGGTGGCAGTGGCCACCGTGCTCGGCCGGGCGATGGTATGGCTGCCGCCGAGCGCGAAGGAGGCTACGTCGCGCGCGCCGGTGCAGGCGTTGTCACAGTTGTGGCAAGTGATGCCGGGCTGGAAGTTCTCGCCGATGCAGGCGTCGCGGGTCTCGAGGAACGCGAAGGTATCGCCCAACGCCTCGCCGGTCCCCTTGTCCGGCGACGGGCCGCCGGCGTTCTGGTCCATACCGTGCCCCCATTCGTGGAAGAAGACGGCGGCGATCTCGCCCGTGTTCGAGCAGCCGTTCCCCGAACGGAAGAAGTTCACCGTCGAGCCGTCCCAGTAGGCGTTGCAGGTGTTGCGGAGGTTCATGTTGGCGGTCAGGCTGCGCTCGAGCCAGGCATTCCCCGGCAGGAAGCCGGCTGCCTTACGGTTGATCTCGGTCAGGTGGAGGTAGCCGGTGCGGGCGGCATGGGTGTTGCCGGCGCCGCCGGAGCCCGGGGTGGCGCAGTCGGTGCCGCCGCTGGTGCCGAAGGCGACGTTGCCGGAAGCGCGGGCCGCCTGCGCGATCCGGCCGCACTGATCGGCGATCTTGACGTACCGGCCGGCCAGGGTGACCTGCGCGAGGCCGCCGGTGTAGCTGTAGTTGCCGTCGAGGTTGGCCACCTTGGCGGCGCCGTTGGTGACGTTGACGAACGGGAGGGGGCGGACCTCTTCCGCGCCGGTGTTGGTGATCGGATAGACGCCGCCGGTCACCTGCGCCTGCACGTAGTCGTTGCGGTCGGCGAGCGCGAGGAGACGGCCGCTCTGGGCATCCACCTTCGCAGCCCAGGTGGCGGGGTCGCCGGCGCGCCGGAGCTCCACCTCCCAGACCAGCAGGTGGCGGTAGCCGCGACCGGGCACCCCCTGGTAGGTCTCGGCCGGGAGCTCGCCCGCGGTCAGCGCCGGCACGAGCTTCAGCGTGCCGGGGTCGAGGATCTCCCCGACGTCGGACGCCGTGAGCCCCAGAGCCCGGACGGCGGCCGCCAGCGCCGCCGCGCGGTCGATCTTCGGCGTGGTGCTCGTCCGCACCTCGGCGATCCGCTCGGCGCCGAGCTGCACGATGTTGCCGTGGTTGACGCGGAAGTAGACCTTGGCCCCCTCCACCGGCACCCCGTGGTGGAACTGCTGGAGCTCCACGAACCAGAGCTGCTTGTCCTCCCCCGCGTTGACGGTGCTCTCGGGATCGAGCCGCAGGTCGAAGCCCGCGACGTTGAGCAGCTCGGGGAGCTCTTCGAGGAAGGCGCGCAGCCGCGCCTCGACGTCCTTGACGTCCGGGCCGCCGGCGTGGGCCAGCTTGAGGTCGGCGAGCGCGAGCCGGTTGCCGCGTCCCGGCAGCAGGGGGATGCCGGCCCCCTCGATCAGGTTCGGACGGCCGCTGCGGGTATCCCAGCGGACCTCCCAGTCCGCCGATTGAAACGCGAAGAAGCGTTGCAGCGCCGGGTGGGACAGGGCCTTCGCGGAGCCGCGCGGCTGGATCTCCAGCGACGGCTGGACCTCCAGCTCCTGCGAGCCGAAGCCGCCGGCGAGGAGAGCGGTGAGCCCCGCCTGCCGGTTGCTCTCCTCGAGCGGGACGAGACCGGCGGCCAGGGAAGGGACGAGCAGGAGCCCGGATAGGGCGAGAAGGGGGAGCCCGGATGCGAACGGACGTTGCCTCATGGCGCTCCTTGCCGATGGACGAACGGCAGCCGGCCTCCTTGCGCCGGAGCCGCGGTCCCTTGAAATATAGGTGAATCCCTATGAAATAAGTATAACCAAGGAGCGTAGGAAGTACCAGCCCCCAATTGGAATTCGGGAGCCGCGGAGAGTGGCAGGAACGAGCGATGCTGTAAAAAAGGGAAAGCCGAGATTTCGCCGACGGTGAGGCGCGCGGGCCGGGCGGGTTTCGCCCGGCCCGGTTTTCGTCCCTAGCGCCCGCCGAGGAGGCCGCCGGCCATGCCGGCGATGTCCCCCAGGATGCCGCCGCCCTGGCCGCCATGGAGGATCGAGTCGAGGATCCCGCTGTGCTCGGGATGGTTCTGCTGGATGTGCGCCGTCTCGCCGCGGAGGATGTCGGTGATGCCGCCCAGGATGCCGCCGCCAGTGCCCGCGGATGGGTTCGCCGACGGGTCCACCTGGCCGGTCTGGCCCGCCGAGGTCTGCTGCTGCCGCGCCCGGCTGAGGTAGCTGAGCACGAACGGCGCGAGGAGCATCAGCAGGCGGCCGGCTTGCCCCGCGTCGAGCCCGGTCCGCTGGCCGACCTGGGAGGCGACGGCCGGCTGGTGATTGCCGAAGATGTGGCCGAGGATGCCGCCGCCGTCCGTGGTCCCGCCGCCGAGGAGGCTGCCGAGCCCGCCGAGCAGGCCGCCCTCGTGGTTGTCGAGGGCGTTGTCGAGCTGCGCGGCGCCGCCGGGCTGCTGGACGTTCTGGTGCAGCCCGCCGAGGATGGCGGTGATCGCGGCGGGGACCGCCTGCCGCGTGGTCTCCGGGTCGGCGCCGAGCTGCTGGCTGAGCTGCGCGAGGGTGTTGTCGTCGAGATGCTGCTGAATCTCATCGATCAGGGCCATGGGGGCACCTCCTGTTGGAATGGAGGCGCCAATCTCTGGCTCCTCGGGATTGATTCTCTCCCAGGAAGCAAGGGCTCTGCCACTGTCGGCTGAGCGCGCCCCCCCTCCGCGCTCGGCCACATGCAACCCCTGGGCGGTCTGGCGCGTAGAGGGAGCGGACCGGCATCGCCCGTTCAACTCAACCGCAATTCGTGCAAGGAAGGTCCACACCATGAAGAACCAGCTCCTCGGGTTGACGACCGCCGCCGTGCTGCTCACCGCTCTCGCTGCCAGAGCCAGTGCCCAGGACCGGCCGGCCGGCGCGCCGAAATCCGAGCGCTCCGTCACCCGCCACACCCTCGCGATCAACGGCCGGCCGATCGACTACGACGCCACCGCGGGGACGCTCCTGGTGCGCAACGAGAAGGACGAGCCCACGGCGTCGATCGGCTACGTCGCCTACGTCCAGCGCGACGGCGGCACTCCCGGAGAGGCCGGCCGGCGTGCGATCACCTTCGCCTTCAACGGCGGCCCCGGCTCGTCGTCGGTCTGGCTGCACATGGGCGCGCTCGGGCCGCGCCGCGTCGTCACCGCCGATGCGGCTGACGCCGCCGCGAGCCTGCCGCCGCCTTACTCCGTGGTCGACAACGCCTACAGCGTTCTGGACCGGACGGACCTGGTGATGATCGATCCCGTCGGCACCGGGCTCAGCCATGCGGTGGGGGAGGCCAAGGACAAGGATTTCTGGGGGGTCGATCCGGACATCGAGTCGGTCAGCCGTTTCATCGCCCAGTACGTCGACGACAACCACCGCTGGGGCTCGCCCAAGTACCTGCTCGGCGAGAGCTACGGCACCACCCGCGCGGCGGGCGTCGTCGATTACCTCCAGACGCGCCGCAACATGGCGTTCAACGGTGTGATCCTGATCTCGGTGGCGCTCGAGTTCGAAACCTTTTTCCCGCTCCCCGGCAACGACGCCTCCTACCCCCTGCTCCTGCCCAGCCTCGCCGCCACCGCCTGGTATCACCACGCCCTGCCGGGGCAGCCCGCCGAGCTCGCGCCCTTCCTCGCCGAGGTGCGCCACTTCGCGACCGGCGAGTACGCCGCGGCGCTGATGCAGGGGAACGCGCTGAGAGACGCCGAGCGCGACGCGGTGGCCGAGAAAATCCATCAGTACACCGGGCTCTCCGCCGGCTTCGTGAAGCAGGCGGATCTGCGGGTGCGGGCGAGCCAGTTCACCCAGGAGCTGAAGCGCAACGATCACCTGACGCTCGGCCGCCTCGACGGCCGTTTTACCGGCCCCAGCTTCGACCGCCTCGGCGAGGACTCGGACTACGATCCGCTGTCGGCGGCGATCGGCGCCCCGTTCGCGGCGGCGTTCCTCGACTATCTCCACGCCGAGCTGAAATTCGGCGCGGGGAGGACCTACAACCTCCTCAACGAGCAGATCGGCGGCGTCTGGGACTTCCGGCACCGCGTCCCCGGCTTGCCGTTCCCGTCACCCCTCCCCAATACAGCCCTCGACCTCGCTCACGCCATGGGCTACAACCCGAGCCTCCAGGTCCTGGTGCTCAACGGCTACTACGACCTCGCGACGCCGTTCCTGGCCGCCGAGTACATGATGAGCCACCTCCCCCTCGAGAAGGCGCAGCAGGCGCACATCCATATGGAGTATTTCGAGGCGGGGCACATGATGTACCTCCACGAGCCCTCGTTACGGCAGCTCAAGGACGCGCTGGCCGCGTTCTACGACCGTTTCAGTGGCTCCCTCTCGACTCGGGAATCGGAGGGAAAGCGCATGGCGCCGTCGCGCTGATCGCCCACAGCTCGTGAAGCCGGAGAACGCCGCCCGGATGGCTTTCCCCTCACCGAGCCGGAAGGGTCGCCTTGATCTCCGGGCTGAGGCAGGTTAAAGTTATCGCTACTTTCCTGAGTTAGGCAAAGGGATTTTGGCGTGTGTGAGACTGCGCGCCGTGCCTATCATTCTGCGAGGTTGCGCCATGGCGATGAAGTACTGGGCGTTCATCAGCTACAGCCATCACGACAAGCGGATCGCGCGCTGGCTGCGGGGAGAGCTCATCCGGCGGCCGGTGCCCGCCTCTCTGCGCTCCACCGTCGAGCCTGGGACGCGGCGTCTGCGCGCCCTGTTTCTCGATGAGGACGAGATGAGCGCGCGCGCCCATCTGAGCGACGAGCTCGAAGATGCGCTCCGCAGCTCGCACGCGCTGATCGTGATCGCTTCTCCGTTCGCGGCTGCGTCCCCCTACGTTGCCGAGGAGATCCGCTTCTTCCAGGCCTTGGGCCGCGGCGACCGCATCTTCTGTCTGATCGCCTCGGGAGAGCCGGGCGCCGCAGCCGCGGGCCGGCCGCAGCTCGAATGCTTTCCGGAGCCGCTCCGCAGCCTCGCGGGCGAAGGGATTGCGGCCTTGGCCCGCCTGCCTCTCGCGCCGCGGCTCGGCCTCGAGAGTCGGGAGGAGAAGCGGCGGGCGATCGATCAACTGGTGGCGGGGCTCCTCGGCGTTCCGTCTTCGCGGGTCGAACGCGACCGGCGCCGCCAACGCCGCGCGTGGTGGGCGCTGGCCGGGCTTGCCGGCACCGCCGCGATCGCCCTCTGGGCGGCGTATCTGATGCCCTACAAGACCCATTCCCTCTCCTACGTCCGCCGTTGGGGGCAATGGAAGGAGGTCGATCGCATCTCGGCGCGCGAAGCCCGGCGCTTGCCGGAATCGTACGAGTTCGTCCACCGCGGCCTGCTCGGTCGGACGTCCGAGGTGCGCCTGGTCAATGGATCCGGCGGCTGTCCGAGCCCGGGCCTGGAGAACCTCCTCGGCCAGCCGATCAACCAGTGCTGCGAGGGACGGGGGTGCGCCGTGCGCTTGCAATATGGCGCGAAAGGCGAGGTGTTCAAGGAATCGATCCTCGACCAGTTCGGCCACGATCTGGAAACCCTCACCTACACCGATGACTTGGTGGGCCAGTACACCGAGGGCGGGTTCGGTTGCAGCCGTTCGCGCACCGGAATTCGCTACATCGGCTTCACGCGCCTGACGGCCGGGCCGCAGGCGGGGTTCGACGGTGTCCTCGAATTCTTCGGTGAAGGCGGGGAGCGCGAGCCTCGCCTCAGCAACGAGGGAGCTTACGGTGTCGGCCTGGAGTACGACACGAACGGCCGGTTGCTTCGCCGAACCCTCCGCGCGGCGGATGGAAAGCCCCAACTCGGGAACAAGGGTTATGCGGTGACCGTCTTTACCTACGATGCCCGCGGCCGGGAGAATGGCCGTAGCTTCCTCACGGCCGACGGCAAGCCCGCTGTCATCAGCGAGGGCTGGACCTCGGAGCGGCAGACCCTGGATGCGGAAGGGCGTTCCCTTCGTACCGCCTATTTCGGACCCACCGGACTTCCCGCCGTGACCGACGAAGGGGGCTCCGCGATTGCCCGAGTCCTGGGAGAGCACGGGGAAGTCCTCCGAGCTGCGTCTCTCGATGCAGCGGGCCGGCCGACGCTGACCGCCGATCTCGTCGCCGGGTGGACCGCGACCTACGACGGCCAGGGATATCTGGTGTCCCAGGACTTTTTCGGCACCGATGGAAAACCGGCTCTGCACCACGACGGGTATGCAGGGCTGCGCTTCGAGCGCGATAGTTTCGGCTCGCCGGTCGAGATTCTGGCTCTCGGTCTCGACGGCAAACCGACGGTGACCCGTCAGGGCATCGCGATGGAGCGCCATCGCTTCGGTCCGCATGGCAACCTCGTGGGCGCCTCCTACTTCGGTCCAGCCGGAGAGCCGGCGTACGACACGCTAGGGATCGCCAGCTATGTCGCCCAGTTTGATCGCCACGACCGGCGCACCGCGCGCGACTACCTCGGTGCCGACAACCGGCCGGCGCTCAGCAATCGAGGTTTTGGTGGGCAGCGATATCTCTATGACGCGAACGGTAACCAGACCGAGTACAGCAATGTCGACGCGCAGGGACAGCCGACGCTCGACAACGTCGGCATCGGCAAGGTCCGCACCGTTTTCGATCGTCTCGGCCGGAAGGCCGAGGAGCGCTATCTCGGCCTTGGAGGCGCCCCCGTGCTCTCAAATCTCGTCGCATCGATCGTCCGTTACCAATATGATTTGCTGAATCGAGAGACCGGCACGTCCTTCTACGATGGGAACGGTGCAGCGGTGACCCAGCAGGACGGCACGGCCGGTTGGCGGACGACGCTCGACGAGCAGGGACGCGAGATCACGCGTCATTTCCTGGCAATCGACGGCCGGCCGATTCGCGACAACAACGGCCACTTCGGTTTCGAGACGTCGTACGACTCCCGCGGTCAGATCGTCCGTATGAAATACTCCGACGCCGAGGGGAATGCCGCCGGCGGAGCCGATGGGATTGCGATCCACGACTGGTTCCGCGACGCCGCCGGCAATCCGATTCGCCAGCGCTACCTCGGGCCGACCGGACATCCCGTGCTCGCGGCCGATGGGACCGCCGGGATCGATTCCACCTTCGACGCCCGCCGGAACGAGGTCGAGCGGCGTTTCGTCGGGCTCGATGGCCGCCCCGTCCGGAGCCGCGAGGGGATGGCGGGCTGGCGCTCGCAGTACGACTCCCGCGGCGACGAGACCGAACGCATCTATCTCGACGAGGCGGGTCGGCCGACCTCGACGCAGCAGGGAATCGCGGGCTACCGGTCGCGTTTCGATGAACGTCGCCGGGAGGTCTCCCACCAGACGCTCATCCCTCTCGCGCCGGGTGGTTCCATGACTGTAAAGCAAGGTTACGATACGCGCGGCCGGCTCGTCGAGCAGGAGGATCTCGACGCGTCCGGGCTCCCGATGGCCAGCCGTGGCTACTCGCTCGAGCGCACGACCTACGACGACCGGGGAAATATGACGAGCAAGGAGTTTCTCGATCCGAGCGGCCATCCCGCGAGCGCGCATTGGGTGGCCAAAGCGACCGCCCGCCGCGATCCCTACGGTCACCAGATCGAGGGGCGCTTCTTCGATGCCGCCGGCCACCTGGTGGCGAGCCCGCTTTCCGGCCGCGCGGTCGTCCGCTTCCGGCGCGACAGCGCCGGCCGGGTGCTGGAAGAGCAGTCGTTCGATGCCGCGGAGCGTCCGGTCGACCGGACCGACAAGCCCAACCAGGGCTGGTCCCGCCGGGTCTATACCTACACCCCGGAAGGCCGCGAAGCCTCGCGGCGATGCTTCGCGGCCAATGGCCGAGAGATCCTGCCCTGCGGAGAAACTCCTTGACCCCCTGACCGGGGGAAGGTTTAAAGTCCTCGCTGTTCTCCTGGAGATCTCCATGCTTCGGACCGTTCGTCGGTTCCGCCTCTGCCTCCTCACCCTATTCCCCGCCGTGGCGGGACGGTGAAGGAGCTGATCGCGGAGGGGAGCCGACTCGCCAGCGGCCGAACTTCGGATCGGCCTGCGCGCGGCCGCTCCCGTGGCTACTGCCTGAGCGCCGGCGAGCTCAGCGTGTCGTAGAGCAGCAGCGCGGAGGACGCCGCGGCGAGGAGCCCGCGATCTCCAGGGTCGAGGCCGGCAGCCAGGCGCAGGGAGCCCGGGGGCGTCCACTCCGCCGCGGCGACCCACTGACCGCCGCGGGCGAAGAGAAAGCCGCTCGGCTGCGCGAGCTTCACGCTCATCCCCTCGACGGCGTAGGAGGCCGAGACCTTGAAGGCTTTCTCCCCCGAAACCAGGGCGCCGTCGAAATCGCTGTCCACGGTGAGGAGCCGCGGGTGGAGATCGGCGCGCAGCACGAGCTGCCACGGGTCACCGCCCGCCGGGCTGCGCAGCTCGCATTCGAGCGTCTGCCGGACCTCGCCCGTCCGCTCGAGCGCGCTGGTCTTCCCCTCGAGGCTGGTCCGCGAGGAGGCCGTCTCCAGCCGGCATTGCGCGCTCCAGGCCGGGTGCCCGTTCTCCTCCAGCCTGAAGCTGTAGCCCTGAGCGCTCTTCGACTCGGTCTGGCGGATGGCGACGTTCGCCGAGCCGGCGGCGACCAGGGTGAGCTCGGGGAAGGTGACCGGGCCCTGACGGAACTCCGTCACCTGGTAGGGTGGGATCTCCAGCGGTTTCTTGCCCAGCATGTTGAACACGCGCTTACCGGGGAGGACGGTCATCTCGGCCGGGAAGTCCTGCGGGAGCACCATACGCGGCTGCTTGAAAAGGTTGCCCAGGCCGGCGCTCTCCGCCGCGGCGGTGGCGAGAGTCGACAGCGCTGCGGCGAGCATCCAAGACAGAATGGGACGACGTGATTTCATCAGCGCGTTCCTCCAGGCAAGGTTCAGTAGGTTCCTTCCGACGCGCTCACGAATTGCAAGCCCGCTGCCCGCGTGAAGCTTGCCGGAAGCACCATCGATCCAATGATTTAGCCGAGAGGACCCCAGCGCCGCCCTGTCTTTCGGAAGGTACAGGACGGCGGATAAAAAGAACTTGCCCAGCCGAGCTCAGGGCGCCTTGGGCGCCTCGGCCTGGGGGGTGAGGAGCGCTTCGAGCTTCTGCAGGCGCGCTCCCTGCTCGGCGAGGAGCTGCTTCTGCTGGTCGAGCTCGGCGCGCTGCCGGTCCGCCAGGGCGCGGAGCGTGCCGACCGCGGTGGTCTGGCTCGCCAGCTCGGCCTGCTGCCGCTGCACCTCGTTGAGGAGCATCATGTTGACGTAATGGTAGCGCACGGTCTGCGCCTGGCCCTTGGCGTCGAACTGGACGAGCTCCGGATCGACCTTGGCGACCTCCTCGGCGATCAGGCCGTACTGCAGGCGGTGCGAGCCGTCGTCGTAAGGGGCCTTGTAGCGGAAGGTGACGGGGCGCAGCTGCATCAGCAGGCGGCTCGCGCCGGCCATGTCCGTGACGTCCTCTTTGAAGCGCGCCGAGGAGGTCAGGGTGCCGAGCTGCCCGTTCGCATCGATGTAGACCTGGACGCCGCTCGACACCGTGACCCCGCTCACCCCGGCGAGGTAGGCCGCGGTCTGGGTGTTCCCGATCCGGATGGTGTCCGACTCGTTGCCGGGCGCCGAGTTGCCGATGTCGATGTTGTTGCTGCCCGAGGAGATGAACTGGCCGGCGAAAAAGCCGAGGGCAATGTTTCCCGTCCCGGTGCTGTTGGTCGCCAGGGCGTTCGAGCCCACCGCGGTGTTGTTGCCGCCGGTGGTGAAGAACAGGGCGTTCAAGCCCACCGCCACGTTGTCCCCCGAGGTCGTGTTGCGGCTCATGGCGCTGTTGCCGATGGCGACGTTGCCGTTGCCGGTGGTGTTGGCGGAGAGAGTGCCCGAGCCGACCGAGGTGTTGACGGAGCCCGTCGTCGTGTTGTTCTGGGAGAACGTGCCGAGCGCGGTGTTGGAGCCGCCGCTGGTGCAGACGAGCAGGCTGTTGTAGCCCAGGCCGGTGTTGCTGTTGCCCGAGGTCAGGGCCGCCAGGCTGTTGACCCCGATCGCGGTATCCCGGGCGCCGGTCGAGACCCCGGGGTTGCCGGCGTTGGTGCCGACGAAGAGGTCGGTCGGTCCCTGGGCCCGAGCCGTGGCGGCGAGGGCCAAGAGGGAAAGGCCGGCGAGGACGAGAGGGCTGCGAGACGAGTTGCGCATGAACGAACCTCCTTCTCGGTGCCACCCGCCCCTGCAACCGGAACGGCCCGAGGCGAGAGGCAGGTCTAGAGTGCTTAAGCTTCTATCAATGAGATTACCACGCCGTCGACACGAGCCGTCGGACCTGCCGCAGCTTCGTAACCGGAGTCCCGCGCACCTCGCCGCGCCGCGGCCTCCGATGGGGCGCGGGGATGAGTTTTGCAAGCGAAGTGACTCTTCTGCGCCACTCGAGAAGGGGTACAACATGCAGAAACGCATCCTCGGCAACCGCGGCCTCGAAGTCTCAGCCCTCGGGCTCGGCTGCATGGGGCTCAATTTTGGCTACGGTCCGGCCACGGACAGCCCGCTACTCCGAAGGCACGCAGCGTATGATCGACCGCTGAGCGGAGGATCAGCCCCATGAAGGTCGGCATTCTGGGCTCGGGATTGATGGGCGGCAAGCTCGGCACGATCTTCGCGCGCGCCGGGCACGAGGTGGTGTTCAGCTACGCGCGCCACAAAGACAAGCTGGAGCGGCTGGCGCGCGAGGCCGGAGGGACCGCGCGGGCGGGCACGCCGAAGGAGGCCGCGGAGGGCGCGGACGCGCTCCTGCTCGCCGTGCACTGGTCGCGCTTCGACGACGTGTTGCATCAGGCCGGCGACCTGTCGGGAAAGTTGATCGTGACCTGCTCGCTGCCGATGAGCGCCGACGACAGCGGGCTCGTCCTCGGCCTCACGACCTCGGGCGCGGAGGAGCTCGCGAAGAAGGTGCCGCAAGCGCGGGTCGTCTCCGCCTTCAACACCGTGCCGAGCGAGGTGCTGTTCGGCGTCTACGAGGCCCGGCTCGAGGGGCGGCCGAGCCTCGTCTACTGCGGGGACGACGCGGGCAGCAAGGAGATCGCCGCCGGGCTGATCCGCGACGCGGGGTTCGAGCCCGTCGATGCGGGCCCCTTGCGGATCGCCCGCTACACCGAGCCGTTCGCGCTGCTCGTCGCCCAACTGGCGTACGAGGGAGACGCGGGCCCCGAGCTGGCTTACCGCTTCGAGCGGTTGGACGAGGATTAACTCAAGGAGACTCACCATGGACATCAAACGCAGCGGCTCGCGGCCTTCGGCGAAAGGCCCGGCCGACTGGTTCACCGGCACCGTCCGGATCGACCCTCTCTTCGCGTCCAACGCGCCGGCGCGGGCGGCCGGCAACGCCGTCACCTTCGAGCCCGGCGCGCGCACCGCCTGGCACACGCATCCCCTCGGGCAGACGCTGATCGTCACCTTCGGCCGCGGCCTCGCGCAGCGCGAGGGCGGGCCGGTCGAGGAGATCCGCCCCGGCGACGTCGTCTGGTTCGAGCCGGGCGAAAAGCACTGGCACGGCGCCTCGGCGGAAACCGCCATGCAGCACATCGCGATCAACGAAGCGCTGGACGGCAAAGCGGTCGATTGGCTGGAGAAGGTCAGCGACGAACAGTACGGTCAGCAACCGAAATGACCCTGCCGACCGCTACCCTCCTCGCTATCCGCCCCGCCGTGCTGGCCGATTCCCCGGCGATCGGCCGCCTCGGCGCGCTCCTCGTCCGTTTGCATCACGGCTTCGACCCGGCACGCTTTCTCGACGCGGTGCCACAGACCGAGGAACGCTATGGCGCGTACCTCGGCACGCAGCTAGGCAAGCCGGACATCGTCATTCTTGTCGCCGAGAAGGTCGCCGAACGGGTAGCCGGGCGCGAGAAAGAGGTGGTGGGCTACACCTACGCCGGGCTCGAGGGGACCGATTACATGGCGCTGCGCGGGCCGGCGGGGGCGATCTACGACCTGGTGGTCGCTCCCGATCACCGCCGGCAGGGGATCGGGAGCGCGCTGCTCGAGGCGACGATGGCCGCCCTCGAGTTCAAAGGTGCGCCGCGCGTCGTGCTCTCGACGGCCGAGAAGAACGAGACCGCGCAGCGCCTCTTCGCCCGCGCGGGATTCCGGCGCACGATGATCGAGATGACCCGCGAGGCCGGCGCCGGTCCAGGCAACCTGGAAGGAGAAGATTCCTGAGCCTCGCGGAGCCTCGAGGCGGACGTCCCGCCGCCCCGGAGACTCACAGCCGCCGGGGCGGCCTTCCGTCGCTCCTTCGACTGCTGATCCAAGCCTTCCTGCGCCTCGCCGCCGTCCTTTGGACCGTGGTCCATCCGCCGGCCTGCCCTCCGGCGGAGACGTGACGCCGGCTCCGTGGCCTGGGAAGGTTCTCGTTACGACCTGTCACGTCTCTACACCCTCCGCCGTGCGCTTTCGTCCGCGGAAACGTCCCGTTTCGTCCCAAATTCCCGAATTCTCGACAATTTCGCCGTTTCGGGGCGATCCACCGGGACGATCAACTTAGCGGAGAGATTTACGGCGTTTTTTCCCGTACCTCATTGTTTTTCCCCGTATTTCAGGTAGTGTCCTATTTTGAAATTCGCCCCTCTTGACGTCCCCGCTCCCGCCTGAGTTGCGCTACCGTTCTCTCCCAGAGGGAGAGGACCGTTCCTTTCCCCAAAAAGCAAACGGCTCGACGGGGTGCGCGAACACGTCCGCCGAGCCTGACCCGAGCAAAGGGAGTACCTATGCCCGAGCTGGTTTCAGAGTCTACCGCAGCGCCCGCACCATCCCTCCCGCCCTCCCTGTTCGCGGCTCCGCCCGCCGAGCCACCCGAGCCCCCGGTACCCTTCTCCAACGATCCCCGCGTGCAGCCCCCGGCCTACGACTGGGAGGATCATCCGGCCTTCCGGTTCACGTTCCTGATGCACTTCACCAAGAACGCGGACCGCCTCGCCCTGGAACACATCGGCGCCATGCTGTACGACCTCGCGCTCGAGGCCAGCGGGGAGTGGCCCGCCTGGAGGGAATCGACCACCCGCGCCGAGCTGCGCGCCGTGGCGGCCGACATCCGTCACGCGGAAGCCTTCCTGCTGGCCGTGGCAAAGGAGCGGGAGACGGTTTCTCTCGGTGTAGAAGACGAGCGGCTGTCGTTCCAGGCCGCGCACTACGCCGAGCGGTGTAGCTCCATCGCGTTCGGCCTGGAATCCATGGTCGGGCCGCCGTGGGGCGCCCGGCCGTGAGCCACGGTCTGACGATGGCCACGTTCACCGTCCGCGCCACGGAGAAGCAATCGCTTCAATGGAAGCGATGGGCGGCGGCTGAGGGCCATATCTCGGTCGGCGTGTGGCTCGCGTTCGCCGCTGACCGCCACCTGGAGGCGGTACGGCGAGCGGGGAAGCCTATCCCCCTCGGCTGGAGACAGGGCCGCTTCGATGTCACCCTAGCCGCCTGTACGCTCAACGTCCGGGGGATGGTCTCCCTGCCGTTCGGCTACTACCGGGGCGACGACGGCCGGCGCGACATCCGCAGTAGCTTCTTCACGCTGGTCTACCTGCCAGCCGACAAGATCGTGGCCACGCTGCGGTCGGCTCGGCAGGTCAAATCCCTCGCGTCGGAACTCGCGGGCGCCCTCCTGCGGGGCGAGCTGCCGGACCCTGGCCCGGTTGTAGAGCGCCACGTCCGCGAGTCCGTCTAGATCCACCGGCGGCGCCTGGACGGGCCGCCCGTGCTACCATTTGAGAATGCCTAACAACCCGCGCAGGCCACGCGATCCAAACGAGCGAGCGTACCAAGTCTTCCAAGAAGCTATTGGCGAGGCTCCGCCGCCCAAACCAGGGCGAGAGAAGAGCCCCGTCGCGGTAGCTAGAGGAGCGCTCGGGGGAGCTAAGGGCGGCAAAGCTAGGGCAGCCACGCTCTCTGACAAGCAGAGAAGCGAGATTGCCAGTAAGGCGGCGACGGCAAGATGGTCAACTCGAAAACGATCCGATTAGAGTAGGATCGACAAGCTGTTCCGCAACCCCGCGCATCAGGACATACGACTCCATAAGCGGATTCGCAAATCGATAGGTGTAGTTCCGCTCCCCTCCCTTGCGAATCAAGATTCTCCCTCTCGATTCATCCTCCGAAAACGATTTTAGATGTTTGGCGATAGCCGGAATCTTGTAATCTTTTTTCATCAGCTTCGTCACAGCCCGGGCAACATCGGCGGCGCGGAAGCTGCTGCGAGGCCCCTTCTTGGTCAGGGCGCAAGATAACAGAACCTGCCGATAGAGAGCGTCGGTCTGCGCGCTTGACACCGCTTTCGCATAGAGGTCACGGATGGTTTCTTGAGCATCATTAATAGCATTGGAAATTCCGTTTCGAACGTCTAGCACGCTCGCGGTTAGGTGGCCTTGCGCCACCGCAGCACGCACAGCTTCGCGACCTAGAAGATGCGTGTAGTGAGGCAGCCCCTGTGACATTGAAACAATGGTTGCTCTTGCATTTCCGGAAAAGGTCACACCGAGTTGAGATGCGGCCTTATCCAAAACCTCCCCTAGCTCGCCGTCCTCCATCCTGGGCATCTCGATTTGCTTTAGAGCCCTTTCGACGGATGCATGGTCCTGGACTAGATCCGTCACCGTTTCTGCTACACCTACCAAGATCACCGTTGCCGGCACTGCGTTGTCAGAGAGACTCTTAATCAGGTCCGAAAACCCTCGCGCCTGTTCCCAAGGCATGCGGTCAAATTCATCAAATATACATACGACGGGAAGCCCGAAAGTAGCTAACCCCCTTACGACGTCATCGGGAGAATCAACGCTTCCCAGCGCTCGCCGCAATTCGCTCGCTTCGTCCACCCCAAACCCAAACCCCGCTTTAGTAGGAGAGAGCCGCTGAGCCAGCTTTTCCCAGACCGAACCAAATGTGTCTGTCGCATCGCAGTTAACTCGAATCGCCGTGACGCCGAGTGACAACTCGCTCAGAATGTTTGCCAGCGATGTCTTCCCTACACCTCGCTCCCCATAGATCGCGACGTGAAGTCCGTTCTGCGAGACCGCATCGGAGACCCTGGCAATCTGGAGGAGGCGCCCGGCGAAAAGATCCCTTCGCTGGATCGGCGTAGCCGGTTGGAAGACCTGCCCCGCCTTGATGTACAGGTCCGTTCTTGTTGCTTGGTCGTTGATTTCGCGCTGCTCTCTGTTCTCACTCATAAGCGCCATGTTACCACACATTCGTCCGAAGTGCATACACAAAGTCAAAACCCTCTCACACAATCCTGCTACGCTGTAGGAATGCTGCTTGACTTTGAATCTCTTCTCAAGCATAATGTCTAGTATGGCAAACGTGCTCAGCACCGCCAAGCGAGTCCAGATCGTGTCCGCCCTGGTCGAAGGGTGCGGCATCCGCGCCACCGCCCGCATGGCCAACGTCTCGAAGGACACCGTCATGAAGCTCTGGCGGGAGATCGGAGAGGCTTGCATCCGGTACCAGGATGAGGCGTTCCGCAACCTGACCTGCAAGCGCCTTCAGGTGGACGAGATTTGGAGCTTCGTCTACGCCAAGGCGAAGAACGTCCCCACCGAGAAGAAGGGCGAGTTCGGCTTTGGCGACGTCTGGACGTTCACCGCGATCGATGCCGACACCAAGCTGATGCCGTCCTTCCTGGTCGGCTCACGGGACGCGGGATGCGCCACCGAGTTCATGCAGGACTTGGCGGGGCGCCTGTCCAACCGGGTGCAACTCACCACGGACGGACACAAGATGTACCTCTCGGCGGTGGAAGAGGCGTTCCAGGGCTCGATCGACTTCGCCCAGCTCGTGAAGGTCTACGGCCCGGCTCCGGAGGGAACGCACCGCTACAGCCCGCCTGAGTGCCTGGGAACGCAGAAGCACGCCGTCACCGGGTGCCCGGACGCGAAGCACGTCAGCACGTCGTACGTCGAGCGGGCGAACCTCACCATCCGGATGTCCCTCCGGCGGTTCACGCGGTTGACCAACGCCTTTTCTAAGAAGGTCGAGAACCACACCGCCGCCCTTGGCCTCTTCCACGCGCACTACAACCTGTGCCGCATCCATAAGACCCTGCGGGTGACTCCGGCCATGGCAGCGGGGATCACCTCGCGGGTGTGGGAGATCGCGGATTTGGTCTCCCTGCTTCCGACCGCGACCGGCCAAAAGCGGGGCGCCTACACCAAGCGAATTTCAAACTAGGACACTACCGTATTTCATCCCCGCGGCCCCTGTTTTACCGTCCTGTGCCTTTTCTCATTGTTTTTTTCCAAAAAACAATGTTTGAGCCGTCAGAATTCTGTTTGAGCCGAAAAAACAATGTCGTAGGCCAGGAAACAATGTTCAAGCCGCCGGAATCGGTAGTGGGTCAGTTTCAATCCTTGGCGTCCGGCAGCAATCTCACCATATCTTCAATGCTCCAGCGGTTGGAATCGACTCCCGCCGCCTGGACGGGGGTCTTCCCCTTGAGGGTCATGTGGGGGCGGCAAAAGTTGTAGTGGAAGAAGTGGACGGCGACCTGTGCAACGTGGTTCTCGACCTTCTTAGAAAAGGCGTTCGTCAGGCGCGTGAACCGACGGATGGACATCCGCATGGTGAGGTTCTGGCGCTCCACAAACGACGTGCTGACGTGCTTCTCGTCGGGGTTGCCGGTGATCGCCCGCTTCTCGCATCCGGTGCATTCCGCCGGGCTGTAGCGCGTCTCCGGACCGTTCGGCGCGGCGGCGTAGATCTTGTGGAGCTGGGCAAAGTCCACGTCCCCGCCGAAAGCATCCTCGACCGCCGAGAGATACGCCTTGAGGCCGTCCGTGGTGAGCTGGACGCGGTTCGCGAGCCGTCCGACTAGATCCTGCATCAGCTCCGTCGCGCTGCCGATGTCCCGCGAGCCCACAAGCCACGACGGCACCAGCTTGGTGTCGGCGTCGATCGCCACGAACGTCCACACGTCGCCATAGCCGAAAACGCCCTTCTTGTCGGTGGGGACGTTCTTCGCCTTGCTGTAGCAAAACGCCCAGATCTCGTCTACCTGGAGACGCTTGCAGGGCAGGTTCCGCAGGTTCTCATCCGCGTAACTCTGGCAAGCGCCGGCCAGCTCCACCAGGAGCTTGACGATGGTGTTCTTCGAAACGCCGGTCATGCGGACCGTGGCGCGGATCGAGTTGCCTTCCACCAGGGCGGAGATGACGGCGGCGCGCTTCGCGGTGCTGAGTACGTTTGCCATACTGACTATTATGCTTACTCGGGCGTGCAAAGTCAATACCTCAAGCCCCGTAAAACGGGGAAAAAACGGCGGCGCGAAGGGTCAACTTGGCGCCACGACGCGCCGCCTGGGATCGATCAGGCCGGACTAGGTCCGGGCAAGGCTAGGGCGGAGCAGTTCCCGCAGGAACCGCAACAAAGGGACGGGCCCAAGGCAAAACAGGTACATTGGTTCCTACCTCCCCAAGGGGGCAGTGAATAGGGGATGGACAGGGGAGGTATCGGGAGGTAGTATTGCTCTGCTTAGTACCCCCGGACCCCGGTCCGGCTTCGACGATGTAAGGACTCCCCGAGCCGCAAACTCGGGGTTTTCCTTTTAGCGGGCTATCTCTCCCCCTTTCTGTTGTAAATCGATCCAATCAAAGAATTTATCTTCGTCGATGAACACACGTCTGCCCACGCGCACCAGGGCCATGCCGATGCCGTTGGGCGGCAGCTCGACGCGCTGGCCTCGGATCGTGCGGACTCGCGGAACGGCGTACTGAATTATGTTTCGGAGCTTCCCGGCGTTGAACGCGGGATTTCGTTCGCAGAACTGCGGGATCGTGAAGAGCTTGCGAGGGGGCGGCGCCAAATGCGCCGACTGAAAGGAATTTCTCGCTTCGTGCATTGCGTAGCCTCCTTCTAACGTCAGGGGCTAGCAATGCTCCTCAAGGAGCAATCCGAGCCCGAAGTGCCGAACGGGCTGCAAGGAGAACCGGCTTGCGCCAGCCCATCCTCCGTTCATCGCCGTCCTTCACCTCGGTAGTCACCCGAGTGTGAGCCGGCGCAAAAAGCAAAACCTCGTAGAGGTCGCGAGAGGCTCGCTGTTCGTCAGCGCTCCCCTTGCTTTTGCGCCTCTGGCGTCCCGCAGTGCTTAAACGGGACGTTTTCTCTTTCCTCGCCCAATAGGGTCTCATGACGCCCACGGACGCGTCAAGCCAAACCCCAACACCTCGTAATACCGGAGTACCTCTCCCGACCTGTGGCATACTAAGGCTATGCATAGACGCCCAAGCAAGCCCGAACACCCGGAGAATCTGCCCAAACGCCCGCGAGATTCGAATCAACTCGCCTTCCAGATCGTGGGCGAGCTGACAGGAACGCTCCCCCCTTTGCCGGAGAAGGATGCCGGGCCACCGAAGAACCCCGCCGCCGTGGCGCTGGGGAAGCTCGGGGGATCGAAAGGAGGAAAGGCCCGAGCCGCAAACCTGACACCCGCGCAGCGCCGCGAGATCGCCCGCAGGGCGGCCAGGGCTCGTTGGGATAAGGAACCTTCGGGGGAGAAGTAGGGCGGCCCTGGACGGGCCGCCCATAGGGTTCTAGACGGACTCGCGGACGTGCCGGCCTACGACCTGTCCGGCGTCCGGCAGCTCGCCCCGCAGGAGGGCGCCTGCAAGCTCCGCCGCGAGGGCTTTCACCTGCTTTGCTGACCGCAGCGTGGCGATGATCTTCTCCGCCGGCAGGTAGACCAACGTGAAGAAGCTGCTGCGGATATCGCTCCGGCCATCGTCGCCCCGGTAGTAGCCGAACGGCAGGGAGATCATGCCTCGGACGTTGACCGCGCCGGCGGCTAGGGCGACATCGAAGCGGCCCTGTCTCCAGCCGAGAGGGATAGGCTTTCCCGCTCGCCGTATCGCCTCCAGGTGGCGGTCAGCGGCGAACGCGAGCCATACGCCGACCGAGACGTGACCCTCAGCCGCCGCCCAGCGCTTCCATTGAAGCGATTGCTTCTCCGTTGCGCGGACGGTGAACGTCACCATCGTCAGACGGTGGCTCACGGCCGCGCACCCCACGGCGGCCCGACGATGGACTCCAGGCCGAAAGCGATGCTGCTGCACTCCCGGGCGTAGTGCGCGGCCTGAAACGATAGCCGCTCATCTTCCACCCCCAGAGAGACCGTCTCCCGTTCCTTCGCCACGGCGAGCAGGAAAGCTTCAGCGTGGCGGATGTCCGCCGCCACGGCGCGCAGCTCGGCGCGGGTGGTCGATTCGTTCCATGCTGGCCACTCTCCGCTGGCCTCCAGGGCGAGGTCGTAGAGCATGGCGCCGAGATGTTCCAGGGCGAGGCGATCCGCGTTCTTGGTGAAGTGCATCAGGAACGTGAAGCGGAAGGCCGGATGATCCTCCCAGTCGTAGGCCGGGGGCGGGATGCGGGGATCGTTGGAGAAGGGTACCGGGGGCGGGGCGGGTGGGCGTGCGCTAGACTGCGGGGTTAGCTCGGGCATGGGTGCTCCCTTTGCTCGGGTCAGGCTCGGCGGACGTGTGACAGCACCCCGCCGGGCCGCTTGCTTGTGAGATGGGGAGAGGACAATCCGCCCCCCTTCTGAGGGGAGAGGATACCGCACTTTGGGGCGATAAGTGCAAGTAGAATCAGTGATTTACAGGCGATTACTCAAACTGACCCACTACCCCGGAATCCTGGATGAGGCCAAAAAACAATGTTTAAAGCCAAGAAACATTGGAAAAAGCGTCCGGGCGCTGTTTGACGGGAAAAGACGGAGTTGGAGGGAGATCAGGCCCGCCCGCTCGCCTGGATGAGCCTCGAGCGTGCGAACGCTCGATCCGGCGGGGCCAGCGCGGTTTGGCCCCCTTCCGGCACTCTTTCTTGGAGAGGGCCGCGCGATCCCGCCGGCCCTTCCAGCCCGTGGAAAGGAGAACCGACATGAAGATCTCTCTCTGTTCGCTCTTCGCCGGCGTCCTGCTGCTGGTCGCCGCGACCGCCTTCGCCGCGCCGCCGCCGCAGCCTGCCTTCCTGGCCAGCCTGTCCGCCGTCCAGGACGGAGCCCAGGCGCCCGCCGTCTCGACGCCGGCCGCGTCGGCGCGCGCGGAGGACACCTGCAACCCTCCGATCTACAGTTGCCAGTCCTGCCCCTCCCTGGCCGCGCCGGTGAAGCTCTGCTCGGAAACGGTCTGCGGTACCTTCGTGATCGTCCACTGCGATCCGTGCGCTCCGACCTGCCGGCTGCCGCCGGCCTGAGGCGCTCCCTTCATCCCGTGCTCTTGAGCCCCACCACCACGAAGTGGATCGTGGTGGTGCCGGCGCTCGAGGTGCCCCCCCTCGAGGTGCCAGGCACTTCTTGGGGCAGGCCCGCGGAAGCTCACTCGCGGAAGCACACCACGACCAGCGCATCGTCGACGCCTTCATGCGTCAGGTACTGATGCCCCGGCGAAACGCTGTCGAGCAGGCGGTCTATTCTCTCGGCATCGTCCAGCCAATCGTCGCCGGACTGGGACCATCGGAAAGCCGGGAGACCAGCGACGACCTCGTGAAGCACCAGAGCCTTCCGTCTCCGGCCTTCTTTCCGCATGGCGACGAGCGAATGCAGGGAGTCCAGTCGGCAGCCCAGCGCCACTCCGACCTCCTCTTCGGAGGTCTCTCCGGAGGCCAGGCGGCGAAAGAGCCTGCCGACAGTCGCCAGATCCTCCCAGCGCTGCGCATCGATCCGGATCGTCGGCCCATAGGCGCCCGGGTAGTAAGCGAGCACCAGTTGCGCGGTCATCCGTTGACCGATCCGGACCCGCTTGAGGTGCCAGGCACTTCTTGGGGCTGGATCTCCGGCGTGGGGGCGTTCATGGGCTGGATCTCCTGACGGTCCGAGTGGACTGCCGGGTGGAGACTACCCCAAGGCGGGAGGCTCGATTCGGCGCTCGAGGTGCCAGGCACTTCTTGGGGCAGCACTTCTTCGGAGATCTCCCGAGCGTGGGCGTCCCGCTCTCAAGCCCGGCGTTACCCTAGAACCAGGAGATCCAGACCGCGGAACTGACGAAACGCCGCATCCGTAGTCACCATCGAATATCCACCTGCCAGAGCGAAGGCCGCTAGATAGGCATCCATCCAAAGCTTGGGTGAGGCCGTCCCGCGCACGGCGAATTCCTTCCAGGAGAGCTCCAGTCCCGCCGGCTCGTCCGCACGGAAAACGATCCGGTCGTCTGCCAGGAAGGCCTCATAGGCCGACCACGCCTCACGGTTGGTGAGAGGAGGATTTCCATACGCGCCCAGGACCGTGGTGTTGGTGAGCAGTCGGAGAAGGGACTGCTGCGTCGCACGGCAAAAGAAGACCGACGCCGATTCGTCGACGGTTTCCAGCCACTCGCGGGTTGCGACGTGGCGGGAGTGTTTGGAAAGAGCCAGGGCCAGCCAGACGTTGCTATCGCAAAGCACCACGGTGCACCCCCGCCTCCTCGTCGAGCAGCGCCTCCGCCACGCGATCGGGGGTCATCTCTTCGCCAGCCCGTGCCTCGTGGGCACACTCGATGAGCGGCAGCTTGATGCTCTTGCGCCCTGTCGCGGAGACTGCACGCTTCTGAGCCAGGCCGCGCCTCAACAGATCGGCCACCTCGTCCTTGAGCCTCTTGTTCTCCTGAACGGCCCGCATCTTTACCGCGCGCACCAAGTCATCGGGTAGATCGAGCGTTGTCTTCATGGAGCCATTATACCAGCAAGCTGGTTTCCTGGGTGCCTTGCGCAGACGATCGGGGATCGACGTTCCCCGTTAGGAGGGCACCTATTTGGGCACCTACTTGGCTGGCCGAATTCGGGGCTCTTGAGGATCTCGAGGCCGAGCGGGGGAGGACTTCTGCTGACGTTCGACAATTATCTATCTCACCCGTTCTATAATCGCGAACGCTGGCGAGCGCTAAGCTCGTCCGCGGTCAAGGAGTTGTGGATGAAATATTGGAAGTCGTCCCTTTTGGCTTTGGTCCTGGCCTCTGCGATCCCCGCCCTGGCTGCCGAGCCGGCCTCGACGCCGGTCATCAACCCGGCCGCTCAGCCGGCGCAAGCCCAACCTTCGCAGCCAGCTCAGGCTCAGACGCCGGATCCAAAGACCCTGCCTGCGCCGATCTTTTTGCCCCGAAAGCGTTGGAGCGCGGTCTGCAAGGTCCCTGCTCGTGGGTCAATTGCACTTGCAGCTGGGGCACCACTTTCGTCGCATGCAGCGGCCAGTTCTACTGCGTGGGTGGTAATGCGGTGACGTGTGATGGTCAAACCCTCACGTGCGCAACCGTGTGCTCGCGCGGCGGCGGCGGGGCCGCCTGACCTGACGGGATCGATGGAGCTGAAGCCCTCTCCGGCTCCGTGATGGGCCGCGGCCTCGAGAGAGGCCCTATCCCTCAGGAGCTCGGGGGCCCAGCGCCTGACGCCGAAACCGGCCGGCACTGAAGAGTGCCGACCGGATCTGTTCGAGGTGCTGACCCGGGGGAGGTGCCAGGCACTTCTTGGGATGGCCGCCACCTTTGAGACTGGCGGCGGATCCGGGTTCTCCACAAGGGTGGCACCACTTCGGCGCGGACCGATCCAGACCCACTCGAGGTGCCAGGCACTTCTTGGGGCTGGTTCTCCTGCGTGGGGGCGTTCATGGGCAGGCTCTGCTGACGGTTCCGAGTGGGCTGCCGGGTGGAGACTACCCCAAGGCGGAAGGCTCGATCCGCCGCAGGCCGGCGATCTCGTCGAAATCCCGGTCATAGCTGCAGATCGCCTGAGCCCCATGAATCCGGGCCACCGCGGCATGAAGGGCGTCCCTCGCCATCAGCCCCTCGTGCTCATCCAGGAGATGACGGGCCAGATCGACGACCTCGGCGGTAATGGGGATCACGATCAGCACGATCTGCCGCGCGAGATCGTAGACACCGCGTCCTTCCGGCCATCTCCGGATTGCCCGGTATCGGTGGAGGATCTCCTGGAGAACCTCAGCATCCACGGCCGCGTCCACGTCCCCGCGAGCCACCTGTTCGAGAAATCTCCGGCTCGGTTCCTTGTTAGGATGTTCGACGCCAGCCGCATACATGAAGATGTTTGCGTCGATCAGGATCACGGCAGGAGATCCTCTGCCCGTGGGACCGATTCACGCTTCATCGCGCCGGAATCTCCAACCGGGAGAGACATCGCCGCCAACTGCCGAACCGCCTCGAGCCGCGTCTCGGCAGACACTAGCCCATACTGAATCTCGCAGGCCTTACGCACAAGGTCCCCCAGGCTCGTCCCCTGCTGCTCCGCCAGACGCGAAAGCCGCTCGTGCAGATCCGGCGGAAACAAGATGGTCGTCTTCTTTGTAAGCTCCATATACGCCTCCGTAGGTGGATGGTAGGCGGCCAGCGTAGAGGCGTCAAGTCCCTGAAGTCTCCCATGCCCCGGCCGAGTGACGCACTGTCCACAGCCTTGCAGCGCTGGTGGTGGGAATAGGCTCCCCTTTCCGTGAGAACGATTCAGGATAGCCCAGCCACCCTGAACACAAGCAGCCAAGCTGGCGGTGACTCAAGTCATTTCTTCTGGCAAAAAGTGGCACGAGATCACCGAGCGATCGTTCCGCATTCCCGAGCTTATAAAGGAATGAAGAGTCCAAGTGAACCTGCATGGTCCTTAACTTTGGCTTGAGGCCGCCATAGATGGCGCACGACATTCGGCTCACCGGCGCCCCGAAGCGAGCGGTGGGAGGCTCGTCATAACCGGGGTGTCTTAATATGCGCCATGGTCAATATCTTCGATCTTCACCCGAGAGCTTGACTATGGCATCCGCTTCCTCTAGCCTGAGAGCATGACTGGCTGACGTCTAAAGCTGGCGGCCCCGCAGAGGCCACAAAAAGACGACCGAAACCCTATGGCCGCCATTATGGCGGCCTTTGTTGTATCTGGAGGCAGTCATTTAATGGGAGGTTCAGAGCTAAACAAATGAGAGAAAAGGAGACTGCCATGAGAGAGAACCGCGCGCTCGCTGTATTGACTCTTGTTCTGCTGACGAGTCCGGCCGCTATTGGGCAAAGAAATTTGCAGGGGAAGTCGCTGCCCAGTGACTCGTTATTTTATCAGCCTGCAACTTGGCAGGGACAAGATATATGGTTTTCAAATTTTACACCGAAGCGGCCTGATAACGACCAGCTAGTGGTCGGTGGATGGGGAGATAGCGCCTCTTCGCTTATCAGATTTGATCTCATGGGACTTCCAAAAGAGCCGATAGAGCTTATCTTTGGCTCTACGCCTACCCTAACTCGGACACCTCCACAAAAATGAACGGATATATAGTAGCTAGTTCGTGGAGCGAAACGTCTGGTAACTATTTCGGTCTTTCGGTTTACACGCCGCCGACTCTTCTCGCGGCTCCCACTCCGGGCTCTTGGTATCAACTAGACATCACGAGCTTGTACAATGCTCGGCAATCAAGGAGCATCACGAACCAGGGTTTGCTTTTCGCTCCTGCTATCCCGAACAACCCCAACAGACAGTTCACAGGGTTTTACAGCTCTAACTATTCAAGCGCGGCCCTGCGCCCGAAGCTGGTAGTCAATTATACGCCAACCGTTGCAACTCCGGCCTTAAAGCTCCCATTGCCTGGAGGTAAGTCATGGATGATAACGACTGAAATCGGAGTGACTGATTGTGCGACCACTAAGGTCGATACAAACCATCAAGGAGCGAACTACTACGCCATTGACATAGCGCCGGTGACAATGGGCGGGATCGCGCAATCCAATGTCAAGGTTCTTGCTGCCGCAAGTGGGTACGTCCGCGTCGTCGCTAACAATCAATACACGGCAACTACGTTATCATTGACCACGATGGCGACAACAACGGGAACACTGGGTTTATTCGTACTATCTCCACTTGCGAATCTGCCGACGCCACGGTTCGGTCATGGGTGAATCAGGGGATACTCTTGGGGTTATGGGGAACACTGGCTTGTCTACCGCAACGCACGTGCACTTTGAAGTGAAATATAATCAAGCGGCAGGTGACGAGCTTGCCTTTGTAAAGGTAGAAGGTCTGCCTCTGAAGAGCTACCAGACAGAGTGCACGGGCGTGACACGAACAAAGTACTATCCGTCAACGAACCGTCAGTAGCTAGATCCGAATCCGGGGGCACTCTCGTTGTCCCCGGTATTAACTCTAGGATGCTCAAGATATTTAGAAGACCTGAGCATGGCCGGCCGCGCTCGAGGCACCAAAGACTTCTGGGGAGTGGGACCCATGGCGGCGCGGAGGAGGCGCAATGGTGGCCCTAAAATAGGGTTACCCGCACCAGGGTTGCTGCAAACTGCGCAAATTAAAATTCAGGTATTAGGCAGTCTAATGTTAGCCTTCGACTGTCTCGGGCTATTAGGCGTTGTGTAGGCGTTGTGGTTGTTCAGAGGACTGGGTAAAGCGCCTATTTAGGGCTTGAGAGGAACCTGCGGAAAAGAGAAAAATATTGCTGTTGAGGTATTTCCTCAACGTTTGGTCCGTGACGTTCATAGTATTTGCCGCTAAAGTCGCACGGTTCGGTACCAGCCTCAATCTTGAATACAACCAATGATTTGTCGAAATAGCTAATAAGTCTGACATCGCGGGCAATTTTTCTTCGGCCCAGAGACATCTGGACTGCATTTAGTCGCTGCGTGATTCCCAGGAAATAAGAATCTAACTTCTTGGGGAGGTTCGTTGCCTCATGCTCAATTCCTGTGATCATAAATCGCTGATAACTAACAGGCTTAATTCCATAAAGAGAAGCCAACTTTTCGGTGGTCTTCTTGTCGTCGGAGACTCCTACTATTACATAACCTACGGCGTCAGGGCCTTGATTGGCCATTGAGGAGAGAGTTTTGAAGACCTTCTCGAATACTGACTCGTCGAAGGACCTGGAGCCGTCGACTCGCATAAACCCTTGTTTAAAGTCGTATAGTCCTTGCTCGGTGTGTGACTGCATTAGAAGGTTCTCGAACTCCGTAACCCAAGACGAAAGGGAAGGATCTCCTTGCTTGCGTTTATGGAAAGACTTTCGCAGAATGCCTTTGACTACATTAACATTTTTTTCGCGATCTTCAGCGCTAAAGCGACCGCCACCACCACCAACGCTAATGTTGTGGCCGGATCCATCCAGGAGTTTTGCAGCTTGAACCTTGTGGTTATCATGAGTTGCTCGTTGATGAGAAGTTCCCAGAGGCCCAGGAAGACCATTTGAAAGTACCTTGGAACGCGTTGGCCTGCATCTTTGAACATTAGCTCGCTAAAGCGCTTGCCGGAGGCTGTGACGATTCCGCGGAAGACATCATAGACCTCGACGAACTGGGTCGCGATAGTATTCGGCCCAAGCTTTTTTATTGCCAGTTCTATGTCGTCTCGGCGCTGTTGTCTAGTTCCGTCCGGTGAATAGCCAAATAATTCATCGATGATCTCTGCGCTAGATGACAACTTAGGGGTCAGCAAGAGATATCCCAGCATGTCAGCGATTAATTCCTCGTCCCTGGACTGCCTTATGTACTCCCGAGTAAGGATGCCCTGTTGAACCCAGAAAATGGTGTCGACATTAAGGCCATAAGGCAATTCCTTGCTCGTAATGCTGATCTCCTTCATGGCGCCTAGATAGAGTTTTTCGTGAGCCGACACATCGCCGCGAATTCGGGATGCCAAGTTCCGCACTAACTGAGAAAACGAACTGGTGACGCCCGCAAGTCTCAGTTCTTGTCGCGATAAATGCTTTCCGTATGCGTTAATGCGTCTGAATATCTCATCAATCTGCGAATGCGTGGCAGAAGGGTAGACGGTCAATGGCAGTCCATATCCCACGATCTTGATGCAAACTTCGCGATCTAGTTTCGGTTCGCGTTGGTTCAGGGCTTTGCTGTCGCTGAGTAGTTTGGTCTGTGCCATTGTCTCAAGATCAAAGTATCTCCCGTCAAGGTCAAATTCGCCTTCTATGAATGAGACTAACGCATTGAGGCGTTGCATTCCGTCGATAATCTCGAAGCGCTCTGAGCCTTCATGTATAACGTCGGCTAGGAGAATTAATGGGACTGGGAAGCCCTGTCTGAGCGAATCAACAAATGAACGCTTTTCTTCAATGGACCAAACGAGTTTCCTTTGATAGCGTCTGTTGACAAGAAAACGGTTGACAACGTAGAAGCCGTAAACTCGCTCAACACTCTCGCTTCTATTGGTAAGGTCTTGTTTTACGCTGGCCATTTATACTACCCCTTGGTTCACTTGCTAGAAAATTGAAGCCTCGCTTACACGTTAAGGCTAGCTTATGAGTTTGACGGACCAAGTATAGCGTAAGTGGCTGTCCCTGTTTGTCAGGACAGATTCTTCTGAGACCCGGCTAACTGTAGATGGCAATCGACTTAGCCTAGGAGAGGGGAGCTATCTCCTAGCCAGTCCTCATACACCATCCGAGGAACAGAACCCTATGGGATCGAAGGCAGATCCGCTCGCCCCTACGCCGTAGCCCGCCTCTCCTCCGGCTGCACTTCCTCCAGCTCTACCGACACCAGCTTCGAGACCCCCTTCTCTTCCATGGTGACGCCGTAGAGGCGGGAGGCGATTTCCATGGAGAGCTTGTTGTGGGTGATGACGATGAACTGGGTGTTCTGGGCCATCTCCTGGAGGAGGTCGATGAAGCGGGTGGTGTTGACGTCGTCGAGGGGGGCGTCGACCTCGTCGAGGATGCAGAGGGGGGAGGGCTTGGTGCGGAAGAGGGCGAAGAGGAGGGCGATGGCGGTGAGGGCCTTCTCGCCTCCGGACATCAGCATCAGGTTCTGCAGGCGCTTGCCGGGAGGGCGGGCGAGGATCTCGATGCCGCTTTCGAGGACGTCGTCCTCGTCGAGGAGGCGCATCTCGGCCTCGCCGCCGCGGAAGAGGCGGGAGAAGATCTCTCCGAAGTTCTTGTTGACCTCGGCGAAGGTGGTGACGAATCTTTCGCCGGAGGCCTCGTTGATCTCCTTGATCGTCGCTTTGAGGCTGTTGACCGAGTTCGCGACGTCGGCCCGCTGGGTGGTAAGGAATTCGAAGCGGGTCTCCTGCTCGTCGTGCTCCTGGACGGCCAGGATGTTGACCGGGCCGAGGCGCTCGAGGGCCGCCTTGGTGCGGGCGAGCTCGGCTTCCAGCTCGGCGAGGTCGGCGCGCGGCGGGCCGGCGGCGGCGGCGGCGGGGAGCTCGGCGGGCTGCTCCTCGCGGCTGAACTCGTCGCGGTAGGTGAGGGCGAGGTGCTCGGCGTCCTGCTTGACGCTGGCGCGGGCGATGCGCAGCTCCTCGACCTCGGTGCGCACGGCGTCGCGCCGTTCGCGGTGGCCGGCGATGCGCTCCTCGAGCTGGCGGATCTCGCCGCGGTGGACGTCGAGGCCGTCCTGCTCTTCGAGCACCCCCTCCTCGGCGGCGGCGCGCTGCTCGAGGGCGGTCTGGAGATCGGCCTGGGCTTTCTCGATGGCGGCTTCCAGCTCGGCCTTGCGGCGGGCGAGCTGGTCGGCGTCCTGGCGCCAGGACGCGATCTGGGTGCGGCCGCGGTCGAGCTCCGCGCGCAGGCGGGTCATCTCGCGGTCGTGCGATTCGAGGCGTTCGTCGAGCAGCTCCAGGCGTCCGCGGCGGCCGGCGCTCGCGGTGCGCAACCCCTCGCGGTTCCCCTTGGCGGCTTCCAGCTCGGCCTGGGCGCGTTCGAAATCCTCCTGCAATCCGGCGCTGCGGGCTTCGGCGGCGGTCAGCTCCTCCTGGAGATGGGCGCGGCGCTCGGCGACCCGTTCGATCTCGCGGAGGATCTCCTGCTGCTCGACGTTGAGCGTCTCGGCCTCGGTGGAGAGGCGGCGATGGCGGGCCGCGGCGTCCTCCATGCGGGCCTTGCCGACGGCGAGCTCCTGGCGGAGCTGGGCGACCTCGCCCTGGAGGCGGTTCGACTCCTTAGCGAGGGCGGCGCGCTCGGCGATCAACCCTTCGAGGAGGGTGGTGGCGTCGCGGAGCTGAGCTTCCAGCTCGGGAACCTGGCGGCCGAGGGCGGCGAGGGCGCTCTCGCGCTCGAGGGCGCCGGGGGTGGCGACCTCGCCTTCGACGTGGAAGGTGCCGGCCTCCACCCAGATGCCGTCGCGGCTGAGGAAGGCGAGGCCGGGGTGGGAGCGGGCGAGCCTTTCGGCGTCCTCGGCGGTGCGCACGAGGAAGGCGGGGGGGATGGCGCTCGCGAGGTCGTCGGAGAGGCCGAGGGCCTCGGCGAGCGAGAGGACGACGGCGGAGTCGTCGACCACCGGCCAAGCCTCGGGGAGCCCCTGCTGGCGCTCGATCAGGATGGCGGCGGAGCGGCCGGCGAGCGCCTGGGCGAGGCCGCGGGCGCTCTCGCCGGGCTCGAGGACGACGGCGTCGGCCAAGGCGCCGAGGTAGACGTCGAGGCTGCGCTCCCAACCCGCGACGGCCTTGGCCTGGGCGGCGAGGTAGACGGGGGAGTCGATGCCGGCCGTGGCGAGCACCTTTTCGAGGGCGGAGCGGCGCTGGGCGTGGGCGCGCGACAGCTCGGCGAGGATCTTCTGGCGCTGGCGGGCGCCGGTGAGCTGGTCTTCGAGGGCGCGCTTCTGACTCGAGGCCTCGGCCTCGCGGCGCATCGTCCCTTCCAGGCGGTCGGCGACCTTCTCCTGCTCCTCGGCGCGGGTGTCGAGGGCGGATTCGGTGCCGGCCACCTTGGCGCGCGACATCTCGAGCACCTCGCCGGCCGTCTTCACCTCAAAGGCGTGCTGGGCGACCTCCTGCTCGATCCTGTGGCGGCGGACGTTCCCCTTCTCCTGCTCGACGTGGGCGCTCTGCAAGCGGTTGCGGGCGGCGTTGATCTCGGCGGCGGCGGCGAGCGTCTGGCCGCGGAAGCCCTCGACGCGGGCGGCCACCTGCTTCAAGTCGCGCTCGGCGGCGGCGATCTGCCGCTCGTCCTCGTCGACGGCGGCGGCGGCCTGCTCGCGCTCGCCGGCGAGCTCCTGGCGCTTCTCGGTCAAGTCTTCGAGGGTGTCGCCGTGGGCGGCGATCTCCTCCTCGCGCCGCTCGGCGAGGGCGCGTCCCTGGGCGGCCCTTTCGCCCAGCTCAGTCACCGTCAGGCGGTTGGCCTTCAGGAACTCCTGGCGCCCTTCGATCACGGCGCCGAAGTCGGCGACCTTCTGGTGGCGCTCGGCCATCCGGCGGGCCAGCTCGTCGAGCCGCTCGCGGCCGGCGGCGAGGGCCGCCTCGTCGCGGTGGAGGTCGGCGGCGAGACCGGCCTCGCGGGAGGTGGTCTCCTCGATGCGCTCCTTGAGCTCGGCGAGGCGGGCGGCGAGTGCGGCCCAGCGGCCGAGGAGAACCTGCTCGAGGAGCTGGCGGTACTCGATCTCCTTCTCCTGGTAGCGGCGGGCGGCGCCGGCCTGGCGCTTGAGGGAGCGCAGGGCGCGCTCGACCTCGGAGATCACGTCGTCCAGGCGGAGGAGGTTCGACATCGCCTCCTGGAGGCGGATCTCGGCGATGCTCTTCCGCGCCTTGTAGCGCGTGATGCCGGCGGCCTCCTCGATCAGCTTCCTCCGCTCCTGGGGCTTGCCGGAGAGGATCAGGCCGATCTTCCCCTGCTCGATCACCGAGTAGGCGCGGATGCCGAGCCCGGTGTCCATCAGCAGGTCCTTGACCTCCTTGAGGCGGGTCAGCTTGCCGTTCAGCCGGTATTGCCCCTCGCCGCCGCGGAAGACCCGGCGGCCGATGGTGATGCGGCCGTCCTCGGCGCCCGGGAAGGAGAGGTCGGTGCGCAGGGTGAGCACGCACTCGGCCATCCCCAGGGGCTTGCGGGCGTCGGAGCCGTTGAAGATCACGTCCTCCATGCTGCCGCCGCGCAGGGTCTTGGCGCTCTGCTCGCCGAGCACCCAGGTGATGGCCTCCGACAGGTTGCTCTTGCCGCAGCCGTTGGGGCCGACGATGGCGGTGACGCCGCCCGCGAAGCGGACTTCCACGGGATCGACGAAGGACTTGAAGCCGGAGATCTGGAGGCGTTCGACTTTGAGCATAGTCTCTCTTCTGGAGGAGCTTCCAGCTTAGCAGACGTGGGAGAAGAGCCACAAGGGGATGGGGAAGGGGAGGGTGGGGGCACTAGATGTAGACTTCTGGGTAGCTTCATGGTAGGGGCAGGGCTTGCTCCCGCAAGGCGCCGCCCGCGCGAGTGACCGAGCGCCAGCCCGGTAGGGCGGCCTTCCTCTAGCCCAGGGCGTGAGCCCTGGGGTGGCGCGAGGCGTCCCTCGAAAAGGGGAGTTGGGTCCGCCGCCGTTCCCAGGGTTGACACCCTGGGCTAGAGGAAGGCCGCCCTACCGGGCTCATGTCGAGCATTGCAGATACTAAGAGGTGGCATTCATACCCGGGTGGTGGGACGAATCGCCCCTCTTGCCAAGCGCTGTCTCCTTCGATATGCTGACAACGCATAAGACGATTCTCTCTCTCCCCAAAGGAGGCGAGCCGTGAAGCAGCCGTACGAAGTGTCGTCGCTGTGGAGGTTAGCCTCCAAATTTTTTGCTTCTTCCCTTCCTCTTCGCCGCCGCGCTCTCGGCGCCTGCGGCAGTCCGGGCCGACGTCTGCTCGATCGACGAGATGCCGGCGGCGACCCTGCTGCTGCCGTATTTCGAGGTCGATCCGGGCAACGCGTCGGGATTGACGACGCTGTTCGCGATCAACAACGCCGGGGCGGTGGCGGTGGTCGCCAACGTCCAGGTGTGGACCGACCTCGGGGTGCCGACCCTGAGCTTCCAGGTCTACCTGACCGGCTACGACGTGCAGACGATCAACCTGCGGGACGTCTTCAACGGCTCCCTGCCGCAGACGGCGTCGGCCGGCCAGGACCCGCAGGACACGATCAGCCCGAAGGGGATCTACTCGCAGGACATCAACTTTCCCTTTTGTTCCCAGCTCCAGGTGCCCTATCCGCCGTTGCCGGGGAGCTTCGTGGCGCACCTGCGGGCGGCCCACAGCGGGCAGTTCTCGCCGCTCTTCAACGGCTGCGCGGGGCAAGACCACGGCGACGGCCGGCTGCGCGGCTACGTGACGGTGGACACGGTCAGCGACTGCACGCTGCGGACGCCGGTCGACGCCAATTATTTCGGGGCGGGCGGGGTGGCGACCAATCAGAACGTGCTCTGGGGGGACGTCATCTATCTCGATCCGGCGAACAAGTACTCGGACGGCGACAACCTGGTCCGCATCAAGGCGTTCCCGGGCGCCTTCAAGCCGGGCGACGCCACCTTCTACGGGCGCTACGACCAGCAGTCGGGCGCCGACGCGCGGCAGTCGCTCGGCTCCGCCTGGGCCTCCCGCTACGTCAACGGCGGCGCCTTCTCGGGAGGGACCGACCTGATCGTGTGGCAGGACAGCGGCCGGATCGTCAGGCCCTTCCTCTGCGGCGCGCCCCCGCCGGGGTTCCCGCTGCGCCACGCGCGGGAGCTCACCTTCGACGAGGAGGAGCAGACCTTGTTCTTGCCGGTCGTTCCGCAGCCCCCCGATCCGAGCTTCGACGCCTTTCCGATCGAGGCCAACAAGGTCCACGTCGGCGGGCCGGCCTTTCCCGTGCCCTACAACTTCGGCTGGATTTTCCTCGACCTCAAGGCGCCGGGGTCCGGGGGGGCGCCGCTGTTCCGGCAGTCCTGGGTGGCGACCAGCCTCAAGGCCCAGGGGCAGTACAGCGTCGGCTTCAGCGCCACGCCGCTCGACACCGCCTGCGCCCCGCTGCCGTCCAGCGGCGCCCCCAATGCCGCCGTGACGGCCAACGAGGTGCGGCCATGAAGCGGCTCCGCGGTTTCGCCCCCCTCCTGCTCTCGTTCCTGGTGCCGCTCCTGGTGCCGGCCACGGCGCGGGCGGCCGTCTGCTCGATCGACCACCGCCCGGCGGCCACCCTGCTGCTGCCGTACTTCGAGGTCGACCCGAGCGACCCCTCGGGAATGACGACCCTGATCTCGGTCAACAACGCGGGGGCGGCGGCGGTGCTCGCCAACGTCCAGCTGTGGACCGATCTCGGGGTGCCGACGCTGGGGTTCCAGGCCTACCTGACGGGGTACGACGTGCAGACGATCAATCTGCGCGACCTGTTCAACGGCAACCTGCCGCGCACCGCGCCGAGAGACGAGGACCCGCTCGACACGATCAGCCCGCGGGGGTCCTCCTCGGAGGATTCATCCTTCCCCGGCTGCGAGGCGCTGCCGTACCAGGCCCCGCCGGCGTCCCTCGTGACGCACCTGCGCTCGGCCCACAGCGGGAAGTTCTCGGTGCTGTTCAACGGCTGCTCCGGCCAGGACCTCGGCGACGGGCGGATGCGCGGCTACGTCACGGTGGATACGGTCAATCAGTGCACGATGAAGAATCCGACCGACGCCGGCTACTTCGGCGCCGGGGGAGTGGCGACCGACCAGAACGTCCTCTGGGGAGACGCGATCTACCTCGACACCGCCAACAAGTACTCGGACGGCGAGGACCTGGTGCGCATCAAGTCGCTGCCGGGCTCCTTCCAGCCGGGGGATTTCACCTTCTATGGACGTTACGTCGGGATGTCGGGCGCCGATTCGCGGCAGCCGCTCGCCACCGCCTGGGGATCGCGCTTCGTGAACGGCGGCTCGTTCGCGGGAGGGACCGACCTGCTGGTCTGGCGCGACAGCGGCAAGGTCGTCAAGCCGTTCCCGTGCGCCACGCACCCGGCGGGGTTCCCGCTGCTCGCCTATCAGGAATTCACCTTCGACGAGCAGGAGCAGCCGGTGATCTCCAATGCACCGCCGCCGCAGATCCCGGGCGAGCCGACGAACGTGCCGCTCCCGGACGTCTTCCCGGCCGAGGCGAACAAGGTCCACGTCGGCGGGCCGACCTTCCCGATGCCGTACCCGTTCGGCTGGGTCTTCCTCGACCTCAACGCGCCCAATCCGGGGAACAGCGGCCCGCTCTCGCTCCTGCGCCAGTCGTGGGTGCAGACGGTCCTCAAGGCGCAGGGGCAGTACAGCGTGGGGTTCCACGCCACGCCGTTCGACAGCGCTTGCTCCCCGCTCGCGTTCGATCCGGGGTCGTTCGGACGGTAGGGGCATCCGCGGGGCGGGGATGCCCTTTTGATATCTTCCGCTGAATGGAAGTTGGCGAAGCAGAAGGGGCCGCGGACTTTCTCGCCTACCACCGCGGCGTCCTCTGCATGCAGGGGGTGCCGCTCGCCGAGCTGGCAGCCCGGCTCGGCACGCCGTTCTTCCTGGTCAGCGAAGCGCGGCTGCGCACCAACTATCGGGCGCTCGCACAGGGGCTCGCCGCCTCCGGGCCGGGGAGCGTCGTGCGCTACTGCGCCAAGACCAACCACGAGGCGGCGGTGCTGGCGATCCTCGCCGGGTGCGGCAGCCACCTGCTGGCGAGCCACGCCGCCGAGGTGAAGCTGGCGCTGCGCTGCGGCTTTGCGCCGGAGCGGATCGCCTTCGCGCGGCCGGTGCTCACCCGCGAGGAGCTGGACGCGGTGCTCGGCGACGGCGTGGCGTTCGTCCACGCTCACCGGCCGGACGACCTCGACCGGCTGGAGAGCGCCGCGGCGGGAGCCCGGCGGCGCGTCCGGGTGTCGCTGCGGCTGCGCCGCGAGGGTCTCGCCCTCTCGCCCCTCGAGCGCCTCAACCGCCGGCTGGGCTTCGGGGCGGACGAGCTCGTGGCGGCCTGCCGGCGGCTCGCCGGCTCGCGCTGGCTCGAGCCGGCGGCGGTCAACTTCTATCTGGGGACGCAGCAACCCTCGCTCGACGGCTTCGCCCGCGAGCTCCGCTCCGTGCTGGCGCTCCTCGAACGGGTGGCCGCCACCACCGGTCTCGCTCTCGGCGAGGTCAACCTCGGCGGCGGCATCCCCTCGCCGTCGCTCTGGCGGGTGGGGCCGGTCCGGCTGCTCGCCCGCCTGCGCGACCGGCCGAATTTTCGTAGCGGGAAAAGGCCGCAGGATGATCTGGCGGCCCTGGCGGCGCGGTTCGCCGAGCTGGCGGACGGCGCGCGCCTCCCCGCGCGTCCGACGCTCGCCGCCGAGCCGGGGCGCGCGATCGCGGGAGACGCCGCGATCCTGGTCACCCAGGTGCGGGCGGTGAGCGGACGCTGGGCGTTCCTCGACGCCAGCCGCAATTTCCTCCCCGAATCGCCGCTCCTCTTCTCGCGGCGCATCCTGCCGCTGGCGGCGCCGGTCGACGGACGAGACGAGCGCTTCTACCATCTCTCCGGGAGCACCCTGAACACCCTCGACGTGCTGGACCTCCGGCGCCGGCTGCCGCGCCTGGAGATCGGGGATCTCCTCGCCTTCTGCGACGCCGGCGCCTACTCGATCTCGCGGGCCAGCTCCTACGCCGGCCTGCCGCCGGCGGTCTGGGTGCTGGGGGAGGACGGCGCCCTGCGCCTGGCCCGGGAGGCCGGTTCCGTCGATCACCTCCTGCACCCGATGATCCTCCCAGCGGAGAGAGTGGGGGCGGGACGCTGAACGGCGCGGCCTTCGTCACCGGGGCGTCCGGCTTTCTCGGCCGCCCCCTGGTCGCCGCCCTGCTGGCCGCGGGGCGCCCGGTGACCGCCCTCTGCCGGCGAGCGGAGAGCCTGGCGGAGCTGCGGCACCCTCATCTGGAGATCGTCGCTGGCGATCTGCGGGACCCTGCCTCCTGCGCGGCGCGGCTGCCGCCGGGGGGCACGGTGTTCCACCTGGCCGGCCTGCGCAACCAGCCGCGCGTCCGCTCCGGCGAGATGGCGGCGGTCAACGTCGAGGCCACCCTGGCGCTGGCCCGCGCGGCCGGCGAAACGGGGGTGTCGCGTTTCGTCCACGTCGCGACCGCCCTGATCTACGGACCGGCGGACGACGGCAGAGCGCGCACTGAGCAGGACCCGCTCGCTCCGGGCGCCTCGTTCTACGCGCGCAGCAAGGCGGAGGCGGTGGTGGGGCTCCGCGCCCTGGCCGGCGGCGGGCTGCCGGTGGTCACCGTCTGCCCGTCGATCGCCTTCGGTCCCGACCATCCGTCGCATCCGAACCGGATCACCGCGGAGATCCGCCGCCAGCTCGCGGGCGGCCCGCGGATCTGGATCGCCGGCGGACGGCAGCGCCGCGACCTGGTCTTGGTGGACGACGTGGTCCGCGGGCTGCTGGCGGCGGAGGCGCGCGGGGCGGTGGGGGAGGAGTACCTGCTCGGCGGCGAGGCAGCGTCCCCGCGGGAGATCGGGGCACGGGTCCGCGCGCTGCTGATGTCGAGGAAGATGCCGGCTTCCGGGATCGTCCTGTCGCTGCCGGCCGGCCTGGCCCGGGTAGCAGCCGGCGGGGCCGACCGGCTGTGCGGCCACGAGGCCGGGGGCGGTTATGCTACCGCCGTCCACAACCTCCTGCGGGAGTGGCGCTTCGACTCCGGCAAGGCGATGCGGGAGCTGGGCTACCACCCTCTCCCGCTGGCGGAGGGGCTGGCGCGCACTCTGGATGGATTGCAACTCGTGAAGGCAATGAAGGGGGGGAAATGATCGCCAGCGAACGGATCGCCAAGGCAGCCCAGCCGCTGGGGCACCCGAAGGCGGAGGAGCCCACGCCCACCCTGCGCGAGCGGCAGCGCCGGGACTGGGACCGCATCGCCGCCTCCGTGCGCGACTTCGCCGCCGCCCCCAGCACCCTCTACTACCGGCGTTGCGAGATCGCGCTGATCTCGCACGCGGTGGGAGATCTGAAGGGGAAGCGCGTCCTCAAGCTCGACCTCTGGAACGAGGCGTTCAACACCCGCATCCTCGACTGGATGCGCTCCGAAGGGGCGGAGGTGTTCGGCCTCGACCTCTCGCGGGTGGTGGCTCACAAGGCGCGGCGCAACTCGGTGGCGAAGGGCGATCCCTTGCCGCTGCTGCGCGCCGACATCCGCGAGCTGCCGTTCCCCGCCGGCTCCTTCGACGTCGTCTACACGATGGGGACGATCGAGCACATCGACGAGTATCCGCAGTCGCTCGCCGAGATCCACCGCGTGCTGCGGCCGGGCGGGCGGGCGATCGTCGGCGTGCCGCACAAGTGGAACCTCTTCCTGCGGCCGCTGATGGTGTGGGTGCTCGACCGCTTCGGCCAGTACCTCTACGCGCCGGAGAAGTCGTTCAGCGCCGGCGAGCTGCGGCGCGACCTCGAGCGCGCCGGCCTGCGGCCGGTCGAGCGCACGGGGATCCTCACCCTCCCCGGCTACCTGCGGATGGCGGACCTCTTCTTCTACACCCGCGGCATCCCGCTCTACCGCTTGAGCCCCCTCTTCCTCGCCCCGTTCGAGTACCTCGAGACCCGCTGGCGCTGGCCCGGCCGCTTCGGCTACCTGCTGACCTGGATCGTTGACAAGCCGGACAAGCCCACCTGAAGCCGCCGCATGCCCGCGCTCCTTCAGGCGTCCGCCCTCCTGCTCGGCGTCGCGCTCGCCGTCGGCCTCCTCGCCGCCACGGCGTTCGTGCTCGGGCGCCTGCTGACTGGGAGGCTGGAAAGCCCGGTCGAGCGTTGGGCAGTGCCGACGGCGCTCGGCCTCGCCCTGCTCGCCCATCTCGGCTTCTTCCTGGGCCTCGCGGGGCTCCTGCGGCCGGTGCCGGTGCTCGGGCTCGTCGCGGTGGTCCATCTGGCGGGGATTGGCGTCTGGCGGGGTGTCCGGCGGGAAGGGCCCCGGCCCGGGGGCTGGCTCCTGTTGGGGCTGGCAGCGGCGCTCCTCCCCTTCGTCCTCCTCGCGCTCTATCCCCCCACGGCGTTCGACGCCACGATGTACCACCTCCCTTATGCGAAGGGGTTCGTGGCAGACGGGGGGATCCCTTTCCTGCGCGACCTGCGCTTTCCGGTCTTCCCGCAGGCCAACGAGATGCTCTTCGCCCTCGTCATGCTGTTCGCGCCGGACCTCGCCGCCCACGGCGTGCAGTGGCTGATGACGATGCTCACCGCGGCGCTGGTCTGGGCGTGGGGACGGGACGCGTTCGCCGATCGACCCTACGGGCCCGCGGCCGGCTGGCTGGCGGCGGCGATCTTCCTGGGCAGCCCGATCGTGGCCTATCTGGCCGGCAACGCCTACATCGAGGCCGGGCTCACCCTGTTCGCCACGGCGGCGTTCTATGCCCTCCGGCGCTGGCGGCTCAGCGGGGAACGGCGGTGGCTGGCGCTCGCCGCTGTCTTCGCGGCGACGGCGGCGGACGTCAAGTACATCGGCCTCTTCTTCGTCGGGGTGATCGGCCTCGCCGTGCTCTGCGGCCGGCTGCCGCGATCGGCGCGATCGCCGCGGCAGCGGTCCGGCTCGCCTGGCCGCCGTGGCGCTGTTCACCCTGGTGGGGTGCGCCGTGCTGGCCCCCTGGTACGGGCGGATCTACGCCTGGACCGGCAACCCCTTCTTTCCCTTCTTCCCCCAGGTCTTCGGCGGCGGCCCCTGGGCGCCGCTGCGCTTCCGGAGCTTCCTGGTCCACCCCAACGGCGCCGGGGCCGCCCCCGCCGTGCCGCTCGCCGAGGTGCTCGGAGCGCGGCTGATCGCCCTCGTCCGCCTCCCCTGGGACGTCGCCTTCGAGCGCGCCCGCTACAACGGCGAGCCGCCGTTCTCCCCCCTCTTCGTGGCGGCGCTGCCGCTCGCCCTGCTGGCGGCTTTCCGGGACGGCCGCGACGGCAGGCAGCGGCGCCTCCTGGGGCTCGCGGCCCTCTACGCGTTCGTCTGCCTGGGCCTTCCCCCGGACTCCCGCTATCTGGTGCCGGCCCTGCCGCTGGTCAGCCTGGCGGCGGCCGGGGCGCTCCTCAGCCTCCTCGACGGGCTGGGGAATCGGCAGCGGCCGGTCCCGAGGCAGGCTGCGGTGGCGCTCTGCGTCGCCTGCTTCCTTCCCGGGTGGCTCTATCCCTTCTACCGGGCGCGCCTCCAGGGGGCGCCGCCGCTGACCCGCGCCGGGCGCGAGGCCTATCTGGCGCGGCGGCAACCGCTCTATCCGGCGGTCGCCTTCCTCAACCGGACGCGGGGGAGCGCCTACGCGCTCTGGGCCTACCACGCCGAGAACATGGCCTACTACGCCCGCGGCCGCTTCGAGGGGGACTGGATCGGCCTCGCCCGCTTCGACCGCATGCTCGGCGGGCTGCGCGGCCCCGAGGATTTCCATGCCCGGCTGCGCGGGGTGGGGGCCGATCATCTGCTCCTGCCCAGCGCGGACCCGCGGGTTCCGCTTCCCGAGGACGCCGCCTTCCGGCGCTGGTTCACGCCGGTTTACGCCGACCCGTACGCCCGCGTCTATCGTCTGCGCTGAAGAGAGGAAAACCGAGATGGAACCCTATCGCCACGTCCCCGGCTTCCTGACCGCGGAGGAGCTCGCACGGCTGCGCGGCGTGATCGCGGAGCGTCAGGACCTGCTGCGCGAGGTGCACGGCCGCGGCACCCTCGGGCCGCGCTACCGGGTGATCGACGGCGACCAGATCCACGCCCACCTGCGCGCGGTGGAAGAGGTGGGGGAGCGGCGGGTGCTCCCCCTCGCCGAGGAGTTCGCCGGGGTTCCCCTGGCACCTCTCGGCAGCTCGCGGCGGGCGATGCGCGTCCAGGTCTACGAGCGCAGGGAGCACGGCTTCCGCTGGCACTTCGACGGTCACCCCTATGTGGTGCTGCTCACCCTCGAGAACACCAACCGCGGGCAGACCCAGTTCATCTCCCCGGGGCTGTCGCGCTGGCTGCGCTTCCTGCTCTACCCGCTCTACGCCTTCCCGCAGCTCTTCTCGGTCTTCCCGCGCAGCACCGTCGAGACGCGGCCGGGCGACCTGCTGGTGATGCGGGGAGGGGTGGTGCTGCACCGCGGCGTCACCCTGGCCGAGGACGGCGAGCGCATCCTGATCGCCTACACCTACGCCGAGCCGGGGCGGAAGCCGAACCCGTTCCGGGACTTCGTGGCCCGGCGGCTGAATTACTGAGGCCGCTTGATGCCTGCGGTCAGGTCGCGGTAGTAGAAGGCGGCCCAGAGCACGAAGGGGAGCGAGAACTTGAACGGCAGGTCGAGCAGGTGCTCGCCCAAGCCGTAGAAGTTGCGGGCGAAGGCGCCGTAGTGGGCGAGGCTCCACGCCCCGAGGCGCGCCGCGTAGACCCCCTTGACGTAGAAGAAGATCAGGAAGATGTCGAAGAAGATGGTGATCAGCACCGCCCAGCCGAGATTCTCGAAGCGCCGCCGCCAAGGGATGCGCGGCACGCCGAGAAAGAGGACGCCGAGCATCAGCAGGTGGAAGTGGACGTCGGTCACCCGGAAGGAATGGACCAGGGTGCGCGAAGGGGGGAAGTCGCGCCGCGAGATGTAGGCGAAGTGGTCCCCCTGGCGCAGCAGGTCGGTGACGTTCGGGCTCTCGGTCAGCCGCACCAGGTTCTGGGCGCTCCCCAGCAGGAAGCGGTTGTAGAACGGGGTGAGCGCCGTCCACAGGAGCGCCACCGGCACCGCCCAGAGCAGGGCGTTGCGGAAGAAGAGGAGCGTCCAGCTCCGCGGCTTGGCCTCGGGTTTGGGCGGCTCGTTGAGGCGGGCGGAGCGGGCCAGGCGCTCCTGTCTTGTTCGGCTTGTGGGCCATCCCTTGCGTCTCGCCGGTACGTCAGGCGGCCGGCTCGGCGGGAGCGGGGGGCGTGGCGAAGCGGTTCGCCCAGAAGATCCAGAGCACGACGCCGAACAGGATGACGATCGTCTGCCAGATCACCGTGTGCGAGGTGTCGAAGATCTTCGGGAAGTAGATCCCGGTCAGGAACAGCGCCACCACGCGCACCAGATTGACCACCTGGATGGCGAGGATGCCGAGCCCGAGGCCGGCGAGGCGCGACTTCCAGGAAGCGGGGAAGGCGAGCACGGCGGCGAGGAAGATCAGCATCGCCTCGACCCCGTTGCAGCCGTTCCTGATGTTCACCGCGAAGCGGGCATTGCGGATCACCGTCCCCTGCATGGTGACGTTCTGCCCCAGCAGGTTGAGCGCCGCGCCGCTGGCGTGGGCGATGCCGCCGGTGAACGGCTCGATCACGTGGTCGTTGACCCAGTGGACCGAGATCAGGGTGAAGCCCGCGCCGAGCAGGACGACGAAGAGGACGAGGAACTGGATCTCCTTGCGGTTGCGCCGCCAGAAGGAGACGGGCTCCCCCTCGGGGGCCGGGGTCGGGTTGGATACGGGGGTCTTGCGGGCCATACGGTTCCAGGTAATCCCAGTTGAAGGTGAGAAGAGATCTTAGGCGGAGAGGGGAGGAGTGTCCAGCGTGGCCGGCTCTCTCCCGGCTCTCGATTGACAACCCCGGCCCGCGGCCATACGATGCCGCGGATCTGGAGACCCCCCCGAGCGTGGCCAAAAACCTGACGCCGAAGACGACGATCCTCGACGCGAAACAGATGGCGCGGATCATTCGGCGGATGGCCGGCGAGATCGCCGAGGTCCATCACGACACGATCTCGTCGCTCCTCCTCGCCGGCATCCGCACCCGCGGCGTCCCGCTCGCCGAGCAGATCGCCGCCGAGATCGAGCGCATGGAAGGGGTCAAGGTCCCCGTCGGCATCCTCGACATCACCCTCTACCGCGACGACCTGTCGACCGTCGGCGCCCAGCCGCTGGTCAAGGGGACCCACCTGCCGCGCTCGATCGACGACTGCGCGGTGGTCCTCTGCGACGACGTCCTCTACACCGGCCGCACCGTGCGCGCGGCGCTCGACGAGCTGGTCGACTTCGGCCGCCCGAAGATCGTGCAGCTCGCCGTGCTGATCGACCGCGGCCACCGCGAGCTGCCGATCCAGGCCGATTTCGTCGGCAAGAAGGTCCCCACCGCGCAGAGCGAGATCATCGAGGTCTCCTTCCTGGCCACCGACGACACCGAGCAGGTGCGCATCCTCGAGCGCCCGGGGCATCCCACGGAAAAGCCGACCGCATGACGCCGGACGCCCCCATCCGCTGGCGCCGCAAGGACCTGCTGGGCATCGCCGAGCTCTCGGCCGCGGAGATCGAGCTGATCCTCGACACCGCCGAGTCGTTCAGCGAGATCGGCGAGCGGCCGATCAAGAAGGTCCCCACCCTGCGCGGCAAGACGGTGATCAACCTCTTCTTCGAGGCGTCGACGCGCACCCGCTCGAGCTTCGAGATCGCCGAGAAGCGGCTGTCGGCCGACAACATCAACTTCTCGACCTCCGGCTCGGCGCTCGAGAAGGGGGAGACGCTGATCGACACGGCGCTCAACCTGCAGGCGATGGCCCCCGATCTGGTGGTCATCCGCCACGCCCACCCGGGAGTGCCGCACCTGCTCGCCAAGCGGATCAAGGCGGGGGTGATCAACGCCGGCGACGGCGCCCACGAGCACCCGACGCAGGCGCTGCTCGACGCCTACACGATCCGCCGGCACAAAGGGAAGATCGCCGGCCTCCGGGTCGCCATCCTCGGCGACATCGAGCACAGCCGGGTGGTGCGCTCGAACATCCATCTCCTGCAGAAGCTGGGGGCCCACGTCGTCCTCGGCGGCCCGCGCACGCTGATGCCGGTCGGGATCGCGGCGATGGGGGTCGAGGTCGCCCACACCCTCGAGGACGCCATCCGCGGCGCCGACGTGATCATGATGCTGCGCATCCAGCTCGAGCGGCAGGGGAGGATGTCGATCCCCTCGGTCAAGGAGTACTTCCAGCTCTTCGGCCTCAACAGCGAGCGGCTGCGCGCCGCGGCCAAGGAGGACGTCATCATCATGCATCCCGGGCCGATGAACCGCGGCGTCGAGATCTCGAGCGAGCTGGCGGACGGCCCCGCCTCGGTCATCCTCGAGCAGGTCACCCACGGCGTCTCGGTGCGCATGGCGGTGCTCTACCTGCTCTCCGGCGTGCAACAGGAGAATGCCTAGCATGGCTGGAGAGAAGGTACTGATCCACGGCGGCCGGGTGATCGATCCCAGCCAGGACCTCGACGCGGCGCTCGACCTGCTGATCGAGGACGGCCGGGTGGTCAAGCTCGACGGCGGGATCCGGAAGCCGAAGGACTGCGCGACGTTCGACGCCACGGGGCTGGTGGTCTCGCCCGGGCTGATCGACATCCACGTCCACCTGCGCGAGCCGGGGCAGGAGTACAAGGAGACGGTGCGCACCGGCACGATGGCCGCCGCGGCCGGCGGCTTCACGGCGGTCGCCTGCATGGCGAACACCGAGCCGGTCAACGACAGCCGCTCGGTGACCGAGCACATCCTGCTCGAGGCGCAGAGGCACGGCTTCGCCCGCGTCTACCCGATCGGCGCCGTCAGCAAGGGACTGAAGGGGGAGGAGCTGGCGGAGATCGGCGACATGGTGCGCGCCGGCGTGCGCGCCATCTCGGACGACGGCAAGCCGGTGATGAACGCCGAGCTGATGCGCCGCGCCCTGCTCTACGCCCAGCACTTCGACGTGCCGGTGATCCAGCACGCCGAGGACCTGACGCTGACCGGCAACGGCGTGATGCACGAGGGGGAGTGGTCGACCCGGCTGGGGCTCCCCGGCATCCCCGGCGCCTCGGAGGACGTGATGGTGGCGCGCGACCTCATCCTCGCCGAGGACACCGCCGGCCGCTATCACGTAGCGCACCTTTCGACGGCGCGCAGCCTCGCCATGGTGCGGCGCGCGAAGGCCGAGGGGTTCCGGGTCACCTGCGAGGTCTCGCCGCACCACCTGATCCTCACCGACGAGGAGGTGGCGAAGAGCCACTTCTCGACGAACACCAAGATGAAGCCGCCGCTGCGCTCGGCGCGCGACCGCGACGCCCTGCTCGCCGGGCTGGCCGACGGCGCGGTCGACTGCATCGCGAGCGACCACGCCCCCCACCACGCCGACGAGAAGGACGTGCAGTTCAGCCTCGCCCCGTTCGGCATCGTGGGGCTCGAGACCACCCTGAGCCTCTGCCTCGACCGCCTGGTGCGCTCAGGGGTGCTGACCCTGCCGCGGTTGGTCCATCTCCTCTCGACCGGCCCGGCGCGGGTGCTCGGCGTCGAGGGGGGGACCCTGAAGGCGGGGAGCGTCGCCGACGTCACCGTCTTCCACCCCGACGCCGAGGTCACCCTGCGCGCCGCCGCCTTCCGCAGCAAGGGGCGGAACACCCCCTTCGACGGCTGGAAGCTCCACGGGCATCCGGTGGCGACGTTCCTGGCGGGGCGGCGGATCGTGGTCGGGTAGGGGATAAGATCCCCCGCATGAAACGCAACACCCTGCCCGGATTCGCCCTCGCCCTGCTCGCCTTCCCTGTCCTCTCTCACGCCGCCACGATCGACCGCCAGGCGGCGCTCGACTCGCTGCTGGCGGCGGAGAAGGCGTTCTCGGACGACGCGGCCCTGAAGGGGATCCGCGACTCGTTCCTCGATTTCCTGGCCGACGACGGGGTGATCTTCCGCCCCGATCCGGTGAACGGCAAGGAGTACCTGCGCAGCCATCCGCCGTCGCCGGGGTTCCTCTCCTGGGTGCCGGCCTACTCCGAGCTCTCGATGGGGGGCGACCTCGGCTACAACACCGGCCCCTACGAGTACCGCGAGAAAGCGGGAGACAAGGAGGCCGATTCCGGCCAGTTCGCCACCGTCTGGCAGCGTCAGGCGGACGGCACCTGGAAGGTGCTGGTCGACCTCGGCACCGCGGGCCCGGCCGCGGCGCCCGCCGCGATTGCCTCCGGCGGCGGCGGCACCGGCGCCACGGCGCCGCCGCCCCCGGCGATCCGCTTGAAGGGGCCGCCGAGCTGGCCGGCGAGCCGTCTTCCCGCCGCCAAGGTGGAGGCGGCGAAGGCCGGCCTGCTCGCCGCCGACCGCACCTTCGGCGGGGTGGCGAAGGAGAAGGGGGCGGCCGCCGCCTACGCCGCGGTCCTCTGCGACGACGCGCGCCTGCTGCGCGACGGCGTCCCGCCGATCGCCGGCAAGGAGGCCGTGCGCGCCGCCCTGGCGAAGGGCGAGCAGCCGCAGGCCTGGGAAGTCGTGGGAGGCGGCGTCGCCCACTCGGGCGACCTCGGCTACACCTACGGCTTCGTCCAGCGGCCGGCGAGCGGAGCGGAAGGTCCGGCGAAGGCCGCCAACTACCTGCGCGTCTGGCGGCAGGTGGCGGACGGCTCCTGGAAGCTCGCCTTCGACGTCCTCGCGCCACGGCCGAAGCTCCAGCCCGCGCCCGCGGCTCCCGCCGGATCGCCGGCCCCCGCGCCGACGCCCAATCAGACGCCGCCCACGATCCCGCCCCTGCACCCCTCCGCGCCCTCCCCGCCGCCGCCCGCCAAGATGGGGAACGGAACGGGGAACGGATAGCCGCCATGCACGACGAGATCCTCGAGACCGCCCTCGCCGCCGCGCACGCCGGCGCCCGGATCGTCACCCGCTACTTCCGCGACGTCGGCCTTGAGGTGGGTGCCAAGGGAGAGAACGACTTCGTCACCCAGGCGGACAAGGAGAGCGAGGCGGCGATCGTCGCCGAGATCCGCCGCCGCTTCCCGGACCATCGCATCCTCGCCGAGGAGGGGAGCGGCAAGGGGGAAGGGCACGGCGAATACCAGTGGCTGATCGATCCGCTGGACGGCACCACCAACTTCCTGCACGGCCTGCCGGTGTTCTGCGTCTCGATCGCCTGCCGGCGGGGGGATGAGCTGATCGCCGCGGTGATCGAGGACCCCGAGGGGCGGAACCTCTTCTCGGCCGTCCGCGGCGGGGGAGCGTTCTGGAACGGGCAGCGGATGGCGGTCTCGGACCAGGCCGGGCTCGGCGGCTCGCTGCTCGCCACCGGCTTTCCCTGGCGCGCCCTGCCGGCGCTCGAGAATTACCTGGGGATCTTCCGCGAGGTCTTCTCGCAGTCGAAGGCGATCCGCCGCTGCGGCTCGGCCGCCCTCGACCTTGCCTATACGGCGGCGGGCGTCTACGACGGCTTCTTCGAGTTCCGCCTCTCCCCCTGGGACATCGGCGCCGGCGTGCTGCTGGTCCGCGAGGCGGGAGGGATCGTCACCGACCTCGACGGCGGCGAGGGGTTCTTCGCCGGCGGGAACGTCGTGGCCGGCGGCCCCGCCCTCCACCGCGAGTTGCTCGCCGCCGTCGGCCGCCATGCCGGCGAGGCGGCGCTCGAGCGGCTGGTGCCGCTCGCGGTACCGGCCGTCCCATGAGGCTCGGCCGTCTCCGCCTGCCGGCCGGCGCGCCGGCGGCGACCCCCTCCGGAAGTGCCTGGCACCTCGAGATCCAGATCCACCCCGCCGACATCCGCCGCCGGGTGCGCTATCTCTTCTTGAAGCGCCGCCACCTCACCCTCGCCTCGCTGGCGGCGCTGCTCTACGTCGGCGCCCTGGCGCTCGCCGTGGCGGTTGCGCCGGGGGTGATCAGCGGCCTCACCAACCGCGACGAGTACCTGCGGCTGGCCGGCGAGCGCGCGCAATCCGGCAAGCGGCTGCAGGCGGTGATCGAGCGCCTGAGCCAGCTCGACCAGCGGACCGGCGCCCTCGGCCTGCGGCTGGAGAAGATCTTCCTCGCCTACGGCCTGCCGCCGGTGCGCCCGCGGCGGCCGGCGGCTTTCGTGGGCCCTCGGCCCGGCACGCGCTCGATCTACCGCGCGGCCCTGGAGCAGGGGGAGCACCTGCGCACCCGGGTGGTCGAGCGGCTCGACGCGCTCGACGGCGGGCTCGACGCGGTGAGCGCCTTCGAGGGTGCGCACCCGGACCAGGTGCGCACCACCCCCTCGGTCGCCCCGTTGCGCGGCGACCAGTTCGTGCTGGTCAGCGGCTTCGGCCCGCGCCGCAGCCCGTTCACCCACGAGCTCGAGCGCCACACCGGCATCGACCTCGCGGCGCCCACCGGCACCTCCGTCCATGCCACCGCCGACGGCACCGTGGCCTTCGCCGGGGAGTATCCGCCGGCGCCTCCCGGGCGCGGCGAGTGGTGGCGGCTGGGGAACCTGGTGATCGTGGAGAACGGCGGCGGCTTCGTCACCCTCTTCGGGCACGCCGACGAGCTGGCGGTGAAGAGGGGGCAGCGGGTGAAGCGGGGGGACCGCCTGGCCACGGTGGGGAGCTCCGGCTGGAGCGCCAGCCCGCATCTCTATTACGAGGTCCGCCGGAAGACGGGCGACGGCGTCGACCGCCCGGTCGATCCGCTGCTCTACATCCTGGACCATCGCTTTCCGAACGACGAGCAGCTGGTGCTCAAGGCGCGCGCCGCCCCGCCGCTGTTAGACTTCGAGCCGCTCCCACCCCTGAAGTAGGAAACCCTATGAGCCGCACCCCAGCCTCCGAGCCCCAAGCCCCCACCCTGATCATCCCCGCCGGCCTCAAGATCGAGATCGATCCCGAGGGTCAGCTCTCGATCCACGCTCCCGGCAACCTGGTGGTCCAGAACTCGGGGAAGTACGGCGTCCTCGAATCGCTCTCCGGCTCGATCCGCATCGACCGCGGCGTCGAGGTGGAGGCGATCACCGTTCGCTGCCCGGAGACCTGCTACGTGCAGGGGCACCTGACCGCCTGGAAGGTGAACGCCCGCGCTCTCCATCTGGAGGAGTCGGCGCGGGCGAACGTGGTGCTCCAGGAGACCGAGCGGCTGGAGATCGGGCGCGACGCGCGGCTGGTGGGAAACTTCGCCTCCGAGCGCGAGCTGGTGGGGCTGCTCTCCCGCTTCGCCCACCAGGTGCGCTCGCTCCCCTTCCGCTTCGAACGCAAGCCGGAGCCCGCCAGCCTGCCGGCGGCCGAGGAGAAGGTGGTGCAGGGGAGCCAGTTCCCGCCGCCGCCTCCCGAGCCCTCGCCCGCCGAGCTGCCGGAGCCCCTCCTCTTTGCCCTCCTCCTCCTCGAGCAGGAGTCCGAGCGGCGCATCCACCCCGCTCCCTCGCAGCGGGCGATCGACGAGATGATCAAGCTCCTGCGCGAGCAGGACCTCGAGACCCTGGGCCTCACCTACAAGACCCTCTTCCACCGCGTCGCCGAGCCCCGCGACGAGGCCCGGCGCGCCCATGAGCTGGTGCGCCAGCAGTTCACGGGCGAGGTGGCGGAGGGGTAGCGAGGACGCTGCGTCAGGCCGGCACGGTCGCCGCCGGTACGCCCTGGCGGGGTTTCCTGCGCAGGATGGCGGCGGAGATCAGCGTCACGATCAGGCCGACGGGAAAGATCTCCATGAAGGTGATCGCGGAGTTGTAGAGGGGATTGCGGTAGTGCTTCGCCATCTCGGCCAGCTTCGCGGCCTGCTCCTGGACGGCGGCCTCGCTGGCGCCCGTCGAGCGCATCTTGAGGAGGACGTGCGCGGTGTACTGGTCGAGGAAGTGGGGGAAGAAGTTGAAGTAGGCGATCTCCCAGGAGACGACGTAGATCGCGCAGGTGATCAGGGTGATCAGGATGCCGACCTGGAAGGCCTTGCCGAAGCCGATCGAGCCGGCGGCGACGGTGTCCCGGTACGAGCGGATGCCGAAGAAGACCATCAGGAACGAGAGGACCATCGCGGTGTAGCCGACGACCTCGCTGTTGGAGAAATCGAGGTTCCCGCGCATGCACAGGGTGATGCTCACCGAGCTGACCACCGCCAGGATGAAACCCGACGCGAGACCGAAGCGGAGCACGATTCTTTTCATTGTCATTTCCTCCTTGGGTTGGCCCTCACCCTAAGGCTCCGAGGGTGCGCCGGGCGTCCTCCGTTCGGGTGATTCCCGGGCGGAAACCGCGAAATCATCCTTTCGTTGACCCCGTCCCTCCCGGGGGGGCCGCACCCTTCACGGGGTCAGGCCGAGCTCCCGCGCCTTGACGACGGCCTGCACCCGGCGGTTGACCCCCAGCTTCTCGAACAGGCGGGAGGAGTGGGTCTTGACCGTGTTCTCGGAGACGAACAGGCGCTCGCCGATCTCCCGGTTGCTCAAACCTTCCGCGATCAGCCCGAGGATCTCGTGCTCGCGCGGAGTGATGCCGAGCTCCTTGAGCTTCCCGGCGTCGAGCACGAACCCGGCGCCCGCGGGGACGCGGACCTCCCGATGGACCTCCCGGATCACCACCACCTCGCGTGTGCGAGCCCACCGCAGCCCGAAGTAGAGCCCCAGAGCCGAGAAGATCACCGCCACCAGGCCGCCATAGACCTCGGCAGGGTAGGCGCGGACGAAGTACTGGTATTCGACCACCTTGAGCAGCGCGAGGAGCAAGCCGCCGGCGAGGCCATAGAGGAGGACGCGTCGCATCGGGCGAAGCATAGCGCGGCGCGCCCTCCCAGAAGTGCCAGGCTCTTCTCGAGGCGGCAGCTTGGGATCTTGCCTCGAGAGGTTCCAGGCTCTTCTGGAGAGATTCCGGAGGGGGCCGGTGTCTTCCTGGGAGGCTCCCGAGAAGGAACGCCAAGAAAGTTCGACGAGTTTTGTACGGAGCGACCCAATTTTACGTCTATTAGCGGGTATGCCTAGAAAACTCCGCTTCATACCCGAACCCCAGACCCTCATCTCGATCACCAACCGCACCATCCAGGGGCGCTACCTGCTGCTCCCCGGGCCCGTCTTCAACGACATCTTCCTCGGCATCCTCGGCAGAGCTCAGCGACAGCACGAGATCCAACTCTGTGCTTTCTCGGTGATGTCCTCACACTTCCACCTCCTCCTGATCGCGGACGACGCTCAGAACGTCGCCGACTTCATGCGGGATCTCCAGTCGAAGCTGGCGAGGGAGGTCAACCGGCTGACGGGATGGGGGGGAACCGTCTTCGAGCGGCGCTATGACATGACGGTCGTCACCCAGGAGGAACAGGCGCAGGTGGAGCGTCTGCGGTACATCCTCGGCCAGGGAGTCGAGGCCAACCTCGTGGAGCGCGTCCGGGATTGGCCGGGAGTTCACTGCGCGGGCGCCCTCCTCGACGGCACGCCGCTCGAGGGACACTGGTTTGATCGGACACGGGAGTACGCCGCCCGCAACCAGGGAAAGGACTTCGATCCCCTCGACTTTGCCACTGCCGAGACCGTCGAGCTGGCGCCGATCCCCTGCTGGGCCGAGCTGGCGCCCGACGCCTACCGCCGTTGCGTCCAGGCGCTGGTGGACGACCTCGAGAGCCAGGCCGCCCGAGCCCGCAAGGCCGCGGGGATCCAAGTGCTCGGCGTCGCCGCCGTCCTGGCCCAAGACCCGCAGTACCGCCCCGTCACGCTCGCCCGCTCGCCGGCACCCCTCGTCCATGCCGCGACCAAAGCCGCCCGCAAGTTCTTCTACGGAATCTACGCCGAATTCGTCAGCGCTTTCCGCGTCGCCACCGAGGCGCTACGCCGCGGCGAGCGCGAAGCCCCCTTCCCACCCGGCAGCTTCCCGCCCGCCTTGCCCTTCGTCGCCGGTTGACCCCTGACCCCCTCTGCTCTTTGACAGCCTCACCGCCTGCTGAAGGCCATTCGGACGAGCTCCGAGCGACTCGGCAAGCCGGAGGTGTGTCCGGACGCTGTGCTCGTCTTGGCCAGGGAGGAATTTCTCATTGCCGCGACGGTCAAGGAAGGTTGTCGCACCGTTGGCCGCCAGGTGCTTCTGAGGATTGCCTGACACCTATGTCTGGCAGCTCTACCCTGAACTCGAGATGTGTCAGGCTCTTCTGGGGCTTCACCTATGTCCTGGCAGAGGGCCGTTACGGGCCGTCGGGGGGCGAATATTGAGCCGTCGCGATATTCGATTTGTAACGAAATCTCTAGCTTGGCGCCCGAATAGGTAGCAGGAAGGGCCGCCGATCCATTCCGGCTTTTGTGCGGGCCTTCTCCTGGGAAGGAATCAGTATGGAAGAGACCAGAGGTTCCGACGAGTTGTTCCGGCGGCTCCAACAGCCAAACCAGCTGAGCGTCGAGGAGCTGCGGCACCTGGTGAGCTCGGTCGAAGACGTCGCCGGTCATATCGAAGGCTGGGAGATCTACGGCAAGCCGGCCATCGAGGCGCTCCGGGCCAGCTTCACCGTCGATCGCGAGAATCTTTCGGGATTGATCGAGAAGGTGCTGGCGGTCCGGCCAGCCTTCCACTTGATCGTCCACCCCATCGGAGTCCCTCAGATTGAGCGGTACCGGATGACCGTCGAGACCGGTCTCGTCGCGAGGTGACTCTCATGGGGCCTACGGGAAGCTCGCGAGTCGTGCAGATCCATCCCACCCGGCGGTGCAATCTGCGCTGCCTTCACTGCTACTCCTCGTCAGGCCCCGAGGAGCGCGGCGAGCTCTCCGCCGCGCTCCTTCTCGATGCTTTGACCGCCGCCGCCGCCGAGGGGTATACGGTTGCGAGCTTCTCCGGCGGCGAGCCCCTGTTGTATCGGTCCTTGCGTCCGGTGCTCGAAGGGGCTCGCAAGGCCGGGCTCGTCACTGCCGTGACCAGCAATGGCATGCTGCTCGACGAGAGGCGTCTCGCCACGCTGGCAGGATGTGTCGACCTGTTGGCGATCAGCCTCGACGGAGTGCCGGCCTCGCACGACCGCATGCGGGGAGACCCGCGCGCCTTCTCGACGATGGCCTCGCGTCTGGAGGGACTGCGCCGGTCGGGGATTCCCTTTGGATTCATCTTCACCCTGACGCTGCACAACCTCCACGAGCTGGAATGGGTGGCCGGCTTCGCCCTGGAGCAAGGAGCGTCGCTACTGCAGATCCACCCCCTGGAGGAGACGGGGCGGGCGCACCTGAAGCTCGCCGGCAAGCGCCCGGACGACACCGAGTGCTCCTACGCCTTCCTGGTCGCCGCTCAGCTGCAGGAGGCCCTGGGCGAGCGGCTGCGCATCCAGCTCGACCTGATCAGCCGCCGCTACGTCCTGGCAAGCCCCGCGTGCTTTTTCGCGGAGGGCCTCACGACCTGTGACGAGGACCAGCCGTTGTCGGAGCTGGTGTCGCCGCTCGTAATCGAAGCGGACGGCACCGTAGTCCCCCTGGAGCACGGCCTGTCCCGTGCCTACGCGCTGGGCAACCTCCACCAGGAGCCGCTCGGCGAGCTGGCGGCTGCCTGGAGAAAGACCCTCTATCCGGATTTCCGCCGTCTCTGCCGGGCTGCCTATGAGGACTTGGAAGCCGACGAGGGGGTCTCGCTCGCCAACTGGTACGAGCGGGTGCAGAGAGCCGGCCAGGCGGAGGGCCACTCCCGGCCCGTTCTATAGCGGTCGATAGGTCCTGGCCTAGAAGTGCTGCTGCCTAGAAGTGCCAGGGTCTTTTCCAGGTCTTCTCCAGCGAGGTGCCTGGGACCTCTTCTCGGCAGCTCTTTGACAGCCTCACCGCCTGCTGAAGGCATCCGGACGAGCTCCGAGCGACTCGGCAAGCCGGAGGTGTGTCCGGACGCGAGAAAATTGTCGACCAGGGCGGGGGTTTCTCCTCGCCGCGAAGGCAGGGGGGTGTCGACCACTCGCCGCTGTGGACTTTCCAGGACTGCCTGGCACCTATGTCTGAGCCAAGCATCCATCAAGCGCCATCGTACGCCCGCTTGAGCCAGCTCAGCAGCTCCTCGTCGACTTCGGCCGGATCTGAAATGCGAACGCGGTGGCTCAACATGGCGTTGAAGCTGCCGGAAGCTTCGAGCCGGCCCTGCGGGGCTGTATCCTTCAGGTTGATCCCGACATCGAGGCGTGTGTTCGTGGAGGGCTGGATGACGGCGAACTGTTTGCTTTGGCGCAGGCTGACGTAGGCTTTCTTTGGCGACACCTCGACGTCGCCAAATTTATGAACCGCCGCGAGGATCGCATCGTAAATCGGCCGCAGGCCTGCTTTCGCGCCGGAATACTGATGATCCACGAGGGAATCCGTGTCGCTCTCCGTATGGCTGTCGGAGCTCAGCGCTTGCAAGGCGATCATATTGGCGAAGCCGTGCGTGAGTCCGTGCTCGGTTTTGAGCAGGCCCACGATGTCCTTGTGTTTCGACAGCTCGCTGGCCTGAAGAAGGCGCAGCCACTCGGCAAGGGGTTTGCCGGTTTTCTCGGCCAGGCCGGCGATCATCGCGGCTTTCATTTCCTGCGGAGATTTGGGCATGTTGGGAATCCTTGCTAGGTTGGAGCCGCGAACTCTATGACCGTTGCTGGCGGGGGTCAATGCAGTGTCGGTGTCGACGAGGTGCCGACGAGGTGCCAGGGTCTTCCTGCTGCCGGCCTGCTGAAGGCCATTCAGACGAGTTCCGAGCGACTCGGCTGGCCAGAGGTGTGTCCGGACGCCGAAAAAATTGCTGACCAGGTCGGGATTTTCTCCTCGCCGCGAAGGGCAGGGGAGGTGTCGCACCACTCGCCGCTGAGGACTTCCAGGGTTGCCTGGCACCTATGTCCTGGCCCAAACGCCCGTCCCCACCGCCGAATCGCCGCCGTTCGTCCCGGGAGCTCGTCAAACTCGCCACGGAGTCCTGGATTGGGATCCCGGGCAGTTTTTTGAGGCTAAAACGGGTTTTTAGAGGCTAACGACGATTTTCAGGTGTAAAAAATTCAACTTAGGTCTTGTTCCTCAATTTTTGGGGTCTAAAAAATTGAGGGTTAGAGCCTAAAATTGAAATTAGGCGCTAAAAACAGAATTTAGTGTTAAAAATCCAATTTTTTGGACTGAAAATTGAAGAGGAGACTCAAAAAGATGGTTTTTTGGAGTTGGACGCCCTGTCAGCCGATTAAAGGCCGCGCTCTTCTCCTGAGAGCTCACGGTCGCCAAGCGTAGGGGCGCGGGCTCGTCCCCGAATGGCCTTCAGCAGGGGAGGGGTTTTCTCCTCGCCGCGAGGGGCAGAGCAGGAGTCGAACCGACGAGGTGCCAGGGTCTTCCTGAAAGGTGGGTATAGCCTCGGGCAAGCGGTCAGGCCCCTACCCGCCGCTCCGCCCCGCCGCTCCGCCCCGCCGCTCCGCCCCGCCCTCCACCCAAGATAGGATACCCCCTCCACAAGGAGGCTCCGGTGACCACGGTGAACGGCAACAGCAACAGCACCAACGTATACGACGAATTCGACTGGCGAGGCCTGGTCTACGACGCCACCCCCGGCCTGCGAGAGCTCCTCGCGGCGGAGCGGCTGACGGCCTACATCGGCTTCGACCCGACGGCGGCGAGCCTGCACGTGGGGTCTTTGCTGCCGATCATGGGGCTGGCTCGGTTGCAGCGGTTCGGGCATTCGCCGATCGCTATCGCGGGGGGCGGGACGGGGATGATCGGGGACCCGAGCGGGAAGACGGCGGAGCGGCAGCTGTTGAGCCTCGAGAAGATCGAGGAGAACCTGGCGGGGATCAAGGCGCAGCTCGCGCGGTTCCTCGATTTCGAGGTGCCAGGGAACCCGGCCCGCATCGTCAACAACGCGGACTGGCTGGGGACGATCCCGCTGGTCGAGTTCCTGCGCGACGTGGGGAAGTACTTCACGGTCAACGCCATGATGGCCAAGGAGTCGGTGCGGCGGCGCCTCGAGGGGGAGGAGGGGCTGTCGTTCACCGAGTTCAGCTACATGCTGCTCCAGGCGTACGACTTCCTGGTGCTCTACGACCGCTACGGCTGCCGGCTGCAGATGGGGGGGAGCGACCAGTGGGGGAACATCACCGCCGGCGCCGACCTGATCCGGCGGCTTCGGGGCGGTGGTGGGGGAGAAGGGGAGGCCCCGGCGGGAAAGCTGGCGCACGGCCTGGTCTTCCCCCTGGTGACCACCTCGTCCGGGGTGAAATTCGGCAAGACGGAGGCGGGGACGATCTGGCTCGATCCGGCGTTGACGTCGCCGTTCCGCTTCTACCAGTTCTGGATCAACACGGACGACCGCGACGTGCTCCACTACCTGAAGTCGTTCACCTGGCTGGGGCGCGAGGAGATCGGCGAGCTGGAGGCGAAGCTGGCGGCGGCTCCCCAGGAGCGCGAGGCGCAAAAGCGGCTGGCGCGCGAGGTGACGGCGATGCTGCACGGCGAGGGGGAGCTGGCGAAGGCCGAGCGCGCCTCGGCGGTGCTCTTCGGGGCGGAGATCGCGGAGCTGGAGCCGCGGGAGGTGAGCGACATCTTCGCGGACGTCCCCTCGGTCGAGGTCGAGAAGGCGCGCCTCGAGGGGGAGGGGATGCCGCTCGTCGACCTGTTGGTGGCGGCCGGGCTCGTCCCCTCCAAGGGGGAGGCCCGCCGCGCCGTCCAGGGGGGCGGCGTCTACGTCAACAACCGCCGCGCCGCCGAGGAGAAGCGGGCGATCACCCTCGCCGACACGCTCGGCGGCGAGCTGGTGGTGCTGCGCAAGGGGAAGAAGGAGTACCGGCTGGTCCGCCTGCTCTGAAGCCCTCGACGCCCGAAATCAACGGCCGCCGCCGTCGACCGGCGCCACGTGTCCCGTCACCTTGTGGGTCTGGAGGTCGAGCAGGAGCTCCTTGCTCCGTTCGTTGCGGACGATCAGAGCGCGGTGGCCGCCCTGACGAAACTGGCGATCGACGGCGAGCGAGGTGATGTAGACGTCCTGCACGTCGGTCTCCTGCTTCGCGACGTAGACGATGCGGTAGACGAGCGCCCGCCAGAGGAGCTTGTGGTCCGCCACCTTTCTCGCCTCGACATAGGCCTCGAAGCTCGCCGAGTCCTTCGGGTGCTCGTACGCCGCCGAGTATTCGACGCCGTGGAGAACCACGGGAGCGACGACCGGTGGCGCCGAACGTTTCGCCGCCAGCGGAGTCGCCACGATGAGCGCCATGATGGCTGCGGATCCTGCGATCCCCGCGACCATCCCCCCGATCCTGCGTGCCGTGATTCTCTTCATGGGTCGATCTCCTTGAATTCAGAGCCCGGTCACCCGCACCACCTCTTCAAACGTGGTGATCCCTTCCGCGAGCTTGCGCAGCGCCGACTGGCGCAGGGTGCGCATGCCGTTCTTCACCGCTTCGCGCTTGATCTCGGGGGTGTCGGAGCCCTGGATGATGAGGTTCTTGATGCCGTCGTCCATCGGCATGATCTCGAAGATGCCGGTGCGGCCGAGATAGCCGGTGTTGCGGCATTCGAAGCAGCCTTCCCCCTCCTTCACCTTGACCCGTTTGCCCGGCGGCACGGCGAGGCGGAGGGCCGAGATCTCTTCCGGCTCGAGGAAACGCTCGGTGGCGCAGTGGGGGCAGATCTTCCGCATCAGGCGCTGGGCCATGGCGCCGGCGAGGGTCGAGCTGATCAGGAAGCGCTCGACGCCGAGGTCGATCAGCCGCGAGATCGAGGAGGAGGAGTCGTTGGTGTGCAGGGTGGAGAAGACGAGGTGTCCGGTGAGCGCCGCCTGGATGGCGTACTGCGCCGTCTCGCCGTCGCGGATCTCGCCGACCATGATGACGTCGGGGTCCTGGCGCAGGATGTGGCGCAGGGCGGCGGCGAAGGTGATGCCGACCTTGAGCTGCACCTCGGTCTGGTTGAAGTCCTGGTAGACCATCTCGATCGGGTCCTCGATCGTGGTGATGTTGGTCTCGCGGGTGCAGATCGTCTTCAGCGCCGAGTAGAGGGTGGTCGTCTTCCCGGAGCCGGTGGGGCCGGTGACCAGGACGATGCCGTGCGGGCGGGTGATGAAGTCGTTGAAGGTCGTCATCTCGTCCGGGTAGAAGCCGAGGCCGGTGAGGTCCTGCATCACCACCTGGGGATCGAAGATGCGCATCACCACCTTCTCGCCGAAGGCGACGGGGAGGGTGGAGACGCGGAGCTCGACCTCGCGGCCGGCGCGGGTCATCTTGACCCGGCCGTCCTGCGGCCGGCGGCGCTCGGCGATGTCGAGGCGGGACATCGTCTTGATCCGCGAGGTGACCGCGGCGTGGACGATCTTCGGCATGCGCTGGATGTCGTGGAGGACGCCGTCGATGCGGAAGCGGATCAGGCTCTCGTCGCGCTTCGGCTCGACGTGGATGTCGCTCGCGCGGCTCTCGAAGGCGTGCTGGAGCATGAACTCGACGGCGTTGACCACGTGCTGGTCGGACGACTCGATCTCGCTCTCGCTCTTCATGCGCACGAGCTGCTCGAGGTTGCCGAGGTCGATGCCGGAGTTCAGGTCGCGCTCGGCGCGCTTCACCGAGTGGCGCAGGCCGTAGAACTCGGTCAGCGCCTTCAGGATGTCGGGCTCGGAGGCGACCACGAACTGCACGTCCCGGCCGGCGATGCGGCGGAAGAAGTCGATCCCCTCCATGTCGTAGGGGTTGGCGAGCGCCACCCGCAGCTTGCCGCTCGCCATGTCGAGCGGGATCATGCGGTGGCGCTTGGCGAACGGGCGCGACATCTTCGACTCGATCAGGTCGGCGTTGAGGTTCAGGGTGTCGATCCGGATGTGGTCGAGCTTGGCGTCGGCGGCGATCGCCTGGGCGAGGTCGACCTCGGTCAGGGCGCCGCCGGAGTCCTTCTGGTGGGGGAGGCGGAGCTGGAGGACCAGGTCGTAGGCGAGCGCCTTCTGCTCGAAGGCGCTCGAGTCGCGCATCCGTTGCGGCAGCGCCTTGGCCTCGTGCTTGATGGTGACGGCCTGCTCGGGGGTGATGGCGCCCTGGCGCACCAGGATGTCGGCGACCAGCTCGGGGGTGAGGTTCATCGGAAGCGTCCTTTGCGACGGAAAACGGCAGCGGAAAGTGCGGGTAGTCTAGCAGCGATCGAGGATACACTCCCGCCGCCATGTCCGTCCCTCTGCCGGGGCTCCTCCTGGTCGTCGCCTGCGCCTTGGGCTGGGCTGGATTCGACCTGCTGCGCAAGCTCCTGCTGCGCGGCGTGCCGCCGGTCGCCCTGGTCTTCCTGCTGGCGGTCGGCTCGGCACCGCTGTTCGCCTTCTGGGCGGCGCAGCAGGAGATCGGCTGGCCGGGTCCGGGGTACCTGGCTCCGGCGCTCGCCTCGGTCGCCCTCAACGTCGTCGCCGGCCTGCTGTTCCTGGAAGGGATGCGGATCGCGCCGATCTCCGCCACCATCCCATTGCTGTCGCTCACCCCGGTGTTCGCCACCCTGCTCGCCATCCCCCTGCTCGGCGAGCGGCCCACGGCGCGGAACGTCTGCGGCATCCTGCTGGTGGTGGCCGGCGCGATTTTCCTCCACTGGCGGCCGCGGGGCGGGCCGATGAAGGCGGAGGACGGCAAAGAACATCCAGGGGCCCGGCGGGGCGCCGCGATGGTGGCCGTGACGGCGCTCTTCTGGTCGCTGACCACCCCGCTCGACAAGCTGGCCGTCGAGCGCTCGAGCCCGCCGCTCCACGGCTTCACCCTCAGCTTCGGAGTGGCCGTCGGGGTCCTGCTGGTGCTCGCCGCTACCCGGCGGCTCGGCGACCTCAAGACGGTGCGCAAGGTCCCCGGCCTCTACGCCCTCGCACTGGTGGTCAGCACCCTGGCGCTCGGGCTCCAGCTCCTGGCCCTTCCCCTGGTCTGGGTCGGCACCGTCGAGACGCTGAAACGGGGGATCGGCAACTTCGCGGCCCTCGCCTCCGGCTGGTTCTTCTTCCGCGAGCCGCTGACCCCGCGCAAGGCCCTGGCGGTGGGGGTGATGGCGGTGGGGGTGGGGTTGATTTTGACCTGAGGGAGCCTGATCTCTGGCTCGAAGGGTGCATCCGTTCAAAATGGATGGACGAGAACGGATAAGGGAGAGCGCGCCATGAGAATCATCGACTCGAACCCGCGGGCCGCCTCGCTGCTGGCGGCCCTGCTGCTCCTCACCCCGGCCCTCGCCTGCTCGGCGCGGGCGGCCGATCCGGCGGGCCCCGGGGGATTGCCGTTGCAGAAGATCAAGCTGCCGCCGGGGTTCTCGATCGCCGTCTACGCGGGGGGCTTGCGGGGGGCGCGCTCGATGGCGCTGTCGCCCGCGGGGATCCTCTACGTCGGGAGCCTGGCGGGAGAGGTCTACGCGGTGGTCGACCGCAACCACGACGGCAAAGCGGACGAGGTGCACACGATCGCCAGGGGGCTCGACATGCCGAACGGGGTGGCGTGGAAGGACGGCTCCCTCTACGTGGGCGAGGTCTCGCGCGTGCTGCGCTACGACGGCATCGACGGCCGGCTGGCCAACCCTCCCAAGCCGGTGGTGGTCACCGACGCCTATCCGGGGGACAAGCACCACGGCTGGAAGTTCATCCGCTTCGGGCCGGACGGCAACCTCTACGTCCCCGAGGGGATGCCGTGCAACGTCTGCGAGAAGGAAAACCCCATCTACGGCACCATCACGCGGATCTCGACGGCGGGCCCCAAACCCAAGATCGAGATCGTCGAGCGCGGCATCCGCAACACGGTCGGTTTCGACTGGCACCCGTTGACGCACCAGCTCTGGTTCACCGACAACGGCCGCGACATGCTGGGGGACGACACGCCGCCCGACGAGCTGAATTTCGCGCCCAGGGCGGGGATGAATTTCGGCTTCCCCTACTGCCACGCCGGGCGGATCGCCGATCCCGAATTCGGCAGGAAGCACGCCTGCGGCGAGTTTGCGCCGCCGGCGCGGGAGCTCGGGCCCCACGTCGCCTCGCTCGGGATGCGCTTCTATACCGGCACGATGTTCCCGGCCCCTTACCACGATCAGATCTTCATCGCCGAGCACGGCTCGTGGAACCGCTCGACGCCGATCGGCTACCGCGTCACCCTGGTCAAGCTCCAGGGCGACAAGGCGGTCTCCTACGAGCCGTTCGCGGAAGGGTGGCTCCAGGGGGGCGACGCCTGGGGGCGGCCGGTCGACGTGCAGGTGATGCCGGACGGCGCTCTGCTGGTCTCGGACGACAAGGCGGGGGCGATCTACCGGATCAGCTACGCCCGGAAGTGAGCGGGAGAGGGGGGCAATCCGCCCCCTCGGCGACTCCTCTGGTTTCGAGGCGGGAAGGACCCGCTCGCAACCTTGAGGAGGAGACGTCATGATCCGTCGTTCCTGGTCGACTTTCTCGTGTCTGCTGGTCCTGGCCCTGTGGAGCGCCGCGATGCCGGCTCTTCTGCGCGCTCAGGTCCTCTCCGGCTCCGGCAACCCCTACGCCGATCCGGTCCCCGACGCGGCGGGCGACGTCGTGCTGCGCGACGCCGACAACCCCGCCGATCCCGAGGGGAACCTCGACGAGACCTTCGCGCTGGACAGCTCCGGCCTGGCGACGGGGGTGCCGTTCGTCTCCACGAGCGGCGGCCACTTCTCGGTCGGCGGCCAGAGCTTCCGGCACGTCGGCGTCAACGAGTTCAATTTCGCCTACGAAGGGGACGCCGTCTGGAACGACACGTACTATCTCCGCCAGGGGGGCGTCAAGCAGATCCGGCTGCTGCTGGCCAACGACGCGCTGCCGACGGCGACGATCATCAACGACCTCGACGCTGCCCTGGGAGCGGCTTGGAGCCGCGGAATCCGGGTGACCGTCGTGCTGACCAACCTCTATTACGCCCCCCTCTACGGCTCGGCGGCCGGCGGGGGGCACACGGCGGTGGCGGGCGACCAGGGATACTACAGTGACACCTGCTGCAGCGGCGTCCGTATCCTCGGCCATGAGTGGATCGCCGGCGCCTACAAGAACAACTACAAGCCGTTCGTGCAGCAGGTCGTCTCCTATTTCCAGAACGACGGCCGCATCTTCGCCTGGGAGATCGGCAACGAGATCGACCTCCCGGGAGGCGATGTGGCGGCCACCCTCAGCTTCTACAAGGACATGGCGCAGACGATCAAGGCGATCGATCACAACCACCTGGTGGCGCCTGGCATCATCTGCACCTCCAAGATGTCGTTGAGCCGGTCGCAGGCGCTCGACTTCTACCAGTCGATGGACTACGTGACGGAGCATCACTACGACCCCAGCACGCCGGACGGGGACCTGGACGACGGCCAGTACGCCGCCTCGCTCGGCAAGCCGCTGGTGATCGAGGAATACGGCACCTCGCAGTTGGACCCGCCCTATAGCGCCGACCACTCCCGCATCATGCCGAACGTCAGCGATTTCTTCGACCTCTATTATGGCGGCAGCGCTCCCTACAAGGCGGCGGACGCCATCATGATCTGGGGGGTCGACTTCCCTCCCGATCCCGACTTCGGCGATATGAAGTACGGCCCCCGTCACCAGAACCTGTTGAGCGATTATCTCCAGCTCTGGCGCGAGTCGGCCGACTGGATGCGGCCGTCGCCGCGCTACAGCGACGTCTCCCCCGGCGACACGTTCTACACCTACGTCGAGTGCCTCTCGGCCCGCCGGGCGGTGAACGGCCTCTCCGGCTGGGTGGACGATGCCAACAACAATCAGTTCCGCCCGGGGGACCCGGTGACGCGGGCGCAGGCGGTCAAGGCGATCGTGCGGGCGATGGGGTGGAGCCTCGCGTTCCCCACCACGCCGACCTTCACCGACGTGCCGCGGACGAGCCCCTTCTACCGCTACATCGAGACCGCCGTCAGCCACGGAATCATCAGCGGCTACGCGGACCACACCTTCCGCCCCGACGCCAACCTCACCCGCGGGCAGATGTGCAAGGTGATCGTGCTCGCCGGCGGTTTCCCGATCAATACGGCTGGCGGCCCCCACTTCGTGGACGTGCCGACGACCGATCCCTTCTATGCCTTCATCGAGACCGCCTACAACCGGCAGATCATCAGCGGCTATGGCGCCTATTTCTACCCCGGCAACACCACCACCCGCGGCCAGTTCGCGAAGATGCTGTCGCAGGCCATCTCCTGTAACTAGGGCTCTCCGCGCCGGCGGCGTCCCTGCCGCCGGCGCCTTCTCCCCCCGCCCTTCTTCGGCTACGCTCTCGGCGTGAAGCAGACGGCCGGTGTCGAGGCGCCCGAGGCGCAGGATCTCGCCGAGCGCCTGGCCGCCGGCGATCCGGCCGCCGTCGCCTGGCTCTACGACCACGCCGCTCCCGATCTCTACCAGCGGCTGCGCCGCCGGTACGGCTACCCGGGGGGGCCGGACGCCGCCGATCTGCTCCAGGAGACGTTCCTCCTCTGCCTGCGCGACGGCGCCCGCCTGCTGCGCGTCTTCGCCGCGGGACAGCCTCCCGGCGCGCCGGCTCTCCCGCCGCTCCAGCGCTACCTGTGGGATCTCGCCTGCGGCCTCGCCGCCAACGCCCGCCGCTCGGTGTGGTCCCGGCGCGTGCAGCCGATGCCGGCGGCGCCGCTCGCCGCCGCCGAGCCGCCGGCCGAGCGCTCGGCCGTCGCCCGCGACGCCCTGGAACGCCTCGACGGCTGCCTCGCGGGACGGGGGGGGCGCCTCTACCTCTACTTCAAGCTGCGCTACGTGGACGGCCTGACCCCGGACGAGATCGCCGCCGGGACCGGATGGTCGAAGAAGGCGACCTACAAGCTGAAGCAGGCGCTCAACGAGGCGGTCGAGCATTGCCTCAGCCGGCTCGGGCTGACGGCGGCAGGTTGGCTCTCCGCTCTCGCCCTCCTGGCGTTCCTGCTCGCGGCGTCGGCCTGCCGGCGGGAGGCGCCCCGGCTGCCGGTCGCCCCGGTGGTCCGCGGCAACCAGGACGTGCTGCTGGTGCCCGGCCGCCGCCCCCGGCCGCTGCTGGTCGGGCGGAGTCACCGGGCGGCCCTCTGTTTCGCCGCGCCGGCGCGCCAGGACACCAGCCGTTGGGAGGCGGTGCTCGGCTTTGACGGCGAGGAGTCGCCGGCGGGCTTCGCCGCCGCCGCCGCCCGCGCCGGCTCGACCCTGTGCTTCGACGGCGAGATCCCGCCCGGTTTCGATCGCTCCTCCCGCGTCGCGCTGTGCGGCCGGCTGGTCGACCGCTACGACGACAAGCGGTGGCGCCTGCCCTGCCGGGAGGTCGCCTTTCAGCCGGACAGCGCGCGGATCGACGGGCTCGAAAGCCGCTTCGCGGCGCTGATGAAGGCACGGGCGGGCCTGCCCCTCGACGAGCTCCTGCGCCGGCTCGACGCCCTCGGGGCGGCGGCTCTCCCGGCCCTGCCGCTGACCGCTGCGCGGTTCCAGATGGTCGCGGCCCAGTTCCTCACCTCGGAGGGGACCCCCGCCGCCCTCGCCGCGGCCGACGAGCGGCTCTCCCGGCTGCCCGCCTGGCTCGGCGATCCCCGCCCGGGGGATGATGCCGCCCTCGCGCGGTCGCTCCAGGCCGATTTCCAGCGCGGCCTCCTTGCCCTCGCACGCGGCCGGCGCGACACCGCCTGGCTGGCGTTCCAGCGCGCCGAGGACAAGGCCGTCCGCATCGCCGATCCGACGCTGCTGGCGGTGGTGTTGCAGCAGGCGGACCTGCTCTCCCAGGCGGGGGCTCCGGACGAGGCGCTGCAGCGGGTGCGGGACGTGCTCCGGCAGTGCGGGAGCCTCGGCTGCGACCGGCAGCTGGTGCTCTACGGACGGCTGCAGCTCGCCTGGCTCACCCTCCGGCATCCGGAGGCGACGCCGGAGCAGCTGGAGCGCGCGAAGGCGGAGCTGCGGGCCTCGCTGCCCGACCTGGCGGCCGAGCACGACCCCTACGAGACCGCCAATCAGCGGCTCAACCTGGCCTTCCTCGAGCTGCGCACCCGAGGCGATCCCCGTCCCTCCCTGCCGGAGCTGAGGCGGCTGGCCGCGGCGCCGGGGATCGGCAGCGCCGCGCGGCAGACCCTGACCGGCTGGGGCTTGCTGCTGACCGGCCTCGCGGCGCTCGACAGCGGCGAGGCGCCGGCCGCGCTGGCGGCATGCGCCGCGATCGCCGCGATCGACGGCGGTGATCCCGAGCTCGTCGCGGCCCGCTGGAGCTGCCTCGGACGCGCGGACCGGCTGGCGGGAGACCTGCCGGGGGCCGCCCGCGACTTCGCCGCCGCCCTGCGCCAGCACGGGAGGATCGCCGACGGGCTCGACCAGCGCCTGCCGCTCGGTCCCGGCGAGCGCGGCGAGGATTTCGCGCGCGCCGCCCGCGTCGCCGTCGAGAGCGGTGATCCGGCGGCGGCCTGGGAGCTGCTCCGGCGCCTCGATTCGCTGAGCCTGAAGGAGCGCGAGCGCGCCCGATGCCGGGAGCTCGCGCGCGGCCCGGCGGCGCGCCGCTGGGCCGCCATCGACCAGGAGTCCGCCGGGCTCCTCGGCGATCTCGGCGCGCTGCCGCGCCTCGCCTCCGGCAGCCGGGAACGGCAGGCCGCCGCCGTCCGGTCGGCCCTGGAGGAGAAGCTGCGCCGGCTCTGGCGGGAGTGGCCGGGCTGCGCGGCGCCGGCCGAAGCCGACGATGCCGGGGTGGATCTGCGCGCCTTCGCGGTCGAGGACGAGGTCCTGCTGCTGCGCCGGGACGGCGCGGCAGTCCCCCGCGGTGTCCACCTCGAGCGCCGGACCCGCTGGCCGCACCGCGAACGGCTGGCCGCTCTCCATGCCATGGCCGCCGAGCTCGAAGCCGGCCGCGACGATGCCGGGGCCCGCGGACGCTGGGCTGCCCTGGCCACCGTGCCCTGGGCCGAGGCCGTCCTCCCTCTCCACCCGGAGACGCTCGGGCCGGTGACCACGTTCGCCCTGCACGGCTCGCTGCAGCTCCTGCCGCTCGCCGCGCTGCCGCTCGCCCGGCCGCTGCCGGACGGCCGCCGCTGGCTGGGGGAGGTGACGACCGTCGCCCTCCACACCGCCGGCGGCCATGCGGCGGGGGAGAGCGGCGCGGGGACGCGGCCGCTGTTCGTGGTCGACCCGGGCGGCGATCTGGGGGAGGCCGAGCGGTCGCTCCCCGAGTACCGGCGCCGGTTCCCCGGCGGCCGCTTCCTGCGCGGTGGGGAGGCGACCCGGGGGGCGGTGCTGGGAGCGCTCGCCGGTGCCGAGTGGCTGCACGTCGACGCGCATGCGAGCTACGACCCGGTCTTCCCGGAGATGTCGCGGCTCGAGCTCGCCGACGGCGGGCTCGGCCTGATGGAATGGGCAAGGCTGCCGGCGCCGCGCCGCTTCGCCAACCTGAGCGGCTGCCGCACGGCGAGCTGGCCGGCCACGGCGGACAGCGGCCAGTATGGCCTGGGGGGACTGCTGACCCGGCTCGGCGCGGGCTGGGTGGTGGCGACCCGGGGGCCGGTTCCGGACCACGCCGCGGGCCTCTACAACCGCGCGTTCTATGGCGCCATCGCCGCCGGCCGCTCCGTGCCCGCCGCTCACGCCGCCGGTCTGGCGGCTCTGCGCCCCGTCGCGCCGCCGCAGATCTGGGGGGCCATCCTGCTCCTGCGCGCCGCCGGTTCCCCGGTGGGGGGAAATCCTCCCCGCCGCCGACTCCCTTCCTCCAGATGAGAGACCTCAGATGACTGAAGACCGGCAAAACCCCTCCGCGGGCCGCTCCGAGGTGGAGACGTCGAGCGAGGTCGAGCGCATCCTCCGCGCGCTCGCCGAACGGGAGGGCGGCGACGACCTGCCGGCTCCCGGCGACGAGCGGCTGCGCGCCTATCGCGCAGGCGGCTCGAGCGCCGGCGAGAGCCGCGAGCTGGAGGCTCTGCTGGCACGCAGCGCCGCCGGGCGCCGGCGCCTGCTCGAGCTGGCGGGCGTCGACCGCACCTTGCCCCTGCGGCGGGTGCGCAAGGCCGTCCTCGCCGCCGGCGCCCGGCGGCGGGCTCTGCCCCCGGCCGCCTGGGCCGCCGCCGCGGCCGCCGCGATTCTCGTGGCGGTGCTCTCGGCGCTCTTCCTGCACACGGGAGAGGCGCCCGGGCGGGCGGCCTACGACGTCGCCGCCCGCGGCCTCGCCGAGGTGCGCTCGGGCGATCCGACGCCGAGCCCGACGCCGGGGCCGGTGCGGGCCTATGCCGGGACCACCCTGCGCATCCTGGTGCGCGCCCGGGAAGACGCCCCGTCCGGGGTCTCTTTCGCCCTCTTCCGGCGCGCTGACGGCGCCCTGCGCCGGGTGCCGTCGCCAGCCGAGGTGCGGGTGGAAGCAGAGCGGGGAAGCGCGACGTTCAGCGGGGAAGCCGTCCGGGTGCTGGCCACCCGCGTTCCCGGCGACTATCCGCTCTACGTCGTCGTCTCGACCGCCGGTGAGCCGCCACCCGTGGTGGCGATCGCAGCGGGGCAGGCTCCCGTGGCCGCTCTGCGGTCTTCAGGTCATCTCGTCTATCCATTGACCATCCGTCTGCTGGCGGACGAGCCGCCGGCCAAGGAGACAACGCGATGATGGGACTTCGGTGGTATCGGGGGTTGTGCTGCGGTGTGATCGTCTTCTCGGCAGCCAGCTCGAGGGCGCAGCCGGTCCAAACGAGGGTGCAGGCTCCGGCGGCCGCGGTGACCTGGAGCCGGATGCTGCCGGGCTGCTCCGTCACGACTCGCACCGCGGACGTGCAGGTGGTCGCCTGCGGCGGCTCCGGCTCCTTCGTCTTCAGCCACCCGGAAGGTTCGTATCAGGCCGATTGCGTCCCCGTCGACAGCGGCACCGCGGCGCCGTCGCTGTTTCCCGTCGAGCTCGCGCCCTCCCTGCCGTCGTCCGGGTTTCCCTGCGGCGAAAGGCACTGTCTCGGCCATACCCGGGGCCGCCCCTGGGTCGCCATCCTCGACTGGCCGAGCGCGCACGGCTGGAGCGTGGCGGCCACCATCAAGGAGGCCTCGGACCAGCGGCTCGGCGTCGAGCTCTACGACCTCACCTCCGCCGGCACGCTCTCCCAAGAGACTCCGGTCTCCGATCTGGCCGTTCTCATCGAGCTCTGCGCCGTCGCGGCGGTCGACCCCGGCGACCGGCCGCTGGCGGTCAACATGAGCTTCGGCCGGCAATGGACGAAGGACGGCAGCGTGGGCTCCGCGGGTGAGCTGAGCGGATTGATCCGCGGCGTCCTCGACGAGCTGGTGATCAAGCAGGGGATCCTGGCGGTGGCCGCGGCGGGCAACGATGGCGAGCTGCTCTTCCCGGCGGCCAGCCCGGGGGTGATCTCGGCCGGAGCCCTCGACCTCTCCCATCTCCAGCAGACGCGAGGCATCCGGCCCTCGCGGCAGACCCCTTCCGACGCGGCGGCCCTGATGCTGGGCTACGGCCTGTATCTCTCCGCGGGCGATGGCAACACCTACTGGCCCGCGCCGCCGGGGAGCTCCTACGCCGCGGCCCTGCTCACCGGCTGGCTGGGCGGCACTATGGCGGCGGGCGGCAGCCTTCCCGATGTGACAGCCGGAGCCGCGGCCCGCTGGACCCCCGCCCTCGCCATGCCCGCCTTCGGTGCCGGCGCGAGTGCCGGGGCCGAGAGCCTCGCCCTCGCCTACGGCGGGGTGCCGCTGCCCGGCTCCCAGCTCCAGGGTCCCCGGCGCCTGCTCGACCGGGCGCGGGAGGCGATCCCCCCCGCGCCCGGCTTGCGCTCCGGCGTTACCCTGAATCTGACCGGTTTTGCGCCCGATTTGCCGCCCGATTCACTGCTTTATGCCGACGCTCGGAACGACCCGCAGCCCGGGGTGAACCTCTGTGTGCCCTGCCGGGGCAACGGCGATCCGGGCGGCATCCTGGACGACCCGGGCACCCTGCTCCTCGACCTCTCCCGGTCGCAAGGCCTGCCGCCGCAGATGGAGCTCATCGGGGTGTTTTTGAGGGTGGGCAAGGCGGCCTACATGTTCGACGCTTCCTGCGACCCGGCCGTGCTCGCCCCGATCGCGGCGGGCGCTCTCCCGCAGCTTGCCCTCGCCGGGCTCGACGGCCTCCTCCAGCCCGGCGAGCAGCCCTCCCTCGTCCTGGTGGTCAACGTCGGCGGCATCGCCTACTGGCACGAAGTGCCGATCCACCTGCCGGGGTGAGGGAGAGGGTGCGGAGCCGCGGCGCTCGTCTGGAGGCCCGGGGACGCCGCCTCTGGCGCTGGCTGTTCCCGCCGCGCGCCGAGCCGCCGGCGGAGGAGATGGCGCTGCTGCGGGCGGTCTATCCGACGCTCGACCTCGGCGCGGTGGCTTTTCATCGCGGCATCCCGCACCTGATCCGCCATCTGGGGAGCCAGGCGATCGTCATCCCCGCCCTCCTGGCGCGGCGGCGCACCTGCGTCTATGTCGCACCGGAGGCCTGGGATTTCCGCGGCCCGGCGCTCGCCACGCTGGTGCACGAGGGGTATCACGCCCTCCAGGTGCAGGACGCCGGCTGGGGGTTCGCCCTCTTCCGGCCGTTCGTCATCCTCTATTTCGCCCTGGGCGCCGCCAACGGCTTCCGCTACCGGGGGCATCCGATGGAAGAGGACGCCTACGCGCTGGCCGGGGAGAGCAGGAGCCGGTTCGAGACCGCCTGCGCGGGGGGAGAGGTCGAGCCGGCGGGGCTCGCGGTCCCGGCGAGCGGCGTCCGCTTCTGGCGCGACCTCGCGGCGAGCGTGCCGCTCGCGCCGACGGCGCCGGTCGCTCTCGCGCGGGCGCTCCTGCCGCTCTGGCTGCTGGCGTGGACGCTCGCCTCGGCCCTCGTCTGGCTGGCCCGGCTGGCCGTCGAGGCGGCGGGGGGAGCAATCGCAGGAGCGCTGATGGGTCTTGGTTTTTTCGTAAAATCGATGTCCGAATTATTACATTTCAACGACTAGAACGCGGTAACAAATCTCTCCCGTTTAGGCCTAACATAGAGACCAGCGATCAGCCGCTGGAACCAAGTGATCGTCGCAGGGACGAGAAAGGGGAGAGACGAGATGACTCAGGATGCCGCGGAGATCCTCGACCGGATCAAGCAGATCATCGCCAACGTCGCCGGCCTCGATGCGAAGAAGATCGGCGACCAGGCTCTGCTGCGGGAGGATCTCAAGCTCGATTCGCTCTCGCTCCTCGAGATCGGCGTCGACGTCGATCTCGCCTTCAAGCTGGAGCTCCCCGACGAGCGCTACAAAGAGATCGACAGCCTGTCCGGCATGGTGACGCTGGTCCAGGGGCGGCTGGCCGAGCGCCAGACCGTCTAGCCATGGACTCCCGCGTCGCGGTGACGGGCCTCGGCCTGATCACCCCGATCGGCGTCGGGCGAGAGGTGGTGTGGAACGGCCTGCTCGCCGGCCGCTCGGGGGTAGCCCCGGTCGAGTCCTTCGATACCCGTGCCTTCAACGTGCACCTGGGAGCCGAGGTGCGCGGCTTCGATCCCGACCCGTTCGTGCACAAGCTCACGCCGGGCGCCGTCGGCCGTGCCTCGAAGCTCGCCATCGCCGCGGCGCGGATGGCGCTCGCCGACGCCGGGATCGAGGCCGGCGGCGCATCGGGCTTCGACCTCGAGCGGGCCGGCGTCGCCATGGGGACCACCTCGGGCGAGCCGCTCGAGGTCGAGAAGCTCGACGACCGCTATCTGGCGGGGGAGCTCGAGAAGGTAGGCCCCGAGTTCCTGCGCCTCTATCCCTGCCACATGATCGCCGCCCACGTGGCGCGCGAGCTGGGCTTCGCGGGGGTCAACACGATGATCCCGGCGGCCTGCGCGGCCGGCAACTACGCCCTCGCGCAGGCCCTCGACACCCTGCGCTCCGGCCGCGCCGACCTGATGCTCGCCGGCGGCGCCGACGCCTTCTCGCGCATCACCTACACCGGCTTCTCCCGCCTGGGCGCCATCGCTCCCGAGCGCTGTCAGCCGTTCGACAGGAACCGCAAGGGGATGATCCCCGGCGAGGGGGCGGCGGTGCTGGTGCTCGAGCCGCTCGAACGGGCGCGGGCGCGCGGCGCCCGGATCTACGCCGAGCTCGCCGGCTACGGCCTCTCCTGCGACGCCCACCACATGACGGCGGCGCACCCCGAGGGGGACGGCGCGGCGCGGGCGATGGAGCGCGCGCTCGCCGACGCCGGCGCGCGGCCGGACGAGGTGAGCTACATCAGCGCCCACGGCACCGGCACGCCGACCAACGACCGGCTGGAGATCGTGGCCGTCAAGCGGGTGTTCGCCGCGGCGGCGCCGCGGATCCCGATGAGCTCGATCAAATCGATGATCGGCCACACCATGGGGGCCGCCTCCGCCATCGAGGCCGCGGTCTGCGCCCTCGCCGTCGCCGAAGACCGCGTGCCGCCGACGATGAACCTCGAGGAGCCGGAGGACGACCTCGACTACGTGCCGAACGCCATGCGCGAGCTCCCCGTCCACCTCGCGATGAACAACGCCTACGCCTTCGGCGGCAACAACGCCTCGGTGATCTTCCGGAAGGTGATCGCTTGAGCGTGCGACAGAACGTCGTGGTCACCGGGGCGGGTGTCCTCTCCGCGCTGGCGGATTCGCCGGCTGCCCTCCACGCCGCGCTCTGCGCCGGGCGGAGCGGCCTGCAAGTCGATCGAGCTGTTTCCCACCGACGGCGTCAGCGGCTTCGGCGGTCGCCGGGCGGGCGAGATCCGCCCCTTCGAGCCGCGCGACTACCTCGGCGAGCGCAACCTGCGCCCGATCGACCGCACCTCGCGCCTCCTCCTCTCGGCGGCGCAGCGGGCGCTCGACGCCGCCGGCTGGAGCCCCGAGCTGCGGAGCGAGCGCGAGGTCGGGCTGGTGCTCGGCACCACCTTCTGCAGCCTGCGCACGATCGCCGAGTTCGACCGCCGCAACCTCCAGCTCGGCCCCTCCTACGCGAGCCCGCTCGACTTCGCCAACAGCGTGATCAACGCGGCGGCGGGGCAGGCCGCCATCTGGCACGGCCTGCGCGGCATCAACTCGACCCTCTCGGCCGGCGAGGCCTCCGGGCTCCTCGCCATCGCCTACGGCGCCGGGCAGATCCGCAGCGGCCGGGCGGCGGCGCTGCTCGCGGGGGGCGCCGAGGAGCTCTGCTTCGAGTCGTTCCTCGGCCATCTGCGCGCCGATCGCCTGGTGGCGGATGGGGCTGTGGACCCGCTGCCGTTCGACCGCCGCCGCTCCGGCTTCGCCCTCGCCGAGGGGGCGGCCCTGCTGGTGCTCGAGGAGGCGGCGGCGGCGGCGGCGCGGGGAGCGACGGTGCTCGCCGAGGTGCTGGGGCACGGCTCGGCGTTCAATCCCGAGACGGGGGACGATGCGGAAGCGGGCGGCGCGCGGGCGCTTTCGCGGGCGATCGCCATCGCGCTCGCCGACGCCGGGCTGGCGCCGGCGGACCTCGACTGTGTGAGCGCGGCGGCGAACGGCAGCGTGGCGGGAGACCGCGCCGAGGCGGCGGGGATCGCCGCGGCGCTCGGCGGCCATGCCGCGAAGCTGCCGGTCACCGCCGTCAAGTCGATGCTGGGCGAGGCGCTCGGCGCCTCGGGAGGCTTCCAGGCCGTGGCCCTGCTCGAAACCTTGCGCACCGGATCTCTCCCCGGAATCCTGGGGCTGGAACGCGTGGAGGATGGATTCCCGTTGAACGGAGCCGCCGCCGGGACCCGCGAGGTCGCCGTGCGGCGCGCTCTGCTGACCGCTCTCAGCACGGACGGCCACGCCTGCGCCGTGATCCTGGGCGCTCCGTAGGGGAAGGAGATGGAGATGGAGATGGAAACGAAAGGTTACGACGTCGACGTCCTGATCACCGGTGCCGGGCTCGCCGGTCTGACCCTCGCCCGCCAGTTGCTGCTCAGCCGCCCGGAGATCCGCATCCTGATGGTCGACCGGGCGGCCGAGATCCCTTCCCCCAAGCAGAAGGTGGGGGAGGCGACCGTGCAGGTGAGCGGCTACTACTACTCGCGGGTGCTGGAGATGGAGGAGCACCTCCTGCTCGAGCACTTCCTCAAGTACAACCTACGCTTTTATTGGAAGACGCAGCGCGGCGGCGACGTCTGGGAAGATCTCAGCCAGTCCTACATCCGCAAGATCTCGAACATCGCGACCTACCAGCTCGACCGTAACCTGTTCGAGGGCGCGGTGCTGGCGAAGAATCGCGAGAGCGCGAATTTCGAGCTGATCCTTGCGATCTCCGGCCTGGCGGTCGACCTCGCCGAGGAGGGACCGCACGCCTTTCGTTTCGAGGTCGACGGCCGCGAGGTCTCCGGCCGCGCCGCCTGGGTGGTCGACGCCTCGGGGAGGAACCGCTTCCTCGCCAAGCGGCAGAAGCTCGAGCGCCCGAGCCCGATCCGCCACGGCGCCTCCTTTCTCTGGGTGGACGGGCTGCTCGACCCCGAGAAGTGCACCAACCTCGACCGCAAGGCGATCCGCCTCCGGCCGGAGCGTGGGACGCTGGGGCATTTCCCCACCTTCCTCGCCACCAATCACTATTGCGGCGAGGGGTACTGGTTCTGGGAGATCCCGCTGCACGGCAAGACCAGCCTGGGGCTGGTCTACGACTCGGCCAACGTGGCGAGCAAGGACGTGGCGACCGCCGACAAGCTGATCGATTGGATCTGTCGCGAATATCCGCTCTATGAGAAAGACCTGCGGCAGCGCAAGGTCCTCCATCACTCGGGTTTCACCAGCTTCGCCCTCGACAGCGGGCAGACCCTCTCGGCCTCAGGCTGGGCGCTGTGCGGCGAGGCCTGCCGCTTCACCGACCCGCTCTACAGCCCGGGCGGCGACCTGATCTCGATCTACAACACGCTGATCGCTGACGCCATCCTCACCGCCGACAGGAAGGAGCTGGAGGCCAAGGTGCGCCTCTACGAGCCGCTCGCCCGCGCGGTCTACGAGGCCTACGTGCCGAGCTTCGCCGTCAGCTACTGCACCCTCGGTGACCAGGAGTGCTTCTCGCTGCGCTACGTCTGGGAGCTGACCGTCTACTTCGCGTTCTACGTCTTTCCGTTCATCAACGACCTGCACGTCGACCGCACCTTCCTTCCCGGCTTCCTGCGCCGCTTCGGCAACCTGGGGCCGATCAACCAGGGGATCCATCGCCTGCTCGCCGCCTACTACCGGTGGAAGAAGGAGAACGTGGTCCTCGCCGCCCCCGAGCCGGTGTTCTTCGATTTCACTGAAGTGGGAGCGCTCGCGGCCGCCGAGCTGACTTTCTACAAGGTGGGAGTCGGCCTCGACGAGGCCCGCGCGGTGCTCGACGACCAGCTCGAGAACCTCCGCGACCTGGCGCGCTGGACGGCGGCCCACGTAGCCGCCTCGGTGCTCGACGATCCGCGGGCGATGACCAACGCCGCCTTCATCCGCGGCCTCGACATCGACGACCTTCAGTTCGATCCCGCGGCGATGGCGGAGCGCCTGGAGGCCGCCTGCCGCGAGTCGTCCGAGGTCTACGCCTGGCGCTTCGAGATCCCCTCGATGGCCCGCTTCCGCAGCGAGCGGCTCGCCGCGCGGGAGATGCCGGAGGTGGCGATGGAGGCGGTGGGATGATCGAAGGGATCGCCGATCACGCCCCGGGGCTCGACGCGGCCTTCGCCAACGCTCCCGCCGAGCAGGAGTGCGCGCCGCGGATCGAGGGAAAGGTGCCGGCCTTCCTGCGCGGCACCTACTACGTCAACGGCCCCGCCCGCTTCCAACGGGGGAGCGCGCGCTACCGTCACTGGCTGGACGGCGACGGCATGATCTGCGCTCTGACCCTGGGGGAGGACGGCGCCCGGCTCGCGGCGCGCTACGTGCGCGGCACGCGGCTCGCCGAGGAGGAGGCGGCGGGGCGGCCGCTCTACCGCTCGTTCGGCACCGCCTTTGCCGGCGACCGCCTGGTGCGCGGCGTGGCCCTCGAGTCGCCGCTCAACGTCAGCGTCTACCCGTATGGCGGCGCCCTCCTCGCCCTCGGCGAGCAGGGGCTGCCGTGGGAGCTCGACCCGGTGACGCTCGCCACCCGCGGCGCGTTCACCTTCGGCGGCGCCCTGAATCCGCTCAGCCCGTTCGCGGCGCATCCGAAGCTCGACCCGGCGACCGGCGAGCTGTTCAACTTCGGGATCAACTTCGCCTCGTCCCAGCCCAGCCTCAATCTCTATCGCTTCGACCCCGACGGGAAACCGGTCTATCGCCGGCGGCTGCCGCTCGACGCGCCGACTTCCCTCCACGACTTCTGCCTCTCCGCGCGCTACGCCATCTTCCATCTCGGGCCGTACCTCCTCGACATGGGGCCGCTGGCGGCCGGCGGCACGCTGCTGGACGGCCTGCGCTGGGAGCCCGAGCGGGGAAGCCGCCTGCTCGTCGTGCGCCGCGAGGACGGCGAGCCGGTGGCGACGGTGCCGGTGGGGAACCGCTACGTGCTCCATGGCATCAACGCCTTCGACGAAGGGGATCAGCTGACCGTCGACGTCGTCGAGCTCGACCGCCCGGTCTACGATCAATACCAGCTCGATGCCCTGTTCACCGACGTCGGGCCGGGGCGCCCGGTGCGCTTCGTGATCGATCTGCCGAGCGGGAAGCTGATCGAAACCCGCGAGATCGCCTACGACCTGGCGCCCGACTTCCCGGCGATCGATCCCGACCTCCTCGGCCGCCCCTACGACGACCTCTGGATGCTGGGGATCGGCAAGGCCGGCCGACCGGGCCGGAAGTTCTTCGATCAGGTGGTCCACCTCGCCTGGTCGCGCCCGGAACGCGCCGAGGTCTGGCAGGCGCCGCCCGGCACCTACCTGGGGGGCGAGCCCGCCTTCGCGCGGGACCCAGCCGGGGGCGGCGCGGTGATCTGCCAGCGCTTCGACGCCACCACGGGGGAGAGCGCCTTTTTGATCTTCGACGCCTTCGCCGTGGCGGCGGGGCCGGTGGCGGTGATCCCGCTGCCCGCACCCGTACACCTCGGTTTTCACGCCGTCTTCGTGCCGGCGTAGAGACGATAAAATGACGGTCGCAGCGGCCGTAGGAGAAAGAGCCATGCGCAACTTCGTGGGCAAACCGAGCCAGGCACCAAAGGGCGCCGCCGCTCCTCAGGCGGGGCCGGCGAAGAGGGCTTCGGCGCAGGGGCAGCCGCCGGCCGCCGCCCTCGCCGAGGGGCACAGCTTCGGCCGCATCCCGGTCACCGCGCCGGGGAAGGCGGGGCGGCCGCTCGAAGCGGCGATCCGCGCTCCGCTGGAAAGCTTTTTCCGCCAGCCCCTGGACGGCGTCAAGGTCTTTTCGGACCCCGGCTCGCGCGGCGCCGCGGAATCGTTGAGCGCCTACGCGCTCACCCTGGGCCAGAACATCCATCTCGGGGCCGCGGGGGAAGCCCTGCCCGGGCACCGGCGCCAGGCCCTGCTCGCCCACGAGGTCGTCCACACGCTCCAGCAGCGTCACGCGCCGCCCGCGCCGCCCGCGCCGGATGCCGGCGCGCTGTCCCCCGAGCCGCAGGACAGCCCGCAGGAGCGCCAGGCCGCGGAAGCCGCCGGGGCCTTCGTGGCCGCGGAGCGCGGCGGCCTGGCGGGGCGCGAGGGCCTGCCCCTGCGCCCGCTCGCTTCGAGCCGGCCGCAACTGGCCCGGCAGGGAACGAATTTCGGCGAGTTCGAGGACTACAAGTTCAACGAGGTGAAGAACGCCGCGGGGGACAGCGTCGGGGTCCAGCTCTACCTGAAGTTTCACCCCGGTGCGAACGTCGACGCGAAGAAGATCGGTCTGACCCAGGCGGCGGAAGGGAAGGTGGCGGGCGTTCAGGACACCCAGGGGTTTCGCGGGCGGCGGGAGGCAACCTCGGGGGCGGGGGTCGGCTACTTCGTCGACCGGGTATCCGAACGGCCGAGCCCGCTGTACGGCACCACGGGCACGGCGACCGCGGGGGCGGACGCCAACACCCTCGGCGCCTACGCCGCTCCCGGCATCCACGCGCTGAGCGCGGCCCAGCGCGCCTCGCTCCCCCTCACCGGGATCGATTACGGCGGCGGCTCCGTGTTCGGCTATCGCTACATGGAAAACGGGGTTCTGAAGGGACCAGTCCCCGCCGAGATGCACGACTCGCCGGCGCTTCCCAACGCCAATTCCTCCGAGCAGGTGTTCGAGACCGCCGCCCTGGCCTTCGAAGGCACCATGGCGGGGACCTATCTCGGTTCGGTCGAATGGGGGTGGCGCCGCGACGCCGCGGGCGCTTTCTCGACGATCCCGCTCGCCACGAAGTCGCGGGGTGTCCCCTCGGTGAATTTCCTCACCGCAGCCAGCATCTGGAACACCGCCAAGGAGAGCTATGGGCTGCTCTCGAACGTCGCTCCCACCAGCGTGCTGAAGGCGGACCTGTCGCTGGACTTCACGGTGGCCAAGGGGACGCCGCTGACCCAGACCGGCCAGGGGACGGCGGGCGGCAACACGTATTACCAGGTGAACGTGGCCGACGGCACGGGGCGCTCGGGGTTCGTGCTCAGCACCGATACGGCGCAGGGGGACTTCGGGCGCGACCTGGTGGCTCTGCCGGTGCCGGAGATCTATACCGTCAACCGGGCCGGCGGCGTGGTGCTCGACGGCGAGACCCTCTGCCGGCCGACCGATCCGACCCTCCCCTCAGGGACGCGGTTGCGGATCCTCGGCCCGTATGCCGGAGCGCCCGGCTACGTGCGGGTCGAGGTCGTCGACGGCGCGCTGACCGGACGCCGGGGCATCCTGCGCCAGAGCGATCTGTCGCGCGAGACGCTGGGGACGCACTGATGGCCGCCGACCCACGGGAGGAAGCGCTCGCCGCGGAGCTCGAGCGGACCGGGTATCAGGCGCTGTTCCGTCAGCCCGATGCGGAGCGCCGGATCGATGCCCTCTGGGACGCGCCGGACGCTCCCGCGCTCCTGCTGCGCCTGGCGACCGACGCCGGCCGGCCGTGGCGGCTGCGCTTCCTCGCCGCGGAGCTGATCTTCCGGCGGCAGACGTTCCTCGTCCGGCCGGAGCACTTCGCGACGCTGGCGCCGGTCTACGCGCGGGCGCTGGCGGAGAACGCCACCGAGTTCATGACCGACTGGGGGTTCGTGGGCGGCATGAACGACGTCGGGGTGCTGGGGAGCCGGTTCGTCCTCTTCGGCGGCGAAGCCGACCCCGCCCTGCGGCCGCTGCTCGCCGACGCGCGGCCGGCCCCCTACGGCTACCCGCCCGAGTCCTTCGACATGCTCCGGCTCGGGCTGCGCTTCCTGGACTTCGCCGCCCTCTACCTCGGCCGCATCCACGGCATCCCCCTCCAGCTCACCGCGGACCCTGTCCAGCGCGACAGCGAGATCCGCCGCCTGGAAGCGGCGCTGCCATGAGCCAGCCATGGACCGGGCCGGCGACGGTCGCCTGCGCCGAAGCGTCCCGGTGTGGGCCCGTCCGCGGCACTTAGAGCTTGATCGTCTGCAGTATCTCGAAGTCTGGACCGGATGACAGGATTGGAGGGGTATGGAAACCTCACGCACGAGTCAGCACGATCAGGAAGATGCCCGGGAGCACATCGACGAGGCGCGCCGTCAGGCGGCGGCGGAGGGGAAGCGGGTGGCGGTCGTCTTCGGCGCCAACTGGTGCCCCGACTGCGAGGCGTTCAAGCGCTCGCTCGGCCACCGGCTGGTGGCGCCGATCGTCGATCCCAACTTCGTGGTGGTCAAGGTCTCGGTGGGGAACCGCGACCGCAACCTGGACCTGATGGCCGAGTACGGCATGAACGTGGGGAGCGGCATCCCCTCGGTGGCCATCCTCGAGCCCGACGGCTCGCTGGTGATCGCCCAGCGCGACGGCCAGTTCAGGAACTCGAGCGCTCTGCTCTCGGTGCACGAGATCTCGACTTTCTTCCAGCGCTGGGTGCCGGCCCGGGCCGACGCGAGCTGACCGGTTCACCCTCCGGGAGCGCCCGTGGGGCGCCCCCCTTTGAGGATAGAATCCCCACAGCAGTCTTCCCACCCCAACCCCCCATCCCAAGAGGAGGTCTGTCCTCGATGACCGAACCGAATCCGCAGGCGGCGCCGGGCGATCCGCTCGTCCGCATCGAGTGCCAGTGGTGCAAGAGCCAGAACGAGGGGACGGCGGTGAGCTGCCGCTCGTGCGGCGCGCCGCTCGACGTCAAGAACCTGGTCAGCGACTCCGGATGGCGCGAGGCGCCGCGCCTGCGCGACATGACGGAGATCCAGTTCGGCGCCAGCACCTGCCAGGTGGAGGGGGAGATCGTGCCGGTGGCCGAGATCAACCTGGGGGCGGGGGACTCGATCTTCTTCGAGCACCACGTGCTGCTGTGGAAGGACGACAAGACGGCGATGAGCGTGCTGCCGCTGACCGGCGGCGTCAAGCGGGCGCTCGCCGGCATGCCGTTCATCATCAGCGTCGCCCACGGCCCGGGGCGGGTCGCCTTCTCGCGCGACGCCACCGGCGAGCTGGTCGTGCTGCCGCTCCATCCCGGCATGGAGCTCGACGTGCGCGAGCACGCCTTCCTGCTCTCGTCGCACACCATCGAGTACAGCTTCCTGCGCATCAAGGGGCTGCGCAACATCCTGTTCGGCGGCCAGGGGATGTTCATGGACCGCTTCGTCACCAGGACGGCGCCCGGCCTGCTGATCCTGCACGGCTACGGCAACGTCTTCGAGCGGCGCCTGCAAGCGGGGGAGAGCATCCTGGTCGAGCCCGGCGCCTTCCTCTACAAGGACTCGGCGGTGACCATGGACGTCGAGCCGATCAAGCTGACCAGCGGCTTCTTCGGCGGCACCAGCATGAACCTCGCCCGCATGACCGGCCCGGGCCGCGTCGGCATCCAGTCCATGTACGTCCACCACACCACGGAATAGGGGGAGGAGCGCGATGACGGATCCCACCTATTCAGCCCCCGCGGCGGGCTCCTCCGGCCGCTCCTTCACCTGCGCCTGGTGCGGCCAGGCGAGCGACGGCTCGAGCCTCTCCTGCCCGGCGTGCGGCGCCGCGGTCGACGTCCGCGACGTGGTCAGCAACTCGGGTTGGTCGAAGCTCCCCGGCCGCCACGACATGGCGAAGCTCCAGTTCGGCAATTCCTACTGCCAGGTCGAGGGGACCTACGTGCCGGTGGCCGACATGAACCTGGCGGCGGGGGACTGGGTCTATTTCTCCCATCACGTCCTGCTCTGGATGGACACCCAGGTCAAGGTGACCGCGATGTCACTCAAGGGCGCCTGGAAACGCATGCTGGCGGGGATGCCGCTGATCATGACCCAGGCGCAGGGGCCGGGGCACATCGCCTTCTCGCGCGACACTCCGGGCGAGATGATCTCACTGCCGCTCCAGCCCGGTCAGGCGGTCGACGTCCGCGAGCACCTCTTCATGGTGGCGACCGGCGCGGTGACCTACGACTGGTTCCCGTCGAACGTCTGGTTCAGCACCCGCGAGGGGGACGAGACCGAGACCCACTATCCGCTCGGGCTCCTCCTCGACCGCTTCCAGGCCGCGGCGGCCCCCGGCCTGCTGCTGCTGCACGCCGCCGGCAACGTCTTCGTGCGCAACCTAGCGGCGGGGGAGACGATCCTGGTCAAGCCGACCGCCTTCCTGTTCAAGGACACCACGGTGCGCATGCAGCTCCACATCGAGAAGCCGGCGGGGACCTGGCGCTCCTGGCGCTCGTGGGGGGACCGCTACCTCTGGCTCCGCCTGCACGGCCCGGGGCGGGTCGCCGTGCAGTCCGCCTTCGAGCCGCTGGAGGACAACGGGCGCACCATGGTCGACCACTCGGGCGCTACGATGCGCCAGTGGTAGCCGGCCTCAGAAAGTGTCGCCGGTCGAGACCAGCCACTGCAGGCGCTGGAGCGAGCGGCCGCCGTCGAGCGGGAAGGCGACGTCGAGATGGAGGACGCCGGCGCGCGCCGAGCGGCTGGAGCCCAGGCGCAGGCCGAAGCCGATGTCCTTGAGCACCCGCCGCTGCTGGATCAGGGTGAGGTCGCGCTGCGAGAGCGTGTCGACGAACCAGGCCTGGCCGGCGTCGAAGAAGACGGCGGCCCCCAGGCGCACCAGGTGGAACAGCTCGCGGTCGCTGAAGAAGCGCTGCTCGAGGTTGAGCAGGACGCGGCGGTCGCCGGACTGGAAGCGCAGCGGATAGCCGCGCAGGCCGCTGTCGCCGCCGAGGGTGATCTGGCTCTCGCCGTCCAGGTGGTGGGCGAGGTCGGCGCCGAGGGCGGCATAGAAGAGGTGGGGGCCGAAGTCGCGGACGTACCAGCGCAGCTTGCCGCCGGCGACCAGGTTCTCGGCGTCCCCCTTCGCCCAGCGGGTCGAGACGCCGAGCTGGCCGAGCACGAGCTGGCGCGGGGTGGGGCGCCAGCCGTCGGCGATCGACCCCGCGCCGATCAGGCGCTGGGCATCGCCGCCGAAGAGGGGCGAGGAGAGGCCGACCAGCAGGCTCATCTGGCGGCCGAGGTTCAGGTCCTCGGAGCGCTGCATGCGGTCGAGGTCGCGCTCGACCACGAAGCCGTTGCGCACCGACTCGTAGCGCACCCATGGGTAGGCGAGGGTGCGGTCGGGGGGAGCCAGGAACACCGCCTTCAAGGGGCGGCCGGCGCGCGCGAAGACGTCCCGCGAGTAGGTGAAGCCGGCCTGCCAGCGCTCGGTCGCGTCGCCGATCAGGCCGGGCGACAGGCCGCCGTAGACCTGGACGAAATCGGTCTCGTGATGGAAGTCGGTGGCGATCTTCCCCGCCTTGTAGAGGTTCTCCAGGCGGTCGTCGCGGTAGCTCAGCAGGCCGAACGCCCGGCGGGTGTCGAGCGAGTAGAAGGGCTGCTCGATCTCCAGGCGCTGCCGGCCGCCGTCGCTGTTGTCGGCGTAGGAAGCGAGGAGGCGGACGCGGCTCCCCAGCAGGTTCGGATCCTGGAAGCGGACCAGGTTCGAGGTGCGGTCGATCGAGCCGATGCGGGCGAGGTCGATCTCCTTGCCGCTGCCCAGGAAGTTGCTGTCCTGGAGCGAGAAGCTGGTGCTGTCGCGCCCGCCGGCGCGGCCGAAGGAGGCGCCCCCCGAGAGGGTCCAGACGTCGCGCGTCGCCACCTCGACGTCGACCTTGCCGTCGTCGCGCAGGATGGGGCGGATGTCGACGTCATAGAGGTAGTCGTGGGTGCGCAGCAGCCGCGCCGACTCCTGGATCAGCTCGGGGGAGAAGACGTCCCCCGGCTTGAACAGGAGCTGCTCGGCGACCACCCCGGTGCGGGTGGTGCGATGGAGGTAGTTGGCGAGGTGGAAGAGGCGGTTCCCCTCGCCGGGACTGGCCGGATCGAAGATGTTCCTGGCCACCACCCGCACCTCGCCGATCACGCTCCCCGGCGGGATCTCCTGGGGGCGCAGCACCCCGAGCGCCGGCGGCGGGGCCGGCTCGACTGGAACCTGCGAGGAGATCCAGAACAGGAGGCCGGGAGACGGCTGGGCGTGCCCGGCAGCGGCGAACAGGGCGCCCACCAACGCGGCGGCCACCGGCAGACGGGACCGGCGTTCAGCGACGGGCGGGCGGCGGCTGCCGCGGCGCGTGACCATGCGAAGGCTTGTACGGCTCGTCAAGTGTACGGATCATAGCGCGGGAACGTCGCTGCGCGAGCTGATTCAGCCAGCTGATGAGGCCGATCGACGGATTACTCAGTACGCTGAGTAGATTTACTCAGGACACTGAGTAAATCGTCAGGATGCCGGGCCGAGCTTCCCGTTCACGGTACCCCGGCATCGCCGCACCATCCCCGCCAATGTACTTTTTACCCTGGAATTTCCTGGCTCGAAGCTTGCTTTTCAATCCCTGAAAGATGCGATTCTGATCCGCGCCGCGGAGGTAAGTAGTTGATTCGAGAGCTGGTTGTGCCACGAGGCCAGCCGGCGGGCGGACAAGGATTGAAAGCGGCGCATGACGGAAATTGGCAGACCTTATTTATGCGTCGATTGACATAAGGCTGCCAACTAACCAGAATGGCCGGTAAGGCATCTCGAGGAACACGGAAGAGAAACAAGGACCGAGGGGCGCATGGCGCGCGCCTCGCTCCAGGAGGACCCCGGACGATGAGCTGGACTTTGAAGTGGATGACGTCGGCGTGCGTGACCCTCATGACTCTGGTCGCGGCCGCCGGCCCCGCCGGGGCGGCGGCGAGCGGGGGAGCCCAGCTCCCCGTGATCGACAGCCGGGACTTCGCCGGCGCCGCGAAGATGGCCGCGGTGGGTTCCCGGCTGCGGCTGGAGAACGTGGCGGTGTCGGACGCCGAGCCGGCCGCGCTGGTGCTCGAGCGCTTCGAGGTGTTCGCCAAGGGGGCCACGGTCACCCTCCACGGCGGCCAGGGCGACCGCGTGATCCCCGCCCCCGCCAACGCCTACTTTCGCGGCACGATCGACGGCAAGCCGGAATCGCACGCCTTCCTCGCCGTGCTCGCGGACGGCTCCACTCAGGGAATCCTCGAGGATGCGGACGCCAACTATCTGATCGGCGCTGATGGGGCTCCCGCCAAGGCGCTGGGCGGCCCTCTGACCATGCAGCGGGTCGACCCGGTCCTGCTGAAGTCGGCGCGCAACTCGGGCTTCCGCTGCGCTAACGACCAGCTCCAGCCCTCGAACGTCCACGCCCTCCCCAAGGGGCTGGACTTCACGCCGGTGACGCCGATGACGCCGACGCCGCCGGCGGCCGGCACCACGGACGCGGCCGGTCTCCCCGCCGTGACCGCCTCGGCCACCTACGGGGTGAAGGTGGCGATCGAGACCGACGTCGAGTTCCTCCAGCTCTTCAACAACAACAGCACCACCGCCACCACCTACATCGGCAACCTGATCGGCTACGCCTCGACGATCTACTCGGCCGAGATCAACACCGGGCTCGCCGTGCAGTCGATCAGCCTGTGGACCGGCGGCACCGACCCCTGGACGCAGACCGACACCCAGTGCGGTCTGATGGAGTTCGGCAAGTACTGGAACGCGAACAAGACCGGGGTTTCGCGGACGATCGCCCACTTCATGAGCGGCAAGGCCAACGGCGGCGGCGTCGCCTGGGTCGGCGTGCTCTGCTCCGGCGCCTTCAACACCGGCGTGAACACCAGCTCGCCTCCTGGCTGCCCGGCCCTGGGCACCGAGTCGGCCCCGGGGTGGGGCGGCGGCTACGGCTATACGGGGAATCTGAGCGGCACGTTCAACATCAGCAATCCGACCGTGGTGTGGGACATCGACGCGGTGGCGCACGAGATCGGCCACAACTTCAACTCTCCCCACAGCCACTGCTACGCCGGGATCGGCGGCAACGCGAGCCCGATCGACCAGTGCTACTCGGGCGAGAGCGGCTGCTACGCGGGCACGCCCTCGCTGCCTGGCCCTTCCGGCGCGGGAAGCGGTACAATCATGAGCTACTGTCACCTCCTGACGCCCGGCATGTCGAACATCAAGCTGACCTTCGGCAACACCGAGACCTTCGGCGTCGCGCCGACCCGGGAGTCGTCGCGGATGAGCAGCTACGTGGCAAGCCAGGCGGCGGGAGGGTTTGCGGCCTGCCTGGCGCCGGTCAGCAGCGGCGGCGGGATCTTCAGCGACGGTTTCGAAGGGGGCGCCGTTCCCGGCCCCTGGAGCAGCAAGACGCCCTAGGCGGTCAGAGCGAACGACGGAAAGGTTACAAGGAGCGATCCATATGTCTGTGAATTCCATGCTACTCCGACGCGCCGCCGTCCTCGGGGCCACCTTCGTCCTGACCGGCGCGCTCGCCGCCGGCGCCAACTCTCTCCGCGTGCCGAACGGCGGCAGCCCCGAGGGGGCCGTCAAGTGCGCGGTGGGCAACCCGAACACCGCCCGCTTCAGCGCCAACTGCGGCGCCCTGGTCACCCTGGTCTCGGGGGACACGTCGCCCGCCTACACCCAGGACAACTCCCCCGCGGCCGAGGGCGCCTACCGCGTCCGTTTCTACGCCAACCTGCGCACGCTCTCGATGGGGAACGGCTCGGCCTTCGACCTCTTCGCCGCCTATGACGGCACCGATCCGGTACCCCCGGCGAACGCCGGCAACGCGGTGTTGCGGCTCGAGGTGCAGCAGTCCGCCGGCAAGAAGCAGCTGGTCGCCTACGCCCGCCTGAACTCAGGGAACGAGTCGGCGCTCGGCACCCCCGTGCCGCTCCCCGACGGCTGGCGCTCGATCGAGATCAACTGGTCGAAGGCCACCGGCGCCGGCGCCAACAACGGCGCGCTCGCGCTGTGGGTGGACGGCAAGGCGCAGACCGGATTGAGCGGCCTCAACAACGACAGCGAGTCGATCAACTACGTGCGCTGGGGCGCCGTCGCCGGGCTCGACGCCGGGATGTCGGGATCGTTCCGCCTCGACGACTTCACCTCGCAGCGCACCGGCTACGTCGGTCCGGCGTTCCCCTTCACGGACGTCGACTCGACGAGCTCGTTCTTCCCGTTCATCCAGGGGATCTATGCCGCCGAGGTGATCCCGGACTGCGGCGTCGGCTCCTTCTGCTCGGGGGGGACGATCACCCGCAAGGAGATGGCGAAGTTCCTGCTGCTGGCGAAGAACGGGGCGAGCTACACGCCGCCGGCCTGCGCCAACCCGATCTTCAGCGACGTCCCCTGCACGCATCCCTATGCGAGCTGGATCTACGAGATCTACCACGAGGGGATCACCGGCGGCTGCTCGACCGGCGTCTTCTGCCCCGACGGGACGATCACCCGCTCCCAGATGTCGGTCTTCCTGCTGGTCGCCAAGGGGGTCTCCCCGGCGCCCTGCCCGCCGTCGAATTTCACCGACGTGGCGGCCACCAGCCCCTTCTGCCCGTGGATCAACGAGATCCAGCGCGAGGGGATCACGGCGGGATGCGGCGGCGGCGCCTTCTGCCCGGCGACCAACGTGACCCGCGGCCAGATGGCGGTCTTCCTGTCGACCGGGTTCAGCATCCCGACCGAAATCGTCGGCCCCTGACCGCCCCCTAAACGATCTCGGAAGATCGAAAAGCCCCTCTCCCGGGATCTCGGGACGAGGGGCTTTTTCTTGCGCGCTCAGTCGGCTGCCGGCGGATCGGTCAGGGAGTCGGTATCCCGAAGGTGGTGCTGAGGAAGACCGAGATCTGGGCGCGGGTAACCGGCGCCGTCGCGCAGTAGGCGCCGCCGCCGCAACCGGCCGTCACCCCGCGCCGGACCAGCTCGTAGACGAAGGGGGCGAAGGGGCTGGAGCAGGGGACGTCGGAGAACGTCGCGTTGGTGCAGGCGGGCGGGGTGTAGCCGGTCCCCTGCTTGGCGATCAGCAGGAAGACGGCGATCTCGTTGCGGGTGGTGGTGACCCCCGGGCAGAAGTTGCCGCCGCCGCAGCCGCCGGTGATCCCCTCGCGGGAGAGCTGCTCGATGTAGGCCGCCGCGAAAGCGTTCGCCGGGACGTCGTTGAACACGGTGCCGGTGGCGGGTGGCGGGGTGTAGGCGCCGCCGTGCTCGGCCTTGAGCAGGAAGATGGCCATCTCCGCGCGGGTGATCTGGGTGTCGGGGCAGAAGTTGTCGCCGCCGCAGCCGGCGGCGATCCCCGCCGCGTAGACCGCCTCGACGAACGGCCAGGCGAAGTAGGTGGGGCCGACGTCGGCGAAGGTGTAGGGGGCGAGCCACTGCAGGGTCTGCCCGCTCTGGTCGGTGAAGTAGACCCGGTGCTTCTCGCTCTGCCCGAAGCTGGTGATCCCGAAGCTGGTGTCGAACAGCTGGGTCGTGGTGAAGCTGTTGCCGGTGCCGTGGACGGCGCGCCAGATGCGCCCGGAGCAGAAGTCGCCGTAGATGTAATTGCCGGTCATCAGGTGCCCCGTCAGGTTGCGGAACACCGGGCCGCCGATCACCGCGCAGTTGCCCGCGGAGTGGTCGTACTGGAGCACCGGATCGACCGAGGTGACCGAGCCGCAGTCGGCGCTCGTGTCGCCGTTCGGGTCGTTGTAGGGGTTGGCCCCCTCGCGGCAGTCCCACCCGTAGTTCCTGCCGCCCGCGGTGCCGGCAGGCTGGTAGTCGATCTCCTCCCAGAGGTCCTGACCGACGTCGCCGATGTAGAGGTCGCCGGTCCCGCTGTCGAAGCTGAAGCGCCACGGGTTGCGCAGGCCGTAGGCCCAGACCTCGTGGGCGCCGGCTCCGGGGGCGGCGGTGGCGAAGGGATTGGTGGCCGGAATGGCGTACGGAGATCCATGGTCGACGTCGATGCGCAGCAGCTTGGCGAGCAGGGCGTTGATGTTCTGCCCGTTATCGAACGGATCGCCGCCGCTGCCGCCGTCGCCGGTGCCGATGTACAGGAAACCGTCCGGCCCGAACGCGAGCTGGCCGCCGTTGTGATTGGCGAACGAGGAGTGGGGGATGGTCAGCAGCACGAGGGCGCTGGCGGAGTCCGCCACGTTGGCGTTCGCCGAGACGTGATAGCGGGCGATCTGGATGGCGCCGTCGCTCTGCCGCGTGTAATAGACATAGAAGAAGCCGTTGGTCGCATAGCTCGGGTGGAAGGCGAGCCCGAGCAGCCCGCGCTCGCCGCAGCTGCCGCTCGTGCAGGCCGAGGAGACGGCGGTGGTGTCGAGGAACGGGGTGGAGAGGAGCTGGCTGCCGTTCCAGATCCGGATCTGCCCCGTCTGCTGCACGATGAACAGCCGGCCGGAGCCGTCCCCGGCGTTGGTGACGGCGAGGGCGTTGGGCAGGTTGGTGAGGATCGGGACGGTGGTGACGAAGCTGCCGGGGGCTGCGGCGGCGGGGCGCGGCGCCGCGAAGCCGAACAGGGTGACGAGAGAGACCGCGAAGCTTCCGAGCCGTAGAGCGTTCATGAGTTGAATGTATAGCAAGAAGCGCACCCGAAAGGTGCGCTTCTCGTCGTGAACGAACGCGGACGAGCCAGCCGCGGATCAGGGAGGCGGCAGGTTGAACGCGGTCGAGATGAAGATCGACATCTGCGCCCGGTTCACCACGTTGCCCGGGCAGTAGGCGCCGCCGCCGCACCCCGCCGTCACGCCGCGGGTCACCAGCTCGCGGATCCAGATGGCGAACGGGCTGGAGCAGGGAACGTCATTGAACGGCGCCGTGGTGCAGGTGGTGTCCGGGCGGTAGGTCCCCCCCTCCTTGGCCACCAGGAGGAAGACGGACATCTGATCGCGGGTGACCGGATTCAACGGGCAGTAGTTGCCGCCGCCGCACCCGGCGGTGACGCCGCGCACCACCAGCTCGTTGACCCACGGAGCCGCCGGGTCGGAGCAGGGCATGTCGGTGAACTTCGCCGTGACGCAGGGGGGCGGCACGTACGCCCCGCCCTCCTTGGCGCGCAGGAGGAGGATCGCCATCTGCGCGCGGGTGATGTTCCCCTCCGGGCAGAAATTGAACGGCGAGGTGCCGCAGGGGTCGAAGATCCCCCGGGCGTACATGTTCTGGATGAACTTCCAGGCCCAGTAGGTGGGCGGCACGTCGGCGAAGGTCGACGCCACGACGGTCACCGGCACCGGCACCGAGCTGGCGCTGCCGTCGCCGTTGCTCACCTGGAGCTGGGCGAGATAGACCCCGGGGACGGCGGGAGCGTTCCAGGTCGCCGGATCGCCGTTCACCACCGTGCTGTTGCCGGCGACGTCCGAGAGGGTCCAGCGGTGGGTGAGGGGGGGCCGCCCGGTCGCCGTGTCCTGCAGGGTGACGGGCTGCCCGGTGCCGACCAGCGCCGGGATGGTGGTGCCGACGATCTGCGGCCGGGGATCGAGCACGGTCACCGTCTTGGTCACCGTGTTGCAACCCGCGGAGTTGCAGGCCTTGAGCGTGACGACTTTGCTGCCGAACGTGGAGAAGGTGACGGTGGGAGAGCTCGCGGTCGAAGTGCCCTGCGCCCAGGCGGACGCCGCGGGGAGCAGGAGCGCGCACGACAAGATAAGCCCTCTCCGGAGTACCCGGGAGGGCTGAAAGAATTGACCGATCTTCAATAATCCTCCGTGAACCGCACCGGAATTCCGGAGCTGAGCTCGATCCCTCCCCCGGAGCGGCGGGCGCCAACCACACCCGCCGCCGGAGAGCCAACCAACCTGGAGCTTGTTTGTCTACCTGGATCTACCCCATAGCAATCGGCGTACCCGGTCCTGTATTGTTGTAAACAAAGAGCTTAGAACGATTGGGTGACAAGAATGGAACAAAAACTGGCGGCGGGACTCGACAAGAATTGTCAGTCATTGACAGTCGGGCCGTGAAAGCGCCTCCGTCGCAGGATTTCCCTTCACCATGCGCCTCCCTTTCCGGAAAAAGCCGATCGCCGTCCGCCCCTCCTGGGACGTCGGCGTCCTCGTCTGGGTGGGCGGCGACCCGGAGCGGACCGGCGAGGCGCTGGGCCGCACGCTCGCCAGCCTCCGCGCCGAGCTGCCGGAAGCCTTCGTCACGTTTCTGATCGACGGCCCCGAATGGGAGCTGGCGCTCGAGGAGTGGCGGCCGTGGTTCCCCGACCGCCGGGAGCTGCGGCCGGCGGGCGCCTCGGAGCTGCCGGCGCTCCTCTACGGGATGGCGATCGCCGGCTCGGCCCACCCCTGGACGGCGTTCCTCTGGGCGGGCTGCGGGGTGAGCGGAGAGGGGATGCGGCGGCTGCGGGCGGCGGCGCTGCCAGGGGACGGCCTGGTCTACGGCGACCCCGTGCCGCCCGTGCCGGCCGAGCTCTCGCACCCCGTGCAGCCGGGGTGGCTGCAGATGGCGGACCTCGTCCCGATGCACCACTGCCTGGTCGCGCGGCAGGTTGGGGAGACTTTCCGCTTCGACGAGTCGCCGGGGATGCAGCGCTCCTTCTGGCGGGACTTCACCCTGCGCCTGAGCCGCGGGGGTCGTCTGCGCCACGTGCCGGCCGCCGCGCCGCCCGTGCTGTGGAGCTGGGAGAGCTTTCCGTTCCGCCTCGACCTCACGGCGCCACGCGACGGGCGGCTCAAGGTCGTCCTCCTCTCGGGGCTCCTCGACGCTCATCAGAACCAGCTCTTTTTCCATAACTTCACAGCGGCGGCGCCTGGGGTGCTCGACCTGCGGACGGTCCTCTACGAGCGCTGCCGGCCGGAGGACCTCGCCGGCTGCGACCTCGCGGTGTTCAGCCGCCCCCGCTTCCCGGCGGTGCCGGCGCTGCTCGACCTCTGCCGCGCGGCGGGCCTACCGACGCTGGTGATGATCGACGACAACTGGATCGCCGCCGGCCGCGAGTTTCCCCGCTTCGAGCGCCTGTTCACCCCCGGCAAGCCACCCTTCGAGATCTTCCTCGAGAGCCTGCGGCGGGCGGACGCCGTGCTGGTCTTCAACCCGGTGCTGGCCGAGGAGGTGAGGCCGTGGGCGCGGCGGGTGCTGGAGCTGCCGCCCAACGTCGACCTGTCTTTATTTACGGCTCCAAAGCCACCGCCCGCCGCCCCGTTCCTCGTCGGTTTCGCCGGATCGCCGCGCTTCGAGGAGACGGGGTTCCGCGCCCTCGCCCGCTTCCTCGACCGCCACCCGGACGCCCGCCTGCTGGTCATGGCGCACGAGGTGCCGGAGCCGCTCGGCGGGGTGCCGGCCGAGCGGCTGACCTTCCTCCCCTGGCGCCACGACTACGCCGCCTATGCCCGCGACCTCGCGGCCCAGCGCCCCGACGTGCTGCTCGCGCCGCTCGACGCCTCGCGCTTCTCGGCCTCGAAGATCCCGATCAAATTCCTCGAAGCGGCGGCGGTGGGGGCGGCGGGGATCTACTCGCGGGTCCCCCCCTACACGGAGCACGTGCGCGACGGCGACACCGGCCTGCTGGTGGAGAACCGGGAGGAAGCCTGGGAGGCGGCCCTCGAGAGGCTGCGCGGCGACCCGGAGCTGCGCCGGCGGATCGGCCGGAATGCCGCGGCCGAGGTGAGCGCGCGCTTCGCCACCGGGCGGGTCCTCCCCGCCTTCCTCGCCCTGCTGCGTTCGGTGGCGTCTGGAAAAGAGGAGATGCGATGAGGATCGCCTGCCTCTCCCATCAGTCGGGGGTGGGGAGCGAGATGGCGCTGGTCCGCCTCCTCTCGGCCCTCGACCGTGAGCGCTTCGCGCCGCTGGTGGTGCTGCCCGAGGAGGGACCGCTGCGCGCCGAGCTCGAGGCGCTGGCGATCCCCGTCCGCGTGCTGCCGCTCGCCTGGTGGATCCCGGCCACCCACTGGAGCGCCGCCACCTTCCTCGCGCAGTTGGAGGGGCTGGAGGCGCGGACGGCGGCCCTCGCCGCCCTGCTGGCGGCGGAGCGGATCGACGTCGTCCACACCAACACCATCGTCACCCTGGAGGGGGCGCTGGCGGCGGCGCGGCTGGGGCTGCCGCACGTCTGGCACAGCCGCGGCCTGTTCGGCGGCGGCTTTCCCCCCGCCTACCTCGACGATGCCGGCTTCTTCCTCGCCGCCGCCGACCGGCTGGCCGACGCCGTCGTCTGCGTCTCCCGCGCCGTCGAGCAACAGACGGCGGCGGCCGTTGGAGAAAACGGGCAGGCGGCGCGGAGCGTGGTCTACGACGGCTTCGATCTCGACAGCTTCCTGAGCCGGCCGGTGGAGGAGCGGGGGGCGCTCCTGGCGCGCTACGGGATCGCCCCCGCGGCACGGGTGGTGGCGAGCCTCGGCGGCATCCAGCGGCGCAAGGGGCAGCTCGACCTGGTGGAGGCCGCGGCCCTGCTGGTTCCGGATTTCCCGGACCTCGTCTTCGCCCTCGGCGGCGCCGCGGGGGACGCGGAGTACGTCACGGCGCTCGACGCGCGGATCGCGGCGCTCGGCCTGGGCGGTATCGGCGGCCTCGGCGGCGGCCACGTCCGCCGCATCGGCTTCGAGCCTGACGTGCGCAATCTCCTCTCGCTCTCCGAAGCCCTCGTCCACCCCTCGCATTCGGAAGGTTTCTCGCTGGCGGTGCTCGAGGCGATGGCGTCCGGGCTGCCGGTGGTGGCCACCCGCTGCGGCGGGCCGGAGGAGATCGTCGAGGACGGGGTCTCGGGGCTGCTGGTCCCGGTCGGCGCGCCGCGCGAGCTGGCGGCGGCCCTCCGCCGGCTGCTCGCAGAGCCTGAGGCCGCGCGGGCGATGGGCCAGGCCGCCGCCCGGCGGGCCGGCGCCTTCCGCCTGGAGGCGACCGCCCGCGGCATCGAAGCGATCTACCGCGGGCTCGCCCCGCTGTCCGAGGCAGTGCGGAGCGAGCGCGCCCGCTTCGCCGCGGACCTGGCCGCGGAGGTGCTCAAGCGGGCGCGGCGGGCGGCGGCCACGGACCCTCCAGCAGCGCCGCCACCCGCGCCGCGTACTCCTCCGGGCGGTAGTTGGCTCGCACGTCTGCGCAGGCGTTTCGCTGGATCGACCTCCTGAGCCCGGCGTCCGTCGCCAGCTCCAGGATCGCCGCGTACCACGCCTCCGAGCTCTCCTGTGGCACCAGCAGGCCGGTCTCCCGGTCGGCGACCGAATCACGATAGATCGCGACGTCCGAGTAGATCCCGGCGATCCCGGCCGCGGCGTACTCCCGGTACTTGTTGTTGCTCTTGCAGCGGTTGAACTCGAGGTCGCGCAACGGGGCGAGGCCGATCTCCCAGTCGAGCCCGGCGAGCGTCCGCCGGTACTCCTCGTAGGACGAGCGCCAGGGGAGGTGGGAGATCGCGGGATTTCCTTCCAGAGCCTTGGGGAGGAAGCCGAAGAACTCGAAGCGCACCGGCGCGCCCTCGGCGATCATCCTGAGGATGGCGGGGATCACCGGCGCGAGCTCGTCGTCCTTGTAGTAGCTGCCGAGGAAGCCGACCTTGACCGGCCCGACACCGTCGCGCGGGGCGGGCTCCGGCGGGTCGAGAATCTGATACGCGGGGATCGCCACCACCCGGGGGTTGTAGCGCCGGAACGAAGGGATGGCGGCGGGGGAGTAGACCTTGACCACGTCCGCCAGGGCGAGCTGGGCTTCGATCTCGGGGCGCGCGGCGTCGAAGGTGCGGCGCCACGGATGCTCGGGATCGGGGAGCATCTGGTCGAGCAGGAGCAGGTTGTCGTCGAGGTCGTAGACCGTGCGGCAGCCGGCCTGGGCCGCCGCCCGCAGCACGGCGAGGCTCGCCGGCGAGATGCCGCGCATCGAGATCACCGCGTGGAAGCTGTGCAGGTCGGCCGTCCGCACCTCCGCCGCCGGCAGCAGCAGCCAGCGGCGGCCGGTCGCCGCTGCGAGCCGCGGCAGCACCTGGCCGTAGGCGAGGAAGACCGACGTCGTCAGATTGTCGTAGGTGACCAGCACCCGCTTGCGGCGCAGCGCCCAGAAGAGCCGCGAGAGGGGGCGGTAGATCCCCAGCCGCGCGGTCCCAGCGCGTACACGGTCGCGTAGACTAGCCGCCATGGCGATCCTGGACACGTCGGACTGGCAGCTCTGGGACCGGGAAGGGGTGGCGGAGGCGATCGAGTCGTACTGGGACGGGGTGCACGAGACGGCGCACCGCGACACCCTGGCCGAGCTCTGTACCCTCTCTCTTCCGTCGGACGGCGACGTGCTCGAGGTCGGCTGCGGCACCGGCCGGATCTACGAGCGCCTGGTCCCCCGGCTGCTGGCCAACGAGCGCTACACCGGCGTTGACGTCTCCGAACGGATGCTGGCCCTCGCCCGCGCCAAGTTCCCGCGGGCGCGGCTGCTCGCCGGCGACGGCTACGGCCTGCGCTTCGCCGACGGCGCCTTCGACGCCGTCCTCGCCTTCGAGGTGCTGGGGCACCTGCCGGAGGTCGGTCCCTTCCTGCGCGAGCTGGTGCGGGTGGCGCGCCGCACGGCGATCTTCACCGTCTGGCCGGCGGCGGAGGGCGTCGTCGAGGGGCGGGAGAGCGTCCAGGCCGCGAGCTTCCTCCAGCGCCGCTTCGCGCACGACCACGTCCTCGGCGAGCTGCGCGCGCACCTGCCGCCCGGCCCCGCGGGCAATGGGTTCGACGTCGAGGTGGGCGTCCTCCACGCCGACTGCTGGGCCTACGTCCTGCGCCGCCGCGTGACGCCCGGCATCGATCTGACGCGGCTCTTCCCGGTCCCCGGCTATCAGCAGCGGCTGATGGCGGCGATCGCTCAACGCTGAGTCCCGCGCTCGGCCACCGCCTCGCGCAGCGCCGCCGCCCCCCGCCGCACCTCCTCGGGGCCGAGCCTGAGGTGCATCGGCAGCGAGATCAGCCGCTCGCTCGCCCGGCGCGCCCGCGGCACGGTGCCGTCGGCGTAGGCGTACATCCGGTAGAGGGTGTTGTCGCGGTAGTGGACGCCGGGGAAGACCTGCCGCCGGTTCATCGCCACCATCACCTCGTCGCGGTCGCAATCGTCCACCAGCACCTGGTAGAGGTGGCGCGAGGGGGTGATCCCCGGCGTCATCGGCACCCGCTCGATGCCGGGAGCGCCGGCGAGCTCCGCGTCGTAACCGGCCGCCAGGCGCCGCCGCACCTCGTTGTCCGCCTCGAGGTGCCGGATCGCCACCAGCCCCAGGGCCGCCATGATCGAGTTGCCGTGGTACTTGTAGCCCACGTGCTCGACGTCGTAGAGCCACTTGTAGGTCCCCTCTTCGAGGGTGCGGGCGTAGGTGTCCTTGTTGATCCCCAGCCAGCTCCACTTGCGCGCCTCCTCGTCGAGGCGCGCGTCGGCGAAGCAGAGCATCCCGGAGTCGGCGGTGGGGAGGTTCTTCACCGCCTGGAAGGAGAAGACCGCCGCGTCGGCGTCCCAGCCGGCGTGCCGGGCTCCGGAGGTGCCAGGCTCTCCCGTCCAGGTCCCCGCCATGTGCGCGGCGTCGAGGATCAGCCGCAGCCCCCGCGCGCGGCAGAGCTCCCGCACCGCTTCGTAGCGCCCGGTGTTCCCCCCAGACCGACGAAGCAGACGGCCCGGGTGCGCGGGGTGATCCGCGCCGCGACCGACTCGGGGTCGAGGCAGAGCGAGCCGTCGACGTCCGCGAAGACGGGATGGAGATCCTCGTAGAGGATGGCGTGATTGGTCGACACGAAGGTCAGCGGCGTGGTGATCACCTCGTCCCCGGCCGCCCAGCCGCCCTCCTCCTTGAGCAGCTTGAAGGCGAGATGCAGGCCGGCGCTCGCCGAATTGAGGAAATGGGCGTGCGGCAGGCCGGTGTGCTCGCGCCACGCCGCCTCCAGGGCGACCGTCTTGTAGCCGAGGCCGGTCCACCCCTTCTCCAGGCACTCCCGGATCTCGGCCAGCGATTCGTCGATGCGGAAGGTGGGGACGAAGAGATGGATCGGTTCGGGCATCAGCTCTCTTTTTCGAAAGGTCCGTCGATGGTCCGTTGGTCGAGGAGAACGTCGAGGCGGAGCGTCATCCTGAGGAAGCTCCGCCCCTCCTGCTCGTAGGTGCCGGTGGCGGCGAAGCCGAGCCGCCCGTAGAGCCCCGCCGCCACGGCGTTGCCGGCGAGCACCTCGCAGCGCAGCTCGCGGACGCCGAGCGCGCGGGCGTGGCCGATCAGCAGCGCGAGGCTCCGCCGCCCCCACCCCCGGCCGCGCTGCTCGGGAGCGATCACGAACCGCCCCCACTCCGCCGCCCCGCCGTCGGCCGAGAAATCGTAGAGCGCGATGGCGCCTAGGGCCACCTCTCCTGCCTCGATGATGAACCAGCGGTCGTCGTTCCCCGGCGCGAAGTAGCGGGCGAGGTACGCCTCGTGGGCGGCGAAGGGGACCTCCTCCGTGCCGCGGAACTGGCCGCGGGTCGCGGGCTCCATGCGCCAGCGGTAGAGGTCGGCCGCGTCCGCCAGGGTGACCTCGCGCAGCCGGAGCTCGCCGTCGCCGAACGAACGGGGGCCGTTCCGGATCAACGTCCTGCCTCGCTTCCCCAGGCGCTGAGCCGGCGCCAGAGAGGGGACCTCTGCGTCGGCTCGCCCAGGCGCGCCAGGATGCCGGGCCAGGCCGCCGTCCAGGTGTGCTCGGCGAGGACCCGCGCCCGGCCGGCCGCGCGGATGGCCGCCGCCTCGTCCGGATGGTCCAGGTAGTGGCGCACCTTGCGCAGCAGCTCCCCGGTGGAGTCGAAACCGACGATCTCACGCTCGTACTCGAAGCAGCGCTCCACCGCGGCGAAACGGTTGGTGAGCACCAGAGCGCCGGCGGCGGCGAAGTCGAACAGCCCCACCTTGACCAGGGCATGGCCGCCGCCGGTGCGGAAGAAGATCACCGTCGCCGCGGCCGAGCTGAGGGCCGCGAGGACCTCGTCGCCGTAGATCAGGCCGCGGCTCGCGATCCCGTGCTCCGCCCACCCCTCGCCGTAGACGTGGGTGTCGAAGGTCTCGACGAGCGCCCGCACCGGCTCGACGCGGTCGGGATGGGTGCGGCCGAGCACCAGCACCTCGCAGGCGTACTCGGGCCGCGGCGGCACGGGATGGAAGAACGCCTCGTTGGTGGCGATCGGCAAGACGCCGGCCCGCGCGCCGAGCGCCGCGTAGCGCGGCACGCACTCCGCAGCGTTGGTGAGGAAGAGATCGAAATTCGCCGCCAGGTGGCGGGTGGCGGGCGCGAAGACGTCCGGGTCCGAGAGGGCGATCCCCAGCAAGGAAGCCCGGCGCCGCAGCCGCCGCGCATCGCCGGGGCGGAAGCTCAACCCCCCGGCGTTGCAGATCACGAGGTGGGGAGCGAAGCGCGCCAGCGGCTCGCGCAGCGCCTCCCAGCGCAGCCAGACCGGACCCGTGGTGCCGCGGTCGTAGGGACGCCCCTCGGTGTCGAGCGCCTCGGGGTGGTCGTCGGTCGAGTATTCATGGACCTCGGCGCCGGCGGCGCGCAGGCCGAGCATCATCTGCCGCACCATGTCGTTGGCGCCGCGCCAGTAGCCGCCGACGTGGAAGGCGCGCAGGCGGGCGGGGTCGGTGACGGAGAGGCGCATCGGGTCGGGGGCTCGGGGCCGGAAGCCACGGATTCTAAACCATCGGCTTTACGCTGCACGCAAGGCGCGGCTATAGTCGCTGCTCAGATGATGGCCGGCCCGCCGCTCAAGATCCTCGTCGTCTACGGCACCCGTCCGGAGGCGATCAAGCTGGCCCCGGTCGTGCGGGCCTTGACCCGCCCCGGCGTCTTCGCGGTGACCCTCTGCGCCACCGGCCAGCACCGCGAGATGCTGGCGCAGGTCCAGGACCTGTTCGCGCTCCGCCCTGACGTCGACCTGCGGCTGATGCGCCCCGACCAGAGCCTGAACGCCCTCGCCGCCGCCGCCCTCGCCGCGGTCGACGAGGTGCTGGCCTCCGCCGCGCCCGACTGGCTCCTGGTCCAGGGGGACACCACCACGGCGATGGCCGCCGCCCTCGCCGCCTTCCATCGCGGCGTGCCGGTGGGACACGTGGAGGCCGGGCTGCGCACCGGCGACCTCGCCCGCCCCTTCCCGGAGGAGGCCAACCGGCGGATCGTCGACGCTCTCGCCGCCGCCCTCTTCGCCCCCACCGAGCGCGCCGCCCGCGCCCTGCTCGCCGAAGGGGTCGATCCCGCCCGCATCCACGTGGTGGGGAACACGGTGATCGACGCCCTGCGGCTGCTGTCTCCCGATGCGACGGAACCCGTCGATCCCGAGACCGCGCCGGCCCGTCCCGAGGTGCTGGTCACCGTGCACCGCCGGGAGAGCTTCGGCGCGCCGCTCGCCGGGATCTTCGCGGCGCTGCGCGGGCTGGCCGGGAGCTTCCCCGGGGTCGACTGGATCTATCCCGTGCACCCCAACCCCAACGTCCGCGGCCCAGCCCACGAGACGCTGGGCGGACTGCCGAACCTCATCCTCTGCGCGCCGCTGGACTACGGCGAACTGGTGCGGCGGCTCCGGCGCTGCCGCTTCGTGCTCACCGACAGCGGCGGCCTCCAGGAGGAGGCCCCCACCTTCGGCAAGCCGGTGCTGGTGCTGCGCGACACCACCGAGCGTCCCGAGGGGATCGAGGCCGGAGTCGCCCGGCTGGTGGGGACCGAGGGCGAGCGGATCGTCGCCGCGGCCGCCGAGCTCCTCACCTCGGAGGCGGCCTACGCCGCCATGGCGCGGGCGGTCAACCCCTACGGCGACGGCCGCGCCGCCGAGCGCATCGCCGCCATCCTGGCGGGGGAGCCGTGGACCCCGTTCCGTCCCGCGGCAGCGGGAACGGCCGCCGAAGCCCCCTCCCCGGCGCTCGCCGCGCGCTGAGCCGACGGAGCCTCATGCCGGCCGGCGCCCGCAGCATCCTGATCGCCGGCTACTTCGGCTTCGGCAACGCCGGCGACGAGGCGATCCTGGCCTCGATGCTCGCCGACCTGCGCCGGCTGCGCCCGGACCTCGACGCCGTCGTCGCCTCGGGCAACCCGGCGGCCACCGCCGCCGATCACGGCGTCCGGGCTGTGCCGCGCGACGACCTGCCGGCGGTGATCGCGGCGATGCGCGCCAGCGACCTGGTGATCCTCGGCGGCGGCGGCCTGTTCGAAGATTACTGGGAGGTGCCGCTCGAACGCATCTTCACCCCGCGCTCCGGCGGGCTGCCGTTCTACGCCGGCTTCGCCCTGCTCGCCGCCTGGCTCGGCCGCCCGGCGATGGTCTACGCCGCCGGCGTCGGGCCGCTCACCTCGGCCGAGGGGCGGCGGCTGACCCGCGTCGTCTTCGACCTCTGCGCCGCGGCGACGGTGCGCGACGAGAAGTCCCTGGCACTTCTGGAGTCGCTCGGCGCGCGGGCCGAGGTGGCCGCCGACCCCGCCTTCGGCTTCGCGATCCCCGACGCCGCGAGCCTCGCCCCGCTCCTCGCCGCCCTCGGCCTGGCGCCGGGGGAGCGGCCGGTCGGGGTGGCGCTCCGCCCGTGGAGCTTCGGCCCCGACCCGGAGGTCTGGGAGGCAGAGGCGGCGGCCGGGCTCGGCCGCTTTCTGGCCGCGAGCGACGATCGCCTGCTCCTCCTGCCGTTCCAGGCCGGCGACCTCGACCCGCTGCGCAGGCTGCGCGCCGCGCTCGGCGCCGGTGTCCGCGACCGCGTCCTGCTCGTCGAGCGGCGGCTCACCCCCGCCGAGCTGGCGGGGGTCACCGCCGCCTGCGGCAAGGTGCTCGCGATGCGCTATCACGCCGCCCTCTTCGCCCTCGCCGCCGGGGTGCCCGTGGCGGCGCTGGCCTACGATCCCAAGGTCGCCTCGCTGCTCGCCGCGGCGGGGCTGGCCGACGCCGCCCTCGAGCCCCAGGACTGGCGGGGGGAGGAGATCGTCCGCGTGCTGCGCCAGGCCCGCGCCCCCGCCGCCGGATTTCCGGAGGCGATGCGGCGCCGCGCCGCCCGCAGCGCCGAGCTGGCGGTCGAGCTCCTCGAGCGGGAGCTGCCGGCGGCCGCGGAGGCCGCGCGCTTCCTCGACGATCTGGCGGTCGAGAAGGTGGCCGCGGCGTTCCGCCTGGAGATCGAGCGCTCGGGGCTGTCGGAACGCCTCTCCGCTTCCTCCTCCCAGGAGGCCGCGGAGGCGGCCCAAGCCGCGCGGGACTTGGCGGCGGCCAATGCCCGCATCCCGCGGCTGGAGCAGGAGAGCGCCGCCCTCCGCGAGCAGCGCGAGCTGATCCTCGCCGAACGCAACGACCTCGACCGCCGGCTGACGGCGCTCGAGCGGACGCTCGCCTACCGCCTCGTGTCGCGTTTCTGGCGCCTGCTGCGCCAGGTCTTTCCCGAGGGCTCGCGGCGCCGCAGGCTCTACCGCCTCGGCCGCCGCGCCGCCGGCAAGCTGCTGGGCGCCCGCGACCCCGCCGGCCCCGCCGCCTGGACGGCCGGCGCCGGAGGGGCGGCGGCGGGGGAGTCCCCCGAGGGCTCGCCGGACTTCCGCGCCGAGCTGCTGCGCTTCGAGGAAGGGGTCAACGCGAAAGGAGCCTCCCAGGTGGTGGCGATCTTCTCGGGCACCCAGCTCGTCGAGAGCGAGGGGCAGCGCCCCACCCAGCTCGCGCTCGCCCTGGCACGGCGGGGAATTCCCGTCGTCTTCGTCTACTGGCGCTGGTGGGACCGCGAGCAGTGCCCGCAGGACCGCCTGGAGGAGGGGATCGTCCAGATCCCGATCGACGTCGTCACCCGGCATCCCGAGATGCTGACCGGCGCCTTCGCCTTCCCGGAGGTGATGGAGCGGATCGCCCTCTTCGAGTTCCCCCATCCCGCCTTCTTCGCCACCCTCTCCGCCGCCAATTCCGCGGGATGGCTCACCGTCTACGACATGCTCGACGACTGGGAGGAGTTCCACCGCGTCGGCCAGGCGATTTGGTGGGACGAGGACTTCGAGCGCCACCTGGCCTCTGCCTGCGACGCCGTCTTCGGCATCAACGAGGTCCTCGCCGCCCGCCTGCGCGACCCTCGGCGGCGCCGCCACAGATGGCGCCGAGGTGGTCGGCAACGGCCTCAAGCCCGGCCTCGGCACCGTCGGCGCGCCGCGCCCCCTCGCCCGCGGCGAGGTCACGGTGGGCTACTTCGGCTACCTCTCGGGTGCCTGGTTCGACTGGGATCTGCTCCTCGAATCGGCGCGCCGCCGCCCGACCTGGCGCTTCTACCTGATCGGCTACGGCGGCGCCCCGGAGGGGAGTGCCCTGCCTTCCAATCTCGAGCTGCTCGGCAAGCAGCCGCAGGCCGACCTCGCCGCCTACGCCGCCCACTGGGACGTCGCCGTCGTCCCTTTCAAGCCGGATCGCCTGGCCGCCGGCGCCGATCCGATCAAGACCTACGAATACCTGGCGATGGGGCTGCCGGTGGTGGTCACCGGCGTCCATCCGCCCCCCGGCGGCGAGGCGTTCGTCCGCCGCGCCGAGCCGGCAGACGGCGTCGAGGGGTTCCTCCAGGCGATCGAGCAGAGCGGAGGCCGCGGCGGGGCGGAGCAGGAGGCGGCCCGCGGCGCCTTCGCGGCGAGCTGCTCCTGGGATCACCGCCTGGAAGCCCTCCTCGGCTCGCTCGCCGAAGGGCGGCAGCGGGTGGCGGAGAAGCGCGCGCTCTTCGCGATCTCTCCGGAGATGACGGAGCCGGCGCCGTGAAGATCCTCTTCGTCTACAAGTACCTGACCCTGGGCGGCGTCGAGGCCGTCCTGCGCGCCCGGCTCGACGGGCTGGCCGGGCTCTCCGCGGCGGGGATCGAGGCCCACGCCTGGTTCTTCCACGACTACGGCGGACGATCGATCTTCCGCGGCTCCGAGGAGCGCCTGCACGTCGGGAGCCCCGAGCGCTGCCTCCGCTTCGCCCGCGAGCAGAGGTTCGACCTGCTGAGCACGATCGATTCCGAGGAGGTGCTGCCGGCCTTCGCCGGGAACGGGCCGCACCGCCCGCGGCTGATCCTCGAGTGCCACTCCGCCTATCTCGCCAACATCGAATACCTGCGCGGCCTCGCTCAATACCATCCGGTGGCCGTGTTCACCCCCTCCGAGGGACAGCGGCGGCTGGTCGTGGAGCGGGTCGGCCCCGGGATCGAGGTGCGCGTCGTCCCCAACCCGCTGCGGCGCGAGATGGTCGCCGAGCCCGCCCCCTTCCCCGCGCCGCCGCCGCGCCCCGTGGTGGCCTGGATCGGCCGGCTCGACGATCACAAGAACTGGCAGGGCTTCTTGGGAGTCGTCGGCCTCCTCGCCCGCCGCGGGATCGACCACGAGCCGTGGATCCTCGGCCAGCCGGTGGAGGCGGACGGCGCCGCGCACCTGCTGGCCAAGGCGCGCCAGGAGAAGATCCTCGGCCGCCTGCGCTGGTTCGGCGCCCTCCCCTACGGCCGCATCCCCCTCTTCCTCGACGCCGTCCGCGCCTCCGGGGGCGTGGTGGTCTCGACCTCGCGCGGCGAGTCGTTCGGCCTCACCATCGCCGAAGCCATGGCCCGCCGCTGCGCCGTGGCCGCGCCCGACCACAGCGCCTTCCCCGAGTTCGTCCTCCCCGGGAAGACCGGCAGCCTCTTCATTCCCGGCTCCCTCGACTCCGCCGCCGACCGCATTCAGGAATTGCTCGGCGACGCCGCCCTGCGGGAAAGGCTGGGCGACGAGGCGCGGCGCTCCGTCCTCGCGAGATATGCGCCCGAGCCCGCCCTCGCCGTCCTCGCCGCGGAGCTGCGCCGCCTCGAGCCCGCCTTGCGGTGAATCGCGCTCCTTCCCATCACCCAGTATGGCGGGCCACACGTCAAAACTTGAAGTTGTGCGCGGAGCGCCGGCCCCGCCTGACGGGGCCGGCAGGGTCTCAGCAGAGCCGGGTCCCGCAGGTATTACAGGAGTCGCATGATGCGTACAAACAATGTGACCCGACACACTGGATCCCAGTGCCGGATCCGCCGATTACCTCCTGCATCTTACCCTCGTCCAGATCGCGCAACGTCTCGCGGCTGAGCACCAGCTTCCTCATCTGCTTCTTCATGACGTCTCCCTGGTAACGCCGGGGATCCGCCCCCGGCGTGCGGATTCTAGATCATCCGTGGTTGCTTCGTGACTCTCCGGAAGCGTAGTTCCAGGAGAGGCTTTTCCTAGCCTCCTCCGGCAAGGGAGGTCCGAACGGCGAGCGCGTTTGGGGTACCTGTGCGTTCCTTGTCTTCTCTTCAGATCCACACGTCGATGAAAATCGCCTCGGTGTGCCCGCGCAGGACCTTGCCGGTTGGGCCGGCGTTGCCCCTTCGGAGACGTGACGCCGTCCCCGTGATGACCGCTAGGTTCTCGTTACGACCTGTCACGTCTCTACACCCTCCGTCGCAGGGTGATCGTAAGCCAGCGCTGGAACACTCCAATCCGGCGTATCATCCTGTAAATCCCGCTGTTTCTTGCCCACGCGCCGTTTTCCAGGCTCAGCCGCGGTTTTAGGGACTCTCGTCCCGTTTTTCCGTTTCTGCCGGCTTTTCTCACGCCTCGAGGCGCTACAACAGACTCCCAGCGGCTATAACAATGGTCTCCGGGAAAAAACAATGTTCGAGGCCGGAAACAGGATGTTCTACGGCGTCCAACAATGTTGTAGGGTACTGGCTCATTTTGACCTGACGTAAAACAATCTTTAAAATCAGTGGTTTACGGGCAAAGATTTGGTGTAGTGTCCTCCCCGAAGGGGAGGGAATGTCCCTCTCTGGACACCACACAAGCGGCCCGGCGGAGTGCGCGAACACGACCGCCGGACCTGACCCGAGCAGGAGCCTTGACCCATGCCCGAGCTAACCCCGCAGTCTAGCGCACCCCCACCGCCCCCGCCCCCCTACTCCAACGATCCCCGCATCCCGCCCCCGGCCTACGACTGGGAGGACCATCCCGCCTTCCGCTTCACGTTCCTGATGCACTTCACTAAGAACGCGGACCGCCTCGCCCTGGAACACATCGGCGCCATGCTCTACGACCTCGCTCTCGAGGCCAGCGGGGAGTGGCCCGCCTGGAGGGAATCGACCACCCGCGCCGAGCTGCGCGCCGTTGCCGCCGACATCCGCCACGCGGAAGCCTTCCTGCTGGCCGTGGCGCAGGAGCGGGAGACGGTCTCTCTGGGGGTGGAAGACGAGCGGCTATCGTTCCAGGCCGCGCACTACGCCGAGCGCTGTAGCGGCATCGCGTTCGGCCTGGAATCCATGGTCGGGCCGCCGTGGGGTGCGCGGCCATGAAGACGGCCGCGTTCACCGTCCGCGCAACGGAGAAGCAATCGCTTCAATGGAAGCGCTGGGCGGCGGCGGAAGGTCATATCTCGGTCGGCATTTGGCTCGCGTTCGCTGCTGACCGCCACCTGGAGGCGGTACGGCGAGCGGGGAAGCCTATCCCCCTCGGATGGAGACAGGGCCGCTTCGATGTCACCCTGGCCGCCGGTACGGTCAACGCCCGGGGGATGATCTCCCTACCGTTCGGCTACTACCGGGGCGACGACGGTCGGCGCGACATCCGCAGCAGCTTCTTCACGCTGGTCTACCTCCCCGCCGACAAGATCGTGGCCACGCTGCGGTCGGCAAGGCAGGTCAAGGCCCTCGCGTCAGAGCTTGCAGGCGCCCTCCTGCGGGGCGAGCTGCCGGAAGCCGGGCAGATCGTAGGGCGGCACGTCCGCGAGTCCGTCTAGATCCACGGGCGGCGCCTGTACGGGCCGCCCGTGGTACCATGGGGCATGCCAAACCAGTCACGCACACCAAGGCCACCATTGAAGCGACCTCGCGATTTCAACTCCCGCGCCTTTCAATCCGTAGGCATCTTGACCGGGACAGCGCCCCCAGCGCCCGAGTCCGCGCCAGAAGACCCGATCCGTACCGCCGCCGCAGCTCTCGGCCGACTCGGCGGCCTAAAAGGGGGGAAGGCTAGATCGGAAAGGATGACGCCAGAGGAGCGAAGCGAGAGCGCCCGAAAGGCCGCAGCTGCTCGGTGGCATAAGGGCGAGGGAAACACACCACACACCTAACCCTATTCTCGTTGACTGCGCCACTCTGAAACCGCAGTCTCAAAGGATTGCGTGACGGTGAATAACTCACCACGGTCTGCTTCTCTTTTCCCAACCATCCTTGCCACCTCGCCCTGTTCTCTCCTGAGGAATTCGCTACAGAGAGCGTAGAAACGCTCTTTAGCTTTATTCTTGTCCTTGTCGCTGACCGCTTCGTACAGACTAACGAGCCGCCTAATCTGTGAGCCCAGCTCATCCTCAGGGACAGAGAAGTCTGCGGCGTATTCGGGGATATGATCCTGGATACACCGCCAAATCCACTCCTCGGGAGCGGCATGCCCTGGAAGAAAAAGGATGCTGGGAGCTACCTTGCCAACCTCGCGAGCTGCTTCTTTCAGTGCTGGTTCTAGGTTGCGGGCGTCGCCGTCTAAGAGAAACACGAAAGCGCCGAGCAAATCGAACCGAGCTAAGGCCTTGAGGTAAGTGGCGAACTCGTCTTTCCCTGTGTCTCTTCCGACGACAACGTCCGAGGGTACTATTTGCAACTTGGGGCATAGGTAGTCAAAGATTCCCAGCGCAATTCCTTCCGCGACCTCATCCTCACAGAGCACGGACAATTTGTTTCGGGAAACTCCATACATTGCCCGCTGGATGATGTCCCGATACGGGGCCTTCATTTGGACGTTGTCAGAGCCGACAAGGCGCTCAAGAAAAATGCGTCCTTCTTCGGGAACGGACTCGATTACTACCGGGCTGTGAGTAGTGACTACAATCTGAAGCTGATTGCGCAAGGCTAAGTGCTGCAACTCAAACATTAGCTGCTGTTGGATATAGGGGTGTAAACCCGTTTCAATCTCGTCAATCAGGACTAGGGAATTTTGGAGCTTTGACAGAGCTGCGGATAGCCTAAGAACCGACCTCTCGCCCGCAGACATGTGAAACTCTGAATAAGAAGGTCCGCCGGATGAAGGGGCCTCGTGCGCGGTCCTGCTAGCAAAGAACAACTCTTTCTTGCCATGAGCGAAAATTGACATCCTTTCGTACTCAAAGGGAAGAATGCGATGAGCGAAGGATAACAATGAGGCGTCAACGTCCTTAACGGTTAGCTGCTGGCGTCCCATTTGGAGATAGCTGCGCACCTCGGAAGGATTGCTCAAGTTGGCGAGCGTGCGAAGATACAAAGTACGCTCAGGTTGCTGTCCTCGCTTTGCTCCGCCGAAGCTGCGGCCCCATCCTCTTTTGGTCCTACGCCATCTCATGTAGATGGGCTCACCGGCGGCGATGTAGTTGTACTCAAGGGCAGTTTCCAGCGTGACATCCTGCTGAGTGGTATGCTTGGATGTAAATCGTGGAAAAATTGTCGACGGCACATAGTCCTTGACGCCGGTAAAGGGAACCTTGTAAGCGCATGCGAGCGAGAAGAGGACAGTAGATTTTCCGCAGGCGTTGGGGCCAGCTAGCACGGATACGGGATAGGAGAAGGTGACACTCAGATCAGAGATGCCCCGCAAACCCCGTATGCGGACTCGCTCCAGGAAATCCTTGCGCTGTACCTTGGCGCTTCGAAGCTGCCCCCACACCTTGACGAGGTTACGCTCGATCACTGGCACCCCCTTCTTTTAGGAATCTGCGGCGGAGTCTAAGGCGAAGGGGCGACCCCCGTCAATGCATGGGCTGTCCTTACGACACCCTGGAAGCGCTCCTGGACTGGGGCCACGACACTCTGGAAGCGCATCTGGGCAAGGTCTAGACACGCTTCTAGGGTGTCGTGGACTATGTGGACCAGCAAACCCCTTGACTTTCCCCGTCCGCTCACGCATAATGTTCAGTATGGCAAACGTCCTCAGCAACGCCGACCGTACTGCCGTCGTGGCCGCCCTGGTGGAAGGCAACTCGATCCGCGCCACCTCCCGCATGACCGGGGTGGCCCGGAACACGGTCACCAAGCTCCTGGTGGACCTTGCCAGGGTGTGCGCCGAGTACTCGGATGCGCACCTCGTGGGGCTCCCCTGCAAGCGCCTACAGGTCGATGAGATTTGGGAGTTCTGCTACGCGAAAGCGAAGAACGTTCCGGAGGACAAGAAGGGCGTTTTCGGCTACGGCGACGTGTGGACCTTCGTAGCGATCGACGCGGACACCAAGCTGGTGCCGTCGTGGCTCGTGGGCTCGCGGGACATCGGCAGCGCGACGGAGCTGATGCAGGATCTAGTCGGACGGCTGTCCAACCGCGTGCAGCTCACCACGGACGGGCTCAAGGCGTATCTCTCGGCCGTCGAGGATGCTTTCGGCGGGGACGTGGACTTTGCCCAGCTCCACAAGATCTACGCCGCCGCGCCGTCTGGCCCAGAGACGCGCTACAGCCCGGCGGAATGCACCGGCTGTGAGAAGCGGGCGATCACCGGTAACCCGGACAAGAAGCACGTCAGCACCTCGTTTGTGGAGCGCCAGAACCTCACCATGCGGATGAGCATGAGGCGCTTCACTCGCCTGACGAACGGCCACAGCAAGAAGGTTGAGAACCACTGCGCGGCCATCTCGGTCCACTTCGCCTACTACAACTTCTGCCGGGCTCACATGACCCTGGGGAAGGGAATCACCCCCGCGATGGCGGCCGGAGTCGAGACGCGGAAGTGGGAAATCGCGGACCTGATCGCCATTCTGCCCGATTCAGAAACTAAGGACGTGTCAAAATGAGCCAGTACCTGTTGTAGGGCGCCGCCGCCGTGTTCCAGGCGCTCGAACAATGTTCGAGGCTGGCAGAAGTGTGTTCTACGGCGTCAAACAATGTTCAACGAGAAAAAACAATAAGAAACGCCAGGAAAGGCCCCAAAAGGCTGTAGGAACGCCAAACGAAGGTGACGCGGGAAGAGGAGAAGGAGCTCCGGGGCGTCGATGGGGCGCTCGATCTTGAATCTCGTCCCCATGGTGTTGACGGGAAATGCGGCACCGGGATAATCTGGCTGGCCGCTCTGTCTCAAGCCAACGGTTGGGAGCTCCTATGACGAAACCGGAAATCTCCAGCGCCTCGCCGTTCTTCATCGTGCAGGACTGTGCAGCAGCGCTCGCGTTCTACCGGGATCAGCTCGGGTTCGAGATCACCTACCAAGAGCCCGCCGAGGCCCCCTTCTTCGGCATCGTGTGCCGCGGCGGCGCGATGATCCTGCTCAAGAGCGTCGGCGTCTCTCCGCTCCCCAACTCCAGGCGGGACCCCGCGGCCCGTTGGGACGCCTACTTTTCCGTTCCGGATCCGGATGCGCTGGCCGCGGAGTTTGCTGCGCGCCACGTCAAGCTCTCGGAACCCCTCCAGGACACGCACGACGGCTTGCGGGGATTCGAGCTCGAGGACGCGGACGGCTACATCTTGTTTTTCGGCCGCCCCCGGTCCTGAGGCTGGTTCTCTGATCCAGGTGGCAGCCGATTTGAGGCCGGATCGCCAGGGCCGTCCGGACTTCGGCCACCTATCGCGCAGGGAGCTTTGTTCTTTCCCCTCCGGGCCCCTCCGATGGACATCTCGCGGCCAGGAGATGTCGAAGGTCTGCCTTCGAACAGAGCAGCATCCGCCCACCGCCACGATGGCCATTTGTGCGCGTCGCCAAAAGGCATCCTGAAAAACTCCCCAAGGCGCGCCCTGAAGGGGCGAAAATTTGATTAGCCCGGTGCTTTAGCGCCGGGTTCCGGGCTCCCACACACCGGCCCGCCCTGAAGGGGCGGTGCTCTTTACAGGGACGCCGAGGTGGTCCATTTCGTCTTCAGGCACAAAACCCGCGTGTCGCCGCGCTTGCGCGAGTCAGCGCGAAAGGCACCGCCCCTTCAGGGCGGATGGGGTTGAGGGGAGGCCGAAACCCGGCGCTAAAGCACCGGGCTACTCAGATTTTCGCCCCTTCGGGGCGCGCCTTTGGGGTCGTTCCAGGTTGCCATTTGGCGTCGCGCACAAACACTCCGAGAGACCAGAGCGGTCGACCGGCTGGCTGTTGCGCGCGTCGCCCGCATCGGCCTCTGCCTCCGCCCGCCCTCAATTCGCCATCATGTGCAACGCGACGATCGCCAGGAAGACCCCGGCGCTCAACGTCGCCGCCGCCACGAAGACCGCCGCTCCGTGCGAGCGGATGGCGACGAACGGCCGCCGCGCCGCCTCCCGCAGCCCGGCGTCCTCCCTCCACCCCCGCCAGAGCGCCGCGCCGCCGGTGACCAGCACGGCCAGAGGCAGAGCGATGAGCAGCACCCACAGGGTCCACACCCGCCCCGCGTACCACAGGACGATCGCCTGAGCGGCCTGCGCCGGTGCCGCGAGCAGCGGCTGCAACTGGCGCACGACGAGAGCCGCCATGAACAAGGCGGCCGGGAAGAGGAGAAGGAGCTCCAGGGCGGCGATGGGACGCTTGATGGTGTTCATGGGAACTTTGTACCGCAAAGTACTCTTGGATGCAAGAGGGAGGTCAGCGGGGAGGTGTGGCCGGTCTCGCACGGCGTCCTCGACGGGGATACGGGAAATCCACGAGGGTAGGGCCTCCGCCGCAGGATTCCCGTCCCCGTCGGAACCGCACGAACCAAGATCCCGACTTCGGGCGCGCTGCACTAAACTGAAGGCGGCTGGCCAGCTGAGCGCCACCGCGAGTCTGACACCCAGGGTTCCCGAGGAGACCATGACGACATCCCGAACGACCGACGATCCGCAGCTCGACTCCCCCAAGATCGGACCCGACGACCCGCGCTATCGCGCCGTGGTCGAGAAGCGTTTCAACAAGCGGTTCGTCGCCAGCCCGGACTACGTGCGGCTGGCCGCCTCGACCGGGCAGGTGGTCGCGGCGGTCGAGGAGGCGGTGCGGGAGGGGCGGCGGCTGGTGGTGACGAGCGGCGGGCACTGCCTGGAGGGTTTCGTCGCCGATCCGCAAGTGAAGGTGATCCTCGACGTTTCACCCATGAAGGGGATCGAGTACGACAAGGAGATGCGCGCCATCTCCGTCGAGGCCGGTGCCACGGTGGGGGAGACGTTCCGGGCGCTCTCCGAGCGGTGGGGCACCGTGATCCCGCTCGGCGAGTGGCCGGAGATCGGCATGGGCGGGCACGTGGCCGGGGGCGCCTTCGGCTTCCTCTGCCGCCAACTCGGCCTCGCCGCGGACTATCTCCAGGCGGTCGAGGTGGTCACCGTCGACGCGGACGGACGGGCGCACCCGGTGGTGGCGACCCGGGAGGCGTCCGATCCGAATCACGACCTCTGGTGGGCGCACACGGGGGCGGGCGGCGGCAACTTCGGGGTGGTCACCCGCTACTGGTTCCGCGCGCCGGACGCCACGGACGCCGCGGACGACGATCCCGCGCAGCTGCTCCCCCGCGCTCCGGAAGCGATCACCACCTTCAAGGTGGAATGGGACTGGAGCGAGATCGACGAGCCGGCGTTCCTGCGGCTGCTCCAGAATCATGGCGACTGGTGCGAGCGCCACAGCGGCGCCGATTCGCCGCACGCCTCGCTCTGGGCCCTCCTGGAGCTGCACCGCCATGAGTTCGGAAAGCTCGTCGTCCGCGGCGTGAGCACGGCCGGGGACGGCGCGGATCGGCAGAGGGAGGAGCATCTGGCGGCGCTGAGTGAAGGGATTCCCGCGCCGCACGGCCTCGAGGTCGTGCGGATGTCCTGGCTCGAGTTCGCCCTGAATCCGTTTCCCGATTTGTTCGCAATGCCGCCGGGCGGGGTGAGCATGAAGGGCAAGGACGCGCTGCTCAGGAAGCGGTGGACCGATCGCCAGATCGGCGTCGCGTATGACTATCTGACGCGCACCGATCACGACGTCATGGGCGGCATGCTGGGGATGGCCACCTACGGCGGGCGGATCAACACCGTCGCGACGGACGCGACCGCCTCCGCGCAACGCGGCTCGATCCTCGATATCGCGTGCACCACCGGCTGGGTCGATCCGCGGGACGAGGCGAAGAACCTCGCCTGGGTGCGCGCCTTCTATCGCGAGCTGTTCGCGGAGAGCGGGGGAGTGCCGGTGCCGGGCGAGGCGTACGACGGATCGTTCATCAATCATCCCGATCCCGATCACGCCGACCCGGCGCTGAACACCTCGGGCGTTCCCTGGCCCACGCTCTACTACCGCGACAACTACCCGCGTCTCCAGCGGATCAAGGCGCGCTGGGACCCGCGGAACGTGTTCCGGCACGCGTTGTCCATTCGGGTGACGACGCCGAGCCCGGGCTAGTCTAAGGCGAAGGGGACGGGCGCTCGGGTGGGTCGGAGCGGAGCCCCGGCCGCGCACGCTTCGCCAAGGCGCCGAGCGCTCCGCCGGCCACGCCCAGGAGGGCTCCCATCACCAGCCCTGAAACGACGAGGTGGAGGAACGCACCGGCCAAAGTCTCGTAGGCGAGGTAGGCGGCGAGGGTCGGCGCGGTGGAGTCCGTCCCCCGGTTCGCCCACTCGGCGAGATTGACCGGGTCGCTCCGCAGCAGCGACATGCCGAAAACGGCCAGGGCCAGCGCCGTCCCGCAGGCCACCGCGCCGCTGACGAAGCCGGTCCAGGCGCCGGCCACGATCCCCCGGCGGAGCCGTCCCGATCGAAACGCCGACGCGGCCGAGGCGGCCAGGATCCCCAGGGCGATGAGCCCCCAGAAGAGGTTGTCGATGGTGTCGCGCCCGGGCAGCGGGGGAGCGATCACGTTATTGATGCCGATTTCGATCACCCAGAGCATCCCGAGGAGCAGGCCGAGGCGGGTCATCGCGTCGAGGGGGGTTGGTGCCGCGTCGTACCGCGTCGCGCGGGTCATCCGCCAGGTGGCTCCCAACGTCGCCAGCAGGACGGCAAAGCCGGCGGCGGCGGCGATCCGGGAGAACCCATCGTAGGAGTATTCGAGAGCGATCCCGGGGACGAGCACCGCGCTCAGCAGCAGAGTGCCGAGCAGGATGTAGACCGGACGGTGACGCGTCACGGACAGATTGAAATCCATATGTGCTGGCCTCCTCTCTCTTTCCAAGAAGACTCCTCCCCACGGCTCCACTGTAGTACTTTAAGCCGATGGAAATCCGCAAGGCCTTGATCCCCGGCGAGGTCCCCGCGCTCCGCGAGCTGTTCGAGGAGTACGCCGCAAGCCTCGGCGTCCCGCTGGATTTCCAGGGATTCGAAGGCGAGGTGGCGGACCTTCCCGGCCGCTACGCCGCCCCGCGCGGCGCTCTCTGGCTGGCGATCGCCGGCGGCCGCGCGGTCGGCTGTGTGGGTTTGCGTCCGCTTGGGGCCGAGCTCTGCGAGATCAAGCGGCTCTACGTCCAGCCGGCCTTTCGCGGCACCGGATTGGGCCGCCGCCTGGCGGAAACCGTGCTGACCGAGGCGGTCCGCATCGGGTATCGTCAGGTGTACCTGGACACCCTGCCGTCGATGGGCGGCGCCATCGCCCTCTACCGGTCGCTGGGATTCACGGAGATCGCGCCCTACTGCGACAACCCGGTGCCGGGGGCGCTGTTCCTGGGGCGGCGGTTGGACCCGGGAGAGTCTGGAGAAACAGGTTGAGATCCCAACGGATGCAAAAGGAACCGCTCTACCGCAAGGTCAACACGGTAGCGCGAAACGTGCACCACGACTTTGGCGGCGACGCCCGGCATGAGCGCAATACCAAGAGAGCCAAGGAGTCGGACGCCACGCATGGCACGATGCATGGGAAGCAGCGCCGGGGTCTCGACTACACGCCGCTGTTCCGCTTCCTCCTCTCGAAAGTCGGCTGCGACTGGGCGGAGGTGCACAGCGAAGCGGTCGCGCGTCTCGATCAGCCCGACCCGATTTTCTGGATGGTCGCCTTGCAGGAGAGCGAACGTCGCGACGTCGTGAGGCTCGGCGAGTCGACGTATTTCAGCGGCCTCTACGTCGATGACGAGGGGAAGCTGCAGAAGGTCGATCCCGCGTTTGGCCCCGAGCACGTCACGCTCCTCTGCGGTTGTTGTACGCATACGTTCAATGGCGCTCGCGTCGCCGGGAAATGGGACCCGGACCGCGGCTGGCTCGGAGAGGTCATCGTCTGAAAGGCAGCCCATGCGGTCGAGCTCCAAGATCATGGTCCGCCCCTTCACCCTGGCCGACACGGAGAGCTTCTTCGCCGCCGTGCGCGAATCGGTCGAATCCCTCTCGTACTGGCTCCCGTGGTGCACCCCGGATTACTCGCAGGACGAGGCCGCGGCCCGGATGGCGTTCTGTGAGCGGGTCTGGCAGGAGAGGAGCGAATTCCCCCTGGGGATCTTCGCGACGTCGTCCGGAAAGGTGATGGGGGCCACGGGTATCAACAAAATCCGGCCGGAGCACCGCATGGGGAACCTCGGCTACTGGGTCGGCGATCCCTACCGGAGCCAGGGCGTCGCCTGCGAAGCGGCCCGGATGGCCGCGGACATCGGGTTCGTGGACCTTGGCTTCACGCGCCTGGAGATCCTCGTCCTGGTGAGCAATACCGCGAGCCAGCGCGTCGCGGAGAAGCTGGGCGCCGTGCGGGAGTGCGTGGCCAGAAACCGCATCTATTTCCATGGCGCGCCGGCGGATGCGGTGGTGTATTCGCTCATTCCGGGGGATCTTGTCCATCCTGGAAGACCACTACGGCCCAAGGGAGAATCCGCGGAGGGCTGATGCCCGATTGGGCAGTTCCGATGAACCCCATCACACACGCGCTCGTCGGCTGGAGCCTTGCCACCGCCGCTCCTGGCCTTTCGCGAGCCGAGAAGGCCTGGATCGTCGGCGCCGCCGTGGCCCCGGATGTCGATGGCTTGGGTCTGGTCGCCGAGCTCGCCACGCGGAGCTCCGCCGAGCCTCTTCTCTGGTGGTCGCAGTACCATCATGTTCTCGCGCACAACGTGCTGTTCGCTCTGCTGCTGACCGGCGCGGCGGCTGCCGTCTTTCGCCGGATGCTCGTGGCCGTCCTGGTCCTGGCCAGCGTCGGTCTGCACTTCCTGGGCGATCTCGTGGGCTCCCGCGGCCCCGACGGCTACCCGTGGCCGCTGCATCCTCTTTGGCCCTTCTCGGCAGATCCCGTCTGGGTGGTCAGTTGGCAATGGAAGCTCAACGCCTGGCCGAACGTGGTCCTGACGCTGGTCTTGCTGGTGTACACCTTCTGGTTCGCTCACAGGACGGGCAGCTCGCCGCTCGAGTTGGTATCTCACCGTGCAAATGATCGCTTCGTGGACGCCCTCCGGCGCCGCTTATCCGTGAGTCAGAGTTGACGCCGCATGACAACTTCCAACCCGGCCGGCTATTCCGGCACTCCGCTCGCGAAGAAGCTCGGCATCAAGGAAGGAAGCTCCGTCGTCGCCCCCGGCGCTCCGGACGGCTATCGCGATCTCCTCGCTCCGCTTCCCGACGGCGTGGCGTTCGGCCTTCAGGTTACGGCGAGCACCGACATCGTGCAGCTCTTCGTGACGGAGAGCGCGGAGCTGGCCGCGCAACTCGCCGTCCTGCGCCAGGCGATCCGCCCGGATGCCACGGTCTGGGTCTCGTGGCCCAAGAAGGCGTCCAAGGTTCCGACCGACATCACCGAGGAGACGATCCGCGAGGTGGCCCTCCCGCTCGGCTTCGTGGACGTCAAGGTCTGCGCGGTGACCGAGGTCTGGTCCGGGCTCAAGCTCGTCATCCGCAAGGGGCTGCGCTGAGGCGCCCTGGAATCCTCAAGAGATCTGGAAGTTGACCGTGATCACGTAGTAGACCTTCACCGGTTTGCCGTCGAGGGTCGCCGGCTTGAAGGTCCAGGTCTTGACGGCCTTCACGGCACTTTCGCTGAGCCCCATGGGCTGACCCCGAAGAACTCTGATCTTGCCGACCTTTCCCTCGGCATCGATGATCGTCTCCAGGATCACCGTGCCGGAGAATCCATGGTGCAGGCTCGCCTCGGCGGTGATCTCCGGCCGGGGGTTCGTGCGGATTTCCGGCCGGGTGACGTTCCCGCCGGAGCCCAGAGGCACGTCGGGAGAGAGCCGATGCACCCTCTCGTTGAAGTCCTCATGCTGTTTCTTGTCGTCGCTTGGCCCGGGGTAGGAAAGACCGTTCAGAATCTGATCCTGGAGGTCGTCTTCGCTCATCTCCGTCCGCAAGCCCCGCAGGACCTCCGCGGCTTCCTGATCCCGGTGCAGCGAGAGCAGCGCGAGGAGGACTCCTCTTCGGCCTTGGGCTTTGGCCGTGCCGGCCGCCTGCTCCTTGTACAGAGCCAAGGCTTCGGTCCGGGCGGCCTCGTCGGGCTGCCGGAGGAGATCCAATCCCAGAGCCGTGGTGGCCAGCGTACGCTCCTCGGGAGTCGCCGCGACCGCGAGGGCCTGGCGCGCCGCCGCGACTGCCTTGTTCCCTTCCTTCTGTTGGGTATAGCAGCCCGACAGCCCGAGCAAGCTCGGCGACGACTGGCCGTGCGCGAGCTCGCTGGCGTGCTGGTAGGCCCTGCACGCCTCCTTGGAATTCCCCTGGGCCTGAAGCCCCCGAGCCCGCGTCAGCTCCGCCGCGGCGTCGGCCGGAACCTCCGCCCGGGCCGGTCCGGAAGCGAGCGTCATCGCGAGGGGGAGAGCGAGCAGGGAAGCGAGGTGGGACCAGGTGATTTTCGTCATCGCGAACCTCCGTGGGAACCAGTATGCCGTCATGCTATCAGAGGATGGCTGACGGGCCGGCAGCTTGTGCGCGTCGCCGCAATGACGCCCGTAAACGCCCCAAGGGGCGCCCCGAAGGGGCGAAAATTTGATTAGCCCGGCGCTTCAGCGCCGGGTCCCGTGGCTAACCATACACCATCCGCCCTGAAGGGGCGGTGCCTTTCGGGCTAGCCTCATCTTGTGCGAAAAGGCACCGCCCCTTCAGGGCGGATGGAAAGGGGGAACGTCCGATACCGGGCGCTAAAGCACCCGGCTATTCAAATTTTCGCCCCTTCGGGGCGCGCTGTGTGGAAGCTTCCGGAGTTGCCTTTTGACCACGCGCTACAAACGCTCCTACCCGCTCGTCATCCCACCCCGCCGTTCGAGCACCACCTGAGCAAACATCGCCGAGCGCCGCGAAACACTCCCCAGCCCCCGCTCCATCCCGGCCCATAGCGGGTAGCTCGCGGCGGGCATCAGCCCGCGCAGCGAGATCCCGCCGGAGACCAGGTAGCGCAGCGGCATCATCGGTTCAATCGAACGCACCTGCCACTCCGGCGCTTGGGTTGCGAAGCGGTCGCGGTCGCGGACGAAGAGGATCCAGGGGAGGGCGCCGTTGGCGGCGGAGAGGGGGCCGCCGGGGGGGAGGTTCCAGTCGGGGGCCTCAGGATCGAAGGGCTCGTGGTGGAGGCGGGTGTAGACGAGCTTCGACCAGGGGGTGACCCAGGGCTCGATCATCGTCACCACGCCGCCGGGGCGGACGCAGCGGGCGGCTTCGTGGAAGAAGGCGAGGGGGCGCGGCAGGTGGTGGAGGACGTTGGTCATCGCGATGCCGCGCAGGGAGGCGGCGGCGAAGGGGAGGGCGAGGCCGTCGAGGACGGCGTCGATGCCGGGGGTGTAGAAGACCTCGGAGCGGACGAGGCCGGGGACGAAGTCGGCGAGGAAGCCGGCTCCGGCGCCCAGCTCCAGGACACGGCCGGGTCCTGAAGGGAGCGAGGCGGCGATCGCCCGATACCACTCCTCGTAGATGCGGCGCAGGAAGGGCTTGCCGGCGAGGATCTGGCGGCGCAGGTGGGTGGTGCGCGGGTCGTCGAGGTCGAGGCCGCGGGTCAGCGGGTGCTCGAGCCAGCGCTTCAGTCCCATCGCCCTATCGCCAGGATCTTGCGATCAGATGAACTTGATGCGGCCGGCGGCGAAGGCGCACATCTTGAGCAGCAGCCAGCCGTGGCTCCAGCGCTGGATGTTGGTCTCGCCGTAGGTGCGCTCGCGGTAGCGGATCGGCACCTCGACGATCTCGAGGCTGAGCTTGGCGGCGCCGAACAGGAGGTCGAAGTCGCCGAAGGGGTCGAAGTCGCCGAAGTAGGCGCGGTTGGCGGCGAGCTGCTCGTAGTCCGCCTTGCGCAGCACCTTGGTGCCGCAGAGGGTGTCCTTGATCGGCTGCCCGAGGAGCCAGGAGAAGGCGAGGCTGAAGAACTTGTTCCCCAGCAGGTTGGCGAAGCGCATGGCGTCCTTCTCCATGGGGTAGACGAGGCGCACGCCGTTGACGAACTCGCCGCGCCCGGAGCGGATCACCTCGTAGAAGCGGGGGAGGTCCTCCGGCGGCACGGTGAGGTCGGCGTCGAGGATCATCAGCACGTCGCCGCTCGCCTCCTGGAAGCCGAGGCGCACGGCGTCCCCTTTCCCCTTGCCGCTCTGCCGGAACGCCCGCGCCCGCCGCTCCGGGTGGGCGGCGATCTCGCGCTCGATGGCGGCCCAGGTGCCGTCCTTCGAATGCCCCTCGACGAAGAGGATCTCGGTGCCGCCTCCCATCTCCGGCAGGCGGTCGAAGACGCTCGCGATGTTCCCCTCCTCGTTGCGCGCCGGCACCACCACCGAGACGATCGGCGTCCTCCGGCAGCGGCGCGGGCTGCGCTGGCTCCGGACGAGCGACCAGGAAATTGGTCAGGGCGAGGTGGCGGAAGGGCCAGAGGCGCACCAGGAAACGGTTGCAGAACGGGGCGAGCAGGGGGATCGGCAGCGGCAGCAGCACCTCCGGCCAGTGGCGGATGGCGCGGAAGCCGGCGAGGCCGAGGAGGTTCTTGACGTCGGCGACGGTCAGCCAGTTCTGATAGAGGGTGGGCTGGGCGAGGCCGAGGCGGGCGGCGAGGGCGAGCGGCAGCTCCCAGAGGCGGCTGTAGGTGTTGAGGATCAGCCGCGTCCGCGGATGGGTGAGCGGCGCGACCTGGGCGAGGAGGCGCTGGACGTCCCAGGCGTCGTTGATCAGGTCGGAGAGGATCACGGCGTCGAAGGTCTTGCCGGCGAGCTCCCCGAGGTTGCCGAGGTCGTGGGCGTCGGCGGCCAGGAAGCGCAGGCTCGGGGCCGGATGCCGTTCGGCGGCCTGGCGCACCGCCTCCGCGGAGAAGTCGACGCCGACCCCGCGGGACGGCGCGAGGGCGGCGAGCAGGTCCCCGCCGCCGCAGCCGAGCTCCAGCACCTTGAGCCCCGGCGGCACCAGGAAGCGATAGACCTTGGCGAGGCGGCGCTGGTAGGCGCCGGCGGCCCCCGAGCGGCGGGGCTTCCGCGGCGTTTGCGGGCGACGCCGTCCCAGTGCGCGGCGCGCTCCTGCCGGTAGCGCTCGGCGGCGGGATCGGTCCGCGGCCTCTCGGGACGTTCCTCCAGACTCAAATCGGTCTCCTTGACTTCGCCTTCCTCTCGATGCTCTTCTCGGCGGCGGAAGAGTACACGATGAGCCGCGAAATCACGATTCCACCACGTCCATCGCGGTTGCACCGCTGGCTCGCCGCCGACCGCCGGCCGGATCTGCTGACGATTCTGATCGCCCTCGCGATCTGGCGGGTCTTCTTCCCCGGCCTGATGTCGGCCGACTCGATCGATCAGTACGGGCAGGCGGTGACCGGCAACTTCAATGACTGGCATCCGCCGCTGCTCGCGATCGCGATCAAGGTCGTGCTCGAGCTGGGGGGAGCGATCGGGCTGCTGATGCTCGGCCAGTGCCTGGCGGGCGTCTTCGGACTGCGCGCGCTGGCGCGGGGGTGCCTCGAGCTGTTTCATCCAGACGCGGAGCCGCGCAAGGTCGCTTGGCGGTCGTTCGCGGTGCTGGTCGTCCTGTTGATTCCGCTCAGCCCGCTGGCGTTCTATCTGATGACGCTGTGGAAGGACGCCTGGGCCGCCGTGCTGATGCTCTGGATCGGCGCGCTCGCCCTCGACCTCTTCCGGCGCGGGGCCACGCACCGGCGGATCTTCGGGATCGTCACCTGCGCCGTCCTCCTCGGCCTGGTGCGCCACAACGCGGTCGTGGTCCTGCCGGTGGTGGGGATCGTGCTCTGGATGGGGGTGCGGCGGGCCGGCGCCTCGCGGAGGTCAGCCTTCGCCTTCGCGGCCTCGCCGCTCGTCCTCTACCTGCTGGCGAACCCGCTGATCGACGCCGTCTTTCACGTCAAGAAGTTCCACACCGACTCGGCGGTGATGGCGCTCGACCTGGTGGGGCTCTGCGCCGAGGGGAGCGCGGTCTGCGACCGGCTGCCGTGGACCAAAGCGCACATCGTCGATCCGGGCGCCCTCGCCCGCTACCGGCCGGGGGACATCGGCTTCATCTTCTGGGACGTGCCGAAGCATGTCGATCCGGCGATCCGCCAGGATTATTTCCGGCTGCGGGCGGAGTACTTCCGGGCCGTCGAGGAGTTTCCCGGCCGCTTCGCCAGGATCAAGGTGGAGGCCTTCGAAACCCTTTTCGGCCTCGACCGCACGTTCTATTTCTTCCATCCCTCGATCGTCGACAATCCCTACCGTCTGACGTTGAACGAGCGCTTCGCGCCGGTGCGGGAGCGGCTGATCGCGATGGCGACCAACGTTTCCCAGCACCCCGTCCTGCGCTGGGTCTCCGGGGTCCATTTGGTCTGGATGGTCGTCGATCTGGTGGGGATCGTCGGGCTCGCCGCGCTCTCGTGGCGAAGCGGCGACGCGAAGTATCGTGATCTCGCCGCCGTGCTCCTCCTGCCGGCCGGCTATTACCTTTCCTACCTGGCCGCGACTCCGATGTTCGATTTTCGCTTCATGTACCCGTCGACGCTGATGGTGCAGTGCGTCGCGCTCTCCTGGCTGGTCGGCTTATTTCCCGGGATCGCCGCAGAACCCCACCGGCCGGGCGCCGAACTTCCGTAGGTTCTCGGCGTAGACCGGCGCTTGAGCGTGGCGGTAGAAGCGGTAATGGATCTGGGCGCTGAGCTCGGCCGCTCCCAGCACCGGTCCGAAGATCACGAAGGCATCGACGGCGACGGTCAGCAGGAGGGCCGCCGAGGCGAGCCGGCGCATCCGCTCGGGGAGGCTGGCGGCGCGCGCGTAGAGGGCGGCGAGAACGGCGAGCATCGCCGGCAGCACGGGCTGATAGAGGCGGGCGATCCAGATCCCCCGCAGCTGCCAGCCCGGATAGGGCGGCGCCGCGTTGTTGAACAGGAAGAGGAGGAGGGCGGTGGCGAGGACGGCGGTCTCGGCCGGCTGGAGCAGTCTTGCTTTCTCGGGACCGCGGGGAAGCCAGCGGGCGATCACGACGCCGGCGAGGAAGAGCAGCGGCACGAAGAGAAAGTTGCTGAACAGGTAGGTGTCGAGGAAGACCCGGGGGAGGAGGGCGAGCTGGTGCCCCCAGCCGGCCCAGTCGTAGGGCGGGAGGTAGCTGCGCACGATGTGGTAGTACGCCTCGGTGTTGGCGTTGCGAAAGGGAACCTTGTAGACCCTGGCGAGGAGCTGGTTGACCAGCAGCGGCGGGATCACCTGGGCGACGGCGAGCACCAGAAGCTCCAGCCAGCGGCGACGCCAGAGGAGGAGCAGGAGGGCCGCCGCGCCGAAGAAGGGGAGGAGGTCGTAGGCGGTGAACAGCACCCCCAGACTTAAGCCCGCGAGGAGCGCCGGCCGCCAGCCCACGAGCGCCTCCACCCGCCAGAGCAGGACCATGCAGAGCAGCGAGGCGGGGACGATCGCCGCGTAGGAGTAGGGGAGCCCGCCCCAGTAGATCCAGCCCGGATAGGTGGCGAGGAGCGCCAGGAGGGCGACGGGAACGCGGCCGCCGTTTCTGCGTTGAAGGAAAACCCAGAAAATGGCGACCGCGGCCGCCGAGAAGAGGACGTTGGTGACCAGCCCGCCGCCGCCGAAGCCGAAGATCTTCATGAACGGATAGGCGAGCAGGGGATAGAGGAGGCGGCGCAGCACGACGCTGAACTCCCACTGCTCGCGCGGCGCGCCGTCGAGCATCAGGAAGGTCGCCTTGAAGTGGAAGTGGTCGATGTTCATCAGGTAGCGGCAGGGGCCGTCGACGTACGGGTGCTCGAGGGTGGCCGCGCCGGGGGCCAGGGTCCCCGTGCTGACCCAGATCTCGAGCGCCAGCAGCAGGGCTGCGCCGGCCAGCAGGAGGAGATCCCGCCGGCGGATCAAGGGGTCTCCGCGGGCCCGGCCAGGCGTTCGAGGACGACGTAGCGCCGCTGCATCCGGGGGGAGATCTCCTCGCGCAGGATGCGGAACGGGCGGCCGGCGATCAGCCGCTCGACGTCCTCGCGGGCATAGCGGAAGGTCGCCGAGGGGTAGGTCTTCGACAGCGCGTGCTCGGGGGGGAAGACGACCGCCTGCTCGCGCGCCGGGTCCGGCCAGTAGAAGTCGGCGTAGAGCCGCCCGCCGGCCTTGAGGAAGTGCGCCAGGAACTCGAGGTTCCATCCGGCGAGCTGGAAGTTCTGGTGGATCCAGAAGAAGCGGCCGATCACCGTGTCGACCGTGCCGAAAAAGGGTTCCAGCCCGGCGCGGTCGGCGACGTGGAGGTAGGTGCAGTTGGGCGGCGAGACGAGGGCGGCGATCTTGAGCGCCAGCGGGCTGTAGTCGGTGCCCAGGTAGGACTCGACGTAGCGGGCGATCAGCTTGCCGAGGTTGCCGCAGCCGCACCCCATCTCCATCACCCGCTTTCCTTCGAGGGCGTCGCGGTCGCAGTAGAGGGCGATCGGCCAGCCGGCCCCGAGCTGGAGCTCGAGCAGGTCGAGCGGCGCGGCGGGGAGGGGGGGCCGGGACGGGTAGGCGGTGTAGGGGGTGAGCTGGTGCTCCCACTCGGCGCGCAGGTAGGCGAGCCACTCGTCGTTCCAGCGCTGGATCTCGCGCTCGCCGCACTCGAACGGCGGCGTGGCCGCGAGCTCGTCGCCCGGCGGCGGAGGAGGCAGCGGGCTGGCGGCCGTACCGCGCCCCGAGAGGGCGCGCCACCAGCGGTTCACCAGGAACGGCATCAGGCGCGCGAGGCGGCGGAAGGGACGACGGCCTCGCGCTCGGAATTCGCCAGGAACCAGTCGTAGGTGCTGCGGATCCCCGCCGCGAGGTCGATCGAGTGCCGCCAGCCGAGGGCGTGGAGGCGGCCGACGTCGAGCAGCTTGCGCGGCGTGCCGTCGGGCTTGCCCGCGTCGAAGACCAGGCGGGTCCCGGGGGCGACGACGTCGCGGATCTCCTCGGCGAGCTGGCGGATGCTGAGGTCCTCGCCGGTGCCGACGTTGATGTGGCTGTCCTCTGTGTAATTGCGCATCAGGAACAGGCAGGCGTCGGCGAGGTCGTCGACGTGCAGGAACTCGCGCTTCGGCGCGCCGGTCCCCCAGACCACCACCTCGTCGCGGCCGGCGATCTTCGCATCGTGGAACTTGCGGATCAGCGCCGGCAGCACGTGCGAGCTCTGCAGGTCGAAGTTGTCGTGCGGCCCGTAGAGGTTGGTCGGCATCGCCGAGATGAAGTCCGAGCCGTACTGGCGGCGGTAGGCCTGGCAGAGCTTGATGCCGGAGATCTTGGCGATCGCGTAGGGCTCGTTGGTCGGCTCGAGCAGGCCGGTCAGCAGGTACTCCTCGCGGATCGGCTGCGGGCAGTCGCGCGGATAGATGCAGGAGCTGCCGAGATAGAGCAGGCGGCGGACCTGCTGCTCGTGGGCGGCGTGCACCACCGTCGCGTGGATCATCAGGTTGTCGTAGATGAACTCGGCGGGGCGGGTGGAGTTGGCGAGGATGCCGCCCACCGTGCCGGCGACCAGGAAAACGTACTCCGGGCGGTTCTCCCGGAACCAGCGGCCGACCGCCGCCTGATCGCGCAGGTCGAGCTCGTCGCGCGTGGCGGTGAGGATCTCGGCGAACCCCTCGTCTTTCAAGCGGCGGACGATCGCCGAGCCGACCAGGCCGCGGTGGCCGGCGACGTAGATACGGGCGGAGCGGGGGATTTCGATCGGCATCGGAAGCTCGGGTCGGCGGAACTTTACCATGCTCCAAAGGGAGGCTCAGCGTCGGGTGAGCGCCCCCACGCTCCCCAGCAGCTCGGCCGCCCGGCGGTCCCAGCTCTCGCCCTCGGCCACCCTTCGCCGTTCGGCGGCCAGCTCGGGTGAGCGCTCGGCGAGGGCGCGGCGCACCTGGCGGACGAAGCTCCCGGGGTCGTCGTAGAGGTAGACCAGGGGCTCGGCCCAGCGCTCGGTCTCGGGGAGGCGGCGGGCGACCACCGGCAAGCCCATGGCGAGCGCCTCGTAGAGCTTGACCGGATCGACGGCGCGGGTGAGCGGCAGGTCGCGGAAGGGGACGAGGGCGGCGTCGAGCCCGGAGAGGAAATGGGGGACGTCGGCGAAGGGGATCTCGCCCACCGTCTCGAGGTTGGGGAGGCCGGAGAGGGCGGCGACCTCGGCGTCCTCGACCTGGCCGGCGAGCCGGAAGCGCCAGCCGGGAAAGGCGAGCGCCGCCGCCTCCAGGGCCTCGACGTCGAACCAGGGCCCAAGGGCGCCGACGTAGCCGATGGTGGCGCCGGCGGTGTCGCCGCCGCTCTCCCCGCTCTCCCCCGATCATGGCGCGCACCGCCGCCGGAGCCGGGAACGCCGCGAGATCGACGCCGTTGGGGAGCAGCAGGACCTGCGGGCTGACCTCGCGCGGGCGCTGGGCGAGGGCGCCGGCGGTGGCGCACACCAGGTCCGCCTCGCGGATCAGCCGCGCCTCCACCGACTCGATTCCCGCCGGCACGCCGGGGAAGCCGACGTGGAGGTCGATGCGGTCGTAGACCAGCGGCACGTGGAGGCGGCGGGCGAGCTCGCGGCCGAGCTCGGCCCAGAAGGGGAGCTGCACCAGCACCATCAGCGGCCGCTCCGACCCCAGGCCGGCGACGATGGTGTCGGCCATCCGCGCCGCCGTGGCGCGGTCGAGCGGCTGGCGGTAGGGGTCCGGCCGCCCGGGGACCCGCATGCGCAGCACGTGCAGCTTCCCCTGGGTGTGGAGGATGTGGCGCGCCGGCAGCAGGCGGCTGCGCAGGAAGCCGTCGACGTAGAGCACCGGATGGCCGGCCCGCGCCAGCGCCAGCGCCAGGTGCTGCGGGCGCTGGAAGCGGTAGCTCCAGGAGACCGCCGGCAGATAGAGGATCGGCGGCCCCGCCGGCGGCAGCTCGGCGAGCGCCTCCGACACCGTCTCCAGCCCCGGCTGCCGCCGCGGCAGGGCGCGCCCCGCGCCCAGCCTCCCCGACGGCAGATGGCGCAGCTGGCGCAACGCCGCCCGCGCCAGCCGCTCGACCTCGCCGACCGCGGTCAGCGCGCGGTCGTGGCGGCGGGCGGGGTAGAAGAAGGCGCTCATCGGCATGATGCCCCTATCATTCCGCCCCCTCGCGATACACTCCCCCGGTGACCGCCCCTCGACCGAAGATCTGCGTGGTGATGCCGGCGTACAACGCCGAAAAGACGCTCGAGCGCACCTGGCGCGACCTCCCGATGGAGTGGGTGGACGACGTGGTGGTGGTCGACGACGCGAGCCGCGACCGCACGGTCGAGGTGGCGCGGGGGCTGGGGCTCGAGGTGATCGTCCACCCGCGCAACCGCGGCTACGGTGGCAACCAGAAGACCTGCTATGCGACGGCTCTGGCGCGCGGCGCCGAGATCGCGGTGATGGTCCACCCCGACCACCAGTACGATCCGAAGAGCGTCCCGGCGCTGGTGGCGCCGCTGCTCCGCGGCGAGTGCGACGCCGTCTTCGGCAGCCGCATGCTGGGCGGCCGGCCGCTCGAGGGGGGGATGCCGAAGTGGAAGTACCTGGCGAACATCTTCCTCACCGCGGTCGCCAACGCCACCTTCTACGTCTTCCTCTCCGAGTACCACTCGGGACTCCGCGCCTACAGCCGGCGCTACCTCGAGACGGTGAACCTCGAGGGAAACTCGGACGACTTCGTGTTCGACACCGAGATCATCGCGCAGGGGATCTTCGCCGGCCTGCGCATCCAGGAGATCCCGATCCAGACCCGCTACTTCCCGGAGGCCTCGCAGATCGGCTTCCGGCGCAGCGTCCGCTACGGCTTCGCGGTGCTCGCCGTTCTCGCGCGCTACAAGATGCAACGCAAAGGTCTCCTCGCCAGCCGGATCTTCGCGGCTCCGGCGCCGGCCGCGGACTCTCAGCTCAACCCCAGCTCGCGGTAGATCGCCTGGAAGGCGCCGGCGGCGTCGCCCGGCATCATCGGCAGCATCGGCGACATCGGCGACATCGGCGCGGTCAGATTTTCCGTTGATCTCTCGCTCAATAAGGAGACGATGCCGTCGGCCCCGGCCTCGGGCGCCACCAGCAGGCCGCCGCCGTGACGGCGGATGCGCTCGGCGATCGCCCCCTGGTCGAAGGCGGCCACCGGCACCCCGGCCGCCATGCACTCCGAGAGCGCCAGGCTGTAGGACTCCGGGACGATCGACAGCAGCAGGGCGAGGTCGACGCGGTCGCGGCGCAGGCGGTCGACCAGCGATCCCGAGCGGTAGTACCCGCGCACGCGGAGGCGGGGGAGCCGGCGCAGGCGCCGCAGCAGCTCGGCGTCGCCGCCGCCATAGGCGCTCCAGCGCAGCCCCGGCGCGGCGGCGGGGGGCAGCCGGCGCACCACCTCCTCGAAGACCAGCGCCCCCTTGTGCGGCAGGACCTGGCCGATGTAGGCGACGTGGCGGAGCGGGCCGTCGCGAAGGACAGGAGCGGCGATTCCCTCCGGTCCCGGCGGCTCGACCACCCGCTGGCGCTCCGCGGGGAGGCCGGGGAAGAGCTCCTGGTGCTGCCGGCGCAGGAAGTCCGAGGGGTAGACCACCGCGGCGGCGGTCGTCAGCAGCTCGCGGGCGATCTCCCGGCGCTCCTCCTGAAACCCCGGCGCGACCGGCCAGTCCTCGGCCAGGCAGGCGGCGCAGCGGTCGCGGTCGCGCGAGTAGCCGCAGAAGCGCTGCCGCGGGCGCTCGAGCAGGTGCGGGCGCGGGCAGAACAGGCTGAAGTCGTGGACCGAGAGGAGGAGCGCGAGCCCCGAGCGCTGGAGCTCGGCGAGCGAGCCGAGGGGGATGGCGGCGAGCCCCTCGACGTGCAGGGCGCGGGCGCCCACCTCGGCGGCGGCGCGCGCCACGGCGCGCTCGAAGGCGGGGTCGCGCAGGGTCACCGGCGACGGCGGCGGCCCGCCGGGGATGGCGAGCGCCAGGCGGCGGTCGCCGGCTTCGACCTCCAGCCGGTAGTTGCTGGCCTCGGGGTAGAGGAGGGCGACCGGCCGCCGCTTCGCCTCGTTGCCGATGCGGTGGAGGAGCTGCACCTGCATGCCGCCGAGCCGGGGAGTGGGGGCGGTGGGGAGGAGGTTGAGCACCGGGATCGCGGGGAGCCCCGCGGCGTTCCCCGCGGCGTGGAACGAGCGCCGCCGCAGGCTCTCGCGCACGCGGTCGGAGAGGCGCTCGCGCAGCGCCGCCATCCCCTCGGCCCGCAGCACGCGTCCGGCGGTCTGCAACGTCAGCGTGCCGGAGCCGTTCACGCGGCGTCCACCCTTGGGGGGCGCCGCCGCTCGCCCCGCTCCCCCCGCTCAGTCACGATGCGGTCCAGCTCCCGCTTGAGGCGCTCGCCCGCCGCCTCCGGGGCGTAGAGCTCGCGCACCCGCCGCCGGGCCGCCTCGACCCGCGCCGCCGCCGACTCGGGGGCGTCGGCGAGAGCCCGCATCAGCGCCGCGGCGTGCTCGACGTCGGGCTCGGCCCACACCGCGCCGGCCGGGTAGGGGCCCTGGGAGACGGCGAGGGCGGCGGGGCGGTGGCGCACCACGAAGCCGGTCGTCTCGTCCAGGAAGTCGGTGACGCCGCCGTAGCCGGTGGCGATCACCGGCTTGCCGAGGTACATCGCCTCGATCAGCGGCAGGCCGAGCCCCTCGGAACGGTGCAGCGAGACGTAGGCGTCGCAGGCGGCGAGCATGCCGTCGAGCGCCTGGCGGCTCAGGGTGCAGGTCAGGAAGGTGACCGGGAGGCCGGCGGCGCGGCGGCGCAGCTCGAGGAGGTACTCCGGCTCGGCCTCGGCGTGGTTGACCTTGAGCAGCAGCCGGACCGGCCGGCCGGCTCCCCGCGCCACCCGCGCGAAGGCGGCGAGCAGGCCGGCGGGATTCTTCCGTTCGGGGACGCTCAGGGCGTCGAAGGCGAAGCAGAAGAGGTAGTCGTCCGGCCGCGCGCCGAGCTCCTCGCGGGTCGCCGGTTGCGCGGCATCGCCACTCAGGGCGCTCAGCGACAGCGGCGGGACCACGCAGGGGGGGACCCAGCGCACCTCGACGGGGGAGATGGTGCGGAAGGCCTCCTGGCAGAAGCGGGTCGGCGCCCACACCTCGTCGACGCAGCGAAAGGCGCCGGCGAGGCCGAGCGGGAAGTAGGCGAGCTCCCAGAACCAGTAGCCGATGCGGTGCCGCCCGAGGTGGAGCGCGGAGGGGATACGCCCGAGCACCGTCTCCATCATGTCGGCGTTGACGTGGAACAGCAGGGGATCGTAGGGGAGACCCTGGCGCTCCGCCTCGCTCGCCGCGCCGGGGGCACCGTCGGCGCGGCCGTCGAGGACCCAGAGGGCGCGCGGGATCCCCGCCCGGTCGAGCGCCGCGAGGCTCCCGCGGCAGGCCTCGCCGACCCCGGTGGGGGCGGTCGCCCAGCCGATCACGCTCACTCCCCTGGGCCCGGCGGCGTCGATTGATAATGATAACGGCGAGGCGTCGGGCGTCTGCGTCGAAGGGTTCGTCCCCAGGACCGCCGCCGGGGCGGCGTCCACGCGCACCGGGGAGCGCTCCGGCGCCCGCTCCGCGCGGCGGCGCTTCTCCCGATGTTTCTCCCACCAGAGGCGGACCCAGGCGCGCTGGCGCCAGGGCAGGGTGCGCACCACCGGGAGGACGACCTCGGGGGGCAGCCGGTACTCCTGGCGTCCGGAGGTCACGTACCAGAGGGCGAGCCCCAGGCGGCTCGCCCCCAGCGGGTCGGGATGGGCGCGCAGCAGGTCGGGGCGGCGGCGGTGCATCTCGAGCGCCAGCCGCGGCACCCGCGGCCGCCGGCCGGGCTCGTAGCCGGCGTCGGCGGTGAGCCAGGAGATCTCCGCGGCGGAGAGCGGCGGGCGGCCGTCCGGCCGGTCGAGGAGCGAGGCGAGATCGGCCTGCGCCTGCTCGGCGCGGGCGACGTCCTCCCGCGCCACCTCGCCGGCCCGGCGCAGCGGGGCGTCGAGCCCGGCGGTGAACGCCGGATCGATCCTCTCCGGCGTGCCGGTGCTGGCGGCGAACCAGTGGGCGAAGCGCAGGGCGTCCGCGCCCCAGGGGTGGGGGAAGAAGCTCTTCAAGTCCGGGCGATGGTCCCAGAGCGCCAGCGCCAGGCGCGGGATGGGCACGGCGGCCGGCGAGCCGTCGGCCGGCTGCAGCAGCCAAGCGAAGAAGCTGTCCCCCCCGGCGGTCGCGAAGGGATCGGGCCAGCGCCTCCCCTCGGGATCGACCTGGCGCAGGATGCGGCGGCCGATCTCCGGCACCGCCACGCCGTTGTCGAACCGCCCGTACCCGTAGGGGTACCCGCTGACCTCCTCCTGCCCCTCGGCGCGCACCCGCGCGGCGTAGAGCTCGAAGAGGGGGAGGACGTCAGGGCGCTCGGCGAAGGTGAAGCGGTTCTGGAACTTCGAGATCAGCTCCGGGCGCGCGAAGTCGAAGCCGCTGAAATGGAAGAAGCGCAGCGGCCGGCCGCCGGCGAGCCAGCCGCCGGCCCCGGCGTTCTCGGCGGCCGGCGCGATCGGCTCGATCGGGCGGTGCGCCAGGTTCCAGTAGGCGACGTTGTAGCCGGGATCGCGCAGGATCTCGGCGCGCGCCAGGAACCCCGGCGCGAGGTCCATCCAGCGCTGGTCGACGAACAGGCCGCGCTCGATCTCGTGCAGGCACTCGCGGTAGAGGCGGCGCGCCCACCAGTCGAGGAAGGGGAGGGTGCTCGGGTTGAAGGCGAGCCCCAGGAAGCCCAGGTTGTAGACCCCGGAGAGCAGGATTTCGCGCTCCGAGGGGATCGCGGCGTCCTCGAGCGGGCCGGTGAGGTGGGGGGTGAGCACCACGTCCGCCTCCCCCAGCTTCGCATAGAGCTCCGTCAGGTCGCCGAGCACCAGGATGTCGGGATCGAAGTAGCAGATGCGGTCGACGCCCAGGGTGCGGTGGAGATGGAGCAGGAAGTACGGCTTGACCGCCGTGTTCAGCTCGAGGAGCGAATAGCGGAACGCGAAGTGGGGAAAGCCCGGGATGCCGAGCTGGTCGGCGAAGGTGACGGCGAACGGCTCGTCCTCGTAGCGGTGCCCGGGCTGCGGGCGGTCCACGATCAGCACCGAGACCTGGCCGTCCGGATGCCGCGCCAGGAACGAGCGGGTGAACGCCCGGGCGTACGCGAGGTAATTGTTCGCGATGATGGTGCACGCCAGGGGTGAATTCATGCTAGTTCCATGATTCTACTACGCTTCACGTCGCAAGGCTCCGCGTGGCGAGAATCTGCGCGTAGACCGCCTCGATCTCCTCGGCGTGCTCGTCCATTTCCTTGATCTTCTTGATCTTCGTCGGCATCCCCACCCCCGCCGCCCACTCGGCGGCGATCTCCGGCCGGCCGGCGAGGCGGGCGATCCAGGCGCGCAGCTCGTCCGGAGCTTCGGGATCGAACAGGGCGCCGCGGGGCGGGGCGTCCGCGGCGCCGAACAGCTCGGCGAGGGCGCCGCGCCGGGAGGCGAGCACGGGCACCCCTTCCGCCAGCGCCTCGTGGGCCACCAGGCCGAACGACTCGAGGCCGAGCGAGGGGACGATCAGCACGTCGAGCCCGGCGAAGACCTCCCCCCGCCGCTCCTCCGGGAAGCGCCCCGCGAAGCGCACCGCCGGCGAGGCGAGGGCCGCGAGCTCGGCGGTGTACGGCGGGGAGATCGAGGGGTCTCCCCACACCGCGAGCGTGGCGCGGGCCGGATCGACGCCGCGGAAGGCGGCGACCGCCAGGTGGATCCCCTTGTGCGGCAGGATCGAGCCGATGACGCCGAAGCGCAGGGGTCCCCCCGCCGGGTGGCGCGGTCGCGGGCTCGGCATCTGTTCGCTCGGGCGTTCGATGCCATAGGGGATGACGAACGCCGGCGGCCCGGCCGGCAGCCAGCCGAGCTCGCGGTAGCTCGCGAGGATGGCGTGCGAGCCCATCACGAAGGCGTCCGCGGTGCCGAGCGCCGCGCGGGTCAGCCGCTGCCGGCCGGCGTAGAGGAGGCGGTTGAGCAGGGGGGCCCCGGGGAGCGCCGTCATCGGCAGGCAGGCCGAGCAGCGCCCCGGCGCCGGGCCCGGGCAGAGCCGCCGCCCGGCGTCGAGCAGGTTGGCGCGGGCGCAGGGGGACCACCAGTCCTGGATCTGGTAGAGGATCGGGATTCCCTGCCGCGCGGCGGCGGCGGGGAGGGTCGCGGCGTGCCCGGCCAGATGATGGACGTGGAGGAGGTCCGGGCGCACCTCCCGGAGCAGCGCCGCGAAGTCGGCGGCGAGCCGCCGGTCGTAGAGGGCGTTGCGCGACAGCGGATCGCGCTGCACGAAGTTGTTGACCGCGAGCCGCACGCGGACCCCGCCGTCGTCGACCTCCAGGGCCTCCCCGAGGGCGCGCGCGGGGTCGGCCATGCGGGCGTAGACCGTCACCTCCCGCCAGGCCGCCTGGCGCAGCGCCAGCCGCCGCGCGTAGACCTCGGTCCCCGCCGAGCTCCACGGCGGCCAGCCGTGCACCAGGTGGAGGATGCGCCCCGGCCCGGAAGAACGCCGGGGACGGCTCGCGCGCCCGGCCAGCGCGGTTTCCCTTAGCGCAGCTTCCCTCAGCGCAATCATCACCCGCTCGCGCGCCGGCCGCAGCGGGTCCTCGCGCAGGAAGCGGGCCACCGTCGGCAGGTACTCCGGATGGAGGCGCGAGAGGGCGCGGTGGGCCGCCCGCACCCGCTCCGGGCGCGAGGCGCCGAAGCTCTTCTGGCCGGCGTGGTAGATGAAGGTCGCGTCGTCGAGGACGTTGAGATACCCCGCCTTCAGCGCCCGGAAGCAGAACTCGCTCTCCTCGCCGTAGCCGAGCCCGAAGCGCGCCGCGTCGAACAGGCCGAGGCGGTCGAGCGCCTTCCTCTTGATGTAGAGGCAGACCCCGACCCCGGTGGGGAGGCGCGGGCGCTCGCGCGCCGAGACCCGCTCGACCAGGGCGGCGAAACGGTCCGCGCTCCAGCCGGCGGGGAGGGCGTTGACCGCGGCGAAGCGGGGGAGGGAGGCGATGGTGGCGTTGTTGGAGAACGGGGTGACGGTGGCGATCGCCGGATGGGAGTAGGCGGCCGCCTGGAGCTTGTCGAGCCAGCCGGCGGTGACCACGGTGTCGCTGTTGAGCAGCGTCACGTCATGATCTGATTCGGACATCCCGCGGTTCACGCTCCCCACGAAGCCGCGGCGCTCGGGGTTGCGGAGGATCACCGCCTGCTCCGGCGCGCTCCAGGCGCTGCCCGCCAGCACCGCCTCGACCTCCGCCCCCTGCGGGCCGTCGATCACCAGCAGCAGGCGGTGGCGGGCGAGGCCGGTGTGGAGCCGCAGGCTCGCGAGGCAGGCCGCCAGCTCGGCGGCGGCGCCGTAGACCGGCACGATGACGTCGACGTTTCCCGGCGGCCGGTCGGGCTCGGGGCCGGGAGCGGTCGCGGCGGCGGCGTTCCAGTCAATGGTGCGGCGGTGGGCCATCGGCGGCGGCGATCTTACCCCTGAACGATCCCAAGTCGTGGCTGAGCGTCACCGCCATCTCCGGCAGCGCCGCGATCCGTTCCCGCCGGCTCTCTCGCCCGCCCCGGTAGGTGGCCGCGAGGGCGTCGCGCAGCGCCGCGGGAGGGAGGCGCGCCGTGGCGCGGACGGTCCGCCGCGCGGTGAGCTCGAAGTCGCCCGCCAGCCGGGCGGCGGCGCTCTCCAGGCGGTCCTTGGCGACCTCCTCGCCGAGCACGGCGGCGCGCAGCTCCCCCAGGTCGTCGCTGCCGGGGACCGCCACCAGCAGCCGGCCGCCGGGTTTGAGCACCCGCCGTATCTCGGCCGGGTTCAGCCGCGCGTCGATCGAGAGGACGAGGTCGAAGCTCCCCGTCGCGTAGGGGAGGGAGCGGTCGGCGTTGGCGACCGTCCAGGTGATCTCGGGATAACGCCGCGCCGCGAGGTCGATCGCCGGGGCCGCGAGGTCGACGCCGTACGCCGCGCGGCCGCTCCCTTCCGTGATCCCACCGAGGTAATACCCCTCGCCGCAGCCGACGTCGAGGATCGCGGCCTCCGCGGGCAACCCGAAGCCGGCGATCTCTTCCCGCAGCGCCGCGAGCAGCGGCTCGCCGTAGCCCGCGTCGAGGAGCCGCCGGCGGGCCGCCACCGCCTCCGGCGGATCGCCGGGTCGGGCCGAGCGCCGGTCCCGCGGCTGGAGCAGGTTGACGTAGCCGCTTTTGGCGACGTCGAAGCCGTGTCCCCGCGGGCAGGCCCAGGCGTGCCCTTGAAGCACCAGCGGCTCGCCGCAGCCGCGCACCGGGCAGATCAGCAGGCTCAAGACGGCTTGCCCAGCGCCTTCCGGGCGTCGGGGTCCTTGGGGTTGATCGCCAGCGCCCGGCGCGCCGCGACGGCGGCGCCCCGGGGGTCCCCCAGTGCCGCGCGGGCCCGGGCGATGAGCCCCCAGCCGCGCGAGGCTTCGGGGAAGGTGCCGGTGGCGCGGGCGAGGAGCGGCAGCGCCATCGCCGGCCGTCCCTCCGTCAGATAGTCCTCGGCGCGGTCGGTTAGCGCCTCGTAGTTCTCGCCGCCGGCCGCGAACAGGGCGTCGAGCCGGCGGTCGGCGCCCGCCCGGTCCCCCTGGGCGCGGAGGAGGCCCGCCAGGTGATCGGCCGCGATGGCGTGGGTGGGGGAGAGGCGCAGCACCGCCTCGAAGGTCGAGCGGGCCAGGGCGTCGTCGCCGCGGCGCTCGTAGAGCACGCCGAGGTTGGCCAGCGGCGGCACGGCGTAAGGGCTCAATCGCAACGCCGCCTTGTACTCGCGCTCGGCCTCGTCGAGGCGGCCGCGGTTGTAGAGCGCCATCCCCAGGTTGTTGCGGGCGATCTCGGCGTCGGGGGAGACCCGCACGGTAGCGCGGAACAGGGTGAGGTCGCTGCGATAGAGCCCCGCCCGCTGCCAGGCCGCCACCCCCGCCGCGCCCAGCAGCCCGAGGACCAGGACGGCCGCGGCGAGACGAAGCTTGGAGGGGAGGCGCACGGGTCCCCAAGCGCACAGGCCGCCGAACAGCCAGGCGAGGCCGGCCGAGGGGAGATAGAGGTAGCGCTCCGCGAAGTTCGAGCCGCCGATCGAGTTCGCCGCCAGCACCGGCAGCACGAAGGCCACGATCACGGCGAGCGGCACGACGATCTCCCGCCGGCCCCGGCCGCTCCACGCGGCAGCCGCCAGCCCGAGGACGATCGCCGCCGCCGCCGCCATCCCAGCGAGGGCGATGGGTGAGAGCAGCGCCGGGGCGGGGATCCCCGCCAGCAGCTGCGCGGGGAAGGGGACGACGAGGAAGCCCAGGTAGCGCGCCAGCAGCCCCGCCGCGTAGGCGAAGGCGCCGCCGGGAGAGGCCGTCACCTCGTAGCTCCGCGGCGAGAAGCTCCCCAGGGCGTTCAAGCGCAGGGCGAAGTAGAGGGCGAGGACGAGGAGATACGGCGCCAGCCGTGCCGCTCCCCGCTTGAGGGCCATCCAAAGCGTCCCTTCCCGCCGCCACTCGGAGACCTCCACGGCGCCGAGCACCAGGAGGAGCGCCGTCCCCGGCTCCTTGGCGAGGCAGGCGAGGAGGTAGGAGAGAGGGCCGAGCCAGGCGAGGTAGCGCTCGCCGCCGTCCTTGAAGGCGAGGTACGCCCGCAGGGAGAGCAGCGCGAACAGCGCCGTCAGCAGGTCGGCCTGGCCGCCCACCCAGGCGACCGCCTCGGCGTGCGCCGGATAGACCGCGAACAGCAGGCCGGCGGCGAGCGCCCCGATGTCGCGCTTCTCCGGGTCCGCGATCAGCCGCCGGGCGCCGAACGCCACCAGCAGGGTGACGGCGAGGTGGAGCGCCACCGAGGCGGCGTGGAACGCCCTGGCCGAGATCCCGCAGCCGCGGGCGATCAGCGAGTAGGCGGCGCCGAACACCGGGCGGTAGTAGTTGGACGCCACCACCCCGCGGTCGCGGTAGAAGCCCCAGAACGGCCGGGTGAGGAAGAGCCGGAAGCCGTCCGGGTCGTGCAGCCAGGGGTTGCGCTCGATCTGCACGTGGTCGTCGTAGACGAACTCGTAGCGCACCGAGGCGCCGTAGATCGCCAGGACGACGGCCACGAGCGCCGCGACGATGACGCCTGCCGCGAGGAGCGGCCGGCGGGCATCGTGGCGCTTCGCGGGGTCGAAGCTGCTTCGATTCGAGAGTGCGGGTGCTATCATGCGCGCCTTTGAGAGCCGGAGCTTATCGTTGAACGAGAACAATCCCCAGGCCGGCGTGCGCTTGAGCGTCGTCGTCCCGGTCTACAACGAGCGTTTCCTGGTGGCGGAGCTGGTCCACCGGGTGCTCGCGGTGTCTGCTCCCGAGATCCGCGAGATGGAGCTCCTGCTGGTCGACGACGGCTCAAAGGACGGCAGCCTCGAGATCCTGCGCGGCCTGGCGGCCGAGCACCCCGACCGCATCCGCCTCCTCGAGCAGGGGAAGAACCAGGGCAAGGGATCGGCGATCCGCCGCGGCATCGCCGAGGCGACCGGCGACCTCATTCTGTTCCAGGACGCCGACCTCGAGTACGACCCGCGCGACTACCCGCGCCTGATCCGCCCCTTCCTCGAGGACGGCGCCGACGTCGTCTACGGCTCGCGCTACCTGCAGAGCGAGCGCCGCCGCGTCCTGAACTTCCGCCACACCCTCGGCAACCAGCTCCTCACCCAGCTCAGCAACCTGCTGACCGACTTGAACCTCACCGACATGGAGACCTGCTACAAGGTCTTCCGCGCGCCGCTCCTGAAATCGATTCCCATCCGCTCGAACGACTTCGCGATGGAGCCCGAGATCACCGCCAAGGTCGCCAAGCGCGAGTGCCGCATCTTCGAGGTGCCGATCAGCTACCTCGGCCGCACCTATCGCGAGGGGAAGAAGATCGGCTGGAAGGACGGCTTCAAGGCCGTGCGCACGATGGTCAAATACCGCCTGATCGACGACATCTACGCCGAGGACGAGTACGGCTCGCACATCCTGCACAGCCTCGAGCGGGCGCAGAACTTCAACCGCTGGATGGCCGACGCCATCGAGCCCCACGTCGGCGCCCGCGTGCTCGAGATCGGCGCCGGCATCGGCAACATCACGACCTGGCTGCTGCCGCGCGACTTCTATCTGGCGAGCGACATCAACCCGCACTACCTCGACTACCTGAAGAACCTCTCGCTGGGCAAGCCCTACCTCAAGGTCGCCCGCCTCGACCTCGAGGACGCCGCCGGCTTCGAGCCCTGGGCCGGGCGCTTCGACACCGTCGTCTGCCTCAACGTCCTCGAGCATGTCCGCGACCCGCTGATGGCGCTGCGCAACATGCACACCGCCCTGGCGCCGGGCGGCCGGCTGGTGCTCTACGTGCCGCAGGGGCAGAAGCTCTACTCGAGCCTCGACGAGGTGCTCGGGCACCGCACCCGCTACTCGAAGGAGATGCTCGCCGGCGAGCTCGAGACGACCGGCTTCGAGCTCGAGACGATGCACGACTTCAACCACTTCGGGGTCCCCGGCTGGGTGCTCAACGGCAAGCTCCTCAAGCGGCGCCACTTCAGCCGCAACCAGCTCAAGCTGTTCAATACCCTGGTGCCGGTGATCCGCCGCATCGACAACCTGATCCCAGGCGCGGGGTTGGGGATCATCGCGGTCTCCCGCAAGCCCGCCTGATCGATGTCCGTGCGGAGGAACGCCGTCGCGGCGGCGGTCCTCGGGCTCGCCTTCGCCGCTCTTTGGGTCGCCGCGGGCTGTTCCCGGCGGTCGCCGCACGCCACCCGTCCCGACAACGTCGTCGTCGTCGTCATCGACACCCTCCGCCAGGACCATCTGGCGACCTACGGCTACGCGCGGAACCCGGCGCCCTTCCTCGACCAGCTGGCGCGCGAAGGCGCCGCCTTCGACGGCCTGTCCCCCTCCGCGTGGACGAAGCCCGCGACGGCTTCGCTCCTCACCGGCCTCTCTCCCGTCCGCCATCAGGCCGCCGACCGCTGGGACCGCCTCTCCCCGGACGCGATCCCCCTCGCCGAGCGGCTGCAACGCCGGGGGTACCACACGCTGGGCGCCTCGACCAACGAATGGGTGTCCCCCATCTTCGGCTTCGACCGCGGCTTCGACCGCTTCGTCCTCCACAAGAACTTCACCGGCGCCAAGCTCGACCGCGAGCTCTTCCCCGCGCTCGACCGCCTCGAGCCCCCCTTCTTCCTCTACGTCCACTTCATTGATCCGCACTCGCCGTACCGCCCGTCCACTGGCTGGGACGGCCGTCCCCTCTCCGCGGCCCTCCAGGCCGCCGGTCCGGTGACGGTGGCGGAGATCGACACCACCCGCGCCTATCCGCGCTCCGCCGCCTTCCTCGCCCGCGCGACCGACCTCTACGACGGCGAGATCCGCGCCGCCGACGACGCCCTGCGCGCGCTGGTCGAGCGGCTGCGGCGGCGCGGGCTGATGCAGTCGACGATCCTGGTGGTGACCGCCGACCATGGCGAGGCGCTCGGGGATCACGATCACATGGGTCACGGCCAGACCCTCTACCAGGAGCTCCTCCGCATCCCCCTGGTGATCCACGCCCCGCACCGCTTCCGCGGCGCCCGGCGCCTGGGCCGCGCGAGCCTCCTCGACCTCGCGCCCACCCTGGCGGAGCTGCTCGGTTTGCCGCGTCAGCCGGGAGATCCCGGCTTCGACGGCACCAGCCTCGTCCCCTTCCTCGCCGGCACCCGTCCGGCCGACGCCGGCCGCCCCTTCCTCGAGCACCTCGACTTCACCGACGGCGCCGCGCTGGCGCTGATCGAGGGCGACCGCAAGCTCATCCTCGAGAAGGGGCGCAACGAGCTCTACGACCTGGCGAGCGATCCCGGCGAGCGGCACGACCGGCTCGCCAGCCCGACTCCGGCGGACGCGGCCTCCTTCGCGCGCCTGAGCACCGAGCTCGTCAAGATGTACGACGCCGCGGCCCGGGCCAGTCTGTCCCGCGGCAGCGCGAGCCTCAATGCCGCCCTCCAGCAGCGGCTGGCGGCGCTCGGCTACGTGGGCGGCGGCCAGGAGGTCCGCGCGCGGACGATCCCCGTCCGTCTCGAGCTGCCGGCCGACCCGCAGCCGGGCTGGAAGCCGTTCGGCTCGCCCATGGGTTGCCTGCGCCTTTCCGGGAGCTCGGACCGCGGGCTCCTCCAAGGTTGGTACGACCAGGAGTCGGGAGGTCGCTGGACCGAGCGCCGCGCCGCGCTGCTCCTCCAGGCCGCGGCCGCCGGAGCGCCCGCCGATCTGGTGCTGGAGGGGAACAATCTCCGCCCCGACGAGGTCCGTCTGTCGGTGAGCGTCGATCACCACCCGGTGCTGAGCGCGAAAGTGCCGCGCGGCCCCTTCCGCCTCTCGGGCCCGGTCCCCGGCAACCTCCCCGACGAGCCCGCCCAGGTGGATCTCGAGACCGGCTCCGCCTTCGTCCCCGCCGGCAACGGCAATCGCCCCGGCGACCGCCGCGCGCTCGGGATCTTCCTGAGCTCGGTCTGCTTCCAGTCCCCGGCCCCCTTGTTGCGATCGCGCGGAAAATCGTCCGCGGGATGAGGCCCGCCCGGCGGTACGCCGCTCTCCTCAGCGCTCTCCTCGTCGTCGTCGGCTGTTCCCGCCCGGCGGCTCACGCCACCCGGCCGGACAACGTCGTCCTGGTGGTGATCGACACCCTGCGCCGGGACCACCTGGCGACCTACGGCTACGCGCGGAACCCGGCGCCCTTCCTCGACCAGCTGGCGCGCGAAGGCGCCGCCTTCGATGCGATCACCCCCGCGCCGTGGACGAAGCCCGCCACCGTCTCGCTGCTGACCGGCCTCCATCCCGTCCACCACCAGGCCGTCGACCGCCTGGACCGCATCCCCCCCGCCGCCCTCACCCTGGCGGAACGGCTGCGCGGCGCCGGGTACCACACCCTCGGGATGAGCGCCAACGGCTGGGTCTCCGCCCCCTTCGGCTTCGACCGCGGTTTCGATCAGTTCCTCCTCGCGGACAGCCTGAAGGCGCCGGCGCTGAACCGCGAGCTCCTCCCCCGGATCGACCGCCTCGAGCCGCCGTTTTTCCTCTATGTCCACTACATCGATCCCCACCTGCCGTACGAGCCCGAGGTCGGCTGGGACGGCAAGCCGCTCGCCGCCGCCGAGCGGGCGCGGCCGGTGACGGTCGAGGAGGTCGACGCCCCCCACTTTCTGCACCGCTCGCCCGAGCTGCTGGCCCGCGCCCGCGACCTCTACGACGGCGAGATCCGCAGCGTCGACGACGCCCTCCGGGCCGTGGTGGGTCGCCTGACCCAGCGAGGGTTGATGGCGCACACGGTGCTGGTGGTGACCGCGGACCACGGCGAGGAGCTGGAGGACCATGGCCGCATGAGCCACGGCCAGAGCGTCTACCAGGAGGTCCTCCAGATCCCCCTGGTGATCCGCTCGCCCCGCCTCCCTGCCGGCCGCCGCCCCGGCCGGGCGAGCCTGATGGACGTCGTCCCCACGCTGCTCGACCTGCTGGGGATCGAGCGCTCCGGCGACGACCCCCTGGACGGCGTGAGCCTCGCCCCCCAGCTCGCTCAGCTCCCTCGGAAGACGGCGCCGCCCGAGGCGGACCGTCCGTTCCTCTCCTACCTCGACTTCGTCGACGGCGCGGGCTTGAGCCTGATCCGCGGCAGCCACAAGCTGGTGCTGGCGAAGAACCCCTACCGCAAGGAGCTGTTCGACCTCGCCGCCGACCCCCACGAGCGCACCAACCTCCTCGGGCGTCCGGGCACGGGAGGCGTCTTCGCCCAGCTCGCCGGAGACCTCGCCCGCCTCTTCAACGGCTACTCCCGGGCGAGCTTCGCGAGGAGCGACGCCGCGGTCGACGCCTCCCTGCTGAACCGGCTGGCCGGTCTGGGCTACATCGCCGGTAAGAGAGAGCGCGAGCCGCGCGAGGTGCCGCGCCGCCTCGACCCCGCCGATCCCTTCCCCGACGGCAGCCTGGGCTGGGAGCCCGCCGGCCTCCCCTGCGCCGACCTGGGAACCACCGCCGCCGACCCCTCCCTGCTCGCCGGCTGGTACGCCAAGGAGCCCGCCGGCCGCTGGACCGCCGCCCCCACCGGAGGCCTCGTCCTCTCCGCCCCGGCAGCCCCGCTCTGGGGAACCCCCGCCCTCGCCCTGCAAGTCACCGGCAGCAACCTCCGCCAGGCCCCGGTGAAGCTCACCCTGAGCGTCGACCATCGTCCCGTGCTGGCAACCGAAGTGCCGGCGGGGCCGTTCACGCTGACCGCCCCGCTCAAGGGAGTTGCTGCCGGCAGCACCGACCTGGTGGAGATCGCCACGGATACGCCTTTCCTGCCGGCCCGTGTGGGGCTGGTGGACAACCGGGTGCTGGGGATTTTCGTGGGGCGGGTTTGCCTGCAGGCGGTGGGGAAGGGGGGACTGTAGGGGCGGCGGCTCCGTCCAGCCGGCCGTCGCGGCGCTGCCGAGAAGGCGACCCTGATCAACGTCTTGGAGCGATCTATCCAGGCATTCGTGGCGCCCTTGAGACGCTGCGGATCTGCTCCTATTTTCTGCGCTTCCGAATGGGGGCTGGGCAATCCTGCGGCGGAGGCGGTAGAGACGTGACAGGTCGTAACGAGAACCTGTCCGAGGCCACGGGGACGGCGTCACGTCTCTTCGCAGGGCAAGTCCTGGGACTGCCGCTTCGGAGGGATCACCTTCCGCCGGTCCGCCTTCCTTCGCAAGAGGCCTCAAACCTGCCCGGTCACGCCTTGCCCGTGTCCTTGGACGATCCACCGGCCTGCCCTTCGGCGGAGACGTGACGCCGTCCCCGTGGCCTCCGAAGCGTTCTCGTTACGACCTGTCACGTCTCTACCGCCTCCGCCGCAGGGTGATCGTCGCCGGAAGACCGCCGCGATCATGATCCCGAATATCGGACCCACTACACTAGAGGTACGCTGGAAGCGTTTGTAGTGCGGTGGAGCTGTTGGCTCTGCCTTGGAGATCCTTCCTCCGCCCTGGAGACGCTGACTCTGCTCTGGAGATGCTGACTTTGCCGTGGAGATCCTTGCTCTGCGGTAGGGCTGGTGACTTTGCCGTGGAGATCCTTGCTCTGCGGTAGGGCTGGTGACTCTGTCGTGGAGATCCTTGCTCCGCCCTGGAGACGCTGACTCTGCTCTGGAGATCCTGACTTTGCCGTGGAGATGCTGACTTTGCCGTGGAGATCCTTGCTCTGCGGTAGAGCTGGCGACTCTGCCGTGGAGATCCTTGCTCCGCTCTGGAGATCGCTGACTCTGCTCTGGAGATCCTGACTCTGCTCCGGAGACGCTGACTCCGCCCTGGAGAAGCTGACTGAGCTGTGGAGAAGCCGCGCCGCCTTGGAGATGCTGACTCTGTCATGGAGAAGCCGCCGCCTCTCGCCACGAGCCATCCGGGCGCTTGACCCACGATCGCGCGGAGCTCTAGGCTTCCTGCACCGTCGACAGGCGGATGGGCCGACCCCCTCTGAGGAGATCCTATGATGAAGTCCGAAAAGCCGTTGCGTCTGCGCGCCGTCCCTGTCGTGTTGAGCCTGGGAGCGTGGGCGCTGGGGATGGCGGGCACCTCCGCCGCGGCGGCACCGCCGGCGGCGCGCCCCGAGGGGCGGTGGCCGGTCGCCGTCGAGACGCTCCAGGAGGGGAAGATCCAGACTCCTGCGCGCGGGGGAGACACGGGTCGTCGACCTGGCCCGGGAGATCTCGGGCTGCAAGGGAGGCACCTTCGATCCCTCGACCCAGGAGAAGTACCCGGGCGGCCCCACGGTCGAGGTCGTGGACGAGACCGAGAAGGCCCCCTTCACCTACGTGCTCCTCCTCGCCTCGGCCCCGGCCAACTGCAACGTCCAAGGGGAGTGCGGCGCCGGCGGGCCGGACGCCACGCTCCTCTGGCTGAAGGTCGACAAGAAGCTGGCCGTCGTCGACCGCGAGGCCTTCGCGCTCAACGACTGCCGGGCGCAGCGGAGCGCCAAGGTCACCACGGCCGAGGAGCCGGACGATCCGAATTTCGGCAGGATCCTGGCGAAGGACCTGCCCTGGAACGGCGACGTGCTGCGGATCGAGTACCAGGAGAGGGAGACCGCTCGTCACCTCAGCTACGACCGCCGGGCCCCCGGCGCCGGGCTGCAGAGCGTGCCGTAGCCCTGCCGTCCGCCTACGGCGGGCTCAGCGCTTTGCGCAGCAGGTCGAACGGCGCGCGTTTCTGCCGGCTCTCCATCAGGAGTGGGGCATCCTCGATCTTCCAGACGTTGCGCATGGCGATCTGGTCCTCGGGCGCGTTGATCACCAGGTCGCTGATCCCGGTGTAGAAGAACGCCCCCACGATCTGCGCCCAGACGGCGAACAGGCAGCAGGCCGCGAAGGCGGCGCGGGCGGGGCGGCCGAGCGAGGCGAGGATCGGGGCCAGCATCCAGATCAGGATCGGCAGGACGTCGGTGAGGAAGCGGCAGCCGTAGGAGAAGCCGGCCCGCCAGTCGGTCGCCCCGTAGAGGGCGAGTTGCAGGAGGACGCCCGCCGCAAGGCAGAGCGTGAGAGCCCGCGTGCCCGGGTCCGCGAGGGTGCGGCGGAACAGGAAGGGAGGAAGAGGAAGAACGGCGAATAGACCAGAAGGCCCCGCCCCGGGCTGACCAGCAGCCCGGCCATGCCCACCAGGATCGGATGCGAGAAGAAGCCGCCCCCCACCAGGTTCATCCGGGAGTAGCCGCCGAAGAGGTGGCGGAACAGGATCAGGTTGTAGGCGGCGGCGAGGAGCATGGGCCCGGCCGCCGCGGCCACGAACCAGGCGGCGCGGGAGCGGGCTCGCAGCAGCGCGTAGATCCCGAAGGCCACCGCGAGCAGCAGATCGGGCGGGCGGTTGGCCGCGAGCAGCCCGGCGAAGACCCCGGCGGCGACGAGATTCCCCCGCGTGAGATCACCCGTGAGGAACCAGAGCGTTCCCACCACGAAGAGCTCCGCCGGTCCGTGCTGCCAGAGCGCCTGGCTGCCGGTCGACCAGGTGCTGGTGGCGAAGGCGAAGACGAGCGTCAGCAGGATCGCGTCGCGGCGCGCGAGCCGGCGGCGGAGGAGGAGGAACATCCAGCCCACTGCCGTGGCCGCAATGGCGCTCGCCGCCCCCTTCTCGAACAGGGAGCCCGCCCAGGACATCCGCTCATACGTCTCGCCCCTCGCCCGCACCCAGAGCGCCGCGGGAAGGTAGACCGGCGCGGCCAGCAGCGGCGCGACGATCGGATAGAGCGAGGCCGAGTGGCCGTTGGCGGTCGCCAGGATCCAATAGGGCTGCGGATTGCGCTGGGTGGTCACTTCGCGGACCGGATCGAGGTAGAGGGTGCCGTGGTTCCAGAGAGCGAAGGGCAGGAACCGCGCCGGATAGCTGTCGCCCTGCGCGAGCAGCCGGAAGTTGGCGTTGTAGACCAGGCAGGCGAGGAGCGCGAGGAACAGGGCTGCGCGGCGGTCGTTGTGGGGACGGCCGGGCGGTTTCCGTGGGGACCTTCGCTGCCTCTTCTTGGATTGCATGTAGGAGGAAAATATCATCTCTCGACGATCACCCTTCGCCGGAGGAGGATCGTTGATCGCGAGGCATCAATTGGAACGACGGCCCGAGCCTTTTCCCCCGAACCACCGCCGCCGCAGCGCCCACACATACCAGCGCAGATACAGCGGCAGCCACGCCGCCAGGCGAAAACGGCTCTCTCCGGCGGTGCGGTCGCGCCAGGTCGCGGGGAGCTCTTCGACTCTTTCGCCGTTGAAGTGGGCCTTCACGGTCAGCTCGAGGCCGAGGCTGAAGCCGGCTTCGCTTTCGATCGGGGTGCGGTCGAGGAAATCCTTGCGGTAGGCCTTGAAGCTATTGGTGGGGTCGCGGGTGGGGAGGCCGGCGAGGGTGTGGAGGGAAGTGCCGGCGAGGCGGCTGAGGGTCCCTTTGAGCCAGGGACCGCCGAGCTGATGACCGCCGGGCATGTAGCGGCTGGGGCAGACGACGGCGGCTCCGGCTTCGGCTCTCGCGACCATCTCTTCCACGATGCGGTAGTCGTCCGAGAGGTCGACCATGGTGAGGATCACCACCGGCGCTCGGGCGGCTCGGAAACCGGCCTCGATCGCGTAGCGCACGCCGCGGCCCAGCGTGTTGTGGACGAGGCGGACGAGGGGCGGCTTGGCATCGTCCGGCAGGGCGGCGAGCGCCGGCAGGGTGCGGTCCTCCGGCATGTCGTAGCAGACCAGCAGCTCGTAGCCGGGGGGGAAGGCATCGCGCACGGCGCGGCAGAAGGGACCGATCGTCTCCGCCTCGTGGAAGACCGGCACGACGACCGAATAGCGCAGCGCGTCCTCCGGGGTTTCCTCCGTCATGGCTTGCGCCCCCAGGTGACCACGAAGGTGCCGAACCAGCGGCCGAGGCCGATCTTCTCCCAGAGCCAGTCGGCGCGGTTGTAGAGCGGCAGCAGCCGGTCCATCCCTTTCGGGGCCACGGCGCGGTAGGGGAGGTCGGACTGGCAGCGCTGGCCGATTGCGGTGAAGCCGGCGCTTCGGAAGTCGTCGCGCAGGACGCTTGGCAGGAGCGGCTGCTCGTCCGGGCTCACCCCTTCGGGGTTGTAGAGCGGGCTCCTGGGGTGGCGGAAGAGGAGCATCGCCGGGTGAAGGAGGTTGGGATCGAAGGCGAAGGCCCAGCCGCCGGGGCGGAGCACGCGGCAGGCCTCTGCGAGGGCAGCGCGGCGGTCGGGGACGTGATGGAGGACGCTGCTGAAGGCGACGCCGTCGTGGCTCGCGGCGCGGAAGGGGAGGCGGAGGGCGTCCGCCTGGAGCCAGGGGGCGTCCGGGAAGCGGCGGCGGGCGAGGCGCAGGGCGCCCAGCGAGAGGTCGAGCCCGGCGTAATGCGCAGCCGATTTTTCGTAGATCCGCCGCGAGCGGCCGGTGCCGCAGCCGACGTCCAGAATCCGGAAATCCTTGCCGGGGATCGCGGCGGCGAAGCGGCGGGCCAGGGTGTCCCAGCCGCGATCGGTGAACGGATTGAAGTCGCCGGACGCCTCGACGAGGGCGTCGAAATAGCTCCCCTCCCTTTCTGCCGCCGAGGCAGACGCCGCCGGAGAAGGAGGAGGGCACCGTCAGATCCGCCCCTCGGCGATCTCGCGCTCGACCCAGGGGATCACCTCGTCGAGCACGGTGGAGAGGTCGGTGGTGGCCTCGAAGCCGAGCACCTCGCGGGCCTTGCGGGTCTCCGGGATGCGCATCTGCACGTCGTGCGGATAGGGGGGATCGGAGACCCAGCGGAACGGCTTCGCGCCGCCGTGCACCTTGCGCCAGATCAGCTCGGCGAGCTCGAGGACGCTGGTGGCGGTGGGGATCGAGAGGTTGAAATCCTGATTGGTGGTCGATTCGTGGAACATCGCGGCGAGGATGCCGCGGGCGAGGTCGCCGCCGTAGGTGTAGCAGCGCACCTGTTGCCCCTCGCCGAGGATGTGGAGCGGGTCCTGCCCCTTGACGATCTTCTGCACCAGGTCCGGCACCACGTGGCTCATCGCCAGCTTGATGTTGCCGCTGGGGACGTCCTTGTCGCCGAGGGCGCGGCTCTCGCCGACTCCCACGCAGTTGAACGGGCGGCAGATCGTGTAGGGGAGCTGGTACTGCTCCCAGGCGCCGCGCGCGAAGTACTCGCAGGCGAGCTTCTGGAAGCCGTAGGTGCTGGTGGGAGGCGGGCACTCGCGCTCGTGCCCCTCGGGGCTGGGGAAGATCGAGGCGTTCTCGAACACCATGCTGCTCGACAGCACGGTGATCTTCTTCAGCTGGTGATTCGTGTGGGCGTGGATGGCGGCGTCGAAGGCGGCGGCGGTGATCCGCTCGTTCTCGGCGAGGAGATCGTAGGCGTATTCGTGGAAGTAGGAGATGCCGCCGATGCGCGCCGCGCAGGCGATGAAGTGATCACATTCCGCGGCGAGCTCCCGCATCAGCTCGACGTGGCGGGCGTCCTCCTGGAGGAAGCGGTAGCCGGGGTGAGCGTCGTAGCTGCGCGTGACCGGACCGTATTTCGAGTAGTTGTCGACCCCGATCACCTGATGGCCGGCGTCGAGGAGCTGCTGCACCAGGTATCCGGCGATGAAGCCGGCCGATCCGGTAACGAGGATTTTCATCGCGCGGGCTCCAGGGGAAATTGGATCAAACCGCCGGCTTCTGCAGGCAGTTCCAGACGTCGACCACCCGTTTGCCGGCGAGCGGCGGCAGGCGGCGGTACTCCTCGTGCGGCGTCGCCACGAAGAGGACGTCCGCCTCGGCGAGAACGCGCTCGAGCGGCACCAGGGTGGGGTCGGGGACGTGGGGATCGGTGCACAGCACCTCGCGCGCTTCGAGGGCGAGGAGCTTGCGCAGCTTGTAGCTCAGCGAGTCGCGGGGGTCGTCGCTGCCGGCCTTGAAGGCCATGCCGAGGATCCCCACCGTGGCGCCGGCCAGCTCGCCGTCGCGGCGGGCGAGCTCGATCAGGTGGCTCGGCAGCCCCTCGTTGACCAGCATCGCCGCGTGGCCGAGCATGAAATGGTTGTGGCTGAAGGCGGCGAGCTGCATGGTGTCCTTCACCAGGCAGGGGCCGGCGGCGAGTCCCGGGCCGGGCATGCCCGCCATGCGCGGGTAGTTGTGGCGGCAGCCCTCGAGGATGCGGTCGAAGTCGACGCCGTTCGCCGTCGCCAGCATGTAGAACTGGTTGACGGTGGCGAACTGCACGTAGCGCCAGGCGTTCGTCATCAGCTTGCAGAGCTCGGCCTCCATCGGGCTCATCGCGACGAATTCGCGCGCGAAGTGGGCGAAGAGATCGCGCACGGCGGCGAGGGTCTCGGGCTCGAAGGCGGAGAGGAGCTGCGGCAGCTCGCGGAACTCGCGCAGGCTGTACCCCTGCGCCACCCGTTCCGGGCAGCAGGCGACCTGGATCTGGAGCCCGGCCTCGGCGAGGAAGCGCTGGATGCGCAGGCTGGTGCCGGGGAAGACGGTGCTGCGCAGGATCAGGATCTGCCCGTCGCGCAGGTATTTCAGGGATGCGCGCAGGGCGCGGTCGATGGCGGTGAAGCTCGGATTCAGGTGCTCGTCGACCGGTGTGCCGATGATCATCACCAGGAAGCGGCAGTCGCTGATCGGCTCGGCGCGGTCCTCGACCTCGAGGCGGCCGGCGGCGAGGGTGCGCTGGAGCATCTCCTCCGCCCCCTCCTCGAAGAAGGGCATCACCCCCGAGCGGATCTGCTCGACCTTCCGGCGGTCGACGTCGTAGATCACCGTGCGCAGCCCCGAATCGGCGCAGATCAGGGCGAAGGGGAGGCCGACGTGGCCGCCGCCGCCGATGACGCAGACATCGCGCGAGAAGGTTTTGGATTCCATCAATTTGATTCCAAAAAAGCGTCGTCCTGAAAGATCGCCGATCCTAGCCTAGGGCCCGGAGGGCTGTAAAGAACCGGCCCAGCCGAGGCGTTTGACGACGACCGGGAGCGGCCCCTGAGGGATGAGGCGCAGGACCGCCGGCTGTACCCGGAGGCGCCGGGACGTCGAGCGTGCGCCACTCCGGGGGGGCCAGGGGGGAGAAGTCGAAGCTCTGCGCGGGGGCGTCGCCGAGCGCCAGGGAGAAGCCGCGGCCGGGCTCGGCGAGCACCTCGAGGCGGATTACCACGGAGGACGCGCCGGAGGACGCAGCCGCGAGCGGCAGGCGGATCGGCTCCGTGAGGCTGAACGCGGCGAACGGACGCAGGTTCCAGGGAAGGAACGGCGCCGTCTCCGGCGTGTAGGCCGCGGGCGGGGAGAACGACCAGACGCCGGCGAGCCAGACCTCGGAGCGCGGGCTCAGCCGCAGGGTCAGGGGAGCGGCGGTCCCGGACGAGGGAGAGATCGGGAAGAGGGCTACCGGCCAGTCCGCGGGACCTGCCTTGGCGTCGACCGCGAGCGCCGGGGTTTCTCCCGCGTCGCCCGCGTCTCCCGCCGTCACCGCGAAGCTCGTCTCGGGGCCGTGCAGGTAGCGCAGGGCGATCCACCCGCCCTCCGGGGGGACGGCGAGCGGCAGCTCCAAGGGACTGCCGGCGGCGAGCCGGAGCCAGGGCCATTCCCCCTCCTGCCATTCGAGCAGGGGGGCCGTGTCGCGCAGGTAGGCGCGGGGGACCGTCCAGGACGGCTGGTCGGCCTCGACGACGCGGCGGGACCAGGGATCGAAGCGCAGGACGAGGTTCCCGGGCTGCCGGATCAGGGAGCCCAGGCGGCTGAAGGTGATCTCCTGGCTGGCGCCGGCGAACGCTCCTTGCGCGCCGGTCGAGTAGGTGTGGGTATAGAGCGGCTTGCGGAGCCGGTCGTCGAAGACTAGCCGCAACTGCTCGTTCAGGCCGCTGCCGAAGGTGAACGCCGCCATGCCGTCGCGGACCAGGATCGTCGGCAGGTTGACCGTCACGATGCGCGGCGCGGGATCCGCCGCCAGACACCGGGCCACCAGCGCGGTGACCGCCCGGCTGGCCGCGGTCGCCTCGCGGTGGACGGCCGCCGCGGCGTCGAGGTCGGTCCAGGCGCCCGTCATCAGGAGGGTCAGGGGGAGAAGGAGGAGGAAGGTGCCGGCATGCGCGGTGGGGAGCCCGGGCGCGGGAAGAAGGGAGCGCCGGACGAGAAAGGCGACGGCGCCCTCCGCTCCGCGCCACAGAGCCCGCGAGGCGAGGAGAGACGCGGGGAGGGCGGCGAGGTAGTAGTGGCGGGAGACCATCTCGATGCCGGCGGCGACCATCAGCAGATGGAGGGTGAGCCAGGCGGTGAGGAAGCGCACCGCCGGGCTCCCCTTGACGAGCAGCCACGCCGCGAGGGCGCCGAGGGCGAGGAGCCACGCCGCCACCAGGGTCAGGAACGCCCGGCCGCCGATCGGAACGAAGCTCCCGAACGAGAAGATGGCGTAGAGGGCCGGGTCCGCGCCGCGCAGGGAGAACAGGCCGAGGCAGGCGCGGACCAGGAGGAAGCCGCGGATGGTTAGGGCCTGGAGGTCGTGCGGCACGAAGAAGGGGACTGAGCCGTGCCGCGACGCCCAGATCTTGCTCGCCAGGACGACGGCCGGAACGCCGAGCAGGGCGGGGAGCAGGGCGCGTACTCGAGAGAGGCCCGCCCGCCAGTCTGCCGTCCCTTCCCCCGCGAACGGGGCGAAGAAGACGTAGAGCGCGCCGACCGCCAGCACCGAGAGGGTGGGCTCGTAGGTGAAGAAGCCGAGCAGGGTGAAGAGCGCGAACAGCCCGTTGCGTCGCGCCGGGCTCTCCGTGCGCAGGGCGAAGAGCGCGGCGAGATAGAACATCGCCGCGAGGGAGTGAAAGTTGCCGACCACGGGCCAGAGGGGGACGTCGTAGAAGCTGCTGTTGGCGAGGAAGAGAAGGCCGGCGAGGAGGCCGACGCGCGCCTCCGCGAAGAGACCGCGGCCGAGCCGGGCGGCCAGCCAGGCGACGACGGCCAGCTCCAGGAGGTTGAGCGCCTGGTAGGCGGCCTCGTGGAGCCGGAAGAGCTTCCAGAGGAGGGCGACGAACAGGTTGGCGACCGGAATGAAATGGTAGGAGAGCAGGACGAAGGGAGCTTTCGTGATCCCCCGGCGGCCGATTTCGAGCAGCACCCAGCTGTCGCCGATCAGCCCGGAGGCGAAGGCCCGCCGGTAGAGGATGGCGGTAAAGAGGGCGAACAGGAGCAGCGCGGGCAGGCCGAAGAGGTTGCCGCCGATCGGAGGGAGAGATCGCTTTGACATGAATTGAAGCAGAGGTTAGCATCAAGACACGCTCCGAGTCTTCAGAGTTCAGAATTTTTTCCTGGCTGGCGACGATGTTTCCCATCAGCTCGTGACTCCGCTCAACCCCCGCTCCCGCCTCGCCCTGGCGCTCGTCCTGGCGCCGCTCGGGCTGCAGGCGCTCGTCGTCCACTGGTTCGGCGTCAACACGCTGGTCTGGGACGAGTTTTATTACGTCGACTTCATCCGCCAGGTCCGCGCCGGCACGGGCTGGCTCCGCTGGCTCTGGGTGCAGCACAACGAGCACCGGGTGATCCCGATGAAGCTCGCGATGGCGCCGCTCGCGCTGGCGACCCACTGGAACACCAAGGCCGAGATGTACCTGAGCGTCCTGCTGGCCGGGCTGGTGATCCTCGGGCTCTGGCGGCTCTACCGCCGCGCCGGCGGCGAGAGCCTGCTGCTCTTCACTCCCGTGGCCTGGCTGACCTGCAGCCTGTCGCAGTTCCAGAACATGCTCTACGGCATGATGATCTGCCACTACTTCACGCTGCTCGGCGTCGTCTGGGCCTTCGTCTTCCTCGATGGGGAGAGCGCCGTGGGGCTCGCCGCGGCGATCGTTTGCGGGTTCCTCGCCTCGTATTCGATCGCCAACGGCCTGCTGATCTGGCCGGTGGGGCTGCTCTTCCTCCTGGCGCGGGGGGCGCGCCGGAGCCTGACGGTGGCCTGGACCGTCGCTTCCCTCGTGCTGGGGGCCGCCTATTTTTACCATTTCAGATTGCCGCCGGGGACGAAGACCGCGGCCCACGACCTGCTGGGCCTCTACCGCTTCGCGAGCTACGCGGCGGCTGCCCTGGGGTCTCCCCTGGGCGCGGGGAGCATGGACTGGAGCCGGGCGGCGGGACTGGCCCTGGCGCTGGCGGTCGCCGCCGTGGCTTGGCGCTGGGGGCGCGACTGGCGCGGAGGCCGCCGCGGGTTGCCGCTGGTGCGCGAGGAGGCGCTCCCGGCCGCGCTGATCCTCTTCGCGCTGCTGTCCTGCGCCATGATCGCCTTCGGCCGCGTCGCCTCCGGCACCCCGCCCCTCGAATCGCGCTACATCGTCTATTCGTCGCTCGCCTGGGTCGGGGTCTACATGCTGGCGGTGATCTGGAGCCGGCGGGAGGTGCCGAACGGCCGGCTGTGGCTGGCTGGGATGCTCGCGCTGCTGATCCCGGGGCTGCTGGCGGCCGACCTCTTCGGGCTGCGCCAGAGCAAGGCCTGGAAGAGCCAGCGGCTGCGCGAGCGCTTCCTGCTCCAGACGGCCGAGGCGCAGCCCGACGAGGCGCTGAGCGGCCTCTATTTCGTGCCCCAGCTCCGGCAGATGGTCCCCTATCTGCGCGCCGCGCGGCTCGGCCCTTTCCACGAGCCGCAGGATCTGCTCCTCCTCGTCCGCTGGCGGGAGGGGCAGGTAGCCGGAGAGATCCTGCCGGACCGGCCGCTCGAGGAGGCGTTCGTGTGCAACGTCGAGACGCTCTACGAGGCCGGCGGCGTGCTCTCGACCTACGGCCGGCCGAACCGCTCCACCCTGTCGGCCTCGCTCTGGGAAGGGAACCGCCGGCTGGGCGTCCGCGCCGTGCCGCTCGCCGGCATGGCGGACAGCTCCTGGGTCTCGATCGCCCCCGCCGAGCCCCTCCACGGCTGCCGCGGGCGCACGCTGACCCTGCGCTTCACCTCCGCTGATGCGACCCCAGGGAACGCCGCGTCGGTGTGGACCTATCCGAGCTACTACCCGGGCGAGCTGCGCCAGGCCGGCCGGCCGATCCTCCCCGGCCGCGCCCTCGGCCTGGAGATCAACGCCTACAGGGCCGGGCTGCTCGACTGAGCCGCCTGCGTTCGCGGGTCTACAAGCCGTCGAGGTTGCCGAGCAACGGCCGGTCTCCCGGACGGCCGAAGAGCAGGCGGGCCGGCGGCGTCGCTCCGCCGTCGTGGGCCGTGTCGCAGAGGAACACGCCGTCGTGGGCCGTGTCGCAGAGGAACACGCCGGCGCTGAAGACGCAGGCGTCGACGCGGCCGTCGCCGTCGAAGTCGCCAAGGAGCGGGAGATCTCCGGGCGCGCCGAACGTCTCCTTCCAGCCGATGCTGCCGTTGTGTGCGGTGTCGCAGAGGAACTGGCCGGCGCGGAAGACGCACGGATCGGCGCGCCCGTCGCCGTCGACGTCCGCGAGGAGGGGGACGTCGCCCGGCTTCCCGAGCTTCACCGTCCACTCCGCCTTGCCGCCGTTGTGCGCGGTGTCGCACTGGAATTGCCGCCCGTTCCAGGTGCACGCCTCCGCCCTGCCGTCGCCGTCGACATCGCCCAGAAGCGGGATCTCGCCGTGGCCTCCCTGCCCGAAGCTCACCTGCCAGTCGAGCGTGCCGTCGTGCTCCGTGTCGCAGAGGAACTTGCGCCCGCGGTGTACGCAGGGGTCCGCCCGGCCGTCGCCGTCGACGTCGCCGAGGAGCGGGACGTCGCCGGGGAAGAGGGGAAGGGCGAGCGGCAGTTCGGCGTCTCCACCCGTCCGCCCGGTGTCGCATTGGACGGTGTTTCCCCGCCAGACGCACGGCTCGTCGCCGGGGGAGGCGGCGTAGCGACGGACCATCACCGGACCGGTCGCCACGTAGTGGAGAAGGAAGGTGCCGTTGGGTCCGAAGACCACCTGTGGATTCCAGGTATCGTTGTCGCCGCCGGGGTTGGGGACGGCGAATTCCTTGCCCACGCGGCGGCCGTCCTTGCGGAAAAGCTGCCCCTGGAGGTGCCAGCCGAACGACCCCTGGGTGGGATCGAAGCTCTGCCAGACGATGACGAAGTTGCCGAAGCGGTCGGCGGCGACGGTGGGAAAGCGCTGCGCCGACTCACGGACGGTGTTGACCACGAAGATCAGCCCGATCTTGGCGCCCGAGGCGGAGATCTGCTGGGCGTAGATGTCCTCGAAGGTGCCGTTTCTCTCCTGAGCCTGCCAGACGGCGATGAAGTTCCCCGCGCCGTCGCGGGCCACCGCCGGGTTCGCCCAGGCGGGCTGGTCTCGTCGGTTGAAGACGAGAGGCGGGCTCAACGGCGAGCCTTCGCGGGTGAAGCGGCGCCCCCAGACGGCGCTGGTCGGAGTCTCGCCGGTCATGGTCTGCCAGGCGGCGAACAGCGTGTCCGGAGCGTCGAGGAAGAGCGCCAGGGGATCGGCGAAGCGCCGCGGCAGATCGACCGCGAAGCTTTGGAGAAGATGGCCGTCGGCGCTCGAGAACTCCTCGATCTGCGGCCAGGAGAAGTCGGAATTGAACCTTCTCCCCAGGATGATCAGCCGACCGTCGCCGGTGGCCCGCACGAAGTCGGGGTAGAACAAGGCATCCGGATCGAGCGGGAAGCTCTCGCCCACCGGCTCGCTGGCGGCTGAATAACGCCGGGCGAACGTGCCGGCACGAGCCAAGCTCAGCTCGTACCAGACGCTCCAGAAGCCGCCGTCCGCCGCCAGGACCGGATGCATCCCGTCGAGCTCCGCCGAAACACCGGGAGTGTTCTGGGCGACCGCGATCTCGGGACCGACGGGAGCTCCCAGCGGCGAGTAACGCTGGATCCGCAGGGCGTCGGTGCCCGCCGCGTCCACCGTCCTGAAGCCGAACAGGAAGCGACCATCGGGGTAGAAAACGGGGTTCGGATCATAGACGCCGACCTGCGGCGAGGAGAGGGAAAACCCTGCACCGATCGGGCTTTGTGCCGCGAGATGGCTGGTGAGCCCAGCCAGAAGAGTGCTCATCAAGCCTATCCAAGTCGACCAAGATCGGTGCGTCATGCTACCTCAGCTCTGGGGTTGGCCGGTACTGTCGAAGCTGCGGAATCCTGTGTCCAGAAGGTTTCCCGCGGAGTCGTAATCATACCAGGTGACCACGAAGCCGCCGACGGCGCTTATTCCCGCTAGAGGAGAGCCCTGGTGCCCGCGGTTGTGGTGTTGACGCTGAGCTCGAAGCCGTCCGGCAGCTCTCCTGGTCATAGAGCTGCCGTAGATTCCCTCGTGGTCGCCCTGGGGATGGGGAGCCGAGGTGTGCAGGGTCTCATAGTTGATCGGCTAAGAGTTGCCTGCGACAAACGGCTTAGCATCATCACTACTTCGTCCGTCTCCATCCAGGCAGACGGTTGCTTATGCGATAGCCCCTCGATGGCATTGACGAGACTTCTATGTTGAGCTAGCCTTAGCTCAGCTCAGGTAACCCATGAGATAACCGATCAATGCTTCGCCGTTCCATTGCCAGAGTAGTGCAATGCTGCCATTTGGCAGATCTAGGGGCGAAGGAATGATGATAATTATTATGCCGAGCTGTCCAAGACGAAGATATTATGATCGACCAGGGCAAGCCGCCGTCGTCTGCCAATAACGCGCAGATTTGGTTGGCTGTGATTAGTCTGATCGGAGCCTTGGGTGGAGCTGTTATTTCTAACTGGGACAAGCTCTTTCCTCACCCTGCTTTGTCGTCCATCTCTGCACCAGCAACATCTGGCGCTCCCATTGCCACTCCTTCTTCAACTCCTGAATTTAGGCTCTCCGCTAACCCAGTTCCAGAGCCCAGGGAAGTCCATTCACAGCCTCAACCAATGCTGTCCGTACGGCCGAGTTTCGATTGTGCAAAGGCAACGTTTCGTTCAGAACAGACAGTGTGTTCGTCACCGGAGCTCGCGATTCTTGACTTGGCTATGGCTAATTCCTATCGTGACGCTGCCGCACGTATAAGAACGCAAGAGGGTAAGGCCAACCTTCGCAACCTGCAGAATCATTGGCTTAGGAGAGTCCGAGACGCATGCGTTGATCTCGGAACTGCCTGACGGATCGCCGCTCCGACGCTGTTGATCAGGGCCTGGGTTTGTGCGTTCAGGGCGTTGTCCGATCCCGGGGAGAAGATGACGTGGTGCCCGGCGAGCCTTGCTGCCAAGTTGCGGCCGAAGATACTAATTACCTTAATACGTATAACATAACAACAGCAACAACAGTTGGGGCACACATTGACAATCACTCGTCAACTTTTCAAAATAAACAAACCGAGACAACATAACTTAACCGAGGGAAGTCCATTCACAGCCTGAACCAATGCTGTCCGTACGGCCGAGTTTCGAATGTCAAATTCAACGTTTCGTTCAGAACAGACAATGTGTTGCCCGTCACCGGAGCTCGCGATTCTTGATTTGGCTCTGGCTAATTCCTATCGTGCCACTGCCACACATATAAGCACTCCAGAGGGCAAGGCCAACCTTCGCAACCTGCAAATCATTGGCTTAGGAGAGTCCGAGACGCATGCGTTGATCTTGTATGCTTGAGGGATGCCTATGATCAGAGAATTCGCGAGCTTACGCTGATGCAGCCCTAAGCGATAGGGGAAGCTGGTGCCCGCAAGCATGTAGTGGCTGGGGCAGACCTGACGGCGGCTCCGGCCTCGGCGCGACACATCATCTCTTATCTTCCGCGATGCTGTAATCGACCCTAGTGACGATCACCACCGGCGCTTGGGCGGCTTGGAAACCGGCTCGGCTGTGTAGCACTCCCCACAGTCGAGAGTGTTGCGGACGCGGCGGACGATGGCCGGCTTGGTGTCGTCCGACAGGGCGCGCCACGCCGCGCGCCTAGCCACCTTCTCTGAGCCGAAGGATTTGCTCCTCCTCGTCCGCTGATGGCCTGCTGCTCCGCTTCTCCCGGCCGCGCCCTTGGCCTGGAGATCAACGCCTACCGCGCCGGGCTGCTCGACTGATCGGGACCCTGCGCTCCACTCCTGCGGTAAGCTCCGCCCCCATGAGCGAAGCGAGAGGGCAGGGAGCGGTCTGTGTCAGCGGCGGGGCGGGGTTCATTGGCTCGCACGTGGCGGCGGCTTTCGTGGCGGCGGGGCGGCGGGTGTTGATCGTGGACGACCTGTCGGGGGGGAGGCGGGAGAACGTGCCGGCGGGGGCCGAGCTGCACGTGCTCGACATCCGGTCGGAGGGTGCGGCGGCGCTGGTGCGCGACTCCGGGGTGGAGATCCTGATCCATCACGCGGCGCAGATGGACGTCCGCCGCTCGGTCGAGAACCCCGTCTTCGACGCCGACGTCAACGTGCTCGGCAGCCTGAACCTGGCGGAGGCGGCGCGGCGCGGCGGGGTGCGGCAGGTGATCTTCGCCTCGACGGGCGGGGCGATCTACGGCGAGCAGGACGTCTTCCCGGCCGACGAGGGTCATCCGGCGCGGCCGGTCTCCCCCTATGGGGTCTCGAAGCTCGCCTTCGAGCGATACCTCTTCTTCTACCACGTCACCTACGGGCTCGACGTCACCTGCCTGCGCTACGCCAACGTCTACGGCGAGCGGCAGAACCCGCACGGCGAGGCGGGGGTGGTCGCCATCTTCCTCAACCGCCTACTGGCCGGCGAGGCGCCGACGATCAACGGCGCGGGGTTGCAGACCCGCGACTACGTCCACGTCTCGGACGTGGTGCGGGCCAACGTCGCGGCGGCGGGGCGTCCGGGGTTCAACGTCTACAACGTGGGGACGGGGATCGAGACCTCGGTGGTCGGCCTCTACCGCGAGATCGCCGCCGCCCTCGGCAGTGGCCTCGAGGCCCGCCACGGCGCCGCGAAGCCTGGGGAGCAGGCACGCTCGGTCGTCGACGGCGGCCTGGGGCGCCGCGAGCTGGGGCTGCCGAAACCACTGCCCTTGCGGGATGGGTTGGCGCGGACGGCGGCCTGGTTCCGGGCTCGGGCCGAAGCGCCGGCCCTCAACGGTCCCAAATCTGGAAGCTGAAGGCCCACGGCGCCTCCGGAGTGGCCGCGTGATCCTCGCGCTCCGTGAGCCGCCACCTCGACGCGTCGAATTCCGGGAAGAAGGTGTCGCCGGGGAAGTCGTGCTCGATCACGGTGAGGTAGATCCGCTCTCCCTGATTGGCGAGCGCCTCGCGGAAGATCCCTTCGCCGCCGCCGACGAAGATCTCCGGATCGCCCGGCGCCGTCTCCGCCGCCAGAGCCAGCGCGGCGTCGAGCGACGGCGCCGCCAGCGCGCCGGCCGGCGCGTACCCCGGCTGGCGGGAGACCACGATCGTCGTCCGCCAAGCGAGCGGCTTGCCGATCGATTCGAAGGTGCGCCGTCCCATCACCAGGGGATGCCCCACGGTCAGCGCCTTGAAGCGCCTGAGGTCGGCGGGGAGGCGCCAGGGGAGGCGGTTGTCGAGGCCGATCGCGCGGTTGCTCCCCATGGCGGCGATCAGCGAGATGCGAGGGCTCATACGGCGATCGGCGCCTTGATCGCCGGGTACGGGTCGTAGCCGCTCAAGGTGAAGTCCTCGAAGCGGAAGTCGAAGATCGAGCGCACGGCGGGGTTGAGGCGCATCACCGGCAGCGGCCGGGGCTCGCGGGTGAGCTGGAGGCGGGCCTGCTCCAGGTGGTTGGCGTAGAGGTGGGCGTCGCCGAAGGTGTGGATGAAGTCGCCGGGGGCGAGGTCGCAGACCTGGGCGACCATCAGGGTCAGCAGGGCGTAGGAGGCGAGGTTGAACGGCACGCCGAGGAAAACGTCGGCGCTCCGCTGGTAGAGCTGGCAGGAGAGCCGCCCGTCGCCGACCCAGAACTGGAACAGGGCATGGCAGGGCGAGAGGGCCATGCGGTCGAGCTCCGCCACGTTCCAGGCGCTGACCAGGTGGCGGCGCGAGTCGGGGTTGGCGCGGATCCCCTCGATCAGCCGCGCGATCTGGTCGATCGAGCCGCCGTCCGGGGTCGGCCAGGAGCGCCACTGCCGGCCGTAGATCGGCCCGAGATCCCCCTCGGCGTCCGCCCATTCGTCCCAGATGGTGACGCCGTTCTCGCGCAGCGCGCGGACGTTGGTGTCGCCGGCCAGGAACCAGAGCAGCTCGTGGACGATCGAGCGCAGGTGGAGCCGCTTGGTGGTGAGCAGCGGGAAGCCCTGGGAGAGGTCGCAGCGCAGCTGATAGCCGAAGATCGAGCGGGTGCCGGTGCCGGTGCGGTCGGACTTCGCGGTGCCGTCGGCCAGGATGTGCGCGAGCAGGTCGAGGTACGCCCTCATGGCGCCAGAATCTAGCATGGGGGAGAGGGAGGGCGGGAAGGGATATGATCCCCGACGTCCGCGATATCCGCGATATCCGCGCTGCCGGCCGACGCCGGAAGGGACGCTTAAGGGAGACAACGATGAAGAGAATGGGTTGCCTGATCGCCGCCGTGGTGGTGGTCCTGATCCTCGGGATGTCCCTGGTGGGGGTCTACAACGGTCTGGTGAAGAGCCAGCAGGCGGTCGACGCCCAGTGGGGGAACGTGCAGAACGCCTACCAGCGCCGCGCCGACCTGATCCCCAACCTGGTCGCCTCGGTCAAGGGCTCGGCTGCCTTCGAGCAGACCACGCTCACCCAGGTCACCGAGGCGCGCAGCCGGGTGGGCCAGGTCGCCCCGCAGGCGACGGCCGACATCCTCAACGACCCGCAGAAGTTCGCCAAGTTCCAGGCGGCGCAGGACGGCCTGAGCTCGGCGTTGAGCCGCCTGATGGTGGTGGTCGAGAAGTACCCGGACCTGAAGTCGGTGGCGAACTTCCAGGGGCTGATGGTCGAGCTCGAGGGGACGGAGAACCGGATCAACGTCGAGCGGCGCAGCTTCAACGAGTCGGCGCAGGAGTACAACACCCGCATCAAGACCTTCCCGGCCGCCCTCTTCGCCGCGATGATGGGCTTCCAGCCCAAGGCCTACTTCCAGACCACCTCGCCGGGCGCCGAGAACGCGCCGAAGGTCGATTTCGGGACGGGCGCGACGCCGCCCTCCGCCGCGCCCGCGCCGGGGCACTGACCCCGGAAGGACCGCGCCGGCCTGGTCCGGGTTTTGCTGCCTCCCCACGGGCAAGGAGGCAGCGATGAAAAAACCCGAAGAGACGTCACCAGACACCGCCGGCGCGGAGGGTGTGACCCGCCGCCGGTTCCTCGAGATGACCGCCGCCACCGCGGTGGTGATGGGGACCGGCGCCATCCCGCTCGCCTGGGGGGCGGCCGAGATGCGGCAGGGGATCCCGTACCGCAAGCTGGGAAAGACCGGCGAGTCGGTCTCGCTGGTGGGGGTCGGCGGCTCGCACATCGGCCAGCAGAGCGACGAGCAGGAGAGCATCCGCATCATCCGCGGCGCCCTCGACCGCGGCATAAATTTCCTCGACAACTCCTGGGATTACAACGACGGCAAGAGCGAGGAGCGGATGGGCAAGGCGCTCAAGGACGGCTACCGCCAGAAGGCCTTCCTGATGACCAAGATCGACGGCCGCACCAAGCAGTCCGCCCTCCGCCAGCTCGACGAGTCGCTGCGGCGCCTCGGGGTCGATCACCTCGACCTCCTGCAGTTCCACGAGGTCATCCGCATGGACGACCCCGACCGCATCTTCGCCAAGGGGGGCGCCCTCGAGACCGTGCTGGCGGCGAAGAAGGCGGGCAAGGTCCGTTACATCGGCTTCACCGGCCACAAGAGCCCGGACATCCACCTCCACATGCTGAAGACGGCCGCCGACCACGGCTTCCACTTCGACACCGTGCAGATGCCGCTCAACGTCATGGATGCCCATTTCAACAGCTTCGAGCAGAAGGTGCTGCCGGTCGCCGTGCGGGAGGGGATCGGCGTGCTCGGCATGAAGCCGATGGGCGATCACTTCATCCTCGACAGCAAGGCGGTGACGCCGATGGAGTGCCTGCACTACACGATGAGCCTGCCGGTCAGCGTGGTGATCACCGGGATCGACAAGATGCCCATCCTCGACCAGGCGGTGACCGCCGCCAAGAGCTTCCAGCCGCTCTCCGCCGACCAGCGCGCCGCGCTGCTCAAGAAGACCGAGGCGGTCGCCGTGGCGGGGAAGTTCGAGCTCTACAAGACGAGCCACCACTTCGACACCACGATGAAGAAGCCCGAATATTTAGGATAGATATCTGGGATAGATACCTTTACCCTCCGAGCTCGACCGAGCGCGCGAAGGCCGGCTCGCCCGCGGCGAGGTCGAGCCCGATCTCCTGGGGAGTGCCGAAGACGCGCGCCCGCTCGTCGTCGAACTCCCCCTCCCAGCGCGCCACGACAACGGTGGCGAGGCAGTTGCCGATCACGTTGACGCAGGTGCGCCCCATGTCCATCAGCTCGTCGACGCCGAAGATGACGGCGACGCCGATCGGGCCGATGTTCTCCGGCAGGAAGGTGTTCAGGGTGGCGAGCAGGATTACCAGCCCGGCGCGCGGCACCCCGGCCACCCCCTTCGAGGTGACCATCAGGGTCAGCATCATGACGATCTGACGGTCGAAGCCGAGGTGCTGGCCGGTGGTCGCCTCCGCCGCCTGGGCGACGAAGACGGCGGCGAGGGCGAGGTAGAGGGTGGTGCCGGCGAGGTTGAAGCTGTAGCCGGTCGGCATCACGAAGCCGACGATGCGCGCCGGCACGCCGAGCCGCTCCATCACCTCCATCGCTTTCGGCAGTGCCGACTCGCTGCTGGTGGTGGCGAAGGCGATCGTTGCCGGCTCGCGCACCGCCTTGGCGAACTTCCCGATCGGCACCCGGAAGAGCAGGCAGACGGCGCCGAGCACGATCACGACGAACAGGGCGAGCGCCAGGTAGAGCGAGCCGATCAGCTTGCCGAGGTTGACCAGCACTCCGAGGCCCTGGGTGCCGATGGTGTGCGCCATCGCCGCGCCGACGCCGATCGGCGCGAAGCGCATCACGTAGCCGGTGAAGCGGAACATCACCTGCGACAGGCTGTCCATCACCGCCAGCACCGGCTTCCCCTTCTCGCCGAGCGCCGAGACGGCCATCGCGAAGACCACCGCGAAGGCGACGATCTGCAGGACGTCGCCGCGCACCATGGCGTCGACCACGCTGGCCGGAAAGATGTGGACGATCGTCTCGATCAGGGTCTTCGGATGGTTCTCGGCGATCTTCGCCACCATCGCGGTGGGCGACGCGGACGACGCGGCTAACGTGACGCCGACGCCGGGGCGGGTGAGGTTGACCACGGCGAGGCCGATGAAGAGGGCGGCGGTGGTGACGATCTCGAAGTAGACGAGCGCCTTGGCCCCCATGCGGCCGACCTTCTTCAGGTCGCCGCCACCGGCGATGCCGACCACCAGGGTGGAGAAGACGAGCGGCGCGATCACCGATTTGATCAGGTTGAGGAAGATGTCGCGCAGGAAGTAGACCTTGTCCCCCCAGTCCGGGCGCAGCCATCCGATCACGCCGCCGGCCACCAGGCCGACCATGATCCAGGCGGTCAGCGACAGTTGGTACCAGCGCTTGCGAGGCTTCAAGGCAGGCTCGGTCATGGATCCACCTCAAGGGATAAAGAAATCATTATTCGAGCTCGTCGAGCTCGCGCAGGGCCGGCACCTTCCAGGCGGTGACGCCGACCACCCCGAGGGTCATCAGGCCGCCGAAGATCACCGAGGTCACCGTGCCGAGCAGGCGCGCGGCCACCCCGGACTCGAACGAGCCGATCTCGTTCGACGAGCCGATGAAGATCTGGTTGACCGCCGAGACGCGGCCGAGCAGGCGCTCCGGGGTGCGCAGGGTGAGCAGGGTCGAGCGGATCACCACGCTGACGTTGTCGACCATGCCGCTCACCGCGAGCAGCGCGAGCGACAGCCAGAACGACCGCGAGAGGGCGAAGCAGACCCAGCAGAGGCCGAAGGTGGCGACGCAGAGGAAGAGGGTGCGCCCCGGGCGCCGCAGCTTGCGGTGGGCGAGGAAGACCGCCATCAGCATGGCGCCGGCGGCGGGGGCGGCGCGCAGCACGCCGAGCCCCTCGGGGCCGGTGTGCAGGATCTCGGAGGCGAAGATCGGCAGCAGCGCCGGAGCGCCGCCGAAGAGGACCGAGAAGAGGTCGAGCACCTGGGCGCCGAGGAGCTCCTTCTGGGTGAGCAGGAAGCGGACGCCGAGGGTGAGGTTCTCTCCGATCGTCCCCTCCATCGCCTGGCGCGGCCGGGGGGTGTAGGCGATGCGCCAGAACAGGAAAAGCGCCACGGCGCAGAACGCCGCCTCGGCGAGGTAGGAGGCGCGGGCGCCGGAGAAGCCGTAGAGCAGCCCGCCCACGGCCGGCCCGATGATCGCCGCCAGCTCCCAGAGCGACGAACGCCAGGAGACCGCGTTGACGTAGTGCTCGCGGGGGACGATCTCGGCACCGAGGGCGTTTCGTGCCGGCATCAGGAAGCTGCGCGCGATGCCGGAGAGGAAGACCACCGCGTAGATCGGCCACACCCGGCCGCCGGCGAGGACCTCGGGGCGCGCCGTGTAGCCGAGCAGCACCAGGGCGGCCAGCGTCTGGGTGGCGATCGCGAGGAGCGAGAGCCGTTTGCGGTCGCGCCGGTCGGCCACGTGGCCGGCGTAGAGGGCGGCGCTGATGAAGGGGAGGGCCTCGGCGAGGCCGACCAGACCCAGCGACAGGGGGTCGTGGGTCAGCGCGTAGACCTGCCAGGCGACCACCGTCGCCTGGATCTGCGTCCCCAGGGTGAGCGCCACGATGCTTGCCACGTACCAGCGGAAGCTCGGGTTGCGCAGGGAGGCGTAGGGGTCGTGTCGCTCGCTCATCGGATCGGTTGGGGTGGCAGGCCGGCGTGCCGGGCGGATGATACCGGCCGCTTCCCGCGGGGACAACCGGAATGAACCTTCGAGGCGGGGCGGGGGACTCAACAGGCAGAGTGTCATGCCGCGCGTCGTGCTCCCCGCGAGGAGCGGCGCGGGGTCCCCCAAGGAGGAATTCCCATGTCCCATCGCCTCGTCCTGTCGACGCTCGCCCTCGGCCTCCTGCTCGCAGGCACCGCCGCGGCCCAGCACCATCATTCCCCTGCCAGCGGGCCGATGAGCACCAAGGGGTACGACACCGGTCCGGGAGGCGGCGATCCGCAGCCGCCGGCCGAATGCGCCGGGGTCACCGCCAAGATCAGTATCAGCGGCATGTCGTTCTCCCCCTCGACGGTGACGATCACCGCCGGGCAGCCGGTCTGCTGGACATGGACGGGAGCCCCCTACCAGCACAACGTCAAGGCCGACGACGATTCGTTCACCAGCGGCGCGCCGTCCAACAACGGCAACTTCCAGCACACCTTCACCACCCCGGGGAGCTTCGGCTTCCACTGCCAGGTCCACGGCAGCGCCGGCGGCGGAATGTCCGGAACGGTGGTCGTCCTCGATCCCTCCGGCGGGGGGGGCAATCCGCCGCCTCCGGGACCCGGCACGATCGGGCTCAATCCCGGCAGCTATGAGGTGACCGAAGGGGCGGCGCCGGCGGTGACGATCACCGTCGAGCGCGCCGACGGCAGCGTCGGCGCGGCGTCGGTGACCTACGCGACGGTGCCGGGGACCGCCAAGCCGGGCAAGGACTTCACCCCCCGCGGCGGCATCCTGCGCTGGGCGAACGGCGACGGCGCCCCGAAGACGATCCCGATCGCGATCAAGAACGACAAGATCCCCGAGCCGGACAAGAGCTTCACCATCCGGCTCAGCAAGGTGACCGGCGCGGCGCTGGGCACCGCCGCCGCGACGGTGACCATCCACGACGACGACAACCCGAGCTGCACCCCGGCTCCCACCAGCGCCTCGAAGCTGCTCGCCGTAGGAACCTCGGCGAGCGAGGTGCGCCTCACCTGGACCCCCGGCGCGGGCCCGTCCTCTGGCCTGTCCCATATCGAGCGTCGGCCGCCGGGCGGCGTGTTCGGGGAGATCGGCGCCGTCGCGGCGGGAACCGGTGCCTTCACCGACTCCGGCCTGGTCGCCGGCGTCACCTTCGAATACCGCATCCGCACGGACGGCGCGGTGGCCTATTCGGGGATCGCCGCCGGCGCCACCGACGGCGCGACGGGAGCTTGCGACGAGCGGCGCAACGCGCTCTGTCTCAACGGCGGCCGCTTCGAAGCGACCGTGGAGTGGAACCCGGCGCCGGCCGACAACGGCCGGGAGTCGAAGCGGGTGATGCTCGCCGACGCTCCCAACTCCGGCCTCTTCGCGCTCGCGCCGCACGACGACCTTCAGGTCCTGGTCAACGTGCTCGACCGCTGCGACGTCAACGGCCACTACTGGCTCGACCTCGCCGCGGTGACCGACGTCGGCTTCACCCTCAAGGTGCGCGACACCCAGACCGGCCGCACGCGGGTCTACTTCAACCCGGCCGGCACCACCCCGGCGACCCTGCGCGACGTCGAGGCGTTCGCCACCTGCCCCTGACGTGAGGGGGCGAGAGGCGTGGCGCGCCGGGGCTATACTCCCTCGATGCGCGCCATGCTTCTCGCCTTGCCGCTGCTCCTCGCCGCCTGCGCCTCGCCGCCGCCCCGCGCGGTGACCGCGCCGGCGGTCCGAACGGCCCGGTCCACGCCTGCCGTCCCCGCGGACAACCGTCCCCTGGAATCCGACGAGTATTCGCTCTACGAGCTGCTCGCTCCCGATTCGGCGCAGTTCCACATCGTCTACGAGGTGACGGCGATCGATCCGGGGGCGACGGTGTTCTTCAATCCGATCCGCAAGGGGAGCGTGGCGACGGACGAGTCTGTGCGCGACCGGGCGACCTCGCAGGCGCTCCGCTTCGAGGCGGTGAGCGGCGCGGAGGCACGGGCGAGCGGCCTCCCCGACGCCGACCTGGGGATGGGCTACATCCGCATCCACCTGCCGCGGCCGGTGCCGAAGGACGGCGGCGTCCGCCTGCTGATCGAGAAGACCTACAAGGACCCGAAGAGCTACCGGCGGGAGGGGGCGGACCGCATCGTCTTCTTCCGCACCCTCGGCATCCGCCGCAACGCGATCGTCCTCCCCGCGGGGTACGAGGTGACCTCGTGCAACGTGCCGGCGCAGATCCTGAGCGGCAAGGACGGACGCCTCAAAGTCAGCCTGATGCACACCGGGCCGGACGCGCTGCCGGTCGAGATCAAAGCGCGGAGGCTGCCGTCATGAGGCGGACGGGACTGATCCTTTCCATGCTGGCTCTCGCGGCCTTGCCGCTGGCGGCGCAGGAGGACGAGGGGCGGCTCGCCGAGCGGGCGCACCAGAGCCGCGACATCGTCTATTTCCTGCAACCGCCCGAGACGCACGCCTTCGACCTCTACCACGACTACACCGAGTCGCGCCCCGGAGTCGACCGCTATCTCAACGTGGTGCGCAAGGGGAGCGCCGCCTCGGCGCCGTCGGCGCGCTCGCTCGACACCGGCGAGGTGCTGACGGTCGAGACGCGGACGGCGGACGAGCTGCTGAAGGCGGGGCTGCACGTGGGGGAGACGGCGGAGGAGGTGCCGGCGGGCTCCGACGTGGTGGTGATCCGTTTTCCAGCGGTGCCGGCGGGGGGCTCGCTGCGCCTGCGCATCGCCGAGACCTACACCGATCCCAAGAGCTACCGGCTGGACGGCGACGAGCTGGTCTTCGACCGCAGCTTCGGCCGCGCCAAGGACGCCGTGGTGCTGCCGGCCGGCTGGTACCTGACGGCGACCTCGATCCCGGCGACGGTCTCGGAAACCGCGGACGGACGCATCCGCCTCGACTTCGTCAACCCCCGCCCGGACGAGATCGCCGTCCTGATCAGGGCGCGCCGCCGGCCGGGCCGCCGCCCCTGACCGGTGGGCAGGCTGTCAGGCTAGCAGCAGGAGATGCCGCCCAAGCAGCGCCCGTTGCTGCAATCGGCGTTGGTGTTGCAGTCGGGGATCCTGCTGCAGGTGCAGCGGCAGAAGCCGTGATAGACGGTGGCGGTCATGAACGAGGGTTGCGGGGCCGGAGCGGGAGTCGCCGCCGCCGCGCAAACCGGGGTGGCGGTCACCGGCGCCAGCAGGTCGAGGCTCGGCGGGCAGCCGCCGGGGACCGGCGCCGGCGCGGCGGAAGCCGAGGCGAAGGCGGTGAGGGCGAGAAGGGCGAAGGCGAGAAGAACCGTTCTACACATCGCGAGCTCCTTTCGAGGCAGGGAATGCGCCGGTGCATCCCCTCTGGAAGCTAGGTGCCTGCCGGCAGCCCGCGAGGGACTCGGCTGATTTCCTTGGCGGGGGAGGGAGAGGGAGAACGAGAGACCCGAGGGACGACAGGGACTCCAGGGACAGCCCAGAGCAAGGGCTTTCCCTGATGTCTCTGTTGTCCCTCGGGTCCCTGGCGCCAGCCGCCCGCCGGGCTCACAAACGCCGCGGGGAAGGTGGAGGCGGCGGCGCAGCCGCCGCCTCCGGCTTCTTCGGCTCACCCGCCGCGGCGGCACCTGCCGCATTGTAGGCGCGCTGGATCTTTCCCCCGGCCCGGCGGTTCCCTTCCACCTCGACGGTGAGGTAGAGCAGCTTGCGGTCGTTCGAGACCAGCCAGGTCTCGGTGCGCCGCGGCTCGTTTCCCTTCGGGGTGATCTGGACGACCAGGCTGCCGTCGGCGTCCCATTTCGCCCGCACCTCGGCGGGGCCGCCGGGAGCCTGCGGATCGGTCGACTTGCGGTTGTCCGTCCAGTAGGTCCGCTGGCGGCCGGTCGAGTCGGTGAGCACGACCTTGTCGGCGCTCTGCTCGATCTTCACCTCGTTGAGCCCGGCGAACGAGGGGGCCGGGTGGTCGGGCCGCTCGATCCCGTCGTCCTCGAAGCCGCCGAAGTGGCCCGGGCCGCCCGGCCCTTCCGGCCCCTTCCCCCGCCGCGTCACGGTGGTCGGCCCGCCGCGCGCCGCGGGGTTCGCCTGCCGCTCGTTCTCCATCATCCGGGCGGTGAGGTCGTCGTTGAGCCGCCAGGTGCCGTGCAGGTCCTGGCGCGGGGCGCCGGCGGCGGCCGCCAGAGACGAGCCAAGGAGGGCTGCGACGGCCACGAGGGCCGGAAGCTGTCGTTGCCGGGAAGCGTTCATCCGTTTCCTTTCCGAAATCATGAGCCTCCATCATAGGCAGGGTAGGGGCGGCGTGTCGACCAATCTTCAAGCCGGGGCAAGGGAATTGTAAGGGACGTAAACTCTTGCCGGAACGTCCGGCGGGCGCTGATAAACTGACCCCGATGTCAGGCCGGCGCTCGCTTCACAATTACCCGCTTCATAACTACCCGCTCGCGATCGGGGCGATCCTGCTCGCCCTGCTCGCGCTGCTCGCGACCCTCCAGTATCGCTGGATCGGCCAGGTGAACGAGCTCGAAGGCCACCGGATGCGGGTGAGCCTGAGCTCGGCGGCGCGCCGTTTCTCGTCCGACTTCGACCACGAGGTGACACGGGTCGTCCTCTACTTCCATCCCGATCGCTCCACCCACTCCGACGACTGGCAGGGGAAAGTGGCGCAGGAGCTCCAGCGCTGGAACGCCGAGGCTCCCTACCCGCGGCTGGTCCGCGACGTCCTCCACGTTCACCGCAGCGCGGCGGGTGAGCTCACGGCCGAGGCGCTGCGTCCACAGAGCGGCCGCTTCGCGGCCATCCCGTGGCCGTCCGATCTCGCGTCGTTACGCCAGCGGCTGAGCGAGACGACCCCGCCGCCTCTCTTCGGGCGTGGGGCGGCGGTGGCGGCGGAGATCCCGGCCGTGGTGATTTCGCTGCCCATCGGGCCGCCGCCGGGCTCCAGGCCAGCGACCCACGGCGGCCCTGGTGAGGAGATCGATCAGCTCGTCGTCCGTTTCGACATGGCGACGGTCACCGGGGAGATCCTGCCGGACTTCACCCGGCGTTACTTCGGCAGCGCGCAGCGGAGCGAGGACGCGGTGGCGGTGGTCGCCTCCCTCCAACCCGGGCGGCTGATCTTCAGCTCCGATCCTCGCCTGCCGGCCGCCTTCTTCCGTACCGGCGACGTCGAGGCGCCGCTGCTCGGCCTGCGTCCGTTCGACGAGCTGCGCAACCTGTGGGCCGGGCGCCGCCTGGCCCGGAACCGCGGTGGCGCGATGGGGCCGGGCGACGGCCCGGGGCTCGAGCCGCCGCCCGGCGGTGGCGGTGGCGGACACGGCCATGGCGAGGCCTGGAAGCTGATCGTCAAGCGCCGCAACGGCAGCCTGGAGGAGGCCGTCACCCGGGTGCGGCGGCACAACCTGGCGATCAGCGCCGGCATCCTGCTCCTCCTCGCCCTGACCACCGGCCTGATGATGGTGACCACCGGGCGGGCGCAGAAGCTGGCGCGGCAGCAGATCGAGTTCGTAGCCGCCGTCTCGCACGAGCTGCACACGCCGCTGACCGCCATGCGCTCGGCCGGGCAGAACCTGGCCGACGGCGTGGTGGCGGACCCGGCGCAGGTGAAGCGCTACGGCGCCCTGATCGAGAGCGAGGGGCGGCGGCTCTCCGACATGGTGGGGCAGGTGCTCGACTTCGCCGGCATCCAGTCGGGGCGCCAGGCCTACACGCTGCAACCGACCGAGGTCGCGGCGGTGGTCGACGGCGCCCTCCACGACTGCCGCTGGCTGCTCAAGGAGCGGCGGGCGCGCGTCGAGCGCGACATACCCCACGGCCTGCCGCTGGTGCAGGGGGACGCGGCGGCGCTGCGCCGGGCGCTGCGCAACCTGATCGAGAACGCCGCCAAATACGGCGGCCGGCCGGACTCGCCCGACCCCTGGATCGGGGTGCGGGCGCGCGCCGCCGGGCAGGGGGTGGAGATCGCCGTCGAGGATCGCGGCGACGGCCTCCGCCGCGAGGACCTGCCGCATCTCTTCGAGCCCTTCTACCGCGGCCGGGAAGCGCTCGTGCGCAGCATCGCCGGCAGCGGGCTGGGGTTGAGCGTGGTGCGCCACATCGCCGAGGCACACCACGGCCGGGTGAGCGTCGAGCTCGGCGGGTCGGGGGAGGGGAAGACGTTCGTGCTCCATCTGCCGCTGGCGTCCCCGGAGGCGTCGGCGCCCGCGCCGGCCTCGCCGCCGCTGCCCGAGGAGGCGGCGTGAGCGGGGGGCGGCGGATCCTGCTCGTCGAGGACGAGCCGAGCCTCGTCCTCACCCTCAGCGACCGGCTGCTCAGCGAGGGGTACGAGGTCGACTCGGCGCGCGACGGCGACAGCGGCATCGAGCAGGCGGTCGCCGGCTCTTTCGACCTCATCCTGCTCGACGTCATGCTCCCCGGCCGCGACGGCTTCGAGGTCTGCCGGGAGCTGCGCCAGCGCGGCATCGAGATCCCCATCGTCATGCTGACGGCGCGCGGGCAGGTCGTCGACCGCGTCGTCGGGCTGAAGCTGGGGGCCGACGACTACCTCACCAAGCCGTTCGAGATGATCGAGCTGCTCGCCCGCCTCGAGGCGGTCTTCCGGCGCGCCCGCTCGACCGCCTCGGCGTCGACCGGCACCTATGCGTTCGGCGACGCGCGGGTCGACTTCCGCCGCGGCGAGGTGTTCCGCGACAACGAGCCGGTGGCGCTCTCGGCCCTGGAGTTCAAGCTGCTCGCCTACTTCATCCAGCACCGCGGGGAGCTATTGTCCCGCAACGAGCTGCTCGACAAGGTCTGGGGGTACGACGCCATGCCGACCACCCGCACGGTCGACGTCCACGTCGCCTCGCTGCGGCAGAAGCTCGAGCGCAACCCCTCGCGGCCGGCGTTCATCCTCACCGCTCACCGGCGCGGCTACCGCTTCGCCGGTTGAGCTTGTTTTACATCTCTTACAAACAACTTTCGGCGTCTTGAGGACTGGGCTCCCCCCGGGGGCTACTCTCCGTCTCACGATCCCGCCGGTGCCAGCGGGGTTCGAACAGGAGAAAACCGAAATGAACGTCAAATTGAACGTCAAGAAGACCTTCGTTACCACCCTCTGCGCCGCCCTGCTCGCCGCCGGCGCCGCCTTCGCCCAGTCCCCCCATCCGCACGGCAAGGCCGGCATGGCCGGCATGGAAGCGCACCTCACCGCCGCCCTCAGCCTGACGGCCGATCAGCAGACTCAGGTCAAGGCGCTCCACGAGCAGCTCAAGGCGCAGATGACCCCGCTGCTGGCGCAGAGCCGGCAGCAGCACCAGGAGCTCAAGAGCCTGGTCAACGGCACCAACCCGGACGCCACCGAAGTCGGCCAGAAGACGCTCGCGGCCAACCAGACCCAGGCTCAGATCAAGGCCCTGCACGAGAATTTCAAGGCCAAGCTCACCGCGATCCTGACGCCGGACCAGAAGGCCAAGCTCGCGCAGATGGAGCAGAACCGGCACGAGCACTGGGGCCATGGAATGGGACCCGACGGCGCCGCTCCGCCGCAGGACAACTAGGCCCGCGATCCTGAACCCATAAGGAACACGGCAAGCTCAAGTCAACTCTGACTTGCCTTGCAACGCGGGCCGGCCGTCCGTCGCGCGCTGGCCGGCCCGCTCTTTTTCTTCTCCCCGCCGAGGCAGACCACGGACTGACACGGACGAACAGGGACAGCGACGAGGCACCTGCGAAGTGACCTCTTTTCCGTCCGTGAAGGTCCGTGCTCGTCCGTGTCAGTCCGTGGCCCGCTCCGTGGCCGCCAGCAGCTCCGCCAGGTAACTTCCCCACACCGCCGGCAGCGAGTGCGTGCCGTGGCCGCGGGTCTCCGCGCTGATCGGCAGCAGGATGGCCCGTCCCTTGGCGACGCGGCGGATCGATTCCTCCAGGATGCCGAGCTCCGGCGGATTCACCTGGTCGTCGGCGGAGTTCACGGCGTAGAGCGGGGCGCGGATCGCGCCGAGGTGGGGGGAGGGGTCGTAGAGGCGGGAGGCGTCGAACTGGTAGATCAGGTCGTTGGCGTCGAGGCTCGAGCGGTAGCGCTGGGAGAGGGTGGCGAGGAGCGCCTCGGCCTTCTCGCGGGTCGGCGCCTCCTTCTGCCATTGGAGCGGGCTCGACGTCATGAAGATCATGACGTCGATCGCGGTCTGGAGGCCGCGCGGCTGGGCCGTGTACTCCCCCTGCTTCCATTCGGGATCGCTCTCGATGCCGTCGATCGCCATCTTGCGCAGCATGCGGTTGCGGCCGGCGATCTCGACCGGCAGGCTGGCGAGCGGCATCAGCGCGTCCATGAATCGGGATAGGTGTACCCCCAGACCCAGGTGTGCATGCCGCCCATCGAGGTCCCCATCACCAGCCGGAGATGGTCGACCTCGAGGCACTGCGTCAGTAGCTCGTGCTGCGCCTTCACCATGTCGTCGTAGGTGTACTTGGGGAAGCGCATGTGGAGCCCTTCGCTCGGCCGGCTCGACTTGCCGGTGCCGATGCCGTCGGGCAGGACGATGAAGTGGCTCGCCGCGTCGAGCAGCTGGCCGGGGCCGAACAGATGCCCGGCGAACGCCTCGGTGAGGAAGTTCGTCCCGTTCCCCGTCGTGCCGTGGAGGATCAGCACGGCGTTGCGCACCGTCCCGGCGGCGTCGCGCCGCGGGGCGCCCAGCGTTCGGTAGTGCACACGCAAGGCGGGGAGGGTCTCGCCGCTCGCGAAATGAAAATCGCGCAGGATGCAGTCGTTCTCGGCCGCGGTCGGGACGGCGGCGCCGGCCGGCGTGGAGAGCAGCGGCGCACACCCCAGGCAGAGGGCGAGGAGGACCAGGATCGACGGACGGAAAAATCGTCTCATGATCCCTGGATCATGCCACGGCTCGTGTGACATATTCACCGCATGAGCTGGATCGTCATCCTCGGAATCGTCGTCGTCCTCATCGCCTTCGTCGCCCTGACCGGCATCCGCACCAAGGGGGCGCGCCAGGTCGGCAACACCCACCTGATGACGGCCGCCCGCATCTGCCTCGGCATCTTCCTACTGATCCTGGTGCTGATCGCCGTCGGCGTCTTCAAGTAGACGTCCGGTCGCCCGCTTGAGACCGATCAGTCGATGTGCCGGGCGGCCTTGCCGGTCAGCGCGACGGCGGAAGCGGCGGTGAGCAGAGCCCCCGCGCCCAGGAACAGTCCCGGCAGGCTCCACTGCGCGAGGAGCCCGGCGAGCGCGTAGGAGATCGGCACCAGCCCGACGGCGGCGAACATCATCACGCTCATCACGCGCCCGAGCAGGGCGCGCTCGACCCGCATCTGCATCCAGGCGGCGAACTGGACGTTGACGAAGCCGACGCCGAGCCCCATCAGCGCCAGCAGCGCCGCGATGGCGGCGAAGCGGGGAGCGAGGCCGATGCCGACCAGCTCGAGGCCGCAGAGGCCGCTCATCACGGTGAACTGCAAGCCGCGCTTGCGCGGGCGCTTCACCAGGCCGCCGGCGAGCACCCCGGCCAGCGTGCCGCCGCTGAAGCAGGAGAGGAACGTCCCGAACGCCGCCGCCGAGCCGAACTGGAATTTCGCCATCGACGCCAGGCCGACGCCGATCGGGCCGGAGACGCACAGGTTGATGGCGGCGAAGACCACCATCAGCGACAGCATGGGGGGATCGTCGCGCACCGCGCGCAGCCCCTCCCCGATCGCGTGCAGCATGCTCGGGCGGGCGCCGGACGCCGGCGCGGCCTTGGGCGGCTCGGGGATGCGGAACAGCGCGAGGAGCACGGCGAGGAAGCTCAGCGCGTCGAAGGCGAGCGCCGCGGCGACCCCGAAGCTGCGGATCAGCAGGCCGGCGGGGGCCGGTCCCAGCATCTGCGCCGTCACCGTCGAGGTCTGCATCAGGGCGTTCGCCGGCTGGAGCTGCTGCGGCGGGACCAGCGTCGGCATCAGCGCCGGCCCGGCGGGGAAGGAGAAGGCGTCGGCCACGCCGAAGGCGAAGGTCAGCAGGTAGAGGTGCCAGAGGGCGATGGCGTCGAGCCAGAGGAGCGCCGCCACCGTGCCGACCAGCAACCCGCGCACGGTCGCGGTGGTCATCATCACCCGCCGCGCCGAGAAGCGGTCGATCACCGCGCCGCCGATCAGCATCAGCGCCGCCCGCGGGATCCCCGCCACCATCAGCAGGGTGCCGAGCGCGAGGCTCGAGCCGGTCAATTGCAGAGCCAGCCAGGGTAGCGCCACCAGGTAGAACTGATCGCCGAGGAGCGAGATGGTGGCGCCCAGCCACAGGTTGCGGAAGTGGGGAAGCGTCAGGGGATGGCGCGGGACCGGCTCCGAGGTCATGACGGAGCTGTTTAGTACGTCGGCGGCGGAAAATCAACCACCGGGGACGTAGATCGACACCTCGACCCCCGCCGCGGAGAACGCCTGCCGCGCCGTCAGGCGCGCCGCGGAGCCGCCGGCGAGCGCCGCCAGCGCCTGGAGCTGCCAGGCGTTGTAGGTCCGGTAATCCTCGTCGACAAAGATCCGGCTCCCCGGCAGCGGCCGCAGGGCGACGACGCGGTCGGGGCGCTCGCGGCCGAGCCACTCGCCGAGCCGGGCGTCCGCCACCGCCCGCGGCAGGCCGGCGGGGAAGCGCGCCAGCGGCGGCACGACCCCGATACCATCGGCGGTGCCGCCGGCCGGGCTGCCGAGCTGCGCGAGCCGGCAGCGGATCAGATTCTCGCTGAGCTGGTTGAACGAGCCGATCACCGCCGGCCGGCGGGCGCCCTGCGCGGCCGCGGCGAGGTACTCGAGGGGAGGCGTGAAGGCAGGATCGGCGGAGTAGAGAGGATAGTCGCGGGCGAGGAGGGCCGGCAGGTCGGCGCGCCGCGCCGCCCCCACGACGGCGAGCGCGGCGGCGGCGCACAACGCCCCGCCGGCGAGGGCGCGCCGGCGCGGGGTCCACGGCAGGGCGTGCGCCAACCGGCCGGCGAAGAGGGCGGCGGCGAGCAGGGCGAAGGGGACCGCGGTGGCGAGGAAGCGCGGCTCCTTGTAGGGGTGGAGGGCGGGCAGGAGGAAAGAGAGGCCGGCGGCGAGCAGGACGACTCGGTAGGGCTCGCCGCCGGCCGGCCGCGCTCCGGCCAGCCGGGCGGCCAGGGCGAGCCCCAGCAGAGCCAGGACGGCCGCGCCGAGCGGCTCCGGCTGGTAGGAGCCGACGAACGCCCGCGGGTAGAAGAGGAGGGAATGCAGGGAGAGGAGCGGCGGGCCGGTCTCGCGGTTGTGCAGGAAGGCCCAGATCTGCTTCGGGTGGATGGGCTGCGGGGACAGCGACCAGATCCAGAGCGGCAGGACGACGGTGGCGAGCAGGGCGCGGCCGGGGGGAGACAGCCGCCGCCAGTCGGCCGCGACCCGCGCCCGGGCCGCCGGATCGCACCGCCAGGCCCACCCTCGCCACAATGCCCATCCCGTCGCCGCCAGCAGCCCGGCGTAGAGCGGGTAGCCGGGGTTGATGCGCAGCAGCGCCAGGGCCGCCAGGGCATAGAGGTAGAGGGCGATCCCCGCGGCGCGCCGCGAAATTCGACCCTCTGACAGCCCGTCTGCCTGCCGCCAGGGCCACAGCCACCGCCCGGCGCGGCGCAGCAGGGCGCCCCGCCGCGCCGGCGCGAGGCGGAGGAGCTCGTTCGCCGCCACGGTCATCCCCCAGATCACGGCGTAGTTGTACTTCACCAGGAAGAGGGCGAGCCCGGCGAGCCCCGCACCGCGCCAGCTCCGCTCGTCCCCCCGCCGCCGCGCCCGCAGGTAGCAGCAGAGGGCGAGGAGCGAGAGGAAGACTCCCGCCTCCTCGCGCATGATCAGCACCGCGAACAGGCGCAGCAGTGGGCTGGCCAGGAACAGCAGCGCGGCGAGCCCGCCCCCCCACCAGCCCGCGCTCGCGTCGTCCACCTCGCGGGCCGCCCATAGCAGCAATGCCGGAGTCAGCGCGAAGAGCGCCGTAGACAGCAGCGTCGCCGCGGCGAAGCCATCGCCGCCCAGGGCGAGGAAGGGGAGGAGCAGCAGGGAGAAGCCGAACGGCCATTTGTCCTGACCGTTGAGGAGCTGGAGGAAGTGCAGCGGCTCGCCGCGCCGCAGCGCCTGGTGGAGCTCGATCCCACCCCAGGCATGGCCGGCCATGTCCCACTGCGGCAGAGCGTTTTGACCGAGATACCACGTGTAGAGCCGCGCGGCCTGGACGGCGGCGAGCAGGGTCAGCGCGAGCCCGGCGGCGAGGAAGGCGGCGGCCGGAAGGCGCGGGAGGCCGGCGGCCGGGCCGCGCGCGGCTGGGCTGGGTTGCATCAAGAGCCGGGCTGCGCCTCGGCCAGCAGCCGGCCGAGGAGGGCTGGATCGACCGGCTTGACTAGGTGGTGGTCGAAGCCCGCCTCCCGCGAGCGGCGCTTGTCCTCCTCCTGCCCCCAGCCGGTCAACGCCACGATGTAGATGCCCTGTCCCCAGGGCTGCTCGCGGATGCGCCGGCAGGCGTCGTAGCCGTTGAGCTGCGGCATCCCGATGTCGAGCAGGATCACGTCGGGGCGGAAGTCCTCCGCGGCCGCGATCGCCTCCAGGCCGTTGTGGGCGATGCGGACCTGGTTGCCCATCAGCTCGAGCATCATGGCGAGGCTGGTGGCGGCGTCGACGTTGTCGTCGGTCACCAGCACGCGGCGCGGCCGGCTCCCGGCAGGCCCGCCGGCCGGTCCCTCCGCGGCGGCGGCCGCGTCCTCCGGCGCGGCGCCCTCGCCGGCGTTCTCCATGGCCTCGGCGAGCGGCAGGCGGACGATGAACTCGCTCCCCTGGCCGCGCCCGCCGCTGCGCGCCTCGACCGTGCCGCCGTGCATCTCGACCAGCCGTTTGACCAGGCTGAGGCCGATGCCGAGCCCGCCGCGGGCCTTCTCGAGCGAGCGGTCGACCTGGGTGAACATCTGGAACACCTGCGGCAGCATGGCGGCGGGGATGCCGACGCCGTTGTCGGTGACGTGGAGGGAGACCTCGCCGGCGCCCGCCGGGGCGCGCCGGACGCGGAGCCCGATCCGTCCCCCCCGCTCGGTGTACTTGGCGGCGTTGTTGAGCAGGTTGGCGACCACCTGGGAGAGGCGGACCACGTCGGCGTCGATGGCCAGCGGGCCGGCCGGCACGTCGACCGTCAGCCGGTGGCCGGACTGCTCGATCAGCGGCCGGCTGGTCTCGACGGCGTTGGCGATTACCGTCCTCAGCTCGACCCGCTCGCGGCGCAGCTCGACCTTGCCGCGGCTGATCCGGCTGAGGTCGAGCAGGTCGTCGATCAGGCGCACCATCTGCTGGAGCTGGCGCTCCATCATCGCCCGGGCGCGCTCCACCACCTCGGCGTCGTCCTTCGCCAGCGCCATCACCTGCAGGCCGTTGCGCAGCGGCGCGAGCGGGTTGCGCAGCTCATGGGCGAGGGTGGCCAGGAACTCGTCCTTGCGGCGGTCGGCCTCCTGGAGGGCGTCCATGGCGAGCTTGCGGTCGGTGATGTCGCGGAAATAGACCGCGATGCCGCCGTCCTTGGCGGGGTAGGCGTCGATCTCCAGCCAGCTCTTCCAGGGGGCGTGGAAGTACTCGAAGCGGACGCGGACCCGCTCGGTCATCGCCCGGCGGTATTCGGCCTCGACCATCCCCCCCTCGAGCATCGGGAAGAGCTCCAGCATGTGCTTGCCGAGCACCTCCTCCCGTCGCATGCCGTACATCCGCTCGGTCTCGGCGTTGATGTAGGTGAAGCGGAAGCCGGCGTCGAAGGCGGCGAAGCCGTCGGCGATACTCTCGAGGATGCTGGTGGTCTCCGCCTTGAGCTCCTCCTCGCGCCGCATCGCCTCGCGGCGGGCGCGGGCGAGCGCCAGGGTGACCCCCGCCCGCGCCAGCAGCTCGCGGGCGGAAAACGGCTTGGTGAGGTAGTCGTCGGCCCCCGCTTCGAGCCCTTCGACCCGCGCCTCCTCGCCGGCGCGGGCGGAGAGCATGATCAGGGGGATGGCCGCCGTCCGCTGATCCTCCCGCAGCGCCTTGAGCAGCCCGAAGCCGTCGAGGTTGGGCATCATCACGTCGGTGATGACGAGGTCCGGCCGCTGCTCGGCGACCGCGGCGAGGGCCTCCCGGCCGTCGGCGACGGCGGTCACCTGATAGTCCACGGAGAGCAGGCGGCGGACGTAGTCGCGCATGTCGGCGTTGTCGTCGGCGAGCACCACCCGGGCGCGTGCGCCCCCCCGAGCGGCGGGCGGTGCGCCGTTGCCGCTCCTGGTTTCACTCGTTACTTCGTCCGGCAGCCAGCGCAGCGCCTCCTCGACGAAGGGGCCGGCGCCGAGGGCGGTGGAGGCGAGGGTGCGCCCGCCGCCGATCCGCTCGGCCGGCAGGTGGTCGCGGCCGAGCGGGACGGCGACCGTGAAGGTGCTCCCCGCGCCGTCCACGCTGTCGACGCCGACCGTGCCGCCGTGGAGCTTGGCGAGCTCCAAGACCAGCGCCAGCCCGATCCCCGTCCCCTCCTGGGTGCGCCCGCGCGCCCCCTCGACGCGGTGGAAGCGGTTGAACAGGTTCGGCAGCTCGGCGGCGGGGATGCCGGTGCCGGTGTCGCGCACGGCGAGCACGGCGGCGCCGTTTTTCCCCCGCCGGTCGACCCGCAGCGAGACCCCGATCTCCCCGGCGAGGGTGTACTTGAAGGCGTTCGAGACCAGGTTGAGGACGATCTTCTCCCACAGGTCGCGGTCGACGTAGACCGGCTCCGGCAGCGGCGGGGTGTCGATCACGAGGCGCATCCCGGCCTTCTCGACCGCCGCCCGGAAGACGCTCGCCAGCTCCGCCGTGTAGGCGGCGAGGTCGACCGGCTCGTAGACCGCCTGCACCCGCCCCGCCTCGATGCGGGAAAAATCGAGCAGGGTGTTGACCAGCTTGAGGAGGCGCTGGCCGTTCCTCTGCACGAAGGTCAGCAGCTCGCGGTTCTCGGGGTGGACCTCGCTCTCCGGCTTGGCGAGGATGTCGTCGAGCGGCCCGAGCATCAGGGTGAGCGGGGTGCGGAACTCGTGGCTGACGTTCGAGAAGAACGCCGTCTTGGCGCGGTCGAGCTCGGCGAGCGACTCGGCCCGCGTGCGCTCCTCCTCGTAGGCGCCGGCATTGGCGAGGGTGGCGGCGATCTGCGCCGCCACCAGGGAGAGGAAGCCGCGGTAGCTGTCGTCGAACAGCCGGAACGGGTTGAGGGCGGCGACCAGGATCCCCGACTTGCCGGTCTGGCCGGAGGGAGCGATGGGAAGCGCCACCGCTTGGTGCGGCGGGCGGTCCCAGACGCCGGACGGCAGCGTGGCGCGCGCCTGGCCGAAGCGGACGCCGAGATCGGAAACCAGGCAGGGTTGATGGGTGGCGATCACCGCCGCGAAGGGCCAGATGGCATCGTCGTCGAAGCCCGCCGTCTCCGGCACCGCCGGGTGCCCCGGCTCGATGCCCGAGGCGCCGGCGAGCACCACCCGCCGCCGCTCGGGGTCGATCAGATAGATCAGCGCGAACGGCAGGTCCCGGGGGTTGGACGCGAGACAGCTCGCCGAGAGGGTGCAGGCGGCTTCGAAGGTCCGCGCGTCGGCGGTGCGGGCGGCCAGCTCGCGCAGCAGCGCCAGGCGGCGCTCGCCGACGATGCGCTGGGTGTCGTCGGTGTTGGCGCAGAGGATGCCGGCCGTGCTGCCGTCGTCGTTGGGGACCGGGCTGTAGGAGAAGGTGTAGTAGGTCTCCTCGGGATAGCCGTTGCGCTCCATGATCAGCAGCAGCGACTCGTCGTAGGTCCCCTCGTTGTTGCGGATCGCCGACTCCGCCCGCGGTCCGACCTGGTCCCAGATCTCCCGCCACACCTGCGCCGCCGGCTGGCCCAGCGCCTCCGGGTGCTTGCCGCCGACGATCGCCTTGTAGGCGTCGTTGTAGAGGTTGACGAGCTGCGGCCCCCACCAGACGAACATCGCCTGCCGCGAGGTGAGCATGATGCGGACGGCGGTCTTGAGGCTCTGCGGCCACTCTGCGACCGGCCCGAGCGGCGTCGCCGCCCAGTCCTTGGCGCGCATGCGCTCGCCCATCTCCCCGCCGCCGTGCAGGAAAGTGGCCTCGGCCTGAGCTGCGGCACCGGCAGTTGCAGCAGTTGCAGCCGTGGCGCCGTCGGCGCTTGGCGATATGGACTCCTGATTCACCCGTTTCCCCTCCGCCTCCCTCGTTACAGCTCAAGCGGGCTATGCACCAATTGTACCCGGGGTCCGCCGTCCCCTTCATGCTACGATTCGGCCCGCCTTTTGGCAGCCGAATCCCCTGTTTGCGGGGCCGCGTGGAGCGCGGGCTCGAGGAGCGTGCATGGAGTCGAATTCCCATCCGGCCGGACGGCGGCCGGGGCTGATCCTGGCGATCGGCGGCGCCGAGGACAAGGTCCGCGAGCGGCTGATCCTGCGCCGCTTCGTGGCCGCCTCGGGGGGCGCGGACGCCAACCTGCTGGTGCTGGCGACCGCCTCGGATCTCCCGGAGACCGGCGAGCGCTACTCGGAGCTGTTCTACGGCATGGACGCCGAGACCGTCGAGGTGCTGCGCATCCGCACCCGCGAGGACGCCCTCGAGGCCGGCCCCGAGGTCTTCGACGCGATCGCCGCGGCGACCGGCTTCTTCATGACCGGCGGCAGCCAGCTGCGCATCTCCTCGGCGCTCGGCGGCACGCCCCTCGCCGCGGCGCTCGTCCGCCGCCACGCCGCGGGGATGGTGGTGGCCGGCACCAGCGCCGGCGCCGCCGTGCTCTCGCGGCACATGATCTCGATGGGGGAGAGCGGCGGCACGCCGCGCCGGCGGCTGGTGCAGATGGCGCAGGGGTTGGGCTTCACGCCGGACCTCGTCGTCGACCAGCACTTCCGCCGCCGCGACCGCATGGGGCGGCTGCTCACCGCCCTCTCCTACAACCCCGAGCCGCTCGGCGTCGGGGTCGACGAGGACACCGCCGCGCTGATCGACGCCGACGGCGTGCTCACCGTGCTCGGCTCCGGCGCCGTCACCGTGGTCGACGCCTCGGGGCTGCGCTTCACCGACAGCCACGCCGTCCACCGCGGCCAGCCGGTCGCCATGCTGGGGCTCAAGGTGGACTTCCTGACCAGCGGCTGCCGCTACGATACGCGGCAACGGGCGGGCCTCGCGCCCGAGGGATCGGCGGCAGAGGCCGATATCTTGCAACAGACCGAAGTCGCCAAGGAAACCGAGCTCAACTTCGCCATGAACCCCGGGAGCGTGGAATGAAGATCCTCGATACGCGCGTCTACCGCGGCCCCAACCTCTACGCTCTGCGCAAGGTGATCCGCCTGAAGGTCGACCTCGGAGAGCTGGAGGACTACCCGACGGCCAAGCTGCCGGGATTCAACGACCGGCTGCTGGCGGCGATCCCGACCCTCGCCTCCCACACCTGCTCCTACGGCGAGCCGGGGGGCTTCGTGCGCCGCCTGACCGAGGACGAGGGGACCTGGATGGGGCACGTCCTCGAGCACGTGGCCCTCGAGCTCCAGGTCCTCGCCGGCACCCCGGTCAGCTACGGCAAGACGCGCAGCCACGACCTGCCGCGCGGCCAGTACCACGTCATCTTCAGCTACGACGAGGAGGCGGTGGGGCTCGAGGCGGCCCAGGTGGGGCTGCGGCTGCTCCTCCATCTGCTGCCGCCGGAGCGCGCGGCGTATTTGCCCGGCCCCTACGACTTCCAGGCCGAGCTCGAGGACCTGGTGCGCGTCGCCCAGCGCCGCGCCTTCGGCCCCTCGACCGGGTCGCTGGTGCGCGCCGCCGAGGAGCGCGACATGCCGTGGATCCGCCTGAACGACCGTTCGCTGGTGCAGCTCGGCCACGGCAAGTACCAGCGCCGCATCCAGGCGACGGTGACCAGCGAGACCCGGCACACCGCCGTCGACATCGCCTCCGACAAGCGGCTGACCAACCAGATCCTCTCCGACCTCGGGCTGCCGGTGCCGAAGCAGGAGCGGGTGCGCGGGCCGGAGGACGCCGTCGCCGCCGCCGGGAAGCTGGGCTACCCGGTGGTCGTCAAGCCGCTCGACGGCAACCACGGCAAGGGGGTGTCGATCAACCTCACCACCCCCGAGCAGGTGACGACGGCGTTCGAGACCGCCTACGAGTTCTCCTCGGTGGTGATCGTCGAGAGCTTCCAGGAGGGGCACGACTACCGCATCCTGGTGATCAACGGCAAGGTGGTGGCGGCGGCGCAGCGCGTCCCCGGCCACGTGATCGGCGACGGCACGCACACGGTGGCGGAGCTGGTCGAGACCACCAACCTCGACCCCCGCCGCGGCATCGGCCACGAGAAGGTGCTGACGAGGCTCGAGCTCGACCTCCAGGCCGAGCGGCTCCTCGAGCAGGCCGGCTTGAGCGCGGCTTCAGTCCTCGCCGCGGGGCAGTGCTTCTATCTGCGCTCGACGGGGAACCTGTCGACCGGCGGCACCTCGGTCGACAAGACGGACGTCATCCACTACGACAACCGGATCATGGCCGAGCGGGCGGTCAAGGCGATCGGCCTCGACGTCGGCGGCGTCGACTTCATCTCGCCCGACGTCACCCGCAGCCACAAGGAGGTGGGAGGCGCCATCGTCGAGATCAATGCCGCCCCCGGCTTCCGCATGCACACCGCGCCGACCGAGGGAAAGGCGCGGGACGTCGCCGGGCCGGTGATCGACATGCTGTTCCCCAAGGACACCCCCTACCGCATCCCGATCGCCGCGATCACCGGCACCAACGGCAAGACCACCACCACCCGCATGGTGGGGCACATCCTGAAGCTCGCCGGCCACACCGTCGGCATGACCACCAGCGACGGCGTCTACATCGACGGCGAGCTGACCGTGTCGGGGGACATGACGGGGCCGTGGGCGAGCCAGCTCGTGCTGCGCGACCCGTCGGTCGACGCGGCGGTGCTCGAGACGGCGCGCGGCGGCATCGTGCGGGCCGGGCTCGGCTGGCGCCGCTGCAACGTCGGCGCGGTGCTCAACGTCGCCTCGGACCACCTGGGGATGGGCGGCGTCAAGGACTTGGACGAGCTCGCCGACGTCAAGCGGGTGGTCGTCGAGGTGGCGCGCGACTGGTGCGTCTTGAACGCCGACGACGAGCGGGTGGCGGCGATGGCCGAGCACAGCCCGGGCAAGCCGATCTACGTCACCCTCAAGCGGGAGAACGAGCTGGTGCGCCGGCACATCCGCGACAAGGGGCGGGCGGTGGCGCTCGAGGAGGGCTTGAACGGGCGGCTGATCGTGCTCTACGAGGGGGAGGAGCAGATCCCGCTGCTGTGGGCGCGGCAGATCCCCGCGACGGTCGAGGGGCACGCCATCCACAACGTGCAGAACGCCATGTTCGCGACCGCCATCGCCCACGCGCTGGGGGTGAGCCTGGAGAACATCCGCCAGGGGCTGCGCACCTTCACCACCGACTTCTTCCAGACCCCGGGGCGGATGAACTTCTACAACGAGCACCCGTTCCGCGTCCTGCTCGACTACGCCCACAACGCCCACGGCATGGCGGCGATGGCGCAGACGATCCGCGGCCTCACCGTCAACGGCCGGCGGATCGGCGTCCTCGCGGCGCCGGGCGACCGCCGCGACGAGGACATCCTCGCCCTCGCCCGCGCCGCCGCCCCCGCCTTCGACTTCATCGTCCTGCGCGAGGACGACAACCTGCGCGGGCGCCGCCGCGGCGACACCGGCGCGCTGGTCCGCCAGGGGCTGCTCGCCGCCGGCTTCCCGGCGGAGCGCATCTCCCCCGAGGTCTACGCCGAGGAGGCGGCGGTCGAGCACGCGCTCGAGACCGCCCAGCCGGGGGACCTGCTGGTGATCTTCGGCGACGACCTCGACCGCGTCTGGCACCAGATCGTCACCTTCGGCCGTCCCGCCGGCGAGAGCGCGGCGTCCGCCGCCACCCCCCTCTTCGCCGGCCACGAGCCGCCGCTGGCGAGCGCCATCCTCGCCCCCGAGCTGC
>CAVVXL010000018.1:0-80668 GCA_963752235.1 uncultured Acidobacteriota bacterium | reverse complement strand
GTGTACAGCATATTTATGGAGAGAGGGCTCGGGAGAGGAGCCATTGACGAGAGTGCATCGACGCTTATAAGATCACTGCTAAGCTAAGACAACGAAACGAGATAGCCATGAATGCCGCCTCCCTCCGATCGCCCAGGCAGCGAGGGCTGTCGCGTTGGCAGGGTAGGGGATGGGTCGATCAGCCGTCGGCTCCCAAGCTGGGCGGCTCGGAGCGAACGTTCTGATGGAAATCGGACAGGTGGAGGCGATCTTCCGGTATTCCGTGAAGTCCATGGCCGGCGAACGGCTCGAGGCCGCCGAGCTGGGCTGGCACGGCCTCGAGGGGGACAGGCGTCTGGCCTTCCGGCGGCTGGAGGACCGCAGCGGGTTCCCGTGGCTGACCGCAGGCAAGCTTCCCGAACTGCTGCTGTTTGCTCCGCAGCGCCGTGAGGACGGCGCTCCGGGAGAGCTTCCGACGCACGTTCGCACGCCGGATGGCGAAGAGATGCCGGTCTTCGGGGAGGACCTGGCCAGGGAGGTCGGCCGCCGGCATGGGGCTCCGGTGCAGATGATGCAGTTGAGCCATGGCATCTTCGATGACGCGAGCCTTTCCGTGATCGCCTCCGATACCGTGCGGGAGATCGGCCGGCTCGCCGGGCAGAGCCCGGACGTGCGGCGGTTCCGCCCGAACGTCGTGGTTCGTTTGCTGCGGCCGGGTCCCTTCCAGGAGGACGAGTGGGTGGGCGGCGTGCTCTCCTTCGACGAGGGGGACGCCGCCGCCGCCCTCGCCGTCACGATGCGCGACGTCCGCTGCTCGATGGTGACCTTCGATCCCGACTCGGCAAGGTCTGCGCCCGAAGTGCTGAAGGCGGTCGTGCGGGCGAATCAGAATTGTGCGGGAATCTACGGCACGGTCACTCGCACGGGTCGGCTGGCGGTCGGACAGACCGTCTTCCTCCATGCGGCGAACGTCCCGCACCGATAGGAAAGCGGCGAGTCAGGTTTCCTTCCTGCCGGCGCCGCGGTAGACGAGCCATAGGCCGCTCAGGGCGAGCGCGAGGGTCAGGCCGGCGAGCCCCGGCCATCCCAGGGTGGGGATGCTCGCGCTCACGGGAGCGACGGCGAGGCCCCGGAACGCGGTGAACTGGCCGCCGACCGGAGCGACCGGGGTGCGGGCGCCCGTCGCGAGATCCACCGAGACCAGCTGGGGGGAGAACCCCTGTTCCAGACCGTAGGCCACGCCACTGGCGGAAGAGATGTCGAATCCGACCAGGGGCAACGCCGTCGTGGGCGCGATCGTGGTGAGGATGCCGTCGCTCGCCGTGGACGATCCGAGACGCACCAGCAAACCCAGTTGATTGTCGACCCCATAGGCCGTTGCGTTCCCATGTCTGTGGTCGTAAGCGATCGCGCCGAGATGAGGGGCCTGACCGGCGTGCGGGTCCCCGACGGCAAAGGCGAGAGCGGTGTCGACCGTGACCGCGGCCGTCGCCGGGTCGACCCGGAGGTTCTGGCCGGTGTCGCTGACGATTCGCAGATGGTCCGAGTTGTCGAAGGCGACGCCAAACTCCGTGCCGGAGAGGGAGGGGATAAAAGGGGAGCCGACGGGGGTGGCAGCGCCTGTCGCGGGGTTCAGGCGGTAGAGGCGGTTGGAAGAACCCACCAGATAGAGACCTCCCGTGCCCGGGCGAAGCGCAATGCCCAGGGACGTCTCCGCGGGCTGCAGGCCGGTGATCGTGGCGTTTTGCGGTGTCCCTCCAGGATCCAGCACCGTGACCGTCGCAGGTCCAAGGGGGCCGAAGGTCGAGTAGAAGACCTCCCCTTGGACGCGGGACGAGAACACCAGGATCGAGACGGCGAACAGAAGGTAAGTCACTGTCTTGGACATGAACCTCTCCCTGAGCCCCCGAGGGTCTGTTTCTAGATTTTCATGATTGTACAGCATATTTATGGAAGGAGGGCTCGGGAGAGAAGCCATTGACGGGAGCGCATCGACGCGTATAGGCTCACTGCTAAGCTAAGACAACGAAACGAGATAGCCATGAATGCCGCCTCCCTCCGATCGCAACGAGGGCTGTCGTGTTGGCAGGGTAGGGGATGGGTCGATCAGCCGTCGGCTCCCAAGATGGGCGGCTCGGAGCGAACATTGCCGCCGAGGTCGGACGCCGGCACGGCTCTCCCGTGCAGATCCGTTTCTTACTACAAAGGAGCGCCCATGCCTCGCGAGGTCATCTTCACGCCCGCCGCCGCCGCCCCGCCCGCCACCTACAGCCAGGCGGTCAAGGCCGCCGGACTGGTCTTCGTGTCGGGCACCGCGCCGGTCGATCCCAAGAGCGGCGCGATCAAGGGCCAAACCATTCAGGAGCAGACCCACCAGTGCCTGACGAACATCTCGGCCATCCTGCTGGCGGCGGGGACCTCCCTCGGTAAGGTGGTGAGCGCGACGGTGATCCTGGCCGAGGAAGACGACTTTGGGGGCATGAACGAAGAGTGGGTCAAGTGGTTCCCTGCGAGCCCGCCGGCGCGCCAGGGCGCCAAGCTTCCGGTCAAGGTTCCAGGCCTGAAGATCTCCATCGCTTGCATCGCCGAGGCCTGACAGCCGGGCGGGCAGACGCCCATCGCCTGGCAAGGCTCCTCGGACCGTAACATCTTGCAGGGCTCCGGCGTATAGGGCTCATAAACTCTTCAATGGAGGAGTCCCATGCGCTCGACGACCCGCAATCCCGGGAGAGTGGCCGGAGTCTGGTACCTGCTGCTGGTCCTCCTCGGGCCCTTGCGCCTGATCTACATTCCCACCCAGCTGTTCGTGCGCGGGAATGCGGCCGCGACGGCGAGCAACCTCGCCGCGCACGAGTGGCTCTTCCGGTTCGGGATCGTGAGCGACCTGTTCTGCGGGGTGATCCTGATCTTCCTGGTGCTGGCCTTTTACCGGTTGTTCCAGGGGGTGGACCGCCACCTCGCGGTGCTGGTGGTGATCCTCGGCGGCGTGATGCCGGCCCTCCTCGACTTCGTGGGGGTGGTCTACGACGCCGCGGCGCTGATGGCGGTGCGCGGCGGCGATTTCCTGGCCCCCTTCGACAAGCCGCAACGGGATGCGCTGGCCCTCATGTTCCTCAAGCTGCGGGACCATCAGAACACGGCGGCCGAAATGCTCTGGGGGGTCTGGCTGCTCCCGCTGGCGCTGCTGGTCTACAGATCGCGCTTCCTGCCGCGCTTCCTGGGCGTCTGGCTCGCCTTCGGCGGCGTCGCTTACGTGGCGCTGAGCCTGACCGGCGAGTTGGTGCCGCAATACCAGGGAACGGTGTTCGCCTACGCGCAGCCCGCATTGTTCGGGGAGGTCGCCATCATGCTGTGGCTCCTGATCCGGGGCGCCAGGCCTCCGGCGGAGGCGATGGCCTCAGCGCCGCCGGCGATCTCGACGGATAAGGGATATGGCGCCGCCCGGCGCCCAGAGGAAACCAGCAACATGGAACCAGATCGCCAGACCCCCAGCCATCTCGTCGGCATTCAGCAGGAGCTGTGTGACCGCGAGCCCATCTTTCACCGTCCGGAGCATGGAACCACGCGCGGCGCGTTCGAGGCCATGACCGTGGAGGACTTCTGGGAGGTGGGAGCGTCCGGCCGGCGCTATGGCAGGCAGTTCGTGCTCGACACCTTGGAACAGCGCTACTCCGCGCCGCACGCGGACCCCTGGCAAACCGAAGGCTTCTACTGCCAGGAGATCGCTGCGGAAAACTACCTGTTGACCTACACCCTCCGGCAAGGCCCGCGGGTCACCCGGCGCGCCACGCTCTGGCGGCGTGCGGCTCAGGGGTGGGTCATCGTCTATCACCAGGGGACGGTCGTCGAGACGGCTGAATAGGAAGGTCGAGCTCTGGTCCCTGTCGGCTTGAAGGCTTATAGACGGCGCGGCGAGGCGAAACGTCACGAGGAAATGGGAGCCGGCCATGTTCCCAGATCTGACGGCTCGATCTACTCGCTGCCACCGTGGCGGGCTGACATTGGCGCCTTACGGAACTTGGGCGAGGCCCACATCCCAAAGCTCTATCCTCCGGTTTCGATAGGATTGATGATCCTGACCCCGAAGGTCGAAAAATCCTTGACGTTCCGCGTGACGACGACAAGATGGTGGACGAGCGCCGTGGCGGTCGTTCAGCGCGTCGCCCAGCAGGTGATCCTGTTGCCGGTGCATCAGCCGGGCCCAGGTGCGGAAGGTTCGCCCATCGGGAGACAACACATTCCACGTCTGCTCTACTTTTTGATCCTGCTTCGATCTCGGCGTTTATTCGGGTCTTGTTCGCGGGCGATCTCGACGCCGGCCTGCAGCTCGCCCAGAGTGACCGCCGAGAGATGAAGGTCCTCGTCAGCTGTTCCTCGGAGCCAAGCGACGACGGCGCCGTGAGGACGAGGGCGTCGCAATTCCGAGATCACATTCGTGTCGAGGAGGTACATGGCTGTCACTCGAGCGCGGTAGGGATTCGCCGGCGCCAGCCTTGGCGAGGAGGCACGGGAATCGCGGCGCGCGGCGATTTGGCAAGCAATAAGGCCTTGAGCGTAGGCCGCGCCGCATGCTCGAGCCGGCGCCATTGATCGACCGGCACCAACACCGCCGCCTCGACGCCCCGTCGGGTGACGATCTGCGGGCCTTCCGTGAGGCTAGCCTCCAGCATTTCGCTGAAGTGCGCCTTCGCGTCCTGCACTGGCCATCGCTTCGCGGATTTCATCGGAGCCCTATCCTTTCCTCCGGCCTGACCTAGTCATCTGACTAGTCAGGTAGGAGTCTACCACTTCGAGGGAATCTCATCGCCACCGCCCGCCCGATCAGCCCCACCGCCAGCAAGCCGCCCGCCTTGACGGCGCTCGCCGTGTCGCTCACCAGGACGCCGGCGAGGAAGGCGACGGCTCCGGCGACGACGAGGGCGGCGGAGGCGGGGTAGCCCCAGGCGCGGAAGGGGCGGGGGGTGTCGGGCTCGCGCCGGCGCAGCACGACCAGGGCGAGGCAGCAGACGGCGTAGTTCACGGCCAGGAAGATGGAGGCGAGGGCGATCAGGGTCTGGAAGGTGCCGGTCGCGATGAGGAGGAGGGCCGCGCCGGTGGTGACCAGGGTGGCGACGCCGGGGGTGCCGCCCGCGTTGACCGACGAGGTGCGGCGCGAGACGAGGCCGTCGCGTCCCATCGCGAAGAGGATCCTGGTGCCGATCATCAGGATCGCGTTGAGCAGCGGCAGGAGCGAGATCACCGAGAGCACCGTGAGCAGTTGCTTGCCGCGCTCGCCGGCGAGGATCGCCGCGGCGTCCGCGCCGGGGAGGGTCGACTTGGCGAGCTGCGCGAGGGGGAGCACGGCGAGGAGGGCGAGGTTGACCAGCAGGTAGACGACGATCACCGAGGCCACGCCGCCGATCATGGCGCGCGGCAGGTTGCGCGCGGGATCGCGGTCCTCCTCGGTGAAGTAGAGGGCGCTCTGCCAGCCGCCGTAGGCGATCACCACCGCCTGCAGGGCGAGGACGACGCCGGCGACGGTGAGCGAGCCTGCCGGGAGGCCGGCGGCGCCCTGCGGCTTCAGCGCGGGGCCCGTCGTGAAGGCGGCGACGATCAGGACGAGAAAGGCGAGGAACTTGATCGCGGTCGTCCATTCCTGGAACCGTGCGCTGACCTTCAGGCCCGCCCACTGGAGCGCCACCATGGCGAGGAGGGTGACGACGGCGACCGGCCGCACCCAGCCGGCGAGCGCCGGGAAGAGGACGCCGCTGAATTCGGCGAGGCCGATCGAGACGTAGGCGAGCACCGTGCCGTAGGTGAGCCAGTCCGTCCAGCCGACGCCGAAGCCCACCCAGTCGCCGAAGCCGCGACGCGCATAGACGTAGTAGCCGCCGGCCCGCGGCATCATCGTGCCGAGCTCGGCCATGCACACCGCGCCGAGCAGGGTATAGACGCCGCCGACGACCCAGAGGATCAGCAGGGCGGAGGAGCTGGGGAGGTGCGCCGCGACGAGCCCCGGCGTGCGCAGGATGCCGACGCCGATCGTGCTGCCGACGATCACGGCCAGCCCGAAGCCGAGCCCGAGCAGGCGGCGGAGCTGGCCGCGCGCCGCCACGCTCGCGCCGCGAGGGACTCCGCTCTGGGAATCGGGCATTGCTCCACATGCTAGCCCGCGGGACGCGCCGGAGGCAACCGCCTGGCACACGGCAGGAGATCGCCAGGAAAAAAACCTTTCAATCAATTCTGCAACGGAACCGGCCGGGTCAGGATCGGCAGGAAGATCACCTGCCCGAGCCCCCGATGGTGGGCGTGGTCGAAGATCAGCGCCCTGATCGCGGCGAGGCTCGTGGTGCCCCAATAGCTGTGGGCGGCGTCCACGTTCAGGCCCGCGGCCATCTCGTTGGAGACCGCGAAGCGGCAGGGGGTGCGGCCGCCGTGGCGGCAGGAGAGGTCGTCCTGCGCCAGCACGACTCCGGTGGAGGCCCCGGCCAGCCGGACGTTGCTCGCGACGTTGTTCGCCAGGCGGTTGCGGACCACCTCGGCGCCGGCCGTGTTCTCGATCCAGAGCCCCACGGTGTTGAAGGTGACGGTGTTGTCGTGGATCGTGTAGTCCGCCGAGGGGCAGCTCGCGCCGCAATCCGCGAACAGGCAGGTCGTATCCGCCGCCCAGAGCCGGATCCCGAGGGGATTGCGGGTCAGCGAATCGTGGTCGATCTCGTTGCCGTGGCCGTGCTCGATGGCGATCCCCGCCGAGGCGTTGGCGGCGATCTCGTTGCCGGTGATCCGGCTGTCATGGGAGTAGCCGAGCCAGAAGCCGTAGTCGCTGTGGTCCGCCCGGTTGCCGGCGAACACGTTGCCGGTGGAGAAGGTGGCCTCGAAAGCGTTGTGGGGCGAGTACGAGCCGTCGTTGCCGGAGACCAGGTTGCCGTCGCTCTCGCGGGCGCAGGAGTTGCCGAGGAAGAAGCCGTCGCCGCTGTGGGTGAAGGAGTTGTCGAGGATCTGGTTGCGGTGGGCGCCGGCGACGAGCAGGAAGCCGGCCGCATCGCCGGAGGTGAGCCCGTAGCGCTCCCGGTCCACGAAGTCGGCGGTGTTGTCGTGCACCAGGTTGTCGGTCGAGCCGGCGAGGCGCAGGCCCCAGCAGCTGTCCTGCCGGGCCTCGTTGCCGGCCGGCCCCTGCGAGAAGAGGTTGTGGGCGACGGTGTTGCCGCTGCCGCCCAGGATCTCGAGGCCGGTGCTCTCGTCGGTCAGGGTGTTCCCCTGCACCACCGACGAGCTCACGTTGGAGAGCAGGATGCCGCCGCCGTAGCAGGCGTCGCAGCCGATGTCGAGGAAAGCGGTCTGGGTGTCCTTGGCGTTCCCGGAGACGTCGTTGTTCTCGATCGTCACCCGCGAGGCGTTCTCGATCGAGATCCCGTAGTTGAAGCCGCGGATGGTGAAGTTGCGCAGGGTCAGGCCGGAGTGCCCGTTCATGCGGATGGCGTAGCCCTGGAACCCCGTCCCCAGGATGACGACGCCGGTGCCGTCCAGCGTCACGTCGTCGGCGGCGATCTGGATCACCCCGTCGCCGCGGGAGTCGGTGACGGTGTAGGTCCCCGGCTGGAGGGTGACGTTGCCGTGGATGACCAGGTCGTCGGTGACCGCGACCTGGGCGCCGCCGCGGGCTGCCGCGAAGAGGAGCGCCGCGGCGCCCAGCAGGAGGGCGCAGGAGCGGCGCGCGGTGATCGCCGGGAGGGGGAGACGTCGACGGAGGTGCATACGGTCCTCGCTTTCTGGTGCGGACTCAAGTGGCCGACACAGGATCAGGAGTCACTGACTGCCCGGATTGCCCCCGGGACGCCTAGGATCTCGCCGGAGCCCGTGACCTCGCAACCCGGTTCCCCGATCGGCTAGAATTTCCGCTCCCGGCCTCAAGGAAAAGCGGAAAGGACGTCGAATGCTGGAGCCCCGGCCCGATCAGCAGACAGTGACCCCGGACGGCGAGCCGGTCGTGCCGCGCATCGAGGGCGTGCGCCTGCGCCCGGCGCGGACCCTGCCGGACGACCGCGGCGAGCTCTGCGAGGTGTTCAATCCCGCCTGGGGGTTCCATGAGGATCCCCTGGTCTACGTGTACCAGGTGTCGATCCGCCCCGGCAAGATCAAGGGCTGGGTGGTCCACCGCGAGCAGGACGACCGCCTGTTCATCAGCCTGGGAACGATCAAGATCGTGCTCTACGACGACCGCGCGGAGTCGCCCACCCACGGGATGATCAACGAGATCTACCTCGGCGAGCGCAACCGGGGGCTGATCACCATCCCGCGCGGCGTCTATCACGCGATCCAGAACGTCGGCCTCGCCGACGCTTACTTCGTCAACATGCCGACCCGCGCCTTCGACCACGCGCGCCCCGACAAGTACCGCCTGCCGGTCGACACCGATCGCATCCCGTATCGTTTCGACGAGCTGCCGGGGCGATGAGCCGTCCGCCGCGGGTCAGCGTCATCCTCGCCACCTACGACTGGAGCGCGGTGCTGCGGCATGCGATCGCCTCGGCGCTCGCCCAGAGCTTCACCGACTTCGAGCTGCTGGTGATCGGCGATGCCTGCACCGACGACTCGGCAGCGGTGGCCGCCTCGTTCGGCGACCCGCGGGTGCGCTGGCACAACCTCCCGGTGAACTCGGGGAGCCAGGTGGGGCCGAACAACGCCGGCCTCGAGCGGGCGCGCGGCGAGTACGTGGCCTACCTCGGGCACGACGACATCTGGTACCCCACCCACCTCGAGTCGCTGGTCGCGGCGCTCGACCGCTCCGGCGCCGACCTCGCCTACGCCGTCACCGTGCTCTACGGCCCGCCGGAGAGCGGGATGCGGGCGGTCACCGGCCTCTGGGAGCCGCGGCGGGATGAGCCGCTGCGCCACGTCCCGCCGTCGAGCTTCATGGTGCGGCGCGAGGTGGCCGTCGAGGTCGGCCCCTGGAAGGATCACCGCACTCTCCGCATCCCGCACGACTACGACTTTCTCCTGCGCCTCTGGGAGCACCGGCGGAGCTTCGTCGCCACCCGCCGGCTCTCGGTCTTCAAGTTCACCGCCGGCTGGCGGCCGGACGCCTATCGCCTGCGCCGCTCGGACGAGCAGGCCGAGTGCCTGCGGCGCATCGCGGCCGAGCCCGATTTCCGCGAGCGCGAGCTGCTCGACGTCATCGCCGCCTACGACGCCGGCCGCACGGTCGCGATCGGCCCGCCGCCGGACGCCCCGCCGGGCGAGCTGGTCGAGCGCACCAAGGCGTTCAAGGGGGTGGAGAGCGCGCTGCCGGCGGAGGAGCGCACCGACCGCCTGCGCTTCGACTTCGGGCAGACCCTGCCGGGCTTCGAGTGGCACGGCGCCGAGCTCGACCAGCGCCACGGCGTCTTCCAGTGGAGCGGCCCGAGCCCCCGCTCCTCGCTGCACCTGCCGCTGGCCGGCGACCGCGACCTGGCGATCAGCTTCGGAGTGATCAACGCCGTCGCGCCGGACGTGCTGGAGAGCCTGCGCCTGGAGGTGAACGGCGAGCCGGTGGCGCTCACCCGGCGCTCGCGGCGGAGCTACGGCTACCGCTTCACGGGACGCCTCTCCGCCACCGCCCTGGCGCGCAGCCCCGGCGCGCCGCGGCTGACCTTCACGGTGAGCCGCACCCTCGCGCCCAGGAGCCTCGATCCGGCGAGCGCCGACCGCCGGAGCCTCGGCCTGGCCTTCCACGGCCTCGAGGTCAAACCGGTGCGCGGGATCTTCCGGTAAGGGAGCCGAGACACCTGCTGCGCCTCGTGACCCGCGGCAACGGCATCCGGCACCCTGCGGCTCGCCCAGCCTTGATGCCCATGCCGCCAGCGAGAGCGGAGCCTCTTTGAAAATACTGGTATAAAAAACAATCTGAAGTTGCTATATGCTTCAGTGCCGCCGCCCTTGGGTTGGCTGAGGAGGCGGCGGCTTCATCCAGTTTTATTCAGGAAAGGTTTTACCTATGAAGAAGAACGACCGCAAGGACCGCAAGATCCGCCTCAACCGTGAGACCCTGCTGTCCCTCACGCAGTCCGAGCTGTCGCCCGTCGCCGGAGCCCAGCCGGTTACGACGGCCACCATCCGGACCTGCTGCGTCCCAGCTACGACGATCTGCTAGCCATCGCTCGCGGCAACCCCGGCGGATTTCGCCGGGGTTGCCCACCCCCGCCGCCCTCCCAATAAGTCGTTGAAAAACGCGCCGCCGGTCCGCAGGAGCCCGTCCGGCTTCGCGCGGCCGAGCTGGACTTCCGCCCTACGGGGCCGCCGGCAGCCGGCCGCCCTTGTGCTGCGAGGGGTCGGTGCCGTGCTCGCGCAGGTAGAGGGCGATGACCTCTTCGGCCTTGCCGTCGGCCTTCATCTCGCCGTCGTCGAGCCAGATGGCGCGGGTGCAGTTCTTGGTGATCGCCTGGGTGGCGTGGGAGACGATCAGCACCGTGGCGCCGGCGTCGTGGAAGGTGCGCAGGCGGTTTTCGCACTTGTGGGTGAAGGTGGCGTCGCCCACCGAGAGCACCTCGTCGAGGATCAGGATGTCCGGCACCCAGGCGGTGGCGATCGAGAAGCCGAGGCGCGCCTGCATGCCGGAGGAGTAGTTGCGCAGCGGCGAGCGGATGAAGTCGCCGAGGCCGCTGAAGTCGACGATCTCGTCGACCCGCTCCTCGATCTCCCGCTTGCTGTGGCCGAGCAGGAGAGCGTTCAGGTAGATGTTCTCGAGGCCGGTCAGCTCGTAGTCGAAGCCGCTGCCGAGCTCGAGGATGGGGGCGATGCGCCCGCTGACCTGGGCGGTCCCCTGCGTCGGCTTCAACACCTTCGAGATCACCTTGAGGAGGGTGCTCTTGCCGGCGCCGTTCCTGCCGATGATCCCCACCGTCTCGCCGCGCCGCACGGTGAGGTCGATGTTGCGCAACGCCCACAGCTGCTCGTAGGCGAGCGAGCCGCGCAGGAAATGGATGGCGTACTCCTTGAGCGACGGGATGCGTTGCTTGGCCAGCCGGTAGCAGAGGGAGACCCCCTCGAGGCGGATGCTCAGACCTTCCATCAGATATAGAAGGGGATGCGGTCACTGCTGCGGCGGAACGCCCAGACGCCGAGCACCAGCGCGATCACGGCGATGCCGATCGAGACGCTGAGATGGCTCAAGGGGGGCACCTTGCCGCGGAAGATCGGGTCGCGGAAGACCTCGAGGATCGAGCGCACCGGGTTGAAGCGGACGAGCGGCAGGTATTTCGAGTGCTCGAGGATCTTCATCGGATAGAAGATCGGCGTCAGGTACATCAGGATCGAGAGCAGCACGCTGATCATCTCGACCACGTCGCTGAAGAAGACGGCGAGCGGCGACAGCAGGAGCCCGGCGCCGAGCGTGAAGAGGGCGGCGATCAGGATCGACACCGGCAGGAAGAGGAGCGAGAGGCCGAGCGGCTGGCGGGTGATCAGCAGGATCAGCAGCAGCGGGATCAGCGCCAGCAGGAGGTTGATCACCCCCGAGATGACGGTCGCCAGCGGGAAGACTTCCTTGGGGATCGGCAGCTTGCGCAGAATCGGCGAGTTCGTCTTCAGGCTGTTCATCGAGGCCACGATGCTCTGGCTGAAGAAGTTCCAGAACAGGATGCCGGCGAGGGCGTAGACCGCGTAGTTGTTGTTCTGCTCGTCGAGCTTGAAGCGGAAGAGGGAGCTGAACACCACCTGGAGGACGAGCATGGTCAGCAGCGGCTGCAGCATCGTCCAGGTGAAGCCGATGGCCGACCGCCGGTAGCGGACTTTCAGCTCGCGGGCCACGAGGGCGGCGACGAGGTCGCGGTATTTGAAGATTTCACGCATTCTGGGGTTTTCGTTCCGGGACTCGGGAGCAGGCTGGGTGAGCCCGGAGGGCTTTCTACACTCTATGAGGAAGGATGGCAAGGGCGGATCGCCGCCAGCGCCCGCCGCACGGCGCGGTCGTCCGCGCTCCAGGCCGCCCGCCGGGGGGGAGCGAGAAACGGCTGAACGAGGAGCCGGGCGGCGAGCCGCAGGCGGGCTCCCGCGCGCAGGACGGCCGCGGCCCGGTTCCCCCACGCCGTGCCGCGGTGCTTGCGGGCCCAGCGCAGGAGGTCGCTCCACAGCAGCTCGAGGTGCTGGCGGTCGCGCGCTTCGGGGTCGCGGCCGATCGTCGCGCCGTGGTGGTGGAGGACGGGAAAGCCGGGGTGGATCTCGACCCCCCAGCCGGCGCGCCCGGCGCGCAGGCAGAAATCGAGGTCCTGGGCGTAGAAGCGGAAACCCTCGTCGAGCGGACCGGCCGCCTCCCAGGCCTGGCGCCTGATCGCCATCGCCGCGCCGGTCACCCAGTCGACGGCGGTGGGGCCCGTGGGCGCCGGCGGCCGGGCCCGGCGATAGAGCGAGAAGGGGAGGCGGGCGAGCAGCGCGGGGAGGCCGGTCGCCAGGGCGAAGAACCAGAGGAGGGTGGGCTCGCGCCCGCCGCTCCACTGCGGCGAGCCGTCCGGGTAGTGGAGGAGAGCGCCGGCGATCCCGAGCCGTGGGTCCTCCGCAAAGCGGGCGACCAGCCGCGCGAGGCCGCCCGGCACGACCTCGGTGTCGCTGTTGAGGAGGAGCAGGATCTCGCCGCGGGCCCGCGCCAGCCCCGCGTTGGCGGCGCGGGTGAAGCGCTCCGCCGTCTCGTGGCGGAGGACGACGGCGGCGGGATGGCGGCTTCTAGCCGCCTCGGCCGTGCCGTCCCGGCTGGCGTCGTCGACCAGAATCACCTCCATCGTCTCCGTCGTCCCTTTCGTCCCTGTCGTCGCCATCGGTGCCGCCTCGGGCCACGCGGCGTAGAGGGCATCCAGGCATTGCAGCGTCAGCTCCCGCGTGTCGTGCGTAGGAATGACGACCGAGAGCGAGAGGGGAGCCATGGAGGCCGCCATTCTATCCCTCTGTCATTTCTCCGCCGGGGGCGGTCCCGCTCTGGCCATGCGCAGGCACCTACTAGAGACAAGCAAGGTCTGGGCGCGGCAACGGCGCGATATCGGCGCGAAGGCGCCCGAAAGGCAAGGGGGTACGGTCTTGGCAATGAGGACGATCACCTACGAAGAGATCCGCAACCTGGTCCGGCTCGAGGACGTCATCGATCCGGTCCGGGAATCGTTCAAGAGCTATTCGCTGGGGCGGGCCAACATCCCCCCCGTGCAGCACCTCGAGATGCCGGCCCGCAAGGGGGGCGCCCTGCACATCAAGACGGGGCACGTCGAGCCGTTCGACTTCTGCCTGGTCAAGGTGGCGTCGACCTTCCCGGAGAACACCCGGCGGGTGCCGCCGACGCCGTCGATCAACGGCGTCATCATGGTCTTTTCCGCCCTCGACGGCGAGCCGCTGGCGGTGATCGAGGACCGCGCCTGGATCACCCAGCTGCGCACCGCCGGCGCCGGCGCGGTGGCCGCCGAGGCCTGCGCCCGGCCGGACGTCCACACCCTGGGCGTCCTCGGCTCGGGGACCCAGGCGCGCCTGCAGACCCAGGCCGTGCTCCACGTCTGCCCGACGATCCGCGAGCTGCTGGTCTGGGGGCGGACCGCCGAGAACGTGCGCCGCTTCGCCGACCGGATGCGCGCCGACTACCCCCACCTCAAGGTCGAGGCCAAGGCCTCTCCCGAGGAGGTGGCGCGGCCGGCGGACATCCTGGTGACGGCGACCTACGCGACCGAGCCGATGGTGCGCGCCGAGTGGCTGGCCGAAGGGGTGCTGGTGATCGGCATGGGGGCCGACTCGATCCACAAGCGGGAGCTCGATCCGGAGACCCTGATCCAGGCCGACAAGGTCTACGTCGACAGCCGCTCGCAGAACCTGATCCTGGCCGAGGTCGGCCACGGCCTGCGCGAGGGTTTGTTCAACGAGCACCGGATCGACGCCGAGATCGGCGACGTGCTGATCGCCGCGGCGGCGGGGAAGCCGGGCCGTTCCTCGGCGAGCCAGCGGATCGTCTGCAAGCTCACCGGCGTCGCGGTGCAGGAGATCTTCGTCTGCGACTTCCTGCTGCGCTCGTTCGGGGTGCTGGCGCGCGATCCCTACATGGACGACCTCAAGGTCCACTCCAACACGACCGTCGCCTGATCGGCTGGCGGTCGCTACGGCTCGAGGCCGCGGTCGATCTCCTGGATGTTGGGGGCGAGCCGGCGGATCTCCTCGAGGTGGAGGGCGGAGAGCTGCCGCAGGATGCGGCCGCCGGTCGCGGTGAGCCGCAGCCGGACCACCCGCCGGTCGCCCGGGTCCTCGCGCCGCTCGACCAGCTCGGCCCGCACCGCGCGGTCGACCAGCCCCACCGCGCTGTGGTGGCGCAGCATCAGATAGCCGGCGACCTCGCCGATCGTCGGCCCCTGGCCGTCGTCGTGCCCGCGCACCGCGAGCAGGAGCTGGTGCTGGGCCGGCGTCAGCCCCACCTTCTCGGCCTGCTCCTCGCTCCAGTGCAGGAACCGGCGCAGGCCGGTGCGGAACTTCAGGAGCCGCCGGTAGTCCGCGTCCTCCAGATCGTGCGGGTCGTGCGCGTCCTGAGCCATGGGGAAAGTCTATCGCAACGGATCGGCATGTTAAGATTAATCGTGTCGCGATACGTATCGCGCCGCTTCCCACCGATCCGACAGTTCAGGAGATCCGCTCTTGTTCGCTTCCACCTCGCCGCGCAGACTGTTGTTCCTTGCGATCCTCGCCGCCCTGCTGGGTGCCGCGGGGGGTGGCGCGGCATGGGTGCTGCTGCGCCTGATCGCGCTGCTGACCAACCTTGCCCTCTTCCACCGCTTCGGCTGGGACCTGCCGTCGTTCGCGGCGCTGCCGCCCAGCCCGTGGATCGTGGTGGCGGCCGTCGCCGGCGCCTTCGCGGTGGCGCTGCTCGCCAAATGGTCGCCGGTGATCAAGGGGCACGGCATCCCGGAGACGATGGAGGCGGTGCTCTTGCGGCAGAGCCGGATCGCGCCGCGGGCGGCCCTCGCCAAGCCGCTGTCGGCGGCGCTCGCCATCGGCACCGGCGGACCGTTCGGCGCCGAGGGGCCGATCATCGTCACCGGCGGCGCGCTGGGATCGCTGCTCGGCCAGGTGCTCCACGTCTCGCCGGCCGAGCGCAAGATCCTGCTCGCCTGCGGCGCGGCGGCGGGGATGTCGGCCACCTTCGGGGCGCCGCTCGCCTCGGTGGTGCTGGCGATCGAGCTGCTGCTCTTCGAGTTCTCCACCCGCGCCTTCGTGCCGCTGGTGGTGGCGGCGAGCGTGGCGGCGGGGATCCACTCGGCCCTCTTCGGCTCCGGCCCCCTCTTCGGCGTGCCGGCGCACGATTTCGCGGGGCTTGCCATCCTCCCCTGGTTCGTGGTGCTGGGGGTGGTCTGCGGCCTCCTGTCGGTGGTGGTGAGCCGCGGCCTGTTCAAGGTCGAGGACCTCTTCCGCCGCCTGCCGGTCGGCGAGTTCTGGCACCCGGTGATCGGGGCGCTCGGCTTCTCCCTAGTGGGACTGCTGGTGCCGCGCGCCCTGGGAGTGGGATATGACGCGATCGGCGACGTGCTCAACGACCGGCTGGCGGTCGGCGCGATCGTGGTCCTCGCCGTGGCCAAGCTGGTCGCCTGGTGGATCGCGCTCGGCTCGGGGACCTCGGGCGGGACGCTGGCGCCGCTGCTGCTGATCGGCGGCTCGTTCGGCAGCCTGGTCGGCTCGCTGGCCCTCGCCGTCATGCCGGGCCTCGGCATCTCGCCAGGGGCCTTCGCGGTGGTCGGCATGGCGGCGACCTTCGGCGCCTCGACGCGCGCCACCTTCACCTCCATCGTCTTCCTCTTCGAGCTCACCCGCGACTACCAGGTGATCGTGCCGCTGATGCTGGCGGCGGTGGTCGCCGACCTGATCGCCGGCTCGCTGATGCACGATTCGCTGATGACCGAGAAGCTCGCCCGCCGGGGCTTGCGGGTACGCACCGAGTACGAGGTCGACGTCCTGCGCACGACGCGGGTGGCCGACGTGATGACCCGCGCGGTCGAGACCCTGCGCGAGGACGTCACGGTGGGGGAGGCGCGGCGCCGGTTCGAGTCCGGCCGCCACGGCGCCTACCCGCTGGTCGACGCCGCGGGGCACTGCACGGGGATCCTCGCCCGCGGCGACCTGCTGCGCCGGCCGGCCCAAGACAGCGAGCCGGTGACCGCCGTGGCGAGCCGCGACGTCGTCGCGGTCCAGCCGGACGACATGGTGTTCCACGCCCTCCAGCTCCTGCTCGAAGAGGAGGTCGAGCACCTGCCGGTGATCGCTCCGGCCGGCGATGCTGAAAAGGCCGGGCGGCTGGTCGGCATCTGCACCCGCACCGACGTGCTGCGCGCCCGCCGCTCGCAGCTCGACTCCGAGCGGCGCGAGCCGGGCTGGCGGTGGCTGAAGTCGCGGGAGGCGGAGAGGGCGTCCGAGAGCTAGCCCGGCCAGCGCCGCTGCTGCGCCAGCGTCGCCTCCCAGTGGGCCTTCAGCTCGGCCATCGAATCGCCGCCAATCTTTTCCAGCACGGCGTCGGCGAGGATCAGGGCGACCATGGCTTCGGCGATGACGCCGGCGGCGGGGAGGGCGGTGACGTCGCTGCGCTCGTACTGCGAGGTGCGCGCCTCGAGGGTGTCGAGGTCGACGCTCGGCAAGCCCTTCCGCAGGGTGGCGATCGGCTTCTTGTAGGCGGTGAGGACGACGTCCTCGCCGTTGGTGACGCCGCCTTCGAGGCCGCCGGCGCGGTTGGTGGGGCGCGTCCAGCGCCCGTCCGCCGCGCGTTCGATGGCGTCGTGGGCGGCGCTGCCGAAGCCGGCGGAGGCCGCCAGGCCGGCGCCGATCTCGACCGCCTTGACGGCGTGGATCGACAGCAGCGCCTGGGCGAGCCGGCCGTCGAGCTTCTCGTCCCACTGCACGTGCGAGCCGAGCCCCGGCGGCACGCCGTGAGCGATCACCGTTACCGCGCCCCCCAGCGTGTCCCCCTCCTCCTTCGCCCGCTCGACCAAGCGGACCATCTCGGGCTCGAGCTCGCGGTCGATGGCGCGCAGCGGCGAGGTCTCGTCGACTCGCAGGAGGTCGTCCCAGGTGGGGACCGGCCGGTCGGCGCCGAGGGGGCCGAGCGAGCGGACGCCGCTCTTGATCTCGATCCCCAGCTCGGCGAGGAGCATGCGGGCGAAGGCGCCGGCGGCGACTCTGGCGGTCGTCTCGCGGGCCGAGGCGCGCTCGAGGATGTCGCGCAGGTCGCGGCGGTCGTACTTGATGCCGCCGGCGAGGTCGGTGTGCCCCGGCCGCGGCGACTTCAGCCGCCGCAGCTCCGCGAAGTGGGGATCGACCGTCTCGGGTCCCATCACCTTCTCCCAGTTGGCGTAGTCGCGGTTGGCGATCCACAGCACGACGGGGGAGCCGAGGGTCTCGCTGCCGCGGACGCCGGCGCGGACCTCCGCGGCGTCGGTCTCGATCTGCATCCGCCGGCCGCGGCCGAAGCCGTGCTGGCGGCGGGCGAGGTCGCGGGCGAGGACGGCGAAGTCCACCCGCAGCCCGGCGGGCAATCCGGTGAGCAGCGCGGTGAGCCCCGGACCATGGCTCTCACCGCCGGTCGTGAGATGAAGCCGGCGCATGGCGCAGAGGATATCAGCGGAGATAGGATTCCCGCCCTATGAGCAAAGATTCCGCTTCCTCCTGGACCCCGCTCCTCACCGGCGAGGCCGCCGGGCGCGCCGCCGCCGTCATCTCTGCCATCGCCGCCGACCTCCGGCAGGCCGTCGACCGCAACGCCTCGGACCCGCAGACCTGGACCCGCAGCGGACCTTCGCTGGCGGGCGGCGACGCGGGACAGGCCTTCTTCTTCTCCTATCTCGATCAGGCGCGGCCGGGCGAGGGATGGGACGACACCGCCATGGCGCTGCTCGAGCGGGCGACCGAGCGGACGGGGCAGATGCAGGCCCCGCCGGGACTCTACAGCGGTTTCTCCGGGGTGGCCTGGACCCTCGAGCACCTGCGCGGCCGGCTGTTCGAGGACGACGGGGAGGACGACCCCGGCGAGGAGGTGGCGGCGGCGATGATCGACCACCTCGGCCTCTCCCCGTGGCGCGGCCACTACGACCTGATCTCGGGGCTCGCGGGGCTCGGGGTCTACGCCCTCGAGCGCCTGCCGCGCGCCGGCGGCCGCGAGTGCGTGGAGCGCTGCGTGGCGCGCCTGGGGGAGATCGCGGAGCGCGGACCGGACGGCGTCACCTGGCACACCGGCACCGAGCTGATGATCCAGCGCGACATCGACATGTTTCCGCAGGGGAACTACAACCTCGGCGTGGCGCACGGCCTGCCCGGGGTGATCCCGATCCTCGCCGGCGCCTGCGCGGCCGGGGTCGCCGCGGCCGAGGCGCGCGAGCTCCTCGACGGCGCCGTCGCCTGGCTCCTCGCCCACAAGCTGCCGGCGGGGATGGGCTCGACCTTCGGCTACAACTACGCCCTGAATGCCGAGCCGGTGGCTTCACGCCTCGCCTGGTGCTACGGCGACCTGGGGATCGCCGCCTCCCTGCTGGCGGCGGCGCGGAGGGTGGGGGAGGAAGCCTGGGAGCGCGAAGCGATTGCGATCGCCCGCAAGGCCGCCGCCCGGCCGGTCGAGGAGGGCGCCATCCGCGACGCAGGCCTCTGCCACGGCGCGGCCGGCGCCGCCCACCTCTTCAATCGGATTTACCAGGCGACGGGCGACGCGGCCTGCCGCGACGCCGCCCTCCACTGGCTCGAGCGCACGTTGGCCCTCAACGAGCCGGGGAAAGGAGTCGGCGGCTACCTGATGTGGATCGCAGAAGTTGGCGACGACCTCGACTGGCGTCCCGACCCTGGCTTCCTCACCGGCTCGGCCGGAGTCGCCCTCGCCCTCCTCGCCGCCACCACGACGGTTACGCCGGAGTGGGACCGGGTGCTGTTGACGGACGTGCCCCTGGCGAAAGCCTAAAGCCGATCAGGAGCTCTCGTTGGGCGAGCCCGTTGGGCTAGTTTGCCTTTCGCTTTATATTTTGGTACAGTTCGTTCTGGTCTAATAGCGTTTTTAAAGCCGTGCAGTCAAGCGCGACGTTCTTCCTTATTAAGGAGAAATCTTGAGAAAAGTATTGGCGAAAAAATTGCAAGTCAGACGTGAAACACTTGGGAATCTTGGAGACGGGGACCTTAAGGGGGTCTTGGGTGGTTCTCTGGCTTGCTCGACCGTAACGCGTGCCGCATGCTCAGGTTGTGACACTTGTTCCTGCCCTCCTTAGTCTAAAGGTCGGCTGCGAAGGAGCTTGTTGCCTCGAGCGTCATTCTATTGTTCCTGGACCAATCGGGCCCTACCCGACGCCCTTTGTCCAGGGGCAATTTCTCACCTACAAGGAAAGATTTCTAAAGCCGTGCTCCAAGACAATGCGCAATGCTCTTGGCATCCTCTTCTTAAGGGCGACTCGCGGAAACTCGCGCTGGCTGCCGTCGAGGAGATAGCCGCCGAGCTTGGGCATTCTTTTTGCGTCTTTCCGCCTGAACATCCAGCTTGGTCTCCTCTGGGACATTACTCTTCGTTAAGTGGTGGAAAAGCTGGGCTTGCCCTCTTTTTCGCTTACCTTGATAAGGCACTGCCTGATCGGGGTTACGGCGATGTATCAATTGAAACACTAGAAAGCTCAATTGACGGCTCTGATGAAATCGGCAATCGCTTGGGACTTTTTGCCGGATTATCAGGGACGGCCTGGGTGATCGAGCATTTACGGGACCGGATTGTTGACCCGGAGGGTGAAGACCCCAATGAGGAGGTCGTTCTTGCTCTGCGCGAGGCTCTACTCCAACCCGGCTGGGGAGGAGCCTTCGATCTGGTAAGCGGTTTGACCGGACTCGGTGTCTTTGCCTTGGAACGACTGCCTCATCCTGCTGGGGCTGACTGCCTGCAACTGGTGATCGACCGCCTTGTAGAGATAGTCGACCGGCGAGAGGAAGGCTTCGCCTGGAAGACCTCGGTAGAATTCATGAGGGCGAATCTTCGGGCTCTTCTTCCTGATGGAGAGTTCAACCTTGGCGTAGCTCACGGTGTGCCGGGAGTCGTCGCATTTTTGGCGGAGGCGTACGCCGAGGGTTTCGATACTCTTCGACTTCTAGAGAGAGCCGTCGATTGGATTCTTTCCAAGCGGTTACCGGAAGGGATGGTATCGCGCTTTCCCTATCGATATAGCCCGTCCGAGGAAAATTCTAAATTGGTTTCAGCCCGCCTAGCCTGGTGCTACGGCGATATTGGTGTCTCCGTCGTGCTCCTCGCTGCCGCGCGGGCAACCAAAAATCCTGCCTGGGAGCACGAGGCTCGGGAGATCGGGCGTTTCGCAGCGTCGCGCCGGATAGAAGATGCGGAGGTCTTTGACGCAGGCCTTTGCCATGGAATGGCCGGGATCGCTCATCTCTTTAACCGCCTGTTTCAGGCAACCGGCGAAGTGGTCTTTGAGCGTGCCGCCCTCGAATGGTTCTCGCGTACTCTAAGCTTTCGACGCGTGGGTCAGGGAATCGGTGGCTTCTTAACTCTGCTCCCCGGAGAGGATAAAGAAAGCTGGCAGACCGATCCTGGGTTTCTAATGGGGGCGGCTGGAATCGGCTTGGCGCTACTCGCTGCCGCTACTCCCGTGCCGCCATTGTGGGATCGTTTGCTGTTGGCTGCCATCCGGCCGAGAATCGATTCATAGGGCATGGAACGATGAGCGAAGGCGGTCAATGGGCCATCGTTCTGCAAGGTGAGCTCGCCGAGCGTGTCGCTCAAGCCGTAGACGATATTGCACTTGATCTCCAGGAAATCGCGCGGAAGGGAACCGGCTTTCTCCCTGAACATGGACATTCATCCCTTTCGAGTGGATGGCCAGGACTGGCTCTTTTCTTTGCCTATCTTCATCGGCTCAAGCCAGAAGAAGGATATGACGACCTGGCGTTCGATTTGCTGGAACGTGCTTTGGAAGGTATACAGGCCGTAGGCACGTTCCCCGGTTTGTACTCAGGGTTCCCGGGCGTTGCCTGGGTACTGGAGCACCTCCAGGGCGTCCTCTTCGACGTCGAAGGGGACGATCCCGGAGAAGAGGCCGCAAGGGTTCTCGAAGGCTATCTAAAAGAGTCTCCTTGGCCATGGGGACCCGGTTTGCTTGGCGGACTGACGGGGCTGGGAGTCTATGCGCTCGAGCGTCTGCCGCGCCCCGGAGGGCTTGCCTGCCTAAAAGAAGTAATGGCTCAACTTACTAAGAGCGCAGAGCAACTCCCGGACGGGATTGCTTGGAAGACGAGGCTGGAAGACTCGCTGGAAGAGGCGCGTGAGCGATTCCCTGGAGGGCACTACAATATTGGGCCGGCGCTTGGCGCGCCTGGGATCGCTGTGCTGCTCGCCGGTGCCTGCACCGTGGGCCTTGAAGACCGTCCCCTTCTGGAGGGCACTGTCGCTTGGATTTTGGCTCAGGAGCTCCCTCCTGGGCGAGAGTCTTATGTTTCCTTTCGCAACCGCCCCCGAAGGTATAAACGTTGGCAGGCAATTAGCGTGGTGTTATGGAGATCTTGGTATCGCCACCTCTCTGTTTTTGGCGGCCAGAGCCGTGGGAGAGCCCAACTGGACATCCGAGGCGTTGCGGATTGCCAGATCTTGCGCAAAGCGGCCGATCCAAAGCCTACAAGCTGCTGAGGGGAACCTGTGCCACGGCACAGCGGGGGTTGCTCACCTGTTCAATCGATTTTTTCAGGCTACTGGAAATCTGCTGTTCAAGGATGCCGCTCTCGCTTGGTTCGAGCGTACGATAGAAGTTCGTCACCCTGGTCAGGCAGTCGGCGGCTTTCCCTCTCTGAACAAGTCGCTTGGCCCTGGCAAGGCGTTCTGGGAAATCAACCCAGGCTTGCAAGGGGGTGCCGCAGGCGTAGGATTGGCTCTCCTCGCTGCAATTAGTCCAGTGGAACCGGAATGGGATCGCCTAATTCTGGCATCGCTTCGCTTCTCCGCGCCATCGGAGCGACGTTTACTCGAGGCGCAGACAGATGATGGGATCGATTTTGGTAGCCTTTAGGGCGGGTAGCAAACTGGAAAGAAAGGCTACGACACCGAGGCTGAAAAGAGCTATGGAGTACGTGAGGGCGTCTTGAGAGCCGATCTGGTAGAGAACGTGTTGCAAAAGCCTGGCTGATGCGAAGGCTCCAACAGCACCAAGTACCATTCCAATGAGCACGAGAAGCATGGTTCTGCCGGTCAGGGCTTTCAGGATCTGTCGTTCACTCGCTCCAAGAGACAGCCGTATCCCGATCTCCTGGGTCCGTTGAACGACCAAGTAAGAAGTGATCGCATAAATACCGAAGAGCGTCAGCAGAAGAGCCAAGCCAGCAAAAAGAATCGTCAAAGACATTAGGAAGCGCGGCCGGACGAGGGATTGGGCGACGAGGTCTGCCATTGGCCTGACCTCCGAAAGCGGCAGGCTGGGATCGATTTTCTTCAACTCCGCTCGGAGGTTCTGCGACAAGGCTCGCGGCATTTCTAGAGTGCGCGCGACAAGATTCATTTCCCACGGAGGGTCTTGGGAGTAAGGCTCGAAGACCTCGGGTCTGGGGGGGGTTGTCAAGCTCTCAATCCTCTCGTCGGCCACGACCCCGACGATTGTCAGCCAACCCGAATCCGTGATTCCCTCCCGCTGGAAACGAATACGGCGTCCCAAGGGGATCTGATTTTTAAAATAGAGCTTGCTGAGGGTTTCGTTGATCAACGCTACCTTGGGAGCGCTGGCCTCGTCGCTTTCCTGAAAGAATCGACCTCTTCGAAGAGGGACGCCCATCACATCGAAATAACCCGGGCTTACAACGCGATGATGGAACTCTAGCTCAGATGGGCCAGAAGTCGTTCCTCCATCAATCGTCATCGATCCGGTCCAGCGAAGCCCCTGGAGCGGAAGACCGTCCGCAAGGGCGGCCGTCTGCACCCCCGGCATAGACCCTGCCCGTTCAAGAAGCAGTCGCTCGAAGGCGGTCACCCGATTCTCTTCGCGGTAACGCATGAGGGGCAGGGAGAATGAGGAGGTAAGGACATGTGCCGGCTCGAAACCGGGATCGATCCGGTTGAGCCGATAAAAGCTTTTCAGCAGCAGTCCGGCTCCGATCATGAGCATCGCGGCCAGCGTAACCTCGACCACGAGCAGGAGGCTCCGAGTGCGGTGATGCCCAAGGGTTGTGGCTCCTCCTGACCCTCTGCGGTGGAGCATCTGGGGGTCAATAGCCAAGCTATGGAGAGCTGGAGCGAGGCCGGAGAGCACGCAGCTGAAAAGCGCGGCGGCCAATACGAAGAAAAAGACCGTCGCGTCGGGGCTAATCTCACTGATTCTCGGTAGGTCACTAGGTGAAAGGGCAACGATGAGCCTCAGCCCCCACAAACCCAACAGCCATCCTACGGCACCCCCCATCAGAGAGAGCAAAAGGCTCTCGCTCAAGAGCTGCCGTAAAATCCTGCCTGGAGTCGCACCGAGGGAGCTACGGAGTGCGATCTCACCCGCACGTGCCGAGGCGCGGGCCAGTTGCAGATTTGCCACGTTGACGCAAGCGATCATCAGGACCACGGCGGCTGCTCCAAGCAATAGGAAGAGCGGTAGCTTGTGATCTCCCGCCACCCAATCGCGCAGCGGCGTCAGTCCGATTTTGATCGTGGGCTCAGCGGCAGAGGAGGGCCTCGAAGGCCCAGCGGCGAAGATATTGAGCGCTGCGCGAGCATGGCCGATCGAGACGTCAGGCTTCAATCGTGCGATGGCCCTGAGGTTGTGGGCGGTTCGGAAGTAGGAGGGTTGCTTTCCGCTCAGATTCCACTTGATCGGTAGCCAGAGGTCGCTACCGGGAAATGGATAATCGAATCCCTGAGGTAAAACTCCTACGATCTCGTAGGGTAGCTGGTCGAGGTTGATCTTTTTACCGACGATCTGCGGATCTGATCCGAGTTGACGCCACAGGCGGTAAGAGAGGATCACCACTGGCGCCGAGCCGTACGTTGATTCTTCTGAATGGAATCCACGTCCCAGAGAGGGCTTGGTGCCCAGAACAGAAAAAAAATTCCCGAAGACCGAAGCACCCTTCAAAGATCGTGGGTCTCCTCTCCCGAGGAGAACGACGGAGCGTTCCGCTTCGCTGTAGGCTGTCACGGCGCTAAAAATATCGGTCGATTGTCTCCAGGCGAGGAAGTCCGCGGGGGTCAACGGGATCTCCAAGGCTCCGGTATTCTGGGGATCTCTCAAAGATCATTGCCAAGCGGTCGGGTTCCGGATAGGGGAGGGGCTTGAGGAGGACCGTGTAAAGGACCGAGAACACGGCCATGTTGACGCCAAAGCCCAAGGCGAGGGTTAAGACGGCACCCAGCAGGAAGCCCGGGCTGTGGCGAAGAATTCTAAAGGCGTACTGGATGTCTTGCATCAAGTCTCTCAACGGAGCACCTGCCAGTCATCTGAATGAGCTTTCGTACTTCGGACCTGATTGAGGATAAGAGTTTAACTGATACTTCAGGTCGTATCAATAGGCGCAAGCACCTTCTCCTGGCGATTCGGCGATCATTGCTAACTCGCCTTCTCTGCCCTTCTTCTCCTTGCTCTTTTTGGGCGGCTGCTCGCCCCCCTTGCGCTCGCGGGCGGCGCGCGACTCGTAGAGGAGGTAGAGGAAGTCGTAGAGCACCATCTCGTGGGCCCGCTGGGCGGAGCGGATGATGCGGTTGACGTGCATATGGACGTAGCTCGGCGCGAGGTCGGCGAGGGTGGGGTGGAGGCGGCCGGCCTGCTCGAGCTCGCGCAGCTCGCCGACGATCGGCGCCAGCCGCTCGGAGCGCCGGCGCAGCACGGCGAGGGCGGGCGCCAGCTCGCTCTCCTCGTCCCCCGCCGGATCGAGCAGCGGCATCAGGCTGCGCCACTCCTGCCGGAAGCGCTGGTCGAGCTGCACCCTGAGCCCCTTGCCGCCGCCGAACTCCTGGGTGAAGGACTCGCGCATGGTCCGCATCACACGCAGACGGGTCTCGGCGTCGAAGCGGAGGTCGCCGAGCAGCATGTCGATGCCGCGCAAGGCGAGGCGCCAGCGGAAGTCGGCCCCGGCGTCCCCTTCGAGCATCTCGAGGATCTCGAGCACCGCCTCGCTGTCCACCTGGAACATCCGCTCGGCGAGCGGCATCCCCTCGGGGCCGCCGTAGCGCTCGGTCTCGCGCTCGTAGGTGTCGAGCTGCACGCGCCAGATGCGGCCGTCGGCGAGCAGCGGATCGAGCGCCGCGTGGAGGCGGGTCAGCACGCCGGCCTGGAGGCTTGCCGGCTCGCCGTGGAAGCGCACCCGCAGGTGCCACTCGGGATCGCCGTAGCGGATGAAGAACCAGCCGTCCGCCTCGCCGGCGGCGAGCGCCTCGCGGGCGACCGGCGCGATCACCTCGCGCAGCAGGCCGTCCGCCGTCGCGGTGCCGGTGTAGAGCTTGGCGTAGAGCCACTCGGAGCCGGGCGGGAACGAGCGGCGGAGCGGCGGCGCTTGGACCGCGGAGACTTCCGGATGCGCAGCGGCCGCTTCCTTGACCGCGGCCTGGCGCGGGCGGCTGACGAAGGGGATCAGGACCTCGTTGAGGAAGCGCCCTTCGGGGCCGGTCGCCGGCAGGCGGTCGGGGCCGGGGAAGAACTCGACCAGCCGGGCGCGGTCGCGCCCCTCGACGACGTCGAGGAAGGTCTCGATCGAGAGGACGTTGTCGAGGTCGATCAGCAGCTCGTTGTCGGCGTCGACCAGGGCGACGAGGCGCGGCAGGCCTCGTCGCCCCCGCCAGTCCTGGACGGCGCGGTAGCGCTCCGTCCCCTGCGCCTTGGTGAGCGGCTCGATCTCGTCCTGGAGCATCCACCAGGTGGCGCGGGCGAGCACCACCTTGCCGTAGGTGAGGCGGGGGAGGAAGGGGGCGCTGTCGAGCGGCCCCCAGTTCCAGCTCAAGCCTCCGAGCACCCCCTGCGACTGCAGGATGCAGAGGAAGCGGTAGACGCCGAGGCTGCCGCGCCAGAAGTTGTGCGCCGAGGTGAGGCGGGGGATCACCTCCTTGCCGAGGCGCGCCGAGCGCAGGACGATCCGCGTCCCCTGCACCGACACCATCAGGTCGCTCACCGGGATCTGGCGCTCGGGCGGAGCGCCGGAGCGGCCGAGGAAGGGGATCTCGTACTCGCGCAGCACCGGCCGCGCCAGGATGTTGCCGATCCGTCCCTGCGGCAGGTGGACGATCTCGGCGAACAGGGCGTTGGGACGTAGCGCCTCCTCGCCGCGCAGGTGCTCCTCGACCCGGCGCGCGAGCTCGCTGTCGGCGTGGCAGAAGCGCCCGAGCAGGCGGGCGCCGGACGGGCCGCCGGCGTTCTCGAACAGGATCTGGAAGTCCCCCGCGTCGAGCGCCTCCTGCGCGGCGGCGGCGACGGTGACCATGACGTGGAAGGCGTCGGGAAGCGGCGGCTTCTTGGCGGCCTCCGGCGCGTCGAGGGGAGCTACGCGGTCGATGTCCTCGGGCTTGAGCTCGATCTCGCTCGCCCCCTCGGCCAGCGCGCGGTTGAGCTTGGTGAGGAGCATCGACTGCGTGCGTCCCCAGGAGACGTTGGAGTCCGCGGCGGCGGCGCCGATGGCGATGCCGCGCAGCAGCGGCGAGGCTTCGGCGCCGAAGTCGCCGGAGCGCTCGAAGCCGATGCCGACCTCCTCGTCGAGCGCCTGGAGGAGCGGCACCTCGCGCCCCTCGAAGCGCTCGTTGAACTCCTTCCGGAACTTATCCAGCCCCTCGATCGGCCGGTCGACGGCGAGGCGGAGGAGGACGTCGACGCCGCGCTGGATCTCCTCGAGCACGGCGCCGCCGAGCGCCGGGTGGTCGGCGGGCTTGACCATGTCGAGCTGGAAGAGGCGCGACATCTCGACCGAGGTGGGGAGCTCCTTGAGCATCTCGGCCACCGCCTCGTAGCGGGCGGGGGGCGCGCCGGGACCGCCGGCGTCGAGCTCCTCGAGGGTGGTGCGCACCGCGGCGAGCTTGCCGGCGGCGGCGGCCGCCTGCGGCGCCGCGGGGATGCGGCGCAGCTGGTCGATCACGTCGTGGATCGCCTCGGGGCCGGTGACCGGCGTCGAGAGATCGGAGACCAGGATCTGGCTGTCGATCAGCTCGGTGACGAACTCGGCGGCCTCCTCGGGGGAGACGTCGCCGTCCGGGTCGAAGGCGACCAGCGCCGCGGCGACCTCGCGGGCGTGGGCTCCCCCCTCGGCGCGGCGCAGCGCCTCCTCCAGGTAGTCGTTCGAGTCGACGGCCACCAGGTGGTGCGAGCGGACTTTCTTCTCGAGGCGCGCCTCGGCGTAGCGCAGCCGGCCGGCGGCGCGGTAGAGGCTGGAGTTGGGACGGTAGATCAGCTCCTCGCGGATCGCCGGATCGCGCGCCAGATCCTCGCAGAGGGCGAACAGGTAGTCCATGTCGAGCCGGGTGTGCCGCTCGTAGCCGGCGCGCGGGCCGACGGCGATGTGGGTGACGTCGCCGGCCGGCTCGACCGTCCCCAGCGAGCAGCCGGAGAAGAGGCCGAACGGCGTCGCCCGCGCCGTCATCCGGTAGAGGTAGCGCACCAGGGCGCGCTCGGCGCGCTGCCCCTTCTTCCCCTCCGGCTGCGCCTTCCAGGCGGCGAGCCCCTCGTAGAGCGACGGCGAGGCGAGGAAGACCGCCTCCAGGACCTCGGGGCGCTCGGCGAGCTCGGCGAGGCGGGCGCGCAGCCGCGCGCGGTCGGCGGCGAGAGCGGCTTCCAGCTGCTCGGGAGCGGCCTCCGGCGCCTCGATTCCGGCGCCGAAGCGCTCCAGCTCCTCGAAGGGGAGGAGGGGGTGCGGAAGGCGAAGAAGCCGGCCGGAGCGAACGGCCGCTCGGCAACGGGCCTATTGACGGGCTTATTAGCCATGACCCTCCCTGGCGAAGTCGATGAAGCCGCGCTCGACGTCGGTCGACACCAGCCGCACCCGCACGCGGTCGCCGACGTCGAGCCCGCGGGAGCCCTGCGCCAGGCGCCCCTCGATGATCGGGTGCTGCGAGGTGCGCACCCAGGTCCCCTTGTCGGAGGCGCCGGTGACGATGCCGTCGAAGCTCTGGCCGACCTTGTTCTCGAGCAGCATCGCCGCCGCCGACTTGCGCACCTGCCGCTCGACCTTCTCGGCGGCGGCCTCCTGGAGGGTGCAGTGCTCGGCCAGGCGTCCCAGCTCGTCGTCCGGGTAGGGGGCCGGCTTGCCGGCGAAGGCCGACTTGAGCAGCCGCTGAGTGATCAGGTCCGGGTAGCGGCGGTTCGGCGCCGTGGTGTGGGCGTAGTCCTTGACGGCGAGGCCGAAGTGCCCCGGCGGGTCACCGCCGGGCGGGTCGAGCACGTACTCGCCGCGGCCGAGCAGCTTCACCACCGCCAGCGAGAGGTCGGGAAAGCCGGCCGGGTCGATCCGCTTGCGCTGGGTGAGGAACTCGTTCAAGGCGGCGCCGTCGGGGTCGGCCGGCAGCTTGCCGCCGAGGCTCGCGGCGAGGTCGACGATGCGCGGCCAGCGCGCCGGCGTGCGCACCACGCGGCGCAGCGAGGGGAGGTTGTGGCGGTCGAGGAAGCGCGCCGAGGCGCCGTTGGCGGCGATCATGAAGTCCTCGATCAGCTGCTTGGCGCGGTTCGGCCGCTCCTCCTTGAGGTCGGTCACCTGGCCGTCGACGACGACCGCCCGCGACTCGAGGGTCTCGAGGTCGAGCGCCCCCTCCTCGTGGCGCCGCTTGCGCAGCCATTGGGCAGCCTCGTCCTGGAGCTTCACCTGCGCGTCGACGCCGGGGACGGCGGCCATCCGCGGCGGCATCTCGCCGTGCCCGTCGAGCCAGGCGGCGGTGGCGTCGTAGGCGAGCTGGGCGCGGTTGTGGACCAGGGCGGGGTAGAGGTCCTCGGCGGTGATCGAGCCGTCGGCGGCGACCGTCATCTCGATCACCACCGCCTCCCGGTCCTCGCCGTCGTTGAGCGAGGTGAGGCCGGTCGACAGCTTCTCGGGGAGCATCGGGAAGGTGTGGCCGGCGGTGTAGACCGAGGTGGTGTTGAGCTGCGCGTGCGCGTCGATCGCCGAGCCGTCTCTTGACCAGGGCGTCGACGTCGGCGATCGCCACCCGCACCTGGATGGCGCCGTCGGGGAGCTCGGCGGCGACCTCGAGCTGGTCGAGGTCGCGGGTGTCGTCGTTGTCGATCGACGACCAGAGGAGGTCGCGGAGGTCACGGACTTGGCCGGACGGGAGCGACGGGTCGGCGGCCGGGGCCGGCGTCAGGCGCTCCGCCTCGGCTTGGGCGGCGGGAGGGAAGTCGGGCTCGAGCCCGTGGTCGCGCATGGCGCGCCGGGCGATGGCGAAGAGGTCGTGGTGGCGTTCAGCTAGCATGCGCGGAGGATATCAGGAGCCCCGCCCGGCGAGCCGCTCGAAAGCGGCCCGCACCACCTCGGGGGTGCGGCAGGGGCGCCCGCTGGCCGTCTCCACCCAGAGGTGCTCGGTGAAGCCGGTCGCCAGCCGCTCGTTCTTTTGATCGCCGGGCTTGTGCACCTCGTACGCGAAGCGCAATCCGCGGCTCGCCATGCGGTCGCACCAGCAGGTGACCCGCACCGTCTCGCCGTAGCGGGCCGGCCGGTGGTAGCGCGCCTCGACGCCGGTGACCATCAGCAGGTAGCCGAGCCGTTCGATGTCGGCGTAGTGGAAGCCGGAGACCAGGCAGAGGCGGGTGCGGGCGAGCTCGAACCAGACGATGTAGTTGGCGTGGTGGACGACGCCCATCTGGTCGGTCTCGGCGTAGCGCACCTCGACGTCGGTCGTTGCCGATGGGCACGGACGGGCTGCGGGACGGAACCGTCGGCGGCTTTGGCCATCGAAGGATTCTATGCCATGCTTTCCGGCCCGGCCGCGAGGCCGGTTTCCAGGGAATACCACGAGGTACGCGCGATGAGACTTCTCTTATTGATGACGATATCGATGACGATGTTCGCCGCCCTGGCGCTGCCGGCCGGCTCTGCTGCCGCGGCCGGCGCGCCGTCCCACCGGATCGAGCTCAAGGCGGCGCAAGGGTCGCCGCTCCCCTACACCATCGAGGTGCCGGCCGACTGGCAGGTGCGCCAGGTCGCCGGCTTCCCGGGGCTGTGGATCGGCCCGGCCGACGCCAAACCCCCCGAGGACCCGCGGCTGATCTGGGTGCACGGCAGCCAGGTGCCGCTCGCCGATCCCGCCGAGATCGTCAAGAACATCAAGGCCAACGACGAGAAGAGCCCCGACTGGTCGGCGCCGCGGGCCGAGGTGCGCGACCTCGGCGGCGTCAAGGGGGTGCTCTGGCAGATGGACTCCGGCACCGGCGACAAGGCGAAGAGCGTGCTGACGCTCAAGATGCCGCTCGCGGCGATGAAGAGCTTCGTCGACTTTTCGGCCTCCGGCACGCCGGCCGAGTTCGCCAGGATGCTGCCCCTCTACGAGCGGGCCCTGCTCTCGGTGCGGCCGGCCGCGCCGGCTCCCCCGGCGGCGGCTCCGAAGAAGAAGTGAAGAAGTAGAGGTCCGATCATGCCCGTCCATCCCTACCGGGAGCGCTGGCCCGTCCTCGGCGACCGGGTGTTCCTGGCGCCGCACGTCCACGTGGTGGGCGACGTCACGATCGGCGACGACGTCTCCTTCTGGTTCGGCGCCGCGGCGCGCGGCGACGTCAACTTCATCCGCATCGGCGCGCGCACCAACGTTCAGGACGGCGCCGTGCTCCACGTCACCCACGAGCGCCATCCGCTGGTGATCGGCGCCGGGGTGGTGGTCGGGCACCAGGCGGTGCTGCACGGCTGCACCGTCGAGGACGGCGCGCTGATCGGCATCGGCGCGCGGGTGCTCGACGGCGCGGTGATCGAGCGCGGCGCGCAGGTCGGCGCCGGGGCGGTGGTGGCGCCGGGGCACCGCGTCCCCCATGGCCACCTGGCGCTCGGCATCCCGGCGCGGACCGCCCGCCCGTTGACGCCCGAGGAGTCGGCGCGGATCGCCGACGCGGCAGCCCGCTACGTGGCGCTGAAAGAGGAGTACCGCGCGACCCTGGGCTCCGGCACGGAGCGGGTCGCGCTGAGCATCGCGCAGGCCAACGTCCGAGAGGGGGAGAGCGTATGAAGCGTCGCGGAGCGGGAACGATCACTATCGGGGACGTGGGGAGCCGGGTGCGGCTCCAGGCCTGGGTACAGCGCCGCCGGGACCTCGGCGGGCTGCTCTTCCTCGACCTGCGCGACCGGAGCGGCGTCGTCCAGGTGGTGGTGCATCCCGAGGAGCAGGCGGAGATCGCCGCCATCCTCGACCCGGTGCGCTCCGAGTGGGTGGTCGAGATCGAAGGGGAGGTGCTGCGCCGCGCGCCGGCGCAGGTCAACCGCGAGCTGGCGACGGGCGAGGTGGAGGTCGCCGCCCGGCGCGCCGAGATCCTGTCGCGCTCCGAGACGCTGCCGTTCGCCCTCGACGGCAAGGGCGACTCGGCGGAGGAGAAGCGGCTGCGCTACCGCTTCCTCGACCTCCGCCGCCCGGAGCTGCAGAAGAACTTCGTGCTCCGCGCCCGGGTGACGAACGAGATCCGCAACTACTTCCACGAGCACGACTTCATCGACGTCGAGACGCCGATCCTCACCAAGTCGACGCCGGAGGGGGCGCGCGACTACCTGGTCCCGTCGCGGGTCCACCACGGCAGCTTCTACGCCCTGCCGCAGTCGCCGCAGCTGTTCAAGCAGCTCCTGATGGTGGCCGGCTTCGAGCGCTACATCCAGATCGCCCGCTGCTTCCGCGACGAGGACCTGCGCGCCGACCGCCAGCCCGAGTTCACCCAGGTGGACCTCGAGATGTCCTTCCCCACCGAGGAGGACGTCTACGCGCTGATCGAGGGGCTCTTCGCGCGCGTCTTCCCGCTCGCCGGCATCACGCCGCCGGCGACCTTCCCGCGCCTGACCTACGCCGACGCGATGGCGCGCTACGGCAGCGACAAGCCCGACCTTCGCTTCGGCCTCGAGATCGCCGACCTCTCGGCACTGCTCGGCGGCAGCGGCTTCCGCGGCTTCAGCGAGACGGTGGCGGCGGGAGGCGTGGTGCGCGGCTTCGCCGTCCCTGGCGCGGCCGGCGCCGCCGAGGCGAGCCGCAAGGAGGTCGACGGCTGGGTCGAGATCGCGCGCCGGAACGGCGCCGCCGGTGTCCTCACCCTGCGCCGCAAAGGAGGGGAGACGGTCTTCCAGGTGAAGAACGCGCTGACCGACGCCGAGCTCCAGGGGGCCGCCGCGGCGCTCGGCCTCGAAGAAGGGGGGCTGGCGCTGATCGTGGCCGCGAAGGCGGACGTCGCGGCGAACGCCCTCGGCACGCTCCGCCTGGAGCTGGCGAAGACCTACAAGCAGATCCCGGAAGGGGCGCACGCCTTCGTCTGGGTCACCGACTTCCCGCTCCTCGAGTGGGACGCGGGGGCGAACCGCTGGTTCGCCATGCACCACCCGTTCACCAGCCCCGACCCGCGCGACCTCGACCGGCTGGAGAGCGATCCCGGCGCGGTCCGCGCCCGCGCCTACGACGTGGTGATGGACGGCACCGAGCTCGGCGGCGGCTCGATCCGCATCCACGATACGGCCCTCCAGAGCCGGATGTTCGCCCTGCTGGGGATCGGCCCCGAAGAGGCGGAGTCGCGCTTCGGCTTCTTCCTCGAGGCACTGCGCTACGGCGCCCCGCCGCACGGCGGCATCGCCCTCGGCCTCGACCGCATGGTGATGCTGCTCGCCGGCGCCCCCTCGCTGCGCGACGTCATCGCCTTCCCGAAGACCGCCTCGGCGACCGACCTGATGACCGACGCCCCCTCGCAGGTCGACGCCAAACAGCTCCGCGAGCTGGGGATCGCGGTGGCGCGGGAAGAGGCGAAGCCGCCGTCGCCGGAAGACGGAAACAAGACCTGACGGGTGGTATCATCGCCCCATGAAGACCGGTGCCGCCCGCAGGCTCAACCCCGACTCGCAGGCTCCCACTCCCGAGACCTTTCTCGCGGAGATCCAGGCGATCTTCAACTCGGGAACTCTGCGGGGAGCGCGCGAGGTCGCCGAGCAGGGGCTCGCCCTGTTTCCGGACCATCCCGAGCTGTTGCGCCTCCACCACGCGCTGCGCCCCTACGAGGTCCGGTCGCGCCCCGATCTCGTGGGCTATTACCTCGACCCGCTCCCCAACTACGAATGGCTGGAACAGAACGCCGACCGGTACCGCGGCAAGTGGGTGGGCCTCGACCAGGGTGAGCTCGTGCTGGCCGCGGATACCCTGGCCGAGGTGCTGGAAGCCCTGCGCGAGCGCAGCCCGCGCGGCATCCTCGTCCACCATCTGCCCTGACCCTCCCTCTCGACCTTGTCGACCACGCCACTTCTCTATGGAAGGGACCGAGCGCCCTTTGCGACCGGCAGGGTGCGCTACGCGGACGACCGGCGAGCCATGACCGGCGCGGAGGCGCGGATCTTCATTCCCCTGGAGCTCGAGCCGATCTCCAGGAGGGTGGTCGCGCTCGTCGATACGGCTGCGCCCTGGTGTATCTTCGAGCCTGTACTGGGGTTTCTCCTGAGGCCTCACATCTCGCCGGTCCAGGACCAGGTCCTTCTGAGCACGCGACTGGGAACTCTCATGGGGGGCCTCTACCGCGTGCCGGTCAAGCTTCCGGCGGACGAGGGAGAGCCGCTCCAGATGGAAGCCACGGTCTTCCTGAGCCCCGACTGGCAAGGGCCCAACTTCATTGGCTACGAGGGCCTGCTGCAGAGGATCCGTTTCGCGGTCGATCCGGAGGCGAACCAGTTCTATTTCGGGGGAGTCTGAGCACCATGTTCTCCGTCCAAGGCATCACCCCATTGCGGCTCCATCACTCGGAGGGGCCGGACGGCGTCACGCCGGTGCTGGTGGGGGAGGGGGCGCTGTCGTCGGCGCTGGCGGAGCTCGAGGACTGGCTGGCGCGGCGGGTGGCGTTCCTGGTCACCACGCCGCGGGTGCTGGCGCTCCACGGCGACCGGCTCGACGTGCTGCGCGGCGCGGCGGCGAAGTGGGTGATCCTCGAGGTGGAGGAGGGGGAGGGGGCGAAGACGGTCGAGGCGGCCGGGCAGTTGTGGAACGCCATGCTCGCCGCCGGCGGCAAGCGCGACAGCCGGGTGATCGCCTTCGGCGGCGGCAGCGTCGGCGATCTCGCCGGCTTCACGGCCGGCTGCTTCCTGCGCGGCGTCGAGTTCGTCCAGATCCCCACCACCCTCCTCGCCCAGGTCGACGCCGCGATCGGCGGCAAGACCGGGGTCGATCTGCCCGGCGGCAAGAACACGGTCGGCCTCTTCCATCACCCCCGGCAGGTGATCTGCGACACCTCTGTGCTGCCGACCCTGCCGCGCGAGGAGCTGCGCTCGGGGCTGGTCGAGGTGCTCAAGATGGCGGCGCTGCTCGATCCCGACCTCTTCGGGCTGGTCGAGCAGAACCTCGATCTTCTCCTCGCGGGCGATCCCGCCGCGCTCGGGCCGGTGGTGGCCGCCGCCGCCGCCGCCAAGATCGCCGTCGTCGAGCGCGACCCGCGGGAGGCGGGGGAGCGCCGGCTGCTCAACTTCGGGCATACGCTCGGCCACGCCGTCGAGTCGGCGAGCGCCTACGCGGGACTCCGCCACGGCGAGGCGGTGGGGTACGGCATCCTGTTCGCCCTCCGGCTCGCCCGCCGCCGCGGCCTGCCGCCTGCGGCCGCGGCGCGCATCCACGCCCTGATCCAGCGCCTCGACCTGCCGCCCCTGCCGCCGCTCGCGGCGCGCGAGCTGATCGGCCTGATGGCGCGCGACAAGAAGGCGCGCGAGTCGGGGCTGGTCTGGGTGCTGCCGGCCGACCTCGGCCGCGGCTTCATGGCGGAGGGGATCCCCGACGCCGAGGTCCTGGCCGAGCTCGAGGACTTCCTCGACCAGCCGCTGCGCCGCCCGACTTGAGCGTCCGATGTAGTCGCCCGATTTAGAAAGCTCTGGCGCTAATCCGCCGGACTTCTCCCTTGCGTAGACCGATCGAGTTATAATCGGGGGACCGTTACCCGAGAACCCGGTCGACCATGGAAACCCGTCGAAGCCTCCTGCGCCGTCTGAAGCTGCGGACGATCCTCGTCGTAGCGCTGCTGCTGGCCGGCATCATCCCCCTGGGGATCAGCAGCGCGCTGCTGATCAGCCAGAGCCGGACCGTGCTGCGCAACACGGAGTCGGACAACCTGACGGCCGAGGCCAAGTCGCTCTCCGTGCAGGTCGACGCCTCGCTGCTCGCCATCCACCGCCAGCTCGCGCAGCTCGGCAACGGCATCCTCCTCGCCCCGGGCGAGCCGTGGAGCGCGCAACGGCTGACCGAGCCCTGGGTGGGTCCGCAGCTGCGCAGCTTCCAGCAGGGGAACCCGGACGTCCTCGCCTTGCGCATCCTCGACCCGGAGATGGGGGCGGGGCTCGAGCCGGGGAGCCTGAGCGCCGGGGTCAAAGCGGCGATGGACACCGCCTTCGAAGCGGCGAAGAGCAAGAAGGGGGCGGCCTACGGCGTCACCCTGGGGGCCGATCGCAAGCCGCAGGCGATCCTCGCCGTGCCGGTGCCCGCCGAAGCGCCGAAGCTGATCATCGAGGCGCAGGTCCACTTCCGCCTGCTCGAGGAGATCACCCGCGAGGAGGTCGGCCAGGGGGTCGGCGTCTTCCTGGTCGACCGCGCGGGAAAGGTCCTGTGGTCGAACGGCGGCAGCGACGGCAAGACGACCACCCTCGGCCGCAACCTCCAGAGCCTGCTGGCCAAGGGGCCGATGACGTTGACCACGACGAACCGCATCCGCACCGCGGAGGGGTACCGCGAGGTCTTCTCGCAGGTGAGCGCGCTGCGCGAGAGCGGCTGGAACCTCGTGGTGCAGAAGCCGCTCTCCGAGGCGTTCGGCGAGGTCAACCACATGATCTGGAACGCCGCGCTGTCGACGGCGCTCCTGATCGCCCTGTCGCTGTTCTTCTCCTATCTCGCGGCGCGCTGGGTGAGCCAGCCGATCCAGCGGCTCGCCGGGACGACGCACGAGATCGCCGAGGGGAACTTCGGCGGCCGCATCGAGGTGCAGGGGCTGACCTTCGAGATGGCCGATCTGGCCGAGGATTTCAACCGGATGAGCGGTCACGTCTCCAGCTACGTCGAGCAGCTCCAGCAGGCGGCGCAGGCCAACCGGGACCTGTTCATCGGCTCGCTGCGCGCCTTCGTGGCCGCCGTCGACGCCAAGGACCCTTACACCCGCGGCCACTCCGAGCGGGTGGCGGCCTACAGCCGCACCATCGCCCGCTACCTGCAGCTCCCCGAGGAGACCCAGCACAAGATCTGGATCGGCGCCCTGCTCCACGACGTCGGCAAGATCGGCATCGAGGACCAGATCCTGCGCAAGGAGGGGGTGCTGACCCCGGAAGAGTACGCGCAGATGAAGCTGCACACCGTCATGGGGGCCGACATCATGACGCCGATCGAGCAGCTCAAGGAGATGGTCCCCGCCATCCGCTCGCACCACGAGGCGTGGAACGGCCGCGGCTATCCGGACGGTCTGAAGGGCGAGCAGATCCCCCTCTTCGCCCGCATCGTGGCGGTCTCCGACACCTTCGACGCGATCACCACCAACCGTCCCTACCAGCAGGCCTACAGCCTGCAATTCGCCGTCGAGACCATCACGCGGTTGACCGGCAGCCGTTTTGACGCCAAGATCGTCACCGCTTTCCTGCGCGCCTTCGAGGCGGGAGAGATCCGCGCCGGCGCCGCCCGCGCCCGCCTGGAGTCCACCTTGGTAGAAACCCGGGCCGCCGGCGCTCAGCGCTGAGAGATTCGAGCCACCCGCATCGTGTTTCAGTACGTCCTCGCAAACCTCCTGGCCAACAACAACGACGCCTTGGGCGCTCTCTTCCTCGACGGCACGGGAGAGACGGTCGACCTCGCCTGCGCCGACTTCAGCCCCTACGAGATGCGGATCATCGGCGCCTACCTGGGGATCTATCTGCGCCAGCTCGAGCGCGTGCTCGCCAACAACGAGCTCGGCGAGACGCGGATGGTCCACATCGAGAAGCGCTCGCTCCACATCTACGTCGTTCCCCTCCCCGACGGCTACCATCTGGCGCTCGTCCAGCGCCACCCCGCCCTGGTCGGCCGCGCCCGCGAGAGCCTGAACGACGCGGTGCAGCAGCTGGTGCGGGAGCTGTTCACCTAGAGCAAATCCTCGTGGAGGGCGACCGCGGGTCGCCCCTACACCCTTCGGCGAAACCCCTGTAGGGGCGACCCGCGGTCGCCCTCGGTTATCATGAGCCGCAATGCCTGAGAAAACCGACAAGCCCAACGACATCCTGGAGCTCGCGCCCGCGATCCAGCTTCCCGAGGAGGAGAAGGCGAGCTTCCTCGGCAAGCTGAAGCGCGGGCTGTTCATGACCCATACCGAGATCATCGACAAGGTCTCGGCGGCGATGACCAACAAGGTCACCCTCGACGAGAAGACGATCGAGTACCTCGAGGAGACCCTGATCGGCGCCGACATGGGGGTCGAGACCTCGCTCGAGCTGGTCGAGCGGGTGCGCAAGAACGCCCTCAAGGAGCAGACGACGAGCGCCGCCAAGCTGCGCAAGCTCCTCTCGGACGAGGTGGCCGACCTGCTCGCCGACATGCCGCGCCCGCGCCCGCTCGGCCGCGGCCCGACGCTCACCCTGATGATCGGCGTCAACGGCGTCGGCAAGACGACCTCGATCTCGAAGCTCGCCAAGCGTCACCTGATGCGCGGAGAGCGGGTGATGCTGGCGGCCGGCGACACCTTCCGCGCCGCCGCCATCGAGCAGCTCGCCCTCTGGGGGGAGCGGCTGGGGGTGGAGGTGATCCGCCAGGGGCAGGGCGCCGACCCCGGCGCGGTGATCTTCGACGCCATCCATGCCGCCAAGGCGCGCCACATCGACCAGCTGATCGTCGACACCGCCGGCCGCCTGCACACCAAGGACTACCTGATGGCCGAGCTCGGCAAGATCCGCCGGGTGATCGACCGCGAGGCCCCCGACTGGCAGAAGCGGACGATCCTGGTGCTCGACGCCACCACCGGCCAGAACGCCCTCGCCCAGGCGCGCACCTTCCAGCAGGTGGTGCCGATCGACGGCGTGCTGCTCGCCAAGATCGACGGCACGGCCAAGGGGGGGATGGTGGTGGCGATCGCCCGCGAGCTCAAGCTCCCCGTGCTCTACCTGGGGGTCGGCGAGAAGCCCGAAGACCTGGTGGACTTCCGCCCCCGGGAGTTCGCCGCTGCCTTAGTCGGCTGACTTGGCTGACCTGGACGCTGGCTCCCTCGCCCACCTGCGGCGGGCCCTGCGGCTCGCCGCCCGCGGCCGCTACCGCACCTCGCCCAACCCGAACGTCGGCGCCGTGCTGGTGCGGGACGGTGAGGTCGTAGGGAGCGGCTGGCACCGCCAGGCGGGGGGGCCCCACGCCGAGGTCGAGGCGTTGCGCGAGGCCGGCGCTCATTCGGAGGATGCCGCGCGAGGTGCCACCCTCTTCGTCACCCTGGAGCCCTGCGCCCACCACGGCCGCACCCCGCCCTGCGCCGACGCGGTGATCGCGGCGGGGATCGCCCGCGTCGTCGCCTGCCATCGCGATCCCGACCCGCGGGTATCCGGTGAAGGATTCGCCAAGCTGCGCGCGGCAGGGATCGCGGTCGAGTCGGGCTTCCTGGTCGAGGAGGCGGTGAAGCTCAACCTCGCCTTCCTGATCGCCGCCACCCTCGGCCGTCCCGCGGTGACCCTGAAGTGGGCGATGAGCCTCGACGGCCGGATCGCCACCGCCACGGGGGAGAGCCAGTGGATCTCCTCGCCGCGCGGGAGGCGCTGGGCGCTCGAGCTGCGCGAGGAGCACGACGCCATCCTGGTCGGCAGCGGCACCCTGCTCGCCGACGATCCCCGCCTCGACCGCCGGCTGGGGCTCTCCGCCGGGCCGAACCTGCGGGTGGTGCTCGACCGCCGGCTGCGCACCCCGCCCACGGCCCGCCTGCTTCACCGTCCCCGGAGCGGCGCTGATATACACTGAATCGGACGCTGGAGAGCGGCGCGAAGCCCTGGAAGCCGCGGGCGCCGAGGTGGTCCGGCTCCCCGTGGTCGACCCCGCCGCGGTGCTCGCCGATCTCTACGATCGCGGTGTGCAGAGCCTGCTGGTCGAAGGGGGAGGCGAGGTGCTGGCGAGCTTCGTGGCCGCCGGCATCTACGACCGGGTGGCGGTCGACTGCGCGCCCCTGCTGATCGGGGGCAAGATGGCCCCCGGGCCGCTCGCCGGAGAAGGATTCGCGAAGCTGGCATCGGCGGCGCGCCTCGAAGGGCTCGCAGCCCGCGAGCGCGGCGGCGATCTGATTCTGACGGCCTATCGAGAACAATGTTTACAGGCATTATCCAAGAGCGTGGAAGGCTGATCGCGGACCCGGCCCCTTCGGGCCAGGGAGGGGTGCGCCTCGAGGTCGCGATGACGCCGGCTTTGGCGGAGCGGCTGGCGATCGGCGACAGCGTCGCGGTGTCGGGGGTCTGTCTGACGGTGACCGAGCGGACTGGGGTCGGGGGCGGGTGAAGGTGGAGCTGTCTCCCGAGACGCTGGCGCGCACCAGCCTGGGGGACTTCCGCGGCGGCGACGAGGTGAACCTGGAGCCGGCGCTGCGCATGGGGGACCCGCTCGGCGGTCACATGGTGCAGGGGCACGTGGACGGCACCGCCGCGGTGGTCGGCCGCCGCGACCTCGACGATCATCGGGTGCTCGCCTTCTCGGTGCCTCCCGAGCTGGCGCCGTTCCTGGTGGAGAAGGGGTCGGTGACGATCGACGGCGTCAGCCTCACGGTCTCCGCCCTGTTTCCCGATCGCTTCGAGGTGGCGCTGATCCCGCACACCCTGGAGGTGACGACCCTCTCGCGCCGGATTCCGGGCGACCGCGTCAACCTCGAGGCGGACGTGCTCGGCAAGTACGTGCATCGCCTGCTCGCCGCCCGCGGCCTGGTCGACCCGTTGCCTGCATCGGCGGCATCTGCGGCAGCCACCGCCTCGGCCTGGAAGCCGTCGTGACGGCGCTCCGTCCCGCCTCCCAGCTCGTGGAGCCGGGGCGCTTCTGGATCCGCTACGTCCCCAAGTCCTGGGAGCCGCCCGAGCGCCCGTGGGTGAACCTGGCGACCGCCACCCTCGGCGAGTGGGGACGGCATCCCAAGACCAAATATGCCGAGATCTCCGCCCTCGCCGACGTCGCCGGGATGCCGCTCGACGACGTGCTCTATCTCCCCCCCGTGCCGCCGCGCCGCGCCGCCGCCCGCGACGAGCTGGCCCAGGCGCGGCTGGTGGCCGGCACCCCGGTGCTCGTCCACCTCCTGCCGGGGGAGGAGACGACGGTGCCGGCGGTGACCGGCGCGGCGTTCGTCATCGATCTGCTGCAGCTCCTTCTCGAGCGTGACCTCGGCGGGCTGCGCCGCCTCCCCACCGGCGCCACCGCCGTCTGGCCGCTGCTGCCGGGGCTGACCGACGACCCGGCGCTCTGGGAGCTCGGCTGCCGTGACCTCGCCGCCGCCGGAGTGCGCTGTGTCCAGGGGCTGGCGCTCACCCTCGACCCCGCCGACCGCCGCCAGCTCGCCGAGCGCTGGGGGGGCGAGGAGGGGACGTTCGACGCCCTCTTCCACCGCGAGCCGCGCTCCGAGCGCGAGCTCGCCCGCGCCGCCCACCGCCATGGCCTCGCCCCCTTCGTCGCCCGTCCCCTGCCGCGCCCGCCGGTGCTCGGCGCCGCCAACCGCCGGATCGGCGGCGCGCTCGCCCTGGCGGCGGAGCTCTGGCTGCGCCTCGGCCGCCCCGTCGAGACCGGCCAGGCGCTCTACCGCGACGCCCGCTGGGCCGACCGCACCCCGTACGACCTCGAGGCGCTGGCGCGCGAGGGGAACGTCGGCGTGCTGCCGCTCGATCCGCTGAGCCGCGAGATCGTGGACGAGGTCGCGGAGGCGGACGATCCCGACCTCGCCGGCCCGCTGCTCGCCCGCCTGCTCGACGACTACCTGGCGCCGGAAGAGGTCTCCGGCGCGGACGAACCCCGGAGGACTCTGGATGCCCAGCCGCACCCGTCATCTCGTTGAAAGCTTCCTTCTCCTTCTCCTGCTCGCCGCCCTCCCCGCCGCGGCTTCGTGGGAGGTGAACGGCAACGCCACCAGCTCCGACTTCCGCGCCTTCGACCGGCGCTTCAGCTCGGACGCCTATTTCTACCCCCGCCACGGCGCCGCCCCCCTCGGGCTGCTCGGCTTCGAGGCCTACGCCGACGCCACCTACGACGGCGATTTCGACAGCCAGTCGTTCAACGACACGGCGGTCAAGGGGAGCTACACCGGCGGCTTCCTGTCGATCGCGCGGGTGGGGGTGCGCAAGGGGCTCCCCGGCGGCGTCGACCTCGGGGTCTCGGTCGGCAAGGCGCTCGGCGGCGACGTCAATTTCATCTCGGCCGAGGCGCAGTACGCGATCTTCAGCGGCGGCCTGCTGTCGCCGGCCCTCTCGGTGCGGGTCACCGGCACGCGCACGATCAACGCCAAGGCTTACGGGCTCGACCAGTACGGCGCCGAGCTCCTGCTCTCGAAGGGGTTCACGGTGCTCACCCCCTACGTCGGCGCCGGGATCGTGACCAGCCGCGGGACGCTCGACTCACCCCTCGGCGGCACGCTCAAGGACACCACCACCCACGCCGTGGTCTACGCCGGCGTCACCCTCAACCTGCTGGTGCCCAAGATCCACTTCGAGGTCGAGCGCGGTGAGACGACCCAGGCCGCGGTGCGGGTAGGGATCGGGTTCTGACATGGACTGGATCGATCTGCGTTCCGACACGGTGACCAAACCCGACGCCGAGATGCGCCGGGCGATGGCCGCCGCCGAGGTGGGGGACGACGTCTTCGGCGAGGACCCCACCGTCAACCGGCTGGAGGAGGAGTCGGCGGCGGCGACGGGGATGGAGGCGGCGCTCTTCGTCCCTTCGGGGACGATGGGGAACGTCATCGCCCTCCACCTCCATGGCCGCCCCGGCGGCGAGGTGATCTGCGACGTCAACTGCCACATCGTCAACTACGAGATCGGCGGCATGGCCGCCCTCTCCGGGCTGCTGCCGCGCACCCTCTCCGGCCCTCAAGGGTTGCTCGATCCCACCGCCGTCGAGGCGGCGATCGCGCCGGACGTCAGCTACCGCGCGCGGACCGTGCTGATCGAGGTGGAGAACACCCACATGATGGCGGGGGGAACCGTCTCCGACCGGCCGCGCCTGGCGGCGATCCTGGAGGTCGCCCGCCGCCACCGTCTGCCGGTCCATTTCGACGGCGCCCGGGTGTTCAACGCCGCCGCGGCGCTCGGAGTCTCCGTCGCCTCGCTCGCCGAGGGGTTCGATTCGCTGACCTTCTGCCTGTCGAAAGGGCTCGGGGCGCCGCTCGGCTCCGTCCTCTGCGGCTCCCGCGCCTTCATCGCCGAGGCCCGCCGGGTGCGCAAGATGCTCGGCGGCGGCATGCGGCAGGCCGGCATCGTGGCGGCGGCCGGCCTGATCGCGCTGCGCGACGGCCCGGCCCGCCTCCCCGAGGACCACGCCAACGCCGCCCGTCTCGCCCGCGCCCTCGGCGCTCTCCGCGGCATCGATCTCGACCCGGAGACGGTGCGCACCAACATCGTCATCTTCCGGCTGACCCCGGAGCTCTGCGGCGGCTCCGCCCCCGCTCTGGTCGCCAAGCTCCGGGAGGCGGGGATCCTCTGCGTCCCCTTCAGCCAGGAGAAGGTCCGCCTGGTCACCCACCGCGACGTCTCGCGCGCGCAGATCGACCAGGCAATCGAGCGGATCGGCGGGCTTACCGCCTAGCGAGCGGCTTACGACCTGGCCGGTACCTTCGCCACCAGGTCGATCTCCACCTGCGCCCCTTTGGGGAGCTTCGAGATCTCGATCGTGGTGCGGGCCGGGCGGTGGTCCCCCATGGCGGCGCCGTAGAGCTCGTTGATGCGCGGGAAGTTGCCGAAGTCGATCAGGTAGATGGTGGTGCGCACGACGTCGGCGAAGGTGCAGCCGGCGGCGGCGAGCACCGCCTGGAGGTTCTTCAGCACCTGATGGGTCTCGGCCTCGAAGTCGCCGGCGATCAGCTCGCCGGTCTTGGGATCGAGGGCGATCTGGCCGGAGAGGTAGAGCCAGCCGTCGACCTCGACCGCCTGGGAGTAGGGGCCGAGGGCCGGGGGGGCGTCGTCCGTGTGGTGGAAGCGCATGCGTTCGGTTCCTTTCTTCGCTGAGGGTCTCAAGGCAGATCCGCGGAATCCAGCACGGAGATGTAGGGGAGGTTGCGGTAGCGCTCGTCGAAGTCGAGGCCGTAGCCGACCACGAAGAGCGGCTCGATCTCGAACCCCTTGTAGTCGATCGGCACCTCCACCTGGCGCGCCGCGGCCTTGTCGAGCAGGGCGCAGAGCTTGACGCTGCGGGCGCCCCGGAAGCGCAGCAGGCCGAGGATCGTGCGCAGGGTATGGCCGGTGTCGACGATGTCCTCGATCAGCAGCACGTCCTTGCCGCGCACCGCGAGGTCGAGGTCCTTGCGGATGCGCACCTCGCCGGGGGCGGTGCCGGCGCCGTAGCTCGAGGTCTGGAAGAAGTCGATCGCGACCGGGATGGTGAGCTGCTTGAGCAGGTCGACCATGAAGAAGACCGAGCCCTTGAGGACTCCCACGCAGAGCAGCCGCTCGCAGCCGGCGTAGTCGCGGTTGATCTCCGCCGCCAGCTCCGCCACCCGCCGTTCCAGCTCCTGCCGCGAAATCACCACGCGCACGGTAGGTTTCTCCTTTGCCGTCTCTTGGCGTAAGATCGTCGCCACCATCATTCGCCAAGTTGTTACGACTCAACAGTTCAAGGGTTCGACAGGCCGCTTATGACCACGGTTCAAGAGCTGAGCGTTCTCCATCGGCGTTACGCCGACATCTCGCACCGCTTCCGGGCTGCCTGGACGTTCCACCAGTTCCTGCAGAGCCTGGCCAAAACGCTTCTCCAGCGCGTGGAGGACCAGCACTCCACGGAGTTTCAGAACCTCTACAGCGGGCTGAAGGAGATCTCTCAGAGCCTGAACGCCTCGGAGAGCGAACGGATCCGCCACCGCCTGGAAGCGATCGACCGGCGGCTCACGGAGCTCATCGGTTCGCTCGACGAGGAGGATACCAAAGTAACGCCGGACTTGTTGCGCCAGTTCTTCCGTCGCGTCAAGAATTACGACGAGAAGATCCTCACCCAGCTCGTCCGGTTCTACTTATACGCGCACGTCGCCGGCCCCTGGCCCTCGGACCGCCTCGACAAGATCGATTTCCTGCTCGCCCGCCTGAGCGAGGAGATGGACGACCGCACGGGGGAGCTTGTGCTGCGCAACCACCACCGGCTGAACGAGATCTTCCACGGCATCTGGACCCAGCTCGGCGAGCCGCCGCCGGGCGATCAGATGATCGAGGAGCGCCGGGCGGCGGTCGACGCCGTGCGCCACGAGATGAGCGCCGTCGGGAGCCTCGACGAGCTCAACGAGCACGCCCTGATCCGCCGCTACCGCGAGCTCAAGCACGGCCTGGGGAACTCCTACTTCCACCCCGAGCTGCTGCTGCCGATCATGGAGACCAACCTGGTCTTCAAGGCGCGCATCCAGAAGCTCTACCGCCAGGAGGAGCAGCGCATCGTCGCCGAGTACCAGCGGGTCTTCGAGCTCGAGCGCGAGGTCACCCTGGACAGCCAGCTCGACCGCGAGCTGGGCGAGTTCCGCGAGGAGATCGAGCGCTTCGAGAAGCAGCTCCAGAAGGAGGAGTTCCGCCTCGGCGACATCGCCCAGATCCGCCAGCGGGTGCGCCACCTCCTGCCGCGCCTCACCGCCGGCCGCCCCGACACGGCCGAGCGGCCGACCCTCTCGAAGGTCGGCCAGGACACCGGCGAGTACGTGCTCAGCCAGGCCGCGGACGCCGCCGCCGCTCCCCTCTCGACCTCGGAGGAGCTGCTCGGCAGCTACTACCGCCGGCTGGTCGACACCCTGCGCGAGGTGAACCCTCCCGATCTCCCCGCCGAACGGGTGGTGCTCCGCCCCGAGGTCTTCGCCCTGCGCCTCGAGCCGCGCGAGGTCGAGTCCTACCGCCGGGTGTTCGGCAAGGCCGACTGCGACCGCGAGCTCGAGCAGTTCCTGCTCGAATCGGCGGCGCTGCGCATCCGCATCAACGAGGAGGCGCAGGACATCGCGAGCCTGCTCGACGAGACCTCGGTGACCGGCGACGCCATCGTCTTCGCCCGCGCCCGCCTGACCTGCCGCAAGTCCGACGAATACCTCTGGCACTTCAATCATGTGCTGAACGACCTGATGATGACCGGCAACACCGCCGAATGCCGCCAGGTCCAGCTCCTGCGCATGCGCCTGATGCGCGACTTCTCGGGGCTCTGGCTGCTCGCCTTCAAGCCGCTCTACAAGCGGAATCCGGTCGGCACGATGGCCTGATCCGGGTGGCGCGCCTGTCCCCGTCCGGGGGTAGGAGGCGGTCGGACATCGGCAACGGAGCGCGCAGGGTGCTTTTTTCCTCCCCCGAGTACAGGGGAGGAGAAAGGCTCCCGGATCGGTAGGTTCGCGACTTCGGCCGGTCCCCCCGCCTCTATGTCAGGATCTTGGCGATCGAGCAGCAGGCCCGCTGGACAGCTTGAGTCTTGCCAGCTAGACTAACTTAGCTAAGGAGGCGGCCATGGGAACTTTCAACGTTCACGACGCCAAGACCCATCTCTCCCGTCTCCTCGAACGGGTCGCCCAGGGAGAGGAGATCATCATCGCGAAGAGCGGCCGGCCCGTCGCGAAGCTGGTCCGGGTGGCGGTCGAGCCTCGCAAGCCCGGGAGGCTGAAGGGTCGCATCCGCTTCGCCCCCGATTTCGACGCGCCGCTTCCGGAGGCGATCCTGGCGGCGTTCCGCGGTGAGAGCGAGTGAGGCTCCTGCTGGACAGCCATGCCTTTCTCTGGTGGCTCGCCGAGGACGCGAAGCTGGGCGCCGAAGCCCGGCAGGCGGTGGCCGACCCGTCGTCCATCGTCCACGTCAGCGCCGCGACCGTCTGGGAGCTGTCGATCAAGGCGGCTCTCGGGAAGCTCGATCTCGATGGGGCCGACCTCGTCGAAGAGATCGAGGAAAACGCCTTCGTCGAGCTCCCGATGACAGCGCGGCACTCGTTCGCCGCCGCAGCCTTGCCTCGCCATCACGACGACCCGTTCGACCGCATGCTGATCGCTCAGGCTCAGATCGAGAGCTTGACGATCATCACTCGCGACGCTTCATTTCGCGCCTACGAGGTCGCGCTGCTCGCAACGTGAGCTTGCGTCCGCTCGTCTGACGACGATTGAAGCGATGCACGGACGTTGTCACTGGGCAAAATTTCGCAGCTGCGGACCTGTGGCCCGGCAGCTCGCAAGGTTGTTTGGGCCCCCGCGCAGGTCTTTTTGCCTCCGCTGCAGCGAGCTTCAATCGGTTTTACCGCTCCGCCCAACGGTTTTTTTCTGCGGACGACGCTTCCGCGCCTTGGCGAGCCCGGCGCGGACCTCGCGGCGCAGCTCCACGGCCGGTTCGAAGTCCGGCGCTTCCCGCAAAGCTTCGTCCAAAGCTTGGCGGGCGGCTTCCAGATCTCCCAAGTGATAGAGACAGAGGCCGAGGTTGAAGATCGTCGCCGGGTTTGCCCCGTAAGCCGCCGCCGACTCGTGGAAAAAAGGCAGCGCGTCGCCGTGGCATTCGATCTCGCAGAGCAGCACGCCCAAGTGGAAGGCCAGATCGCGCGCTTCCTGAAGAGGGAAGTAGGCGTCCCACACCTGGTGGACGGCCCGGTAGATCTCGAGGCGGAGGACCCCCGGCGCCGCGGCCGCCCCTTTCATCAGCGCCGGCCAGAGGTCGAGCAGGACGTTGGCGTCCCAGCCGGAGAGGCGCAGCCAGGCGACGAGCTGCTCGAGGGGGAGGTCGGCGGCGGGTTTGCCGAAGCTGACCTTGAGGTCGAAGAAGTCGTCCGGCCCCTGCCGCTCGATCGCCTCGTCGAAGGCGAGCCGGGTCTCGACGGCCGGCGGCCCGCCCAGCACGCCCGCCACCACGTTGAGGCTCGAGTAGAGGTGGGTCGAGGCGAGGAATTCACCCCCGCGCTCCTCGAACCAGCGCCCCAGGAGGTGGTAGTTGACCATCATCGAGAAGCTGCCGTGGAGAGTCAGCCCCGGCTCGTCGCGGCCGTCGAGCAGCTCCTGGCGGCAATAGCCCTTGTCTCCCGAGAGGAGGAGCAGCCGCCCGCCCGCGATCCCGGCCAGGTGGCGCAGGCAGCGCAGGGCGGCGAGCGGGAAGAGGAGGGCGGTGTCCTTCAAGGGCCCGGCGCAGTCGGTCAGCAGGGCGTCGAGCTCCGGATCGCCGTAGTAGCTCTCATGTCCCCCGTCTGGCAGCGGGCGCTCCCGCCAGGAGAGCTCGACCCGCTGGAGCAGCGTCGGCTCGTCGAGGTCGGTCTCCTCCTCGGGGACGGTGAGGGTCGCCAGCAGCTCGGAGATCCGGCCGTCGCGGACGGCGAAGGCATCCTGGGGAACGCCGTCGAAGACGTAGTTGGCGATCACGATGAGCGGATTGACGAGCGTCTCGGGCGAGAGAACCGTGCCGGAACGTTCGAGCCGGATCTCCTCCCCCCGTGTGGCGTCGAAGCCCGCGAAGTCGAGAATCCCCTCCGCGATCCACGGTTGGAGCAGGGGATGGCCGCGCAGCGGCGCCAGGTTGCTCTCCGTGAAGTCGGTCAGCACGTAGCGGAGGGTCACGCCGCGGAGCGAGGAACGGCCGAGGAGGTCGAGGAGGCGGGCGAGGAAGTGGTAGCCGAAGCGGCCGGAGCCGCATCCCAGCTCGAGGAGGTACACCGGATGGCCGGGGTCGAGCAGCCCCGCCGCCGTGACGTCGCGCAGCCAGCCGAGCACCACCCGGGCGTAGGCGCCGGCGATCCAGCCGTTGCTGGTGACGTAGTGCGGGACGATCCCGCGGCTCCAGGCCGTGGCGCCCGTGGCCGCGAAGAAGTTTTTCTGCAGCCGCCAGAGGAGCGACTCCGACAGGCGCTGGGTCGCTTCGAGGGTGTGGCCGGTGGGCTTCAAGGGTGGCACGGTCAGAGCGGCGTCACCGTCTCCCGGAACACGATCCCGCGCGCCGCCAGCTCCGCCAGGATGAACGCGTAAGCCTTGGCGTCGCGGCCGATGAATTCGGGGGGCGAGATCCCCTTGCGGTCGAACAGGCCGGCGGCGACCATGCGGACGGCGGCGGTGCAGGTGTAGCCGGTGGTGCGGGCCATCGAGGTGGTCCCCGTCGAGCGGTCGAAGCGGTCGAGGAGGTCCCAGGTGTGGCGGGCGCGCCGGCCGTCCTTCTCCCCTTCGACGGCGATGCGCATCACCGTGAAGTCCTCCTCGCCCGGCTTCAGGCGCCAGGAGGAGAAGAGGAGCTTCGCCGTCAGGTCGAGCGGGCGCACCGGCGCGCCCGCGACGTCGACCGCGGCGGTGCCGAAGAAGCCGACCTCGCGCAGCATCCGCATCTTGTCGGCGTGGCCGGGGTAGCGCAGCGTCTTCTCGACCATCGAGGGGGCGTCGATCGTGCGCAGCAGCGTGCGCAGGCCGTCGGTGTTGAAGGCCTCGAGGGTGCCGACGCCGGCGAAGTCGAGCGGCTCGACCTCGGAGAGGGCGGGGAGGGTCACCAGCTGCCCGAAGCGCTTGAAGCGGGCCGGACGGGTGTACTCCTCGAGCACGTCGATGGGAGAGAAGACCGCCTTGAACTCGAACGGCCAGCAGCGCTCCGCCGGCAGGCCGCCGACGCAGCAGACGAAATCGTCCAGGCGGTCGAGCTCCTCGGCCATCCGCCCGAGCACCAGGTTGCTGCACCCGGGCGCCACGCCGCAGTCGACGATGGCGATCCGCCCGCGCTCGCGGGCCAGCTCGTCGAGGAGGAAGGGGTCCTCGTCGAAGAACGAGATGTCGACGATGTCCCTGCCGGCTGCGAGCACCGCCTTCAGGGTGGCGAAGCCCAGGAAGCCGGGGACGGCGCCCACCACCAGGTCGTGCGCCTGGACGGCGCGCGCCACCGCCGCCGGATCGGCGAGGTCGGCGCGCTCGGTCGCGATCCCCGTCTCGCTCAAGGCGCCGAGCGCCTCCGCGGAGGCGTCCACCACGGTCACCGCGAATCGCGGGTCGCGCGCCAGGTCCCTGGCCATGGCGCTCCCCACCCGTCCTCCCCCCAGAACGACGATCTTCATGCCCGCCTCCTCCTCATTCATCGAACCGATCAGTGGCGGGGGAAGAGTAGTCGATCCGGCCCGCCGCCGACACCCCGCGGCCGGCGGCGCCCCTTCGCGAAGGCCCAGCGGACCTCCTGCGCCACGGAACGCAGCAAAGATCGTCCTATAAACAGGACAGGAGAGGTGCCTCCGAAGGCCCCGGCGATGGCGTAGAGGGTGCCGAGCGAGATCCGCCGCCGATCGGTGATGGCGTAGACCGGCTCCCAGTGCTCGGGGTTGAATTTGCGCTTGAAGGCCTCGAGCCCCGCGAAGTTGTAGAAGCGCCGGCCGTGGACGCGGACCCAGGCGAGCAGGAGGCGGACGCTCCAGGGGGGGACCGGCTGTTGCGGCACGGCGCGCGACAGGGGGGAGAGGCCGAGGGTGACGTAGCGTGCGCCCTCCTCGGCGAGGGCGTTGATCGCGGTGTCGAGCAGCAGCTCGTTGGTGCCGTTGGGCGCCCGCCGGCCGCGGATGATCTGCTCGATCAGCCAGCCGTCGCGGCGCGGGATGGGGGAGGCGACCAGGAAGCCGATCACCTCGCCGGCGCGCTCGGCCACGAACAGCCGGCGGTCGAGGAGGAGGGGGAGGATGTCGCATTCGACCAGGAAGTGCATCGGCGGCAGGCCGCGCCGCCCGAGCCAGTCGGCGAGGCAGCGCCGCAGGGCGTCGCGCTCCGCCGCCGTCTCCTGCCGCGAGGCGCGGACCGTCACCCCCTTGTTGCGCGCCCGGGCGAGCTGGGCCCGCAGCGACCCCTTGCCGGCGAGGATCGCCCGCCAGCGGCGCGGGTCCCAGACCGGCTGCGCGCCGAGCAGCAGGGCCGACGCCGGGCCGCGCTCGGCCAGCAGGTCGTGGAGGCGCTCCTCGGCGCCGAAGTAGCAGAGCCGCTCGCCGGCGCGGTGGGTGTCCGCCGCGAATTCGGCCGCCACCGCGGCCAGGCGCTCCGCGGCGCAGACCGGCGCCCCGGCGACGACGCGGACCCGGTTGGCGCGGACGTAGCCGACCACCGCATCGCCGCCGGCCGAGAACCAGTGGCGGATCCCGGGGTTGAGGATCTGGTAGACCATGGCGTTCCAGCCGTGCGCGAGGACCAGGGCACGGGCTCGCTCCAACGCCGGGGAAGGGGTGGCAACACTCTTGCAGTCTACTGCTGCTGAAGATGGCATCGAGCCGATTAGACCTTGAAAAAACGCAGCTTGTAAACGACTTTGGACCGCGGGAGCCAACCGGGTCCGGGAAATTGAGGCCTATCATGAGAAAGCGCGCAGTGACCTTCGCGACCACCCTGGGCGTCACGCTCCTGGGCGGCGCGCTCTACGCCCAGTACGCCCCGCCGCCCCCGCCACCCGATCCCTATGGGCAGCCGCAGCCCGCTTATGGCCAAGGCAATGGTCAGGGCAATGACCAGGGCTACCCGCAGGGCAACGGCCAAGGCTATGACCAGGGCAACTACCAGGGGCAGGGGAATGACCCGGGGTACGACAACCAGGGCTACGATCAGGGCTACGACAATCAGCAGCCCTACTACGACCCGCGTCCGGACGGCAACTACGAAGACCCGCGCTATTCGAGCGCCCCGCCGGCCTACACGCCGGACCTCTACAGCAACGGCGGGAGGGTCGACGAGAGCGTCTTCTACGGCGAGCTGTCGCCCTACGGCCGCTGGCTCCAGCGCGGCTCCTACGGCTGGGTATGGGAGCCGACGCGGGTGGCGGTCGGCTGGCGCCCCTACACGCAGGGTCACTGGGTGAACACCGACTACGGCTGGACCTGGATCTCGTCGGAGCCCTGGGGCTGGGCGACCTACCACTACGGCCGCTGGACGCTCGACCCCCAGTACGGCTGGCTGTGGGTCCCCGGCACGCAGTGGGGCCCGGCCTGGGTCTCCTTCCAGCAGGGAGGCGGCTATATCGGTTGGGCGCCGCTCCCTCCCGCGGTCGGCTTCAGCGCCAGCGTCGGCATCCGCATCGGCGGTTTCAGCCTGAGCGCCTCGATCGACCCCTACGCCTACTCGTTCGTGCCGGAGCGCAGCTTCCTCCAGGAGCGGGTGGCCGAGGAGATCCTGCCGCCGGCGCGCAACGTGACCTTCGTGCGCAACACGACGAACATCACCAACATCACGATGATCAACAACCGGGTGGTCAACCAGAGCGTGCCGGTGCAGCGGATCGAGCAGGTGACCGGCCAGCGGGTGCGGCGCTACCAGCTCGACGAGACCCGCAACCCGGCGCAGGGGCGGATCGCGCAGGTCCAGGGCGACCGCGTCTCGATCTTCCGGCCGGGCACGACCCTCGCCGCGCCGCGGCCGAGCGTGACGCCGCAGCAGGTGATCCAGCGGCGCCAGCAGCGGCTCCAGCAGTATCAGCCGGGGCAGCAGGGCCAGGCAGGTCAGCCGGGGCAGCCGAATCAGCCGGGTCAGCAGCAGCGCGGCGGCCGGCGCTTCGACACGACGCAGCCGGGGCAGCCCGGCGGTCCGGTCCAGCAGGCCCAGCCGGGTCGGCAGCAGCCCGGCCAACAGCAGCCGCGGATCTCGGGGCAGACCTTCGCGCCGCGTCCCACGCAGTCCCCTGAGGAGCTCGACCGCCGCTACCAGCAGCAGCAGCAGCAGCTCCAGGCACGCCAGAACGCCGAGCGCAACCGTCTCCAGCAGGAGCAGACGCGCAACGCGCCGCCGGCGGCGCAGGGACCGGGCAACCGCAACCCCAACACCCCCAACGTCGCCACGCAGAATCAGCAGAATCAGGAGGAGCAGCGCGCGCTCCAGCAGCAGCACCAGCGCGAGCAGCAGTTGCTGGAAGCCCGCCGCCAGCGCGAGCAGCAGGCGGCGCAGGCCCAGCCGCAGCGGCAGCCCCGTCAGCAGCCGCAGCAACAGCAGCAACGGCAGCAACAGCAGCAGCAGAACCAGCAGCAGCAGGATCGCAAGGACCGCAACGACAAGCAGCGCGAGCAGAAGCCCGAGCCGCCGCCGCCGTCGGTCTAGCCTGACCTGCCGCTGAGCTGTACGACCGGGCCGGCAGCCTTTCGGGGCTGCCGGCTCGTTTCATTTCGGCTCGATCCCCAGCCGCCGCCACCCCGCGGTCCCCAGGCGGCGCAGCGTCGCGATGTTCTTCTCGTAGATCGCGGCGGCGTCCGGCAAGGCCGCCACCGCCCGCTCGACGCTCGCTTCCCGCAGCAGCTGGAGGATGGGGTAGGGGGAGCGGTTGGTGCAGTTCTCGACGTCGTCCGGCGCCGTCCCCGCGAACTGGTAGCGCGGGTGGAAGCTGGCGATCTGCAGGGTCCCCGCGAGGCCGAGGTCGGCGAGGGCGGCGTCGGCAACTCCCAGAAAATCGTTGTAGTCGAGGAAGTCGCCGAGCACCGCGGGGTGGATCAGCAGGGTGGTGTCGAGCGCGGCCGGATCGGCGCCGGCCAGCGTCCGCAGCTCGCCGAGGAGCTCGGCGAGCAGCTCCTCGGGGGTCGCCGCGCCGCTGACCACCCAGCGGATCTGCCCCCGCGCGTGGACCGCCCGGGCGAACGGGCAGAGGTCGAGGCCGATCACCGCCCGTTCGAGCCAGTCCCGCGTCGCGGCGAGGACCGCTTCAGGGTTTTGCCTCGGGGGGCTCAGGGAAAGAACCCGGGGTTGAAGAGATCCGCCAGGTCGTTGGCGGTGGAGACTTTCGACAGGATCGGCAGCCCGAGGATCTCCTCGGCCGATTTGATCATCGAGCTGTGGGTGTAGGAGACGCTCCCCGCGTAGTTGGCCTTGACGCCGGGGCCGATCGCCAGGAAGGGGATCTTGGTGGTGGAGCTCCCCTCGTCCCAGGTGAGGAAGATGACCGCGGAATGGGTGTTCGCCCAGGCGATGATGCGCGGCAGCTCGGCCTGGAGCCAGGCGTCGCCGGCCTGGATGGTGTTGCTGTTCGGGCAGCCGGACGCCCCGTGCATGTCGTTGCAGAGGTTGGGGGTGATGAAGACGTAGTCGGCGATGTTGCTGGCGGCGAGGTCGGCTGCGAACGAGCTGTAGGGCTTGCTGTGCGCCACACAGTAGGCGTTGGTCTTCGAGGGGGTGCTGCCGGCGACGTCCTTGAAGAAGACGAAGGGGTCGTGCTTGGCGGCGTAGAAGCCGCTGCTGACCACCGGGCAGTTGCCGGTGGTCGAATTCTGTCCTTCCTGATAGGTCATCCAGGTGACGCTGCCGGTGGCGTTCTTGATCTGCGTCACCAGGTGGGCGGTGCTGCTCGTGCTGTTGGTGCTCGTCGGGTCGCCGTCGCCGGTGAAGGTGTGGTCGGAGAAGGCGTTGGTGCCCGCCTCCATCCAGACGTAGTGCGGCTCGCTGGGGACCGAGAGGGCGAGCTCGTCGTTGAAGTTGGTGGCGTGGGCGTAGCTCGGCAGCAGGGTGTTGTTGATGTACGGGGCATTGGTGGTGTTGCCGATGATCTGCGAGGCGTCGTGATTCTCCATCGGGATCACGATCACGTGCTGGATCACCGCGGCTGCGAGCGGTGCGGGGGCTAGGGCGGTCGCTGCGAGCAGCGCGATCCCGCCGAGGGCGGACTGGATCTCGGTCTTCATCGTGCGGATTCTCCTCAATCGTTCGGATGGGTGTGCGGCTGGCAGTCTAGGGAGGCCGCACGCAGCCGTCAAGCGACAATTGTGAGCTGGCCGGGTGACGATCCTGCCGCTTCGCTGGTCGACGCGGTCCGGTGTGGGGCTGGCCGGCCGGGGAAAGACGTCAGCCCTCGTGCAGCCGTAATCTGGGGCGTAACGTTGATCTGCGAAGATCCGGACATCACAGATTTCCCCATCCAAAGGCCGGCGCTTGAGCCGGCTATTTTTTTGTCTGCTGGCTGCGCCGGTAGGAGGGACTTCAGAAACAGCAAGGACGACAGGGACACGAGATCCGAACCTCCCCTGCATCCATCCTCGGATCTCTGCGGCCCCTGCCGTCTCTGCTGTCTCTGAAATCCCTTTGTCTCAACTCTGTTTCGCCCGTTCTTCCATCGCCGCGGCCTGCGCGCCCCGGCCGGTCGCCCGCAGCAGGCGGGCATAGGAGCGCAGCGCCGCCGTCTGCGAGGGATGGCCGTGCAGCGCGGTGGCCGCGAAGATCGCCAGGGCACGCCGGTAGAGCGGCTCGGCCTCCCTGTAGCGCTGCTCCCCGACGTAGAGGTTCGCCAGCTCGGCGAGGGAGACGCCGACGTCGGGGTGCCCCGGGCCGAGCGCCGTCTCGCGGGCGCGGATGGCGCGCAGCAGCAGCGCCTCCGCCTCGCCGTTCTTCCCCAGGCCGGTGAGGGTCTCGGCGAGGTTGGTGAGGATCAGGGCGGTGCGCGGATGACCGGTGCCGAGGGCCTTCTCGCTGATCGCCAGGGCGCGGCGATGGTAGCGCTCGCCTGCCGCGAACCGCTTCTGGTTCTGGTAGAGGACGCCGAGCGCCTCGAGGTTGGCGCCGAGGTCCGGGTGGTCGAGAGGGAGCACCTGCTCGCGGATCGCGAGACCCCGGCGGAGCAGGGCTTCCGCTCCCCCGGTGTTCCCCCGGCTGGCGCGGATCATGCCGAGGTTGTTGAGCGACGTCGCGACATCCGGGTGGAGGGGGCCGAGGGTCGCCTCGCGGATCTCCAGGGCTTCCTGGAACAGCTCCTCCGCCCGGGCCGCGTCGTGCCGCACGGCGTAGAGGACGCCGAGGTTGCTGAGCAGCCTCGCCACCTCCGGGCTGCGGCGCCCGAGCTTCGCCTGGCGGAGCCGCAGCGCCTCTCGCAGGAGAGGCTCCGCCTGCGGCTTGTTCTCGGCCTGGTCGAGCAGGGCGACGTGCTCCAGGCTGGCGGAGAGGTCGAGCGGGTCGGCCGCGCCCCGGCGGCGGATCGCGAGCGACTGCTCGAGCAGCGGGCGGGCCTCGCCGTAGAGGCCGAGCTTCAGATAGACCTGCCCGATGGTGTCGAGCAGGCGCGCCTCGACCTGCGGCTGGCCGCGCAGGCTGGCGCGCACCTTCCGCGCGCCCTGGTCGAGCAGCTCGCGCGCGGTGACCGAGCTGCCGCGCGCCTCTCCCGGGTCCGAGACCTTGAACAGGTCGACGAGGAAGCTCACCACCTCCTCCCCCTCGCGGCGGGAGAGCTCCGCCTGCTGCCGCGCCCGGACCGCCGCGTCGCGTTCCCGGCGGAGGTCGAAGGTGTACTTGGCGATCCCCAGGAGGACGACGACCAGGGCGACGGCGGCGCCGAGCGCGCGCCGCCGCCGGCGCGGCTTCTCGCCGATCCAGCGCAGCCGGTGGAGGGCCTCCGCCGCCGACGGGCGGTCCTCGGGCGCCAGCGACTTGAGCCGCTCGATCAGGGCGGCCAGGTGGACGTCCATCCTGGCGGCGAGCGGCAGGGTGCGCCCTTTCTGCACCGCCTGGAGCAGCTCGGCGCCGGTCAGGGTCTGGGCATAGGCCGACCTGCCGGTGAGCAGCTCCTGCAGCAGCAGGCCGAAGGAGTACATGTCGCTCGCCACCGTCACCGCCTCGCCGCGCGCCTGCTCGGGGCTCATGCAGCCGGCGGTGCCGACCACCTTGCCCGGGGTGGTGCGGGCGAAGCGGAATTCGTCGCGATCGAGGACGGCGGTGCGTTCGGGATCGGCGTGGGGCGAGGTGACCGCGGTGCCGTCGTCGTCGACGTCTTCCTGGCTGCGGTCGCGGTTGCTGCGGCTGCGGCGGGCGATGCCGAAGTCGAGCACCTTCACCTGGCCGTCGCGGGTGAGCATGACGTTGCTCGGCTTGAGGTCGCGGTGGATCACCCCCTGGGCGTGGGCGGCCACCAGCGCCTCGGCGATCCGCTCGGCGATCCCCAGCCGGTCCGCGGGCGCGATCCCCTGGGTGATCGCGGCGCGCAGCGTGGTGCCGTGGATCAGCTCGAGGACGAGGAAATCGGTGGTCTCCCCGGAGACGAAGTCGTGGATGGTGCAGATGCCGGGATGGTTGAGGCGGGAGAGGATGCGCGCCTCGCTGAGCAGGCGGGCGCGGCCGTTCACGGTCAGCGAGTCGAAGCGCACCACCTTGAGCGCCACCTCGCGCTGCAGGCGCTCGTCGTAGCCGGCATAGACGGCCCCCATCCCCCCCTCCCCCAGCAGGCGGTGGATGCGGATCGAGCCCACCCGCTGGCCGACCAGGCTCCAGGGGGGCGTCGCGCCGGCGGCCTCCTCCGTGAGGGTGGCCGCGAGGACGTCGTCCGATTCGATCGCAGTCGAGGGCTGGCGCATCGATGCCTCTTTTTGCATCACCTTTGGATCACCTCCCGGATCGCCGCGAGGGAGAAGCGAATGGCGCTGGTTTCTCTCATCCTGGCAGCGCGACCTTACGTTCCGGATTACGGTGAGGTCATGACGAGGTCACGGCGGCGGGCAGTTGCCACCTCCGCCGCGATCGGTCAGGATTCCAGCAAGAGGAGGCCAACGACGGATGAGATTGATCAAGATCGGGCTCGGCAACGTCAACCCGACGGTGGGGGCGGTGCGCTCGAACGTCGACCGCCTGCTCGCCCAGGCGCGGGAGATGGCGGCGGCGGGGGTGACGGTCGGCTGCTTCTCGGAACAGGTGGTGGGTGGCTATCCGCCCGAGGACCTGGTGCAGTGGCGGGCCTTCCTCGCCGCCCAGCGCGGCGAGCTCGAGCGCTTCGCCGAAGCGACGGTGGACCTCGCGACCGTGTTCGTGGCCGGGGTGGCGGTGGGGGTCGGCGGCCAGATCTTCAACTGCGCCACGGTGGTCCACGGCGGCGAGATCCTCGGCTTCGTGCCGAAGGAGAAGCTCCCCACCTACAACGTCTTCTACGAGGCGCGCACCTTCTCGCGCTGTACGCCCGGCCTCGTCCTCGACGCCGCCGGCGTGCCGCTCGGCGACCACCTCTTCGGCTTCGACTTCGGCCTGATGGCGGTCGAGGTGTGCGAGGACGCCTGGTCGCCGGACGGCCCGATGCGCCGGCGCTGCTTCTCGGGGGCCGAGCTGGTGGTCAACGTCTCGGCCTCCCCCTTCCGCGTCGGGGTGGTGTCGACCCGCCGCGAGATGCTCGCCACCCGCTCCTCCGACAACCAGGCGACCTTCGCCTACGCCAACGGCGTCGGGGCGCAGGACGGCCTGATCTTCGACGGCGGCGGCTACGTCTTCCAGAACGGCCGGCCGATGCTCGACGCGCCGCGCTTCCGGGAGGGGTGGACGGCCTGTGTCGTCGATCTCGACCGCACCGTGCGCATGCGGCGCGAGGACTCGACCTGGCGCCTCGACTGCGAGTCGTTCCAGCTCCGGGAAGCCCCGGTGCCGGTGGTGCGCAGCGGCCGTCCGACCGAGGTCCCCGCGTCGCTCCCGTATCCGACCCCCGGCTGGGAGAACCTCTTCCTGCCGGCGGCGCCGCCGGCCGACGTGTCGTCGCGCACCCCGCGCGAGGAGGTGCTCGACGACCTGATCGACGCCCTGGCGCTCGGCGTGCGCGACTACTTCCGGAAATCGCACGCCTTCCGGCTCTTCGGCATCGCCCTCTCCGGCGGGCGCGACTCGATGCTGACCCTGCTGATCGCCTGGCGGGCCGCCTGGCTGCTGCACGCCGAGGAGGAGACCCCCGCCGTGCGCTCGGAGGAGGAGCTGAAGAAGCTGGCGGGGGAGGCGATCCAGGCCTTCTACATGCCCACCCGCTACTCGGGGGAGGAGACGCGGAGCGCCGCCGCCCTGCTCTGCGCGGAGCTCGGCGTCCCGCTGCGCGTGGTGCCGATCGAGGAGGCGTTCGACCGCGAGGTCGACTCGACCCGCCAGATGCTGGGCGGCGCGGAGCCGACCGGGATCACCTTGCAGAACGTGCAGGCGCGCCTGCGCTCGGTGCGCATGTGGAACTGGGCCAACAGCTCGGGGGCGCTGTTCCTGCAGACCGGCGACATGAGCGAGAAGGCGGTCGGCTACACCACCATCGGCGGCGACCTCGAGGGGGCGCTGTCGGTGATCGCCAACGTGCCGAAGACGGTGGTGGTGGCCCTCCTCGAGCGCTTCCTGGCGCGCTTCGGCTTCTCCGGGATCCGCCGCACGCTCGACACCGAGCCCGGCCCGGAGCTCGCCGCCGCCCAGACCGCCGAAGGGGAGCTGATGCCCTTCCCGGTGCTCGACGCCTGCCTCTACCTCTACGCCGGCGAGAAGCTCTCGCCGCCGGAGGTCGCCCGCGCCCTCGTCCCGCTCTTCCCGGAGATCGCGGCGGACCGCCTCGGGGAGTGGGCGGCGCGCTTCGCCGTCCTGTTCAGCCGCTCGATCTACAAATGGGTGCAGGCCCCGCTCGCCCTCCACGTCGGCGCGCTCGACCTCGACCGCGAGCGTGCCCTCCAGCTCCCCGTCGTCCAGCGCAACCAGTGGTCCGACTCTTGAGGCGGCACGGCGCCGCGGACCTTGCCGCCTGGCGGGCGGCGACCTACGTCGGGCTCCCGCTCGCCGGCCTGGCGCTGGCGCTCGGGCTGGTGCGGGTGGACTGGGCCGGCAACCGCCAGCTCCACACCTTGCACGAGACGGTGTCGGTCGTCCTCGCCTTCGGGGTCGGGGCGATCGCCCTGGTGCGCTTCCACAGCCGCCGCAGCGACACCTTCCTGCTGCTCGGCGCCGCCTTCGTGGGCACCGCCTGTCTCGACGCCTATCATGCGCTGGCGACCTCGGCCCTGGTCGCCGAGCGCTTCCCGGGCTCGCACCTCGCCGCGGCAGGTCCGTGGAGCTGGCTCGCCGGGCGGATCTTCCTCGCCGTCTTCCTGTGGGTGAACGCGCCGATGCGCGGCGCGTCGACCGCCATTCCGCGGCAGGATGCGCGGCTCCCGGCGCGCACCGTCTACCTGCTGGCCGGCGGCGTCACGCTCGTCTGTCTGGCCTTCTTCACCTTCGTCCCGCTGCCGCCTCCCTATCGGCCGGATTTCATCGTCCGCCGGCCGGCCGAGCTGATCCCCGGGCTCTTCTTCCTGCTCGCCTTCCTCCGTCACCTGCGGTTCGGGGGCTGGCGCGAGTGGCGGCTCGAGCACTGGCTGATGCTGTCGCTGCTGCTCGGGCTGCTGGCGGAGGTCGCCTTCATGATGTTCGCCACCCGCCGCCCCTTCGACGCGCTCACCGAGGCGGCGCACCTGGCGAAGGGGTTGAGCTACATCTGCGTGATGGTGGGGCTGCTCGGCAGCATGTACAACCTGTTCCGGCAGGCCGACCGCAGCGCTGCCGAGCTCGTCCGCATCAACGCCGAGCTGCAAGGGGAGATCGACGAGCGCGAGCGCGCCGAGGCGGAGCGCGACCGGTTCTTCGACATGTCGATCGAGATGCTCGCCATCGCCGGCATGGACGGCTACTTCAAGCAGCTCAACGCGTCCTGGGAGAGAGCGCTCGGCTGGACGCGGGACGAGCTGAAGGCGCGGCCGTATGCCGAGCTCGTCCACCCGGACGACCGCCCCGCCACGGCGGCCGAGGTGCAGCGCCTGCGCTTAGGGGTGGCGGCGATGGATTACGAGAACCGCTACCTGGCGAAGGACGGCTCCTACCGCTGGCTCTCCTGGCGTTCGAGCGTCTCCCCCGACGGCGCGCTGATCTACGCGGTGGCGCGCGACATCCAGGACCAGAAGCGGGTCGAGCAGATGAAGAACGACTTCGTCTCGGTGGTCAGCCACGAGCTGCGCACCCCGCTGACCTCGATCCGCGGCTCGCTCGGGCTGATCGCCGGCGGGGTCGGCGGCGAGCTGCCGGAGAAGGCGCGCACGCTGGTCGACATCGCCGCCAAGAACAGCGAGCGGCTGGTGCGCCTGATCAACGACATCCTGGACGTCGAGAAGATCGAGTCCGGCAAGATGGGCTTCCGCTTCGCGCCCGTCGAGCTGATGCCGCTGGTCGAGACGGCGGTCGAGGGGAACCGCGCCTTCGTTCAGGGGTACGAGGTGGAGCTGCGGATCACCCACGCCGTCGAGGGGGTGCGGGTGTGGGCCGACCCGGACCGCCTGCTCCAGGTGATGGCGAACCTGCTCGCCAACGCCGCCAAGTTCTCGCCGCGCGGCGGGGTGGTGGAAGTGGCGGTCACGCGGGGAGCGGGCGAGGTGCGGGTGACGGTGACGGATCACGGCCGGGGGGTGCCGCCCGAGTTCCGGTCGCGGGTGTTCGAGAAGTTCGCCCAGGCCGATTCCTCCTCGACGCGGGAGAAGGGGGGGACGGGGTTGGGGCTCAGCATCTCGCGCGCCATCGTCGAGCGGCACCGCGGGCGGATCGCCTTCGCCAGCGAGCCCAAGGTGGCGACCGCCTTTTTCTTCGACCTGCCGGAATGGGGGGGCGAGGCCCCCGACACGACCCCTGCCCGACGGCTCGGGCCGCGAGCTGCTGCCGCTCCTCGGCAGCCTTTGGCTTAGGAGGGCTCTCGCCCGGCGCCGTCTGCGGCGTCTGCGGCGTCGGCGGCGTCTGCGATCTTGCGGAGGTCGCGCAACAGGGCCTCGACCTCGCGCCGGGCGTCCTCTCCGGGGGGCGCGCCGCGGCCGAGCAGGGCCTCGAGGCGGCCGGCGAGCTCGCTGACCGCGGGGAAGCCGAAGGTGGCGCCGGCGCCGGCGAGCGAGTGGGCGGTGCGGTGGAAGGTGCGCAGCGCCTCGCCGCCCCACGCGCCGTCGCGGGCGGCGTCGCGCGCCGCTTCGACCTCGGCGACGCGGGCGGGGAGCCGGCCGGCGAAGTAGCGCCGCAGCTCCGGCAGGGCACCGCCGGAGCCGCCGCCGGTCTCGCTCGCGTCCTTCACGCCTCGCCCCAGGGTTGCAGGGAGTCCCAGATCGTCCGCACCGTCTCCGACAGCGCCATCGGATCGAACGGCTTGGCGATCACGTCCGCGGCGCCCATCCGCCGGTACTGCGCCACCTCGTGCGCCTGGACGCGGGCGGTCATGAAGACGACCGGCACGTCGCCGGCCGGCCGCTGCCGCAGGGCCGCCAGCGTCGCCGGGCCGTCCATCCCCGGCATCATCACGTCGAGCAGCACGAGGTCGGGGGCGAACCCGTCGAGGCGGGAGAGCGCCTCCGCGCCCGAGCCGCAGGCGAGGACGGAGAAGCCGCCGAGCGATTCGAGCGCCATCGTGGCGACGGTCTGGATGTCGGGATCGTCCTCCACGAAGAGGATCCGGCGCAGGCTGGCGGCTTCCATCGGCGATAGCTCCATGACGGGGGTCGAGCCTACTCCCCGCACGTTACGGTACACGTTACGGCGCCGTGCGATACAATCGAGCCGGCCCAAACGGAAACCGGAATGCTCGCCGATCCCTCTGTTCCCAAAGCTCCCTCCTGCCGGCGGGTGCTGGCTGTCGAGGACGACCCGGACGTCCTGCGCCTGATCCGCCGCGAGCTGGAGGGGGCCGGCTTCGAGGTCTGGGCCTGCGGCTCGGCCGAGGAGGCGCTCGATACGGTCTCCCGCAAGGGGCTGCCGCACCTCGCCCTGGTCGACATCCTCCTCCCTGGCCTCGACGGCCAGAGCCTCGCCGCCAGGCTGCACGAATGGAGCGACCTGCCGATCGTGATGCTGACCTCGGTCGACGAGGAGGAGACGGTGGTGGCGGCGATCCAGGGGTTCGCCGAGGACTACATCCGCAAGCCGTTCAAGCCGCGCGAGATGGTGGCGCGGGTGGAGCGGGTGTTCCGCCGCATCGGCGACTTCGCCTACGCCTTGCAGCCGGTGCTGCACATCGACGACCGGTTGGCGATCGACTTCGCCCACCAGCGGGCGGTGGTCGACGGCCGCGAGGTGGCGCTGACCTCGACCGAGACCAAGCTCCTCTACGTCCTGCTGCGCAGCGCCGGCCGGGTGGTGGCGACCGACTTCCTGCTGCGCCGGCTGTGGCCCTCGGACGAGGTGTTCGAGGACGCCCTGCGCGTCCACGTCCACCGGCTGCGCGCCAAGATCGAGCCCGAGCCCTCGCGCCCGCGCTACGTGCTGACCGAGCGGGGATCGGGCTACCGCTTTCCTGCGCTGCCGTGAGAGCACGCCTGCCCCGTCTGCCCCATCTGCCGAAGCCGCGCCTGCTCACCCGCGTCGCCCTCGCCCTCGCCGCGGTGGGGCTCCTGCCGCTCGCCATCTCCTACTTCGGCCTCGCGGGGGTCAACCGCGACGCTCTCTTCGACCAGGTCCTCAACACCCACGCGCTGGCGGCGCGCACCGCCGCCGCGCGCGTCGAGGCGTTCCTCGACACCCGCCTGGCGCTCGCCCGCGGCGCGGCGGCCAGCCCGGCGCTCGCCGATCCGCGCTCGCCGGCGGCGCAGGAGCTGCTCGCCGGCAGCCTGCAAGGCTGGTCGGAGCTGGGGGTCGAGGCGGTGGCGATCCTCAACGCGCGGGGAGGCGAGGTGGTGCGGGCGCAGCTCAAGGGGGAGGGATCGCCCGCCCGCATCGCCGCCGCGCTCGGGCTCCAGGCGGCCCTTGGGTCCATGGTGCCGGCCGAGGTCCTCGCCGTGCCGGGCGCCCGGCCGCCGCTGATCCGGGTCGCCTCGCCGCTCGCCGGCGGCGCCGGATGGGTGGTGCTGGTCTGCGACGGCTCGCCGCTCGCCGACGTCGCGCATCCCGAGGAGCTGGGGGACGCGGCCGACCTCGCGGTGGCGGACCGCGCCGGCCGGGTGGTGGTGGGCGGCCAGGCCTCGCTCGCCGTCTTCCCGCCGGCGCTGGTGCGCGCGGCGCTCGCCGGCCGGGTGTCGGGGGCCGGGCGCTTCCGCGACCGCCAGGGCGCCGAGGTGCTCGGCGCCTACGCGCCGGTGCCGGCGGCCGGCTGGGCGGTGCTGTCGCGCCAGCCGGCGCGGGTGGCCGAGGCGGTCGCCGCGCGGCTGCGGCGGCAGTCGGCGCTGGCGGCCGGCGCGGCGCTGCTGCTGATCGCGGCGCTCCTCGCGGCAGCTTGGGGCGCGGTGGTGCGCCCGATCCGCGACCTCGCCCGCGAGCAGCGGGAGCTGGCGCGGGCGGCGCCGGCCGCCACCGGCGGCGACGAGATCGACGACCTGCGGCGGAGCTTCGCGGCGCTGCGCCGCGGCCTCGAGGAGCGGCGGGCGCTCGACGACGTCTTTCTCGGCCGCTACCAGGTGATCGAGCTGCTGGCGAGCGGCGGCATGGGGGCCGTCTTCCGCGGCCTCGACCCCCGCTTGCAGCGCCCGGTGGCGCTCAAGACTCTGCGCCTCGGCGGCGGCGACCTGCTCCCCGACAAGCGGCGGCAGCGCATCGAGCAACTGGTGCAGGAGGCGGTGACGGGGGCGCGCTTCAGCCATCCCAACGTCGTCGCGGTCTACGACGTCGAGGAATCCGCCGACGGCGCGTTCATCGCCATGGAGCTGGTCGACGGCGCGAGCCTCGAGCGGGTCCTGCTGCGCCGCGGGCGCCTCTCCCCGCAGGAGGTCATCCCGCTCGGCGCCGGCATCGCCCGCGGCCTCGCCGCCGCCCACCAGCGCGACATCGTGCACCGCGACGTCAAGCCGGCCAACGTGATGCTCGGCCACGACGGCTCGATCAAGGTGACCGACTTCGGCATCGCCGACCTGGTCGCCGCCGCCACCCGGGCGGAAGGGCTGGTCTTCGGTACGCCGGGCTATCTCCCCCCGGAGGCGCTGCGCGGCGGCGGCCACGGTCCGTCCGGGGACCTCTTCGGCCTCGGCGTGCTGCTCTACGAGAGCCTGGCGGGAGTGCGGCCGTTCAGCGGCACCGACGTGGCGAACCTGGTGCAGACGACGCTGTTCGGCGCCGTCGAGCCGTTGGAGGGGCGGGTGGAGGGCGGCGTGCCGGCGGAGCTCGAATCGCTCATCCTGCTCCTCCTCGAGCGCGACCCCGCGCGCCGCCCCGCCGATGCCGCCGCCGTCGCCGACGAGCTCGACCGCCTGGCCGCGGCGGGCGGCCTGCGCTGGAAGCTCGACGAGACGCCGCGGCGCGCTAGGTCCGCCGGAGACTCCGGCGAGGCGACCCTGGAGGCGCAGTGGATTCCCACGACCTGGCTGGGGACGAAGGAGTGAGCCTCAGCGGCCTCCTTTGCGCAGCGCGATCTCCTTGCGGCTGACGTTCCCCACCATGTCGCGGGCCTCGACCTCCAGCACCACCCGGTCCCCCTCGGCGCGGGTGCGGAAGATCACCCGCTCGACGCCGGCTCCGGCGTCCTCGGCGTCGACCCAGAGGATGCGGTCGCCGATCGTCGTCTCCTTGCCGTCGACGGTGAGAACGGTGTCGGGGGCGGTGAAGAAGGCCTGCGGGTGGTCGCTGGCGATCTCGATCGGCAGCGGGGCGAGGTTCTCGCGGGCCTGCCCGCGCTCCTCCCTCCGCTCGCGGTCGCGCGCCGGGGCCCAGGGGAGCGGCAGGCGCCACACCCCGGCCCGGGAGGACCAGGCGGGCGCCGCGATGCCGCCGCTCCTCCTGCCGCCCAGCCGCTCGCGCTCCTTCTCGCTGTCGGGCGCCAGGCGGTCGGAGAGCGCCTGGCGGTCGCCGACCTCCCAGCGGATGACGGGCGCCGCCGCGTCGACCACGAAGGCGACCGGGGCGAGCGCGGCGCCGTTGCCGCAGCCGTCGTGGATCACCGCGGCGGCGGTGTGCTCGCCGGGGGTCCAGGTGGCCGGCCAGGCGCTCGCCTCCTGGCCGCCGATCACCGGCACCCAGGCTGCAGGGGAATTGCCGCCGCCGCTCGCGGCGACCGCGATCGTGGCGGCCGGCGCGACGAACAGCCGCTCGCCGACCCGGACCTGGGGGCCGCCGATCTGGAGGGTGGCGGTGGCGTCCGCGGCGGTGGTGGCGGCCGCGCCCCGCCGGTCGGCGGCTCTCCGGTCGGAAGTGATGGCGAGGCGGATCGCCTCGCTCGGATAGCCGTCGAGCCCCGAGCGGCTGCGCGCCGTCACCCGCCAGTAGAGCTCGCCGACCGGGAGCGGGTCCGGGCGCCACCGGGTGGCGGCGTCGCCGATCCGCCGCTCGACCAGGACGCCGCAGGCGGGATCGCGGCAGACCTCGACGATGTAGGCGGCGGCCGGCGGCGTCCCCTGCCAGGCGAGGAGGGGATCGGCGCAGGCGCGCTCGGCGCCGGAGACCGGCTCGAGCCCGGTGGGCGCCGGCAGCAGCGGCTCGGGCGGGGAGGGCGGTCCCTGGGCCGCCACCGAGGTCCCCATGCCGTGCGGCACCCGGACCCTGGCGCCTCCCGCCTCGACCTCGCTCTCGCCGCCATAGGCCATCACCTTGGCGCTCCCCTGCTCGGCGCGGCGGGCGCGGGTGCGGGCGTTGCCGGCGCCGTCGGGGCGCGACGTCGCCCGCGTGCCGCCGAGGACGATCTCGACCTCGGGAGCCGGCGCCGCCGAGGCGGAGCGGGCCTCGAGCTCCGCCTGCCCCTCGACGATCTCGATCGACTTCTTCGGCGTCCCGCGCAGCGTGTTCCCGGCGCGGTGGAAGAAGACCAGCGAATCCTCGGTCACCAGCAGGCGGGCACCGTCCAGGAACTGCATGTCCGCCGACGACTTCTGATGGGTGCGCAGGCCGTCGCGCTCGACCAGCACGTCCCCTTCCTGGGCGCTGTGCCAGGGGATCGGGGAGGGCTGGTCCTCGACCTGCCGCGACAGCCGGTTGAGGCGGGCGGCGGGGAAGCTCGAAGCCACCGCCGGTACCCGCATCCGCTGTCCGGGCGCGATGCGGTCGGGATCGGCGATGAAGGGATTGAGCCGGTGGAGCTCGGTCCACCGCGCGGCCGAGCCGAGGAACTGAGTGGCGATCCCGCGCAGCGTCTCCCCCGGGCGCACGGTGTGCCACGAGGTGGCGATTGCGGTCGCGGCAGCGGCGGCGGGGGGCGGGGGCGGAGGAGGCGCGGGGCGGCCCTGCGCCCGCGCGGCGCCGGCGGCGAGCAGCAGGAGCGGCAGGGTGGCGGAGAGCGGGGTAAGGCGGCTCATACGGTTCCTCCGGAGTCGCCGGCTTACCCGGCGGGGGTTCAAGAATTCCTCGAGTCGGGTCACCGTATCTTAATCCTCCCGGGTACAGAGGGTAAGATGGGGCCGGAATGAAAACGGTCCTGGTGGTGGATGACGAGCCCTCGGTGCTCTTCGCGCTCTCCGAGGCGCTGGGCGACCGGCGGCGCGGCGTGCGGGTGGTCACCGCCGCGAACGGGGTCGAGGCGGTCGCCGTGCTGGAGTCCGAGCCGGTCGATCTGGTGCTGACCGACCTGCGGATGCCGGACATGGACGGCTTCGAGCTGCTCGCCTTCCTGCGCCGCAGCCACGCCGAGCTGCCGGTGATCCTGATGACCGCCCTCGGCAGCGAGGAGACCGCCGCGCACCTGGGCACGGCGGGATCGTTCGAGTGCCTCACCAAGCCATTCGACGTCGCGGCCCTCAAGCGCAAGATCGCCGAGATGCTCGCCGAGAGCGTCAAGGGGCGGGTCGAGAACATCTCCCTCGCCTCGTTCCTCCAGCTCCTCGAGATGGAGCGCAAGACCTGCACGCTCTCCGTCCGCTCGTCGCACCCCGAATCCGGCCGCGAAGGGCGCCTCTACTTCCGCGCCGGCCGGCTGGTAGGAGCGGCGACCGCGGGGGTGACCGGCCGCGCGGCGGCGCTCGAGATCGTCACCTGGGAGCACGTCGACATCGAGATCGCCGATGGCTGCCCCGCCGTCGAGCCCGAGATCGGCTCCGGCTTGAGCTTCCTGCTGATGGAGGGGATGCGGCTCAAGGACGAGCGCGAGCGGGGCGGCGAGCCCGCGCCGCCGGGCGCCGGCCACGACACCCACGACTCGGACTCGGACGCCGACGCCGACCTCGAGGCGCTGCTCGCCGATCCGCCGCCGGTGCCGCGGCCGGCCGCCGAGGAGCTGGCCCGGCTGCTCGGCGACGCGCTGCGCAAGGCGAAGGGGATGAAGGGGGCGGCCGCGCTCCTGCTCGTCCACGTCGCCGGCGGCGTCATCGCGGCGGCGGGGGAGGAGCGCTTCCCGGCGATGGTCGAGGCGGCGGCCCGTTTCCTGCGCGACCGCGGGGCGGAGGATTCCCCCCAGGAGCTGCTGGTCACCGGCCTCGGCCGCTACTGGCTCGCCCGTCCGGTCGGCACGGGGGACCATTTCCTCCTCCTCGTCCTCGATCGCCAGCTCTCGAACCTGCCGCGGGCGCAGCTCGACCTGCTCGAGGTCGAGCGCAGGGTCAGGGAGATGCTGGTTTAGTTTGCTGCCGCGCCGCCGTATCGTCTTCCCTCCCGTGCGCCGGGCGTCGCCCGAGGGGGTGGTCGCGGTCGGCGGCACGCCCGACGCCGAGACCCTGCTCGCCGCCTACTCGCAGGGGATCTTCCCCTGGCCGCACGAGGGGGTGCCGCTGCTCTGGTTCTCGCCCGACCCCCGTTTCGTGCTGCCGCTCGCCGAGGTGCACGTCGCGCGCTCGCTGCGCAAGACGATGCGGCGGGGGGCGTTCGCGGTCCGCGCCGACACCGCGTTCGCCGAGGTGATCCGCCGCTGCTCGGCGCAGCCCCGCCCCGGGCAGGGCGGCACCTGGATCACCGAGGAGATGATCGCCGGCTACACCGCCCTCCACGCCGCGGGGATCGCCCATTCGATCGAGGCGTGGCAGGGGGGCCGGCTGGCCGGCGGCCTCTACGGGATCTCGCTCGGCGGGGTCTTCTTCGGCGAGTCGATGTACGCCGAGGTCCCCGACGCCTCGAAGGTCGCCTTCGCCACCCTGCTCGCCAACCTGATCCACTGGGGTTTCGACCTCGTCGACTGCCAGGCCTACACCGGCCACCTGGCGAGCTTCGGCGCCGTCGAGTGGCGGCGCTCCCGCTTCCTCGCCGTCCTCGAGCGAGCGCTGCGCCGGCCCACCCGGCAGGGGAGGTGGGAGCTCGAGCTGGGCGCGATCGCGGCGGCGGAGAGCTTCCGCCAGGAGGCCCGCTGATGGACTGCCGGCCCGGCTGCGGGGCCTGCTGCATCGCCCTCTCGATCTCCTCGCCGATCCCCGGGATGCCGGAGGGCAAGCCGGCCGGCGTACGCTGCGTCCAGCTCGACGCCGACAACCGCTGCCGGCTGTTCGGCGCCCCCGAGCGCCCGGAGGTCTGCGCGCGCCTGCGGCCGTCGGCGGAGATGTGCGGCGAGACCGCCGAGCACGCTTTGGAATACCTCGCCGCTCTCGAACGGGCGACGGCGCCGGAGCGGGATTCCTAGGCCCAAGCTTCTCTTCTTTTGCTATGATGAGCAGGTTGGTCACATTCTCTTCGTTTGGGCCCTGGTGCCATCTCCGTCTGCCGTCGTCGTTTCTAGGCCACGCATCGCTGCAACTCAAAGGAGATCGTCATGCCGGAAGATCGTGATGAATCGAGGAGAGAGCCGAAGACCGCGGGAAGTGTGAGCCGCCGCGACGTCCTGCGCCTGGGCGCCATCGCCGGCGCCGCCGTGCCGCTGGCCGGGCTGATCGGCGGCGGTGCCGCCGCCGCTGCCGCCGATCAAAGGGTCGAGCTGCCGAGCTTGAGCGAGAAGGCGATCCAGATCGAGGAGGCGACCATCGCCCAGCTCCAGGCGGCGATGACCCGCGGGGGGTTGACCTCCCTCGGCCTGGTCGACATGTACCTCGAGCGGATCGCGTCGATCGACGAGAGCGGTCCGACGGTCAACTCCGTCCTGCAGCTCAATCCCGACGCCCGGAAGATCGCCAGGCAGCTGGACCACGAGCGCAAGACGAAGGGGCCGCGCGGGCCGCTGCACGGCATCCCGGTGATGCTCAAGGGGAACATCGATACCGGCGACCGCATGCAGACGACGGCCGGCTCGCTCGCCCTGGTGGGCGCCCCGGCGCACCAGGACGCCACCGTGGCCGCGCGGCTGCGCGCCGCGGGCGCGGTGATCCTCGGCAAGACCAACCTCTCCGAATGGGCGAACTTCCGCGGCTTCAACTCGACCAGCGGCTGGAGCGGCGAGGGAGGCCTGACCCGCAATCCGTACGTGCTCGACCGCAACACCAGCGGCTCGAGCTCGGGCTCGGCCGCCTCGGTAGCCGCCAACCTCACCGCCGCCGGCCTGGGCACCGAGACCGACGGCTCGATCATCAGCCCGGCCAACAACAACGGCGTCGCCGCCATCAAGCCGACGGTGGGGCTGACCAGCCGCGCCGGCGTCGTCCCCATCTCCCACACCCAGGACACCGTCGGCCCTCACGCCCGCACGGTGGCGGACGCGGCGGCGATGCTCAGCGCCCTGGTCGGCGTCGATCCCCGCGACCCGCAGACGGCGGCGAGCGCCGGCAAGTTCTCGACCGACTACACGCAGTTCCTCGATCCGCACGCCCTCCAGGGGGCGCGCGTCGGCGTGCTGCGCACCTTCTACACCGGCTACAGCGTGAAGACCGATGCCCTCTTCGAGATGGCGCTCACCGCCCTCCACGGCGCCGGCGCGACGCTGGTCGACCCCGCCGACCTGCCGACGATCAACGAGCTGCTCACCGACGACTCGGAGACGATCGTCCTCTTCTACGAGTTCAAGCGCGACCTCAACAACTACCTCGCCACCCGCACCGGGGTGCCGATCCATACCCTCGCCGACGCCATCGCCTTCAACAACGCCCATGCCGCCCAGGAGCTGCAGTACTTCGGCCAGGAGGAGTTCCTGCTCGCCCAGTCCGATCCCTACACCAGCCAGCAGTACCAGGACGCCCTGGTCCGCGGCCACATGCTGGCCGGAGCCGCAGGGGATCGACGCCGCGCTCGCCAACAACAACGCGGATGTCCTGGTGGCCCCCAGCGGCGGCCCGGCGTGGACCACCGACCTGATCAACGGCGATCACTTCGGAGGCAGCAGCACCTATCCGTCGGCGGTCGCCGGCTACCCGATCGTCAACGTGCCGATGGGGTTCGTCGACGGCCTTCTGCCGGTGGGGCTGAGCTTCATCGGCACCGCCTACAGCGAGCAGAAGCTGATCGGCTACGCCTACGCCTACGAGCAGGCGACCAAGCTGCGGCGCCCGCCGACCTACCTGAAGACCATCCCGTTCCCCAACGGCCAGCCCGACTCCGGCCCCGGCGGCACGGCGGCCACCGCGGCTCTCCCCGTCCGCCTGGAGGCGCTGATGGACCGCTTGCAGGTCAGCTCGCGCTTCCGCGACATCCTGCGCAACCTGTAGGCTCGGAGACCTCGGAGATTCAGGCCGGCGCGAGCCCGCTCGCGCCGGCCGGTTCCCGCCGGGGATCCTCCCCCGCGGGGCCGGCGGTGCGCACCAGCTCGACGAGCCCCCCCTCCTGCTCCTCGAAGGGCCCTTCCGGGAACCGTTCGCCCCGCGGCCCGGGGAGGACCCCGACGGCGCGGTTTCGCCCTTCCCGCTTGGCCACGTAGAGCGCGCGGTCGGCCAGGGTCAGCACCTGCTCGTAATGGACGGCGTCGGGAACCTCGGGGCGCCAGGGGTAGGGCGCCCAGCCGACCGAGCACGTCACCTCGCAGCTCGCCCCCGGCGCGGCGGCGAACGGGGCGCCGGCCACCGCCGACAGCAGGCGGGCCGCGAGCGCTTCGCCCGCCCGGCGATCGGCCCACCGGCTGACGATCAGGAACTCCTCGCCTCCCCAGCGGAGCACGGCGTCCGTGTCGCGCGCCGCCTCGCGCAGGCGCCCCGCCAGCTCCACCAGCACCCGGTCGCCGGCGGCGTGGCCGGCGCGGTCGTTGAGCTGCTTGAAATGGTCGATGTCGAGGAAATAGAAGATCAGGCCGCCATTGCGCTCGCCGGGCGCCGCCGACCCCAGGGTGTTGCGCACCGACTGGCGCAGGTCGGGCTCGATGTTGAGGGAGAGGAAGCGGCGGTTGCTGAGGCCGGTCAGGGGGTCGGTCAGCGAGGCCACCTCGAGGCGGCGGTTGGCCTCGGCGAGCTCGCGGGTCCGCTCGGCGACCTCCGTCTCGAGCGTCGTGGCCCGCTGGGAGAGCGCCCGGACGTGGCTCGTGCCGTAGCCGAGCCCGATCAGCGCGAGGGCGTAGAGCGCGATCGCCCAGGCGCTCAGCCAGGGTGCCGGCCGGATACGGAAGGGGACCTCGGCCGGTCCGGAAAGGCTCCCCTCGCTGTCGCGCGCCCAGACACGGAACGTGTAGTCGCCGCGGGGAAGGCGGTTGTACACGGCACGGGCTTCCGCGGTCCAGGGAGAGGGATGACTCTCGAGACCGACGAGCTGCGTCTGGTAGCGCGTCGCCTGTTCGCGGTGGTAGCTCAGCAGGGCGTACTCGAGATCGATGTCGTTCTCGTCATGGCGCAGCGCCGTACCGGGGAGCAGAGGGCGCTCCCGCCCCATCACCAGGATGCGCTCGAGCCGGAGCACCGCCGGCTGCGGGAGACTGCGGCGCGGTGGCGCGGGATCGAGGATGGCGGCGCCGCCGTTGGCGCCTGCCCAGATGCGGCCGAGGCTGTCGGTGAACGCCGCGCGGTTGAACTCCATCCCGGGCAGGCCGTCCCCGGAGTCGAAGCTCTCGATGCGGGCGGTGGCGAGGTATCCCTTCTCCAGCGTGAGGCGGCTCACCCCAAAATCGGTGAACAGGTAGACCCGGCCCCAGGCGTCGGTCTGAACCCCCATGACCAGCGGGTGGATGAGAGGTTGGCCGGTGAGCGCCTGGCAATCCTGCGGCCCGTGCTGCGGGCGTCCCTCGGCGTCGATGCGAAGCCGGGCGAGGCCTGCCTGAGTGCCGATCCACAGCCACCCACCACCCTCCGCGGCGAGCTGGGCGTGCAGGGCATAGACGGCGGGATGGGGAAGGCAGGGGACCGCGATCCTCTCCCAGCTCTCCCCCTCGGAGCGGCCCACACCCTGATCCGTGCCGGTCCACAGCACCTGACCTCCCCCGCGCCGCGGAGTGGAGACCAGGCTTCGCACCTGATCGCCCGGCAGTCCGGAGCTCCCGGGATGGAGGATGGTCCAGCGCCCCGCGGCGTAGCGCAACAATCCGCGCATCGTCCCCACCCAGAGCTCCGTACCCCGGCCGGCGGGCACGGCGAGCAGGCTGACGATCCAGTCCGGAGGCAGCGGCGAGTTGCGGCTGGTGAAGCTCGACCAGTGCCCATGGTCGAAACGGTGGAGGGCGTTGGCGCTCCCCACCCAAAAGGCTCGCGTGCCGTCCTCCAGCCGGGTGTCGAGCGTCGCGAAGACGATCTCGGACGCGGTGGAAAACGGCGAGTAGGGCTCCCAGCCGCGGGGTGTCCGGCGGACCATGCCGCCGGTGGTGCCGATCCAGTAGGCGTGGAGGCCGTCCGGAAAGGTCGTCTCGCCGAGTCCCACGACGAAGTCGTTGGGGAGCCCGGAGCTGGAATCGAGGGCGACCCACCTCTCGCGCTCCAACCGGGCGAGCCCCGCGGGGGTGGAGACCCAGAGGGCCTGCTCGCCACGGTCCTGGGTGACCAGCAGGTTGTAGACGTAATCGGCCGGCAGTCCCGAGTGGCTGTCGAAGAGCGTCCAGCGGCCATCGCTCTCGAAGCGGAGGAGGCCGAGGCGGAAGGTGCCCGCCCAGACCACCGGCTTGCCGTCGAGGGAGCGGCTCGCCACGATCGCGGTGATGGGGGCGGGGGGAAGGCCCGATCGTTCGTCGTAGCGGGTCCACACGTTCCCCTGCAGGCGGGCGATGCCGAGATCGGTCCCCACCCACAGCGCGACGCCGTCCGCGGAGGCCGTCTCGGCGAGACTGCGAATCGAGGGGGACGGCAGCACGGCCGGGTCGGCGAATCGCCGGGAGAGCGCCGGCGAGGGGCCATCGATCCCCTCGAGACGGAAGAGGCCCAGATTCGTGCCGATCCAGAGCGCCGGCCGGCCGGCCGCGCGGGTGACGACGAGGTTCCGGACGACGATGCCCCGCAGGGCCAAGGTTTCGGCACACCGGCCGTCGCGGCAGCGCGCGAGGCCGTTCGCGGTCCCCACCCAGACCGTGCGGCGGTCCTCCTCGACGATCGCGCTGACCGCTCCGGACGGCATGTCGCGGCCCGGGGGATACCAGGTCCAGACCCCTTGGTGCAGGCGGCGCAGCCCGCCGGCCGTGCGGCCGAACCAGAGGCTGCCGTCGCTCGCCGCGAGCATCGTCCAGATCTGCTCCGGCGACGCCTCGCCGGGAACCTTCAGCGGCTGCCAGGTCCTGCCGTTGTAGCGGACCGGCCCGTCCGCCCAGATGTAGCCTTGAGCGTCCCGGGCGAGGGGAGGGTTGCCGATCTTGACGCCGTCGCGCCAGGTGAACACGCGCCAGGGGAGCCATCGGTCCGGAGAGACAGGGATCCGCGGTGGCCCGGGGAGCACGACGGGAGGGTCCGGGCCGAAGGGCAAGGCCGCCCAGCCCGGCAGCGGGACGATCCAGCCCGCGGTCAGCAGGAGACAGAGCGGCCAGGCCTTGATCATTCAATTATATTTTACACCGGCTCCCCCGCGTTTCCTCGCCGCTTCAGCCGCCGCCGCTCCCCTCCAGCTCGAGGTCGGCCGCCGCGGCGGCGCTGCGGCGGCGCGCCCAGATCGTGGCCGGCAGGTGGAGCAGGGCGAAGAGGGCGGCGCCGCCGAGGAGGCCGGCGGTTCCCATCCAGGCGAAGAGAGAGAGCAGCGCGGTCGCGCCGCCGCTCAGCAGGGTGGCGAGGAACGTCAGCTCGGCGCGGGAGCCCCCCTTTCCCTCCACCCGCGCCCGGGAGAAGGGAAAGTCGGGAAAGATCGTCTTGCCGAGCAGCACCAGCAGGTCGCCGAGCATCAGGAGCTCGAGAAGCAGGGCCGACCGGCGGCTCCAGGAGCCTCCGGCGCGGAGCTCCAGCACCGCGAGGGCGGCGAACAGCGGCGCGAGGTGGAAGGCGCGGGCGAGCGCGACGGTCGACCAGGAGAAGCGGAGCCGGTCGATCGGCGCCGTCAGGATCCACCAGAGGCTCTCGGGGCGCGAGCTCCTGGTCAGCACGTCGGCGGAGAGCATGAGCATCGAGCAGTAGACGAAGATCGACACCCAGCGCCAGGCCGCGATGCCGGAGGGGTCCGAGGCGTAGAACAGGATCATGAAGGCGCCCATCATCGGCAGCAGCAGGAACTCCGAGCGGGTCCGCCAGTCGGAGCGCAGGTGGACGCGCAGGATGGCGACGAGGCGTCCCCGCTCGCCGCCACGCAGAGAACCGCCGCGCAGACCGCCGCGGAAAACGCCGCGCCGGGCGGGCCGCCGCGCCTTGCGGACCGGCGGCTCGAGCAGCCGCTCTTCGAGGCCGGCGCCCAGCCAGCGGGTGGCGCCGAAGAGGAGGAAGGCGAGGGTCCCTCCGGCCAGCCCGAGCCGGACGAGAGCGGCCGATCGCACGCTGTGGTCGACCAGCGCGAGCGGCCCGAGAAACCAGAACGAGGGGAGCGCCCAGCCGAGCGCGCCCAGGTTGGCGGCGGGCAGGGCGAGCATCCTGGCCAGCCGCGAGCCCCCGATGACGGCGATGTAGCCGATCTGGAAGATCCCCTGGATCCAGGGCATCAGCCGGTCGATCGCCGCTTTCCCCCCCTTCCGAAACAGCGCCGCTCCGAGCAGCAGCCCGGCGAGGACCGTGGCCAGGCTGGAGCCCGCGGCGCCGGCCAGGAAAGCGGCGGCGGCGAGCCCGGATTTCCACAGCAGGCCGACGGCGATCGCGGCCGGCACGAAGAGGATGAGGACCAGGGCGGAGAGGACCCGCACGATCGCGGCGACCTTGGCGAGCAGGAGCGAGCGGCCGTCGTGCGGATGGGCGGCGAGCACCAGCGCCTCGCGAGGGTTGATCAGCAGGTCGGAGTAATCGGTGATCACCAGCAGCAGGAGGAAGGCGTCGCCGAGGGTCAGGGCGATGCCGGCGGCGAGGGGCGGCGCCTTCGCGCCGACCACCATGGAGAAGAACGCCAGGCCGTAGACGGCCGCGTACAGGAAGAGGAAGGAGAACGCGGTGCGCTTGAGGAGGCTCCCCGCCCGGCGCACCCGGATGATCCGGACGCCGCGGGCGAGCAGCAGCTTCTGCACGCGGTAGAGCGGGCGGAAGGTCTCCGGATCGGCGCCGAGCAGGCGCAGCAGGGGGTCGGCGGGGCGGCTCAACCCGTGGCGCCTTCCCCGCGTTCCCCGCCGTCGCCGGTGACGCGGAGGAAGAGCTGCGACAGCGACGCCTCGCCGCCGCTCGCCATCAGCTCCCGGGGGGTGCCGAGCGCCGCCACGGCGCCGTGATGAAGGATCGCCACCCGGTCGCAGACCTTCTCGACCACCTCCAGGATGTGCGAGCAGTAGACGACGGCGTTCCCCCGCGCCGCGCGTTCCCGGATCAGCCGCTTCAGCAGCTCCTGCCCCGTCACGTCGAGGCCGTCCAGCGGCTCGTCGAGGAGGAGGATCTGCGGGTCGTGCTGCAGGGCGGCGATCAGCAGCAGCTTCTGCTTCATCCCCTTCGAGTACTCGCCGAGCGGGCGGTCGAGATCGCCACCGAGGGTGAGGGCGTCGACCAGCGGCTCCCGGCGCGCCGGAGGTGCTGACCGATCCGGAGCCGGTCCTCGAGCGAGCCCGGAGATTCATCCCGGAGATCCAGATCACGTCGCCTCCCTGGACTCCGGCGCAGAGCGGCAAGCTCTTCTTCCTCAATCTGCGGGCGGGCGCCTGGGAGTGGCAGCTGCAGATCCTTCCCGCGCAGATCGATGAGATCGATCCCCATTTTTACTCTCGCCTCGCGGCGCGTTTCGACGAAGGAATGATCCGGCATAGCTCGTTTGCGCGCATCTTCCTGACCCAGGGGCCCCCGCAGCGGGAGCTTCTCGCGGCCATGGAGCACCTGTGCGCCGTCGCCTGGGCTTTCCTGGGTGTGGGTGCGACGGCTATCCTCTTTCCCACGGCCCGGGCCATGCAGCCCCGCGAGCGGTTGCTGAGCATCGTGCCGACGAAGCTGACCTGGGAGGATCTGCCGGTCTTCTTTTCGTTCGGCAAGGGGGGAAATAGCCTCTCCGGCCGGGAGTGGGCTCGGACCTGGGGGATGGCGTTTTTCGGTCTGCCCGACCTCGTCTGTTCGGTCTCGGCCTCGCCGGAGGAGCGCGGCGAGGAGGTGGAGGGGGCGAGAATGCTCTTCGCGACGATGATCCCATACCTGATCACGGAGATGAAAAAGGCTTTGCCGATGGGAGACACCATCGACGTGGAGCACCGATGCTGGCAGGTCGTGGAGCCGGAAACCTTCGATCCGCTCCCTTTCCACCCCGGCAGGAACGGGGTACAGATCTACCGGCGCTACGACGAGTGGATCGGACGCAGGAAGCCGTAGGCTCCGCCAGGACTGCGATGAGAGGATTCCTCTGAAGCGGAAGCGCCGGCCGGCCACCTTCCGCCCGCTGACCGTCGAGCGCCTGAGCGCGCTCCGCGATCAGCCCCTCGCCAGCTTCGGAGCGCGGTTCGTGGCGTTCGCGATCGACATGGGGATCGTCGTCCTGATCTGCGGCGGCATCGAGGCAATGCTCGAGTGGGACCGGGTCCGGAACGCCTCGCGAGCCCATCCGGTGAATCTCGAGGTCAACCCGTTTCACAGTTGGGGAATCCTCGTCCTCGCCCTTTACTTCGGCGCCGGCACCTTTCTCGGTCACGGGCAGACCCTGGGCAAGCGGCTGCTGCGCATCCGTGTCGTGTCGCTGACCCACGGCCACCTCTCGCTCTGGCACGCGGTCGAGCGCGCCGTCGGCTACGGCGCGTCGGTGCTGGAGGGGGGGTTCGGATTTCTGCAGTACTTCATCCACCCCAACCGCCAGACGGTGCACGACCGTATCGCCGAGACGATCGTGGTGAAGGAGCCCAAGCGGCCTAAGCAGAATAATTTGATGCCCAACGAGCCGCGAGACGCTGAAGCTTCGGATCAGGATCGCCCCGAAGGGCTTTGAATCACGGCCGCACCCGGAAAAAACCTCTCCTCGCTCCATGAGCTCACCTGCGGCGAAGGCCGCGCCAAGGCGTCAACCGACGATCTCGGCTCCTCCCTCCCCTTCGCCGTCTCCTCCCGCGCGTCTCCGCGCCTGAAGGCCCAGAGGAAAGGACCGAAATCGGGGAGCGAACGCCCGAAATCCCGGTCGTGTCCTAATCCAATGTGGGCGGTAACCGAGGGAAACGTGCTGCGGTAGCTTAGGGGGACCGGGGGGAGGCGTTCCCCTCGACACCTACAGACGGCCCGGCGGGTGCTAGAGACACGCCGCCGGACCTGAGCCCAGCAAAGGAGCCACCCCATGCCGGACCTAGTACCAGAGTCTACCGCAGCACCTTCCCCGCCCCCGCCCCCGGTACCCTTCTCCAACGATCCCCGCATTCCGCCCCCGGCCTACGACTGGGAGGACCATCCGGCCTTTCGGTTCACGTTCCTGATGCACTTCACCAAAAACGAGAACCGGCTCGCCCTGGAACACCTCGGCGCCATGCTCTACGACCTCGCCCTTGAGGCCAGCGGGGAGTGGCCGACCTGGACGGAGTCGACCACCCGCGCCGAGCTGCGCGCCGTGGCGGCCGACATCCGTCACGCGGAAGCCTTCCTGCTGGCCGTGGCAAAGGAGCGGGATACGGTCTCTCTGGGGGTGGAAGACGAGCGGCTATCGTTCCAGGCCACGCACTACGCGGAGCGGTGTAGCAGCATCGCGTTCGGTCTGGAATCGATGGTCGGACCGCCGTGGGGCGCCCGCCCGTGACTCTGAAGCGGGCGAGCTTCACCGTCCGGGCCACTATGCCGCAGTCCGTCCGCTGGAAGATCGCGGCGGCGGGTGAGGGCTTCCCCTCGGTCGGTGCGTGGCTCAGCGGGGCGGCGGACGCCTATCTCAAGGTCCGGGCGCGGGCTGGTCTACCGGTCCCGCTCGCCTGGAGGCGGGGAACCTTCCGGACTCGCTTCATCGATGGCGTAGAGGCCGAAGTGCGAGGGAAGATCTCCTCTCCCTTCGGCATCTATTGGGGGACCGACGTAGGGCCGGAGGCGGGATACCGGGAGCTGTACACCCTAGTCTACATCCCCGCCCTGCGGCCCGTGGCCACCCTGCGGTCGTGCCGGAACTGCAAGGCGCTGGCGAGCGAGCTTGCCCGTACGTGGGTCCGTTGGGACGGTGCCGAACCCTCCGAAGATCCCGCACCGCTTCTCCAGCGGTTCCAGCGGGAAGACATCTAGCAGTCAGGGGGCCGGAGTCCGCCCTTCCGGTCCCCGCTGGCGGATCACCCCGCGAAATGCCGCACTCAAACGCGACAAACTAAGAGGGTTATCTTGTGTCTCTACGACACGTTGTCGTAGATGTGTCGTAGGGTTGCGCAATTTTATGCGCTATGTGATACTTAACTCGCGGCGTAAACCATTGAAAACAAGCATCTTCTTCACTGGAGGACGAAAATCAGAATGAAGGCCCAGGAAAGCGAAACGCCCACCGCTCGAACGGTGGGCGTTTCTGAGACTTTAACCCGACCGAAGTCAGGCGGCCCCAACACCCGCCATCCTACCGTGTAGGGACTCCTCGGTCAATGCGAAAAGGAGAGATGCCATGCGGCATCTATATGGCGGAGCTGCGCCCATGTACCGGTTCCTGCGGGGTTTACTCGCCCGTAGCCTTCCCCGCCGCTTCATAGCGTCCCGCTTCTGAGATCTCCCGCTTAGCGGCTCGAATCAGCCTCTCCCGCATCCAGGCGGAGAGGCTGAGTCCTGCCAGCTCGGCGGCCTGCCGCATCAGCGTCTCATGCTCGGACAGGAGCCTCAACCGGAGGGCAGCGTCTTGCGTCTTCTCAGCCTTTGGTCTTGCCATGCCGCCAGTGTAGGCCAAATAAATCTACACGTCAACTTGGATTCACTCTTGACGTGTAGGGTTATTTGGCCTACAATAATCACAGATCAGAGAACGACATGGACGCCGCTACCTTCATCCCCGCCGATACGAGCTGCCGCACTTGCGGCGAGCCCACCATTGGATGGGGAAAAGACAAGCACGGCAACCCGCGCCGGAAGTGCCGCGCCTGCCGCTCGACGTTCGGGATCATCCCGGAGCGCCCCCTTGGCACGATGCGGCTCGACCTGGACAAGGCGACGTTGTGCCTGCACCTCCTGACGGAGGGCTCTTCCATCCGCAGCACGGAGCGCGTCTCTGGAGTCCACCGCGACACCATCATGCGGCTCCTGCGGGTTGCGGGCGCCAAGTGCGAGACGCTGCTCTCGCGGCTGGTGCGCGGCGTGGACGCGCACGACGTGCAGGCGGATGAGCTGTGGTGCTTCGTGGGGATGAAGGAAAAGACCAAGGTCCGCAAAGGGATCGAGGATTCCGAGATCGGGGACGCGTACACGTTCCTCGCGATCGAGCGAGATTCGAAGCTCTTGCTTGCCCAGCACGTTGGCCGCCGGACGGCGAAGGATGCCGGGATCTTCGCGGCGAAGCTCGCGGGCGCCGTGAGCGAAGATCAATTCCAAATCTCGACGGACGCGTTCCTGCCCTACGTTGGCGCCCTGGAAGACACCTTCGGCGGTCAGGTTCACCACGGGCAGGTCATCAAATCGTACTCAGGAGAGGGGCTGGACAGCGAACGGCGGTATTCTCCGCCGTCCATAATAGCCATCGAGAAGCGCGTCGTCTCGGGCGATCCCGACGAGGCAAAGATCTGCACTTCCCACGTCGAGCGGGTCAACCTGCACGTGCGCATGATGTCCCGCCGGTTCACCCGCCTAACCACGGGCTTCAGCCGGAAGCGGGACAACCTGCGGGCCGCCGTGGCGCTCTTCACGGCGAGCTATAACTTCACTTGGTGTCACCGGACCTTGAAGGGCTGCACGCCCGCCATGGCGGCGGGGATCGCTCGCAAGCCGTGGACGGTGCGAGAGCTACTGACGGCTTAGACTTCGGCCTCACTCTTGCGGGGCGCCCGCCTCACGCTAAGCACTCTAATGGCTGCGTTCCCGGCAGAGACTAGCATTAGATCCCAACGCGCTGGAGGAAGGAGCTTCGGAGACAGTAGACGCAGCGTCACCATGCTTCCACTTGGTGCATCAATTTCCACATCACCGCTAACAGGAACTTCTTCGGGTTGACTTGGATCGAGATAAAACGTCGAAATAGCTTCGGTGATGTTCCCGCCGCAAGCGACGACAATGTCGAGCGGCTGCGGCAGTTCGCTGCCCGGGACGGGCGCGATAGAGAGGACGGCCGCCATCCGCCCATCCCGGAGCTGCGTATGGCTTTCGGGCGGGACGCGCCAACCAAGACCAGCGTCCGTATAGCGGCGCAGTTCTCTCCGGCGTCGCCATGGCAGGCGGTGCTCGCGCCTCCGGAGGTCCCGCATGTGTAACAGGTAGGTCACCAAAATTACCGAGAGAAATAGACCACAGGCGATGATTAAGGCAAGAAACAGCAGCTTGTTTCCACGGACAAAGGCCGCCACCCCTAAAATAGCGGTCATGACTGCGACCCAAAAAAAGTGCATAACGTAGTGCGCCAGGGAATCCAGGAGGTGATGCCACGCGCTCTTGAGCTTGGAGGCCATGCCGCAGAGCCTACCCGGAGAGATGCGAGAGCGCCAAGGTTATAGGCGGGGGCGCATGTGGTTGTCACCCGCTTAGCAGTAGCGTTACGACTAGTCATCGGACGGCCCCGCCCACACTGAGTGAGGACACGACCGAAATCCC
>CAVVXL010000017.1:0-315626 GCA_963752235.1 uncultured Acidobacteriota bacterium | reverse complement strand
TAGAGACTGCGTGGGAGCCGATTGTCGGCTCCCACCGGCCGGCGCGACCAGATTACCCAGGCGCCGGGCGTGGCTGCCTTGCCACTGTCGCAAGGACGGGAAGAGGCCAAGAACTAAAGTTAATCAGAACCGGATCTGTCGCCGCCGGGAACACACCTCGCCAGGACGTGTTTGTAACAGTCGACGTCGGCTATTCAACTCATTGGAACGATGACATGGTTCGCTCAATCCTGATCGCCGGCGCGGCAATTCTAGCCCTCTCCGGCCCCACCCTCGCCCAGTCTCCCCGCAGCGACCCCGCTGCCGCCGCATCCTCCGAAACTGGGTCGATGACCGGCGAAGACGTTGGCGTGCCGCCAATGACAGGGGTCTCCACGTCCGACTATGTCGCCCAGACAGCGGCCGGAGACCTGTACGAGATCCAGGCCGGGCATATCGCGCAGGGGAAGGCCCGTTCGAACGCCTTGAAGTCGTTCGCATCGACCATGATCAAGGACCACGGCACGATGTCCCAGACGCTGATGGCGGCGCTGGACAACGCTCAGAGAAAAATCGCCCATCCCTCGGACCAACTGCCCACCGACAAGCAAGCCATGATCGATCAGCTGAAGGCGACGCCCAAGGGGGCTCAGTTCGATAGCCTGTATCTGGGCCAGCAACTGCAAGCTCATCAGCAAGCCTGGGCGCTTGAGAAGGGGTACGCCACGGATGGCGACGACGCTTCTCTGCGTCAGGTTGCGGCCAGCGCGGTGCCGATCGTCGAGCAGCATCTGGCCATGCTGAAGGCCCTGCCACCGCAGCAGTAGTCGGCTTTCCCATGCTTGTTCACGACGCCGGACAGGCTGGTATTCCTCCAATGGACGGCCATTAGACCTGCAATTCAAATGAATACTTTAACCGTTGCGTGCTGTCGCCGATAGTGAGAGGCTCCCGTCTGGACGGGGGTCAGGTCGATGGCTATTTTCAAGTGGCGTTCACGCAGTCTCGCCGCCCTGGCGCTCACCGGCTCCGTACTGAGCGTGGGCGCCTTGGCCGGACTGCTGGCGAGCTGCAGCACATCCGGAGGCGGACCAGCGACGCAGGGCTGGACGACGGCGCGCGCCCGGCCTGGTACAACGGCGACCAGGGATCGCGCCTGATGCCGCTGAAGTGGTTCCAGGCTCTGGAGCCGCCCCGGCGCCGGAGCGCCGGGAAAGCTGCTGGACCCCGCCTATCTCGCGACTTCCGGATATTGCCGCCATGGGGGCAGCCCCGGGCTGCCGGTCGGCTTTGCCATCGACATCGCCGACGACGGCGCATTTCCGGCACGCAACTTCACTGGATCGGGAAAGCGCCCGGTGGGATCCCGTCGACTGGGTGGGCCTCAACTGCGCGGCCTGCCACACCGCGCGGATAACCTACGGGGCCAGAGATGACGCTCGACGGCGCCCCGAGCCAGTTCGATTTTCAGAGCTTCATCGAGGCGGTGGACGGGCGCTGACCCAGACGCTGGACTGGGCCGCCGGCCCGAAACAGTGCGCGATGGGACCGTTTCGCCGGCCTGGTTCTCGGGACGGCCGCCGACAACCCCGCCGGCCGCGCCGCCTTGCTGGCCGCCTTGACAGGCTGACGGAATGGGAACGCGAGCCCGAAGCGCTCAACACGACCGACCTGCGCTATGGATTTGGGCGGGTCGACGCGGTCGGCCATATCTTCAATCGGGTGCTGCTATTCGGCGGCGCAGCGCAGCCGCGCGCAACGCCTCAGACGCGCCGGTCAGCTACCCGCATCTGTGGAACATCACCGAGCCGAGCCATCTGCAATGGGACGGCATCGTCACCAACACCAAGCTGAAGGTCGGGACAACGCCACCGATTTTGGCGCGTTGGGACGCAACACCGGCGAGGTGCTGGGCGTGTTCGGCGAAGCGGTGGTTAAGGCGCCCTCCACCCGGCGACCTCTCCGGTTTCGCCTCCACCGCCGCGTCGTCGATCTGAACGACATGGAGGTGCTGGTCACCAGGCTTAGCCTCCGGTCATGGCCGGAAAGGGCGTTTGGCGCGCCCCGCCGCATCGACCTCACCGACGCGCCGGTCATAGGCTCTCGCCCGGTCGAGGTGGTGCAGGCCGGCCGGCGACTGTTCCAGCGCCCAATTGCCGTGTGTCACACGTCCCACCTGCCCAGGCGACTACGAGACGATGATGACGTTCACCGAAATCGGCAGCGGCAACGTCACCGACGAGTGGATGGCCTGCAACGCCTGGGCCTACGCCGGGGCCAGCGGCGCGCTGACCGGGATCCCGGTCAACTACATCAAAGGTGATCCGCTGGCCGCCAATGCCCCCGTGCGGGCCCTGTTGACCACCGCGGTCACCGGCGCGCTGATCGGCAAAAAGGAAGAACTGATCAACTCGACGGTCAAGAATATCTTCGGCGTCACGCCGCTACCACCGGTGATCCTGCCGCACGGCGCGCAGGCCGTGCCGCTGACGCCCAAGCAGTTGCGGCTCAACTACTGCCTGCAGAACGCCAATGAGCCGCTCATGGCCTACAAGGCGCGGCCGCTCGAAGGCATCTGGGCCACCGCCCCGTATCTGCACAACGGCTCCGTGCCGACACTCTATGCCCTGCTGCAGGCGCCGGCCGACCGACCCAAGACGTTCCGTGTCGGCTCGCGCCTCTATGATCCGGCGCACGTCGGATACAACACCCGCCGGGAATTCCCGGCAACGGCTTCGTTTTCGACACCTCCCTGCCCGGCAACTCCAACAAGGGTCACGACTACGGCGTGGGCGCGCTGAGCGAGACCGAGCGGCTCGAACTGCTCGAATACCTGAAGGGCGCCGAGGCCGATGGGACCTGAGGCGCGGCGATGGCGGCGTTTTTTCACCCCCGACCGAGGTCACATCCCTCCTGGCTCCGACCGTACCGGTCGCCACCGTATCCGCGCGCCTGACGTTCGTCACCGTTCTGGCGCCGGCACTGAAGAAAAAGAGCGCGGACGGCGCCACGAACTACAGCCGGGTGACCGGACGGGTGGGCCCGGTTACCATGACGCCGTTACTCTGGGCGATGAAAGCCGCGGCGCCTGCCGCAGGGCCGGTCGAGGGATGAGCTTGTCGATCGCCATCGCCAACCTGTCGACCTCGATCGACGACGCCACGTTCGCCGCCGCCGTCGCCGCCATCGACGTGCAGGTCAGCCGTGATTTCCAACCCGAATGGGGAGCCGGAGGCACGCTGACCGCAGACGCGGGTCGCCCTCAACGACGGCTCTGCCAACCTCGATGCGGCGAACGATGCGGTGATCTATGTCGGCGACGCGTCGAACGATCCCACACTCGGCATGAACGGCGTGTTCGGCTACCATGCGCAACAGGGCGCCCTGCCCTACGCGTTCGTCTATCTCGACGTCTGCGCGCAGTTCGGCGAGCCATGGTCGTGCACGCTCTCACACGAGGTGCTGGAGATGCTGGCAGATCCAACGACGGCAATGACGGCGACCGGCCCCGCCCCGCCCGGCCGCGGCGCCCCCGGCCAGACGGTCGAATCCGAACTCGAGGTCTGCGACCCTACTCAGGGCGACACCTATCTGGTCGGCGAGATCGCCGTGGCCAACTTCGTCACCAAGGCCTGGTTCGGATTGCCCGGAGGATCGTCGGCGACGAATTTCCTCGATCTGCCGCTCAGTCCGTTCGGCGTGCGCCCCAAGGGCTATTTCCAGTACGAGGACGCCGCCGGCCCACGTCAGCAACGGCGCGGCCGTGGACGCGCGACACCTGGCCGCCCGCGCCATGCTCGACCGCCATCGGCGCGCGGCCCGCCGCCGCGCCGGTATCGCTCACCGGCTTTGAGCGCTCGGGGCGGCTTTCGCCTCGCGCACATCCGACCGCGTCCTGGTTCAGCAGATCAGAGCTGTACCTGGTCGCCTTCCAGCTCAAGGGCGGCGGATAGTCCAGTCTCGCCGTCCGGCCGCAAATGCAGGCCATAGCCCGCGATCCAGGCGTAGCAGACCACCGGCACGACCAGGAATGCGGTGAGGCCGAAGCTGTCGGCGACCCGCCCGGCGATCAGCGGGATCACCGCCCCGCCGAAGATCGCCAGGCACAGCAGGCCAGATCCCTGATGGCCGTTCTCGCCGAGTTCCTCGATCGCCAGGGTGAAGATGGTCGGGAACATGATCGAGTTGAACAGGCCGATGGCCAGAATGGCGCACGCCGCCACCAGTCCCGCCGATAGCCCCGACACGCTCGCCAGCACCACGGCGCCGATCGCGCAGGTCGCCAGCGCATAGCCGGGCTTGACCCGGCGCAGCGCATACCGGCGAGCCGATGAAACGCCCGACCATCGCCAGACCCCAATAGACGTCGACCAGGGAGCCGGCGACCTGCTGGCGCACCGACAGGGCGTGGCCGGACATCAGATAGTTGGTGAGCAGGCTGCCTATGGCCACCTCGGCGCCGACATAGACGAAGATCGACACCACGCCCAGCATCAGCCGGCGGTTGCGCAGCAGGCCGGAATAGGAGATCGGCGCTTCGGCGGTGGTCCGGGGCGAGGCGCAAAGAACATTGCGCACACGCCGGCCAGCACCATCAGGGCCACGGCGATGCCCAGGAACGGCGCCTGCACCGCGTGCGCTTCCTGGATGCGCAGCACCGACAGTCGCGCGGCCGAAACGGTCCTGGGATCGGGCATGGGGCGGCTGTGGGCCAGTATCAGCGCCGCACCGAACAGCGGACCGATCATGGTGGCCAGGGAATTCGCAACCGCGACCGCTAGCCGCCCGCCGAGGCCGCCGTCAGTCGCGGGCCAGGACTTCGCCCAGGGCGTTGACCACGACCCGTTTCGGAGCTTTCGGGAGCTTCAGCTTCAGGTCGATCGGCACGGTGGCCTCCCCGGTCATCCCCAGCAGCCCGATCCGTGTCACCTCGTTCTTGCCGAAGTCGAGCTGGACCGGCACGAGGGTGTGGAAATCTTTCGGCACCCCTTGTTGGGTGACCTGACCGTGAATCCGGTACTCGTCGCCGCTCGTCTTCTCCGCCTTCAGGTCGCAGACGTAGCGCGGCGCGTCGGTGCCGTAGACCCACTGGTTGAAGAACCAGTCCATCCTGCCGTCGCCGGTGGCGTTCAAGGCCCGCACCATGTGCCTCTCCACCACTTTCTGGAAGTCGGCGGTGGTGGCTAACCCGCCGCCATAGGTGGAGGTGAAGTCCTGCATCATGACGATGAAATTGGCGTCCGGATTCTTCGCTTTATCGTCCCACATCAGGGTGCGCAGCATGTGGAGGACGTAACCTCCCTTGGAATAGATCATCGCCTGCGGCGCCGTGCGGGTGTACGCCGTGCCGAGCCGCCAGCCCTGGCTGATCGGGCCCGCCTTGTCGTTCGCCAGCGCATTGCCCGGGTACTTCCCGAAGATGAACTTGCGCGCATGGCGCCAGAACTCGGTGTAGCCGTCCCAGCCTTGCGTGTGCTGTACGGCCAGGGCGGCCGAGAACTCGGCGAAGCCCTCCTCCAGCCACTCGTCGCGGTAGGTGGCGGCGCCCACGAGGTGGCCCCACCACTGGTGGGAGAATTCGTGAAAGCCGACCTGATTGATGAAATCCGTCATCTGATACAGGCCCAGGGCAACCCGCTGGGTGCTGGTCAGGAAGGACGCGTAGGGCAGGAAGATCAGCGACGGCCAGGACTGGCCGAAGGACCACTGCGCCTGCTGAGTGATGGCCACGTGGGTGCGGGGCAGCGGGCCGAAGTAGGTGGTGAAGATCCGCGCCGAGTTGAGCCCGTCCACGGCGGCGCTGTCGGCCAGCCGCGAGCCGGAGACCAATCCAACCTGGGGCCCCAGGTTGGGGCGGTCCTCCCCGGTGAACACCTCGACCTCGATGCCGCTGACCTCGTCCTTCCGCGCCAGCCGTTCGAACTTGCCGTAGTTGAAGCCGGCGATCTGGACCGGGGTTTCGGTCCGCCACGCCGAGATCCGTTGTTTCCCCTCGGTGCGTTCCTCCACCTTCCGGCCTACCGAGACGACCTCCAGGCCGGCGGGGGTCCGATAGACGAGCTCGAACTTCGCCGGGTCGGAAAAGATGCCCAGGTTGGGGTACCAGCTCTCGCGGGCGGCGACCACGAAGGTCTTGTCCCCGACGTTTTGCAGCACCTCGCCTCCCTGATAGGCGAGCCGGAGCCGGACCGTCGCCCCTTTGGCCAGGGGCTCGGGGAACACGACCGCGGCATCGGCGTCCTTCTTCTCTTCCTCCTGGATCCAGGCGAGCGGTTTCCAGGCGGGCTCGGCCCCCGCCGCCTCGACCGCATAGGAAGCATCGCCGATGCGCAGCTTCGACAGCAGATTCATCGGCAGCACGCGCAGCCCTGCGACCAGAGTCTGAAAGCGGACGGTGGTCTGCCCGACGATGTCGGCATCCCGCTTGACCTCGGTTTCGATCCGGTAGTCGAGGGCGTCGACGAGCCGCTTTTCCGGCGTCGGCTGCCGGTGCGCCACCTCCTCCTTGCGATCACAGAGGTACCAGAGTCCGCCCTTGGATGAATCGGCCACCCAGAAGAGGGTGTCCTCGCCGCCCAGACGGGGAGCGATGTGCAGCGCCTCGGCGCCGTCGGGATCCACCGCCGCGAGCGCGGGCGGGTATTTGCGGCCGTCGATCAGGGCCAGGAAGACGCCGTCGGTCCGCCCGGGGGTGTTCAACAGGTCGGCGAGAACCCGCAGGTGGAAGTTGACCTTGAAGTCCTTCTGCTGCCGCTTGAGCCAGCGGTCGTAGACGTCGACGGCGCGGGGGTCGGGAGCGCCCGCCTGCACCGCGGAGTGGCGCTCGAGCTCGGCCAGAGTGCCGTCGGTGAAAAAGAGGAGCAGGTTCTCGAACCTATCGGTCAGCGCCTCGAAGCCCTTGTCGGCCCCGGAGGCGATCGCGAGCTGCCGCGACTCATTGGCGGTGGCGGGGCTCAGCCGATAGCTTCCCTGGCCCACGAAGACCGCGCCGACCGTGCGGCCCGCGACAGGAGGGAGCAGGTAGAGAGCTCCGGAGTCGAGCTGGAACCGGAACGCGTCGCGCTCCAGGACCAGGTTCTGGACTGGGATCTTCCGCCCGTCGGGCTTCGCGCCACGGAGCGCGGCATAGGTCGGATCGGTGACCGCCAGGAGAGGGGAGGCCGGCACGCCGGCCAGGAAGGCGAAGACGAGGGCGCCGCTCAGGCCAAGACGCCGCGGACGCGGGAAAAGAGACATCTTGAAACACCTCCTGGGAAGTCGAAAGCCAGCTTACCAGGAAGTGCTTCCAGGCTCCGATCCATTACAGAGTGGCCGTCACGGGCGGAGGAGGAATATCCTCTCAACAAAGGTCGTTACAACAAGCGATGCGCACCCCGCCCGCCACTCTCGACCAGGAGATCCGTCAGCGCAAGCCGTTCGTCAGCCTGGAGGAAGAGGTTTTCCTCGGGTTGCAACGGACGGCGAGCCTGCTCCTCCAGGCGCTCGGGCGCGAGCTCAAGGGGCACGACCTGACGCCCGCCCAGTACAACGCGCTGCGCATCCTGCGCGGCGCCGAGCCCGACGCCGCGGCCTCCGGCGGCCTCACCTGCAGCGAGATCGGCGAGCGGCTGGTCAGCCCCGGGCCCGACGTCACCCGCCTGCTCGACCGGCTGGAGCAGCGCGGCCTGGTCCTGCGCCAGCGCGACGCCGGCGACCGCCGGGTGGTGCGGGCGCGCATCACCGCCGCCGGGCTCGCCCTCCTCGCCGACCTCGACGCGCCGGTGGAGAAGATCCTCGCCCATCTGCTCGGCGGGCTCGGCGAATCTCGGCTGCGCGGCTTCGTCGCCCTGCTCGGCGCGGCGCGGGAGCGGGTCTAGCTTTTTTTCGGCTGATCATTGTTCTAACGGACATCGTCAAGACATCGAACGCACGGAAAGGACAGTCACCCTCATGCGCAAACCGATCGCGGGTCTCCATCACGTCACCGCCATGGCCAGCAATCCGCAGCGGAACGTCGATTTCTATACCGGCGTCCTGGGGCTGCGGCTGGTCAAGAAGACGGTCAACTTCGACGATCCCGGCACCTACCACCTCTATTACGGCGACGAGGTGGGGCACCCGGGGACGATCCTCACTTTCTTCCCCTGGCCGCTCGCCCGCCGCGGCGTGCAGGGGGCGGGGCAGGCGACCGTCACCTCGTTCGCGGTCCCCACGGGATCGCTCGGCTACTGGACCGAGCGCCTCGCGCGCCTCGGCGTCGCCTTCGACCCGCCGCGGCGCCGCTTCGACGACGAGGTGCTGACCGTGCTCGATCCGGACGGCCTGCGCCTCGAGCTGGTCGCCCGCAGCGGCGATCCACGCGCTCCCTGGTCGGGCGGGCCGGTCCCCGCCGAGCACGCGGTGCGCGGCTTCGACGGCGTCACGCTCACCGAGTGGAACCTCGACGTCACCGTCGAGGTGCTCGCCGACACCCTGGGATTCCGGCGGCTGGGGGAGGAGGGGGATCGCGTGCGCTTCGCAGCAGCCTCTGGCGGCGCCGGCGACGCCGGCGGGACGCGGGTCGACGTGCTCGCCGCGCCGGCGGCGGTGCGCGGCCACGTCTCGGCGGGGACGGTGCACCACGTCGCCTTCCGGGCGGCCGACGAAGCGGATCAGCTCGCCTGGCGCGCGGCGGTCGCCGACTCCGGGCTCCACGTGACGCCGGTCCTCGACCGCCAGTACTTCCGCTCGATCTACTTCCGCGAGCCGGGGGGCGTCCTGTTCGAGATCGCGACCGATCCGCCGGGGTTCACCCGCGACGAGACGGTGGCGGAGCTCGGCACCGCCCTCAAGCTCCCCGACTGGCTGGAGCCGAGCCGCGAGCGGATCGAGGCCGAGTTGCCGCCGATCGCGGCGCACGTGCCGGAGGCCGCCGCTGCCGGAGGTGCCGCATGAGCGGTCCCCATCAGGGGCAGCCGCTCGTCTGGGCCGGCCGGCGCCCCGCGGAGGCCAAGGCGGCGATGGTGATGGTGCACGGGCGCGGCGCCACGGCGGAGAGCATCCTCGAGCTGCGCGAGGAATGGGGCTATCCGGAGCTCGCCTACGTGGCGCCGCAGGCGGCGGGCTTCTCGTGGTATCCCAACCGCTTCCTGGCGCCGCTCGCGGCGAACGAGCCGTGGCTGTCCTCCGCCCTCGCCCGCCTCGGCGAGACGCTGGCCGAGCTGGCGGCGGCGGGGCTCCCGCCCGAGCGCACGATCCTCCTCGGCTTCTCGCAGGGCGCCTGCCTCGCCGCCGAGTTCGCCGCCCGCAACCCGCGGCGCTACGGCGGCATCGCCGGGCTCTCGGGGGCGCTGATCGGTCCGCCGGACGAGCCTCGGGAGCTCGCCGGCTCGCTCGCCGGCACCCCGGTCTTCCTCGGCTGCAGCGACCGCGACCCGCACATCCCGCAGGCGAGCGTCGACCAGACGGCCGAGCGCCTGCGGGGCATCGGCGCCGAGGTCACCGAGCGGATCTACCCCGGGCTCGGACACACCGTCAACGGGGATGAGGTGGAGCACGTGCGGAGGATGATCGCGGGGGTGCTGGGTAGATCACGGACGACCGTGGACGAGCACGGACCTTCACGGACAGGGCAGAGGTAATCGCCCAGCTGCTCGTCGCTGTCCCTGTTCGTCCGTGTCAGTCCGTGGTCGTCCGTGGTCTGCCTACGGTTTCGCGGCTGGCTTTTCCGCCGCCCCCGCCCCCTCCGGCGGCCGGTTCTTCACGTACTTGTCCAGCCAGTCGGAGCTCTCGGCCAGCACGTCGAGCACCGACTCGCGGCCGCGGTAGCCGTGCGCCTCGAGCGGCAGGAAGACCAGCCGCGCCGGGGCGCCGTTCCCCTTCAGGGCGTTGAAGAAGCGCTCGCTCTGGATCGGGTCGGTCCCCTGGTTGTTGTCGGCTTGGCCGTGGATCAGCAGGAGCGGGTGCTTCACCTTGTCGGCGTAGAGGAAGGGGGACATCCGGATGTAGGTCTCCTGCGCGTGCCAGAGGTCGCGCTCCTCGGCCTGGAAGCCGAACGGCGTCAGCGTGCGGTTGTAGGCGCCGCTCTCGGCGATGCCGGCGGCGAAGAGGTCGCAGTGGGCGAGCAGGTTGGCGGTGGTGAAGGCGCCGTAGGAGTGGCCGCCAATGGCGATCCGCCGGCGGTCCGCCACGCCGCGGCGCACCACCTCGTCGACCGCCGCCTGCGCCGAGGCCACGAGCTGCTGCACGTAGGTGTCGTTCGGCTCCTTCGTCCCCTCGCCGACGATCGGCATGCTGGGGTTGTCGAGCAGGGCGTAGCCCCGCGTCAGCCAGACCAGCGGCGAGCCGGCGCCGGCGCGCGCGAAACGGTAGGGGGAGTCGGTGACCTGCCCCGCCGCGTCGGCGCTCTTGAACTCCTGCGGATAGGCCCAGAGGAGGGTCGGCAGCGGCCCGTCCGCCGGCTTCCAACCCGCCGGCGTGAAGAGGGTGCCGGTGAGCTGCACGCCGTCGGCCCGGCTGTAGCGGATCAGCTCCTTGTGGATGCCGGCGAGCTGCGGCGTCGGGTGCGGGAAGCGGGTGAGCTGGCGCAGGGGCGCTCCGGCGCCTGATGCCGAGGCCAGATCACGCACGAAGTAGTTCGGCGGCTGGTCGACCGTCTCGCGGCGGACGAGGAGCTGCCGGCCGGCCGGATCGAGCAGGTCGACCGGCTGCTCGAGCCAGGGCGCCGCGGAATGGAACAGGCGCCGCGTCTTGGCGGTCGCGAGGTCGAGGGCGTCGAGGAACGGGCGGTCCCCTTCGGCCGAGGCGCCCGTGCCGACGAAGTAGAGGGTCTTGCCGCCGTCGGCCGTCCGCAGCACGGCCTGGCCGCGGACGTCGCGGGTGGTCAGCGGCTGGCCGGGATCGGCGTAGCGGTCCTCGATCGAACGGTCGAAGAGCAGCTTGGGCTCCACTTTGGTCCCGGGCTCAGCTCCCGGCGCAATCATCCAGGTCCGCGTCCGCCGCGTCTTCCACCACCCCTCGCTGAGCAGCGCCAGGCCGTCGTTTCCCCATTCCACCCCCTGGAAGCGGTAGGCGAGGGTGGCGAACGGTGCCGGGTCGCCGGTGAACGGCGCCGCGAGCTGGAAGGCGCGGTCGCGCTCGGCCGCTTCCTTGCCGGCGTCGCCGCCGTCGAGCGCTTCGACCCAGAACAGGGTGGCCGGCGCGTCGGCGCGCCAGGAGACCGCCCGCGGCCCGGTCGCCACGCTGTCGAAGCTGATCGGGATCTCCTCCGCGAGCGGCAGGTCGGCCACCGTGCGCACCACCTTGCCGTCGAGGTCCCAGACCTCGAAGCGGCGCGGGAAGCGGCCGGCGGGAACCAGGTAGGAGAACGGCCGGTGCAGGGTCTCGACCAGCAGATAGCGGCCGTCGGGCGACGGCGCCAGCTCGGCGATCAGGCCGGCGGCGCCGATCGGCGTCACCTGGCCGTCGAGGGTCACGCGGGCGGCCCGGGAGGTCAGGTAGTGCGCGAAGAGCGCCTCGTCCTGCGGGCTTTTCAGGAGGTCCTGGAAGGTGGGAGCGGGGGCGGCGTGCCCCGAGCTGTCGCGGATCACCGGACCGCTCGGCACGTCCTTCGTCGCCGGCTCGGCGCCGCTCGCGGGGTCGATCAGGGTGACCACCAGCGTCCGCGAGTCGGCGAGCCAGCGCGGCTCGGTCGAGGCGGTGAGGTTCAACGGGCCGGCGAGCCGCCGCGCCGCGGCCGTCGCCATCTCGGCGACCCAGAGGTCGACCCCGTCCGGCTTGACGTTGGTGAAGGCGAAGCGCGAGCCGTCCGGAGAGAGCTGGAAGTTGGTGATCCGCGCCCCTTCGGGAAGGCCGGAGATCCGCCGCTCCGAAAGATCGGAAAGGCGCAGCAGCCGCAGGCCCGTGAGGTACCCCGCGCGGCTCGGCGCATGGTTCGCCGGCCGAATGCGCAGCCCGCCCAGCCGCAGCTCGCGCTCCGCCAGCTCGGCGATCGGCGGCAGGCTCGGCCGCTCGAGGATCAGCAGCCACTGCCCGCGCGGGTCCGGGAGCACCCCCGGCGTCGGCGGCGCGTCGATGATGTCGACCAGCCCCTGCGGCGGCAACCGGTAGCCGCCATCAGCGGTAGCCGCCGGAGCCTGCGCCGATGCGGTCTCGGCGGCGATCGCCGTGGAGGTCAGAGTCGGGGAAGAAAACGCGAACGCCAGAGCCAGGAAAGCCCGGGAGAAGCGAAAGGTCGGCATGCGGGGAATCTCCTTGATCGAGGGTGCGTCACCCGCAATCATACCAGCGGGCCCGCCGCCTTCCCGCGGCTACTCGACGACGACGCCTTGCAGGTCCTCTTCGGGCTCGGGAGGCTTCGGCTTCAGGTCTTCGAGCGCCTTGACGAGGGCGGTCGCCACGTAGAGGTTGCGGTACCACTTCTTGTCGGCGGGAACGACGTACCAGGGGGCGTGCTTGTGGCTGGTCTGGCGGAGGACCGCCTCGTAGGCGTGCATGTACTCGTCCCAGTGGGCGCGGTCGAGGAGGTCCCCCTTGCGGAACTTCCAGCGTTTGAGCGGGTCGTCGAGACGGTCCTGGAGGCGCCGCTTCTGCTCGTCCTTGCTGATGTAGAGGAAGAACTTGAGGATGCAGGTGCCGGTCTCGGCGAGCAGGCGCTCGAAGTCGTTGATCTGCCCGAAGCGCCGGTGCCAGACGCCGGGGGGGACCAGCTTGCGGACGCGCGCGGCGAGCACGTCCTCGTAGTGGCTGCGGTTGAAGATCATGATCTCCCCACGCGCCGGCACCCGGGCGTGAATCCGCCAGAGGAAGTCGTGGTCGAGCTCGTCGGGGGAGGGGGCCTTGAAGGCGGTCACCCGCACGCCGAGCGGGTTGACGCCGTCGAAGACGTGGCTGATCGTGCCGTCCTTGCCGCTGGTGTCCATCCCCTGGAGCACGACCAGCACCTGCCGCCGGTGCTCGGCCCACAGCGCCTCCTGGAGCACCTCCAAGCGCTCGTTGAGGGCGAGGAGCTGCTCGGCCGCCTCTTTGCGCCCCCCCTTGAACCCCGGCGTCCCCGCCGGATCGATCTTGGCGAGATCGACCTTGGCGCCCGGCTTGACCCAGCGTGGCTTCATTCGCGTCTCCAATGAACCTCGGCACGCTAGCACGGAATCCCCGCGCCGGCCCGCCGGTTCTCCCGGGTGGAGCGAAAGGAGGGGGTTCGTTATGTCCGAGAGCGTGTCCGAGGGTCTGGTCCGCGCCTGTCCGTCCTGTGGAAAAAAGAACCGCGTGCTCTATTCGCGCCTGGGGAGCGAGGCCCGCTGCGGCTCCTGCGGCGCGGCGATCCCGCCGCCGTCCGAGCCGCTGGGAGTCGATCAGGGGAGCGAGCTCGACCGGCTGCTCCGCGAGTCGGCGCTGCCCGTGCTGGTCGACTTCTGGGCCCCCTGGTGCGGCCCCTGCCGCCAGGTGGCGCCCGAGATGTCGAAGGTCGCCGAGCGCAACGCCGGCCGCTTCCTGGTGGTCAAGGTGAACACCGACGTCGACCAGCGGGTGGGCGCCGAGCACCGCATCCAGTCGATCCCCACGATGGCCGTCTTCCGCGGCGGCAAGGAGGTCGCCCGCACGATGGGAGCCCGCCCGGCGGCGCAGATCGAGGGCTTCGTGCGCCAGGCGATCGGCGAGGCGGGGTAACCTCCCCTGGGGGCCCCGAGGCAATTTGTCGCCTCCCCGCGCTGTTGCACCCGGTAGCCGCCTCTACGTCGTTTGCAACTTCGACGGCGACAGACGGCCCGATCGCTGGTATCCTTAAGCGCCCCCCCGGGTCCCTGGAGGATTGTTCCGCTCTGCGGACCTCTGGAAACAGGCCTGTGGGGCCTACGACTGCACTTGGAGACAAAGGTGACTGAAGAGACCGCCGCGAGACCCCGAGTCAACTGGCTCAACCTCATCTTCCTGATGGGGACCCTCCTCATTGCCCTGGTCGGAACTCCCTGGTACATCGTCAAGGTCGGGCTGGGCTGGCCGGAGGCATTGACCTTCTTCTTCATCTGGCTCTTCGTCGGCCTCTCGATCACCGCGGGCTATCATCGCCTGTTCGCTCACAAGACCTTCCAGGCCCCCTGGCCGGTGCGCCTCGCGCTCCTCATCTTCGGCGCCGGAGCGCTCGAGAACTCGGTCCTCAAGTGGGCCGCCGACCACCGCGTCCATCATGCCCACGTCGACCACGACCGCGACCCCTACAACATCACCAAGGGGTTCTGGTGGGCGCACATGGGGTGGATCTTCTTCGAGAACGAGCCGATCCCGGCGAGCGTGGTGCGCGACCTCTCGGAGGACCCGTTCGTGGTCTGGCAGGACAAGTACTACGTCTGGATCGGCCTCTCCGTCGCCCTCGGCATCCCGATCGCCGTCGGCCTGCTGACCGGCAACCTGCTCGGCTGTCTGCTGATCGGCGGCGTGGCGCGGATCGTGTTCAGCCACCACGGCACCTTCTTCATCAACAGCCTCTGCCACATGGTCGGCCGCCGCCCCTACAGCACGGAGCACAGCGCGCGCGACAGCCCGATCATGGCCGTCCTCGCGTTCGGCGAGGGGTACCACAACTACCACCACAGCTTCCCGTTCGACTACCGCAACGGCATCAAGGCCTGGCACTTCGACCCCGCCAAGTGGATGATCTGGGGACTCGAGCGCGTCGGCCTCGCCCGCGACCTGCGCCGCGCCCCCGATGCCGCCATCCTCAAGGCGAAGGTCGAGGTGCAGTTCGAGAGCGCCAAGGTCCGCATGCAGGAGGTGGTGCACGACTTCCGCGAGCACCACGAGGAGCGCCTCCACGAGGCCTACACCCAGCTGCAGGCGGCGCTCCACGAGCTGATCTCGCTGCAACGCCGACAGAAGCCGAAGGCGGTCGAGGCGGTCGCCGTCGAGGCGGTCGAAGTGGAGGAGAACCTGCCGCACGAGACCCGTCTCGGCCTGACCTACCGCGCCCTCGAAAAGGCGCTGGCCGACTGGAAGCAGACGCTGCGGCAGACGAGAAGGCTTCCCGTCGTCGCCTGATCTTTCGATCCACAACCCTCGGAGACGCATTCCATGCGTGTGGTTTCTCCCGCGATGCAGCGGCCCCTCGGGGCCGCTGTTCTCGTTCTGGCCCTCTCTCCGTTGTTTCCCACCGGTGCCGCGGCGCAGACGCCGGCTGCCGGCCTCCCTCCCGACGTCGCCGCGACAGCCTCCGCGCTGCATCAGAAGGCGCTCGGCGGCACGCGGGCGTTCGAGATCGTCCGCTCGCTAACCACCGAGGTGGGGCCGCGCCCCGCCGGCTCCAAGGCCTACGACGCCGCCGTCGCCTGGGGGCTCGCCAAGATGAAGGAGTTGGGCTTCAGCAACGTCCACGCCGAGAAGGCGACGGTGCCGCACTGGGTGCGCGGCGAGGAGTCGGGGGAGATCGTCGCCCCCTATCCGCAGCCGGTCCACCTCGCGGCGCTCGGCGGCAGCGTCGGCACGCCCGAGGGAGGGATCGAGGCCGAGGTGATCATGGTCGCCTCGCTCGACGCCGTCGCCAAGCTCGATCCGGCGCGGGTAAAGGGGAAGATCGTCTTCTACGACGTCCACATGGAGCGCAGCAAGGACGCCTCGGGCTACGGCCGCGCGGTCGGCGTCCGCGGCGCGGGAGCCTCGGCGGCCGCGAAGCTGGGAGCGGTGGCGGTGCTGATCCGCTCTATCGGCACCGACAGCAACCGCACTCCGCACACCGGCGCCATGCGCTACGTCGACGGGGTGGCGAAGATCCCCGCGGCGGCGCTGTCGATCCCCGACGCCGAGCTGCTCGGCAACGAGATCACCTCCGGCAAGCCGGTCACCTTTCGTCTGAAGCTCGGCGCGAAGACCCTGCCGGACATCGAGACGGCGAGCGTGGTCGGCGACATCCCGGGGCGCGAGAAGCCGGAGGAGATCGTCCTCCTCGGCGGCCATCTCGACTCCTGGGATCTCGGCACCGGCGCGATCGACGACGGCACCGGCGTGGCGATCATGATGGAGGCGGCGCGGCAGATCGCGCAGCTCCCGAAGCACCCGCGGCGCACGATCCGCGTCGTCCTCTTCGCCAACGAGGAGTTCGGCACCTCGGGGGCGAAAGCCTACGCCGCCGCCCACCAGGGCGAGCTCGCCCGGCACCGGATGGCCGGCGAGTCCGACCTCGGCTCCGGCCGCGTCTGGCGGATCTCCTCGCACGTCGACCCCGCCAGCCTCCCCGTGGTCGCTGCCCTCGCCAAGCTGCTGGGAGTGGAGCAGGGAGAGAACTCGAGCGGCGGTGGCGCCGACCTCGGCCCGATGTCCCCCGCCCGCGTCCCCATCATCTCGCTCGCCCAGGACGCCACCACCTACTTCGATCTCCACCACACCGCCAACGACACCCTGGACAAGATCGACCCCAAGGATCTCGACCAGAACGTCGCCGCCTGGGCCGCCGTCGCCTACGCGATCGCGGAGATGCCGGGGGACCTCGGAAGGGCGCCGGCGGAGCCGGCGCGGGGGGAGTAGATTTGACCCGCCTCCTCCCGCTCCCATAGCCTTGGGCGGAAGGAGCCCGAATTGCCCTATACCTACACGAGTTACCTCCGTCTCGACGAGCTCCTCGACCTCCAGACGCCGGCGTCCGGGGGCGAGGAGCATGACGAGATGCTGTTCATCGTCATCCACCAGGTCTATGAGCTGTGGTTCAAGCAGGTGCTGTACGAGACCGACCTGCTGCGGCAAGCGTTCGAGGGGAACGACCGGGCGCAGGCGCTCTCGACGCTGAAGCGGATCCTGACCATCTTCAAGACGCTCGTCTCGCAGGTCGACATCCTCGAGACCATGACGCCGGTGTCGTTCGCCTCGTTCCGCCACCGGCTCGACACGGCGAGCGGCTTCCAGTCGGTGCAGTTCCGGGAGTTCGAGGCGGCCCTCGGCGCGCGGCGGCCGGGGATGGCGGCGCACATCCCGGAGGGGAGCGAGGAGCGCCGCAAGGTCGAGCAGCGGCTGGGGGAGCCGAGCCTCTACACCTCGTTCCTGCGCTTCCTGTCGGCGAACGGCTATGCGGTCCCGGACGACGTGCTCAACCGGCCGGTCGGCGGCGCGCCGGCCGAGGACGAGCGGGTGCAGAAGCTGCTGGTCGAGATCTACCGCTCCGACCCCGCCAACCGCGACGTCTGCGAGCGGCTGGTCGACCTCGACGAGGGGCTTCAGGAGTGGCGCTACCGCCACGTCAAGATGGTGCAGCGCACCATCGGCATGAAGATCGGGACCGGCGGCTCGGCGGGGGTCGAGTATCTCAAGAACACCCTCTTCACCCCCCTGTTCCCGGACCTCTGGGCGATCCGGACGTCGCTGTAGATGGGATAGCGGGAGAAGCCGGGCGGCAGGCGGCCGGAGCGGCGGCCCGGGTGGTGGAGAAGGCGCCCTTGGCCGCCGTGCAGGCGGCGCGGGTGGTCTCGACCAGGGTCTTTTCGATGCAGCACCAGCCGGGCGCCGCGTCCGGCGTCGGCGGCGCCAGGGTCACCAGGAGCGGCGCCTGCGCGGTCGGCTTCGGTTGCGGCACCGGTTTGGGGACCGGCGGCCCCGGCATGAAGATCAGGTAGGAGCCGCCGGCCACGAGGGCGAGGATGAGGAGCGCCGGCACGATGCCGAAGCGCTTGGGTTTCAACAGGCTGAGATCGGGTTCCATCGCCCGCGATCATCTCACGGCTGCTTCCCTCCGGCGCTCCCCTTCGGCACCAGCCGCACCTCGTCGATCTGGAGGTGGAAGGGCCCCGGCGCGGGACCGCTCCCCACGAACAACCCCATGATGTCCTTGCCGTCGAGGCCGAGGTCGGCGAAGGAGACGGTGACGCGCTGCCAGCCGGGGCCGGCGGTGAAGCTCTTCTGCGCCGGCATGCGGCCGAGGTGGGTGGCGAAGGCCATGAACGAATAGGTCTTCCCCTCCCCCTTGGCGGCGAACGAGACCCCCGTGAAGCGCGAGAGGTCGACCGGCGCCATCGGCTGCGTGCCGGGGAGGAACATCACGCCGGACCACGGGTAGGCGAACCCCTCGCGGACCTCGCCCGAGATGTCGAGCGACTTGCCGCTCCCCTCGGCGCCGCCGTCGACCACCGCCTTCTTGACGATCGACTTGCCGCCGGCCATCTGGTCGGTCGAGTCCGTCCAGGGGGAGCCGAAATGGACGGCGAAGGTGCCGTCCTCGAAGTCGCTGATCTTGCCGTCCGCCGGGATCTCGGCGGCGGCCTTGTCCGTCGTCGGCAGCTTGCTGACCGGCGCCACCGGCCGCAGCGTCTCGTGGCCGAGCTTCCAGACCCGCTCGATCGCCCGGGTGGCGGTGATGTCGGTGGTCGGGTCGCCCTGGACCAGCACGAGGTCGGCGCGCAGGCCGGGGGCGATCCGCCCGCGGTCCTTCAGGCCGAACGCCCGCGCCGGGTTGGCGGTCGCCGCCGCCAGCGCCTCGGTGGGGGAGAGCCCGGCCGAGACCAGCAGCTCGAGCTCGCGATGCAGGCTCGCGCCGTGCGTCGTGCCGGGGTTCGGGGCGTCGGTGCCGGCGAGGATCGGCACGCCGGCCGCGTGGAGCTGGCGGACGGCGGCAAGCGCGTTGTGGAAGTCGAGCGAGTGGGCCGGGAACGATTTGCGCAGGTTCGCCACCTCGTCGGCGCGCAGGAAACGGGAGAGGCGCGGATCGTCCGGCAGCGCCTTGCCGCTGGGCGTGCCGGTGGTGCTCTCGACCACCGTCAGGGTGGGCGTCACGAAGGCCTTGTGCCCCTTGACCAGGGAGATGAAGCCGGGCTCCGGCGCGCGGTCGGTGAAGATGTGGACGAGGCCGTCCGCCCCCGCCGCGATCGCCATCTCGGCGCCCGCCTCGGTGCTGATGTGGACGACCGCGAGCTTCCCCCGCTTGTGGGCCGCGGCGACCAGCGCCGCGACGGTGGCGCGGTCGAGCGTCGGCGTCTTCATGCCGTAGGGGGAGCCGTCCTCGACGATGATCTTGATGTAGTCCGACCCTTCCGCGATCCGGGCGTCGACCCAGGCTTGCGCCTCCTCGGGCTTGGTCAGGGTGGGGATCGTCATCCCGTACTCGGTGCCGTGGCCGCCGGGCGCGGTGGCGAGGGTGCCGGCGCTGTAGAGGTCGGCGCGGTCGGGCGCGCCGTGCTTCGCCTGCTCCTCGCGCATCTGGCGGGCGAAGTTGAAGTCGGTGAACATGTCGAGCTCGGTGGTGACGCCGAAGACGAGCGCGCGCTCGAGCGCGTCCCCCCAGGCGTGGGTGTGGCCGTCGATGAAGCCGGGCAGCAGCGTCTGGCCGGTGCCGTCGATCGTCTCCTGGACATTGCCGGGGGCGGTCAGATGCTCGCCGACGGCGAGGATCTTGTCCCCCTGGACGATCACCGTCCCCTTGGGGATCACCCGGGTGCCGTCGAAGATGCGGACGTTGGTGATCACGATGACGCCATGCCCGGCCGCCGGCGCAGCTTGCGCGCAGGCCGTCGAGGCGAGCAGGAAGCCGCCGGCGAGAGCGAGGGCCGGGAGCGTGAAGCGTTGCAGAAGCGTGCGAGTCATGAGTGGTTCCTCCTTCGCGGCCTAGTGTCTCCCGAGAGCGGGGGCGGCACCTAGGGTGGAAGGTCATCCGGTGGGGGTGACGTTTGTCAGGCGGGCTACCGCTCCGGCGCCACGTACTCGAAGGTCTCGGCGGGCCCCGGCACATAGCGCAGCGCGCGGATCGCGCCCCTCCCCTGGAGGTCGGCGCCGAGGAAGCGGCCGGAGTGGACCTCGAGGGCGATGGAGTCTCCGGGGGCGATCGGTCCCTGGCCGCCGATCTTGTGGAGGATGAAGCGCTGGGGTGTGCCGAGGCTGAAGTCGGGGGCATAGACCTGGCTGTCGGCATGGGCCTGCACGGCGAGGTAGCGGCCGTCGTGGGCCTGGAGGCTCACCTCGTCGCCGTCGGCGAGCGGAGCCCCCGGCGTGCCGGGCGTCCAGTCCTTGAGCGTGAAGGCTTCCCAGGCGCCGCCGCGGAGCCACTTCTGGGCGCTGACCGCGTGGCTGCCGGGATCGACCGAGACGTACTGGTTCGAGAAGCTGCGCAGCGAGATGCGGTAGAGGCCGGTCGTGGCGAGCGCCGTCAGGGTGTTCCAGTAGGGGACCTTGACGCCGTCCGGGCGGATCAGCCAGTAGCCGCGCAGGTCGTCGTTGGTCGGCCGGCCGCTGTAGGGGGCGATCGGCTCGTTGCTGAACACCTCCCAGTAGACGGCGTAGCGCACCCCCCAGCCGAGCGCCGCTTCGAGGAGCTGGCGGATGCGCTCGAAGCGCTGGCCGTTCGGGGTGATCGCCCCCTTGGCGGCACCGAACTCGCCGAGATAGATGTCGGCGGCGCCGAAGCGGCCGCTGTCGGGAGCCTTCGACTTCAGGTAGTCGAGCGCCGCGGTCAGCGCCTCCGGGGTGAAGCCGACGTCCCAGCTCGAGTAGGAGTAGAGATCGCAGCGGGTGAACGGGATGACGCTGTTGGTCATCGTCACGTCCCCCGCCATCGCGGCGCTGAGGAAGTTCACCTCGGCGGCGTGGAGGACGTCGACGTTGCGCGGCCCCACCTCCTGGCGGGCGCGGCGGACGCCGGCCTGGCGCGCGTTGATCCAGTCGATCATCCCCTGCACGCGGACGGGGTCCGGCTGGGCCCCCGGGGCGAGCCCCTGGTAGAGGAGGTGATCCCCCTCCCAGTTCTGGAGCACGAAGGTCTTGCCGCTGTCGGCGTACTGGGTGAGCAGGTACTTGGTCAGCCGGTACATCTGATCGCTCTCGGCGGCGGCCTCGTCGGCGGAGAGACCGTCGAGGAACTGCGAGTCGCCGGTGACCGGCGGGACGACCAGGAGGAAGGTCGAGAACGGCTTCGCGAACAGCTCCTGGAAGTAGGGCTTCTGGGCCAGGATCACCACGTCGGTGGCGAACGGCGTCCAGTCGGAGTTGAAGGAGTAGAGGTCGGCGATCGTATCCTTGGCGACCAGGAAGACCTTGATCACCCGGCTGCCGCTGTCGAGGATGCGGTCGGCCCCCTCGTTCAGGTAGTCGGCGCCCGTGAAGTTGTATTTCCCGCCGGCATGGGCGACGCCGACGACGTCCCGCCCGTCGACGGCGAGGCAGGGCACGGCGGTGGCAACGAGGACAAGCAGCAGGAGGGCGGCGGGGACGTGAAGCGGGCCATCCCCTGTATTGTACGGCCGAATGGTCGGAGGACCGCGAAGGAGGACGGTGACATGCGGGCGGCGGTGATCGAGCAAGAGGGGAACGGCGGCGACCGGTTGCAGGTGCGCGAGGTGGCGGAGCCGCCGGCGCCCGCCCCGGGATCGGTGCTGCTGCGGGTGCGGGCGGCCGGGATCAATCCCGCCGACTGGCAGCGGGCGCGGCGCGGCGTCCCTATCGCGCGGGCGGCGTGGCCGTCGCGGCTGCCGCGCATCCTCGGGCTCGACGTCGCCGGCGAGGTCGAGGCGGTCGGCCCCGAGGTGACCCGCTTCGCGCCGGGCGACGCCGTCTACGGCCTCTGCCTCTCCGCGCTGGGAGGGAGCTTCGCCGAGCGGACGACGGCGCGCGAGTCGGCGCTGGCGATCAAACCCTCGTCGCTGTCGTTCACCGAGGCGGCGGCGCTGCCGCTCGCCGGCCTCACCGCCCTCCAGGCGCTGCGCGACCGCGGGGAGCTCGCCGCCGGCGAGACGGTGCTGATCAACGGCGCCGCGGGCGGGATCGGCCACCTCGCGGTGCAGATCGCCGCCACGCTCCACGCGCGGGTGACGGCGGTGGCAGCGGGCCACGAACTCGACTTCGTGCGCTCGCTCGGCGCCCGCGAGGTGATCGACCCCGAGGAGGAGGATTTCGCCGGCCGCGACGACGCCTGGGACGTGATCCTCGACGCCGCCGGCGACCACACCTTCTCGGACTGCGAGGCGTCGCTGGCCGGCGACGGCGGCATCTACGTCACGCCGCGCGTCGACCCGCGGACGCTGCTCAACGTCCTCTTCTCGAGCGTCGGGAGCTGGTTCGGCCAGAAGCGGCGGGCGCGCTGGATCACGGCGCGGCCGAACGGCGACGACCTCACCTTCCTAGCCCGCCTGGCGGACCAGGGACGGCTGCGGCCGGCGATCCAGGATTCGTTTCCCCTCGAACGCGTGGGGCAGGCCTTGGCAATGGGCGCCGAGGGCGGGGTGCGCGGGAAGCTGGTGCTGCGGATCGCCGAGGAGACGGTGGCGGCTGGGGAGGCTGGGGGGCTCGTCCGGCTGGGGCCCGGCGATGAATCGCCGAGTTGAGCCTTCTTCACCTCGCTCCCGCCAGCTCCGCCAGCACCGCCTTGAGCAGCTCCCAGAAGCGTTCGACCGAGGCGACGTCCACCCGCTCGTCCGGCGAATGCGCGCCTTCGATCACGGGACCGAAGGAGATCATGTCCATCCCCGGGAACTTCTCGCCGAGCACGCCGCATTCGAGGCCGGCGTGGACGGCCTTGAGCTCGGGGTCGTGACCGGTGGCCTGCGCGTGGACCCGGCGGAAGGTGGCGAGGAGGGGGGAGGCGAGGTCGGGCTTCCAGCCGGAGTAGCCTTCGATCTCGGTGAAATCGGCGCCTGCCAGCTCGGCGAAGGCGCGCAGGCGGCGCTTGGTGTCGCGCGTCGCGGAGTCGACCGAGCTGCGGAGGCTGAGCAGGAGGGTCAGCTCGTTGCCGGAGCCTCCGGAGACGGCGGCGGTCGCCAGGTTGACGCTCGTCTCGACCAACCCCGGGATGTCGTTGCTCATCGCGAGAACCCCGTGGGGGAGGGCGTTGAGGAGGTCGAGCACCCTGCGGCTCACCTCGGGCGTCCAGGCGAGGCGGGGGGCCTCCGTGTCACCGATCTCGATCTTGAGGTCCGGGTCGGCGGTGCGAATCTCGGCGCGGATCGCGGCCGTCTCGCGCGCCAGGGCGGCGGCGAAGGCGTCGCGGCGGCCGGCGGCGACCAGCACGCGGGCCGAGGCCTCGCGGGGGAGGGCGTTGTGCTTGTTTCCGCCTTGAAAAGCGGCGAGCTGGACGGGGACCTCCTGGGCGGCGGCGAAGATCGCACGGGCGAGGAGCTTGACGGCGTTGCCGCGCTGGAGGTGGATCTCCATCCCCGAGTGCCCCCCCTTGAGGCCGGAGAGCTTGACCTCGAGCGCCACGCTGCCCGCGGGAGGAGGGGCGGACTCGAGCGGTAGGCTGAGGATGCCGGCGGCGCCGCCGGCGCAGCCGAGGGTCACCGCGCCTTCCTCCTCGGAATCGAGGTTGAGGAGCAGACGACCGGAGAGCGCGATCGCCGCGGCGTCGAGGGCGAGGACGCCGGTCAAGCCGGTCTCCTCGTCGACCGTGAAGAGGAGCTCGAGCGGGCCGTGGACGAGGTCGTCCGCCTCCAGCACGGCGAGCATGGCGGCGGCGCCGATGCCGTTGTCGGCGCCGAGGGTGGTGCCGGTCGCCTTCACCCAGCCGCCGTCGCGGCGGGGGACGATCGGGTCGCGGTCGAAGTCGTGGACGGTGCCGGCGTTCTTTTCGGTCACCATGTCGAGATGCCCCTGGAGGACGACCCCCGACGCCCCCTCGCGCCCCGGCGAAGCGGGCTTCGCGACCACCAGGTTGCCGGTCGCGTCCTGGCGCCAGCGGTACCCCTTGCGGTCGGCGAGATCGATCACGTAGCGGCAGGCCCGCTCCTCGCGCTTCGAAGGGCGCGGAATGGCGAGGATGCCGTCGAAGTGCTTCCAGAGCGGGCGCGGTTCCAATTCGGAGACGAAGGACATCCTGGACCTCCCGGGGTCGAAAAGAGCGGGGAGAGTATATCGTCGGCGCCGGAACCGGAGTGTCCTCGCTTGGCCCGCGCAGCCGACTGGCAGTGAGCGAAGCGAGCGCACACGAAGGAGGCGAGCAGGGCCAACGAGGACGCGGAGGCCCGGAGAGGATGGACCGCATGCCTTTTCTGCTGCTGAACGGGGAGGACATCGCCGCCCTGCTGCCGATGGACGAATGCATCGACGTGATGGCGGACGCGCTGCGCGCGCTCGCCCGCGGCGAGGGGGTGCAGCCGCTGCGCTCGGTGTACTGGATGCCGGACCGCCACGGCGCCCTGGCGGTGATGCCGGGGATGCTCGGGCTGCCGGGAGAGGGCGGCGAGCAGAGCCTCGTCGTCGGCGTCAAGGTGCTGACGGTGATCCCCGACAACCGGCTACACGGCGAGGAGTCGCACCAGGGGATGGTCCTCCTCTTCGAAGCGGAGCGGGGGAGGCCCGTGGCGCTCCTCGACGCCACCGCCCTGACCGCCATCCGCACCGCCGCGGCGAGCGCCGCCGCCACCCGCGCGCTGGCGCGGGAGGACGCCGGCGACCTCGCCATCCTCGGCGCCGGGACGCAGGCGCGCAGCCATCTCGACGCGATGGCCGCCGTGCGCACGCTGCGCCGGGTGCGCGTCTGGAGCCGCCGCCCGGAGAGCGCCCGCGACTTCGCGGAGCAGGAGGGGGGGAAGACGGGGCTCGCCATCGAGCCGATGGCGACGGCGCGCGAGGCGGTCGCGGGGGCGGACCTGATCTGCACCGTCACCGCGGCGGCGGAGCCGGTCCTGCTCGGCGAGTGGATCGCGCCCGGAGCGCACGTCAACGCCGCCGGCGCCTGCACGCCGCGGACGCGCGAGCTCGACGGGGCGGCGGTGGCGCGCTCGCGCCTGTTCACCGATTGCCGGGAGTCGCTGCTCGCCGAGGCCGGCGACTTCCTCCTCGCCCGCGCGGAAGGGGCGGTCGCCGACGATCACCTGCTGGGCGAGCTGGGGGAGGTCCTCGCCGGGAAGCTCCCCGGTCGCCGGTCTCGCGACGAGATCACCCTCTTCAAGTCGCTCGGCATCGCGGCCGAGGACCTCGCCGCCGCCTGGCACGTCTACAGGAAGGCGCTGGCGGCGGGGCGCGGGACCTCTTTGCAGCTCTGAGTCAGGTTCTCTTCGCTCACTCGACCGCCAGCGCCTGGCGCAACTGCACCGTCATCGGGTCGTCGAGGCCGAAGGTCCCCTCGGCGAGCGAGAGAGCGAGCTGGAAGTGCTCGCGGGCGGCTCCCGCCTCGCCCAGCTCGCGCTCGAGGACGGCCAGATTGTTGAGGTCCGCGATCACCTGGGGGTGATCCTCGCCGAACGCCTGGCGGTCGACCTGGAGGGCGGCGTCGACGTGCAGGCGGGCAGCCTTCGTCTCGCCGAGCTCGCGCAGCAGGGCGGCCACGTTGGTGAGGGCGCGGCCGGTCTCGGGATGGGCGTCGCCGTACATCCGGCGGACGATGTCGACGATCGGCCGCAGGTACTCGAGGGCCTTCTGCGGCCGCTCCAGCTCGCGCTCGAGGGAGGCGAGGTTGGCGAGGTCGTTCGCCACCATCGGATGGACGTCCCCCGCCGCCTGGCGATGGATGTCGAGCGCCCGCTCGAAGCTGGCGAGCGCCCCTTCACGGTCGCCGAGGTCGCGCTGCACGGTGCCGAGGTTGGCCAGCATCGAGCCGAGATTCTCGTCCTTCTCCCCGGCGTCGTGGAGGGCGAGGGCTTGCTCCATGGCGTCCTTGGCCTCGGTGGGATTTCCCGCCTCGCGCAGCAGGATGCCGAGCAGGTTCCAGGCGCGGACGGTGGCCGGGTGCCGTTGGCCGTGGACCTCGCGCGCCTCCGCGAGCGACGTGCGGGCCTCGGCCACCCCTTCGGGGAGCCGGCCGACCTCGCGCAGCGCCTCGGCCCGCAGGTTGTGGAGCTCCACCTGCTCGACCCGCGAGAGGTCGGCGAGTCGCGCCCCCGCCGCGTCGAGGAAGGCGAGCCGGTAGTGGGGAGGCCAGCGCCCGCTCGCCTGCTGCGCGGTGACCAGGAGGTCGCGGGGCTCGATCCCGGTCGCCGCGAGCTCGGCGGTGAGGTCCGCCGTCTCGCCGTCGCCGATCCAGACGCGCAGCTCGCGTTGGAAGAAGCGGCGCGCCGCGTCCTCCTTGTGGTAGGCGGCGAGGGTGAGCCGCAGCAAGGTCATGCCGCGGGTGTGGAGGGGGACGGAGCGGTTGAGGAACTCCAGCAGCTCCGCCGCCAGCTGCTCGCGCTTCCCCTGCGGCACCGGCTCGAGCAGGGCGTGGTTGAGCCGCGGCGACAGGAAGGCGTAGGTGAGCAGCCCCGGGAACGAGGGATGGCCGTACTGGTGATCGACGAACAGGCGCAGCGCCGGGTTCTCGACCAGGCCGTCGTCGATCTCGTCGAGGATCTCCTCCCGCTCGTCCTCGTCGAGCTCCAGATGGTGGAAGAGGAGCTCGGCGGGGATGTTCGGGCCGCAGAGGGCGGCGAGGTCGAGGAAGCGCTGCAGGCGGTCCGAGGTTTCGAGGTCGATGTCGTGGAGATGCTGCTGCAGCGGCTCGAGGAGGCCGCCGGCCGGCAGCGGCTCGAGGTCCACCCGCAGGCGCTCGGTCCGCGGCGCCACCCGCTCGTCGACGTCGACGGCGGCGCAGGAGAGGGCGAGGCGCAGGCGCGGGTGCTCAGCGGCGGCGTCGAGCAGCCAGCGGCGCAGCGGGTCGTTGAGCAGGTCGCTCGCCACGACGTGGAGGATCAGCAGACCGCCGCGGCTGACGCGGTCGATCAGCGCCGCGAGGACGGGGCGGGCGTCGGCTACGGGAGTCGTTTCCGGCAGCAGGTGACGGCCGGCCTCCCCCGCGTCGTCCAGCCCCAGGAGGAGCGCGACCAGGGCGGCGCCGGCGGAGGAGAGGGGAACGCGGGGCAGGAGCGGCAGCACCTCCCCCCGCAGGCTCTCCCGCGCCGCGTCGTCGAGCTCCCAGCGCCTGGCGACCTGGACCTCGACGAAGCGCGAGAGGTCGCTCCCCTCCTCGTAGCCGTCGAGGTCGAGCGGCAGCACCCGGGCCTCGCCGCCCCCTCCAGCAGCCCGGCGTGCCGCCGCTGCGAGCAGCCCGGCGCGCCCACATCCCGCCGGGCCGGCGAGGAGCAGGACGGGGGCCGCCCCGTCCGCCGCCAGCCAGCCGGCGAGGGCGGCGAGCGCCCGCGGGGCGTGCCGCTCGAAGAGGCGGTCGTTCTCCTCGGGCCGAGGAGGGTGGAGGTCGATCGTTCCCGTGGCCGTCATGCAGTCTCCAATCCTGTTTCCGTCCATTTCCTCCCGCCGGGCCGTTGCCGCGGGAGGGTGATGCTAAGGGAGGGCGGCGAATCGAGCAAACGGGATAGGATGATCGGAGGCCCTGCCATGAACCCTGACGTCGCCACCGCCATCCCCCGGCTGGTCGAAGCGGGCCTTCTGCCGGCCGCGGCGGCGCCGCGCCTGCTGCGGGTGGCGCGGGGGGAGCTCGTCTCGGTGCGCGCCGAGCTGCGGGCGGTTCTCTACCTGGGAGTCCTGCTGGTGATGGGGGGCGTCGGGGTGCTGGTCGAGGAGAACCTCGACCGCATCGGGCCGCTGGCGATCGCCGTCGGGCTCGGGCTCGCCGCCCTGGCCGCGCTCGGTGGGGTGGCGCGGATCGCGCCGCCGTTCTCCTGGCGCGAGGCGCCGTCGCCTCACCTGGGGTTCGACTACCTGCTGCTCCTCGGCGTCCTGCTGGCGGCGGCGGACCTCGCCTACGTCGAGGTCCATTTCACCCCGCTCGGCGAGCACTGGACCTGGCACCTGCTGACCGTCGCGCTGCTCACCGCGCTGGCGGCGTTCCGCTTCGACTCGCGGGTCGTCTTCTCGCTCTCCCTCACGACCTTCGCGGCCTGGCGCGGGGTTTCGGTGGCGCACCTCGGCCAGGGGTTCCTGTGGAGCCGGGTGGAGGACGCGCTGCGCTGGAACGCGATCGCCTGCGGCGTTCTTTTCACGGTCGTCGGCTTCGTGCTGGCGCGGACCGACCGCAAGGCGCACTTCGAGCCGGTGGCGACGCACCTCGGCTGGCTGCTGGTCCTTCTGGCCCTGGGCACGGGGATGGACGCGAGGGGTTGGCCGGCGTGGAGCGTCGCCCTGGGGGTCACCGGCCTCGGGCTCTGCTGTGCCACCTTCCTCCTGCGGCGCTTCCCGCTGTTCGCCTTCGGCGTCCTCGCGGCCTATGCGGGGCTGACCCGCATCGCGCTCGAGGAGGTGAGCTCCTGGGAGCTCGGTTGCTTCTGGTTCTTCTTCACGCCGTTGCTGGTGATCGGTGCCCTGGTCCTGGCCCAGCGCCGGATGCGGGGGCCCGGTTGAGGCCGGACGGGGTGCGGGCCGACCGGGCCGAGTCCGTGCAGGCTGCCGCCCACGGCTGGGAACGGGCGGGGGTGATCGACGGCGCGACGCGGGCGGCGATCGAGGCGCTATTCCCGGACGACCGCGTTCGCGTCAACCCCGCGATCGCCATCCTCCTCTTCCTTTTCTCGCTGATCGCGATCAATGGCGCGGCGGGGCTGGTGACGTTCTCGGTACACGGCCTCGGTTCGGGGTTCCTGGCCGCCCTGTCGCTCGCTTTCGGGATCGGCCTCACCCTGCTGACCGAGCTCCTGATCGGACCGCAGCGCCGGGTGCAGACCGGGATCGAGTCGGCCACTTCGCTCGCCGCCGTCGGCTACCTGATCTCCTTTGCTGGCTGGCTCATCGTGAAGGTCGCCGGCGTCGAGGGGGGCGCCGTGCTGGAGGCCACCTTCTGGGTGGCGGCCGTCCTGCTGGCGCTGGCGGCCTGGCGATGGGGCTATGCCCTCTACGCCGGCATGGCGGCGGCGGCTCTCCTCGGCGGCTTCCTGTTCGTCCCCGGCGGTCGCCTGGCGTGGATCGTCCTGCCGCTCGTCGCGGCGCCCCTCCTGTTGCGCGGCGCGGACTCGCCGCGCCTCCCCCCGGCGCACCGCGCCTCCTGCGTCCTCGCCCTCGCCGTAGCGCTCGCTCGGGCTCTACGTGGCGTTCAACCTCGTCGCATACGATCTCGCCCTGCTCGAGCGCTTCGTCCCCGATCGCCCGCAGGGTCGGTTCTGGCCGGTTCAGGGAGTCCGGGCGCTGGCGATCGCCGGCACGGCGCTGGTCCCCCTCGTCTACCTCGTCCTCGGCCTGCGCTCGCGCCGCGCCGTCTTCCGGCTCACCGGCGTGGCGACGGCGGCCGCCTCGCTGGTCACGTTGCGCTACTACGTCCACTTCGCGCCGCTCTGGGTGGTGCTCGCCGTCTCCGGCCTCCTGCTGCTCGCCGTTGCCCTGGCCCTCCAGCGCTTCCTCGACGCCGGGCCGGACCACGAGCGAGGCGGCTTCACCGCCGAGCCGCTGTTCGCGGACCCGGACCGGCTCCACCTCCTCGAAGCCGGCGCCGCCGTCCTCTCGCTCTCCCCGGAGGCGCGGCCGGCCCCCGCGGAGCCGAAATTCACCGGCGGGGGCGGCAGCTTTGGCGGCGGCGGGTCGAGCAGTGAGTTCTGATCCCCACCGTCCTCCCGCATTGCCTCCGCCCGAGAAGGCGCTGCCGGCGGCGACGATCGGGTTCATGGCGGTCAGCGTCGGAGTGATCGTCGCCAACATCTACTATGCGCAGCCGCTGCTGGCGGACATCGCGCGGACCTTCCATCTGAGCGTCACCGCGGCTGGCGGGGTCGCCATGCTGAGCCAGGGGGGCACGGCGCTCGGCATGCTCCTCTTCGTGCCGCTCGGCGACACGCACGAGAAACGGGCGCTGATCACCTTCCTGCTGCTCGGCTCGACGATCTCCCTGGTCCTTTTCGCCACGGCCGCGAACGTGCTCTGGCTCGGGCTCGCCGGCCTGCTGGTGGGGGCGATGGGAGCGGCCGTCCACGTCTTCGTCCCCTTCGCGGCCCATCTCGCCTCGCCGCGGCAGCGGGGGAGGGTGGTCGGCTCGGTGCTCTCCGGCCTGCTCTTCGGCGTCCTGCTGGCGCGCACCTTCAGCGGCCTGCTGGGGGCGCGCTTCGGCTGGCGGGCGGTCTACTGGCTGGCGGCGGCGATGATCCTGATCCTCACCGTCCTCGTCCAGTTCCTCCTGCCGCGCAGCGAGCCGACGGTCGAGCTCTCCTACGCCGGGCTGCTGCGCTCGATCGCCGGCCTGGTGCGTGAGCACCGGGCGCTCCGCGAGTCGGCGCTGCTGGGGGCGATGTTCTTCTGCGCCTTCAGCGCCTTCTGGACCACCCTGGTCTTCCTGCTCGAAACCCCGCCGTACCACTACGGCAGTCAGGCGGCGGGGCTGTTCGGCCTGATCGGCGCGGCGGGCGCCGCCGGCGCGCCGCTGGTCGGGCGCTTCACCGACCGCTACGGCGCCCGCCGCACGATCGGCTTCGCGCTAGGGACGGTGTTCGCCGCCTACCTGCTGCTGGGGCTCGCCGGGCGGTCGCTCGCCGGGCTGGTCGTCGGCGTCATCCTGCTCGACCTCGGGGTGCAATCCGGGCACGTCGCCAACCAGACCCGCATCTACGGCCTCGATCCCGAGGCGAGGAGCCGGCTGAACACCTTCTACATGGTCAGCTACTTCCTCGGCGGCGGCGCCGGCTCCCTGCTCGGAGCCTACAGCTGGCGCCTCGCCGGCTGGCCCGGCGTCTGCGGCTTCGCCCTCCTCGAGATCACCCTGGCGCTGGTCTACTTCGGCGTTTCGTCGCGGCGGCCGATCGCGGTCTAGAAAGCGTTCGAGGCGTAGGGCCACGCCTCAATCCGCCGCCCTCAATCCGCCGCCGTCAGGCCGATGTTCTGGACGGCGACGTTGAGGGCGTCGACCACCCGGGGGTCGTTGGGATTGGTCCTGACCAGGCGTGCGAAATAGACCGCGGCCTGGCGGTAGTTCCCCTTTTCGAAGTAGGCCCAGGCGAGCCCCGGCGTGCTCTCGGCGGCGGTGGGGAAGAGGTCGGCCATCCGCTTCCAGACCAGGATCGCCGCGTCGGTGTGACCCTGCTGCCGCAGGCAACGGGCCAGCCCGTCGAGCGAGTGGAGGTTGTCCGAGTCGAGCACGAGGGCGCGCTGGAAGTAGGTCTGGGCCTCCGCGGTGCGGTTGAGGGCGAGGAGCGAGGTCCCCAGGCCGCTGAGCGCGCTGACGTCCTTCGGGTGGAGGCGGAGGGCCTGGTGGAAGGCGCGGACGGCCCCGCCGTAGCTCTTGGCGTAGGCGAGGTGCCACCCTTTGTCCGTCGACCGCGAGAGGCCGGTCGGCTCGGGATCGAGCAGGCTCTGGAGCGCGGGATCGAGGTGGCGCGACCGCGCGGCTTCCGCCATCCGGTAGACCTCCTCGTCCTCGGGGAAGTCGTGGAGCAGAGGCGTCAGGCGGACCTTGGCTTCGTGGAACCGCCCCTGGAGCAGATAGAGGCCCGCCAGCTGCTTGTTGAGCCCGCCGCGCAGATAGACCTCCTCGGCCTGGCTCCCGTTCCCGCGGCGCAGGTGGAGGGTGCCCAGCCCGTGGAGCGCCCGCGGGTTTCCGGGCTCGAGCGCCAGCGCCTTGTGGAAGTTGGCTTCGGCGAGCTTCGAATCGTCGTGGCGCAACTGCGAGACCCCGAGCTCGGCCCAGGCGTCGGCAAGGTTCGGAGCCAGGTCGGCCGCCCGGCTGAAGCTCGCCAGCGCCTCGTCGAAGTGCCCCTCGGCAGCCAGCTTGCGCCCTTGCGCGAGCTTCAACCGCCCCTGTTCCTCGTCCGCCGGCGAGGCCTTGCCGCCCCAGAGCACGGCGGCGAGCCCGACCAGGGCGACCAGAACGACCTGGGTCAGCCAGCGCCGGTGGTCCCCGCGCACGCTCCGCTCGGCGTCCTGGAGCGAGGGGAGCTGGAGGGGGTCGATGCCGCCGAGGAAACGGTCGAGCTGCTCGAGCTCCCGCTCCTGGCCGGGTCCGCCGCCCTGAACGAGTTGGAATCGCCGTCTGGGGTCGCTTGCTCTCATCGCGTCATCCTTCGAGCGCCTTCACGCGCGAGCTTTCGGGTGTTCGGGTGTCTTCATTGCAACGCATCCGGTACGGGCTTTACTCCTGCGGCAGCTCCGGGCTCTTCAACACGTCCTCGAGCAGCGTCCGGGTCTCCAGGTCGTAGGGGTCCTGCAGCAGGGAGCGGGTCAGATAGGACCCCGCCTGCGTCAGGTCCTTCCGCTCGAAGGCGAGCAGGCCCAGCCCCTTCAGGCTCTCGGGAGCCTCCGGGCTCTCGGGGTGGAGGGCCAGGACCTGGTTCCAGGCGTCCGCCGCCTGCTCCGGCGCGCCTTGCGCTTTCAGGCACCAGCCGAGCCCGTTCCAGGCGCTGTAGTTGCTGGGCGCGCTCCTGAGCACCGCCGCGAAATCGGCCCGGGCCGCTGCGAAGCTCCGGGTCTTGAGCCGGCACCATCCTCGCCCCAGCCGCGCCGAGTCGTCGCGCGGATCGCCGGCGAGGACCCGGCTGAACATCGCGGCGGAGCTCTGGTACTGGTGCATGAAGTAGTGGCGCCAGGCGCGGGCGGTCTCCGCCGAACGGCTGCCGACGATCCCCGGCCCGAGCCGCTTGCGCAGCTCCGGCGTCAGGCGGCCGGCGCGCAACGCTTCGACCATGACAGGAGTGTAGACCGGGTCCGGGGTCTTGCGCTGCAAGGGCCCGATCAGCGGGGCCGCTTCGGCGAACCGCCCGGCGAGTAGGCGCACGCGGGCGACCGAGCGCATCGCTCCCCCTTCAGCCACACCTCCTCGGCCTTCTCGTTCTCGCCGGTGGCGAAGTAGACGTCGCCGAGCCCCTGGAGCCCGCGCGGGTTGCCGGGGTCGATCTGCGCGCAACGGCGAAAGGCGCGCTCGGCGTCGTCCATCTGGCCGCCGTAGAGGTTGGCGAGACCGAGGGCGGCCCAGGCGTCCGCCAGGTTGGGGGCCATGGCGGTCGCCTGACGCAGGGCGATCCAGGCCTGCGGGATCTCCTTGGCGCGGGCGGAGGCGGCTCCCAGGCTCGCCAGCAGCCGGGCCGGCTCGCGCGGTTCCTGGCGTGCGGTGGTGCGGCGCGCCTGGAACCACCAGGCGCCGCCGATGCCGAGGAGCAGGCCGAGGGCGAGGGCGGCGATGGCGAGGAGCCAGCGGCGGCGGCGGTGCTCCTCCTCCTGGAGCGAGCTGATCAGTCCGGGGTCGGCCAGCTCCTTGAGGAAGGTGTCCAGGCGCGTGGAATCCTGCTCGGGCCTGGCACCCCAGCCAAACAGGGCTTTGAGCTTGTTGAATCTCGCCACGGATCCCCGGGTCTCCGGCCCCGGCTCAGAAGGAGCGCAAGGGCCTCAGGCTCTCCTCCGCAAGGGTGGAACCAGAGGTTAGCGAGAGTTTGGGGAAAAAGGAAGGGAAGGGCGGGGGAAGCCGGCAGGGCTTCCCCGCGACCGGGAGAAAAAGCCGGAACCCCGTCAGATCGCCTTGATCAGGCGTGCCGCGGCTTCGGTCCTCTCCCGCTCGTTGAACACCTCGTCCGTCTCGCCGCTGGTCTCGAGGATCACCTGGCGCAGGGCGTCGATGATCTTGTCCAGGCGCGAGCGGACGGTCGGGTAGGAGACCCCCGCCTGCTCGGCGATCGCCTTGAGGTTGCCGCTGGCGAGGACGAACATCTCGATGAAGCGCTGGTGCTCCACAGGGAGCCGCGCGAGGCGCGGGGCCGGGAAATCAGCCTCGACGGAGACCTCGCACGATGGGCAGGTCATGCAAGTAATCTGCATGGCCCGCTGGCAGTAGGGACAGTGATTGGTAACAGGGTCGGAGGCCATGGTCTCTTTCTTGAGGTTGGGAGGAAAGCGTACCCCCGTCCCCCGGCGGAGTCAATGTGGTCGATTCGCGGCCGTCCCGTCAACTTTTCCTGACGACCGTGTCGCCTGCTCTGGACGGTCGCGAGCGGGCTCTCCTGGGGAAAGGGGCTGGCGTATCTTTTGCCCTTTCCCAACGTAGAAAGATGGTGAGGGTTCTTTGGGCTCCGAGGCGTTGTAACGACAGGCGGCGATGAGTCGCCTAACCTTTTACAGCAGGCCCGAGCCGGAAAGGAAGCATGCCATGTCACGAGACTTCTTCAAGATGGTCGCCCTGTCGTTGACCTCGCTGCTGCTCCTGGTCGCCGCCGCGTTCGTCAACGCCGGCCACCTGTGATCGCCGCCGGCAGATGGCAGTTAGAGTAGAGGGGTGGATCTGACGCGCCGCCGCCCCTCGTTTTCCCTCGTCCCCCTGGCGCCCCTCGCGGTGCTGCTCCTCCTTCTCGCGCACGCCATGCCGGCGCCCGGCGCCGGCCGGCCTGCTCTGACCCCCTTGCATCCCTTGAGCCTCGCGCTCCCCGGCGCGCCCGCCGCGGTGCTCTCCGCCGACGTCGACGGCGACGGCCGGCGCGACCTGGTGGTGGTGGTCGCCTTCAACCAGTGGGACGAGGTGGCGATCAACGAGAGCAGCACGATGGACGACGTCCAGGGGCTGGTGGACGTGATGACGATCGTGCCGGCGCTGTTCGACCGCCGCGAGCTGCGCGTCTATCGCGCGCTGGGCAACGGCAGCTACGCCCCGCCGCTGACCCTCGCGCTCCCCCTCTCGGTGCTGGCGCTCGCCGCCGGCCCGCCGGGGACGCCGGTGGTGGCGCTCACCGACGCGGGGGCGAGCGTGCTCCGTTTCGACCCGCCGGGGACGCTGCGCCTCGAGGCATGGATCGAGGACCCGCCGGTGATGGCGGGGACCGGCAACTTCCTCGGCGACCTCGGCCTGATGGCGGACGTCGACGGCGACGGCCTCCTCGACCTGCTGCTGCCGGCCCGCGACGGGCTCGCCGTCTACCTCGGCCGCGCCGGCCGCGGGGTGATGCGCCAGGCCGCCTCCCGCCTCGCCGTGCCGGGGGAGGTCTTCCGCTCGGCGCGCGACCTCGAGCACCGCTATCCGCTGCCGCAGATCGAGGATGTCGACGGCGACGGCCTGCCGGACCTGGTCTTCCGCGATCCGGTGAAGCGCTGGCGCTCGGTCTGGGTGGCGCGCAACGCCGGCCGCGGCAAGTTCCTGCCGGCCGTCGAGGTCGTCCTGGGGACGGGCGATCCGCACGCTCCGAACCCGGTCTGGCTGGGCGACCTCGACGGCTCCGGCCATGCCACGGTGGTCTTCCGTCAGAGCCTGGACGATTCGAAGCGCGGCTCGTTGCGCCAGGAGATGGCGAAGGCCCGAGAGCCGCACGGACGGCTCACCTTCCGGCGGCTCTCGAAGGAGCTGGTCGTGGAGAAGACCCCGTACCGCACGCTCGACATCACCGGCTGGGGGCTCGAGGGGATCGAGGCGGATTCCGGGGACGACGGCGAGATTCAGCTGCCGGGCGGTTTCATGGACTTGAACGGCGACGGCCGGCCGGACCTGCTGACCGTCACCATGGACCTCGGCCTGCCGAAGCTGCTCGGCAGCCTCGCCACCAAGCGCCTCAACGTCGGGCTCGACTACCACGTCTGGTGCCAGGAGAAGGACGGCGGCTTCCGGGCGGTGAAGGGGCTCGACCTCTCCGGCAACTTCCGCTTCGACCTCAACGACCTGCGGGTGAGCCAGCTGTCGCTCTTCTCCGGCGACTTCGACGGCGACGGCCGGGCCGACTTCATCCAGCTCGGCCGCGGCAAGCGGGTGACGATCCACCGCGGCCGCCCCGACTGCTCCTTCCCGGCGGCTCCCGACCTCTCCTTCGACCTGCGCGAGGAGCCGCGCGACCTCTCCCTCGTCCGCATCCGCGACCTCGACGGCGACGGCCGGGCCGACCTCTTCATCGTCACCCCGCAGCGGCCGGCCGAGGAGGGTTTCGTGCCGCCGGTGCGGCTGGACCTGTATTTGAGCGGAGGGGCGAAGTGAGAGGCGGGATCAGGGGGAGAGCGTTCCTCAATGGCTGGCGCGGCCTGCCCTGCGAAGCCTCACCCCCGGCCCCTCTCCACTGCGTGGAGAGGGGGGGCCCTGCGCTCGGCTTTTTCGAGTGCGCTGCGCGCACCCACGTTGCCGGTGCGCACAGCGTATAGGCAACGATCCGGCCGAGTCCTCCCTCTCCACTTGTGGAGAGGGACCGAGGGTGAGGCTTCGCAGGGGACGAGGCAGCAGATTCCAAAGACGCTGAGATCTCTCCTCCTTCTTTTCCTCTTCCTCACCCTCCCCGCCATCGCCCAATCCCCGCCGTCCTCCGTCCGCACCGTGCGCGCCGGCGCCTTCGAGGCGGCGACGGTCTCGTTGCCGGGCTTCCTGGTCGCCTCCGCGGGGGTCAGCGGCCCGTCCGGACGGCCGGGGGTGGCGCTGCTGCTCTCCGGACAGAAGGACCGCAAGGGTCCGAAGTCCCTCTGGCTGTTCGATCCGGAGCGGCGGACGCTCGAGCGGCTGGCCTCCAGCCTCGACGGGGAGGTCAACAGCCTGACGGGCTTCGCGCTCGGCGGCCCCCCCAATGCCGCCCTCGCGCCCATCGCCGGCATGCCGGGGACGCTGTTCACGGTGGCCGGCGGGCAGGTCCGCAAGCTGGCCGCGGCGACGGCGATCGACCTCCGCTCGGTGGCCGGCGGCGGGGCGGGACGGCCGTGGATTCCGGTCGCCCACACCGGCCTGCTCGAGCTGCTGGCACCGTCGACAGCAGCGGCGGCATCCGGCGGCGGGCTTTCCCGTCAGGCATCCTTTCCGCTGCCGGTGAAGGCCGAGCGGGAGCGCTGGGGGATCCGGCTGGCGAGCCCGGCGGTGACCCTGCTGCCAGGCGATCCCGCGCTGTTCGCCGCCGGCCCGGAGGTGGAGGGGCGGCGGCGGTTGAAGACGGTCCTCCTGCCGGCCGACGGCGCGGCTCCCTTCGAGGCCTGGTCGCTCCTGCCGGCCGGCGAGCGGCTGGTGGGCGAGCGGCGGTATCTCCGCCTCGACGGCGCGCCGGCGCTCGCTGCGGCGAGCTTCGAGACGCTGGGGGTGTTCGCCAAGAAGCGCTTCCGCCTCTTCCTCCTTGCGCGCGACCGCTCGCGCAAAGGGAGCGCCCCGGCGTTCGCCGTCGAGACCGACTGCCCGCTCTGGTTCCCGCTCGACGCCGTGGCGACCGACGCGGACGGCGACGGCCGGCAGGACCTCGTCCTCTCTTCTCCGACGGGGCTGCGCGGCAAGGAGCTGCTGGTCACCGCCTATCGCGGGATCGGAGGAGGAAAATTCGCTCCCGAGCCGCGGCGCTGGAAGCTGAACGACGAGGTGACCGACTGGCTCTACGGGCCGGACCTCGACGGCGACGGCGCGCCCGACCTGCTGGTCTTCGTCGGCGACCGCCTGCTGCTCTATCCCGGAGATCCCAAGGGATCGAGGCCGCTCGCCGGACGTCCCCTCTGGTCGTTCGCGGTCTCCGGCGCTCCCAAGAAAGATGCGAAGCGCGGCGGCGGGGAGGGCGAGGGCGGAGACGGCGGCGAGGCGCCGGGAAGGGAGCGCGAGCACGCCCTGGAGATCCTCGAGCTGCCGGGAGGGGGCCGGATCGCCCTCGCGCAGGGCGCTCAGGCGGACGGCCGGACGGTGCTCACCGTCATCGCGCGCGTCGCACGGAAGTGACCGGGGAGGTGAGCGCGCGGCGGACGAAGCAGCTCTCGATGTGATCGTCCACCATGCCGACCGCTTGCATGAAGGCGTAGCAGATGGTGGAGCCCACGAAACCGAAGCCGCGGCGCTTGAGCTCCTTGCTCATCGCCTTCGACTCGGGCGTCTCGGCGGGCGCCTCCTTCGAGGCGTGCCAGTGATTGCGCACCGTCGCGCCGCCCACGAACTGCCAGAGGAAGGGGGAGAGGGCGCCCGCCTCCGCGACCACGGCGAGGGTCGCCTGCGCGTTCTTGATCGTGGCCGCGATCTTGGCGCGGTTGCGGACGATCCCCGGGTCCGCCATCAGCCGCGCCACGTCGGCCTCACCGTAGCGCGCGATACGCTCCGGATCGAACCCTTCGAAGGCCCGCCGGTACCCCTCGCGCCGCCGCAGGATCGTGATCCACGACAGCCCCGCCTGCGCCCCCTCGAGGATCAGCATCTCGAACAGTTGCCGGTCGTCGCGCACCGGCCGCCCCCACTCCTCGTCATGGTAGGCGCGGTAGAGCGGATCGTCGGGGACCCAGTTGCAGCGCGGGGGGTCGGGGAAAGGGGCGGTCTCGGGCATGGATCGAGGATCATACTGGACGCCGCGACGGAATCGCTCTTGCATCCGTATGCATCCCTTAATGAGCGACCCGATAATGAGCGACCCGATCCGCGATCCCGATCTCGACCGTCTGATCCGCGAGCTGAACGAGAACTCGACCGGCGTCCTGGACGACGACGAGCGCGGCCCCGATTTCGTGCCCGCCGGGACCGTTGTGACGAAGGAAGGGACGAAGGGGGGGAAGGGGGGCTCTCGCTGCGCGCCGCCGCGCAGGCCGTGGTGGCGGAGGGGCAGCCGCTCGACCGCTATCTCACCGAGATGATCCAGCAGAAGGCGAGCGACCTGCTGCTGATCCCGGGGCTGCCGCCGATCTTCCGCATCAACGGCCGGCTGCTGCGGGTGGAGGAGCGCGGGGCTCTCGAAGGGGAGGAGATCGGCAAGCTGTTCCAGCCCCACCTCGGCGGCAAGGAGCGCCAGGAGCTCGCGGAGCGGGGATCGACCGACTTCAGCCTCAACGTCTCGCGCGGCCGCTCGGCGGGGGAGGGCTTCGGCGCCGCCTGGCGCTTCCGGGTCAACGTCCACCGCCAGCGCGGCGAGCCGGCGGCCTCGCTGCGCGCGCTGCCGCTCGAGATCCCCACCCTCGCCAGCCTCAACCTCCCCCCCGCGCTCGCCGAGCTGGTCAAGCCGAGCCGCGGGCTGGTGCTGGTCTGCGGCCCGACCGGCTCCGGCAAGTCGTCGACCCTCGCCGCCCTGGTGGGGGAGATCAACCGCACGCGCACCAGCCACATCATCACCATCGAGGACCCGATCGAGTACGAGCACCGCTCGATCCGCTCCGCCATCGAGCACATCGAGGTCGGGCGCGACACCAGCTCCTTCCACGACGCCCTGCGCGCCTCGCTGCGCCAGGACCCCGACGTCATCCTGGTCGGCGAGATGCGCGACCTCGAGACGGTGACCACCGCGCTGACCGCCGCCGAGACCGGCCACCTCGTCCTCTCGACGCTGCACACCAACGACGCGCAGCAGGCCGTGCACCGGATCGTCGACGTCTTCCCGCCCCTCCAGCAGGCGCAGATCCGCCACCAGCTCGCCCTCGCCCTGCACGCCATCGTGGTGCAGACGCTGGTCCCCCGCGCCGACGGCCGCGGACGGGTGCCGGCCATCGAGCTGCTGCTCGCCAACTATCCGATCCGCCACCACATCCGGAGCGACCATCTCCAGAAGCTGTACAACGAGATCGCCCTCGGCAAGCGGCAGGGGATGATCGCGCTCGAGGAATCGCTGGCGCAGCTCGTCCAGAGCGGCGTCATCGACATCGACGAGGCGCGGATGCGCACCAGCCACCCCGAGGCGTTCGAATCTCTGATCCGCGGCTGATCTCGCGCCGGGGCTCCTCTCCGAGTGTTTTCGGGATATCGTAGGAAGCCCGAAACGATGGGAGAAAATTCGATGCGACCGATCACCGCCAGCGACCTCATGAATCCGGAGGTCCTCACGGTCCGCGACGACATGACGGTGCGCGAGCTGGCCGCCTTCCTGATCGAGAACGAGATCAGCGGCGCGCCGGTGGCGGACGCCGAGGAGCGCCTGGTGGGGGTCGTCTCGCTGGTCGACGTCGCCGCCGCGGCCTCCGGGGAAGGGCCGCGCCTCACCCGCGACGGCTCTTCCTACTTCATCGACGACTGGGAAGAGGGGCGCGACGACGGCGATTTCGGCGAGCTGCCGCTGGTCGCGGAGGGGCTGCGGGTCGCCGCCATCATGAACCCCAAGATCTATTCCGTCCGCGAGGACGCCACGGTCTCCGAGATCGCCACCATGATGCTCGACGGCCACATCCACCGCCTCCTGGTCACCCGCGAGGACCGCGCGGTCGGCGTCATCACCACCTCCGACCTGCTCGGGCTGCTGGTGGGGAAGGACTGAACCGGCCAGCTCTGGCATTTCCCGTGCATCTCCCCGGGGTGCCGTGCAAAGAACCCGGCCCACCGCCGGTCCCTAAGGAGACGACTATGGCGCTCTCGCTCAAGCCGGAGCACGTGAAGCGGTATACGGACATCGCGCGCCTGCTGATCACCCACGGGCGGGGAGACCTGGTCAAGGGGATCGACGCCGACCTGCCGGACGACGACCCGCTGAGCGCGGAGGCCGGGACCGGCGATCCCAAGCAGCTGGCGAGCGACCTCGAAGCGCTCGGCCCCACCTTCATCAAGCTCGGCCAGCTCCTCTCCACCCGCTCCGACCTGCTGCCGGCCCCTTACCTCGATGCCCTTGCCCGCTTGCAGGACCGCGTCGAGCCGTTCCCCTTCGAGCAGGTGGAGGCGATCGTGGCGAGCGAGATCGGGGCGCGGATCTCGAAGGCGTTCCTCGATTTCGATCACGTCCCGCTCGCCGCGGCCTCGCTGGGCCAGGTCCACCGGGCTCAGCTGCGCGACGGACGGGAGGTGGCGGTCAAGGTGCAGCGCCCCGACATCCGGAAGGTGATCGTGGAGGACCTCGAGGCCTTCTCGGAGATCGCCGCCATGGTCGACAAGCACACCGAGATCGGCCGGCGCTTCGCCTTTCAGGACATGCTGAGCGAGTTCCGCAAGACCCTGCTGCGCGAGCTCGACTACCGGCGCGAGGCGGTCAACCTGGTCACCCTGGCCCACAACCTGCGCGACTACCCGCGGCTGGTGATCCCGCGGCCGATCGACGACTACACGACCTCGCGCGTGCTGACCATGGACTTCGTGAAGGGGCGGAAGATCACCGACCTGCCGCCCCTCGCCCGCATCGACCTCGACCACAAGGAGCTCGCCGAGGACCTCTGCAAGGCCTATCTCGACCAGATCCTGATCGACGGCTTCTTCCATGCCGACCCGCACCCGGGGAACCTGCTGATCACCGACGACGGCCGGCTCGCGCTGCTCGACCTGGGGATGGTGGCGCGGATCGATCCGGCCTTGCAGGAGCAGCTCCTCAAGCTCCTGCTGGCGGTGAGCTCGGGGCAGGGGCAGGAGGCGGCCCAGGTGACGCTGCGCATCGGCACGCCGCTCGCCGAGCTCGACGAGGCGCGCTACCGGCGCGAGGTGGCCGACCTGGTGGGGAGCTATCAGAGCGTCGCCGGCGGCCGGGCGCAGGTGGGGCGCACGATGATCGGCCTCGCCCGCCTGGCGGCTGAGAACGGCGTCCGTCCGGCCCCCGAGCTGACGATGATGGGGCGCGCGCTCCTCCAGCTCGACGATTCGGCCCGTGCCCTCGATCCCGACCTCGATCCCAACGAGCTGGTCCGCCGGCAGAGCGACTCGATCATGCGCCGCCACATGCTGAAGAAGCTGTCGCCCGCCAACGTCTTCGCCTCGGCCCTCGAGGCGCAGGAGTTCGTGCAGCAGCTCCCCGCCCGGTTGAACACCGTCCTCGACCATCTGGCCGGCAACAAGATCCAGGTCAAGGTGGACGCCTTCGACGAGACCCGCCTGATGGACAACCTGCAGAAGATCGCCAACCGGATCGCCCTCGGCCTGGTGCTGGCGGCGCTGATCGTGGGGGCCGCCCTGATGATGCAGGTGAGCACTCCGTTCCGCATCTTCGGCTATCCCGGGCTCGCCATGCTCCTCTTCCTGCTCGCCGCGGCCTGCGGCTTCGCCCTCATCCTCACTGTCTTTCTCAACGACGATTGGCGGGTCTGGCGGAAGAATCGCTGAGCATTTAAGATATCGTCGTCTCCGGAGGTATCCATGCCGAGCTCTCGCAGGTCTCTGACGGCCGCCGCGCTGGCGCTCGCCGCGCTGGTCCTCGCCCAGGGGGTGGCGCTGTCGCGGTCGTCGCGGTCGCACTCCCGCTGGGGCGAGCCCGCGGGGCGCTCCGCCGAGGAGTGGAGCGCGACCGCGCCGCCGGTCAACGTCACCCACATCTTCGCGGGGGAGATCAACCGGCGGGGGAAGCCCACCGGCTTCCACTCGCGCCCCGGGGGGCAGGATCCCGCGACGGCGCGGCTGGTGCGCGTCGTCGACCGCCCCAACCGGGCCGGCGTCTACACGGCCGAGGTCGAGATCCGCGCCGGCTCGCAGTGGCTCGCCAAGCGCTCGACCCTCTATCCGGACCGCCTCGACCGCGCGGCGGTGATCCAGGCGGTGCTCAACGCCTTCCGCAACCGCACCCCGGGCGGCGGCGAGCAGTTCCGCGGCCCCTCGGGGCAGGGGTTCACCGTCGAAGGCTACTTCCAGAACGGCCGGATCAACACGGCATACCCGATCTACAGCCGGAACTAGCGGAGGCGAGATGCAGCTCGAATTCTACTGGGACGAAGCCGGCGATGCCCGCGCCCGCGCCCCTCAGGCCGGCGGCGCGGGGCGTGAGGTGGCCGGCTTTCTCGACGGCGACCTCCAGGGGAGCGCGGCCTCGGCGCGCGAGGTCCTGCGCGCCGTCGACGAGGTCGAGTCCGGCCGCGTCCCCTCCTGGGAGCGCACCGGCAACGCCCACACCCTGACCCTCTCGCGCGACGGCGCCGCCCTCCGCAACGAGATGAACGAGGACGCCAAGCCCCACCACCTCACGCTGCCGGCGCTGCGCAAGGCGGTCGGCGACTGGCTTGCTTTCCTGGAAGCTCCCGAACGAAGGTGACCGCGCCGGCTCGCGTCCTCATATAAGCAGCCATGATATGCTGCGAGAGCATTATCAACAGGCTTCCCTCAAGAGGACGGATCATGGACAGAAAGCCTCGGATTCTTCGGCGGGCGTTCGTCATCGGTGGGTTGGGCCTCGCTCTGGCCCTCCCGCCGCAGGCCGGGGCCGCGACGGGTGACACGGCGGCCGACCGGGTGCTGGGGCAGCGGCGGTTCTCCACCACGACGCCGTATTTCGTGGACGGGACCGTGCTCGGAGCCGCGGACGTCGCGGTCGACCGCTCGGCTTCCCCCAATCACGTCTACATCGCCTCGCCCGACCTGAACCGGGTCCTCGGCTGGTCGGACATCGCCCGTTTCCGTGCCGGCCTGGCCGCCGATCTGGTGCTGGGGCAGCCGTCGGTGTACAACTCCTCTAACATCGATACCTTGACGAACTGCCCGCCGGTCCCCGGCGCGAGCACCTTCTGCCGCCCGACCCGCGTCGCCGTCGACCCCGCCGGCAACCTCTACGTGCTCGACTCCCTCAACTTCCGGGTACTGGAGCTCGATCGCCCCTTCGCCACGGACGGCGTGGCGGACCGGGTGTTCGGCCAGCGGAGCTTCAACGCCCGGCGGCTCCCGGCACAGGCGAGCGACGAATTCGCCGCTTCGCTGGACATCGCCGTGGACCGCTATGGAAACCTCTGGGCGATCGATCCGGCCGGTTCCGGGCGGATCCTGGAATACGACAAGCCGCCCGCGCACGACACGCAGCCGGATCGGGTGATCGCGCCAGCAGACGCGGGCGAGTGCCTCGGCTCCCATCCTCCGCTCGCGCCCTGCGCGCCGGGAGGGCTCGACATCAGCCCGCAGGGAGACCTCTATGTCGAGGATCCCGGCATCCCCGGCGGGACTCGCCGGGAGCTGGTCTATCGCCACGCTCTCACCGCCGGCCGGCTGGCCGATTTCACCCTGGCGGTGAACCCGTCCTTCGGTCTGCCCGAAGGGGCGTTCGATCCCGCGGGGGACCTGCTCTTCCGCGCCGGCCAGCATGTTTGGCGCTACGCCGCTCCGATCGGCCCGGGCACGCAGATGGAGGCCATCTCGCCGCCCTTCGCGACCGGCGGCGCCGGCCGCTCGGCCCTGGACTCGCGGGGAAACCTCTACGCGGCGACGTACGAACCGGGCCATGACTCTTTCGTCTGGGCCTACGACCGGCCCTTCCAGACGGCGCCGGCGCAGATCGGGCGGACGCAGCTCTCGCCGCGGACCCTCGCCGGGCCGAACGTCCTGGCGATCGACCGGAGCTCTTCCCCGAATCACCTCTACGCGGTCGACGCCTACAACCGGGTGCTCGGCTGGCGGGACGCCGCGGGGTTCGCCAACGGCGATCCCGCCGATCTGATCCTCGCCAGTCCCGGCTCCTGCAACAGCTTCACGATCAGCGCCAGCACGTTCTGTGCGTACGCCGCTAATCCCGGCGGCATGGCGGTGGACTCGCATGGCAACCTCTGGCTGGCGGACCTCCTCAACAATCGGGTGCTCGAGCTCGACCGCCCCTTCGAGAGCGACGCCGTCGCCGACCATGTGCTGGGGCAGGCAGGCTCGTTCACGTCGGGGACCTGCAACCTCGGAGGGTTGAGCGCCCGCAGCCTCTGCATTCCGGGAGCCCTGGCGTTCGACGCCGAGGATCACCTGTACGTCGCCGATCTCGTCAACCATCGGGTCCTCCTGTTCGAGCGCCCGCTGACCGACGACGCGGCCTCCAAGGTCTTTGGCCAGCCGGACTTCACTCACGGGCAGTGCAACCAGGGAGGCTCGCAACCCGGCGCGGCGACCCTCTGCCTGGGCGAGAACGGCGGGTCCCACGACGAGTTCGGCGGCTCCTCCAGCCTCGCCGTGGACTCTGCGGGAAACCTCTATGTAGCCGACACTTTGAACTTCCGGGTGCTGATCTTCGAGGCTCCGCTGACGTCCGACGCCATGGCGGACCGGGTGATCGGCCAGAGCGGCTTCACCCAGCGGCAGACCGGCACCAGCGCGCAACGTTTCCAGGCCGGTCCGCTGGCGGTCGCCGTCTCTCCCGCCGGCGAGCTCTACGTGGCCGACAGCTTCAACGACCGCGTGCTGGAATTCGACCATCCCTTGCGCAAGCCCACCGCCGACCGCGTCTTCGGGCACGCCGACTTCACCACCGGCTATGCGCCGTTCCCGCCCCTCTCGGGTCCCCTGCCGCCGGTCACGTCCTCGACCCTCCACCAGCCGTTCGCGGTCGCCGTGGACGCGGCGGGGAACCTCTACGTCGCCGACACGGCCGACAACCGGGTGCTGGCCTTCGACCAGCCCTGAGCCGTTGGGTCCGGCCGTTCAGCTCGGCCGCGAGCTGGGGAAGTCGAAGCTGGGGAGGCCGGCCGGGCCGGTCATCAGGCCGAGCAGGACCTCCTCGAGCTCGCGCAGGCTCGGGGTCTCCATCAGCACCTGGCGCTCGGCGGGGGAGAGGGGGATGGCGTGGGCGATGGCGGTGACGATCTCCGTCCCCGCCATCCCCTCCATGATCTCGAGGTCCATGTCGGACTCGTTGGCCTCCACCCGCTGGCGCACCAGGTCGCGCAGCAGGGGGAAGGGGAGCTCGGCCTCGAGCTGCTCGGGATCGTCCCGGAACTCGCCGTAGTCGACCACCACCCGCCGGTAGCCGCGGTCGCAGGGGGCCTCGCCGACCACCCGGAAGCGGATCACCCCGCCGGCGAGGACCAGATAATGGTCCTCCTCCGTCTCGTGGCACTCGCCGATGTGGCCGAGGCAGCCGACGGCGTAGACCGCCTGGCCGTCCTGCGCGGCGCGGGCGGCGGGGGAGTCGTCGTCGATCGGCTGGATGATGGCGACGTACCCTTCGCCCGCCATCGCGTCGTCGACCAGGTTGCGCTCGCCGGGCCCGGCGGCGGTGAAGGGGACGACGGTGCCCGGCAGCAGCAGCGGCTGCTCCAGGGCGAACAGAGGGAGGACGGTCGGCAGCTCTTCGGGCTTCACGGTCGTCACAGCTCGGGCTCGCGCCCGGTGAGCCGCCGGAACGCCTCGACGTAGCGGTCGAGGGTGCCGGCGACCACGTCGGGCGGCAGCTCTGGCGGGGGCGACTCGCGGTCCCATCCTGACGCGTCGAGCCAGTTGCGGACGAACTGCTTGTCGAACGAGGCGGGCTCCGCGCCCGGCCGCCAGGTGGCGATCTCCCAGTAGCGGGAGGAGTCGGGGGTGAGCACCTCGTCGATCAGCAGCAGCTCGCCGGTGGCGACGGCATGGCCGAACTCGAGCTTGGTATCGGCGAGCAGGAGGTCGCGCGCCGCGGCGTGCTCGGCCCCCGCCCGGTAGAGGGCGAGGGTGAGGCCGCGCAGCTCGGCGGCGAGCTCGGGACCCACGGCGCGCTCGACGGTCGCGAAGTCGACGTTCTCGTCGTGCCCCGCCTCGGCCTTGGTCGCCGGGGTGAACAGGGGTTCGGGGAGCTGGCTCGCGCGCAGCAGCCCGGGCGGCAGGGGCAGGCCGCAGACGGTCGCCGTCTCCCCGTACTCGCGAAAGCCGCTGCCGGCGAGGAAACCGCGGGCGACGCACTCGAACGGCACCACCCGCGCCTTCTTCGCCAGCACGGCCCGGCCGCGGAGAGCGTCGCGAAGGTGAGCGAGCGCGGCGGGGAAGTCCGCCGGGTCGGTCGCCAACAGGTGGTTGGGGACTATGGATGCGAGCCGCTCGAACCAGAAATTCGACAGCTGGTTGAGGACCTTCCCTTTCCCCGGGATTCCCGGGCGCAGCACGTGGTCGTAGGCCGACAGGCGGTCGGAGGCGACGATCAGCAGCGTCTCGCCGAGGTCGTAGACGTCGCGCACCTTCCCCCGCCGCGGCGGGGGAAGGCCGGGGAGCTCGCTCTGCCAGAGGGCGTGGTCCTGAGGGGGCATGACGGGGTTATAGCAGCTCAGCCGTAGCGCGGCCAGCTCTCCTCGGGGGCCGCCTGGCGCTCGCGGGTGCCGGCGAACTCCCGCTCGACGGCGGCGAGCAGCGGCTCGGCCGGCATCTCGGTCAGCGTCTCGGGGGGCATGTCGACGGCGTCCACGATCTCGTAGACGGTGAGCTGCTCGAGGCCCTTCAGGTGGGCCATGCCGAGCTTGCGGATGCCGACCGGCAGGCGCTCGCCGTTGTCCTCGAGGACGATCACCACGTAGGCGCGGTCCGCCTCGCGGCCGCGGAACAGGCGGGTGCCGGCGAGCTCGCGGTCGAGCTGGGCGATGAATGGGCCGGTCGCCACCATGCCGTTGTTGTGCAGCGACCCGTTGCGGTTGATGTAGGCGTAGAAGGTGCGCGCCTCCTCCTTCTTGTCCACCACGTCGACGTTCTTCTGCGCCAGCGGGGCGAAGAAGCGGTGCACCGTCGCCTCCGGGTACCCCTGGTTGAGCAGCATGGTCTTCACCTCGTCGACCTCCTGGGCCGCCTTGCCGGTGGTCAGCCGCGACAGCTCGACGAGGCCGGGGCCGAAGAACTCGTAGCGCTCCCCCTCGTCCGGCCGGCCGCCCATCGGGATCAGGCGGTAGGGGCCGTAGTTGAGGGCGATGCGCATGCCGCGGTCGAAGGGGAGCCCCTCGCGCACCGCCGCCACGTAGTAGCGCTGGAGGTGGACCGACACGGTCAGCAGGTTGGTCGCCTCGCGGCTCGAGTAGAAAGCGCCGTCGCCCAGGTACTTCTCGAGCTTGGCGCGGTGGGAGAGGGCGAGGCGGTGGATGCGGCGCTGGAAGCGGAACATGGCGAGGAAGGCGCCGTCCTGGCTGGCGCTGCCGGCGCGGTGGAGGTGCGAGAGGGTGGCCGAGAAGTCGCTGATGTCGTAGATCATGCCGTAGCGCTCGACGCGCGGATCGACCACCCACGGCTCCATGAAGTCGAGCGGCCGGGTGGCGGCCGACAGGCGCAGCTCGCCGCCGCCCGGGGCTCCGGCCCGCCCCACGGCGAGCTCGCAGCCGAACATCTGGCCGTCGCGGATCTCGATCGGCACGATCAGCCGGCGCAAGGCGTGCACCAGCTCGAACTCCTTGAGCTTGACCAGCAGGCGCTCCCAGACCTGGACCAGCGGCGGCGGCAGCAGCCGCTCGGGATCGTACCCCTTGAGGGTGGCGAGGAAGGCGACGTAGCCGGGGCGCGTCAGCAGCTCGCGGCCGTCATTCCTGGGATCGGCGCGGACCAGGTGGACGACGGCGGCGCGCAGCCCGGCGTCGGTCGCCAGCTGCTCGAAGTGCCAGCGCGCGAGGTCGTCGAGCCGGCGGCGCAGGTCGCGGCCGTCGATCGCCAGCGAGCCGTTGAAGTAGCTGCTCAGCTCGGAGAGGTCGCGGCCGATGTAGTCCTCGGTGAACAGCAGGACGTTGTCGCGCAGCCGGGTGAGCAGGCGCGGGAAGAGCTCCTCCTCGACCTCCTCGGTGGCGCCGGCGACCCGCTGCACGAGGTCGTAGATGGTGGCGAGGGTGCGGTCGAGGAGGCGGTCGAGCAGGCGGTACTTGATGGCGTCGCCGTGGCGCCGGCCGATCTCGCTGTCCCGCCTGAGGATCCGTTTCGGCACCTCCTTGAGCAGGCGCGCCAGGTCGAGCGAGTGGAGGAGCCAGAAGACGGCGGGATACTGCCGGCCGTAGCTCGAGATGGTGGAGTTCTCGACCGCCCGGGAGAGGCTGGCGACGTAGCGCTCCCAGGCCTGGGTGTGCGCCCGCACGTCGTGCGCCTCGCGCTTGAAGCCCGCGATCTGCCCCGACTCCTCGGCGGCGATGTAGGCGGCGAGCGCCGCGCGCAGCTCGCGGAGGCCGGGGGAGAGCAGCACGGGGAAGCCCTGGAGCGGCGTCGCCGTCTCGTCCTCGAGGAAGATCGGGCGCGGGATCGGCAGCACCCGCTGGAGGTCGGGCATCAGGCGGCGGACCTCTTCCGGGTCGGGGCGCAGGAAGTTGAAGGGTCCCTGCAATAGCTGGAGAAACGACGTCGAATTCATGCGCTCGCTCGGGCGTTGGGTGGCCGGTCTCAATCGGGAAAGGAGCGATTACGTATACCATACGCGTGGCGAATGAGGCCATGACGGCGCGGTGAATCACCTGCCGGAGGGCGGCGAGGGGATCTTTTGCGCGGGCTCCTGCCCGCGCGATGCAGGCTGTGCAGAAAACTGAAGGATGGAGGTAGGAATGGTGGAGCTCGGATCGATCGATGTCGTCCCCGCCGGAAGGCCCGACGCCGACCTGCTGGCGATCGGCTGTCTGGAGGGGGAGGCGCCCGCGGTGGACGGCCTGGAGGAGGGCGCCCGGCAGGCGGTCGCCCGGGTGGCGGCCCGCGGCTGGAAGGGGAAGGAAGAGCAGCTCGCGCAGACCGACGGCGGGGCCGGCGCCGCCGTCGTCTCGCTCTACGGCCTTGGGCTCCGGCAGGAGCTCTCCTACGGCAAGCTGGTGCGCTGGCTGCAGCGCGTCGTCGACGAGGCGCGCCAGCACGGGGTGGCGCGCCTCACCGTCGTGCTGCCGGCGCATCCCGAGACCGCCGGCGCGGCCGCCGGCCGCGTCCTGCGCGCCCTGGCGCTCGCCGCCTACCGCTTCGACCGTTTCCTGAGCGACCGCGAGAAGCGGCCGGCGGGCCTCGAGCGGCTCGCCGTGGTGCCGCCGCCGGGCGAGGAGGCGGCCTACCGCGCGGCGCTGCCGTCCGCCCGGACGCTGGCCGGCGCGGTCGGCTTCGCGCGCGACCTCGCCAACTCGCCGGCCAACGAGGCGACCCCGGCCTGGATGGAGGAGCGCTCGCGCGAGATGGCCGGCAGCCGCGATCTCGAGGTGACCGTGCTGGGCGCCGCCGAGCTGCGCGCCAAGGGGATGGGCGGCCTGCTCGCCGTCGGCGCCGGCTCGGCCCACCCGCCGCGCCTGGTGCGCCTGCGCTACGGCACCACCGGGCCGCGCGTCGCCCTGGTCGGCAAGGGGATCACCTTCGACACCGGCGGCATCTCGATCAAGCCGGCCGCCGCGATGGACGAGATGAAGTACGACAAGTGCGGCGCCTGCGCCGTGCTCGCCGCCGCCCGCGCCGTCGCCGACCTCGAGCTGCCGGTGCGCCTCACGGTCTACGCCCCGTTCGCCGAGAACACCCTCTCCGCCGACGCCTACCGGCCGAGCGACATCCTGCGCTTCTACAACGGCAAGACGGCGGAGATCACCAACACCGACGCCGAGGGGCGGCTGATCCTCGCCGACGCCATGGCCTGGGCCGCCGAGGAGAAGCCGGACGCCCTGGTCGAGCTGTCGACCCTGACCGGCGCCTGCGTGATGGCGCTCGGCCATCAGGCGGCGGGGCTGTTCTCCCCCGACGACGGGCTGGCCGGGGAGCTCACCGCCGCCGCCGCCGAGGAGGGCGAACGGCTCTGGCGGCTGCCGCTCTTCCCCGAGTACCTCGAGGAGATGAAGGGATCGCACGCCGATCTGCGCAACTCCGCCGGCCGCTGGGGAGGCGCCAGCCTGGCCGCCGCCTTCCTGTCGCAGTTCGTCGGCGACGTCGGCCGCTGGGCCCACCTCGACATCGCCGGCGTCGCCAACGTCAAGCCCGAGCAGGGCTACCGCTTCACCGGCGCCACCGGCTTCGGCGTCGCCTCGGTGGTCGGCTGGCTGCGGCAGCTCGCCCACGCCGCAGACGCCGCTCCCCGATGAGGCCGGTGCCGCCGCTGCTCGAGGTGGAGGGCCTGGAGGTCTCGTTTCCCGCGGCGGCCGCCGCGGGCGGGTGGCGGCCGGTGGTGCGCGGCGCCTCCTTCACCGTCGGCCGCGGCGAGGCGGTGGGGCTGGTGGGGGAGTCGGGATCGGGCAAGACGCTCACCGCCCTCGCCCTGCTCGGCCTGGTGCCGCCGCCGGGACGGGTGACCGCCGGCAGCGTCCGGCTCCACCGCTCCGCCCCAGATGCCGCTCCAGATGCCGCTGCGCTCGACCTGCTGACGCTCGGCGAGCCGGCGTGGCGCGCGGTGCGCGGGCGGCGGATCGCCATGATCTTCCAGGAGCCGGCGACCGCCTTCAACCCGGTCTTACCCGTCGGCTTCCAGATCGCCGAGGTCCTGCGCGCCCATCCTCCCGGCCCGCCCGGCGAGCGGCTGACGCGGCGCGCGGCCTGGGCCGCGGCGGCGCGGCTGCTCGACCGGGTGGCGATCGCCGACGCCGGACGGCGGCTCGGCGACTACCCCCACCAGCTCTCCGGCGGCCAGCGCCAGCGGGCGATGATCGCCATGGCGCTCGCCGGCCGGCCGGAGCTGCTGCTCGCCGACGAGCCGACCACGGCGCTCGACGTCACCTTGCAGGCGCAGATCCTCGAGCTCCTCGCCGACCTCCGGCGGGAGCTCGGCCTCGCCGTCCTGCTGATCACCCACGACCTCGGAGTGGTGGCGGAGAGCTGCGACCGGGTGGTGGTGATGCACGCGGGCCGGGTGGTCGAGACGGCGGCGGTCGCCGAGCTGTTCCGCGCTCCGGCCGACCCCTACACGCGCGGGCTGCTGGCCGCCGCCGCTCGCCCGGGAAGCCGCGGACCTTCCGGCGGACGTCTCGCGAGGAGGGGCTTTGAGCGCGCTGCTCGCCCTCGCCGGGCTCGGCAAGGAGTACCGCACGCGGCGCGGCAGGCTGCGCGCCCTCGCCGGCGTCGACCTCACGGTGGCGGCGGGGGAGTGCGTGGCCCTGGTCGGCGAGTCGGGGAGCGGCAAGACGACGCTCGGCCGCTGCGCCCTGCGGCTGGTCGAGCCGACCGAGGGGAGCGTCCGCTTCGCCGGCGAGGACCTGCTGGCGCTCGAGGGGCGCGCTCTGCGGCGGTGCCGGCGGCGCTTCCAGATGGTCTTCCAGGACCCCTACGGCTCGCTCGATCCGCGGCAGCGGGTGGGCGCGATCCTCGCGGAGCCGCTGGCGATCCACGGCACCCTGGGGCCGGCGGGGCGGCGGGCGCGGGCCGCCGAGCTGCTGGCGGCGGTGGGGCTGGCGCCGGAGCTCGCGGCGCGCCTGCCGCACGAGCTGTCCGGCGGCCAGCGGCAGCGGCTGGCGATCGCCCGCGCCCTGGCGCCCGAGCCCGAGCTGCTGGTGGCCGACGAGCCGGTCTCGTCGCTCGACGCCGCGGTCCGCGGCCAGATCCTCGACCTGCTCGCCGACCTCCGCGCGCGGCTCGGGCTCGCCCTGCTGCTGATCGCGCACGACATGGCGGCGGTCGAGCGGCTGGCCGACCGGATCGCGGTACTCTACCTCGGCCGCGTCGTCGAGCTGGCGCCGGCCGCGGAGCTGCTGCGCAGGCCTCTCCACCCCTACACGGCGAGCCTGCTCTCCGCCGTGCCGGTAGCCGCCGTCGGTGCCGTCGGCGCGGGGGGGACGGCGGCGGCGCATCGTGCTGGCGGGGGAGCCGCCGAGCCCGTTCGCGCCCCCCGCCGGCTGCCCGTTCCATCCGCGCTGCCCGAGCGCCCGCGCGCGCTGCGCCGTCGAGCGGCCGCCGCTCGCGCAGACGGCTGCGACGGCTCCGGAGCGCGCCGTGGCGTGTTTCTTCCCCGGCGAGCTCGCCGGAGGCGGGACGTTCCCGGGTAAGATCGGCAAGGATTTGGCGTAGAGTGGCTCGAGAACTTTTGACCGACCGGTGCGTACATCTCGGCGGGAGTCCGGCGAGCGGCCGCGGCGCGGCATCCCGACTTCCATCCGGCTCATATTCTGAGGATTACTCAGGGGTCTTAACTCAATGAAGAAAACGTTCTTGCGATCCGTTTCGTGGCACCGCCGGGGAGCGCTGCTGCTGGCCGGCCTGGCTCTCGCGGCCGGCGCGGCCGTTCCGGCCCAGGCCGCGCAGACCCACGTCAGCACCCTCCTGCAGCCGCCCCCGCCGGCGGAGATCCCGGCGCTGACCTTGAAGGACAACGCGATCCAGCTGTCGATCGACCAGGCGATCGAGATCGCCCTGCAGCGCAACCTGCAGATCGTGATCCAGCGCTACGTCCGCAATCAGACCCAGCTCGGCGTCACCGGGGCGCTCGGCTATTACGACCTGAACCTGACCGGCTCGCTGGACTTCATCGACAACCCCTCAGCCTCGATCGACCCGACCCAGTTCAGCTCTCAGGGGCGCTCGAACGCCTTCGGTGTGGGCGTCGCCCAGAACCTGCCGACCGGCGGCAGCGTGAGCGTCGGGGTCGACAACTCCTACCATCCGTTCTCGCGGGGAGAAGCGGGGCTGGCCTTCCCGGCGACCTACGGCACGGGGGTCACGTTCTCCTTCGACCAGCCGCTGCTCAACTCCTACGGCAGGCTCGCCGCCGAGCGGAACATCGTGATCGCGCAGACCAACAGCCTGGTCAGCCGAGGCGACTTCGCCCTCCAGGTGACCACCATCACCCAGGCGGTGGTCAACGCCTACTGGACGCTGGTCAACAACCGCGAGCAGCTCACCGTCGCCCGCGAGAGCCTGCAGCTCGCCCGCGACCTCAACGACCGCAACCGCATCCAGGTGCAGGTCGGCACCCTGGCGCCGCTCGACATCACGCAGAGCGAGGCGGCGATCGCCACCCGCGACGAGGCGATCATCCAGGCGACCTCGGCGGTCGGCGACGCCGAGGACTCTCTGCGCCAGCTGATGAACTTCCCCTCGGGCAGGCTGTGGGAGATGCCGATCGTGCCGACCAGCGATCCGGTGACCGGCGAGAAGGTCACCGCCCACGTCGACGAGGCCCTGCGCATCGCCTTCGAGCAGCGCCCGGAGCTCCACACCGACCTGCTGCACCTCGCGCAGGCCAAGGCCGACGCCGACTACTACCGCAGCCTGACCAAGCCGACCCTCGGCCTCCACGTCCAGTACGGCTATCAGGGGACGGGCCTGCAGTTCAACAACGCTTTCAGCCAGGTCACCGGCCTCGACTTCCGCTCCTGGCAGGCGTCGCTCGCCTTCAAGTATCCGATCCAGAACCGCGCCGCGCGGGCGCAGAGCGCCAGCGCCAATATCGACGTCGACCGCAACGCCCAGCTCTACGAGCAGGAGAAGAAGCAGGTGGAGACCGAGGTGCGGCGCGCCGCCCGCGGGCTCGACACGGCGATCAAGGCGATCGACGCCGCCCGCATCGCCCGCGAGTTCCAGGACAAGAACCTCGACGCCGAGAAGAAGCGCTACGAGAACGGCATGTCGACGGCGTTCCAGATCACCCAGATCCAGGACCAGCTCACCCAGGCGCGCAGCCAGGAGGTCACGGCGACGGTCAACTACCGGACCGCCCTCGCCGAGTACTACCGCTCGATCGGCCGCCTGCCCGATCAGGAGGGGATCGTCATCGACGATCCGCTGGCCCCCGACTTCCGCCAGCAACGCTACAGCTTCCGCCGCGGGCTGCTCCCGGGGGAGAGGTAACCCGTCATGGCCGCTCTCGAGGATTCCGGTTTCGGCCGCCTGATCGGCGTCCTGGTCGCGCCCGTCAAGACCTTCCGGTCGATCGCGGAGCGGCCGACCTGGGGGATCGCCCTGCTCGTCGTGATGGTGCTCAGCACCTGCGTAGGGGTGCTGACCCAAAGCCGCATCGACCCGGACAGCATGCGCCAGATGGTCAAGGAACAGATGGAGAAGCGCCAGGGGGGGAAGGCCTCTCCCGAGCAGGTGGAGCAGGCGTGCCGCGATGGGGCGGAAGGTCAGCGCCGTCGTCATCTGGCTGTTGCCGGTCTTCATCGCCATCGTCGACCTCATCGTCGCCGCCCTCTTCCTGGCCGCCTTCCGCTTCTTCGGCGGCAGCGAGATCCCGTTCAAGACCAGCTTCGCGACGACGATGCACGCCTACGTCCCGGGGCTGGTGGCTGCCCTGCTCACGCTGCCGCTGCTGCTCAGCCGCCAGCACATTTCCGTCAAGGAAGCCCAGGGCGGCGGGATCCTGGCCTCCAACCTCGGCGCCTTCGCGCCCGAGTCGACCGGCCCGGCCGTGAAGGCCCTGCTGTCGAGCCTCGACTTCTTCTCGCTGTGGACCCTGGCCCTGTTTATCGTCGGCTATCGCCTCACCGCCAAGGTCTCGACGGCGACGGCGGCCAGCGTGACGCTGGTGTTGTGGGTCCTTTATGTCGCCGCCAAGGTCGGGTGGGCGGCGGTTTTCGGTTGATCGCTCATCACTTGGGGTAAGGGAGCTGGCGTGAAGAAATTTCTCATCGGGGCCGTCGTCCTCGTGGCGCTGGGCGGCATCGTGTTCGCCAGCCTGCGCGCGCAGGGACGCGGCAAGGGCGCCAAGGTCTATGCCGAGGAGGTGGCGCGGCGCGACGTGGCGCAGGTGGTCAAGGCGACGGGGGAGCTGCAGCCGCGGATCAAGGTCAACATCTCGGCCCACGTGGTCGGCAAGATCGACAAGCTCTACGTCCAGGAGGGGGACGTGATCGCGCGCGGCAAGCCGTTCCTCCACCTCGAGGAGGCCGCCTTCCTCGCCGTGCGCGACCAGTGGGCGGCGCAATTGCGCAGCGCGAAGACGGCGGTGCAGCAGTCGGAGGTCTCGCTCGCCGACGCGAAGGTCAAGCTCGCCCGCGCTCAGAAGCTGCGCAGCGAGGGGATCACGACGCAGCAGGATCTCGAGGCGGCGCAGCTCGCCGAGACCTCCGCCCGGCTGGCGGTCGACTCGGCCCACGAGGCGGTGCGCCAGACCGACGCCAACCTGATCAAGGCGCAGGACGACCTCACCAAGACGACGATCTACGCGCCGCTGACCGGGCGGGTGATCACCCTCAACGCCAAGGAGGGGGAGGTGGTGGTCTCCGGGACGATGAACAACTCCGCCTCGGTGATCGCCACCATCGCCGACATGTCGGAGATCCTCGCCGAGGTCGACGTCGACGAGACGGAGATCGTCGCCGTCAAGCTCGGCCAGGCCACCATCCTGCGCGTCGACGCTCTCCCCGCCAAGGAGTACCTCGGCAAGGTGGTCGAGGTCGGCAGCTCGGGCTACAACCGCGCCAACCAGCCGGACGTCACCTTCTTCAAGGTCAAGGTGCTGCTCGAGAAGCCGGACGCCGACCTGCGCGCCAGCATGTCGGTGCGCGCCGAGATCAACACCGCCTCGCACACCAACGCCCTGGTGGTGCCGATCCAGGCGATCGTCGAGCGCCAGCCCGTCGGCGCCAAGGACAATGCCAAGGAGATCAAGGTCGTCTTCGTGGTCGAGGGGGGGAAGGCGCACCAGCGGCCGGTCTCGACCGGGATCTCGGACGAGACCCGGGTCGAGGTCGCGTCCGGCCTCAAGCCGGGTGACAAGGTGGCGACCGGTCCCTACCGGGCGCTGCGCGACCTCCAGGACGGTGACGCGGTCGAGGTCAGCGTGACCAGCGAGGACGAGGACCGGAAGAGCGACACGCAAGGGGCGACGCCCGCGAAGAAGGGCTCCTGATGCCGCTGATCGAGCTGCGCGACGTCTACAAGGTGTACGACATGGGAGCGGAGAAGGTGCATGCCCTGAACGGCGTCGACCTGTCGGTGGAGCGCGGGGAGTACGTGGCGATCATGGGCTCGTCGGGGAGCGGCAAGTCGACGCTGATGAACCTCCTCGGCTGCCTCGACACCCCGAGCTCCGGCAGCTACATCCTGAACGACACCGCCGTCCAGGAGCTCGACGACACCCAGCTCGCCGGCATCCGCAACAAGGAGATCGGCTTCGTCTTCCAGACCTTCAACCTGCTGTCGCGCACCGACGCCCTGCACAACGTCGAGCTGCCGCTGATCTACGCCGGGCTCGCCCGCGCGGCGCGGCGGGAGCGGGCGAAGCAGGCGCTCGAGAAGGTGGGGCTCGGCGCGCGCATGACCCACATGCCCAACGAGCTCTCCGGCGGCCAGCGCCAGCGGGTCGCCATCGCCCGCGCCCTGGTCAACCGGCCGTCGATCCTGCTCGCCGACGAGCCGACCGGCAACCTCGACTCGGCGACCTCGGAGGACATCATGAACCTCTTCGACGAGCTCCACCAGAGCGGCAACACGGTGGTGCTGGTCACCCACGAGCCCGACATCGCCGAGCACGCCTGGCGCAAGGTCTTGCTGCGCGACGGCAAGGTCATCTCCGACCAGCCGACGGCGCGGGCGACGGCGGCCAACCCGGCCACCTCTCCCGCCTGAAAGTAGGATCTCCGTGGCCTTTTTCGAGAACTTCCGCATCGCCCTCGCGGCCCTCCGCGCCAACCTGATGCGCTCGATCCTGACCACGCTCGGGATCATCATCGGCGTCGCGGCGGTGATCGCCGTGGTGTCGATCGTCCAGGGGCTCCAGTACACGATCACCGAGCAGCTCCAGGGAGTGGGCGCCACCTTCATCGCGGTGTCGGCGAAGACCGACCGCAGCAACATCCCGGGGCTCGCCGCCCGCCAGGTCAAGCTCACCTACGACGACGGCCAGGCGATCGCCGAGAAGATTCCCGGCGTCAAGCTGATGTCCCCCTTCGTCCTCGGCCGGGCGACGGTGAAGTACAAGGACAGGAAGCACACCCCGTTCATGATGATCGGCGCCACCGAGAACTACCAGGACGTCACCAACCAGACGGTCGACCGCGGCCGCTTCTTCTCCCAGATCGACATCGACAACCACCGCAAGGTGACGGTGATCGGCCCCAAGATCGCCGACGAGCTCAACCTCGGCCCCGACCCGCTGGGCAAGGAGATCTACCTCGACGTCTACCCGGCGACCGTCATCGGCGTGATGGAGAAGAAGGGGCAGAACCTGGGGATGGACTTCGACGACATCGTCTACGTGCCGTTCAGCTCGGGGGTCGTATTGTTCGGCAGGAACGCCGCCGACCAGATCCAGATCCGCCTCCAGGCGACGGCCGCCGACAAGGTCGAGCAGGTCAAGGACGGCATCACCCGCCTGCTGCGCCAGCGCCACAAGATCCCGAGCAGCGAGCCCGACGACTTCGAGATCCAGACCCAGGACGAGATCCTGAACACGGTCAACAAGATCCTCGGCAGCGTCACCGCCGTGGTCGGCGGCGTGGTCGGCATCGCGCTGCTCGTCGGCGGCATCGGCATCATGAACATCATGCTGGTGTCGGTCACCGAGCGCACCCGCGAGATCGGCGTCCGCAAGGCGGTCGGGGCGCGCCGCCAGGACGTCCTCATCCAGTTCCTGATCGAGGCGGTCACCCTGTCGCTGATCGGCGGCGGCATCGGCCTCGCCCTCGGCTACGGCCTGGGGGCGGTGGTCTCCAAGCTGATCCCCGGCTTCCCGCCGGCCCACGTCCCCCTGTGGGCGGTCGGCATCGCCATCGGCTTCTCGGCCGGGGTGGGGGTCTTCTTCGGCATCTACCCGGCGGCCAAGGCCTCGCGGCTCGATCCGATCGACGCCCTGCGCTACGAGTAGATCGGCCTGCTCGCCAGGTTGGCGCGGGCTTTGCAAAATCCTCCCCGCAGACGTTCAACCCACAGAAGGCATCAATGGTGATGCCTTCGCTCCGAGGAGGCACTTCCTATGCACAAGCATCTGATCTTAGCTCTGGCTCTCGTCCTGGTCGGCGGTATCTCCGCCGCCACCGTGACCGCTGACGACACCGCCAAGAGCGCCGCGAGCAGCAAGCAGTATCACCGCATGCACGGCGACATCGCCTCGATCGACGCCACCGCCCAGACCTTCACGGTCACCCACGGCAGCGACACCTCGACCTTCAAGACCGACGCCTCGACCAAGTTCCGCGGCGCCGGCAAGGAGATCACCTTCGCCGACCTCCAGGTCGGCGACGACGCGCGGGTCTCCTTCACCGAGGACGGCACCGACAAGACGGCCGCCCGGGTGGACGTCACCCACACCAAGAAGAAGATGTAACGCTTGAGGTTGCTCGAGGGGGGCGGCGGGCCCGTTCCGCCGTCCTCGTCTCATTTGTTGGTTTCTTGTTTCACCTGCCGCGAGAGCCGGGGAGGGGGTTGGTGCCGGAGATGGGAGTCGAACCCACACGCCCGCAAGGGGCGGCGGATTTTGAGTCCGCTGCGTCTGCCATTCCGCCACTCCGGCCGGACCGCGAGGGAATCCTAGGGACTCGCCTCCGAGGTGTCAACCACGCCTCCTTCTCCTCTCCGGGTCGACGCTTTGTGACACCCCTGTTTCGCCCTTCCGGCACCGACGGAGTTGACGGGGACCCTGAAACCGGTGTATAACAAGCGACGTAAGAGGAAGTCCCTCAGCGACTTACTTGCCGTAACTCCCGTTCTATCGTGCCTCAATTCAAGGGGGTCTCGACGTGACATTAAAGGTCGGTCAGAAGGTGGTTTACCCCAACCACGGCGTCAGCCTGGTCGAGAAGATCGAACCCGGGCATATGGATGGAGTGGAGCAGATGTACTTCCACCTCCGTCTTCTCGCCAACAACTCCAAAGTGATGGTGCCGAAGTCCAACCTCGAGCTGGTGGGCCTGCGCCCGCTGTGCCACACCCGCGAGGTCCGGGCGCTCTTCGACATTCTCGAGGACGGCAACATCGACACCTACAAGGACTGGAAGGGGCGCTACAAACAGAATCTGGACAAGATGAAGACCGGCCGCCTCACCGATGTGGCCGAGGTGCTCAAGAACCTCCGACTCGTCTCCCAGCGCAAGAGCCTCTCCTTCCGTGAAAAAAAGATGTTCGAGCGCGCCAAGTACTTCATCGTCAGCGAAGTCGCCCACGTCAAGGTGATCAGCGAGCGGGAAGCCGAGGAGCTGGTCGAACAGTCGCTCAACAGCAGCCTCGAGAAGCGGTCGCGAACGGTCAAGGCCGCCAGCTAGAGCCGGTTCCCGCCCTCGGCGGAAGCTTCAAGGCCGCTCTCCGGAGCGGCCTTTTTCTTTGGGGCCCACCCTCGCGAATCCTCGGAACCGTAGGGTGCGCTGTGCGCACCGTCAACGTCGCTGGTGCGCACAGCGCACCCTACGAACGGCTCCCACCCGGAGCTGCCTCCGACCCTGATAGAATCCCCCTCCCATGACCCGCTTCCTTCCAGCCTGGACCTCACTCCTCCTCCTGTTGCTCCTGTCGCCTGCGATGGGAGCCCAGGAGCCCGCGAGCTCTTCTGCCGCCAGCCCCGCCAGCGTGCAGACCGAGCTGCGCCTCGAGCGCCGGCTGCTGTCGCTCGACCTGGTCAGCTACAACGAGATCCGCGAGCGGGAGCGGCGGGCCCGCGAGGCTGTGTCGGCCGTCCTCGGCCGGCTCGACCAGACGCTGGCCTCCGACGCGATGTCGCTCGGCACGCTCGAGACCCTGCGCGACCAGCTCGCCGCCGCCCGCGAGGCCGCCCACACCGCGGAGGCCCGGCTCAACAGCCAGCTCGAAAACCTCCAGGAGCGGATGCGGCGGATCGCCCTGCTCGAGGGGGACAGCGGTCCGTCCCGCCCGGCCGACGCTCTCACCGGCCGCTGGCGGGTGACCGTCCTGCCGCAGAGCTTCACCGCCACCTTCGACCTGCGCCTCAACGGCACGGTGGTCAGCGGCTCGTACCAGATCGACGGCGGCGGCGCCGGCTCCTTCCGCGGCAGCCTGGCGGGCGGTCATCTCCGGCTCGAGCGGATCGACGCCCAGGGGGGAGCGGACAGCCTCTGGGAAGGGACCCTCGGCACCAATCGAATCGACGGCACATGGGGTACCCACGAGCTGGTGACGGGGCAGCCCCCGCGCGGCACGTGGACCGCGGTGCGGGAAAGCGGGCGCTGATCTCTTGAACAAGGACAATCTGCTGTTCCTGATGGGAGGCCTGCTGATCGGCTTCGTCTCCGCCTATCTCCTGTTCGAGGCGATGGCCACCCGCCAGCCGCCGCGGCTGACGCCGGCGCTACGGGCGCAGATCGCCACCGGCGAGGATCCCGGGGGGGCCGGAGGTCCGGCGGGCGGTCCGACCGACGCCCGGGTCGCCGACTCGGGGGCCATGGGCGCCGGCGCGGCGCCCGGCGCCGGTGGCCAGGCCGGCGGACCGGCGATGGCCGAGATCCAGCAGCTCCGCGACTTCGTGGAGAAGAACCCCAACGACGCCCAGGCGGTGCGCAAGCTGGCGGACCTCAACTTCGACATCCAGAACTGGTCGCGGGCGGCGGAGCTCTACAGCCATTACCTCGAGCTCAAGCCGGGCGATCCGGACGTGATGACCGACCTCGGCATCACCTACCGCGGGACGGGGAAGTTCGACCAGGCGCTCGACCAGTTCCACCGCTCCCAGAAGCTGGCCCCGGATCATTGGCAGTCCTATTACAACGAGGTCGTGGTGCTCGCCTTCGACCTCAAGAAGCTCGACCGCGCCCATCAGGTGCTCGCGCAGCTCCAGCAGATGCAGCCGGCCAATCCGGACGTCAAGAAGCTCGCGGACGCCGTGGCCCGCCAGCGCACCTGAGGTCCCGTGACCCGGCTCCTCGGCATCCTCCTTCTCCTCTTCATCCTGCGCCTGGCGGTGAAGAGCTTCTCCGCCCAGCTTCCGCGCCGCGGTCTTCGGCGCGCCTCCCCGCGCCCAGGTCCCGCCGCCGCACGCCGCCGCCGCCGTCACCGAGACGCTGGTCGCCTGCGCCGCCTGCGGCGCCTACCTCCCGGCGAGCCGTGCCCTGAAGGGCGCTGGCGGGGGAGGGGAGATCTTCTGCTCCGAGGAGTGCCGGAACAAGGGGAAGGGTTGACCACGGACTGACACGGACGAGCAGGGACTGACAAGGACAAGGTTCCGGCCGGTCTCAGCCCTGTCCTTGTTGGTCCGTGCTCGTCCGTGTCAGTCCGTGTCAGCCCCCGCTCTCCCCATGCCTGACCTCCTCGCCGATGTCGCCCTGCCGCTGCCGCTGCCGGATCCTCTGACCTACGAGGTGCCGGCGGCGTGGGCTTCCCAGGCTCGGCCCGGGGTGCGCGCCCGCGTCCTGATGGGCCGGCGCCGGCTGACCGGGCTGATCGTCAAGGTCCACACCCATCGTCCGGAGGGGATGACGCTGCGGCCTCTCGTCGAGATCCTCGACCGCGAGCCGGTGCTCACCCCCGACCTCCTCGAGCTCGCCCGCTTCACCGCCGACTACTACCTCTCGCCGCTCGGCGAGGTCGTGCGCACCATGCTCCCCTCCGATCTGCCGCCGTGGGGGGACCGCAAGATCTGGCTGACCAACGCCGGCGCCCTCGCCCTGCCGCGGACGGTGGGGGAGACCGCCGTCCTCGACGCCCTCCGCGGCGGCGGCAAGATCACCGTCGCCGAGCTGCAGTCCCGGCTGGGCGACACTCCGGATCTCGACGCCGTCCTCGCCACGCTCGCGGAGAGCGGCCGGGTCGGCAGCGAGGAGCACCGCGCCCGCTCGGCGCGCTACGTCAACGCCGTCGAGCTGGCGCCGGGGGAGATCACCGGCCATCTCGCCACGGCCGGCCGCTCGGCCGCCGGCAAGGAGGTCGTCCAGTACCTCGCCGCCATCGGCCGCCCCGCCACCACCGCCGAGGTGACGGACGCCGTCGGCTGCACGCCGGCCGTGGTCCGCCGCCTTGTCTCGCTCGGCGTCCTGCGCCAGTTCACCCAGATCGAGCGCCTCTCGCTCGATCGCCACCGCATGAACGCGGCGCCGGGCACCCTCGGGATACCCCCGGAGATCCACCTCCGCCCGGACCAGGCGCACGCCCTCGCCCGTCTCACCGCCGTCCTCGACCGCCGCGAGCTCTCGCCCTTCCTCCTCCAGGGGATGACCGGCTCCGGCAAGACCGAGGTCTACCTGCGCGCCGCCGAGGCGGCGCTGGCGCTGGGGCGCTCGACGATCCTGCTGGTCCCCGAGATCTCGCTCGTCCCCGCCCTCGCCCGCGCCGTCGAGCGCCGTTTCGGCGATCACGTGGCGATCCTCCATTCCGGGATGGGGACCGGCGAGCGGCATCAGGAGTGGGAGCGGGTCCGCCGCGGCGAGGCGCGGATCGTGCTCGGCCCCCGCTCGGCCCTCTTCGCCCCGGTCGTCGACCTCGGCCTGATCGTGGTCGACGAGGAGCAGGACACCTCCTACAAGCAGGAGCTCTCGCCGCGCTACAACGCCCGCGACCTGGCGCTGGTCCGCGGCCGCGACGCCGGCGCCGCGGCGCTCCTCGTCTCGGCGACCCCCAGCCTCGAGAGCCGCTGGAACGCCGAGCGCGGCAAGGTGGAGCTGCTGGTGCTGACCGAGCGTGCCGGGCAGGGGACGCTCCCCGAGGGGATCCTGGTCGACCTCCGCGAGGCCGGGGTCTCCCGCCGGCCGGGCGAGATCCATTTCAGCGAGCGCCTGCAAGCCGAGATCCGCCAGGCGCTGGCCGACGGCGACCAGGTGATCCTGCTGCGCAACCGCCGCGGCTACTCGCCGATGCTCCTCTGCCGCGCCTGCGGCGAGGACCTGCGCTGCGAGGACTGCGGCCTGCCGCGCACCTTCCACCGCCGCGACCGCCGGCTGGTCTGCCACTACTGCGGCTCGATGATCCCCACCCCCAAGGTCTGCCCGACCTGCAAGGAGGAGGCGCTCGAGCCGATCGGCGCCGGCACCGAGCGGGTGGAGGAGGACTTCAAGGAGCTCTTCCCCGGCGTCGCCGTGGACGTGCTCGACCGCGACACCGCCCGCCGCCCCGGCGGTCCGGCCGCCCTGCTCGAGCGCTTCGAGCGCGGCGAGATCCAGGTGTTGATCGGCACCCAGATGGTCTCCAAGGGGCACCACTTTCCGAACGTGGCGCTGACCGCCGTGCTGGCGGCGGACGCCTACCTGAGCTTTCCGGATTTCCGCGCCGTCGAGCGCACCTACAACCTGCTGGTGCAGGTGGCCGGCCGGGCGGGGAGGGGAGAGCGCCCCGGCCGGGTGGTGATCCAGACCTACCATCCGGACCACTACGCCATCCAGGCCGCCCTGCGCCAGGACGACGAAGGCTTCGCCCGCGAGGAGATGCGCTTCCGGCGGGTCTTCCACTACCCCCCGTACACCCGCATGGCGCAGCTCCTGGTGCGCGACAAGAACCGCGATCGCGCCTGGACCCTGATCTCCGCCCTCGCCGCCGACCTCGCGGCCCACCCCTTCGCGCGCTCCGTCCGCATCTCCGGCCCCGCCCCCGCGCCGCTCGAGCGGCTGCGCGGCGAATGGCGCTTCCAGTTGCTTAGCGCGCTCCGCCGACGGGCGCGGTCTCCACCGCATGCTGAAAGAAGTCCTGCCGAAAAACCCCGGCTACGACCTCGTCATCGACATCGATCCGCAGCAGCTTCTCTGACGCAAAGTTCTGCTGGTTGTCCCGACGTTCCTCCGCGGGCTTCATTTGTCGGGACGATGCGGCGGCGATTCTTATTTTGAGACAGCGATCTTATTTTGTCCCGGCGATTCTTATCTCGCGACAGCTATAGTGACCTTGAGCCAGCGATTCTTACTTGGCGACAGCGATGCTTGGTTTGCGGCAGCGATTCTTAGGTCGCGACAGCGATCCTTATCTCGCGACAGCTAATCTTATTTTGCGGCAGCGATTCTTGGTCGGTGACGGCGATTCTTATTTTGCCCCGGCGATTCTTATCTCGCGACAGCGATCCTTATTCCACGTCAGCGATTCTTATCTCGCGACAGCTATTCTTATTCTGCGGCAGAGCTGGATGCTCCACGGAAACTCCAGGGAGTTACGGCGGGGCAGTTGATTCCGCGTCAGGGATACTGGAGTCGCGACAGAGAAACCGGCTCTGCGGCAGAGCTACCGGAGAGAGACCGCCTCTTCCGGTCAGCTTTGAAGATGGGGAGCTGTCGTAGGGATCTCGGGGCTTTTGGGCTCGATGGGACCGGCTGTCTTCTACCGCTCCACCCAATAATTCGGCGCTTCCTTGGTGATCACCACGTCGTGGGCGTGCCCTTCCTTGAGGCCGGCGGGGGAGATGCGCACGAACCTGGCCTTGGTGCGCAGCTCCTCGATCGAGGCGCAGCCGGCGAGCCCCATCCCCGAACGCAGGCCGCCGGTGAGCTGCGGTAGCATGGCGTGGACGCTCCCCTTGTAGGGCACCATCCCCTCGATCCCTTCCGGCACCAGCTTCGAGAGCGCGCCGCTCCCTTCCTGGAAGTAGCGGTCGGCGCTGCCGCGCGCCATCGCCGACAGCGAGCCCATGCCGCGGTAGGCTTTGAACGTGCGCCCCTGGTAGAGGATCGTCTCGCCCGGGCTCTCCTCGGTGCCGGCGAACAGCGAGCCGATCATCACCGAGTGGGCGCCGGCGGCGATCGCCTTCGGCAGGTCGCCCGAGAACTTGATGCCGCCGTCGGCGATGATCGGGATGCCGTGCTCGCCCGCGGCGCGGGCGCAGTCGACCACCGCCGTGACCTGGGGGATGCCGGCGCCGGTGACGATCCGCGTCGTGCAGATGCTCCCCGGCCCGATGCCGACCTTGACGGCGTCGGCGCCGCGCTCGATCAGCGCCAGCGTCCCTTCGGCGGTCGCCACGTTGCCGACGACCAGCCGGACCTCGGGGAAGGTCTCGCGCAGCTTCGCGGTGGCGTCGAGCACGCCGCGGCTGTGGGCGTGCGAGGAGTCGAGCACCAGCAGGTCGACCTTGGCGCGGACCAGCGCCGCGGCGCGCTCGAGGTAGTCGCCCGAGGAGCCGACCGCCGCGCCGACCCGCAGCCGGCCGAGCTCGTCCTTGCAGGCGTTCGGGTACTGGATCGCCTTCTGGATGTCCTTGACCGTGATCAGCCCCTTGAGGTTGCCGGCCGCGTCGACCACCAGGACCTTCTCGATGCGGTGGTGGTGGAGCTGCGCCTTGGCCTGCTCGAGCGTCGTCCCCTCGGGGACGGTGATCAGGTTCTCCCGCGTCATCAGGTCGCGGATCCTCTTGTCGAGGTTCTCCTCGAAGCGCAGGTCGCGGTTGGTGAGGATGCCGACCAGGTGCCCCTGAGCGTCGGTCACCGGCACGCCCGAGATCTTGTAGAGGGCCATCACGTCGAGCGCCTCGCGGATGCTCTGGTCCGGGCGCATGGTGACGGGATCGACGATCATCCCCGCCTCGCTGCGCTTCACCCGGTCCACCTCCTCGGCCTGCACGTCGACCGTCAGGTTCTTGTGGACGATGCCGATCCCTCCCTCCTGGGCGAGGGCGATCGCCAGGCGCGACTCGGTGACCGTGTCCATGGCCGCGGAGAGGATCGGCATGTTCATCTCGATCCCGCGGCAGACCTGGGTCCGCAGCTCGACCTGGTTCGGATGGACCTCCGAGAAGCCGGGGATGATCGAGATGTCGTCGAACGTGAGAGCGGGGCGGGGATCGAAATCGTTCATGCGTACAATGGTTCCTTCAAAACGAAACGATGGTTCAACGAGAGCACGCGGGCCGGACCGGATTCCGCCCGCAGGATATCAGGTCGCCTGTGAAAAGGGCGGCCGACCGGCCGCCCTTTTGCTCGCGAGTCCCGTCCCGAGGACGTCAGCCGACGCTGACCCCCGCCCCGTGGCACTTCTTGTACTTCTTCCCCGAGCCGCACGGGCAAGGGTCGTTGCGCCCCACCTTGGCGTCGCGGTTGACCGCCGGCTGCGGGCGCTGCCCCTCGACCTTCGGCGGCGCCGAGAACTCGATCCTGGGGGTCGTCCGCTCCTGGCGGACGCGCTGCTCGAGCATCTGCTCCTCGGTGACCGGCTCGTAGCGGAAGAGCTTCTGGATGATGTCGTTCTCCACCCGGTCGCGCATCATCTCGAAGAGATCGAAGCTCTCCTTCTTGTACTCCTGGAGCGGATCGCGCTGCCCGTAACCGCGCAGGCCGATCCCCTCCTTGAGGTGGTCGAGGGCGAGCAGGTGATCCTTCCAGGAGGTGTCCACGCTCTGCAGCATGACGGCGCGCTCGAAGCCGCGGATGACCTCGGGAGCGTGGCGCTTTTCCTTGTCGGCGTAGCGCTCCTCGACCACCCGCATCAGGTTCTCGCGCAGCTCGTCGATCCCCATCTGGTCGAGGTTCATGTCGCCGGCGTTGATGTTGAAGTAGGCGAGCATCTCGGTGCGCAGGCCGGTGAGGTCCCAATCCTGCGGATCGGACTTCTCGGGGCAGTGGAGGTCGAGGAGGCCGTCGACGATGTCGGTCGCCACCCCCATCACGTAGTCGCGCCCTTCGCGCCCCTCGAGGATGTCGCGGCGCAGCTTGTAGATCGCCTCGCGCTGCTTGTTCATCACGTCGTCGTACTCGAGGAGGTGCTTGCGGGTCTCGAAGTTCCGCCCCTCGACCTGGGTCTGGGCGCGCTCGATCGCCTTGCTGACCATGCCGTGCTCGATCGCCTCTCCCTCCTCCATGCCGAGGCGGCCCATCAGACCCTGGATGCGGTCGGAGCCGAAGATCCGCATCAGGTCGTCCTCGAGCGAGAGGTAGAAGCGGGAGGAGCCGGGGTCTCCCTGACGGCCGGAGCGGCCGCGCAGCTGGTTGTCGATCCGCCGCGACTCGTGCCGCTCGGTGCCGAGGATGTGGAGGCCGCCGAGGGCGAGCACCTCCTCGCGCTCGCGGGCGCAGGTCTCGAGGTAGCGCTGGTACGCCTCGGCGTACGCCTCCGGCTCGGTCTCCGGATCGGCCTCGGAGCGGGCGAGCCCTTCCGGGTTGCCGCCGAGGAGGATGTCGGTGCCGCGCCCGGCCATGTTGGTGGCGATGGTGATCGCCCCCCTGCGGCCGGCCTGGGCGACGATCGAGGCCTCGCGCTCGTGGTACTTGGCGTTGAGCACGACGTGCGGCACCTTGGGCGGCCGGTTGAGGAGCTTCGAGAGCATCTCGCTCTTCTCGATCGACACCGTGCCGACCAGCACCGGCTGGCCCTTGATCTGCGCCTCGCGGATCTCCTCGACCACCGCGTTCCACTTCTCCTGGCCGGTGCGGTAGACGAGGTCGCCGCGGTCGTCGCGGATCATGTCGCGGTTGGTGGGGATCACGGTGACGTCGAGCTTGTAGATCTGCCCGAACTCGGAGGCCTCGGTGTCCGCGGTGCCGGTCATGCCGGAGAGCTTCTTGTACATCCGGAAGTAGTTCTGGAAGGTGATGGTGGCGAGGGTCTGGTTCTCGCGCTCGATCTTCACCCCCTCCTTCGCCTCGACCGCCTGGTGCAGGCCGTCCGACCAGCGGCGGCCCGGCATCATGCGGCCGGTGAACTCGTCGACGATCACCACCTTGCCGTCCTTGATCAGGTAGTCGACGTCGAGCTGGTAGAGGGCGTGGGCGCGCAGCGCCTGGTTGACCCCGTGGATCACCTCCATGTTCTCGGGATCGTAGAGGTTGCGGATGCCGAGCAGCTCTTCGACCTTCTCGACTCCCTCCTCGGTGAGCGCCGCCTGGTGGGCCTTCTCGTCGACCACGTAGTCGCCGGTGGTGCTCTTCTTGCCGTCCCCGTCGTCGATCTCCTCCCCCTTGACCAGGCGGGGGATGATGCGGTCGATGCGGTAGTACTTGTCGATCGACTCCTCGGAGGGGCCGGAGATGATCAGCGGCGTGCGCGCCTCGTCGATCAGGATCGAGTCGACCTCGTCGACGATCGCGTAGTGGTGCGGGCGCTGGACCATCGCCTCGAGCTCGAACTTCATGTTGTCGCGCAGGTAGTCGAAGCCGAACTCGTTGTTGGTGCCGTAGGTGACGTCGCAGGCGTAGGCCACCTTGCGGTCGGCGTCCGGCATGTCGTGCTGGATCACGCCGACGGTGAGGCCGAGGAAGCGGTAGATCTGACCCATCCAGTCGGCGTCGCGGCGGGCCAGGTAGTCGTTGACGGTGACGACGTGGACCCCCTTCCCCTCGAGCGCGTTCAAGTAGCCGGGGAGGGTGCTGACCAGGGTCTTTCCCTCGCCGGTCCGCATCTCGGCGATGCGCCCGCGGTGGAGGACGATGCCGCCCAGCAGCTGAACGTCGAACGGCCGCATGTGGACGGAGCGCCAGGCCGCCTCGCGGGCCACCGCGAAGGCGGGGACCAGGATGTCGTCGAGGGTCTTCTCACCGGAGGCGATCTGGGCTTTGAGCTCCGCGGTCTTGCCGCGCAGCTCGTCGTCCGAGAGAGCCTTGATCCGCGGCTCCATCGCGTTGATCTCTGCCACCAGCGGCAGAATCTTCTTGACTTCGCGCTCGTGCTGGCTGCCGAAAATCTTGGTCAGAATCGTATTGATCATCGAAGTCTCACTTGAGGTCGGGGAAGGCTCGAAATCGAGCGCAAAGGCACGCGTCTACAACCGGCAGTCTACCAGAAAGATTCCTTCCGCCACCCCGAGGGAAGACGGGGCGGGAGCGCCTAGGAGGCGCCGGCTGCCGTGTCGTCGAGGATGTAGGCGAGAGGGTTGACGGGATCGCCGTCGACGCGGACTTCGTAGTGCAGGTGGTAGCCGGTCGAGCGGCCGGTGTTGCCGACCCGCCCCACGACGTCGCCGCGCCGGACCCGCTGCCCCGGACGCACGTCGATGTGGGACATGTGGCCGTAGCGGGTGGTGATGCCGAAGCCGTGGGCGACGAAGACCGCCTGGCCCAGACCGCCGACCTCGCCGGCCTCGACCACCACGCCGTCGGCGCTGGCGTGCACCGGCTGGCCCGGCGCCGCCGCGATGTCGACCCCCTGGTGGATGCCGCGGCCGTGGGTCAGTGGATCGGCGCGGACGCCGAAGCCGCTGGTGAAGATCCCCTTGACGGGTGCGATCGCCGGGGTGGAGGAGATCCAGCGCATCCGCTCGTTGAGCTTGGTCTCGACCGCGTCGAGCGTCCCGGCGAGGCCGCCCGCCCGCGCTGACATCGCCGAGATCGCAGGCAGCGCCATCGCGGGCCGCACCGACGCCTGGCCGATCTCCTCGGAGGAAGCGGCGCCGCCGATCCCCGGCTCGGCGCCGTTCGCCAGCCCCTCGACGCCGGCGACGATGGCGAGCTGCCGCGTCCGCTCCTCGTAGCCCGAGAGCTGGTTCTGGAGCTTCTTGAGGCTCGACTCGAAGTCGAGGTTCGCCTTCTGGAGCTGCCGGTTCTCGCTCTTCAGACGGGCGATCTCGACGGGATTGACGTTGCGGCTGAAGTGGAGCCAGGTGAAAAGGCCCGCGGCGAGAGAGAGAAGGAGGAAGACACCGGCCACGATCCCGACCTGGAGGTTGGTCACCTGCCACTTGCGCAGCTTGGCGTGCGCGTGGGGGATGAGGATGATCGTGTGGTGTCGTTTTGCCATGAATCTTCTTACAAGGAGCCCGTTGAGCTGGGCTCCGTCGAGCCACGAAGCATGCGATCTGTGGAACCTGGCGGCAAGCGCGGAGCGTATTCTAGACCCTGACGTCCCGGTGTCAAGCCTTTTGGTAACATATGGTGAATCAGCATTCCGAAGGTGCGCGAATTTACACTGCACGGCCTATGGACAAGAAGCGCATTCTCTAAATTGCCATCCTGGACACATGGTGAGACAATCCCACCATGGCCATGTCAACAGCGGATGCCAAGCGGCGCGTAGTCCTTCCAGCCGCAAAACCCGGCGATGTCTTCGACATCCAGAGTCAGGGCGAGGGCCGCCTTCTCCTGGTGCGTCTCGAACCCCCGAAGGCGGGACATGGGATGAGCGTGGACCGCTGCCTCGAGGCCATTGCCGCCGCTCCTTTGCGGCCCAAGATGTCCTGGGACTCCCTGAAGGCGACCACCCGGGAGCCATGATCCTTCTCGACACGAACGTCCTGATCTACGCCTCCACCGAGGGGTCGCCCTTCCTTGCCAGTTAACAGTCTGTCAAGTTGGTTATCCACGTCATCCCACCACCCGCCGGTCCAGGCTGCGGTACTGGATCGCCTCGGCCAGGTGAGCCGCGCGGACGGCGTCGCTGCCGTTGAGGTCCGCGATGGTGCGGGCGACCTTGAGGACGCGGTCGAGGGCGCGGGCGGAGAGGCCGAGCTTCTCGAAGGCGGCGTCGAGCAGCGCCCTCCCCGCCGGATCGACCTTGCAGAATCTGCGGAGCTGCTCGGGGCCCATGGTGGAATTGGTCGGCGTGGCGACCTGTGAGCCGAAGCGTTCGATCTGGAGGCTGCGGGCGGCGGCGACCCGGGCCGCCACGGTCTCCGTGCTCTCGCCGGCCGAGGAGCGCAGCTCCTTCAAGCTCACCGCCGGCACTTCGACGTGGAGATCGATGCGGTCGAGCAGCGGCCCCGAGACCCGTCCCCGATAGCGCTCGACGAGGGGAGGCGGACAGCGGCAGGAGTACCTCGGGTCTCCCAGATGTCCGCAGGGGCATTCCTGCGTTCCCTTTCTGCCGTGTCACCCTACGAGGACGGAAACCCCGGGACGGCTACCCCTGAGAAACCCCGGACGCTCGGCGAGCACCTCAAGAAGCGCCGACTCGACCTTGGGCTCCGTCAGAGGGACGCTGCGAAGCAGATCGGGGTTAACCCGAAGACCTACGAGAACTGGGAGCAGGAGAAGTACGAGCCGGAAGTCCGGTTCTGGCCGGGCGTCATCCTCTTTCTCGGGTACGACCCGAGGCCCGATCCCGAGACGCTCGGGGAACGCATCCGGGCAGCACGGCGCCGGCAGGGCATCTCCCAGGAGGAGCTTGCCCGACGACTCGGGATCGATCCTTCGACGGTCGCGGCCTGGGAGGCCGGGACGGTAAAGCGTCCCTACCCTCGCTTCGTCCGGCTATTTGAGGGCTATGTAGAAAGTGCGTGAAAACCAAAGCCCCAGGAGCAATCCTGGGGCCTTTGTAGGTCTTGTGATGGCGTGATCAGGGTGTAGACCTCTGGTCTAACCGGCGACTAGTCACGGCCAGACTTGTTGTCGGTCGGATCTACTAAGACATAGGTGGACTTCGGCTTAGTGGTCGGAGGAAGGATCGTACCCTTTGGTACGGTGACCTCCCGGCCGTGACCTCCACGCGGACCAATTTCCCCATACTGGCCGGAAGCAGGCGCAGGCTGTCCTGGGCGAAGCGGACCTTTGGGCGGCATAAAGCGCTCTCTTTCTGTAGATGGCGGACATCAACGGGGATAAGGCGGTCGCCCTTGGCCATTGCTGCCGCGGTTACGCTTCGAATAGTACCTGTGTGTTTTGAGAAAATCAAGAAGAAATACACCAGATAGGGTACCTGATACCCTATCGATACCCTATTAGTTGGGGCAGGGTGCAGGGCGAAGAGACCGGGGGCCTCCCCTCTGGTAGGGGGGCGGCCGCAGGCCGTGAGGTAGTGAGGCTTCTGGTCCTGTATGGGCGCTGGCCGGCTCCGCTGCCTTATACCCCCGCGCTTCCGCGCTCCCCCAGGTGGGACCGGGACGTTGCCCCTAAAACGCACCTCAAAAGTGCGAGTGCTGGATCGACTACCAGCCCGTAGCCCGGTTTTCGTGCAGCGAACACGGAGCCCCCTTCGGCTCCTACCGACAATCGGCGGCTTCGATTCCCATGTCGGGGCTCTGCCACCCCGACTTCAACGCTCTTTTGGCGCCTCACGGCGGCGGGAAGAGAGCTGTTCTTGACCCGTGGACCTCTGCCATACCGCTTCTTTACTGCTACCTCCCGAAGCTATACGCCTAAGACTCTGAAGTCAACCCAAAAAGCGCAAGATTTTGTGGGCAGGAGGACGGCGATGTGGATATAGGGTGTAGCGATGCAAACTGGAGGTGCTCCTCGCACTTCGGGCCTTCCCGAGTCAGAGAGACCGCGGGCTTGCCGCAGAAGAGATGGCGAGGAAGACCGTCGTGGATACAGAGCCTCTCGCGCCGGATATCGCGCGCTATCTCCGGCCAGAGGTGAATCGGTGGGATGCGGGAGTGGAATAACACTAGCTTGAACTCGCCGGTTTGGCCGCTGGTAGGAGCGCTGTCACCTCGACGGCTCGGGATCGACGCTTCCACCGTGGCCACCTGGGAGGCCGGGACGGTGAGGCGGCCCTACCCTCGGTTCGTCCGGCGTTATATAGATAGTGTTTAAATAAAAGCCCCGGGAGAGATCCTGGGGCTTCCTCCTAAGAACGCAGTCTAATCAGCACTCATCAAGGTTGACTGCTAGTAGTTATGCTACACTTGCGCCCACATATAGGAGGAATCACATGGGCAACAAGCCTGAGCGCGACAAGCACGCATCTCCTGCCAAGCCGATGAAAGATCCAGAGGGAGAGGGAGGAGTGGCGGTCGATCTAATACCAGAGCACGTCTGGGAATTCGACCTTGAGGATCTGACTTCCGCCGCCCAAAGTCTCCTTCCCTCCGTAGCAATAAGAGGCAGCCAGGCAGAGCCTCGCATTCAGATTCATGCGGGCGAGCCGCTGGTTGGTTATGCTCCTGCCGATATCTCGGCGACGATTCGGCGCGCTATGGGCTCCACGGGCGGGTCTCTTCTGGGGCAGGTGCTTCGCGTCGATCTTTCGGCGGGAAGGGTAAGGGTGCAGCTTTCGTTTGAGGGGCAGTAGCAATGCCGCCTTCCAAGCCTCTCTTCGTTGATTTCCGCGGCCAGCACATTTTGCCAGTCTCTCCGCCTCCCTGTGCCCGATGCAGATGGTACCGGCGGGATCTGTGCTCAGGACCTCAGACGGTCGAATCACAGATTTCCAATCAAGGCGACCTTCTGAGCTGCTTTGACCCCGAGAGAAGCGCGGCTCTCCTCGACAATCTCGATCAGCACCGTAGGAAGATTGACGTGCCGTTTCGTATCCTCCAGGGCTTACCCGCGGCTATCCCCTTGTTATGCCAAGGGATGCCAACCGAACTCCTTCTCGGCTCGCGCGCGCTCTACGGCATCGCCCTGGACGATCTTCTTCGGGATAACGGAACAATCCGCTACGGTTCCGGTATCGAGTTGCGGAAAGCGTTTCACCTACCTCCAGACGGGCGGATTTGCCTGATTGCCTCTGTACGTGACGCCCTCTTGGAAGCCTTCTGGTCCCGCTCGGATTCCGAGTCGCTCTGGAAGCGAATCCGACAACTGCGCTTCGAGTTCGTGACGGGCACTTCCTTCAGCGTCTACGAGCAACAGTCGCGTAACGGGCAGCTCTTCAACCAGAGACGCAACATGCTCAGCGTGGAGTTCCTGGCGGAAGAGGGCATTCCTGTTGTTCCATTATTTTGCGAAGTTATAGATGAAGACTTAGCTTTCGCTGCCCAATGGCTTGAAGAACGTCCAGCGCTCCAAGTTATTGGAGGATTGGCGCAAGGGTGGCGTAGCGACGAGGAATTCTCGCGCTTTGTTACGAGGATGAAGATTCTAAGGAAGCGAGTATCTCGACCTCTTCATTTCCTCATCATCGGCTGCTCGTCCTCCCGGCGAATCCCTGTGTTGTTCGAGGAACTCCGAGACGTCACAGTGACAACGACCAACTTGGTTCTCAGAGGCGTCCATGGGGAGTGGTGGGACCCCGAGCTTCACAGGTTCACAGCGTTCCCGAAGGACGTCCCCTGTGCAAGCCGGCTCCAGGCGAGCTTTGATGGATTCACCGAATTCTGTAAGGGCCACGCTGAAGAAGTCAAAAGAGCCGCCGCATAGACAACAGCGGTTCACTTAGCACAGCCCGTGTAATTTTTTCACTTCCGCTGTGTTGGGAGCAGAGCTTCAACCCCTACACCATAGAGGGTGGCGAAGCGCTGCAACTCGATCGGGTCGATCCTGATCTCGCCGGTCTCTATCTTCGAGATCGACCCTTGGGTCATCCCGAAGACTCGGGCCACATCGACTTGGGTGAGGCCGGCAGCTTTCCGAGCTGCCCGCAGGAGGACGAGCATCTCGCCGTACTCGTCGCTAAAAGAGAGGCCCGCCACCCCTCCCGTCTATATTCCAAGATAGAATATTCCAACTGCGAATATTCCTGAGTGAGACCCCCGAAGCGCCAGTTTGCGGGTCCACTTGAGGAGGGAGGTCTCTCTATGCGGTTTTTTGTCCTTGGGATCGTCCTCAGTGCGCTCTTCCTTCTACCGGCGGCAGCGCAGGAGCCGGAGGAGCTCGCCGCCAGGGTCGCCGCGCCCTGGTCGCCCCGGCTCTATCTCATGGACGGAGGCGGCCATGCCCTGGGGCACCAGATCCTCCTCCGGGAGCGCTGGCCCTCGATCCCCGCGACGATCGACAGCCGGTGGGTCTTCCAGCCCTACCCCGGGGTGGACTTCTGGGCAGTCGATATCGCGAAGATCCGGGGCGCCCTGACCGCCTTCACGAACGAGGCGGAGAAGGAGCAGAGAGTTGCGGCCGGGAAGCCCCGGCCTGTGCGGGTGCTCTGGCTCGGTTCGGTTCTCTTGGGAGGACCGGACCTCTGGTGGAAGCAGCTTGACCGGCTGGCGCAAACCGCCCTCATCATCGTTCCTGGGGGAAACGATCCTCGGACTGACTCAAGCGAGTATTGGACCTCGCGGGGCTTGAAGGTCGGCTCTGCTCCCAATGGCCAGGACGAAGGGGCGACCGACCGGAAGAAGGCGCTCATCGTGTACTTGGACTTCGGCCCGATCGAGGTCAACGTACCCGGCCGCGGCGTCATGCCCCTTGGGCTCACCTCGACCGCAAGCGCCCTCTTCGCCGGGTACTTGGCAGACGCCCTTGCGGGCGGAGCGGGGGCGACGCTTTCTCCCCTACAGATCGCGGCAAAGCTCCGGGCAGGCTTCCGAGGAGAGGACGGCCACGCGCTTGTCATCCCTGAAGACGAGCTTGAGGCTCGCATCATCCAAATCCTCGGCCGGTAGTTGCGCGCAGTCTGCTTCCTTCCGGAGGTCTCGACATGTGGGTACGTCGCCTTGCCCTCGTCCTTGCCGTTCTCGCCGCTCTGCCCCTCCAGGCAGAAGACACCCCCTCTCTCGAGGAGGAAGCGGCCTCTTCACGGATCGGCCCTGTCCGGATCGTCCTTCTGGACGGCTGCGAACACGCGATCTTTATGCAGGCGGTAGCGCGGACCCGGACCACGCTTCCCATAACTACCGACTCCCGATATTTGGGACCTGCAGGCGCAGGCTGCCCGATCATCCTCTCGAAGGTGAAGCCGGGACTCACCGCTATAGCCAAGACGGAGGAGGCGGCCCAGCAGCTCGCCCGCCGGCGCCATCAGCCCATTCCCCTCACCATCTTCTATATAGGTGCGACCTTCTACGGTGCTCCTGACTCCTGGCAGCAGGTCATCGATAGGCTTAGTCGCGTTGCGATCCTTATCGTCCCGAGTGGGAACCTTCCTCAGTACGCGGCAGCCGATATCTGGCCCTCCCATGCCCTGAAGATCGGCTCCGCGCCCGGCGGCGATATTCAGGGAAGCCGCGGTCCGGCCGTCACCTCCTACGTCGATTTCAACGGAGTAGTGGTCGTCATCGACGGCGTAGAGTGGACTGTCGGGGCCACTTCCACAGCAGCCATGCTCTTCGCAAGCCGCTTGGGGAACGTCCTATCCCGGGGAGTAGCGGCAAGCAGCCCTGCGGATGTCGAAGCCCGGCTCAAGGCCGCCCTGCACGAGGAGATCATCAAGGACGAGGACTTGGAGGGGCGGCTTGAGGAGCTGCTTCGCTGACGGCGCAAGTCTGCTCCACCTCGCTGTGAGCCTCCGGTCCTCGTGACGCCCTGTTGTACAATGCCTTCTGCATAACTTCGATAGCAGGCAAGAGAGCCTCCGAAGGCTAGCGAGCGGGGCAGGAGTTCTAGGATGCTCCCACGGTTGGAGAGGAAACATGGCTAACGCAAAGAAGAATCAGACAAAGATACCGAGGCACGTTGTCCTGGCCCTCTTGGGCGGGCTCGCTTTTTTTCTTTGGACGGCCTCTACGCTCATGCTCATACTGGCCATGCGGCTCATACCTCAGTCGAAGATACCTGATGTCGGTGCATTTTCGACGGTAATCTTCGGCGGGGCCTCGATCGCCATCATCCTCTTCTCCCTCTTGATCGGCGGAGGAGCCCTACTCGGCTATCAGTCCTTGAGGGAAATAATCAAGAATGACGTGGAAGCTGACACCCAGAAGAGCGTTGCAAAGCTCGAACGGGAAATGAGGGGACGGATCTATCTTGCCGTGGGCCTGATGACCGGCACCCTTTATTCTGACCCGACTGAGCGGAAGCAGTCGGAGAAGAACAAGGACTACCTTGCCGAGGCCGTCTGGTACTGCCGAGAGGCATACAAGACCCTGAGGACGCAGGAGGGAAACGTGAGGTTCACGGCCCTCAATAACTTCGTCTATTACTCCTGCCTATTTCATGACGGAGAGGTCGCGAATCCTGCCATGGAGAACTATCTCCTCAAGAAGGCGCGAATCCTTCGTGACGTCAGTCAGGAGAGAAATTTCCCGGATGGCTCGCTGACCTATTGCAGGGCTGTGCTCCAGTTTGGGAAAGACGCGAAGGAAGTCGGAGAGGCGCATGACATAGCCGCCGCGCTAAACGTCAATGGCGATCTCAACGACCGCCAAAGAAAAGAGACCACGTTCTACGTGGTCTCACTCTCCAAAAAACGACAAGAGGTGACGGCTAGTTAAAAGCGGTTATCGTCAGGATCACGCGCGGTGCCTCCCATGACGTATGTCTCCTTGATTGTCTCGGTTAACCCTGAGGATCGATCAGCGTTCCGCCATCGACTGTGACTGGTTGGCTTGCGTCGATGGGTGGCGGGTGATACGGGGGAGTCGGCGCGCTTCCAAGAGACTTTGGGAAAAGAAATTGAAACTTGAGCGTAAGGAGTAGCAAAAGCCAGGCCACTATCCCTCCTTTCATAGGGGCGCACTCGCCCACAAAAACGGTGTTTCGCATGGAGACACCGAAAAGTCACGGAAGGGATTAGCCCGCTTACGCACGACGATGGAGAGTATGAACCGGGCTGTTCCACAGTTTTACCGCACGTCACCTTGTTTGATTCTCCCTGAATATTACCTGAGCGACGCAACAAGTCAACGACATGCTGTCATCGCTCTATAGAATTATCGTAATGGCTTGCTGAGTCGGCCCGACAGCCGAAGCCGCCTGCCGGCGAGGAGGGACATCCCCCCTGCGGCCTCAACAGTTATATTCTCAATCAGCTATACGTTGCCCTTCATATAGGAGTGTGCCTACCGTGACGAAAGCGTGACAGTCGCCGCGGACAATTTCTCGGGACATGCGACGCTCGCCTCCTGGAACCAAGGGAGCCAATGATGACACGAGCGTCAAGGAGGCATCGGAAGAGGAAATAACTGGCAAGGTTGGATACCATGATTCCCTCACGCGTCGTTGGCACGGATAATAAATGAGGACTGGTCCCGTCTACACGAGGGCCCGGCGTGGTGCGACTCGTGGCCAAAAAATACGGTCGCCCGGCGACGGCATCGTGCCCTGAAGGAGTAATTGAAGCGGAAGAGGACAGCTTCAGGCGCCCTGAGTGGGTCGCGGGCGCGATCGCCGACGTGGCCGACGCCGGCGTAATCCGTCGTCGTGAGCATCCTGCGGTGAGCGGTTGAAGCCACCTCATTGGACTAGAAGTCTCCTTCGAGAGCTAGGTCGCAGCTCTGCCAGTCGATCACCGTCACAGTACTTCTACGGTGCCTTCGGACTCTCCATCTACAGAGACGCAAAACCCGGCTTCCGGCGACATCACGAGTGGCAATTACCACTCTCAACGGATTCAGGCGATCGAAGAGACGGATGCGCTTCCGGGCTTCTCCTGGTCAATGGCGCCCATGACGAACCTTCCGAGTCTCTCTGCTCCAAGTAACATGGAGAGTCGGGAGTTTGGCCTGGAGCCAACCCTTGAGAGTGTCCTACGGATAGACGCGAAAAATTGTTTTCGATCGGCTCAAGCGTAGAAATCGCGGCTCTCTTCACGCCGAACTTACGACTACGCCAGTTTATCGAAGAAGCGGACAAGCTCTTGGACTTTCTTCTGGTCAGGTGCGCCGACAAGAATCGTCTCGGGGTCCGTTTCCTTCCAGTTGACTTTGAGCACAGACAGCTCGGCGGCGAGCGCCATACACGCTTTCTGGAGGCCGAGGGTCTTCATGACCCTACCGGTCGGGAGATGTACCAAGGTGTATAAGCCGCATCCAGGTTCCCCGACACCTCCCCACGCACTGCCCCGAAAGATCCCGAAAGGACCCGAGATAAGGCCCTGAACCTTATGCGCTTGACTGGACAGGAGCACCTCAAAGGAAGCGCTGTTCCAGGAAAGTGACCGCGATCGACCCGTCCGTACCAGCTCTTTGAGATACGTGTTCGCGGTATGGGCAAGCCAGCTCTCGACGCTTCGCTCCTCCAAGTGGGCGGCATCTCGCCATCTCTCTGCTTGGTCACGATTCACCTCTACGGTGAATGTGCAGGTCTCTATTGGTGGCCATCCCATCGCCCATTACTCCGCCTTCCCCGCCCACTGCCCAAGCTCCTCTTCGATCCGATTGGCGATCCGTTCCACCTCTAGCGCCTGCCGTGCCGCAAACTGCGAGAGTGCCGTCCCCTCGAAGTCGAGGGACGAAACGATGTGCTCCCGCCCAACGGACGCGAGGAACCCTTCGAGGTGGCGAAGGTCTGCAAGCGCCGCAGAGAGCTCGGAGCGAATGGTTCCTTCCAAGTGATCGGGCCACGAGCCCGAGCATTCGAGCGCCAAGTCGAAGAGAAGAAGGCCGAGGTCCCGCAGGGTCGAATTCGTCTTCGGTTCGGTGAAGTGAAGTAGGAGCGTCTCTCGGAATCCTTCGTGTTCCTCAAAGCGGGCAGGGTCGATCCTCGGTATTACTGCGGCAGCGCTCGACAAATCAGGCATAGGGACTCTCAGTCTCCAAAACAAGCCAGGGTGGACAGGGTTCGTCTCCCACGGACGGAGCGGGAGGTCGGGAGCGGCAGAATCCTTCATAGAAGAATCTGCGCACGCTCCCGCGACTTCGACAATGGAAGGAGTGAGAGGAGTACGTTGCGTACTCCTCTCTGGCACAAACGACCGTGAGGATTAAGAAGATGAAGGGGCGGCGCTTCTGGCTAGCTCGTCGATCCAGGACTGCTTTGCGCCGGAGAAGTTCCGTTTCCTCCCGGCACAGGCGCTACAGCGTTCGGCTTGGGATTGCCGTAGGGGTCAATGGAGCTTCCTTCCTTCTCCCAAAGCGAGAGGACAGCCCTCCACGCCGGCGAGAAGATCCGGAGGAGCGAGAAGTGAACCGGCTGGCCTTCTGACCGGCGCTCCAGGGCAGCACCCGGATCGGGCAAGGCGATCAGGAAGGAAGCAAGAAGGAGAGGTGCGGCAAGCAGTCTGCGCGTACGGGACATGACACTCGTCCTTTCTGGGCGGAACAAGTCCGGCTGCCAGTGCGACAACCGAGTTCCGCCGCTCTCTTCCTAGAGAGGTGCCTCAAGGAGGGACAGACAGTCCGTTGGACGGTACAAGATGACTCTCCGGCCGGTCAATCCGGTCCTGATCGGGCAGAACGGCTCGCCTCTTGCCCCAGCACGCACCATCTCTTTAAGGGCAAAAGTCCTCTATTCATGACACTGCTTTGAGGGAGACCGGATGATGAGGCATCTCCGCACGACGGGTGAGGAGGAGGCGCGAGCGGCTCGCCAGAAACGGGCACGGAAGAAGGGGCCGGTTGAGGGGCTTCCCGCGCTCCACCTCGGGAGGGTGCTTGCGTCCCTTCGGACGGCTCTCGGCCTGACACAAACGGACCTCGCGCGGCTCGCGCGGGTCAAGCGCGCATCTATCTCGGAGTACGAGCGGGCACTTACCACGCCGGATGCCTCGACCCTGGAGAAGCTCCTCGCTGCCATGGGTTTCCGCTGGTCGGCGCTCGACTTAGGAGCGTGGTTCATCGAACGGCTTCTCGCCGACTACAGAATCTCAGAGGGAACGGGCGACGAGCTCGGCGAGTTCGCACACCTAGCAAGCGAGACGGAGAAGCTTTCGCTCCAGGTAAGAGAGATGGGCAGGACCGCGACGAGGCTTACCCACCTGGCGCGGACTCTTCAGACGGAAGGTGGAGACGGGGCACTGGCGACTGCCGCGGCAGCCGCCCTATCCGAGAGCGACCGGGCTGCGGCGCGAGAACTCTGGGAGCGCCTCCGCGGCTTGCCGCGTGAAGCGCAGGAGGCGGGGCTTGGCGACGTTCCGGCCGCGGCGCAATGGGCTGTCTGCGAGGTGCTTTGCCTTGAGACGCATCGTTTGTGCGCCGACGATCCGATCCAGGGCCGCGCCGTCGCGGAGCTGGCGCTCTGTGCCGCCGATCGTGCAGAGGGCGACGACGCTTGGCGTGCGAGGCTTCGCGGCTTCGCATGGGCGCACATAGGGAATGCCATCCGAGTCCAGGGCGACCTCCACGCCGCGGAACGAGCCTTCGTCTCGGCCGAGGAGCTGTGGAGGGACGGAAAGCCTGCCCAAAACGAGCTTCTCGAGGAGGGGCTCTTCTATTCGCTCAAGGCGTCCCTGCGGCGGGCGCAGCGGCGCTCCGATGAAGCCGCCGAGCTTCTCGATCAAGCCCTCGCAGTCGCCCGTAGCTCAAGATTCCGGGTTGAGGTGCTCGTCAACAGAGCCAAGCTCTTCGGCGACCTGGGGGATCTCCGGCAGGCAGTGGGGATTCTCCGGGCCTTGAACGAGAGGGTTCGTCCCGACGAGGAAGGAAGAGTCCGCTTATGGATTCGACACAACCTGGCCGACAGCCTGAGCAGGCTCGGCCAAATGGAGGAGGCGGCGGCGCTCCTGCCGGAGGCTCGTAGCTTGTGCCTGAAGTACGGAGGAGAGCTGGATCTCTTTCGCGTCCTGTGGACTGAGGGACGGGTCGTCGCCGGCCAGGGAGATGCGGCGGCTGGAATCGCTACGCTCTCTCGGGTGCGCGGAGAATTCGCTTCCCGCAACCTGGGCTACGACACAGCGCTCGTCTCGCTCGAACTTGCGGTCTGCTATGCCGGTCAAGGGAGGTCGGACCAGGTGAAGACCCTCGCCCGTCACATGGCTCCGATCTTCAAAGCCCAGGACGTCCATCGTGAAGCGCTAGCCGCTCTGACTCTCTTCCGCCAGGCGGCGGAGCGGGAGCGGGTGACGGAGGAGTTTGCAAGAGAGGTGCTCCTCTACCTCCGCAGGGCACGGTTTGAACCGGACCTTCGGTTCGACGCCGACACCGTAGGCTAAGGAATCCTTCCCCTCGCTCCTCACCGAATGACAAGAGCCGCCGCGATCGGCGGCTCTTGTCGTTCTGATACCCCAGAGACCGACAGACGATCCGTTAAAGAGGACGTTTTGTCTCCCCGCCTGGAAGAAAGCTCGCAGGCCTCCGGAGTCTCTGTACTATCTCGGCTGGAACGAGGAGGAAGTACTCCTCCTCACGAGGAGAGAGCGATGAGCGGTGTCAGATGATGGACGACGCTTCGCTCTATCGGGTACGCAGAAAGATTCTTCGCTGTGTCTCAAGGATTCAAGAAGTAGCCTTTGAGCTGCGAGCGATCACGGACCACGAGCTTATCCCGACGCCCCCGGAGCAACAGGAAGAAACAACGAGAGGAATACGGCTCATCTCCTACCAGGATCACTTGGTCGGAATGCTTGGCTTAATCCGCCCTCACCTGCTCGAAGTCGGAGCTATCGTAGAGACGCACGGTATAGGGCTAACGCCGAAGACGTTCCGGATCAGGGTGCACAGCTCGCTTGAGATTCACGATAGTTTGGAAAAGGAGGTTAAGCGCCACTATGCGCCAGAGAAACCAGTGGAGCCGGGATTCAAGGAATGGGATGTGAAGCATTGAGCGGCTCAAGCGTTCGCCAGTGGTGCGATGACAAGGAGCCAGCCGCTAACTTCAGGGGCCTATCAACAGCCTTCCGCTCTGGTGCCAAGGCGCGAGCGGCCGGAAAATCAAAGGCTGAGTGTCGCTACGGACGGGAAGATTTTGCCGCCGCATGGAGAGCGGGCTTTGACGGGATGGATGCCTATCTTTCTGCCGGAGGCATCCTCCTCTGCGATCACTGCGGACAGGTTCTAAAAGGAGAGCCGTGATGGAGATGATGGAAGACCCTCCTCGTCAGACAAAAGAAGAGCTAGAAGCATTCCAAGTTAGGGTGGCATTTCGGGAGACGTTCCTTGTCGAGATGCCGGATAGTGAGAAGGAAATCTATCGCGCTTTTGGGCGGGTAATTTGGCTCTCCGGGTCATGTAATCATGACGACTTTCAGATGCCGATTAAGCGGCAGGGTCTGAAAGCCATAGTGGCTGACCTGGAGCATATAGTCAGGTTCATCGAAGGTGTCTTCCCTGGCTGGGACACCAATGAGTGGGCCGAAGAGCGAATCTCAAGGGCGGCGCTCGATGGAAGAGCCGAGCTGAGGCAAGCGATCGCTCGCTTCCGGACGGCACTTGGTTTGAAGAAGCGTTAAAGCTACTAAGTCTGGCATAAGGGTATATTGCTTAGTTTCTGTTGACCGGCTAAATCCGACTCACGTAGGATGACCATCTATAGGACTTGATAAGACTTGTCACGGAGTACGCCATGTCGGCAACGCCAGAGCAAATGTCGTTTTGGATGCATTCTCTTCAACGCCGTATCGAGGAGGATTTCGGGCTCGCGACCCACCCGCCAGCCGAGAGAGCAGAAATGTTGGAGCGTCTTACCTCCATGGTAATGAAAGGCGCCTTCATGGACGCAATGGATTTCCTGAGCGAAGATGAAAGCGTACAGCTCGAAAAACTGGCGGAAAGCGACGGAGCAAATAATCTAGAGAATCAGCAATACGTCACTGCATTTGTTATCTCAAAGGCTCCTGACTTCGGTAGTCTAATGGATAAAGCATACGAGGGAGTTAAAAAGCTATCGGTAGAAATTGCCGAGAAGGCCAGGGAAAAGAAATTTGAGAAAGCGGATCAATATAACGAAGCAGTTGGTGATCTTACAGAGCTTGTCGAAGGCGGAGTAGAGGATGCCGGCGTCGAGGTGCCTGGGCTTTCCGCTCTCAGCGCAGGCCTCGACTTGCTTTATGATCCGGCCAAGTTTCGCCGCTCACCACAAGAAAGGCAAGAAAGGCTCTTTAAGCACCTAAGTGTGCTTATCTGCAAAGCTCTCGGTCTCGCATGGTTTGGCCTGGTGACCTTCACTGTTTTAGAAGCTCTGGAGCACCATCATGTCATCGGATCAGTTCCAAAGATTTATAGAGAAGCGGTTCCGAATTGGTACGAGCGACAGACGATCGGAGGTCAAATGAGTCTCCTCGGAATATTAGCAGTAGGTGGGGTCATCCTAGCGTTCGTTGTTATGTGGGTGCTTGCTCAAATAGCTAGATCGCCGCGCGTCACGAAAGCCTTTGAGGTGAAGGTTAGAGATGAGGAACTCGCCTCTAACGCTGTGCGTTCACTGTTTACCTCGACGTATCCATTAGATATGACAGAAGAAAATATCTGGCGCTCCGCCAAACTTGTCTATCAGTCGGTATACTTAGAATCCAGGAATGCAAATCAAGCAGACTACAAGATGTTAGAGGAGATTCTCGACAATGGGAATGAGCGCGCGGCAGTGGCATTCCTTAAATCCAAGACGAGAGGCTATAAATACGTGATGCGCGAGAAGGCGGAAGAGTACTGTAAGGATGCAGCAAATATTATGAGCCAAATTAAGTGATCTTAGGATTTCTTTGAGTCTGAAATCAGTGTCGGCTCGCGCAACTAGCTACCTAAGGGTAAATTACTCCCTAAGAGATCAGACTCCCTTTGCTAGATCCACTTAAATATCAGCGAAAGATCGCCACCAAACTGGCGACGCTCCCAGCCAGTTGAAGTAGCGTGAAGATCCAGCCTATGAGAAGTGCGACCGGTGATTGCGTTCGCGCCGACGTCTTCACGTGCGTAGAGCGTGCGAGCGACACTGCTATGACGAATTTGTATGCGGCAATAATTCCAATTGGCAGACTGGAGAACAGAAGGGCCTGCGAGAAACCGTTAGGATCTTTGAAACTGAACGTTACCAGTCCCATTATGAAGTCGAATATCCAGCGGTCAGGATCTGTCTCAAATCCACCAGAAACGATTATAGTAGATTGAAAGTAGAAAAATAGAAGACTTCCAGCGGACAGAATCCAAGCGAGTATGACTCCAGCTCTTGCGTCCGGTGCGTTCTTCCCGCCTTTGGCGACCCACTTGAAAAAGGCAGCTCCCTGGTAGAGGAGAAAAATCGATATGGTCCACAAGCCCACAGCGACAGGAACGTGCCACAGGGGAACAACTATTACGGGTCCTGGAGCGATAATAGTAGTTGACATTTTGACTATCCTACCATGCGGCTCTTGGTCTTGAATAGCAGGCCATAAACCGAATCCGGACCGCACTCGGCTTGAAGAAGCGCAAGAAACAGGACGGCGCTTAAGAGCCCACAATTCGCAGTTCGAAGTCTCCTCGGACCTTGAGAACCTGGAGAGCGTAGGCGAAGGCCATCTCAGTGGCCATCTCGCGAGTCCAGGCATAGACGGGCCACTCTTCCTCCTCGGTGCCGCCATTCGCCTGTCTCGATAAAGTCGCCACAAATTTACGGACTTTTCTCATTGGCTCCCGGCCAGCTTCAGGTTAATGAGACTCTTCTGTCGAAGTGACAGGCGGGCTCACGGCACCGGACGATACTAAGGTATTCTCTATGTTTATGCTGTACGCCTTGCAGCCGTCATCCGTTGTCGCAGGATCATAAAATTTCATCACCGAACCGGCTAGGCTATCTTCGTTATATAGTTTTCGGAGAAAGCAGAAATATGGGCGATAGCTTTCGATGGTTCCCTTACCGAAATCACCTAGATTAGATCTGACAAGGGCTTCGTCACAAAGGCCAGACTGAGTACATATCACGCCGTCGCTTAAGAATCCAATGACCGAATTAAGATCTGATTCCATGCCCTTATCATTCCCGTACATGAGGACATCGCGCAAGACGAAGTCGTAGTAGTCGGCCGTAATTTTTTCCGCCGGGAGGCTTGGCGGGTGCGTTGCTTGGAAGCGAACGTACTGCCGCTGGTACTGAGTAGACAGCTTCGTAATGGACGCAAGCAGCTCTCCTGAGTTTCCCCTTGTAACGTACCCTATCGTTCTCTCAACCTTAAGTTCGTCGAGGTGTTTGCTGTACTGAAATATGGCAAAAATGCCAGCAGCTACCAATCCGACAGCCTGAAGCCAGGGGACAATAATGTCCGTCAGTTCCTTTGCAGAAGCACGATTTATCATATGTCACCCTTTCTTGCAGGCCGGGAGTTTGGGATAGCGTTGGCAGGGACCTACGACAATGATCTGCGTCGCTATGTTCTTGCCTCCGCCCTCTTTGTAGGTGACTTCCACCTCGTCACCCTCAGCGAGATCCGACAGGTCTATATAGGTTCCCGTGCTACCCAGGTGCGCTTTGTTGGAGCCGCTTACGTCGAACGACAGGTCAGGTCCTTTCGAACTAATGGTCAGTCTATTGGACTTAAGCGAAACCACGCTCCCTCGAACCTTCTGTGCACCGAACGAGTCGCTCGATCTCAGTATTGTTGTGGCCGTCGAACTAGTACCGGCCTCATGGATAATAGCCCCTCCCGGAATCTCCGTTGCCGCTCGGATCAACTGGGGCTCAACTAAGACGAGAATTGCAAGAAATAGAATCTGGTGTTTGATATTCATGACTGTCTCCTGGGTCAGCGACCTCTTACCTTCTCAGGTGAGGTCTTTTCCCTTGTGTCCTATTTGCCGTGTCGGATTGGATCTCACTTCTCTCACCTCTAGCGTATACGGTAACTCTGCGGTTCATAACGCGATCGTCTGGAGGGATATCCCAAAATCTCCCAACCTCTCCGCTAATTTGGTGTATAGCGGATTTGTTCACTCCTTTTAAAACAAGGAGCTGCGCCACCTCTCTTGCGCGATTGACAGCCAGATCCAACGCTTCCTTTTCCTTAGTGTCGGCGGACCCTTCGATAATGATGCGCAAATTTTTCAGACTACCAACTTGACGAAGCCAATCATCTAAGGCCTTGCTCTGAGCAACAGGAACAGAAGCCTGGTTCTCCTCGAAGTCTTTGATGTCAAAATCTTTATCGACTTCCTTGGTGACTATCATCGCCGGCATGCTCGGAGTTATGGACAAAGCTCCAGGAATCCAACGTTTAAAGGCAGCCAGGTAGCATAGAGAACTAAGGCTTGCAAAGACGAAGATAAAAAGCATTCTTCGTATCGTGTCCTTGTTTTGTTCCAGGTGAATTTCAATTCTCCCGAGTTTTATTCTGATTTTGCCCCAGATTGTGAGGCTAACCAATATAACTCCTAATAAAAGAAGGAGTACCCCTGGCAACCCGAACCGGTCTTGGGCGACCCAAACAACAATAGAGGTAAGAATCATCACTATCCCAACTGCCAGGCTTGCAATCATCAAAGTGAAGCCGAGAATGACGCCTCCCCTTGACGGTGCGGGAGGTGTCGTCAAAGCAGCGGTAGCTTTTTGTGCTCTCGGCATGAGACTCTCCTATAGAGCATTCTCTGAGAGGCTAGCACGGGGCCGCGTTCCGGTCTAATGCAAATATGACCATTGATCTACGAGCTTCCATTCCTCCGTCTCTTGATCTCGGCACGCTCTCTCTGCAAGGGGCCGTCTGAGGCATGACCGTAGGCACTATCAAGAATTAGATTCCGCCCGCGCAGCTCGTAGTAGCAAGACTCGATCTCGGCTTCTTGTTCTGGTGTAAGTAACTCTTGGAGAATGAGGAGGTCTTTCTTGATGGTAGCGAGGGAAATCTTGCCTCTGCGGTATGAAGTGCGACCATCTACTAACGGGCTGGTGGGCGCACAAGGTAGGACTTAATACCACTATGGTAAGAATGGCTCCCTATAGCTCTGGCTATAGTTCAGAGTTCTTCGAAGCCTCTGCTTTCTTATACGGAGGAATGTAGTGATTGACGTAGAGATTTAGCTCACCTTCAGGTATTGCTTCTCCTCCCTGAGCCTCTATCTCCTTATTAACAGTATGCCGGGCTACGGCAAGAATCGCGTAGGCTAGCTCAGTAAGAAATTCATCTTCTTCTTCTGGGGTGGCATCTGGACGGAAGGTAATGACCAAGTCTTTATAAGGATCTCTTTCTTTGCGCTGTTTTTTTTGAGGCTTCTTCATGGTTATTGTAATGAGGAATAACTTGCAGAAGATTTCTTCCGCGAAGCTCATAGTAACAAGACTCGATCTCGGCTTCTTGTTCGGGTGTGAGTAGCTTCTCAAGCTCAAGTAGGTCTCTCTTGATGGTAGACAGAGAAACCTTACCTCTGTGGTATGAAGTGCGACCGTCGACGAGTGTACTGGTGGGCGCACAGAATAGAGCTAGATCGGACAATAGTTCCAAGGGCTTTTCAGTCCCCCACTTACGGAAGAAGGCTAAGGGCTCATTGAGCGTTCCCCTGACGATCTTTCCCTCTCGCATTTCTACTTTTTTGAAGATAACCCGTGCGATGAGTCCCTGGAGATCCGGATCGTCGCTTGCGGAGAATGCCCTGCTACAGGTCCCCGCGATCTCAAGTGCCATCCCAAGAATCTTAACGACTCTTCCGAGTCGCAGCTTTAAGCGTGCGAGCGCACCCGAAAGGCGCCTCTCTTCGCCGTCGAGCTCAGAGCGCACTCGCTCATACAGGGAGCGTTGTGTAGCGTTGCGCGGATCATCGTCGAGCGAGCGAACGAGAAGATTCTCCTGTCTGGTGTGAACGCTCTCGAGCTGCCGCTCTACGTCGCTTCGGGCGCGCTCGTACACGTCCCTCTCCTGACCCGAGATGCTCCCGAGCTTCTTCCGCAGGGTCTCGATGGCTCGCCCTGGCAGCTCCAGCATGGCGAGGAGGTTGCCGAGCTGCTCAGTGTATACCGACTCGCCGAAGTAGCGCTGCTTGCAAGTGACAGCCTTTCCCTGCTGTATCTTCCGGCAGCGGAGATATCGAAAGGTTCGCGTTGCCGATCTCTCCTTGATGTCGATCGTCATCGCCGAACCGCACTCGGCGCAGAAGGCGAATCTCTTGAAGAGCGAGCGATAGCGATGGATTCGGGCAGTGGACGACGTGCGTCGTCCGAGAAGATCCTGCACGCGATAGAAGAGATCCGGATCGATGATCCTCTCGTGAGTTCCGTTCTCATTCACGATCCCGCCCCATTCGATGACACCGACATAGATCCTATTCCGGAGCATGCGTTCAAGCTGGGAGTGATGGAGGAGTTTCGTCCTCCGGTTGCGCACATGGCGCGCTGCAAAGCCCTCGCTGTTCAAGAGGCGGGTGAGGACCTTTACCGGATACCCTCCGGTTGAGAAAAGCTCGAAGGCCCGACACACCCACTTAGCCTCCTCGGGCTTGGGCTCGATCCAGGCGCGGATCGCGCCATCGGGAAACTTCTCCTTCCGGTTACGGTAGCCATAGGGGGCTATGTTCGGCCAGCCGCCGGCCTCTGCCTTGCTGCGCATGTTGGCCTTGACCTTCCTTGCGCTCTGGGCGGAAAAGAACTCCGCTACGGTCGAGAGGACGCCTTCGAGCATCTGGCCCTCCGGTGTGTCGTTGATGGGCTCCGTGGCGGAAAGAAGCACCACGCCGGCCTTTCCGAGCGTCTGCTTGATGAGAGCAAAGTCGAGTCGGTTTCTTGCCAGACGGGACACGTCATAGACGAGCACAGCGCGGACGCTCGCATCCTCCTTGCAGCGGCGAAGCAGATCCATGAGCGCCGGCCGATCCATGCTTCGGGCGCTCTCGCCGCTATCGATGTAGATGTCCCTTTTCAAATCGACGAGATAGCCTTGCGCCTTTGCATGGGAAAGACAGCGCTCTTCCTGGGTGGGGAGGGCGATTCCTTTCTGCGCCTGGCGGTCGGTCGAGACGCGCAGGTATATGAGTGCTCGTTCTTGAATCAATGCCATATTCATTTTTCATATTACACACCTTATAAGACTTCGCAACCAGTCCTCAAAACTCTATGGTGTCAAGCTCGCTCGGTTCTTCCTTGGCTACGAGATTTCGCACCAGGGCGAGAATAGCGTAGGCAAGCTCTGAAATAAAACGCTCTTCCTCTTCCGGCGTAGAGTCCGGCTTGAATGTGATCACGAGATCTTTGAATGGGTTCTTGGTTTTCTTCATGGGAGAAGCGTAGCGCGGAGCGTCAATGACAAAAGAGAGCGATCTATGCCACGCAAGTACGAAGCGCTCCCTTGGATTCTCTCGATGCCGGGCCTACTGTCATGTCATGCAAGATAAAAACAAAACTTCTAAAGGTAGTGGCGAGGAGCAGTCCCGGCAGAGGCTCCCCAGAGTGTCGGCGAAACTCCCTGACGGCACAGTCCTCGAACTCCTGTACAGGGCAGAAGAGCACCGGACGCTCTTCGCTGTGGCACGCGATGGAGTGGTGTCCGAAGCGGAGAAGGTAGAGCTTCCGAGCGGCAAGCTCTTTGTCCCTTACTCGCCAGAGAACAACCTCATCACTCATCGGGCGATTCTTCTTCCCTCGGAAGCTACGGAGTACGGCAGCGAGCCCGAGCTGCGCGCGCGAGTGCAGGACTTCATTCATCGATACGTCGATCTTTCTCCGGACTTTGAGGAAGTGGCGGGTCACTATGTCTTTCTAAGTTGGATGTACGATGCTTTTGAGGATCTCCCATACCTCCGGGTATTGGGTGACTATGGGAGCGGCAAGTCTCGGTTCCTGAAGGCAGTGGGCTCGATCTCCTATCGGCCGATCTTTGCCTCCGGAGCCTCTAGCGTCTCGCCGCTATTTCGCATCCTCGACTCGGCCGGTGGGACGCTCGTCCTGGACGAGGGGGACTTCCGATTCTCAGACGAAAAATCAGAAATGGTCAAGATTTTAAATAACGGATCAAGCACCGGCTTTCCGGTGCTTAGGACAGAAACAACGCCCGCCGGTGAGTTCAACCCCCGAGCGTTCTCGGTGTACGGCCCGAAGCTCATCGCGACGCGCCAGCATTTCGAAGACCCGGCTCTTGAGTCTCGCTGTATCACTGCCATCATGGGAACGAGAGAGGTGCGGTCGGATATCCCGTCAAACCTCGGCCGCGACTTTGAGGACGAGGCGCTCTCGATCCGGAACCAGCTCCTCATGTACCGCCTGCGGACTACCTCCCGCCCAAGCGTTCTCGACCCTGCTGCTCTCCGGCTCCTTGAGCCCCGGATCGCTCAAGTCTTTTCGTCGCTCTTGGCTTCGGTGGAGGAGCCCGCGGCGAGATCCCGCCTCCTTGTCTTCGCCCGGCAGTCGAGCATTGCCCTTCGTGCACTCCGGAGCGACTCAATCGAAGCGGACGTAGTAGCCGCAGTGCTCGATCTACGGGAGCGGATGCCGGGAGCTATTCCCGTCAAGACGATTGCTCAGGAAGTCTCCCGAGGAGAGACCGGTGCATCGCTTTCGCCCCGGGCGGTCGGGGCGATTCTTCGCCGTCTCGGCCTGTCCCCCCGCAAGCGCCAAGGAAACTACGTCTTACCCGCCGAGGAGTTCTCTAGGCTCGCACGGCTTGCAAAGCGCTATGCCCTAAGCGACGCGGTCGAGCTGCCGGAGGTGGACATCGGGGACGTAGGGGACGAGGGAGAGAAGACCCTTCCCCTATGAAGTGACGCGCCATAAGGCTGGCCGCTGTATAGAAAGTCTCGTCTCTCCGCACCTTCTTCTCTGTCCCCTACGTCCACGAAGTCCACCAGGAAGCGATGCCGCCCCATCCGGGCGGCATTTTTCTTTTCCACAAACCTTACCGCAGCGGCAAAAACTGCTTTCTTTTTTCTTGAACCCCATCTCGATACCTTTGAGAGTGCCATGTCAAAGGCACCATTAACAACATATCTCCGCACACACCGCAAACGCTCGAACCTTTCACAAGAGGAAGTCGGCCTTCTCATAGCCGCTCTGTCGGGTGCAACCGTCTCACGTCATGAGGCGAGCAGCCGAGAACCGTCGCTTGGCGACGGCTTGGCCTACGAAGCTCTCTTCGGTCTGCCGGCATCGGCGCTCTTTCCAGAGCAATATGAGAAGGCACGCGCTCAAGTTGAAACTCGGGCGCTCGAACTCCTTGGAAAGCTAAGGGCAGCGAAAACGCATACTGCGGTTGTGCGCCAGAAAATCCTCTTTCTAGAGGCGCTTCTTCTGCGGCTGCGGAGTTAACAGACAAGTTCATATGAAAGCACACATTTACCGGGTGGTTAGCATTGATCCCACCAGGCGCGGTTTCGCCTACGCGATTTTAGAAGGAAAAGAGAATCTCCTCGATTGGGGCCTTGCCCAAGTCCTCATTCGTACGGATGCAAACGTTCTCAAGCGGGTGGAAGAGATTCTCGACCTGCCGCATATCGAACTCCTCGTGGTTGAAGACGGACGGGGCAGCAGGCGCCGGGAGAGGGCGCGGCGCCTCATCAGAGGAATCAAGTCGATAGCGAAGCGCCGGAAGATGCCGATCGTCTTCGTGTCTCGCTCCCGCGTGAGGGATGTCTTTGCACCGGCTTCGACCAAGCAGGAAATCGCGGAAGCCATTGCCGAGATCTTCCCCGAGTTGCGGTCGCGCCTACCGCGCAAGCGCAAGCCGTGGACGACCGAGGACGAGCGCATGTCGATCTTTGATGCTGTCGCGTTTGTCGTCGCTGCTCTCTCGAAGTAGTGCCGGTCCATTTAACTCAAGACTACAGAAAGGAGGATCTGTCGGTGGAGTAGTACCGCATGGAAAGGCTGTATCCATACTACAAACCCAAAAGGAGAAAAGAGGTATGCACGAGAGACGGGTGATAGATCGGAAGCTCCGAAAGACGAAGCTCGAAGAGCTTGCAGAGGAGTATGGAACGGACGTCGAAGGGCTTCTCGAAGCTGCCGTCCTTGACGACGTGGTGCCCGGGATCTGCACGAATGTTGGATGCAACCACACTGCCGAAAACGAACCTGACCAGGACGCCGGATGGTGCGAGGACTGCGAGAGCACGACGGTCGCAAGCGCCCTCATTCTGGCCCAGATGATCTAAAGGAGACGCCATGAAAGAAGAGAGAATTCAGGGAATTGCCCACGACCTCATCGCAGCCTTTGAGTCCGGATCACTTCCGGGGGCACTGGCCCAGGTATTCATAAGTCGAAGCCTCGACGTTCCCTCACAGCGGTGGACATGGACAAACCGTACGGTTGGCATCCTGAAAGGCCATGTCTATGCCGCAGGGTTCCGCCAGTGGGAGGCACTTGAGCGCCATGTCCGGAAAGGAGAACGCTCGTTCTACATCCTGGCTCCGAAGACCAGGAAAGAGGAGGTCGATGACGTTGAAAGCGGAGAGCGAAGCGAGCAGCATGTTTTGGTGGGTTATCAGCCGATCGCCGTATTCGGCTACCTTCAGACCGAAGGTAAGCCCTTGCTCGGGGCCGAGGATGAGCCCGCCTTCCTTGAAGCCCTTCCGCTTATCACGGTGGCGCGAGCCTGGGGTCTTTCAGTGAGCACCTACTCGATCAGCGACAACCCCCAAAGTCTCGGCTACTTCGTACCCGGAATGGGAATCGGCCTAGCTACCGAGAACCTCTCCACTTGGACGCACGAGCTGGTGCACGCGGCCGATCATCGGCTGAGAACGCATACCGGGAAAGGACTCGCAAGCGAGGTCGTAGCGGAACTCGGCGGAGCCATTCTCCTGGAATGCCTTGGGCACCATGACAAAAGCGACCGCGGCGGCGCTTACGAATATATCGAGCGCTACTGTAAGGAATCCAAGCGGAAGGTTCTCTCCGTCTGCACCGAACTCCTTGATCGTACTTGCCGGTGTGTAGCGTTTCTCCTTGAAGAGTCCGAGCGCCTCGCGGGCAACGTCTCTGAGCAGGCGGTAGCCTGAACGAGACAGAGCCGAAGCATCCTCCTCATGGGGCAAGCCCCGACCGAAGTCAAATCCAAAAAGGTGCAAAGGAGGTTTTAGATGACACTGACACCTATCCTCTTCCAGCTCGGACACGTAGTGGCGACGCCTGGAGCGCTCGAAATTCTACGCGAGAACGGCGAAGATCCGTCTTGCTACCTCGGGCGACACGTCACCGGCGATTGGGGCGAGATCTCTGCGGTTGACAAGGCGGCCAATGTCCTCGCCTTGGCTACCGGCGAGCGAATCATGTCGGTCTACCGCACGGCGCGGAGGAAGAAGTTTCTGATCATCACTGAAGCCGATCGCTCGTCGACGTGCCTCCTACTGCCCGAAGACTACTAAAGGAGAGAGTCGATGAAGAAAAGAACGTCAACAGCCTAAAGTACTTGAGTTAAAGGGACGGACTTCCGAAAGGAGCAGTCTGTTCTTTCAAGAAGAGCTTCCGAGTTGAACTCGGGAGCTTTTGTTATACGGCACATTTGCCGCTACGGTACTTTCCCCTCTCTTGGTAGAGCGGATGAAGAAGCGCAAGATGCGACGATGCCTCCTGATGACCAGATCACCTATTTCGCCCGGACGAATCATCGTAATAAAGGGAAGCTCTTCGGCATCCGCAGAGCCGACCGCCGCAATCACATGTATGCGATCGGCAAGACTGGTACCGGCAAGTCAACCCTGCTCCGGACGCTCATGCGCGAGGACTTGAAGCATGGCGACGGATTCGCTCTCCTTGACCCGCACGGAGACCTCGCCCAGGAGGTCGCGGCTCTCGTTCCCCTCTCCCGCCGGAGCGACCTCATCTACCTCGATGTGTCGGACCCCTCTCTCTCCTGGCACTTCAACCCCTTCGAGGGGGTTCCTAAGGAGCGCCGGGCGCTTGTCGCGGCGGGGATGGTCGAGGTGTTTAAGAAGCTCTGGCTTGACGATTGGGGGCCACGCCTCGAGCACCTTCTGCGAAACGTCGTCTTCACTCTCCTTGAGGCGGGAGACGCCACCCTCGGGGACATACCCCGCCTCCTCCTGGAGAAGGACTTCCGCGCGCCCATCGTGCGTCGGGTGTCCAACAGCGTGGTGCGCGACTTCTGGGAGAGGGAGTACGCCGGCTACTCCCCGGCCTTCCGGGCAGTCGTGACCGCGCCGCTCTTGAACAAGGTGGCGGCCTTCCTTATAGACCCCCGCCTCAACTCGATCCTCACCGGGAGGACGAGCTCGCTTCGATCTCCGGCAGCTCATGGACAAGGGAAAGATCCTCGTCGTGAACCTCGCCAAGGGGAAGCTCGGCGAAGGGCCGGCGTCACTCCTTGGCTCCCTTCTGGTCTCGCACCTCTCCCTCGCAGCTCTGGAACGGGCCGACCAGCCGGAGGAGGAGCGGCGCGACTTCTACCTCTACGCGGACGAGTGCCATACGTTATCGACCTTGACGCTGGCGACCATGCTCTCCGAGCTGCGGAAGTACCGGCTCTGCCTCGTCCTGGCCCATCAGTACCTCGGGCAGCTTGATCCCGAGATCCGGGATGCGGTCTTCGGGAACGTGGGGACCTTCATCGCCTTCCGGGTAGGGGCGCTCGATGCCGCCACCGTGGCCCGGGAACTCTCGCCCAGGTTCGAGGCTGACGACCTGATCTCGCTCCGGAACCTGTCCCTCTACATAAGGCTCTTGATAGACGGGGAGCCAAGCCGGCCGTTTAGCGCAGTGACAGACAGTGCCAGGTAGTTGGTACGTGTGGGCGGCAGCATTCCTGCGCCCTTCTGCCTAAGATCGGGCGACAAGGAATACATAGTTTTGCATGCACGGATAACCCCAACCTATAGGGGCGAAAGAGGGAGAAAGAAGGGGCTTTACACAAAGGAGGGAGGAGGAGTAGACTCAGAGCCAATAACGAAGTCTTCCAGCGTCAGTATGAGCTGGAGAACAGATGGGTGGTTGCCATGATGTCGGTCCTCGAGAAGGTTGCTGCAATTGTGAGATTTAACGAGAGGTGCTTGCTTGGCGAAGCAACGAAGAGGGTTATCCCCAAGTAGCTAGCTCGGGATAGCTGGCAGGGTCCAACTGCTCGGAGTAGGTGACTTGCCACCATCTCTCCCGCCTCCTCACCCGCCTTCAGGCGATGCCTCTCCTAACACAGAAGGAGAGAATCGTGTTCGTAGCACTTCTTAAACGAAATTGACCTAACAGCGGTGGCAGCCTGGCCTCCAGGCATGCTGTCGATAGGGCTTCATCGAAGCTCTCAATATCTCTGTATCTATTGCAGCGTAATAGATATACAAGAGATTGGTGTGTCCAGGCTTTAATATATAGTGCGCCGAGAAAATCTTTATGAGTGCTGCAAGCTGCTCATTATAGGCAAGTTAGGCTAGCGAAGTATTTAGAGCTGAAAGATTTTGGAAAGAGAAAAATGAATGAACGAGAAGCAAGCGAAGATATTGGCCTGAAAGGCTTTAACCCGGGAACACAGACAAAGGGAGGTGTCTATCGAAAAAAGCAAGAATAAAAAAAGCGCCTAGCCAGGCGCCCACGCGGGTAAACATGGCTAGGCGCCCGCCCTTCGAACCGGAAGAGACCGGAACGGAACCGGAGAACACCGGAACGTACCAGAGGAAACCGGATCGGAGGTGGAGCGCCCGGTACTAGGAATACCGGGTAATCCATCTCCGATTATACGCTACCTGGCAGTGAAGTCCAGTGTAGAAAGTAAGCGAATTGACAGGTGGCTAAGTTCCGGTTTCCTCCCCTTGTGTCTTGACGAGAAAGGACCACTAACAAGACAACGACAGGAGGAACAGCAATGGTACTTACGAAGCGTGAAATTGGACGAATCGAGGAGCGGCTCGCGAGTGGAGCCCGTTACGACCAGCACAAGGAAGCCTCCCTGTGGCATCCGAGGGTCAGGCAGTATAGCGAGGAAGTAGAGCGGCTTGTGGCAGGGCTGCGCCATGACTGGCATCGCCTCTCGGAGCAGTGGAACCAAGCGCCTCTTCCTGTCCCCAAAGGCTCCGGTGAAGGTGAAGGCCATCCCTACGACGGAGACCCGTTTGCCACTAATGACGGCCGGCCCAGGATCGCTCTCTTGCAGCGTCTCGGATTATTTGCCGCCGGGGCCGAGTTCGTCTTCGCCTCTTACGGAGCCAAGGTCTGGCTGAAGCTCCCTCCTGGTAAAGCAGGGGTAGTCGGTCTCGGCTTCGCCGCCGTCTACACCTATGTCGCCGAAGGTCTCTGGGGAATTGGCCCTCTCGACCACACCAATCCTGTCCCGGAGGTAGAGCGCCGCGAGAAGATCCTCTGGCGTCTTGGGGGAGGGATTGCCGGTCTTCTCGGGGCCTTTGGCGTAAGCCGGTTCCTCGCCCTCCCCAAGATATTTTATCAGGTTGATATCGGTCTCCTCTCGGCGCTTCTGCCCCTTTTTGCTGCCGGCTGCTTCGTCCTAGTCGGGCTTCTGCGGGAGCGAAATAGTCTCGCAAGCCAGTATTGGGAAAGGCGATCCCTATTCGATCGGCTCCGCGTCATCCTTGGCCAAATCGAAGAGATCCTCGGCCATGGTAACGATCAAGGAGGGCGCCATGAATAAGGTCGGGGCAACCCTCATCATTGCCTTCGTCATCCTTCTTGCTCTACAGGGGCCTCTCTATGCTCGAAAGGTGGAGCTGTGGATCGACACTTCCGGCTCTGTCGATTGGGATATGGGTCGATCTGCCCCGGCCACCTTGGCCAATATCATTACGAAAAACAAGGGAACCGAGCGGGTGGAGGTCTTTGGATTTGCGGGAGGGCTTGATGCACTGCGGCTGCCCGTCAGTGTGATCGACCTTCCAAAGCGTCGTCCCGCTTCAAGCTGCAAAGCCGAGAGCGAATTTTCGATCCTCACCACGGTAGCCGAAGCCGACGAGAAGGAGTGTGCACGGACGGTACAGCGCGCCGATGCAGAGCGTGAGCGCGAGATCGGCCCGCTTTCCCACCGCCTCGAAGAGCAGATAGAAGTACTGACCCGCCGCCCGCCTTCAAAGAGCACATGTCTCTTTTCCGTGCTCCTTCGCTGTGTCTCGGAAGGACCCGGAAACGTCTGTGTCGTCCTAACGGATGGAGAAAACTACAAGTGCCCGGTACCGCCGCGGCCCTCTCCAATGAGCAATTCTTTGGTCGTCGTCCTCTTGGTGCCTGAGAAGGGTGATGACGAGAACGCACTGAAGCGTCTTGAGGAACGCGCTACCGCGATCCGCGCCTACGCGTCTCGGATCGTCGTAGTGCCTCTTTTCAAGATGGAGCGGGAGCTGACTGGCCTTATTGCGAAGTGAAAGGAGGCCGTGGGGAGCTGGAGCAATCCAGCTCCCCGATTTCTAAAATCAATCAAAATCCGCGGAGGATGAACCATGTCTAAGGACCGTGATGTTCTCTCGCATCGCTCCTTCGTATTCGAGGGTTTCACAACTACCGTCTCAAACTTCTACGCCATTCTGGAAAACATGGTCTCAATGCGGGCCATCCCCGGGGCGAAAGTATCTCGGGTCTTGTTGTCTGAAGGTGGCCCCTTCAGCGCCAAGCGGGAATATGTCCGCGTGCGCAGAGGAGCGGAGGTTTTCGATATATGCGGGGCAGCGGTCGGCGAGTCGTTTATGGTGTCGCACTGGCTCCGCAAGATTCCGAGATACCGATCCTGGATCAAATGGATCATCTTGTTCTTTCTTGCGCTGCCGTTTATCCAGTTCGTCTCCCCGTCCTTAAACGAAAAGGTGACCGGCTGCTGTGCCATGGCTCTTCTCCCATTCTTCATACTCGTGCCGGTCTTCTGGTTTCTCCGGCTCATCCCTGGCGCGGGACTCTTCTTCCGCCTTATCAAAGGACTCTTCGGCTGGGGCTGGCAGCTTCTCCGGCTCCCCACTCTTTTTCAGTCCGACGCCGCAACCGTTTTTCGATCAACAGTGCCAACCATAGTAGAGCAGGCGATACAGGCGATTCGCAGCGGCCAGGCACTTCTCGAAACAGCCGAGCTTCCGGTACTTGAGCCCGTCGCAAGCGAGTAACCATGGTTCCCCGTTCATACAACGAAGAACTGACACGGGCTTTTCATGCCTGGGCGGGAAGGGGTAGAGGCGAGCGACTCTTCTCCTTTCCCGTCGCGCTTGAACCGCCCTTCCGGCCGTTCGCCCATCGCCGTCTGTCGTCAGCAGAGCTTGACGATTGCAGAAGGCCGAGTTTGCTTTCCCGTCTCGTCGAGTCTTTCACGGACCGCAACGCTTCTCCCCCAAGGGAAGCCGAGCCGAAACTGGAGACCCACGAAGAGGTAGAACTCACCGACCTGCACCTCTCCCTACCTCGTGAGTTTCGCTCCTCGCGGGAAATCCGCGAGGGTTTTCTTCGCTCACTTCTTGTCCTTCATGAACCACTCTCCTGGGAGATCGTCTCGGCGGGTGGAGAGATCCGCTATGGGGTCGCGGTCTCGAAGGATGACCGGGCGGCACTCTCCGCCGCCGCTTCGGCATTCCTCCCTGGAGTTGTCCTCTGTGAAGCAGCACCCCTTTCCACCCTGTGGCAGGGAGAGGGTAACGTTCGCGTCCTCGACTTCGCCCTACGGCGCGAGTTCATGATCCCGCTCATAGCGGACTTTTCCCCGACGCCTCTTCTTACCTTCCTCTCGATCGCATCGCAGCTTGAAGGCGCAGAGACCCTCGCACTCCAAGTGCGCTTTGTACCGGTGAGGGCGTCATGGAAGGACAGCATCCTTCGGAGCGTTCGTACCCCAGCCGGTGCGCCCTTCTTCCTCGACGCTCCGGAGATCACCAGACTCGCGGAGACAAAGGTCTCCTCGCCCCTCTTTGCCGTCTCGGTCAGGGTTGCACTGAGAGCCAGCCGAGATCGCCTCTCCGAACTTTCCCGCTTGACCGCCGGCGCTCTTGCCTCTCTCAGTCGCGAGAACGAGCTCGCGGCGCTCCACGACAATCCCCACGGAGAAGAGGACTTCCTAGACCGGAGGTCTCACCGGCCGGGAATGCTCCTCTCGCTTCCAGAGCTTGCCGCTCTGGTTCATCTTCCTGGGGATGACGTTTCCCTGCCGGGTCTTCTGCGAGGAGGCCGGAGGGAGAAGGAACCGCCGGAGGAAGCCATCGCGGGCGGTCTCTTCCTTGGCGAGGTGCCCTGGAAGGCGGAGCGCATCAAGGTATTCCTCCCGACCGAGGCCCGAATGCGCCACGTCCACGTGGTGGGAGCGTCGGGCACCGGGAAATCCACACTCCTCGTGTCGATGATCCTGGGGGATATCGCTGCGGGACATGGAGTTGGCGTTTTAGACCCCCATGGTCAGCTTATAGACGAGCTGCTCGGACGCATTCCCGAGAACCGGGCGGAGGACGTCATCCTCTTCGACCCGGCCGATCCTGAGTACACGGTCGGCTGGAATATCCTCTCGGCTCACTCAGAGCCCGAGCGCGAGATGCTTGCTTCCGATCTGGTGGCTGCTTTCCGCAGGCTCGCAACCTCCTGGGGCGACCAACTCTCTGCCGTCTTGGCCAATGCAATTCTTGCCTTCCTCGATTCGGACTCCGGAGGGACGCTCTCCGACCTGCGGCGGTTGCTCGCAGACCCGAGCTTTCGGAAGAGCTTCCTTTCGACCGTGCGAGATCCGTTCATCCGGGACTTCTGGACGACTGAGTTTCCCCTCGTCTCAGGGAAGCCCCACGGCTCGATCCTACTTCGGCTCGATACCCTTCTGCGGAACCGCTTGGTTCGCGAGGTAGTGACCGCGAGGGAGAAGCCACTTGACTTCCGCAGGGTGGTAGAGGACGGGCGGATCTTCCTGGCCCGGCTCTCCCAAGGGGCGATTGGCGAAGAAAACTCCGCCCTCCTGGGCTCATTGATCCTTTCCAAGCTGCACCAAGTGTCGCTTCTGCGACAAGGCCAGACGGAGGAGGAGCGCCGCCCCTATTTTCTCTTCCTTGATGAGTTCCATCATGTGGCGACTCCGTCGATGGCCTCATTGTTTTCAGGAATTCGGAAATACAGGTTGGGAGTGACTGTCGCCCATCAAAACCTCTCCCAGCTCCGGACGGTGCCAGAGGTGGAGGAGGCGGTGCTCGCGGAGGCGTACACCCGGATCGTCTTCCGAGTCGGCGACAAGGACGCTAAGACTTTGGGGCAGAGCCTTGCTTTCTTCACGGCGGACGACCTAGGGAACCTCGGGACAGGAGAGGCGATCGTCCGGCTAGGCCGGAAGGAGCAGGACTTCAACCTGAAGACGGTGCCGGTCGAGCGGGGCGATGCCCTGGCGCTGGCAGCTCGGCGCCATGAGATGCGGGAGCGCTCACTCGCCCGGTGGGGTTCTCCCCGGGTAGATGTGACTCCGCGATCCACTCCCGCTCCTGAGGCGGAGCCAAAGAGCGCCATGCCGCCAAGAGTGGAGAAGCCCGCCACCGCGACGGCCGAGGCGGCTCCTCCGCTGGAGACGAAAGCTCCTCCCGTAGCGGCAGCTCCCGAAGCTCGCCGACCAGGAAAGGGCGGCGCCGAGCACACCTACCTCCAGGAACTCGTGAAGCGGTGGGCGGAGGAGCGAGGGTTCCGGGCTGCGGTCGAGGAGCAGATACCAGGGAGTCGGGAGTCGATCGACGTGGCGCTCTACCGGGGCGAGGCAAAGATCGCATGCGAGATTTCCGTCACGACGCCTCTGGAGTATGAGGTCGGGAACGTCGAGAAGTGCCTTGCAGCCGGATTCGGGAAAGTGGCCGTTATCTCTCTGAAGAAGAGTCGCCTTGCGAAGCTCGACAAGCTCCTCGCTGGCGCTCTCCCCTCCGAGAATCTCCGGAAGGTTCACTTCTTCACCCCCGATGAACTTCTCTCCTGGCTTGACGGTCTTCCAGTGGAAGAGGAATCCGGTACGGTCGGAGGCTACAGGGTCAAAGTCCGCTACCAAGCTCCGCAGGATGCGAAGTCGAAGCGAGTGGCGGAGATTCTGGCAAAGAGCGCGAGGCGGCTTGAAGGATGAGCCCTGCCACAATGGCACATTCCGCCCCCTTTGCCGAAACTCTACTCCCTCTATCCTATCGAGAGAGCTGTTCTTCGCACTCTAAACAACCCCGCACAGGCGGACCCTCGGAAGGAGCACGACTATGCGGCCACGCATGAAGTCCTCTCCCTCCCGTAGTGGAGAGGAGGGGAAGCGAGTCGGTCTCTGGATTCGCGTAAGTACTGAAGATCAGGCGCAGGGCGAGAGCCCAGCGCATCATGAGACCCGCGGACGGATGTATTCGGAGCAAAAGGGCTGGACCGTCGTCACGGTCTACCATTTGGAAGGGGTGTCCGGTAAGTCCGTTATGGGTCACGCAGAAACAAAGCGTATGCTTCAAGATGTATCGGAAGGAGCGATCTCCGGGCTGATCTTTTCCAAGCTCGCAAGACTTGCCCGGAACACCGTCGAGCTTTTGGAGTTCGCGGCGATCTTCGAGGAGCATGGGGCTGATCTGATCTCCCTTGGGGAGTCGATTGACACCTCGACTCCTGCCGGTCGTCTTTTCTACACCTTGATCGCAGCAGCTGCGACTTGGGAGCGAGAGGAAATTGCTCAACGTGTGGCGGCCTCCGTCCCCGTCCGGGCAAGACTCGGGAAGAGAATCAGCGGAGCGGCGCCCTACGGCTACGCATGGACCGACGGAAAGCTTGTCCCTGACGAAAAAGAAGCTCCCGTCCGGAAGCTCATGTACGACCTCTTCAAGGAGACGCGGCGCATCCGGACAGTGGCAGGGCTCTTGAACCAGCGAGGCTTCCGCACCCGAAACGGGAGTCTCTTCAGCCACGTCACCGTCCGCCGCCTCATCCTCGACCCCACGGCAAAAGGAGTCAGACGAGCCAACTACACGCGTAGTCTCGGCGAGGGGAAGAAGTGGAAGCTCAAGCCCGAGAGCGAGTGGATCGAGCTTCCAATCCCCGGGATCATCGACCCAGAGCTATGGGAGGAATGCGCAGGCATCCTCCGGGAGCGGTCGGCAGGACCGAAACCGGGCCGCCGGCCGGTCCACCTCTTCACGGGAGCGGTCTTCTGCCACTGCGGCAAGAAGATGTACGTCCCCTCGGACTCTCCCAAGTGGACCTGCTACGGCTGCCGAAACAAGATCCCGGTCCCCGACCTGGAACGCGTATTCGCCGAGCAGCTTAAGAGCTTCGTCTTCTCTTCAGAGGGGATGGCCGAGCACCTCGCCGAAGTTGACGACGTGATCGAGAGCAAGAGGGAGCTTCTTCAAACCCTCCGGATTGAAGATGACGCTTGTCGAGCTGAAGCTGAAAAGCTCTACCGCCTCTATCTAGAAGGAGGACTCTCCGTCCAGGGCTTCCGGGAGCGGAACGACCCGCTAGAGAGGAGAAAGGCTGAGCTACAGGGAGAAGTACCCCGGCTTCAGGGCGAGATCGACTTCCTTACGATCCAGAAGCTCGGCAGCGCCGAAGTCATCGCAGAAGCGCAAACCCTCTACGAGCGATGGGAGACGCTCCCCTTCGAGGCGAAGCGCCAGATCGTAGAGACCATCGTCAACCGCATCACCGTAGAACAAGAGGAGATCCAAATTGACCTCGCCTACCTCCCCGCCCCAACCCCCCTCTTCCCCTAAACTCGCCACAGAAAGGGAACGAATTCACAGGGATTCATCGCGGCAAGGAGAGAGAAGCGGGCCGGGAAGAGCATGCGGGCCCTTGCCCGCACGACGCTGACCGTCCCCTCTTCGAGCGGCTGGCGGAGGGCCTCCAGGGTGTCGCGCCGAAACTCGGGGAGCTCGTCGAGGAAGAGGACGCCGTTGTGCGCCAGGCTCGCCTCGCCGGGGCGGGGATTGCTGCCGCCGCCGATCATCCCCGCCGTGCTGGTGCCGGTGTGCGGGCTGCGGAAGGGGCGCTCGCGGAGCAGCCCGGCCGGGGGCTCCTCGGCGACCAGGGAGTGGATCTTGGTGACGGCGATCGACTCCGCCAGGGTGAGCGGCGGGAGGATCCCGGGCAGACGGCGGGCGAGCATCGTCTTGCCCGAGCCCGGCGGGCCCAGGAAGAGGAGATTGTGCCCTCCCGCGGCCGCCACCTCGAGCGCGCGTTTCGCCGTCTCCTGGCCGCGGACCTCCGCGAGGTCGGGGCCGGCGCCGCTCAGGCACCCGGAGAAGAAGGGGGCCGAGGTGGCGAGGAGCTCCGACTCGCCGGTCAGGTGCTGGACCGCCTCGGCGAGGCCGCGGAGCCCCACCACGGGGAGCGCCTCGAGAGCCGCCGCCTCCGCGGCGTTGGCGGCGGGGAGGAGCACCTCGCGATAGCCGAGACGCCTCCCGAGGTCGGCGATGGCGAGGCCGCCGCGGACCGTCCGGATGGCGCCGTCGAGCCCCAGCTCGCCGCAGATCAGCCGGCCGTCGAGCGCCGCTTGGGGAATCTGCTCGTAGGCCGCCAGCATGGCGAGCGCGATGGCGAGGTCGAGGTGGTTCCCCTCCTTGCGCAGGTCCGCCGGTGCGAGATTGATGATGATGGACTTGGGATCCAGGTCGAAGCCGCAGTTCTTGATCGCGGCGCGCACACGCTCGCGGCTCTCGCGGACCGCGGCGTCGGCAAGTCCCACGATCTGGACCTGCGGGAGTCCGTTGTGGACGTCGACCTCTACCTGGACGGGACGGGCTTCGATCCCCCATGGGGTTGCTGCTGTGGTTCTGGCTAGCATGAACCCTGAATAGACGTAAAATCACCCTCCAAACTTTTTGTGCCTAGAGCCACAAGGGTTTGTCGACCCCAAATGAGCCCCCTCAACGTCCTCGTCGTGGCGACCAAGTCCCCGTGGCCGCCGGTCGACGGCGGGCGGTTCCTCCTCCTCAACACCCTGCAGGGGCTGGCCGCCGCGGGGTGCCGTCCGACCCTGGTGGCGCCGGTGGATCCGGCAGCCTTCGATCTCGCGGAGGTCGCCCGCGAGCTCGCCCCCTGGTGCGAGCCGGCGCTGGTCCCGGCGGCGCCGCTGCCGGCCCTCGCCGCGCTGCTCCGGGCCGCGGGAAGGCCGCTGTCGATCGCCCGGCACTCCCTGCCGGCGGTGCGCGAGGAGGTCGAGCGCCGGCTGTCGGCGGGCCGTTTCGACCTCGTCCACGCCGAGCAGCTCCAGGCGTTACCGCAGGCCGAGCCGGCTTTCGCCCGCGTGCTGCCGGTGGTCCTGCGGGCTCAGAACGTCGAGAGCGATCTCTGGGCGGCGACGGCCCGGCGGGGGAGGGGGTTGCGGGGATTCTTCCTTAAGGGAGAAGCGGCGAAGCTGGCGGCCTGGGAGGGACGTGCGGTGCGTAGGGTCGCCAGGACCCTGCCGCTGACCCGCGAGGACGCCGATCGGCTACGCGAGCTGGCGGCCTGGGAGAGGGGTGAGCAGCGGGTCGGAGTCGTCCGCGCGCCATTCCCCGATCTCCCCCCGGGAACGGGACGGCTCGCGGGAGAGCCGGCGGTCGTCGTCTTCGGCAGCCGGGGGTGGCTGCCGAACGAGGAGGGCGCCGCCTGGTTCACTGAGGAGGTCTGGCCGCTGGTGCGTGAGGCGATCCCGGGCGCCGTCCTGCACCTGTTCGGCGCGGCGGGAGCAACGCCGGCACAGGGTGCCCCGGGCATCGTCGCCCACCCCTCACCGGAGGACAGCGCGGAGGTCTACGCTCCGGGCTCGATCCTCGCCGTCCCGCTGCGGATCGCCTCCGGCGTCCGCATCAAGATCCTCGAGGCCTGGGCCCGCGGCGTGCCGGTGGTGGCGACCCCGGCCGCCCTCGCCGGCCTGGAGGCGGCGGACGGCGTCGAGGCTCTGGTAGCCCGGGACGCCCGGGGCTTCGCGGCGGCGATCGCGCGGCTTCACCGCGAGCCCGGGCTCGCCGCCACGCTCGTCGTGGGCGGGCGGCGGGCGCGCCGGGAGCGGCACGATCCGGAGGAAGTGGCGAAGCGGCTGCTGGCGGAGTACGAAAAGGTGCTCTAGAACTCGCCGACCCGCGAGATCTCGACCTCCAGCCGGTAACCCAGCCGCGCCGCGACCTCCTCCTGGCAGCGGAGGATCAGCGCCTGGACGTCGGCGGCGGTGGCGCCGCCGCGATTGATGAAGATGTTGGCGTGGCGCCGGGTGATCTCGGCGCCGCCGATGCGCGTCCCCTTGAGGCCGCACTCGTCGATCAGGCGGCCGGCGCCGATCCCCTCGATCTTCTTGAAGATGGAGCCGGCGCTCGGCTCGCTGTCGAGGGGAGGGTGGCGCGCGTGGCGCCACTCGAGGTTCTCCGCGGCGATCCGGCGCATCCGCTCGGGGTCCGCGGGCGCCAGCTCGAAAGTGGCGGCGAGCACGATGTCCGGCCGATGGTGGAGGACCGAGGTGTCGTAGCCGAATTCGAAGTAGGAGACGTCGACCGTCCGGCGCTCGCCCTCCGGGGTCAGGATCTCGGCCCCTCGCGTCACCTCGGCGATGAACAGCGTCCGCTCGCGCTCCGGGGCGGGGGAGAGGAAGTGGAGGTTCTGCCAGAGCGCGCCGCCGACCGTCGAGGGGATGCCCGCGTAGTGCTCGAGCCCGGAGAGGCCGTGCGCGATCGCGGCGTCGATCAGGTCCGGGTAGACGATCGCCCCGCTCTCGGCGCGCACCGTCCCCTGCTCGGGGAAGAAGTCGAGGCGCCGCGCCAGGTTGCGGATCACCAGCCCGCGGAAGCCGCGGTCGCCGATCAGGATGTTCGCCCCCAGCCCGAGCAGGAAGAAGGGGACGGCGTGCGCGCGGGCGGCGCCGACGGCGCGGGTAAGCTCCTCCGCCGTCCGCGCCTCATAGAAGAGGTCGGCCGGACCGCCGATCCGGAACGTCGTGTAGGGAGCGAGCAACTCGCCCCTCCTCACCCGGCCGGGGCCCAACTCGTGGACCAGCGCCTGGGTTCCGCCGGCCGGCCGGCTCACGGCTCGTCGATCATCTGGATCCGGCGGATGTGCCGTCCCCCCTCGAAGGGGGTGTCGAGCCAGATCTGCACGATCGCGAGGGCCATCTCGAGGGGGATCATGCGCTGGCCGAGGGAGAGCATGTTGGCGTCGTTGTGCTGGCGGCCGAGGCGGGCCGACTCCTCGTTCCAGCAGAGGACGCAGCGGATGCCGCGCACGCGGTTGGCGGTGATCGCCTCGCCGTTCCCCGAGCCGCCGAGCACGATCCCGCGCTCGACCTCGCCGGCGGCGACCGCCAGCGCCACCGGGCGGATGAACGCCGGATAATCGACCGTCATCTCCGAATTCGTCCCGAAGTCCTGCACCTGATGGCCCTGCTGGGCGAGGTACTTCTTGATCTCTTCCTTGTAGCTGTAGCCGGCGTGGTCGGAGCCGATGCCGATCTTCATCCTTGCTCTCCTTGGGACGGGCTGCCGTTCGGGTGCTGGCGTTCGGCTCGGAATTGTACGCCATCGCTCCGCCGCCGCATCTCGAAGAGGACGAGCGCCGCCGCCACCGTGGCGTTGAGCGACTCGACGGCAGGCGCCATGGGGATGGTCAGGCGCACGCCGGCACGGGCGAGGAGGGCCGGAGAGAGGCCGGGCCCCTCGGCGCCCACGGCGAGGATCGCGGTGCCGCCGAGGCGGGCCCGGTAGAGATCCTCGCCGCCGCGGGGGACCAGGGCGGCCCAGCGGGGGTGGGCGAGAGCGAGGTGCGCGTCGAGCGACTCGGGGGTGACCCCCAGGGCGACGGGAAGGCGCAGCAGGCTCCCCGCCGAGGCGCGCAGGGCGCGGGGGTGGTTCGGGTGGGCGCATCCCGGCGACAGCGCGAGGCCGGCGGCACCGGCCGCCTCGGCGACGCGGGCGAGCGCTCCCAGGTTGCCGGGATCCTGGAGCCCCTCCAGATAGAGGTAGGGGCAGTCCGGGCGGACGGGCAGGGTCTCGACCCCGAAGCGGGGGAGCCGGGCCACGGCGAGCAGCCCGCGGGGGGAGTCGGCGTCGGTGAGCTCCGCGAGCAGCTCGGGGCTCACCACCAGCACCGGCAGGGGGAGAGAGCCGGCGAGCCGCCCCCCCTCCTCGCTGTCGAGGAAAGGGGGAGTCGCCAGGACCTCCTCGAGGACGTGCCCCGCCCGCAGCGCCGCCTCCACCAAGTGGGGTCCTTCGAGGATGGCGAGGTCGCCTTTACTTCGCCGGAGACGCCGAATATCCTTCACCCGCTGATTCTGACGACTGGTGATCATGGGCATGGATCTTAAGAACTTCTGGCAGCGGCTCCAAACGGGCGTCGAAGTGGCGGTGGCGGGGCATGCGCCGGACAAGCTCCTCGGGGTGCGCGACGGCTTTCTCCGCTTCTTCCACGACGGCCTGGACCGCGCGGTCTCCGTCGTGGTGGTGCCGCAGTCGGTCGAAGAGGAGCCGGTCGGCCTCCTGGTCGCGGACGAGGAGGTGGTGCGCGCGGCGCGCCGCAAGGCCGTCGACCTCGAGGAGCGGCTGGGGGGCACCTACCATTTCTATATCGCCAGCGAGGGGGGGATCGAATCCCTCGAGGTGGACGGCGCCCAGCGCTACCTGATCCGCAACTGGACGGTGATGCGCAGCCCATTGGGGGAGGCCTGGGGATCGAGCGGCGCGATCCAGCTCCCGGACCGCCTGGTCGCCGGGCTCGACAGCGCGCAGCTCCCCTTCGCGGTGCCGGGAACGCGGCGCAGCGGCGGCATCACCAGCTCGCTCACCGGCGGCCTCGAGACGCGCCGCAAGAACATCGCGCTGTCCACGTTTCATGCTCTGTCGACACTCTTCTATGGTGTAATGGAGAGCCGCCCGCTGCGCTGAGGCCCGGGCCGGCCGCACGCCGTTGACCGGCCCTTGGGCCAGTTGTTAGCATTTCGTCGCCCGGCGACCCCGAGAGACTCTCTCTCCATCCCAACGCCGAGCTCCGGCATCGATGTCCGGTATCCATTCGAGGTCACGCTAGAGGTGCGAACATGAGCGAGCCAGATATCCACCTGTTCACGTCGGAATCCGTCACCGAGGGTCATCCCGACAAGGTGGCCGACCAGATTTCCGATGCCATTCTCGACGAGGTGCTGCGGCAGGACCCCACGGGGCGCGTGGCTTGCGAGACGCTGGTGACCACCGGCACGGTCTTCCTCGCCGGCGAGATCAGCACCAAGGCGTACGTCGACTTCCCCGGGACCGTCCGCCGGGTCATCCGCGAGATCGGCTACACCAAGGCCGAGTTCGGCTTCGACTATGCGACCTGCGGCGTGCTCTCCGCGATCGACCCGCAGTCGCCTGACATCGCCCAGGGGGTCGACACCGGCGGTGCCGGCGACCAGGGGCTGATGTTCGGCTTCGCCTGCAACGAGACCCCTGAGCTGATGCCGCTGCCGATCGCCTTCGCGCACCGGCTGACCCGCCGGCTCGCCGAGGCGCGCAAGTCCGGCGAGCTGCCGTGGCTGCGTCCGGACGGCAAGAGCCAGGTGACGGTCGAGTACGACGGTCACCGTCCGGTCCGCGTCCACACCGCGGTGATCTCGACCCAGCACGATCCCGAGGCGACTCCCGAGCAGATCCGTCACGAGGTGATCGAGAAGATCATCAAGCCCGTCATCCCCGCCGAGCTGCTGGACGCGCGGACGATCTACCACATCAATCCGACCGGCCGGTTCGTGATCGGCGGTCCGCAGGGAGACTGCGGCCTGACCGGCCGCAAGATCATCGTCGACACCTACGGCGGCTACGGCCGGCACGGCGGCGGCGCCTTCTCGGGGAAAGATCCGACAAAGGTCGACCGCTCGGCCTGCTACATGGCCCGCCACGTCGCCAAGAACCTGGTCGCCGCCGGTATCGCGGACCGGGTCGAGGTCCAGCTCGCCTACGCGATCGGCGTCGCCGAGCCGGTCTCCGTGCGGGTGGACTCCTTCGGCACCGGCGCCATCGCCGACCGCCAGATCGAGCGCTTGGTGCGCGAGCACTTCCCGCTCTCGCCGCGCGGGATCATCGAGGATCTCGACCTGCGCCGTCCGATCTACCAGCAGACGGCGTCGTACGGCCATTTTGGTCGCAACGAGAAGGACTTCCCCTGGGAGAGCACCCATCACACCGCCAAGCTGCGCGCGGCGGCCGGCCTCGAGAGCGTCCCGGTGGCCGCCTCCGCCTGAAGCCCGGCACTGTGACCTGCCGTTCTGCGACCTAAATGTAACGGCGGCCTGCCGGGGCCGCCGTTATGCTTTTGGAGACAAATCGCGTCCTGGCGCGGCTGGCGCCAGCCGCCTCGGCCGGAACTTTCCTGGGTCTATGGACAGGTGGCGAACGGGGTGTTAGCCTAGCGACTGTCGACGGCATAAATAGTGGCTATGGCAACTCTTGACCATCCTGAACTGCGGGAATCGCTCAACATTCTCCTGAAGAACTCCCGGCCTCGGCTGGAGCGGGTCTTGAGGAACTTTGAGATCCCGCCAGAAGACGCTGAGGACATCCTTCAGGATGCGCAGCTCACCCTGCTCTACAAGTGGGACAAGATCCGCAGCCCCGAGAGCTGGCTGATCGGGACGGTCAAGAAGAAGTGCATCATGTACTGGCGCAAGCGGCGCGGCAGCCTTTGCGAGGCCGTCGACACGGCGATCCTGGACCTGCTGGCGGTACCGCAGGCTCCGGACCAGGAGAAGACAGAGCTGACCTACGACCTCAATCGGGTGCTCTCCCGGCTGTCGACCCGCTGCCGGTCGCTGCTCAAGCTGCGCTACGGCCTCGGCTATGGTCCGACCGAGGTGGCGGAGCAGATGGGCTACCGGACCTCCAGCATCCGCAAAGTGACCAACCGCTGTCTGGCGGCCCTCACCCGGCAGCTCCTGGCGGTCGGGTTCGATCGCGAGCCCGCGGCCGAGCCTCAGGATGGTTAGACACCCCCAGCGGTACCTGCTTTCCCGTTTCGGACGTGGCCGGCTGCATCGCCGTCAGAACCGGGAGATCGTCCGGCACCTCCTCGCGGAGTGTCCGAACTGCCGCCAGCTCACCTCCCGCCTGCTGCCGACACTGCCGACTGGGCTCGCGGCCGCGCCGGGCACATCGGACGCCGAGTGCCACCGTGGGCACGGCAGGAGCATGGGACCCTGTCTCCACTATGGAGCGGCCTTCGCCCGTGCGGGGGCCGAGGTGGACCGGCGGTCGATCGCTCTCCAGGCCGAGCGGGCGGTGGCCGCCGAGCTGTTGCCGGAGCTCCTCGCTCAGCCCTTCGAACGCCAGCAAGCCCTGATCGAAGCGGACGACTCCCGGTTCAACACCTGGGGGTTCTGCGGGCTGCTCCTCGACGCGGCCAGCGAATGGGGTTTTCAGGACCCGGCGCGCGCGCTCGCCCTCTCGACGCTCGGCGTCGCCGTCGTGGAGCGCCTCGACGCCGAGACCTACGGCAAGGCGCGAATCGACGACCTCGGGGCGCGCGCCTGGGCATGCCTCGGCAACGCGCAGCGGATCCGCTCGGATTTCCGGGCGGCGGAGGAGAGCTTCGCGCGGGCCGAGCAGCTGCTCAAGGCGGGAACCGGCGATCCGATCGAGAAGGCGCAGATCCTGCTGATCAAGGCCTCGCTCTACGGCAACCAGCAGCGCTTCCGGGAGGCCTTTCGCATCCTCGACCGGGTGGCGGCCATCGGCCGCCGGTGCGAAGACTCGCACCTATACGGCCGGGGGCTGATCACGCGCGGCTTCCTGCTCGGCCTGGCCGGCGATCCGGAGGCGGCCATCCGGAACCTCACCGAGGGCCTGCAGAGAGTGGAGCCGGCGTCCGATCCGCGGCTCGTGGTGGCGGCGCAGCACAACCTGACCCTCTACCTGGTCGAGAGCGGCCGGTACGTGGAAGCTCTCCAGCTGCTCAACAGCGCGCGTCCGCTCTACCATCAGATCGGCGACCAGATGAATCTCCTGCGCCTGCGTTGGCTGGAGGGGAAGATCGCCAGCGCTCTGGGGCACTTCAAGGAAGCCGAAGACTTCCTGCGCGGTGTGCACAAGGAGCTGATCGACCGCGAGCTCGGCTACGACGCCGCGCTGTTGTCGCTCGACCTGGCGACCATCTACGCCCGCGACGGACGGACTTCCGAGATGCGGCGGCTGGCCGAAGAGATGCTGCAAATCTTCAAATCACGGGACATTCATCGGGAAGCGGCAGCTGCCCTGTTCGTCTTCCAGAAGGCGGCGGAGATGGAGCGCGTGACCCTGGGATTGATCCGAGAGGTGAGCGGCTATCTCAAGGAATCCCGCGCCACCTGAAGCCGCGCCCCGCTTCCGATGCCACAGAGAGGATCTCTCCCTCGGGTCGCATCAGTCTTTGCGCTCCGCGCACTCTTTCCTGGTAGCATCAGGTGGAAATGATGATCCTGAGCTCTTAAATGTCGATCGACAAGGCCATGGATCCTACGGTCCCATCCGATCTGGTGGAGGCTACTCTGGAGGAGATCCTCGAGCGCGCGGAGCCCAAGCTCCGGAGGGTTCTCGGCCGCTATCGCATTCCGGCCCAGGATGCCGAAGATCTGTTGCAGGAGACGTTTCTGATCATGGTGTCGAAGGCGGGGAGCATCCGCAACCCCGACCCCTGGCTGGTTGCTACGCTGGCCAACCGCTGCATCATCTACTGGCGGAAACACCGCGCCAAGCTCTGGGACCTCGTCGACAGCACCCTCCTCGAGCTGCTGGCCGACGTCGAGGCGCCACCCCAGGAGCGGGCGGATCTGCGCTACGACCTCGAGTCTCTCCTCGCCGAGCTGCCGGATCGCTGCCGGTCTCTTCTCCGGCTGCGCTACGGATTCGGTTGCAGCACCGCGGAGACGGCGGAGAGAATGGGGTACTGCAAGTCCAGTATCCGTAAGGTGACCCGCCGTTGCCTGGCCTCCCTGACTGAGCAGCTCGTCGGCGCCGGTTTCCAGTCCGGCTCCTGATCCCCACATCCTCCCCTGATTTTGCCGGTCTCGACGGGACGCCGTAGGCGTACCGCGAAAGATTCTATCTGCCAGTGTCCTTCCTGACGGTCCTGCGGGAACTTCTCTGTGGGGTTTCTTTAATTGCCTATGGCTATTACGCCAACGTGGCGAATTTGAAAAGGAGAACACCATGACCCGCCCGCAACTCCGTCCCTCCCTCTCAGTCCTGCTCCTGATCGCCGTACTCGGTGCGACAGCCGTCCACCCGGCCCACGCCGCGGCCGCGCCGGCCGCACAGAACGATCAGGGAGCTCTCTCCTGGCTCTGGGACTTCGTGACGCACCTGCTGCCCATGGCAGGACCGCAGATCGACCCGGACGGTAATCGCTAGGGCACCGCGAAGCAGGGACGCCGGGGCGAGACCCGCCCCGGCGGAGCCCGGCGCCTAACTGGACATCTCCCCGCGGTTGGTGTTAGCGTATCGAAGATTAGACTGACATGCTTTTTGGAAGATGAGTGCATTGGACCAACCCCAAGTCGAGTCGCCGCTTGAGGGTTGCCTCCAAGGGGCTCGTTCCCGTCTGAAAGCCCTGTTCGCGCATTACAGAATTCCTCCGCAGGACACTGAAGACATCCTCCAGCAGGCCCTTCTCGCCTTGGTCTACCACCGCGACGGAATCCGCGACCCGGAGGCCTGGCTGCTCGGTACCGTCCGCAACAAGTGCCTGCTGTATTGGAGAGAGCAGCGGCGCAGGATCTACGACGCGGTCGACGCGGTCGTGCTCGATGCCATGGCGGAGCCTCTCCATCCGGCGCAGGAAGGAGCGGACATGCGGCGCGACCTCGAGAGCGCGCTCGAGCGGTTGCCGGAGCGCTGCCGCTCGCTGTTGTCCCTGCGCTACCGTCAGGGCTACGCTCCCGCCGAGCTCGCCGAGCGGCTGGGATACAGCCCGGCGAGCATCAGCAAGATTACGACGCGTTGCCTCGCGACGCTGACGCGGCAGCTGGTCACGTCAGGGGTCTGCAAGAAGAAGGTGGGGGTCTGAGCGCCCTGCATCCCACTCCGGAAGCGCTCGAGGAGTTCGTTCTCGGACGGCTCTCGACGATGGAGATGCGCGAGGTTGCGCGGCATCTGCTGGAAGGATGTCCGGAGTGCCAGGAAGTCACGGTGGGGCTCTGGGAGCCCGCCGACGTCTTCGAGGATCCGCAGGCTCTCGATACGGCGGACCTCGCGGAGGAGGACGCCCGCGATCCCCGCGATGGCTACGACGAAGTTCTGGATCGGGTCTTCGGCCAGGCGGTGACCACCGAGGCCCGTTTGGCCCAGCAGCGGAACCTGGGACGGAACCTTTACCAGGAGCTGATGGAGTGCCCTGCCGAGCGCCGGCACCTCCTGTTGGGCAACAGCCAGCGCTTCCAGAACCGGATGCTCTGCGAGCGGCTCACCGAGGCCAGTTACGAGGCGGGTTTCGAGGAGCCGCGTCGCGCCGTCGAGCTGGCGAAGCTCGCGGTCCAGGTGGCCGACCGTTTGGGCGCCGACGAATGGGGTGGGGAAGAGGAGCTCGCCGGCCTGCGCGCCCGCGCCTGGGCCCAGCTGGGCAACGCCTTCCGGATCAACTCCGACTTCACCGCTTCCGAGCAGGCGTTCTCGGTGACCGAGTCCGTGTTGGCCGAATCCCAGGTCCCCCTCTCCGAGAAGGCCAAAGTCCTATCCCTCCTGGCGTCTTGCCGGAGATCCCAGCACCGCTTCGGAGAGTCCCTTCAGCTCTTCGACCGGGTCGCCGCGATCTACAAGAAACTCGGCCAATGGCATCTGCTCGGCCGTACGCTGCTGCAGAAGTCCCTGGTTTGCAGCTGGGCCGGCGATGTGGAGGGGGAGATGAAGCTCCTCCGGCGGGCGCTCGATCTGATCGATCCCCAGGCCGACCCGCGGGTGTTTCTCGCCGCCCGTCACAATCTGATTCACGCGCTTTATGAGAGAGGCAGCGTACGGGAGGCCTTCGCCCTCCTGTATCACAGCCGGCCGCTCTACCTCAAAGCCGGCGACCGGATGAATCTGCTGAAGCTTCGCTGGCTGGAAGGACTGGTCGCCTTCGGCTTGCAGCGGACCGATCAGGCGGAGGCTGCTTTTCGCGAGGTCCGTGAGGCCTTTGTCGAGCTCGGTCTCGGCTACGATGCCGCTTTGGCTTCGCTCGATCTCGCCGGCGTCTACGTCCTTCAGGGGCGGACCGCGGACGTGAGCCGTCTCGCGGAGGAGACCCTGGCGATCTTTCAGACTCACCATACACATGGTGAATCCCTGGCAGCTCTTCTCGTCTTCTCGAGCGCGGCGCGCATCGATCGGGCCGGGATCGATCTCGTCCGCGAGGTCTCAAGCTTTCTCAAACGGGTGCGCAACAATCCGGACCTGCGCTTTCCCCAGCCTTCCTGAGCCGTACTCGCCCGCTGTTGCGTTCTTACGCGGCACTATTCTGCTAAAATAGTACCAGCGCACACGCCACTCTCCGGTTTCGTGATGGCTCTCGGGTACCTGTCGAGGGGGATTTCTAGAAGAACTGGGGACGCTCTCTGGGTGCGTTGACTGCCAGGAGTTGCCATGACCGTCAACCCTCCCGATCCCGATCTTCAGCCCGAGCTCCCCGCCAGGATCGACGGCTTCGCCAAGCGGCACCGTGAACCGCTCGTCCCCGGCGACGACCGCCGGAGCGGAGGTGACCTTCTCCTCGGTTCCTGGCGATTCACGCCACGCGATTACAGCCAGGCTTTCGCGGATTTCTTGCCGAGGGTGGGGGAGTACGCCCAACGGCTCGCTCGCGAGCGCCGGCAGCTTCCTCTCCTCATCGCCCGACTGCAAGCCAAGCCGCAAGCTCCGAGCGTTCTCGTCGAGGCCGACCCAGCCTTCCATACCTGGGCGGTCGGCGAATGGCTGATCGAGGAGAGCCAAAGAGCCTCCTACGTGGATTTCAGCCGGGCCGAGGCCTTGACCGACTGTGCCGTGGCCGTCACGGAAAGGCTTCTCGCCGATCTCTATGGCGGGGCCCTGATCAACGATTTGCGGGCCCGTGCCTGGGCCTGCCGCGGCGAAACGATGCGCCGGCGGTCCGATCTCCGCGGGGCCCGGAAGTCCTTCGAGACCGCCGAGAGCTTCGCCGCTCAGGGGACGGGAGATCCGCTCGAGAAGGCATTCGTGCTCGAGCTGAAGGCCGCGCTCTATCGAGACCGGCGCTATCCGACCGCGGCGCACAGCGCGCTCGACGAGGCGATCGCCGTGTACAAGCGTTACGGAGACACGCATCTTCTCGGCCGGGCCTTCGCTCAGAAGGGGCGTGTCTATGGCACCTCGGGCGATTTGAATCGGGCGATTTCCTGGCTGCGCAAGGGTCTCGGGTTGCTCGACCCCGCTTGCGAGAGGTACGTCGACCTCGCGACTCGGCACAGCCTGATGGTCTACTTACAGGAGAGCGGCAGGCCGCGCGAGGCCCGCTTTCTTCTCAAGGCCTCCCGCGCCGAGTTCCAACGCCACGGCAGTCCCTTGCTGCTCTTCCGCCTGCGTTGGCTCGAAGGGAAGATCTACGAAGCGCTGAGCTTTCCCCAAGAGGCCGAAAGGGCGCTGCGTGAAGCCCGCTCAGGATTCATCGAGCTCGAAGTCGGATTCAGCGCGGCCGCGGTCTCTCTCGACCTGGCCAGCCTTTGTGCCGCTCAAGGGAGGATCCCCGAGGTGCGGCGTCTGGCCGAGGAGATCCTCGCCATCTTCCAGTCGCGGGACCTCGAGTGTGAGGCGATCGCCGCTCTGATCGCGTTCCGGCAGGCGGCGAGCCTGGAAGCGGGGGGGGAACGTCTCGCCGATCTGCAGCGCTATCTCGACCTCGCCCGGCAGGACCCGACGCTGAGGAGCGAGCGGGCCTGAAACAGCGCCTGAAACCTTAGGTCCGCACCCCCAGGAACAGGTAGCTGGAGAAGAGCGCGAAGATCGCCGCCGGGCTCCAGACCGCAACCACCGGCGGCAAGGCGCCGGCTTCGCCGAGCTTGGTGAAGAAGGCGAAGACGGCCATGAAGACGATTCCCAGCCCGATCGAGAGCCCGATCCCATAGAGCGCTCCCTGGCGCCCCAGCCGGAAAGCGAAGGGGAGCGCCACCAGCGCCATGATCAGGGAGGCCACCGGGAGCGCGATCTTGTCCGCCAGCTGAACCTGGAGCTCGGGGACTGCCTGGCCACTCTCCTTGAGCTCCTCGATATAGTCCTTGAGCTCTCCATAGCGCATCTGATCCGGTGGGCGGATCTCCGAATCGAAGTAGTCCGGGGTCTCGGGGTAGCGGACGATCTTCGGCTCCTTGAAGCGCGTGTAGGCCGTCACGTCCAAACCTTGAAACGACCGGGCCCAGCCGTTCGAGAAGACCCAGGCATCGTCACCGACGTAGTGGGCCGATTCCGCGAAGAGGCGGCGGGTGATGCGATGCTGGTCATCGAAATCGAACACCTGCAGCCGCTGCAGGGTCGCCTGCTGCGGGTCGTAGTGGATGTAGTTGTAGATGAAACGCCGCTGCCCGAACAGCCACTGGCGATCCGCGCGCCGGTAGGTGCGGGCGGTCTCGCGGCCGTGGATACGGTCCTTGAGCCGCGCTACCTTCTCGTTCGAGGCCGGCAGGATCGAGGACTCCAGGTAGCCGCAGAAGACCGTCACCAGCAGCGCCGCGGCGAGGGCCGGGAGAGCGAGCCGGTAGAGGCTCATCCCCAGCGCCTTACAGGCGGTGATCTCGTTGGTGCGCGCCAGCAGGCTGAAGGTCAGCAGCGTCGTCACCAGGACGACGATCGGCGCGATGTCGTAGAACATCTGCAGGGAGAGGTACTTGTAGTAGTTGAGCACGACGCCCGGCGCGGCTTTGTATTTCAGGATGTCGTCGAAGTTCTCGGAGAGGTCGAAGATGATGAACAGCGACACCCCGGAGGCGACGACCAGCAGGAAGACCCAGGAGAAGAGCTTTCCGACATAGCGGTCGAGAAGGTTCGGGAAGACGATCCGCGGGCGGGGGAGGAGGAGGACCAGCCGCGGCACGCGGGCAGCCTTCTTCGAGCGCTCCGCCTCCCGGCGCAACCGCTCCTCCCGGTGCTCCCGCCGACGCGCGCGGCGGATCTTGTCCAGGCGCAGGAGCCCTCCCCAGACGTCCTCCCGGACCCAGCGGTCGACGCGGGTCAGCAGCAGGCTCTTGTCCCGGTTGCGCCGGACCAGCAGGAAGACCCCCAGAGTCGCCAGCAGGATGTTGGGCAACCACATCGCCAGCCAGGCGGGCATCTTGCCGAAGCGGGCGGCCTCCTCACCGTTGTTGAGCAGGATGTAGTAGACGATCAGGATCCCGATCGACAGCGCGAAGCCCGAAGCCTTGCCGCCCCGCCGGTTGTTGATCCCGAGCGGCAGGGCGAAGAGGCCGAAGACCAAGCACGCGAAGGGAATCGAGAACTTCTTGTTGATCTCGACGCGGGCCAGGTTGCGGTCCTCCGCGGCGACCGAAAGGTCGCGCTCGAGGTCGTGCAGCTCCGCGAGGGTGAGCTCGCGGATCCCCTTGGAGACCGACATCTTGGCCTTCTGCTCGCTGGTGAACTGGTCGTCCAGCACGAGGTCCAGCCGCTTGTGCCGGCTGATCTCGTAGCGGTCGGGGGCGTTCAGGTCCACCTTGTGCTGGGTGGCGTTGTAGAGGCGGAGGACGACCCGCTCTCCGGCCTGGTCGACGAGGACCTCCCCCCAGTCGGCGATGGTGATCTGGTTGTTCTGGCTCGACGGGACCGATTCGGCGAGGAAGACCCCCTTCCATCGCTTCCCCTCGGGAGGAACCTCGAAGACGTAGACGACCTTCCCCTCCCATTCCTCGTAGAAGACCCGTGGCTGGACCTGCTGCGAGACGGTCTGGGTGGTGATCTCGAGCCGCAGCTCCTGCAAGGCGTGGTTGCCCCACGGGAGCACGTAGACCATCAGCACGATGTTGAGCAGGGTCAGCAGCCCCGAGAGCATCAGGACCGGGCGGTAGAGGGTCAGCAGGCTCACTCCCGAAGCCCGCATGGCGATCAGCTCGCTGTCCGACGACAGCCGTCCGACGGCGATCAGCGTGCCGAACAGCAGCGACATCGGCAGGGTGAGGACGACGATGTTCGGCAGCGTCAGCAGCAGCAGCTTGCCGACGATCGACACCGGCAGCCCGCGGCGGATGATCATCTCCGCCGACTGGAAGAGGAAACGGATGAGGAGAATGAAGGTATAGACTAGAAACCCCAGCCCGAGAGGACCGAGGATTTCAGTGAAGATATAGCGATCGAGCTTCCGCACGGGCGCATTATATGGGCCCAAAGGGCGGAAGGCGATTCCGCCGACCTACGGGGAGATCACGCCATGAAGATCACACTTCAGCGCCGGTACCGCTTCAGCGCCAGCCATCTCTACCGGCGCTCCGAGTGGAGCGAAGCCGAGAACCGGGCCCGGTTCGGGAAGTGCGCGAACCTTCCGGGGCATGGGCACAACTACCGCCTGTTCGTGGCGGTGAGCGGGGAGATCGACCCTGAGACCGGCTTCGTGATCGACCTCGGACGGCTCGACGCGCTGGTCCAGGAGCGCGTCGTCGAACGGCTGGACCACCAGCACCTCAACGCCGCGCTCTCGGAGTTCATAGAAGGAGGAGCCATCCCGTCGAGCGAGAACCTGGTGCGCTGGATTCACGACGAGCTGGCGAGCCGGCTGCCGGCGGGGAACCGGCTCGAGAAGCTCCGCCTGGAAGAAGACGAGGATCTCGCCGCCGAATGGGAAGCGGACTGAGGAGCTTCAGCCCGGAATATGCCTTCGCGCCTACGTGTTAACATAATGTGCCTTATCAGACTGGATACAGAGCCGGCTTCCAGCGCCCGGATCCGCCGCCGACGGAGCTTCAGCTCCGTTCCTGGCGCAGGTCCGAGAGGATCTGTTCGAGGGCGCGGATGAGGTCCCCCTTATCGACCTCGCTCTGGCGAAAGCTCAGCGCCAGGCTGAAGGTCCGCTCGGGATCCTTGAAACGGAAGACGTAAGGCTTCCGGCGGCTGGGCTTGCCGCCCTTGCTGTCCCGCCGTAGACGCTGGCGAAGGTCGTCCCGATTGAGGCCGCGGCGCGCCACCTCTTCCAGGAGGTCGATCATCTCGGACTCACTCCCGGCCTTCAGGACCTCGAGCAGCAGCGACTTCGAGGTGATGCCCAGCGCCTGCACCGTGTCGCGGACCCGCGGCGGCATCTGCAACAGGGAGAGGCTCTCGGTGACCACCGTGCGGGATTTGCCGACCGTCTCGGAGATCTCCTCGTGAGTGTAGCGATAGCTCTCGGCGAGCCGCCGATACCCTTCGGCTTCCTCGAACGGGGTCAGGTCCTTCCGCTGGAGGTTCTCGATCAGAGCGATCTCGAGCGCCTCTTCATCCGTGACGTCCATCTCGATCGCCGGCACTTCGTAGAGCCCGGCTTCCTGGGCCGCCCGATAGCGCCGCTCCCCGGAGATGATCCGGTAGAGGACGCCGGAGAGCGCCTCGCCTTCGTCGAGGTTCGGCCGGAGGCCGGGGCGCGAACGGACCAGGATCGGCTCGAGGACTCCCTTGTCCCGAATGGAGGCCACCAGGTCGTCGAGGTCTCCCATCGTCGAGCGCGGCTGCTCCGGATCGGGCTCGATGGCGGCCAGGGGGATCATCTTCCCCACCGGCGTTTCATGCCGCGCGGTGAGCTCTTCCACGAAGTGGTTGTCGTGGCGCATTTTGACGCGCACCGGGAGGCCACGCTTCTGGATGGGGTCACGGGCGGGGTCAGACACGGCTCAGCACCTCCTCGGAAAGACGGTAGTACTCGTAGGCTCCGGTCGATCGCGGCGCGAAGGTGAAGATCGACTCGCGATAGGCGGGGCTTTCCTCCAACCGAACGCTCTTGGTGATCACCGTCTGGAAGACCTTCAGTCCGAAGACCCGCTGGATCTGCTCATAGATATCTTTGGCCAGCAGAGTCCGCTTGTCATACATGGTGATCAGGGCGCCGAGGATCTGGAGCTGAGGATTGGCCCGCACTTTGATCTTGTCGATCGTCTCCAGCAAATCGTCCGTTCCCTCCAAGGCAAAGTAGCTCGCCTGGATGGGGATCAGGACGTGTGTCGCCGCCACCAGGGCGTTGACGGTGATGATCCCCAGCGTGGGCGGCGTGTCGATGATGACGTAGTCGAAATTTTCCTGGATTAATTGCAGCTCGTCCTTGAGCCGGTAATGACTGTCCAGCTCGCCGATCAGTTTCGCCTCGATCTTCGCCAGCGCGATCGTCGAGGGGGCGATCGAGAGGTTCTCGATCTTCTCCGCGGGCTTCAGAATGTCGGCGATATGGATCTGTTCGTCGGTCAGGGCGTCGTACATCGAGAGCCGAAGCTCGTGGATGTCGAGGAAGGACATCGAGCTGTTCGACTGAGGGTCGAGGTCCACCAAAAGGGTCTTTCTCCCCTTACTGGCAAGGGCCGCGGCGAGGTTGATGGCGGTCGTCGTCTTACCGACCCCACCCTTCTGGTTCGTGATGGCAATGATCATAGACGGCGCGGAGTCTAAGGAATGGCCCGTTCGAGGTCAAGGGAAGAAACCCGATGTCGGCGCGCCGACATCGGGGATAACCTGCTCATTTTGCGAGACTTCGTGGTGAAGACGGCTCACATCGTCCACTTGCCGAGCTCGTCCGGGCTGATCTCCTCAAGCCACTTCTTGAGCTTCTCCTCATCGCTGACCTCGGCGGCAAGATCGACCGCCTGAGCCTTCTCGAGGACAGAGCGCAGCACGAAGATCGGCGAGCCGGTGCGTAACGCGAGCGCGATCGCATCGCTCGGCCGGGCGTCGATGGTCACGTGGTGGTCGGTGCTCTGGACGTGGATCATCGCGAAAAAGGTGCTCTCCCGTAGATCGGAAATGACGATCTTCCCGATCCGGCCGCCGAGCTGCTCGATTACCGAGCGCAGCAGGTCGTGAGTCAGGGGACGAGGAGGCTCGACTCCCTCGAGGCGGAGAGCGATGGCGTTGGCTTCGAAAACGCCGATCCAGATCGGTAGGAAGAGCTGGCTGCCAAGGTCGCGGAGGATGACGATCGGGATGTTCGACGAAGGGTCCAGCATCAGCCCCTTGATCTCTACCTGGAGCTCGTCGTTGGGATCGTTGGGGTCGCTCGAATTGCTCATGTCGTATTCTGGGCGCGCCACAGGGAGAAGGTCAAGGCACAAAAAAACGGCGCGGTGACCCCACCCGCGCCGTTCGGATGAATTGGGGCCCTGCCCTGGTCAGGGAGACGAGGGGGCGGGAGCGCCGAGGCGCCTGCCGGCCAGGCTGTAGGGAAAGCCGGCCTCGACCTCGACGTGGGTGGTGCTGCCCAGGGCCACCGGCTCGCTGCCGGCGTGGAAGTGGACTACGCGGTGGCAGGAGGTGCGGCCGGTCTGCATCCCGGGCTGCTTGCCCCAACCGGTCACGATGACCTCGAGCTCCTGGCCGACCAGATCCTCGTTGATCTCTCGCTGGATTCCTTCCTGCAACGCGAAGAGGCGCTGGAGGCGCTCGTCGGCTACTTCCGCCGGCACGGCTCCGTCCAGTCGCGGCGCGGCCGTGCCCGGGCGCGGCGAGTACTTGAAAGCGTAGGTCGCAGAGAAGCGCACCTGACGCACCAGCTCGAGCGTCTGCGCGAAATCCTCCTCCGTCTCTCCGGGAAAGCCGACGATCAGATCGGTCGAGAGGGCCAGGCCGGCGCGTGCGCTACGCAGCTGCGCGGCCAGAGCGAGGTACTCGGCCGCGGTATATCCCCGCCCCATGCGGCGCAGCACACGGTCCGACCCCGACTGGACCGGCAGGTGCAGGTAGGGGCAGATGTTGGCCTGCTTCCCCATCTGCTCCACCATTCGCGGCGTAAAGTCGCGCGGGTAGGAGGTGACGAAGCGCAGCCGCTGCACGCCGGCAACGCCGGCGACGCGCTCGAGCAGATCTGCGAAGTCCTGATCTCCCCCCGGCTGCCGCCAGTGGTTGACGGTCTGGCCCAGCAGCTCGATCTCCTGGAAGCCATAGTCCACCAAGTGCTCGACCTCGTGGAGGATGTCGGCCAGCGGCCGGCTGCGCTCGGGCCCCCGGGTCTTGGGGACGATGCAGAAAGTGCAGTTCTTGTTGCACCCCTCGACGATCGTCACCATCCCCTTGTATTCGCCGTGGCGGCAGACCGCGTCGATGTCGTAGTGCCGTTCCTCGGGAAAGCCGGTCGCGATCACGCGCTCGCCGGCCCGGCGGCGTGCGATCACGTCCTGGAGCTCCCCCACTCGCGCCGGTCCGAGCACGAAGTCGAGGTCGGGAACGCGCTCCAGGGCCCGCTCCCCTTCCTGCTGGGCGACGCAGCCGCAGAGGCCGATCAGGAGGTCCTTCTTCTCCCGCTTGAACAGGCGGTACTCGCCGAGCCGGGAGTAGACCTTCTGCTCGGCCTTCTCGCGGACGCTGCAGGAGTTGAGGAGGATGATGTCCGCCTCCTCCGGCTTGCGGGTGGGCAGGAGTCCCTGCTGCATGAGCTGGCCGGACATCCGCTGGGTGTCCAGCTCGTTCATCTGGCAGCCCCAGGTCTCGATGAAGAAATGGCGCGGCGGCGTCATCGTCCGTCCCCATTTCCCGGGTCGCCCGGGTCGCCGGCGTTGCGCGGATTCTTCAGCTTGCTGTCCTTGTGGTTGTCCCGCGATTCTCCGCGAGCTGGCGGCGGCCGGCGGGACTGCTCTTTGTCGTCGAGGATCGGCGGCTCGATCGACTGCGCCGGCGGCAGGCCGTCTCTCCCTTTGCTCTGCTCCCTGGTCTGCGAACCCTTTCCTGACGCCTGGACGGGCTCGTCGTCCTCCCCATCCCGCAACCAGCCCGCCAGCACCCCTGCCCTTCTCCCCTCCTCCAGGAAGTCGCTCAGCTCCTGGCGGGCGGCCTCGGTGTCGAGGCGGGCCTGGCGCAAGCGGTCGAGCACACGGTCCCAGTCGGGCTTGATTCGGTTGTCGCGCACGAAGAGGTCGTTCTCCATGTAGAACTTCTGCCGCAGCTCGGTCGACTTCTGCTCGAGCGCCTTGACCTCGTCCGCTGACTGCCGCCAGCGCTGGCGGATCTCGAGCCCCCGGCCGCGCCAGTACGCCTCGTCGTGCACGTCGGCGGGTGCCGCCGATGCCGCGGCCCCGGCCGTTCCCTTCTTCTTGTCTTTGGGCGGCGCCATCACGGTGATCTGCCCCTTGCTGGCGTAGCGGGGCAAGGTCTTGTCGTTGATCACCGTGCCGGCCTTGGCGGAGCCGGCACGCCGCTCCTTCTCGGCCTTGGAAGCCTCGATCAGGCTGGGGGGCGGCCCCCCCTCTTCGGTTCCGGCATCGACCACCACGGCGGGCACCGCCGTGTGCTCCTTACCGGCGATGACGTCCTGCGAGGGGACCGAGTGATTCGTGGTGGAGGGAAGATCTGGGGGGGACGGAGCAGTGGGAGGCTTCTGAGCTGGCTGGGCGGTCCGTGCCACCGGCTGAGGAGTGCCGCGGCACCCACCGATCGACAGCGCGAGGGCCAAGGGGCCGAGCGAGAGGAGGACCCAGCCGGCCTTATCGTGCGGCCATAGCGATCCTCGAGCCGGACCACGTCGTCGAGCTCCGGGGTGGAGACCTCGATGATGTCGCAGCCGTCCTCCCCCGCGACCATACGGTGACGGGTGAAGGGCTTGATGTGGTACGAATCGCCGCCGCGCAGGCGGGTGCTCACCAGGGCGCCCTCCTCCTCCACCACCAGCTCCACCTCGCCGTCGGCGAGATAGAGCGTCTCGTCCTTGACCTCGTGGTACTGAAGCGAGAGGGCATGGCCGGCGTTGACGTGCAGGACCTTGCCCACGTAGCGGTCGGTGTGGGCGAAGATCAGCTCATACCCCCAGGGCTTGTCGACTCGGCGAATCGGAAAACGCATCGATGATCCTCTTCAGTTGAATGCAGATGACTCAGACGCTCACTCGCGAGGAGCGCGAGCACTCGACGAAGGCGTCCAGATGTTCCTGCACCTCGGCGGCGGTGCTGTGCCCCAGGCACTGGGTGGCCATCTCGCTGAGCTCCGCGACGGCGGCCTCCCGCAGCCAGGCCTTGACCTCCGGAATCCGGCGCGGGCTCATCGACAGGCGGCGCATGCCGAGACCGATCAGCATCAGGGCGAAACGGGGATCGCCCCCCATCTCACCGCACAGGCTGACCTCGATTCCTGCCGCTCGCGCGCTGTCGATGACGAAGCGTAGCATGCGCAGAATCCCGGGATGCAGCGGCTGGTAGAGGTGCGATACGTGCTCATTGTTGCGGTCGACGGCGATCGAGTACTGGATCAGGTCGTTGGTGCCGATCGAGAAGAAGTCGACCTCGCGCGCCAGCACGTCGGCGATCATCGCCGCGGCCGGCACCTCGATCATCACGCCCAGGCGCACGTCGCGGCGGAACGGCACCCCCTCCTTCTCCATCTCCGCCATCACCTCGGAGGCGAAGGCGCGGAACTGCCGCACCTCCTCGACGGTGCTCACCATCGGGAGCATGATCCAGAGATCGCCGTACAGACCGGCGCGATAGAGCGCCCGGATCTGGCTGCGGAAGACCTCCAGCCGCGCCAGGGTGAGGCGGATGCCGCGCAGCCCGAGCACCGGGTTCTCCTCCTCGGTCGCCATCATCTCGCGCGCCAGCTTGCGCCCGCCCAGGTCGTAAGTCCGGATGATGGCGGGATGCGGCGCCGAGAACTCGACCAGCCGGCGATAGATCTCGAGGTGCTCCTCCTCGGTCGGCATGTGCGGGCTCTTCTCGATGTAGAGGAACTCGCTGCGGTAGAGGCCGACGCCGGCGGCGCCGAACGGGGCCACCTCTTCGACCTCCTCGGGAAGGTCGATGTTAGCCATCAGGCAGATCTCCACCCCGTCGCGGGTGACCGCCGCGAGCTCGCGCGTCGCCAGCAGGTCACGGTCGCGCCGGTCGAGCTCCTCCTTGAGCGAGCGGTATTCCCGGAGGATCTCTTCCGTAGGGTGCAGGATCACCGTCCCCGTCTCGCCGTCGACGATCACCGGCACCTCGTCGCGCAGCAGGCTCATCACCCCCACCAGCCCCGCCACCGCCGGGATGTTGAGCGAGCGGGCGATGATCGTGGTGTGGGACGTCCTGCCGCCGGTCTCGACGGCGAAGCCGATCACCCGCTCGCGGCCGAGCCGGATGGCGTCGGACGGCGTCAGGTCGTCGGCCACGATCACGATGTCGTTCGGCAGCTCCGAGAGGTCGTGATGCGAGAGCCCCTGGAGGCTGCGCAGCAGGTGGCGGCTAACGTCGGTCAGGTCCTCGCTGCGCTCGCGGATGTAGGAGTCGCCCATCTGGGCGAAGCGCGCGTCGAGCTCCTCGGCCGTCTTGTGCACCGCCCACTCGGCGTTGACCTGATGGGTGCGGATCCGCTCCTCGACCCGGCCGAGGAACTTGGCGTCGGAGAGCAGCAGCACATGGGCGTCGAAGATGGCTGCCAGATCGCTCCCCAGGTCCTCCTCGGCGCGGGTGCGGAGACGTTGCAGCTCGCCGCGCGCGTGGAGGGCGCCGTCGCGCAACCGCGCCACCTCTTTGTCGAGCTGGCTCTCGGGGACGTGGAGCCGAAGGACGTCCGCGCGGGTCTCGATGCAGATGGCGCGGCCGATGGCGATGCCGCCCGACACCCCCATCCCCTTCAAGACCTGCATTTCGGTCTGGGGCATCAACTCTCCTCGTCGAAACGATTGGCGATCAGGGTGGTGACGGCCTGCATGGCATCCTCCTCGTCCTGCCCCTCGCAACGGACGACGACCCGGCTCCCCTGTCCTGCCGCCAGCAGCAGGACTCCCAGGATGCTCTTGGCGTCCACCTCCTCCCCCTCCCTGCAAACCATCACCTGGCTCGCGAAACGGCCCGCCGTATGGACCAGCTTCGCTGCCGCCCGCGCGTGCAGGCCCAGCCGGTTCACGATCTCCGTCTCCCGCTCAATCATGTGGTTTCCCCGCTACCATCCCGGCCGGATGAGTGATCTCGCACCGTCGGCCCTGAATCAGCTCACCCGCCAGGCAGACGCTCCGTTGTGCCTTGTCTTGCAGCCATCGCGCCAGATCTGAAACGCTGGTCTCCTCTTCCTTGATCTGGCAGGCCATCCGCAACACCATGGGAAGGTTGACCCCGGTGAGGATCTCGACCCTGCCCGGCTCAAAGAAGGTCATGCTGATGTTGCAGGGGGTGCCGCCGAACATGTCAGTGAGGATCAACACCCCCTGCCCTTGGTCGAGCCGCTCGAGCGCGGCGGCCACCTTGACCCGCGCTTCATCGAATCCGTCGCTCCAGTCGAGCGACAATGCCTCGAAGCCGCTGAGGCGGCCCGAGATCACGTTCGCGGCGGCGAGCAGCTCGCGCGCCATGCCGCCGTGCGTCAATATGAGTTTGCCGATCATCGCCATTTCGCTTTATGAGCGTCCCCTGTTCTATAAAACTTCAAGTTTGCAGTCTCTGCAAGATTTATAACCGCCCTCTCCAGCCGGCGATTCCGGGCGCTCATCGCGCGATATCCCGGTGGATCACCCGCGCCGGCCATCCCTGGGCGTCGAGCTCGCCCTTCAGCCGCTCGGCGACCGCCACCGATCGGTGCCTCCCTCCCGTGCAGCCGATGGCGATCGAGAGATAGCTCCGGTTCTCGCGGCGGTAACGGGGCAGCAGATAGGCCAGGAGATTGCCCAGCCTCTCCACCAGGTCCCCGAAGTCCGGCTGCCGCTCCAGGTACGTCACCACCCCCTCGTCCTGCCCCGTCTGCTCGCGCAGGCCGGGCACGAAGTGGGGGTTGGGCAGAAACCGCACGTCGAACAGGAGATCGGTGCCGTACGGAATCCCGTATTTGAAACCGAAGCTTACCAGGGAGACCACCATCCCGGGCTCTTCTCCGGGATTGCTGGCGAATTCGCGATAGACCTGGCTGCGGATCTCGTGGATCGACCACTCGCTGGTGTCGAACACCATGTCGGCCCGCGCCCGCAGCTCGGCGAGCATCTCCCGCTCGCGGCGGATCCCCTCGATCACCGGCAGATCGACCGCCAGTGGGTGCGGGCGCCGGGTCTCCGAGAAGCGCCGCACCAGCACCTCGTCGGAGCTCTCGAGGAAGAGGAGGCGCGGCTCGATGCGCTCGCGGTCGATCTCGGCGAACAGGCGCGGGAACTCCTCGGCGAAGCCGGGGGCCCGCACGTCGGTCACCACGGCGATGCGGTCGACCCCCCCCACCAGCTCGAGCGGGTTGTCGAGGAAAGTCCGCAGCAGCGGCAGCGGCAGGTTGTCGACCGTGTAGTACGACAGATCCTCGAAGCACTTGGCGACGACGCTCTTGCCCGAGCCGGAGAGGCCCGTGATGATGACGAGCCTGGCCTTACCGGGAGGAGCCTTTTCGATTTCGTTCAAGCTGGGCCTCGAGTTTGCGGGCGAACTCCCGTGCGGAGTGATGTCCCTGCAGCTTCAGCACGTGGTTGCGCGCTGCGATTTCGACCAGGACGCTGATGTTCCGCCCCATGGCGACCGGCATCCGGATGTAAGGGCAAGGGGTCTCGAGGATGGTGTACAGGCTCTCGTCGAGACCGAGCCGGTCATACGCCTGGCCGTCCTTCCAGGGCTCCAGCTCGACCACCAGGTCGATGGTCGTCCGCTCGCGGACGGAGGCCAGGCCGAAGAGATCCTGGACGTTGATGATGCCGATCCCTCTCAGCTCCATATGGTGCCGCAACGTCCCCTCGCTGTAGCCGACCAGCTCGCCGTTCGGATAGCGCTTGATGTGGACGCGGTCGTCGGCCACCAGGCTGTGGCCGCGGGTGATCAGGTCGAGGGCCGACTCGCTCTTGCCCACCCCGCTCTGGCCGATCAGCAGCACGCCGAGGCCGTAGATCTCGAGCAGCACGCCGTGGACGGAGGTCGAGGGGACCAGGTGGTCCTCGAGGAAGTAGCTGATCCCCTTGATGACGGTCGACGACAGGGCCGGCGAGGAGAGCACCGGCACCTCGCGGTTCTGGCAGAGGCTGAGGAAGCCCGGCAGCGGCGGCAGCCCCTTGGTGATCACGAACACCGGGATCGGCAGGGCGGTGATCTGGTCGAGCCGCTCGAAGCGCTCCTCCTCGCCCAGCGTCTTCAGGTACTCGGCCTCGCTCTCGCCGATGATCTGCACCCGCCCCGGCTTGATGTACTCGTAGTAGCCGGCGAAGGCGAGCCCCGGCTTCTGCACCCGCGGGTGGGTGATCGGGTTGTCGAGGTGCGACTGCCCGGAGAGGACGCTGAGGTGGAGGTAGCTGAGCTCCTCGCCCAGGAGCTCGGCCACCGGCACGCTGCTGTTGGCTTGATGATTCGCCGCCGGATGAGTCGCTCGATCGTTTTCCATCTCAGCCCTCTTCCTCGCAGAGCAGATCGTACACCGCCGCCGGATCGCGCAAGGCGAGGATCTTCGCGGCATGCCGGCCCGCCCGGAGCCAGCGCGAGATGGCCGCCAGGCTGCGCAGGTGCTCGGCCGGCGCCTCGTCGGGTGAGACGACCAGGAAGAAGAGCCTGACCGGCTCGCCGTCGGCCGCCGCGAGCTCCACCCCGGACGGCACGATGCCGACCGCCATCACGCCGCGCCGCAGCCCCGGCAGCTTGCAGTGCGGGATGGCGACCCCGGCGCCGATCGCGGTCGAGCCCTGCTGCTCGCGCTCCCAGAGCCCCTGGAACAGCTCCTCGCCGCTGCGCACCGCCCCGCGCGCCGCGATCCGCCCGGCGAAGGCGCGCAGCAGCTCGGAGCCCTCGGCCGCCGGGACATCCGGGAAGATCAGGTCCGGCCGGACGAGCGCACCGAGCGACACGATTTTCAGAAGCTCTAGAAGATCTGCTTCCGGTCGGTCGAGGAGGGGATGTTCAGCTCGTCGCGGTACTTCGCCACCGTGCGGCGGGCGATCTGGATCCCCTCGCGGTTCAGGATCCGCATCAGCTCGCTGTCGGAGAGCGGGCGCTTGGGGTCCTCGGCCTGCACGAGCTGCTCGATCTTGCGCTTCACCGTCAGCGAGGAGATGTTGTCCCCGTACTCGCGGTCGATGCCGCTGTGGAAGAAGAACTTCATCGGGAACAGGCCGCGCTGGGTGTGGATGTACTTGTTGGAGACCACGCGGCTGACCGTCGATTCGTGCATCCCGATGTCCTCGGCGACGTCGCGCAGCACCATCGGGCGCAGGTGCTCGATGCCGCGGTCGAGGAACTCGCGCTGCTGGCGGACGATCGACGAGGCGACCTTGTAGATCGTCCGCTGCCGCTGGTCGAGGCTCTTGATCAGCCAGACCGCCGAGCGGATCTTGTCCTTGATGAAGGTCTGCGCCTCGCTCTGCCGCCCCTCGCTGCGCATGGTCTGCAGCATGCGCCGGTAGGCGCGGCTGACCCGCAGGCGGGGCAGGCCGTCGTCGTTGAGCTGGATCACGTACTCGTCGCCCACCCGGCGGACGAAGACGTCCGGCTCGATGTAGTGCGGCCGGTCGGTGCTGAACTGGCGGCCGGGGTGGGTCTCGAGGGTCTTGATGATCTCGATCTCCGCCTCCAGCTGCGGCAGGTCGACCCCCAGCTTCTTGGCCAGCGCCGGGAACTGCCGGCGCAGGAAGAGGTCCCAGGCCTCGAAGATCATCCGCCGCGCCAGCGCGTCCGGGGCGATCCCCTTGATGTCCATCTGCAGCAGCAGGCTCTCGCGCAGGTCGACGCAGGCGATCCCCGGCGGATCGAAGGCGCGCACGATGCGCAGCGCCTCCTCGATCTCCTCCAGGGTGTAGCAGCGCTCCTCGACCTCCCCCATCGCCTGGATCTCCTCGAGGGTGGCGACCAGGAAGCCGTCGGGGGTGAGGTTGCCGATGATCAGCTCGACGATCTCGCGCTGGCGCGGGCCCACCTCCGCCATGTGGAGCTGCCAGAGCAGGTGGTCGTAGAGGTCCGCCTCGCGCCGCAGGCTGTTCTCGATCGGCGGCTCCTCGCGCTCCTCCATCATCGAAGAGGCTCCGGGGCCCTCCCAGTAGTCGCCGAAGTAGGCGTCGAGGTCGATGTTCTCCATCGACTTCTCGTGATCGAGCCCGTCGCCGTTGACCGGCGCCTCGGCCGGCGCCTCCTCCTGCTCGCGCTGCGGGGTCTCGTCCTCGGTGATGTCCCCGGACTCCTCGAGCACCGGGTTCTCCACCAGCTCCTGGGTGAGCAGCGTGTCGAGCTCCATGCGCGTCATCTGCAGCAGCTTGATCGCCTGCTGCAAAGATGGCGTCATCACCAGCTTCTGGGACATCCTCAGGGATAGTTTTTGCTCTAACGCCATTCAGCTTAGCCCTACAGAGTGAAGTCTTCGCCGAGATAGATTTTTCGGACTTGCGGGTCCGTCGAGAGCTCCTGCGGAGTGCCGGAGCGTAGGATTTCGCCGTTGTTGATGATATAGGCCCGGTCGGTTATTTTCAATGTTTCCCGCACGTTATGGTCGGTGATCAGGATTCCGATCCCCATCGACTTGAGGTGCCGGATGATCCCCTGGATGTCCAGCACCGCGATCGGATCGATCCCCGCGAACGGCTCGTCGAGGAGGATATACCACGGGCTGATCACCAGCGCCCGCGCGATCTCGACCCGCCGCCGCTCGCCCCCCGAGAGCAGGGCCCCCTTGGTGCGCCGCACTTTGGACAGGCCGAGGTCGGCGATCAGCTGGTCGATCCGGCGCTCCTGCTCGCCGTGCGAGAGGTCGAGGGTCTCGAAGATCGCCCGCAGGTTGTCCTCGACCGACATGCGGCGGAAGACCGACGGCTCCTGCGGCAGGTAGCTGATCCCGCGCTGCGCCCTGAGGTACATCGGCAGCTCGGTGATGTCCTCGTCACCCAGCAGCACGTTGCCGGAGTCGGGCGGGGTGAGGCCGACCACCATGTAGAAGGTCGTCGTCTTGCCGGCGCCGTTCGGCCCCAGCAGACCCACGATCTCCCCGGGGCCGACCTCGACCGAGACGTCCTGCACCACCGCCCGGCCGCGATACACCTTGCGCAGGTTGGTGGTCGACAGCTTGCGCGCCCCGTTCGGCTCGGCGAGCGCTCCCGGGTCCGCGGCGGCCGCCGGCTCGTCGGCCGGGGAGGGCGCCAGCGCGGCGGCCGCGGCATCCGCGGCATCCGCCGGCGATCCCTTGCGCGCCGCCAGCATCGACTTCGCCTGCCCGGGCTTCTGGCTCACGGGCCGGCTCATCGGGTTTGTCCGCCCGGTTTCGCCGGCGCCTTCGCCGGCGCTTTCGGGACGATGGGCGAGGCCGGCACCTCCCCCTCCTGCCCCTGCACCACCGCGCGGCCGCCGTCGAGGTAGTAGAGCACCCGCTTGCCGCGCACCTGGTTGCCGTCCTTGTCGTCCATCGCCACCGGCTCGCCGGTGATCTCGATCTGCCGCTGGCTGACCACGTAGACCGCCTTCTGGCCGTCGATCCGCCGTCCCGCCTTGGGGTCGTTGAGCTTGGTGTCGCCGGTGCAGGTCATCGTCTTCGCCTGATGGTCAGCCCCCAGCACCACTTCCATCCGCTGGCAGGTCAGGGTCTTCCCCTCCTGGTCGACACGCACGTTGCCGGTGTAGATCAGCACCCCCTCCTTCTGCTGGTACTGGAGATCGCTCGCCGACGCATGGATCGGGCTCGGCTTCCCCGCCCCCGCCCCCGTCGCTGATGCCGTCGCCGCTTTCGCTCCGCCGCCGGAACCGGGGGCCGCCCCCGCCGGGCTCGCCGACGTCCTGGCCGCCTGGTCCGAGGTGGGATACCAGACCGTCTTCACCCCGCCGGTGGCGTTGAGCTGGTCCGCGGCCTTGTCCCCGCGCAGCTCGGGAGCCAGCAGCAGGTTCTCGCCCCGCCAGGCCCGCACGTCGCCGCGGAAAATGAACGACGACGGCTGCTGACGCCAGAACGCCTCCGAGGATTCTACATGCACCGGGCCCTGGCCGTTAGCAAGCGGTGTGCCAGAGAGGGCGGTCTCCTCCACTTTCTGCAACAGCGCGCGGACTCCCCCGCGCGCGTTGACGATCTGCTGGTCGGTGCTGTAGACCATCCGCGGCGCCTCGATGCGCCCGCGGTCGCTCACCACCACCACCGGCTCGCCGACGAACTCCCCCTTCCCCGCGTCCATGTCGAGGCTGCCGTGGTCGCCGGTGGCGGTGACCCCCGCGCCGTCGTGGTAGACCACGTTGTTGGTGAGGTCGACGGTGGCGAGATGGCCGTCCGGCTTGAAGGTGGCCGCCGCCTTCTGCCCGGTCGCCTGGCGCATCGTGGGCTTGCCGCCCGGCCGCGCCGTCTCGCGGATCTCGACGCCGCCCAGGGCGTCCGCCGCGCTCAGCACCCCGTCGGCCAGGTCCCCTTCGATGCGATGGGCGGTCAGGATGCGGACGATCCCGCCGCCGGTCGACTGCATCTGGACCTTGGCGTCCCCCGGCGCCTCGAATTCGACCCGCCGCACCTGGTTTCCCTGGGGTTGCAGGATGACCGCGAGGTCCTTGCCGTTGCTGAAATGGACGACGGTGGGCGCCGCCCCTCCGGGCTTGGCCGCCAGGGCGGGCGACGAGGAGTGGGTCTCGCCCGAGATCTCCCAGAAGCCGTGCACGAACTGCAGCCCCTTCTCGTCGTCCGAGAGGATGGCGTAGATACGCTGCGCCGCGAGCCAGTCCTGGCCGTGGCGCAGCATCGCTCCCCCCTCGACGTGGAGCCACTGCTTCGGCCGCTCGTAGTCCAGCCGCTGAGCGGTGAGAAGGACCGGCGGCGTCACCCCGGGCACGCTCTCGACGCGGGCGCCCCCCTTCAGGATGTAGTCCTCGCCCCCGAGATCGACGTCCATCGCGCCGGCGTGCGCCACGTACTTCTCGCCGTAGTGGATCTCGACCGGCACGTCGCTGGTCACCTGGTTCCCCTTCTGGCGCAGGTTGAGCTGTGCCGTGCGCAGCTCGAGGCCGTCCGGCCCGCGGAGCACGACGTCCCCCTCGAGCTGCCCCTCGTTCGACTCGCGGTTGAAGCTCGCGTTGTGGCTCTCGACGTGGAAGACCCGGCGCTGTTTGTCCCACAGGGTGACGGCGACGCGGTCGAGGTAGATCGTGCCCTCCTTGTCGGCCTTCACGCTCTCCCCCTTGATGTGGAAGAGCGGTTTCGACCCCTCGGTGAAGGTGTAGTCGAAGTCCTCGCCGATCAGGGTCATCCCCTTGGCGCCCGGGGCCACCTTTTCGGGCGCCGGCTTCTCCTGCTTGGGGCCGCCCGCCTTGCCGAACAAGAAGAGGCCGGCGATCGCCGCCACCACCAGCACCAGTACGGTGAGCAGCACTTTGCGGAACGCGGCGACGGGCGAGCGGGCTTTGGTGACCATGCGGGGTGGATTCTAGCGGGATTGCGATCTAACGTTCGATTTCGCTCGCATCGACCGGCCGGCTGTCCACCAGCCGCAGCACCGGACCGCCGCGATAGGCGTCGTGCTCCACCGCGGCGAGCACCTCGAAGCTGCCGCGCAGGTCGCGCACGCGCTCCTGCCACTTCCACCCTACCAGCTCGACCCGCGAGCCGTCCTCCCCCCGCGCCCGCGCCGAGAGATGGCCGTTGCCGAAATTCCGCGGCTCCCCCTCGATGCGCAGCGCGCCGGTGCGCAGCAGCGGCCGCGGGTTCCCCTGCCCGTAGGGCTCGAGCGCCGCGAGCTGCGCCACCAGGGCGGAGGTCACCTCGCGCGGCGGCAGGTGCAGCTCGTATTCGACGCGGCGGGCGAGCAGCTCCGCGGGCCACGCGCTCCCCGCCTCCTCCCACTCCCCGCGCAATGCTTCGAGGGCGGCGGTCTCGACGGAGAGCCCGATCGCCTGCGCGTGGCCGCCGAACTTCACCATCCGCGCCTTCCAGCCGTTGAGGAAGCCGTGCAGCTCGAGCCCGGGGACGCTGCGCCCCGACCCCGTCGCCATCGCCCCCTCGACGCCGAGCAGCACCACCGGCCGGTGGAGGTCCTTCGCCACCCGCCCCGCCGCCACTCCCACCACCCCCTTGTGCCAATCCTCGCTCCAGGCGACCAGGATCGGCGGCAGCCCGCCGTCCGCGGCCCGCGCCGCCCGCTCGGCGAAGGTGCTTCGTCGCCTCCTCGACCACCCGCGCCTCCGCCACCTGCCGCTCGCGGTTCCAGCCGTCGAGCTCGAGCGCCAGCGCCGCCGAGCGCCCGGCATCCCGGCTGAGCAGCAGCTCGAGCGCCCGTTCGGGATCGTGGAGGCGGCCGGCGGCGTTGATCCGCGGGCCGATCCGGAAGCCGATGTCCGAGGCGGTGAACGGCGGCTTCATCCCCGACTGCTGGATCAGCGCCTTCAAGCCCTGCGACCTGGTCCCCGCCAGCGCCGCCAAGCCTAGCGCGGCAATCACCCGGTTCTCCCCTTGCAGCGGCACCAGGTCGGCGATCGTCCCCAGGCAGGCGATGCGCAGCAGCGGCGCCGGGTCGAGCGGCTTGCCGGAGCGCAGGGCGAGCGCCAGCGAGAGCTTGAACGCCAGCCCCACCGCCGCCAGCTCGCGGAACGGATAGGTGCAGCACGCCTGGTGCGGGTTGATGTGCAGCGTCCCCGCCGGCAGCTCGCACCCCGGCAGGTGATGGTCGGTGACGATGACGTCGATCGCGAGCGCCTGCGCCCGCTCGACCGCCTCCACCGCCGAGCTGCCGCAGTCCGCGGTGACGATCAGGGCGCAGCCGAGGTCGCGCGCCCGCTCGGCGTGCACCGGCTGGAAGCCGTACCCCTCGCGCAGCCGGTGCGGCAGGATCGGTTTCGCCGCGATGCCGCAGGCGGTGAGCACGGCGACCAGCAGGGCGGTCGAGGAGATCCCGTCGACGTCGTAGTCGCCGACGATCGCCACCGTCTCCCGGCGGTCGCGGGCCGCCAGCAGCCGGGCGACCGACGCCTCCATTCCGGCGAGCAGGAAGGGATCGTGGAGCTGATCGAGGGATGGGCGCAGGAAGCGCTCGGCTCCCTCGGCGTCGGTTACCCCGCGCCGCGCGAGGAGCGCCGCGAGCCACGGCGCCACCCCCGCCGCCTCGAGGCTCGCCGCGCACTCCGGCACCGCCGCAGCCACCCACTCCGTCGGTGCCGCCAGGGGGCTATCCTTCGTCGTGGGCCCCGAGGGACCGGAACTTCTCGTAGCGGCGGGCGATCAACTCCGGGGTCGACAGGCGCAGCAGCTCGTCGAGGGCGCGCTCGATGACGTCCCCCACCCGGTGGCAGCTGGCGCCGGGATCGGTGTGCGCGCCCCCCGGCGGCTCCGGGATGATCTCGTCGACCACCCCCAGCGCCAGGAGGTCGGGGGCGGTGAGCCGCATCGCCTCGGCCGCCTCGTTCTTGCGGTCCTGGTCCTTCCAGAGGATGGCGGCGCACCCCTCGGGGGAGATCACCGAGTAGGTGGCGTACTCCAGGATGAACACGCGGTCCCCCACGCCGAGGGCGAGCGCGCCGCCGCTCCCCCCTTCGCCGGTGATGGTGACCACGATCGGCACCTCCAGCGCGGCCATCTCGATCAGGTTGCGGGCGATCGCCTCCGCCTGTCCGCGCTCCTCGGCGTCGAGCCCCGGGTAGGCGCCCGCGGTGTCGATGAAGGTGAGCACCGGCAGCCGGAAGCGCTCGGCCGTCTTCATTACCCGTAGCGCCTTGCGGTAGCCGTCCGGACGCGGCTGGCCGAAGTTGCGGTAGATGCGCTCCTTGGTGTCGCGCCCCTTCTGGTGGCCGATCACCGCCACGCTCCGGCCGCGAAACTCGGCGAGCCCGGCGACGATCGCCGGATCGTCGGCGAACGCCCGGTCGCCGTGCATCTCCACCCAGTCGCTCATCAGGCATCCGACGTAGTCGAGGGTGTACGGGCGCTCCTGATGGCGGGCCACCAGGGTCTTCTGCCAGCGGTTGAGGTTGCCGTAGACGTCGGCGGTCGACTTCCGGAGCGTGGAGCGCAGGTGCTCGAGCTCCTTCTCCTGACCGCCGCCCGGAGGGAATCCCTCCAGCTCTTCGATCTGGCGCCGCATCTCGTTGAGAGGATCTTCGAAAAAGGAGTCGGAGGACTGCATGGCGCCTCGCAACCTAGCAAAGCCCCGCCCCGAGGTCAACGTGAGGCAGATCCCTCATGCTCCACCTGAGAGGTATCACTTGAGAGGATTGTCGGCGCGCCGACAGGAATCAGAACACCCACACCATCACCACCCGCTCCCCGCCTCCCTCCACCGGCCCGGCCATGGCAAGCTGGGGCAGCCAGGGGGGCCGGCCGGTCTCGCGGTCGTGGGCGCGCAGCACGGCGCCGGTGACGTAGAAGCTCTGGCCGGCTCCCATCGCCACGTTCCAGAGATAGTGCTCGTCGGAGCGCACGCGCTGCCAGGCGGTGACCGCGGGGATGGCGTAGAGCACGACCTTGCCGAGGATCTTCGCCGTCCGCAGGCCGGGGCTGTCCCCGTCGCTCAGCCGGGTGAATTGATGGTCGAGCACCTCGGCGAGCACGACCGTATTGGTCATATGGAGCGAGGTGCTGCTACCTCCGGTGTGGAAATACCGCAGCTCGCCGCCCGCCTTGGGCCGGCGCTCGGAGAAGACGAAGTTGAGCAGGCTGGCGGTGGTCTGCGCCATGGCGTAGGACTCGGCGAGCAGCAGCCCGGTCTGGCGCACCCGGGTGCTGCCGCCCAGCAGACCGCCGCCGTAGAGCAGGATCGCCGACCCCTGAACGATCCGTCCCTGGCCGACCTGGCCGCCGAAGTCGGTCCAGCCGCTGTGGCGGGCGAAGCCCGAGGTCTGGACGTCCCGGCGCAATCGCTCCTTCTGCGACTCCAGGTAGCCGGAGACCAGGGCGAGGCTCCCCAGATAGGCCCATCGCACCGAATCATTGGGAACCAGCTCGGAGCGGACCGTGCGGGAGAGGGTGCGGCCCACGAGATGGAAATCCCCGCGGACCGTCGAGGCGATCCCCTCCTCCGCCGGCGGGGGCTCCGTGGCGGCAGGAGCTTCTGGAGGAGTGACCGGAGCGCGCTGGCCGGCGCACCCGGCGAGCAGCATGAGGACGAGACCGAGACAAGGAATCAACCGTCGCGAACTCACCGTCGACCTCCTGGGGCGCGTACGTCTGCGCCCGGCGGGAAAAGTAGTAGCAAGACGAATGCCGAAGGGCGACCGCAGGTCGCCCCTACAACCTTCGATCAACGTGGATCTCTGCCGGAGGTTGTAGGGGCGACCTGCGGTCGCCCTTCGAAGCGCAGACCGCCACGACGGGCAATCCCTATATATAGAGGAAGGGGCCGGCCTCGCGAATCCAGCCCCCGACATCGCCGTCATTCCGGGAGTGCGCCGGAAGGACGATCCGGATCGCGGAAGCTTCGACGTCCTGAAGGAAGGGGCGCGTCCCTCTCTCATCATCGAGGTGGTCTCGGCTCTCGACTCCGAGGTCCGCCGGAATGGCTATGAGAAGAAGGTGGAGATCTACCGGCGGGCCGGAGTGCCCGAGTACTTGATCGTCGACCCTCCCACGTCGGCCACAAAGGGTCTTCTCCTTCTCACCGGTTATCGATTGAGCAACAATGGACGGTATCGGCGAATCGAGCCGGATTCTGAAGGGCGACTCCTCTCCGAGACGACGGCTCTCCGCTTCGGAGTTGAAGAGGACGGGAAGACTCTCGTGATTTTGAATGCCGAGACGGACGAGCGGCTGTCTCCTCCGGACGAACGAGCGCGGAATGCCGAGGCCGAAGCCGCGCAGCTGCGTGCGGAGTTGGCGCAGCTCAGGAAAGTAGCCGAATAGATCCGAAAAGCCTCAAAGGGCTTGTACTACCAGCTGCTCGAGGAGCCGCCGCCGCCGAAGCTGCCGCCACCGCCGGAGAAGCCGCCACCCCCTCCGCCACCGCCCCAACCACCCCGTCCTCCCCCGCCGCCCCAGCCTCCGGGGCCGCCCATCCACCAGCCGCCGCCGGAGCCGCGCCCGAACCTTCCCGAGCTGGGGGTTTTCGGCAGGACCATGCGCAGGATGGGGAAGAGGATCAGCCACACGCCGGCCGCCACCAGTCCCACCACCGTGCTCGCCAGCGAGCCCAGCAAGAACAGGATCGGCAGTACCACCACGTAGACGATCCAGCTACCGCTGCGGATGGCGTTGAGGATGAAGGGGCCGAGGGCGAAGAGGCCGAAGATCAGGACGCCCGGCCACGACGACTGCGAGCCGCTGCCGCTCCCTTGCGGCTCTGCCGCCGCCGGCGCCGCCAGCGGCTTTCCCTGGAGGGTGGTGACGAGGGCGTCGACCCCGGCCTCGATGCCGCCGCCGAAGTCTCCCTGCTTGAAGTGAGGGATGATGATCTGGGTCTGGATGATGTTGGTCTGCAGGTCGGTCAGCTCGGGCTCCAGGCCATAGCCGACCTCGATCCGCATCTTGCGGTCCTGCTTTGGCGACCAGCAGGATCACGCCGTTGTTCTTCCCCTTCTGGCCGAGCGCCCAGGCGCGCCCCGTCTTGTTGGCGAAATCCTCGATCGGGTCGCCGTCCAGGCTGTCGACGGTGAGCACCGCGAGCTGATCGCCGGTCTGCTTCTCGAGCGCCGCGAGCTGCGCCTCGACCCGCTGCCGCTGCTCGGGGGAGAGCAGGTTCGCCTGATCGACCACCCGGCCGGTGAGCGGCGGCACGTCCTTGGCGCTCGCGCGACCCGAGGAGCCGACCAGGAGGAGCGGAAGGAGCAGGAGACCGATCAACGGCAGGCGGCGGCGCATCTCATTCCCTTTCCAGGCGCAAGGCGTTCGAGAGCTCGTCCTGGTCGTCGGCCTGGCGCTCGACGCCGTGGCTCTCCAGCAGCTCGCCGCAGGCGCCGATCGCCTCGACCAGCGCGGGTCCCGGCCGTCCTTCCCGGATCCCCCGCGCCAGCTTGCCGGTGATCTCCTCCCAGGCGCCCTCCTTCACCAAACGATGAATCCCCGCGTCGGCGAGCAGCACGACGCGGCGCTCGAAGAGGGAGATGAAGAGGAGGATGCCGGTGCGGCGGCGGGTGCGGAAGACCTCCTGATCGAGAAAGGCCGCGGCCGCCCGCCGGCGGGCGCGGGCGTCGAGCGTCGGCTCCCCCGCCAGCCAACGGCGGACCGGCGGCAGCAGGCCGAGCAGATAACCGAGCGCGCCGCCGATCGGCGCCGGCAGGGCGATCCACAGCTCGGGCGAAACTCCCCAGATCGATCCCCAGCGGTAGAGCGCGAACGCCGCCATCGGACCGAGGAGCGCGCCGAGCGCCGCGCCCTTCCAGGGGGAGGTCGCGTAGTCGTCGCTGCGCTCGACGACGTAGGGGACGATCTCCCCCGACGTCTTCCCCTCCGCCGCGGCCACGGCGGCTTCGATGGCCGCCCGGTCGGCGGGGGTGAAGAGGCGGTCGGTATCCATTGCGGGCATCCTATCTCGCTTCGTCCCTCGGGGCGTTACTCGGTGGGGATTCCCCGCTCCCGCTTGCGCTGACTCTGCCGGCGCTTCTCGTCGAGGCGGCGGGCCTTGGCGGCCCGGGAGGGGCGGGTCTTGCGGCGCGGCGGCTCCTCCTTGAGGTTGTCGCGCAGCAGCTCAGCGAAGCGCTCGACGGCGGCCTCGCGGTTCGCCCCTTGGGTGCGGTGGCGCTGCGAGGTGATCTGGAGGACGCCGCCGCGGGTGATCCGCGTCGCCAGCCGCTCGCGCAGGCGGAGCTTCTGCTCCTCCGAGAGGGCGGCCGAGCCGGCGAGGTCGAAGCGCAGGGTCACCCGCGTCTCAAGCTTGTTGACGTTCTGCCCGCCGGGGCCGCCGCTGCGCGAGGTGGCGAAGGTGACGTCTTCGTCGGGGATGGCGAGGTGGTCGTCGATCGGAATCATGATTTCAGTATCCCAGGTAAGATGGCGCTACGAAACAGGAGATCTCCCTATGGCACGCACCCTTCCTTCCTCCGTTCTTGTCGCCTGCGCCCTCGTCCTGCCGGCCGCGCTCTGGATCGCCGGCGTCCCGGCCTCCGCCCAGCCGCCCCTCGCGGCGGCCCCGGCGCCGTCGACCGGCCCCTTCCCCGTCGCCGGGACGCTCGACGGGGTCGCCCTGACGCAGATCGCGAGCAACCTCGGCACCGTCACCGGCATCACCAACGCCGGCGACTCCCGGCTCTTCCTCACCCTCCGCGACGGGCGCATCCTGATCCGCGCCGCCGACGGCAGCCTCCTCGCGCAGCCGTTCCTCGACATCCGCGACAAGACGACCACCGACGGGGAGCGCGGCCTGCTGTCGACCGCCTTCCACCCCCACTACGCCGACACCGGCTTCTTCTTCGTCAACTATACGAATCTTCAGGGGAATACGGTGATCGCCCGCTACCACGTCGCGGCCGGCGATGCCAACCGGGCCGACCCGGCGAGCGCGAAGATCCTGCTCACCATCGAGCAGCCCTTCTCGAACCACAACGGCGGCCAGCTCCAGTTCGGGCCCGACGGCTACCTCTACATCGGCATGGGGGACGGCGGCGACGCCAACGACCCCGCCTGCCGCGCCCAGCGGACCGACAACCTGCTCGGCAAGATGCTGAGGATCGACGTCGATCAGAACGTCGCCACCCCACCCTACTACGGGATTCCGGCCTCGAACCCCTTCCGCGGCACCGGCGATCCCCTCGACGAGATCTGGGCGAGCGGCGTGCGCAACCCCTGGCGCTTCTCCTTCGACCGCCAGACGGGGGATCTGTGGATCGCCGACGTCGGCCAGGGGCGGCGCGAGGAGATCGACTTCCAGCCCGCCGGCGATCATGGCGGCGAGAACTACGGCTGGAAGATCATGGAAGGGACGCTCTGCAACCTGAGCGACGCCTGCCCCGGCTCCGTTCCCGCCTGCGACTCGCCGGCCTTCACGCCGCCGGTCCTCGAGTACGACCACGGCTCCGGCTGCGCGGTGACCGGCGGCTACGTCTACCGCGGCAGCGCCGTCCCCGCCCTCCAGGGAGCCTACGTGTTCGGCGACCTCTGCGCCGGCACGATCTGGGCCGCCGCCCGCCAGGGGAGCGGCTTCACGGTGCGCACCGTCTCCGGCAGCATCCCGCAGCTGATCAGCTTCGGCGAGGACAGCCGCGGCGAGCTCTACGCCTCGAACCTCAACGGGCTGCTCTTCCGCTTCGACGCCGTCCCGCAGGCGCATCCGGTGACGGTGGGGCTCTACGACCCGCCGGACTCCCTCTTCGAGCTGAAGAGCGCAAACTCGGCCGGCGCCTCCGTCCGCGTCGTCCGCTTCGGTCCGCGCGGCAACGGCTGGATCCCGCTCGCCGGCGACTGGAACGGCGACGGCAAGACCGGCATCGGCTTCTACGACCCGGCCAGTTCCCTCTTCCGGCTCAAGAACGCCGCCGCGGGGGGCGCCGCCGACATCCTGCTGAAGGTGAACGCCCCCTCCCGCCACGCCCTCCCCGTCGTCGGCGACTGGGACGGCGACGGCAAGGACACGGTGGGTCTCTACGAGCCGTCGACCGGCACCTTCTACCTGAAGAGCTCGCTGACCGGGGCGGCCTTCGACCTCACCTTCTCCTTCGGCTCCTCCTCCGCCAACCTGCTGCCGGTCGCCGGCGACTGGGACGGCGACGGCCGCGACAGCGTGGGCCTCTTCGATCCGGCGACCTCGACCTTCTTCCTCACCAACGGCACGGCGACCGCGCAGCCCGATCTCGTCTTCCAGTTCGGACCGGCCGGCCGCAACTCGCTGCCGGTGATCGGCTCCTGGACGGGAGGCCGGCAGTCCGGGATCGGCGTCTACGATCCGGCCTCCGCCGTCTTCCGGCTGCGCAACACGCCGACGCCGGGACCCCCGGACGCCCAGTTCGCCTTCGGCCCTCGCCGCAAGGGGTGGAAACCGCTCGCCGGCAGCTGGTGAGGGAGGATCAGCGCCTGGCGCTGAAACGCTGAATCTTTCCTGCGCTTGCGTCATACTGGCCCGGAGGCGACCCGCCTCCGGGCCGCCCCCTACCTTGGGAGGTCCTGATGGCCAAGCAGACTCCAGCCCCGGAAGCGCCGGCCGGCCGCCAGCCGCTCGACGAGCACCCTCGCCCCCGCCGCGCCCGCCCCGAGGAGTGGCCCCGAGCCGCCGCCGCGCCGCTTGCCGCGCCGATTGCAGATCACCAGTGCACTCCGACGACGATCAAGAAGACCGGCGGCAACGGCGACGAGCAGCGCTTCAAGGGGGCCGACGGCAAGCCGAGCTACATCGGCAACTTCAGCAAGGGGCTCCCCCACGACGAATTCGGCGAGGTCCATCGCGACGCCTACAAGTCGCTCCTCCACGCGGTCGAGGAGGAGAAGGACTTCGACCAGATCACCCTCGGGCTCGGCCGCAAGCTGACCAATCCGCAGGCGGGGCTGGCCACCGATCCGGAAGGGCCCGATCCGAAAGACCTCAAGATCCTCGCCGCGCCCAGCCTCGATTCCGCCGAGGAGGCGGCCGAGGGGGTCGAGCTCTACTGGATGGCCCTGCTGCGCGACGTGCCGTTCACCGACTTCGCCGCCAACGCGGACATCGCCGCGGCGGCCACGGAGCTCTCGGGTCTCAAGGACTACACCGGCCCCAAGATCGGCGGCAAGGTCACGGCGCAGACGATCTTCCGCGGCTGCGAGGCGGGAGACCTCGCCGGGCCGCTCGTCTCGCAGTACCTCCTCCACGACATTGGCTACGGCGCGCTGACGATCCAGCAGCGCATGCAGACCGTCCTGCCGGGGAAGGACTACCTGACCGGCTTCGACGAGTGGCTGCAGATCCAGAATGGCGGCAACCCGGCGACCGGCGATGCCTTCGACCCTACGCCGCGCTATATCCGGACGATGCGCGACATCGGCCAGTGGGTCCACGTCGACGCCCTCTATCAGGCCTACCTCGACGCCTGCCTGATCCTGCTCGACAGCGGCGCGCCGTTCGACGCCGGCAATCCGTACGTCAAGCCCCACCCGGACGAGAAGACGCAGATCGGCTTCGGCACCTTCGGCGGCCCGCATATCCTGAGCCTGGTCACCGAGGTGGCGACGCGGGCGCTCAAGGCCGTCTGGTACCAGAAGTGGTTCGTCAACCGCCGGCTCCGTCCGGAGGAATTCGGCGGGCTGATCCAGGTCAAGCTGGCGGGGGTCGGCGGCGTCAAGCGCGACTACCCGATCGATCCCCAGATCCTGAATTCCGAGGCCCTCGCGCGGACGCATGCGAAGCTCGGCTCCTACCTGCTGCCGATCGCCTTCCCCGAGGGAAGCCCGACGCATCCCGCCTACGGGGCCGGGCACGCCACGGTGGCCGGCGCCTGCGTGACGATCCTCAAGGCCTGGTTCGACGAGGACGCGCCGCTCCCCTTCAAGCCGCAGGTGCCGAACGCCGACGGCACCGCCCTGGTGGACTACACCGGACCGGACGCCGGCAGCCTCACGGTCGGCGGCGAGCTCAACAAGGTGGCGGCCAACATCGCCATCGCCCGCAACATGGCGGGGGTCCACTGGCGCAGCGACTATCAGCAGTCGGTCTACCTCGGCGAGCGGGTGGCGCTCCACATCCTGAGGAAGCAGCGCCGCGACTACCACGAGAAGGGGTGGTCGTTCACCCTGCGCCGCTTCGACGGCACCCGGGTGACGATCGACCGCAAGGGGATCCACACCGAGGACGGCCACTCGGTGGACGTCTAGGGGGAGCCCCTCAGAGAGTCGCGAACATCCCGACGGCCGCCACGGTCATCAGGACCGCGGTGGCCCAGCCGAGCCAGCGCAGGGTGCGCGAGCTCACCCGCTTCCCCATCACCGCGGGGTCGCTGGTCAGCAGCACCACCAGCACCACCAGGGGCGGCGACAGCACGCCGTTGAGGACCGCCGAGTAGAAGAGCATCTTGATGGCGTCCAAGCCGACGAAGTTGAGCACCAGGCCGAGCAGCATCGAGACGGCGATCACCGTGTAGAACTTCCGCGACAGGCGCGGCCGGTCCTCGAGCGTCCCCCGCCACTCCTTGGCCTCCGCCACCGCGTAGGCGGCCGACCCGGCGAGCACGGGGACGGCGAGCATCCCCGTGCCGATCAGGCCGAGGGTGAAGAGGAGATAGGCGCCGCGTCCGGCCAGCGGGCGCAGCGCCTCGGCCGCCTGCCGCGCCGTGGCGATGTGGGTCTGGCCGTGCGCGTGCAGGGTGGCGGCGGTGGTCAGGATGATGAAATACATCACCAGGTTCGAGAAGAACATCCCGGTCAGCACGTCGGTGCGCGCCGTCCGCAGCTCCTCGTCGGTCGCCCCCGTCCGCGCCTCCACCGTCGTCCGCCCGTGGGCGCTCTCGTCCTCGACCTCCTGCGACGCCTGCCAGAAGAAGAGATAGGGGGAGATCGTCGTCCCCAGGATGCCGACGAAGGTGGCCAGGAAGGCGCTCGACCATTCCACCCGCGGAATGAAGGTGGCCCGGAGCACCTCTCCCCAGTCCGGCCGCGCCAGGAACGCCGCCACCACGTAGGCGAAGAGGATCAGCGTCAGCCACTTGAAGAGGCGCGCCATCTGCCGGTAGGAAGAGAAGAAGAGGAGGGAGATGATCAGCAGGGTGTAGAAGGGGGTCCACCAGTACGCATTGATCCCCGTCACCATCTCGGTCGCCTCGGCCATCCCGCCGAGATCGGCGCCGATGTTGAAGACGTTCGCCACGATCAGGAGAGCGCAGGCGCCCCACAGCACCCAGGGCGGATATTTGCGCCGCACCACCCCCGCGAGCCCGCGGCCGGTGACCATGCCGAGCCGGGCGCACATCAGCTGCACCGCCGCCATCAGCGGGAAGGAGAAGAGCGCCGTCCACAGCGGCATGTAGCCGAAGGCGGCGCCGGTGACCGAATAGGTCGAGATCCCCGACGGGTCGTCGTCCGCCGCGCCGGTGATCAGGCCGGGGCCGAGGTTGCCGAAGAAGGTGAGCACCCTCCCCGGCGGACGCGGGGGGCGGGGCACCGGGGCCGCGCCGCTCATCGCTCCTCAGCCGCGAGGCCGACGGCGTCGCACCGAAGTAGCCTCTTGACGGGCTCGGTTTCCAGTTCCATTGCCTTGCCCCCTCGAGTGCTCCATCCCGCGATCTCCGCCGGTCTCCTGGCCAGTTCGGACGGGAGAGAGCACAGTTTGTCACGGGAGAAGAGCTACGATCGCCTTGAGCCGAGGATAATTTTGCGGCTCGTACGCTTTGCCGGTGGCAAGTCCGCTGACTGAAGCCCCATGCCGACGGGAAATGGTCCGTTCGCGAAGTAAAAACGTCGTGAAAAGCTTCCTTGAGCGTTGACGCGAGCCTTTGGAACGTTGCCGCGGAGCTTGAGAACTTCGCCACCGCGCCACGAAGACGATGTGTGAAGCTGTACAGAGGAGCTTTCAAGCCTGTCGGGCGATGTTTGAAGCGTGACAAACGATTTTCAAAGACTGGTGAACGATTTTTTAGGCTTGCGAGGCGAGTTGGCAAGCTTGGCGAAACGATTTTCCAAGCTTCAAGACGATCTCTCAACCTTGTGAGATCGTCTCCCAAGCCTTCGAGAGGCTCTCCCTGGTTCCTGGACCCCACTTTAAAGGCTGCGGGACGTTCTTTCTCGCTCCGATTTCCCTTTACAGACCCCCGCGCAGGATCTCGAAGTACCGCGGGCTCCCCGAAATGCTGTTGTGCCCGACGCCCGGCAAGACTTTGAGGTAGGCCACACCGGGCTTGAATCTCGTCACCAGCCGCCGGGTGCTGGCGGCGGGGATGACCTCGTCCTGTTCCGCCATGAGGATCAGCGTCGGCACCCGGATGGCGGGCGCGTAGCGCCAGGATTCGAACTTGTCGCGCAGCAGCCAGGAGACCGGGACGTAGGGGAACTGCCCGGCCGCCAGCTCCTGCAGGCTGTCGTAGGGAGTCACCAGGACGAGGCGCGACACCGGCCGCAGGCTGGCGAGGCGGATGGCCACCCCGCTCCCCAGGCTGCGGCCGAGGACGGCGATCTCCGGATGCCTGGCGTGGACGAGGTCGAACAGCGCTTGGGCGTCGCTCTGCAGCGCTTCCTCGGTGGGCTTTCCGGAGCTGCCGCCATACCCCCGGTAGTGCATCAGGTAGAGCGCGCGGTCCGGAAACGCCTCCGCGAACGCCGGCAGGCTCTGCGCCACGTCCTCGGCGTTGCCGCCGAAATAGAGCAGCGCCTTGGGACCGTCGTACGGGCGCACCGAGACCGCCAGGCTCGCCGCGGGGACCTGGAGCTTCAGCGTCTCCGCCGGATCCTCCAGACCGCCAGGTTGGGGAAAATAGATCAGCGAGCGCTGGAACGCCGCCAAGCCGAGGCAGAGCGCCAGGTAGAGCAGCAGCACGATCGCCAGCAGCCAGAGGACGATCTTCACGATCCGTTGTGTTGCTGTCGCTTCCACATCAGGAGGACCAGCCAGAAGATGAACGCTTGGGCGGGCACCGACCAGGCGGCCGGCAGGTCGATGACGGCGCGCCGCGAGAACAGGCTCGCCCGGGAGACGCTCCCCACCACGCGGTCCGACTGCCGGACCTCGAAGGTCTTGCCGAACAGGGAGGCTCGCTTCAGGGAGTAGAGCCGCCCATCGAGCTCGAAGTCGAACTGCGACCGGAAGGCGCTCAGCTTGGTGGCATTGACAAGGGGCCGTCCCGCTTTCTCGAGGATGAAGTCGCCGCTGAACAGCCCTTCCCGGTAGAACCGGTACGGCTCTCCCTCGAAAGTGAACGCCGCGGCCTCTTTCCAACGGGACGCGTCGAGCTCGGCGATCGTCTGCCCCGCGGCTTCGAGGCTGAAGTGTCGGGAGAAGAAATTGCGCGGCCGGGCTTCGATCATCAAAGGTCTCCTTGCGTTGTCGATCACCAGGTGCCGAGCTGGATACGAAAAATCCTGCTCCGAGTTCATCCGGCAACGAGGTGACGAGATCACCGCCCGGGCTCCTCGGCGGCGAACGGGTGGAATCGCGGAATCCAACACCGCACCTCCCGGCAATAGACGCGGTAGCCGTCGCCGAACGATGCGAGCAGATCCCGCTCCTCGGCCGGCCGGACCAGAAAGTTCCAGATCAAGCCGCCGATGAGCACGTAACCGAGGACGGCCCCGGAGCCGAGCCACAGCCCCACGGACAACCCCTGCCCCAGGCCGGCGACCACCATCGGATTTCGCAGATAGGCGTACGGCCCTTTCACCACGAGCTGGTTCGGCGCCGCGAACGGCAGCGGCGTGCCGGCTCCTCGGGAGGCCATGGTGACCCCGCTCGCCAGTCCCAGAGCGCTGAAGAGAAGAAACAGGAATGGCGCCAGCTCCTTCTGGCCATCGAAAACGTAAACCGGCCAGCCCAAGCGCGATTCCACGAAAAGAATCGCCAGCGGCACCAATCCCAGAAAGAAAGTCCAGAACACGGCGATCTGCCCCAGGGTCGCGAGGACGTGCAGCGTGGGGGTGGATGCGGAGGCCCGGCGAAAAATGTTCAGAGCCCCCGCGCTCGCATCGAGCGCCGCCACGGTGGAAAGCAGCGCGGCGGGAGCCATGAAGGCGACGCTGATCCAGCCGCCCTCACGGAGCCAGGACCACGAGACGCAGTAGACGAAAGCGTAATCCACCGCGCCGGCCGCCAGCCAGACGAGAGGGAGCGTCCAACGCAATCTCCGGAGGAACGCCACGCCGGCCGCCAGCGAGGCCGGGACCGCCACCAGCAGATCGGGGAGACAGAACGCGAGCAGGTCGAGCTCCGAGGCGCCGGGCGGGACGAAGGTCTGTCGTCCCGCAGGGACCCAGAAGAGATAGGCCCACCAGGCGGCGAACGCCAAGCCCTGGGCGGTGAAGTACCAGCCGGCGAAGCGGGTTCCCGAGAAGGTCATGGCCTCCTCGATTCTGTCAGATCCTGGGCTGCGGCTTGAGCCCTCATTACCCCGACCCTCTTCTCCCCGCCTCCCCCCCCGCCGGCCGGGAGAAGAGGGGGGCCCTGCGATGCAGCGGTGCCGAGGAGAGATAGACTCGGCGCCGCAGGATCCAAACGCCCGGAGGAGGTGCCATGAAGAAACAGGACGACGATCCCGTCGCGGGAGGCTGGACGCGCCGCGACCTGATGAAGGCGAGCCTCGCGGGCGGTGCGTTCGCCGTGGCCTCTCCCCTGCTGGCGCAGGGCCCCGAAGCGTCCCCCTCGACCGCTGCCACGCCCTCCTTGCCGCCGCCCTTCGAGCTCGCGGAGCGGACGATCGCCGAGCTCCAGGCGGACCTGCGGTCGGGGAAGGAGACGGCGCGCTCGCTGACCGAGAAGTACCTGGCGCGGATCGAGGCGACGAACACCCGCGGGCCGGAGCTGCGGGCGGTGATCGAGGTCAATCCGGAGGCGCTCGCCATCGCCGACCGACTGGACGCCGAGCGGCGCGCCAGCCCCGAGGCGAAGCGCGGGGCGCTCCACGGCATTCCGATCCTGCTCAAGGACAACCTCGGCACCGCCGACCGGATGACGACCACCGCCGGCTCGCTGGCCCTCGAGGGGTCGATCCCCGCCCGCGACGCCTTCGTGGCCGCGCGGCTGCGGGCGGCCGGCGCGATCCTGCTCGGCAAGGCGAACCTCTCCGAGTGGGCGAACTTCCGCTCCTCGCGCTCCTCGAGCGGCTGGAGCAGCCGCGGCGGGCAGTGCCGGAACCCCTACGCGCTCGACCGCAACACGTCAGGCTCCAGCTCGGGCTCGGCCGCCGCGGTGGCGGCGAGCCTGTGCGCCGCCGCGGTCGGCTCGGAGACCGACGGCTCGATCGTCTCCCCGTCGTCGATCTGCGGCATCGTGGGGATCAAGCCGACCGTGGGGCTGCTCAGCCGCGCGGGGATCATCCCCATCTCCCACACCCAGGACACCGCCGGCCCGATGGCGCGCACGGTCGCCGACGCGGCGCTTCTCCTCGGCGCGATGACCGGGGTCGACGAGCGCGACGAGGCGACCCGGGCGAGCCGCGGCAAGGCGCTCGCCGACTACACCCCGTTCCTCGACCCCCACGGGCTCAAGGGCGCGCGGATCGGCGTCTACCTCCCCCGCTCGCTGGCCAAGAACCCGTGGACCAACCCGGTCCTCGCCGCGGCGGTGGCGGCGATGCGCGCGGCGGGGGCCACGGTCGTCGAGGGGGTCAGGATGCCCTCCGAGGGAAAGGCGGGGAACAGCGAGTACCAAGTTCTGCTCTACGAGTTCAAGGCGGATCTCAACCGCTACCTCGCGGAGCTGGGGGACCGCGCTCCCGTCCGCAGTCTCAAGGAGGCGATCGCCTTCAACGAAGCGCACAAGGAGCGGGTGATGCCCTGGTTCGGCCAGGAGATCTTCCTCGAGGCCGAGGCCAAGGGGCCGCTTACCGAGCCGGCCTACCGCAAGGCGCTCGCGGCCTGCCGCAAGACCTCGCGCGAGCAGGGGATCGACGCCATGCTGGCCGCCCACCGCCTCGACGCCGTGGTGGCGCCGACCGGCGGGCCGGCGTGGCTGATCGACCTCGTGAACGGCGATTCCGAGACCGGCGGCAGCTCGGCCCCCGCCGCGGTGGCGGGCTACCCCAGCATCACCGTGCCGGCGGGCTTCGCCTGCGGCCTGCCGGTCGGCATCTCCTTCTTCGGGCGCGCCTGGAGCGAGCCGCGCCTGATCAGGCTCGCCTACGCCTTCGAGACCGCCACCAGGGCCCGCAAGCCGCCGCGCTTCCGGGCGACGGCGGAAGCGGGGCTCGCGCCGGTTGCGAGGTCCTAGATGAAGAAGCTCCTCGCTCGATTGGCCATCGTCCTGGCCTCCCTGCTGGTCCTCGTGCTCGCCGTCTGCCTGCTGCGGATGATCCTCTTGAAGACCCACCAGGTGCAGCGGGTGGAACCGGTGACCGATCTCAAGATCGATGCGCGGGCGGCGGCGGAGCGCCTCGGCGGCGCGCTACGCTTCCCCACCATCTCGCACGAGAACGGCGCGAACGTCGACGCCGCGGCGTTCGCGGGGTTGCACCGCTACCTCGAGCAGACGTTCCCCAAAGTGCACGCGGCGCTCACCCGCGAGACGGTGGGCGGCTACAGCCTGCTCTATACCTGGCGGGGGAAGCAGCCGAACCTGCCGCCCATCCTGCTGCTCAGCCACCAGGACGTGGTGCCGGTCGAGCCGGGGACGGAGAGGTCGTGGACTCATCCCGCATTCTCCGGCTTCCTGGATGGCGAGTGGGTGTGGGGGCGTGGGGCGCTCGACGACAAGATGGGGATGATGGGGCTGCTCGAAGCGGCCGAGACGCTGCTCGCCGCCGGCTTCCAGCCGGACCGCACCGTCTACTTCGCCTTCGGCCACGACGAGGAGGTGGGCGGCCACGGCGCGGCGGCGATCGCGGCCCTGCTCAAGGCTCGCGGGGTGCGTCCGGCGTTCCTCCTCGACGAGGGGGGCGCCATCCTGGAAGGCGCCATCCCCGGGCTCGACCGCCCGGCGGCGATGATCGGCACCGCGGAGAAAGGATCGATGAGCGTCGAGCTGGTGGCCGAGAGCGCGGGCGGCCACTCGTCGATGCCGCTCCGGCACGGCGCCATCGGCCGGCTTGCGGCGGCGATCGCGAAGCTCGAGGACCATCAGATGCCGGCCCATCTCGAAGGGGCCACCCGCCGTTCCTATCAATATCTGGCGTCCGAGCTGCCGTTCGGTCAGCGCTTCCTGCTGGCGAACCTCTGGCTGTTCAGCCCGCTGATCGAGGCGCAGGCGGACGCCGATCCCGCGACCAGCTCGCGCCTGCGCACCACGACGGCGCCGACGATCTTCCAGGCCGGCGTCAAGGAGAACGTCCTCCCCCGCCAGGCGCGCGCCGTGGTGAACTTCCGCCTCCTCCCCGGGGACACCGTCGCCGCCGTGCTCCACCACGTCCGCGAGACGGTGGGCCCCGGCATCCGCGTGCGGGCCGCGGGAACGCTGAACGGCGAGGCCTCGCCGGAGTCGGACGTCCGCGCTCCCGAGTTCGGGGTGCTCCAGCGCACCCTCGCCCAGACCTTCCCCGGCGCGATCGTCGCCCCCAACCTCCTCGCCGGCGCCACCGACTCGCGGCATTACCAGGGCCTTACGCCGAACGTCTACCGCTTCGTGCCGATGCGGCTGAAGCCGGCCGACCTTCCCCGTCTGCACGGGCTCGACGAACGGCTGGGGATCCAGAACTACGGGGAGATCGTGCGCTTCTACGCGCAGCTGTTGCGGAACGGGGCGGCGTGAACGGCTGAATCGAGCTAGAACTTGAACAGCGCGTCGAAGGCCGAGCGCGCGTCGCCCGGGGACCCCTTGTTGGAGTCCTGGCCGAACTCCTGGGCCACCTTGGGGGTGAACAGCGGGCACTCGTTGCGATCCCGCTTCTTGGCGATCCGCGCCGGGATCTCCGCGTGCCTGCGGCACTCCCAGTGGACCGAGGTGTCGAAATTCACGCAGCTCGAGCAGGTGTGGAGATCGGCGCCGCACTTGTGGCAGGTGGCGTCGAACGCCAGCGGCTCCTCGCCGAGGATCACCGGCCGCTTCTCGCCGCACGCCGAGCACCGGAACACCGACTCCGTCGGCGCTCCCATCCCTCGCCCGCGCGGCCCCTCCTTCTTCTCCCGCGGCCCCTGCAACCCCGGGCGCGGCTTCTCGTCGCGGCGCTCCGAATCCTTGTAGCCCCGCTGACGGTACTTGGTGTCGTCGGCCATCTCGAACTTGCCTCCGGTCGGCTCAGCGGTAGTGGTACTTGCAAGCCACGATCGTCACGGCATCCTGCTCCACCTTGTAGATCAGCCGGTGCTCGCCGTCGATGCGGCGCGACCAATAGCCCTTCAACTCGTGGCGCAAGGGCTCGGGCTTGCCCAAGCCCGAGAAGGGATCTCTCAGGGTATCCAGGATGAGGGCGACAATCCGGCGGTGGATGTTCTTGTCGGTTACCGCCCAAGCCGAAAAGTCTTCAAAAGCGTCCCGCTCAAAGACGATCTTCCTGCTCATGAAAGGTCGTCGAGGTCCACGACCTCGAGATGCCGCCCTTGAGCCACGTTCTCGATCGCCTTCAACAACCGGTCGCGGTTGGCTGGAGAGCGCAGGAGGTAGGCCGTCTCGTCCTCTGCGACGTCCGCCGCCTCCGAGACCACGATCTCGATCTCGCGATCCTGAAACTGACTTTTGAGGCCGTCGAGGAACCGTTGGTCGAGCTCGTCTGCCTTGAGCTTGTAGATCGTGTACATCTCTGTGCTTTCTCCTAGAGCCGGATCGAAGGACCCCTGCCCCATCCGGCACCCCCAGTATACGTTAAGGCTTACCCTACCCTATCCCTCCTAGCTAGAACGGGACACCGCCCCCCTGGCGATCCACGACGGGACCGGTAGCGCTCGGCTGGTTAACGATTTGCGAGCCAGTAGCAGATCAGCGCGAGGGCGAAGACAGCGATCCAGAATCCGGGACGGCGCAGGGTGCGCCGAGCGGCCCGGCGGGCCGCCACGGCGCCCAGCGCTCCGACGTCGAGGGGAGCGAGGGCCGGCTCGGCGGCCGGAGGGGGCGCGGCGACGGGGGGGGTTGGTGTGTCGGCAGGTGGGACATCGAGCGAAGCCGCGACCGGAGTCGGAGCAGGAGTAGGAGATGGCGGAGTCTCAGCCGCCGTCGAAGTCTCCAGCTCGCGGCGCATCCCTTCGGTGAATTTCTGGAAGAGCTGGTCCGAGACGTCCTGGATCATGCCGCGGCCGAACTGCGCCAGCACCCCCATGACGTTGACGTCGGAGACCACCGTCACCTCCGTTTCCTCGGGCGAGCGCGCCACGACGCGGCTCTTCATCCGCATGTCAGCGCCCCCCTTGCCGCGCGTCTCCTGGCCGGAGGCGGCGATGTCCGCCTCCCCCGCCGCCTCGTCAAGGCGCTCGAAGCGCATCTTGCCGCGGTAGTTGGCGGTGACCGGCCCCACCTTGACCGTGATGGTGCCGGCGTAGCTCTGCTCGTCGAGCTTCTCGGTGATCGCGGCGCCCGGCAGGCAGCGCGCGACGCGGGTGGGATCGGTGAGGAAAGCCCACACCGCGGGGGCGGGGGCCTTGAGGACGAAGCTCTTGGTGATCTCCATTCCCATCGGTTCTCGTTCTCCTTGGTCTCCAGGTCGGCGCGCGGGCGGCTAGGCTTCCCCCCGCACGAGCGCGTAATCCGCGGGGACATCGAGATCGCGCAGCGCGGCGGCGGGCCAGGCGAGCACCTCGGCCTCCGCCTTGTGCCGCTTCACCACCTGCCGGCCGCAGCCTTCGCCTTCCACCGTCAGCAGCTCGAGGAAGAGGCTCTGGTCGTAGACCATGGGGGGAGCGTTGACCCCCGCGTAGTCCGAGATCACCAGCGGCGCCCGGCTCTCGCGGTAGCGGGCGAGCATCGCGGCGATCATCTCCGCGGTGACGAACGGCATGTCGGCCAGCATCACCAGGGCGGCCTTCGCCTTCAGTCCCCGCGCGGCCAGGATTCCGCTCTTCAGCGAGGAATCGATCCCCTGCGCGTAGAGGGGATTGAGACCCCACTCGTGGGGGAGCCCCGCGAGCTCGCGGGCGGCGAGGTCCGCCTGGTGGCCGAGCACCACCACGAGCGGCGAGACGCCGCCTTCGAGCATCCGCCGCGCCGTGCCCCGCAGCACGCTCTCGCCGTCGAGCTCGAGGAGGAGCTTGTTCCTCCCCATGCGGCTCGAGGTGCCGGCGGCGAGCAGGACTCCGGCGACCGGACCCGTGCGGTCCGCTGGGCGCTCAGACGCCATGGATGGCTTCCTTCCGCTCGTTGAGGTGGCGCGGCTCGCGCCCGGCGAGGAAGGCGAGCAGCTCGGCGACTATGGCGAGCGCCACCTGACGCGGCCCGTCGGCGCCGAGGTCGAGACCGACCGGGCCGTAGACCCGCCCCTCCCCATCGGTGCCGAGGTCGCGGAGGATGCTCTCCGTCCGCGCCCGCGGTCCCAGCATGCCGATGTACGGAACGCCCGCCGCCAGCAGCCGCCGCGCCCACTCGCGGTCGATCGCCAGCGAATGGGCCTTCACCACCGCCAGGGAATGGTCGGCGGGAGGGAGATCGATCGCGGTATCGTCGGGGCGGGCGAGCACCCGTTGCGCCGCCCGCGGGAAATCCTCCGCGGCGAGCAGCGCCGGCCGGTGATCGAAGAGAGTGACGCGGAATCCCGCATCCGCCGCGTAGTCCACCAGCGGCCGGGCGTCGTCCCCGGCGCCGCAGACCAGGAGGTGAGGCGGCGGCGGCAGGACCTCGCAGAAGATCTGCTGTCCGGCGAGCGTCTGGAGGCTCGAGCGCCCCGTCGACACGAGCGCCGCCGCGCGCTCCGCGCCGAGACGGTCGAGATCAGGGGCCCCCAGCGAGCCGCGGACGGTGCCGTCCGGCCCCAGCAGCAGGATGGCGCCAACGTTCTCCCGATCCACTGCCGTGAGCACTGCCACCGGAGCGTCGCCCGCCAGGAGCTGCCGCAGGTCGCCGGTGCGCTCCGCCAGTGGCCCCTCGGTCGCCGTCTGCACGAAGACGTCCACCGAGCCGTTGCACCCGAGGCCGAGCCCCCACACCATGTCCTCGTCGGCGCCGGTCTGGTAGTGCCGGAGGCTCGGCGTGCCGGTCTCCATCACCCGCTTGGCGACCTCGCGCACGTCAGCCTCGAGGCAGCCGCCGCTGACGCTTCCCAGCGTCTCGCCCGTCTCTTCGATCAGGAACTTGGCGCCCGGGCGCCGGTAGGCGGAGCCGACGATGTGCACCACCGTAGCGAGCGCCGCCCGCCGCCCCGCCGCTTTCAGCTCGGCGAGCCGGGCCAGGATCTCTGCTGTCTCTTTCCAGTGGTTCATGCCCCCGCTCTCCCGTGCTGCGCCAAAGATACGCCCGCGTGGGGACGGGTACAAGCGGGAGGGGGGATTGCGCGGGAATCGATCGCCCCGCGAGATAGAATGCGCGGCGATGACTTCCGAGACTCCCCTCTACGACGCCCTGATCGTCGGCGGCGGCCCTGCCGGGTCGACGTCGGCTTTGGTGATGGCCCGCGCCGGTTTGCGGGTGAAGGTGCTCGAGCGTTCCAACTTTCCACGCTTCCACGTCGGTGAGTCGCTGCTTCCCCGGAATTTTGCCCTGTTCCGCGAGCTCGGCCTGCTCGACGCCCTCGCAGGCATCCCCACGGTGGAAAAGAAGGGGGCGGAATTCATCCTCGGCAGCGGCGGCGAGCCCTCCCTCTTTCCCTTCACGCTCGGCTTGGTGCCGGGCGAGAAGTCGTCGTTCAACCTCGAGCGGGCCGCCTTCGACGCCCGGCTGCTCGCCGAGGCCCGCGCGGCCGGTGCCGAGGTCGAGGAGGGGGTCGCGGTGCGCAAGATCCTCCGCCTGGAGGACGGACGGGTCGAGGTAGCGACCGACGCCGGGGAGATAGCCGCCAAGTATCTGATCGATGCGACCGGGCAGGCGACGATGCTCGGCAAGCACCTGAAGACCCGCCGCGTCCTCCCTCACTTGAAGAAGATCGCCTACTTCGGGCATTTCGACCACGTCTGGCGCCGCCCGGGCGACGAGGGGGGGTACATCGTGGTTGTGGTCTGCGAGGAGGGGTGGTTCTGGATGGTCCCCCTCGACGAGACTCGGATGAGCATCGGCATGGTGATGCACGACCACGTGGCGCGGCAGGTCGGGCTCCCGCCGGACCAGATGCTCGCCTGGGGGATCGCCCGCTGCCCCGAGCTGCGGCAGCGTACGGCCGGCGCCACCTTCCCCACCGAGACCCACGTGGTGGCGGACTTCAGCTATCGCTGCACCCCCTACGCCGGCCCCGGCTACTTCCTGGTGGGCGACGCCGCGACCTTCATCGACCCGATCTTCTCGACCGGCGTCTGCATGGGGATGATGAGCGGCGTCGAGGCGGGGCGGGCGATCGCCGCCATCGTGCAGCGGGGCGCGGCGCCGGCCCCCCTGCGCCGGAAGTACATTCGCTTCATCGAGGGGAGCTCGTCGGCCTTCTTCCGCCTGGTCGCCCTCTACTACGACCACTCGTTCCGCGAGCTCTTCCTGAACGGCCAGGGACCGCTCCAGGTCCACCGCGCCGCGATGTCGATGCTCGCCGGCAACGTCTTCCCCCGCCCTGCCTTCGCCCTGCGCTGGCGCTTCCAGCTCCTCGGGATCTTCGCCTGGATCAACCGCTACATCCCCCTCGTCCCCCGCCGCGAGCGCTTCTCGCTCCTCGCGGAGCCGGCGGCGGAGGTCGATGTCCCGGGTCAGACCGCTCCGTTCGCCGGAGAAGCGTGAAGCTCGCTGAGGTAGAATCAGGCTATGAAGGCCGCTAAAGCAGAGGTTCTCGAGATCCTCGAAGGTCTTCCAGAGGATGCGTCTCTGGAAGACATTCAGTACCACATCTACGTCCGGCAGAAGATCGATCATGGCCTCGACGACATCGAGGGCGGCCGCACTCTGTCCGAGGAAGATTTCGACCAGCGGATGAGGAAGTGGCTCGAGCCCTGAAGTGGAGCGAGGCGGCGACTCAGGATCTCGCAGAAGCCGCCGAGTTTATCGCCCGTGATTCCCACTTCTACGCCGTCGCGCTGGTTCGCGAGGCAAGAGCTGCGGCACGATCTCTCAAGGCCTTGGCCGAGCGAGGCCGCGTCGTGCCGGAAGCTCGGTCGCCTGAAATCCGAGAGATTTTCGTCAAGAGCTATCGTCTCATCTACCAGCTCACCCTGGACGAGGTGATCGTCGTCGCCTTCGTTCACGGCGCCCGAGACCTGCGCAGAATCTGGGAAAGCCGCGACGAAGCCCAGAATTCAGACAGCGAATAAATCTGCAACTTGCCGGCGCTGGCTTTCGGCTTCTCCCCACCAGCGCCGGCTTCCCGAAGCCTACGGGCAGGTCGCGAACGCGTTGACGTCCGTCACCGCCGGGGCCGGCGGGCCGGGGTAGTTGAAGTAGATCTTCTGCGCCCCGGCGTGGATGTCGTAGACCGTCATCCGGTAGAAGACGTTCGTGGTGGCCGCCGAGAAAATCCAGTAGTTGCTGTTGAGGGCGCAGCCGTCGAGTGCCTTGACCATCACCTCCCAGTTGTCCGAGCTGAAGAACCAGAAAATGCCGGAGCCAGGGCTCGAGACGGCGACATGCGCCTGCGACTCGGCCGAGCCCGGGGGGCCGGTGCGGGAGAGGGCGCTGATCGAGAAGCGATCGTCGAGGCAGAGAGAGGTGCTGGTGCTCACCCCGCAGTTGGGGGCGACCGGCAGGTCGAGAGCGCCGAAGTGGCCGACGATCGTCCCGGTGTGATGGTGGAGGTCATCCGTCACGCCGAATCCCCAGGCCGCCACTAGGCCGGTCTGCGGCGTGGTGAGCCGCACGTTGATCGCCGAGCGGATCTGCGCCTGGGTGCGGGCCACGTTCCACAGGCGGACCTCGCTGAACGACATGTTGGGGGTGAATTCCCAGGAGACGTCGCTGCCGATCCGCAATTCGCTGGTGGTGGTGGGAAGCGGTCCGGTCTCGGCATGCGAGGCAACCAGCTCCCCATTGATGTAGTGGCGGCGGGTGGTGCCATCGTAGGTGACCGCGATGTGGGTCAGCTCGCCCAGGGGAATCGTGCCGCCGTCGAAAAGCGAGGCCGTGCCTTTCAGATAGGTCCGCAGCGTCCGGTTGCAGATGCCGACCCAGTAGGCATGGACGAAGTCCTTGCCGACCAGGCTCTTGCAACTCCCGCCGGTGTCCCCGACCGAGGCCCAGAGCTCGATCGTGATTGCGTTCGTGGGGTTGAGCGCCGGACCGTCCGCGATCCGGATGTATCCCGGGCTGGCGGTCGACAGGCTGAAGATCCCGCCGAACGGCTGAGCCGCCGCCGGCAGACCGAGAGAGAAGAGCAGGCCGAGCGCGAGCAGCGGCAAGGCCCAGGAGCGGATCGACGCGGGGACTGCGGAAAGAGAACCGTGGCGCATGATGGGGCACCTCTTGTTGGCGGGCCCCGGCGAAGGGAACCCGGATGAGGATTCGACGTCTGAGTCACTAAGTATAGCGACCCTGCGAGCTATGAGGCGTTGCAGGGAAGGAATTCGTTACTTGCCGGCCCGACGATCCCGTTTTCCTGCACCATTCAGGGCGCGCCCCAGCGCCGCCAGGCTCTCCAGGTTGTGCACCGGCCGGTGCTCGTCCACATTGGCGAGGAGGATCTTTACCCCCTGAGCTTTAGGCTCGAAGCCTTCCCAGCGCAGGAGGGGGTTGAGCCAGATCAGGCGGCGGCAGGAGCGGTGGAGGCGGCCGGCTTCGGCGGCGAGGCCGGGCTCGGGATCGCGATCGAGGCCGTCGGTGACCAGGAGGACCACGGCGCCGTGGCCGAGGACCCGCCGCGACCAGGCGCGATTGAACTCGCGCAGGCTCGCCCGCAAACGCGTCCCCCCCGCCCAGTCGGTGACCTCGCGGCCGCAGCGCGCCAGCGCCTCGTCGGGGTCGCGGCGCTTGAGGATGCGCGTGACGTTGGTCAGCCGGGTGGCGAACAGGAAAGCGTGGACGCGCGCCCTGGCCCCCAGGAGGGCGTGGAGGAAATGCAGCATCACCTCCGAGTAGCGCCCCATCGAGCCCGAGATGTCGCAGAGCACCACGAGGGGCGGCGGCAGCTCGACCCGCGACCGGAAGCGCAGCGGCGCCAGGTCACCGAAGGTCTTGCGGCTCTCGCGCATCGTCTGCGCGAGGTCGATCCGCGCGCCGTGCGGGTCGGGAGCGAAGCGCCGGGTGCGGACGGGCCGGGGCGTCACCGCCAGCCGCGCCGCCAGCCGCTTGGCGCGCGCGAGCTCTTCGGCACTCATCTGGTCGAAGTCGCGGCTGCGCAGCACCTCGTCGGCCGAGAAGGTCAGGGCGGCGTCGAACTCGGTCTTCTCCGGCAGCGGCGGCCCGGCCTTCGGCGGGCTCCAGGCCTCGGCGACCCGCCGCGAGACGGTCTGCGACTTCGGCACCCGCACGTGGGGGAGGAGCTGGGCCATCGCCGAATCCGCCCCCAGCGGATCGCGCCAGAAGAGACGGAACGCCTGATCGAAGAATCGCGAGTCCTCCGGCCGCTTGACCAGCACCGCGTGGAGCGCCCAGTAGAGCTCCTCGCGGCGCAGCACGTCGACCGCCGACGCCGCGGCCAGGGCATCGAGGCCGCTCGCCGGCCCCAGGCGGAGCCCCGCGCCGCGCAGGAGGCGGGTGAAATGGATGACGTTCTCGGCGAGCTTCGAAGGCGGCCATGGCGCCGGGCGATCGACGACAGGGTCCGACACGGCGAGCCGGCTAGAGCCGCATCCCCGCCAGCATCTCGGCGACCGGCGCTCCCGCCATCTTCTCGATGTCGTCCTGATACTTGAGGAGCACGCCGAGGGTGGAATTCACCACGCCGGCGTCGAGCGAGACGCGGTCGAGCGCGAGGAGCGCCCGCCCCCAGTCGATCGTCTCGGCGACGCCGGGAAGCTTGAACAGGTCGGCCGAGCGCAGCTTCTGGACGAAGGCGACGATCTGCCCGGCCAGTGACTCCGCCAGCTCGGGAGCCCTGCAGGCGCAGGATCGCCAGCTCGCGCGCCGCGTCCGGATAGCCGATCCAGTGGTAGAGGCAGCGCCGCTTCAGGGCGTCGTGGATCTCGCGCGTGCGGTTCGAGGTGAGGACGACGATCGGCGGCGCGGCGGCACGCACCGTCCCCAGCTCCGGGATCGTCACCTGGAAATCGCTCAGGATCTCGAGCAGGAAGGCCTCGAACGGCTCGTCCGTGCGGTCGAGCTCGTCCACCAGCAGCACCGGCGGCCCGGCCTCCCCCGCTCCCGGCGGCTCGAGCGCCAGCAGGAGCGGGCGCTTGAGGAGGAAGCGGTCGGCGAAGATGTCCTGGGCCAGGCGCTCGCGTCCCGCGACACCCGCCGCGCCCCCCAGCTCCGCCAGGCGGATCTCCAGCATCTGCCGCGGGTAGTTCCACTCGTAGAGCGCCGCCGAGGCGTCCAGCCCCTCGTAGCACTGGAGGCGGATCAGGCGCCGGCCGAGGGTGGCGGCCAGCACCTTGGCGATCTCGGTCTTCCCCACCCCCGCCTCCCCTTCGAGGAGGAGCGGGCGCCCCAGCTTGAGCGCCAGGAAGACGGCGGTCGCCAGGCTCGCGTCGGCGACGTAGCTCCCCGCCGCGAGCAGGCGCTCGGTCTCCTCGACGCTTGCCGGCAGGACAGACCGGGGCAGGTCCAACGGTCCCTCCAAGCTACCGGCAGGCCTGGACGGCCCGCTTGGCCATCACGGAAACCAAGTGCGCCAGATACTCCGGGCTCGCCTCGCCGCCCGACCGGAGGCTCGCCGGATCGACCACGTTCGCGCCTACCGCGTCGGGGGAGAAGTTGGCGCCGAGCGCCGCCTCGACCGCCGGCAGGCGGAACACCTTCGACCCCGCCCCGGTCACCGCGACCCGCACGCCCCCCGCTCCCTTCGCCACCATCACCCCCACCACCGCGTACTTCGAGGCGGGGTGCCGGAACTTGGCGTACGCCGCGCACTGCGGCACCGGAAAACGGACGGCGGTGAGGATCTCGTCTGGCTCGAGCACGGTCGAGAACAGCCCGGTGAAGTACTCCTCCGCCGGGATCTGCCGCCGGTCGGTGACGATCGTCGCCCCGAGGGCGAGCGCCGCCGCCGGGTAGTCGGCCGCCGGGTCGGCGTGGGCCAGCGAGCCGCCGATCGTGCCGCGGTTGCGGATCTGCGCGTCGCCGATCCCCTCGGCGAGGTCGGCCAGGCCCGGGATGCGCTGGCGCACCTCCTCGGACGAGCCGACCTCGTGATGGGTGACCAGCGCGCCGATCACCAGGTCGTTGCCTTCGGAGCGGATCTCTTTCATTCCGGAGACCCCGGCGAGCCCGGCCAGCGAAACCAGATCGGACGGCGCCGCGAGGTCGAGCTTCATCACCGGCAGCAGGCTCTGGCCGCCGGCCAGGAGCTTCGCCTCGTCGTTCCCGCGGAGCAGCGTGACGGCGTCGGCGACCGACGACGGACGATGGAATTCGAAGCTCCTCATGCCACACCTCCCCGCGCCGCGGCGATCGCCCGCCAGACTTTTTCGGAGGTCGCCGGCATGTCGATGTGCGTGACCCCGAGCGGAGCCAGGGCGTCGAGCACCGCGTTGATCACCGCGGGGGGAACGCCGATCGCCCCCACCTCGCCCACTCCCTTGACCCCCACCGGGTTGTGCGTGCACGGCGTCACGTGGTTGCCGACCTTGAAGCTCGGCAGGTCCGCCGCGCGCGGCATGCAGTAGCTCATGTACGACCCGGAGAGGAGCTGGCCGTCGTCGTCGTAGACGCACTCCTCGTAGAGCGCCTGGCCGATCCCCTGCGCCAAGCCGCCGTGCGCCTGGCCGTCGACGATCATCGGGTTGATGATCACTCCGACGTCGTCGGCGATCGTGACCTTCACCACGTCGACCACCCCGGTCTCGGGATCGACCTCGACCTCCACCAGGTGGCAGCCGCCGGGGAAGGTGAAGTTCTTGGGATCGTAGAACGCCGAGTCCTCGAGCCCCGGCTCCACGGTGTCGATCGGATAGTTGTGCGGCACGTAGGCCGCGAACGCCACCTCGCCGAAGCTCTTCTCGCGGTCGGTGCCGGCCACCCGGTACTTGCCGTCCGCGAACTCGATGTCGGCGACGCTCGCCTCGAGCAGATGGGCGGCGATCTTCTTCCCCTTGTCGACGATCTTGTCCACCGCCTTGTAGATCGCCGAGCCGCCGACCGCCGCCGAGCGCGAGCCGTAGGTTCCCATCCCGAACGGGATGCGGTCGGTGTCGCCGTGCACCACCTCGATGTTCTCGAGCGGGATGCCGAGCCGCTCGACGACGAGCTGCGCGAAGGTGGTCTCGTGCCCCTGCCCGTGGCTGTGCGTGCCGGTGAACACCGTCACGCTGCCGGTCGGATGCACGCGCACCGTCGCCGCCTCGTAGAGGCCGGCCCGCGCGCCGAGCGCTCCCACCAGGGCGGACGGCGCAATGCCGCACGCCTCGATGTAGGTCGAGATCCCGAAGCCGCGCAGCTTGCCGCGCTTCTCCGACTCCGCCTTGCGCGCCGCGAAGCCGGCGTGATCGCTCTGCTCGAGCGCCATGTCGAGCGTCGCCACGTAGTCGCCGGTGTCGTACTGCAACGCCACCGGCGTCTGGTAGGGGAACTGGTCGGCTTGGATCAGATTCCGCCGCCGGATCTCGACCGAGTCGATCCCCAGCTCGCGACCCGCCTTCTCGACCAGCCGTTCGAGCAGGTAGGTCGCCTCCGGCCGCCCGGCGCCGCGCACCGCGTCCACCGGCACGGTGTTGGTGAAGATCGCCTTGACCTCGGCGTAGATCGCCGGGATCACGTAGGGCCCGTTGAGCAGGGTCGCGTGAAGGTAGGTCGGCACGGCGGTCGAGAAGGTCGAGAGGTAGGCCCCGAGGTTGGCCAGCGTCCTGACCCGCAGGGCGCGGAACTTGCCGTCGGCGTCGAGGGCCAGCTCGGCGTGGGTCACGTGATCGCGGCCGTGGGCGTCCGAGAGGAACGCCTCGGTGCGGTCCGAGGTCCACTTCACCGGATGCCCCACCCGCTTCGAGGCCCAGAGCACCAGCAGCTCCTCGGCGTAGTGGAAGATCTTCGAGCCGAAGCCGCCGCCGACGTCCGGCGCCACCACCCGCAGCTTGTGCTCGGGCACCTTCAGGGTGAACGCCCCCAGCAGCAGGCGGGTCAGGTGGGGATTCTGCGACGTCGTATAGAGGGTATAGCGGTCCTCGACGTCGTCGAAATTGCCGTTCGCCGCCCGCGGCTCGATGGCGTTGGGTGCGATCCGGTTGTTGACGAGATCGATCGACACCACGTGGGCCGCCCCCGCGAATTGGGCGTCGGTCGCCGCCGCGTCGCCGAGGTGGAAGTCGAAGCAGACGTTCCCCGCCGCCTCGTCCCAGACCTGCGGCGCGCCCTCCTTGACGGCGGCCGGCAGGTGGGCCACGGCGGGCAGCGGCTCGTAGTCGATCTCGACGAGCTGCGCCGCGTCCTTGGCCTGTGCCTTGGTGCTCGCGATCACCATCGCCACCGGATCGCCGACGTGCCGCACCTTCCCCAGCGCCAGCGCCGGGTGCGGCGGCTCGACCATGTTCGTGCCGTCCTTGTTGGTGATGTTCCAGCCGCACGGGATACCGCCGAGCCCGTCCGCCGCCACGTCCTCGCCGGTGAGCACCGCGAGCACCCCCGGAGACTGGAGCGCCTGGCGGGCGTCGATCGCGCGGATCGCGGCGTGGGCGTGCGGCGAGCGCAGGAAGACCGCGTAGCACTGCCCCGGCAGCACGAGGTCGTCGGTGTAGCGCCCCTTGCCGAGCAGGAAGCGGCGGTCCTCGGTGCGTGCGACCGAGGCCCCCATCCCCTGTCCGTCCGGCCCGCCGGTCACCGGGCACCTCCGTTCATCGTGCCGGCGGCCTGAAGAACGGCGCGCACGATGTTGTGGTAGCCCGTGCAGCGGCAGAGGTTCCCCTCGAGCCCGTGGCGGACCTCCTCCTCTGTGACATCGGGGTGGCGCGTCACCAGCTCCGTCGCGCGCATCACCATCCCCGGGGTGCAGAAGCCGCATTGCAGGCCGTGGCATTCGTGAAACGCCACCTGCATGGGGTGCTGCTTGCCGTTCTTCGCCATCCCCTCGATCGTGGTCACCGCCGCGCCGTCGGCCTCCACCGCCAGCATGGCGCAGCTCTTCACCGACTTGCCGTCCACCCACACCGTACAGGCGCCGCACTGGCTGGTGTCGCAGCCGACGTGGGTCCCGGTGAGCCGCAACTGCTCGCGCAGCATGTCGACGAGCAGCGTGCGCGGCTCGACCTCGACGCGATGGTTTTGGTCGTTGACTTTCAGCTCGATCGTGGTCATGAATCTCCCTTTCCCTGAGAGCTCGCCCACCCGCTAGGATGCTTGCTGTTTCGTTTGGATCTTAGGCCCGGATGCCGGCGGGTGCAAGGTTCAAAATGCAGGGGTCAGGGTGATCATCGACCTATCTATGAAAACATATCGCGATGACGTTTCAGCGCTGCGGTGAGCTTCTCATTCGGCTCGGGAGGAGCCATCACCGCCTCGATCGTGCTCAAGGCGGCTTGACCTGATCCTCTCGGATCTCTCTGATTGAACCCGCAGCCGGCGCCCGCTGCGCCGCCACTTCTACGAATACGAGCGCTTCCCCGCCGTGCGCGCTATGGAGATGCAGGAAGCCCGCGACGACCAGATGTTCGCCAGCCTCCACCAGGACCCGGAGTTCATCGCGCTCACCGGGCTGGCCGATGGGCATTCGATGTAGATGTAGAGGTGGGCGCCGGGCTGATACAGGAGATGTTGAAGGCCTGCGACCTCACCCTCTGTCTCCCTCTCCTAAAGGAGAGGGAGGACGCTCCACAAAGGTGAGCCTTCGTAGGGTGTGCTGTGCGCACCCTCAAGGTTTCTGGTGCGCACAGCGCACCCTACGGGCAATCGGCTTCGGAGTCGTCCCCCTTCTCCTTTAGGAGAAGGGGGTAGGGGATGAGGTCGCAGGCCACGGCCCACCCTCACTCCCCCACCGGCGCGATCCACGCGAGCTCCTCCTCGGTCGGCTGGAACAGCCCGGCGCCGACGGTGCCCGGGCCGGTGTTGGCGACCACCACGGGGCCCATCTCGGCGAGCAGCAGCTCCTTGACCTGGAAGCTCTTCTCGATCAACCCGCGCAGGCGGTCGGCCCACACCGGGGCCTTGGCGTGGGCCACGGTCACCACCACCGGCCTTTGCGGATCGATCCGCTCGCGGAACAGCTCGATCAGCCGCGGATGCGCCGCCCGGCCGCCGCGGACGCGGTCGACCGCCACGATCTCGCCGTCCTTGACGCCGAGGATCGGCTTCAGCCCCAGGAAGTTCCCGAGGATCGCCCGCGCCTTGCCGATCCGCCCGCCGCGCGCCAGGTACTCCAGGGTGTCGACGGCGAACAGCACCTGCACCCGGTCGCGCATCGCCTCCAGGCGCTCCACGATCAGGTCCGGCTCGATCCCCCGCCGCGCCATGCGCGCCGCGAACAGCGCCAGCATGCCGAGCCCGAGGCTGGCGCTGTGGCTGTCCACCACCTGCAGGAAGACCTTCTCCGCCGGCCCGCGCAGCTCCTGATACTGCGCCATCCCCGCCTCCGCGGCCTCCCGCGCGTGCACCACCGTCCGCGACAGCTTCTCCGAGATGTGGATCGAGATCACGTCCTTTTGCCCCGCCAGCCGCCGGTAGGCCTCCTGGAAGTCCGCCTGCGGCGTCGGGTTGGTGCTCGGATGGATCGGTCCCTTCTCGAGCAGCTCGTAGAACTCCCGCGCCTTGAGGTCCACCCCGTCGCGATAGACCCGGTCGCCGAACAGCACCAGCACCGGGAGGATCTGGATGCCGTGCGCCTTCGCCACCTCGGGCGGCAGGTCCGAGGTCGAATCGGTCACCACCCGCACCAGCTCCTGCGGCTCCTCGAGGGCCACGATGCCCGCCTCGCGCAGGCCGATCAGATCGCGCAGGATGTCGCCGTCGTTCGCCGGCAGCGCGTCGAGCAGCCGGCCGACGGTGACCGAGGCCGGCAGCACGGTCAGCAGCTCCTGCTGGCGCGGCGTGAAGCGGGCGTCGAAGAAGGCGGGGCCGAGCTGCACCCGGGCGCGGGTGCGCGGGTCCGGCGCGTCGTGCACGCGGTCCTCGAGCGCCAGAAAGACCAGAGATTTGACGTCCTGCCGGATCTCCCGCTCCACTCCGACCGCCGGGCGCAGCCAGATCCAGAACGGCCCGGCGTCGAGCGGACTGAGCCGCAGGAACGCCTTGGTCCCCCGCGCCCGCCCCGCCGAGGCCGCGATCACCTCCCCGGCGTCGAAGGTGATCTCCCCCGTCGCGCAGACGATCCGCCCGGAGAGCTGCGCCCGGCTCGCCGTGCGCACCAGCTCGAGGAGGGGGACGAGCGCGAAGTCGCCGACCAGCGATTCGATTTCGGCGTCCGGCTCGACTCCCATCTCCCGCCCGAGCAGCACGAGATGGATGCGCCGCACCAGATCCTCGGGCGCCGTGCCGTTGGCCGCCAGGAAGAGCACGTCCTCCGGCACCTCCCGCCCCTCCTCCGCCGTCTCGCCGAGCAGCAGCAGGGTGTGCCGCGCCGTCAAGCCTCCCGCCCCGAAGCGCTCCGGGATCGCGCCGTCCACCCCGCGCGCCAGCGCCAGGGGGACCACCACCACCCCCGGGCTCAGTCCCGCCGCGAAGCGCCGCCCCTCCTCCACCCCGACGGCCGGGATCACCTCATAGCCGAAGCCGGTCAATCCCGCCGCGACCTCCCGGCGGCGCGAGGCTTCGGGATCGACCACCAGAACGGACGGGCGTGGCATGGCGCGGCTCCGCTTCCCCGCGCCGCTACTTCACGCCGGCGGGGACGCTCACCCGGTCGTACTCGTAGCGCGTGGCGAGGTGGGTCTTGACCTTGGGGCCGTTGCCGACGCCGAGCTCGGTGTCCCGCTCGGTCTTCAGCGGCAGGCCGTGGCTCTTCGAGATCCACATCGTCGACTCTTCCTTGGGTCCTCCCTGGACCTGGTAGACGGCGGCCGTGTCGCCCTCCACCGCCTCGTCGCGCAGGAAGGTGCAGACCGCCTCCTTGCCGAGGCTCGCCGCGCGCTCCTTTTCCAGGTCCTGCGGGGTGCGCGGGCTGTGCAGCCACTGGCCGTGGATCATCACGTAGATGACGCCGCCCGTCGCGATCGTCTCGGTGCTCGTGGACTTGCCGCCGCGCGTCGCCGTCAGATGGGAGTGCGACGGCACCTTCGCCTGCTTCTCGACCGCGGCCAGCAACGGCTGGCACGTCGGGGACGTCACCATCACGGGGGTCGCCGCCACGGGGGCCGTGACCGGAACGGCCGCCGGGGCGGGCGGCGCGGCGAAGAGGGCGATCGCCGCGGCGGCGGTCAACGCGGTTGCAAGGGTCCTACGGCAGCTCTGCGAAGTCTTGGACATGGGGGCTCCTCCAAAATCAGCAACAGCAGTGAATCGGATCTGCCCCCAAGCATAAACCGGTTCGGTCGATCGGCGCCAAGTCGGCGCCAGGGAAACGCCGCGAACCGCCTCTACTCCACCTGGAACTCCACCAGCACCGGCAGGTGATCGCTCGCCACCCGCGCCACCTGCAGGCGGCAGGAGTGGGCGGAGACGAGCCGCAGCGGGCCGCGGTGGTAGATGCGGTCGAGACCCCCCTGCGGCGAGAAGGAGGGATAGGTGGGGATCACCGGGTACGGCCCGCGCTTGCGCTCGGTGGCGCAGGAGAAGCCCATGCCGTTGGTGAACACCGGAAACAGGCGCGAGCGCCAGTCGTTGAAGTCCCCCGCCACCACCACCGGCGTCGTGTAGTGGACCCCGGCGAGCTCCGCCGACTGCTTGAGCAGCTCGATCTGCTTGACCCGCTCCTTCGCCGACAGCCCGAGATGGAGGTTGAACACCTCGAGGCGGCTGCCGTCGCCGCCGAGGTCGAGCGTCGTGTGCTGGCAGCCGCGGCGAATCCAGCTCTCGTCGAGCGAGAGCTCGATGTTCCGCTCGCGCAGGATCGGAAACCGGCTGAGCGTCGCGTTGCCGTAGCGCCCCTTCTTCAGGCTGACGTTGTGCCCCAGCGCGTAGTGCTCGTACCCCGCCTCCACCGCCAGCTCCCTGGCGAGGTTCAGCTCGCGCGACCGCGGCACCCCCTCGTCCACCTCCTGGAGCATCACGACGTCGGGGCTGTAATGGCGGAGGATGGTGACGATCCGCTCCGGCCGGAACCGGCGATCGACCCCGATCGCCCGGTGGATGTTGTAGGTCATGACCCGCAGCAGCAAATTTCCGGACCTCCCGTGAACGACAGAACCATCCGATCCCCGACTCGCCCGGGCATGAATGCCCGGGCTAAGAACTGCGCCGGATGAATCCGGCTTGAAAGCCCCCTTCAGGGGGCGCCGCCCATAGCCCGGGCATTCATGCCCGGGCGGAGGCCGCCGTCTCCACCCCCTGCACCGCTCTTCCCCGTTCCTCACCCGCTATAGTAGCCGGATGCCGCCCGTCTTCACCGCCGGCCACTCCACCCGCCCGATCGACGAGCTGTTGGCCCTCCTCGCCGAGCCCGGCGTCCAGACCCTGATCGACGTCCGCCGCTTCCCCGGCTCCCGGCGCCATCCGCAGTTCTCGCGCGACGCCCTGGCCGCCTCGCTGGCCGGCGCGGGGATCGGCTACGTCCATGAGCCCGACCTCGGCGGCCGGCGCAACCCCCGCCCCGACTCCCCGAACACCGCCTGGCGGGTCGCCGCCTTCCGCGGCTACGCCGACCACATGGACTCCCCGAAGTTCCAGGCCGCTCTGGAGCGCCTCATCGAGCGCTCGGCCGCGGAGACCGCCGTGATCCTCTGCGCCGAGGCCGTCCCCTGGCGCTGCCATCGCCGGCTGATCGCGGACGCCTTGGTGGCGCGGGGACTTCCCGTTCTGCATATCATGGGGATTGGCCGGGCCGATCCGCACGCGCTGGACGCCAACGCCCGCATTGTCTCAGACGGCCCCGGCGTCCGGCTCGTCTACCCTGGCCCGTCCGGCGATCAGCCGTCCCTCTTCCCGAACGTCTCGGAACCGTAACTTCCGCCCCGTTGCTGCGGGCCGAGATCTCGATTAAGATCCCGCATCGTCTTTTAAGGAGACTACGAAATGAACCTGAGCCAAGCCTATCGCAGCGAGCTCGAGCAGGAGCTGAAGACCACCCGCCGCCTCCTCGAGCGGGTCCCCACCGACAAGTTCGACTGGCAGCCGCACGCCAAGTCCGCCACCTTCGGCAAGCTGGCGACCCACCTCGCCTATCTCCCCTCCTGGACCGGGATCACGCTGACCACCCATGAGCTCGATCTCTCGACACCCGCGCGAGCAGCCGAAGCCCGAGACCACCGAGGCCCTCCTCGCGCTCTTCGACGAGACCCGCGACGAAGCCCTCAAGGCCCTCGACACCGCCCCGGAGAGCGTCTGGGGCGAGACCTGGACCCTCCGCGCCGGCGACCACGTCATCTTCACCCTCCCCAAGCCCGCCGTCATGCGCGCCTTCGTCCTCAGCCACCTGATCCACCACCGCGGCCAGCTCTCCGTCTACCTGCGGCTGAACGACATCCCCGTGCCGTCGATCTACGGGCCGTCGGCGGACGAGGGGATGGGGTAAGGGAGGGATTCCCGGATGGGGCCGGGCCGTTCATCGGCGGACAGCGGGATCGGGCGGCTATTCGGCGGGTCGGCCTAGGCCCTTAGCCTCAGGCACCGTGAAGACCCGGCCATAGATCCCGTTAATGTCGCCGTTCTGACCGGCGCTTTGCCAGACCGCCACGAAGGTGCCGTTCGGGCCGGCGGCTACTTGAGCAGTGGTCTGGTCGTTGGCGACGTGCTGGTTAAGTCGCACCTTGGGACCGAACGGCGTGCCGTCCGGATGATAGAGGCGGCCAAAAATGTCCCAACTCCCATCGGGAGGAGCGCCGCCTTCCTGCCAGACCACGAGGAAGTTACCGGCCGGGTCCGATGCTACCTCCTGGAGGCCGCGGAACCGGACCTCGGGATCCAACCGCAAGTCGGCGCTCCGCGGCGCTCCGGTCGGGCCCAGGAGACGCATTCGAAGATCCGGAATTCCCTCGCTCCCTAGGTTTTCCGACCAGACGATGACGTACCCTTGTGCTCCCAGTGGAGCCGCGGCTCCGGCATACTGCGGCAACGTCCCCTCCGCGGGCACCTTGAAGGCTTTTGCCAAGGGCCGGCCGGCCGAAGAAAAAAGCTGCGCAAGGATCGTCGTTTCCGCCTCCGTCCAGGTCACCAGGAGCTCTCCCGCCGGGCTCATCGCCAACCCACCGACCTCCTGGATGGTCCGCCGATTGGGGGAAACGGGGATCGGACCTCGCGTCACCTTCAGGTTGGAATCTGTCAGGACCAGAAACGTCCGATCTTCGCTGGAATGCGCGGGTCTGGCGCCCAGCAGGGCGATCGCATACCCACCGCCGGGCAGCAGGGAGGCAAATCTGGGGCCGAGCTTCTCGAGAAACGTAATCCTTCGAGGAGGGAGAGCCCAGGAGCCATCCGGAAGCAATTCACCGCCAACCAAGGCGTCCCATTGTCCAAAGTTGGTGTTGTGGGTTTCCCGCCAGAGCACCAGCACTCCACCATGCGACCCGCGAGACACCAAGGCATTGAACGACTGCGAATCGCTGACCTGAAGGAAGCGGTTGCCCCGGAGGGGCTGGCCTGACGATGAGAACCACTGGCTCCAAAGGCCGTCATGCTTGCCGTCCGGAGTGATCTCTTGCCAAACCACCAGGAACTCACCTCCCGCCGCAACTCCAACGCTTTGGTCCCCCGACGGGTTCTTGCCGAAGTCGTTGGCATGGAACTCGGGCCCTACCGGGATCTGGGCTTGGGCGGTGGCGGCGCAGGCGAACGACAGGCAGACCCTAAGGACGGGAAACCATGCCATGTGCCGGGCGTACTCCACAAACTTTCGACCCCGCTTCATCATTGCGGCGTCTCCACGGCTTCATCCCCAAAAGGACTCCCCGCAGCATCGAAAGTACGGACATAGCGACCAAGAAGCTGATCATCGACTGAATATGCCTCCCAGTGAGCAGTAAAGCCACCAGAGGCGACTGCCTCAAGCTTTATCAGTTCGTCCCGGCCCTGAATGGTCTGATTTACCGAGATTTCGCTTGTGAGAGAAGATCCGTTCGCTGAATACATCCGGGCCTTGATGGTGTTGTCACCAGAACGCCAGCCGATCGTCACGTTACCGGAGCTGTCCACGCTACCCAGCGCGGATTCTTGATCCCCACTACTCAAGACGTTGACTTGGAACTCGTCTCCTATTGGAGAGCCATCCAATTGAAATCTGCGAGCAAAAATTCCTCCTTGGTCACCATCCTGCCCCATGCTTGTCCAGACAATCGTCGCGGTCCCGGCCTGATCGAGGAGGACGAAGGGGCTGTATTGGCTATCTGGAGTCCATTGATTTACCTGGAAGGGATCTCCCAAAGGAGTTCCGGCAGAGTCAACTTGGCGCGCAAACACATCTGTAGTGCCATCGTCTCCGGCCTCAGCCTCCCAGACGATCCAATAGACGCCCTGTGGCACGTCGGAGACTACGGTAGGTTGGCCATATTTCGAGGTACCGTCCAATCCGACAGAGGCTTGAGCTGAAACTGGGGTTCCATCTGCAGCGATCGCCTGCGCCATTAACTGACCATCTTCTTGCTGACCTTCGGAGGATTGGTCTGTAGGTTCAACTACGGTCACCTGCAAATAAGTGCCATCAGGACCGATGGCATTCAATGCCAGCCCACTCGCTTGAGGTCGCTTCATATACATGAGCCAGTCGCAGAATCCGAATTGATCCCCTTGAGTTCGGTTACTGCAGGCGGTTCCCGGAATACTGAACTGCGTCTTGGTTATGGGCTTTGGGCAAAGTATGGTAGGAGCCTTTAACCCTCTGACGTCCCGCCACTCTGCCGTCCATGTTTGACACTGAAACCCTAATCCACCAATAACGTTAACCACTGGGTTATTAGGTACAAGGGTTAAAAGTATATTTCCTTTCACGCCAGTAAGGATTCTCCTCTCTCCTGGAAGAGTGTCGCTCGATCCAGGAGACGCAGTTACCTCCGTCAAAGCCGCGGTAGCCGAAGAGAATTCACCCCAACTGGCTGTACCCCCAAGAAAGACTCCTTCGAAGATGCTACGCGTTGCCTGCATATCTGTGATTCCGCCAGTCGTATGGTCAGAACCGAACAGAGTGTCGGGCCGGTCCCAGCGGGTGATGGATGCAAGAGGGGGCCTTCCGTTGACTCCCGCCGTGAATCCCGCGGCGCCTCCGAGAAGAGAAGCGTAGGCGGTATGTCTCATTCCATAACGGTTGTCGGGGGGAAGAGCTCCAGAATCAGGAGTATCATAACCCCCTTCCCCGTTGACTGCGGGCTTAAGAGGCAACGCTGCTCGAAGCCCCTTGGTGAGATCGATCGCCCGACTAACAGCACATTGTTGCTTTGCCTGCCAGGTCGACCCAAATCTTCCAGGGCAAGCGACAGGGACATTCAATGCATGACCACTTTGAAATAGCTGAAAATCTAACCATCCTGACAACTGAAAGTCTGTGTAGTCATTGAGGATAGAGCTTCCAGCAATGTGGTCGACCACCAAGTGCTTAGGAACAACGGTTTTTAACATAGGGCCGACTGCCATTGTCGTACTACGTACAGTGCCTAAGGTACTATCGTTGCCTTCAAGCGTCGTCGCCAGGTAATCGTCGAAATTGACGGAAAACATTACATGATTGCCAGCGAGGCGAGCAGCCAAGTTCCGCACGAAGGTCAAAGAGTCGCTGGTCCTGGGGTAGCTCTGAGAGAAATGACATCCACCACGGTCGGAAGGATCCGCTACGCCTGCCATTAGGATTACAAGGCCTTGTTCGTTGGCATACTCTATCATCGAATCTACTTCTTGCCAGTAGTCGGCACGCCAGCGGGAACAGATGTTGGGTATGGCCCCTACACAGGACTTTCCTGCAGGAGGAGGTAGTTGGTCAAAGGCGAACGTATCAGGTGCGGGGTAGAAGACTGATGAATCTCCTAACTCCAAGTCCTTAAGCGCCGGGCAAGTGGTCTTTTTGTTATCGCTTGGAGGCTGTTGCCAAGCGATTGCCGCTCCGACTTGGAGTACGGTGAATCCGCGACTCTTGCGGTCGTCAACGTAATTTTTCCAAGTACTAGTGACCTGCCCTGGAATTCGTCCGTTTTGCGTGAGGCGCTTTTGTCCCTCGAGCGAAATCGCCGCCCATGCTGTATCACCCTGCCAGTAAAAGCGTAGAGTAGGGTTGTCGGTGTATGTTAGGTACCGGCCCGAAGTTCTAAGAAAACCGTTTTTATACAAAGGATTTCCCGAGTTATCCGGAGCAACATTGACGGTGCCGGTCTGGCCCATTAACGTGGTATCAGAACTGCACGGCTGAGCCTGCCCTTGGGAGTTCTTTCCTATAAGACCTGTGCAGGAGAGGACCTTCCATGTCCAATTGCTGGTTGCAGGAAAAGCCGCACGCACTCGAAAGACGTTTCCGCCATCCCAGAAACCATAGCTCTGAAAGCTGCGCGAATTTGGCCCATTGAACTGAACGATGAGCGCCAAATCCTGATAAGGATTTCCACCACCGTTGAGGTAATCGAATCCGACAGGTATTTGCTGGTCCCACCGCTGCCAGACGCTCGCGGTGGATGCAATGGGACTGGCATTAGAAGAGAGAGCGAAGGCAAGCATGAATACAAAGAACAAGACAAGACTAGATCTATAGCTGGAGACAAATAGCATCGACACCCTCCCATTTTGGACCACCGTGTTTGCCGCTAGTATCGTCCAAGCTGTTAAAATTGTAAAGGGGTTGTCAGTTTACCCAGCGGTTCCGCCGCACGGCGAGCCGGTCGTGCGCCCGTGTCCTTCCGTTCGGCGGAACGGCTCGTTCGGTGTGCGCCGCCGCGAAGCGGTTCGGCGCCTCGCCCCTCGTCTCCCGCGGTTGCTCCCTCTCGAATTTCATCTTCGCCCTCTGATTTTTTGTCTTCGGGGAAGAGGGGGCGGAGCCTTCCCTCGCGAGGGAGGCGACGAAAAACGAGAGGCAGCGGACGAAAAGTCAGAGGCAGCGGCTCGCCCACTCTTACCCGACGAGCGGGAACGAGGGGGAGGGAGCTGGGAATCAGGGGGAGAGGTCAGGGAACGAGGGGGAGGGACTCGCCCACTGATACCCGGAGACGAAAAACGAGGGGGCGGAGGCGCAGAACCAGAGGGAGGGGGACGAATCCGGCGGAAAAACTTCGAAGGAAAATTCGCGCCCGCGGAAACCTCCGCGCAGCCTACGAACGGTTCGCGCGCTGCCAGGCGGTGGGGGGAATCCTGGCGGCGTGGGGATCGAGGCCGTCGAGGAGGCCGTTCATGGCGGGGCGGAGGGTTTCGACGAAGCGTTCGGTCTCGGTGATCTGCTCGACGAGGTGGCTCATGTAGCTCGCGACCTCGGTGGCGCTGAACTGGGCGGCGCTCAAGCGGCCGTGGATGACGTCGAAGGCGTCCGCGAAGGCTCCGAGCTGGGCGACGACGCATTGGTCGCGCTTCTGGCAGTCGAGGAGGAGCTCGCGCTGCTTCTCGAGGATGCCGATGTGGAACTCGCGGGTAGGGGCGGTGGCGGGCTCGCGGGCGGCGAGGTCGTGGAGGTGGCGGATCTTCTCGTCCACCTCGGCGACGCGCTGGTCGAGGCTCGGCATCTGCGGCACGAAGACCGGGACGAGCCTCGCCGTGAGGCGGCGCCAGTCCTTGCGCCAGGAAGGGAGCGCGTACGACGGCGCGGGGATCTCCTGCGACTGGCTGCGGGCGGTGGCCAGGATGTGAAGGTAGGAGACCCGCTCCTGCACGAAGCTCAGGTAGGCGTGGAGCATGGTGCCGAGCTGGCGGAGGATGTCCTCCTTGGTGAAGGCATCGAGGTCGCGCCGCTCGGCGAGCACCTTGGCCACCCGGTTGCGGATCTCGGTCAGGCGGGCGTAGGTCGCCAGGTAGTCCGGCAGGAAGCCGGCGCTCAGCCAGAGGTCGATCGGGCTCTCCTCAAGGAGCTTCGCGGTCTTCTCCCGTAGCGCCTCGCGCTCCTTCTCGTCCCGCGCGTCCCGCCGCCGCCGGTGGTGCGCCTCGATCCGGGGCTTGTAGCGCCGCGTGGTGGTGGCGACCACCACCCAGCCCGCCGCCCCCACCCCATAGACCACCGCCGGCAGCGGATCGTGCAGATACCACACCGCCCCCGCGCCCGCGGCGCCGGCGAACAGGTTCAGGGGGTTCGCGAGAGCGTAGAGGGCGCTCCGCGTGACCAGGGTGGCTTTTTTCAGGGGCTTCAGCGGCATGGTGAGAGTTTACGCGTGCGGCGGGGACAAGTTCATGGGCACGGTCTGGACTGCGTGACGACCCGGCCTCCGCCCGGGCATGAATGCCCGGGCTAAGAACGGCGCCGGATGAATCCGGCTTTAAAGCCCCCTTCAGGGGGCGCTGCCCATAGCCCGGGCATTCATGCCCGGGCGGGGGTGCGCCGTCACCAGAGGCGATTGTATCCCGCCTCCCTTCCCTCCCCTACCCCTTCTTCCCGCCGTCCGGATCAGCCGGCGCATACAGCAGATCCAGCAGCTGCTTCTCCACCGCCCGGAACTCCGGTGCGCTCTTCAGCGCCACGTCGTGGACCGGGAAGGCGGGGACCTCCACCTTGTGGAGGATGCGCGCCGGGCGCGAGGAGAGGACGTAGACGGTGTCGGCGAGGTAAACCGCCTCGGAGACGTCGTGGGTGACGAAGAGGATGGTGTTGTCCTCGGCGCGCGAGACGTCGAGCAGGAGGCTCTGCATCCCCCAGCGGGTCTGCGGGTCGAGGGCGCCGAAGGGCTCGTCCATGAGCACGATCTTGGGCTGGTTGATCAGCGTGCGGGCGATCGCCACCCGCTGCTTCATGCCGCCCGAGAGGTCCTTCGGGTAGCGGTCGGCGAAGTCGGCGAGCCCCACGGACTGGAGGTACTTGTCCGAGCGGGCGCCGCGCTGCTCCTTGGGCACCCCCTGGAGGCGGAGGCCGTACTCGAGGTTCTCGCGCACGGTCAGCCAGCCGAACGAGGTGTAGGTCTGGAACACCATGCCGCGGTCGCGGCCGACGTCCTCCACCGGCTTGCCCTCGACCAGGATCTCCCCCTGGGTCGGCGCGAGGAGCCCGGCGATCGCCTTGAGGATGGTCGACTTGCCGCACCCCGAGGGGCCGAGGAAGACCACGATCTCGCCGATCCCCGGCTTGTCCAGGATGTCGAGCGAGACGTCGCGCACCGCCTCGGTCGCCCGCCCGGAGCGGTCGATGTAGGTGATCGAGACGTCCTTGAGGCGGAGCTTGGGGGTCCCTTCGGCGGGCTCGTGGCGGTAGGTGGCGACCTGCTGCGACTTCGGCGGCAGGGTGACGGCGACGGTCCCCGGCTCGCCGACCGCCGTTCGCGACCTTCGGCGCTTCGTGATCGCTCATGCCGTTTCCCTCCAGCGGAAGAGGAGCGAGCTCGCCGGCGGATGACGAAATCGGTCGAGCAGGCCGATGCCGCCGATCACCAGCAGCCCGGCGAACGATCCAGGACATCTTCTGGTGGGTGCGCGCGAGCTCGATGATGTAGCCGAGGCCGTCGCGCGCGTTCACCCAGCTCGGCGAGGATGACGTAGGTCCAGGAGATGGCGTTCATCACCCGGAAGGAGTCGAAGATCTCCGGCAGCGCCGAAGGCAGCAGGACGGTGCGGATCACCTGCCAGCGGCTGGCGCCGAGGGTGAGCGAGGTCTGCACCAGCTCCTCGGGGACCGCGCGGATGGCGGTGACCACCACCGGCAGCAGGTAGACGAAGACCCCCAGGAAGAGGAAGGCGACCTTCTCCTTCTCGAAGATCCCGAACCAGAGAATGAGGATGCCGATGAAGCCGGAGATCGGCATGTAGCGCAAGGGGGCCACGATCGGCTCGAAGAAGCGGTTGACCGGCTCGAACGCCCCCATCAGGACGCCGAGCGGCACCGCCACCGCCGAGGCGAGGAGGAAGGCGAGGCCGATCCGCTGGCTGGAGATCACGATGGCGCCCCACAGGTCGTACTGCAGGAAGAGCTGCAGCGTGCCGCGGACCACCTCGCTCGGCGACGGCAGGAAGTCGGGCGCCATGATCCCGCCGTAGGTCAGCAGGCACCAGACGCCGGCGAGCAGCAGCGGGGCGATGAGCCCGATCACCGAAGCCGTCGCGCGCGGCAGCGGCTGGCGCAGGGCGAAGAGGCTGGATTTTTTGGCCATGGTGGTCTCTCTCTGCGTTCAAGCTCCGCGGCAGGTTGCCGCGGCCGCACCGCCGCCCGGCGATGAATCGCCGGGCTAAGAACGGCGCCCCCTGAAGGGGGCTTCAAGCCGGATTCATCCGGCGCCGCCCTTAGCCCGGGCATTTATGCCCGGGGTTCCGGGGCACCCCCCCTACTGCGTCGCCAACACCACGTGAATGTCCGTCCGCCGGTTGAGCTGCCGCCCGGCTTCGGTGTTGTTGTCGGCCATCGGATTGGCGGCGCCGTGGCCGATGGTCTGGAAGCGGGCCGCCTGGATGTTGGGGAAGTTCTTCAGGATGTAGTCCTTCACCGCCGCCGCCCGCTTCTCGGAGAGGGTGAGGTTGGCGCGTTGCGTTCCCGTGGCGTCGGTGTTCCCCTCGACCCGCAGGTAGGTGTTGCCGAAGGAGGTCATGGTCTCGCCCAGGGCGTCGAGCACCAGGTAGGAGCCGGCCATGATCTCGTCCGAGGCGGGGGTGAAGTGGATCTGGATCTGCTTGTTGATGATCGCGCGGTCCTTCTCGGACGGCGCCTTGGCGGCGAGCTTCGGCTCCTCGACCGTCTGGCCGGGGTAGTCGGACGCCAGCCCCTGGAGGAAGCGGGTGTCGGCCCAGTCCTTGGCCTCGACCGGCCGGGTGACCAGCCCCTTCTTGCGCCAGATGATGAAGGCGGTGTCGAACAGGGTTTCGAAGTGCGCCTTGCCGCCGGTCAAGCCATAGAACTGGGCGTTGTCGGCGTAGGGGGTGAGCTTCAGCCCCGAGAGCATGCCGGAGACGGTGTCCGCGTCGAGCTTCAGCGCCTTGCCGACCAGGGCGTAGGAGCCCTGCGGATCGTTCTTGATCTGGTCGATCCCCTCGAGCCAGCCGTGGACGAAGTCGCGCACGGTGTCCGGGGCCTTGTCGATCAGCTCCTGGCGGGCGACCAGGGTGTCCGCGATGATGTTGGTCGCCGCGCTGGTCGAGACCAGCACGTGGGCCTCGGCGCCGCGCGCCGTCACCGCGGCCGAGAGGTCCGGCTCCCAGGTCACGGCGGCGTCGACGTTCTTCGACTTGAAGGCGGCGGCGGCCGCCGGGGCGTCCTGGGTGAAGATGATCCCCTTCTCGACCGCGGCGCGGTCCTCGGGGGAGAGGCCGGATTGGGCGAGCAGGTAGAGCAGGAGGAAGTGCGAGGGGGTGAACTGCGTGCAGGCGATCGAGTGCCCCTTGAGCTCCTCGATCGACTTGATGGAGGCGAGCGAGACGATGCCGTCGCCGCCGCGCGACCAGTCCTGCATGATGATCGACTTCGCCTTGCGGTCCTGCTCGGCGAGGATCGAGGCCTCGCGCGCCCAGTTGTCGACCGTGTCCCACATGATGTCGACGTCCCCCTTGCGGAAGGCGGCGAGCTTGGTCGCCGGGTCCTCGAAGAGGACGAACTTGACGTCCATCCCGTACTTCTTCTTGAACTGCGAGCCGGGGTTGGGGTCCATGCCGTTGTTGTAGACGATGCCGGGGGAGTGCCCCGCCCAGGTGTTGATGGCGACCACCAGCGGCCGGTCGAGCTTCCCCGCGCCGACCGTGTTGCTGGCCGCGGTCACGCCGGAGGAGCCGGTGCCGCGCGCGGGGTCGGGCGGGGCGTTGCCGAGGGCGTCGAAGTCCCCTTTGCTCACGGCGTCGGTCTTGCCCGTGGCCGCCGTGCCGTTCTTGTCGCCGGTGGCCCAGTGCGTGAGATTGGGAGCGAACTTGCGGAAGGCGAAGAACGCCGCCACCAGCAGGGCCAGGACGATGATCGTCTTCCCCATCGGGGTGAGCTTCATGGGTTGATCTCCTCTCGACCGTCAGGTCGAATCATCAGACGAACTACGACGGTTCAGGCCGGGAGCCCGCCCAGGAGCGCGTCCATGGCGGGGCGGAGCGAGTCGACGAACTTCTCGGTCTCCACCACCTGATCCACCACGGTGCCCATGTAGCTGGCGACCTCGGTCGCGCTGAACTGGGAGGCGCTGACCCGGCCAAGAATGACTTCGAAAACGTCGGAAAAAGCGCCGAGCTGGGCGACCACGCACTGGTCGCGCTTCTGGCATTCGAGCAGCAGGTCGCGCTGCTTCTCGAGGATGCCGATGTGGAACTGGCGGGTGCGCGCCGTCGCCGGCTCGCTCTCGGCCAGCGCCTGGAGCTGCTGGACCTTCGCGTCCACCTCGGCGAGCCGCTTCTCGACGCTCGGCAGCGGCTGGGCGGGAGAGAACGGCGGCGCCGCACTCCCCGCCGGACGGAAGGGCTGGATCTGGATCTGGATGCCGCGCCGGCGGTCGACCGTGGCCGAGATCCCGCCGGTCCCCGGCCCGGAGATCGGAGCCGCCGCCGGCGCCGTGGGGACGCTCGGGGTGTCGGCCCCCGGCCGGATGGTGGTCAGGATCTGGAGATAGGCGATCCGCTCGCGGACGAAGTTGAGGTAGGCGTTCAGCATGTAGCCTAGCTGATCGAGGATCCCCTGCTTGCTGACGGCGTCGAGGTCCGAGCGGTCGCCGAGCACCTTGGAGACCCGGCCGCGGATCTCGGCGAGGCGCCGGTAGACCACCATGTAGTCCGGCACCAGCCCGGAGCGCACCCAGCCGCCGATCGGGTTCTCGGCCAGGCTCGCCTCGACCTTCTGGCGCAGCACCTCGCGAGCCGCCTCGGCCTTGAGCTCGGCCTCGCGCCGCTGCTCCTCCTCGATCTGGCGGATGTAGCGGTTCCCCGTCGCCGCCAGGCTCACCCACCCCGTCGCCCCCAGCCCCCAGAGGATCAGCGGCAGCGGGTTCCACAGCGCCGCCGAAGCCGCCAGGCTCACCGCCCCCGCGACCAGGTTCCCCGGCGACTGGATCGCTTTGGCAATGCTCTTCTTGAGGAGCGTTTTCGAGTCGAGAGGCATCTAGAACGGGGATTCTACATCGGGAGCGGCTGTTGCCACGTGCGCCCACAAGGAAGAGTGGCCGCGGGAGGGGAAACGTTTCAGGGGGGTGATCTACCCCAAGAACCGCCCCCGCAGCTCCGGGGTCGGCAGCCAGCAGGTTTCCTGCCTCCCGAACCAGCGGTAGCGGTTGCGCGCGATCCAGCGGTAGATGGGGTCGCGGAGGGGGCCGGGGATCAGGCGGAAGACCGCCACCGCCTTCCAGGGGCCGCTCAACCGCGCGGCGATGCGCAGGGCGGCGTCGCTCTCCCGGTACCAGCGCTCCCCCTCGACCAGGAGGATGCTGTCGAGGGCCTTGGGATCGATCCCCAGGCGGGTCTGCAGCTCCTCCCCGGCCGCCGACTGCAGCGAGGCGAAGCGGAAGCGCCCGGCGGGATCGCAGCGCAGGATGAATTGGACCGCGCCATTGCAGAGGTTGCAGACGCCGTCGAAGAGGACGATGGGGTGGGCGGTTTCCATCTCCATCCATCATAATGCCCCCTTCATGATCCCCTTCATGATGAACAAGGGAGACGGCATGGCAGAGCTCAGCGGCGCGCAACGGAAGTACCTGCGGGGGATGGCCCACTACCTGAAGCCCCTGGTGCAGATGGGGAAGAACGGCCTCACCGACGGGGTGATCGCCTCGATCGACGAGGTGCTGGACAACCACGAGCTGATCAAGGTGCGGATCTCCGCCTCCGGCGCGGCGGCCAAGAAGGCGATGGCCGACGAGATCGCCCAGCGGACCGGCAGCCACTGGGTCGGCATGGTGGGCTTCATCGTCATCCTCTACCGCCAGCAGCCGGACCCCGAGAAGCAGACGATCGAGCTGCCAGCCTGAGCCTTCCCGCCTGACTCGGCGCCCTGCCGATCCTCATCCCTAAGCCCTCCACCCAGGCTGGAAGTACCGGATCTCACCACCCTCCCGGGCCGGGAGCCTTTTTCCTCCCCCGTACTCGGGGGAGGCCAGGAGGGGGCGTTCGCAGGCCTGGGCCACTTCCTTGTTCGGAACGCTGCGAACCCCCTCCTGACCTCCCCCGAGTACAGGGAGGAAAAAAGCAGCCTCTGCGTAGATGGCGGGGCATTCGGCGCCCCGCCGTTTCCGCCAAAGCGCCAGACAACCACCAAGACAACTCCGGTAAGCCACCGGCCACTGCCGAGACAGCGATATCCACCCGCTTTCCACAGGGCTTTCTCCCTGCGCGCAACCAAGTTTTGCGCGGCCGTCCGGACGGTTCTTTGCCCGCGATCGCCGCCTGTCTCCCGAAACCTCTCCCTGTCTCGGGCGATTCTTGTCTCCGCCATCAAGACAAAATCAGACAAGCTCCAGTGTTAGTCTCCCCTCCGTATGGACGGAGACAAGGACGGACTGGAGACCCGGAAGAAAGTGCGCAGCCCCTCGTTCCCCTTCGTGGGGCTGCGGGAGGCGCTGGACCGGGCGCGGGCGTTTTACGAGGCGGAGCAGCGGAATTCGGCGCGGATCGAGACGGCGGCGTCGCACTGGGGGTATTCGCCGAAGAGCAGCGGCGGCAAGCAGACGATCGCGGCGCTGCGCTCCTTCGGGCTGCTGGACGGCGACTCGCTGGTCAAGCTGTCCGGGCGGGCGCTGAGCATCCTGCTCGACGAGCGGGGGGACTCCGAGGAGCGGCGGCGGCTGGTGCAGCAGGCGGCGCTGTTGCCGCCGATCCATGGGCGGCTGTGGGAGCGCTACGGGGCGGAGCTTCCCTCGCCGCAGACTTTGAAGCTGTCGCTGATCCTGGACGAGGGGTTCAACGAGAGCTCGGTCGACCACTTCCTGACCGAGTACCGGGAGACCCTGGAGTATGCCCGGCTGCTGGCCGGACCGGCGCGCGAGGAGACGGCGGCCGAGCGGACGGAGCGAACAGCCCCGCCTCCCCCGCCGGTCCGGGAGGCTGCCCCTTCTGCCGCGATCGAGCCGGTCGTCTTCCCGCTGCTCGACGGGAACGCGGTGGAGTTCCGGATCCGGCGGGCGATCTCAGCCGAAGAAGCTGAGGACGTGCGCGTGGTCTTCGAGCTCTGGCTGCGCAAGATCGTGCTGCGCTGAAGCGGCCATCAATCGTTCCCGGATCTTGACCACCGGCCCGACCACGATCGTCGCCGGCGCCTCGAGGCCGGCCCGGGCCACGTCGCCGGCGATCGTCCCCAGGGTCGCGACGACGATGCGCTCTCCGGGCAGCGTCCCCTGGGCGATCACCGCCACCGGGGTGTCGGCGCCGCGGCCGTGGAACAGCAGCGAGGCGGCGATCTCGGGGAGGCGGCCGAGCCCCATCAGGATCATCAGCGTCTCGACCCGCGCCAGCGCCGCCCAGTCCTGGCGGTCTCCTTCCGCGCAGTGCCCGGTCACCACGGCGAAGCCCCCCGCCAGCTCGCGGTGGGTCACCGGGATGCCGGCGCGGGCCGGCACCGAGATCGCGCTGCACACCCCGGGAACCACCTCCCACGCGACGCCCGCCTCGGCGCAGGCGAGCGCCTCCTCCGAGCCGCGGCCGAAGACGAAGGGGTCTCCCCCCTTGAGCCGCACCACGATCCGACCGGCCCGGCCGTGCTTCACCAGGATCTCGTTGATCTCCTCCTGGCGGGCCGAGTGCTCCCCCGCCGCCTTGCCGACGAAGATCCGCTCGGCCGCGGGCGGCGCCTCGGCGAGGAGATCGGGGGAGATCAGGCGGTCGTAGACCACCACCTGGGCGCGGCGCAGGCAGTCGAGCCCGAGGACGGTGATCAGCCGCGGATCACCGGGGCCCGCCCCGACCAGGTAGACGATTCCCATTTCCTCCGTCCCGGCGGCCCATCCTGCCTCGGCCCCCAGGACCAGCGCCGGAGCGAGAGGTGGGATCGGATTCGGCTCCGCCCCGACCCCCATGATCTCCTCGATGCGCGCCAGCGCCTCCCGCTCGTTGCCGCGGCGCAGGAGATGGATGACGTCCGAGTCGACCAGGCGGTACCAGAGGGTGCGCCGGGTCTCGAGGTCGGGGAAGCGGCGGGCGAGCGGCGCGCGGAGCGTCCCCGCGATCTCCAGGAAGCGGGCGTGCTCGGGGCCCACCTCGTGCTCCAGCCGCTGGCGCAGGCGGGCGGCGAGGGCGGGCGCCCGGCCGCCGGTCGAGATGGCGATCGTGAGGTCGCCGCGGCGGACGATCGCCGGCGCGATGAAGTCGCAGTGCGGGACGTCGTCCACCGTATTGACCAGGACGTTGCGCCCGCGGGTCTCCTCCCAGATCGCGGCGGCCACCGCTTCCCCGGGGTTCACGGCGATCACCAGGAAGGCCGTGCGCAGGTCGCCGCGGCGGTAGCGGCGGGTGATGAAGTCGATCCTGCCCTCGACCGCCAGCTCGCCCAGGCCGGGGGTGAGGTCGGGGGCGATCACCGTCACCCGCGCGCCGGCGGCGAGGAGGCCGCGCGCCTTCTCCTCCGCCAGGGCGCAGCCGCCGATCACGAAACAGGGACGGCCGGTGAGATCGAGGAAGACGGGATAGTGCATGGCCAAGTCAGACCTCCAGGCTCTCGATCGTGATGCCGTGGCGGTCGATCTCGAGCGTCAGCTTGCAGCGTTCGGTCTCGAGCCCGAGGCGGTAGACGCCGGGCCCCTGGCTGGTGAACAGCATCCGCTCGAGGGGCTGCCCGGCGAGCGAGGCGAGGGTGCGATTGACGGCCTCGGTCGCCCGGCGGGCGGCGGTGCCGCGCGGGGTCTGGTGAAAGAGGCGGAGGAGCGCCTGCTCGCTCTCCGCGCCGTGGTGCTTGCGCGCCCGGCCGGTCTGCAGGGTCATCTCGAGGATCTGCTCGAGGCGGCCGAGGAGAGGCTCCTCGACCGCCCCGGCGTCCACGGCCTGCGCCAGCTCCTCCCACGGGATGCGCGCCGCCGGATCGCGCAGCGAGCCCACCAGGCTCGCCAGCTCCTCGAGCAGGGTCTCCCGTTGCAGGGCGTCGAGCGTCAAGGCATCGGAGACTGCCGCGACGGCCACGCTCAAGCGTCCGCCCGCCGCGGCCCGGCGGCAGTCGCCGCCTGGGCCTTGAGCAGCGACTCCAGCTCGTGCTCGAAGGCGCCGGTCTCGATCGGGCAGTGGATGCCGCACTCCTTGGGGGCGTTCTTCTCCCACCACCAGCGGCCGGCGCGCGGGTCCTCGCCGGCCGCGGTGGCGCGGGTGCAGGGGGAGCAGCCGATGCTGGTGTACCCCTTGGCGTAGAGCGGATGCTCGGGGACGTCGTGCGCCTCGTTGTAGGCCTTCACCTCGTCGAGCGTCCAGTCGGCCAGCGGGCTGATCTTGGCGAGGCCGCCGTGGTCGTGGTCGATCTCGATCTTGCGGATGTTGGCGCGGCTCGCCCACTGGTCGCGGCGCAGACCGGTGATCCAGGCGTCGAGCCCTTCGAGCACGCCGCGGATCGGCTCGACCTTGCGCACGTTGCAGCAGACCAGGCGGGCCTGGACGCTCTTCTGGAAGAGGTTCGGGCCGAAGCGGCGCACCATCCCCTCCACCTGGCGGGCGTCGGGCGAGTAGACCTCGACCTCGATCGCGTAGCGCCGGCGCACCTCCTCCATCACGTCGTAGGTCTCCTGCGGCAGGCGGCCGGTGTCGACGGTGAACAGGCGCACCGTGGGATCGATCCGCCACGCCATGTCGAGGATGGCCATCCCCTCGGCCTGGAAGCTGGTACAGATGGCGGCCTGCGACCCCCAGCGCTCGAGCGCCCAGGCGATCATCTCCTGGGGCGTGGCGTCGTCGAGCTCCACCGCCAGCTGGCCGGCTTCGAGCTCGTCGAGAAAGTCTCGGGGGGCGATCTTCACCAGGGCCGCGCGTTCCAACAGCATGGGGTCTTCCTTTCTCTACTCCGACGCGGCGTCCGAAAGGACGGCGGTCTCCTGCTCCGCTCCGGCGGGCTGGCCGAAGGCGGCGAGCTCCTCGTCGGAATGACGGATGAAAAACTGCTGCAAGGTTTCCTGCTCGCCGCGCCCGTCGAGCCAGGCGCGGAACAACCGCTCGACGACGTAGATCACCTCGGTGGCCGGCACGCGCTTGAGCACCGGGCGGCCGATCGCCGCGCCGCGGCCGAGGCCGCCGCGCAGGAAGAGGTCGTACCCCTGGAGGCGCTCTCCGCCTGAGCCGCGCTCGCGCAGCGTCGTCCCCTGAAAGCCGATGTCGCCGATCCAGTGATGGGCGCAGGCGTGCGGGCAGCCGTCGAGGTTCAGACGCAGACCGGCCGCCGCGTCGCCGAAGGCCGCCTCCAGGTGATCGACGATCTCCCGCAGCCGCCCCTTGGTTTCCGCCACCGTGTAGTTGCAGAACGGATCGCCCGTACAGGCGATGCTCGAGCCGCGGAGCGCCGCCCCCTCGAGCGGGAAGCCGAGCGCCGCCACCTCGCGGACCACCGCGTCGAGCCGCGCCGCGGGGATGTTGGCGAGCACGAAATTCTGCCGCCGGGTGATGCGGATCTCTCCGCCGTCCAGCGAATCCGCGAGGTCGGCCAGACGGACCATCGTCGCGCCGTCGACGAGGCCCAGCGGCACGGGGAAGCCGGCGTAGAAGAGCCCCGGCTGCTTCTGGGCGTGGATCCCGGCGTGCTCCTTCTCCTCGACCGGCGCCAGCGGCACGGCGCCGTCCAGGAGCTTGCGTCCGAGGCGCTCCTCGACGCGGGCGCGGAAGGCGGCGGGGCCGAGGTCGCTGACCATGAACTTCAAACGGGCCTTGGCGCGCGACATCCGGTACTTCAGGTCGAGGCGCCAGACGTCGACGATTGCCCGCAATCCTTCGAGCGCCTCTTCCCTCGGCAGCCAGACGCCGAGGTCGTCCGACAGCCGCGGCCAGGTCGAGAGGCCGCCGCCGACCCGCACCGCGAAGCCGGGACGGCCCTCCCCCGCCGGGCCCGGCGCGCCGATCAGGGCGATGCAGTGGATCTCGGGGGCGTTGCACTGGTGGGGGCAGGCCGAGATGGTGATCTTGTGCTTGCGGGGGAGGTCCGAATACTCGCGGTTGGCGATGAAGAAGGCGGTCGCCTGGTCGATCAGCGCCTGCACCTCGAACAATTCCTCGCCGTCGAGCCCGGCCACCGGGCAGCCGGTGATCGCGCGCACGTTGTCGCCGCACGCCCCTACCGTGGTCATGCCGGCGGCGTCCAGCAGCCCGAGCACCTCGGGGAGCTGCGCCAGCTCGATCCAGTGGAGCTGGACGTTTTGCCGCGTGGTCAGCTCGCCGTAGCCGCGGCCGAAGCGCTGCGAGATCTCGCCGATCGTGCGCAGCTTCGCGGGGGTCAGCACGCCGCCGGGGAGCTTCACCCGCAGCATGAAGGAGCCGATCTTCGGCTTGTCGTGGTAGAGGCCGTACCACTGCATGCGCACGAAGTCCTCCTCGGGCACCGCCTCGTAGCCGGTCGTGATCATCTCCGGCAGATCCCGGATCACGTCGAGCCCGCCCTTCTGGTGCTTCAGGCGTTCGACGAAATTCCGCTTGCGGATCAGATCCCAGGAGATCTCGGCCGCGGGGCCTTGAGGCTGCGCTTCGGGCATTCGAACCTCCATGCTGTGTTCAAACCGAGCCTCTCCACGGCTCTCCCCACGCGGAGAGATACAGGAATCGCGCTCGCGGCTGGATCGCCAGCCGTCAGGACGTCAGAAGAAAGGGGCTAAAGTGCGGAGAGTGCGGATGCGAAGGGCCCGGAGCCGTTCACACCCGCTTACTACAGGTGCAATCCACCCGATCCACCTGGCGGTGGACGGAGGCGATCGCGGGGGCAGGAAGGCTGCGGCTCATTTGTGATCAGATTAGTGTTCTTCTCTCACTTTGTCTAGTGCTGTGGAGTGGCGGGGGCGTGACAAGGGGAACGTCAGGCGCCGCCGCCGGTCTGCTGGCGCAGGCGCGCCAGCTCCGCTTCAAGGGCGGCCACGCGGTCTTCGGCAACCTGCCGGGCTTCATCGTCCGTGAGCAACCGCTCACCCGAGAGGGCATCCACCAGCCGCAGACGCTTTCCCTCCATCCGCAGCAGCAGCCCGGTGGTCACGCTTCGTAGCGAGCCGTCCGCCTCGGGTTCTATCGGCCGGTAACGTCCGTTGTTGACCAGCCTGAACCCTTGCAGGGGAGGATCGAGATAGTCCTGATAGGGGTCGTGCAGGAAGTACTCCTCGATCCCTAAGCGCTCGTAGCAGAGCTTCTTCTTCGAGAGATCCTCGTCGCGGGTGCTGTCCGAGGTCAGCTCGATCACCAGCGACGGGACCTGTCCCTCGTCCCAGAGCTTGTAGATGTTCCGGGGCCGCTTCTCCACCCCGCGGACCAGGAAGACGTCCGGAGCCACCACAGAGCGGGGATCGCCCTGCACGTAATAGAAGAAGAGGTTCCCCGTCACGTAGACGTCCGGCACGTCCCGATACCGCCGCTTCAGGGCGTGGATCAGATCGTACATCTCCTCCCGGTGGAGGTCGGTCTCCGCCATCGGCTGGCCGTCGGACTCCGGATAGTAGATGTTTCGCTGGAGGGGAATCGCGGTCATACGTGCCACCCTTTCTCCAACCGGTCGCGGGATCAGATCACGGCGACTCGTCGAAAGGCAACTCTCGAGGTCATTCTATCATCCGCCCGCCGGTTCGATCATCACGTACTCGAAGCTGCCGGAGAGCGGGTGCGCGCCGGGCGGGATCTTTCCCGGCCCGGCCACCTCGCAGAGCACGAAGTAGCGGTTGCCGAGCCGCACGTAGGCTTCGTCGGCGCGGGGCTTCCCTTCGACGCCGACCAGGGCGTGGCCGGGGACGAGGACCAGCATCGCCCGTCGCGGCAGATGGCGCCAGAGGGCGCAGAAGGCGGCGGACTTCGAGTCGCAGTCTCCCGCTCCCCGCACCAGGACGGCGGCGGGGGCCCAGAAGCCCAGGATGTGCCGGCCCAGCTCGATCTGCGGCGGCACCTGGTAGCGCAGCTCCTGGATGAAGGCGAGGAAGAGGCCGAGGAGAGCGCGGTCCCCTGCTCGGCGGCCAACGCGCCTCAACGCGTCGAAGCAGTCCGCGAGCGGCGCCGTGTCGCGCGCCACCTCCTCCTCGTAGTCGATGGCTATCTCGTCCCCTTTGAGGCGCAGCCCGCGGCTCTGGAGATAGCTCGCCACCAGCTCTTCCTTCTGCTTGGAAAGATCGTTGTCGAGCCAGCGGTCGAAGTCCCGCAGCTCGCCTTCGAGGCGCGCCGTCTCCTCGGCGCCGAGGCCGCCCGGGATCTGCCAGCGCCAGCGATAGCCGGTGCCGTTCAGCGATTCGAAATGGACGTAGGGGCGAACACCGCGCCGTACCGCCTCGCGCTCGAAGAGATCGCGCAGGCTGCGCGCGACCGCGTGGTCCATCTCGTCCGCGAAGTAGCCGAAGGAGGTGACGTCCTGCTGGTAGGCCTGTTTGCTGATCTCACAGGCGACGTGGCGCGCCTGTCCGCGGTAGTCGATGAACCCGTAGGAGAGGCGGAGGCGGTCGCCGTCCTCCTCGCGGTGGAACTGGTGGAGGGAGCCGACCGCCGGCAGGTAGGCGTCCGCCTCCGGGACCGGCTCGGGCTCGGGGGGCGGCTCGCGGACCCCCGGGACCGAGCTCGGTCCGGGAGTGATCCCGCCGAAGCGGAAGGCGAGTCCGGCCAGGACGGCGAGGAGAAGGACGAGGAGCCCGGAACAGCCGAGGGCTGCGCAGCCGGACCGCTTCACGGCAGGTGGATCACACCGGAGCGGCCGTAGGGGATCAGCGAGCGCGAGAGATCCTCGATCCCCTCGTTGAGGATGACGGTGATGGCGAGCAGCACGAAGGCGTAGAAGATCGCCACCGCCACGTTGTCGCGGAAGATCTCCTCGTGCTCGGGAAGCGCACCGGTCAGCACGTCGAACAGCCAGCCGGCGAGCCAGACTGATCCGACCGAGACGGCGCCGATCACTAGGAAGACGACGAAGCACTGGCCGGCCACCGCGAGGACGGTGGCGAACGACGCCCGCTGCAGGAAGAGGTCGCGCATCACCGCCATCACGGGAAAGACGACGTGGCGCAGCAGCAGGGCCTGGCTCAACAGGGTGGCGCCGAGCGCGATGGCGATCGAGCGGTGACCGGCGAGCAGCAGCCGCTCCTGCTCGTGCCGCCGCCGCAGCATGGTGTTCAGCCGGAAGACGATGAACACCAGCGTCGTGCTGGCGAACACCGCCACCCCGCAGGCGAGCAGCCCCGCCAGGATGCTGGGGACGTCGAAGGAGCGGATCATCTCGCGAAGCATACCGCCAGCCGGATAGAATGAGGCACCATGAGCGCGCTGCCGCCAAAGATCCGGGACGTGGTGACGAGACTGGAGCAGGGGCTCAAGGACCTCTACGGCGAACGCTTCCGCGGCCTCCTCCTCTACGGCTCCTACGCCCGCGGCACCGCCTGGGAGGGGAGCGACGTGGATCTCCTGCTGCTTCTGGCCGGGCCGGTGGACCCGGTGACGGAGATCCTCGCCGGGCACAGGAGATCAAGGCTCCTCTCGCCCGTCGAGGCGGACCTGGCCGTTTCGATCGTGCCGGTAAGCATCGAGGAGTTCGAGCGCGCGGAGAGCATGTTCCTCCGCGTCGTCCGCAGAGAGGCCGTACGAGCGGCGGCATGAACGAACCCGAAGGGCTCCTGCGGAAGGCGGCACGTTCGATCAATGCAGCAGAGTACCTGCTGGAGGCCGGACACCCTGATTTCGCGGCTTCGCGAGGTTACTACGGCTGCTTCTATGTCGCTCAAGCTCTGCTCTTGTCACGAAATCTTGAATTCTCCAGCCACGGTCAGGTCGTGGCCCAATATGGGTCGCTATTTCTCGAAGACCAGGGACCTAGATCCGGCCTTTCACCACGTTGCTCTCCAACGCTCTCGATCTCCGGCACCTAGCTGATTACCAGACCAAAGTCCCTATCAAACCCGAGGTCGTATTGGACCTGATCGCCGGTAGCCGACGCTTCCTGGCCGCGGCCCGCGAATATCTCGAACAGGTCCCGGAAGGCGGCGACCCTGGCTTCCCCTAACCCTCGCTCCACCTGGAGCCCGCTCCGGCACACGATCTTCCGCTGGCTGTGGATCGCGAGCGTCGCCTCGAACGTGGGGACGTGGTTCCAGAACGTCGGGGCGTCGTGGATGATGACGACGCTCAGCGCGTCGCCGATCCTGGTGGCGCTCGTCCAGGCGGCGACCAGCCTGCCGATGTTCCTGCTCGCGCTCCCCGCCGGGGCGGTGGCGGACGTGCTCGACCGCCGGCGCATTCTGCTGATCACGCAGGGCTGGATGACCGCCGCCGCCTTCGGCCTCTGGGCGTTCACGGCGGCGCACGCCACGACGCCGTGGGTCCTACTGATCTTCACCTTCCTCCTCGGCCTCGGCGCGGCGCTCAACGGGCCGGCGTGGCAGGCGAGCGTCCCCGAGATGGTGCCGCGGGAGGACCTCCCCGCCGCCGTCACCCTGAGCAGCATCGGCTTCAACATCGCCCGCGCGCTCGGGCCCGCCCTCGCCGGGCTGGTCGTCGCGTCGGCCGGGGTCGCCGTCACCTTCCTGGTCAACGCCGTCTCGTTCCTGGGGGTGCTGGTCGTCCTCTTCTTCTGGCGCCGGCCGGCCGAGGAGGCGATGCTGCCGGCCGAGCGGATCTGGGGAGCGATGACGACCGGCCTGCGCTACGTCCGCCACGCGCCGGAAGTCCTTGCGCCGACCATCCGCGGCTTCAGCTTCGTTTTCTGCGGCGCCTCGCTCTGGGCGCTCCTCCCTTTGGTTGCGAGCGGCCGGCTGAAGGCGGGGCCGGAAGGGTACGGCCTGCTCCTCGCGGCCCTCGGCGCCGGCGCCGTGCTGGGGGCGGTCGTCCTCCCCCGCCTGAAGCGGAACAACTCGATGGACGCGGTGGTGGCGGCCGCCACCCTGGTCTTCGCCGGGGCCACGGCGGCGCTCGCCTACGTCGATTCGTTCTGGATGCTGCTGCTCGCCATGCTGCTCGCCGGCGGCGCCTGGCTCTCCCTCCTCTCGAGCCTCAACGTCGCCGTGCAGACGGTGGTCCCTTCCTGGGTGACCGGGCGGGCGCTGTCGGTCTACATGCTGGTCTTCTATGCCGCGCTGGCGGGCGGCAGCGCGATCTGGGGGATCGTCGGCGAGCACTTCGGGATCTCGCGCGCTCTCCTGGCTTCGGCGATCGGGATGGTGGTGGGGCTCGCGGCGACGTTCCGCATCCACCTGCGCTCGGGCGAGGGGCTGAACCTCGCGCCGTCGCGGCAATGGGCGGCGCCGATCGTGAACCACGATCTCGAGCCGGACCGCGGCCCGGTGATGGTGACCGTGCGCTACCGGATCGATGCCGCCCGCGCCGCCGACTTCGCGGCCGCCATGCGCGGCATCCGCCGCCTGCGCAAGCGGGACGGCGCCATGCAGTGGGGGCTGTTCGTCGACTCCGCCGACCCCGAGCTCCACACCGAGGTCTTCCTGGTCAAGTCGTGGATCGAGCACCTGCGCCAGCACGAGCGGGTGACCCACGCCGACCAGGACGTCCAGGAGCGCGCCCGCGCCTTCCACCTCGGCCCCGAGCCGCCCGTCGTCGAGCACCTGATCGCCGACCGCTGAGGGCGGATCGCCCGGCGATCCGGTAGACTTCCCGCAACGACCTCAACCTGGGAAGGGAGAAGGCACCGATGGGCGGACGGTGGATCGCTAGATTTCTGCTCGGCTCGGCCCTGCTCGCGGCCTCCGCCGGAGCGCAGGAGGCGCCGCACCTCCTGGCGGACATCAACCGCTCCCCTTACGTCCCCTACTCCTTCGAGGTGCACGAAGAGCCGGAGGGTTTCTTCAACCTGGGAGGGCGGCTGTTCTTCTCGACGGCGAACCCGGACTCGCTCGACCAGGGGATCCTGTGGAGCACGGACGGCACGGCGGAGGGGACCCGCCAGGTGTCGACCACTCTCTGCCTCTCCGAATGCGAGAGCATCTCGCCACTCGGCGTCGTGAACGGCGTCGCCCTGCTGGAAGTGGCGGCATCCAGTGTGCCTTCCAGCCTCGCCCGGACGGACGGCACGCCCGGCGGGACGTACCGGCTCGGGGGAGATTTCGCATTCGACCGGAGCCAGCAGGTGTTCCTCATGCCCGGCAGCGGAGTCTTCCTGCTCCCGACCTGCGACTCGAGGCCAGATTGCCGCCTCTGGCAGAGCGACACCACCCGCGCCGGGACCGGACTCTTCGTGGGAACGGACGGGCTGCCTTTCGTCGCCCCGCATGCCTTCTCGTTCTGGCGCGGCAGGCTCTACTTCGTGGCCATGCACGGCGAGGGAGGCGAAGATGGGCTGTGGAGCACCGACGGCACGCCGGCCGGAACTCTCTTCCTTCACGACCGTGGGAGAGCTCGACGGCCCGAGCGCACGGACGGTGTCGACCCCGTCCCACCTCTTCTTCACCGCGGGGGAAAGCGGCGCAGGATCTCTGGGTCACCGACGGCTCGCCGGCCGGGACGCTCCGGCTGGCCGATTTCGATCCGCAACTCCTGTGCCGTCTGCAGCCCTCCCGACGTCGCTTCGATGACAGCCACCGGGGACCGGGTCTACTTCGAAACCCACCGCGCCGGTCACGCGATCGAGATCTGGGAGAGCGACGGCACCCCGCAGGGGACCAGGCCGCGGATCGAGCTTCCGGCGAGGGTCCTCGAGGCGTCGGGCTTCGAGCGGACGGGCGGGCACTGGATCTTCCTGGCCGCTACCTCCGAGCAGCGTTACCGCGGCCGTCTGGACGGTGGACGACGGCTTCAGCCGGGCGACCCGCCTAACCGCTTGCGACGGCGGGAGCTGCCCGTCGGTATTCTCTCAGCTGTCAGCTCCCGGAGCTCGCCCGAAGATCTTCGTCGGCATGGACGAGCTCGACCAGCTCGATCCGTGGGTCACCGATGGAACGGCCGCGGGCACCCGACGTCTCGCGAACCTCTGCCCGGGCGCCTGCTCGTGGGAATTCGGCTTTCAATCGCTCTCCACCCCCGGCGGCGCCCTGCTGTTCCACGCCTTCGTGCTGGCGAGCGCCGGGGGCACGGGAGAGGACGAGCTGTGGAGAACCGACGGCACCCCCGAGGGTACATGGCGGCTGGCGGTGCACGTCGACGGTTTCGGCGTCCTGAACGGCAGCGTTTATTACGGCAGCAGCGGTGGTTCGGGGCATCTCGGCTCGGAGCTCTGGGCCACCGATGGGACTGCCAGCAACGCGCACCGGATCACCTCCCTGCGGCGCTTCGAGCCCGGCTCCGCGCCGGTGTTCCAGGCGTTCCGGGACGGCGTCCTGATCCTCACCGCGAACTCGGACGAACAGGCCGCGCTCTGGCGCAGCGACGGCACGCCGGCCAGCACTTTTCCGGTCCACGACTTCTCCGAGCGAAACGCGGAAGGTCTACGCGAGCTTCCTCGGCGCCCCGGGGCCCCTCCAGTTCCTCTTCCTCGACATCCAACCGACGGACCCCTACCAGAAGGAGAGGTACGAGCTCTGGCGAACCGACGGCACTCCCGAGGGGACTCGCGCCATCCTGAAGCTTTCGTCGTCGGGATTCGTCGCGTCGCCGATCGCATGGCATGGCGGGCTCGTCTTCGACCTCGGCTCCGCCGATTCGTGCGCCTTGTGGAGCAGTGACGGCACGGCGGCCGGCACGCACCAGCTCCTCCCGGCCGCCTCGATCTTTCACTGTCCCCAGCCCTTGACGCCCCTGGGCGCGGACTTCCTTTATACCGTTCCGAATGTCGGCGGCCAGTCGGTCTCCCGGCTCTTCCGGTCGGACGGCACGGCCGCGGGCACCCGGGAGATCGCCCGGCTCGGCGGTTTCCTCGACGGCCAGCCGCTGGTCGTCGGCGGGACCGTCTTCTTGCGGATCCTCTCCAACAACACCTCCATCGAGATCTGGCAGACCGACGGCACCCCCGCGGGGACTCATCTCGCGACGACGCTCGCCGAACCATCGGACCTCCAGGAATTCGACGGCGACCTATACCTGACCGCCCTCTTGTCGGCGGATGACGACCCCGGGCGGGCTCTCTTCCGCCTCCCCTCCTCCGGCGGGCCTCCGATCCAACTGGCCAAGCTCTTCCAGGACGGCGAATCCCGGATCTCGGCACCCGTGCAGTTCTCGCCGCTGGGGAACCAGCTGCTGTTCCTGGTTCAGGACTTCAACCGCGGTCTCGAGCTGTGGTCGAGCGACGGCACACCCGAAGGAACGCGGCGGCTGCGCAGCTTTCAGCCGATCCCCGACGTCGATCGCCAACCCTCGATTCTGGCCGGTACCGGCGACCGGGCCTTCTTTTCGGCCAGCGACGGCGTGCACGGCTGGGAGCTCTGGGACAGCGACGGCACTCCCGAAGGCACGCGGATGGTCACGGATCTCGCGCCGGGCGGCTTCTCCTCGCTGCCGGCGGATTCGAGCTTCGCCGTCGCCAACGGTTTCCTCTTCTTCAGCGCGGACGACAGCAAAATCGGCCTCGAGCCCTGGGCCCTTCCCCTGGAGCCACGATGAAGATGCGTACAGGGGGAATCGTGATCTTCCTGCTCGCCGCGTCATGGCTCGGGGCCTCCGCCCTAGCGCAGGAAACGCCCCACCTTCTGGCGGACATCAACCGCTCCCCCTACGTCCCCTTCTCCTTCATGGTGCACGAGGAGCCGGCGGATTTCTTCAACCTGGGCGGGCGGCTCTTCTTCTCCACGGCGGACCCCGGCTCGCTCGATCCGGCGATCCTCTGGAGCACCGACGGCACCGCGGAGGGGACCCGCCAGGTGTCGTCCGCCCTCTGCCGCTCCGACTGCCAGAGCATCCCGGCCCTCGGCGTCGTGAACGGCGCCGCCCTGCTGGGGGTGACGTTCTCCAGTGAGCCTTCCAGACTGGCCCGGACGGACGGCACGCCCGGCGGAACCTACCTGCTCGATGGCGAGTTCGATTTCAACCTGAAACCGCAGGTTTTCTTTCTTCCCGGCAGTGGGGTCCTCCTGATCCCGACCTGCGTATCGGCCCCCTATTGCAGCCTCTGGCGCAGCGACACCACCCGCGCCGGGACCGGACCGTTCCTGGGAACGGACGGGCTGCCTTTCCTCGCTCCGCAGGCGTTCTCGTTCTGGCGCGGCCGGCTCTACTTCGTGGCCGTGCACGGAGGGGGAGGCGAATCGGGGTTGTGGAGCACCGATGGCACGCCGGCCGGAACGCTCTTCCTTCACGCCGTGGGAGAGCTCGATGGCCGGAGCGTGCGGACGGTGGCCACCGCTTCCCATCTCTTCTTCACGGCGGGGGACACCGGCGAGGATCTCTGGGTCACGGACGGCTCGCCGGCCGGGACGCTCCGCCTGGCCGATTTCGATCCGCAGGCTTCCTCCGACTTCACCCTTCCCGCGGTCGCTTCGATGACCGCCAGCGGCGACCGGGTCTACTTCGAGACCCACCGCGCCGGCCACGCGATCGAGATCTGGGAGAGCGACGGCACTCCGCAGGGGACCAGGCCGCGGATCGAGCTGCCGGCGAGGCTCGTCGAGGCGGCGGGCTTCGAGCGGGTGGGCGGGCACTGGCTCTTCGTCGCCACCACCGACCGGGAGAATCCCGCGGTCTTCTGGACGGTGGACGACGGCTTCAGCCGGGCCGCTCGCCTCATCGCCTGCGACGGCGGCACCTGCCCGTCGTTCTACGTCCCGCTCTCCCCTCCCGGGGCTCGCCGGGAGATCTTCGTCGGCAGCGACAACCTGAACGGATACGATCCGTGGGTCACCGACGGCACGGCCGCGGGCACCCGGCGGCTGGCGGATCTCTGCGGCGAGTACTGCTCGGACTCCCTCTGGCCCGACGCCGCTTCGGGGGTCGCCGGACCCGGCGGCGCCCTGCTGTTCCATGTTTTCATGCCCCGAAACGACCTGGGGACACGCGAGGACGAGCTGTGGCGGACCGACGGCACCCCCGAGGGGACGCGGCGGATCGCCGAGCACGTCGACGGTTTCGGCCTCCTGAACGGCATCGTCTATTACGGCAGCAGCGGCGGCGCGGGACATCTCGGGTCGGAGCTCTGGGCCACCGACGGGAGCGCCGGCAACGCGCACCGGGTCGCCTCGCTGCGGCGCTTCGAGCCCGGCTCCGCGCCGGTGTTCCAGCCGTTCCGGGACGGCGCCCTGATCCTGACCGCGAAGGTCGACGGGCAGTCCGTGCTCTGGCACAGCGACGGCACGACGCCGGGGACCTTTCCGGTCCACCATTTCTCGAGCGACACACAGAGGGTCTACCCAAGCTTCATCGGCCCGCCGGGATCTCTCCAGTTCCTCCTGCTCGACCTCCGAGCCACGAATCCCAATCGGCAGGATACGTACGAGCTCTGGCGAACCGACGGCACTGCGGCAGGAACCTGGGCGATCCAGAAACTTTCGCCGTCGGATTTCATCACGCCGCCGATCGCATGGCGCGGTAGGCTCGTCTTCGGCCGCGGCTCCGCCGGTTCGTGCGCCCTGTGGAGCAGCGACGGCACGGAGGCCGGCACGCACCAGATCCTCCCCGCGGCCTCGCTCATTCGCTGCCCCCAGCCGCTGACGCCCCTGGGCTCGGACTTCCTCTATTCCGTTCCGAATTTCGACCCTAAGCAAACCTCCCCCCTTTTCCGATCGGACGGCACGGCCGCCGGCACCCGGGAGATCGCGCGGTTTGGCGGCTTCGTGGCGGACCCGTTGCTCGCCGGCGGGACCGTCTTCTTCCGGGTCGTCTCCGACACGTCCAACGAGATCTGGCAGACCGACGGCACCGCCGCGGGGACTCATCGGACGACGACGCTGGCCGACCCATCGGATCTCCAGGAATTCGAGGGTTCCCTGTACCTGACCGCCGCCTTGTCGGCGGATCACGACGCCGGGCGGGCTCTCTTCCGCCTCCCCCTGTCCGGCGGGCCTCCGATCCAGCTGGCGAAGCTCTTCCCCTACAGCGAATCCCGGTTTTTCGTGCCCGTGCAGCTCACCCCGGTGGGAGACCGGCTGTTGTTCACGGTGCAGAATTTCCTCCGCGGTCTCGAGCTGTGGGCGACCGATGGCACCCCCGAAGGAACGCGGCGGCTGCGCAGCTTCCAGCCGACCCCCGACTTCAATAGCCAACCCGCCATCCTGGCCGGCGCCGGCGACCGGGTCTTCTTCCCGGCCGAGGATGGGATGCACGGCTGGGAGCTCTGGGAGAGCGACGGCACCCGCGAGGGGACCCGGATGGTGATCGATCTCGCCCCGGGCGGCTTCTCCTCGCTGCCTTTCTTTCCCCAGCTCGCCGTCGCCAAACGGTTTCTCTTCTTCGCCGCGGACGACGGCAAAACGGGCCTCGAGTCCTGGGCGCTGCCGCTGGCCCCTTAGAGCCCCTCGTCCCGCTCGCGGCCGAGGGCGCTGTCGAGGTTCACGGCGGAGCTGATCACCGCGAGGTGGGTGAAGGCCTGGGGGAAGTTCCCCAGCGCCTCGCCGCGGAGCCCCGTCTGCTCCGAGTAGAGGCCGAGATGGTTGGCGTAGCCGAGCATGCGCTCGAAGAGGAGGCGGGCCTCCTCGAGCATCTGGGGCTGCGTCCAGCCGGCGCGGGTCAACGCCTCGACCAGCCAGAAGGTGCACATGTTGAAGGTCCCCTCGTCGCCGGGGAGGCCGTCGATCCCGTGGGAGGCGTTGTAGCGATAGACCAGCCCGTCCGAGAGCAAGCCCCCCTGGTCGGGCGGCCGGCGGATCGCCTCGATCGTCTTCAGCATCCGCGGATCGCTCGGCGCGGTGAAGAAGACGAGGGGCATCAGCAGGCTCGAGGCGTCGAGCCACTCGCCGTCCAGCGTCTCGACGAAGCTCTGGCGCTTGGCGTTCCAGCCGCGCGTCATGATCGTCTCGAAGATCTCGTCGCGGGTGTTGATCCAGCGCTTGCGGTCGATCGGGAAGGAGCGCTGCTCGGCGAGGCGCACACCGCGGTCCATCGCCACCCAGCACATCAGCTTCGAGAAGACGAACTGCTGGCGGCCGCCGCGCACCTCCCAGATCCCCTCGTCCTCCCGCTTCCAGTTCTCGGCCACGTAGTGGAGCAGCTCGCGCAGGTGGAGCCACGAGTCGTAGCCGATCGGCGCCGCGTGCTTGTTGAACAGGTAGACGGAATCCATCAGCTCGCCGTAGATGTCGAGCTGGAGCTGGTTCACGGCACCGTTGCCGACGCGGACCGGCCGCGAGCCGCGGTACCCCTCCAGATGATCGAGGGTGATCTCGGTCAGGTCGTGGCGGCCGTCGATGCCGTAGACGATCTGCAGCCCCTGATCGCGGTCGGCCTCCGCGCAGCGGGCGTCGAGCCAGCCCATGAACTGCGACGCCTCCTCGGTCAGGCCGATGCGCAGCAGCGAGTAGATGGTGAAGGCGGCGTCGCGGATCCAGGTGTAGCGGTAGTCCCAGTTGCGCACCCCGCCGGTGTGCTCGGGGAGGCTGCAGGTGGGGGCCGCCACGATGGCGCCGGTGGGCTCGAAGGTCAGCAGCTTGAGCACCAGGGCCGAGCGGTGGACCATCTCGCGCCAGCGGCCATGGTAGGTGGACTTGGCGATCCACCCCCGCCAGAAGGCGACCGTCGCCTGGAACAGCTCCTCCGTCTGCCCCGCCGAAGGGGGCGCGACGGCCTCCGTCCCCTTGTCGATCGGGCGGATCACGAAAGTCGCGCTCTCCCCCTCGCGCAAGGTGAATTCGGCGGTGACCCCATGGCCGTCCGCGCTGAGGGCAATTTCGGTGGCGAGCCGCAGGCTCAGGGCCTGGGAGTGGAAATCGGCCCCCTTCCCGGGGGTGATCACCGTCTCATGACCGGCGCGGGCGTAGTCGAACGCCGGATGGCAGCGCAGGCCGAACTTGACGTGGCCGCGCACCACCCGCACCCGGCGGATGAGGTGATCGCGCCACTCGTTCGCCCCCCGCGCGCCGACCGGCATGAAGTCCTCGATCTCCCCCACTCCGTCGTCCGACAGGAAGCGGGTGACCAGGACGTTGGTCTCCGGCCAGTAGAGCTGCTTGGTCGCCGACCCGTCGCCCACCGGGGCGATCTCGAACCTCCCCCCCTTCTCATCGTCGAGGATCGCCGCGAACACGCTCGGCGAATCGAAGTGCGGGACGCAGTACCAGTCGATCGACCCGTGCTTCCCCACGAGCGCCGCCGTCCGCATGTTGCCGATGATTCCGTAGTTCTCGATGGGCTGATAGGGCACGCAGGCCTCCCGTTTTCCGCGTTTCTCTTCGACGGCCGGGAGCATAGCAAGGAGCGCGCCGCGATTCCCCGATATGACTTCCCGATATAATCCGCTCTTCAAGATCCCATGCGACGCATCCTCCTCCGTTCCGCCCTGCTGGCCCTGCTGGCGACCCTCCTCGCCTGCCAGAAGAAGCCTGCGCCGCCACGCAAGGCCGGCGCGGCGCCGCCTCCGGCGCCGGAGATCGCGAGCGCCGTCGAGGCGGCGCATCCGGTGATCTTCGTGGGGCTCGACGGGGCGGACTGGGAGATGCTCGACGATTTGATGGCATCCGGGGTGATGCCCAACCTCGCGGCGTTGGCCAAGGGGGGGAAGACGGGGGCCCTGAAGACGCTCAACCCTCCCCTCTCGCCGTTCGTCTGGACCACGATGATGACCGGCGTCTCGCCGCTGGAGCACGGCATCCTCGACTTCACGCGGCGCAACCCGCGGACCGGGCGCGCTCGAGCCGATCCCGAGCTCGGAGCGGCGGGTTCCCGCGGTGTGGAACATGGCGGCGGACGGCGACAAGAGCGTGGCGGTGTTCGGCCTCTGGGCCACCTGGCCGGCCGAGGCGGTCAAGGGGCTGCTGGTGGCGGACCGCTTCTCCTCGTTCACGGCGCGCGACGCGGCGCCCCCTCCCGGCACGGTCTACCCTCCCGGGCAGGAGGCGTGGGCGCGGGAGGCGTTGGCAAAGACGGAAGGTGCCGTGGGGTACAACGCCCTCAAGGCCTACCTGCCGTGGCTGACGGAGAAGGAGTACGCCAAGGCCCTCGCCGAGCCGGACCCCTACGCCCATCCGGTGAGCGCGCTGCGCCGCATCCTGGTCGAGACGCGGGCCTACCACGCGCTCGCCACCTACTGGCTGGGCCGCGCCAAGCCGGACCTCGCCGTCGTCTACTTCCAGGGGACGGACACCCTCGGCCACGTCTTCGCTCCCTATGCGCCGCCGCGGCAGGAGGCGGTGAGCCGCGAGGACTTCGAGCGTTTCTCCCAGGTCCCCGCGCTCTACTTCGCCGAGATCGATCGCCTGCTGGGCGACTACCGCAAGCTGGCCGAGGCGCGCGGCGCCGTGCTGATGCTCGCTTCCGATCACGGCTTTCGCTGGAAGGATGGGCGGCCGGTCCAGTTGTCGAGCGCCGCCGCGGCGACCGCCGCCCGCTGGCACCGCGAGCAGGGGATCTATCTGCTCTGGGGACCGGGGATCAAGCGCGAGGCCAATCGGGGCGAAGGGGAGGTCGGGCAGGTCTGCTCCACCCTCCTCGCTCTCCTCGGCCTGCCGCCGGGGAAGGGGGTCGAGGGGCCGCCGCTCGCGGGGATCGCGCCGGTCCACGCCGAGCCGGCCGACTACCGCGCGCACTACCAGCCGGCGGCGGAGGTCCCAAGCGAGGGAAAAACGAGGAGAAAGCGGACGCGGAGGAGATCGCCAAGCTGCGCGCGCTCGGCTACATGGGAGGCAAGGAAGGAAACGCTTCTGCTGCCGACGGCACCACGCGCACGGCGGCCTCCTACGACAACGAGGGGCTGCTCCGCCGCCAGAAGGGGGAGACGGACGCCGCCGCCGCGGCCTACGGCAAGGCGCTGGCGGTCGATCCCAAGAGCGCGGCGGCGATGTGGAACCTGAGCGATCTGCTCGCCAGCCAGAAGAAGGAGCCCGACCGCGCCGACGACCTGCTGGTGGCCGCGCTCGCCGCCGGCCTGCCGGAAGGGGTCGATCACGCCCTCGCCCGCACCGTGGCCTACGCCCGCGGGGGCGACAGCGAGCGGGCGCTCCGCCTCCTCGACCGCGCGATCGGCACCCGTCCCCAGGACCCTCGCCTGCATCTCCTCCGCGGGCGCTACCGCCTCGAGCGCCACCAGTGCGAGAAGGCGCTCGACGACTTCGAGAGCGCCACCCGCACCGCGCCGAAGAACGCGCTCGCCTTCGCCTCCGTGGGGCTCGCCCGCCTCTGCATCGGCGACGGCGAGGGGGCCGCCGCCAGCTTCCACCGCTCGCTCCAGATCAATCCCAACCAGCCGGAGATCCGGCGCGCGTTGGGGCAGATCGGCGGCTGAGGAGCCGGTCCTAAAAATACTTCAAGATCCGCCGCAGGAATCCTCCGGCTTATGTGTTTATGCACCAGAACGTATCTTCTGGAGAGGAGGAACTTCCTTGGATGGCGCGACGACTACTTTGACCCGCAGAGCTCTGCTCCGCACCGCGACCGCCGGGGCCGCTCTCGCAAGCCTCCCTGGCGCCGGGCTCTCACCGCTCTTCGCGGCCCCCCCGCCGATCGCCTGGAAGGCGGCCTCCGCGGCCCCCAGCTCTCTCCCCGCTCCCGACCCCATCGTCCACCTGGTCAACCGCATCACCTTCGGGCATTCCCCGGACGAGCTGGCGCGCGCCCGGTCGCTGGGCTATCCGGGGTACATCGCCGATCAGCTCGAGCCCGAGCACATCGACGACTCGGAGCTCGCCTCCACCCTCAAGAAACTCTTCCCCACCCTGACGATGAGCAACGCCCAGCTCCTGGCGCTCGAGAAGTCGCAGGTGGTGGTCGAGCTGAAGAGCGCCACCGTCCTGCGCGCCGTCGCCTCGCCGCCGGCAGCTCTACGAGATGATGGTCGATTTCTGGAGCAATCACTTCAACGTCTATCACCTCGACAACAAGGTCGGCTACTACAAGACGGTGGACGACCGCGAGGTGGGCCGCCGCTACGCCTTCGGCACCTTCCGCCAGATCCTCGGCGCCTCGGCGAAGAGCCCGGCGATGCTCGACTTCCTGAACAACGCCACCAACACCAAGACCGGCCCTAACGAGAACTACGGGCGCGAGGTGATGGAGCTGCACACCCTGGGGGTCGACACCGGCTATACCCAGACCGACGTCGAGCAGGTGGCGCAGTGCTTCACCGGCTGGACGATCGGCGGCCACAAGGGAGGGACGCCCGGCACCTTCTTCTTCCGCGCCGCGGACCACGACGACGGCCCCAAGACCGTGCTCGGCCACGCGCTGCCGGCGGGGCTGGGGATCGGTCACGGCGAGCGGGTGCTCGACATCCTCGCCGCCCACCCGGCGACCGCCCAGCACATCGCCACCAAGCTCTGTGTCCGCTTCGTCTCGGACGCTCCCCCGGCCTCGCTGGTCACCGCCGTCAGCCAGACGTTCACCCGCACGGGCGGCGACCTCCGCGAGACGATGCGCACCCTCCTCCTCTCGCCGGAATTCCGCGCCGCGGCCGATCAGAAGTTCAAGCGTCCGATGGAGCTGCTCGCCGCCGCCACCCGCACGCTGGCGGTCGACATCGGCCCCGAGGGGAACAAGCCGCTGCTCAACGTGCTGCGCAACATGGGGCAGCTCCCCTTTGGTTGGGCTGCGCCCAACGGCTATCCGGACGCGGCCGGGGCGTGGGCGAACACCAACGGCCTGCTCGGCGGCTGGAACCTCGGTCTGGCGCTCGGCGGCAACCATCTGCACGACGTGCGGACCGACCTCGTAGCGCTCGCTTCCGGCACCCCCGGCTGGCCGCGCCCGACCCCCGCCGCTCTGACCGATCACCTGACCGCCCGGCTGCTGGCGCGCGCGCTCGATCCCACGGATCGCACCCAGCTGATCGCCTACGCCGCCGGCGGTCTCTCGACGACCTCCCCCTTCACCGCCGCGCAGGCGGCTGCGAAGCTCCCGGGCCTGGTGGCCCTGATCCTCGATTCCCCCTACTTCCAGTGGCGGTGAAAGGAGACCCTATGACGACACCCTTCACCCGGCGCAACTTCCTCCGCAGCGTGGGCCTCGGCGGCCTCACCCTCCCGACCTGGTTCCCCCGCCTGGCGTTCTCCGCCACCCCGTCGCCGCAGCGCGACGTCCTGGTCTGCGTCTTCCAGCGCGGCGCGGCGGACGGCCTCAACGTGGTGGTCCCGTTCGGCGACCGCGACTACTACGCGAACCGCCCCACCCTGGCGATCCAGGAGCCCGGCAGCTCCGCGGGGACGGCGGTCAATCTCGACGGCTTCTTCGGCCTCCATCCCTCGCTCGCTCCCCTCAAGGAGCTCTATGACGACGGCGCGCTCGCCGCCGTCCACGCCGCCGGCTCGCCGGACGACTCGCACTCCCACTTCGAGGCGATGGACTTCATGGAGCGCGGCACCCCGGGGAGCAAGACGCTGACCACCGGTTGGATCGGCCGCCATCTCGGCAGCCTGGACACCGGCAACTCCTCCCCGTTCCGCGCGGTGGGGGTCGCGCACAGCGTGCAGGCCTCGCTGCGCGGCCCGGTCTCGGCGGCGGCGCTGCAATCGATCGCCGACTTCCATCTCAAGGGGCTGCGCTCGCCCGCCGAGTTGGCGAGCTTCCAGACCAGCCTCGCCTCGCTCTACCCCAGCACCGATTTCCTCGACGGCCAGGCGAAGCAGACTTTCGCCGCGGTCGCCCTGCTGGCGTCCGCCAACCCGGGGACCTATCAGCCGCAGAACGGCGCCAAATATCCCGACTCCGATTTCGGCAACGGCCTGGAGCAGGTGGCGCAGCTGATCCGCGCCGACCTCGGGCTCGAGGTGGCATGCGTCGACATCGGCGGCTGGGACACCCACTCGGCGCAGGGGAGCACCACCGGGACCCTGGCCGACAACCTGGCGGACCTCGCCGCCGGCCTCCAGGCGTTCTACACCGACCTCGCCGACCGCATGGGGCACATCACGGTGGTGACGATGAGCGAGTTCGGCCGGCGGGTGAAGGAGAACGCCTCCGGCGGCACCGATCACGGCCACGGCAACTGCATGTTCCTGCTCGGCGGCGGCGTCGCGGGCGGCAAGGTCTACTCGAGCTGGCCCGGCCTCGCCGCCGAGCAGCTCTACGGCCCGGGAGACCTCGCGATCACCACCGATTTCCGCACCGTCCTCGCCGAAGTGGTGGAGCGCCGCCTCGGCAACTCGAAGCTCGATCAGGTCTTCCCCGGCTTCACGCATCCCGCCTACCTCGGGGTGACGCGGCCGGCCGCGTAGCTCGACGAATACGTTGCCTCCTCCGCCCGGCGATTCATCGCCGGGCGGGATATCCTTCCTCGCGTGAGCGCCCTGCAGATCCTGATCCTGATCGCCGCCGCCTTCGGCGCGGGGGTGATGAACGCGATGGCGGGCGGCGGGACGATCCTCACCTTCCCGTCGCTGATCTTCCTCGGCCTGCCGGCGATCGCCGCCAACGCCACCTCGACGGTGGCGCTCCTCCCCGCCGCGGTGGCGAGCCTCTACGGCTACCGGGCCGAGGTGCGGGAGAACAAGGGATGGCTGAAGACCCTCTTTCTCCCCAGCCTGATCGGCGGCACGGCCGGCTCGGTCCTCCTGCTGCGGACCCCCGAGAAGGTCTTCGCCACCCTCGCTCCCCTGCTGATCCTGTTCGCCACCGCGCTGTTCATGATCCAGGGCTACCTCTCCCGCCGCTCGACCCGGGTGGTGACCGACCCCTCGCAGCTGTCGCGCGGGCGGCTGATCCTCGCCTCCGTGCTCCAGCTCGGGGTCGCCGTCTACGGCGGCTACTTCGGAGCGGGGATCGGCATCCTGATGCTGGCCCTGCTCGGCTTCCTCGGCCTCGCCAACATCCACGCCGCGAATGGGGTGAAGAACTTCTTCAACCTGTCGATCAACACGATCGCCGCCGGCTACTTCATCTACAAGGGGGCGGTGGTCTGGCCGGCGGCGCTGGTGATCGTGCTCGGTGCCACGCTTCGGCGGCTATGCGGGCGCCGTCTTCGCCCGCCGCATCGGCAAAGAGAAGGCGCGGGCGGCGGTGATCGTCATCGGCCTGCTGGTGACGGCGATCCTGGTCTGGCAGCAGATGACGAAGTAGGAGGCCGGCGCCTCAGAGCTTCGCCGCCGCCGCCTTCCTCTGGAGCTGGAGCACGTAGCCGTCGGGATCGACCACCACCCGCTCGGGAACGAACGGGCAGCGGATGCGGACCACCTTCGACTCCCCCTGTCCCAGGATCACCGTCGTCCGCGCATCGCGGTAGGCGGGCGAGATGCCGCCTTTGTCGTCGAAGCGCTCACCATGGGTCGCCGCGACCTCGACCGGCATGCGTCCGCTGCCGGCGTTCTCCACTCTTACGGCGACCTCCCACGTCCCATTCCCCAGCGGCTGCTTGCGCAGATCGTCCAGGCGGTACTCGGGGATCACGCGGTCGAAGAACCACTGGCGGACGAAGTCGTCGAACCCCGCCTTGTCCGGCGCGTAGGGGCGCATGAAAGCGGCGAAGTCCTGGAGCACGGGGTGATCCGGGCCGCGGTGATAAAACGCGATGAAGTGACGGGCGCCGTCGAGGAAGGCGGCGCGCCCCATCTGGTGCATCAGCATCCAGAGCACCCACCCTCCCTTGTCGTAGACCACCGTCTCGTCCCCCCGGCGGCCGGTGGTGCTCAAGGTCTCGGCGAGCGCCTTCTCCGTGCCCGGCTGGCGCCGCTCGCCGTAGGTGGCCTCGAGGCGCTGGGCGAATACCAGCCGGTTCTCGAGCCCGTGCACCTGCTCGACGAGCATCAGGGTCGCGAAGTTGGCCGCCCCTTCGGCCAGCACGATGCCGCCCGGCCCCTCGCCCCCCGCCAGGATGTGCCCCCACCACTGGTGCGCCGCCTCGTGCGCGGCGATCTCGAACGCCTGATCGGACTCCGGCGTCCGCAGGGTCAGGAAGCCGACCCCTTCCGAGAAGAAGATGTTGGTGGCGTTCCCCCGCGCGTACTCGGCGTAGTTGGGAAACTCGTTGAGGCGCAGCTCCCGCCAGGGATAGGGGCCGAACCACTCGGCGTACCAGCGGCGGGCGCCGTCGAGCGCCGAGACCAGCGTGTCCACGTTGTAGGGATGATGGCGGTCGTAGTAGACGGCGGTGCCGTTCCGCCCCCGCTTCACCTGCCAGCGTCCGGCCGCGATGTTGAACACCCGCAGGGGGTAGTCGCTCTCCCAGACCGCGGTCCGCCGGCCGTTCCGGACCACGTCGGAGGTCAGGATGCCGGTCGAATTGATCGTGTATTCGGCCGGCGCGCTGATCCGCAGCCGCTGGGTGAAGGCCGAGCGGTCGAGGTCGGCGTCGGTCACCCCTTCGTACCAGCGCGGCGGGTAGATGCGCGGCTCGGTGAAGTTCTTCTCGTCGACGCCGATTTTGGGATCGAAACCGATCTTGGGGGCGAAGTCGGGGTTGCGGCCGGTCACCAGCACCCCCGAGGGGAGGATGAACTCGCCGAGCTGCACCGGACCGCCGTTCCTCGAGACGCCGGGGAGGACTTTCCCTCGGTAGCGGAAGCCGAGCCGCACCGAGGCGCCGGAGACCAGCGGGCGCGGCAGGCGGAAGACGTAGAGGCCGTGGTGCTCCTCCGGTTGGAAAGGTTTTCCGTCGAGCGTCCAGGCGAGCCCTTCCCAGGCGCTGCCTCCCGTCACCGGGAACCAGTCGAGATCCTTCGGCAAACGGTTCTGGAGATCGTAGAAGCCGCTGGCGCTTAAGGCCCGCTGCCGCGGCTCGAGGTCGATGTCCATCTCGACCCGCGTCACGTACGGCAGCGGCTGGTTGAGCCAGGTGGTCAGATTCTCGCGCCAGTAGTCCTTGTGCCGGCGCTCGACGGTGGCGCCCTGGAACCCCTGGTTGACCAGCGCCCAGAGCGCGATCAGGAGGCCGAGCGGCGGCAGGGTGAGAGCGGCCGCGGTGATCGCGGTCCGCCGCCGAGCGGCGGCCGAGAGCGCCGGGTGCAGCCGGTCGCGCTCGCGGCGGGCGAAGGCGCGCAGAGCGATCCAGCCGCAGAGGACGGCGAGCGCCAGCGCCGCGAGACGGTTGAGCAGGAGGGCGGAGCGGTCGATCTCGAACGCTCCCATGTCGCTCCACAGCATCTCCATCATCAGCGGCCAGTTCCCCACCCAGGTCAGATGGCCGCTCAAGGCCGCGTAGACGGTGGCGATCACCGCCGCGAGGCCGATGCCGTAGGTGGCGTAGCGGCTGCGGGTCAGCGAGACCACGGCGGCGATGAACGCCGTCCACAGGATCAGGGTGGGGATCAGCAGCAGCCCCCAGACGATCAGGAAGGGACGGATCTCCATCCGCACCTTCCCCTCCGCCAGGAGGATCAGCGCCGGCACCGTCAGGCTCGCGGCCAGGGTGACCAGCGCCACCACGGCGTGGGCCGCCGCCTTGCCGGCGAGCACGGACGAGGTGCGCACGGGCGTCGCGTAGTAGACCGGCGCGAAGCTGGTCGTCCGCTCGCGCTCGACCGATTCCACCGTGTAGAACATCAGGAGCAGGCCGAGCCAGAGGGTGAGCGGCAGGAACCCCTTGGCGGCGGCGTTTCCCGGGGTGAGCAGGATCGGCGCGAAGCCCGCCTCCAAGTCGCTGTAGTTCTCGCGGAAGAGGATGAGCAGGAAGAGCAGGATCGCCGGGATGAAGATGTAGAGCCCCGGCTGCGAACGGAGCTCCGCGAGCTCGAAGCGGGCCACCGCCCAGGCGCCGCGCAGGAAGGTGGGGACCCTCACCGTCATCCCCAGGGAGGCGAGCCGGGGAGGCGCGGAGTGACCGCGGCGGATGCGGCCGCGGGAGCCTCCGCGAAGCGGACAACCTTCGCCGGGCGGCGCAGCCGCCCCGTGAAGTGGCGGCGCGAGACGTCGACCAGCAGCAGGCCGAGGATCACGTAGCCGGCGCGGCTGAGCAGGAACGGCGCGTCGAAGGTGACCGGCCGGGTGTTGTAGAAGGCGATGCCGCGGTCGACGAACAGCCAGTGCTCCTTGAACCAGCGGAAGCCCGACGGATCGAGCAGGCGGAGGGCGGCCGAGACGGTCGGATCGAGGCCGGGCGGAAACCAGTGCCAGAGGAACTGGTTGAAGAACAGGAAGAGGATGATCGGCAGCAGGAAGACCACGATCGGCCGCCCGGTGAAACGCCCCAGCGCGAAGCAGGCGCCCCCCATCAGCACGATCGCCGGCAGCAGGAAGACGAGCGCCGGCCGCAGGTAGAAGGCGAGGTGCGACGTGCCGTAGAGGTCGGGCTGCCCCGGGTCGGGCAGGAGACGGCTGAAGATCGCGGTCGCGAGCGGCATGCAGGCGACCGCGGCGAGGCTCGCGGCCAGCGCCGCCAGGAACTTCCCCCACACGTATTCGGACGGCCGCAGCGGCGTCGAATGGAGGAGCGCGCCGACGTTGCGCTCGGCGTCGCGGATCAGCGGCAGCCCGGCCGCCACCGCCACGAAGAAGCTCACCAGGAAGAAGCCGAGCAGCGCGTAGATGTAGGTGGTCTGGAACTCGGAGTCGACCCACGCCTTGCTGCCGCCGAGCGAGGTGTCGATCGAGTGGAAGAGCCACTCCCCGCGCGACTGCAGCCAGCCGTTCCAGGCCATCAGCAGCGCCCAGATCAGGAACAGCGGACGGCGCAGGCTCTCCGCGAGGTCCTGGCCGGCGACCAGCCCGAGCCGCCGCGGGCTGAACCCCGCAGTGTCACGCACCGCCGCTTTTCCGGTCGTAGCAAGCCTCCCGCTCTTCATCGAGGTTCCTCCCTGCCCGCCATACGGGCCGATGGGGGGCGGAGTTTCAGCTCGCAGCGACGGTAGCGGCTGGCGAGGGATGTGATAGATTTTCTTCACATTCCGTTCGTCCGGTCCGAAGGAGGTCGCGATGGATTCGTTGCGCCGCAGCCTGCTGTCGCTCGCTTTTCTTTTCGCGTTCCTCGCGGCCCCTTCGGCCGCCGGAGCCCAGACCACCGGCGGCATCGTCGGCCGGGTCACCGACGAGGGGGGCGGCGTGCTCCCCGGCGTCACTGTCGAGGCGACCAGCCCCGCCCTCCAGGGGTCGCGCACGGCGGTGACCGACGGCAACGGCGGCTATCACCTGAATCTCCTGCCGCCGGGGGACTACGCGGTCTCCTTCAACCTCGACGGCTTCGCCCCCGAGACCCGCAAGGGGATCGGCGTCGCCCTCGGCAAGGACGCCCAGCTCAACGCCAGCCTGCGCGCCGCCCTCTCGGCTGAGATCACGGTGACCGGCGACGCGCCGGTGATCGACACCACCAGCACCACGGTCGGCTTGAACCTCGACACGCGGGCGATCGAGTCGCTGCCGACCGGCCGCAACTACACCTCGGTGGTGCAGATCACCCCCGGCGTCTCCTCGGACGCCAACCCGGAGAACTCGGACCAGTCGTCGATCACCGTCTACGGCTCGAGCGGCGCCGAGAACGTCTACTACATCGACGGCGTCAATACCACCGGCGCCGAGTACGGCTTCCAGGGCAAGGAGCTCAACTTCGAGTTCATCCAGGCGGTGGACGTCAAGACCGGCGGCTACGAGGCCGAGTTCGGGCACTCGACGGGCGGCATCGTGAACGTGATCACCAAGTCGGGCGGCAACGAATTCCACGGCGACCTCTTCGGCTACTACGACAACGATTCCCTGCAGAGCAACGCCGAGCCGGTGGTGTCGAACAACGGCACCACCGCCGGCTTCACCCGCCAGGACTTCGGGGTCGACCTCGGCGGCTACCTGGTCAAGGACCGCCTCTGGTTCTTCGGCGCCTACGACCGGGTGAACAACAAGCTGACCAGCACCCTCCCCGCCGGGCCGCTCGCCGGCAGCGCGGTCGAGAGCAAGAGCGACCGCGACCTCGGCGCCGGCAAGCTCACCTGGAAGCTCACCGACAGCCAGTCGCTGGTCGGCAGCTTCTTCCAGGACCCGCGCGACGACACCGGGGCGATCAACGACGCCCAGCACACGCTGAATGGCGAACCCCTGACCTACCTCGGCCTGCGCAGCTTCGGCGGCAAGGACTATTCGCTGCGCTACCAGGGGATCCTCAACCCCGAGTGGCTGCTCACCGCGCAGGCCGCGCAGCACCGGGAAAGGAACTCGGTGGGGCCGGCGAGCGCCGCCGGCGACGTGATCCAGTTCCGCAGTGTCGACGACAACTTCTTCCAGACCGGCGGCTTCGGCCTGCTTGCAGACCAAGGACTTCAAGCGCGACGGCGTCAACGCCTCGCTGACCCGCGACCTCCCCCATCACGAATTCCGGGGCGGGTTCGAGTACGAGCGCGAGCAGGCCGACGTCGGGCGCCGCTTCTCCGGCGGCCAGCAGATCGACGTCTTCGCCAACAACGGCCACCCGGTCTACAGCCACTTCTACTGGACGACCCCGGACGCGACGATCGCCAACGCGCCGGTGTCGCAGCTCACCGCCTCCCCCGAGCACAGGAACACCACCGCCTACCTCCAGGACCGCTGGACCGCCCTCCCCAACCTGACGGTCAACCTCGGCGTGCGCTGGGACCGCCAGCAGATCTTCGATGCCCAGGGGACGCAGCAGATCGACCTCACCAAGGACGTCGCGCCGCGCTTCGGCTTCATCTGGGACCCCGGCTCCGCGGGACGCGCCAAGGTCTACGGCTCCTGGGGGCGCTACTACGAAGAGATCCCCATGGACCTGGTGATCCGCTCCTTCTCCTTCGAGCGGCAGGCGCGCATCTTCAACTACAGCCCCGGCTCGACCCTCCCCGATCCCCAGGCCGAGGCCGACCTCGGGCGCACCTCCGCCATCTTCGGCGGCGCCACCGAGCCGGCCGACCCCAACCTCCACAACCAGTACCTCACCGAAGCGATCCTCGGCTACGAGCGCCAGGTGCTCCCGGACGTTTCGGTAGGGGTGAAGGGGATCTACCGCGACTACGGCGAGGTGATCGAGGACTTCCTCTGCAAGGACGACGGCACCTACTGCATCGGCAACCCGGGCGAGGGGATCATGCGGCGCGTCTTCACCCTCGACTACTCGCAGACCTTCCCGGCGCCGAAGCCGAAGCGGACCTTCAAGGGGATCGAGCTCACCGCCAACAAGCGCTACTCGAACCACTGGCAGGGGCTGGTCTCCTACCTCTACTCGAAGCTCGAGGGGAACTTCGACGGCCTCTACGCGCCGTTCACCAACGTCGGCGCCGACCCCAACATCTCGGCGGCCTACGACTACTACGATTTCTTCACCAACGGCGCGGACCTGTCGAAGATCACCAACAAGGGTCCGCTGTCGAACGACCGCCGCCACCAGCTCAAGGCCTCGGGGCTCTACACCACGCCGTTCAACCTGTCGGTGGGCCTCTCGGCCTACTACCGCTCGGGGACGCCGATCACCCGCTACGGCTACTCGGACATCTACGCCCGCTACGAGTTCTTCCTGACCCAGCGCGGCGCCGACGGCACCACCCCGTCGAACTACGACGCCGACCTCCACCTCGGCTATCCGATCACGCTCGGGCGGGCCACGGTCAACGTCCTGCTCGACGTCTTCAACGTGTTCAATCTCCAGCAGGCGGTGGTGCTCGACGAACGCTGGGACTTCCAGGAGGCGGACAACGCCCTCTCCCACCCCACCAACCCGAACTACAAGAAGCCGGTGCTGCGGACGCCGCCGCGATCGTTCCGGCTGGGGCTGCGGCTGAGTTTGTAGCCCTTCGGGGCTTACGTCGCCACCCGCCGCCCCGCCAGCCTCGCCAGGGTGGCGATCAGCTCGGCGGGATCGACGGGCTTGGCGAGGTGGCTCTGGTAGCCCGCCGCCAGGGCGCGCTCGCGATCCTCGGCGCGGGCGTAGGCGGTGAGGGCGACGGCGGGGACCTTGCCTCCGAGCTCCGGGGGGCGCTCGCGCAGCTTGCGGATCAGCGCGTAGCCGTCCTCGCCGGGGACGCCGATGTCCGAGATCAGGACGTCGGCCGGCGAATGATCGAACCAGGCCAGCGCCTCGCTCACCGAGCCGAAGGCCTCGACCTGGCCGCCGCACTGCTGGAGGGCGAGGACCAGCAGGTCGCGGGTGTCGATCTCGTCCTCCACCACCACGATCGCGAGGCCGGCGAGCAGATCGGGAGAATTGAACACGCTGCGCCCCACCGCCGTGCGGTCGAGCGGGTCCTCCGCGAGCTCGGCGCGCAGCGGCAGCCGCACCGAGAAGGCGGCCCCCAGCCCCTCCCCCTCGCTCTCCACCTCGACCGTGCCGCCGTGCAGCTCGACGAGATGACGCACGATCGAGAGTCCCAGCCCCAGGCCGCCGTGGGTACGGGTGATCGACCCCTCGGCCTGGCGGAAGCGGTCGAAGACGAAGGGGAGGAAATCGGGACGGATGCCGATCCCCGAGTCGCTCGCCCGGATCACGGCGTTCCCCGCCGACTCCCCCAGGCGCACCTCGACCCGGCCGCCGCGCGGGGTGAACTTGATCGCGTTCGACAGCAGGTTCCAGATCACCTGCTGGAGGCGGTCGGCGTCGCCGACCACCGGGTTGGCGAGCGGCGAGATCACCACCTCGAGCTGGAGCCCCTTGGCGTCGGCCGCCGGGCGCACGCTCTCGAGGGCGGCGTCGATGATCCGCCGCAGGTCGACCGGCTTGAAGTCGAGCCGCAGCTTGCCGGTGATGATCCGCGACACGTCGAGCAGGTCGGCGATCAGCTGCGCCTGCGCCCGCGCGTTGCGCTCGATCGTCTCCAGCGCCCGCGCCGCGGCCGCGGCGTCGAGCTTGCCGGCGCGCAACACCTGCACCCAGCCGAGGATGGCGTTGAGCGGGGTGCGCAGCTCGTGCGACAGGGTGGCCAGGAACTCGTCCTTCATGCGGTTGGCCTCTTCGGCCTCGCGGCGGGCCGCCTGCTCGAGCAGGAGGAGGCGCGCCCGCTCCTGCTCGGCCCACTCGCGCACGTGGATCTCCCGCTTGAGCTCCTGGTTGGCCACCGACAGCTCCGCCGTCCGCTGCTCGACCAGCACCTCGAGGTCGTCGTACATCCGGCGCAGCGCCGCGTTGGCCTCCGCCAGCTCGGCCGTGCGCTCCTCCACCTTGCGCCGCAGGCTCACCTTCTCGATGGCGTTGTCGACCGCGTGGCGCAGCCGGTCGGCGGCGACCTCCCCCTTCAGCAGGTAGTCGAGGGCTCCCCCCTTCATCGCCTCGACGGCCACCGACTCGTTCCCCTGGCCGGTCAGCACGATGACCGGGATCGGCCGCGCCGCCTCCAGACGGGAGAGGAACTCGAGGCCGTCGACGTCCGGCAGCCGGTAGTCGAGCAGCAGGCAGTCGGGCTGCTCGGCGCGCGCCGCCGCCAGCCCCTCCTCCCCCGTCTCGGCCTCCAGGAACTCGTAGGCGTGCTCGCTCCCTTGAGCGAGCAGGCGGCGATAGAGCGCCCGGTCCTCGGGGCTGTCGTCGACGATCAGCAGGCGGATCGGCATGGCGTCCTTCATCCCCGGGGTCAGATCTTCGGCAGGATCACGACTTCGAACCAGTAGCCGTTGAGCCGCTCGATCGCCTGCATGAACCCCTCGAGGTCGACCGGCTTCTGCACGTAGCTGTTGGCGCCGGCCCGATAGCAGGCCGCGACGTCGCCGTCGTCGCTCGAGGTGGTGAGCACGATGACCGGGATCTGCTTGAGCTCCGGGTGGCTCTTGATCTCGGCGAGCACCTCGCGGCCGTCGGTCCCCGGCAGGTTGAGGTCGAGCAGGACGACCCCGGGGCGGGGAGCCTCGGCGTGCCCGCCGCGGCGGAAGAGGAAGTCGAGCGCCTCGTCGCCGTCCGCGCAGCGGTAGATCGGGTTCTTGAGCCCCGAGCGGCGCAGCGCGCGCTGGGTGGTCTCGAAGTCCTCGGGGCTGTCCTCGACGAGGAGGATGGGCTGGTTGGGGCTGTCAGGCACGGACGTCTCCCTCCTGCAAAGTGAAGTAGAAGGTCGTCCCTTCGCCCGCGGACGACTCCAGCCAGATTCTGCCATGGTGCCGTTCGACGATCTTCTTGACGATCGTCAGGCCGGCCCCGGTGCCGCCGCCGAACTTCTCGCGCCCGTGCAGCCGTTTGAAGATCCGGAACACCGACTCGCGATGCTTCTCCGGAATGCCGATGCCATTATCGCTCACGTGGAAGACCGGCGGGCCGGCGCCGTTCCCGTCCCAGCCGATCTCGATCCACTTCCGCGGCTTGTCGTTGTACTTCATGGCGTTGACGATCAGGTTGTGGAAGATCTCGCCGACCCGGACGCGGTCGGCGCGGACGACGGGGAGCGGGCGCGGCACCCTCACCTCGACCCCCTCCTGGCGCAGCGAGATGGCGAGCGAGTCGAGGATGCCGGAGACGATCTCGCCCAGGTCCACCCGGGCGACGGCGAGGTCGACGCGGCCGAGGCGCGAGAACTGGAGGAGCGAGTCGATCAGCGTCTCCATCCGCCGGGTCAGGCGCATCAGCGTCTCGAGCTTCGAGCGCCCCTCGTCGTCGAGCTTCTCGGCGTAATCCTCGATCAGGAAGCTCGAGAAGTTGTGGATGCCGCGCAGCGGCTCCTTGAGGTCGTGCGAGGCGATGTAGGCGAAGTCGTCGAGCTCCTTGTTGCTCTGGTGCAGCTCCTCGTTGCTGCGCTCGAGCTCGGCGGTGCGCTCGGCCACCCGGGCTTCGAGCGCCTCCTTGGCCTCGCGCAGCTCCGAGTCGCGCTGCTGGATCTGGCCGAGCATGCCGTTGAAGGCGTCGACCAGCTGGCCGAGCTCGTCCGCCGTCCGCCGGGCGGCGCGGATCGAGTAGTCGCGGCGTTCGGAGACCGCCCGCGCCGTCCGTGCGAGGTCGAGGATCGGCCCCGAGATCAGGCGCTGGAGGCCGCTCGACAGCACCAGCGCCGCGATCCCCGAGGCGAGGAAGACGAGCCCCACGGTCAGCGCCTGCATCTCGGCGCGGGCGTAGAGCTCGTCGAGGCTGCTGCGCAGGTAGAGGGTGCCGAGGCGTTCCCCCTTCTGCAGCACCGGGCTGAAAGCGACGATGGCGCCGGGCTCGGAGCGGCTGCCGTCGCGCTTCGGGGGATGCGGGGGAAATTTCACCACCGCCTTCGGCGCGCTCCAGCGGACGAAGAGAGTGCCGTCCTTCCGGTAGAGGGCGGCGGCGGTGATCGAGGGGCGGACGCCGAGCGAGCGCAGGGTATCGAGCGCGGCGGACTGGTCCGAGAAGGCGAGCGGGGCGGAGGTGTTCTGGGCCGCGATGCCGGCCAGCGTCTCCACGTCGTGCTCCATCTCGGTCTTGAACCGCGACACGTTGAAGACGATCAGCGCGATCCCCGCCAGCAGCAGCGAGCCGCCGATGGTCAGCATGGCGATCCAGCGCAGCTTCTGCTGGATCGAGGCGCGCTCGAACGCCTTCAGCACGGCTCAGGGCCCCGGCTTCTGGCCGGCGATGCGCGCCAGGCGCAGCAGCTTCGAGCTGATCTTCAGCTTCGCCTGGTCGGCGGCCGCCGGGTTGATCTCGAAGTGTACCTTGGACCCTTCGAGGATGAAATTGACGATCCCCCCCTGGTCGAGGAACCCCTTGGTGTCCCCCACCGTCAGCACGGGAGAGCTCTTCAGCGGCGCCAGGATCTGCGGCAGCCGCTCGCGCTCCGAGCGGCTGACGAAGAGGATCTGGCAGCCGGCGGCGTGGGCGAGGGTGTCCGGGCGCCAGACGACCAGCTTGTGTCCCTCGACCTCCTCCCCCACCCCCACCGCCGCGTTCAGGCTGCGGCCGAAGGGGTCCTCGCCGAGGACGCAGATGCGCAGCTCGCCATTCCCCTCGGCGAACGCCGACGGCGGCCACTCGACGAACTTGGTGAAGTTGTAGAGGAAAGCCGCCTTGACCTCGTACTCGGAGAGGCTTTGCGCCCGCGCCGCGCCCGGCGCGGCGAGCGCGCACGCCACCGCGAGCGAGGAGAGCGATCCGCGCGAGCCGCGGCGGGCGCGCGGCCGTCCGCCAGCTCGGCGTCCGGCGGCTCAGAAGCGCCATGTGATCTTCCCGTAGAGGCTCCGCTGCACCTCCTCGCGTAGCGGCGTCGGCGGACCGAACTCGGGGTGATGGTCGTGCAGCAGGTTCTCCCCCACCAGGGCGAAGCCGAAGGCGTCGTTCGCCTGCCAGCCGATGCGCAGGTCGAGCTCGGTGTAGGCGGGCACCACCGGCGAGGGGAGGCGCCCGACGTAGCGCAGCGTGCCGTCGAGCTCGAGGGCGTGTGGCAGGTCCATCTGCGAGCGCAGCGAGAAGCGGCTCCGCGGGTCGTTCCCCTCCTGCTTCCCGCCGGTCGGGTCGAGGCTGGCCGGCGCCAGGTTCAGGCTCTTGTCGAACCAGGCATACCCGCCGAGCACCCGCCACCACGGCGCCGCCTGGGCGGTGGCGCGCAGCTCGAACCCCCGCGTCGACGCCTGGAGCTGGTTGCCGAAGTGATAGGGGAACACCGTCCCCGCCGCCGGCACGAAGCTGCGCAGATGGTCGTAGTCGTTGTAGTAGGTGGCGACGTCGATCGCCAGCCCGGGGCTGAGCTGGTTCCGGTACCCGAGCTCGTAGGCCACCATCGACTCGGCGACGAAGCCGTTCGAGCCGGTGAGCAGCGGCTTGCCGGCGGCGGTGTAGAAGACGATGTCCTCGTCGTAGCGGGTGGGGGTGCGCACCGCCCGCGACACCGCCCCCCACAGCGTGCGGCGGTCGTCCGGCGTCCAGGCGAAGCGGAGGCTCGGCTGCACCTCGAACCCCGTCCAGTGGTTGTGCTCGAGCTTGGTCCCCACGGTGAGCCGCAGGTGGGGGCGCAGCGCGATCTCGTCCTGCGCGAAGGCGCTGAACAGGTTCTCCGTCAGATGGTCCGGCAGGAACGCCACTCCGGGGCTGTTCCCCACCTCGTCGTGGGTCACCCGGTAGCCGCCCCCCCAGACCACCTCCTGCGATGCGCCGATCGTCCGCCGGTGCTGGTAGTCGACGTCCAGCGTGTGGCGGCGCTCCGCGAACCACTCGGGGATGTCGCGGTGGGTGTAGTCGTAATAGACCTGGAGGTCGCTGGCCGAGCCGGCCGAGTAGCTGCGCGTCCAGCGGCCGAGCAGATTGGCGCCGTCGATCACCGTGTCGGCGCGCACCACCACCGTCTGCCCGGCGAGCCCGTGGTAGGCGTCCCCCTGGAGGGTGAAGGCCGACGAGCCGGCGGGAGCCTGGCCGTCGTTGTCCGCCGCCGCCAGCGCCACCGTGTGGTCGAGGCGGAAGCCCGCCTGCCCCCGGCGCAGCGGATCCCGGGCGCTCCCGCCGTCCGCGAAGTCGAGCGAGTCGCGGTAGGAGTACTTGCCGTAGGCGCGGTAGGTGGTCCCCGTCCCCAGCTTCCCTCCCTGCCGGAAGCTGGTGAACCCCTCCTCCTCGCCCTTGCCGCCGCCGAGCGTGACCTGGGCCCCCTGCGTGTCGAGCGAGCTCTTGGTGATGACGTTGATCACGCCGTTGACGGCGTTCGCCCCCCACAGCGCGGCGCCGGGGCCGCGGATGATCTCGATGCGTTCGACGTCCTCCAGCAGCACGTCCTGGGCATCCCAGAACACCCCGGAGTACAACGGGGTGTAAATACTGCGCCCGTCGATCAGCACCAGCAGCTTGTTGGCGGTGGTGGTGTTGAACCCCCGGGAGCTGATCGCCCAGGTGTTGCCGTTCGACTGCGCGACCTCGAGCGAGACCGCGAGGCGCAGCACGTCGGGAAGGTTGTTGGCCCCCGAGCGGCGGATGTCGTCGGCGGTCAGCACGGTGATCGCCGCCGCCGCCCGCGACACCGGCTCGCTGCGCCGCGAGACCGACGTGACGTCGATCTCCATCAGCTGCTCGATGCTCAGCCCCTTGAGCGGGGACATCGCCGCCGGCGTCTCCTGGGCCGGAGGATCCTGCTGCGCCCGCGCGGGCTCATCGGGCCTCGCCGCCGCCGGAACGCCGGTGGCCAGCACGAGGCAGAGAGCCCCCACCGCCCCCGATAGATGGCAATTCGTCACCGCCGTCCCCTCCTTCGGGTCTGAGCAGCCCCCGAGCGAAGCGCATTCTGGACAATACGCTGGGGATCGTCAAGCAAGTTCGGTTCCAGGGGGGATCGCTCAGCTTTCCGCCCGGCGATGAATCGCCGGGCTAAGAACGGCGCCGGATGAATCCGGCTTGGAAGCCCCCTTCAGGGGGCGCTGTTCTTAGCCCGGGCATTCATGCCGGGCGGGGCTCGAATCGCCCCGCCCCGCCGCCAGCAACCGCCGCAGGTCGTCGAGGTCGGCGGGCTTGGTGAGGTGGGTGTCGAAGCCGGCTTCGAGGGCGCGCCGGCGATCCTCTTCCCGTCCGTAGCCGGTGAGCGCGATCAGGAAGGCCGAACGGAGATCCGGATCGGCCCGGAAGGCGCGGGCGACCGCGTAGCCGTCGAGGGCTCCGGGGAGCCCGATGTCGCAGAGCACGACGTCGGGGAAGAGCCGGCGCGCCGCCGCCAGCCCCGCGGCGCCGTCGAAGGCCACCTCGGCCTGGTGGCCGATCAGCTCCAGCAGCAGGCCGAGGCTCTCGGCCGCGTCCACGTTGTCCTCGATCACCAGACAGCGGCGGGGGCCTGCGGTCTCGTTCCCGGGTGCGATCTCAGCCATGAGTCTCTCCAAAGTACCTGTTAGAATCCGCTCTCCGGCCGGAGTGGCGAAACGGTATACGCAGGAGACTTAAAATCTTCCACCCGCAAGGGTTTACGGGTTCGAGTCCCGTCTCCGGCACCACGCGATCGAGACACCGGCACCTCGCTGGTATATAATCACACCTTCATGAGGCCCCGGGGATCTTCCCCGGGGCTTTTGCTTTTGGGGCCGGTTTTTCGACGAGCCCCCGGGAGGCCGAGACGATGACCGACGACGACTTCGCGCAGCGCTTCGAGGACTGCACCTTCCCGATCGCCGACTTCCACCACCGCGACCACGTGCGGCTGGCCTGGATCTACCTGCGGCGGCTCCCCCCGCTCGCGGCGCTCGCCCGCTTCACCGCCGCCCTGCAACGCTTCGCCACCTTCCACGGCCACGCCGGCCTCTACCACGAGACGATCACCTGGGCCTATCTGTTCCTGATCCACGAGCGGATGGCGGATGCCAAGGACGAAGAGGCCGGAGAGACCTGGGAGGAGTTCGCGGCGCGCCACCCCGACCTGGTCACCTGGAAGCCCTCGATCCTCGACCGCTACTATGCTCCGGAGACGCTGCGCTCCGACCGGGCGCGTCGCGTTTTCGTGTTACCGTCGCCGGTACCTTTATCCCCGACCGGCGAGAGGAGAGAGTGATGCTCAAAGAGTTCAAGGAGTTCGCGGTCCGCGGCAACGTCCTCGATCTGGCGATCGGCGTCATCATCGGAGCGGCCTTCGGCAAGATCGTCAGCTCCCTGGTGGACGACATCCTCATGCCTCCGATCGGCCTCGTCCTCGGCAAGGTCGACTTCGCGAACCTGTTCGTGAACCTGGGAGACAAGCCCTACGACACCGTGGCCCACGCCAAGGCGGCCGGCGCGCCGACGCTCAACTACGGCATCTTCCTCAACAACGTCCTGAGCTTCCTGATCGTGGCCTTCGTGGTCTTCCTGATCGTCCGCGCCGTGAACCGCATGCGCCGGGGCGAAGAGAAGCCCTCCGCCGCGCCGCCGGTCGTCAAGGAATGCCCGTACTGCGCCTCCTCGATCCCGCTCAAGGCCACCCGCTGCCCGCACTGCACCTCCGACCTCAGAGCGGCCTGAAGCGCGCACCGGCCGTGGCGGGGGACGTGAACGATCCGGGCAGCTTGGACGTCGCCGTGGTGGGCGCCGGCGCCGCCGGGCTGACGGCGGCTGGCGAGCTGAGGGCCCGCGGCTACCAGGTCGCCGTCTTCGAGGCGCGCGACCGCATCGGCGGGCGCATCCTCACCCATCGCGATCCCCGCTTTCCGGCCCCCCTCGAGCTGGGCGCCGAGTTCGTCCACGGCGACGCGCCGCTCACCGAGAACCTCCTCCGCGCGGCCGGCCTCTCCGACGTCGACATCGCGGGCGACCACTGGCGCGCCGAGCGCGGCAGGCTCCGCCGCTTCAATCGCTTCACGGCGCAGGTCGACAACGTCCTCGACCGTTTCGATCGCCGCGGCAAGGACCGCTCGCTCGCCGACTTCCTGGCCGACCGCCCCGGCGGCCGCGCTCTGGCCCGCGACCGCACCGCCACCCGCGAGTTCGTGCAAGGGTTCCACGCCGCCGATCCCCATCTGGTCAGCGTCCTCTCCCTCCTCCCCGGCGAAGGCGAGGAGCCGACCGAGTCCGCCACCCGGATCGGCCGCGTGGTCGAGGGGTATGACCGCGTTCCGCAATGGCTGGCGCGGGATCTCGGCGATGCGATCCATCTGAATTCGCCGGTGCGGGAGATCGCCTGGGAAAAGGGGCGCGTCGAGCTGACCGTAGGGAGCGAGTCCGGAACGACGCGGAAGATCAGGGCCCGCGCCGCGATCCTCACCCTGCCGCTGGGCGTCCTCCAGGCGCCGGCGGACGAGCCCGGCGGCGTCCGCTTCTCCCCCGACCCGCCGCGACTGAGGAAGACGCTCGACCTCCTCGCCATGGGGCACGTCGTCCGCCTCGTCCTCGGCTTCCGCGAGCTCCCCTGGAAAGCCCGCACCGACCTCGAGCGCCTGACCTTCCTCCACACGCCGGACAAGACCTTCCGCACCTGGTGGACCGCCTACCCCCTGCGCGTCCCCCTCCTCGTCGCCTGGGTGGGAGGCCCCGCCGCCATGGCGTACGTGGGAAAGACCCCCGCCGAGACCGAAGGCGCCGTCCTCGCAGTCCTCTCCGAGCACCTGGGCATCTCCCGCCAGCGCCTCACCTCCCACCTCGAAGGCCTCTGGACCCACGACTGGAACGCCGATCCCCTCTCCCGCGGCGCCTACAGCTACGCTCGCGTGGGTGGAAACGACGCCGCGAAGGATTTGGCGCGCCCGATCGAGCAAACTTTGTACTTCGCCGGCGAAGCGGCGGACGTCGAAGGGCGCACGGGAACGGTCGAAGGGGCGATCGGGAGTGGTTTGCGGGTTGCGAAGCGGTTCGCGAAGCTCAACTCTTAGCCGCGCAGGCTGTTTCTCGCGCTGCGCTGCCTTCATTTCGTTCTCCACACGCTCGGGGAGACGTCTCGCGAGATCCGCGCGAACGGTTTCGTAGTGAATTTGCTCCGCAAATCCCTTCGCGCCGGCAGTTCAAAGCTTCAGTGAACGGTTTTCAAGGCCTGTGAGGTCGTAAATCAGGGCCGAAACCACGCGATGAAAGCTCGCGGAGATCGGTTGCAAGGCTTGTCCGTCGATGATCACCCTGCGGCGAAGGGTGTAGAGACGTGACAGGTCGTAACGAGAACCTATCCGAGGCCACGGGGACGGCGTCACGTCTCCGCCGAAGGGCAGACCGGCGGGTTGTCCACGGTCCCCGGTCGTCGTCGCGGCACGACCCAGGAGAGCAGACCAGAAAGGTGATCCCTCCGAAGAGGTGGATCGGGCGGTTTGCCCTACGAAGAGACGTGACGCCGTCCCCGTGGCCTCGGCAGGTTCTCGTTACGACCTGTCACGTCTCTACACCCTCCGCCGCAGGATTTTGCCTGTCACGACGTCGCGCCAGGGCTGGAGATCCTTCGCCGTGGAGCTCAGGAAGACCGTCGTGTACTCGGCCATCAACGAAGCAGCCAGCCCACCCCGGCGGCAACCATTCCGATCGCCAGGGCGTACTGAATCCAGTGCGACCAGGCGCGGTGGGTGGCGCCGCCTTCGCCGGTCAGGCGGGACATCTCGACGTATGGGGTGAGGCCGCGGCGGTCCCAGCCTTCGATCTCGACGGTCTTGCCGATGTAGGCCTCGGCCTCGGTGAGGGCGAAGAGGAACCTTCCCAGAAATGAAGGGTTTGAAGCCGCACAGTGCAAATTTCTTCTGAAGTTTCAAGGAAGCGCGCCTCCGCGCCGGCAATCAGGTTAGGGAAGCCGTTCACGCCGCTCGCGCACGAGGGGTTCGCCCCGGCACGGCTTGGGTTTGAGCTCACCCAGCTTGTCTCGCTTTAGTACTGTGAAGGCACTCAAGGAAAGGAGATTCCCGGCTCCTTTACGGAAGGACCGTAAACCCTACTCTAATCTCATAGCCTTGGTGAGATATCGGTAACAATCGCCTTCTTCAAATTGATTTCAACTAGGACGTGAGGGGCGGATGCACGGCAGGGGCAGGAGATGAGGACCGACCAGAGGATGGCTTCGACCCTGGTGGAATTGCTCCGCCGGCGGGCGGACGAGCAGCCCGAGCTCGCGGGGTACAGCTTCCAGCTCGATGCCGCCGCCGGCAACGACGCCGAGGAGGCCCGGCTCACCTATGCCGAGCTCGACCGGCGGGCGCGCGGGCTCGGCGCGGCGCTGCAACGGCTCGGCGCGCCGGGGGAGCGGGCGCTGCTGCTCTATCCGCCGGGGCTCGACTACGTGGCCGCGTTCTTCGGCTGCCTGTATGCGGGGATGGCGGCGGTGCCGGCCTATCCTCCGCGTCCGAACCGGCCGTCGCCGCGGGTGCGCTCGATCATCGAGAACGCGGCGCCGCGGGTCATCCTCACCACGGCGGCGTTGCGTCCCAAGCTCGAGAGCGTGCTGCAAGTGCCGGCCGGCACCGAATGGCTGGTGACCGACGATCCGGAGCGGCCGGCGGCGGGTGCGGCGGAGCTCGCGGCGCTCGCTGACACGTGGCGCGATCCGGGGGTCGAGCCCGCGGCGCTCGCCTTCCTGCAATACACCTCCGGCTCGACGGCGGCCCCCAAGGGGGTGATGCTGTCGCACGCCAACCTGCTCCACAACCTCGAGCTGATCCGCGCCTGCTTCGCGCAGACCGCGCGCGAGCGGACGGTGATCTGGCTGCCGCCCTACCATGACATGGGGCTGATCGGCGGCATCCTCGAGCCGCTCTTCGCCGGCTATCCGGTGACCCTCCTCTCGCCGCTGGCGTTCCTCCAGCAGCCGGTGCGCTGGCTGCGGGCGATCACGCGGACGCGCGCCACCACCAGCGGCGGCCCCAACTTCGCCTACGAGCTGTGCGTGCAGAAGATCTCCGCGGAGCAGCGGCGGGAGCTCGATCTGTCGAGCTGGAGCCTGGCGTTCAACGGCGCCGAGCCGATCCGCCCGGAGACCCTGGAGCGCTTCGCCGCCGCCTTCGAGCCGTGCGGCTTCCGCCGCGAGGCGTTCTATCCCTGCTATGGGCTCGCCGAGTCGACCCTGCTGGTCTCCGGCGGACGCCGCGGGACGGGGGCGAGCGTCCGCGCTTTCTCGCCGACAGAGCTCGAGCAGCACCGCGCGACGCTGCTGGCGGACGGCGCGGAGGACGAGGCGCGGACGCTCGTCGGTTCGGGATCAGCGGCCGATCCGGCTCCGGGATACCCGCGGATCGCCATCGTGCGCCCGGCGTCCGCGGAGCGCCGCGGGCCGGGCGAGGTGGGCGAGATCTGGGTGCAGGGACCGAGCGTCGCGCAGGGGTATTGGGGACAGCCGGAGGAGACGGCGCGGACCTTCGGGGCGCGATTGGCCGGCGCGGACGAAGCGGCGGGGACGTTCCTGCGTACGGGCGACCTCGGCTTCGTGGACGGCGGCGAGCTGTTCGTCACCGGCCGCCTGAAGGACCTGATCATCCTGCGCGGGCGCAACCACTATCCGCAGGACATCGAGCTGACGGTCGAACGCAGCCATCCCGCCCTGCGCCCGGGGTGCGTCGCCGCTTTCGCCGTCGAGCGGGACGGCGAGGAGCGGCTGGCGGTGATGGCCGAGGTGCATCGCGAGCACCGGCACGGGGACGTCGAGGAGATCGTCGCCGCGATCCGGCGCGCGGTGGCCGACGAGCACGAGGTGACTCCCGACGGAGTCGTGCTGCTCAAGCCCGCGGCCCTCCCCAAGACGTCCAGCGGCAAGGTCCAGCGCCACGCCTGCCGCGCGGCGTATCTGGATGGCAGCCTGCCGGCGGTCGCCAGCTGGACGGCGGCCGGCGAGATCGACGCGGCTCTCGGGGAAGAGACGGGGGACGATCTGGTCCACTGGCTGGCCGCCGAGGTGGCGCGCCGCTCGGGAAGCGCCGTCGATCCCCGGCAGTCGATCGCCAGCCACGCGCTCGACTCGCTGGCGACGATCGAGCTGATGCACGCCATCGAGCGCCGCGCCGGGGTCACCGTCGACATCGAGACCTTGTTCTCCGAGGTGAGCCTGGCCGCTCTCGCCGCGACGCTGGAAGCACGGCGGGCAGAGACGACAGCGGAGACCTCGCACGCCGCGGCGGCCGACATCAGCGACACCGGCGACTTCCCGCTCTCCCGCGCCCAGCTGTCGCTCTGGTTCCTGCACGCGCTGGCGCCGGAGAGCCCGGCCTACAACGTGCCGAACGCCGTACGGGTGCACGGCGCGCTCGACGCGGAGAGCCTGCTCGGGGCGCTCCAGGCGCTGGTGGAGCGCCATCCCGTGCTGCGCACCACCTTCGTCACGGTGGAGGGCGAGCCGGTGCAGCGGGTCGCCGCGCGCTCCGAGTTGGAGACTGAGCTGGAGGTGGCGACCCACGACGCGGAATCCTGGGGGGAGGACCAGCTCGCCGCCCACCTCGAAGCGGAGAGCGTGCGCCCGTTCGACCTCGAGCGCGGGCCGCTGGCGCGCGTCGCCCTCTATTCGCGTTCGGTATCCGAACACGGCGAGCACGTGCTGCTGCTGACCATGCACCACATCGTCACCGACTTCTGGTCGCTGGGGGTGATGCTCGACGAGCTGGCGGCGCTCTATGCGGCGCGCTGCGCGGGGCACGCCGCCGAGCTGCCGGCGCCGCCGCCCGCCTACGCCGAGTGGGCCCGCCGGCAGGAGCGCGAGCTGGCGGGAGCCGCGGGCGAGGCGCTGTGGAGCTACTGGCGCCAGCGCCTGGGCGGCGAGCTGCCGGTGCTCGACCTGCCGACCGACCGGCCGCGTCCGCTGGTGCAAGAGACGGCGGGACGGGCGCACCGCCATCCGCTGGCCGCGGGGCTGGCGGGCGAGGTCCGCGGGCTGGCGCGGACGGCGGGGACGACGCCGTTCGTGGTCCTCCTCGCCGCCTTCGAGGCGCTCCTCCACCGCTATTCGGGGCAGCCCGAGCTGCTGCTCGGCACGGTGAGCGCGGCCCGCACGCGCGCCGCCTTCGCGCGTACCGCCGGCTACTTCGTGAATCCGCTGGTGCTGCGCGCCGACCTCGGCGGCGATCCCGGCTTTCGTGAGCTGCTGGCCCGCGCGCGCCGCGACGCCCAGGGGGCGTTCACCCATCAGGACTACCCCTTCCCGCTGCTGGTCGAGAAGCTCCAGCCGGAGCGCGACGCCGGCCGCTCTCCCCTCTTCCAGGTGATGTTCGTGTTCCAGAAGGCGCAGCTCGCCGACGGCCAGGACCTCACCGGCTTCGCGCTCGGCGAGCCGGGCTCGCGGGTCGACCTCGGCGGCCTGGCGCTCGAGACGGTGCCGCTGCCGCAGCGGATCGCCCAGTTCGACCTCACCCTGACGATCGGCGAGGTCGCCGGGCGGCTGGTGGCGTCGTTCGACGCCAACGTGGATCTCTTCGACGCCGCCACCATCCAGCGGCTGGCCGGCCACTACGAGCGCCTGCTCGGCGGCGCCCTGGCGGAGCCGGAGCGCCCCCTCCCCGAGCTGGCGCTGCTCGACGCCGCCGAGCGGCGGCAGCTGATCGAGGTCTGGAACGACACGGCGGCTCCCTATCGCGAGGGGGCGACCCTCGCCGACCTCTTCGCGCGGCAGGCCGCCGCGACGCCTGACGCGACGGCCCTGATCTTCGCCGGCCACGAGCTGCGCTACGGCGAGCTGGCGCGCCGCGCGGAGGGGCTGGCGCGCGTCCTCCAGCGCCTCGGCGTCGGCCCGGAGGAGCGGGTGGGGATCTGCGTCGACCGCTCGTTCGACGTCCTGGTCGCGGCTCTCGGGGTGCTGGCGGCGGGGGGCGCCTACCTGCCGATCGATCCCGAGTACCCGCGCGAGCGGATCGCCCACCTGGTGGCGAGCGCCGGCGTGCGGCTGGTGCTCACCCACCGGGCGCTGCTGCCGCTGGTCGAGGCGGGGAACGCGCGGGTCCTCTGCCTCGACGATCCGCAGCCCGAGCTGGAGCCGCCGCGGGGGGCTCCTCGGCGGGCGACCCCGGAGAATCTGGCGTGCGCCATCTTCACCTCCGGCTCGAGCGGCCTCCCCAAGGGGGTGCTGCTCGATCACGCCAGCCTGGTCAATCTGGTCGATTCCTTCGCGCACAGCTACCGGCCGGTGCCGGCGGACCGCATCCTGCCGCTGACCTCGATCGCCTACGCGAGCTTCGTCGGCGAGGTCTTCCCGCTGCTCTGCGCGGGGGGGACCGTCGTGCTGCCGCAGAAGCACGAGCTGCTCGACGTCGCCGCCCTGGTCTCGCTGATCGCCCGCCACCAGGTGACGATGGTCTCGACGGTGCCGTCGATGCTCGCCCGCCTCGACGCCCTGGGCGACCGCCTGCCGCGCCTGCGCCTGCTGCTGATCGGCGGCGAGGCGCTGTCGACGGGAGACGTCGCGGGGCTGCTGGCGCGCGCCGGCGAGCTGCGCATCGTCAACGGCTACGGGCTCACCGAGACGGCGGTCTGCTCGACGATCTACGACGTCGAGCCGGCGGACCTCGCCGCCGGCCGCCAGCCGCCGATCGGCAAGCCGCTCCCCAACCAGCGAGTCCACGTGCTCGACCGGCATTTGGAGCCGCGGCCGATCGGCTGCGCGGGGGAGCTCTACGTGGCCGGGCTCGGGGTCGCCCGCGGCTACGCCGGCCGGCCGGACCTCACCGCGGCGCGCTTCCTCCCCGATCCCTTCGATCCGGCGGCGAACGGCGGCCGCATGTACCGCACCGGCGACCTCGCCGCCGTGCGCGCCGACGGCAACCTGGTCTACTTCGGGCGCGGCGACCAGCAGGTCAAGCTGCGCGGCTTCCGCATCGAGCTGGCCGAGATCGAGTCGGCGCTCGCTCTCCATCCCAGGGTGCGCGCGGCGGCGGCGATGGTCCGCAACGACACTCAGGAAGATGGAAATACCGAGCCGCGGCTGGTCGCCTACGTGGTGGCGGAGCGCCCTCAGGAGATGCCGGACCTGCCGCCGCCGGGCGCCGCCGAGCTGCTCGGTTTCCTGCGCGAATCGCTGCCGGGGTACATGGTGCCGGCCGTCCTGGTCTTCCTCGACGAGCTGCCGCGCAACGCCCACGGCAAGCTCGACACCTCCCGCCTGCCGGCGCCCGAGCGCACCCGTCCGGAGCTGGCGGCGGCCTACGCGGCGCCCCGTTCGGAGCTCGAGCGCACGATCGCCGCCGTCTGGCGCGCCGCGCTCCAGCTCGAGAGCGTCGGGCTCGACGACAGCTTCTTCGACCTCGGCGGCCACTCCCTGCTGATGGCCAAGGTGCACGCCCGCCTGGTCGAGGCCTTGGGCCGCGAGGTGCCGCTGATCACGCTCTTCCAGTACCCCACGATCGGCTCGCTCGCCCGGCATCTGGCGGCGGCCAGCCCGGTGACGCCGGGAGTGGCCGAGCCGGCGGGCTACGTCCCCCGGGCTCCGCGATCCCAGACGGGGATCGAGACCGAGATCGCCGTCATCGGCCTCTCCGGCCGCTTCCCCGGCGCCGCGGACGTCTCCCGGCTGTGGCTCAACCTGGTCGCCGGGCGCGAGGGGATCCATTTCTTCAGCGCCGAGGAGCTGATCGCCGCCGGCGTCGCTCCCGAGCTGGTGGCCCGCCCCGAGTACGTCAAGGCGAAGGGGATCCTGGGCGGCGTCGACCTCTTCGACGCCGCCTTCTTCGGCCTCAACCCGCGCGAGGCCGAGCTGATGGACCCGCAGCACCGCGTCTTCCTCGAATGCGCCTGGGAGGCGCTCGAGGACGCCGGCTGGGAGGCCGACCGCTTCCCCGGCCAGGTGGGGGTCTACGCGGGCCTCAGCATGAACACCTACCTGCTGACCAACCTCCTCTCGCACATGAAGCTGGTGGCGTCGGCGGACACGCTCCAGGCCTCGCTCGGCAACGACAAGGACCCGCTCACCGCCCGCGTCTCCTACAAGCTCAACCTGAAGGGGCCGAGCGTCACCGTGCAGAGCGCCTCGTCGACCTCGCTGGTCGCCGTCCACACCGCCTGCCAGGCGCTGATCAACCGCGACTGCGACATGGCGCTCTCGGGCGGCGTCTCGATCCACCTGCCGGAGGCCACCGGGTACCTCTACCAGGAGGGGGGGACGGTGTCGCGCGACGGCCACTGCCGCCCCTTCGACGCCGCCTCGACCGGGTTCGTCAGCGGCCACGGCTGCGGCGTGGTGGTGCTCAAGCGGCTGTCCGAGGCGCTCGCCGACCGCGACCACGTCTACGCCGTGATCAAGGGGTCGGCCTGCAACAACGACGGCGCGCACAAGGTCAGCTTCTCGGCCCCCAGCGTCGACGGCCAGGTCCAGCTCTACAACCTGGCCTACGACAACGCGGGGGTCGATCCGGCGACCGTCTCCTACGTCGAGTGCCACGGCACCGGCACCGTGATGGGCGATCCGATCGAGATCACCGCCCTCTCCCAGGCGTTCGCCGCCCGCACGGAGAAGAAGGGGTTCTGCGCCATCGGCTCGCTGAAGAGCAACCTCGGCCACCTCGACACCGCGGCCGGCGTCTGCGGCCTGATCAAGGCGGTGCTCTCGCTCCACCACCGCACCCTGCCGCCGAGCCTCCACTTCGCGACCCCCAACCCGCGGATCGACTTCGCCAACAGCCCGTTCTTCGTCAACACCGAGCTGCGGCCGTGGGAGAGCGCCGGCGGCGTTCCCCGCCGCGCCGGCGTCACCTCGCTCGGCATGGGGGGAACCAACGCCCACGTGGTGCTCGAGGAGGCGCCGGTCCCTGAGCCTGCCGCCCCGGCGCGCCCGTGGCAGCTCCTGGTGCTTTCCGCGAAGAGCGCCACCGCCCTCGACCGCGCCACCTTCCGCCTCGCCGAGCACCTGCGCGACCGGCCGGAGCTGCCGCTCGCCGACATCGCCTACACCTTGCAGGTGGGGCGCAAGGCGTTCGCCCACCGCCGGGCCCTCCTCTGCCGCGACCTGCCGGCGGCGGCTGACGCTCTGGAGACGCTCGACCCCGAGCGGGTGATGACCCTCACCGCGACGCCGGGCGAGCACCCGGTCGCCTTCCTCTTCCCGGGGCAGGGAGCGCAGTACCCGGGGATGGGACGCGGCCTCTACGCGAGCGAGCCGGTCTTCCGCGCCGCCGTCGACGCCTGCTGCGAACGGCTGCCCTTCGACCTGCGCGCCCTGCTGTGGGGGGATTCGGCGGATTCGGCGGATTCGGCGGACAATGCGGCGAGCGATCCGCAAGGCGCCGCGGAGCGCTTGCAGCAGACGGAGATCGCCCAGCCGGCGCTCTTCGTCCTCTCCTGGGCGACGGCGCAGCTCTGGCTCTCCTGGGGGGTGCGGCCGTCCGCCCTGCTCGGCCACTCGATCGGCGAGTACGTGGCCGCCTGCCTGGCGGGGGTGTTCAGCCTGGAGGACGCGCTGGCGCTGGTCGTCGAGCGCGGCCGGCTGATGCAGGGAATGGCGCCGGGGGCGATGCTCGCGGTGCCGCTGCGCGAGGCGGAGGTGGCCACCCTCCTCGACCGTCATCTTCCCGACCATCAGGGGACGCTGTCGCTGGCGGCGGTCAACCGTCCGGACCTCTGCGTGGTCTCCGGCGCCCCGGAGGCGATCGAGTCGCTGGCGGCCGAGCTGGCGGCGAACGGCTTCACCGCCCGTCGCCTGCACACCTCGCACGCCTTTCACTCCCACACCGCCGACCCGATCCTCGCGACGTTCGCCGCCGCCGTCGGCCGGGTGCGGCTGTCACCGCCCACGATCCCGCTGATCTCTAACGTCACCGGCGGCTTCCTGCGCCCCGAGGAGGCGACCGATCCGGCGTACTGGGCGCGCCAGCTCCGCGGCACGGTGCGCTTCGCCGACGGCCTCGCCCAGCTCCTCGCCGAGCCGCAGCGCATCCTGCTCGAGGCCGGCCCCGGCGACACGCTGGCGAGCTTCGCCCGCGAGCACCCGGCGCGGCTGCCGGAGCAGGCGGTGATCTCGTCGCTCCGCCATCCGCGGTCGGCCGAGGCGGACGAGACGGTCCTGCTGCGCGCCGTGGCCCGGCTGTGGATGGCGGGAGGGGATTTCGACTGGGAAACGTTCGGCGCGGCGGAAGAGCGGCGCCGGGTCTCCCTCCCCACCTACCCCTTCGAGCGCCGGCGTTTCTGGGTCGAGCCACTGCCGGAGAGGTCGGAGAGGAAGCGCGCCGCCGATCCGCGCGACTGGACCTACGCGCCGGTGTGGAAACCGGCGCCGCTCGCGCCTCTGGGAGACGAGGCAACCCACGGCGACGGCGGGCTCTGGCTGCTGCTCGACGACCACGGCTCCGAGCTGGGCGAGAGGCTCGCCGAGCGGTTGGCCGCCGACGGCCGGCGGGTGGCGCGCGCCTTTGCCGGCGACGGGTTTCTCCGCCACGACGCCGCGACCTTCGAGGTGGCTCCCGGGCGGAACGCCGACTTCGCGGAGCTGCTCGCCGCCCTCGGGGAGGCGCCGTCGCGGATCGTCCATCTCTGGTCGCTCGCGGCAGGGGCACAGGATGCTCTCGACCGCGGCTTCTACAGCCTGCTCTTCCTCGCCCAGGCGCTGGGCAAGCGGGAGGTCGCCAGGCCGGCCGAGCTGCTGGTGGTGACCGCCGGCGTTCAGACTCTGGACGGCGATGCGCCGCCGGCGCCGCGGCCCAGCCCCAACTTCGGGTCCGCGGGCTTCCTGCCGCCCGCGCTTGCCAACGTCGTCTGGCGCGCCCTCGACCTGCCGCCGGCCAGCCGGGCTGCTCAGGATGCCGTCGAGCCGATCCTCGCCGAGATGGCGCGCGGCGGCGCCGAGCCCTGGGCCGCCCTGCGCGACGGCCGGCGCTTCGCGCGCAGCTTCGAGATCGTCCCCGTCGCGGCCTCCACCGATGCCGCCAGCCTCCCGGCGACGACGGAGGAACGCCCGGCGGAGCTTCAGAAACGGATCGCACCGAGCAGCCCTAGCGCCGGGCACCCCCGGCCCGCCCTGGCCAATCCGTACGTGGCGCCGGAGAGCGCGGCCGAGGAGAGGATCGCCGCCGTCTGGCAGGAGATCCTCGGCCTCGAGCGGGTCGGGGTGCACGACAACTTCTTCGAGCTGGGCGGCAACTCGCTCGCCGGCATCCGCGTGATCAGCCGGCTCAAGGAGACGCTGGAGGTCGACGTCTCCGAGGTCACCCTCTACGAGGCGCCGACGGTGGCCGCCCTGGTCCGCCTGCTCGGCGTCGGCGCTGGTGCTGCCGCGGGTGCGGGCCTGGAGGAAGAGGTGACGGTCCCCGCCTTCGAGGGGAGCCGCAGCCGCGGCGAGCGGCGCAAGGCGCGGCAGCTCCAGAAGTCGCGCGCCGGCGACCCGGCATGACTCCGATCCAATCCCCTCCAGACGGGAGCCCCGTGACCGCAGTCGAATACGACGGAACCGAGATCGCCGTGGTCGGCATGGCCGGCCGTTTCCCCGGCGCCGGCAACCTCGCCGAGTACTGGCGCAACCTGCGCGACGGCGTCGAGGCCGTGCGCACGCTGAGCGCCGCGGAGCTCGCGGCGCTGGGAGTGCCGGAAGCCCTGCGCGGCGATCCGCGCTACGTGCCGCGGACGGCGCAGATGCCCGGCGTCGACCGCTTCGACGCCGCCTTCTTCGGGATCGGCGATCAGGAGGCCGAGATCCTCGACCCGCAGCAGCGGATCGGGCTCGAGCTCGCCTGGGAGGCGCTCGAGAGCGCCGGCTACGACCCGGAGGCCGAGGCCGGGCGGCGGTCGATCGGCGTCTTCGCCGGCGCCAGCCTCAGCACCTATCTCCTGTTCAATCTGATCTCCGGCCTGACGCCGGACGTCGGCGTCGATCCGCTGGAGATGCTGACCGGCAACTCCGGCGACTCGCTCGCCACCCGCATCTCCTACAAGCTGAACCTGAAGGGGCCGAGCTTCACCGTGCAGAGCGCCTGCTCGACCTCTCTGCTCGCCGTCCACCTCGCCGCCGCCAGCCTGCAGAACGACGAGTGCGACCTGGCGCTCGCCGGCGCGGTGTCGATCAAGGTCAACCTGCTCGCCGGCTACCTCTTCCACGCGGGGGGCGTGCAGTCCCCCAGCGGGCGCTGCCGCGCTTTCGATGCCGGCGCCGACGGCATGTTCTTCGGCAACGGCGGCGGCATGGTGCTGCTCAAGCGGCTGAGCGACGCGCTCGACGACGGCGACCCGGTGCGCGCGGTGATCCGCGGCTCGGCGGTCAACAACGACGGCAAGCTCAAGGTCGGCTACTCGGCGCCCAGCGTCGAGGGGCAGGCCGAGGTGCTCACCGAGGCCTGGTCGGCGGCGGGGATCGATCCCGCCACCCTCTCCTACCTCGAGGCCCACGGCACCGGCACCCGCATGGGGGACTCGATCGAGGTGCAGGCGCTGAACCGCGCCTTCCGCCCCCACACCCCGCGCCGCGGCTTCTGCGCCCTGGGCTCCGTGAAGTCGAGCATCGGCCACCTCGACGTCGCCTCCGGGATCGCCGGCCTGATCAAGACGGTGCTCGCCCTGGAGCACCGGCAGATCCCCCCACCCTGAACGTCGCCGAGCCCAACCCGGAGATCGACTTCGCGGCGAGCCCCGTGCGCCTCGCCACGGCGCTCGCAGACTGGCCCGCGGCGGACGGCCAGCCGCGCCGCGCCGGGGTGAGCTCCTTCGGCTTCGGCGGCACCAACGTCCACCTGGTCGTCGAGGAGGCCCCGGCGCCGGAATCGAACGCCTCGCCGTCGCGCAACGCCGCCGTGCTCCTCCTTTCGGCGCGCAGCGCGGCGGCGCTCGAGCGCGCCACCGACGCCCTGGCCGAGCATCTGGCGAGCCACCCGGAGCTGCCGCTCGCGGACGTCGCCTTCACCTTGCAGACCGGGCGCCGCCGCTTCGCCCACCGCCGGGCGCTGGTCTGCCGTCCGGGAGAGGACGTAGCCGGCCTGCTGCGGCGGCGCGACCCGGAGCGGGTTCTCACCCGGAGCGAAGAATCGAACGCCCGGCCGGCATCGCCTGCCGCGAACGGGCTCGATCCCCACGCCCTCGCCGAGCTCTGGCTCGCCGGCGGCCGGCCGGACTGGCGCGCGTTCCACGCCGGCGAGCGCCGCCGCCGAGTGCCCCTGCCGACCTACCCGTTCGAGCCCCGGCGCTACTGGCGGGACGCGCCGGGAGTCCCCCGCCCGTTGAGCGCTCTCGATGACTGAGAGCGCCCTGGAGAGTCAGACCGAGAGCCGCGGGATGACCGTCTTCGTGGTGGTCTGGCTGGGGCAGGTGATCTCCGCCTTCGGGTCGAAGCTCACCGGCTTCGCCCTGGCGGTGTGGGTCTACCAGCAGACCGGCTCGGCGACCTACTTCGCCCTGATCACCCTGGCGACCACCGTCCCGGGGCTCCTGCTCTCCCCCTTCGCCGGAGCGCTGGTCGACCGCTGGGACCGCCGGTGGGCGATGATCCTGGCGGACGGTGGCGCCGGCGCCGCCACCCTCGTCCTCGCCCTGTTGAGCTGGCAGGGGCGGCTCGCGCTCTGGCACATCTATCTGCTGATGGCGGTGATCTCGACCTTCAGCACCCTGAGCTGGCCGGCCTTCACCGCCGCCACCTCGCTGCTGGTCCCCCGGCGGCACCTCGGCCGCGCCGCCGGCATGGGTCAGATGGGGGACGCGGCGGCGCAGATCCTCTCCCCCCTGGTGGCCGGCGCTCTGGTGGTGACGATCGGCCGCCAGGGAGTCCTGCTGATCGACTTCGCCACCTATCTGGCCGCCGTCGCCGCGCTGCTGGTGATCCGCATGCCGCCGCCCCCCGTGACGCGGGAGGGGATCGCGAGCCGCGGCTCGCTGTGGGAGGAGGCGCGCTCGGGGTGGTCGTTCATCCGCCAGCGGCCGGGGTTGCTGGCCCTGCTCGGCCTGCTCGCCGTCACCAACATCGGCACCGGCATGGTGCAGGTGCTGCTCGGGCCGATGGTCCTCTCGTTCGCCTCCCCCGCCGTGCTCGGGCAGGTGCTCACGGCGGCGGGCTTCGGCGCGCTGGTCGGCGGCCTGGTGATGACCGTCTGGGGAGGGCCGCGGCGGCGGGTGGCGGGGATCCTCGGCTTCCTGCTGCTCCAGGGACTGATCCTCCCCTTCGGCGGCCTGCGCGCCAGCGCCCTGCTGATCTCCACCGCGGCGTTCGTCTACATGCTCACCCTGCCGGTCCTCAACGGCGCCAGCCAGGCGCTCTGGCAGATCAAGGTCGCGCCCGATTTGCAGGGGCGCGTCTTCGCCGTGCGGCGGATGGTCGCCTGGTCGACCCTGCCGCTCGCCTTTCTCGTCGCCGGCCCGCTGGCGGACCACGTCTTCGAGCCGCTGCTCGCCCCCGGCGGAGCGCTGGCGGGGAGCGTCGGGCAGCTGATCGGCGTCGGCAAGGGGCGCGGCATGGCGCTGATGCTGATCGGCATCGGCCTCGCGATCGTGCTGGTGGTGGGAGTCGCCAGCCGGTTTCCGCGGCTCACCCGGCTGGAGACCGATCTCCCCGACGCGCTGGTGGAAGTCCCCTAAGGCTTCTTCGGCACCAGCTTCAGCACGTCCGTCGCCGGCCCGGGGAGGAAGGGCGTCGGCCGGCCTTCCACCCAGGCGTCGTGGCCGTCGCCGTAGTGGGGGGACATCGGGTGGCCGCTCTCGCCGACCGGCATGTGGAAGATGCCGGTCTCCTCGTGGCCGGGGGAGACCACCATGCGCTCCGAGGAGGCGAAGTCGACGCCGGTCACCCGCGGCATGTCGAGGTCGCCCGGCATCCGCCGCGGCGGCATGTTGAGCCGCTTGCCGAAGAAGGGGATGGCGGCGCTCAGCGGGTGCGCCACCCGCGTCACGTTCGCCTCGCCCCAGGTGCGGTCGGCCAGGTTGGGGCCGGCCTTCCTGAGCTCGGCGAGCACGCCGTCGGCCACCGCCAGGAGCTGGGCGTCCCAGGTCGCGAAGCGGGGATCGAGCAGGTGCGCCGGACGCTCGTTGACCAGCCGCCAGAGCGGCCCGTCGAAGCGCCGCCGGGCGCGGTAGAACGGCATGCTGGGCTCTTCCTTGAGGCCGGTGAGGCTCGCGAACTCCGTCTTCTCGAGCGCGTCGCGGAACTCCCGCACGATGCGGTAGGCGACCGAATCGACCGACGCCCGCCCGGTCCAGGTGGTCGCGAGGAGGCGCCGCATCTCGCCGCGCCGCGGGTCGGCCTTGACCGCCTCCGGGGTGAGGAGTTTGAGCAGCAGGTCGTGCCAGCGCGCCAGGAAGAGCGCGCGGTCGTCGAGCTGCAACGCGAGCATGTCCTTCGGCGTCGCTTTTTCGAGGCCGAGCAGGCGGTCGCGGATCTGCTGGGCGCGCGGCCCGAGGTCGTAGCAGCCGTCTCCCAGCCGGGCCAGCATCTCGCCGTCGACCTCCCGGTTGTTGGCCGACCAGATCCGCCCCGACGGCGGATCGACCACCTGCGGGATCTCGTCCGGGCGCAGCAGGCCGTCCCAGCGGCGGGTGCCGTCGGCCCAGGAGCCGGGGACCTGACCGCTCCAGCCGATCCGGCGCGGCAGCTTGCCGATGATCGTCCACCCCACCCGTCCCGCGGCATCGGCGACCACGAAATTCTGCGCCGGCACGCCGGTCGTGTGGGCGATGGCGATCGCGTCGTCGAGGTTCTTCGCCGACTCGAGGTCGAACAGCCCGAGGTTGGTCGCCTCCGCAGAGTCGGCGGTCCAGGCGACGGCGCGCTTGGGGTGGCCGGCCTTGTCGCGGGTGACGACCGGGCCCCAGATCGTGCTCACCGCGTCGAAGATCTCGTCCTTCTGTCCCTTGATCTTGATCCGCTCGGTCCGGTGCTCGAAGCGCTTCGGGCCGGCGGGGGTCTTGTAGACCTCGGGATCGCGGGGATCGAGCTCGAGGTCGATCAGGTCGATGACGTCCGCGAAGCTGTTGGTGAACCCCCAGGCGATCCGCCCGGTGCTGCCGCTGGCGAGCACCGGCACCCCCGGCAGCGTGACGCCGGTCACCCGCCGCTCGGCGCCGTCGGGGTCGCGCCAGCTCCAGGAGGCGCGGTACCAGATGTTCGGCACGGTGATCGAGAGGTGCATGTCGTTGGCGAGCAGCGCGTGCCCGTCGGCCGTGTGGCTGCCGGCGACCGCCCAGGCGTTGCTGCCCGTCTTGCCGAAGAGATCCCCGCCGCCCGTCCACCCCTCCCAGCCGGGCAGGGTCTCCGCCGGTTCCTGACGGGTGAGCGCCGCCACCTTCGGCAGAGGGCCCTTGCGCAGGTCGAGGACGTCGGGGCCGGGGACCGGCGGGGTGGGAAACGCGGCGCCGACGAGCGGCGCGTCCCACTCGGTGCCGGCGGGATCGACGAAGTCGAAGACCTTCGCCGGCACCCGGTCGTGGATCTCGCCGAGGTCGGTCTCGACGCGGGTCTGCCAGTCCTCGAGATCGAAGTGCATGGCATAGATGGCGAGGATCGAGTCCACCGGCTTCCAGGGGCGCGGCTCGGCGCGCAGCAGGAGGTATTCGAACGGCTTGTCGCCGAGCGCCCGCAGGCCGGCGTTGACCCCCTCCGCGTAGGCTGCGAGGACGGCGCGCTGGGCCGGCGGCAGGGCGGCCAGGATGCGGGTGGCATTGAGCAGGCAGCCGTGGCGGCGGCGGTTCTGGTCGTGCAGGATCATGATCGGCCCGAACAGCTCGCCGAACTCCCCTCCCCCCTCCCGCCGCAGCAGGTCCATCTGAAAGAAGCGGTCCTGCGCGTGGACGAATCCCAGGGCGCGCGCCGCGTCGACGCGGGTGGCGGCGCGCAGGGTGGGAGCTCCCAGCGCGTCGCGCTCGACGCTGACCGGCGCGCTCAAGCCGGGCAGGGCGAGCTCGCCGCGCAGCACGGGAAGGCTCGCCGCCATCCGGTGACGTATCCAGAGCCCCCACGCCACCACCAGGAGGAGCAGGAGCCCCAGGACCAGGAGAACGGCGCGGCCGATCCGCCGCTTCCGGCGCGGCGGGACGGGGGCGGCAGAGAGGGTGGAGGGTGACGCCATCGCCATGGTTTTCTCCCCGTTAGCCTGCGTTCAGTCGGCCGCGTCCTGCCGCGTCCCATGCCCCAGGCGCTGGAGCTTCCTCCGGCGCCGCTCGCCGCGGTCGCGGACGGCATCGTAGCCCTTCGCGGCGCCGCTCGCGAGCAGCACCTGGGCCAGGGCGCGGACGGTGGGCCCCTCGTACAGGCTGACGGTGGGGATCTCCTGTTGCAGCCACTCCTTGAGCAGGGCGATGATCTTGACTCCGACGATGGAGGTCCCGCCGAGCTCGAAGAAGTTGTCGTCGATCCCCACGCGGTCGACTCCGAGCTGGTCCTGCCAGACGCTGGCGATCGCCGCCTCGAGGCGGTTGGCGGGCGGGGCGTAGGGGTTGGCGAGCGCCGGCCGTTCGCGGGCCGGCACGGGATCGCCGGGATCGGCCGGATCGCGCCAGGCCGCGGGGACCGCCGGCGGCGGCGGCGCCAGCGTCTGCACCTCGGCGCCGCGCAACGCCGCGAAGATGCGGTCGCCGTCCGCCAGCGCCTCGGGAAGACGCTTGAGCAGCACCACCAGCGCCCCTTCGCCGCCGGCCGGCAGCTCGCCCGCCAGCGCCAGGTCGCACTCCCCCGTCAGCAGGCTCCGGCAGGCGCGGGCGACCGCCGCCAGAGGAGTCCCCGCAATGGCGTCGACAGTGAGGGCCGGACCGCGCAGGCCGAGCTCGCCGGCGAGATCGGCCGCCAGGCTGTCTCCCTCGGGACCGCTGGCGAAGACGCCGGTGCGCTCGGCGTCGAGGCGGTCGGTATAGGCCGCGTCGGAGAGCGCAGCCTTCGCGCCGTCGGAGAACAGCCGCGCCCGGCTGGTCCAGGGCTCGCGCCCGGAAGACGCGCCGGCCGGAGCGCCGCCGCCGGCGAGGTCGCGCCAGAGGGTCTCGATCGTGGGCGAGCCGGAGAAACTCCCGGCCCAGCCGATGATGGCAGTGACGTTCGCCACGTTGCTCCCCCGCGGAAGATCAGTCGTTTTTCTTGAGCTGCCAGATGCGATAGCTGAGACGCCCTTCCTGCAGGTCGCGGTACGGCTTCGAGCCGGGCGTGGCCAGGAAGAATTCCATCACGTCCTTGGAGGCCGGCGCGTCGTGCACCTCGAGGTTGCGCGCGGCGTAGGAGTCGAGCGAGAGGAGGACGTTGGGGGTGATGTCCTGGTCGCGCTCGAAGGAGAGCCCGAGCCCGCGCAGACAGGACTTGTAGCTCTCGACGTGCTCGACCGGCATCAGGTCGGTGTAGAGGAAACGTCCGCCGGGGCCGAGCACGCGGTCGACCTCGCGATAGAAAGCGTAGATGTCGGGATACAGGCAGGAGGATTCGACGTTCAGCACGACGTCGAAAAACCCATCGATAAACGGCAGCCGCTCGGACTCGCCATTGATGAAATGAAAATCCGGGCCCTGGATCCGCCGCTGGCAGAAGAGGACGGCGCTCGGCGACAGGTCGAGCCCCCAGATCTCGCCGGGGGTGAAGAAGCGATCGACGGTGAGGATCGTGCCGCCCCGCCCGCAGCCGACGTCGAGGATGTCGCGGCCGTTCAAGTCGCAGTCGCCGATCAGCTCGAGGACGAGATCGATCCGGTTGCGATTGGGCCAGTGCGCGGGGAGCTCGATCCGCGCGTGGCGCGGGCGCTCGTCGGGGAGGAAACCGAAGTTGAAGAACGTCGCGTCGTCGGCGTAGATCGAGCTGCTGAGCGAGTCGTTGATCTTATCGTAGAATTCTTGAACTTGCCGTTTTTTACTTTGCGCCTGAGGCGCAGGCAGCGCTGCATCCGGCTCGCGTCCGGAAAACAGCTCGTCGAGGTTCTCCGGGCGGCCGTCGACTTCCATGACTCTCCAAATCTGCTTTTTCCGCGTCGAAAATAACGGTTGCTCTTATGTAGATGCTACGATTGACATCGGCGCTTGTCAAGCTGCGGCCGGCGCGCCGACGGGTGCATTTTTCGCGGCTCGAAAGTCCTTCTTTGTGGCCCGGCTTTGGCGAAATATTGCGAGGCAAAGATGATTTTTTACGACCTTCGGCATGCTCTGCGAGCTCTGGTGAGGCGGCCCGGCCTCTCGCTCGCCGTCCTGATCATCCTGACCCTGGGGATCGGCTCGACGACGACGATCTTCAGCGTCGCGAGCTCCGCGCTGCTGAGCGAGATCCCCTACCGGCAGGGGGACCGGCTGGTGCACCTCCAGAACACCACGCAGCCCGAGGGCGCGGCCTCCCCGGCTTCCTATCTGGACGCCGAGTCCTGGCGCCAGCAGAGCCGGACGCTCGAGCTGATCTCCGCCAGCTCGAGCTACCAGCAGCTCAACCTGACCGGCAAGAGCCGCGCCGAGCGGGTGTGGGCCGGCTTCGTCTCCGCCTCCTATTTCGACCTGCTGGGAGTGCGCCCCGCGCTCGGCCGCACCTTCCTGCCCGAGGAGGAAAACCGCACCGGCCCGGTCGCCGTCGCGGTGCTCAGCCACGGCCTCTGGCAGCGCCGTTTCGGCGCCGACCCCGCGATCCTCGGCCAGGGGGTGCAGATCCAGGGGCTCACCTTCCAGGTGGTCGGCGTCCTGCCGGCGAGCTTCCACGACCTCTACTACCCGGACGTCGACCTCTATCTGCCGGTGACCATGGCCCGGCTGACCCACCGCGAGGGGTACGTCGACGACCGCGGGCTGCGCTGGCTGGAGGTCTTCGCGCGGCTGCGCCCGGGAGTGACGATCGAGCAGGCGCGGCGGGAGATGAAGACGATCTCGAGCCAGCTCACCGCCACTTTCCCCGCCGCCAACCAGGGGTACACGACGGACGTCAAGCCGCTGCGCAGCTTCCAGTTCGACTACGAGGGGCTGCGCGTCTCGATCTTCACCCTGCTGGTCGGCGCCGTCTTCGTCCTCCTGGTGGGCTGCGCCAACGTGATCAATCTCCTCCTCATCCGGGCGGTCGAGCGCCGCCGCGAGGTGGCTCTTCGCCTGGCTTTCGGGATCTCCCGGGCCCGCCTGATCCGCCACTTCATCCTCGAAGGGGCGCTGCTCTGTCTCGGCGGCGCGGTGCTCGGGGTGGGAGCGGCGTATTTCGCCGTCAATCTCCTCGGCAAGATCGGCAACACCGCCTACGGCCTCCCCGCCTTCATCCACTTCGCGGTCGACCTGCGCGCCTTGGCCGGCGCCGTGGTGCTGTCGATCCTGATCAGCCTGCTGATCGGCATCGTTCCGGCGCGAAAGAGCCTGCAGGTGGACCTCCAGGAGGAGCTGCAGTCCTCGGGGAAGGGGCAGACCCAGTCGGCGGGGACGGCGTTCACCCGGAGCTTCCTGGTCGTCTCGGCCGTCTTCTTCGCCGTCGTCCTGCTGGTCGGGGCGGGGCTGATGATCAAGAGCCTGGGGGCCTTGATGCAGAGCGATCCCCACTTCCGGGTCGACCACGTGCTGACCGCCCAGTTCGAGCTGCCGGCGACCCGGTACAAGACCGACGAGCCGGCCTACGCGCTCTACCGCCGGATGATCGAGCGGGCGCGCACCCTCCCCGGCGTCGACGAGGTGGGGCTCTGGGCCCCCGGCATGCTGGGGTCGAGCTCCTACATCAAGTTCGTGGTGCCGGAGGGGCGTTCGCTCGAAGCCCCCGCGGACAAGGTGCGGGTCTACGAGCACCGGATCTCCCCCAACCTCCTGCGCAAGCTGGGGTTCGTCCTGCTCAAGGGGCGCGAGCTCAGCGAGCAGGACGACGCGAAGCACCCCCTGGTCACCGTCCTCAGCCGCTCGGCTGCGGATGCGCTCTGGCCGGGCCAGGACCCGATCGGCAAACGCTTCTGGGTCGGGGCGCCGCAGAACCAGTGGGCGGAGGTGGTCGGGGTCACCAGCGACGTCGATCAGCGCGGGCGCCTGCTGCCGGATCACGACGTCCGCCGCGACGTCTACTTCCCCCTCTTCCAGATGCGCTCGCGCACCTCGTCGATCCTGCTGCTGACCCCGCGGGAGGACGCCCAGACCCGGCTCCAGCTCAGCCAGCTCCTGCAATCGGTCGATCCGGACATCCCGGTCTACGACGTCAAGACTTTGCAGGAGCGCCGGCACGACGAGGAGGCCGGGGTGCGCTTCAACACCTTCCTGCTGATCTTCTTCGCCGCCTCGGCCTTGATGCTGGCGATCATCGGGATCTACTCGATCCTGGTCTACACCGTGCGCCAGCAGAGCTTCGAGATCGGCATCCGCATGGCGCTCGGGGCCGACCGGCCGGAGATCCTGCGGCACTTCGCGTGGAAGGGGGCGGCTCTGCTGATCATCGGGCTGATCGCCGGGCTCGCCTTCGCCCTCGGCCTCGCGAAGACGATGTCGAGCCTGCTGTTCAAGGTCAGCCCCTACGATCCGCTGGTGTTCATCGCCGTCCCCTGCGTGATCGCGATCCTCTCGCTGCCCGCCATCCTCAGGCCGGCGTCGAAGGCGACCCGGGCCGACCCGTCGTCGCTCTTCCGGCTCAACTGAGGCGGGAGAGGCCGGCGAGGCCGGCCATCAGCTCGGCGCCGAGCCGCTCGACCCGCGGGCCGGCGCAGCAGGCTGTAGTGATCGCCCGGCAGGGTACGGACCTCGACGCCGCCGAGCGCCGTCCGCTGCCAGCCGTCGACGATCTCGGGCCCTGAGCGCGCGGCGGTGCTCTCCGCCAGGAAGAGCGCGACGCTCCCGGCATACGGCCGGCGGACGAAGGCCCGGCTCGCCTGGAGGTTGGCGGCGAACATCTCGAACAGCGGCCGGATCTGGACCGGCCCGAGATCCGCCGGCAGCAGCCCCGCCGCGTGAGCGAGCTCGAGGGCGCGATCGAGCTTCTCCCGTGCCGGCAACGCGCGCAGCTCTTCCGGGACGGCTGCGATCGCCGTCCCCAACCCCCCCAGCAGATGGGCGAGATCCTGGACGAACCCCGCCACCAGCTCGTCATCGGTCGCCAGAGGGACGGCCTCGACCGGCGGCGGCGGAGTATCGATCAGCGCCAGGAATTCGACCGCCTCCCCTTCCGCGGCGAGCCGCTGCGCCATCGCCAGGGCGACCAGCCCCCCCATCGACCAGCCGCCCAGCCGGTAGGGGCCCGCCGGCCGCAGCCGGCGCAGCGCCCGCAGATAGCGCTGCGCCATCTCCTCGACGGTCGCCGGGGCGCCTTCCCCCGGCTGCGGGCTCTGCAACGCATAGAACGGCTGCTCCGGCGCCAGCTGGCGGGCGAGGTCGAGATAGCAGAGCACGTTGCCGCCCACCGGATGGACGCAGAAGAAGGGGGCCGCTTCCCCCTGCGGCTTGACGGCGACCAGGAGCGGACGGCGTTCGCGGTCGCCCGCGTGGCTCAAGGCGGCCGCCATCGTTTCCGGGGTGGGCGCCGCGAACAGCGCCGCGACCGGGAGGGTCTTCCCCAGCCGCTTCTCGATCCTCGACATCAGCAGCACGGCGAGGAGCGAGTGCCCGCCGAGCTCGAAGAAGTTGTCGCGCGCGCCGGCCCGTTCGCGGCCGAGCACCTCGGCCCAGATCTCCGTCAGGACCTCCTCGACCGGCGTCTTCGGCGCCGCGTGCTCCGGCTCCGGCCCGCGCTCGGGCGCCGGCAGGGCTCGCCGGTCCACCTTGCCGTTGGGGCTGAGCGGCAGCGCCGCGAGCGGCACGAAGACGGCGGGGACCATGAACTCCGGCAGCCGCTCGCGCAACGGCCGGCGCAGCTCGTCCACCGCCGCCGTCGCCCTTGAAGTAGGCGACCAGCCGCTGGTCGCCGGGCGAGTCCTCGCGCACGACGACGACGACCTCTTCCACCCCGGGGAGCGCGGCGAGGGCCGCCTCGATCTCGCCGAGCTCGATGCGGAAGCCGCGCAGCTTCACCTGGTGGTCGAGGCGCCCCAGGTAGACGATCTCGCCGCCGGGGAGCTGGCGGACCAGGTCCCCCGTGCGGTAGAGGCGCGTCCCCGGATCTTCTGGGGACGCGAAGGGATTCGGCACGAATTTCTCGGCGGTCAGGCCGGGGCGGTCGAGGTAGCCCCGGCTGAGCTGCACGCCGCCCAGGTAGAGCTCCCCGGGGATGCCGATCGGCACCGGCCGGAAGTGGGAATCGAGGACGAGCGTCGAGGTGTTGGCGATCGGACGTCCGATCGGCACGGCGTCGAGCCCGCGCTCCGGTGCGCAGCGCCAGACGGTGACCTCGACCGCCGCCTCGGTGGGGCCGTAGAGGTTGTAGAGGGCCGGCGCCGGCCCTCCCGCCGTCACCCCCGGGAAGCGCGCGAAGAAGCGCCGCTCGAGCGCCGCCGGCAGCGCCTCGCCGCTGCAGATCACCCGGCGCAGCGAGACGCACGACTCGATGTCGTCGGCCTCGAGGAAGAGCTGCAGCATCGAGGGGACGAAGTGCGCCGTGGTGATCCCGGCGCCCGCGATCAGCCGCACCAGGTAGCCCGGGTCCTGATGGCCGCCCGGGCGGGCGACGACCAGGCGGGCGCCGGTCGACAGCGGCCAGAAGAACTCCCAGACCGAGATGTCGAAGCTGAACGGGGTCTTCTGGAGCACCCGGTCGTCCGCGGTCAGCGGATCGAGCCGCTGGCTCCAGCGCAGCCGGTTCGAGATCGCCCGGTGGCTGTTCATCGCCCCCTTCGGACGTCCGGTCGAGCCGGAGGTGTAGATCGTGTAGGCCAGATCCTCCCCGCTCACCGGCACGGCGGGATTCTCGGCGCTCTCCCCCGCGACCTCCCCCCACTGGGTGTCCAGGCAGAGGACGCGGAGGCCGCGGGGGACAGGCGCGCTCCCCCCTTCTGGCGGCGGGATCGTGGCGAGCAGGCGCTCCTGGGTGAGCAGCACCGGCACCCGCGCGTCGGCCAGCATGAAGGCCAGGCGCTCCCGCGGATAGGCGGGATCGAACGGCACGTAGGCGCCGCCGGCCTTGAGGATGCCGAGGATGCCGACCACCATCTCGAGCGACCGCTCGAGGCAGAGCCCCACCCTTACCCCCGGCCCCACTCCCCAGCGCCGCAGGGCATGGGCGAGCCGGTTGGCCCGCGCGTTGAGCTCGGCATAGGTGAGCTCCGCCGCCTCGAAAACCACCGCGACCGCCTCGGGGCTCCGCCGCGCCTGCGCCTCGAACGGCCCGTGCAGCGGCTCGCCCCCCCAGAGGTCGGCCCGCGTGTCGTTCCACTCGACCACCAGCTGGCCGTGCTCGGCGGCGAGTCAGCAGCGGCAACTCCGAGAGGGGGGTCGCGGGGCTCTCGAGAGCGCCGGCGAGGAGGCGGTCGAGATGGGCCAGCAGGCGCTCCATGGTGGCGGGGTCGAAGAGGTCGGCGTCGTAGGAGAGCAGACCGTTCAGCTGCTCGCCGCCGTCGACCAGGGCGAGCTCGAGATCGAACTTCGCCGAGCTGGGAGTGAGCTCCCAGGGGCGCAGCGCGAGCCCGGGGAGGTCGAGGCTGGAGGCCGGCACGTTGAAGAGCTGGAAGCTCGCCTGGAAGAACGGGGTGCGCCGCAGGTCGCGGTCGGGGCGCAGCTCCTCGACCAGCTTCTCGAACGGCAGGTTCTGATGGGCGAAGGCGCCGAGCGCCACCTGGCGCACCCGGTCGACGAGGTCCGCGAAGCTGGGATCGCCCGCGAGGTCGGTGCGCAGGACCAGCATGTTGACGAAGAAGCCGATCAGCTCCTCCGTCTCGCCGCGGTTGCGATTGGCGATGGGAGAGCCGAGGGCCACGTCGTCCTGCCCGGTGTAGCGGTGGAGCAGCGCCTGGAAGGCGGCGAGCATGCGTCATGAAGAGCGTGGCGCCGTGGGCGCGGCTGAGCTCGCGCAGCCGCCGCGTCGGACCGGCCGCGACGACCACCGGCCGCCAGCCGCTCGGCGCCTGCGGCAGGACGGGGCGCGGCCGGTCGGTGGCGAGGCCGAGGGGGGCGACTCCGGTGAGCCGTTCCCGCCAGTAGGCGAGCTGCCGCTCCAGCACCTCCCCTCGCAGCCAGCGCCGCTGCCAGGCGGCGAAGTCGGCGTACTGCACGGCGAGCGGCGGCAGGGGCGAGGCCTTCCCCGCGAGCCGAGCGGCGTAGAGGGCCGACAGCTCGCGCACGAAGATCCCCGTCGACCAGCCGTCGAAGACGATGTGATGGAACGCGAAGAGGACCGCGTGCTCCCGCTCCTCCAGCCGCAGCAGCACCCCGCGCACCAGCGGCCCGCGCCCGAGGTCGAACGGGCGCGCCGCTGCCCTGAGAGCCAGCCGCCGCGCCTCCTCCTCCCGCTCCCCCGCCGGCAACGCGCGCAGGTCGACCTCCGGGATCTCGAACGGCACCGGCGGCCGGATCGTCTGCGCCGCCTCGCCGTCGATCTCCGGGAAGGCGGTGCGCAGGCTCTCGTGGCGGCGGAGGATCTCGTCCAGGCTGGCGCGCAGGGCGGCCACGTCCAGCCGCCCCGCCATGCGGAAGGCCGCCGATTCGTTGTAGGCGAGCGTGCGGGTGTCGAGCCGGTCGAGGAACCAGAGGCGCTCCTGGGCGAAGGAGAGCGGCAGCCGGCCGTCGCGCGGCACCGGGACGATGGCGCCTCCCTCCACCTCTCCCCCGGCGAGGCGCAGCGCCGCCACTTCGGCCGCCACGGCGGCGACCCTCGGCGCCTCGAAGAAGGTGCGCAGGGGCAATTCCACCGCGAACGCCTCGCGCACCCGCGACAGCGCCTGGGTGGCGAGCAGGGAGTGGCCGCCGAGCTCGAAGAAATCGTCCTCGACGCCGACCCGCTCGACCCCCAGCAGCTGGCGCCAGATCTCGACCAGCCGCGCCTCGACGGCGTTGCGCGGCGCGACGAGCGACGGCGCGCTCCCCGGCCGCGCCACCTCCGGCGCCGGCAGCCGCTTGCGGTCGACCTTGCCGTTGGGGGAGATCGGCAGGGCGTCGAGCGGCACGAAGGCGGCGGGGACCATATAGTCTGGCAGCCGGTCGCGGAGGAACGAGCGCAGCTCCGGCGCGATGCGGCGGGCGAAGCGCCCCTGCAAGGGATTGTTGGTGTAGCGGCCGAGCGGCTCGCCTGGTGAGGCCGCAGGCTCCGGCAGCAGTGCCGCGATGTCCGCGGACGAGCCGCCGCGGTCGCGCCGCACCAGGACCGCCTCGAAGCCGCCGCCATCCCCCGGTGAGGCCCACCCCACCTCGACCTCATAGGGGAGCTGGAGCGCCAGATCCCAGAGATCCTGCGGCTCGCAGGCGCCCGCTGCCTCGGCCGCGGCCCGGCGGCGCAGCTCGCCGGCCGTCCCGATCTCCTCGCCGTTCGCATGGAGCAGACGGTCGGCGGCGGCATCCGCGGCCACCCGCGCATTCGGCACGTTGCGCAGGCCGAGCGCCTCGGGCCCGCTCTCCTCCAGGCGCCGGCGCAGCGCGGCGAGGGTCAGCCCCTCGCGCTGCCAATCCAGCCAGGTGACCTCGAGGGGCGCGACCGCCTGGCGATCTTTCTCATCCTCATTCGCCAGCCGCAGCACGGCCTGGTAGCGGAAGCCGGTCAGCTCGTTGTGCGCCCGTCCCCGCTTGGGGTGGATTTCGACGCGGGCGATCGCCGGCAGGCGCGCCTTGAGGGCGGTGAAGAAGGCGGGGTCGATCGCCAGCTCGTTCTCCTGCATCCGCCGCGCCTGCACCCGCTGGCGCAGGCGCGGCAGCGGCAGGTCGTCCGCGGCCTGGAACAGCTCGAGCGAGGTGTGGAAGGGGGCGAGCAGCGGCAGGCTGCGCAGGTCGCCGAGGAAGATCGCGCCGCCGGGGCGCATCACCGCGACCACCCGCTCCAGGGTCTCGGCCAGGTAGTCGGCGCTCGGGAAGTACTGCGCCACCGAGTTGATGATCGCCGTGTCGAACGAGCCGGCGGCCAGCCCGGCGAGCCGCTCCGCCGAGCCGTGGAGGAGCTCGACCCGCGCGGGGTCAAGCCGCCCGGCGCGGCCAAGGGCGCCGAGCTGGCTCTCGACGTAGCCCAGGGCGCGGCTGGAGACGTCGGTGCCGGTGTAGCGCTCGCAGTCCGGCGCCAGCCGGAAGAGGATCATGCCGGTGCCGCAGCCGATCTCGAGCACCCGCCGGGCGGCAAGCGCCTCGATCCGCGCCATGGTGTCGGCCAGCCACTCCTCCATCTCGGCGCGCGGCAGCGGCTGGTCGGTGTAGGTGCTGTTCCAGCCGATGATGTTGAACGTCGGATCGGCGTCGGCCGCCTCCTGGCGGTAGATGTCGTCGAACAGCTCGCCCCACTGCGAGACCTGAGCCGTCGGCTCGCCGCTCGCCGCCGCCTCGTAGGCCGCGTCCTGTACCACGTAAGCGACCAGGCGCCGGTCGCCGGGGGTGTCCTCGCGGGCCATCACCAGGGTCTGGAGGACGGCCGGGTGCTCGCGCAGGCGGGCCTCGATCTCCCCCGGCTCGATGCGGAAGCCGCGGATCTTGACCTGGTCGTCGAGGCGCCCGAGGAACTCGACGACGCCATCCCCCCGGCGGCGGACCAGGTCTCCCGTCCGGTAGAGGCGGCCGCCCGCTTCCGGGGCGCCGGGCACGAAGCGCTCCGCCGTCAGCTCCGGACGGTTCCAGTACCCCCAGGCGAGGCCGTCGCCGCCGATGCACAGCTCCCCCGTCACCCCGGCGGGGGCCGGCGATCCCCAGCGGTCGAGCACGTGGAGGGAGGTGTTGCCGAGCGGCAGGCCGATCGCGAGGTTGTCGGTCCCCGGAGGCACTTCCGCGAGGTGGTGCCAGGAAGCGAAGGTGGTGCTCTCCGTGGGGCCGTAGACGTGCAGGAGGCGCTTCGGCGCCCCGGCCGCGAGGACGGCCCGCGCCGTGGCGGGGTCGGCCTTCTCGCCGCCGAACATCAGCTCGCTTAAAGTCGCGAAGGCGTCCGGCACCTCGTGCGAGACGCGGGCGAAGAGGGCGGTGGTGAGGAACAGGGAGGTGACCCGCCGCTCGCGCAGCGTGGCGGCGAGCGCCGTCGACGACAGGGCGACCTCGCGCGGGATCACCACGATCGCGGCGCCGTTCACCAGGGCCCCCCACACCTCGTAGGTCGCGGCGTCGAAGCTGATGTTCGCCGCCTGGCCGATGCGGTCGCCCGGCCCCAGGCGCACGTAGTTGGTGTTGCGCACCAAGCGCGTGACGGCGCGGTGCGGCACCGCCACTCCCTTGGGGCGTCCGGTGGATCCCGAGGTGTAGATCACGTAGGCGAGGCTCGCGCCGCCGGCGGTCACCGGCGGGTCGGCGTCCAGCCAATCGCCGGCCGCATCCGAGCCACTCGGGTCGCTGACCAGGACGACCTCCGCCGCCTCCCGCTGCGCGGCGGGGAGCTGCGAGAGGGCGGCTTCCTCCCCCACCAGGACCCGCAGTCCGGAGTCTTCGATCATGAAGGCCAGGCGCTCGGCCGGGTAGTCCGGATCGAGCGGCACGTAGGCGCCGCCCGCCTTGACGATCCCCAGCACTCCCACCACCAGCTCGAGCGAGCGGTCGAGGCAGAGGCCGACCCGGCTGCCGGCTCCCACGCCGAGGGCGCGCAGGCGGTGGGCCAGCCGGTTCGCCCGCCGGTTCAGCTCGCGGTAGGAGACCTCGCCGCCGTCGCAAGCAAACAGCGCCGGAGCCTCGGGACGCAGCCGCACAGCCTCCTCGAACAGCGCCTGGAGGCTCGCCGCGGCGGGATACCCGGTGCCGGCGTCGTTCCACTCCACCTCGACCTGGTGCCGCTCCGCCGCGTTCATCAGCGGCAACCGCGTGACCGCTTCCTCGGGGTCCGCCACGGCCGCGGCAAGCAGGCTCTCGAGGTGTCCCGCCAGACGGTGGAGGGTGGCCGCCTCGAACAGCTCGCCGTTGTACTCGATCGAGCCGGTCAGCCGGTCGCCGTCCTCGAAGACGAAGAGGGTGAGGTCGAACTTCGCCGTGCGGGCGATCGCCTGGCCGTGCTCGGGCGGGGCGAGGGTGAGCCCGCGCACCTCCATCGCCGGCTGCGGGAAGTTCTGATAGCCGAACATCACCTGGACCAGCGGGTTGCGGCTCAGGTCGCGCTCCGGCTGCAGCTCCTCGACCAGACGCTCGAAGGGCAGCTCCTGATGGGCGTAGGCGGCGAGCGCCGACTCGCGCGTCCGCGCCACCAGGCGGGCGAAGCCGGGGGCGCCCGAGAGGTCGGCGCGGGCGACCAGGGTATTGACGAAGAAGCCGATCAGCCCCTCGATCTCCCGCCGGGTGCGGTTGGCGATCGCCATGCCGACGGCGAGGTCCTCCCGCCCCGCGTAGCGGCCGAGCAGGGTGGTGAAGCCGCTCAGCATCGCCATCGAGAGGGTGGCGCCGTGGCGGCGGGCGAGGGCGCTCAGGGGGCGCACCAGCCCGGCCGGCAGCGCGAACGGCACCATGCCGCCGCGGAACGACTCGACGGCCGGGCGCGGGTGGTCGCGCGGTAGCTCCAGGCTCTCCGGGATGCCGGCCAGCCGCTGCCGCCAGTAGTCGAGCTCCGCCGCCAGCCGCTCGCCGCGCAGCCACTCGCGCTGCCAGAGGGCGAAGTCGGCGTACTGGATCGGCAGCTCCGGCAACGGCGAGGGGTCGCCCGCCGCGAAGGCGCCGTAGAGGGTGGCGAGCTCGCGGAAGAGTATCCCCATCGACCAGCCGTCCGAGACGACGTGATGGACGTTGACCAGCAGCGTGTGCTCGCGCGGGGCGCGGCGGACCAGGGCGGCGCGGAACAGCGGCCCCCGCGTCAGATCGAAGGGGCGCAGGCTCTCCTCCTGGGCGAGGCGGCCTTGCTCGGCGCGCCAGCCGCGACCGCCGTCCTGCGCCAGACCTTCCAGATCGATCATCGGCACCGCGAACGTCGGCGACTCCGCGATCACCTGCACCGGCGTCCCCTCCTCCAGACGGAAGGTGGTGCGCAAGGCCTCGTGGCGGCGGACGATCTCCTGGAAGGCTTCCCTGAGGGCCGCGACGTCCAGCGCGCCGCTCAGCCGGACCTCGGCGAACATGTTGTAGAACGGGTTGTCCGGCGCCAGCCGGTCGAGGAACCAGAGGCGCGCCTGGGCGAACGACAGCTCCAGCCGCCCCTCGCGCGGCGCCCGCCCGATCGCCGGCACCCCGCCTCCCCGCTCGCCGGTCAGCGCGGGCTCGATCCAGCGCGCCAGCGCCGCCACCGTCGGGGCCTCGAACATCGTGCGCAGGGGGAGCTCCACCCCGAACACGTCGCGCACCCGCGACACCACCTGGGTCGCCAGCAGCGAATGCCCCCCGAGCTCGAAGAAGCTCTCCTCCAACCCCACCCGCTCGAGGGTGAGGACCTCGGCGAACAGGCCGGCCAGCAGCTCCTCGAGGGGGGTGCGCGGCCCTTCCGGCTCCTTCGCCGGGCCGCGCTCGGGCGACTGGGCGAGGAGGACCCGGCGGTCCAGCTTGCCGTTGGGGGTCAACGGCAGCGCGGGGAGGACGACGAAGGCCGCGGGGATCATCGCCTCGGGGAGGCTCCCGATCAGGAAGTCCCGCAGATCCCCACTCTCCGGGTCCGCGCCGGCAGGGACCACGAAGGCCACCAGGCGCCGCTCGCCGGCCTCCGCTCCCAACGCCCCGGCCAACAGCACCGCCGCCTCGCGCACTTGCGGGTGGCGGACGAGCGCCGCCTCGATCTCCGCCGGCTCGATCCGCACGCCGCGCAGCTTGACCTGGCGGTCGACCCGGCCCAGGAACTCGAGCTCGCCGTCGCCGCGCCAGCGGGCCAGGTCGCCGGTGCGGTAGAGGCGCTCCCCGGACCCCATGAACGGGTCGGGACGGAAGGCTTCCGCGGTCAGCTCCGGCCGACCGAGATAGCCGCGGGCGAGGCTCGCCCCGGCCACGCAGAGCTCGCCGGCCACGCCGGGCGGCACCGGATCGCCCCGCCGGTCGAGCACGTAGGCCCGCGTGCCGTCGATCGGCCGCCCGATCGCGGGAGGGCTCTCCGATCCTTCCGTCAGCAGCGTCCAGGTGGAGACGACCGCCGCCTCGGTGGGGCCGTAGTGATTCCCCACCGCGTACGGCAGTCCGGCGGGGACCCGCCGCAGCCGGTCGCCCCCGGTGAGGAGAGCGCGCAGCGCGAGCTCGGCCGGCGGCGCCAGCTCGAGCACCCGTTCGGCGAGCGGAGTGGGGAGGAAGCCGACGGTGATGCCGTCCGCGGCCAGCAGGCCGAGGAGGCGCCCGGGGTCGAGCCGCGTCTCCTCATCCACGACGCGCAGCGCGGCGCCCGCACAGAGCGCCGGCCACAGCTCCCAGACCGCGGCGTCGAAGGCGGGCGAGGCGACCAGAGTGGAGCGGTCCTCCGGCGTCAGGCGGTGCGCCCGCAGGTGCCAGCTCACCAGGTTGCGCAGCGCCGCGTGGGAGACCATCACCCCCTTGGGCTCCCCCGTCGAGCCCGAGGTGTAGATGACGTAGGCGAGTTGCGCGGGATTGATTGCGATGGAAACGGACGCGCCCGCCGTCTCCCCTGCCCAGGCGTCGCCGCCGATCGCCACGCGGTCGCCGTCGAAGCCGGGGATCTCCACCTCGGGAACGGCGAGGACGAGCCGGGCGCCGCTGCGGAGCAGCAGGTCTCGGAGGCGTTCCGGCGGATAGGCGGGATCGAGCGGCAGGAAGGCGGCTCCCGAGCGCGCCACGCCCACGGCGGCGGCCACCAGGTCGATGCCGCGGGGCGCCACCAGGACGACGAGGCTCTCGGCGCCGATTCCACGCCGCGTCAGCCACGCCGCCAGGCGCCCCGAGCGTTCGGCGAGCTCGCCGTAGGTCATCACCCGCTCCCCTTCCACCACGGAGGGAGCCTGCGGCTGCTCGGCGGCCCGGCGGACGAAGAGCTCGACGGCGGTCGCCTCCCGGATCGGCGCCGAGGCCGTCGCGTTCCACTCCTCCAGGAGTTGCCGGCGCTCGAGGGGCGACAGCAGCGGGATCTCGGAGAGGCGCCGGCCCGGTCCGGCGGCCGCCATCCCCGCGAGCAGCCGCTCGAAGTGCCCGGCCATGCGGACGATGGTGGCCGCTTCGAACAGCGCGCTGGCATAGTCGAAGGCCCCCGCCAGCCCCCCCGCCGTCTCCGCCACCAGGCAGGAAAGCTCGAACTTCGCTGCTTCGGTGGGGACGCCGGCGACGGTGAGCGCGAGGCCGGGAAGCTCCAGGGGGATCGCCCGGGCGTTCTGCGAGAAGAGGAGCTGCACCAGCGGCGGACGGCTGAGATCGCGCTCGGGGACCAGCTCCTCGACCAGGCGCTCGAAGGGGACCTCCTGGTGGGCGTAGGCGGCGAGGGTGGTCTCGCGGACCCGCGCGAGGAGGGTGGCGATCTCCGGGTCGCCGCCCAGGTCGACGCGCAGCACCAGCGTGTTGACGAACAGCCCGATCAGCGGCTCGACCTCGCCGCGGGTCCGCCCTGCCACCGGCGTTCCCACCGCCAGGTCGTCCTCCCCCATGTAGCGTTGCAGCAGCTCCAGGAAGCCGGCGAGCGTGGTCATGAAGAGGGTCGCGCCGTGCTGCTGCGACAGCCGGTGGAGCGCGGCGAGAATTTCGCCGCTCAGCATGAATTCGTGGAGCCCGCCACGCAGGCTCTGGACGGCGGGGCGCGGATGGTCGGCCGGCAGCTCCAGGGCGGGTGGCAAGCCGGCGAGCTGCCCGCGCCACCAGCCGACCTCCGACTCCAGGAGCTCGCCCACCAGGTGCCGCCGCTCCCAGGCGGCGAAGTCCGCGTACTGCACCGCGAGCTCCGGCAGCGGGTTCGGCTCGCCTGCCAGAGAGGCGGAGTAGAGCGCGCTCAGCTCCTGCACCAGCACGCCGCTCGACCAGCCGTCGCTGACGATGTGGTGCATCGTGAAGAGGGCGACGTGCCGCTCGTTCGCGAAGCGCAGCAGGGAGGCCCGAAGCAGAGGGCCGGCGACGAGGTCGAAGGGACGTTTCGCCTCGGCGGCGGCGAGGCGGGCCTCCTCCCTCTCCCGCGCCGCTTCCGGCAGGGAGCGCAGGTCGATCAGCGGCGCGTCCGGAGCGGTCCACTCGGCGATCACCTGCACCGGCTCTCCCGCCACCTCGCCGAACGTCGTGCGCAGCACCTCGTGCCGCCGCACCACCTCGCCGAGCACCGCCTGCATCACCGCGACGTCGAGCCGCCCGGTGAGCTTGAGCCGCATCGGAATGTTGTAGACCGGGCTCCCCGGATCGAGCCGGTCGAGGAACCAGAGCCGCGACTGGGCGAACGAGAGCTGGAGCGGGGCGTCCCGCGCCACTCGCGGGATGGCCTGGATCTCCGCCGCGGCCCCGACCCCCAGCTGACCGTCGAGGCGGCGGGCGAGGGTCTCGACGGTCGGGGTCTCGAACACCGCCCGCACTCCCAGCTCGACGCCGAACACGGTACGCACCCGCGAGGCGACCTGGGTCGCCAGCAGCGAGTGCCCGCCCAGAGTGAAGAAGTCCGCCGTCAGCCCCACCCGCTCGAGCTTCAGGACGTCCGAGAAGATCGCCGCCACCCGTTCCTCGGTCGGCGTCCGCGGCGCCTCGGCGGCGCCGGCCTCCTCCGGGGTGAGCGGCAGCGCCGCCAGGGCCCGGCGGTCGAGCTTGCCGTTGGCGGTCAGCGGCATCGCGTCCAGCACGAGGAACGCGGCCGGCACCATGTACTCGGGGAGGCGCCCGGCGAGGCGCTCGCGCAGCTCCCCCGCCGCCGGGCCACCCCGCCCAGCCTCCACGTAGGCGGCCAGCGACGTGCTGCCGGACGCGTCCTGCCGCGGCAGCACGACCGCGGAGCGCACCCCCGCCTGCGCCATCAGGGCCGCCTCGATCTCCCCCAGCTCGATGCGGAAGCCGCGCACCTTGACCTGGTGGTCGCGCCGCCCCAGGTAGTCGAGCTCGCCGTCCGGCCGGTAGCGGGCGAGGTCCCCCGAGCGGTAGAGGCGCGCTCCGGGCGCGGCGGCGAAAGGATCGGGGACGAAGCGCTCGGCGGTCAGCTCCGGCCGTCCCAGATAGCCGCGGGCGACGCCGGCCCCGCCCACGCAGAGCTCCCCCGTCACCCCCACCGGCACCAGCCCGAGGTGCGGATCGAGCAGGCGCAGACCGAGGTCGGGGATCGCCACGCCGATCGGGCTGCGGTGCGCCTGCGCGAGGTCGGCGGGGGCGAGCGGCCGGTAGCTGACGTGGACCGTCGTCTCGGTGATCCCGTACATGTTGACCAGCCGCGGCGCGTCGGCCGCATGGCGGCCGTACCAGGGCTCGAGACTGGCGAGGTCGAGCGCCTCGCCGCCGAAGATCACTAGCCGCAGCTCGAGGCCGGCGCGGTCGGCCGCCTTCATCTCGCCGTCGGTGTGCACCAGCTGGCGGAAGGCCGAAGGGGTCTGGTTGAGCACCGTCACCCCTTCCTCGACCAGCAGCCACCAGAACGCCTCCGGCGAACGGCTCACCCAGTACGGCACCAGCACCAGGCGGCCGCCGTAGGCGAGGGCCCCCCACAGCTCCCAGACCGAGAAGTCGAAGCTGTAGGAGTGGAAGAGGGTCCACACGTCGTCGGGGCCGAAGCCGAACCAGGGCTCGGTCGCCGACAGCAGGCGCGCCACGCTGCCGTGGCGCACCAGCACCCCCTTCGGCCGGCCGGTCGACCCCGAGGTGTAGATCACGTAGGCGAGGTTGTCCGGGGAGAGCGGCACCCCCAGGTCGCGCTCGTCGCCGTCCTCCTCACCCGGGTGCTCCTCTGCCGCGTCCTCGAGACGGACGACGGTCGCGACCGGCGGCAGCTCCTCGCGGCCGTCGGTGATCAGCACCTCGATCCCGGAATCGGCGCAGAGGAGCTCCAGCCGCTCGGCGGGGGCCGAGGGATCGAACGGCACGTAGGCTGCGCCGGCCTTCAAGATGCCGAGGATTCCCACCAACTGGACGAGCGAGCGCTCGAGCAGCAGACCCACCCGTGACTCCACCCCTACCCCCAGGCGGCGCAGGCGGCGGGCGAGGCGGTTGGCCTGACGGTTGAGCTCGCCGTAGGTGAGGGCGTCGTCCTCGAAGCTGAGCGCCGTCGCCTTCGGGTGGCGCGCCGCCTGCGCCTCGAAGAGGGCGGTCAGCGTCTGCTCGCCTAAGTTCCCGGGCGTCTCCGGCGTCTCGCGGTTCCAGGCGAGGAGCTGCTGCCGTTCGCCCTCGGCGAGCAGGGGGAGCTCCGAGAGGCGCCTGGCGGGCTCCGCCACGGCGCCCGCCAGCAGGCGGGTGAGATGCCCCGCCAGGCGCTCGATGGTGGCCGCCGAGAACAGGTCGCGGCTGTATTCGAGCTCCCCCTCGAGGCGCCCTTCGATCTCCATGAAAGAGCAGGTCAGCTCGACCTTCGTCGTCTCCCGCGGCGCCGGATGGACTTTGAGCGCCAGCCCGGGAAGCTCGAGCGGGCCGAGCGGCGCGTTCTGGACCACGAACAGGACCTGCACCAGCGGCGGGCGGCTGAGATCGCGTCCCGGCACCAGCTCCTCCACCAGGCGCTCGAACGGCATCTCCTGGTGGACGTAGGCGGCGAGGGTCGTCTCCCGCACCCGCTCGAGGAGGATCGCGACCTCGGGGTCTCCCGCGAGGCCGGTGCGCAGCACCAGGGTGTTGACGAACAGTCCGATCAGGGGCTCGATCTCGAAGCGGTCGCGGCCGGCGATCGGCGTCCCCACCACCAGGTCGTCCTCGCCCGTATAACGCTGCAGGAGGCCGAGGAAACCCGCGAGGAGGGTCATGAACAGGGTCGCCCCGTGCTGGCGGGAGAGCCGGTTGAGGCCGGCGAGGCTCTCCGCGCGCAGGACGAAGGGGTGTACCGCGCCACGCCCGCTGAACGACGCCGGCCGCGGGTGGTCGGCCGGCAGCTCGAGCGCCGGCGGCATGCCGGCGAGGCGCTCGCGCCACCAGGCGAGCTCGCCGTCGAGGACGGCGCCCGACAGCTGCCGGCGCTGCTCGGCGGCGAACGCCGGGTACTGCAGGGTGAGCTCCGGCAGCGGGCTCGGCTCGCCAGCCAGTCCGGCCGCGTAGAGGGCCCCGACCTCCCGCACCAGCACCCCCATCGACCAGCCATCGCTGACGATGTGGTGAAGGGTCGCCAGCAGCCGGTGCTGCACCGCCCCGAAACGCAGCAGGAGCGAGCGCATCAGCGGCCCCCGCTCGAGATCGAACGGCATCCGCGCCTCGTCGCCGCGCAGGCGGCTCGCCTCCGCCTTGCGCTCCGGCCCCGAGAGGGCGCGGAGGTCGACCACCGGCAGCGGCCAGTCGCTGCGCTCGGCGACGATCTGGGCCGGCTCGCCGGCGGCCAGCCGGAAGGTGGTGCGCAGCGCCTCGTGCCGCCGCACCACCTCGCCGAAGGCCGCCGCCAGCACTCCCACCTCGAGGCGCCCGCGCAGCTCCAGCTCGATCGGGATGTTGTAGGCCGAGCCCCCGGGCTCCAGCTGGTCGAGGAACCAGAGCCGTCGCTGCGAGAAGGACAGCGGCATCGCCTCCGTGGCCGCGGCCGGCTGCTCGGGCGGCGGCGAGGGCGCCGCCGCGGCGAGCTGCGGCGCGATGAAGCGGGCCAGCTGGGCGAGGACCGGCTGCGCGAAGAGGACGCGCAGCGGCAGCTCGACTCCGTGGCCGGCGCGCAGGCGCGAGATGACCTGCGTCGCCAGCAGCGAATGGCCGCCGAGGTCGAAGAAATTGTCATCCGCCCCCACCCGTTCCAGCCGCAGCACCTCGGCGAAGATCGCCGCCAGCAGCTGCTCGGCCGGCGTCTCCGCAGGCCGCCCGGGCTCCGTCCGGCGGTCCGGCCGCCCCGCGGCCACCAGCGCCCGGCGGTCCAGCTTGCCGCTCGGGGTCAGCGGCAGCCGCGGCAGCGCGGTGAAGAAGGCCGGCACCATGTGGGACGGCAATCGCTGTTGCAGGAAGCGGCGCAGCTCCCCCGCATCGGCGGCATCGCTCACCACATAGGCGGACAGGGCTCGGTCCTCCGGGTCTCCTCGCCCCTCGAGCAGCACCACCGCGGCCTCGCGGACGCCCGGATGGCGCAGGAGCACCGCTTCGATCTCCTCCAGCTCGATGCGGAAGCCGCGCAGCTTCACCTGCCGGTCGCTACGCCCGAGGAACTCGAGCGCGCCGTCCGGCCGGAAGCGGGCGAGGTCCCCGGTGCGGTAGAGGCGCGCGCCGGGCGCCGTCGGCAGCGGGTCGGGGACGAAGCGCTCGGCGGTCAGCTCGGGGAGGCGCAGGTAGCCGCGCGCCAGCCCCGCGCCGCTCAGATAGAGGTGCCCCGCGGCCCCCAGGGGCACCGGCCGGCCGGCGTCGTCGAGCAGCAGGACGCGGGTGTTGGCGATCGGACGCCCGATCGGCAGGGTCCCCGCGGCGCTCCCCGGCTGCACGCGCTGGGCGATCGACCAGACGGTGGTCTCCGTCGGGCCGTAGAGGTTCCAGAACGACCGCATCCGCGCCGCCAGCTCGGCGGCGGTGGCGGCGGCGATCGCCTCGCCGCCGCAGATCCCTTGCAGGGAGGCGAGGAGCGCCGCGCCGGCTCCCCCGGAATGCTGCAACAGGAGCTGCCAGGTAACCGGCGTCGCTTGCAGCACCGTGGCCCCCGAGCGGGCGACCAGCCGCGCCAGCGAGGCGCCCTCCGCCGTCTCCTCGCGGCCGGCGACCACCAACCGCGCCCCCACGGCCAAGGGAAGGAAGATCTCCAGCACGGAGATGTCGAAGGAGATGGTGGTGACCGCGAGCAGGGTGTCCGCCGCCGCCAGCCCCGGCCGCTCCCTCATCGCGGCCAGGAAGTTGACCAGCGAACGGTGGGTGATCGCCACCCCCTTCGGCCGGCCGGTCGATCCCGAGGTGTAGATCACGTACGCCAAGTTGTCCGGCAGGGCCCACGGCGCGAGCTCCTCGCCGCTCTCCGCCGCCAGCGACCGCGCCTCCTCGTCGAGCCGCAGCACCCGGCAGGAGGGGGGGACGGCGAACGAGCCCGCCAGGCTCTCCTCGGTCAGCAGGACGCCGAGCCCGGTATCGCCGGCGATCCAGGACAGCCGCTCGGCCGGCGCCGTCGGGTCGAGGGGGACGTAAGCGCCCCCCGCCTTGGCCACCGCCAGCAGGGCGACCACCAGCTCGGCGGAGCGCTCGAGGAGGACCCCCACCCGCGCCTCCGGGGTGACCCCCAAACGCCGCAGCCGGTGGGCCAGGCGGTTGGCGCGCCGGTGGAGCTCGGTGTAGCTCAGGGTCTCGTCGCCGAAGGTGACGGCGGGAGCCTGCGGGCGCCGCGCCGCCTGGGCCTCGAGGAGGGGAGCGAGACAGACCCCCTCTCCCTCCGCGGGCTCCCAGACCCGCGCGCTGTCGCTCCACTCCCACACCGTCTGGTGCAGCTCGGCCGCGCCGAGCAGGGGGAGCTCCGAGAGCCGGCGCCGCGGGTCGGTTGCAACCCCCGCCAGCAGCCGCGCGAGGTTTCCCCCCAGGCGCTCGATGGTGGTGCCGTCGAACAGGTCCCGGCTGTACTCGAGGCGCCCCAGCAGGCCGTCCCCCGCCTTCTCGAAACGGAAGCTGAGGTCGAACTGCGCCGTCTGCAGGTCGACGATGGCGCTCTCCACGGCGAGGCCGGGGATCGCGAGCGCGGAGGCCGGCGTGTTCTGCAGCACGAAGAGGACCTGGAACAGCGGGTTGTAGCTCAAGGTGCGCGGCACCCGCAGCTCCTCGACCAGCCGCTCGAAGGGGAGCTGGCCGTGCCCCTGCGCCTCCACCACCTCGTCGCGGACGCGGCCGAGGAGGGCGCGGACCGTGGGGTCGTCCGCCAGGCCGACGCGCAGCACCAGGGTGTTGAGGAAGAGGCCGATCATCCCCTCGATGTCGCTGCGGTCCCGGTTGGCGACCGGGTAGCCGATCACCAGGTCGTGCTGGCCGCTGTAGCGCGCGAGCAGGGCGAGGAAGCCGGCGAGGAGGGTCATGAACAGCGACACCCCCTCGCGGCGGCTCACCCCCTCCAGCTGTTGCGTCAGCTCCGCCGGGAGGACGAGGAGGCGGGTCCCCCCGCGGTCGCTGCGCAGCGCCGGCCGCGGCCGGTCGAGCGGCAGCTCGAGCACCGGCGGGGCCCCCTCCAGCTTGGCGCGCCAGTGGGCCAGCTCCTTTTCCAGCACCTCGCCTTGCAGCCAGCCGCGCTGCCAGGCGGCGTAGTCGGCGTACTGGAACGGCAGCTCCGGCAGCGGCGAGCGCCCCTCCTGCTCGAAGGCGGCATAGAGGGTCCCCACCTCGGCGACCAGCACCCCCAGCGACCAGCCGTCGGCGATGGCGTGGTGGAGGGTCAGCACGACCCGGTGCTCGCGCGGGTGGAGCCGCAGCAGCAGGACGCGCAACAGCCCGCCGGCCTCGAGGTCGAAGCCGCGGCGCGACTCGGCCAGGGTCAGCCCGGCGGCCAGCCGCCGGACCTCCACCGCCGGCAGGGCGCTCAAATCGACCAGCGGCATGGGCAGGGGCGCCGGCGGGTCGATCCGCACCCGCGGCTCGCCCCCCGCCTCGACGAAAGCGGTGCGCAGCGTGGCGTGGCGCCGGCTCACCTCGGCGAGGGCGCGGCCGAGCACCGGGAGGTCGAGCCCGCCGGAGAGCCGGACCTCGGCGGCGATGTTGTAGAACGGGCTATCGGGCTCCAGGCGCTGCAGGAACCAGAGGCGCTGCTGGGAGAAGGAGAGCGGCAGCTCGGCGTCGTCCGCCAAGCGGACGATCGGCGGCTCGCCGCCGAGGTCGATCCCCTCCTCGGCGAGGAGGGCGGCCAGCTTCTCCCGCTGCCGCGCGGAGAGGCCGACCGCCGAAGCCAGACGTTCGAGGTCGCTCAAGGGCGCTACTCCCGAGCCCCGGCCTCGGGCTCGTCGTCATCCGTGTCCATCTCCTGCACGGCGACGAGGATGCGCGCGAGCTTGCCGGTGAGCCCCGGCCTGGCCTCGCGGGCGACCACCTGGCGGGCCATCTCGGCGACGGTCATGGCGTCGAACAGCTCGCGCAGCGACAGCTCGACCCGCAGGGCGTCGCGTACCCGCGAGATCAGCTGCACGGCGAGCAGCGAGTCGCCGCCGATCTCGAAGAACGGCTCCTCGACGCTCACCCGCTCGACCCCCAGCACCTGGGCCCAGATGCCGGCCAGCACCTTCTCCTCGGGGGTGGTGGGGAGGACCAGCTCCTTCTGCCCACCCGTCCGCGCGGCTTCGGGGGCCGGCAGGGCGCCGCGGTCGACCTTGCCGTTGGCCGACAGCGGCAGCCGGTCGAGGACCACGAACGCCGCCGGCACCATGTACTCGGGGAGGCGGTCGGCGAGGAAGGCGCGGACCTCCTCCTCGTCCGCCTTGCCGAGGATGGCGGCGGCCGGATCGCCCGCCGCGAGCGCCCCCTCCGCCAGGATGACGTGACAGGCCACCTCGCGGGTGTCCGGCAGCGCCCGGAAGCGGCGGAAGCCGTTGGCGGTGAGCGCCGCCTCCCAGGTCTCGCAGGAGATGAACGGGATGTCCGTCCGCCAGTCGTCCGCGTAGAGGCTCAAGCCCTCGAGCAGGGCGTTGCTGACGTTGTAGACCTGGTTCCAGCTCGTCGGCTCCTCGAGCAGCAGGCGGCCGCCGGGGGCGAGCAGCCACTGCACGTTGCGGATCGCCCGGTCGAGGTCCCGCGCGCCGTGCAGCATGTCCGCCGCCACGACGAGATCGAAGCTGTGCGCGGCGAACCCCTGCTCGCCCGGCGGCTGCTCGATGTTGAGCAGCCGGTAGGTGAAGAACGGCACGTCGCGGAAGCGCTCCTCGGCCTGGCGGGTGAAGTACGGGGTGATGTCGGTGAAGGTGAATTCCGCCCGCCCCGCCGGCAGCGCTTGCAGCACGGGGAGCAGATGGATCGTCGTCCCCCCGGTGCCGGCGCCGATCTCGAGGATGCGCAGCGGCCGGCCGGCCGGCCACCTCTCGACGATGGCAGCGAGCACCGCCGCCGTGGTGTCGTGGAGGAAGAGGCCCGACTCGTAGATCTTCGCCGCCTGGCTCAGGTCGCCGCCGGGGAAGAAGACCTCGAGCGGATGGACCTCGCCGCGCAGCAGCTCGACGAGCTGGCCGCCGGTGCGGCGCAGGGTCGCCGCCATCTCGCCGACGATGTTGTCGCCGATCTCCTCCCATAGCGCCTCGAGGTCGGGGACGGGCAGCGGCGCCGGGGCGAAAAAGCCGTCCTCCCGCGCCACCAGCGCTCCGCGCCCGGCGAGCTCCTCGAGCCACAGGCGCATCAGCGTCCCGTACTGCGCCTCGACGCCGTAGCGCGACACCAGCTCCTCGGCGGTGTGGACCTCCCCCGCCGCCGTGTAGAGCCCCATCCGGCGCAGCGTCGCGGCCATGTAGCCGACCGCCACCCGCTCGAGCTTGGCGAGCTGCTCGCGGTCGGTCTGGATCGTCCCTCCGCTGAGGCTCGCCTCCGCCTGCCGCCGTCCCGCCTCGGTCGCCGCCGTCCAGATCTCGTCGGCGAGGACGCCGCGGGCCGCCGCCACCGCCGGCTCCTCGCGGGCGGGGATCAGATAGGCCACCAGGCGGCGGTCGGCGGCGCCGTCCCGGCGCGCCATCACCACCGCCTCGTGCACGGCGGGGTGGCGGCGCAGCGTCGCCTCGATCTCGCCGAGCTCGATGCGGTAGCCGCGGATCTTGACCTGGAAGTCCTCGCGCCCCAGGAACTCGATGTTGCCGTCCGGCAGCCAGCGGCCGAGGTCGCCGGTGCGGTAGAGGCGCTCGCCGGCATCCGGCCCGCTTTCGGGACGGACCACGAAGCTGGCGGCGGTGCGCTCGGCGTCCCGCCAGTATCCCTTCGCCACTCCGACGCCGCCGATGTGGAGCTGCCCGGGCACGTGGACGGGACAGGGCTCCAGCGCGCCGTTCAGCACGTGGAAGCCCTGGTTCGCCAGCGGCTTCCCGTAGGGGATGCTCGGCCAGGCGGGATCGACCCGCGCGATCGGATAATGGATCGACCAGATCGAGGCCTCGGTAGCGCCGCCGAGGCTGATCACCCGCGCGTTCGCCCCCAGCGCCCGGATGCGGTCCGGCAGCGTCACCGGGATCCAGTCGCCGGAGAGCAGCACGAGGCGCAGCGAATCCGGCAGCCGGCCGCCGCTCCCCTCGAGATAGCTCACCATCATCTCCATCAGCGCCGGCACGGAGTCCCATACCGTCACCCGCTCGCGGTGGAGGATCTCGGCGAGCCGGGCGGGCTCGCGCAGCTCCCCGGGGGCCGGCATCACCACCGACCCGCCGGCGGCGATCATCCCGAAGATGTCGTAGACCGAGAGGTCGAAGCTGAGTGAGGAGATCGCCAGCACCCGGTCGCCGCTCCCCACCGCGAAGCGTTGATTGAGGTCGAGAATCGTGTTCATCGCGCCGCGGTGATCGATCACCACCCCCTTGGGCTGCCCCGTGGAGCCCGAGGTATAGATCACGTAGGCGAGATCGTCCGGCGCCGCGACCTCCACCAGCGCCGCGGTGACGGCGGCACTCTCGCGATCGACCAGGATCCGCACGATCCCCTCCGGCCACTCGGCGGCGTCGGCGAGACGGCTCTGGGTGAGCACGACGCGGATCTCGCCGTGCGCGTAGAGCTGCCAGCGCCGCTCCTGCGGCCAGGCGGCGTCGATCGGGCAGTAGGCGGCGCCGGCGCGCAGGACGGCGAGCGCCGCGACGACCTGCTCCCACCCCTTCTCCAGGGTGATGCCGATCAGGGTGTTGGGACGGGCGCCGAGCGCGCGCAGGCGCCCCGCCAGCGCCTCGACGCGGGCGGCGAGCTCGCCGTAGGTCAGCGAGCGCTCGCCCGCGATCACGGCGACGGCCTCCGGAGACTGCTCCGCCACGCTGGCGAGCGGGGCATGCAGCAGGAGGTCCGGAAGCGGCTCCGCCGTCGCGTTGACGGCGGCGAAGAGGGCGAGCTGGCTCGCGGGCGGTCCCACCGGCGTCGCCGCCTGCCAGGCCTCCTCCTCCTCGACCAGCCGCTCGAGCAGCCCCTGGTAGCTCGCCAGCATGTCCTCGACCATCCCGGGCGGGAAGAGCTCGGCGACGACGTCCCAGCTGTAGGAGAGCCCCAGCGGGTCCTCGAGCACCTGGTGGTCGAGCCACACCTGGGGGGTCTGGCTGATCACGAAGCCCAGCTCCGCGTCGTCGAGCCCGGCCAACGCCTCGCGCGGCGAGATCTGGGTGAGGGTGCTGGTGAAGATGACGGGCATCATCGCCGGCCCGCTCCCCCCCTGCCGCCGGGTCAGCTCGCGCAGCACCCGGATGCCGGAGAGCGCGCTGTGATCGAGGTCGTCGAAGAGCTGGGTCTGCACCCGCTGCGCCCGCTCGGCGAACGGCGCGGGGCGGGTGTTGTCGACGGCGAGCAGGGTGAGCGAGGTGAAGTCTCCCACCAGCTGGGTGACCTCGCCGTGCAGCGGCAGGCGATTGAACAGGGTGACGTTGATCGCGAAGCGCGGCGTCTTCGACCACACCCCCAGCACCTCGGCATAGGCGGAGAGCAGCAGCCCCGACGGGGTGAGGCCGCCGCGCGCCGCGCGCTCCTTGAGCCGCTGCCACTTCGCCGTCGCGAGGCGCCCCGGGTGGCGCACGAAGGTGGGGCGGCGCACCGCCTCCGGGCTCATCGCGAGCGGCAGCTCGGGCGCCGGCGGGAAGCCGTCGAGGCGGGCCATCCAGTAGTCGACCGCGCGCTGGTAGGCGGCCGACTCCTCGAGCTGGGCGAGGGCCACCACGTAGTCGCGGAACGACAGGGTGAGCGGCGCGAGCTCCGCCTCCCGCCCGTGATAGGCGAGGCTCAGCTCGGGGAGCAGGACCTGCAGGCTCCAGGCGTCGCCGACCAGGAAGTCGAAGCTGAAGTGGAGCCGGGTGCGCCCGCCGTCGAGCAGCGAGGCGCGCAGCTCGAAGAGGGGCCAGCGGTCGCTCTGGAGAACCTGGTGCGACATCCTGGCGCGGATCTCCGCCAGCGCCGCGGCGGCCTCCGCCTCCGGGCGGCCGCGCAGGTCGAGGGTCGCGATCCGGTAGGACGGCACCGACTCGAGGATCTGCTGGCGGCCGTCGGGGTGCACGATCGCCCGCAGCATGTCGTGGCGCGCGATCAGGAAGCGGTAGGCGCGGGTCAGCCGCTCGAGGTCGATCCGCCCGTCGACCTCGGCGTAGGCGTGGGTCGACACCTGGCCGAGCGCGAAGACGTCGCCGCGCCCGATCAGGTACGCCTGCTGGACGTCGGTCAGCGGGAACGGCAGGTGGCGGCTCTCCGGGTCGGGGACGATCTGCGGCAGGGCCTCCGCCTCGCGCACCTCCCCGGCGTCCGTCCGCGCCGCGGCCAGAGCGGCGATCGCCGCCGAGAACCCGGCCACGGTCGGCTTCTCGAACAGCTCGCGGATCCCGATGTCGAGGCCGAACGACTGGCGCAGCTCGGTCACCAGCACGGTGGTCAGGAACGAGTGCCCGCCGAGCTCGAAGAAGTCGTCGTGGATCCCCACCTCGTCGACCCCGAGCAGGCGCTGCCAGACGCCGGCCACGATCCGCTCCGTCTCGTCGCGCGGCGCCACGTAGGCGTTGCGCAGCGCCGGCCGGGGGTGCTCCGTCAGCGCCGGCGGGGGGGCCGGAGCGTCGAGCACGGCATCGGCCGGCGCCGTCTCCTGGTTGACCTCGATCCGGCTCGCCTCGATCCAGTATCTCTGCCGCTCGAAAGGATAGGTCGGCAGCGCCACCCGCCGCCGCCGCTCGTGGCGGAAGTAGCGCGCGCCGTCCACCTCGGCGCCGGCGAGCCAGAGCCGCCCGGCGGCCTTGAGGAGGGTCGCGTGGTCGGCTCCCCCGCCGCGCTCGCCGAGCGTCGGAACGACGCTCACGCCGCCCCCCGCCGGGTGCTGGCGGGCGAAGGTCGACAGGGTCTGCCCCGGCCCCACCTCGAGCAGGAAGCGGCCGGGCTGCCGCAGGAGGTCCTCGAGGCCCGCCGAGAAGCGCACGGTCTGCACCAGGTGGCGCCCCCAGTACTCGGGGTCGGTCGCCTCCTGGGCGGTGATCCAGGTGCCGGTGACGTTCGACAGATACGGGATGCGCGGCGCCTTGAGGGCGAGCCGCCGCACGGCCTCGACCAGGCGCGCGGCGACCGGCTCCATCCACCGCGAGTGGAAGGCGTGCGAGGTGCGCAGGCGCCGCGACACCACGCCGCGGCCGGCGAGCTCTCCTTCGAGCTCGGCCACCGCCTCCACGCTCCCCGCCACCACGCACATCTGCGCCGCGTTGACCGCGGCGAGCGATAGATCCCGCTCCGAGCAGGGGACGCATCTCCGCTTCGGCCAGCGGCGCGGCGAGCATCGCCCCGGCGGGCAGCTCCTCGATCAGCCGCGCCCGCTCGGCGACCAGGAACAGGGCATCCTCCAGGCTGAGGACGCCGGCGATGCAGGCCGCCGTGTACTCGCCCAGGCTGTAGCCGATCATCGCCTTCGGGGTGATCCCCCAGTCCATCCACAGGCGGGCGAGGGCGTGCTCGACGACGAACATCGCCGGGTGGGCGTAGAGGGTGCGGTCGAGGCGGCGGGAGGCTTCGTCGTTCGCGTCCGCGGCAGCCGGCGTCGCGCCCCGCCCCAGGAGACGCCGCAGGTCGAGACCGGGCGCGGCGGTGTCCGCGGCGCCCTCTCCGACTGCCGCGGGATACAGGACCTCCCGCAAATCGACCCCCAGGAACCGCTTCAGCAACTCGCACGAGCGGTCGACCTCGGCGCGGAACGCGGGCTCCGCCGCGTAGAGCCCCGACGCCATGTGGAGGTGCTGGTCGCCGAGGCCGGAGAAGAGGAAGGCGACGCTCGGCGCGGCCTCTTCCCGCTGCCCGCTGAACACCCCTTCGGCGGCGGGGTCGGCGAGCAGGGAGACGGCCTCGTCGCGGTCGCGGCAGACCAGCGCGCAGCGGTAGCCGAAGGCCTTCCTTCCCCGCTGCAGGGTATGGGCGACGTCGGCGAGGTCGAGCTCCGGGTGCTCCCGCAGATGGCGCCCGAGGTTGCCGGTGGCGGCGTCGAGCGCCGCGGGGCTGCGCGCCGAGAGCAGGAGGAGCTGGTGCGGGCGCGGCGAGGGGGGCGCCGGCGGCAGCATGGGCGCCTCCTCGAGGATGACATGGGCGTTGGTGCCGCCGAAGCCGAAGGCGCTCACCCCGGCCCGGCGCGGCGCGCCGTTGCGCGGCCAGGCTTTCAGCTCGGTGTTGACGTAGAACGGGCTCGCCGCGAAGTCGATCTCCGGGTTGGGCCGCTCGAAGTGCAGGCTCGGCGGGATCATGCCGTGCTGGAGGGCGAGGGTGGTCTTGATCAGCCCGGTGGTCCCGGCCGCCGTGGCGAGGTGTCCGAGGTTGGTCTTCACCGAGCCCAGCCCGCAGAACTGCCGCCGGCCGTTCGTCTGGCCCTTGAACGAACCGCTGAACGCGCGGGTCAGCGCCTCGACCTCGATCGGGTCGCCGATCGCCGTCCCCGAGCCGTGCGCCTCGACGTAGGAGATCTCCTCCGGCTCGACGCCGCTCCGCGCCAGCGCCTCGGCGATCACCTTCGCCTGCCCCTCGACGGAAGGAGCGGTGTACCCCACCTTGAGGGCGCCGTCGTTGTTGATCGCCGACCCCTTGATCACCGCGCGGATCGAGTCGCCGTCCGCCAGCGCGTCGGCGAGCCGCTTGAGCACCACCATCCCCAGGCCGCTGCCGACGAGGGAGCCCTGTCCGCGGGCGTCGAAGGTCCGGCAGCGGCCGTCGGGCGACAGGATCCCTCCCTCCTGGTAGACGTAGCCCCGCAGTTGCAGGACGTTCACCGAGGCGCTGCCGGCGAGCGCCATGTCGCACTCCTCCGACAGCAGGCTCTGGCAGGCGGCGTGCACCGCGACGAGCCCCGTCGAGCAGGCGCTCTGGATGTGGAAGCTCGGCCCGGTCAGGTTCAGCTTGTGGGAGATCCGGGTCGTCACGTAGTCGCCGGAATTGCCCAGCTCGAGGCGGAGCGGATCGAAGGTCGCCAGCGCCGCCGGATTGGCCAGGAGCTGATAGAGCAGGTAGGTGCTGGTCGAGACGCCGGCGAAGACGCCGGTCGGGCCGGGGTAGGTCTCCCCCACGTAGCCGGCGTCCTCGAGCGCCTCCCAGGCGCACTCGAGGAGGAGGCGCTGCTGGGGGTCCATGACCTCGGCCTCGCGGTGGCTGAAGCCGAAGAAGCCGGCGTCGAAGCGGTCGACGCCGCGCGGCATCGCGATCACCTTGACCAGGTTGGGATGGGAGAGCTGGTGCGGATCGACCCCCGCCGCGCGCAGCTCCTCGTCGCTCAGCGGACGGGTGGCGTCGACGCCGTCCCGCAGGTTCCGCCACAGCTCGGCCGTATTCTCGGCCGCGGGGAACCGGCCGGCCATGCCGACGATGGCGATATCCGCTTCATTCGCTTCGTTGGCTTGATTCCACGTCGCATCCATCTGCCGTCGACCTCTCCGTGATCGGCTTGCGTGCCGCCGCTTCCCGCACCAGACCCGCCCAAGCTCGATAAATTATTTGTTTCTGGTACGTCTCCGACGGAGAGCTCTCAGATTCCCGAAATTAAAATGCTTGTAGGATCGTCCAGAGAATTGCAGCATTTCCAGAAAAATACTTAAATCCTAGATGCTTTGTAGATCTTATTCGTGTCATCGAACCTCTGTCAAGGAATCGACAGGGGATCGAAAGCCTCCAGCGGAGCCGCGCGCGGCCGCGGTCTGGAGGCGCCGAAAGAAACATTATTTAGGGGTCTTGGTCTGCTGGTAAAGAAAGTTCATCCAGCGGCCCTCCCGCTTCACATACAGCGAGCTGACCCACACGGGGCTGGGCACCGGCTGGCCGCCGCAGGTGGTGTCCTGCGCGGCATGGTAGGTCACCAGCGCCACGTTCTCGTCCACCGCCGCCACGGAAAAGTGGTCGACCGTGTAGCTCTTGACCGAGCAGGCCGGACCGGCGACGCCGGCCACCACCGTCGCCTTGCCGGCCGGTCCGCCGAAGCCGAGCTCGACGTGGTCGTCGGCGAGGAACCCCTGGAAGAATTTGCCGTCGTGATTCTTCCACGCCTCCCACGACTGCTTCTCGAGCGCCACCAGGGTGTCCTCGAGCGTCCCCTTGCCGGCCGCCGGCTGGGATGCCGGAGCTGGCGCCTGAGGGGCCGGCGCCTGGGACGAGGCGGGCAGCGAGGAGAACAGGGCAAGGCCGGCGATCGCCATCGCCATCATGACGAGATTCCGCATTCAGCAGTCCTTTCCAGAGATCGAACGTCTTCCCGCGACCGGCGGGCGCAACGGCTCCGTCCGGCCCGATCGGGCTCCGTCAATCAGAAGGTGCCGGGAAGCTACCGCACCGTGACGCCGGCCATCTCGGCGCACGACTGGGCGCAACGGCGGCAGGTCTCGGCGCAGCGGCGCATCGTCTCGTCCTCCTGCATCCGCGCGCAGTCGTCGGCGCAGCGCTCGCAGACCTCGGCGCAGGCGCGGCAGGTGGCGGTGTGCAGCTCCGACCCGCGGAGCATGAAGTCGGCGCTCGTCCGGCAGATCTCCACGCAGTCGAGCATCATCCGGAGGTGCGGCGCCGCGGTGTGGCGCCCCCCCTTCTCGATGCAGTAGGCGAGGGTCCTCAGGCAGACCTCGTGGCATTCCTGGCAGCTCTCGATGCAGCGGTCCAGCTCTTGGGGGGTGTGATGCATGGGCGGTCTCCTTCCGGGTCTTCGCAGCGGGCCAGCCCTGGCCGACCCTGGCCGCCAGGGATGCGAGAACAGGGCCAGGAGGGGAGAACCGCGGGTCCTTCCGCTATACTCCCCCACCTGTGGGCCGTTAGCTCAGTTGGTAGAGCAGCGGACTTTTAATCCGCGGGTCCAGAGTTCGAGTCTCTGACGGCCCACCATTCGAATCAACAAGTTACGCACCGCGGGCGTGGCTTCCGGCAGGTCGGGATGGGCGGGAGGCAAGCGCCGGGGCGGTTCTCGACGACTCCAGGGGCCCGGAGACCCTGGGCGGCGCCCCAGATTGGAGTCGTCCTTCGTTCCGACCGCTAAGTCGTCACTCCTAGTGTAGTGCGCCCGAAGTCTGCGACCTTTTTGAGTACGCTTCCGATGGGGGCTGGGCAATCCTGCGGCGGAGGCGGTAGAGACGTGACAGGTCGTAACGAGAACCTGTCCGAGGCCACGGGGACGGCGTCACGTCTCTTCGCAGGGCAGGCCGCCTGGGACTGCCGCTTCGGAGGGATCACCTTCCGCCGGTCCGCCTTCCTTCGAAAGAGGCCTCAAACCTGCCCCGGTCACGCCTTGCCCGTGTCCTTGGACAATCCACCGGCCTGCCCTTCGGCGGAGACGTGACGCCGTCCCCGTGGCCTCCGAAGCGTTCTCGTTACGACCTGTCACGTCTCTACCGCCTCCGCCGCAGGGTGATCGTCGCCGAAGACCGCCGCGATCATGATCCCGAATATCGGACCCACTACACTAGCAACTCCTCTGAATGATTGGGCGGGCGAAGGCTATCTGTCCTGTCCGCGAAGTTGGGCCAGCATGGCTGCCGATACGTGCTGAACCTCTCTGGAGCCGGCCTCGCGGGCCAGCGCCAGCATCTCGGCCGGTGTGAAGAAGCTGATAAAGGGTGTGCCGCTCGTCCGCGCTCCCTCTGCCGCTCGCTCGACCCCGAGACGCACCTCGGGATCCAACAACTCGATTGGAAGCATGAACGACATGGCGAGCGTGGAGCCTGAAGCGAGCGCCGCGGTCTGGCGCAGCATCGCCATGATCGCGTCCCTGGTCAGATATATGCTGACGCCAGCGGACGCCACGACCGCCTCGATTGCCGTCCTGGACGGAGCGCCGTCGAAGTAAAGGCACACCCGTGCCCACCACGCCCGGGAGTGGTGTGTAGGCGCCGAACACTTGGGGTTCGCGCCCTTCAGCCGGAAGAGCATGTTCGCCGTGGTGAGCGGTCCCACGCGCCCGCCAGCGCAGGCGCCACGGTCGCGCCCGGCGGGAGCAACAGTATGCGGTAGTGCCGGCTGGGGGCAAATACCGGGTTGCCGGTGACGAACGGGTTGGTGCTCCCCGCATCCGGGAGGACGTCATGATCGCTCGCCAGCGAGACCGCCAGTGCATTCGCGCCGTAGAGCGTCCAGGAACCAGGTAGCGTACGGCGGCTAATTTGGTAGTCATTAGATTCCTCCTTTACATGTAACGTCTCTCAAGCCCACCGGCGACAGCCGCACGATAGTGCGGTTGGCGTCCGGTGAGCGCAGAGGTTGGCCGGTCCTCTCCGGGCGCAATGTCGCCGTCACACTAATGCTTGACTGGCTGCGTCAACTGCGACGCGACGTTCATCCGCGCAATATCCTTCATAGCTTGTGGGCTCCATCAAAGCCATACTTGTCCATGTAAGCCCTGAGGTTTACGACACGATCCAAACTTGTAGCGGTAAATCGATCGCGCGTTAAATTTACAGCCCAGTATTTCAAATATGGCTGCAGGTCGCTGATCTGGACGAGTCCGGTCTGCACGTAGGAGTAGAACCGTTCAAGGCCATCCAGCGTCCGATCGAAGGCTGCGCGAATATCGGCTTCTAGCTGGGTAAACTTATTATCTCCCTGGCGTTCTTCGTGCGGCATCAACGCCCGGGCAACTACGTCATTCGTAAGTTCAACGTAGCGTTCCTCGAGCTTCTCGCGTTCTGGGTACAAAAGGATACGCCGCGAACTCCAATCGATCATGAGAAGCGCGGTTCAATAAGTGGGTCCGAAAAGAGCTGTTTCATCTCCTGCGCTACCCACTCCGCACGTTTCCATTGCTGTGCGCGCCTGTACTGGGCTAAGCCGATTGCAAACGCAATCGCTGCTCCTACCAGCGCGATAGCCTTGAGAAGATCTTCTGGCTTCCAGTGGTCAAGCTGAAACATAGAGAAAATCTCCGCTGCCGCCCAACGTTCTGCCGCTCAGCGGCAGCGTAGCCGTCCGTTGAAGCGCCGGGGTTAAGTGGCTCAATGCTTGATAACGCGGACCACAACTCCTTCCGACTTCTCAAATTGCTCTCCAAAGAAATCGATATCGCGGATCATTCCCACGTCGTAGATAACAAATAGCAGGTTGCCGTACTTTGTCTTGTATGCCAGAATATCGTCGTTGACCTCTCCGATTATCTCCTTCTCACGATCTGTACGTCCGCAGATCTTCACATCAATCGCCAAGTCGAGCTTTTCAAGCGTGAAGTCCGGTCTGTAGGTCTTAGACGAGTACGGAATGGCGTCTGCTTCACGGCGGTATTCGATATCGGCAGCGATGAGGAGACTCTCCAAAGCATCTTGCACCTCCACTTCCCTTTCCGGCTGGGATCGCATCACCTTTCGGAGCTTTCTTTCAACCAAGCTCAGCACCTTGATAATTGCACTGGATTCGGTTGGCGTGTCTTTTCCCCTGTACACCTCGCTAAGGCTCCGCCGCTCTAACTCTTCTGCAGCGGCTTGGAGAAGGCCCTTCGCTGTTTCAAGTTGCCGCAGATATGCCTCTTGATGGCGCCGTTCAAGTCCAGCCTGAGGATCAAATCCTCGAACGATCATGGAACCAGTCTCGTGCCACGGAAGACTCTGGACAGTACCAAAATAGATGGACGCTGGGCCGAAGACTTCTTCCAGAAAATTAAGAGTCTTTGTGAGCCAACGCGCATGCGCCGCAGAGAAGCGCTGCTCGCTACGAAGTGCGTCAATCTCCAGGACCAATACGACGAGTTCACCCAGCGCTGCTTCTTCCGTCCACCTTGGCACAAATCTCTCCTGTCGCCTAACGTAGATAGCAGTGAGCGGCGGAACCGCGCTGTTTGCGGTTTCCGCCCGCTCGACTGCCCGGGTTGGGCGCTACTTCGCCACTCCAGCGTCCTCCTCTGGAAACTTCTTGACAAAGTCTACGAGCAGTTGTAATGCAAGGTCTTGTGGTTTCCAGCTTAGCTTATGGGCAATGGCCACAGAGCGGGCCTTGGCCTCTGCGGCTTCGAAGAATAGACAAAGGCGAGTCGGGTCTCTGTGAGCTCCGAGCGACCAGAGTTGATCGCATGCACCATTTTGGTCCGCCTCACGGTTCAGTCTCACTAGAAAGAGTGCCGAGTCGATGGATATCTGCCGATACTGGTAACCAGGAAGAGCATACTCTAAAAACTTTCCGTCTAGCAGATCACGCGCTTCGTCAAGCGTGATTTCAGGAGCTACTCTTATTTGAGGCTCAAGAAGGTCCCGCCAGACTTGGGCGAATCGCTCTCCGACTTGCTGAGGACCCATCTTACGCCTTTCGGCAGCATCTTCACCAAACACGCGCGAATCGCCGCCTGTGACGTGGAAGGCTTTAACCTTCGAGAGTATCTTCTCCTTAATCATGTTTGCGGCCCTCTCAACGCGTCTCTCGCCCTCAGGAGTTCGGCGAGAGAGCGCCCACTGCTCGGGAGGGCTCGGACAGCAGTTTCCAGATCTTCTGGTGTAGGCACCCCTCTACTCAGCCACTGTTCGCTAAAGACCCTTGCCTTGTTCCGCCGGAACATCCGCCGAGGCTATGAAACCTTCACCGGGCATCCCGCTGACCTCACTAACAACCAAGCTGGTCAGAGCAGGAAGTTTACGCAGAATACAAAAGGACTGAATCGGCTCAAGTAGTTGCCCAAGACCCGGCCTAGGAACTCCTATAAGGCGCGAGAGCATGTCATAGCTGAGAACATGGCGGTAAGTTGCACTCAGCGTAAGAAGCGGCCAGATTTGTACAGCTCGCTCGGATTTGTTCATAGGCTTGCCTTTGATGCCTTACGCCGAACGCTCAGAATGTGAGCGAGCGGGAACCGCTTTTTTGCGGTTACCGGCCGCTCGACCGCTTTGTTAGGCGCCGCCGCATGGGACTCTGAATGAGGTTCAGTCTGGTTCATAGTCAGGTGGTTCGTAATCAGATGGATCATCATCGTAATCTGGTGGCTCATAGTCAGACGGATCGTAATCATAGTCGGGGATTCGTGGTCGGCATTTGCCCATGCTTCTTGTCGTGCCTCGTAGGCCGCTTCCCATCTTTCCTGCATCACCTCCCGTATCCACTCGGGTGCCCCTTCTAGGGCTGGCAGTATGCGGTCCATGAACGCGGCGAAGGCAAAAAGGTCGAACTCAAAGCCTGGGTCCAAGCTCGCTGTCGCTCCGTCCTTCTTAATAGGATAGCGAAAGGTGTAGGACCCACGATCGTAGTAATCGAACTCCCTTATAATTTGCTGGAAGTCGGATCTCGTGCGGAGTTCGGGCAGGTCAAAGTCCCAAGGCGAACCTCCAGGCACGATCGAGTTGAAGATCCGATCTACCTCCTTGAACAGTGGCATGAGGTCGTGCCTCATTACCTGCCTCATACCCAACGGTTCTTCACCGATGTCATGTAAGAAGACGGCACCCGCGAACACAATAGCCTTTAGCGTCAACTCGAATGCTTGCCGGTAGAGAAATACTATCGGATAGGCCTCGAACTCATTTCCTCCTGTTAGCGGACACTCTTTAGATTGGAGAGCCTTGACCCGGTCGTGCGCCAGTGATGCATAACTCCGAGCTACGCGCTCGAGATCGCCAATTGGATCTCCACTCCAGTTGAGGACAACGCGCCCAGCCTGCCATTTTTGCTGGGGCAACCTGAAGAGGACACGCTTGGGTTTCACTTGGCAATCCTAAGTTCTTTAGGGCTTGGTCTCGTGCCGCCTAACGCCTTTGAAGCTCACCGCGCGCCAAACGTGCAAAGCGCGTTTGGCGTCCGGTGCAGCGCTGGGGTTGGGCGAGCGCCAAGCATTATGCTTCTCATTTACCTGGAGCCGATCGGCGCTTGCGAGCACCTCGCCTCTTATGTCCTATGTTCTTAACCCTAACGCCACGCTCCATATAGCGACTCCGCATGTCGTCACCATCAAGATCGATTGTCTGAACTGGCCCAAGTTCCGTCTTGCGTCCCGTCAAGTTCTCGAAAATTGCCCCACCCTCTTCTGTTGTGGGCCGCGCGAAAACTACTCCTAGTGCTGCCCTTCGGTCCTCATGACCCAGAATCTCTGTCGTGAGGAAGTTAGTAGTCGCCACTCGCGCAAAGTTGTCAACTCCAAACACGGCACTCACATAGAGAGCGGCAAAGCGTTTGAAAGTCTGACAGACATCATCAGGTCGTAGATGCCTACTACCCTCCACTCGGCCTGCCTTAACGGCTTCGGCGCCACGCTTGGTTAACGGAAGCAGAACGTAGAAACCAACGATTGATTTTGCGCCATTCTCTCTATTGAACGAAACAATTGCTGTGACGCTCTCATGATTACGTTGATAACGCTCTCGGATCTCCCAAGCCTCGAGGCCCGTCGAACGTTCGTAGAAATGGTCACCTAAACCTATAACCTCTTCAAGGGTCGCGGGATCGCACGCGATCGGATAATATTCCGTATTACCATGCATTACCTTCGTCCAGAGCAGCATTAAGCGATATCGGAGACGAGGCCGCAACCACCTAGTCCCATGCCGCAAAAGTTGGAAGGCCTCTAAAAGGCGTAGCAGCCACTCAATGATTAGTGTCTCCAAGACGAGACTCCATATTCGATTCCAAAACCTCGGTCTACCTTCCTCCGCGCCTAACCTTAGTTTCAACGTCTAATCGCCCCACCCTCTACCCAGCCAACACGACAACTTTCCGCTGCGTGGACGGTCGAAGCAAGCGGCGGCATTCGAGGGCTATCTCTTTCTATTGGCTGAGCTTAGTTGGCAGAGTAGCTCTATGCCGAATTCGCGTCAAGGCTATTCGGGCTGTCGCATAAGCAACTTTCCGGATGGAGGGACGGAGGTGTGCTTACACGACAAAGGGACGACTCGGGAGGCAGGTAGGCTCCGAGCGGTGTTACACGACAGGTTGGAGGTGTGCATCAGGCCCGGAGGGCCGCAGGGATAGAGCCCGGGGCTTCAGCCCCGGGATGGGCGCCACCTCGACCCCGGGAGTCCCGGAGGGACGCAGGGAGCCGCCGGCAGGTTGTCGCCGAGTCGAGAGATCGAGAGAACAGGCTTGGGCTCGCGTGGAGAGAGCCGGCCGGCGAGCTCAAGCCCGCGGCGGCGCGGCGCCCGAAGGAAAAAAGATGTCGCTTCTTGGAGGAGGACGCTCCTGCGTCCCTCCGGGACTTCGGGGGTTGGGGGTGGCGCCAACCCGGGGCTGAAGCCCCGGGCTCTATCCCTGCGGCCCTCCGGGCCTTTCAACCCAGGGCATCGGCCTCGGCCCTGGGCTCTGTTCTCCCGGCCCCATGGGCAGGACGCCTCTGGACGGAGCTCCCGGGAGCTGGTGTCGTTATTCTGCGACCAGCTCCTGGACCATCAGGATGTCGTAGCCGTCCATCAGGAGGTGGGTGGCGAAGGAGTGGCGGAGGGCGTGGCAGGTCGCCGGCTTGACGAGGCCGGCGGCCGGGACCGCATCGTGGAAAGCTTGTTGGACGCTGCGGTCGTAGAGGTGATCGCGGTCGGCTCTACCGGCCGCCTGCCGAGGGCCGGTTGGAGGTGTGCATCAGGCCCGGAGGGCCGCAGGGATAGAGAGGCCGGCCGGCGAGCTCAAGCCCGCGGCGCCGGCGCGGCGCCCGAAGAGAGGATGTCGCTTCTTGGAGGAGGACGCTCCTACGTCCCTCCGGGACTTCGGGAGGTGGGGTGGCGCCAACCCAGAGCTGAAAAGCCCACGCTCTTTATACACATCTCCAGACAAGAAGACGTTGAAGGCCTGCGACCTCACCCTCTGTCTCCCTCTCCTGAAGGAGAGGGAGGACGCTCCACAAAGGTGAGCCTTCGTAGGGTGCGCTGTGCGCACCCTCAAGGTTTCTGGTGCGCACAGCGCACCCTACGGGCAATGGGCCTCGGAGTCGTCCCCCTTCTCCTTTAGGAGAAGGGGATAGGGGATGAGGTCGCAGGCCACCGTCGCCAGGACAGCGAGATGTGTAGAAGAGGGTGCCTCTCCACGGCGCGGTCCGACGGCGCTGCCTGATTCGTGGAGTGCTACCTCGAGAGGGCCGCCCGGCAGGCTCACGGGGGCCAAGGTTGGCTGCCATGAGAGACGGTAAGCTTCCGTGAGCCAAGGTAAGCTCACATGCGCCAAGGTAAGCTTACGTGGGCCAAGTCAAGGTTATCTTCCGCCAAATAACCTTGCCGCGCGCGAAGGTAAGCTGCCTTCGGCGGAAATCCGGCGACCGGCCCGGCCGATACGCTCACGTCCGCCAAGGGAAGCTCCCATGGCCCAAGGCAAGCTTAACTTCCGCCAAAGTACCTTGCCGTGGGCGACCGTAAGCTTCCCTCGCCGCAAAGTAGCTTACCGGCCCGGCTGGTAAGGGTATTTGGCGGGATGTCCGCTCATCCGCCGCGCGGTAAGCTTATGTCCCCTCACATAAGCTTATCGGGCCGCGCCGTCCCCTGATGTCGCCGGCCATGAGCTTACCGGGCCGGCCGATAAGCTCACGTGGGAAAAGATAAGCTTCCGTGGCCCCATATAAGCTTCCCTTGGCGTAAATAAGCCGACCGGACGGTTCCGTCCGCTTCCGTTGGGCAGACGTACGGTTTCCAGCCGCGCGGCACGCCTCCGTGCCCACGGTTCCCTCTCCCTCGGCGCAGACCGGCTTCTCGCGCCGCATGGTAGCTTCCGGCGTTCTTCGGCAGGCTGCTCAGAGGCGATGCAGGGTTACGTAGAGGTTCCACAGCGCGTGCGCCAGGATCACCGGCGTGACACGGCGGAAACGGGCGTAGTAGCAGGCGGAGACCAGGAACGCGGCGCCCGCGGCGAGGGCGTTCGGCAATCCCAGATAGAGGTGGTACGAGGTCTGGAGGAGGACGCTCGCGGCGATGGCGAGGCCGGCGCTGCCGGTCAGCGCCTCGACCTCGCTCATCGTGAAGGCGCGGGCGATCATCTCCTCGTAGAACGGGCCGACCGCCACGGTGAGGAGAAGGCCCAGAACCCAGGCGAGACCCAGGACGGGCGCCGCGGCATGGGAGGGCGGGTGACGATCCAGTGGCCGGTGGCGAGGAGAGAGATCGAGTCCATCGCCCGCCAGGCGAGCAAGATCGCGAGTTTCCCGGCCAGGGCGAGGGCGAGCCCCACCAGGAGGTCGGTCTTGCGGAAGGTTAGGCCGAGGTCGCGGAACGACTTGCCGCGGCGGGCGAGCACGTAGGCGAGCAGCGCCAAGGCGAGCAGCGATTGCTGGAGCTCATAGAGTGAACCCAGGACGGTGGGTGGATGGGCTCCGATCCGGCCGGTCCACCAGGCCCAGAGCGAAGAGAAGACGGGGTAGCTGAAAGCGATGAACAGGACCAGCGCCAGCTCGAAGCCGCGCAGGCGGTCCGCCGCGAAGCTCCAGCGGCTGAGCGGGGCGCGCGCGGGCGCGGCCTCCTCCGGCTCTTCGTCTTGCTCTTCCTCCGCGATCCAGAGCTCCCCCGTCTTCTGCTCCTCGGGGGTCGCCTCGACGGGTGCCAGCCCGGCCTTGAGGAGGAGCGCGCTCGCCACTTCCCAATCCCCGGCCCGGACCAGCAGCTCCATCGGCGCGGCGCGCAGCCCCGGGGCGAGACGCCCGGCGGCGAGGAGGTCGTGCCGCGACTCGCCGCGGACGAGATAGGAGATCGCCGCGCCGTCGAGCCGCGACCTCGCCTCGGCGAGGAGGGCGCGGTCGCCGGTGGCGAAGACGGCGGCGAGGGTCGCGGGATCGAGCGCCGCGGCCGGCGGGAGCTGGGCGACGAGGTCCAGGCCGCAGCCGGCGCAGCGCGGGACGCCGGCGCGGTACTCGCCGCCGCAGCCCGGGCAGAAGAGCGAGCCCTCCTCGGTGCGGACAGCCGGAGGGGTCCGCACCTATTCGTCTTCCGCTTCGTCAGGTTCGTCGTCGTGGAGAGAGCCGGGAGGCTCACCTTCCCCATCGTCCTCCCCAGGCTCGAGGCCGGCTTCGTAGAGGAGGTCCGCGGCTTCCTGGGCGCGATGGGCGCCGACCTGGATCTCGACCGCGCCGGCGATGATGCTGAAGCCGGTCCCCAGCCGCCCCATGCCGAAGAGGTCCTGAATCCCCTCGCCCCGGGCGAGGTAGGGGATGCCGGCCTCGTCGAGGAGCGACTTCGCGGTCACCAGGGCGACCGGATCGCTGGTGGCGAAGACGGTCTCGACGTCACCCGGATCGGGATGCGACTCGCCCGGGCCGGGGAATCGACCAGCGCCACCTCGCAGTCGGCACAGCTCGAGAACCCCTCGCGGTACTCGGACCCGCAGCTCGGACAGAACATGCCGTCTCCTTCTCCAGGATCGGTGGTCCGTTTGATCTGTATGGCGTTGCGGGGGATTGTATTTCAAACAGGACCAACCGGCGAAGGGCTCCTGGGAGCGCCGGCGCTCCCAGGCAGTCTCCCCAGGAAGTAGCTAGCGCTGCTCGAGGACGCGGCCGAGGCGGCCGGAGGTGAGGCGGTCGAGCTGGGGGTGGGAGCGGACGATCGTCTCCTCGCGGCGGGGGCCGGTCGAGACGATGGTCACCGGGGCCTCGATCTCGGCTTCGATGAAGTCGATGTAGTCGCGGGCCTCCTGCGGCATGTCCTCCCACTCGACGATGCCGACCGTCGAGCGCTTCCAGCCCTTGAAGGTGCGCAGCACCGGCTCGGCGGTCTCCAGCGAGCGGCGGTCGGGCGGGAAGCTCGACAGGGTCTCGCCGTTCAGCTTGTAGCTGACGCAGACCGGGATCTCGTCGAAATCGTCGAGGACGTCGAGCTTGGTCAGCGCCACGGTGTCCACCCCGTTGAGGAGCTGGCCGTAGCGGGCGGCCACCATGTCGAGCCAGCCGCAGCGGCGCGGGCGGCCGGTGACGGTGCCGAACTCGTTGCCGCGGCTGCGCAGGAACTCCCCCGTGGCGTCGGTCAGCTCGCTGGGGAACGGCCCGCCGCCGACCCGCGTGGTGTAGGCCTTGAGCACGCCGATCACGCCGTCGATCTTGGTCGGCGGCACGCCGGTGCCGGTGCAGGCGCCGCCGGCGGTCGAATTCGAGCTGGTCACGAAGGGGTAGGTGCCGTGGTCGATGTCGAGCAGCGACCCTTGAGCGCCTTCGAGCAGGAGGGCCTTCCCCTCCTTGATCCAGCCGTTGAGGAGCTGCTCGGTGTCGCGCAGGCTGGGGCGCAGCCGCTCGGCCCAGCCGAGCACCAGGTCGACGTAGGCGGCGGGCTGCTGCAAGGGCTCGCTGCTCCCCAGGCTCTCGAGCTCGACCTGGATGCGGGAGAGCAGCAGGCGCAGGCGCTCCTCGAGGTCGGGGGCGAAGAGGTCGACCATGCGCAGGCCGTAGCGCGACGCCTTCCCCTCGTAGGCCGGGCCGATCCCCCGCGAGGTGGTGCCGATGCGGCCGGCGCCGCGCGCCTCCTCACGGGCGCGGTCGAGGACGGCGTGGCAGGGCAGCAGGACGTGGGCGCGGTTGGAGACGAAGAGGCGGCCGTCGAAGCGCACCCCGGCCTCGTAGAGGCGGGCGAGCTCGGAGAGCAGGGCGTCCGGCGCCACCACCATGCCGTTGCCGAGGACGCAGACCATCTCGGGATGCAGGATCCCGGAGGGGATCAGCTGCAAGGAGAAGTGGCGGTCCTTGAACTTCACCGTGTGGCCGGCGTTGTGCCCTCCCTGGTAGCGCACCACGCCGTCGAACGCCGGGCAGAGGAGATCGACGATCTTCCCCTTCCCTTCGTCCCCCCACTGCATCCCCACGATGACGACGTTGGCCATGAGCGATTCCGATTCCCGCCGGTAAAAGTTTCAACGACTTGCGCAGACCGCAGCGCGGCACAGTACCAGAGGATGGGAGGGCGGGCAAGAAGATGCTAGCATCCGCCTCGGAGACCGGACCCCGTGCAAGCCTTCCTCGAAGTCGCCACCATCCTGCTGCCGCTGGCCTACCTGCTGGTGGCGATCGATTACGGATTCCTCTTCTTCGCCGCGGCGCCGTTCGCCGAGCGCACGGCGACCCCGGCGCTGCGCGCCACGGTGCTCCTCCACCTCGCCTCGCTGGCCGCCGCCACCGTCCAGTGGGGGCAGTTCCCCGCCGCCACGGTGTCGCAGGCGCTCTCGGTGGTGGCCTTCGCGGTGGCGGTGGTCTACGTCTTCGTGGAATGGCACGGGCGGGCGCGCTCGACCGGCTTCTGGCTGGTCTCTCTGGTCTTCTTCTTCCAGCTCCTCTCGTCGCTCCTGGCGCGCCCCAATCCGCCGGACCGCGCGATCTTCCACGACGTCTTCTTCTCGCTCCACGTCTCGCTGGCGCTGCTGGGCTACGCCGCCTTCGTGGTCAGCGCCGCCTACTCCTTCCTCTTCCTCCAGCTCTACCGCGACTTGAAGTCGGGCCGCTTCTCGACCTTCTACGGCAGGCTGCCGCCGCTCGAGGTGCTGGAGCGGATGATGATCGGCGCCCTCGTGGTGGGGTTCGTGGCGCTGACCGGCGCGCTGGTCACCGGCGCCTTCTGGGCCGAGCGCCTCTACCAGAACGGCTGGCTGCGCGATCCCAAGATCCTGTTCACGGTCGCCACCTGGGTGCTCTACGCCGCGGCGCTGCTGCTGCGCCGGTTGCGCCGCTGGCAGGGACGGCAGACGGCGCTCGCCAGCCTCGCGGGGTTCGGCGCCATCCTCTTCTCGCTGGTGGCGGTCAACTTCTTCTTCACCGACTTCCACGGCTTCCTCTGATCCGCCCGGGAAGGCCATGCCAGCCCGATGGACGACCCGCTCCTCCCCTACCCGCTGCCCCGCCAGGATCCGCCGCTGCTGCTGGTGGGGACCGACTTCCGCTGCTCGCCGATCGAGCTGCGCGAGCGGGTGGCCTACAGGAAGGAGGAGGCGGAGAAGGCGCTCGTCCACCTGCTGGCGCGGCCGGAGGTGGCCGAGGCGTTCCTGCTCTCGACCTGCAACCGGACCGAGATCTACCTCCAGCCGCGCGACGAGGACGGCGCCTACCGCGCCGCCCTCGAGCTGGTCTTCCTCTCCCGCGAGCCGGAGCTCGAGCGCCCCGGGCGCCTCTACGTCAAGCGCGCGGGGGAGGCGGCGCGCCACCTGCTGGCGGTGGCGAGCGGCCTCGAGTCGATGGTGCTCGGCGAGCCCGAGATCCTGGGGCAGATCAAGGCGGCCTCGGCCCTCGCCGAGGCGATCGGCGCCGAGGGGCCCGTCCTCAAGCGGCTGCTGCGCTGCGCCGGGGTGGCCAGCAGCCGGGCGCGCCGGGAGACCGGGATCTCGGCCGGCGCGGTGTCGCTCGGCTACGCGACGGTGGAGCTGGCGCGGCAGATCTTCAGCGGCCTCGACGACTGCCGGGTGCTGCTGGTGGGCGCCGGCGAGATCGCCCGCTCGGTCGCCCGCCCCCTCGTCGAGCGCGGGGCGCGCGAGCTGCGGGTGGCGAACCGCGGCGCCGAGCGGGCGCGGCAGTTCCAGGCCGAGTTCCCCGAGGCGGCGCTGGTCCCCTTCGAGGAGCGGATGGCGGCGATCCGCGAGGCCGACCTGGTGGTGGTCTCGACCGGCGCCGACGAGCCGGTGATCACCCGCCGCGACCTCAAGGCGACGATGCGCCAGCGCCCGGGCAAGCCGCTGCTGGTGGTCGACCTCGGCGTGCCGCGCAACGTCGAGCCCGCCGCCGGCAAGCTCGAGAACGTCTTCCTCCACACCGTCGACTCGCTCGACCACCTGATCCAGCGCAACCTCAAGCTGCGCCGCGAGGAGGTGCCGCGGGTCGAGGAGATCCTGGTGGCCGAGCTCGCCCACTTCCGCTCCTGGTTCCGCGGCCTCGAGGCCGAGCCGCTGATCGCGCGCCTGCAACGGCAGGCGGAGCGCATCCGCGAGCGCGAGCTGGCCGCCGTGCGCTCGCGCTTCCCGGAGGGGACCCACGAGGAGCTCGAGCGGCTCACCCGTTCGCTGGTGCGCAAGATCCTCCACCACCCGAGCAGCCGGCTGCGCGCCCGCGACGGCGGCGAGGAGCTGTCGCGCCTCGATCTGGTGCGCGAGCTGTTCCATCTCGACGGCATCGACGGTCCTGAGGGCGATGACGAAGGCTGAAGCGATCTCACTTCCTTCCCAGGTACGGCACCTGCGGCTGGGGACCCGCCGCAGCCCGCTCGCCCTCGCCCAGTCGGGGATGGTGGCGCGCGCGCTCGAGGCGGCCCATCCGGGGCTCACCGTGGAGCTGGTGCCGATCGTCACCACCGGCGACGTGACGGCGGGCGACCTCGCGCGCTTCGGCGGCAAGGGGCTGTTCACCCAGGAGCTCGAGAGCGGCCTGCTCGACGGCTCGCTCGACTTCGCGGTGCACAGTCTCAAGGACCTGCCGGTCCGCCTCCCCGACGGCCTGGAGATCGCCGCGTATCCCGAGCGCGCCGATCCGCGCGACGTGCTGGTCAGCGCGGCGGCGACGGCGATCGGCGGGCTTCCGGTCGGCGCCGTGGTGCTCACCGGCGCCCTGAGGCGGCGGGCGCAGCTCCTGCTCCTGCGGCCGGACCTCGCCGTCGAGCCGCTGCGGGGGAACGTCGACACCCGCCTGCGCAAGTGGCGCGAGAGCGGCGCCGGCGGGGTGATCCTCGCCGGCGCCGGGCTCGTCCGCCTGGGGCTCCAGGATCTCCCCGCCCATCCGATCCCGCCCGCGGACCTCCTCCCCGCCCCCGGGCAGGGGACGCTGGCGCTCGAAGCCCGCGCCGGCTCCCCCGTCGCCGAGCTGCTGCGCGCCCTCGACCACGCGGACACCGCCCGCGCCGCCGACGCCGAGCGCCGCGTCGTGGCCGCCTTCGGGGGCGACTGCACCCTCCCCCTCGCCGCCTGGGCTCGCCCCGAAGGGGACGGTCGGCTGCGGTTGTCGGCTCTGCTGGCGACTCCCGACGGCCGGCACGCGGCGCGCGGCGAGGGGGTGGCGGCCAGCCCCGGAGGAAGCGGCGGCGGCCTGCGTGGCGGCGATGCGGGAGGACGGGGCGGATGGGGTGCTGGAACGGATCCGGCGGTGACCCTCCCCCACCTCCCTCCCCTCCGCGTCGTCGTCACCCGGGCCGAGCACCAGTCCGCAAGCCTCGCCGCGGCCTTCTCCCGCGCCGGGGCCCGGGTGGAGCTGCTGCCCCTTCTCGCCGTGGTCCCTCCCGCCGATCCTCATCCTCTGCAACGAGCCGCCGCGGAGGCCTCCGGCTACGACTGGATCGTCTTCAGCTCGGCGAACGCCGTCGAGGCGTTTTTCCCCTGGGTGAGCGGACCCCTGACGGCGGAAATCGCCGCGGTGGGTCCGGCGACGGCGGCGGCCCTGCGCGCCGCGGGGATCGAGCCCCGGATCGTCGCCGAAACATCAGACGCCGAGGGGCTGGCGGCGGAGCTCTCCCCCTTCGTCGCGGAGCGCCGGGTGCTGCTGCCGCAGGCGGCGGACGCGCGACCGGCGCTGCTCGCCGGGCTGACGGCGGCGGGGGGCGCGGTGACCGCCGTGGTGGCGTACGACAAGCGCCTCCCGGCGGCGGCGGCGGCGCGGGCCATAGAGCTGTTCGCGGCGCAGCCGCTCGGCTGGGTGACGTTCACCAGCCCGCGGATCGTGCGCCACTTCGCGGAGCTGTTCGGCGCCGAGTGGGCGCGGCGGCGGGGGGAGCTGCGGGCCCTCTCGATCGGACCGGTGACCAGCGCCGAGCTGCGCCGGCACGGCGTCGAGCCGGCCGCCGAGGCGCGGCGGCCGGGCGACGAGGAGATGGTGGCTGCCCTCGAACGGGCCTCGACCTGATCTCGGCCTGATCTCGGCTTGGTGAGGCCCCTTTTTCGCGGGCCCGCTACGGGCCGCCGTCCTTCTCGTTCTTGCCCAGGATCTTGTCGATCCAGCTCTTCCGCTTCATCTTGAGGGGATGGTCGGCGCTGCCGAGCTGCCCCACGTGGCCGGAAGGATCGGTGGCGGTGACGTAGAGCTCCACCGTCTTGTTCTGGTGCAGGTCCGGCGGCACGTCCATCGCGTAGTCCGCACCGGAGAGATGGCGGACGGCGACCTTGACGTACTGCCCGCCCTCGGGGCGCGCCCACCCCTCGACCGTCTTGACGGCGAAGTCGTCGGTGATCCGCAGCGGGATGGTGGCGGTCTTGCCTTTCTCGTACGCGGTCTCGGGTCCCCGCAGGCTCAGCTCGGGCGGGCGGCGGTCGAGCTGGGCGATCTCACCCTCCAGGCGCTGCCGCGCCTCCTGGAAGCGCGGCGCCGAGCGCCGGCTCGGGACGGGCGCCGGCGAGCAGCTGCAGCCCGTCGAGCGGCTTGCCGGCCTTCTCCGCGCGGGCGACGGCGGCGAGCTGGGCGTCGGCGTCCTGGTCCGCCTTGCGCTCCGCCGCCAGGCGCTCGCTCCGCCCGGCGAGCCCGGGACGGTCCGGCCAGACCTGCCGCAGGCTGTCGAGACGGGCCGCGGCCGCGTCGTACTGGCCGGCTTCGATCTCGCCGTCCGCCGCCGTCTCGAGGGCGCCCGCGGCGCGCTCCTTCGCCTCGCCGGCGCGCGCGGCGCGGGGGAGCGCGGCGAGCAGCGCGCCGGCCTGGCGGATCACCTCCGGGAGGTTGCCCTCCTTCTGCGCCCGCGCCAGCCGGCCGTCGATCTCCACCGCCTGGCGCGCCCGCGCCAGATCCTGCTGGACCGCGGGGGGGAGGCTCCCCTGCTCGGCCGGCGGCACCGCGCGCACCGCCGAGCGCAGGGCCCGCAGGTCTCCCCGCTCGAGGCCGCGGGCGAGGGCGCTCGCCAGCTCCTCCCGCTGGAGCGGGGTGAGCGCGTCGAGCAGGCGCTGGTAGCGCTCGCGCTCGTCCGGCCGCAGGGCCGCCTGGTCGGCCGGGGAGATCGCGTCGAGCGCCGCCTTCACCCCTTTCAGATCGTTGGCGGCGAGGGCCGTCTCGGCGAGCACGATCTGCGGATGAGCCGGCGCCGCGGCGGGCATGACGGAAGCGGGGGCCGGGGCGGCCGGCGGCGGCAGCGGCCGGGAGACGGCCACGGCGGGCACCGGCACCGGCGCCGGGGGCGGCTCCGCGGCGGGATGGAGCACGGAGAAGAGGACCGCCGCGATCCCCGTCCCCAGCAGGGCGGCGACGGGGAGGCCGATCCACAGCAGGCGGCTGCGCCAGAAGCTCGGCGGCGGAGCGACGAAGGGCCGCGTGTCCGGCGGCCGGGCGATCGTGTCCACCCCCACCTCCTCGGACGGATTCGGGGGCTCGGGAGACGGCGCGAACGGATCGCCGGGAGGCATGGGAAGCCTGGGAGGCATGACGACGCCCGTCGCCTCGGCGGCCGGCGGAATCTCCATCGCCAGGGGGGCCGGAGGCGGCGGCGGCGAGAATGAGGGGCGGCGGCGATGAAGTGGTCCTCGAGCACCATCATCGTGCCGTCGAGATCGTTCAGGTCCGGCAGGATCTGGACGCTCGGCGCGGGGGAGGCCGGCGGCTTCGCCCTCGGCGGCGCCACTGTGGCCGAGGCGGCCGAGGAAGCCGAGGTGGCCGACAACGCGGGCGTCCAGGGCAGGGGCGGGGCGCCGAGCAGGGCGTTCTCCGCGTCGCTCGCGGCCCGCGGGTCGACCCCCACGGGCGGAGCGGTGCCGGGATGCGTCTCGAAGCCTCCGGTGCGCGGCCGCGACTCCCCGCGGAGGGCGCTGCGCAGCGCCTGGCGGACCTCCACGAAGGAGGGATAGAGCCCCTCGGGATCCCCTTTGAGGGCGGCGTCGAGCAGGGCGCGCAGCGACTCGACGTCGCGCAGCTCGACGGCCACGGCCAGCGGGATGCCGAGCGGGGCGGCGGTGGGGATCTTCAGCAGCCGGCAGGCCAGCAGGGCGAAGGCGTGGAGGTCGTCGGAGTAGCCGTCGAGGACCGGCACCGCGCCGGGCTCGAGGACGGCGCTCCCCAACCCCAGGATCTTGACCTGCTCCCCCTCCGCCTCCGCCACCACGAGCAGGTTCTCGGCGCGCAGGTTGCGGGTGGCGATGCCGCGGCTCGCCAGCGCCTCGAGGCCGTCGACGAGCAGCAGCAGCAGGGCCATGACGCGCAGGGAGGCGGCGCCGGCGAGCTCCGCGAAGGGGGAGCCGTCGAGATACTCGGTGACCAGGAAGGCGTGGGATTCGGTGAAGCCGTAGTCGAGCACCCGCGGCAGGCTCGGATGCCGCAAGGCCTGGAGGGCGCGGCCGGTGGCGAGGAAGCGCTCGCGCTGCTGCTCGGACTCGCCGCTGTCGCCGCTGATCAGCTTGACGGCGACCGGCTCGCCGGTCGCGAGATCGATCCCCTGGAAGACGTCGCCGGTGGTGGACGCCGAGACGAGGCGGTCCAGCCGGTAACGCTCGGTGATCCTGCGCAGCTCTCTCATCCGTTGGCCCGGTACGAAGGGAGAATGATTTTATCCAAAAAACCTGTCGATCCCAAGAAACTCACGCGCTAGCGAGGACTTTTCGCCATACCCGCTACGCCGTCGATCCAGCGCAGGGCGGCCTCCAGCACCACGTCCCGCCCGTGGACGAAGGCGGCGTCGAACGCCGCCTCGTCGAGGGGAACCCGGTGATCGGGCTCGATTCCCCCGTGCCCTGCCCCGTCGGCGTCGATCTGGATGCGGCCGCCGGCGTCGAGCGACTGCCCGGAGGGAAAGACGAGGTCGAGGCCGGCCGGCAGGTGCACGGTCTTCTCCCCCACCCCGAAGGAGCCCTGGGTGCCGCTCCAGCCGAACACCGCGGCGTTCGGCAGACCTTTGAGGGCGAGCGGGATCCCCTCGCCGGCGCTGAAGGTGTCGGCGTTCACCAGCACGGCGACCGGGCGGGGCCAGTGCGGCGGCGCGGGGAAGACGCGCACGGCGGTCTCCGGATGGGCGAGAAAGCTCCGCCTCGCCGGGTCGAAGAAGCCGGCGATCTCGTAGGGGCGGGGATGCGCCTGGAAGAAGGCGGTGATGCGGGGGACGATCTCGTCCTGCCCGCCGCTGTTGTTGCGGACGTCGACGACGATCCCGGGAGCCCCGGCGGCGAGGAAGCGCTCGATCGCCCGCCCGACCCGCTGCTCGGGGAGGAGGTCGCGCAGGGTCGGCAGCTCGAACTTGACCTTGATGTAGCCGTACCCCCCCTTGAGCCGCCGGGTCTCGATCGAGTCGCCGATCAGCACGTCCCAGCGGGTGCCGGTCGGGCGCGGATACTTCTCCGCCACGGCGGCGAGCACGGCGGTGGTGATCTCCCCGGGCTCCCTTCTGCTTGGATTGTGGACGGGATCACGGAAGCCGACCGTCGCCTTGGCGCCCACCGGACCATGGGTGAGGAAGCGCAGGCGCTGGAGCGCCCGCGCCTCGGCGGTCGCCGGCGGCTCCTCGCTCCAGTCGACCCCGACCTTCGCCAGCGCGGCGGCGGCCGGCTCGCCGTTCCAGGTCAGGATCTCGGCGCCGGTGCGCAGACCTCCCCCCGCCGCCGGGCCGTGGGGGTCGACCCGCCCCGCCATCATCCGGCCGTCGTCGAGGCGCACCAGGCCGAGGCCGTAGCCGCCCCCCACCTCCGCGGCCCTGAGCCCGCGGTCGTCCCCCCGCAGGTCGAGATGGCCGTCCGGGACGCTCCACACGAAGGCGCGCAGGGCGCGGTAGTAGGCGCGGTCGTCCCGCTTCGCCTCGGCGTCGCGGACCGGCGCCGCGAAACGGGCCGCGAGCGCCGGCCAGTCGATCGCCTTCCACTGCGTGAAGGGGTACTCGGCGGCCAGCTTGTCGCCGAGCGCCGCGAAGGCCGCCGACCAGGAGAGCCGGGTGAGATCGGTCTCCGTCACCTCGCGGTCGAGCAGGGCGGCGTGATGGCGCGGCCGCGGCAGCGCCGGCATCGTCGCCCAGCCGGCCGCCCCGTCGCAGGCGAGGACGATCCCCGCCAGAGCCAGTGCCCGCGGCAGCAGCCCGGGAGGGCGGCGCACCCGGCGGACCCCGCGCGGCAACGCCACGGCCCCGAGCGCCGCCACCGCGAGCCCCAGGGGGATCGAAGCGAGCAGCGCGAGCGGCGAGCGCCGCAGGCTCCACAGCGCCTGCCCCCCTTCCAGGGCCACCAGCGCTCCCGCGCACGCCGCCAGCCAGCGCGGCAACGGCAGCCGGCTCCCCGCGCCGAGCACCCGCAGCAGGAGCACGGTGGTGAGCCCGGCGAGCAGGAGGGAGAAGGCGCGCAGCATGGAGGGGGAGTTTATCGGGTTTGGGTTACGTCCTCTTTGCAGCGCTCTTTGCCGCGACTTGACGTAAACTACGTCTCAGAGCGGCAAGAAAGGACCCCATGGCCGATTCTCAAGCCACCTCCCCTCCTGCGGACGCCTCCCCGGCCGGGAGCTACGAATACGACTACGTGATCGTGGGCTCCGGCTTCGGCGGCAGCGTCTCGGCGCTGCGGCTCGCCGAGAAGGGGTACAAGGTGCTGGTGCTCGAGGCCGGCAAGCGCTGGCGGACGGAGGACTTCCCGAAGAGCAACTGGAACGTCCGCAAGTTCCTCTGGATGCCCGCCCTGTTCTGCCACGGCATCCAGCGCATCACCCTGCTGCGCGACGTGCTGGTGCTCTCGGGGGCCGGGGTCGGCGGCGGCTCGCTGGTCTACGCCTGCACCCATCTGGTCCCCGAGGAGGGCGCCTTCGAGCGCGGCACCTGGCCGAAGGGGATCGACTGGAAGCGGGCCCTCGCCCCCCACTACGAGACGGCGAAGCGGATGCTCGGCGTCAACGCCACTCCTCATCTCTGGGAGGGGGACCGCGCCCTGCTCGACTTCGCGAAGTCGATCGGCCGCGAGGCGACCTTCCGGCCGACCGAGGTCGCCGTCCTCTTCGGCGAGCGGGCCGGACAGACGGTCGCCGACCCGTTCTTCGGCGGCGCGGGGCCGGAGCGCACCACCTGCACCTACTGCGGCGGCTGCATGGTGGGATGCCGCCACGGCGCCAAGAACACGCTCGACAAGAACTACCTCTGGTTCGCCGAGAAGCTCGGCGCCGAGATCCGCCCCGAGACCCTGGCGACCGGCATCGAGGAGGACGGCCAAGGGGGGTGGCGGGTCTCGACCCGCGGCGCCACCCGAAAGCTCTTTGCGGGGCGGCGGACGATCCAGGCGCGCGGCGTGGTCCTCGCCGCCGGCGCGCTCGGCACCACCGATCTCCTCTTGAAGTGCCGCGACGCCGGCAAGCTCCCCCGCCTCTCCGCCATGGCCGGCGGCGCGGTGCGCACCAACAGCGAGGTGATCTGCGGCGCCACCTCGCGGCGGAAGGACGCCGACTACTCGCAGGGGATCGCGATCGCCAGCAGCTTCCATCCCGACGCCGACACCTGCGTCGAGGTGGTGCGCTATCCCAAGGGGTCGGACGTGATGAGCTTCCTCGCCACCCTGCTGGTCGACGACGGCACCCGGCTGACCCGGCCGATGAAGTGGGCCGCCACCTGCCTGCGCCATCCGATCGACTTCCTGCGCACCTTGAGCCCGTTCGGCTGGGCGCGGCGCTCGACGATCGTCCTGGTGATGCAGAACGTCGACAACGCGCTGCGCCTCGAACGGGTGCGCCGCTGGTTCTGGCCGTTCGGCAAGGGGCTGACCAGCCGCCGCGACCCTGGGGCACCGCCGATCCCGAGCTACCTGGCGGTCGCCAACCAGGCCGCCCGCCACATCGCGGAGCGCACCGGCGGCTTCCCCGCCAGCTCGATCAACGAGGTGGTGCTCAACGTGCCGACCACCGCCCACATCCTCGGCGGCGCCCCGATGGGGACCTCGCCGGCCGACGGCGTGGTCGACGCCCGGAACCGGGTCTTCGGCTACGACAACCTCTACGTGGTGGACGGCTCGATGATCCCCTCGAACCTGGGGGTCAACCCCAGCCTGACGATCACCGCGATGGCCGAGCACGCGATGAGCCACATCCCGCCGAAGGACCCCGTCCTGGGGCTGCGCGCCCTCCCCCCCAGGCGCGGGCGGCGGCCCCTCTCCCGCTTCCCGCTGCGCTCTCAGCGCAGCATCAGGCCGGGGAGCGCCAGGAAGAAGATCACGTAGGCGCAGAGGAAGGCGCGCATGGCGCCGCACAGCCGCACGAGGCGGCGGTCGTCGAGGCAACGGTCGCGCCGGCCTAGCAGGAAGCGCACCAGGGCGAGGTCGCCGCGGAAGTCGCTCCCCACGGCGAGCGCCGGCCGGCCCAGGGCGTCGTAGAGGAGAGGGTGGCGCCGGGAGAGGGTGGCACAGAGGCGCGAGGCCATCAGGAACCACACCAGCACGGACGTCCAATAGACGGTGAACAACAGAGGCAGCAGGCTCAAAATGTTCCATCCCTCCGCCGCAGCGGATCCCGCGAGCCGGACCCTTCCGGATCCGCTCGATTCCATAGACAGCGAAGATGCGACAGTATTGCTTCTAAAAGCAGTGTGCGCAAGAGAGCCCGAACGGGACAGATCGAGTAAGATCCTGCTTTCCATCCCGACCCCCCGCGAGGAGAGCCGCATGCTGATCCCCGGTCTGATCCTGAAGCAGATGTACACCCTGGGCAGTCTCGAGAACGTCGAGGACGGCGTTCGATTCAGTCTCAAGAACCGGCTTTCGAACGCCACGCTGACCAAGCTCAACGAGGTCCGGATCAACGGCCAGGCGGTCCCCCTCGACCGGCTGAGCATGGAGCTCGCCGGCGACCGGGTGGCGGCCTCGGCGGTCTCCCCGACGTCGGCGATCGCCTTCCCGCTTGCCAAGGTGGTCAGCATCCACGTGCGCGGCGACCAGCTCGCCAAGGGGCAGCACGAGATCGCCTTGGGCTTCGAAACCACGCCGTTCGGCAACCTCTCCTTCAAGGTCAAGGACTCGATCGCCGAGAAGGTCAAGCGCACCGGCGTCCCGCACGACAAGGACGACGACCAGACCCCGGAGATGGTGCGCGCCCGGCAGGCGTTCGTCGAGGAGTACACCGGGGTCAAGGTGCAGCACATCGACAAGTTTTCGTTCGACCCCGCGATCACCCGCGGCAACATCGAGAACTTCACCGGCGTCGCCCAGGTCCCGATCGGCTTCGCCGGGCCGATCAGGATCGACGGCGAGCACGCCAAGGGTGAGTTCCTGGTCCCCCTCGCCACCACCGAGGGGACCCTGGTCGCCTCCTACAACCGCGGGATCAAGGTGCTGAACCTGTCGGGCGGGGTGATGTGCACGGTGGTCGGCGACAGCATGCAGCGCGCCCCCGTCTTCATCTTCGACAACGCCCGCGACGCCCGCGACTTCGTGGTCTGGGTGGACGCCAACATGGCGAAGATCCGCGGCGAGGCCGAGGCGACCTCGAGCGTCGCCAAGCTCACCGACATCGACCGCTTCCTGTCGAACAAGCTGGTCTTCCTGCGCTTCAACTACACCACGGGGGACGCCGCCGGGCAGAACATGGTGGGGCGCGCCACCTTCGCCGCCTGCTCCTGGATCCTCGAGAGCCACGACAGGATCCGCCGCTTCTATCTCGAATCGAACTTCGCGACCGACAAGAAATCGTCGCAGATCAACGTCATGCGCACCCGCGGCAAGCGGGTCACCGCCGAGGCGACGATCCCCCGCGACGTGCTGATCCAGCACATGCGGGTCGATCCCGAGACCCTCCACTACCACGCCGGCATCGCCAACGTCGGCGCCTTCCTCTCCGGGGCCAACAACAACGGCTGCCACTCGCCGAACGGCATCACGGCGATGTTCATCGCCACCGGCCAGGACGTGGCGAACGTCGCGGAATCGTCGGCCGGCATCGTCTACACCGAGGTGACTCCCGAGAAGGACCTCTACATCTCGATCACCATCCCGTCCCTGATCGTCGCCACCCACGGCGGCGGCACCGGCCTCGCCACCCAGCGCGAGTGCCTGGAGATCCTCGGCTGCGTCGGCCGCGGCAAGGTCCAGAAGCTGGCCGAGATCATCGCCGGCGTGGTGCTCGCCGGCGAGATCTCGCTCGCCTCGGCCATCTCCTCGCTCGACTGGGTGTCGAGCCACGAGCAGTACGGGCGGAACCGGTAGGCTCCGCGGCAGGCTCCGAAAGCATGGGCGAACCCCTCCCCAGCGGCGTCGAGGCGGCAGACCTGCCGGTCGTGGCCGCCGCCGTGGCCGTGCCTCCGCCGTCCTCCGGCGCCTCCGGGGACATCCCGGGCTTCGAGATGCTGCCGGACCGCCCGCCGCAGGGGCTGCTGCGCCGCTTCGTCACCACCCAGCGCCACCTGATCGCCCTCGCCTTCGGCGCCCTGGTGGCGCACGCCCGCGACGGCCAGGCGTTCGGCACCGGGCGGCGCTTCCGCCTGCTGTTCTGGCTCGAATGCCTGCTCGCCGCCCTGGTGCGGCCGTTCCTCGACCGCGCGATCGCCGACCGCCCGTTCCCGGTGCAGCTGCGGCGGCGGCTCGAGATCCTCGGCCCCACCTACATCAAGCTCGGCCAGGTGCTGGCTCTGCGCCAGGACCTGTTGCCGCCGGCGATCACCGACGAGCTCAAGAACCTCCTCGACCGCCTGCCGGTGGTCCCCTTCGACCGCTACCTGCGGATCATCGAGGCGGACGTCAACCTGCCGGTCGCCGAGATGTACTCGTGGGTCGACCCGATCCCCACCGGCTCGGCGTCGATCGCCCAGATCCACCGCGCCACCACGCTCGAAGGCGATTCGGTGATCATCAAGGTGGTCAAGCCGGGGATCCGCGAAACGCTGAACCGCGACGCCATCCTGCTGCGCGCCCTCGGCTCGATCCTGCAACTCTTCCTCCCCCGCTACCGGCCTTCGCAGCTGATCCGCGAGTTCGTCGAGTACACGCGGCGCGAGGTCGACCTGCGGCGCGAGGCCGACAACGCCGAGTCGTTCGCCGCCAACTTCCACGACCTCCCCGGGGTCGCCTTCCCCAGGATCTACCGCCAGTACAGCAGCCGCGGCGTCCTCTGCATGGAATTCTTCCAGGGGTTCAAGCCGGGGGCGCCGGAGACCCAGGAGCTCTCCGACGAGGAGCGCGACGTGCTGGTCGACCTCGGGGCGGCGAGCATCATCCGCATGCTGTTCAAGGACGGCTTCTTCCACGCCGACCTCCACCCGGGGAACCTGCTGATCCTCCCCGGCCCGCGCTTGGGCTTCATCGACCTCGGCATGGTGGGGCGCTTCGAGAACGACCTGCGGCGCACCTTCCTCTACTACTACTACACGCTGGTGATGGGGGACGCCGAAGGGGCGGCGCGCTACCTCACCGCCATCGCCATCCCCGGCCCGGGCGCCGATCCCAAGGGGTTCCGCCGCGAGGTCACCGAGATCCTGCTGCGCTTCAACCGCGGCGGCAGCTTCCGCGACTTCTCGCTGGCGCAACTGATCATGCGCTCGGTGAACCTCGGTGCCCAGCACCGCCTCTACTTCCCGGTCGAGATGGTGCTGATGGTCAAGGCCCTCGTCACCTTCGAGGGGGTGGGACAGATCCTCAAGCCCGGGCTCGACGTGGCGGCGGTCTCCCGCGAGCATGCCAACGCCATCTTCCGCGCCCAGTTCAGCCCGCAGAACCTGATGCAGCAGATGCTGCGCGCCGCCCCCGACATCCTGGAGGCGGTCGCCAAGGGGCCGAGCCTGGTCACCGAGGGGCTCCGCCTCCTCGAGCAGGCCACCCAGCGCCCCGAGAATCCCCTCGCCGGCCTGCGCGGCACCCTCTTCGGCGGCTTCTGCATGGTGGCCGGCGCCATCCTCGCCGGCGCCAAAGGCCCCTGGCCGGCGTGGTCGGTGCTCTTCGTGGTGGGGATCATCGCGGCGCTCCACCGCAGCCGGCGGTAGGCACCAGGGACGGCAGGAACTGCAGAGGACCCCCGATAGTCCCTGGTGTCCCTCGTTGATTGACTTGCCTCCTCCTGGCGTACTACGCTAACAGTACAGCTTGCTCGCCAGATTTGGGAGGGTAGTGCCTTGAACACTTCGGCTCTCTTGCGTTGCGCCGTTCTCGCCGCTCTGCTCGCGCCGGGGGCCTTCGCGCAAGCGCCCCATCGGGTGGCGGACCTCAACACGACGCAGACGGACTTCACCGATCCGCTGTTCACCACCCAGCAGATCGTCGCGATGGGGACGGACGTCTTCTATCTCCAGGACGACGGCATCCACGGCGTCGAGCTGTGGAAGAGCGACGGCACGGCCGCCGGCACCGCGATGCTCAAGGACATCTGCCCGGGGGCCTGCTACGGGCGGCCGGTCTTCATGACAGTCTGGAACGGCGCCCTCTACTTCGCGGCGGACGACGGCGTCCACGGCTACGAGCCGTGGAAGAGCGACGGCACCACGGCCGGCACGGCGATGATCGCCGACTTGAACCCCGGCCTCCCCGCCTCCCTGCCGAGCTTCCTGGTCGCCGGCGGCATCCTCTATCTCACGGCGGACGACGGCGCCCATGGCCGCGAGCTGTGGAAGACGGACGGCACCGCCGCCGGCACGGCGATGGTCGCCGACCTCAATCCGGGGCCGGCCGGATCGGACCCGCGCCTCTGGCTCGACCTCGGCGGCAAGCTGCTGTTGAACGCCGACGACGGCGTGCACGGCCGCGAGCCCTGGCTCTCGGACGGCACCGCGGCCGGCACCACGCTGCTGGCCGATCTCAATCCGGGCAGCGGCGATTCCACCGTCAAGCTCCCCAGCTTCAACCTGGAGAACGACGCCCTGGCGCTCGGCGGCGGCGCCTTCCTCTTCGCGGCGGACGACGGCGTCCACGGCTCCGAGCTGTGGCGCAGCGACGGCACGGCCGGCGGCACGGCGATGGTCGCCGACCTCGAGCCCGGCGCCGGCTCGTCGCAGCCGCACAGCTTCGCCCGCCTGGGTGGGCAGATCCTCTTCGGCGCCTACCAATCGGCGACCGGCGACGAGCTGTGGACGACAGACGGCACCGCCGCCAACACCGCCCTGCTCAAGGACATCGCCCCCGGCAGCGGCAACGCCAACCCGCAGGGTCTCACTCCCCTGGGCGGCCGGCTCTACTTCGCCGCCAACGACGGGGTCGTCGGCCGGGAGCTGTGGAAGACGGACGGCACCGCCGCCGGCACGGTCCTGGTGAAGGACGTCAATCCCAACAACGGCCCCTTCTTTACCCAGAACGGCTTCAACTTCTTCGCCCGGGTCGTGCTCCAGCCCTTCGCCGGCGGCCTCCTCTTCTTCGGCGACGACGGGACGCACGGCGTCGAGCCGTGGAAGACCGACGGCACCGCCGCCGGCACCGTGATGGTGAAGGACGTCTCTCCCGGCTCGGGCTGGGGAGCGGGGCGCGGCTTCTCCGGCATCGCGGTCGTCGGCACCACGGCCTTCTTCCAGGGGACCACCACCACCCCGGCGAGCGAGCTCTGGAAGACCGACGGCAGCGCCGCCGGCACCGTCGAGGTGAAGGCGGCCGAGCAGCTCACCTCGTCCTTCCACCTCTACAACGATCTCCCGAACGGGAACCTGCAGAGCTTCGGCGGCGGTGGCGGCAAGCTGATCTTCGACGCCGACGACGGCCTCTCAGGGAGCGACCCGTGGATCACCGACGGCACCCCGGCCGGCACCGTCAAGCTCGCCGACCTCGCGCCGGGGCCCTTGTCGGGCGGCCCGACGACCAGCGTCGCGGTGGGCACCGGCAACCTCCTGGGCTCGGACTTCGGGCTCTGGGCGACCGACGGCACCCCCGGCGGCACCACGCAGCTCCTGCCCGGCACGCTGCTCGCGGCGAACAACCTGACCCCTGCTCCCGCCCTCGGCGTGGTCCTCTTCGACGGCCGCGACGCCTCGGGCGGCGACGAGCTGTGGAAGAGCGACGGCACGCCAGCCGGCACGTCGCGCATCTTCGACATCGACCCCGGCACCAGCGGCTCCTATCCCTCGGGCTTCACGCCCCTGGGCTCCGCGGTCCTCTTCAACGCCGAGGACGGCAGCGGCACCTCGACCCTCTGGCGCACCGCGAGCGACGGCACCTACGCGCTGGGGTCCGGGACGATCAGCTACCCGCAGGAGCTCACCCCCCTGGGGATCGGTGCTGGTGTTCAGCGGCACCGTCGCCGGCCTGGGCCAGGAGATCTGCGTCACCGACGGCACTCCCGGGACCGGCACCGCGATCCTCAAGGACATCCTCCCCGGCACCGCCTCGTCCTACCCCCAGCGCCTGGTCCGCCTCGGCGGTGTGGTCGTCTTCCACGCCACCGACGACACCCACGGCCGCGAGCTCTGGGCGACCGACGGCACGCCAGCCGGCACCGCGATCCTCAAGGACATCCTGCCGGGCACAGGCTCGGGGACCGATCCCTATCCGATGTGGAACCAGGGGGAGTCCCAGGCGGTCTTCGGCGGCGCCCTCTTCTTCACCGCCGACGACGGCGTCCACGGCCGCGAGCTGTGGAAGACCGACGGCACCGCCGCCGGCACCGTGCTGGTGAAAGACATCTATCCTGGCGCCCGCTCCGCGGACATCGACTGGATGACCGCTGCCTCAGGGAGCGTCTACTTCGTGGCGGACGACGGCGTGCACGGCCGCGAGCTGTGGACGAGCGACGGCACCGCCGCCGGCACCCACCTCGCGAAGGACCTCGTCGCCGGCGCCGGCTCCCCGGTGATCCAGGGGGTGCGCTCGCTCGGCCACCTCGCCCTCTTCTCCGCCGACGACGGCGTCCACGGCCGCGAGCTGTGGCGCAGCGACGGCGTCGGCCTCGGCACCTTCCAGGTGGCGGACATCGCCCCCGGCGCCGCCCCCTCGAACCCGCTGGAATTCACCCCGGTGGGGAGCCAGGTCTACTTCACCGCCAACGACGGCGTGACCGGCAACGAGGTCTGGTCGGTCCCCGCGTCCACCCTCCTCGCCACCTTCGGCGACGTGCCGGCCAACTACTTCGCCTGGCGCTTCATCGAGGCGCTCGCCATCCACGGGGTGACCGGCGGCTGCGGCGGCGGCAACTTCTGCCCGGGGCTCCAGGTCAACCGCGCCGAGGCCGCCGTCTTCCTCCTCGCCGCCCGCGGCGACGCCGTCCCCCCCGCCACCGGCACCCGCTTCCAGGACGTCCCGATCAACTATTTTGCCGCTCCCTGGATCGAGGAGCTGGCGCGCGAAGGGATCATCAGCGGCTGCTCGGTCAGCCCGCCGCTCTACTGCCCGAGCACCGCCCTGACCCGGGCGCAGATGGCGGTCATGGTGGTGGGAGGCCGGCACGAGAATCCGCCGCCGGCCACCGGCACCCGCTTCGCCGACGTGCCGGCCAACTACTGGGCGGCCCGCTGGATCGAGCAGCTCGCGGCGGACGGCATCACCGGCGGCTGCGGCGGCGGCAACTTCTGCCCCGACCAGCCGCTGACCCGCGCCGAAATGGCCGTCTTCCTGGCGGCGGCGTTCCACCTGCCGCTGCCGTGAAGAGCCAGGTTCCGCCGCAGCCGCGGCGGAACCGACTACCCGGCGCCCGCGTCGTCGAGCAGCCGGTCCAGGCGCGACAGGGCATCGTCGAGCCGGCGGGCGACGTTGTTTCCGGTGGTTTTACTTCGTGCCGGCTTGCCGATGGGCGCCGGCGCCGATTGCGGCCGGTCGCGGTTGACGCCTTCCCAGAGGGTGCGCGGGGCTTCGAGGATGTCGCGGCGCAGGGTGAGGCCGTGGCGCGCGAAGATCGGCGCCAGGTGGTCGTAGCGCGCCAGGAGGTCGCGGCGCACGGCGTCGTAGGCGTGCTCGCAGACGGCGCGGCGGTCCGAGAAGCTGAAGATGTTGGTGAAGAACATCAGGTAGTCGTCGCTGTGCGGCTCGAAGAGCATCACGTCGGCGTCCTTGAACTTGGTCTCGTAGCTGGCCATGCCGATCTCCAGGCGCGAGTGGATCAGCGTCCGGAAGGTCTGCGAGAGGACGGAGGGGAGGCCGCGGTCGAGCAGCTTGCCGCGCCGCAGCAGCCCCGCCTCGACGGTCCCCACCGTGTCGACCGGCACGATCGGATTGACGCAGATCAGCAGCTCCGCCCCCTGCTCGAGCGCCACCGAGGCGTGCAGCGTCTTGAGCAGCACGCCGTCCACGTAGTGGCGGCCGTCGATCTCGACCGGCGAATAGAGGCCGGGGAGGGCCGAGCTGGCGGCGACCGCCTGGGAGATCGGCACGTGATCGAGCCCCGGCTCGCCGAAGCGCACGCCCTGGCCGGAGTCGAGGTCCGCCGCCACCACCAGCAGCCGCTTGCCGAGGCGCCGGAAGTCGTCGGTCCTGCCTTTGAGGTTGTAGATCTTCTCGAGATAGGCGCGGATCGGCCGGTTGTCGAAAATCCCCACCGGCAGCGCCTCGGAGAGGCGGGTCATCGCTTCGAGCAGGGTGAGGTCGCGGCGGTGGGTGATCCATTCCCAGAGCGAGTCGAGGAACAGCCGCGGCACCGCCTGGCCGCTGCGCACCATCTCGCGGAACGCTGGGGTGAAGAACGTCTCCGGCACGAACGGGTGCTCCCCCGGCTCGTGGGAGACGATCGCCCGGCACATCTGGGCGGTGGTGAGGTCGTTGGCGAGATTGGCGCAGATGAAGGCGCCGGCGCTCAACCCCACGTAGATGAAGAGGTGGTTGAGATCGAGGCCGTCCACCGCCTCGTCGAGAGCCCGGAGAGCGCCGATCTCGTAGATCGCCCCCTCCGGGCCTCCCCCCGCCAGCGCCAGCCCGACCTTCCCAGAAGAGATCCCTCGCTCGTTGCCGGTGCGCTCCACCCGTTCGCCCCCTCGCGGTCGGTCGTTGGCTCAGACGGCTCAGACGACGATGTTCTTGGGGTCCGTGGGGGTGGCCGCCGTCTCCGGCGTCACGATCCCCGGGGTACCGGGCCCGGCGGGCGTCACCCGCGGCTTGAGGCTCTCGAGCTTGTGGTTCAGCTCCTCGACCCGCTGCGTCAGGTTGCGGATCTCGTCGCGCGTCGGCACGCCCAGCCGGCGCAGGGTGGCGGTGAGCTTGTCGTCGAACTTGTCGCCCCAGGTCTCGAAGGTGCTCTCGGCCTTGGCCTTGAAGCGGTCGACGTCGACCTTCATCTTGTCCACCTCGACCTTCCCCTTCGACTCGACGTCGCGGCCGCGGTCGACCAGGCGGCTGAACAGCTTCGAGCCCTCCTCCTCGGCCGCCGCCAGCGCGCCGAGGCCGGCGAGCCAGATGCGGTGCACGGAGTCCTTGATCTCCTCCTGCACGTTGTTCTTGTCCTGCGGGGCTTCCGTCGTCGTGTGATTGGGTTCCGTGTAATTGGGTTCCATGGCTTACCTCGTCGCTTTCGTTTGCGCCGGCCGCGTCGCCTTGGCGCGCGTGGCCGCTGAAGTTACGGGGATCACGACCGCCGCCGCCTCGCCGGACGGACTGACGATCTCGACGGTCTTCGCGTTCTTGACCGGGCCCTTCGCGGGGGCGAATCGCCGCGCCACGACCTCGTCGATCTTGGTGGTCAGCGTGCTGATGCGGGCGTTGAGCACCTTGACGTCCTCGCGCGTCATCATGTTCATCTTCTTGAGCAGGCCGCGGCTCTCGAGCTCGACGGTGCCCTGGACCAGCCGTCCCGCTTCCCGCGAGATCCTGCCGGCGCGCTCGGTCACCGCCGCCACCACCCTCTTCTGCCGCGCCTCGAGCGGCTTGCCGCGCTCGACCAGGCGGTCGAACATCTCGACGCCGCCCTCGCTCACCTCGGCCACCGCGCCGACGCCGGCCAGCCAGAGGCTGCGCCCGACGGCGAGCACGCGGTCGAGGTTCTTGGCGGACGGATTCCCGGCGATATCGCTACCCTTGGGGGTTTGGCTCATTTGACGATCTCTCCTTCGGTTTCGATCCGCACCACGGGCTTGTGCTCCGCGGGACGTCCGTTGTGCGGTTCCGTGGCGACCGCCGCGGTATGGGAAATGATGGGAGAAGTGACATGGGGAGTCATGGGATTGTCCGTGCGCTCGAGGTCGGCCAGCGACACTTCGAGCTCTTCGAGGCGCGAGCGCAGGCTCTGCATCTCCTCGCGCGCCTTGCGCACCGGTCCGAGGCGGTCGATCAGCCGGTCGACGCCGTGCTGCACCTGTTCCATCCCGGTGCTGACGGCGCGCTCGCCGAAGCGCACCAGGTCGTGCAGCAGCTCGCTCGGAATGAACGAAGTCCCCTTGCGTCCCTCGTCGAGGATGATCTGGGTCAGGGTCTGCGAGGTGACGTCGTTGTTGGTGGCGTTGTCCACCACCCGCACTTCCTGTCCCGTGCGGACCCAGGTCGCGATCTCGTCCAGCGAGACGTACCGGCTCTCCTCGGTGTCGTACAGTTTGCGGCTTTCGTAGCGTTTGATGAGCCGGATCATGGAGCTCCTCCTTGCCAGTCGATCGCGGCGGTCCCGGGCCACCGCGACAACCCCACTTTACCGCACTGCGGCAAAGAGTGTCAAGAGTTTTTTGACGCGATGCGGCAAGCACGATCCCAGGGTTCTCTAACCTGCTCCGCGCATACAATGGAAACCTCTCCGGAGATGGATTCCGGGGAGCGAAAGAAGGAGGTCCTGATGAAGAAGCAGATGAACGCGAAGAAGCTGACCCTCCAGAGGGAGACCGTAGCGAATCTGGAACAGGTCAGCGGCGCCCTCGCCGTCGACTCGCAGATCAACGACACCGTCTACCACCCGCAGCCCAGCGATTTCTGCACCCGCGGCTGCCCGCAAATCTCCTGAACCTCGAGGAGGGTCCCGGCGGGAGAGAGAAATCTCTCTCGCTGGGGCCGGCCTGCGGTAGGCTTCGCGGACCGAAAGGAGGGGCTTCCATGACCCTTCGCAGATTGTCAGCCGGCTGGAAAATCGCCTTTGGAGCCTCAGTGCTGCTGACGGCCCTGCCGCAGATGGTGGTCTGGGCCCAGGGCCCGTTCGAGAGCCGGCAGGTCCTCCCCTACTGGCAGCCCGGCAAGTGGCAGGTCACCACCTTCGAGCAGACCCCCGCCGCCAAGTCTCCGAAGACCGGGTCGCGTCACCCGTTGCGCCAACAAGGATCAGATCGGGCTCCCTCCCACCCTCGCGAAGTGCGATCCGAAGCTGACTCCGCTCGGCCCCCACCACGCCCGCCTCACCTTCGCCTGCACCAGCCGCAACGGCGTCGTCGCCAAGGGGGACGGCGATTACGACTGGACGACCTTCGACACCCGGGTGAGGACCTACGCCCCCGACGGCAAGCTGCTGTTCGACAGCCGGGTCCGGGGGAAGCGGCTGGGCGACTGCTGAGGCGTCCCATGCCGGATCTCCAACCGCGGCCATCGCGCCCCAGGGGGATCGCCGCCCTCGCCGTCTTCTTCGGACTCGGCGCCGGAATCAGCCTGACCTGCTTCGTCGCGCTCCTCTTCCCGGGCGGCTGGCTCGAGCCCATCTGGCGGCTCAACCCCAGAGCGCACGACTCCTTCGCGACCGTTGGCTCATGGTCCCTTCTCCTGATGGCGATCGTCAGCGCGGCCTGCGCCTGCGCTTCGCGGTGGCTCTGGCGCGGCGAGCGGCGGGGATACCGGCTCGCCCTCGGCCTCCTCGCCTTCAGCGCGCTCGGCGATCTGGCGAACGCGTTGCTCGGCGTCGAGCCTCGCGCCTGGCTCGGCGTACCGGTCGCGGCGCTGATGATCGGATACCTCGCGACGGCGCGGGCGAGAGCGTTCTTCGCGGACTAGGTTCGGTTCAGGAACTTCTCCCATTCCGCCAGCCGCCCCTGGAGCTGCCGCCCCAGCGCCTCGAGGGCGGGGAGGTCGGTCGGCTCGTCGGGCATCAGGGGGAGGTCGACCAGCGGCTGCTCGCGGGGGAGGAGCTTGGCGAGCTCGACCAGGCCGCGGCGGTCGCGCTCGCCCGCCCAGGTGAGGAGATCCCAGCCGGTCGGCACGCAGGCATCGGCAGACGCCGTGGACGCCGCCGGCTCCGCCTTCACCGCGAACTGGGGATGGACGCGGTTGACCACCACCGGCCCCAGGTTGTAGCCGGCCTCCTGCAGCTTGCGGGCGAAGAAGAGGGTGTCCGGAATCCGCTCCTCGCCGGGCCCCGAGACCAGCACGAAGAGGGTCTTCTTCGAGCTGAGCAGCTCTTCGACCTCCAGCGCGCGGCCGCGGAACCCCTCGTAGAGCGGGCCGAAGGCCTGGAAGAACTCGGCCATGTCGCGCAGCAGGTCCATGCCGACCACCTCGTCGAGGAAGCGCTCGGCGCGGCGCCCCAGAATCCCCCACTTGGAGGCGGCGCGCAGGCGCCCCTCCTCGTCGAACCAGGGCTTGAGCGCCACCTTGAGGGCGCCGCTGTCGAGGAAGCCCACGATCCGCTTCGGGGCCTCGAGGAAGTCGAGCGCCTGCCGGGTGGGCGGGGTGTCGAGCACCACCTGGGCGTAGCGGCCGTCCGCCGCCACCTCGAAGAGGCGCTCGACGGCCATGTATTCGAGGATGCCGCCGAGGGTTCCCGAGAGGTGCTGGTAGAAGCGGTTGCCGAGCACCCGGCGCCGCGCCTCCTCGTCCGGCGCGTAGCGCCCGATCAGCCGGTCGAAGGTCAGCCGCGCGTCGAGCAGGCTCGCGTGGAGCTTCCCCGGCGCGGCGAACGCCACCGGCACCTCGCGCAGCTTGGCCTCCTCCCCCACCCCCAGCGTCTGCTTGAGCCGCAGCGAGGGATCGAAGGTCATCACCAGCGTGTCCCTCCCCGCGCGGGCGGAGAGGGCGCCGAGCGCGGCCGCGAGGGTCGTCTTGCCGACGCCCCCCGAGCCGACGACGATGATCAGTGGGGTCTCTCCCGAGATCAGCTCCATGCTCCCGCTCCTTCCGTCTTGCCTTCCAGCTGGCGCGCCGACTCGGCCAGGCAGCGGCCGAGCGTGCCGAGCAGCGGCAGGCCGCGGTCGAGCGGCAGCTGGGGCAGCTCGACGCTCGGCCCCGGCCAATCCCTCCGGAGCCGCGTCAGCTCGCGCTCGTTGAGCAGCCGGCGGCGGCGCCAGAGCGAGACCAGCTCGCCCTCCGCCACGTTCTCAGGAGGCGCCGGAGGATACAGGCCGTTGACCACCAGCAGCTCGGGAGCTCGCCCGATCCGCTCCTGGAGCGCGGTGCGCAGCTCGAGCGCCTCCTCGACCGGCATCTCCTCGGCCTGGGTGACCACCACGATGCCGCAGCGCTCCGGGTCGGCGATCAATCCGGCGAGGTCCTTCGCCATGCGGGCGAAGGGGCCGTTGGTGATCACCTCGGAGACCAGCGCCGGCGCGGCGAGGAGAGTCACCCCGTGGCCGGTCGCCGGCGCGTCGAGGATCACGGTGTCGATCTCCGGCGTCCCCGGCTCGCCCAGCCCGTGCAGCAGACGGTAGGCATGGCCGAGGATGGCGATCTCCCTCAAGCCCGGGGCGCCGGTCGCGAACTGCTGATAGATCGGGCTGTCGAGCACGCGGCGGGCGAGCAGCTCGAGCTTGAGCTGCTCGCGCACCACCTGGTCGAGCACCTGACTCGGTTTGAGGTTCTGCACCCAGAGGCGCGGCTCGGCGGGCATGATGTCCCCCCCGACGGCGGCGTCCCCACCATCTGGTGCAGGTTCTCGCGGGGATCGACCTCGACCACCAGGGTACGCCGCCCCGCCGCGGCGAGGGCGCGCCCCAGGGTCGCCGAGACCACCGTCTTGCCCACGCCCCCCTTGCCGGTGACCACCAGGAGCTGGCGGCGCGCGAGCCGTTCGATCAGTGCCATGTCGATGCTTCCTCCCTGCTGCCGGATCTCGGCGGATCTTTGCCGCAGAGCGGCATGACTATACCCGATCCAGACCGATCCCACCTCCGGGTCCCGCTCGCCCGCCACGGCGGCACTGTGATTCAGGACATGCGCCGGGGCTCGGAGCCCCAGAAAGGAGGAACGCGATGAAGAGGTCGATGAAGAAGCTCTCTCTCAGCCGGGAGACGTTGCGGAGCCTGGAGGAGGGACACCTGAAGTCGGTGGGCGGCGCGGCCACCCAGGTCGACTGCTCGTTCATCGTCACGGGCTGCACCACCAACGCCACCAAGCACGTCGACTGCTCGTTCGTCGTCACCGGTTGCGCCTAGGCGCAGGCGGTCGGCACGACCACCGCCTGAGCCGCTGCGACGCCCACCCCGGCTGCCCTACCCGGGGTGGGCGTTGCATTCTCGCACCTGCCGCGATACAACCCGGCCATGGCATTCCCTGAAACCCGGCTCCGCCGTTTCCGCCGCACCCCGGAGCTCCGCCGTCTGGTGCGGGAGACCCGGCTCTCTCCGGACAACCTGGCGCTGCCGCTCTTCGTCGTTCCCGGCGAGGGGATCAACCGCGCCGTCTCCTCGATGCCCGGGGTCTTCCAGCAGTCGGTCGACCAGATCGTCGAGACCGCGCGGCAGGCGCTCGCCGAGGGGGTGCGCACCGTCATCCTCTTCGGCCTGCCGGAATCGAAGGACGCGACCGGCAGCTCCTCCTGGTCGGCGGACGGCATCGTGCAGCGGGCGCTCCGCGCCCTCGCCGCCGAGGTGCCGGGGCTGGTCAAGGTGGTCGACGTCTGCTTCTGCGAGTACACCGACCACGGCCACTGCGGCGTGCTCGACGGCGAGCAGGTGGACAACGACGTCACGCTCGCGAACCTGGGAAAGCAGGCCCTGTCGCTCGCCGAGGCGGGGGCGGACGTCATCGCCCCCTCGGACATGATGGACGGCCGGGTGGGCGCCATCCGCCGCGCGCTCGACGGCGCCGGCTTCGCGGCGACGCCGATCCTCTCCTACGCCGTCAAGTTCGCCAGCGGCTTCTACGGCCCCTTCCGCGAGGCCGCCGAGTCGGCGCCGCGGTTCGGCGACCGCCGCGCCTATCAGATGGACGCCGCCAACGGCCGCGAGGCGCTGCGCGAGGCGGCGCTCGACGTCGAGGAGGGAGCCGACATGCTGATGGTCAAGCCCGCCCTCGCCTACCTCGACATCCTGGCCGCCCTGCGCCGGCGCTTCGACCTGCCGCTCGCCGCCTACCACGTCAGCGGCGAGTACGCGATGCTCAAGGCCGCGGCCGAGCGCGGCTGGATCGACTACGACCGCGTGATGATGGAGTCGCTGGTCGCCATCCGCCGCGCCGGCGCCGACCTCATCTTCACCTACGCCGCCCGCGAAGCGGCGCGGCTGCTCGCCGCGGGGTGGGTGGAGTGACGGGCCTGATGGAACGGGCCGAGAAGGTCCTCCCCGGCGGCGTCAACTCCCCGGTGCGCGCCTTCCGCGGCGTCGGCGGCTCGCCGGTCTTCGTGCGCTCGGCGCAGGGGGCTTATCTCGAAGGGGAGGACGGCCGGCGCTACGTCGACTACATCGGCGGCTACGGCCCGCACATCCTCGGGCATCGCCATCCGGCCGTGGTGGAAGCGATCGCCGAGGCGCTCGGCCGCGGCACGGCGTTCGGCGCGCCGACTTTGGCCGAGGTGGAGATCGCGGAGACGATCGCCGCCGCGCTGCCCTCGGTCGACATGGTCCGCCTGGTCAATTCGGGGACCGAGGCGACGATGTCGGCCCTGCGCCTGGCCCGCGCCGCCACTGGGCGCGACCGCTTCGTCAAGTTCGCGGGGTGCTACCACGGCCATGCCGACCCCTTCCTGATCGCCGCCGGCTCCGGCGCGGCGACGATCGGCGTCCCCTCCTCCCCCGGCGTGCCGGCCGCCGTGGTGGCCGACACCCTGCTCGCCCCCTACAACGACCTGGCGGCGGTCGAGCGGCTGTTCGCCGAAAATCCCGACACGATCGCCGCCGTGATCGTCGAGCCGATCGCCGGCAACATGAACCTGGTCCCTCCCGTCCCCGGCTTCCTCGCCGGCCTGCGCGCCCTCTGCGACCGCCACGGCGCGCTGCTGATCTTCGACGAGGTGATGACCGGCTTCCGGGTCGGCTGGGGGAGCGCGCAGGGACTGCTCGACGTGCGGCCGGACCTCACCACCCTCGGCAAAGTGATCGGCGGCGGCCTGCCGCTCGCCGCCTACGCCGGACCGCGCGACCTGATGCGGCGGATCGCCCCCGCCGGCCCGGTCTACCAGGCGGGGACGCTGTCGGGAAACCCGCTCGCCGTCGCCGCCGGCCGCGCGGCGCTCGCCGAGCTGGGGAAGGACGATCCCTGCCCCTACGAGCAGCTCGAAGCGACCGGCGCCCGCCTGCAAGCGGGGATCGAGGCGGCCGGCCGCCGCCACGGCATCCCCCTCCGGATCCTGCGCCAGGGCTCGATGATGGGGCTCTTCTTCGCCGCCGACAACGTGGCCATCCAGCGCATGGAGGACGTCACCGCCACCGACCGCGAGCGCTTCTCGCGCGTCTTCCACCGCCTGCTCGACGGCGGCGTCCATCTCCCCCCCTCGCCCTACGAGACGATGTTCCTGTCGACCGCCCACGGCGAGGCCGAGATCGCCGCCACTCTCGCCGCCTTCGACGCCGCCTTTGCCACCGAAGCGGCCACCGAAGCGGCGGCAGGGCCGGGGAGGGGGTCCCAGGCTTGACCCATCCGGACGTCCTGATCCTCGGGGGAGGCATCATCGGCCTCGCCTGCGCCCGCGAGCTCGCGCTGCGAGGGCTGCGGGTGGAGATCGTCGAGCGGTTGCCGGCCGGCGCCGAGGCTTCGACGGCCGCCGCGGGCATGCTGGCGCCGCTGACCGAGGCGTCCGCTCCCCGCGTCTTCCTGGACGCCTGCCGCGACTCGCTCTCGCTGTGGGGGCCGTGGGTGGCCGCCCTCGAGGGGGAGACCGGCCTCTCGGTCGCCTACGACACCAGCGGCTCCCTGCTGTTGGCCCTCGACCCCGAGGACGACGCCGAGCTCGAGCGCACCGTCGGCGCGGCGCGCGAGGCGGGCCAGCAGGCGCGGGACGTCGAGGCCGCGGCGCTGCGCCACTGGGTGCCGGACATCGCTCCCGGCGTCCGCCGCGCCGTCCATCTCGCCGCCGAGCACCGGGTGGACAACGTCCAGCTCTGCGCCGTGCTGGCGGCCGCGGCACAGAAGCTCGGCGTCCTGATCCACTACCACAGCGAGGTCGCGAGCGTCGAACGGCGGGCGCCGGGCACGCCGGGAGGCACCACCGTGCTGGTGCACGGCCACCACTGGCGCAAGGAGGCGCGCCTGCTGGTGCTCGCCGCCGGCGCCTGGAGCGGCGCGATCCCCGGCCTCCCTCCCCTCCCCCTGCGCCCGGTGCGCGGCCAGATGCTGATGCTCGGCGGCGTCGAGTGGCCGTGGACCGGCAGCATCCGCCGCGGGCACACCTACGCCGTGCGCCGCGGCGCCACCGGGCTGCTGATCGGCTCGACGGTCGAGGAGGCGGGGTTCGCCAAGCACAACACGGTGGCGGGGGTCGGCGGCCTCCTCGACTTCGCCCGCCGCCTCTTCCCCGGCCTCGCCGCCGCTCACCTCGAGACGGTGTGGTCGGGACTGCGTCCCGGCACCCCCGACGACCTGCCGATCCTGGGAGTGCTCCCGGACTGGCCGGTGCTCGTCGCCACCGGCCATTTCCGCAACGGCATCCTGCTCGCGCCCTGGACGGCGCGGGAAGTGGCGCGGCTCGCACTGTCATCTAAGGAAGCGGAGATCCCGGAGTTTTCGCCGCGGCGGTTCCCGCGAGCGGCGGGCAGGCTATAATCCCCGCCCCAGAGGAACTGGAACATCCCATACAGCCGCCAAAGGAGGAGCCCTAAGTGACTCATATCATTACCGAACCGTGCATCGGCGTGAAAGATTCGGCCTGCGTGGACGTCTGCCCGGTCGACTGCATCTACGGCAAGAAGGAAGACTGGGAGATGCTCTACATCCATCCGGAAGAGTGCATCGACTGCGGCCTCTGCGTCGACGCCTGCCCGGTCGAGGCGATCTATCCGATGGAAGAGACCCCGGACAAGTGGAAGGCGTTCATCGCCAAGAACTACGAGCACTTCGGCCTCACCGCTCCCTGAGCGGTTCCTTCCTCCGGCTTCGGGGCTCCGGTTTTAAGCGAAAAGGCGCGGTTTCGACCGCGCCTTTTTTCGTGTCTCCAGGGCACGCCTTCAGGGAATGACAACCCCCCTCCAGCCGTTCTATGATGTGAGTCGCAAGCACTCAATCCGTGACTTGTGGACTCAAATGTTGGTCGCGAGGAGACAAATCTCTTGGAATACAAGGACTACTACAAAACGCTTGGGGTCAAGAAGGATGCGTCCCAGGAGGACATCCAGAAGGCGTACCGGAAGCTGGCGCGGAAGTTCCACCCGGACGTCAACAAGGATCCCAAGGCCGAGGTCCGGTTCAAGGAGATCGGCGAGGCCAACGAGGTCCTGAAAGATCCCGACAAGCGCAAGAAGTACGATCAGTTCGGCTCCAACTGGAACCGCCAGGCCGGCCCGCCGCCGGGCTGGGAAGGGGGCGGCGGCCAGGGGGCCGGCTTCGACTTTCGGGACTTCCAGGGGGCCGGCGGCGCCGGGTTCAGCGACTTCTTCGAGAACCTGTTCGGCGCCGGAGCACAGGGCGGCCGGCGGCGCGGCGGCGGTGGCGCGCCCGGCGGGTTCAGTGGCTTCGGCGGCGGACCGCAGGAGGGGGCGGACACCGAGGCGACGATCACGATCTCCGTCGAGGAGGCGGTGCGCGGCGGCTCGCGCGAGATCGCGATCTCCGACCCCAACACCGGCTCCCGCAAGACGCTGACCGTCAAGATCCCCGAGGGGGTGCGCTCGGGGCAGAAGATCCGCCTCGCCGGCCAGGGGGGCTCGGGGAGCGGCGGCGCGGCGGCGGGGAACCTGCTGCTCAAGATCGAGATCGCCCCCGATTCCCGCTTCAAGGTCGAAGGATCGGACATCACCACCTACGTCCCCGTGTCGCCGGCCGTGGCCGCGCTGGGCGGCGAGGCGGACGTCGAGACGCCTACCGCGACGCTGCGCGTGCGCATCCCCGCCGGTTCCTCCTCCGGCCGCAAGATCCGCCTGCGCGGGCGCGGCCTCGCCAAGGCCGGCGGCGGCAAGGAGGACCGGGGGGACCTGCTGGCGGAGATCCGCATCGTGATCCCCGAGCAGCTCTCCGACCGCGAGCGCGAGCTCTACCGGCAGCTCGCCGTGGCGGCCGCCGAGCGCGAGAATCCGGTCGCAGAGCTGGAGGAAGAGGAAGTCGAAGAGCAAGTCTAAATTCGGAGGTAATACCTTATGGATATCAATCGGATGACGCAGAAGTCGCAGGAGGCGCTGCAGAGCGCCCAGACCAAGGCGCTCCGTTACGGACATCAGGAGGCCGACGGAGAGCACCTTCTCCTCGCCCTCCTCGAGCAGCCCGAGGGGCTGATCCCCCGCCTGCTCGGCCGCATGGAAGTGCCGACCGAGACGCTCAAGGCCGAGGTCGAGCGCGAGCTCGCCCGCCGTCCCAAGGTCTCGGGCCCCGGCGTCGAGGCCGGGAAGATCTATCTCACCCAGCGCCTGCAACAGATCCTGGTGCGCGCCGAGGACGAGGCGAAGCGCCTGAAGGACGAGTACGTGTCGGTCGAGCACCTGCTGCTCGCGATGATCGACGAGGGGTCGGCCTCGGCGCTCGGGCGCCTCCTCGCGCAGCACCAGCTGACCCGCGGCTCGGTGCTCGCCGCGCTGACCGCCGTGCGCGGCAACCAGCGGGTCACCAGCGCCATGCCGGAGGTCTCCTACGAGGCGCTCGAGAAGTACGGCGTCGATCTGGTGGCCGAGGCGCGGCGCAACAAGCTCGATCCGGTGATCGGCCGCGACGCCGAGATCCGGCGGGTGATCCGCATCCTGTCGCGCAAGACCAAGAACAACCCGGTGCTGATCGGCGAGCCGGGGGTCGGCAAGACCGCCATCGTCGAGGGGCTCGCGCAGCGCATCGTGCGCGGCGACGTCCCCGAGTGGCTGAAGGACCGCGCCGTCTTCTCGCTCGACATGGGCTCGCTGCTCGCCGGCGCCAAGTACCGCGGCGAGTTCGAGGAGCGCCTGAAGGCGGTGCTCAACGAGATCAAGCAGAGCGAGGGGCGCATCCTCCTCTTCATCGACGAGCTGCACACCATCGTCGGCGCCGGCAAGACCGAGGGCTCCCCCGACGCCGGCAACCTGCTGAAGCCGATGCTGGCGCGCGGCGAGCTGCACTGCATCGGCGCCACCACGCTCGACGAGTACCGCAAGAACATCGAGAAGGACGCCGCCCTCGAGCGCCGCTTCCAGCCGGTGCAGGTCGATCCGCCGACGGTCGAGGACACCATCTCGATCCTGCGCGGCCTGCGCGAGCGCTTCGAGGTGCACCACGGCGTGCGCATCCAGGACAACGCCCTGGTCGGCGCGGCGGTGCTGTCGAACCGCTACATCACCGACCGCTTCCTCCCCGACAAGGCGATCGACCTGATCGACGAGGCGTGCGCCATGCTGCGCACCGAGATCGACTCGATGCCCCAGGAGCTCGACGAGGTCACCCGCCGGGTGATGCAGCTCGAGATCGAGGAGGCCGCCCTCAAGAAGGAGAAGGACAAGGCGAGCCAGGAGCGGCTGGACGACCTGCGCCGCGAGCTGGCCGACCTGAAGTCGAAGGCGGACGCCATGCGCGCGCAGTGGGAAGCCGAAAAATCGTCGATCGAGGAGGTGCGGCAGCTGCGCGGCCAGATCGAGCAGATCCGCCAGGAGATCGAGCTCGCCGAGCGGCAGTACGACCTGAACAAGAGCGCCGAGCTGCGCTACGGCAGGCTCCCCCAGCTCGAGGCCCAGGTCAAGGAGAAGGAGCGCCAGCTCGCCGAGCAGCAGAAGTCGGGCGGCCAGCTCCTGCGCGAGGAGGTGACCGAAGAGGAGGTCGCCGAGATCGTCTCGCGCTGGACCGGCATCCCGGTGACCCGCCTGGTCGAGGGCGAGCGCGACAAGCTGCTGCGCATGGAGGAGATCCTCCACCAGCGGGTGGTCGGCCAGGACGAGGCGGTCCGCCTGGTCACCGACGCCGTCCTCCGCGCCCGCGCCGGGATCAAGGACGCGCGGCGCCCGATCGGCTCCTTCATCTTCCTGGGGCCGACCGGCGTCGGCAAGACCGAGCTCGCGAAGACGCTGGCGCAGACGCTCTTCGACAGCGAGGACAACCTGATCCGCATCGACATGAGCGAGTACATGGAGCGCCACAACGTGTCGCGGCTGATCGGCGCCCCGCCCGGCTACGTCGGCTACGAGGAGGGCGGGCAGCTCACCGAGGCGGTGCGCCGCAAGCCCTACTCCGCCATCCTCTTCGACGAGATCGAAAAGGCGCACGCCGACGTCTTCAACGTGCTCCTCCAGATCCTCGACGACGGGCGGGTGACCGACTCGCAGGGGCGGACGGTGGACTTCAAGAACACCGTCATCATCATGACCTCGAACATCGGCTCCATGCACCTGCTCGAAGGGGTGATGGCGACCGGCGAGATCACCGAGCCCGCCCGCCGGGCGGTGATGGGCGAGCTGCGCAGCCACTTCCGCCCCGAGTTCTTGAACCGGGTGGACGACATCGTGCTCTTCAAGCCGCTCAAGCTCGAGGAGATCGAGAAGATCGTCGATCTCCAGACCGAGGATCTGCGCCGCCGTCTCGCCGACCGTGGCGTGCGCCTCGAGCTCTCCGAGCCCGCCCGCGAATTCGTGGCCCGCGAAGGCTTCGACCCCGTCTACGGCGCGCGGCCGCTCAAGCGCTTCCTCCAGCACGAGCTGGAATCGCGGATCGCCCGCGCTCTGATCGGCGGCGACATCCACGAGGGCGCCCTGCTCAAGGTCGATATGAAGGAGGGGCAGCTCGCCATCGCGATCGAGAACCCCAAGCCGGTGGAGGCCGAGGTGCCCGTCGAGGCCTGACCCCTTCCGTCTCTCTCGCTGATCCGAACGCCCGGCCCCGCGGCCGGGCTTTTTTTATGGCTTCGGCTCGGCGTGATACCCGCGTTCGCCATACGGCCGCAGCTTCTCGAGCCACAGCCCCTCGAGCGCCGCGAGGTCGTCCGCCGGATCGTAGCCGGGCTGCTCGGACGGCGGCAGCGTATCGAGAATCCCGACCTCGAACGCCTCCGCCCCCAGCTCCTTCAAATCCTTCTGCAATGCGGAATTCTGATGTCTGCCCGCGCGCAGCTCCACCCGGCGGCGGTTGAGGATCGACGGCAGATCGGTGCTGGTGCCGATCAGCACCTTGCCGTTCACCGTATTGCGGATCTGATAGACCCCCATCGGCCGGGCGGTCTCCTTGTACTCGCGCTTCAGGGCTTTCTTGTCCATGGGAAGGTTCTTACCACAGGGGCGGGGTGCTACGATCCTCCCATGCCGCCTCTCGACGAAGAGATCCTGCGCGCCGCCGAGAATCTGCCAGGGATCGCGGTCCTGGTCCTCTTCGGCTCGCGGGCTCAAGGGACGCACCGCCCGGACAGCGACCTCGACGTCGCCGTCCTACCGGCTGTCTCCGTGAATCCGGACGACTCGCGGGCTCGCCGCTATCTCCAGGCGGATCTCGCGGTCGCCGTCGCCGACCTGGCGCCCGAGGGCCGCGTCGACGTCATCCTCCTCGACGAGGCGCCGGATTTCCTGCGGCAACGGATCATGGAGACCGGCCGGGTCCTGATCAACCGCGACAACGAAGCCTGGAAAGAGCTGCGGGTCCGCACCATGCGGGAGTACGGCGATTCCGAATACTACCGGCGGATCTACCGCGAGGCGCAAAAGCGCCGATTGGAACGAGGGGAGCCGAGTGGTCGATCAGCAAAAGCTATCGAGTCGCTTAAGCGCGTTGGAAAGCTATCTCGCTGAGCTGCGCTCGTTCCGCTTCGCTTCTTGAGCCCTGACGACAGCTGCCCGGTCTCGTCTCCAGAACACCCGCTTCTGACCTCGTCCCCCTGCTTTCTTTGCTGACTTTGCCGCCCTCGCTAAACAGCGAGATCGATGGCTGTGTCTTCTTACCTAGGACGCGACGTCAATCGACTACCTGCGGCTGCATCTGCGAGGTTCCGATGCCTGAACGAGTTCAAAGCTTCGAAGAAATCGCCTTGCGCTTTCGTCCCGACGGGAACGGCGCCTACGTCGTCCAGGTCGTCCATTCTCCCTACGGCTGTCGCGATGTTCACTTCGATCCCAAGGATCTCAAGAGCTCGCCCGATGGCCTTTCCCTGTCCAATCGCGCCTCTCGGGACCTGGGAGAAGCCCATTTCTCGCGAGAACCCTTGAAACCGACACCCGAGGTTATCGGTGACTCGCTCTTTCGCACCCTGTTTCGCGACGACCTCCTCTGGACCTTTCTCCTCAGCCTGGGCAGGCTCGAAGGCAAGAAGGATGTAGGGCTCCGGATCCGCCTGATCTTTGATCCCTTGGATCCGGCCACGCGCCCCCTCCTCGCCCTTCCCTGGGAGCTTCTCTATCGCCTCGACACCCGCGATTTTCTCGCCAGGAGCCGATTCACTCCCATCGTTCGCTATCTGGAAGTCCCTCGCCTCACGGCCCCTTTAGAGCTGACATCCCAGTTGCGGGTTCTGGTCGTGCTCGCCAACCCGGAAGGAACCGCCGCGCTCGAGCTCGAACGGGAGTGTGGCGAGATGGAAAAGGCTCTCCGGGGCGATCCACGGATTCGGCTGGAATTCCTCCCGCATCCAACGCTCCCGGAGTTGCGTGCGGCCTTACAGAAATTCGACGCCCACGTCTTCCACTACATGGGACACGGCGGCTTCGATTCCTCTTCCGGTGAGGGTTCTCTACTCTTCGAGGACGCCAACCGGCAGGCACAGCCGGTTGCGGCCAGCGCGCTGGCGGAAGCCCTCAAGAACCTGCCCAGCCTGCGGCTCGTCTTCCTCAATGCCTGCCGGACCGCCCAAGTATCCCGAGATCCCGCACAGGATCCGTTCGCCGGATCGGCCGCGGCTTTGGCCCTGGCGGGAATCCCAGCGGTGATCGCCATGCAGATTCCCATCTCGGATCGGGCTGCGCTGATGTTCAGCCAGCGGGTCTACGAGATGCTGGCGCAGGGCTTTCCCATCGACGCCGCCGTCGCCGAGGCGCGGCTGGCCGTCCATCTCGAAGCCCCCTCCTCCTATGAATGGGCCACTCCCGCGCTGTTCATGAGCGTTCCCGATGGGCGTATTTTCGCCTCGACACCAGAATCTCTGATTCCCAAAGAGTCAGTACGGCAACCTGCCGTTTCCGGCCACGGGACGGTCGGCGGCGCTGGAGGGATCACCATCGGCGGGAGCGGAAACCAGATCCAGGGAGGCGTCCATCTCTCGAGCTCAAAGGGCAATGATCGTGAATGACCTCGCGACCTGTCCCTACTGTCTCGAAACCATCCAACGCCTAGCCCTACGTTGCAAGCATTGCCACGCCACCCTGAATGGAGTCGAACCACCCCATGTGGCTGACCATGGGACCGTAGGCGGAGCCGGCAGCGTCACCATTGGAGGCCAAGGTCACCACATCGAAGGTGGTATCCACTTCACGTTGGCGGAGCTCGACGGCGTCGATGAGACGACCAAGCGGCAACTGAGAATCAGGTTTGAAGCACAGGTGCGTGACTACCCCGAGCAGGCTCAGTACCACTTCGCGCTCGGCTTGAGCTACCTCGATCAAGGCCTTTACGATCTGGCCGTACCCTCTTTTCGGCGAGCCCTGGGCAAGACCACCAACGAGGCGGATCTCCTGTACTACTTGTCCCTGGCTCGTCTAGCAGGAAAGCGCCCACGAGCTCATAGCCTTGCCACCATCCGCGAAATCGAGAGTCACCTTGGAGCCGCGATTCATCAGGCAGGAAAAGCTCACTACAAGATCCTGCTCGCCGCGATAAAGCAGGATTATTATGCTGCTAATGGATTACGCACCCCTCCACCACCCGCCGACTTGCTCCTAATGGAAGCCATGCAAAGCGACATCGATATAAAAGAGGTACAACAGATGCTTCACTACGTGCAGCTCCCCCATGGCGAGCCGTTCACGATTCTACAATGTCTCGCCAACGTTGAAAGAAAGATCCAATGACACGCCTCCACTGGCATAAACAAATGCTCGTTCATGGTTTCTTTCCAAGCGTAGCTGCCAAAATTGTTTCGAGGAAAAAGTCATCGACCGATTTGTCAGCATAGGGTAAAGAACGAAAGATCTGGTATGCAAGGATTGAACGCTTGATCGATGCGATGATCAAAGCAATGAGCTGTTGTCATAGCCGTTTTAAGTGAAACGACCCCTACTTGAGGCGAAGGAGATCCCAATGGACAAGCGCAGTGCTATTCGGAAGTATTTTGCACGAATACCTAAGTGGGCGATTTGGCTCGCTGGCATTTTGGCTATGGTCGCATTATCGTCCAATGGTGCAACAAGATATCTGGCGCTTCTGGCTGCCACTGCGCTGGTCGGCTGGCTAATTTCTATTACCATAGGACGGCCAACCGATGGGCAAATCGATCAGTGGTTGGCCGAAGATATAACATGTCTCGAGGCCCGCGCTCTCTCCAAGAGCGGATTGGATCGAGAGTCTCTCGTGAGAGACGCTGTAGTGGTCATCGGTCCAAGGTTCCGGAATACAGGAGGAGCCAAATTTGGCTTTCGCAAAGGCGCGGATATGAAAGCGAGGTTCACTCCAATAGACGTATCCGTCATCAATTTTACTGAACACCAGTTGATGGCCTACCAATGCAGCCTAGATTTTATTACTGGCGATCCTCGGAATGAGTGCTCAGATGAATATTTCTACAACGACATCGTCTCGGTCGCCACCCAAGCTGGCTCTCAAACCTACCAATCTGGCGAGTTGGATCAAGAGCTTCTGTCAAGGGCAAAGGACCTCGGTAAGTCGGCGAAGAAGCACGGAACACTTCAAGTCAACGACATTCAATCTTTTGAGTTGTCCTCATCGGGAGGAACAACGCTCCGTGTTATTTTAAACTCTCCCATGGTGATCAACAGTCTCGGGGGAGGAACGATTTCGATGGAACGGGCTGAGCAGGCGGTGCAGGCGGTCCGTAAAATGATCAGAGAAAAGAAGTCTGGAGCTCTCCCGATTCGCAACGCACTGGTCTAGCAATCCGCGGTAAAGGATGTTTCTGTCGTACTAGGGGCGCTAAATCGGCCCTTTCTTTCGGAAGGTTCCAGAATGGCGATTTGTCACGAGGCGCAACGATCTCGGCGAACAGAGCGGGAAGGAGATCGAGCCGGCCGATTCGGGCCAGCGAAATCAGCGGACCGGAGTTGACGACCAGCGCCACGCTAGGATTGGGAAGGCCGGCCGGCGGACTCGGCCGCGGCGACCTCGTGTTCGAGGTCGCTCATGTCGCCGTCGAAGTAGGGAAGGTTCCGCTGGCCCAGGAGAGCGAGGAACTGCGCTTTCGACAGGCCGAGAGTCTCGGCAGCTTTCCCCGACGAGATCTTGCCTTCCTGGAAGAGCTCGAGAAGCACCCATTCCCTGGCTTGACGCCCCAGCTCCGCCTCCGGAATTTCGAGCGCGGCGAGAAGGCTCTGGGGAAGCTCGATTTCTACTTTCAGGTCGGCCATGTCGACAAGTCTACTCCCCTTGCGGAAGCCTCCCCTA
>CAVVXL010000016.1:275000-317958 GCA_963752235.1 uncultured Acidobacteriota bacterium | reverse complement strand
CTGCCTTTCCAGGTGCCACCCTCTTGGAGAAGCGCCCGACATGAGGCCGTCCAAGGGCAGCCGCTGAAGGCTCCTGGGCTCCTCGCAAGGCCTTATTCTTCTAGGGACAAAAAGTTTTGGGGGCGATTTTCCGTCTCTTAATGGCATGAGCAGACGAATCCGCTTCATCCCCGACACCGGCGCCCTGGTCGAAGTAACCGACCGGACGCTTCACAGCCGTTTCCTCCTGCGCCCTGGCCCGGGGCTCAACGAGATCATCATCGGGGCCCTCGCCCGGGCGAAGAGCCTCTACCCGGTGCGGATCTGCGCCTTCGCCTTTGCGTCCAATCATTTCCACCTCATCCTGGAGGTGCCGGACGCCCGGTATCTCGCCGGCTTCATGGGGCACTTCAACTCGAAGATAGCCCGCGAGGTCGGCCGGATGACCGGGTGGGGGGACAAGATCTTCGCGCGGCGGTATCAGGCGATCCTGATCAGCGACGAGCCCGAAGCTCAGATCGCGCGCCTGCGTTATGTTCTCAGCCACGGAGTCAAAGAAGGCTTGGTCGAACGCCTCGCGGACTGGCCCGGAGTCCATTGCGTCCAGGCTCTGACAGAGGGGAAGGCTCTCGAAGGCTGGTGGTTCGACCGCACCCAGGAGTACATGGCCCGCCGCCGGGGGGAAGACTTCGGCCGCTTCCAGTACGCCACCCGCCAGACCCTGGAGCTCGATCCGCTCCCGTGCTTGAAGCACCTGACGCCCGAGCAGCGTCAGACGCTGATCGCCGCGATGGCGACCGAGATCGAAGGAGAAGCCGCCGCCTATCATGACCGCACGGGTACCAAACCCCTCGGACGCGCCGCCATCGTCGCCCAGAATCCCCTTAGCCAGCCGGTCCGGAGGAAGAGATCCCCCGCCCCTGCGGTCCATGCCGCGACCCGCACCGTCCGCCGCGAGCTGCGGGACGCCTACTTCTGGTTCGTCGGCGCCTACCGAGCCGCCGCCGAGAAGCTGCGAGCGGGGCAACGCGACGCGCCGTTCCCCTTGGGCTGCTTTCCGCCGCCGCTGCCGTTCGTGGGCGGGTGAGGCGAGGGACCTCTGCTCGATCTGGAGATCGCCTGGAAATTGGCCTCTCTGGTCGAGACTCTGGGGATACGTGTGTCCAGCGGGGGGCGGAAGCTTGAAAATCAGAGCGCTCGGGGCCTTTCAAGGTCTTCCCATCGACGACAACCAGCTGAGAAGGTCATTTCCGGCCGGAGTTTGATCGTTGCCGCACGATACTGGGCCTACGCCTATCTTTTAGGCTGGCACCTCGTCTGGCACCTCGTCTGGTCGGCACCTCGTCAGGCTGGCACGTCGTCCAGGCAGCGCGTCTCCGGGCTGCCGTAGGCACACAGGTAGCGCAGAAGGGGAGCGGGAAAGAGAAAATGGATTCCGTCCCAGCGAACAGCAGAGTAGGATAACGCGCCGGGCCTCGCTGGACGGGCCCGAGCGAATCATCGGGTAAGGCCTACTGGATTACTCGACAAAGGAGACGGTATGAAGAAGCAGAGCGTAAAGAAGCTGGCGCTCCACAAAGAGACCTTGAGCAGCCTGGAAAGTGGCCAGCTGGTCGAGGTCGCGGCGGGATTGGCGAAGACGCAAGTCGCCTTCACCGACCTGTCGGAGTGCAGCTGCGAGCCGGACAAGAACACGGAGTAAACGTCAACCGCTGAGATCCGGATTGGGCGGCCGTCCTGGCCCATCGCGGAAGGCCGCCCATCCCTTCCGCCCCGCGCCGGCTCCGATAGAATCCAGCCATGGAGCCAAGAAAGAAGAAGCCTCGCATCGGCGTCCGCCACCAATCGGAAACCCGGGTGTGAGACCTTCCCCTCGTCTCGATCGCGTTCTGCCCCGCCCCGACCCCTGCCCCGCCCCCTGCCCCCTTCCCAGCCCCCTTCCCAGGTGCCACCCTCCTGGAGAGGCTGCACCTCGTCCGGCGCTGAGGCTACGCCTATCTTTTAGGCTGGCACGTCGTCCGGCTGGCAAGCTCGGCAGGAGAGGTGAGGCTGCGACGGTGCTTGCGGGAGTGCGCAGGGAGTTTCTTAATCGCGGTCTCCTCTTCGATGCCGCTCTTGCCGGCCTGGAAGAGGCAGCTCTGTACCTTGGCGTGGGCGAGTATCAGGCTGTGGAGGCGCTCGCCCATGAGATCCTCGACGTCTTCGACGCGAAGTCGCTCCCTCGAGAGATGTATGCCACCGTGCTCGTCTTCTTCCATGCCGCGAGAGCCAGGGTGGCCACGACGGAGCTTGCCGCTGCAGCGATCGAGAGCTTGGAAAGAGGCCGAAAGCTCCATAGCGACGATACACTGTTGTCGTGAAGTAGATCCTTGGGAGAGATGGATGCCGAAGAAATCGAGCGGGTCCGCCGAGAGCAGCCTGGGAGTGTCGCTCATCATCCTGCGGACGCTTCGCGGATTGACGCAGCAGGAGCTTGGCCAACTCGCCGGTGTCAGGCCGCCTTCGCTTTCGGACTACGAACTTGGAAAAATAGTCCCAAGCCTGCGTACGCTGAAGCTTCTCCTCGGGGCCATGGACTTGCCGCTCTCTTCCCTTGAAGAGGCGGAGCAGTTCGTCGAGAGGATACGGAGCCGATCGCTCTCTCATTCCTCCCAGAGAACCGCGGATGTAGACCAGGTGTCATCCGAAGTCGGACGAGTCGCAACGCTGTTCGCGCGCACCCTCTTCGGGCTCGTAGGAGGCTGTAGCGGTGGAGAAGCCCCGATGCCCGACACGGAAGCGTCGTCGCTCCCTTCGCAGGACGAAGAATCCCAAGTGCCTGATCTTTGGCAAGCGCTCAAAGTGCTCGCCCCCGCGGCCCGCACCGCAATGGTCCAGAACGATATCGTCTTTCGGAACAGCGCCTTGGCCTGCTTCCTTTGCAAAGAGAGCATTTCTGCCGCCAGGGCTGACCCGAAACAGGCCGTCGTTCTCGGCGAGCTTGCCGTGTCGATCGCCCGGCAGATTGAGGCGCCGCCAACCTTCAAAGTTCGGCTTCTTGGCTATGCATTGGCCCACCTCGGGAATGCAGAGCACGCTGCTGGGAGCGCGTCGGCAGCGGACCGACGCTTCGCTGAAAGCGACTCCCTTTGGACACCTTGGTCCTTGCAGGCTCCGGATTCTCTCGACGACGCCGTGATCTACGCGATGAAGGCTTCTCTTCGGCGAGCCCAGGGCCGCTTCTCTGAAGCCATCGCCCTCAATGACCTGGCTCTGGCAAGCCGCGGCAGCCAAGAGATCCGCAGCCAGCTCCTGATCAGCAAGGGGTACACCCTCGACGAATCGGGCGATCTTGCGGGCGCCATTGCAGCACTCGAGGAAGCTGCCTCGTGCCTGACGGGGACCGAGGACCCTCGCGTCGTTCTTTCCCTCTGGCACAACCTGGCGGATGCGCTCAGCAAAGCCGGTCAGTTTGCCGAAGCCAAGGCGCTGATCCCCGAGGTCAAGCTCTTGGCAGCGCGTGCCGGCGGCGACCTCGACTTCGCTCGGGTTCAGTGGGTCGAAGGGCGGGTCGAAGCAGGGCTCGGGAACCAGGATGCCGCCCTCTCGCTTCTCCAGCAGGTCCGCGGCGTCTTCATGTCTAGAGGAATCGCCCTCGACGCCGCGCTCGTAACCCTTGAGCTCGTCTGCCTCTACCTCGGAAACGGGCGGATCGCGACGGTCAAAGATTTGGCCCGCAACCTCGCCTCTCTCTTCAAGGCCCAGGCACTGCCGCGGGAAACCCTTGTCGCGCTTCAGCTCTTCCGGCAGGCCGCCGAGTCGGAGAAGGTCACGGTCGATCTCGTGGAGCGCCTCCTCGACTACTTGCGTCGCAGCAGGTCTCACCCTGAGCTTCGGTTCGAGGAGTAGAGGCAAGGGCCTCCAATAATCTTAGGCTGGCACCTCTCGGCCAGCCCGTCGCCGCACGGCAATCAAGTCTACGCCTATCTTTTAGGCTGGCACCTCGTCCGGGAGGGCCGGTGCTGATGAAGATCGCTGTCGAGGTCAAGCCGCTGAAATGAAAGGGCTCGGCCTCAACCCCAAGGAAGAACCCTCATTGGTTCCCTCTTGTCGTGCAGTAGTAACCCTCCAGGGTCAGATGCGTAGAGTTGAGCGTGGGTACATAATTGACCGTCCACCCGATAGCCAGGAGGGAGACCCCGCACGACAGACCTTCGGTCGGTCGTCAATGCCATCTCCTACGTTCTGCGGAGCGGCTGCGCTTGGCGCATGCTCCCCCAAGACTTTCCCCGTTTTCCGACGGTCTACATGTACTTCAAGCAGTGGAGAGACGACGGAACCTTGGAGAGAGTCCATGACGTGCTTCGAGACCGCATTCGACGGCTTGACGGCCGCAAGAAGAGCCCCAGTGCAGCGATCGTGGACAGCCAAAGCGTGAAGACCACGGAAAAGGGGGCCCTGCGGCTACGATGCGGGCAAGAAAGTGAACGGCCGCAAGCGCCACATCGTGGTCGATACGCTGGGCATGATCCTGGGCTGCGTGGTTCATCCTGCGGACGTGCAGGACCGAGACGGAGCCGAGTTGGTGCTAAAAGATTTGGCGGGTCAATTTCCCCGGCTAAGAAAGGTCTGGGCCGATGGAGGCTACGCTGGGCAGTTGCTGGAGAAGGCGAAGGCCTGGGGGAAATGGGCCCTGGAAATTGTGAAGAGATCCGACAAGGCGCAGGGGTTTGAAGTCCTTCCGCATCGCTGGATTGTTGAGAGGACATTCGGCTGGTTGGGGCGCTATCGTAGGCTGAGCAAGGACTATGAAGTCCTTACCGCGACAAGCGAAGCGATGATCAGGTTGGCCATGATTCGGCTAATGGTCAAGCGGCTCGCGGCGAGATGACTTTCCAAACACCCTCTGAGTTGCCAGTGGCCAATGACAAAGGCCAAGTGCAGCCAGGACCGCCCTCGATCCCACAGTTCCGGCCCAGTTAGGTAACTTACGGCAAGTTTCGTCGCACTCGCGGATGGCGTTTTGTGCGCGTCTCCATACGGCACCCTGAAAGGTTCATCACAGCGCGCCCCGAAGGGGCGAAAATTTGATTAGCCGGGTGCTTTAGCGCCCGGTCTCGGACGGTCCCCCTTCCCGCCCGCCCCGAAGGGGCGGTGCCTGTGCGCACAAAATCCGCCTCAAGCCCGCGGCGTTTTGGTCAACGGATCGAAAGAGGGAACGGCGCGCTTCAAGGGACCTTGCCAGGCTGCCTTTTGGCGACGAGCACAAACCGGCTCACGAACGGAGGGGAAGGCTCTCGAAGGCTGGTGGTTCGACCGCACCCAGGAGTACCTCGCCAGCCGCCGGGGAGAAGCCTTCGGCCGCTTCCAGTACGCCACCCGCCAGACCCTGGAGTCTCGATCCGCTCCCGTGCTGGAAGCGCCTGACGCCCGAGCAGCGTCAGAAGCTGGTCGCCGAGGTAGCGACGGAGATCGCGGGAGAAGCCGCCGCTCACCGTGACCGCACGGGAGCCAAACCGCTCGGGCGCGCCGCCGTCCTGGCCCAGAATCCCCTGAGCCAGCCGGTGCGGACCAAGAAGTCCCCCGCGCCGGCCGTCCATGCCGCGACCCGTACCGACCGCCGCGAGTTGCGGGACGCCTACTTCTGGTTCGTCGCCGCCTACCGAGCCGCCGCCGAGAAGCTGCGAGCGGGGCAACGCGACGCGCCGTTCCCCTTGGGCTGCTTTCCGCCGCCGCTGCCGTTCGTGGGCGGGTGAGGCGAGGGACGTCTGCTCGACCTGGAGATCGCCTGGAAGTGGCCTCTCTGGTCAAGACTCTGGGGATACGTGTGTCCAGCGGGGGGCGGAAGCTTGAAAATCAGAGCGCTCGGGGCCTTTCAAGGGTCTTCCCATCGAAGACAACCACCCTGAGAAGGTCATTTCCGGCGGCATTTGATCGTTGCCGCACGGTACTGGGCCTACGCCTATCTTTTAGGCTGGCACCTCGTCCACCTCGTCAGGAACCCAACGCTTCGGCTACGCCGAGGTCTACGGGAAAGCGGGGGTGGTCGATCTCCAACAGGCGCGCCTGCGACGAAGGTCCGCGCATGCCCTCTCGTGAAGCCTGTCCGAGAGCCGGATGCGGGAGATCCGCACGTCCGGTTCGATGAGCGGCGGTGGGAAACGGAGCTACGGCCGAGACTGAGGCACCGGCACCAAGGCGAAAGCCGCCGGCAACAGCAACTCCCTCGACCTACAGGCCACCGCGCCCTCCGCCGACTCTACCCTCTCCGGGAGATCTCGGCACCTCTCCGGGAGATCTCCGCAACTGCCTCCGGGATTTTTCCACCCGCGTCCGTCCAATCCAGTAAAGCATCTCAACTGGCGCCATTCGCCCGGAGGTCATCATGCGGCTCGTCCAATCTTTTCCCCTCAGATGGCGGCGGATCGCCCTTGCCGCGCTGTCCCTACCGTGGCTGGGGGTGATCGCCTGCACGCAGAACCTGCAACTCGGCTTCTCGAACGGCATCTCGGTCGGCGATCCCAAGGTCTTCGACAACCGTAGCCTCTCGATTATGCTAGACCAGCTGAATCAGCAACTGGCCTCCGTCCAGACGATCAATGGCACCACGGTGAACGGTGCGCTGGCCAATCAGCAAGGCGCCGAGTCGCACACCCGCAGCCTTTCCGTTTCGCTGGCCGCCTCTGCAGTACCGGGCGCCGCCGCGGCTACTGACAAGGCCAACCCGCAGCCGCCGTCGCCGCCGGGCGCGGCGACGTTGCCGACCGCGCCAACCTTCGCCCCAACCTTCGGCAACAGCGCCGCCGACCTGCTTTCAGACCAGGTGAACCTGGGCTACCAGATCTTCAATATCCGCATGCTACTGGAGCGCGCCTTGAGCGATCGGCTGTACAAGGGAAAGACTCGGCTGCAAGCCGTGGTCGGCTTCCCGGTCAGCATCGATCCGCCGCAGCAGGCCACCGATCAAGCTGCCTTCGTGGAGGTCACCGTTACCTCGGCAGACAGTCGTAAACCGCCGTCCCTGGTTGCCATGATGCCGTTCGAGAAGACCTACAACTCGTCGACGGTGAGCAGTAGTGCCGTCGGCTTGGGGGCTGCGGCTGTATTCCAGGTCTTCTCGTTGGGCGTCAACGCCCAGAAGCAGGATCAGGTCTTCTACCTCCTGCGCGACACCGACACGATAGCGATGGAAGTGATGCAGCCCTACGACAAAGCTCCGGACGGCTCCATCACGTTCGGTTGGCAATTCCGCCCCGTGCTGGGGCGTAGGAGCGTCAGCCCTGGCGTGCGGCAGATGTTCGCCGTCCTCGCCATGCCGGACACCGACGAAGGCAGCAAGCAAGTCGATTTCAAAGTGCAGGTGCACACCTTCTGGCGCAAGTACAACCGTGATCTCCTCACCACCTCGGCCACGGAAAATTATGCTCGAGACATCAGATCGACCACGATGACGGTCAACACCTCGTCATCCTACGAGCGCGATCTCGCGCCTGTGATCGACAACTTTCAGTGGGTCACGACGGGCACTAATACAGCCGTTGTGAGCTTCACTGGCAAGAACTTCTTTCCGGGCACTCAGATCCAGGTCGGCGACAAGACACACTCGGATCCGAGCACTGGTTTGCTCATCAAGTCTGACATTTCTATGGAACTGACGACCTCGCTCCAGGATCTCGCGGCAGGCGAAGCGTTCATCAGCGGCCGCTATGGTACAGGGATCACTGGCCCCACGGAGACGAATTGTAAGGCTTCGGGGATTGCGATCAATGAGATTTCCCTCGGCCAGCTCTTGGGACAGGACGAACAACGACTCGACGTAGAGCTTATGGAGCCCGAAGGCGGGGATCTAAGCTTCAGCAACTGCTCTGGAATTCGTCCTTTGGTAAAATTCGGCGACACCCTCTTGCCAGAACCATATAGACAAGAAGTCGTGTGCAATGGAACACCGTCAAGAAAGTGCATTCGGCTCTCAACCTTCCTAAAGAGCTCGCTCCTCACCGGCAGTGACTTAGTTTCGGTTCACTTCCCCTTCCGGGGGCCGCGGTGGTCGAGCGCACTGGTCTTCTCACAGCCATCAGTCACGGTCATCCGATATGCCAAGACCACCATACAGGGCGGCTCTGGGGCCGCCACCAAAATTAAGGCTAAGGCCAGGGTTAATGCAGCTTCCAAGACCTTTACTACCTTGAGAATTAGCGGCGAGCCCTTTGACGAAGACTGGATCCTAACTCTCGACCAAACCTACAGAGTGGGCGGGGGTGCGCTCAAGCTGCAGGATAAAGTACTCTATTTCAACGTCGCCGATGACATCCTGGCCGAGTACAAGAAGATTTTTCTCCAACCGCCACCGAGGATGCGCGGCCAGCTTCAGGCTCCCGCGATCGCGGTTGAGATTCCTCCAGCGGTTGCGGCGGCGGACAAACCGACACTAGACACGAGCAAGCCGCTCGCCCCGGTAGCTCAGGGATCCGCATCAGCCGTCACCATATTTGGCAAGGCTCTTTCCTCGATCAAGCAGGTAAGCTTCGAGGATGAGAACCTGCCGTTTCAGGTTTCAGCCGACGGTAAGACCATGACTGTCATCTTGTCCCGCAAAGTCACTCACAAGCCCGGAAGTGCCGCGCTTATCTTGCACCCAGCCAGCGGCGATTTCCTTCCTGTCACCATCACTGTAAATCCCTAAGCCAGGGAGTGAAACACGAAAGGAGACCATCAGTATGAGCACAAAGAAACATCACACCGACGCACAGAAGAAGGCGCTCGATGAGTTACAGCCGCTGCTGGAGAAGCACAATATCACTGCGGCAAAGGTAACCTTCCCTGACAACAACCATGGTTGCTGGAATGGCCAAGAATGGGTTCCTCCGCCCTGTTGAGTCCGGATAGCTGAGCGCTCATCCACAACCCGGCGGGGTGCTCACAGCCCCGCCGGAAGGGCCCTGTACTTTAACCTTGCCACGATGCTGGTCGAGGTCGACGTCCTTGCACGTACTTCTTAGGAAAGGTTTGACGAACCTCCGCCAGTCCTCTGGCGAAGCCAACAACGCCCCGCCGAAGCTTCGGCAGCCTGCCGAAGCTAACAACGCCCCGCCGGAGCTCCGCCAGCCCGCCGCAGCTAACAACGCTCTGCCGAAGCTCCGGCAGCCTGCCGGAGCTAACAACGCTCCGGCGGAGCTCCGGCAGTCTGCCGCAGCTAACAACGCTCTGCCGCAGCTCCGCCAGCCTGCCGCAACTAACAACGCCCCGCCGGAGCTTCGGCAGTCTGTCGGAGCTGCCACGCCCCGCCGCGGCTGCGGCAGCCTGCCGGAGCTGACAACGATCCGCCGGAGCTGACAACGATCCGCCGGAGCTGACAACGATCCGCCGGAGCTTCGGCAACCTGCCGCACCTTCGGCACAGTCTTCCGCCGTTGAAATCCCGTGGACACAAAAAAAGGGGGAGCGTGCTGAGCACGCTCCCCCGGGTGGGTTGAGGTTGAGGGTGGGGACTACGGGTGGGGCGTCGCGGCCGGAGCCGGGGTGGGGGTCGCCGGGGTGGCCGGGATCGCCGGGGTCGTCGCCGGCGCGGGGGCCGGCTTCACCTCGACCGCCGGGGGCACGACCTTCGGCTTGCGGCCACGGAAGGGCTGCATGCCGAACTCGACGAGCTTCTCGGAGTCGAGGCCGTAGTGCTCCTTGAGGAGCTTCTGGAGGGCGGTGGTGAGGCGCTGGCCCTCGGTGATCTGCTTCTTGAGCTTCTTCGAGAGGTCCTGCTTGGTCGCCGTGACGGCATTCTGCTGCTTCACATTCGCGGCGGTGTCGGCGAGGAGCTGCTCGAGCTTGGTGCGCGTCAGCTCGAGGTGGGGGAGGTCCGCCGCGTTCGCCGCCAAGGCGGTGGTCAGGGCGGTGGTGCTGCCGAGCAATCCTGCATACGTCCTCTCACGGGCCATGGTCTTCTCCTGACTCGGGTTCGGAAAGAACCCGCATAAAAACGGAGCCGAGATTGACTCCGGAACTACCCACGATCCGCTTTGAGCCCTCGCTGGTTCCCGTTCCAGCGGAGGAGCGGCTCAAGCGTCCTGCGAACAATATAGGCATGTTATACGCATGGCACCGAGGCTTGTCAAGCGGTCGGGCTTGAAATGGGGAGAAATCGGTGGCACACTATCCGCATGATGAGGGGGAGATGCCATGCCGTCAGACCGTGAGATTCGCGACCGGCGCCGGGAGGCGATCCGGGACATCCTGCTGCATGGAGAGCCGGTCAGCCAGCAGGGAGATCTGGTGTTGCGCCTGGAGGCCCGGGGGTTCGCGGCAACGCAGTCGAACGTCAGCCGGGACCTGCGGGACATCGGGGCGGTGCGCCGGGACGGGGTGTACCAGATCCCCTCCTGGGCGGACGAGACGGACGAGTCCGATTTCCTGGGGGTGGCGCGGTTCATTCAGACGGTCAAGACCGCCGGCCCCTACATGATGCTGCTGGTGACGGAGCCGGGAGCGGGGCCGATCGTGGCGCGGACGATCGAGCTCGACCTCTGGGAGGGGCTGGTGGGGACGCACGCCGCGCACGACTCGGTGCTGCTGCTGACCGACCATGCCTTCTGGCAGCGGATCGTCTACGACCGCCTCAAGTACCACCTCTCCAAGGTGGGGACGGTGGTGATGGACGACGGCGACCTGGGCGGAGAGGAGCCGGCGAAAGCGGCGTCCCCGGAGGCGGCGCCGGAAGCGCCGCGGAAGCCGGGACGCCCGCGGAAGAGCCCGGCGAAGTGAGCCCGCGGGATGGCACGGGGATTGAAGCGTTGGTGGAACAGGATAGACTGAATCCCGGAGACTCGTATGCCCAAAGACTGGACGTCCGGCGACACGACTACCACCCCGCCTCCGAACAATCCGACGGTCGCGGGCGTGCCCGATCTGCTCGCTCCTCTCGCCGAGGGGTTCGAAGGGTATGACGTCGCGGATGCCGCGGCGGCGGCCAAGGCGGAGAAGGATGCCGCGGAAGCGTTGCGCAGCGGGACGCGGCTGCCGACCAGCGGCCTGCTGAGCTTCTACGACCGGCTGCGCGAGAAGATCCTCGAGCTGGTCGAGAAGCGGACCGGCCGGCTGGGGGGCAAGCTCACCGAGGACACGGTGCGCCTGCTGCTGCTGGTGCCGGACGTCTTCATCCTGCTGGTGCGCCTGGCGCTCGACAAGGACGTGCCGGGGTCGGCGCGCGCCATGATCGGCGGCGCCATCGCCTACTTCATCCTGCCGTTCGACCTCCTCCCCGAGGCGGTGCTGGGGCCGGTCGGCTATCTGGACGACCTGGTGCTGGCGGTCGCGGTGCTCGCGCAGGCGTTCGGCGGCGACCTCGAGCCCTACGCCCGCAAGCACTGGAGCGGCTCGGAGGATCTGCGGGTGGTGATGCAGGACGTCACCAAGGCCTCGCGCGCGATGCTCGGCCAGAGCCTCTACGACCGCCTGCGCCGGCTGCTGTCGAGCCGCGGGATCGAGCTCAAGGAAGAGGAGTAGGGGAGCCTGATTCGGCCGTCCGCCGCGCCTTGAGCGCCGCGAAGAGCTCGGCGACGGCGGGGATGCCGCCGTCCGGGAAGTTGTCGGGATTGTCCCAGAACTCGGCGAGCGCGCCGGTCCCCCAGCGCTCGTAGACCGCCACCTTGAGCATGAGCTGGAGCTTGTCGCACGCCTTGACCAGGCGGGCCTCGAGCGTCGTCCCCTGCTGGTACTCCTCGTAGAGCGGCAGCCCGCGCTCGGCGAGGGGCGCGAGGACGTCCGCCATGGCGGCGCTCTCGGCCGCCTTCTTGGCGCCGGGAGGGAAGTAGCGGGTCGCGGTGCGCGGCAGGTCGCCGACCCGCAGCTCGGCGAGGTCGTGGAGCAGGGCGATCTCCATCGCGCGCGGCAGGTCGATCCCCTCGACCCGCGGGCCGAGCACCCAGACCAGGAAGATCACGTGCCAGACGTGCTCGGTGACGCTCTCGGGCTCGGCGACGCCGCGCAGCACGAAGCCGCTGCGCGGGATGCGGTCGAGCGCCTGGGCCTCGAAGAGGAGGTCGAGGAGGGAATCGTTGGCTTTCATAGAGCAGGAGAGGCTACGCTAAACGGTGGGGGCGCGTCGAGGGGGGCGGGGGGCGGGGCTCGGAGCGGCCTCGGCGGCTGGGGGCTCGACGGCCGCAGCGGCCTTCGGTCGGTTGGGGTCGAGGGGAGGGCATTGCCTTCGAGAGACGTCCCGCCGTCTCCGTAGCCTTCGGTCGGTATCGTGGACGGGCTGGGAGCGTCTCTACGGGTCCGTTGCCACGGATCGGACGATGCCGTATTTCCGGCGGATCGCGGAAATGCACGGTTCACGGCGGCATGCCCGTAGAGACGCTCCCAGCGCATAACGAGATCCTTCGCAGGCCACGGGGACGGCGGGACGTCTCTTCGCAGGGCAGGCCCTTCCAGTCAGCACCGCCACCCTGAACGCACCTTGAGCTGAGCCCCATTTCCTCCAGGAGACCCCACCATGCTCCCTCGCACCCTCCTCCTCCTGACCGGCCTCATGAGCCTCGGCGCCGGCGTTGCCGCGGCCTCTCCATCGCCAAAGCCCCCAGCCGCCATCCGAATCGCGCCGCGCGAGATCGAGTTTCCGGCCACGGTGTCGCGCAAGGCGTTCGGGCGGGAGCTGTTGGGGATGGGGATGCCGGGGTATCACCTGATCGTGTGGAAGGAGGGGAAGGCGGCGCCGGCGGCTCTGTTCCGGGCGGCGGTGACGGACGTCCAGGTGCTCGACGCTCTCGAGGGGCTGGGGGCCCGCGGCGGCAACGCTCTCGGGATGGCGACGTGGGACGAGCGGGGGGACCGGTCGTCGAAGGCTCCGGATCAGGTGATCGCGGGGCCGCCGGTCGAGATCCTGGTGCGGGTGCCGGGGCGCTCGGCGCTGGTCACGCTGGGGGAGATCCTGACGGACGCCGGGGGGCGCGGCTTCGACATGAGGTTCGGCGGCCACCGGGCGAACATCCCGCGGTGGAAGTCGGGGTGCATCGTCTGCCTCTACTCCTGCCCGGGGAGCAAGGTGGGGAACGCCCGCTACACGGTGCGCGACTGGGAGGCGGACAAGACCCGGTTCCGGGTCCGGAAGGACGCGCCCCTACCGGCCGACGGCGGGCAGGTAGGGATCGTGTTTCGCTTGCGGTAGCCGATCTACCTGCCGGCTACTTGCCGGGCACCGGCAGCACGGAGGCGCCGCGCGACCAGAAGTCCATGCCGATCATGCCGATCATCAGGATCAGCCAGAAGAAGCCCGCCATCGCGGTGACGGTGGTCATCTTCTTGGCGTGGCGCAGGTCCATGAAGAAGATCAGCACCAGGGAGGCCTTGGTGATGGCGATCCCCATGGCGATGAGGTTGTTCGTGACGTAGCCGAGGTCGTGGTCGGCGACGAACACCGTCAGCCCGGTGCCGACGAGCAGGGCGACGAAGACCTTCACGTAGAGGCTGACGGGGGCGATGTAGTGCTCGGACATGCGTCGTTTCTCCGGATCGCCGGATCAGCCGTGGCTGTGAGCGCCCAGCAGGTAGAGCAGGGGGAAGAGGAAGATCCAGACGATGTCGACGAAGTGCCAGTAGAGGCCGGCCATCTCGAGCGGGTTGTAGTACTCGGAGTCGAACTTCCCGCGCTGCGAGTAGAACAGCAGCACCGCCAGGATGCCGAGGCCGATGATCATGTGGAGGGCGTGGATGCCCGTCATGATGAAGTAGAGCGAGAAGAAGATCTCGGCGTGCGTCTGGTAGAGCGGGTCCTTGGCGAGCGCCGCGGCGGCCTGCTTCTCGTCGTGCTCGAGCTCGAAGTGGAACGGGGTGTTCAGGACGTCCCCCGGCACGTGGTGCTCGACGAACTTGTCGTGGTACTCGAACGCCTTGACCACCAGGAAGGTGGTGCCGAGCAGCATGGTCAGCGGCAGGAAGAGGAGGATCCCTTTGGCCAGTTGATCTGCGCGCAGCGGATGGCGAGCGCCATGGTCAGCGAGCTGCAGATCAGGACGCCGGTGTTCAGCGCCCCGAGCGGGACGTTGAGCGTCGAGCTCGCCGCGGCGAAGGCCTCGGGGTACATGTTGCGGTAGATCACGTAGGCGGTGAACAGGCCGCCGAAGAACATGATCTCGGTCACCAGGAAGAGCCACATGCCGAGAGTCGAGGACTCCTTCTGCTGCTCCATCGAGTCGAACTGATGGGCCGGGTGCCGGCGTCCCCCCCCGTGGGTGGGGTCGCCGTGCGCGCCGTGCCCGTGCCGATCCACCAGCGGGCTGCTAGCCAATGGTTGCCTCCTGAGTGATGCGGTTGTGGACCTCTTCACGGTTGTACTCGTACGGGCCGTGAGTGACCACGGGGATCGTGTAGAAGTTCTCGGTCGGCGGCGGCGAAGGGGTGTCCCACTCGAGGCCGACGGCGCCCCAGGGATTGTCGCCGCTCTTCGGGCCGAACCTCATCGCCCAGGCGAAGTAGCACAGCGGCAGGATGTAGCCGACGCCGAGCACCGAGGCGCCCGCGGTCGACAGCACGTTGAGCACCTGGAACTCCGGGGGGTACGACCAGTAGCGGCGCGGCATCCCCATGTAGCCGAGGAGGAACTGCGGGAAGAACGTCAGGTTGAAGCCGACGAAGACCAGCAGGGCCGAGAGCTTCGAGAGGAAGCCCGGGTAGAGCCGGCCGGTGATCTTGGGGAACCAGTAGTGGAGCCCCCCGAGGTAGGCCATGATCGTGCCGCCGACCATCACGTAGTGGAAGTGGGCGACGATGAAGTAGGTGTCGTGGACGTGGACGTCGATCCCCAGGGTCGCCACCATGACGCCGGTCAGGCCGCCGATGGTGAACAGGCCGATGAAGCCGAGCGCGTAGAGCATCGGCGTCTGGTAGGAGATCGACCCCTCGTAGAGGGTGGCCGTCCAGTTGAACACCTTGATCGCCGAGGGGACCGCGACCAGCATCGAGAGCACCGAGAAGACGGTGGCCGAGTAGGCGGACTCGCCGGCGACGAACATGTGGTGACCCCAGACCAGGAAGCCGAGGACGGCGATGGCGATCGACGAGAAGGCGACCACCTTGTAGCCGAACACGGGCTTCCTGGCGAAGGCGGCGATCAGCTCGCTGATCACCCCCATCGCGGGCAGGATCATGATGTAGACCGCCGGGTGCGAGTAGAACCAGAACATGTGCTCGAAGAGCACCGGGTCGCCGCCCAGCCGCGGGTCGAAGATGCCGAGGTGGAGCAACCGTTCGGCGGCGACCAGCAGGATGGTGATGGCGATCACCGGCGTGCCGAGCATGATGATCAGCGACGTCGCGTAGGTCGACCAGAGGAACAGCGGCAGCCGGAACCAGGTGAGCCCCGGGGCGCGCATCCGGTGGATGGTGACGATGAAGTTCAGCGCCGTGAAGATGGTCGAGAAGCCGGTGATGAAGATGCCGAGGGCGGTCGCCACCACGTAGGTGTTCGAGTAGTTGGTCGAGAACGGCGTGTAGAAGGTCCAGCCGGTGTCGACGCCGCCGTTGACGATCGCCCAGAGGGTGAACAGGCCGCCGATGTTGTAGACGTACCAGCTCGCCAGGTTGAGGCGCGGCATGGCGAGGTCCTTGGCGCCGATCATCAAGGGCACCAGGAAGTTGCCGAGCACGGCCGGGATCGCCGGGATCAGGAAGAAGAACACCATGATGATGCCGTGCATGGTGAACACCCGGTTGTAGGTGTCCGGCCCCATCATGTCCCCCTCGGGGGTGAGCAGCTCGAGACGGATCAGCCCGGCGAAGATGCCGCCGAGGCCGAAGAAGGCGGTCACCGAGATCAGGTAGAGGATGGCGATCCGCTTGTGGTCCAGCGTGAACAGCCACGACTTCCAGCCGTACTCGGCGTTGAGGTAGTTCGGCCGCTCGAAGGCGGTCTCCGGGGTGCCGGCCTGGGGCGAGTGAGGGTGTAGGGTCATTTCTTCCATGGCTTGTCTCACTTCTGCGGCGCCGCGCCCGGGGGCGTGGCGCTCTGCGGCGTGGTGGTGCCCGGGGTCGCGGCGGTGGTGGCTGCGGGGGCAGGGGCGGCGGTGCCGGCGGCGGTGGCCGCGCCGGCGGGGGTGGCCCCGAGCGAGCGGACGTAGGCGATCAGCTGCGTCAGCTGCTCCTCGGTGACCTGCCCCTGGAAGGTGGGCATCACCGGATCGTAGCCGGCGACGACCTTCGCCGTCGGGTTGAGGATCGACTCACGGATGTAGTTGTCGTCCGCCGTCACCGTGCGGCCGTCGGCGAGCTTGACCTGGGTGTTGTACACCCCTTCGAGGTGGGGTCCGCGCTGGGTCATCCCCGGGCCGGCGCGGTGACAGGTCACGCAGGCGAGCGAGGTGAAGAGGTCCTGGCCGGAGGCGACCAGCGACTTGCCGGGCGTGCCGCCGGCGAGCCAGGTCTCGTAGTCGCGCGGCTCCATCACGATGATGCTGCCGATCATCCGCGAGTGCTCGGTGCCGCAGTACTCGGCGCAGAACAGGTGGTAGACGCCGGGCTTGGTGGCCTTGAACCAGAGCGACGTGTAGCGCCCCGGGACGGCGTCCTGCTTCACCCGGAAGGCCGGGATGTAGAAGCTGTGCAGCACGTCCTCGGAGGCGATCTTCATCTTGATCGCCTGGCCGACCGGCATGTGGAGGGTGTTGATCTCGCGCTGCCCTTCCGGGTGCTGGATCTTCCACATCCACTGCTTGCCGATCGCCGTGTACTCGATGGCGTCGGCCGGGGGCCGGTAGAGCTCGAAGAAGACCCGCGTGCCCCAGGCGAACATCACCAGCATGATGATGAGCGGCACCACGGACCACAGGATCTCGAGCCAGATGGCTTCCTTCTCGCGCTCGCCCACCTCCTCGGCATGGCGCCGGCGGTAGCGCGACATGAAGAAGACGATGAGGCCGGCGATCAGGACGGTGAAGAAAATGCTGATCAGCGCCCAGATGACATAGAGGGCGTCGACCTGCGTCGAGAGGGCTGAAGCCGAATCAGGGAAGAGCGGGAACGACGGTTTCATATCAGGCGGCTCCCAAGGGCCGGGGCTGGGGGCTCTCCCGACGCCGCAGGAGAGCGACGAGGAGGACGAGGCTGATGACGGTGGCAACGCCGGCAAGGCGCATGATGTTCAGGGTGACCCGGCTGTAGCGGCCCATCACCGGGTCGTAGTGGAAGCAGTAGAGCAGGACCTGGTCGACGAGGCCGCCGATCTTGCCGCCGGACGCCTCGACCAGGCCGAGCCGCAGGTCGCGCGGCGGGTACTCGATGCCGAACAGGTAGCGCGAGACCTTGCCGCCGGGGGTGAGGATGACGACGCCGGCGGCGTGGGCGTACTGATTGAGCTTGGGGTCGTAGACGTACTGGAAGCCGACGGCGTTCGCCAGCCGCTCGATCGAAGGCTCGGGTCCGCTCAGGAAGTGCCAGCCGGCGTCGGCGGCCGGGCGGGCGTAGCGCTTGAGGATGTCGCGCCGCTTCATCGTCGCCCGCTCCGGGGTGTCGTTGGGGTCGATGCTCGCCACGATGACGTCGAAGTCCTTCCCCGGGTCGAGCGACAGCGGCTTCAGGCCGCTCTCCACCGCCTGCATCACCATGTCGCAGAGCATCGGGCAGTGGTAGTAGGCGAGCACCAGCACGGCGGGCTTCCGGCCGAGGTAGTCCGCGAGGCGCACCGGCTTGCCGTTCTCGTCCCGGAACGGCAGGTCGAGCGGCACCTGCTCGCCGAGCCGCTGGTCGTAACGCACCGACTTCAGCGGGCCCGGCATGGAGCTCGCGGGCACGATCGCCGAATTGCCCGAGTCGGCACGCGCGGCGCCGGCGGCCAGCAGCAGGGCCGTCAGGGTCAGTCCGGGGATCGCGGTGCGGCGGCTCAACGTGTCTCTACCTTCTTTCTTCGCTCGTGCTTTCAGATCCGGTCAGCGGACCGGCGGCTTGGCGGGCGGCTTCGCCTTGGGCGCGATCGCGGCGGCGCCTCGGTTGTCCGCGGGAGCCGCCGGCGATGGGAGCGCGGTGGCGGGAGCGCCGATCGGGGTGGTCTGCTTCACGGGGGCGGCGAGCCCGGGGGCCGGAGTCGCGGCCCCCGCGGCGCCGGTGGCGGGGAACGGCGCCACGCCGCGCTGCGCGATGGCATCGATGGCGACGTCGATCGGCACCCGCAGGGTCCCGCCCTCGTGGTCCACCCAGCCGGCCCGGGTCAGCGCCTTGTCTTCATTGGCGCGCATGTCGATCATGTCCGCCGTCGGGTCGATCTGCAGGCGCGGCGTCGGCGGCGGCTGCTGCGGGTTGGCGACCGCCATCGGCAGCATGCGCGCCTCGTGATGCTGGTCCCACACCTGGAAGCCGCGCAGGAACCACCACATCAGGAGCTGCGAGACGAGCGTCACGACGACCAGCCAGAACCCGCACCAGAGGATCCTCCGGAGGTTGATCTCGCGATCGATCTCCTCCGGAACGACCGCGTGCGTGCCCTCCGGGGAGGCCGCGTGGTCCGGTCCGAGGTCAGTGGTGCTGGTGGCCATGGGCGATCGCCTCCTGCAGGTAGGGGTCGTGGAGCGGCAGCAGCGGCCGGGACTTCAGGGTGTTGGCGAAGCAGAACAGCCAGACGCCGCCGATGAACAGGAACGCGGCCGGATAGAGCCAGTAGAAGGCCGCGCTGTTGTGGGTGATCCCGGCGAGCGAGGCGCCGCGGCCGTGGAAGCCGTGGAAGGCCGGCTCGACCTGCCAGAACAGCTCCACCCAGCGCATGGCGAGGAGGCCGAGAGCCACCATCGCCACCGTGCGGCCGTTGCGCTTGAGGTCGCGCGACAGCAGCAGGGAGAACGGCACCGTGAAGTGGAAGAGCACGATGGCGAGCGCCACCCAGCCGAAGCCGTCGTTGATGCGCGGCAGGAAGAAGGCGATCTCCTCCGGCAGGTTGCCCGCCCAGGTGATCAGGAACTGCGACCAGGAGAAGTAGGTCCAGATCATCACGAAGGCGAACAGGAGCTTCCCCCAGTCGTGGAAGTGGCGCGGCTGGAAGACTCCGGACATCGGCTCGCTCTTCCCCAGCAGCACGGCGATGACGATCAGGAAGGCGAAGCCGGCGAGCCCCTGGCTGGCGATCAGGTAGAAGCCGTAGATGGTCGAGAACCAGTGCGGCTGGAGCGACATCAGCCAGTCGACCGACCCGAAGGTGATCGCCAGGCAGTAGAAGATCAGCCCCGGCGCCGAGACGAAGCGCATGCTTGCCGGTGAGCCGCGGGTCCCCGCCCTGGTCCTGCCGCCGCGACAGGTTGCTGAGCACGTAGGCGAGCCCGATCCACAGCGCGAAGTAGAGGAGCAGCCGGACGAGGAAGAACGGCGTGTTCAGGTACGGCGCCTTGAGCTGCAGCGAGCGGTCGGCGCGCACCAGCTCCGGGTGCGCCCACTCGTAGAGGTAGGGCAGGCCGAAGGCGAGCGGCAGGAAGAGCAGCAGGTTCACCGGCAGCACCCGCGCGGCGGCCTCGAGGACGCGGCGGATGACCACCGCCCAGTCGCCGCCGGTCAGGTGGCCGAGCATCAGGATGGCCATCGAGCCGAGGGAGATCCCCAGCCAGTAGACCCAGCCGACCAGGTAGCCGCGGAAGAAGTAGTCGCGCGCCGTGGGGCCGAGGACGAAGGCGCCGAGCAGGCAGAGGACGGCGCCGAGCGCGCCGGCGGCGAGGCCGGCGGTCCTCAGGCGGTCGACGGCGGGCGGAGCGGCGTACGCCGGGGAGCCGCGGCGGATGGAGTCGGTCGTCATGGGTGGTTGTCTCCCGGAATGCGGGTCCGGCCGCTGTCCTCGCGCGGGCCCGGAGCGCGCTGCACCCCCTGGGCGGGCCCCTCCAGCGGCCCGCCGGCGGCCGGGTTGGCCAGCTCGGCCTGGACGCGCTGCTGGTCGGCCGGCGGGAGCTCCGCCAGCCTGGCGTTCTGGCTGTACTGCAGGACCCGGATGTAGGCGGCGATCGCCCAGCGGTCGGAGACCGGGATCTGCGGCGCGTAGGTCGGCATCACGCCGTACCCCTCGGTGATGACGTTGAAGAAGTAGCCGATCGGCGCCGTGCGCAGCCGCTCGATGTGGTACGAGGTCGGCGGCTTGTAGCCGCGCTGCACGATCATGCCGTTGCCCGCTCCCAGCCGGCCGTGACAGGGGGAGCAGTAGATGTTGAAGCGTTGCTGGCCGCGCAGCAGCAGCTCGCGGGTGACCGGGAAGGGCACCTGCGAGACCGGCTTGTTGCCGGCGTCGAGGCCGGTGAACATCACCCCTTCGCGCAGGTCGCCGCGCGCCACCGTGTGGGCGGGGATCGGCCGCGCCCCCTGGCCGTCGGCGAAGAAGGTGCTCTCGCCGAGCGTCTTCACCTTGTGCTGGTTGTGCATGTTCTGCCGGCAGCCGGTCGCCGCCAGCAAGGCGAGGCCCGCGGCCCCGCAGCGGAGAGCCCAGTTCTTAGTGCGCAACGTCGGACACCTCGCTCGCGTGCAGGTTGGTGAGGAAGCGCCGGGTGGCGTCGGGATGGAACTTGGGGTCGCGCGCCTCGATCACCAGGAAGTAGCGGTCGCGCGACGCCAGGGCGAAGCGCGGCACGTTGAACACCGGGTGGTAGGGCTGCGGCAGGCCGTTGAGCAGGATCATGCCGACCACCGCCGCCAGCGACGCGCCGAGGATGGTGCACTCGAAGGTCGGCACGATGAACGACGGCCAGCTGTGGAACGGCCGGCCGCCGATGTTCATCGGGTAGACGATGAGCTGCGACCAGTACTGGAGCATGTAGCCGCCGAAGCCGCCGAGCAGGCCGCCGGCGAGCACGATCTTCGGCATCGGCGAGCGCGGCAGCGCCAGCGCCTCGGAGACCGCCTCGATCGGGTACGGGGTATAGGCGTCCACCTTCGTGTAGCCGGCCGTGGTCACCTGATGGGCCGCCTCGATCAGGGCGTCGGCGGTGGCGAACTCCGCCATCAGGCCGTAGGTCGGCGGCCGGGAGTCGCGCAGCGAGCTCATCACACCACCTCCGTGACTTCATCGCCGGCCTCGCCGCCGGGCACGAGCGTCCTCATCTCGAAGATCGAGATCGCCGGCAGGATCCGGATGAACAGGAAGAACAGGGTCGAGAACAGCCCGAGCGTGCCGATGAACGTCCCCCAGTCCCAGATCGTTCCCTTGTAGACCCCCCAGGAGCCGGGCAGGAAGTCGCGGGTGAGGCTGGTGACGACGATCACGAAGCGCTCGAGCCACATGCCGACGCTGACCACCAGCGAGATCAGGAACAGCCAGAGCGGCGAGGTGCGCAGCTTCTTGAACCAGAGCAGCTGCGGCGTCAGGCCGTTGCAGAAGATCAGCGCGTACCAGTAGTAGTGGTAGGGGCCGGTGACGCGGTTCCAGGCCATGAAGCGCTCGTAGACGTTGCCGCTGTACCAGGCGAAGAACAGCTCCATGAAGTAGCCGTAGAAGACGATCATGCCGGTCGCCAGCATCACCTTCCCCATGTTCTCGAGGTGGCGGATGGTGACGAAGTCCTGCAGCTTGTAGCCGACGCGCAGCGGGATCGCCAGCAGCAGCACCATGGCGAAGCCGGCGTAGATGGCGCCGGCCACGAAGTAGGGGGGGAAGATCGTGGCGTGCCAGCCGGGGACGATGCCGATCGAGAAGTCGAAGGACACCACCGTGTGCACCGAGAGCACCAGCGGGGTCGAGAGCCCCGCGAGCAGCAGGTAGGCCGTCTCGTAGTTGTGCCAGTGCCGCGCCGAGCCGCGCCAGCCGAGCGAGCCCATGCCGTAGAGGATGGCGGCGGCCTTGTTCTTCGCCCGGTCGCGCATCGTCGCGAGGTCGGGGATCAGGCCGACATACCAGAACATCGCCGACACCGTGGCGTAGGTCGACACCGCGAAGACGTCCCAGATCAGCGGGCTCCTGAACTGCGGCCACAGGTTCATCGTGTTCGGGTAGGGCAGGAGCCAGTAGAAGAGCCAGGGGCGGCCGAGGTGGAGGACCGGGAAGAGGCCGGCGCAGGCGACGGCGAACAGCGTCATCGCCTCGGCGAAGCGGTTGATCGAGGTCCGCCACTCCTGCCGGAAGAGCAGGAGGATCGCCGAGATCAGCGTGCCGGCGTGGCCGATGCCGATCCACCAGACGAAGTTGATGATCGCGAAGCCCCAGCCGATCGGCCAGTTGACCCCCCAGACGCCGACCCCCTTGACGAACAGCCAGGTGACCGAGGTCAGCAGCACCATCAGCAGCCCGAAGGCGGCGGCGAAGCCGAGCAGCCACCACTTGGGGGTGGAGCCGAAGATGGGCCCGGTGATGCGGTCGGTGACCGTCCCCGGGGTGTGCCCGGGGGCGACGATCGGCGCCTCGACGATGCGGTCTTCGAGGCGGCTCTTCTCAAGCGTGGCCATGCTCAGCTCCTGCCGGTTCGAGCGCGGGGTTCGGATTGCGCAGCTTGGCGAGATAGGTCGTCCGCGGACGGGTGTTCAAGTCTTCGAGCAGCCCGTAGTCGAGCGGGTCGGCCTTCCACTTCGTCACTTCCGCCTGCGGGTTGTTGATGTCGCCGAAGACGATCGCCTGCGTCGGGCAGGCCTGCTGGCAGGCGGTCTGGATCCAGTTCGGCGGGATCTCCTGGCGGTCCACCTTGGCCTGGATCTTGGCCTGCTCGATGCGCTGCACGCAGTAGGTGCACTTTTCCATCACGCCGCGCATGCGCACGGTCACGTCCGGGTTGTTGACCAGCTCGAGCACCGGGGTGTCCTTGTCGCTGTAGCGCAGGAAGTTGAAGCGCCGCACCTTGTAGGGGCAGTTGTTCGAGCAGTAGCGGGTGCCGACGCAGCGGTTGTACACCATGTCGTTCAGCCCCTCGTCGCTGTGCGTGGTGGCCGCCACCGGGCAGACCAGCTCGCAGGGAGCGTTCTCGCACTGCATGCAGGGGAGGGGCTGGTTGTGGATCGTCGGGTTGTCGAAGTCGCCCGCGAAGTAGCGGTCGACGCGCAGCCAGTGCATCTCGCGGCGGGCCAGCACCTGCTCCTTGCCGACCGACGGGATGTTGTTCTCCGCCTGGCAGGCGATGATGCAGGCGCTGCAGCCGGTGCAGACGTTGAGGTCGATCGACATCCCCCAGGCGTGCCCCTTGTAGACGTGGTCGGGGGGGTACATCGTCTCGTCCCGCGGCGGCGCCTCGCGGTCGCTCTTGATGAAGCTCGGGTTGGCCTGGAACTCCGCCAGGGTGCCGGTGCGCACGACGTGCCGCGCCTCCTCCTGCTGCGCCGCCACTTCGTCCTCGTGCACGATGAAGCCGCGCATGGCGTGGTGGTTCTGGGTGCAGGCGACGATGTGCTGGCCGCCGAGGGCGCGGATGCCGAGGCCGGGGGCCGTCCACAGCGCCGTCGAGGTGCGCAGCGGGTAGGCGTCGAAGCCGAGCCCCTGCGCCTTGCCGGCGCGCTTGCGGCCATAGCCGAGCGAGAGGATGGCGGTGTCCGGCGCGACGCCGGGGAGGATCCAGGTGGTCGCCGCGATCTTGCGCCCGCCGACGGTGAGCTCGATGGTGTCGTGGAAGGTGAGCTTCAGCCGCTCGGCGGTGCGCGGACCGAGGATCAGGGCGTTCTCCCAGACCAGCTTGGTCACCGGCTTGGGGAGCTCCTGGAGCCAGACGTTGCTGGCGTAGCGGCCGTCGTGGATCGTCGGATCGGGGCGCAGGAGGAGGGTGATCTCGCCGGGCCTGGCGGCCGCGGCGGCGGCCTGGATCTCGGCGGCGGCCTGCTGCACGGCGCCGCCGTTCAGGGCCGCGGTGGCGCGCGCCGCCGCCGTCGCCGGGATCAGGCCGGCGTGGAGCGTCTCGCGCCAGGCCTTCTCGAAAGCGGCCGAGGCGCCGGCGGTCGCCGCCGGCGCGGGGGCGGTGGCGGTGGGAGCGCCGGGAGCCGTGGCGGCCGGCGCGGTCGCCGGCGTGGTCGGCGCCGGAGAGATCACCGGGCGGCCGGCGGGCGTCGGCTCCTTCGCCGCGCCCGGCGCCGAGGAGGCCGTGGCGGTGGGGACGAGCGCCGCGGCCGAGGTTCCCGCCTGCGGCCCTCCATACGGGCGGCCGGGGATGCCCGGCGCGCCGTCGAAGCCGGTGCCCATGCCGAGCAGGGTCGTCATGCTGCCGCCGCCCGAGGTGTCCTTCGCCGCGTCGGCGAGGCCGGCGGTGAGGCCGGGGAGGCGGCTCGTCCAGTACTGGCGGACGATGTCGTAGCTGGTGGCGTCGGACGGATTGATCATCACGGCGAGCAGCTCGACGGCCGGCCTGCCGCCGTAGAGCGGCTCGATCAGCGGCTGCTGGATCGACACCGTGCCGTCGAAGGCGCGGGCATCGCCCCAGGCCTCGAGCTCGTGGGCGGCCGGGATGTGCCACTGGCAGTGGTCGGAGGTCTCGTCCTGATAGAGGCCGTGGTGGACTCGCAGCGCCACCTTCTCCATCGCGTCCTTGAACGGCAGGTCGGCCGGCGCGGTGTAGAGCGGGTTGACGCCGTCGAGCATCAGCAGCATCTGCACCTGCCCCGCCGCCATGTCGCGCACCAGCTCGGCGAGCGACTGCACGTGGTCGACCGGATCGACCTCGACCGGCTCCTGGTAGAAGACGGTGGCGCCGGCGTTGCCGAGCGCCTGGTTGATGCCGTGCACCAGCACCTGCGCCGCCGGCGAGAGGTACTCGTCGGCGACCACCAGCGAGGCGCCGCGGTTGGCCGAGAGATCCTTGGCGATCTCCTGGACCCATTTTTGGAGCGTTGGCGTCCGCCATCGGGGACGCCGTACTGCCGGCAGCCCGCGCTCCGACCGCCGCGGCGAGGGCGAGGACGAAGGCCTCGACCTGGGCCGGCGGCAGCTGGAGGCGGTGATCGGCGACGGTCGACATGCCGACCGGCACGCTCTCGACGGCGTAGACCCGGGTCATCGCGTCGTGGTGGGCGCGCACCCGCCGACCCTCGGCGAAGTCGCGGGCGTAGCGCACGCCGGACGAGCCCTCGCAGAGGACGTCGGCGCCGAGGGTGAGGATCACCTTCGCCTTGGTGAAGTCGTAGCGGGTGTCGAGCGGCCGGCCGAAGGCGCGCACGGCGGCGGCGCGCGTCTGGTGCGCCCCGGCGGGCTCCCAGCGGTGCCAGCGGGCCTGCGGGTGCGCCTTGAGCAGCTCCTGGATCTGGCTGGCGAGGGTCGGCGAGGTCACCGTGCCGGAGAGGATGCGCAGACCGCTGCCGGCGCCGAGCGAGCGCATCGTCTCGCCGACCTGGCTGACGAAGGCGCTCCAGGTGCCGGGGCGGCCGTTGTGCAGGATCGCCTGCGACCGCTCGGGGTCGTAGAGGGTGAGCACGGCGGCCTGGGCGTAGGCATCGGTCGAGCCGAGGCTCGCCGGATGGTCCGGGTTCCCCTCGATCTTGGTCGGCCGCCCCTGGTGGCTCTCGGCGAGCACGCCGGTCGCGTAGCCGGCGTGGGTCAGCGCGGTCGCGAAGTAGAGGGGCTTGCCGGGGATCAGCTGCTCGGGCTGGCGGACGTAGGGGATGATGTGCTCGAGCGGCTGCTTGGTGCAGCCGGTGAGCCCGGCGAGGGCGAGCGAGGCGCTGGCGAGCTGGAGGAAGCCGCGGCGCGACATGCCGGCCGGCCACTCCGCCGCGAAGCGGGGGAACTCGCGGTGGACGAGCTCCTCGAACTCGGGGGTCTCGGCGAGCTCGTCGAGGCTGCGCCAGAACTCCGGCCCCTTCCTGGCCTGCAACCGCTCGCGGATCTCTGCCAGGTCGAGCCGGGCCGGAGCCGCCGGGGGAGCGGCTTCGGCGCTGCATTTTCCCGTGGGGCCCGCGGGGCCTTTCGCGCTCTTGGTGCCTATGGCGTACACGCTGTCCATCAGGTTCGCTCGCTCTCGTTGTTAATCCGCCAGCCGTTTGCCGCGGCGGCGGATGTACAGCTCGGCAGACTCGGTCTCGACGCCGCCCCGGTTGCCCCGGTTGCCGGAGCTAGCGGTGGCACGTCGAGCAGCTCGTCAAAGAGTGCAGGTCGTACTGCTTCGCCAGCTTCGCCTGCAACCGCGCGATGTCCGCGCCGGTCGGCTCCCACCCCTGGTCGAGCGAGGGCGGGTCCATGTACTTGACGAAGCTCGTGCGGTCCTTCGGATCCCAGTCCATGTTGAACACCTCTTCCCGCGGCCGCACGTTCTTGGTCGGGTTGCGGTGGCAGTCGAGGCACCACTGCATCTGCAGGGTGGCGTTCTGGAACATCAGCGGCATGTGGTTCACCTTGCCGTGGCAGGTGGCGCAGCCGATCCCCTTGGCGATATGGACGGAGTGGTTGAAATAGACGTAGTCCGGCAGGTCGTGGACGCGGGTCCACTGCACCGGCACGTTGTCGCGGTAGCTGGCGCGGATCGGCTCGAGGAGCTCGGCGTTGGTCCAGATCTGCCGGTGGCAGTTCATGCACGTCTCGGTCGGCGGGATGCCGGCGGTCGCCGAGCGCTCGACGGAGGTGTGGCAGTAGCGGCAGTCGATGCCGAGGCCGCGGGTGTGGTGCTCGTGGCTGAACGGCACCGGCTGCTTCTTCACCACGTACTGCCCCGACACGTAGCCGGAGGCCATCAGGGTGTCGAACACCCAGCCGAAGAAGCCGAGGGCGACGACCGCCCCGACGATGCTCACCTTGGCGAGCGTGTTCGTGCTGCGATGGAAGATCTGCATGGAGCCACCCTCCCTAGATTCCCCGGTGCCGACGATACTCGACCGCCGACCTCGGTTCAAGGGACTTTGTGAAAGTCGTCACAAGCCGCGGACTGTACTCCAACCTTCGGCGGAGGCGCAAGACGTCCGGAGGACCCCGGCCATCGTGCTCGACCACGGCGGGCCCGAGTCGCTGACGTCGCAAAAAGAACGCCTAGTTATATGGCAGAGGCGGCGGGTTCCACAAGCCGCGCCGGCGGCGCCGCGCAGCCGGAGCTTATGCACGCTTGTAGAAAAGCCTCTTTTTCTTCGCGCTGAACAGCGCCGTTTGCAAAGCGGGCCCTTCCGCTCCCCCGGCGGCCGGCCCGGGAGAGCGGCCCGAGCGCTCCGGCCGCTCTCCGCAAACCCCCGCCGCTGGTGGATTCGGCTCTGGCTGGAGCGCCAACGCGGCACGCGGTGGCGCTTTTCGTCACCAGGCGTTGCCAAAATCCAGCGCTGTTAAGGATTTGCAAGAGTTGGCCCGCTATTTGCTGTTATGGATTTCCGCTGCGGGAGGGCATCACCGCAGCCTGCAAGGAAAGGAGAAGCAGTCCATGAAAACTACAACTCGTCACACCTCGGTGATCATCCTTCTGGCAATTCTCTTGGCTCCCGGGCTGGTCGAGGCGCGGACGCCGGTTCGTCACGATATCGAGTCGCAGCGGGCGCGGGTGGCCGCGGCCTCGGCGGCCTCGAAAGGCGGTTCCTTCAGCTCGGTATGGAATTTGCTTTCAATTTGGATGAAGACGGGGATCGGTCTCGATCCCTCGGGATCGAAGCCCCCCACCGGATCGACCGGCTCGGGCTCCTCGACGAGCGATACGGGGACCCAGCTCGATCCGAGCGGCGCGCCGCACTGAGGGCGAGTTGAGGAGAGAGAGAAGGACGGAGAGGATAAGCTCAAGTCGGCGCGACGAAGGATTTTCAGGGTCCGAGGGGACCCGATGCTTTTGAGGTACATGGATCATGGTTAATGTCGTAAGCCTGCCGGCGAGGTCGAAGGTCGAGGCGCCGGAGCTGTTGGCCGAGCTCCGGCCCTATCGGTTCGAGGACCAGATCCACCTGATCCGGGCCCACCGGCGGTTCGTCAACCGGCCCTTCTGTGAGCTGCTCTGCCGGGAGAGCGCCCGGCTGACCACGATCGCCCCCGACCGCGCCATCGAAGCGGCGGAGCTGGCGGTGATCGTTTCCGATCTGGTCAAGGAAGACAGGAACGAAGAAGAGACGAAGCCTCGGCCGATCCCCGCCGGCTCTACCAGCTGCGGGGGTACGCCTGGGCCCATGACGGCAATGCCCGGCGCGTGCTGGGCGACCTGCGCAACGCCGACGAGTCGTTCTCGATCGCCGAGGCGTGGTGGGAGGCGGGGGTGGCGGGGGTCGGCGACGTGCTCGGCTACGAGCCGGCGATCCTCGACCACAAGGCCTCGCTGCGGATCGCCCAGCGGCGCTTCCCGGAAGCGTTCGAGATGCTCGACCGCATTTTTGAGATCCATACGGCGATCCACACCGCGGCACCCGAGGACCCCGCCGATCTGTGGAGCGCGCGTCATCACGACCCGCATCTCGCCGGCCGGGCCCTGATCAAGAAGGCGATGGGGCTCGCCGAGATGGGGGAGCCGGAGGAGGCGACCGAGCTTCTCCTCAGGGCCGAGGCAATGGTGGACACCGGGCGCGATCCGCGCCTCTTCCTCTGCCTGCGCCACAACCTGCTCTGCAACCTCACCAACGTCGAGGCCTACGCCGAGGCGGCGGCGATGCTCCCCGAGGTCGACGCGCTCTGCCGGGAGCTCGGCAACCCGCTCGACCTGGTCCGCCTGCGCTGGGCCGAGGGGCGGATCGCCGCCGGCCTCGGGCGCACCGAGGACGCCATCGGGCTCTTCCAGGCGATGCGGCAGGAGTTCGCCCGCCGCGGCCTGGCCTACGACGCGGCGCTGGTGACCCTCGATCTGACCGCGCTCCATGCCCGGGCCGGCGCCCATGCCGAGGTCAAGGCGCTGTCGCTCGAGATGGCCGGCGTCTTCCAGGCGCAGGACGTGCCGCGCGAGGCCCTGGCCGCCCTGCTCTTCTTCCGCAAGGCCGCCGAGCGCGAGCGGGCCACCGTCAAGCTGACCCGCGAGATCGCCGCCTTCCTCGAGAAGCTGCGCTGCGATCCCGCCCTGCGCTTCGAGCTCAGCCGGTAGCGGCTCTCTACGTCAGGACCGGTCCCAGAGCGGAGAGGAACCTCTCCATCTGGGGCCGGGTGCCGATCGTCACCCGCAGGAAGGTCGGCATCGCCGCGAAGCGCCGGCCGACCTCGACGCCGCGCTCGCGGAGCGCGCCGATCACCCCGCCCACGTCCCGCCGCAGATCGACCATCAGGAAGTTGGCCGCCGAGGGGATCGGGCGGTACCCCATCGCTTCGAGCCGCGAGCGCACCAGCTCCTTGGTGTCCCGGTTGAGCCGCCGGCTGTTGTCGATGTGAGCCGAGTCGGCGAGGCTGCCGCGCGCCGCCGCGAGGGCCATGATGCTCAGGCTGTCGAAGGCCTGGTGGGGGCGCAGGAGCGCGATGGTCTCCGGCTGCGCCACCGCGTAGCCGCAACGCAGGCCGGCCATGCCGTAGATCTTCGAGAAGGTGCGCGCCACGATCAGCCGCGAACGGTCGTTGACCTGCGGCAGGACCGATTCCCAATCCTTGCTCTCTACATTCTTTTCGTCGACATAGTGCGCGTAGGCCTCATCCATCAGCACCGCCGTCCCGGCGGGCACCTGGGCGAGGAACGCCCGCACCTCGGCCGCCGGGGTGAGGCTCGCCGTCGGATTGTTGGGATTGCAGACGTAGACCAGCCCGGTGCCGGCGGGGAGCATCTTCGCGAGGTCGTGCCGGTAGTCCGCGGTGAGCGGCACCTTGACCACCTCGGCCCCCCCCACCTGGGCATAGCGCGCCAGCGCCTCGAAGGTGGGGTCGGCGGTGACCGCCGCCTTCCCCGGCCCGGTGAAGGCGGCGGCGCAGAGCTTGAGGATCTCGCTCGAGCCGGCCCCGAGGAGGATGTGGTCGGGGGTGACGCCGTGCAGCTTCGCGAGGTCGCCGGCCAGCCCGTCCGCCGCCTCGTCCGGGTAGCGCCAGGCGACGTCGAACGCCCGCCGCATCGCCGCGAAGGCGGCGGGGGAAGGACCGTAGGGGTTCTCGTTCGAGCTGATCCGCACGACGGCGGACGCCGCGTCGTGCGCCGCCGCGGCCCTCGCCGTCGTGGCGACGAGCGGGAGCGCCTCCGCGGCCGGCAGCAGGGGGCGCAGCACGGCGGACGCCGCGCCGAAGCCGAGCACCTGGGTGAATCCGCGACGGGTCAGGGATGTCGCCATGTGCTGCTCCTCCTCGAGGGATTTACGGTTATGACTCAATTGCTGAGTATGAATTGCATAACAGCCGGAACAATATTGGATGCACCCTCGAGTTCCCGTTCTGGAGTAAGAAAATATACTCCCCTCAGTCCTCGATTGCCGTTCGACACATCTCAGTGCTGCTGGTTCTAGGCAAAAAGGGCTAGAATCATCTTTACGACAGTGATGACTGGGGTTGCTATCTCACCCACAGTCTTTGCCGCATCCGTCAAGCCTTTGGCGCTGAGCTCATACCATTCCTTACGGGGCTCCTCTGAGGTGGTCTCTTCCACCAAGCTCTTGTAGTCTCTCGCCGCTTTTTTTTGTTCTGCTTCAGGCAAGCTCTTTGCCATTTCCATGACAGAGCCGCCCAACTCGTCAAGAAGCTTTTTCAGTTCTGGCGAGGACCCCGACTCTGCTGTTATGTTGAAGCTTTCGCGAATATTTTTTGCTGCTGCCTGGTTGATGTTGCCGGTTACGTTGCCGTAAACATTTTGGGTCTGATTGGTCACTGTTTGGTTTCCTCCGTATATTATGTTGATCGTCTCAGCTGTTAGTTCATATATCGGCTCGCGATGGCTTGTTCCCTTGGGTTCGGTAAATTTTTTCACGCTGAGGAAGTAGTTTTTTCTTATAGCAGAGAGTTGTTCAAGCAGTGATTTTCGTTCTCCCACATCAATGATGTTGTCCAACTGCTGCTGTGCAATTTCTAGTATCTTCGACTGGGGTAGGCCGTCTCGAGATTCGCGTGAAAGGAGGCGGATTGATTTGTGCAGATACGTTTGCAGTTTGTCTGAGGAGGCGTCTCCGCGAGAAATAGTAATTTTCTCGCTTGCTATTAACCGAAAAATTTGTCTAATACTTTCCATCTCAGCATGGAATCGGAGGAGATTTAAGCGCAAGCTTCGCCTGACAGCCGTATCAGTTCCGAACGGAGCAATGCCGAGCAACCAAGCTCCGATTTCTTTTTCACCGAACTTAACGCTAGTATAAGAAAGATCTATTTGTGCGTCTGTTAGCACTTCGGACTGAACAGGCCTGATATATTTCGGGAGTTCTTTGAGGTCTGCCCCCTTGACATATTCCAGTACTACTAAGGGAGTGCCGGGGGCAAACCACCAGTTCTTAGGGTTAGCCGGGCTGCCTACTCTTGTTGTGGATGATTTCAGGTACAGCTTGGAAAGATTTTGTTGAGAGAACGCGAATTGCTCGGGGTATCTCTTGCTCTCAAGAACGACGGTTGTCGGTTGACTTAGTACCGAACGGATAACGCTGAGACACTGGTCTCCCGTATAGCGCAAGTCCTTGCCTTTGGATCTGAACCTGATCCCGGTCTCTACGCGCGAGACGGAACATCCATCAGAAAGAAACCTGCGGAAAGAGCAATATTTCGTGAATGGCACGGGAGCACCGTCAATCGTTTGGCGCTTGCCGAAGGAGCTATCAAAGCGCAAGGCATGTTCTGCCCTGCAGTAGAAGCCCTCGTTCGGCCATTCTTCCAATCCACCTTGAATGCGTCGCTTGATTTCCCCAAAGGATCGAACGAAATCTTTATCTTGCTGAGGCGACGCCCACACAGGGTTCGGCAATCTGTTAGTAGTGGTCGGAAGAAAGGGACGTGCATCTGTAAAGGGGAACTGGAGGACAAGGAACATTTCTAAAAGCCCCCCTAGGCGAGCGTCGGGGAGGGGCCCGATAAGCAAGGAGCTTCAACAGGGGCGTGCGCTCCGGCCGAGCTGCTCACATTAGCGGACATTTTGATTCTTTTCTATTTGAACCAAAGTCAAATAGGAAAGTCTGGTTAGAATATACGCTTAAAAGGGAGAAGTCAATAGAGTGACCTGACAATTGGAGTGGCAGCAAACTTCGGCGAAACGACACCCAGAACCTCAAGGAACTTCCCGCACCTCCACCGCCCCGTCCGCCCGCCGTTCCACGGCGGGGGCGTAGGGGCCGAGGAGCTGGCGGCGCCACCAGTTTCCCGTCTGCCGTTTCTCGGCGGGGGTGGTGAACTCGTACTGCCAGAGGACGGTGCGCACCTGGGCGGGGGGCTTGCCGGCGAAGGGGTCGCGGCGGAAGAGGGCGAGCACGTCCGGGCTGCCGGCGAGGAGGCGGCTCTCGGCTTCCAGCACCCAGGGGTTCTCGCGCCAGGTGGCGAGCGAGGCGAACCAGAGATTCCACTCGAAGCGCGGCTGGTAGGGGGCGTAGATCCCCGGGCGCTCCGCGGGGTCCTGCGGCTTGTAGCGGAAGGGATAGGGGAGCCAGGTCACGCCGTCGCGGCTCCCCTGGAACTCGATCTCGTAGCGCGCCGTGGTCATCACGGCGAACAGCCCGTAGGAGTTGGCGATGCGCAACGGCGCCAGCCAGCGGGCCGGGGCGGCGAGCGGGCCGCGGGGGATGACGTAGGGGACGAGGGTGGCCACGAAGATCCAGGCGAGCACGACGGCGCTCGTGGCGGCCGTGATCGTCTGCCAGGCCCGGCGTGGCCGGGGCCCGGCGGCGGCGGCCGCGGGCGCGGCGGCCGGCGTCTTGAGGCCGAGGCGGGCGAGGGCGGCGTCGTCGAGCAGCAGGAAGCCGAGCACCAGCACGAGATAGTTGAGGAAGGCGTAGTTGGCGGTGAGGATGATGCCCACCTGGAACGGGGTGACGATCAGGAAGCAGGCGAGCCGGAAGCGGCGCGGCAGCCAGGCGAGCCAGACTACCGCGAGCTCGAGCGCCAGGGTCGCCGCCGCGGTGGCGGCATGGAAGCCGTGGGGGAGGAGCTGCTGCGTGTACCAGCCGGGCCAGGAGGGGAGCGGGCCGTTCTCGTAGTAGTGGTCCATGGCGGTCAGGTGCCGCCATTGCAGGTCGCCGCTCAGCAGCTTGACGATCCCCGACTCGAAATAGATCCGGAACCATTCCCAGCGCAGCAGGAAGAGGCTCGCCCGCGACGGCGGCCGCTGCGCTCCCAGCCCGGGGCGCAGGCCGCCGGGCGCGAAGAACAGCGAGAGGAAGGCCGCCTCGAGCAGCATGCCGTCCGACTGGTAGGAGGCGAAGTCCTGCGCCGCGCCGAGGAAGGAGAGGAAGAGGACGAGGCAGACGGCGATCGCCAGGCGGGGCCAGAGGTTCACGATCAGCAGCACCGAGGCGATCAGCCCGCCCCAGACGAGCGCCGTCAGCGCACCGCTCCCGGCGCCGAGCCAGAGCAGCGTCGGCACCCGCCAGAAGCGCGAGAGCCCGGGCAGGACGCGGGCGACGTCCGCGAGGTATGGCGCGGCCGGCAGGATGCCGCGCGGGCCGATCAGCCCCTGGATCTGGAAGGCCAGCGAATAGAAGGCCGAGAAGAAGATGATCCCCAGGGCGCGGAGGAAGAGCCAGCGCGGCCAGAGGAAGCCGCGCTCCGCAGGGGTATCGACGGCGGGGCCGAAGCAGCGGTCGAGGAGGAGCCGGGCGTCGTTCACCGGTCGTCCAGCCTGCTTAAGGGGCGATCGGGCGGGCGAACGCCACCTGCGTCTTGACGCGGGCGAACCCCAGCCGCTCGTAGAAGAGGTGAGTCCGCTCGCGGACGACGTTGCTGCGCACCCGCAGGGTCCGGAAGCCGCTCCGTCCCGCCCACGCCGAAGCGGCCTCGACCAGCGCCGCGCCGGTGCCGCCGCCGCGGTGGTGCTCGTCCACCACCAGGGCGAGGATCAGGGCGAAGGGGTCCGTCTCGATCCCATGGCTGCCGGCGACGTGGATCCAGCCGATGACCGCGGCCTCTGCGGCGTCAGCGACGGCGACCAGCACGGCGTTCTCCGGCCGTGGCGTCACGTCGGCGAGCCGCGCCGCGATCTGCTCCGGGGTGCTGGGGTAGCCGAGCTGCGCCGCGAGGATGGCGAGGGCCGGGGCGTCCGCGGGCTCGACGGGGCGAATCACCATCCCATCTCCATCCGGGCGCCTAGGCCGCCTCCTCCTTGGCGCCGGCGATCAGCTCGCGCAGGGTCTTCTTGGCGTCGCCGAGCACCATCATGGTGTTCGGCCGCACGAAGAGGTCGTTCTCGATCCCCGCGAAGCCGGTGGCGACGCTGCGCTTGAGGACGATCACGGCGCGCGCCTCGTCGACGTTGAACACCGGCATGCCGTAGATCGGGCTGCCGGGGGTGGTCTTCGCCGCCGGGTTGACCACGTCGTTGGCGCCCACCACCAGCACCGCGTCGGTGCGCGAGAACTCGTCGTTGATGTCGTCGAGGTCGTAGAGCTGGTCGTAGGGGACGTTGGCCTCGGCGAGCAGCACGTTCATGTGCCCCGGCATGCGGCCGGCGACCGGGTGGATGGCGTACTTGACGGTGGCGCCGCCCGCCTCCAGCGCCTGGCCGAGCTCGCGCACGGCGTGCTGGGCCTGCGACACCGCCATCCCGTAGCCCGGCACCACGATCACCGACTGGGCGGCGGTCAGCACTCCCACCGCATCCTCGACGGTCGCCAGGTTGTAGTTGGCGGCCGGCCCGGCCGCCCCGGGGGCGGCGGGCTCCACCTTGCCGAAGGCGCCGAACAGGACGTTGGCGAACGAGCGGTTCATCGCCTTGCTCATCTTCATCGAGAGCAGGAAGCCCGAGGTGCCGTCGAGGGCGCCGGCGATGATCAGCACGTAGTTGTGGAGCGCGAAGCCGGTGGCGGCCGAGGCCAGGCCGGCGTAGGAGTTGAGCAGCGAGATCACCACCGGCATGTCGGCGCCGCCGATCGGCAGCACCGCGAGCACGCCCACCAGCAGGCCGAGCGCGCCCATGCCATAGAAGAGGAAGGCGCGGCTGGGGTCCAACACCAGCAGGACGAGGAGCACCAGGGCGGCGAAGAACATCGTGATGTTCGAGGCGTTCTGCCCCGGCCAGGTCACCGGCGCGCCGGTGATCAGCCCCTGCAGCTTGCCGAACGCCATCAGGCTGCCGGTGAAGGTGAGGAAGCCGAGGAAGACCTCGAGCCCGAGCGCCGCCATGGTGAAGCGGTCGATCCCGCCGGTCGCCATCCGGTGGTGGTATTCGACCACCCCCACCAGGGCCGCCGCCAGGCCGCCGAAGCAGTGGGAGAGGGCGATCCGCTCCGGCATCTTGGTCATCGGGATCCAGATCGACATCGCGCCGCCGATCAGCGAGCCGAGGATCAAGCCGACGGCGATCCACTTGTAGTCGATGATGCCGGCCAGGAGCAGCGTGCCGACCACGGCGACCAGCATGCCGGCGGCGCCGATCAGGTTGCCGCGGCGGGCATGCTTGGGGGACGACAGCCCCTGCAGGGCGAGGATGAAGCAGACCGAGGCGATGAGGTAGGCGAAGGTCAGCCCGGGGGAGATCACGTGACCGTTCATCCCTTGTCGCTCCCCCGCCGCTTGAACATCCGCAGCATGCGGTCGGTGATCAGGAAGCCGCCCACGGTGTTGATCGTCGCGCAGGTGACGGCGACGAAGCCGAGCAGGGTGGCGGTCCACCCCCAGCCGGCGCCGGCGGCCACCAGCGAGCCGACCAGCGAGATGCCGGAGATGGCGTTGGTGCCCGCCATCAAGGGAGTATGAAGAAGCGGCGGCACCTTCTCGATGACGTAGTGGCCGAGGAAACCGGCCAGCACGAAGATGAAGAGGCCGAAGAGGAGCTCGTTCGCCATGGCCCTCCCTTTCACGTCCTTAAATTCGTCGAAATCCTAGCACGCCGCCCGCTTCTCCGGGCTCAGGACCATTGGCGCTTGGGGGGCAGAGCGCTAAACTCCCTTCCGTGCCATACGACAGCGAAGGCCTGCGGCACCAGTTGCAGGCCGATACCCGTGTAGAGAGCGGCGGCGGAGCGCCCGCGGGGGCCTTCCTGGTGCCGGGGCTGACCATCCTCTTCCACCCGCAGGCCGAGCGGATCGGCGAACGGGTGGCGCTCCCCGGGCTCGCCTCGGGGCGGGAGGAGCAGCTGTCGCGCCTCGAGCCGGCGTTCTCGCACCCCGGCCGGTCGGCGCCGCGCCCGCTCGCCGATCCCCACCTGAGCCGCCGGCCGGTGCGGCTGCTGCCCGGGGCGGAGCCGGGATCGGTCCGCCTGCTCTGCGCCGCCGGCGGCACCTCGGTCGTCCTCGACGGCGAGGCGGTGGCGGAAGCGCGGGAGCTCACCGGCGAGCAGCTCGAGCGCGGCGCCGTCCTCCTCCTCGCCAACCGCGTGGTGGTGCTGCTGTCGCTGCTCGATCCGGTGGGCGGCTCCGGCCTGCCGGCCTTCGGCCTGGTGGGGGAGAGCGCGCCGATGGTGCAGCTCCGCCGCGAGATCCAGCGGGTGGTGGGGCTCGGCGTCCCCGTCCTGCTGCGCGGCGAGACGGGGACCGGCAAGGAGCTGGTCGCCCGCGCTCTCCACGAGAGCAGCCCGCGCGCCGGACGGCCGTTCCTCGCCGTCAACATGGGGGCGGTGCCGGCGACCCTCGCCGCGGCGGAGCTGTTCGGGGCCGCCCGCGGCGCCTTCACCGGCGCCGACCGTAAGCGCGAGGGGTACTTCGAGCGGGCGGACGGCGGGACCCTCTTCCTCGACGAGGTGGGCGAGACCCCGCAGGAGGTTCAGGTGCTGCTGCTGCGCGCCCTCGAGACCGGCGAGGTGCAGCCGGTGGGAGGAGAGGCGGTGGACGTCGACGTCCGCCTGGTGGCGGCGACCGACGCCGATCTCGAATCCGCGGTGACGGCGGGGAGGTTCCGGGCGCCCCTCCTGCATCGCCTCTCCGGCTACGAGATCGCCATCCCCCCTTTGCGCCGGCGGCGCGACGACTTCGGCCGTCTCTTCCTCGCCTTCCTGCGCCGCGAGCTGGCGGAGATCGGCGAGAGCGACCGGCTGGCGATCCCCCCCGGTGGGCGCCCCTGGATGCCGGCGGCGCTGGTCGCCCGCCTCGCCGCCTTCGACTGGCCGGGCAACGTCCGCCAGCTCCGCAACGTCGTCCGCCAGCTGGTCATCGCGGGGCGCGACGGCGGCGACGAGGGGATGTGGCTCCAGGCCGAGCGCACCTTCCAGGAGGGGGCGCGGCCCGCCGCATCCGCGAGCCCGGCAGATCGGGCAGACCGGGCGGACCCGGAAGACGACACCGACGGCACCGGCACGCGTCCGGGGGGGCGTCCCGGCGGCTCGCCGGCGGCCGGGCGGCCCGCGCTCCCCGCAAGGCCTATCGCAGCCCCGAGGAGGTCGGCGAGGAGGAGCTGATCGCAGCCCTGCGCGACAACCGCTGGCGGGTGCAGCGGGCGGCCGAGCAGCTCGGCATCTCCCGCACCTCGCTCTATGACCGCATCGAGCGCAGCCCCAAGGTCCGCAAGGCGGCGGACCTCGGCCGCGAAGAGATCGAGCTCTGCTCGGCGCGCTGCGGCGGCGACCTCGACGCGATGGTCGAATCGCTCGAAGTCTCGAAACGGGGCTTGCAGCGCCGGATGGCCCAGCTCGGCCTAGCCTGAAGCGGGCCCTTGAGGAACCCGATGGGTTTTCGCCCGGAGAAGATCGGTCCCTATCGGATCGAAGGCCGCTTGGGCGCCGGCGGCATGGGGGAGGTCTACCGCGCCTGGGACGAGCGGCTGGAGCGCTGGGTGGCGCTGAAGACCGTGCGTGCCGAGGCGGCGGGCAGCGCCGGCGCCCGCGAGCGCTTCCGCCGCGAGGCGCGCTCGGCGGCCGCCCTCTCGCACGCCGCGATCGTCCAGATCTACGACATCCTCGACTGGGAGGAGGGCGACGCCATCGTCATGGAGCTGGTCGACGGCGAGTCGCTAGCGCGGCGCCTGGCGCGCGGGCGTCTCGGCGTCCGCGAGGCCGTCCGCCTGGGGCGCGAGATCGCCGAGGGGCTGGCGGCGGCCCATGCCAAGGGGCTGATCCACCGCGACCTGAAACCCGAGAACGTGATGGTCACCCCGGCCGGTCACGCCAAGATCCTCGACTTCGGCCTCGCCCGCCGGCTCGACGGCGAGGGGCGGCTGACCCGCGACAGCGTGGTGGTCGGCACCTTCCGCTCGATGTCGCCGGAGCAGGCGCGGGGGCTGCCGCTCGACCCCCGCTCCGATCTCTTCTCGCTCGGCCTCCTGCTCTATGAGATGTTGACCGGCGCCTCGCCGTTCGAGCGCCCCTCGACCCTCGAGACGCTGACCCGCATCTGCACCATCCGCCAGCCGCCGCTGCGCGACCTCGATCCCGACGTCCCGGACCTGCTCTCGGCGCTCGTCGACCACCTCCTCGAGAAGGACCCGGCCCGCCGGCCGCGCAGCGCGCTCGAGGTGGCGGAGTCGCTGGAGGGGATGGCCGCCCCGACGCCGCGCCCCTCGTTCGTCAACGCGGCGACCTGGATCGACCTCCCCGGCGAAAGGCCGGCGCCGCCGGGGTCCTCGCCATCGCCTCCGGCCGCCGCGCCGGCGTTCCCTTCCGGCGTGGCCGCCCTGCCGGCGGCGCGCAGCGACCAGCTCACCTCCCAGGCCTACCGGTCGCTCGGCCGCTGGAAGCCCTGGGCGCTGCTCGGCGGTCTGGCGGCGCTGGCGCTGCTCGGCGCGGGGATCTTCGCCTTCCTCCGCCGGCCGGCCCACCCGCGCGGGCCGCTCTACGTGGCGGTGACCCGGCCGGAGGTGGTCTCCGGGGGGGCTGCGACCAGCTCCTCGGACAATGAGCGGGCCGCCCTCACCGCCGCCGGCCTGCGCGTCGCGCTGCTGCGCGGGCTGCTCGCCCTCGACGGCCTCTCGCCGCTGGCGCCGGAGCAGGTCGACCCGGTCCAGGGAACGCCGGTGGCGGTGGCGAAGGCGGTGGCGGCGGACGAGGTGCTCACCGGCCGCGTCGCCTGCGGGGCGAACACCTGCCAGGCGTCGCTCAGCCGCATCCGCGGGAGGGACGGCATCCTCCTCTGGACGCAGAGCTTCGAGATCCCCAGCGACCGCCCCTTCCTGATGGCGGAGGCCGTCCAGAGCTATCTCCAGCAGGGGTATCCCGAGCACGCCCTGCGCCCGGGGCTCTCCGGGCTCGAGGTGCGGGCGGAGGACTACCAGGACTTTCTGCGCGTCCGCGGCGAGCTCGACCGCAAGGAACGGGGGCTGTCGCTCGACGCGCTGCTCGACCGCGCGGCGGCCATCGAGCGCAAGTCCCCCCGCTTCCTCGAAGCCTACGTGCTGCAGGCCGAGATCCTGCGCCAGCGCTTCGGCGCCGGGCGCAACCCCGCGGATCTCGACCGCGCCTTCGCCATCCTCGACGAGGCCCGCCAGCTGGCGCCGGCCGATCCGCGCCCCCTGGTGGCGCGCTTCGAGGTGGCCCTCAAGGGGGAGCGGCTGGACGCGGCGGAGGAGGCGCTGGCGGAGCTCGAGCGGTTGCAGCCGGGGGACTCCGAGATCCTGGTGCCGCGGGCGCGGCTGCTCGAGCGGCGGGGGAACAAGGAGGCTGCCCTCGCCCTGATGCGCGAGGCGGCCCGCCGGCGCCCCTCCTGGAACCACCTCTCCCGCCTGGCCGACATGGAGTACCGGCTGGGCGAGAGCGACGCGGCGCGGCGCCATCTCCAGGAGCTGCTGCGGGGCTTCCCCACCTACCACTCCGGCTGGTCGCTGCTCGCCCAGATCGAGCTGCTGAACGGGGACCCGGTGCGGGCGGCCGAGATCTACCGGCGGCTGGTGGAGCGTTCGCCGGAGGTCGCCGAGATCACCAACCTGGGAACCGCTTATCTGCTCCTCAAGCGCTATCCGGAGGCCGAGGCCCGCTTCCGCCAGGCGCTGGCCCTCGAGCCGAAGAACCCGTTCGTCACCCTGAACCTCGCCGACGTCCTCCTCCTCGCCGGGAACCGCGGCGAGGCGGAGACCACCTACCAGCGCCTCCTCGCTCTGGTCGCGAAGGACCCCGCCGCGGCGAGCTGGCAGGTCCTCTCGACGCGGGCGCAGGCCCTGGCGCATCTCGGCGACCGGCGACAGGCCGTCGAGGCCGTCCAGCAGGTCCTCCTCCTCGCCCAGGGGAACGCTCAGGCGGCCTACGAGGCCTCGCTGGTCTACACCCTGGTGGACGACCGCTCGTCGGCCCTGGTCAACGCCGACCGGGCGCTGGCGCAGGGGGTCGAGCAGCGCTGGTTCACCCTCCCCTGGTTCGACTCCCTGCGCGGCACGCCGGAATTCCAGGACCTCCTCAAGCGCCCGCGGATGTCGGCTTCCCCGAACCTGTCGGGTCGACGTTGATGATCGTCGGGTCGTGCGACGTGAAGGTGTCCTCGGAGAACGCGAGGCCGGTCGACGAGAAGAGGAGGAACGAGTCGTCGTTGCTGAGTGGCAGGTACTTCACGTTGACCACGAAGCTGACCAGGATCGCCGCCGACGGGTCGGCCAGGTTGAGGTCGGTGAACGCGACCTGATTGCTGCCGATCGCGACCGGCTCCGTGATGTAGCTGGGCCGATCGATCGGCTGCGTCTGGTCGCCGGGGAGCAGCCAGGTGATGGGATCGGCGGTGAAGCTCACCGTGCCAGGCCCGTTGATGCTCAAGGTCAGCGTGAAATCGGCCTGCTGGGTCTGGACCATCGCGTTGTTCGGAGCCGTCAGGCCGAAGAACCTGAAGGCGTAGTCGTCGCCGCCCGGGGTGGTGGGCGGGACGAACACCACGGACACGTTGAAGGCCGTTGTCGGGGCCGGGTCGTCGAGAGCGAGGGTGGAGGTCGAGCGGGTGGCCTCTGCGGTCATGACAATCTCCTTCTGAAGGCAGCTGTCCGAAAATCGTTGCGAAGGGTCGCGCACAGCTTACACGGGCGGCGGCCCCGTCGGGTCGACGTTGATGATCGTCGGGTCCGGCGAGATGTGCGGCTGGTGCGACGTATACCGGGCGACCTCGCCGTTGATCCCGGGGATCTCGACAGAGACCGCGAAATCCACCAGATCGTGCTGCCCGGAGGCAGCAGTGTTGGCATCGGTGAAGGAGAGGACCGTGGAGTCTGGGCTCAACTCCGGATAGGAGATGTAATCAGGCCGCACGATCTGGACGCCCGAGCCCGGGGTGAACCAGAGGATCGGGCCATCGGTATCCGGAGCGACCGGAGCGAAGGTCACGGCGCTTTCGAAACCGACCGCGCTCAAGGTCAATACGAAGACCGCCGTCGGCGCCGCGATGAACACGCTGCGATTCGGCCCCAGGCCGTAGAACTTGAACGTCGGGCCCGTGGGGCTGTTGGTCACCTCGACTTCGATCGGGATCAGGACCATGGCGGGCGGAGCGTCGTTCGCTGCCGACGGGGTCACAGCTTCTGCGATCATGGCGAATTCCCTCCTCGGTGTGCTCTCCGAAAATTTCTTCGAGCCGTTTGTCGCTGCGGATTGTCCTCGGTACGCTTGGCCCTTTTGCATGCGATGTGCCACGGCCCGACCTCCTGGGGAGCCCGCCGGCGGTCGATGTCGACCGGCTATGTCGGCGGGTCCGCGGCATAGTTCGACATCCGGCGACACAGGGTCCGACACAACCCGAGGATCCCTGACCGTCGAAGGAGAGCGCTGCTATAGTTCCCCGCCATGCCCGAGCCCGCGAAGCCCTCCGCCTATGCCCGCGCCGGCGTCGACATCGACGCCCAGGAGGCGGGGCTCGCCCGCGTCAAGAAGCTGGCGCGGTCGACCTTCACCCCCGGCGTGCTGACCGAGATCGGCAGCTTCGGCGGCCTGTTCCGCCCCGAGCTCGCGGGGATGACCGAGCCGGTCCTCGTCGCCTCCGCGGACGGGGTGGGGACCAAGCTGGTGGTGGCGAAGCTCGTGGGGGACTACTCGTCGGTCGGCCGCGATCTGGTCAACCACTGCGTCAACGACATCCTGGTGCAGGGGGCCGAGCCGCTCTTCTTCATGGACTACCTGGGGGCCGGCGTCCTCGAGCCCGACAAGATGGTCGAGCTGGTGGGCGGCGTCGCCGACGGCTGCCGCGAGAACGGCTGCGCCCTGCTGGGCGGCGAGACCGCCGAGATGCCGGGCTTTTACCAGCCGGGGGACTACGAGCTGGTCGGCTTCATCGTCGGCCTGGTCGACCGGCCGCAGGTGCTCGACGGCTCGCGGGTGCGCGCCGGCGACGTCCTGGTCGGGCTGCCGTCGTCGGGGCTGCACACCAACGGCTACTCGCTGGCGCGCAAGATCCTCTTCGACCAGGTCGGCCTGAAGGTCGGCGACAAGGCCCCCTGGGGGAGGAAGGGAACGGTGGGGGAGATCCTCCTCGAGCCCCACCTCTCCTATCTGAAGCCGATCCGCCCGCTCCTCGGCAACCCGGCCCTCCATGGCATGGCCCACATCACGGGGGGCGGCATCAGCGACAACCTGCCGCGCATCCTCCCGGACGGCACCCACGCCTTGATCCGGGTGGGGAGCTGGCCGCTGCCGGAGCTCTTCCATTTCCTCCAGGAGAAGGGGGAGGTGGAGAGCGAGGAGATGTTCCGCGTCTTCAACATGGGGATCGGCATGGTCCTCGCGGTCGACCCCGCCGGTCTTGCCGAGGTGCTGGCCCTCCTCCGCTCGGTCGGCCAGAAGAGCTTCGTCATCGGCACCCTGCAGCCGGGAGGCTCGGGAGTCGCCTACGACCTCGGCGTCGACGCTCCCCCCGCCGTCTCTTGATATCCTGCCGGCGATGACCCCCATCGCCATCCTCCTCTCCGGCCGCGGCAGCAACTTCGTGGCGATCCAAGGTGCGATCGCCCGCGGCGAGATCCCGGCCGAGATCGTCCTGGTGGCGAGCAACGTGGCGGACGCGGCGGGGCTCGCCAAGGCCCGCGAGCTGGGTCTGCCCACGGCCGCCATCCCGCACCAGGGAGCGCCGGGCGGGCGCCAAGCCCACGAGGAGAAGGTGATCGCGGCCCTGCGGGGGGCGGGCGCCGAGTGGGTCTGCCTGGCCGGCTACATGCGGCTGCTCTCCCCCGCCTTCGTGGCGAGCTTCCGGCAGCGCATCGTCAACATCCATCCCAGCCTGCTCCCCGCCTTCCCCGGACTGGACGCTCAAGGAGCGGCCTTCGCCCACGGCGTCAAGGTCTCGGGGTGCACCGTCCACCTGGTGGACGA
>CAVVXL010000016.1:0-260000 GCA_963752235.1 uncultured Acidobacteriota bacterium | reverse complement strand
ACGCCGTGGCGATGGCGCCGTCGATTTCTCGCGGACCCGAATCTACACATACGGCTCGCCGGACTTCGACCGCGCGAAGATGCTTCGGTTCTCGCTCGCTGGCCGGGAGCACGGTGGCCCGGTGCGGCCGGAGCAGCGGGAGGCGCTGCGACAGCGGCTCGAGGCCGATCTCGCGACCGTGACCAACGATCGCGGTGAGCCGGTCTTCTTCCTCCGCGATCCGCATCCGAAGCGGGACGAGGACGGGGACCTCGTGGCCATGGTCCGCCTGCCGCTGGTCACCCCGGTGCTGAGGGTTCAGGGGCATCCCTTCCCTCCAGCGGTGCGGAGCCTCGGACGGATCTCCGGCACTCATACGACCTCGACCCACGGCATTTTCCTCGCAGCCGGACCGGACATCGATCCGAAGGCGGACCTCGCCAGCCTCCGCGTGCACGACATGGCGCCGACGATCCTCTACGCTCTGGGGCTGCCGGTGGCGGAAGACTTCGCAGGCAAGGCCCAGACGCAGCTCTTCAACGGAGAGTTCCGCGGCGCTCATCCGCTACGGACGATCCAAACATGGGGGAGCCGACAGTCGGGAGAAGCCCGCACCTCCAAGGAGGACGAGAAGCTCCTCAACCAGCTCCGCTCTCTCGGCTACATCCGTTGATTCAAGCTGCGCGCGTCCCAACGTTCGGGCCGTCTGCTCCGTAGTAAAGTAGAGACGTATCGCAGATTTGGTATAGAAAGGAAGCTTCGATGGAGAAAGCAGTAGCCTTCCTGGCGGGAACGTTCGCTCTCGGGCTTGCCACCTCGGCTTGGGCCGCACCGACGGCACAGGGTTCGCCGGTTCGCGTCAGCGCGTGCACGACCTGCATCCAGCAATCGCCAGCCGTCGCCGGAGCCGCGAATGGCGCCTTCCTGGCCGCCTGGGAGGGGACGAGCCCGACGGACTCCAAGGGAGTCAGCGGCCGGTTCTTCACGATCACCGGAGCGCCGAGGGGCGCTGATTTTCTGGCCAGCCAGAACCTGGCGGCGGATCAGTACGATGCAGCGGTCGCCCGCAATGCTCAAGGGAGCTTCATCGTCGTCTGGTCGCAGGTCTCCGCCGGCAACAGCGAGATCATGGCGCAACGCTTCCAGGCGACCGGAGCGCGTCTCGGCGCCGCCATCCAGGTGAACCAGGACCCGGCGGGTACGCCCACCATTCCGGCCGACTTCAAACCGGCGGTTGCGGCGACCCAGGACGGCGGCTTCATCGTGGTCTGGATGAACCTGCTGCCTGCGGGGCCGGGCTTTCCGGGAACCACGCCGCAAGTACTGGCGCGCAAGATCAGCGCGGCCGGCGTGCCGCTCGGGACCCAGGTGAAGATCAGCACCGGGCTGGTAAAGGGCGACCGCCCGGACGTCTGTGTGGATACCTCGGGGGGTCCCGTGGTGGTCTGGACGAGCGTGGACGGCTTCCCGCTGTTCGAATCCAACCACAAGGGGGTCTCCCTGCGCCGGCTGACCGCTGCGGGCGCCCCCACGGGGACAGCCGAAACGGTGGTCGCTCTCCCCCTCGCCACCTCCGCCAAGCCGGCGGTCTCCTGCGGCAGCGGCGGCACTTTCGTGGTGGTCTGGAACAGTGATCAGGCGCCGGCGGCGGATCGGTCCGACATCCTCGGCCAGAGGTTCACTCGTCTCGGCCGTCCGAATGGACCGGTGTTCAGGGTCAACGGCACGACGGCGGGAAACCAGAGCAACCCCATGGTGGCCTACGATCCCAAGGGGAACTTCATCGTCGTCTGGCAGACCTATGTGAGCGCCCAATCGGTCGGCATTTACGGACGGCGCTTCGCCGCCACAGGGAGTCCGCTCAGCCCCGACTTCACGGTGGTCTCGGGCCCGAACAACCTGACCGCGGCCACCAATCCCGACATCGCGGCCATCGGCGCTACCGGCAACTTCGTCGTGGTCTGGCAGGCCGGATCGCAGGCCATCTACGCGCTCCGTTTCACTCCGTAACGATCGTTCGGCCACCATCTCCAAGCGGCCCGAAGGGCTCGAGCGGCGTCCGTCCCGCCACCAGCGCGGTGACGGCCGCCGCCCCGGCAGCCTTGAGCGCGGCGGCGGCGGCGGCGAGAGTCGCACCCGTCGTCGCCACGTCGTCGACCAGCAGGATGTGGAGGCCGCGGACGCGCTCAGGCCGGGAGACCCCGAATGCCCTGCGCAGGTTGACCAGACGGTCGTCCCGGCCGAGCAAGCTCTGCGGAGGGGTGGCGCGGTGGCGGGCGAGGGCCGGTACGCAGGGGAGGCCCAGGCGCCCGGCCAAAGGGCGGGCGATCCGCTCCGCCTGGTTGTAGCCACGCGAGAGGCGCCGCCGCCAGTGGAGCGGCACGGGGACCACCCGATCACAGCCGCTGACCTGCTCGCTCAAGCTCTCGGCCAGGGCCAGCGCCAAGTGGCGTCCGAGGTAGTCGAGGCGTCCGAACTTGAGCCCTCGCACCACGGCGTCGAGCGGCGGCTGGTAGCTCCAGAGGGCGAGCAGCCGGTCGAAGGCGGGAGGATTCTCCCGGCAGGCCCCGCAGCGGTAGTCCGCGGGAAGGGCATAGGCGGCGAGCGGCCGGCAGCAGATCGCGCAGGCCGCGCGCGGCAGAGGCGCGAGGGTTGCCCGGCAGGGCGGGCAAAGGTTCAGGGAAGCTCCTGCCGCCGGGAGCGCCCGGCCGCAGCTCAGGCACGAGGCCGGAAGCAGCGCATGGATCAACCGGTCGAGCAGAAGCCGCCCCGGGGAGGGCGCGACGCCTCGCGGCTCTGGTCCGTATAAGAGGTCAGTCATGAAGGTGGCCCTGCATCGCCCGGCACTTTTTCCCCGATGGGTAAGAAACGTGAGGCTATACTCTCAGGAACCGGCCGGTCCGAGCGAGAGCCTGGTGCCGGTATTGAGCGGATATGCCGCGAAGGAGAGATTTTGATCCGGAATCGACGCCTGCCCGTCAGGCTCCTGCTGGTCTGCTCGCTGTTCGTGCTCCCCGCCGCCGCCGGTGCCCAGGAGCTCTACAACTATTCCGTCGGGGTTCTCGGCGGGATCGGCGGCTCCTTCGACGCCAATCCGGGAGGTAGCCTCACCAACTCCAACTTCCAGCTCAATCTCGGGATCGTCACCGAGCCGGGCACCCACGTCGTCCTGCGCACCGGCAAGCTCTCTCTCGGCAAGGACAAGCTCTTCGGCTCGTTGCGCGATGCCGATATGGAATACGTCACGATCGGAGGGGAGTACCACTACCAGGAGACCTTCTACGAATCGGGAGTCTACGTCGCCCTGGGTGGCTATCGCCGGCAGGGAACCTCGGCTGCGGGCCGGAGTGATTCCCAGGACACGTGGGGAGCCTCCGTGGGCTTCACCGGAGAGCTGCCGATCCGTCGCTGGCTGGGGATCCAGGCCGAGCTCTCAGGGCATTACGTGAACTTCAAGGAATCCCAGTTCTTCGCCATGGCTCAAGCGGGCATCGTCTTTCATTTCTAGGAGCTCGCCGGCAAGCGATGCCGGGCTCACCTGCCGGGGAGCCCGAGCGCGGCGGTCTGGTTCGAGCCCTTCAGATGCGTGGCGATATCCGCGCGCAGGGCGGGATCGTCCCAGTCCGTCATGCCGATGAACTTCCGCACCACCTTCCCGCGGACGACGAGGTAAGTCTCGGGAAGCTTGTCCGTGCCGTAGCGGTTCGCCACTTTCCAGCTGGGATCGAACAGGACCATGTCGGAGGCAGGCCCCAGAAAGGTGTGAACCCGGTCGGAGGAATCGGCGACGGCGACCATCAGCACCGCGAAATCGGAACGGTCGGAAAAGTCGCGGGTCAGCCGTGCGAGCTTCGGAGCCTCCTGGATGCACGGGGGGCACCAAGTTGCCCAGAAGTGGACCAGGGTCACCGGGGCGAGCCGGGACCCGATCGTCGCCGACCGGCCCGCCGAATCGTAGAGCGAGCCGCCGGGCTCCTGGAAGCTCCCGTTCCCCTTGGGCCAGAAGAGGGCCGCGAGAGCGCAGACGGCAAGAGCCGCGAGGCCGAGCTTGGCCGGCAGGCCGAGCCGCGACCCGCCAGCCGCCGTCGGGACTGCTTCGGGTTCTGTTGCGGGGGCAGTCTCCGCCGTCCCGGCTGGGTCGTTGGGGGAATTCATCAAGTGGCTCCGATGTTGGAGAAACTGCCCGGGTTTTGACCCGGGACGCCATTTTCCCTAGAGTACAGCAGAGACCGAAAACATTGCACAATCTGGAAGAAACCAACGGCAAACGCTCCCGGCGGGCGTTCCTGGTGGGGCTCATTCTGCCGGGCCAGCCAGGCTACGTCGTCGAGGAGCATCTCGACGAGCTGGCGCAGCTCGCCGACACGGCAGGGGCCGAGGTCGTGGGCCGTGCCGTGCAGGCGAGAAAAGCGCCGGACCCGGCGACCGCCATCGGCAAGGGGAAGGCCGAGGAGATCGCCGTTGCCGCGCGCGAGCTGGGAGCGGAGCTGCTGATCTTCGATGACGACCTGTCCGGCAGCCAGGCCAAGAACCTCGCGGAGCTCACCAAGCTCCTGATCATGGACCGGAGCGCCCTGATCCTGGACATCTTCGACCTGCGGGCGCAGAGCCGTGAGGCGCGCACGCAGGTCGAGCTCGCCCGGCTCAAGTACATGCTCCCCCGCCTGACGCGCCAGTGGAGCCATCTCTCCCGCCAGGGGGGTGGCGTCGGCACCCGCGGTGGCGAAGGAGAGAGCCAGCTCGAGCAGGACCGCCGCGTCCTCCGCGTCCGCCTGAAAAAGCTCGAGGCGGATCTGGAGAAGATCGAGCGCACCCGCGGCATCCAGCGCCACGGCCGGAAGGATGCGCCCCTGGTCGCGCTGACCGGATATACCAACGCCGGCAAGTCGACGCTCTTCAACCGGTTGACCGCCGCGGACACCCTGGCCGAGAACCGTCTGTTCGCCACCCTCGACGCCAAGCTGCGGCGAGGCTCGGTGGACGGCGCCCGCACCGCCGTCTTCGCCGATACGGTCGGCTTCATCCGCAAGCTGCCTCACCACCTGGTCTCCTCGTTTCGCAGCACTCTGGGCGAGATCACGGCGGCCGACCTCGTGCTCCACGTCATCGATCGCAGTCATCCCCGCTGGCAGGAACAGGCCGAGGTGGCGGAGGCGGTGATGGACGAGCTTGGAGTCGACCGCGAGCGGGTGATCAAGGTGTTCAACAAGAGCGACCTCGTCCCCGCGGATGCGCCGCGGGACGGCGCGATCTGGGTCTCGGCCGTGACCGGCGAGGGGATCCCCGCCCTCAAGGCCGAGGTGGCCCGCCGGATCGGCTTCGGCGCGGCTCTACCGCCGGAGGAGAGCGTCGCTCCTTTCCTCGATGCGCCCGCCGACCCTGTCGTTTGACACCTTCCTCTCCGACTGAGTACAATCCGCCCTCCTGTGGGGCCGTAGCTCAGTTGGGAGAGCGCTTGAATGGCATTCAAGAGGTCGTCGGTTCGATCCCGATCGGCTCCACCATCCTCCCTTTTTTCTCCGCTCTGATTCGAATCTGACGCCGCTTCAGGCTATTCGTCCGGCGGGACGATCAGGACGGACTTGCCGGTCCCGCTCAGAATCTGCAGGGTAACGTCGGCCCGCCGTGCGCGTTCCCCCGGACGAGGGGCGTGGCGCCCCAGCACGATCAGGTCGTAGCCCCCTTCGGCGGCTTCCTCGAGGATGCCGGCGAGGGCTCCCCGTGCCGGCCGCAAGGTGGCGCGGCTGTGCACCTCCAAGGCCCGCAGTGTGGCGAGGCCGGCGTCCAGATGGGCCTTCACCCAGGGGGCCGCGCTGCTGCCTTCCGGCAGCACGTGAAGCAGTGTCACCTCCGCCCCGAGGCGGCGGGCCAGCCACCCTCCCACCCGCACGTCGGCCTTGCCCGGCTCGCCCACGGCAGTGCAGATCAGGATGCGCGAGAACGTCACGGGCTCGCCCTGGACGACGAGGAGCGGTGTGGCGAGAACCTCCGACAGCCGGCGGAGGAGCTCTCCCCGGCCGATCGGCTGGCATGGTTGTAGGACCACGAAATCGTAGACGCTCTGTCTCTGCTCGTCGGCGATCTCCACCGCCGGGTCGCCGCGCCGCACCACCGCCTCCGCCTCCGGGATCCCCTCGGCCGCGGCACGCTCGGTCAGCGCGGCACGCAACGGATCGACGGCGTTCGCGTCGTCGGTCACCGTCAGCAGGCTGACCCGGGCGCCGAGCGGCCCCTGGAGGGCGCGGGCGAAGGCGAAGGGTGCCGGCCGTTCCGAGTCCGGCAGGTCGCAGACGAGGAGGCGCGGCTGCTGCGGGGCCAGGATGTGCCAGCGGCGCAGGCTCACCCAGACCTCCGGCCCGCTGGCGTCGGCTTCGGCCGGGAGGACCGCGTCCACCAGCAATCCTTCTTCGCCATAGACCGCCGGCGCCGCCTGGCGGGTGTCCGCGATCGGCGGCAAGCGGACGCGGACCCTTCGCAGCGCGCCCAGGAAGCTCCGCTCGACGATGACCCCCTTGCCCAGCAGATGGCTCGCGTCCTCGGGAGGACGGCTCGAGATCTCGACCTGCTCCGGCCGCACCAGCACCCGCACCCGTTCGCTCTCCTCGTGCTCGGCCTCGGGAGGGATGGGGAGCGCCAACGGGCCGATCCGCGCCAAGCCGCCCCGCGTCCGTCCCACGAGCACGGTGCCGGCGCCCAGGAAGGTGGCGCCGAACACCGTCCGCGGCTTGGCGTAGAGGGCCTCGGGCTCGCCCACTTCGAGCAGCTCGCCACGCTCCATCAGGCCGATCCGGTCCGCGAGCTCGAAGGCTTCCTCCTGGTCGTGGGTGACCAGGATGGCGGTGACGCCGAGCTGCCGCTGGATCTCCCGCAGGTTGCGCCGGAGCTGGGAGCGGATCTTGACGTCGAGGGCGCCGAACGGCTCGTCGAGCAGGAGCACCGAGGGCTCGTGGATCAGGGCGCGGGCGAGCGCCACCCGCTGCAACTGCCCCCCGGAGAGCTGGTGGGCCTGGCGGTTGCCGAAGCCGCCGAGGCCGACGCGGTCGAGCAGCTCCTCGCGCCGCCGCGCCCGCTCGGCACCCGGCACCTTGCGGATCTTCAGCGGAAACTCGATGTTCTCGCCCACCGTCATGTGGCGGAAGATCGAGTAGTTCTGGAACACCAGGCCGATTCCCCGCTCCTGGGGCGGGAGGGAGGTGACGTCGCGGTCGCGCAGCCAGATCCGGCCGCCGTCGGGAAGGGTGAGCCCCGCCACCATCCGCAGGATCGTGCTCTTGCCGCTGCCGCTCGCCCCGAGCAGCACGAACAGCTCGCCGTCGTTGACCTCGAGCGAGGTGGGTTTGACGACCGGCTGGCCGCCGAAGCTCTTGCTGAGCCGTTCGAGGCGGATCGACATTACTTCTTGGAGCTCCCCGAGTAGCGCAGCAGGAAGAAGAAGATGACGAACGACAGCGCCGCGAGCACCGCGGCCACGGCGTTGGCCTGGGCCACGTTGCCGGCCTCGAACTGGGCGAAGATGTAGAGGGGAGCGGTCTGGGTCCGCAGGCGCAGATTTCCCGACACCATCACCGTCGCGCCGAACTCCCCCAGCGAGTGGGCGAAGGTGAGCAGGGTGCCGCTGAACAGCCCGCCGCGCAGGGCCGGCAGGATGACGTAGCGAAACGTCTGCCACTTGTTCGCTCCCAGGGTGTAGGCCGCCTCCTCGTAGGTCACCTCGAGCTCGTCGAGCAGCGGCTTGACCGCGCCGAGCATGTAGGGGAAGGTGACGAAGAGGTGGGCGAGGAGCACCCCGGCCGGCGTGAACATCGGTTGCAGTCCCAAGGGCTCCAGGGCTTTGCCGAACAGGCCGATCGGGCCCCACAGGAGGAGCAGCGAGGTGCCCACCACGACGGTCGGGATCGCCACCGGCAGGTTGATGGCGATGGCGAGCGGCTTCGCCCCGGGGAAGCGGTATTTCGACAGCACGTAGGCGGCCCAGGTGCCGAGCACGGCGTTGATCGCCGCGGTGAGGAAGGCGATCAGCAGGCTGAAGCGGAGGGCGAACTGCGCGTCCTGGTCGGAGAACGCCTTCCAGAACCCGGCGAGGCCGCCGCGCAGAGCGAAGACGAAGACCGCCGCGATCGGCATCAGGATCAGCGGCAGCAGAACGAGAACCAGGAGGCCGACGGGGATCGCCCCGCCGCGGCGGCCGCCCGGGGTGTCGCCGGTCACTTTCCGAGCTCCTTCAACACGCGTTCCTTCCAGAGCCCATCGACGATCTCCTTCTTCACCCGCTGCCAGCCGCCGAAGTCGCCGACCAGGAACGGGTCCCGGATGATGCCGAAGGCCGGGTTGCCGGCGTTCAGACGCTCTTCGACGCTGCGGAAGCCGCGCTGCACGAAGAGCGCCTGCGCCGGCTCGCTCCACAGAAAGGCGACCAGGGCGTCGATCAGCGGACGTTCGGAGGGAGCGATGTTCTTGTCCAGGATCACCAGCGTATGCTCCGAGAGCACGGTCGAGGGAGGATAGACGATCTCTCCCGGCAGCGTTCCCTTGGCGGCGTCCTTGACGACGTCCTGCTCGTAGGTGACGAGAGCGTCCCCGAAGCCGTTCTCGAACTGGGTGCGGGCGGCCCGTGCCGACGCCGCCTGGGCGGCGACGTTGCGCCAGACCCCGAGCAGGGCGTCCAATCCGGCCTGGCGCTCGCCGCCCCGGGGGGCGTGCCGGGCGGCCGAGCCGTACTCGGCCAGGATCGCCCAGTTGGCGCCGCCCGAGGTCAGCGGGTCGGGATGGACCACCTTGACCCCCGGCCGGGCGAGGTCGGCGAAATCGTGGATCCCCTTGGGGTTCCCCTTGCGCACCACGAGCACGAACGGCGTGCGGTTCACCACCCCGCCGTGGGGGAGGCGGCGCCAGGAGCCGGGTGGGATGACCCCGGCCTTGGCCAGCCGGTCGGCGTCGAGCTCGAGCGAGAGCAGGGCGACTTCGGCGGGCACGCCCATCGTCAGCTGGTTGGTGATCGTTCCGGAGCCGGCGAAGGAGGTGACGAACTCGATCCGCTCGCCGGTCCGCTCGCGCCAGCGCCGGGCAAACTCCGGGAGAATGGCCTGGTTCATCGCCTCGCCGAGGATGCTGAAGCCGTAGAAGACGACCGTGCGCGGGCGCGATCCGCGGCCCTCGCCGTGAGGAACCGGCAGCCAGGGCCAGAGGGCGTACAGCAGCAGCGCGGCTCCTCCGGCGAGGGCGAGCCCCCCGCGCAGGCGGTCGCGGAGGCGTGCGGAATCGAGCTCCATCGCGGCAAAGAGTACCCCGGACGCGCATTTCCTTGAAACTCAAGGCCCCCTTTGGCTACACTCCCTGCGGGGATCGAGCTCCAGGGTAGCGGGATGTCCACAGCCGGGCCGGAGATCGCGGTCGAAGGAAGGCCCCCGCCGTGCAGACCCGGCGTGTCCCCAATTGCGCTAAAATTCGGGTCTTCTTCCGGGAGAGCGCCGTGCAGCCAAGGAAAGTACTGGTCGTTGACGACTCGAAGCTGATGCATAAGATGTACGAGGTGATGCTGCGCCAGTATCCCCTGGTGTACGCCCTCGACGGCCGTCAGGCGCTCGATCGCCTGCAGGAGCACGCGGACGTCGATCTCGTCCTGCTCGACATCAACATGCCCAACATGAACGGCCTGGAGTTTCTCGCCCAGCTGCGCTCCGACGGCGCCGAGCTGCCGGTGATCATCATCAGCACCGAGGGGCGCGAGGAAGACACCGCCCGCGGCATCGAGGCCGGGGCCAACGCCTACATCAAGAAGCCATTCCATAGCGAAGAGATCCTCGACGTGATCGCGCGCCTGGAGACGAAGGATTCCGCTGCTTGAGCGACCGGAGAGCCACGGAGCCTGCCAAGACGCGGCTGAACGCGCCGGCCGTTGGGCTCGACCTGGTCAGCGAGCTGCGCTCGACCCTCGAGCGCGCGGGCGAGCTGATCCGCGTCGTCGAATCCAACCTTCGCGGCTCTGAGGCTTCGGACGCCAACGAAGGGGCGAGCGCCGACGAACGGATCGCCGAGCTCGAGAGCCGGCTCTCGACCGCGGAATCGGACGTCAAGGAGCTCGCCTCCCGGCTGGTCGACTCGGAGCACCAGGGCGGACGGCTGATGAACCTCTACGTCGCCACCTATCAACTCCACGCGACGCTCGAGCCGGCCGAGGTACAGGCGACGATCGCCGAGATCGCCATCAACCTGCTCGGCGCCGACCAGTTCGTGCTGCTGCTGCGCCGCGACGAGGGCGAAGGGTACGAGATCGCGCTGCGCGAGGGGAGCTACGACGGCGGCGTCGTCGTCTCGTTCTACGACGGCCAGAGCTACAAGGGCGGCGACCCGATGGTGGACCAGACGCTCAGAGACGGCGTGCTACGGTTGGGCCCGACCGCCGAGTCGCAGGCCCTCGCCGCGGTGCCGCTGCGGGTGCAGAACGACATCGTCGGCGCCCTCGTGGTGCTGAAGCTCCTCGATCACAAGCCGATCCTCCGCGCCGAAGACCGCGACCTGCTCGATCTGCTTTCGGCCCATGCGGCCTCCGCCATGTTCGCCGCCCGGCTCTTTGCCACCAAGGACCGCAAGCTGCGTACGCTCGAGAGTCTGGTCAAGCTGGCCCGCGGGGAGTAGCGCCAAGCACCCCACTTACTGCGAAGAGGAAATACTGCGAGGACCGGGCGCCATCTGTCTCGAACCGCCCCGAACCGCAATCTCATGGGAATCTCCGGCAGCCTCAAAGACGTCTCCGTCGCCGACGTGATGCAGTTCATCCACCTCGGCCGGCGGACGGGCACGCTGTTGCTCTCGCGCGGCGGAGAGCGGGCGATGATCGGCTTCCACGGCGGCCGGCTGGTCTCGGCGCAGGCGCCGCATACGCCGAAGCTCGGCGACCTGCTGATCTCCTCGGGGATGATCGACGGCGGGGTCCTCACGGCCGCCATCCGCTCGCAGAACGAGGAGCCCGAGCGCCGCTCGCTGGGGCAGATCCTCGTCTCCTCGGGCTCGATCGACGCTCAAGGATTGCGCCAGATGATCGCCGAGCAGATCGAGCAGGCGGTCTCCGAGGTCATGGTCTGGGAGACCGGCACCTTCGAGTTCGCGATCGACGACCTGCGGCCGATCGACGACATCGCGCTCTACCCGAGCGACGTGCTGCCGGACGCCGACATCAACACCCAGATGGTGCTGCTCGAAGCGGCGCGGATCTTCGACGAGCGCAACCGCGACGGCACCCATCCCGCCCTGCCGGCCGGACCGTCGTCACCGCACACTTCGCCCGAGCCACGGCAGCGGTCGTTCTCCTCCGGCGACGGCACCTACGACGCCGGCGACTCGACGCACCCCACGCTGAACGACACGGCCGCCGGCGTGGCGATCGCATTGTCTACGGGGGGCACCGTGGGGGGCTCGGTCAGACCCGGCGGAGACGGCCGAGCCGGCGCTGTGGGTCGAGGCCGCGCTGCGCGAGGCCCCGACGCACGCCGCCGAACGGCTGCGTCTGCAGATCGTCTCCGCGGACATCAGTTTCGGCGAGCAGCTCGCCGAAGCGTTGCAGGCCGAGGTGGCGGGGACGGAGCTGGTGCCGATCGATCAGGCCGGCAACGCCGAGCCGGGCGAGCCGCCGCCGATCGTGCTGCTCGACCTGCGGCGAGGGGGCGTCACCCTCGAGGAGGCCGGCCCTCTGCGCCGCGCGTATCCACGGGCCTCCTTCATCGCCCTGGTCGAGCCGGGGACGCCGTTCGCGCGCGTCTACGAGGTGGGGATGATGGCGGCCCTGCCGGCCGAGGTGGAGGCGGTGGTCGCCTGTGTGGAGAACGTCATCGAGAGCCGGCGCGACTTGGTGCGCGGCACGCCGCGGCCGGACACCAAGTCGGGGGTCGCCCGCCTGCGGCGGGTGTTCGGCGACCTGCGCTCGGGGCTGATCTCGGCCACCGTGGCGCTCAACCTCATGCACATCATCTCGGAGTCGGTCGAGCGGGCCGTGCTCTTCCTGGTCAAGCGCGACCATCTGGTGGCGCTCGGCGCCTTCGGCAGCGATCCGAAGGGACGTCCGCTCGCCGAGGTGACCCGCGGCCTCAAGGTCCCTCTCGACCTCGGGAGCGCCCTCGCCCACAGCCTCGACACCGGCGAGGTGCAGAGCATCACCTTCGACGAGGCCGAGCTCCCCGACCCCTTCCGCTCCATGGTCGGGCCGCCCAAGAACGGCCTGGTGGTGATCTTTCCCGTGCTCGGCGCCCAGCGGGTGATCTCGGTCATCTACACGGACAACGGCGACAGCGACAAGCCGATCGAGGACATCGACATCCTGGAGCTGGCCACGGCCCAGGTCGGGATGGCCTTCGAGAACGAGCTGCTGCGCCGCCAGATCTCGCAGGGAAAGTAGCGGTCGACAGGCTTGCGCGGCTCCTCCGGCAGAGCCTGGAGGAACCCTGCTCGCCTCCTTCGTGTGCGCTCCCTTCGGTCACTGCCAGTCGGCTGCGCGGGTTCTCCACGCTCTGCCGGAGGAGCTACCGTGCAGCGCCGGCGAACGGCTGGGCGGCGTAGCCGGCGGGGACCTCGTAGGAGCCGGCCGGGGCGTCCTTGGTCTCGGCCGTCACCAGCTCCTCGCGGGTCTTGAACCGGCTCGTCCCCATCTGCACGTCCGCCTCCTGGAGCACGGGGAAACCCTCGATCTGCTCGAGCTTGCGGGCCAGCTCGGCGGAGCCCGGCTGGAGGGCGGTGAGGCTCGCCACCAGCCGGTTGTAGGCGGGGTAGGAGGCGACCTCCTTGCTCGCCCAGATCGTGGTGTCGAGGTGCAGCCCCGCCGGGCTCGAGATCTCCACCTTGTACTTGCGGGCGTTCCAGCTCGCGACCTTCCTGGTCTCGGTGGTCGCCGTCATCTGGACCTTCATCTGCTCCGCCGCCGGGGTGGCGGTCTTCAGGTCGACGGGGACGGCGAGCTCGCTGTAGGTCTTGTCGCCGTGGTTGATCACGTAGAGCTTGTTGCGGTCGAGCCGCAGGATGTACGAGGTGTCCCCCTCATCCCGCCGGAGCTTGTCGCCGTCGATCCAGATCCGGATCTCCCCCCCCTGCGGCTGGTCCATCTTGAGCCCTTCGATGCTGCTGCGTACGGTGAGCAGAGTATCGGCGAAGGCCGCGGGAGCGGCAAGCGCGAGAACCAGGGCGAGGGCGGTGCATCTGAGCATACGGCGATCCTCTCGAAGCGGTGGGAACGAGGGGCGTAGCTTAGCGGTCCCTCTCCGGCTTGACAAGGCGATCGGTCGGCTTCCTTCTTCCTGACATAGAGCAGCTTCTCGACCTCAGCCACGATCTCCCCTGCGTCGTCCAGGACGGCGACCTCGAAGGTCGGCTCGATCTTCCCCTGCGCGTCGGCGGCGGCGCGGATCTCGGCGATCCTCTCGGGCGGGATATGGAAGGTCGCCCGGACGGTCCCCCGGCCTGGCCGGCGGAAGCGGATGGTGGCGGCCTTGTCCCACACGATGTAGCCGCGCCCCAGTGCCTCGGCCAGGATCAGCATGAAGAACGGGTCGCACATCGAATAGAGCGAGCCGCCGAACTGGGTCCCCACGTAGTTGCGATTGAAGGGGCTGAGCTTCATCCGCACCTCGAAGGTGCGCAGGTCGGCCGCCGCGCGGACGCGCACCCCCGCTCCCAGATAAGGGGGGTAGAGGCTCAACAGCCGCATCATCCAGCTCCGGGAGGCCACGGCCCATTATCCGTTGATTCGGTCAGGCTTTGGATTCTGCGCGCCCGATCTCGGCCAGGTAGGCCTCCTCGAGGTCCGGCTCGACCGCGGCGCCCGCCAGCTCCTCCCGCGGCCGGGCGATCGCCCGCACCTGAATCCCTTCGAGCACGCGCACCCGCGAGGTCACCCGATAGCGGCGACCGAAGCCGAGGAGATCGGCGTCGGGAACCAGGGCGCTGAACACCCGGCCGCGGGCGCGGGCGGTCAGCTCCTCGGGGGGGCCGTCGAAGCGGAGCTTCCCCTTGTAGAGGAGGAGGATGCGCGAGGCGGCGGCCTCGACGTCGCTCGCGATGTGGGTCGAGAAGACCACGATCCGCTCGCCCGCCTGGGCGAGGAGGATCTGGCGGAAGCGGCCGCGCGACTCGACGTCGAGCCCGGTCGTCGGCTCGTCGACGATCAGGATCGGCGGCGCGCCGAGCAGGGCGCGGGCGATCCCCACCCGCTGGCGCATGCCCCCGGAGAAGTCGCGCACCTTGCGCTCCGCGTGCTCGCCGAGGTCGACGGCGGCGAGCAGGCGCTCGATCTCCTCGCGCCGCCGGCGGGGGTCGGCGAGGCCGCGCTCCACGGCCCAGTGGTCGAGGAACTGCTCGGCCGTGAAGCCGGGGTAGGCGTTGAGCTCCTGGGGGAGGAAGCCGATCCGCCGCCGGTACTCGGCGAGGTTGAGCGGCCCGATCGGCACGCCCCGATAGAGCACCTTGCCGCGGGTCGGCTCGAGCAGGCCGGTGAGCACGCGGAGGAGGGTGGTCTTCCCCGCGCCGTTGGGGCCGAGCAGGCCGACGATCCCGGGCTCGAGCGTGAAGCTCACCCCGGAGAGCGCCTTGAGCCCGCTGCCGTAGACCTTGGTGAGGCTGCGCACCTCGATCGTAGGCGCGCCCGGCTCCGTCCAGGCCGGAGGGTGCCGGCGGCGGCGCTCCGCTTCCGGCTCGCGCTCGCGCCAGCGGATCCCGGCGAGCAGCAGGGCCGGCACGAGGAGGACCGAGGCGGCGAGCGAGGCGCCACCCGCCACCGCCGCCGCCCGCAGGGGAACGGCCCAGGGGGAGGCCCCCGTCTCGGCCCCGAGAGTGGAGGCCGCGAGCCCGAGGACCAGCGCCGGCGCCGCTCCGAGCAGCCACGGCGCCTGGCGGCGCAAGGTGCGGTAGAGGTGCCGGACGGGGGACGCCGCGGCCTCCGCCGCCGAGGGGAGGGCGAGCGCCAGGGCCCCCGCCAGGGCCAGCAGGGAGAGCTCGTCGATCCGCCCCAGGCTGGAGGCGACCAGGGGGAGGGCGGCGACCAGCCCCAGGGCGAGGGGGGCGAGCGCCGCCAGGCCACGGACGAGCGAGCCCAGGCGGCACGCGGCGACGGCGAAGAGGAGGAGAGGGACGGCGAGGCCGAGGGCGATCAGCCGCAGGCGCTCCCGCTGCCAGAGGTCCGGCCGCAACGGCGGGCGCTCGAGATCGCACGCCGCGGGCAGGGGAAGCAGAGCGAGGCTGCGGTCGAGGTCCTTGCGCCGCTGCTTGCGCACCTCGTCGCTGCTGAACGGGAGCCGGATCTCGACCGGCACTACGAACCGCCCGGACTGCCGGGCGACCCGGGGGTAGAACGCCTCCTCCGAGAGGACCAGGAGGGCCGCGGGGCTGACGGTCGCGGCGCCCAGCCGCACCGGCCGCGAGAGAAGCTCCTCGACCTGGGGAACCGCGCGGTCCGCGTCCACCGGGGTGCCGGCGGGGACCACTGTCAGCGTCCGCTCGGGTCCGCCGGGAAACATCGGGGGGAGGGTCAGGACCGGCGGCGGCGAATCCTCGCGGAGCAGGCGGCCGGCGAGCCCGGCGGCTTCCTCGGGAGAGGTGCCGGCGCGCGGATGGAGGACGAGGTGGACGGTCGGGTCGCCCCAGCCGGTGATCCAGTGCCGGCGGATCTTCTGGCTGTCCAGGCGCTGGAGCAGGCGGTCGTAGCCGGCGCGCACGGCCGCGAGGTCGGCGCCGCGCAGCACGACGCGGTAGGAGGTCGCCTCCTCGTCCGTCTCCGCGCGCTCCTCGAGGTCGTCGAGAAAGCTGCGGTCCGCTCCTCCGGAGGAGCGCCCGCCGGTCGCGACCTCGAGCGCTCCGGCGCCTCCCGCTTCGTACTGGAGGCGAGTCGCGAGCCGCCGCCGCCGTTCCGGGGAGCGCCCGGCGGGGCGCAGCTCGGCCGTGATCCGCGCCGTGCCGGGCAGCGCATAGATCCAGAAGCGCTCCACCTCCTCGGCCTTCCCCAGCACCTCCTCGATCTTGGCGGTGCGGCGGACCGTCTCCGCGAGTGGCGTTCCCTGGGGGAGCCGCAGCACGGCGGTGAGGTTGCCGCGGTCCGGCCGCAGGTCGCCCGGACGGGGGAACAGAGCGCCGCCGAAGAGCGCGAGCGCCAGATAGAGGGCCGTCGCGGCGGCCAGGATCGCCGTGCCGGGATCGCGCAGGGTGGAGCGGAGGAGGGCCTCGCCGCGCCGGAGCGCGACTCTCCTCTCCCGCTTCCCGCTTCCTCCCGCGGGTACTATCCCGGGCAGAAGGGCGATCGCCAGCGCGCCGGCCCCGGTCGCCAGCAGCAGCGCCAGCGCCGGCTCGGCGAGCAGCGGCCCGAGCTCGGCGCCGGCGAGCGAGACGGCGACCGGCACCACCGCCGCGGCGGCGAGGGCCGTCCACCCCCAGCGCCCGCTCGCCGGCCGGTGCACCAGGCGAAGCAGGGCCAGGGGAAGGAGCGAGAGGACGGCCACGGCGAGCGCCACCAGGGTGGTGACGTTCAAGGCGATCCCCGCCAGCAGGAAGGCGTTGGCGGCGGCCGCCACGCACGCGGGGAGGGCGAGGGCGAGCGAGAGCGCTCCGCGGCGCCCGGCGAGCCATCCTCCCGCCGCCGCGGCGAGCCCTGCGGCGATCAGCGCGCCGAAGAGCAGGCGCAGGATCAAGGCGCGCAGCGCGGTCGCCTCGCTGAGGCCGATCTCCCCGTGGACCCCGCGCGCTGCGGGCGGCAGATGGGCGAGCCGCCGGCGCAGGGCGCGGTCGAGGGCGAGCGGCGCCGCGTCGTGCATCCGCCAGACGTAGAGGGCCCGGGCCGGCTCTCCCCGGAAGCGCAACGCGGCCTGCGCGGGGCGCTCGCCGGCCTGGATCCCGGCCAGGGAGCCGAGCGGCACCGCCGCGTTCCCCAAGGGGATCGGCAGCCGGGCCAGGCTTCCGCCGCGCGCTTCCGCCCCTTTGGACATCACCGGCCGCAACCGGTCTCCCCGGCGGCTCTCGCCGAGGTCGGGAGCACGCAGCGAGCGCCGGACCTCGGCGAAGACGGCGTCGGCGGTCCCCAGCGGGTCGAGCGTGCTCGCCGCCAGCGTGATCCGCACCTCCTCGTCCGCCACGCCGAGGGTTTCAACTTCGCGCACGCCCGGCAGGGTGCGCACGGCCTCGGCCGCGGCGCGGAGAGCGGCGTCGTCCCGCGCGCCCGAAAGCCAGACGAGGGCATGGAAGTCCCCCTCGCGTTCGGTCGCGGGGTTCACCCAGAGCGCCGCTCCCGCGGGGAGGCCGGCGCGCAGCCGGGCGAGCTCCGAGCCGAGGCGCGCGGCCTTGCGCTCGGGGTCGGTCCCCGGCTCGAAGCGCACCGTCAGCTCCGCCCCGTTCGTCCGCACCTCGCCCCCCATCCCGCGCACCCGGCCGAGCGAGCGGGCGGCGCTCTCGATCGGCTCCAGCCAAGTGTGGGCGACCTCGCCGGGGTCGCGGTCCTCGGCGAGGGTGAAACCCACCGTCAGCTCCGGAAAGCTCTGCCGGGGGAGGAGCTCGAGCGGCAGCCGCGCCAGGGCGAAGCCGCCCAGCACCAGCAGGGCGAAGGTCGCGACCAGGCGGGCGAGCGGGCGGTCGTGCGCGGTCATGGCCGGGCCTGGCGCGGCTGCCGGGCCCGGTGGGCGAAGCGGTAGAGCACCGGCACCAGCAGCAGCGAGGCGAAGGTGGAGAGGCTCATGCCGCCGATCACGGCGAGCGCCAGGGAACGCCGCAGCTCGACCCCCGCGCCGCCGAGGAGGGCGAGCGGCAGCATGCCGGCGACGGTCGCCAGGGTGGTCATCAGGATCGGCCGGTAGCGCTCCTCGCCGGCGCGGCGGACGGCCGCGTCGAGGGGTGAGCCGGCGCGGCGGTGGTCTTCGATCCGATGCACCAGCACGATGGCGTTGTTGACCACGATCCCGGCGAGGAGGATGAGGCCGAGGAACGAGAGGATGTTGAGCGTCTGCCCGGTCAGCGCCAGGAGGGCGAGCGCGCCGCCGAGGGCGACCGGCACCGTGGTCATCACCACCAGGGGGGTCCGCAGCGACTCGTAGAGGGCGGCCACGACGAGGAAGACGAGGAGGAGCGAGAGGGCGAGCGCCAGCCGGAGCTGGCCGAAGGCACGCCGCAGCTCGAGCGCCTGGCCGCCGGGAGAGACCTCCTCGTCCGCCGCCCGCGCCACCCCGCGGAGCAGCGCCTCCGGGTCCCGCTGTCCGAGCCCCCCCTTCTCCGGGCCGGCGCTCTCGAAGGCGAGGCGCACGGCCGGCAGGCCGCCCTCCCGTTCGAGCGCCGGCGGGCGGACGCCGACCCGCAGCCGCGCCAGGGCGCCCAGCGGGTAGACGCCGGCCGCTCCCCGATCGCTCGCGGCCACTGCGACGGGGAGGAGCGCCGGGTCTTCCTGCGCCGTGGGGAGCACCACGATCTCGGGCTGGGTGCCGGGGATGCGGACGCGGCCGGCCTCCTGATCCGCCAGCGCCTCGCGCACCTGTTCTTCCAGACGGTCGCGGTCGGCCCCCAGGGCGGCGAGGCGCGGGACGTCCCAGGCGAGGAGGAGGGCCTCGCGGCCGCGCTCGCGTCGGAGGGTCGCCTCGCGCAGGCCGGCGCCGCGCAGGCGGTCGGCGGCGCGGCGGGCGAGCGCCCCGGCGCGCTCCGGAGTGGCGGCCGAGGCCACCACCTCCAGGCGGCGGCCGGCCTTCTCGAGCGCCGCCGCGAAGGCGCTCGGCCGCGGCGCGATCCATACCTCGACCCCCGGCAGCCGGGCGAGGGCGCCGCGCAGCGTCCCTTGTGCCTGGGCTGCGCTCGCCGCGTCGGGGAAGCGGAGGGTGATCCGTCCGGTCTCTTCGGCACTCCCTGGAGAGGTGCCGGCTGCGGCGGGCTGCACGGTGAGCCGCTCGGCGTGCGATCCTCTGAGGATCTCCGCCGCCCGGGCCTCGACGGCCTCGCCCTGGCGCCGCGCCGCCTCGGGCGCGAGATCCGGAGCCAGCCGGTAGCGCACCACGAGGTCGCGCGTCGCGGCGGCCGGTACCAGCTCGTGGGGGAGGAACAGCGCGGCGAGGACGGCGACCGCGGTGGCGGCCAGCGCCGCCGTGACGGGGAGCGCCGGGCGGGCCAGGAAGCGGTCGAGCAGCCGCAGGTAGTGCGCTCTGCCGGGGGTGCGCCCGGCCGGCGGCCCCTGACGGCCTGTGTCGCGTGCCAGCACCGGCGTCACGGTCAGCGAGAAGAGGAGGGAGGCGGCGAGCGAGGCCACGATGGCGAACGCCTGCGCGCCGAAGAACGCCCGCGCGAGCCCCTGGAGGTAGAGGAGGGGCAGGAAGACGACCGCCGTGGTGAAGAAGCCCGCGATCACCGGCTTGGCGATCTGCCGCGTGCCGGTAACTTCCGGCGTCTCGGGCTCGCTCTGGCGCTGAGCGCGGGCGGTCTCGATCGCTTCCAGCACCACGATCGAGCTGTCCACCAGCATGCCGGCGGCGAGGGCGAGCCCGGCGAGCGAGACGACGTCGAGCGGCACGCCGCAGAGGTGGAAGGCCGAGAAGGTGGCGAGCATCGAGGCCGGCACCACCACCGCGAGCGCCAGCGTGGGACGCCACCGCCCGAGCAGGACGCGCAGCACGGCGATCCCGAGGGCGAGGCCGAGGAGGGCCGCGAGCCCCATCTCGCGCAGGGCGGCGACCACCTCGGCGCTCCGGTCCTCGACCACCTCGACCCGCAGCCCGGAGGAGGCTCGGCGGGCCAGCTCGCCGGCCCGTTCCCTGACCCGCGCGGCGAGGGCCACCGCGTTCGCCTCCGGGGCGCGGAAGACGCGCACCAGGGTCCCCTCGCGGCCGTCGAGGCGGAAGAAGCTGGCGTCACGCACCTCTTCGAGCGCCACCGCCGCGACGTCCCCGAGCACGCTCTCGCCCCGCGGCCCGGCGAGGCGCACGGCGCGCAGGGCGTCGAGCGAGAGGGCATCCTCGCGCACCAGCAGCGGGCGTACGGCGGCGCCGGCCCGCGCCCGGCCGGCGGCGATCGCCGTCCCCACCGGCTTCAGGCGCGCCACCAGGTCCGCGGGGGTGAGCCCGCGGGCGGCGAGGGCGGCGGCGCGCGGACGGACGACGGGGTGGAGGGGGGCGAGGCCGAGCAGCTCGATCTTGCCGGCCCCTTCGAGACGCGCCAGCTCGGGCGCCAGCACGTCGCGGGCGAAAGCGGTGCGGGCGGCTCCCGATCCTCCGCCTTCTGAGCCGCCGGCTTTTAACCCGTCGGCTTTTGACCCATCGAAGACGGCCACCTCCACGATCGGCTCGGCGTCCCCGGCCACCAGCTCGACGGCCAGCGTCAGCCCGGGGACGTCCAGCCCGGCCATCCGGCGTTCGGCCTCGATCCGCAGCCGGTCGGGGTCGGTCTGCCACTCGCTCTCGACGCGCACCTGGGCCCTGCCGTCGTCCGTCGAGCTGCGGACCGAGGTAACGCCGGGGATGGCGGCGAGGCGCTGCTCGAGCGGCCGGGTGATCCGCGCCAGCACCTCCTCGCGCCCGCTGCCGGGCGCCGTGGCGGTGATCTCGAGCCCCGGCCGTTCGAGCGCCGGGAGGAGCGCGACCGGGAGCCGCAGCAGGGAGAAGACGCCGAGCACTACCACCGTCAGGGCGCCGAGCAGCGTCGAGACCGGGCGCTCGATGGCGCGGCGGATCACCGGCCGGCCTTCCCGCCGGGCGCCGCGGGAGATGGGGGAGCCGCGGGCGGCTCGTCGATCGCCTCCACCTTGGCGCCGTCGGAGAGCAGGTCGGCGCCGCCCACCACCACTTTGTCGCCGGCCGAGACGCCGGAGAGCACCTCGATCCGTCCGCCCCCCCGGCCGCCGGTCGAGACCGCGTGCCGGCGGGCCGTCCCCCCTTCGACGACGAAGACGGAGCTCCCTCCCTCGGAGACCACCAGCGCCTCCTCGGGGACGGTGATGGCGCCGGTCCGCAGGTCCAGCTCCACGTCGGCCTCGACTCCCTCTCCAGGAGCGGGGAGTCCCGCCCCCTCGGTCACCTCGGCCACCACGGGGACCGTGCCGCCGGCCTCGAGCACGGGGGAGATCTCGCGGATCACCCCGCGCCCCGCCGTGCCGGGGGTTCCCGGGAGGCTGAAGCGCACCCCCAACCCCTCGTGCAGGCGGCCGCGGTCCCCCGCCGCCGCCCGCGCCTCGACCCGCGGCGGCCCCCCCGCCGCCACGCGGGCGAGCAGGGTGCCGGCCGCCACCTCGGCGCCCGGCGCCAGCGGCTTCTCGACCAGCAGCCACCCTGCCACGGGCGAGCGCAGGTCGAGGCCGGAGCTGCGTTGCCGGGCCGCCGCCAGGCGCTGGGCGGCGAGCGCCGCCGCCGCCTTGAAGGAGGCGAGCTGCGCGGCCGCGACCACGCCGGTGTCGAACCCCCGCTGGTAGCGCGCCAGTTCGACGTCCGCCGATTCGACCTGCAGCTTCGCCTCGGCGAGCTGGGCCGTGGTGTCGGGGTTCTCCAGGCGGGCGAGCACCTCGCCGGAGCGCACCGCGCCCCCGGAGGAGAGGCCGTTCCTGAACCGCGCGGGATAGCTCAGGGTGCCGGCCGAGGGGATCGCCACCTCGGCCTCCTTGCCCGGGCGCACCACGCCGAGGAGCGCCAGCGTGGGCTGGAACGAGGCCCGGGCGGCCTTCTCGATCTTCACCGGCAGGGGAGGGGGATCCTCCGGGATCTCCGCCGTCCGGGTGCAGGCGGTGAGGGCGAGAAAGGCCGGAAGAACGACCGCAAAGAGGGCCAGGGACCAGCGGGACCGCGTCATACGTCCTCCGTCACGAGAGCATCCGCTCCGGCCGGCGCAGCCGGCGGCGGGCGTAGAGATAGAAGAGGGTGGCGCCGAGGGCGAGGGCGGCGGCGCTCCCCAGCCAGGCGGGAGCGTCCTCGAGCCTGGGCAGGAACGGCCGGTGGGCGGCCCCGGTCTCCTGGGCGGTGGGATCGAAGAAGAACCAGCGCCCCATGGCGGCCACGGTCGCCGCCGAGGCGAGCCACACGCCGCCCGAGGTGCGCAGGCGGACCGCCCAGAACAGCGACACGGCGCCGAGGAAGGCGCTGACCACCAGGATCTGGAGCAGCGCGGGGAGGAGCGGGAAGGCGCGCTCCCCCAGGAACCAGCCGAAGAGGACGAGCAGCGTCCCCTGCGCCGCCACCAGGACGCAGACGGCGCCCGCCCGCCGCAGGAAGTACCCCTCGGCGTTCGGGGTCGAGAGGGCGAGGTCGAGGCAGCCGGCCCTGCGCTCGAGCTCCACGATGCCGGCGAGGGTCGGCAGCGCCAGGACGAGCGAGGGATAGAGGAAGAGGAAGCGGTAGACCTCGATCCGGTTGCCTTCCGGATCGAGGAGCATCAGCAGCACCAGGTAGCCGATCACCAGGGCGTCGATCGCCGCGAACAGCCCCAGCCGGCGGCCGAGGAGGAAGCGCAGCGCGAGATAGATCGAGCGGACGAAGGCCCTCATTTTTTCGCCCCCGCCGGGTTCCCCTGGAAGAACACCCGGTCGCGCGGCGCGGCGTTCGGCACCAGCCGGTGGCACTCGCGGTCGGGATCGAGGAGCACCGCCTGCGGCCGGCGGGAGGTGCGCAGCTCGAAAGCTCCGGTCCCTTCGGCGGCTGCGCGCACCAGGGACTCGACCGGCCCGAGATCGGTGGTCAGCTCGACCTTGCAGAGCGCCTCGGCGTCGCCGCGGTTGACCACCTTCCCGGTCACCCGCCAGCCGCCGGGCTCGGCGCGGAATTCCACTTCGTCCAGCACGGGCTCGGCGAGCCCCCCCTTGACCAGGTTGTCGGCCACGAAGCGCTGGAGATCCGGGCCGCCGTGGCGCTCGAGGGCGGCGAAGAGGTCGGCGCGGGTCAGGGCGCGCCCCCCGGAGCCGCCGGCATCGGGCGCCAGGACGTCGTCGATCGCCTGCCGCAGCGCCTCCTCGCCCATGCGGTGGCGCAGCCCCGCCACCAGGGCGGGGAAGCGGTTCCCCCAGTAGAGGTTGCTGGAGCGGTCCTTGGGCGGCGGGATGCGCACCACGCCGCCCTGCCCCGGGCGGAGGCCGCTCACCGCCGCGCCGCTCTCCGGCCCCAGGCCGAGCCGCTGCAGGGCGAGGGCGCGGAAGAGCTGGCGGAAGAGGGGGCCGTCCTCGGCGGAGATCTGACGGCGGCGGGAGAGGCGCGAGGCGACCAGCTCGGCCGCGAACCACTCGGGCTTGAGGGCGCTCGCCCGCACCACGCTCTCCTCGCTCAGCAGGACGAGGTTGCCGCGCACGGCGAGCGGCGACCCCATCAGCTCGCTCCAGCGGTTGTTCCAGGCCTCGCCGATCGGGTCGATGCTGAACCCCGAGTCCCCCGGCCACTCGATCACCACGATCCGCCGCAGGTCCCCCAAGCCCGGCCACGCCTCCTCGACCTGGCGCGCGCCGCGGGCGAGGAACCCCAGGTGGAGCTCGCCGAGCGCGGCGTGGGCGGGGAGGACGGCGACGGTCGTGCCGCCAGCTTGGGGGTCGAGGAGCCGGTAGCGCCCGCCGGCCACCGCGAGCTCCGCGAGCGGCATCCGGCAGCCGCCGGCGAGGCGCCCTCCGGCCGCGCCTAAGCGCAGGGTGCCGCCGCAGGCGTCGGCCAGGAAGAGGCCGGGGGGCGCGGCGAGGTCCAGGGAGAGGTCGGCCTGGGGAACGAAGGTCTCCTCTTCGATCCTCTGCTCGCCGTCGAGCTGCCAGGGGTGGTAGCGCGGGACCGGGGTGAGGTCGGCCGCCCTGAGGTCGACCCGGCGCGCCGAGATCGCCGGCACCTGGTAGCTCACCGAGAGGTCCGGCAGGTCGCGGGCGAAGCGGGCGTGCAGGCGGCGCCCGAAGGTCTGGTAGAAGCCGAGATAGTTGTAGCCCGGCAGGGGGAAGACGATCCCGGCCGGCTCGCCGCGCAGCCGGAAGGTGATCTCCCGGCGGCCGCCGGCGGGGATCGGGGGATCGAGCTCCACCAGCAGGCGGTCCCAGGCGCGGGAGAGGGTGAGCCGCCCCTCGCCGGCGCGGGCCTCGACGATCGCCAGGCTCGGGTTGAGCGCGAAGGCGAGATGGGCGCGCGGCTCGCGGCCGGCGTTGCGCATCTCCGCCGTCACGGTGAGCGCCACGCCGCGGCCGGGGCCGAGCGATCCGGCGACCCGCCAGCGGCCGGGGACGACGTCGACCGGCGTGGTCGCGGTCTTCTCCGTCTCCTCCGCCCGGAAGCGTTGGGTTCCCAGCCGGTCGTAGGAGCGCGCCCGGCCGACGATCAGGGTCGAGGCGCCGGCGGTCACCAGGAGCGCGAGGCCCAGGAACCAGAGGTCCGCCCGCGCCGGGGCCGGGTCGGGGGTGTAGCGCTCACGCAGCCGGGCGAGGGTGTTGAGGAAGGTCCGCAGCGAGTGCTCGGGCGGGATGCGCCAGGGGCGGACGTCCGGCCGGGTGCGGCGCAGGTAGCGCCCGGCGAGGCCGAGCGCGGCGGCGGCGAGGGCCACCGGCACCGCCGCCCCGGCCAGGTACTGCTCGCCGGCGACGCGGTAGTCGTAGGGCGCCTCGCTCACCGCCATCGGGAAGGCGCTCGCCCAGGGATTCTCCGGGTTGCGCAGGGCGGCCAGGCGGCTCGCCGACTGGACGAGCGACCGCAGGGAGAGCCAGTCGCTTCCCAGATGGACGCCGAAACGGGCGAGCAGGGCGTTCATCAGCTGGGGGAGCACCACCAGCGCGAAGGCGCCGAGCAGGAAGGCGTTGAGAGCGCCCCCGGCGATCGTCCCCACCCCCAGCGCCAGGGCCGAGAAGGTTAGGGCGATCGGAACGACGTGCATCAGCCAGGGCCCCACGAACGGCCCGAGGGGGACCGCGCCGAGCCCGGCGCTCCCGGCCCTTCCGGAAACCGCCGCCATTCCCGCAGCCAGCGCGGCCACGGCGAGCGGCAGGGCGGTCAGCGGCAGGAGCAGCGCCTGGAGGGCCAGCCAGCGGCGCAGCAGGTAGCCGGCGCTCGACATCCCGGCGAGCGAGGCGGTCGACCACGCCCCCTCGTCCTGCTCGCGGGTGATGGCGTCGAGCGAGATCAGCACGGCGATCACGGCGGTCAGCGCCGGCACGACCTCCAGGGTCTCCGCCGCGTAGGTGGCGGCGCCGATCGCCGTCTCCACCTGGTCGCGCCGCAGCCAGGCGACCGCCGCCGGCACCGATCCCGCGGCGGCGTAGAGGGCGGCGAGCACCCGGAAGCGCAGCGAGCTCCCCTGGGTGCGCAGCTCGTGCGCGACGAAGGCGGCGGTCAGCTTCATGCCGTTTCCACCGGCGCGTCGGCGGGCACCGCGACCCCTTGGAGGGCGAGGAAGGCCGAGTACGATTCTTCGAGGGTCGGCCGCCGCGGCACGGCGCCCGGGGCCTCGGTCTCGCTGTAGATCACCCGCTCGACTCCCCCCTGGCGGTCGGAGCGCAGCGTCACCTCGACGGCTCCGGCGGGGAGGGGAGCGCCGGCCGGCAGCTGCCAGAGGCGCCCCGCGGCCCGGCGCAGCAGCTCGGTCGGCGGGCCATCGAAGAGCAGCCGCCCGCCGGCGATCACCCCCAGGCGGGGGCAGGTCGCCTCGACGTCCTCCACGATGTGGGTCGAGAGGAGCACGGTGGTGCTGGCGGCGACGTCCGTGATCAGGGCGCGGAAGCGGATGCGCTCCTCGGGATCGAGCCCGGCCGTCGGCTCGTCGACCACGATCAGGCGCGGCGAGTGGATCAGCGCCTGGGCGATCCCCAGCCGCCGCTGCATCCCCCCGGAGTAGTCTCCCGCCCGCCGGTCGGCGGCCCGCTCGAGCCCGACCTCCTCCAGAAGCTCCGCCACCCGCCGGCCGAGCGCCGCCCGCCCGAGCGGCACCTCGCGCAACCGGGCGCAGTGGAGGAGGTACTGCCGCCCGGTCAGATGGCCGATCGGATGAAAGTCCTGGGGCAGGAAGCCGATCCGCCGGCGGATCGCCGCGCGCGCCCGCGCCGAGGCCGCGTCGAGCCCGTCGTACACCCGCCGCCCCGCCGAGGGCTCGAGCGCCAGGACCAGGATCGAGAGGAAGGTCGTCTTCCCCGCCCCGTTGTGGCCGAGCAGGCCGAACATCCCCGCGTCCAGCCGCAGCGAGATCCCCTTCAGGGCCTGCATGCCGTCGGCATAGGTCTTGGCGATCCCTTCCAGCTCGATCATCGAAACGAGATCCTCCCTGGGAGATGCCAGGCGGCATCCCGGGTTTCAGTGCTGCCACTGAAGTCTGCGGATAGTGTATCGCAAGCGTCGTACAGTTTGGCAAGCAGAATCGCGATTCCGCAGGAAATGCCCGTTCGCCGGGTTTCAGGAGCAGGATGGAGCCGAGTGACCCGCAAAGGAGCCCCCCCATCATGAGAACCATGAGAACCATGAAATTCAAACCTTCCGCCGCCCTGCTCGTCGCCGCCGCCATCCTCGCGGTCGGCGGCGCATCCTGGGCCGGCGTTACCGCTGGCGATATTGAGCGCAATACTGAAAAGGCCACCATCCACATGCCCTGGAAGCAGGCCGGGCTGAGCGAGCGCCAGGCGGCCTCCCACCTGCTGAACCGCTTCGCCTTCGGCCCCCGTCCGGGCGAGGTGGACGCCGTCGTCAAGCTGGGGCTCGACCGCTGGTTCGAGCGCCAGCTCGGCGCCGACCTCCCGGACGCCAAGGCGCTCGACGACCTGCGCGACCTGCCGGCGCTCAAGATGTCGACGGCCGAGATCCTCAAGACCTATCCGCCGGCCGGCGTCATCCTCGCCCAGGCGAAGCAGGCCGGGATCCTCCCCGGCGACGTGAAGCGGGGCGATCTCAATCTGAAGAAGAACGCCGGCAACGGGACTGCTGACGACGAAGCGGACCGCAAGGCCCTGAAGGACAAGCTCGTCGCCTTCGCGGCCGAGCAGGGGTACCGCCCCGAGAAGGAGCTGCTCGGCCAGCTGATGACCCAGAAGCTGGTGCGCGCCGTGGCCTCCGAGAACCAGCTCGAGGAGGTGATGACCGACTTCTGGTACAACCACTTCAATGTCTCGCTGACCGACAACAAGGCCCGCCCCTACCTCCTCTCCTACGAGCGCGACGCCATCCGCCCGCACGCCCTGGGTCGCTTCCGCGACCTCCTCGAGGCCACGGCGAAGAGCCCGGCGATGCTGCTCTACCTCGACAACGCGCAATCGACCGCCGCGCCGGACGAGCCGACGACGATGCAGGGCGAGATGAGCGACCGGCCGCGGCTGCGCGCCCGCTTCGGCGGCGGGGGTCAAGGGAAAGGGATGCTGGCCGCGCGCCGCAATCCGCCGGCCGACCCCGCCGCCGCCGCCAAGCGCCCCAAGGCGCAGCGCGGGGTCAACGAGAACTACGCCCGCGAGCTGATGGAGCTGCACACCCTGGGGGTGGACGGCGGCTACACCCAGGCGGACGTCGTCCAGGTGGCCCGCGCCTTCACCGGCTGGACGATCCTGCCCTTGCAGCCCAAGGCGCGCGAGGCGGCCGAGAATCGGCTCGCCCGCGCCCAGCGGGTCGGCGGCCTCGGCTTCCGCGAAGAGGGGGACTTCCTCTTCCGCGCCGACCAGCACGACGCCGCCGAGAAGACGGTCCTCGGCACCCGCCTCCCGGCCGGCCGCGGCATCGAGGACGGCGAGGCGGTGCTCGACCTGCTCGCCGCGCACCAGGCCACCGCCCGCCACCTCGCGGCCCAGCTCGCCGTCCGCTTCGTCTCCGACCATCCGCCGCAGGCGCTGGTCGACCGGCTGACCGGCGTCTATCTGCAGACGGGGGGCGACGTGCGCCGCATGCTGATCTCCCTCGTCGACTCCCCCGAGTTCTGGAGCCGCGACGCCGTGGGAGCCAAGATCAAGTCCCCCTTCGAGCTCGCCGCCTCGGCGCTGCGGGCGACCGGCGGCGAGATCATCGATCCGCGCGAGCTGCTCCGCTGGATCACCCGCATGGGGCAGCCGCTCTACGCCTACCAGGCCCCCACCGGCTACCCCGACCGCGCCGACGCCTGGGTGAGCTCCGGCTCGCTGCTCAACCGGATGAACTTCGGGCTCCAGCTCGCGGCCAACCGGGTCAAGGGGGTGAGCGTCGACCTCCCGCTGCTCAATCAGGGGCACGAGCCCGAGTCGCGCGAGCAGGCCCTGACGCTCTACGCCGCCTACCTGATGCCGGGGCGCGACCTCTCGGCCACCTTGAAGCTCCTCGGGCCGATGGTGGCCGATCCCAACCTGGCGAAGAAGGTGGATCAGGCGACGCCTCGGGAGAGCGGCAAGACCGCGAAGAAGCCCGATCCCGTGGAGGATCTGGTCTACGGCGGCTCGGAGATGTCCGCGATGGGGATGACCGCCGCCGGCTCGGCGCACGGCCTCGGCGCCATCAAAGTCCGCGGGCGGCTGGGGGACGAGCCGAAGGCCGTCGTCGACCGCCGGCCTCCCACGCCGCTCGAGCAGGTGGTGGGAGTGATCCTCGGCTCGCCGGAGTTTCAGCGTCGCTGATTTGAAACCACATCAACGAAGATTCATCATTCATCATAGGAAACAACGCCATGTTGACTCGCAGACTGTTCATGAAAGCCGGCGGCATCGCCCTCGTCACCGTGGGCGTGGGCGGCGGGCCGGGGTTCCTCACCCGCGCGGCGATGGCCGCCGAGGGGACGGGCTCCACCTCGTCGCGCCGGCGTAAGGTCCTGGTCACCATCTTCCAGCGCGGCGCCATGGACGGCCTCGCCGCCGTGCCGCCCACCGGCGATAGCCTGAAGGCCCTGCGGCCCCGCCTCGCGGTGGCCGGAGGGGCCGGAACCAATCAGGGGGACCTGACGCCGCTCGACCTCGGCGCCGGCTTCGGGCTCCACCCGGCGCTCGCGCCGCTGCTGCCGCTGTGGAAGGAGAAGCGCCTCGGCATCGTGCACGCCGTGGGCTCCCCCGATCCCACCCGCTCACACTTCGACGCCCAGGACTTCATGGAGACCGGCACCCCCGGCCGCAAGGGGACCCCGGACGGCTGGCTGAACCGCGCCATGGGGCTCCTCGGCCACGACGCCTCGCCGTTCCGGGCGGTGGCGATGACCCCCGCCCTGCCGCGCTCGCTCTATGGCAACCAGCCGGCGATCGCGGTCACCAACCTCGCCGACTTCAAGGTCCAGCTCACCGGCGCCGACCACACCGCGGCGGCGGCCGGCCAGGGGTTCGAGGCGCTCTACGACCAGACCTCGCAGCACCTGCTGCGCGACACCGGCAGCGAGACCTTCCGCGCCATCCACATGCTGTCGGACGCCCAGATCGCCAACTACCAGCCGGCCGGCGGCGCGCAGTACCCGCAGTCGCCGCTCGGCACCGCGCTCAAGCAGATCGCGATGCTGATCAAGTCGGACGTCGGCATCGAGATCGCCTTCGCCGAGTCCGGCGGCTGGGACACCCACGTCCAGCAGGCCGCCACCTTCAATCGCCAGGCTCGCGACCTCGCCCAGGCGATCAGCGCCTTCTGGACCGACCTCGGCGCCTGGCAGGACCGGGTGGTGCTGACCACGATGACCGAGTTCGGCCGCACCGTCCGCGAGAACGGCTCCGGCGGCACCGACCACGGCCACGGCTCCTGCCTCTTCGTGCTCGGCAATCAGATGGACGGCGGCAAGGTCCACGGCACCTTCTCGGGGCTCGACCCCGGCGCCCTCTACGAGGGGCGCGACCTGCCGGTGACCACCGACTTCCGCGCCGTCTTCTGCGAGCTCGCCGGCAAGCACCTCGGCGTCAAGGACGACGCCCGCCTCTTCCCCGGGTGGACGGGGAAGCGGTTGCCGTTGCTGCGGGCCTAAGCGTGGGTCAGAAACTCGGGGGGAGCGAAGAGGCCGCGGCGCCGCAGAGGCTCCGGCCCTTCGCTCTCGCAGAGCCGCCGCAACCGAGGCATCGTCTCCGCCGCCCGAACCAGGAAACGCTGTTGGGGAGACGCAGGAACCTTGGCGGTCCATGCCGGCGGAGATTGTCCGGCCCGGGACGCCAGAAGCTCAGTGACTCCGGCCGCAAGCGCAGATTCCATGGGATCGAGATTCGAAGGCAGCGGCACGGTGGACCAGACAAATCCTGCCAGTTCGGCGTCCGCGAGCCATTGCCGCGCCGTCAGCGCGTCATAGGAAAGAAGGGCGGTCACCAGGTCAAGCAGGTCCATGCTCAAGCTCCCATAGGTCTTCGAAAGCATAACGGGCTTTGAGCTCTCTTCCCGGCACGAGGTAAGGCTCGATCGATTTCCAGACCTCGGCACCAGACCCCGAGAGCTTGGAGAGCAGCAATCTGGCGTCCGCGATGTCGATATCGTCTCGCCAGGCGCTGAGCTTCATGGCGAGGAGCTGTCGCGGCGTGACCGCCCGAACCGTGAGAGCCGATTTTTCGTACAGGATCTCACCGTGCGTGAGGCCGTGGAGATACCCCTTGGCCCCTTCGTTCAGCCAGTCCTCCGGAAGTCCAATCTGCTCGGCGACTCTCACGGCGGCCGATCGGACGGCGGCCGGCTCGATGGCGATCACTGCAAGGGCATCCACGTCCTTGGTCGCCTCACGGGCACCATAGAGAAGAACGAGCGCGGCTCCTCCTCCCACCAGAATTTCTACGGGGCTCTCAGCAGGCAGCTCGTCCGCCAGAAGCTCCAGAGCCTTGAGGATCAGGGAACGGGAAAGGAGCTTCGTGCTCAAGCTGCCCTCTGACTCAACACACTCCTACTTCTTCCCCGAGCTGAAATAAGCCGTCAAAACCGCCCGCCGCTCGCGGTCGGCCGGGCCGGCCTCGAAGGGGGCGAGGACGATGGTCCCGTTGGGATCGCGGACGAGGACCGGGTTGACGGGCCAGCGGCCGGTCCCCTGCGGGCAGTCCTGGCCGGAGGCGCAGTCCAGGCTCTTTCCCTGGTCCTGGATCTCGTAGCGATAGCCGGTGTAGCGCATGCCGGCGGGGAGGACGATGCGCAGCACGCGGCAGCCGGCGGGCAGATCGGCCGGCACTTCGCCGCCCTTGAGCCGCGCCGCGAGGTCTCCGCATGCCGCGCCACCGCCGGGCGGGATCACCTTCTCGGTGGAGAGGGCCGACTCCCCCGGCTTGCACTCGAAGCAGGTGCGGTCCTTGGCGGTCCGCAACCGCGTGGCGTCCGGAGCCAGGGCGGCAGGAGCCACCGAAGCAGGAGGCGGCGGCGGGGGGGCCGGGGTCGGCGCCGGAGCAGGGGCCGGCGGAGCGGGCGCCGGTTTGGGGGTCGGCACCGGGGGCACGGGCTTTTCCGGCTGAGGCTTCGGCGGCTGGGGAGGCGGCGCCTGCATGGGAGCGGGCTCTGGCGCGGCAGCCACCGGAGGAGCCGGCTCGGGCACGGGCTGAACCTGAGGGCGCGGCGCCGGCTGCGGCGCCGGTGTGGGTTGCGCCACCGGCGGAGCCATCGGAGCGGCGGGTGGGGCGGCGGCCCGCTGTGGCTGCGCCGCCCCGGTCGCGCTGCCGCGGGAGACCTTCACCCGCATCAGGCCCGTGCCGCCGCCGGCGACCCGGAACTGCGTGGCTTCCGTCACCTCGGGGCGCCCGCGGCGGACGGTGATCTCCGCCATGTAGGTCATGAAGCCGTCGTGGCTGACCTCGAGGTGCCAGGCGCCCTCGGCCAATCCGCCGACGTCCGCATGCCCGCGGGAGTCGGTGGCCACCGGCGCCGGGCCGTCCTTGGGATTGAGCGAGGTGTACTGGAGCAGCACCTGGGCGCCGGCGAGGGCATGTCCCTTCCCGTCCTCGGCACGGACCTCCACCGCCGCCGGACCGAGCCAGAGTTGAGCCTGAGCCGCCGGCGCGGCCAGCCAGAGCAGAAGCGCGAGCTTGCGTATGTCGAACCGCACGGCCTGACCCCTTTCCACCGGTTCATCCCGGCAACAGCGTGGAGCAAGGCCCCGATTCTACGTCGGGAGAGTCCCGACGAGCTGCATTCCCCGCATTTCAAGCCTTCCGCAAGGAGGGAATGCCGCATTCCCTACCGCTGAGCCTGCGATTTCTTCACGAAGGTCGCATTCCCTCTCCACGATGAGACGCTGACCGCGGCCGGCTCGACATTCCCCCTGGGGAACGAGGCAGGACGAAAAGGGAATGCCGTCTTTCGGCTCCGCGGAGCCCTTCGCGACGGGGAATGCGCTCCCGCACGCGGGGAACGCTCTTTTCCCCGGCGCTCGAGAGCTGTTCCCGGCAGGGAACGAGATCCTTTCTCCCCAAAGATCGTACAAAGCCCGGGGAATGTCGCATTCCCTGGCCTCCTGCGGCTCGCGGACGCCTCCGGATGACGATCTTCGGTGTTTTGATGAGACGTCTTGACGATCAACGACCTTGGTAGTACTATTCGGGTAGTTGATGCGGAGGAGAAGCGGAATGAAAGCCGAAGACACTCTCGAAACCACGGAAACGGCCCACCACCTGGGAGATCTGCAGCTCGCCATCATGCGGATCCTCTGGGAGCAGGGGGAGGGGACGGTGGCGGAGGTCCACGAGGCGCTCGAGCCGGAGCGCGGGCTCGCCCTCACGACCATCGCCACCATGCTGACCAAGATGGAGAAGAAAGGGGTGGTGGACCACCGCGCCGAAGGGCGCAAGTTCATCTTCCGCCCGCGGGTGAGCGAGGGGCAGGTGCGCCGCTCGATGGTGGCCGACCTCACCTCGCAGCTCTTCCGCGGGGACGTCACCGCCCTGGTCAACCACCTGTTGTCCGAGCATGAGATCGACGCGCAGGAGCTCGCCCAGCTCCGCGAGATGATCGCGTCCCGAGGACGCGGGGAGGAACGCTGATGTTCGCGGTCGCCTGGATGTTGACCTATCTCCTGCACTCCACGCTCCTGCTCGGCCTCGCCGCGCTCGTCTCGAAGCGCCTCGCCCGCTGGTCGGTGGCCGCCGAGGAGGTGGTCTGGAAAACCGCCCTGGTGGGCGCGATCCTCACCGCCTCGCTCCAGCTCGCCGCCGGCTGGCAACCCCTCGCCGGCGAGTGGCGCCTGGCGGGGACCCCGAGCACCGAGACCCTGAACGTAGGGACGGGGCTCGTCGCCGCCCAGCCGGCCCGGGTGGGGGAACGCCTGGCGCCCACGGCTGACCTCGCCCCGGCGCAGTCCCTGGAGCGCCGAGCCGTGCCCGCTCTGCCGCCCGCGGCCCCGTCCCGCTCTCTGGCGTCCCTGCCGTCCCTTTCGTCCCTGGCGCTCGCTTTCTGGGCGTGCGGCGCCCTCCTCCTCCTCGCCGCCTACGGGCGCTCCTACCTCCGCCTGGGGCGCCGTTTGAAGCACCGGCCGCGGGTGGTGGCGGGAGATCTCCACGCGCAGCTCCGCACGCTCGCCGCCGAGGCGGGGCTCGCCGGCGCCGTCCGTCTCTCCTGCTCGTCGCGGGTGCCGGTGCCGCTGGCGCTCGGCTTCGGCCGGCCCGAGATCTGCGTGCCGCCGCGGGCCTTCGCCGGCCTCACTCTCGAGCAGCAGGAGGGGATGCTCGCCCACGAGCTCGCCCACCTCGCGCGGCGCGACCCGTTCTGGCTGGTGCTCGGTCAGGCGATCGCCTGCCTCCTCTTCTTCCAGCCGCTCAACTGGGTGGCCCGCCGCCGCCTGCGGGAGATCTCCGAGATGCTGAGCGACGAGTGGGCGGTGGCCCGCACGGGGCGTCCGCTGTCGCTCGCCGGCTGCCTCGCCGAGGTCGCCGGCTGGTCGGCCGGCCTCCGGCGCCTGCCGGTGCCCAGCATGGCGGACCGCCCCTCGAGCCTCGGGGTCCGCATCCGCCGCCTGCTCGCCGAGAGCCGCTCGCCGGAGCATCCGGCCCGGCGCGCCTGGCTCGCCGCGGTCATGGGGGTCCTGGTGATCGCCGTCGCCGCGGCCGCTCCGGCGATCTCGGCCGCCCGCCCCGAGCCCCCGCCGGCCCAGCTCACCTCGTCGGTCACACCCGCGGTCGACGTCAAGGACGCGACCGATACGCCGACCCATCCGCGGGCCGAGGAAGCCCAACGCCGCGTGGACGACGGCTCTTCGGCCGGAAGGGCCGAGATGCGAGCGAAGAAGGAGCGCGACGAGCAGCAGAGTGACGTCGAACGGGCCGAACGGGCCGAGCAGGAAGCGCGTGAAGCCTCTGCGTCCTCGCGCGAGATCGAGGTCCCGGACGTCGACGTCAAGGACCAGGAGACGGCGGAGGCGATCGATGCCAGCGTCAGCGCGTCGCTCCAGGCGGCCCTCGGCGCCCTCGACGGCCAGCTCGGCACCCTCTCCGCCGAGCACCAGCTCACCCACGAGCAGCAGGAGAAGCTCTCCCGCGACCTCGAGCGCTCGACGCGGGAGATCGAGAGGACTCTGAAGCCCCGGCTCGAGAAGCTGAGCCGCGAGCTCGCCACCAGGATGTCCCACCTGGAGCCCAGCCCGGAGATGCTGAAGCTCACTGCCGAGATGGCGAAGCTCGGCGAGCAGATGCGTCCCTCCGAGGCCGACATGGCCCGCATGCAGGCCAAGATGGACGCCGAGCTCAAGAGCCTCAAGCTCGCCGACGGCGAGAAGCCGACCGCCGAGCAGCGCGAGCGGATTCGCCACGCGGCCAGGGAGATGGCCGAGACGATGAAGCCCTCCAGGGAGAAGCTCCAGCAGATGGACCAGCTCCGCGCCCAGCTCGACAAGGAGCGGGCCGAACGCTCGGAGCACATGCGGACCGAGGACCGTCAGGAGATCGACAGGATCCGCAAGGAGATCCACGAGGAGGTCGAGCGCGAGATGCAGGGGATGCGGGAGGAGCTGCACCGGGCGCTCGCCGAGCGTAAGGCGATCGAGCACCAGGAACGCCACGACGGGAAGGTCCGCAAGGAGCACGAGCCCCGGCACGAAGCCCCGAGGCCACCGCAGCGTCCCGACGACAACGGCTGAACCAACCCGCGGCGTTCAGCCCCCAAGGGGCGGCGGCAGACCTCGTCCAACCCGGTCTGTCACCGCCCCCTCGGGGCTTTCCCACGAGCGGCCTACTTCTTGGCCCGCACGCTCTTCAGCAGGCCCACGAAGGCGTCGCGCTGCGAGGCGAGGGTCGAATCCGGCCCCTGCGCCTTGAAGAACCAGGGGCCGCCCGGCCCCTCGACGACCGCGCCGTAGAGCCGTGCCGCGGGCATCGCCGTCGCCGGTCCCATCCCCATCTGGCCCCCCTTCATCGTTCCCTTGGCGTCCACCCAGGTGATCTTGTAGCCGTTGGCCGCCATCATCTCCGGGACCGGCTTGGGCCCCGTCCCCTCCATCTGCCCCACCCACCGCGCGATGTTGGCCTCCACCGACCCGCCGCCGCCCGGCCCAAAGTAGAAGACCGCGAAATCCCCCGCCCCCTTCGCCCCCGGGATCGCCGCCTGGGCCAGGCGCATGTTCGTCTTCGGCGTCTCGGCCTTCCAGGCCTTGGGAAGATCGAAGTCGATCGCGCCCGCCCCCGGCTCGGCACCCGGAGCCGCCTGCGCCGAGGACCCCATGTCGACCGCCGGTGTGTGGGACGGGATCGAAGGAGCCCCGCCGGCGTCCGACGTGGCCGCGGGGGCCTCCGCCGGGGCGGCTGCGCTGGTCTGCGCCGTCGCCGGGCTCGCGGCATCCGGAGGGGGAGGGGGATTGCGGTCGCAGGCAGCGAGAACGCACAAAGTCAGCGGCAGCAGGGAAAGCCTCAGGGCATGGCGGGTCATTTCGTCCTCCAGTGATTTCGCCGCGGAGCGTATCACTGCCCGGATCGTCCGAGCGGGCTGTCCGAACGGGGCAAGGAGCCCCCTTCCTGGTCTAGAATCCCTCCGGAAGCGCTCGGGGGCTGGTGCCTTCTGCGGTCTTCAAAACCGTTGTCCGGTGCCGGTTGCGGTATCGGGGGTGGGTTCGATTCCCATGCGCTTCCGCCATTCGTCACAAAAGAGCTGCCGCAAGACTTCCAGAGGATCTTTTCTCGCCGCCCTCTCCAGGCTCGGGAGTTGCAGCATTTTTTCTCCATGCGCTTCGAGAACAAAGTCTGCATCGTGTCGGGCGGCGGCTCGGGGATCGGGCGGGCGTGCTGCGAGCGGTTCGCCCGGGAAGGGGGGCGGGTGTGTGTGGTGGACCTCGACCCGCAGCATGGCGAGGCGGCCGTCACGGCGATCGACGAGATGCGGGGGAGTGGCCATGCGCTGTTTGCCCGAGCCGATGTCGAGGACGAGCAACAGGTCGAGGCCGCCGTCCAGAAGGTGCTCCAGACCTGGGGCCGGATCGACGTGGTGGTCAACGACGCCGCCATGATGACGTTCAAGAACGTGGTCGACCTCTCGGTCGCGGAGTGGGACCACGTGCTCGCGGTCAACCTCCGCTCGGTCTTTCTCTTCTGCCACTACGCCCTGCCGCACATGGAGCGCGGCGCCATCGTCAACATCAGCTCGGTCCATGCCCATGAGACCGAGGCCGGCGTCTCGCCCTACGCCGCGTCCAAGGGAGCGATGGAGGCGTTCACCCGCGCCGTCGCCATCGAGCAGGAGTCCCGGAAAAACCGGATCAACTGCGTCGCTCCGGGCGCGGTCGACACGCCGATGCTGTGGAGCAACCCGAACGTCAAGAGCGGCAAGGAGAAGGTCAAGGGGGCGGTCGGCAAGCCCGAGGATATCGCGGCGGCGGTCGCCTTCCTGGCTTCGGACGAGGCCCGCTTCATCACCGGCACCCTGCTGGTGGTCGATGGCGGGCGGTTGGACATTCTCTAGACGGAAGGGGAGGGGTGGATGGCACGTTTCCTTTTTGCCACGGGGATCGAGAACAGCTACCCCACGATCGAATGGCAGGGCCGGACCGTCCGCCAGGACGAGATGGAGAAGTGCGCCCACTACAAGCGCTGGCAGGACGACTTCCGGCTGCTCGGCGAGCTCGGCATCGAGTACCTGCGCTACGGCCCGCCGTACTTCTCGGCCCACACCGGAGCCGGGAAGTACGACTGGTCGTTCGCCGACGAGACGTTCGCGGCTCTGCGCCGGCTCAAGGTCACGCCGATCGCCGACCTCTGTCATTTCGGGGTCCCCGACTGGGTCGGCGATTTCCAGAATTCGGACTGGCCCAAGCTGTTCGCCGAGTACGCCGGCGCCTTCGCCAAACGCTTCCCCTGGGTGCGGTTCTACACGCCGGTCAACGAGATCTACATCGCCGCCACTTTCTCGGCGGCGTTCGGCTGGTGGAACGAACGGCTGAAGAGCGACAAGGCGTTCGTCAACGCGCTCAAGCACCTCTGCCAGGCGAACCTCCTCGCCATGCAGGCGATCCTCGAGGCCCGGCCCGACGCGGTCTTCATCCAGAGCGAGTCGTCGCAGTATTTCCATCCGGAGAACCCGGATTGCGAGGAGCTCGCGCGGATCAACAACGAGAAGCGGTTCCTCGCGCTCGACCTGACCTACGGCGTGCATCTGAACGTCACGATGTACGAGTACCTCCTCGACAACGGCATGACACGGGAGGAGTACCACTGGTTCAATCACCATCATCTGCGTTCACATTGCGTGATGGGGACCGACTACTACGTCACCAACGAGAACCTGGTCCATCCGGACGGCAGCCTTTCGCTGTCGGGGGAGATCTTCGGGTATTACGTGATCAGCCGTCAGTATTTCGAGCGCTACCACCTGCCCGTGATGCATACGGAGACGAACATCCAGGAGCCGGACGCGGTGCAGTGGCTCAAGAAGGAGTGGGCGAACGTCCATCGCCTGCGCCAGGACGGGGTGCCGATCATCGGTTTCACCTGGTACAGCCTGATTGACCAGGTCGACTGGGACACGGGTCTCCGCGAGAACAACGGCCGGGTCAATCCGCTCGGCCTCGCCGATCTCGACCGCAACCTGCGGCCGGTCGGCAAGGCGTATCGGGATCTCGTCCGCAGTTGGCGGGAGATCCTCCCGACCCAGAGCACGGTGCTCGACATCTGCACGTCTCCGGACAATTTTGCGGACGGTGCTCCGGAAGCGCAATGAAGCGAAGGCGTCGAACGTTGAGAACCCCCTCCAGCCCGATCAGCTTGCGCAGGGGATGATCGACTTATTGGCTCCAAATAAGGAAAGTATACTTTATCTATTCTGCTCCGATAAGGCGTTTGGCTGACTCAAGCGTCCTATCCAGGAGGGGCTCCGGAGCCGGCTTTCCGGCTTGGCCCAGCTTCCGACCCGCTGGAGCCGGAGCTCCTCAGTTATCACCGCAGGAAACGTAACGCTCGGATCTGCGACGCGCCTGAGGTTTCCAGGGGAGTCTGAGGCTCCGGAGAGCCGAAGGCGAGAAGACGCGGGAATCCTCGGACCTGTCAGATCGCGGGAGTGGCCGGCGAACCTCAGAGTCAGGGGAAGCCTTCAGCTCTCGACGGATGCTCAAGACCCCCCGGGAGGCAGAGATGAGCTCGCTGGACGTCACACCGCGGGAACGCGCCGCGAACATCTTCATCAACTACCGCCGCGAGGACGCTGCGGGCCACGCGGGACGACTGTTCGACAGCCTGAGCGGCCACTTCGCCGGCCGGCTGTTCATGGACGTCGACACGCTGGAGGCCGGGGTCGATTTCGTCGAGGCGATCGAGCAGGCGGTGGGCTCGTGCGAGGTGCTGATCGTCGTCATCGGCCGCGAGTGGCTGACCGTCAAGGACAAGGCCGGGCGCCGGCGACTCGACGATCCCGCGGACTTCGTCCGCCTGGAGGTCGAAGCCGCCCTGGCGCGCCGGATCCGGGTCATCCCGGTGCTGGTTCAGGACGCGCCGATGCCCGGGGCCGAGGAGCTGCCGGCCTCGCTCGCCCGGCTGGCGCGGCGCAACGCCATCGAGCTCAGCGACGCCCGCTGGGCTTACGATGCCGATCGCCTGGGCCACGTGATCCGGGAGATTCTCTCGGAGAGCCCGGTGGCGCCGCTGCCAGCCCCGGCCCAGCCCGCGCCCGCGCCCGCAGTTACCTCAAAGGCCGCGGGTCCGCGGGTCTGGCTGCTCTCTCTGGCCGCTCTCGCGCTGGTGGCCGCCGGGGTGCTGGTGTCCGCGGCCTGGACAGGGCCGACACCGAGCCGACCCTCGCAGGTTCAGCCTTCGCCGGTCCGGCCGCGGGATTCTGGAGCCGTCGCGGTCTCCGCGGGAGTCCCGGCTCCTGGGGCTCCCCAGGCTCCTGTGCGCGTCGAGCCCGTTGCGAATCCTCCGGTCGCCGTCGACGAGCCGAATCCCACGGCCGCCGTCGAGCCGCCCCGCCCTCAGGGCCGCGAGCTTCTCCGCCGGAGTAAACGGTCCGCCGCGCCTCGCGCCGACCCTGAGGTCGCCGAGCCGACGATCCGGGTGGCCCCGGTCGCGATCCCCAAGGCAAGAGAAGAAAGAGGAGACGATTCCGAGCATGCAGCCGGTGCGCGCCACCATCCTCTCGCCGCGCAATGGAGACTCCGTCGGCTCGGACGTCCTGGTGCAAGGGATCGTCTCCGGGCTCGGCGACCAGCAGGTCTTCCTGGGGATCCGGCAGGGCAACGGCGCGATCTATCCCCGGGGGGAGCTGTTCCCGGGCGCCGACGGCCAATGGTCCATCAAGCTCAGGAGCTCCAAGGAAAAGACCTTCGAGATCCTGGTGCTGGCGGCCGGCGGCAAGGCAGCGGCCCAGGCCTTGCGGGATCAACGGAGCCGGGACGACGGTCTGCTCGCCCTGCCCATGGGAGCTGCCATCAGCAGCGGGGTCGTGACGCTGAAAAGGCAAGGGAGGTTCTTCGATCTCCTGAGGCCCAAGACTGCTGGAGCGGACCCGGATTCCCATTAGGGCCGGAGCGCCCGTCGGGCGGCCTCGATCCGTGCGGACTCCGCCCGGCCGCGCTGATCCTCGGCGCGCCGGAGCAGGCCCTCGTAGTCGGCGACGCGCAGGGCCGGCGACTCCTCGGCCGCGGCCGACAGGGCTCGCCACAGGGAGAGCTTGCCCTCGATCCCGAGGGCCAGGAGCTCGAAGGACTCGAGCCGGCTGAGGTCTCCGGTGGCCGCGTCGTCCAGGCGCAGCTTGATCTCGCTCATTTTCTCCGACAGCCAGGCCGAGGCCTTTCGCGTGCGGCTCTCGGCGACGTTCAGGCGCCGCATCAGCGATTCGAGCTCCCGGCGGTCCGCATCGATGTCGGCTTGCAGCCCGGTGACGCACCGCCCGACCTCCGTCCCGCGATGTACGGTTTCGAGATGCTCCAGGAGCTGGAGGGCGACGATCGAGCCCGCCAGGTGATCGTTGAGATAGGTCGCAAGGTGCTCGTTGGCCATGAACGTCTCCTTCCCCAGGGAAGCGTTGCGGGTGGGCCGGCCGTGCGCCCGCCCCTGGGCGCGGGCGGTTACCCGCGGAAGAGCCTGCCGATTCCGTGCCGGCCGGAAGTCATTTGCCTTGAAATTCCCCCAACGGTTGGGGGATTTTCAAGGTAAAATCGCAGTGTGATCGAGCGCACCCGGCACCTCGAGCGCCTGACGTGGCTGTTTCGGACCTTTCCGGTCGTGGCGATTCTCGGCGCCCGGCAGGTCGGGAAGACGACTCTCGCCCGCGAGTTCGGCGAGCGGCGGGGAGGACCGGTGGCCCGTTTCGACCTCGAGAGCGCTGCGGATTTGGCTCTGCTCGCCGATCCCGAGCTCACCCTGGGGCCCCTTCAGGGGCTGGTGATCTTCGACGAGATCCAGCGCCGGCCGGAGCTCTTCCCTCTGCTGCGGGTGCTGGCGGACCGGCCGGGGTCGGAGACGAAGTTCCTCGTCCTGGGGAGTGCCTCGCCCGATCTCCTGCGCCAGAGCTCGGAGTCGCTCGCGGGGCGGATCGGTTATCACCGTCTCCATGGCCTCGCCCTCGACGAGGTCGGACCCGAGGCGCTCGACCGGCTCTGGCTGCGCGGCGGCTTCCCGCGCTCGTTCCTCGCTCCCGGCGAGGCGGAGAGCTTCGAGTGGCGTCGCTCCTTTCTGCAGACCTTCCTCGAGCGCGATCTCCCGCAACTCGGAATCCGTACCCCGGCCGAGACTTTGCGCCGCTTCTGGTCGATGCTTGCGCACTATCACGCGCAGACCTGGAACGGCGCCGAGATCGCGCGCGCCTTCGGCCTCGGCGAGAGCAGCGTCCGCCGCTATCTGGACCTGCTGACCGATGCTCTCGTCCTGCGCCAACTCCCCCCCTGGCACGCCAACGTCTCGAAACGCCAAGTGCGCTCCCCGAAGGTCTTCGTGGAGGACTCCGGCCTCCTGCACGCGCTGCTGGGGATCGAGAACGGCGGCGACCTTGCGCGGCATCCCAAGGTGGGAGCCTCCTGGGAGGGTTTTCTCATCAAGGAGATCGTGGAACGCCTGAACGCACGGACGGAGGAATGCTTCTTCTGGGCGACCCACGCCGGCGCCGAGCTCGACCTGCTGATCGTCTCGGGCCAACGGCGCTTCGGGTTCGAGGTCAAGCGGACATCGGCCCCCCGCTTGACGCGCTCGATGTCCTCCGTGCTCGAGGATCTCGATCTCGAGCGGCTCGACGTGATCCATGCCGGCGAGCGGACCTTCTCACTGGCCGCGAAGGTTCGCGCCGTCGCGGCCGGCGAGCTTCTGGAGCAGCTCGCGCCGCTACGGAGCCCTTGAAGGTGTGGGGGTGTTTGCCTTGAAATTCCCCCAACCGTTGGTGGATTTTCAAGGCAAACGCCTCGTTCTCGAGCGATCTCCTCTTACGGCACGATCACCAGCAGCTCGCACTCTCCGCCCGCCGGGACCGGCGGGGCGCCTGCCCGCAGGCGGACGAGGGCGGTGCCCTGGCCGAAGGCGGCGAGGTCGTGGGAGCCCTTGGGGGGGAAGGGGGTGACGTGGAGGGTGCCGTCGCGCGGCTCGATGGCGGCGGGGAGGAAGCGGTCGCGCGAGGGGCCTCCGGGGAGCTTGCGGGTGAGGATGCCCCGGGTCGCCGCGCCCCACCAGGAATCTTCGAAGCCCATCAGGCGGCGCAGGGCGGGGCGGACGAAGAGCCAGAAGCCGCACATCACCGAGGCGGGGTTCCCCGGCAGGCCGAAGACCAGCCCTCCGGCATGCGTGGCGAAGACCAGGGGCTTGCCCGGCTGGATGTTGACGCCGTCGAAGACCACCTCGCAGCCGAGCTCGGCGAGCACCCCTTCCACGTAGTCGAACTCGCCCATCGAGACGCCGCCGCAGAGGAGGAGGACGTCGGCCTCGAGCCCCTGGCGGACCAGGTCGCGCAACGCCTCCGGGCGGTCGGGGGCGATCCCCAGCGGCGCGAAGGCGAAGCCGAGCGAGGTGCCGGCGGCGAGCAGGAAGTCGGTGTTCGAGTCGCGGAGCTGGCCCGCGGCGGGGATGCATCTCCGGGGGGACCACCTCGTCGCCGGTGGTCAGCACGGCGACGCGCGGGGCGCGGTGGACCGCCGCCTCGGCATAGCCGTGGGTGGCGAGCAGGGCGAGGGCGCCGGGGGTGAGGCGCGAGCCGAGCGGCAGCAGGCGGTCCCCCTGCCGGAGGATCTCCCCCCGCCGGCGCACGTGGTCCCCGGCTTCCGCGGCGGTCTGGAAGGTCACCCGCTCGCGGCCGCCGTCGGTGTTCTCGACGGGGAGGATGCGGTCGGCGCCGGCCGGCACCGGGGCGCCGGTCATGATGCGCAGCGCCGTGCCGGGGGCGAGCGCGGCGCCCGGCGGGTCGCCGGCGGCCACCGTGCCGGCGACCGGCAGCGCGTCGCCCGGGGCGACCGCGCCCGCCACCGCGTAGCCGTCCATCGCCGAGACGTCGGTCGCCGGCACGTCCACCGTGGCCTCGAGGTTGGCGGCGAGCGTCCTCCCGAGCGCCGCGCGCCGTCCCACGCTCTCCACCCCGAGGGGGGTGACCCGTTCGGCGATCCGCCGCCAGGCCTCGTCCGGAAGAAGCGGTCTCATCTCGTCCATGTCGTCCACCTCCCACTGTATACTGGCACCGTTTTCCCAGCCTCTGGGCCTTTTATTGACGGGAGGGTCCCTCTCCGTGCCGACGGTGGAGAACAGCTTCCAGTATCGTGGCGACCTGTCGCAGACGGCGCTCCCCGAGATCCTCTATACCATCGACCGGTTCCAGGTGCCGGGGGTGATCGAGGGGAGCCGGGAGGGCGTGGTCAAGCAGGTCTATATCAAGGAAGGCAACGTCGTCCACGCCACGTCGACGGACCGCAACGACAGCCTCGGCGTCTATCTCCAGAGGAGCGGCGTGATCACGGCCGACATGTACCTCGAGACGATGCGCGAGCGCGAGCGCACCAACAAGCGCTACGGCGTGCTGCTGATCGAGAACGGCATCCTCTCGCCGGCCGACGTGCTGCGCGCCATCCGCAAGCAGATCGAGGCGATCGTCTGGAGCCTCTTCTACTGGCAGGACGGCAGCGTCATCTTCAGCATCGGCGAGTTCAAGGAGCCGGACGCGGTGCGCATCCAGGTGCCGATGCGGCAGGTGATCCTGCAGGGGATCAAGCGCGCGCCGGACGCCAAGGCGATGGTCGCGCGCCTGGGACGGAAAGAGACCGTCCTCGAACCTTGTTACAAGACGGAGCAGCTGGTCGAGCTCGCCCTGGACGCCGACGAGTACCGGCTGCTGACCCTGGTGGACGGCCGGCGCACCCTGTACGACGTCTGCACGCTGGGCCCGCACAGCGCCTCGGAGAACGCCAAGGTGCTGTACGCTTTCCAGATCCTCCAGCTCCTGCGTCCGGCCGGCGCCCCCGCGTCGGAGTCGCGGCGGGAGGAGGCGGCAGGCACCGGGGCGATCAAGATCCGCTTCAAGACGCAAGGGGACAAATTCAGCTAGGAAGTCCCGAGGAGCCATACGCACTATGCCGATTTACGAGTACGAGTGTCTGAGCTGCGGCAAACGGACGGAAGCCCTGCAGAAGATGGGCGATCCGCCGATCCCCGCCTGTCCGGCCTGCGGCGGCGAGGTGAAGAAGCTGATCTCGTCGCCGGCCATCCAGTTCAAGGGGAGCGGCTGGTACGTCACCGACTACGGCGGGAAGAAGGGTGGCGACAAGTCCGAGGGGAAGTCGGAGCACCGCTCCGAGGGCAAGTCCGACGGCGGCGGCTCGGAGGGCAAGTCCGAGAGCAAGTCCGACGACAGCTCGGCGGGCAAGGCGGTGAAGGTGGGCTCCGGCGAGTCCTCCGGCTCCGGATCTGCCGCATCCTCTTCCTCCTCTTCCTCCTCTTCCTCCTCTTCTTCCTCAGGCTCCTCTTCTTCCTCAGGCTCCTCTTCTTCGGGCTCTTCGGGCTCGTCCGGTTCCTCCGGCAACTCTTCGTAGGCTCCCTCCCCCGACGACCCCGGGCAACCTTTTCCCCCCGCGCGAAAAAAACTCGCGCGGGGGGCTTGCCGTCGGCATGGCTTCTGGTATAATCATCGAAACTTTGGAATGTACTACTTGAGCGTTTAGCAGCGGCTCTTCGGAGCGCCAAAGCGTCGTCGATTCCTGGAGGCTCTGATGCAGCTGCATGCCCGGATTGCGCTCGGTTTCCTCGCTCTGGCCCTCACCCTTCCGCTGGGCCGGCCGGCCGCCGCCACCACGTACCAGCAGATGGCCGACGCCGCCCTGAGCGACCAGGCGGCGGTGGTGGTGGAGGCCCGCATCGTCGGCGCCGGCCCGGCGCCGCTCGCCGGCACGATCGCCACCGACTACCTCGTCGAGGTCGAGCGGGTGCTCAAGGGGGACGTCCCCGGCAGCACCGTCGTGGTGCGCGTGGCGGGCGGGGTCGATCCGGCGTCCGGGCTGGGGCTCAAGATCTGGGGCGCGCCGCAGTTCGCCGCCGGCGAGCAGGCGATCCTCTTCCTGCTCCCCGCTCCGGACGGCGCCTACCGCATCCTGCACCTGATGCTCGGCGCCTTTCACCAGCGGACGGTCGACGGCGTCCCCCTCGCCCTGCGCGACCTCGCGGAGGCGCACGAGATCGGCGCCGCGAGCCCGGCGGCCGAGGGGCGGGACGCCGTCCGCGACTTCGACGGGTTCGCCCGCTGGATCTCCGACCGCGCCGCGAATCCCCGGCCGACGGCCGCGCCGGCGACGTACGTGCGCGGCGTCGCCAAGGACCTCCTCGCGACGCTCCCCGAGAAGTACGCGCTGACCCTCTCCGACGGCACCCCGATCCGCTGGTTCCGCTTCGACCAGGGGGGGAGCGTCGAGTGGCGGGTCAACTCCGCCGGCGAGCCGGGGCTGGGGCTCGACGCCTCGATCGCGGCCTTCCAGCAGGCGCTCGCCGCCTGGAGCTCGAACCCCGGCACCAACATCAAGTACGTCTACGCCGGCACCACCCAGGCGAACAACGGGATCTTCGTTTCGGACGGCATCAATGCGATCACCTTCGACGACCCGGGCCGCGCCGATCCCACCCGCTCCCTCCCCGGGACCTACGTCTGCGGGGTCGGCGGCGTGGTCGCGGCGGGCGGGCCGTTCTTCTACGTCGCGACGCAGACCTGGAACGGCAAGGCATACCACGAGGCGATCGAGGGGGACGTGGTGACCAACGACGGCGCCTCGTGCCTGCTGAGCAACCCCGTGATGGCCGCCCAGGTCTTCGCCCACGAGCTCGGGCACACCCTGGGGCTTGCGCACTCGCTCGACCCCGACGCGCTGATGTTCGCCAGGGCGCACAACGACGCGCGCGGCGCCCGGCTGTCGACCGACGACCGCAACGCGGTCTCCCAGCTCTACGGCGACGGCTCGGTGGTCCCGCCGCCGCCCCCCCCGCCGCCGACCCTGCTGGCGCCTATTGGGCTGACCGTGCGGGTGGCCTCGAGCACCGCCGTCTCGCTCAAGTGGACCGACCGGGCGGTAGGGGAGACCGGCTACGTCGTCGAGATGAGGCGCAACCAGAAGGGGGCCTTCTTCCAGACGGCGGCGACCCTCCCCGCCGGCGCCACCTCGGCCGCGGTCGGCGGCCTCAGGGCCGGCACCGCCTACGTCTTCCGGGTGCGCGCCACGGCCGGTTCCGCCTTCTCCCCTTACAGCCCGCCGGTGGGAGTCGCGACGCCGCGCTGATCGCCGACGGCCTCGGGGACGGCTGCCGCCGGCGGGGCGGAGCCGTCCCGCCACACCACCAGCGCCACCACCAGGCTCGCCGGCACCAGCTGGAAGCCGAGCCGCGCGAAATTCGACAGCACGAAGTAGCGCAGGTCGCTCATCGGCGCGCTCAGATAAATATAGAGGTCGAAGGCGAGCTGCAAGGCGGCGACCGCCGCCAGCGGCCGCGCCCGGCGCGCTCCGCGGAGGACGAGCAGCGGCAGGGGAAGGAAGGCCGCGATCAGGAAGCCGTGCCAGGCCGTGGTGTCGCGGACGGTCTCGAGCATCGCGCCTGCCACCTGCGGCACGCGGGCGAGCGCGACGGCACCGGCGTTTCCGGCCAGGAAGAGGTGGTGGTGGAGCGCGCGCCCGAGCCAGGGGAGGATCACCAGGGCCGCCGGCAGTCCGAGCCGCGCCAGCGTCCGCAGGGTCTGGAGATCGAGCCGGCGCTCGCCGGCGATCCGCCGCGCCGCCTGCACCAGCAGCAGGAAGGCGGCGAGCGGCACCCCTTCGATCTTCGAGGCGGCGGCGAAGGCGGCGATCGTAGCGAGCTGGAAATCCCCCGTGCGGTCCGGCGGCCGGAGGAGGGGAGGGACCGCGGCGGCGAGCGCCAGGGCGAGCAGCCAGTCGGCGCCCCCCGCCGTCAGGTAGCCGATCGCGAAGGCGCCGAGCGCCAGCGCGATCAGCGCCAGCCCCACCTGGCGGGTGAAGCGGTCGGCCCCGCCCTGGCGCAGCCCCTCGCGCACGGCGGCGAGGGTGAGGGCGAAGGCGAGGCTGGTCTCGAGCGTCAGCGCCGCGGGATCGAAGCGCCGCGCGATCAGGGCGGCCACGGCGTAGAGCTCGGGGAGGAGGTTCGGATAGTCGGGATGGAGCACCCAGTTCCACCCCTGAGCCAGGTAGGGGTAGTCGACCCCGCGCGCCAGCGCGAAGCGCTCCCCCTTGATCCCCCAGTGGAAGATGAAGTCGCCGAAGGTGATCCAGCCGCTCGCCGCGAGCGCCGTGAAGGTGGCGAGGACGAAGAGCGCCGTCCCCTCCCCCCAGCCAAAGCCGTCCTCCGTCTGCAGCCTGCGAGGTCCGCGTGGCAGGAGCCGTAAGGCGAGCCCGAAGAGAGCGGCGCCGATCGCGGCGAGGAGCCACGGGTGCCAGGGGATCCCCACGAAGTCGAGCAGAGTGAGGACGAGATGGAGGAGCACGGCGCCGCTCATCCCGTAGAGCGCCGCGCGGTAGAGGGCGCCGTCCGCCGGGCGGACGAGCCAGGGGGAGAGCCGGCTGCCGAGCAGGGCGAGGAGCGCCGGCAGGACGGCGGCGGCCAGCAGGGCGGTTCCGCTCAGGGGGCTCAAGGCTTCTTCACCCGCGCCTTCACCAAGTACAGCCAGCCGTCCGGGAGCTGCCGGACGGTCTCGAGGCGGGTGTCGTGGATCTCGGTGCGGAAGGCGATCACCGCCGTGGCGCGCCCGAGGGCGGCGGGGTCGTCGATCATCAGCACGTCGCGGTCGGGCAGCAGATAGGCCGCCCAGCGCCAGGCGACCATGCGGTTCCCCGGCGGGTCGTCCTGGACCGCGAAGGCGACGGCGCCTCCCCGCGGGAGATCGGCGCGGGCGGCCTCCACGGTGTCGGCGAGCGCCGCGGGCTCGCGCGCCCCGAAGCGCCAGGTCAACCCGCCGTCCTCCCGCCCCCGGCCGTCCCAGCCGGCGACTGCCCCGTTCACCTCCTGGAGGAAGCCGGCCGCCGCCCAGGCCGCCAGCCCTCCCAGCACCAGACGCTTGAGCATGGCGCCGATCTTACCCTGCTAAACTCTCGCCCCCGATGACCCTAGCCTTCCGCCCCGACGAGACGTCCCCTCCGGTCCAGGCCCTGCTGGGCGACCTCGGCCTCCCCCCGAACGCGATCGAGCTCGCGATCGACTCGCGCGACGAGATGCTGGGCTTTCTGGTCGACACCTTCGAGGGGGACCGCGACCGGGCGCTCTACGGCTACTTCCGCTCCGGGGCGAGCATCGCCGACTCGCTGGGGCAGGTGCTGCGCTGGCGCTTCGGTGACCGGCCCCTGCGCGTGCTCGATTTCGCGAGCGGCTACGGGCGGGTGACCCGCTTCCTGCTGCGCGACATTCCGCCCGAGCGGCTGGCGGTGGCCGACGTCTACGCGGACGGCGTGCGCTTCCAGGAGGAGCGCTTCGGCGTCCACGGCATCGTCTCCACGATCCGCCCCGAGGATTTCGCCTGCGCCGAGCGCTTCGACGCCATCCTGGTGACCTCCCTCTTCACCCATCTCCCCGAGGAGCGCTTCGTCGCCTGGCTGCGCGTCCTCCTCGGCCTGCTCACCCCCGGCGGCATGCTGGCCTTCAGCGCTCATTCGCCCGCCGTGCTGCCGCAGGGTGTCGCCATGCCGGAGTCGGGGATCTTCTTCCACGAGAACAGCGAGAGCGGCTCGCTGGCGACCAGCGACTACGGCTCGACCTGGGTGACCGAGGCGTTCGTGCGGTCGGCGCTCGACCGTGCCCTGGGGACTTCCGACGCCTCGCTCCACCGTCTCGAGCGCGGGCTCTGCAACTTCCAGGATCTCTACCTCGCCCTGCCGGAGCCGGGGGTCGATTTCTCGGCGCTCGCCTTTCACAGCGAGCCCCACCTCGTCGTCGAGCGGGCGAAGCTCGCCGAAGGCGGCCGGCGGCTCGACCTCGCAGGGTGGGCGGCGGTGCGCTCGGGCGAGGTGCGCGAGGTGGAGGTTCTCCTCGACGGCGAGCGATTGGTCGCCGCCCCCGTCCGCGAGCCGCGCCCGGACGTCGCCGCCTGGCTCGGCGAGGAGCGCTTCCTCCGCTCCGGCTGGCTCGCCTCCTGCGCCCTTCCTCCCGGCGCTTCGCGCTCCGCCGCCCTCCTCCGCCTCCAGGTGGTGGACGCGCGCGGCAGGGCCTGGCCGCTGTGGACCGGCTCGCTCGACGGCATCCTCCTCGCTGGCGCGCGGATGGAGGGGGAGAGGCTCCAGCGCGACCTCTGGCAGTCCGAGGCGGCCCTCGCCGACACGCAAGCTCGCGCCGCCCGCGAAGCCGAGGCGCTCCGCAACCGCCTCGCCGCCATGGAAGCGAGCCGCTTCTGGAAGCTCCGCAATTCCTGGTTCCGGGTGAAGAGAAGCCTCGGACTCACCACCGAACCGTAATTGGCCGGATGCAAGACGTAAGGCCGCCCATCGCGTCTGTCGACCGATCGAGGGAGCCTTTTTCCTCCCCTGTACTCGGGGGAGGCCAGGAGGGGGTGTTCCGGAGTCCGGCGCACTTCCTTGGTTGGAGCGCCGCGCCCCCTCCTAACTCCCCCGAGTACAGGGGAGGAACAAACTCCCTTCGAGGTCCGTTGCCGGCGTCCGGACCGGAGATCTCCCTTCCCCCCGGTGTTATCCTCAATTTCAGATGGTCACCGCCGCGCCCCCCGAAGTGCTCTCCGAAACGGAACGATCCTTGCAGTCGCACGGACGCGTGGTGCTGTGCCAGATCGTGCGGGCCGCGGGGTCGACCCCCGGCAAGACGGGTTGGAAGCTGCTGGCACGCCCCGACGGCACGTTCTTCGGCAATCTCGGGGGCGGGGCGTTCGAGGCGCTGGTGAAGGCCGACGCGCTCGCCAAGCTGCGCTCCGGGGGCGGCGTCGCGGACTCGGAGGTCAAGCGCTACTACCTGACCGAGGAGGCGACCCAGGGGGAGCCGACCGGCATGGTCTGCGGCGGCATGGCGGAGGTCTTCCTCGAGGTGATGATGGCGGCGCCGGTGCTCGTCGTCTGCGGCGGCGGCCCGGTGGGTCAGTCGCTCGCCCGGGCCGCGGCCCTCGCCGGCTTCGAGCTGCTGGTGGCGGACGACCGCGCGGAGCTCCGCGATCCGCGGCTCTTCCCGGCGGGCGCCCGGCTCGCCGCGGTGGACGCCGGGTACACGGAGGACTTCCTCCTCCCGGTGCGCGCCCGCGAGCTCTACGTGGCCGTCGTCTCCCGCTGCTGGGAGACCGACACGGCGGCGCTCGCGGCGATCCTCCGCGAGCCCCCCGCGGGGTTGCGCTACCTGGGGATGATGGGGAGCCGCCGCAAGCTGGGCCGCGTCCGCGAGGCGCTCGCGGAACGCGGGTTCGATCTTTCAACGGTCCGGCTGCACGCTCCGATCGGTCTGCCGATCGGCGGCGACAGCCCGGGGGAAATCGCCATCTCGATTCTGGCGGAGGTCATCGGTACACGGTATGAGAAGCCTGCGACGTCCGAAAGCTCTGAGGATCCTGAAGATGCCTGATCGCTCCACCGCGGCGCGCCTTCCCTTCGCCTTCCTGGGTCTCCTGGGCCTTCTGCTCGCGATGCTCGCGGCGGCGCGCCCGGCGGCGGCGGCGGCCGGGGACTGGCGCTACCTGCCGATCTGGGGGGGCGACATCCGCACCGTCACCTTCGATCCGGGCAATCCCGACCGGGTGTTCGCGGGCACCACCGTCGGCCAGGTCTACCTCTCGGAGAACGGCGGCCGCACCTGGGCGAACGCCGGTCCCCACCTGCCGTTCGCCGGCTGGGTGGTGACCGCCCTGCGCTTCGATCCCAACCGTCCGAGCCGCCTCTGGGTGGGGCTGCGCGGCATCTACACCGGCGGCTTCGTGGCCTCGTCGGACGATTACGGCAAGAGCTGGAACTCGCGCGCCAACGGCCTGCCGTCCGACGAGCCGGTCTACACCCTGGCGCTCGTCCCCGGGAAAGAGGGGCGGATCTACGCCGGCACCCTCTCCGGCGTCTACAGCACCGAGGACTCCGGCGGCTCCTGGCACCGGCTGACCGCCGACGTCGCCGACATGCAGAAGGTCACCAGCCTGATGGTCGATCCCGACCAGCCCGATTCGGTGATCGCCGGCACCTGGCGCCGCGCCTACCGCAGCGAGGACGCCGGCAAGACCTGGTCCGGGGTCTTCGACGGCATGGTCCTCGACTCCGAGGTGTTCAGCCTGGTGCCGGTCGCCGACCATCCGGGGGAGATCTGGGCCAGCACCTGCGGCTGGGTCTACCACACGCTCGACCGCGGCAAGAAGTGGGAGCGCACGAAGGAGGGCTTCGAGGAGCGGCGCACCACCAGCTTCGCCGCCCTCCCCTCCGGCCGCCTGCTCGCCGGCACCGTCGCCGGCCTCCACGTCTCGGACGACGGCGGCAAGACCTTTCACCGGGTGGGCGATCCCGGCATCTCCGTGCAGTCGATCGCCTTCCATCCCGCCCATCCGGAGCGGGTGATCTTCGGCACCGAGGGGTCCGGGGTGTGGATCTCGGAGGACGGCGGCGCCACGGTCCGCCCGTCGAGCGGGGGGATCATCAACACCCGCGTCTCCGCCTTCGCGAAGAACGGCGACGAGCTGATGCTCGCCGTCCACCACGCCGGCCCCTTCTCCGGCGTCTACTCGTCGCACGACGGCGGCAGGAGCTTCTCCAACTTCGTCCCTCTGCCGACCGTCTTCGACCTCGCCGTGCACCAGGGGCGGATCTTCGCCGCCACCGAGAAGGGGCTCTTCGAGCGCCGCGGCCAGGGGTGGCACTGGGTGCGCGACATGGGGGAGGGGACGATCGAGCAGTTCATCGCCGACGGCCCGCGCCTGCTCGCCCGCACGCCGGACCGCCTCTACGAGCTCAAGGGGAAGCTCTTCACTCCCGTCTCCTACAAGCACGGCGCGCCGCGCTCGGCCGTCTACTTCGGCAACGCCCTCTGGGTGACCGACGCGAACGGCCTCTACCGGCTGACCGCGGACGCCAATCACACGATCGAAACCCCGTTTCCGGGAGGCCGGCTGCAGCCGGTCGCCGGGCAGCTCCTGCTCTGGGGCTCGGGAGGGGTCTACGCCAGGAGCGGCGACGCCAAGGGCGGTGACGGCGCGGGGGGGACTGGAAGGAGCTGACCCACGAGGCCGCCCGGCTGATCCCCACCGGCGACGACCGCCGCCCCGCGCTGATGGTGAGCGGCGACACCGCCCGCCTCTTCGACCGCCAGACCCACAAGTTCCAGGCGGTGGACGTCCCCGTCCCCGCCCGCGACATCTCCGCCGCCCACATCCTCGGCGACGAGCTCCTCCTCGGCACCTCCGGCTACGGCGTCCTGGTCCGTCCCCTCGCCCCCGAAGCCCCGCCGGCGGACCCGGAGGCGCGGAGGTAGGGAGAGGACGGTCCACCTTCGCCGGCCAGCCCCACTATCTCGGCGCTCACCTCCCACAGCCGCTTCGCCAGGGCCTCGTCCCGGGCGAGCGGCGCCGGCGCCACGGCGACCTGCTTTTCGAAGTACTTGCCGGTCACCCCCTCGAGCTCGGGGGACGCCGCCAGCTGCACGATCGTGGCGCCCCCCTGCGCCGGGGTGATCATGAACGGGCGGTAGAGGATCGCGACCAGCGGCTTCGCCCAGGCGGGGGCGCCGGACCAGATGTTGGTGGCCACCGTGCCGGGGTGCAGGCTGTTCGAGGTCACCCCCGTCCCGCGCGAGGCGGCGCGCCAGCTCGGCGGCGAACAGGACGTTGGCGAGCTTCGAGCGCGTGTAGGCCCGCATGATGGCGTAGCCCTTCTCATAGCCGAGATCCGCGAAGTCGAGGGTTCCCCGCCGGTGGCCGATCGAGGCGACGGTGACCACCCGCGCCGGCGCGCTGCGCACCAGGAGGTCGCGCAGCAGGTTGGTGAGCAGGAAGTAGCCGAGATGGTTGACCGCGAAGGTCATCTCGATCCCGTCCACGCTCAGCCGCCGCGCCTTGTGGACGCCCCCCGCGTTGTTCACCAGCACGTCGAGCCGGTCCACACTCGAGAGGACGTTGGCGGCGAGGGCGCGGATCGAGGCCTGCGAGGAAAAGTCGCAGAGCAGGTGCGAGACGCTCCGCGAGCCGCTGCGCACCTGGACCTCTCCCACGGCGGCCTCGGTGCGCACGGGGTCGCGGCCCACCATCACCACCCGGGCGCCGAGCCGTGCGAGCTCGACCGCGGCCTCGAGCCCGATGCCGTTGGTGGCGCCCGTGATCAGGACCGTCTTGCCTCGCATCGTCTCCATCTCGCTCGCCCCCTCGCTTTGGCGGGTTCCATTGGCGGGTTACACTGGAGAGCATAGAGGATTCGTTCCGATCATGAGGAGAGCCATGTCGTCGAGATACCCGCAGACTTTCCTGGCCGGCGCCCTGGCGGCCTTCCTGCTCCTGCCCGGCTCTGGCCGGCGCGGCGACGCTCCAGTTCTCCGGCTACACCTGGGAGGTGCGGTCGGGCGAGGGTGGCCCGGGGCCTTGCCATTGGAACCCGGCGAACGCCTTCGTGGATGCGGCGGGGCAGCTCCATCTGAAGCTGTCGCAGGCGGACGGGGTATGGTCCTGCGCCGAGGTCAGTCTGACCGACACCAACCGGCTGGGCTTCGGCGTCTACCAGTTCGAGGTGATCGGCGCGATCGATACGCTGGACCGCAACGTGGTGCTCGGACTGTTCAATTATCCGCCGCCGGACGTCGGACCGGATTCGACCAACGAGATCGACGTCGAGATCGCCCGCTGGGGGATCCCGGACTATCCGAACCTGAACTTCACGGTCTGGCCGACGCGGGACAACCTGCTGCCGCAGGGTACGACCTACGAGTTTTCCCTCGCCGGCACCTACACCACCCACCGCTTCACCTGGCGCAGCAACGGCATCCTGTTCCAGAGCCTGAACGGCCACCGCAGCGACAACCGGAACCCGATCGCGCGCTGGCAATTCAGCCCGAAGCAGCCGGCGCGCTACGTCCCGCAGCACCCCCTGCCCGTCCACCTCAACCTCTGGCTGTTCGACGGCCACCCGCCGACCGACGGCCGCGAGGTCGAGATCGTGATCTCGAAGTTCTCCTACCACCGCTGAGCCGGACGAAAGGAAACGAATGAGAATCCTCCGTATCGCGCTGCTGATCAGCCTGGCCGTGCTGGGTCCGGCGTGGGCGCAAGGCCATCCCCTCTCCAAGGCGGAGCGGATCGCTCTGTGCGACCAGAAGGTCGACGTCCCCTTCGATCCCGCCGACCCTCCGCCGTTGCACGTCGGTCCCGATGGGGAGAAAGGGAAGCCCACCCGGCCGGTCCTCCTGCGTCAGGTCAAGCCCGAGGGGTTCGCCAGCCACCCGACGGGAAGGTTGGTCATCGAGGCGGTGATCGACGAGGACGGCTGCGTGCGGCAACCCAAGGTTCTCGAGGGCGCCGAGACGGGAACGGCCGCCATCGGCCTCCAGACGATCCGCAGGTGGGTGTTCGAGCCGGCGACCCTGGACGGCAAGCCGGTGCGGGTCACCTACGTCCTGACGATCAACACGCACGGGGGGTGAGCCTCTCCAGCACCGGGCGGCCCCGCGTCTGGCCGCCCGCCTCCCCTCTCCGCTACGATACCGCCCGGGCCGACGCGCCCTTTCCTTGCCTCTATCGAATCAGGAGACACTCTCATGGCGGATACGCGGATCGAGAAAGACAGCCTCGGCGAGATCGAAGTGCCGGCCGGGGCCTACTATGGCGCGCAGACGGAGCGGGCGCGCCGCAACTTCCCCGTCTCGGGGCTGACGCTGCCGAAGCGCTTCATCGCGGCGGTGGCGCTGATCAAGGGGGAGGCGGCGGCGGTGAACGCCGAGCTGGGCTCGGTGCCGGCGGAGATCGCCGAGGCCATCCGGCAGGCCGCGGCGGAGGTGATCGCGGGGAAGCTCGACGACCAGTTCCCGCTCGACGTCTTCCAGACCGGCTCGGCCACCTCCACCAATATGAACGTCAACGAGGTGCTCGCCAACCGGGCGATCGAGATTCTCGGCGGCACCATCGGCTCGAAGACGGTCCACCCGAACGACCACGTCAATGCCGGGCAGTCGAGCAACGACGTGATCCCGACGGCGATCCACGTCTCCTCGTATCTCGCCATCTGCGAGCTGCTCGAGCCGGCGCTCCAGGTGCTGGCCGCGTCCCTGGACCGCAAGGCGGCGGAGCTCGACGACGTGGTCAAGATCGGCCGCACCCACCTCCAGGACGCGGTGCCGATCCGCCTCGGGCAGGAGTTCTCGGGATACGCCCAGCAGGCGAAGAACGCGCTCGCCCGGCTGGAGGCGGCCAAGCCGCGCCTGGCCGAGCTGCCGCTCGGCGGCACGGCGGTGGGGACGGGCTTGAACGCGCCGCCGGAGCTCGCGCCGCGGGTGATCGACCGCATGGCCGAGCAGACGGGGTGCCCCTTCGAGGCGGCGCCCAACCGCTTCGAGGGGATGGCGGCCAAGGACGCCGCCGTCGAGGTTTCGGGAGTCCTGAAGACGATCGCCGCCTCGCTGACCAAGATCGCCAACGACATCCGCTGGCTCGCCTCCGGTCCGCGCTGCGGCATCGGCGAGATCTCGATCCCCAGCCTGCAGCCGGGGAGCTCGATCATGCCGGGGAAGGTCAACCCGGTGATCCCGGAGTCGGTGCTGATGGTCGCCGCCCAGGTGGTGGGCAACGACACCACGATCACGATCTGCGGCATGGGGGGGAACTTCGACCTCAACGTGATGATGCCGGTGATCGCCTACAACCTCCTGCAGTCGATCGAGATCCTCGCCAACGCCTCGCGCCTGCTGGCCGAGAAGTGCGTCGACGGGATCACCGCCAACCGCGAGCGCTGCGAGGAGCTGGTCGAGCGCTCGCTCGCCATGGTGACCTCGCTGGTGCCCAAGATCGGCTACGACGCCGCGGCCGAGATCGCCAAGGAGTCGGTGAAGACCGGCAAGACGGTGCGCGAGCTCTGCCTCGAGAAGGCTGTGCTGCCGCCGGACGAGCTCGCCGAGGCGCTCGACCCCTGGGGGCAGACCGAGGGGGGCGTGCACGCCGGCGGCGGCGCGGGCGGCTGAAGCCTGGGGGGGGCTTCAGCGGCGCTGCCGCCGGTAGACCTCCTGCACCACCAGCAGGGTGATCCCGGCCAGGAAGACGGTGATGCCGAGCCCCAGGTCGGCGCGCGAGAGCGGGGCGCTCCCCAGCAGGGCGAAGGCGTTGAGGGTGAGCCCGGCCAGGAGAACGGCGAGGACCTTGCGGTCGCCGCGCGGGGCGGCTCCCCGCCGGGGGGATCGGGGGAAGGCCTGCGGCTCCGTCGGCGGCAGGGTGTCCGCGGCGAAGACCGCGGACCGCTCGGCGGCGACGGCCGCCGCGGCGGGAGAAGGCGCGGGCGTCTCCTCGGCCGCGGGCCGCGGGGTCTCGGCCGGGTCGAGCGGGAACGGCGGGTCGTAGCGCGGGTGGGGCAGGCGCGCCCGCGGCGCGGGGCGCCTGCGGGCGGCAGGAGAGGGAGGGGGAGCTGAGGAGGCCCGTCGAGTTTCTGCCATGCTGATCGTTCCTCCTCAGATCGACGGTCGGAGTGTGGAATTTCCCCTCAGGCGACGCGCGCGCGGAAGCTGGCACCCGCCTGGAGCAGCCTCACCTGACCCGAGGCGGAGGTGACCTCCTCGACCACCTGATGGTCGTCGATCACGAAGCAGATCAGCCAGGGGCCGGGCGGCGTGGGATCGTGGCGGAAGGTTTCCCCCGACCGCAGGATCGGCCAGTTCCTCGTCTCGTCGGGCCGGAAGCGATGGCCGTGATTGGCACCCGCTCCGCCGTTGTTGTTCACGATTCCGACTCTTGTGTCCTGTCCCGTTCCATTGGTGACTTCCATGACAAATCCTCCCAAGCATGCTCCCGGAGGCGGGCGCCACGGGAGCGGAGTGGACAACGGATCAGGTGCTACGGTTTCGCTCGCGTGACCTCGATCTCCTGTGTGGATAGATCCTCGGGCGCGCGGCCGGGGGTCAGCCCCTGGACTTTGATCTCACACTTCCCCGCCGGGAGACGGTCGGCGGGGAGCTCGGCGACCAGGGCCGGCACGCCGGAGAGCGTCCTCGGCTCGATCCCGCTTTTCTCCCAGACCGTCCGCGCGGCGTGACGGACCGCGACGTCGAAGGATTTGAACTCCTCCATCCCCTCGGTGCCGATCTGGAGCTCGACGATCTCCGTGCCGCGCGGCAGGTCGAGCCGCCGGACGGCCGCCGAGCCGCGGGTCGTCAGCAGGACGAGCTGGAGGACGACCCTGGCGGGCTCCCGCTTCGCCGTTTGCGGCTCTTCCGCCGCGGCGGGGCCCGCTGGCGGCGCTACGGAATGCGCGGGGGCCGGACGCTCCCTGGCGATCAACGCGGCGGATTCCCCGCCGTGCGGCCGCTCCAGGGCATACCAGGAGAGACCCGACACCGCGACGAGGCCGGCGGCCAGAGCCATCCAGCGCACCGCCGGCGGCGAGAAGACCACAGGGCGTCGCCGGAGCGGGACGACCGCAGCCGTGACCGTGGGTCCCTGAGCTTGCGGACGCGGGCGGGCGGCCCGGTTCAGCGACCGGGCGAGCGCCAGGCGCCGCCTTCCCTCGGGGGAAGCGGCGAGCCGCTGCTCGACCCGGCCCTTCTCCTCAGGCGTCAGCTCGCCGTGGTCGGCGGCGGCGAGGAGATCGGCCTCGACCGCCTCGGCCAGCTCGAACAGCTCGTCCTCGGCCAGCAGGCGTCCCTCCGCGAGGTCCGCCGCCGCTTCGGGGAGCTCTCCCAGCAGATAGCTCCTCACCAGCTCTTCATCCGATGGATTCAATGGATTCTCTCGCATGCCCTCAAGCCCTCCCTCTGCGACGACTTCAAGAACCAGTGTCCTGCTCCCGGGAAACGTTTCGCGATGAAGAATAAGATCATCGGCTCAGGGCTGACTGGACGCAGGACTCCAGCTTGCGGCGCACCCGGTGGACCCGGATGCGGAGCGCGTTCATCGGCAGCTCGAGGTCCTGGGCGAGGCTCTGCCGGTTGCGGATGTTGCTCTCGCCCGGGCGGTCCTCCCCCCGGTAGTAGCGGAGGATCAGGTCGCGCTGGTCGGGCGGCAACCCGTCGAGGCAGCGGCGCAGGGATTCGAGCCGGTCGTCGGCGGGCTCGTCCTCCGCCGCGAAGGAGGCCGGCGGCCAGCCCTGGCTCTCGATCGCCCGGTGCTCGCGGGCGGCGCGGCGCAGGACTTCCTTGTAGACCAGGTGGGCGACGCCGCAGAAGTAACCGTAGGGATCGTTCGAGCGCAGCTCGACCCCCTCGGCCAGCCGGCGCGCCACGCGATTGATCGTCTCGTCGGCGAGGTCTTCCGGCGAGGTGCAGCCGCGCCATTCGAAGAGGCGGATCAGCTTGCGGCGGATCGTCTCGTACTTCTCCGCCGCGAGGTCCGGCGCCGGATCGAGCTGGACGAGGAGGGCGGCGAACCCCTCGGCGGTCAGCCCGTCCTCGCGCTGGCCGCGATGGTCAGGATCGCCGCGCCGGCTCATCGCCACTCCCCTTGCAGAGAGAAGCCGGCCCAGTAGAAGGGGGCCCGGCGGCCCGGGCTCTTCAGCATCGCGAGCTGCGCCCGGCGCAGGGCGGCGGCGGGGGAGAGCCCCCGGCGCAGCATGCCGCGGTAGAGCTCGCCCATCAGCTCCGCCGTCGCGCGGTCCTCGACGCTCCACAGGCTGGCGAGCACGCGGGCGGCGCCGGCGTACATGAAGCCGCGGGTCAGCCCGACCAGCCCCTCGCCGCGGATCTCCTGGCCGAGCGCCGTGCGGCAGGCCGAGAGCACCACCAGGTCGGCGTTCAGGCGCAGGTTGTAGATGTCGTTCAGCGGCAGGAAGCCGTTCTGCGCCCGGCCATGCTCGTCGTAGAGCGAGAGCACCAGCTTCGAGAGCTCGGGGCGGCGGCTGTCGAGCACGCCGTGGGTGGCGAAGTGGAGATTGCGGAAGTTGGCGAGCTCGGGGCTCAGCGCCCTGGCGCGCGTCGCGGCGAAGCCGGTCGCCAGGAAGAGCTTGCCCGGAGGGACGAGCGCCGAGATGGTTTGGGCTTCCTTGGCGGAGGAGGGGAGGCGGCCAAACGAGGCGAGCCCCGCTCCGCCTTCCTGCCGGGGGTCTCCAGGGCTCCAGCCGCCATCCCTCCGGGCGGCGAGAGTCAGCTGCCGGGGGCCCTGGGGCGAATGCGTCAGGCGCTCGTCCGTCGCCTGGAACACCGGGTCCGCGAAGACGGCGAGGGTCTGCGGCGCCCGGGGACGGCCGCGGACCTCGCGGCGCAGCGCCACGAGCGCCGAGGCTGAAGGGAGGCTCACCACTTCGTGCCGGGTGGCGAGCGGGGCGCTCGACCCCGGGATCGGCAGCGCCGCGAAGGGAATGTACTGCAGAGCCCCGTCGGCGACGACGAGCAGGGGGCGGTCGCCGAGGAGCCGCGCGGCGGGGGCGAGGAGCAGGGGGCGGTCGCCGAGGAGCCGCGCGGCGGGGGCGAGGAGCAGACCGGAGAGCTCCTGCCCGGCCCGCTCGGCCGCGGCGTCGGCCTTTTCGATCCGCCCCTTGCGGCCGGCCAGGCTCTCCGCCGGCGGCTGCAGATTGCGGGCGGTCGCCAGCTCGTAGTAGCGGCGGGCCAGCGGCTCGATCCGATTCCGTCCGGGAAGCTCGAAGCTCGCGATCTCGTCCGGGGTCACCACCCAGAGAAAGCTGCGCTTCTCCCCCAGCGCGTATTCGAGCAGGAGCGCCCGGCCGTCGAGCACCTGGTCGCGGATCTCGGCCACGCTCAGGGGCTGCGGTTGCGTCAGGGCGGCGTAGCCGGGGCTGCTCGCCCGGAGGTCGGTCTGCGCCTTGCGGTAGCCGTCGAGCGCTTCCTCGAGCTGCCGCTCGGTCTCCGCGAGCTTCCTGCGGTCGGGCTTCTCTTCGCTCAGCAGCTTGAAGCGGTAGGAGTCGAGAGAGTTGAGCCGGTCGTGCAGCCGCTGCTCGCGCTCCACCAGCGCCGGGTCTCCTCCCCCCGCGCGGACGTCGGCCCCCGAGGAGGTCAGGATGTCCAGCAGGCTCCGGGCGCGCGCCCGCTCGCTGACCTGGAAAGCCTCGACGGCATCCGCCGCGGTCGCCGGAGACCCATCGGCCATCAGGGCATCGACGTAGACCTCGTAGAAGAATTGTTTGTTGGCCAGGAAGGAGGTCCGCAGGCGCTGGTCGAAGACCTTGGTGCGCAGCGATTCGAGGAGATCGACGGACGCCCGGGCCTGGACGCGCGCGGCGGCCCAGTCGCCGGCTTCCCCTTCGGCCTTCGCCAGAGAGATGCCGATCTTGGCCTCGGACGCGCGATCCTGCAGGCGTTGCACCAGCGCCAGGGCTTGCGCCAGCTCCTCCCGCGCCGCCGCCAGGTCCCCGGAGTCCCGATGCGCCATCCCCAGGGCGCAGAGCGCGTTCGCCTCGCGCTCCGGAAAGCCCTGCGCCACCTGGAGGGCCTGGCGGGCGGGCTCCACGGCCTTCGCCGGCTGTTTGCGGGCGATCCAGAGATAGGCGCGCTGGGTCAGCGCGGACATCCGGACCTCCGGGTCCGTGGTCGACGCGAGCGCAGCCGCGAGCGATCGCTCGGACGCCTCGAAGCTCCCCATCCGCTCCTGGACGATCCCCAGATTGACCAGCGTCCTCCCTTCGTTCGGGTGCCCCTTGAGCTTGGCGATCACGGCGAGGGCCTGCTGGTAGTGCTTGAGCGCCGTCTCGAAGTCCCCGAGGTTGAAGTAGGCCAGACCGAGATTGTTGAGCGCCGTCGCCTCCTTCTCCCCTTGGGCGGAGGAGCGGGCGAGATCGAGGGCCTGGCGATAGTATTCGAGGGCCTTTTCGGACTCGGCCAGCTGGTCATAGGCGTACCCGAGATTGTTCAGGGTCGCCGCCTCCGCTGTCGGATCGCCGGCCAGGCGAGCCTTCCCGAGCGCCGCGAAGAGCCCGGCGATCCCCTTCTGCAGCTCTCCCCGGTCGATGTCGATCAGGGCGAGGTTGTCGAGGCTGGACGATGCGGTGGCCGGATCCTGCAATCCCTCGAGGGCCGCGAGCGCCGCCTCGAAATGCCCTCTCGCCTCCTCCGCGCGCCCGAGCTGGACGAGGATCCTCCCGGCGGCGTTGAGCGACCGGGCCTGCCAGTCCTTGGCTTCCGGAGCGGCTTGGGATCCCCAGGTGGCGGCCGCCTGCAGGTAGTCCCGCGCGGCCGGCTCGGCGCCCGCCGGCAGGCGGGCCCGGAAGTAGCCCATCAGGAACAGGGTCTCCGCCGAACGCTGGGACTCCCCGAGCCGCCGCCAGAGCGGCAGGCCGCGCTCGAGAGAGGCGATCTTGCGCTTCAGGGCATCGGCGTCGTTCCCCGGGGCGCTCGCGCCCCAGAAGGCCCGCGCCGCCTCGGCACGGAGGGCGTCGTCGCCTCCCGCGGGCCGTGGACCCTCGACGCGCAAGCGGTACCGCCCCTGGGGGAACTGGCGGCTCTCGGCCCGCACGTCGACGCGGTAGAGCCCGGAGGCCGCCGCGACGGCCGCGAGGTCTTCCGCCGAGCTGCCGCCCACGGGCCCGTCCGCGCCGGTGACCTCGGCTCCCTTGGGGTCGAACAGCCGCACGACGGCGTCGACCCCGATCTCCTGGATCACCACGCGCAGGAACTGCCCCGTCCGGAGCTCGACCGGGTAGCTGTGGGTTTCGCCCTTCCGCAGGTCGCGCTCCAGGGTGAGGCCGTCGGTGAGCGCGGGCCCGACGGACGGCTCCGGCTCTTTCGCCGCGCACAGCGGCATCCCGAGCATGGCGAGCCCGGCGAGGAGCAGAGAGGAGGCGACGCGGCGGTGCGGCGCGGACCGGCTGGGCATGGGAGAGCGGCTCATCCTTCCTTTCGTCTGGCGACAACTCGACGCAAAGTCTCCCGCGTCCCCTTCCCGCTCCACGTCACACAAGGCAGATAGCCAAGACCTGCAAAACAAGAAAACGGCGCCTATTTTACCGGTTTGCGCCCCGGCCGTTCCAGCCGGGCCACGCGGCGCCTCGCGAGAGGCGGAAACGCGGCGGGTTTCGCGCTAAGCTACGCCGCGTGCGATCCCCGGACGCCGCCATCGAGCCGGAGCGGAGCCGGCGCGTGCTGCACTGTGACATGGATTGCTTCTACGCGGCCGTGCACATGCGGGACGACCCGTCGCTGCGCGGCAAGCCGGTGGCGATCGGCGGCCGTCCGGAGAGCCGCGGGGTGGTGGCCGCCGCCAGCTACGAGGTCCGCCGCTTCGGCGTCCACTCGGCGATGCCCTCGTCGCGCGCCCTGCGCCTCTGCCCGGACATCCTCTTCATTCCCCCCGACTTCCGCCGCTACGCCCGCGAGTCGGAGAAGATCTTCGCCATCTACCGCGAGCTGACGCCGCTGGTGCAGGCGGTGTCGATCGACGAGGCCTACCTCGACGTGACGGACCATCTGGGGGAGGCGGGGAGCGCCACGGCGCTGGCCAAGGAGATCCGCCGCCGGGTGCGCGAGGAGCGCGGGCTGACGGTGAGCGTCGGGGTCGGCCCCAACCGGCTGATTGCCAAGATCGCCTCGGACTTCAACAAGCCGGACGGCCTGACCGTGGTCCCCCCGGCGAAGGTACGGGCGTTCCTCGATCCCCTGCCGGTGCGGCGCCTCCACGGCGTCGGGCCGGCGACGGAGCGGGCGCTCGCCGAGCTGAAGCTCGCCACGGTCGCCGATCTGCGCGCGGCGGACGTCGAGGCGCTGATCGAGCGCTTCGGCAAGCACGGCCGCATCCTCCACGAGTTCGCGCACGGCATCGACGACCGCCCGGTCGAGACCCACCAGGAGCGGAAGAGCCTGGGGACCGAGAACACCTACTCCGAGGACCTCACGGACCTCGGCCGCATCCACGCCGAGGTCGACCGCATGGCACAGGAGGTGGCCGACGCCCTGGCGCGCAAGGGGATCGCGGGGTGCACGGTGACCCTCAAGATCCGCTACGAGGATTTCACCACCATCACCCGCTCGCGGACCTTCGCGGTGCCGGTCGACGACTTCCCCTCGATCGCCGCCTGCGCCCGCGACCTGCTGCGCCGCACCGACGCCGCCAAGCGCCCCGTCCGCCTGCTCGGCGTCACCGCCTCCAGCCTGGTCAAGGAACGGGTGGCACAGCTCTCGCTGTTCGATCTCTCCTGGGATGAATGACATTGTCCACGAGTGGACCAACGCGTGCCCGGTGCTCGCCTCGAGAAGAGGACGGTCACTCTACCGGCGACCATCAGTCCAAGCATTCAGCCCTGCCGGCCCGACCGCTTCTAGGATCTCGGCCGTCACCTCGGCGGGCGTTCCTGTGGCGTCCACCCGGTAAACTGCTCCGTCGGAATAAAGCTCGGAAAACCTCTGGGCTACGGCTTCCAACCTCCGCCGTACAGCCGTTCCAGCCCCAAAATTATCGCGAACGGAGAGGCGTTTCAGGGCGGTCGCCACGTCCAGATCGAGAAATACAGTGACGGTGTCGGCGGACACGTACTTTCTTGAACAACTCCGATACAGCTCGCGGACCGTCGCATCCTCCAACCCGAGGCGGTTCCTCGCGGCGAGGGTGTAACACAACCATGAGTCGAAAAGTCGATCGATGATCAGTGCTCCGGCCCCAGAGCGTGACATCTCCTCCACCTTTGCGACGGTATCCGCCAAGAGTGTAGATGAGTCTGGTCGGCGAACTGCTCGCTCGTATGGAAATGCACGAAACGTTCCTGTCGCTCTCGATAGCGGCGCCGGATGGCTCGGCCAACAGGGCCCTGTGAGAACTCACCGATGACCTCCACCCTAGCGGCCTCTCGGCAATGACGTACGATCCTTCGGGTTTGCGAAGTCTTTCCAGACCCGCTGATTCCTTCAAGAACAAGGCGCATCTATTTTTACCTCTACGAGGAGGTCTTCTGCCAGGCCGAGGGCTCGCCCGCACGCCTCTTCTTCCCACCCGCCCTCCCGTAGCGAGGCGACGGCCCTAACCACCTCACGAGTCTGTCGATCAGCATGCGTGATTAGCGTTGAATAAGAGAAGGGGTGCGGTCCCATCCTCAATTGGTGGAGGACATGGCAGATGAGCGCTGCTTCTTTGAGGATATACCTTGCTGGCTCTTGAGATATCGCTTGATTATGAATGAGCAACCTCCGTCGGAGCGCATCCAGGCGTAGGGCGAGTATCTCATCGAGCGAGCCCGGCGCGAGCCCAAAATTTCCGAGCGAAAGCGATCGGCCGAGCACGAGCCACCAGTTTTCGAAGTCCGCCAATAGGATCCTGGGATGGATGAGCTGCGCCAACTCGCTCCTGGGTGGTTCGCCGTTGAAATCCTCTAAGTAAAGCGGTCGAACTTTGAACTGACGCAGTGCCGGCTGACTCTCAATCACAGTGCGGGACAACCAGCGGCAAGTCTCCTCGAGGCTGAGACTTTCGCCAACCAAGATGACATCGACATCGCTGCGCACTGGATCGAAGTCCTGGCGCAGAATCGAGCCCCACAGATAAACTGATTTCAGCGCATCTCCCTCTGTGCATGAAAGAAGGCTCCGTAGCACCTTGCGGCAAAGAAGGTGGAGTTCGCGGTTCCGGTACTGAAAGTGACCACTGCCGTTCATTCGGTCGGTTGCTTTCGGAAGCTTGAGAAAAACTCTTGGTTCAGCCAGGCGAGTTCCAGTATAACAGCACCCTTGTAATATTCAGGCTTCGCCCTCTCGTTGGCCAGGAAAGCCTCAATCCATGACGAATCGCCTTGCCGTGGGAGATATTCATCGCTTGCGGCTCGCCCCCATACCTGGCGGTTCCGGATTAGCGTCTCTTCGGTGAGGTCGTCTTGGGCGATGAGATGATGCCAGAATTCTTCAAGACTCTCCAGGCTTGAGGTCTCGTTGAGCCATCGCACAATTTCTGGAGAATCGGGTGGAAGTAGGAACAGGTCACATCCAGGAAGCTCGAATTTTCCCCACCGACCTGCAAGCTGAATATCGATGGTCGGGACCAACGCTGGAAGATGACTACTGAACCATGATAGAAGACTGTAAATGTTGCGAACACGGTGGTGGAGTATAATGCTTACTCCCTCATGTCTCGTTCGCCAAGTGATGTATTGCAGCCACTCATTGAATTCACTGTTTAACCTGCTGCCATTGTCCAGCGTGTTAGGCAGGTTGCCCAGATTGCCCTGAGCGAGCGATTCTCGCGCTTCGCAGCAATACCCTGCTCGTCCGGCCTAACCGGAAGCAACTCTTCAATTTGGCCTTCTACCGAATAGAAGGTGGTTGAGGAGCCCGGGCATCGATCTAGCAAGGCATTAACAATTCTAAGGGTGGCCTCGTGAGCTGCTGGCAGCTGAGCTTCGGTCAGCCGTGAGTTAGACATTGGGAGAATCATGTCGGCAACTAAGCACTCGACAGGTAGCCGTTCTTCGCCAAGCGCCGCAGCACAAGAAGAAACTTTAGCTCGACCCAGTGAAGCCCCATACCCGTCAGACGCCAGTGATAGAAGACGCGAGGGCGTCGGCAGCGCATGTGTACGGCTTGGAGAACGCTCTTTCCCAACATTGCTTCGGCCAGCGGCTTCACGATGTCGCTGAAAATATTAACCCGCGCTAGCGCTTCACGAGGGGGGCGGCGGATGAACGGCTGTAGTGGCCGCGGCCGAGAGTCAATGTTCGATGATTCTTGCGAACTGCTTCCAAATCTGCATTAAGAAGAATTGATAGAAAATTCGCAGCTTTATGCGAAGCTAGCTCATGAGGAGCATCAGACTTGTCCGGATCCGCCGCATCGCTGATACTTTTGATGGCGAGGCAGAAGCGCGACGTTCCCGTCAAGAACTTCTCGTCAACATGGCTGGCTTGAAAAACCCCAAAAGACTCCATTTCGACAGCCTTTGCATCGCTGATCGCGTTACCGGCAATTCTACGTAGTTAGCCTTCTCGTCTTTGACGACCGCCTCTCCCGTTACGATGACAGCTTCATGCAGCTTGTAGCCCTCGAACTTTAATGCTCGTAATAATATGAGCAGAGGCATCGGAGTTTCTCGTTGGACGGTCCGTTTCAGGACGAGTCCCTTCTTGGTTTCCTTCCTCAAGTCAAGGTAGAAAACTGCCTGTGAGTAAAGCACGTCGTAGATCCTGACTTCCTCAGGATCGAGCGTTCCGGCGATACCGAACGAGATCAGTAGCCAGGGGTCATAGCGTGAAATGAGAAAGGCGGCTATGATCCCAGATATGACATTGCCTGCTCCTGGATCTGGCAGGCGCACAACTAGAACAGTCAGGCCCTTTCCCTCCAAGGCTATGAAATGCGGCAGCCCCAAGCCTGTATCTGTTGGAAACTCGGGATGATGGCGTAGCCGGCTCGAGATTGCCTGGAATTCGACTTCGAGGGCGCATATAACAACTGTATCTACCCAAGAGACTTCGGCGCTGAACTTTTCTTCGATCACCATAAGGGGCAGTCCTCCTTTGCTCGATGTGCTGAAAGCGCTTCAAGGAATGGCAGTAACCAAGAGCTGTTACCCTTTGAGAGCGAGGCGCGAATCGAAGCACGCGCGGCATTCGGAATGGAGTGCTCCCCCTGAGTGATCAAAAGACGGCGTCGGTCCGCCTCGCAGCGGCGGACTGTGCGGAGTTGGACTTCCGCCTCGCAGGAATCCTTTCCTAAGAGGTAGATGTCGTCCTTGTGGCAGCGGCCAAGTAGTTCGAACGCGGGCTATTGCGGGCGAAAAGGTGGACGTCGGTCTTAGCTACAGGTGCCCCACCAAGTCTCACGGAGTTGCGAAGCAAGCCATTTACGATGTGAGGCTGCATCCCTAACTCTGAACCACCTCGATCCGTCGAAAGCTGGCAACCAGCGATTCTCCTGCAATTCGGGCGGGAGCGGCGTATTCGCCGGTTTGCCGACAAACCCGAACTCTCCGAAAAGGAACCCATGATCTGAGAGCACGACAAGACCCACGTCTCCGCCGCGCATAACGCTTTCAAGTTCTCCGACCAAGGGTCCGATGGCGCAATCGGTCTCGCCGACTCTATATGCGAAGCGCGTTCGCAGAGTCGCCAGATGCTGGCGCGAGTAGAGGCCCTCCTCCACGTAGCCGGGAAAAAGCGGCTCTTCGGATGGACGGCCCTTTTTCCAAGTCGACCGGCGACACCCAAGGCTCATGACAGGCGAAGGTATCGATCCATAAAAGGAAGCGTTGATGCCGGACCAAATCATGGAGTGTCACATGCCGTCTCGAACCCTTGAGCCCCACCTCCGGCCGGCGGTGATCGATGTTGCGCTTCAAAAAGAGCGCTTCGTGTAGGGCGTACCCGTGCCATTTCCCGTGCCGCAGCAAGGAGATCAGGACTGGGCGTTATCCATGGATCGCTGCCAGCGCCACGGATGAAGTCGACGGTATCGAACTCGTTTAGGAGCATTCCGCCCAAGCGCGGTACTGTCGCCACGTAGTTGTCGGTTACCAAGGTCGTCCAAAATCCATGCTTCCGGCAAAGGCCGACGAGCGTCTCTTCACCCGGTTCTGGCAGCGCCCAATCTCCGTCCAGGAATGCTAGTCGCCCAGTCAATAGGTCAGTCCGCATGGGACCTGTGGGAAAGGAGCCGCAACGCGCAGGGAGACTCGCCGAGCAGAGGCTGCGCAGGCGGGGAAGATTCCGTAAAGAAACACCAGACTCCCGGCAGAGCGATTCGTAGTCCGCTCTCAAGGTGTCGAGGATCAGAAGGACGAATCCGCGCAACGGTACAGACAAAATGTTTCCTCAGGTAACAATGGCCGACGGCCTTCGAGAAGCTGGACGAGTTGCGCCGTTTCCGGCACGTCTCCGACCTTCCGCAACGGCTCTCGGCCTACCCCCAGGAAGCCAACTCTGGAATCCAAAGATAAAAAGGCCATGAGTGCCGCCTGCAGCGCTGTCGACGTCTCCTGTGGCGCTCGGCCGCGACGATCTGCGCTGGAGCTCAAAGCCCCTGTATCGGGCGCAGATCGGCTGGAATGAAGCTCACACCTAAATCGTCCCAGGAGAAGCTGTAGTCCGCCATCCCGCATGCGCGAAAATGGCGCAACTGAAGGATCTGGGTGTAGTTCGATGGAGGCAGGAAGCCCGTCGGCACTCCCCCGAGCATGGCTTCGAAAGGCGCGTAGAGTCCTGGATGCGAAAGGAAAGCTTCGCATTCCCCCAAGGCACGTAAAAAGTCGCGATGTGAAAAGCTTCGATAGATCACCCCAGAGAAACCGTGTAAAACGCTTCCTCGAGTAAATCTCTGCGGGCGATCGATACCCTTCGGAGCGCCCTAGCCTGATCGTGTTCAGGAGCTGTTCGGTGACGTAGGAGGCATAGTTTGTGTTGATGCCCGGTACGTCAAACGAGAGTACATTCCGCCGAAACTGACCAGGAGAGTCCCCAGCTTTGGGAATCTCACCGCCGGCTGGATCAGCGGGGAATTACTTTTAGGCTTCGATCTCTTGGCCCCTGCGCTGAATCCATTCGGCGGTGCCAGGATAGTTCTCCGCGAGATAGAGCTCAGCGCCGAAGTGTTCGCTCGGCGGGCTACTGTGCATCCAGAGCAGGAAATCAATGTATGCGCTCGGCAATCCACGGCTGCTCATTATCTTCCAGCTTACTGGATTACAGATTGTTAAGAAAGCGCTGTAGCAACTGAGGTTGAGCCCTGCAAGCGCCTCCGTGTCCTCAGAATCTACTGGAAGCAAGGATAGAGGGAGATCGCTCTTTTCCAGGAATTCGCTTACCGACCCTGTCGCCAAGACTTCGACTTCGAGCGCGGGAGAAGAAGAGGAGCATAAATGGCGGAGCAGGGTTTCCAGGGCCGCCGCCGGTCCGAAGCAAAAGGGGATTGCGTCGCAGAGGAGTCGCATTCTCGTGAAAGCATACCATAATAGGTGGATGAGTTTTGACTAGTCCCCGGTAGATCTTAATCCATCGGGGGATAGCAGAGAACTGGAGCCTCCAAGGGTAGGCGCGGTATTGCGACGGTCCAGAATAGGTGGTTCGGGTCGTGGTACTTTATGGGCTGAGTACGACGATGCCGGCGTCCCTCCTCCTCTGCCCCGACGACCGCGGCCTCTACTGCGCGGGGGGGGGCTTCCACATCGATCCGTGGCGGCCGGCCGAGCGGGCGGTGATCTCGCACGGGCATGGGGATCATGCCCGCTGGGGGAGCGCGTCCTATCTGGCGGCGGCGCCCTCGGTCCCCATCCTGCGCCGCCGGCTGGGTCCGGGGGCGCAGATCGCGGGGGTTCCGTTCGGCGAGCGGGTGGAGATGGGGGAGGTGACGGTCTCTTTCCACCCCGCGGGGCACATCCTGGGATCCGCTCAGGTGCGGGTGGAGCGCCGGCACCGGAGGACGTCTGGGTCTCCTCGGGGGACTACAAGCGCGCCGCCGATCCCACCTGCGAGCCGTTCGAGCCGGTCCGCTGCCGGACGTTCATCACCGAGGCCACCTTCGCGCTGCCGATCTACCGCTGGGACTCCGGCGCCGAGGTGGCGCGCGAGATCCTCGCCTGGTGGGAGGCGAACGGCGCGGCGGGGCGCGCTTCGCGTCCTCTTCTGCTACGCCCTCGGCAAAGCCCAGCGCATCCTGGGCGAGCTGGCGCCTTGCTCACGGACCGCACGGTCTTCGTCCACGGCGCCCTCGAGCCGCTCAACGAGTGCTACCGCCAGGCCGGCGCCGTGATGCTCCCCACCCGGCCGGTGGGCGAGACGGTGCGCGGCCAGTCGTTCGCCGGCGAGCTGATCCTCGCTCCGCCCTCCGCCGGAGGCTCCTCCTGGATGCGCCGCTTCGGGGCGGCGAGCACCGCCTTCGCCTCGGGCTGGATGCGGGTGCGCGGCACCCGCCGCCGCCGCGGCTTCGACCGCGGCTTCGTGATCTCGGACCACGCCGACTGGCCCGACCTGCTGCGCACGATCGCCGAGACCGGGGCCGGGCGTGTGCTGACCACCCACGGCGCCTCCGAGTCGCTCGCCCGCTACCTGCGCGAGGGGGCTCGCCGCGGAGCCGCTCGCCACCCCGTTCACCGGCGAGATGGAGGGCGACTCGGAAGGGGAATCGCCGGGAGATTCCGCGGGAGATTCGTTGGGAGATACAGGGGATTGAAGCGCTTCGCCGCCCTCTACGAGGCGCTCGACCGCACCACCTCCACCAACGAGAAGGTGGCGGCGCTCGCCGCCTACTTCGCCGCCGCGCCGCCGGAGGACGCCGCCTGGGCGGTCTGGTTCTTGACCGGACGGCGGCTCAAGCGCTTCCTCCCCGGGCGCCTGCTCGCCGGCTGGGCGATGGCGGAGGCGGGGATCCCCGACTGGCTGTTCGAGGAGTGCTACGCCGGGGTGGGGGACCTCGCGGAGACGATCGCCCTGGTGCTCGACGGCCGCGGCCCGGCGGCGCCGGCGCCGGAGGTCCCCCTCTCGCGCTGGATGACGGAGCGCCTCCTGCCGCTGCGCGCGCTGCCCCCCGAGCAGCAGCGCGCGGCGGTCACCGGCTGGTGGCGGGGCCTGCCGCGCTGGGAGACCTTCGTGCTCGACAAGCTGCTCACCGGCGAGCTGCGGGTGGGGGTGGCGCAGACCCTCGTCGAGCGGGCGCTGGCCGGGGTCGCCGGCGTGCCGCAGCCGGTGCTCGCCCACCGCCTGATGGGAACCTGGGAGCCGACTGCCGCTTTCTTCGCCAACCTGCTGACCCCGGGCGAGGAGGAGGAAGACTCGTCCCGTCCCTATCCTTTTTACCTCGCCTCGCCGCTCGAGGGAGGAATCGAAGCGCTCGCTTCGCTGGGCAGCCGTGCCGAGTGGCTCGCCGAGTGGAAGTGGGACGGCATCCGCGCGCAGATCGTCCGCCGCGGCGGCGCGGTCCATCTCTGGTCGCGCGGCGAGGAGCTGATCACCGAGCGCTTCCCCGAGCTTGCCCGCGCGGCGCTGGCCCTCCTCCCCGACGGCACGGTGCTCGACGGCGAGATCCTCGCCTGGCGGGACGGCCGGCCGCTGCCGTTCGCCGTCCTGCAGCGGCGGATCGGCCGCAAGCGCCTGACCGAGAAGGTGCTGGCCGAGGCGCCCGCCGTCTTCCTGGCGTTCGACCTGCTGGAGCTCGCCGGCGAGGACCTCCGCGCGGCCCCGCTCGCCGAACGGCGGCGAGCTTTGGAAAAATTGCTCGCGGCGGGACGCCCTTTTTTGCTCACCTCGCCCGCCGTCGGGAACCCCGAAGGGACCACCTGGGACGAGCTGGCAGGGGCGCGGGGGGAGGCGCGGGAGCGCGGCGTCGAGGGGGTGATGCTGAAACGCCTCGCCTCCCCCTACCGGACCGGCCGCAAGCGGGGGGACTGGTGGAAGTGGAAGATCGACCCCTTCACCCTCGACGCCGTGCTGGTCTACGCCCAGTCCGGGCACGGCCGGCGGGCCAATCTGCTGACCGACTACACCTTCGCCGTCTGGTCGGGAAGCGAGCTGGTGCCGATCGCCAAGGCCTACTCCGGGCTCTCCGACGAGGAGATCCTCACCCTCGACGGCTGGCTGCGCCGCCACACCCTGCAGAAGTTCGGGCCGGTGCGCGCCGTCGAGCCGCTGCAGGTCTTCGAGCTCGCCTTCGAGGGGATCGCGCGCTCGCCGCGCCACAAGTCGGGGCTCGCCGTCCGCTTCCCCCGCATCGCCCGCTGGCGCACCGACAAGACGCCGGAGCAGGCGGACCGCCTGGAGGAGATCCTGGCGCTGCTGGAATCTTCGGCAAGGTGATTTGCTGGCACGGACGTTGCTTTGTATGATTGCCGGCCGGAGGTGATGGCAACCCAGTAGCTCCTCCAGAGTGTACCTCCGGCCCTTTTTGAGCAACCGTTCCCGTCCGGGCGATCGACTTGAGGTGAGCGGCCCCGGACGGTTCTGCCGAGGAGAGTGAGCCATGTTGAGATGGGCACTGATCTTTCTGATCGTCGCCCTGGTGGCGGCCGTCTTCGGTTTTGGCGGCATCGCCGCGGGAGCGGCCGGGATCGCCAAGATCCTCTTCGTGCTCTTCCTGATCGTCTTCGTCATCTCGCTGGTGATGGGCCTCGCCCGCCGGGCCTGACTCCGGCCGAGCGGCGCGTCTACTTCTTGTCCAGCGGTTGGCTGCCGGCCGGGCCGGGGGCGCCGTTCCCCGGCTCCCCTGGCGTGCCCGTCAGGCCCGGCTCGCGCAGCCGGTTGATGCCGCGGCGCAGGGCGCCGAGGTCGTCGACCACGAAAGCGCCGACCTCCTGGAGGACCGGGGCGTAGGCCGGACAGGCGCGCCCGCCGACGACGAGCGCCGTCTCGGGCGCGAGCAGCCGCCGCAGGCGCCGGAGCTCGTCGCCCAGCTGAGGGTCGTCCGGCGGATAGGTGATGCTGAGGGCGACCGCGCGGGCCCCGGTCTGCAGGGCGGCGGCGGCGATCTCCTCGGGCGGGAGATCGGGGCCGAGGTAGGTCACCTGCCACCCCTCGCCGGCGGCGGTGGCGGCGGCGAGGAGGGCGCCGAGCTCGTGGCGCTGGCGCGGCGGGGTGGTGACCACGAGGTGCGGCGCCGAGACCTCCGGCTGGTAGGCCCCCGTCATCCCGCCGAGGAACGAGCGCACCACCGTCGAGGCCATGTGCTCGTGGATCGGACGCAGGGTCCCCTGGTGCCAGAGCTGGCCGATGCGGGTCATCAGCGGCGACAGCACGCGCTCGATCAGGTGGGTGCGGCTGAACAGCACCGAGGCGCGCTCGAGCTCCCGCTCCATCTCCGTCACGTCGAGGCGTCGCGCCGCCGCCATGCACCGGTTGAGGAAGCCCTCCGCCACCTCGTCGAGGTTGTCGGCCGCCTGGAAGTCCACCTCGTCCGCCGCGGTTGCCGGCGTGTTTCTTGGCGCGTTTCTCGGGGAATAGGGGGGCGCCGGCTCCGTCCCGATCAGCGCCTGGAGCTCCTCGTCGGCGAGCCCGGCCACCTGGCTGATCGCCCGCCCGCCGCTGACCACCCGGCGCAGCAGCAGCAGCCGCTCGATGTCCTCGTCCGAGTAGAAGCGGCGCCGGGTCTCCGAGCGCCCCGGCTCGACGGCGCCGTAGCGCCGCTCCCAGGCCCGGATCAGATCCTGCTTGAGCCCCGTCCGGCGAGCCACCACGCCGATCGGATGCCGCGGGGTGCCGGAGCTCGAGCGATCACTGGGCATTGCCCGGCAGACTAGCAAGGTGTCTACATCGTGTCAAGGATCAGGCGATTTGCAAGCTGGACAGAGGATTGACAGACGAGGAGATCCCTTGTAGTCTTCGCCTCTGTTTCCCCTCAGGGTGCGACCTTCCGGGTTGCACCCCTTTTTCATCCCTTCCTGTCGTCCGCCTGGCCTCAGCGCTCCTCGCCCTCTGCCCAGCGATCGATGTCGCGCCGCTCCTTCTTGGTCGGACGGCCGCTCCCCGCCTCGCGCACCGCGGGCGGGCGCCGCATCAGCCGCTGGACGGGGTCGGCCTCGGGGCGGGGCGGGCTCAGGTCCTCGTAGAGGGTGCGCGCCTCCTCCTTCGAGACCGGCTTGTCGCGCAGCTCCTTGACGATCAGCACCCGGGTCCATTCGCCGATCTCCACCTCGATCCGGTCGCCGGGCACCAGATGGCGATGGGGCTTCGCCGCCTGGCCGTTGACCGTCACCCGGTTGTGGTCGACGGCGTGGGTCGCCTGGCTGCGGGTCTTGAACACGCAGGCGACGTTCAGCCACTTGTCGAGCCTCACGGACGCATCGGACATGCTGGAAGCTTATCGCGACTCGGCGGGAGGCCGAAGGACGGCACGCATCGGAACGGAGGCGCGGCGCAGGGCGCCCGCCAGCTCGCCGGGTCCTGGTGGATGCTCGAGAAGAGGAAGATACTCCGCCAGCCGCTGCGGCCAGGGAAGGCCGGGAGTGGGCGGCACGAGCCCGCCGACGGCGGCGAAGAAGAGGAGGTACCCGAGCAGCGCTGTCGTGGCGAGCGCTGCGATCCGCAGCCGCCTCGGGCTCTTTTCGAGCAACGCCGCGAAACCCAGCCCGAGCGCGGGGAGGGCATCGATCAGGAAGCGCTGCCCGTAGCCGCCGGCGTTGTTCCACTCCGACCACCACCCGTAGAGCAGGGCCACCGCCAGGAACCAGACGGCGGCGACCGTGGCCCACCCCGGAGACCGGCGGGCGATCTCCTTCCATGCGCCTGCGGCCAGCCCCGCCGCCGCGAGCAGCAGCGCCGGATGGAACCAGAACAGGCCGTGGAGGGGCGAGAGCAGCACGTTCCAGGGCGAGGCCGCCGAAACCGCCCACACCCCGCCGTAGGGCGGCGCCCAGGCGCCGAACAGCCACCGCCACCAGAACGGGAGCACCAGGAGGAAGGGAAACAGCCCGGCGCCGAAGGCGAGCCCTTGGCGCCCGCGCGGGCCAGGGCGGTTTTCAGGAGGTAATGAGATCGCCAGCAGGGCCGGCGCCGCGAGGGCGAGCGAGCCGTAGCGCAGGAGCACCGCCGCGCCCACGATCGCGCCGGCCGCGAAGGCGAGCCCGGGACGCCCGTCCTCCCGCTGGCGGACGAGGACGAAAAGAAGCAGCCCGGCGAGCGCGAAGGCCGGCGCGTGGGTCATCCCCACCAGCGAGTAGAAGATCAGCGGGCCGCCGAAGAAGGTGAGCGCCGTGGCGGCGGCGGCCACCTTTTCCGAGCACCCCATCCGGCGCAGGGCGAGGAAGGTCCAGGCCAATCCCAGCAGGGTGGCGGCGTTGCGGGCGAGGACGATCGCCGCCGCGGAGAGGAACACCCCGCGCGGCACCCGCCCCGCCGGCGGCAGGTCGAAGCCCTGCGCCAGCCAGCGGGCGGGGAGGAGGCGGTCGGCCGCGCGGCCGGCCAGGAAAGGGAGCGCGTCGAGCGCCAGGACCCCCGGCGGGTACTGCATCACGAGGTGCCCGCCCGGCGCCCCGACCAGGCCGTTCGCCACCCCATGGCCGTGGCGCTCCACCCAGAGGCTGCCGTCGTCCGCCAGCGCCTCGAGGGTCGAGAAGCTGGCCCAGCCGTCCCCTCCCAGGCCGCGGTCGAACAGCAGCATGTGACAGGCGGCGAGCGCCAGCACGATCCAGAGAAGGCGGTTGCCGCGGCTCACGCTTGGTAATCTATCCCGTCATGCGAATCCCGCCTGAAGAGTTCGAGTCCCTGGTCGAGACGGCCCTCGAAGGCTTGCCTCCCGAATTCGCCGAGCTGCTGGAGAACGTCGCCGTGATGGTCGAGGAGGAGCCCGACCCCGAGGACCTCGAAGCCCTCGGCATGGAGCCGGACGAGGAGCTCCTCGGCCTCTACCAGGGGGTCCCCCTGGCCGACCGCGACTCCTTCTATCAGGCCGCCCTCCCCGACCGCGTCTTCATCTTCCGCGGCCCCATCCTGCGCTCCTGCGGCAACCGCCGCCAGGTGATCCGCGAGATCCGCGACACCGTGGTCCACGAGCTGGGTCACCACTTCGGGCTGGACGAGGAGGACATGCCGTATTAGGGCATCCCGGCGCTCAGCTCCGGACGGAGGCCGTCGCGGCCAGCAGCTTCATGAGGACGGCGGGATCGAGCGGCTTGACCAGGTGCTCGTCGAACCCCGCTTCGCGCGACCGGCGGCGGTCCTCGTCCTGGCCCCACCCGGTCAGGGCGACGATGACCACCTCGTTCCCCCCGGGTTGCTCACGGATGCGGCGGCACGCTTCGTAGCCGTTCATGTTGGGCAGGCCGATGTCGAGCAGGATCACGTCGGGCCGCAGCCGCGCCGCCGCCTCGACCGCCTCCTGCCCGTCGCTCGCCGTGTGGGTCTCGTTCCCCTTCAGGGTCAGCAGCATGGCGAGGCTCTCGGCACTGTCCTGGTTGTCGTCGACGATGAGGATCCGGCGCCGGTTCGTGGCCGCCGGCTCTTCGGCCGCTCCCGCGGACGGCCCCGGCCGGGGCTGCTCGACGACGGCAGGCAACCGGACGACGAGCTCACTGCCCTGGCCCAGCCCGGCGCTGCGCGCCTCGATGCCGCCGCCGTGCAGCTCCACCAGGCGTCTGGCGAGCGTCAGGCCGATTCCCAGGCCGGCTTGCGAGCGCTCCAGCGTCTTGTCGACCTGCGAAAACATTTCGAAGATGCTCTCGATCTTGTCGGGCGGGATGCCGATGCCCGCATCTTTCACCGACACCACGGCGTCGCTGCCCTGCCGCCCGGCGGTCAGCCAGATGCGGCCGCCCGGCGCCATGAACTTGGAGGCGTTGCTGAGCAGGTTGCCGAACACCTGGCTCAGCCGGAACGAGTCGGCATCCAAGACCACCGGCTCCGGCGGCAAGGTGACGGTCACCTCATGCCCCGCGCCCTCGAACATCGGCCGGCAGGTTTCGACGGCCTGCTGGAGGACCGCCGCCAGCTCGACGGGCCCGCGGCGAAGCTCCAGCTTGCCCCGGCTGATGCGGCTGACGTCGAGCAGGTCGTCGATCAGCCGCACCATGTGGGCCACCTGCCGCTCCATCATCTCCCGCGTGCGGCCGAGCTCCGCGGGTGTGTCCTGGGCGTATTTCAAAATCGCCAGGCCGTTGCGGATCGGGGCCAAAGGGTTTCGCAATTCATGGGCCAGCGTCGCCAGGAACTCGTCCTTGCGCCGGTCCTGCTCCTGGAGCTGGCCGACCAGGCGGGCGATGGCCTCGCGGGCCTCGACCTGTTGCGAGATGTCCCGGAAGTAACAGACCACGCCGTAAGCTCCCGTCGGGTAGTGTGATGCGGTCCAGGCGCCACTCGTAGTATTCGGTGACCCCGCGATCGCTGCGTTGCTCGCCGCGCTCCGGCGTGGCAAACGATTCGCCGGTCTCGAGCGTGTGGCGGAAGAGGCGCACGACTTCATCGGCGTACTCTCTCTCCCAGAGAATGTGGAGGATCTCGTCGAAGTCGCGGCCGATGCCTCCGTCCGGGCTCCCGGCGTCGCCGAAGACGGACCGCGCGATGGGGTTGGCCTCGCGGATGCGAAAATCGGCATCGATGAGATACACGCCCAGGGGAGCCCGATTGATCAGCGTTTCGAACTGCGTCTGGCTGGCCTGCGCGGCGGCTTCGGCCGCCTGCAAGGCCTGCCTCCGCGACGACTCGTTCTGACGCAGCGACGCCAGCTCATCGAGGATTCTTTCGCCGACTTCGCCGCTCGCCAGGTCCCGATCGCTCAGCAGGGATTCGGCGAGCTCCTCATGCGTGCGCAGCAGGTGCTGGATGTCCTCTTCGAACGCCAGCTCGGTATGGACCCGGGTCCAGTCCTGCGCCGTCCGGATGAAGCCGAGGAGCACCATCAGATACTCGAAGTCCGCCGGGCACAGGAGCCGCTTGAGCGCGGCCAGGCACTGCGGCGCCTGCGGCGTCCGCAGGAAGACATGCGCGGAGCAGGCAAAGATCGCCTGTTCCATCGCCGAGTCCGCCTCCGGCATCGCCGCGAGACACGGCTCGGCGGCCGCACACTGCGCCAGGAACGGCTCGATCTCGTCGCCGCGCGGGAAGGGGCGCCGCAACAGCCGCACGACTTCCTCGACGGTCTGCACCGGAACCCGTGCGTCGCCGGCCGGCCTGCCCAGCCCGACCAGGAAGCCGACGTGCCGCGCGATGCAGTAGCGCACCTCGCAGAAACGGGAGAGGTGAACGAACAGCCGCTCCTTGAACAGCGACGGCAGGGGATTGTCGAGATACGCGAAGCAGGCGAACCCCCACAAGCTGGCCGTGATCTCCGGGCTTTCGGGAGCGAGCCGGAAGAAATTCGGCAACACGCCGAACCGCTGCTCGACCGCCGCGTGCAGTCGCCGCCCGGGCGGCTCGTCGTCGTCAGGTCGCATCGGGATGGATCATACTCTGCTGACCTGTCGCGGTTGAACGCGATCTCAGAAAAGGCCCCCCCTCCGGCAGATGCCCGAGGAGCTTCAGGATCGGCGCCGAGCGCCTACAATGACTCGCCATGCGACGCTCCCAGAAGCGGCTGCTTCAGCTGGCCGTCGGCCTGCTCGCCACCCTGCTGGCCTCGGCCTGCCTCTACATGTGGGGGATGTCGGCGCTCGAGGGGCATCCGCGGGGGTTCTGGGACAGCCTCGAATGGGCGGCCGAGACGCTCTCCACCACCGGCTACGGGGCGGACTCCCACTGGAGCCATCCCGTCATGGTGCTGCTGGTGGTGGGGGTGCAGTTCCTCGGCGTCTTCCTGGTCTTCCTGATCTTTCCGATCTATCTGATCCCCTTCCTCGAAGAGCGCTTCGAGACCCGCCTGCCGCAGGAGACGACCCGCAAGGACCTCGCCGGGCACGCCGTGATCTACCGCTACGGGCCGGCCGTCGAGACGCTCCTCGCGGAGCTCGCCGGCGCCGGGGTGCCGACGCTGGTCCTCGAGCCGGACGAGACCCGCGCCCGCCGCCTGTTCGAGGCCGGGGTGCCGGTCGTCCACCGCGAGCCGGGGGACGGCGGCCTCCAGGCCTCGCGCCTCCTGACCGCGCGGGCGGTGATCGCCAACGGCACCGACGACGAGAACGCCGCCTTGAGCCTCTCAGCCCGCCAGCTCGGCTACAAGGGGCCGATCCTGGCGCTCGTCGAGGAGCCCTACCACCGCCGGCCGATGATCCTCGCCGGCGCCACCGCCGCCTTCACCCCGCGCCACATCCTGGGAGCGGCCCTCGCGGCGCGCGCCTCGGCCCGCATCAACCCGCGCCAGGGCGGCATCCAGCAGCTCGGCCGCAACCTCGAGGTCGCCGAGGTGCGGGTGAGCCCCGAGAGCCCGCTCGCCGGCCACACCCTCGACGAGGTGGCGATCGGCGCGCGCACCGGGGCGACGGTGGTCGGCCAGTGGATCGGCGGCGAGCTGGCGGTCTCCGAGGGGGCCGGGCTCCGCCTGGCGCCGGACGGCATCCTCGTCGTGGTGGGGAGTCACCAGAGCGTCGACCGCCTGCGCGACCTCGCGGGGGGGACCGTCACCATGCACCGCGAGGGGGCCTTCGTGGTGGGAGGCGGCGGCGAGGTCGGGCGCAAGGTCGCCGAGCTGCTGCGCGCCGTGGGGGAGGAGGTGCGGCTGATCGACCGCCACGCGGGGCCCGAGGTCGACCTGGTGGGGAACGTGCTCGACGCCCGCGTCCTCGAGGCGGCCGGCGTCCGCGCCGCCCAGGCGATGATCCTCGCCTTGGACGCCGACAGCGCCACCCTCTTCGCCACCGTGATCCTCAAGGACTTCGCGCCCGACGTGCCGGTGATCGCGCGGGTGAACGAGGCCGAGAACGTCGACCGCATCCACCGCGCCGGCGCCGACTTCGCCCTCTCGATCAGCCAGGTCTCCGGGCAGCTCCTCGCCAAGAAGCTCCTCGGCTTCGACGCGGTGGCGATCGATCCCCAGCTCAAGATCCTGAAAGTCCCCTCCGCCGGAATGGCCGGCCTGGTCGGGCGCCCCCTCGCCGACCTCGGCATCCGCCAGCGCACGGGGGCCCTGGTGGTGGCGGTCGAGCGCGGGGAGGAGATCCTGATCGAGCTCTCCCCCGACTTCCGCTTCGCGCCGGACGACGCCGTCTACCTCTGCGGTGGCGGCAAGGCGATCCGGCGCTTCCAGGAGATCTACGAGCGGGACGGCCGGGGGAGCCGCGGCACCCGGGGATGACGGTCTACTTCACGATCCCCGTCGTCCCGCAGCGACAGGACCAGCGGGAGGATAGGAGGGGCCTTGCGGCGGAAGCGGTGCCGCCTCCGCCGCAGGATCAACCTCGTACCCGAGGGCTAGCAGCCGCTCTCTCGGTCAGGGCACCGGGCAGGGAGACACTGACGCGCAGCTGAAGTTGGCATAGCCGGAGGTGTAGTAGGGTCCAGTTCCGTAGCAGATGTCTCCGGCGTGGCCGAAGCTGAACGAACAGACACGTCCACAGTGAGAAGCGCAATAACTCGACGCCCAGTTGTACGCCGCGGTATAAGCGGCTCCTTCTGCATGAAGGCAGTCAATCCCAGAGCCGGGCTCGACGGGAGTATTGGGCCCATAGACGCAGGCCACCGCCCAGAGATTCTGCGTGGGCAGCATCTGGACCGACAGAACCGCCAGGGCGACAACCAACAGACACAAGGATTTCCTCATTTTCCCCTCGATTTCTAAATCGCAGTGAATTTGTTTCCACTCGTCGGCGGGAGCTATATCACAGGAGTCCTTGACGCCGAGCGCCTCGACGCCGCGGTGTGCCGGGAGGACCTTGCGGGTCCGGCAGGAATCGCTCGTCCAGCTCGCGCACCTGGTCGAGCCGGTGATTCCGGACTGAGGGAGCGGCGGACGCGTTTCCTGGGGCCGGTAGGAAGGTTCCGAGGAGGAATTCGTTGGGTCGCCCGGGGCTGGCACCCCCGGGCTGGTCAGCTTACCCTTTCAGGTGGAGATCCACGTCAAGGGCAGGTGTAGGAGCAGGTTATGCAGTTTGATTTATTGACGGAGATGCCTCCCTTGGCGGATTCGAGATGGGACTCCTCGAGGTTCCGCAGAGTCTCCGTGCTGAGGTTGAGCTTCTTGAGCTTCTTGTCCGTCTTTTTCATTTCGAGCTCCTGTAGTGAGAGGCCTTCCTGAATCAGGAGAGGTAATTGCATTATACATAAGTAGAAAGCACAGCGCCCCTGAAGCAAGTCTCCTGCGGAACCGGGCTCACCTCCGCAGAGAAGGGCTTCCGGAGGCCATCGCGCTCGATGTGCGTCGAGCCGGTGATTCCGGACTGAGTTGGCGGCGCGCGGCCAGCCTCGGCGGCTACGGCACCTCTCATCGCCGCCTCCGCCCTCCGGTTCGCCGCCTCCGACCAGCGCCTCGCCGTCTCCCCCCTCCGGTTTTTTGCTTCCGGGGACTGCTCCCGCGCCTCGCCCCCGCCGTTTTCCGCTCCCTCCCTCTCATTTTTCGTCCGCTCCCTCTCGTCCCGCGATACAAAATCTCAGCGGGCGGCCGCTGCCCCGCGAGATTTTGTCACCTACCCCTCGTTCCCCGAGCGCTCCCCCTCTTCCCGCGGGCGCTCCCTCTCTTCCCCGGGACCCGCCCATTGAAGGCACCCTCTTATACATAACTCGGTTCTGGACAGAGACGACGCGATCTGCTTTCCTGTTGCGTGATAGCGGAACTTCGGAAAGGAGATCCAGAATGGGCTCAAGGTTGGCAGAGGAACCGGGAGATCAGGAGAGTTGGGCTGCTCAGGAGATGCTGACGGCCAATCTGGGGGACGAGCGGCTGAATCGGCGTGCGGCCAAGGTTCTCTCCCGACTCGCCGATCGCCCCGAGGGCAGCGTCCCTTCCGCTTTCCAGAGTTGGGCAGAGACCGTCGCCGCCTACCGTTTCTTCGACAATGAGAAGGTGAGTTGGGAGAAGGTGTTAGAGCCGCATCGGGACGCGACGCTGGAGCGGGCGAAGGAGTTTCCCGTGGTGCTGTGCGTCCAGGACACGACGGAGTTGGACTTCACGAGCAAGCCCCAGATCCAAGGTTTGGGACCTCTGACCTATGAAGCGGCCCTGGGTCTATACATCCACCCAACGCTTGCCATCACTCCCGAGCGGCTCTGCCTCGGAGTCGTGGATCAGTGGACCTGGGTTCGGGACCCGCAGGATCACGGTGGCAAAGACCGTCAGCATCGCTTGAAAAGGCCGATTGAGGAGAAGGAAAGCTTGCGTTGGGTCGAGGGCTACCGGCGGGTTTGCGACTGGCAGAGCACTTTGCCGCAAACCCGGCTGGTGTATGTCGCCGACCGGGACTCGGACCTGTTCGAGTTGTTTGAGCAGGGGCAGAGGGGAGAAGCGGACTGGCTGATTCGAGGCAGCCAAGATCGTGCTTTGGTCGAGGGGGGACTTGTTTGGTCCGCGATGCGCAAGGCGGAGGTTTTGGGGACTCTCGACTTCGATTTGCCCGCCACGCCCCAGCGCGCCAAGCGTCGAGTGGTGCAAACCCTGCGAGCTGAGCGCTTGAAGCTAAGGCCTCCCTATCGCCCCGACAGGAAGCTGCCACCGGTGGAAGTGACGGCGATTCTGGCCTGGGAGGAGGAGCCTCCTGAAGGCGTCGAGCCGATTGAATGGCTGCTCCTGACCAATCTGTCCATCGGGAACGCCGAAGAGGCCCAGGAGAAGGTGCAGTGGTACGTATGCCGCTGGCAAATCGAGGTCTACTTTCGCATTCTCAAGAGTGGATGCAAGGTCGAAGAGCTACAGTTGCAGGAACGGAACCGCCTGGAAGTCGCTCTGGCCCTTTACATGATTGTCGCCTGGCGGGTGCTGTACCTGATCATGCTGGGCCGAACGATGCCCGAGATCTCCTGTGAAGCGGTGCTCGCCCCTGAAGAGTGGAAGGCGGTCTATCTGGTAACCCAGAGGAAAAGCCCACCCTCCCGCCCTCCGGTCCTCCAGGAGATTCTCGTCATGATTGCCCAGCTAGGCGGCTTTCTAGCTCGCAAGGGAGATGGATTCCCTGGCCCCAAGGCACTCTGGATCGGCCTCCAACGCACTCGCGACTTCGTCCTCGCCCTCGAAGCACGGGAGGCCATTTCCTAGAGATGTGTATAAGAGGGTGCCATTGAAGGGAGGGGACAAAAAATCAGAGGGAGCGGTCGGAAAATCAGTGGGAGCGATCGAAAAATCAGTGGGAGGATGGGGCCGACGAGCTTTCTGAAGGCCCTCACCCTGGGGCGAAGGCGGTAGAGACGGGACAGGTCGTAACGAGAACCTGTCCGAGGCCAGGGGGACGGCGTCCCGTCTCCGCCGGGGCAAGGCGGGTCCGGACGGCGAGGAGGATCGGGGGCACGTCAGCTTTAGGCGTCGATCCTCCGGTACCACTTGCGGCGGAGTGTCATTGCCAGCTCCTTAAACGCTCTGAGCTGGAACCTTCGGACCATCATCCCGTCCTTCAGGGCTGCCCAATGCTGCAGGATCTCGCCGTTCACATCCCATTGCTTCAAGATGAGGTAGAGCCCATTCATGACTTCACCTGAGTCCAAAACCCTGCCCTGCATTGCCAAGACCTCGGAAAGGTCCAAAGACGCCAGCGCGAGGTCGAACTCAAAGCCATTTGCCGCATAGTGGTCTACCAGCTCGCGGAACAGGCTTTCCGACTGTGATAAGTCTCCCTCAGCCTTTGAAATGTGCCCCTGCAAGTGCAGCCGTCTACCCGTCCAGAAAGCGTCATCAAAATCCTCGTAGAGATGACGGTAAGCCGCGAAGGTTGCCCTTGCTTCCTTCGGGTCCCCGGCTTCGTTCGCCCAGAGTGCCAGCAGGTGGATAGCACAAAGCTCCAGCGTCTTGTCGCGCGTGGAGGCGTTGCCGAGCAGTGACAACCCTTTATCCGCCAATTGCAGCCCCCTGATTGGATCGACCCAGCCGATCGTCGAAGACTGCTGAATCGTATATCGCCCTTCCAAGTGGCGATCCTGTATCTGGCGAGCTAACCGCAATGCCTCCTGCAGAACCTCCTCGGCTTGCTCGAAGTAGCCAAGGTCGGTAAGGAGCGAAGACCAGATAGAGACGAGAGTTGCCCTTTCCTGGGGATCACCGGTACCGACCTCCAGCAGCTTTTCCGCCTCCTGGAGTGCGCTCTTTGCCCCGGCGAAATCACCGAGGAGACGTTTGGTGTTGGCGTGTGCCGTAAGGGCTCCGGCCCGGAAGTCCGCCTGGAGGGAATCACTGTAGGAGGTTGGGTCCAAATTCTCCGTGATATAGAGAGCAAGGAATGTCAGATCAACGGCCTGTATTGGATCCTGGCGAATCAACAGCTTCGCCTCTTCTACCAACCGCTCATAGAGACCCCAATGACGGAAGTCTGGATTGTGCTTTATGAGCTGCATCCGTTGCCCTGAATCCATCCGCTTCAGTAGCTGCCAGCTTTCGGCGGCAAGGTTCCGCTCTTGACCTACGTCATGAGTAGCGACCAGGTACGCCAGCTCAAGGCGTCTCAGAAGGTCTGAGTAATCGAAGTCGGCAGCATCAGCTTGCGGAAAGGCGATCTCACGGACCAGGGCGAGGCACGGCTCGCACCGAGTCAGCAGGTGGGCCAGTAACGCCTTCTTCTCCTCACTGGCGAGAGCTCCCTCGAGCAGCCCCTCGGCCTGTTCCGTCGACACGTGAGATGTGTGAGCTGCCATAGGTTTCTCTCCTGTTGTGCAGAGAGTCTAACTCTAAAAGAAAGAGCCGGGGAAGGCCCCCGGCGCTCAGGGTTCGAGACGACCGCAAGGAAACGATGAAGGAAGCCTAGGGCTTGCAGGCAGGAATCCCATTGGGATCACATCCCCCTCCGCCGTCGGTCCTGGGAGGCGGAAGTGGAGCGGGTGGACAGAGTGCTCCGTTGGCTCCGCAGCCTCCGCCTCCCCTCAAAAAGTGGTCAATTCGGGCCTTGGCAGCGCTCAAGAGCCCGGAGATCGGATCGGCTAGTAAATCGTTATGGCGAGTACCTTTGTGCGTCTCCCGTGCCTGACTTGGGCCACAGAGTGCGCCTAGTAGAACGATCGCGCTGAGCGTGCAGCTGGTTCTTGACATGCTGACCTTCCTCGAGGGGCCCAATCCGGGGAGCGACATTGCTCACGAGATGGTTGGCCCCTGCATAGGGAAGTGAACACCAACCGCATTTTGTTGGCGAATCGCGCTACTTTTAACACTGGATTTGGCGTCGGCGACGAACCGGTGCTAGCGTCTCTCCATGGCAAACCTTCCCCGGATCTATCGGAACCTTCCTCGGGCGATCACTCTTATTCGGGAGCTGCGGGGACGTAGCCAATCCGAGGTAGCCAGCCGGGCGAAGATCGGCAAAAGCCAGATGTCCAAATATGAGAGCGGGAGAGAGATACCCAAGCTTCCAACCTTGGCGGCGCTCCTCGAGGCGCTCGACGTTGGAGTGTTTGAGTTTTGGTATACCGTCTACCTCATCGACGCAGGAGAAGAGCAGATCGACTCAAAGGGAGCCACTGTTCTCGCCCTGCCGCCTCTTCCTCTCACGGGTACCGGCCTGATGTCCACGGAAACGGACGTCGCCTTCAGGCGCCTGATGAAAGACGTCATGCTGGTGTACCACCAAATGAACGCCGAGCGTCTCCTCGGGCTCAACCGAAAGCACTTGTGAAGGAAGCTGCCATGCCTGTCGAAAGCGGGTTGTGGAGAGTCGTCAAGAATCGTGAAGAGCAGTATTCCCTTCTCTGTGAGGATGAAGCCAATCCGTATGGCTGGTCGGACGTTGGGAAGCAGGGAACCAAGGCGGAATGCCTTGCCTACATCGTCGAGGTCTGGACAGACATGCGTCCGTTATCCCTCAGGAGGATCATGGATTTGATGCTGGCCAGGGGCAAGGCAAACTAAGAGGATAGGGACTACTTCCGGAGCTCCCCGATCTTCCGGTCCCGATCTTCCTCGATCCGCCGGCGCTCGCGGACGTAGCCGTCTTCCTCTTCCTCGCGCTTGGCGGGGTCGTACATCGACTTCAGGCGGTCCTTGTGGAGGATCTCGAGCTCGGCGAGGCGAGCCTCGGCCTTGCGGCGCTCGTCGGTGATCTTCTCGCGCAGCTCGTCGCTGAAGGTCTCTTCGCGGGGACGCTCGATCCCCTGCTTCTCCAGCCGCTCGAGGGCGAGCTGGTACGACGACTTCATGTTCGCGGCCCGGTCTTTGTCTGCCATGGGGGAAGGATATCACCGGCGCCCCGGCGGCGACCTCCGGGGAAGGCCTAGGTGGTGCGTCCTTCGCCGGAGGGTGACGCTGACGGTCCCTTGGCCCCCCGCCCGGAAACAGGATACGATCCCTCCTCGGCCGGCCAAAGTGGCACGTCTCGCGAAGCCGCGGCGGCCGGAACGTCGCGAATTCTCCTGTATTTTCCTTGGTTTGCGGCCGGAGGCGCCCGTCGGCCTGGCGGCATTGCTCTTGCTATAGGGCGCGTAATGCGCGTACCGCTCGGGCCGTCGGGCCCGGGCGATCGAGGGAGGGCTCTCATGATCGAAGCGCAGAACCTGAGCCGCCGCTATGGCGACTTCACGGCCGTGGACGGCATCTCCTTTTCCGTGCGGGAAGGGGAGATCCTGGGGATGCTGGGGCCGAACGGCGCCGGCAAGACGACGACCATCCGCATGATCACCGGCTTCCTGCCGCCCACCGGCGGGCGGGTGACGGTGGACGGCAAGGACCTCTTCGAGTCCCCGCGCCAGGCGCGCCGGCAGGTCGGCTACCTGCCGGAGAACGTCGCCCTCTATCCCGAGATGCGGGTCAACGAATACCTGGGCTACAGGGCGCAGCTCGAAGGGCTGCCGCGGGCCGAGGCGCGGACGGCGATTCCGGTCGCCGTCGAGCGCTGCCTGCTCGGCGACGTGCGGAACCAGATCATCGGCACCCTCTCCAAGGGGTACCGCCAGCGGGTGGGGCTCGCCACCGCCATCCTGCACAACCCGCGCGTGCTGGTGCTCGACGAGCCGACGGTGGGGCTCGACCCGCGGCAGATCATCTCGATCCGCGAGCTGATCCGCGAGCTGGGGCGCGAGCACACCCTCCTCCTCTCCACCCACATCCTCCCCGAGGTCGAGCTGCTCTGCGACCGCGTGGTGATCATCGACCGCGGACGGATCATCGCCGAGGGGACCCCCGAGAGCCTGCGCCAGAGCTGGACGGGAAATTCCTCCGTGCGGGTCGCCCTGAAGGACGCCCCAGTGGGTGCTCCCGAGGTGCTCGGCGGCCTGCCCGGGGTGGCCGGCGTGACGGCGGCCGACGGCGGCTACCGGCTGGAATGCGCGGGCGGCGCCGATCCCCGCGAGGCGGTGTTCCGGGCGGCGGTCGAGCACGGCTGGGTGCTGCTCGAGCTGGCTCGCGAGCGCGGCGCCACGCTGGAGGACATCTTCGTGCGCTTGACGACTCATGATGCGATCTCGACGGGCGATGCGGGCGAGGCGGGCGAGGCGATGGCCGTCGCGCGGGCGCGCGCCGAGGAATCCGCGCCGGAGCAGGAGGTGGTCTCGTGAACGGAATCCTGGCGACCTGCCGCCGCGAGCTGCGGGCGTACTTCTTCTCGCCGCTCGCCTACGTGGTGCTGTTCTTCTTCCTGGCGGTCAACGGCGTGATCTTCATCTATCTGGTGGGGCAGCTCAGCGATCCCAGAGCCGGAGGCGGGCCGCCGCTCGGCTACTTCTTCCGCGCCACCTGGCTGATGCTGCTCCTGCTCGGGCCCTTGCTGACCATGCGGCTGGTGAGCGAGGAGCTGCGCTCGGGGTCGATCGAGGTGCTGATGACGGCGCCGGTCACCGAGACCGAGGTGATCGTGGGGAAGTTCCTGGCCGCGCTCGCCTTCTACGCCTTCCTCTGGCTGCCGACCCTCGCCTACGGGGCGGTGATCTCGGCCTATGAGAAGGTGGACTGGGGGCCGATCGCGGCGGGATATCTCGGCATCCTGCTGATCGGCTCGCTCTTCCTCGCCATCGGCATCTTCGCCTCGGCGACCACGCGCAGCCAGCTGCTGGCGGCGATGATGACGGGCGCCCTCCTCTTCATCCTCTTCCTGATGGGGGTGTTCGAGGAGATGGTCAACAACGACGTGGCGAAGAAGGTGCTCGGCTACGGCAGCCTGTGGAATCATATCGACGAGTTCGCGAGCGGCATCGTCGACACCCGGAGGCTGGTGTTCTATCTCTCGGGCACCCTGTTCTTCCTGTTTCTGGCCAGCCGCGCGCTGGCGGACAAGAAGTGGAGATGAACGCGATGCCTGCCACTCCGAAGGATTCCACGCCAACCTCTCAGCCGGCATCCGAGCCCAGGCGCAGCGCGCTGGTGCGCACCGGCACGCTGTCCGCCGGCGTGCTGCTGCTCGCCGCGCTCCTGCTGATCGTCAATTATTTCGGCTGGAAGTACTACAAGCGTTTCGACTGGACGAAGAGCCAGCTCTACAGCCTCTCGGAGCGCACCCGCAACGTGCTGCGCGGGCTCGACCGCGACGTCGATTTCATCGTCTTCCTGTCGCCGGACCAGCAGCACGAGCTGTATCAGCCGACCACTGAGCTGCTGCAGCGCTACGGGTCGGCGTCGCGGCGGGTGCATGTGCGGGTGGTCGACCTCGAGAAGAATCCGCTGCAGGCGCAGCAGCTCGTCAAGCAGTACGGCGTCACCGCCACCGGCGTGGTGGTGGCGAGTGGCAACGACAAGCGGGTGATCAACAGCAACGACCTGGCCGAAGTCGACTTCAGCGGCCAGCAGGAGGGGGGGCCGCCGAAGATCACCGGCTTCAAGGGGGAGCAGCTGTTCACCAGCGCCATCCTCCAGCTCTCGGAAGGGAAGAAGCCGAAGATCCTGTTCACCACCGGCCACGGCGAGCCGGCGCTCGACGAGCCGGGCGGGCATGGCCTGTCGGGGGCGCAGCAGCTCCTCGGGCGCGACAACTTCGACATCTCGGAGTGGGCCTCGCTCGGCAAGGCCGCGGTGCCGCCGGGGACCGACCTGCTGGTGATCGCCGGCCCGAGCAGCAGCTTCGTGCCGCCGGAGCTCGCCGCCTTCTCGGCCTACCTCGACGGCGGCGGGCGGATGCTGGTGCTGCTCGATCCCACCCTGGGGCCGGGAGGGGCGGCGCTGGTCAACACCAACCTCGAGGCGTGGCTCGCCCGCTACGGCGTCAAGGTGGGGGAGAACATCGTGGTCGATCCCTCGAACCCGCTGCCGTTCTTCGGGCCGGAGACGATCTTCGTCAAGAGCTACGGCGATCATCCGATCACCAAGGCGCTGGGGCAGGGGAACGTGCCGGTGCTGGTCAGCCTCGCCCGCTCGGCGGGGGCGGGGAGCGCGCCGGGGCTCAAGGTCACCGAGCTGCTGAAGACCACCGACCAGGGCTGGGGGGAGACCGACCTCGCGCACCTCGACAAGGTGGCGCGCGATCCCCGCGACCTGGCGGGGCCGGTGGCGATGGGGGTGGCGGCCGAGACGGCGGCGCCCGTTCCCGGCAAGCGCGGGCTTCGCCTGGTGGTCTTCGGCGACTCCGACTTCGCCACCAACCAGCTGTTACAGGCCAACAACCCGAACGCCGTGCTGCTCGCGAACACGGTGAACTGGCTGGTCGAGCGCGAGGCGCTGCTCGACATCCCGGCGAAGAAGACCGAGCAGGTGCGGCTCACCCTGACCACCGACCAGATCCGCAGCATCTACCTGCTGGCGGGGGTGCTCCCCCTGCTCGCCGTGGGGCTCGGCGTGGCGGTGTTCCTCCGCCGGCGGCGGAGATAACGTCATGGAGAGGACGTCATGAAGCCGCGCACCCTGCTGATCCTGCTCGCCGTGGTGCTGGGCTTGAGCGCCTTCATCTTCTTCTACGAGCGCAAGCTGCCATCGAGCGAGGAGCGGACGAAGCTCGGCAAGCAGGTGTTCGGCTTCGAGAAGGACGAGGTGACGGCGATCGCGATCGACTCCGCGAAGGGCCCCGTTCGCCTCGAACGGTTCGGCGGCGCGGCCCTGCTCTCCGCGGAGAAGAAGGCGAAGAAGGGGGGCGTCGTCCCCGAGCCTTCGGCCGAGTGGCGCCTGACCGGGCCGCTCGCCGCCCGCGCGGACAGCTTCGCCGTCGACCATCTGCTCGAGGCGCTCGGCACCCTCGAGAAGACGCGCACGATGGACCGGGTGGACCCCAAGGCCGTGGGGCTCGACCAGCCGCGGGCCAGCGTGCGGCTGACCACCAAGTCGGGGGAGAAGGTGCTGAAGCTCGGCGCCGAGGTGCCGCCGGGGGGCACGCTGATCGCCGGCGTGGGCAAGGACGCCGGAGGACAGCGCGCCTACGTGGTGAGCGATTCGATTCTCCCCGAGCTCGAGAAGGCGCCGGGGGACTGGCGCGACCGGCTGATCTTCCGCGCCGACCGCGAGGCGGTGCAGCGGATCACGCTGACCGGCGCGCCGGATGGGACGGTGAGCCTGGTCCGCCGGCCGGAGGGGTTCCGGATCGAGAGCCCGGCGCTTCCGCAACCGGACTGGGCGGACCATGACCTCGTGGAAGGGCTGCTCGCCGATCTCACCGGGCTGACCGCCGAGCGCTTCCTCGACGGCTCGCAGGACCTGAAGGAGCTGGGGCTCGATCCGCCGCGCGGGAGCGTGGAGGTGGCGCTCGGGGGAGCGTCGGCACCGGCAGCCTCCCCGGTGAGGATCGACCTCGGCGGCCCGGTGACCGGCGGCGCGACGCCGGCCGGGCAGCCGAGCGGCGAGCTGAGCTATGCCCGCGCGGCGGGCGCCCTGTTCGAGGTGCGCACCCGCCTCGGCGAGTCGGCCCGGCGGCCGGCGGCCGGCTGGCGGTCGCTCAAGCTCTCGAAGCTCGAGGTCCACCAGGTGGACTCGGCCACGATCCAAGGGGATGGTCCACCCGTGCACCTCACCCGCGCCGGCACCGACTGGAAGCGGGACGCGACCGTCATCTCCTTCCTGCCGGTCTCCGACCTCCTCCTCGCCGTGACCAGCGCCAAGGCCGAGCACCTGCTGAGCCCGCGGGAGGCGGCTGCGCAGGGGATGGGAACCTGGAAGCCGGCGCTCACCGTCGAGCTGCGGGCCAAGGAAGGCGGGAAGGACGCTGGCGCCGAGACCTTCACCCTCTACCCGCCGGCCGCCGGCGGCGTGCCGGCGCGGGTCGGCGGGCGGGATACGGTGCTGATTTTGCCCGCGGACACCTTGCAGAAGATCCAGGACCGGCTGAAGGACGTGCGGACGGCTCGGGGGAGCGGCTCCACCAGGTAAGGGGGCGGTTCCTTGGCTGTCGCGTTGGGCCCTCATCACCCCGGCCCTCTTCTCCCCGCCTCCCCCCCTTCCGGCCGGGAGAAGAGGGGGGCCCTGCGATGAGACCCCTCCTGGCTTTTGCAGTTCTCCCCTCTCGCCCGGTTGGGTGGGAGGGAGGCGGGGAGAGAGGGGCCGGGGGAGTGAGGGCCCGGCGGCACAGCTCCCGCCTCGAGCTGAGTCACCCCTCGGATCGGCGATTACCGCTGTCCCCTACCCGCCCCCCATCTCCCGCCTTTGCTGCCTCTCCTGCCGCTGCTGCCGCCGTTGCCGCCAGCGCTCGAACAACCCGGGCTTCTGGTCGGCCGGCGGCGATTGTTGGTTGGGGCCGGCGGTGGGGTTCGAGATGCCGGGGCCGGGGTTGGGGAGGCGGAGGCGGCCGACGACCTTGAGGTACTCGGCCTCCTTCTCGGGGCCGAGCAGGGCGCGGGTGGCGAAGACGTTGTCGACCAGCGACTTCTCGAGCGCCAGGTAGGTGCGCGAGGAGTCGGCCAGCAGCGCGTCGACCCGCGGCCGGTCGGGGTTCGGCAGGGTCATCTCGCGGCGCAGCGAGCGGTGGATCTCCCCCAGGTCGAGCCGCAGGCGGGTGGTCTCCTGGTAGAGGTTCCACTGGATGTCGATGAACTTGCGCCGCGTCTCCCCCTCGAGCTTCAGGCGGTCGGCGAGGCGGGTCAGGCGGGGGACGGGATCATTGGCGTTCGCGGGATTCGCCGCCCCTTGCCCCTGGCCTTGTCCCTGCGCCTGGGCCGCCGGGCGTCCCGGAGCGGCGGCGCGCCGCACGCCGATGGCGGTCAGGATCCCCACGTTGAGCCCCACCGAGAGGAGGAGGCCGATGACCAGCCACCAGCGGCTCACCGGCGGACCTCGGTTCCCGGGTTGCCGGCTTCGCCGGGCCTCGCCGTGGCGTCCTCGACCCCGCCCCAGTAGCTCTCCGCCAGGTTGAACTCGGGGCTGCCGAGCGAGGAGGCGGCGGCGTCCGCGGCCGTCTCGGGGTCCGCTCCGCTCGCCGCCACGCCGACCCCGATCCCGGCCGCGGCGCCCGCCAGCAGGGCGGCGGCGGCGGCGGTCCGCACCCAGCGCGGCGCCGAGCGCCAGGAGAGACCGGCGCCCCCGGCGATCCCCTGGCTCCGCGCGTGCGCCCTGACGTTCGCCATGATCCTCCCCGAGAAGCCAATCGGCGGCGGCGCGGCGGGAGGCGGCTCGAGGGCGCTCCAGGTCCGCTCGAGCCGCTGCCAGGCGAGGGCGAGCTCGGGGTCGCTTCCGATCCGCTCGCGCAGCTCGCGGGCCTCCTCGGCTCCCAGCTCGCCGTGGAGGAGGCGGATCAGCTCTTGGTCGGTACGGCTCGTCATCATTTCCTCTCTCCGGGTGAAACCCCCGGCGGGTCCGCTTCCTGCGATGCCTGCGCGGTTTCCAGACGGCGCATGGCGCGGACGAGCCGGCTTTCGACGGCCCCGGCGGTGATCCCCAGCACCTCGGCCGTCTGTTGATAGGACAGACCTTCAAAACGGATCAGCACCAGCACGGCCCGCTGGTTCTCCGGCAGCCGGGCGATCGCCCGCTGCGTCGCCGCCCAGCGGCGGCGCGCTTCGAGGGCGGCGGCGGGATCGGCGGCGGGATCGGGGGGATCGAAGGCGGCGCGATGCCCCTCGGCGTCCCCCGGCTCCTCCAGGCGCAGGAAGCGGACCAGCTTCCTTCGCCGCAGCTTGTTCAGGCAGTGATTGACGGCGATGCGGTAGAGCCAGGTGTAGACCTGCCCCCGCGGCCGCACCTCCCCCGCCTTGTTGTACGCCTTGAGGAAGACTTCCTGCGTGGCGTCGCGCGCTTCCTCGGCATCGCCGAGCAGGCGCTCGCAGAGGCGGAGGAGCCGCAGCTGATGGCTCTCGACGAGCGGCGCGAAGGCTTCGGCGTCTCCCGCCGCCACGCGCGCCAGCGCCTGCCAGCCCGGATCGACGGCCGCCGCCTCGATAGGTTCGGTCGCCACCTCGGTTGAAACCCTCGGGGAGGGAGAATCCTGCGCGATCTCGAGCAGGCTCAGGAGAGCGGGAAGGAGCGCCAGCGCACCCGGCGCAGGCAGGCCCGGCGCAGGGTGGCGAGCAGCCAGGCCTCGCGGTTCTCGACCGAGTCCCAGCGGTAGATGGCGAGCAGCAGGATCTCGCGGAGGAGCTCGCCGGCCTCCTCCTCGCTGAGGCGAAAGCGCGCGAACAGCTCGTCGATCTCCAGGGTCAGGGCGGTGGCCACCGCCGCGATCGATTCGACGGGCTCAGAGTCCTCCGGGCGGCGTTCGATCTCTGGGAAGTCGGCCATGGCTCGCTGGCTGAAATTGCTCAACGTCCCTTATTTTAACAGAAAGCCCCCCCTGCCCCCCTGCCGCGAGAACCATGACAAAATCCCGCCCGTGATTCCCGATCTCGTCAGCCGAGTCCAACAGTTCCTGACCTCTCCCGCCGGCGCGTCGTTCGAAGAGCTGGCGCTCGCCGCCTTCGCCTGGCAGCACGAGCGGATCGAGCCCTTCCGCCGCCTCTGCGAGGGGCGGGGGGTGAGCCCGCAAACGGTGACCGACTGGCGGCAGGTGCCGCCCGTCCCCGCCGCCGTGTTCAAGAGCCTGACGTTGTCCGCGGCGCCCGCCGAGCCGGACGCCGTCACGTTCCGCAGCAGCGGCACCACGGCCGGGGAGCGCAGCGTCCATCATCAGCCCTACCCGGACCTCTACCGCGCGGTGATCGACGCCTCCTTCCCGCGCTTCTGCCTCCCCTTCGCGGGCGGTTCCGGGGACATCGGCTGCCCATCCTGTCGCTGATCCCCAGCCTCGCGCAGCTGCCGGATTCGAGCCTGTCGTTCATGGCCGATCACATCCTCGCCCGCTACGGCAGCCCGGAGAGCGTCACCGCCTTCGGCGCGCGCGGCGTCGAGGCGGCGCCGGCGCGCTCCTGGGCGGGGGCGCGGCAGCGCGAGGGGCGGCCCGTGCTGGTGATGGCCACGTCCTTCGCCCTGGCCGGCTGGCTGGACGGGCTGGAGCGGCTGGGGCTCAAGTTCCGCCTGCCCTCCGGCAGCGCCGTCTTCGAGACCGGCGGCTTCAAGGGGAAGGCCGCCGAGGTGGCGCCGGAGGACCTCCTCGCCCGCCTGCACGCCTGGACCGGCGTGCCGCGTGCGTCGGTGGTCCGCGAGTACGGGATGACCGAGCTGACCAGCCAGTGCTACACCGGCGCCCTGCTCGGCGAGGACCCCGACGTGTACCGGACGCCGCACTGGGTGCGCGTGCGCATCCTCGATCCCGAGACGCTGGCGGAGGCGCCCGCCGGCACCCCGGGGCTGATCGCCGTCTTCGACCTCGCCAATCTTGGCTCGGCGGTCCACCTGCTGACCGAGGACCTGGGGATCGCGGCGGGGGACGGCTTCCGGCTCCTCGGCCGCGCCGCCGGCGCCGAGCTGCGCGGCTGCTCGCTGGTGGTGGAAGAGCTCGGCCGGTAAGCAGGCCCTCCCATGCTGCTCGACGCCTACGTTCCCCCCTCGCTCGCCCACGGCCACGGCGCGCCGGTCTTCCGCGCCGTCGAGCGGCCGGGGGTGCGCTACAGCGCCGCGCGGTGGACCCCCGAGTCGCTCGGCCGGGTGGTGGCGGCGCTCGTCGAGGGAGCCGCCGGGCTGCGCGCGATCTCCGACGAGGATCTGCTCGCCGCCTGGGGGGACACGGTGGCGACCTTCCTGCGTCCGGGCTCGCTCGAGCGCCGGGCGCTCGATCCGCCGCTCGCCCGCCTCTGCGCGCTGTCGAAGGAGGGGCTGAAGGGCGGGCTCGAGGCGATCCTCGGCGGCTACCGCCGCGAGCCGGCGGCGGCCCTCCTCGCCCACGGGCCGGCTCCCGCGGCCCCGGAAGACCGCGCTCCCGTGCTCGCCATCCTCGCCGCCAGCCTGCCGGGGCTCGCCGTCCAGCCGCTGCTCCCCGCCCTGCTGGCGCGGCGGCCGGTGCTGCTGAAATCAGCCTCGGCCGAGCCGCTCTTCGCGCCCTCCTTCCTGGCCGCCCTGGCCCGCCGCGAGCCGCGCCTGGCGAACGCCGTGGCCGCCGCCACCTGGCCGGGCGGCGAGGCGGCGCTCGAAGAGCCGGTGCTCGCGGGGGTGGAGAGGGTGATCGCCTACGGCGGCCAGGAGATGCTCGACGACCTCGGGCGGCGGCTCGGGGAGATCGCCTCGGCGAAGCTGATCGCCTTCGGCCCCAAGGTCAGCCTGGGGGTGGTGGCCGCCGCCGCCGACCTGCGCGCCGCGGCGGAGGGGCTGGCGCGCGACGTGGCGCTGTTCGATCAGCGGGGATGCCTCTCGGTGGTGGCGGTCTATACGGACGGCGACCCGCAGGCGCTGGCCGGCCGGCTCGCCCGCGAGCTCGCGGAGCTCGGGGAGCGCTGGCCGCCGGGTCCGCGCGACCGTTTCCTCTCGGCGGCCGTCCAGCACCTGCGCCTCGACGCCGAGATGCGCGGCCTCTGGCACTCCGAGCTGCCGTTGCGGGAGGGGACGGTGATCGTCGAGCCCAAGCCGGCGCTCAAGGCCTCGCCGGGGCTGCGCACGGTGCGCGTGCATCCGCTGACCGATCTCGCGCGCCTCCCCGAGATCCTCGCCCCCTGGCAGGGGAAGCTCCAGGGGGCGGCGCTGGCGGGGGAGGGCGCCTGGGCGCTCGAGCCGGCGCTGGCCCGGCTGGGGGTTTCGCGCTGCACGGCGCCCGGTGAGCTGCAGATGCCGGACGCCAGCTGGAAGAACGGCGGAGTGGATCTGCTGGAGGTGCTTACTTCCCCTTCGCCGCCGGACCGTTGACGATCTTGTTGAGCTCGACCTCGGGGGCGGCCCAGGCCTGCGCCTCGATGCGGCCGGCTTCGAGGCCGTTGACGTAGACGATCGCGGTCGGGATCCCCTTCACCCCCAGCCGCTTGACCTCGGGGTCCTTCCAGCCGTCGGGCGGGCGCCCCAGGCCGTAGTACTCGAACTTGATCTTCGGGTTCTTTACCTGGCTCTCGACCTTCAGCATCATCGGCACGTGCTGCCGGCAGTGCGGGCACCAGGAGCCGAAGATGACGTGCACCACCACCGGCTTGGCGTCCCTGGCGAGCGCCGCGATCGCGCCGGGGTTGGGGTTGTACCCCTTCGAGCCGCGGACGTACTCGGGGAGGCTGCCGAGCAGGTCCGACCCCTTGCGCGAGCCGGTGAGCGCGGGCTTGGGGTCGAGGCTCGCCTTCTTCCCCTGGACAGAGAAGGCGATGCTCTCGCCGGCGATCTGGAACTGCCCCAGCGGCGCCAGCACGGCGTCGGCCAGCAGGTCCACCGAGCCGTCCTTCTGCTTCGCGATCTTCATCAGGTTGACCGCCTCGACGGCGCTGGTCCGCGGCGTCAGCATGACCGGCGAGGGGAGGGCCGAGGAGATGATCAGGAAGGCCGGGATCTTGTCGTTCTGGTAGATCTCGGCCGCCGTGGCCAGCTTGTTGTCGACGACGAGCATGTACTCGCCGCTCGGCTCGAACCCCCGCAGGACGGCATCGGAGGGGACGGCCTGGGCGCTCGCGGCCGACGCCAGCAGGCCCATCGCGGGCAGGAGGAGCGCCAGGGCGGCGCGGACCGAAAATCTTTTCTGTGACATGTCGGGACCCTCTCGGGATGGCTCGGATGGCTGAGTGATCATTCGGCGGTCACTTCGCCGCCGGAGCGGCGGCGAGCGGGGGCAGCCCCGCGAAGGTGCGGGTCACCCGTCCGTCCTTCATCGCGAAGGAGCGGGGGAGGCGGCGGTAGAGGGGGCGCAGCAGCTCGGGCGGCGCCTCGCGGATCTGGAACCGCGGCCCCCATTTCCAGAAGAAGGCCTTCTGCTCGGCCTCGGTGGCGGAGGTGAGCACCCAGAGCGCAGGGTTCCCCGTCGGGCCGCCCGCCTCGCCCGCCAGGGCGTTCAGCGCGTCGACCGACTTGAGGAACGCCGGGTCGTCGAGCGGGGTCATCACCACCAGGCTCTCCCCCTGCGCCAGCTCGGGGACGAGCGAGTCGAGGCAGACCTTCTGCGCCCCCTCGCCGGCGCAGATCCCACCGGCCGTGACGCCGGGGTGGAGCCGGGTCGCCAGATCGTCGAGCGGCAGCCCCGGCGCCTTCCAGGCGAAGAGGACCACCGCCAGGGTGGCGACCGCCACCGCCGCCGTGCGCACCGGCGGGAAGCGCGGCGGCCGGTGCTCGCGCCCCACGAAGGCGAGGAGGAGCAGGGGAAGGAACATCGCGAGGTCCTGCCAGAAGGCCTGCGCCGGGGTGCGCTGCACCAGGTTGCCGAAGCAGCCGCACGACGCGCCGGCGGCGAGCAGGCCGTGCGATGCGAGGTACCACTCGCGGCCGGTGAGGCTGAGGAAGAAGGCGATCAGCAGCGCCGTGGGGACCAGCACCCACAGCTTGCGCACGCCGAGCAGGAGGGCGAGCCCGAGCGCGGTCTCGAGCGCCAGCGCGATCAGGGCGATCCCGGAGGCCGGGAGGAGGAAGTCGAGCTTCTGGGTGTGGATCTGCTCCGCGAACGACGACGGGTCGATCGCCTTGGCCCAGACGGCGAACAGCAGCACGCCTCCGAGGACGGCGCCGCAGAACGTCCCGATCCACCAGAGGATCGGACGGGGCGAGCGCACGGCCGCGGTCTGGATCCGGGCGAGGGGGGGTTGGATCGATTCCATGAGAGCGTTCATCCTACTCCAGCTCTCCCGCGAGAACAGGGTGTCCGGGCGGAAAAATCCCCGGCCTGAAGGTGGTGGCCTCGTTGGCCCGCGCAGCCGACTGGCAGGGAGCGAAGCGAACGCACACGAAGGAGGCGAGCAGGGCCAACGAGGCCACCACCTTCAGGCCGCGGCGTCCTCCCAGTGCAGGTGACGCCGCAGCTCCTCGGCCGTGGGCCCGGTGGCATGGTCGAGGAAGCCTTCGAGCGGGCCCGAGAAGAGGAGCTCGCCGCCGTGCACGCCGCCGCCGGGGCCGAGGTCGAGGATCCAGTCGCAGCGCGCGATGAGGTCGGGGCTGTGCTCGACGATCACCACGCCGTCGCCGCGCTGCACCAGCTTGCGCAGCGTGTGGTAGAGGAGATCGATGTCGGCGAGGTGGAGGCCGGTGGTCGGCTCGTCGAATAGGAAGAGGCGCTGCTTCTCGGTCGCCGGGCGGTCGAGGAAGCTGGCGAGCTTGAGCCGCTGCGCCTCGCCGCCCGAGAGGGTCGAGGTCGACTGCCCGAGCCGCAGGTAGCCGAGGCCGACGTCGAGCAGCACGCGCAGGCGCTTGACCAGCCGCCGGTTGTCGCCGAAGAACTCGATGGCGTCCTCCACCGTCAGGTCGAGCACCTCGGAGATGTTCCTGGCGATGTCCGTCTTGCCGCCGCGGTCGATGCCGAAGTAGCGCACGGCGAGCACCTCGGGGCGGAAGCGGCGCCCCTGGCAGCTGTCGCAGGGGACGGTGACCGGCGCCATGAACTGCATGTCGACCTCGGTGACTCCCGTCCCCTCGCAGACCGGGCAGCGCCCCTGGTCGACGTTGAAGGAGAAATTGGCGGCGGTGATGCCGCGCGCCTTGGCGTCGGGGGTGGCCGCGAACAGCTTGCGGATCTCGTCGTAGACCTTGATGTAGGTCACCGGGTTCGAGCGGCTCGACCGCCCGAGCGGCCGCTGGTCGACCAGCGTCACGTCCTCGAGGTCGTCGAGCCCGGTCAGCGAGTCGCACTCCCCCGGCTCGACGTTCACCACCCCGCGCGAGCGCTGGTAGGTGCCGTAGAGGACGTTCTCGATCAGCGTCGACTTCCCCGACCCCGAGACGCCGGTGACGGCCACCATCGCGCCCAAGGGAAAATCGACGTCGACGTCCTTCAGGTTGTGCTCCCGCGCGCCGCGGATCGCGATCCTGGGGAGGCCGGCGAGCTCGTCCGACAGGGTCTCCCACCCCTGCTCGCGGCGGAACTTTGCGACGTGGCGGCGCGCCTGGGTCGGCGGGCGCTCGCGCAGATAGCGGCCGGTGAGCGACTCCTCGCAGGCGAGGATCGCCGCGATCGGCCCCTCGACGACCACCTCGCCGCCGCGCTCGCCGGCCGCCGGCCCGAGGTCGATCACGTGGTCGGCGCCGCGGATCAGCGTGCGGTCGTGCTCGACCACCAGCACCGTGTTCCCCCGCGCCGCCAGGTCGCGCAGCAGGTGGAGGAGCGCCTCGCTGTCCTGCGGGTGGAGGCCGATGGTCGGCTCGTCGAGCACGTAGAGGGTGCTGGTGAGGCCCGAGCCGAGGGCGGCCGCGAGGTGGATGCGCTGCGTCTCGCCGCCGGACAGGGTGCGTGCCTGGCGGTCGAGGGTCAGGTAGTCGAGACCCACCCGGTGGAGCACCTCGATCCGCTCCTTCATCTCGTCGAGCAGGTGCCCGGCGACCTCGCGCTGGCGCGGCGTCCAGCGCCGCTCGCGGAGCCAGGCGCGGAGCTGCTCGACGCTCATCGCCGCCAGCTCGGGGAGCGTGTGCCCTTCGAGGCGGACGGCGAGCGCCTCGGGCTGCAAGCGGGTGCCCAGGCAGTCCGGGCAGAGGTTGTAGGCACGGTAGCGGGCGAGCAGCACCCGCACGTGGACCTTGTAGGTGCGCCCCTCGAGGTATTTGAAGAACGAGTCGAGGCTGGCCGGATTGCCGGGGCCGCTCCAGATCCATTCGCGGTCCCTGGCGGGGAGGTCGGCCCACGGCACGTCGAGCCGGACCTTCTTCTTGCGGGCGGCGGCGTAGAGCTCGTCGTAGAGCTCCTCGTAGGCCGGCGTGTTCCACGGCGCGATCGGGCGCTCGAGGAGGGTGCGGCGGGGGTCGGGGATCACCCGCTCGCGGTCGACGCCGATCACCCGCCCGAACCCCTGGCACTCCGCGCAGGCGCCGAGCGGAGAGTTGAAGGAGAAGAGCGCGGGCGTCGGCCGCCGCGCCGTGGCGCCGCAGACCGGGCAGGCGAGCTCGCGGCTAAAGAGGCGGACGGTCGGCTTCCCCGCGGTCGTCCCGCGCGCCTCCACCCGGCCGCCGTTCATGCGGTAGGCGGTCTCCACGGTGTCGAGGATGCGCGCCTCGGCCTCCGAGCGCGCCGTGAAGCGGCCGAGCACCAGCGGCAGCGGATCGCGCCTGGCCGGCCACTTCTCGCCGGGCTCCATGCGCACCACCTCGTCGGCGTTCTTGTCGTCGAGGCGGCGCTGGAACCCCTGGCGGATCAGCTCGGCGAGGGCGGCGTCCGCCTCCTTCTTCGGCCGCGGCAGGCGCACCACGAGGGTGAACGCGTCGCCCGCCGCGCCCGCCGCGCCAGAATTGAGCTCCGCCGCCACCTCCTCCGGGGACCAGCTGCGCACCGGCCCATGGCCGTTGACGCAGCCCAGCTCGCCGAGATGGGTGAACAGGAGGCGCATCACGTCGAGCGTCTCGGTGATCGTGCCGACCGTCGAGCGGGCGTTGCGCACGGCGTTCTTGGCCTCGAGCGCCACCGCCGGCAGGATGTTCTGGATCGCGTCGACCGGCGGGCGCTCCATCTGGTTCAGGAACTGCCGCGCGTAGGTCGACATCGACTCGACGAAGCGCCGCTGCCCCTCGGCGAAGATGGTGTCGAAGGCGAGCGACGACTTGCCGGCTCCCGAAGGGCCGGTCACCACCGTCACCGCCTTGTGCGGCACCCGGCAGTAGATCCCCTTCAAGTTGTGGGTGCGGGCGCGCTCGACGAGGATGGCGGGCGGTTCGGATCTGGGCATCTTTGGGGAAGGATTCTCGGAGTTGGGGCGGCGCCGCCTGGCGCTGGTGAGGAGCCGGAGATGATAACGCAGGGGCGGTCGGGGCATTCCCGCGGCTGGCTGCGGATACACTCCTGGACGTGCCGGAAACGCGCCCAGGAACGTCGAGCCTCTCGCGGATTGGCCGCGGCCTGCTGCTGGGCCTGGTGACCGCCGTCCTGGTGCTGGCCGCCGGGGAGATCCTGCTGCGGGTCGCTCTCCGGGTGCGGGACGGCGCCTGGCCTCAGGCGCGGAGCGCGGCGTTTTACCAGCAGGTCGGACTCCTGCGGCGGATCTATCGCGGCCATGCTTATCTGAACACCGCGCCGCGCGAGGGTGGGACGGCCGCGGTATTCGGCAAGCGGGCCTCGCTCGACCGCCTCGGCTACCGCTCTCCGGAGCGCCCGCGGGTCAAGCCGGCGGGCGTCGCGCGGGTCCTGCTCTCCGGTGGCTCGACGACGTTCGACGTCCTGGCGCCCGACGACGCCGCGACGTGGCCGCGGCTCCTCGAGGCGCGGCTGCGTGCCGGGAACCCCGCCGCCGAGGTGTGGAACGCCGGCTTTCCGGGGTGGACGAGCCAGGAGAGCGTGATCTCGCTCGCCATCCGCGACCTCGACCTCTCTCCCGACCTCTGCGTCCTCTATCAGGGGATCAACGATCTCCAGCCCGCCTCGCACCGGCCGTTCGATCCGGAGTACGAGCACGGCCACGCCGAGCTCGCCCGCCGCGCCCTCGGGCTCGAGCTGCCGCCGCCGTCCTGGCTCGGGCGCTCGCTGCTGGCCGAGAAGCTCCGCGATCTCGGACGCGGTCCGGCCGATCCCTGGCAGGCGCTGGCGATTGCGGGATCGACCCGGCGGCAGGCGCGGATCGCTCCCGAGGGGGTCGCCGCCTTCGAGCGCAACGTGCGCTCCTTCGCGGCCCTCGCCGGCTCGCGCGGCGCCGGTGTGCTGCTGGTGACCCAGCCGATCCGAGTTCGCGCCAACAGCCGGGCCGCCGATCTCGCCTATCTGGCGGGGTGGTATCCGGAGCTTCAGCCGGAGGCGGCGCCGGGGGAGCTGGCGCGGCTCAACGCGGTGGTGCGGCGGCTGGCGGCGGCAGGGGTGGGCGAGCTGGCGGACGCCGAGCGGGAGATCGCCTGGGCGGACGCCGACTTCGGCGATCCCCTGCACTACACGGACGGCGGACGGAGGAAGCTGGTCGACTATCTGGCGCCGCGGATCGCGCGGCGGCTCCGCGGCTGAGCTTCGACGCAGCTTCAGGACGACGGCGGCTTACCGTCGCCGTTCTCCTTCTCCCTGCTCTCCTTGGTTTCTTTGCCGTCCTTGTCGCCGTCCTTGTCGCGGTGCCCGAAGATCCGCTTCAGCCAGCTGCGGAAGGGGTGCGGCTTCTCGGCGCCGCGCTCCTCGGCCCGCGCGTCGCCTCCGGGAGCGCCCGGGGCCACCGTCTCGCCGCCGGGGACGGTTTCGCCCGCCGCGAGCTGCGGCTCGGGGACGCCGCCGTGGCGGTTGCAGACTTCGGTCGGAACCTCCCCCTCGCGGAAGACCTCGGTGAGCTTGGTGGGGCAGAGCTCCGTCGCCAGCCTCCCCGAGGTGGGGTCGATCAGCGCCGTGGTCACCCCCGGCGGCTGCGGGAAGGCGGAGTAGCCGCCGGGCGGCGCCACTTTCGCCATGAAGCGCACCCAGATCGGCAGCGCGGCCCGGGCACCCGAGAGGCGCGTCTTGCCGTTGTCGTCGTACCCCACCCAGACGACCGTGGTCCGTCCGCGGCCGAAGCCCGCGAACCAGGCGTCGCGCTGCTTGTTGGTGGTGCCGGTCTTGCCTGCGAGCTCGCCCGGGATCCCCTGCGCGGCGCCGGCGGCGGTGCCGCGCTGGAGCACCCCTTCGAGGAGCGAGGTGACGAGATAGGCGGTCTGCGCCGAGAGCACCCGCTCCGGCTTCGGCAGCGGCGCCCCCTGGATCGTCTTGCCGGTATGGTCGACGACCGCCACCAGCTCGTGCACCGGCGGCCGCGCGCCGCCGCTCGCGAGAGTCGAGTAGACGGTCGTCATCTCGAGCGGGGTCACCGCGGCGGCGCCGAGGGCCATCGCCGGGTAGGGGTCCATCGGCGTCGTGATCCCCATCCGGCCCGCCAGCTTGACGATCTGCGGCATGCCGACCTGGAGGGCGAGGCGGGTGGTCGCCGGGTTGTAGCTCTTCTCGAGGGCGGTGCGCACGCTGACCCAGCCGTGGTAGGTGTCGTCGTCGTTCTTCGGGCTCCAGTCCTTGATCGTGATCGGCTCGTCCTCGAGGAACGAGGCGGGGGAGGCCGTGCCGGCCTCGAAGGCGGCGGCGTAGACGACCGGCTTGAACGAGCTTCCCGGCTGGCGCTGTGCCCGGCCGGCGCGGTCGAACTGGCTGGCGTCGTACCCCCGGCCGCCGACGTAGGCGAGGATGCCGCCGGTGTCGGGGTCCATCGAGATCAGCGCCGCCTGCAGCGACTTCCCCTTGCGCCCGCCGTCGATCTCCTTCAGCCCATGCTCGACCGCCTCCTGGGCCGCCTTCTGTCCCGTCCAGTCGAGGGTGGAGAAGAGGGAGTAGCCGCCGTCCTCGAGGTCCTCGACGCCGAAGCGGCGCGAGGCCTCGAGGGCCGCCGAGTCGGCGAAGTAGGGGGCCCGCCGGCGCACCACGGGCTCGGGGGCGACCGCGATCGGCTCCTGGAGCGCCTGGTCGATCCGCGCCTGCGGCACCGTGCCGAGCTTGGCGAGGCGGCCGAGCACCCAGTCGCGCCGCAGCTTGGCGCGCTCCGGGTGGGTGATCGGCGAGTAGTTGGCCGGCGACGGGATGATGCCGGCGAGCGTCGCCGCCTCGGCGAGGTCGAGCTGGTCCGCGTCCTTGCCGAAGTAGGCGCGCGAGGCCGCGCCGACCCCGATCAGCGAGACGCCGTTGCCCCCCCCGAGGTAGATCTCGTTGAGGTACGCCTCGAGGATCTTGGTCTTGGTGTAGCGCACCTCGAGCAGCACGGCGAGCAGGATCTCCTGGCTCTTGCGGGCCAGCGTCCGCTCCTGGGTGAGATAGAGGTTCTTGACCAGTTGCTGGGTCAGCGTGCTCCCCCCCTGGCGCACCCCCTTGCCGCGCAGGTCGACCCAGACCGCGCGCGCCGTGCCGGTGAGCGACACCCCGGCGTGGCCGAAGAAGGTCTCGTCCTCGGCGGCGAGGATGGCGGCGATCAGGTCCGGCGACACCTCGCCGAGGGTGACCGGCCGGCGCTCGAGGAGGTTCTTGCCGTAGTAGGAGGCGAGCAGGGGGGGATCGAGGATCACCGCGTCCGTCGCCTTGCCGTCGCGGCGCAGCCCGGCGATGCGCCCCCCGTCGTAGACGACGCCGACCGAGCCGCCGCCGTGGCTGCCGTCCGGAAGGGGGAAGTTCCGCAGGTGGATCTCCACCCCGTCGCGACTGCGGCGATAGCGGCCGGCCGGAAGCTCGGCGCTCGTCCTGTCCTCCCGGTACCCCTCGTCGGCGAGCCCCGCGATCAACTGGTCGGGCGGCAGGCTCCGCCCCTCGTAGAGCCGCGTCGCCCGGCCATAGAGGCGCGACGGCTGGCGGAAGATGACCTCGTCGAAGTGGCTCGACAGCCGCCAGAAGGGGAGGATCACGAACGCCGCCGCGACCCCCAGTGCCACCGCTACGGCGGCCAGGATCAGCCGGCCGCGGCGGGAGAGGCGGAGGGTTTGCGTGGCGATGGGCTTCGAGCTTCTCGTTGCTGCCATGTCAGGTGGAACAAATTTCTCGGCTGGAGCGATCCAAGCAGGGCAAGACCCAGGCTACTCCCAGGAGGTCGCTACCAACTCGTCCGGAGTGCAATTCAGCGCGTTTCGCCGCGGCAACTTGGACAGGTCGCGCCGTTTCTCCTGAGGAGGTGTCCCTACAGTCAGCTTCGGTGTCGGCTCGTGGTTCGTTTCGTCTTGCCGCGAGGTGGTCATATCGGGTCCTCCTCCAGAGCTTCGTTCGCAGAGAAGGATACCAGCTCCTCGCGCCTCTCTTGCGCCTGAGCAGCCACGTCCGGAGTCCTGCTATCATTCTCGGCCCTATGATCGCCGTATCCGACCTTGGCAAATCCTTTGGCCCCCAGACTCTGTTCGAGGGGGTCTCGATCCAGTTCAACCCCGGCAACCGCTATGGCCTCGTGGGGGCCAACGGCTCGGGGAAGTCGACCTTCCTCAAGATCCTCGCCGGCGACGACATCCCGAGCGAGGGGACGATCGCGATGCCCAAGCGGCTCAAGCTGGGCGTCCTCAAGCAGGACCACTTCCGTTACGAGCACATGCCCATCCTGGAGGTCGCCATGATGGGGAACCACGACGTCTGGGAGGCGATGGTCGAGAAGGAGCGCCTGCTCGCCGACGCCGAGAACGAGTTCGACGCCGACCGCTACGCCGAGGTGGAGGACCTGATCCTCCGCCACGACGGCTACACCCTCGAGGCGCGGGCCGGCGAGGTGCTCGAGGGGCTGGGCATCCCGACCGAGATCCACCGCCAGCCGCTGTCGAACCTCTCGGGCGGCTTCAAGCTGCGCGTCCTGCTCGGCCAGGTGCTCGCCGCCGACCCTGACGTGCTCCTGCTCGACGAGCCGACGAACCACCTCGACATCCTGTCGATCCGCTGGCTCGAGAAGTTCCTGATGGACAGCTACAAGGGACGGCGATCGTGATCTCCCACGACCACCGCTTCCTCGACAACATCTGCACCCACATCGTCGACGTCGACTACGAGACGATGATCCTCTATCCCGGCAACTACAACGCCTTCCTCGCCGCCAAGGTGGGGAACCGCGACCGCAAGGAGGCCGAGATCGGGAAGCGCGAGGCCGAGATCGCGCGCCACAAGGAGTTCGTCGACCGCTTCAAGGCCAAGGCCACCAAGGCCCGGCAGGCGCAGAGCAAGATGAAGATGATGGAGAAGATCGTCATCGAGCGCCTGCCGCAGACCTCGCGGCGGTATCCCACCTTCAAGTTCAACCAGATCCGGCCGAGCGGCCGGGCGGCCCTCGAGCTCGAGGGGATCTCGAAGGCGTACGGCGACAAGCAGGTGCTCTCGGACGTCACCCTGCGCGTCGAGCGCGGCGACCGCATCGCCATCATCGGCCCCAACGGGATCGGCAAGTCGACCCTGCTCAAGATCGCCGTCGGCGAGACCGAGGCCGACGCCGGCAGGATCGAGTGGGGGTACGAGACCTACCAGGGGTACTTCTCGCAGGACCATCACGAGCTGCCGAAGGGGAGCAAGCAGAGCGTCGAGGCCTGGCTCTGGGAGGCGGTGCCGGTCGAGCCGATCGGCTTCGTGCGCGGCAACCTGGGGATGGTGCTGTTCTCGGGCGACGACGTGAAGAAGCCGATCGGCAGCCTGTCGGGAGGGGAGGCGGCGCGCCTCGTCTTCTGCAAGCTGTCGGTGACCAAGCCGAACATCCTGATCCTCGACGAGCCGACCAACCACCTCGACCTCGAGGCGATCGAGGCGCTGGTCGAGGGGCTGAAGGCCTACAGCGGCACGCTGATCTTCGTCTCCCACGACCGCTGGTTCGTCTCCCAGCTCGCCGACCGCATCTTCGAGATCTCGCCCAAGGGGATCAACGACTTCCGCGGCACCTACGAGGAATACCTGGAGCGCCTGGGCGACGACCATCTGGACGCCGAGGCGGTGCTGCGCATGAAGCGCGAGCAGAAGAAGAAGGCCGCCGCGGCCGTTCCAGCGGCCGCTCTCGATCCCACCGAGGCGCGCCGCCGCCAGAACCGCCAGAAGGAGCTCGCCCGGAAGCTCGACCTGGTCACCTCGCAGGTAGAGAACGCCGAGTCGCGCGTCAACGCCATCAACGAGATGTTCTGCGACCCCACCTTCTTCGACCGCAACCCCCGCGAGCAGGTCAAGAAGCTGGAGGGCGAGCAGAAGACCCTGTCGGCCAAGGTCGAGGAGCTGATGGCCGAGTGGGAGCGGATCGAGGCCGAGCAGGCGGAGCTGGGAGCGTAGGCCGGGACCCGCAGAGGGGCGGACCGGAAGGTTTCCGGCCCGCCCACGTTGAGGCTCAGGCCACGCAGTGGCGATTTGGACAGGGGGTGCAGGCGACGGTCGACCCGAGGTTCGTGCATTGCGCGGAGAAGGCGGCGGCGGCGACCTGACGGAGATCCTGCGGATCGATCACCGCCATCTCCGACGGATGGGCCGGCAGGCCGGCCCGCTCTTCCTCGGTGAGGCTCAGGTAATAGTCCTCGTCACGAAAGGCGCGGGCGAGTTGGATCTTCTTCATGCTGCTTCTCCTTTTCAGAACACCCGCCGCGAGGAGATCTCGGGCGGGATCTCGGCTCCAACGGAGCGGAGCGGAAGCGGTGGATCGAGGGTGAGCACGGAGGGGACGCGGCCGGGAGCGGCGAGCCGCAGCAGCCCGTAGCCGATCCCCGCGAGGCCGATCATCATGCCCGGAGGCTCGGTGGTGCCGGGGATGCCGAAGACCGGCCCCCGCTCCCGCAGCGCGGCGAGGACCCCGCCGGCGATCCGGCCGGCCCGCCGGCGCAGGTCCGGGCGGTTCAAGGCGTCCGCGGCCCGCAGGACCGGCTCCAGGTTGCCGAGGTCGCCGTGGCAGAGGCTGTGCGTCCTGCCGAAGCCCCGCGCGAGCGTCGTCTCGACGGCGATCCCGATCTCCTCCCGGGTCTCGGCATCGTCGAGCAGCGGCAGGCTGTCCAGGCGGGCGAGGGCGATGCCGGCGGCGCCGTGGCACCAGGCGCTCATGAAGTGAGGGCGGCCGGCGTCGAGGCCTCCGGGGTCCCGGTTGCTCTCCCGCAGATCGGGCCAGTTGCGCTCCGCGGGCGAGTAGAGCGACCGCTCGTACGCCAGCCCCTCCAGGGCGGCCTCCCGGAAGCGGCCTTCTCCCGTGGCGGCGGCCAGACGCAGGAGCGCCCAGGCGATGCCGGCGGCGCCGTGGGAGAAGCCGGCGAGGGGGGTGGAGCCGGCCAGCGGCATCACCCAGCCGAGGCCGCGCTCCATCCGTTGCCCGTGGGCGAGGACGTGCTCGCCGCAGCGGACGGCCGCGTCCAGGGCCGCCCCGCCGGGCCGGACGGCGTGGAGCCCCAGCAGGCCCGCGAGGCCGCCGGCCGCTCCCGCCACCACGTCGAAGGCGTCGTCTTTCTCCAGCCGCGCGAGCAGGCGGGGAACGCCGGCCTCGGCCTCGTCGAGGAGCGCGGGATCGTCCCACAGCGAGCCCAGGTGGGCGAGGGACCAGACGACTCCGCCCCACCCCGAAAAGGCTCCGACGGTGCCGAGCAGCTCTTCGCCAAACTGGAGCTGATAGCGAAGGGTGACCACGGCCTCCCGCGCCAGCCGGGTGAAACGCGGCTCGTCGGCGATCTCGCCGAGCCAGGCAAGGAAGAGGGCGATCCCCGGAATTCCGAGGTGGAGGTCCGGCTTGGCGGGCTGGAGCGACCAGTCGCTGCCGCCCCCTTCCGTCGACGCGCCGAGCCAGTGGGCTTCCCGCCCGTTCCGCAATGCCAGAGCGGCCAACCGCCGGCCGATCCCGATCGCCGCGTCCAGGATCTCGTTCCGTCCGGGCGTCCGGTCCGCCTCTCCCAGGATCGGGGCAGGGGAGTCCCGCTTCCCGATCTCCAGAGCTCCGAGGGAGTTGTCGAGAATCCAGACCTGACGCGCGATCTCCTCGGCGTCGAGGCGGGCCAGGAGATCCCGCGCCCGTTCCAGGCCTGGGGAGGGGAGGAAGCCCGGGATGCGCTCGCCGCCGCTCGTCCACACGTCGCGGGAGCCGGCCCGGGTGGTGAACATGGGGACATCGCCTCTCGCCAGGTCCTGGTGCTCGAAGAGGATCAGCTCGGCGAGGCCGGGCCGCGTCTCGGCCGCCACCCAGAGGTGATCGAGGAACCGGTCGCGGTCCAGGGCGTCGCCGAGGAAGAAAGGGTGGAAGCTCTCGGTCAGCAACAGGCCATAGGACCGGGTCGGCCGCAGGATGACCCGCACCTCGGCGTCCGCGAAGGAGGCCAGAGGGCCGTCCGGCGCCGCGAGCTCCTCTCGCCTGGCCTGGAGCAGCCGGAGCATCCGGTCGAGACCGCCCGCGATCGCCGCCGCGTAACCGGCCAGCGGGACGTCGGTCCCGTTCAGCGTCGGCCGGTTCTGGGATCCCGGAAGCTTCACCTTGCCGCGCGCGAACCGCATGCGGTCGGTCCCCTGCTCTTCCAGTTTCAGCACCGGCTTCGGGAGCACCTGCCCGCCGGTGGCGGCGAGACCGCTGAGGTCCACCCCGGCGTTCGCGGCGTCCCCCCAGCTCCGCGCGGGCAGCAGGCCGATGCGCAGGAGAGAGTCCTGGAGCGGCCGGCCGGCCGGCTCCTCCCCTGGAGGCACCCCAAGCTCCTCTCCCCAGGGATGGAACAGCGCCTCCAGGTCCACCAGCACGGGGTGCTCGCCGGCCGCGATCAGGTTTTCGTAATGGATGTCGGTGGCTCCCAGCGCATAGAGGAGCGCGAGATACCCCCCTTGCCGTTCGTAGAAGCGCCGGACCTCCGCTTCGGCGGCGCAGGGCGCCGCCGCCACGAACTCGACCCAGCCGTGGTCCCCGCTATCGACGACCCGCAGCCGGCGGAAGGCGGGGGTGAAGCCGCGCGCCTCCACCCAGGCAAGGAGATCCTGGAACGCCGCCTCCACGGCGAGCGAACGCGGCTTGTAGACGAGCTTCAGGCCTGACGAGAAGACGGCCACCTGCACCGACCGGCCGCCGCGATGGGAATCCCCCAACCCTCCCTCGACCTCCGCCAGCCTTCCCGGGTCTCTCTCGGGGGAGAAGGCGTCGCGCAGGGCCTCCCGGTCCGCGGCGAGGTGCGCGAGGAATTCGAGGCTGAAGCCCACCCAGCGCTCCACGGTCTCGGCGGCCAGGCGAGCGAGGACGGGATACTGCGCCAGCACGGCGAGCGCCACCGCGGGCCGCCGCAGCTCCCTCAAGAAGGATTCGAAGCGCTCCTCGGGCGTCTCGCCCGCGAGCCCCTCCTCCTGGGCCGCGAGGTTGAGCTCCAGCACGAGCGCGCGGCTCAGGAGCTGGAAGAGCCGGACGCGAAGCTGCGGCGCGAAGAGCTCCGGGGCGGTCTCCGGATCGAGCGGCGCGCCGGGCCGGCGCGCCGCCAGGTCGCGAACGCCGGCGCGGAGCCGGACCCAGCCGGCGTCCATCAGCGGGCGGACGGCGTTGAGCAGGCCGAGCCCGCCGTGCTCGTCCTCGGGCCGGGGAGGGGGAAACGGATCTGGCACGGGATGCTGGAACGCCTCGGCGATAGCCGAGAGCCAGGCGGGCCGCCCCTCCACCCGGCTCGCGACGGACTCGTCCGGCTCGCCGAGGAGCGCCAGAAGATCCTCCTCGCGCAGCTCCTCGAGAGCCAGGCGCCGCGCGAAGAGGCCGTCTCCGCTGAACGGCTCCTGCGCCTTCCAGCGCGCCAGCCGCCGCCGCGCCCGCTCCGGATCGGCACCTCCGGCTGCCGGATGCCTCCCGAGAGTCCGCGCCCGCTCCCCCAGCTCCAGCGCTCGGCACCAGCCGCGGGTCTCGAAGGTTGCTTCCGTAAAATCCGTCATCCAGCCGGCTCCTGACAGAGCATGCCAATCTATACTAGATATTCTAACTTATCAATATATTTCCACGCGGCGGCTCCGCCCGACGCCTGACATTCGTCACCCCGAAGTCCTGACATCCCACCCTGAGGTCCTCCGGCCTTGTCGTCCAGAATCCTGGCAGACAGGAACGGAGGACCCGATGACACGAACCCCATCTTTCGACACAGACCGGCCGGTCGCCGAGCTGCGGCGGGCCGTCAAGCGGTACGGCGCCGTCACGGCGCTCGCCGGCATGGACTTCGCGGTCCGGCCCGGCGAGGTCGTGGCGCTGCTCGGTCCCAACGGCGCCGGCAAGACGACCGCCGTGCAACTGCTGCTCGGCCTCGCCCGGCCGAGCGCGGGGGAGGCGCTCCTCTTCGGCGTCGAGCCCCGGCGCACCGAGGCGCGCGTCCGCACCGGCGCCATGCTCCAGATCTCCAAGGTCCCCGAGACCCTGAAGGTGCGCGAGCACGTCCATCTCGTCTCCAGCTACTACCCCCACCCGCTGCCGCAAGGCGAGGTGATGGCCGCCGCCGGCCTCACTGGGATCGAGGACCGCCTGTTCGGCAAGCTCTCGGGGGGCCAGCGGCAGCGGGTGCTCTTCGCCCTCGCCCTCTGCGGCGATCCGGACCTGCTGTTCCTCGACGAGCCCACCGTCGGGCTCGACGTCGAGGCCCGGCGCGCTTTCTGGACGGTGATCGGCGAGAAGGCGCGGCAGGGGCGGTCGGTGCTGCTGACCACCCACTACCTGGAGGAGGCCGACGCCCTCGCCGACCGCATCGTGATGATCGCCCAGGGGCGGGTGATCGCCGAGGGCACCCCGGCCGAGATCAAGTCCCGGGTCGCCGGCCGCAAGGTGCGCTTCCGGACGGCCCTGCCGCTGGCGGAGATCGCGGCCCTGCCCGGCGTGCGCGACGTCCGCCGGCAGGGCGGGCTGACCGAGCTGTTCGCCACCGAGGCCGAGCGCGCCGTCTTCGCGCTGCTCTCCCGCGATCCGGCGCTCTCGGCGCTGGAGGTGCGGGGAGCCGACCTGGAAGAGGCCTTCCTGACGCTGACGAATTCCCATTTCCAAGAAGAGGTGGCCGCATGATTTCCCCGCTCGCGGTTCCCACCGCCAAACGCAACCTCTGGCGGATCTACGCCCTGGAGGCCAGGTACGAGTTCTTGAAGCAGCTGCGGCTGCCCGCCTACGTGGTGCCGACGCTCGCCTTCCCGCTGGTCTTCTATCTGCTCTTCGGCGTGGCGCTGAACCATGGCGCGGGCGTGTCCACCTACATGCTCGCCACCTACGGCGCCTTCGGGGTGATGAACACCGCCCTCTTCGCCTTCGGTGTCGGCGTCGCCGCCGAGCGCGGCCAGGGATGGATGCTGTTCAAGCGGGCGACCCCGATGCCCCCCTTCGCCCACTTCGCCGGCAAGCTGGCGATGAGCCTGCTGTTCGGCACGATCATGATCGGCGCCCTCTTCCTCGTCGGCGCCACGGCCGGGAGCGTGCGCCTGCCGGCGGCCACCTGGCTCTCCCTCGCCGGGGCGCTGATCGTGGGGACGCTGCCGTTCGCCGCCTTCGGGCTCGCCGTGGGCTACTGGGCCGGACCCAACTCGGCGGTCGCCGTGCTCAACCTGGTGGCGCTGCCGTCGGCGTTCGGCTCCGGGATGTGGATCCCGATCCAGATGCTCCCCGCGGTGGTGAAGCGGATCGCCCTCTTCCTCCCTCCCTACCACTACGCCCAGCTCGCGCTGCGCACCCTCGGCCTCGACCGCGGCGAGCCGCCGGCGCAGCACGTCGCCTTCCTCGCCGTCTTCACCGCCGTCTGCCTGGGGCTCGCCTGGGCCGGCTACCGGCGGGACGAAGGCAGGACGTTCGGGTAAGGTACCAAGGTGATGAGAATGCGCCTGCTCCCCGACGACCCGGAGATCGGCTGGACCCCCTATGCCTGGCTGATCTATCTCACCTCCTTCCTGGCCTGGCCGGCCCTGCGGTCGGCGTCCCTCCGGGAGTGGGCGCTGACCGCGGCCGGCACGGCCGTCTTCCTGGTCCTCTACTTCTGGGGCCACTGGCTGGAGGGGCGGCAGATCCTCTGGGCCGCCGGGGGCATCCTCCTGCTCGGCGTCCTCTTCGCGCCCTGGAACCCGGGAGCGGGAACCTTCTTCATCTATGCCGCCTCCTTCATCGCCGACGCGGTGTCGCCGCGCTTCGCCTGGGGCCTCCTCGGCCTCCTGCTGGCGGTCCTGGCGCTGGAGACCCCGCTGGCCCATCTGTCGCCCTATGCCTGGGCGCCGGCCGCCGTGTTCTCGCTGGTGATCGGCAGCATCTGCATCCATGGCGCCGAGGTCAAGCGGGTCAACGCCCGGCTGCGGATGGCCCAGGAGGAGGTCGAACGGCTGGCCAAGACGGCCGAGCGGGAGCGCATCGCCCGCGACCTGCACGACGTGCTGGGCCACACCCTGTCGCTGATCACCCTGAAGTCGGAGCTGGCCGGCAAGCTCGTCCACCGGGACCCGGAGCGGGCCGGCCGCGAGATCCGGGAGGTCGAGCGCATCTCCCGCGAGGCCCTGCGGGAGGTGCGGACGGCGATCGCCGGCTACCGCTCCGAGGGGCTCCAGGCGGAGATGGGCCGGGCGCGGCTGGCGCTGGAGTCGTCGGGGGTGCGGCTCGAGTACTTCGCCCAGCCGGTCGAGCTGGACCCGGCGCAGGAGACGGTGATCGCGCTGGCGCTGCGCGAGTCGGTGACCAACGTCGTCCGCCACTCCGGCGCCGGGAGCTGCCGGATCACCCTGGAGCAGGACGGGGAAGAGACGCGGCTGGAGGTCCGCGACGACGGCCGGGGAGGCTCGGCCCCGGCGGGGATCGGCCTCGCCTCGATGCGCGAAAGGGTCGAAGGGATCGGCGGGCGCCTGGAGCGTCACGCCGAGACCGGGACCGCGCTCCGGATCGCCCTGCCGCGCCGGAAGCTCCTCCCTGCCTCTCCCCCGGCGGAGCTGAAGGACCTGAAGGAGAAGCCGGCGTGATCCGGGTGCTGATCGCGGAGGACCAGGGGATGGTCCTCGGCGCGCTCGCCGCGCTGCTCGAGCTGGAGCCGGACATCGAGGTGGTCGGCCGCGCCCGGGACGGTCGGGAGGCCCTCGACCTCGCCGCGGTGGCGCGGCCGGACGTGGTGCTCACCGACATCGAGATGCCGCGGATGACCGGGCTCGAGCTGGCCGCCGAGCTCAAGGCGCGGGGGAGCCCGGCGCGGGTGGTGATCCTCACCACCTTCGCCCGCGGCGGCTATCTGCGCCGGGCGCTCGACGCCGGCGCCGCCGGCTATCTCCTGAAGGACGCGCCGTCCGAGCGGCTGGCCGAGGCGGTCCGCCGCGTCCACGCCGGCCTGCGCGCCGTCGATCCGGAGCTGGCGGCGGCCGCCTGGGAGGATGCCGATCCGCTGACTGACCGCGAGCGGCAGGTGCTCCGCCTCGCCGGCGAGGGAGCGACCAGCGCCCGCATCGCCGCCGAGCTCCACCTCTCCGAAGGGACGGTCCGCAACTACCTTTCCGAGGCGATCGGCAAGGTGGGGGCCGAAAACCGGGTCGAGGCGGCCCGTTTGGCCCGTCAAAAGGGGTGGTTATGACGAAAATTCGCCATCCGGGTGCCAATCTCTTGACGTCCCGCCGTTTTCGAGTACTATGACGGCCACGCCCTTTAGGAGTCGTCCTGGGTACGCCTGTTCCTGGTACTCCGTCTTCGGGACCCTGTAGACAGGGTTTCCCTCTGATCCCCGGGACGGCTCCGCTCGATCGTTTTCCAGCCACGGGAGGATGAAATGTTCGATCATTGCACCTTGAGCCCCTCTCCGCTCAGGCTGCGGGCAAGCCGGCGAATCGCCGTCCTGCTCGCCTGCCTGGGTTCCTCCGCCCTCGTCTTTCCCGCCCACGGCGCGCCTCCCCGGACCCTGGAATCCAGGCCCGCGGTCGAGCTGGAGGCCGCCGCCGCGACCGCGGAGGACACCTCGAACAGCGGCTTCGAGCACGCCGCGCGCACGGCGGATGGGCGCATCCAGGTGATGATCGAGCTCCAGGAGCCGTCGGCGGCCGTGGTCTTCGCGGAAGCGATGCGCGGCGCCCTCCCCTCCGACAAGCGGGCGCGGGCGCTGGCCAGCGCCGCCACCAAGGCTCAGGTGCTGAAGAACGAGTCGGCACAGGCGATGGTCGCCAAGGAGCTCGCCTCCTCCGCGATCGACGCCCGCGAGATCTACCGCGTCAGCAAGGCGATGAACGGCATCGCCGTCGCCGTCGACCCCGCCAAGCTGCGCGCCCTCCAGAGGGTCCAGGGGGTCAAGCGCGTGATGCCGATCCTGCTCGAGTATCCGACCAACTCGACGAGCGTCCCCTTCCTCGGCACGCCGAACGTCTGGGCCAACACGATCGGTCTGCCGGCGGGCGCCGACGGCACCGGCATCCGGGTCGGGATCATCGACACCGGCATCGACTACCTGCACGCCGATTTCGGCGGCACCGGCCTGCTCGCCACCTACCAGGCCGAGTCGACCGCCACCGCCAACTTCACCACGGCGGGGAGCTTCCCGACCGCCAAGGTGGTCGGCGGCACCGACTTCGCGGGTGACGCCTACAACGGCGCCATCGCGCCGACCCCCGACGCCAACCCGATGGACTGCAACGGCCACGGCAGCCACGTCTCCGGCACCGCCGCGGGCTTCGGCGTCACGACGGCCGGCGTCACCTTCCCCGGCCCCTACGACGCCAACACCTCCACCTACAGCCCGCTGCGCATCGGCCCGGGGACCGCCCCCAAGGCGAAGCTCTATGCCCTGCGCGTCTTCGGCTGCACGGGGGGGACCGGGCTCACCGTCCAGGCGATCGACTGGGCGATGGACCCGAACGGCGACAGCGACCTCTCCGATCACCTCGACGTCATCAACATGTCGTTGGGCTCGGACTACGGCACCGCCACCAACGCCACCTCGGTCGCCTCCGACAACGCGGCCCTCGCCGGCGTCATCGTGGTCACCTCGGCCGGCAACTCGGGCGACAACTTCTTCATCGCCGGCGCCCCGGGCGTGGCCTCGCGCGTGATCGCCACCGCGGCCTCGGTCGACAGCGGCGTCACCGCCGGCAATATCCGCGTCAATTCGCCGGCCGGCATCGCCGGCTTCTACGCCGCCGGCACGGCGCAGTTCGGCTCCGTGCCGCCGGCGGCCGGCCTGACCGGCACCGTGGTGCAGGGGCTCGACCCGGCGGACGGCGCCGGCCCGTCGACCACCGACGGCTGCTCGCCGCTGACCAACGCCGCCGCCGTGGCCGGCAAGATCGCCATCATCGACCGCGGCACCTGCGGCTTCATCGTCAAGGTGAAGAACGCGCAGAACGCCGGCGCCGTCGCGGTGATCATCGCCAACAGCGCCGCCGGCGCCTTCGGCGGCATGGCCGGCGTCGATGCGACGATCACCATCCCTTCCGTGATGGTCACCTTCGCCGACGGCAACAGCATCAAGGCCAACCTCGCCTCGAATCCGAGCGTCACCCTGTTCGCCGGCGGCGACACCCTCGCCGCCTTCAGCTCGCGCGGGCCGCGGCGCATCTTCGGCTCGCCGCTGCGCCTCAAGCCCGACATCGCGGCGCCGGGGCTCAACATCACCTCGGTGCAGACCGGGCACACCTGCCTGGCGGCGGCGGGCTGCACGGGGGTCTCTGATCCCTCCGGCTTCCAGGCCGGCAGCCAGGCGCTGACCATCTCGGGCACCTCGATGGCGAGCCCGCACATGGCCGGCATCATGGCCCTGCTGCGCGAGCTCAAGCCGGAGTGGTCGGTCGAGGAGCTGAAGGCGCTGGCGATGAACTACGCCACCAACGACACCTTCACCCTGCCGGGCAACACCCCGCCGCGGTACGGCCCGTCGCGGGTCGGCGGCGGCCGGGTCGATCCCGTCAAGTCGGCGCTCGGCAACGTCGTCGCCATGAACGCCGAGGAGGCGGGGCTGGTCAGCGTCGCCTTCACCCCGGAGGTGACCGGCGTGGTGACGCAGACCAAGAAGATCCGCGTCGTCAACAAGGGGCTCACCCCGCAGACCTTCGACCTCGCGTTCGACAACGTCGTCAACTCGCCCGGCGTCACGTTCTCGCTGCCGGGCGGCAATTCGGTGACGGTGCCGGCGGCGGATACCGTCGAGCTGAACATCCAGATGTCGGCCGACCCCTCGCAGATGAAGCACACCATCGATCCCTCGCTCGCCGCCACCGAGAACATCCAGGTGAACTACGGCGCGCAGCCGCGCAACTTCCTGGCCGAGAAGGGGTCGTACCTCACCTTCAGCCAGAGCTCGACGCTGAAGTTCCGGCTGCCGGTCTACATGGCGGAGAAGGCGGCGTCGACGATGTCCGCCCCGGCCACGATCGTCACCGGCGGCGCCCCGACCGGCTCGACCACCATCCCGCTCTCCGGGACCGGCCTGTGCACCGGCACGCTGGGCGCGGGGCCGAGCTGCACGGGCACCTTCCCCACCGACCTCGAGTCGCTGGTCTCCCCCTTCGAGCTGCAGGTGGTCTCGCCGCTCGACCCGGTGAACTCGACCGACTACGCCGACATCCACTACGTGGGCACGTCCTTCCTCCCTGGAGCGGGAAGCCCGAGCTTGACCAACGACCTCCTGATGTTCGGGGTCGCGAGCTGGGGCGACTGGTCGACCCCGAACGACGTCGCCTACGACATCTGCATCGACAACAACAACGACGGCGTCTACGAGAAGATCATCTACAACTCCGACCCGTCGATCTTCGTCGCCGGCGCCACGCACGTCGACACCTTCGAGCGCATCGTCCTCGACACCGCCACCAACGGCAACAGCATCCTCGGCCTGGGCTCGCCCGTGAACCTGGTGACGCCGGCGGCCATCGATACGGGCCTGCACCTCAACAACGTGATGATCCTCGGCGCCACGCCGGCCCAGCTCGGGTTCGCCTCCACGGCGAACACCACGATCAAGTACAAGGTGGTCACCTGCCCCGGCAGCAACCCCACCTGTGCCCGGTCGACGACCGGCGACCACTGCACGCCGGCGGCCGGCACCTTCTTCGACGTGGCGGCCGGCCCCTATGTCTACAACTGGGGCGCGCAGGGGCTCAACTTCGGCGGCGACTTCCTCGACGACGACCTCAACGGCTCCACGCTGCCGGTGACCTGGAACACCGCCAACATGACGGCCAACGGCTCGCTCGGCGCCCTCCTGCTGCACCACCAGAACGCCTCCGGCACTCGCGCCGAGGTGGTGCTGCTCCAGGGCACAGCGTCGGCGGACCTCGCGATCACCCAGTCGGTGAACAACGCCAACCCCTCGGCCGGCGGCACCGTGATCTTCACCCTCACGGTGACCAACAACGGTCCGAACAACGCGACCGGCGTGGCGGTCAACGACTTCCTGCCGGCCGGCGTCAATTGGGTTTCGGACGACGGCGGCGGCGCCTACAGCGCGGCGACCGGCCTGTGGACGGTCGGCGCCCTGGCCAACGCGGCCTCGGCCACCCTGCACATCACCGCCACGGTGGACAGCACCGAGCCGCTCAGCAACGTCGCCTCGCTCGCCGGCGGCACGCCGCTCGACCCCAACCCGGCGAACGACCAGGCGACGGTGACCCTGCATGGCGCCGCGCACCGCGGACCTCGGACTGACCTTCAGCGCCACCCCGGCGAGCGTCAACCCGGGCGGCACGATCACCTACACCCTCACGGTCAAGAACAACAGCGGCGACCCGGCCTACAGCGTCAACGTCCATGACGCCTTCCCGCTCTTCCCGGCGCTCACCGCGGCCACCTTCAACGCCTCGCAGGGGGTCTACAACCCGGCGACCGGGGTCTGGAACCTCGCCAGCCTGCCGGTCGGCGACACGGCGACCCTCATCTTCACGGTGACGGCGCCGAACTTCGCCGGCAACCTGGTGAACAACGCCACCACCGCCGCCCTCAAGTCGCGGCCGCACGGCAAGACGGTCGATCCGTCGCTGGGCAACAACTCGGCGAGCGCCACGGTGCTGATCCTCTCGCCGGCCACGGTCACCGCTACCAAGACGGTCGCCGGCAGCTTCGTCGAGGGCGGTAGCATCACCTATACGATCGTCCTCTCGAACAGCAGCAACTTCGACCAGCAGGACAACCCGGGCAACGAGCTCAGTGACGTGCTCCCCACCCAGCTCACCCTGGTCAGCGCCGCGGCGACCTCCGGCACGGCGGTCGCTACCGTGGCGACCAACACCGTGACCTGGAACGGCTCCATCCCCGCTCACGGCTCGGTGACGGTCACCATTCACGCCACCGTCAAGAGCGGCACGGCGCTCCAAACGGTCTCGAACACCGGCACCGTCAACTCCGACGCCGACGGCAACGGAACCAACGAGACCGCCGCGAACACCACCGGCTCCGGCGCCGGCGGCGCCACCACCTTCGTGGTGCTCTCGCCGTCGTCGATCGGCACCCACACCAAGACCGTCACCGGCACCTTCTCCGAGGGCGGCGCGGTGACCTACACGGTGACCATCTCGAACCCCAGCGCCAATGCGCAACTCGACAACCCGGGCGACGAGTTCACCGACGTGCTCCCCGCGACCCTGACCCTGGTCAGCGCCTCGGCCACCACCGGCACGGCGACTTCCGACGTGCCGAATCGCACCGTGCACTGGAACGGCTCGATCGCCGCCGGCGGCTCGGTGACGATCACCATTCACGCGCTGATCAACAACGGCGCGGGTGGCACGACGATCTCCAACCAGGGGACCGTCTTCTTCGACGCCGACGGCAACGGCACCAACGAATCGTCGATCCTGACCGACGATCCGGGGACCGCCGCCGCCAACGACCCGACGAGCTTCACGACGCTCGCCGCTCCCCAGATCCCGACGCTCTCCGAGGTCGGCCTGGCGATCCTGGCGCTGCTGCTGATGAGCGGCGCCCTCATCACCCTGAGGCGTCGGCGGGCCTGACCGCGGTCTCGGCAGCGGGCCGCAAGGCCCAATGAAAAAGGGCGGGGATCGAAATCCCCGCCCTTTTTGTATTTCCGTCAGGCCGCTCCGGGCTTACTCGTCGTCCCCCTTCGCTTTCCCCTCTTGCCGCTTTCCCCTCGGCGCCCGGCCGGTCTCGCGCAGGGCGCGCGCGAGCAGGAACTCGATCTGCGCGTTGACGCTGCGCAGGTCGTCCTCCGCCCAGCGCCGGACGGCCTCGTAGACTTCCGGGTCGAGCCGCAGGGGGTAGCTCTTGCGTTCCGCCAAGATCGCTCCTCCGCCTCAGTGGTAGAGGCTGCCGACGTTGACCACCGGCTGCGGGTGGCGGTCGCCGCAGAGCACCACCAGCAGGTTGCTGACCATGGCGGCCCGGCGCTCGGAATCGAGCTCGACGACCCCCTTCTCGGCGAGCATGGCGAGCGCGTGCTCGACCATCCCCACCGCGCCCTCGACGATCTTCGAGCGCGCCGCCACCACGGCGCTCGCCTGCTGGCGCTGCAGCATCGCCGAGGCGATCTCGGCCGCGTAGGCGAGGTGGCTGATGCGGGCCTCGATCACCGAGACGCCGGCCTGCTCGAGGCGCTCCTGGATCTCGCGGGCGAGGCCGACCGACATCTCCGCCGTGTGCCCGGAGAGGTCCATCTCCCCCTCCTGGTCGGCGACGTAGGGGTAGCGGGTGGACAGGTTGCGCAGCGCCGACTCGCTCTGCACGTGCACGAAGTTGATGTAGTCGTCGACGTTGAACAGCGCCTCGGCGGTGTCGAACACCCGCCACACCACGACCGCCGCGATCTCGATCGGATTGCCGGCCTTGTCGTTGACCTTGAGCTTGGCGGTCTCGAAGTTGCGGGTGCGCGCCGAGACCACCTTCTTGCTGTAGAACGGGTTGGCCCACCGCAGCCCCGCCTTGCGGGCCGTCCCCACGTAGTCGCCGAAGAACTGCATCACCTTGGCCTGGTTGGGGTTGACGACGAACAGCCCGGCGAGGCCGAGGATGCCGGCGAGCATCCCCAGCCCGCCGCCGACGGCGAGCCAGCCCAACCCCAGCAGACCGCTCTCGATCACCCCGACGACCGAGCCGAGGAAGATCACGAGGAACAGCAGCAGCATGCCCAACCCCGGGTTGCCGTTGTACTCCCTTTCGCGGATCATGGTCACTTCGCTCCCTTCCTTGAATATCAGAGTGATATCACTCTGGTATCCAATACGCAAGGCGGCGAGGAAGGTTGCGGCGCCTCCGTGAGGGTGAAGAAAAAAAATTTCGCGCGCCGTGTCGATTCCGCGGCCCCTCGTTCGACGTCCCTACAGAGCCCGGGACCGCCGGGCTCCCCAAACCGAACCGAGAAGGAGACAGCGATGAAATTCATGGTCCTGGTCAAAGCCAACGCGGATTCCGAAGCCGGCGTGATGCCGTCGGAGAGCGAGATCGTGGAGATGGGGAAGTTCAACGAGGAGCTGGTGAAGGCGGGCATCCTGCTGGCGGCCGACGGCCTCCAGGCGAGCTCGAAGGGGGCGCGGATCTCGATCGCTCCGGACGGCAAGCGCACCGTCACCGACGGCCCCTTCACCGAGACCAAGGAGCTGATCGCCGGCTTCTGGATGATCCAGGTGAAGTCGAAGCAGGAGGCGGTCGAGTGGTTCCTGCGCTGCCCGATCGACGTCGAGATCCGGCAGGTGTTCGACGCCGCGGATTTCGAGCCGGTGATCCAGACCGAGGAGGGGCGCGCCGTCCTGGCCGCCGAGGAGGAGTTCCGGAAGCGCACGGGGACCTAGCAGCGCGCTCCGCGAGGTGGTGTAATCGGCGGCCGTGAAGGCCGCCGATCCGCATCGCACGATCGAAGCCGTCTGGCGCATCGAGTCGGCCCGGCTGATCGCCGGCCTCGCCCGGATCGTGCGCGACGTCGGCCTCGCCGAGGAGCTGGCCCAGGATGCCCTCGTCGCCGCGCTCGAGCAGTGGCCGCGGTCGGGCGTCCCGGACCGGCCGGGCGCCTGGCTGATGGCCACCGCCAAGCACCGGGCGATCGACCTGCTGCGCCGCAACCAGCTCCGCGAGCGCAAGCACCAGGAGATCGGCTGTCAGGCGGCGGCGCGGGAAGGGGGAGCGAGGGAGGAGGAGACCGTGATCGCGGCGCTCGACGCGGCCGCCGAGGACGTGGGCGACGACCTCCTCCGTCTGGTCTTCACCGCCTGCCACCCGGTCCTCTCGACCGACGCGCGGGTGGCGCTCACCCTTCGCCTGCTCGGCGGGCTGACCACGGAGGAGATCGCCCGCGCCTTTCTGGTCCCGGAGCCGACGATCGCCCAGCGCATCGTCCGCGCCAAGCGGACGCTCGCCGCCAGCCGAGTCCCCTTCGAGGTCCCCCGCGGCCCCGAGCTGGTGGCGCGGCTGTCGTCGGTGCTCGAGGTCCTCTACCTGATCTTCAACGAGGGGTACTCGGCGACCGCCGGCGACGACTGGATGCGGCCGGCGCTCTGCGAGGACGCCCTCCGCCTCGGCCGTGTCCTGGCCGAGCTGGCGCCGGGGGAGCCGGAGGTCCACGGCCTGGTGGCGCTGATGGAGATCCAGGCGTCGCGCGCCGCGGCGCGGACCGGCCCCGCGGGGGAGCCGGTGGTGCTCCTCGCCCAGAACCGCGCCCGCTGGGACCGCCTCCTGATCGGCCGCGGCCTGGCGGCGCTGGCGCGCGCCGACTCGCTCGGCGGCGCGCCGGGGCCTTACGCGCTCCAGGCCGCCATCGCTGCCTGCCACGCGCGGGCGCTCACCGCCGAAGAGACCGACTGGGCGCGCATCGCAGCGCTCTACGAGACCCTCGCCCGCCTCACCCCTTCGCCGGTCGTCGAGCTCAACCGCGGCGTCGCCCTCGCGATGGCGTTCGGGCCGGCGGCCGGGCTCGCGGTCGTCGACGGGCTGCTCGCCGAGCCGGCGCTCAAGGAGTATCACCTGCTGCCGAGCGTGCGCGCCGATCTCCTCGCCAAGCTCGGCCGCTTCGCCGAGGCCCGGGCCGAGAACGAGCGTGCGGCGTCGCTGACCCGCAACGTCCGCGAGCGCGAGCTCCTCCTCGCCCGTGCCGCGGAGTGCGCTCGAAGTCTGTGATTTTTTGAGTGCGTTTCCGATGGGACTGGGCAAATCCTACGGCGGAACGCTCTTCGCTGGCATACAACTCTGTAAATCCCGCTGTCTTATGTCCCCACACCGATTTCCAGACCTCGGCGGGCTTTTGGGGATTTACCTCCCGTTTTTCGTTCTCCGCCGGCTTTTTCAGCTCATCGAGCCGCTACAACAGACTCCCGCCGGCTTTAACAATGCTTCGCGGGGAATAACAATGTTCGAGGCCAGCCAAACGATGTTCCAGGCCGTCAAACAATGTTCGACGGCGCCGAGACAATGTTCTAGGCGGTCCAACAATGTTCTACGCCGACCGGACCGTGTTCTACGGCTTCAAACAATGTTCCACGGGAAAAAACAATGTTAAAAGCCAGGAGAGACCTGAACAAGCCATGCGACCACCAATGACAGGGCTTCCCGGTCCAGCGGCTCAGGGACAGCGCCGGCCTGTCTTCGCTGTTCTTGGGCCGGGCCGGGGTCTACGATGTAAGGGAGCCTGGGCGCGATCGAGCAACTCCAAAGCCTCTGGGAGGCGGCGCTGGTCTCGCCGTAAAGACGCTTCGAGGCTGAGCAACTGCCACTCGGGAAGAAGCTCGCCGTCGGCTTCGGTGCCGGCGCGCCAGAGACCCCAGGCGTGGGTGAATCCCTCGTCGGCTCTGTCGTACTCATTGGCGACCCGTCGGGCGTTGCCGATGTGCGCCCAGCAGTAGCCTTGAGCGCGCGAGCGCAGGCCTTCCTCGCCCGCCACCCGCCCAGCGATGGCTAGGGCCAACTCCGCCAGCTCCAGCGCTTCCCGGGCATCATGAGGTGCCGCCCGCAGGCTCGCCGCGCACACCCTTGCCGCTAGGGCAGCGCTCCGGGAAGCCCGCGGGGCCTGTTCGATCAGCAGCCGGCGCTGGGGAATGGGATAGCGCTCCAGCGCGGTCCAGATCTCCTCCGCCTCGCGCCGTTCTGCTTCCGGAGGCTGCCGCCACGGCTCCGCCCCCCGATCTTCGATCAGATAAGGGGTGACCGCCAGCAGCGAGGTTTCGAGCCCAACAAGCGCGGACGGCTGGAGATCCGGAATCGCGCTCCGCCGAGCCGATGCGGAGAGTACTGCACCATAGGCGCGACGAAGGTGGACGACCACGGGCCACTCCACGTCCGCGGCTTTGGCCATTCGGCGCAGCACCTCCTCCGGAGGCGGCTTGGTTCCCTTCTCATATTTGGAAATGTCGGACTGATCCACCCTGGCAGCCTTGCCGAACTCCGCCTGCGTCATGTCGGCGTAGAAGCGCAGGAAGACGACCACAAGCCGCAGGGCGCTCGCCTCATCGGATTCGGCCATGCTCGATCTCCGTCCGTTCTGGACTTAGGATAAGGTTCTCTGGTCCACTTTGCGTTGGAGGGCCGCCCGAGCGGCCAATGGAGGACCGCCGAGGAGCGCTCTCCGAGGAGTCTCGCCCATGCTCACCGCTTCTCTCCGTCGTACGGCCGTCCTCTTCTCACTGATCGCAGTCCTCGCCACGACCTGCGTTTCCGCCGCCGGTCTCCAGAACGCAGGACCCCGGCCTTTGATGGCCTCGGCGGAGCTTTTGGACCGAGTCCTGAGCTTTCTTCGTCCCCACTTAAAGGAAGGCTGTCATATCGACCCGGACGGCCGCTGCCATACCAGCACGGCGCAGCCTCCTCACACCAAGGCGGGTTGTCACCTCGACCCGGATGGCCGCTGCCTCCAGTAGGGCTCACCTCGGCCTCTCCGGCGAAGGGGCCGAGTGTTTCACCTTCTCGATCTCGAGGATGACCCGCCGCACCAGCTCCACGGTGGCGGTCTCCCGCTTGGCAGCTGCCCAGAAGAGGGTCAGCGCCGCGAGCGCCTCGCGGTGGATCTTCTTGGCGCGGAAGATCGCCTCCATCTCGACCGCCAGCTTCCGCACTTCTACCGTCTGCCCGGCCTCCAGCCAGATCATGGCCAGATCCAGCGAGGCGAGCGCGGCATCGTAGGGCATGTCTAGGTCAGAAAACTTCCGGCGCACCTGTTCCAGGCCTGCCCTCGCCGCCGCCGTCCGATCCTGCCGAGCGTCGATCCTCGCCTCTAACCAGACGAGCCGGAGGAGGTCCAACTCGTTGGCCTGCTCAATCGCCAGCTCCCGCACCCCCGGCAGCAGCGCCGCCGCCTCGGCGTGGCGTCCCAGTTGGCAAAGATCGTCCGCCATGTTGAAGCGGAGCCTGAGGAGCAGGTTGGAATCACCGGCGGCCTCGACCAGAGGAGCCATCTGCGTCAGAACCGCCAGTGCCCCTTCGGTGTCCCCCATCACCTCCAGGACGTGCTCTTTCTTTAGAAGGATTCGGGCCACAGCCATCACCTCCCCTCCGCAGCCGGCCTCGGCACGATCGAGCAACTCCAGAGCCTCTGGGAGCAGGCGCTGATCCCGCCGTAGGGAAGCTTCGAGGCTGAGCAGCCGCCACTCCGGAAAGAGCTCGTCATCGGCCTTGGTGCCGACACACCAGAGACTCCAGGTACGCATAAACGCCTCGTCGGCTCCATCGAGGTCGTTGCCGACCCGGCGGGCGTTGCCGACGTACGCCCAACAGTATCCCTGAGCGCGAGAGCGCAGGCCCTCCGCTCCCCTTATCCGCCCGGCGATGGACAGGGCCAGCTCCGCCAGCTCCAGCGCCTCTCGGGCATCACGAGGAGCCGCCCGCAGGCTCGCCGCGCAGACCCTCGCCGCCAGGGCAGGGCTCCGAAACTCCGGGAAATCGGCCACCAGAGCGCTTCGGTCCTCAGGTGTCGCACGTTTCAGCGACGCCCAGGATTCCTCCGCCTCCCGGCGCGCCGCCTCGGCCTTCTCCGCCAGCTTCCGGCGGACCAGTGCTTCGAACACCCGCTCCCCGGCGCTCCAGCCCGCGGCCATGGCCGCCACGCCGATCCGACCGCGTTCCTCCGCGGTGAGCTCCTCCGGGGACTCCGCTTCCTCGAAGGAGATCAAACGGTCGGCGAACCGCAGCACCTCCACCGCTTCCGGCGGGTAGCCGAGCGGGGCGACGAGGGCGTCGAGCCGCTCGCGGGTGAGCTGGTCGCCCCGTTCGTAGCGCGAGAGGGGGGAACGGTCCCCCATTCCCAGGACACTGGCGAGCCGTTTCTTGGTCCAGCCGCGCTTGGAACGCAGGAAGGCCAGAGCCAGGCCCAGCGCGGAAGGTGTTTTCTCCGCCATCGGAATCCATCCCTCAAGAGCCCGCGTGAAGACGTCGAAATCGGTTCTTCGTCCTTGATTCAAGGAATCTTTCGCGCCTCGGTTCCGAGAACAGGGGTGCCGCCTTACGCTGTTCTCGTGATCAATCGCCTGAAAGAGACACTCCTCAATGACTTAGTTGCCGCTGGTCCCGTTTTGGTGACACCTGAGCCTTCGGCCCGAGAAGACGACCCTTCGATCGGAGCGACCACGGTCCACCGGCACCACCCCGAGCCGGGCCAGCTGGAGGGCTTCGTCCGCGGCGGGCTTTCGCGCCCTGAGGCGCGCGGGGTCGTCCGCCACCTGCTGCGCGGTTGCGACGAGTGCCGGCGGGAGGTCGGTCAGGTCTGGAGGCTTGGGGACGGCGGATCGACCCGGGCCGGCGAGCCCGCGAAGGAGACACGGTGACGAAACCAGCGGGGCCCCTTTTGATCGAGGCCCGGGAAGAGATTCGCAGGATCCTCGACGCCCTGGAAGGCCTCCGCTGGCGGCTCCTCGGCGTCAAGCTCAGCCTCCCCGAGCCGATCGGGGAGACGGTGCGCCTCCACGAAGTCGCCGATGAGATGGACCCCGCCGCCGAGCTGCGGACCATCATCCATTGCGTCCTCGACGACTCGCTGCGCCCGGCCATCAAGGATCTCCGGGATGTCGTGACGGCGACGGCGACGGAATCACGACGCTGAAGCTCGAGCCCGGCGATCTCTTCCCTCTCACCCGCAACAGGATCTCGCCAGTCCGGATGGCATGGAGAAAGAGGGTGATTTTTCCGCCGTGCCGGGCTATCCTCCCTGCAACGGCGGGTCCGCTCCTGCGGGGAGATAACGGCCTCGCCGGGGCGACGAGGCGTGGGCCGAACCCCCCCGGTTTGGCATCCGCGCCGACCTCTGCTAAGCTTACCCGCCTTTGCGCGCCGGCCTCGAGGGCCGCGGTCTGTCTCGCGCTAGCGTAATCAAGGACTTGGAGGCTTCAAGATGCTGACGATTCGGCTGCGCCGCATGGGCGCCCGGAACAACCCGTTCTTCCGCGTGGTGGTGTCGGACTCGCGCAACACCCCGACCGCCGCCGCGGTGGAAGAGATCGGTCATTACGACCCGACGAAGAATCCCGCGCAGGTGACGATCGACACCGTCCGCGCCGACCACTGGCTCTCCCACGGCGCCCAGATGTCGCCCACGGTCAAGAGACTGCTCGCGCAGACGAAGAAGAAGAGCGCCTGAGCATGTCCGAGCTCGCCGACGATCTCAAGGAGCTCGCCCGCCTGCTGGTGGACCTGCCCGACCAGGTCGAGGTCCAGGAGATCCCGAGCCGGCGCGGCGGCGGTGTCCTCGAGCTGAAGGTCGCCCCCGACGACCTCGGCAAGGTGATCGGACGCCAGGGGCGGACCGCCCGGGCGATGCGCACGCTGCTCGAGACCCGCGAGGACCGGCGGGGGGTGCGCCATGAGCTCGAAATCCTCGAAGACTGACAGCGAGGAGGCCGCGCGCCCGGAGCGCGACGACCTGCCGGAGAGCGTCGCCGTGGGGCGCGTGCTGCGGCCGCATGGCGTCCGTGGCGAGGTCGTGATCCAGGTGCTCTCGGACGTCCCCGGCCGTTTCCAGGCGGGGAGCCGGGTGTGGGGGATCCGCGAGGGGAAACCACCGCTCGCGCTGACCGTCGCCGCGGGGCGGCCGCACAAGGGCGGCGCCGTGGTCCGCTTCGAGGGGTGCGAGGCGCGCGAGGCGGCCGAGGCGCTGCGGGGGCTCGATCTCGAGGTGCCGCGCGCCGAGGTGCCGAGCGCGCCGAGCGGCACCTACTACCAGTACGAGCTGCTCGGCTGCCGCTGCCGCAACCATGGCGAGGAGCTGGGGCGGGTCGTCGAGGTGGTCGAGGACGGCGGCGGCGTGATGCTGATCGTCGAGGGCGGGGGGCGGCGGGTGCCGGTGCCGTTCGTCAAGGAATTTCTGCTCGACGTCGACGTCGCGCGCGGCTGGATCGACCTGGCGCTCCCTCCGGGGCTGCTCGAGACATGCGCCTCGACGTCCTGACGATCTTTCCGGAGCTGTTCGAGCCCTTCCTCTCGACCAGCCTGCTCGGCAAGGCGCGGGAGAAGGGGTTGTTGCAGGTGAGGGTTCACGACCTGCGCGGCTTCTCGGAGGACCGTCACCGCAGCGTCGACGACGAGCCGTACGGCGGCGGCGGCGGGATGGTGATGACGGCGCCCCCCTGGCTGCGTGCGGTGCGCGCGGTTTCGCCGGGAGGGTCCGAAGCCCCCGAGGACGCAGAGCGCCCCTGGCGGGTGCTCCTCTCGCCGCAGGGGGCGCGGCTCGACGAAGCGAAGGTGCGCGCCCTGGCGGCGCGCGCCTCGCAAGCGGGGCTCGTCCTCCTCTGCGGGCGCTACGAGGGGATCGACGAGCGGGTGCGCGAGACGGTGGTCGACGAGGAGGTCTCGATCGGGGATTACGTGCTGTCGGGCGGCGAGCTGCCGGCGATGGTGCTGATCGAGGCGCTGTCGCGGCAGGTGGCAGGGGTGATCGGCCTCGCCGACTCGGTCGAGAACGACAGCTTCCGGGCCGGCCTGCTCGACCACCCGCACTACACGCGGCCGCCGGTGGTGGAGGGGCTCGCGGTCCCCGCGGTGCTGACCTCGGGGGACCATGCGGCGATCGGGCGCTGGCGGGAACGGGAGGCTTTGCGGGCGACGCTCGCCAAGCGGCCGGACCTGCTCGAGAATCCGGCGGTCCAGGCGGCCTTGAGCCGGCGGCAGAGAGAGGATCTTGAGACGTTGCGCGGGGCTCTGACAGGCGGCGAGCGGGATGCTGCTTGCGCGGCCCCAGCGAAATCGAAATAATGACGGTATTGTCCCCAAGGGCGATCCGTCGGGTAACGAGGTGAGTCATGAACCAGTTGGACCAGGTCGAGAGTGTCTATGTGCGGCAGGGCGTACCCGATTTCAAGCCCGGGGACTCGCTCCGCGTCCACGTGCGCGTGGTCGAGGGCGACAAGCAGCGAATCCAGATCTTCCAGGGGGTCGTGATCTCCCGCCGCGGCGGCGGGACCCGGGAGACCTTCACGGTGCGCAAGATGTCCGGCAGCGTCGGTGTCGAGCGGATCTTCCCGATGAGCTCCCCCAACGTCGACAAGATCGAGGTGATCCGTCGCGGCCGGGTGCGCCGGGCCAAGCTGTACTATCTGCGCAATCTGCGCGGCAAGGCGGCCCGCATCGAAGAGCGCCGGGACGACCGGGACCGGCCGTAAGGCCGGCTTCCGGCGCCGCGAGCGGTATCGTCCGGGGGTCGAGCGGAAAGGAGTCGTGGTGAGCAGGGCGGCGCAACCGGTTCGACCGGCCCGGGCGATGATCGAGCTGTTTCTCGAGGCCTATCGCCTCCACCTGCTCTGCGGCCTCGAGGAAGGGCTCGCCCGCTGTGGCTATGGCCTGATCGCCGGCGTCGACGAGGTCGGCCGGGGATCGCTCGCCGGCCCGGTGGTGGCGGCGGCGGTCCTGCTCGACGGCCGCTGCCGGGTCCCCGGCGTCGACGACAGCAAGTGCCTCACGGCGCCCGAACGCGAGCGCGCCGCCGCCGCCATCCGCGCCCAGGCGGTGGCCGTGGTGGTCGCCGCGGTCTCCCCCGAGATCATCGACCGCATCAACATCCTCGAAGCCACCCGGGTCGCCATGGGCGAGGCGCTGTCGCGCCTGCGGCCGGCGCCCGACTGCGCCGTGGTGGACGCCGTCCGCCTCTCCGGCTTCGCCTTCCCCTGCCTGCCGGTGATCCGCGGCGACTGTTTCAGCTACGCGGTGGCCTGCGCCTCGATCGTCGCCAAGGTGGAGCGCGACCGGATGATGGTCGACCTCCACCGCGACTACCCCCAATACGGCTTCGCCGCCCACAAGGGGTACTCGGTCCCCGAGCACCTCGACGCGCTGGTCACCTACGGGCCGAGCCCGGTTCACCGGCTGAGCTTCCGGCCGGTTCTCCCTCGTGAGGCGCACGTCTGATGGCCGTGCAGCGCGAGCAGATCGTGCAGACCGCCGAGAAGTACGTCTCGCGCGGCAAGATCGAGCCGGCGATCCGCGAGTACAGGAAGCTGCTGGCGGAAAATCCCAACGACATCAATACGCTGAACCGGATCGGCGACCTCTACGCGCGCATCCAGCGCATCGACGAGGCGGTCGACTTCTTCACGCAGATCGCCGAGCAGTACTCGACGGAAGGTTTCTTCGTCAAGGCGATCGCGATCTACAAGAAGATCATCAAGCTCGACCCGACGCGGCTCGAGGTCTACGAGAAGCTCGCCGAGCTCTACCACCGGCAGGGGCTGGTCAACGAGGCGCGCACCCAGTACCAGGTGCTCGCCGACTACTACCAGAAGCACGACAACGCCGCGTCGGCGATCGCCATCTACCAGAAGATGGCGGACCTCGAGCCGAACAACCCGAGCTACCACGTCAAGCTCGCCGAGATCTACCAGTCGCAGCAGCTGATCGAGAAGGCGATGAACGAGTACCGGGTCATCGCCGAGATGATGATGGCCCACGGCCGGTCACAGGACGCGGGGCAGGTCTACGAGCGGGCGCTCGACATCGACAGCAGCAACATGGCGTTCATCAACGACGCCTTCCTCAGGCTCCGCGACTCGGGGAACGTCGCCGCCGCCACCCGCTTCCTGGCCTTCGCCACCGAGCGCAATCCGCAGGCCGCGCGCCTCGGACGCGGCAGCGCGATCGCGGAGCCCGAGGCCTCCGCGGCGGCGATACCCGCGCCCGTCGCCCCCGTTGCGCCAGCGCCGCCCCGCCCGGTCGAGCCGCGCGCGCCGCTCGAGCCGCCGCCGGCGCCCGAGCCGGAGCCGGAGTCCGAGATCCCCTACGGCGGCCGGCTCGCGGACCAGGACGATTGGGACGAGGACGAGCTCGCCGCGGCCCTGCGGGCGGCGGCGGCGGCCACGGCCCCGCCGGTGGCGGAAGCGCCGGCCGACGAGCTGGAGGAGCCCGAGCCCGAGATCGAGCTCGACCTCGACGAGGCGTTCGTCCTCGACATGGACGCGGACGACGAGCCGGCGAGCCTGGTCAAGCCGCCGCCGGACATGCTCGCGGGCCCCAGCAGCCGTCTCGGCTCGGCCTGGTCCCGCGGCGACGAGACGGCCGCCGCGGCGCCGGTTCCTTCCCGCCGTTCCGGCCGATTTCCCCACCGATCAGGGGACCGGCGAGGTGGAGCTCGACCTCGGGGAGCTCGGCGAGCTCCCCACGGGCCCCTTCAAGGAGGTCCAGCTCCCCGCCGACGAGGCCATCCTCCTGGAGCTCGAGCAGCCCGAGCCGCCGCCGTTCGACCCCGGGGTCTGGGCCGTCGAGCAGGAGCTGCCGCTCCTCGATCTGGAGGACGCTCTCCCCTCCGCACCTGTTCCGGAGATGCCGGGAATGCCGGGAATGCCGCCGGATCCCGGGCTCGACACCGACCTGCTCGAGCGGACGGCGGCGGAGCTCCACCCGCCCTCCGTCACGGCGCGCGACGAGGACCTGGTCAGCGAGGCCGAGGTGCTGGCCAAGTACGGGCTCGAGGACAAGGCCCTGGAGCGCCTGCGCGAGGCGCTGCGGATCCGGCCGCAGAATCTCGGCGCCTATGCCACCATGATCGAGATCCACCTCGACAAGGGGGCGCACGAGCGGGTGGTCGAGCTGGCCAATGCGATGTCGCGGATCGCCGCCGGGTCGGGCGGCGGTGCGCTCTGGACGAAGACGCGGCGGCATCTCATCGAGGCCGGCTACCGCCTCGACGGCGACCGTGTCCAGGCCGGGCCGGGCTCGTTCCTCGAGGTCGAGGAGGTGGAGCCGGCTCCGGCACCACCCCCGGCGCCGCCGGCTCCGATGGCTCCGCCGGCCCCGCCAGCCGCCGCCGCTCCGGCGCCGCAGAGCGAGACGCCGGCCGAGCTTCCGGCCGTCGAGCCCGTGCCGGCCGCGCCGCCGCCTCCACCTCCACCCGCGATCGAGCCCGTGGCCGCGCCGCCGGTCGCCGCGTCCTCTCCGGCCGCTGCGCCGCGCAAGCGTTCCGCCGGGGACATCGACCAGATGCTGCGCGGCCTGATCGAGCCGCGCGCCAAGCGGCCCGCCGCCGCGCCGCCATCGCAGCTCCCGCAGCCCCCGCAGCCGATGATCTCGCCGCCCGCGATCCCGCCGCCGCCCCCGGCCGCGATCACCGCCGCCGAGCCGGAGCCGGGGGCCCCGCCGCGCCCCGTGATGTTCAACCCGCTCGAGATCGGCGCGATGATCGAGAGCGAGGATCTCGACTGGGAGCCTTCCGGGACGGGGACCGGCTTCGCCGCGCCGTCGCCATCACCGCAGACGTCGCCGACACCGCCGCGCAGCCTGCCGAGCCTGGACGACACCGGGGGCTTGAGCTGGCTCGACGAGGCGGAGAAGAACCGCCCGGGGAAGCTCGCGGAAGCCGGAGCGGCCGAGTCGCGCAGCGTGTTCGACGAGGAGGACGATTTCTTCGATCTCGCGGCGGAGCTCGAGCAGGAGCTGTCGCAGGAGGATCTCTTCCGTGGCGGCGGCAGCGGCAGCGTCGGCGCGGCCCCGGCCGAGCAGTCGCTCGAGGAGATCGTCGAAGGGTTCAAGAAGGGGGTCGCCGAGCACCTCTCGCCGACCGACTACGACACCCACTTCAACCTCGGCATCGCCTACCGCGAGATGGGGCTCCTCGACGAGGCGATCGGCGAGTTCCAGATCGCCGCCAAGGATGACGGCCATCTCGTGCTCGGCTGCTCGATGCTCGGCCTCTGCTTCCTCGACAAGGGGCTTCCGGACGTGGCGATCACCTGGTACGAGCGCGGCCTCGAGGCCCCCGGTCTCGGCGAGGAGGACCATCTCGGCCTCCTCTACGACCTCGGCTGCTCCTACCTCGCCCTCGAGGACCGGGTCTCCGCCTTCCAGACCTTCGTCGACCTCTCCGGCCTCAACCCCAACTATCGCGACGTGGCCGCCCGTATCGAGCAATTGGGAAACTAGGTTTTGTTATACCGTACGCTGCCATGAGCAGCGAGCACGACAACCGTCTCCCGCGCAACGTCCATCTGCGACCCAAGCGCCGCGTCGAGGTGCGGCGGGTCGACGAGTGCGCAACGCTCGACGAGCTGTTCAACTCCTGCCTGCCGGCGTTCGGCGGCGCCTACCTGCGGCGGGTCTATCGCCTGCTCGACCAGGCGATCGGGGCCGGCTGCCCGCTGACGCTGGCGATCGCCGGTCCGGTCACCGTCTCCGGGCAGCACCAGGCCTGGCTGATCCCCCTGCTCGAGACCGGCTGGGTCGCCTATCTCAGCACCACCGACGCCGTCTGCTACCACGACGGCCACCGCAGCCTCGACGAGCATCCGGATCCGATCTTCGAGGTCCCGATCTTCGGCGACGACGGCGTGCTGCGCGACGAGAAGACGATCCGCGTCACCGACATGGCCTTCGACGAGGACGTCCTGTTCCAGCAGGACCGCTTCATGACCGCCTGCCTGCTGCGCCCCGAGTTCCAGAAGTCGATGACGGGGACCGAGCTGCGCTACCTGCTCGGCCGCATCTACGCCGCCCAGGAGGAGAAGAACGGCGTCGCGCCGGGGCTGCTCGCCACCTGCTGGCGCCTGGGATTGCCGATCCTGGTCGGCGCGCCGGGCGACGGCAGCCTGTTCCTCAACTCGATGAAGCTGTGGGCGATGCGCCAGGCGGGCCTGCTCGCCGAATACGAATTCTCGCTCGATCTCCACGCCGAGGTCTTCGAGTCGTGCGCCTACCATCACTGGGGGCTGTTCACCCACCCCGCGCAGTCGCTCGCCACCCTGATCCTCGGCGGCGGCGTGCCGAAGAACTACAACCTGCAGCCCGAGCCCGCGCTCGGCCAGGTGCTCGGCCTCGAGGGGATCCGCGGCTACACCTTCGACGTCCAGATCGTCAGCGCGCCGGTGACCGAAGGGTCGCTGTCGTCCTGCCCGCCGGCCGAGGCGGTGACCTGGGGGAAGGTCGACCGCGACACCTACCAGCAGACGACCGAGAGCGCGCAGGCCGACTACTCGATGGTGATGCCGTTCGTGGTCAAGGCGCTGCTCGACAACCGCGAGCGCTATGCCCGGCGCGCCGCCGAGATCGGCGAGGCAGGCGCTGTTCCAGGAAGAGCCGCGGGCCGCCGGCTATCTGCGGCCGCGGGAAGGCTACCGCCTCTACGAGCAGCGCGACGCGCTGGTCGCGGGGCTCACGCGGAGCGTCGCCGAGAACGGCGAGTGGCTGCAGAAGACGCTGCGCTATCCGCTGGCGGCGCTCGCCGCCCCGCACCCGCCAACCGAAGGGAGTCCGAAGCGATGAGCTCCGAAGCGACCAGCAAGACCACCGTCACCCTCCTCCCCGGCGACGGGATCGGCCCGGAGGTCAGCGAGGCCACCGTGCGCGTGCTCGCCGCCGCCGGTGCCGGGATCGAATGGGAACGCCACATCGCCGGCACCGAGGCGCTCGAGAAGTACGGCAACCCGCTCCCTCCCGAGGTCCTGGAGTCGATCCGCCGCAACCGGCTGGCGCTCAAGGGGCCGATCACCACCCAGGTCGGCAAGGGGTTCAAGTCGATCAACGTCCAGCTGCGCCAGGAGCTCGAGCTCTACGCCAACCTGCGCCCGTCGCGCTCGCTCGAGAGCATCCCCAGCCGGTTCACCGGGGTGGACATCATCGTGGTGCGCGAGAACACCGAGGACCTCTACTCCGGCCTCGAGCACATCGTGGTCCCGGGGGTGGTCGAGAGCATCAAGATCATCACCGAGAAGGCTTCGCTGCGCATCGCCCGCTTCGCCTACGAGTATGCCCGCCGGCACGGCCGCAAGCGGGTGACGGCCGTCCACAAGGCGAACATCATGAAGCTCTCGGACGGCCTGTTCCTCGACTGTGTCCGCCGGGTGGCCGTGGAGTACCCCGAGATCCAGTCGGACGACCGCATCGTCGACAACATGTGCATGCAGCTCGTCATGCGCCCCGAGGAGTGGGACGTGCTGCTGCTCGAGAACCTCTACGGCGACATCGTCTCCGACCTCTGCGCCGGGCTGGTGGGAGGGCTGGGCGTGGTCCCCGGCGGCAACATCGGGATCGAGGGAGCGGTCTTCGAGGCGGTGCACGGCAGCGCCCCGGACATCGCCGGCAAGAACCTGGCGAACCCGCTGGCGCTGATCCGCTCGGCGATCATGATGCTCTTCCACATGCAGAAGGACGAGGTGGCGCAGCGGATCCGCCGGGCGCTGCGCGACGTGATCGTCAACCAGAAGATCCGCACCCGCGACCTCGGCGGCGAGGCGACCACCACGGAGTTCACCGACGCCATCGTGCGCGCGATCGAGCAGGGCGGCGAGGCGTAGGGGCGACGGCGTAGAGGGCGACCGCGGGTCGCCCCTACACCTGCGCCGAGCCATGGGTGTAGGGGCGACCCGCGGTCGCCCTTCACCGAAGCCTCGGATTGGTCCGCTCCAACGACGCCAAAGTGGTCCGGGACAGGATCGGTTCCGGTGACTACAATCTCCGTATGGCCGAACCGATCCAACCCGCCGCGCCCTCTGTCGCCGTCCTCCCCAGCGCCTGCCCGCTCGACTGTCCGGACGCCTGCAGCCTGGACGTGCGGGTGGAGGGGGGGCGCGTCGTCAAGGTGGACGGCAGCCGGGTCAATCCGGTCACTCAAGGGTACATCTGCGCCAAGGTGCGCCGGCTGCCCGAGCATCTCTACGGCCCGGACCGGCTGCTCTATCCCGCCCGGCGGGTCGGTGCGAAAGGCGAGGGGCGCTTCGAGCGGATCTCCTGGGACGCGGCGCTCGACCTCGCGGCGGCGCGGCTCTCCGCGGCGCGTGAGCGCCACGGCGGCGAGTCGATCCTCCCCTTCTGCTACGGCGGCTCGAACGGCCTGCTGACCCAGGACGCGACGGACGCCCGCCTGTTCCACCGGCTGGGCGCCTCGCGCCTCGCGCGCACGGTCTGCGCCGCGCCGTCGGGGCGGGCCGCGGCCGGCCTCTACGGCAAGATGGCCGGCGTCGCCCTGCCGGATTTCCGGCACGCGCGGCTGACCGTCCTCTGGGGGGTGAACCCCTCCGCCTCCGGCATCCACGCGGTGCCCTTCATCAAGGAATCCCTGGACGCCGGGGGGCGGCTGGTGGTGATCGACCCGCGGCGGACGCCGCTGGCGAAGAAGGCCGACCTCCATCTCGCGCCGCGCCCCGGCAGCGACCTGCCGCTCGCGCTCGCCGTCATTCGCTGGCTGTTCGCGGAGGGGCACGCCGACCTCGACTTCCTCGCCGCGCACACGACCGGCGCCGAGGAGCTGCGGCGGCGGGCGCTGCCGTGGACCTTGGAGCGCGCCGCCGCGGCCTCCGGCGTGCCGGCAGGCGATCTCGAGCGCTTCGCCCGTCTCTACGCCGAGTCGTCGCCGGCCCTGATCCGCACCGGCTGGGGGTTCGAGCGCAACCGGAACGGCGGCTCGGCGGTGGCGGCGGCGCTGGCCCTGCCGGCGGTGGCGGGGAAGTTCGGCGTCCGCGGCGGCGGCTACACGATGAGCAACTCCGGCCTCTGGGGAGGCGCGCTCGATCTCCGCGCGGTCACGGAGTCGGAGCCCTCAGGCCCGAGCCCGCGGTCCCCACGGACGATCAACATGAACAAGCTGGGGGAGACCCTGCTCGCCGGCGAGCCGCCGGTGCACGCCCTCTTCGTCTACAACTGCAATCCGCTGGCGACGATGCCGAACCAGGAGAAGGTGCGCCGGGGTCTGGCGCGGGAGGATCTGTTCACCGTCGTCTTCGAGCAGGTGTGGACCGACACCGCGCTGTGGGCCGACCTGGTGCTGCCGGCCACCCACTTCCTGGAGCACGCGGAGCTGGTGCGCGGCTACGGCTCCATGGTGCTGTACAAGACCTCGCCCGTCGCCACGCCGGCGGGGGAGGCGCGGCCGAACGTCGAGGTGTTCGCCGAGCTGATCCGCCGTCTGGAGCTGGAGCGGCCCGGAGACGTCACGACGGCTGAGGGGATCGCCGCGGCCCTCCTCGGCGGCTCGGCGCGGGTGCGCGGCGAGATCGAGCGCGACGGCGTGGCCGTCCCCGACTGCGGCGCGGCGCCCATCCAGTTCGTCGACGCCTTCCCGCAGACGGCGGACCGCAAGGTCCACCTGGTTCCCGAGGCGCTCGACCGCGAGGCGCCGCAGGGCCTCTACACCTTTCAGGATGTGGAGAGGGATGAACGCTATCCGCTGGCGCTGATCTCGCCGGCCACCGGCCGCACCATCAGCTCGACCCTCGGGCAGCTGGTGCGCGAGCCGGCGGCCGTCGAGATCCACCCGGGCGACGCGGCCGGCCGCGGGATCCTGGGCGGGGAGACGGTGCGCGTCTGGAACGACCTCGGCGAGGTGCGGGTGGCGGTGCGGCTCAATCCGGACCTGCTGCCGGGAGTCGCCGCCCTGCCCAAGGGGCTCTGGGGGCGCAGCACGCTGAACGGCGCCACGGCGAATGCGCTGGCCCCGGACCACCTCGCCGACCTCGGCGGCGGCGCCTGCTTCAATGACGCGCGGGTGGAGGTCGCGCTGCTTTCTCCCTGATAGTCTTGCCCTGATGCCGCGCTCGCTCTTCGACGACCAGGAACCCGCCGCGCCAGCGGCTGCGCAGCTCGACCGGCCGCCGGCCACCGCCCCCCTTGCCGAGCGGATGCGCCCGCGCACCCTGGAGGAGGTCGTCGGACAGCGCAAGGTGGTGGGGGAGAACGGTTTCCTGCGCCGTGCCATCGCCGCCGACCGCGTGCCGTCGCTGATCTTCTGGGGACCGCCGGGGACGGGGAAGACGACCCTGGCGCGCATCCTCGCCGCCGCCACCTCCTCGCACTTCGTCCCCTTCTCGGCGGTCACCTCGGGGATCAAGGAGGTCAAGGAGGTGATGGCCGAGGCCGTCCGCCTGAGGAAGGCCCAGGGGCGGCGCACCCTCCTCTTCGTCGACGAGATCCACCGTTTCAATCGCGCCCAGCAGGACGCCTTCCTCCCCTACGTCGAGAGCGGCGACGTGGTGCTGGTGGGAGCCACCACCGAGAACCCGTCGTTCGAGCTCAACGCGGCGCTCCTCTCGCGCACCCGTGTCGTGGTGCTGGAGATGCTCTCGCCCGAGGACCTGACCGGGATGCTGGGCCGCGCCCTCACCGATCCAGAGCGGGGGCTGGGGGCGTCGGGGGTGACGGCCGACCCCGAGGCGCTGGCGGAGCTGGCGCAGCTCGCCTCCGGGGACGCGCGCAAGGCGCTGAACCTCCTCGAGCTGGCGGCGGCCGACGCCGACGAGGCGCGGATCGACGTCGAGACCGTGCGCCGGGTGGCGCAGCGCAAGGTGCTGCTCTACGACAAGTCGGGGGAGGAGCACTACAACCTGATCTCGGCGCTCCACAAGTCGATGCGCGAGAGCGATCCGGACGCCGCCCTCTACTGGTTCGCCCGCATGCTGGCGGCCGGCGAGGACCCGCTCTACGTGGCGCGGCGGATGATCCGCTTCGCCAGCGAGGACGTCGGCCTCGCCGATCCGCAGGCCCTCCTCCAGACCCTCGCCGCACGCGACGCCTATCACCTGCTCGGGAGCCCTGAAGGGGAGCTGGCGCTGGCGCAGGCTGTCGTCTTTCTCTCCCTCGCCCCGAAGAGCGTCGCCGTCTACGACGGCTACAAGGCGGCGCGGCGCACCGTCGAGGAGCGCCCCGCCGATCCGGTGCCGCTCTCGATCCGCAACGCTCCCACCGGCCTGATGAAGGAGCTCGGCTACGGCGCCGGCTACGTCTATGCGCCGCACACCGAGGAGGGAGTCGGCGGGCTCGACTGCCTCCCCGACGCGCTCCAGGGGACCCGCTTCTACGAGCCCAAGGGGGAGGGGCACGAGGCGAAGCTCAAGGCCCGGCTGGAAGGGTTCCGGGCCCTGCGGGACGAGGTCAAGAAGAAGCGCCCTACTTGAACAGCTTGAGGAACACCAGATAGAGCACGAAGCCGTGGTCCGGACCGGCCACCGGCGTGCCGACGTCGAGGTTGACCACCGTCTGCCAGGGTCCGATGAAGGTCCCCGCGAGCCCCACGCCGGCGAGGAGCTTGCGGTCGAGCCCGCTCTCGCGGTCGGTGGCGAGGGCGGCGTCGGCCACGCCGTCGAGGCGGAACGCCTCGCCGATCTCGAAGCCGTAGGAGGCATGGCCGGCGTAGACCCGCGACGCCCGCACCAGGTTGCTCTGATAGCCGTGCACGCGGGTGTCGCCGAAGAAGCCGAACTGGTACTTGCTGAAGCGGTCGAGGTCCGAGCCCGAGGCGTAGTCGAATTCGAGCCCGACCTTCTGGAATTTCGGCAGGTACCAGTTCTTGCTCGCCGCGACGTCCCAGCGCAGGAAGTCCTTCTTGTCCGTGCTGAAGTCGGGGTTGCCGGGGAGCCCCCAGGGGTCCCACTGCGAGCGCGCGTTGTAGCTCCCCTCCGCCTCGACCCGGTAGCCCGAGCGGGCGTAGGTGGTGGCCAGCGAGAAGGAGTGGGTGAGGTTGTCGCTCGGCAGCCGGAAGTCCTTCGCCGCGCCGTCCGCCTTGGCGTAGTGGAAGTAGAGGATCTCGTACTCGGTGTCGATCTTGATGAAGTTGCCGATCGGGTGGCCGAGCTTGAAGCCGACGTTCGCCGGCCGCTGCTTGACCGCCTCGGTCTTCACCTCGCGGCCGTCGCGGTAGAAGGTGTCGGTGAACGGCACGGCGATGCCGAAGGCGCTCATCCCCACGTCGAAGCGGCTGCCGAACAGGCGCGGCTGGGCGGCGCTGGCGATCAGCAGGACGCCGCCATAGAAGAGGTTGACCTGCTGCCCCGTCCCCTTGTAGTCGAACGAGAAGTAGTTGATGCCGGCGAGCGGCAGCGGGTAGCTCAGCGAGTCGTCGAAGAACAGGCCGCCGGCCCCGAACAGCTTGCTGACCGCGAACCCCTCCTTGACCACCCGCTCTCCCTGCTCGTTCTTGACCAGGTAGCGCAGCCCCTTGTCGGTGTCGCGCACCATGGTGACGTCCGAGGCGTCGACCTGCCGGCGGGCGGCCTCGAAGTCGGGGGTATTGACCTTCACCTCGGTCAGCTTCGTCTCGCGCTCGACCACCGTGGCGTTGTTCATCACCGAGAGGATCTGCTGGGCGACCAGCCGCAGCGGCAGCACGTAGCTCGTCGCCGCCCAGGGAGCGGGCTGGCCCGCCGCGTCGACGGGGGTGTAGAACATCGTCTCCTCGTTCGACAGCACCTCCCCCTCGAGGCCGATCTGCACGGCGCGGGTGCGCAGCCGGGAGGAGAGCTGCTTGTCGATCCACACCGTCCCCCGGTAGAGCTTGCCGGTCTCGTCCGGGCTGGCGGGGGAGAAGTCGACCACCCAGGCGTCGCGGCCGTCGAGGCGGTCCGAGCCGCGCAGCCGGTAGCGGTACTGCTTGGTGAAGTGGATCTCGAGCGGCAGGGCGGCCGCCTTCTCCGGCTGGATCAGCGGGATCTCCGGCAGGGTCTTCCCCCGCCAGCGGACGCCGTTGACATAGAGCGTCTGCCACGCCCAGTCCGAGCCGGTCCTGGGATCGAAGAAGAAGGGGCCCTGGAGCGTGGCCTCGATCGCCTGCGTGCCGGCCGACGGCTGGAAGCGGAGCGCCGTGGTGTTGAGGGCGATGTAGTGCTCGAGCCGGCGGTTCTGGGCGTCCTCGAAGCCTTGCAGCCGGCGCAGGATCTCCTCGACCGGGATCTCGCGTTCTGACGACACGGTCACCTTCTCCGCGACCCCCTTGCGCTCGGCGGCGGTCGGGCGGTCGAGGCCGATCACGCTGACCCGTCCGGGCGAGGGGACCTGGAGCTCGAGCGTCTGGCCGACCACCTGGCCGCTGGGAGGGAGGGCCCGCTGGCGGCCGATCGGGAAGCGCGCCGGCCGGCGCAGCTCGGGATCGGCGAAGCGCAGGGTCACGGAATCGAGCCTCGGCGAGGAGAGGACGATCACCCGCAGCGAGAGGTCCTTGCCGCTGACGAACGCCCAGGCCCCCTCCGCCCCCGACGGCGACGAGGCGGCGTCGTAGGAGAGATCCCCCTTGAACTCGCGGGCGAGCAGCACCAGCGGCGAGAGCACGGCGACCAGGCGGGTGGTGTCGAGGCCGGGGGCGCGGAACAGGGTGAGGTCGATGCCGAGCACGGAATTGCGGGCGGCGGCGGCGAGCATCTCGGCGGGATCGGCCTCGGGCGCCGGGACCGGCAGGGCGTCGAGCACCACCGGCCGGCCGGGGTCGAGGTTCGCGAGGGTCTCGACCGCCGCCTTGAGCGCGTCGGCGGGGGCCGGCATCAGGGCCACCGCCTCGAGGTACGCGGCCACCTCCTCGCCATAGAACGCCTTGAGGACTTCCCGGTCGGCCGGCAGCCCCTCGGTCGCCACCTTCACCTCGGGCCGGGCGCCGGTCAGCGCCACCGCGGCGCGCTTGAGCAGGAAGGCGTACTCGGAGGGGGAGAAGCTCCCCGTCTGCGGGCGCCAGACGACCTGGAACCAGCTCCCGGCGGGCGCCTTGGCGGCGATGGCCACCGCGGCGCGCAGCTCGGCCTGGAGGCGCTCGGCCCCTTGCGCGAGGGGGGGCGGCGTACGGAAGACCAGCGAGACCCAGGGGGTCGCGCCGCTCGCCACGATCGCTTGCAGGGAGATGTCTGCCGGGTTGGCGTCGTCGCCTGGGGCCCCCTCGGCGAGCGGGATCTCGGAGGCCACGAAGAGGGGGCCCCCCGGCTCGAGGCCGGCGGGTTTCAGCGCGCGGGCGACCTCGGGGAGACCGACCAGTGGGGCGGTGGGCGCCGCCGCCGGTTCCGCGGCGGCGGCGGGGGGCGATGGATACAGGCGGAGGCCGGCGCAGGGCCGGCAAGGGAGAGCCGCGCCGCTCGAGCGGCCGGCGAGCGTCAGCGAGAGCAGGGCACTGGCGAGGAGGAGAGACTGGGCGCGGTGCATGGCGGCAAGCATACCAGGGGCCCCGCGAGCGAAAAATCTTCGCGCCCTGCTAGACTGAACGCCGAGAGCCCCATGGAATTCTCCGGCCGACTGACCTCCTTTCCCCTCGGCGCCCTGCTGCAATGGGCGAGGACCGAGCGCTGCACGGGCGCCCTGGTGATCCGCCGCAGCGAGCGCGAGAAGCGGATCTACTTTCTATCGGGCGCGGTCGTGGGCTGCCTGTCGAACGATCCCGCGGAGTTCTACGGCCAGTACCTCGTCCTCCACGGGCACCTCTCCGACGACCAGCTCTTCCGGGCGCTCAGCCACTGCGCGAGCAAGAACGTCCGCCTGGGCGTCGCCCTGCGCGAGCTGGGGATGCTCTCCGCCGACGTCATCCAGCACACCCTGCGCGAGCAGATCGAGGACCTCGTCTGCGACCTCTTCCTGTGGAACCGGGGGATCTTCTATTTCCAGGCGGAGATGCCGCAGGACGAGGAGATCCTCCCCGAGCCGATCGACGTCATGGGGCTCGAGATGGAGGGGGCGCGCTGGCTCGACGAGGTGCGGCGCCTGCGCCGCGTCCTGGTGCACGACAACGTGGTCCTGCGCCGGGGCGAGCACTGGCGCGGCGCGGAGACACCGGAGACGCTGACGCCGGTCCAGCGGCGGCTGGTGGAGCAGGTGGACGGGCGCAGGACGCTCGCCGAGCTGCACAAGAAGATCCGCGGCTCCTACTTCCGCTTCCTGAGCGGAGCGTTCCAGCTCTGCGTCGACGGGGTGCTCGACATCGAGGACGTGGGCGAGGCCGCCGAAGGCCATACCCAGGAGATGAGCGTCTACGACCTGCTGCTCGAGCAGGCGACCGAGGAGCAGGTGCTGGTGGCCCGGCGGCACATGGCCGTGCCGCTCGACCTGCTGGAGCGCTGCTACCCGGTGTGGGTGGAGGAGCCGGCCGAGGGCGAGAAGGCGCGGATGCCCGCCCGGGCGCGCGATTTCTACGCCCGCTTCGACGGCAAGACCTCCCTCGGCGCGGCGTTCTCCGGCGAGGCCCGCCTGCGCGGCCGTGAGATGGACCTCCTGCTGCACCAGCTCCAGAAGGGGCGCCTCGCCCTGCTTCCGGCGCCGGTCGAGCAGCTCGAGGAGCAGGCCGAGAAGCGCGGGCAGCCCGCCTACCAGCGCTGGTGGCGGCGGGTCTTCCGCGAAGCCTCCTGACCTCCTACTCTCCCGCCATCACCTCGCGCATCGGAGAGGTGGCGAGCGAGGGCATCCCCATCCGCTCGCGGATCTTGGTCTCGATCTCCGTGGCGAGGTCGGGATTGTCGCGCAGGAACGCCTTGGCGTTGTCGCGCCCCTGGCCGAGGCGGAGATCGCCGTAGGAGTACCAGGCGCCGCTCTTGACCACCAGCTTGTGGTCGACGCCGAGGTCCACCAGCTCCCCCGTCTTCGAGATCCCCTCGCCGTAGTCGATGTCGAACTCCGCCTGCCGGAAGGGGGCGGCGACCTTGTTCTTCACCACCTTGACCTTGGCGCGCGAGCCGGTCACCACCTCGCCGTCCTTGAGCGCGGCGATGCGGCGGATGTCGATGCGCACCGAGGCGTAGAACTTGAGCGCCCGGCCGCCGGTCGTGGTCTCCGGGTTGCCGAACATGACGCCGATCTTCTCGCGGATCTGGTTGATGAAGATCAGGCAGGTGTTCGACTTGGCGACGATGGCGGTGAGCTTGCGGAGGGCCTGCGACATCAGCCGGGCCTGGAGGCCGACGTGCGAGTCTCCCATCTCCCCCTCGATCTCGGCCTTCGGCACCAGGGCCGCCACCGAGTCGACCACCACCACGTCGACCGAGCTGCTGCGCACCAGCATCTCGGCGATCTCGAGCGCCTGCTCGCCGTTGTCGGGCTGCGAGACGAGGAGGTTGTCGATGTCGACCCCCAGCTTCTTGGCGTACTCGGCGTCGAGCGCGTGCTCGGCGTCGATGAACGCCGCGATCCCGCCCCGCTTCTGGGCCTGCCCGACGACCGAGAGGGCGAGCGTCGTCTTGCCGGAGGACTCCGGGCCGTAGACCTCCACCACCCGGCCGCGCGGGAAGCCGCCGATGCCGATCGCGAAGTCCACCGAGATCGAGCCGGTCGAGATCGCCTCGATCCCCACCGTCTCGCGCTGGCCCAGGCGCATGATCGCCCCCTTGCCGAACTGGCGTTCGATCTGTGCCAGCGTGCCGTCGATCGCTTTCAAACGCTCCGCCTTGGTGTCTGCTGCCATGGTCGTTTTCGCTCCTTCCGGCCTTGGGGGCACTGGGACTCCTGTTCTATTTTGCTTCTGGGGATCACGGAGGTGAGGCATTCGCCGCCGGTTTTCCTCCCTATCTTAGAAGACGGTAATGCGGCGGTCAAATATCTCCGCGATATACTTCACGGATGTCCGGAATCCCGCCGCGCCGTTCCGCGTTCTGAAGGGGGCTATCCGTCCCTCGAACGCCGGTGTCATCCACAGATCACTTGGGAACCGTAAAGCCATCACGATGGAATCCCTAGCCGTCGAAACCAGCGACGACGTCCTCCATGCCGCCGAGCCGATCCGCCGCCTGGAGGAGAACGTCGCCCGCGTCATCCGCGGCAAGCGCGAGGTCATCCGCCTCGCCGTCGTCTGCCTGCTCGCCCGCGGCCACGTCCTGCTCGAGGACGTCCCCGGCGTCGGCAAGACCACGCTCGCCCAGGCCCTGGCCCGCTCGCTCGGGCTCTCCTTCCAGCGCATCCAGTTCACCAGCGACCTGCTGCCGTCCGACATCATCGGGGTGTCGATCTACAACCAGAAGATGCAGCTCTTCGAGTTCGTGCCCGGCCCGCTGTTCGCCAACATCGTGCTGGCGGACGAGATCAACCGGGCCACCCCGAAGACCCAGTCGGCGCTGCTCGAGGCGATGAGCGAGCGCAAGGTGTCGGTCGAGCGCAAGCGCTATTCGATCCCCGAGCCTTTCGTCGTGCTGGCGACCCAGAACCCCCTCGAGCACCAGGGGACCTTCCCGCTGCCGGAGTCGCAGCTCGACCGCTTCCTGATGTCGCTGTCGCTCGGCTACCCGCCGCGGGCGGACGAGAAGGACCTGCTGATGTCGGGTGGCGTCGAGGACCTCCTCGACCGTCTCGAGCCCGTCCTCACCCAGGAAGGGCTGCTCGACCTCCAGGCGCGGGTGACGCGGGTGCGCGTCGCCGACAAGCTGGCGGACTACATGCTGTCGCTCGCCGAGGCCACCCGCCAGGGGGGCGATTTCCTGCTCGGCGTCTCCACCCGCGGCCTGCAGTCGCTGTTCCGCGCCGCCCAGGCCCTCGCGCTCTGCGAGGGGCGCGGCTACGTCATCCCGGACGACGTCCAGCGCCTGGCCGCTCCCGTGCTGGCGCACCGCATCGCGCTGCGGCGCGGCGCGGCCGACCTCGCGCAGGCGCGGCGGGCGGTCGAGAAGGTGGTGGCTTCGACGCCGGTGCCGCTGTGAGCCGGCCGCCGGCCCGGCGTGCGGGCGGCTTCTTCTCCCGCCGGCGCGCCGTGCCGGAGGGGATCCGGATCACCACCGTGGGGCTGTGGTACGTGCTGTTCACCGTGGTGGTGGCGATCGCCGCCACCAATACCGGCAACAACGCGCTCTACATGGTGCTGGCGCTGATGTTCGCCACGCTGATCCTCTCCGGGATCGCCTCGCGCGAGAACGTCCGCGGCCTCGAGGCGGCGCTCGACCCCCCCGGCGAGGTGTTCGCCAACCGCCCCTTCACGGTGGGGTTTACCCTCAAGAGCCGCGCCCGGGTCTTCCCGCGCTGGTTCCTCCTCTTCACCCTCACCCGCACGGGGCAGCCGCTGCTGATCCCCTACCTCCCGCGGCGGGGGAAGAGCGTCGGCCAGCTCGAGATGATGGTCGGCGAGCGCGGCTACCGGCGCTTCCCGCACGCCCACGTGTCGAGCCTCTTCCCCTTCGGCTTCTTCAGGAAGGGGGTGCGCTACCGCGTCGATTTCGAGGTGCTGGTCTTCCCCGAGCTCTTCCCGGCCGCCAGCAGCCGGGTGGAGGCCTCCGAGCAGGCGGGGGACGACGTCAGCCGCCGGCGGGGATGGGGGCACGACCTCTACGCCCTGCGCGACTTCCGCCGCGGCGACGATCCGCGGGGGATCCACTGGAAGCAGACGGCGCGCACCGGTGAGCTGGTGTTCACCGAGCGCACCGCCGAGCGCAGCCGCCGCCTGTCGATCGTCTTCGACAACGCGGTCGGCGAGCTCAAGGGCGCCGAGGAGCAGAGCCGCTTCGAGCGCCTGGTGAGCGAGGCGGCGACCAGCGCCGTCGACCACCTGGCGCACGGCTACGAGGTCGAGCTGGTGACGCGGGAGGGGGTCCTCGCCTTCGCCGCCGGGGCGCGCCAGCGCCTGGCGGTCCTCGAGGCTCTGGCCGTGCTCCCCGCCCGGCCGGCGAGCGGCGCGGGCGACGAGCCGCTGGCCTCGGCCGATCCGCGCGCGCCGCAGATCCGCGTCCACCTCGAGCCCGACGCGCCGGCGAGGCTGGCGGGATGAGCTTCGGACGCCAGAAGCGGCTGCTGCTCGGCTGGCTCGCGCTGCTCGCGCCGCTGCCGTTGCCGTTCAACGGCGTGGTCGGCTGGGGGCCGGTCGTGCTCTACATGGCCGGGGTGCTCTACCTGCTCCGCCGGGCGAGCCTCGATCCGGCGGGGTGGCTGCCGGCCTGGGGGATGAACGTCCTCGGCGTCGCCTACCTGCCGCTCTTCTTCCTCGACATCTTCGCCGTCTCCCGCTCGCTGGTGGGGCCGGTGATCCACCTGGCCCTGTTCGCGCTGCTGGTCAAGCTCTTCGCCGTCGTCCGCGAGCGCGACAAGTGGCAGGCGTCGATCGGCATCTTCTTCCTCTTCCTGGCCGCGATGGGCACCAGCGTCCATCCCACCATCGTGCTCTACCTGCTCGCCTTCCTGGTGCTCACGCTGGTGATGCTGACCCGCTTCGCCTTCCTGCACGTCCTCTCCGGCTTCGGCCGCGAGGACCCGGCGCTCGCCGGCATCCCGGTGGGCGGCTTTCTAACCCTCGCGACCCTGGGCGTGCTGGTGATCGCCGTGCCGCTCTTCCTTCTCCTGCCGCGGGTGCGCGCGCCGTTCATCGTCGGCCGCGGCGGCGGCAGCGGGGTCACGCTCGAGGCCGCGGGCTTCTCGGATCAGGTGACGCTCGACTCGATCGGCCGCATCCGCGGCAGCCGCGAGGTGGTGATGCGGGTGCTCGACGCGGCGCCCGCCGACCGCGAGATGCGCTTCAAGGCCGCCACCTACGACGTCTATCAGGGGGGCTCCTGGCGCCGCTCGCCGAGCCGCGGTCCCCTGCCGCGCAGCTCGGGGGTGCGCTTCCGGCTGAGCGCCGCGAAACCGGTGCGCTGGGCGACGGTCTATCTCCAGCCGCTGCACAGCCAGAGCCTGCCGCTGCCGGTCGAGACGGCGGTGGTCGAGCCGCGCTCCTCCTCCCTCTCGACCGACGCCGGCGGCGCCGTGTCGTTCCCGTTCAGCCCGCTCGAGGTCTCCGAGTACCGGGTGGGGCTCGCCGGCGAGCCGGTGCTCACCGCCGACCCTCCCGCCGCCAGCGGCGCTCAGACGGCTCCGGCGGCCCCGGCGATCGCCGAGCCGGCGCTCGACCGCTCCGGGGTGACGCCGAGGATCGCGGCGCTCGCCGTCCGCGTGATGGGGAAGGGGACGGCGGCCGACCGCGCGCGGCGGCTCGAGAACCACCTGGTGAGCAACTATGCCTACACCCTCGACTTCATGGGACGGTCGGCGGACAACCCGATCGAGGACTTCCTGTTCAAGTACCGGAGCGGCCAGTGCGAGTACTTCGCCTCCTCGATGGTGCTGATGCTGCGCTCGCAGGGGATTCCGGCGCGCCTGGTGACCGGCTTCCTGGGCGGCGAGTACAACCCCTTCGAGGGGTACTACATCGTGCGCGAGAACAACGCCCACGCCTGGGTGGAGGCCTATCTGGCGGGCGAGGGGTGGCGCTTCTTCGATCCCACGCCGCCCGCCGGGCGCCCGGCCGAGGGCAGCGAGGGGACGATGCTGCTGGCGCAGCAGGCGTGGGACTTCGTGATCTTCCGCTGGGACCGCTACGTCCTCACCTTCGGCCTCTACGACCAGCTGCGGATCTTCGGCGGATTGCGCGAGCTGTGGAGCGACTTCTGGTCGCTGTTCAAGCACCACGAGAAACCGGGAGCGCCGCGCCACCGCGGCGGCGTCCTCGACGCCCTGGCGCCCGGCGCCGTCAAGCCGCTGCCGCGCCGGCTGCCCGACGTCCCTCTCGCGCTGGCGCTCGCCCTGACGCTGATCGCCGCCGCGGTCTTCCTCCTCTACCTGCGCCTCAGGCCGCCGCTCTCCGCCACGGCGGCCTATCGCCGCCTGCGCCGCCGCCTCGGCCGGGCGGGCGCGCGGCTCTCCGACGCGGTGCCGCCGCTCGCCGTGCAGCGCGAGGCCGCGGCCCGCTTCCCCGCCGCGGCGGAGCCCACGGCCCGGGTGGTCGCCTTTTATCTGCGCGAGAGCTTCGGCGGGCAGGGTCTGGAGGATGGAGAACGCGAAGCTCTGAAGGCCGCTCTGCTCGCCGCCGAGAAAAACATGCGGAAGGCCGGCTAGAGGTCCGACGGCAGCCGCGGCGAGGAGATCAGCTTCACCAGCTCCTCCCACCGCCGCGCGGGATGATCCGGCGTGCCGCCGCGGGATTCGATCGATCGCCGCACCAGGTCCTGGCCGAGGTTGTAATTGATCACGTAGCTCCGGTACTGATCGATGAAGCGGACGCGCTGCGCCGCCCGCTCGGGCGACATCAGCGCGTAGCGCACCAGCCAGGCCTCGGCGTCCTGCCGTGAGAATCTCCCCGTCGAGATAATGCCGAGCTGCCTCGTTCCCCGCGTAGCCCAACCCCTGCAACAGCCGCTGGGCCTCTTCGTAGCGCGCCGCGCGGGCGGGATCGAGCCCGGCCAGCGGATAGAGCGTCTCGCGCTCGAAGGCGGTGCGCTCCTCGCCCGGGAACGCCACCTCGATGCCGAAGTTCGCCGTCCCCTCGGCGATCAGCGATTGCGGCGAGAAGAGGGGATAGACGGAGAGCTCGACCCAGCCGCGGTCGCGCACCAGGTGCTTCTCGAGCAGGAGGTTGTAGACGTGATGCCCCGGATATCCCTCGTGGCAGGCGAGGTCGACCGCGCGGTCGATGAAGATCGGCAGGTCGGTGTTCACCTGGATCACGCTGTGGAAGTTTCCCTGGTACCAGTTGTAGCCGCTCCAGGATTTTCCCGTCACGTACTCGACCGCGAAGCTCTCCTCGGGCGGCAGCGCGACGTGCCGGAGGGTCCGCCGCCGGCATTCGTCGACGGCGGCCGTGAACACGGCGTCGAGGCGGTCGCGGGGGATCACGAACCCCTGCCGGAAGGCGTCGACACGCTCGGCGAGCGCATTTCCCCCGGGCATGGCCCCCGGCACCGCGGCTGCGAGATGATCGAGCAGCCCTTGAAAGTACGCCGCGTCGTGGGTGGGAGCCACGGCGTCGTAGAGCGCCTTCGACTCGGCGTCGAACTTCATCTTTTTGCCCGACAGCAGATCGATCCGCGCCACCATCGCCTGGAGCTGGCGCGCGAGGTAACGGTGGCGCAGGCGGGCCATCTCGTCCTCCCCGGAGCCGGGAGGATGCGCCGCGAGGTCGGCGATCAAGGCTGCTGCCTCACCGTGGATCGCGGCGAGCGGCCGCTGCTTCGCCGCGGCCTCCGTCCGCCACTCGGGCGGCCCGTAGTAGGCATCGACATAGTCGGCGTCGTGTACCCCAACGGCGAGGACCAGCTTGACGTAGGCTTCTGCGATGGGGGCGATCCGGTTCATCGTCTTCGCAGCTCAGAATCTATACGAGAGCCCGAGCGCCACGACAGGATATACGGGGTAGTTCGCGGCGTCCTTCTCGATGTCGCGCTCCTCGCGCTGGAGGAGGATGTCGAGCGCCTGGCGCGCGAGCGGGTTGTCGAGCGGGCTCCCCGCCGGGATCACCGGGGTGAGGGTGGCCTTGCCGCGCCCCTGATAGAACGCGCCGACGTCGAAGAAGAAACCGGCCTTGCGGTCGGCGGAGAGCGGGTTGCTCCAGCCGAACCCCAGGTAGGGGGCGATCGGATCGAAGTCGATCTTCCCCTTCAGCGTGCCGACGTAGGCGACCGGCACCGGCACGCCGCCGATGTCGTAGACGCCGGAGGCCGGACGCAGGCTGTTCCCATCGATCCGCGAGTCGTTGTAGAGCAGCCCGCCGGTGAGGCGGAAGGCGCGGCCGCCCGGATGCCAGTCGAGGAGGGCGGTGGCGTTGCGCAGCTTCGCCGTGGCGTCGTACTCGATCTGGCTGATCTTGCGGTGATCGTCCGTATAGCTGAAGCCATTGGCGCCGAGCCGGAAGTCGACCTGCGGCGAGATTCCGGCCGTCAGCTCCAGCCCCAGCCCGAGCGACCCGGCCTTGGCGGCGATCGCCACCTGGGCCCGGCCGGCGGCCGGCGCCAGCAGGAGCAGGGCTGCCCAGCCGATGAGACCCATCCGGATTGCCGGCTTCGTCAGGAGTCGGCGGGTGCTCTGTTGATTCTTTTTCATCATCCGTTCCTCCGTGTCCGCTTTGTTGCAAGCTCGGGGCCCGCTCGCCGTCCTCCCGCCGGCGGACGCGGGTATAGACTGTCCGGACCCCCGGCGGACCGGGGGCGGAGCGCTCAAACGACAAGGGAGGAAGCGATGCAGATCGGCATGATCGGCCTCGGCCGCATGGGAGGGAACATGGTGCGCCGCCTGTTGCGGGGTGGCCACGAGTGCGTCGTCTATGACCTCAATCCCCACGCGGTGGCGGAGCTGGTGGCGGACGGCGCCTCGGGCGCCGGCACGCTGGACGAGTTCGTCGCCAAGCTCAGGGCGCCGCGCACGGCGTGGATCATGGTGCCGGCGGGGGAGCCCACGGAGCAGATGGTGCGCGAGCTCGGGGGCCGGCTGGAAAAGGGGGACGCCATCGTCGACGGCGGCAACTCCTATTTCAAGGACGACGTGCGGCGCCAGCAGACCCTGAGCGAGAAGGGGATCTATTACATCGACGCCGGGACCAGCGGCGGCGTCTGGGGGCTCGAGCGCGGCTACTGCCTGATGATCGGCGGCGAGCGCTCGGAGGTCGAGCGGCTCGATCCGATCTGGAAGACGCTGGCTCCCGGAAAGGGCGACGTGAAGCCGTCGCCCGGCCGCGAAGGCAAGCCGAGCACCGCCGAGGAGGGCTACCTCCACTGCGGGCCGGTCGGCGCCGGGCACTTCGTCAAAATGGTTCACAACGGCATCGAGTACGGCCTGATGCAGGCGTACGCCGAAGGGTTCGACATCTTCCGCAACGCGACCTCCACGGAGCTGCCGGAGGCGCACCGGTACCCGCTCGACCTCGCCGACATCGCCGAGCTCTGGCGGCGCGGCAGCGTGGTTTCGTCCTGGCTCCTCGACCTGACGGCGAGCGCGCTCGCCGAGACCCCGAACCTCGAGGAGTACACCGGCTTCGTCCAGGACTCGGGCGAGGGGCGATGGACGGTGATCGCCGCGCTCGAGGAGGCCGTCCCCGTGCACGTGCTCGCCGCCTCGCTGTTCGACCGCTTCCGTTCGCGCCAGGAGCACACCTTCGGCGAGAAGGTGCTCTCCGCCATGCGCTACAAGTTCGGCGGCCACGTCGAGCTGCGCCCGGCGGCACCCGCGGCCGCCGCGGAAGGCGGTGAGAAGAAGGAAGAAAAATCATGACGGCGGCGGCGCCTGCACAGGAAAAAACGGAGGAGAGGGCGGCCCGTCCCGCGCCGCCCTGCGCGATGGTGATCTTCGGCGCCACCGGCGATCTCACCAAGCGCAAGCTGATCCCCGCGCTCTACAACCTGATCGCCGGCGACCTGCTGCCGGACGGCTTCGCCGTGGTGGGCGTCGGCCGCACGCCGTGGTCGGACGACGAGTTCCGCGCGCAGATGAAGAAGGACCTCGAGGAGTTCGCCACCGGCGAGGTCGATGCGAAGAAGCTCGCCTGGCTCCTCGACCGCCTGCGCTACGTCGCCGTCGATGCCGCGAAACCCGCGACCTTCAAGGGGCTGGCGGCCGCGCTGGGCAAGGTCGACGCCGAGCACGGCACCGGCGGCAACTACCTCTTCTATCTCGCGGTGCCGCCGAGCATCTTCGACGCCTACGTCGGCGAGCTTGGCAAGGCTGGGCTGCTCGCGGAGGAGGAAGGGAAGTGGCGGCGGGTGATCGTCGAGAAGCCGTTCGGGCACGACCTCGAATCGGCGCGCGCGCTCAACCGCCGCATGCTCGAGGTGCTCGCCGAGCGGCAGATCTTCCGCATCGATCACTATCTCGGCAAGGAGACGGTGCAGAACATCATGGCGTTCCGCTTCGCCAACGGCATCTTCGAGCCGGTGTGGAACCGCCGCTACATCGATCACGTGCAGATCACCGTCGCCGAGACGGTCGGCGTCGAGGAGCGCGGCGGCTACTACGAGGAGGCGGGCGCGCTGCGCGACATGGTGCAGAACCACATGTTCCAGCTCCTCGCCCTGATCGCCATGGAGCCGCCGGTCTCGTTCGCCGCCGACACGGTGCGCGACGAGCGCTTGAAAGTGCTCTCGGCGATCCGTCCGTATTCGCCCGAGGACGTGCTGCGTCAGGCCGTGCGCGGCCAGTACGGCGAGGGGAGGGTGGGCGGCGAGCGCGTCCCCGCCTACCGCGCGGAAAAGTCGGTGGCGCCGGGCTCCAACGTCGAGACCTACGTGGCGCTGCAATTGTTCGTCGACAACTGGCGCTTCGCGGACGTGCCGTTCTATCTGCGCACCGGCAAGCACCTTCCCAAGCGCGCCTCCGAGATCGCGATCCAGTTCAAGTGCGCGCCGCTCGCCCTCTTCCGCGACACGGCCGTCGAGCAGCTGAATCCCAACCTGCTGGTGATCAAGATCCAGCCGGACGAGGGGATCTCGCTGCGTTTCGAAGGCAAGGTGCCCGGCCCCACGATGCGCCTCGGCACGGTCCGCATGCAGTTCGAGTACGAAGATTATTTCGGCCGCCAGGCGCAGACCGGCTACGAGACGCTGCTCTACGACGCCATGCTCGGCGACTCGACGCTCTTCCACCGCAGCGACATCGTGGAGGCGGGATGGCGCGCCGTGGCGCCGATCCTCGACGTCTGGAAAGCGCTCGCGCCGCGCGACTTTCCCAACTACGCCGCCGGCACCTGGGGGCCGCGGGAGGCCGCGGAGCTGATCGAAAGGGATGGCCGCAAATGGCGCGAATGAACGAGGAGACGAGCGCGGGCACGAGCGAGGTGCGGATCTTCGACGACGGCGACGAGCTGATGCGCGCGGCGGCCGAGGCGATCGTGAGCGACGCCGCGCAAGCGGTGGCGGAACACGGGCGCTTCGACTGGGCGCTCGCCGGCGGCTCGACGCCGCGCGCGCTCTACCGGCTGCTGGCGGACGACCCCTACCGCGCGCGCCTGCCGTGGAACGCGATCCATTTCTATTGGGGCGACGAGCGCCACGTGCCGCCCGATCACGCGGACAGCAACTACCGCATGGCGCGCGAAGCGATGCTCGACCGCGTGCCGGTGCCGGCGGAGAACGTGCACCGCATTCCGGCCGAGCTCCCGGACGCGGCGGCGGCTGCCGCGCAGTACGAGGCGACGCTGCGTTCGATCTTCACGGTGGCGGCGGGCGACTGGCCGCGCTTCGCTCTCGTGCAGCTCGGCCTCGGCCCCGAAGGGCATACGGCGTCGCTGTTTCCGGGCAGCCCGCTGCTCGCCGAGCGCGAGCGCTGGGTGGCCGCGCCCTGGGTCGAGGCGCAGCACACGTTTCGCATCACGCTGACGCCGCCGGTGCTCAACCACGCGCGGCGCACGCTGTTTCTGGTCAGCGGCGAGGAGAAGGCCGCGGCGCTCCACGCCGTGCTCCAAGGGCCACGCGAGCCCGAGGTCTATCCGGCGCAGATCGTCGCAGGGAACCGGCTGTGGCTGGTGGATCGTGCTGCGGCCCGGCTCCTGTAAGCGCGGGCTTTTTGATCTCGCGTCGATCTCTGAACAAGTCTCGGAGAGGTCTCTGAAGGGCCGGCACGACGCTCTCGCCGCGGGGCGGAGGCGGTTACGCCGTGCTGGGCGACGCTGGGGATGACGGCAGTGGATCTCGTCCGAAAAAAAGCGCCCCGAAAGGACCAGAACGTCGCCCCGTAGCCACTGCCATCGTCGACTACTTCTTGCCCGCCGACTTCTTGGCAGCGGTCTTCTTGGCAGGGGCCGCGGCCTTCTTCGGAGCCGACACTTTCTTCGCGGCGGTGGTCTTCTTGGCCGCCGGCTTCTTGGCCGCCGTCACCTTCTTGGTGCCCGAGGACTTGGCGGGGGAGTTCTTCGCCGGAGCCTTCTTCGCGGCGGCCTTCTTCGCCGGAGCCTTCTTGGCGGCGGCCTTGGCGGCCGGAGCCTTCTTCGCGGCGGTTTTCGCAGCAGGCTTCGTAGCGGTCTTCGCGGCAGGCTTCGCCGCCGGCTTGGCAGCGGCCTTCGGCGCGGATTTCTTGGCGGCGGTCTTCTTGGCGCCCGTATCGTTCGTGGCCATTCCCGTCTCCTTTCAAAAGGTTGCCCGCTTGAGCTCCGGGCAAGGTGTGTGATGGGTTTAGGTTACGCCCACAAGATCTAGGGCGTCAAGAGATTTTACGCCGCAAGCCCTAGTGCCGCTTGCGCGCAAACGCCCGTGCGGCGCGGGGCGCGGCGCGACCCGGTTGTGGGGAGAGGAGAAAACGCCCGTGGAATAAGGTTTTGCGCGTTGTCGAGCCGGCGGCGCGGCGCCCGCGGGCGCCGGCAGACTAGTGGGCGTTCAGGCGCAGCGCGTAGCGCAGCGTCATCCAGAGGATCTTGAAATCGAGCGACAGCGACCAGTTCTGGATGTAGTAGAGGTCGTACTGGATGCGCTTCTTGATCGACGTGTTGCCGCGCCAGCCGTGCACCTGCGCCCAGCCGGTGATGCCGGACTTCACGCGATGGCGCAGCATGTAGCGCGGGATCTTGTGCTTGAACTCGCGCACGAACGTCGGCCGCTCGGGGCGCGGGCCGATGATCGACATGTCGCCGGTCAGCACGTTCCAGACCTGCGGCAGCTCGTCGAGCGACCAGGCGCGCAGGAAACCGCCGACGCGCGTGCGCCGCGGATCGTCCTTGATCGCCCACACCGGGCCGCTGCTCGACTCGGCGTTGACGCGCATCGAGCGGAATTTGACGATCATGAACGAGCGGCCGTCGAGCCCCATGCGCTCCTGGCGGTAGAAGACCGGGCCGCGGTCCTCGAGCCAGATGGCGAGCGCGATGAGCGGGAAGACGGGGAGCAGAACGACCCCTGAGGCGACGGCGATCGCGAGGTCCATGCCGCGCTTCACCATGCTGTTCCAACCCTGCAGCGGCACCTGCGAGAGATTGATCACCGGCGTGCCGTCGACGTCCTCGAGCGCCGCCTTGAGGGTCGCGTACTGGAGGATGTCGGGCACCAGCTTGATCTCGACGCACTCGCGCGCCATCAGCTCGAGCAGCGCGAGGATGCGCTTGTGCGCCTCGAGCGGCAGGGTGATGAACACCTGATCGATGCGCTGCGCCGCGAGCACCTCCTCGGCCTGGCGCGTGGTGCCGAGCACCGGCACGCCGCAGACCTCGGCGCCCGCCTTGCCCGCGTCGTCGTCGAGAAAGCCGACGACCTCGAAACCCATCTCGCGGTGGGCGAGGATCTTGGTGGTGATCTCGCGGCCGAGCAGCCCGGCGCCGACCACCAGGATGCGCTGGCGGTTGTGCCCCGAGCTGCGCACGCGGCGCAGCACCGAGCGCGCCCCCATCCGCGTGGCGGCGACGAAGACGAGGTCGACCAGCGCGAAGATGCCGAGGAAGGCGCGGCTGTAGGTGAAGTATTCGTGGCTGCCGGGGGCCGCCGGCGGCCGGTACCAGGCGACCACCACCGACAGCAAAACGGTGGCGAGCAGCACGGCGACGACGATGGTGAGCACCTCGTCGACCCGGCTCCTGCCGCGCCGGCTCTGATACAGGCCGTGGAAGTAGAAGACCACGGGCCAGAGCACCAGCACGAAGGGGAGGAGGTGGAGGTAGGGACCGAACTCCGGCACGTTCTTGGTGACCGGGATCACCTCGAGCTCGAAGCGCAGCAGCCAGGCGGCGAGGAACGCCGCGAGGTTCGCCGCCAGATCGGTGAAGAAGTAGAGGCCGGCCGTCTTACGGTGGCGTTCTTGAATCAAAGGAGAGGATCCCTCAGCTCGGAAAGCGACGAGACAACCGCGACCGGAGACGCTCGAGGAAGCGAGCCGCGGAAAAAGTTTCCGCCCGATCCCGTAGATCCAAGGCATTGAATCCGATCCGGCGTGCTTTGTCAATCGCCTCGCAGAGGGCGGGGGGGCCCGCCCAGTCGGGGTAGAGCACGCCGTGGCGGCCGTCGTCCACCACGTCGAGGATGCCGCCGCGGGCCGCCGCCACCACCGGCGTGCCGCAGGCGAGCGCCTCGACCGAGGCGATGCCGAAGTCCTCCACCCCCGGCTGGAGGAAGAAGAGGGCGCCGCGGTAGAGGTCGCGCAGCTCCTCGGGGTCGACGTGGCCGAGGAAGTGGGCGCGCCCGCCCGCCATCGCCTCCAGGCGCTCGCGCTCCGGCCCCTCGCCGACCACCCGCAGCTCGAGCCCCAGCTTCTCGCAGGCCGCCATCGCCACCTCGACCTTCTTGTAGGGGGCGAGCGCCGAGACGACCAGGCAGTACCCCTTCTCGCCGGCCCCGCCGCCGGACGCCGCCGGCGTGCCGGGGGTGAAGAAGCCCACGTCGACCGGCGGGTGGATCACCTCGGCCGGCCGGCCGTAGTAGGTCTGGATGCGCCGCGCCACGAAGCGGGAGTTGGCCACGAAATGGTTGACCCGCGCCGCCGACGAGACGTCCCACGAGCGCAGCGCCGACAGGGTCAGCGAGCGCACCCGCGCCTTCAGCCCCCGCCGGTTGGGGAAGTAGGCGTGCTCCTGGTCCCAGGCGTAGCGCATCGGCGTGTGGCAGTAGCAGAGGTGGAAGGCGTCGGGGGGGGCGATCACCCCCTTGGCCACGCAGTGGCTCGAGCTGACCACGAGGTCGAATCCCGAGAGGTCGAACTCCTCGATCGCCGCCGGGAAGAACGGCAGGTAGCTGCGGTAGTGCTTGCGGATCCCCGGCGCGCGTTGCAGGAAGCTGGTGCGGATCGGGTGCGACTCGATCGCCGCGCTGACGCTGCCGGGGAAATGGAACAGGGTGTAGAGCGGCGCCTCGGGGTAGAGCGAGCCCAGCGCCTCGATCACGTTCTCGCCCCCCCGCATGCCGGTCAGCCAGTCGTGCACCAGCGCCACCCGCGGCGGGCGCGGGGAGGGGAAGGGGATCGGCAGGCCGGTGGTGGCGGGGGCGATCATCCGGTCATCCGATCATTTTTCCACCACCGGGTGCCCCTCGATCGCCGCCCGGTAGATGTCGAGCGTCTGGCGCGCCGTCTGCTCCCAGCGGAAATGCTCGGCGCGCTCGACGCCGCGCTCGGCGAAGGCGGCGCGGCGTTCGGGGCTCCCCATCAGGTTGGCGATCGCCTTGGCCATGCCGTCGAGGTCCAGCGGATCGACCATCAGCGCGTAGGTCTCGTCCCCGTCCCCCTTCTGCGCCAGCTCGCGCAGCGCCGAGGTGTTCGAGGTGATCACCGCCACCCCGGAGGCCATCGCCTCGATCACCGGCAGCCCGAACCCCTCGTAGAGGGTGGGGTAGAGGAACAGCGCCGCCCCCTGGTAGACCGCAGGCAGCGCCTCCTGCGCCACGTGGCCGAGCAGGCGCACCTTGTCGCCGATCCCCAGGTATTCGGCGCGCTGGCGGATCTTGAACTCCGACCCCTGGCGGCTGCCGACGCAGATCAGCGGCGCGTCGAACTGCGCCATCCGCCGCGCCCGCGCATAGGCCTGCACCACCGTGTCGAGGTTCTTGTGCGGCTTGGCCGGGTTGCCCACGAAGAGGAGGTAGGGCTGGGCGATCCCTAAGTCGCGCAGCCAGCGCTGCAGATCCTCGGGCGCCAGGCGCTGGCGGAAGACGTCCTCGACGCCGTTGTAGACCACCTCGATCTTGCGCCCGTCGACGTCGAAGTGCTGCATCAGATCGTTGCGGGTGTTGCGCGACACGGCGATGATGCGGTCGCCGCGCTGCAGGCTGCGGCGGATCATCCGCTGCGCGTAGAGGAAGGCGAAGTTGCTGGGCAGGAACTCCGGATAGAGCAGGTGGATGATGTCGTGGATCGTCACCACCACCTTGGAGCCCACCCAGGCCGGCAGCACGTAGTGGGTCGAGTGGTAGAGGTCGAGCTTGCGCCGGTAGAGCTGCCAGGAGAGGGCGAACAGCTCGCGCACCGAATAGACCGGCGAGGTCTCGAGCGCCACCTGGAAGTTGGCCGGCAGGTCGCGCAGCCCCTCGAGATCCCCGGGCTTGGCGAGCAGGACGTAGCGGTTCTCCTCGTCGATCGCGGCGAGCGAGCGCACCAGGTTCCGCACGTAGGTGCCGATCCCGAAATCCTGGATCTTGCGGGCGTCGATGCCGATCGTATAAGGCAAAAAGAGGTCTCCGGATGCTGCCAGGCGATTCTAGCCTAGAGGGGGGCCAGCGCCTCCGCGAACACCGCCTCCATCTCACGCGCGGCGCGGTCCCAGCGGAAGCGGGCGGCCCGCGCGATGCCGCGGCGGCCGAGGTCGGCGGCGGGGCCGGGGTTGTCGAGCAGCCCCTTGAGCCGGGCGGCGATCGCCCCGGCGTCCTGGGGGTCGGCGAGGCGCCCGGCGTCGCCCACCACCTCGGGGAGGCTCGAGGTGTCGGAGGTGATCACCGGCACGCCGCAGGCGAGCGCCTCGGCGGCGGGGAAGCCGAACCCCTCGTAGAGCGAGGGGTAGACGAAGACGCGGGCCGCCTGGAAGACCCGCACCAGACGCGCGCGGTCGATCCGCCCCAGCGCCGTCACCCCCAGCGACGCGAGGTCCGCGATCCGCCGCGCCAGCCGTTCGCTCCCCCAGCCGTAGGGGCCGGCGAGGACCAGCGGCGGCAGCTGCGGGTCGTCGCGCCGCAGCCCCTCCCAGGCGTCGATCAGCCGGCCGACGTTCTTGCGCGGCTCGAGCGTCCCGGCGTAGAGGACGTATCCTTCCGGCGCCCCCAGCTCGCGCCGCGTCGCCGCGATCTCCGCCGGCTCGCCGGGCCGGAACTCGGGGTCGATGCCGGGATAGACGACGCGGATCTTCTCCGCGCACTGCGGGAAGTGGAAGGCGAGGTCGCGCGCCGTCGCCTCCGAGATGGCGACCAGCCGCCGCGCCCGCTCGAACGAGGGGCGCAGGAACGGCAGCAGGCTCAGGCGCACCTTGAGCGTGTGCATCTCGGGGAAGAGGAGCACCGTCAGGTCGTGCACCGTGGCGACCGCCGGCACCGGGCAGCGCAGCGGCAGGGTGATCAGCGGCGACCAGAAGAGGTCGACGTCCCCCTTCGCAGCCGGCGCCGGCAGCCGCATCTGCTGCCAGAGGACGCCGAGCGGCGCCTCCTGGCGCTCGACGCCGATCCCCGCGGCTTCCAGCTCGCCGGCCTCCCGCGGCAGGCGATGCGCCATCCCCAGGTACTTCATGTTCCCCCGCGCCGCCAGCTCGAGCAGCAGCGAGCGGGTGTAGACGCCGATCCCGGTGGGCGCGGGGACCAGGGCGCGGAGGTCGACCGCGATCGTCGGCGGCATCTGCGGCATCTGCGGCGGCGGCATCGAAAGATCCTATCCCTGCCCCGCCGCCTGCCCCGGTGCTGCGCGTCAGGCGCCAGATCTCGACCGCCGGATCGGCGTATTCGAGCGTGAAGTCGTCCGGCCGCACCACGATCCAGTGCCGCTCGGGGTCCTCCCAGTCGCCGCGCACGATCACCACCCGGGCGATCGCCAGCTCCTCGAGCGAGCGCCGCCAGCGCCGGTAGGAGATCGCCTCGTAAGGGTCCCCCAGCTCGCTCCCCCAGGAGTAGTAGCGGTCGTCGACCTCGCGGGTCCGCGGCACGATCTCGAGGTCGTTCTGAAAGCGGCTGCCGAAGAAGAGATAGGGCTGGTTCAGCCCCGCGTAGGCCACCCGGGAGCCGCTCGGCCCCGCCAGCTGTTCGAGCGCGCGCGCGCCGGGTTCTCCGGCGAGCTTCTCGCGCTGGTAGGTCGCGACCATCCCACCGGCGGGAAGGACGGCGGCCAGCACCAGCGCCGCCGCCACGAGGGCGGTTTGCCAAGGCTGTGGACGGGGAGATCCCCGCGTCCGCCAGCGCCTCCACGCGAGCTCGAGGAGAGCCCCGCCAGCCAGGAGGACCGCGACGAGAAGGACCTTGCCCGGGGCCGTCCATTCGACGGCACGAGTCGTCTGGAGAACGATCCAAAGGCAGAGGACGGCGCGCAGGTACGACGTCCAGCCGCCGAGCGCGCGCAGCAGCCACGCGAAGGCGACGGCGGCGAGGGCGATCGCGGGGAGGAAATAGCGGATGTCCCGGTGATCGGGCGTCAGGTAGAGGAACTGCAGGAAGAAGACGGTGGCGAGGGTGAACACCAGGGCCGCCAGCCATCTCCGCCGTCCGAGCGCCAGCAGCGGCGCGAGCAGGGCGGCGGGGAGGAGGGTGAACGGGAAATAGGTGCCGAACAGCTTGGCGCGATGGGTGAGGAAGTCCCAGACCTCGATCCGCGCCTCCGGCGCCTTGGCGCGTTCGGCGGGCGACACCCCGCCCCACCCCGGCAGGTCGAGCCCGAGCAGGTGCACGGGAGCCGGGAAGACGGGATTTCCCGTCGTCACCGCATTGCGCAGGTAGGCGTAGCCGCCGGCCGCCGCCATCACGGCGAGGAGCAGGGCTCCCAGGGCGGCGAGCCGGGGCAGGGGAACCTTCCCGCTCGGCTCCGCCCGGCGTTCCACGATCACCGCGATCACCAGAGCGGCCAGGATCACGGGCGTGAAAAGAATCCCGATGTACTTGGTGGCGAGGAGCAACCCCGCGGCGAGGCCGGTGAGGATCGCCGTTCCGGCTCGGGGACGGCGGGCGAACGCCAGCGCGCCATCGAGGCCGGCCAGGGTGAAGAAGGCGGTGCTGTGATCGTTGCCGGCGCCGAACGCGAGGACCGGAAGGACGTGCCGGATCCCCGCATAGGCCACCGCCGCGAGGGCGGCGTCCCGGCGCGAGAGCCCCAGGCGGCGGGCGATCGCGGCGGCGGCCAGGAAAGAGAACAGGGCGAAGGGGAGCTGGGTCCAGCGCGCCGCCACGTCGCTGTCGCGAAACGGCGCGATCAGCACCCACGACGAGAGCTCGCCGAGCACCGGATAGAACGGCGTGCTCGGATCCCCCATCGAGAAGCGGATCATCCGCAGGTCGCCGTAATGAATCCAGGTGGCGACCGCCGAGAGGTGATACGAATTGTCGTCGAATCCATAAGTGCCCGCGGGCTGGTAGCGCAGGCGACGGGCGTCGTGGAGGCCCACGAAGGCGACCGCCAGGAAGGCCGCGGCCAGCAGGGCGGTCTCGACGCGCAGTCGGCGGGACGGGGGCTCGACGGCTCCCCCCGTCGCGGCGGGCGCCGGCGGGGTTCGCGGCCGCACCGGCAGCAGCCGGGAGAGCAGGAAGGCCGCCGCCGTCCAGAGCAGGAACGGCGCCGGCCGCAGCCGGCCGAAATGCCCGAGCGCGGTGGCGGGGAGCACCGCGAGCCCCACCGCCAGCGTGAAGGCGGCGACGCCGTGCGAGGCCGCTCCCAGCTCCGGCGCCAGCCGGCGGGCGAGCCGCGAGCCCGCGCCGCCGAGCGCCGCCAGCATCGCGGCGAGGACCAGGACCTGGAACGGGCGCGAAGCGCTGGCCGACAGCGCGCCGATCGCGAGGACGGCGGCGATCAGCAGGGGGAGAAGGACGCGCGCGGCGCGGTCAAGGCGGCCCATGGGCATCGTGGATCGGAGTCCTCGTCGACTCAATAATGGTTACCAATCTCGTGGAACGCCCGCGCCGTCTCCCCGGCGGCGCGGTCCCAATCGAACTGCGCCGCCCGCTCCCGCCCCTTGGCCCGCAGCTCCGCGCGCAGCCCGGGGCTCGCGAGCAGCTCGGCGATCCGCTCCGCCCAGAGGTCCGGCCGGTCCGGCGGCGCGAAGCGGGCGGCGTCCCCCGCGACCTCGCGCAGCACTTGCAGATCGCTCGCCACCAGCGGCGCGCCGGCCCGCATCGCCTCGAGCGCCGGCAGGCCGAACCCCTCGTAGAAGGAGGGGAAGACCACCAGCTCCGCCCCCGCGTAGAGGGCGGCGAGCGCCGCCGGCCCCACGTAGCCGAGGTGGACGGCCCACCCTTCCCGCTCCGCCGCGGCGATCTCCCCGCGCACCGTCTCCGCCCCCCATCCCCAGCCGCCGCAGAGGACGAGCGGCGGCGGCGCGGGCGCCGGAGGATGGCGGGTGAGGAGAATCCGCCACGCGGCCAGCAGCGTCCGGACGTTCTTGCGCGGCTCGATCGTCCCCACGTGGAGGGCATAGCGCGGCGGGGTCCCGGCCGGGACCTCGCCGATCTCCTGGTCCATGGTCTGATCAATCAGCGTCCCCGGGCCGTGATGGATCGCCCGCACGCGGCCGGGGGAGACGCCGCGCTCGGCGAGCTCCCGCCGCACCGCCTCGCTCGGGGTGAGCAGCAGGTCGGCCGCGAAGAGGGTGCGCTCGAGCCCCGCGCGCAAGCGCCTCTCCCGGAGTCGGGGCGCACCGCCCAGGGGACCTTGAACAGCCCGAGGTCGTGCACCGTCGCCACCCGCGCGCCGCGGGCGAAACGGAAGAGAGGAGGGAAGAGGTAGTTGGGGGCGAACAGCACCCGGTTGCCGTCCGCCGCCGCCAGCAGGGGGCTCAAGGCGCGGAGGATCTGCTCCGCCCGCCACGGGGGGACCACCAGCCCGTCCGGCGCCGCGTAGACCACCCGCTCGATCGCCGGCCCGGCGGGGACCTCCACCGCCAGCTGCGCCGCGCCGGGCTCCGCCGCGGGGTCGCGGTCGGTCAGGCTCTGGCCGTAGAGCCGCAGCCGCAGGTCGTCGCGCGCCGCCAGGTGGGCGAGGATGCGGTGCAGGTACCACCCCACCCCGGTCAGCGCCTCGTAGAAGGAGTTGACGTCCACCGCCACCGTCAGCCGCGGCTCGGCGCGCCGCCGGCGGACCTCGCGCGCGATCCCGCGCAGCCAGCGGAAGGTCAGACGCAGCCGCCGGGGGGAGCCGAAGCGGAGGAGGGGGAGGAGGAAGCTCATTTTTCCCTCATGCGGGCGAGAGTGTATCTTTACGCGGTCCATGCGCCCCCGAGCCCTCTTCCTCGTCTGCCCGGCGCTCCTCCTGCTCGCCGTGGCCTGGACCCTCTCCGGGAGCCGCCCGCCGCTGCCGACGGGCGACGAGGCGACCGCCGTGATGATGGCGCAGAGCCTCTGGCACGATCACGACCTCGCGTACCGCGCGGCCGACCTCGACCGCGCCGGGCGCCTGTGGGAAGGTGGGCCGGCCGGCCTCACCCTGTTCACCGACGACGGCGGCAGGACGCTGCGCTACGGCGGGCCGGTCGCCTATCCGCTGGCGGCGCTGCCCTTCTACGCCGTGGCGGGGGTGCGCGGCATCGCGCTCCTCAACATGGCCCTCTTCCTGGCGATGGCGTTCGCGGCCTTCACGTTGACCGCGGGGCCGCGGGGGCCGCGGAAGCATCGAGGAGGGCGGTGCCGCCCCCCTCTTCGTCGCCGGCTTCTTCTTCGCCTCGGCGGCCTTCGCCTATGCCTTCCGCCTGGAGCCCACGGTCTTCCTGATGGCCTGCGGCTTCTTCCCCCTTTTCGTCTGGCAGCGTCTGCGGCGGGCGGCGTTGGCGGAGACCCCATCGAGGACGAGCGCCGCGGCCTCCTCGCCCTCGCCGGGGCGGGGGTGCTCTCCGGCGCGGCGCTCGCCTCCTTCCCGCTGCTCGCCCTCCTCGCCCTGCCGGTCGCCCTCGACCTCGCGGCGCGCCGCCGCTGGCGTCCGCTCGCCGCCTTCGTGGCCGCGGCGCTCCTCGCCGCCGGGCTCCTCGCCGGCTTCCAGCGCGCCGCCACCGGCGAGTGGAGCCCCGCGGGGGGCGTCCAGCGCCGCGCCTTCGCGGGGGAGTACCCGCTGGAGAGCCCGCGCGACCTCTGGCAGGGGTACGGCGCCGAGGGATCGCCCGACCTCGCGGCCGGTCTGCGGCTCCTGCCGCGGAACCTCGGCTACCTCGCCGCCGGCCGCTCGACGGGGCTGCTGCCGTACTTCCCCTTCGCCCTCTTCGCGCTCGCCCTCTACCTTTTGGGCACGCTTTGGGGTCGAAACGACCGTTCGCGCCACCTGCTGGCGGGGGCGCTGCTGCTCTACGCGCTGCTCGTGCTGCTGGCCCACCCGCACGATTTTGGCGGCGCCGCGGGGTTCCTCGGCAGCCGCTACCTGGCGCTGGTCTACCCGGCCTTCCTTTTCCTGCCGGGGCTGCCGGGGCGGCTCGCCGCCCGGCGGAGCCTGGCGCTGCCTTACCTCGCCGCCGGGCTGTGGACCGTCCTGGCCGTCCTCGGAAGCCTGTCCGGGCACGGCGACGAGGAAGCCGCGGCGGACCTCGTGGCCTCCTCGCATCTCTTCCAGCGGCTGCCGCTCGAGCTGACCCTCCTCCCCGGCGACCATCTCCCCGGCTTCTACACCCGCACCTGGAACGACGCCGTCTGGCTCGTCCCCCGCGGCGCCTTCTTCGCCGGCGAGCGCCACCCGCACGGCGTCTGGGTGCGCGGCGCGACCCGCTCGGAGGTGATCGTCGTCTCGCCGCGCCCCCTGTCGCGGATCGCCTTCACGGCCTGGTCGCTGGCGCCGGGCAACGTCCTGACCGTCGCCAGCGGCGGCGAGCGGCTGACCGTCCGCTTCGACACCGACGGGAAGCGCAACGGCACCCCCGTCGAGCTCGCCCTCCGCCCGGCGGCCCGCGGCCTCGGCTTCTTCCCCCAGCCGGCGGGACGGCCCGGCCGGAGAGGCGTTCTATCGCCTGACCTTCGACGTCTCGGCAGGCCTGGTGCCCGCCCGCGTCGACCCCAGGAGCCAGGACCCGCGCTATCTCGGCGTCTTCCTCGACTTCACGGGCGAGGGGCCGTAGGCCTTAAGATCGGCTGCGCATGCCCGATCCCACGCCCCCCCTTCCACCGGACGACCTCCGCGTCGACGAGGTCCTGCGACAGGTCCGCTCCGGGCTCCGCCAGCGCCGCGCGGAGTCGACCACCCTCGCCGGCGGGGGAGAGGAGCGGCGCAGCGGCCTGCTCGCCCTGAAGAGCCGCGAGTACGTCGAGGAGCCGGTCCCCTTCTCCCACCGCGCCGGGGCTCGGGAGGCTGATCGTCCTCGCCCGCAAGGCGGTCTACAAGCTGTTCCAGAAGTGGTACCAGAGGCCCCTCCTCGAGCAGCAGAACGCCTACAACCAGGCGGCGGCGCGGCTGATCGAGGACCTCCTCGAGGGGCGCGACAAGACGGCGCGCGAGCTGCGCCAGTTGCAGGTCCGCGTCGAGGAGCTGGAGCGGCGGCTCGGGAAGGTCGAGAGGATCGAAGCCGTGGACAAGGACGGCGCGTGAAGCCGCGCATCGTCGTCTGCGCCACCCAGATCCCGTTCGCCTACGGCGGCGCCGAGATGCTGGTCGACTCGCTTGCGCGACGAGCTGCGCCGCCGCGGCTTCGAGGTGGACGTCGTCGCCCTCCCCTTCCACTGGCCGACGCGGACCGAGCTGCTCAAGGGGAGCCTCGCCTGGCGGCTGGTGAACCTCGAGGCGGCGGCGGGGAAGCGGATCGACCTGGTGATCGCCACCCGCTTCCCCTCCTACCTGATCAAGCACCCCAACAAGGTCGTCTGGCTGATCCACCAGCTCCGCCAGGCCTACGACCTGCTGGGCACCCCCTACAGCGACTTCGCCGCCTCCCAGCCGCGCGACGCCAAGGCGCTCGCCATGATCCGCGCCATGGACCGCCGCACCCTCAAGGAGGCGCGCGCCGTCTACACCATCTCGGGGAACGTGGCGGACCGCCTGCGCCGCTTCAACGAGGTCGAGGCCGAGGTGCTCTACCCGCCCCCCAAGCTCGACGCGCTCTACCATCCGGGCGGCTTCGGGGACTACGTCTTCACCCTCGGCCGGCTCGACCCCCTGAAGCGCTTCGACCTGCTGATCCGCGCCATGCAGCACACCGAGACCCCGGTGCGCTGCCGCATCGCCGGCACCGGCCCCGAGCGCGACAGGCTCCAGGAGCTGATCGGCCGCCACGGCCTGCAGGGCCGCGTGGAGCTGCTCGGCTGGGTGGACGACCGCGACGTCCCGGCGCTCTACGCGGGAGCCCTCGGCGTCTACTACGCGCCCTGGGACGAGGACTACGGCTACGTCACCGTGGAAGCCTTCAAGGCCGCCAAGCCGGTGATCACCACCGCTGACGCCGGCGGGGTCCTCGAGTTCGTGACCGACGGCGCCACCGGCTTCGTCTGCCCCCCCGACGCCCCGCGCGAGATCGCCTCCCGCCTCGACCGCCTCTACCGCGACCGCGAGCAGGCCCGCGCGATGGGCCTCGCGGGGCAGGCCCGCGTGCGGGAGATCACGTGGGACCGGGTGATCGGGAAGCTGACCGGGTAGGGTGGGGCGTGCCGTTCGGACCTTCCCGACCTGCCGTCCCTGCTTGTCCCTGAAGGGTCCCTGACAAAGCCGGTCCCGCCCGGGCATGAATGCCCGGGCGACGAAGCGCCGGATGAATCCGGCTTGAGAGCCCCCTTCAGGGGGCGCCGCCCGTAGCCCGGGCATTCAGGCCCGGGGGATCTCTCCGCCCAGCTTTTGTCTCGCGCTGGCGGAAGGCTTCTACCACTTGTTCGTTATTAACCTTTTTCACGAGATCGTTGCCGCCGAAGAGAGTCCCCTGCTCTGAGTAGGCGAGTTCTCTCCACGAATCGTCGCCCCAAAACGCGGTCCTCCGAGCGAGATCTTCCGGGTCGACTCCTTCCGGATTCGACCAAACATTTCGATTCATGTCCATGATGGGGAAGTTAAGGAAAATTTCGATGGAGCCCATTTTACCTGCAGTCTCCAAGACCGACCAATCAAGGGTAAGTCCATAAGGGTCAAGCAGACAAAGCCCACGCCGATAATTAGAGTAAAGCACGCGAGGAAAGACTTTGCTAAGCAGTACTTTGTTGCAGTCCTCCTCGTAGATGAAGACATCGGGCCGAGCTCCAACCAAATTGCGCAGGTTAGATACCTTGGCGCCGTCGAGATCTATGAGATGCAACTCTTTAAAGGGAGGCTCGACGCTCAGCGCATTGAGCGGGCTGCCCGGCACCAACTCGTCGGTTCCCTTCAACTGATGCATTCCCGCGCCAGCGAAGGCATCGATGTAGACATGTGTGATTCGTGGCTGCTTGGCCAGGATTATAGAGTAGGCCTTTGCGTAGTCTCGCACGATGTCTAGCTTGATTTGCGACCAATAGCCGATTTGGTCGAAGCGTAACGTAGGTCGTGACATGGCGACTCCTTTGTCGGGTCAAAATCGTCGACTCTTGGTATAGTAGCTCGTAGAGGAGGAGGTGCGCAAACATGAGCGACGGAAGCGCGATTGAGTGGACCGATGCGAATGGAACCCGGGGCGGGGCTGCACGAAGATATCCCCCGGCTGCAAGCATTGCTACGCCCAAGTTTTCGCAGAGAGATTCCGCGGAGTTCCAGGGCACCCTTTCGAGCAAGGTTTTGATCTAAGATTGATACCGAAGGCGTTGGATTTGCCTCTGACATGGAAGAGGAGCAAGCTGGTCTTCGTTAACAGCATGTCAGACCTATTCCATGAAGGAGTTTCGGACCATTATATTTCGAGGGTCATGGAAACGATAAAAGCTGCTCCGCAGCATCAATTTCAGATCCTTACAAAGCGAGCCGAGAGGATGGCGAGATTCAGCCAGAAGTTCCCCATGCCTGCCAACGTATGGCTTGGAGTAAGCGTAGAAAATCGGAAATACGCGTCGCGTATCGATCATCTTAGGGCTGCTCAAGCACGCGTTAAGTTCTTAAGCGTCGAGCCATTGATCGGCCCCTTGGGTCGAGTCGACTTCACTGGAATCCAATGGGTGATCGTCGGAGGAGAGAGCGGTTGGCGTGCGCGTCCATTGGATATTGAGTGGGTACGAGAGATTCGGGATCAGTGCGTTCAAGAATCTGTGGCGTTTTTCTTTAAGCAGTGGGGCGGCAAACAGAAGAAAAAAAACGGAAAAGGGCTTGACGGCCGCACTTGGGACGAAATGCCTCATGATGTGAAATTGGAAAGATTGTGAGACGCGCGACTGCGGAGAATCGTCGCGCTCATGGAATTGAAATCCATACTATTCATCCTGCCTCGCTCGTCCAAGTGACGGGATAGTCCGCATCTAAGGTATCACCTTAAATCACCCCCGCCCGGCCTCCTCCAGGCACGCCTCGGCGTGGCTCCGCAGCCGGGTGCGCTCCTCTTCGGGAGCCACGGCGCGCTCCGCGATCTCGCGGGCGAGGGCGGCGAGCTCGTGGGCGCGGACGGCGTCGGCCGGGGCCGCCCGTTCGCTCTCGGCGCAGAGGCGCTCGCCGAGGCGGGGGTTCTGGAAGTCGGGGATCTCGCGGATCAGCAGCGAGCGCCGCTCGGCGGAGAGTCCTTCCAGCAACTCCCAGAGGTTCTCGATCTCCGCGGCATCCGCGGCGCTGGCGGCGAGCGCGGGGTCGGGCGTCCACCCGGCGAGGTCGCGGGCGACGGCGACCTCCACGGTGGTCCCCACGATGCGGGCCAGGGCCGCGGCGGCATCGGCCGAGGCCGCGTCCGAGCGCCCCGACCAGTAGCGGATCAGGCGCACCAGGCTCACCACGCTGTCGAACGAGGCGGGGGGGAGCTCGACGGCGGCGATCAGCCGGCCGAGGGTCTTCGCGGTGGGGACGGTCTTCCCCTGCTCGTAGAGGGAGAGCAGGCTCTTGTGCACCCCCGCCGCCGCCGCCATTTCGGCCTGCGTCCACCCCCGCAGCAGGCGGAGGACGCCGAGGGCGAGGCGCACGTCTTCGGGGGTTCCCTGGGTCTGCATGTCAAGCTCCTTCCCGGGAAATTCTTCCCTGACGATTCTCCTAGTAGATTATTCCGCGCCGAATGCCGACACTATTTTCCCTGAAGAGGTGCCCGCGCGGCCGTGGAGGCCGTCCCGGACCGCACCTCTCCCAGGAGATCTCCCATGACCTGCTCCCCGCTTTCGAAGACCGTCCTCGCCGCGGCGCTCGCCGCCGTCCTCACCGTCCCCGCCGTCTCGGCGGCCCCCCACCGGGCGCCCTCGGCGTCCCCCGCCGGGGTTTCCTTCTCCTTCGCCGACGCCATCCTCCGGTTCCTGGGCTCGGTCACCGGCCTCCTCAAGGAGGGAGCCGGCATCGATCCCAGTGGGCGGTCCGGGTCGCAGGCGAGCGCCGCCCAGGACGCGGGGTGTGGGCTCGATCCCAACGGCTCCCTTGTGTGACCTCGGGCAAAACCCTGGCGACCCACGACGCGGGCTGCGGACTCGATCCCAGTGGCCGCTGCATTCCCCCGGTTCGGGTCCTGGCAGCCCAAGACGAGGGCTGTGGCCTTGATCCGAACGGGAAGTGCTCGACCGGGCCACTGACGAGACCTTCACCGGACAGGCCGGAGCCCGCTGGGTTCCGGCCTGCTTTACCCTTCGAATTTCAGCTCCGGTGCATGCCGGGCTCTCTGAAGGTATCGGACGAGCCGCCTCGCCAGCTCGACCGTGGCAACCTTCTGCTCCGCCGCATCCTGGAAGAGCTTGAGGGCGGCCAAGGCTTCACGGTGGACTCCCTGCGACTTGAAGATCGGCGCCATCTGGCGGGACAGATCCTGGACCTTTTCGGCCCTTCCCTTCCTCCAGGAAGAGCACCGCCAGCTCCAACGTTGCCAGCGCCACGTCGTAGGCCATTCCCCGCGACATGAAGTCCGCCCGCACGCGCTCGAGCGCGGATACGGCCTGGTCCCGCTGCCCCAGTCCGGCGGCGATCCGCCCTTCGAGCCAGAGCGCGCGGACCAGGTCGAGGCCGTTGCCAAGCCGGACGGCCAGGCTTCGGATGTCCGGCAGGAGCTTCTCGGCCTCCGCATGGCGGCCCAGGTGGCAGAGGTTGACCGCGAGATTGAACCGCAGGACGCAGAGGAACCGCGGCTCCTTCTTGCCGCCGGCGGTGGCCGCGGCGCGCTTCAAGCGCCGTGATCGCCCCTTCGTACTCCCCCATCTGCTCCAGAGTGAACGCCTTCTTGAGAAGAATCCTGCCTTCAGCTTCACCAACCTGGTTCCTCATCAGCGCCCGGTCGAGGAGGTCCAAGGCCTGCGGAGAGGCGCCGCTGCCCGCGACGCAGCGACGCCTCCAGGTCGAGAAGGCGCCATTCCGCGAGCGGCCCCTGTTCCCGCGAGGGAGCGAGATTCCAAAGCTCCCAGGCGTGGGAGAACGCCTGTTCCGCCGCGGGAAGATCGTTCGCGACCCGCCGGGCGTTGCCGACGAAGGCCCAGGCGTAGCCCTGGAGGCGTGAGCGCCACCCTTCGGGCCGCCGGCCTGCGCCGCGATCCGCCAGCGCCAGGTCGGCGAGCTCCAGGGCCCGCGCGGCGTCGGCCGCCGCCGCTCTCTCACTCTCGGCGCAGAGCTTCTCGCAGAGCGCCCAGGTGCTCAGGCTGCGCCCGTTCTGCACCAGGAAGCGCTGCTCCTCGGGCGGATAGGTCTTCAGGCGCTGCCAGAAGGCCTCGGCGCCCTCGCGGTCGCGCTGGATCCCGGTCTCGCGCAGGGAGCGGGTCAGCTCCTCGCGGGCGACGTCCGCCGAGCGGCGGATCACCCGCGCCACGGTGCGCTCGATCCCTTCCTGCTGCTCGGCGGTGGGCCCGAGCGGAGGCCCCAGCGCCTCCCCGGCCGGCCGCAGGGAGCGGGTCGGGAGGAGCGCCACCTCCATCTCCTCGGCGTCGATCCCCAGGAGCGCCGCGAACGCCTCGAGCTTCCTGGGGCTCAAGGGCCGCCGCCCCATCTCGTAGTCGGAAATCATGCCGCGGGGCAGGCCGGCCGCCTGCGAGAGCTCCTTCTGGCTCCAGCCTTTCGAGGAGCGCAGAACGGTCAGGGCCAGGCTCAACGGGGGCGGAATCGGTCTCGGCATATCCTCCTCGGCTCTGAGCGGTAAGGTTCTTGAGCAGAGAAGATTGTAGTGCTTTCCGAGCTTTTGACGTGAAAGTCGAAGACGGCCGACGCGCGGCGAGTCGCGTTCCGGCGGCAAAACAACTCCGGGACGCGACACCGGCGAATTTTCCGCCCTGCCGGTAGCCGCCCCCGCCTCCGGTCCCTACGCTTCCGGGAGAAAGGGGACCGATCCCACATGGCCAACATCGAAATCGAAGCCCAGGAGCAGCTCCGCCAGATCGCCCGCGAGCTGCGGTCGGTCCACTACCGGCTGCTGGGGATCGTCGCCAGCCTGCCGCCGCGCGAGGAGGCGGCCTGGATGGACGACGGGGAGTACGCGGACCCGGACGCCGCCGCCGAGATCCGGGCGGCGGTCGAGTGCGTGCTGGTCGACCGCATCCGCCCGGCCATCCAGGGGCTGCTGGCCGCGGCCGAGCAGCCCGTTGGCGCGGACGGCGCGGACGGAGCGGACGGCTGAGGGGCTATCGGCCGGGGGCGCGCCTGCGTCGGCGCGCCACCCGCGGCATCACGAACCAGAGGCAGGCGAAAATCGCGCAGGCGAAGCCGGCGAGGAGCGCGGCGGCGAGGGGGGAGACGATCATCCGGCCGACCAGGTAGAGGTCGAGGCTGAGGCTGACGGCGAGCGGCAGCATTCCCCAGAGCAGCAGGCGCGAGGAGAGGGAGATGAAGCGCGCCGTCACCTCGCGAGGGCCGGTCTGCCGGTGGTAGGCCGCCGGGGTCATCACCAGGGCGATCGCCACCGCGATCAGGGCGATCGCCAGCAGGTGCAGGTGCTGCTCGAACGAATCGAGCTTCTCGGCGAACGCCGGATTGAACACCACGATGAGCTGGAAGCCGAACAGGGCCTGGATGCCGGGGAGCACCATCCGGCACTCCTCCAGCAGGTTCTCGGCCGCCCTGGAGAGCGGCAGCTCCTCGCGGTCTTCCGGTCCGTTCCCTGTCTCGGCGCTCATGGCGGGGATTATAGGTTCAGATCGGGAACCTCAGGCGAACAGGGCGGCGAAGCGCCGCTGCATCTCCTCCGGCGACACGTCCTCGGTGCGCGCCGCGACCTGCCAGACGTGGCCGAAGGGGTCTTCGACCTGTCCCGAGCGCTCGCCGTAGAACTGGTCCGCCACCGCCTGGAGCACCTTCCCCCCGGCGGCCACCGCCCGCTCCACCACGGCGTCGGCGTCCGCCACCGAGAGGTTGAGGCTCACCGTCGTGCCGCCGCGCGCCCGCGGGCCGAGGATGCCGTGCTCCGGGTATTCGTCGGCGAGCATCACCCGCGACTCGCCGATCCGGATCTCCCCATGGCCGATCCGGCCGCCGGGCTCGGTCAGGCGCAGGACCTCCACGGCGCCGAACGCCTGGGCATAAAACTCGAAGGCGCGGGCGGCGCCGTTCACGATCAGATAGGGGACGACTTGGGGCTGATTCATTCGCTTTCTCCTTTGTGGGACTGAGGAGATCTTAGGGTGCGAGGGGGGAGGCGTCTTGGAAAAAAGTCCGAGATCTCCATGACCTCGATGCCAGCCCGGCAGGGCGGCCTTCTTGTAGCCCAGGGTGTGTACCCTGGGCGATCTCGGGCGGCCCACCCAGGGTTTCCACCCTGGGCTACAAGAAGGCCGCCCTACGGGCTGACGTTGAGCCCCCCCGGCTCCGCCAGGCTGGCGCTCCCCGGATAGTGGCGGCCGGCGAGGAACTCGCGGGGCGAGAAACCGGCGAGCGCACGGAACTCGCCGTTCATGTGCGGCTGATCGTAATAGCCGGCGTCGAGCGCGATCTCGGAAAGGGCCTCCCTCCCGGCGCGCAAGCGCGCGAGGACGCGCTGGAAGCGGAGGAGGCGGGCGTAGTGCTTGGGGGAGACGCCGATCTGCTCGCGGAAGCGGGTGGCGAGCCGGGTGCGGGTGAGCCCGGTCCGCTCGCGAAGGGCGGCGATCGGGACCGCTCCGGCGTGGCGCGCGATCTCGGCGGCGGTCCAGACGATCGCCGGATCGGCCTCCGGCGCGCCGGCCACCCGCGCCGCCACCCAGGAGGCGGCGCCGCGCAGTACCTCCTCCGGCGACGCGGCGCCGTGGCAGCGCGCGACGAGCTCCTCCGCGGCCCTCCCCACGACCTCGCGGAGATCGACCGTGATCCCCGTCACCGCGGAGAGGGGAGCCGCCAGCAGCGCGTACGCTCCGGCGGGCTGGAAGTGCAGCGCCAGCACGCGGCAGCCGCCGGCCGGCGCCGCGATCACCCGCGACTCCGAGAGGATGCCGGTGAGGCACGCCGGCGCGAAAGGCTCCGCCGTTTCCCCGCGCACCAGCCGGTGCGGCTCGTCGAGCTGCACGACGAGCTCCACCCGGCCGTCGGGGAAGACCCGCTCGCGCGGAAACGTGAGCGTTCCCGCGAAATACATGATCGATTCGACCACCGCGGCAAGCCCGGTGCGCGGCGGCGGACGCCAGACGCTGTGCGTCCAGCAGCCCAGGGGGGAGTCGACGTGCTGAGTGGTGATCTCCATCGGGATTCAGGGATCAGGCGGCGGCGCGCCCCGCCGCGAGCTCCTCTTCCTCGACCTGCGAGACGCCGTCGAGCACCCGGCGCGCCCGCTCGACGTCGAGCTCTCCCTCCCAGCGCGAGACGACGACCGTGGCCACGCCGTTGCCGATCAGATTGGTGATCGCCCGCGCCTCGGACATGAAGCGGTCGATGCCGAGCAGGAGGGCGAGGCCGGCCACCGGGATGTTGCCGACCGCCGAGAGGGTGGCCGCGAGAGTGATGAAGCCGCCGCCGGTGACCGCCGCCGCCCCCTTCGAGGTGAGCAGGAGCACGGCGAGGATCTCGAGCTCCTGCGCCAGCGTCACGTGGGTGTTGGTCGCCTGCGCGATGAACAGCGTCGCCAGGGTGAGATAGATCGAGGTGCCGTCGAGATTGAACGAATATCCCATCGGCACCAGCAGCCCCACCACCGACTCCGGGCAGCCCAGCCGCTCGAGCTTGCGCATCAGCAGGGGCAGAGCCGATTCGGACGACGAGGTGCCGAGGACGATCAGGATCTCCTCGCGCAGATAGCGCAGGAATTTGAGGATGCCGAGGCCCGTCCAGCGCATCACCAGGCCGAGCACCAGGAGCACGAAGAGGAGGCTGGTGATGTAAAAGGTTGCCATCAGTTGGCCGAGGCTCAGCAGGCTGCCGATCCCGTACTTGCCGACCGTGAACGCCATGGCGCCGAAGGCGCCGAGCGGCGCCACCCGCATCACGATCGCCACCACGCGGAAGAGGACGTGCGACAGCTCCTCGACGAAGTGGAGCACGGCCGATCCCTTTTCCTTGAAGCCGGCGAGGGCGACGCCGAAGAGGATCGAGAAGAGGAGCACCTGCAGGATGTCGCCGCGCGCGAAGGCGTCGGCCACGTCCTTGGGGATGATGTTGAGCAGGAAGTCGGTGGTGGTGAGCGCGTGCCCCGAGGTGGTGTAGGAGGCGAGCGCCTTGGTGTCGAGCGCCGCCGCGTTCACGTTCATGCCCGCCCCCGGCCGCACCAGCTTGCCGACCAGCAGGCCGAGGGCGAGGGCGAAGGTGGTCAGCACCTCGAAGTAGACCAGCCCTTTCAGGCCGATCCGCCCCACCCGCTTCAAGTCCCCCATCTTGGCGATGCCGGTGACCACCGTCGCGAAGACGATGGGAGCGATCAGCATCTTGACCAGCTTGATGAAGCCGTCGCCCAGCGGCTTCATCGCCTCGCCGAGGCGGGGATTCAGGAACCCGAGCAGGGCGCCGAGGGCGACCGCCGCCAGGACCTGGGCGTAGAGGCTGTGGGCGAAGCGCCGCATCCACTTCATTCGCTCTCCTCCGGGCGGATCATGAACCAGTTCGGAACTCCGAGCACGGGCGCCTCGAGAGCGACCGAGAAGCCGAAGCGCTCGTAGAAGCGGACGTTCTCCCGCTTGTCGGTCTCGAGATAGGCCGCCGAGCGATCCCCGTCGATCCGCACCAGGAACTCGCGGAGGAGGGCGCTGCCGATCCCCTGCCCCTGGAGGTGCCGCTCGACCCCCACCGGGCCGAGATGCCAGTGCGGCTCCGGCGGGTCGAGGCGCGACCAGGCGCCGGTCCAGCTCAGCAGGCGGGCGGTGCCGCCGGCCCCCGAGCCCGAGACCAGGCCGGGGAGGAGGCGCAGCCGCTCGCCCGGCCCCGGCTGGCAGCGCCCCGGCCGCACCATGCCGCAGACGCCGACCAGCGTCCCCGGCAGGCCCGCGCTGAAGGCGCCGAGGATCAACCCCTTCGGTCCGTAGAGGGGGAGCACCCCCTGGAACATCTTGATGAGCGTCTGCTCGCGGCTCTCGGGATCGGGGCCGAAGGCCTGGAGGTGGAGCGGGTTGTCGCGCATGCCGCGGGCGAGCACCCCGGCGGCGAGGTCCGTCTCCGCGGGCACCAGCTCGCGGACCACGACCGCCTCCACCTTGCGCGCCGCGTTCATCCGCCTGCGGTTGTGAGGGGAGTGTAGTGATGGTGCACGAAGCGGCTCCACCCCGTCGTCTCCCAGGACTCGGCCACGAAGTCGACCCCGCCGTCCTCCGCCGGCCAATAGGCCATGCGCGCCAGCCCCGCGGGCATCTGCGCCTCGAAGCCCACGGCCTCGGGATGGAGATCCGCGCAATCCGCGACCGTCCCCTCGGAGCGCTGGCCGTCCGAGGTGAACGACCAGAAACCGAGCGCCCCCGCCGGAGACCCATACACGGCGTGCTCCTCGTAGACCGATCCCGGCAGCTCCCAGCGGGCGGCGAGCAGCACGTAGCTGCCGCCGAGGATCGACGAGAACGTCCGCACGCAACGGATCGGCCCCTGCGGCGAATCGGCGCGCGTCTCCCAGGCGCCGAGCAGCGGATCGAGCGCGCCGAGCTTGCCGCGCCCTTTGGTCCAGAGTGTCTTTGTATCGGCCATGGCTTGGGATCTCCGTTCAATCCGGGGCGTTGTGAAGACTTCGAGGAGTGGGCGTGAGAGCCTGCCCCGCCAGGAGCCGGCGGATCAGGGCTTGGGAAAGTCCTCCGATTCAGCGGCGCGCAAAACGATCCTGCACCGTCGCGGGGTCCGTCTTGGTAGGAGCCTGGACGCGATGGCCCGACCGTTGCTCCTTTTCCTGCAGATACCGAACCAACGCTTCCGGGTCGTTCCCATGCTCGCGGAGAAGATCTTCACGGTGGCGGTGCAGCTCTTCGATGATGGGGTCATGCATCTTGGTGATCTCCCAGTGGAGTGGGCCCGAAGTCGATCTTTATCGAGGCAGTCTTTCGCCTTCGCAGCGGCCCGGGCCGCAGGGTCGAGCTGGCTTGAGTCCGTCGCCGTCGGCGATCGCCCTGCGGCGGAGGCGGTAGAGACGTGACAGGTCGTAACGAGAACCTGGCGGAGGCCACGGGGACGGCGTCACGTCTCCGCCGGAGGGCAGGCCGGAGCCAACGGCAAAGCAGGACCGGAGCAGGTTTCGAGGCCTCTTGCGAAGGCCAGATCAAGGCGGACCGCCGAGAAGGTGATCCCTCCGAAGGGGTAGATCCGGCGACCTGCCCTGCGCAGAGACGTGACGCCGTCCCCGTGGCCTCCGCCAGGTTCTCGTTACGACCTGTCACGTCTCTACCGCCTCCGCCAAAGGATTTGCCCGTACCCGTCGGAACCACGCTCACGGTCCGGATTCGCACCCACTACACTAACAGCTCCTCTGGAGTGCGCAGTCTCAGGTCAGAAGATACTCCAGATTGCACGCGGAGAAGATGAACCCCGAGCGCCCGAGCTGAGGGTCAGAGCCCGGGCTCGGCAGCCTCGAACACGGCCTCGACCTCCACGGCGACATCATAGGGGAGCGCGCTGACTCCCTGGTGCCGGGGCCCGCGCGTCTGGAGGTGCCCTGAGGGTGCCGTGAATGTGGCATCGAGGCTCCCCGCGAATTGGCTCTGTTGACCGCGTCCCGGGCCGATGTAGGATTCGCTCCTGAGATCCACGCTCAAGGGAGAGCCCCGATGCCCATGACCAAGCCGGAAGCCGCCGAATACGCTCCTTACTTCGACCGCTACATCTCGCTCGTCCCGGCCGGAGACATCCTGGAGATCCTGCGCGACGAGGGAGAGAAGACGCTCGCCCTCTGGCGCTCGGTGCCGGAGTCGGAGGCGGGGTTTCGCTATGCGCCGGACAAGTGGAGCCTCCGGCAGGTCGCGGGGCACGTGATCGACGCCGAGCGGATCTTCGCCTATCGGGCGCTGACCTTCGCGCGCAACGACCAGACGCCGCTCCCCGGCTTCGACGAGAACCCGTACGTCGAGAACGCCTCGTTCGACGACGTTCCGCTCGCCGATCTGGCCGCGGAGTTCGAGCACGTCCGGCACGCCACCCGGCTCCTCTTCCAGCATCTCTCCCCGCAAGCCTGGAGCCGCAAGGGGACCGCGAACAACAATCCGGTCAGCGTCCGCGCCGCCGCCTGGCTGATCGCCGGCCACGAGCTCCATCACCGGGCGATCCTGCGCGACCGCTATCTCAGCGCCGCTCGTTAGACCGCGACTTCAAAGATTCCTGTTCCGCGCGCCCCCGCCGGCTGTCTCATCGGATGGAACCGAGGGGGCAGGCGGGATCGACGGCCGCTCTCTGGGTTCCGTCATCGGGGCTGGACCCCGCGAGGAGACCGCATGGCTGCCAATCCATCCCCGTTGATCGCCGATCCGACCGCTGCCTCCTCGCCGTGGGTGGAGCGGCTCGGCCTGCACCCGGTCTTCCAGCCGATCGTGGATCTCTCCACCGGGTCAGCCGCTGGGGTACGAGGTGCTGTCCCGCGGGGCGCACCCGTTCGAATCTCCGGAGGCGATGTTTCGCGACGCCGAGCGGCTGGGGCTGCTCTGGGAGCTCGAACAGGGCTGCCGGTCCGCGGCGCTCCGGCGCCTCGCGGAGCTGCCGCCCTCCCGGCGCGGCGGGCGGTTCTTCCTCAACGTCGGCCCGCGGGTCCTCTCCGATCCGCGGTTCCTGGCGGAATTCACCCGCGGCCGGCTCCGCGAGCGCGGCCTCGATCCGGGGCAGATCGTGATCGAGATCACCGAACGGGACGCGATCCTCGACTACGGGCGCTTCGCGGCGATCGTCCGCCATTTCGTGGAGCAGGGGTTCCAGGTGGCGCTCGACGACTTCGGCTCCGGGCACTCGAGCCTGGTGACGCTGATCCACTGCGCCCCGCAGTTCCTCAAGCTCGACCAGGCGATCGTGCGGGGGATCGACGGCGCGCCCTATCAGCAGCAGCTCGTCAAGGCGCTCGCCGCCTTCAGCGCCGGCGTCGGGGCCCAGCTCATCGCCGAAGGGGTCGAGACCTGGCCGGAGCTCGAGACGCTGGTCCGGCTCGGCGTCCGCTTCGCGCAAGGGTACCTGCTGGCTCTCCCTTCCCTGGACCCGGCCGGGATCGCGCCCGCGATCCGGGAACGGCTCGCCGCGAAAGGCGCGTTCGTCCGCGAGCCCGGCGGTCCGCGCTGGCCCACGAACGAACGGAGGGCCCTCGGCAGCCGGCGCAGACCTCGGCGATAGGAGTAGGATGACGAGACGGGCGCCACGACCTGCGGGGTCCGCGCCGGTCCTCTCTCCCGGAAAAGGAACTCCCATGAAAAATTTGACTGGACTCACCCTGCCCTCGCTCGCCGCTCTCCTCCTGCTCGCGACACCTGCTGCTTGGGGCGCCGAGCGGATGCAAGCCGGTCAATGGGAGATGACGAGCCTCGTCCGCGGCCATTCCCAGACGTCCACCCACTGCGTCACCGCGCAAGAGGCCAAGGCGGTCAACGGAACCCCCGCCGACTTTCGCGCGTTCATTGAAGAAACCACCCAGGCCGCCCACTGCAAGGTCGAGAACCTCAAGATGGAAGGCAATACCGTTTCCTATATCACCGCCTGCGCCCAGGCGTCGATCGACAGCACGACCACCTATCACGGCGACCATTTCGAACTGGTCATGAACACCAAGGGAGGCGGCGACTCGGCGAAGCGTCAAGTGAAAGCGCATCGGCTCGGCGCCTGCCCCTGAGAGGAGGCGCTCCTTTGCCCGCCGCCGGCACCTTGAGTTTGGAGGGTCTCGCTCCAGAGACCCGTTTCCAAAGGAGATGCCGATGAAACCGTTTCGTTGGTTGCTGTTCGTCGTCCCGTTCCTGATCGCGTCCCTGGCCAACGCGGCACCGCTGCCGGCTCCGGAGGCCTCCGTGGTGCTCCCGGCCGCCATCACGGGGGTGTCGGCCTGTCCCACGAAGTCCGCCAACGCGGCGCAGCTTCCCGTCCTCAATCCGGCCGCTCAGCAGACTACCACTCTGTCCTGCGGGTCGTGCAGCGTGCCGATCTGCCGCGGCGCCGGCTACAACTCGATTTGCCAGGGTGGAACCCAGATCAAGCGTTGCATCGCGGCCTACGGCAACGACTGCGGCGACGGCACGCTCCAGTGCCAATGCTGGAGCGGACCGCTGCCGTAGCTCCCCTGAGGTTTCGCGCTGCTTGAACCCGGCTCCCGCGCCGCGCGCGGGGGCCGATGCTCAACCGACCTTGCGGCCCTCGACGCGGGTCGCGGTCGCCGGATCGTTCCGGTCCTCGCGCCAGGTCGGATGATTGAAATGGATCACACAATCGCCGTTGTACGAGGCGACCGCGTGATCGAACACCAGCCTGCCGATGGGACGCCAGGCTCCGAAGGTGCGCCGCTGATAGAACGGCGTGCCGCTGGTCGTTCCCTCGTCCGTCACCTCGATGTGGAAGGTGAGCGTGCGCTTGGGCACCGGATCGCCGCGGTCATAGATCTGCGCCAGGATCTCGTCGCGAAAGTCCAAGTCCTCCCCCGTGATCCTGGGTTGCTCGGGCGCCATCAGGAAACGCAGGAAGGTGGGAGCGCGCGTGGGCTCGTCCTGCGGCTTGCCGAGCTCCGCGATCTGATAGAGCTGGCGGATGGTGGGTTGCTTGTCGGCGCGCAGGAAGTCGACCCCCGAAAGCGCCAGGATGGGCGCCCCCACGCCGCGCCGCCAGAGGCGCGTGTCCGGAGCATTGCGCAGCTCGGCGTCGTTGACGAAGTCGGTCTTCTCTCCGCCGAAATCCTGCTGGGTGAAGAAGCTGGCGGTCTGCAAGGGCTCGGCGTGGCCCGGGTCCAGGGTCGGAAAGAGCTTGCCGACCAGCGCCAGCGACCGCATGTGGCCGCGCCGGGTCTCCGTGCAGCAGGTCGAGTAGCGGCCGACCGTCAGGGCCTGGCTCCCCTGGCGGAAACAGCCCGAGTACGCAGTCTCCTCGGTGATCTCCCACCGACCGGTGAGGCAGACGCCGTTCGGATGGAGCAGGCGGCGAACCCCTTTTCCATCCGTGCCCCAGCGCAGGTCGGCGTGGGAATCGACGGTGCGGAGGCTGGCCTGGCGAAGCCCGCCGACGATGCTCTTCAGGGTCACTTCGTAGCCGGGCAGCGGCGGCTCGCCCGCTCCCCCCCAGACCTTTTGATAGGGATTGGCAAACAGGGCGTCGCGCACCTCGGAGAAGCGGGATCCGTGATAGCCGAGGTCCTCTGCCGTCAGCTCTTCCGCGCCGAAAGACTCGTCCGCCATGGGTCCTCCCTTGGGCCAGCCCCGTGAATGATGTTCTTGGGTAGCCTTGATTTTAGCATATTCGCCTCCTAGGGGAGGCGACGAGCCTCGGCTCACTCAAGGGGTTTGTCGAGAGACTGGCGTTTCTGACAGCGGCGGCGCGCCGCTCTGGTTACCGGGGACGCTTCGAACAGAGGCCTTTCATGCGATCCCGGATTCCTGTCTGGAGGACTTCGAGGGGCTTGGGCAGATCGGGAATCTGGGCGTACTCCTGCGGACACTTCTGGAAGGCCGGCAGGAAGGCGGTTTCCTGGGACGCCAGGACGGCCACGCCGACCTCTCCTGCCTGCACCGCGCTCAGGCGGTGGGCTCGATATTCCTGCAACGCGACGTCGTAGGCGGTCAAGAAGGGAATGCTGTGCGGGGGCAGGGCGCGTCCGGTGATCTGATGGATGTAGATCGCCAGCACCTGCTCCGGCTTTTTCGCTGCGGCGAACTTCGCGTACACCTCCGGGTCCGACTGCGTATCGTCGCCGATCAGAAGAAATTGATTTTTGGAGGCGCCATACAGCTCGCGCAATACCCGTGTCTTGAATTCAGCCACCGATCCGACCCGGTTGCGGAGCGCCGCCCGGTAGGGCGGAAAGTGTGCGTCCCGCAGGCACTCGTCGACCTTGTGGGTGAGGAGAATGCGCGGCGAGCCCGAAATGAATTCGAGGCGTTCGGGCGGTGAATCCTTGCCGAGGAGGTCCCGGTAGAGCTCCGACATGCCGGCGAACACCAGTTTGCTCCGGATGGCATTCCGCATCGAAGCATTGCGATGCAGTACGTCGGTGACCTTCACGGTGTCATCCACGTCGCTGACCAGGATGAACGGCTCGTCGGCCGCCATGACGCGCCTCGCGGGCAGGCTCAGCAGGAGCAGCGCGAAGAGGCGAAGCAGGGATCTCGAGAGCATGGTCTTGGCCTTTCTCGTTGGATCGGGCGGTGGAGGGGCAAGCCGTTAGACGGAAAGAATCTCGGTCTTCCCTGATCCTGGCCCGCGGAAGCTTATCGAAGAAGTCCTCGAGGGAGATGAGCGAGCCGCCAAGGTAGCCGTGGCCGAGGGGATGGTAGACTCGGGGTGCAATGCCGACCCCGAACGACACCCGCGATCCTGACCCGCTCGTCTCGCAGGAGATGCCGGAACCGGCGCCCGCTCAAGGCTCGCCCGGGGTCGCCGAAGGTGAGGACGATTCCCTGATCCTCTGGATGCTCAGCCTGACGCCCCTCCAGCGCCTGGAGGCCGCCCAAGGTTTCGCGGACAGTGTGACGGCGCTGCGCAATGGCCGCCGCGCCTAGAGCGCCATGGAACAGCTCGAGCGCGGGATCGTCCAAGCCTTCGTCGCCACGGAGGGCGCGGCGGGCGAAATGTTGTGGGCACAGTACGAGCAGTCCTCCGTTCTGCACCGAGAGCTCACCGGCGTCGGCTTCTTCACGTACTTCGCCGTTCCGGACGCTGCGCCGAGGCTGCGGGACTCGCGAAACCCGATCGGCCGGCCCCTCCTGATTGAGCTCGAAGGCTTGCAGCATGGGGCCAGCGCCGTCCTCTGGCAGCAGGCTGGCGTGCTCGACTACCTCGAGGTGTTCACCTTCACCGAGCCCTGGCCTGAGGAGCCGGTGGTGAAAGGCATCTCGGGCTGAGCAAACTGGCTGCTTTCAGGGCCAGGAGTCGGGCGCGGTCGATCCTACTTTTGCTCAAGGATCACAGCGACTCCTGAGACGCTTGCGAAGTCCTCCGTGATGTTGATGACGGCATTGCCGCCGAGCTCCTTGGCCTTCTTCCGCAGCTCTTCGTCGATGACGGTACGTTTTCTGGTGATTCCGGCGAAGTTATATTTTCCAGCGCTGACTCTCTCGAGCTCCTTGTAGGAGCCCGTGGGCTTCTCGGTGAGAAAAAGTAGAGAAGGTTGTATGGGCAACTGAGACGTTGGCGCTCCGGGTAAAAGCTCCCCTCGGTAGTCTCGCAAGCTGGCCGTAAGGCCTCGCCACAAAGTCTTGAACCTCAGCCCCGAAGGGGCGACAGCATAGAGCCTGGGGCGTGAGCCCCAGGAACGGGTTCCACCACCACCAAGAGCCCCGAAGGGGCGACAGCGGACCGGCTCGGGAAGGTCTGCTGCCGCCCCTTCAGGGCTCCAGTGGGTCGGGGTCGTTTCCCTCGGGCTCACGCCCCAGGCTCTATGCTGCCGCCCCTTCGGGGCTTTCGGCGGACTCGGCGGACCCCGACCCGGTGGCTTCGAAGGCGCTCGCGAGGCCCGGCGAATTCAGGGAATGACTCGTCTCGAACAGGAAATGGCCAGAGCTGGCCTTCCACAACGCGCGGAGAGATCAGAGTGTCTCGTTCCCCCTGGGGAATGTCAGTCATCGGGAGGGGAATGCCTCGACGATGGGAGGGAATGTCGCTAAAAGACCCGTTACGAGTCTCCAGCGAACCCCAAGTGTCGACAGGGGCTCGAATCTTTCGCGCCATTGACCTCTGATGAAGCATTCCCCGCTTGAAGAGCTGCCAGTGAGATAGGGAATGGCGCGATTTGCGCTCACCGCGAAACAGGGAATGGAGAAATTGATGCGATTAGACGGGGGAATGGACGCCCTTGGATCCATTGGAGGTTTTGGTGTCGGGGGAATGCCGCGAATTGAGTCTGTCTGAAGACATGGAAAGGGCTCCGAGGAGTCTGTTGCTATGATAGTGTTGCGATCCGAGGTGATGTCGTGCCTCGAAGCTCCCTCTGAGGCAGGTGCCATCCAGGGAATGATGCGATAGGCGGCGGGAATCGCTCTCAAGAGTGGACGTTCGCGACACTTTCCGGGGGGATTTGGATGAGCACGGCACTTTCCGTGGCCCAGATGCTGGCCCAGCTTGAGGAGCGGGCGGCGTTCCACCGCGAGCGGCGGGGCTTCCATGCGGAGCAGGTGGCGCAGCATGGGGAGCAGCTGGCGTTTCATGAGGCGGAGCTGCAGAAGGTGGTGGAGCGGTTCGAGGCGTTCAAGGCGGCGGCGGAGGGGGCTTCGGAGCTGGTCTCGGCTCCGGACGCGAGGAACGCCTCGGTCGGAGCGGCGGAGGAGATCCCCTACTTCGGGGCGGCGCCGATGGTCAGCCGTCTGATCGCGCGGGTGGTCGAGGCCTGGCCCGCGGGGGAGGCGTTCGGGGCCCGCGGGGTAACGGCGGAGGCCAACCGGCGCTATGCGGAGGTGCTGAAGCGCCCGATCAAGGCGGCCTCGGTCTCGGTAGCGCTGCGGCGGATGGCGCAGGCCGGGCGGCTCCGGCAGGTGCGGTCGGGGAAGGCGTCGCGGGAGGCTCAGTACGTTCGGGAGGTGGTGTCCGGCGGGGCTGGTTAGACCGCCGTCCCGGACCACGGCTTGATCTTCGCGAGCTCCGCCGCGAGAGCGTCCTGGGCGATCTCGGTGTCGTGGGCCACCTGGGCCCGCAGCCAGTAGCCATTGGACAGGCCGAAGAAGCGGCATAGCCGGAGGTCGGTGTCCGCCGTGATGGAGCGGCGCCCGGCGACGATCGCACCGATTCGTGGGGCCGGCACTCCGATCTCCTTGGCGAGTCGGTATTGGGAGATGCCCATCGGGCGCAGAAACTCTTCGCGCAGGATCTCACCAGGGGGCACGGCTGGGAGCTTGGCGTTCGTCCGCGTCCTCATACACGAACGATAACCCGCCTCATCCTCACGTCAAGCGTTCCTATCGACTGGAGCGTGGTTGGGTTAGCCCGCCCCAGGCTAGACTCCCCCCGTGCGGATCGCCTTCTACAGCCCTCTGCCTCCCGGGAAGTCCGGGATCGCGGACTACAGCGCCGAGCTGCTGCCGGCTCTCGCAGAGCATTGCGAGATCGAGCTGATCGTGGACGAGGGGTTGCGGGTCGCTCCGGAGCTGGCGGCGCGGTTTCCGGTGCATGGGGAGCGCGCGCTCGGGGGGCTGCTGGCGCGGGGGCAGGTCGACGCGGTGGTCTATCAGCTTGGGAACAACAGCGACTACCACGCGGGGATCTACCGCTCGCTTTTCGCCCATCCCGGCATCCTGGTGCTCCACGAGTACGTGATCCATCACCTTGTGCGCGAGCTTACGCTGTCGGCCAGGGATCCTGCGGGGCCGGCTGGATATGTGGCGGAGATGCGCTACGCCTATGGGCGGTCGGGGGAGGCGATGGCGCGGCGGTGCGTGGCGACGGGGGTGCCGCTCAACCCGTGGAGCTATCCGCTGTTCGAGCGGGCGGTCGACGCCAGCCGCGGGGTGATCGTCCACAACCGGTGTACGCGCGACCGGGTGCTCGCCTCGCGGCCGCTGACGCGGATGGCGATTGTCTCCCATCATCTGAGCCTGGACGGGCTGCCCGAGATCCCGGTGGCGGAGGCGCGGGCGGCGCTCGGCCTCGCGCCGGGGGATTTCGCGGTGGCGACGTTCGGCTTCCTGACGCCGGCGAAGCGCCCGGGGGTGCTGCTGCGGGCCTTCGCGCGGCTCCGCCGCGAGGTGCCGGGGGCGCGGCTGCTGATCGTGGGGGAGGTGTCGCCGCATTTCGACTTCGAGGGGATCTTCACTCCGGAGCTGCGGGCGGGGGTGACCGTCACCGGGCGGCTCGGGCTCGACCGCTTCCTTCTCTATATGCAGGCGTGCGACGTGGCGGTGAACCTGCGCCACCCGACGGCCGGGGAGACCTCGGGGACGGTGGTGCGCCTCCTCGGGCTCGGCAAGCCGCTGATCGTCAACCAGACGGGGTCGTTCGCCGAGATCCCGGACGACGCGGCGGCCAAGGTGCCGCTCGATGACTCGGAGGACTCGGACGATTCCGAGGAGGAGGTCCTTCTCGCCTACCTGCGGGCCCTGGCGGCGGACGAGCCGCTGCGCCGCCGGATGGGGGAGAACGCGCGCCGGCACATGGCGCTCCACCACAGCCTGGCGGGGTCGGCGCGAGGGTACGCCGACTTCATCCGCGAGACGGTCGAGACGGGGGCGCAACCCTTCCGGGCCGTGCCGCCGCTCGCCCCCTATCCGGAGGACGATCTGCTCTCCGACCTGATCCGCGAGACGACGGCCGAGATGGTCGATCTCGGCTTTCGGGAGGAGGAGACGGAGGAAGACGACGAGCTGTCGCGCGAGATCGCGGCGGCGCTCGTCGAGATCGGGCTGTGGTAGCGTCCGGCGCCATGCGCCGGCTCCTCAAGCTCGCGATCCCCCTGCTTCTCCTCCTGCTGATCGCGGGGCACTTCCTTTATGGGTACAGCGCGCGCGAGCGGCCGGCGACGATCGGAGCCGGGGAGCTGGCCGGCGCGGCTGCTGACCTCGGGGGCGTACGGCGCCTGCCTCTGGCTGCCGTATCCGCACCAGAACCTGGCGAAGCTCGAGGGGGCGATCGGCGACGGGCCGGCGTACCTCGCGGCGGTGGCGGACATCGCGGACGTCCCGGCGCCGGTGCTCCCCTCCTTCGGCCCCTTCGCGGTGCCGCCGTCGCGCGAGATCGTGGCCTGCTCGGATCTGGGGGGCGACCGCTTCCTGCTGGTGGCGCGGGTCTACCCCGGCCTCGCCTGGGTGGCGCGGATGGCGGGGAAGATCGCCGACAACCCCTGGCTGAGCGGCGGCGAGATCCGCGAGACGCGGGGGAAGACGGACGCCGTCGAGGAGCGGGTGCTGCGCATCGCCTGGATCGACGGCTACTGGACGGTGCGCGCCGGCGCCGAGGCGCAGATCCCCGCCGCGCCGCCGACCGCGCAGCCCTCGCCGCAGTTGCCGGAGAGCCTCGGCATCCTCCACCTGGCGAAGGACGTCTCGGACTTCCCGGCCGGCAGCTACGTGCTGCGGCGCCAGGAGAAGGATTTCGAGATCGCCCTGGCGGAGGGAGGGGAGCTCCCCGCGCCGCCGGCCGCCGTCGAGGGGGCGAGCCCGCCCGTGATGCTGGCGGTGGCGGGACCGGTCTGGCCAGCGGACGCCGAGAAGCCGCTGCCCCCGGCGGCGATGGCCCTCTTCGGGGAGAAGAGCGCGCTCCATCTCGGGCCGTTGGGGGACCTGCCGGGGCTCGCGGTGCTCAACCCGCCGGGGGAGAAGCGGTGGGGGCTGCCCGCGCACGGGCTCGGCGGCCTGCTGGCCGACAGCCTGCCGCGCGGGAATGCGGCCGGATGGAACCTTGTTGCCCTCGACGACGCCAGCCTGGAGCGCGCCACGGCGCTCGCCCCGCAGATCTCGGAGCTGGTGCCGCCCGGTGGAGTTGACGGCGAGGGGGGCGACGGGCCGCAGATGATCCTGGGGCTCTGGCTGCGGCCCCGTCCGGCCCTCGGGCTGATCCACGAGCTGCGCCGCAACCTCGAGAAGATCCCGCTGGTCGACGCCCGGCAGGTCCAGCGCTGGCACGACTGGGAGACGCTGCTCGGTCCGCTCGGCTCGTGCGAGCGGGCGTCGCTCGCCGCCACCCGGTCGCCGGCCGCGTTCGAGATGCGGCTCCAGAATTGCGGGTGAGGGCGGGTCCCGTGGCCTGCGACCTCATCCCCTATCCCCTTCTCCTAAAGGAGAAGGGGTACGTAGCGGGGGCCTCGTGCCCTGCGGTTGGGTGATGTCGCTCGGGATCGAGTCCCTCCCTCTCCTTTAGGAGAGGGAGCCGGAGGGTGAGGTCGCAGGCCACGGACGCTCCGAGAGGTCACGAGGTATCAGGAACAAACATCCCGGGGGGCCGCCGATTGACAGCCGGGGCGGAAACCCTTAGTCTTCGCGGTTGCCCCGGTTGGAGGCTTTGTATGCAGATTTGGCTCGATCAGGTTCGCGACGAACCTTACAACTGGGACGAGACGCAGAAGATCTCGCCGGAGACCCTGGACCGCCCGGAGCTGCAGGCTCTGAGTCCGGTCCGTTGGCGCGGCCAGGTGGTGTTCGCCGACCCGGAGTTCTACCTCCGGGCGAAGCTGTCGTACGAGCAGACCCTGAGCTGCAACCGCTGTCTGAAGCCGATCGTCGAGCCCACGCGGGCGAACGTCGAGCTGATGATCGTGGTGGGGCTGAACAAGGAAGCGGGGAGCGAGCACGCGCTGCACGAGCAGGATCTGGGGGAGCTCTACATCGAGGAGGAAGTCCTCGAGACCGACCCCATCCTGATCGAGCAGCTGCAGCTCAACGTGCCGATGAAGCCGCTCTGCCGCGACGACTGCAAGGGGCTCTGCTCCGGGTGCGGCGCCGACCTCAACGATGGGGTCTGCACCTGCACCGAAACCAGAGTGGATGCCCGTTGGGCCTCCCTCGCCGCTCTCAAGAGCCGGCTCGACGAGAGCAATTGACCCGTAGTTGACCCGTAATCGACCGCGATGCGATGCGGTCCCGGCGCGGCCGGGACCGAAGAGACCAGGACCTGTTGATCTGAAGAGGCTCGACGACCATGCCGAATCCGAAACGCCGACATTCCAAAGCCCGCCGCGACAAGCGCCGCGCGCACGACGCGCTGCCGACCCCCACCCTGTCGAGCTGCCCGAACTGCGGCGAGGTCAAGCTGCCGCACCGCGCCTGCCCGAGCTGCGGCCAGTACCGCGGCCGGCAGATCATCACGGGCAGCGAGAACGCCTGAGCCGCCGCTCGCCCGCGACCCCTCGAGCGCCTGAGCCTGAGCGTCGAGCCTCTGAGCATCTGAGGTAAACTCGCGCCTCAAGCCCGATCCACCCGTCCGGCCGGCCCGCGCGCCGCGTCCCTCAAGGACGTCCGCGGGGGTGCGGCCGATCGAGAGCCCGAGCATGCCGATCGCCGTAGACGCCATGGGGGGAGACTCTGCGCCGCAGAGCGCCGTGGAAGGCGCCTTCCGCGCCGCCAGCGAGGACGGCATCGCCATCCTCCTGGTGGGGGACCGTGCCCGCGTCGAGGCGGAGCTGCGCCGGCTGGGGCCGGCGGGAGCCGGCGCCGGGGAGATCGAGATCGTCCACGCCGAGGAGGTGGTGGGGATGGACGAGCCGGCGATCACGCCGATCCGCAAGAAGCGGCGCTCGTCGCTGCGCCTGGCGGCCGAGCTGGTCAAGGACGGCCGGGCGGCGGCGATGGTCACCGCCGGCAACACCGGGGCCGCGATGATCGCCGCCAAGATGGTGATCGGCACGGTGCCCGGGGTCGACCGCCCGGCGCTCGCCGCCGTGCTCCCCAACCGGCATGGGCGCACGGTGCTCCTCGACGTCGGGGCGAACGTCGACAGCAAGCCGGTCCACCTGCGCGAGTTCGCCGTCATGGGGCACTTCTACGCGCAGGAGGTGATCGGCACCCCGTCGCCGCGGATCGGCCTGATGTCGATCGGCGAGGAGGAGGGGAAGGGGACCGACCTCACCCGCGAGGTCTTCAAGGTGCTGAAGACGACCGGGCTCAACTTCGTCGGGAACGTCGAGGGGGGAGACCTGTTCAACGGCACGGTGGACGTGATCGTCTGCGACGGCTTCGTGGGGAACGTGGTGCTGAAGAGCGCCGAGAGCCTGGCCGAGCTGATCCTGCGCATGCTGCGCGAGGAGATCTCGGGGAGCCCGCGCGGCAAGCTCGGCTACCAGCTCGCCAAGCCCGCCTTCGACCGCTTCCGCGAGCGCACCGACTACAGCGAGTACGGCGCGGCGCCTCTCCTCGGTTTGAACGGCGGCTGCTTCATCGGCCATGGGCGCTCGAACCCGCGCGCCATGCAGAGCGCCATCCGCCGGGCCGCGGAGTTCGCGGGAGCGCGGCTCGACCGCAAGATCAGTGACAAGATCGCCGAGCTGCGCAGCCAGGAGGAACGGCTGCTCGGCGGGCGTCAGGAGGCCGGAGCCGGATGAGTCTCGCAGGCATCACAGGCAGGAAGATCGCGTTCGTGTTCCCCGGGCAAGGGTCGCAGAAGGTCGGCATGGGGAAGGTGTGGGCCGACGCGTCGCCCGCCGCCCGCGCCACCCTGGAGGAGGCGGACGAGGTGCTGGGCTTCCCCCTCTCGCGCCTCTGCTTCGAGGGGCCGGAAGAGGAGCTCAACCTGACGGCCAACACCCAGCCGGCGCTGGTGGCGGTCTCGATCGCCGTGCTGCGGGCGGTCGCCGTGCTGGCTCCGGAGCTCGCGCCGGTGGCCGTCGCCGGGCACAGCCTGGGGGAGTACTCGGCGCTGGTGGCGGCCGGCGCGCTCGACTTCGCGGACGCCCTGCGGCTGGTGCGGCGGCGCGGCGAGCTGATGCAGGAGGCGGTGCCGGTGGGGGTGGGGGCGATGGCGGCGATCCTCGGCCTCGACCCGGCGGCGAACCTGGCGATCGCCGAGGAGGCGACGGCGGCGGGCGATCCGGCCCTGGGCGAGATCTGCGCGGTGGCGAACTACAACGGCCCGGCGCAGACGGTGCTCGCCGGTCACAAGGGGGCGGTGGACCGCGCGGTGGCGCTCGCCAAGGCGCGCGGCGCCAAGAAGGCGACGCTGCTCGCCGTCTCGGCCCCCTTCCATTCGCCGCTGATGCGCCCGGCGCGGGACGGCATGGCGCCGCTCCTCGCGGCCACCCGCTTCCACGATCCGCGGGTGCCGGTGGTGACCAACGCCGACGCGGCGCCGGTGACCACGGGGGAGGCGGCCCGCGACGCGCTGATCCGCCAGATCGACAGCCCGGTGCGCTGGGCCGAGTCGATCCTGGCGATGGAAGAAACCTTCGGGGTCGCGGCGTTCGTCGAGGTGGGACCGGGGAACATCCTGTCGGGGATGAACCGGCGGATCGTCCGCGCCGCCCGCACCACCGGGATCTCGGACCCCGACCATCTCCGGCAGCTCCTGGCGCCGGAGGAGGAAGAGGAGAAAGAGTGATGCTGAAGCTCGACGGCAGGACGGCGCTGGTGACCGGCGCCTCGCAGGGGATCGGCGAGGCGATCGCCAAGCTGCTGGCGCGCCAGGGGGCGCGGGTGGTGCTCGCGGCGCGCAACGAGGAGAAGCTGCAGGCGCTCGCCGCCTACATCGACGCCGGCGGCGGCTGCGCCCGGCCGCTGGCCCTCGACGTCGCCGAGCCGGCGACCTTCGGCGAGCGGCTGAAGAGCCTGCCGCCCGACTTCGCGGAGGTCGACATCCTGGTCAACAACGCCGGGATCACGGCCGACAACCTGCTCGCCCGCATGTCGCTCGACGACTGGGAGCGGGTGCTGCGCACCAACCTGACCGGCGCCTTCGCGCTCACCAAGGAGGTGATCCGGGGGATGATGAAGCGCCGCTGGGGGCGGGTGATCAACGTCTCCTCGGTGGTCGGCATGATGGGCAACGCCGGCCAGGCGAACTACGCCGCCTCGAAGGCGGGGCTGATCGGCTTCAGCAAGTCGCTCGCCCGCGAGCTGGGGAGCCGCAACATCACCGTCAACGTGGTGGCCCCCGGCTACATCGAGACGGCGATGACCGACAAGCTCCCCGCCGCCGCCAAGGAAGAGCTGACCGCGGGGATCGCCTTGAAGCGCCTCGGCACGGTGGACGACGTCGCGGCGGCCGTCCTCTTCCTCGCCAGCGAGGAGGCGGGGTACGTCACCGGGACGACGCTCAACGTCTCGGGCGGGCTGTATATTTGATGCCGATCGCCTGCCGGCAAGGGTCCTGGTCAACCCTGCTCGCCTCCTTCGGGCTCCGCTCGCTTCGCTCGCTGCCAGTCGGCTGCGCGGGTCGACCAGGCCCTTGCCGGCAGGCGGCACAATGGACTCGTGAAGGATCTTTGTGTTAGAACCGCAGGTCGTGCGCGGGCTGGCCCCGGGCCGACTTAAAAATCGATCAAGGAGGGACAGCGATGGCAGTCGCAGATAAAGTCAAGAGCATCATCGTCGAGCAGCTCGGGGTGGACGAGGAAGAGGTCACCCTGGACGCCAGCTTCACCGACGACCTCGGCGCGGACTCGCTCGACATCGTCGAGCTGGTGATGGCCTTCGAGGAGGAGTTCGGCATCGAGATCCCGGACGAGGAAGCCGAGAAGATCGGCAACGTGCGCGAGGCCGTGGACTACATCCAGAACAACGTCGGGGACCAGAACTAAGGCCTCCCCGCCGCCTCTGACCGTCAAACCGTCCAGACATTACCGACGAGACAGCCCTGTGAAGAGAGAACCGAGACGCGTCGCCGTCACCGGGGTCGGTCTGGTGTCCCCCCTCGGGGTGGGCACGGCCGTGAACTGGGAGGCTCTCCTCGCGGGGAAGAGCGGCATCGGCCCGATCACCCGTTTCGACACCACGGACTACCCGTGCCGGATCGCCGGCGAGGTGAAGGATTTCAATCCGCTCGACTTCCTCGACAAGAAGGAGGTCAAGAAGAGCGACACCTTCATCCACTACGCCCTCGCGGCCTCCCGCTTCGCCGTCGAGGACGCCGGGCTGGTGATCGACGCGGCGAACGCCGACCGGGTCGGGGTGGTGATCGGCTCGGGGATCGGCGGCCTGCCGCTGATCGAGGCGACCCACAAGATCCTGCTCGAGAAGGGGCCGAGCCGGGTGTCGCCCTTCTTCATCCCCGGCCAGATCGTCAACCTGGCGGCCGGGCAGGTCTCGATCCGCCACGGCGCCAAGGGTCCGAGCTCGGCGCCGGCCACCGCCTGCACCACCGGGCTCCACGCCATCGGCGACGCCTACCGCTTCATCCAGGCGGGGGAGGCCGACGCGATGATCGCCGGCGGGGCGGAGGCGGTGATCACGCCGCTCGCCGTGGCCGGCTTCTGCGCCATGCGCGCGATGACCACCCGCAACGACGAGCCGGAGAAGGCGTCGCGTCCCTGGGACGCCGAGCGCGACGGCTTCGTGATCAGCGAGGGGTGCGGCATCGTGGTGCTCGAGGAGATGGAGATGGCGCAGCGGCGCGGCGCCAACATCTACGCCGAGGTGGTGGGCTACGGCATGAGCGCCGACGCGTACCACATCTCGGCTCCCCATCCGGAGGGAGAAGGGGCGGTGCGCGTGATGCGGGTCGCCATGCGCGACGCCGAGATCGCGCCCGAGCAGATCGGCTACATCAACGCCCACGGCACCTCGACGCCGCTCGGCGACCTCTCCGAGGTGCTGGCGATCAAGACCGTCTTCGGCGACCACGCCTACAAGCTGGCGGTCTCCTCCACCAAGTCGTGCACCGGCCATCTGCTGGGCGCGGCCGGCGGCCTCGAAACCGGCATCCTGGCGCTCGCCATGCGCCACCAGATCCTTCCCCCCACCATCAACCTCGACCACCCGGGCGAGGGGTGCGACCTCGACTTCGTGCCCAACGTGGCGCGCGCGGTCGAGCTCGAGTACGCCGCCAGCAACTCCTTCGGCTTCGGCGGCACCAACGCCTCGATCATCTTGAAGCGGTATCAGGAGTAGGGGCGAGCAGCTCCCGCTCGAAGAACTCCGCCGCCCGGGCGAGGAAGTGGCGCATCTCGGGCGGGCGGAAGCCGTGCTTCTGGCCGGGGTAGAAGGCCTGCTCGAAGGGGAGGCCGGCCTTCACGAAGGCGTCGCTGATCTGCACCGTGTTCTGCGGGTGGACGTTGTCGTCCGCCAGGCCGTGGACGATCAGCAGGTGGTCCTTGAGGTTGGCGGCGTACTTCAAGGGGGCGGAGTCGCGGTAGCCGTCCGGGTTGTCCTGCGGGCGGTCGAGGTAGCGCTCGGTCCAGATCGAATCGTAGAGCTTCCAGTCGGTCACCGGCGCGCCGGCGATGGCGGCCTTCCAGACCCCCGGCCGGTTGAGGATGCAGTAGAGCGTGTTCGAGCCGCCGCCGCTCCACCCCCAGAGGCCGAGGAGGGCGGAATCCACCCACGGCAGGCTCTTCAGGTAGTCGACCCCGGCGAGCTGGCCGGCCAGGTTCACCGTGCCGAAGCGGCGGTAGTCGCGGTCCTCCCCCGCCTTGCCGAAGAAGAGAGAGGATTGATTGTCGACGCTGAACACGGCGAAGCCGCGCAGCGCCATCAGCTTGTGCCAGAGGTTGCGCCCGCCCCACTGGTTGTCCACCACCTGCGAGCCGGGGCCGCCGTAGTGATAGATGATCACCGGATAGCGGCGCGAGGGATCGAACCCGGCGGGCTTCAGGAGGCGGGCGGGGAGGCGCGAGCCGTCCGGGCCGGGAAGGGTAAGGAATTCCCACTGCGGCAGCGCCGCGGCGTCGAGCTTGGGCGCGGTCGTGGGGAGCGGGAAGACGGCGCCGGCCGCGGAGCGCACCTCGGCGCGCGGCGGCGTGTTGGCGTCGCTCCAGCCGTGGACCCAGGAGCCGGTGCGCGGCGAGACCAGGGCCTGGTGCCAGCCGGGCTCGGGGGTCAGCACCTCCCAGCCGGCGGTGTCTGAGGGCGCGTCGAGGCGCACGCGCGCCACCTTGCGGTCGATCGCCCCCAGGCCGGCGGTGGGAAAGGCGGTGACGAAGGCCCAGGTGCCGTCGTCCGCCACGGCGTCGAGCGCGGTCACCGCCCAGCCGTCGGGAGTCAGGGGGCGCAGCAGCTTGCCGTCGGCGCCGTAGAGGTAGAGGCGGCGCCAGCCGCTGCGCTCGGAGCCCCAGACGAAGCGGCCGTCGGGGAGGAAGCGAAAGTCGCGGCCGAGGTTGATCCAGGTCTTCCAGTTCTCGGTCAGCAGGGTGGAGCAGGCGCCGTCGGCGCCACTGCCGGCGGCGCAGCGCAGCAGGTCGAGCCGCTTCTGGTCGCGGCTCAGCCGCTCGATGGCGACCGCGTCCCCGCGCGGGGTCCATTCGAGGCGCGCGAGGTAGGAGTCGTCCGTCCCGGTGCTCATCCAGGTGGTCTTCCCCGAGGCGACGTCGGCGACGCCGATCTTCACCTTCGGGTTGGGGGTGCCGGACTTCGGATACTTCTGCAGGAAGGCCTCGGGGTAGAGCGGGGCGTCGTCGAGCAGTGTGTAGAGGCCGACCCCGCGCTCGTCGAAGCGGTAGTAGGCGATGCGGGAGCTGTCGGGGCTCCACCAGAAGGCGCGCGGCTCGCGGTTCCAGATCTCCTCGCCGTAGACCCAGTCGTTGACGCCGTTCAGGGTCACGTTCTGCCGCCCGTCGCTGGTCAGCCGGGTCTCCTTGGCGGTCGCGGCGTCGAGCACGTAGAGGTCGAGATGGCGCACGAAGGCGATGCGGCGGCCGTCCGGGGAGAAGCGGGGGTCCTCCTCCTGGCCGGCGCCGTGGGTGAGGCGGCGCAGCTTGGGGGCGGCGAGCGGCAGGAGATAGAGGTCCCCCTTGGAGACCAGGAGGAGCGAATCCCCGCGCGGCGACCACGAGTAGCCGCCCAGCTCGAAATCCTTGCCGTCCTCCCCGAGGTCGGCGAGGCGCGCCAGGACCGCGCTCTTCCCCGTCGCCGGATCGAACGACCAGAGGGCTTTGCTGCTGATAGCGCTGCCGGTTCCGCCATTGCCGCCATTGCCGCCGTTCCCACTGCCGCCATCGCCGCCGTCCCAGACGTAGACCAGCCGCTGGCCGTCCGGCGACCACGCCTGCTGCAAGGGGCGGCGGCCGTAGGCGTCCGGCGCCAGGAGGGCCTCGAGGGTCGGGAGCTTGGGCTGTTCCTGGGGCGGGGTCTCGGGAGACGCCGCCCGGGGGGTGAGATTCGCGAAGGCAACGGCGGCGGCGAGGCTGCAGGCGATGAGCGGATGACGCATGGATCCTCCTGGAAGCTCTGGAGAGCGGAGGGGAGCATACATCGCGAGCCTGCAACCTTTGCCGCCCCGCTCCCGTAGTGCGTTCAGCAGCCGACACGAGGAGACGTCATGAAGCGCACGAGCCCCATGAACCAGAAATTGAAGATTTTCGCGTCGACCTTAGGGGTGACGCTCGCGGCCGGCCTGGGGATGGCGGCCACTCTGAGAGCCGAGGAGCAGGTGCGCACCTTCCAGCAGCCCTTTCCGGGCGGCGGCGAGGTGCGGCTCGCGAACCTCGCCGGGCGGGTCGAGATCCTGCGCGGCACGGGACGCGACGTGGTAGTGGACGCCACCGTCCATGCGGACTTCGGCGGCGGCGAGACCCAGCGGCAGCTGCGGAGCCTGAAGTGGGTGCGCGGTCTCGACAAGAAGGGGCGCGAGGAGTGGGTGCTCTCCTATCCGGTGGAGAAGTACCGCTCCTACAGCTATCCCCCCGCCAAGGCGGAGGACCACGGCGTCCCCGAGTTTCTGAGCTTCCTCAATATCAATTTCGGCAACAGCACCACGACCACCTATCGCGGCGAGCGGGTGAAGATCCTCTCGGGGCGGCACTCCTCGGCGCCGGTCCTCTACGCCGACCTGCGGATCACCCTGCCGGCGAGCTCCCGCTTCGCCTTCCGCAACGCGATCGGATCGGTGCGCGGAGGGGATCTCGAGGGGACGCTGGCGATCGACACCGGCAGCGGCGACGTCGCGATCGGCTCGAGCTCCGGGCAGCTGACGATCGACACCGGCTCGGGCAACGTCGTGGTGGGCGCGACCCGCGGCGAGACGGCGATCAGCACCGGCTCCGGGGACGTGGTGGTGCGGCGGCTGGTAGGCAACGGCGCGGTCGATACCGGCTCGGGGAACGTGACGGTGCAGAAGGTCTCGGCCGGCAAGCTGACCCTCGACACCGGCTCGGGCGACGTGACGCTCCAGGACGGCGAGGCCGGACGGGTGATCGCGAAGACCGGCTCGGGCGGCGTCAAGGTGCTGGCGGTCGAGCTCGAGGACCTGACGGCGGAGACCGGCTCGGGGGACGTCACCGTGCAGAGCTCGCTCGCCAAAACCAAGCGGCTGAGCGCCGAGACGGGGAGCGGCGACATCGACATCAAGGCCGGCCCGGGCGCGTCGTTCAGCGTCGCCTCCGACCAGGGGAGCGGCGAGCTCAGGGTGGGCTACGCCGACGCCGTCCTCCGCAAGTCGGGGCACAAGGTGGTGGGCGCCAGGCGCGGCGACGGCCGCACCGCGATCAAGATCGAGACCGGCAGCGGCGACTGCACGATCCGCCCGCGGGGGTAGGCCCTACATCTTCCCGTAGTTCGGCCCGTCCCCCCCTCGGGGGGGACCCAGGTGATGATCTGGTAGGGGTCCATGATGTCGCAGGTCTTGCAGTGGACGCAGTTGCTGGCGTTGATCTGCAAGCGGCGGCCGGCGGGGACGGCGGGGTCCGCCACCATCTCGTAGACGGCGGCGGGGCAGAAGCGCTGGCAGGGGTTGGCGTACTCGACGGTGCAGCGCTCGACGCAGATCGAGGTGTCGGCGACCAGCAGGTGGACCGGCTGGTCCTCGTCGTGGGCGGTGCCGGAGTTGTAGACGTCGGCCAGGCGGTCGAAGGTGAGCTCACCGTCGGGGACCACCGGCGCCGGCGCTTTCAAGGCCTTTCCGGCGGGGGTGTTCAAGGGGATCATCCGCTCGTACCCCGCCTCGGTCAGCAGCCGGTCCTTGACCCCCCAGCCGCGCCCGCCGGTGACCATCCCCAGGGCCCCCTGCAGGAAGCCGCCGAGCAGGCCGCGGTCGAACGACTGGTGGAAGTTGCGCACCGGCCAGAGCTCTTCCTTGATCCAGCTGGCGTCGATCTTGGTCTGGAAGGCGGCGAGGCGTTCCGCACTGCCGGCGGGCGTGCCGCCGGCCTTCAGGGCCTCGACGATCGTCTCGGCGGCCAGCATGCCGGACTTCATGCCGAGGTGAATCCCCTTCAGGCGCTGGCTGTTCAGCGTGCCGGCCGAATCGCCCACGATCAGGAAACCGTCGCCGTACGGACGCGGCATCGACCACCAGCCCCCCTCGGGGATCGCCTTGGCGCCGTAGAACGACATCTTGCCTCCGGCGAGCAGCTTCGCGATCTCGGGATGGGTCTTCAGGCGCTGGAACTCGGCGTGCGGGTCGAGCAGCGGGTTCGCGTAGTCGAGCCCCACCACCAGGCCGACGATCAGCTGGTCGTTCTGCATCCCGTAGATGAAGCCGCCGCCGAAGTTGTCGAAGCCGAGCGGCCAGTTCATCGTGTGGGTGACGTCGGCCGGCTTCACCCGCCCCGGCGGCAGGTCCCAGACCTCCTTCAGGCCGATGGCGTAGAGCTGCGGGTTCTTCCCCTGCCAGAGGCCGAACGGCTCGGCGAGCTGCTTGACCAGGGTGCCGCGCACCCCTTCGCCGAGCACCGTGACCTGGGCGCGGATGTCCACCCCCGGCTCGTAGTTCGCCTTCCGCTTGCCGTCGCGCGAGATCCCCTTGTCGCCGGTGCGCACGCCGACCACCCGGCCGTCCTCGACCAGCGCCTGGACGGCGGGGAACTCGAAGAAGATGTCGACCCCTTCGGCCTCGACCTTGGGAGCCATCCACTTCAAGAGCTTGCCGAGCGAGGCCACGTAGTTGCCGTGGTTGTTCATCGGCGGCGGGATCGGCATCGAGAGCGCCTTCTCAGGCGTCATCCAGAGCACCTTCTCACCCGTGATCTCGCCTTCGAACGGGGCCGACTGCCAGTCGTCGGGGAACAGCTCCTTGAGCGCCCGCGGGTCGACCACCGCCCCCGAGATCGCATGGCTGGTGATCTCTCGCCCCTTCTCGAGGATGCCGATCGAGAGCTCGAGGCCGTTCGCCTTCGCCAGGCGGGCGAGGTGGCAGGCGCCCGCCAGGCTCGCCGGCCCGGCACCCACGAAGACGACGTCCAGCTCCAGAGTTTCGCGCTCTTCGCTCATCGATGCGATTCCTTACCGGAAGATGAAACCGAAACGTCACGGGCGGAAGGGCTCGAAATCCCTTCCCGGACGGCGCCGGGATGCTACCATGGCAGTGTTCGTGCACAGATCCCGTTCGCAATGAAGACCCCACTTATGGCGGATCCCGAGATCCTGGGCGGCACGGCCGTCCTCCCCTCCCTCTCGCCCGACACGCTGCCCGGCAAGCGGCTGCGCCTCTGCCACGTCGGAGCGGCGCGGGTCGCCCCGACGTTCGCGGAAGACGTCCGGCGCGGCCTCACCTCCACCCCCAAGGTTCTCTATCCCAAGTACTTCTACGACGAGCTGGGCTCGCGGCTGTTCGAGGCGATCACCGCCCTGCCGGAGTACTACCCGACGCGGGCGGAGGCGGAGATCCTGCGCGACCACGCGGGGGAGATCGTGGCTGCCCTCGACGGGCCGCTCTGGCTGCTGGAGCTGGGGAGCGGCGACGGACAGAAGACGCGGCTGGTGATCGAGGCGCTCCTCGCCCGCCAGGGAAAGCTCGAGTACGTGCCGGTGGACATCTCGGAGTCGGCCGTCGAGGTGAGCAGCCGCGCCCTCCTCCTCTCGTATCCGGGCCTGCGCATCGCCGGCTACGTCGGCGAGTACCAGACGGCCCTGCGTGCGATCCGCCGGGAGCGGCGGGCGCCCGGGCGGACGCTCGTCCTCTTCCTCGGCTCGACCCTGGGGAACCTCGATCCGGCGGAGCGCTCCGCCCTGTTGCGCGACGTGCGGGCCCTGCTCAACCCCGGGGAAGGGTTCCTGCTCGGGGTCGACCTCAAGAAGGCCGAGAGCGTGCTGATCCCCGCCTACGACGACGCGCTGGGGGTGACCGCCGCCTTCAACCTCAACCTGCTGGGCCGCATCAACCGCGAGCTGGGGGGGAATTCGACCTCGGCGCCTTCCGCCATCGGGCCCTCTACAACCGCGAGGCGGGGCGGATCGAGATGCACCTCGAGAGCCGGCGGGCGCAGACGGTGGCGATTCGGAGCTTGAGCCTCGAGGTCTCCTTCGCAGCGGGCGAGACGATCCACACCGAGAGCTCCTACAAGTTCGACCGCGAGCAGATCGCGGCGCTCGCCGCCGAGACCGGTTTCGAGCTGTGGCGGACCTGGACCGACGAGGCCGGGCGCTTCGCCTCGAACCTGCTGGTCGCGCGGTAGGCTCCGCTCCTCCGAAGGGCGTCGTGCCCTGGTTTGAACCTGCTCGCCTCCTTCGGGCTCCGCTCCTTCGTCGCTGCCAGTCGGCTGCGCGGTTCAAACCAGGACACGACGCCCAAGCGCGCGGATTTTGACAAGAGGGGGTCCGCCGCGTAGCATTCCCCGTCCGTGCCGGTGTAGCTCAGGGGTAGAGCGCCTGACTGTGGATCAGGAGGTCATGGGTTCAAATCCCATCGCCGGTACCAACCCCCTAAGAATCAGCCCTTTCGCCGGAGGACTCCGCCCATGACCGAGACGGTGGAACCGCGGATCTCGCGCGGACTGCGCGATCTCCTGCCCGCCGAGATGCTGGCGCGCCAGTCGATGATCGACACCATCCGCGGCGTCTACGAGCTCTACGGCTTCGTGCCGATCGTCACCCCCGCGATCGAATACCTCGACGTCCTGCGCGGCTCCGCCGCCGGCGGCGAGGCGCAGCAGTCGATCTTCACCGTGCAGAACCCGGAGAAGGAGGAGCTGGGGCTCCGCTTCGACCTCACCGTGCCGCTCGCCCGGGTGATCGCCCAGTACCGCGACCTGCCGCGGCCGTTCCGCCGCTATCAGGTGTCGCCGGTCTGGCGCGCCGACAAGCCGGACAAGGGGCGCTTCCGCGAGTTCACCCAGTTCGACCTCGACTCGGTCGGGGTGGTGTCGGAGATCGCCGACACCGAGATCCTCGCCGGCATGTGCGACAGCCTGAACGCCTTGAACGTCGGGCCGTTCCGGGTGAAGTTCTCCTCGCGCGGCATCCTCAACAGTCTGCTCGCCTACGCCGGCATCGCCCCCGAGCAGGGGGCGGACGTCTTCCGCGTCCTCGACAAGCTCGACAAGGTGGGGCCGCAGAAGGTCCGCCAGGAGCTGACGGTGGGCTACGTCGACTCCTCCGGCGACCCGATCCGCGGCGTGGGCCTGAGCTCGGAGGCGGTCGACAAGATCGAGCGCTTCCTGCGCATCCGCTCGGACGATCGCCGCGAGGTGGTGGGGCAGCTCCGCGAGCTGCTGCATGGCGTCGAGGGGGCCGAGGAGGAGATCGTGCTGGTCGAGAAGATCTCGAACCACCTCTATGCGCTCGGCTACGGCGAGGAGCAGGTGTCGCTCGACCTCTCGATCGCCCGCGGCCTCGCCTACTACACCGGGCCGGTGTTCGAGGCCGTGCTGCTCGACGCGCCGCAGTTCGGCTCGGTCTTCGGCGGCGGCCGCTACGACGGCCTGGTGATGCGCTTCCTGGGCGAGAGGGTGCCGGCGGTGGGGGCCTCGATGGGGGTCGACCGCCTGCTCGCGGCGCTGGTCCACCTCGGCCGCGCTGACCGGCGGAAGTCGACCGCCCAGGTGCTGATCACCAACATGGACGCCGCCCTCGCCGACGACTACGTGGCGATGACCTGGGAGCTGCGCCGGGCGGGGATCGCGACCGAGCTCTACCTCGGCACCGCCAAGGGGCCGGGCAAGCAGCTCAAGTACGCCGACGCCTGGGGCGTGCCGATCGTCCTCCTCTACGGCTCGAACGAGAAGGAGAAGGGGATCGTCACCCTGAAGGACATGGAGATGGGGCGGCAGCGCGCTGAGGCGCTCGCCAACCGTCAGGAGTGGCTGGAGGAGCGCCCCGGGCAGCGCGAGGTGTCGCGGACCGAATTGGTGCCGGCGATCCGTGAGCTGCTGGCGCAGATCGGGGCCCAGAAGCCGTGAGCGAGGCGGCGGCCGCGGTCGTCCTCGACGGCAGCTCGCTCACCCTGGAGGACCTCGCCCGCCTGGCGCGCGATCCGCGGGTGCGGGTCGGGATCCACCCCGACGCCTGGGGGCGGGTCGAGGCGAGCCGGGCGCAGATCGAGGGGATCGTGGCGCGCTACGCCGAGGAGTGGGGGAAGGAGGGGGGGCGGCCGGTCCTCGAGTACGGCGTCACCACCGGTTTCGGGGAGTTCAAGAACCTGCCGATCGCCCCCGACTGCCTGGAGGAGCTGCAGCGCAACATCCTGCTCAGCCACTCCGTGGGGGTGGGGGAGACGGCCGACGCCGGCAACCCCGCCAACTACTTCGAGCCCGACGTGGTGCGCGCGGCGCTCGCCATCCGGCTGAACGCCTTCCTCAAGGGGCACTCCGGGATCGGCGCGCCGCTGGTGCGCACCGTCCTCGCCATGCTCAACCGCGGCATCGTGCCGCTGGTCCCCATCCGGGGGTCGGTCGGCTCGAGCGGCGACCTCTGCCCGCTCGCCCAGCTCTTCGTGGTCCTGCTCGGGGAGAGCCGCTACTACGTGGCGCGCGAGCCGGGCGACCTTCAACATCAGCCAAGGGACCTCCGCAGCGGCCTCGCCCAGCTGCGGGAAGATCTGGACGTCGCCGAGATCCCCGCCCTCGGCCACAAGGACGGGCTGGCGCTGACCAACGGCGCCACCTTCTCGGCGGCGCTCCTCGCCCTCGCCGTCCACGACGCCGAGCGGCTCGCCGGTACCGCGGATGCCGGGCTCGCGATGAGCCTCGAAGCGGTCTGCGGCTGCGCCCGCGCCTTCGATCCCCGCGTCCACCGGGCGCGCGGGCTTAAGGGGCAGATCGAGACGGCGGCGCACGTCCGCGAGCTGATCCGGGGGAGCCGGCTGATCGAGAAGGCCGGGGCGGTGCAGGACGTCTACTCGCTGCGCTGCGCGCCGGCCGTGCACGGCGCGGCGCGCGATGCGATCCGCTACGCCCGCCAGGTGGCCGAGGCGGAGATCAACGCGGCGACCGACAATCCGCTCTTCTTTCCCGAGGAGCTGGCCGCGGACGGGGACGAGGCGGCCCCCTTCGATCACGCCTTCGCGGCGAACTGGCCGCCGGGGTACGACGGCCGGGAGCGCATCTCGTTCTCGGCCGGAAACTTCCACGGCGAGCCGGTCGGCATGGCGGCGGACGTCCTGGCGATCGCCGTTGCGGAGCTGGCGAACATCTCCGAGCGGCGCACCCAGATGCTGCTCGACGGCCACCAGAACCGCAACCTCCCCTCGAACCTGATCCCGCACCGCGGGATCAACTCCGGGTTGATGATCGTCCAGTACGCGGCGGCCGGGATCGTCTCCGAGAACAAGGTCCTCACCCATCCGGCGAGCGTCGATTCGATCCCCACCTCCGCCAACTCGGAGGACCACAACGCCATGGCGACGATCGCGGCGCGCAAGGTCCGCACCGTGCTCAGGAACGCCCAGGCGGTCGTCGCCATCGAGCTGCTGGTCGCCGCCCAGGCCGTCGAGTGGCGGATCGCGATGGCGATCGATCCCCGTCTCAAGAAGCCCGAGGTCGCCGCGGACTCGAAGTGGGAAGCCGCCGACCGCGAGGCCGCGGCGTTCCGGGAACGGACCGCCCCCGAGCACCGGCAGGAGATCGCGGCCCACCTCGGCGAAGGGACGCGGCAGCTCTACCTCCAGGTGCGCGAAGCGGCGCCGACGATGCTGCGCGACAAGGTGCTCGAGGGGGATCTGCGGGCGGTGCGGGCGCTGGTGGAACGGTCCACGGTCGCTCTGTAACTCCCCGCGTTCTGGTAGGTTATCCAGAGGAGGGTCCTCCCATGGAGTGGAACCAGATCCGTCAGACCTATCCACATCGCTGGCTCCTGGTGGAGGCGCTGGCGGCCCACAGCCTTTCCGGCAAGCGAATCCTCGAGGATCTGGCCGTGGTGGGCGCCTTTCCGGATGCGACGACCGCCATGAGCGGGTACAAAGAGCTGCATCATCGGGCTCCGGAGCGCGAGCTCTACGTCCTCCACACCGACCGTGAGGCTCTCGACATCGGAGAGCTGAAGTGGCTGGGGGTCCGGAGGCTCGGTGAAGATTCGCATTGAGGGCGGTCTTCTGTACGTAACCGCCGAACTGGTCTATCAGGGCCAGAAGCTCACTTTGCAGGATGTCATCCTGGATACGGGATCGGCGGCGACGCTGTTCTCGGTGGATGAATCCGTCAAGTTGGGACTCGTCCCCGAGCCGGGCGATCCGATCCGTCGCGTTCGAGGTGTCGGGGGCTCCGAGTTCGTCTTCTCAAAGCGGCTGGATTCGTTGTCGCTCGGAGAGCTGAAGCAGAGCAACTTTCCAGTCCAGATCGGAGCGATGGACTACGGCTTCCCGATTCAAGGGCTCATCGGCCTGGATTTTTTGATGCAAGCCGGAGCCGTCATCGATCTGGCCAGCCTCGAAATGTACGTCAGAGAGCGTACTGGGCCCAAAGCCTGATTTCGCCACCTCGCCTCACAACGGCCGCCGGATCGCCACCACCGTCTCGTCCTCGATCAGATATCCCGCCTCGGCCCAGGCGTCCAGGCCTCCTTCGAGGGGGCGGACGCGGGTGAAGCCTTTTTCCATCAGAGCGCGAGCCACACGGGCCGCGGAGGCTTCGTTCGGTCAGGCACAGTAGAGGATGATCTCGCGGTCCCTGGGGAGCTCGCCCAGGCGGGCGTCGATCTCGTCGACGGTGATCTTCAGCGCCCCCGGGATGCGCCGCGGATCGTGGATGTGGGCGGACTGGTTGCGCACGTCGACGACCGTCGGCGCGTTGCCGGTGTCCATCAGCCGCTTCAGCTCGGCGACCGAGACGCGGGCGAGGCGCAGGATCTTGAGCACCCGCCGCCGCTGCCACCACTTCCACAGCACCACCAGCGCGAGGGCGGCCGCCAGCACCAGGCCGGCCCAGAAGCCCAGGTTCTCCAGGTGATAGAGCACCTGGTCGACGGCGTGGTGGAAGAGGAAGCCGACCACGACTCCGGAGCTCAGCCAGAGGAGGCTGCCGAGGCCGTCCCAGAACAGGAAGGAGGCGAGCGACTTGCGCATCGCCCCGGCGAGCGGCGGCGCGATGGTGCTGTAGCCCGGGATGAACTTGGCGTAGAGCAGCGACGGCATCCCGGCCCTCTCGAAGAGGTCCTCGGTGCCGCGGACGCAGGAGTCGGGCGACAGCGAGAGGCGGCAGACCGTGCGCAGCACCCGGTGCCCCTGCCAGCGGCCGACCAGGAACCACAGGGTGTCGGCGGCGAGCGAGGCCGACGAGCGCCCCGGCGAGGAGGGGGATGAGGGGCATCCGCCCGCCCTGAACGAGGGCCCCGGCGACGACCAGGATCGGCAGGGCGGGGAGCGGCGCGCCGATCTGCTCCAGGAAGACGTTGCCGAAGACGAGGGCGAGCCCGTAGCGCAGGAGGTAGGTGGCGATCTTGTGCATCGAAGTCCTCAGAAGAAGCGGGGGCGAGGATACCGCGTTTGGCGCCGCGGCTTGACATTTCCCCGCACCCCTGCCTAAGCTTTCACGCCTGATCGGGATTTTGATGATGCGCTTCAATACCCTCCGCCGCCCCACCGCCGCCGTCTGGGGCTGGCGTGCGCACGGCCATCATCACTCCGTGAACTGAGCCGGGCACCGTCCCGGTCGTACGGACCCGGGACGAGAGACCGCCGCTACCATACGCCGCCTCCTTCCGGGTCCTGGAAGGAGGTTTTCGTTTTGGAGACAGCTCCCGCCGCAGCGGCTCGCGCCACCCTGGTGGCGACCGTCACGACGCCTCCCGGGGAGGACCTCGCCGCCTGGGCCTCCACGCTCGCGGGCGTCGACTGGCTGGAGGTGCGCGGCGACCTGGTGGGAGACCTCGACCCCGCGCCGCTGGCCCGCTGGTTCCCGGGAAAGCTCCTCTACACACTGCGCAGCCGCGCCGAGGGCGGATCCTTCGAAGGGTCGCCCGAGCGCCGGCGCCGGCGGCTGATCGAGGCGGCGGGCGCCTACGACCTGGTCGACCTCGAGGCGGCGCGCGACCTCACCCTCGACGTGCTCCGCGCGGTCCCCGCGGAGAAGCGGGTGATCTCCTGGCACGGGCCGGCGCCGGGGCTCGAGGGGCTCCGGGCGACCTTCGAGCGCATGGCGCTCCATCCCGCGGCGCTCTACAAGCTGGTGCCCACCGCCGCGCAGCCGGGCGAGGAGATCCCGGCGCTGCAGCTCCTCCACGCGCTGGGGCGCCGCGACGTCGCCGCCTTCGCGGCCGGCGCGAGCGGCGCCTGGACCCGGCTGGTGGCTCCCTATCTGGGGGCGCCGGTCGTCTACGGCTCCCTGGGAGAAGTCGCCGGAGCGCCGGGGCAGATCCCGATCGAATCCCTGCGCCGCGACTATGGGCTGCCGGAGCTAAGGCCGGTCGAGGCCTTGTTCGGCATCGTCGGCAACCCCGTCTCCCACTCGCTCTCCCCCCGCATCCACAACTCGGCCTACCGCACCCTGGGGCTGCCTGCGCTCTACCTGCCGTTTCACACCTCGTCCTTCGGAGACTTCTGGCTGGAGGTGGTGGAGAGCGGCGCGCTCGACGCGATCGGCTTTCCGGTGCGCGGCCTGTCGGTCACCGCGCCGTTCAAGGAGACGGCCCTGGCGGTCGCCGGCGCGGAAAGCCCGCTGGTCGACCTGATCGGAGCGGCCAATACGCTGGTCTGGAATCAGGGGGTGTGGGAGGCGGAGGCGACCGATCCGGACGGCGTGGTGCTGCCGCTGCGCGACCGCGGCCTGGCGCTCGCCGGGATGGCGGCGGCGGTGGTCGGCGCCGGCGGCGCGGGGCGCTCGGCGGCGGCGGGGCTCAACCAAGCCGGGGCGCGGGTGACGATCTTCAACCGCGATCCGGAGCGGGGACGCAGCTCGGCCGATCACCTGAAAGTCGACTTCCTGCCGCTCTCCGACCTCGATCCCTCCCGCTTCGATCTGCTGGTCAACGCCACCTCGCTCGGACGGGACGACGGCGATCCCGCTGCCGTTCGCCGTCGACCGGCTGCGCTCCGGCGCGGTGGTGATCGACCTCGTCTACCGGGTGGACCGTCCGACCCGTCTGCTGGTCGAGGCGGCGGCGCACGGGGCGGTGGCGATCGACGGCCGCGAGGTGCTGATCGACCAGGCGCGCGGACAGTTCCGGCTGATGACCGGGCGGGACCTGCCGCTGGCGCTGGCGCAAGGCGGCCGCGGGGCTGACCGCGGGGCCGGAGCCGGCGCCGTGAGGGTTTCGGCCGCCCTGCCGACCGGGGTCGCGGCGCTGCTCTTCGAGAGCGCCCGGCGGCGCCGGGACGCCGAGGCGCGGCTGGTGGCGCGGCTCGAGGCGGCCGGCTACGCCGAGGCGATCCTGCCGATCCTCGACTACCTGGAGCCCTACGAGCCGCTGCTGACCGCCGCGACGCGCGGCGAGCTCTACCGCTTCGTCGACCGCGACGGCGAGCTCCTCGCCCTGCGCGCCGACTTCACGCCGCTGCTGGCCCGCCTGCTGGCGCCCCGCATCCAGGGGCTCGAAATGCCGTTGCGCCTCTTCTATCGCGGCGACGTGGTCCGGTACCAGGAGGAGAGGGCGGGGCGGGCGCGGGAGTTCTACCAGGTCGGAGCCGAGCTGCTGGGGCTCGCCGGCGAGCAGGCGGAGCGCGAGGTGCTGCGCCTCTTCCTGGAGCTGGCGACGAGCTTGGAGAGGGCGGCGGGAGGGGACCCCCTCGCGCTGCAGGTCGTGCTCGGCTTCGCGGGGGCGCTCGACGGGCTGCTGCTGGCGGCGGGCGTCGACGACCCCGTCCGCCTGGCGGACGCGGTGGCGCGGCGCGAGCGGGGCGAGGTGCGGCGGGCGGCGCCGGGCGTCGGGAAGACGCTGCTCACGGTGTTGGAGAACGGCGTGCCGGAGCGGCCGGAGGAGCTGGGGCCGGCGGCGGCGGCCCGGCTGCTCCGCCTCCAGGCCCTGGCCGCGGAGCTGCGGGAGGCCTTCCCCGGCGTGCTGCTGTCGATCGACCTCGCCGAGTTCGCGCGCAGCAGCCTCGATCCGCGCCTGGCGGGTGGAACGGAAGACCGCCCGTATTACGACGGCCTCGTCTTCCACGCCTATGCCGGCCGGGCGGCGCTGCCGGTGGGGGGCGGCGGGCGCTATGACCGGCTGTTCCGCGCCCTCGGCGCCGAGGTGCCGGCGGCGGGCTTCTCGATCAGCCTCGAACGGCTGCTGGAGGCCGCGGCATGATCCGCCTGGCCCTCCCCAAGGGGCGGAACCTCGACGCCGCCCTCGCCGCGTTCCGCACCGCGGGGATCGCTCTCGATGGCCTCGATGGCACGGGGCGGAGCCTGCGCACGCGGCTGCCGGAGGAGGGGATCGAGGTGCTCTCCCTGAAGGACTGGGACCTCCCGCTCTACGTCACCCAGGGGATCGCCGACTGCGGCATCGTCGGCAGCGACGTGCTGGAGGAGGTGGATGGCGACCTGCTGGTGCCGCTGCGCCTCCACGAGGGGCGGTCGCGCCTCTGCTTCATCGGCCGCGAGGGGGTGCTCCCCGCGGCGGGGACCCAGGTGCGCCTGGCGACCAAGTACCCGAACACGGCGCGCCGCGTGGTGGACCGCGAGCCCTGGGGGGCCGAGATCGTCAAGCTCTCGGGCTCGATCGAGCTCGCTCCGGTGCTCCGCCTGGCCGAGCTGGCGCTCGACATCGTGCAGACCGGACGCACGCTGGCCGAGAACCATCTGGTAGAGATCCGCACGGTGGCCGAGGTCGCCGCCTGTCTGGTGGTGAACCGCGCGTCGTACCAGCGGCACAGAGCCTTCATCAACGATTGGATCAGCCGCCTGGAGGCGGCGGGGGTAGCGAGTTGAGCCCGATCGAAGTCGTCAAAGCCGATTCCCGCGCCGGCCGCCGGGCCGTCGAACGCCTCGTCCGCCGGGGCGAGACGGTGCTCGACGCGAAGACCCTCTCCCGGGCGCAGAAGATCGTCCAGGAGGTCCGCAGGAAGGGAGATCCGGCCCTTCTCGACCATGCCCGCCGGCTCGACGGGGCGGAGGCGGAGTCGGTCGCCGGGCTGGCGCTCATCCCCCTGGCAGGTGACGCCGCGGACGGCGCGGGGCTGCCGGCCGGCTTCGTCGAGGCGCTGGAGCGGGCCATCGTGGCCGTCGAGCGCTTCCACGCGCCGCAGGCGCGGACCGGCTACCGTCAGGAGTCGGAGGGGGTCGAGCTCGAGGAGCGGATCACCCCCTTGCACCGGGTGGGGCTCTACGTTCCCGGTGGCCGGGCGAGCTACCCCTCGACGGCGGTGATGACCGTGGTCCCCGCCCGGGTGGCGGGGGTGGCGGAGATCGCGGTCGCCACCCCGCCGGCCGCCTATCTTGCAAGCCCTGCCCTGCGCTACACCCTCGCCCGCCTGGGGGTGACCGAGGTCTGGGGGATGGGGGGCGCGCACGCCGTCGCGGCGTTCGCCTACGGCACCGAAACCATCCGCAGGGTGGACAAGATCGCCGGCCCGGGGAACGCCTGGGTGACGGCGGCCAAGAAGCTGGTGGTGGGAGACGTGGGGATCGACGGCCTGGCCGGGCCGAGCGAGGTGGTGATCGTCGCCGATCCGGGCGCCGATCCCGAAGAGGTGGCGGCCGACCTGCTGGCCCAGGCCGAGCACGACCCGCAGGCCGCCGCGGTGCTGATCTCGACCGACGCCAAGCTCGCCAGGCAGGTCTCGGCGGAGATCGACCGCCAGCTCGCCTCACCCGCGCTGGCCGCGACGGCCGAGACGGCCCGCGCCTCGCTGGCGGCCTTCGGCGTCGCGCTGGTGGTGGCGGGGCTCGAAGAGGCGCTGGACCTCGTCGAGCGGCTGGCGCCCGAGCACCTGCAGCTCGTCGGGCGGGAGGCGGAGGTGCTGGCGCTCCACGTCCGCGCCGCCGGCGCGATCTTCATCGGCGCGGCGACGCCGGAGGTGTTCGGCGACTACATCGCGGGGCCGAGCCACGTGCTCCCCACCTGCGGCAGCGCCCGCTTCGCCTCGGCGCTCGGCGTCGAGGACTTCCTGCGCCGCAGCCATAGCATTCGCTTCACCCCCGTCGCGGCCAGCCACCGCGCGGCGGCGGTGGCGGCGCTCGCCGACGCCGAAGGGTTGCCCGCCCACGCGGCGGCGGCGCGGCGGCGGTTGCGATGAATCAGCCGCCCGATCCCGCCCGCTTCGTCCGCCCCGAGCTGCGGGCGCTCGGGGCCTATCATCTCGACCTCTCGCCGAGCCGCCACAAGCTCGACCAGAACGAGGTGCCGTGGGATCTGCCGCGGCGGTTCAAGGTCCGCATGGCGGAGCGGCTGCTGGCGGCGGACTGGGCCCGCTACCCCGATTTCCACGCCGACGAGCTGCGGCGCGACCTCGGCCGGCTGCACGGCCATCCGGCCGCGGGCGTGCTGGTGGGGAACGGCTCGAACGAGCTGCTCGCGGTGGCGCTCACCGCGCTGGTCGCTCCGGGCAGCGAGGTGCTGGGGGCCGAGCCGAGCTTCGGCCTCTACCCCGGCTTCGTGCTCAAGGCCGGCGGCGTGCCGCGCTTCCTTGCCGCCGCGGCCGGACCTCAGGATCCCGGCCGACGAGCTGGAGGCCGAGGTCGAGCGCGCGCCGCGCCGCCCCCTCCTGCTCTGCACGCCGAACAACCCGACCGGCGACGCCCTGCCGGTCGAGCGGGTGGAGCGCCTGCTCGAACGGTTGGAGGCGCCGCTCCTGCTCGACAACGCCTACGGCGAGTTCTGCCGCTTCGACTACCGGCCGCTGCTCGCCCGGTATCCGCATCTCGTCCTCTTCCGCACCTTCTCCAAGGCCTGGTCGCTCGCCGGCATGCGCCTCGGGTACCTGCTGGCCGATCCGCGGCTGGTCGCCGAGCTGATCAAGGTGAAGCTGCCGTACAACCTCGGCCACGCGGCGGGGATCGCCGGCCGCGTGGCGCTCGAGGCCGCGGGCGCGGCGGAGCGCCGGGTGCGGCTGCTGGTGGCCCGCCGGCCGCGGTGGGCGGCCCTGCTGGCCGAGGCGGGGTTCGAGGTCTTCCCGTCCGAAGCGAATTTCGTGCTGATCCGCACCACGCCGAAGGAGCCGGCGCGGGAGGTGCAGCGGAAGCTCGACGAGCAGGGGATCCGGGTGCGCGACGTCGGCGGCTACCCCGGGCTCGCCGGCTGCCTGCGGGTGTCGGTGGGCACCGGCGCCGCGCTGCGGGCGATGCGGGCCGCTTTGAGGGGGGAACCGAGGGGTGAGCCTGCACCCCGGCCCAGCGAAACTGAACGTAGGGGCGGGGCTCGTCCCCGCCCGGCTGGGGGCCGCCCCATCCACCCGGACCGCCCGCGTCGAGCGCGCCACCGGCGAGACCCGTATCCGCCTCGCCCTCGCGCTCGACGGCGGCGCGCGCCGCATCGAGGTTCCCAACGGCTTCTTCGCCCACATGCTGACGGCGCTCGCCACCCACGCCGGGCTGGGGATCGACCTCGCCGTCGAGGGGGACACGCACGTCGACCTCCATCACACGGTGGAGGACGTGGGGATCGCCCTCGGCGAGGCGCTGGCGGAGGCGCTGGGGGAACGGCGGGGGATCGTGCGCTTCGCCCACGCCTACGCGCCGCTCGACGAGGCGCTGGCGCGGGCGGTGGTGGACCTCTCGGGACGGGGCACCTTCCACTACGCGGCCCCCGCGGAGATCGCGGCCGCCTGGGTGACTGCCGATTTCCCCCTCACCCTGGTGGCCGACTTCTTCCAGGCCTTCGCGGACCGCGGGCGGCTCACCCTCCATCTCGACCTCCTGGCGGCCCGCAACGGCCACCACGCGGCCGAGGCCGCTTTCAAAGCCGTGGCGCTGGCGTTGCGCCAGGCGGTGGCGCGGCGCGAGCTCGCTCGAGATCCCGAGCACCAAGGGGACCCTTTCGGCATGAGCTCCACGGTCACGCCTGGTGATCGACACCGGCGGCAACCTCGGCAACCTCGGGCGGGCGCTCGAGCGGGCCGGAGGGCGTCGCAGAGATCACCGCGGACCCGGAGCGGATCGCCGGCGCCCGCCGCCTCCTGCTCCCCGGCGTCGGCGCCTTCGCGCCCCGCCGCGCGGCGGTGAGCGGAGCGGTCGAGGCGGCGTTGCGCGCCGCGCTCGCGGGCGGCGCCTGGCTGCTCGGCATCTGCGTCGGCTTCCAGATCCTGTTCGACGAAGGGGAGGAGTTCGGCACCACGGCGGGCCTCGGCCTCCTCCCCGGCCGCGTCACCCGCCTGCCGGCGACCGTGCCGGTGCCGCACATCGGCTGGAACCGCCTGCACGGCGCGGCCGGGCATCCGCTGCTCGCCGGCCTCGCCAGCTCCTATGTCTACTTCGTCCACAGCTTCGCGCCCGAGGGGGTGCCGGACGACCTCTGCCTCGCCCGCTGCAACCACGGCCGCGTCTTCCCGGCCGCCGCCGGGCGCGGCCGGGTGCTGGGGGCGCAGTTCCATCCCGAGCGCAGCGGCGAGGCCGGCCTGCGGCTGCTCGCCAACTTCCTAGCCTTGGAGGGAGACGGCGCGTGGAGCTGATCCCCGCCATCGACCTCCGCCATGGCCGGGCCGTCCGCCTCCGACAGGGCGACGACGCCCGCGCCACGGTCTACGGCGACGACCCGGTGGCGGTGCTCGCCGCGTACGCCCGCGCCGGGGTGGCGCGCGTCCACGTCGTCGACCTCGACGCCGCCCTCGGCGAGCCGCCGCAGCGCGGGCTGATCGAGCGCATGGCGGCGGTCGGCCGCATCCAGCTCGGCGGCGGCTTGCGCGACCGGGAAGCGATCGACTGGGCGCTCGCCGCCGGCTGCGAGCGGGTGGTGATCGGCTCCCTGGTGGCGCGCGACGTCGAGGCCTTCCGCGCGCTGGCGGCGGAGCGCCCCGGCCGTCTGGTCCCCGCCCTCGACGTCGCGCACGGCGAGGTGCGGATCGCCGGCTGGAGGGATGCCGCGCCGCACAACCTCGGAGAGCTCTGCGGCCGGCTGATGGGGGCCCCCTGCCCGGCCGTGCTGGTCACCGACGTCGAGCGCGACGGCATGATGAACGGCCCCAACCTGGAGCTCGCCTGCCGGGTGGCGCGCACCTCGGGCATCCCCGCCCTCCTCTCGGGCGGGATCGGCTCGCTGGCCGACCTCGAGACGGCCCGCGACGCCGCGGAGATCGCCGGCGCGATCGTCGGGCGGGCGCTCTACGAAGGGGCGTTCACCGTCGAGGAGGCGCTCGCGATATGCGTCTGAACGGCCCTTCGGATCTCGCGCGGCGGGTGATCCCCTGCCTGGACGTCGCCGCCGGCCGGGTGGTGAAGGGGGTGCGCTTCGCCGATCTCCGCGACCAGGGAGATCCCGCCGAGGCGGCGCTCACCTATGCCGCGCAGGGAGCGGACGAGATCGTCTTCCTCGACATCGGCGCCGCCCCGGAGGAGCGCGCCACCGACGCCGGGTGGGTCCGCCGCACGGCGAGCCAGGTCTTCATCCCGCTGACCGTCGGCGGCGGGGTGAGGAGCGCGGCGGACGCCGACCGCCTCCTCGCCGCGGGAGCGGACAAGGTGGGGATCAACTCGGCGGCGGTCGAGCGGCCGGAGCTCACCGGTCGAGCTGGCGCACCGTTTCGGCAGCCAGTGCGTGGTGCTCTCGGTCGACGTCCTGGCGAGCCCTGACGGCGATCAGCGGAAGGGCTGGGAGGTGGTGACCCGCGGCGGCCGCCAGGCGACCGGGCGCGACGCCCTGGCCTGGATCCGCGAGGGGGTCGAGCGCGGCGCCGGGGAGATCCTGCTGACCAGCATCGACCGCGACGGGACGCGCGGGGGGTACGACCTCGCGTTGATCGCGGCGGTCGCGGCGGCGGTGCCGGTCCCCGTCATCGCCTCGGGGGGCGCCGGCACCGCCGACCACCTGGTGCAGGCGCTGGCCGCCGGGGCCGCCGCCGTCCTCGCCGCCTCGATCTTCCATCAGGGGACGTACACCGTGGGCGAGATCAAAGGGGCGATCGCGGCGGCGGGTTTCCCTGTCCGGCCCGTCGCGGCCCGTCCGGGAGGAGGCAGGATGAAGCTCGAGGAGCTGCGTTTCGACGACCGCGGGCTGATCCCGGTCGTCGTCCAGGACATCGGCAGCGGCGCCGTGCTGATGCTCGCCTGGGCGGACCGCGAGGCGGTCGAGAAGACGCTGGCGACGGGCCAGGCGCACTTCTGGAGCCGTTCGCGGCAGGCGCCGTGGAAGAAGGGGGAGACCTCGGGAAACTTCCTCGAGGTCGTCGAGACGGTGATCGACTGCGACGGCGACGCGCTGCTGGTGCGCGCCCGTCCCCAGGGGCCCACCTGCCACCGCGGCACCCGCAGCTGCTTCGAGCCCAACCCGGCGCGCCTCGAGCTCGGCTGGCTCGCGGCGGTGGTCGCGTCGCGCCGCGGCGCCGATCCCGCGGCGAGCTACACGGCGCGCCTGCTCGCCGCCGGCATCGCGCGCATCGCGCAGAAAGTGGGGGAGGAAGGGGTCGAGACGGCGATCGCGGCGGTGGTCGCGAGCCAGGGAGAAAAGGAAGGCGGTGAGGGGGCAGAGCGCCGGCGGGCGTTGGTCGGAGAGGCGGCCGACCTCCTCTATCACCTCCTGGTCCTCCTCGAGGCGAGCGGCGTCGACGCGGGCGAAATCGGCGAAGAGCTGCTGAAGCGACACGGTTTGGCCTCGACGGGACACTCCTAATGCGTAGCGCGAACATTTCTGCTTTTTTGTTTTGGAGGTCATCCCATGTCTGAGGGGGCTCCGCCGCGGCCGCGCCGCGCCGTGCCGCACGTCCGCGAGTTTCTCGCCGACAGCCTGACGCCGCTCGCCGTCTACCGCCGTCTCGCCGCGCTGTCGCCGTACCGTTTCCTGCTCGAGAGCGTGGCCGGCGGCGAGCGGGTGTCGCGGTTCAGCTTCCTGGGCGCGGAGCCCCGGGAGATCTACCGCCTCTACCCCGATCACCTCGAGCTCGAGCGTGACGGCGAGCGTCGGCGCCTCCCCGGCGAGCCGCTCGCCGCGCTCCACGAGGCGATGCACGCGATCGGCTCCGAGCACGGCCCGGTGCCGTTCACCGGCGGCTACGTCGGCTACTTCGGCTACGACCTGATCCGCCTGGTCGAGCGCCTGCCGAACCGCCCGCCGGACGCCTTCGATCTCCCCGTCGCCCTGCTCGCCCGCTTCGACACGCTGATCGTCTTCGACCACGCCTACCAGCGGGTGCTGGCGATCGCCAACGAGATCGAGGGGGAGGTGAGCCTCGACGACGCCGAGAAGGCGCTCGCGCGGCTGTCGCGGCTGCTCACCAGCGAGGCGGGAGGCGGCGGCGTCGCCATGCCGGGGCAGCCCCCCGGGCCGGCCGCCACCGACATGCCGAGCCTCGACAGCGTCGCCTTCCGCAACGCCGTGCTCGCCGCCAAGGAGCACATCGCGGCCGGCGACATCTTCCAGGTGGTGCTCGCCCGGCGCTGGCGGGTGCCGCGGCGCATCGAGCCGCTGGCGCTCTACCGCGCCCTGCGCATGGTGAATCCCAGCCCCTACATGGTGCTGCTCGAATCGCCGGACGTGTCGCTGGTCGGCGCCTCCCCCGAGATGCTGGTGCGCAAGCAGGGGCGCCACCTCGAGACGCGGCCGATCGCCGGCACCCGGCCGCGCGGCATGGACGCCGACGGCGACAAGCGCCTGGCCGAGGACCTGCTGGCCGATCCCAAGGAGCGCGCCGAGCACGTCATGCTGGTCGACCTCGGCCGCAACGACCTCGGGCGGGTGGCGGCGCCGGGGAGCGTGCGGGTGCCGACCTTCATGGAGATCGAGAACTACAGCCACGTCATGCACCTGGTGTCGAGCGTCGAGGGAGAGCTGGCGACGGGCAAGGACGCGCTCGACGCCCTGCTCTCCTGCTTCCCGGCGGGCACTGTCTCGGGCGCCCCCAAGATCCGCGCCATGGAGATCATCGACTCGCTCGAGCCCGAGGCGCGCGGACCGTACGCGGGGGCCGTCGGCTACCTCTCCTTCTCGGGGGACCTCGACACCTGCATCGCCATCCGCACCTTGGTGGTGCGCGAGGGGGAGACCTCCGTCACCGCCGGGGCCGGCATCGTGGCCGACTCCGATCCCGCCGCCGAGGAGCGGGAGACCAAGAACAAGGCGGCGGCGCTGCTCGCCGCGGTGGCGCTCGCCGAAGAGCTGGAGAGACGCTCGTGATCCTGATGATCGACAACTACGACTCGTTCACCTACAACCTCGTGCAGATGCTGACCGCGGCGGGAGCGGAGGTCGACGTGGTGAGGAACGACGCCCAGAGCGTCGAGGCGCTGCTGGCGCGCGAGCCCGAAGGGATCGTCCTCTCCCCCGGCCCCGGCCGCCCCGAGGACGCCGGGGTCTGCCTCGACCTGCTGCGCCGCCGGGCGCCGGTGCCGCTGCTCGGCGTCTGCCTCGGCCATCAGGCGCTCGGCCTCGCCTTCGGCGCCACGGTCGACCGCGCGCCGCGGCTGATGCACGGCAAGACCTCGCCCGTCCGCCACGGCGACGCCGGGATCTTCGCCGGGCTGCCGAACCCGTTCGAGGCGACCCGCTACCACAGCCTGGAGGTCAAGGAGCCGACGCTGCCGGCCGAGCTCGAGCCGCTCGCCTGGGCGGACGACGGCACGCTGATGGGGATGCGCCACCGCGACCTTCCCTACTGGGGGGTGCAGTTCCATCCCGAGTCGGTGCTGACCGCCTCCGGCCCGCACCTGCTCGGCAATTTCCTGGACCTCTGCCGGCGGGCGAGCGTCACGGAGGGCGCAGATGCCGCCGATGCCGCTTGAGGCCCGCGCGGCGCTGGTGCGTCTGACCGCCGGCGAGAGCCTCACCCGCGCGGAGACCGAGGAGCTCTTCGGCCAGCTGATGGACGGCCAGGTCACCGAGACGATGAAGGCGGCGCTGCTGATCGCCCTGCGGATGAAGGGGGAGGCGGTGGCCGAGATCTCCGGCGCCGCCGCGGCCATGCGCCGCCGGGCGATCGCCATCCCGCACCGCACCGCGGAGCTGGTCGACACCTGCGGCACCGGCGGCGACGGGCTGGGGACGTTCAACATCTCGACCGCCGCGGCGCTGGTGGCGGCGGCGGCCGGCGTGCCGGTCGCCAAGCACGGCAACCGCTCGGTCTCCAGCCGCTCGGGGAGCGCCGACGTGCTCTCCGCCCTGGGGGTGAAGATCGAGGTCGATCCCGCGACCGCCGGCCGCACCCTGGACGCGGTGGGGATCGCCTTTCTCTTCGCCCCTCTCCTCCATCCCGCGATGCGCGAGGTGATGCCGGTGCGCCGCGAGCTCGGCCTGCGGACGATCTTCAACCTCCTCGGGCCGCTGACCAACCCGGCCGGCGCCCGCCGGCAGGTGATGGGGGTCTACGCCGAGAGCCTGGTCGAGCCGATCGGCTGCGTGCTGCGCGACCTCGGCGCCGAGCACGCCCTGGTGGTCCACGGCTGCGGCCTCGACGAGATCACCACCACCGGCGTCACCCGTGCCGCCGAGGTGCGCGGCGGCGAGGTGCGCCTGCTCGAGCTCACTCCCGAGCGCTTCGGCCTCCGCCGGGCGCGCCTCGAGGAGCTGGCGGGGGGCTCGCCGGACGACAACGCCGCCGCCGTCCGCCGCGTCTTCGCCGGCGAGGAGGGGGCGCTGGCCGACGTCACGGCGCTCAACGCCGGCGCCGCGCTCTACGTCGGCGGCGTCGCCGCGACGCTCGAGCAGGGGGTCGAGCGCGCCCGCGAAACGCTGCGCGTCCGGCGCCGCCGAGCGCAAGCTCGAAGAGCTGCGGAGCTTCGCGGGATGATGTCCCCGCTCTCCCCGACGTCCTCCTGCGGATCACCGAACGCCGGCGGCAGCGCATCGCCGAGGCCGGCGGCGCCGACGCCACGGGCTGGGCCGAAGGGGCGCCGCGCACCCCGGCCGACAACGCGTTCCTCGGCGCCCTGCGCGCGCAGCGAGGAAACCCCGCGATCATCGCCGAGGTGAAGATGGGCTCCCCCCGCCTCGGCTCGCTGCACGGCCGGGTCGATCCGCTGGCGCAGGCCCGGATCTATGCCGCGGGCGGCGCGGCGGCGCTTGTCGGTGGTGGTCGAGCCCGATTTCTTCCACGGCGGCTACGACCTGCTCGCCGCCTGCCGCGCGGCCTCGGGGCTGCCGGCGATCGCCAAGGACTTCATCGTCGATCCCGTCCAGCTCACCTGGGCGCGCGACGCCGGCGCCGACGCCATCCTGCTGATCGCCGCCCTCTACGAGGCCGAGGAGATGGCGCGCTACGCCCGCCTCGCCCGCGGCCTCGGTCTGGTGCCCCTCGTCGAGACGCACGACGCGGCGGACATCGCCAAGCTCGCCGGCGAGCCCTGGGAGCTGGTCGGCATCAACAACCGCGACCTGCGCACCTTCGACGTCGATCTCGAGCGTTCGATCGCGCTCCTCGCCGGCCTCCCCCACGAGGCCGTCAAGGTGGCGGAGAGCGGCATCCGCGACGCGTTCGACGTCGCCCTGCTCGCCGAGAGCGGCTTCGACGCCTTCCTGATCGGCGAGACCCTGCTGACCGCCGACGATCCCGCCGCCCGGCTGCGCGAGCTGCTGGGCGGGAGCTCCGAGCCATGAACGCCGTGAGCGCCGCCGCCGTGACCGACGTGAAAGTGAAGGTCTGCGGCGTCACCGACCCGGCCAACGCGCTGGCGGCGGCCGAGATGGGCGCCGACTATCTGGGGTTAAACTTCTATCCCGGCAGCCCGCGCTTCGTCGCCCTCGAGCGCGCCGTGGAGATCGCGGACGCGGTGCGCGGCCGGACGCGGAGCTGGTGGGAGTGTTCGTCGACGCGCCCACCGCGGAGGTCGAGCGGATCGCGGCCCGGGTGGGGCTCGACCTCGTGCAGCTCAGCGGCAGCGAGGAGACCCGACGCCGTGGCCCCGTTCACCGAGCCGCGCCATCAAGGTGTTCCGTACCGGCGGCGTGCCGGGCGCCGGGGAGCTGGCAGCCTACGGGGCGCTGTGGGGAGTGCTGATCGATACTCCGCACGCCCGGCTGCACGGCGGCACCGGAATCGCATGGGATTATGGCTCGCTCGGAAGTGACGCCGGCGCGCTCGCGGGGCGCCGGCTGTTCCTGGCGGGGGGGCTCGGACCGGACAACGTCCGCCGCGCCATCGCCGCGGCCCGCCCCTGGGCGGTCGACGTCTGCTCGCGGGTGGAATCCGCCCCAGGGATCAAGGATCTCGAGCTGCTGCGGCAGCTCTTTCAGGAGGTGAGGCATCATGGCGAGACCCCGACCGCTCCCTGACCAGGAGGGTTATTACGGCCCCTACGGTGGCCGTTTCGTCCCCGAGACGCTGATGGCGCCGGTGGCCGAGCTGATCCGGATCTACGACCGGGCGCGGCGCTCGCGGGCCTTCCGCCGCGAGCTGACCGGGCTGCTCAACGACTTCGCCGGCCGGCCAACCCCGCTCTATTTCGCCGAGCGCCTCTCGGACGAGTTGGGAGGAGCCCGCCTCTTCTTCAAGCGCGAGGACCTGCTCCACACCGGCGCGCACAAGATCAACAACGCCCTCGGCCAGTGCCTGCTCACCCGGCTGATGGAGAAGGAGCGCGTGGTCGCCGAGACCGGCGCCGGCCAGCACGGGGTGGCGACCGCCACCGCGGCGGCGGTGCTCGGCCTCACCTGCGTCGTCTACATGGGGAGCGAGGACATGCGCCGCCAGCGGGTCAACGTCGACCGCATGCGCCTGCTCGGCGCCGAGGTGGTCCCCGTCGACTCCGGCAGCCGCACGCTCAAGGACGCGATCAACGAAGCGATGCGCGACTGGGTGACCAACGTCCGCACCACCCATTACGTGCTCGGCTCCGTCCTCGGCCCCGACCCCTTCCCCCGCATGGTGCGCGACTTCCACCGGGTGATCGGCGACGAGGCGCGCCTGCAGCTCAAGCGCCAGGCGGGGACCGATGCGCCCGATGTCGCGATCGCCTGCGTCGGCGGCGGCAGCAACTCGATCGGCCTGTTCACCGCCTTCCTCGAGGACCGCCGGGTGCGGCTGATCGGCGTCGAGGCCGGCGGCCGCAGCATCGCCTACGGCGAGCACGCGGCGCGCTTCGCCGGCGGCTCGCTCGGCGTGCTGCACGGCACGCGGACCTTCGTGCTGCAGGACGAGGAGGGGCAGGTCGCCCCCACTCACTCGGTGTCGGCCGGGCTCGACTACCCGGCAATCGGCCCCGAGCACGTCTGGCTGCACGACGCGGGACGAGTCGAGTACACCTCGGCGACCGACGAGGAGGCGATCGCCGCCTTCCATCGCATGGCCCGCACCGAGGGGATCCTCCCCGCTCTCGAGAGCGCGCACGCCATCGCCGAGGCGATCAAGCGGGCGCCCCGCCTGTCGCGCAAGCGCGTCATCCTGGTCAACCTCTCGGGGCGCGGGGACAAGGACGTCGAATCGGTGCTCGGCTGGGACCGCGAGCACGCGGAGAACGCAGCGGACCCAGGAACCGTGGAGCACTTCGCCGAGGCCGCGGCCCGGCGCCGGGGAGAGACGCGATGAGCGCGATCGACGAGGTCTTCTTCCACTGCACACAAGCCGGCCGGGCGGCCTTCATCCCCTTCCTGATGGCCGGGGACCCGAGCCTCGCGGCGACCGCCGAGCACATGGAGGCGCTCGCCGCCGGCGGCGCCGACATCATCGAGCTGGGGGTGCCGTTCAGCGATCCGATCGCCGACGGGCCGGTGAACCAGCGCGCCGCCGTGCGGGCGCTCGCGGCGGGCACCAAGCTGTCGGGCATCCTCCAACTGGTCGCCCGCCACCGCGACAAGCTCGGCGTGCCGATCGTCCTGTTCAGCTACTTCAATCCCATCCACGCCCGCGGCGTCGAGCGTTTCGCCGAGCAGGCCGCGGCCTCCGGCGTCGACGGGGTGATCTGCGTCGACCTCCCTCCCGAGGAGGGAGAAGGGGAGTACATTCCCGCCTTGCGGGAACAGGGAGTGGACACCATTTTCCTCCTCGCCCCCACCAGCACGCGCGAGCGGGTGAGCAAGGTGGCGGCCGCCTCGACCGGTTTCGTCTACTACGTCTCGCGCACCGGGGTCACCGGCGAGCGCACCGCCCTGGTCAACGACCTCGCGCGCGACGTCAAGCGGCTGCGCAAGCGGATCGATCCGCCGCTCGCCGTGGGCTTCGGCATCTCCACCCCCGAGCAGGTCGCCGCCGTGGGGGCCGTCGCGGACGGCGTCGTGGTGGGGAGCGCGCTGGTGCGGATGATCGAGGAGCATGGCGGCGATCCCTCCCTTCCCTCCCTGCTCGAGGGGCGGGTGCGCGAGCTGTCGGCCCCGCTGCGCCAGCGTACCGAGAGGCGGCGGGCTTGAGCGGGAGCCAGGAGAGCCCGAAGGAGGAGCGCACGATCGCCACCCTGGTCCACGGCCGCTACCTCCTCGCGGCTCCCACGGCTCCCGAGGAAGTGGCGGGGAGCCCTCTGCTGGTGGGATTTCACGGCTACGGCGAGGGCGCCGAGCGGAGCCTCGAAGAGATGCGCCGCCTGTCTGGCGCCCCTGGCGCCGCGGGCGGCCCAGGATGGACGCTCTGCGCCGTGCAGGCCCTGCACCCTTTTTACAACCGTACCGGGCAGGTCATCGCCAGCTGGATGACCCGGCAGCAGCGCGAGCACGCGATCCTCGACAACATCCGCTACGCGGCGAGCGTGGTCGCCGAGGTCAAGCGGACGCTTCCCGTCTCCGAGCGGCTGGTCTATCTCGGTTTCTCCCAGGGCGCCGCCATGGCGTACCGGGCCGCCGCTTCCGCCGGCCACGCCTGCCGCGGGGTGATCGTGCTCGGCGGCGACTTTCCCGCCGAGCTCGCGAGCCTCGATCTCGCCGGCTTCCCGCCGGTCCTGGTGGGGCGCGGCACCACCGACGAGTGGTACGACGAGGCCAAGATGGACCGCGACCTCGAGGTGCTGCGCGGCAAGGGGATCGACGTCCGCACCTCGGTCTTCACGGGGGGGCACGAGTGGACGGACGAGTTCCGCGCCGCGGCGGGGCAATTCCTGGCGGAAGCGTTCCAAGCGTCTTGAAGACGACAGGGCGGCTCGAGGCCGCCCTGTGCAATTCCTTTTCCGGGCCTACCGCCGCCCCGCCCCGACCTCCTGCCGGGCGAACAGGCTCACCATCTCCCGGTTGAAGGCGGGGATGTCGTCCGGCTTGCGGCTGGTCACCAGCGGCCCGTCGTGGACGACCTCCTGGTCGACCCAGCTCGCTCCGGCGTTCTTGAGATCGGTCTGCAGCGACGGCCACGACGTCATCTTGCGGCCGCGGACCGCGCCGGCCTCGATCAGCGTCCAGGGCCCATGGCAGATCGCCGCGATCGGCTTGCCGGCGTCGACGAAGTGCTTCACGAAGCGGACCGCGTCGGGGTTCATCCGCAGCTTGTCCGGGCTCATCACGCCGCCGGGGAGCAGCAGCGCGTCATAGTCCTCCGGCTTCGCCTGCCGGAGCGGCACGTCGACCGGCAGCTCCTCCCCCCATTTCGTGTGCTCCCATCCCTTGACCCGCCCCTCGGCGGGAGAGACGATGCGGGTCTTCGCTCCCGCAGCCTCGAGCGCTTTCCTGGGCTCGGTCAGCTCGACCTGCTCGAAACCGTCCGCGACGAGGACTGCGACGTTCTTTCCTTGCAAATTGTCCATGATGCGACCTCCAGGCTGTTCTTCAGGGTGAATCGACCCCGAGTGACGCGAGATCACCCATGGGGTAACTCCAAAACGAGCAACTTGGATGCCAGGAGGAAGGGGCGTCGCGGCGGGAAAACAAAAGGGGCGCTCGACCGGCGAGCGCCCCTCAAACCATCGATACGATCTTGTTTACTTGCCCGCGGGCGGCTTGGCGTCCGAGCTCATCGGCGAGGAGGTCATGTCCGAGGAGGTCATGCTGCCGGTGTCGGTGGAGGCAGCCATGCCGCTGTCGGTGGTGGCCATGGTCGTCGAAGTCTCGGTGCTGGTCGAGGTCGAGGTGGTGGTGTCGGTCGTGGTCGCGGGGGTCTCCTCGACCTCCGTCTCCTCCTTCTTGCAACCGGCGAAGGGAACCAGGAGGAGGGCCAGCAGGCAGAGCAGCGAAAGGTTAACGGACAGCTTCTTCATTTTGTTCTCCCTTGTTAAATGGAACTGATTTAAGACGACGGGGCGCTTACACTTTTTCGCCCACGGTGATCAGGTTGATAACCCTCTTCACACCGCCCGTCTGCCGTGCGTACTGCTCGGCCTTGGACCGGGTATCTTCCCTCTTTACGCGCCCCTGGAGCGTGACGACGCCCAGGTTCGTGTCGACATCGATGTTGAACGGGTTGATGTCTCCGTCGGCCGCGAGCTTCGCCTTGACCCGGGCGGTGATGGCGGCGTCGTCGACCTGAACCGGTGCCGACTGGGTCGAGCTGCATGCCCCCACGGCCAGCGCCGTCAGTGCAATGCAGAGCACCAGCGAACGCAGCAGCCATTGGTTACGGTTCATCGCATCCTTCTCCTCACTGTCGACCCAACTTTCAAGCCCGTGGCATGATCCACGCGTACAGAGTTACTCTGAAGCAGAATTTGTGCCACAGCCTCCCTAGACCAAGTCGTCAGTAAGGCGTCGGACGGTGGGGAAGTATACAACTTCCCGTCAGACTCCTCAAGGGGTGAGGAAGCCGAGCCGTTCCCCCCGATGTCGATCCAGCGATCCGTACCGGCCGCGCCCGGCCCCTCGCTCACTCTTCGCGGTACGTGTTGAGGCGATTGTACAACGTCTTGAGGCTGACTCCCAGGATATCGGCGGTCTTGCGTTTGTTGCCGCCGTGGGCGTCGAGGGTCGCCATGATCAGGCGGCGCTCCACCTCCTCGATCGAGGTGCCGACCTGGAAGTTCAGGCTGCGGATCGAGCCGGAGTCGCCTCCCACCTCGCGCGGCAGGCAGCGCGGCGTGATCTCGTCGTCGGCCATGATGAAGGCCCGGTGGACCACGTTCTTGAGCTCGCGCACGTTGCCGGGCCAGGAATGGGTGCGCAGGCGGTCGAGGGAATCCTCGGTCCACACCTTGCCGGTCCCCTGGCGCTCGTTGAGCTGGCCGAGGAAGTAGTCGGCGAGCAGCTGGATGTCCTCGCTGCGCTCCCGCAGGGGCGGCATGTGGATCGGGAACACCTGCAGCCGGTAGAGCAGGTCCTCGCGCATCTTGCCGTCCTGCACCGCCTTGTGGGGGTCGCGGTTGGTGGCGGCGATCACCCGCACGTCGACGTCCACCGCCTGGTCGCCGCCGATGCGCACCACGGTGCCGGTCTCCAGCGCGCGCAGCAGCTTGACCTGCAGCTCGATCGGCATCTCGGTGATCTCGTCGAGGAAGAGCGTGCCCATGTGGGCGCGCTCGAAGTACCCCTTGTGGCGGCGCTGGGCGCCGGTGAAGCTCCCCCGCTCGTGGCCGAACAGCTCGCTCTCGATCAGCGTCGGCGAGATGGCGCCGCAGTTGAGCGGCAGAAAGGGAGCCTTGGTCCGCCGCGACAGCAAGTGGAGCGTCTGGGCCGCCAGGTCCTTGCCGGTGCCGCTCTCGCCGATCAGGAAGACCGAGGCGTCGGTCGGCGCCACCCGGTTGAGCATCTCGTAGAGCGCCTGCATGGGCGGCGAGGCCCCCAGCAGCAGGCCGAGCCGGCCGACCTCCTGCGTCTCGGACGGCGGGGCGGCGGCCTGCGCGGTGGGCTGGATGCTCGCCACGTTGGCCAGGATGCTCTTCAGCCGGCCGATGTCGAGCGGCTTGGTCAGGTAGTCGCTGGCGCCGAGGCGCAGCGCCTGCACGGCGCTCTCGACGTCGGCGTGGCCGGTCATCAGCACCACCTCGGTGGCGGCGCCGGGCTCGAGGTCCTTGAGCAGCTCGATGCCGCTGCCGTCCGGTAAGTAGAGGTCGATCAGCGCCACGTCCGGCGTCCGGTGGCTGACCAGAGTGCGGGCGTCCCGCAGCGTGCAAGCAGTGTTGGTGGTGAAGCCCTGCCCCTCGATCAGCTCGGCGAGAGCTGAGAGAAAATTGGGGTCGTCGTCGACCGCGAGCGCGTGTGGCATGGTCACCTCACTCCTTGTTCCCATCGCTAGGATGTCTTGAGACGGCCAATTCTACCTCATATGTCCGCGCCCCCCCGGCGGCCTCCCCCCCCTCGGGGCCGGTGGCGCGCGCCTCGCCGCCCAGCGCGGCGAGGATCTCGCGCGCCACCCAGAGCTGGGCGAGCGCCCCGTCGGAAGAAAAACCGAGCTCGAACGACGGAGCGCCGCCGTCGGCCGCGGCCGGTGCGCCGGCCGGGCTCTCCGCGCCGGCCACCGCGTACATGCGCAGCCGGGCGCGGCCGTCGAGCTCCTCGAGCAGCAGGTGGAGCTGCCCCTGCTTGGGCACCTCGGCGAGCGCCGCGAGCGCGAGGTGGAGGAACGCCTGGCGCAGCAGGAAGCGGTTGGCGTCGACCCGCACCGTCCCCTCCGGCAGCTCGGCCTTGACCTGCGCCTGCTGCTTGCGGGCGGGGCCGACCAGCAGGGTCGCGAGCTCCTGGGTGAGCTCGACGAGGTCCAGGGTCTCCGGCTTGTCGCCGCGCGGCGAGATGTAGGCGAGGAAGTTCTCGAGGCCGAGGTGGAGGCGTGACAGCTCCTCCTTGAGCACGCTGACGTAGCGCAGCAACCGGTCCTTGTTGGCGGGGTCGGTGGCGCGGCCGGAGGCCAGCATCTCCTTGAGGATCTCGATATTGAACACCATGGCGTTGATCGGCGCCCGCAGGTCGTGGGCCACCGCCGGCGAGATCTGCGCCACCGACCGCATCTGCGACGTCCGCCGGAGATCGGCCGCGAGACCGGCGATCGTCTCCAGGCTCTGGACCAGCAGGACGCCCCCTCCCGCGGCGTCGCGGCGCAGGTCGAAGAGGAGGGGGCGGGCGGTCTCCCCGCCGCCCGCGGATTCCGGCAGCTCGACGGCGGTCCGCGACACCGGCCCGCCGGCGCCCGTCCAGCGCAGGCCGGCATCCTCCAGGCGGGGCTTCAGCGTCTCCCAGAGCCGCGCGAGCTCGAAGCCGTCGGCGCAGCCGAGGAGCTCGAGGGCCCGCTCGTCCGCGAAGCGAACGCCTCCCTCGGCGTCGAGCGCCACCACTCCGGGACCGAGGAGCCCGGCGAGGAAGGGGCGGGCCGCGCTCCGCGGGGAGGGTTGGATCGGGTTGTCGGTGGCTTCCATGTGATTTCTCCAGCTTCGGCGGGCTTCAGAGCGCCGGCGCGGCGGGTAGTTATAGAGGGTTGGCCGGCCGCGCGCAAGCGAGCGGCCCCTGATTTGCAGGTCGTGTGCCAGGGAGGAGCTCGCAATGTCGACCGCCATCACCATCGACGCCATCGAGGAACAAGAAAAACTGGATACCGGCTTAACCGTGGCCGTCTTCGTGGACCCGGCCGAGAGCGCCAAGGCCGCCGGCCTGCGCTACGTCACCGACGACGAGCCCGGCATCCGCCGCCGCAAGCGGGGCAAGGGCTTCACCTACCTCGATCCCGCGGGCCAGACGGTGCGCGACGCGAAGACCCTGGAACGGATCGCGAAGCTCGTCATTCCGCCCGCCTGGACCGACGTCTGGATCTGCCCGCGGCCGTCCGGCCACCTGCAGGCGACCGGGCGGGACGCCCGCGGGCGCAAGCAGTACCGTTACCACGCCAACTGGCGCGAGGTTCGCGACGAGACCAAGTTCGGCCGCATGATCGCCTTCGGCGAGGCGCTGCCGAAGATCCGCCAGCGGATCGAGGCCGACCTCGCGCTGCGCGGGCTGCCGCGGGAGAAGGTGCTCGCCACCGTCGTCAGCCTCCTCGAGACGACGCTGATCCGCGTCGGCAACCAGGAGTACGCCAAGCAGAACAACTCCTTCGGACTGACCACCCTGCGCGACCAGCACGTGGACGTCGCCGGTTCCACTCTCCACTTCGAGTTCCGCGGCAAGAGCGGCAAGGAGCACGTGGTCGAGATCCGAGACCGGCGCCTGGCGCGCATCGTCAAGCAGTGCCGTGACCTGCCCGGGCAGTCGCTCTTCCAGTATCTCGACGAGTCCGGCGCGCGTCAGGGGGTGAGCTCGGAGGACGTCAACGCCTACCTGCGCGAGACGACCGGCGAGGATTTCTCCGCCAAGGACTTCCGCACCTGGGGAGGGACCGTGCTCGCCCTCTCGGTGCTGTTGGAGATGGGCGCCTGCGACGGCGGGAAAGACCCCGGCAAGGCGGTGGTCGAGATGATCAAGCAGGTCTCCGGGCAGCTCGGCAACCGCCCGGCCATCTGCCGCAAGTACTATGTCCATCCGGTGGTGATCCAGACCTTCCTGGACGGCGCCCTGGACGACGCCCTCGCCCCCGTGGAGCCCGACGATGCCGGTGGCCTGCGGGCCCTGGAAGCCCAGGTCCTGGCGCTGCTCAAAGGGAAGGGCTGAGGCGGCGAGTCCCCTGAAACGGCTGCCTCAAACGACCAAGGGCGGGGAGATCTCCCCGCCCTTGGCAGTCGTGCTCGAAACGCAGGCCAGGTCGCTCAGCAGACCATCTCCTCTTGAAAGATGAAGGTCAGGTTCGCTTCCTCGAACCGGTCGAAGAACTCGGTCCAGGTGATCTCCTGCAAGGCCTCTCCACTATCGTAATCGGGGAAGTCGATCCGGAGGCCGCCCGCGGCCACCTCCGTGCTCTCGGACTCGACGACCGCGGCCGGCCGCCCACCACGCTCTTCCGCCCAGCGCCGAATCTCCTCGTGATCGGTGGTAGTCCTATGGTCCATATGGTGTTCACCCCTTCCCTGGATTGCGGTTACCCGTTGACGACACCTCCGTTGGGTGCAACCCGTCCCGCGCTTCGACGCGTGCCACCCACCGGTTGAAACATCGGAACGCAGGAGCTTCTTCCCGCCGTCCCGGCTTCCGGACACCGCGCACCGGGCGCCCGCTCGGAGCCTCTGGCCGCGAGCGGGCGCTCGTGCGGGCTCGGGCTTCAGCGGGCGGCAACCCCCGCGTTCTGGTTGATGTGGCTCACCGCGAGCTGGGTCAGCTTTTCGTCGGTCTGCTTCTCTTCCTGCAAGGTCTTCTCGAGCAGCGTGACGTGCTCGCGCTTACCGAGCGACTCCGCGTAGGTGCGCACCGTGCCGTAGGCGGCGATCTCGTAGTGCTCCACCCGCTGGGCGGCGGCGATCAGGCCGGCGTCGATCACGGTCGGCTCGCCCTTGGCCTTGACCATCGAGGAGCCTTCCTTGAGCAGCCCCTTCATCGCCTCGCAGGTCTCCCCCTTGGGCTTCTCCTGGAGGTCGGTGAAGATGCGCTCCAGCCGGCTGACGTGCTCCTCGGTCTGGCGCAGGTGATCGTTGAACCCCTTCTTGAGGTCGGGCGAGGTGGCGGCTTCGGCCATCTTCGGCAACGCTTCGAGGATCTGCGTCTCGGCGCTGTAGAGGTCTCTGAGCTGTTCGAGGTAGAGGTCGTTGAGGGATTCGAGCTTCATGAGCGGTTCCTCCGGGGTTGTGATTCCTGTGGGTGTGCTGCGAAACCGCGACGCCGCGGCCGGAGCTCTCTGCTTTGGGGAGAGCTGCGAGATCCGTGCCGTTTGCGCGGCATCGCTCTCAGTGGCGGGTGCGCACGTGCCCGAACTTGAGCAGCGCGACACAGATCACCCCGCCGAGGATGTTGCCGAGCGTCGCCCAGAGGAGGAACTTGCCGAAGTCCGCCATCGTCGCTCCCTGGCCGGAGAAGACGCCGGCCAGCACCTCCGCCGCCCCCGCCACCGAGTGGTGCAGGTGGCAGAGGCCGATCGCGGTGGTCACCAGGGTGACGAGGAAGATCTGGCCGATGGTGTCGCGGCTGGCCGCCACCAGCCAGGAGAGGAGCCCCATCAGCCAGCCGGCGAGCACGCCGCTGAGCAGGATCACCCAGGAGGGATGGTCGACCACCCCGGAGGCGATGGCGCCGAACACCCGCGGCTCGACGATCCCCAGGTGTGGCGCGAGAAAGGAGAGGAAGGCCGCGAACGCCGCGGCGCCGGTCTGGTTGGCGACGTAGATCAACCCCCACAGCCGTCCGAGCTGCCGCAGCGAGGCGCGGCCGTCGAGCACCGGCATCACGGCGAGGGTGGTGTGCTCGGTGAACAGCTCGGAACGGCCGAGGACCACGAAGAGGAAGCCGGAGGAGTACCCGAGGGCGACGAGGATCTCGGAGACCGGTTTGGCCAGGGTTCCCTCAGTCAGGGTCCGCAGCACGGCCATCAGCAGCAGGCCGAGAGAGACGTCGAGCCCGGCCGACAGGCCGGAGAGGAGGAGCGCCCCCGCCGGGCGCTCGAGCTCGGTCAGCCCGGCGGCGATCTCCTGCTCGAGGATCGTCTCGTAGCTCTTCTGGGGCTCCTCCTCTTTCTCCTTCTCCTGATTCTGGCTGCGGCGCGAGGCGGAGTCTTCGTGGAGGTCGTCGGCCATGGCTCAGCTCCCTTTGAGGAGATTGAGGAGATCGCTCCCGCGCCTAGCCGGGAAGCGCCGGCCCCGCGAGCTTGAAATGAGGGTTCTCGATGATCCCGAAGACGTTGCCGAACGGATCGAGCACCGCCGCCACCTTGATCCCGCCGCCGACCTCGCGCACGGCGGATTGCTCGCGGGCGCCGAGGCCGAGCAGCCGGGCGAGGGCGGCGTCCGCATCCTCGACCCCCCAGTAGACGGTGACGCCGCCGCGGCCGGGCGCGCCCTCGGAAGTGTCGGGGTCGAGCCCGAGCTCGAAGCCGCCGACGTCGAAGCCGACGTAGAACGGCTCGTCGAAGTAGGGGTCGGTGGCGAGGACCTGGCGGTACCAGTCTTTCGCCTGGTCGAGATCGGTGACGCGGTAGAGGGCGGTGCGCAGTCCGAGCAGCGGTCTGTCCATGGGTTTCTGTCCTCCCATGGCCAGAATATCAATCGCTTTCGATCAACGGCCCGCTAGACCGCCACTTGCGCCGGGTACGACCCGGTATCGTCGAGCTCTCCCTCGCGCTCGGCGAGGACGTCGCCGTAGGCCGCGAGGTAGGCGTCGAGCATCTTCTCCGAGGTGAGCTGGAGCGCCCGGGCGCGCGCCCCGCCGGTCAGCGCGGCGCGGCGGTCGGGGTCCTCGATCAGCTTCCGGAGCGCGGCTTCGAGCGCCTCCGGGTCGTCCGGCGGCACGAAGACGGCGCGGTGGCGCCAGACCTCGCGCAGGCTGGGGATGTCGCCGAGGACCAGGGCGCACCCCGAGAGGGCGGCCTCGAGCGCCGACAGGCCGAACGGCTCGTAGCGGGCCGGCAGGCAGTAGATCGACGAGCGGCCCAGCCAGGCGGCGAGGGCGCGCGGCGACAGGTTGCCGAGCAGGCGCGTGCGGTGCGGGCGGATCTCGCCGCCGTCGGGATGCAGGGTCTCGCCGGCGACGAAGATGTCCCACGGCAGGTTGGGCGCCACCCGGTCGAGGATCTGGAGGTTGGCGGCCTCGTCCCACAGGCGGCCGGCGGCGAAGATGACCGGCTCCTTGGCCGAGGGCTTGAACGCCTTGGGATCGCGGCCGTTGAAGATCACCCGCCATGACGGGCGGTGAAGGCATCCCGCCAGCGACAGCCGGCCGTATTTCTCGGCGAGCGAGGCCAGCATCGCGGCCGACGGAGCGATCACCAGGTCGGCCGCGGCGAGGCCGGCCGCCACCTCGTGGGCGTAGCGGTCCCACGCCGCGGGAGCCGCCTCCCCCTTGACCGCCTGCCACCAGGAGAGGACGCAGGAGTGTCCCACCATCACCTTGGGAGCGCTCCAGGGAAGCGAGCCGTGGGCGAAGCCGTTCAGGTGGATGAGGTCCGGGCGCACCCGCTCCTCGAGGGCCAGCAGCCAGTCGCCGGCCTTCTCCACGTCGCGCCAGGAATCCTCCATCCATTCCGGCTTGAGGCCGCTCTCGAACACCCGCAGGCGCGGGATGCGGTCCGCCTTCTCCCGCTGGGCGTCGTTCAGGGGATCGCCCAGCGTGGCGAGCGCCACTTCGACACCCCGGTCGGCCAGGCCGCGCGCCAATTCGATGGCATAGGCCCAGACTCCCCCCACGGTGTCGGCGGTCATCAGGACCTTGCGCGGCATTCGGCGGCTGTCACTCATGCGGTCCCTCCTGGGCCCAACGAGAGGTGTTGCTCCGCGCTCTCTTCATCCAAGATCCGTGCCGGTGCCCGGCGGATCGCGCAAAGCCTTCTCTCGGTTTACGAAGGGGCGGGAGGGGAGCGTCGCGGCGGCTCAGCAATCGTGTAAAGGTTGCCGGCGTCCGCAGCGGCTTTACACGGCCTCAGCGGGTGAGGCCGCGGGCGGCCAGCTCGGCGCGCGCCTCGGCGACGCGGTCCTCGGCCGCCTGCCCGGAGAGCCAGGCGGCGAGCTCGGAGAGCCCCTGCTCGAACGGCATCCGGGCCGCGAAGCCGAGCACGCGGGAGGCCAGCCCGACGTCGGCGAAGCAGTGGCGGATGTCCCCCGCGCGGTAGCTGCCGGCGATCTCCGGGGTGAGGTCGGGGCGGCCGAGCGCCGCCGCCAGGGCCTGGGCGATCTCGAGCACGCTCTGCTGCCGGCCGCTGCCGACGTTGATCGCCAGCCCCCCGGTATCCGCCGTTTCGAGCGGTACCTCGAGGGCCAGGCGGCAGGCGCGGGCGACGTCCGAGACGTGCACGAAATCGCGCCGCTGGCCGCCGTCCTCGAACAACAGGGGCCGGTTGCCGTTGAGCAGGCGCGAGGCGAAGATGGCGAGCACCCCGGTGTAGGGGTTCGACAGCGCCTGCCGGGTGCCGTAGACGTTGAAGAAGCGCAGCGCCACGGCCGGCAGGTCGTAGGCTTTCCCCACCGTCAGGCAGAGCCTCTCCTGGTCGTACTTCGAGAGCGCGTAGACCGAGGTGAGGTTCGGCGCCTTGCTCTCCGGCGTCGGCACCGGGGTCATCGGCCGTCCCTGGGAATCCCGCACCTCCCAGTCGCGGGCGAGGAGACGCCCGCGGTCGCGCTCGCCGCCGGGGACGCGGGCGCCGTCGGCGTCCCGGAACATCCCCTCGCCGTAGAGGCTCATGCTGGAGGCCACCACCAGCCGGCCGACCGGCCGCTCGATCAGCGCTTCGAGGAGGACCGCGGTGCCCAGATTGTTGACGCTGGTGTAGCTCTCGACCTCGTACATGCTCTGGCCGACGCCGACCCGCGCCGCGAGGTGGAAGACGGCGTCGACCCCGGCGAGCGCCCGGCGCACCGCCTGCGCGGTCGCGGACGTCGCCGACCTGGAGCTCGACCTCGGGGGCGAGATAGGCCGGCCGCGCCGCCCCGGGGCCGTGCACCTGCGGGGTGAGATTGTCGAGCGCCCGCACCGCGTAGCCGTGGGCCAGCAGCTCGTCGGCGAGGTGCGAGCCGATGAAACCGGCGCCGCCGGTGATCAGGATCCGTCCGCTCATGGCATTCCTCTTCTCGCAGGCCTCAAGGGCGCGCGATCGCCGCCCGGAACTCCGCGTACGGCAGGGTGTTGAGCACGTCGGCCGCCGCCAGGCCGGCGCGGCGGGCCTGCTCGACGCCGTAGCGCATCTGGTCGAGCTCGCGCGGACGGTGGGAGTCGGTGTCGATCACCACCTTGCAGCCGAGGTCGCGGGCGAGGCGCAGGTGGGTGTCCTTGAGGTCGAGGCGGTGCGGGCTCGCGTTGAGCTCGACGGCGACCCCCAGCTCGGCGGCCCGGCGCAGGATCACCTCGAGGTCGAGCTCGGCCGGCTTGCGGCGGTTGATCAGCCGCGCCGTGGGGTGGCAGAAGATGCTCACCGCCGGGTGCTCGAGGGCGCGCAGCACCCGCGCGGTCTGCTGCGCGAGGGGCAGGTCGAGCCGCGAGTGGAGGGAGACCAGCACCAGGTCGAGCCCGGCGAGCATCTCGTCCTCGAGGTCGAGCTCGCCTTCACCCAGGATGTCGACCTCCATCGAGCGCAGGACGCGGATCTCGGGGTGGCGGGCGCGCACCTCGTCGATCTCCTTCCACTGCTCGCGCAGGCGATAGGCGTCGAGGCCGCCGGTCATCGCCAGCGCCTTGCTGTGGTCGGAGATCACCATGTACTCGTAGCCGCGCGCGGCGCAGGCTTCCACCATCTCCTCGATCGAGGCGCGGCCGTCCGACCAGGTGGAGTGCATGTGGAGGTCGCCGCGCAGATCCTCGAGCCGGATCAGCCGGGGGAGGCGGCCGGCCGCCGCGGCCTCGATCTCGCCGCGATCCTCGCGCAGCTCCGGAGGGACCCAGGCGAGCCCGACGGCGGCGTAGACGTCCGCCTCCTCGCGCCCGGCGATCCATTCGTCATGCTGGTTTTCCGGGGAGGCCGACTCTTCGCCGCGCACCCGGAAGACGCCGTACTCGGAGATCCGCAAGCCCCGCTCGACGCCGCGCCGCCGCAGCTTGACGTTGTGCTCCTTCGCGCCGGTGAAGTAGACGAGGGCGGCGCCGTAGCACTCCTCGGGAACGACCCGGAGGTCCACCTGGAGTCCCGAGCCGAGCACCACCGTGCTGCGGGTGTCCCCCGCCATCAGGATCTTGTCGACCTGCGCGTAGGCGCGGAAGCGCTCCATCACGGGGACGGGCTGCGCGGCGATCGCCAGCAGGTCGATGTCCCCCACCGTCTCGCAGCGGCGGCGGTAGCTGCCGGCGACCTCCAGGCGCGCCAGCTCCGGGATCTCCCGCAGATAGGCGAGCAGCGGCTCGACGGCGCGCTCGGCCTCGGGGAGGAGATAGCGGCTGCCGTGCAGGCGGTACTCGGCGATGCCGGCGAGGATCTTCTCCTGGCTCTTGGCGCCGAAGCCGGGGAGCGAGGCGATCCGCCCCTCCTTCGCCGCCGCCTCCAGCTCGTCGACCGAGCCGATCTGGAGGTCGTCCCAGATCTTCCTCGCCTTCTTGGGGCCGAGCCCCGGCAGCCGCATCAGCTCGATCAGCGAGCGCGGCACCTCGGCCAGCAGCTCGTCGCGGAAGCCGAGCGTCCCCGTCTCGACCATCTCGCGGATGTGCCCCGCCATCTCCTTGCCGATCCCGGGGAGGTCGGTGAGCGCCTTCCCCTCCTCGACCCACCGCCGCAGCGGCACCGCCACCGTCTCGACGGTGCGCACGGCATTGCGATAGGCGCGGATGCGGAACGGATTGGCGTTCTGGATCTCCAGGACGTCGGCGACCTCCTCGAGCGTGCGGGCGATGTCGGGGTTGTCCATGGGATGGGGGCGGTGTTCAGCGGAGGAGAGCGAATCCGGGAGCGCCGTCGAGCCCCCGATCGAAGGTCAGGGTCTGCTCGCATCCGGCGCGGCGGTTCTGCTGTCCGATCAGATAATCCGAAAAATCGGCCCGTCCCTGGCGGAATTCTTCCAACGCGCGCACGGTGAGGTCCCGGTCCTGGATTTCCAGCAGTCCCAGCCCCAGTAGGGAGGCGAGAACCGAGCCGATCTCTCCCCGGCTCAGCCGATATTGGGAGCGCAACACCCAGGCCAGCTCGCAGAGAACGGTACTGCTGACGTGGAACCTGTCGTTCTCGATCTCGGCCTGCTCGAAGAGATGCCGGACCGTCTTCGTCTGATCGATGTCGTCCTGGGTCAGGAACCGGACGAGGACGTTGGTATCAATCCCCTTCATGCCCTCTCACGCCCTTCCCTTTCCGGATCCGCTCGTCGTCTTCGGCCAGGTACCGTCCCACCGCTTCATCCATCTCCTCGATGCTGGCGGGACGCTGCCCCGGACGATGCAGGATGCCGAACAGGCTCATGATCGAGCCGGAGAGCGGGCGCAACTCCACGGCGCCCCCGGGCTCAATCCGGAACTCGACCTGATCTCCCGCCTTGAGGTGGAAGTGCTCGCGGACTTCCTTGGGAAGGGTGATCTGCCCTTTGCTGGTGACCGTGCTGGTAGGCATTCCTTACTCCTCGTAAGGAGGATACCACGGGCGACCGCGGGTCGCCCCTACAAACTCCGCCGGCCTCTGGTGTAGGGGCGACCCGCGGTCGCCCGTCTACCTCCCGTACTCCGCCGCCGCCCCTCTCAGCTCGTTGTTCTCGACCGCCGCGCTGGTCGCCGAGGCGGGTGAGCAGGGAAGGCACCCAGCGGGAGGTGGCCTGCCAGCCGGGGCGGGCCTCGTCGCCGTCTTCCTCGGCGGGGCCGGGGAGGAGGCGCACGGCGAGCTCCATCAGCCGCGCGGTGAGGTTGGGGGCCGCGACGTTGGCGAGCGCGGCGGCCTTGGCGGGGAGGGTGAGGGTCAGGCTCGGCTCGCCGTAGCGGCAGGCCTCGACGATGCGGCGGGCGGCCCGCCGGCCGGCCATCGAGGTGAGCGGCAGCGAGTCCGAGATTGCGAACCAGGCGAGCTCCTCGGCGCGCTTCCCCTTGAAGCGCGCGTTGACGTGCGAGCCCGTGCGCATCAAGCCCGGGGCTACGGTGGTGACGAAGATCTTCTCCTTCGCGAGCTCGGCGCGTAGGCCGTCCGAGAGGCCGACGAGGGCGAACTTGCTGGCGCTGTAGGGGGCGAGGTGGGGGACCGCGATCCTCCCCCCGATCGAGGCGATGTTGACGATCCGCGCCGTCTCCTGCCGGCGCAGGTGGGGGAGGGCCGCCAGGGTGGCGTAGAGCGGCCCCCAGAAATGGACCCGCAACGCCGCCTCGAAGTCCTCCACCGTCATGTGGTCCAGGGGGCCGACCTGGATGATGCCGGCGTTGTTGATCAGGATGTCGAGGCGTCCGAAGCGCTCGGCCGCGGCGTCGATCGCCCAGCGCACCTCGTCCTCCTTTCCCACGTCGCAGGGGAGGGCGAGCACGCGGTGGCCGCCGAGCGTCGCCAGCTCCCGGCGGGCGAGGTCGAGCTCGCCGGGGTCGCGGGCGACGAGGGCGAGGCGGGCTCCCGCCGCCGCCAGCTCGCGGGCCATCAGCAGCCCCAGCCCCCGCGAGCCGCCGGTGATCACCGCCACCTTGCCGCGCAGGGAGAGAGGGCGGCGGCGCCGGAGCGCCCGCGCCAGCATCACGGTGGTGCTGGCGAGGGCGGCTCCGGCGAGCAACGCGGCGGCCGGCCCGGCGAACCGTTCGAGGTCCTCGCGGGCCGGCCTGCTCATCCTCATGCGGTCTCCTTGCCGTTGGCACCGTGATCGTGGCCGTGGCCGTGGCCGTTGCCGTTCGGCCCGTGCGAGTGGCCATGACCCTTGCCGTTGCCGTGCGCGTGGAGATGCTCGCCCGGCTTCAGCACGACCTTGATGCAGTTGTCCTGCTTGTCGCGGAAGGTCTTGTACCCCCACGGAGCTTCGTCGATGTCGAGCCGGTGGGTGATCACCCGCGAGGGGTCGATCTCCCCCTTCTCGACCCGCTCGAGCAGCGGGCGCATGTACTTCTGGACGTGGGTCTGCCCCATCTTGAAGGTGAGCCCCTTGTTCATCGCGGCGCCCATCGGGATCTTGTCGACGAAGCCGCCGTAGACGCCGACGATCGACAGGGTGCCCCCCTTGCGGCAGGCCATGATCGCCTCGCGCAGCACGTGGACGCGGTCGAAGGTCAGCTTGGCGCTCTGCTTGAGCTTGTCGAGCTTGGCGTCCAGGGTGGTGCCGTGCGCCTCCATGCCCACCGCGTCGATGCAGCAGTCCGGCCCCAGGCCGCCGGTCATGTCCTTCAGGGTGTCGAGGACGCTCTCCACCTCCTCGTAGTTGATCACCTCGGCGCGCCCCCAGGTCTGCGCCAGCTGCAGGCGCTCGGGGACCCGGTCGATGGCGATCACCCGGCCGGCGCCCAGCATCCAGGCGCTCTGGATGGCGAACTGCGCCACCGGGCCGCACCCCCAGATGGCCACCGTGTCCCCGGGCTGGATGTCGGCGTTCTCCGCCGCGAAGTAGCCGGTGGGGAAGATGTCCGAGAGGAAGAGGACCTTCTCGTCCGGCATGCCGTCCGGCACCTTCAGCGGGCCGACGTCGGCGAAGGGGACCCGGGCATACTCGGCCTGGCCGCCGGCGTAGCCCCCGGTCATGTGGGAGTAGCCGTAGAGGCCGGCCGGGGAGTGCCCCATCAGCTTCTCGGCGATCCAGGCGTTGGGGTTCGAGTTGTCGCAGAGCGAAAACATCTCGCGCTTGCAGAAGAAGCAGCTGCCGCAGGAGATGGTGAAGGGGACGACCACGCGGTCGCCGATCTTCAGGTCCTTGTTCTTGAGGCCGCGGCCGAGCTCCACCACCTCGCCCATGAACTCGTGGCCGAGGATGTCCCCCTTCTTCAGGGTGGGGATGTAGCCGTCGTAGAGATGGAGGTCCGAGCCGCAGATCGCCGTCGAGGTGATCTTCACGATGGCGTCGCGGGGGTTGAGGATCTCGGGGTCGGGGACCGTCTCGACCCGCATGTCGGTTTTGCCGTTCCAGCAGACTGCTCTCATGGTGTATCTCCCGGCCTCCTCGGAGGCTCTGTTGTCGTCTCGAGTGTGGGTCAGATCGGGTTGTGAAGGTGGCCGATCAGCGAGCGGGTGCCGTGGGGCTGGCCGTCGGTCGTCGCGACCTCGCCGGTCTCCATCAGCTCCTTGAAGCGCCGCAGGTCCTCGCGGACCTCCTGCTGGGTGGAGCCCTTCAGCATCTTGCCCACCGCCTGGCCGAGCGCGGAGCCGCCGACCTCCATGCGGACGCGCACGATGGTGCCGCGGCCGTTCGGGGAGTCCTCGAAGGAGACCGTGCCCGCGTTGTCCACCTGGGAGCCCGGCAGCGAGCGCCACGCGAGGCGCCGCCCCTCCCGCTCCTCGACGATCTCGGCGTCCCACTCCACGTTGAAGCCGAGCGGGCTCTTGCCCACCCAGTGCGAGCGGCCGCCGCCGAGGTCGCTGACGGTGTCGAGGTTCTTCATGAAGCGGGGGAGGTTCTCGAGCCGCCGCCAGTAGGCGTAGAGCTCGGCGCTCGGCTTGTCGACGGTGAGGGCGGTCTCGATCGGCGCCGTGGCGACGGCGTCCGACGCCGCCTGCGAGACGGCGCGCGGCACCGGCCAGCGGCCGACGGCGCCGCGATAGAGCAGCGGGGCGCCGGCGAGCGCCACCGCACCGGCCGACTTCCACGAGCGCCCCTTCTGGACGGCGACCGCCAGCAGCGCGGCGCCGCTCAGCAGCATGGCGGCCTGGCCGATGCGGACGAACGCGCCAGAATTGTCAGGGGAGGTGTCGAAATTGGCGGCGGCGCGCTGGTGAGAGCCCGTGCGCTGGGGGGATGAATGGGAAGTGACTGCGTCTTGCACGGTGGGGCCTCCTTTTTTACAGGGTTTTCTGCCGACGGCTCGAAAGGGGCGTTCCGTTCTCCTGGGAGGGGGTCGCAAACGCCTTCTACAGGCCGTTTTCATTGCAGGGGGAACCGCAAGAGACGTGCCACGAAGCGCCACGAAAAAACTGAGCGGAAATAAAAAAAGCCGCGTGTCGGCCCCATCACGAGCTCCCACGCGGTTCGAATGTGTGTCTGCTGGGGCGCCTCTTCCCCAGGTTCTGCTTTTCTGCAAGTCAGGAAGGCCGCCGGGAGGAGACGTTTCCTGTCTTTCGATTCTCCAACCTAGCAAATGGGATGCCAGGCATCCTCCGGCCGCCGTTGGCCGCCGTTGCTTTCCCGGCGGCATTGCTCTAGATTCCGCGACCGATGACCGAGCCCAGCCGCGAGACTCCAGAGACCCCTGAGGTCGCCCCCGAGATCACCATCTACACCGACGGCGGCGCCGATCCCAACCCGGGGGCCGGCGGCTGGGCGGCCGTCCTGCTCGACAAGACGAGCGGCAAGGTCCGCGAGCTCTCCGGCGGCGAGCCGGCCGCCACCAACAACCGCATGGAGCTGACGGCGGCCATCCGCGCCCTCGAGGCGCTGACCCGCCGCTGCCGGGTGCACCTGTTCACCGACTCGCTCTATCTGCGGAAGGGGATCACCGAGTGGCTCCCCGGCTGGATCGCCCGCGGCTGGCGGCGCAAGGACGGCGTGCTGCAGAACGAGGATCTCTGGCAGCGGCTGGCCGAGCTGATCCGCGAGCACGACATCCGCTGGGACTGGATCAAGGGGCACGCCGGCAACCGCTGGAACGAGCGCGCGGACCAGCTCGCGACGCTCGAGATCCGCAAGCAACGGGGGGGCGCGCACCGCGACGTGGCCGGCGCGCCGGCGGCTCCCGCCGAGCCCCCGGCCGCGGAGGTCTTCCTGCGCGTCTCGGGCGGCCGGGGCAAGGGGGGCTGGGCGTCGCTCGTCCGCCGGCTGCGGGAGCCGGGGGAGGAGACCCTCCTCTCCGGTGGGCTCTCCGCCGTCACCTCCAATCAGCTCGACCTGCTGGGGGCGATCGCCGCCCTCGAGAGCCTGCCGGCGGGGATCGCGGTCGCCGTCCACACCGGCTCGGATTACCTGAGGAACGGCGCCCGCAGCTGGCTCCCCGGCTGGAAGCAGCGCGGCTGGAAGACCAAGGAAGGCCAGCCGGTGCAGAACCGCGAGCTCTGGGAGCGCCTGGAGCGGGCGATGCTCGCCCGCCGCGTCACCTGGCCGGAGGTCAAGGGGCGGGAGCTGCCGGAGCTCAAGGCCCTGGGCACGGCGGCGAAAGAGGCGGCGGGGTAGGAAGGGCGACCGCGGGTCGCCCCTACACCCGCGATCGAAAACAGGTGTAGGGGCGACCCGCGGTCGCCCTTCCGGCCGCCCCTGGTGTCTCTGCCGTCCCTCCTGTCCCTTGTTGATAGACTCCCTCGCATGGCCGCCCCCAACCCACCCAAACCCCAGGGCAAGTCCCGGGACGCCATCCGTCCCCTGGCGAGCAACCGGCGCGCGCTCCACGAGTACCACGTGCTCGACAGCCTGGAGGCGGGGATCCGCCTCCAGGGGACCGAGGTCAAGGCGGTGCGCGAGGGGCGGGTGCAGCTCAAGGACAGCTACGTGGATTTCAAGGACGGCCAGGCCTGGCTGGTCGGCGCCCACATCAGCGCCTACAGCCACGGCAACCGCGAGAACCACGACCCCGAGCAGCTGCGCAAGCTGCTGCTCAAGAAGCGGGAGATCGAGCGCCTGTTCGGCCGCACCCAGCTCAAGGGGCTGACCGTGGTGCCGCTCTCCGTCTATCTCAAGGGGAACTGGATCAAGGTGGAGATCGCCCTGGTGCAGGGCAAGAAGCTCTACGACAAGCGGGAGTCCGAGAAGACGCGCGAGCTCGACCGCGAGGCGGAGGCGGCGGTGAAGAGCAACCAGTGGTGATCGTCTCCGGCCGCGCCGCCCGCCGCTCCCCTCCGCCTCGCCTCCCGGTCCCTACTCGGCGGTGACTTCCTGGCGCCGGCGCCGGCCGCCGGTGTCCTGAATGCGCTCGAGCGCCGTCTGGCCGCCGTAGCGGGCGACGATGCGGTCGTCGTAGTCGTCGGCCACCGTGGCGACCGCGGTGATCGCCCGCAGCAGGTCGCGGGCGTCCAGGCTGCGGCCGAACATCGAGTGGGCGAAGAAGATGTCGTTGCCCACCACCGAGAAGTGGCCGCAGGCCATCTCGTGATTGAGCTCGAGCAGCCCCGCGAGCAGCTCCTCGGCGAGCTCGACGCCCTGCACGCAGTAGGACATGATGACCACCATCGCCTCTTCCCCGCTGTAGGGCTCGACGGAGATCTCGAGGACGGTCGACCCGTAGCGCACGTAGAAGTGGTCGTTCTCGGGGTCGTGGTACGGCTCCTCGAACAGCTCGCCGAGGTATTCCTGCAGCTTGTCGAAGGTCTCCTGATGGACCGGGCTTTCGAACATGACGCTTCACCTCCAGGCACCCTACTCTAGCAGCTTGTTTGCCTCCCGGTTTGTCTCCTGGGGTGCCACCCGCGCGGGCGTTGACACCCCCGGGCGTTGAGACTAACGTTTAGGCGAGCCGAAAAGAGCCAGACGAGCCTCGTTTTCCGCAGGTTGGGGCTCGGTCGCGGGAAGACCCGAGTCGCGTACACTTCCGTTCATCGCTTCTATTCATAAGAGACAGGAGGAGATCCATGCACAGGCGAGGAGGATTCACGGGGAGGGCTTGGGGCATCGTCGCCCTCGCCGCTCTGGCCGCGGGACCGATCCACGGGGCCGGTTTCAGCATCTTCGAGCAGGGCAGCAAGGCGCTCGCCCTCGGTGGCGCCTTCACGGCGCAGGCCGACGATCCGTCGATGCTGTTCTACAACGCCGGCGGCCTGGCCTTCGTCGAGAAGTCCTCGGCCGCGGTCGGCGCCACCTGGATCCGCTCGACCAAGGCGGACTTCACCGGCGCCAACCCGTTCCCGGGCGACGGCTACAAGGCCGAGCAGAAGACGCTCTCCCAGTTCCCGCCGCACGCCTACTTCGTGGCGCCGATCTCCAGCACCTGGAAGTTCGGCCTCGGCATCGAGACCCCCTTCGGCCTCACCACCGAGTGGAAGAACCCCGACCAGTTCGCCGGCCGCTTCCTCTCCACCAAGGCGTCGCTGCAGGCGTTCGACCTCAACCCGACCCTTGGCTGGCAGATCACCCCCAGCTTCGGCATCGGCTTCGGCGCCATCGCGCGCTACTCGAAGGTCGAGCTCAACCGTGACATCCCGGCGATCAACCCCTTCACCCAGCAGGTCGCCGACGTCGGCCGGCTGAAGCTCGAGGGGGACTACGCCACGAAATACGGCTTCAACTTCGGCATCCTCGACAAGTACAACGAGAGCTTCTCCTGGGGGCTCTCCTATCGCAGCGCGATCTCGGCCGACTACAAGGGGAGCGCCCACGTCACCCAGGTCCTGACCGGCAACCCGCAGCTCGACGCCATCCTCGCCGCGCAGATCCCCTACAACACCAACCTGCCGGTGACGACGAAGATCGCCTACCCGGACCAGGCGAGCCTCGGCCTCGCCTTCGGCCTCACCCGCAACCTGCTGCTCGAGACGGACGTCAACTACACGGGATGGAGCAAGTTCAAGGACGTCCCGATCAATTTCACCGGCGGCGTCGGCAACTCGCTGCCCGACACCACGATCGTCGAGAAATGGAAGAACGCCTACAGCTACCGCGCCGGCCTGCGCTGGACGACGAGCGAGTCCTCCCAGTGGCGCTTCGGCCTGGTCTACGACCAGACGCCGCAGCCCACCGAGGGGGTTTCCCCGCTCCTCCCCGACGCCGACCGCACCGGCTACTGCATCGGCTACGGCCACACCACGGGTTTCAAGTACGACATCGGCCTGATGTACCTCGACTTCAAGCAGCGCACCGCGAACAAGGCGCGGGCGGATCAGGGGCCCTTCTTCGGCAAGTACAAGACCCAGGCGGTGCTGCTGGGGCTGACGGTCGGCTACTAACCCGAGAACCCATCAAGGAGACATGACGATGCATCGGATCAAGATCCTGGCGGGCGTCTCGACGCTCGCCTTCCTTTCGCTCGCCGGGGCGGCCTCCGCCGCCGTCGCAACCGGCAGCGCCAACTTCACGACCTACGTCGCCCTCGGCGACAGCTTGACGGCCGGCTTCTCCAGCGGCTCGATCAACCAGACCTATCAGGTCAACAGCTATCCGGCGCTGATCTACCGGCAGGCCAAGGGGGTCAGCACCGACGCCGGCTTCGAGCAGCCGCTGGTCAGCGCGCCCGGCCTGCCGGGGATCCTGGTGCTGCGCAGCCTGCTGCCGGTCACCATCACCCCCAGCTCGACCACCGGGGTGCCGATCAACCTCACCCTGCCCCGCCCCTACAACAACCTGGCGGTGCCGGGCGCCACGCTGCACGACCTGCTGACCAAGACCGCGTCGACCAGCGCCAACGACCCAACCGACCTGATCCTGCGCCATCTGGGCGGCGGCACCACCCAGCTCCAGCAGGGGCTCTCCCTCAACCCGACCTTCGTCAGCCTGTGGATCGGCAACAACGACGCCCTGGCCGCCGCCACCTCGGGGATCGTGATCGAAGGGGTGACGATCACCCCGGTCGCGCAGTTCACCGCCGACTACAACGCGGTGATCAAGGCGATCGCCGCGGTCACCACCCGCCGGATGGTGCTGGCGAACATCCCGGACGTCACCAGCATCCCGTTCGTCACCACGGTGCCGCGGGTGGTGGTCAACCCGGCGACCAACCTGCCCGTGCTCGGCCCCAACGGCGCACCGATCCCGCTGATCGGCCCCAACGGTCCGCTCCAGGCCGGTGACTTCGTGCTGCTCACCGCCACCGCCGAGCTCTCCCGCGGCATCGGCATCCCGCAAGCCCTCGGCGGCACCGGCCAGCCGCTCTCCGACACCTCGGTGCTCTCCGCCGCCGAGGTCGCCACCATCAAGGCGCACGTCGACGCCTACAACGCGGTGATCGCCGCCGCGGCCACCGCCAACGGGGCGGCCCTGGTCGACGCCAACGCCATCCTGAAGGACCTCGCCGCCAACGGCCTCGAGGTCGGCGGCATCACCTACAGCAGCAAGTTCCTGACCGGCGGCGTGTTCGGCTACGACGGCGTCCACCCGACGGCGTTCGGTTACGCCTACATCGCCAACCAGTTCATCGCCGCGATCAACGCCGGCTTCGGCGCCTCGATCCCGCCGGTCAACCTCTACCCGTACGTCTTCGGCCCGCTGCCCAAGCACAAGGCGGTGGCCGACTCGACGAGCGTGGTGGCGTCCGAGAGCCGGTTCACCGACGTCGTCTTCACCGAGGAGGCCCGGGTCGCCCTGCTGCAATCGCTCGGCGTCCCCAAGGCGGTGATCGACGGCACCTACCGCAAGCCCAGGCCGCGCCCGCATCACTGAGCCGCACGGCTCGCCGCGAGGCGCCACGCAACGAGAAGGGCGGGAGCGATCCCGCCCTTTTTCCTTGTGCGTCCGGGCGCCCCCACCCCGAAGGCCGATGTTTGTCACGAAATCCGCTCGGAAAGCACCTATAATGAATTCGATGATCCAATGCGTTTCGATCCTTGCGGTTTGTCTTATCAACTACCGGGTTGAGGCCTCTCCCTCGGGGAGAGGAAGGAGGCATTCCATGTTGGAGGTCTCATGCGCGCGATGGCGACGATTGCGGTGGGGTTGGGGAGCTCTGTCGGCAGATCTTTGATCCGTTGGACCCCGGCGGCGCTCCTGGCGGCGGCGGGGATGGCGGGGATGGCCCTGGGGCCGCCCGCCTGGGCGCAGGGAGCCGCGGGTCCGCTGTCCGCCCCGCGGGCGGCGGGGCTGGGGCTGAAGGCCGGGGAGACGCTGCGGCCGGAGAAGATCGAGGAGATCTACCGCCGCATCCTGGCCGACTGGTCGGCGGGCCAGACGGACCGGGCGCCCGATGAGCTGATCGAGCTCGAGTCGGCGGTCGCCCAGGACACCGATCCGCGCACCCGCACCACCCTCCTCAAGGCGGAGCAGGCGGTGATCCACCAGGTCGGCGCGGCCGACCTCGAGGTGCTGGTGCCGATCGCCATGCTCCATCACGAGAGCTACCGGCGGCTCCTCCTGCTCGGGCGGCACGGCCACGCCCTGGCGATGGTCCACACCCGCAACATGACGAAGGACCTCGCCCTGCTCTACAACCAGCAGTCGGGCTCGGAAGGGGCGGCGCAGGTCACCAGCCACCTGTTGACCAGCCTCGGCGGGCTCCTGTTGCAGGCGGCCCAGCAGCTCTCCTCGGCCGAGCTGTTCCAGAAGGCGGTCGAGCTCGACCCCCACAACGTCACCGCCCTGCTCGCCCTCGCCACCATCCTCGAGAAGAACGCCCAGGCCGAGAGCGTCGTCAAGCTGCTGCGCCAGACCCTCCAGGTCGACCCCGGGAACCCCGAGGCCCGCCTGCGCCTGGCGCTCAACCTCCGGCGCCTCAAGCAGACCGACGAGGCGCGGACGCTCCTCGCCGGGCTCACCGCCGACAAGGAGCCCTCCTGGGTGACGCCGCTCGCCTACCAGGAGCTCGCCCGGCTCGACAGCGACCGCGGCCGCGGCTCGGAGGCGGAGAAGACCCTGCGCAGGGCCGCCGAGCGCTTCCCCGACGACCTGCGGCTCCGCGTCCAGCTCGCCGCCGTGCTCGACCGCCGCGGCGCTCCGGGCGAGGCGACCGCCCTGATCGAGAAGGCGCTCGCCGCCTCCCCCTCCCAGGAGGCCGCCGCCTCCCGCTACCTCTACAACGCCGTCCGCCCGGAGGAGTTCATGGCGACGCGGAAGTTCCTCCAGGAGAACTCGCAGTCCCGCCTGCAGGTGCTGGCGCAGGCCCTCGGCACCCCGCCGGCGGCGGCGGGGACGGGGGTGGCGCGATGATGAGCCGCCCGCGGTTTCTCAGGCTGGCCATCGCGGCGTCCCTGGCCTCCCTCTGCGCCGGCGGCGCGGCGTTCGGCGCGGTGGCGGTGCGCATCGTCAGCCCGGCGCCGGACCAGCCGGTGTTCGGCCCCACCCAGGTGGACGTCAGGGTCGACTCCGGCGAGCCGGTCGAGCAGGTGGAGCTGTTCGTCAACGGCAAGCTGATGGGGGCGGTGAAGAAGCCCCCCTACCGGCTCACCGTCGACCTCGGGGACGAGAACATCAAGCGCGAGTTCCGCGCCGTCGCCCACACCACCGCGGGGACCCTGGGGACCGACACCATGGTCACCGTGCCGGTGCAGATCACCGACGAGCTCAACCTCAAGCTGCGCGCCCTCTTCGTCAACGTCGCGAGCTACGGCGGCGCCAGCAACCTCACCCTCGGCCAGGACGACTTCGAGGTCTACGACAACGGCGCCCGGCAGCAGATCGTCACCTTCGGCCGCGACGAGCTGCCGCTCACCGCCGTCCTCCTGCTCGACACCAGCGAGAGCATGCAGGGCGAGCGTCTCGAGGCCGTCCGCCGCGGCGCCAAGGCGTTCCTCGACGGCATGAAGCCGGCCGACGAAGCGATGCTCGCCCTGTTCTCCGACCGGCTGATCCGCTTCACCCCGTTCTCGTCCGACAAGAAGCTGCTCGACGCCTCGATCGCCGGCACCCCGGCCGCCGGCGGGACGGCGGTCAACGACTTCCTCTACCTCTCGCTCAAGCTGCTCGACGGCCGGAACGGGCAGCGCGTCGTGGTCCTCTTCTCGGACGGCTCGGACGTCCACAGCGTCCTGCCGGCCGCGGACGTGCTCTGGAAGGCGCGCGCCGGCCAGTCGCTGGTCTACTGGATCCAGCTCGGCGGCAAGCACCAGTCGTTCACCTCCGCCTGGCGCGACTACCAGGGGAACGACCGCGAGTACCAGACCCTCGAGAAGGCGATCCGCGAGAGCGGCGGCCGCATCCTGCCGATCGAGCACCTCGGCGAGCTCGAAGGCGCCTTCCGCAGCATCCTCCAGGAGCTGCGCCAGCAGTACGCCCTCGGCTACTACGCCACCACCGCCAAAGGCGACGGCGCCTGGCACAAGGTGGACGTCCGCCTCCACAACGGCGGCGGCCGGGTGCGCACGCGGTCCGGGTACGCGGATTACTGAGGGGCGGACGAACACGGACGAGCAGGGACCGGCACGGACGTCGCCGGGGCCGTCCGTGGTCGTCCCTGTTCGTCGGTGTTCGTCCGTATTGGAATCTTTCTCCAAAAACCCCTTGACCCTCCCGTAACGTCAGGGTCTATCGTCTTCTCCATCAGGCCGGATGGACCGGCCGGAAAGGAGACGAGACGCATGGGGCCTCCGCCCTGGAAAGTCGGCGCGCTGGCCAAGCGGACCGGAGTGTCCGTGCGGGCGCTCCATCACTACGACGAGCTCGGGCTGCTCTCGCCGTCGCACCGCTCGGCGTCGGGCTACCGGCTGTACACCGCCTCCGACGTGGTGCGCCTGCAGCAGATCCGCTCGTTGCGGATGCTGGGCTTCTCCCTCGAGCAGTCGCGGGAGTTTCTCGACCGCCCCGACATCACCCCCGACCGCGTGCTGCAGCTCCACATCGCTCATCTCAAAGAGCAGATCGAGCTGCAGCGCACCCTCTGCGACCGCCTGGAGCGGGTCGCCGGATACTTCCGGTCGGACGAACGAGTACCCACGGAGGAATTCCTCCAAATTCTCGAGGACACGAGCATGTTCGAAAAGTATTACACCCCCGAGCAGATGGCCGCCCAGGAGCGGCGCCGCGAGCAACTGGGCGCCGAGCACATCAAGGAAGTCGAAGCCGAATGGCCGCGGCTGATCGCCGAGATGCAGGCGGCGATGGATCAGGGGACCGACCCCGCCGACGAACGGGTGCAGCAACTCGCCCGGCGCTGGCAGGAGCTGGTCCAGGAGTTCACCGGCGGCGACCCCGGCATCGGCCAGTCGCTCAACCGCCTGTGGAAGGAGGAGCCGACCGTCCACGGCATGGACACCGCGCCGATCCGGGAGCTGATGGGCTACGTCCAGAAGGCGTGGGAGGCGGGGAAAGCGGCGAAGTGACCGGCAGCCCGGCGCGGCTCTCCGTTCAAAGGCCCGGGGGGCGGAAGCTCCCCCGGGCTTCCTCCTTTTGCGGGGGCTCGGCCGGTCGGCCGGTTACGGCCCCTCGCGGCTGCGCTCCCGCACAGCTTCCGAGGTGAGGCCGTAGAGCGGCGGCGTGGGAATGCCCAGCATGCCGAGCATCAGGTAGATCTGTCCGCGGTGATGGATCTCGTGCTCGACCATCGAGCGCAGCCATTTCCAGACCGCGATCCGGGCGCCCCCCGGCGTCTCGCAGCGGCGCGCGAGGTCCTCCGGGCTCAGGGACCGGAAGATGGCGAGCGATTCCGCGTGCATGCGGTCGAAGTACGCCACCACGGCGTCGTACCCCGCGGCCAGCTCCGGGCCATGGCCGGGGTAGCGGCTGGGGCGCCCCGCCGCGTTCTCGGCGAACATGTGGCGCTCGATCGCCCCCAGATGGCGCACCAGATCGCCGAGCGTGAACGCCCCCGCCTTGTGCGTCCACTCCAGCTGCTCCGCAGGGATCGAGAGCACGACGCGCCGCGTCCGCTCGCTCACCCGTCCGAAGTAGTCCAGAAACGGCTCGATGCGCTGGATCTCCATGGGCTCCTCCTTGCTGTCGGTAGCGCCACTGCATCCTATGACGGAACCGCGCGCGGCTCCGGATCGCGATCCTGAACGGGGGCTCACGGAACGGGGGCTCACGAAGTGCCAGGGTCTTCAGAATCGGTCTTCCGAATGGCGATTGAGGCCCTCTCGAGGGCGGTTTTGGAGGGGAAGGCATTGCTTTGAGAGACGCTCCGCCGTCCCCATGGCCTGCCCAAGTTCTCGTTACCGGCTGGGAGCGTCTCTACGGGTCGGTTGCCGCGGTCCGGGCATTGCCATATTTCCGATTGATAGGGTTTGGCCAATGGGAAATCGTCCGGCTTGCGATGACGTGCCCGTAGAGACGCTCCATCGCGTAACGAGACCCTCTGCAGGCCACGGGGACGGCGGGGCGTCTCCTCGAAGGGCGGGCCTTCCCGGTGGCGAGGATATCGAGAAGGCCACTCTCTTCATGCAAATACCAAGCTCCTACGCATTCCCTGTTTCCGCAGGATGCCCATTGACAATCTCCCTGAGCTCCGCCAAACTATACTCATAACTTGGAGAGATCCGATGAGCCGAGAGACGACCACTATAAACTTTTGGGGCACCCTGGTGCGGTGGATCGTCGCGCTCGTGGCTCCCGCGGTCGATCTCTCTCGCCACGATGGAAATCGCCCGCTCTCCGCGACGCGGGTTGTCGCCCCGCTCCGGGTGCTTTCCCGCAACCTCGAGGCCGCCGCTGCCGCGGCGCCTCGCTCGGTTCCCGCGCTCCGCCGGCGCGCCTTCCTGGGATCCGGCGTCCGCCCCTGGACGCCCGCGGGCTTCGGTTCCCGCCGTTCTCCCCACCCTCCGCCGCCCCCACCTGAAGCCGCGGCGACCGCCGCCGGTCGCCGCCGCCGTCTCTGTCCTCCTGAAGAACAGGGCGAGCGTCTGTTCCGCTCATCCAGCTTTTCGCCTCTATCTCGTCGCATCGCAGCTTCGGCAGCTCATCGAAGCTTCGACGGAACGTTGTCAGCTTCGGCAGCTCGTCGAAGCTTCGGCAGACCGTCGCAGCTTCGGCGGCGCGTTGTCAGCTTCGGCAGCTCATCGAAGCTTCGGCAGCGCGTTGTAAGCTTCGGCAGGCCGTCGCAGCTTCGGCAGCTCATCGCAGCTTCGGCGGCGCATTGTTAGCTTCGGCAGACTGTCGAAGCTGCGGCAGCCCATTGTTAGCTTCGGCAGGCCGCCGAAGCTGCGGCAGCCCGTTGTAAGCTTCGGCAGCCCATTGTTAGCTTCGGCAGCCTGCCGAAGCTTCGGCGGCTGGCATACCACCTTGCATACGCCGCCGCCGAAGGCCTTCAGCAATGGCAGGAAGGGGTCGTGCACCGCTCCGTGCACAGGTTGTTGCAGATGGTCACCGGCGTGGTGGTGGCCCCCGCCGCGATCTGCCGCAGATCCGACGTCGCGAGATCGCGAAGCGTCTCCTTCGAGATCCTTAACTTGCTGACTTTGCGTGCTTTCATCGCAGCTCACCTCCAGATTCGACGTTGGACGACTGGCCGGCCCCGCGAGAGCCGCGCGCCGGCCACGGACGCGGACGATGATAGGGGAGGGTGGGTGGGAGGGCAAACCAGGGCTTCGAACGGCACGATCGCTGCGACGACGTCGCGTTCAGGAGTGTAGGCCTGAAGAAGCTTTTAGGATGCTCGGCGGAGCGGTTGCCTACAAATCGCAGATCAGGGTAGAAGAGGGACGAGATGCCCGAGAAAATCGTCTATGCTATGGCCAACGTTCCCTTGATCACGCATAAGACATTGAGGCTGTTCAGGTCCAGATCGGACCGCAAGAATCATGGGAACTGGCAAGTTAGGGCTGTGGAGGTCGACCCGCGGCATTAAGCCTCGGACTTTTCAATGAGGAGAAGAGGATGAGGCAAGTTCTAATTATGGCTGCCAGTTTAGTGGTGGCGACTACCACTTTGGTCTCTGGCTCGGGCATAAAAACGTTTGAACCCGTTCGGCCGCTGCTCATTGACACCTCTCTTTCGCGTCCAGCCTTCACGGTTGCGTCGGGCGCTGATTGTACGGGCGGAATCGCATACGACGATGGGACGGATCCGATCGGGTTCAGTTACCTAGGATCTAAGCCGGCCCCCGATACCTATACCGCTGCGATGCGATTCCAACTGCCTGGCGCCGCCAATAAGATCAACGCCGTATGCGTGCGAATGGCACAATTCCTCATTTTCTCAGGTGACTCTCAGATTCCTCTCGATATTGATGTGTGGGCGGCGGACGGTGCTAACGGAGGACCTGGAACTCTGCTGGGCTCACTGCATAACGTGCTGGCGGTCCCTGTGCCGCACGCTTTTTGCGATAACAACACTCCGTTCTACCGCTTTGAGATCCCCGGCGGTATCACCGTGCCCACGGACACAGTCTACATCGGCGCTACATGGGGTGTTGGTGGGGTTTTCGACAACAGCCTTGGCACGACGGAACTGTGCGGTTACCTCGATGGCGTCGGCGGTCAACCGGGCTACGTCGGAGGCTCGCGCCCGCCGTCGAAGAAACTGGGAGAGGTCGGCTCGTACCCGACATACAAGTCGCTGTCGATTCGTGCCGAAGCTGAGGCAGTGGACGTTACTCCTCCGTCGCCTCCCACCACTGGAGCCATCACTACTGCTGCCTACCCCGGCTATACTTTCTGGGTGCGTATTGGTGACACTCGCATCGGCACTCAGACCTCAGTCTGCGTTCCCGAGACGGTCTGCATAGCGGGTGCTATTCCAACTCGCGCCGAGGTGTTCTTGCGGATCGTCGGGCCGAAGGCCAACGGCTACCTATGGCCAAACGTGGTTAAGTTCAACACTGTGAAGACCGAGGTGTGGATCAAGCAAACGAGTACTGGTCGGGTCCGTTACTACAATCTGGCGGCCTTGGCGACAGACGCCAGTACACTTCCAGGATTGGTGGATAAGATGGGGTTCCTGCCCTGACCTGACTCTCAAGAGAACTATGGGCTGAGCCCTCAACAAGGGGCTCTTCACCCAGCCCTCCATGACCATCAACCGCTGGACCAGCAACGCAAAAGGCCGTAGCCGTACGGTGGCCTACGTCGGTCTCGTTTGGACCGTTGCGAACGCTACCGACACCTCGGCCGACTTTGAGACCCAAGTCGCTCAAAGCCTTTCCATGCTGGAGTCGCACCCTCCAGGAGGCGGGCCCGGCGCGCACTCACCTTCGCCGCGGGGCTTGCTTTGACGATCTTCGCTGTCAGGTTGCTCACCGGTAGTGCCGCGACCTTGCTCTTGCGGTGAACATGAGCCGCTTGCCGGAAGCCCGGGAGGCTGCGCAGCGAGCCCAGCAGAGACCTCGATGATCCCGCCGCCGCCGCGGTGAGTACGTTTTCCAAGGAGCCTCGGAATGTCCCAAGTCCTCGTGCGCGTCGTGGTGGATCGCGAATTCGGCGAGCGGCTGGAGGCCCTTTCCCGGGCGGTCCCCGTATGGATCGTCGACAGCCCAGGGAACACGGCCGCCGCGGCGCGGATCCGGGAAGAGTTTTCCGATCCTGGCGATGCGGGGATCACGACGTTCAGGGCCTACCCGCAGATGAGCCCGGAAAGGCTCTTCCTGGCGGAGCTGGCGACGATCGACCTGCATCACGGTGAGTATTCTCAAAACCCTCCCTATAACGCGATCGAGGTCATCGGCTGCGCGCCCACGGCCGCCATCCACGCCAGGCTCGCGGAGCTCGGTCTCGCGGTGGAGAGGTTCACCGACGAGGGCTTCGTGGCGTCGGCGGCCGCCAGGGTCTGATCCCGTTCGACAGATCCCTGGAGGCCGGCGACGGATTTCGCTCTCCGTTGCCGCATGGTAAGGTTCGGTGGCCTTCAGCGCATCGGCAGCCCAACCAGGAGATCGCCCTCATGACCAACGAGTGGATCAGCCGTCTCATCACCCGGGAGCTCGCGACGTTCTCGCGGGAGCTCGAGCTCTTTCCGGACGAAGCCCTGATCTGGGCCACGGCGCCCGGCATCGCCAACTCGGCGGGCACGTTGACGCTCCACGTCTGCGGGAACCTCCAGCATTTCGTGGGGGCCGTGCTGGGGAACAGCGGGTACGTGCGGGACCGCCCTCTCGAGTTCAGCGCCCGCGACCTGCCGAGAGCGGTCCTGCTGGAGAATCTCGCGAAGACGTCCGCGGTGGTGCGCACGGTGCTGGCGGAGCTCACCGACGCGCAGCTCACGGCCGACTATCCGGACGGTCTCGGCGTGCCGCGCATGCCGACCGGTCTCTTTCTTCACCAGCTCTCCGCTCATCTCGCGTTTCACCTGGGCCAGGCGGGCTATCTCCGGCGGGTGCTGACCGGCTCGAACGAGAGCAGCGGCGCGCTCTCGATGCAGGCTCTGCAATCATGAACGAGCAACGACGCAGGATGCTGCGGCATGGGATGGTTCTTTTCGTGCTCGGCCTGGTCTGCGGGTTTGCCGAATCGAAATTCACCAACCCGCGCATGGGCCTGGCCGCTCATCTCGAAGGGCTGATGAACGGCACCTTCCTGCTCGCGCTGGGAGGGGTCTGGGCCGAGGTCCGGCTGGCGCCTTCTCTGAAGACCACCGCCTACTGGGTCCTCCTGTACGGCGCCTATGCCAACCTGCTCTTCACCACGCTGGGCGCGGCGTTCGGAACGGCGGCCCTGTCGCCGATCAGCGCCGCGGGCCACACCGGCCAGCCCTGGCAGGAGAGCCTGGTGACGATCGGCTTCGTGAGCGTCGGCCTCGCCACGCTGGGGGGCGCGCTCCTCGTTCTCTGGGGCTTTCGCCGGAGCTCGCTGGACGCGTGAGCTGGCTCTACCTGCTCCTCGCCGGCCTGCTGGAGATCGCCTGGGCCTCCACCCTCAAGCAGACGGCGGGTTTCACCCGCCTCGGCCCCAGCGTCGTCACCGCCGTCCTCTACCTCGTCAGCCTGTACCTGCTGAGCCTCGGCCTGCGCGACCTGCCGGCGAGCAGCGGCTATGCGATCTGGGTGGGGATCGGCGCCGTCGGCACGGCCCTGGTGGGCATCCTCTTCCTGGGCGAGCCCCGGAGCGCCCTGCGGCTGATCTCGATCGCGCTGATCGTCCTCGGCGTCATCGGGCTGCGGCTGGCGGAGCGGGGGTAGGCGCCAAGTGGTCAATCAAAGACGTTGACCCGGATCTCCCCCAGGGCTTAGAGTTGCAGGATCTGCTGGATCAGGAGAATCGGTTCACGGATCTCCAATTCCAGCGACTCATGATGGTTCTTGCGGAAAAGGAGATCCTGTGAAGAAACTGGTCAAGAAGAATCTCAAGCTGAGCCGGGAAACCTTGCTGGCCCTCGAGGTCGGACATCTCGAGGAGGTCCACGGCGGCAGCATCGCGTTGAGCAACTGCCTGGCCTGCGATGGCGGCACCGGCGGCCGCCACACCTGCCTCTGCTGAGCCCTCTTGCCGGCGCCGTCCAGCCTCACCGTCGACTCGACGCTGAGGCTGGGCGGTCCTCCAATCACCATCACCATCCACAAGACCATCCACAAGGCCTCGCACCCATCCGTGGCATCTGATCGCTGCTGCGAGTCGTTGACCCCCGGTCCAAGGGGATGACGGTGTAGGATGAAAAGGCCTTTGAAGCAACTCACCGGGAAAAGGAGACATGCTATGAAGAGAGCTTCGCGATTCGCCGCCCTTACCGCCATCCTCGCCGCGACCGTTTGGATCGGGTCGAGCCGCTCCGCGCAGGCGACCTACTCCTGCTTCGCCCTTGACGGGACCCCCTGTTCCACACCGGGCTCGTACGTCGCCTGCACGACGGAAGACAACTTTGAAAACACCTGTACGTGTCAGACGGACAAGTCCCACCCGGCCCCCTATTGGCTTTGCCCCTACTAGAGAAAGCGGCTCCTAGAGGCCTTCGGCGAGCCGGCGCGTCAGCCCGCAGGGCCGCCAATCCGATCGGAAAGGAGAGGCTTTGAAGATTCCCGCCTACCACGTCGACGCCTTCGCCGGGGCGGTGTTCTCCGGCAATCCCGCCATGGTCTGCCTGCTGGAGAGGTGGCCCGCGGACGCGACGTTGCAGCTCATCGCGCGGGAGAACGCCCTCCCGGTCACCGCCTTTTTCGTCGAGGGCGAGGAGCCCTGGGAGCTGCGCTGGTTCACCCCGACGGTCGAGCTCGACCTCTGCGGCCACGGCACGATCGCGGCGGCGTCGGTCGTCTTCGCGTCCCGGCTCCCGGCGCGGGAATCGATCGCTTTCCAGACCAAGGGCGGGATGGTGAGCGTCGACCAGGACGGCCCTCTGATCCGGATGGATTTTCCCGTCTACGCGGCGGTCCCCTGCGCGACGCCGGAGGACCTGGTGCGTGCCCTGGGACGCGAGCCGAAGGAGGTCTTGAAAGCGGCGAAATATCTCGCGGTCTACGAGAGCGAGGCGGAGATCCGCGCCCTCGCGCCGGACTTCGCGCTTCTGAACCAAGTGGAGGCGCTGGGAGTGATCGTGACGGCGAAGGGAGAGGCTGCCGACTTCGTGTCGCGCTACTTTGCCCCGCGGATCGGCATCGCCGAGGACGCCGCCACCGGTTCGACCCACTGCACGCTGGCCCCCTACTGGGCCCAGGCGCTCGGGAAACGCAAGCTGCACGCCTTGCAGCTCTCGGCGCGGGGAGGGGAGATGTGGTGCGAGTCCCTGGACGACCGGGTCAGGATCTCGGCCCGCGCGGTGCGCTACGCCGAGGGTTTTCTCTCCATTTGAAGTCCGCCGGGAAGGTTGACGGTCGCGCGGCCGGCGGTTCATGATGCTCTTTGGCTCGAGACTTCACGCAAGGAGGTTTCCATGCACCCGACTCGTTTCTTCGCAGTCCTGATGCTGGCGGCGTCGATCCTGCGCGGCGCCGAGACGCCGGCGGTCCCGCAGCCGGTCTGGCAGACCGACTGGAACACCGCCTTCGCGAAGGCCAAGCAGGAGCACCGCCTGGTCTTCGTCGACTACACCTCCGAGGGCTGCGGCGAGTGCCAAAACGTCGAGAGGCTGACCCTCGGATCGCCCGAGATGATGCAGCACCTGGCCGATTTCGTCCTGCTGCGGGTGGACACGAAATACACCAAGGTCCCCTCGGCCCATCAGGTGAGCGATCTGCCGGCCTACCTGGTCTACGATCCCGCGCAGCGGGAACGGTTGCGCATCGCCGGCCACGACGCGGGCGCGCACCTGACGGTCGCGAATCTCGACCGGATTCACCTCGCGGCGCCGGCCTTCCTCCAGGCGGCGGATCTCCTGGACGCGAAGCAGGATCTGGAAGCCACCTTCCTGGTGGCGAACGCCTACGGCCGCCTCAAGATGGAATCGCGGGCGCGCGACGCCTACACCGAGGCGCGCAAGCTCGCGGAGCAGAGAGGGGATGCCGCCGCGGCGCGGATCGCCGAGGTGCAGTCGGCCTCCACCTTCGCGCAGCAAGGGGATGCCGCGAAGGCGGTCCGGCTGCTCAAGGAGCTGACGCAAAGGCCTGCCCCGGGCGACAGCGGAGCCATCACCTGGCTCGCGCTCGGCCACAGCTACGAGAAGGCGAAGGACACGAAATCGGCGCTCGACGCCTACATCCGGGCGCAGACGCTGGCCGCCAGCGGCAGCCGCACGGCCACCGAAGCCGGCGAGTCGGCGGCGCGCTTGCGGGGAGCGGCGGCGGGCGGCGCGCGGTAGCCGGCGCGCTGAGGGTATCCATGACAGGCAAGATCGAATCCGTCCATCCCGTCCTGATGTGCCGGAACGTCGCGGCCTCCGCCGGCTTCTATGAGAGCCTGGGGTTCGCCGTGACGTTCCAGGACCGTCCCGTCGACCCGCAGTACGCCGGGGTGGCGCGCGACGGCGTCGAGCTCCTCCTGCAATGGCAGGACGCGAGCCAGTGGGCCCACGCCATCGACCGGCCCACCTACCGGTTCCGGGTCCGCGACGTCGACGAGCTCCACGCCGAGCTGCGCGACCGCGGAGCCCTCGCGGGGCAGGCGACCGATCGCAGCCCCTATCACACGCCGGCGGAGACCCCCTGGGGTACGCGGGAGTTTCACGTTCTCGATCCGGACGGCAACGGATTGCAGTTCTATCGCTGGATTTGAGAAAATCTTCATCATGAGCCTGTTTGAAAAGATCGGCACCTTCCTCTTCCGTCTCCTCGGCGTCTGGGGTGTCCTCTCGGTCCTGCGCAACGTCCTGCTGATCACATCCCGGGGACTGGGAGAATGGCTGTTTCTGGCGGGAGCGATCCTCTTGTTCGTGTTCAGCATTCCTCTGGGGAGGCTGGTGGGCCGGGATTTGGGGTGTTAGCTCTCCAAGGCGAGGCGGTTGCCGCTATGGGTGGCCTTCGGTAGACTCGTCTCGTGCGCATCTACCTCGACCTCTGCTGCCTCAAGAGGCCCTTCGATCTTCAGGAGCAGCCGGTCATCCGGCTTCAGACCGAGGCTGTACTCAGTATCCTCGCTTTGCCGAGCGGCACCGTCGAGCTGCTCCAAAGCCCGGCTCTCCTCCTCGAGAACAGTCTGAATCTGAACCAAGCCCGCCGGGAGGCTGTGGCTCTATGGCTCTCGGAGGCGGTGGCGACCTCACCTGACGAGAGCGACCTCGCCGTTCGACTCAGGGAGCTCGCCGCCAAGGGTTTTAAGAGCTTCGATGCGGTTCATCTGGCATCCGCCGAGCTGTCTGGGGCCGCCGTATTTCTTACGGTCGATCTTCAGCTCCTCCGGCTTGCGGCGCGCTTATCGAACGAGCTCCTCGTTTCGGTCACCGATCCCGTCCACTTCATCGAGGAAATCTCCCAATGGAAGCACTGATCACGAATCAGAGTGAGCTGAGGAATCGGGGATTCCGTGCTCTTGCCGAGGCTCTCGGCTGGGCCAACGCGGTCCGCTTTCTGCGCCAGTATGATCCTGGAGCAGGCAACTACACCGAGGAACGTCGGACCCTGTTGCCGGACTGGGATGCCGAGACTCTCCTCCAGAAGATAAAAGAGCTCGAGAAGCCGGGTTCCTGATCCACCCTTGGGGCTGGGCTCCGCGCTCGGCTACAATCCGGTGGCAGGAGGATCCTGACCATGCGCCTTCTTGCAGTCCTGCCGATCCTGGGTCTCAGCCTCGGTCTCCCGCTCCTCGCTCAATCGCCGCCGGATGAGAAGATCACCAACGGGGTGAGCGATCATCTCCATCCCACCGTCGGGCTCTTCCTCGACGACGGCGAGTGCAGCGCGACGCTGATCGGCTGCCGGACGGTGCTGACGGCGGCGCACTGCGTCTGCGGCGACAACCTGGGGGGCGTCGCCTGCGCGCGGCGGGCGGACCTCGTCGACCCGGCGGGGAAGTCGCTCTTCTTCCAGCACGCCGGCTCCTTCGCGCTGGCTCGGATCTCTGTCGACCCCGCCTACAACCGCTACACGGGAGCCTCGGACCTCGCCATCCTCCACCTCGCCGCGCCGGTGACGAACATCGCGCCGAGCCCGCTCAACCGGTCGGGGCATCCCGCTCTGAGGCTCCGCGGCGAGATCGTGGGCTTCGGCAGCACGCAGACCGACTCCACGGACGACGGCTTGAAGCGCCACGGCTTCGTGCGGCTCGCCCCCTGCGATCCTCCCGCGCCCGGCTACGTGTGCTGGAACTTCAAGCGCCCCGTGGGGCCGCCGGGGCTCAACGCGGACACCTGCTTCGGCGACTCCGGGGGGCCGCTCTTCGTGTCGATCGGGGGAAAGACGGTGGTGGCGGGGGTGACCTCGAGCGGCACCAACCCGGAGTGCGCGCCGGTCGATAACTCTTTCGACGCCGACGTGTTCGCCAACCTCGCCTGGATCGAGCGCGAAGGGGGAGCCGACCTGGCGTCGGCCGCCTGCGGCGCCGGTCCGCAGATCGGCGCGGCGGGCACCAATGTGACGGGCTTCGACGGCACCTTGAGCCGGCGCTCTCCCGCGGCCGCGGCCTCTTTCATCGTCCCCGCGGGGACGGCCGAGCTCCGCGTCTCGCTGCTGCAGGCGGACGGCTTCGACAACACCAATGCCCTCTTTATCCTGCATGCCGGGCCGGCCTCGCCGACCGCGTTCGACTGCAAGAGCGACGCGCCGGGCGGGCAGCAGTTCTGCCGCGTGCCGAACCCCGCGGCGGGAGGCTGGAGCCTGCTGGCGAAGCGCGTGGCCGGCCCCGGGGGCGGCTTCCAGGCGACCGTCACCGTGATCGCGCGCTAGGCTACGGAGGCGGGCTGATCGTGACGGGGGTCGTCGTGCTCTGCTTCACGATCATCCTGGTCGTCTCTGATGATCGCGGGATAAAGTCGTTGCTCCGAGCTGAAGCTGAAGCTCGCGAAGTGGCAGTAGGGTTCAGCCTCCCTCCGCGTGCAGCCGGAGGTGGAGGGCCGCGTAGGCCCGCCAGGGTCGCCACGTCTCCGCCCGCGTGAGGAGGCTGCGCGCGCTGGCGGCGCCGGCCGCCTGCTGGAGCGCGCGGTCCGCCGCGGGAAAGGCGTCCGGCCCGTCGAGCGCGCGCATCACGATCCGGGCCGCCAGCCGTTCGTCGATGCCGGTGAGCTCCCTCAAGGCGCGCTGCGTCTCGGCCGCGTCGTTCCCGCGCTCGAGGCGTAGCCCACCGCCGGCGACCGCCCGCGCGAAGGCGGCGATCGCCTCGGCCCGCCGCCGCGGCACTCCGAGCGCGCGCAACGCAGCTTCACCGGCCTCCGCTACCCGTTCCGCGCTCGGCGCCAGCCGGTCGAGCCCCGGGATTCCCGTCTCGAGCGGCTCGCCGAGCGCTTGCGCCACCCGCCCCGCCAGCTCGCGGCTCTTCCCCTCGGAGCTTGCCCCGGAGCCCGCGCCGTGGAGCAACGTGCGCAGGCCGGCCTCGAAGCCGTCGAGCGCTCCCGGCAGCCGCAGGCCGGGCCGTCGGCGCACCAGCGGACCGAGGCCGCCGCGCTCGAGGTGCGCGTCGACCACCGCCGGCTGGGCGTCGAGGTCGAAGAGCTGCCGCAGCCTCGCGAGGAGGGGCATCAGCACGGGGAGGAGGGAGGGCGAGAGATCGATCCTCAGCTGCGCCGCCGCCGGCGCGTCCGTCACTCCGATCACGCCGCTCCGCCCGTCGATCCGCACCGTGCGGCTGTAGCGGCGCCCCTCCACCCTCTCGACCCCCGGCGTCGCCTCCCGGCCGAGGAACGCGGCCAGCGGTTCCCAAGCGAAGGGAGGACGGTAGGCGAGCGTCATGCGCAGGAGATCGCTGGCGGGTGGGGTCGCGGCCGCCTTCGCGGGGGCGGGGCGGCGCACGGCGCTCGGGCTCATGGCGTAGCGCTCGTGGAAGGTGGCGTTGAAGCGGCGCAGGCTCTCGAAGCCGCTGGCGAAGGCGATGTCGGTCACCGAGAGCCGGGTGTCGGCGAGCAGGCGCTTGGCGAGCAGCAGGCGCTGCGTCTGGGCGAGCTCGAGGGGGGAGACGCCGATCTCGCGCCGCAAGGCCCGCCGCAGGTGGCGCTCGCTCACCGCGAGCTCGGCGGCGAGCTCCGTGACGCTATGGCCGTTGAGGGCGCCGGCGCAGATCCGGTGCGCCGCCTTGGACGCCAGGCGCGACACCGCGCCGGCCAGCGTCAGCCCCGGGGCAAGCTCCGGCCGGCAGCGCAGACAGGGGCGGAAGCCGGCGCGCTCGGCCGCGGCGGCGGAGTCGTAGAAGCGCCGGTGATCGGGAGTCGCCCGCCGCGACGGGCAGGTCGGCCGGCAGTAGATCCGGGTGGTGACGATCCCCACGTAGAACAGGCCGTCGAAGCGCGCATCGCGGGCGTCGAGCGCCTGCTGGCAGATGTGGGGGGAGAGCGATGCCTGCAGCGCTGGCAGCGCTGGCGGTGATGGCGGCGAATCGGCGGGCTCGAGCATGGCTCCAATCTACACCCGCCGGGGTTTCGAGTCTCGCCGGATTCGGACCCGTAATTCGCGCGATTCGGCGAGAGCCGCCCCGCGTCCCGAAGTGGGCGGATCGCGGGGAGGGGGAGCCGGTCAGCGGCGGCTTTTCGGAAGCGGCTGCGTATTTCCACGCAGCCAGGCCGCGAGGTCGGATTCGCTGCTCCGCCCTTCCACGACGGCGATCACCGCGGCTCTCCCCACAATTCACTCCGCCAGCTTTTTGAGCGTGTTCCGGTATTGCCGGCGGACTTCCGTGAAGGCCTGCATGACATCGTGAAATTCGGGATCGTACGGAGTCAGCAGGACACCATTCTCGGTCTCGACGGCGAATATGCGGTCTCCCGGTTTCAGCTGAAGGCGTTCCGCCATCTCCTTGGGAAGCGTTGCCGTCACCGACCTGCCGGACCGCCGAAGGATAATCTCCTGGACCATGGGTTTAGGCTCCCTCCGAGGTGAGCGCTCCTGGCATCGCTGGACCTTCTCGCAGACGATCGCGGACGTCGATCCGGCGAGCTGGGGTGGGATTCTGTTCGAGTGATCCTGCAGAGCTTGGGCAGGCGATCAGGTCTGGCGTTGGGGCGAGAGACGTCCGCGCCAATAACTCGGTCGCCTCTTGTGATGCGCAAGGGCGATCACTTCGATGCCGTCTTTGAGCTCTCGGTAGATGACGCTATAGGGAAATTTGCGGAGGACATACCGATGGGTACCGGATTCGAAGTCAGGCCAAATGGCAGGAGAGCTCGCGACCAGAGTCAGTGCTCTCGTGGCTTCGGCAACGAAGGCTTCTGCCGCCTGGATGCTTCGTGCGAAATACCATTCGAAGGCGTCGTCGATTCCCGCAGGGCTTCCGGGGTAAATTCAACCCGCGCGGCGCTCACTCAGCCTCGCCAGAAAGCCCTCTCGGATCCTCTCCCACGAGGCCGTCTCGACCTTCCCAGCTTCCAGCGCTGCTACCCGGTTCGCTACCTCTTCGCGCCAAGCTGTCTCGACATCCGCTTCTGGCTCGGGCTCCAAGCTCTCCAACAAGGCACCGACGATCTCGGTCCGTTCCTGTTCGGGTAAGCTCAACGCCTCCTGCAACACGGTCTCTGCCTGCGGTCTCATGAAGGGATTTTACCGCATCTTGCAGGCGACGGGACTGCCTGGAGTCCCGTCGCGCTCACGAGTGAGCCACCCGCTCCCAGCGCTGGGCGAGGTCGCGGATCTCGCGGTTCTCGAAGGTCTTGCCGCGCACTCCCTCGTCCGTCGCCTGGAGCATGGCGCGGCCGATGTCCTCGCCGGAGACGTAGAGGCTGCGGAAGCCCTTGAACAGGCGGGCGAGCGGGCGCACCGCCTGGTAGAGCCGCGGCGCGTTCGCCGAGGCCTCGCCGTCGATGAACCCCGGGCGCCAGCAAGTGGCGGTGCCGAGCGCGAGGAGATCGCGCTCGGCCTCGGCTTTGACGCGCGCCCACATCATGCGGCTGCCGAGGGCCGCCCCCTGGCCGCTGAGGTACTGGAAGGCCGCCGCGGGACTCCCGGCCTGGAGCGCGCGGGCGGCGGCCAGGGCTAAGCCCTGGGTGATCTTGCGGTACTCCGCCTCGCCGGACACCTGGGAGACCGAGATCCCCAGGCAGAAGAGGCAGGCGTCGACGCCTGCGAAAGCCTCGGCGACCGCCGTGTAGTCCAGGAAGTCCGTATGGAGGAAGGTCCGCAGCTTGGCATCCCTGGGAGGCACGAGGCGGCGGGCGATCGCGCGCACCTCCGTCACCCGGGGCTCGGAGAGGCAGAGCTTGAGGACGCTCCCCCCGGCGGCGCCGGTGGGTCCGAAGACGAGGACTTTCATACCGGTGAGCATAGCGCGGCGCTCGAGCATAGGGGAGGCGGCTGTCGTGGGAGAGCGCCAGCCCGTCAGGGCGGCCTTCCTGTAGCCCAGGGCGTGTGCCCTGGGTCTGCGGTCCGGCTGGCGTTCCGCTCTGCGTTCCGATCTGCGGGCTGGTCTGCGTTCCGGTCTGCGGGCTGGTCTGCGTTCCGGTCTGCGGGCTGGTGGCGTTCCAATCGGATTCCGATCGCGAGCCCGGAAGATTGAGCCCGCGAAACGGTCCCAGGGTTTACACCCTGGGCTAGAGGCATACCGCCCTGACGGGCTGGCGTCGAGCCTTGCGCGACGGAATC
>CAVVXL010000015.1:0-56925 GCA_963752235.1 uncultured Acidobacteriota bacterium | reverse complement strand
AATTCATATCGAGCTTCATCCTCTCCGAACGGAAGGAATTCCGGGACGAATGCAAAGCACGTTGGCGATGAGGGTTTTCTGAACATTGATAGCGAAACATGGATTCCCCTGAGATCTATATCCTGCTCACAGCGCAGTGACCGATACAGGATCGAACTATTAGGGAGATGGGGTGCGCATGACACCTCCCATAGCTCAGTGCGGCTAAATCGGCCGTTGGAAGATTTTCTGGACTGCGGCAATGTTGTTACCGTAAAGGGACAAGTACTCGATCGCGTAGGCGACGGATTAAGGGTACGACTTCACCTTTGGGGTCAAATCGTAGGTAAAGCAAGCAGCTATACGCTGGTTGTCGTCAACGGCCAGGGGAATGAAGTAGGCAGAGGAGCCCCGGACTGAAGATTTCAAACGATATTAATGGCCCGGATGGTACGGAGATTACTAGAACTGCTCCCCTGACGAATGGCGTGTGGACCTCCTGGAGCTTGCTTGCATATCCGCTTTTAGTCCGCCTAAGAGGGGGAAGGTGCGGACCCAGCCGGAACGCGTAGCTTATTGCCGATTAATCGGTCGCGGCTCTTGCTTCCGATATCGACATCCGGTCTGCGCTGGATTGGTGCCCCTGCAATCTTATGGGGATTGACCTTCGTCCTGCTGGCCTGCTTCCCTCGAACCACTCCGACGATTAACAATATCAGCAGTGTTGTAACGCTAATCTGGGCGTCATACCTCTTTTCAATTTTCAACTTGGCGGCAGAGATGGATGGAGATGCTCCGCTTTGGTTCATGGGCTTCAGACCTCTTATCTCGACCTGGATCTGCTTGTGGATCGGCATCCTTTTATCTGTCGGATTCGGAATTCCTCTGCTCTGGGAGCGCCGCAGCCGCGCCGCCTGGACCGCTCCCTTGGAAGAGAATGCCCGTGAGTTGGCCAGAGAAATCAGCAACAAGAGCCGTAGCTCAGGAAGTCGTAGAGGTGGTTCAGGGCTAAAGTTCTGGTCCTATGGGTTACGCCTGCTCGCGCTTGCAGGCGCCATCGTCTTGTTTTGTATGGCCCTTCGTTCAATCGGAGCGCCGCCAGTGGATCGATCTGCTACAGTAAAAGGGGTACGTAAATGAACTCCCCCACTCTTGTGCTCGGCCTTGGAGGTTTTGGCTCGGCGGTCGTCGCGAAGACCAAGCGGCTCTACGACGCAATGCCGGCTACCCACCGGCTGCCGGCTGCGTTTCTCGCGATCGATCAGAGGGACGATATCGATGGCCCGGGGGCGCTTCTCGGTCCGGAGGAACGGCTCGCACTCCGGCCTCGCCGCGCCTCCGAAATTTTTGAAAGCCTCTCTTCGTGGCGAGAGCTGCTCGACTGGTTTCCCGACGGCAAGCCGCTCCAACTCATCAATGCGGTCGAGCCCTGCGGATCCCGGCAATATCGGCCGCTTGGCCGCCTCGGATTGTTTGCGAACGACGAGTCCATCGACCGCTTCATCCGTCGAGGTCTGCAGCGTGCGCGCTGTGCCGATCCTTCCAGAGACCCAGAGTCGCATGTGCGGGTGGCATTGGCAAGCTCACTTTCCGGCGGTACAGGCTCTGGAATGCTCCTCGATGTCGCACACCTCGCCCGCCGCGCAGATGAGCTGTCTTTACTGCTTGCTTATCTAGCTATCCCTGGTTCCTTGCCAGACCTCGACGCTTCGGATCGTGGAGAGGCGAATACCTATGCCGCTCTTCGAGAGTTGGCCGCACTACGAACCAAGGAAATCGAATTCGAGGTCCGCTATGAGCGACTTCGTCCTATTCAGCCGCACCTAAATCCGCGGCGTGAGCTCTTTGCCCGCACCTTCCTGTTTTCTTCAACTCAGGTTTGCCATGACCATCCAGACGCGGCTTGCAGGGCAGCTCAGGCGATAGCTGCACAATTGGATCGCCGCGTGCAAGCGTTGACTATCTGCGCCGTTCAAGGGATGACGCGACTCGTTGACGATGAGGAGCAGCGGATTGTCGGCCCTTTGTCTTTTGGTTCCTGTGCGGCTAAATGCCTCACTCAGGAAGAGTTTTCCGTATTCGAGGCCTGTCAGCCAAAGGATACAAGTGCTGCCGAGATTCCCGCAACGTCTGTTCCTGTTGCGGCAGATCCGTCAGCTGCCCCCGTCGCTGAGACTCAGGTGGAACTAGGCACGGCGCCTGCTTTGAAGCCGGACGATCTGGATCGCTGGCGGCGCACGCTTCAAGGTGCCGTCGAAGTCGTCAGCTCAGAGGTCCGCAAAGAGATTCTCCTGCGTCTCAGCACTTTGAAAGCGAGCCTGTCACGCAGCTGGACCGTAAGAGCGAGTGACGAAAAGGAAATGGGAGCGCTCGAGGGTCTCATCCGGGAAGAGGGCGAAGGCTGGAGCATTGATTTAGGACCTAACGTTGAAGAGCATGAACCAAAGCTGCGCTCCTCGAATGAGGCTTTTCTAAGTGGCACCGGGGTCGCGTCTGAGGCAGCGCCAGCTTCCATGCCTCAGACGGATAAGGACACACGGTATGGAGTCTTCTCTCATTGGCAGGGCCTTCACCAGAAGGTTCGACGAATGGGATTTTGGTCAAGGCTTTGGCGACCGTTTCGAAAGGGCTTATTCGTTGATCGCTGCATAGCCCTCTATGCGCTTGTGGAGACTCCTGAGTTCACAAGCCGCTTGAGAGCCGCTATCGAGCATCATGCGGCCAAGTTGTTATCGGAACAGAGATCTGCAAAGGCCAGGCACAGAACGGCCTCTGAACCTAGCTCAAGCGCGCCGACGCCTGCCTCGAATCACTTTGTGGCAGAGAGGGGAAAAACGATCGGTATCGAACAGGAGCGGGTGGCTGCCAACCAGGCCATCCGCGAAAAGCTGTGGGAAACCCACCTCCGGCAGGTAGTGCGCGATCTTCGGGAACCGATCTTCGGAGACCAGGAGCCCCGCCCGAGCCGGCGTGCCGTCCTTCTCGCCCTGGTTCCGGAAAGCTTCCCTTGGCCGCCTAATGGTGACCTGCAGGCATTGAGAGAGGCGCTTAATAACGCCGCTACGGATCTCAGAGCCAGGCCTTTGATTCAAGTCTATTCCGGAGACAGTCTCTGGCTCGTCTTCGAGGATCTTTTCAATTCGGCGGATAACGTCAGGCTGCTCAGTCACTACAAGTCCGCCTATGAAAATGGAGAACTCCGAGAGCTCTACCACATCGATCGGAGGTGGCTGGGCCCTCTCAGCGGGCAGCAGCTTCCCGGTACCGAGCCCTTTTCTCCCGCCCCTCAAGCACCACCTGGAGCGAGGACTAAGGGTGAAGGTCAGGCTCAGGGCCGTCGAGAACGAGAATAGACTTTTAAACGTCCAGGCCGCCCATCTCAACCTCTCTTCGACTCGAGAGCACCGACACTGGCGTCAAACCCGCAAAGCTGGCGAAGCTCGCTAACGAATGGCAGTTTTTACCGGGAGTTGGAGGCTCCCACGCCATTTTCCCGCTCCAAGTACACGTCAGGCTTCGGGGCCATTCCTCAGCCTGCAGATCCCTTACGCCTTCATCCCCGCTTCATACCCCCTCCCTCTATGAACTCCAAACTCCTGCCATGGCAGAGTCACGGCATCCCCTAAAGGCCTTGCAGCATCTCCCCTCGAGCCGGCCCGCCCGTCCGCCTGACTAGGGACAATCCTAACCGCTTGCTGTAGCCTTGTCCTCTTCTTCCTTCGCCCCAGGAGACCTCTTATGTCCGACCCGTCGTCGCCCACCCGGGAAAACCTCCCGTCCCGGCTCATCGCCGCCCTCCGCCGCCTGCACTGGAAGGACGTCCTCATCGGCGTCCTGGCCCTGCTCTTCCTCTCCATGTCCGGCTACGCCTTCCGGGGGCCCCTCTCCAAGGCGCTCGCCAAGTTCAAGGCGGGGGCTAAGGGGGGGGAGACGGTTTCGGTGTTTGATGTGGTGGTGGACCGGCAGGGGCGGCAGTACTTCGATGTGTTGTTCGACAAGCCTTTGGGGCAGGGGAAGGTGGGGGAGGTTCTCGATCCGGCTCCGGCGAAGATCTTTCCAGCGTTGGGCGGGTCTTGGAAGTGGCAGGATACCAATGCTTTGCGGTTCACTCCCAGCGGCGGGCTTCCCGTCGCCAGCGAGTACAAGGTGGAGCTCGAGCCGGCGAAGGTGGTGACCGGGACGCAGGTGTTCAGCGGCGAGACGGAGCTCACGGTCAAGACGGACAAGTTCCTGGTCGAGGAGGTGACCGTCCTCGAGGAGCCGGCGCTCGAGGGGAAGGGGAAGGTGGTGTTCCGGGGGGAGCTGCGGTTCAACTACGCGGTCGATCCCAAGACCCTGGCACCTCTCGTCAAGGTGGCCGATCCGGACAAGCCGGGGGGGACGGCGGTCACGCTGGAGACGGAGTACAACAGCCAGGTCGTGGGCTACCGCACGGAGCCGGTGCAGAAGCGGAAGGAGGAGCGGAAGATCGAGCTGACGATCGCCCCCTCGCTCACCCCGGCGCAGGGGAACGTCGCCCTGGGCGAGGAGTACAAGAAGGAGATCGCGGTCGGCTCGAGCACGCAGCTCGCCGTGCGCAAGGTGGAGACCCAGCCGGGGCCGCGCGAGTCGACGCTCAAGGTCACCTTCTCCTCCCCCGTCTCGGCGGCCGTGGCCGAGAAGTACGTGACGATCGAGCCGGCGCCGGGCGGCCCGAACAACAAACCGCGCTTCGCCGCCGACCGCACGGAGCTCTCGATCACCGGCGAGATGACCCCCGGCGAGAGCTACACGCTGAAGATCGCCCAGGGGATGCCCGCCACCGATGAGGCGGTGCTCCAGAAGCCGTTCGAGCAGGAGGTCGATCTGCCGGACCTCGACCCCGCGGTCACCTTCCAGAGCCAGGGGATGTTCCTGTGGTCCGGCGGCAAGCACGCTGTGGCCATGGAGGCGGTCAACGTCCCCAAGGTCAAGATGGCGATCGACCGCGTCTATCTCAACAACCTCTTCTTCCTCTTCACGTACGGCGGCTTCTTCGAGGAGGACGGCGGCTACGTCGGCGAGCTCCAGCACGCCCTCGGCGACCGCCTCAAGGAAGTGACGCTGAACGTCGGCGGCGGCAAGAACAAGAAGCGGACCTTCCCCCTCGTCCTCGACAAGTGGATCAATCCCAAGGAGCCCGGCCTCTACCGCGTCTCGGTGGGGCAGCCGGACTCGGAGGAGGCGGCGCAGCGCTGGCTGCTGCTGACCGACCTTGGCGCGGTCGCCAAGCGCGGGCCGGCGGGGGAGTTCCTGGTCTGGGTGTCGTCGCTCAAGGACCTCGCGGCGGTGGCGGACGCCAAGGTCACCCTGATCTCGGACCAGAACCAGGTGATGGCCTCCGGGCGGACGGACGGCACCGGCGTGTGGAGAGTGTTCGATCCCAAGGCGCTGGCCAAGGGGACTCCCTACATGGTGACGATCGAGAAGGGGGACGACTTCACCTTCCTCCTCCTCCGCACGATGACCATCGACTCGACGGGGCTCGACGTGGGGGGCGCCGAGGCCGCGGGAGAGGGGTACACGGCGTTCCTCTACGGCGAGCGTGACCTCTACCGGCCGGGGGAGACCTTGAAGGGCTTGACCGTGGTGCGCGACGGCGCGCTCCACATCCCCCCCACGATGCCGGCGCTGCTGCGCCATCGCGATCCGCAGGGTCGGGAGGTGGAGACGCGGAGGTTGATGATCGGCGAGAAAGGGCTGGCCCCCTTCGAGCTCAGCCTCCCCGCCTACTCGCTGACCGGCGTGCACACGCTGGAGCTGGAGGTGGCGCAGAAGGTGATCGGCCAGTACCGGTTCCACGTCGAGGAGTTCGTGCCGGACCGGATCTCGGTCGCGATCGTGCCTCCGAAGGCCAACATCGGCCCGGGGCAGACGCTCGAGTACCAGGTGAATTCGAGCTACCTGTTCGGGGCGCCGGCGGCGGGGCTGCCGGTCGAGACCCGGGTGCGGCTCGCCGACTCGACGTTCGCCCCCAAGGGGTACGAGACGTTCTCGTTCCGGAACGCGGACCGCAAGCTGGACGACAAGGAGGTGCTCTCCTCCACCGGCAAGCTGGACGACGAGGGGGGCGCGAAGTTCAAGGTCGAGATGCCGGCCGGGGCGCCCGTCCCCTCGTCGCTCGAGGCGGTGATCACGGCGCGGGTCCAGGAGCAGGGAGGGCGCGGGGTGGCGGCGATGCAGCGCCTCCAGGTGCATCCCTATCCTTATTACATCGGGCTGCGGCGGGCCGGGGCGAAGGGGGGGACCGCGGACGAGAGCTTCGCGACCCCCGGGCAGCCGGCGGGGTTCGAGTACGTGGCGGTGACGCCGGACGGCAAGGAGACCGCCTCGGGCGGATTGCGGGCCGATCTCTTCGAGGACCGCTGGAACACGGTGCTGCGGCGGACCCCGGCCGGCGGCTGGCGCTACGAGACGACGCGCGATCCGGTGCTGATCGCCTCGAAGACGATCGCCCGCGGCAAGACGCGCGGCGGCTTCGATCTCACCCCGCGCGCCTACGGCAGCTACCGGGTGGTGCTCACCGACGCCGAGTCGCAGGCGTCCTCGGGGGTCGAGTTCTACGCCTCGGGATGGGGGACTTCGCCGTGGGCGATCAAGAACCCGTCGCGGCTGGAGCTAGACCTCGACAAGACGGAGTACGCGGCGGGCGACACGGCGACCGTGCAGGTGCGGGCGCCGTTCCCCGGCAAGCTGCTGCTGACCGTCGAGCGCGACCGGGTGCTCGACACGCAGATCTATGAGATGAAGGGGAACACGGCGAAGATCGAGGTGCCGATCAAGGCAGAGTACCGGCCGAACGCCTACGTCACGGCGACGCTGGTGCGCAAGGTCGGCGACCTCGAGGTCGGCTCGGCCGGGCGGGCGTTCGGGGCGGTGCCGCTGCCCGTGAACCGGACGGCGAACCACCTGGCCCCGGTGATCACGGCGCCGGACCAGATGCGGCCGGGGCGCGAGCTGGCGGTCAGCGTCAAGACGGTGCCCAACGCGGTGGTGACGGTGGCGGCGGTCGACGAGGGGATCCTCCAGCTGATCGCCCAGAAGACGCCGGAGCCGTTCGACTTCTTCTATCGCCGGCTGGCGCTGGGGGTGATCTCGTACGACACCTTCAGCCTGCTCCTCCCCGAGCTGAAGAGCCTGGCGCCCGGCGGCGGCGAGGGGGCGGAGGGGATGAGCCAGTACGTGCGGACGGAGGGGATCCGCCGCACGGAGCCGGTCGTCTTCTGGTCCGGCCCGCTGACCGCGGACAAGGAGGGCAACCTCAAGGTCGCCTTCAAGGTGCCGGAATTCCAGGGGGCGCTGCGGATCATGGCGGTGGCGATCGCGGACGACCGCTTCGGCTCGTCGTTCCGCCTCACCCGGGTGCGCGATCCGCTGGTCCTCCTTCCCACCCTGCCGCGCATCCTGTCGTTCGGTGAGACGCTGCAAGTGCCGGTCACGGTGCGGAACGACACGGGCAAGCCGGGGGCGATCACAGTCGGCCTCTCGGCCCAAGGCCCCGTCAAGATCGAGAAGGGGACGCAAGGCGTGGAGATCCCCGCCGGCCGCGAGAAGACGGTCTACTTCACGGTGAAGACCGGCAACGGCGCGGGGAACGTCGCCTTCCTGGCCACGGCGGCGGGCAACGGCGAGCAGTCGCGCTCGACCACCAACGTCTCGATCCGTCCCGACCTGCCGGAGCTGCCGGTGGAGGACGTCGGGGGGATGAACGCGGCCACCCTCGAGATCGCGGGCAAGGACCTCGACAGCTTCCGGCCGGAGACGCTGCGGCGGACGGTGCGGGTGAGCCCGATCCCCATCGTGCAGTTCGCGGGGAAGCTCGAGCACCTGCTCCACTACCCCTACGGCTGCCTGGAGCAGACGACGTCGAGCGCCTTCCCGCTGATCTACATCGGGGACATCGCCAAGGCGCTCGATCCCGGATTGCTCGACCCGAAGAAGGGACACGACGATCCGGCGGTGCTGGTGCAGGCGGGGCTGCGGCGGATCGCCACCATGCAGCTCCAGGGGGGCGGCTTCTCTCTCTGGCAGGGAGAGCAGCAGGTGCATCCGTGGGGGAGCGTCTACGCCACCCACTTCCTGGTCGAGGCGCGGCGGGCCGGGCATCCGGTGGAGGACGCCCTCTACCGCAACGCGCTGACCTGGCTCGCCGGCGAGGTCAAGGCCAAGGGGACGTACGGCAGCGAGGAGCTGCAGCGGACGGTCTACGGCCTCTACGTATTGTCGCGGGCGGGGAAGGCCGACCTCGGCACCATGGACTTCGTGCGCCAGAAGCACGCCAAGGAGCTCTCGGCGGAGTCGCGGGCCCTCCTCGCCGCCGCCTACGCCGCGGCGGGGAACCCGCGGGCGACGGCCAGCCTGGCGGCGAACGTGGGAGCCGTGCAGGAGATCCAGCGCCAGACCGGGGGGAACTTCGACTCGGCGATCCGCAACCGGGCGCTGCTGCTGCTCGCCCTGCTCGACGCCGACCCGCGCAGCCCGCAGATCCCCGCCCTGGTCGACCGGCTGGCGCGCGACGCGAAGACCGACCGCTGGTGGACCACCCAGGAGGAGAGCTTCACGCTGCTGGCGATCGGCCAATTCCTCCAGAAGCAGGCCAGGCAGCCGCCGTACAGCGGCACGCTCTTCGTGGGCGGCAGGAAGATCGGGACGTTCGACAACAAGACGGTGACCTTCCCCGCGATCCTCGGGGGCGGCGCGATCCGCCTGCAGATGAACCCGGGATACAAGCCGGGGGCGGCGTTCTACAGCGTCCTCACCCGCGGCGTGCCGACCGACGACGCCTTCAAGCCGGCGAGCGAGGGGCTCCAGATCGAGCGCCAGTTCCTCGACCGCGACGGCAAGCCGGTGGACTTGAACGCCGTGCGCCAGGGGGATCTCGTCGCCATCAAGACCCGGGTGCGCAGCGTCTCCGGGGCGGTGCAGAACGTGGTGATCGTCAACCTCCTCCCCTCGGGGCTGGAGGTCGAGAACCCGCGCCTGTCGAGCACCGAGCAGCTCCCCTGGGTGACCGACGCCAACCTCCAGCCGCGCTCGATGGATCTGCGCGACGACCGCATCCTCCTCTTCGTGGATCTGCCGGCCGACAGCTGGCAGACCTTCTACACGCTGGTGCGCGCGGTGGCCCCCGGGCAGTTCCGGCTGCCGCCCGTCGAGATCGAGGCGATGTACAACCCGGCGCTGCGGGCGGTGGGAGAGCGGGGGACGATGGAGGTCAAGACGCGGTAGGGGGAAAGGCACCGCCCCTGCGGGGCGGCCCTCATCACCCCGGCCCTCTTCTCCCCGCCTCCCCCCCGACCTCCGGGAGAAGAGGGGGGCCCTGCGATGAGGCCGCGGACTCCTCTCAAGGTTTTACAGTTCTCCCCTCTCTCCCGGCGGGGCGGGAGGGAGGCGGGGAGAGAGGGGCCGGGGGAGTGAGGGCAAACGCTCCAGCCGCCACCGAAGCACCACGAAGTGCCTATGAGATGACAAAGATGAATACGAATCCCTACACCCACCGCCGCCGGATCGCCCTGGCCCTCGCCGCCGCGGTCCTCCTCGCTTCCCCCTACCTCTGGTTCCGGACGCTGGACCTCCTCTTTCCGTTCCCCTGGGAGCGGCTGGAGCGGCCGGCGGCGCGGGTGGTGGCGGACCGGGCGGGGGAGCCGTTGCGCTTCTTCCTGCCCGCGGACCAGCGGTGGCGGCTGCCGGTGCGGCTGGCGGAGCTTCCCGCCGAGGTGCGAAAGGCGTTGGTGGCTTCCGAGGACCAGCGCTTCTATCAGCATGGCGGGATCGATCCGCTGGCGGTGGTGCGCGCCGTGGGGTCCAACCTGCGGCGGCGGCAGGTGGTGTCCGGGGCCTCGACGATCACCATGCAGGTGGCGCGGATGGCCGATCCGGGGCGGCGGACGCTCGGGTCCAAGCTGCGCGAGAGCTTCCGGGCGCTCCAGCTCGAGCGGCGCTTCGGCAAGGACCGCATCCTCGAGATGTACCTGAACCTCACCCCCTACGGCGGCAACGTCGAAGGGGTGGGAGCGGCGGCGTGGTTCTACTTCGGGAAGGACCCGGACCAGCTCTCGCTCGGCGAGATCGCCCTGCTCACCGCCCTCCCCCGCTCGCCGCGGCGCTACGATCCGACCACCCATCTCAAGGCGGCCCGCGCCGCCCGCGACCGGGTGCTCGGCCAGCTCGCCTCGCGCGGGGTCTTCTCGCGCCGCGAGCTCGACGCGGCCCGGCGCGAGCCGCTCCCCCAAGTCCGCCGCCGGCCGCCGTTCGCGGCACCGCATTTCACGGAGATGGTGGCGGCCCAATTTTCAGGAGGTCAGACTTCAGGCCAGGGGACACCGGCGCGGATCCGCACCACCCTCGACCGCGCCACCCAGGAGATCGCCGAGGCCCAGGTGGCGCGGCGCATCCGCGAGCTGCGCGACCAGGGGATCGGCAACGCCGCCGTGGTGGTGATCGACAACGCGACCCGCGGCGTGCGGGCGATGGTCGGCTCGGGGGGGTTCCGCGAGAGCTACTTCCACGGCCAGGTGAACGGCGCGATCGCCCGGCGCTCCCCCGGCTCGACCCTGAAGCCGTTCCTCTACGCGATGGCGATCGATCAGGGTCGGCTGGTGCCGGACTCCTACATCCTGGACATCCCCACCGATTTCGGCGGCTACGTGGCGGAGAACTACGACGAGCGCTACCGCGGCCGGGTCACCGTGCGCGAGGCGCTGATCACCTCGCTCAATGCCTGCGCCATCCGCCTCCTCGCCGAGGTCGGGCTCCCCGAGTTCCACCACCTCCTGCAGCAGGGCGGGCTCGCGACCCTCGACCGGCCGGTGGCGAGCTACGGCCTGCCGCTGGTGCTCGGCGCGGGAGAGGTGCGCCTCCTCGACCTGGTGAACCTCTACGCCACCCTGGCGGAAGGGGGACGCCACCGGCCGGTGCGGGTCCTCGAGACGGCATCCCCCTCCGCTCCGGACCCGGTGGCGCTCTTCTCCCCCGAGGCCGCTCGCGCGGTGACCGAGATCCTCACCAACGTCCGCCGCCCCGACCTGCCGGAGGCCTGGGACCTCACCCGCGACGTGCCGGGGGTGGCGTGGAAGACCGGCACCTCCTACGGCCACCGCGACGCCTGGGCGGTCGGCTTCTCGGCGCGGACCACGATCGGCGTCTGGGTGGGGAACTTCGACGGCAAGCCGCGCAAGGGGATCTCGGGGAGCCAGCACGCCGGCCCTCTCCTCTTCGACCTCTTCCGGGCGCTCGAGAGCGGCGGCCACGGGCCGGTGAAGGAGGAGGGTCTGGAGCGCGACGAGATCGAGGTCTGCGCGCTCAGCCACCAGCTCCCGGGGCCGTTCTGCGCGGAGCGGGTGCGCATCCCGTATCTCCCCGGCAAGTCGCGGCTCACCGCCTGCACCATCCACCGCCGGATGCTGGTCGACGCGAAGACCGGCGAGCTGCTCTCCGGCGACTGCGTGAGCCGGCGGCCGCACGAGCTGCGCTCCTTCCTCCTCTATCCCCCCGAGCTGGTCGCCTGGTGGCGGTCGCAGGGGAACCCGGTGCAGGAGGTCCCCCGCCTGAGCCCGGCCTGCTCGGGGGTGCCGGACGGCGATCCGCCGCGCATCGTCTCGCCGGACGCGACGACCCCCTACAAGCTGCGCCGGGACTCCCCCGTCGAGTACCAGCGGATCGCCCTGGTGGCTCAGGCCTCCCCCGGCGCGCGGCGCCTCTACTGGTACCAGGACGGCGCCCTGGTGGCAACCACCGAGGCCGCCGCGGCCGGCGGGCGGTTCCTCGCCTCGGTGCGCGGCGAGCACCGCCTGGTGGTGACCGACGACCTCGGGCGGTCGGACGGGGTGACCTACAAGGTGGAATAGGGGATTGGAATACTCCCTGGGCGTCCCGCCGTTTCCGGAGCAGACACCCGTGGATTTCACATCGGAGCTGGTCAATATGATGGCCCGGCATTTGACAGCGCGAACCTGGGGGCGTAAATTTCCGGCAGTGGGAGTAGGTAAGATGCCAGTCCTGCGCAAGAGCGTGCCACTGCTTTTCGTCCTGACCCTGTTGGGCCTGGGCGGGAGTCTGCGCGCGGAGGTCAACCTCCCGGGCGTCGGCGGCCGGGTGCTCGGCGAGTCGAACCCGCTCTCCTCCGCCCACATCTGGGCCATCCAGCTCGCCGACCTCTCCTGGCACAAGATGGTGTTGACGGACGGCAAGGGGAACTTCCTGTTCCCGGACCTTCCCGTCGGGCTCTACAAGATCATCGCCCACAAGGCGGGGTTCCTCCCCGCCGTGATGATGCTCAAGCGAACCACCGCGCAGGCCTACCAGTCCCTCGACTTCCAGCTCGCCGAGCGGCAGGCCGGGCACGGCCGGGACGAGGACGACTTCTGGGCCATCCGCGCCCGCGTGCCGGGCGACGTGCTGCGCGACATCGAGACCTCCGAGGCGATCGCGAGCGGCAGGATCTCCCCGACGCCGGAGCTCCCCCCCTTCCGGCTGAGCCCCTCGGGCTCAGGGAACCGGATCAACGCCGGTACCGTGGCCGGCGCGCTGGCCTCCAACTTCCAGGCCGATGTCCAGGCCCTGACGGGGGTCGACTCGATCGCCAACAGCGGCGGGCAGGTGTCCGGCGCCGGCGTCGGCCTCAAGGGGCAGCTCGGCCAGACGCAGGTGGACGTGCAGGGGCGCTTCCTGAACCTGAACTCCGACACCGCCTTCCAGCCCGGCGGCGGCGCTTCCTTGGGCGCCGGCCAGACGAGCAACGTGGCGATCGACGTCGCGCACGGACCGGGGAGCCGGCTGAGCATCGTGTCGTCCAACAACCGGATGGCGTCCCGCGGCGAGTCGGGGATCGGCTCGCCGGTCGACTTCGAGCACTACGGATTCAACTACTCGCAGGTGATCGGCGAGAGCGGCCGCTCCGAGGTCGCCCTCCACTACACCGCCGAGAACAACTTCCACCGCCAGGCGGCGATCGATCCGCTGGACATCCCGGGGCAGTCGCGGAGCCTGGCGATCGAGGCCTCCTACATCGAGACCTTCAGCGACCGCAACACGCTCCAGGCCGGCCTGCGCTACCGCGACCGCCAGTTCGGCCTCGGCGACACCGAGCGCCTGAACGGGGGGGGCGGCCCCGGCGGATCATCGAGCAAGCTCTACGACCTCCAGCAGGACCTCGCCAGCGTCGACCTGTTCACCCGCGGCGGCCTGCGCGTCGAGCCGGCCGTGCTCCTCGAGTACGGGCTCTACAGCACGCTCTCGGACGGCAGCCTGGCGCTCACCCCCCAGGGGGGCGTGGTGCTCCAGCTCGGCTCGGACTGGCAGCTCGAGACCTCGGCCGCCCACCGCGTCTACCGCGACCAGCCGGCGGCCCCCGACTTCCTCCCCACCCTCTTCCAGCAGCGCGACCTCTGCGAGCGGGGGAGCGAGTCGTGCTACCAGGTGAACCTCTCCCGCAAGGTGGGAGACGACTCGCTGACCTTCGGCGCCGTGCAGCACAAGGTGGGCGACACCCTCCGCCTCTACTTCAGCGAGGACTTCTTCGACCGCGCCGAGAGCCTCTACCTGGTGCGCGGCGACAGCCTGCCGGAGCTGCGGGTCGGCTTCAAGCACAAGCTCGCGAAGAGCGTGGTCACCAAGCTCGACTCCAGCCTGGCCTCGGGGGGCGGCGGCGTGTTCGTGGCCGCGGACGGCCTGCCCTACCAGAACCGGGTGCGCTATCTGGTGACCTCGCTCGACACCAAGTTCCTCGGCAGCAAGACCGGGGTCTTCGTCGCCTTCCACCGTCTCGAGCAGGGGCTCGACCCGGTGGGCGACGCGGCCGGGCGGACCGCCTCGCAGGTCAGCCTCCAGCGGCTCCAGGTGATGGTCAATCAGAATCTCAACTTCCTGATGAACCTCGCCTCCGACTGGGCCGTGCAGCTCAACATGGAGCTCAGCCGCGGCTTCGACCCCTCGACCGGCCTCGCCTCCGAAGGTACCCGCCGGCGCATCCTCGGCGGCATCGCGGTCAAGTTCTAGGTCCCTCCGCAAAATCCAACTTCGGCTCTGCCGGTTCGGAGGAGTCACCCCTCTCCACGAAGTGGAGAGGGGCCGGGGGTGAGGCTTCGAAGGGCACGAGACCTCAGGAGCCAAGGCGGCCCTGAACCGAGCGGCCTCCAAGAAGTGCCAGGGTCTTCTCCAAGAAGTGCCAGGCACTTCTCAGACAGCCCTTAGATCCCCTCCGCCTCCTTCACCAACCGCTTGAATCCAAAAAACCGGAGCCGCTCCGTTTTTCTGGAGCGACACCTCGAAAACCATGGCAAAATCGGCACTTAGGGGGTGTTCAAAATGCCGTTGCGATGGCATAGAAAGTGCTTCTTCGCCCGATAGACCCGAGGGTCTCCTTTTATTCTCTTCTTGTCTTTATGACCGGAGCCCGTATCTTTCGCCTGGCGCTTGCCCTGGCGCTCGCCCTCCTCGCCGTCGGCCTGGGGGGCTCGAGCGTGTACCGCAAGGTGCAGGCGTTTCAGCCGCTCGGGTTCGAGGCGGTGGCCAAGGGGGGCGCCTTTGACGTCGTCCAGGTCTATACGCCGAGGTCGGGCCCGAAGTCGGAATTAAGGCGCGGCGACCAGATCCTGCTGGTCAACGGCGGCGAGGTGGCGAGCCGCGGCCAGCTCGTCCAGCGCCTCGAGGAGCGTCCCACGAGCCAGCTCACCGTGGTCCGCGGCGAGCAGCTCCAGCAGATCCGCTACGCGCGGCCGGCGGTGCGCTTCGACCTCGCCTATCTGATCCTGGCCCTGATCGGCGCCGTCTATCTCGGCGTCGGCCTGTTCACGCTGGTCCGCCACGCCGGACGCCAGGGCTTCCTGTTCTACCTCTGGTGCCTGACCTCGGCGACCCTCTACCTGCTGAGCGCCACGCCGCCGGTGGACGTGCTCTACGCCGCCACCACCCTGTTCGACACGATGGCGTACATCTTCCTGCCGGCGCTGACGGTCCACCTCTTCCTGGTGTTCCCGACCGCCCTGCCGGGGAGCGGGCGCTTCCGGCGGCTGATCCCGTTCCTGTATCTCCCCGCGGCCGTCCTGTTCGCCCTCGCGCTCGACCAGATGCTGACCAACGGCCGGTGGATCTTCGGACGGGTGACGGTGGCGCGTCTCGATGCCTTCGACCGCCTGCAGATGGTTCACTTCGCCATCTTCGCCGTGGCCGCGGTGGTGATCCTCTTCCGGCGCTTCCGGCTCGGCGCCTCCTGGGAGCAGCACCGGCAGCTGCAATGGATCGCCTACGGCGTCGGCGGCGGCTACCTGCCGTTCCTGATCCTCTACTACGTGCCGACGGCGCTCCGGCTCGACGTGCCGATGGCGCTCGCCTCGCTCGCCGTGGTGCCGCTCGGCCTCGTGCCGCTCACCTTCGCCTACGCCATCCTGCGCTACAAGCTGTGGGACATCGAGGTGATCGTGCGCGACACGATCTCCTGGACGCTGACGCTGCTGCTGGGGATCATCGGCTTCTCGCTGATCAACCTGGCGGTCGACCGCGGGATCTCCGAGCAGATGTCGCTCGCCCGCAACCTGCTGTCGTTCGTCTCCGGCCTCGGCATCGCGAGCCTCCTGGTGCCGACGCGGTCGGTGATCTCCTCGACCCTCGAGCGCCTCCACTACCGCGACACCTTCGGCAAGCGCCAGGCGCTCACCGGGTTCGGCCGCGAGCTGCTCCACGAGCGCGACCTCGGTAAGCTCTGCGCGGCGCTCCTCGACCGCATCGGCGACGGAGTCTCGCTCGAGCGCGCCAACCTGTACCTGGCGCAGGGGGAGACGCTGCTCGCCGTCCGCCCGGAGGCCGAGCTGCCGCCGCGGCTGGCGCTCGACGCCCTCGGCGCCGAGCTCTGGGGACGCAGCTTCCTGCCGCTCTCCGGCATCGCCATGCCCGGCGAGCCGCTGTCGTTCTCCACCCGCCTGTTCGTGGCCGGCTACCGCTACGCCTTCCCGCTCGCCGTCCGCGGACGGGGAATCGGCATCGTCCTCGCCGGCTACCGGCGCGACCACGCGCCGCTCAACAGCGAGGACACGGCGCTGATCCGCCACCTGCTCGACCAGGCGGCGCTCGCCATCGAGAACGCCCAGCTGGTCGGCCAGCTCCAGGTCCGCATCGAGGAAGTCGAGCAGCTCCAGCGCTACACCGAGGGGATCTTCGAGTCCTCCCCGGCCGGCATCGCGGTGCTCGACGGCGACCGCCGGCTGGTCTCGGTCAACGGCGCCTTCGCCCGGCTCGCCGGTTTCCGCGCCGACCAGCGGGCGGAGCTGATCGGCCGCGGCCTCGAGGAGACGCTGCCGGTCGAGCCGATCCCCTCCCCGGGCGAGGGACCGATCGAGGTGAGCTGGTGCGACGCCGCGGGCGCCGAGCACCACCTCCAGCTCTCGCTCGCCGCCTTCGACCGCGGCTGGCGGCAGGGGCTCTACGTGCTGGTGGTGCACGACGTCTCCGAGCGGGTGGCGATGGAGAACGCGCTGCGCGAGAAGGACCGTCTCGCCGCCCTCGGCATGCTGGCGGCCGGCGTGGCGCACGAGGTCAACACGCCGATCACCGGCATCTCGAGCTACGCCCAGATGCTGCTCGACGACACCTCGCCGGACGACCCGCACTATGCGATCCTCCAGAAGGTGGAGCGCCAGACCTTCCGCGCGGCGCGGATCGTCAACAACCTCCTGGAGTTCGCCCGCCGGCGGCAGAACGAGCCGAAGACGGTGGACCTCGCCCCGCTGCTCTCCGAGTCGCTCGACCTGCTCGGCGACCGCATGGCCAAGCGGCGGATCGAGGTCGCGTGGGACCTGCCCCCGGAGCCGCTGCTGGTCCTCGGCTGCGACGGCGAGCTGCAGCAGGTGTTCACCAACCTGGTGCTCAACGCGATCGACGCGATCAGCGGGGCGGGCGAGACCGGCGGCCGGCTCGCCGTCAGCCTGGCGGCCGACGGCCCCTGGGTGACCGCGCGTTTCCTCGACAGCGGCCCCGGCATCGCATCCGAGAAGCTCGAGATGATCTTCCAGCCCTTCTACTCGACCAAGCTCAACAGCGGCGGGACCGGGCTCGGCCTCTCGATCAGCTACGACATCGTGCGGCGGCACGGAGGGGACCTGCGGGTGGAGAGCCGGCCGGGGGAGGGCGCCTGCTTCGTGGTGGAGCTGCCGCGCCACCCGCCGGCTTCCGCATCCCTGGCATGAACATCCTCATCATCGACGACGAAGAGGTTCTCCAGGACATCCTGACCGTGCTCATCCGCAAGGAGGGGCACACCCCGCTCACCGCCGGCAGCGGCGAGGAGGGGCTGGCGGTCCTCGAGCGGGAGGAGGTCGACCTCGTCCTCCTCGACCTCATGCTCCCCGGCATGCACGGCATGGAGGTGATGCGCGAGATCCGCCGCCGCGACGCCGACCAGGTGGTGGTGGTGATCACCGCCTTCTCGTCGATCGAGAGCGCCATCGGCGCGATGCGCGAAGGGGCGTTCCACTACATCCCCAAGCCGTTCAAGAACGAGGAGGTGGTGCTCACCCTGCGCAAGGGGCTCGAGCAGCGCCGCCTGACCTCCGAGAACCGCTCGCTCAAGGAGCAGCTGCGCCAGCGCTTCGCGTTCGACAACATCATCGGCAAGAGCAAGCCGATGCAGCAGGTCTACGAGCTGATCCAGCTCGCCGCGCCGTCGAAGAGCAACATCCTGGTCCTGGGCGAGAGCGGCACCGGCAAGGAGCTGGTGGCCAAGGCCGTCCATCACCACTCGCGGCGCGCGGGCGGGCCGTTCATCACCGTGAATTCGGGATCGATGCCCGCCGACCTCCTCGAGAGCAACCTCTTCGGCCACCTGCGCGGCGCCTTCACCGGCGCGATCGCCAGCAAGAAGGGGCTGTTCGAGATGGCGGACGGCGGCTCGATCTTCTTCGACGAGATCGGCAACATCCCGCTCGACACCCAGGCCAAGCTGCTGCGGGTGATCCAGGAGCGCGAGTTCATGCGGGTGGGCGGGCTCGACACCATCAAGGTCGACGTGCGGATCATCGCCGCCACCAACGCCGACCTCGAAGGGTCGGTGCAGCAGGGAACCTTCCGCGAGGACCTCTACTACCGACTGAACGTGATCACGGTGAACCTGCCGCCTCTGCGCCGGCGCAGCGAGGACATCCCCCTCCTCGCCCAGAGCTTCCTCGCCTACTACGCGCGGGAGAACGAGAAGGCGATCCGCGACATCGCGCCGCGCGCCATGGAGCTTCTCCTCGACTACCACTGGCCGGGGAACGTGCGCGAGCTCGAGAACGCCATCGAGCGCGCCGTGGTCCTGTCGACCGGCGAGACGCTGACCGAGGAGCTCCTCCCCGGCTCGGTGCGCTCGCGCGGCGAGCTGTTCGGGGTCGCCACCGGTTTCGCTGGCGGGGCGGGGAACGGCGGCCTGGCGGCGCTCCCCCCCAACGGCATCCCCTTCAAGGACGCGGTCAGCCAGTACGAGCGGCAGATCATCATCCGCGCCCTGCAATCCTGCGGCGGCGTTCAGAAGCGGGCGGCCGAGCTGCTGCAGGTCAAGCCCACCACGCTGCACGAGATGATGAAGCGGCTGAACATCTCGTCCGAGAGCCTGGTCTCGTCGTGATCCCGCAATCGGCAGGTCGAGTCGCCCGCCCCTCGCGCGGGATTGAATTTTTGCTGCCCGCGGCGATTTGCCGTCCGGGCCAGGAGAGGCTTCCATCCATGGTCCGCAAGACCTCGCTTCTGATCCCCATGCTCGCCCTCCTCGTCGCCCCGATCGGAACGGCGGCCGCGTTCGCCGCCGCGCCCCCTTCGCTCCTTGGGCCCGCCGGGCTCCTGGCGCCGCTGTCGCACGGCGAGACGCTCGACCTGCCGGCGACCGACGAGCACACCCCCCGTCCCGACGCCTTCCTCGGCTATCCCCTGGGGTCGCGCTTCACCTCGTGGGACCGGATCGTCGCCTACTTCGAGGCGCTGGACGCCGCCTCGGCGAAGGTCAAGATGTGGGAGTACGGCAAGAGCTGCGAGGGGCGGCCGCTGAAGCTGGTCGCCGTCTCCACCCCGGAGAACCTCGAGCGGCTGGAGGAGATCCGCCGCGACTCGCTCCGCCTCGCCGAGCCCGCCGGGCTGGCCGCGGGAGAGCGGGAGCGGATCGTCCGCCGCACGCCGGTGGTCGTCTGGCTGGCCTACGGCGTCCACGGCAACGAGACCTCCTCGGCCGAGGCGGCGATGGGCGCCGCCTGGGCCCTCGCCGCCGGCACCGGGCCGGCGGCCGAGATGCTCAAGGACGTCGTGGTGCTGATCGATCCCTTGCAGAACCCCGACGGCCGCGAGCGCTACGTCAACGGCTTCAAGCAGCGCCTCGGCGACGAGGCCAATCCGCGGCGCACCGCCGCCGAGCACTTCGAGCCCTGGCCGGGCGGGCGGCAGAACCACTACGTGATCGACCTCAACCGCGACTGGGCGTGGGCGAGCCAGCCGGAGACCCGCCAGCGGATCGCCGCCTACCGCTCCTGGGAGCCGCAGGTCTACGTCGACTTCCACGAGATGGGGACCGAGTCGTCCGTACTTCTTCCCGCCCCCGTCCGAGCCGATCAATCCGCAGATCGACCGCCGCATCCTCGGCTGGCTCGACACCTTCGGGCGCTCCAACGCCGCGGCCTTCGACCGCCAGGGGTGGATCTACTACAAGGAAGAGAACTACGACCTCTTCTATCCCGGCTACGGTGACTCCTACCCCAGCCTGCGGGGCGCCGTCGGCATGACCTACGAGGTGGCGGGGGGCGGCCGGGCCGGCTCGGCGGTGGCGCTGGCGGACGGCTCGGTGCTCACCCTCGCCGACCGCGTGGCCCGGCACCTGACGACCGCGCTCGCCACCGTGCGCACCGCCGCCCGCAACAGCCGCAAGCTCCTCGAGGACTTCGCCGCCAACCGCGCCCGGCCGGGGAGCGAGCCGGCGAAGACCTACCTGTGGCCCGCCGACCAGCCGGAGGCGCGCGCGCTCGCCGATCTCCTCGCCTTCCACGGCGTGCGCGTGCGCCAGCTCGCCGACGGGGCCGAGCTCGCCGTCCGCCCGCTCGCCCGGAAGCCCGCCGGCGAGGCGCAGCCCCATCGCTTCGCCGCGGGAACCTACGCGGTGTCGACCGCGCAGCCGCTCGGCAACCTGATCACGGCGCTGCTCGAGATCGACTCACCGATGAACCAGGGGTTCCTCGACCGCCAGCGGCAGCGCCTGGAGCAGAACCTCGACGCCGAGTTCTACGACATCACGGCCTGGTCGCTCCCCCTCGCCTACAACCTCAAGACCTGGGTGGCCGCGGGCGACGTGGCCGGCGGCGGCAAGCCGCTCGCCGAGGTCGTGGGAGGGATCAGCGGACCGCGGGGCACCCGCAGCGAAGAGGACCTCGGCTGGCTGGTGGCGCCGCAGGGGATCGCCACCTACCGGCTGGCGGCGGCGATGCAGCGGCACAAGATCCACTACCGCCTCGCCACGGCGCCGTTCCGCGTCGGAGGAGGCGCGGACGGAGGCGTCGGCGCGAGCTATCCGGTGGGCACCCTGTTCATCCCGCGGCGCGCCAATCCGGAGGGCACCCGCGACGTCCTCCAGGGGCTGCTCAAGGAGGATTCGCTCGCCGCGCAGACGCTCTCCTCCTCCTACGAGATCAAGGGGCTCTCCCTCGGCTCGAACCAGATGCCGGCGGTGCGCCCGGTGCGCGTCGGCCTGGTGAGCGGCGACGGGGTGGACGCCACCTCCTTCGGCTTCCTCTGGTTCCTGCTCGACCGCCAGGTCGGCGTGGACCACGACCGGATCGATCTCTCCCAGCTCCGCAATCTGCCGCTCAACGACTACGACGTGCTGATCCTCCCCTCCGGAAACTACGACGACCGCATCGGCGACAAGCTGAAGACCGCCCTCGACGGCTGGATCAAGGCCGGGGGCGAGCTGGTGGCGATCGGCGACGCCGTGACCTGGCTCCAGGACAAGGAGCTGACCTCGATCAAGCGCTGGACGCCGCCCAAAAAGAAGGACGACAAGGAGGACTCCCACTCCGAGGACCCCGAGGTGAGCGAGACCCCGGTCGAAAAGCAGCTCGCCGGGCGGCCGATCTTCACCCCCGGGGCCGTGCTCGCCACCCGCATGCAGCCGCAGCACCCGCTCACCCTGGGGATCGCCACCTCCCCCGACGTCCTCTACGAGGGATCGAACGTGCTGAAGGCGACCGGCGACCCGCGCCAGGACGTCCTCCTCGCCGCCGACGAATCCCCCGTGGTCGCCGGCTTCGCCTGGCCCGAGGCCGAGCAGCGCCTCGCCGGCTCGCTCCTCGTCGGCACCGAGCCGCGCGGCCGGGGAAGCGTCGTGCTCTTCGTCCAGGACCCCGCCTACCGGCTGTTCTGGCGGGCGACGGCGCCGATCTTCCTGAACGCGGTGCTGTTCGGGCCGAGCACGGGTCTGGGGAAGGCGTTTTAGGAAATCCCCGCCTCCGCCTCCCGGAAGGTCGCGATCCCCAGCTCGATCACCTCCTGGTTGGCGAGCTTGATCGCCGCCAGGTGGTCGGCGCCGGGGACGATCAGGCAGCGGGCTCCGGCGAGGCGGGCGAGCTCGCGGGTCTCGTCGGCCCAGACCCCCGGGTCCTTCTCTCCCCCGACGTAGGCGGCGGCCTTGACCCGCAGGGCCGGCGCGTGGCGGCGCAGGTCGAAATAACGGTACGGGCCGCGCAGGAAGGTGCGGAAGACGAGATACAGCGGGCGCCCGCGGGGGACCCGCCGCCACGACCACTCGAGCAGGTGCGACGAGACGTCCTCGAACATCGCGCCGTCCGCTCCCTCTCCCCGGCTCAGCACCAGGTGGGCCCAGTAGGCGCCCGAGCTCACCCCCCAGACGTGGAGGGGGCGGTCGCCGTTGCGGCGGCGCAGGTGCTCGAGGGCGTCCTCGACGTCGCGGTCCAGGAATCCCGCCGGCGGCCCGCTGCCGCCGAAGCCGGGAAAGTCGACCGTCATCGCGTCGTACCCGGCGGCGCGCAGCGCCTGCAGCCGGCCGCGCCGGAAGAAGTAGGAGCTTCCCCAGGGGAGCCAGGGGTGGAGGAGCAGCACCGCGCCGCGCGCGCCACCCGCGCCAGGCCCGGCGGGAAACCAGTGCCCCGAGAGCACGCCGCGTCCCCGCCGCCGCGCGATCGTCACCGGCTCGTAGGGCACGAGGCCGTCCGGCGGCTCCGGCTGCGGGCTCCGGGTCAAGCCGGGAGACATCAGGAAGAAGAGCCGGTTGGCGAGCCACTCCTGCCAGTAAGCGGGGCGGGGCGGGGTGGTCGCGGGGCTCACAGCGGGAGAGAATACCGGAGAGGCGTCCAAGGAGATATGGGATGAGCGAGAGCCGGGAAGGCAGCTTTGCCGCCGCGCACGTCGAGCCGGTCACCGTCCGCTGGGGGGACGTCGACTCGATGGGGCACGTCAACAACGCCAGGTACTTCACCTACTGCGAGTCGGCCCGCATGAGCTATTTCGCGGCGATCCGCCTGCGCGAGAACGCGGAGGCGGAGAAGCACGGCCCCGCCCTCGCCGCCGCCAACCTCAACTTCCGCCGCCAGGTCCACTGGCCGGCCGAGCTCGACGTCCGCACCCGCGTCTCCGAGATCGGCCGCACCAGCTTCAAGATGGAGTACGAGATCGTCTTCCGCGACTCGCGGGAACGGGTGGCGGACGGCGCGGGCGTCGTGGTCTGGGTCGACTACGCGACCGGCCGGCCGATCCCGCTCCCGGAAGCCCTCAAGGCGGAGATCCGCCGGCTCGAGGGGATGGAGGAAACGGCGCCCTAGTTCTTCTGGCCGGGCGTGCGCCGGCGCCACCTTCGGGTTGCCGAAGGCGCGGAAGATCTCGGCGGTCGCGGCGGCGAGCGATTCCGAATCGATGTCCGAGCCGTTCGCCAGGATCACCACCGCCAGGCCGTCCTTGGGAAAGTGGAGATAGAACGAGGTGAAGCCCAGCCAGTTCCCCGAGTGGGCGTAAAGGCGTTCGCCGGTCGTCTCGTCGGTCTTCACCGACCAGCCGAAGCTGTAGGAGATCACGGTGCCGTCCTTGAGCACGGCGGGCTTGAGCATCTCGGCGAGGCTCGCCGGGCGCAGCAGGGCTCCCCCGAAGAGGGCGCGGTCGTAGCGCGCCAGGTCGGCGACCGTCGAGTAGACCCCTCCCGAGCCATAGAGCAGATTGAGCGGGCTGTCGTCGCGCAGCTCCCAGCCGCCCAGGAACTGGCGCTGGTAGCCGAGCGCCCGCTTGACCTCGGCCAACTTCGCCTTGTCGTAGACGAACGACTCGCTCATCCCCGCCGGGCGCAGGATGCGCTCCTCCATGAACCGCGGGTAGGAGACGTGGGAGATCCGCTCGATCAGAACGCCCAGGATGTCGTACCCCGAATCGCTGTACAGGAACTGCGTTCCCGGCTCGAAGTCGAGCCGCCGCCAGCTCGCCAGGAGGCGCAGGGCGTCGAGGCCGGTCGGGGTGCTCCCCTGCTCCTCGAGCGCCTGGTAGGTGTCCGGGATGCCGGCGGTGTGCTGGAGCAGGTCGCGCACCGTGACCCCGCGCGCCCAGCCGCGCATCTCCTTGAGATAGCTGGAGGCCGGGGCATCGAGCCGCACCTTCCCCTGCTCGACGAGCATCATCACCGCCGCCGCCGTCATCTGCTTGCCGACCGAGGCGATGTGGAACGCCGTATGCGGATCGATCCGGCGCGCGCCCTCGAGATCGGCGAGGCCGTGCCCCGCCTGGTACAGCACCTCGCCGTTCCTCGACACCCCGACCGCCACCCCCGGCCGCTCGCCGTCAAACGTCCGGAACGTCTCGTCGAGCCGCTCCGCGAGTGTCCGCCCCGGCACGTCGACCAGCCCCTGGTGGAGCACCGAGCGCGCCGTCAGCGAGAGGCAGGCCCCGGTGACGATCCACAGCGGCAGAGTGAGCAGGATGAGGTGTTTCCAAGGCACGGCAAGCTCCGGGGTGGGAGAGTATCGCAAGCGATGAACCACCGCCGACCTCCGTACCAATCTCCATGCCGATTTCCACGCGATACCATCCTGCGCAGCCTCGTCCGGATCCTCCTCGCCACCGCCGCCGCGCTGGCGCTCCTCTTCGGCCTCGCCGCCGTGGCGATCACCCAGCCGACGTTCGGCGTCCGCATCTCCCGGAACGGCGCAAAGGCCGATCCGGCGCGGCTGCGGCGCGACGTCCAGCGCCTGACAGACCTCGCGCCGCGGGACAGCGACCACCCGGAGCACCTCGACGCCGCGGCGGCCTTCCTCAGGCAGGGTTTCGCGCCAACAAGTGCTAGGGTCTTCGATCAGACGTTCGCGATCCGCGGCCGGACGTACCGCAACGTGGTCGCGGACTTCGGCGCCTCGGCCGGCCCCCTCCTCGTCGTCGGAGCCCACTACGACTCCTTCGGCGACTTCGGACCCAACCCGGGAGCCGACGACAACGCGAGCGGCGCCGCCGGACTCCTCGAGCTCGCCCGTCTCCTCAGTGCCCGGCCGCCCTCCACGCGCGTGGAGCTGGTGGCCTACGCCAACGAGGAGCCCCCCTGGTTCGGATCATCCGCCATGGGCAGCGCCGTCCACGCGCGGTCGCTGCGCGGGCAGACCGTGCGCGGCATGATCTGCCTCGAGATGATCGGCTACTTCACCCCGCGGCAGCCCGCCCCCAACCTCCTCTTCCGCCTCCTCTACCCGAGCCAGGGGAACTTCATCGCCGTCGTGGGCCGCTGGCCGGACCGCTTCCTGACGCGCGAGGTCAAGCGCGCCATCCAGGGCACCGGCTTTCCCGCCGTCAGCCTCACCGCCCCCCGCGATGCGGGCATCGATGCCTCGGACCAGCGCAGCTATTGGGATCTCGGGATTCCGGCCGTGATGGTCACCGACACCTCGTTCGTCCGCAATCCGAATTACCACGCTCCCGGGGATACGGCGGCGACCCTGGATTATGGGCGGATGGCGAGGGTGGTGGAGGGAGTGGCGGCCGCGGTCAGTGCAAAGTGAGCGTAAGAGACGTCAAGCGTCCTTGACATCACGTCAAGCGTGCTTTACATTTTCTCCATGAACCACACACTCTCGAAACTAGGTCCTGCCCTGCTCTTTGCCGCCGTCCTGCTGCTCGCCAGCGTGCTGATCAAGGCGGCTCCTCACGCCCCGTGGGCCGCCGTCGCTTGTCCCGCGCTCGTCGTGCTCGCGCTCCTCGGCGCCGACATGGTCCAGCGCCGGCGTTTTCTGCCGTCCCCGATCGTTCTGGTGCTGGCCGCAGGCTTCGTCATCGCCTGCGGCATCCTGGCGTCGAGCGGCTCCGAGCAACTCGCCGCCATGATCCCGATCCTCGGCAGCTCCGTCATGCTTCCCCTCATCCTGCGCGCCGAGGGCCGGCGTCCCGCGTGCCCGCGAGCCCAGTCATGATCGCTCGCCTGATGGGACTGAAAACCGTCGATCCCGCGACCCTGCGCCGGCGGATGCAGAGCGAGCCGATCGTGATCTTCGACGTCAACTCGCCGGCCAGTTGGCGCGAGGCGCACATTCCGGTAGCCCGCCGCCTCGACCCCGAGACGTTTCCGGAGAGCGAGCTGCCGGCCGAGCGGGATCATGCCCTCGTCTTCTACTGTTCGAACCCGCTCTGCCGCAAGGCCCCGCTGGCGGCGCGGCGCGCCAGGAAGATGGGCTATCGCGAGGTCCAGGTCCTCTCGGCGGGGATCACGGGCTGGCTCGCCGCCGGGCTTCCCGCGGAATCCGGCGGATGACGGGGAGCCTCCTCGCCCGAGCCGGGGTGCGGCGACGGCTTCTATACCGCGCGCGACGCGAGGAACCAGCGCCGCTTCACCCTGTGGATGCTCGCCGCGGGGCTCGCCTATCTGGGCGCCACGGCGGCGCTCCGCTGGAGGGCAGCGCTCCCCGGCGCGCTGCCATGGCTGCTCTCCGCCCTGGCGTGGGTCCTGGCCCTCCAGGCGATCCGGTCCTATGTGATCTTCCTGCGCCAGGCCGACGAGCTGCTGCGGAGAATCCAGACGGAGGCGCTGGCCCTCGGCTTCGGCGCCGGCGCCGTGGTCTCCCTGCTCTATCCACTGCTCGAATTGCTCGGCGCGCCCAAGCTCGGCGAGTATGCGATCGCGATCGCCATGATGCTCGCCTGGAGCGCCGGCACCTGGCTCGGCACGCGGCGCTATTCTGGAAAAAGCACGGGAAGCGGCGACGCTTGACGAACCGCCTCCGCATGCTCCGCGCGGAGCGCAACTGGTCCCAGGCCGAGCTCGCCGAGCGCCTCGGCGTCTCGCGGCAGACCATCAACGCGATCGAAACCCAACGCTACGACCCGAGCCTGCCGCTCGCCTTCAGCCTCGCCCGCCTCTTCGGCGTCGCGATCGAACAGATCTTCGAGCCGGAGGGCGACGCCGAGGCTTAGCGTTCCTACCCCGCCACCCGCTCCGCCTCTGCCAGCACGCGCAGGAAGTTGCCGCCGAGGATGAGCTTCACTCCGGCCTTGTCGACGCCGCGGTCGAGGAGGGCCGCGGTGATGGCGGGGAACTTCGAGATGTCCTCGAGCCCTTCGAGGACGTCCGGGATGCCGTCGAAGTCGGTGCCGATTCCCACGTGCTCTTCTCCGGCCTTCTCGATCAGGTGGACGATGTGGTCCACGAAGAGGGCGAGGGGGACCGGCGGCAGGGGGCGGTCGGCGACCAGGCGGTGCCTTTCCTTCCAGAGCTTGTGCGGGTCGCGGAAGTACTCCTCCTCCGTCTCCCGCATCGCCTCCTTGATCTCCTCGCCGCGGCGGGCGTCGGCGCGGGAGGCTTCGGGGCCGACGAAGGCCGGGTAGCTGTTGGCCATCACCAGGCCGCCGCGTTGGGCGATCTCGCGGATCAGGGGGTCCGGCAGGTTGCGCGGGTGGTCGCAGAGAGCGCGGGCGGAGCTGTGGCTCGCGATCACCGGGCCGGACGCGGCCTCCAGGGTGTGGAGCACGGCGTCGTCCGAGACGTGCGAGACGTCCGGCAGGATGCCGAGCTTCCCGAGTTTCCAGACGATCCGCTCCCCCTCGGGCGAGAGGCCGCCGTGGCGCGGCTCGTCGGTCGAGGCGTCGCACCATTCGTGCGAGGACCAGTGAGTGAGGGTGACGTAGCGCACCCCCATCGTCACCAAGTCGTCGAGCGCCCCCGGCACCGTCAGCGGCCGGCCGTTCTCGAGCCCGAAGAGCACCGCCACCTCGCCGCGCCGGACCGCTCCCTCGAGGTCGTGGACGGTCGCCACCTGGACGAGCTCGCCCGGGATCAGCGCCGCGGTCGATAGCCGGTAGAGCTCCTGGGCATGCGCCCACCCGCGCTCGGGGTCCATCGCGGCGGGCACGTAGAGGGCGAAGACCAGCGCGTCGACGCCCCCCTCGCGCAGGCGCGGCAGGTCGATGTGGCGGTCGCTCCGGCGCTCGGAGAGATCCGCCGGCTCCTCCCAGAGCCGGGTGGGAGCGTCGGTATGGGCATCGAAGACGAAGGCTTCGCGGTGAAAATCCATGGCGGTAGTCTAGCGGAAGATTACCCCTTGACAACGCTTCGGGATCGGCGTAAAAAGAGCGTAACATGATTCGCCAAGCGACGTTCCCACTCCTCTTCGTCCTCTCCCCGAGCCTCCGCTCCGATCCCGCGGAGGCGATCGCCCGCGGCCAGGAACGCCGACTGGAACGCAGTATCAAACGCGCCGCCCTCCGCCGCGCTCCCATCGTGCTCGGCACGGCGGCGGCGCCCTACGAGCCCTCGAGCCGGGTGGAGGAAAGCCCCTTGCGCCAGCTCCTCCCGCTCGCGGACGGGCTGGAGATCGCGATCACCACCGCCTCGCCGCGCATTCTGGGCGAGCTCGACCTGCTGACCGAGCTCGACCGCCGTCACACGGTGACGGTGCGGCTGATCGTGCCGGTCCCCTCCGTGCTCGATCCGGGGCCGCGCCTGCGCGCCGCGCAGAGCCTGACGGCCGAGAGGATCGCGACCGTCCTCAAGTTTACGCCCGTCACGCCGGCCGGGCCGTTGCGCTCACCGCGCCAGCTGGAAGCGGAGCTGCGGCTCCTCCTCGAAGCCGCTCGGGAGGCCGGGATCTATGACGTGGAGCTGACGGAAACGCTGGAGATGATCGAGCGGGTGGAGCCCCCGAAGACGTGGAAGCTGCCGAAGCGGCCGGAGACGTTCCTCCGCGACACCTTCGCAGGGCTGCGGCTCGAGCACGGATTCCCGCGCAGCTTCGCGGGCCGGGGCTGAAGGGCCGCCGCCCGCCGTCCGCCGTCAGCCGTCAGAGCCGCGTCGCCTCACGGCAGCGTTCGATCACCATCCGCAGCAGCCAGCGCTCTGGGTTCTGCCGGTCCCATTGCTTGCTGATCAGCAGGAGCCCGCTCTCTTCGAGGATATGGCGCGCCTGCTCCCCGGAGATCCCATAGGCGGCGAAGATCTCCTCCAGAGCTGGCCGGAGGCGAGCGAGAAGCTCGGCGCTGGTTTCTTGCATGAGAGACGTTTCAGCATACCCCTTTCTACAAGACTTGGTTCAGCCGGGGGAGGAAACGGGACAAGGTGGGAGTGTGCCGCCTGCTTTAGCCCGGCGATGAATCGCCGGGCTAAGAACGGCGCCGGATGAATCCGGCTTAAAGCCCCCTTCAGGGGGCGCTGTTCTTAGCCCGGGCATTCATGCCCGGGCGGAGGAGGGCCGAGCCAAACCGGCCGACCTGAAATCCGGAATCCCCCCTACCGCCGCCCCGCCCCCTGCGCCGCGGCCTGGCTCAGACGCACCACCAGGCGGGCCAAGGCGACGTCGGCCTCATTGCTCTCCCCCTTCAGCTGGAGCTCGGTCTCGAGGAGGTCGGACGGGGAGGCGGGCGAGGAAGGGCTCGGGGAGCCGGCAGGCCGCCAGGTAGGCGCGGTGGAGCCGGAAGGGGTGGAGGCCGGCGAGCGGATTCTTGCCGCCGGTGGGGATCTCCGACTGCAGGCCCGGCGCGTGCTGGGTCTTGAAGCGGCCGTAGTTCGCCTCGTTGGGGGAGAGCCGCGCCACCCGCAGCATGCCGCGCACGGCGACGAGCTGGCGGCAGAACGAGGCGAGGAGCGAAAAGAAGGAAAGGCGCGCGGCGAGCGCGTCGTCCGCCGCGCCGAGCAGCCGGCGCAGGCGGTCGAGGGCCTCGCCGCCGCGCCCGGCCGCGATGGCGTCGAGGAGCTGCCAGACGTCCTCCTCGCCGCGGTCCTCCACCGACTGCTCCACCAGCTTGCGGTCGATCCTGCCGCCCCCCCCGGGCTCGAGGAGCTGGGCGAGCTTGCGGTACTCGCCGGCGAAGCGGGCCGTCGAGTCGGCGTCCACCCCACCCGTCGCCCGGCCGCTCTTGTCGCTCTCCTGGCGCAGGGTGCGGCGGGCGAGCTCGGCGAGGGCGTCGGGGGTGATCGCCGCCCCGGTCTGCCGCTCGAGCTCGCCGGCGAGGAGGTTGAGCCCGGCCCAGCTGCCGCGCTCGGACTCGACCTTCCCCAGCGAGAGCGCGGCGCCGCGCTCCTCGAGCAGGCGGACCACCGGATGGTCCGCCGCCAGCGCGCTCTCGGCGAGCACCAGGGCGTGGCCGCCGGGCAGCCCGGTGCGGATCGCCTCCGAGAGCGCCGAGAGGTCGCCGTCGCCGGTCCCCTGGATCCCCTCCCGCCGCGCCGCCTCGAGCAGCCCGGCGAGGCCGCCGCGCAGCTCCTCGAGCTGCTTCTTGCCGCGCGCGCGCCCGCCCCCCTTGCGCGACTTTCCCCCTTCGAGCACCCAGGCGGGGAGCTCGCCGATCGCTTGCTCGGGCTCGTTGGCGTAGGGATCGACCTCGAACAGGTGGAGCGCCTGGAGGAGGCGCGAGGCCGCCTGCCGCTCGCGGCCCGAGAGCCCGCCGCCGCCCGCTCGATCACCCCCCAGCGGCACCACCTCCGCGGCGTCCTCGATCAGCTCGCCGGCGGCGTTGCGGTCCGCGAACACGGCGGAGTCGAAGACGAGCAGAACCTTGCCCGAGGCGAACAGCGAGAAGGTGCGGAGGTCCTGGAGGAGGGGAGCGAGCGAGGCGGGGCGGCGGTGCACCTCGATCGCCGCGGCGTCGACCCCCACGGCGCGGGCCAGCGCGTCGGCGACCCGCCGGGCCGCCGGCTCGGCGAGCACCAGGTCGCCGTGCACCAGGCAGACCTGGGGAAGCGCGCCGTCGCGGGTCAGCCGGGCGAGGAAGGTCTCGACGGGATCGGCCATGGGAAGGAGGCCCTGCTGGGGGCGGGAACGGGGGCGGCTCCCTCAGCGAGAGGAGGCCGCCCTGCGGGTCTCAGGACGCCTCGACCTCCAGGAGCCCCTTCTCGGCGAGCTCCTGGCAATCGACGCAGAAGCGCGCCCAGGGGAGGGCCTCCAGGCGCGGCGCGGCGATGTTCTGGCCGCAGTTGGCGCAGCGGCCGTAGCCCCCCTCGTCCATCCGCTTGAGGGCGTTCTCGATCTGGAGCAGGGTGGTGCGCTCCGCGTCCGACAGGGAGAACATCAGCTCCCGGTTGTAGGCATTGTTGGCGCGGTCCACGATGTCCTCGGTGCCGTCGTCCGCCGATTCCTGCCCCGCCCGGAGATCCTGGTTGTACATGTTGACGATCTCGTCCCGCTGGTTCTGCAACCGCAACCGAAGAGCCTCGAAACCCTCCTGAGGCACTGCGGCGACCGGTTTAGCCTTCTCGGTTCTGGCCACGCTGCTTCTCCTTTCGCCGGGGCGCTTTGAAAAAGTCCCCTATGATACGCCTCTTCATTCTCCTGATACCCCTGATGCCCCCTCTATAAGGGCTCGCGATGATAGCTCATTCCCGCCTCGATCGAGAGCGCGCGGTAGAGCTGCTCGTAGAGCACGACCCGTGCCAGCTCGTGGGAGAGGGTCAGCGGGCCGAAGGAGAGGACGGCGCGGGCCCCGTCGAGCACGGCGCGGTCGAGGCCGAGGTCGGAGCCGATCAGGAAGGCGATGGGGTGGGGCCACTCCCGCTTGAGGCGGGCGAGGCGGTCGGCGAGCTGCTCGGAGGAGAGGCTCTCCCCGCGGCTGTCGAGGGCGAAGCTCCAGGCGGAGGGGGGGAGGGCGGCGAGCAGCGCCGCCCCTTCGAGCTTCTGGCGCTGCGGGTCCTCGGCGCCGGCGCGGGCGCGCACCGGCACGTCGCGCACCGGCGCGAAGCGGGCGATCCGCTTGCGGTAGGAGGCGCAGATCTCTTCCCAGTTGGAGCGCTGGTGGCGTCCGGCCCAGAGGACGGCGAGCTCGCGCCCCACGCCTCAGGCCCTGCTATCCGACCGCGGTTTCGTTGAGGTCCTGCGGCGAGCGGCCCACGAGGTGCTCCTCCCACTCCTCGAAGAAGGCCAGGGTCCTGAAGTCGCGCATGCGGTCGAGGAAGACCACGGCGTTCAGATGGTCGTACTCGTGCTGAATGATGCGCGCCTCGAAGCCGGTCGCCACGTAGTGGAAGGGCTGCCCGTCGCGGTCGAACCCCTGCACCTTCACCTTGGGGTGGCGCGGCACCAGCCCGCGCAGGTCGGGGATCGACAGGCACCCCTCCCAGTCGTAGTCCATCTCGCGGGCCTGCGGGGTGACCAGGGGATTGATCACCACGCGCAGCGGGATCTCCGGCGGGCCGGCCGCCTCGTAGACGAAGATCTGCACCCCGGCCGCCACCTGCGGCGCCGCGATCCCCACGCCGTGCGCGTCGCGCATGGTGTCGATCAGGTCCGCGATCAGCGCCTGGACCTCGGCGTCCGCGATGCGCCCGGGAGGGATCGGCTGCGCCGGGGCGCGCAGGGCCGGATGGCCCAGGCGGACGATGGGGAGGACGGCCATGGCGTAATTATAGCGTGCGGCTCCTCCCGAACATGGGGAAGAGCTGCAAATGATATCCTCCCGGACCATGCGAAACGGCACGGGAAGGTCCTTGAAGAGCGATCGCGGGCGGCGGGCGGCCAGGCGGCTGCTGCTCGCCGGCGCGGCGGTCGGCGTGCCGGTGCTCGCCGCCGCCCTGCTGCGCCGCCGGGTCGAGCCGCCGTCGCCTCCCCGCTGGGGGCGCACCCACCGCTTCACCGGACGCTCCGGGCAGGAGATCGTCTTCCAGGAGCTGGGGAGCGGGCCGCCCGTCGTCCTCCTCCACGCCTTCGGCCCCGGCTACGGCGTCGGCCAGTGGCGGGACGCCGCGGAGATCCTGGCGGCTCGTCACACCGTCTACGTGCCCGATTTTCCCGGCTGGGGGCGGACGCGGGCGGCCTCCGGCGCGCATCATCCGGACCGCTACCTCGGCCTGATCGAGGACTTCCTGGGCGGCGTGGTGCGCGAGCGCGCCGTGCTGGTGGCGGCCGGCCTGGCGGCGGCTTACGCGATCCACGCCGCCGTCGATCACCCGGGCCGGGTGCGCGCCCTGGCGCTGGTCTCCCCCCTGGGATTGACCGCGGCCGCGGCCCATCCGTTCCTCGGCACGCTCCTCGGCCTGCCGCTCGTCGGGGCCCCGGTGCTCGACCTGCTGACCTCGCGCACGGCGCTCGAGCAGCACCTCCGGCGGGAGGTCTACGCCGCCCCCGAGCGGGTGGACGCCGGGCTGCTCGAGCAGTATCACCGGGCGAGCCACACCGGCCCGGCCCGCGCCGCCTTCGCCGCCTATCTGCGGGGAGGTCTGGCGCTCGACGTCGCCGAGGAGCTCCCCCGGCTCCACGTCCCGCTCTGGCTCGCCTGGGGGCGGCAGGGGAAGAACCCGCCCGTGGCCACGGCCGACCTCTGGCTCCATGAGCTGTCCGGCAATCAGCCCGGCGCCGAGCTCGACGTCCTCGAAGGCGCCGGCGACCTTCCCCACGCCGAAACCCCGGCGCTCTTCTGCCGGGCGCTGGAGCGGTTCCTGGAGCAGGTGCCCGGCTGAAACCGTCCTCCTACCCCTCCTCCTCCACCCTCTGCCGGCTGAAGTATTTCCCCGGCGTCGTGCCCAGCGCCCGCCGGAAGGCCGCCACGAAGGCGCTCGTGCTCTCGTAGCCGACCGCGTTCGCCGCGGCGGCCACCGGCTCCCCTTCCGCCAGCCGTTGCAGCGCGCGGAGCAGCCGCGCCCGCTGGCGCCAGACGCCGAACGGCAGGCCGGTCTCGCCGCGGAACAGCCGCTCGAGCGTCCGCGGGCTGGCCGCCGCGGCGCGGGCGACCTCGGCCAGGGTGTGACGCGCCGCCGGCTCCGCGCGGATCCATTCCGCCGCCCGCACGCCGCGCGGGTCCCGCGGCATCGGCAGATCGAGCGGGGCGAGCGGCAGCACGGTGATCTCGTCGAGCAGCACCGCCAGCAGATGCCGCTCCGCCACCACCCGCCGGTCGAGGGTGCGCAGGCGCAGCACCCGGCGCAGGATCTCGCGCAGCAGGGGGGAGATCTCGACCACCCGGCAGACCTCCGGCAGGCGGCCGCGCCGGCCCGGAGCCGTGGGGTGGAAGTGGAGATACAACGCCCGCATCGCTACCCCGCCCGCCACCTCAACGTCGTGGCGCACGCCCGCCGGCACCCAGACCGCCTGATGGAAGGGGACCACCCAGAGCCCCGCCGCCGTGTGCACCGTCAGCGTGCCGCGCGAGGGGAAGAGGAGCTGCCCCCATTCCTCGCTCACCCGGTCGCGCCAGGTGTAGCCCTCCGCCCAGGCGACCGACATCGCCCGCGCCTGCGGCTCCCCGGCCTCCGGCGGCGCTGGCGGTTGGCGGGATCTCGACATCGGCTGGCAGTATAGGGATAACGCGCACCCCGGAAAAGGCATATCGTGGGGCCGCTGCCGAGGCTTCTCGTTTCCCGAAAGGAGACCGCTCCCGATGCCCAAACCGCCGGATCGCCCGGACATCCCGACCAGTCACGTCGCCCACTTCGCGATCAATGCCGACGACGTGCCCCGCGCCCGGCGCTTCTATGAAAAGGTTTTCGGCTGGCGCTTCGCAGCCTGGGGACCGCCCAACTTCCTGCAGATCACCACCGCCGACGGCCATCAGCCCGGCCCGCTGGGGGCCTTGCAGAAGCGGCGCGAGCTGATCCCCGGCGTCCCCACGGCCGGTTTCGAATGCACCGTCGCGGTGGCGGACGTCGACGCCGTGGCCGCCGCGGTGGTGGCGAACGGCGGCACGATCCTGATCCCCAAGACCCTGATCCCCACCGTCGGACATCTCATTTTCTTCCGCGACTCGGAAGGGAACGCCGTCGGTGCCATGCAATATGACGCCAACGCTCTGGACGAAATCTGAGCGTTGCTTTTTTCTTTCCGGAGGATTCCCATGAAGCTCAGCGCCCTTCTGATGCTCCTGACCGGCGGGCTCCTGCTCGCCGTCCACCCCGCGCCAGGCCAGGCTCCCAAACCCGCGGACCCCGACCTCGCCAAGCTCCAGGGGACGTGGTCGACCGTCTCGCTGATCAACAACGGCAAGACACTTACGGCCGAGAAACCGGCCGAGAACCTGCCGCCGAAGCCCGGCCCCGTCACCACGCTCGCCTACGCGGGAGACCGCTGGCTGGTGAAGGTGAACGGCCAGACGGTCGCCACCGGCGTCATCCGCCTCGATTCCGGCAAGTCGCCCAAGGAGATCGACATCCTGGACGAGTCCGGAACCAACAACGAGAAATCCCAGCTCGGCATCTACCAGCTCGACGGCGACATCTACAGATATTGCCTCGCCCCGGCCGGCAAACCGCGGCCCAAGGAATTCGCCAGCCCGGAGGGAAGCGGCATCTCGCTGGGCGTGAGCCGTCGCGAGACGCCCTGAAGAATCACTTCCCCGCCGCGCCCCCGGCGGATAACCGCGACAGATACCGCAATCCCCCGAGGCTGGGCAGAAAGCAGTAGGCGCTGCCGCGGGTCGTGATCATGCGCGAGAAACCGGTCAGCACGGTGTTGTTCTTCCCCTTGGCGCCGAGCGCCGCGAGGGTGAACGAGCTGGGCAATGCCGGCGAGTCCGGATCGTTGACGCCCAGGAAGGCGTCCTCGCCGCTGAGGTTGAAGACCGCGTTTCCCGCCTGCGACCCGCCGGGACCGGTCGCCGACTTGACGAACTTCGGGCTGAGGTTCCACTGCTGGGTCAGGAATTCGAACTGATTGGTGAGGCTCGCGTTGATGAAATAGCCGATCAGCCCGCGCGGCGCGGCGTCGGGGTGCGCGGGGTCGTAGGCCGGCCCGTAGGGTATGGCGCGCCGCACGATGCGGTGATGGGCGCTGTCCGTCCCCACCACCGCCGCGTCGCGCGGGTTGTTGCGCCGCAGGTGGGAGCCGATGGGGCACTTGAGGCCCAGCGTGTCGTCATTCTCCGGCTGCGGGCTCACGTAGGTGAAATCGTTGATCTCCGAGAGCGGCAGCGGGGGACCCGGCGCGTCGGGCCTCAGCGCCAGCGGGTTGCCGTTGCGCCACCGGCCGCACACCTTCGCCGCCAGCGTCTCGACGTCGATCCCCGCCTTCGCCGCGTACTCGGCGAGGAACGCTTCGAAGCCCGCGACGTCCTGCTCCAGGATGCGGAAGGCCGCGTAGCTGCTGTTGGTCGACAGCTCCGCCGGCTGCACGGCGTAGGTCCCGCCGCTCTCGTTGCCGTAGCCGAGCAGGAATTCGCCGGTGGCGACCGGCGGCTGGTCGTCTGGAACCTCGTGCTTGCGCGGCGGCGCCCCGATCACCGTGGGCTGGGAGATGTTGTCCCGGTAGCCGAAATGAATCCCGTTGTGAGGCAGCGCGTGCGCATCGTGCGCGGAGAGCTCGCGCAAAGCTCCCGCGAAGCCGGCGCGCAGCCGCGCCGTGACCGCGTCGAGCACCGCCGGATCGTCGTCGACCCAGAGGTTCAGCACCACGTGGGCCTGGGCACCGTCCGCGAGGCCGCCGATCCAGTCGGCCGGCTGGCTCGCGCCCACGTCCCCCACCTTGGCGGCGCTGGCCGGATCGGTGGCGCCGCGCTGAAACGCCTCGTCGAACGTGGCGAGCTGCGCCGGGGTGATACCGAGCGCGGCGAGCCCCGCCGCGGTGAAGCTGACGTTCACGAAGCATTCGGGCTTCACCGTCCAGTGCGCCGCCGTGGTGATCCGCGGCAGCCCGTCCGCGCCGTCCACCAGCGCGCCGAGGAACCGCCCCGCCGCCGCCGCGTCGGTGATGCTGAGAATGAAGTGGCGGGCCAGATCCACCCGATAGCCGCGCAGGATGGTGCCCTGAATGTCCGAATAGTCCAGAACGGGATCCGTCATCTGCATCTCCTCACAAAAAGAATGAGCCGAGGGAGCGCCGGACCCCGAGCGCCGGCGCTCCCCCCAATGAGCCAATGAGCCAATGGGCCGCGGTCTATGGCAGGTTGGCGAGGATCTCCTGGACGGTCGCCGTGTAGGCCTGGAAGAGACCGGTGTTCGGCAGATGCTGCGAGGCGTCGTTCAGAGAGATCAGCGCCTCGAACGCCGCCACGTTGTTGGCCACCGGAATGATCGCCGGGCCGCCCACCACGAACTGCAGGAGGGCGTCGAACACCACGCCCACCTGCGCCACGAAATCCTGGATGTAGGCAGCGAAATCGCCGTCGTATTCGGTGATCACCGCGATGACATAGGAAGCGTTCGGCTGCCCGCCGGGCTGCAGGTTGGGCGTCGAGCCGTCGAGCAGCAGCACGCGGGCATAGTGCACCGTTCCGATGCTCCGCAGCGCGGCGTCGAGCTGCGCCTGGTACTGGGCCAGGGTCTTGAGCATCTCTTCCAGATTGGTTCCGGGAATCACCGGCAGCATGAGCGTGAGCGGACTGGCCATGAGGTCGTCTCCTTGATTGATCGATCCAATAAGTCGATCGATTGATTGATTTCGCTTGCAGAAATTGATCAAAGCAAGGAAGGTGCCACGCTGGATTTTGGCTCGCCAGGAAGGCGCGTCGGGATGAAACCCGCGGCGATGCCTTTGTCGGCAGATGTCGGCAGATGTCGGCCGCTGTCGGGATCTGTCGAAGTCTGTCGCGGGGAATGTCGGCGGCTGTCGAAGGCGCCGCGAGACGCCTCAGGTTTTCAGGTCGAAGTTGCGGATCAACCGGTGCAGATAGGTGGGATTGAGGTCGAGGAGCTCCGCGGCCCGGGCGATGGTGCCGCCGGCCGCCTCCAGGGCTTCGAGGATCAGCCGCTTTTTGAATTCGCCCACCGTCTCGTGATACTTGCCGATCGGCGCGCCGGGCTCGAGGCTGGGAGCGGTTTCGGGCACGGTCTCCGGCAGGTCCTCGGGGAGGATCAGCTCCCCTTCGCCGAGGACGACCGCCCGCTCGATCGCATTGGCGAGCTCGCGGATGTTGCCCGGCCAGTTGTGGCGCAGGAGGCAGGCTCTGGCCGCGGGAGTGAAGCCCGCCATGCGGCGGCCGAGCTTGCGGCTGTGCAGGGCCGCGAAGTGATTGGCGAGCAGCGGGATGTCCTCCCGGCGCTCGCGCAGGGCCGGCAGCGCCACCGGGATGATGCTCAGGCGATAGAAGAGGTCCTCGCGAAAGGTCCGCTCGCGCACCATGCTCTCGAGATCGCGGTTGGTGGCGGCGATCAGCCGGATGTCCGCCTTGATCGGGCGCGTCGAGCCGATCCGCTCGAACTCCCGCTCCTGCAGGACGCGCAGCAGCGAGGCCTGGAGGGTCAGCGGGATCTCCCCCACCTCGTCGAGGAAGAGGGTGCCCCCCTGCGCCGCCTCGATCTTGCCGATCTTGCGTTCGACCGCTCCCGTGAACGCCCCGCGCTCGTGCCCGAAGAGCGCGCTCTGCAGGAGCGACTCGGAGAACGTGGCGCAGTTGACCGCCACGAACGGCTTGCCGGCCCGGGGACTGCCGCGGTGGAGGGCGCGCGCGGCGAGCTCCTTGCCGGTGCCGCTCTCGCCGCGCAGCAGGACGGTCGAGTCCGTGGGCGCGATCCGCGCCAGGAGCCGCTGGACCTCGCGGATGCGCGGGCTCTCGCCCACCATCCCGGCGTCGAGCACCCCCTCGATCCGCTCTTTCTCCTCCTCGAGCGCCTCGAGATGGCGGACGTTGGCGAGCGCCGCCGCGGCGATCCCGGCCGCGGCCGTCGCCAGCTCGAGGTGGCGCTCGTCGAAGCGGGTTCCCGCCTCGCGGGTGTCGAGATAGAGCACGCCGAGCGCGCGCTCCCGGCCGCTCAGCGGGGCGGCGAGGAGGGAGCGGATGCGGGCCGCCTGCAGGCTCTCGCCGCCCAGGCCTTCCGCCCCCTGGAGCACGTCGTTCGCCAGCACCGCCGTGCGGTCCGCCGCCACGCGCTCGATCACCGTGCGGGAGATCGCGAACGGCTCGGTCCGCCCCCGGCGGTCGAGCGCGGAGGCGGCGAGGAACGCGCCCGTGGGATCGAGCAGGAAGAGGGCGGCCCGCTCGGCCGGGACGGTCTCCAGGGCCAGCTCGAGCAGGCGGCGGGCGAGCGGCGCCGTGGCGCGGAGCTCGTGGAGCGCGTTGGCGATCCGCAGCAGCGCCTGGAGGTCGCGGGCGGTCCGCGCCTCGGCGGGCAGCTCCGACTCGATGCGCAGGAAATCGAACGGCTCCGCCGCCAGGTGGATCGTGGTCTCCGCGGACCAGGGGCCGTCCTCGAACAGCAGCGCCCCGCTCTCCGCCTCCGGCGCCTCGTCGCGGCTCTGCACGAGGAACAGGGAGGCGCCGATCGTCACCCGGTCGCCGTGCTCGAGGAAGCGTTCGCCGATCGGCACGCCGTTGACGAACGTCCCGCGCCGGCTCTCGAGGTCGCGCAGGAGGAGCCGGCCCTCCTTCGCCTCGATCGCGGCATGGTGCCGGGAGGTCGCGAGGTCCCGCAGCTGGACGTCGCTCGCGGCGTCGCGGCCGATCGCCAGCCGGGCGGCGGCCAACGGGAAGATCTGGCCCGCCAAGGGTCCGGAGACCGCGATCAGGGTTGGAATCTCCAGCGATTCTCTTTTCATTTGGATAGATCCTATCTGAAAGGATAGGGAGGCGCGGGAGGAAATACCCGATCTCGATGGCGAAACCCCTTCAGCCGAAAGGCTTTACCTCCTTTCCCTTCCCACGGCTGCCCGGCTTGGCATTCCGCGTGATCTCCCTAGAGATCAGGCAATGTCGCCGATCAACGATCAGACGATCAATGGAGAAATGCATATGAACCCTTACAAGATCGAAGTCAACCTAGTTCAGGCTCCAGCCCCCGCAGGGGAGCTCTCGAGGTGAACCCGCAACGGATGGAGATCCCGCTGCCGGGCGAGGGGACGAGCCGACCTTCGTCACCTGGACGCTCAAGCAGCTACCGGCCGGTCTGCGGCCGGTGATCACTTTCGACTCGCTGGAAGTGAGCGTTTCCGACCCGAGAGAACTCAGACACGACGCAGGTCACGCTCGAGATCAAATTCCTCCCTGGGTTCGTACGGGTCTCCTGCCGTATCCGGCGCCCTACAGCATCTCCTTTTCGTCGGCCGCGGCCCGCAAGCTGAAACCTTCCCGCCGCCGATCGAGGAGCCCAGCCTCGTCGTCGTCCGCAGCCCCACCTCCGGGGTGACCGCCCGGTCTGAGCCACGGGGCGGCCCACCAAGGCCGCCTCGCCAATTTCACCGCCGATTTCCCGAAAGGTCAGCCACCCGATCGCGGGGGGGCGTGCCCAGGAGCTGCTGGAACCGCGGATCCTTGGCGAGTGGATCGAAGAGGCAATTGAAACCAATTTGGCCCCAAGTGCTTGGCGATCGCATCCCGGATCGTTTCCAGCGCGTGATCGTAATTGCCCGCAAGGGTGTACACCAGCGCCGCGGATGCAGGATCGTCGGGACTGTCCGGATTCTGCTCGAGGGCTTTCCGGCGATCTCCGTGGCCTCTCTGGGTACGCCCGCGATGGGCCAGGCATTGCGCCTTGATCATCTCTTCGACGGCGCTCAGCTCTCCCGCAGGCCGTTCCATTTTCAACTGTTCGAGCCTGCGCCTCAGGCCTCTGCTTCGGCCGTGTCCCAGCGCCAGCTCGGCGTCGGCCAGGTTGAGCGTCGCCGCAGAGCTCTTCCGCTCGAGGCTTCAAAGCCTCCCTGGAGGGCCCCGCCGGCGTCGCCCTAGCGGTGCAGGAGAAAAATGCGGCGGTGCCGAGATCGGTATAGGCCCTGGTAAGGGGTCCCCTGTTGGCGAGTGCTCGATGAGGCTCTCGGTAAATCGCGTCGCCTGCGCCGGATCGCCATAATCGAGCTCGAGCTCGGCAAGCGCCTGAGCCCATAGATGTTCTTCGGCGACCGCTGCAGGATGATTCAGGAGGTTGCGCGCGTCCTCGACTAGCGAACCCCAGAGTCTGTTCGATCTTCGCGAGCCGCAGAAGATTCTGCCAGGACGGGTTCTGCTTCACCGCCTCCCTCCAGTCGGCAAGCGCTTGCTTGGTCCGGCCTTGGGATTCGTCGAACCGAGCCTGAAGCTCGGGGATGTGGGATCGTCGGGTTGGCTCTCCTGACGGAGGAGGAGAGCGGACCGGGCCAGCTGGGGGCTTCGAGAAGGAGATATCGATCTTGAAGCGGCTCGGGAGCAGACAGGGATTGGCGGGCGCCACGCTTCGCTGCTCGACGGCGAATAAGGCTGTCGAGTTAGGCCTGCTCGCGCGAGCGGATGGGAAAAAAGCTGAGGGCAGCTTCGATCGCCAGCTCCGCGCGTCGACAGGACATATCGAGGTTAGAGCGCTGCGAGGATCCGATCGAGCTGCGGTCAGGGGTCGTGAGAGGAGGTCTTCCGCCGCCGTCTTCGCTGCGGTTGATCTCACGACGAGACGGCACGGTCCGCCGGAGCTCACGTCCGAGGCTGGCTCACAGTGCCGAGCTGCAGCGAACGGCTGCGGCCCCGGGCGGATCGAGTAGACCAGAAGCTTCGGCCAGCGCCAGGCCGGTCCATGCCTCCGGTTTCTGAGGAAGAGGCTCCCACGACCAGCACCGCCAGAGACGAGAGGATCGCCAGCCTCAAGAAATGCTGGCCCCCGGGTGAAGGCACCCCTCCCGGCGGCAGACACGCCGCCGGCTGGGGCGGAGCGACCGGAGGCGTGGGACCCCTCGCCCCAGAGCCGGACCGCTTCGGTCGGCAGAGAGGTGAGGGTCTCCTCGAGGGCCGGGTCCCCACTCGGGGCGAGCGCGGCGGCGATCGCGTCGAGCTCCCGGGCCACTTCGGCGGCGCTCTGGGGGCGGTCGTCGGGCTCCTTGGCGAGCAGCCGGAAGACGAGGGCCACCAGGCGCGGTGGCAGGCCGGGCCGCAGCGTGTCCAGGCACGGCGGCCGCTCGGAGATCACCTTGGTCAGGGTCGCCAGCGCGTTGGAGCCCTGGAACGGGGAGCTGCCGGTCAGCATCTCGTAGATCAGGACGCCGAGCGAGAAGAGGTCCGAGCGCTCGTCCACCTCGGCGCCCCTAGCCTGCTCGGGCGACATCGAGCGGCAGGTGCCCACCACGCATCCGACGGCGGTCAGGGAGGAGTCGTCCCCGGCGATCCCGATCGGTTTCGCCAGGCCGAAATCCAGGATCTTGGCCTCCTGGCCCGGGGTGATCATGACGTTCTCGGCCTTGAGGTCGCGATGGATGAAGCCGGACTCATGGGCCGCGGCGAGACCCGAGGCGACCGTCTTCGCGAGACGCACGGCGAGCGCCGGCTCCAGGGGACCCTCCTCTCAGCGCCTGGGCCAGGTTCTCCCCTTCCACGTACTCCATGACGATGCAGTCGTCCCCCTCGTGCTTCAGCAGGTCGTAGACCATCACGATGGCGGGGTGGTGGAGGCCGCCGACGGCGTGGGCTTCCTGCAGCAGGCGCTGGCGCAGGATCGGGGTGTCGCTGTCGTGGCGGATCCGTTTGATCGCGACCCACCGGTTCAGGCGGTCGTCCCGGCCCAGGAAGACCTCTCCCATGCCGCCGCGGCTGAGGACCCTGACGATCCGGTAGGGGCCGATGACCTCGCCGTTCTCGGGAAGGGGATCACGTTCCACCATGGAGACATCTCCTGGAAGCCGGTGCCGGTAGGAATGCGGTTTCTTATATTCTACTCGCAAGGAGGACCACCGAGGCGCCGGCGCCGAGGAAGGCGCCCTGGAGGAGGAGCGCATGTTCCAAGTCGATCAGATGGACCACGTCGAGTTTTTCGTCCCCGACCGCGACGAGGCGGCCCGCTGGTACGAGGCGACCCTGGGCCTCTCCAAGGTCGCCGCGCACGCCGACTGGGCCGCGGACCCGGGCGGCCCGCTGATGATCGGCAGCCCCGGCGGCGGCGCCATGCTGGCCCTGTTCACCGGCGAGCCGCGCCGCGACCGCCCCACCGCCGGCTTCCATCGCGTCGCCTTCCGCGTCGACGGCCCCACCTTCCTCGCCTTCCTGGAGCACGTGAAGACCCACCCCGTCCACGATGACGCCGGCCGCGAGCTGCACGCCCTCACCCCCAAGAACCTCACCAGAGCCTTCTCCTGCTACTTCAACGACCCCTGGGGCCACCGGCTGGAGCTGACCACCTACGACGCCGCCCACCTGCGCAGCCAGCTCGCCTCCCCCCAGGAGGAGCCAGGCACTTCATAAAACCACGGTGGAACAAGGCTTTGATAAGGGGCGTTTCTCCATCGGAACGAATCGCCAGCGAACGCATCCGGATAGCGCCACAAGGAGCTTACAAGAACATCAAAAAAGGAATTTGACGAAGTTTGTACAGCGAGGTCGTTTTTTACGTCTATTACCAGGCATGCCAAGAAAACTTCGCTACGTACCCGAGAACCACACCCTCCTCTCCATCACCAACCGCACCATCCAGGGACGCCACCTCCTGCGCCCCGGAACCCGCTTCAACGACATCTTCCTCGGCGTCCTCGGCTGGGCTCAGAGGCGCCACCGCATGCGGATTCATGCGGTGACCGCGATGTCCAGCCACTACCACCTGCTCCTGACCGCCGACAACGCCGAGCAACTCGCCGGCTTCATGCGGGATTTCCAATCCAAGCTGGCGCGCGAGGTCAATCGCCTGACCGGCTGGCGCGGACCCGTCTTCGAGCGGCGCTATGAGATGGCCGTCGTCACCGACGAAGAGAAAGCCCAGGTCGAGCGCCTTCGCTACCTGCTCAGCAACGGAGTCAAGGAGGGGCTCGTGGAGCACGTGCGGGACTGGCCCGGCGTCCACTCCGCCGCCGCCTTGATCGACGGCGAGCCCCTCCTCGGCCACTGGTTCAATCGCACCCGGGAGTACGCGGCCCGGACTCAGGGCGAGGCATTCAGCCCCCTGCGCTTCGCGTCCGAACAGACCGTCGTGCTCTCGCCGATCCCTTGCTGGGCCCACCTGTCGGCAACCGCCTACAGCAAACGCATTCGAGCCCTGGTGGACGACATCGAGGCCGCAGCGGCGCGAGCTCGCAAGAGCTCCGGGAAAACCGTCCTCGGCGTCGCCGCGATCCTGACGCAAGATCCGCAGTTCCGCCCCGCCAGGCTCGAGCGCTCCCCCGCCCCGCTCGTCCATGCTGCGACGAAGGCAGCCCGCAGATTCTTCTATCAGGCCTACGCCGCCTTCGTCAGCGCCTTCCGTGCGGCGAGCGAAGCCCTCCGCCGAGGCCATCGCGATGCGCCCTTCCCCGCGGGGAGCTTCCCGCCGGCCCTACCGTTCGTCGCCGGGTGATCGCTGGAAAACCCGCTCTTTGACAGCTTCACCGCCCGCCGAGGGCGCATCCGACGGGGACGTCGACCCACCAAGCCCGAGGTGTGTCCAAAGGGGCTCCGCCAACTTTGGGAGAAGACCCTGGCACCTTGTTGGCACCTTGTTGGACCCACAACTAGCGGCCGTCAAAGCCGCAGCGTCTCGCCGAGCCCGAAGAACTCTGTACTGGTCGCCGAAGACCTTGTGGAAGATGGAGAACGCCAGGTGTCCGGTGCAGTGCGCCGGAGCGACGGCCTCCACACCGTATTGCTCGTGCATCCGCTTCGCCAGCGCTTCGATCGCCTCGCGGCCGTAGGGGATAAGGTGGAATCCGCCGGCGACGAGATAGATCTTCCCCTTGCGGACCTTCTGCGTCTCCTGAAGGATCGTCTCGAGGGTGCTGTGCGAGCAGCCCGTGAGGAGGATCTCGCCCTGGTCGGTCGCAAACGCGGCCGAGAGCTCGGGCATGCCGATGAATTGCGGGTGCTCGTCGCCGAAGGGCGGATACTTGATGAAGGTTCCCATCAGCTTGGAGGTCGTCGGGATCAGCGTCACCCCGGGGAGCACTTCCTTCGCCTCCGTCACATACTCGACGTTGGACTTCCAGAACCTTCCAGTCGGCACGGTCACCATGCCGTCGACCACGCGCTCGCCGCGAAAGTACTGCTCCTCCCTGGGCAAGGTTTTCGCCACCTCGGGCTCGGGCTCACGAAAGGGAAACTTGGTGGGCGCGCCGAGGGAGAAGAAGTCGTTCGGCAGATAGATCTTGACCTTGGGATTCACGCTCAGCAGGTAGTCGAAGCCGCCGATGTGGTCATAGTGCCCATGCGACACGATGGCGATGTCGATCTTCCTGAGATCGATCTTCAGCGCCTTGAGATTGCGCTCGAAGATCCTGGCATCGGTCCCCGAGTCGAACAGAATCCACTTCCCCTTGTAATTCACCACGCAGGAGAAGCCGAAGTCCTGCGTCAGCCCCTTCCTGTCCGCCCCGAAGGCGTCGTAGGCGTTCGTCAGCGTCACGCCCGCCGCCGGCGGCTTGGTCTGAGCCCCGACAGAAATTCCGAGGGCGCAGCTGGCGACGATCGCCAAGGTCAGCAGGGTCGATCGTTTGCCGATTCGTGGTCTTCTCATTGCCCTCTCCTCGGGTGGTTGCGTCAGCGGCTCCAGCGTCCGCCGCGGGAGCGGGGGAGTGTAGCAGCGGGCCGCTCCGCCCGGTCCCAGGCACCCCAGGGTTGCCCTTCCCCTGCGGGAGGTCTTAGGATCCCAGGAGACCCATGCCGACCCTGCTGACCGCTCCCACCGGCGAGGCGATGTTCGCGGAAGCGATCGGCCTGACGCTGCGCGCGCTCCCTCCCGAGCGGGCGGACCTCTTCGAGCGGCTGACCGGCGAGATCGAGGCCCTCACCACGGCCCCGGATTCCGGCCTGCGCCCGTGGACGCGCTCCGTCCACCCGGGAACCGACGGCTCGCGGATCTTTCGCGGCACCGAAGGATCGTCCCTGGTGATCGATCCCGCCGGCCGACTCTGGCGCGCCCGCAGCTACGAGGATTTCACGACGACTTACACGATCACCCCCACCTCCTGCGAGATCGCGACGCTGACCCCGCTGTATGCGGAGATGCGGGAGTACGTTCTGCGAACGCCTTGACGAGGACGGCCGACAGAACCCGACACATCTCGACGTCGTTCGACACGGCGCCGACAGCCCCGGCGACCGGAACCACACGCCGGGTCGGAAGGGAAACCCTTCTCCTGCTTCGAGGCCTGCGCTGGCATGCCAGGGACTCCGTCGCAGAAGTCCCTGGCACCTGTCAGGTCTGCACCCCGCGCACAGAATCCGCTACACTCCGGCCGCCTCCCCTTCCTACAACTCGTGCATCGCGACGAAGTCCGGGGTCGCCGTCGCGATCTAGTTGACCCAGGGGCCCTTGCGCACGTTCGGCCCCTTGTCTCCCTGGATCACCGTGAACCCCCGCTTGCGGCGCGCGCGGTCGAGCTTGCGCGAGATCCACCAGCGCTCGAAGCGCAGGCGGATCTCGCGGAAGGTCCGCCGGCCGCCGCGCACCGAGCCGCTCGAGCGGACGTAGAGGTAGGTGAAGCCCATCGCGGCGAGGATCCCCACGAACCCCGGCAGGTCGCGGGTGGTGAGGAAGGCCATCAGCGCGAACAATCCCTCGACCACGAACAGCCAGCGCGCCGGGATCTGCAGGAAGAAGAAGAGGTAGACGGTGGCGTCGCGGTGCGCCGTGGCGAAGGCGGCGATGAAGATGGCGAGCAGCATCCGCTGCCCCTGGAGGATCGAGAACGCCCCCGGCCCGGCCATCCCGCCCGTCAACGCCAGCACCGCGTGGAGCCCCGCCGCCACCACGGCCGCGCCGACGCTGGCGAACAGGATCAGCTGCCAGAAGTGGCGCCGGTAGAGGCCGAAGAAGACGTCCTTGCCGAACATGTAGAGGATCAGCAGCTCGATCAGGAAGCCGATCCCCGGGCTCCCGTAGCCGATGAAGGGATAGGTGGCGAGCTGCCAGACCCACCCCCGCATCCAGACGAAGGGGGTGAGCTCGAGCACGAGGGGAACGACCTGCGTGGAAGCGAAGAAGCGCAGCACGAAGGTGACGATCAGCACCCCGAGCAGCACCAGCAGGTCGACCGGCGGCGTGCCGGAGAGGCCGAAGTCCATGCGTCCTGGGGCGGGATTGCGGGTTACCAAGCGGCGAGTCCTCCTGACGGAAGGCATCTTACTCCAGCCGGCGCGGACGAGCCCGCAACGGCATCCTCCTCCTCGCCGGCCACCCGCCACCGAGACTCCGCCCCCGCGCTCGCCGTCTCGCGCCACCCGTTCGCCGTCTCCGCGAGCCGCTCCGCCGACCTCGCCGACCCCAAATTTGTCTCCTCCCTCTCGTTTTCCGTCTCCTCCCTCCCGTTCCCGACGACCTCCCAGCCGTTTTTCAGCCGCTCCCCCTGACTCCCCGGACCCTCCCCCTCGTTTTCCGGGCGCTCCCTCTCGTTTTTCGTCAGCTCCCCCTCATTCCCTACGACAGGGAACCCGAGGGAGCGAGCCGGGAATCAGGGGTAGGGACCGAAAAACGAGGGGGCGGCACGCTCCCACTGATTACCGGAAGCAAAATTTCAGAGGGAGGAGACGGAGGAGCGGAGGGGAAGGGCCCAAACCGGCTTCGCGCTCGAAGAAATCCGCTCCGCTGAACCTCGGGATCACGGGGCGGAGCCCGAGACGGGACCCGGGACCCGGACGATTTTCCGGGCTGCTTCGTATACCCTGTCGAATCCATAAGGAATTGCTCATGAAAAAGATCCTGCCGTCGTCGCTCCTCGTCCTCTCCCTCTTTGCGGGCTCCGCCTTCGCCCAAGGCCCTCCCCAGGACCCGCCCGGCAAGCCCGGGGTCGCCCTCGCCTTCGAGGACGCGGCGGTGACGGCGAGCGGGCTGACGCCGGGGGGGGCGGTGATCTGGTTCGGGGTCGAGCACCGGATCGACGCCGAGTATTCGGGGGAGATGGCGCAGAAGTACGCGGTGGGCACGGCGGCGGCGGACGGCACGGCGCGCCTCGACCTCGCCCGGTCGATCGCGCCGCGCTCCTACTGGGTGGCGGTCGACCTCGCCAGCGGCGACTTCGTGGTGGCGGCCCCCGGCGGCTACCGCATCGCCAAACCCCCGAAGCCCTCGCGGGTGGGCTTGGGGAACGGCGCGAAGGCCGACGAGCTGCTCGACGACCGCGCCTTCCTGATGGGGCTGGTGGTCAGCCCGAAGGAGGGCGCCTGGTCGTTCACCGGCGCCGACGGCGGCCCGCGGGACGAGGACGGCAAGAACGACGGCCATCTGCGCTTCGCCCTCGACAGGTTCGATCCGCTCCCGGGGATGCCCGCGGCGCCGGCCAAGCTCAAGGGGAACGACCTCTGGTTCGTGGTCGATCCGCTGACCATGGAGATCGCCGTGCACAAGGGCGGGGTGGCGCAATGACGAGCCGGCGGCGGATCGCCCTGTCCCTGCTCGCCGGGCTCGCGCTCTGCGGGGCCCTCCGCGCCGACGTCCACCCGAACACCGCTCCCGGCTTCCCGGTCGAGCAGTCGTTCCACGTCGGGGACGTCGACAGCGTGAACCTGTTCAACGGCGCGCTGACCCTGACGATCCCCCTCGGCGGCACCTATCCGGTCAACGGCGGCTTCTCCTACAACCTGAAGCTGACCTACAACTCGAGCCCCTGGCTGTTCAAGACGATGACGTATTCGATCCCGCCGGACTATCACCTGGTGCCGCGTACGCAGGCCTACCCGAACCCCTGCTCGAACGCCGGGCTGGGCTGGCGGGTGTCGTTCGGCCGCATGGACCCCCCCTGCCAGGTGCCGGACGCCAACGACACTCTGCCCGTGGGGCCGATCTATCAGGATGAGAACGGCACCGATCACGTCTTCTACCCGGTGCTCCACTACGGCGACGCCGAGGACGCGCTGCCCGCCGGCGTCTCGGACGTCGAGTACACGCGCGACGGCAGCTACCTGCGCCTCAAGGTCTACACCGCCGGCTACCGCGAGATCGAGTTTCCGGACGGCTCGGTGCGCCGCTTCGACGACGGCGGCGTGGGCTTCACCGGCATGCCGACGGCGATCCGCGATCCGTTCGGCAACCAGCTCACGATCAGCTACGCGACGCCCAACCAGTGGGTGCTCACCGACAACCAGGGAGGAACGCGGACGCAGCGGGTCTGGTTCCGCACCGACCTGCCGGGCTACGCCCAGTCGGTCGATCACGTGGATCTGGTGACCTTCGGCGGAACGCCGGTGACCTACCAGTTCAACTACGCCACGCAGGTGATCGGCCGCCCCTGCCCGCACAACGACACGGACCAGACGGGGAGCCTGGGGCCGACCGTCAACGTGCCGCTGCTGACCAGCGTCAGCCTGCCGGACGGCTCGTCCTGGAAGACCACGGCGGGGGACTACGTCACCGCGATCCCCTCGGGCTCCACCTATCCCGCCAACGCGTGCACGGAGAACGCCGGCAACCTCACGGCGTGGACGCTGCCGACCCTGGGACGCATGGAGTGGACCTGGCAGAAGGTCTACTTCCCGTCCGGCTCGACCACCAAACCGCACCTGCAGACCAACCCCGGGGTCGCGACGCGCGGCATGCGCAACGCCGACGGCACGCTGCAGGGCGCCTGGAGCTACGGGTTCGGGCCGGGGTTTCCGGCCGCCCTGACCAGCGCGGAGCACACGACCACGGTGATCGATCCGCTCGGCCACCAGACGGTCAACTACTTCTCGACCTCCCTCGCGGCCAGCTACACCGGGTGGAGCACCTACGACTACAGCCTGCCGTTCACCCGCAACCAGACGCTGAACGTCGCCGCCGGGGTCGACCTCAACCTCTCGCGGCAGGTCTACGCCGCCGGTGGGGCCCTCTTGCGCTCGGAGTACGTGCTCTACGAGCGCGACCCCGTCTTCGCCTCCGGTCCGCCGGACATCTACAACACCAACCGGCGCCCGGTGAGGAGCCGCACGGTCTACAACGACGACGGCGGCACCTACGGCGGCGTGCTCAATTCCGGCTTCGACGGCCTCGGGCACTACCGCACCCAGACGACCGAGGGGAGCTTCCCCGGCTCGAACGTCCGCACCCAGACCGCCAACTACAACCCCGCGCAGGGGACCTACACGGTCAATCAGGCCGCCAACAGCGGCTCCGGGTTCTCGCTCTTCCCGGCGAGCGCCGCCTGGGTGACCGGCGCGCCCTCCTATACCTCGGAGTCCGAAGCGGGCGCCACCGCGCAGACCGACCTCTGCTACGCCCCCAATTCGGCCGTGGTCACCCGCAAGCGGGTCTACCGGCTGGACGGCGCCACCCAGAGCACGGCCGATCTGATCTCCGTCTACGGCCTCTCCGGGCAGGGGAACGTGACCAGCGAGACCTCCTACGGCGGCGACGCCCAGGCGGTCGCGGCCGGCGGCGCCAACCTCTGCACGATGGGCTTGCCGGGCTCGCCCGAGGTGCAGATCAACCACACCTATGCCGGTGGGGTGCGGGCGACCTCGCAGTACCCGGGGACGGGCTTCCTCGCCCTCGACCAGACGATCGACGCCAGCACCGGGCTCCCCCTGTCGAGCCGCGACAGCGCGGGGATCCAGACCGCTTTCGAGTACGACCCCCTCGGCCGCTTGACCTGGTCGAAGCCCGACGTGGGGCAGGGCGGGTGGACGGAGTACGTCTACACCCACGCCAACCCCGTGGGCCCGTCACGGGCCAGCGTCACCGTCCGCCGCCGCGACAACGGCAGCCACTCGGCTCCGATCCTCGGCGTCAACCTCGTGGTCTTCGACTACTTCGGCCGCGTCTACCAGGAGCAGCGCCGCCTGCCGGGCGGCGCCTACAACAAGCGGGAGACGCTCTACGACGGCTCCGGGAAACAAGGCCTCGGTCTCCGAGCTGACGACCGGGGCGGCCACCAATCTGACCGCGTTCTCGGGCTACGACCCGTTCGGCCGCCCGGCCACGATCCAGCCGCCGGACGGCGCCGCGCACAACGTGGCGATGTCCTACGCCGGCGTGCGGCAGGTCACCCGCACGGTGAAGATCGCGACCGCCGTCGGCTCCGAGACCGCCGCCACCACCACCGAGGTCTACGACCGCCAGGGGCGTCTGCTCACCGTCACCGAGCCCTCGGGGGACTCCGGCGCCCTGGTCACCACCACCTACGGCTACGACGTGGGGAACCGCCTCGCCTCCGTCTCCACCCCGGCCTTCGTCACCGGCACGGGGACGGTGACTCAAGGCCGCAGCTTCAGCTACGACCGCGCCGGTCTGCTGAAGTCCGAGACCCATCCCGAGCTGGGAACCGCCGGCAACGGCTCGACCACCTACCCGCGCTACAACTCGCGGGGCCACCTGCTCGAGCGGATCGACGGCGCCAACGACCTCACCTTCGCCTATGACCCGGCCGAGCGCCTCCTGCAGGTGAACGACAACACGGGGGTCAAGCCCGTCCTCAAGTCGTTCACCTACGCCGGCGCCAACACCACCTTCACCGATCCGGGGACCGGCCTCTCCTGCACCGACTATCGCAAGGGGAAGGTCAGCCAGCAGTCCCGCTTCAACTACGTCACGATCGGCGGCGGCGCCTTCAAGGTCGAGCTGCGCGAGGCGATGACCTACTGCGGGCGCGACGGCCGGATGTCGCGCCGCACGCTCGAGAACTGGGTCAACAACGCGGTCAACGAGACCTTCGTGCTCCCCAGCGTGACCTACGACGCGCTGGGCAACACCACCGCGCTCGGCTACCCGCAGTGCACCCACGCGGCCTGCGCCGCCCCTTCCCCGCGGACGGTGAATTTCACCTACGGCGACGACCTGCTAGCTCCGCCGTCGGCATCCCGGGGAATGCCGGCTACTACGCGAGCGCGCTCTCCTACTACCCGAACCTGATGGTCAGCCAGGTGGTGCACACCAACAACCCGGCGGACTCCTCGAAGAGCCTCACCGACACCTACGCCAACGACCCGAACCTGATGCGGCGCCCGGCCTCGATCTCGGTCACCACCCCGACCAGCGTCTCGCGCTGGACCTCGGGGACCTACACCTACGACGGCGCCGGCAACGTCAAGGCGATCGGCACCCACACCTTCACCTACGACAAGGTGAGCCGCCTGACCGCCGCCAACCTCTACCTCGAGCCCACGGCCTCGACCACGCTGCGCACCCAGACCTTCGGCTACGACGCCTTCGGCAACCTCCTCACCTTCGGAGGCAGCAGCGCCCGCAACACGCCGACCACCCCCGGCACCAACCACCTCACCGGCGCGACCTACGACGCCTCGGGAAACGTCATCACCTGGAACGGCAACGCCTACACCTACGACCCGTTCCACCTGATGTGGGACTACAAGACCCCGAGCGACGAGTGGATCTACCTCTACACCGCCGACGACGAGAGGGCCTGGTCCTACAAGACCGACAACACCAGCCTGTGGACCCTGCGAGGCCTCGACGCCAAGGTCCTCCGCGAATACACCACCAACGGCACCTGGAGCGTCGCCGAGGACTACATCTACCGCGACGGCCTGCTGTTAGCCGCCGAGACCCCCGCCGGCACCCGTCACTTCCACCTCGACCACCTGGGAACCCCGCGCCTCGTCTCGAACAACCTCGGCCAGCAAGCCGCCTACCACGTCTACTACCCCTTCGGCGAAGAAGCCACCGCCTTCAACCAGGACACCATCCGGGCGAAGTTCACCGGGCACGAGCGGGACCTGGGGAATCCGGGCGGGTCGGGGGATGACCTGGATTACATGCATGCTCGGTTCTGTAGTCCGTTGACTGGGCGGTTTATGGGCGTAGACGATGCGCCGGGCAGGGTGAAGCAGCCCCAAAGTTGGAATCGCTATGCCTTCGAGGACGCCGCCGTGACGGCGAACGGGCTGACGCCGGGGGGGGCGGTGATCTGGTTCGGGGTCGAGCACCGGATCGACGCTGAGTATTCGGGGGAGATGGCGCAGAAGTACGCGGTGGGCACGGCGGCGGCGGACGGCACGGCGCGCCTCGACCTCGCCCGGTCGATCGCGCCGCGCTCCTACTGGGTGGCGGTCGACCTCGCCAGCGGCGACTTCCTGGTGGCCGCCCCCGGCGGCTACCGGATCGCCAAGCCCCCGAAGCCCTCGCGGGTGGGCTTGGGGAACGGCGCGAAGGCCGACGAGCTGCTCGACGACCGCGCCTTTCTGATGGGGCTGGTGGTCAGCCCGAAGGAGGGCGCCTGGTCGTTCACCGGCGCCGACGGCGGCCCGCGGGACGAGGACGGCAAGAACGACGGCCATCTCCGCTTCGCCCTCGACAAGTTCGATCCGCTGCCGGGGATGCCCGCGGCGCCGGCCAAGCTCAAGGGGAACGACCTCTGGTTCGTGGTCGATCCGCTGACCATGGAAATCGCCGTGCACAAGGGCGGGGTGGCGCAATGACGAGCCGGCGGCGGATCGCCCTGTCCCTGCTCGCCGGGCTCGCGCTCTGCGGCGCCCTCCGGGCCGACGTCCATCCGAACACCGCACCCGGCTTCCCGGTCGAGCAGTCGTTCCACGTCGGGGACGTCGACAGCGTGAACCTGTTCAACGGCGCCCTGACCCTGACGATCCCGCTCGGCGGCACCTACCCGGTCAACGGCGGCTTCTCCTACAACCTGAAGCTGACCTACAACTCGAGCCCCTGGCTGTTCAAGACGATCAAGTATTCGATCCCGCCGGACTACCACGAGGTGGCGCGCACGCAAGGCTACCCCAACCCCTGCTCGAACGCCGGGCTGGGGTGGCGGGTGTCGTTCGGCCGCATGGACCCGCCGTGCCAGGTGCCGGACGTCAACGACACCCTGCCCCTGGGGCCGATCTATCAGGATGAGAACGGCACCGATCACGTCTTCTATCCGGTCCTCCACTACGGCGACGCCGAGGATTCGCTGCCGGCCGGCGTCTCGGACGTCGAGTACACGCGCGACGGCAGCTACCTGCGGCTCAAGGTCTACACCGCCGGCTACCGCGAGATCGAGTTTCCGGACGGCTCGGTGCGCCGCTTCGACGACGGCGGCGTGGGCTTCACCGGCATGCCGACGGCGATCCGCGATCCGTTCGGCAACCAGCTCACGATCAGCTACGCGACGCCCAACCAGTGGGTGCTCACCGACAACCAGGGAGGAACGCGGACGCAGCGGGTCTGGTTCCGCACCGACCTGCCGGGCTACGCCCAGTCGGTCGATCACGTGGATCTGGTGACCTTTGGCGGCGCCACGGCGACCTACCAGTTCAACTACGCCACGCAGGTGATCGGCCGCCCCTGCCCGCACAATGACACGGACCAGACCGGGAGCCTGGGGCCGACCGTCAACGTGCCGCTGCTGACCAGCGTCAGCCTGCCGGACGGCTCATTCTGGAAGACCACGGCGGGGGACTACGTCACCGCGATCCCCTCGGGCTCCACCTATCCCGCCAACGCGTGCACGGAGAACGCCGGCAACCTGACGGCGTGGACCCTGCCGACCCTGGGCCGCATGGAGTGGACCTGGCAGAAGGTCTACTTCCCGTCCGGCTCGACCACCAAACCGCACCTGCAGACCAACCCCGGGGTCGCGACGCGCGGGATGCGCAACGCCGACGGCACGCTGCAGGGCGCCTGGAGCTACGGGTTCGGGCCGGGGTTTCCGGCCGCCCTGACCAGCGCGGAGCACACGACGACGGTGATCGATCCGCTCGGCCACCAGACGGTCAACTACTTCTCGACCTCCCTCGCGGCCAGCTACACCGGGTGGAGCACCTACGACTACAGCCTGCCGTTCACCCGCAACCAGACGCTGAACGTCGCCGCCGGGGTCGACCTCAACCTCTCGCGGCAGGTCTACGCCGCCGGCGGGGCTCTGCTGCGCTCGGAGTACGTGCTCTACGAGCGCGACCCCGTCTTCGCCTCCGGTCCGCCGGACATCTACAACACCAACCGGCGCCCGGTGCGGAGCCGCACGGTCTACAACGACGACGGCGGCACCTACGGCGGCGTGCTCAATTCCGGCTTCGACGGACTCGGGCACTACCGCACGCAGACGACCGAGGGAAGCTTCCCCGGCTCGAACGTCCGTACCCAGACCGCCAACTACAACCCCGCGCAGGGGACCTACACGGTCAACCAGGCGGCCAACAGCGGCTCCGGGTTCTCGCTCTTCCCGGCGAGCGCCGCCTGGGTGACCGGCGCGCCCTCCTATACCTCGGAGTCCGAGGCGGGCGCCACGGCACAGACCGACCTCTGCTACGCCCCCAACTCGGCCGTGGTCACCCGCAAGCGGGCCTACCGGCTGGACGGCGCCACCCAGGGCACGGCCGACCTGATCTCGGTCTCCACCGTCTCCGGGCAGGGGAACGTCACCAGCGAGACCTCCTACGGCGGCGACGCCCAGACAGTGGCGGCGGGGGGCTCCAACCTCTGCACGATGGGCTTGCCCGCCTCGCCCGAGGTGCAGATCAACCACACCTACGCCGGGGGGGTGCGGGCGACCTCGCAGTACGTGGGAACGGGCTTCCTCGCCCTCGACCAGACGATCGACGTCGCCAGCGGCCTCCCGCTGTCGAGCCGCGACAGCGCGGGGATCCAGACCGCCTTCAGCTACGACGCGCTCGGCCGGATGACCTGGTCGAAGCCCGACGTGGGGCAGGGCGGGTGGACGGAGTACGTCTACACCCCCGCCAACCCCGTGGGCCCGTCGCGGGCGAGCGTCACCGTCCGCCGGCGCGACAACGGCAGCCAGACGGCGCCGATCCTCGGCGTAAACCTGGTGGTCTTCGACTACTTCGGCCGCGTCTACCAGGAGCAGCGGCGCCTGCCGGGCGGCGCCTACAACAAGCGGGAGACGCTCTACGACGGCTCCGGGAACAAGGCCTCGGTCTCCGAGCTGACCACCGGCGCGGCCACCAATCTGACCGCATTCTCGGGCTACGATCCGTTCGGCCGTCCGGCCACGATCCAGCCACCGGACGGCGCCGCGCACAGCGTGACGATGTCCTACGCCGGCGTGCGGCAGGTCAACCGCACGGTGAAGATCGCGACCGCCGTCGGCTCCGAGGCCGCCGCCACCACCAACGAGGTCTACGACCGCCAGGGGCGTCTCCTCACCGTCACCGAGCCCTCGGGGGATTCCGGCGCTCTCGTCACCACCACCTACGGCTACGACGTGGGGAACCGCCTCGCCTCCGTCTCGACCCCGGCTTTCGTCACCGGCACGGGGACGGTCACCCAGAGCCGCAGCTTCAGCTACGACCGCGCCGGCCTGCTCCAGTCCGAGACCCACCCCGAGCTCGGCACCGCGGGCAACGGCTCGACCAGCTACCCGCGCTACAACTCCCGCGGTCACCTGCTGCGCCGGATCGACGGCGCCAACGACCTCACCTTCGCCTATGACCCCGCCGAGCGCCTCTTCCAGGTCAAGGAAACCGGCGGCGCCCAGCGGATGCTGAAGACGTTCGGCTACGCCAACGGCAACACCACCTTCACCGATCCGGCGACGGGGATTCCCTGCACCGACTACCGGGCGGGGAAGGCCAATCAGCAGTCCCGCTTCAACTACGTGACGATCGGCGGCGGCCCCTTCACCGTCGAGCTCCGCGAGGCGATGACCTACTGCGGGCGCGACGGCAGGATGTCGCGCCGCACGCTCGAGAACTGGGTCAACGGCGCCGTCAACGAAACCTTCGTGCTCCCCAGCGTGACCTACGACGCGCTGGGCAACACCACCGCGCTCGGCTACCCGCAATGCACCCACGCCGCCTGCGCCGCCCCCTCGCCGCGGACGGTGAATTTCACCTACGGCGACGACCTGCTGAGCTCGGTCGGCATCCCGGGGAACACGGGGTACTACGCGAGCGCGCTCTCCTACTACCCGAACCTGATGGTCAGCCAGGTGGTGCACACCAACAACCCGGCGGACTCCTCGAAGAGCCTCACCGACACCTACGCCAACGACCCGAACCTGATGCGCCGCCCGGCCTCGATCTCGGTGACCACCCCCGCCGCCGTCTCGCGCTGGACCTCCGGGACCTACACCTACGACGGCGCCGGGAACGTCAAGGCGATCGGCACCCACACCTTCACCTACGACAAGGTGAGCCGCCTCACCGCCGCCAACCTCTACCTCGAGCCCACGGCCTCGACCACGCTGCGCACCCAGACCTTCGGCTACGACGCCTTCGGCAACCTCTTGACCTTCGGAGGCAGCAGCGCCCGCAACACGCCGACCGCCCCCGGCAGCAATCACCTCACCGGCGCGACCTACGACGCCTCGGGAAACGTCACCACCTGGAACGGCAACGCCTACACCTACGATCCGTTCCACCTGATGTGGGACTACAAGACCCCGAGCGACGAGTGGATCTACCTCTACACCGCGAACGACGAAAGGGCCTGGTCCTACAAGACCGACAACACCAGCCTGTGGACCCTGCGAGGCCTGGACGCCAAGGTCCTCCGCGAATACACCACCAACGGCACCTGGAGCGTCGCCGAGGACTACATCTACCGCGACGGCCTGCTGTTAGCCGCCGAGACCCCCGCCGGCACCCGTCACTTCCACCTCGACCACCTGGGAACCCCGCGCCTCGTCTCGAACAACCTCGGCCAGCAAGCCGCCTACCACGTCTACTACCCCTTCGGCGAAGAAGCGACCGCCTTCAACCAGGACACCATCCGGGCCAAGTTCACCGGCCACGAGCGGGATCTCGGGAATCCGGGCGGGTCGGGGGATGACCTGGATTACATGCATGCTCGGCACTTCTCGCCGCTCACCGGCAGGTTCCTCGGTCTCGATCCCGTCGACGGGCTCGAAGCCTCGCCGCAGAGTTGGAATCGCTATG
>CAVVXL010000014.1:0-288603 GCA_963752235.1 uncultured Acidobacteriota bacterium | reverse complement strand
TCGGGGGCAGGTCCGAAAAGTTGCTCAGCCCAACACGAAGGGCATCTGCTGGGCGGCGACGGGGGTGAGTTGAAGCAGTGCCCGGAATGCGGCGGCATGGTCCGAGGCGCCGGGCTCGGTCCGGATATAGAGATCCGCGATGAGATCCCGCCATCTCAGCAGCTCGCGTCTCAGCGTCGAGCGCCGCTGGACCTCCACCGTCAGATCCAGGAGGCGCAGAACCCGCTCGTAGGCGAGGGCGAGGCCTTGCAGGTCTTTTAGCTCGATCAGCCGCTTGGCCCGGTTCATCTCATTGCCAATCATGAGGATCTGCTGGTCCAGACTAAAGCCCGCCCACCGTTCCGGAGACAAGGAGGAATGCTGGCTCATTCGAGGGGCTCTCCTTCACCGATCAAAGCGAACGTGATCTCGTGCAGCCGTTCCCGGATCTCGGGGTCTTGGATCAGCATGCCTCGGTTTCCTTGCGCGGGACGGATGTTGATGAGCGCCGTATATTCGATGCAGTCCTCTCGTCCTTTACCAGGGTAGTAGTTGGCGCCCCACAGGTCAACCTGCCGGCTGCCGGATTCCAGCAGGATCTGCTCGGCATCCGCGTGAAGCTCACCACCCACCGCAGCGATCCGCCTTTCTAGATCCACCACGTATTTCACCATATCTCCGAAAAACAGGTGAGCCAGGCGGGCGAGCTCGCTCCGGTCGATCCTGCGATCCACGATGACAATGCCGGACGCGCTCTCCATGCACTCTCCTCAGAACGGTCTCAAACCGCAAAACTGTATCGAATGAGGTTCAAATCTCTGGACGATGATGCCGTCAACCCCAGAGCCGACAGACAGCGTTGAGAGCAGAGAGCAGATCCGGCTCGGGTAGCTCCTCGAACTGGCACTGCTCTTTCAAGCTATCTGATCCAAATAAAGTCCCTCCTGTCAGTCTGTTTTGTGCCGCGAACTTCGTCATCTCGGCCCGCTAGGCCCTCAGGCAGGCATACCGATCACCGCCTCGGCGGCGTCGATCATGTGAAGGATGCGGACGCGGTCGTCATCCCGCATATTGAACCTCAGCGGTCCGCAGAACCTGGTCGCGGAAATGCCGGCTGAGATCCTGGGGGGTTCGCAGGTCGACTTTCTTTCCGCGAGGAGGATGGCCATCGTGGCCAGGCCGAGGAGGCCGGGCTCCCAGCCGGGCTCGAACTCCACCAGCAGATCGATATCGCTATCGGGGCGGGCGGTGCCCGCCAGGGTCGAACCGAACAGGGACAGGCGTCGGATGTGCTGAGCCTGGCAGAACCGCTTCAGTTGTTGGTCGGAGATCGCCAGGTGAGGCATCGAGCTCGCCTTCGTGCGGATGAGGATGGTGCTCCCAAGGTTCGTCAGTTCGAACCCCAGAAGCGAGTTTGGTGACGCAGTTCGTCCATGCCATGGACGCGCTCCGCCGGCTCCCCTGGGCCGCCTAGTTGGCCGAGGAACAGAGCCGCCGCCGGCGGACGGATGCCGAGCGCATCGCTCGGGAGGCCCTCGCGATCAGCCACCAGGAGGCGATCGACGCCGGCGTTCTCGGCTACATGTCCCGCCTGCTGGTTCAAGCGACTCTTCCCCACAAGGACCCGGGACCAGGAGTCTCTACCTTCGAGCGCTCCAATGGAGACTTCCGTCTCCTGGTCATGGCGCCTCCGAGTATAGGGCTTCCCTGGGGGAAGTGTCCACGCGTCCTGCTCTGCTGGCTGGCGACCGAGGCGGTTCGGACCCGTTCGGCCCACATCGAGCTCGGCGCGAACCTCTCCGGCTTTATGCGCGGCCTCGGCCAAGCCCCCACCGGGGGCCGCTGGGGGACCATCACTCGGCTCCGGGACCAGGTGCGACGCCTCTTCTCGAGCACCATCCGCTGCTCCTTTTCCAGCCCCGGCCGCTTTGAGGACGCCGGCTTCGTGGTCGCCTCCCGCCTGTCTCTCTGGTGGAACCCGGCCGCGCCGGATCAGCCCGACCTCTTCGGCAGCTTCGTCGAGCTTTCTTCGGGGTTTTTCCACGCGGTCACGGAGCGGCCTGTCCCCGTCGACCTCCGGGTGCTGCGCGCCCTCCGATCCCCGCTGGCGCTCGATATCTACTGTTGGCTAACCTACAGGGCCTCCTACCTCCGGCGGCCGACCGAGATTCCGTGGCCCGCCCTGGCGCTCCAATTTGGAGCGAGCTACGCGGAGCCGCGAAAGTTCCGCTACTTCTTCCTGCAACAGGCCCAGTCAGTGATCAGGCTCTATTCCGCCGCACGGATTTCGGAAGGCTCGAGGGGACTCGTCGTCTCGCCCTCGGTTACCCACGTTCCGAGGCGTCTGGCCACATAAAGGTCCAAGGACTAAGCCCCCTTATGCAGGCTCTCCGGCCCCTGGCGACCCTTCGAGAGCCCTTCGGAGGATAGAGCGGATCTGTTCCGCCTCCGGCAAGCCTAGGCGCTCCGCCGGAGCGAGAGCGAGGCGCAGAAGAGCAATGGCGCTCTCGCGGTCATTCTCCCCATTGCGCTCAAGGTGAATCAGAGCCAGCTCGGCTCGACCGACGAGCAAACCCCGCACGTTGCCGAGGCGTTCGTAGACCGGAAGCTGCTCCTCGCGCCGGACGCGCAGGGCCTCATCCAGATCCCCAAAGGCTTGGAGCATGTCGGCGATCTGGCCCATCGTCGCCGCGCGCGACCGCACGTCGCCCAGGCGCTCGTAGACCGGAAGCTCCTCCTCGCGCCGGATGCGCAGGGCCTCATCCAGGTCCCCGCCGGCTTGGAGCACGTCGGCGATTTTGCCCATCGTCACCGCGCGCGACCGCACGTCGCCCAGGTGTTCGTAGACCGGAAGCTGCTCCTCGCGCCGGATGCGCAGGGCTTCATCCAAGTCCCCGCCGGCTTGGAGCACGTCGGCGATTTTGCCCATCGTCACCGCGCGCAACCGCACGTCGCCCAGGCGTTCGTAGACCGTAAGCTGCTCGCGATAGATGCGCAGGGCCTCATTCCGGTCCCCACGAGCTTGGAGTATGTCGGCGATCTTGGTCATCGTCACCGCGCGCGACCGCACGTCGCCGAGGCGTTCGTAGACCGGAAGCTCTTCGTCGCGCCGAACCCGCATGGACTCCTCCAGGTCCCCACGGGCTTCGAGCACGTCGGCGATCCTGCCCAACGTCACCGTGCGCTCCCGCACGTCGCCAAGGCGTTCGTAGACCGGAAGCTGCTCCTCGCGCCGGATGCGCAGGGCCTCCTCCAGGTCCCCTCGGTCTTCGAACATGTCAGCGATTTTGCCCATCGTTACTGCGCGCTCCCGCACGTCGCCGAGGCGTTCGTAGACCGGGAGCTGTTCCTCGCGCCGGATGCGCAGGGCCTCCTCCAGGTCCCCACGCGCTTGGAGCACGTCGGCGATCTGGCCCATCGCCACCGCGCGCGACCGCACGTCGCCGAGGCGTTCGTAGACCGGAAGCTGCTCCTCGCGCCGGATGCGCAGGGCTCCCTCTAAGTCCCCACGGGCCTGGAGCACGTCGGCCAGAACGCCCATGGCGAGCGCCTTCTCTCGCTCCTCTCCTCGCATTTGATCGAGGTCGGCCTTTTCTCGAGCCGCTGCGGCAGCCCGATCAAGATCTCCCGAGCGGCGCGCTACTTGACTAAGGGTCCAAAGCACGTTCGAGCGCGCGTTCTCCTCAAGAGATCCGCTCAGCAAGCGTTCGCAGAAGCTCAGCCAGGCGTGGAACGGCCCGTTCAGCATGGCGAACACGGAACCCGCGCGCTCGACGACGATTCCCTCTCCTTCGCGAAGCTCGTTGAGCCAGAGCTTCAAGGTCTCAGTCTCCGCTTGGATCTCCCACCATCGTTTTCCTTGCTCCTCTTCCCTCCCCGCGGGAAGTGACGGCAGTCGGGAAGAGAACCATGCGGTCACGCGGGAGTGCGCTCTTTCGCTCCCGTCGCTACCGCTGCGGGCTCGCAGCAACTCGGCCAGCAGGGGATGGAGCCGGTAGGCGCTATCGCGCCGCACCGAGGCAGGGATGGCGTCAAGGAGGGAGAGTCGCTGGGCAGCCACCGCGAGCCGCTCGAAGTCAAGGAGGGAGAGATCCGCGATAGCACTGCCAAGGCTCGCTCCAAACCCCGCAGCGGGAGCATGTCCCAGGTCGAACAGGCCCGACATCAAGCGCTCTCCTTGGAGTCCCAACTGGGCAGCGAGAGCATTCAGCGAAAGAGCAAAGGTGCTCGCGATCACCATCCGTGACTCGTTGCGGGTGACAATTGGCTCGGCAACGTCCGCAGCGGGCAGGGTGAAGCCCGTCTGTCGCAACTGCGTCAGGAATCCCTCCACCGAATGCCCAGCCTTAATGTAGCCGGCGGCCAGATGGACCGCCAAAGGGAGAAAACCGACGGCTCGGACCAATTGCTGGTAGACCGGCTTCTCTTCCCGTCTCGCTCCGTCTCCGAACTCTTCCGCCAGTTGGGAAAGCGCCATCGTTTCGTCGAAGGGGCGAACCGGCACCTGAACCCAACCGACCGTCTCGCCCAGCGCCTGGTAACGGCCGCTGAGGAGCACCGGGCAGCTTCCGAGAAGGCCGATCAGCCGTGCGACGGCTCGGGCCAGGGGCTCTGCATCCACGTTCTCTACGTGGAGGAGGCTGCGGGGAAAGAGCAACCGGTTCCGAACCCTCTCCGCGAGACCCTCTGGCCGGGGTGACAAACGCAGCCGATCCGCCAGCTCACCCAAAAGCGACTCGGCCGTTTCGGGCACACTCTCCGCATCGAGGACCAAGTGCAAGACGCCGCCCGGAAAGCGGTCCTGATAGAGATAGATGAAGCGCTCGGCCAGATAGGATTTTCCGACCCCTGGCATACCTTGGACAGAGCAGATCGCCACGGGGCGCGTGGCTCCTTCCTGGAGCAGGCTCGCGGTCAATTGGGCCAGCTCGGGCTCGCGGCCGACGAAGACCCGCGCGACCCGGAGATCCGCCGGGAGCTCGTCCGGCCTCCCTTCCACCCACAAGGTAAGTCTTCCGTCGACCGTTTCCGAGTAGAGGCTGTTGTCGTCAAACCAGAAGCCGCGCGAGGACCAGCCGCGGAACCGGAGGTCGTACCGCAAAGGCCGCCCCTGCTCGTCCAGGGTGATCCGGATTCGCTCACAGGCATTGGGAAAGCGGTCGTGCTCGTAGAGGCAGCCGGCCACGACCTGTCGGAGGGTTCGCTCAGGGTCAGCCCACGTCTGGGCTTCCGGTTCGTGCAGGTGGCCGCGGAGCACCAGGTCCACCCGGTCGGCGAGCAGCCGCCGCATCTCGGTGCCGTCCGCGAGTTCGTCCAAGGGGTGATGCACCAAAACGAGACGGAAGCCCTCCAGGGCATTCCCCGTGGCCTCGGTGGCCAGCTGCATCACCTGTTCGTCGGTCAGCCAGAGCTTGCCGGCGTCATGGTCATCGCCACAGGCCCAGGCGGAGTCGAGCCCCAGAACGTGAAAATCGAACGGCATACCCGGAAGACGAAGAGTCTTGCGGTATCCCAGCAGACCGTGCGGCGAGCTGGCGGGATCGAGATCAGCAAGGCCAAGATCCTGCACCCAATGGCGGTAGGCCGCTTGTCGTTCCAAGACCTGCTCGCGTTCCCGATCCTTGAATCCCAGCGGCGCCCCGCCGCCAGCGAGCCACGCGGCAACCTCGGGCCGGCTCGCGCGCGGCAGCTTTTCGCGCAGACGTTTCCAGGATGCCTTCGCGATCTTGCGATCGATATCGTGGTTGCCGGGGATCGGGAAGAAGCGATCCCAGCCCAATCCGAGCCGATCGAGCACCGCCTGAAAGAACTCGGTAGCCTGCTCGTACTCCTCCGGCTAACCCGCGAAGGCGACGTCTCCGGTAAAGCAGACCAGGTCGTAAGAACCGTCTTCGCACAACCGGTCGAGGTTGTCCGCCCAGGCTTTCCCGAGCACCCGCCGGCGTCGCCAGGAGGAGCGCTCGGCGGCGCGGACGTGGAGGTCCGAGAGGTGGAGCAGAGTGAGGGTGTGCTCGGTCATTCCGTACTTTCGCAGAATGACGCGATTCTATCGGACGGTCTCCGCGAAGAGGGGGTCAGTCCTCGAGGCCGAGCAAGAGCCTCACGGCCTCTCGCACGAGGGCCGATTCGGAACGCCGATCCTTGAAGGCCCGGAGCCTGAGCGCCTCCGCTTCGTCCTCGTGGAACCAGATCGTCTTCTTGACACCCTTGTCCGTGATGCCGGCCTTCTCCTGCCTTGCGTCTTCGGTCTTGTCCCGTGGTCCCATGGACCGAGTGTAAGACTTCCTGCATGACAGCTTTACAGCCTTCTAGAAGTATGGCATGCTGCCGGGTCAGAGATGGCAACCGGCCAGACGGCATCCCCGGCCCCCGGAGGACGAACCTATGAGTAAGGAGCAGCCGATGGAGCGCGATCGCGTTCAGGCGGCACAGGACACCCTCGCGCAAATCGCCGGGGAGATCTTGAGCATCGAGGACCGGCTGTCACGGGTTCTGTGGGGCCTGCCTGAGTCACCCAAGCGTGATGCGATGGAGGAAGGAGAGATCCCCTGCGACGTGGCCACGGACTTGCGGGGAGCCTTGGAGTGCGTCCTAGCTGACAGTCTCCGCCCTGCGATCCGAACGCTGGAGCAAGCGGCCAGCGCCACGGATACGCGGCTGAAAGGGGAATGGTGCGAGCGCCAGAAGAGGCGCAGACTTTAGGCTGCTTCCGGCAGCAGGGTCATCCGCGAGGGGACTGCCAACGGCTGAGGAAATCCCGGGGGAGCGCTCTCCTTTTCCACGCATAATCACTGACGCCTCGGTCCCTCCTGACACCTCCTGGCCTTACGCATAATCACTGACGCCCGCTACGCATAATCGCTAACCCTTCCCTATAGGTACTTTCCTGTAGTTCCATTCAGTCCTGTAGTAGGGCAGGCTTGCCTGTGGATTTCGCTGGCCCCAGGGAGGAGCCGTGGGTGGGTAGCGAGCCATGTTTCGGACGATTCAAAACTCGGGCCTGCGCCCGAGCTTTGAATCGCCGAAACGGCTGGCCCTCACCTCGCGTTGCTCGGATCGGGCGGCAGATGGCTCACGTCGTTCGCCCTGCCAAGGCCCCGCCCGCGGCTTCGCGTACGGCCGCTTCGCGGCCCGGCCATCTCTATCCGGGCGGGCGCCTGGAGCGACATCTCCGCCGCGCTCCCTTCTCACTCGCGCCGCCCACCGCTCGACGCTCCCGGTCAGCGGCACAGCCACTTTCCAGGTGGCGAGATCGAATTGGGCCGGTACGTATTTCTTTCCTGATATGCCCTGAAATGCTCCAAATACCCCCAATGCGTGGAGTACAACTGCACCCGAGGACGAACGCTCTTCGATCCCTTGCTATCATGCTTTCCATCGCCCGCTGCCGCCAGATCCTGGGAACCTCTGCCGAGGGGATGTCGGACGCCAGGATCGAGCGCCTCCGTGACCAGCTCTACGGCTTCGCCGATGTAACGGTCGCGGTCTTTCTCGAGCAGAACAAGCGGGCACCGGGGCCCACGAATGGAGGGGAGAGATCGTGATGCAACGCGCCGTGGTCTACTGCCGGGTGAGCACCAAGGAGCAAGTGAGCAACCTGTCCCTCCCGGTCCAGCAGCGGGCTTGCCTGGACTACTGCGACCAGCAAGGGATCGGCATCGCCCGCGTGTTCATGGAGGAGGGCGAGAGCGCCAAGACGGCGGACCGGCCGGAGCTCCAGGCGCTGCTGACCTACTGCCGCCAGCAGCGCGGCAGCGTGCAGTACCTCGTGGTCTACACCGTCGACCGGCTGGCGCGGAACTCGTACGACCATGCTGTCATCCGCCGGCACCTCGCGAGCCTGGGGATCACGCTCCGCGCGGCGAGCCAGCCGATCGACGACAGCCCGACGGGCAAGGCCATGGAGGGGATGCTCTCCGTCTTTGCGCAGCTCGACAACGAGCTGAAGTCCGCCAAGGTCAAGGAGGGGATGCAGGAGGCAGCGCGCCGCGGCCAGTGGGTCTGGCGCGCCCCGCTGGGGTATGTCCATGCGACCCGGGCCGGCGGCGGGCGGACGCTCGTGTTCGACCCGGAGCGTGCGCCTCAGGTAGCCAAGGCCTTCGAGCTGATGGCCTCAGGCCTCCACACCCTCACCGCGACGCTCGACCAGGTGACCGAGTTGGGCCTGCGGAGCGCCCGCGGCGAGCGGCTCATCCTCCAGACCTTCAAGCAGGTCCTCACCAATCCCGTGTACTGCGGCCGCATCTCGATTCCCGTCTGGAATCTCGAGGCGCAAGGGAACTTCCAGGCGCTGGTGGAGCCCGATGTCTGGTGGCGGGTTCAGTCGGTGCTGAGCGGCGACACCGTCAGCGTCACCCCGCACCTGCGCAGCCGGCCGGACTTCCCCTTGCGGGGCTTCGTGCTCTGCGACAAGTGCGGGCGCCCCCTGACCGCGAGCTGGTCGACCAGCCGGCTGGGACGCAAGTATGGGTACTACCACTGCCCCTCGACGGCGCGCTGCAAGGCGACCAAGGTCCGGCGGGAGGCCCTGGAGGCGGACTTCACCAACCTCCTCGCCGAGCTGAGGCCGCAGCCCGAGTATCTGGCCCTCTTCCGCGAGGTCGTGCTCGACGTCTGGCAAGGACGACAGAAAGAGATTGAGGACCGCCGGGCGATCTGGGACGCGGAGCTGCGGGAGATCAAGCGGAAGCGGGACCGCCTCGTCGAGCTGTACGTCTATCAGCAGGCCCTGGCGGAGGAGGTCTATCAGGAGCAGATGGTGAAGCTGAGCGAGGCGCAAACCCTGGTGCAGCTCAAGCTCCACGACGCCCAGCTCGACGAAATCGATATCGAGGCCGTGCTCGCGTTCGCCGATCACCTGGCGCTCCGCGCGGACCGGATGTGGATCGCCGCTTCGTTGGACCAGCGGCAGAGGCTGCAGAAGGTGCTTTATCCGGAGGGGCTCAAGACCCGCGAGAATCAGATAGTTCGAACCACGCCAAGTCTTTTGCTGTTCAGCCTTTGGGAGAAGCCGGCAAGCTTTGGTAGGGGTTTCGAGGCGGACGCGCAAAGCGGCGAAATCGGAGGAGTTCGAACCACTCCAACTCCTTCTACTATCAACACTTGGGGCGAATCGACGAGCCGTGGGGAGAGATGGTGCGCCCTAGAGGATTCGAACCTCTGACCTACAGCTTCGGAGGCTGCCGCTCTATCCAGCTGAGCTAAGGGCGCGCTTTAAGTGGCGCGGTATGAGAAATAACGAGTGGCCTGCCTGGAGGGATTCGAACCCCCGACCCGCGGCTTAGAAGGCCGCCGCTCTATCCAACTGAGCTACAGGCAGCCGTGGCTCGCGCGTCCCGGTTTCGACCCCTCGGGCCGGCCCCTTCATCCAACAAGGGCCGCCGTAAAGAATCGGGGCGCCCAGATTTGAACTGGGGACCCCCTGCGCCCAAGGCAGGTGCGCTACCAGGCTGCGCTACGCCCCGACGGAAACGCACAGGCGGCACAGTTTAAGCGAGGGGGGTACCCGAGTCAAATTCGCCGGCTCCCCGCCGCGACCGGAGCCCCGGGCTGTGGCATGATTCCCCTCCGTCATGCCGTTCAGCTTCCGCATCCCCCGCGTCGCGGTCCTGCGCCGCCTGGTGCGGGCCCATCCGCGGCTGCGACGGCTGCTGATCGGCATCGCCGCCGTCTGCGCCCTCTTCCTCGGGGTGGTGGTGTGGCTCCTCTTCCCGTATCTGCGCACGTTCGGCGACATCGGCGCCGGACCGGAGAACGCGCCCTCCCGGCTCTATGGGGCGGCGCCCGCGCTCCGCGTCGGCGACGAAGGGACCCCCGAGACGCTGGCGGCGGAGCTCGACGCCCTCGGCTACCGTTCCTACGACGCCGACGCTCTCCCCAATGGGAGGTATCGGGCGGGTGACGACGCCCTGGCGCTCCGCCTGCGGCGGCACATGACGCCGCAGGGGCCGGTGCCGGGCGCACTCCTCCTCTTCCAGTTCCAGAAGGGGAAGATCGCCGCGCTGCGCGAGGACGGACGCCCCGTGGAGCGGGCCGAGCTCGAGCCCCCGGTGCTCGCCACCTACTATGGCGACGATTCGCGGGAGAAGTGGCCGGTGAACGCCAAGGAGCTTCCGGAGCCGGTGATCCGCGCCGTGCTCGCGGCCGAGGACGACGCCTTCTACTGGCACCCCGGCGTCTCCCCCACCGGCATCGTGCGCGCCCTGTTCGCCAACCTGCGCCACGGCGGGGTGACGCAGGGGGGGAGCACGCTCACCCAGCAGCTGGTGAAGAACGTCTTCCTCTCCTCCGAGCGCAGCGTCTTCCGCAAGATCCGCGAGGCGGTGATCGCGGTGGCGGTCGAGGTGCAGCACAGCAAGCGCAGCATCCTCCAGGGGTATCTCAACGGCATCTACCTCGGCGGCGCGGGAGGCATCCAGTACTACGGGATCGGCTCGGCGGCGCGCGCCTACTTCGGCAAGGACGCGACCGAGCTCACCCTCCCCGAGGCCGCGGCGATCGCCGGGATGATCAAGTCGCCGGGCTTCTACTCACCCCTCGCCCACCCCGACCACGCCCGCCAGCGGCGCGACGAGGTGCTGCGGCGGATGGGCGCCCTGGGCTGGATCGACCCGCCGACGCTCGAGCGCGCCCTCAGCGTCCCGATCGAGACCGCGCCGCTCCGCCTCGGCGACCGCCCGGCGCCGCACTTCGCGGACGCCATGGCGAACGAGGTGCGCGAGCGTTTCGGCCTGCACCGCCTCGGCAACCGCGGCTACAGCCTGTTCTCCACCCTGTCGCTGCGCGAGGAGGGGATCGCCCGCCAGGCGGTCACCGAGACCCTGCGCACCCTCGACCTCCAGGGGCCGCGCGACGCCGATCCGCTCGAGGCGGCGCTGATCTCGGTCGATCCGCGCACCGGCGCCATCCTCGCCTACGTGGGCGGGCGCAACTTCTCGACCAGCGAGTTCGACCGCGTCAGCCTGGCCCATCGCCAGGCCGGGAGCTGCTTCAAGCCGATCGTCTTCGTGACGGCGCTCGAGAGCGGCAAGTTCTCGGCCGCCTCGAAAGTGGAGGACAAGCCGCTGACCCTGAAGGCGGGCGGCACCGGCGGCGGGGGGTGGACGCCGAAGAACGCCGACGGCGAGTACCTCGGCACGATCACCGCGCGGACGGCGCTCGAGCAGAGCCGCAACGTCCCCCTGATCCGCCTCGCCATGGCCGTGGGGCTCCCCAAGGTCGCCGAGGTGGCGCACCGGCTGGGGATCGACTCGGACCTCGATCCGGTCCCGGCGATGGCGCTGGGCGCCGCCGCGGTGACGCCTCGCGAGGTGGCGACCGTCTACGCCACGCTGGCCCATGGCGGCGTGCGGCCGGTGCTGCACGGCCTCCAGCTCGTGCTCGACCCCGAGGGGAAGCCGGTCGCCGAGCCGAAGCCGAAGGAGCAGAAGGCGGTGCTCAACCCGCAGATCGCGTTCATCACCACCTCGGTGCTCGAAGGGGTGGTGGAGCGCGGCACGGCGCGCGGGGTGCAGCGCTACGGCATCCCCGGACCCCTCGCCGGCAAGACGGGGACCACCAACGAGGCGCGCGACAGCTGGTTCGCCGGCTACCGTCCCGATCGCGTGACGGTGGTCTGGGTGGGGCGCGACAACCCGGGGGCCACCAACCTCTCCGGCTCGCGGGCCGCCCTGCCGATCTGGGGGCGCTACATGAAGGCCGCCCTGCGCGACTCCGCCCGCGTGGAGCTCGTGGAGCCGCCGGGGCTCGAGCATGCCACCATCTGCCGGCAGAGCGGGCTGCTCGCCCGGCCGATCTGCCCCTCCAAGATCAACGAGGTCTTCCTCCCCGGCCAGAAGCCCACCCAGGTCTGCCGCCTCGAGCACGAGCCGCGCTTCGAAGAGACCCAGCACGAGCTCGGCGAGCGCCTCGGAGATTGGATGAAGCACCGCTTCGGCGGGCTGTTCACGCCGAAGCCGGAGGCCGAGAAGCCGGGTGCGGAGGCGCCTCCGGGCGACGCGAAGCCGCCCGAGCCGCCTTCCCCTCCGCCGTCTCCTCGGCCTTAGAGGGTGTCTGCAAAGTAGGCCGCGACGTCCTCTGCCCGGGCATGAATGCCCGCGCTAAGAACAGCGCCGGATGAATCCGGCTTCAAGCCCCCTTCAGGGGGCGCTGTTTCTAGCCCGGCGATTCATCGCCGGGCGGGAGCGGGAGAGGCGCAACTTTCCAGACCCCGCTCAATCGAAGCGCACGAGGCCGCGCCGCATGGCGACGCGGGTAGCTTCGGTGCGGCTGGTGACGCCGAGCTTTTCGAACAGGTGGGCGAGGTGGGTCTTGACGGTGCGCTCGGAGATCCCCAGCGAGGAGGCGATCTCCTTGTTGCTCTCGCCGTTGGCGAGCAGGCGGAGGGCGGCGAGCTCGCGCGGGGTGAGCTGCACCTGCGTCACCCGCTCGGCCAGCTTGGCGGCGGCGGTCGGCGCCAGATAGCTCTTGCCGTTGAGCACGTCGCGCACGCAGGCGACCAGCGCGTCGGCCGAGATGTCCTTGAGGATGTAGGCCTTGGCGCCGGCTTGCAGGGCGCGGGCGATGTCCTCGTCGGCATCGTAGGTGGTGAGCACGATGACGCGGGCCTGCGGATCGATCTCGCGGATGCGGCGGACGGCCTCGACCCCTTCCATCTCGGGCATCCGCAGGTCCATCAGCACCACGTCGGGGCGGTGGAGCCGGAACGCCTCCACGGCTTCGCGGCCGTTCGCCGCTTCGGCGACCACCGCGAGGTCGGCCTCCTGATTGATGATGTTGGCGACCCCCGTGCGCAGCAGCGAGTGGTCGTCGACCACCAGGACGCGCGATTCCACACCAACTGCCGCCGCCGGCCGCGATTCAGCGATCGCCATCGGCCGCCTGCTCCCCGCGGGGGCTTCGGGGGATCGCGAAGGCCGCCGGCTGCCAGGCGAGCACGACCTCAGTGCCGGCGCGCGCCGCGGTCACGAAGGTCAGCGAGGCCCCGATCCGCTCGGCGCGCTCGCGCATGCTGGTCATCCCGAAGCCGCCGGGGCCGAAGTCGCGGGCGATGCCGCGGCCGTCGTCGGTCACCGACAGGCGGAAGCCGACCCCGCGCACGGCCCCCGCGTGCATCACGATGCGGCGCGCATGGGCGTGGCGGACGGCATTGGTCAGCGCCTCCTGCGCGATGCCGATGATCTCGCGCTCGACCCCGGCGTCGAACGCCGGCAGCTCGTCGAGGACGAGATCGACCGGCACGTCGTTGGTGCGCTGCGCCAGGTCGACCATGCGCTGGAGCGCCGCGGGCACGTCCTGGCGCTCGTCGGAGTGGGGGCGCAGCGCCGCCACCGAGCGGCGGGCCTCGACGAGGTGCGTGCGCGCGAGGTCCACCGCGGTCTCCAGGCTCCGCGCCACCTTCGGCGGCAGGCTCGCAGAGCCGCGCTGCGCCGCCTGGAGCTGCATCAGGATGGCGCCGAACCCCTGGGCCAGCGTGTCGTGGATGTCGCGCGCGATCCGGTTGCGCTCTTCGAGCACCGCCTGCCGCCGGGCCTCGAACAGGCTCTGCTCGACGAGGCGGCTGTAGTAGAGGGCGAGCGTCGCCTGCCGCGCGGTGGCGTCGAGCAGCGCCATCAGCCACTGGCGCTCGCAGTCGGAGTCGGCGACGCTCGACAGCGCGATCCAGCCCAGGATCTTCGGCGGCAGGTTGAGCGGCGCGACGAGCAGCCCGCGCACGCCGGCCGCCCGGTTGAAGGCGCGCACCGGCTCCGGCAGGCGCGCGTCGTCCCCCGTCGTACTCGACGATCTCGGCGCGGCACTCGTCGCAGGCGACGAGGTACGGCGCCATGCTCTCGCGCGGCAGATCGAGCGCCGCCCAGCCCGGGCTTTCGGCGGTGAGCGTCTCGCCGCGGAGGTTCACCATCCACAGATCGCAGGCGCCCGTCTCCTCGTCGAGGAGCCAGACGCCGCAGGCGTGGGCGCCCGAGTCGTCCACCAGGCGCTTGATGAACATGCGGAAGAAGCCGCGCAGGTCCGGGTGGGTGACGAGCAGATCGAGCGCGAGCTGCACGGCGTCGCGCTGGATGGCCGCCATGCACTCGGCGCGCTGCCGCTCGTCGCGGAGGAGGGAGAGCTCGGCCTGGAGCCGCGCGACGTCGGTTTCCAGGGTCTCCGCGAGGGGAGTCACTCCACAAGGAGCGCGCTGGTCGATGGAGCCGAGGGTAGACATAAATCGATTATAGGCCTGCCCAAGCTTTTGGGCACTCGACCGTCCGGGCCATACCCTCCTCATCCCTTTGGACGAGGGCGGCCTGTGCCGGCCGGCCGATCCCGCCCTGCCGTATTCGGATGACGCCGGCCTCGTGCGTCTGTCGGATTGTGGGCGGCCCCCCGCCGGGGCCATCCTGAAGACGCCATGAACAGACCATCTCGCACCTCGTTCCTATCCTTTGTCTCCTCGATCTTCTCGGTGCGCCGTTTCGCGGCGCTCCTCCTCGCCGGTGTTGCGATTCTCGGCCTCGCCGCCTGCGCCCAGGTCGCCTCCAGCAGCCCGACTCCCACACTCCCCGAGATCACGGTCGCCCCCTCGCTGGCTCGCGAGGTCACCGAGTGGGACGAATTCACCGGCCGGCTGGAGCCCGTGCAATCAGTCGCCATCCGTCCCCGCGTCTCCGGCCTCGTCTCGCAGGTGTCGTTCGAGGAAGGGAGCCTGGTGCGGCAGGGGCAGCCGCTCTTCCAGCTCGACGGCCGCCCGTTCCAGGCGCAGGTCGACCGCCTGCGCGCCGAGCTCGCGCAGGCCACGGTGGCGCGCGACCGGGCCGCCGCCGAAACCCGGCGCGGCGACCGGCTGTCGAGCGAGAACGCGATGACCCAGGAGGAGCGCGAACGCCGCGCGGGGGCCGCGGCCGAGGCGGCGGCCCACGTCGAGGCGGTGGCGGCCATGCTGCGCGCCGCCGAGCTCGAGCTGAGCTTCACGAACGTCCTGTCGCCGATCGCCGGCCGCGTCGGGCGCGCCCTGGTCACCCGCGGCAATCTCGTCTCGGGCGGCCAGGGGGATGCCACGCTGCTGACCACCGTGGTGTCGGTCGATCCGATCTACGCCGCGTTCGACGCCGACGAGCAGACCTTCCTGCGCTACGGCGACCGCGTGCGGCAAGGGACCGGAGAGAGCCGCCTGCGGATCGGGATGGCGCTCGCCGACGAGGCGGCCTTCCCGCACGAAGGCACCTTGCAATTCCTCGACAACCAGCTCGATCCCTCGACGGGGACGATCCGCGGGCGGGCGGTCTTCCGCAACCCGGATCATCGTTTGACGCCGGGGCTGTTCGTCCGCCTGCGCCTGCCGGGGACGGCGAAATATCAGGGAGTGCTGGTCGAGGACCGCGCCGTGGGGACCGATCTCGACCGCCGCTTCGTGCTGGTGGTCGGCGCCGACAAGAAGGTCGAATCGCGCACGGTCACCCTCGGGCCGCTCGTCGACGGCCTGCGCGTCGTGCGCAAGGGGATCGCCCCCGGCGAGCTGGTGGTGATCAACGGCCTGCAACGGGTGCGCCCCGGCATGCAGGTCAATGCCACGGTGGCCGCGATGCAAGGTGAAACCAAGGGTGCGACGGGGGGTGCGCTGTGAACCTTTCGTCCTTCTTCATCACCCGGCCGATCTTCGCCGCCGTCCTCTCGGCCGGCATCGTGGTGGCCGGCGGCCTCGCCCTGCTGAAGCTGCCGGTGAGCGAATATCCCGCCGTGGTGCCGCCGACGGTCATCGTGCGCGCCGCGTACCCGGGGGCGAATCCGAAGGTGATCGCCGAGACGGTGGCCGCGCCCCTCGAGCAGCAGATGAACGGCGTCGAGAACATGCTCTACATGTTCTCGCAGGCGACCTCCGACGGCGCGTTGACCCTGACCGTCACCTTCGCGGTGGGCACCGACCTCGACAACGCGCAGGTGGCTGTGCAGAACCGCGTCGCCCAGGCCTTGGCGCGGCTACCGCAGGACGTCCAGCGGATCGGCGTGACGACGGAAAAGGCGTCGCCCGACTTCCTCCTCATCGCCCACCTCGTCTCGCCGGACGAGCGCTACGACATGCTCTACCTGTCGAATTACGCGCTGCTGCGGGTGAAGGACGAGCTGGCCCGCCTGCCGGGCGTCGGCGCGGTGCAGGTCTTCGGCGCCGGCGAGTACAGCATGCGCGTCTGGCTCGATCCCAACCGGCTGGCCTCGCGTCAGTTGACCACCACCGACGTCGTGCGGGCGATCCGCGAGCAGAACGTCCAGGTGGCGGCCGGCGTGCTCGGCGCGCCGCCGGCCCCCAACGGCGCCAGCTTCCAGCTCACCATCAACGCGCAGGGGCGGCTGACCACGGAAGAGGAGTTCGGCCGCATCGTAGTGCGCGCCACCAAGGAGGGGCAGATCACCCGCCTCGCGGACGTGGCCCGCCTCGAGCTCGGATCGAACCGCTACTCGCTGCGCAGCCTGCTCAACAACAAGCCCGCGGTGGCGATCGGCGTCTTCCAGCGCCCCGGCACCAACGCGCTCCAGGCCTCGGCCGACGTGCACGCCACGATGGAGCGGCTGAAGCAGAGCTTCCCGCCCGGCGTCGACTACAAGATCGTCTACGACCCCACGGTCTACGTGCGGGAATCGATCAAGGCCGTGGCGCACACGCTGTTCGAGGCGATCCTGCTCGTCGTCCTCGTGGTGGTCGATCTTCCTTCAGACCTGGCGCGCTTCGATCATTCCGCTGGTCGCCGTGCCGGTCTCGCTGATCGGCACCTTCGCGATCATGCAGGCGCTCGGCTTCTCGCTCAACACGCTGTCGCTCTTCGGCCTCGTGCTCGCGATCGGCATCGTGGTCGACGACGCGATCGTGGTGGTCGAGAACGTGGAGCGCCACATCGAGCTCGGGGCTGAGCCGATGGAGGCGACGCGGCGGGCGATGGCGGAGGTCTCGGGCCCGATCGTCGCGATCGCGCTCGTCCTCTGCGCCGTCTTCGTGCCCACCGCGTTCGTCAGCGGGCTCACCGGACAGTTCTACCGGCAGTTCGCGCTGACCATCGCGATCTCGACCCTGATCTCGGCCTTCAACTCGCTGACCTTGAGCCCGGCCCTCGCCTCCCGGCTGCTGCGCGCCCACGGCGCGCCGCGCGACCGCGTGCAGCGGGGGATCGACCGATCGTTCGGCTGGTTCTTCCGCGGCTTCAACCGCGTTTTCGCCAAGGGATCGTCGCTGTATGCCGGGGGCGTCGTGCGGGTGGTGCGGGTGGCCGCGCTGGCGCTCGTCGTCTACGGTGGGCTCCTCGCGCTCACCGGCCTCGGCTTCTCCAAGGTGCCGCAGGGGTTCGTGCCGGCGCAGGACAAGGATTACCTGGTCGCCTTCGCGCAGCTCCCCGACGGCGCCACGCTCGATCGCACCGACCGCGTGATCCGCCAGATGTCGGAGCTGGCGATGAAACATCCCGGCGTCGCCAACGCGGTGGCGTTCCCCGGCCTGTCGATCAATGGCTTCGTCAACGCGCCGAACACCGGCATCGCCTTCGTGACCCTCAAGCCCTCGGACCAGCGCGCGGGCCACAAGGGGATGGACACCGCCAGCATCGTCGGCGAGCTGAATCAGAAATTCGGCGCCATCCAGGGAGCCTTCGTCGCCATCTTCCCGCCGCCCCCCGTGCAGGGGCTCGGCGCGGTCGGCGGCTTCAAGCTGTTCGTCGAGGACCGCGCGGGGCTCGGCTTCGAGGAGCTGTACAAACAGGTGCAGACCACGGCGGCCGCGGGGCAGAGCGATCCTTCGCTCTTCGGGCTCTTCTCGAGCTTCCAGGTCAGCGTGCCGCAGATCGACGTCAAGGTCGACCGCGAGCGGGTGAAGACCTACGGCATTCCGCTCACCGACGTGTTCGATACGCTGCAGGTCTATCTCGGCTCGCTCTACGCGAACGATTTCAACCGCTTCGGACGGACCTATCAGGTGAACGTGCAGGCCGAGTCGGCGTTCCGCTTGCAGCCGGAGCAGATCTCCCGCCTCCAGACGCGCAACGACCGTGGGGAGATGGTGCCGCTCGGCTCGGTGCTCCAGGTGAGCCGGAGCTACGGCCCGGACCAGGTGATGCACTACAACGGCTTTCCGGCGGCCGAGATCAACGGCGCTCCGTCGCCGGGGCACAGCTCGGGGCAGGCGCAGAGCGCGATGGAGGCGCTGCTCAAGAAAACCTTGCCGAACGGCATGACCTTCGAGTGGACGGAGCTCGCCTATCAGGACGCGATCTCCGGCAACACGATGTTCCTGATCTTTCCGCTCTGCGTGCTGCTCGTCTACGGCGTGCTGGCGGCGCAGTACGAAAGCCTGTCCCTCCCCCTCACCGTCATCCTGATCGTGCCGATGACCCTGCTCTCGGCGATCGGCGGCGTCTGGCTGACCGGCGGCGACAACAACGTGTTCACGCAGATCAGCTTCCTGGTGCTCGCCGGGCTGGCCTGCAAGAACTCGATCCTCATCGTCGAGTTCGCCCGCCAACGGGAAAACGATGGCGTGCCGCGCCGCACCGCCATCGTCGAGGCGTGCCGCGTCCGGCTGCGCCCGGTGCTGATGACCTCGCTCGCTTTCATCATGGGGGTGGTGCCGCTCGTCCTGGCGAGCGGCCCGGGCGCCGAGGTGCGCCGCGCCATGGGCGTGGCGGTGTTCTCCGGCATGCTCGGGGTGACGCTGTTCGGGCTCGTCCTGACGCCGGTGTTCTACGTCGTCGTGCAGGGGCTGGCGGCGAGATTCTCGCGGCGGACCCGGGCCGCCGTGCCGACGGAAGCCCCTATTGCGGCGATCGTGGAGGGCCATTGATCATGCGTCATAAATCTTTCCAAACGTTCCCGCTTCGTGCTCTGTGGGTCGGCGCGCTGGCGCTGGCGATCGCCGGCTGCACGGTCCATACGGCGCCGCCGCCCGCCGCCGCGCACTCCTCCGCCCTGGTAGGTTGGGATTCGGCGGCTTTCTCGGATCAGGCCTACGACCCCCGCTGGTGGGCGCCAGCTCGACGACCCGGTGCTCGCCCAGCTCGAGGACGCGGCGCTCGCCGCGAACCACGACGTGCGCTCCGCGCTGGCCCGCCTCGACGCGGCGCGCGCCATCTTCGACGAGGACCGCCGCAACCGCTACCCCAAGGTGACGGCCGGGGCCTTCGCCGATCTGCGCGATCAGGCGCAGCCGGGGTTCGTCGACCAGCCGCTGCGCATCGACACCTACCGGGCTGGGCTTCGACGCCTCGTGGGAGCTCGACCTCTTCGGCCGGGTGCGCGCCGCCATCCAGGCCGCCGCGGCCAACGCCGAAAGCTTCGAGGCCACGCTGGCCGCCGTGCGGGTGAGCGTGGCCTCCGACGTCGCCCGCAACTACTTCGAGCTGCGCGGCCTGCAACAACGGATGGCGGTGCTCGAGCGCAGCCTGGGCAATCAGCGCGAGACGCTGCGCTGGACCACGGTGCGGCGCGACGAGGGGATCGGCGAGGAGCAGGACGTGGCCAGCGCCGCGGCCCGCGTCTCGGCGATCGCGGCGGAGCTCCCCCCGCTGCGCGCCGCGCTCGCGGCCCGCGAGCACCGGCTCGCCGTGCTCACCGGCCACGCCCCAGGAGAGCTGACCGTCGACCTCGCCCCCCGCGCCTATCCCGTGCTCGCCAAGGCGATCGCCCTCGGTCCGCCCGACCAGCTGCTGAATCGCCGGCCGGACGTGCGGGCCGCGGAGCGCCGCCTGGCCGCCACCGCCGCCAGCGAAGGGGTCGCCACCGCGGACCTCTATCCGCGGATCACGATCACCGGCGTGCTCGGGCTCCTCGCCGGCCGCGGCCATCTCTTCGCCACCAGCGATTCGCGAGCCTGGGCCGTCACCCCGGCGCTGCAATGGAGCGCTTTCGATCTCGGCAGCGCCCGCGCCCGCCTCCGCGGCGCCCACGCGATGACGCAGGAAGCCCTCGCGGAGTATGAAAAGACCCTGCTGACGGCGCTCGAAGAGACGGACACCGCGCTGGTGACCTATCGCCAGCAGCAGGAGCGCCTCGTCCAGCTCACCGACGAGGTCCGCGAAAGCGCGCGAGCGGCAAGCATCGCCCGCGTCCGCTACCGCGAGGGGGTCGCCGACTTCCTCTCGCTGCTCGACGCCGAACGCACCGAGCTGCAAGCCGAGGACGGCGCCGCGCAGGCGGAGGCGGACGTCTTCACGGCGTTTGTGGGGTTGTACCGGACGGTGGGGGGGATGGGGTAGGGCGGCACGGGGCACCCCCCGCCCGGGCATGAATGCCCGGGCTACGAACGGCGCCGGATGAATCCGGCTTGAAGCTCCCCTTCAGGGGGCGCTGTTCTTAGCCCGGTGATTTATCGCCGGGCGGCCGACCGGAGATAAGACACACCGCATTTCTCCAAATGCTATGCTTTCCTCTCGACTTACCAGAGAGGATCAACCGATGGCGAGCCCGTTTCAGAACGCCGTGGCGGTGGTGACCGGTGGGGGCGGCGGCCTGGGCCGGGCACTTTGCGAGGAGATGGGGCGCCGCGGGGCGGTCGTGGTGGTGACGGATCTCCTGGCGGAAACCGCGCAGGCCGTGGCGGCGGGGATCGTGGCGGCCGGCGGGACGGGCTTCGGGGTTCGCCCTCGACGTGCGGGACGCGGCGGCGTTCGAGCGGCTGCTCGACGAGACGATCGCGGCGCATGGGCGGCTCGATTACCTGTTCAACAACGCCGGGATCGCGATCGCCGGCGAGGCGCAGAGCCTGACGCTCGAGGTCTGGAAGAAGGCGATGGACGTCAACCTCTGGGGGGTGATCCATGGCGCGTCGGCGGCCTACGCGCGGATGGTGCGGCAGGGGTCGGGGCACCTGGTGAACGTCGCGTCGCTCGCCGGGCTCGGCGGCATGGCGCTCGGCGCTCCCTACGCGGCGACCAAGTTCGGCGTCGTGGGGCTCTCGATCACCTTGCGAGCGGAAGGGGCGGACCTCGGGGTCAAGGTGAGCGTCGTCTGCCCGGCGTACATCCGGACGGGGATCTTCGACAACGGGACGTACGTCGGCACGAACCAGAAGGGGGTCGAGTCGCTGATCCCCTTCAAGTACGTGGACGTCGACGTGGCGGCGGCGAAGATCCTGCGCGGCGTCGAGCGGAACGCGGCGATCATCGTCTTCCCGTTCTACGCCAAGCTGCTTTGGTGGCTCTACCGGCTGCGTCCCCAGATCGTCGTTGACGTCCACCGCAAGACGGCGCAGGCGTTCCGGCGGCGGGCGGCGCGGACGGCCTCCGACGCCGCCGCGGGGAAATCCGGCGAAAATGTGAAAACCGGTCCGTCTAGGTCAGCTTAGTCTTCATCGTCACCGCTCACGAGGAGAAGCTGCCATGACTGTGGCCCCGATCATCGCTCCCCAGGGCCTGGACGCGCCGGCCGAGTGCGACATCATCATGAAGGGCGGGATCACCAGCGGCGTGGTCTATCCGCTGGCGATCGCGGAGCTCGCGAAGACCTACCGGTTCCGGAACATCGGCGGAACCTCGGCAGGGGCGATCGCCGCGGCGCTGACCGCCGCGGCCGAGCTCGGCCGGAACGTGCCCGGAGCGGGGTTTGAAAAACTTGAAACGTTGCCCGAGGAGCTGGGGTGCCGGTTGCTCTCGCTGTTCCAGCCCTCCCCGGAAACACGCCCCGCGTTCGCGGTCCTCCTGTCCTTTCTGGGCAATGATTCCAAGCTGAAGAAGACCCTCCGGGCCCTGCCGAAAATCCTCCAGTTTCACGGGCTTGCGGCGATCCTGAGCGCGCTGCTGGGCGCGGCGCTCTGGTTCCTGCTCGTCATGCTGCCGCTGGGGGCCGACCGCGAGAAATACGGCACCTGGATCCTCCTGGCGATCGTTGCACTTCTTTGCGGCGGCCTCGGCGCGATCGTCCGATTTCTCCAGGGAAGCTGGACCGCCCTCAATGCTAACGGCTTCGGTCTCTGTAACGGGCTGGATCGGGGCAAAGGCCAGGAGGATCCGCTGACTCCCTGGCTGGCGAAGCTCCTCAACACAACCGCAGGAAGACACCCGGAGGGCGAGCCGCTGACCTTCGGCGATCTCTGGGGACCCGGCAAGCCGGAGAAACCGAGCGATCACGGGGACCAGGAAGCGGACCCGAGCTTGCGGCGGATCAATCTCGAGGTGATGACCACGAACCTGACGCACGGCTGGCCGCTGCGAATCCCGTTCACGACCAAGGATCTGTTCTTCGATCCGAAGGAGCTCGGGGGCTACTTCCCTCCCGGCATCATCACCTGGATGGAGAAGCACCATCGGCCGCCGAGCAGGCCGGGGAGCATGACCGACCTGATCCTCAAGCAAGGGCGTTTCTGTCCTCTGCCGGCCCCCGCGGACCTGCCGGTCGTGGTAGCGGCGCGAATGAGCCTCAGCTTCCCCGGCCTGATCAGCGCCGTTCCTCTCCACGCTGTGGACTGGACGCGCCCCGAGAACCTCGCCTGGAGGAAATCGCCCGACGAGGACGACGACGAGCCGCAACCGGCGAGAGAGAAGGCGTCGGAGGCGCCAACCCTCAGCCTCTGCTGGTTTTCGGACGGCGGGATCGGCAGCAATTTCCCGGTCCATTTCTTCGATGGCCTGCTCCCCAGCCGGCCGACGTTCGGAATCAATCTGCGCCCGTTCTCTGCCATTCACCGGCAGGACGAGAACGACGAGAGCCAGAACCTCGAATTCCCGCAGGAAGCCGGGGAGGGCGTAGCACCCACCTGGACTCCCATCCCGGACGCGTTCGGCTTTGCCAAGGCGATTCTCAACACGATGCAGAACTGGGTCGACAACACGCAGATGCGCCTTCCCGGGTATCGCGACCGCGTCGTCCATGTCCTGCTGTCCGATCTGGAAGGCGGGATGAACCTCCAAATGTCGCCCCCCCTGATCGAAAAGCTGACGCTGCGAGGGAAGGCAGCCGGCCGCGCGCTGGCCGGCTTCCATTGGAACGGGCATCGCTGGATCCGGTATCTCACCGCGATGTCCCAGCTCGAGGTCAAGCTGGGAGCGATGGAAAAGGTCTATACGAACGAGTTCCGGAGCTTCCTGGTGTCCTACGACTCCCGCCAGAAGCCCTACGCTCACTCCGGGGTCTGGAAGGATTCGGCCGTCGCGGGGACGGATGAGCTGATGGTCACCGTCCGAGCCTGGACCCAGAGCCGGCAGCCGTTCACGAAGAAAACGCCCAAGCCGGAGCCGGAGCTGCGGATCGGCCCCAAGCGTTAGGGCGGCGTGCCGACCGGGCGCAACGGCACCCCGGTCTCGGCGGCTTCCCGCACGTGCGGGTCCGGCACCAGGCCGAAGCCGTCCGCCAGACGCGGGAAGTAGTTGAAGATGGCGATCACGTGCGCGGCCTCGAGCAGCCCCTGGTCGTCGAGGCCGAGGTCGCGCAGGGGCTGCCAGTCCTCCGCCGTCATGCGGGTGGGCTCGAGGGTCAGCTTCTCGGCGACGGTGCAGAGGGCGCGCTGGCGCGGGGTCAGGCCGGGCAAGTCCCGCCAGCGCTGCTGCTTGATGGCGTCGACCAGTGGGGGATCGTTGTGCTCGACACGCAGAAACTCTGCGTGAGATTGCGTTCAGTAGCGGCAGTCCTGCGCGGCGGAGGCGACCGCCGCCAGCATCTCCCGCTCGGCGCGGCTGAGCGCCCCCGGCGCGAACATGATCTCGGCGAACGCCGCCTGCATGGCGCCGCCGATGCGCTCGTGCGCGGCGAGCAGGCGCCCCATGCCGGAAGGGAATCCAAAGTTGTAGGACGTGGGCTTCGGGCCCGAGCCCGCCGGCCGGGCGCTCAGCTCCTCGGGCGTGGGCAGGCGGATGAAGGCGTTCTGAGGGTCTTCGAACATGGCGGGCCTCCTGAAGTTCGGTGGTTCGTCCGATCAGGATAGCGCTGAACGCAGCCGGGAGACTCCCCCCTCTCCGTAAGTGGTAGGGTAGAGCCGACCCGGTCGTCTTCACAGAGCGGCGCAGTGCAGGGCGGCCGCCTCATCTGGCGGACCGCGCCCTTCGCGAAGGAGTCCCATGCATCGCTCCGTCCCCCTGGCTTTTCTGGCCGCCGTCGTCCTCCTGACTCAAAACGGATGCAACAAGGGAGCGCCGAAACCCGATGCGGCGGCGGCGCTCCCCGCCACCTCGGACGCGGCCGCTCCAGGCGCAACGGAGGCGGCGCAGCCCAAGGCGGCCGGTCTCCGGCTTGCGCTCAAGGGACACACCAAGCCGGTGACCGGGGTCGCCTTCTCGCCGGACGGCAAGACGCTCGCGAGCGGCAGCGCGGACGGGACGGTCAAGCTCTGGAACGTCCAGACCGGCGAGCTCCTGCAGACCCACGAGGAGACGGGCGGCGAGATCCACGGGCTCGCCTTCGCTCCCGACGGCAAGACGCTGGCGATCGGAGTGGTCCATCAGAGCGGCGAGGGATACGCGGCGCTCGTCGACCTCGCCGCGGGCAAGCTGGGCGACACGAAACGGAAGCTGGCCGAGAACAACATCACCTCCGTCGCCTTCTCGCCGGACGGCAGGACGCTGGCGGTCGGCAACGTCAGCAACACCCTGAATCTGTGGGACGTCGAGGCCGGGACCGTGAAGAAGGCCCTCGAAGGGCAGGGGATCCAGACGCGGGCCCTGGCCTTCTCGCCGGACGGCAAGACGCTGGTCGGCGGCGGCTGGGGGAAGACCGTCAAGGTGTGGAACCTGGAGACGGGCGACCTGACGGAGCTCAGCGGCAACGACAGCGAGATCCAGGCCGTCGCCTTCGCGAGCGACGGCCACACGATGGCGAGCGTGGGGATGGACAACACCCTCCGCCTCTGGGACGTCCCCACGAAGGCCCTCCGGCAGACCCTCACCACCGGCAACGATCTCGCGGTCTCCGTCGCCTTCTCGCCGGACGGCAAGCTGGTGGTGGGAGGCTCCGGCAACGACGTCAAGCTGTGGGACGCGGCGAGCGGCGCGCCGGGCCAGACCTTCACCGACCAGACCCCCGCGACCGCCCTCGCCTTCGCGCCGGACGGCGGGACGGTGGCCAGCGGTTGCCAGGACGGTACCGTGAAGCTGTGGACGGTGAGCCGGCCGAAGTAAGACGCCGCCCGGTAATGGACTACGGCAGCTTACCGAGCCACGCGGTAAGCTGCCATCGCGTCAGGGACCGAGACATTCCCTCAGGGCAGCTGACATCCCGCCACGGCAGCATACCGAAGCAGATTGTCGGCCGACCTTGCGCCAAATCCCGAGACATTTTTCTACGGCAGCCGACATTCCGCCACGGCAACCCGATTTTTCTCACGGCAGCGTACCGCGCAAAATTGTCAGGCGACATTCCCCCACGGCAGCCGACAACGCGCCACGGCAAGGCAATTTCTCCCACGGCAGCCAGCCGAACCTCAATGTCAGCAGACATAGCTTTAAATCCCGGGACTTTTTTCTATGGCAGCCGGCAATTCGCCACGGCAGCAGACCGGGCGGAAATGTCGGCCGACATTTCTCCACGGCAGCGTACTTTCCGGGAAAATCGTCAGACCGGCTCGCGGAGACTGAACGTCCGGAGCAGCATCCAGCAACCCACGGCGGCGGCGAGGTGTTTGAGGCATGTCCTCCGACCAGCCCCGACGTCGCCGTGTAGATCGCCCGGTCCCAGTATTCGAGCCCTTTCGCCGCCGCGTACCAGGCGAGGGCGAAGAAGATGTAGCGGCTGTGCGAGTAGCGGGGGCGGTAGAGCGCCATGATCAGCGGGATCAGGAGGAGCGGGAAGAACTGCACCAGCCCGTAGAGCCGGAGGTCGCCGTGCCCCTGGCGCTCGGTGGCGTACCAGTAGAGGACGCTGGCCACTCCGATTCCGAGCAGCGGCCAGAGCAGGAGGCGGTAGGCGCGCTCGCTGATCCGCTCCCCGACGATGCCGGCGAAGAATCCCATGAAGCCGAGGGTCATCGGCAGCCGGTCCCAGAGCAGCGTGTCGTTCGACGGCGCCCAGTGGTACCAGGACGAGCCGAACGCCGTGGCGGCGACTCCCAGGAAGAAGAGGAGCCAGGCCCCCTTCTCGGACGGGGGTCGCATCTCCCGGCGCGGCGAGCCGCCGCCGGAGCCGGGCCAGACCGATCGCCCCGACGACCAGGAACGGCAGGTTCGAGGCGACGTTCTGGAAGTTGGGAATCCCCAGCCAGGAGCGGTCGTCCGCGAAGCGATGGTAGGCCGGGTCCTGCGGGACGGCCGGCAAGCGCAGGACGACGACGGCCGCCACCGCGGTCACAGCCAGCAGGGCCAGCAGACGGAGGGGGATCGCGGAGCCGGAATCTCTCATCAGCCCGGCTTGAGCGGCCAGATCAGCGGGAACAGCCCGAGGATCAGCGCGAAGAGGAGCAGCGTGAGCGGCAGCCCGACCCGGCGGTAGTCCTTGAAGCGGTAGCCGCCGGGGCCCATCACCAGGACGTTGACCGGGCTTCCCAGCGGGGTGAGGAAGGCGACCGAAGTGGCGAGCGCCACCCCCATGGCGAAGGCGCGCGGGTCGGCGCCGATCCGCTGGGCGGTCTGGATGGCGATCGGGGCGATGACGGCGGCGACCGCCGCGCCGTTCATCGCCTGGGTGAGCAGGATGGCGAGGGCCACGAGGCCGGCGAGGAGAGCCATCGGCCCGGCGCTCCCCAGGACGTTGAGCAGCCCCTGGGTGATCAGGTCGGCGGCGCCCGTCTTGGTCATCGCGGTCCCCAGCGGCAGCATGCCGGCGACCAGGAAGACGCTGCGCCACTCGATCGCCTGGTAGGCGTCGTCCATCGAGATGGTGCCGATCAGGATCATCACCAGCGCGCCGCCGAGCATCACCTCGCCGACCCCGAAGCGGTTGGTGGCGGCGATCACGAAGGTGGCGAGCATCACCAGCAGGGCGAGCCGTCCGCGGCGGCGCGAGGGGGGCGGCTCGTCGAGCCCGCGGTCGAGCACGATCAGGTCCGGCTCGGCGCGCAGCACCGGCAGGCGGCTCCTGTCCCCCTGGAGGAGGAGGCCGTCGCCGAGCTCGAGCGGGAGGTCGGTGAGGTTGGTGCGCAGCGAGCGGCCGGCGCGCCAGAGGGCGATCACCGCCATGCCGTAGCGGTCGCGGAAGCGGGTCTCGCCGAGGGTGCGGCCGATCAGGTCCGAGCGCGGGGAGAGGACCGCCTCGACCAGCACCACCGAGCGCGATTCGAGGTCGCTCTCGCGCCAGCGGCGGGGGGGCAGCGGATCGAGGTCCCCCTCGAGCCCGGGAGCCTGGAGCTCGCCGTTCAAGATCAGGACGTCCTCGGCGCGCAGCTCCTGATCCGGCGAGGGAGCGCGCAGGATGCGGTCGTCGTGCTCGATGGCGAGCACGTTGACGCCGTACGTCTCGCGCAGGTGGGCGCCGGCGAGGGTCTGGCCGATCAGCCGCGACCCTTCCGGGATGCCGGCCCGCGACAGCGTCTCGCCGAGGTGGTAGACGGCGGCGAGGTCGGCCTCCTGGCGTTGCAGGTCCTCGTGCAGCTCGGCCGGCGAGCGCGCGGGGAGCTGGCGGCGCCCCCAGAGCGCCATGTAGGCGATGCCCACCGCCACGATCGGCAGGCCGAGGGGGGCGAAGTCGAGCAGCCCGAAGCCCGGGAGGCCGCGGTCGCGCAGCAGGCTGCTGACCACGATGTTGGTGGTGGTGAGCAGCGTCGCCATCCCCCCCAGGATGGTGCTGAAGGCGAGCGGCATCAGCAGGCGCGCGGGATTGACCCCGGCGCGCTTGGCGGCTCCCGAGACCGGCGGCAGGAGCACGGCGCCGGCGGCGATGTTGTTCATGAACAGGGAGAGGAAGGCGCCGGCCAGCATCACCACCACCACCAGCCGCTGCTCGCTGGTCCCCGCGATGCGCACCAGGAGGTCGCCGATCTGGCGGGTGACCCCCGTGCGCTCGAGCCCCGCCGTCAGGATGAAGATGGCGAGCAGCGTGATCACCGCCGAGCGGCTGAAGCCGGAGAAGGTCTCCTCGGTGGTCAGCACCCCCGTGGTGCCGAGGGCGACCACCACCAGCAGCGCCACCAGGTCGGCGCGCAGCCGCTCGGTGAGCAGCAGCGCCATGGCGACGCCGGTGATGGTCAGGGTGATGACGAGGTGGCTCATCGGAGAGAACCGCCCGGGCTAACGGGTCAGATGCCCCGTCCCCGAATCCCCCATCTCCACCTTCCCATTGGGGAAGTACTCCTTCCACCGCCGGGTGACGGTCGCCGCCGTCTCCTCGTCCGCGAACAGCTCCTTGGGATACCAGGGCTTCATGCGGGCGTCGATCAGGATCGGCGGCTTGTAGGAGACGTGGTGGCGGGCGAGGGAGGTGGCGGCGGCGTGGAGGTCGGCCGCGGGCTCGAAGCGGGTGAAGGTGGTCCACAGGAAATTGATCGGGCTGGCGGCGGCGCGGCGGGGCTCGTCGGTGAGCACCACGAGGGGCCAGCCGGCGAACGCCGGATGGGCGACGAAGCGGGCGGCGGCGCCGGGATCGTCCGCATAGGACGGCCCGCCCACCACCAGGCAGCCGGGGGAGAAGACGTGGACGTCGGTCAGGCCCTGCGGGATCTCGGGGGCGGTGAAGCCGCGCGGGAGGTCGCGCACCGGATCGCCGAGGCCGAGCCAGACCCCCTTCGATCCCTCGTTCACCACTGGCCCGGTGTAGTCGAGGGTGTCCATCGAGAGGTTGGAGAAGACGTAGAGGTCGGTCTCCGGATGGGTGCGCTCGAGCAGGTGGGTGAGGGTGGCGCGGAAGTCCTTGAGGTCGACCGGGCGGTCGAGCACGAAGAGGAACTTGGTCAGCGAGAGCTGCCCCTCGCCCAGGATGCGGAACGCCGAGGCCATCGCCTCCCGCTTGTAGCGCTGCTTGACCACCGCGGCGGCGAGCGAGTGGTAGCCCGTCTCGCCGTACGACCAGAGCTGCTCGACGGCCGGCATCACCAGCGGGAAGAGCGGGGAGAGCAGCTCCTGGAGGAGGTCGCCGATGAAGAAGTCCTCCTGCCGCGGCTTGCCGACCACCGTCGCCGGGTAGATCGCGTCCTTGCGGTGGGCGATCCGCTCGACCTCGAAGACCGGGTAGTCGTGCTGGAGCGAGTAGTAGCCGTAGTGATCCCCGAAGGGGCCCTCCGGCCGCCGGACGCGCGGCGGCACCTTGCCGCTCAGCGCGAACTCGGCCGAGGCGATCAGCGGGTGGGGATGGCGCCGGCTTCCGGCGGGGGGGCCACCAGCTTCAGCCGCTCGCCGGCGATCAGCGAGGCGAGCATCAGCTCGGGGACGTTCTCGGGCAGCGGCGCGATGGCGGCGAGGATCAGCGCCGGCGGGCCGCCGAGGAAGACGGTGACCGGCAGCGCCTGGTTCGCGCGCCTCGGCCACGGCGTAGTGGAAGCCGCCCCCCTTGCCGATCTGCCAGTGCATGCCGGTGGTCGTCGCGTCGTGGACGTGGAGGCGGTACATGCCGAGGTTGTGCCGTTTGCTTTCCGGGTGCTCGGTGTAGACCAGCGGCAGGGTGACGAATGGGCCGCCGTCCTCCGGCCAGGTGGTGAGCACGGGGAGGCGGTCGAGGCGGACTGTCTCTGTCATCACCTCGGTGACCGGCCCCGCGGCGCGCCGCGAGGAGCCGATGCGCAGCGCCTCGCGGGCGAGGTCGCGGGCCCCCCACAGCTTCCCCGGCGAGGGCGGCAGCAGGGTCTCGGCGAGATGGACGATCCGCTGGATGAGCTTGAGCGGCCGGGTGCCGAAGGCCCGCTCGGCGCGCCCTTGCGTGCCGAAGAGGTTGGTGACCAGAGGGAAGTCGCGGTCGCGGACGTTGGTGAACAGGAGCGCCGGGCCGCCGGCCGCGATCACCCGCCGGTGGATCTCCGCCGCCTCGAGCCGCGCGTCGACCGGCGCCTCGACGGTGACCAGGTCGCCGTCGCGGCGGAGCTGATCGAGGAAGGCGCGGAGGTCGGGGTAGGCGGTGTCGGCCATGGCGGGGAGTCTATCCGTTCCCCGCAGTGCGCAACGCTCTTGCGGTGCGCCCCCCGATCCGGGAGACTGGGGCCGCGCGTTCCGCGCCCCCGCTCCGCCAAGAAAGAGGAGACCGCGTCATGGCCGCACCCTCGTCCTACCTTTCCTCCACGGAGCTTCGGCCGCGCCGCGGCGCCGGGTTCCGCCTCCTCCGGGCGCTCGTCGTCCTCCTCGTCATCCTGGGGGTGATCGCGCTGACCGCCGGCCTCTGGCTGCATGGGCGCCTCACGGCCAGCCTGCCGCAGCTCGACGGCGAGCGCGGGGTGGCCGGGCTCGCGGCGGCGGTCGAGATCGAGCGCGACGACCTCGGGGTGCCGACGATCCACGCCGCGAACCGGCTCGACGCGGCGCGGGCGCTCGGCTTCCTCCATGCCCAGGACCGCTTCTTCCAGATGGACCTGCTGCGGCGCCAGGCGGCCGGCGAGCTGGCGGAGATCATCGGCCCGCCCGTCCTGAAGAGCGACCGCCAGCACCGCGTCCACCGCTTCCGCGAACGGGCGCGGCAGGTGCTGGCCGCGGCCTCCCCCGGCGACCGCGCCCTCCTCGCGGCGTACACCGACGGGGTGAACGCCGGCCTCTCCTCCCTCGGCGGCAAGCCGTTCGAGTACCTGATGCTGCGCGTCGATCCGGTGCCCTGGAAGCCGGAGGACTCGATCCTCGCCGTCTACGCCATGTTCTTCGAGCTCAACGACGAGTCGGGGCGGCGCGAGTCGGCGCTGGGCGTCCTGCGCGACACCCTCCCGCCGCAGATGGTGGACTTCCTGGCGCCGGCCGGCACCGAGTGGGACGCGCCGGTGGTGGGGGCGCCCTTCGCCACGCCGCCGATCCCGGGCCCCGAGGTCCTGGATCTGCGGAAGGCTCCCGCGCTCCCCAAGGCGGCGGCGTTGCGCGGTGCGGCGGCCGGCGGCGAAGACCTCGCGATCTCCGCCGCGGGGAGCAACAACTGGGCGGTGTCCGGCGCCCACACGGCGGACGGCCACGCGCTGCTCGCCAACGACATGCACCTCGGCATCCGGCTGCCGAACACCTGGTACCGCGCCTCGCTCGTCTGGCCGGACCCTGCCGGTGCGAGCCTGCGGATGACCGGCGTGACCCTGCCGGGGACCCCCTTCGTGGTGGTGGGGAGCAACGGCCACGTGGCGTGGGGATTCACCAACAGCTACGGGGACTGGACCGACCTCGTGGAGCTCGAGGTCGATCCACGGAATCCGGACGTCTACAAGACCCCGCAGGGACCGCGCCATTTCACGACGTTCGAGGAGCGCATAAGGGTCAAGGGAGGCAAGGACGACACCCTGGAGGTGAAGGAGACGATCTGGGGGCCGGTGATCGGCAACGACCACAACGGCCGGCCGCGGGCGCTGGCCTGGATCGCCCATCATCCGGAGGCGGTGAACCTGGGATCGACGGGGCTCGAGACGGCGCGCACCCTGGAAAGTGCGATGGCGGCGGCGAACCGCGCCGGCATCCCGCCGCAGAACTTCACGGTGGCGGACGAGACCGGCCGGGTGGGCTGGACGATCATCGGCCAGATCCCCCGCCGGGTCGGCTTCGACGGGCGCCTCCCCACCTCCTGGGCGGACGGCACCCGCCGCTGGGACGGCTGGCTCACCCCCGAGGAGCACCCGCGGATCGTCGATCCGCCGGCCGGGCGGATCTGGACCGCCAACGCCCGCGTGGTCGACGGCGAGATGCTGGCGAAGCTCGGCAACGGCGGCTACGACCTCGGCGCCCGGGCGAAGCAGATCCGCGACGACCTGATGCGGCTCGCGCACGCCGCGCCGCGCGACCTGCTCGCCGTCCAGCTCGACGACCGCGCCCTCTTCCTCGCGCGCTGGCGCGCCCTGCTGCTGAAGACCCTGAGCCCGGCGGCCGTGGCCGGGCACCAGCATCGCAGGGAGCTGCGGCGGCTGGTGGCGAATGGCTGGACGGGGCGGGCCTCGGTCGGCTCCGCGGGCTACCGGGCGGTGCGGATGTTCCGGGGCGCCCTGGAGGGTCAGGTCTTCCTGTCGCTCTCCGGCCAGGGGAAGGTGCCGGAAGGGGAGCGCTTCGGGCCGCCGTCGCAGTTCGAGGGTCCGCTCTGGCGGCTGGTCACCGAGCGCCCGCTCCACCTGCTCGATCCGCGGTTCAAGAGCTGGGACGAGGCGCTCCTCGCCGCCGTGGACCAGGTGGTGACGGCCGACGAGGCGGTGGGGCCGAAGCTCGCGGACCGCACCTGGGGGGAGCGCAACACGACGCACATCCAGCATCCGCTGAGCCTGGCCGTGCCGGCCCTCGGACGCTTCCTCGACGTGCCCTCGCGCCCGCTCCCCGGGGACGCCAACATGCCCCGCGTGCAGGGGCCGAGCTTCGGCGCCTCGGAGCGCATGGTGGTCTCCCCCGGCCACGAGGAGACCGGCCTCTTCCACATGCCCGGAGGGCAGAGCGGCAATCCTCTCTCGCCCTACTACCAGAACGGGGAGACGGCCTGGGAGGAGGGGACGCCGACGCCGTTCCTGCCCGGGCCGGCGGTCCATCGTCTGAACCTGGTGCCGGTACACTGAATCTTTCAAGGGAGAGACCGATGGCCGACACCGCCCACAGCGATCCACGTGATCGCCACCTTCCTCGCCGCGCCGGGCCGGGAGGAGGAGCTGGAGAGTGTCCTCCGCGCGCTGCTCGAGCCCACCCGCCGCGAGGCCGGCTGCCTGCGCTACGACCTGCTGCGGTCGTTCCCGGGAGTGACCCCGGTCGAATTCGTCTTCGTGGAGGAATGGGCGTCCGTGGAGGCGCTCGACGCCCACGGGAAGATGCCCCACCTCCAGGCGCTCGGCCCCCGCGTCAAGAATCTGCTGGGCGCCCCGCCGCACGTGGTCCGTCACCGCCAGGCGGGATGAATCCGCCGTCCGCCATGTAATTTCTACTCGTCCGCTCTCCCTCTTGGCCCGAGGGGAGCGGCGCCACTCCGCGGAGAGCGGCCTGCCCCTCGATCATCTCTCCTGACGATACGCCGGCGCCCTGGCGTACCCTTTTGGCACGACTTTTGAATGTTATGCGCCGCTGTGAGAGTGGCAGTGATTTCTTCTCCGGGCAGGGTTGAGCTGCAAGAGGCGGGAGTGCCGGTCGCGGGTCCTGGACAGGTGCTGGTGCGGCTGGGGGGGTGCGGCATCTGCGCCTCGAACCTGCCGGTCTTCGAGGGGAGGGAGTGGTTCCACTATCCGCTGCCGGGGGGGCAGCCCGGCCACGAGGGTTGGGGGGAGATCGCCGGGCTGGGGCCTGACGTCGAAGGGCTTCAGCCCGGCCAGCCGGTGGCGTTCCTCTCGGAGCGCGCCTTCGCGGAGTACGACGTGGCGGCGGCCGACGCCGTGGTGCCGCTGCCCCCCTCGCTCGCCGGGCGGACGTTCCCCGGCGAGCCGCTGGCCTGCGTGATGAACGTCCTGCGCCGCAGCGACCTCCAGCCGGGACAGACGGTGGCGGTGGTCGGCATCGGCTTCCTCGGCGCCCTGCTCACCGGCCTCGCCGCGGGGCTGGGAGCGCGCGTGCTGGCGATCTCGCGGCGCCCTTTTGCCCTGGAGCTGGCGCGGCGCTACGGCGCGGAGCACGCCTTCCCGCTCGACGACCCGAGCGCGGTGGTTTCGCAGGTGATGGCGCTCACCGGCGGCGAGGGGTGCGAGCGGGTGATCGAATGCGTGGGCAAGCAAGGCCCCCTCGACCTCGCCGGCGAGCTCACCCGCGTCCGCGGCCGGCTGGTCATCGCCGGGTACCACCAGGACGGCCTCCGGCAGGTGAACCTCCAGCAGTGGAACTGGCGCGGCCTCGACGTGATCAACGCCCACGAGCGCGACCCGAAGATCTACACGCGGGGGTTGCGCGAGGCGGTGGCGGCGGTCGAGGCGGGGCGGCTCGATCCCTTTCCTCTCCTCACCCACGGCTTCCCCCTGGAGAATCTCGCCGACGCCCTCGAGATCGCCGCGGCGCGCCCTGACGGGTTCATGAAGAGCTGGGTGGAGATGTGAGCGCCGGCGAGCGCGCGAACGGCTCGCTTCCCCGCCTGGGGTTCGTGGGCGCCGGCTGGATCGGCCGCCACCGCATGGAGTCGGTCTGCGCCGCGGGCGCCGCCACGGCGGCGGCGATCGCCGAGCCCGACCCCGACCTGCTCGCGGCGGCGCTCGCCGCCGCCCCCGGCGCGCTGCCGTGCCGCGGCCTCGACGAGCTGCTGGAGCTGGGGCCCGGGCTGGATGGGATCGTGATCGCCACCCCCAGCGCCCTCCACGCCGGCCAGAGCCGCCGGGCGCTGGCGGCCGGGCTGCCGGTCTTCTGCCAGAAGCCGCTCGGGCGCAGCGCCGGCGAGGCGCGGGAGGTGGTGGAGTGTGCGCGGCGGGCCGACCGCCGGCTCGGCGTCGACCTCTCCTATCGCTTCGTCGAAGGGGCGCGGCGTATCCGGGAGCTGGTGGCCGCCGGAGAGCTGGGGACGGTCTATGCCGCCCGCCTGGTCTTCCACAACGCCTACGGCCCCGACAAGGAGTGGTTCTACGACCCCGCCCGCTCCGGCGGCGGCTGCGTCATCGACCTCGGGACCCATCTGATCGACCTCCTGCTGTGGACCCTCGGCGAGACCGGGGTGCCGGCGGTGACCGCCCGCTGCTTCGCCGGCGGCGCGCCGCTGCGCGACCCCGAGCGCGAGGTGGAGGACTACGCGGTGGCGCGGCTGGAGCTCGACTCCGGCGCGGTGGCGGAGGTCGCCTGCTCGTGGAACCTGCCGGCGGGGCAGGACGCGGTGATCGCCGCCTCCTTCTACGGCACGGCGGGGGGGGCGGAGCTGCGCAACGTCGGCGGCTCCTTCTACGACTTCGTGGCCGAGCGCTTCCGGGGAACGGCGCGGGAGACGCTCGCCGCGCCGCCCGACGCCTGGGGGGGCCGGGCTCTCGAGCACTGGGCGCGCTGCCTCGCCGCCGGCCGCGGCTTCGACCCCGAAGTGGAGTCGGCGGTGCGGGTGGCGGAGGTGGTGGACCGCATCTACGGCCGGACACGGCAGGAGGGGATGGCATGACGAAAGGGAGCGTCCTGATCACGGGCGGGGCGGGCTTCATCGGCTCGCATCTCGCCGACGAGCTGCTGCGGGAGGGGTATCGGGTGCGCGCCCTCGACGTCCTCTCGCCGCAGGTGCACCCCGAGGGGAGGGCTCCCGAGTACCTGAGCCCCGAGGTGGAGCTGATGGTCGGCGACGTGCGCGACTCGCAGGCGGTGCGCCGGGCGCTGCGCGGCGTCGACGGCGTCTTCCACCTGGCGGCCGCGGTCGGCGTCGGGCAGAGCATGTACGAGATCGCCGAGTACACCAGCGTCAACAACCTGGGGACGGCGGTGCTGCTCGAAGCCCTGGTGGAGAAGCCGGTCGAGCGGCTGGTGGTGGCCTCCAGCATGAGCCTCTACGGCGAGGGGCTCTACCGCGACGAGGCGGGGCGCATCCGCTCCGGCCTCCGCCGCAGCCGCGCCCAGCTCCAGCGCGGCGACTGGGAGGTGCGCGACGAGGCGGGGCGCTGGCTGTCGCCGGTGCCGACGCCGGAGGACAAGGCGCCCGACCTCTCCTCGGTCTATGCGCTCTCGAAGTACGACCAGGAGCGCCTCTGCCTGATGATCGGCGAGACCTACGGCATGCCGACCGTCGCCCTGCGCTTCTTCAACGCCTACGGCCCGCGCCAGGCGCTCTCCAATCCCTACACCGGCGTGCTGGCGATCTTCGCCTCGCGCCTGCTCAACGGCAACCGCCCGCTGATCTTCGAGGACGGCGAGCAGCGGCGGGACTTCGTCAGCGTCCACGACATCGTGCAGGGGTGCCGCCTGGCCTACGAGGCCGGGGCCGCCGAGGTCGCGGGCGGGGTGTTCAACCTCGGCAGCGGCGAGTCGTTCGCGATCCGCGAGCTGGCCGGGCGCATGGGCGAGGTGCTCGGCCTCTCCGCGGTGGGGCTCGAGGTGACGGGCAACTACCGGGCGGGGGACATCCGCCATTGCTTTTCCGATATCTCGCGGGCGCGCGAGGTGCTGGGCTACGCGCCCCGGGTGGCGATCGAGGAGGGCTTGCAGGAGCTGGCGGAGTGGCTGCCACGGCAGCAGGCGGTCGATCGCGTTTCCGCGGCCCGGGACGAGTTGGCGTCCCGCGGCCTGACCCTTTGACGTCAGGAGGGAAACCGTGAGCAGGACAACAGACAACGGCGGTGGCGGCCGTGCGGGTGACGGGAAGCGGTGGACCCTGGTCACCGGCGGCGCGGGTTTCGTGGGGAGCAATCTGGTGGACCGGCTGGCGGGCGAGGGACGGAAGGTGCGCATCCTCGACAACCTCTCCCGTCCCGGGGTGGAGCGCAACGCGGAGTGGCTGCGGCAGCGCCACGGGGCGCAGGTCGAGCTGCTCTGCGCCGACGTGCGGAACCCGGCGGCGGTGAAGGCGGCGCTGCGGGACGTGGAGGCGGTCTTCCACTTCGCGGCCCAGGTGGCGGTGACCACCAGCCTCGCCGACCCGCGGGAGGACTTCCAGATCAACCTGGGGGCCACCTTCGAGCTGCTGGAGGCGATCCGTCACTGCCCGCGGCCGCCGCGGCTCTTCTTCACCTCGACCAACAAGGTCTACGGCGCGCTGCCCGACGTCGAGCTGAGCCGCGACGGCGACCGCTACTCGCCGGTCAAGGAGGAGATCCGCCGCCACGGCATCTCGGAAACCCGGCCGCTCGACTTCCACAGCCCCTACGGCTGCTCGAAGGGGGGGCGGACCAGTACGTCCTCGACTACTCGCGCACCCTCGGCCTCGAGACGGCGGTCTTCCGCATGAGCTGCATCTACGGGCCGCGGCAGTTCGGCACCGAGGACCAGGGGTGGGTCGCCCACTTCCTCCTGCGCGCCCTCGCCGGGGAGACGATCACCCTCTACGGCGACGGCCGGCAGGTGCGCGACGTGCTGTTCGTCGAGGACCTGGTCGACGCCTTCCTGCGCGCCGAGCGGCAGATGCCGGTGGTCTCGCGGCAGGTGTTCAACGTCGGCGGCGGCCCCGGGAACACGCTGAGCCTGCTCGAGCTCCTCGACCTCGTCGCCGAGCTCACCGGCCGGCGGCCGGAGGTGGAGCACGCCCCGACCCGGGTCGGCGACCAGCGCTACTACGTCTCCGACACCCGCCGTCTCCAGCGGCTCACCGGCTGGCAGCCGCGGGTGGACGTGCGCCAGGGAGTGGGGCGCCTGCTCCAGTGGCTGCGCCAGCTCTCCGCCCCCGCCGCCTCTCTCACCGCGGCGGCGGCGGTGGCGGCGGCCGACCGGCGGCGGCCGGAGGTCGCCGTTGCCGCAAAGGCGGCGAAGCTGGGCGAGCTGAGGAGCGTGGGATGAGCGGGCGCCCGGCGCTCCGTCCGGGGCTCCAGATCGTCCTCTTCTGCCACTCCCTGGAGTCGGACTGGAACCACGGCAACGCCCACTTCCTGCGCGGCCTCTGCCGCGCCCTCCAGGAGCGCGGGCACCGGGTCACCGCCTGGGAGCCGCGGGACGGCTGGAGCCGCGCCAACCTCCTCGCGGAGCGGGACGGCGAGGCGGAGCTCGCCGGCTACCGGCGCGCCTATCCGGACCTCGCGAGCCGTCTCTACGATCTCGCCACGCTCGACCTCGACCGCGCGCTGGACGGCGCCGACCTGGTGCTGGTCCACGAGTGGAACCCCGCGGAGCTGGTGCGCCGTCTGGGCGCGCACCGCCGGCGGCAGGGCGGACCCGGAGGCTACTCGCTCCTCTTCCACGACACCCACCACCGCTCGGTGTCCGAGCCGGCGAGCCTCGCGGCCTACGACCTCGAGGGGTACGACGGCGTCCTCGCCTTCGGGGAGGCGGTGCGCGAGCGCTACCTGAAGCGGGGATGGGCCGACCGCGTCTGGGTGTGGCACGAGGCCGCCGACGTCACGCTCTTCAAGCCGCTCCCCGAGGTCGTGCCCGAGGCCGACCTGGTGTGGATCGGCAACTGGGGGGACGGCGAGCGGACGGCCGAGCTGCACGAATTCTTCCTGGAGCCGGTGCGCGCCCTGGGGCTCACGGCCGACGCCTTCGGCGTGCGCTACCCCGAGGACGGCCTGGCGGCCCTGAAGGCGGCGGGGGTCCGCTACCGCGGCTGGCTCGCCAACCACCGCGTGCCGGAGGAATTCGCCCGCCACCGCTTCACCCTCCACGTGCCGCGCCGCCCCTACGTGGAGGCGCTGCCGGGGATCCCCACCATCCGCGTCTTCGAGGCGCTCGCCTGCGGCATCCCGCTGGTCAGCGCCCCCTGGCGCGACAGCGAGGGGCTGTTCGCGGCCGGCCGCGACTATCTCGTGGCGCGGGACGGCGAGGAGATGACGCGCCGCCTGCGCGAGCTGCGCGCGGACGCCGGCCTGCGCGCCGCGCTGGCGCGCCACGGACGGGAGACGATCCTCGCCCGCCACACCTGCGGCCACCGGGCGGACGAGCTGCTGGCGATCCATTCCGAGCTGAACGAGCTGGCCGCGCCCGCCGCGCTGCACGAGGTGGCGTTATGACCGGCCAGCGGACCGGCCGAGGCGAGCGGCCAGCGCATCGCCTTCTTCGGCTCCAGCCTGGTGTCGTCCTACTGGAACGGCGCCGCCACCTACTACCGCGGGCTGCTGCGGGCGCTCGCCGGGCGCGGCCACGCGATCACCTTCTACGAGCCGGACGCCTTCGAGCGGCAGCAGCACCGCGACATGGCGGACCCCGACTGGGCCCGGGTGGTGGTCTATCCCGCCGAGGAGGGGGCCGTTCTCGCCATGCTCGAAGCGGCCCGCGGCGCCGACCTGGTGGTCAAGGCGAGCGGCGTCGGGGTGTTCGACGAGCTCCTCGAGCGGGAGGTCCTCGCCCTCCAGGGGCCGGCGACGAGCGTCGTCTTCTGGGACGTGGACGCCCCCGCCACCCTGGAGCGGATGGCTGCCGATCCGGCGGATCCCCTGCGCCCGCTGGTGCCGCGCTACGACCTGGTCCTCACCTACGGCGGCGGGCCGCGGGTGGTGGCGGCCTACCGGCGCTTCGGGGCGCGCGACTGCATCCCGGTCTACAACGCCCTCGACCCCGCGACCCACCATCCGGTGCCGCCGGACCCCCGTTTCGCCTGCGACCTCGCCTTCCTCGGCAACCGCCTGCCGGACCGCGAGGAGCGGGTGCGGGAGTTCCTCGGCCGCGCCGCCTCGGCGCTCCCCGAGCGCTCGTTCCTGATCGGCGGCAGCGGCTGGGAGGCGGGATCGCTCCCCGCCAACGTGCGGCCGCTGGGGCACGTCTCCACCCGCGACCACAACGCCTTCAATTGCACGCCGCGGGCGGTGCTCAACGTCAACCGCGACAGCATGGCCCGCTTCGGCCACTCGCCGGCCACCCGCCTCTTCGAGGCCGCCGGCGCCGCCGCCTGCCTGGTGAGCGACGCCTGGGACGGCATCGAGGAGTTCCTCGAGCCGGGCCGCGAGGTGCTGCTCGCGGGCAGCGGCGACGAGGTGGCGGCGCTGCTCGCCGGGCTGACTCCCGAGCGGGCGCGCGGCATCGGCCGGGCGGCGCTGCGCCGGGTGCTCGCCGGGCACACCTACCGGCATCGGGCCGACCAGGTGGAAGCGATCCTGGCCGGGAGGAGCGCCGCCGCCGAGGTGCCGGCATGAGCCAGCCCCTGGACAGCGAGCCCCTCGAGCCCCTGGAGCCCCTCGAGATCGTCATCCTCGGGCTCTCGATCACCTCCTCCTGGGGAAACGGCCACGCCACCACCTACCGCGGCCTGGTGCGCGAGCTGGCGAGGCGGGGGCACCGGGTGCTCTTCCTGGAGCAGGACGTCCCCTGGTACGCCGAGAACCGCGACCTGCCGCGCCCGCCGTACGGCGCCACCGAGCTCTACCGCGACCGCGCCGACCTCGCGGGCCGCTTCCGCGCCCGGGTGCGGCAGGCCGACGCCGTGATCCTCGGCTCCTACGTGCAGCAGGGGGAGGCGGTGGCCGACTGGGTGCTCGGCGAGGCGCGGGGAGTCACCGCCTTCTACGACATCGACACCCCGGTGACGCTCGCCAAGCTGGCCCGCGGCGACTACGAGTACCTCCACCCGCGGCAGATCCCCTGCTTCGACCTCTACCTCTCGTTCACCGGCGGCCCCACGCTCGACCGCCTGGAGCGGGGCTTCGGCGCCCGGCGCGCCCGGCCGCTCTTCTGCTCGTGCGACCCGACGTTCTACTTCCCGGAGGATCTGGAGCCCCGCTGGGAGCTCGGCTACCTGGGGACCTACAGCGACGACCGCCAGCCGGCGGTCGACGCGCTGCTGCTCGAGCCGGCGCGGCGCCTGCCCGGCCGGCGCTTCGCGGTGGCCGGCCCCGGCTATCCGCCGGAGATCGCCTGGCCCGCCAACGTGGACCGCTTCGAGCACCTGGCGCCGGGCGAGCACCGGGCGTTCTACAACCGCCAGCGCTACACGCTGAACGTCACCCGCGCCGACATGCGCCGGGCCGGCTACTCCCCCAGCATCCGCCTGTTCGAGGCGGCCGCCTGCGGCACGCCGATCGTCTCCGACGACTGGCCGGGGCTCGCCACCTTCTTCATGCCCGGCCGCGAGATCCTGATCGCGGCGACCCCCGAGGAGGTGGGGAGGATCCTGCGCGAGATCCCGGAGGCCGAGCGCCGCCGCATCGGTAGACGAGCCCGCGAGCGGGTGCTCGCCGAGCACACCGCGGCGCACCGCGCCGCGACGCTCGAGTCCTACCTGCGCGCGGCGGCGGCGCCGGCGGACGGGTGAGCCCCTCGCGCTCGCCGCCGGGGAGATGGCCGGTTGAGCCTCGCCACCCTCGAATCGGCGGGGGCGCCCGGCGACAGCGCGATCGCCCGCGAGGTGCGCTCCCTCGGCCCCTGGTTCCACAACCTGCACCTGGCCGGCGGGATGCAGACGGCGCCGGACCACCCGCTGGGGGACTTTCCCCGCTTCAAGTGGGAGCAGATCGCTCCCTTTCTTCCCGCGGACCTCGCCGGCTCGACGGCGCTCGACATCGGCTGCAACGCGGGCTTCTACAGCTTCGAGCTCGCCCGCCGCGGCGCCCAGGTGCTGGGGATCGACGCCGATCCGCGCTATCTGCGGCAGGCGGAGTGGGCGCGCCGCCACCTCGACGACGGCGACCGGGTGCGCTTCGAGCAGCGCACCGTCTACGACCTGCCGCGCCTCCCCGGGCGCTTCGACCTGGTGCTGTTCATGGGGGTTCTCTACCACCTCCGCTACCCTCTCCTGGCGCTCGAGATGGTGGCCGAGAAGGTCGACCGGCTGCTCGTCTTCCAGACCCTGTCGCTCCCCGGCGACGAGATCGTGGAGACGCCCCCCGACCTCCCCTTGGAGGAGCGCCGGCGGCTGCTCGCGCCGGGCTGGCCGGGCATGGCCTTTGTAGAGGGAAAGATGGCGGGCGATCCCACCAACTGGTGGGTCCCCAACCTCGCCTGCAGCGAGGCGATGCTGCGCTCGGCCGGCCTGCGGGTGACGGCGCGCCCCGGCGACGAGATGTTCTGCTGCGAGCCGGCTCCCGGCCGGCCGGCGGCTCCTTATCGCGAGGCGCTGCCGGCCCTGGCCGCGGCCGACCCCGCGAGGAGCGAGGAGTGAACGAAGACCAACCGAACGAAGGCAAAGCGAACCAAAACAAAAAGACGCGCCGCGTGCTGATGACCACCGACACCGTCGGCGGCGTGTGGACCTACGCCCTCGAGCTCTGCCGCGCCCTGGCGCGCCACCGGGTCGAGGTGGCGCTCGCCACCCTGGGCGGGCCGCTCGATCGCGCCCAGGCCGCGGAGGCGGCGGGCCTCGCCAACGTGCAGGTCTACGCGAGCGCCTACCGGCTCGAATGGATGCGGGAGCCCTGGGACGACGTCGACGCGGCGGGAGAGTGGCTGCTCGATCTCGAGCGCGAAACGGACCCCGACGTCGTGCACCTGAACGGCTACTGCCACGGCAGCCTCCCCTTCGCCGCGCCGGTGGTGGTGGTGGGGCACTCCTGCGTGCTCTCCTGGTGGCGGGCGGTGAAGGGGGAGGCGGCGCCGGCCGAGTGGGAGCCCTACTACCAGCGGGTAACCCACGGTTTGCGCGGCGCCGACCTGGTGGTGGCGCCCACCGCCGCCATGCTCGGCTCGCTGGAGGAGCTCTACGGCCCGCTGCACCAGGCGAGGGTGATCGCCAACGGCCGTTGCCGCGAGCTGTTCCCTCCGCTGCCCAAGGAGCCCTTCGTGCTCGGTGCCGGCCGGCTGTGGGACGAGGCCAAGAACGTGGCGGCCCTGGCACGGGTGGCGCCGCGCCTCGCCTGGCCGGTGCTGGTGGCGGGGGAGGACGAGCACCCGGAAGGGGGGCGCTCCCCGCTCGCGCACCTGCCGCTCGCGAACCTGCGCCCGCTCGGCAGGCTCGCGCCGCCCGACCTCGCCCATTGGCTCGGCCGCGCCGCGGTCTACGCCCTGCCGGCCCGCTACGAGCCGTTCGGCCTGTCGATCCTCGAGGCGGCGCTCGCCGGCTGCGCGCTGGTGCTGGGGGACGTCGCCAGCCTGCGCGAGCTGTGGGACGGCTGCGCCCTCTTCGTCCCCCCCGACGACGGCGAGGCCCTGGCGGAGACTCTGGCGGGGCTGATCCGCGACGGCGTCCACCGCCGCCGGCTGGCGCGCCACGCGCAGGCGCGGGCCCTCGGCTTCGGACCGGGGCGGATGGCCGAGGGGTATCTCCGGGCCTACCGCGAGGCGGCCCTCCCCCGCCAGCGCGCTCCGCTGCCGGCTCCTCTCCCCTACGGCGAGCGGTTCGCGGGCTGAGGGAAGATCCATGCTGGTCTACGGCGACGCCCGCCGGTGCGAGGTCCCCGAGGCGAAGGCGGAGGCCCTCCGCGCCGGGCTGGAGCGGCTGATGAAAACGCCGGCCGGAATCGAGCGGCACGCGGCGGTCGCCGGCCTGCTGATCGCGGCGGGAGAGCTGGAGCAGGGGCTGCTCGACGCGCAGCGGGGGCTCGACGGCGAGGAACGGCCGGCGGCGCTGGGAGAGGCCGCCGCGCGGCTGACCCGGACGCTCGCCGCGCTGCTCCTCGCCTCCTTCCGCGCCCGCGGCTCGCAGCCCACGGGAGGCAGGGCGCGCCTCGTCCTCGCGGCGGCCACGCGGACGCTCGACGAGCTGCTCTCCCGCGAGCTCCCGGCGGTGATCGAGGTCTCCACCCCCGAGGGGTACGCCTTCTATGGGCTCTACCCGGAGGCCTACCTCGCAGCCGCCGAAGAGGCCTTGGACGCCCTGCCGGACGGCCCGTTGCGGGTGATCGGCATCCGCAGCATCGGCACCGGGCTCGCCGCGTGCGTGGCGGCGGTGGCCGGCGAACGGGCCACGACGGCGAGCGTGCGCCCCGTGGGGCACCCCTTCACGCGCCGCGTCGACGTCGGTCCGCAGCTCGAACGGAAGCTGCTGGCGGGCGCCGGCCCCGCGCCGAGCTTCGCCGTGGTGGACGAGGGGCCCGGTCTCTCGGGGAGCTCCTTCGGCTCGGTCGCCGACTGGCTGGAGGAGCGCGGGGTGGCGCCGGCGGCGATCACCTTCTTTCCCAGCCATCGCGGCGAGCCCGGGCCGTACGCCAACCAGCGCCATCGGACGCGCTGGCGGCGGGCGCGCCGGTACGTCGCCGACTTCGAAACCCTGTTCGCCGCCCCCGGCGCCCGCTGGCCGCTGGCGAGGTGGACCGAGGACCTCGCCGGGGAGCCCACCGCGCCGCTCGAGGAGCTGAGCGCCGGCCGCTGGCGCGAGAAGCTCTTTCCCGACCGCTCGCGCTGGCCGGCGGCGGACGTCCAGGGGGAGCGGCGCAAGTACCTGCTGAAGGCGGGAGGAGGGCGCTGGCTCCTCAAGTTCGCGGGGCTTGGACGTTACGGCCAGGAAGCTCTGGAGCTGGCCCAGGCCCTGGGCGAGGAGCGCCTGATCCCCCCCGTAGCCGGGCTGCGCCACGGCTTCCTGATCGGCCCCTGGCTGTGGGACGCCCGCCCCCTGCCTCTCGTCGAGGGGATGAGAGTGGGGGAAGGCCGACGGCGGCTGCTCGACGCCGTGGCCGCCTACCTCGCCTTCCGGGCCGCCCGCCTGCCGGCCCCCCAGGAAGTGCGCGGAGCCACCCCCCTGCGGCTCTTCGAGATGGTGCTCCACAACACGCAGGCCGCGCTGGGGCGCGCGTTCACCGGCGCTCTCGAGGAGTGGCGGGGCCGGCTGCCGGAGATCGCGCGCCTGGCGCGCCCTGTCCGCACCGACAACAAGATGCACGCCTGGGAATGGCTGGTGACGCCGCGCGGCGAGATCCTCAAGGCCGACGCCCTCGACCACCACCGGGGGAACGACCTGGTGGGAGCGCAGGACGTCGCCTGGGACCTGGCCGGCGCCGCGGTCGAGCTGGACCTCGACGACGGCGCCCTGGAGCGGCTCGCCGCCGCCGTCGCCCACCGCAGCGGCCACCCCCGCGCCCAGCCGTTCCAGCTCGCCTTCTACACCCTGGCCTACCTCGCCTTCCAGACCGGCCGCCACACCCTCGCCGCCGAGGCCCTGGAGAGCGCGGCCCCCGCGGAGTCGGCGGGGATGCGCGGTGAGGCGGCGCGGTATGCGGAGCGGCTGCGGCGGGCGGTCGCCGGTTAAGGCTCCTCCCAGTGCGCCCGGAAGCGGGCCACCTCCTCCAGCGTCGCCGCATAGTCCCCGCGGAAGCACACCGCGCGGTCGTCCACGAAGACGTGGGCGGCGGGCTTGCGGTCGGTGACCTCGGAGACCCAGCGGTCGAGGCCGTGCTCGGCGAGCCAGGCCCGGGCGTCGTCCGCCCAGCGGGTGGTGAAGACGACCACCCGGAACCCCTGCTCGCCCAGCCGGCGCAGGAACTCGTCCGCTCCCGGGCGCGGCGGGTCCCAATGCTTGTCGTGCTTCCAGCCGGTGTAGCGGTCGAGCACGCCGTTCAGATCCACGCAGACCACGGGGCGGGAGTCGCTCATGGGCACGATTTTCCAACATTCCCATGGTCCGCGAGTTGCATGAAAACGGGCGTACGTCAAAGGGAGATCACCATGAGCCAGAAGGGCGTGCACATCGAGCCGGCGGAGGGGAAGCTGGGCGTGCTGCTGGTCGGGATTGGGCGCGGTCGCCACCACGTTCATCGCCGGGGTGGAGGCGGTGAAGCGGGGCCTCGGCAAGCCGATCGGCTCGCTGACCCAGATGGGCACCGTCCGCCTCGGCAAACGGACGGAGAACCGCGTCCCCCGCCTGCGGGACTTCGTGCCGCTGGCGAAGCTCGACGACCTCGTGTTCGGTGCCTGGGACATCTTTCCCGACGACGCCTACGCGGCCGCCTGCGAGGCGAACGTCCTCGAACGGTCGCTCCTCGACCCGTTGCGTCCCGCTCTCGAGGCGATCCGGCCGATGCAAGGGGTGTTCGATCCCCGCTACGTGAAGCGGCTGCACGGCACCCACCTCAAGCAGGGGAGCAAGTGGGAGCTCGCCCGCCAGTTGATGGACGAGATCGAAGCCTTCCAGCGCGAGCGCGGGGTGGACCGCTCGGTGATGGTCTGGTGCGGCTCGACGGAGATCCACATGGCGCCGTCGGCGGTCCACGAGACGCTCGCCGCCTTCGAGGCGGGGCTCCAGGCGGACGACGACGAGATCCCGGCGAGCATGATCTACGCCTATGCCGCCCTCTCGCTCGGCATCCCGTTCGCGAACGGCGCCCCCAACCTGACGCTCGACGTGCCGGCGCTGCGCGAGCTGGCTGGCGCGCGGCGGGTCCCCGTCTGCGGCAAGGACTTCAAGACCGGCCAGACGCTGATGAAGACCGTCCTCGCCCCCGCCCTCAAGGCGCGGATGCTCGGCCTCCAGGGATGGTTCTCGACCAACATCCTCGGCAACCGCGACGGCGAGGTGCTGGACGACCCCGACTGCTTCAAGACCAAGGAGGTCAGCAAGCTCTCGGTGCTGGAGCACATCCTCCAGCCCCACCTCTACCCCGACCTCTACGAGGGGTTCCACCACCAGGTGCGGATCAACTACTACCCCCCCCGCGGCGACAACAAGGAGGGCTGGGACGCCCTCGACATCTTCGGCTGGCTCGGCTATCCGATGCAGATCAAGATCGATTTCATGTGCCGCGATTCGATCCTCGCCGCGCCGCTGGTGCTCGACCTCGCCCTCTTCCTCGACCTCGCCCGCCGCGCCGGCATGCACGGCGTCCAGGAATGGCTCTCCTTCTACTTCAAGAGCCCGATGACCCTCCCCGGCCTCTATCCGGAGCACGACCTGTTCATCCAGCAGATGAAGCTCAAGAACACGCTGCGCTACCTGATGGGCGAGGAGCAGATCACCCATCTGGGGCTGGATTACTACGCGGAGGATTGAGCGGCGGATTTCCCGCCTTACGCGTAGCGCTTGGTCATCCGGGCGCAGAACTCGGCGTACTCCTCCGGGCAGTGGGGGGGGCTCGTGTGGTGGGGCTGGAGGCCGCGGTGCTCGGGGGTGAAGCAGTAGGTGATCGTGAGGTCGAACTCGTCGAGCGCCTTCATCTGGCGGTCGAACCAGGCGTCGGCGCCGGGACGGAAGCTGTCGGCCCAGGAGAGGCCGGTGCGCAGCTTCTTCACCCCCAGCTCGCGGAGCCAGTGCACGGCGTTGTCCAGCCGGTGGTCCTCGAAGTGGAACCACTGGCAGATGCCGAGCTCGGGGGTGTAGTCGGCGAAATGCTTGCAGGCGAGCTTGGGCGCGCCGTCCTCGCGCAGGACTCCCATGTAGAAATGGCGGTAGTAGGAGGAGCCCTCAGCCTCGCGGTGGCGGGTGGTGGCCGGCCAGGCGCGCGGCAGGTCGTAGAGGCTGTACCAGTGGACTCGCGGGGCGCGGCCGAGGAGGAGCTCGGCGGTGCGCCGCAGGCCGAACTCCTGCACCTCCTCGGCGCCGAAGGTCGAGACCCCCACCTCGGTCACCCACACCGGCAGGTCGGTCAGCGCCTGGATCTCCGCCAGCCGCGCCGGCCACTCGTCGATCTGCCAGTGGTTCCAGTCGAGCGGGAAGCCGTGCACGGCGATCGCGTCCACGTGCTCCAGCACCCCCTGCGACTGCATGTTGCGCACGAAGCCGGCGTCGATCGGCGACATGCCGCCGAGGACGCGGGTGAGGGTGGCGTTCTCCCCGCGCACGGCGTCGCCCGCCAGCGCCGCCATGCGGGCGAACATCCGCCACTCGGCATCGATCTCGAAGTCCCAGTGCGACTTGTTGTTCGGCTCGTTCCACAGCTTGACGGCTTCGATCACACCGGCACCTCTCGCCTCTCCAGGAGTTGAATCGCCTCGCGGTAGCCGTGGAGCGTTCCGACGTCCACGTAGGATTCTCCGGCGCGGACGCCGCGGGCCTCGCCGCCGCGCGCCAGCCATTCGTTGACCAGGGTCCCGATGTAGACATCCCGCCCGCCGCGCTCGCGCCAGAGGGCGTGGAGATCGTGCAGCACCCGTCCCGGCAGGCGGAACGCCCCCCAGATCCAGGAGCTCGCGGCCCCCGGCTGCTTGACCTGGATCTCGCGCACCCGGCCGCCGGCGTCGGTCACCACGGCGTCGAAGAGCTCGGGGTGGCGGACCGGGAAGAGCAGGAAGGAGAGGGCGTCCTCGCCGAGGCGGCGGAAGCCGTCCTCGGGGAACCAGACGGTGTCGGGCAGCCCGACCAGCACCTGGTCGCCGGCGCCGATCAGCGGCAGGGCGCGGAACAGGGCGTCGCAGAGCCCCTGCGGCTCGGGCTGCACCACGTAGGAGACGTGCGCCGTCCCCACCGCGCCGCCGTAGTACTCCACGATGTCCGACTTCCCCGGCGAGATGGTGATGCAGAGGTGGGTGGCGCCGGCGTGGAGCATCCGCTCGATCAGGTACTCCGAGACCGCCCGCGGGCGCTCGGTGCCGCCGTCGACGCGGCTCCCCACCGGCAGCAGCTCCTTCGAGAAGGCGAGCGGCTGGATGCGGCTCCCCATGCCGGCGGCGGGGACGAGCCCCCAGACGCTCACGGCGGGCTCCCTTGCGTCCGGGAAAGCATCTCCACCATCTCCGCCGCCCGCCGCTCCGCCGTGTGCTCGGCGAGCGTCCGCTCGCGGGCAGCGCGGGCGACCCGGCGAATTTCCTCGCGCGGCAGCGAGAGGATCTCGGCGGCCTCCTCGGTGCCGGCCGCCGTGAAGATCTCCCGCCCCGGCTCGAAGAAGGCCGCGAGCCCTTCCCAGCGGTCGGAGAGCACCGCGGTGCCGCAGGCGGCGGCCTCGAACAGGCGTCCCGAGGGACAGAAGCCGGAGCTTGCCATCGCCGCCCGCGTCACGTTGAGGGTGAGGGGCGAGGAGGCGTAGAACGCCGCATGGTCCGCCGGCGGCAGGTGGCGGACGAAAAAGACGTTCTCCCCCCAGGGGAAATCGACCGGGTATTGGGCGCCGCCGATCACGAAGCGCTTCTCCGTCAGCCGCCGGGCGGGCGCCAGGAAGAGCTGCTCCAACGCCTCCTGGCGGTCGGCGGCGTAGGTGCCGAGGTACGAGACGTCGCCCTGAAACTCCGGCATGAGAGCGGCGGGCCGGTGCACCTCCGGATCGACGCTGCCGTAGAGCGGCGCCACCCGGCGGGCGCCGAGGCGCTCGCGCAGCTCGCCGAGCGCCGGGCCGCCGGTGTAGGAGAGGACGAGGTCGAAACCGCCGAGCCCCGCGGCCGGCAGGTAGGGGACCGCCTCCCCGCGCCGCAGCCGCTCGAGGGTTACCGGCGTGTCGAGATCGTAGAAGACGGAGAGCGGGCCGGCGGTCGACAGCACGAGGTCGCAGGCCGCGGCGCCGTCCGGACAGTAGGAGGTCACCATCGCGGCGTCGGCGTCCGCCACCTCGCGGCGCGCCGCGGGGAGGACCGCCGCCCAATCCGTGTAGAGGCGCAGGTCGGTGCCGGGAAGCTCCCGGAGGTCGCGGTGCATGGCGTAATAGGGGAGGTCCCGCTCGAAGAAGACCACCCGGTGCCCCTGCTTCGCCAGTGCCCGGCAGAGGCCCCGCCAGAGGGTGGCGTGGCCGTTCCCCCACGAGGAGCTGATCGTCAGCCCGAAGATGACCAGCTTCATGCCACCCGCTCCAGCTCGCTTCCCGCCTCCGCGAGCGCCGCCGCCACGGCGGCCGGCAGGCGCAGCCCGGCGAGGTGCCGGCGGGCCTCGGGGCGGAGACGGCGCAGGGTGTAGGCCACCTTCCGCCGCGTCTGCTCCGGCCCGTAGTAGTCGAGGTACCCCACGCTGTTGAGCGAGAAGAAGGAGAGAGCGTCGGCATCGTTCAGGAGGGAGAGCGCCGGCGAGTCCCCCGCGTCTCTCGAGTCGGCCGCCGGAGGCTCCTCGTGTCCCGCGATCAGCCGGGCGGTCCGCTCGCGCGTCGCCCGGTCGCAGCCGGCCGCGGCGAGCAGGGCGTCGGCCATCTCCGCGCCCCGCGCCGCGTGCTCCTGCTTGAAAGCTTGATAGTCGGCCGCCCGCTGCTCGACCCGGAAGTCCGCCTCCGAGACCAGGCGCTCGACGTCGTGGAGGAGCGCCGCGAGCTGCTCGGCCATCCCGGCCTCCGGCGCCAGCCGCAGCAGCCATTGCCAGGTGTCGAGAGCGTGGTCGTAGTCGGCGCGCACCAGCGGCTTGGCGAGGTCGTGCAGCTCGCGGTGGCGGCGCAGGACGCGGTCGAAGAGCGGCGCGCGGGAGGCCTCGTTGCGGCGGTCCATCCAGCGCTGGCAGCGGGTGAGCACCTGGCGCGCCACCCGCGCCAGCTCTTCGCCCCGCCCCCGGAGGCCGCGCAAGACGATGGCGAAAGGGCCGCTCCCCCGCTCCGCCAGCGCGTCGAGGCGCCGATCTAGCGCATAGAAATTGAAAGATTGGGATTCCCATCGCTCGACCGCGAGGGGGAGGCCCGCCAATCCGCGCGATGGAGCGCCGCCCGCGAACGTGACGGCCGGGAAGTCTTCGATGAGCGCTCCCCAGGGGGAGGGGGAATCCTCCAGCTTCCCGGCCAGGCTCTGGGCGGCGGGAAGGCGGAAAATCGCTTGCAAGGACGACATCTGATCCCACATTCGCGGCTCGTAAATGCAAGGCGTGAGCCATCCGCTCGATCGGGGTTCCCGAAAAGCAAAACGGCCCTCCCCGCCAAAGCGAAGAGGGCCGCGAATCCGCTGCGGAACGGATCAGGGGGCGTTCAGCGCCGGTCCGGCTTCCCCGCCAGGATCATCTCCCGCCCCGCCATGTAGAGCAGGACGCAGAGCAGCGCGAAGGGGATCAGCGACAGCAGATCCGAATGATCGCCGTTGAAGAAGGGATTGCCCGCCTTCATGATGTCGGTCATCCGGTTGTCGAAGCTGGTGAGCACCCCCGCGCTGATCGCGATCAGGATGCCGGCGATGGCGCCGCCCGCGATGTAGCCCGACGCCATCAGCACGCCGGGGCTCTTGTCCCCTTCGGCCACGAGCTGCTCCTCGGTGAGGTTGCGGCTGGCGAATTTCTTCGCCAGGTGGCGGTCCACCAGCCAGCGGATCATGCCGCCGACGAAGATCGGGCTCGACGAGGAGAGCGGCAGGTAGACGCCGACCGCGAAGGCGAGCGACGGGATGCCGGACATCTCGAGCACGATCGAGATCATCACCCCCAGCAGGACCAGCCCCCAGGGGAGCTGGCGGTTGAGGATCCCCTTGATGATGTAGGACATCAGGGTCGCCTTGGGGGCGTCGAACTTGGTGACCTTGGAGCCGTCCGGACGCTCGTGGAGGGTGCCGTTGATCCCCGGGTCCACGTAGTAGACGGGGACGCCGGCGTCGTTGACCAGGTAGCGCCCGGCCGGGCCGCCGACGGCGTCCGTCTTCTGCCAGGAGCGGTAGGTGGCGGAGTCGGAGATCGCCTGCGGCCCCTTGAGCTTCTCGGCGCGCAGCGTCGGGAGGACCGCTGGAGCGACCCGCAGGTCGGGCGCGTACCCCTGGGCGACCTGGCCGGTCTTGCTGGTGATCGGCTGGTAGATGGTGGCCGAGTCGTTGAGCGCGAGGAGGATCGGGCCGAGCACCAGGGCGGAGGCGAGGGCGCCGAAGAGGATCGCGATCTGCTGGTTGCGCGGCGTCGAGCCGACGAGGTAGCCGGTCTTCAGGTCCTGCGAGGTGGTGCCGCCGTTCGAGGCCGCGATGCAGACGATGGCGCCGATCGACAGCGCCGTCACGTAGTAGCTCGGCCCTGTCCAGCCGATGGCGAGGAAGATCAGGCAGGTCAGCAGCAGGGTCGCGACGGTCATCCCCGAGATCGGGTTCGACGACGAGCCGATCTCGCCGGTGAGGCGCGAGGAGACGGTGACGAAGAGGAAGCCGAAGACGATGATCAGCAGAGCGCCCATCAGGTTCCACTGCAGGTTGAGCTGGGGGACGATCATGATCACGGCGATCAGCGCCACGATGCCGCCGGCCACGAACTTCAGCGACATGTCGCGGTCGGTGCGCAGGACGGCGGCGCCGCTCGCGTCCCCCTTGCGGCTGCGGAAGTCGGCGAGCCCCCCCTTGAGGCCGTGCCAGATGGTGGGGAGCGAACGGAAGAGGCTGATGATGCCCCCCGCCGCCACCGCCCCGGCGCCGATGTAGAGCACGTAGGCGCCGCGGATGGCGTTGGGGCCCATCTGCGCGATCGGCACGGTGCCGGGGGCGATGATCCCCGTCGCCGTGCCGCCAAAGAGCTTGATCGCCGGGATCAGTACCAGGTAGGCGAGGACGCCGCCGGCGCACATGATCGAGGCGATGCGGGGGCCGATGATGTAGCCGACGCCGAGCAGCGTCGGGTTGATCTCGGCGGCCACCGAGCCCGCCTCGAAGGGCTTGCCGAAGATCCGCTCGGGGGTGTCCTTCCAGAGGCGGAAGACCTCCATCGCCGTCTGGTAGACGAGGCCGATGCCGAAGCCGGTGAAGATCGCCTTGGCGCCCGTGCGGCTCGCCTCGACGGCGGCGGGAGGCGCCTCGCCTTCCCCGACGGAGCCCGCGGCGGCGATCGCCAGCTCCTCGTCCGAGGCGCCCGCCTTGAGCACCTCGGCGCACGCCGTCCCCTCGGGGTACTTGAGGAGGCCGTGCTGCTGCACGATGAGGGCGCGGCGCAGCGGGATCATCATCAGGATCCCCAGCAGGCCGCCGAGGATCGCCACCAGCATCACCCGCGTGATCTCGAGGTCGAAGCCGAGGATCATGATCGCCGGCATGGTGACGCCGACGCCGAAGGCGATCGACTCGCCGGCCGACCCCGCCGTCTGCACGATGTTGTTCTCGAGGATCGTCGCCCCGCGCAGGCCGAGCTTGCGCAGGCCCCGGAAGATGGTCAGCGAGATCACCGCCACCGGGATCGAGGCGCTGACCGTCAAGCCGACCTTGAGCACCAGGTAGAGGGACGAGGCGCCGAAGATGATGCCGAGCACCGTGCCGACGATCAGCGGCAGGATCGTGAGCTCCCGCAGGTTGACCGCGGCCGGGATGAACGGCCGGAACGCGGCAGCCTGGGGCTCCTCCGGGAGAGATCCGACGATGTCGGGGTACTCTTGCGCGGGGACGTCGGAAATTGCCATGCCAGGGGCCCTTTCTCGCGAAAAGTTTGGGTCCGTACCCTAACACACCCGCGGGAGCAAAAAGGGGGCCAGGGCGCGGCCCGGGGACGGGGAGGGGTGGGTGTCCTCCGGGGAGCACGGACGCACGGACCTGAAGGACAGTCACGGACGAACACGGGCAGGAAAACCTCCTGCTCCCGCTGTCCGTGAAGGTCCCTGTGCGTCCGTGTCAGTCCGTGTGTCCGTGTTCAGGTGGTGAACGCCAGCGTCAGCAGCGTCTGCTGCTCGATGCCGTGGGCCTTGGCGGAGCCGGTGGCGGGGCTGCCGCTGGCGGTGCGGCGGACGGAGCGGATGGGCTTTCCCACCAGGCGCTCGATGCGCGGCTGGACGAAGGAGAGGGGGCCCATGTTGGCCGGCTCCTCCTGCACCCAAAGGACGTGGTGGACGTTCGGATGCTTCGCCAGCGCGGCGGCCAGCTCTTCCTTGGGGAAGGGATAGAGCTGGTCGAGAGCGAGGATCGCCGTCTTGGCGTCGCGGCGGCGCTCGCGCTCGCGGCGCAGCTCGTGGACGATCTTGCCGGAGGCGAGCAGGACGCGCTCGGCGTCCTGGACCTCGGCGTCGTCGATCACCCGCAGGAAGCGGTCGCGGGCGAAGTCCGCCAGCGTCGAGGCGGAGTCCTTGTGGCGCAGCATGCTCTTGGGGGTGAAGACGACGAGCGGCTTGCGCCAGGGGGAGAGCGCCTGGCGGCGCAGCATGTGGAAGTACTGCGCCGCCGTCGAGGGCTGGCAGACCTGCATGTTGTCCTCGGCGCAGAGCTGGAGGTAGCGCTCGATGCGGGCGCTCGAATGCTCCGGCCCCTGCCCCTCGTAGCCGTGCGGCAGCAGCAGCACGACGCCCGAGAGGAGGTGCCACTTGTCCTCGCCGGCCGAGATGAACTGGTCGATGATGATCTGGGCGCCGTTCGCGAAGTCGCCGAACTGCGCCTCCCAGCAGACCAGCGCCTCCGGATAGTCGCGGCTGAAGCCGTACTCGAAGCCGAGCACGGCGGCCTCGGAGAGCAGCGAGTCGTAGACCTCGAAGCGCGCCTGCCCCGGGGCGATGTGGTGGAGCGGCGTGTACTCGGCGGCGTCCTCGACGTCGATCAGCACCGAGTGGCGCTGGTTGAAGGTGCCGCGCCGGCTGTCCTGCCCGGAGAGGCGGACCGGCTTGCCCTCCTTGACCAGCGAGGCGAAGGCGAGCGCCTCGGCCATGCCGTAGTCGACCGGTCGCTTCCCCTGTCCCATCTCGGCGCGCTGCGCCAGCAGGGCCTGGATCTTCTTGTGGACGTGGAACCCCTCGGGCGCGGTGGTGAGCGGCGCCGAGAGAGCGGCGATCTCCTCGGCCGGAAGCCCCGTCGTCACCTCGAAGGCGGGCTTCCACCAGCCGCCCTGGAAGTCGTCCCAGTAGGCCGGCAGGGTGCGCATGGTCGGCTTCTTGTCGAGCGCCGAGGCGGCCTTGTGGGCGGCGTCGAGCTCGGCGCGGATCGCCTCCGCCCGCTGGCCGGCTTCCCCCTCACCGACGCCGATGGCGCGGGCGTAGAGCTTCCAGAGCGGCGGATGGGCCTGGATCTTCTTGTAGAGCAGCGGCTGGGTGATCGTCGGGTCGTCGACCTCGCTGTGGCCGTGGCGGCGGAAACCGATCAGGTCGACCACGACGTCGCTCTTGAAGGCGAAGCGGTATTCGATCGCGAGCTGCGCCACGCGCGCCACGGCGTCCGGGTCCTCGCCGTTGACGTGGAAGATCGGCACCGGCAGGCGCCGCGCGACGTCCGAGGCGAAGCGGGAGGAGTGCAGGGCCTTCGGCTCGGTGGTGAAGCCGATCAGGTTGTTGACGATCACGTGCACCGTGCCGCCCACCCGGTAGCCGTCGAGGTCGGACATGTTCAGCGTCTCGGCGAGCACCCCCTGGCCGGCGAAGGCGGCGTCGCCGTGGAGCACGATGGGGAAGATCTTCTCGTGATCGTCGTCCCCCTGCCGGCACTGCTTGGCGCGCACCCGGCCGATCGCCACCGGGTCGACCGCTTCGAGGTGGCTCGGGTTCGACACCAGATGGATGCTGAGCTTGTGGCCGTTCTCGCCGGTGAAGCCCCCGGTCGCCCCCAGGTGGTACTTGACGTCGCCGCCGCCGAAGGTGCTGCGCGGGTCGACGTCCTCGAAGCCGGCGAGGATCTCCTCGGGGGAGCGCCCCACGGTGTGCACGATCACGTTCAGCCGGCCGCGGTGGCTCATCGCGATCACCACCTGCTGCGCCTGGTGCGCGGCGGCGCCCTGGAGCATCTGGTCGAGGCAGGGGAGGAGCGCCTCCACCCCTTCGACCGAGAAGCGCTTGGTGCCGAGGTAGCGGGCCTGGATGAACTGCTCGAAGGTCTCGGCGCGGGTGAGCAAGTCGAGGATGCGCCGCTGGTCGAAGCGCGGCGCTTCGGCCTCCAAGCGCTCCTCGATCCAGCGCCGGCGCTCCGGATCGGGGATGTGCATGAACTCGACGCCGATCGTGCCGCAGTAGTGGCGGCGGGCGTAGTCGGCGGTCGCCGGATGCGAGCCCTCGAGGCCGGGCTGGGCCTCGGGCTCGATGCGGTTCATGGGATCGAGATCCGCCAGCAGATAGCCCAGCCGGCGGTAGGCGTCCAAAGTCTTCTCGTCCAGCGCGGCGGGGCGCTCGGACCGGGTCGGTGCGGTGGGAGTGATGGTCTCCATAGCACACCGAGGATACCGCAACTGGCAAGGGCGGGCGGCGCCGGCCGGCACCGGCAGAGGAGCGCGGCCCGGACCTCCGGACCGCGCTCCCGGGCCTTGCAGGCTTATGGGCAGGTGGCGAAGGCGCTGCTGTCGAGGACGGCGACGTAGGTCCGTCCCTGGGGGTTGGTATAACTCTTGACGGCGCCGGTCTGGGTGTCGGTCACGGTGAGGACCACGTTGACGTTGGTCAGGCCGGCCGCGTAGACCCAGTAGTGGTGGTTGATCGCGCAGCCGTTCAGGACCTTGACGGTCAGCTCGACGTTGGCGGGATCGAAGAACCAGAAGTAGCCGCTGTCCGGCGTCAGGGTCACCCCTTGCGCGTTGCCGGAGGGTCCGTCGTTCGGGGCCCGGAAGGTCGCCGCGACGCGGAAGCGGCCGTTGCTCAGGCAGAGGTTGGTACCCCCCGCCACGCAGGCGGTGGTCGCCTCGAACGCGCCGATGTCACAGCGCACGCCGCCCGGACGCGGGGTTCCCCGCTGGTCCGCCGCCTCGCAAGCGCCGTTGCCGGAGCCGGGGGCCGCCGGATTGCCGGCGTCGAGCGCCGGGCTCCCGGCGAGGAGCGCGGCGGTGGGGGTGGGTCCGCCGTTGTTCGCCAGCAAGCTGAGCTTGGGGTCGATCGGGGCAGCCGTCGTCCCCACGACATCGTGCTTGGCCGCGGCGGGACCGATGCAGCCGGTGGCGGCGCTGCCGGGGTTGCCGATCAGGTCGTAGCCCGAGCTGAAGGCCCCCGAGCAGTCGGGCTCGGCAGGCGCCGTGTTGCTGGCGAGGATCGAATTGGTGATCTTCGGGGCGATACCGATGAAGGCGGAGGTCTCGATGAACGCTCCGCCCCCTTTGAGCGCCGCGCCGTTGCTCGTCACCGTGAGGTTGTTCGCCGTCCCCTTGGCGTCCGAGAAGAAGTAGAGGCCGCCGCCGAAGTCCTGGGTGGAGTTGTTGCCGGACACGGTCACATTGGCGAGGACGAAGGCGCCGCCGATCGCGAGGCCGCCGCCGCCGCCCTGCGCGGAGTTGTCGGAGACCGTGCTGTCGGTCAGGGTCAGCGAAGAATCGATGCCGTCGGTGAGGATGGCGCCGCCGAAGCCGGCGCCGGCCGGACCCGCGACGCTGCGGTTGCCCTCGAGCACCGTGCGCACGAGGGTGAGATGGCCGTTGTTGCGGACCGCTCCGCCCGCTCCCGGCGACCGCCCGTTGCGCAGGGTCACCCCCTGGATCGTCGCCGTGGCGCCGCCCGGCACGTAGAGGATGCCGCCGATCCCGCCGCCGTCGATGATCGTGCTGGCCGCCCCGTCGCCGATCAGGGTCAGGTCGCCGTCGATCTCCAGGCTGCCGGTGGCCGGCGGGGTGCCGGCCAGGGTGTACGTCCCGGCGTGCAGGAGGATGACGTCCTCGCCGGCATGCTGGTTGGCCGCCGTGATCGCGTCGCGCAGCGAACAGACGGTGGAACAGGAGCCATTGGTGGTGTCGGCCGTGGTGGTGGGAACATAGACCGCCGCGCGGGCGGCGGCGGGGAGGGCCAGCGCGAGGAGCAGCGGACCCAGGCGTCTCAGCGTGTGGTTCATTCTTGACACTCCTTCAAAGCAAAGCGGTCGTGGGACCAAGTTTTCTTCGTACCCTTCCGTCTTCTGTGGGATGCGCGATCCCGGGATCGCGCGCGGCCCCCGGCCTTGGGGCCATGCTGTACCAGCATTGTTCTGTGAATTTCTACGGACCGCCGGACCGGAGCGTCTAGGAGAGTCTCCAGGCGACCTCCCGCCCCGATGCTAGACTGCCCGGAGATCTGTGCAGTCGGCGGATCGTTCTTCCCGCTCTTCCGGAGATGATGAAGATGACGCGACGTTTCGCGAAGCCGTTTTCCGTCCTGCTCCTTCTGATTGGATCGCTCCCCGCCGTTGCGCCGGCGCAAGTCGCCGCTCCCGCGCAAGCTCCGGCGGCGGCCCTCGAGCCCGCCGCGACCGGCGGCGTCACGGCGGTGGACCGCGCGCTCGCCAAGCTGTCGTCGTTCAAGCGGCTGCTGGTGATCGGCGCCCATCCGGACGACGAGGACACCTCGCTGATCGCCTTCGTCTCGCGCGGCCTCGGCGGCGACGCGGCCTATCTCGCGCTCAGCCGCGGCGAGGGGGGGCAGAACGTGATCGGCCCCGAGCTCGGTCCCGCGCTCGGCCTGCTGCGCACCCGCGAGCTGCTGGCGGCCCGCGCCGTCGACGGCGGGCGGCAGTTCTTCACCCGCGCCTACGACTTCGGCTACACCCGCTCGATCGAGGAGACCCTTCGCCTGTGGCCGAAGGAGAAGATGGTGGAGGACGCCGTGCGCATCCTGCGCCGCTTCAAGCCGCAGGTGGTGGTCTCGGTCTTTCCCGGCGTGCCGCACCCCAACCACGGCCAGCACCAGGTGGCCGGGGTGACCGCCTACGCCGCCTTCCCGCTGGCCGGCGACCCCACCGCCCTGCCGCAGCTCGCGGCCGAGGGGTTGCAACCCTGGACGCCGCAGGCGCTCTACCGCTCGACCTACTTCGATCCCAACGCCAGCACGATCACGCTGCCCACCGGCGGCCTCGACCCGCTGGCCGGCAAGTCGTACTACCAGCTCGCGATGGCGAGCCGCAGCATGCACCGCTCGCAGGAGATGGGGCAGATCCAGAAGCTCGGTCCGCAGCAGACCCGCGTCGCCTGGGTGCAGGGCGGCGCCGGCGTCGCGGGGAAGGACCTCTTCGCGGGGATCGACACCCGCCTCGCCGCCCTCGGCGCGACGATCCCCGACGCCGGACGGCGCAAGGCGGTCGCAGGAGCGCCTCGACGCCGTGCAGGCGGCGGCCGAGCGGACGCGGGCGGGCCTCAACCCGGCCCACCTCGACGCCGCGGTCCCCGCCCTCGTCGACATCCTCAAAGGGTTGCAGGCGGCGCGCGCCGCGCTCGCCGCCGACGACTCCCAGGTCCGCGACCTCCTCGACGAGAAGATCGTGGTGGCCGAGGACGGCCTCGCCGCCGCGGCGGGGATCGCCCTCGACGCCACCAGCGAGCGCGAGGAGCTGACTGACGGGGAGACCTTCCCGGTGACCGCCTCGCTCTGGAACGGCGGCGGCCACCCCGTGGCGGGCGCCACGGTGGCGCTGGTCGCCGCGCCGGACTGGGGGAGCCCGGACCTGGCGGCGCCGGCAGGGGAATCCAAGGAGCTCGCCGCCGGGGCCCTGGCCACCTGGGACCTCAAGCCCGCCGTGCCGGCCGCGGCCCCCCCCACCGTCCCCTACTTCCTCAAGAAACCGATGGTGGGGGACCTCTACGACTGGAGCGACACGCCGCCGGCCGTGCGCGGCGAGCCGTTCGGCCCCGCGCCGTTGACCGCCCGCTTCCGCTTCACCCTCGAGGGGACGCCGGTGGTCCTCGAGCGCGAGGTCGTCCACCTGCACCGCAACCCGGCCGTGGGCGAGGTGCGCCGGCCGCTGCGCGTGGTGCCGGCCGTCGAGGTGGCGGCGGAGGATGCCCTGGTGGTCTGGCCGATCCAGAGCCGCGAGCCGCGGCGCGTCCGGGTCACCCTCACCTCGCACGCGGCGACGCCGCTCAAGGGGCGGATCGAAGGGCGTGCCGACGGGTCAGGGCCGACCGCCGAGCCCAAGGACTTCTCCCTGGCGGCCGCCAACGAGCCGCTCCATCTCGAGATCGTGCTCGCTCCGCCGAAGCCGCTCAAGGCCGGCCGCGAGACCTTGCAGCTCGCCGCGGTGCTCGACGACGGGCGCCGCTTCGACCTCGCCCTGCCGCTGGTCGACTACCCGCACATCCGCGACACCCCGCGGCCGGTGCCGGCACGGGTGGAGATCGAGACCACCGACCTCCGCCTCCCCGCTCTCAAGCGGGTGGGCTACGTGCGCGGCGCCTCCGACCGCGTCCCCGAGCTGCTGCGCCAGGTCGGCGTGCCGGTCGAGCTGCTGGACGACGAGCAGCTCCAGGCGGGCGACCTCGGGCGCTACGACGCGATCGTGATCGGCAGCCGCGCCTACGAGATCAGCCCGATCCTCCAGCGCGCCAACCGCCGCCTCCTCGACTACGCGAGGAACGGCGGCCTGCTGATCGTGCAGTACCAGCAGGTCCCCTACTTCGACGCCAAGCTCACCCCCTTCCCCGCCGAGATGACCCGCGAGCGGGTGACCGACGAGACGGCCGCCGTGACGATCCTCGACCCGACGAGCCCGGTGTTCAACGTTCCGAACAAGATCGGCCCGGCGGACTGGGACGGCTGGATCCAGGAGCGCGGGCTCAACTTCGTCCACACCTGGGACCCGGCCTACACGCCGCTCCTCGCCATGAAGGACCCCGACACCGACGTGCTCAAGGGGGGGCTGCTGGTGGCGAAGACCGGCAAGGGGGTCTACGTCTACACCGGCCTCGCCCTCTTCCGCCAGCTCCCCGCCGGGGTGCCGGGGGCGTACCGGCTGTTCGCCAACCTGCTGGCGCTCAAGGGGAGCCGTTGAAACGGATAAGATCCTCACGACCATGAGAACCCTTCGCACCCTCCCCACCCTCGTCCTCGCGCTGCTCGCCCTGGCCGCCTCCGGCTGCGGCGACGGGCGGACGCCGCTGGTCGTCTACTCCCCGCACGGCCGCGACCTGCTGACGCTGATGGAGAAGAGCTTCGAGGCCAAGCATCCGAAGATCGACGTGCGCTGGCTCGACATGGGGTCGCAGGAGGTCTACGACCGCGTGCGTTCGGAGGCCGCCAACCCGCAGGCCGACGTCTGGTTCGGCGGCCCGCAGACGATCTTCGTCCGCGGCGCCTCCGAAGGTCTGCTCGCCCCCTTCCGGCCGGGCTGGGCCGGCGCCATTCCGGCGGCGAGCCGGGCGCCGGGGGACCTCTACTTCGGCTCCTACCGCACGGCGCCGGTGCTGGTCTACAACTCGCAGGCCGTGAAGGCGGCGGAGGCCCCAGCCGACTGGGACGACCTGCTGGCGCCGCGCTGGAAGGGGAAGATCCTGATCCGCGACCCGCTGGCGAGCGGCACCATGCGCACCCTCTACTGCATGATCCTGGCGCGCTCGATCAAGTAGACCGGCAGCCCCGACCGCGGCTGGGACTGGCTGCGCCGCTTCGACGCGCAGACCAAGGAGTACGTGCAGAACCCCTCCCTGCTGATGGAGAAGCTGAACCGCCAGGAGGGGCTGATCACCGTCTGGGAGCTGACCGACATGCTCTGGCAGGCGAAGCGCGGCGCGCCGCTCGGCTACCGCTTCGCGGCCAGCGGCACGCCGGTGATCGACGACTCGGTCGGCCTGGTCAAGGGGGCGCAGCACCCGGCGGAGGCCAAGGCGTTCATCGAATGGGTGGGGAGCCCCGAGGCGCAGCAGCTCGCCGCCCGCGACGCCTTCCGCCTGCCGGCGCGCACCGACCTGCCGGCCGCCACCCTCCCCCCCTGGGCGCAGGGCGTGCTGCGCGATCTCAAGCCCGCCGACGTCGACTGGGCCCTGATCGCCAAGAACGGCCAGGGCTGGATGTCCACCTGGGACCGCACCGTGCGCAGCCACGGCGCGGCGCCCGCCAAGTAGCGGCGCCGCCCACGGACCATGCCTTTCCTCGTCCTCGACCGGCTCGACAAGAGCTTTGGAGAGCAGGCCGTCCTCCGCGAGCTGTCGCTCGCCGTCGAGAAGGGGGAGATCCTGGCGCTGCTCGGCCCCTCGGGGAGCGGCAAGACCACGGCGCTGCGGCTGATCGCCGGCTTCGAGACGGCCGACCGCGGGCGGATCGTGGTCGACGGCGCGGACGTCACCGCCCTCCCTCCGGAGCGCCGCCACTTCGGCATGGTCTTCCAGCACTACGCCCTCTTCCCGCATCTGACCGTGGGAGAGAACGTGGCTTTTGGCCTGGCCGCCCGGAAGGAATCGAAGCCCGAGACCGCCCGCCGGGTGGCCGCGGCGCTCTCGCTCGTCGACCTCCCCGGCTACGAGGCGCGGCGGGTGGGCGAGATCTCGGGCGGCCAGCAGCAGCGGGTGGCGCTCGCCCGCGCCCTCGCTCCGGAGCCGCGCGTCCTCCTCCTCGACGAGCCGCTCTCGAACCTCGACCCGACGCTGCGCGAGCGCACCCGCCGCGAGCTGCGGGCGGCGATCCAGCGGGTGGGGATCACCACCGTCCTCGTCACCCACGAGCAGGAGGAGGCCTTCCATCTCGGCGACCGGGTGGCCGTGCTGCACGGCGGCCGGCTGCACCAGGTGGGCTCCCCCGAGGATCTCTACGAGCGCCCGGCCAGCCGCTTCGTCGCCACCTTCGTGGGACGGGCGAGCGTGCTCCCCGGCGTGGTCGAGGGGGACGGCGCCGTCTGGGTGCCGCACCCGGCTTCGGGCGGACCGGCGGCGGGCCCGGTGCGCTGGTCGGCCGTGCGCTCCCCCGAGGCGGAAGACCTCAAGCCCGGCGAGGAGGTGGACCTCGTCGTCCGCCCCGAGTCGCTGGCCTTCGTCGCCGGCCACGATCCGCGAGCCCTCGCCGGCCGGGTGAGCGAGCGGCGCTACGCCGGGCCGGTGACCTACTACCAGGTGAGCGCTCGCGGCCGGCGGCGAAATCGAGGTGCTGGCCCCGTCCGGCGCCGCGGCGGTGGGGGATGCGGTGCGGGTGGCCCCGGAGCCTTCCGGAAAGCTGTCTCCGCGCACTTTCCGCCGGACCAAAAACTCCGCGCTCCCCACCGCGTAAAAGGGAGCGTCATGCGCCGCCGTTCGCTCCGCACCCTGCTGCCGGCCCTCGCCCTCGCGGCCCTCCTCGCCTGGCTGGTCGGCTATCCGCTGCTGATGACGCTGCTCGAGGCGCTCGGCGGACCCAAGGCCTGGACGCTCGCCGGCTTCCGCCAGTTCTTCTCGCGCCCTGACGAGTGGATGGCGCTCTGGCGGAGCCTGTGGATCTCGGCCGCCTCGGTCGTCCTCGCGGCGCTGGTCGGCGTGCCGCTCGCCTTCCTCTTCGAGCGCACCGAGTTCCCCGGCCGGCGGCTGCTCGGCGCCATCGTGGCCCTGCCGGTGGCGCTGCCGCCGCTGGTCGGCGTCATCGCCTTCCTCTTCCTCTACGGCGAGAGCGGCTTCGCCTCGCGGGTGGTGCAGGCGGCGCTCGGCCTCCACTCTCCCCCCTGGCGGCTCGCCGGGCCGGGGGCGATCCTGCTCGTCCACGCCTACTCGATGTACGTCTACTTCTATCTCTTCACCCGCGCCGGCCTGGCGCGGCTGGACGCGGCGCTCCTCGAAGCCGCCGCCTCGCTGGGCGCGAGCCGCACGCGGACCCTGCTGCGGGTCAGCCTGCCGCTGCTCCGCCCGGCGCTCGCCGGGGCGGCGCTGCTCACCTTCATGACGGCGCTCGCCTCGTTCTCCGCTCCCTACCTCTTCGGCGGCAGCTTCCGGGTGATGACCACCCAGATCGTCGCCTCGAAGCTCAACGGCGAGCTCACCCTCGCGCAGGTCGAGACGGTGATGCTGGCGCTCCTCGCCCTGCTCGGCCTCGGCGCCATGCGGCGGGCGGACCGCACGCTGTCGGTCGCCACCGGCGTGCGCGGCATCGCGCCGGCCCGCCGGCGGCTGGCCAGCCCGCTGGCGCGGGGCGCCGCCGGCTTCTTCGGCTGGCTGCTCGCCGCCTTCCTGCTGCTGCCGCACGCCGTGCTCCTCCTCGTCTCGCTGGTGCCCCCCTTCACCTGGACGGCCGAGGCCTTTCCGCCGGTGCTCAACCTCGGCAACTGGAAGGCGCTGTTCACGTCGAGTGAGCACCTGCGGCCGGTCGTCAACTCGCTCTGGATGGCGGCGGCCGCCACCCTCCTCGCCCTGGCGCTCGGCTTCGCCGCCGCCCGCCTCGCGGTCGACCGCAAGAGCGCCGGCCCTCGCCTGGGCGGCGCGCTCGAGTGGCTGATCGCCATCCCCTGGGCGGTGCCGGGCACGGTGTTCGCCATCGCCCTCGCCACCACCTTCAGCGTCCATCAGCCGTGGATCGGCCGCTTCGTGCTGATCGGCACCCCCTGGCTGCTCCCCCTCGCCTACCTGGTGCGCAACCTGCCGCTGACCGGCCGCGCGGCGCTCGCCGGCCTGCGCCAGCTCGATCCCGCGCTCGAGGAAGCGGCGGCTTCGCTCGGCGCCTCGCGCGCGCGGCGCCTGCTGCGGGTGACCCTGCCGCTGCTGCGCCCCGCCCTCGCCGCCGGCGCCGGGCTCGCCTTCATCACCGCTCTCGGAGACTTCATCGTCTCGATCGTGCTCTACACTTTCGACACCCGCCCGATCTCGATCGAGATCCTCTCCAGCCTGCGCGGGGATCTCGGGATGGCGGCGGCCTACGGCGTCCTCCTGATGGCCGCCAGCGCCGCGGCGTTCCTGGCCTGGGGCCAGGGCGAGGCGCGCTGATCCGCCGTCCGCGGCAAGGTTGCAAGGAGATCATGAAGTCCAGCTCCCTCAAGCAGCTCTGGGTCCTGATGGCCACGGTCTTCGTGGACATGATGGGCTTCCTCATCGTCGCGCCGACCCTGCCGTTCTACGCCACTCACCTGGGTGCGCGGCCGCTCGTCGTCACCCTGATCATCTCCTCGTACTTCTTCGCCCAGCTCCTCTCGGCGCCGTTCTGGGGGCGCTTCTCCGACCGCTACGGACGGCGGCCGGCGCTGCTGGTGGGGCTCGGCTCCTCGGCCGTCGCCTACCTCCTCTTCGGGCTCGCCAACTCGATCTGGCTCCTCTTCCTGTTCCGCATGGTGCAGGGGGCGGGGGGCGGCACGACGGGCGTCGTGCAGGCCTACGTCAGCGACTCGGTGGTGCCCGAGAAGCGGGCCGAGGCGCTCGGCTGGATCAGCGCCGCCACCAGCGCGGGGGTGATGATCGGCCCCCTGCTCGGCTCGCTCGCCAGCTATCTCGGCCAGTCGGGGCCGGGGCTGCTGGCGGCCGGGCTCTGCATGCTCAACTGCCTCTCCGCCTGGAGATGGCTGCCGGAATCGCATCGCCACGACCCCGTGGACTCTGACGCCGGCGCGCCGAAGGCCGTGCGCCAGCCGCTCCTCCGCTCGGTCTTCAAGGTGCTGAGCGAGCCGGGGTCGCCGGTCAGCTCGCTGATCTGGATCTACACCATCGGCATGCTGGCCTTCATGGGGATGAACGGCATCCTCGCCCTCTACCTCGGCAGGGTCTACGGCTTCACGGAGCACACGATCGGCTACCTCTACGGCTACATCGGAGCGATCGGGATCGTCATGCGCGCCGTGCTGCTCGGGCCGACGATCCGCCGCTTCGGCGAGGTGGGGGTGACCCGCATGGGCTCGCTGTCGCTGGTGCTCGGCCTCGGCCTGGCGCCGGTCCCCGCGCTCTTCGCCCTCTCCCAGCCGACCCGCCTGGTCTTCCTCGCCCTCGCCCTCCTGCTGGTGCCGGTCGGCACGGCCCTCCTCTTCCCGGCCACCACCGCGCTGGTCTCCCGCTGCGCCGCGCGGTCGGAGATGGGGCAGACGATGGGGGTTCAGCAGGCCTTCGGCTCCGTCGCCCGGCTGGTGGGGCCGGTCGCCGCCGGCGCGCTCTACGAGGTGGACATCCGCTTCCCCTTCTGGGCCGCGGCCGCGGTGATGCTGGCCACCGGCTTCCTGACCTCCCGCCTGCGCGAGCCGGAGGGGGAGCCGAGGGTATCCTCGGTGCCTCCCCTCCCTTCGATCCTGCACACCCTGCCCCTGCTCGAAGAAACCCCCGACGAGGTGCCGGCGGCCGACCGGACGTAGGCGAGGCCCTCCGGCAGCGGCCGGCGTCGATGCTCAACCGCGACGTTCCTAACGCGGTATTCAGAGCTGGTCGTAGTCCGGAAGGTGCTCGAACGGTTTCCGAATCAGCGCGCGTTCCTCCGCAGAGGGCTGCAGCTTCTCCATCAAGCGGCAGGCTTGCTTCCAGGTCGTGTCATGCGAGCCGATCTCCGCTCTCGCCGTGCCAACCGCCGCGTCGTAGAGCCGGCCGGCCTCTGCATACTTCTTCTGGATCAGCAGCGCCTCCGCGGCTGTCGCCGTCATCCAGTAATCTCCGGCTCGCGGCTCCGTGCCTACGATCGCCTGCACCTTCAGCGCATAGTCGGCTGCCTTTTGCAGATCTCCGGCCTCACCCAAAAACACGCTCTTTGCTGCGGCATTGATGCCTGTATAGTAATCGTCCTGTGCCGCCATGAAGGCCTCGGCATACAAATCTCGGGACTGCTTCAGGTCGTTGAGATCACGAGACTTGGCATATCGATCCATCCAGGTCCTACCATAGATGCCAACGGTTTCCGGATCCCGTTGTCCCGAGTAGTAAAGCTCTCCCAGAATCTCCTGGGCCTTCGTGAGGTCCTGGTCGCCCCCACGCCGAGCGAGGGCAAGGGCGTGAAGCTGCTGGGGTCGTATCGCCTTCGGGAATCGAAGCTCAAGCTGCGTGAGCATCTCGATTGCCTCGTCATAGTGCGCGAGCTTGGTGAGACCCTCCGCGGCCTTGCAGCCCAGTGCCGCGGAGATCTCCCACGGAAGGCCGCCTTCAGAAAAAAGCTGCGCCAGCTTTGGGGCTTGTTTGTTCCCGATCGCTGCAGCGATCTTGGCACTCATTCTCTGAGCGGCTTCGTCCTGATCAACTGCGAAACGTAGGGCCTCGGGGCTAAGGGTGCTGCCTACAACCGCATGCAGCAACCGCAGCAACTCACCGCCGTTCGGGCCGTCGGGGTACGTGGAAAAATCAAGAAAAATACGCCGATCCGCGAAGACAGGTAATCGGGAATTATCGAGCTTCACGGGAACAAACTGAAAGCTCGCTTTGTCTCCCGCTTGCTTCTCCATCACCTCATACTCTCGTTCTACCCACTCGGAATCTCCGGTAAGGTTTGACCATATGAGTATGCCGGCCTGGCTTGAGGTCAAGCCCTTCGATAAGCCTCTGACAAGGCTATCTCCGGGCTTGAGAACACATTGATCGAGAAATACCTTGTGCCCTTGTCCACGTAGCACATCGTAAAGATTGATTACCCAAGGCCGGTTGACGGAACGATAGGACAGGAAAACGTTCCATTGCTCGCCATCCTTGAGATCCCTCGGTTTTGGGGCGTACTGCAACCACTCTTCTGGAAGGCTCATCGTCGTCCGCTCCTCTTCTTTCTGTTTGTGCCTGCCGCGGTCATGCTGCCTCAAAACGGAACGTCCTGCGCATTCTTTCCGCCAACATCTGATCATCGAGAAATGTAGCCACTTGGTCGGCTTGAGCATACATCGAGGCGATTTCCCGAGGTTTGGGTCTCAGGGCGAGGGCCGCCTCATAGGCGGCGACCGACCGGTCAGCCTCCCGGAGATAGAGGCAGGCCTCTCCTGCCGTGGCCCTGCTCCACTTCGTCGGAGCTTCAGCGCTCTCTGATCTTCCAACGTGGTCCAAGGCGCGTTGCGCCATCTCACGGCAAGCCTTCTTGTTCCCTTGGCCGAGGTTTAGAAATGCCAAATTGATTGCGTGATAGAAGGCCTGATCCCAATTTTCATCCGCTTCAGATCGGGTTAAGCCTTCGCCGTAGAGCTGGAGAGCTCGGTCTGCATCGATGACTCGTCCACCGGTCAGCCAGCGCCGTTTGAGCCGCCCCCCCAGAACGCCCAGCGGATCAGTGCCCGAGGACTTGCAGCCTTCGAGAACCGCGATCGCATCCTCTTGCCGACCGACTGACTCCAAGGCGAGCGCGAGCATCACCAGATGACGATCATCCAATTCCCCCTGGTGCGGCGACAGCTCATTGATGGCGCGTTGAAAATCACGTGACTCAAGAGCTACGCGGGCAGCGTTCCATGGCCCGGCGGGACAAGCGTCTCCTATGAGCCCTTTCAGAACCACCTGAACGCTCAGATTCTGCACCTCGGTCGGCTTCACGATCTCCAGATGATTGCCAGGGACAACCTGCCGCTGCTCGAAAGGAAATGTGGCAATCGACGACTCGGGAGGAACGAACTGATCCGCCTCGCCGGCGATGGCGAAGAAGCGGAACGGTGGCCTGGGCTCGAACTGCGCCTTCCACCGCTGCGTCAGATCTTCAATAAACGGGCTCGTCGGCGCCATATCGTCGATCTGGCGCTTCCAGAACGGAAGCCATGTCGCCTTGGTGAGGCCATTGCTCGGCGTTCCGAAGAGAAAGACATGTCCAACGCGCCCGGCAAGCGTTGGATCGTCGACGAGAGCCCTTTGCGCCACGAGCCCTCCCATGCTGTGGGCAATGATTGCGAGACTCCGGTAACGGTCCAGCGGCAGATGGCCCAGGTTCGCGCGCAGCAGGTCCGCCAGGATGGGGAGATCTGCCTGCGAGCTCCAAATCCCCGTTACATCGGGAACCAGGCTGCTCTTGAAGCCGGCGCTGTAGAGATCCCAATCCGAGATCGCCGGTTCCGCCGCCAGAAGCTGCGGGAACTGACCCCATGTCTTGGCAATATCGCCGGAGAAGCCATGCAGGAAAACGACCGCAACCTGGCTTCTGGGGTCGGCATTGACGCGGTATCTGAGAAGAACTGGATTTTCCGGCACAGAACCTCTTTTCTGGCAGTCAAGGCAAGAAGATGTTCATTGTTCTTTATCGCACACGACGAGCCATGCAGAGAAATCGCCACTTGGCCATGGAGCGAGCGGAGGGCGATTTCGGGGTCCCGGGTCCACGGATGCCGCCTCGGCTCTCCAGGGCCTCTTTTCCCCCACTGCCGGCACCTGATAGATAGAAGCCGCCAACCTGGCGCCCGATCCCCATCCTTCGAAAGGAGCACCCCGCATGACCCGACTCCCCCGGCCTTCCCGCTGGCAACCGGCCCTCGTCCTTCGGACTCTCGCCGCCTTGAGCGCGCCCCATGTGGCGCCAGGCTGGCACTGACCATCGGCTCGTCCAACCCGGCGACGGCCGACCCCACGGTGCCGCGGCCGGCGACCACCCCCTGCACGGTGCCGCTGTTCACCAACCAGGCGTTCACCGACTTCTCGCCGAAGGCCTACAGCTATACGCCGCCCGCGGCCTGCCCGGGACCGTGGGCGAAGGTGGTGCTGGAGGCGGATTTCTCGGTGACGGCCGGGCGGCAGTTCGACCGCACGGCGCAGATCGCCCTCGGCCACGTCAACATCTACTACGGCACGACCGCGGAGCCGTCGGCGGCGGTCAGCCCCTCCTGGCACGTGGAGCGCGATCTGACCGACTACGCGCCGCTGTTCAAGACGGCGCAGGCGGGCGACGTCAATCTCGGGAACCTGGTCAACGGCACCTACACGGGGATCATCACCGGCAGTGCCCGGGTGCTCCTCTACCCGTCTTCCGCCGCGGCCCCGGCGCCGCGCGCGGCCGACGCCGTGCTCCCCCTCTCGACCGATCCCGGCGGCGCGGCCCTCCTCGCCACCACGGCGAGCGTCCTGGCGCCGACCTTCAACCTGCCGACCAACGTCGAGGCGGCGTACCTCGACGTCATCCCGCAGAGCCAGTCGGGGGACGAGTTCTGGTACACCTGTGTGCCGGACGACGTCGCGGCGGAGCTCCAGAGCTGCGGCGGCACGGCGTTCCGCGAGGCCGAGATCTCGATCGACGGGCAGGCGGCCGGCGTCGCGCCGGTCTACCCCTGGATCTACACCGGCGGCATCGACGTCCTCCTCTGGCGCCCGATCCCCGGCGTGCAGACGCTGAATTTCGTCCCCTACCGGGTCGACCTCACCCCGTTCGCGGGAGTGCTGAGCGACGGCCACCCCCACCAGGTGGGGGTCTCGGTGTACGGCGCCAACAACTACTTCCTGGTCGCCGCCTCGCTCCTCCTCTACCTCGACCACGGGGCGAGCCACGTGACGGGCGGCGTCACCGCGAACACCCTCGGCGCCGCGCCGCATCCGACGGTGACCGAGAATCTCACCACCGCGGCGGACGGCTCGGTCACCGGCAGCGTGACCGTCAAATCCACCCGCGCCTTCGCGGTGGCAGGCTACGTCAACACCTCGCACGGCAAGGTGGAGACCGCCGTCCTGCAGACGCTGACCTTCAAGAACCAGCAGCAGTTCACCATCGACGCCACGCAGTACCTCCAGGACATCACCCAGGGGACCGACCTGCTGTCGGCGACCACCACCCGGCAGGGGAGCTCGATCGCCGTCGCCGGCAAGCAGCTCTCCTTCCCGTTCCGCTTCACCTTCAACTTCCTGTCGAACCCTGACGGCACCTTCGCCCAGACGTCGACGAGCGACCAGAAGTACGTGAGCCAGGACGCCTCGGCAGGCCACGGCCTGCCGGCCCTCTCCAGCGTCTCGAACCACGTCGCCTCGACCGACACCCAGCTCTTCGACGCCGGCGGGAACTTCACCGGCTACCAGAACCGCAACAGCTCGCAGACCTACACCGCGAAGAGCCTGCCGGGAGGGTGCTACAGCCGCACGATCACCGCGGCGAACGGCGTCCTGACGAGTGTCACGGACGGGCAGGGGTGCCACTGAGGCAGGGCTTGAAAAGGTGAGGAAACCGCGGGCCGGACTCGCCCGCCCGCGGGCGGCTCGGGAGGGCTTCTCCTTCCTCTCGACAGCCTTACTTGACGGCGAGCAGATCCACCTTCTCGATCGAGGGGGGCTGCGAGAAGAGGTCGCCGGCCTTGGCCATCAGCGCCGCGGCGACCTTGCCGTTGAGATGGGCCTGGCGGCCGGCCTCGTCCGGGAAGGTGTCGAAGATGCCGAAGGTCGAGGGGCCCAGCTGGAGGGCGTACCAGTGGATCGTGGCCGGCTCCTCCTGGACGATGGCGAGGCCGCCGCGCAGGAAGTCGGCGACTTCCTGCTCTTTACCGGGCTTGGCTTCCAAGCGGACGAACAACGCGACTTTGACCATGCTTCCACCTTTCAGTGAGGGCGGCGGTTCACCGGTGGATACGCAGCCGAGGCCACCGCCGGATCAGCCTCCCAGTGTAGTGGGTCCGATCTTCGGTAGGATCCTCAACGACCGCCGGCCCTGAAACGCGGAGCCCGGGGAAAAGCCGCCGCAACCCGGGAACCTCAAGCCCCTCGAAGGGACGACCCTCTCCCTCGAGGGGAGGAGCCTGCCCCGGCCAGGGAAACCATTTCCCTGCGAGGGGAAGGCACTCTCCCTGCCGGATACAGCCCTTTCCCCGACGGGGCGGTCGCGATCCCTCGCAGGGACGGGCCTCGCCCGCGATGCTGAGCCTCCGCCCCGGCTTGCGGAGCCTTTGCCCCATCTTGCGCAGGAGCCCGCACCGCGGGGCGGAGCTCTTTGTAGCGGACATCGGTACGTGTCACGCAGGGGAGCGAAGATCGACCCACTACTCTACGAGATCATTCGCCGGCCTTGCCGCCCAGCGCGATCCGGCGCAGGTAGAGGCCGTCCGTCGCGTTCACTGAACCTTCTCGCCGGCGCCAGACGACCGCCAGGGTGCCGTCGTCGGCGAGGGCCGCGGCGGGGGTCTCGAAGGAGCCGGAGGTGTCATCGCTCACGGCGATCCGCCCGGTGAGGGGTTTGCCCCGCGGATTGAAGAGCTGGGCGGAGAGGCTGAGGCGGTTGAAGTCGTCCGTTCTCCCAGATCATGGCGAAGCGGCCGGAGTCGTCCATGGCGAGCGCGGCGGGGAATGACGCAGTGGCCTTCGGTACAGGGCGGAAAAGGAACGCGGAACTGCGCCGTCGGCTCGCCGGTGGCAGCGAAACGCTGCGCGAGGAGGCTGGGACCATCGAAGAAGAGCGCGAGGGCCCCGGCCTGGCTCCCCACCAGTGCGAAGAGAGAGCCGGCCGGGGTGGGACCGAAGCATGCCGGGGTGCCGACTCGGAAGACCGGTCCCAGGCGTCGGCCTGCGGCGTCGAAGCGGGCCACGGCGCCCACGGCTCCTCCCGGACTTCCCTGGGGGCAATTGTAAAACTCGTTCCATCCCACCGCGAAACCGCCGGGAAAGGACGCGACCCGCGCCGCGTTGTTCTCCTCCATCCCCTGGGCCTTCAGGTTGATCTCGGCGCCCAGCGGCGAGCCGTCGCCGGAGAAGCGGGCGGCCTTGATCGCCCCGCGCGGCAAATGGTTCTCGACCCAGGCCACCACGAAGTCCCCGCCCTCCCCCATCGCCACCTGAGCCGCGAGTTGATCGGACGCCGAGCTCGTAGCGAGGCGGAGCTCGGGGCTCTGCCGGCCGCCTCCGGCCCCGAACGTCCGGCCGCGGACATTGTCGGGGAACGCCCTGTCCTGCCAGACGAAGACGAAGCGCCCGTCGGCGTCCGCCGCCACGTCGGGGAAGAGCTGGTCCCCGGCGGTCGTGGTGTTCACCTGGAACGGCTTGCGCGGGGCCAGGGCCCCCGGCGGCAAGGTGGCCGCGAAGATGCCCGAGCTGTGCGGGACGTCCACGTCCTGCCAGCCCAGCACGAAGCCTCCGGGGCCGTCCACGGCGACCGTGGGGTTGACGCCGGTACGGCTGAGGAGCTGCTCGGGGGCCACGCCCTGCGCCCCCACCGGAACGGCGGCGACGGCGAGGAGGGAGAGAACGGCGCAGGCTCTGAGGTCGATCCGCAGGATTGGTTTCATTCCTCGATTGTACCGCTAGACCCGGGCGCGGATCGGCAGCACCACCATCGGCACGCCGACCCACTGGAGGCGGCGCTGAATGGCGCGCGCCGTCTCGCTGTGCAGGAAGCCGTAGTAGAAGCGCTCCTCGCGGAAGACCAGCTTGCCGGTGAAGATCGTCGCCTTGGGGTAGAGCTTGGCGATCTGCTGGCAGAGGTCCGAAGCCTTGGAGACCACCTCGATGCCGACGTCCCAGACCATGTCGGCGGCGAAGCCCATCCGGCGCGTCTTCTCGACGTACTTCTCGAGGTCCTCGGCGGTGTGGTGCTGGAGCGCCTCGATCTCCTCCTTGCCCTTGAACGAGCCGGAGTCGACCACCGCCACGGAGACGAAGATGAACTGTTTGTAGAGGCCGGGGAAGTAGCGCAGGATCGACAGCAGCGTGTGCACCCCGAAGCCGTTGAACGAGCTCACCAGCAGCACCGCCGTGGGGAGCTTGGGATCGAGGCTCTTCGGCCGCGCCTCGCCGGTAGCGGGGAGGGAGTCGAGGACGTCGTCGAGCTGCTTCAGCCCCTCGTTGGCGCGGCGGTAGTGGCCGCGGATGGCGTAGCAGCCCGCCACGAAGATCGAGGTCAGCAGCACCGTCACCCAGCCGCCGTGGGTGAAGCGCTCGATCAGCGTCACCACCAGGATGCCGGCGCAGAGCACCAGGGCCACCAGGTGGATGGCGAGGTGGCGGACGCGGGTGGGGTCGTCCTTGCGCTGCTTCCAGAAGCGGGTCATGGCGAGCTGCGAGAGCGAGAAGGTGAGGAACACGTTGATCGAGTACATGTAGACCAGCGTCTGCACGTTCCCCTGCGTGTAGAGGAGCATGCCGAGGGCGGCGAGCCCCATCAGCAGCACGCCGTTCTGCATGCTGAGCTGCTCGGAGAGGGCGGCGAAGCGATGCGGCAGGTAGGAGTCGACCGCCAGGTTCGCCATCACGCGCGGCCCGTCGATGAAGCCGGCCTGCGCCGCCACCACCAGCAGCAGCCCCTCGGAGATCAGGGTGACCAGCACCAGCCAGTAGCCGACCGGCAGCCCGCCGAGGTGCCAGCCGCCGAAGATCGCCTCCGAGAGGACGGCGTTCATCGTCTTCCCGGGCGCGCGGTGGACGTCGAGCAGCAGGTAGCCGACCAGGATGCCGCCGGCGGTCAGCGCCAGCGAGACCGCCATGTAGACCATCGTCCGCTTGCCGGTGGCGACGCGCGGCTCGCGCATGATCTGGAGGCCGTTCGACACCGCCTCGATGCCGGTGTAGGTGCCGCCGCCGAGCGAGTAGGCGCGCAGCAGCAGCAGCGCCATGCCGGCGAGCCCCAGCGTCGAGAGCCCCGAGGTGTACCCCGCGTGAAGCTGGTGGGTGACCTCCGGGATCTTGTGCAGATGGCTGATGATGGCCCAGCCGATCAGCAGGGCGTGGGTGGCGAGGAAGACCAGGAAGACGGGGAGCAGCGCCTGCACCGACTCCTTGACCCCGCGCAGGTTGAGCCCGATCAGCAGCAGGATCACGGCGAACTCGACCGGCAGCTTCCAGAACGCCAGGTGCGGCGGCAGGAAGCTGAAGATGGCGTTCCCCCCGGAGGCGATCGAGACGGTGATGGTGAGCACGTAGTCGACCACCAGCGCGCACCCCGAGACCACGCCGACCCGGGGGCCCAGCAGGTGCGAGGCGACCACGTAGCCGCCGCCGCCGGTGGGGAACTGCTCGATGATGACGCTGTAGGAGGCGGAGATGATCAGCACGGTCAGCGCCGTGGCGACGGCGAGGCCGACGGCGAGATAGGTATGGCGGCCGAGCGCCAGGAACGCCTCCTCCGGGCCGTACGCCGAGGACGACAGGCCGTCCGCCCCCAGGCCCACCCAGGCCAGGAAGGCGATCAGCGTCATCTTGTGGAGATGGGAGGTGTCGGCGACGTCCCGCGGGGCGCCGAGGAGGGTTCGGCGGACCTTCTGTCCCAGGCTCTCCTGCGGCGGATGGCCGTCCGGCGACGTTTCGATCATGTCAATCCCCTCCCGAAGGCCGCGCAGGCTCGTTCAGCATCCTCGCGGACGTTGCTTGATCAAGCCGGCAGCGGGAGGGGGATGACGGAAAAAAGGTAGGGTTCGCTTTCGCTTACCCTACCTTTTGAACGCCTTGCGGCGGATGTATTTGAATGGTTGCGGGGGCAGGATTTGAACCTGCGACCTTTGGGTTATGAGCCCAACGAGCTACCAGACTGCTCCACCCCGCGTCAGTTGTAGATCCGCGCCTCCTTGGAAGCGAAACCGGATGCTCCCATAAAAACACCGGGAGGTCAACCGGCATTCCCTCGGACAGACGTCCCGGAGCTTGGGAGGCCGTCTTGGTGTCCCGCGCAGCCGACTGGCAGCGACCGAAGGGAGCGCACACGAAGGAGGCGAGCAGGGACACCAAGGCGGCCTCCCAAACTCCGGGAGGCGGTACCCTCGTCCTCTCCCATAGAATACGCCGGTGATCCGACCTCTGCTCAAATCCCTGCGGCCCGCGCAATGGGCCAAGAACGTCTTCGTCCTCGCGCCGCTCGTCTTCGGCGGGCAGCTGCTCAACAGGGAGGTGGATACCCGGGCGCTCCTCGCGCTGGTCGCCTTCTGCTGCGCCTCGAGCGCCGTCTATCTGATCAACGACCTCCGCGACCGCGAGGAGGACCGCCGCCATCCCCTGAAGCGCCTGCGTCCGCTGGCGGCCGGAACCCTGAGCGTGCCGGTGGCGGTGGCGGCGGTCGTGGCCCTCGCCGCGGCGGCCGCCGGCCTCGCCTTCTTCCTCGGCGCGCCGTACGGGATCATCCTCGCCTCCTACCTGGGCCTCAACGTGCTCTACACCCTCTGGTTCAAGCACATGGTGATCCTCGACGTGATGTCGATCGCCCTCTTCTTCGTGCTGCGGGTGGAGGCCGGCGCCAAGGCGACGGGGATCGTGGTGTCGAGCTGGCTCTTCCTGTGCACCACCTTCCTCGCCCTCTTCCTCGCCTTCTCGAAGCGCCGGCACGAGATCACCCTGCTCGCCCATGAGGCGTCGGGGCAGCGGCCGGTGCTCGACCACTACAGCCCGGCCTTCCTCGATCAGATGATCAACGTGGTGACCGCCTCGTCGGTGGTCTCCTACGCGCTCTACGCGGTGGCCCCGGAGACGGTGGCGAAGTACCACACCCAGGACCTGGTCTACACCATCCCGCTCGTGCTCTACGGGATCTTCCGCTACCTCTACCTGATGTACCAGCGGCCGGAGGAGCGCAACCCCACCGAGGCGATCCTGCGCGACGCGCCCTTCCTGATCAACATCCTGCTCTGGGGGCTGGCGGTGGTGTGGATCGTCTATGGCGCGCGGCACGCTTGAAGTAGGATTCCGGGCGATCTCATGGCTGAAACTCTAAAATCCCCCTCGGGCCGGCCGCCGCCGGCTCTTCGCGAGTCGTCGTCATCGTCCCCTGCTACAACGAGGAGCTGACGGTGACCAAGGTGGTCGCCGACTTCCGCGCCGCCCTGCCGCAGGCGCAGATCCTGGTGGTGGACAACGCCTCGCGCGACCGCACGGCCGAGCTGGCGCGGGCGGCCGGCGCCGAGGTGATCCGCGAGTCGCGCCCCGGCAAGGGGTTCGCCCTGCTCTCCGGCTTCCGGGCGGCGCGGGCCGCCGGCGCCGAGTACTTCGTGATGGTGGACGGCGACGACACCTACCCCGCCGAGGACGCGCCGCAGCTCCTCGCCGCCGCCGAGCAGGGGGCGGAGATGGTGATCGGCACCCGCCTTTCCGACTACGAGGCGGAGGCCTTCCGGGCCGGCCACTCGTTCGGCAACTGGCTGTTCATCTTTCTGGTCCGCGTCCTCTTCGGCGTCAAGACGCGCGACCTGTTCTCCGGCTACCGGGTGATCACCCGCCGCTTCCTCGAGGCGACGCCGCTGATCGCCCAGGGGTTCGAGGTGGAGGCCGAGCTGTCGCTCCAGGCCGTGGTGCAGCGCTTTCCGGTCGCCGAGGTGCAGGTGCGCTACCGCGCCCGCCCCAAGGAGAACCCGAGCAAGCTCCACACCTACCGGGACGGCTACCGCATCCTGCTCGCCATCCTCACCTTCTTCCGCGACTACCGGCCGATGACCTGCTTCGGCCTGCTGGCGCTCCTCTTCCTCGTCCTGTCGCTGGGCGGCGGCGGGGTGGTGATCGCCGAGTTCCTGACCACCGGCCTCGTGCCGCGGCTGCCGCTCGCCGTCCTCTCGGCGGCCCTCTTCCTGCTCGCCGCCCTCTCCTTCGCCTGCGGGGTGCTGCTCTCCACGATCAACCGGCGGGCGGCCGAGATCGCGGCGCGGATACCCTTGGAAATAGGCTGGACGCCGCAGGAAGCCGCTTGAAGATCCTCCTCGTCTACGAGACGGTCTACCCCGACTTCATCGGCGGCGTCGAGCACCGCAACCACGAGCTGGCGGCGGCGCTGCGGCGGCGCGGGCACGAGGTGACGCTGACCGGCTTCCGCAAGCCCGGAACACCTCCGAGCTCAAGGATCCGCTCGCTCGGCGAGCTCGACGGCCTCTACAACGCGGCGGGGCAGCGCAGCACCCGGCAGGCGATCCGCTTCGCCTTCACCGTGCCGGGGATCGACCTCCGCGAGTTCGACGTCGTGGAGACGGCGAACATGCCCTACATCCACATCATGCCGCTGGCCCTGAAGTGCAGACTCGCCGGCAAGCCGCTGCTGGTCACCTGGTACGAGTACTGGGGGGACTACTGGCAAGGCTACGTGGGGCGGCTGAAGGCGCCGGTCTACCAGGCGATCGAGTGGCTGACCGGCCAGCTCGGCACGGCGGTGAACGCCACCAGCCGCCTCACCCAGGAGCGCCTCGCCGGCCAGCGGCGAGGCCTATGGGGAAGACAAGATGTCGAGCTGATCCCCTGCGGCATCCGCGTCGGGGAGGTCCGGCGGGCTGCCGCCATGGGCGGTCTGGGGTCGGTGCCGCCGCTCCTCTACGCCGGCCGGCTGTTGAAGGCCAAGCGGGTCGACCTGCTGCTGCGGGCCGTCGCCCTGCTCGCCCCGCGCGTGCCGAAGTATCCGGGCGTCCTGCTGACGGTGTTCGGCGACGGCCCGCACAAGGAGGAGCTGGTGCGTCTGGCCGGGGAGCTGGGGATCAGGAGCCGAGTGGACTTCCGCGGCCACGTGGAGACCAGCGAGGAGGTCTGGCGCAACCTCGGCGCGGCGCGGGCGGCGGTGCAGCCCTCGGAGCGCGAGGGGTTCGGCCTCTTCCCCCTCGAGGCGATGGCGGCGGGGGTGCCGGTCGTCTACTGCGAATCCCCCGAGAGTGCCGTCCCCGAGCTGGTGCGCCACGGCGTCGAGGGGCTCTGCACGCCGCCGCAGCCCGCTCCCCTCGCGGCGGCCCTCGAACGGCTGCTGACCGACGACGAGGAATGGTCGCGCCTGCGGGCGAACGCGATCGAGCGGGCGGCGGGCTACGACTGGGACGAGGTGGCGCGGCAGATCGAGGCGGCGTGCGAGCGGCTGATCAGGAAGCCCCTCTCCCCGACAGCACCACGGGCACCGTCTTCAGCAGGATCTTGAGGTCGAGCATCGGCGACCAGGAGTCGATGTACTCGAGATCGAGCTGCATCCAGCGATCGAAATCGATGTTGTTGCGCCCGCTGATCTGCCAGAGGCAGGTGAGGCCGGGCTTCATCGCCAGGCGGCGGCGCTGCCAGCGCTTGTACTGCGCGACCTCCTCGGGGATCGGCGGCCTGGGGCCCACCAGGCTCATGTCCCCCCGCATCACGTTCCACAGCTGCGGCAGCTCGTCGAGGCTGAAGCGGCGCAGCAGCCGGCCGAGCCGCGTCACCCTGGGATCGCTGCGCAGCTTGAAGACGGGGCCGTTCATCTCGTTGAGGTGCATCAGCTCCTCGCGGCGCTCCTCGGCCCCCACCACCATCGTGCGGAACTTGTAGAGCGTGAAGGAACGGCCGTTCAAGCCGCAGCGGGTCTGGCGGAAGAGGACGTTGCCGCGCGAGGTCAGCTTGATGGTGAGCGCGATCACCGCCACGATCGGCAGGCCGATCAGCAGCAGGACGGACGACAGGGCGACGTCGAGGACCCGCTTCAGCATCAGCTTGAGCTGGCTGGTCGGCGTGGTGGCGAAAGAAAGGAGGGGGACGCCGTCCAGATCCTCCAGCTCGATCCGCGCCCGGGTGTGCGGGAAGAGGTCCATCGCGAAGCGGGTGCGGATCCCCTGCTCCTGGAGGCTGAGGAAGAGGTCCTCCAGGCGGTCCAGCTCGCGGCGATGGACGGCGAAGATGACGTCGTCCACCGTGTTGGTCTCGACGATGCGGGGGATGTGGGCGAGCTCGCCGAGGATCGGGTAGCGGCTGGGCCACGGCTCCTCCGGCGGGTGCCCGTTCCTGATGAAGCCGAGCACGCGGTAGCCCCAGAAGCGGTGGCCGTAGATCGAGTCGGCGATCCGCAGCGCCGCCGGGCTGGTGCCCACGATCAGCACGGTGCGGTAGTTGAAGCCGTGCGAGCGCACGTAGCGCGAGGTCAGGCGCAGCGCCAGCTTCTCGCTCAGCAGCAGCAGGCAGGAGAAGACGGCGAAGAGCAGCGACCAGAAGCGGCTGACCCGGTCGGCCCCCAGGATCTGCTCGTCCCAGCGGGTCAGGTAGAGGACCAGCGTGAAGAGGATGGCACCGCTCGCGCAGACGCGCAGGATCGCCCAGGCCTCGTCGAGGAGCGGCACCGTGCGGTGCGAGCGGTAGCGCCCCGAGCTGAGCAGCAGCCCTCCCCAGATCACCAGGGCCAGCGGCAGCAGCGGCAGGTAGTCGCCGAGTGAGTAGAGGTGGCTGGGAAAGGTCTCCGGCGCCATCCGCGGCAGCACCGCGTCGCGCAGACCGTACGCGGCGACGAAGGCGGCGGCGACCAGCGCCAGGTCGAGAGCGAAGATCGCGACCGAGAGAATGCGGGCTCGTTCTTTGAGCATGAATTCTACTGCGAGAGCACTGAGAACCTCATTCGAGATACCTATTCTAACGTGCGAGCCCTACCGCCCGTCCATGCCTGCTCAGCATAGGGAGCCCCGGGGCGGCCCCCCAGCCGCGCCAGCAGAGCGGCGTAAAGGTCGGCCACCCGGTCCCAGGAGAAGAGCAGAGCCGCCCGCCGGGCGGCGGCGCGCCCCCGCGCCCGCGCCCGCTCCGGATGGCTGCGCACCCACTCCAGCCGCTCGCTCAAGGTGTCCGGCTCCGCCGCTCGAAAGTATGATCCGACCCCTCCCGCCACCTCCCGGTTCTCGGGCGTGTCGTTGACTAAAATGCAATTTCCGTACCCCATGGCCTCGACCAGGGCCGGGTGCGTGCCCCCCACCTCGGTCGCATGAATGTAGGCGAGGGCGTGCGATTGCAGCTCGCGGTAGCCGTCGCCGTAGATCGCCCCGGGAAAGAGGATGCGCGGGTCGGCGCCCTGGGTGAAGCCGGCGATGAACTTCCCCGCGTAGGGAGCGCCGCCGACCATCACCAGCGGCAGGTCTCCCCCCACTCTGCGGTACGCCGCCGCGACCCGGTGTGGATTATTTTCCCGTTCGAAGCGGCTGACGTAGAGAAAATACCGCCGGGGCTCGAGGCCCAGCCGCGCCAGCACCCCCGTCGCGGCCGGCGGACGGGGATCGACGCCGTAGGCGATCGGCACCGACTCCGCGCCGTAGCGCTCCAGGTAATGGCGGCGGATCACCTCGGCGTCGGTCACCAGGGCGTCCGGGAGGACGCAGGCGAGCCGCTCGGAGAGGGCGTAGACGGCGCGCCCGAACGCTCCCCACTTGGCGCGCCGCTTCTCGATGCCGTCCACGTTGAGCGCCACCGGGATGCCGGCGACCCGCAGCAGCGGCACGAAGAGGGCGTTGGCCGAGTTCACCACCAGCGCCGCGTCGTAGCCCGCCGCCGCGGCGTGGAGGCAGGAGAGGAGGGTGTGGACCGGCGTGTCCAGGTACTTGCCGCGGATCGTCGGCAGCACCACGAGGTCGACCCCGCGCCAGCTCTTCAAGGTCCGCGGCGTCGAGTGGGAGCGGCAGTAGACGGTCACCCGGAAGCCGCGGGCGAGGAGACGGGGGGCGAGCTCCTCCATCAACGTCTCGTAGCCGCCGTAGCGCCCCGGGATGCCGCGGCTGCCGATCAGGGCCACCGAGAGCGGCCTCGGCTTCTCCGGCTTCATACGGGCTCTCCGGCCATGCTGAACCAGCGGTCGATCGTCCGCGGCGGAACGCTGCGCCGCCCCTGGATCAATCGCCGGCGACGGAGCAGGTCGCGCCGGTGCCGCCACAGCCAGGCGTAGGCGGCGAGCGAGGAGCGCTCGCGCAGCACCACCCAGCCGAGCGCCGCCACGTCGCGCGCCAGGGTGGGAAAGAAGGTGCGGAAGAGGTTCCCCGCCGTCTGGTGGTAGATCCGCAGCAGGTAGCGGTTCTTGAGCGAATGGAGGTTGACGTGCGCCGGCATGGCGGCGCGCCGCTCGGGAAGGTTGAAGCGCCGGTGCTCGCAGACGGCCGCGGGCTCGTAGAGGATCTCCCAGCCGCGCTCGCGCAGCCGGAAGCAGAGCTCGGCGTCCTCGCGGAAGGAGTGGAAGCGGGGATCGAAGATCTCCCCCTCGACCGCCGCGTCGTCGAGCGCCGCGCGGCGGAAGAGCGAGGCGGCGCCGGTGGCGCCGAACACCCGCTCCGGCAGGGCGAGCTGCCCGCAGTCGACCTCCCCCGAGCCGCGGTCGAGGTGGCGCCAGTTGCGGGTGAGCACCATGCCGCAGGCGTCCAGCCGGCGCGGCTCGCCGGCGCTCGCCGCAAGCGTCGGGCGGACCAGCCGGCCGGTGACGGCGCCGGCGCGCAGGGAGGACGGGGCGAGGGCGCGGGCGAGGAGCCGGCTCACGAAGTCCGGCGCCGGACGGGCGTCGGCGTTCAGGGTCAGCAGCCAGGGGGCTTGGGTGTGCGCGAAGGCGGTGTTCATCCCCCCCGCGAAGCCGAGGTTCTCGGCGAGGCCGATGGCCTGGAACGGCAGGCCGGCCGGCGCGTGCGCCCGCGCCGTCTCCAGGCTGCCGTCGCGGCTCGCGCAATCGACCACCACGATCTCGAGCGGGCGGTGGCGCAGCGCGGCGACCGCCTCCAGGCAGCCCGGCAGGTCGGCCGCGGAGCCGTGGGTCACGATGCAGACCGCGACCGGGGCGACCGCGGTGGGGCTCAAAAGGCCGCCTCCGCGAGGTGGCGCGGCCGCTTCCATCCCGAGAGGGCGCCGGCGAGCAGGGCGAGAAGGCCGGCGAGCGCCTCGCGACGGGACGCCGCCCGGCGGGGGCGGCGCAGCGGCAGGGCCAGCAAGCGCAGGGCGACCCCTGGGACCAGCGCCGCCCGCGCCGCCCAGGCCCAACCGCGGCCGTGGTGCTTGGCGAGATAGCGGCTGAGGTTCCGGTAATAGACGAAGAGGAAGGGGCCGTAGCCCAGCCGCGGCACCGAGCTCCCCAGCCGGTGCCGGAAGCCGGCCGCGGGCCAGTAGTGGAGCGCGAGCCCCGAGCGTTGCAGCCGCTTGGCGAGGTCGACGTCCTCGAACCAGGCGGGATGGAACGCCGGATCGAAGCCGCCGACGGCCGAGAGCGCCGTCCGCCGCAGGGCGAGCGCCGCCGCCGCCGGCTGCTCGACCCGTCTCCCCCGCGGCGGGCTCGGGAGCGGCGCCGGAGAGGCCCGGGAGGGGGAGCGCGTGGAGCACCAGCTCCCACGGCGACGGCAGCTTGCGGAGCTGCCAGGCGGCCTGCGGCTCGCCGGCCGGCCCGGTGAGCCGCGGCGCCAGCCCGGCCGCCGCCGGCAACGCGGCGAACCCCTCGAGCAGGCGCTCGAGGGCGCCGGCCTCCGGAACCACGTCCGGGTTGAGGATCAGCAGGATCTCCCCGCGCGCCTCGGCGACCCCTAGGTTCGCCCCGCCGGCGAAACCCAGGTTGCGCCCGGGCCGCAGCACCCGGACCCCCTCCGGCAGCGGCGGCCAGGGGACCGTCGAGCCGTTGTCCACCACCAGCAGCTCGAAGCGCGGATCGCGCGGCCACGCCGCCGCCAGCTCGGCGAGCAGCTCCTCGTTGCGCCAGTGGACGACGACGCCTGTCAGCAGGGGCTCCGGCATCAGCAGAGGTTATCGCGGTCTCAGGGCACGGCCCCAGCCGGCGACGATGCCGGCGGCGAGGGCGCCGTCGGCGCGCAGGAGGGCGCGGGCGAGGTCGACGCCGTCCCGCAGAGCGAGAAGGGGAGCGCGCGGCCAGAAGCCGCCTCCCAGATGCCGCGCCGCCACCCGCCACCGGTTGCCGTAGATCAGCCGCCACCGCTCGCGGCTCAGGGTGCGCCCGGTGAGCGAGCCGGCGTGGCGGGCCCGCGCCTCCGGCACGACCAGCGCGCGGAAGCCCGCGGCGCGCAGGCGGACGGCGAGGTCGACGTCCTCGTAGTAGGAGACCAGCCCCGCATCGAAAGGCTCGCCGCCGGCGGACACGGCGCGCAACGCCTCCCGGCGGTACACCGCCGCCGTGGCGGAGACGCCGAAGACCTCGCGGACCCCGGAGATGGCGGCCGGCGCCGGCTTGCCGTGCCCGATCTGCACCGCCTGCCACCAGCGGTTCCAGGCGATACCGCAGCCGTCGGCGGTCTGCGGAGCGTCGAGCAGGAGGTTGATCCCCTGCGCCGCCGCCGCCCGCGGGTCCGCCGCGAGCGCCGCGATCAGGATGCTCAGCCACCCCGGCTCGACGATCGCATCGTCGTTGACCGTCGCGATCCACTCCCCCGCCGCCGCGGCGATGCCGAGGTTGGTCCCCGCCGCGAAGCCGAGGTTGCGCCCCGGCCGGACGACCCGGTCCGCCAGGCCGGCGGGGATCGCGGCCGGCGTCTCCCCCTGATCGACCACCACGATCTCCGCCCCTTCGCGCCGCAGGGCCTCCAGGGCGGGGACGAGCAGAGGGCTCCTGCCGAGGGTGGGGACGACGGCGGAGGCCCTCACCGCCAGTCCATCTCCACCCGGTCGAGGATCGCCCCGTTCAGCTCGCCCGGCGGCGCCGCTCCGTGGGCTTCGAGGACCAGCGGCGTGCCCGGCTGCCAGTCGACCGGACCGATCTCGACCGTCTCCCAGACCCGCGGGCGAGCCGGCGTCCAGGAGGCCAGCGTCCGCTCTCCTTCCTTGATGTCGAGCGTGTAGGGGACGGGCTGGTTGCGGATGAATTCAGCGACCAGCCGCAGCTTCACCCGGCGGCCGCCGGGCGCGACCGGCGCCGCGAGCCGCTCCCCCACCCGCAGCACCCAGCCGCCGCGGTAGCGCGTGCGTTCGATCACCCAGCGGTCGGGGTGCGGGTGGCCGCCGCTCTTCGTCACCTGCGGGTCCTCGAGCTCGATCACCCGGGTCGGCAGGCGGGCCGCCGCCGCGGGGAGGAGCGCCGCCGCCGCGAGGATCAGGGCGATGCCGGCGAGCGCCGGCATCCCGGGGGTCCCGGGGATGGCGGAGAGCTGGGAGGAGCCCTCCGCACGCTTGCGCGGCAGCCACCAGAGGAGCGGGACGAGGGGGATGGCCAGCACGGGCCACAGCCAGGTGGCGGTGCGCGGGCGGATCGAGCTGGGGAAGAAGCGCGCCACGTCGACCCCCAGCCGGCCGCTCAGGGCGTCGAGCAGGTAGGAGCGGCCGTCGGCGAAGTTGTAGGTCCAGCCCGGAAACACCACCCAGACGAGGGTCAGCGCCAGCGTCAGCGCCGCGAGCCCGGCGAGCAGCGCCTGCGCCCCCGGGCGTTCGCGGAGCCGGGGGAGCACCGGTGCCAGGGCGATGCCGAAGAGGGGCATGGCGAGCAGCGCGTAGCGGAAGGGGGGCGACCAGCCGCCGTACCACTCGAGCCGCGGCACCACCACCAGCAGATAGGGGAGGCTCAGAACCATCATGTGGAGCAGCAGCGGGCTCCGCCGCGCGGCGAGCCAGAGGAAGGCGGGGAGCAGGATCATCCAGACCGGCGCGCTGCTGAACATTCCGAACGCCGCGTCGAAGAAGAGCCCCGACATCCCCTTGAGGTACGACGCCGGCCCGTAGCTGACCGGATCGACCTCCTGCCAGGTATGGATCTTGAGCGGGTTCGAGTAGAGGATCTGGTTGTAGAGCAGCATCCCCGCCGCCAGGGCGGCGAGCAGGCCGCCGAGGATCAGCAGCTGGCGGCGCGAGCGCCCCGCGTACCACCAGCCGAGCGCGAGCAGGGGTCCGGAGATCAGGATCAGCCGGATCTTGAGCAGCGGCAGGAGCAGCACCGGAAGTCCCAGCCCCAGCCACTCCTTGCGCCCCCAGGGGCGGCCGTTCCCCTCCGTGCTCATCGCCAGAATGCGGTCGAGCGCCACCGCCGTGAGCAGGGCGGCCGGCACCTCCACCCACACCTGGTACGAGTAGAGCAGCAGCGGCGGCGTGAAGGCGACGAGCGCCCAGGCGGCCAGCGACTCCCCCGGCAGCTCGGGGACGTAGTGGCGGGCGAGGCGCAGCGTCAGCCAGGCGAGCGCCGCCGTCATCAGCGCCATGGTGGCGAGCGCGCCCGGCTTGCCGGCGAGCCGGTAGGCCGGCACCAGCACCATCGGCAGCAGCTCGTTGTGCCGCGAGAAGCGCTCGCCCCGCGGCCCCACCGGATCGCCCGGCTGCGGCCCGATCGGGCGGTCCATGAAGTGGCGCCAGTCGCCGGCGGCGTAGTTGTTGGTCAGGTCGGCGTCGAGGTCGTAGGCCAGGCTGTGGGTCACCAGCAGGTAGAACGGCTCGTCGCCGTCCGGCTGGCGGTGCCGGGTCGACCAGGGAAGGATGGCGAGATAGACCGCGAAGGGGAGCAGCAGGAAGAGGAGCGAGGGACGGGACGGGAGACGGTCGCCCAGCAGTGGCCGCAGGGCCAGGGTCTGGCGGGTCACCCGGCTCCCCAGCACCAGCAGGAGGCCGGCCGCCAGGATCTCGGGCGATCCCGCGATCCCCAGGTGCGGCCGGGCGAGGACCAGCAGGACGAGCGCCGAGAGGACGCCCAGCTCCCCGGCGGTCGCCCGCGCCCCGAGCGTCCGCCCGCCGAGCCGCGCCCCCCAGCGGTGGATCTCCCGCAAGGCGGCGAGGACCAGGGGGAGGACGACGAGCGTGCCGTGGAAGGGGTCGTCCGCCGCGAGCGGGAGGCCGCGGGCCGCGCACAGCGCGGCGACGACGGCGGCCGCCAGGACCGCCGCCGTCTCGCCGAGCCCCTCGCGCCGCCTCACCGGCGGACCTCCACGCCGTAGAGGGCGACCGCCAGCTCCGGCGGCACGCCGGCCGCCCGCTCGACGCGGAGGAGGACGGGATGCTCGCGGCGGGGGAGGATCCAGCGCGCGCGGTAGCGCTGGGCGAGGAAATCGCCGGCCACCCAGGAGACCCACGGCGGGGGCGCCGAGGCTCCTGTCCGCGCCACGTCCGGCCGCCGGAGCGCCCACTCGCCCGTCTCTTCGCCGGCCCGCAGGGTCCACTCGGCGCTGCGCCCCGCGCGGTCCCGGAAGCGGACCACCGCCACCGGGGTGCCGGCCGCGAGCCCCGCGCTGTTCGAGAGGCTCGAGTCCACCACCACCGCCGCCACCGCCACCGCCTCCATGTTGCCGGACGCCGGTCCGGCGAGCCTGGCCTCCCAGACCGGATGGCCGGCATCCAGCACCACCGGGGACTCCGGCGCCACGATCCCGGTGCCCGTCCCGGGGAGAGCCGCCAGCAACGCCAGCGCGGGGAGCGCCGCGGCCAGACCCGCGAGCCGCACCGAACGCAGCGGCTCCTCCCCCCGGCGCCGCAACGCCACCCCGACCCCCGCCAGCACCAGGAACCCGCCGGCCACCGCCGCCGTCAGGGCCGGACCGAGCGGTCGCCCGAGCAGGGTGAGGGCGGTCGCCAGCGGCTCGGCGCGCAGCCAGGGGTAGGAGGCGAGCAGGGCGGTGCCGCCCAGCGCCGCGCCGGTCCACACCGCTTGCGGCACGACGAACGCCGCGTCGCGCCGCCCCGCCAGCGCTGCCAGCGCTGCCAGCGCCAGGGGAGCGGCGAGCGCGGCGGCCCCGGGGGTCAACGGCACGGTGGCCGTCATCAGGGCCGCCACCCCCACCGCGGCGATCCGGCCTTGCCCGGGAAGGAGGACGGCGGGGACCAGCAGGGGGAGCAGGAGGAGCTGGAGACCGGCCCCGCTCCACGTCTCATGAAAGAAGACGGCGAGCCCGGCCGCCGCGGCGAGGGCGAGGCCCAAGGCGAGCCGCGGGCGCCAGAGGGCGACGCCGCAGACCGCCACCGCGATCCCCGACCCCGGCTCCCACGCGACGGCCGCCAGCAACACCATCCCTGCCGCTACCTTCGCCGCTCTTCCGGCGTTGCCGCGGGGCGCGCGGGCGAGGACGTCCCCGGCGGCCAAGGCGAGCAGCGCCAGCGTGCAGGCGACGTTGAACCCTGGCGCCAGCGCGATCGCCGTGCCCCCCGCCAGCAGGGCGAGGGCGGTCCCGTGCCGCCGCGCCAGCAGGGAAACGGCGAGCCCTCCCGCGACCGGCAGAGCCACCAGCGCCGCCACCGTGCGGAGCGAGAGCGCCGACGCGAACAGCAGCTCGCCGCGCAGCAGGAACTGAAGGGCGAGGGCGAGGGGGATGAAGAGGGCCGGGCCCTGCGGAGACGTCGCGGATGTTGGAGACGCCGCAGACGCCGCGATACGCCGCCCCGCCGCGACCGCCAGGGCCGCCACGAGCACGAGCACCACCGCCGCGCCGCGCCCGGGCCCGGGTGGGAGGACCCAGACGGCCGCCGTTGCCAGCACCGAGCCGAGCCCCAGCTCGAACGCCGGCCAAGGCGCCAGGAACCCGGCCGGCAGCAGCACGGCCGCAGCGAGCACCGCCAGATAGGTGCCCTCCGCGCCGCCTGGCCCCCCCTCCCGCGCCGCATAGGAGGCCATCGCCGCCAGTGCGGCGAGCGGGGTCAGGAGCCGGAGGAGATCGCTCCGGAGGGAGGATTGGAGGAGGGGCTGATCGTTCACACGGACCTGACTCGCGCCGGCCCCTCTTCGCGAGGGGGCGGCCGGATGTTATCGCTTCCGTTGCCAATTCCTACGGATCGGGAAGGCGAAACATCGCGGCGCGGGGCTCGAGTCGCCGGACAGCCCTATCTCCGGATCACCGAACCTGGACGCCGAGCAAGCGGAGCGGCTGCGGGCTGAAGCTCTCGACGGTCAGCGTGCCGTCCTTCTTCAGGCTCACCTTCGCCGCGGCGAAGAACTGACCTTCGCCCTTGCCGTTCCGGTCGAGGTTGATCTCGATGTAGCTGAACGGGTAGTCGGAGCTGAAGGTGTTGTTGAGCACCTCCCGCGCGGCGATCGGCCGGTCGATCATCATCCGGATCACCCGCCCGTTCGGCGTTTCCCGCGAACGGGCCGCCGCGATCGGGTAGCCGAGGCCACCGCCGACCCGGATGTAGCCGACCTCCTGGTTCCAGAGGGCGTCGCGCAGGGCCTCCGGCCCCTTGCCGGCCAGGATGCCGGCCAGCGTCTGCACCTGGGCGTCGGACGAGTAGTGATCGAGATGGATGATGACCGGTGCGGTGGTGGCGCCGCGCCGGCCGAAGTGCCCGGCGGGATCGACCAGGTTGCCCATGAACTGCTCGCCCCGAGGCTGCGCGAAACCGGCCGCGGACGCCAGGAGCGCCAGGGCCAGGGTGAACAGCACCGGGCGGAAAAACGTTGAATGGATTCTCTGATTCATGATGAAAGCTCCTTGGAGAAGAGAAGTCAAAGACCGCGCGGCTGCGCGGCCTCTCTCCATTTTGCAAAACCCGAACCAGGGAGCTGGTCTTCCCGCGGGCGGGGACGGCCGTCCCGGAGGCGCGTCAGCGGCCGGGGGGCTTGGGAGAGGCCGGAGCGAGCGCTGGGTTCGCAGGCGGCGGGCGCTGCGGGTTGTACTCCCACCGCCAGGGGAGCCCCGTCTTCCCGAGGATCGAGTCGACCAGCTCGGGATAGACGTCCGCGCCGTGCGCGGTGTTGGACAGCAGCAGGATGCAGCGCTTCTTCGCCTCCGCGCAGACGGCCATGTTGTCGGTCCATTCGTCGTGCCCGCCCTTGTAAAAAGCGGCGCCGTAGGGGCCCTTGAACAGCACCGGCCCCAGCCCCGCGGAGAGGCCGGCCGCGCGGTTCGCGGGCTCGGTGGCGGTGTCCAGCGTGGGGAACTGGTGCGGCGAGACGATGGCGATCTGCGGCCGCAGCATCTCGGCCCGCGCCTTGGCCGAGATCCCCTCGCCGCGCAGGAATCCGGCGAGGAACTTGGCGTAGTCCTCGATGGTGGTGTCCATCGACCCGGCGGCCCGCACGCTGCCGCGCTGGTGATGCCCCTCGAGCTTGCCGGTCTCGTCGTAGCCGTCGGCGAGGTTGGGGGCGAAATCGTCGCGCCAGGTCATCGCGGTCCGCTTCATGCCGAAGCGGTCGAAGACGCGCCGCTGCATCTCCTTGCCGACGTCGAGGCCCAGCCCTTCCTCGAGCACGAATTGCAGCAGGTTGATCCCTTCGCCGGAGTAGGCGTAGCGGGTGCCGGGATCGAACTTGAAGTCCAGCTTGCCGTCCGGATTGATGAAACGGAAGTTGGGAAAGCCCGGCGTGTGGTCGAGCAGCATGCGGGGGGTGAGCGACTTCCAGCGCGGATCGCCGGCGAGCTCGGCGTACTTCGCGTACTCGGGGAGCGGCTTCTTGAGGTAGGCCGTGATCGGCTGATCGAGCTGGAGCTTCCCCTCGTCCACCAGCTGCATCACCATGTAGGCGAAGGCCAGCTTGGTGAGAGAGGCGGCGTACATCACGGTGTCGGTCGCCAGCGGCTGCTGCTTCTCGACGCTGCGCAGGCCGTAGGCCTTGACGTACACCGGCTTGCCGTCCGCGATCAGGGCCAGCGCCAGCCCCGGCACCTTAGCCCGGGTCCGCAGCCGTTCGACCACTTCGTCGATCTGCCGCGGCGTCAGCACGGTGCCGTCCAGGCGACGAAACTCGGGCTCAGGGTGCGCCGCCCGCGCCGCTCGGACAGGAATCGTTTTGCCGGGAGCCGTCGCGCCCCCTGCCAGGACTGAAATCGCGGTGCCGAGGACGAGCGGGAGCCTGGGAGTTCGCATCGCTGGATTCTATATCCGGCGGCGCGAGCTCTCCCAAGTGGACCCCCGCCCGGTCCCGGTGCGCTAAGGAGTGAGTTGCGGTCAGGAGCCGTAGGGCGGCCGGTAGTCGCCGTGGTCCCCATGGTCACGATCGCCGTGGTCGCCATGGTCACGATCGCCCTGGTTGTCGCCGTGCCCGTGGTGGCCCCAGCGATCGTAGCCGTGGCGGCCATAGAAGCGCGACAGGTCGGTCATCGACGCGTAGATCCGATCCATCCCGCGATCGATGTACGGCCGGGGCGGCAAGGCCTGGAGCGAGGTCCCCACCTGGTTGAAGGCGGTCTCCAGCCGCGCGAAGTCGTCCGCGGTGTGCCGCGGATCGCGCCGGTAGCTCTGGACCTCACGCTCGAAATGGCCGGCCTGCCGGTTGAGCTGGTAGAGGTCGGAGAGCAGCTGGGCCTCGGCCGGGTCGGGCCGGTGGCGCGTGCGCGCGGCGGCCCGGCGGATCGAGGTCGAGGTCTCGTTGATGTCGTGCGCCAGCCGGGCGACGCGGTCCATGCGGGCGGCGTCGGGATAGCCGTTGTGGTCGCGGTCGTGGTCGCGGTCCGGAGAAGCCTGATAGCCCGGGGCCTGGGGCGGATAGCCCTGGGGCGGCGCCTGGTTCGGGTAGCCCTGAGCCTGAAGGGCAGGCGCGAGGGCGAGGGCGAAGATCGAGGTGGCGAACAGAGTCGTCGTACGTTTCATGTTGGTTCCTCCTTGTTAGAGCCTTTCTCTATGAGCAAGGCAGGTGCCAGGAGGAGTGGGGATTGCAGATAAAGGAGTTACGCGGCTTTCCTGAAAGCCGGCAGACCAAAAGCGTCCTCCAGGGAGGACGCCTCCAGGCCGGTCAGCCCCAGCGCAGCCCCGGCTCCCCGGTCTCGGCGATCCCCAGCCGGTCGAGGATGCGCAGGGCGTAGTGATCGAGGAAGCGGCCGAGGTCCTCGCCGCCGATGTAGAAGGCCGGGACCGGCGGCAGGATCACCGCTCCGGCGTAGAGGAGGCGGCGCATGTTCTCGACGTGGACCAGGCTGTAGGGGGTTTCGCGGAAGCCGAGCACCAGCGGCCAGCGCTCCTTAAGAGCGACCGCCCCGGCGCGGTGGACGAGGGTGCGGGCCGAGCCGCTGGCGAGGGCGCCCAGGGTGCCGGCGCTGCACGGCAGGACGACCGCGCCGGTGAGGCGGTAGGAGCCGGAGGCGATCGGCGCGTCGAGCTCGTTGTCGCGATGCATGACCACCTTCGCCCGCGCCGCGTCGTCGAGCCCGGCCGCCTCGGCGAGGTCGGCGGCGCCGGTCCGCTCCGCCCCCAGCTCGTGGCGCAGCACCTGGCTCGCCCCCGCCGAAACCACCAGATGAATGCGCTCGATCTCCGGATGCGCGGCGAGCCGCCCGAGCACGTGGCGGGGGAGCAGCATCCCCGAGGCGCCGGAGACGAGGAGGGCGAGGCGGTGAGGCATGGCGGGCTCATCGTATGGGATGAGACCGGTTCCTGTCCTGTTGGTCCTTCCCTACGATCCTGCCCCCGTTCGCTCTCAAGGAAGTCGAGAGGATGCCTCCAGGAATCGACGAGGCGCGTAGGGTGCGCTGCGCGCACCATGAACGGTGCTGGTGCGCACAGAGTCTGTGAATTTATTGGCAATACGAACCAAAGCGCCAAAATAACCATTGAAAATAAAGGACTTATCGCTGCCCCCAAGGGGCAAAATCAAAAAATTCACAGACTCACAGCGCACCCTACGCGATCCTACCTTTCAAAGGAGTCACCCCTCTCCACTTGTGGAGAGGGGCCGGGGGTGAGGCTTCGAAGGACAGGCGGCTCCAGACGACAAGGATCTGCCTAAGAGAGGCTCAGGGCATCAGGCTTTGTTCCCAGGCCATCTGGATCGCTGGTTCGGGGCTGTGCCTCCGAAGCAGCTCGATAGGAGGAAGTCCCCCGAGCCGATCCGAGGGTTGAAGGAGCCAGAAGGCCGCGCCCGCTGGGGAAAGGTGAAGATTTCGGACGATCTCTGCCAATCCGCGGAGCACGCCTCCCGGTTTATCCATCTCGAACTGCCACCGCGGATATCGCCACTGATTTCCTGCCCGCAGGGCCAGGAGCCGGTCCGCGCGACGCAACCGCTCGATCGTTTGCCGGGAACGGCCGATCAGCACTGCAGCCTCGGCTGCGCTGATGGAGTCTTTCAAGAGGATCGCGCCGTTGGCCTGAATCTGAGTCTCGGCCCACAGCAGCGCCTCGACAGCTTCCGAAGGGCTCATCGGATCGTCCACTTCGGCAAAAAGGTCGTGGTCAGATCCTCCAACCATCATCTCTATCCTTTTCTCCTACAGCGGGAAATCCAGGTTGTACACCCACCGCCCCCGCTGCACGGCCAGCAGCAGGCCGCCGCGGTCGAGGCCGCGGAGGACCTCGCGGCCTAGCGCCTCCACGGAGTCGACCTCCTGGCCGTTGGCGCCGAGGACGACGTCGCCGGAGCGCAGGCCCTTCTGCTCGGCGGCGGAGCCGTTGGCCACCCGGCGGATGGCGAGGCCGCCGCGGACCGGCTCGAGCGACACCCCCACCGTCCGCTCGAGGACCTGGATGCCCAGCCCCTGCGGCGGGTGGACCCCGCGCAGCTTCACGTGGAGGGTCTGCGCCCCGCGCCGCACCTCGAGGTCGAGCGGGGTGCCGGCGGCGGCGGTGTAGAGGGCCGTGGTGACGTCCTCGCGGGCGGCGACGGGATGGCCGCCGACGGCGACGACGACGTCCTTCTCCTTGAGCCCCGCCTCGGCGGCCGGCGAGCCGGGGTAGACCTTGAGCACCAGGGCGCCGCGCCGCACCGCGAGCCCCGAACGCTGCGCCAGCTCCGGGTCGACGCTGACCAGCCGCGCCCCCGTCCACAGCGGCTGCAGGGCGCCGAAGCGCAGCAGGTCGTCGACCACCCGGCGGGCGCGGTCGGCGGGGATGGCGAAGCCGATCCCCGTCGCCCCCGAGATGATGGCGCTGTTGATGCCGATCACGTCCCCCTGGATGTTGACCAGCGGCCCCCCCGAGTTCCCCGGGTTGATCGAGGCGTCGGTCTGCAGGAAGTCGGTGAACAGGCGCTCGCCGCGCTCGGAGGGGACGGTGCGGCCGACCGCCGAGAGCACGCCGGTGGTCACCGTGTTCGACAGCCCGAAGGGGTTGCCGATGGCGATCACCGTCTCGCCGATCATCAGGTCCGAGCTGCGCCCGAGGGGGATCGCCGGCAGGCCGCTCGCCTTCACCTTGAGGACGGCGAGGTCGGCGTCGCGGTCCGAGCCCAGCAGGTCGGCCACCAGCTCGCGGCCGTCGAGCAGGGTGACGGTGATCCGCGAAGCCCCTTCGATGACGTGGGCATTGGTGACCACGATGCCGTTCCGGTCGATGACGAATCCCGAGCCGAGCGACTGCGCCTGGCGCTCGGCGCCCATGCCGAAGACGCCGAAGAAGGGATCGGCCTCGCGCACCGTCGACTGGGCGGAGATGTTGACCACCGCCGGCGACACCTTCTCGACCATCACGACCAGGGGGGTGCGGCGGGCGCTCTGCGGAGACTGGGCGGCGGCGGCGCCTGCCGTGCCGGCGAGCCCGGCGAGCAGAAACGTCAGGAGGAGGGTGGCGGAAAATCGGCTGCGTCGTCTCATGACACCTAGAGTAATATGGGAATCCCCATCGGGGAAATCGTCGTTCTCTTGCCTCGACGCCCTGGCCCCAAGCAGGGTTCCCCAACGACCGAAAGGAGACTTAACCATCGTGCATGTCCGAAAGTTCGCTCTGCCGCTGCTCTGCGGCCTGCTCGCCTGGTCCGGGCTGGCGAGCGCCGCGGAGACGACGGCATCCTCCGGGGAGGTCTTCCCCTTCAAAGTGTCCAAGGCTGCTCTCGACAACGGCCTGAAAATCGTCGTCATCCCCTACGACAGCCCGGGGACCGTGGCCTATCAGATCGTGATGCGCACCGGCTCGCGCGACGAGGTCGAGGCGGGGCACAGCGGCTTCGCCCACTTCTTCGAGCACATGATGTTCCGCGGCACCCAGAAGTACCCGAAGGACGCCTACAACGCCGTCCTCAAGCGGCTGGGCGCCGACTCGAACGCCTTCACCACCGACGACCAGACGATCTTCCACATGGTCGCGCCGGCGAGCCAGCTCTCGACGATCATGGACATCGAGTCCGACCGCTTCAAGAACCTGAAGTACGACCAGGACGCCTTCCGCACCGAGGCGCTGGCCGTGCTCGGCGAATACAACAAGGACGTCTCGAACCCGGTCGAGCCGATGTTCGAGAAGGTGCACGACCTCGCCTACGAGAAGCACACCTACAAGCACACCACCCTCGGCTTCGTCCAGGACATCAAGGCGATGCCGGGCTACTACGACTACAGCATCCAGTTCTTCAACCGCTTCTACCGGCCGGAGAACGCGACGCTGCTGGTGGTCGGCGACGTCCAGCCGCAGCAGGTGTTCGATCTCGCGAAGCAGTACTTCGGCGACTGGAAGCCGGGATACAAGCCGGCGGACATCCCGGTCGAGCCTCCGCAGAAGGTGAAGAAGACCGCCGCCCTCGACTGGCCGAACCCGACCCATCCGTACGTGGTGATGGCCTATCACGTCCCGGCCTACTCGGCGGCCTCGACCGAATCGGCGGCGCTCGACCTCATCGAGCAGCTCCTGTTCAGCGACTCAGCCCCCCTCTCCCAGGACCTGGTGATCAAGAACCAGTCGGTCGACTTCGTCCAGGGAGGCTCGAGCGGCAACCGCGACCCCGGGCTGTTCAACATCCTGGCGCGGGTGAAGTCGGACGCGCTGATGCCCAAGGTCCAGGCGACGATCGACCAGTACGTCAAGCAGCTGCAGACCACGCCGGTCGACCCGCAGCGGTTGAGCCGCATCAAGTCGCACCAGCGCTACGCCTTCGCCCTCGGGCTCGACACCCCCGGCAACGTCGCCGCCCAGGCCGCCCAGGCGATCGCCATCACCGGCGGGGTCGAGGCGATCAACCAGCGCTTCGCCTCCTACCAGAAGGTGACGCCGGCGGACATCCAGCGCGTCGCCCGCGAGATCTTCCAGCCCAGCAACGAGACCGTCGTGACCCTTTCCCACCAGGAGAAGGCCGCCCCCGGCCAGGGCACGCAGGGAGGCCGTCATGATTGAGCGCAGAACTGAGCGCAGAACCGATCGCAGAGGAATCCTCCTGCTCGCCGCCGCCCTCGGTGCCGCGGCATGGCCTGCCGCCGCGGCCGCCACGGCCGACAAGACACCCATCGAGGTGGTCGCGCTCCCCTCGGCGAGCTCGCCGCTGGTCGCCATCCAGCTGCGCTTCGACGTCGGCTCGATCCACGATCCGGCGGGCAAGGAAGGGCTGGCGAGCCTGACCTCGATGATGATCGGCCAGGCCGGCACGCAGAAGCGGTCGTACACCGATATCGTCGAGGCGCTCTATCCGCTGGCGGCCGCCGTCAACACCGACACCGACCGCGAGGTGACGGTGATCGGCGGCATGGTCCACCGCGACAAGCTGGCCGAGTACACCGCCCTCCTCGAGGAGGCGCTGCTCAGGCCCGCTTTCGCGAAGGACGACTTCGAGCGCAACAAGGACCAGCTGTCGTCCGAGCTGACGAGCTCGCTGCGCAGCAACGACGAGCGGCTCGGCCTCGAGCTGCTCCAGGAGCGGATCTTCCAGGGGCACCCCTACGGCCACTCCCCCGCCGGCACCGTCGAGGGGCTCCAGCACATCACCCTCGACGACGTGAAGCAGTTCTACCGCGAGCATTACACTCAAGGCAACCTGACGCTCGGCGTGGCCGGCGGCTATCCCGCCGACTACGTGACCCGGCTCACCCGCGCCCTCGCGGCGCTGCCGGCGGGGCGCAGGGGCCGCCTCGCCCTCCCCCCGGCGCCCAAGGTCCAGGGGCACGACTTCACCGTGGTCGACAAGCAGACGGGCTCGGTGGGGATCCATTTCGGGTTCGCGCTGCCGGTGACCCGCGCCGACGCCGACTACTACCCGCTGCTGGTGGCCAACAGCTTCCTCGGCGAGCACCGCACCTTCAACGGCCGGCTGATGAACGAGCTGCGCGGCGACCGCGGCCTGAACTACGGCGACTACTCCTACGTCGAGTACCTGGAGAACCCGCCGTTCGTCACCACGCCGGGTCCGGGCGTGCCGCGCCGCGAGCAGTACTTCTCGGTGTGGATCCGCCCGGTGCAGCCGCCGGACGCCCAGTTCGCCCTGCGCGCCGGCCTCTACGAGATCCAGCGGCTGCGCGACGAGGGGATGACGCAGGCGGAGTTCGACCTCACCCGCAACTTCGTCCTCAACTACTCGAAGCTCTGGGCGCAGAGCCTCTGGGACCGCCTCGGCTTCCACATGGACAGCCAGTTCTACGGCATGCCCTACTACATCGACGAGATCCAGGCGCGGCTGAGCAAGCTGACGGTGGGCGACGTCAACGCGGCGATCCGCAAGTACCTGAGCACCGACAACTACGCGGCCGTGCTGGTCACCGCCGACGCCAAGGCGCTCAAGGAGACCCTGCAGAAGGACGCGGCGAGCCCGAAGACCTACACCACCCAGGTCGACGCCAAGATCACGGCGGCGGACCAGAAGATCGTTCCCCTCAAGGTCCAGCCGACCCGGATCGAAGTCGTCCCGGTGGCGGACGTCTTCCAGAAGTAGCTCAGAAGTAGCGCAGTCCGGTGGCCTGCGGCCTTGAGGCCGCAGGCCTCCAACCCTCAGGGGACCAGCCGGAAATACCGCGGCGACCCGTCGACCACGACCTCGGTGCCGGCCGGCGCACCGGACTTCTCTCCGTCACGCCCGATCACCACCACCGCGGGGCGCGGCAGGGTGGCCGGGGCCGGCCGCTCCGTGGCGCTCCAGCCGACCACCACCTCGGTGCCGGCCGGGCGGCGGAAGTGGTAGAGACGGACGGGGGGAGGCGCCGGCAGCACCGCCAGGAGACGCGCGCCGTCGAGCTCGCGGACCATCGTCTTCAGGGCGTGGAACGCCGGCCGGCGGCGGGGGCTCGCCGGATCGGTGGGATCGACCAGGCCGTATCCCCGCGCCACCAGCTGCCACCAGAACACCCGCTCGACCAGACCCGTCCCCAGCGTCAGCAGGTAGTAGCGGACCAGGTAGTCCGCCTGCGTCCCTTCGTCCACCGCGACGTCGCGGCCGGCCGGCGAGTGCGGCCCCTCGCGCAACGGCCAGTTGACCTCGGTGATCCAGCAGCGCCCGCCGGCCTCCGCGTTGCGGGCGCTCTCGGCGATCGCCCGCAGCAGCAGCACCTTGTCCACGGTGTCGAGCCCTGCCTGGCGGTTCTCCGGCGCTCCCCGGCGGTCGACGTAGAGCAGCGAGGAGACGGCGTCGAAGCGGAAGCCCGGCTGGCGGAGGTTGAGCACGGCGGCGGTCACGTGGTACTCGAAATCGATCACCGCGGGGCCCAGCAGCTCGACTCCCGGGATCGGCCGGAACACGGCTTCGGCGGCGCGCGCCAGCTCGGCGTACTCGCGGACGTTCCACACCCCCCACTTGCTGCGGTTGATCGCCTGCCCCACCTGGAAATGGCGGCCGTAGGGTGTGAAGCGGGGAGCGATCTCGGCGAGCGCCCGGCGCCAGCGGGCGGGATCGCGCACCAGCTCGCGGTTCTGGGGGAGGGCGAAGGTGACCTCGAGGCCGCGGGCGTGGAGCCCGCGCGCCAGCTCCTCCTCGGCGGCCCGGGCGTCCGCGGCGTCCGCGGCGTCCTCCCAAGGGTGAAGGCGCAGCAGCACGTGACGGACGCCGAGCTCCTCGATCAAGGCGAGCGGCGCGGCGGGGTTCTCGCGGTCGGGGCGGACGCAGACGCCCAGCCCGGAAAAGTCGACCGGCGAGGCGTGGAGGCGCTCCTTCAGCTCCCGGTAGCGGCGCCAGATCCGCGGCAGCGCCGCGGCGACCACCGCCGCCTCCTCGCCGTGGGCGCGGAGGTCGGCGAGGCGCACCCGCAGCTTGTCGAGGCGCCCCGCGTGCTGGTGCGGCTGGTCCGAGAGATGATCCCAGACCGCCTTGTCGCGCACTCCGGCTCCCGCCGGCGCCGCCGGGATGTGGGCATGGGTCCCGCGCGGCAGGAGCAGGCGCTTGAGCCGGTCGCGGACGCCGCGCGCCCCCCGCTTCGCGTCGTTTTTGAACAGGAAGCCGCGATGGCAGGCGAGGTAGAGGTTGCGCTGGAGCGCGGTCGCCGGCGTTCCCCAGTAGCTCGCCAGCAGCAGCTCCTGGTGCTCGGGGCGGAAGAGCGCCAGCCGCGAGAGGTCGCGGAGGCGCTCGGAGATGCTCGGCGGCCGGCCGAGCCGCGCGCGGTTGAGGTCGACCAGGAACAGGCCGCTGGGGCGGCGGTCCGCGCCGAAGCGGACGAGGACGTTGCCGCCGGTCAGGTCGCGGTGCCAGCAGCCGGCGTCGTGGAGCCGCCGCACCGTCTGGCCGAGCGCCGCGACGAAGGCGGGGAAGTCGACCGCGGGAAAGCGCTCCGCCTCGGCGTTCGCGTTGGCGGCCCGGAAGAGATAGCGCGCCTCGACCACGCCGTCCAGGTGGCGGCAGACGTAGAAGGAGGGGCCGTCGGGGCGCGCCGACTCGATCCGCATCACCGGCTCGGGGGTGGCGATGCCGGCGGCGAGGAGGGCCGTCGCAACGCGCCAGCTCTTCTCCGCCTTGCTCCCCTGGAATCGGCGCTTCAGGCGGGAGCCCAGGGAGCGGTGGCGGAACTGCTTGACCACCACCTCGACCCCCGCGGGCGGACCGGCGGCGGTGTCGAGACGGGCCACGTAGAGGTAGTTGCGCCCCCAGTGCAGGGTCTTCAGGGCGGCGGCGGGATCGGTGAGGGCGGCGACGGCGCCCGCCAGGTCGGCCGGACGGTATTCGGCCGCCAGCTCGCCCGTCCAGCCGGGGATCGAGAAGGGCTCGACCCGGATCGTCAGACCTCCACGACGTCGAAGCGCTCGTGGTGGAGCTCGGGGTCGCTCTGGATCAGGATGTGGACGCCGAGCGAGCGCTCGAGCTCGTCGAGGATGGCGCGCTCCTCCTGCTGGAGGGCGCGGGCGATCTCGGGATGGACGCGCAGCAGGAGCTCGGAGTTGGCGAGCCGGCCGCGCAGGTGGAGGAGCTCGGTGCGCAGGTTGAGGCAGATGGTGGCGACCGACTTGATGCGCCCGCGCCCGGAGCAGTAGGGGCAGGCCTGAGTGAGCAGGCGCTCGAGGTTCGAGCGGCTCCGCTTGCGGGTGATCTCGACCAGGCCGAACTCGGAGATGTTGAGCACCTTGGTCTTCGCCCGGTCCTTGCGGATCTCCCCCTCGAGGCTGGCGAAGACCTCCTCGCGGTGGGCGGCCTCCACCATGTCGATCAGGTCGATGACGATGATGCCGCCCAGGTCGCGCAGGCGGATCTGGCGCACGATCTCCTGGATCGCCTCGAGGTTGGTCTGCAGCACGGTGTCCTCGAGGTTGGTCTGCCCCACGAAGCGGCCGGTGTTGACGTCGATGGCGACCAGCGCCTCGGTGGGGTTGATGACGATGTACCCCCCCGACTTGAGCCACACCTTGCTCTTCAGCGCCGCCTCGATCTGCTCCTCGATGCCGAACTGCTCGAACAGCGTCGCCCGCTGCTGGCGGAAGAGCTTGACCTTGGCGACCAGAGACGGCTGCACCTGGTCGAGGAACTCGACGATGCGCTCGTAGGTCTCCTCGCCATCCACCCAGAGGACGGCGAAGTCCTGGCGCAGCAGGTCGCGCACCACCCGCAGGGCGAGGTCGAGGTCCTGGTGGAGCAGGGTGGGGGCGGAGACCCGGCTGGCGCGCTGGCGCACCTTCTCCCACAGCCGCGACAGATAGGTGAGGTCGCTCGCGAACTCTTCCGGCCCCTTGTCCTCCCCCGCGGTGCGCACGATCAGGCCGCCGCCCCCGCCGCTCCCGCCGTTCGCCGCCGGCAGCTGGTGGAGGATGGCGAGCAGCCGCTCGCGCTCGGCCTCGCTCTCGATCCGGCGCGAGACGCCGAAGTGGCGCACCGTCGGCAGCAGCACCAGGTAGCGGCCGGGGAGGGTGACGTGGGTGCTGATCCGCGCCCCCTTGTTGGGGAGCGGGTCCTTGACCACCTGGACGATGATCTCCTGCCCCGCCTTCAGCAGGTCGTCGATCGACGGCGCCACCTGCGACGGCGGATGGCTGGCGCCGTTCGCGAGGTCGTCGCCGCGCCCGTCGTCGAGCTCCAGGTCCTCCATCGACTCGACGTCGGCGGCGACGTCGCTGACGTAGAGAAAGGCGTCGCGCTCGAGCCCGACGTCGACGAAGGCGGCCTGCATCCCCGGCAGGACGCGGGTCACCCGCCCCTTGTAGACGTTCCCCACGAGCCCGCGATGGCGGTGCCGCTCGACGAAGATCTCCGTCAGGCGGTCGTCCTCCAGGACGGCGATCCGGGTCTGGTGCGGATCGCTCTCGATGAGCATCTTGAGACTCATGGCGAGGGGATTGTAGCGGAAGAGGGGTGGCCCCCTTCCCTACCGGTTCACGTACCTCCGGATGTCCACCCCCAGGATGATCCCCACCGAGATGAAGTTGATCATGGTGAACGACCCCCCATAGGAGAGGAACGGCAGGGGGATGCCGGTGATGGGGACGAACCCCACCACCATCGAGCTGTTGTAGAGCACGTGGAAGCAGGTGATCGAGATCAGCCCGATGACCAGGAAGATGCCGGCGCGGTCGCGGGCGCGGATGGCGATGCGGGCCGCGCTCGAGATGTAGACCACGAACAGCCCGAGGACCGAGGCGACGCCGAGGAAGCCCCACTCCTCGGCGAGCACGGAGAGGATGAAGTCGGTGTGGCGGGCGGGGAGGAAGCGGAGCTGACTCTGGGTGCCCTGCATGTACCCCTTGCCCAGCAGCTCCCCCGAGCCGACGGCGATCTTGCTCTGCCGCACCTGGTAGCCGGCGCCGAGCGGGTCGGTCTCCGGCGACAGGAAGGTGAGCACCCGCTGGCGCTGGTACCCCTTGAGGCCGAACGCCCACAGCCCGGCGATCAGGACGATCCCGATCAGCGCCGCGGTGACCAGCAGGCGCACGCGGATGCCGGCGACCAGCAGCATGCCGATCATCAGCGGCGCGTACATGGCGGCGCCGCCCATGTCCGGCTCGACCGCAACCAGCACCATCGGCAGCAGCACGATGCCGATGCCGATCAGGATCTGCCGCAGCTCGAGCCGGCGCAGGTTGAGCCCCGCCAGATAGCGGGCGAGGAAGAGGCCGGTGGCGATCTTCGCGAACTCCGACGGCTGGAACTGGAAGGCGCCGATACGCAGCCAGTTGGCGGCGCCGCCGTGCACCACCCCGAAGGCGAGCACGCCGACCAGCGAGAGGACCCCCAGCCCGTAGAGCACCACCGAGAAGTCGAGCAGCACGTGGTAGTCGATGCTCATCGAGACCACCAGCAGCACCAGCCCGATCCCCACCCAGGCCGCCTGGCGGGGAAAGTAGTCGACGGCCATCTCGGAGCTCGCGCTGTGGACGGTGGCGAGGCCGATGGCGGCGAGCAGCAGGGCGGAGAGGATCAGCCCGCCGTCGATCGAGGAGAGCAGCCGCAACCGCGGCCGGTCCTCATGGGTTGGGTAGTTTCCCGTTATCGATCCCGAAATATTTTGCATAGAGCGCCTGTGCGATAGGAGCGGCCACTTTCGATCCGCCTCCGCCGTGCTCGGCGAAGACCGTCACCACCAGCTCCGGATTGTCGACCGGGGCGAAGGAGGTGAACCAGGCGTGGTCGCGATATTTGAAGGGGAGGTTGTGCTCTTCCATGCGCTGGGCCTGCGCGATGACCTGCACGGTGCCGCTCTTGCCGGCGATCTCGATCCCCGGCAGGCGGGCCGAGCCGTAGGCCGTGCCGCCGGGCTCGTTGACCACCCCCGACATGCCGCCGCGCACGGTGTCCAGGGCGTTGCCGTCGAAGGCGACGCGCTCGGGCGGCGGCACCTTGGCGTCGCGCAGCAGGTGGGGGACGACCCGGTAGCCGCCGTTGGCCACCATCGAGGTCAGCTCGGCCATCTGGAGCGGGGTGACCAGCACCGGACCCTGGCCGATCGAGACCGAGATCGTCTCGCCCGGGTACCAGGGCTGCTTGCGGACCTTCTCGCTCCACGCCGGGTCCGGCACGTTCCCCCGCTTCTCCCCCTGGATGTCGATCCCCGTCTGGGAGCCCAGCCCGAACAGGCGCGCGTAGCGGGCGATCTTCTCGATCCCCATCTTCTGGCCCAGCGTGTAGAAGTAGATGTCGCAGGAGAGCTTGATCGCCGAATGGGCCTCGACCGTGCCGTGCCCTCCCTTGCGCCAGCAGCGGAACGGGCGGCCGTAGAAGACCTTGGAGCCGGTGCAGAGGATCGGCGTGTGGTCGTCGAAGATCTTCTCGGTCAGGCCGGCGGTCGCCATCACGATCTTGAACGTCGAGCCGGGGGAGTAGGTGTTCTGGATCGCCCGGTTCTGGAGCGGCAGGTTGGGATCGTCGATCAGCGCCTTCCAGTCGGCCTGCTGGAGGCGGCGGGCGAACAGGTTGGGGTTGAACGCCGGCGCCGAGACCAGGGCCAGGATCTCGCCGTTCCGGGGATCCATCGCCACCACCGCGCCTACCTTCTCGGGCCCGTCGAGCCAGCGGGCGGCCTCCTGCTGGAGGTCGAGGTCGATCGCCAGGTTCAGGCTCTTGCCGGGGACGGCGGGGATGCGCTTGAACTCCTCGAGGAGCTGGCCGCGGCTGTCGACCACCACCACCCGCTCGCCGTCGCGGCCGCGCAGGTCGGCGTCGTAGGTCTGCTCGATCCCCTTCTTGCCGATCATGTCGCTCGGCTGGAAGGCGCCGTTCGACTTCTGGATGTCCTCCAGGGTCGGCTCGCCCAGGTAGCCGAGGATGTGCGCCGTCTGCTCGCGGTGGCGGTAGAGGCGCAGGTTCTGGACGTCGACGTCGAACTCCGGATAGCGCAGCTGCTCGACGCTGAAGCGGGCGACCTCGGCGAGCGGCAGCGCCTCGGCGAGGAGCACCGGCTTGAACGCCGGCACGCCGCGGTACTTCTGGAGCACCTGTTGCAGCTCGGCGACCGGGCGGCCGAGGACGCTGGAGGCGAAGGCGAGGCTATCGTCGAGCTTCACCACCCGGCTGCGGTCGATCATCAGGTTGTAGCTGGGGACGTTCTCGACCAGCAGGCGCCCCTTGCGGTCGAAGATCAGGCCGCGCGGCGCCTTGATCGGCAGCTTGCGCAGCCGGTTGTTCTCGGCGAGCTCGCGGTAGTAGCTCCCCTGGACGAGCTGGGTGAACCAGAAGCCGGCGGCGATCGCCACCAGGATCGTGGTGACGACGCCGGTCAGGACGCGGACGCGGAGGACCAGATCGTCTCGATGCTCACGAACCACCTGCATGGCGCTGCCTTGTTCCTGTAAGAGACGTCGTAAAAAAAACCTTCAATCGAGGCGGAGCCTGCTCATCCGTCCGCGCCGGCGGACCTCCGAGGAGCTGCGCCAGCGCCCGCCCGCGATGTAGAGGACCATCCCGAGCACCCCGCACGCCACCGCGCGGACCACCGCCCACACCGGGCTGAACGGCGGCGCGGCGGGGAGCAGCAGGAAGGCGAGCCCCAGAACGATCGCCTGCTGGAGCGCGGAGGCGAAGCTGACCAGCGCGAAGACCCCCGACGCGCGCTGGATGACCAGCCGCTGCGCCAGGCGGGCCGCGACATAGCCGATGATGGTATCAGCGAAGCCGAACAGGCCGAACAGGCCGCTGGTCAGCGTGTCCTGGAGGAGCCCCACCACGAGGCCGACCAGCAGCCCCGAGAGCGAGTTGCCGCGCAACCCGTAGAGCGCCGCCACCACCAGGAAGATGTCGACGGCGCGGGCGAAGTCGGGCCACAGCCGCACCCCGATGAAGTGGGCGAGCGCGGCGAGCGCGATGGCGGCGAAGAGCTTAAGGCCTTGCACCGGGGCGGCTCTCCTGAGTCAGCGGCGGCGGCACCGCCTGGTACTCCAGCAGGTAGACCTGGTCGACGGCGCCGAAATCGACCGCCGGCACGACCTCGATGCGATGGAAGAGCTGCTGCCCCCCGGGCTCGACCGAGGCCACGGTGCCGATCGGGATGCCGCGCGGATAGACCCCGTCGATCCCCGCGGTCAGCACGCGGTCGCCCGGCCGCACGTCGGCCTGGAGGGGGACGTAGTCGAGCTCGAGCCCGTTCCCCCGCCCGCCGCCGCGCACCACCCCCTGCCGGCGGTTGCGCACGATCATGCCGCTCACCCCCGCCAGGCGGTCGGTGATCAGCTGCACCTTGGCATAGGGGCCGGCGACGGTGACCACCCGCCCCACCAGGCCGCCGGGGGAGAGCACCGGCTGGTTCGGACGCGCCCGCTCGGCGCCGGTGTAGATGATCAGCGAGCGCAGCCAGGAGGCGTGGTCGACGTAGACGATGTCGACGGCGCGCAGCCGCCCGGCCGGCGGGGTGGGGTAGCGCATCGCGTCCCCCAGCCGCTTCATCTCCCCTTCGACGTCGGTCAGCCGCAGCATGTGCAGGCGCAGGGCCTCGACCTCGCGCCGGAGCTGCCGGTTCTCGGTGATCAGGGTGCCGCGCAGCTTGACCCCCTCGCGGGCGTCTTCGAAGCCGGCCGGGATCGCCGCCACGCCGCGCGCCATCGGACCCAGCACGCGCAACCCGAGGACGGCGAGCCGCGTCTCGCCGCCGCGCGCTCCCTGAATGGCCAGGTAGACGAGCTGGGCGGCCAGCACGACGATCAACACCCAGCCGGTGCGGCGCTCGTCCACAGCGTCAAGACCGCTTCGAGGTTCCGCGCCGCCGGCGCTACCGGATGGAGACCTTGCGCAGCAGGTCGATGTCGGAGAGCACCCGGCCGGTGCCGAGCACCACCGAGGCGAGCGGGTCCTCGGCGAGCACCACCGGCAGGCCGGTCTCGTCGCGCAGCCGCTGGTCGAGGTTGCGCAGCAGGGCGCCGCCGCCGGAGAGGACGATCCCCTTGTCCATGATGTCCGCCGACAGCTCGGGCGGCGTGCGCTCGAGCGCCATGCGCACCGCCTCGACGATGGTGGCGACCGGCTCGGCGAGCGCCTCGCGGATCTCCTCGTCGGAGATGGTCAGCGTCTTGGGGACCCCTTCGACCAGGTCGCGCCCCTTGATGTCCATCCTGAGCTCCTCTTTCAGCGGATAGGCGGAGCCCAGCTCGATCTTGATCGCCTCGGCGGTGCGCTCGCCGATCAGCAGGTTGTACTTGCGCTTGAGGTACTGGATGATGCCGACGTCCATCTCGTTGCCGGCGATGCGCACCGAGCGGCTGTAGACGGTGCCGGCGAGCGAGATCACGGCGACGTCGGTGGTGCCGCCGCCGATGTCCACGATCATGTTTCCCGACGGCTCGGTGATCGGCAGCCCGGCGCCGATCGCCGCCATCATCGCCTGCTCGACCAGGAACACCTCCGAGGCCCCGGCCCGCATCGCCGAGTCGCGCACCGCCCGCTTCTCCACCTGGGTGATCTCGGAAGGAACGCCGATGACGATCCGCGGGTGCACGTACATCTTGCGCCCGTGCGCCTTCTTGATGAAGTACTCGAGCATTCGCTCGGTGACCTCGAAGTCGGCGATCACGCCGTCCTTCATCGGCCGGATCGACTCGATGTTCCCCGGCGTGCGGCCGAGCATCTCCTTGGCCTCGCTGCCGACGGCCTCGATGCGGTTGGTGATCTTGTTGATGACGACGACGGAGGGCTCGCGGACCACGATCCCCTGGTTCTTGGCGAACACCAGGGTATTGGCGGTTCCGAGATCGATGGCGAGGTCTTTGGAGAAGTAGCGTAATAGCGAGGCGAGGGGCATCGTTTCCTTCCGATTTTCCTTCCGGGCTCACCGCCGCTCAATGCGACCGGCGGCGGGAGTTTACGGGATTGCGGTGGTCATTTTCAGCGATTCCGGCGATCCGCTTCGGATTTCGCGGAATTTCCCGCGCTTTTGCGAGTCAGACGCAGGCGGGACGTCAGGGATTTTCCACGAAGACGCGCTGGCGGCGGACGGTCTCGTGTCCCCAGGCATCCCGGGCGCGTACCTCGATCAGGTTCCAACCCTCTTTGGTCAATTGGACGGGCGTATTGAACGAACCGTCCGCGCCCAGCTTGACCGGCTCGCCGTTGACCTCGATGCGCACTCCCGGCTGGCTGCGCCCGGCGACCATGAAGATACTACCGTAGGTTTTGACCTCGTCGAGCTCGAGCTCGGGCGGCGCCGCGTCCTGCTTCTCTCCCCCGGCCGCCTGCGCGGCGGGGACGACGCGGAACTTCCGCGGCTCGCTCCACGGCCCCTGCAGGCCGTTGGCGCCGAAGGCCGCCACCCGCCACTGGAAGGTCCCCTCGCCGCGCAGGCCGAGGGTGGCCCGCGTCTTGGCGCGGTTCTCGGCGTCGATCACGTTGTCGACGAACAGATGATTGCGCGAGATCTGCAAGGCGTAGCGGGAGGCGCCGGCGACCGGCGACCAGGCGAGCACCAGCTTCTTGCTCTGGGTGAGGTCGAGCAGCAGGTCGTCCTGCGGCTCGACCGGCTCCGGGCGGCCGGGCATGGTGCGCGGCTCGGAGAGCAGGTCGCCCGTCTGCACCACCTGCTGCAGCTCGCCGACCTGCCGCGACAGCCCCCCCTTCGACTCCAGCTCCATGCCTCCCCGGTAGGCGCCGAAACGCCCCTGGCTCGTCCCCTTGTCGACCGCCACGAAGACGTCCGACGACTCCTTGACGCGGGCCACGGCGCCGGGGGTCTTGACGTTGCTGGCGCTCTTCGCGGTGCTCAGGTTGACCCAGCCGTAGTCCATCTGGATCGACTGCTCCGGAGCCCCGCCGGCGCTCCCCGGCGAGACGATGAACTGGGTGTTCGGGCGCACCGTGTAGAGGGTGCCGTCCTGGAACAGGATGTCGGCCGAGCCGCTGTCGCCGGTGCGCACCGAGTCGCCCGGCAGCAGGGGGACGCGGCTGCGCGCCTCCTGCCAGTCGCCGCCGTCGCCGCGCCGGTACTCGACCTCCCCCTGGATCTGCGCGAAGTGGGCCTCTCCCGCCCCGCCGCGCTGGGAGAGCTCGTCCAGGATCGACTGGAAGGTGTCGCGGCTGTGCCGCCCGGCCGCCAGGGCGCCGCGGAAGGACTTCGCGGCGAGCTTGGTGCGCGCCTCGTCGAGGCTGGTGCGGGCGAGGGCGAAGCGGCCGGTGAAGCCGGGCTCGACGCGCTTGTCGCCGGCGAGGCGCTGCCGCAGCCCCTCGGCCTGGCCGATCACCACCCGCGCCTCCCCCTCCGCCGACTGCTGGGCCCACATCTGGTAGACCACGAACCCGACGACCGCCAGGACCACGATGAACAGCAGGAGCCCCCAGCTCTGCAGGGTCTCCACCGAGATGCTGTACCAGTCCTTTCCCGACCGGTCAGCCTTTGAGCCGCGCTGGAAAGGCAACTCCTTTTCCTTTCATGTAGGAAGTTGAATATAACACGGAAGGCCGTCCGGGCCGGGGTGACCTCCCCTGGGTGGGGCGCTCCGGTTTGAACCGCGCAGCCGACTGGCAGCGAGCGAAGCGAGCGGAGCGAGAGCCCGAAGGAGGCGAGCAGGTTTCAAACCGGGGCGCCCCGCCCAGGGGAGGTCAGGGTTGTGCCGGCGAGGCGGCGCTGCTAAAGTGCCGGGTTCCTCCTGAATTCACGGAGAAGGAGCTCGTTCATGCTGAAGGTATTTCGCGACAACCTGAAGAATCTCGCCTGGATCCTCTGGGTGATCATCGCCCTGTTCGTCCTGGCGCTCGCGGCCGACTTCGGCGCCAGCGTCGCCGGGCGCGGCAGCGAGGCCACCGCCGCCACCGTCGGCGGCGAGAAGGTGGCCACCTCCGAGGTGCAGCGCGCGCACCAGAACCTCGCCAGCATGTACCGCCAGATCTATGGCGACCAGCTCCCGCCCGAGCTCGAGAAGCAGATGTACATGCAGGCGCTCAACCAGGCGGTCAACCAGAAGATCCTGCTCCGCGAGGCCCGCCGGCTCGGCCTCGCCGTCTCCGACGCCGAGCTGCGCGACCACATCCTCGAGGTCCCGGTGTTCAAGGATGCCCAGGGGAACTTCGTGGGCGAGGCCGCCTACACCCAGACGCTGCAGGCGAACCACATCTCGGTCGCCGAGTTCGAGCGCGAGATGCGCGACGAGCTGCTGATGAAGAAGCTCACCGACGCCCTCTCCGCCAACCTCTACGTCAGCGAGGACGATCTCCAGCGCTCCTACCGCGATCAGGTCGAGAAGGTGAAGATCCGCTACGTCCAGCTGCCGCGCGTCCGCTTCGAGTCGCAGGTCCAGGTGTCGCCGGCCGAGGCCGCGGCCTACTTCAAGGCCCATCAGGGTCAGTTCCGCCTCCCCGAGCAGCGCGACGTCGCCTACCTGCTGGTCAACCGCGCCCAGATGGCCGGCCCGGCGGCGGTGACCGACGCCGACCTCCAGAGCTACTACAAAGCGCACGCCGCGGAGTTCACCCAGGAGGAGCAGGTCCACGCCCGCCACGTCCTGGTGATGGTCAACGACAAGCACACCGACGCCGAGGCGCTGGCGCGCATCCAGGAAGCCAAGAAGAAGCTCGACGGCGGCACCCCCTTCGCCACCGTGGTGCGCGACTACTCCGAGGACACCGCCTCCAAGAACACCGGAGGGGACCTCGGCAGCTTCGGCCACAACCGCATGGTCAAGGAGTTCGAGGACGCCGCGTTCAGCGCCACCCCCGGCAAGGTGGTCGGCCCGGTCAAGTCCTCCTTCGGCTACCACCTGATCGAGGTCCTCGACAAGCGCCCCGGCGGCCTCCAGCCGTTCGCCGTGGTGCAGGAGCAGATCCGCGCCCGCCTCACCGCCGAGCGCACCCAGCAGCTCGCCGAGAGCCGTGCCAAGGAGCTGGCGAGCCGCCTCGCCTCCGACAAGCCGAAGAGCGCCGACGCCCTGAAGGCGATGGCGCAGCCCCCCGCCGTGACCTTCGCCGAGACCGGCAGGATCGGCGCCGCGGACCCGGTGCCGGGCTTCGGCACCGCCGTCAACACCACCGCCTTCGCGCTCAAGAAGGGGGAGGTGTCGCAGGCGGTGCAGGTGCCGCAGGGGTGGATCATCCTCTACGTCAAGGACGTCGTCGCGCCGCACACGCCGGCGCTCGCCGAGGTCGAGCCGCGGGTCAAGGCGGTGATCACCGCCCAGAAGCTCCAGCAGCTCGCGCAGACCAAGCTCGAGGCCGCGCGTCAGGAGCTCTCGCAGGGGAAGACGCTCGATCAGGTGGCCGCCGAGCTGGGCCTCCAGGCCCAGGAGACCGCCGAGTTCGGCGGCCAGGGAGCGATCCCCGGCATCGGCTACAACCCCGAGCTCGCCAAGGCGGCCCTGGCCCTCCAGACCGGCCAGGTCGGCGGCCCGGTGCCGGTGGCGCAGGGCGCCCTGCTCTTCCAGGTGACCGACCACAAGGGTTGGGACCCGAAGCAGTACGCCACCAACCGCGAGCAGACCCGCTCGAGCCTGATGCAGCAGAAGCTGTCCACCCTCGAGGGGACCCTGATCGAGCAGCGCCGCCGCGAGCTGAACGTCGAGTACGACCGCCAGTTCCTCGACAAGCTCGGCATCGCGGCCCCGCAGGCCGGGTAGGCCTGAGAACAAGGGACTTCAGGGACGGCAGGGACAACAGAGACTCGGAGGTTTCGTCCCTGGAGTCTCTGAAGTCCCTCTCGTCCCTGGTTTCCCCCTCCCGTTCTACAATCCCCTCCCCATGATCGGCTACCTCAAGGGAACCCTCCTCCGCGCCGACCCGGAGCGTCTGCTCCTCGACGTGCAGGGGGTGGGCTACGAGGTCCACATCCCGCTCTCCACCTGGTACGAGGTCGAGAAGCGGCGCGACCAGGCGGTCGCCCTCTTCATCCACACCCAGGTGCGCGAGGACGACATCTCCCTCTTCGGCTTCTGGACCGAGCGCGAGAAGCTCCTCTTCGAGCATCTGATCGGGGTCAACGGCATCGGCCCGCGCCTCGCCCGCGTCGTCCTCTCCGGGCTGCCGGCCGACGATCTGCTGGCCGCCATCGCGGCGGGCGACCTCGGGCGCCTCGCCACCATCCCGGGCATCGGCAAGAAGACCGCCGAGCGGGTGGTGCTCGAGCTGCGCGAGAAGATGCGCCTGCTGGCCGCCGAGCTCCCCGCAACGACCGCCGCCGCCGGAGCCGCCGCGCCGCCGGCCGACGCCGACGTCGTCTCCGCTCTGGTCAACCTCGGCTACAAGGCCTCGCTCGCCGAGCGCGCCGTCGCCGAGGTGCGCCGCGAGAAACCGGAGGCCGCCTTCAACGACCTGCTGCGCGCCAGCCTGAACCGGTTGTCGCGGGCGTGACGGCGGTCGCGCCCCGGCTTGGCCCTGCTCGCCTCCTTCGGTCTCCGCTCGCTTCGCTCGCTGCCAGTCGGCTGCGCGGGCCAAGTCCGGGACACGACCGCCGTTCCCCTAAGCGGCTAGAATGGCCGCATGTCCGAGGAGCGCATCCTTTCCGGCGTCCCCGACCCCGAGGACCTGGGGTTCGAGCCGTCGCTGCGCCCGCAGCGGCTCGAGGAGTACGTCGGCCAGCGCAAGGTGATCGACAACCTGTCGGTGTTCCTGCGCGCCGCCCGCGAACGGCGCGAGAGCCTCGACCACGTCCTCCTCTTCGGCCCCCCCGGCCTCGGCAAGACGACCCTCGCCAACATCATCGCGAGCGAGATGGGGGCGCCCCTGCGCACCACCGCCGGCCCGGTGCTCGAGCGGGCGGGGGACCTCGCCGCCATCCTCACCAACCTCGATCCGGGCGAGGTGCTGTTCATCGACGAGATCCACCGCCTGGGCCCCACGGTCGAGGAGATCCTCTACCCCGCCCTCGAGGACTTCCGGCTCGACCTCATCATCGGCCAGGGGCCGGCGGCGCGGACGGTGAAGATCGAGCTTCCCAGGTTCACCCTGGTCGGCGCCACCACCCGCGCCGGGCTGATCAGCGCGCCGCTCAGAGCCCGCTTCGGCATCGTCCACCGCCTCGACTTCTACCGCCCCGAGGAGCTGACCGAGATCATCCTGCGCTCGGCCCGGCTGCTCGGCGTGCCGGTCGACCCGCAAGGCGCGGCGGAGATCGCCCGCCGCAGCCGCGGCACCCCGCGCGTCGCCAACCGCCTGCTGCGCCGGGTGCGCGACTTCGCCCAGGTCGACCGCGCCAAGTCGATCGACCTCGACGTCGCCCGCCGCGCCCTCACCCTGCTCGAGGTCGACGAGTTCGGCTTCGACGACGTCGACCGCAAGATCCTCAGCACCCTGATCGAGCACTACGACGGCGGCCCCGCCGGCATCAAGACGCTCGCCATCTCGGTGGGCGAGGATACCGGCACCCTCGAGGACCTCTACGAGCCGTACCTGATCCAGGAGGGGTTCCTCCAGCGCACCCCCCGCGGGCGGGTGGCGACCCGCCGCGCCTACCTCCACCTCGGCTACCCGCAGCGCCCCGGCACCTCGGGGACGCTGTTCTGATCCACCCCCCTCCCGGAAGACGCCGATGCGCCGCGCCGCGCTGATCTACAACCCCCGCTCGGGGCGGCAGCGCCACGCGCGCGTGCTCGACGCGATCCTGGCGACGTTGCGCGGCGGCGGCTTCGCGGTCGAGCCCGTGCCCACCGCCTTCGCCGGCCAGGCGACCGCTCTCGCCCGCGAGCGCCGCGACGGCTCCGAGGTCGTCTTCGCCTTCGGCGGCGACGGTACCGCCCGCGAGGTGGCCGCCGGCCTCCTCGGCGGCCCCGCGGCGCTCGGCGTCCTCCCCGGCGGCACCGCCAACCTGCTCGCCCTCGCCCTCGGCCTGCCGCGCGAGCCGGTGGCGGCCGCCGCCGCGCTCTGCCGCCTGCCGGCGCGGCCGTTCGACGTCGGCCTCGCCGGCCCCGACCCCTTTCTGATGATGGTCTCGGCGGGGCTCGACGCCGCCGCCCTGACCGCGCTCGACACCCGGCTCAAGTGGCGCTTCGGCAAAGCCGCCATCCTCGGCCAGGGGCTCCGCGAATGGTGGCGGTACTCCTATCCCGCCCTCGCGCTGACCGCCGACGGCGAGCCGCTCGACGCCACCTTCGCCGCGGTCGCCAACACCCCTTACTACGGCGGCGCCTTCCGCCTCGCCCCCGCCGCCCGCACCGACGACGGCTGGCTCGAGCTCGTCCGCTTCCGCGGCAGCGGCCGGGCGGCGACGCTCGGCTTCTTCGCCGACCTGCTGCGCTCGGCCCATGTCCGCCGCCGCGACGTCGAGGTGCGGCGGGTGCGCGAGGTCACCTTCGCCGCCCCCGCCGGCTCGCCCGCCCAGGTGGACGGCGACGTCTGCCCGCAGCAGCTGCCGCTGACCGTCCGGCTGGCCCCGGAGCGGCTCCTGGTGCTGCACGGCGTCTGACGGTGTCTGAAAGGTGTATGCGACAATCCCGGCCCATGACCTTCATGATCTAAAAGGGAGACGCGATGCTCAGAAAGCTGATGCAGACGGACGACGACGCCGGAATGCTGATCGTGCGGGTCTTCCTGGGGCTCGTGATGTTCCCCCACGGCGCCCAGAAGCTGCTGGGCTGGTTCGGCGGCCACGGCTTCGCGGCGACGATGCAGGGGATGACCTCGATGGGGCTGCCGGCGGTGGTCGTCCTGCTGGTGATCCTCGCCGAGTCGTTCGGCGCCGTCGGCCTGATCTCGGGCTTCCTCGGTCGTTTCTGCGCTTTCGGCGTCTTCTGCGTGATGGCGGGGGCGATCTTCACCGTCCACCTCCACAACGGCTTCTTCATGAACTGGGAGGGGACGCAGAAAGGGGAAGGGTTCGAGTACCACCTGCTGGCGATCGGCATGGCGATCGCCGTGATGATCAAGGGGAGCGGCCAGGCGTCGATCGACCGTTCAATGACTCCGGACCGCGGGATCTACCGCTGAGGAGCGGTGTGCAAGGTCTTGCGACCAAGCCCGTGGCCGCAGTCGAGGGCGACCGCGGGTCGCCCCTACACCAGGTCTCGACGGATGGTGTAGGGGCGACCCGCGGTCGCCCTCAACGCTGAGCGTCCGTACCTCTTCGGCCTCCTAAGCCTGGCGCATGAAGTGCCAGCGGAGGTCGCCTTCCTGGCGGTTGTAGACCTCCGGGTGGATCCTGGGGGCGAGGCGGTGGAGGAGGGCGCTCACCGACTCCCCGCGGGCCGCGGCCTCGATCGCCTCGGCCGCGTCGCTCCCCGCCTTGCTGATGTAGGTCTGCCAGATCGCCTGCCGCACCGACACCGACCCTATCGAGACGTTCGGCATCCGCGTCACCCCCTTGCGGAGGAGGGCGATCTTCTCCTTCAGGCTCTTCTCATCGTCCATCGGCTCGCGCTGCCAGGGGGTGTACGGCTTCGGCACCAGCACGTTGACCCCGAGGTGGACGTTGCCGATCAGTCCCTGCTTCGGCAGCTCGGCGAGCATGATCGCCTTGGCCTCGGCGGCGAGGTCGAGGATCCCCTGCACGTCCTCCATCGTCTCGCCGGGTAAGCCGACGATGAAGTAGAGCTTGAGCGAGGTGAAGCCGTGGCGGAAGATCAGCCGCACCTTGTCGAGCAGGAAGGCGTTGGGGATCGGCTTGCCCATCTTCGCCCGCAGCGAGTCGGTGCCGGTCTCGGGGGCGAGGGTGATCGAGCGGTCGCCCGAGGCGTGGAGGGCGGCGAGCACCCCTTCGGTCACCGCCGGGATGCGGATCGAGGAGACCGAGGTGCGGAAGCCGAGCCTGTTCGCCTCGCGCAGGATCTTCTCGATGTCCGGATGATCGCCCACCGCCGTCGCCACGAAGCCGAGCTGGTTGGTCACCGGCCGCGCCCGCTCGAGCGAGGCCAGGATGTACTCGGTCGGGTGCCAGCGGAAGCGACCCATGCCGAAGGTCGCCCAGCAGTAGCGGCACTTCTCCGGACAGCCGCGCGACATCTCGATCAGGAACTTCTCCGAGAACTCGGTGTGCGGGGTGACGATCGCCGTGGTCGGCAGGTATCCCGGGAGCTTCATCTGCTCCTCGGTCAGCTCGAGCTTGTTGAGCTTCGGCGGCTCCTCGCTCCCCTCTTCGGGGCGATGGACGGCGGGGACGTAGAAGCCGTCCTGCGCCGCCAGGCGCTCGATCACCGCCTCACGGTTCTCCTCACCGGCGAGGGCCGCCATCAGGTTGGGGAGCACGTTCTCGGCCGCGCCGATCGCGAAGACGTCGACGAACTCCGACATCGGCAGCGGATTGATCGAGGCGCAGGAGCCCCCCATCACGATCACCGGGTCCCACGGCCCGCGCTCGCTCCGGCGCAGCGGGATGCGCGCCCGGTCGAGCATCTGCAACAGGTTGACGTAGTCCTCCTCGAAGGAGACCGAGAAGGCGATGCAGCCGAAATCGTTCAGCGACCGGCCGGTCTCGACCGACAGCGGCATGCCGGCGCCGTCGGTGAAGAAGCGCTCGCACGCCCACTCGGGGTCACGGTGGATCACCTCGTAGACGCGCTGGAACCCGAGGCTCGACATCGCCACGTGGTAGGTGTTGGCGTAGGCGAGCGCCAGCCGGTAGCGCGCGTGGGGCGAGAACGCCTCCACGGGGCGCTCGTCAGCGCGGATCGAGGACCAGTCGTGTGCGGGAGATTTTTTCATGAGCGCAGGAGAGTACAACCTTGCGCGAGGGCGGGCGAATTCCTGGGGGCCCCCTCAGGCCGCCGTTATGCCGCCGATTTTTCCGCAATAAGCCGCCAGGCGAGCCGCAGGGCGCCGAGTCCCAGGCGGCGGGGCGGCAGGGTGCGGGCGTGGATGCCCAGCAAGCGCGAGAACAGCGCCGGCTCCGCGGCCAGCGCCCGGATGGCGCGGGCGCGCAGCCGCGGGCGCCGCTCCATCGCCAGCACCAGGCCGGTCATCAGGTTGGGGAGGCGGTTGATCCGCCGGTGCGCGGCCGCGTAGCGGCCCGGCTCGCCCGCGGCCAGCGCGGCGACCAGCGCCGCCGACTCGTGGAGCGCCACCGCCAGCCCCTCGCCGGTGATGGCGTCGAAGTACCCCGCCGCGTCCCCCACCAGCAGGACGTTGCCGCGCCGGACCCCCCGCGCCCGCTGGCGCAGCGGCCCCGCCCCGCGGTCGCGCGAGGCGGCGGGCGCCCCGGCGAGGCGGGCGCCGAGCGCCGGCAGCGTCGCGAGAAGAGCGTCGAAATCCGCCTTGCGGCCGCTCCACAGGAAGGCGACCCCCACCTCGTCCGCGGCGACCGGCGTCACGTAGGCCTCGCAGCCCGGACCCCAGTAGACCTCCACGAAGTCGCTCCACGGCGCCATCGCGAAGTGCCGCCGCACGCCGAAGCGCTGCAGCTCTCCGATCTTCTCTGCGAGCCCCGCCCACTGGCGCACCCGCGAGCGCAGGCCGTCCGCCCCCACGATCCAGCGGGCGGCGAAGAGCCCCTGGTCGGTCGCCACACCGCCCTCGCTCAAGGCCTCCGCCTTGACCCCCCAGCGCAGGTCGACCCCCACTTCCGCCGCGCGAGCGGCGAGCGCCGCGTGGAGCTCGGTCCGCCGCACCCCCAGCCCCGCCGCCGCCGGCCCGCCGGGGAAGCTCCCTTCGGCCATCGCTCCCCCCGCGAAATCGTCGAAATAGCGGATGCCGCGGAAGGCGAGCCCGCGCGGCTCGACGCCGATCTCGCGCAGGCGCGCCACGGCGTCGGGCATCAGCCCCTCGCCGCAGGCCTTGTCGATCGGCGGCTGCGCGCGGTCGAGCACGGTGACGGCGAGCCCCGCCAGCCGCGCCCGGATCGCCGTCGCCAGCCCGGCCGGACCGCCGCCGATGATGAGGAGATCCAGCGAGGTCCGGGCGGTCCGGCGGCTCGCTCATCCCTCCCGCCGCTCCCAGCGCAGGCGGGCGTAGGCGAGGCTCGAGCGGGCCATCGCCCCGGCGAGGCGCAGCGGCGTCACCGGGTCCGGCGCCGTCAGCTCGCCCGCGAGATAGAGGCGCAGCGCCTCCCCCCGGCGCAGCTTGCCGGACGAGGTGCGCGGGAGGGTCCCCGGCGCCAGCACCACCACGCGGTCGGGGGACAGGCGGGTGGCGCCCAGCACCGCCGCGCGGCAGGCCTCCGGCAGCGCTTCGCGCTCGGCGGCGGTGGCGCCGCGGGCCGCTTCCACGAACAGCGCCAGCACCTCCCCCGGCGCCTCCTCCGGCAGCCAGCTCGCGGCGACCACGCATCCGGTGCGCACGCCGGCGCACCCCCTCGACCGCCCGCTCGATCTCCTCCGGGGCGTAGTTGCGCCCGCGCAGGATCACCACGTCCTTGGCGCGCCCGGTGAGGAACAGCTCCCCCTCTTGTTCGCCATTCAGGACGAAGCCGAGGTCGCCGGTGTCCAGCCAGCCGTCGCGCAGGGCGCGGGCGGTGGCGTCCGGATCGTCGAGGTACCCCTCCATCAGCGACGGCCCCTGGATCCACACCCGTCCCACCCTTCCCGCGGGCAGGGGCCCGCCGATCTCGTCCACGATCCGCAGGCGGAACCCCGGCAGCGGCCGGCCGACCGAGACGATCTCCCGGCCGTCCGCGGCCTCGCGGGCGACGCGCTCCCGCGACAGCGCCTCGCGGTCGAAACGGCGGCTGCGGAACGGGCTCGCGAGATCGGAGAAGGTGACGGCGAGCGCCGCCTCCGAGAGGCCGTAGACCGGGGTCATCGCCTCGGCCCGGAATCCCCAGCGGGCGAAGCGCTCCGAGAAGGCGCGCAGCACCGACGGGGCCACCGACTCGGCGCCGTTGAGCGCCGTCCGCCAGGCGGAGAGGTCCATCCCCTCCATCTCGGCGTCGGTGACGCGGGTGGTGCACAGGCTGTAGGCGAAGTTCGGGGCGGGGGAGATGGTGGCGCGGTAGCGCGACAGCGCGCGCAGCCAGAGCGCCGGCCGGGTGACGAAGAGCTCCGGCCCGAGCAGGGTCAGGGTGGCGTCGCGGGCGAGGGCCGGGAAGACGCAGCCGATCAGCCCCATGTCGTGGTAGAGCGGCAGCCAGGAGACGCAGCTGTGGCGCGTCTCGGCGGTGTCGGGCCAGCAGCCGTTGAGGATCTCGACCTGCGCCGCGATCGCCCGGTGGCTGAGCGCGACCGGCTTGGGATCGACCGTGGTGCCGGACGAGAACTGGATCAGCGCGAGGTCGGAGGGGTCGGTCGCCACCGCCGCGCGCAGCGGCTCCGCGGCGGGCAGGTCGCCGACCGTGAAGCAGCCGAGGGCGGGGCGCGCCGCCGCCACCGCCTCGCCGAGGATGCGGCGCACCCGCGGGTCGGCGAGCACCAGGCGGGCGCCCGAGCGCTCCAGCATGCGCGCCGTGCGCTGGAGGTACTCGCCCATCCGGCCGAGCCGCACCGGCGGATAGAGCGGCACCGGCACGGCGCCGACGGCGAGGGTGCCGAAGAAGGCGTCGAAGAACTCGATGCCGGTCGGGAAGATCAGCGCCACGCGGTCGCCATGCCGGATGCCCAGGCTGCGCAGCCTGCCGCCGACCGCGAGCGCGCGCTCCCGCACCTCTCCCCAGCCGTACCAGGTCGCGTTCTCCGCCCGGTCGACGAAGCGCAGCCCTCCCTCCGGATGGCGCCCCGCCGCCGCCAGCCAACCGTCGAGCGTCCCCGTCCCCGGCTCAGCCAAGCTTCCTCCGCACGATGCCCAGCAGATCTCCCACCGTCTCGATCCCCGCCTCGTCCAGTTCGTCCAGGCGAAGCCTGAAATGGTTCTCCACCTCCGCCGCCAGCGTCAAAAGCCGGATCGAGTCGAGCCGCAGATCCTCCACCAGCCGCATCTCGGGGGTGAGCTCCCCCTGGTACCCGAGATGCACCCGGGCCACCTCCGCGATGCCGGCGAGGATGGCCGCGTCGGTCATCGCAGGCATCGCGGCGTCCCGGAAAGAAGCCGGCGTCCGGCGCCAGATCCGCAGGTCGTGGAAAGGCTCACGGGAAGGTTGTCCGCTGGAAGATGATGATGGGGATACTCGGTCTCAGGCTCTCGCCAGCCCGGTGAACCGGGATTCTACACTTCCCTTCCTGCAGGTTTCGCGCCCGGGAGCGCTCGCCGACGAGCGGCGGCGGTGTGGAGGCGGTGCCGGGCGGCCCCGGCTAGACAGGCTCGCGCAAAGCCGCGCGCGCGATTCCCCGCAGCATGCCGCCGAACACCAGCTCGTGGAGCGGAAAGAGCGCATACCAGTACGCCCTTCCCGGGAAGCCCCACCGGATCGAAGATCGCCGTCTGGCGGAGCGTCGAGCCGGTGCCTTCCGGCGTCACCTCGAACTCCAGCCAGGCGCGGCCCGGCAGCTTCATCTCGGCCGCGAGCCGCAGCCGCCGGCCCGGCTCGAGCGCCTCGACGCGCCAGAAGTCCACGGTGTCGCCGGCGTGCAGGGTGGTTGGCGATGGCCGCCCGCGCCGCAGCCCCACTCCCCCCACCAGCAGATCGAGCAGGCCGCGCAGCCTCCACAGCCCCGCCCACGCGTACCAGCCGGTGTCGCCGCCGATCCGCTCGATCGGCCGGAAGGCCGCCTCCGGCGGCGCCGCGACGCTCATCACCCGCGAATCGACCAGCCGCGAGCCGAACTGCACGCCGCCCCACGACTTCCCGCCGCCCGACGAGGACAGGGCGTCCGACCAGCGGGTCGCCGCGAAATGCCTCTCCTCCCGCGCCAGCGCGCGCCGCACCGCCTCCCGCACGCCCACCGGCCGGACGGCGAAGGTGTCGAGCGCCGCGGCGTCCCGCACCACCGTCGAGTGCACGATGCTCTCGATCAGCTTGCGCCCGATGCGGGCGTAGAGCGGCGTGACGAGCCCCAGCCACAGGCTCGACAGGAACGGGGTCAACACCGGCACGGGGATCATCCGCAACCGCATCCCCCGCTGCTCGGCGTAGAACCGCATGATGTCCGCGTAGGAAACCTGATCGGCGCCGCCGATCTCGTAGACGCGGTCCTGGGCGATCGGCAGCCGGAGCGCCGCTACCAGATATTCCAGCAGGTCGTCGATGGCGATCGGCTGCGCCGGCACCTTGACCCACTTGGGAGTGACCATGACCGGCAATCGTTCGACCAGCGAGCGGATCATCTCGAACGACAAGCTGTTGGAACCGATCACGATCGAGGCGCGGAACTCGAGCACGGAAACGCCCGATTGGCGCAGGATCTCGCCGACCTCCTGCCGGCTGCGCAGGTGCGGCGAGAGCGCCTCGTCGTCGCTCCCCAGCGCGCCCAGATAAATGATCCGTCGCACTCCGGCCGCCTTCGCCGCGGCGCCGAAGTTGAGGGCAGCCTGCCGGTCCGCCTCTTCGAAGGAGCCGCTCGCGCCCATCGAGTGCACCAGGTAGTAGGCGACGTCGACACCACGAAAGGCCGCGGCGAGCGAGCCGCGATCGAGCACGTCCCCCGCCACCACTTCGGTCAGGAACCGGACCTTGCCTTGCAGGACCTCCGGCCGCCGGGCCAGGCAGCGCACGTGATAGCCCTTGTTCTCCAGGGTGCGCAGGAGGCGCCCGCCGACGTACCCGCTGGCGCCGGTGAGCAGGATGAGCGATTTTTCCAGGTTCTCCACCACTCGGCAATCTAGCACTGAAGCTCCAGATTTCCCGATTCCGCGGGTAGCGCGCCGCGTGGCGCGCTACCCGTCAGGCTTCAAAAAGCTCGCCCTCCTACTGGCAGTTCTTCGTCCAGTAGGTGGAGCAGGCCACGAACCCGCCGCCCACCGTATGTTTCAGGTCGCGGCAGGCGAGGCTGCTGCCGGCGTGGCAGACGGTGCAACTGCAGATGAAGTCGATCGCCGGAGCGGGAGCCGAGGCGATGAGGCTGGCGCCGGTGACGAGGACCACAGCGAAGAGTTTCCGAAGCATGAGCTCTCCTTACGTTTCCGAAGTGAACGCCACCGCACCGCGCGCCGGCGCTTCAGAAGAGAAGGTGCGGGCCAGACGGAAAACCGAGCGCCATGAGGCGGGTCAGGACGCCGCGTCGCTAGATCTTCAAGCCGGCCACTTCGTGACGGACCGGGTAGTCGACGACGAGGACGCGGCACCTCTCCTTGGTCGAAACGGCGTGGGGGGTGCCGCCCGGGATCACCACCGCCGACCCCGCGCGAACACACCGCGTCTCCTCGCCGAGCGTCAGGTCGACCTCGCCCTCGAGGATGTGCCACACCTCTTCGTTCGGATGTGAATGCAGGTGCAGCCCCGCGCTGGGCTCGATGTCGTAATAGACGAACGTCATGTGCTCGGAATGAAAAAACCGGCCGTGCCATCCGGGTTTCGGCTGGATGTCCGGCAGCGTGGTGGGATCGATGAAGCCCATCTCGGTTCTCCTCCTAAAGCTCGTCAAACGCTCGTGGTCTTTCGCTCATCAATACCAAGAATAGATCAGCCGAGATAAGGGCCCTTGACCTCGCCCCAGCCCCACTTTGGCATCGGGGCGTTGGAATCGGCCGCGGCCCCGGGTTGTGAATTGATCACCGCCAGCCGCGACCCCCACTCGAGATAGCCCACGAGGGCGGACCGGAACTCCGGGTCGTCCGGTAGTCCCAATTCGTCGGCGGTTTCGAGCAGCAGGGCTACCCACCGGCGCCTCTGCTCCTGCGCGAGGTGACGGTTGAGGTGCTGCCGGATCATGTGCGGATGGCCGCCGTGCTGCGCTGAATACTCCGTAGGACCGCCGAGCACCTCGGCGAGAAAGGATGCAACGTGAGCCGGATGGTCCGGCCCCATGTGGGCGAAGATCGGGGCGAGCATCGGATCGTCCTTCACGTGCTCGTAGAAGCGGGTGGTCAGGCGGTTCAAGGCGTCGAGACCGCCGACCCATTCGTAGAGGGTGGGGACGCTGGAGTCTGCCATGGTCCCGGACGATAACGCTCCCGCCCTGCCCGGGCAAGGGCCCCGCGCCACGCTACGCGCTGCGTTCGCCGGCTCTCGCGAAGAGGTAGCAACGCCGGCTGGGGTATTCCGCGTCCGGATACGGCTCGCGCTCCACGAATTCCGTCACGACGAAGCCCGCCGCCTGGAGGGCCGCGGTGATCGTAGCTGGCTGGAGAAAATGAAAATCGAGCGACACCGGCTGCTCGAACAGCTCGTCCAGATGAACGGTCTGCTCGCCGATGTGGAACGCCACGAGGAGAACGCCGGCCGGGGCCAGCACTCTGCGGAATTCGCGCAGCGCTGTCCCGAGCTCGGAGGGCTCGAGGTGGATCACGGAGTAGAAGGCGACGATCCCGGCCAGCGACGCGTCCTGAAGATCGAGCGCCCGGATGTCGCCGACGCGAAACTCGATCTCCGGATTCCTCTCGGTCGCCCAGCGGATCATCTCCGGCGAGAGGTCGAGGCCGATCATCTTCACTCCCTGATCGTGGAGATAGCGCGCGACATGGCCCGGACCGCAACCGAGGTCCGCCACGGTGCCCCGCTCGCGCACCTCCTCGGCGAAGCGGTTCAGGAGGTGCCGGTCGAGCGGCTTCTGCTCGAGCTCCGTATCGAGGTGCTCGCCATAAGCGGCCGCGACGGCGTCGTAGCTGCTGCGGAGGGTGTCAGACATACCCCTCCTCTTGCAGAGGCAGCAGACGCGAGTCTTCCAAGGCGGCTGTGCGATGGCCGAGGCCCGCCATGTATTCCGGATTGGATGCGAACGCCATGAAGGCTGAAACGCTGTCCTGCTGCACCAGGAGCGCCGCGTCCCAGCGCTCGCTCTCCGGCCCCACCAGAAAGGCTCCGCCGCGCCCGAAGAAGAGCACCTTTCCCCCGGAGCGCTCAAGATAAGGCATGGTGTGCTGCATGTAGATCCGGTAGGCCGCCTCGCCGCTGATCGGAGACGCGGGAGCGAGCTCCGGAGAGGCCGAATAGTCCGCCACCGTGCGATACCGCAAGAGGTTGAGCATGACAACGCGTCCCTCGATCGCTCGCTGAACGAAGGTTCGGCCGGTCGCCTGGGTCGGTTCAAGAAAGTTTTGCATCGCGGCTCGCGCCCTCCCGAAGGTACCGCGTGAAGTCCGTGCTCGGCGGGGTGTGCCCCAACTGGCGCAACATCGTCACCAGCTGGCCGCGATGATACGTCGAGTGATTGACCACGTGCCGGATCAGATCCGCGAGCGTATGCGCGAAGACCTGTCCGTCCACCCCGCGATACGAAATCACGTCCTCCAGATCCGCATCCGTCCGCTCCGCCAGAAACGCGCCGCTCCGCCTCGATATCCGCGAGCTGGGCCTTCAGCTCCCGCAGGCTCGGCTCGGCAGCCCAAGCCGGCGAGGCGGCGGGGCTCTCGCCTCGCCACCGCTGCAACCAGACCCACTCCGTCGCAACGATGTGAGCCAGAGTGGCCATGAGCGACGGGAAGCTGCTCACCAGAGGAGCCTCGAGCTGCTCGGCCGTCAGGGCCTCCGCGGCGGAGAACATCCGCGCGGTGGCCCAGGAGTTGTAGTCGAAGAGTTTTCTCGCTTCGTGGGTCGTCATCTCGCTCCCCGTCTCGGACTTGCATCCTGGCGAGGAGTTTAACCCAGGTCGAGAGGGGGCTCAGCGACGTCAGGTGGCCGCGCTGCGCAGGAGCTGGGCGCCCGCCCGCGCGTTCCACTTCTCCAGGTTCACGCCTTTCACCAGCAGCCAGAGGCAGAGGGATGCCTCCCCGACAAAGGCGGGAATCAGGATCGCGGGGAAGAGCTGATTCGCGAAGCGTGGGGCCTGAATCATCGCGAAGCTGTTCGTCAGATAGCTCAAACCGGCGATCTGCATCAGAACGCCGACCGTTTTCGGCAGATAGCCCGATTTGAAGATCAGGTATCCGAGAAGGAGGCAGACGCAGCCGAAGAAGATCAGGTCAACGCCGAAGCCATAGCTATGCGATTTGACCGACAGGCTCGCCAAGGCATTGAGCTGCTCCGGGGAGAACGCTTTGAGGTATTCCGCTTTGCCGAGAGGAAACAACGCACCCAGCAGATAAATCTGCACCGAGGCTTCGACGGCCAGCGAAACAGATGAAGAAAGTCGCCAGCAAAGCGAAATCTCGGCTGACTGGCCGCAGCAGGACAAAGAAGATCAGTGTCATAGAGATCCCACAGATCAGCAGGAGGAATTCGGCAGCGATCCCGAAACGCCATCGCGCCTCGAGCGACCTGATGTTGGCGGCTGTAGCCGCTGCGTCGCCCGCTACGAGGATCCGGGCCCGGACGAACACCTCGTCGAAGAAACCCACGGAGCGCGGTGCCTCCAGGCTGAACCGTCCGCTCAAACGCCAGGGTTGGTCTACTTGGCCCAATCTAGCACTTTGTCTAAAGGGTGCGGAAGCTCCGAATATTTTCTCAAAGCCTTTTCTGCGACTAGTTCGTTAACGGCCTCGCCCAAGAGCTCTGCGATGAAATCGTTCAAGGACTTGGTCCCACGCACTACATTTGTGGTTCTCATATAGTCCGGCAACTCGGAGTCGCTAATCCCCTTGAGCGTGAGCACTCCCAGCCTTTTGACTTTGTTATAGCCATAGCCAACCTCAAATGGCACCCAATATGACCTCACCGTCGCCTCAGAGACTACGCAAAGCATATGAGTGCTAGAATCAATGCCCTTCTGAATCTGAGCGGTGACCGCATCAGGATTCCCCTCTAACACCAACTCGGCTAGGTCCGTGTCAGTCTTGTCGAAATAGACGTCTGCTCCAGCTTTCATTATGTAGTCAGCTATCGGTTCACACGCTTCCGTATCTTCTCTCTTATGACTTAGGAATATACAAAGCGCTCCCGAATCGGCGGGCGAAGCCTCCTGATTTTTTGCTTTAGAGATCTCATCCTTCATCTTGGCGAGGAGGATCGCCAGTCTATTCAATGGATCGGCTCTATTTAAACCAGTTGAAGGCACAGACAGCTCCTGTTTCTCAGCAGAGGACCTTCCGGAGGTTTAATCTATGTTATCACCGCGACGAGGGCCAAGGCGGGGAGCCGCCCATGCCTCGGTCAACTTCGCAAATCTTTAAAAGGGTTCACGATTTCGAGCCCGTCGATGCGTCGGCCCTCCTGAAGGTCCTCGCTGTAGAGAACTCGGCAACCGGCATTCAAGGCGGCGCGAATCACCAGGGCATCCCAGATGGAGAAGCCGTGAAGGCGATGGAGGTCGATGGCCGCGAGGATATCTTCTACGGCGAGGATCACCACATCGAGCCGGCTGAGCAACTCGATTCTCTGCCGCGCGCCATCCGCGGGGATCTTGAGCTTCTTCGTTGCGACCGCGAAGTACTCCTGGAACACCTGAAGCGACAGCACGCCGGTGCCGTTGCTCATCAGCTCGCGAATCAGCTCTCGCGCACGATCCCTTTTGGCGCTGGCGCTGTGGTCGTCGGCGTAGATCAGGATGTTGCTGTCAACGAAGCACCGGGCGGTCATAGGCTTCCTCCCGGTTCCACGTCCAACCGCCAGAGTCTCCCTGCTCTTCGTTCCAGAGACGGTCCAACTCCGCCACCGCCTGTGCGGGGTCGCTGGCGGGCAGCGACTCCAGATACTCTCGAATCATCTGGTTCAGAGAAGTGCCGCGCCGCTGGGCAAGAAGCCTAGCCCGGGCGAGAGTCTGGTCGTCGATGGAGAGCGTCACGTTCATTCACACAGGATAAGTGCGCACAGCTCCACGGTCAACCCAATCCTAGGGCTTAGGGCAACCCATCCAAGAAATCCACGATGCCGGTCTCCAACGAGTACTCGGCGCCGACTACCTGAAGCCCTTCGTTCTGGATCAGGGTCTCGAGGATCGCCGAACCGTGTCGTAGCTGATTGACGGAGGCGCGGATGTTGGCGCGGACGGCTTCCTGCACCAGGGCGTCGAGGTCGTGGCGGAGATCCGTTGCGAGGAGGGCTTCGACGGAGGGGCGGACGCGGTCGACGATCGAGCGCAGACCGCGCGACTGGTTTTCGGTCGGGCGCCGCAGCTCCTCGAGGGTGGCGAGGATGGCGCCGCACCGGGAATGCCCGAGCACCACCACCAGGCGGGTGCCGAACTTCACGGCGCCGAATTCCACGCTCCCCACCTGCGAGGAGGCGACGACGTTGCCGGCGATGCGGATCACGAAGAGGTCGCCGAGCCCCTGATCGAAGACGATCTCGGCCGGCACCCGGGAGTCGGAGCAGCCGAGGATGATGGCGAACGGCTCCTGATCCGCCGGCAGGTCGATGCGCCGCGCCGGGCTCGCGGTGGCGGCGGGGTTGCGGACTTCGGCGACGAAGCGGCGGTTGCCGTCGCGCAGGCGTTCGAGGGCTTCGCGGGCTGAGATCAAGGTCTCTCCTGAGCGCCCGGGATCAGGCGCGAGCGGTGGGCGAAGATGGCGGCGTAGTCGGAGGTCCGCGCCAGCGCCTCCTCTTCGGCCCGGATGCGGGTGTGTAGCAGGAAGCCGTTGAGGGCCGAGAAGACGAGGGCGGTCACCCAGGCGGTGTGGACCAGCGGCAGGGCAAAGATCTCGGTGATCACCGCCAGGTAGTTGGGGTGGCGCAGGAAGCGATAAGGGCCGCGGGTGACCGGAGTCGACCCTGGGAGCACCACGATGCGGGTGGTCCAGCGGCCGTCGAGGGTCGCGATCACCCAGTAGCGGAGCGCCGTGGCCGCCACGACCAGAACGAGCATGGGGATTCCGAGCGCCGGTAGGAAGGGCCGATCGAGGAGCCAGACCTCGAGGACGCAGGCGGCGAGGAAGCCGGTATGGAGCAGCACCATCCACCGGTAGTGCCCCGGCGCCGCCTCGACCCCGCCACGGGCGAGCAGCGCGCGCAGGTTCCGCTTGGCGATCCGCAGCTCGACCAGCCGCCCGGCGGCCATCACGGCGACGAGGGCTAAATAGAGGATGCGGGAGTCGAGGCCGAAGATCGTCATGTCCGTCCTCACCACCGCAGCAGCACCAGCTCCGAGCAGAACCCCGGCCCCATGGCGATCAGCATCCCCCAACTGCCGGCGGGGGGGCGGTGGTGCTCCAGGGTTTCGGCGAGGACGAGGAGGACGGAGGTCGAGGAGAGGTTGCCGACCTCGCGGAGGCTGCGCCAGGTGACGTCGAGGGCGCCTGCGGGGAGCTCGAGCGCCTCGTGCATCGCCTCGAGGACTTTGGGGCCTCCGGGGTGGCAGACCCAGGAGGTGACGTCGGCGCGGGTCAGCCCGTGGTCGGCGAGGAAGGCGTCGACGTCCGGGCGCAGCTTCTCGCGGGCCACGATGGGGACGTCGGCCGAGAGGACGATCTTGAAGCCGGTCTCGGAGACGTCCCAGCCCATCACCCGTTCGGAGTCCGGATAGAAGACCGAGCGCGTAGCCACGATCTCGGGGCCCGCGCTGGCGGCGGTGGCCGCGGGGTGCTCGGCGCCGGCCACCACCACGGCGGCGGCGCCGTCGCCGAAGAGGCCGGAGGCGATCAGGTTGGGGATCGAGAGGTCCTCCGGCTGGAGGGTGAGCGAGCAGAGCTCGACCGAGAGGAGGACGGCGACCTGGTCGGGGAAGGCGCGGACGTAGTCGGCGGCGCGCGAGATCCCCGCCGCGCCGGCGACGCAGCCGAGGCCGAAGATCGGCATCCGCTTGATCCGCGGCGAGAGGTGGAGGCGGTTGATCAGCCGGGCGTCGATCGAGGGGACGGCGACGCCGGTGACGGTGACGAAGATCAGGGCGTCGACGTCCTCCGGGGCCAGCCCGGCGCGGGAGAGGGCGTCGAGCACCGCCTCGCCGCCGACCTCCTGGGCGACGCGGATCCAGGCGTCGTTCGCCTTCCCCCAGGTGGTGAGGGTGGCGTACTCCTCGAGAGGGAGCGCCAGGTGGCGGCCGCCGACCAGGACGTTCTGGTGCAGCCGCTCCAGGCGTTCGGGGTTGAAGAAGCGGTCCGCCCAGCGCTCGCGGAGCGCCGCCAGGAGAGTTTCCTGGCCGTAGTAGTGGGTGGGGAGGGCCTTTCCGACGGCGGCGATCTTCAAGCCGGAAAAGGCTAGCACAGAGCCTGCCAGGGGAATCCCGCCCCGAAGCCTGGGCCGAGGGCGTCCGTTCGGGAGGACGCCCGACTGAGCCGCGGGGAAGGGCTTGCGTTATGATCGCCGGGCTTTGAGACGCTTCCTGGTCTTCGCGCTGCCGCTCCTCCTCCTCACCATGGGCCTCTTCCGGTTCGCGCTGGAAGCGCTGCGGCTGGCGCCCGATCCGGTGACGCTGGCGGGCACGGTGGTGCCGGCCCTGCCGGGGTGGGTGATGCTCGGCACCTGGATCCTGGAGGCGGTGGCGCTCACCGCCCTCTACCTGCTGATCCAGGGGGGCGGCGGATCGCGCTGGACCTCCGGCCTGCTCGCCGGGTGGATCGCCTGGGTGTTCCGCGGCCCGCTGCTGGTGGTGACCGTGGTCGGGCTCGCCGGCCTTCAGGCCCGCCCGTGGTGGGGAATGGCCTTCTCCTGGTGGATCCTCTACACGCTCTGCGGCCTGGTGCTCGGCGCCGCCGCGTCCGCCTCCCGCCTGCAAGCCTGAAGTCGAAGCGTCAACGGCTCAGCGATTCTTATTTGGGCGCTGCGATTCTTCCAACGGGCCAGCGATCCTTATTTCCTGCCAGCGATTCTTCCAATGCCTCAGCGATTCTTATTTCGGCCCAGCGATTCTTAGTCTGGCTCTGCGATCCTTGCAACGGGCCGGCTATTCTTATTTTGTCCCAGCGATTCTTCCAACGGCTCGGCGATTCTTATCTCGGCCCAGCGATTCTTATCTCGGCCCAGCGATTCTTAGTTTGGCCCGGCGATTCTTCCAATGGGCCGGCGATGCTTATTTTGGCGCTGCGATGAATCGCTGAGCCGTTACGGGGCTCCTCCTGGCTGGGGCCGGCGGGTGTAGACTCGGGCTCCACCTCATCCAAGGGGGCACCCGGGACCGTATACCGATCTGGATATGAGCTCGACCTCGTCACCGACCCTGCTCGTCTTCACCCTCGGGGCCGCTCGCGAAAGCGAGCGCCGGGCGCTGGTGCCCGCCCCGTTGCGGGAGCTGGAGGTCGGGGTGCGGGCGGCCTGCCTCGACTCCGTGCTCGCGGCGGGCCGGGCCTGCGGTTGCCGGCTGGAGGTCTCCTCCCCGGGGGCGATCGCGCTGCCGGCCGACGCGCGGCGCGTGCCGCAGGAGGGGACGGGCTTCGGCCTCCGTCTGGAGGCGGCGATGCGCGCGGCCTTCACCGGCTTCCCGGAAGGCGCCGGGCCGCTCCTGGTGGTGGGGACGGACGTGCCGGGGCTCGCGGCCGCGCATCTCGACCGGGCGCTCTCCCTTCTCGACGAGGACGCCGACCGCGTGGTGCTCGGCCCCAGCCCGGACGGCGGCTTCTATCTGCTCGCCGCCCGGCGGCCGATCGAGCAGTTGGCGACCCGGACCCGCTGGTGCCGGCGCGACACCCTGCGCGGCCTGCTCCGCGCCCTCGCCGCGGCCGGACGCCCGGTCACGCTGCTGGCGCCGCTCGCCGACCTCGACCGGCCGGCCGACCTCGACCGCTGGCTGAGCAAAGCCTCATGAGCTGCGGGCGGCGACCGCCGCTCGCTGGCAAGCGCTGACCGCTCTCCTCCGGCGCGCCCTCGCCGGCCTGCGCCGCCCGCTCGACCCGCCGCCGCAGCTCGCGCCGCGGCTCGCCTTCGCGCCCCGCCTCGCCGGGCGCGCTCCGCCTTCCCGTTAGCCTGCCTTTCTTCCGCGATGCACCGCGAGGCGGAGCTCCCGCCGGGTGCTTCGTTCGGATCTCATTTTCTTGGTAGAGGAGTAGTCCGATGATAGGGACAGCCGTCGAAGACGTCGTTCGCGAACGGTACCGGCAAGGGGCGGAGGAGCGGGTGGCCGACCTCTGCTGCCCGGTGGACTATGACCCGCGCTACCTCGCGGCGATCCCGCAGGAGGTCCTCGAGCGGGACTACGGCTGCGGCGATCCCAGCCGCCACCTGAAGGAGGGGGAGACCGTCCTCGACCTCGGCAGCGGCACGGGGAAGATCTGCTTCATCGCGGCGCAGGTGGTGGGACCCACCGGGCGGGTGATCGGCCTCGACATGACCGACGAGATGCTGGCGGTGGCCCGCCGCAACGCTCCGGTGGTGGCCGAGCGGCTGGGGTTCGCCAACGTCGAGTTCCGCCGCGGGCGGATCCAGGACATGGCGCTCGACGTCGACCTCCTGGACCAGGAGCTGGCCCGCCAGCCGGTGGCGAGCACCGAGGCGCTGCTGCGCGCCGGGGCCCTCGCCGACGAGCTGCGCCGCACCCGGCCGCTGATCGCCGACGAGGCGGTGGACGTGGTGGTCTCCAACTGCGTCTTGAACCTGGTGGACGGCCAGGAGAAGGGGCGCCTGTTCCGGGAGATCCACCGCGTGCTGCGCAGCGGCGGCCGGGCGGTGATCTCGGACATCGTCAGCGACGAGGAGGTGCCGCTCGAGCTGCAGCGGGACCCCGAGCTGTGGAGCGGCTGCATCTCGGGAGCGCTCACCGAGGGCGGTTTCCTGGCGGCGTTCGAGGCGGCGGGGTTCTACGGCATCCGCATCCTCGAACGGCAGGCCGAGCCCTGGCGCACCGTCGCCGGCATCGAGTTCCGCTCGCTCTCCGTCGAGGCGTTCAAGGGGAAGGAAGGGATCTGCCTCGAGCGCCGGCAGGCGGTGGTCTACAAGGGGCCGTTCCGCGAGGTGCTGGACGACGACGGCCACCGCATGCAGCGCGGCGAGCGCTACGCGGTCTGCGACAAGACCTTCCGCCTCTACCAGCGGGAGCCCTACCGCGCGAGCTTCGAATTCATCGCGCCGCTCGCGGAGGTGCCGCTCGCCGAGGCGCAGCCCTTCGACTGCTCGCGCACCACCCAGCGCCATCCGCGGGAGACCAAGGGGATGGACTACGACGTCACCGCGGAGGGTCAGGCATGCTGCGCGCCGGGCACCGGAAACTGCTGCTGAGCGCGCCGCTCGCGGCGTTCGCCTGTCCTCGCAGCCGTAACGCTCGGCAACGCCGCGCCGCCGCTGCGGGTCAACGGCTCGACGACCGTCAACCCGGTGGTCGTCGAAGCCTCCAACCTGCTGCGCGCCGAGAAGGGGCTGGCGATCCAGGTCGACACCCAGGGCGGCAGCTCGGGGGGGATGGCGGCGCTCGGCGAGCACCGGGCGGAGATCGCCATGGTGTCGCGCCCGCTGGTCGACGAGGACCGGGTGAAGTTTCCGCAGGCGCACTTCGTGGGGACGCGGATCGGCCTCGACGGCGTGGCGCTGATCGTCTCGCGCGACCTCTGGGAGGGCGGGATCAAGGCGCTGACCAAGGCGCAGGTGCGCGGCCTCTACGAGGGGAAGATCAAGAACTGGAAGGAGATCGGCGGGCCGGACCGGCGGGTCGTCTTCTTCAACAAGGAGGCGGGGCGCGGCACCTGGGAGGTGTTCGCCCACTGGGTCTACGGCGACCCCAAGAAGGCGCCGCTGGTGAACCTTCCCGAGGTGGGGGCCAACGAGGAGGCGCGCAGCAAGGTCTCGGCGACCCCCGGCTCGATCTCGCAGCTGTCGGCGGCGTGGGCGGACAACCGGCGGATCTTCGCCGTCGGCCTCAAGGGGGAGGACGGCAAGGTCCTGCTGCCGACGCCGGCGGCGATCCTCGACGGCAGCTATCCGCTCAACCGCCCGCTGCAACTGGTGACCGAAGGCCCGCCGCAGGGGGCGGCGAAGCTCCTCATCGACCTGATCCTGAGCCCGCGCGGCCAGGCGCTGGTGCGCAAGAACGGCTACCAGCCGATCGGCAAGGAGAGCGGGCGGTGAGCCGATGAGGAGGATCCGGGGAGGCCGGCCGCTCGAGCTCACCCGGGCCCTGAGCCTCGGCTTCACGGGGGTCGCGGCGGCGACCTTCCTCGGCATGCTGGCGCTGTTCGCGGTGCAGAGCCTGCCGGCGTGGCGGCACGCGGGGCTCGGCTTCCTCACCGGCAAGCAGTGGTTCTTCCGCGTTCACGACTTCGGCATGCTGCCGATGGTCTATGGGACGCTGGCGGTGTCGGCGGTGGCCCTGGTGGTCGCCGCGCCGCTCGCCATCGGCACCGCCCTGTTCACCGTCGAGGTGCTGCCGCGGCGGGCGCGCCTGGCGGTGAAGACGGCGATCGAGCTGCTGGCCGGCGTGCCGTCGGTGGTCTACGGCCTGCTCGGCGTGCTGCTGCTGCGGGATTTCGTCGTCCGCCTGCTCGCCCCCTGGGATCCGCTCTCCGGCGACACCCTGCTGACCGGCGGCCTGCTGCTCGCCGTGATGATCCTGCCGACGGTGATGACCCTCGCCGACGACGCGCTCTCCGGGGTGGCGGCCCACCAGCGCCTGGCGGCGCGCGCCCTTGGGCTGACGCGGGCGGAGACGGCGCTGCGGGTGAGCCTGCGCCAGGCGTTCCCCGGCCTCGCCTCGGCCCTCCTGCTCGGGCTCGGCCGGGCGCTCGGCGAGACGATCGCCGTCTTCCTGGTGATCGGCCGGCAGGACAACCAGTGGCCCGCGCGCCTCCTCTCGATGCCGCCGCTGGCCAACGCCGGCCAGACGCTGACCACCAAGCTCGGCGGCTCGGAGACCTTCATCGCCTACGGCGATCCGCTCCATTGGGGGGCGATGATGGGGCTCGGGCTCGTCCTCTTCGCGGTGGTCGCCGCGGTCAGCCTCGCCGGCGCGCGGCTCGCGACCTGGGGGAGCCGGCGTGCCTAGCGACCTCCGTCGGGGGAACCGGCGCCGCTGGCTCGACCGCGCCTTCGTCGCCGCGGCGGGGGCGTGCGGCCTCGCCGCCTGCGCGCTGCTGCTCGGGGTCGCCGGATCGATCGTCTGGCGCGGCATGAGGGTCCTCGACTGGGGGTTCGTCAGCCGGCTGGGCACCGGCAGCGGCGGGACGGGGGGGATCGTCTACGAGATCCTGGGGACGGTGATCCTGATCGCCACCGCCCTCGCGGTGAGCGCGCCGCTCGCCACCGGCGTGGCACTGGTCGAGGCCGTCTACCTGAAGAGCTTTCGCGCCCGCCGCTGGCTGTTCGTCGGCCTCTACGCGGCCAACTCGGTCCCCTCGGTGCTGTTCGGCGTCGCCGGGCTGATCGTGTTCAGCCGCTGGCTCGGCTGGGGAAAATCGTGGCTCGCCGGCGGCATCCTGCTCGGCCTGATGATCCTGCCGACGGTGAGCGTGGCGCTCATCGAGCGGCTGCGCAGCCTGCCCCGCAAGTACGTGGAGGCGGCGACCGGCCTCGGCCTCACCCGCTCGCAGGTGATCTGGTCGGTGCTGCTGCCGCAGAGCCTCGGCGGGCTGATCTCGGGGCTCCTGCTGGGGCTCGCGCGGGCGGCGGGAGAGACGGCGCCGATCCTCTTCGCGGCGGCGGTCTTCTCGGGCGCCGGCCTGCCGGCGGGCATCCGCGAGAGCCCGGTGGTCGCCCTGCCGTACCACATCTTCGTGCTCGCCCAGGACTCGCTCGACCCGGCCGTGCAGGATCATCTCTGGGGAGCCGCCGCCGTGCTGCTGGCGCTCGTCTTCACCCTGAGCCTGCTGGCGCTGCCGGCGCGCCTGCGCATCCACGAGGAGGCGCGGAATGCTTGACCCGATCCGCTTCCAGCCGCCGGAGACCCCCGAGCCCGCGGGCGCCGCGCCGGTGCTCGAGACGCGGCGGCTGTCGGTGACGGCGGGCGGGCGGCTCCTGCTGCGCGAGGTCGACCTGCGGATCGAGCCGCTGCGGGTGCTCGGCATCCTCGGCGCTTCGGGGAGCGGCAAGACGACGCTGCTGCGCTGCCTCAACCGGCTGGTCGATTTGACCCCGGGGCTCGCCGTCTCGGGCGACATCCTCCTCCATGGGCGCTCGATCCGCGGCCGGGAGGTGGACGCCGACGCGCTGCGGACGCGGGTCGGCATGCTCTTCCAGCAGCCGGTCGTCTTTCCGGGAAGCATCGCCGAGAACGTGATGTTCGGCGTGCGCCACACCCGCCGGCCGCCGCGCCGCGTCTGGCCGGAGCGGATCGAGGCGGCGCTCCGCGAGGCCGCCCTCTGGGAGGAGGTCCGCCACCGCCTCCGCGAATCGGCGGCGAGCCTCTCGGCGGGGCAGCAGCAGCGCCTCTGCCTGGCGCGCGTGCTGGCGGCCGAGCCCGAGATCCTCCTGCTCGACGAGCCGACCAGCGCCCTCGACGCCGGCGCCACGGCGGCGATCGAGGATCTCATCCTCCGCCTGCGCGAGCGGCACACTATCGTCCTCGTCACCCACAGCCTGCGCCAGGCCCGCCGCGTCGCCGATTCGCTGGCCTACGTCGCGGTGCGCGACGGCGCCGGCGAGGTGATCGAGAGCGGCCCCTGCCAGAAGCTGTTCGCGGCGGCGGGGACGCCGGAGCTGGCGCATTTTCTTTCCAGAGGATTTCCAGAGAGCGGGAGCCCGCATGAACGCCGTCGACCAAACCCCCGAGATCGTTCCCGAGATCCCTTGAAGTCGCTCGACACCCTCTGGTTCCAGGTGGGGGGGACGGTGTGCAACCTCGCCTGCACCCATTGCTTCGTCTCCTGCTCGCCGACCAACCACACCCACGAGGTGCTGGGGCTCGCCGAGGTCGAGCGCTATCTCGCGGAGGCGGCGCGGCTCGGAGTGCGCGAGTACTACTTCACGGGGGGCGAGCCGTTCCTCAATCCCGAGATGGAGGCGATCCTCGCGGCGACCCTCGCGGTCGGCCCCGCCACCGTGTTGACCAACGGCCTGCTGCTCGACCCGGCCCGCTGCGCGCGCCTCAAGGCGCTGGCGGACGGCACCGACTACTCGCTCGACTTCCGCGTCTCGCTCGACGGCTACGACGCCGCGAGCAACGACCCGATCCGCGGCGAGGGGACCTTCGAGCGCATCCTGGCCGGCATCCGGAACCTCTACGCGGCCGGGCTGCAGCCGGTGATCACGGTCACCGAGGTCTGCCGCGAGGCGGCGACCGACTCCGGGAAGGAAAAGTTTTTCGCCCTGCTGCGCGCGCTGGGGATCGCGCGTCCGCGCCTCAAGATCCTCCCCGTCTTCCGCATCGGCGCCGAGGCCGAGCGCGGCGGCGCCTACGAGAGCTGGCAGCGCCTGCGCGAGGGGGACGTGCCGGAGGGGGGCTGGGATCACCTCCAGTGCAGCTCCTGCCGGATGGTCACCGACCAGGGGGTGTGGGTCTGCCCGATCCTGGTCAACGAGCCCGCGGCGCGGATGGGCGAGACGCTCGCCGACACCCTCGGCGCCTTCCCGCTGGAGCACCCGGCCTGCTGGACCTGCCACGTCTACGGCGTCAGCTGCCGGACCTAGAAGCCATGTCCAACCGCACCTCCGAAGGATCTCGACGAGCAGGCGCGCCAGGCGCGGGAGAAGCTGACCGTCCACCGCGGCATGGCGACCTGGGGGGAGAAGCTGGTGCCGCTCGGCGCCTTCCGCGAGGCGGCGGCCGCCACCGGCTTGGCGCTCTCCGCCGAGGAGAGGGAGGCGGCCGTGAGCGCCTACGCCGCGGCGCTCGCCGACCCGACGCCGGTCGAGGGGCCGTACTCCCGGATCGCCGTTTTCGGCGGCGTCTACAACAATCATTTCGGCCTCGCGGCGCTGCTCGAGGATGCCGCCCGCCGCGGGGCCGAGGCGGTCTACTGCCTGGGCGACCTCGGCGGCTTCGGCCCCCATCCGGAGAAGGTCCGGCCGCTCCTCGCGCAGGGCAACGTGCTGGCGATCCAGGGGAACTACGAGCAGTCGCTCGCCTCCGGCGCCGAGGACTGCAACTGCGGCTACACCGACCCGCGCGACAACCACTTCGCCGGCCTCTCCTATGGCTACACGGAGCGCCACGCGTCGCCCGGCTTCAAGGCCTGGATGGGGGGCTTGCCGGCGCGGCGCCGGGTGCGCGTCGGCGAACGCGAGCTGCTGCTGGTCCACGGCTCGCCGCGGCGGGTCAACGAGTTCCTCTTCCACAGCACCTCGCCGGTGCCGTTCCTGGAGGTGCTGCTCGCCCAGAACCGCTGCGACGGCATCCTCTGCACCCACACCGGCCTGCACTGGCACCGCCGGCTTCCCTCCGGGCGGGACGTGATCAACGTCGGCGTCATCGGCCGCCCGGCGAACGACGGCGCCACCCATGTCTGGTACGCGATGCTGGAAGCCGGTCCAGGGAAGCTCAAAGTCGAGCTGGTGCCGCTGCGCTACGACCACTTGGCGCTCGCCGCCGAGATGCGCTCCGAAGCGCTGCCCGAAGAGTTCGTCGACACCATCCTCACCGGCTGGTGGACGACCTGCCTGGAGATCCTCCCCGCGCGCGAGCGGGCGGTCTCCCGCTTCTGAACCCCGAGGAGATATCCATGTCAAAGCCGCGCATCGCCATCCTGGGAGCCGGGCCGACCGGCCTCGAAGCCGCCCTCACCGCCGCCGAGGCGGGGAACCCGTTCACCGTTTATGAGGCGGCGCCGACGGTGGCCGGCAACGTTCGCGCCTGGGGGCACGTGCGCCTGTTCACCCCCTGGGAGATGAACGTCTCGCCCCGCATGCGGCGTCACCTCGAAGCCGCCGGCCGCGAAGTGCCGGACGGCGCGGAGTGCCCGACCGGCCGCGACCTCGCCGAGCGGCTGCTCTCTCCCCTCGCCGAGCTGCCGGAGATCGCGCCGCATCTGCGGCTCGGCACCCGCGTCCTCGGCATCGGCCGTCAGGGCCTCCTCAAGCACGAGGAGATCGCGACCGCCGAGCGCGGGCGGCATCCCTTCCGCCTCCTCCTCACGGACGGCGCGGGGCGCGAGTGGACGGAGGAGGCGGAGGTGGTGATCGACGCCACCGGCACTTGGGAGAACCCGAACACCCTGGGCGACGGAGGCATCCCGGCTCCCGGCGAGCGCGCGCTCGGGGGTGAGATCCGGCGCGACATCCCGGACCTCGCCGCCGAGCGGAACCACTGGGCGGGCAAGACGATCCTGCTCGCCGGCGCCGGCCACTCGGCGCAGACGGCGGTGCGCGCCCTGGCCGAGCTGGCGCAACAGGCGCCGGGAACCCGCGTGATCTGGGCGCTGCGCAACCCCGCGCCGGGCTGGGGAACGCACGAGGAGGACCCGCTCCCCGCGCGGGCCGAGCTGACCGCCTCCGCCGCCGATCTCGCGAGCGGCGGCTCGCCCGCCGTCGAGGCGCGGCGCGGGGTGGTGGTCGAGGAGATCGCGAAGCCGAACGGCCGCTTCGCGGTGACGCTGAGAAACGGCGCCGGCCGCGAGCAACTCGCCGTCGACCGCATCCTCTCGCTGACCGGCGCGGTGGGCGACCACACCCTCTACCGCCAGCTCCAGGTCCACGAGTGCTACGCGACCTGCGGCCCGATCAAGCTCGCCGGCGCGCTGCTGGGGGCCGGAGCCGGCGACTGCCTGGCCCAGACCACCCACGGCGCCGACACCCTGACCAATCCCGAGCCCGGCTTCTTCATCCTCGGAGCCAAGTCCTACGGCCGCAACACCACCTTCCTGATGCGCATCGGCTGGGAGCAGATCGGCGAGGTGTTCGGGATGCTGTGAGGCGCGATCGGGAGCGATCCGTCGCTTCCGTCCTCCTGAGCTAGACTGCGGCCATGAAGTACTTCGGCCAGCCCGAGTTCCAGCACGGCGAGGTGGCGGCGGTGGGGGTGCTCGTGGCGAACCTCGGGACGCCGGACGCTCCGGACACGCCGGCGCTGCGCCGCTATCTCCGCGAGTTCCTGCTCGATCCGCGGGTGATCGAGCTGCCGCGAGCGCTCTGGTGGCTGATCCTGCACCTCTTCGTGCTCCCCTTCCGGCCGGCCAAGTCGGCGGCGCTCTATCGGAAGGTGTGGACCGCCGAGGGATCGCCGCTCCTCGCCATCACCCGGCGTCAGGCGGCGGCGCTCCAGGCGGTGCTGAGCCGCGAGGTCGGCACGCCGGTCCACGTCGCGGTCGCCATGCGCTACGGCAACCCGTCGGTCCGCTCGGCGCTGCGCGAGCTGGCCGCCAAGGGGTGCCGGCGGCTGCTGGTGCTGCCGCTCTATCCGCAGTACGCGGCGGTGACCACCGGCTCGACGATCGACGCCGTGGCGGCCGAGCTGGTGACCTGGCGCTGGGTGCCGGAGATCCGCACCATCCACCACTACCACGACGACCCCGCCTACATCCGGACGCTCGCCGCCAGCATCCGCGAGCTGTGGGACCGCGAAGGGCCGCCGGAGAAGCTCCTCTTCTCGTTCCACGGCATTCCGAAGCGCTACTTCCTGGCCGGCGACCCCTACTTCTGCGAGTGCCACAAGCTCGCCCGCCTCGCCGCCGAGGAGCTGCGCCTCCCGCGCGAGCGCTGGGAGGTCTCCTTCCAGTCGCTGTTCGGCCGCGAGGAATGGCTCCGCCCCTACACCAACCAGACGATCACGGCGCTGGTCAAGGCGGGAGTGCGCAGCCTCGACATCGTCTGCCCAGGATTCTCGGCCGACTGCCTGGAGACGATCGAGGAGATCGACCAGGAGAACCGCGAGGTCTTCCAGCACGCCGGCGGCGAGCGCTACCGCTACATCCCGGCCCTCAACGACCGGCCGGACCACATCCGCGCCCTCGCCGACCTGGTCCACCGCAATCTTCAAGGATGGGTACGCTCGCCCGCCGAGTGGAGCGAGGAGAGCGCACGGCGCGCGGCGGCCGAGTCGAAGCGGCGGGCGGCGGAGATGCAGTCCGAGTTGGTGACAGCGGGCGCGGGCGCCGCGCCCCGGTCCTGAATCGTCCCGATACGACGCCGATACGACGTACCACCCGAACACCCGTAAAGGAGAGATCCGATGAGAACCCTTCGACTCCGCGCCGCCTTCCTGGCCGCCGGCCTGATCGCCCTGCTCAATACGGCGGGCGCCGCCCGCGCCCAGCAGCTCGACCTTCCCCGCCCGAGCCCCAACGCCTCCGTGACGCAGACCGTCGGCGTGACGGAGATCACCATCAAGTACAGCCGTCCGGGCGTGAAGGGGCGGGAGATCTGGGGGAAGGTCGTCCCCTACGGCGAGGTCTGGCGCGCCGGCGCCAACGAGAACACCACGATCAAGTTCAGCACGCCGGTCAGGATCGACGGCCACGAGCTGCCGGCCGGCACCTACGGCCTGCAGATGATCCCCACCGCCGAGAGCTGGACGGTCATCTTCAGCAAGGACGCCAACGAATGGGGCGCCTTCAGCTACAAACAGGCCGACGACGCCCTGCGCATCGAGGTCAAGCCGCAGCCGGCCGCGCCGCGCGAGCGGATGGCCTACGATTTCGACGACGTCACCGACACCGCGACGAAGGTCGTGCTGCACTGGGAGAAGCTGGCGGTGCCGTTCACCGTCGAGGTGGACACGCCGGCGCTGGTGGCGGCCAAGATCAAGGGCGCCGTGCGCTGGCAGACGGCGTACCAGGCGGCGGACTACTGCCTCCAGAACCACGCCTGCTCCGACGACGAGGCCTCGCGCATGCTCGACGCCTCGATCGCGCTCCAGGAGAACTTCGCGAACCTGCGCGCCAAGGCCATGCTGCTGGCCCGGAAGAACGATCCGAAGGGCGCCCGCGCCTATGCCGAGAAGGCGCTCGCCGCCGCCAGAACGGCCCAGCAGCCGCCGAACCCGCAGCAGGTCAAGGATCTCGAAGGGATCGTGGCGAGCGCCAAGGGGAAGTGACTTTACGAGCTGACGGCCAGAGTCTGGGCGCGGCGCTCCGCCAGCCAGGCCGTCAGCTCCACCACCCGCTCGAGGCAGGCGAGGGGCTCCAGGTCCAGGAGCTCCTCGCGGCCGTGCCCACCCGAGCAGACGCCGACCGCGTGAGTCCGCGCGTTGCGCGCCATCTCCAGATCATAGGTCGTGTCGCCGATCATCACCGCGTCGCGCGGCGGCACGCCGAGCTCGTCGAGGATGTCGAGCAGCATCTGGGGATGAGGTTTCGAGAACGCCTCGTCGGCGGTGCGGGTCGCCTGGAAGAGCCCGCCGAGGCCGGTCTGCTCGAGGGCGTAATCGAGCCCGCGCCGGCTCTTTCCCGTGGCGATCGCCAGCAGGTACCCCGCGGCTGCGAGGCCGCGCAGCATCTCGGGGACTCCCGGGAAGAGCAGCGGCATGTCGCGGTACGTCCCGTGCCACTGCCGGCGGTAGCCTTCGAGGATGCGGGCGAAGAGGGGCTCGTCACAGCCGGGGCTCAAAATCTCGATCGTCTCGCGCAGACCGAGGCCGACCATGCCGCGGATCGTCTCGTCCGGCACGCTCCCCAGGTTCAGCTCCTGGATCGTCGCCTGCGTGCAGGCCACGATCGGGCCGATCGAATCCATCAGGGTGCCGTCCCAGTCGAAGACGAGGAGGCGGGGGGAGTGGAGATCGGCTGGCATCGCGGAGGGGCCATGATGACAGACGGGCGGGGACGCTTCAACGGTTGAGGCCGCGGCCTGGTTTAAACCGCGCAGCCGACTGGCAGCGACGAAGGAGCGCACACGAAGGAGGCGAGCAGGTTTCAAACCAGGCCGCGGCCCTCAACCGAAGGGGGTATAGACCGCGCCGCCCACCACCGAGTCGTCGAGCCCGGGAGCGAAATCGGCGGCCTGGGGCATGACGATTCGCCGCTCGACCCAGGTGCCGGGAGGGACCGAGGCGCCGAAGCCGACGATCGTCTCGCGGACGACGCACCCTTTGCCGACACGGGCGCCGGGGAGCAGGACGGAGCGCTCGATCCGCGCTCCTTCGCCCACCTTCGCGCCCGCCTCGATCGAGGAGTGCCGCACCTTCGCCCCCGCGGCCAGGCTCGCCTCCGGAGAGATCCAGGAGCGCCGCCAGAGCCGCTCCGGCCAGCCGGCTTTCGCCCAGTCGAGGGAACCGGCGAGAAAGCGCTGCGGCGTCCCCATGTCGTGCCAGGGACCGGCGTCGACCAGCGAGCCGATCGTCGCCCCCGCGGCGAGCTTCGGCTGGTAGAAGTCACCCACGATGTCGGCCTTGCCGGGCTGCAAACCGGCCAGGATCTGCGGCGAGAAGACGTGGGCGCCGGCGAAGACGAAGCGGCGGACCACCTCCCCCGGCGCGGGGCCTCCCGAATCGCCAGCGCGAAACGAGAGGACGCGCCCGGCGCGATCGATCCCCACCCCGCCGCCGAACTGCGCCGGATCGGGGCGCGAGGTGAGGACCAGGGTGGCGAGGGCGCCGCCCGCGAGGTGCCGGCGGATCAGCGGGCGGAAGGGCCAGCGGCAGAGGCTGTCGCCGTTGACCAGCAGCACGAGGTCGGCGGGGGCCAGGAAGTCGAGCAACGGATGGAGCGCGCCGAGCGTGCCGAGGACCTCGGGCTCCGCGGACCAGGTGAGCGGCATGCCGGCGAAGGAGTCGCCGAAGTGGTCGCGGATCTTGTCGCCGAGGTAGTGGAGGTTGACCGCCGCGGCCTCGCAGCCAGCGGTGGCGAGCTGCGCCAGGGTGTGGCCGAGGACCGGCACGCCGCGCACCGGCAACAGCGGCTTCGGAGTGAGGGTGGTCAGCGGCCGGAGCCGCGTGCCCAACCCCGCCGCGAGCACCAGCGCGCGGATCCGCCGAGCCTGCATAGTTCGGAGTGGGGGCCGAGGCCTACCGGAACACCATCTCGGGAGGGGCGTCCGGATGTTGTTTGAGGTATTCCTCGTAGAGGCGGAGATAGGAGCGGCGCTCGGCCTTGTCGGCGTCGAAGCCGCAGCGCTTGGCCACGGTCTCCGCGCCGTCCCCCTCGAACTCGGCGAAGTCGCCGATCGGCGTGTGGTCGAGCGCGATGGTGACGCCGCCGAGCTGCCACTCCTCCCGCATCTTCTGGTAGCGGCGCACGATGGTGTAGCCCAGGTTCTCGAACAGGGCCATCCCCTCTTCCGCGCTCTGGATCTCGACCTCGCGCTCCTCGCGCACCTTGACGTTCCCCTCGAGGCGCATCGGCCCCTTAAAGGTCAGCCGCGCACGGCCGCCGTCGGTGCGCAGGCGCAGGATGCGGTCCGAGGAGATCAGCTCCTCGTTGCGGTCGAGGATCCAGTTGTCCTCGAAGGCCGAGGGGCCGACCCGCTCCGCCTCGAGCTCGATCAGGCGGTCGCGCAGCTTGTCGAGCTCGACGCGAGGGAATTTGAGCTCACGTTCCAGATTGCCTTTGCTCCGCATTCAATCGCCCAAGCGATCCAGCAGCCGTGCCACGGATCGAATCCCTTTGTAGAAGTGACTGATGTTGAACTTCTCGTTCGGAGAGTGCAGCCCGTCGTCGTTGAGGCCGAATCCCAGCAGCAGGATCGGGCACTTGAGGACGGTGTCGAAGGTCGACACGATGGGGATCGACCCTCCTTCGCGAATACGCACCGGCCGGGCTCCCCAGATGTCTTCCATCGCGTCGAGGGCGGCGTCGACGATCGGCCCCTTGACCTCCACCACCACCGGCGGGCCGCCATGGAGATCCATCACCTCGACGGTGACCCCTTTGGGTGCGATCGCCTTGACGTGCTCGGTGAACAGCGCCGCGATCTTCTTCGGGTCCTGATCGGGGACGAGCCGCATCGAGACCTTGGCGCCGCCCCACGAGGGAAGGACGGTCTTCGCCCCCTTCCCCATGTAGCCGCCGAAGATGCCGTTGACGTCGCAGGTCGGCCGTCCCCAGGTGCGCTCGCGGGTGGAATACCCCTCCTCGCCGAACAGCTCGGGGACGCCGAGCTCGCTGGCATAAGCCTGCTCGTCCCACGGCAGCTTGGCGAACTCTTCGCGTTCCCAGGCCTCGAGCGGCCGCACGTCGTCGTAGAAGCCGGGGATCAGGATCTTGCCGGTTTTGGCGTCGCGCAGCCCGTCGACGACGTGGCAGAGGGCGTTGAGCGGGTTCCACACCGCGCCGCCGTAGGTGCCGGAGTGCAGGTCCCGGTTCGGGCCGGTGACCTTGATCTCCATGTAGCAGAGCCCCTTGAGGCCGTAGATCAGCGACGGCTGGTCCTTGGCGAAGAGCGACGAGTCGGAGATCACCACCGCGTCGGCCGCGAGGCGCTTGCCGCCGTCCTGCTTGACGTAGGCGTCGATCGCCTGGCCGCCGGCCTCCTCCTCGCCCTCGACCAGGAACTTGACGTTGACCGGCAGGCTCCCGCGCTCGGCGAGCATCGCCGCGACACCTTTGAGATGGGCGAAGGACTGCCCCTTGTCGTCGGTCGCGCCGCGCGCCACCAGGTTGTCCCCCTCGACCGCCGGCTCGAAGGGAGGATGGCGCCAGAGCTCGATCGGATCGACCGGCTGCACGTCGTAGTGGCCGTAGAAGAGGACCGTCGGCTTGCCCGGCGCGCCCAGCCACTCACCGTAGACGAGCGGATGACCGGCGGTATCGATGCGCTCGGCGGTCAGCCCCGCGGCGCGCATCTTGGCGAGCAGGAAATCGCTCGCGCGCAGCACCTCGTCCTTGAAGTCCGGATCGGTCGAGATCGAGGGAATTCTCAGATAGTCCTTGAGCTCCTCGAGATAGCTCTCCTTCTCCGCGTCGATGCGCGCCAGCACGTCCCGCGAATCGCTTCCCATCCCGTTCAGATCTCCTTTTCGTCGAGGGCCTGGCCCCCGGGCAGTCTAGCAGAGTCCCTCGTGAGCCTCCGGAGGTTGACGGCGTTCACCAACACGTGCCCGACCACCGGGCCGAGGAGGTTTCCCCGCCACGCCATGATGCAGCCGAGCAGCGCGCCGGCGGCGAGGGCGAACAGGGTCCACAGCCGGAACGCCTTGCCCGGCCCGCTGTGCAGCACGCCGAACAGGATCGTGGCCGCCGCCCAGCCGAGCGTCCCCTGGAGGGCGCCGCGGAAGAACAGCTCCTCGGCGAAGCCGGAGAGCAGGGCGAGGGCGATCGCCTCCGAGGCGGTGATCGAGCCGAGCGCGTCGGTGAGCCGCGCCTCGAGCTCCTTCGCCAAAGGAAAGGTGCGCTCGGCTCCCCACCACGCGCCGAGCAGGAGGGCTCCCGCCGCCGCGCCGAGGGCGAGGTCGAGCCACCAGCGCTCGCGGTCGAAGAAGAGCGAGAGCGGAATGACGCCGCGCCGCCAGCCGACCCACAGCGCACCGGCCAGCGCCAGCGCCAGATAGAGCCCCCAGGCGAAGCGGTAGAGCCGCCCGGGAGGCAGGGGCGGCGGGTTGGTGGACGGTGATGCCAAAAGGCTTGCAGCGCTACGGGTCGAACATTACTGATCGAACGTTACGAGTCGAACGTCTTGCCGGTCTTCTTCCAGTCGGCGGTGAAACGCTCGAGCCCGGCGTCGGTGAGCGGGTGCTTGTAGAGCTGCTCGAGCACCTTGAAAGGGATCGTGGCGACGTGCGCCCCGAGCATCGCCGCCTGGACGATGTGGACGGGATGCCGCACCGAGGCGACCAGCACCTTGGTGTCGAAGCCGTAGTTGTCGTAGATCGTCACGATCTGCTCGATCAGCTCCATCCCCTCCTCCGCGATGTCGTCGAGACGGCCGACGAAGGGGGAGATGTAGGCGGCGCCGGCCTTGGCCGCGAGGAGCGCCTGGGTGGCCGAGAAGCAGAGGGTGACGTTGGTGCGGATCCCCTCCTTCTTGAACGCCTTCACGGCGCGCAGGCCGTCCGGCGTCAGCGGCACTTTGACGACGATGTTGTCGGCGATCGCGGCGAGCCGGTGCCCCTGCGACATGATCTCTTCGTACTCGGTCGCCAGCACCTCGCCCGAGACCGGGCCGGGCACCAGCTTCGCGATCTCCTGGACGGTCGGCAGGTACGCCTTGCCGGCCTTCGCGATCAGCGATGGGTTGGTGGTGACGCCGTCGACCATGCCCCATTCGAGGCCGGCCTCGATCTCTTTCATTTCCGCGGTATCGAGAAAGAATTCCATGTGGGAGCTCCTTTGGAGTTTCGGGTTGGCGCCCCATGATGGGATGCCGGGGCGCCGTCTAGGTTAGCAGAGCCCGGCCTCAGTGTATGGTCTCGTCCGGCTCGTCGTCGTCCGTATCCGTGTCCGCGTCGCCGGCGTCGAGCTCTCCGTCATCGAGGAGGGCCAGCTCGCCGGTGTCATCCAACTCCGCCGCCCCGTCCCCGGAATCCGCCGCCTCGAGCTCCAGCTCGGCCGGCATCGGAGCGCCCTCGACCTTGGCGAGCTCGATCTCGGTCTCCTCGTCCTTCTCGGCGAGCTTGGCGACGGCGACGATGCGGTCCTCCGGATCGAGGTTCATCAGCTTGACCCCCTGCGCCGAGCGGCCGACCTCGCGGACGCCGGAGACGTTGAGGCGGATGATCATCCCCTCCTGGGTGATCAGCATCAGCCCCTCGTCCGGGGTGACGTAGCGCACCCCTACCACCTCGCCGGTCTTCGGCGTCACCTTGAGGTTGATGATGCCGAGGCCGCCGCGCCCCTGGAGCCGGTAATCCCCGACCGGCGTGCGCTTGCCGTAGCCCCGCTCGGTGACGGTGAGCACCTGACCGTGCGGATCGAGCTCTTCCATGGCGACCAGCCGGTCCCCCGCGCGCAGGACGAGCCCCTTGACGCCGTACGAGGCGCGTCCCACCGTGCGCACGTCCCCTTCGGGGAAGCGGATGGAAAACCCTTTGGAGGTGGCGAGCAGGATGTCCTTGGTGCCGTCGGTCTCGCGAACGGCGAGGAGGCAGTCCCCGTCGTCGATGTTGATGCCGATGATCCCGCCCACCCGCGGATTGCGGTAGGCCGAGAGCGCGGTCTTCTTCACCGTGCCGTTCGCCGTGGCGAAGACGAGGTAGCGGTCGTCGAGGAACTTGCGCACGGCGACCGTGGTCGCCAGCCGCTCGTTCGGCTCGAGGTTCAGCAGGTTGACGATCGCCTTGCCGCGCGCCGTCGGGCCCGCCTCCGGGATCTCGTGCACCTTCAGCCAGTGCACCCGGCCGCTCTCGGTGAAGACGAGGATGTAGCTGTGCGCGGTGGCGACGTAGAGGTGCTCGACGAAGTCGTCCTCCTTGGTCACCATCCCCGTCCGCCCCTTGCCGCCGCGCGCCTGCGCCCGGTAGAGCGTCAGCGGCGAGCGCTTGACGTAGCCGGACTGCGAGACGGTGATCACCATCGGCTCGTCGGCGATCATGTCCTCGATCGAGATGTCGTGCGTCTCGGGGATGATCTCGGTGCGCCGCTCGTCGCCATAGGTTTCCTTCAGCTCGCCAAGCTCGCGCTTGATCTCCTCGAGCACCAGCCGGTCCGAGCCGAGGATGGCGCGCAGCCCCTCGATCGTCACCATCAGCGCACGGTACTCCTCGACCACCTTGTCCCGCTCGAGACCGGTCAGGCGCTGCAGGCGCATGTCGAGGATCGCCTGCGCCTGCACCTCGCTCAACGCGAAGCGGGCGATCAGGTTCTCGCGCGCCTCGCCCGGCGTGGCACTGGCGCGGATCGTCGCGATCACCTCGTCGAGATGATCGAGCGCCTTGAGGATGCCTTCCAGGATGTGGGCCCGCTCCTCGGCCTTGCGCAGGTCGTAGCGGGTGCGGCGGATGATCACCGTCTTGCGATGGTTGAGGAAGTGGTAGAGCAGCTCCTTGAGCGTCATCACCTTCGGCTGGTTGTCGACGATCGCCAGCAGGATGATGCCGAACGTGGTCTGCATCTGGGTCATCTTGTACAGCGAGTTGAGGACGATCTCCGCCACCGCGTCGCGCTTCACCTCGATCACGATGCGGATCCCCTCGCGGTCCGACTCGTCGCGCAGGTCGGAGATCCCCTCGATCTTCTTCTCGCGTATCAGCTCGGCGACCCGTTCGATCAGCCGCGCCTTGTTCACCTGGTAGGGGATCTCGTTGACGATGATCGTCTGCCGCTCGGTGCGGGCGTTGACCTCGATCTCGGTACGCGCGCGGAGCTGGATGATCCCGCGGCCGGTGGTGTAGGCCGAGCGGATCCCTTCGAGGCCGTGGATGAATCCCGCGGTGGGGAAGTCCGGGCCGGGGATCACGGTCATCAGGTCCTGGACCAGAACGTCCGGATTTTCGATCAGCATCAGCAGGGCGTCCACCACCTCGCCGAGGTTATGCGGTGGAATGTTGGTCGCCATGCCGACGGCGATGCCGGTCGAGCCGTTGACCAGGAGATTGGGAACGCGCGCCGGCAGCACCAGCGGCTCGGTCTCCGAGCCGTCGTAGTTCGGCCCCCAGTCGACGGTCTCCTTGTCGATGTCCTCGCGGAGCATCTCCTCCGCGAGCTTCATCAGGCGGACTTCGGTATAACGCATCGCGGCCGGATTGTCGCCGTCGAGCGAGCCGAAGTTTCCCTGGCCGTCGACGAGCGGATAGCGCATGGCGAAATCCTGGGCCATGCGGACCACGGTGTCGTAGATCGCCGAGTCGCCGTGCGGGTGGTATTTACCCATGACGTCGCCGACGATGCGCGCCGATTTCTTGTAGGCGCGGTCCGAGCGGTTGCCGCTCTCCCACATGCCGTAGAGCACCCGCCGGTGCACCGGCTTCAGGCCGTCGCGCACGTCCGGCAGCGCGCGGCCGATGATCACGCTCATCGCGTAATCGAGATAGCTGCGCTTCATCTCGTCTTCGATGCCGACCGGGATCGGCTGATCGAAGGGAAGAATCTCGTCGTTGTTATCGCTCATAGCCTATCTGCCCGCTCCTACCCCTGTAGGTATAAATCGATGAGTCAGCATGTCTATTACTATCAGATCTTTTGGGTTGTGTCCCTTACTCTCTCTAACAATAAAATCTAAGGTCGCCTCGACTTCTTTGGAATCAATACGCACTTCTTCACGCAACAGAAAGGAAGCCGCGAGCAGGCGTTGAAACTTATTCATTGATCCTCGAGCTAACTCTATAGCATGGCGATACTTGGAACGACCTTCTTCCACAAGGCCTTTCCGGAATTTAATAAGACCAGCCGTAGCTGATAGCGCTATTTGAAGTTCAAGATCACAGCTCCTTGGGTGAATTTTGGAAAAAACTACTTCCGCTTCGGTGACCCGACATAGGCTCGCCAAGCTAAAAGCTAAGTTGTTAAGAAGTACCGAGTCACTCGGATTAGCTATCAGGCCTTGTTGACCAATTTGAACTCCCTTATCGTGATCATCAAGTACGACGGCAGCAATAAATGTACCAAGAGACGGAGGACGACTCGAAAATGGCTCATCGCTTTGCCATTTCTCTGTCTCCTCCAACGCTGTCAACCATTCACCTAATGTGTAATATTGAATAGCTCTCGCCTCAAAATTAAGAGGCTTACTAAGATGTTCGGGCGGCACTCCAAAATCTTTTATCTTCCGCGAGGCCCATTCAGCTTGAGCGACGCTATTGTCGTTAGGCTCCAAGAGAGCCCTCTCAAACAATTTACGCGCCCCTCTAATATTACCTGCGCTTAATTCGAGAGATCCGATTGCGGAGGCTAATTCACTAATCTCAGCAGGCTTGAAGCTATTGTTCCCCAGCATGGAACGCCCTAGTTTGATCAAACCAGAGGTTTTATGAGCCACATCAGACACGGCTATTTCTGCCGCAACCAGCCAAGGGTCGTTCCTTATCGAGGTGGCCTTTCGTAGCATTAGAAATGCCCGCTCTGGGTCGTGAGTATGAACAAAAAAACGGGCAGCAGCCCTCAGAATGGGGCGGCTTGTAGGAGCTAGGCTCAGACCTGCGAGGATCGCCTGCTCGGCTTTTTTAGGAAGCCCCACGCCTGCATACCTGCGAGCCAGGTCGATCCATTTAAAGGGATCGCGGGGGTAATCCCGTAAGCCGGTTCGAAGCGCGTGAATAGACTCTCTATTAGAGGGGATCGCCAGAGGGACGTGGGCAGTGTAAATCACTCCCTGGTCCGCACCTAAGACTGCCCGGGCGATCCTGAGCGCAGGCTCTGGCACGTTAGTAGGGTCGCCGAGAAGGAATAATGCTACATCGGCAACTTGGCTCTCTAAGCCTAGCGAGAAGGCCGAACTAACCAACTCTGTTGCGAACCCTAGTGTTTTATATCGTTTCCAGTCCGCAATCCTATTCTTAAGAATCTCCTCTTGGGGATTCCAACTCCTTGCAGCTAGATAAGTAAGAGGCAGCGCCTCTGGCATATCCAGAGTGGCTTGAGAATCTCGCCAACGTGGAATTATCCGACGTTCTTCTGTTTCTATGATTCTTTTCACTTCTTTTGTGCCCGTAAACCTAGTTCAGCTCTACGGGCCACGACGTCAAGCCGCGAGATGTATCTTTCAAGGGAATAGGGGTTGCCTCGAGAAATGCGGTTTTGAGGATGACCCCTTTTGGTTGGATCAGGCTCGCATAGCTGCTGCACAATCTCAGTAAGCTCTTCGTCCGGCCAACTTTGGCTGTCCTTAAGACTTTGTATTGCACGACCGAATGCGCCTTGCACAAACGGGAGTACTTCTTCAAATGATCCTACCCAGAGATTCCAGCGCTGGTTTTCATGAAGCTCCAAGCGAATCAAACTGGTAATACCTACCCCAGAGAAAAAGAAGACTGCCATGCTACCTAGAAGATAAGCGTCGCACCCAAAGCGACGATCGTTCCATTCGTTCGGGACGTATCCATAGAGTAATTCTGGAGGCGCGTAGGATAAGTCTCCAGCAACTCTAGCCTCATCGTGAGGAGCTTGGAGGCTTCGGCATGCAGCACGACCAAGATCTCCCACCTTGGAATCTCTCTGAAATACCAAAACATTTGATGGTTTTAGATCCTGGTGAGCAATCCCTTGGCCATGAAGCTGGTTTAGGCCAGTGGCGATGTGGTGGAGGCATCGCAAGGACCACGCCTTGGTTAGGTGATGCGAGATGCTAAGTTGTTGTCTTACGTCACCATCTGCCAGATCAAAGATAAGGTACTGCACTGTACCTGCTGGGTTTGTCGGATCTATCGATACACTTCCATCTGCGATAGAGAGAGCGACACGATCTAACCGGCGAGCGCGGCATCGGTTTAATAGGTCGCGTTCAAAAATATATGATGCTGTCATCGCTTGCAAAGCCCTCGCGGGATCTGGAGCCTTTAGAGCTTCAGAGTAGTCGAGCGCCTTCAAGAAACCTCTTTTACCCCCTATTGACTCGACAATATAACCTTCGGAAAAGTGGCCTCCAGTAAAGTTACCGGTCCGAGTTACTTGCTCTATGACTTTCCAACCTCCCGGAAGGTCTCGCCCAAGAAGTTGTTTTGCTGGTGAAATAAACGGTTCTGGCCTGGGCAGGTCGACGATACTTGCCTCATACATGAACTAAACACCTCATACTGGTTAGACTCAAGCCTCTTCCGGTTGGCTTACACATCCAGGTTCCGCACCTCGAGCGCATTGTCCTGGATGAAGGCGCGCCGTGGCTCGACCTCGTCGCCCATCAGGATGGTGAAGATCGCGTCGGCTTCGACGTCGTCCTCGACGTGCACGCGGAGGAGGCGGCGCTTGGTGGGATCCATGGTGGTCTCCCAGAGCTGCGTCGGATTCATCTCGCCGAGGCCCTTGTAGCGCTGGATCGAGAGACCCTTCTTCGCCCCTTCGTAGAGGCTGTCGAGCGCCTCTTCGATCGTGTTGTAGTCCGACCTCGCCTCGCCCTTGGCGAGCGTGAAGCGGGTGCCTGAGATGGCGTCGAGGCCGAGCTGGTTGTTCGCCATGGCGCGGTACTCGGCGCCGGTGACCAGGTTCCAGTCGATGCGGATCTCGCGCTCGACGCCGTCGCGCTTCGAGTTGAAACGGATGTGAAGCGTGCCGTGCTCCTCGTCCTGGCCGACGACGACGCCGTGGAAGCCCGAAGCTTCGATGACGTGGGAGATCCGCTCGATCTTCTCCGCATCCATCAGCGACGTCTTGTCCTTGACGCCGTTCTGGAGCGCGATCTTGACCGCGTCCGCCGGGTAGCCGCGCGAAACGAGCCGGTCGAGGTTCTGGCGGAAGATCGCCATCTTCTCCAGGAAGTGGGCGAGCCTTACGCCGGTGAGCCCGCCGCCGTCGCCATTCGCCTTCTCCCTGCCGTCACCGTCTGCGAGGTGCGCGATCTCGAGCGACCAGGCGTCCTTGATGCGGTCCACCAGGTAGACCTGATACTCGCGGTCGTCCTTGAGATAGGTCTCGCTCTTGCCGTGCGAGACCTTGTAGAGCGGCGGCTGCGCGATATAGAGGTAGCCGCGCTTGATGATCTCTTCCATCTGGCGATAGAAGAAGGTCAGGATCAGCGTCCGGATGTGGCTGCCGTCGACGTCGGCGTCGCACATGATGATCAGCTTGTGGTAACGCAGCTTGTTGATGTCGAAGTCGTCCTTGCCGATGCTGGTGCCGAGGGCGGTGATCATCACCTTGATCTCGTCGGACGACAGCATCTTGTCGAAGCGCGCCTTCTCGACGTTGAGGATCTTTCCCTTCAGCGGCAGGATGGCCTGGAACTTCCGGTCGCGCCCCTGCTTGGCCGAGCCGCCGGCGGAATCACCCTCGACCAGGAAGAGCTCGGCGAGCTCCGGATTGCGCTCCGAGCAGTCGGCGAGCTTGCCGGGGAGGTTCGAGGCATCGAGCGCTCCCTTGCGCCGCGTCAGGTCGCGCGCCTTGCGCGCCGCCTCGCGGGCGTGCGCCGCCTCGACGCACTTCTCGACGATCCGCCGGGCCTCGCGCGGGTTCTCCTCGAGATAGGTGGAGAGGCGCTCGAAGACGACCTGCTCGACCCATCCCTTGATGTCGGAGGAGACCAGCTTGTCCTTGGTCTGCGAGGAGAACTTGGGGTCCTTGATGCGCACGGAGATCACCGCGGTGAGCCCCTCGCGCACGTCCTCGCCGGTCAGGTTCTCCTTGAGGTTCTTCGACAGCCCGCTGGCCGCCGCGTAGGCGTTGATCGCGCGGGTGAGCGCGCCGCGGAAACCCGAGAGGTGGGTGCCGCCGTCGCGGTTGCTGATCGTATTGGTGAAGGCGTAGATCAGCTCCTGGTAGGCGTCGTTCCACTGCAGCGAGACCTCGACCGTCTCCGGGCCGGTGCCGTCGTCACGCACCTCGATCAGGTGGATCGGTAGAGGATGGATCGGCGTCTTGTTGCGGTTCAGGTGCTCGACGAACGAGGAGATCCCTCCCGCGTAGACGAAGTCCGCCTCCTTGTCCGTCCGCTCGTCCTTGAGATTGATGTGGATGCCACGGTTGAGGAACGCCTGCTCGCGCAGCCGCTGGGCGAGCGTCTCGTAGTTGAACTCGGTGATGGCGAAGATCTCGGCATCCGGCCAGAAGCGGACCTTGGTCCCCGTCTCGTCGCTGGTGCCGATCTCGTGGATCGGCGCCACCGGGAAGCCGCGGTGATAGGTCTGAAACCAGACCTTCCCGTCGCGCTTGACCTCCAGCTCCAGGGTCTCGGAGAGGGCGTTGACGACGGAGACGCCGACGCCGTGCAGACCTCCCGACACCTTGTAGGAATTCTTGTCGAACTTACCGCCCGAATGCAGCTCGGTCATGATCACTTCGGCCGCCGACCGCCCCTCTTCCTTGTGAAGATCGACCGGAATGCCGCGGCCGTCGTCCGCCACCATCACCGAATTGTCGGAGTGGATGACGACCTCGATCTTCGAGCAGTATCCCGCCTGGGCTTCGTCGACCGAGTTGTCGACCACCTCGAAGACCATGTGGTGGAGCCCCGACGCGTCATCGGTATCGCCGATGTACATCCCGGGGCGCTTGCGCACCGCTTCCAGTCCTTTGAGGACTTGGATATTTTCAGCCGTATACGTCGCTTGTGGATCTACCAAAGCAGGATTCTCCGTTATTTCCTAGGTAATGTCCCTGGGCTTGCCTTCACCCCCGGGGAGAGGGGGCTTGAAGAATGTGAAAATTATACCACGAAAAACGGCTCTTGACGAGCCCCTTTACCGCTGAAAATTCAACGGCTTAGGCCCTATTTTCCAGCCTCTGTTTTCAACCTGAAAAGAGGCCTGGAGATTCCCTCTAGCGGGAGACCAGGGAGAGCTGACCGCGCTCCATCTCCCAGATCGTTCCGACGTTCAAAGTCAGCCAGACCTGGGGCCGGTTCGAGGTGGCGAAGAGCTGGCTCGAGCCCGCGAAGACCCCCCAGACGGCGGCCACGGTCGCGGGAGCGAGCTCGGCGTCCATGTCGTCCAGCAGGTGGAGGGGGGGCCGGCCCGCCTCCTCCATCACCCGGCCATGGGCGGCGAGGAGCATCAGGGAGAGCGACTTACGCTCGCCGGCCGAGGCGACGCGGCGAATCTCGTGCCCTCCCCAGAGGATCTCGAGCTCGTCGCGATGGGGGCCGAGGAGGGGCATCTGGCGGCGGCGCTCGCGGTCGGCTATGCGATCGAGGGCGGCGGCGATCACCTCGGCGCCTTCGAGGCCGGTGGGCGGGGAAGGGCGGTAGGAGAGCTCGATCGCCGGGAAGGGGAGGCCCGAGGCCTGGAGCACCCGGGCCAGGTGAGCCTTGAGGAGCTCGACGTAGCGATGGCGCTGGGCGATGACGTCCGCGGCGGTCGCGGCCAGCAGCTCGTTCCAGATCTCGATCCCGGCACCGTCCGTCAGCAGGAGCCCGCGTTTCTGCCGCAGGGCCTCGCGGTAGCGGCCGAGGACCTCCAGGGCGACGGGGCGGATCCCCACCACGCCGCGGTCCATGAAGCGACGGCGCGCCTTGGGGGCGCCCACCAGGACCTCGGCCTCGGCCGCCGCCGTCCACGCCACCACCGGGAGCACGCCCAGGTGCTCGGCGAGCGGGGTCAGCTTGCCGTTGACCGCACGGATCCGCTGCCCCTCCATCCAGCCGACCTCCAGGGTGGTGCGATGGCCGGTGTCGACCTCACCTTGAACGTGAAAGGAGCCGGCGCCGTGGCGCGCGCAGTCGCCGATCTGCGCGGCGCGGAAGCTGCGCGTGGTGGCGAGCGCGTAGACCGCTTCGAGCACGCTCGTCTTGCCGGCCCCGTTGCCGCCGAGCAGGAGATGCGAGCCCGCCTCGGGCTGCCAGCAGAGCGGCTCGAGGTTGCGGAAATCGCGGACGGTGAGGTGGGTGAGCATCGCAGGGGATCATGTCGCATCCCCGGGGACGGCGGCTATGGGCGACGATCGGCCCCAAGCGCCTGGTGGGCGCTCAGATCCGCATCGGCATGATCACGCAGAGGTAGCGGGTGTCGGGACCATCCTGCGGATAGCCGACGCACTGCGTGTTCTCGTCCTTGAGCTCCAGGCGGATCTTCTCGGTGTCGACGGCGTCGAGGAACTGCTTGAGGTAGTCCGGGTTGATCCCGACCCTGAAATCGGGCCCCTCGTAGGTGCAGGCGACCTCTTCCACGGCCTCGCCGAGATCGGAGTTGACCGCCGAGATCACCACCTGGTCGGGGGTGAACTGCAGACGGACGGCGCGCGCCCGGTCGCCGGTCATCAGCGCGGCGCGCTGCACGGCGTCGACCAGGCTCTTGCGGTCGAAGATCACCTTCTTGTCGTTGTCCTTGGCGATCACCCGCTCGTAGTCGGGGAAGGTCCCTTCGAGGATGCGGCAGATCAGCTCGCGCCGGCCGAGGCCGAACGAGAGGTGGTGCTCGCCGCGCCCGTAGGCGAGCTTGCCCTCCCCTTCGAAGCGCTGCAGCTCCTGGAGGGCCTTGCGCGGCACGAGGACCGAATCCTCGTTGGCGGCGCTCTCGAGACCGCCTTCGACGAGGGCGAGGCGATGGCCGTCGGTCGCCACCATCTCGAGCGCTCCCTCCTTGAGCTTCAGCAGGGCGCCGTTCAACTGGAAGCGCGACTCCTCGGCCGAGACGGCGAAGAGGATCTTGGCGACCATGCGGCGGAACTCGGCGAAGGGGATGTCGACCCGGCGTCCCTCCTCGACGTTGGGGAGGGTCGGAAAGTCGTCCGGCGAGAGGCCGTGGATCTTGAAGCGCGACTTGCCGGCCCGGATGGTGAGCACGCGCGGCTCCTCCTGGACCAGCAGGACCTCCTCGCCGGTGAGCGAGCGGATGATCTCCACCAGCTTCTTGGCCTGCACGGCGATCCCGCCCTCGCGCTTGACGTCGGCCTCGCACCAGGAGGTGAGCGAGACGTCGAGGTCGGTCGCGGCGAGGCTCAGCCGGTCGCCGGCCGCGGTCAGCAGCAGATGGGAGAGGACCGGGATGGTCGTCTTGCGCTCGACGATCCCCTGCATGGGGGCCAGCTCGCCCAGAAATTCGCTACGGGTGACACGGATTTCCATTCACTCTTCTCCATCTAGAAGGCATCTGAATATAGCATAGCCGTAGTCGATAGTAGGCGCTGCGGAAACGAGGAAAACGGGCTTAAGTGGCTCAACGATAGAGGTTTAGTTTTACCCCAGGGGGTTGTGCACAACCTGCGGAGAGCATGAGGAGAGAGGGGAAAACTTACCGGCATGAGAAAAAATCCGCAGCAGCCCAACAAGAGTTCCGGAGTCCGCTCCACAGGTTTTGCGGTGGCGAACCCGCTCTCCATTCAAGCGAAGTGGTGCTCGAAGCCGTGCAGGGTGCGGTCGAAATCCGGATCGGCGCCGCGCTTCTTCTGCACCATCTCGCAGGAGTACATGACCGTCGAGTGGTGCTTGTCGTTGAACAGCTTGCCGATCTCCGGATAGGAGAGATCCGTCAACCGCTTGCAGAGGTACATGGCCACCTGGCGCGGGATGACGATCTGCCGCGAGTTGCTCTTGCTCTTCATCTCGGAGACCTTGAGGTCGTAGTGGCGGGCGACGAACTTGACGATCTCCGCGGCGGCGGGCTTCTTTCCCGCCTCGGGAAGGATGTCCTTCAGGGTCTCGCGGGCGAGGGCCGGAGACAGCGGCTTTCCGGTCAGCGAGGAAAAGGCGACGACGCGGGTCAGCAACCCCTCGAGCTCGCGGATGTTCGACTTCACCTGCTGGGCGATGAACTCCGCCACCTCGTCGGGGAGCTGGACGTTCTCGAGCGAGGCCTTGCGTTGCAGGATCGCCACCTTGGTCTCGAGGTCCGGCGGCTGGATGTCGGCGATCAGCCCCCATTCGAAGCGGCTGCGCAGCCGCTCTTCGAGCGTCGGGATGTTGCGCGGCGAGGAGTCCGAGGAGAGGATGATCTGCTTCTGGCTGGTGTAGAGCGTGTTGAAGGTGTGGAAGAACTCCTCCTGCGTGCGCTCCTTGTTGGCCAGGAACTGCACGTCGTCGAGCATCAGCACGTCGATCGTCCGGTAGCGCTCGCGGAACGCCGGCATGCGGTCGAAACGGATCGAGTTGATCAGCTCGTTGACGAACTGCTCGGCGGGCAGGTAGAGGACGCGCAGCTGCGGGCGGCTGCGCTGGATCTCGTGACCGATCGCGTGCAGCAGATGGGTCTTGCCGAGGCCGACACCGCCGTAGAGGAAGAGCGGGTTGTAGGAGAGCGAGGGGTTCTCGGCCACCCGCCGGGTGGCGGCGAGGGCGAACTCGTTGGACTTCCCCTCGACGAAGCTCTCGAAGCTGTATTTCGGGTTGAAGCTCGACGGCGTGATCGGCTCGTCCGAAGGGATCTCGAGCTCGTCGAGCGAGAACAGGACCTCGAACCCCGCGTCGGCCAGCCCGGCCACCGCCCGGTCCACCATCGGACGGTAGCTCTCCTCGAGCGTATGGAGGAATCGGGAGTTCGGCGCCACCAGCACCAGCCGGCGGCCGTCCTCGTCACCCACCTTCAGGGGGCGGAACCATGTGGCGAATTCCTCGGGATCGAGCTGCTGTTGCAACTGCCGCTGGAGGAGAGACCAAAAGGATTGCGACATGGGACCTCGAAACGGCGCAGCAATACTAAAAAATCCACAGAATTTCCACAGCTGTGGAAATCCATCTTCGAGTAGGAATGCGGTTTCCGATTCGGCTTAGATGACTGCGACCTGGCTCATCATAGCACAGCCGGAAGCGACCGCAAGCCCCTCGGACAGCTCCTGTGAAATAGGCGATAAGCCATTTGTAACAAAGAGTTTATAGCCTAGAAAGGAGCGGCCAGCCCGGCGATTTCCGGAGGTAGCTGGAGGAGCCGCGGCGAGGTGACGTCGAGCTCTCTCGCGACCTCCGCGAGCGCCGCCGGCAGGCGCGGCTGGCGCTTTTCGAGGAACAGGTCGAGCCAGGAGGGAGGCTCCGGATAAAAGTCGACGCCGATCCTCTCGCCGGCGGCGATCCGGGCCTGCTGACGGGCGATCTCGAGCGCGCGGTCGAGCCCTCCGAGCTCGTCGACCAAGCCGATTTTCTGAGCCGCCGCGCCGGTCCACACCCGCCCACCCGCCACCCCCTCGACCGCCGGCCGGCTCATCCGGCGGCCGGCTGCCACATGGCCGACGAAAGTCCGGTAGGTGCCGTCCATCAAGGCCTGCACCCGGGCTTCCTGCTGCGGGGTGTAGGGCTGAAGGGTGGAGTAGATGTCGGCGTTGGCGCCACGCTTCTGGGTGCCGTGGCCGAGGCCGAGGATCTCCTCCTCGAAGCCGCGGGTCACGAACTTGCCTCCGAAGACGCCGATCGAGCCGGTCAGCGTCGCCGGCTCGGCCACGATGCGGGTTGCCTTCGCCGCTATGTAGTAGCCGCCGGAGGCGGCGGTGTCGGACATCGAGACGACGACCGGCTTGCGGTCCCTGAGCTTCTCGACCGCCCGCAGGATGAGATCGGAGGCGAGGGCGGAGCCGCCGGGGCTGTCGATCCGCAGCACGACGGCCGAGATCGAATCGTCGCGTGCGAGGTCGCGCAGCAGGCTCACCATCTCGTCCGAGCCGAGGAAGGTCTCCTCGGTCCAGGGCGCCGTGCCACCGCCACCGCGGACGATCTCGCCGAGGGCGAAGACGACGGCCACCCGCTTGCCGGCGAGCACCGGGCTCGGGTGGTAGCTCTCGATCGCCAGATAGCCGGGAGTGCGCCCGAGCCGCTTGGCGAGCGACGCCTTGAACTGGTCCGGATAGGAGAGCTGATCGACCAGCCCGTGCGCCAACGCCTCCTCGGCCGAGTAGGGAGCGCCGTCGATGAGCGCGCGGACGGCGCCGTCGCTCTGGTGGCGCGCCTCGGCGATGGCGGAGACGATCTGGGCGAAGTAGCCGTCGAGGACGGCGGCGATCGCCTCCTGAGCCTCCGGCGTGTACTGGCTCTGGGTATAGGTTTCGACGGCGCTCTTGTAGCGGCCGACGCGGTTGAAGTCGGGGACGATCTTCAGCTTGTCGAGCGCGCCGCGCAGGAAGCGGGTCTCGGCGTTGAGGCCGATCAGGTTGAGCTCCCCGGCCGGCGCCAGGTGGATCTTCTCGCAGGCGGTCGCCAGGTAATAGGCGAGCGTGCCGTTCGACCCCTCGCCCGCCGTCTCCAGGTAGCACTCGACGAACTTGCCCGCCCGCCGCAGGGCGAGGAGCTGCCGCCGCAGCTCCTGGGCCTTGGCAAGGCCCAGTTGGGCCTCCTCGAGATAGAGGGCGAGCCCGCGCACGCCGGGATCCTGGCGGGCGGCGCGGAGGGCGGGGTAGAGCTCCGCGATGCTGCTCGGCTCGGCGCCACCGGCGAACGGGAGGCGCGGCGCCCGCTGCTCGAGCACCGGTCCGGCGAGGCGCCAGACGAGGACCGTGGGGCCGGCGTCGCTCGCGCCCTCCTTCCTTCCGATCATCACGCCGGCGAGGGTGGCGAGGATCGCGACGCCGATCAGCAGGAGGAAGACCGCCAGCAGCTTCTTCATGAGCGGCATCCTACCGCGGGGGCCGTGGGCGGGGTTGGATCGGCCTCATCCCCTCCCCCGGGTGTGGGGATGGCCGCGCGGGGCGTGCTGGATGACGAAGTCGATCATCGCCCCGGCGACGTCGATACCGGTCGCCCCCTCGACCCCTTCGAGCCCCGGCGAGCTGTTGACCTCGAGGACCATCGGCCCCTCGGCCGAAGGGATCATGTCGACCCCCGCGATGTTCAAGCCCAGCACCTCGGCGGCGTGGATGGCGGTCGCGGCGTAGGCCTCCTCGAGCTCGATCCCGGTGGCGGTCCCGCCGCGGTGAAGGTTGCTGCGGAACTCCCCCTCGCCGGCCTGACGCGCCATCGCCGCCACCACCCTGCCGCCGATCACGATGGCGCGGTAGTCCGTCCCCTTCGCCTCCGCGATGAAAGCCTGGATCAGGATGTTCTGGCCGAGCGAGCTCATGGCGTCGAGCACCGACTCCGCCGATTTGGCCGATTCGGCCAGAATGACACCCATTCCTTGAGTCCCCTCGAGGAGCTTGAGGATGACGGGAGCGCCGCCGACCTTCCGGATGGCCGCCCGGATGTCCTCGCGCCGGCGGGCGAAGGCGGTGGGCGGGATGCCGATGTCGAAGCGCGACAGGAGCTGGAGACTGCGCAGCTTGTCGCGGCTGCGTGAGATCGCCTGGCTGTCGTTGGCGGGAAAGACCTTCATCATCTCGAACTGGCGCAGCACCGCCAGGCCGTAGAAGGTGATCGAGGCGCCGATGCGCGGCACGACGCCGTCGACGCCGTCCACCCGCTCGCCGTTGTGGAAGACCTCCGGCCGCTTCTTGGACAGCTTGACGACGCACTGCAACGGATCGATCACCGTCACGTCGGCGCCGCGCTGGCGGCAGGCCTCGATCAGGCGCGAGGTCGAGTACAGCGTCGCCTTGCGCGACAGGATGGCAATCTTCATTCCGCGGGCGCTCCCTTCTTACAACATCTCCGTGCTCTCCGGGCCACGGCGCCGGCGCGATGTCTGCGGATGCCACTTGCGGAACAGGTACTTGGCGGCCACGTCCACTTGAAAATCCCCCTCGAGGGCCTTGCGCCCGAGGATCATACGGAAGAGCAGCCCCGAGCGGTCGGTGAGGGTGATCAGGATCTTCTTGCGCCGGGGGCCGAGCACCATGTCCGTCTCGATCAGAGGCCGCACCTCGGCGTGGCCGCCGGAGTCGACGACGCGGATGCGGCGCAGCACCCGGGTCCGCGTCTCGACCCTCAGCTCCGGCCGGCGACGGTCCGGGGTGAAGGCGAGCTCCACCAGCTCCGTGCCATCCGCGAAGACCTCGAGCACCGCAAGCGAGTCGACGTGCAGTGTCGAGGTGCGGGCACCGGTGTCTACTTTGGCTTTCAGACGGAAGATTCCCAGGTCAGGGAGGTCCAGGTACTCCTTCCATCCGAGGGTCCGACCGTCCGGAAGCTCCGACATCTGGGCCGCTCCTCCGGGCTTCCACCCGGTAGTTGTAGAAATGTCCTACCCCGAACCATGCATTTGTACGAATGAAACCAATCAAGGGAAGCTTCCGGTCGAACGGTAGTGCCCCCGCCGCATAAATACAGGTTTTATCGGGATCGGAAGCTCGGTCGTGTAGTGGGCACGTTGATTGCAATGTAGAGAGGCACCAAATCGTTAGAACGAGGGGGAGGTTTCATCCAGCCAACCGAAGTTCCATTCCCACTGGAGATCCTAACTCGATCTCATCCTGAAAGCCTTCCTGATTCCCCTACACAGGGGTAGAGCCAACCAACAGCCAACCCAAACAGGAAGCCTCCCTCCTGAGCCCCCCGTGCCAAGCGCCGGGGGGCATCATTTTTTAGTCGTGTCCCAGCCGGCCCTGCTCGCCTCCTCCGGCTCCGCTCCCATCGGTCACTGCCAGTCGGCTGCGCGGGACGAGTTGGGACACGGGCCCTTTCCTGGGGAAGGTGGAAAGAGAGAGACCGGGCACGGCTGTTGCAGAGAGTAATGGACAGGACACACGAGGGGGAGGTTCCAGACCAACCAAACTTGTCCTACCTGATTGCGAGATCATAAACGATCTCACCCTCTTTCGATCCTCCGAAATCCCCTAGTTACAGGGGTACAGCCACAATAGCCAACCTGGAGAGATGGGGCCTCCCCCCCAGACCTTCTCCCCCTCGGGGGAGGAGGAGGCTCCCGGCGAAAGCCGGGAGCCTTTTTCTTTTGACCAGCCTTCTCGACTTATGTCCTTCTGCCAAATTGGCTGTCGCGGACCGGTTAGAATGACGCGATGCGGCGAGCGGATGTCCTTCTAGCCTGGTTCGACCGCCACCGCCGGGACCTCCCCTGGCGGCGGTCGAGCGCCCCCTACGAGATCTGGCTCTCCGAGGTCATGCTGCAACAGACCCGGGTCGAGACGGTTCTCCCTTTCTACCATCGCTTCCTGGCAAGATTTCCCACCGTCGAGGTGCTGGCGGGCGCCGAGCTCTCCGAGGTGCTGGCGCTCTGGTCTGGCCTCGGCTACTACCGGCGGGCTCGCCAGCTCCACGCGGCGGCCCGGCAGATCGCCGCCGCCGGAGCCTTCCCGGCGACCCTCGAGGGCCTCCTCGCTCTCCCCGGCATCGGCGCTTACACCGCGGCGGCGGTGGCCAGCATCGCCTTCGGAGTCGCCGCGCCGGTGATGGACGGCAACGTCGAGCGGGTCCTCTCCCGCTGTCTGGCGCTCGCCGCCGACCCGCGTGCCTCCGGCGGGCGCCGCCAGCTCCTCGCCGCCGCCGCCGAGCTGCTCGATCCCCTCCGTCCGGGGGACAGCAACCAGGCCCTGATGGAGCTCGGGGCTACCCTCTGCTCGCCGCGCAACCCGAAGTGCCTGCTCTGCCCTCTGCGCTCCGGCTGCCGCGCGGCCGCGGAGGGGGACCCGGAGCGCTATCCAGTCCCGAAGGCGAAGCGTGCCTCCGAGCGGCTCCGCCTCCTGGTGGCCGTCGTCGAAGACGCCGTGGGGGTGCTCCTCTTCCGCCGCCCCGAAGGGAGCGCCCTGCTCGCCGGCACCTGGGAGCTCCCCTGGGTGACGCTCGAGCGCGACGGCGTCGCGGAGACGGGGGATCCGGACGCGTCCCTCGCCGGCCGCTACGGCGGGCGCTGGACCCTCGGCCCGCGCACGGCCGGGGTGCGGCACGGCATCACCTACCGCGACCTGGAGGTCGACGTTCACCGTGCCGAGCTGGCGTGGGGAGGAGAGGTGCGGGACGGGCTGGCCGCCGGCTTCTTCGATGCGGCCGGGCGCGCTGGGCTGCCGCTGTCGTCGCTGGTGGGCAAGGTGCTGAACGCGCTGCCGCCGGAAACAGCGCCTACGTCTGTGGCGCGGGAGGGGGCACCGGCCAGGAGATCCCGGAGCCGCCGGCGATGATGAACCAGCCGATGATCTTGTCATCCAGCTCGCGCAACCGGCTCGCTACCAGGTTGCAGAGGATGGTCAGCAGGCGGATCGACGACACCTTGTGGATGTCGAGGATCCCCTCTAGCACCTCGCGGGAGATGACGAGCACCACGGCGCCCCCCTCGTGAGCCTTGGCGTCGGCTGAACGGCCGGCGTGGTCGATCAGCGCCATCTCGCCGAAGAAGCCGCCGCGCTCGAGGAAGGCGAGGGCCTCCTCGCCGGCGCCGGGGATGTATTTGCTGATCATCACCCGCCCCTCGAGCACGACGTACATCTCGTCGCCCATCTCTCCCTCGCGGAAGATCTCCTGCAGAGGTCCGTACTTCCTCTCCTTGGAGAGCGAGGAGAGGAAGTTGATCTCCATGCTGGAGAGCTTCTGCTCTTGGAAGAGCTTGCGCTTGGAGGCGAGGTCGACGCGGAAGTCGCCGGCGGGCTCGCGGGGGGAGAGGGGCTCGGCGCTCGCCGGCTTGCCGGACTCCGAGAAGAACTGGGTGAGGTTGTCGTTGGTCTGCCGGAGCTTGGACGACAGGCTCTTCCAGAAGGTCCAGTAGAGCGCCAGCTTGAAGCGCGCGTCGCTGTCGAGCAGGGTGGCGAGGGTGTCCGGGTTGAGCCCGATCAGCTCGGTCTCGACCGTGGTCACCGCGTCCCCCGAGCGGGGCACGCGGTCGACGAAGGAGGTCTCGCCGAACAGTGCCCCGGGCTCGAGGGCCGCCAGGCTGAAATGGCCGTACGGCGTGCGGCGCTGGATGCGGATGCCGCCGCTCGCGATCAGGTAGGCGTCCTGGGTCTCCTCCCCCTCCTTGACCACGGTCGCCCCCGCCGCGAAGCGGTCGTGCGTGGCGCACTCGGCGAGCTGCACGAGCTGCTCATCCGAGAAGTGAGAGAAGATCTCCCACCGGCGCAGAAGGTTTTCAATTCCCAAGGTTCGCCTATTGTAACGGAGGTTGGTTAGAAGAGGCCGGCGAGAATTTCCACCGCCGCCGCCAGCTGCTCCTCCCGGATGGTCAGCGGGGGAACGATCTGCCCCACCCGCCCCTCGGGTCCGCCGGCGAGGACGAGGACCCCTCGCGCCCACGCGCCGAGCATCCACCGCTTGGCGATCTCCGCCGTCCGCATCTCGATCCCCCATAGAAGCCCGCGGCCGCGGACCGCCTCGACGGCGGAAAAGCGCCCCGGCCAGGCGGCCAGACGCCGGCCGAGAGCCTCGCCGAGGCGGGCTGCCCTCCGGCTGAGCTCCTCCTCGGCCAGCACGTCCAGGGTGGCGAGGGCGGCGGCGCAGGCCGGGGGGTTGGCGAGGAAGGTCGCGGTGTGGCGCGCCTCGCCGGGGGTCTCCCAGCAGCGGAAGAGGTCGCGCCGGGCGAGGACGGCGGCGATCGGCAGGCCTCCCCCGAGCGCCTTGCCGCAGCAGAGGATGTCCGGCCGCACTCCTTCGTGCTCGACGGCGAAGAGACGGCCGGTGCGGCCGAAGCCGGTGAAGATCTCGTCGGCGATCAGCAGCGCACCGTGGCGGCGGCAGGCCGCGGCCAGTTCGGCCAGCCAGCCGGCGGGAGGGATCAGGACTCCCTCGCGGCCGACGACCGGCTCGACGATGGCGGCGCCGACCTCGCCGGTCGCGAGGAGCGCCTCGGCCGCCGCCAGATCGCCGCCGAAGGGGAGGCGGCGGACGTGACCGTGGAGATGGGCGGCGAAGGGGGAGCGGAACTCCTCCCGCGAGGTGACGGCGAGAGCGCCGAGGGTCAGCCCGTGATAGGAGGGGACGAAGGCGAGGATACCCGGGCGCCCGGTGGCGGCGAGCGCGGTTTTCAGCGCGATCTCGACCGCCTCGGCACCGGAGATCGCGAAGTAGACCTGGGCGTCGTCCACCGGCGCGAGCGCCACCAGCCGGCGGGCGAGCTCGACGCGCAACGGATGCGCCATCACGTCCCCGAGGGCATGGAGGAGGCGGTCCGCCTGCGCGCGGACGGCCGCGACGACCCGCGGGTGACGATGGCCGATCGCCGCCACTCCGAACCCCGCGGTGAGATCGACATAGAGGTTGCCGTCGACGTCGCGGACGTTGGCCCCCCGCGCCTCCTCCCAGAGGATCGCCGGTTGGCCGCCCGCGATCGTGTTGACCCCGGGCGCCTCGAGCCCGGCGAGCGCGGCCGACAGCTCGCGGGAGCGCGGGCCGGGTGGAGGGGTGACGATCGACGGGAGAAGGTCGCCGAAGCTCACATCTCGCGCCGCCCGGCGAGCGAACGCCCGAGCGTCACCTCGTCGGTGTATTCGATGTCGCCGCCGACCGGCATGCCGAAAGCCAGGCGGGTGACCCGCACTCCCTGGGGCTTCAGCAGGCGGGCGAGGTAGAGGGCGGTGGCCTCTCCCTCGACGTTCGGATTGGTGGCGAGGATCACCTCCTCGACGCCGGCGAGCCGGGTCAGCAGCCCGGGAATGGCGAGGCGGTCGGGGCCGATCCCCCGGTGGGGAGAGAGCGCCCCGAGTAGGACGTGGTAAAGGCCGTGAAACTCCCCCGTGCGCTCGACCGGCTCGAGGTTGAACGGCTCCTCGACGACGCAGATCCGGGTGCGGTCCCGCCGCTCGTCGGAGCAGTAGCGGCAGGGATCGACGGCCGTGATCGAGTTGCAGAGCGAGCAGTGGAAGAGCTTCGCCTTGACTTCGAGGATCGCGGCGGCCAGCGCTTCGGCCTCCGCGACGGGAACCTTGAGGAGGAAATGGGCGAGCCGGGTCGCGGTCTTGGGCCCGATGCCCGGAAGACGGGAGAGCTCGCCGACGAGCCGGGCCAGAGGATCGGACATCCTGCTTTGCGCGGTCTAGAAGAGGCCGGGCATGCTCGACGCCAGCGATCCCATCTTCCCCTGCATCGTCTCCTCGATCTTCCGGCCGGCCTCGTTGACGGCCGCGACGATCAGATCCTCCAGCATCGAGGGATCGCTCGCGTCCATCGCTTCGGGATCGATCTTGCAGCCGACGAGCTGCTTGTGGCCGCTCATCTTCACGGTCACCATGCCGCCGCCCACGCTAGCCTCGACGACCAGCTCGGCCAGCTCGCGCTGCAACCGCTTCTGCATCTCCTCGGCCTGCTTCATCAGGTTCTTCATGCTGCTCATCGCGGTCATTCCTCCGTATAGCTTCCGTGCTCTTCCACTGTTTCGATCCGGCCTTTGAAGATGTCGAGGACGGCCTGGACGGTCGGGATCTGCTCGACTTGCTGGACCGGCGCCGATTTGGCTTCCGCGGCGGCCTTCGGCGCGGCGGCGCGCACCAGGATATCAAGTCCCGTCCCCGGACCCCAGACGGCGGCCGCCGATTCCTCTAGGACGGCGCGGTTGGCCTCGAGGCGGGTGCGCAGGTAGCTGTCGCCGCTCGGGCAGAGAATGGCGATCCGTCCGTCCGCGAAGCGGAGCTCCTCCGCCGCGTCGAGGAAGCCGCCGATGTTCTGCTTGCGCTTGCCGGCCTCCTCCTTGAACGCGGTGACCGGGTCGCTCGGCCGGCTCGGCGGGGCCGCCACCGGCCGTGCCGAGGAGGCCTCGGCCCGCGCCGGTTCCGGGCGCGGCCCCTCCGGGCGCGGAGCCGGAGCGGGCGCCGCAGGAGGGGGCGCGGGAGCAGGCACCGGTCGCGGCGCGGCGAGGCGCGGCGCTGCGGCTTGAGCCGGAGGCTCGGCGGCGAAGGTGCCGCCGGCGAGGAGCTCCTCGATCCGGGTGAGCTTCGGCAGCTCGGCCGCGCGCAGCCAGGCGATCTCGACCGCCAGGGCGCCGGTCTCGCTGCGCCGCACGATCATCTCGCTCGCCAGGAGCTGGTTCATCAGGCGCAGCAGGTTCTCGTAACCGTGGCCGCGGGCGAGGGTGGCGAGGGCCTGCGCCTCCTCGCCGGGCAGGTCCGCAGCCTCGGGAGCGCCGCCCATCGCGAGATGGAGGGCGTCGCGGCAGAAGGCGAGGAACTGGCCGTAGACGTGGCGCGGATCCCACCCTTCGTCCTCGACGCGGCGCACGGCGTCGCCGACCGCGGCCGAATCGCCGCCGAGGATGCCGGCGAGCAGGGTGTGGAAGAGGGCGGTGTCAAGCCCGCCGAGGAGCCGCACGGCGTCCTCGTCGGCGATCGCGCCCGAGCCGAAGGTGGCGAGCTGGTCGAGCAGGGCGACCGAGTCGCGCACACTCCCTTCGCCGGCGCGCGCGATCAGCCGCAGGGCGGTGTCGGTAGCCGCGATCCTCTCGGCCTCGCAGATCGTCCGCAGATGCGCCGCGAGAGCCGGCGACGGTACGCGCCGGAAGTGGAACTCCTGGCAGCGCGACAGGATGGTCGCCGGTACGGCGTCGATCTCGGTGGTGGCGAAGATGAAGACCAGGTGCGGCGGTGGCTCCTCGACGATCTTGAGCAGGGCGTCGAAAGCCTGACGCGACAGGCGGTGGATCTCGTCGAGCACCACCACCTTGTGGCGGTCGCGGGCCGGGCCGTACTTCAGGCTCTCGGTGAGGTCGCGCACCTGCTCGACCTTCGAGTAGGTGGCGGCGTCGACCTCGATGACGTCGAGGTCCGAGCCGCGGGTGATCTCGAGGCACGGCATACACTCGTTGCAGGGGTCGGCCGCCGGCCCCCGCTCACAGTTGAGCGCCTTGGCGAGGACGCGCGCCGCCGTCGTCTTCCCCACTCCGCGGATGCCGGAGAACAGGTACGCCTGGGCGATCCGCCCCTCCTGGAGGGCGTTGCGCAAAGCGGTGACGATCGGTTCCTGACCGACGAGGCTGGAGAAATTTTGCGGGCGCCACTTGCGCGCGAGAACCTGGTACGTCATTAGGGCTATGGACGATGGCAGTGGTCGACGAAGGGTTCCGGTGTAACTGCGGCACTCGACCGCATGCCTTATCGCTGCTCCCTTCCGGGCCTGACGAGGTTCGGCATTGACCGATGCACAGGACCCGAACCCTTCGCGGGCCACTGCAAGCACCTCATGCTACGTGCTGGAAGCGGCGAAGTAAAGGACGGCGGGGAGGCGATGTTTTGCGCTGTAGGCCATCTCGGGTAACATACGCGTTCCCCGCCTGGGCGGACGACGGTGCCTCCTTGGAAAGACCCGAAGATCCGGTCTGGATGATGGAAGCTCTCGCCGAGGCGAGGCGCGCCGCCGAGATCGGCGAGGTGCCGGTGGGTGCGGTGGTGGTCCGCGGGGGGGAAGTGATGGGGAGGGGCCACAACCGCCGCGAGATCGACGGCGATCCGCTGGCCCACGCCGAGCTGCTGGCGATCCGGCAGGCGGCGGCGGCGGTCGGCGGTTGGCGGCTTTCGGGTTGCACGCTGTACGCGACCCTCGAGCCGTGCGCGATGTGCGCCGGAGCCCTGGTCAACAGCCGCATCGAACGGCTGGTCTACGGGGCCGCCGATCCGAAGGCCGGCTACTGCGGCACCCTGGGGGATCTGGTCCAGGACCCGCGGCTGAACCACCGGCTGGAGGTGACGGCCGGCGTGCTGGAAGGCGAGAGCGCCGCTCTGCTGCGCGGTTTCTTCGCGTCGCTGCGCCGGACGCGTTGAGACGACGTTCTTTAGGTTCTTTAGGTTCTTTGGAAAGAGGATTGGGAGAGATGTCCGAGTGGCTTAAGGAGCACGCTTGGAAAGCGTGTGTAGGGGAAACTCTACCGTGGGTTCGAATCCCACTCTCTCCGCCACCGATCTCGACGGCGATTAGACGAATGAGCAACCGGAGAGGTGCCAGAGCGGTCGAATGGGACGGTCTCGAAAACCGTTGACCGGGCAACCGGTCCGTGGGTTCGAATCCCACCCTCTCCGCCATTCGTCTCCTGAGCTACGTTACGAGCTTCGTTCGACTTTTGTGAGACTTTTGTGAGAATAGTGCGGGCCGCTCCGGTTGAGCCGGCGTTCCCGCGATCCATGACCTCCACTTCAAAGAAGGCGGCCACACGTGAAACGGACTTTTCAGCCCAACAACCGTCGGCGCAAGCGGACCCACGGCTTTCGGGTGCGGATGCGCACCAAGAACGGCCGCGCGGTGATCGCGCGGCGGCGCCAGAAGGGGCGCAAGCGCCTGAGCGTCTGATGGTGGACGTCCGTCGTCCGCCGGGCCCCGCGACGGGAACGGCCGGCGAGCGTCTGACCTCCGAGAGCAAGATCCGGCGGCGGGCGGACTACCTCAGGTGCTATCGAACCGGTCGCCGGCGGCATGGGCCGCTCGCGATCGTCTACTTCGTTCCGAATCAGCTTGGAGCTCCGCGGATCGGGATCACCGCCAGCCGGAAGGTCGGCAAGGCGGTGGTGCGCCAGCGGATCAAGCGCAGGATCAAGGAGATTTACCGGCGATGGCCCGGCCGCGCCGGTCTCCCCGACCTGGACCTGGTGATCCACCTCAAGCCGGAGGCCGGCAAGAGCGATTTCCAGGGGCTGCGGTCGGAGCTGTTGCGGATTCTCGGCGGATTGCCCGGGGGGTTGCCCAAGGGATCGGGCGAGCGGCGGGAGTCCCTCGGGTGACGCGCCTGCTCGTCTTCCTGCTCGGCCTCTACAAGCGCCGGATCTCGCCGCTGCTCCCCCGCTCCTGCCGGTTCTCCCCGACGTGCTCCGAATATGCCCGGCTCGCCATCCTCAAGCACGGCCCTGGGCAGGGCGGCCTCCTCACCGCGGGGCGCCTGATGCGTTGCCAACCCTTTCATCCGGGCGGAATCGACCTGCCGTAGCGGCGACGGCCGGCGACGCCCGTTCGAACATACGACCGAAAAAGGATTCAAACCTCCGTGGACAATCGCCGCCTGCTCCTCGCCTTTGTGCTGTCGCTGGCCGTCATCGCGGCCTGGTACACCTTTTTTCCGCCGCCCAAACCGAAGCCACTCGCTCCGGCGCCGGCGAACAGTCAAGCGCCGGCCGCCCCGCGCGTGCTGGCGCCTGGCGCCGCCGCCCCCGCCGCTCCTCCCCCGGCTCCCGGCGCGTCCCCGTCCCCGGTCCCGCCCCTGGTGGCCACTGCCCCGCCGGCCCTCCCCGCGGTGCAGGCAGCGGCCGAGGAGAAGGTCACCCTGGTGACCGGGCGCTCCAAGGCGGTGCTCACCAACCGCGGCGCCGAGCTGCTGTCGCTGGTGGTCCCCGAGAAGAACGATCCGAAGAGCAACACGCTGGAGCTGGTGCGCGAGCGGGCCGGAAATCTCTACCCCTACGCCCTCACCACCCCGGCTGCGCAGCCCCACCCGTTGAACGGGGCCCTGTTTCAAGCGGAAAAGGCGGCGGACGGCCGCGCGGTGACCTTCCGCTACAGCGGGCCGCTCGGCGCCGCCGAGAAGACGTTCCGCTTCGACGAGCGCGGCCTCCTGACCGTCGAGGTCCGCGTCCCCGGGCATTCGGACTGGGGGCTGCTGACCGGCCCGGGGATCCGCAATCTGACCGTCGATCAGATGAAGAGCCGCTACGAGCATCGCCGGGCGGTCTACCGCTCGGGAGGCGAGGTGACCGCGGTCGATCCGCAGGGCGCTTTCGACCCGGTGGAGGTCCCGGGCGGATCGCTCACCTGGGCGGGGCTCGAGGACACCTACTACCTGGCGACCCAGATTCCCCAGGGGCGGATCGATCGCGCGGTGCTGGTGCCGGTCCTCGTGCAGGTGCCCGAGGGGGGCGGCCCGGAGAAATTCCTGCCGGTGCCCAGCAAGGAGGAGATCACCAAGGAGCAGAAGGATCTGCCGCGGGAGTTCTTCCTGATCCTGCGGCCGGCCGGCGACCAGATGGCGCTGGTTTCTTACTGGGGATCGAAGGAGTACGACCGGCTGAAGACGCTCCGCCTCGGCCTCGAGGAGACGATCGAGCTCGGCATGCTCAAGCCGCTGGTGGTGCCGCTGCTCGTCGCCCTGCACTGGATCCACGACCACGTGGTCGACAACTACGGCTGGGCGATCGTGCTGCTGACCATCCTGATCAAGCTGGTGCTGCTCCCTTTGACCCATAAGAGCACCATGTCGATGCGCAAGATGCAGGAGCTCAACCCCAAGGTGCAGGGGATCCGCGACCGCTACCGGACCAAGCTCCGCGACAAGGCCGGCAAGCCGAACCTCGAGGCGCAGCGCAAGATGAACGAGGAGGTGATGGCGATCTACAAGGAGGCGGGGGTGAATCCGGCCGGTGGCTGCCTGCCGCTGATCGTCCAGATGCCGATCCTGTTCGCCTTCTACCGGTTGCTGTCGACCGCCGTCGACCTGCGCAGCGCCCCTTGGCTGCTGTGGATCAAGGACCTGTCGGTGAACGACCCGTACTATGTGCTGCCGATCATCATGGGCGCCACCCAGCTCCTCCAGGTCCGCATGGGGCCCCAGGCGGGCGACCCGATGCAGCGGCGGATGTTCCAGATCATGCCGGTGGCGATGACCTTCTTCTTCCTCGGCGTTCCCAGCGGGCTGGTGCTCTACTGGCTCACCAACAACGTCTTGACCATCATCCAACTCCAGGTTTACAACCGTCTGCGGGAGCGGGAGGCGTAAGGCACTGCTCCACGCTGCTTCGCGAGAGACCCAAACTGCCATGAACGACGTCAAGAGACGATTTTTTTCCGGCGACACCCTGCAGCAGGCGCTGGTTCAGGCCGCCAACTACTTCAACCTCGATCCCACCTACGTCGCCTACCGAAGCCTCGAAAAGAAGCACGGCTTCCTGAAGACCCGCCGCAAGGTGATGATCGAGGTCGATCCGGACAACCCGCGGCTGGAGAAGCCGGTGCCGATCCCGGTGGCCGGGCGCGCGGTTCCTCCCCCTCCCCCCGCGGAGATGTCGAGCCGGCCCGCCGTCGAGCTGGGAAACTCGCTCGCGGCTCCTCCGGCCTCCGCGCCGCCGCCGCAGGCTGCGCGACCGCCGGCCGGAGATCGCCCGCCGCGCGACCGTGAGCGTCGCCCGGAGCGTGGAGGCCCGCGCGAGGACCGGGCGCCTGGCGCTGATCGAGGAAATCGCGGCAGCCGGGGAGACCGGCAACGGCCGCCACGCCGGGATTCCCGGGACTCGCCGGCTGCCGGTCTCGAGACCTTCCGCGCGCCGGAGGCTGCGCCGGGCGCCCTGGTCACCCTGCCGGAGACGCCGCGCGGCGTCTCGGAACGCTTCCCCGCCGCGGCGGGAGCCGCGGCCGATGCGGCGGCCAAGGGTGCCCAGCTGCTCGTCCGTCTCGCCGGGCTCGATCTCGCGCCGCGCGTCTTCCAGGGCGAGGAGCGCCTGGAGGTCGAGCTCGTCGGCGAGGACGTCGACTGGTGCTTCGCCGACGACGGCGAGTTCCTGATGTCGGTCGAGCACCTGCTGCCGCGGATCGTCCGCACCTTGAGCGGTGAGATGGTTGCGGTACGGGTGGACTGCGACAACTTCCATGAGATCCGCGAGGAGCGGCTGCGCAGCCTCGCCCAACAGGTTGCCGAAGAGGTCCGGCGGGGCGGCAAGGCCCGCGTCCTCGAGCCGATGAACCCCGGCGACCGGCGGATCATCCATACCACCCTGGCAGACGATCCCAACGTGGCCACCGAGAGCGAGGGAGACGGCTACTTCAAGCGGATCATGGTCCGGCCGATGCCGTCCTGAGCCCAGCTGCCGCCGACTTTGAGGCCCCCTCGGTGAGGGGGCCTTTCTGTTTTGGGACGTTTCACGTGGAACGCGGCCCTCCCTTGTTTCACGTGAAACATCCCTTTCAGTAAGATCCTGCTCCCATGGCCTTTTCCCTGCCAGAGATCTCCCGCGCCGATTTCGGGACGGAGATCCTTCGCATTTCGCCCGGCTCCTTGAAGGAGGCCGCGGTCGATTCTCTGTTCGCCCATTACCGGGAGCTCGCGCTTTGGAACCGGCGGATGAGCCTGATCGGGCCGGGGACAGCCGGGGAGATTCTGGCGCGCCACTATGGCGAATCGCTCGCCGCCTTACCGCTTCTTCCCCTATGGAGGCTCGGAGCGCTCTCGACCTGGGCTCCGGCGCCGGGTTTCCGGGGTTGGTCCTCGCCGCCGCGGCGCCGGATCTGGAAATGACCCTGGTCGAGGCTCAGGAGCGCAAATGGGCCTTCCTCTCCTCGGCCGCCCGGAAGGCGGCTTTGCCCTGCCGATGCCTCAATGTTAGAGTCCATCTTCCGTTGCCTGCCGGTTTGCCGGAGACCTTCGACCTCATCACTTCGCGTGCGCTCCGGCTCGATCCCAAGGTCTGGGATGCGCTGGCGAGCCGCCTGACCGCTGAGGGTCGTCTGCTGATCTGGTCGGGCGAGCACGATCCCGAGTTGCCTCCGAGCTTCGTCGCCAGCGGCAGCATCCCGCTCGCGGGGAGCGCAAAGAGGCGCATCCTGGCGCTCCGCCGCGCCCCTTGAGAGCTGAGCTGAACCGAGCATGATTCTCGCGATCGCGAATCAGAAAGGCGGCGTCGGCAAGACGACGACCGCGATCAATCTTGGCGCCGGCCTCGGCGCTCTCGAGCGCCGCGTGCTGCTGGTCGACTGCGATCCGCAGGGGAACGCCACCCGCGGCCTCGGCGGCAAAGCCACGCCGCCCCACCTCTACCATGCCCTTTCCGGCGAGGTGGAGCTCTCCGCCGCGATCCGCCCTTCGGGCTTTCCCAATCTCGACCTCGTGCCCTCACAACGCGATCTGGTCGGCATCGAGGTGGAGCTGGTGGGCGAGAGCGGCTGGGAGCAGCGGCTGAAAGGGGTGCTCGCGGAGGTGGCGGAGCGCTACGACACCATCCTCCTCGATTGTCCGCCGTCGCTCGGCCATCTGACGATCAACGCCCTCACCGCGGCGGACGGAGTTCTCGTTCCTCTCCAGTGCGAGTACTTCGCCCTCGAGGGGATCAGCGAGCTCCTCGCCACCGTCCGCCGCGTCCAAGGGGGCTTGAACCCGCAACTGCAGATCTCAGGCATCCTGCTGACCATGTACGACGACCGCACCAACCTCTCGAAGGACGTCGCCGAGGACATCCGCTCCCACTTCGCCGACCAGGTCTACGAGGCCGTCATCCCGCGCAACATCCGGCTCGCCGAAGCCCCCAGCCACGGCCTGCCGATCTTCCAGTACGACATCAAGTCGCGCGGCGCCGACGCCTACCTCGCCGTCGCCCGCGAGTTCCTGCGGAGAGCTGCCTGATGGCCGCGGCTTCGGCCCCGACAGCGGGTGGTAAGAAGCGCGGGCTCGGACGCGGCCTCGACTCCCTGATCGAGAAGGTCGAGCCGAAGCCGGACGAGCCGGTGCGCACCCTGCCCCTGACGAGCCTCCACCCCAACCGCTTCCAGCCCCGCTCCCATTTCGACGACGCGGCGATCGAGGATCTCGCTTCCTCGATCCGCGCGCAGGGGATCATCCAGCCCCTGGTCGTCACTCCCGAAAGGGACGGCTACGCCATCGTCGCCGGCGAACGGCGCTGGCGGGCGGCCCGCAAGGCCGGTCTGGACTCGGTGCCGGTAGTGATCCGTCAGGTGGCCGACGACCGTGAGCTGCTCGAGCTCGCCCTGGTCGAGAACCTCCAGCGCAGCGACCTCAACCCGATCGAGGAGGCGGAGGCCTACGCCGCTCTCCAGGAGAAGTTCGGCCTCTCGCAGGAGGCCGTCGCGACCCGCGTCGGCAAGGCGCGGACCACCGTCACCAACGCGCTCCGCCTCCTGCGGCTGCCCGACGAGGTGCTCGACCTGTTGCGCGAAGGGCGGCTCACCGCCGGCCAGGCGCGCCCGCTGCTCGCCTTGCACGATCTGACGGAGCAGATCCAGCTCGCCGACCGCGCCCTCCGCGAGGGGCTCTCCGCCCGCGACCTCGAACGCCTCACCGCGCCGCGGGAGGAGCGGGGGAAACCACAGAAGCCGCCGGACCGTCCGCCCGAGGTCCATACCGTCGCCGCCGAGGAGCGCCTCACCCGCCGTCTGCAGACTCGCGTCGAGATCAAGCGGCAGGGGAAGAAGGGGCATCTCCGGATCCACTTCCACTCGGAGGAGGAGCTGATGCGGCTTTTCGACGTACTGATCGAGCGGGGAGAGAACCGATGATCTTCAAGTCCGACGGCAAGCAGAGCGACCTCAACGGCTTTCTCGACAGCGGCAGCCATCTCCAGGGGGAGCTGCGCTTCGACGCCTCCTTCCGCATCGACGGCAAGCTCACCGGCTCGGTGACCTCCGAGGGGGACCTGATCGTCGGCGAGTCCGGCGAGATCGACGGCGAGATCCGCGTCGGCCAGGTTTTCGTCTCCGGCACGGTGCGCGGCAAGGTCCAGGCGGCGCGCAAGGTGCAGATCTCTCCCAGCGGCAAGGTCTTTGCCGAGATCGACACTCCGGCCCTCATCATCGAGGATGGCGCCACCTTCGAAGGGAGCTGCTCGATGAGCCGCGAGGGGGGAGCCCGCTCCGCCGGGCCCAAGCTGGTGGCTCAGGCCGCTCAGAAGGCCTGAAGGGCCAAGGGCTAGCGCAGGGCCGCCGAGCCTTTAGCGCGCGCCAGCCCCTCGTAGGACGGGAAGAAGCTCACCGGGTTGCGTTGCAGGAAACCGTGGTCGAAGGCGGCGGTGAGCACCTTGCCGTCGAGATCGCGCGACACCGGGAAGCCGAGGGCGTAGATCAGCGTCGGCGCCACATCAACCAAGCGGGCGCCGGTCAGCAGGGCGCCTGGGCGGATCCCTTCGCCATAGAGCATCACGACGCCGTCCGGCCCCTCCTGGAACTCGCCGCCGACCGCCGTACCCGGCGCCATCTGCCCCCACATCCGGTGCCAGCCCCCTCGCGGGGTGACCCCGTAGGCGGAGACCACCGCCAGCAGCCGGGGTCCGCTCTGCCGGTTCCAGGCGGCTTCCAGCTGATCGTCGAGCCAGGCGTAGTAGGCGGCCACCCGCTCGGCGTCCGCGCGGGCGCCGTCGAGCCCCGCCTCCCCTTCGAACTGCACGGCGTTGAAGCCGCCGAACCACCGGTGCGATACCTCGCGCAGCCCAGGGAGAAGGAGGAAGAGCGCCTCCGCCTGGCGGTCCTCTCCGGCGAGCGACTGGCTCGCCGTCTGCCGCCAGAGGTCGGCGGTCAGCGAATCGGCGAGCGCCGCCGGGACATGCCCGCCGAAGCGGCTGCGGATCGCCGGGTCGACGTCGCGCCGGGACGGCCGGGACGCGGCGGCGCGGGCGGCGAGCGGCGGCGGCCAGGCGCTCCCGGGCTCGGGGCCTTCGCGGCGAAAGACTCCCTCCGCCAGGGCGAAGTCCGCCTCGCCGTCCACCGGCCGCGCCGCCGGCCATCCCACCACCCCGGCCGGAACGCCCAGGCGGGGGAAGATCTCCCACAGGGCCAGCGCCTCCCGCGCCGGGATGCCCGCGGGGAGCGGCGAGGCGCCGAGCGTTCCCCAGCGGGTGAACGAGATCCCGGTCGGCAAGAGCCGCAGCTCGCCGCCTGGGGCGAGGAAGGGGGCGGGAAAGGCCCGCCGGCCGGTGATGCCGTGTTTGTAGGGGTATTTGCCGGTTGCGAGAGTGGTCCACATGGCGTCGCGCCGGGTGGGAATCAAGGTCCCCAGCCGGCCGTAGGCGCCGTTCTGGAGCACCTTGGCGAGGAAGGGGAGACGCCCCTGGCCGGCCAGCGGCAGGATGGCGTCGAGCGTCGCCGAGTCGATGCCGATCACCCAGAGCTTCGGCCGCAGGCTGGATTCGACCGCCGCCGGCAGCGGAGCGGCGGCGGGACGGGGATGGAAGGCCTCCCGCCGTTCGACCATGGCGTAGATGGAGAGCGCCGCGATCAGCGCCAGCCCCCAGCGGCTGCGCGGCCCGTAGCGCCGCCGGTGGAGCGTGTGGAGCAGGGCGGTGTAAAAGGCGATCAGCGCGCCGAGAGAGAGCCAGAGCGCGGTCTTGATCAGGCGGTCGTTGATCCCGGGCGGCAGGTAGTAGGCATAGTAGTAGCGTTGTGTCCAATCGAGCAGCGCCGAAGCTGTCAGAGCCGCCGTGAAGCTCCACGGAAAGGCTCGGCGGGCCCGCCGCGGCCGTCTCCAGGTGAACGGCAGGTGCAGGGCGAGGCTCGCGAGCCCCACCAGCGAGCCATAAGCGAGGCAGCCGCGCAGCACCGGGCCGACGGCGAAGGGCAGACGGGGATTGAGGAAGAAGATCAGGCCGGCGAGCTGAGCGCCGGCGAGGGCCCCGGGAGCGAAGCCGCTCCCGAGGACCGTCAGGCCGCCGCGGATCAGACGATGAAGATCGGCCGGTCGAGCTTTTGGTGGAAGTGCCACGGGTAAGTGTACCCGGGGAATACCACGGGGACGGTGTAGTCGAGCTCGATGACGATGCGCTCGCGGGTCAGGTCGATCCGCAGATCCTTCTTCTCGAGCGGGATTTCGAGCTGGTGCGCGCGATCCATGATCAGCTTGGCGAGGGTCTCCGGCGGGTTGTTGGCCGCCGAGAACTTCGCGAGCTCCTCCATGTAGTCGTACAGCTGCGTGCTCTGGATCTTCACCGGGATCGCCTTCCAGCAGATCAGGGTCGCGATGGCGAGCGCGACCACCCAGAAAATACAACCGAGATTTCCCTCGCCCCGTTCGGCTCTCCGTCGTGGCATGGCTCTCCCTCCGTGGACTGGTTCGTCGGCGGGTAGTTTAGCGCACGATGCGGAAGGTGCGCTCCCACCGCGTCGTCGTGAAGAAGTGCAGAGCCACGCGGCCGAGCTGCCGCGCCTTGCCGGCATAGCCCGGCCAGTCGACCGCGTCGTCGGCGCCCGCGAACGACCAGTAGACCAGGAACGCCCGCCCCTTGAGGTTGGCCTCGGGCACCGTGCCCCAGAAGCGGGAATCGTTCGAGTTGTCGCGGTTGTCGCCCATGCAGAAGTAGCTGGCGGGGCCGACCGTCTTGGGGCCGAAAGTGTCGCGCACCCGCTTGGGATGGAAGAAGAGGTCGCGCGGATAGGTCTCGGAGTCGGCGTAGTAGGTGAACGAGGAGTCGTCGACCCGGCGGCCGTTGATGTAGAGGTCCTTGTCGATCATCTTCATCGTGTCGCCAGGGAGCCCCATGCACCGCTTGATGAAATCGCGCGTCGGGTCCTCGGGGTACTTGAACACCACCACGTCCCCCCGCCGCACCTTGCGCACCGGCAGCAGCTTCTCCTCGAGCGGCGAGAGGGTCGGCCCGTAGATGAACTTGTTGACCAGGATGTGGTCGCCGATCAGCAGGTTCTTCTCCATCGAACCGGACGGGATCTTGAACGCCTGGAGGATCCAGGTGCGCGCGAAGGTCGCGAAGATCACCGCGATCAGCAGGGCCTCCAGGTATTCCCGGAGCAGCGTTTTTTCAGGGACCATGCGACAAGCCGGCTAGCGGATCAGATGGAACGTCCGCTCCCACCGGGTCTTCGAGAAGAAGCCGACGGCGGTCTCCCCCAGATCCTTGAGCTTGGCTCCCGCGCCCTCCCACTGTCCGCTCGACGTCTTGCCGCCGTAGGACCAGTAGATGAAGAGCGCCCTCCCCTTGACCAGATGGGCCGGCACCGTGCCCCAGAACCGCGAGTCGTAGGAGTTGTCGCGGTTGTCCCCCATGCAGAAGTAGTGACCCGCGGGGACCACGTAGGGTCCGTAGTTGTCGCGGAACCGCATGCGCGGATCGACGAACAGGCCGCCTCCGAGGTCGGGGTTCTTGTGCACGGCGTAGCTCGCGTCGTGGACCGGCTTGCCGTTGATGTAGAGCTGGGAGTTGATCACCTGCACCGTGTCGCCGCCCACCGCCACGCAACGCTTGACGAGGTCGAGCGTCGGGGTCTCCGGCGAGCGGAAGATCACGATGTCGCCGCGGTTGACCGGCCGGAACGGCAGCACGCCCTTCTCCGCCGCCGTCGGCGTCGGCCCGTAGATGAAGCGGTTGACGAAGAGGTGGTCGCCGATGAGGAGGGTGTCCTCCATCGAGCCGCTCGGGATGTAGAAGGTCTGGACGACGAAAGTGTTGGTGAACAGCAGGAAGACCGCGGCGATGATCAGCGCCTCGAGATATTCACGCCAGACTGATCTTTCTCCCACCATGGCGCCGGTACTGTACTTGAAAGAGGGCCCCGCCGCAAAAGATCGCGCGCCCGGCTGAATCGCTTGACGGGCGAGCGCGCCCTAGAGCCGTCTGGATTTTCCCCTCGGTCCTCCGCCCTGCCGCCTGGCCGCTTGCGCCCCGCCGCCCGGGCGAGGCTTCGTCCTTCCGTCCAACCCCTTTGTTTTCTGTTATTTGCCGATCCATCGCCGGCTGGCAGGAGGTTTGATCTATAGGCCGCCGTCAACCCGGAGAGGAGGTGGCGGCGAGGACGAGGATCAGGAAAAAGACACGGAAAGGGATCGAGTGGAAGCGCAGCAAACCTCAATGATTTTTAACGCGAGACCTCTCGCCAGGAAAGGCAACGTCATGAAACATGCCCATCGCACCGTCGCGGTTTTCCTCCTGCTGGCCTCTCTCCTCGCCACCGCTCCCACTTGGGGCGCGGAGGGGAAGAAGGCGGTCAACATCAACAGCGCCGATGCCGCGCAGCTCACCCTCCTGCCGCGGGTCGGCCAGAGCCTCGCCCAGCGCATCGTCGACTACCGCAAGGAGAACGGTCCGTTCAAGGCGCCCGAGGACCTGATGCTGGTCGGCGGCGTCGGCCAGCGGATGTTCGAGATGCTCAAGCCCTACGTCGCCATCTCCGGCGCCACCACCCTCGACGAGAAGCCGCACAACAGCCGCAAGTCCGGCTCCAAGGGGAAGTCCGGAGGGAAGACGAAGGGGGCGAAGGCCGCCGGCGATTCTTCGGGTAAAGCGTCGGGTAAAGCGTCCGGCAAATCCGTCGGCAGGTCGGCCGGTAGATCGGCCGGCAAGTCAGCGCCCCGCGCCACCGGCGCGAAGTCCGCCTCGCGCTCCGCCGGCAAGCCCGGTCCGAAGGTCACCTCCAGGAAGGTTGCCGGCTGAACGGCGCGGGGTGGGACCGCCACCGTCGGCTCATGCAGTCGGCGGTCCCGCCCCGCGCCTCTTTTTTCCGAGGCCTCCCCTTATGACCTTCTCTCCCCGCGGCTTCACTCTCCTCGAGCTGATCGTGACCTTCGCCCTCCTCCTCTCGGCCGCGATGATCGGCGCGCCGCCGCTGCTCGAGATGACGGGCGACCTGCGGCTCCATCTGGCGGCCGAGGAGCTGGTCGGCGCGTTGCGGCTGGCCCGTTCCTGGGCCGTGCGGCACGACGCCAACGTAGCGGTGAAGTTCCGCACCGCGGCGAACGGCGCCGTCACCTTCACCCTCTACCGCGACGGCAACGGCAACGGCGTGCTCAACCGCGAGATCGATTCCGGCGTCGACCCCCAGGTCGAGCCGCCGCGGCGCCTCACCGCGCTCGGGCGCGGCTACGGCTTCGGCTTCCCGCCCGGGGTGGCGCCGACCGATCCCGGCTCGCCCGGCCACCCGCTCGACCGCCTGGACGACCCGATCCGCTTCAACGCGTCGGACCTCGCCTCGTTCGGTCCGCTCGGCACCTCGACTCCCGGCTCGCTCTACCTCACGGACGGCCGCAAACGGCTGCTGGCGATCCGCGTCAGCGACCAGGCGGGGCGCATCCGGGTGCTCGCCTACGACGCCCAGAAGCGGGTCTGGCAGTGATCTGGCGAATTGACTCGGCCGGAACGAGTGCAGTAGCGTCCGCCTCATGCGCGGGATCGTCGTCGTCACCACCGTCGGAAACGAAGAGCAGGCCTACACCATCGCGCGCGAGATCGTCGCGCGGCGCCAGGCAGCGTGCGTCAACATCCTCCCCGGCATGCGCTCGATCTACCGCTGGAAGGGGAAGATCCGCAAGGACGGTGAGCTGCTGCTCCTCGTCAAGACCCGCGAAGAGGAGTACGAAGGGGTCGCGGCGACCATCCGCGAGCTGCACAGCTACGAGCTCCCCGAGATCCTCTCCTTCCCGGTCGGCCAGGGCGATCCCGGCTTCCTCGCCTGGATCGCGGAGAGCGTCGACAAGGAGGCGGACTTCGGGGACGAGGACGACGACGAGGAAGACGAAGAAGTGGACGCGGACTAGCGGATTCAAGGGGCGGAAAGCCCGCCCCCCCGGAATCCTCTTCCTACACCACCGCCAGCGCCTGCTCGAGATCGGCCAGCAGATCCTCGACGTTCTCGATCCCCACCGAGAGGCGGACCATGCCGTCGGTCAGGCCGAGCTCGGCGCGCCGCTCGGCCGGGATCGAGGCGTGGGTCATCGAGGCGGGATGGGAGATCAGGCTCTCGACGCCGCCCAGGCTCTCGGCGAAGCTCATCACCGCCATCTTCTCGAGCATCGCCTTGGCGGCCGCGAAGCTCCCCATCTCGATGGTGATCATGGCGCCGAAGCCCGAGGCCTGCTTCTTGTGGACCGCGTGCCCCGGGTGGTCGGAGAGCCCCGGGTAGAGCACCCGCTGCACCTTGGGGTGGGCCACCAGATAGTCGGCGATCCGCCGCGCGTTCAGCTCGTGGCGTTCCATCCGCACGCCGAGCGTCTTGATGCCGCGCATCACCAGGAAGCTGTCGAACGGCGAGAGGATGGCGCCGGCCGACTTCGAGACCAGCGCGAACCACTCCGCGTCCTCCGGCCGCGAGGTGATCAGCACGCCGCCGATCGAGTCGCTGTGGCCGTTCAAGAACTTGGTCGTCGAGTGCAGCACGTAGTCCGCCCCGTGCTCGAGCGGCCGCTGCAGGTACGGCGAGAGGAAGGTGTTGTCGACCGCCACCGTGGCGCCGTGGGCGTGGGCGATCTCGGCAGCTCCCGCGATGTCGGTGATGTCCATCACCGGGTTGGTGGGGGTCTCGATATAGACCATCCTGGTTTCCGGCCGCATCGCCGCCTCGACCGCCGCGAGGTCCGAGGTGTCGACCCAGGAGAAGGCGAGGTCGTAGCGCTCGAGGATGCGGGTGAAGTAGCGGAAGGTGCCGCCGTAGACGTTGCGCGACACCACCGCGTGGTCGCCGCTCTTGAGCAGGGTCATCAGGGCTGCGATCGCCGACATCCCCGAGGCGAAGGCGAAGCCGGAGTGCCCCCCCTCGAGCGCCGCGACCTGCTCCTCGAGCGCCTGGCGGGTGGGGTTCTGGACGCGGGCGTACTCGAACTCCGCCACCTCGCCCAGCCGCTCCTGCACGTAGGTGGACGTCTGATAGATGGGGACCGCTACCGCTCCGGTGCGCGGGTCGGGCTTCTGGCCGGCATGGACCGCCCGGGTGGAGAAGCCAAGCTTCGTGGGATCGCCTTTCACTTGCAGGACCTCGATTCGATGACGGTTCGAAGGATTGGGGCGGCGCTCGCCGCCGGACAGCGCTGGATGCCGGAGGATTCTATCGGAACCGGCGACCGGATAAGATCCCGCCCATGAGCGAACCCCAGACGCCGTCCGTGTCCTCCGCGACTGTTCCCGAGCCGTTCTCCCCCATGCGCTGGGAGGGGCCCGGGCTCCGCCTCCTCGACCAGACGAAGCTCCCCGTCGAGGAGGTCTGGATGGACTGCGAGACGCCGGAGCAGGTGGCGGACGCCATCTATCGCCTGGTGGTGCGCGGCGCGCCGGCGATCGGCGTCGCGGCCGCCTACGGCCTGGTGCTCGGGCTGCGCAGCGAGCGCGATCCCGCGCGGCTGGCCGCCCGCTTCGCGGAGGTCTCGGAGCTGCTAGGGAGCACGCGGCCGACGGCGGTCAACCTGCGCTGGGCGCTCGAGCGGGGGAGGAAGGTCTTCGAGCAGAACGCGGCCGCCGGGTCCGGAGGCGGCCACCGCGGCCCTCCTCGCCTGGGCCCGCGAGCTCCACGCCGACGACGTGCGGATCAACCAGCGGATGGGCGAGCACGGCGCCCCCCTCTTCGCCGCGGGGTCGCGGGTGCTCACCCACTGCAACACGGGCTCGCTCGCCACCGCCGGCTACGGCACGGCGCTCGGCGTGATCCAGTCCGCCTTCCGCACCGGCCGGCTCAGCCAGGTCTGGGTGGACGAGACCCGGCCTCTCCTCCAGGGAGCGCGCCTCACCGCCTGGGAGCTCAAGATGCTGGGCATCCCCTTCCGCCTGGTGACCGACAGCAGCGCCGGCGCCCTGATGTCGCAGGGGCTGGTCGACGGCATCGTGGTGGGAGCGGACCGCATCGCGGCCAACGGGGACACCGCCAACAAGATCGGCACCTACACGGTCGCCGTCCTCGCCCATCGCCACGGCGTCCCCTTCTACATCGCCGCGCCGCTCTCCACGATCGACCGCGCCACCCCGGACGGCGCCGCCATCCCGATCGAGGAGCGCAAGGAGATCGAGGTCACCGAGGTGTTCGGGACGCGCATCGCCCCCGAGGACACCGCGGTCCTCAACTTCGCCTTCGACGTCACCCCGGCCGAGCTGATCACGGGGATCATCACCGAGGTCGGCGTGCTGCGGCCGCCCTACGAGCAGAGCATCGCGGAGGCGTTCGCCAAGGCCTGACGGACAGACCCCGGGCGCGCAAACCAGTCCGGCGGGCACCTCTCCTGTCGTGGGCTGATCCACAGACTCCGAAGGAGATCGATCTTGCCAAGAATCCTGCGCCACCGCCTGACCCTGCTCGCCGCCCTGCTCGCCGTCGTCGGCGTGTCCCTCGTCGGCCCCGCACAGCCCGCCGCCATCGCATGGTGCGTGGATGCCGGGACCGTGACCTACTACAGCGACGCCACCTACACCACGGTGACCGGCACCTGCACCCACGCGTGCTGCAAGACCTGGACGTGCACCGGGACGCAGACCAGCTACAGCACCCAGCGAATGTTCTCGTGTGACTTCAGCTAGCTAGAGGTTGGCGACTTGCCGCGGCGGTGAGGCCGGGATGGAGAGAAGAAGAAACTCTGGTGGAGGTGGTGGGAGTCGAACCCACGTCCGGAAAACGCGTGTCAGAGGCATCTACGTGTGTATCCCTCTATTCTAAGTCTCGCCGCCGTGCTCTGGAAGAAGGCCAACCTGGCACGGCTGCCAGCCTTGCTTTGTATCCGGATGCGTCGCAAGGCCTCCGCATCCATTGATCCGCTTTAGCGTCGTTCCGGTGGGCGCCGCGAATCAAGGCCCACCATCGGAACGTCACGAGCCCTTTTTAGGCCGCGAGGGCGAAGTTATCGTTCGCAGTTATTTTTCCAGTGTTACGAGCGGAAGCTCGACACGCCACCCACTGCCCCGCTGTGTTCCCCGTCGAAACCGGTACACCCCCAAAGTTTCCAAAGAACCGTACTGCTGCTGCGGAGTATAACCCACGGCGCCTCGTCCTCATTCCGGGTTCTCTCTCTCTGGCCACTGGTTTCCCGTCCCGTGCAACGGGTTCCTCCTGACGTCGCACAGGTTCTTCGTTTCGTTCCCCGGGTGACTCGCGCCGCGAAAGTAGCTCGCCGGAACGGAGCACCGGTTCACTGGCCGAAGGAACCAGTTCTCCGTTCCGTCTCCCAGGTGCATCAGAGCGTTGCGCAGGTTCTCCGTTCCGTTTCCCTAACGCCTCGAGACGGGGAAGTGGTTCTCCGAACCGGGGTACTGGTTCACCGGTCGGAGGAACCAGTTCTCCGTTTCGCTTACCGGGTGCCTCGAGACGTTTCCCAGGTGCATCGGACCGTGGCTCAGGTGCTCCGGTTCATTGCACGGGTGCCCCGACACGGAGAAGTAGTTCTTCGGACCGTGGTACTGGTTCACCGGTCCACGGAACTAGTTCTCCGGACCGCTTCCCCAGGTGACGGAAACGATCTACCGGTTCGCCGAACCGGTGACCGAGGTCGCTGCGGGCTCTTCCTCCTGCCCCGCGACGGCCTCCAGGAACTCGTCGGGACCGCTGGTGCGCAGGCGGGTGATCACCAGGAACCAGCCGCCGAGCGCGATGACGGCGCCGAAGGGGGCCACGGCGAGGAGGTGGGGAAAGAAGGGCCAGAGGATGGTGAGGACGCCGCCGGCGGTGGCGAGCAGGAGGACCATCACCGCCGAGGTCTGGACGAAGTAGACCGCAGCCTCCGGGCGGAAGACCAGCCGCGAGCCTTCGCCCCTGGGCCACAGCTCGACCTCGCCGCTCACCAGCCCCTTGCGCAGGCCGGCCAGCACGGGAAGGTGCAGCTTGCCGCCGGTGCCGCCGGCCGGGTCGCGCTCGAACTGCGCTCCCCAGTCCTCCGCCGTCTTCCCCACCACGGCGACCGCCGCCTCCGGAGGCAGGCCGAGGTCGATCGCGTGCTCTGCTTTTGCGGACGTGCTCATGATTCCCGGGCTGGTCACGGGCGGAAGCATAGCCCACCCACCCTGGTGGGAGGCGAGAGGCCGCTCAGGCCCGGACCAGCGGCGGCATCTGCAACTGGTGGATCGAGGCGAAGTAGTGGAGGCGCCCCTTGAGGTCGGCCACGCTCCCCTGGCAGCGCTCGAGGACGTCCGGCGCCAGCAGGAGGACGAGGTCGTTCCCCGCCTGCGCCACGATGCAGGGGAGCTGGTCGCCGACCACTCGCCGCAGCTCCGCGGAAACCTCGTCGCGATGGATGTAGTCGACCGGCAACCCGATCTCCTCCTTGCACTCGCGCCACTCCGACTTCTCGCCGGCGAGCCCGTGGGTGATCGAGCACAGGGTGCATCCCTTGATCCGCAGCAGCTTCCTGGCACTGTCGAGGAAGGCGTTGAAGGAACCGGCGTCGGCGCTGAAGACGAACAGCAGTCGGTCGATGGTGCGTTTCGGGCTCACGAGGTTCCTCCCTGGACAGGTACGCGGCGGGAGGGAAAAGAGATGGCCTTACGCCGCTTCTTCCTCGAGCAGGATCTCGCCGAGGAACGACTCGACGGTGGCGAGGAAGGTGGGGACGTCCGGGATCTGGTTGATCGCCTGGCGCAGCTTGCGTCCGTTGGGGAGGCCGTGGGTGTACCAGCCGGTGAACTTGCGCAGCTTGTGGAGGGCGAAGAGGTTGTTCTCGCGCTCGGCCACCATGCGGAAGTGGTCGAGGATGAGGTCGCGGCGGTCGGCGAGGGTCGCCTCGACGACCTGGCTCCCCGCGAGGCGGCAGGCGATCTGGCGGAAGATCCACGGGTTGCGGGTGGCGCCGCGGCCGATCATCACGGCATCGCAGCCGGTCTCGGCCATCATCCGCAGGGCGTCCTCGGGCTCGCGCACGTCGCCGTTGCCGATCACCGGGATGGTGAGCGCCTCCTTGAGGCGGGCGAGATGGCTCCAGTCCGCCTCGCCGGTGAACATCTGGCGCGCCGTGCGGGCGTGGAGGGCGACGGCGGCGACGCCGTTCGCCTCGCAGATCTTCCCCAGCTCGATGTAGTTGCGGCGGCAGTCGTCGAGCCCCAGCCGGAACTTGACGGTCAAGGGGATCGAGATCGCGTCGCGCACCGTGCGCACGATCGACTCGGCGAGCTCGAGGTCCCCCATCAGGGCGGCGCCGGCGCAACCCTTGAGCACCTTGTTGGCCGGGCATCCCATGTTGATGTCGCAGATGTCGGCGCCGAGCTCCTCGACCACCAAAGCCGCCTCGCGCATGGTGGCGGCGTCCGAGCCGTAGATCTGGATGGCGAGCGGCCGCTCCTCGGCACTGAAGTGCATCATCTCGCGCGTCCGCTTGTTGCCGCTGACGATCGCCTTCGAGGAGACGAACTCCATCGACACCACCCCGATCCCGCCGATCCGCCGCACGATCAGGCGGAAGTCGCGGTCGGTCACCCCGGCCATCGGAGCGAGCCAGAGCGGGGGATCGATACGGAGAGCGCCGATCTGCACCATAGGGGGATTGTAACCCGTGGGGCGGACGGTGGATTCCCGGCTGAGCGAGCCCGCTTGACGATAGCGCAAGAAAGGCGTAATTTCTACGCTACAAGGACGAGGGTTGACGATGACAAGCCGCGAAGATTCCAAGCTGCTCCTTTACGGCGGCAAGTCGCCGGAGGAAAAACCACGCTACTCGATCGCGCGCGGGGCCCGTTACCTGCACGTTTCCCCTTCCACCCTGCGGTCCTGGGTCCGCGGCCGGACCTATCCCAAAGGCGGAGGGATCGAGCACTGGCCAGCTCTCATCAAGGCTGAGGCGTTGTTATCGTTCAATAATTTGATCGAAGCGTACGTCCTGAGGGCCTTGAGAGTAGACCATGGGGTCAGGATGGGCGCGGTTCGGCAGGCGCTCGACTATGCCGAGAAGGAGTTCGGCATCTCTCATCTGCTTCTGAGCATCGAGCTGCAGGCAGCGCCAGGCAATGTCTTTCTCGAACGCTTCGGTCAGTTGATCAATCTCAACCTGTCGGGGCAGCTCGCGGCCAAGCAGCTCCTCGACGCCGTCCTGCAGCGAGTCAGTCGGAATCCGCTGGGCCTTCCCGACAGGATGTTCCCCGTCGGCTCCTACGACATCGGTGCGTTGAAGCTGGCGCCGCGGCTCATCATGATCGATCCGGCGGTGTCCTTCGGGCGGCCCATCCTGGTGTCCAAGGGGATCCGAACCTCGGCGATCGTCGGCAGGATCGATGCTGGAGAGAAGCCCGACGACATCGCGCGAGACTACGGCCTGAGGCCCGACGAGATTGACGCCGCCCTCTTCTACGAACGCTCGGCCGCCTGAGCCGACGTTCTTCGTCGACCAAAACCTCAAGGGCGAGTTCGTCACCCGCCTGCGGCTGGCCGGCCTGAAGGTCGAGCAGCTGGAGGACCACTTGCCGCCGACTGCGCCGGACGTCGAGTGGCTTTCCTTCGTTGGCTCCCGAGGCTGGGTCGCCATCACCATGGATCAGTTGAGGGCAGACCCTGAAGAGCAGGTCGCGCTGATGGTTCACGGCGTGAAGGTCTTCGTCATCATCGGCAGGGGAACCCAAAGGGAACGGGCGGACTTCTTTCTGACCAAGATCCGGTGGGTTCGCCGTACCGTCGCCGCGCACTCTGATCCCTTCATCGTGCGGCTCTCCATGGCAACGGGAGGCCATATGCTGACCACGCTGGCCGACTTCATGAACAAGCAGGCCAAGCGCCGGTGGTAAGGGGGCGTTGCGGGCCAAGCCGAGGAACGAAGAAACGCCCCGCCGCAGGGACGGCAGGGCGTTATCAGAAACGGAAGTGGATCAGGAGATCTTGACGACGTTCTTGGCCTGCAGACCCTTGGGGCCTTCGACCACGTCAAAGCTGACGCGATCGCCCTCGGCCAGGGTGCGGAACCCCTCGGCGATGATGGAGGCGTGGTGGACGAAGACGTCCGCGCCGCGCTCCCGCACGATGAATCCATAACCTTTGGCGTCGTTGAACCACTTCACGGTCCCTTGCTCAGACATACGCTTGCTCCTTGCAACAAATGAAACGGGGTTGTTGTTCTTGCCGCATCGAGCGGCATCCTCCACCCCCTACGAGGGGGCCAAATCCAAACCTTCATCAGAAGCTCCGCACGGCTCTCCATCTCTCCGCCGGCAAGATTTTCCGAGGGACCGCAAGCGCGCTCTAAAGGACTGCAAGGGAAGGGGTGCGCTTGGGAGCGTGGCCGCTCGTCGTTGTCGGGAATGCTCGAGCTTCTCGCGTCTCCGTGGCTGTCTGGTAGTGCTCGTGGTATCTAAACGGTTTGCGTAGTGAACCGATTACTGCAGGAAGGAGTCTGGCGGGGCCGTCTCGGGTCTTACTCGGAATTACTCGTCGCGCTGCTGGTTCTTCATCTCGCTCGGTTGTAGTTTCCGCGACTATGGCACCACTCCTGGCGGAAATCAAGAGGACGCGATCACCGACCTGGAGTTCGATAAGATCCGGGGATGTCGACGCGCATACCGAGAAAGCTCGATCCGGTGGAGATCCGGGTCCTGGGTTCGCTGCTCGAAAAGGAGCAGACGAGTCCGGAGACCGTGCCGATGACCGTCAACGCCCTGATCGCGGCCTGCAACCAGAAGACGAACCGCGAGCCGGTGATGCAGCTCAGCGAGGATCAGGTGGTCACCGCCCTCGACTGGATGCGCCAGGAGGTGCTCGTCTGGCGTTCCGAGGGGGCGCGCACCGAGCGCTGGCAGCAGAGCGTGGTGCGCCGCTGGGGGCTCGACCGCGCCGGGAAGGCGCTGGTCACCCTCCTCTTCCTGCGCGGCGCGCAGACCGTCGGCGAGCTGCGCACCCGCGGCGAGCGCATGCATCCGTTCGCCTCGCTGGAGGAGACCGAGAGCGCGCTGCGGCGGCTGGCGGCGGAGGACGAGCCGCTGCTCGTCGAGCTGCCGCGGCGCCCCGGGCAGAAGGAGGCGCGCTGGATCCACCTGGTGGGAGACGCGGCGCCGGAGCCCGAGCCGATCTATGCGGAAGCCTACGAAATTTCGGCCGATCCTTCAGCGGCATCCGCGGGGTCCAGGCCCTCTCTCGCCTCGCGGGTGGAGAGTCTGGAGGGGCTGGTCGAGCGGCTGGCCGCCGACCTCGAAGAGCTGAAGAAGCAGTTGGGCGTGTAGTCTGGAACGAGGGCGCTAGACCACTTCGATCGCCGGCGCGCCGGCCAGCACCTCGCCGACCTCGGCGGCCGAGTGGCCGCTCGCCAGGAGGGCCGCGAGCAGGGCCTCCGCGCTCTCCGGGGGGACGGCGAGCAGCAGCCCTCCCGAGGTCTGCGGATCGAACAGCACCTCGCGCTGGAGCCGGTCGAGCCCCGCGCGGTCGGTGAGGACGGCGGCCACGTTCTCCTCGTTGGCCGCCGTGCAGCCGGTGGTCACCCCCGCCTTGAGCAGCCGGTAGACCTCCGCGTGGACGGGGAGGCGGGCGAAGACGAAGCGGAGGGCGGCCCCCGAAGCCCGGGCCATGCCGAGGGCGTGGCCGGCGAGGCCGAAGCCGGTGACGTCGGTCGCGGCGTGGACGCCGTGCTCGAGGGCGAGGCGGCCCGCCACGTCGTTCAGCCGCTCCATCTCGCGGAGCGCGGGCTCGAGCCCCGCCGCGTCGAGCTTGTCGACCTTGAAGGCGTTGATCAGGATGCCGGTGCCGAGCGGCTTGGTGAGCAGCAGGCGGTCGCCGGCGCGGGCGCCGGCGTTGGTGAGCAGGCGGTCCGGGTCGGCCTCGCCGACCACCGAGAGGCCGAACTTGAGCTCGGGGTCGCGCACCGAATGGCCGCCGAGGAGGGCCGCGCCGGCGTCGACCAGCGTCTCGGCGGCGCCGCGCAGGATCCCGGCGAGGGCCGCGGCCCCTTCCCCTTCGAGCTCCGGAAAGCAGCAGAGGTTGAGCGCGAAGAGCGGCCGTCCGCCCATGGCGTAGACGTCCGAGAGGGCGTTGGCGGCGGCCACCCGGCCGAAGCGGTGGGGGTCGTCGCAGACCGGGGTGATGAAGTCCGCGGTGGCGACCAGAGCGCGGTCGCCGAAGCGGAAGACGCCGGCGTCGTCGCCGGTCGCCGCGCCGACGAGGATCCTCTCATCCCGTCCGAACAGCCGGACGAGCGGAGAGATCATCGTTGAAAGGTCCCCCGGACCGATCTTGGCCGCTCAGCCGCCGGTGGTCGCGCAGGCGGTGAGGCGGAACTTGCGCCGGAACAGTGCCATGGCGAGGATTTGGTAGCCGTCCTGAAACCGCCGCGAGGGTTCTGCGTACGGAGAAGGGACGACGAACAAGGAGAATACCGATGAGATCCTCGAAGCCCCTGCTCGGCCTGCTGGCCCTCGCCGCTCTTCTCGCGCCCGCCGCCGCCGCGCCCGCGCGGCGAAGACGGCGCCGCGCGCCTACGCCTCCCGGCTGGCGCCGTGCAAGCTCCCCGGCGAGAAGGGGGAGGTCGACGCCTTCTGCGGCCTGCACGAGGTCTGGGAGAACCGGGCGGCGAAGACGGGGCGGAAGCTCCACCTGAACGTCGTGGTCCTCCCCGCGCTCGCCGCGACGCCGCGGCCGGACCCGGTCTTCCTCCTCGGCGGCGGCCCGGGCGAGGCGATCACCACGGACGCCGGCTTCGCCGCGGGCAATACCCTGCGCCGGGACCGCGATCTCGTCTTCGTCGACCAGCGCGGGACGGGGGAGCCGGACAAGCTCGATTGCCAGCTCGGCGGCCACGACGACGACCTGCAGAGCTACCTGGGCGAGATGTTCCCCGTCGCCGCCGTCCGCGAATGCGAGGAGCGGCTGGCGAAGAGCCACGACTTGACGCTCTACACCACCGACCTCGCCACCGACGACTTCGACGAGGTGCGCGCGTGGCTCGGCTACGGCAAGGTCAACGTCCTCGGCGGCTCCTACGGCACGCGGGCGGCGCAGGTCTACCTGCGGCGGCATCCGGGGTCGGTGCGCACCGTCGTCCTGGACGGCGCGGTGCCGATGGACGAGCCGCTCTCCCTCTCCCACGCCCAGGCCGCGGAGCGCTCGCTCGGCCTGCTCTTCGACTGGTGCGAGAAGGACGCCGCCTGCCACGGCAAGTTCCCCGAGGTGCGCAAGGAGTTTCGGACGGTGATGGACCAGCTGCGGCGCGAGCCGGTGGAGGTCGAGGTCCGCCACCCGAAGACGCGGCAGCCCGTGAAGGTGCGGATCGCCTGGAACGTGGTGGCCGACGGCGTCCGCTGGGCGCTCTACTCGCCCGGGGTCAGCGCCGGGCTGCCGCTGATGATCCACCGGGCGGCGGCCGGCGACTTCGTCCCCCTGGCCCAGGCGAGCGTCAACGCGCGCTACGGTGCCATCCAGGGGATCACCATGGGGGTGTTCTTCTCCGTCACCTGCGCCGAGGACATCCCGTTCATCGACCCCGCCGAGGTGCCGGCGCGCACCGCCAACACCTTCCTGGGGGATTACCGGGTCAGGCAGCAGACGGCGGCCTGCGGCGTCTGGCCGCGGGCCAGGATCGCCCCGGCGCACCGCGACCCCGTCCGCTCGGCCGCCCCGGTGCTGGTGCTCAACGGCGAGCGCGACCCGGTGACCCCTCCCTCCTTCGGGCTGCGGCTGACCCGCGCGATGACCCACGCCGTCCGCATCGAGGTCCCCTGGGGGACCCACAACGGCGACGACCCCTGCACCGACAAGATCCAGCAGGACTTCGTCGTCAAGGGCACCGGCGCGGGGCTCGACCTCTCCTGCGTGAAGGCGATCAAGCTGACGGAGTTCGTGCTCGAGCCGCCGGCGGAGAAGGCGCCGTAGGGCCGGCGCGATCCGCCGTCGATCCGAGCTGTACTAAACTCCCTCCGTTTTTCAATCGAATTGCGGTCCAAAGGGGGTATTGCATGTACCACAAGCTCTCGACGTCTCTGCTCGCCGAGCTCATCGGCACGTTCGCACTGATCTTCATCGGGGCCGGGGCCGGGGCCTTAGGGATCGGCGGCCTGGTCGGGGTGGCGCTCGCCCACGGCCTGGTGATCATCGGCTTCGCCTACTCCTACGGCCACATCTCGGGGACGCACATCAACCCGGCGGTGACCCTCGGGGTCTGGGCGGCCGGCAAGATCGACACCGCGCGCGCCGGCTCCTACATCGTCTTCCAGGTGGTGGGCGGCATCCTCGGCGCCCTCGCCCTGCGCTTCGTCCTCGGCGGCACCGGGACCGGGCTCGGCCTGACCCAGCTCGCCCACGACCTCGCGGTCAAGGACACGACGATCACCATCACCCCCCTGATCGGGGTGTTCCTCGAGGCGATCCTCACTTTCTTCCTGGTCAACGCGGTGATGAATGCCGGGATCAGCGGCAAGGCGACGATCCCGGGCGGCCTCGCCATCGGCCTGACGCTCACCTTCTGCATCCTGATGGGCGGCCCGCTGACCGGCGCCAGCCTCAACCCGGCGCGCAGCATCGGCCCGGCGATCGCCACCGGCGACTTCAGCAACCTCTGGGTCTACCTGGTCGGCCCGGCGATCGGCGGCCTCGCCGCCGGCCTGCTCTACAAGTCGCTGTTCGAGGAGCGGAACGCTCCCCACCCCGGGAAAAAGAAGTAGGCGGAGGCGGGGGCTACCCCCCGCCTCACTCTTTTCCCCGCCCTTCCGGCAGCACATCCGGCCACCAGCCTCCCGGCACTCCCACCGGCCAGGGGCAGGTCTGCTGGATGTGGAGCTGGCGGAACATCCGGTGGTCGGAACGCAGGGCGAACCCGAAGCCGTCCTCGCCGTTGTGGCCGCTGCAACGGTACTGGGAGGCGCCGAGCGCCATCGCGGCGAGCAGGACGATCTCGACGGCGGCGTACCCCAGGGTCCCCTTCACCACCCGGTCGCCGCGGGCCCCCCGGGCGCTGCGGCCGAGCGCGCCTCCCCAGAGGATCACCGGCAGGACGGCGGCGTGGAACAGGACCAGCCCCTGCCACATCATGATCGTGGTCGGCGAGAGCGCGTAGACGAGCGCCGCCGCCACGAAGCAGAGCCGCGCGTAGTTGCGCAGCCAGGCCCGCGGCGAGACGGCGGGTGGCAGCTTCTCGCGCAGGAAGCGTTTCCCCCCGCGCCAGAGGCGGAGGTTGGCGAGCAGCGGCACCGCGATGGTGAGGGCGAGCCCGAGGCGGGTGACGATCCGCAGCGCCGGACCGAGCCAGGGGTCGGCGGCGAGGAAGTCGGTGAATTTGAAGTCGCTCATGTCGTTGGGGACGGCGAGCGAGGCGTAGCGCAGCCAGTAGAGAAGGCCGCGGGCCAGCGGGAAGACGAGGAGGAGACCGCGGCCGAGGAACCCCCGGTTGGCGGCGGTGACGATCGCCGGGTGCGCCATCACCTCGAGCACCCAGGGGATGAGCGGCAGCGCCGCGACCGTCCCGCCGAGGGCGGCCCCGCCCCAGTGCACCCGGACGTGCCGCCGCGCCACCAGCAGCAGCGAGGCGACGGCGAGCAGCAGGCACGAGGCATGAATCTGGAACCCCAGCACCAGCACGGCGGCATGAAGGAAGGAAGCGCCGAAGCGCGCCCGCTGCCGCGATGCCAGGGCGCTGCCGAGATGGAGGACGCCGAGCAGGTAGAGGTAGTTGGGGTTCCAGAGGAACGCGGCGAAGTAGAGCTGCCACGGGTTGAGCCAGTAGAGCACCGCGAGCAGCACGCGCTCGAACGGGGTCAGGATGCGCTTCAGGAGGCCGTCGAGGAGCCAGTAGGCGAGGACGTGGAAGACGAGGACGAGCGCGCTCGCCGCCCGGTGGTCGCGCCAGAGCCGGAGCGGCAGCCCTACCAGCAGGCTGGTGAGCCCGCCGGGGGTCTTGCCGCCGTTCGACATCGGGTTGCCGTAGGCGATCCATTTCCCGTCGACGGCGAGGAGCCAGCCGCGGGCGAGGAGGTTGAGCTGGTCGCCCGCCGTCTGGCTGCGCAGGAGCATGCAGATCGCGAGCAGCAGGCCGATGGCGAAGAGAGCCCACACCAGGCGGGAAGCCGCGGCCGGCGTGAGGCGTGAGGCGCTCATCGGCCCGCGAGCTCGAGGGTGCCGAAGCGGGCCGGCTGGTGGAAGTCGGCGGGCCGGGTGAGGGTGGGGGACCAGGCGCTGAATTCGGGCGAGGCATCTCTCGGGCGCTCGATGCGGTAGAGGTTGGCCCGCCAGAGCCGCGGCGGATCAGCGTCGGGCGAGATCTCGCGCCAGGGGATCGAGAGCCACGCCCACCAGTCCTGCCGGGCGCCGCCGGGGCCCGCCTGCCAGCGCAGGCCGGGGCAGTCCCAGGCGGGGTCGGCCACCAGGTCCTCCCGCCGCGAGGTGGGGTTCAGGATCACCGCGTCGAACAGGGTGCCGAGCGGGCTGACCTCGAGCTCGTAGTAGCGGACGGGGTCCGCCTCGCCGGGCGCCAGGAAGAGCTCGACCGCCTCCTCCTCGTAGACCGGGTCGTTGCGCCGCGAGTAGGTGCCCCAGGCGTCGCGGTCCTCGCAGTCGAAGCGCACGTGGAGGGCGAGGTCGTCCCAGCAGAGGCGCGCGTGGGTCGGCTGCGCCGCCGCGCCGCTGCCGTCGGCGAGCTGAAACGGCGGCAGCGCGCGGAGCTCCGACCAGCTCCAGGCGACGGGATCGTCGCCGAGCCAGGAGGGGGGACGCCGCGGCACGGACCAGCGGGGCGGGCTTGGGTTCATCCGCCTACATCCTACGACGGCGGTATAGACTTCCCTACTCGATGGCCAAACCTTTCCTCAATCCGGAATCGAAGGCGGTGTTGGCGCAGGCGGCGCGCGACGTCGAGGCGTGCTCCAGCGCCGAGCTGGTGGTGGCGGTGCGCCCGCGCACCGGCTCCTATCTGCACGCCGACCTCCTCGCCGGCATCGTGGCCGGCGTCGCGTCGACCATCGCCCTGCTGGTGGCCGAGCGGACGTTCGCGCCGCTCTGGTTCGTGGTCGATCCGCTGGTGATCGGGGTGGTGGCCGCGGTCGTCGCCTCGCACAGCGCGCTGCTGCGGCGGGCGCTGACGCCGGCGGACAGGCGCCGGCGGCGGGTGGAGGAGGCGGCGCGGGCCACCTTCGTCGAGCGCCGGGTCCACAGCACCTCCGGGCGGACCGGCATCCTGCTCTACGTCTCCGTCCTCGAGCGGGAGGCCGCGCTGGTGGTCGACCTGGGGGTCGAGCCCCTCGCCGCCACCGAAGGCTGGCGGCGGGCGGTGGGGGAGCTCGAGACGGCGGTCCGCGGCGGCGCCGACGGGTCCGCGGTGGCGGGCCGCCTCCGTGCCTTGGGCGGCCTGCTCGCCCCGGTGCTGCCGTGCGGCGCGGAGGACGTCAACGAGCTGCCGGACGAGGTCTGCTAGCCATGACGCCGCCGACGCGCCGCGGGCTGCCGGGCCTCGTCCTCCTTCCCGCCGTCCTGCTGCCTTTCCTGCTGCCGGCCGCCGCGCTCGCCCGCGCCGGCGGCGGCCAGAGCTACTCGGGGGGGAGCCACGGCTCCGGGGGCGGAGGGGGCGGCGGCCTCATCTTCCTCGTCTTCCGGCTTTTCTTCTGGCTGATCTTCTACCACCCGCTGATCGGCATCCCGCTGACGATCGCGGTGGTCGTCCTCTTCCTGCGCTACCAGAAGGCGCGGGCCGCCGCCGGTCCGCAGAGCTGGGATTCGGCGTCGGCGGCGTCCAATCCGATCGCTCCGATCGTGGAGATGCTGGGCGGCCCTCCGGCGTCGCCGGCGTTCGCGCCGGCCCGGAGATCCCACGACCTCGACGCCCTTCGCACGCTCGATCCCGAGTTCTCGGCCGTCCTCTTCGAGGACTTCGCCTACGACCTCTTCGCCCGCGCCCACGTGGCGCGCACCAACGAGCGCGACCTCGAGGCGCTCTCCCCCTACCTGGCGGAGGCGGTCCGTTCCCAGCTGGCGAAGCGGCAGCCGGTGGGGGTGCCGGTCTCCGGGGTGGTGATCGGCGCCCTCCGCGTCATCGGGCTCGTGGTGCCGGCGTCGGCGGCGCCCCTCGCTCCGGACGGCAGGTCCATGCGGGAGGCCGTGGAGCTGGAAATCGAGGCCAACCTGACGCTCGGCGAGCGTTCCCAGTACGTCGAGGAGCGCTGGCGCCTGGAGCGCGACGCCTCCGTGCAGAGCAAGCCCCCGGCGACGGCGCGCGCCTTCAATTGCCCCAACTGCGGCGCCCCGTTCGGCCCCGAGGGAGGGGACCGCTGCGAGTATTGCGGGCAGGTGGTCTCCGGCGGACGGTTCGACTGGAGCGTCGAGGCGATCGAGCTCCTGCGGCTCGAGGAGCGTCCTCCCGCCCTCACCTCGAACGTCCAGGAGGTGGGGACCGACTTCCCGACGATCGTCCATCCGCAGCTCAACGCCCGCTGGGCGGAGCTGGTGCAGGCCGACCCCGCCGTCACGCAGGGCGCGCTCGCCGCCCGCTTCGGCCTCATCTTCGGCGAGGTCAACGCCGCCTGGTCGCGCCTCGACCTCAAGACCGCCCGCCCGTACGTGTCGGACAGCCTCTTCGACTACCTCCAGTACTGGATCGTCGCCTACCAGCAGCAGGGGCTGCGCAACGTGCTCGAAGGGATGCGGATCGTCGAGTGGAAGGCGGTCAAGGTGGTGCGCGACCGCCACTACGACGCGATGACCATCCGCCTGTGGGGGACCGGCCGCGACACCACGGTGCGCGTCGCGACGGGGGAGCTGGTGTCCGGCGATCCGCGCCGCGACCGCGCCTACTCGGAGTACTGGACGCTGATCCGCGGTGCCGGGGTCAAGGGCGCGCCGCGCGCCGACAAGAGCTGCCCCAACTGCGGAGCGCCGCTCGACGTCAACCAGGCCGGCCAGTGCGAGCACTGCGGCGCCGGGATCACCAGCGGCGAGTTCGACTGGGTGCTGTCGAAGATCGAGCAGGACGACTCGTACACCGGCTGAGCCGTCCCGCCCGCTTCAGAGGAGCCGCTACGGCTTGGCGCACTCGCCGTCGTGGTCCTTCTGGACTCCGGCCATCTTGCGGGTGCAGTCGTTGCCGTAGGTCCTGCCGTCGCAGCCGCAGACCGCCCGGTATTCCTTGGTGCAGGCGGCCGGCTTCTCGGCGCAGGTCCCCTGGAGGTCGGTCACCTTGCATTGGCCGGCGGGCAGATCGCAGAACTGCCCCTCCGCGCAGGCGCCCCCCTTGAGGCCGCCGCAGACCACAGCCTGGTCGGCGGAGCCGGCCACCGCGACGGCGACGAAGAGCAGGACGGCCGGCAGGCTGAGAATCTTTCGCACGGTTCACCCCCTTGTAGGCGTCAAGACGCCGCGAGCTCTTCGAGCGTCTTGCCGGAAAGCTTCGCAAGATCGGTTCCAGCTCGCCGCAGGTTGCGGGAGGCGGCCAAAGCGGGGATGATCTCGGCGTGCAGCGACCTTTCCTCCCGGCGGCGGTGCTCGCCCTGGCCCTGCTCGCGTCCGGCGCCCGCGCCGCCGGCGCGCAGGTGCAGGGGTTCCACTACACCCGCCCGGTCGAGGTCCCCTCTCCCGGCTGGGTGCAGGTGCCGCTCGACCTCGGCGCGGTGCAGCACATGGCGCCGGGGGGCGCGGACCTCCACGTCGTCTCCGCCGCGGGCGGCGAGATCCCGTTGCGGGTCGAGCCGGCGGTGCCGCGCAACGAGCGCCGTCCGGTCGAGACCTTCCGCGTGCAACCGGCGGCGGACGGCTGGTTGCTGCTGGTGGACCTGGGGGTCGGCGCCGTTCCCCACGAGCGCCTCGACCTGACGCCGCTCCACCCGCCCCTCTCTCCCCCGGACCGTCTCGAGAGCAGCCCGGACGGCACCGCCTGGCAGCCGCTCGCGCTGGGCGATGCGGCGTCCGTGCCGCCGTCCGCTACGGCGCGCTCCGCCGGGGAGATCCCGATCTCCTATCCGGTGATCGCGGACCGCTACCTGCGCCTCCACTGGCCGCGGCGGGCGGAGGCGCCGCGCTTCTCGGCGGTCGCGGTGGAGGCCGTCACCGGCCCGACCCTGGCGGTCGCCAGCCCGAGCACCGACTGCGCGGCGGGACCGCCCGGCGCCACCTACTGTACCCTCGCGCTGCCGGCCGCCGGCCAGATCGTGCGGCGGCTCGCCCTCGAGGTCGAAGGCAAGGGGGTGATCGGCTACCGGCTCTACGCCGCGCGCGCCGCGCGCTGGGAGCCGCTCGCCGTCGGGGTCTGGCAGCCGGCCGGGCCGGGCGCCACCCGGGCACGGCACCTGATCGCGGGGGGAGCGGAGACGGTGGGCGCCGTGCTCCGCCTGGCGCTCTACGCCGCGGCGGGCCGCCCCCGCCTGGTCAACTATGGCGTCGACCTCAACCTGGAGACGGTGCTCTTCCAGGCCGAGGAGCCGGGGAGCTACACCCTCGCTTACGGCGGCGCGCCGCGGCAGGAGGCACGCCGGACGCCGCCCGCCCCCTTCGGCGTGCGACCGGTCTGGCTGGAGCCCGGCCCCGAAAAGGAGGGGGGGCTGCCGTCCCTGCCGGCCGCCGCGACCGCGCCGGCCGTCCGTCTGGCGAGCGCACGGTTCGCCGCCTCGTGGCGGATCGCCGCCCCCTCGGCGAAGCCCGGAACCCTGGTCCGCCTGGAGATCCCCGCCCGGGTCTACGCCGCGGCGCGCGCCGACCTCGGCAACCTGCGGGTGTTGGCCGGCGACCGGCAGATCCCCTTCCAGCTGGAGTCGCCGGAAGATCCCGTCCTCGCCGGCCAGGATGACGACCTCCACTTCTCGAAAGGCGGCCGCCACTCGGTCGAGAGCACGGTGGAGATCCATCTCGCGCAGCCCGGACTGCCGCTGACCCAGATCGAGCTGACCACGCCAGCCCTGCCGTTGCGGCGCGCCGTCGGCGTGCGCTACCTGGAACCGGCAAATATCCCGGCGCGGGAGGTGCGCCAGCACGAGCGCCCGGCGGTCGTCCGCGGCACCTGGGACTGCCGCCCCGCCCCGCCCCTGCCGTGCGGCGTGCTGCTGCCGCTCCCCGGCCGCGCGCCATCCGTCCTCGAGGCGAGCGTCCACGACGGCGACAATCCGCCGCTCGCCGGCCTCGGCGCGGCGCTCTGGCGGCGGCGGGACGTCCTCCTCTTCGTCTGGCCGGAGGGGGATACGCCGGTGCGCCTGGTGGCGGGGCTCGACACCCTGACCGCCCCCTCCTACGATCTCCAGGCGCTCGGTGACGCCCTGCTCAGCTATCCCTGGCAACCCGCCGAGCTGAGCCAGGGGAGCCTGCCAACGCGGAGCCGCCCCTGGTGGAGCCGCTGGGTGCGGCCGATGATCCTGGCCGCCGCCGCCGTCGGCCTCCTGTTCCTGCTGCGCCGCATCCTCTCCGAGACCTGAACCCCGCGAGATGAAGAAGCTGCTCCTGGTCGGCGCCGGGCACGCCCATCTGGAGATCCTGCGCCGCTGCCATCTTCATCCCCTGCCGGGCGTCGAGCTGGAGGTCGTCTCCCTCGGCCCCCTCCATCACTACTCGGGAATGGCGCCGGGATATCTGCAAGGCATCTATCGCGAGGAGGAGATCGCCGTCCGGGTGCCGGAGCTCGCGGCGCGGGCGGGTGGGAGCTTCGTCGCCGGCCGGGCGGTCGGGATCCTGCCCGGAGAGCAGCGGGTGCGGGTGGAGACGTCGGCGGGAGAGCGGCTGATCTCCTACGACCTCGTCTCCTTCGCGGTGGGCTCGAATACCGTGGGTGTCGAAGACCCCGGGGTGGCGGGAGAGGCGCAGCGGATCAAGCCGCTGGCGCGGGTCCGCGATCTCCGTCAGCGGCTCCTCGCGCTTGCAGACGACGGAGACGGCGAGGTCCCCCTGGCGGTGGTCGGCGGCGGCGCGGCGGGAGTGGAGGTCGCCCTGGCCGCGGCGGCGGTGCTGGAGAAGGGGCAGCGAGCCCACCGGATTACTCTCCTCGATTCGGGTGACGAGATCCTGGCCGGCTACCGCGAGCGCTTCCGCCGGCGGGCCGGCGCCATCCTGGCGGAGCGGGGGATCGCCGTGCGGACCGGCCAGCGGGTCGCCGCCGTGCACGCCGGGGAGGTCCTCACCGCGGACGGCGGCCGGGTGCCGTCGCGGCTGACCGTCTGGCTGACCGGGGCCGTGGCCTGGCCGCTGTTCCAGGGCTCCGGGCTGCCGCTCGACGAGCGGGGGTTCCTCCTGCTCGACGACGCCCTGCGGTCGGTGGCCGATCCGCGGATCTTCGCCGTGGGCGACTGCGGGACCCTGGCGAGCCATCCGGACACCCCCAAGGCGGGGGTCTACGCCGTGCGCGAGGCGCCGGTCCTCTGGGCGAGCCTGCAAGCGGCGATCGCCGAGGGCGAGCCCCCCCGCTACACGCCGCAACGCGGGTTCCTCTCCATCCTCAACACCGGCGACGGGCGCGCCCTGCTCGACTACAAGGGGATCGTCTCCCACAGCCGCTGGGCCTGGCGGCTCAAGGACGCGATCGACCGCCGCTTCATGGCGCGGTATCAGGGGCGAACGGAACGGACGGGATGACGGGAGGGAAGAAGAATGGCTCCTCGGGAGGGACTCGAACCCCCAACATTTCGGTTAACAGCCGAACGCTCTACCATTGAGCTACCGAGGAAAGCTGAAAAGAATCTGCCGGGTTGAGCCGGGAGGCGGAATTTTAGGCGCACCGCCTCCCGGTGTCAACGCGAAGCCCATCGAGGGGACTACACGGTGTTGTCCAGGAACGGCTTGAGCTTGGTCGCCCGGCTCGGATGACGCAGCTTGCGCAGCGCCTTGGACTCGATCTGACGGATGCGCTCGCGGGTGACGTTGAACGACCGCCCCACCTCTTCCAGGGTGTGCTCGGAGCCGTCGCCGACGCCGAAGCGCATCTTGAGCACCAGCTCCTCGCGCGGCGTCAGGGTCTTGAGCACCTTGCGGGTCTGGTCCTTCAGGTTGGCGAAGATCACCGAGTCGATCGGGGAGACGGCGTTCTTGTCCTCGATAAAGTCCCCGAGGTGCGAATCCTCCTCCTCGCCGATCGGCGTCTCGAGCGAGATCGGCTCCTGGGCGATCTTCATGATCTTGCGCACCTTGGAGGCGGGCAGGTCCATGCGCTCGCCGATCTCCTCGGCGGTGGGCTCGCGGCCGAGCTCCTGCACGAGCGAACGGCTGGTGCGGGTCAGCTTGTTGATCGTCTCGATCATGTGCACCGGGATGCGGATCGTCCGCGCCTGATCGGCGATCGCGCGGGTGATCGCCTGCCGGATCCACCAGGTGGCATAGGTCGAGAACTTGTAGCCGCGGCGGTACTCGAACTTCTCCACCGCCTTCATCAGGCCGATGTTCCCCTCCTGGATAAGGTCGAGGAACTGCAGGCCGCGGTTGGTGTACTTCTTGGCGATCGACACCACGAGCCGGAGGTTGGCCACGATCAACTCTTCCTTGGCCCGCTCGCAGGTCGCCTCGCCGAGGCGGATCTTGTTGATCGTCGAGGCGATCTCGGCGTGGGTGGTGCCGTAGCGCTCCTCGAGCTCGCGCAGGTTGCCGCGGTACTTCTCGATCCGCCGGCGGTGCAGCGCCTTGAGCTCCTCGTTGGTCTCGCGCTTGAGCGAGGTCTGCGCCCGCTTGATGTCCTGCTCGAAGCGGGAGAACTGCTTGTCGATGTCCTTCAGGAAGTCGACCAGCCGGTTGCGGGTCTGCACGCTGAAGTCGACCGTGCGGATGTCCTTGGCGATCTTGGCCACCAGGCGGTCGATCTCGCGCTCGATCTCGAGGTACTTCTCGCCGTCGGGCTTGCAGCGCTTCTGGCGCTTGCGCAGCTCGCTGATCTCCGCGTCGTTGGCGGCGATCTGCTCGAAGATCTTGAGGTTCCCCTTGATGCGGTCGGCGGCCTTGGGATCGAGCGGCTCGTCGGGATCGGCGGCCACCAGCTCGCGCAGGATGCGCTTGTCCTTGGCCGCCATCTCGTTCAGGCGCAGCAGCTCGCGCAGCACCACCGGGTTCTCGCACAGGGCCTCGTAGATCATCCACTCGCCCTGCTCGATGCGCTGGGCGATCTCCACCTCCCCCTCGCGGTCGAGCAGGGGGACGGTGCCCATCTCGCGCAGGTACATGCGCACCGGGTCGTTGGTCTTCTCGTGGGCGGCGAGACCGAATTCCGTCGTCTCGTCTTCCTTCTTGTCGAACTCGTTGGTGCCGGACTCGAAGTCGTCCCGGTTCTGGTAGCGCTCGGGCCGGTCGATCACGTCGACGCCGAGGTCCGCGAACCGGAGATAGATCTCGTCCAGCTCATCCGGAAGGCTCACCACCTCTTCCGGCAGCATCTCGTAGATCTCGTCGTAGAGAAGGTAGCCCTTCTCTTTGCCCAGCTCGATGAGCTGCTTGACCGAGCTGTACTTCTCTTCGACGGGCGTCAGGCTGGAAATCGTCAATGTCCTCTCCTCTCAGCTTGGCATCCGGGATCAAAACGCTGGGATCAAAACGCGAAAAAGGGCTCACCCGAGCCCGTGGTTCGCGCCTTGCCGGGATCCCCGGTGCAAGCTGCGGCTCAACCGTGTCTTCTCGTCCGCGAGGCGGTTCAAGAGCGCATGATCCCCCTTGCGCTGCGCCTCGTTGATCTCTCCGTGCAGTTCCTTGATCCGCCGGCGCCGCCAGCGGTCGGTCAAATTGTCGAGGGATTCCAGAAGCCCGATCCTTCCGGAGGCAACCTCCCTTTCTAGCATAATTTTCGCTAGTCGGGCAACCGTTCCCTCGGCTTCTCCCAGCCGCGACTTCACCATCTGGAAATCGGGGGGGCTGCCGGCTCCGGGATAGAGAGCGCAAAACGCCTCGTAAATATTCCTGCATTCGATGTCGAGAAAGACCTCGGAGGGGGGGAGCTCCGCCGGGGCGGGGATCTGAGAGGGGTCCTCCGGATGCAGCAGGTGCTCGAGCGCCTGCTCCTCCATGCTGCGGACGAGCTTGGGCCCCCCTTCGGCCGGTGGGATCGGGCCGGCGGAGCGAGCCGGCGCCTCGCGTCCCCCGCGGGAGGCCGGGTCGGAGCCCTGCTCGCCCCGTTCCCCGCTCCCTCCGGAGCTCCCCATGCGGCGGGCGAGCATCTCGACCGGGATCCCCAGCCGGTCGGCGGCCAGGCGCCCGTAGCTGAAGCGGAGGATGGCGTCGGGGATCGGCCGCAGCAGCTCGCCGACCGCGGTGGCGGCGGTCGCCTGGAGGCGCGGCTCGCGCGCGGCGCCGGCGGGGATCAGGCTCTCGAGCTCGAGGGTGACCGCGTCCTCGGCCTTGTCGACCGCCGCGCGGACGGCCTCGGCGCCTTCGTCGAGGCGCAGGGAGTCGGGGTCGTGCGCGCCGGGGAAGCGGGCCCGCCGCACTCCCAAGCCCTCGGCGAGCAGCAGCGGCAGGCAGCGGCGGGAGGCGTTCTCGCCGGCGCTGTCGCCGTCGTAGGCCACCACCACCTCCTCGGTGTAGCGGGAGAGGAGCTTCGCTTGCTCGGCGGTAAGCGCCGTCCCCATCCCGGCGACCGCTCCTTCGAGGCCGCTGGCGACGGTGCCGATGACGTCGAAGTACCCCTCGCAGAGCACCGCCCGGCCGCTCTCCCGGATCTCCCGCTTGGCGAGGTGCAGGCCGTAGAGGAGGGACCCCTTGTGAAAGCGGTCGGTCTCGCTGGTGTTGACGTACTTGGCCTTGTCGTCGCCCAGGGTGCGGCCGCCGAAGCCGACCAGCCGGCCGGCCTGGTTGTGGATCGGGAACATCAGCCGGTGGCGGAAGCGGTCATAGGGGTCGCCGCTGCGCTCGGAGCGGCCGATCAGCCCGGCCGCCTCGAGGTCGGACTGCGGCACCCGGGCGCGCAGCGCCGGCAGGAGGTTCTGGAAGCCGTCCGGCGCGTAGCCGAGGCCGAAGCGCTCCACCAGCTCGGGCGGGACGCGCCGCGTCTCGTCGAGGTAGGAGCGCGCGAAGGCCGACTTGCGGAGCTGGTCGCGGAAGAACTCGGCGGCGGCCTGGAGGGCTCCCTCGACGTCGCGCTCCGGCTTGCCGCCGGCGAAGCGTGCCTCGCTGCGGCTGGGGAGCGGGATGCCGTAGCGCCCCGCCAGGTTCTCGATCGCCGCCGGGAAATCGTCGCCGGTGGTCAGCATGTGGAGCTTGATCGCGTCGCCGCCGGCGCCGCAGCCGAAGCAGTAGAACAGCCCCTGCACCGGGTCGACGCTGAACGAGGGGCTCTTCTCCTTGTGGATCGGGCAGAGCCCCGAGTAGCGGCGCCCGGCCTTGCGCAGCCGGGTGTGATCGGACGCGATCGCCACGATGTCGATCGCGTCGCGCACCGCCTGCACGAGCTGCGGGGTGATGTGGATGTTGCCGATGGGCATGGGTCAGGGCCGTCCGGGACGCACCCTCATGCCCCGCGGAAGGTCACCACGGTGGCGCCGTCCCCCCCCTCGTTGGGGGCGCCCGAGCGGATGTCGGCGACCCCGCGGTGCCGCCGCAGCTGCTCGCGCACGGCCTGCCGCAGCCGTCCCGAGCCGTGGCCGTGGACCACCCGCACCTCCTTGAGCGAGGCGAGGAGCGCCTGGTCGAGGTAGGCGTCGAGCGTCTCGAGCGCCGGCTCGACGCGCTGGCCGATCAGGTTGATCTCGGGGGGGACGGAGGCCGCCTCGTCGAGGTCGCCCCGCCCGCCGAGGCGTGAGGTGGGGCGGGCTTCCCGCGCCTCCCGCGATGCGGCTTCGCGCTCCTTGCGGTTGGGAGCCGCGCCGGGGGTCGCCGCGCTCGCCGGGGTGAGCTCGTCCGGACGGCAGCGCACCCGCTTGCCGCGCACCAGCACTTCCGCCCGATCGCCTTCGAGCTTCTCGAGCTTCCCCAGCCAGCCGAGCCCGCGATGGCGCACCGGCTCGCCAACCACCAGCGGCCCGCCGGCAACCGGCTCCTCGACGCCGAACGCCGGCGCCGCCGCGAACAGGGTCTCGACGGCCTCGGCCGCGAGCCCCTTGCGCCGCCCCTCCTCGAAGCGCTCGCGCAGGCGGGCCTCCTCGCGGCGCAGGCGCTCCGTAATGTCGCGGCGGAACTGCTCGAGCTCCCCCTTCATGCGGCCGGAGACGCTGCGCCGCTCGTCCTCCAGGGCCGCCCGCTCGTCGGCCAGGCGGCGGCGGAGCTTCTCGGCGTCGGAGCGCTCGACCTCCAGGCTCTCCCGGGTCTCGGCGAGCTCCTGGCGCACCCGCTCCACCTCGGCGATCAGCCGCCGCAGGTCGCGGTGCTCGGAGCCCAGCCGCGCCTCGGCGCGGTCGAGCCACTCGGCGGGTAGGCCGAGGCGGCGGGCGAGGGCGAGCGCCTCGCTCGCTCCCGGCGGCCCCGGCACCAGGCGGAAGGTGGGGCGGCCGGTGTTGGGATCGAACTCCATCGCGGCGCAGGAGGCGCCCGAGAGCTCGAGCGCCGCCGCGGCGAGCTGCGCGAGATGGGTGGTGATCACCCCCAGGCTCCCCTTCTCGAGCAGTCCTTCGAGCAGCGCCTCGGCGAGCGCCGCCCCCTCTTCCGGATCGGTTCCCGAGCCGAGCTCGTCGAGGAGCACGAGGCTGTCCGGCCCCGCCCACTCCCAGGCCTCCTGGAGGCGGAGGAGCCGGCCGCTGAAGGTCGAACGGTCGGCCAGCAGGTCCTGCTCGTCGCCGACCGTCGCCACCAGCCGGGAGAGGAACGGCACCCGGCTCCCCGCCGCCGCCGGGATCGGCAGCGCGCACTGGGCCATCAGGGCCAGGATGCCGGCGGTCTTCAGCGACACCGTCTTGCCGCCGGCGTTGGGGCCGGTGATCACCAGGATCCGCCGCGCGGCGTCCAGCTCGACGTGGAGGGGGACGATCGCCGCAGAATGCCCGGCCTGGCCGAGCGCCTCCTGGCGGACGTCCGCCAGGCAGGGATCGAGGAGGGGGTGGCGGGCGAGCAGGAGCTTCAAGTCGTGGCGCGCGCCGATCTCGGGGAGCGCGCCGCCGCAGCGGTCGCCGAAGCGGACGGCGGCTTGCAGCAGGTCGAGCTCGCCCAGGAACCCGGAGTGCTCGCGCAGATCGGGGAGCGCGGCGCGGGCGGCGTCGATCAGCTCGATCAGGATCCGCCGCCGCTCCGCCTCCTCGTCCTCCACCGACTGCTGCAGGGTGTTGTTGGTCTCCACCACGTGCAGCGGCTCGAAATAGAAGCTGCGGCCGGTGGCCGAGCGGCCGTGGACCAGGCCGCCGGTGCGGCCGCGGGCGCCGGACTGCAGCACCACCACCAGCCGCCCGCCGCGCATCGGGATGGTCTCCTCGGAGAGCTCGTCCTTGTGGGAGGAGACGAACTCCCCGAGGTCGCGGTAGATCTGGTCGCGCACGGTGCGGATCTGCCGGCGCAGGGCCGAGAGGCGGGGGCTCGCGTCCTCCCGCACCTCGCCGCGGCGGTCGAGCATGCGGTCGATCTTCTTCAGCAGGGGATCGACGTCGGGGAGGCCGCGGGCGAGCGCCGCCAGCGCCGGGCAGGGGGGGACCGCGTCGCGAATGCGCGCCGCCGCCGTCCGCGTCGCGCGGCCGAGGTCCCCGAGGCGCACCAGGTCGATCCCCTCGACGGGGGGGCGGCCGGTGGCGATCCGGGTCAGCAGATCGCCGAGCGGGGCATCGAAATCGGGGACCAGCGAGCGCTCGCCGGCGAGCCGCGAAGCCTCCTCGAAGAGGGCGCGCTGCGCCCGCAGCTCGCCCTCGTCCTCGTACGGCCGCAGGGCGAGCGCGCGGTCGCGTCCCAAGTCGCTCGCCGCGAAACGCGACAGCACCGCCAGCAGGCTGGGGAGCTCCAGCGCCTGGGCGGTTGCCGGGGAAAGGATGGAAGAAGGACGGACCGCAGCTTCACTCACCGGCCTCTAGTCTACTACTACCCCTGTCCGCCGCTGTCCACGGTGAAGCGACGGCTCGGCGCTCACGTAGCGGGCGATCTCGGAGAGCACCTCGAGCGTCGCGTGCTCGGTCTCGGCCAGCCGGCGGAGGAAGAGCAGCGCCGCCGCGACTCCCGGGCGGATGTCGCGGGTGCGCAGCAGAGGGAGCAGGTCGCGGGTGAGGGGGAGGATCTCGCCGGAGCGCCCCTCGCTCGCATAGAGGACCGCGAGGTCGAGCAGGGCTTCGGCCGCCTCCCCCCCGAGCCCGGCGAGCAGGAAACCCTGCCGGGCGTCGGTGAAAGCGGCCTCCGCCTCGCGCGTCGCCCCCAAGGCCCCGCCGATCTTCCCTTCCAGGTGGCGGAGGCGCACCAGGTTGGCGCTGTCGCCGAGCCGCAGGTAGAGGCGGCGCGCCCGCGCGAGCGCCGGAAAGGCCGCCGCGCCACGCCCGGCCGCCACCAGCTCCAGCGCTTGGGCGTGGAGGCCCGCGGCGGTCGCGGCGTCTTCTGAGGCATCGTGCAGATCCGGCCGTTCCGGCTCGCGCCCGGCCGTGTCGCCTTCCGTCCCGACGAGCTCGCCGAGAGCCCAGATCGACCGCGTCACCGCCACGCACTGCGCGCAGCCGGCGAGCAGGTGGCGCACCACCCGCTGGCGCTCCGCAGCGTCGGTGGCGTGGCGCATGAAGCGTTCGAGGAGATCGGAATCGGGATGGTCGTCCGTGTTGTCCACCATAGTTATTCCAGAGTTATTCCAGGTTCCCGCTCTTCCGGTCATCGAATCCGAGAACCGCCGGACCGAGATTCGGTATGATTATAGAATAGATGTTGCCAGGGTCAACAACTAAGCCGGCTCTTAATCACCTTCATCCAGAACATATATACGTCCCTACAGAATCTTTTTCCGTGCTCCAAGTCATTGATCCACATAAGTTTGTGCTTGCCACAGGGCTCCGGAAACGGTACATTTCGCGCATGTCAATCTTCCACGGACTTGGCAGGGCCTTGCGCTGGCTTCGCGACCGTCAGGGCAAGCGGCAGTACCAGGTCGCCGACGCCGCGGGGATCACCAAGGCGATGCTCTCGGCCTACGAGACCGGCAAGCAGAAGCCGTCGCTCGATACGCTGGAGAAGATCCTGGTCTCCCTCGAGTGCGATCTCAACGATCTGCACAACGCACTCCAGATCGTCAACGAACGGCCGGAGGGGATCCGCCGGCCGGGTGCCCTGCGGGATGCCTGGAACGCCTTCTCTCCGGAAGCCGCGGAAGAGACCGACGAGAGCGGCCGCGCAGGCTTCAGCGTCTATCGCATCCTGGGCTTGAACCGGCAGCTCCCGGCGCAGGAGGAGCAGGCGCTGAGCGAGATGCTCGACGGCTTCCACAAGCTGGTGCGCTACCTGCACAAGACGATCTCTCCGGCTCCCGCCGGCGAGGTCAAGACCGACTCCGAGCCGGGTTGAAGGAGGATCGGCGGTCCCGCCCCGGGATCACCGATCGCCGATCGCGGGGCTCTCTCTCCCCTCTCTCGCCTTTCATCCCGTCTCTGGGGCGGCCTGCCGCGCACGCATCTTGCACCACCGCTCCATCGGCCGCGAATTCACCGCGGGTGGGAGGTTGGCCGTGAAGCTTGATCTCGAGCATCGGATCGCCCGTCTGCGGCAGGGCGATCACCTCTGTCTGATCTATCAGAGCGCCGCGGAGCAGATCGCGGCCCTGATCCCTTACTTCAAGGCGGGGCTGGCGGCGGCTGAGCGCTGCCTCTTCGTCGGTCACGGCACCAGCGCGCGCCGCCTGGAGCGCTGCCTCGACGAAGCGGGGGTGGACGTCCAGGCCGAGCACGAGCGCGGCGCCCTCGTCTTCCTGACCCAGCGGGAGAGCTGGCTCCCCGGCGGCCGCTTCGACCCCGGGTCGATGATGGACCTCCTGCGCCAGGCCGAGCAGCAGGCGCTCGACGACGGCTTCTCCGGCCTGCGGGCGACCTGGAACATGGGCTGGGTGCTGGAGGGGACGGCGGACGGCGACCAACGCCTGATCGAGTACGAGGCCCACCTCAACCGCTTCCTGGCCGGCAGCCGCACCTGCGCGCTCTGCCGCTACCCCCGCGAAGGCTCGCCGTCCGAGGTGCTCCAGCAGGCGCTGCACACCCATCCGCTCGCCGTGCTCGGCGACCAGGTCTGCGCCAACGCCTTTTACGAGCCGCCGGACCTGGTGCTCGGCGACCGCTCGCCCGACGAGCGGATCGACTGGATGCTGGCGCAGCTCCAGCGCGCCCGCTTCAGCGAGGCCCGGCTCGAGGAGGTCACCCTGCGGCTGTCGCAGAAGCGCGCGGCGCTCGAGCGGGCCGACCGGGCGAAGACCGAGCTGCTCTCGATGCTCGCCCACGAGCTGCGCAACCCCCTCGGCACGATCAGCAACGCCCTCGAGGTGCTGCGGTTGAAACAGGGGGCCGGCGACGAGGCGACGAAGCGGGCGATCGGCACCGCCGAGCGGCAGGTCCACCACCAGGCGCAGCTGATCGACGACCTCCTGGAGGCGTCGCGCGTCACCCGCGGCGAGGTCGAGCTGAAGCTCGAGGAGCTCGACCTCGCCGAGCTGGTCCGCGGCGTGGCCGAAGGCTACCGGGAGACCTTGCAGGAGCACGGGCTCGCGCTCGCGCTCCGTCTGCCCGAGGAGCCGCTCCCGGTTCGCGGGGACCGGCTGCGCCTCGCACAGGCGCTCTCCCACCTGCTCGACAACGCCGTCAAGTTCACGCCGAAGGGGGGGCGGATCGCCATCGAGGTCTCGCGCCCGGCGGGCAGCCGGCGTGCCGAGCTCAGCGTGCGCGACACCGGCGCGGGAATCCGGCCCGAGGAGCTCCCCTACGTCTTCGACGTCTTCGCCCAGGGGGACCACACCCTCGACCGCGCCCACGGCGGCCTGGGGGTCGGCCTCGCCGTGGTCAAGGGACTGGTCGAGCTGCACGGCGGCGAGGTGGCCGCGCGCAGCCAGGGGCCGGGGCAGGGATCGGAGATCTCGTTGCGGTTGCCGCTCGCCGCCACGCCTTTTCTCGATGGGCTCGAGGCGGAGGAGCTCGCCGAGCCCGCCGACGGGCCGGAGGCGGGTGCGCGCAAGATCCTGGTGGTCGAGGACAACCCGGACGCCGGCGCCACGCTGTGCGAGTTCCTCGAGCTCTCGGGGCATCAGGTCGAGCTCGCCGGGTCGGGCGCGGCGGGGGTGCGGGCCGCGCGCACGTTCCATCCCGAGTTCGTGCTCTGCGACATCGGGCTTCCCGGGATGAACGGCTTCGAGGTCGCCGCCGAGCTGCGGCGCGATCCCGCCACCTCCTCGGCCCGGCTGATCGCCGTCACCGGCTACGGCGGCGAGGAGGACCGCCGCCGCTCCAAGGAAGCCGGCTTCGACCTCCATCTCACCAAGCCGGTCGATCCCGCCCAGCTCAAGGCGCTGCTGCTCGAGCGCAAGCCCCTGGCCGGCAGGAGCTAGGCCGGCAGGCTAAAGCCGGCTACACCGGCAGGAACGCGTAGCGCAGCACGAAGAGCACCGCCAGCGCGTACATCAGCCAGTGCACCTCCCGGCCGCGTCCGGAGGCCAGCTTGGCCACGGCGTACACCACGATCCCGGCCGCCAGGCCGTGCGAGATGTTGAAGGTGAACGGCATCAGGAGGATGGTGAAGAAGGCCGGCAACGCCTCGGTCGCGTCCGGCCACTCGATCTCGCGGACGGCCCGGATCATCATCGTTCCGACCAGGATCAGAGCGGGCGCGGTGATCGGCGTCAGGCCGTGGGCGTCGGCCTGGCTGATCATGCCGACCAGCGGGGTGAAGAAGAGCGAGACGAGCATCAGCGCGCCGGTGACCACGCTCGCCAGCCCGGTCCGCGCCCCCACCGCCACCCCCGATCCGCTCTCGATGTAGGAGGTCACCGGCGAGGTGCCGAAGAGGGCGCCGCCCACCATGCCCAGGGCGTCGGCGGTGAGCGCCCGGCCGATCCGCGGCAGCTCGCCGTTCTGCATCAGCCCCGCCTGATGAGCGAGGCCCATCAGGGTGCCCAGCGTGTCGAAGAGGGCGAAGAAGAGGATGACCAGCAGCAGCGGCAGATATTCGAGCCGCAGCGCCCCCAGCAGGTCGATCTGCAGCCCCGGCAGCGCCAGGCTGGGCATCGAGACGAGCCTGGACGGGGCGGTCACAGCCCCGGTGACGAGCGCCGCGGCCAGGGTCGCCGCCAGCCCCCAGAAGATCGCCGTCCGCGACCCGGCGGCCATCAGGGCGATGGTCACCGCGAGGCCGAAGAGCGCGAGGAGCGCCGCGGGGGCGTGCAGATCGCCGATCGCCACCAGCGTGTTCTTGTCCGCCCGCACCAGTCCGCCGTGCTGGAGGCCGATGAAGGCGATGAAGAGGCCGATCCCCACCGCCCCGGCGAGCTTGATCACCTCGGGCACCGCCCGCACCAGCACCTGCCGCGCGCCGGTCGCCGTCAGCACCACGAAGACGATCCCGGCCCAGAAGACGATCCCCAGCGCCACCGGCCAGGGGACGTGGCTCCCCAGGCAGATGCCGTAGGCGAAGAAAGCGTTCATCCCCATCCCCGGCGCGAGCGCCACGGGATAGTTGGCCAGGAAGGCCATCAGCAGCGTCGCGAAGCCGGCGGAGAGGGCGGTCGCCACGATCGCTCCCGCGGGCGGCATCCCGGCGGCGGCGAGGAAGACGGGGTTCACCGCCAGGATGTAGGCCATGGTCAGGAAGGTCGTCACCCCGCCCAGGGCCTCGCGACCGGCGGTCGAGCCGGCGGCCCGGAGGTGGAAGATGCGCTCGAGCATGCGGCCGATATCTTAGCCGCTCGTGGGTGTGTTAGCGTTGCCGCCTCGGAGGGCCCTAATGACCCAGAGCACCGCGAGCACCTTCGAAGGCCGTCTCGACGAGCACAAGCACCCCGAGACCGGCGACCCCTACTTCCTCTCCCGCAAGACCATCCCCCCCGAAGAGCGGCTGATCTTCGCCCTCGACGTGCCGAGCGTCGACGAGGCCAAGCGTCTGGTCGAGACCCTGGACGACGCCGTGCAGTTCTACAAGGTCGGTCTGGAGCTGATGGCGACCGGCGGCTACTTCGAGCTGATCGACTGGCTGGTGGCGCGCGAGAAGAAGGTCTTCGCCGACCTCAAGCTGTTCGACGTCCCCGAGACCGTGCGCTCGGCCGTGCGCCGGCTCCGCGGCTGGCCGATCACCCTCACCACCGTCCACGCCGGCAGCAGCGCCATCCTGGAGGCGGCCTGCCGCGAGAAGGGGGATCTCAAGATCCTCGCCGTCACCGTGCTGACCAGCCTCGACCAGGCGGACCTCGAGGAGATGGGCTTCGCGGTGGACGTCCACCAGCTCGTCCTCTCCCGTGCCCGCCGGGCGCTCGAGATCGGCTGCGACGGCGTCATCACCTCGGGGCTCGAGGTGCACACCCTGCGCGAGAGCCTGGGGGAGGAGCTCCTCCTCGTCACCCCCGGCATCCGTCCGGCCGAGAACCGTCCGGCGGACGACCAGAAGCGGGTGGTCACCGTCGAGCAGGCGCTGCGCAACGGCGCCGACTACATCGTCGTCGGCCGCCCCATTCGCAACGCCCCCGACCCCTACCAGGCGGCGATGCAGATCCAGGGGACGATCGAGGGTCTGTTCCTGTCGGCGTGAGACAGGCCTGAACCGCGGCTCTCACATCCGGTCCTCGATGACTTCGAGGATCGGACGGGCGACATAGATCCGTCCCCAGCTCCGGCCGGTCATCTCGCTCAATACTCCCTCTTCCTGAAGGTAAACCATCGCCTGCCGGGCGGTGGGATGGGAGACGTTCAGGAGCTTCGTGGCCCTGGCTGTGGTGAGGTACGGATTCATGAAGAGCGCATCCAGCAGCCTCAGGGCATTGGGCCGCTTGCTCAGGCGTTGCCGGTAGGACTCGCGGAGATCCATCAGGCGGCTGGCTTGGCGGACGGCCGAGCGCGCGGTCGCTTCGACGCCCGTCAGGAAGAAGTGGAGCCAGGTGGGCCAGTCTCCCATCGTCCTCACCCGCTGAAGAGAATCGTAATACTCCTGCCTGTGGGCCTCGATGAAGTCGGAAAGATAGAGGATCGGTTGGGAAAGACGGCCGCGTTCGACGAGGAACAGGGTGATCAGGAGACGGCCCACCCGGCCGTTGCCATCCAGAAAGGGGTGGATCGCCTCGAATTGCTCGTGGAGCAAGGCGCACTGGATCAGCTCCGGAAAACGGGTCCGGTCATGGAGGAACAGCTCCCAGTCCCCCAGGCAGTCCATCATCGCGTCGGGCGGCGGCGGAACGTAGGGTGCAGTGGCGGGGGTGCTGCCGGCCGGACCGATCCAGTTCTGGGAGCGGCGGAATTCTCCCGGGGTGGCCTGATCGCCTCGAACGCCTCGCATCAGCCGTTCATGGAGCTCGCGGACGAGGCGCAGGGAGAGTGGCAGCTCGCGCAGACGCTCGAGCCCGTGCTCCAACGCTTCCACATAGTTCTGGACTTCCCGCAGGTCCGCGTCGCTTGTGCGGCTCGGCTCGGCTTCGTCCAGCAGCAGCTCCGAAAGACTGGTCCGGGTTCCTTCGATCCTGGAGGAGAGCACCGCCTCACGCCGGACATAGGGTGCGATGAGAAGGTTGGGATTTGGCAGCTGTCGGCCAAGCCCCGACAGCTCGCTCAGCGCGGAATCGGCACGGGAGAGAGCGAGCACCAGCGATGGCGAATACGTCAGGTCCGGAGGAAGCGGCGCCGGCACAAAAGCGGCGTATCCGCCTGCCGCCTGAGCGATCCGTCCAGCGAGGGGAGCTTGGAAGTCGGCGGGGTTCATCGGCGTACTCCGGTAGCTTTGCAAGAAAACGCCCTGATTCTTTCAAAGCCAGGGAAACTTTGAAAGGTACCCTACAAAGCTTCGGAGGCTTTGAAAGGAAACGGCTGTTTTCTTTAAAAGCTCGGCGAGCTTTGAAAGCGGGCTTACAAAGTTTTCGGGGCTTTGAAAGAGATCGGACGGTTTCTTTCAAAGATCAAGGCGGGCTTACGGCAGGGCCCCCCGCGACGCGGGGGGCTGGAGGGTGCTTCAGGAGCCCTTCTTGGAGCTCTTCTTGGCGGCGGTGGCCGGCTTGACGTCGACGGAGGCGGCGCTCATCCGGTACTGGATGGTGACCGTGGCGCCCACCTTGAGGTCGCCGGTGACTTTCGTCGTGGCGTCCCGGGCGATCTCCCAGCGGTCGCTCCCCTTCTTCACCACGATCATGTCGGCCGTCAGCTCGAGCACCGGACCCGTCACCTGATAGGTCTTCGGTTGCGCGGCGTGCGCCGGCACGACGAGCAAACCGACCAGAACCGCCACCAGCGCCACTGCCCCGATCCATTTCCTGGACATCTCTTGACCCCCTTTGAAGTGAGACTCGGTTTTTATCCAGCAGCCGAAGGAACTGGGAGAGATTATAGGGCTGGCGGCTTCGCGGCCGGAGCAGCGGCCTGCTCACGGGTCGAGAAGATGAAGATGCGCTGCGCGGGGAGGCTCTCGATCCGGTCGAGGAGCTGGAATCCTCCCGCCGTCCATTCCGAGACCACCTGCTCGATCGACATCCGGTGCTTGATGTTGATGTGGGCCGCGGTGGTCCCCTCGAGACGGTACTCGACCAGGATCACCCGGCCTCCCGGCGCCAGCGACTCGGCGATGCGGGAGAGCATCTCCTGCGGCTTCTGGAACTCGTGGTAGACGTCGACCAGCAGGATGCGGTCGACGGCGTGCGGCGGCAGCTTGGGGTCGGTGTCGGTGCCGAGGACCGTGGTGACGTTGTGCACCCCCGCCTTGGCGGTATACCCCTTGAGCAGATCGAGCATCTGCGGCTGGATGTCCTCGGCGTAGACCTTGCCCGTGGGGCCCACCGCCTTGCCGAGGCGGCGGCTGAAGTAGCCGGTGCCGGCCCCGATCTCGGCGACGGTCATCCCTTCCCGCAGTTGCATGGCGGTGAGCACCACCTCGGGCTTCTCCTGCTGGTCGCGCCCCTCGCGCTCCAGCCAGGCGGCCCCTTCGTAGCTCATCACGCCGGCGGGCTCGCGCTTCGGAGCCGGCGCGCTCTGCGCGGCGGCCGCTCCGAGCGCCAGGGCCAGGGCGCCAGCGCAGGCCCAGAGAGTCACCTGCAGCGACCGTGGCAACCGGAGGAGGGGCGAGCAGGGATCGAAACGGAGGGGACGGTGGCTCATCGCGAGGATCTCCTGGTGGCGGGTCGGTCGTCGCTTTCGAGAACGGCCGGAGGAGTCGGCTCATTCCATCGCACGATCCAGCTCAGAACCGGCGTGCGCTCCACCACCGCCGGCTGGCCTTGAGCCAACGCTGCAGCTGGGTCCAGAAGGCGGCGCGCCGGTGCTGGCGCAGCGGATGACGTCCGTTCATCGCGGTGCCTGGGTAGACGGACGGATGGCGGAAACTCTGCCGCGCGCGGGGACTGCGACGCCTGGACGGATTCAGCTGGGAAGGGTGCGAATCGACTGGACAAGACCATCGGGTCACGCCGAAACTGGAGAGATGGGGCCTGGATAGAGGAGCTGCCCCTAGTCTAACACGCCCCAGGGTCCAGGAGGGAATACCCTCTTTATACGCTTTGCGCGCGGTGATCGTCTATCAGCTTCTCCACCACCGAAGGATCGGCCAGGGTGGTGATGTCCCCCAGCTCGTCGTAGATGCCGGAAGCGATCTTGCGCAGGATGCGGCGCATGATCTTGCCCGAGCGGGTCTTGGGCAGGCCGGTGACGATCTGGATGCGGTCGGGAGTGGCGAAGGGACCGATCACCTGACGCACCTGCTCCTTGAGGGTGCCGACCAGCTCGTCGCGGTTCGCGTTTTCGTACTCCGGCGTCGGGTGGACGTAGGCGAAGATCCCCGTTCCCTTGATGTCGTGCGGGAAGCCCACCACCGCCGCCTCGCCCACGGCCTCGTGCGCCACCAGCGCGCTCTCGACCTCCGCCGTCCCCAGGCGGTGCCCGGAGACGTTCAGCACGTCGTCCACCCGGCCGGTGATCCAGTAGTAGCCGTCCTCGTCGCGACGGCAGCCGTCGCCGGTGAAGTAGAGGCCGGGGAACTGGGAGAAGTAGGTCTGCTTGAACCGCCGGTGGTCGCCGTAGATCGTGCGCGCCTGCCCCGGCCAGGTGCCGCGCAGGCAGAGGTTCCCCGAGACGCCGTTACCGGTCATCTCCACCCCCTTCTCGTCCACTATCACCGGCTGGATGCCGAAGAAGGGAAGCGTCGCCGAGCCGGGCTTGCAGGGGGTGGCGCCCGGCAGCGGCGTGATCAGGATGCCGCCGGTCTCGGTCTGCCACCAGGTGTCGACCACGGCGCACTTCCCGTCTCCCACCACGTCGTGGTACCAGAGCCAGACCTCCGGGTTGATCGGCTCGCCGACCGAGCCCAGTATGCGCAGCGAGTCGCGCGAGTACTTGGTCACCCACTCGTCGCCCGAGCGGGCGATGGCGCGGATCGCCGTCGGCGCCGTGTAGAAGATGTTGATCTTGAGGTCGTCGACCATCCGCCAGTAGCGCCCCGGGTCCGGGTAGGTGGGGATCGACTCGAAGATCACCGTCGTCGCGCCGTTGGCGAGCGGCCCGTAGAGGATGTAGCTGTGGCCGGTGACCCAGCCGATGTCGGCGGCGCAGCAGTAGATGTCGCCGGGGTGATAGTCGAAGACGTACTTGTGGGTCATCGCCGCGTAGACGAGATAGCCGGCGGTGGTGTGGAGCACCCCCTTGGGCTTCCCCGTCGACCCCGAGGTATAGAGGATGAAGAGGGGGTCCTCGGCCGCCATCCACTCGATCGGGCAGGTCGAGCGCTGCGCCGCGGTCTCCTCCTCGAGCCAGAAATCGCGGCCGTTGCGCATCGGCACCTCCTTGTCGGTGCGGCGCACTACGAAGACCTTCTCGACCACCGACAGCCCCTCGATCGCCTGGTCCACCGTGGCTTTCAAGGGGATGCGCCTACCTCCGCGCAGGCCCTCGTTGGCGGTGAGCACCACCTTGCAGGTGGAGTCCAGGATGCGGTCGCGCAGCGATTCGGCCGAGAAGCCGGCGAAGACCACCGAGTGGACGGCGCCGATCCGGGCGCAGGCGAGCAGGGAGTAGGCGATCTCGGGAATCATCGGCAGATAGATGCAGACCCGATCCCCTTTCTTCACGCCGTGCGCGCGCAGGACGTTGGCGACGCGGGCGACGTTGTGCTTCAGCTCGCGATAGGTGATGTGGCGGTAGTCGCCGGGCTCGTCGCCGGCCCAGATCAGGGCCGTCTGATCGCCGCGCGTCTCGAGGTGGCGATCGACGCAGTTGTAGCAGGCGTTGAGGCGCCCCCCCGAGTACCAGGAAAAATCCACCTCCTCGAGGTCGGCATCCATGATGTCGCGCGGCGGGTAGTACCAGTCGAGGATCCCCGCCGCCTCGCGCCAGAACTCCCGCGGCTCTTCGAGCGAGCGCCGGTACATCTCCTGATACTCCGCGAGACTCTTAATGTAGGCGCGTTCGGCGATCTGGGGCTTGACGGGGATCATGGGCTCCTCCCGAAGGTTCGCGGACCGTATGGATCGACTGCGGATTCTATACCTGGGGTGGCAAGCGGGAGGAGAGTTGCCGCAGCAACCTCTTGCCAGGAGGAGTAGAATCTTTACCTGACCCTTATAAGGGTGATGATGGCCAGATCTATGACTTCCTCTGAATCGACCCGCCTTCCGGCGGCCCCGCGTGAGGGCCAGAATCTCCCCGCGACCCATCTGAATGATTTGGTGGGTTGTGCCGGATATACGGGTCCAGCCCGTAGCCTTGGTGAGATGGAAGCAGCTGTCGCCCTGAACTTCCGAGAACGCCGGACGCCGTAGACACCGTCTCAGCTCATGATCTATGCTTTTTAGGCATAGAAGTTGTTCTTTGGATGCCCGACTCCGAGGAGGTTCTCCCTTGAAATCCGTCCATCGTCTCCTGCTGCCCCTCCTTCTCCTTCTCGCCTGCCCGGAGCTGGTATCGGCCCAGAATCCGCTGGGCGCCGAGTTCCAGGTCAACCTTCCGATCCAGCAAGCCGGAGACTCGCAGGTGGCGACGAACGCCGCTGGAGAGTTCGTGGTCACCTGGATCGCCGTTGGCCCGCTCGATGGCCCCGTCTTCGTCTATGCGCGCCGCTATGGGGTGGATGGCCGCCCGGCCACCGGCCCGATCGTCGTCACGAACACGCTCGCCAACGCCAGCAAGCAGGTCGTCACGATGCGGGCTGACGGATCGTTCGCCGTCGCCTACACAGACCGCGGGAAGGACGAGGAACCGATCCTTCGGCTCCGCTGGTATTCGGCGGCGGGCGCTCTCGAGAAAGAGTCGGTGGTGACCCGCGAGAAAGTGGTCGACCTCGCCGTCGCCGGCCGCGAGGATGGCCGCTTCGTCCTCGCCTGGACCAGCGCCGACGACGGCAACCCCGCCGACCCCACGGCGGTGCGGGCCCGCGTCTTCGCCGCGGACCGTTCGCCGGCCACCCCGGAGATCCTCGTCGATCCGCTGGGCAGCGAGCCGGCCGTGGCGATCGGTCCCTCCGGCGAGCTGGCGGTGGCCTGGCTGCACGGTGACGTGCTGCCGTCCCCCGCCATCCACCTGCAGGTCGAAATGCGGCGCCTCGGCGCGGACGGCACGCCCGACGGGCCGGTGACCACCGTCAGCCCGCCGACCGAGGCGGGGCCGCTCACGATCCAGCTCGGCAAGGACGGCCAGGGGAACATCGTGCTCGCCGAGTCCGGCACCTTCGAGGAATGGGGCCAGGGGACCTTCGTGCGCCGCTTCCGCCACGACGGCAAGGAGCTCGGCCCGACGCTCCGCATCAACCACGACGTACGGAGCCTGTCCGTCGGCCAGGCCGGCAACTTCGTGGTGGGCTGGACCGAGCCGCTCGGCGATGGCAGCCGCGACAGCCGGCAGATCTTCACCCGCCGCTTTGCCGAGGACGGCCGCCCTCTCGGCGGCAACGTCGCCGTCACCGGGGACTCTCCCGGCCACCGGTCGCTGGGGCAGGTCGCCATCGGGGCCGATGGCGGGTTCGTGGTGGCCTGGGACAGCGATCAGCGGGAGGAATTTCACAGCGACGTCTTCGCCCGGCGGTTTCAGAGGAGATAGGAGATAGAGGATGATGATGAGCAGAGCCCGGCGTTTTCTGTGGCTGTTGCTGCTGGCCGTTCCCGCGGTCCTGCCCGCCCAGACTCCGATCGGCGGCGACATCCTGGTCAGTCACGCGCGGCAGGATCAGTTCGATCCGCGCATGGCGGTCGGCCCGCGGGGCGATTTCGTGGTGAGCTGGCTCCGCGACAGCCCGCTCGGGTCTGCGCTCTACGCCCGGAGGTACGCGGCGAGCGGCGCGCCCGCCAGCGGCGAGATCCTGGTCGCGGGGAGCCCCGCCGATTCCAGCGGCGTGGCCATCGCACGGGACGGCTCGTTCGTAGTGGTCTTCACGCATGGGGCTGCGGCGGCGCAATCTCTCGACGCCCGCTGGTACGGTCCCAACGGCGCCTTTCGGGGGAGCACGGTGGTGGCCTCTCCGGTGGCGGATCGAAATATCGCCGTCGCGTCCCGTCCCGACGGCAGGTTCGCAGCGATCTACTACACCGCCGCGGGAGTCGCGGTCCGCGCCTTCGGACCGGATCGCGCACCGCTCGGGCCGCAAAGCTTGATCAGCTCCGGTACCTCTGCTTTCCCCTTGACCCTCGCTCTGGGACCCAACGGAGAGATGACGGCGGCCTGGCAGGAGATTGTCCCGAGCTCCTCGACGGAGCCTCACTATCACCTCCGGGCGCGGCACCTGGCGGCCGACGGTGCTCCGCTCGCCGACAGCTTCCTGGTCGTCCCCGAGGACGTCCTCCTGGTGGGGGTCCATGCCGGGGCGGACCGGGACGGCAACCTCCTCTTCCTCTGGACGGCCGTATACCCGACGCCCGACGGCCAGCGTGGCCTGTTCGTGCGGCCTTTCACCGCGGACGGCACACCTCTCGGCGCTGCCATGAATGTGGTGGGCACCCAGTCCGCGGTCCTCTTCGGCGCCGCGGTCGACCCGGACCCGGAAGCCGGTTTCGTCGCGGTCTGGATAGAACAGGACTCACCCGTTCGAAACCACGTCTCCGTCCGCCGCTTCTCGGCGGACGGCCTCCCGCTCGGTCCGTTGCGCCAAGCCAACAGCTACGCGGCGCCGGAGCAGTTCGGGCCGGTGTTGGCGGCGGGCCCCGGCGGCAGCTTCGTGGTGGCGTGGATGAGCGGCCCTTCGCAGACGACCGACATCCTGGTGCGCCGCTTCCGGCGCTGAGCCGGGCCGGCCTACAGCAGGTCGTCGAGCGACTCCCCCGTCCGCCTCTCTTCCGGCGCCTCCCCGCGCCGGAAGATCCGCGCGCCGCGGGCTCCGCCGAGGGCGGCGTGGTCCCCCTCGACGCGGATCCAGGCGCCCTCGCGAAGGCCGACGACCGTCGTGTCGTTCTCCTCGTGGAACTCGCGGATCCGCTGCTCGCGGGTCTCGCCCATGTGGGTCGAGCCGGGGTCGGGATCGAGATAGTGGGGATTGAGCTGGAAGGGGACCAGCCCCAGGGCCTTGAACGACGCCGGACGGACGATCGGCATGTCGTTGGTCGTACGGATCGTGGGGCCGGCGATGTTGGTCCCGGCGCTCGACCCCAGATAAGGAACGCCGGCCCGGGCACGCTCGCGCAGCAGCGGCAGGAGCTGCGAGCTCTGGAGGATCTTCAGCAGCCGGAAGGTGTTGCCGCCGCCGGTGAAGAACGCCTCGGCGCGGGCGGCGAGCCGCAGGCCGTCGCCGTCCGCCGTCAGCGTGTCCACCTCGACGCCGATCGCCGCCAGGCGCGTTCGTGCCTTGGTGCCGTACGCCTCCTGGTCCCTGAGCGCGAAAGGGACGAAGACCAGGCGGCGGAGCGGCCCTAGAAAAGCGTCGATCTCCGGCAGGACGTGGTCGAGGTAGCCCTGGCCGTGGTTGGTGGAGTTGCTGATCAGCAGCAGGCGGCGCGGCATCCTTCCTCCTTGAGACGTCGGAATCCTATGCCAACCGGATAAGATCCTCCGTATGCTCTTGTACCGCATCGCCTCGTCCGACTCTCTGTCCGGCTCCTGGGCGGCCGCCGATCCGGCCACGCCGGACCGCCTTCGCCTCCTCATCTCCGATCCCTTCGCAACTTCCGCCAGCGACTGGCAGCTCGGGGCGGAGGTCGAGCCGGGCGCCGAGCGCCTGGTGCCGGCGCGCCCGAGCAAGATCGTGGCGATCGGGCGCAACTATGCCGAGCACGCGAAGGAGCTCGGCAACGACGTGCCGAAGGAGCCCCTCTTCTTCCTCAAGGCGCCCTCCTCCCTGATCCCGCCGGAGGCGCCGATCGTCCTCACCCCGGAGAGCCAGCAGGTCGAATACGAGGGGGAGATCGCGGTGGTGCTCCGCCGGCGGCTGACGCGGGCCTCGGCGGCGGAGGCGCGGGAGGCCGTGCTCGGCGTCACCTGCGCCAACGACGTCACCGCCCGCGACCTCCAGAAGAAGGACGGCCGCTTCGCCCGCGCCAAGGGGTTCGACACCTTCTGCCCGCTCGGACCGGCGATCCGGGTCGGCGCCGACCTTGCGGACCTCGAGGTGGTGACCCGCGTCAATGGCGCCGAGCGCCAGCGCGGCCACACGCGGATGATGGTGTTCCCGATTGTCGACCTGCTGGTCTACGTCTCGCGGATGATGACGCTGGAGGCGGGGGACGTGATGCTCACCGGCACGCCGGCAGGGGTCGGCCCCTTGCGCCCCGGCGACCGGGTGGAGATCGAGGTCTCGGGGGTCGGAGTGCTGGCGAACCCGGTCGCGGCCTTCCGGGAATAGTCGGCTCAGGAAGGGTCGGGTCCGGACCGCGCGCCGATCCGCAGCGAGCGCCAGGGGAAGGCCGCCAGCGCCGCCAGCAGCAGCAGATGGACCCCGCCGCGGAAGGCGAACCCCGAGAAGAGCAGCGCCAGCCAGGTCGAGAACAGCAGGAGCGCGAAGGCGGCGCGGACTAGGGGGGAGCGCATGCCGTTCAAGCTATCACGGGCGGAGCGCGGCGGCCGAGATCCGGTATCCTGAAGGCATGATCCGGGCGGTCACCTTCGACGTCACCCATACGCTGATCCACAGCCCGCGCCTGGGGGAGATCTACGCCGCGGTCCTCCGCCGCCACAGCGTCGAGATCGATGCCGACGAGGCGCGGCGCCTGATCTCGACCGTCTGGCAGGAGCTCTCGTGCAGCGCCGACCCGGGGCACGACCGCTTCGGCGTCCATCCGGAGGGGGAGCGCGGCTGGTGGCGCCGGTTCCTCGAGCGGCTGTGCGAGCTGAAAGGGGCGCCGCCGCCGTCGCGCTTCGCGGCGGCCGAGCTCTACCACCGCTTCGGCACGGCGGCGGCCTGGGAGGTCTATCCGGAGGTGACGCGGACGCTCGCGGCGCTGGCGCGGCAGGGGATACTCCTGGGGGTGATCAGCAACTGGGACCACCGCCTGCCGGACCTGCTGACCCGGCTGCGGCTGGCCAAGTTCTTCGCCGCGGTCACCTACTCGGCGAAGGCGGGGGTCGAGAAGCCGGACGGGCGGATCTTCCAGCAGGCGGTCGCCGGGCTCGGCGTCGAGCCGGCGGCGGTCCTGCACGTCGGGGACGGGCGCCTCGAGGACGTCGAAGGGGCGGTCGCCGCCGGCCTGAAGGCCCTCCACCTCACCCGCAACACGGGAGGGGGCGACCTGCGGGACCTGACCGAGCTGCCGGCGCTCGTCGAGGCCGAGCGGGCTGGCCGCGCCGGCCGGCAGTGGGCTGGCGGTATGTTAGACTTTTGACCCAGGAACCCGATGAAAATCTCCACAAAAGGCGAGTACGGCATCCGCGCGATGCTCTACATCGCGATGAAGGGCGAGCAGGGGCCGGTCACCAGCCACGAGATCGCCGGGCACCAGGGAATCCCCGAGCCCTATCTGCGCCAGATCCTCGCCCTGCTCTCGAAGGACCGGCTGATCCAGTCGAACCGCGGGCCGCAGGGGGGGCACGTGCTCGCCCGGCCGGCCTCCCTGATCACCCTCGGCCACATCATGGTGACGCTCGAGGGGCAGACGACGACGATCGACCAGATCCTCGCCCTTCCCTGCACGATCGACGTCGGCACCCAGTTCTGCGCCATCCGCGAGGTCTTCCTGGAGGTCAAGAAGGCCGTCGAGCGCATCCTCGCCACCACCCTCGAAGAGCTGGTCCGCCGCCAGCGCCAGATCCTGATCCAGGGGATCTCGGTGCCCCTCGACCTCCCCTCCTCCACCCTGCTGCCGGTCCTCCGGGACTGATCGCGGCCCGCCGCTTGTGAAGGTCTTCACAAGCTCGGCCCGACCTGCTATGCTCCGCCCGCGTTGGGAGAAATGGGGTCTCCGGTGCGCCGGCTCGAGGCCGGTGGGGAACGCCGGAACCGGTGCAGGTTCCAGGGAGCCTGACGATGCCTGAGGAGCCGAAGTCCGGAAGTGGCAGGTCCAATCTGGCCGGCATCGGATTCGAGTTCGTGGGGGCGGTCGTAGGGCTCACGTTGGCCGGGTACTTCTGGGATCAACACTTCCATACCGGACCCTGGGCTCTCTTGATCGGCGCCGTTCTGGGCTTCGTTGGCGGGACCTATAACCTGATTCGGCAGTCGCTGCTCGCCAACAGGTCCTCCGGTCGCGGAAGCAGGAAGACGGACGGCGACGGGCAGCGATGACCGCCTCCCGTCCGGCTGGTGCGGAGTTTCTGCGGTTCCTGGCTTGGGCGCTCGCAATCGGTATCGCCACGGCGCTCTTGGGGTACGCGCCCACCCGGCGCCTGGGAGGCGAGGGGGCGCTCCCGGCGATGCTTGCAGGGTGTGCCATCGGGGTCGTCTCCTCGGTGGTGGGTGCTCTGCCGATCGCGTTCTCTCGGCGGCCAGGGGCTCCGGCCTCGCCGCTGCAAGGGCTGATCGCGATGGGAGCCCGCACCGGGACCGTGCTGGTCCTGGGGCTGTCGATAGGGCTTTCCGGCTGGTTCGAGAGCGGTCCGCTTTTGATCTGGATCGCGCTGGGGTACATAGCGCAACTCGCACTCGACGTCTGGTACGCGGTCCGCGGTTTCTGATTCGATATTGGAGAGATTCGAATGCTCATCGCATTCCTGGCAGAAAACCCGCTCGAGCACATCGTGAGGCATCCGATGATCCAGCGTGCCGCTGACCTGGGGTTCTTCTCGCCCAACGGCAAGATCACCCTGTTGGACAGCCACATCGTGATGATGATGCTCGCGGGGCTGCTGCTGATCCTGCTGGTCCCCTTCTCGGTGCGCCGCCGTCGCGGGACGGGCGAGGTCGACTCGCTGGTGCCGACGGGAGCCGGCAACGCCATCGAGGCGATCTGCGAATATCTGCGCAAGGAGGTCGCGCGGCCATCGCTCGGCGAGTACACCGACCGCTTCATCAAGTTCATCTGGACGGTCTTCTTCTTCGTGCTGACGGTCAACCTCATGGGCCTTCTGCCGATCGGCGGCATCCGGCTGTTCGGTGCTCCCATCGGCGGCGCGGCGACGGCGAACGTCTGGGTGACGGCGACGCTCGCCCTGATGACGCTGGGGATGGTGCTCGTCAACGGCATCCGGTTGGGCGGCAAGGACTTCTTCGCCCACTTCAACCCCGGCCCCTGGTGGCTGTCGTGGCTGCTGGTCCCGATCGAGATCGTTGGCCTCTTCGCCCGCATCTTCGCGCTGATCGTCCGGCTGTGCGCCAACATGGTGGCCGGGCACGTGCTGCTCGCGGTGCTGCTGAGCTTCATCTTCTCCTCCGCGGCGAACGGCATTGCGACCGCTCTCGGAGTGGCCGTGCCGGTGGTGCTGGGCAGCGTCGCCATCACCCTGTTGGAGATCTTCGTCGCGTTTCTGCAAGCGTTCATTTTCACCTTCCTGACGACCCTCTTCATCGGCCAGTCGATCGTGTTCCAACACCACGACGATCACGCCGCGGGGGCACAGGCGCACTGATCGACACCTAATCGCCCTGCCGGAGGGAACGGGGGCGGAACGACCCTAGGAAAGGATTTTTCAATGAGCAAGAGAACGGCCAAACTCGCGTTGACGATGATTGCTTGCGGTTTCGTGCTGATGTTCGCCGGCGTCGCGCCGGTCCACGCGCAGACGAATGCCGCGGGAACCCCGGTGGTGGACGGCGCCCACGACGGGGGGCTGCTCACGACGGACGGCGCCCGCAAGCTGGGCGGCTCGCTCGGCGCCGGCCTTGCCCTGCTCGGCGGCGGCCTCGGCATCGGTCGGATTGGCGGCAGCGCGGTCGAGTCGATCGCCCGCCAGCCCGAGGCGGCTGGCCAGATCAGCACGGCGATGATCATCACCGCCGCGCTGATCGAAGGCGCCATGCTGTTCGCGGTCGTCGTCGGCCTGCTGGCCTCCCGCTGAGGCCGTAAAGTCAGGGATCCAGCCCCTTCCGATCGGGGAAGGGGCTTTGAACGCGAATATTTCGTGAGTATTTGCAGGGTGACCCGCATGATCAAAAGAACCTTGTTTCTATTGACTCCACTGATGATGATCGCGCTCCCCGCTCTGGCGGCAGAGGCGGAGGGAGGGGAGCCCAGCCTGTTCGCGGGCGATCTCGGCAACTCCGTCTGGACGATCCTCATCTTCGTCCTCGTGCTGGTCATCCTCGGCAAGTACGCCTGGGGACCGATCCTCAAGACGCTGCAGGCCCGCGAGAGCTTCATCCACGAGGCGCTCGCCAAGGCGAAGGCGGACCGCGACGCGGCAGAGGCCCGGCTGCGCGAGTACGAGGAGCGGCTGGCCACGGCGCGGGCCGAGGCGACGGCGATCGTCGAGGAGGGGCGGCGCGACGCCGAGGCGGTGAAGCGCAAGATCGAGGAGGAGGCCAAGCACGCCTCCGACCAGGCGATCGAGCGCGCCAAGCGGGAGATCCAGATGGCGACCGACGCGGCGACCAAGGATCTCTACCGGCTCTCCGCCCGCCTGGCGACCGATCTCGCGGCGCGGGTCATCGGCCGTGAGCTGACCCCCCAGGACCACGACCGCCTGATCGCCGAGGCGATCGACGGCATCGCGAGCGGCCCCGGCTCCGGGATGCGGGTGAGCTAGCCGTGGCCAACGTCGACGAGCGCGATCGGGAGGTCGGGCGCCTGTACGCCGAGGCGATGCTGCACGTCGCCGAGGAGAAGGGGCAGTCCGAGGCGTTGCTCGAGGAGTTGGAGGGACTGGTCGCCTACATGGACGGCCACCCGGAATTCGAGCGCTTCCTGGGCAGCCCGCTGGTCGAGGAGGGGCCGCACGAGCAGGTGATCGAGAAGGCCTTCCGGGGGAAGGCGAGCGACCTGCTGGTCGACTCGCTCCTGGTGGTCAATCGCAAGGGACGCCTCTCCTCCGTCCGCGCCATTGCCCTCGCCTACCGGGCGGCGCTGCGCGACCTGCGCGGCTGGGTGGACGTCCGCGTCCGCACCGCCGTGCCGCTCACCCCGGAGCTGCGCGCCCGTCTGACGGAGGTGCTCGCCGCCTCCACCGGCCGCAAGCCGACGCTGATCGAAAAGGTCGATCCGGCGGTGATCGGCGGCCTGGTCGTTCAGGTCGCCGGGCGGAAGATCGACGCCAGCGTGGCGTCCCGGCTGCACGATTTGAGCACGGCGCTGGCATCGCGCGCCGCGCGTGAGATCCATAGCGGCAGAGCCTACGTTGCCGAGTCGTAAGCGAGGCAAGGAGCCTTCATGAGATTCAAAGTCGACGAGATCGCTTCGGTCATCGAAGAAGAGATTCGCAAATACCGCACCGAGGTCGACCTTTCGGAGGTCGGCACGGTGCTCGAGGTGGGCGACGGCATCGCCCGCATCTACGGCCTGACCGGCGCCATGGCCGGCGAGCGCCTGGAGTTCGCCAACGGCGCGCAGGGGCAGGTGTTCAACCTCGAGGAGAGCTCGGTGGGCGCCGTCGTCCTCGGCGACTACCTGGGGATCAAGGAGGGGGACGAGGTGCGCCGCTCGGGCGAGCTGCTCTCGGTCCCCGTCGGCCCCGAGCTGATCGGCCGCGTCGTCGATCCGCTCGGCCGGCCGCTCGACGGCAAGGGGGACATCAACACCCCGCACCGCCGGCCGCTCGAGTACAAGGCCCCCGGCATCGCCGAGCGCCAGCCGGTCACCGAGCCGCTGCAGACCGGCATCAAGGCGATCGACGCCATGATCCCGATCGGCCGCGGCCAGCGCGAGCTGATCATCGGCGACCGCAAGACCGGCAAGACCGCGGTGGCGATCGACACCATCGTCAACCAGCGGGGGGGCGACGTGATCTGCGTCTACGTCGCGATCGGCCTCAAGGAGTCGACGGTGGTCGGCCTGGTCGACAAGCTGCGCGAGGTCGGCGCGATGGACTACACGATCGTCATCTCGGCCTCGGCGGCCGATCCGGCGCCGCTGCAGTACATCGCCCCCTACGCCGGCGCGGCGATGGCCGAGTACTTCATGTACCAGGAGGGGAAGGCCACCCTCTGCGTCTACGACGACCTGTCGAAGCAGGCGCAGGCCTACCGCCAGCTCTCACTGCTGCTGCGCCGTCCGCCGGGCCGCGAGGCGTACCCGGGCGACGTCTTCTACCTCCACTCGCGCCTGTTGGAGCGCAGCGTCAAGCTGCGCGAAGAGTTCGCGGTGGTGCCGAAGGACACGCCGGCCGACAGCCGCGACCGCGCGCTCTCCGTCAAGCACCCCCAGGGGCTCGAGGCGCCGGCCGACCAGCGCCCGGACGACACCAACGGCGCCTTCCACCGGCCGCACGGCAAGCACAAGGCGGAGGCGTTCCTGGCCACCCTGCCCGACCGCGACAAGTACCGCGTCCATCGCTTCCCGGACACCGGCGGCTCGATGACGGCGCTGCCGATCATCGAGACCCTCGAAGGCGAGGTCTCGGCGTACATCCCGACCAACGTGATCTCGATCACCGACGGCCAGATCTACCTCGAGCCCGACCTCTTCTTCGCCGGCGTGCGCCCCGCGATCAACGTCGGCATCAGCGTCTCGCGCGTCGGCGGCAACGCCCAGCGCAAGGCGATGAAGAAGGTCTCGGGCTCGCTGCGGCTCGACCTCGCGGCGTTCCGCGAGCTCGAGGCGTTCGCCCAGCTCGGCACCGAGCTCGACACCGCCAGCCAGCGCCAGCTCGACCGCGGCCAGCGCATGGTCGAGCTGCTCAAGCAGCCGCAGTACCAGCCGTTCAACGTCAACGAGGAGGTGCTGTCGATCTTCGCCGGCACCCGCGGCCACCTGGACGACGTGCCGGCGCGCGAGGTCGCCAAGTTCGAGACGGCGCTGCTCAAGTTCTTCCGCGACCAGCACCCGGAGATCGTCGACGAGATCGACCGCACCAAGGACCTCTCGAACGACCTGGCGGAGAAGATCACCCAGGCGATCCGCGACTTCAAGACGCAGTACAACAAGGGGGCCGCTCCCAAGGACAAGGTCGCTCCGTAAGGGCGAGGCACGAGATGGCCAATCGTCGAGTCCTCGTCAAACGCCGCAAGGCGGTGCGCAACATCCGCAAGATCACGCGCACCATGCAGCTCATCGCGACCGCGCGTTTCCAGGCGGCGTTCAACCGCGCCGTGGCCACCCGGCCGTACACCGAGAAGCTGGCCGAGCTGGTGGCCGACCTCTCGCGCGCGGCGGGCGACGTCGATCATCCGCTGCTCAGGACCAACGAAGGGGTGAACCGCTCCGCCCTGGTCGTGGTGACCGGCGACCGCGGCCTGGCCGGCGGTTATCACGCCAACGTCCTGCGTGCGGCGATCCAGCACCTCGACCGCCAGCCGGCGGGGATGACGACCGACGTCCACATGGTGGGGAAGAAGGGGATCGCCTTCTTCCGCTTCCTGCGCCGCCCGGTCGCCGAGCAGACCTCGGGGATCGGCGACCTGCCGCGCTTCAACCAGATCGAGCCGATCGCCAACGCGCTGATCGACCGCTTCATCCGCGGCGAGATCGCCTCCGCCCACGTGACCTATATGAAGTTCCTCTCCGCCGGCCAGCAGCGGCCGGTGGTGGTGCAGCTCCTGCCGCTCCAGCCCGAGGTCAAGGCGGGCGAGGAGAAGGCGAAGCCGGTCGAGTACGAGTTCTCGCCCGATCCTGAGCAGCTGCTCGACGAGCTGCTGCCGGCCACCGTGCGGGTGCGGCTCTTCCAGGCGTTCAACGATGCGGCGGTCTCCGAGCAGGTCGCCCGCATGGTCGCCATGAAGGCGGCGACCGACGCCGCGCAGGACATGATCAAGGCGCTGACGCGCGAGTACAACCGCGCCCGGCAGACGCAGATCACCATGGAGCTCCTGGACATCGTGGGCGGCGCCAACGCTCTGTCCTGAAGCCGGCGAGCTTATTGCGAGCTTATTAAGAGATAGGAAGGCATTATGGAAAACGTCCAGAACGCCGGCAACGGCGGCAATTACGGCAAAGTGACGCAGGTCATCGGCTCGACGCTGGACGCCCAGTTCGCGGAAGAGCACCTGCCCCTGATCTATAACGCCCTGCGGGTCGAAGTGCCGCGCACGGTGCTCGGCGAGACCAGCACCGAGACCCTCTGGTGCGAGGTCGCCCAGCACCTGGGCGGCGGCCGCGTCCGCGCCGTCGCGCTCGGCTCGACCGACGGCCTGCAGCGCGGGGTCAACATCCTCGACACCGGCGCGCCGATCTCGGTGCCGGTCGGCATCGAGACCCTCGGCCGGGTGTTCAACCTGGTAGGCGAGGTGATCGACGGCCTCGGGCCGATCGCCGTCAAGGAGCGGCGGCCGATCCACCACGCGCCTCCCGAGCTCGACGAGCTCTCCTCGAAGACCGAGCTGTTCGAGACCGGCATCAAGGTCATCGACCTGCTCTGCCCGCTGGTGCGCGGCGGCAAGGCGGGCCTGTTCGGCGGCGCCGGCGTCGGCAAGACGGTCATCATCCAGGAGCTGATCGCCCGCCTGGCCCGCTTCCACAGCGGCTACTCCTGCTTCGCCGGCGTCGGCGAGCGGACCCGCGAGGGGAACGACCTCTGGCTCGAGATGCAGGAGGCGAAGATCGGCGACACCGGCAAGAGCGTCATCGACCAGACCGTGATGGTCTTCGGCCAGATGAACGAGCCGCCGGGCGCCCGCCTCCGCGTCGCGCTCTCGGCGCTCACCATGGCCGAGTACTTCCGCGACCAGACCGGCGTCGACACGCTGCTCTTCATCGACAACATCTTCCGCTTCTCGCAGGCGGGCTCCGAGGTGTCGGCGCTGCTCGGCCGCATGCCGTCGGCGGTCGGCTACCAGCCGACCCTGGGCACCGAGATGGGCGAGCTCCAGGAGCGCATCACCTCGACCAGCCGCGGCGCGGTGACCTCGATCCAGGCGATCTACGTGCCGGCCGACGACTACACCGACCCGGCGCCGGCGACCGCCTTCACCCACCTCGACAGCACGGTGAACCTCGAGCGGAGCATCTCGGAAAAGGGGATCTACCCCGCCGTCGACCCGCTCGCCTCGAGCAGCCGCATCATCGCTCCCGAGTACATCGGCGAGGACCACTACCGGGTGGCCCGCCGGGTCCAGCAGATCCTGCAGCGCTACAAGGACCTCCAGGACATCATCGCCATCCTCGGCGTCGACGAGCTGTCCGAGGAGGACAAGGTCATCGTCCGCCGCGCCCGCAAGATCGAGCGCTTCCTCTCGCAGCCGTTCTACGTCGCCGAGCAGTTCACCGGCTTCCCCGGGGTCTACGTGTCGCGGGCCGACACCATCCGCTCCTTCGAGGAGCTGTGCGACGGCAAGTGGGACCACCTCCCCGACCAGGCCTTCATGTACGTCGGCACCATCGAGGAGGCGGCGGCGCAGGCCGAGAAGCTGGCCGCTCAAGGCTAAGGCCCGAGGCAGGAGAGATCATGGCGCGAACCGAGACGTTCCATTGCAGCGTGATCACCCCGGAGCGGGCGGTGCTCGAGGCCGACGCCACCTTCGTCGCCTTTCCGGCGCACGACGGTGAGGTCGGCATCCTGCCCAACCGCGCTCCTCTGCTGTTCAAGATGGGGGCCGGCGAGCTGCGGGTCGAGGGACCGGCAGGCAAGCAGCTGCTGTTCGTCGACGGCGGCTTCGCCCAGATGGTGGAGAACCGCTTGACCCTTCTCACCGAGGGAGCCAAGCGGATCGAGGAGATCGACGCGGCGGCGGTGGCGCGGCAGCTCGAGGAGGCGCACCGGATGCCGATGGTGACCGACGCCGAATTCGCCGCCCGGCAGCGGGTGATGCGCTCCGCCCAGGCGCAGCGCGAGATCCTGGCCCGGCACGGGACGGGACGCGCCGCCTGACCGAGTACGACCCGCTGTTCTCACCCCCCCGGGCGGGCGCCGACGACCTCGAGCCGGCCCGGGACCTCTTCCGGGCCGCCAGCCGCCCGTTCCTGCAATCCCCCTGGTCCTGGTTCGCCTGGTCCGCCCTGCTGCCGGTGGCGGCCTTCGCCACCCCCTACGCCTTCGAGCGCGGCGGCGCGGCGGGCGTCCTCTTCGCCTGGTCGGGCGCCATCCTGCTCGGCGGCACGGTCGAGATCCTGGCCATCCGGCGCTCCGGCCGGGAGGGCTCCGGCACCCTCGCCGCCTGGGTCCTCCGTCTCCAGGGGAACCTCTCCTTCGTGGCGCTGGCCCTCTCGGCGCTGCTGGTCTGGCAGGACCTCGCCTGGGCGCTCCCCGGGCTGTGGCTGCTCCTGCTCGGCCACTCCTTCTACATGCTGGGCGGCATCGCCTTCGAGCCGTTCCGGGTGTGCGGTCTCCTCTACCAGGCGGGCGGGGTCGCCGCGCTCTTCCCGGGCGGCCGTCCCCTGCTCGCCTTCGCCCTGGCGACGGCGGCGGGAAATCTCTGGATGGGGTTCGGCGTTTTGCGAGACCGCCGCGGCGACTGTTGATTCAGGCGGCCAGCGCCGGCTCCGCCGCGTCTTCCAGCGGGTAGGTGGCCGAGCCGCTGATCCAGTCGGTGAGCGACCGCCCGCCGAAGGCGAGGAGGAGCGGCAGCCCGGCGAGGAGGAAGGTGAGCACCGCCCCCAGCCAGCGGCGGGCCGTCTGGTCGAAGGTGAGCGGCTCGCCGTCGCGGTTGTGCGCGGTGATGCCGGCCCAGGCCATCCCCGGCGTATGCCCCCAGAACGCGAGGGGGAGCACGATGTAGAGGAAGGAGAAGGCGAGCAGGAACAGCCCGCCGGCCGGCATCTCGGCCAGCGTCGGCCGCACGCTTAAGGCCCAGCAGCCGAACAGCGCCCCCATCCCGATGGCGGCGTGGACCACGAGGTCGGCCAGCCCCGCCGCGATCCGGCTTCCCCGCTTGGCGAATTCGTCGGCCGGCACGTCCGGCTCCTCCCCTGAATCCTCCGCGTCTCTCGCGACTCTAGCTGCCCGCGGGGTCGAGGGCACGGGCACCGGCCCCGTCCGCGAGGTGCGCGCCGGCTCCGGCGTCCGCTCTTCCCGGGGCTCGGCGCTCCGCCGGGCGGGCGCCCGCCGCATCGGGGGCTCTTCGGGCTCGTCGCCGCCGGGGGCGGACAATGGGAGGTCGAAGAGCATCGGCTCTTCCGGCTCGTCGGGCTTTCCGGAGCGTCGCATCATCACATCATCGGTAAGGGAGGTACTTGACGTAGATCCGGTACAGCAGGTCCTTGGGGCGCTCCTGGTAGGTCTGGGCAAAGGCCATGTGACGCTTCAGGGCCTCGTCGTTCGGCACCAGGTTGAGCGCCTCCTTGAGCTTCTCGCCCGCCTTCTGGGCGTCCGCCCGCTGGAGGTCGCGCACCGCCAGGTCGTAGTAGGAGTCGACGATCATCTGGGTGACGTCGTGATTGGCCGGATCGGCCTCGTGCATCCGCCAGAGGTCGGGAAGGATGACCTCCCATTCGTGCTGGTGGAAGCCGTCGAGCTGTTTGGCGAGCGGCTCGAGCTTGGCGCGGACCTCGGTGAGCATCTGGGCATCCGCGCCGTCGAGCTTGGCGATCGCATTCGCCCGCTCCAGCCCGTCGAGAGCCTTGACGTAGCCGTGCGCCGCATTGGCCTGCCGCGCCGAGGTGAGGAGGGCGTCCCGCTTGAGCGCCGCCTCCGTCGATGCGGGGGGCGCGGGAGCCCCGGGATTGCCCCCGGCGAACGCCGAAGCGACCGCGCCCGGGGCGGCGGTGGTCCCCCCGGCGACCGGCGCGGCCCCGGCCCCGCTCCACTCCGCGATCAGCTGCTGGGCCTGCGCATAGTGCGGATCGCTCGGCGGGATCCGCTTCAGCTGGCTGAGCGCGATCTGCGTCTTCCCCTGCTTGTGGAGCTGCTGGGCATGGCCGATGGGGTCGACCTTCTTCGCCGACGCGGCGGGTGGCGGCGCCTCGGTCTCCTGCGAATTGGGGAACAGGTTCTCGCGATTCTTCAGAAAGAGCCAGGCTCCGGCCAGAGCGAGCAGCAGCACGGCGCCGCCGACGAGAAGGAAGAGGCGGCGGGGGCGATTCCCCTGGCGCGCAACGGCAACCGTCTTGCGTGCCGGCTTGGCGGCGGCGTTCTCCTGCCCGGGAGGCTCCGGTGGGACCAGGATCTCTTCCTTGAGATCCGGCCGCGCGGCGGCTTTTGCCGAAGAGCCGGCTGGAGCCGGGGCGGGAGCCTGCGCGCGCGCTCCTTTCGACGCGGCCGCGGGAGCGGCGTCGAGCTGCTGGAGATACTCGCGGGCAGCGTAGTGGCCGGGTTGGATCTCGAGCACCCGGGCGAACGCCTGCCGGGCCGCCGGAGCATCGCCCGCCTCGAGCCGCTCGACGCCGTCGTGGAAGATCTCCTCGACCTGCCGCTCGGACTCGGCCTTGAGCTTGCGCGCCGATTCGATGCGGCGCGACGCCTCCTGATGATCGATGTCGATCAGGAAGATGCGCGACCAGGCGTCGATGGCGCCCTGCGGATCTCCGCCGTCGAAGGCCTGCTGCCCCTCGTCGAGCAGCTCGCGGATGCGGCGGTCGCTCTCGGAGTCGCCGCCGCCGAAGGCGAGGCTGGTGGGCATCGCCGAAGCCGCCAGCGGCGAGGGGAGCGCCATCGCGATCGTCGGCATCGTCGAGAAGGACGAGGGGGGAGCGGTGGCGCCGGCGGGAAGGGAGCCGGGCCCGCGCCCGCCGCCGCCGACGACGCGGCCCGGGGACTCCCGAGCCCGGCCAGCGCCGGATGGGTGGGGTCGAGGGCGCGGGCCTTGTCGAGCAGACGGGTGGCCTCGGCACCGTCGCCGTTGGCGAGCGCGGCCCGCGCCGAGCCCAGGAACTTGAGCACGTAGGGCTCCGCCTCCATCCGTTCCTGGGCCTCGCCGACCAGCCGCTGGAGCTCGGGATCGGCCATCACGGCGGCGTGCTCCCGTTGCGCGACGGCCATCAGCTCCGGGAACCGGCGCTGGTCGAGCAACGGTTGCAGCTCGGCGCGCAGCGCGCCGCCGCCGGGCAGGCTCACCGGAAGGTCGAGGCTCAGGCTGTCGAGATCGGCAAAGGGATCGTCCATCGACGGGATCGACGGGATCGCGACCTCCCCGCGCAGGTCGTCCACCCGCACCGGGCCGGCGGTGGAGCGGATCCGCTCCTGGAGCAGATAGGCGGGCTGGAATTGCGGATCCATCCGCAGCACGAAGTCGCAGCCGAGGAGCGCCTCCTGGCGGTTTCCCTCCTGGGCGAGCTCCAACGTCTGATCGAAAGTGCTGAGGATTCGCTGCCTGACGTCGGCTGTGAGCGAGGGGTTACCGGAGTAGCTCATCGGCAGTTGGGATTCTCTCAATTGAGCTGAAAAATCGAGCCGTATCCTAACAGAGGATCTCGCCCGGCGTCCAACGCTCGCAGCGCGCTGATAACGTAATCCCGTGTTGTCGCTCGAATGCGTTCCCAACCTCAGCGAGGGGCGGCGCCCCGAGGTGGTGGCGCGGCTGGCGGCCGCGGCCGCCGCCCCGCCGGGAGTCCGGCTGCTCGACGTGTCGTCCGATCCCGACCACAACCGCTCGGTGCTGACCTTGGCCGGCGACCCGGAGGGGCTCCATCGTTCCCTGCTCGCCCTCTACGAAACCGCCCTCGCCGAGATCGATCTCATCCGGCACCGGGGAGCGCATCCACGGGTCGGGGCGGTCGACGTCGTACCGTTCGTCCCGCTGGGGAGTACGCCGATGGCGGTGGCGGTAGCGGCTGCCGAGCGGCTCGCCGCCGCGGTGGCGGAGCGCTTCGGCCTGCCGGTCTACCTCTACGAGCGGGCGGCTCGGCGGCCGGAGCGCGCTGCGCTGGCCGCCATCCGCAGCGGCGGCTTCGAGAATCTGGCGGCGAGGCTCGCCGACCCCGCCTGGGCTCCCGACTTCGGGCCGGCGCGGGCTCACCCCACCGCGGGGGCGACCGTGATCGGGGCCCGTTTCTTCCTGGTCGCGTTCAATGCCGTGCTGGCGACGGCGGACGTCGCCCTCGCCCGCGCCATTGCCGGCCGCATCCGCGAGGCGGCGGGCGGGCTGCCGGCGGTGCGCGCCCTGGGGATCGCTCTGGCGAGCCGCGGCCTGGCCCAGGTGAGCATGAACCTGATCGATTACCGGCGGACCTCCCCGCTCCAGGCGCTGCGGCGGGTCGAGGCGGAAGCGGCGGCACTGGGGACGCGCGTGCTGGAGACCGAGATCGTCGGGCTGGTGCCGTCCGCCGCCGTTCGCGGGGTCGGCGCGGCGGACCTCAAGCTGGCGGGGCCGCTGCCGATCCTCGAAGACCGGCTACGGGACGCGCCCTAGAGAGGCTCGCGCAGCCCCGCCATCAGCTTCTGCGGCATCCCCTCGAACGAGCCGGAGGACATCGTCACCAGGACGCTGCCGTCCCCCGCTTCCGCGAGGGCCTGGCGCAGCAGCGCGCCGTTGTCGGCGCAGAGGTCGGTGGGGATGCCGGCGGCGGTGAGCGCGGCGGCGAGGGCGGCGAAGTCGAGCCGCTCCTCGGGGGCCAGGCGGCCGTTGTGGAAGGTGGGGGCGAAGAGCACGCGGTCGGCGCCGGCGAAAGCCTGGCGGTAGGGCTCGAAGAAGAAGCGCCGGCCGGCGGTCAGGCTGCGCGGCTCGAAGAGGGCCACCACCCGCCGGGCGGGATAGCGCTGGCGCAGGGCGAGGAGCGTCTTCTCGACCGCCGTCGGGTGATGGGCGAAGTCGTCGACCACCGTCACCCCGCGCGCCGTGCCGAGCTCCTCGAGGCGCCGTTTGACGCCGTGGAAGCGGGCGAGGGCGGCGGCGGCGTCCGCAGGCGGGATGCCGTCGCGGCGGGCGGCGGCCCAGACCGCCAGCGCGTTCGCCACGTTGTGCCCGCCGGCGAGCGGCAGGGTGATCTCCACCTCGCCGTCGCCCGCGGCTTCGGCCTCGGCGTCGCGGACGCGGAAGCGGCTCGCCTCGGGGAGGGCCTCGATCCCTCCCAGCGGATGGAGGTCGTTGCCAGGCTCGAGGCCGTAGAAGAGGACGCGGCAGGGAGCCCGCGCGGCCAACTCGCGAACCTTGGCGGTGTCGCCGCAGGCGACCAGCAGGCCGTCCGCCGGGAGCAGCGCGATCAGCCGCTCGTAGGCGGCCCACAGCGCCTCGGGAGTCGGGTAGAGGTCGGCGTGGTCGTACTCGGCGCTGGTCAGCAGCAGCGTCTCGGGCTGGTAATGGAGGAACTTGGGGCCGCGGTCGAAGTAGGCCGCGTTGTACTCGTCCCCCTCGATGATGAAGCGGTCGCCGGCGCCGTCGTGGAAGCTCGCCGGCAGGTCGCGCGGCGCGCCGCCGATCAGGTAGCCGGGATCGCGCCCGCAGGCGGCGTAGACCCAGGCCGCGATCGCCGTGGTCGTCGTCTTGCCGTGGGTTCCCGCCACCACCAGCGAGCGGTGGTGGTCGAGGAAGAAGCGGCCGAGCGCTTCCGGCATCGAGACGCGGGGGATGCCCAGGCGTTCGACCGCCACCGCCTCCGGGTTGTCGCGGTGGATGGCGTTGCCGACGATCACCAGGTCCGGCCGCGGCTCCAGATGAGCGGGGTCGTACCCCTCGCGTCGGATGGATGCCGGCCGCTTCGAGGAGGGTGCTCATCGGCGGGTACAGAGGTCCGTCGGTTCCCCGCACCCGGTGGCCCTGCTCTTGCAAAAGGCAGGCGAGCGGAGCCATCCCCGTACCACCGATCGCCATGCAGTAAATATCGAGTCTGGGAGATTTCACGGGCTGAGTTTCTCGTTTAAGGGCCGGGAGTGTAGCATTCCGGAGGCTTTCATCCACTCGCTAGAAGGAGCAGGACGTATGCAACGTCACACGAAGACCGTCATTTTGGCACTTTTCGCCGCCTTTCTGGTCACGGTCGCCGGATACTCGGCCCAGGCGCCGGCCGCCACCGCGCCGGCCGCCGCCGCCAAGCCGGCTGACCCCAAGGCGGCCCCGAAGCCGAAGGCCGTGGCCGTCGAGCCGGTCGCCGACATGGGGAGCGTCCCGAAGGGGGAGAAGGTCACCCATGATTTCATGATCAAGAACGAAGGCGACGCCGACCTGATGATCACCAACGTCCAGCCCGCCTGCGGCTGCACCGTGGCCGAGTTCGACAAGGTGATCAAGGCCGGACAGACCGGCAAGGTGCACGCGGTGGTCGACACCTCCTCCTTCAGCGGTCCGATCGCCAAGGGGGTCAGCGTCTTCACCAACGACCCGGCGACCCCCAAGATCGACCTGACGCTGCGCGCCAAGGTGGATCCCTACATCTCGGCCAAGCCGGGCTACGCCCGCTACATCGTCGTCCAGGGCGAGAGCCAGGAAGGGACCATCACCCAGAGCCTGTGGGCGCCGGACGGCTCCTCCTGGGACATCACCAGTGTCGACTCCCCGTTCCCTTATCTGAAGGTCAGCTACCGCGAGGCCAAGGCCGAGGAGCGGGTCCCCGACGCCAAGGGCAAGCAGTGGGAAGTCGAGATGAAGCTGTCGAACGACGCCCAGGTGGGGCCGCTGGCGGACAACGTCACGGTCCATACCAATCATCCGAAGCAGAAGGTCGTCCTGATCCCGGTCTCGGGGTTCGTGCGGCCGGTGATGGCGGTGACTCCGCCGGTGGCCGACTTCGGCAAGATCGAGCTCAAGGAGCCCCTCCGCAAGTCGCTCAGCATCCGCAACTTCGCCACCGAGTCGATCAAGGTGACCAGCGTCGAGCCCAGCATCAAGGGGATCGAGGTCAAGCTCGAGCCGCTCACCGAGGGGCGCGAGTATCAGGTGCGGGTCACGCTGAGCCCCGAGCTCGGCAAGGGGCCGTTCCAGGGCAAGCTGACCTTCCACACCGACAGCCCCAAGGTCCCCATCCTCTCGGTCGACATCAGGGGCGTCATCCTCTAGACAGAAACGTAGGTAGAAGCGTAAAAGCGGAACAGCCGTCGTCTCACGACGGTATTTCTCTTGCATTGATTCCTTCCGGCGAGAGCTCCCCAACGTTCGGGGTTCTGCCGGAAGGAACATGCAACGGCATCCCATCTCCTCTTCCGCCATCTCCTCGGTCGGCTACGACGCGCGGTCGTCGGTGCTCGAGGTGGAGTTCCAGAGCGGCGCGATCTACGACTATTTCAAGGTTCCGGCGAGGGTCTATCGAGCCCTGCTGAAGGCTCCCTCGAAGGGAAGCTTCCTCTCCCGGCGGGTGCGCGACAGCTACTCCTTCGTCCGCCGCGACTCCTGATTTGGTCTAGGGCCGGCCGTAAAGATCCTTCTCGGGCTTCGGAGGGGCCGGCCGCTTGCGGTCGCGGGAGAGCGCCTGGGTGACCTCTTCGAGCGTGGCGGCGAGGACGGCGTTCTGCGCCGCCACGAGCTCGCCGATCCCCTTGAAGGCGAGGTCGACCAGGGCGTCCATCTCCTCGCGGCGGAAGCTCCGCCGCTCCCCCGTCCCCTGGATCTCGATCAGCGAGCCGCCGGCCGTGGCGACCACGTTCATGTCCACTTCCGCCACCTGATCCTCGACGTACTCGAGGTCGAGCCGGGGGATGCCGCCGACGATGCCCACCGAGACGGCGGCCACCTGGTCGCGGATCGGCCAGGCGGTGATCTCGCGCTGGAGCGCCAGCTTCCCCAGGGCGAGGACGGCCGCCACGTAGGCGCCGGTGATCGCCGCCGTGCGCGTGCCGCCGTCCGCCTGCAGCACGTCGCAGTCGAGGGTCAGCGTGCGGTCGGGGAGCGCGGTGAGGTCGAGGGCGGCGCGCAGGCTGCGGCCGATCAGGCGCTGGATCTCGGCGGTGCGCCCCGAGGGCTTCCCCTGCGAGACCTCGCGCTGGTTGCGGGTGTGGGTGGCGCGCGGCAGCATCGAATATTCGGCGGTCATCCACCCCTCGCCGCTGTCCTTCTTGAACGGGGGGACCCGGTTCTCGACGCTGGCGGCGCACAGCACGCGCGTCTCGCCGATCGAGATCAGCGCCGAGCCTTCGGCGAATTTGAGGACGCCGGTCTCGATGCGGACCGGGCGGAGAGCGTCGAGGGAACGGCCATCGGGACGGGGAGTCGTTGCGGTCATGCGCGGCATTCTACCGGTAGAGGGGGCGGGATGGGTTTTCTTCGCGGAAAGGTCATCCGCCGGCGCGGCCGGTTGCGTAATGGGATTGAAAGCGGAGCCGGAGAGTACGGGCGCGAGTCACCTGCAGCCGTTTTGCCTGAGATTCCGGAGCCACAAAATCCCTGATCGGGAGAAAGAGGAGGAGAGAAAAAAATGAGAAGCCGGTCGGTCGTCGCCGTCTTTATTTGCCTTCTGGGCGTCCTGGGAGCGGTCCAGTCCCAGGCATCCAGCCACCGTGAGGCACCCGGGATCACCAAGATGCCCAAGGTGGACAGCACGGATCTTTACATGTTCAGGAGCTATGAGAACGGCCGGGCGGGGTACACGACCCTGATCGCCGACTACCAGCCCTTCCAGCCGCCTTTCGGCGGCCCCAACTATTTCTTCCTGGACCCCGACGCCCTCTATCGCATCCACATCGACAATACCGGTGACGGCGTCGAGGACATCACCTTCCAGTTCCGGGTCGCGCCGCGCCTGGTCGACATCCAGCTGCCGGTCGGCGGCAAGAACGTCTCGATCCCGCAGTACAACATCGGACCGTTCACCGGCGACGCGCCGGGCAATCGCTCGCCGAACCTCAACATCGTCGAGAGCTTCACGATGTGGGTGATCCGCGGCGCGGTCGGCAACGGCGTGCATCCGGGCGGCAACGCTTTCGTCACCAGCCCCAGCGGCGGCTCCCGCTTCGCGAAGCCGGCCGACAACGTGGGCGAGAAGTCGATCCCCAACTACGCGGACTACGCGGCCAACTTCGTCCAGGAGTTCAAGTTCCCGGGCTGCCAGGGCGGCAACGCCATCGGCCGCGTCTTCCTCGGCCAGCGCAAGGAGCCCTTCGCGGTCAACGTCGGCGAGATCTTCGACCTGGTGAACCTCAACCCCCTCGGCGCCCGCGACGCGGAGCCGAACCCGCTCGAGCACTTCAACATCACCACGATCGCGCTCGAGGTGCCGACCGAGTGCCTCACCAAGGACGCCACCCACCCGATCATCGGCGGCTGGCAGACGGCGTCGCTGCCGCGCTCGCGCGTGCTCTCGACCAGCCCCACCTTCATGAACCCGACCAACAGCAGCGGCGACTTCGTCCAGGTCTCGCGCCTCGGCATGCCCCTGGTCAACGAGGTGGTGATCGGCCTCAAGGACAAGGACCTGTTCAACGCCGCCCCGCCGGTGGGTGACTCGGCGCTCGCCACCTACATCACCAATCCGACCCTGCCGGCGATCCTCCATGTCCTGTTCGGGGTGACCGCGCCCACCAACATCCCGCGCACCGACCTGGTGGCGACCTTCGCCACCGGCATCCAGGGGCTGAACTTCCTCTCGGACGGCAAGCCGCACGAGATGCAGCGCCTGAACACCTCGATCGCACCCACCGCCGCGGCGTCGCAGAACAATCTCGGCGTGCTCGGCGGCGACATGGCCGGCTTCCCCAACGGCCGCCGGCCCGGCGACGACGTGACCGACATCGAGCTGCGGGTCGCCATGGGCGTGCTCTGCCACGCCTTCCCGGGCGTCTACTGCAACCCGGCGGATGCCCCCTCTGGAACGCTGCCTTACACCGACCAGGTGCTTCAGGACGCGAGCCAGTTCGACGCCACGTTCCCCTACATCAAGGCGCCCCTGCCGGGGTCGCCCAACGGGCCGAACGGGGTAGTCCCCACGCAGTTCTGAGACTCCTCCCTTAGTTAGACTCTTGCCTGCCGGCGAGCGGTTCCGCCGCTCGCCGGTTCGCGTTCAGGAGAGAAATGAATGATGCGGCATCTCGAATCGGTGGGGCGCATCCGCCTCCTCTGGGCCGTGTGCGCTCTCTGGGCTCCGGCGCTCCAGGCGCACAACTTCTGGATCGAGCCCTCGACCTTCACTCCGGCCCCCGCGCAGCGCGTGGCCGTGCGGCTGCGGGTGGGCCAGGAGCTCCAGGGCGACCCCGTGCCGCGCGATCCGAGCCTGATGAAGCGCTTCCTGGCGGCGGGCCCCGCCGGCGACCTGCCGGTGCCGGGAGTGCCGAACACCGAGCCGGCGGGCTTCATCGCCTTCCCGGCTGCGGGCCTCTACACGATCGTCTACGACAGCAGCCGCTTTCCGGTGGCGCTGGACGGCGTGAAGTTCGAGGCCTATCTGAAAGAGGAAGGGCTGGAGAAGATCAGCGCCCTGCGCGCCCGTCAAGGCAAGAGCGCCGAAGGGGCCAAGGAAGTCTTCTCGCGCTGCGCCAAGGCTCTGCTCGCGGTGACGAACGGCGCCGGACCCGGGTACGACCGGGTCTTCGGCCAGCGGCTCGAGCTGGTGGCGGAGAAGAATCCCTACACCCTGGCCGCGGGAGGGGAGCTGCCGGTGCGCCTGCTCTACGAGGGGAAGCCGCTCGCCGGCGCCCTGGTGATGGCGCTCCAGCGCGGCCGGCCGGACAAGGTGACCGCCCGCACCGACGCCAAGGGGCGGGTCACTCTCAAGCTCGACCGGCCGGGGTTCTGGCTGATCAAGGCGGTGCAGATGATCCCGGCTTCTCCGGATGCCGCCGCCGACTGGGAGAGCTTCTGGGCTTCTTTGACGTTCGTCTTGCCGGCGGGGTAGCATTCTCCGTCTTGGCAATGGACGAGCGCGAAAGGGAGGATCGCGAGCTGATGCGTCGGATAGCCGTCCGGGATGGCTCTGCATTCGCGCGCCTGTTCGAGGTCCATTCACCGTTGACCCTCGGTCTGATCGACCGCATCCTCGGGCGGCGAGGGGAGGCCGAAGAGGTGCTGCAAGAGGTTTTCCTCCAGGTCTGGATGCAGGCCGACCGTTACGACGAAGCGCGCTCGACGCCCCGCGGCTGGATCCTGATGCTCGCGCGTTCCCGCGCCCTCGACCGGCTCCGCCGGCGGGACTCGGTCCGCCGCCGCGAGGAGGCCGCCGGCGAGGAGACGAGCGAAGCGGTGGCCCCGATCGGCACCGAGCGCCTCGAGGGGCTCGACCGGAAACGGCAGGTCGACTCCGCCCTCGGGGTGCTGTCGCAGGATCAGCGCCGTTGCATCGAGCTCGCCTTCTACGAAGGGCTCACCCATACCCAGATCGCCGACCGCCTGAGCGCGCCGCTCGGCACGGTCAAATCGCGGATTCTGCTCGGCATGAACAAGCTCCGGCAGGTTTTGGGCGCCTCGGCATGAGCAGCCCTCACTCCCCTCGCTTCGAGGAGCTCCTCCCCGCCTATGCGCTCGGCGCGCTGGAGGGGGACGAGCTGCGCGAGCTCGAAGCGCACCTGGCCGGCGGCTGCGACGAGTGCGCTCGCCAGCTCGCGCTCTGGCAGGGAGACCTCGAGAAGCTGGCGGCCGAGATCCCACCGGTCGAGCCCGCCGAGACGACGCGGGTCCGCATCCTGCGCCTGGCCGGGGGAACACCGCCCTTGCCGGCGAGCGCAGCTGCGCGCCGGCCGCCGTCCCGTTCCCTCGCCGGCTGGCTGGCCCTCGCGGCCCTCCTTCTGCTCGCCTTCTCGCTCTGGGGGGTGATCGGCCGGGCGCGGATGGAGCGCGAAGCCGAGCGTCTGGCGGCGGAGCGCGACGACCTGTCGCGCCGGGTGGAGACGCTGAGCCGGGAGGTGAGCCGCGCGCAGGCCGAGACGGAACGGGCGAAGCAGGCGCTCCAGATCCTCGCCGCGCCCGGCGTCCAGCTGGTCTCGCTGTCCGGGCTGAGCCCGGGCTCGCACGCCGCCGGCAGCACCTACGTCAATCCGCACGCCCGCGAGGCCCTGTTCTACGCCTTCGGCCTGCCGCGGCTGCCCGACCGGAAGACCTACCAGCTCTGGTTCATCGCCGCCGGCAAGCCGGTGTCGGCGGGGACCTTCGCCGTCGACCCCCGCGGCAACGCCTCGGTCCGCGTCGACCGGGTGACCGATCCGCGGCAGATCCAGGCCTGGGCGGTGACCGTCGAGCCCCTCGGCGGCGTCCCGCAGCCGACCGGCGCGATGGTCCTCAAAGGGGCGGCGAGCGCCTAGCCCCCCGAGCCCGCGGTGCCGAACCCGCTCGAAAGCCTGCGCGCGCGGGCCGCCGCCGAGGCGAGCCCTGCCGCCATCCTCCTCGCCGAGGGTGAGGATCCCCGCGTGGTCGCGGCGGCCGAGCGGGCGACCGCTCTCGGCCTCTGCCGGGCCTCCCTGGTGGGGTCACGGAGAGCGGTCGAGAGTGCCGCCGAAGCCGCGGGGGTGGCCCTCACCGTTCCGGTCCTCGAGCCGGCGTCCGATCCCGAGCTGCCGCTCCTCACCCTCTATCTGGAAGAGCGCCTCGCCGCCCTCGGCCACGATCCGGCGGTCGCCGCGACGCTCGCCCGCGATCCGCTCCACTACGCGGCCCTGCGGGTGGCCACCGGCCGCGCCGACGGCGCGGTGATGGGAGCGCTCGCCACCACCGCCGACACCCTGCGGGCTGCCCTGCGGGCGATCGGTCCCCGGCCCGGTCTCAAGGTGGTCTCCTCCTGCTTCCTGATGGTGATTCCGCAAGGGCCCGATCGCGGCGCCGGCCGCCCTGGCCGCTCGCTGATCTACAGCGACTGCGCGGTGGTCCCCGACCCCGACCCGGAAGCGCTCGCCGACATCGCCGAGGCGGCGGCGGCGAGCTGCCGCGTGCTGCTGGGCGAGGAGCCGCGGGTCGCGCTGCTCTCCTTCTCGACCCTGGGGAGCGCCCGCCATCCGCGGGTCGAGAAGGTGCGCGCGGCCCTCCAGGTGCTGCGCCGGCGGAAGGTCTCCTTCGAGGTCGACGGCGAGCTCCAGGCCGACGCCGCCCTGGTCCCCGAGGTGGCCCAGCGCAAGGCGCCGGGGAGCCTGGTCGCCGGCCGCGCCAACGTGCTCGTCTTCCCCGACCTCGATTCCGGCAACATCTCCTATAAGCTCACCGAGCGGCTCGGCGGGGCGCGGGCGGTCGGCCCCCTGTTGCAGGGCTTGCGCGCGCCGCTCAACGACCTGTCGCGCGGCTGCTCGGCCGAGGACATCGTGGACGTGATCGCGGTGACCGCGCTGGACGCCGCCGAGCGGCGGCGGACGTGACGACCCTCAGGAGTCAGGGATAGGCATCATGAAAGTTCTGGCATGAAGGTTCTGGTGATCGGAAACGGCGCCCGCGAGCATGCCCTCTGCTGGAAGCTGCGGCAGAGCCCCCTGCTGCGCGAGCTCTACTGCGCGCCGGGCAACCCCGGGATCGCGGCGCTGGCCGACTGCGTGCCGATCGCGGCGGATGAGGTGCAGCGGCTGGCTGACTTCGCCGGCGAGATGAAGATCGACCTGACGGTGGTGGGCCCCGAGCTGCCGCTGACCCTGGGGCTCGCCGACGAGCTCGCCAACCGCGGCCTGGCGGTCTTCGGGCCGAGCCAGCGGGCCGCCGAGATCGAGGGGAGCAAGGTCTTCTCCAAGCTGTTCATGGAGCGGCACGGCATCCCCACGGCGCCGTTCGCCGTCGTCCACGATGCCGCGGCGGCGCGCTCCGCGGCGGCGCGCTTCGGCTATCCCGTGGTGCTCAAGGCGGACGGCCTCGCCGCCGGCAAAGGGGTGATCATCGCGGCCGACGAGGCGGAGCTCGCCGCGGGGCTTCACTCCCTCTTCGAGGAGCGCCGCTTCGGCGCCAGCGCCGACCGCGTGGTGGTCGAGGCCTTCCTGCCGGGCGACGAGGTCTCGTTCATGGCCCTCTCGGACGGCGAGCGCGTGCTGCCGCTCGCCACCGCCCGCGACTACAAGCGGATCGGCGACGGCGATGCGGGGCCCAACACCGGCGGCATGGGCGCCCACAGCCCTTCCTTCGGGCTCTCCGCCGAGACCGCGGCCGAGGTCGTGGAGACGGTGATGCGGCCGGCCGTCGCCGGGCTCGCCGCCGAGGGGCGGCCGTTCGTGGGGGTGCTCTACGCCGGCCTGATGCTCGGCCCCGAGGGGCCGCGGGTCCTCGAGTTCAACGCCCGCTTCGGCGATCCGGAGGCGCAGGTGATCCTGATGCGGCTGGAGGACGACCTCCTCCCCGTGCTCGCCGCGGGGGCCGCCGGCCATTTCGACACCCGCCGGCTCTCTTTCCGTCACGAAGTGGCGGCCTGCGTCGTCCTCGCCAGCCCCGGCTATCCCGGCCGCCCCCTCCAGGGCGAGCCGATCCGCGCCCTCGACCGCGCCGCCGCCGTGGAGGGGGTCGAGGTCTTCCACGCCGGCACCCGCCGCGAGCCCGCGGACGATGAGCTGGTGAGCGCCGGCGGGCGCGTCCTCTCGGTCTGCGCCCTGGCGCCCGACCTCCACGGTGCGCTCGAACGGGCCTATCAGGCGGTCGCCGAGGTCGACTGGCCCGGCAAGCTCTACCGCCGCGACATCGGGCGGCGCGTGCTCGAATCCGCGAGCTTCACCGCCGCGGGACCGTGATACCGTCCTCGCGGTCAAGTTGACGCTGAGGTTCTCCGCTGCAACGATCGTTTTCAGCGGTTCCGAGCTTCTTGAACTCCTTCGACCTGGTCGGCTGATCGGGTGTCGCCGCTTTTACGAGTGGTTGGTACTCATCCTGCATAGATCGTCAGGTCGCGTTGAAGATGGATAGGAAGTGAAATGTCTGGATGTGGCGGCTGTGCTTTCAAAGGAATGTCGACTGCGGTCGAGGACACCTACGTCGGCGTCCGTTTTCGTGAAGAGACCAACCTGACGCTCTGTGCCACGGGAGGGCGGATCTACGCCCGGGGCGAGAAAGTGGTGGTCGATCTCGAAGCGGGACCGACCTTCGGCCACGTCGAGCAGTCGCCGATGCCGGTGTTCAAACCTTGCCAGAAGTCGAGCGCCCGGCCGATCCTGCGCCCGGCCGACGAGAACGACCTCACCGCCTTCGACCGCCAGCGCCAGAACGAGATGAGCGGCAAGCTGTTCGCCCAGGAGCGTTCCCGCTCGCTCAACCTCGACATGAAGATCTCCCTGGTCGACTTCTCCCTCAGCGGCAAGAAGGCGACGTTCTACTTCACCTCCGAAGGGCGGGTGGACTTCCGGCAGCTGGTGCGCGACCTGTCGAGCCGGTTCTCGGTGCGGGTGAAGATGGTGCAGGTGGGGGCGCGCGACGAGGCCGGCCTGGTCGGCGGCATCGGCATCTGCGGCCGCACCCTCTGCTGCTCGACCTGGCTCAAGGACTTCCGCCCGATCTCGATCCAGATGGCCAAGCGCCAGAACCTCAGCTTGAACCCGTCCAAGATCTCCGGCCAGTGCGGCAGACTCCTCTGCTGCCTCGCCTATGAAGACGAAGGCTACAAGAAAGGGAACCCGGACACTCGGTCCGCGGAACCCGCCGCGACGGCTTGAGAGACCCGACTGCCTCCACGGAACCCCAAAATGGCGACCCGTAAACTGATACGTCCGGATATGAACGAGCTGAAGAAGGAGCTCCCTTCGCGCAGCGTGCGCCGCAAGCAGACGCCGCCCGAGCAGACCAACGCGGAGGAGTTCTACTACCTCAAGCAGATGGCGGCGAAGACGCCGATGGTGCTGATCCTCACCAACGACGAGGAGCTGCGCGGCTGGATCGAGTGGTACGACAAGGGGGCGCTGAAGCTGAACCGCACCGCCGGCCCCAACCTGCTGATCCAGAAGCACGTGATCCGCTATCTGTTCAAGGAGGAGGAGCTGAAGCAGGGGCGGCGCCCCAAGCACGACGGCGGCGACTCCGACCGGTGAGCGCGTCGTCCCGTCCCGCTTCCCGTCCCGTCCTCGCCCTCACCCAGGGCGATCCCGCGGGGATCGGCCCCGAGATCCTGCTCAAGCTCCTCCGCGCGGACGCTTCCCCCGCCGCCTGGCAGCCTCTCCTGGTCGCCGAGCGGGCGGCGGTCGAGGCGCTCCGCCCGTCCCTCCCGGACTTTCCCTGGGACCGCCTGGCCTGGCGGACCACCGCTCCCGGAGCCGCCGAGATCGCCGCCGCGGGCGCGGACTCCATCCTGGCTTTCGATCCCGTCGGCTCCTCCCGCGCCATGGCTCTGGGACACTCCGGCCCCGCCGATGCCGCGGGGGCGATGGCGGCGCTCGACGCCGGGATCGCGCTGGTCCGCTCCGGCGCCGCGGACGCCCTGGTGACGGCGCCGGTCAGCAAGGAGTCGATCGCCCGCCAGCACCTCCCCGGCTTCGTGGGGCACACCGACTACCTCGCCGAAGTCTGCGGCCTCGAACGCTACGGCCGCGACTACCTGATGGTGTTTCTCGCCCCCGAGCTCCAGGTGGCCCTGCTCAACGTCCATCTCCCCTTGCGGCAGGCGCTCGACGGGATCACTCCCCAGACGGTGGGCGAGGCGCTCGACTGCCTGCACCGGCATGCGACGGCGGCCGGCGGAAAAATCGCGCTCGCCGGCCTCAACCCGCACGCCGGCGAGGGGGGGCTGCTGGGTGGCGAAGAGGAGGAGATCCTCGTCCCCGCCGTCGCCGCGGCGCGCGCTCGCGGCCTCGACGTCCATGGCCCCGAGAGCGCCGATTCCCTCTTCGCCCGCGCCCGCCGCGGCGAGTTCGACTGGGTGCTCGCCCTCTACCACGACCAGGGGCTGATCCCGGTGAAGACCGCCTCCTTCGGCTCGGCGACCAACTGGACGCTGGGCCTCCCCTTCCTGCGCACCTCGGTCGATCACGGCACCGCCTTCCCGCTCGCCGGACGCGGCCTCGCCGACGCCGGCCCGCTGGCGGCGGTGGTGGATTCCACTCTGAAGCTGATCTCCGGCGAATTGCCGAAGCGGCGTTAGCGGCGTCAGCGGGGTGTCGCGATCGGCTTCCGCGCGATCGCCAGCAGAGAATCTCCGAAGGCCGGGGTGTGCACCACGCGTCCGATCATCCGCAGCGGCTTCAGGAACTTCGTCCCCTCGCCCACCGAGCAGAAGTTCGACTCGGTGATCTGCGTCTCGACCTCCAGCCCCGCTTGAGCCAGCCCCTCGCGCAGCATGCGGGGGGTGAACATGTGGATGTGGGTCGAGTCCTGGTACCAGGCCCAGCGGCGGCCGAGGAGCGGACGGGCGAGGCTGTGGGCGTTGAGCGTGATCACGAACAGCTTTCCCCCGGGCTTCAGGCAGCGGCGGCAGCTCTCGAGGGTCCGCCGGTAGTCCTGGAGGTGCTCGATGACGTCCATCAGGGTGATCGCGTCGAAGCGGTCGTCGGGGAAGGGGAAAGGCTCCTCGGCCCCCTGCACGCGGACCTGGCCGCGGATCCGTTGCCGCGCCTCTGCCGCCGCGTGCTCCGAGATCTCCAGGCCGTCCGTCTCGATACCCCGCCTTTTCGAGCGCCGCCAGGAAGAAGCCGTAGCCGGCGCCGACGTCGAGCACCCGGCCGCCCGGCGGGACGCCGTGCTCGCGCAGCAGCCGCACCAAGTAGTCCAGGTACTTGATCTTCCCCGGATGGAGCTGGAAGTACTCGCGCTCGAAGTAGGAGGAGTCGTGCACGGGGCGGGATGCTAACACCCTTACTGTGAGGCCGATGGCGAGACAGACGGCGAGGCGGAAAGCCGGTCTCTCAGCCGCAGCGCCGCCGGGTTCGCCGGATCGATCGCGAGCGCCCGCCGGTTGAGCTCGCGGGCGCCCGCGAGGTCGCCGCGCCGGGCGTGGAGGAGGGTCTCGTTCTGGAGCGCCGGCAGGTTCCTCGGGTTCAACGCGAGGGCGCGGTCGAGATGGCTCTCGGACTGCGCGGCGTCCCCGAGGGCCAGATAGATCCCCCCCAGGTTGCTCTGCGCGTCGTCCGACCGCGGCTCGAGCGCCGCCGCCTGCTGGTAGAAGCGGAGCGCCGCCGGCCAGTCCCGCCGCCGCGCCGCGAGGTTCCCCAGGTTGAGGGAGGTCAGGAAATCCTGCGGATTGAGCGCCAGGGCGGCCGCGTAGTGCGCGGCGGCCGCGTCGGGAAACCCGCCCTCCTCGGCGAGCCGGCCGAGGTTGTAGTGCACGAGGTCCATCCGCGGCTCGAAGCCGGCCGCGCGGGGCAGGAGGAACGCCGCCGCGGCGAGCGCGATCCATCCCAGGAGAGGCTTCAGGCGGGCTCGCCGCGCCTCCCAGGCCGCCGGGATCTCCGCCAGCGCCGCGCCGCCGACGACGAGCAGGGCCGGGACGACCGGCAGGCGGTAGCGCGAGAAGAGGAAGAAGATCACCGTCGAGACCATCCAGCCGCCGGCGAACAGGAGGGCGGGAGCGAAGGCGCCCAGGCGCCGGCGCGCCACCAGCAGCCCGGCGGCGAAGAAGATCGCCGCGCCGCCCAGCTCGAGGAGCGGCAGGCGAAGGACGGGCGACAGGGTCTTCACGTAGTAGTAGTCGACCGCGTCCGGCCACTCGTACCAGCTCCAGAACATCCGCAGCTTGCGGAGCTGGAGCCGCAGGAAGTCGCCGGGGTTCCGCCGCGCCCAGTTGAGAGATTTTCCCAGCCAGTAGCGGGAGACCTCGCCGGCCGAGAGCGGGCGGCCCAGGGCCTGCTCGGCGACCCGCGCCGGCTCCTTCCTCTCCAGCTCCGGGATCTGCTTGCCGGGGACGATCGGCTGATAGGTGCCGTCGGCCCCCGGGTGGTTGCCGATATAGAAGTTGACCCCGCCCTGGGAGCTCGTAGGGAGGAAGTCGCCGCCCACGACGCCGTTGCGGAGCGCCACCGGCAGGAGCGCCAGGATCAGCCCCGCCGCGAACGCGCCGCCGCGTCGGGCGAGCCCCGCCCACCGCGCCTCCCGGCTCCAGGCGAGGGGCAGCAGGAAGGGGAAGAGCAGGAGAGCGTTCTCGCGCAGCAGCGCCAGGACGCCGAGCAATATCCCGGCAACGAGCCAGCCGCGGGGACTCCGCGAGCGCGCCGCGGCCAGCGTCCACAGCAGGAAGCAGGTCGCGGTGACGGCGAGCGACTCTTTGAGGAGCTGCGCGTCGTAGAACAGGAAGGGGCCGTAGAGGGCCGCGAGCAGCGCCGCGGCCAAGCCGGTCCGCTCGCCGTCCATCGCGCGGCCGGCGCGGTAGAGCGCCCAGCAGCCGGCGACCGCCAGGGCGATCTGGAACAGGTAGATGAAGACAATGCGATGGCCCAGGAGCGCGTAGAGCACGGCCAGCAGGTAGGGGTAGAGCGGCGCCTGGAAGAAGACCTGCGAGCCCCGCCAGTCCCCCGCGGCGATCCCCTGCGCCCAGCGGTCGTACTCCTGGCTGTCCATCGCCAGCGCCGAGAAGAAGGGCTGGTCGTACACCGCCCACAGGTGGCCGAGGCGCAGGGCGAGCGCCAGCGCCAGGATGGCGAGCAGGGATAGATGGCGCGGGGCGGGCATGGGTGGAGTACTCTGGCACAAATCCGCTACCATTTCGGGCCAGCTCAGAACCAGGAATCAACTCAAGCTCCCCGTCGCGATTTCGCACTCCAGGAGCGGAGAAGGACGCAGCCATGGCGACCGTCGAGTTCACCGGCAACTACCAGGATCTCTCCACCGATCGCGGGTATCAGTTCAAGTTCTACTGCGAAAAGTGCAACAACGGCTACATGTCGACCTTCAAGAGCTCGAAGCTCGGCATGGCCTCGGCCGCCGCCGAGGTCGCCAGCAGCCTGTTCGGCGGCCTCTTCGGCAAGGTCTCGGACACCGCCTATCAGATCCAGCGCGCCGTCGGCGGCCCGGTCCACGACTCCGCGCTCAAGGAGGCGACGGAGGAGATCCGCCCTCTCTTCAAGCAGTGCACCCGCTGCGGGCGCTGGGTCTGCGAGCCGGTCTGCTTCAACGCCAAGGCGGGGCTCTGCGAGTGGTGCGCGCCGGATCTGGACGAGGAGATCGCCTCCGCCCAGGCGGAGGCCGCCAAGGCCCAGGTCTTCCAGAAGGCGCAGGAGATCGACTGGGTCAAGGAGCGCGATTTGGGGGCGGTCACCGGCGCCGTCTGCAAGTCCTGTAGCGCCAAGACTGGCGGCGCCAAGTTCTGCCCCGAGTGCGGCACCCCCACCGCCCAGAAGAAGCACTGCGGAGGCTGCGGCGCCGAGTACGACGGCACGCCACGGTTCTGCCCCGACTGCGGGCAGAAGATCGCTTGATCTTCAGGATCTAGGATAGGGCGTCCGACGCTCGTGACCTTCCTGAGCGTGCTTCCCAATGGGGACTGGGCAAATCCGCGTCTTCAGGCAATTCGGAATCGTCCGGTTCACGACGGCGTGCCCGTAGAGACGTTCCCAGCGGATAACGAGAACCTGTGCAGGCCGCGGGGACGGCGGGACGTCTCCGGTGGGGCAACGGGGTTCCGGCAGGGTAGGGTATTCGGGGGCACACGGACGCGTCTGTTGTTGGTTGTCCGCAGGTCCGGGCGTTGGAAACAGCGAGTCGGTGTGCCCTCGCGGTACCTTGCGGGTTCGGGCCGGCCTGCCCTCCGCCGGAGACGGACCGCCGTCCCCGTGGCCTCGGCTAGGTTCTCGTTACGACCTGGCCCCGTCTCTACCGCCTCCGCCGCAGGATTTGCCTAGTCCCCATCGGAAGCTCAAAAAGGTCAAAGACTTCGGGCGCACTACACTCGGGCTGTGGCCTAGTCGTCGAACTTCAGGTTCAGCGACATCGCAAACTTCAGGAAGGAATAGGGCTCACCCTGGACCGGGACGCCCTGCGGAATCTTCTCAGACGGTGTGTCTGGCGTTTCCGAGGAATCCAAGACCTCAAAAGTGATCAGGACCCTCGTATTGGGAGCAATCCCAAGGGACTCCTCCGGATAGAACGCTTCACCGTCAAATCTCGCGCGGACCGTCTTGATCATCATTCGTTCCCGGTGGACAATTTACCACCGCGCGCCGCCAGCCACCGGCCTACGACGGGGAGGGCGGCGAGGCCGAGGAGGACGGAGAGCCAGAGGGTGGCGCCGCGGATGATCAGGGTGATCGAGCTGGCGTCCGCGGGGTGGAGCCCCTGGCCGTGGAGGAGGGCGGCGAGCGACCCTTCCGCCGCGCCGAGTCCTCCGGGGAGCATCGACAGGCCGCCGATGATGCTCGCCGCGTTGTAGTTGAAGATCGAGAGCATCAGGTCCGCCTTGGGAGCGTAGTCGCGGACGATCAGCCAGAACCCCACTCCTTCGGCCGTCCAGGCCACCGCCGCGATCAGGATCGCCAGCAGGGCGAGCCCCGGCGAGAGGAGCTCGCGCAGGCGTTCGTACATCTCCTCCAGGTGCGGCACCCGCGTTCCCAGGAGGGGCATCCGCCGCAGGACCTTGAAGGTCCACACGGCGCCCCGCCGCCAGGTCAGCAGCACGACCACGCCGGCGACCCCGGAGAGCCCCGCGGCGGCGATCCAGGGGCCGCCGGGCAGCGCCCAGGCGGTGAGCGCGGCGAGCACGATCGTGCCCAGCGCGTCCGTCACCCGCTCGGCGAGCACCGCCGACACGATCCGCAGCGCCTGTCCTCCCCCCAGCTCCCGCACCAGCCAGGCCTTGCCCAGCTCGCCCGCCCGCCCCGGGGTCACCGCGAGGACGAACCCGACCAGGAAGACGGCGAGGCTCCGACCCCGGGAGAGGGTCACCCCCAGCTTCCTGATGTAGATCTCCCAACGCGCGTAGCGCAGGGCGTAATTGAACAGCGACAGCGCGAGGACCGGTTCGAGGAGCCGGAGGTCGAACCCCCGCAGGCTCCGCGCCAGCTCCCGCGGATGCGCCGTGAGGGCGAGCCCCGCGACCACCAGGACGCCGAGCGCGAGCGGCACCAGCATCCGCCGGCCGAGCCGCCCGAGCCCCGGCTCAGCCGCCAAAGCTGACCCGGTCGCGGATCTTGTTGAAGCCCAGCCGGGCGAAGAGCGCCTCCACCTTCGCCCGATCGGCCCCCCGGTACTCCAGGCTCTCGAGATCGGCGCTCACCCCCGGCACCTCGTGGGACACGGTGGCGAGCTGCTTCGAGAGGAAGGCGATGTCGCGGTGGGCGGCGAGCTTGGCGTGGAGCGACTTGGCGCCGCGGATCGGCAGCCAGGGGAGCTCGTCGAGCCGCGCGTAGAGATCCTCCAGGTGCCCGAAGCGGCCGAGCAGCTCGGCCGCCGACTTGCCGCCGATGCCTTTGACCCCCGGGATGTTGTCCACCGCGTCGCCGGCGAGGCCGAGGTAGTCGGTGATCTGGTCCGGCCGCACGCCGAACTTCTCCAGCACCGCCTCCGGGCCGAGGCGCAGCTCCTTCGAGAAGTCGAGGAGGCAGACCTGCGCGCCGACGAGCTGCGCGAGGTCCTTGTCCGAGGTGACGATCACCGCCCCGTGCCCGTGGGTTCCGAGCCCGCGGCAGAGCGCGCCGATCAGGTCGTCCGCCTCGTAGCGGTCGTCGATGAAGGTCGCCGTCCCCAGCGCGTCGGCGATCTCCACGCAGGCGTCGAGCTGCGCCTCGAGCTCGGGGGGCGGCAGCACCCGCTGCTGCTTGTAGGCCGGATAGATCTCGTTCCTGAAGCTGCTGTTCAGGCTGCGGTCGAAGGTCACCGCGAGGTGGGTGGGATGCTCGTCCGCGATCAGCTTGAGCAGGAACGAGGTGAAGCCGTACGCGGCGGCGGCCGGGCTGCCGTCCGGCGTCTTGATGCTGGACGGCAGCGAGAAGTGGGCCCGGAAGATGTACGGGCTGGCGTCCACCAGGTGGACGGTCGCCACCGGCTAGCCTCCGGAGGCGCCGAAGAACCCGCGCACCGCCGCGGCCACCGCTTCGACCTCCTCGTTGGTCAGCTCGGGGAAGATCGGCAGGCAGACCACCTCGCGGGCGGCGGCGGTGGAGACCGGGAGGTCGCCGTCCGCGACCTCCACCAGCCCCCGCATCGCGGGCTGATGGTGGAGAGCGATGGGATAGTGGATGGCGGCGCCGATCCCCTTTTCCTTCAGGTGCGCCAGCAGCTCCTCGCGCCGCGCCGTGCGGATGGTGAACTGGTGGTAGACCGAGCGCACGTCCGCCGGATCGGGGATCAGCCGCAGGTCGCCCACCCCGGCGAGGGCGCCGTGATAGCGGCAGGCGATCTCGCCGCGGCGGGCGTTGTCCTCGTCGAGGATGGCCAACCGGCAGTTGAGCACCGCCGCCTGCAGGCTGTCGAGGCGGCTGTTGGTGCCGATCTCGAGATGGGTGTAGCGCACGCTCTGGCCGTGGTTGCCGAGGCTGCGCACCCGCTCCACCAGGTCGTGGTCGTTGCCGGTGACGGCGCCACCGTCCCCGAAGCAGCCGAGGTTCTTGGTCGGGTAGAAGCTCCAGGCCGCGAGCTCGCCGAAGCCGCCCACCCGCTGCCCCTTCCACTCCGCGCCGTGCGCCTGCGCGGCGTCCTCCAGCAGCCAGAGGCCGCGCCGCCCGCAGAGCTCGCGGAGGGCGTCGACGTCGAACGGCCGGCCGTAGAGATGGACGCCGATCAGGCCGACGGTGCGCTCGGTGACGCGCGCCGCGGCGTCCGCCGGGTCGAGGTTCAGCGATTCGGGATCGACGTCGGCGAACACCACCTTGCCGCCGAGCAGGGCGACCGCCTCGGCGGTGGCGAAGAAGCTGAAGGAGGGGACGATCACCTCGTCCCCCGGTTTGAGGCCGAGGGCGCGCAGGGCGAGGATCAGGGCGTCGGTGCCGTTGCCGAGGCCGACGCAGGCCTCGACGCCGAGATAGGCGGCGAAGCCGGCTTCGAACTCCTTCACCTCGGGCCCGAGCACGAAGGAGGTCTGGTCGAGGATGCGCTTCCACCGCTCGTCGAGCTGGGAGGCGATGCGTTTGCGGACACGGGTGAGGTCGAGCAGGGGTACGTTCACGGCGCGGGATTGTATCCCGTCGGGAGCGGACCCATGCCATATACTCGCCTGTCAATGTTTCCCCGCCTGCGCTTCTACTGGGTGGTCGCCGCCTGTGGCGCCGTCCTGATGGCCCTCGAGATCCTGTCCAGCCGGCTGCTGGCGCCGCACTACGGCAACAGCGTCTACGTTTGGGGCTCGATCATCAGCGTCTTCCTGGCGGCGCTGTCGCTCGGCTACCTGTGGGGCGGGCGGCTGGCGGACCGCCAGCCGGCGATGGCCTCGCTGGGGCGGATGGTGGCGCTCGCCGCCGCCTGCGAGGCGATCCTGCTCCTCTTCGGCCCCCGCCTCGCCGCCTCGCTCGCCGGGCTCACCGGCGGCAACCCGGCCGGCACCCTGCTCGCCACGGCGGTGCTCTTCGGCCCGGCGAGCGTGCTGCTCGCCACCGTCTCTCCCTGGGCGGTGCGGATCGCCGCCCGCGACCTCGGCGGGCTCGGCCACACCGCCGGCCGCCTGTTCGCCCTCTCGACCCTCGGCAGCCTCGGCGGCACGCTCGCCTGCACCTTCCTGCTCATCCCCTTCCTCGAGCTGCGGCAGATCCTGGGGATGCTGACGGCGGTGACCGCCTTCACCGCCTGCGTGGCCCTCGCCGGCTCCTTCCGCGCGGAAGCGCCGTCGGCCGGCCTCGCCGTGCTGCTCCTGGTCCTCGCGATCCCCGGCGCCTCGCTCTCCCAGCGCGGCGTCTCGGGGCTGGTCTACGAGCGGGTGAGCCCCTACCAGACGCTCCAGGTCTTCGAGAGCGAGGGGGTGCGCACCCTGAAGAGCGACCGCGTGCCGCAGGCCACGGTCCGCGTCGCGACGGGCGAGTCCACCATGCTCTACAACCGCGCCGCGCCCGCCGTGCTGCTGGTCGCCCCGCATCCGCGGCGGGCGCTGATGATCGGCCTCGGCGGCGGCACGGTCGGCCGCTACCTGGAGGCGCAGCTCCCGGACCTCCAGGTCCACTACGTGGACATCGATCCGGCCGTCCCCGAGATCGCCGAGCGCTTCTTCTTCTTCCGCACCGGGCCGCGGATGCGGGTCACGGTCGCCGACGGCCGGCAGTTCCTCCACGGCTCGGCGGAGAAGTGGGACCTCATCTACTCCGACGCCTACATCGGCCAGAGCGTGCCGTTCCACCTCACCACCACGCAGTTCCTCGAGGAGGTCAAGCGCCACCTCGCCCCAGGGGGCGCCTTCGCGCTCAACCTGGCGGCGGGGCTCGGCGACCCCTTCTCGCAGGCGATGTACCGCACCGTGCGGGACCGCTTCGACGCGGTCTATCTCTTCCCCGTCCGCCACGCCTTCAACGCCCTCGTCGTCGCCTCGCCGGACGGCGCCCCCCTCTCGAACGCCGACCTCCTCGCCCGCGGCCGGGAGCTCGACCGCGCGCGGCGCTTCGATCCCTCGCTCGCGACCCTCGCCACCTGGCGCGGCGAGGTGGCGCTCGACACCGCGGCCATCCCGATCCTCACCGACGAGTTCGCCCCCACCGACCGGCTGATCCGCCTCGGCCAGAGCGCCCGGGACGCTGGGAAAACGCCCTGATTCGAGGCAAAGTCGGCTCTCGGCGTCGCTTTCCCCCTTCCTGCCAAGGCATTCCCCCAGCCTCTCGTCCGGTTCCCCCCGGGGAATGTCTCCGCTCCCGCGGGGAAAGGGTCTCCTCTCCCTCTCGCCGTTCCGTTCCCCCGAGGGAACGCCACGAGAAGTGGCGGGAAGGACGGCTTCCCCGGTCGTTGCGAAGCGAGAGACGCGGGGAATGGCACCAGGGAGGCTCTCCGCATCGTGTTCCCCGCGGGGAATGGGCCGCGGCCGGTGGGGAACGAGGCGCGGCCCGTGGGGAACCGGCTCATTCCCCCGGCAACAAATCGTTCGCCCGACGGGGAATGCGGCGCGAAATCCGCGCCGAATCCTAATTCGTGGGCTCGACGGCGAAGCCGAGCAGCGGCCCCGGATCGAGCAGCGACGCCGGATCGGTCCCTTCCTTCCAGAGGCGCTCGGCCTCCGTCCATAGAGCTTCCGCGGCTGCCAGGTCGCCGCCGGCGAGCAGGGCTCGAGCGGTGTGGGCCGCCGCATAGCCGCGCAGGCGGCTCTGCCAGGTTGGCAGGCCCGGCACCCGCTCCGCGACCTCCTGGGCGAGCCGCGCCAGCTCCAACGCGCGGCCGGCGTCCCGCTCGGCCTCCGCGCAGAGCCGCTCGCAGAGCGCCCAGGTCTGGAACTCCTCGGCGAGGCGAACCACGGCGAGCTTCCCCTCCGGGGAGAGGTCGGCCAGCCGGTTCCACAGCTCCTCCCCCTGCCGGCGGTCCTCCGCGGTCGCCGGGCTGGCGGGGAGCGGCAGCGCGAGGATCCGCCGGCAGGCCGACTCGGCGTGGGCGCGGATCTCCTCCACGAGCCGCCAGAGGGGCTCCGGCGAGCCTTCCGGCGCCCGCCGCCGGGTCTGCCGGAAGGACTCGTGGAGATCGAGGAGTTGCGAGGCTTCGTCGACCGTGATCCCGGCGCCGCGGGCGAGCTTCTCCAGGTGCTCGCGGGGCGGCACGCCCTTCCCCGCCTCGTAGTGGGCGAGCAGGGAAGGGTGGATGCCGACCTCCTCGCCCATCCTCTCCTGGCTCTTCCCCGCCAGAGCCCGTAACAAACGCGCCATAAGAATTTCACGCTTCATCGCGACCCTCCCTGAAGAAAAACAGGAAATTTCGTCTCTTTCGATGTCCGGCGCACCTAGGATTGTGGAATCGCGGACCGCGCGGGTCAAGGAGGCCCGCCGCCGGAGCCGCTCTCGGAGACCTCCCCATGCGCCGCACCCTGATCGCCGTAGCCCTCGCCTCGTCCCTCGGAACGTCCTCGACCCTCAACGTCTTCGATCCCCTCTGGGCGGCGCTGTCCACCCTCTGGCGCGGCGCGCCGGTCGCCAAAGCGGGCTGCGGCGCGGACCCGAATGGCCTGTGCAAGTCCTTGCCGGCGCAGCTTGACGGAGGCTGCGGCATGGACCCAAGCGGCCGGTGCAAGTCTTTGCCGGCACAGCTCGACGGAGGCTGCGGCATGGATCCGAACGGCCATCCGAAGTGCTCATGAGGTAAACCGCAGGCCCTGGTCGTGGCGGGCTCGATAGAGAAACCGCAACAAGCGGCGGACCATATCGGCAGTCGCGGTTTCCTGCTCCGCGGCTTCCTGAAACAGGCGAAGCGCGGCCAGGGCCTCGCGGTGCATTCCGTTGGACTTGAACACTGTGGCCAAGCCACGAGATAGCTTCTTCACCTCCTCCCGCTGCCCTTCTTCCAGAAGGAGGACAGCTTCTTCGAGAAGAGCCAGGGCCACGTCGTATCCCATCTGCCGGGCGTCGAACTCATGCCGAGCCTGGGCCAGCAGAATCCGTGCTTCTGTATTCCGTCCCATGCCGGCAGCGATGCGTCCATCGAGCCAGATCACCCGAAGAATCTCGATTTCATCTCCGCGGCTTGTGGCCATCTCGCGCACCTGTTCCACCAGCTCGATAGCCTCAGTGTAACGACCGGTATGGCAGAAGTTGACGGCCAAGTTGAAGCGCAGCATGTACAGCAGGCGCGGGTCTCCATGCTGCTCTACAAGGGGCGCCGCCTCGACGAGCGTCTCGATGGCCCGCTGATATTCCCCCATGACCTCCAGTGTGAACCCCTTGTTGACGAGAACCCGGGACGGATAGCGTCCCACAGCTATCGCCCGATCCATGGCGACCAATGCTTCGGCGAAGCGTCGCTGGTCTCTGCGAAGGGAAGCCTCCAAATCGAACAATCGCCCGGGATCGAGGACCGAATCGGGGTCGGAGCCAGCCTGCCACAGCTGTTTCGCCTCATCGAGGGTGGAATCCGCGGCGTGCAGGTCTCCTGCAACTCGAATTGCGTTGGCGACGTGGGCCGTCGCATAGCCTCGGAGGCGGCTCCGCCAAGCCTCCGGCCCTTGAATCCGCTCCGCGCCCTCCTGGGCGAGCCGCGCCAGCCCGGCGGCGCGCTCCACGTTCCGCGACGCCTCCGTCACCGATTCCTGGCAGATCCGCTCGCAGAGCGCCCAGCCCTGGTACTCGGGAGCCGTACGCACCACCTCCATCCGTACGCTGACCGGCATCTCCGCCAGCCGCTCCCACAGCCCTCCGGCCTGCTTGCGGAGGTCCCGCGCGTCGTCCTTTCGCGGGTAGCCCGGAGGCTGGGCCTGGCGGGAGAGGAGGGTCTGCTCGGTGAGCGCCTGGCGCATCGAGCGGGCGGCGAGGAGCGCCCCCCGTTCGATCTCGTACCGCTCTTCCGCTATCAGCCCGTCCTCCCGCTCCAGGGCGGCCAGCGACTCGAGGTGCGCCGTCATGGTCTCGACCGTCCCGGGAGAGCTGGGGATGGCCGCGAGCAGGCGTTCGAAGGTGCCGTCCGTAAGGGCGCCGCGCCGCAGGTGCTGCGACACCTGCTTCTGCGGCATCCCCGCCGCGGCGCCGACCTGCTTCCAGCTCCGGTCGTGCCACAGCGCCAGGAACGACAGGAGGTATTGGCGGAACGAGAGCTTGTGAGACATGCGGACGCTTTCCTCCAGTCATTTCTTCTGAAGATATCGGGTGCGGCGGCGGCCCTCGCCGTGACGCCGCGGGACGATTTGTTCTCCATTCTACATACGAAGGTTCTGCAAGTCGTTAAGGAAAGTTGCCGAGCGCCGCCGTGGCGGCCAAGCTGCGGGCATCACAAGGGAGGGAGAAACGATGACGCCGGACCTCGAAATGAGCGCGGAGAGCACGGCGCGCGGGCAACTGCGCCGGATCGTGGCGCGCCTGGAGGAGCTGCGGTTGCAGCTCCTCGGCCTCCAGGCCACCCTGCCGGAGCCGGCCGCCGAGAAGGAGCGGCTGGCGGACCTCGAGATCCTCGACGCCGGCGCCGAGATCCGCGCCGCCATCGGCTGCGTGCTGGCGGATCGGATCGGCCCGGCTCTCCGCGATCTGGCGGACGTCGCCGGCGCATCGCCGGAGAGCGAATCCTGATGCTTTCCGGTGGCGTGAGGTCGACCTACGCCGGCGCCCAGCGGCCCGGGTCCGCAAACAGGCGCAGCGGCTGGCCGCTGGCGCGGAAGGTCGCGCGGGCGCCGAACGGGAAGCGCACCGCCGTCCGCGCGCCGTCGAGAAAGAGCCAGCCGGCCGCCATCGCCGACTCGACGACCAGCTCCTTTCCCGGCTCCACGAACCCACACTCCAGGACCGGCGCGCGGCTCCCGCGCGGCCGGTAGAGCTCGCGGGCGCGGAATTGGAGGCGGGGGTCGGCGAGCGGCATCGGCTGGCCGCCGGCGGAGCGGATGCCGGCCGTCGACCCCGCGGCCGTCGCCACCCACAGCCCCGAGCTGCGGTGGTCCTCCGCCCGGCGGCCGAGGTGCAGCCGGTAGCGGCTGGTGGCCGCCGGCTGCTCGTGGGCGAGGAGCACGTCGTTGAGCGCCGGCGGCAGCAGCTTGCCGTCGAGCTCGACCGCGATCCGGGTCACCGCCTGCGGCTGCAAGGTCCCCCTGGCGATCCGCGCCAGGTCGCGCGCCAGGGTCGCGCGGCGGGTGACCGTCAGATAGCCCACGCTCGACCGCGGCGCCGAGTTGACGCCGAGCAGCGCGGCCCCGGTGACCCAGTGCGAGGCGGCGAGCAGAGTCCCGTCGCCGCCCACCGAAATCACCAGCCGGGCCCCGGCGAGAGCGCGGCGGGCCCGGGCATCGATGGCGTCGATCGAGACCGTGACGGGCGCCACCCCCAGCCCCGCGAGGGCCGCGTACAGAGCGGCCAGAGTCCGCTCCTGCTCCTCGGCCGCCGCCTCCACCTGCCCCGCCAGCCGCCGTCCGGTCTGAGCCAGCCGCGCCGCCATCCCACCGCGAGAAGCCACCGGCGTCTTGACGATCAGGACGCAGGGCGAGAGGGGAACTTCGGTGCGCGCGATGGCCATGCGGGGAAGAGTATCGCGACCTTGAAAATCGGGAGCCGGTCTCCCGATTTTCAAGGTGAGGAGCGGCGCTGATCGCGGCTCACCTCTGGTGGCTGATGGCGCAATCGAGCGAGTCCGCCGCTGGGCGGTATGCTAAATTTTGGCCCATGGCGACGATCAGTTATGAGGTGCCACCGAGTGCCTTCGCGGCCCTTCACCTGTCTCCGGCGGAGTTCGCGCGGGAGATGCGGGTCGCGGCCTGCGTCCAATGGTACGCGCAAGGCCTCGTCTCCCAGGAGCGCGCTGCGGAGATCTCCGGCCTCAGCCGCGTCGAGTTCATCGAAGAGCTTTTCCGCCGGAGAGTCCCGGCATGCCAGGTCACGCTGGAGGAGCTGGTCGAAGAGATCGAGCATGAATAGGCGTTGGGTCGTCAACGCCTCTCCGCTCATCCTGCTAGGGAAAATCGGCCACCTCGCGCTGCTGAGCGAGCTCGCGGACGAGATCCTCGTTCCTGACGCGGTGATTCGCGAGGTCGGAGCCAAATCGGATGGTGATCGTGGGCTCACTGAGATCACCTCCCTTTCGGGCGCCCGAGTCGAAGCCGATATCCCCGTTTCTTCGGATGTTGCCGCCTGGAGTCTTGGCCGGGGAGAGTCTCAGGTCATCGCCCTTGCTGGGGTCGTCCCGGGATCGCGCGCCGTCCTGGACGATCTCGCAGCGCGCCGCTGTGCTCAGTCGCTGGGGCTGCCGGTCATCGGCACCCTGGGAGTTGTCCTACGCGCCAAGCGTCAGAGCATGATCCCGGCGGCTCGCCCGGTCGTTGAGCACCTCCGCAGAGTCGGCCTGTATGCCTCGGACGCGCTCATCGAGCAGGCCCTGGCTCATCTTGGCGAATAGGGCGCCCGCGCTCAGCCTTCACCCTTTCCCCTTCGGCGTGCGGATCACGAACGGCACCGGCGGCGCCGCCTGGATGCAGGAGGTGTCGAGCCCCTGGACGGTGCCGCGATCGAGGAAGTCGGCGATCAGCTTCGTCTCGCAGCTCCCGGCGCCGGCGTGGGTGCCGCGGGGGATCTTGACCAGCAGGCCGTGCGGGAATCCCGCGGCGACGAGGGCGGCGTCGGCGGGTGGGGTGACGGGGTCGCGCTCGCCGGAGAAGAGGAGGACGGGGACGTCCGAATGGACGAGGTCTCCTTCCTTCGCCGGCAGGGGGGCGTGGGGCCAGACGGCGCAGACGGCGAGCTGGTCGCGCACCCGGTCGTCGCCGTAGAAGGTCCCGGCCGTGGCGGCGGGGATCTCCCGGGGGTCGATGCGCGGCAGGTCCTCGGCGCAGGAGATCGAGAACAGGGCGCCGAGCCAGAGGAACTTCTGGAGCCGGGCGCGGATCTCGATCGCGGTGCGGGCGAGGTCCCGGTAGTCCCCCTGGGCGGCGAGGTGGACGCGCAACGGGACCCGGGTGGCCGCCTCGGGGCTGTAGAGGGCCCAGCGCAGGGCGTCCGCGGCGGCCGAGCGGGTGAGCCGGACGGTCACCGGCTTGCCGGTCGTGGGGTGCTTCAGCCGTACCTCGACGGGATGCTTCGCCAGCCGGTCGAGCACGGTCGAGACCTCGCCGGGAAACCGCGGGAAGGCGGCGTGGCAGGCGGGCTCGGCGGCGCAGTCGCGGGCCAGGAGCTCGAGCGCCTGCTGGGCGTTGCGGGCGTGGTTCAGCGGCGCCGGCTCGCCCGGCTTCACCACCGCGGAGAGGACGACGGTGCGCACCGCCTCCGGGTGGCGGGCGAGGAAGATCTGGGCCGCGAAGGTGCCGTAGGAGGCGCCGCTCAGGTTCACCGCGCCGTAGCCGAGGTGGCGGCGCACCTCGTCGACGTCGTCCATCGCCGCCGCCGTGGTGTAGAGGGAGAGGTCGGCCCGCTTTTGCAGCGTGTCCCGGCAGGCGGCGACCGCGTCGGGGGGGAAGATGCGGTCGAGCCGGCTGCCGTCGCCCCACAAATGGGGGCAGGCGAGCGGGTTCGAGCCGCCCGTGCCGCGGGTGTCGACGAGGACGAGGTCGCGGCGGACCCGCGCGGGGTCGGCGGCGACCTCCGCGGCGTCCAGGGTGGCGGAGGCGCCGGGACCCCCTTCGAGAAAGAAGACGGGGTCGGGTGCCGGGTCAGGCCCGGTCGCCGGCAGGAGGACGATCTTCAGCCGGATCTTCCGCCCGGCGCGGCTCGCCCGGTTCTCGAACACCTCGTAGGTGCCGCAGAAGGCCTTACCGGCGACCTCGGGGAGGGTGCAGGGGGCGAGCTTGCCCAGCCAGGACGGCTTCGCCGCCGGGGTGGACCAGCCGGGAAGGGCGCCGGCGAGCAGGGCGGACAGCAGGAGCAGCGAAGTTCGTCTCGTCACGAGCCTCTACATTTCTGAAAAACGGACCTCCAGTCTACGTCCCCGGGCGGGGAAGGTTCTGCTCAGCTCCCGGCGCGCAGCGGCGCCCGCGTCCAGGGGGTCGAATAGACCACGATCTCGTTGCCGCCCATGGTGATGTTGCCGGGGATCTGGAGGGTGTAGACCGCCTGGAAGCGGGGGTCGGCGGCGAGGGTGGGGAACCAGCTCGGGAAGATCACCACGTAGTCCGGATGCCGCCGCTCGAGGGCGGCCACCATCGCCTCGGTCCACGGGGTGCCGGCGGCGACGGCCTGCTGGACCTCGCGGCCGATCTCCGGGGTCGCGATGCTCGCCAGGTCGATGATGCGGTTGGGGAGGAGGAACTTGATCGCCCCGATGTCGTTGACCGCCAGCACGGCGCCGGGCGGCACGCGCGCGGCGAGCCAGCGGGCGATCGCCACGTCGCTCTCCTGGACGTTGGCGACGTTCTGGACGTAGAACGCCTCGCCCTGGACCAGCGTGGCGATCGTGGGGGCGAGGAGGGCGACGGCGCCCACCGCGGCGAGCGTCACCCCCAGCGCCCGCGGCAGACGGGCGGCGAGCGCCTCGACGGCGGGCTCGAGCGCCAGCACGGCGAGGACGGCGAGCAGCGGGAAGAGCGGGAAGTAGTAGCGGCCGAAGTTCCCCAGCATCTTGTTGGGGCCGGGGGTCAGCAGCGAATAGGCGAGCGGCAGGCCGAACAGCCAGAGGGCCGGCAGGAGGCCGCGGTCGCGGGGGGTGCCGAGCCGGCGGGCGAGGGTCAGGGCGCCTCCGGCGGCGAGCAGCGTCGCCCACGGCTGCGGCCGGAAGAAGAGGTCGAGGACGTTGGCCAGGTACCGGAAGTCCGGCAGCAGGTGGTGCGCCGAGCCCCCTCCCTTGGCGGCGAAGGTCGTGGGCAGGACGGAACCGGTCGCCAGAACGTAGAAAAGGAGAGGGCCGGCGAGAGCGCAGGCGGCCAGGGCGGCGCCGGCGAGCAGGGGGCGGAGGGCGGGGCGGCGCCAGCGTCTGCGCTCGTCGCCGGCGCCCTCGCCGGCCTCGCCGGCTTCTGCGACATCGAAGACGAACAGGCGGTCGAGCCCGGCGAGGAGCAGCAACAGGAGCGCTTCCGGGCGGGCCAGCACGGCTACCGCCAGCACGGCGAGCGAGAGGGGCGGGAGGTCCGGGCGGGCCCGTTCGCGCAGGTGGAGGATCAGCCCCCACAGCGAGAGGAGCACGAAGAGCGGCACCTCCATCCCCGAGAGGGCGGCCCAGACCAGCCAGCTGGTCAACAGGGTCAGCCCGGCGGCGAGGGCGGCGAGGCCGCGGCCGACCCCCAGCTCGCGGGCGAGGCGCCAGGTGGCGTCGATCCCCGCCAGGTAGAGGACGATGCCGAGGAGCTTGGTCCATAAGAAGACGCTTCCCGGCAGCACGAACAGGATGGCGAGGAGCGCCGTCCACAGGGGCGCCGTCGAGCCGGTCACCAGCTCGCCGGGGTTGTAGGAGAGGCCGGCGCCGGCCGCGAGGTTGCGCGCGAACTGCAGATGGATCCAGCTGTCGTCCAACGGAAAGCCGAGCCCCCCCTTGAGGCGGGCGATCTCCGCGAGGAGATAGCGCAGGCAGGCGACGGCGCCGGCCAGCAGCAGCAGCGCGCGCAGCGGCAGCCGCGGGCGGGTGGTCAGCGCGTCGTCATCCATTTGCCCCTCCGAATTCGAGCGAAGCATACACAACCGGCGGCGGGGGGTTTATCATCGCGGGCCTCATGATGCTGCAAAAACTAGAAAGCCGGCGCCGGCAAGCGGCGCGGATCGCCCTGTACGGGAGCCTGATCGTGGTCGGGCTCCTGGCCTGGGCGGTGGTCAAGTTCCTCGACTCGCCCCTGCAGTCGCGCCAGACCGAGGGGTGGGTCCACCGCGACTACGCCAACCTCCCCGAGGTCAAGCTCCTCCAGCAGTACGTGCGGATCGACACCAGCGAGTCGACCGGCGACGAGCTCGCCGGCGCCGAGTTCCTGGCCAGCCAGTTCAAGGCCGCCGGCATCCCCTACCGCATCGAGACGATCGGCCCGCGCAAGGCGAACCTCTACGCCTGGCTGACCGGCAAGGACTCGCGGCCGCTGGTGCTCCACAACCACATCGACGTGTCGGACGTCGATCTCAAGGAGTGGTTCTCGCCGCCGTTCGAGGCGCGCATCCAGCTCCCCTGGATCTACGGCCGCGGCGTCTTCGACATGAAGAGCATCGCGATCTCCCAGATGCTGGCGATGATCGACCTTAAGAAGAGCGGCGTGCCGCTCAAGCACTCGGTCCTCTTCCTCGGCACCAGCAGCGAGGAGCGGGGGAGCCAGCTCGGGGTGCGGCGCATCCTGCTGCTCCATCCGGAGATGGTCCGCAACTTCTGGGCGGTGCTCACCGAGGGCGGGGTGGTCGAGGCGCGGGCCCGCGACGACATCAAGTTCTGGGGGACCGAGTTCGCCCAGAAGCGCTACGCCGACCTGATCGTCTGCGGCAGCGACCGCCAGCGGCTCGAGGACCTGCGCACCACCCTGCGGTCGATCGGACCCACGGTGACCGACCTGCGGCTGACCCCGGAGGCGCGGGCGGTGCTCGCGACCTACGGCCCGACCCGCGACCGCAAGGACCTGCGGGCGATGATGAGCAACCTCGAGGGCGCGACGACGGACATCGCCGCCTTCCGCAAGCTGCCGGGCTACATCCAGTCGATGATGCGCAACGAGGCGGTGCCGTTCAAGGTGGAGCCGGCGCCGGGGGGCGGCTTCGAGCTGCTGATCAAGTTCCAGCTCCTCCCCGGCGAGGAGCTCGCGGCGGTGCGCGAGAAGCTGGTGCCGTCCTGGCTGACCTTCGGCCTGACCACCCGGATCGACGAGCCGACCTCCGCCCGCGGCGGCAGCCCGCTCGACAACCCGGTGTTCAAGACGATTCAGGCGACGATCCACGAGACCTACCCGGAAGCGCCGGTGGGCCCCTACTTCCTCCCCTGGACGGCGACCGACGCCCGCTTCTTCCGCACCCTGGGGGTGCCGACGTACGGCTTCTCGCCGTTCCTCATCATGAACACCGACACCCTCCAGGTCGACCAGGCCAACGAGCGCTTCGCGCTGCCGGGCTACGTGGACGGAGTCGAGCTCTACCGCCGCGTGGTCCGCCGCCTGGTCTCTGACACTTAGTGCTAAGAGGCAGTGTCAAATTTTGTCGAGACTGAAATTGAACCCACACAAAACAAACGACTTAGCTTCCTGAAACCCCTGGCACCGACCCTGCTTTAGACAGTTGCCGACAAGCCAAGGGATTCTCCGAGGCCAGAGCAATCCGGGAGGATTAAAATGCTAAATCAGATCCGTAGGATTCGTAATCGCGAGAAGGGCTTCACGCTCATCGAGCTGCTGATCGTGGTTGCGATCATCGGCATCATCGCCGCCCTGTTGATCCCGAACTTCCTCGACGCTCTGCAGAAGGCGAAGCAGAAGCGGACCGTGGCCGACATCCGCAACTCGGGTACCGCGATGTTCTCGTGGCTGACCGACCAGGTCGGCGCGGCGGCCGCCGGCGCCTCCGCGACGCAGGTCGACCTCGGCACCTACACCACCTCGAGCGCCACCACGGTCTCGTCGGTTCTGGTGCCGCAGTACCTGCAGGCGGTGCCGGTGAAGGACGGCTGGAAGAAGGACATGCACTACTGGCTGGAGACCACCAACGTGCTGCAGCAGCACATCATGGCGATCGCCTCCGGCGGCCGCGACGCGAGCACCCCGTCCGGCACCTACACGGTCGTCGGCTTCGACCCGACCGACTACGACCAGGACATCGTCTGGGCTGACGGCTTCTTCGTCCGCTGGCCGCAGAAGACCACCTAAAGCAGCTTTACCCTTGCGCGGCGGTCTCGGTGCTCCCGAGCCCGCCGCACCGTTTCAGGACCGTTACCAAGGAGACCGAGAAATGCTGAGCACCCTGAACAAGCTGAAGAACCGGCAGAAAGGCTTCACCCTGATCGAGCTGCTGATCGTCGTCGCGATCATCGGCATCATCGCCGCCCTGTTGATCCCGAACTTCCTCGACGCGCTGCAGAAGGCGAAGCAGAAGCGGACCGTGGCCGACATCCGCAACTCGGGCACCGCGATGTTCTCCTGGCTGACCGACCAGGTCGGCGCGGCCGCCGCCGGCGCCTCCGCGACGCAGGTCGACCTCGGCACCTACACGGCCTCTGACGCCACCACCGTTTCGTCGGTCCTCGTGCCGCAGTACCTGCAGGCCGTGCCGGTGAAGGATGGCTGGAAGAAGGACATGCACTACTGGCTGGAGACCACCAACGTGCTGCAGCAGCACATCATGGCGATCGCCTCCGGCGGCCGCGACGCGAGCACCCCGGCGGGCACCTACACGGTCGTCGGCTTCGACCCGACCGACTACGACCAGGACATCGTCTGGGCTGACGGCTTCTTCGTCCGCTGGCCGCAGAAGACCACCTAGTCGGCCGCAGGGCAGTCGTCAGGCAGTCAACACGCAGTTACCAGGCAGTACCGGGCTCGTGCCCGCACAAGACCACAGCGATTCAAGCTCTCTTCCCAACGGGGGTCTCGAGACGGAGACCCCCAATTTGTTTTTCCGGGTTCTTCGCATGATGCCTCCCCAGCGCCTGGCACGTCCGCTCCTCCTCGCCCTTCTCCTCGCTGTTCTCCTGTTGCCGCCGCTCCCCGCGCGCGCCGGGTCTCCCGCGCTGTCCGAAGCGGCCGGCTGGCTCCAGCAGTATCTGCGGATCGACACCTCGAACCCGCCCGGCAACGAGGGGAAGGCGGCGGCCTTCCTGGTCGCGATCCTCCAGCGGGAGGGGATACCCTCCCGCGTCGTCGCGACGCCCGAGGGGCGCGCGAGTCTCTACGCCCGGCTCTCCTCGCCCCGCAGCGGCGGCAAGGCCGTGCTCCTGCTGCACCACATGGACGTCGTCCCTCCGGGGCCCGGCTGGACCGTGCCGCCGTTCGCCGGCCTGGTGAAGGACGGTCTCCTCTGGGGGCGCGGCGCGGTCGACGACAAGAGCCTCGGCATCGCTCAGCTCGCCGCGATGGTCGACCTGAAGCGCCGGCGGGTGCCGCTCGAGCGCGACGTCGTCTTCCTCGGCGTGGCCGACGAGGAGAACGGCGGCGGGCGGGGGACCGGCTGGCTCCTCGCCAATCATCCGGAGCTCTTCCAGGGGGTCGAGGCGGTGATCAACGAGGGGGGGCGCAGCCAGACCGGGGCGGGCGGCAAGCTCCTCTGGTGGGGGATCGAAGTGGCGCAGAAGCGGCCGCTCTGGCTGGAGGTCGCGACCTCCGGCCGCGGCGGGCACGGCGCCGGCCTCAACCCCGAGAGCGCCAACCACCAGCTGATCCAGGGGCTCGCGCGGCTGCTGGCGGCGCCCCCCCGCTGGCGGGTGGCGGCGCCGGTCCGCGACTACTGCCGCGCCATCGCGCCGCTCCAGAACGACCGCTGGCGGCGCGTGTTCGGGAACATCGATGCCGTGATCTCGCCCACCGGCCCGCGCGAGTTCCTCCTCCCCGGCATGGCCAACCTCTTCCTCGACACCGTGCAGGTGACCGTGCTGCGCGGCGGCGAGCGGATCAACGTCGTCCCCGAAGGGAGCTCGGCGCAGCTCGACATCCGGCTCTTGCCGACGACCGACTCGGCGGCCTTCCTCGCCGACGTCAAGCAGCGCCTCGGCAAGGGGTTCGAGGTCAAGGTGCTGGCGACCTCTCCCCCCTCGCCGCCGTCCCCGGCCTCGGGGCGGCTCTACGAGGCGCTGCGGCAGGCTCTGAGCCCCGACGGCCCGGTGGTGCCCACCTTCATCGCCGGCTTCACCGACTCGCGCTACTTCCGCGAGCGGGGGATCCCCGCCTACGGCGTCACCCCGTTCAAGCTCTCCCCCGACGACTCGAAGGGGATTCACAGCACCGACGAACGGCTGCCGCTCGCCGAGATCGACCGCGGGGTCGCGCGGATGCGGCGCGCCCTGGCGCTCTATGCCGCGCCGGGGAGCCGGTGACATTACCCTGCCCCGAGCCTGACGAAACTTGTCATCAAGAAGTTTGTCTATAAGCAAACATCCCTTGATTTTCAAGCCTTTGAAGGGTGGTAACGAATTGGCACGCCGGTTGCGAAATCGTTCCCCGAATGCTTTCTTGGAGGGATCTTGTGATGAAGCGTAGAACCGCGACAGCGCAGACGGGCTTTACGCTGATCGAGCTCCTGATCGTGATTGCCATCATCGGCATTCTTGCCGGCATCCTGATCCCCAACCTGCTGGACGCGATGGAAAAGGCCAAGCAGAAGCGGACGGTGGCCGACATGCGGATCACCGGCACGGCGATGTTCGCCTGGCTGTCCGACGAGGTGGGAGCGGCGGCGGCGGGAGCCGCCGTGACGCAGATCGACACCAGTCAGTACAAGACGATCGCGCTCGACGACCTGCGGGAGCTGATGGTCCCGCAGTACATCGAAATCATCCCCGTGCTCGACGGCTGGAAGCACAACTACCACTACTTCCTGGACCCGACCAACCCGCTCAACCAGCAGGTGATGGCGATCGGCAGCGGCGGCCGGGACAACAGCGCGATCGCGGGGACCTACACGGTCGCCGGCTTCGATCCGACCGATTACGACCAGGACATCCTCTGGGCGGACGGCTTCTTCGTGCGCTGGCCCCAGAAGTAGACGCCGCGCGCGTCCTTCAGGTCTTGGTCGAGTATCCTTCCCGGATGCGCCGCCGGTCCGCCGCGATCCTCCCCATCCTGCTCGCGGCGGGCTGGCTCGCCAGCCTGCTCGGCTCCCTGCTGCTCCCCGGCCGCACGCTCGCCAATCGCGACATCCCGCTGTTTCACCTCCCGCTGCGGGCGGCGTTCCGGGACCTCGCGGCGTTCGGGCTCCCTACCTGGAACCCCTGGCTGAACGGCGGCCAGCCGCTGCTCTCGAACCCCAGCTACGCGGCGTTCTATCCGCCGAGCTGGCTGGTGTTCGCCGTGCCTCCCTCCTATCTGTTCGGCCTGCTGGCGCTGCTCCACGCGGCGATCGCCTTCGCCGGCGCCTGGCGGCTCGCCCGGCACTTCGGCTGCGGACGGGGAGCGGCGGCGCTCGCGGCGGTGGGGTATTCGGGCTCCGGGGCGTACCTCTCGCTGCTCAGCGCCTATACGCTGTTCTGCAGCATGGCCTGGTTCCCCTGGGTCCTGCTGTGGGCGGACCAGGCGCTGCGCGCTCCGGCGGGGCGCGGGGAGAGCGGCTGGTGGCGGCCGGCCCTCCTCGCCGGCGGAGCGCTCGCCCTCCAGCTCCTCAACGGCGAGCCCTCGACGGTGGTGATGAGCGGCCTCGGGGTGCTGGCCCTCGCCGCCTCGGCCGCCGGCCGGCGCCCCGCCGCGGCGCTGCGCTCGGCGGTGCCGGTCCTCTTCGCCGTGGCGCTCGCCGCCGTGCAGCTCCTCCCCACCCTGGGGCGGCTGGCCGACTCGCCGCGCAAGGACATCCCCACCTGGCATGCCACGCTCTGGTCGATGCCCCCGGAGCGGCTGGCCGAGGTCGTCTTCCCGCGCTTCCTCGGCGATCCGGCGCGGAACCTCGAAGGGCGCTACTTCGGCTGGAAGCTCGAGGACCGCGACTACCCGTACGTCGAGTCGATCTATCCGGGGCTGCTGCTCGCTCTCCTCGGGGCGGTGGCGCTGATCCGCTGGCGGATTCCGCGGCGGGCGGCGTGGGCGCTCGCCGTCCTCGCCGGAGTCTTCCTCGCGCTGGGGCGCCACAACCCGGTCTATGAAGCGCTGCGCGAGGCCGTGCCGCTGCTCGCGGTGCTCCGGTTCCCGGAGAAGTTCGCCATCCTCGCCGTGCTGTCGCTCGCCTTCGCCGGCGTGCTCGCCTGGCAGCGCCTGCTCGACGAGCGCGACGCGGGACGGGCGGCGGAGGCCGATTTTCCGCTCGCCCTGGCGGGCGTGGTGTGCGCCACCGCCGGCGCCGTCCTCCTGGTGCTGCGCTCGACGCCGCGAGCCGCCCTCTGGCTGATCGCCGCCCATGGCGCCCCGGACCTCACGGCGAGCGGCCGGGAAACCGCGCTCGGCTACCTGCGGAGCGAGGCGTGGGGCGCGCTCGCGACCACGGCGGCGGTCGCCGCCCTGCTGGCCCTCGTCCGCTGGCGCCGCCCCTCCCGCCGCCTGCTGGAAGCCCTGGCGGTCGCCTTGCTGGCCGCCGACCTGTGGCACTACGGGCACGGGCTGATCCGCACCCTGCCGGCCGCCGCCGTCACCGTGCCGCCGCCGTTCGCGGCGCCGCTGCGCGACACGCCGGACCGGGTGTTCGTGCAGCCCGCTCCCCCCGGCGTCCCCGAGATCGTGCCGCGGAACTGGGGAGACCCGCGGACGCTGATCGCCCGCACCTATGTCGCGCGGCTGGAGCCCTACTCGGGGCTCCTCTGGCACGTGCCCTACGCCTTCAACACCGATTTCGACCTGATGCTCACCGGCTACGGCCGGCGGGCGCAGAAGATCCTCGACGGCGAGTGGGCACAGCCGCAGATGGCCTACCGCTACCTCGGCGTCTGGAACGTGGGGACGCTGGTCCTGCGCGAGCCCGGGGCTGCCGGGGCGCTGCGCGACCCCGCGGCGACCCTGCGCAAGGTCGCCAACACCTACCTCGTCCCCCGCTTCCGTTTCGTGCCGCGGGTGAGCTTCCATCCGGACGTCCCGGGCGCGCTGCTCTCCGCCCATACCCTGGCCTGGCAGGTCGCCCGCCACGAGCAGGCCATCCGGCGCGGCGAGCCGGCGGAGACGGTGATCTACCGGCACCCGCCGCAGCTCCTCACCTTCGCCGACGAGGGGGGACGGATCCGCGCCCGCTACCGGGCGCCGGCCGAGGGCGCCTTCTTCGTCGCCGCGATGACCTTCGACGCCGGCTGGCGCGCCTCGCTCGACGGCGCGCCGCTCGCCACCTACCCGACCGCGGCCTGCCAGCTCGGAGTCCGCCTCCCCGGGGGGGACCACCTGCTCGCGCTCGACTACCGCGAGCCGCTGCTCGGCGCCGGCGCCGGCATGACCCTGGCCGCCCTGCTGGCCGGAGCGGCGCTCTTCGTGCTCGCCGGAAGGGCCGGCCGCCGCCCCGGGCTGGCGTAGAATCACTCACAGTGCAGCTCCAGATCCTCCTCGGCGTCTACGCCACGCTCCTCGGACTGATCGTCGGCAGCTATCTGAACGTCGTCATCCACCGCGTGCCGCTGGGGATCTCGACGGTCTTCCCGCGCTCGCGCTGCCCCCACTGCGGGACGGCGATCCGCGCGCTCGACAACGTGCCGGTCCTCTCGTTCCTGATCCTTCGCGGGCGCTGCCGCCAGTGCCGGATGCCGATCTCCTGGCGCTACCCGGCGGTCGAGGCGGCCACGGCGGCGCTCTTCCTCGCTTGCTTCCTGCGCTTCGGGATCTCTCTCCAGTCCCCGGTGGCCGCCCTCTTCGCCGCGCTGATGCTGGCGCTCGCGATGATCGACTTCGACCACATGATCCTCCCCGACGTGATCACCTATCCGGCGATCGTCCTCGGCATCCTGCTGCAGCCGTTCGTCCCCTGGGCCGCGCTGTGGGACGGCCCCTGGGGGGGTGTGGTGGGCGGCGTGTTCGGCGCCGCCCTCGGTGGCGGCCTGCTGCTCGCGGTATGGATCGCCTGGTACCTGCTGCGCCACGAGGAGGGGATGGGCCTCGGCGACGTCAAGATGCTGGCCGCGATCGGCGCCTTCCTGGGCTGGAAGGGGGTGCTGGTCGCCCTCTTCCTGGGCGCTCTGAGCGGCGCTGTCTTCGGCCTCCTGCTGATGGCGGTGCGCGGGGCCGACTTCAAGGCCAAGCTGCCGTTCGGCGTCTTCCTCGCCGTCGGCGGCCTGATCGCGCTCTTCGCCGGCGAGCCGCTGGTCAGGGCCTACGCGCGGCTCTTATGAGCGAGGACGCCGAGGCGCGGCCGGCGCGCCGCCTGGGGCTGCGCCGCGAGGTGCTGATCCTGCTGCCGGTCGCCCTCCTGCTCCTCGTGGTGCTCTCCACCTTCACCCTGTTCTCCTACCGCAACGCCATCGCCCTCCTCGCCGCCGAGCGCCAGGGGGAGGCGGCGCGCCTGGCGCGCGAGGTGGCCGACCGGCTGGCCGCGCAGCCGGCGACCGCGGCACCTCCCCCCATGGCCCTCAGCGTGGCGGCGCCGGCGGCGCGCGGCGTCGCGCTGGTCGACGGCAAGGGAGGGGTGATCGCCGCCTCCGGCGAGATCCCCGCCGGCGGGCTGCTCGACTCCGCGGGAGGGCCGATCGACCGTCCCCTCGGGGTCGGGCCGGACGACGCGTCGCCGGATCTGGTGACCGGCTTCGCGCCCCTGGGCGGGCCTGCGGGGCGGCGCTACGTGCGGGTCGACCTGCCGGCCGGGGTGCTGGCGCGGCAGCGCCGCTCGCTCGCCGTGCTCACGGTGGCCGTGCTGGCGATCAACGCCGCCCTCGCGGTGCTGCTGCTCTTCTTCCTCCGCCACCTGATCGCGCCCTGGGAGACCCTGCTCGCCCGCGCCCGCCAGGTCGGCGGCGAGGGGGAGGCGGGCGCCGACGAGATGGATTTCCTGGTCGCCACCTTCGAGCGCGCGCTCTCGGCGCTCGCCGGCCGGCCGGCGCGCAGCGCCGAGGACGACATCGCCTCCCTCGAGCGGACGCTCTCGGCGAGCCTGCAGAGCGGGCTGCTGCTGATCGACCGCGAGGGGCGGGTGCTGGCGCTCAACGCCGTCGGCGCCGGGCTGCTCGGCGCCTCGCTGCCGGAGCCGGGAACGCCGCTCGAGCAGGTGCTCGCCGGGCAGCCCGAGCTGCGCGAGGTCCTGGCGGCCGCCCTCGCCGGCGGGGCGGCTCCCCAGCGCCAGGAGTGCCTGGTGCGGTCGGGCTCCGGGCCGGCGGAGGCACTGACCGTGGGGCTCACCGTGCACCCCCTGCGCCGCGACGACGGCGAGGTGCGCGGCCTGCTGGTGCTCTTCGCCGACCTCACCGAGGGGCAGCGGCGGGCGGAGGAGGGCCGTCTCGCCGAGAGCCTGGCCCAGCTCGGCGAGATGGCCGGCGGCGTCGCCCACGAGCTGCGCAACGGCCTCGCCACCCTGCGCGGCTACCTGACCCTGATCGAACGGCGGCCGGACGAGGACTCGATCGCCGACTTCCTCTCCGAGATCCGCGGCGAGGCGGACCACCTCGAGCGGGTGCTCCAGGACTTCCTCTCCTTCGCCCGGCCGGGGAGCGCCCGCCAGGGGGAGCTCTCGCTCCTCGCGCTGCTGCGGCACGCCGCGGCCGACCCCGCGCTCGCCGGGGTCGAGGTGCGGGTGGCGGGCGAGGACGCCGTCCTGCGCGGCGACCGCGAGCTGCTCGAGCGCGCCGTGCGCAACCTGCTGCACAACGCCGCCGAAGCCGAGCGCGAGACGGGGACCCCGCGCGCCGTCGAGGTCACCGTCACCCTCGGCCCCGAGGGCGCGGAGATCGCCATCGAGGACCGCGGCGCCGGGCTGCCGGACGAGATCCGGGGGCGCCTGTTCCATCCCTTCGCCACCGGCCGGCGCGGCGGCGTGGGCCTGGGGCTCGCGCTCGCCCACCGCATCGTGGTGCTGCACGGCGGCCGCATCCGGCTGGACGACCGGACGGGCGGAGGGACGCGCGCGCTGCTCTTCTTCCCCCGCGACACAATCGTTACGACCGGTAACGATATCCCAGCGCCAGGGAATCCTGAGGCGGGGTCGAAGATTTGACCTAAGCTCTTATTCCTCTGTTGTTTAAGCCGTCGGTACAGGAGCTGCTCGGGAGTGGCACCGGCCTTGCTCTTTAGGAGATTCGCCATGACAAATCCAGGGCTCCGCCGCGGCCAGAGCGGCTTCACGCTGATCGAGATGCTCGTGGTGTTGGCGCTGATGGCCGCCCTGATGTTCTTCTCGATCCCCGCGATCCTCCCCGTCATCCATCAATCCAAGCTGACCGGGATCGCCAACGAGGTCAAGTCGCTGATGTTCCTGGCGCGCCTGAACGCGATCAAGAATTCGGCCCAGGCGGTGGTGCGGATCGTCCCGGCGGACGCGACCAATCCCATCCCTCAGGTGCAGGCGTTCTCGGACCGCAACTCCGACGGCCAGTTGAGCGCGGGTGAGCCGATCCTGGCGAGCTTTTATCTGCCGAAGGGGGTCACCTTCACGGCGCCGCCGGCGGACGTCACCGATGCCGCCTCGGTCCTAGCCTTAAGCGTCGACCCCGGGGGCGCAGCCCTGCCGCACATCGCGATCTTCCGATCCGACGGCTCGCTCCCCGACAACTGCACCATCAACGGCGCCATCGGCTGCGCCGGTGCCTTCCGCCTGGCCGATCAGAACGGCAACTACCTCGAGGTTCTCATCCCCTCCGCCACGACTCCGATCCCCAAGCTGCTCAAGTGGGATGGCAGCAACTGGAGAGCGAAGGGCGACAACAAGGAGACCTGGCAATGGAACTGAGCTCCCGGAGGCCATCGCGCGAAACGGGCTTCTCGATGATCGAGGCGCTGATCGCCGCCGCCATCATGCTGATCATCGCGCTCGGTCTGATCCCCCTCTTCTCCCGGGCGATCAGCGACAACGTCAGCGGCAACGACGCCTCCCAGGCGACCAACAACAGCCGCACCCAGGTCGAGGAGATCCTGCAACTGCCGTTCACCAACACGCGGCTGGTAGTGCCGGCCGGCTCCAAGCTGCTGGAGACCAAGGACTACTGGACGCGCGGCAACGCGCAGCAGGAGGGGAGCAGCGACGAGACGTGGTGGGCCAACCCCGCCGGCCACGGCACGGTGCTGTGGAACCGCACCACCCATGTGCGCCAGTACAGCATCAGCGATCTCGCCGACGGCCACCTCGACACGCCGCTCGACGGCGGCACCCAGCCCACCTTCGTGCAGATCAAGCAGATCGAGGTCGTGGTGGACAACCCCAAGAAGAACCTTTTCGGCAACGGCCAGGGGATCACCCTGACCGTCCTCAAGCCTTTCTGAGACGGAGTGCGGCCATGACTCAACGGACTCTGCTCTCCCCGGCGAACGCCTCTGCGGCAGGCCGCGCCGGTCAGCGCGGCTTTACCCTGATCGAGATGTCGATCTCGCTCTTCGTCACCATCGTCATCCTGCTCGGCGTGCTGGCCCTGTTCGACTTCAGCAACAAGCTCTCCCGCGTGCAGACCAACATCTCCGAGATGCAGCAGTCGTTGCGCGTGGCGCAGACCGACGCCGTCCGCATGATCCGCATGGCGGGGCGCGGCGGGCTGCCGGTCGGCAACCTCCCCAACGGCACGGCGGTGGCGGTCGCCAACAACGTGGCCGACGGCACCCACGTGGCTGACGCCACGACGCCGGAGCTGGTGCCCGGCTCGGACATGCTGACCATCCGCGGGGTCTTCTCGACGCCGATCTACCAGGTCGACAAGAACAACCCGGCGGCGTTCACCCTCAACACCCCGGCGGTGCCGATCACCGGCACGCTCCACATCAAGAACGTCACGCCGACCAACATTCCGCAGGACCTGGCGGCGATCAAGGACGCCATCACCAACAAGCGGCCGGAGGCGCTGATCCTGGTCAGCCCGCTCGACGCCGGGGTGTGGGCCCTGGTCGAGCTCGACCCGGCGGGCTCGGACGTCTCGAACCCCAACGACTTCAAAATCGGCTTCAAGGTCTCGGGCGGCGTGCACACCATCGACTACCTGAAGTTCTCTTCCGCCGGAGCCGGTGTCTATCCGCCCAACCTCACCAGCGTCTCTTTCGTCGGCATCGTCGAGGAGTACCGCTATTACGTGCGCCGGGCCTACGCGGTCACCGGCGACAAGACCTCAGACCTGATGCCGAAGCTGACCCGGGCCCGCGCCTATCCCGGCGGAACGTCCCCCTGGAACGCCGACGCCAATAACTGGCAGACCGACCTCGCCGACAACGTCTTCGACCTCCAGGTCGCGCTCGGCGTCGACACCCTCGCCAAGGGTGCCGGCGGCGCCTGCGCGGCGGGGACGATCGCCGCCGATCCGATCAACTGCGGCATCTACGAATCGACCGACGGCGAGAACGACGACTGGATGTACAACGGCGAGAAGGTCACCGATCCGCTGGTGTTCGCCAACTCCGATCTCTACTACGTCCGCCTCACCACGCTGGCGCGGGCGGAGCGCCGGGACAACACCTACCAGGCGCCGACCCTGGTGCGGGTGGAGGACAACAAGTACACCGGCCTGCCGATCGACTTCAACTCCAGCGGCCAGCGGATGTACCGCCGGCGCATCCTGCGCACGGTCATCGACATGAGGAACCTCGGATGAGCCGCACCGAACTCTCCCGCCGCGCCGCCTCCCGGGAGGGCGGCAGCGCCTATATCGTCACCCTGCTCGCCCTGGTGGTCCTCACCATCCTGGCGCTGTCGCTCGCCCTGGTGACCCAGACCGAGGTCCAGGTCGGCGCCAACGAGCGCACGGTCAACCGCACCTTCTACTCCGCCGATTCCGGCCTCGGGGTCGCCGCCGCCGAAGCGCTGTCGAGCGGCCGCTACACCGGCATGACGATGATCCTCAACAAGACCTCGGTGGGGCTCGGCTCCTCGACCTCCAACATCGCCGACAAGGTCGTCATCACGCAGCTCGTCCCGATCCTGACGGTGCGCTGCGACTGGTGCCCGGCCAACGCCGACGGCGTGCCCAAGTTCTGGAAGGTCAACCACATCGTCAACGCCACCGCGCAGCGGGTCGCCTGGACCGGCAGCGGCGATCCGCCGTCGACCGCGACCCTGCTCGGCCAGAAGACGCTGAGCGCGATGTTCGAATTCCAGCCCTGGCCCACGCCGCCGATCGAGTCGCTCCCCACCGACCCGGCGGTGCTGGCGGCCATCAAATTCTAGCCGAACGAATCTTTTTGAAGAGGCTAATCCCTATGTCTTTCCAAGAGCTGTCATCCCAAGCGCCGCGGTCCGCCCCGTTCCGAGCTTTCGTCCACGCCACCGCCCGCGTGCTGGTCCCCCTCGCGCTGCTGGCGCTCGGCGCCGGCGCCGCCCGGGGCGACGACCGCGACCTGTTGCGCAACTCGATCGCCGACCCCTACCTGTTCATCATCCTCGACACCTCGGGCTCGATGAACTGGGCGCCGAAGACGGCCGCCTGCCCGACCGGCGACTGCTTCGTCCCCTTGCAGGCCGACGATGCGCAATCGAAGGCCTACCAGGCCAAGCAGGCGCTCTTCCAGGTGTTGACGGACGGCAGCCTCCCCAAGATCAACCTCGGCTTCGCCACCTACAACCAGGACCAGCTCGCCGTCGCCCAGAAGCACTGGCTCTACCAGGCGACGACCGCCGGCGTGCCGCTCCTCACGCCCAGCGTCAACTTCCCGGCGGTCGGTGCGCAGGAGGTCTTCGGCACCCTCTGGGGATGCGACACCGGCAACAACGACGACGAGATCGGCTGCTACCCGGCCTCGCCCGCCAACCTCTCGAACCCCTGGGAAACCACCCGCGTGCAGCGCCTCCCCAAGGGCGGGGTGAGCTTCAGCCAAACCTTGCCCCCCTACTACATCAAGAACGGCACCATCACCTACAAGGTGACCGTGGCGCCGAGCGGCGGCTCCTACGGCGGCAACCTCTCCGTCAAGTACACGATCCTCAAGTGCACCAACGCCGCCTGCACGCTCACCGCGGCGGTTCCCGGCAGCCCGGCGACGGTGAGCTTCACTCCCGTCAGCGACTTCGTCTCCTGGGACTACGTCACCAACCGCACCAACCCGCAGCTCAGCTACTTCACCGGCAACGGCGTCGACACCCCCTCCGTCGCCAACACCTGCTCCGGCTGGGATCCCAACAACGACACCGGCAGCGACCTGTATCCCGGGGTGGGCGGTTACAGCCTCCGCTGGCCGACCGACAGCTCGGATCCCCGCGGCACTCCCTTCACCGTCGGCGACGTGATCCCGCTCGACTGGAAGACCGATCACAAGGTCGACATCCTGAAGCGGCTGGCGCCGAACTACGTCGACGGCACCACGGTCCCGGACTTCCGCGTCGCCACCTACCTGAAGGACAACCGTTCGGGGGCCGAGACGTTCCTCCGCCTCAAGGACGAGAACCAGCGGCCGATCATCTCCTCCGGCTCGACCCCCCTCGGCGCCACCCTGCAGGCCTTCCGCACCTGGTACAGCGGCTGCTCGGCGGACACCTGCCCAACCCTCAACGGCTGGGCCAAGATCGCCGGCGCGCAGGACACCTCCTTCGAGTGCCGGCAGAAATACCTGCTCATCATCACCGACGGCGACGAGACCTGCGGCGGCCTGCCCTGCAAGTACGCGCCGCTGATCGAGAGCCAGCTCGGCGTCACCGTTTTCGTGGTCGCCTTCGGCGTTACGGCGACCCCCGGCAACCAGCTCAGCTGCATGGTGTCCGACCCGAAGCACCTGTTCTTCCCTTCGAACCAGGCCGAGCTGATCGCCGACCTGCAGAACGCCCTCGGCCAGATCAAGGAGCAGGTGACCACCTTCGCCTCCGCCGCCGTTCCCTCGGTACAGGCGGAGATCGCCGACCGCATCTACCTGTCGAGCTTCACGCCGCTCAACAACTCCTCGATCTGGGACGGCCACCTCGACGCTTACCTGAAGCCGCTGCCGCTGTTCAACGGCAAGCCGGACCGCAAGAACGTCCCCCACTGCGACGCTCCCGGCGGCTCGATCCGTTCGAGCTGCTGGATCTGGGATGCCAGCGCGGCGCTCCAGACCCAGGCGCCGCTCCCGGCCGACCTCACCGCGCCGACCGTCGACGCCTCGGCGCTGCGGCTCGGCACCTCGCTCGACCAGCGCCGGGTCTTCTACAGCCAGGCCGGGACGAGCGGCGTGCTGCCGAACACCCTGCGGCTGTTCGCGCCGCCGCCGGGCGATCCGAAGACCGACACCGACTGGGCCGACCTCTTCAAGGGGCTCAACATCACGGGCATGGTGACCGCCGCCGATTTCGCCAACGCCAAGACGCGGGTCACCACCATCATCAAGAACACGCTCGAGATCAAGACCACCACTGTCCAGATCACCGGGCAGCCCGACCAGACGATCAACTACCTGCTCGGCGACATCTTCCACTCCGATCCGGTGCTGGTCGACCGTCCCAACAACTTCGACTTCTACTCGTCGAACCTCTACGGCAGCGCCACGGCCCTCAACTGCGTCAACGATCCGGGATACAAGTGCTTCGCCCAGCAGCAGACCCATCGCCGCAAGATGCTGCTGCTGGGGACCAACGACGGCCAGCTCCATGCCCTCGACGCCGGCGTCTACGACAGCGCTTCCGGGACCTTCCTGGACGGCAAGGGGAACGAGCTGTTCGCCTACATGCCGCGGCTCGCGCTGCCGGCGGTCCGTGACCAGGCCGAGAAGTCGCGCCAGATCTTCAGCCTCGACGGCACTCCCCGCATCGACGACGTCTTCCTCGATCCCAAGCACACGGCCGGCGGCGCGGTCGCGGCGGACCGCGAATGGCGCACGGTCGCCATCGGCGGCTTCCGCGAAGGGGGAAGCATCGACGGCGGCGGCCGGGTCGGCGACTTCGTCAGCGGCTACTATGCTCTCGACGTCACCCATCCCGACAAGCTCGACGCGAGCAACAACCCGACCACGAGCTACGTTCCGAGCTGCCTGACGACCGACAACAGCATCCCCTCCGGCTGCGGCACCCTCCCCTTCCCGGCGGTGCTCTGGGAGTTCACCGACTCGATCGGCACCTCGCAGCTGGACGAGGACAAGAACGGCTATCCCGACCTCGGGCAGACCTGGTCGGTGCCGACCATCGCCCGCATCAAGGTGATCGAAGGGGGCAGCCAGGTCGACAAGTTCGTCGCCATCTTCGGCGGCGGCATGGACGCCGACAACAAGACCAGCCCGAAGCGGGGGAACTGGCTCTACATGGTAGACATCGAGACCGGGCAGACGATCTACAAGCGCAAGCTCGTCGGCTCCGCGCCGTCGGACCCCGCCGGCCTCGACGTCGACCTCAACGGCTACCTGGATACGATCTACATCGGCACCATCTCGGGGATCCTGTACAAGGTGGACCTCACCACGGTGGTGCCGACCCTGCAGGACGTCACCATCGCCACCAACCAGGCGGTGCCGGCCCTCGCCGTCAGCACCACCGTCAAGCGCCTCACCGACACCGCGTGGGACCCCTTCCCGATCTTCATGACGGGGGGCAAGCCGATCTACTTCGCGCCGACGGTCTTCTACGTCGCCAAGCTGAGCCGCTTCGCCCTCGCCTTCGGCACCGGCGACCGCGAGGCGCTGTGGAACCTGGACGGCACGCCGGGGCGCTTCTACCTGATCGTCGACGACAACTTCACCTCCTCGATGATCGCCCTCGGGACGCTGCCCAAGACGGAGGCCAACTACCAGGCGATCAGCGCCACCGCCAGCGACGTCGCCGGCACCTCCGACTTCGTGGTCAACCCCGGAGCCGGCAAGGACCGCGGCTGGTACCTGCAGCTGCAGAACGACGAGCGGGTGATCACGCAGACCTTCGGCCTCTCGGGAGTCATCATCTTCTCCTCCTTCTCACCCCAGGACGTCGTCGACGCGACCGGCGTCTGCGCCCGCGGCGGCAACAGCCAGATCTACGTGGTCTATGCCAACAACGCCAACTCGGTGATGCAGGTGGGCGGCACGGCGACCAAGTTCCGCGTGGTTCCCAAGTTCGTCACCAACCCCTACGTCGAGCAGGGCTCGACCAAGAACGCGCCGGGGAGCTCGACGCCGCCGAACTCCGAGCAGCTCGACGCCACGCAGCAGCAGATCCTCTCCGAGCTCAAGAAGTTCTTCCCCAAGGGGACGAAGTTCGCCAACTACTGGATCAGCGTCAGCGGCATCCGTTCCGATACGGGCTACGAGCGCTACGCGACGATTCCTGTTGGTATCATCGAGAGAAACTGGAAGGAGCAATGATCCGATGATGCAAACGGGAAACCACAGCCGCCGGCGGGGAATCGTCCATGGGCTCTCCGCGGGCCTGCTCGGTCTGGTGATCGCAGGGGGGGTGACCGCCTCCCCGGCTCACGCCGACTGGCTGGTGACGCGCGAGGGCGGCAGGGTGGAGACCCGGGGTCCCTGGCAGGTCAAGGGGAAGCTGGTGGTCTTCACCCGCGCCGACGACGGCTCGCTCGCCTCGCTGCGCTCGACGGAGGTGGACCTCGACGCCAGCGGCAAGCTGACCGCCGAGGCGAAAGTCCAGGCGGCGGCGCCTCTCCCCGTGGAGGTGCCGAAGAAGAAGCTCGCGGTGCTGACCGACCAGAACTTCCGCAAGACCGCCCCGCCCGCCCCGGACGGCAAGGCCGCCGCCGACAACAAGAAGCCCGCGGCGGCGAGCGGCCCGCTCTCGGTCGGCTCCTGGAAGCGGAGCGAGAGCCCGGAGGGGGACGGGCTGGTGATCGAGGGGACGCTGCACAACTCGACCGGCGACATGATCATCAACAGCGCGGTCGAGGTGCAGCTCTATAACGAGGTCGGCGACCGGGTGGGGACGGCGCAGGGGTTGCTGACTTCGACGTCGGTGCAGCCGAACGGCTCGGCCGACTTCCGGGCCAGCTTTCCGGGCGTCTTCACCTTCGCCGACGTCAGGTTCCAGCCGCAGGGCCTGCCGCTCAACATGAACGCCCCGGATGCGAAGACCGACGACAAGGGGAGCCCCAAGCCGGCGGAGAAGACGCCGCCGCCGTAGGCAGACCACGGACTGGCACAGACGAGCACGGACCTTCACGGACAGGGAAGAGGTAACTCCGCCGAATCCTCGTCGCTGTCCGTGTTCGTCCGTGGTCAGGACCCTCAGAGCCGGTACTTCGGCACCCCTTCGAGGTCGTGCTCCTTGATCTTGCGGAGCAGGGCGCGATAGCTGATCCCCAGGCTCTCCGCCGCCTCGCGCTTGTCGCCGTCCGCCGTCACCAGGGCCTGCCGGATCCGCTCGCGGTCCCCCGGCGAGGCCAGCGGGTGCAGCAGGGGGCGCAGGTCCGCGGCGCGGAGGGCCGGACCCTCGGCGAGGATCACCGCCCGTTCGAGGACGTTGGCGAGCTCGCGGACGTTGCCCGGCCAGGGCTCGGCGGCGAGCAGCCCGGCCGCCTCCTCCTCGAGCCGCGGCGGCTCGGCATGGTGGCGCCGGGCGATCTCCGCGAGCAGATGGCGGGCGAGCAGGGGGATGTCGCTCGCCCGTTCGCGCAGCGGCGGCAGCTCGATTGGGAAGACGTTCAGGCGGAAGAAGAGGTCGGTCCGGAACTCGCCGTCGTCGACCATCCCGGCGAGGTCGCGGTTGGTGGCCGCCACCAGCCGCACGTCGGCGCGTTGCGTGCGCCCGCCCCCCACGCGCTCGAAGGTGCGCTCCTCGAGGGCGCGCAGCACCTTCCCCTGCACGGCGAGCGGCAGCTCGCCGATCTCGTCCAGGAACAGCGTCCCGCCGGCGGCAGCCTCGAAGCGGCCCGCCTGGCGGCGGTCGGCGCCGGTGAAAGCTCCCTTCTCGTGTCCGAACAGCTCGTTCTCGATCAGCGCCTCGGGGATCGCCGCGCAGTTCAGGGCGACGCAGGGGCCTCCCCGCCGGGGCGACAGGGAGTGGATGGCGCGGGCGAAGAGCTCCTTGCCGGTGCCGCTCTCGCCGGTGAGCAGCACGGTGCTCTCGGTCGGGCCGACCCGCTGCAGGAGGCGGATCGCGGCGCGCAGCCGGGGGTGGGCGCCGACGATCGGCGGCGCGCCGGCGACCCGGAAGAGGGGCGCCTCGTCCGGCTCGCCGATCGCCCGCTCGATCAGCCGCGTCAGGTCGTCGATCTCGAGCGGCTTCTCGAGGAAATCGAAGGCGCCGAGCTTCATCGCCTCGACGGCGGTGCCCACCGTGCCGTAGCCGGTGAGCACCACCACGGGGACGCGCGGCTGGGCCTGCCGGCTCGCCGCCAGCACCTCGATCCCCGACAGGTCGGGGAGCTTGAGGTCGGTGAGGACGAGAGCGAAGCTGCGCTCCGCCAGCCGGGCGAGGGCGGCGGCCCCGTCCGCCGCCGCCACCACCTCGTATCCCTCCTGCCGGAGCGCCAGCTCCAGCATGCGGCGCAGGGAGTCGCGGTCCTCGACGACCAGGATGCACCCTTTAGCCATTGGCGGGGGAGCCATTGGCGGGGGAGGAGGAGCGCGGAGCTTGGAGCGCCGCCCGGACGGCGGCGATCAGGAGGCCGTCGTCCTCGACCGCGACGGTCCGCAGGTCGAGCAGCAGGCGCCCCTGGCGCAGGTAGCCGATGACCGCAGGAGAGCCCTGGCGCAGGCGGGCGAGGAGGGTGTCGCCGCCGGGGAGCGCGAGCGCCTCGCCGGGGATCGGCGCCTCCGGTGCCGAGCCGCCGCCCAGGAAAGCCTCGGCCGGCACGATCTCGGCGGGCTCCCCACCCTCGGCGGCCTCGGCGGCCAGGGCGAGGGCGGTCCGCTCCAGGCGGGCGCGGTGAGCGCGCGGCTCGGGCCACAGGCGGTCGAGCGGCAACGGCGCCGCGGCGAGGTGGGCCCGCAGCACTCCCTCGAGCGCGGCGAGCGCCATGCGGTCGGGGCGCAGCGCCCGGTAGAGGGGATGGCGCCGGCAGCGCGCGAGCAGCGCCGCGCGCCCTACCAGCAGCCCGGCCTGCGGGCCGCCGAGCAGCTTGTCGCCGCTGCCGGCCGCCAGGTCGCACCCCTGCGCGACGAGCTCGGCGAGGCTCGGATGCCCGGCGAGCTGCGGCGCGGGGTGCGGGCGCAGCAGGCCGCTCCCCTCGTCGACCAGCACCGGCACGCCGGCGCGCCCCCCGAGCTCGGCGAGCTGCCGGGGCTCGACCGCGGCGACGAAGCCGATCTGCCGGAAGTTGCTGGGGAAGACCTTGAGGAGGAGGGCGGTGTCGGCGCCGAGCGCGGCTTCGTAGTCGGCGATCCGGGTGCGGTTCGTGGCCCCCACCTCGACCAGGCGGGCGCCGGCGGCGGCCAGGATCTCGGGGATGCGGAACGAGCCGCCGATCTCGACCAACTCGCCGCGCGACACCACCACCTCGCGCCCCTGGGCCAGCGCGGCGAGCGCGATCACCAGCGCGGCGGCGTTGTTGTTGACCACCAGGGCGGCCTCGGCCCCGGTGAGCGCCGTCAACAGCCGCTCGGCGCGGCCGTTGCGCTGCCCGCGCTTGCCGGTCGCCAGGTCGACCTCGAGATCGCAGTACGCGTCGAGCAGGGGGGGAAGGCTCTGCGCCACCGCCGCCGGCAAAGGGGCGCGGCCGAGGTTGGTGTGGAGGAAGATGCCGGTCGCGTTCAGCACGCGGCGCAGTGGGCCGCCCAGCGCCGCCTCCACCCGGGCGGCGATCTCCCCGGGCAGCCCGGCGACGGCGCTCTCCCGCGCCTCGGGAGTGAGCGTCGGAGCGGCCGCGAGGCGGCGCCGCAGCTCGTCGACGGCGCGGCGGGCTTGGACCCTTACCGGATCTCGCCCGTATAATGGGATGAGAGCCGCCACCGCCGGGTGACTCAGCAGACGGTCGAGCGGCGGCAGGTCGCGCCGCACGTCCGGGGAATTGGCATCGTTCATGATCTTTGCGCTCGCGACTCATTCTAGGAGATCCGTGGACCCCAAGCGAAGCCCGAAGACCGGCCCGGGGCCGGCACCGCCGCAAGGCTCGCCGTTTCCGCCCCGGCCCGGGGCCGGCGGGGCCCGCCCCGGCGCGACCGGCGGCCGGCCGGTGGTGGGTCTCGGCGATGCCCTCGATCAGCTCGGCCGCGAGATCCAGACCCTCCGCGTCGACTTCGAGCGCTTCTTCAACGGCGCGCTCCCCTGGCCGCCCGAGGAGCTGCGAGGACGGGTCCAGGCGCAGATCCGCAACCTCCGCGGCATGACCCAGCTGGCGACCGCGGTCGACAACTTCCGCCTCAACGACCTCGAAGCCCGGTTCAACAGCTACAATGAGCTGTTCAATCGCCGCGTCCGGGATGTCGAAGAGGGGCGGCTCGCCACCGCCCGCGCCGCCGTGCCGGCAGCACCGGTCCGGCGGTACGATCCGGCGCAAGGGATCGTCTTCGGCGAGCGCGTCGATCCGGAGGCGGCCGAGGCGCTGTATCAGGGATTGGCCGCCGCTCCCGGCGACTCTCCCCGTTTCGATCTCGACAGCTTCCAGACCTACCTCGCGCGGCAGGTGGCCGCCCTGCGCGAGAAGACGGGCTGCCGAGAGGTGCAGTTCCGGCTGACGACCGAGGACGGCAAGGTCAAGCTCAAGGCCCGGCCGGTGGTGGCCCGCGAAAGCTCATAGAAGGAGAAGCCCAGTGCGCAGAAGGACTTCGTTGATTCTCGTCGCCTCCGTTGCCACCCTGGTGGCGATCGCCGCGATCACCGCGATCACCGCCAAGGCGGCGGTGCCGCCGGCGAACCTCGCCAAGACGCTCGAGTCGCAGCGCCGCCTGGCGGCCCAGAAGCCGAACGACCCGGCCGTGCTCAACGACCTCGGCAACCTGCTGGTCCTCTCGGGTCAGCCCGCCGAGGCGGAGACCGCCTACCGCAAGGCGATCGAGCTCGACGCCACCAAGTCCTCGGCGCTGTTCAACCTCGGCCTGCTCCTCCAGCAGCGGGGCTCCCTCCGGGAGGCCGAGGACCTCTACGGCCGGGTGCTCAAGAACGAGCCCGGCAACGCCTGGGCCCACTACCAGCTCGGCACGATCCAGGAGGCGGAGAAGAAACCGTCGCGGGCGATCGACTCCTACGCCAAGGCGTTCGCGCTCGATCCGCAGCTCGCGTTCCCCGAGGTCAATCCGCACGTCCTCGACAACCGGCTGGTGACGCAGGCGATGATGCGCGCCTACCGCAACGACTTCGCCGTGCCCCAGGTGCCCAAGGTCTACGAGGATCCGGCGCGGATCGCGGCCCTGCTGGTGCCGCCGGCCCCAGCGGCCAAGGACCCGAACAAGGACCAGGCCGCCGCCGCCGCGCAGGTCCCGGCGCAGCCGTTGAAGGCCACCCCGGGCGTGCGTCCGCCGGTGAAGAGTGGAACGCAGCAGGGGAGCACGGTGCTGCGCGAGCGTGACCTCGACCGCGGCAACGCCACGGGGCAGGCCGGCCCTCCGGGCGCGGTGCGCGGCGGCTCGGCGGTCGGCGGCATGCGCCAGACGCCGGGCGGCGTGATGCAGCCGGGAGCGCTTCGCCAGTGGAACCGTCCGGAGCCCACCGTCCAGGAGGTGCCCGACGACCTCAACGGCGGCAACGACGGCACCGCTCCCCAGCCGGTGGTCACCCCGCCCCCCAGCGGCGTCTACTACCGGCCGGGGATCCAGAGCACCGGACAGCTGAACCTGTTGGTGGTGCCCGAGCGGGCCGGACGGGGGTAGGCCCCCGCCGGCCTTTTGCTGGTGGCGCGCGCCCGTTTGGCGCAGCTCTCACCCGCTGGCGGTCTGTCTGGGGATCTGCCGGCCGTTGCGGTGTCGGCTCTCGTCGAGGAGCTGGGAGAGCACCGCGGGGTCGACCGGTTTGACCAGATAGCAGTCGAAGCCGGCCTGGAGCGCCCGCCGGCGGTCCTCGGGCTGGCCGTAGCCGGTCATCGCGATCAGCGAGATCTCGTCGTCGCCGAGGATCGAGCGGACCTGGCGAGCCACCTCGTTGCCGTCCATCCCCGGCAGGCCGATGTCGACCAGGGCCACCTGCGGGCGCAGGGAGAAAGCCATCTCGACCCCCTCCGGGCCGCTCTCGGCGACGGCGACCCGATGCCCCCAGATCTCGAGCAGCTCGCGCAGCGACTCGCGGCCGTCCTCGTTGTCTTCCACCACCAGGATCTGGAGCCCCGCGGTCCCGGCCGGCGCGGCTGCCGCCGCCGGCTCGCGGAGGCGCGGCAACTTGACGTCCTCGGCGAGCAGCGGGAGGCGGACGACGAACTCGCTCCCCTGCCCGGGCCCGTCGCTCAGGGCCTCCACCCGGCCTTCGTGCATCTCCGCCAGGCTGCGCACCAGCGGCAGCCCAAGCCCTAGCCCCCCTTCGGAACGCTGGCGCGAGCTCTCCACCTGGGCGAACGGCTCGAAGATCGCCTGCAGCATCTCGGAGGACAGGCCGACGCCGGTGTCGCGCACCCGCACCACCGCCTCGCCGTCCTCGGGTCCCACCGAGACCCGCAGCCGCCCGCCGCGCGGGGTGTACTTGATGGCGTTCTGGATCAGGTTGCAGAGCACCTGCTCGAGCCGTATCGGGTCGCCCATCACCCGTACCGGCCGCGCCTCCACCGCGAGCTCGAGGCCGTTGCTGCGGGCGAGCGCCTCCATTCCCAACTCGGCGAGACAGCGCTCGGCGAGCTCGCGCAGATCGACCGGCCGGCGCTGGAGGATGATCTTGCCGAGGGTGACGCGGGAGACGTCGAGCAGGTCATCGACCATCCGCACCAGGTGGCGGGTCTGACGCATGATGATCCCCCGCTGGCGTACCGCCCGCTCCTCCTTCGAGCCGATCTCCTCGAGCACCCAGAGGGCGTTGCGGATGGCCGCCATCGGATTGCGCAGCTCGTGTCCGAGCATGGCGAGGAACTCGTCCTTGCGCCGGTCGGCGTCGGCCTGGCGGCGCAGCAGGTCGCGGATCTCGTACTGGCGGCGGCGGGCGCGCAGGGCCGCCTTGACGGCGCTCATCAGCGTCGAGAGGCGCACCGGCCGTTCGAGGATGGTGGCGTTGCCGAGCGGCACCATCCAGGCGAGCACCAGCCCGCTGCTCTGCTCGCCGCGGGTGAACACGATCAGCGGCAGGTCCGACCAGGGGGGCTGGCCGCTCAGCATCTCCCGCAGGCTGTCCGTGGTCTCCGGGTGGAGGGCCTCGTCGGCGAGGATCACGGCGCCCGCTCCCTCCTCGATCTCGCGGAACAGCTCGGCGGCGCTGGCGCAGGCGACCCCCGCCACCTCCATCGAGGCGAGGAGCTGGCACGCCAGCAAGGCGTCGCGGCCGGTGGGGGCGAGCACCAGGACCCGCTCTTCGTGGGGCGCGGCTCTAGACACCTGGTTCTCCCATAAAGCCGGCCAGCCGGTCCCCTCCCAGGTAGCGCAACGCCCCGCTGAGCACACCCTGGACTTCCTTGATCGCCGGGCCGATGCGCACTCCGCCGTCGCCGACGCTCAGCTCGCGGACGCTGCTCGCGTGGGCGCCGGTGCGCCGCTTGACCAGCGAGATCGCCTTGCGCACCTCGCCGTAGGCCTCGAAATAGCGCAGCAGGATCACCGTGTCCGCCAGGTAGGAGAGGTCGACGGGCGACTCCAGGGACTCGCCCACCAGTCCCGCCTGGGCCATGATGAGGATCGTCAACACCCCCTGCTGATTGAGATAGGAGAGGAGCTCGTGGAGATGGAGCAGGAGGAAGCGCTCCTCGGGCATGGCGTGCCGGTAGCCGTTGAGGCTGTCGATCACCACGATCCGGGCCCCCGCCTCCACGGCGCGGCGCACGTCGAAGGCGAGCTCGCCGGGCGAGAGCTCGGCGGGGTCCACCTGGCGGACGGTGACCCGCCCCGCCGCGATGTGCTCTTGCAGCCCGAGCCCCAGCCGGTCGGCGCGGCCGACCCAGGTGTCCTGCGCCTCGTCGAAGGAATAGATGATGGCGCGGTCGCCGCGCTCCGCCGCCGCCGCCACGTACTGCGCGGCGAGCGTCGACTTGCCCACGCCGGCCGGCCCGAGGAGCATGGCGCTGGTCCCGCGGTCGAGGCTCCCCCCGAGCATGGTATCGAGCTCGGGGAGCCCGCTCTCCACCGGCCCCGGCGTGTAGGCGGGAAAGTGCGCGCCGGCGACCAGCCGCGGGAAGACCTGCAAGCCGCCGGTCGTGATCCGATAGTCGTGATAGCCGTCGCGGAAGGGGATCCCGCGCACCTTCTGCACCCGCAGGCGCCGCCGCTGCCCGCCGTAGCCCGGCGCCATCTGCTCGAACGAGACCACCCCGTGGGTCAGGCTCTGGAGCTGGAAGTCGCCGGTGGCGGAGCCGGTGTAGTCGAGCAGCAGCACGGTGCAGCTCCTGCCGGTGAAGTAGTGCTTGAGGGCGAGGATCTGGCGCCGGTAGCGCAGGGAGTCGCGGGCGAGCAGACGCATCTCGGAGAGGGAGTCGAAGACCACCCGCATCGGCTTCACCCGCTCCACGGTGTCGAGCACCGCCCGGGTGGTCTCCGAAAGCTCGACCTCCGAAGGGTGGAAGAGGGTGTACTGGGAGTCGGCCTTGAGGCTCTCCTCGGCGGTCTGCAGCTCGCAGATCGTGATGCCGTCGAGCGACCAGCCATGGGCGGCCGCGACGTCCCGCAGCTCCTCCTCGGTCTCGGAAAGGGAGGCGTAGACGCCGGGCTCCCCCTGCCGGGCGCCGGCCAGCAGGAACTGCAGCGCCATGGTGGTCTTCCCCGCTCCCGGGTCGCCCTCGAGCAGGTACATCCGGTTGGTGGGAAAGCCGCCGCCGAGGACGTAGTCGAGACCCTCGATCCCCGTGGAAGCCCGGACAAAGCCTTTGAAAACGTCGTCGCTCATTTCGCTCCGCCTCTCTCGAAAAGCCCTGCTCGCGGCGTCTTTTTGCAAATCGGATGCCGCCCCGGCCGGCCCGCAAGGGGGCCCAAGGGAGCGCACTCGTCACGGCGGCGTCACTGCATCGGATCGATTCTTCGGTTAGGATTCCTTGTCGTTTTGAAAAGCGCCGCCCACGCCGTCTTCTGGCTGGAGCTTCACCTGGAGGGAACCGCGCATGCTCCTCGTCCGCCGAATCTCGTTCGTCCTGGCTCTGGCCGCCCTGTCCGTATTGCCGGTCCGCCAAGCCGCCGCCCAGTGCGTCAGCCTGACGACTCTCGGGTCGGCGGCGACGCAGAATTTCGACACGCTCTCGAACGTGGCCGGGAGCACCACCAACAACCTGACGATCCCCGGGTGGTTCATGACCGAATCCGGAGGCGGAGCCCGCGACAACGAGCAGTACGCCGTCGACACCGGCGGCAGCACGACGGGCGACACCTACAGCTACGGCGCCGCGGGCAGCACCGAGCGCGCGCTCGGCAGCCTGCGCAGCGGTACCCTCATCCCGATCTTCGGCGCCTGCTACACCAACAACACCGGCGCGACGATCACCAGCCTGGCCGTCGCCTACACCGGCGAGGAGTGGCGCCTCGGCACGGCGGGGCGGACCGACCAGCTCAACTTCGAATACAGCACCAACGCGACCGACCTGGTGACCGGCACCTGGACCGGCGTCGCCGCCCTCAATTTCGTCACCCCGGACACCGCCACGACGGGAGCCAAAAACGGCAACGCGGCGGCCGACCGCACCGCGCTCTCCTCGACGATCTCCGCGTTGAGCCTCCCCAACGGCGCGACCTTCTGGATCCGCTGGACCGACGTCGACGCCACCGGCGCCGACGACGGCCTGGCGGTGGACGACTTCTCGCTGACGCCGAACGCGGTGCCGCCGGTCAACCTGTCGATCAACGACGTCTCGCTCAACGAGGGCAACGCCGGCACCACCAGCTTCACCTTCACGGTCAGCCTCTCCGCCCCGGCGGGGCCGGGCGGGGTGACCTTCGACATCGCCACCGCCGACGGCACGGCGACCGCTCCCT
>CAVVXL010000013.1:0-68470 GCA_963752235.1 uncultured Acidobacteriota bacterium | reverse complement strand
AGACCGACGGCGTGACGACGGCGGTGGCCGGCGGCTCGGTGACGTACACGATCACGGCATCCAACGCCGGCCCGAGCAACGCGACGGGCGCCACGGTGGCGGACACCTTCCCGGCGGTTCTCACCTGCACGTGGACGTGCGCTGGGGCGGGAGGCGGCACCTGCACGGCGTCGGGCTCGGGGAATCTCAACGACACCGCCAACCTGCCGGCCGGCGGCAGCGTCACCTACACGGCGACCTGCGCGATCGACCCGGCGGCGACCGGCTCGCTCGCCAACACCGCGACGGTCGCGAGCGGTACGACCTCGGACTCCAACACGGCCAACAACAGCGCCACCGACACCGACACGCTCACCGCCCAGGCGGACCTCGCGGTGACGAAGACCGACGGCGTGACCACGGCGACGCCGGGCGGCTCGGTGACCTACACGATCACCGCCTCCAACGCCGGTCCGAGCAACGCGCCCGGCTCGACGGTGGCGGACACCTTCCCGGCTTCGCTGACCTGCACCTGGACCTGCGCGGGGGCGGGCGGCGGCACCTGCACGGCGTCGGGCTCGGGGAACCTCAACGACACAGTCAACCTGCCGAGCGGCGGCAGCGTCACCTACACGGCCAGCTGCGCGATCTCTGCGGCGGCCACCGGCACGCTCGCCAACACGGCGACGGTGACGGCTCCGGCCGGGGTCACCGATCCGGCGCCGGGCAACAACTCGGCAACTGACACCGACACGTTGGCGGCGCAGGCGGATCTCGCGATCACCAAGACCGACGGCGTGACCACGGCGACCGCGGGCGGCACGGTGACCTACAAGATCACGGCGTCCAACGCCGGTCCGAGCAACGCGGCCGGGGCGACGGTCGCCGACACCTTCCCGGCTTCGCTGACCTGCACCTGGACCTGTGCGGGGGCCGGCGGCGGCACCTGCACGGCGTCGGGGTCGGGGAACCTCAACGACACCGTCAATCTGCCGAGCGGCGGCAGCGTCACCTACACGGCGAGCTGCGCGATCTCGGCGGCGGCCACCGGCACGCTCAGCAACACGGCGACGGTGACGGCACCGGCCGGGGTCACCGATCCGGCGCCGGGCAACAACTCGGCGACCGACAGCGACACGTTGACCGCTCCGCCCGGCGCCACCCTCTCCGGCACCAAGACGGCCTCCGGCACCTTCCAGCCGGGCGGCACGGTGACCTACTCCGTGGTGCTCACCAACTCCGGCCCCGGCGCTCAAGAGGACAATCCGGGCAACGAATTCACCGACGTGCTGCCGGCCGGGCTGACCCTGGTCGACGCCACGGCGACCTCCGGCACCGCCACCGCCACCGTGGCCACCCGCACGGTGACCTGGAACGGCTCGCTCGCGGCCGGCGGCTCGGTGACGATCACCATCCACGCCACGATCGACGCCAACGTCGCTCCCGGCACGACCCTCACCAACCAGGGGACCTTCGCCTACGACGCGGACGGCAACGGCACCAACGAGGCTTCGGGGATGACCGACGATCCGGCGCAGGCGGGCGCCGCCGATCCCACCTCCTTCCAGGTGGCGCCGGGGGTGGTGCCGCCCCAGGTGCCCACCCTCGACGGGGTCGGGCTGGCGCTGCTGGCCCTGCTGCTGGCGTTGGGTGGAGCCTGGGCGGTCCGCCGGCGCCCTCGCGAGGACTGACGCCGACGGCTGGCCGGGTCACGCGGCGTCGAGGCCCGGCAACCCAGCCGCTTGCAGTAGATCCGGGCCGCCGCCGGAGCTCCACAGCTCCGCGGCGCGCTCGCGGGCTTCCGCCGCTCCGGGCAGGTCGTCGCAAGCCTGCCGGGCCTGGCTCAGGTGCGCCCAGGCGTAGCCCTGGAGCCGGCGGCGCCACTCCTCCGCTCCGGCGGCCAGGTCGGCGATGCGGCAGGCGAGGCCCGCCAGCTCCAACGCCTGCCGCGGATCGCTCGGCGCCGCCGCCAGGCTCTCCGCCGCCACCCGCTCGCAGAGGGCCCAGCCGCGGTACTCCTCCGTCTCTTCCACCAGGGCCTTGCGCTGCCTCTCGTTGCGCCGCGCCAGGCGGCCCCAGAGCACCGCCGCCTCCTCGCGGTCCGCGCTCCGCGGCGGCCGCTCTCTCGCCATGTCCTCCGCGTCGTCTCCCTCGGAGATCGCCAGCACGGCCGCGACGGCCTCGCCGCCGATCCCGATCAGCTCGGCGACCAGCCTCTCCTCCAGCAACGCCTCCGGGCGCGAGCGGCCGCGGGCGGCGGCGCGGAACGAGCGCAGGCCGCGCAGCAGGGGATCGAGGAGGTAGGTGGGGAAACCCGCCGCCTCCGCCATCCGCTCCAGGACGTCCCGGGGGATGGCCCGCTCGCCGCGGTCGTAGACCGAAAGCTGGCTCGGCGCGATGCGGGCGGCCCGCGCCATCTCGGCCTGATCCCACCCGTGCAGGTAGCGCAGGAGCACGGCGGCCAGCCGGGCGTCCGGGTCGTTTTGCTTGCCTTTCGCCATCTTCCTCTCCGAAAGAGCGCTGTCACGTTACTCTGGGAGGTGTTTTCTCCACTTCAAACACCTTTGTACCGGGAAGCGCGACTCCGCTGCCATGGAGGCCGCCGGCGTGCTCGCTTCCCGAAAGGAGACGCTGATGCGTAGTCTTCGCCTGTTCGCCGTTCTCGTCGTCGTCCTGGGCCTCGGGATCTCCCAGGCCTCAGCCTCCCAGCCCGTCCGGGAAACGGCCGGCCGGGACTCGAAGCCGGCCCTGGGTTTCCTCGCTGGCCTGGGAGCCCTCTGGGTGAATTTCTGGGCCAAGGAAGGATGCAGGATTGACCCCTTGGGTCCGTTGTGTCACCTCTGCTACAGCCGACGAAGGGTGCCGAATTGATCCCTGGGGGCGCTGCATTGATCTCTCCACCGCGGACGCGGGGTGCAGAATCGACCCGCTGGGCGGTGGCTGCTTGCCAAACTGACGACTTGAGAGTCGATCCGGGGCCGGAGCGCTCATCCCTCTCCGGCCCCAGTCTCAAGCTCGAACGGCAGCTCGGGGTCGTACTGTGCTTGATAGAGATAGGAGACGACCCGCCGCGCCAGCTCGGCCGTGGCGGTCTCTTTCTCCGCGGCTTCACAGAACACTCGCAGGGCTGCCAGGGTCTCCAAGGGAACCCCTTGCGCGCGGAAGATCCACACCATCTCGCGGGCAAGAACGCGTACGTCCGACATCCGCCGCTGTTCCAAGAGGAGCACCGCCAGCTCCAGGCTGACCAATGCAGCGTCGTAGGCCAGCTCGCGGAACGTAAAAACCCGCCGCACCTGTTGAAAGGCCGCGTAGGCCTCGGCCGTTCGGCCTGTCCCGGCCGCGACCTTGCCCTCCAGCCAGACCATTCGCACGAGGTCCAGCTCCTCACCGAGCCGTTCGGCCAGTCCCCGGACCGCGGCCAGCCGCGGCTCGGCTTCGGCGGCTCGGTCCAGCCGGCAGAGATCCACCAGGAGATTGAAGCGAACCCCAAATGCGTCTCGCGGTTCCCGCCTCCCGTCGATCAGGAGATCTGCCTCCGCGAGAACCGCCGTCGATCCTTCGGGGTCTCCGAGAGTCTCGAGAATCCCTGACTTGGTTATCAGGATCTGAGCCCGCAATTCGCCCTGATCCAGCGCCAAGGCTTCGTCGATCCGAGTCAAAGCCTCCGAAAACCGTCGCTGACCCTTGCGCAACGCCGCTTCGAGGCCCGGCAGCCACGCCTCCGCCAGGAACCCGCGGTCTCCCGCGGCTCCATCCTCCCAGAGCTTCCAGGCGTGCCGGATGGCGTCGTCCGCTCCGGGGAGGTCGTTGCAGGCGCGCCGCGCGTTGCCGACGTGCGCCCAGGCGTAGCCCTGGAGCCGGCGGCGCCACGCCGCGGTGCCGGGGGCCTGCTCGGCGAGGCGGCGGGAGAGGTCGGCCAGCTCCAGCGCCTGCCGCGGATGGTTCGGCGCGGCGGCGATGCTCTCCGCCGCCACCCGCTCGCACAGCGCCCAGCCGCGGAAGCGCTGCGAGTCTTCCACCAGCGCCAGCCGCACGTCGGCCGGCTGGCGCTTCAGCAGCTTCCAGAGCCCGTCGGCGCGCTGGCGGGCCAGGAGGGCTTCGCCCTCCATCGTCAGCAAGCTGAGGAGGGAGTGGGAGAATTCGGACGTCATCCGCCCGGCCCGGGCGGCGACCCCCCCGATCCGCCGGCGGGTCGGCGCTGACGGATCGTCCGGATCCTGCGGCGCGCCCCCCGCCGCGCGGTTCTCCTCGAGCAGGCGGAGGGTTTCGTCGATCGCCGCGGGAGGCAGCCCCAGGGCGTCGGCCAGCCGCTCCAGGCGCGCGCGGTTCAAGGGCTTGCGCCCCCGCTCGTAGTCGTTGATCAGGTTCGGGGCGATCCCGGAGGCGTCGCCCAGCTCGGACTGGCTCCATCCCTGCCCCGTGCGCAGGAAGGTCAAGACGATGCCCAGGTCCGTCGGTGCGGGTCGCGGCATGGTTTCCCTCTCTTTCTCCCAATGGGATCGAGTCTCTCCAAAGCTAGGTTGCCGCAGCACGGGATTTTGTGACACCCAAAGAATCCGCGGCCGTCGAAAGCCGCGATTTCGCGTGTCGCCTTTCCGTACTATCGCTTGATCCACTCTGCCGGAGCGCTGCGGCGAGCCTGCGGGGGCTACCGGCCTCTCCCTCGCTAGGCCGACCCGGGGACCCCGCCTACGCTCGGCGCATGATCCCGACGAACGAAGAAGCCTCGCCTTCCGAGCCCGAAGCCGCCCAGACGCAGTTGCGCCGCATCGTCAAGGAGCTGGAGGCGATCCGCTACCGGCTGCTGGGCGTTCACGCCACCCTGCCGGCGCCCCCGCAGGACACGCTGCTCGCGGACGAGGAGGAGCCCGGGGTGGCCGCGGCGCTGCGCTCCGTCATCGAGTGCGCCCTCGCCGACCGCCTCGAGCCCGCCATCCGCGCCCTCCACGCCGCCGCGGCGCTCGCTCCCGGAAGGGGCGAAGAGGCCCTCGCAGAGGACATTCGATGAAGGACCCGCTGCGCGCCGCGCCTCCGTCGGCCGCGGATGAGGGCCCCGAGGACGACGACGACACGCGGGACGAGCGCTACCGGGGCGTCTGGGAGCGTCTGCGCGGGAAGGCCCCGGAGATGCTGGAGGCGGCGCAGCGGCGGCGCGACGAGGTCGAGCGCCTGTGCGCGGAGCTGGCGCGGGCCGAGCCCGCCCGGCAGCTGCGGATGGCGCGCGAGCCGCGGTTCCAGAGCCTCGCGCTCCTCGACTGGCTGCTCGAGCAGAGCCATGAGCGGCAACTCGCGAATCCGGCGCAGGGAGCGCAGCTCGGCCGCCTCGCGATCCGGCTGGCGACCGGTTTCCGGGCGGCGACTCCGGAGGCGGTGCGCGACCGGGCGGAGGCGGTCGCGGCGCTCCCGCGGGCCTTCTGCCTGGCCGCGAACGCGCTCCGGCTCGACGCACGGCCCGCCGCGGCCGACACCCTGCTGGCGCGCGGGAGCCTGTTCCTGACCGATGCCCTGGAGCGCGCCTTCTACTGCCGGACCCTCGCCGTGCTGCGCTGGGAGCAGGCGCGCACCGACGAGGCGCGGGCGCTGCTGGCCTATGCGGCGAGCCTCTATGCCCGGGACGGCCTCGAAGCCGAGGCCGCGCTCTGCCGCACCCTGCTCGGGTTGGTCCTCCAGGAAGCCGGCAGCGGCGACGCGGCGGCCGCGCTCCACCGGGGGTGGTCGGGACTCGACCGCGACGCCCAGCCGCTCGCGGCCCTGCGCGGCGGCCTGGCGCTGGCCGCCGCCCTGGCCCAGGCGGGGCAACCCGACCGGGCGCGCCAGGCCTTGAGCGAGACCTGGAGCCTCTACGTCCACGTCAAGGATCCGGCGGAGATGGACCGCGTCGTCTGGTGGGAAGCCCGAGCGCTCGCCCGGCTGGGCGACGACGAGACGGCGCTGGAGCTGCTCGAATCGGTGCGGCGGCAGCTCCTGGCCGAGCCGAGCCCCGCGGAAGCCGCCCTGGTCTCGGTCGACCTCGCGCTCGCGCTGGCGGCCAGCGGGCGCGAAGGCGAGCTCGACGCTCTGGCCAACGACCTGACGTCGGTCTTCCCCGAGCTTCCCGTTCTGGCGCTGGCGGCACAGGGGATTCGTTCCCTCGCCGGCACGGCGGCCCGCGAGAGGACACCTTCCCGAGGTGAAGTGGGGATGGCGCTCGACAGCACCCTGCGCCGGGCGTTCCGGGTCTGCGGGTTGCAGATCCGGCCCTTCCCGGTGACGTGAGCCGGCGTTCGGGGCAGTCTTCATGCTCTCCTGCTATAATTCCCCCGCGCAGCGCCCCGCACCTCCCGGTTCCGATCGCCAACCCCGCTGCAGGAGATCCTTCATGCCCCGAGCTTCCCTCGCCCGTACCCTGTTCCTCGCCGCCCTCAGCGTGGCCGGCGCCGCCCAGGCCGGAACGGTCTACATCCCGGTCCCCGGCAACGCGACGGTCGGCACCGCCAGCTACCAGGCGCAGGTCGCGGTGGCCAACACCGGGACGCAGACGGTGAACCTCAAGCAGGTGCTGCTCGCCACCGATACCGACGGCACCGTGCGCCCGAATCCTCCCGGCATCACCCAGATCCTCGCCGGACGGACGACGATCCTGCAGCCGGGCGCCGGCTTCCAGGGGCTCCTCGAGATCTCCGGCGACAGCACGGTCAGCTACACGGCCCGCCTGGTCGGCTCGGGCCCCGGCCGGATGGGGGTCTATCTGCCGGCGATCACCTCGAGCAACCTGATTCCGAGCAGCCAGACCGCCGTGCTCCAGGGTCTCCTCTCCGGCTCCGGCCGTTCCACCGACCTGAACCTGATCAACCTCTCGCCCGTGGCCTCGCAGTGCACGGCCACCCTGACCCGGACCGACGGCACGGTGATCGGCAGCCCGGCCGCCTTCACCCTCAAGCCGCTCTCCCAGCGGGAGATCGGCAACATCTTCTCCGGCGGCTCGGCCAGCGAGGTGCGCGCCGCCGTCACCTGCACCCAGAGCTTCTTCGCCTTCGCCCTGGTGTCCGACGCCGCCACGGGGGAGATCACCTATATCGGCCCGGCGGGGAGCGGCACCTCGACCCTCACCGTGCCGGGGCAGCCGGGCGCCTGCCCGGCCGGCGCCACCTGTTTCGACGCCAAGGGGATCGTCCACCAGCCGACTCCGGCGAACCCGGTGCACCGCGTCCAGTTCCCGGCCCCCGCGGGGATCGCCAAGCGGCTCCGCATGTCGCTCGACGTCACGGTCGGCCCCTGGTACCCGAACGACCCGATGGGGAAGCACCTGATCTACTGGTTCGTCGTCAACCGCAACTTCGACATGGCGGGGATGCTCTACTTCCGCGGTCCCACGGCCTCGACGGCGCTGGTGCGCCACGGCATGGAGCTCACCCACCCGCAGAAGCTCAAGATCGAGCAGCCCTTCGCGGCGGTGATCGGCCATACCTATCACTGCGACAACGACTACGACATGGCGGGCCGGGTGTACACCGTGACGGTGACCGACCTCACCACCGGCGAGGTCGCGGTGACGCTCAACGGCGTTCCCAACGTCAGCTCGTTCCCGCTCAAGGCGACCGACAATTTCCTGATCGACATGGGTTTCCCCGAAGGGGTTAACGTCGACGAGGTGCCGTCCTTCGGCTGGACCTACGCCAACGTCCACCTCGAGGTCTACAAGTAGCGGCGGCGAGCTCGTCCAGCTGACGCTTCATCAGGGCGGCCCGCCGAGGGCCGCCCTTTTTGCGCCCGGAACCCGAGACGAATTTCCCGCCGAAGCCGACGACGGCTCACCGAAGCTCCGGCAGCCCGCCGAAGCTGGTTTTTCTCTGCCGAAGCTGCGACGGCCCGCCGAAGCCGACAACGCGCCGCCGAAGCTTCGGCGGCCTGCCGAAGCTTGTTTTTTCCTGCCGAAGCTGCGACGGCCTGCCGAAGCTGACAACGCTCTGCCGAAGCTGCGACGGCCTGCCGAAGCTAACAATGGCCTGCCGAAGCTGACAACGTGCTGCCGAAGCTTCGACGGGCTGCCGAAGCTAACAACGCGCTGCCGAAGCTTCGGCGGGCTGCCGAAGCTAACAATGCGCTGCCGAAGCTTGTTTTTTCCTGCCGAAGCTGCGACGGCTGGCATGCCTTCAACTCCTGCCGTCCGCAGGGCCCTCCAAGGGCAGAATCCCTGGTGCCGGACCGAGGCTGAGGGTGGGATCGCAGCTCACGACTTCCGTAGGATAGGGATGAAAGCGCTCCTTGGGATCATTTTCCAGGCCGGCCCGCTGGAAGCGCAGGAGCTCTTGCAAGGTGAAGGTCTGCGGTTTGGACCGGTCCGCGCGGTACGCCTCCAAGGCGTGGTAATCGAAATGCAGGTCGTCATACCGCGCGACGTGCTCGTACCACGCTGTCGGCACCGGCAGCTTCGAGATCGCCGCCACACCCAGTTCCAGGAAATGTCGCCTGAAGCGGAGCGTGTCCGCGATCGGGCACCAGTCGTCGATCCCGAAGAATACACGTCCTTGCAGGATCTGAAAGTCGATCGGATAGATCTCGCAGAGGATGACCTTGAACTCCCGGCAATTGCACTCGAACGATCCGCGATCGAGGAACGGACAACCGTTGACGAGCCGTAGCACATCGAGCTCCATGCCGTCCTCCATCCGGAGGACGTCGAGATACTTTTCGGTGAATTCCACCACAGAAAGCCCGGAGGAAGCGGCCATGTACTCCCGCTCGCCGGGCATCAATGTCCCGATCTTGTTGAATTCGCAGGCACCTCCGCACTTGGCGCAGACCTTGAAAGTTTCGGCGGTGTCGCCGCGAAAGGCGCGATGAAAATCGGCGAAATGGTCAGCGGTGATCGGTGTGAATCGCATGGCTACCCCCTTATCTGCCAATTCTTGAGAAGAGCGGCCTGCTCCTTCTCGTCGGTCATCGTCCGGGCTTCTTCCAGAATCCGCTCGTTCCAGATCCTCGCGAAGGAGGTTGCCAGCGAGTCGACGACCCCATTGTCGAGCGCGATGTCAAAGGTCCTCTCTCTCCGCTTCTTCACCCAATCGAAATCCACCTCGAAGGATTCGAGACTGCCCCCCTTCCCGACATGTTCGATGAATAGCTGACGGAATTCGCCGTCGATCTGATCTTGCCCCACGCCGCTCGTCATCGGTTCGCAGATGATGCCGCCGCGGCTGGTGACCAGATCCGCGTCATACAGCACGATGGAGATCGGCCATAGGAAGAAATGCTTGGGATCAATCTCGACGAAATGCATCAGGCGGTCGATCTCGCTCTCGGGGACGCGGTCGCGGAGAAGCTGATTCTTGATCGCCGCCACCTTCATGCGGATTCCTTCATCCTCGGGAACCATGAAGTAGTGTTTGCGCTCATCGCGGATCGCCGCCTTGATGCTGGCGAAAAACAGCGGCTCGGCACCCCAGAAGAGATCGCGGGTAATCTCCCAGATGGTGTTGGCTCTGCGCTCCCGCTTGAGCACATCGGCGTATCCCCAGAGCCAAGGAAGATCTTCCACGAAAATCTCGGCACCGCTCAGGTGGGCCGTGACCGGATTGCTGGTTATCCGCCTGTGCTCTACGTCGTCCCGAATCCCCGGGCTGCGGAGAGAGTTTTTCAAAGCACGGCGAAGGTCCATGAGGAAAGCGGAGCGCTGCGCTTCGTCGCGAAAGCGAGAAAAATCGATCTGTATAGCCTCCGCCGAAAGAAGATCGAACGGCAAACCATTCGTTGTGTCGGCCACCAGAAGTGTAGGCTTTCTGAAGCTGTGCGCGATGCCGAGCTCATACATCACGTTAGGGTTGATCGCGTTTCTCTCTCGCGGATCAGCCACCACGGCGATGATCAGGTCAGCATTGAGCAGGGCATGGACGATCTTCTCGGTGATCATTCCCGGCCGACGCTGGTCGTCGGCCTTGGAGCATTGACACAGGTTGCCGAAGGCTTCTTTGACCTCAGGGAGAATCGCATCGAAGTAGACGGCCCTGAGGTCGTCGATCAGCGGCATGCAGACGAAACAATTCTTCATGAATAACCCTCCTGACATCCGCCAGGCGCCGCGCCGGGCGTGGTATTTCATGAGCTTTCGCCGCTGGCCGCGGCAAAGCTCTAGGGAGAATCAGGCAGGCTTCTGACTCGTTGCGATACCGGATTGAAGTGAAGGACCGGCTTGCCCGCAGCCAGCGCGTAAGCCACGACGTCGCCCGTGCCGCCCAGGCCGGCCGCCGGTTTGCCGTTCCACACGGCGAGGACCCGGTCGGCCAGATCCACCACGCGCCGGCCGGCGGCCCAATAGGATTCCTCGCGGTCGGAGTGCTCGGCGAGAACCTCCACCGCGGCCGCCCGTTGATACAGGGTTCGGTAGCTCTCCAGATCGGTGGCGGCCTTGAAAGTCTGCTCATAGGCGGCAAACGGGAGGACGACGCGGAGCTCACCGCCGCGCGCCAGCACCAGCTCGGCGAAGATCTGGTCCGCGCCAGCTGCGAGCGAGCTGCAGCCGATGAGGGGAGCTGGGACCTCTGAGAGCTCGGCCAGCAGAGCCGTCTGGACCCATTTCCAACCTCCGGCATCCGCAAGTTTCTGGTGCCCGGTGATGGCGAGGATCATCTCTACAAAAATCCTTTCTGAGCGAGGTTCCAGTAGAACTGGCCGAGGGCCGTCAGTTTCACCCAGCCTTTTTCGAGCGCGATGAAAAAAAGGTCCTTTCCTCCTTGGGTGGTCAGGAGGTGGGCGTTGCGGAGAGCCTTGAATTTCTTGAACAGGGCGACGTGCGCCGCTCTCGCCGTCGGGTCCGTATACTCGTAGGAAGGATCGAGGTGATACGGACTGCTCGCCTCGGCGAACAGCGAGGGCAACTGACGCAGCAGCGAATCCGGGACGGCGGGCCTGCACAGGCGGACCGGGGGGAGCCGGCCCGCGTAGGACTTGTACATCGGCCGCTGATCCCAGGAGCCGAGGGCCTGCTCGACATAGGCATAGATCGATGCCGCAGAGATTCGTCCCCTCACATCCGCGGCCCCTCCAGCCAGGGCGCCGAGCATCAGCTGGGTGAAGACGCCGTTCCCCGCGGCCTCGCGGGCGCTCTCGGTCGAGCGCGCGGCGGCGAGGATCGTCAGCCCCTCGCGAAGAAGTGTCTGGTTCAGCGCGCTGCCGGTTCCCTGGAGGAGCGCTGAATTCCCCGCCAGGTCCGCATAACAGCAGTCGATGGTCAGCAGGACGGATTTCGCCGGCGACTGGCTCGCCAGCACCAGGAGCTCCTCCATGGAGAGGCCCCAATCGTCCCGCGTTCCTTCCTGCGTGACGATGTAGCCGCCGGCCCGGGTCGGTGTGCCGTGACCCGAGAAATGGAAGAGGATGTGGCCGTCGAAGTTATCGAAGAGACCATGCCATTGCGAGCGGAGGTACCCCTTGGTGATCGGGGTCCCGCCGGCGCTCGTCAGCACGCGGCATTCATAGTTCGGGCTGCCGTCCGCATGACGTTCCAGAAGCTCGCCCAGGCAGCGGGCATCGGCCACGCAGCCGGTCAGCCGCGACGCGCTTTGATAGTCGTCGATCCCCACGAGGAGCGCACGCTTGCTGGTGTCCATGGCCATCTCCTGAAGGTTGAGGCGCGGAACGCGCTTCAGGAGATATGGAAACGGAGGGCGAGGTTTTGTGTAGGCGCGCTTTATCGCGACGATCCGGTACTTTCCGGAATCGCAGGCCGCGGCGGGCCGGGCCGCTGCTCAGGCCCGGCCGGTGGTTTCCTGGATGGCGGTCTGGAGGGCCTGGAGGTTGATCGGCTTGGTGAGGTGGCGGTCGAAGCCGGCTTCGAGGCTGCGGCGCACGTCCTCTTCCATGCCGTAGCCGGAGAGGGCGATCCCCTTGACGCCATAGCGCTGATGGAGCTCGGCCATCAGCTCGAGGCCGGTGCCGTCGGGGAGGCCGAGGTCGCTCAGCACGAGATCCATGCGGCCGTCGAGGCGCGCCGCGGCGGCCAGGCCGGCCGCCACCGTGCCCGCCACCGTCACCTCGTACCCCAGATCGCGGAGCAGATCCGCCATCGCTTCCGCCGTGTCGACGTGGTCCTCGACGAGGAGGATGTGGAGCGCGGGGCCCGGCGGCTGGGGTGGCCCGGGAGCCTTGGCCGCCGCCGGCGGTGCTCCCGCGACGGCCGGCGAGGCCGCGCGCCCGACCAGGTTGCTGGTGGGCAGCCGGACGGCGAAGACGGCGCCCTGCCCCTTCCCTTCGCTGGTGGCGGTCAGGCTGCCGCCGTGCAGCTCGACGATCGCCTTGCTGATCGCCAGCCCCAGCCCGAGGCCGCCGAAGCGGCGGGTGATCGTCTGCGTCCCCTGCTGGAAGGCGTCGAAGATGTCCTCGAGGACGTCCGGCTCGATGCCGATCCCGGTGTCGGCGACCTCGACGGTGAGCCCGCGGCCGGGCTCGCACCGTGAGCGCACGGCGATCGTCCCCTCCGGCGGGGTGAACTTGACGGCGTTGCTGAACAGGTTCCAGAACACCTGGGTCAGGCGCGGGGTGTCCGCCCAGACCGTGTGGTCGCAGGGGGCGAGGTCGAGGACCAGCCGCTGGCGCTTCTCGACCAGCTCGCCGTTCGCCGTCTGCAGCGCGTGCTGGATCACCGCCTTCAGGTCGGCGACCTCGCGGCGCAGCTCGAGCTTGCCGCGGGCGATGCGGGTGAGGTCCAGCATGTCGTCGATCAGCCGCGCCTCGAGCTCGACGTTGCGCCGCATCATCGCCAGGTGGCCGCGGACGTCGTCCGGCAGGCGGCCGTCCCCCTGCAAGCCTGAAATGACGGCGAGCACGGGGGTGAGCGGCGTGCGCAGCTCGTGGCTCAGGGTGGCGAGGAAATGGTCCTTGGCCTGGTTGGCGGCCTCGGCCTCCCGGCGCGCGCGGTCGACCTCCAGCTCGGCGCGGCGGCGGGCCGTGATGTCGGTCAGGGTGAGGACGCAGCCGAGCACCCCGCCGTCCGCGGCGAGCAGGGGGCCGGCGCTCACCTGGAGCCGCCGCGTCTCGCCGTTCGCCAGCGTCAGCGAGGCCTCGATCCCGCGCACCACCCGCCCGGCGCAGACGGCGTCGAACGGTATCGCCGTGGGCTCGGGCCCGTCGCCGGCGAGCGGGAAGGCGGCCGAGAAGCACTCGCCCACCGGGCTGCCGGCGCACAGCCGCAGCGCCGAGTTGCTGGCGCGCAGCACGCGCTCCTCGGTATCGCAGACGACGATCGCCTCGCTCGCGTGCTCGAAGATCGAGCGGGCGAGCTTCTCGGAGGCTACGATCTGCTCGTTGCGCTTCTGCTCGGTCAGGTCGGTCACCACCAGGCAGACCGCCTCGACCTCCTCCAGCTGCAGCAGGCTGGCCGCCAGATAGACCGGGACGAGCTCGCTCCCCCGCAGCAGGGTGAGCTCTCCCTGGCTCACCGCCGACGCCAGCCCTTCGCGCAGGATGGTGTCGAGCGCCGCGCGGTCGGCGGCGCGCACGAAACGATGGATCGAGCCGCCGATGGCGTCCTCGAGCGGCGTCGCCACGATCTCGGCGAACCGGCGGTTGCAGTAGAGGAGGGTGCCGTCGGCGGCGAGGGTGGCCGCCCCCTCGTGCATCGCTTCGAGGAACACCCGGTAGGAGTGGTCGGCGCCGCGCAGGGTGAAGACCTGGTCCCCGCCGTCGCCCGCCACCACCAGCGCGTCCACCTCGCCGCTGCGGATGGCGCGCAACGTCTCCTCCGCTTCCAAGAAACGGAGGTTGAGGGCTTCCAGCTCGGAAAGCAGCGCGCTTTCCCGGGGTGTCGCCATCAGGCCTCAGACCTCGGGGAGGGGCCTCAGGTCCAAGCCGACCAGCACCCGCTCGCGGTTGGACATGTCCCCGATCAGCCGCCGCAGGGGCGCCGGGAGCTTCTTGATCAGGGTCGGCGTGGCGACGATCTGGTCCCCCTCGGCCAGCGCCGGCTGCTGGTAGATGTCGATCACCTGCAGATGATAGCGCCCGTGGAGGTATTCCTCGCAGACTTCCTTGAGGCTGGCGATGGCGCGCAGGGAGTTGGGGGTCTTTCCGGTGACGTAGAGGCGAAGGACGTACTGTGGCAGCTCTGTTGAAGCGCCGAGCTCGAGCGAAGCAGCGGCCTCCTCTTCGTCGGGGTTCTCTTGCCGGGAGCCATTCATGAGCGGGAACCGTGCAATTTGTGAGCCCATCCGCTCCGCGTCAGGTTCGCGGCTGGAGGTCGAGCCCGACCAGCACCTTCTGGGTGTTCGAGAGGTCGCCGATGATCCGCCTCATCGGCTGCGGGAGCTCCCGCACCAGGGTCGGGATCGCCACGATCTGATCCTTGCGGGCCAGATGCGGGTTCTCCAACAGATCGATGATCTCGATCCGGTACTGCCCCTGCATGTGCTCCTCGCAGATCTTCTTCAGATTGGCGAGGGCGGTCACCGACTTGGGCGTCTGTCCCGCGATGTACAGGCGCAGGTTCCACTGCTTCTCGTCCACGTTGCTCTCTCTGGCGGTTGGCCGGTTGGGCTGTTTGGAGTCCACATTCCGAGCTGTTGGTCAAGACCCTGCGTCAACGATGCTGGTGTGACCGGTCCCGTCCGGCCTCGGCGCCGCGCAGGGCGGCCACCGCGTCGCGCTCGGCCTCCTGGGCCCGGTCGCGCAGGCTCTCCTGGTGCATCCGCCGCCGCACTTCCTCCTCTTCGGCGGCGAGCTCGGCGCGCAGCGCGGCGATCTGCGCCTCGAGCGACGTCCGCTTGCGGTCGAGGAGCCGTTGCAGCGCTTCGGCCTCCTCGCGGCGCGCCGTGACCTCGGCCCGCTCGCGCGCCTCCTGGTTGAGCCGCGCCGTGCCGGTCATCACCCCGCTCGGCCCCAGGTAGACGTCGACCAGCCGCACCCCTTCGCTCGACAGCAGGAACTCGCGGATCTGGTTCGAGTGGCTCATGCCGCGCGACTTCAGCACGTAGAGCCCGCGGTTGCGCTCGCCGTTGATCTCCAGGTTGCGCAGCGAGAGCCAGGTGTCCATCAGCGAGGAGACCCCGAGGTGGGTCTCGTTCTCGGCCTCTCCGTTGGCGACCAGGCTGGTGAACAGCGTGGTGATCTGCTGCGCCTTCAGGTAGTCGATCAGGCGCAGCAGGGTGGCCATCACCTCGTTGTAGCTGCCGATCGTCGACAGGTTCGAGAGCGGATCGATGATCACCACGCTCGGCTTGGCGTCCTGCACGGCGCGGAAGATCGAGATCAGGTGCATCTCGAGGCCGAACAGGCTGGGCCGGCTGGCCTGAAAGGTGAGCAGGCCGCCGTCCACCCAGGGCTGGAGCTCGAGCCCGATCGAGCGCATGTTGCGCATCACCTGCGCCGGCGATTCCTCCATCGCGAAGTAGAGGCAGCGCTCGCCGCGGCGGCAGGCGGCATCGGCGAAGAAGGCGGCGAGGCTGCTCTTGCCGGTGCCGGCGGTGCCGGTGATCAGCACGCTGGTCCCCCGGTAATACCCCTGCCCTCCCAGCATCGAGTCGAGCCGCTCGATCCCCGAGGAGACCCGCTCGGTCGAGGCCTCGTGATCGAGGTGCAGGGTGGTGACCGGCAGCACCTCGAGCCCGCGCTCGTCGATGATGAACGGGTACTCGTTGGTGCCGTGGGCCGAGCCGCGGTACTTGACGACGCGCAGGCGGCGGGTCGAGATCTGCTCCTCGACCCGGTGGTCGAGCAGGATGACGCAGTCCGAAACGTACTCCTCGAGCCCCTGGCGGGTGAGCTGCCCCTCGCCGCGCTCGCCGGTGATCACCACCGCCACGTCCTTCTCCTTGAGGAAGCGGAACAGGCGGCGCAGCTCGGCGCGCAGGATCGCCTGGTTGTCGAGCCCCGAGAAGAGCGACTCGAGGGTGTCGAGCACCACCCGCTTCGCCCCCACCGAGCGGATGGCGAGCTCCAGGCGGACGAACAGCCCTTCGAGGTCGTAGTCGCCGGTCTCCTCGATCTCGCTGCGCTCGACGACCACCGTGTCCATGGCGATCAGGCCGCGCTCGATCAGGTCGTCGAGGTCGAAGCCCAGCGAGGCGACGTTCTTCGCCAGCTCCTCGGAGCTCTCCTCGAAGCTCATGAACACCCCCGGCTCGCCGAACCGGGTGGCGCCGGCGACCAGGAACTGCATCGCGAAGAGGGTCTTGCCGCAGCCGGGCCCGCCGCAGACCAGGGTCGGCCGTCCGGCCGGCAGGCCGCCGCGGGTGATCTGGTCGAAGCCGTCGATCCCGGTGCGGGCCTTCTCGATCCCCGCGGGCGCAGCCCGCACACCCATACCTTGTTGAAGCTCAGTCATGTCCGTCCTTGCCAGGTCGGGAAAACGCTCTTGAGTCCCACGCGGCGACCGCCGAAGTGTATTCGCAGGAAGCGCGCAGGGGAAGCGGGGCGGAAATCTTCTCTTAGGGGGCGCTGGAATACGCAGCTGTTGTTCGGGTCAGGACCAGGGTAGACGCCTCGCATTGTCCCTGCTGCCGCCCTGCCGGCGGCTTGCGGCGCGACGGCGGGCGGTGGTAGTGTCCCCGCCCTGCTCCGGGCGCCGCACAGCTCCTCCCGAAATATTGTCGGCACGTCCCGGCGTTTGAAGAGCGCTTATGGCTAAAAATCTACTGATCGTCGAAAGCCCCGCCAAGACCCGGACGCTCAAGAAGTTCCTCGGCCGGCAGTACGCCGTCGAGGCTTCGGTGGGCCACGTCCGCGACCTGATCAAGAAGGACATGGGGCTCGGCCCCGACTACGAGCCGCGCTACGAGGTGCTGGCGGCGAAGAAGGACGTGGTCAAGAAGCTGCGCCAGGCGGCGAAGGAGGCGGAGACGGTCTATCTCGCCCCCGACCCCGACCGCGAGGGAGAGGCGATCGCCTGGCACATCGCCGAGATCCTCAAGGACGCCAAGGACGTGCGCCGGGTGACCTTCAACGAGATCACCAAGGGGGCCGTGCTCAAGGCGCTGGCCAACCCGCGGGAGATCGACCTCAAGAAGGTGGACGCCCAGCAGGCCCGCCGCGTGCTCGACCGCATGATGGGCTTCAAGCTCTCGCCTCTGCTCTGGCAGAAGGTGAAGCAGGGGCTGTCGGCGGGGCGCGTGCAGTCGGTGGCCCTCAAGATGGTCTGCGCGCGCCAAGCGGAGATCGACGCCTTCGTCAGCGAGGAGTACTGGAACCTCGGCGCCGACCTGAAGGCCGCGCAGCCCCCCGGCTTCCACGCCCGCCTCTCGCGGATCGGCGGCAAGAAGGCCGAGGTCGGCAACGGCGACGACGCGGCGCGCATCGTCCGCGACCTCGAGGCCGGCCGCTTCGTGGTCGGCAAGGTCGAGCGCAAGGAGTCGCGGCAGAAGCCGGCGGCGCCGTTCATCACCAGCCGCCTGCAACAGGAGGCGGCGCGCCGCTTCGGCTTCTCGGTCAAGCGCACCATGGGAATCGCCCAGGGGCTCTACGAGGGCAAGGAGATCGGCGACCGCGGCGCGGTCGGCCTGATCACCTACATGCGGACCGATTCGACCCGCGTCGCCGACGAGGCGATCGTCGGCGGCCGCGAGTACATCGGCGCCACCTACGGGGCCGACGCCCTCCCCGAGAAGCCCAACGTCTACACCTCGAAGAAGGGGGCGCAGGACGCCCACGAGGCGATCCGGCCGACCAGCTTCGACCTGCCGCCGGACAGCGTGCGCGAGCTCCTGAAGGACGAGGACTGGAAGCTCTACAAGCTGATCTGGGATCGCTTCATCGCCTCGCAGATGCTCCCCGCCGTCTTCGACGTCACCCAGGTGGACGTCGAGAACGGCAACTACGTGCTGCGCGCCGCGGGCAAGGTGCTGCGCCGCCCGGGCTTCCTCGCCGTCTATCGCGAGGCCCCGGAGGAGGACGCCCCCGCCGAGGAGTCCCAGGAGGGGATGCTGCCGCCGGTCGCCGAGGGGGAGGTGCTCGAGCGGGTGAAGGTGATCGCCGACCAGAAGTTCACCCAACCGCCGGCGCAGTTCAGCGAGGCGACGCTGGTCAAGACGCTCGAGGAGAACGGCATCGGCCGTCCGTCGACCTACGCCACCATTCTCTCGGTGCTGACCGACCGCGACTACGTCGAGCGGCTGGAGGGGCGCTTCCGCCCCACCCAGCTCGGCACGCTGGTCAACGGCATGCTGCAGACCGGCTTCCACGACATCCTGAACGAGGGGTACACGGCGGCGCTCGAGGAGCAGCTCGACGAGATCGAGGACGGCAAGATCCCGTGGAAAAAGGCGATCGCCGATTTCGACGAGAAGTTCTCGAAGGACCTCGAGACGGCCGGCGAGCAGATGCCCAACGTCAAGAAGGACGGCCTGCCGCTCGACGAGAAGTGCCCCGACTGCGGCGCCGGCCTGGTGACGCGCTTCGGCCGCTTCGGCGCCTTCGTCGCCTGCAGCACCTACCCGGAGTGCAAGTACAGCCGCAACGTCGGCGAGACCCCCGCCGAGGCGGCGGCGAACGGCGCGGCCGAGGAGGAGGTCCCCCCCTGCGAGCTGTGCGGCAAGCCGATGGCGCTCAAGCGCAGCCGCTTCGGCACCTTCTACGGCTGCACCGGCTACCCGGAGTGCAAGAACCTGCGCAAGACCGGCCCCAAGCCGTCGGCGCCGGTGCCCACCGGCGTCCCCTGCCCCGAGTGCGGCAAGGGGGAGATCGTCGAGAAGCGCTCCCACCGCGGCAAGACCTTCTGGTCCTGCAACCGCTATCCGGACTGCAAGTTCTCGCTGTGGAAGAAGCCGGTGATCCACGACTGCCCGCAGTGCAACGCCACCTTCCTGCTCGAGAAGGTGACCAAGAAGCACGGCACCCAGTACGTCTGCAACACCGAAGGCTGCGGCTACGTGGAGGACGTGGAGGCGGTCGAGGCGACTGTTTCGGCGTGACGCGGAGGTTCGACCAAGCGTCGCTCGACCCTTCTGCCTGGGCATGAATGCCCGGGCTAAGAACGGCGCCCCCTGAAGGGGGCTTCGAAGCCGGGTTTACCCGGCGCAGTTCTTAGCCCGGCGATTTATCGCCGGGCGGAGGCTGGCCTTAGCGTACGACAAGCCCCGGTCCTGAATCACCATCTGCGCTAGCATGCCCCCATGCCCCTCTACGACGTGGTGATCCCCGCGCGCGACGAGGAGCCGACCGTCGCCGGGGTGGTGCGCGCGGCGCTGGCGGCTCGCGGGGTCGGGCGGGTGATCGTAGTGGACGACGGGTCTTCGGACCGGACGGCGGCGGTGGCGGCGGAGGCGGGGGCCATGGTGGTGGCTTCGAGTCTGCCCGGCGCGCCGGGGAGCAAGGCGCTCGCGTTGGCTTGCGGGGTCGCCGCCTCCTCGGCGGACGTCCTGGTCTTCTTCGACGCCGACCTGACCGGCGTCGAGCCCCTCCACTTCGAGGCCCTGGCGGCACCGGTGCTCGCCGGCGAGGTCCGGCTCTCCTGCGGCATCGTGGACTACGGCGCCCTGCGCAATCCGCTCTTCCTGCGCCTGCCGCCGATCACCGGCCTGCGGGCGCTGCCGCGGGAGGTGTTCGCGGCGGTCCCCGAGGCGAAGCGGAAGGGGTTCCAGATCGAGATCATGATCAACGAGGTGATCGCCCGCGGCGGCATGCCGAGCGCCATCCGGGTGCTCGGCGGGCTGCGCCACCGCTCGAAGATCGCCAAGCAGGGGTGGCGGCGGGGGCTCCCCTCGCATCTGCGGATGACCGGCGAGCTGCTCGCCTGCCTGCGCATCGTCCCCCTTTGGACCTACCGCGCCTACCTGCGGAAGCTCAGCATCCTGCCGCCTGCCGCCGCCGGGGTTCCGGCGGCGGTGCCGTTCCGGGAGGCGGAATCATCCGTTCCCCCGGCCTCTCCGTAGACAGAGGTATGAACATGAAGACGACCGCCATCGCTCTGACCCTGTTCGGCCTGCTCCTCGCGGCCGTGCCGGCGAGCGCCGCGCCTCCCGACTACAAAGCCTGGGGAGACCTGCTCACCAAGTACTACAACCCCGAGCAGGGGATGAACTACAAGGCCCTCAAGGCCAACGACAAGAAGACGCTCGACGACCTGCGCCGCCAGCTCGCGCAGGTGGACGTCACCACCCTGTCGCGCAACGACCAGCTCGCCTACTGGATCAATCTCTACAACATCTCGATCGTCAACGTCGTGGTCGAGCACTACCCGATCGGCTCGATCAAGGACCTGTCGACCGACCCGATCATCCGCCTGAACGTCTTCAAGAAGGACTCGGTGCTAACCAAGAAGGGGGCCATCTCGCCCAACGACGTCGAGAACGACAAGATCCGCGAGGGGTTCAAAGACCCGCGCATCCACTTCGCGATCAACTGCGCCGCGAAGAGCTGCCCGCCGATCCGCACCGAGCCCTACGTCGGCGCCGAGGTCTCGAACCAGCTCGACGACCAGGCGCGGAAGTTCCTCAACGGGCCGCATGGCGTGAGAGTTGCTAAGAACGGCGGCGAGGCCGTGGTGCACACCACCAAGATCATGGACTGGTTCAAGGAGGACTTCGAGAAGTGGGGGGGCGGCCGGGTACCCTTCATCGTGCGCTACGTCACCTCGGACCGCCGGGCGGCGATCGAGAAGGCGGGGAGCCAGACGAGCCTCGAGTTCGACGATTACGACTGGAAATTGAACGATGCCTCGAAATGACCTGAAGTCCTGATGCTGCGACGACGACGAGGAGGGGAAGGATGATCGGCGAGCCGCGGTCTCTCAAGCGGGCATGGGGTCTGTTCCGCGATCCGGCGACGGCCGAGAAGCGCGCTCTTCTCGCCGAGCGATGGGAAGACCTCGACCCCGCCCAGCGCCTCCCCGGTCAGGGGCTGGGGCAGAAGGCGACGGGGTGCGGCGCCACGATCGGCATCCAGCCCCGTTGCGACTTCGCCTGTACCGGCTGCTACCTCGGCAAGGAGGCGAACCACATCCCCGCCCTGCCGACCGCGGCGATCCTGCGCCAGCTCGACGAGCTGCGCGCCTGGTTGGGGCCGAAGAGCAACGTCCAGATCACCGACGGCGAGGTGACGCTGCGGCCGGTCGAGGAGCTCACCGAGATCCTGCGCTACGCGCGCTCGATCGGCGCCATCCCGATGGTGATGACCCACGGCGACAACTTCCGCCGCCGGCCGGGGCTGCTCGAGCAGCTGATGATCGAGGGCGGTCTGACCGAGGTTTCGATCCACGTCGACATCACCCAGCGCGGGCGGGACGGCTACAAGGCGCCGCGGTCCGAGGTCGAGCTGATGCCGCTGCGCGACGAATTCGCGGCGATGGTCCGCGCGGCCCGCCGGCAGACGGGCCGGCCGCTGCGCGCCGCGATGACCCTCACCGTCACCCAGGACAACCTCTCCCAGATCGCCGACGTGGTGCGCTGGCTGGTGCGCAACCGCGACGCCTTCAGCCTGGTCAGCTTCCAGCCGCTCGCCCAGGTGGGGCGGACGCGCAAGAGCCAGCGCGGGGTGACCGCCGACGAGCTGTGGGCCGAGGTCGGCCGCGCCACCTCCGGCTTCGGGCTCCCCCTCGAAGGCGCCGGCCCGATGCACCTCGGCCACACCGAGTGCACCCGCTTCGTCCCCCTGATTGCCCTCGAGCGCCCTGGCGAGGAGCCGCGCCTCTTCCGCGGCATCCGCAACCAGCCCGAGGACGTGGCGGTGATGGAGGAGTTCTTCGCCCACGGCCTGGGCGGGGTCGCTTTCCGGGACGACCTGCCGCTCGAGAAGGTGGCCCGCTTCCTCGGCATGGTGCGCACCGCGCCGGGCTGGATGCTCGGCCGGGCGCGCCGCTGGATCGACGCCCGCGCCCGCGCCGAGGCGGGGATCTCGCTGCGCCGCCTGGTCGCCGACAGCCTGCGCGGGCGGCTGCGGCTCGACGGCCTCACTCTCACCAGCCACCACTTCATGAGCCCGCAGGAGCTCGCCACCCCGGTGGGGCAGGACCGCCTCGCCGCCTGCGTCTTCCGCCTGCCGTATCAGGGGGAGATGGTGCCGATGTGCCAGATGAACGCCGACGGCGTGCGCGAGAAGTTCTACGCGGAGATCGCACACGGACCGACACGGACTGACACGGACCTGCACGGACAGGGTCTGGTGTCCTTGTAGGTCCGTGTTTTGTCCGTGCTCGTCGGTGAGCCCGTGTTCTTTTCCTAGCCCGCGATCACCTCGGCGAACCACCGCCATACCCTCCCGACCTCGAGGCTCCGCACCACCTGGAGCCGGCGCTCGCCGGCGCCGTGCTCCACCCAGAGGTTGGGGTGGAGGCGCGCCCGGCTCTCCTCGGTCTCCAGCAGGCCCGGAACGACCGCGTAGGCGGCGGCCGCCAGGTCGAAGACGGGGAAGCGGGGCGATCCCCTGAGCAGGAGCGAGCGGCGAGACCAGCGGGCGGAATGCCGGCGCAGGAAGTCTCCGAGCGCGCCGGGGAGCCCCGCGAGGTCCGCGGGGCCGGCGCACAGGCGCCGGGCGACGTCGAGCGGGATCACGGTCAGCGGCAGGTCCGAGGCGAAGACGGCCCGGGTCGCCACCGGGTCTTTTGTCAGGTTGAACTCGTGCGGCCACCAGGGGGGGAAGCGCCCCCGCGAGGTGAGGTTGCTGCCGACCAGGACCGCCTCGGCGATCGCCGCGCGGCGACCCTGTTCCAGGAGGGCGGCGAGGTTGGTCAGCGGCCCCAGGGCGAGGAAGGTCAGCGGTGCGCCCGTCCAGAGATCCGCGGCGCGGTCGATGCGGTCCGCGACGTCTTCCGCCCGGACGCCGCGCAGGTAGCGTCCCCTGTAGCCGCAGAGCGCGCCGAGGGCGCGGTTGTTGCGGTCCGCCGCTGCCTCGTCCGTGTTGCCGGCGACGCTCGCCAGGGCCGCCACGGGGAGGCCGCTGCGCAGCAGGGCGGCGATCGCGAAGGCGTCGTCCACGTCCCCGCGCGCCGATCCCGCGGCATTGTCGCTGTCGATCAAGAGCATGCGGAATCCCTCCCTGCCGCTTCGCCCCGGACGCTATACTCCCCCTCCGCCATGATCCCGTCCCTCCTCCACTCCGTCCCCGCCGGGACCCGCGCTTGATCGACCGCATCGCGGATGCGCTCACCCGCCTCGCGGTATACCACCGGCGGAAGGTCTTCTGGGGAGCGGCGGCGCTGGCGCTGCTCTCCCTGCTGGCCGCCTCCCGGCTGCGCTTCAACCCCGACATCCTCTCGCTGATCCCGCGCAACAACAAGGAGATCAACGACTTCAAGGAGGTGGTGGAGAAGACGGGGACGCTCGACCAGCACATCGTCGTGGTCGAGATCCCCCCCGGGCGGCGGGTCGAGGACTACGAGGACCTGGTCGACGGGCTGGCGCGGCGCTACCGGGCCCTCCCGACGGTGGCGGACGTCGAGTACAAGCTGCCGAACCCGCTCGAGATGGTGGACGAGATCCTGCCGCACGCCCTGCTGCTGCTCAAACCCGCCGAGCTCGACCGGGTGGCCGCGGCGCTCACCGACGCGCGGATCGAGCAGTCGGTGGCCGAGAACCGGCAGACCCTGCGCACCCCGCAGGGGATCGCGGCGCGCGAGCTGGTGCAGAACGATCCGTTCCACCTGCTGCCGATCTTCCTCGACAAGCTCAAGGTGGCGGGGAGCGGCTTCAAGGTGAACGCCGCGAGCGGCTATTTCCTCTCCGGCGACGGCTCGACCCTGCTGATGCTGGTGCAGCCGCGCCGGCCGGCCCAGGACATCCCGTTCGGCCATCGCTTCATGGACCAGGCGCGCCGGATCGAGCGCGCGAGCCTGGTGGAATTCCGCCAGCGCTCATCCGGCGTGCCGGCTCCCCGCATCGGCTACACCGGCGGCTACGCGATCTCCCTCTACGACGCCGAGCTGATCCGCAAGGACGTGATCTACAACGTCGTCTTCTCCTGCATCGGAGTGCTGGCGGTCTTCCTCTACGCCTTCCGCCGGCCCGCGGCGCTCCTCTACGCCGGCGTCCCGATGGCGCTCGCGGTGGTGGGGACCTTCGGCCTCGCCGGGCTCCTGTTCGGCCAGCTCTCCTCGTCGAGCGCCGTGTTCGGCGCCCTGGTGGCGGGGCTCGGGGTCGACTTCATCACCGTGCTCTACGGGCGCTACGTGGCCGAGCGCGGCCGCGGGGTGGCGCCGGACGTGGCGATCCGCGGCGCCTACCGCTCGACCCTCTACGGGGTCTTCTTCGCGGCGCTCACCACGGCGGCGACCTTCTACTCCTATCTCTTCACCGAGTTCCGGGGGATGAGCGAGCTGGGGGTGCTCACCGGCACCGGCATCCTGATCTTCCTGGTCTGCGTGCTGTTCCTCCTCCCCGCCCTGCTGCTGGCGACCGACCCGGGGGACGGGAAGGCGGGCGCCGCGCCGCGCCGGCTCGACCTGCGCTCGTTCGGCTCGGACGCCCTGGTCCGCCGGTCGATCGCGCGGCCGCGGGCCACGGTGCTCGCTTGGGGCCTGCTGCTGGCGATCTGCGCGGCGCTCGCGCCGCGCCTCCAGTTCAGCGACAACGTCGAGAACCTGCGCGCCAAGGGGAACCAGGGAGTCGAGTACCAGACGCTGGTGACGAAGAAGTTCGGCCAGTCGTTCGGCTTCATGATGTACGTGGTCCAGGCCGCGGACCTCGACGGCGCCCTGCGCAAGACGCAAGCCGCGGCCGAGGCGCTGCGCGGAGAGGTCGAGCACGGCTCGCTCGCCTCGTTCCAGTCGATCGCCAACTTCCTCCCTCCCCCTTCGCAGCAGCAGGAGATCCTGACGCGCCTGCGGGCCGGGCGGAACGACACCTTCTCGGGCGAGCGGATCGCCGCCACCCTGCGCCGCGCCTTAGCCGCCAACGGCTTCCGGCCGGACGCCTACGACCATTTCCTGGCGCTCTTCGGACAGGCCCTGGCGCCGCCGGGTCCGGTGGGGCCGGGGGACATCCGCGACGAGCGCCTGGCCGCCCTGCTGCGGCGTTTCCTCAAGCAGACGAAGGATGGCGGCTACATCTCGGTGACCTATCTCTATCCCAAGGGGGGCTCGTGGCGCCGCCTGGTGCCGCCGGAGCTGGTCGCCCTGGCCGACCGCCAGGGGGCGATCCTGACCGGGGTCAACCGGCTGTCGTCCGCCTTGCGTACCATCGTGCGCCAGGACGCCACCCGTTCGACCCTGCTCGGCTTCGCCCTCGTCTACGCGATGTTCTCGCTCGCCTACCGCTCGCTGAAGTGGGGAGCGCTCGCCTTCGTGCCGTTCCTGGCGGGGGCGCTCGGCATGCTGGGGACGATGGCGCTGCTCGGGCTGCCGTTCAACTTCATCAACGTCTACGTGGGGCTCTTCCTGGTCGGCGTCGCCACCGACTACGCGGTCTACATGCTGCAGCGCTATCTCGAAGATCCCGCCGCCTTCCCCGCGGGAGCCCCCGAGACCGGCCGGGCGGTGGTGATGGCCGCCCTGACCTGCGTCGTCGGCTTCGGCTCCTTCGCCCTCTCCCACTACCCCGGCCTGCGCTCGATCGGCTACGCCTCCACCTTCGGCGTCACCATCAGCTGCCTGGCGGCGATCACCTTGCTGCCGGCGCTGCTGGTTTGGGGGCGGAAGAAGCCCTAGCGGTCGCCTGTTCGAAAGGAATCGCCTCCTCACCGCTCGCCTTGGCGGCGTCGTAGGCGCGCAGAGACTCCAGCTCTTCGAGCTCCTCCAGGATCTCCCGATACTCGGCGATGTCGAGCACCACGCCGAGGCGGTGCCCTTCGTCATCGACCAAAAAACGTTCTGAGCGGTTCGCTATCGCCATGGGAACCTCCTCCGCCATTCTACGTCGCCCCGTCCTTTTTCTTCTCGTCCTGGGGCACGGCCGGAGTCTCCGGCGCCGCCTGCTTGTCCTTCGAGGGGGTCTCGGCGCTCTTCTCGTGCGGCTTGATGGTGGAGCGCACCACCATGAACTTGTTGAGCACGTCGAACCAGAAGGGGGCGCCGAGGGAAACGGCGAGGGCGGTGACGAGGAGCCCGGCGAGCTTGAGTAGGATCAACCCCAGCCAGTCGCCGGCGTCCTTGCACTGGTCGAACTCCGTGCGGCTCCAGCCGAGCGGGAAGCCGAGCTTCTTGATCTTGGCGTAGTTCTTCTCGATCGCCGTCGCCGGCTGCTGATCCCCGCTCTTCACCGCCGCCGCGGCATACCCCTGCGCCGCGGAGACGATGGCCTCGCGCTTCGGGGTGTCGAGATAGAGCTGGTCGGCGATCTTGAGGCTGTCGATGTTGAGGGCGACGGCGAAGGCGAGGCCGAGGGCAAGGAGGATCCACTGCGTCCGCCGCTTGTACCAGCCGGAGGCGCGGTCCATGGCGTCGTCGTACCAGCGCTCGACGTTCTTGCGCGCCCGGTCGAGGTCGTTGCCGGCCTCGTCCATCAGGGTCAGCAGCGAAACCTTGAGGTCCTTGAGCCCCCTCTCGTCGGGGAGGCCGGCGACCGCCTTGCGGATCTCCGGCAGGCTGCGGGTCACGGCGACCGCCGCGTCCTTCCCCTCCTGGGCATAGGTGGCGAGGTTCCAGAGGGCGAGCGTGAAGGTCTGGGAGGGAATGTAGGAAGGCTTGTCGCCCTGCGTGTAGAGCGCCTTGACGAGAGGGTGCGCATAGAGCCGCTGGACCAGGCCGGGATCGCCGAGGAGATTGGTGATCCCCTTTTCGAGGTCCTTCGCGCGGTTCTTCAGCTTGGCCTCGATCAGCTCGTTGAGCGCCGAGCAGATGAGGCTGATCAGCAGGTAGACGAAGACCATCCCGATCGCAACGTCGAGGATCGTCGATCCGAACATGCGGCCTCCTTTGAGAGCTGAAGCGAGTCTCGACAGGCTACTGCAAGGCCGGGCTCGCAGACAAGACGGCCTCCTTTCGAGCCTCCCCTCTATAATCCCCAGGATGCAGAGCCCCATCCACGTCGTCGGCGGCGGCCTCGCCGGAGCGGAGTGCGCCTGGCAGCTCGCCGAGCGCGGTGCCGCGGTGATCCTCCACGAGATGCGGCCGGGGAAGGGGACGCCGGCGCACAAGTCGGGGGACCTCGCGGAGCTGGTGTGCAGCAACTCGCTGCGCAGCGACGACCCGTTCCACGCCGCCGGCCTGCTCAAACGGGAGATGGAGGCGTTCGGCTCGCTGATCATCGCCAAGGCGCGCGAGGCGTCGGTCCCCGCCGGCAGCGCGCTGGCGCTCGACCGCGACCGTTTCGGAACGCTGGTGACGGCGGCGATCGCGGCGCATCCGCGGATCGAGCTGCGGCGCGGCGAGGTGCTGGCGATCCCGGAGGGGGAGGTGGTGATCGCCACCGGCCCGCTCACCTCGGAGGCGATGTCGGCCGAGCTCCAGCGGCTCCTCGGCAGCGAGTACCTCTACTTCTACGACGCCATCGCGCCGATCGTCGAGGCGGAGAGCCTCGACCTCGAAACCCTGTTCTGGCAGTCGCGCTGGGGGAAGGGGGAGGGGGAGGACTACCTCAACGCGCCGATGGACGAGGCGCAGTACCTCGCCTTCCACACCGCCCTCTCCGCCGCCGAGGTGGTGGCGCCGCACGACTTCGAAACCGCCGTCTTCTTCGAGGGGTGTCTGCCGATCGAGGAGCTCGCCCGGCGCGGCGTGGACACCCTGCGCTACGGCCCGATGAAGCCGGTGGGGCTGCGCACTCCGGACGGCCGGCGGCCGTGGGCGGTCGTCCAGCTCCGGCAGGAGAACCTGGCGAAGAGCCAGCTCAACCTGGTGGGCTTCCAGTCGCGCATGAAGTGGGGGGAGCAGGAGCGGGTGCTGCGCATGATCCCCGGGCTCGCCGCGGCCCGCTTCGTGCGCTTCGGGCAGATCCACCGCAACACCTTCATCAACGCCCCCACCCATCTCGACAAGCGCTACCGGGTGAAGGCGGCGCCGCGGGTGCGCCTCGCCGGGCAGATCACCGGCGTCGAGGGGTACCTCGAATCGGCGGCGACCGGGCTCGCGATCGCCCTCTACTTGACCCTCGAGCGGGAGGGCGGGGAGCCCGAGCCATTCCCCGCCACCACGGCACTCGGCGCGCTCGCCCGCCACCTCACCGAGTCGGACCCCGCGCACTTCCAGCCGGCCAACATCAACTACGGCCTGTTCGAGGAGCTGCCCGGGCGGATCCGCAAGGCGGAGCGCCGCGCCGCCTACGTCGAGCGGGCGCAGGGCGCCCTCGCCGCCTGGGCGGAGCGCAGCGGGGTGGCGGTGAGGACGGCGCCGGGGATCGCGGCCGAGGCGCCGTGCGCCGGCTGATCCACCGTTTCCTCGAGCACGTGCAGGGGGAGCGCCAGCTCTCCCCGCAGACCCTGCGCGCCTACGAGCACGACTTGGTGGTCTTCCACGAGTTCCTCTGCCGCGACTTCCTGAACAAGGACCCGGAGGCGGTGCGGCCGGAGGAGGTCGACGCGCTCGCGGTGCGCTCCTTCCTGGCGGCGCTCACCCGCAAGAAGCTCGGCAAGCGCAGCCAGGGGCGGGCGCTCTCGGCGGTGCGCAGCCTGTTCCGCTTCGCCTGCCTCGAGGGGACCCTGGCGGCCAACCCGGCGCAGGGGGTGCGGACGCCGAAGGTGCCGGTGACCCTCCCGCGGCATCTGCGGCCGGGGGAGGTCGAGAGCCTGATCGAGGCGCCGGAGGGGGACGAGCCGCTGGTGCGGCGCGACCGCGCGATCCTCGAGCTGCTCTACGCGGCGGGGCTGCGCGTCTCGGAGCTGGTGGGGCTCGACTGGCGGCAGGTCGACCTCTCGGCGCGGGTGGTGCGGGTGATGGGGAAGGGGAGCAAGGAGCGCATGGTGCCGTTCGGCCGCCCGGCCGCGGAGGCGCTGCGGCGCTGGCTGGAGTCCTGGGAGCCGGTGCGCGCGGCGGGGGGAGGGATGGACGCCGCAGACGCCGGCGAGCCGGTCTTCCTCAACAGCCGGGGCGGGCGCCTCACCGACCGCTCGGTGCGGCGGGTGATCGACAAGTGGGTGGACGGCGCCGCGGTGGCCCGCGGGGTCCATCCCCACACCCTGCGCCACACCTTCGCCACCCACCTGCTGGAGAACGGCGCCGACCTGCGGGCGATCCAGGAGCTGCTGGGGCACAGCTCTCTCTCGACCACCCAGAAGTACACCCATCTCGAGGTCGACCGCCTGCTCGCGGTCTACCGCGGCGCCCACCCGCGGGCGCGCCGAGAGTAAACCGTGACAGCGGTGTACAATCCCCGTCCCATGGATACGTTCAATTCGACGACCGTCCTGCTGGTGCGCCGCGACGGCAAGGTCTGTATGGCGAGCGACGGGCAGGTTACGATGAATCAGAGCACCATCGTCAAGGCGAGCGCGCGCAAGGTGCGGCGTGCCGGCAAGGGCGGCAAGGTGCTGGTGGGCTTCGCCGGCGGCGGGGCGGACGCGCTCGCCCTCTTCGGCCGCCTGGAAGAGAAGCTCGAGGAGTTCAACGGCAATCTGGAGCGCGCGGTCGTCGAGCTCGCCAAGGACTGGCGGACCGACCGCGCGATGCGCCAGCTCCAGGCGATGATCATCGTGACCGACAAGGACAAGAGCTTCTTCGTTTCGGGGGTCGGCGAGCTGATGCAGCCGGACGACGACGAGCCCATCCTCGCCATCGGCTCGGGGGCCAACTACGCGCTGTCCGCCGCCCGCGCCCTGCTGCGGCACACCACGATGTCCGCCCAGGACGTCGTCCGCGAGGCGATGCGCATCGCCTCCGAGATCTGCATCTTCACCAACGACCACCTGACGGTCGAGGAGCTCTAGGTACGCCATGACCCTTCAGATTGCCGGCGAGGCCGTCCACAGTCTCGCGATCGAAAATATGACGCCGCGGCAGATCGTCGCCGAGCTCGACAAGTACGTGGTCGGGCAGCACCAGGCGAAGCGCGCCGTGGCGATCGCCCTGCGCAACCGCTGGCGCCGGCAGCAGCTGCCGCCCGAGCTCGCCGAGGACATCGCGCCGAAGAACATCCTGATGATCGGCCCCACCGGCGTCGGCAAGACCGAGATCGCCCGCCGCCTGGCGCGCCTCGCCAAGGCTCCCTTCCTCAAGGTCGAAGCGAGCAAGTTCACCGAGGTCGGCTACGTCGGCCGCGACGTCGAGTCGATGGTGCGCGACCTGGTCGAGATCGCCGCCACCATGGTGCGCGAGGAGAAGCGCGAGGCGGTGCGCGAGGCCGCCGCGGTGCGCGCCGAGGACCGCCTGCTCCAGCTCCTGGTGCCGCCGCGGCCGATCAATGCCTACCTGCGCAACGAGGAGGAGAGCGAGGACGACCTCGCGGCGACGCGCGAGAAGTTCCGCGACAAGCTGCGCTCGGGCGCCCTCGACAACCGCAAGGTGGAGATCGAGGTCGACGAGACCTCCCCGAGCCTCGAGATGTTCACTCCGCAGGGGGTGGAAGAGGTCGGGATGAACATCAAGGAGATGCTCCCCGGCCTCTTCGGCCGCAAGAAGAAGCAGCAGGTCTCGGTCGCCGAGGCGCGCGAGATCCTGCAGCAGCAGGAGTCCGAGAAGCTGATCGACCGCACCCAGGTCTCCCGCGAGGCGCGCGAGCGGGTCGAGCAGGGGGGGCTGATCTTCCTCGACGAGATCGACAAGATCGCCGGGCGGGAAGGGGGGCGCGGCCCCGACATCTCGCGCGAGGGGGTGCAGCGCGACCTGCTGCCGATCGTCGAGGGGACGAACGTCTCGACCAAGTACGGCATGGTGAAGACGGATCACATCCTGTTCATCGCCGCCGGCGCCTTCCACGTCAGCAAGCCCTCCGACCTGATCCCCGAGCTGCAGGGCCGCTTCCCCATCCGGGTGGAGCTCGACGCGCTGACCGAGCAGGACTTCGTGCGCATCCTGACCGAGCCGGAGACGGCGCTGACCAAGCAGTACTCGGCCCTGCTCTCGACCGAAGGGGTGACCGTCGAGTTCCTCGCCGAATCGGTGGCCGAGATCGCCCGCCTCGCCGTCGAGGTCAACTCTTCGACCGAGAACATCGGCGCGCGCCGGCTCTCGACGCTGATGGAGCGGCTGCTCGACGAGGTCTCCTTCGACGCTCCCGACATGTCGGGCGTCACCGTGACGGTGGACGGCGAGTACGTGCGCCGGGTGCTCTCCGGCATCGTCCAGAATCAGGATCTCTCACGTTATGTCCTCTAGAACGTCCTCTAGAACCGGCGGGCTCCTCGTCGTCTCCGCGCTGGCCCTCCTCCCCTGGGCGCTCGGCTGCGGCAAGCAGGGACCCCCGTTGCCGCCGCTGCGCAACGTTCCGGCGGCGACCAAGGACCTCGCGGCGGTGCAGCAGGGTCCGCGGATCCTGTTGACCTTGAGCTACCCCCAGGTGACGCCGGCCGGCATCGCTCTCCAGGGGATCTCCACGGTCGAGGTCTGGTCGGCCTCGCGCCCGGCGCCGGGGGGCACGGCGAGCACCATGGAACCGCGCGAGCTCGCGTCCTCGGGAAAGCTCCTCCAGAAGGTCGCCGGCGCGGACCTCACGGCGGCCACCGCCGGCAGCCGGATCGAGGTCTCGCTGCCGCTCCCGGCGCTGACCGCGCCGCCGCCGGCCACACCGCCCGCGACCAAGGCGGCCCCGGCGCCCGCGACGCCCCCTGCGGGCGCGACGGCGACTCCGCCGCCGCCTCCGGCTCCCACCCCGCTCGCGACCTACTATGCCGTCCGCACGGTCGGCAGGACGGGGAGCGACCCTTCCGATTTCTCGAACGTCGCGAGCGTGGTTCCCAAGGCGCCGCCGTCGGCGCCGGAGCACGTCACGGTCACCGCCCGCGCCGACGGCATCCAGGTGGAGTGGAGCCCGGCACAGGGCACGGTGGTGGGCTACAACATCTACCGCCGCAATGCCCAGGAGCGCAGCAACGGCAAGCCGATCCACACCTCCGGAGCCGCGGAGAAGAGCTGGCTCGACAACACCGCCCGCTTCGGCCAGAGCTACATCTACACGGCGACCGCCCTCGCGCAGCAGACGCCGCCGATCGAGAGCGGCATCGCGAGCGAGCGCGAGATCCACTACATCGACCGCTTCGCGCCGCCGCCGCCGAGCGAGCTGGTGGCGCTCGCCGAGCCGGGCCGGATCCGCCTGGTCTGGCGCGCCAGCGAAGCGGACGACCTCGCGGGCTACGTCGTCTATCGCCGCGCCGGCAACGGCGGCGCCTTCGAGCGCGTCACCGCCCAACCGGTGGTGGCCGCCGAGTACGTGGACTCCGACGTGACGAAGGGAAAGACCTACACCTATCGCGTGACGGCGATCGATCAGGCCGGCAATGAGAGCGCGCCGGGAGGCGAGGTCCGGGCCGACGCGCCATGACGCCCTTCTACAAGGTTTCCGGCAGCGGCAACGATTTCCTGGCGCTGGCGGAGCCCTTGGCGGCTCCATCCCCGGAGACGATCCGCGCCTGGTGCCGGCGCGGCGTCTCGCTCGGGGCGGACGGCCTGTTCATCCTCAGGCGGCCCGGCGCTTCCGGAGAGGCTCCGGGCACCGCCGGGGTCATTACCATGGACTACTTCAACGCCGACGGCCTCCCCGCCGATCTCTGCCTCAACGGCACCCGCTGCGCCGCCCAGCTCGCCTTCCACCTCGGCTGGGCGGAGGGGACGGTCCGGCTGTCCACCGGGGCGGGGACCTTCTCGGGGCGCCGGCTGGACGGGGAGCGCACCGCGATCGATCTGCCGTTTCCAGCCGATCCGCCGCAGGAGCTGACGGTCGAGGCCGGCGGAGCGTCGCACACCGGCTACCGCCTCCTCGTCGGCGTTCCTCACTTCGTGCTCCCCTGGGGAGCGGATCTCGCCGGCGCGCCGGTGCGCGCGCTGGGCGCCGAGCTCCGGCATCATGCGGCCTTCGGCGCGCCGGGGACCAACGTGAGCTTCGTCCGCTTCCTCGATCCCCACCGGATGGAGATCCGCACCTACGAACGCGGGGTCGAGGACGAGACCCTCTCCTGCGGCACCGGCGTGCTGGCGAGCGCGGCCGTGGGGCTCGCCACCGCCGGGACCCGGCTGCCGCTCCGGGTGGCGACTCAAGGGGGGTTCGAGCTGGAGGTCGACGGCGACCAGTCCTCAGGGTCGTCGGGGTCCTCAGGGTCGTCGCGGTCGTGGTCGCTCGCCGGCGACGCGCGGGTAGTCGCGGCGGGAGAGCTCTATCCCGGCGCCCTGGCGAGCCCGGCGCCTCCCGCCTGGCTGGAGACGCCGCCGGCATGAAGCCCGGAGAGCGGCCGCGCATCGCCGCCATCGTCCCCGCCTACAACGAGGAAGCGACCCTCGCCGAGGTCCTCGCGGTCCTCGCGGCGACCCCCGCCGTCGACGAGGTGCTGGTGGTCTCCGACGGCTCGACGGACGGCACGGTCGACATCGCCCGGTCGCTCGGCCTGCGCACGATCCACCTGCTCCAGAACCAGGGGAAGGGACGGGCGATGGCGATCGGCGTCGCCCACACCGACGCCGAGATCCTGCTCTTCGTGGACGGCGACATCCTGAACCTCACCGTCGACCTGCTCGACCGGCTGGTCGCGCCGGTCCTCTCCGGCGCCTCCGACATGAACGTCGGCATCCGCCACCGCGGGCGGCCGATCAACGCCATCCAGGACCGCACCGGCCCCTTGCTGTCGGGGATCCGCTGCCTGTGGCGGGAGATCTTCGAGGCGGTGCCGGACAGCCATCTCGAGGGGTTCGCCATCGAGACCGGCCTCAACTGGGCCTGCCGCCAGCTCGGCCGCCGCACCACCACCACCGTGATGTACAACCTGAAGCACCTGGTCAAGGAGAAGAAGCGCGGCCTGTGGCGCGGGTTGCGCGCCCGCTATCAGATGTTCGCGGCGGTGTTCGGCGCCTACCTCGTCCTGCAATTCAAGGCTCCTCCCCTCCGTCGCGATGCGCCGTCGCGCCCCGGCTTCGTCCCCGAGCTCGAGTACATCAACTTCTAGAGCTCCGGCATGGCAAGCAGACAAAAAGATGGTGCGTGCGAGCTTTTGAGGGCTCGGACACGCACCCGAGGGGAGTCATAAAGCTTGATCACCCTCAAGTATCCAGCCACGCGGCTCCGCTGTCAATCGTGGTGCTACCACTGCTGCCTTTTTCGCGGCGGCCGATTAGTATAGATTAAAGCGTATGGACAGGAAGAAGACAGGACCGATCGCTCTAGGGGAAATCGAGGGGGGGAGCGACCTGTCGTCCCGTGAGCGCATCCTTCAGGCGGGGCGGGATCTGTTTGCCGAGGACGGCTACGAGAACACCACGACCTCGGCGATCGCCCGGCGCGCCGGAACGAGCGAGTCGCAGCTCATCAAGCACTTCGGCAGCAAGGAAGGGCTGCTCGAAGGGATCTTCGACCAGGCCTGGGAGCGCCTGGCGCAGGGAGCGCAACGCGCCCAGGAGGTCCCGGCCTCGCCGCTCGAACGCCTGCGGGCGTTGACCGAGCTGATGGCCGTCGCCCTCGAGGGCGACAAGCAGCTGCGCACGCTCTTCCTCCTCGAGGCGCGCCGCATCCGCAAGCACGGCCGCACCGTGTTGATGACGCGCGGGTTCCAGCAGATGATCCAACTGGCCGAGGGCTTCCTGCAGGCGATGAAGGCGCAGGGGGTCCTGCGGCCGGAGCTCCATCCGGAGGCGGTGCGGTCGGCGCTGCTCGGCGCCTTCGAGGGGCTGATGCGGGACCAGCTCCTGGCCGAGCGCGGCAGCTATCCGGCCCATTACGATGGGATCGAGCTGCGGGCCACGATGCGGGCGATGCTCGACGGCTTCATCGTCCATCCCGACCGCCCGTAGTTGTTATCCTCCTTCCGGGCATGTTTACCTGGCTGTTGGCTCTCCTTCTCGGGGCTCAGGCGCCGCCCGCCCCGCCGCCCGTCCTGCCGCTGCGGATGGCGGCGAAGGCCTTCGGCCAGCCGATGGAGATCGAGGTCCGCGGCCTCGCCGCGGGCGCGGCCCGGGAGGCCATCGAGCAGGCCTTCGCGGAGGTGGCGGAGATCGAAGGATTGACCGGTACCGGCGGCGCCGCCGGCCTGGCGGCCTTGAACGCCGCAGCCGGGCGGGGACCCCAGACGATCGATTCCCGGCTCTTCGCCATCCTGACCCGCGCCGCCAGCTTCTGCGAGTGGTCCGAACGGACGCACGGGCCGCTCGGGCGCGACCTCTACGCCGCTTGGGGACTGCGCGCCGCCACGCCGCAGGCGGCGGAGGCGCCCGATCCCGATCTGCTCGAGAAGGCGGCGGAGCGCACGTCCTGCGAACGGCTGGCGCTCGATCCGCAGCACGGCCTCGCCGCGCTCGCCGCGGGGAGCGGTCTCGACCTCGTCGGGTTCGCGGAGGGGGCCGCCGTGGACCGCGCGGCCGAGGTCCTGCGCCAGCGGCAGGTGGCGAACGGCTTCATCCGGGTAGGGCCGGTCCGCCGGGGGTTCGGGCCCGGCCCGGCGGGGAAGGGATGGCCCGTCGCGCTGCCGCAGCTCTCCGGCGCCGAGGAGCCGGCCGGCGAGGTCCATTTGCACGACCGGTCGCTGGCGATCGCCGCGCAGGCCGATCATCCGCTCGCGGGCGCTGCCGCCTCCTACCTCAACCAACGGTCGGGACGCCCCGGACTGCCGGGGGTCGTGGCGGTGGCGGCGTCGACCGAGCTGGCGCTCGACGCCCAGGGGCTCGCTACCACGATGCTGATCAGCGGCCCCCGCCAGGGGCAGATCCGGCTGGGGTCGCTCAGCCCGCGCCCGTCGGTGCTCTGGTTCATGGGGAGCGACGGCGGTCCGCTGCTGATGGTGGATTACCGCTGGTCCGAAGTGAACCGGGAACCGAACCGGCCGGCGAGCCGGAAGTAATCCATCCCCTGGTGCACGAGGTAGCCGAGCAGCCAGAGGCCGGAAGCCGTGAGGTGGACCACCACCCAGACTTTGCGCCAGCCGCCGTCCACGGCGGTCTGGAGCAGGTAGCCGGAGACCACCATCGGCGCCAAGGCGAGGAGGAGGGCGATCCCGCTCCGCCGGTGCCGCCGGATCCCCCTGCGCCAGTAGTCCCAGGCATGGCGGTTCCACTCGATTCCGGCGGCGAACACCAGCAGCGGCGCGACGAGGATGTGAAGGTGCTGCGCCAGCGGTTGGAGCGGGTGGTTGACGACGGCGAACGGGTCCGCCGGATGCACGAGGTAGCGCATCCAGGCGTAGACCAGCCCGGTGCCGCCGACCAGTAGCGTGGCGGCGTGGCTGCTCCAAGCCCGCAGGCGGTTCACGGCTTTGCGTCTCCGTGAAGTACTTGGTGGATGGCGAGGACCCGCCGTACCGCCTCGGTCGTGGCGCGGGCGGTCAGCGAGGCGCCGGTCACCGACCGGATGCGATGCCCCAGCGCCAGGCCGTCGCTCAAGCCCTGCCCTAGGAACTGGCCATACCAGGCTCCAGGCGGCAGGTAGTCCTCCGGCTCGGCGAAGGCCAGCACCTCGACCCGCGCCACCCTCCCCTGCGGATCGACCACCACCATCAAGGTCTCGGGAAGGGTGCGCACGACGTGCGAGTCGAAGTAGGCGGTGCCGGCGTCCTTGCCGTTGCGAGTCGCGTGATACGGGGTCACCAGACCGCTCTTGATCTCGCTCCCGGCGAGCTTCCGGGCCTGCGCGCGCTGCTCGGCGGTGAGGAACACCGCGTGGTGCTCGACGGCGGCGTCGCCGAAGACGAGGCGGAGCGCCTCGTCGGCGGAGAGGAAGACCTTGGCCCCGAGGGGCCCGGCCGCGAAAGCAGCCAGGCCCACGAGGAGAATCCACAGTTTACGGTTGCGCATTTCCTTGCGACAGGGCTCAGAAGACATAGCCCAGCCCGAGCTGAAACTCGTTCTGTCCCGTCTTCGCCTGGTTCCTGACCCGCAGGAAGCTGGTCTTCAGCACCAGCTGATCGATCGGGTAGTAGTTGAAGCCGAAGGTGGTGGCGTGGACGTCGTTCGCCGGGTCCCGCGCGAAACCGGCAGGGACCTCGCTCTGCGTGTCGTAGCGCTCGACGCGGACGAAGGGGATGAGCCGCTGCTTGCTGCCGGGGCGCAGGCTCAACAGGTCGTAGCCGGCCTCCGACGTAGGCGCCGTCCTGCGCCTTGCCGATCCCCTCGTCGCCTTCGAGGCCCAGGGCGCCGTTGATCGCCGCGACGTCGTCGACGTGGCTGCGCACCCCGAGGGCGCGGAATTGCAGCCCCCGCCAGCGCCAGTCGACGTGCCCCTCGTAGAGGGTCATCCGGCCGCCGATCCGTTTGCCGCCGGTGTCGAGCAGGCCTTGCCCGGTGTCGCCGGTGAAGGCCGAGCCGCCGACCAGCAGCCCCGGGACGCCGGTGAAGTCGAGCCGTCCCACCCAGGCCGGGTCCTCGGCCTTGGCGTGCGATCCCTCGCCGCTCCCCTCGCCGAGTCCGTCGGCGGCGAAGCGCGAGGCGTCGAGGCCGTTGGTGACGTAGGTGCGGTAGCGCCAGGGCCCAGCCTCGCCGTAGAGGCCGAAGCCGACCTCGCGCCAGGTGGTGGGGATGATCGCCGTCTCGACGCCATTGCGGCGCACGCCCAGGAAGACGGTGGGCTCGTGGTACTCGTTGAGCAGGCCGACCGGCATCAGCACCACCCCGGCACGGAAGTTGGCCTGCGGCTTCCAGAGATAGTCGCCATAGGCGAACTCGACCTCGGTCTCGCCGTCCTTGTCCGACGCGGTGACGGCGTGCTCGAGCTCGACCTCGGAGTTGAACAGGAAGCGGTCGTTGAACTTGTAACCGAAGTAGAGGACGGCGCGCTGGAGGTCGGCCTCGTCGGTCAGCTCCGAGCGGGTGCCGTTCTGGAGCGTGGCGGCGAAGCTCCGGTACACCAGCTCGCCGTAGCCGCCGATCGCCAGGCCGTTGCCGCCGCGGTAGATCTTGGACGCCGCCGGGCCCATGCCGTTGGTCGAGCTGTCCGCGGATACAGGGGTCGCCGCGGCCTCGCCGAGCTTCATCGTCTCGAGCTCGGTCGCCAGGAGCTGGATCTTGCGCTCGACCTCGGTGAGGCGCTCCGCCTCCGCGGCATCCGCTCTCTGGGCGTTCTGTGCGCGGAGCGCCTGGATCTCGGCGCGCAACACCGCGATCTCCTGCTCGAGCTGGGTCAAAGAGGGCGGCTCTGCCGCGTGGGTCACTCCGGTCGTTCCCAGGATGCCGATCAGCGCTCCTGCGGCGAGCGTGCGGCGGATCGATCGCAGCATCTATACTCCTTCATGGCAACACCCGTCTTGGCGGACGGGCGGTTGTTATGGGGGCGGCGGGCGATCCGTGCGAAGGGGTGACCCGCCGCTCCCGGTTTGCGACGCCGGACACTTCCGGCGGGCGCGATTCGAATTCGATCTCGAGCTCTGGAACCAGCGCTTCCAGCCGTCCCCGCCAGCCGGCGGTGGCGCGGGCCCGCAGGCCCCCGGCGAGCGGCTCGAGGATCACGATCTCGATTCCCTCGTGGGCCCGCGCCCAGGCGAGCGCGGCGTCGGGGCCGAGGACGAAGAGCTTCGAGAGGGCATCGGCGGCGAGCGCACGGTGAGCCCACGCGGTGAGGCTGCCGAAGTCACGCGCCGGCTCGCCCGTCCGGGGGTCGAGCAGGTGGCCGTAGCGCACGCCTCCCCGCTCGAAGCCGTGCTCGCTGTTGCCGGAGGTGGCGATCGAGCCCGACGAGATCGTGAGCGCGACGACCGGCCGCTGCCGGTCGCGCGGATCGGCGACGGGCACGACCCAGGGTCCGCGGTCCTCGTGGTCCTCCCGGTGGAAAACGACGACCTGGCCCCCCAGATTGAGCAGCGCGGAGGTGGCCCGGCCGTCGGCGCGGAGCGCCGCGATCGCCGCGTCGAGCCCGGCCCCTTTCCCCACCCCCCCTCCTCGATGCGCAGGCCGGGACGCAGCCGCGTCGCCCGGCCGTCCGCCGTGAGCCCCAACGCCGCCAGACCGCCGGCGGCGCGGGCCGTCTCCCTCTCGACGGTTGAGGGAACCCGGCCGCCGCCGCGCAGCCCCCAGGCGGCGATCAGCGCGCCGATCCCGGGATCGAAGGCGCCCGCCGTCTCCCGCCACCAGCGCTGCACCTCCCGCAGCTCGGCGGCGAGCCGCGGCGAGAGCTGGACCGGAGCACCGACCGGCGCGCGGTTGAGGCGTGCGAGCTCGCTGTCGTCCCGCCAAGTGGAGAGGCGGCCCTCGGCGGCCTCCAGGGCGCGGACCGCCGCCTCGCTCGCGGCCAGCGCCACGGCGCGGGACGGCGCGTCGACCCGCACCTCGAGCTCGGTGCCCATCATCCCCAGCCGCCGCTCCACGGTCACCGCGAGCCCCGCATCTCCGGCGACCAGCGCGATGAGCGCGGCGAGGCCGAGAGCCTTCATGCGGAAGGTTCCGCAGCCGCCTCGGCGGTGGATCGGCCGGGGCAGTCGGCGCCGGGAGGGATCGGCCGGCCGTGCGGGCAGAGGGTGGGATGGTCGAGGAACGCGCAGACCTGATCCTCGAAGCCGGCGGCGACGGGGGCCTCCCGGCCGCACTCCGCCGAGAGGCCGCGGGAGAGGGTGCGGGCGAGCAGCACCTCGGCCAGCCGCGCGCGCCGCACGGCCGACACCGCCTGCGCGCGGCCTCGCTCGGTGAAACCGATCCTGCCGTCGGCGAAGGCGAGCAGGCTGTCCGCCAGCAGCTCGGCGACGCCGCGGCGGGCGATCGAGACGCCAACCCGGTCCTCCTCGAGGAGCTGCCAGAGCTCGACGAGCACCCCCTGGAGCTCGAGGTCCCCGGGCTGCTCGCCTTGCGCCAGGCGGCCGTGCTCCAGCCGGATCTCGCGGTTGGCGCGGGCGGCGATCGACGGGTCGTGAGTGACCAGGACCAGCGTGTGTCCCCGCTGGTGGAGATCGGCCAGCAGCGACATCACGATCGCCTCGTTGACGGCGTCGAGGTTGCCGGTCGGCTCGTCGGCGAGGATCAGCGGCGGCTGGTTGATCAGCGCCCGGGCGATGCAGACCCGCTGCTGCTCGCCTCCCGAGAGCTGGCTCGGCAGGTGCCCCAGCCGCTCGCCGAGACCCACCCGGCGCAGCGCCTCCTCGGCCTCGCCACGATCGGTCATGCTATGGACGTACTGCGCCAGCATGACGTTCTCGAGCGCGGTCAGGTACGGGATGAGGTGGAACTGCTGGAAGACCAGGCCGACGGTCTGCTGGCGGTAGAGCGCGAGCTGCCGGGGGTTCAGGCCGGAGAGGTCGACGCCGCCGACGCGCACTTGGCCCCCGGAGGAGTGGTCGAGGCCGGAGAGAATGTTGAGCAGCGTCGTCTTGCCGGAGCCCGAGGGTCCGGTCACCGCCACCCACTCCCCCTCGTCGATCGCCAGCGTCAGCTCGTCGAGGGCGCTCAACGATCCGAAACGGCGGCTCAGGGCCTCGATCTCGACCAGGGGCATGGTGGGCTCGTTCCGGGTCCGGCCGATCACTCGCCGCGCAGGACGCGGGCCGGGTCGAGCCGCTCCACCCGCCGCAGCGCCACCAACATCGAGGAGCCGACCACGATCACTGCCACGAGAGCGGCGGCGGCGAAGCCTCCCCAGGTCATCGCCAGGCTTCCCCGCCCGAGCATCCGCCGCGCCAGCTCGCCGGCCGCGAGCTCGCCGAGGAGCTCGCCCACCGCGCCGGCCAGCACCGCCGCCGCGAGGAGCTCGACGGCGAGGAAGGTCCCCACCCGCCGGCCGGTGTAGCCCAGGGCGAGCAGCAGGCCGATCTCGACCCGGCGCTCGCCGACCAGCGCGGTGGTCGCGGCTCCCACCGAGAGGAGGGCGAGGAGCAGCGAGACGGCGCTCACCGCGACCAGCACCAGGGTGAGGCGCCGGGTCAGGTAGGCGTCCGAGCGGCTGACCCGCAGCAGAGGCACCGCCTCGACCCCCTCGACTCGCGATTCGATGTCACGGGCCACGCGGTCCAGAGCGCGAGGATCGGCGCGGACCTCGAGACGGTCGAGCCCCGCGCCCGCCGGCGCCGCGACCCCTGAGGCCCCCGCCACAGACCGCACGCCGGGGATTCGCCGCACCTCCGCGAGGGCCGCGGCGGGGAGGCGCGCCGGACCTCCCACCTGCGGGCGTACCGTGAGGTTGGGGCCGAAGGCGGCCAGGCTCTCGCCCAACTGTTGCTGGGCGCGGCTGGAGAAGCCGGCGAGGGTGGAGACGGTGGCGGCGGCGACCGTCACCGCGGCGAGGATGAGCGCGAGCTGGCGGAAGCGGCGGCGCAGGCTGGCGAGCACCATGCGGGCGATCATCAGGCGGTCGCTCGCTTGAGGATCTCGGCCGGGTAGCGTTCGAGGGCGCGGGCGACCGGCGCGGCGCTGGCGGCCACCGCCACCACCAGCCCGAGCAGGGCGGCGAAGGGGAGGAGGATCGGCATCCAGGGAACGCTCACCCCGAGCGCGCCGCTCCCCAGCAGGCGCCCGCCGACCAGGCCGAGCCCGCCGCCGGTGAGCCCGCCGAGGAGGCCGAGGAGCGCCGCCTCGCTGAGGAAGAAGAGCACCACCCGGTTGCGTGGAGCGCCGATCGCCACCAGCAGCCCCGCCTCCAGCCGCCGCTCGATGACAGTGGCGGTCATCGCGGCCGTCACCCCGACGGCGGCGCCGGCGAGCGCCACCACGGCGAGAGCGGTGAGCACCCAGCGCAGCCGCCCCAGCACGTCCGCCGTGGCCTGGGTGACGCCGTAGACGACGTCCACCCGCGCTCCCGTCACCGCCTGCCTGAGCTGGAGGGCGATCGAGGAAGGGTAGGCGGTGCAGAACCAGGTCTCGTAGGCGGCGGGGCTCATCCGCCGCGGGTCCGGCTGCTGGTTCCGGCTCTCCGGCACGGTAAGGGCGAACACCTCGGCCCGCGTGAAACGCCCGGGGAGCGCCGCGAGCCGCTCGACGGCTTCCAGAGGCGCGAAGGCCTGGTCGTCCTCCTCGCCACCGCTGGTGACGATGCCGACCACCCGCAGCCGCTCCTCCCCCGAGCTCAAGGCCGCCCGCAGCTCGCTCCCCGGTTGGAGGCTCAGCCGTCCGGCGAGCCGGCGGCCGACGGCGGCCTCGGGCTCCCCGTCCCGCGGCCAGCGTCCCGCCACCGAGAGCGTCGGCCGGGTCCGCGGCAGACCGGTCCGGAAGCCCGTTTCGAGAGAATGATCGAACCAGGCGCCGACGAGAGGAGCCACGACGTCCTGCGGCGTCCCCGGCTGCATCCGCACCCGCAGCTCGAGGGTCGGCGAGACGGCGGCGATGTTGTTGCGCCAGAAGATCCGCCGCACCTTGACCAGGTCGGCGAGGGCCAGGGTGTCCCGTGGCCGCGCCGGCGTCATCACCAGGTTGGCTCCATAGGAGCCCATCTCGGCCGCCAGCCGGTCTCCCGACGCCAGCACGACCTCCCCGAGGGCGGTCGCTCCCAGGGTGCCGAGCGCCACCGCGCTCACCGCCAGCAGCTTGCGCCGGGTACCCCGGCGCAGCGACTCGATCAGCAGGCGCGCGTACATGGGCTCAAGGGGCGTGCGTGCCGGGGCCGGAGGTGAACAGGTGAGAGCCGGCGGCGAGGTCCGCCGCGGTCAGGACCAGCTCGCTCCCTTCGACTTTAGAGCTCAGGGGGACCGGGTTGCACCCACCGGTCTGGCCGATGCTCGGCGGGTAGATCACCGAGCCGCAGTGCAGGCAGATGACGTTGCCCCCCTCCTGATAGTAGCCGCGGGGACCGCAGAGCAGGCAGGCGTCGAACGCGGTGGCGATCGGTCCCCCCTTCGCGATCGGGATGGCGAAGAAGCGCACCGCCTGGCCGGCGATCGTGGTCTGGAAGCGATGGAGGGCGGTCCCCTGGAAAGTCGCGAGGGGGATGCGCACCTTGCCGTCCGCCCCCGCCGTGACCGGGGTCGCCGCCGACAGCGCCGCCGGCGGCCGGGAGTAGATGAAGCCGAGGCCGAGGGCCGCCAGGATGATCAGGCCGAGCGTGGCGCCGAGCACGCGGGAGCGCGACTGGCGGCGGCTCCCCGCCTTTTCGAGGCGGGCCGCCGCCCCGGCGGCTGGCGCCTCCCCGGCGTTGCGGCCGGGGATCAGCAGCATCAGCAGCGGCAAGGCCAGCACCGCGGCGACGAAGAAGAACTCGTTCTTGACCAGCGGGCCGATGGTCGCCATCGTCGTCTCGTTGGCCGGCGCCCAGCCGGCCTCCGACAGCTCGTGGTACCCGTTGAAGAGGAGCTGGAGCACGAAGATCGCCAGGGCGATGCCGGTGATCTTGAAGAAGCGCCCGAGATCGATGCGCAGGCTGCCGCGCACGAAGAAGACGCCGAAGGCGACCGCCAGCACGAGACCGACGAGGACGCCGAGCGCCGCCATCAGCGCGTCGGAGCCCAGGGACAGCGCGGAGAGGAAGAGGACCGTCTCGATCCCCTCCCGGAAGACCATCAGGAAGGTGAAGAGGAAGAGCCCCGCGGCGACCGACCCGGCCCGCTCGCGGGAGAGGATGCGGGCGAGCGACCCCTTCATCTCTCCCGAGAGGGAGTGGGAGTGGCGCCACATCCAGACCATCATCGAGCCGACGATCAATGCCGAGCCGAGGTAGAGGATGCCCTCGAAGACCTCCTCGTTGACCGCCCAGCGGTAGAGGACGAAGGCGCCGGCGAGGCTCGCCGCCGTCGCCGTCCCGATCCCCGCCCAGACGGCGCCGAGATAGCGCTCGTACCCCTCGCGGCGCAGGAAGGCCACGATGATGCCGACCACCAGGGCCGCCTCGACTCCCTCGCGCAGCGTGACGATCAGCGCCTCAAGCATGGGCCGCCCTTCCCGCCGCAGGCGTGGTGGCGGCCGCCGCCCGGCCCGCTTCCGCGGCCTCCGCGCAGGGGTTGCAGAGGCCGGCGATCTGCAAGGTGTGGCGCGTCGGCACGAAACCGTGGGCACGGCAGATCTCGGACTGCAACGCCGCGATCCCCGGGCTGACGAACTCGACCACCCGGCCGCAGCCGTTGCACACCAGATGGTCGTGCTGCTGCCCGGGGTGCACGTGCTCGTAGAGGAAGCCGCGGCTGCCCAGCCGCGACTTGCGCGCCAGGCCGCTCTCCACCAGCAGGTCGAGGTTGCGATAGACCGTGGCGCGGGAGATCTTGAGGCTGCGCGCCTTCATGGCGGCGAGCAGCTCCTCGGCGTCGATGTGGCCGTGTTGCGAGAAGATCTCGTCGAACAGCGCCAGCCGCTCGGCCGTCACGCGCTGTCCCCGGTCGCGCAGGAAACGGAGGAACTGATCCTTCTCTCGGGCGTCTGCCATGGTCGTTTTCGTTCACCGGACAGTTATTGAGATTTAATCTCAACTGAGCGAAGCTATTCTGGACCGCGCTGGTCCGGTTTGTCAACCAAGCCCAAATGGAAAACGGCCGGCGTCTCCGCCGGCCGTTCAATTCGTCGAGCGCAGGCCCGAGGGGCGAGGGGTTCTAGCGCTGGTCGAGCGGCACGAATGCCCGCTGGGTGTGGCCGGTGTAGATCTGGCGCGGGCGGTTGATGCGGTTGTTGGGGTCGGTCAGCATCTCTTTCCAGTGCGCGATCCAGCCGGGCATGCGGCCGAGGGCGAACAGCACGGTGAACATGTTGGTCGGGATCCCCATCGCCCGGTAGATGATGCCGCTGTAGAAGTCGACGTTCGGGTAGAGCTTGCGGGAGATGAAGAACTCGTCGTGCAGGGCGACTTCCTCGAGCGACTTGGCGATCTCGAGCAGCGGGTCGTTGACGCCGAGCTCGGCCAGGACGTCGTCGGCCATGCGCTTGAGGATGCGCGCCCGCGGATCGAAGTTCTTGTAGACCCGGTGGCCGAAGCCCATCAGCCGGAAGCCGGAGCCCTTGTCCTTGGCCATGTCGACGTACTTCTTGAAGTCGCCGCCGTCGTCGCGGATGCGCTCCAGCATCTCGATGACCGCCTGGTTGGCGCCGCCGTGGAGCGGCCCCCAGAGGGCGCAGATCCCCGCCGAGATCGAGGCGAAGAGGTTCGCCTGGCTGCTCCCCACCATGCGCACCGTCGAGGTGCTGCAGTTCTGCTCGTGGTCGGCGTGGAGGATCAGCAGCAGGTTGAGCGCCCGGTCGAGCACCGGCCGCACGTTGTAGGGCTCGGCCGGCACGGCGAACATCATGTTGAGCAAGCGCGAGCCGTAGGGGAGGTCGTTGCGCGGGTACATGAACGGCTGGCCGATGTTCTTCTTGTAGGAGAAGGCCGCGATCGTCGGCCCCTTGGCGAGCAGGCGCGCGATGTTGAGGTCGAGGTCGACCGTCTTGCCGTCCGGATAGTAGGCCGACAGCGAGGTCACCATCGACGACAGCATGGCCATCGGGTGAGCGCTCGACGGGAACCCCTCGAAGAACTTCTTCATGTCCTCGTGGAGCAGGGTGTGGTAGGTCAGCCGGTCCTCGAACGCCTGGAGCTCCGCGTGGCTGGGCAGGTGGCCGTAGATCAGCAGGTAGCAGATCTCGGTGAACTGCGCCTTGCCGGCGATCTCCTCGATCGGGTAGCCGCGATAGCGCAGGATTCCCGCCTCGCCGTCGATGAAGGTGACCGCGCTCTCACAGGCCCCGGTGTTCCCGTAGCCGGGGTCGAGCGTGATCGCTCCGCTGTGGCCGCGGAGCTGCTGGATATCGATACCGACCTCGCCCTCGGAGCCGACGACCACCGGCAGCTCGTACTCTTTCCCGTTCAGGCTGAGCTTGGCCGGGCTCGGCACGGCCGCGGGCGCGGCGGGCGATTCGACCAGATCTTTCGTTTGCTGAGACATCCCCGGAATCTCCCCTCGACGTCACCGGCCGTCCGAAAATGCGGACCACCGTTACGAATTCTATCCCTGGGCTTCGGGGTGTGCAAGGAAACTACAGCTCCCGCAGCGCGGTGGCGACCGGCAGGCGGGCCGCCCGGATGGCGGGGAAGAGCCCGCCGACGAGCCCGATGACGAGCGCGATCCCGCTGCCGAGGACGAGCAGGGCCGGCGTCACCTTGAAGGCGAAGGCAACCTGGCTGAAGCTCTGCCAGTTCAGCGTCGAGGTGCGGATGCCGTTGAATCCGAAGTAGGCGACCGCCGCGCCGAGGGCGGCGCCGGCGAGCGAGATGACCATCGACTCGGCGAGGATCGAGACCACCACCGGGCCGCGGCCGAAGCCGAGCGCGCGCAGCGTCGCGATCTCGCGCGTCCGCGCCGCCACCGCGTTGTACATCGTGTTGAGCGCCCCGAAGACGGCGCCGAGCGCCATCAGCAGGGCGATCACGTAACCCAGGACGCGGATCATCAGGGTCAGCGCGTTCGACTGCTCGGCGTAGTAGTCGGTCTCGCGCTGGACCTTGACGTCGAGGCGGGGGTCGGCGGTCAGGGCATCCTTGAAGGCGGTGAAGGCGGCGGCCGACTCGAGCCGGGCATGCACCGACTGGAAGCTGTTCCCCCGCCGGTAGGCCGGCTGCAGGACGCCGGCGTCGCACCAGATCTCCGACTCGGTCAGGCTGCCGTTGTCGGTGAACAGGCCGACCACGGTCCACTCGTTCTCCCCCCAGCGCAGGTGCCGGCCGAGGTCGAGGCCGGCGAACTCCTCGGCCGCGGCGCGGCCGACGATGACCTCGTTCCTCCCCGGCTCGAAGCGGCGCCCGGCGACGATCTTGAGGTCGTTGCGGATGGCGAACGCCGCCGGCTGCACCCCGCGCATCGGCACGTTGGCGTCCGTCCCGGTCGAGCGCTTGGGGAGGTCGACGATCACGAACAGCTCGGCCGACGCCGCGGGCCCTCCGCCGTTCTGCAACGCGGCGGCGCGCGCCACGCCGGGCGCGTCGGCGATCACCTGCGTGGCGTCGCGCTGCAGGCCGCTCATCATCTCGGAGTCGCTGCCGCCGCGCAGCACCAGGACGGTCTCGGGCGAGCCGGTGGCCATCATCGTGGCGCGGAACCCTTCCGCCATCGACAACAGGGCCACGAAGACCGCCACCACGCAGGCCACGCCGACCAGGGTCGACAGCGCGGAGCCGCGGCGCTGGCCGAGGGTGCGGAGGTTGAGGCCGATCAGCGCCGCCACCTGATGGAGCCATCGCAGCATCGTCATACCCTCCGCAACGCGTCGACGATGCGCAGCCGCATCGCCTGGATCGCCGGCAGCAGCCCGGCGGCGACACCCAGCAGCAGCGCCAGCGCCACCCCCAGGGCGATGAAGCGCGGCGGCACGAAGAAGACCGGCAGGAACTGGCGCAGCGCCTTGCCGATGCCGGGGACGACCGCCAGCGCGAGGCCGAGCCCGAGGAGGCCGCCGAGGAGCGCCACCACGCACGACTCGGCGAGCACCATCGCGAGCAGCAGGGGCTGGCCGAAGCCCAGGGTCTTGAGCACGGCGAGCTCTCCGGTCCGCTCGCGGATCGACAGCGCCATGGTGTTGCCGACGGCGAGCAGGAGGGTGAAGAAGACGGCGCCGGCGATCCAGGTGACCAGGGTGCCGATGTTGCCGACCTGGTTCGAGAACGACTGCGCCATCTGCTTCTCGGTCTGGGTCTTGGTCTCGGCGGGCGAGTTGGCGAACAGGCTGTCGACCCGCTTCGCGACGTCGTCGGAGTGGGAGGGGTCGGCGATGCGGATGATGTACCAGCCGACCTGGCCGAGCTTGCCGCCCATCCCCTCGTTCAAATAGTCATAGTGGAAGTAGAGGCCGCTGTCGTCGGTCTCCTTCTGCGCCCCGTCGTAGATGCCGTCGAGGTTGAACTGCCAGAGGCTGTTGCCGTCCGGGTGGCGGAAGATCGTCCCCTGGATCGGAATCCGCTGGCCGAGCTTCCAGCCGAAGCGGTCGGCGGTCCCGCGGCCGACGATGGCGCCGGTCCGGTCCGCCAGCCAGGCCTGCCGCTGCGCCGCCGGCAGCCGGTACTCGGGGTAGAGGTCGAGGAACGTCGCGCTGTCCACCGCCATCTGGGGAAAGAAGTTCTTGGCGTCCTGGTAGACGCCGCCGAACCAGTTCATGTAGGAGACTTCCTTGACCCCCGGCACGGCGGCGATCCGCTCGCGGTAGGCGAACGGCAGCGGCAGGATGAAGGAGACCTTGTGGGAGACCATCATGCGGTCGGCGCCGCTGACGTCGACCCCCGCCTGGAACGCCGTGCGCACCGCCACCAGCAGGCCGAAAAGGACGAACGCCACGATCGTCGAGAACAGCGTCAGCAGGGTGCGCAGCTTGCGCCGCCAGAGATTCTTCCAGACCAGGTAGAGGAACTTCACGCCGTGACCTCCGAAACGAGGTTCCCCTTGTCGAGATGGAGGATGCGGCGGGCGCGCGAGGCGGCCTGCGGGTCGTGGGTGACCATGATGATGGTCTTGCCGTGCTCGCGGTTGAGCGCCTGGAGGAGGTCGAGGATCTCGTCCCCCGACTTGCGGTCGAGATCCCCGGTGGGCTCGTCGCAGAGCAGCAGCGTCGGATCGGTGACGATCGCCCGCGCGATGCCGACCCGCTGCTCCTGGCCGCCCGAGAGCTGGCGCGGGTAGTGGCGGGTGCGGTCGGCGAGGCCGACGATGCCGAGCGCCGTCGCCGCGTGCCGGCGGCGCTCCGCCGCCGAGAGCGAGGTGAGCAGGAGCGGCAGCTCGACGTTGCGCTCGGCGGTGAGCACCGGCAGCAGGTTGTAGAACTGGAAGACGAAGCCGATGTGGCGCGCCCGCCACTTGGCGAGCTGGCCGTCGGACAGCCGGTGGATCGGCTCGCCCGCCACCTCGACGGCGCCGGAGGTCGGGCGGTCGAGGCCGCCGATCAGGTTGAGCAGCGTCGTCTTGCCCGAGCCGGAAGGGCCCATCAACGCCAGGAAGTCCCCCTGCGGCACCTCGAGATCGATCCCCTGCAGGATGTCGATCCGCTCGCCGCCCCGCCGGTAGACCTTGTGCACGTCCTGGACGCGGACCGCCGCGCCGTAATTTGCCGTCGCTGTCGTCTCTGTCATTGCTGCCATCGCGTTCTCTCCTCAGCTCCTGGTCTGGACGGCGGCGCCGTCCTTGAGGTCCGCCGGCCCTTCGACCACCACCCGCTCGCCCGCGGCGAGGCCGGAGGTCACCACCGCGTCATCGCCGGAATTTCCGGAGCCGGCGGCGAGCCCGATCGCCCGGCGCTCGACGCGGCCATCCGCATGCACCACGAAGACGACGTCGCGGTCGCCGTCCTTGCGCACCGCGGCGCGGGGGATCGCCACCAGGGGCCTGCCCGGCGCCCCCGCGGCCGTCGTGGCGCCGCCGCCGGCCGTGGCCGGCTTCTCCTCGGCCAGGAAGGCGACCTTCACCCCCATGTCGGGGAGGATGCGCGGATCGAGCTGCTCGAAGCCGAGCCGCACCCTCACCGTCGCCTTCTGCCGGTCGGCGGTGGGCACCGGCATGATGACGTGGGCGGGGATCTGCCAGTCGGGATAGGCGTCGAGGGTCGCCACCGCCTTCTGCCCCGGCTCGACGCGGTGGATGTAGCTCTCGTTGACGTCGACCTCGATCTCGAGCGACTTCATGTCGACCAGCGTGCAGATGCCGGTGCGGGTGAAACCGCCGCCCGCCGAGATCGGGGAGATCATCTCCCCCGGCTGCGCGTCCTTGGTCACCGCCACCCCCGAGAAGGGGGCGCGGATCACGGTGTCGTCGAGGTCCTGGCGGCGCAGCGCGACCTGGCGCTCGGAGACCTCGACGTCCTGGCGGCCGAGCGCCAGCCGCGCCGCGAACGAATCGGCGTCGGCGTCCGCGGTGTCGGCGTCGAGCTGGGTCGAGACCCCCTGCTCGTGGAGCCGCCGCATCCGGTCCTGCTGCAGCTTCGCCTGTTTCAGCCGCACCTCGGTCTCGGCGAGCGCGCGGCGCTGCGAGAGGAGCTGCGACTCGGCGAGCGCCAGCTGCTTCCTGGGGCTCGCGTCGTCGAGGTGGGCGACCACCTGCCCCTCGCGCACCGCCATCCCCTCTTCCACCAGGACGTCGACCACCTTGCCGGTGATCTTCGAGGAGACCGTCGCCTGGCGGCGGGCGGTGACGTAGCCGGAGGCGTTGAGCACCGCGCCGGCCGTGGCCGCGCCTCTGGAGCCGGCCGCCCGCGCCTCGGCGGTCGCGGTGCGCACCTGGGGAGCGCGGGGACGGGCGAGCCATCCCCAGACGGCGAGGGCCGCGAGGACGACGGCCGCGAGGCCGATCCACAGGCGGATCCCGCTCCCCTCCTGCCGGATCTCGGCGCGGTCGATGCGCAGCCCCTCCAGCGAGGGCTTGTCCGAAGCCATTCCTTCTCCTCTGCTCAACTTCCCGACAGATATGCCGCTCGGCGGCGAAACGTTTCCAGGGGACGGATCTCTCGGGGCAGGATTCTATCCGATCCGGCGGCCGGCGGGTCAGCGTTCGTAGATGGCGCAGGCGGTGTCGTTCTCCCACACCTCGACCCGCGCGACGCGCACCCGCCCGGCGGCGCTCAGGCGGCGCTCGACCTCCTCGTAGACGTAGAGCGAGAACAGCTCCGCCGTGGTGTTGCGCTCATCGAACGGCGGGATGTCGTTGATCACCCGGTGGTCGAAGGGGCCGAGGATCTCCTGCATCATCGCTTTGACGTCCGCGAAGTCGAGCACCATCCCGAGCTCGTCCAGCCGTTCGGCGGCGAGGTGCACCCGCACCCGGTAGTTGTGCCCGTGCAGGTTCTCGCAGCCGCGGGTGTGTCCGCGGATGGCGTGCGCGGCGGAGAAGGTGAAGTCCTTGAAGATCGTGTGCATGGCCCGCCCCATCGTGGCGCCGAGGAGACGGGGAGTCAAGAGGGGGCAGGGCTCGCGCTGGCACGGCACGCCGCTTGCTCTCCAGGCGCCGGAGAAAAGGGCCTCCGCGGCAGATCGCTCCCATGCCGTTCTCTCCAGAGGACGGCGACGACGCCGGGCGAGGACGATTAGAAACCTTTTCTCAGGTGCCGCGCGGGCGCGGTCCGCCGCGCTCCTCTTCCCGCCTCCCGTTCCGGGCTTTCCGGCCCGGCCCACCGGCGTGCTTCCAACCCCCGCGGCATCTTTAATAACAGGTTTCAGGGCATCCATTTTTTCGGATCATCGGCGCGGAAATCCGATTCAATCGCCGGTGCCGGGATGAAAATCAGAAATCCCGTGACGAACCGTGGCCGGCGTGGGCCGGGCCGTCGGGACTGCGGTCAGAAAACCTTTGCCGCGGAAGCTTTGGCGGTTCATCGAATTGGATTCGGTCGCTGCCAAAAAGCGCTCCCGCGGCGCTCCCGCGGTGGATCTTCGCCCGTGGAATCAATCAGTTATCGGGTTTATCGCGCCGGCGATCGAAAGGCGGCACAACGCTTGCTCTTTGGGGAAAGCGAAGGTTGCACGCGTCGACAAGGAGGTGAGGCCTGACGGCTGACCTGGAGAGAGTGTGCCTCGATCATCCCCGACCCGAAACCGAACCTTGATAAGGAGGTTGAATCTCATGAGTCCTTCTGCTGCTTCAAAACGCGCGCTGTTCCTCGTCGCCCTGCTGCTGGGCCTGGCCATGCCGGCGCGGGCCCAGGTGCAGAGCGGCAACCTCTACGGCACGGTCGCCAGCGCGGACAACAACTCCCCGATGCCCGGCGTGACCGTTCAGCTCTCGGGCAACGGAGCGTCCACGGTCGCGGTGACCGACGCCCAGGGGAAGTTCCGCTTCCTCAGCCTCGCCCCCGGGAGCTACACGGTCAAGACCGAGCTTCAGGGCTACTCGCCGATCGAGCAGACCGGCATCGACGTCAACATCGGCCGCAACACCAACCTGGAGATGAAGCTGCAGCCGGCGATCCAGGGGGAGACCGTCCTCGTCGTCGCCGACCGTTCTCCCCTCCTCGACGTCCGCAAACAGGGGCCGGGACAGACGGTGACGCTCGCCGAGCTCGAGCGGTCGCCGACGGCGCGGGATCCCTGGGCGGTGCTGCAGTCGACTCCCGGCGTGATGACCGACCGCATCAACGTCGGCGGCAACGAGAGCGGCCAGCAGGCCCTCTACGTGGGCCCCGGCTCGACCTGCGACCAAGCGGTCTGGTCGATGGACGGCATGGTGATCACCGACATGTCCGCCCTCGGCTCCTCCCCGACCTACTACGACTTCGACTCCTTCCAGGAGATGCAGGTGACGACCGGCGGCACCGACACGGCGGTGGCGACCGGCGGCGTGGTGCTCAACATGGTGACCAAGCGCGGCACCAACGAGTGGCGCGGCTCGGGCCGCTACCTCGTCGACGACAAGAGCACCCAGGGAAATCTCAGCCTCAGCCGCTCCGAGCTCGGCCAGGCCGGCTCCTGGAACAACGGCCACGCCCAGACCGCCTTCAAGCAAGGGAACCGGATCGACGACAACCGCGAGTACGGCGCCGAGCTCGGCGGCCCCATCGTCAAGGACCGGCTGTGGGCCTGGGGCTCCTACTCGCGCCAGAACATCGACCTGCTGACGATCGACGATTTCAGCGACAAGACGACCCTCAAGAGCTGGAACGGCAAGCTCAACGCCCAGATCAGCGAGGCGAACTCGGCGACGGCGTTCGCCTTCAACGGCGACAAGCTGAAGAGCGGGCGCAACGCCGGCCCGCTGCGCCCGCAGCCGACCACCTGGAACCAGTCCGGCTTCGGCCCCACGCCGACCGGCTACAAGGCCGAGGACACCCAGATCCTCGGCAGCAACTTCTACGTCACCGGCATGTACTCGGTGGTCAACGGCGGCTTCCAGCTGGTCCCCCAGGGCGGCTCCGCGCTGGCCTTCCGCGACACCGAGCAGGTCTGGCACAACAGCTTCCTGCTCAACCAGATCGAGCGGCCGCAGCGGCAGGAGAAGCTCGACGCCTCGAACTTCTTCAACACCGGCACCCTCTCCCACGAGCTGAAGTACGGGGCGGCCTACCGCACCGCCGAGCAGTCGTCGCTGCTCAGCTGGCAGGCCGGCGGCCTCGAGCTCGGGTTGAACAGCGACACCAACCTGCTCCTCCTCGCCCGCGACGCCCGTCCCAAGATCGAGACCGACTACACCAGCGGCTACCTCCAGGACACCGCTTCGGCCGGTAACCTGACCCTCAACTTCGGCCTGCGCTACGACCGCCAGGGCGGCAAGAACCTCGCCTCGACGGCGCAGGCCAACCCGGTGCTGCCGGAGCTCCTGCCCGCCGCCCACTACGCCGGACAGGGCGCCGGCTTCACCTGGACGACCCTCGCCCCCCGCGTCGGGCTGACCTACGCGCTCGGCGCCGAGAAGAAGACGCTGCTCCACGCCAGCTACTCGCGTTTTGCGGACCAGCTCGGCACCGCCACCGCCGGCACCCTCAACCCGTTGGGAGGAGTTTCGTACCGCTACTTCCTGGCCGGGGGCGGCGGCGGCACGACGATCGATCCCGGCACCCTCGGCCCGGAGATCTTTCCGCCCAGCGGCAACGTCAATCCCTTCACCCTGCAGCCGTTGCAGTCGAACGCGGTCAATCCCAACCTGAACGCGCCGCTCACCGACGAGCTGCTGCTCGGCGTCGAGCACGCCCTGCTGCCGGACTTCGTGGTCGGCCTGAACCTCACCTATCGCAAGTCGCACAACCTGCTCGAGGCCAACCGGCTCGTCTTCGACACCGACAATCCGTACGCGGCGGGATTCCTCGCTTCCGTCGGCCGGCCCAACCGCGCCAGCGACTACGTCGAGGCCGCTCCGATCACCGTCACCGCGCCGGACGGCCACACCTACAGCGTCCACTACTGGGAGCTGCGTCCGGGGGTCTCGACCCGCAACGGCTTCGAGCTCACCAACGGCGACCGCGAGCAGGAGTTCAAGGGCGCCTCGATCACCTTCGACAAGCGGCTCTCCAACCGCTGGATGCTGCGCGGCAACGTCTCGTACCAGGATTGGCGCTGGCGGATCCCCAACAGCGCCAACGAGGATCCCACCGACACCATCAACGGTGGAGTGGTCGACGGCACCGAGGTCCTGCAAGGCTCCGGCACCGCCTCGGGCCCCAAGGGGAACGTCTTCATCAACAGCAAGTGGTCCTACAACCTGAACGGCCTCTATCAGATCGCGCCCGATCACCGCTGGGGCTTCAATCTCGCCGCCAACCTGACCGGCCGCCAGGGCTACCCGATCCGCTACGTCGAGCGGGTCAACCGCACGACGATCAGCGACAACGCCGGCAGCGGCATCGACATCCCGGTCGACGCCTCGCCGGACGCCTTCCGTTATCCGGACATCCACGTCGTCGACCTGCGGGTCGAAAAGGAGCTCACCTTCAGCAGCTTCGGGCTGACCCTCGGGGCCGACCTGTTCAACGCCCTCAACGAATCGTACGTGCTCCAGCGGCAGAGCGTGCTCGGCCGCAACAACTCGGCCTATGCGCTCGAGGTGCTGAGCCCGCGCGTCTTCCGGCTCGGCGCGCGGCTCAGCTTCCGCTAGGTTGAACGCGTTCGAGCACCTCCTCTGCTCCGGCCGCCGGCGCCATCCCGGCGGCCGCTTTTTCTTATTTTCCGGAGGTTTCCCTGCGAGTGAGGGCGATGAGGATGAACCCAATGAATTTACGCAACGCGAGCTTCGAAAACGATTTCTGGGAACGGCGCCTGGCGGAGCTGATCGCCACGGCCTCCGCCCTCCAGCGCCAGCTCGCCGCCCTTCTCGGGCCCCATGCCGTCGAGCCGCCCCCCGCCCTGCGGCGGCTCGCCGTGCGCAACAACGGCCAGGTGCTCTTTCTCGCTCCCCAGGAGGTCGAGTGGATCGAGGCGGCCGGCAACTACGTCCGCCTGAACGCCAACGGCGAGACTCATCTGTTGCGCGAAACGATGTCCGGCGTGGAGGCCAAGCTGCCGCGCGAAGGGTTCCTGCGCATCCACCGCTCGGCGATCGTCAACCTCGAAACCGTCCGCGAGCTGAGCTCGGGATCCCAGGGCGATTTCGTGGTGGTGCTCAAGAGCGGCAAACGCCTGCCGCTGAGCCGCGGCTGCCGCGACCGGCTGGAGGAGGCCCTGGGAACGGGATGATGGACGGGATAAACCTTTCTACTCCGCCCGCTCCACGGTCACCTCCGGATCGCCGTCGCGGTCGCGCCGGATGGTGACCTGCCAGGGGTTGCAGCAGACCTCGCAGTCCTGCACCAGCACGCCGTAGACGTCCGGCTCGATCGAGATCTCCACCCGTTCGGCGCAGTAGGGGCACTGGATCTCGATCGTGTCGGCCCAGTAGCCGTCGTGCTCTCTCATACCGACCATCCTCCCTGCCGACCGAGCCTGGTCACGATCTCCATCTCCTTCTTCGTCACCGGCTGCACGGAGAGGCGCGAGCCCTTCTGCGTCACCACCATTTTGGCGAGACCGCGGGTCGCTTTCAGCACGGCGAGCGGCACGATCTGCGGGAACTTCTCGACGAAGCGGAGGTCCACCATGTACCAGGTGGGATTCTCGGGATCGCTCTTGGGATCGAAATATTTATGACCGGCTTGAAACGCGTAGGGATCGGGATAGCCGGCGCGCGACACCTCGGCGAGGCCGGTGACCCCCGAGGGCTCGGCGTTCGAGGCGTAGAAGAGGACGGGGTCGCCCACCTTGAGGTCGTCGCGCAGGGAGTTGCGCGCCTGGAAGTTGCGCACCCCTTCCCAGGTCGCCGTCCCGTCCCGCTCGAGGTCGTCGATCGTGTACGCCTCGGGCTCGCACTTCATCAACCAGTATCGCTTGGCGCGCGCCATTCGTTTTCCTCCCGCGGAGGAGTCTATCGCGGCGGCTCTAGACCGTGGGGGCGAGCAGGTCGAGCAGCTCCTCGCGGGTGAAGATCTTCGCCAGCCCGGGTGAGTCCTCGCGGACGACGCTCGCCATCACCTGGCGCTTGCGTTCGATCAGGGCGGCGATCTTCTCCTCGAGCGTCCCCTCGGTCACCAGCTTGAAGACCTGCACCGCCCGCCGCTGCCCCAGCCGGTAGACGCGGTCGGTCGCCTGGTCCTCCTTCGCCGCGTTCCACCAGCGGTCGTAGTGGATCACGGCCGAGCCTCCCACCAGGTCGATCCCCGTCCCTCCCGCCTTGAGGCTGCCGAGGAAGACCCGGCAGTCCGGGTCCTGATTGAAACGGTCGACGATCTCGCCGCGGCGCACGCTGGCGCCGGTGAGCTGGACGAAGCCGACGCCCAGCCCGGTGAGATGGCGGGCCATCAGCTCGATCATCCCCAGGAACTGGGTGAAGACCACCACCTTGTGCCCGCTCTCCAGGCACTCCGCCAGGATCTCCTGGTAGAGGTCCCACTTGCCGGAGGCGAGCTCCGCCGCGCGGTCGAGCTCCCCCAGCGCCAGGGCGGGATGGTCGCAGATCTTCTTGAGCAGGGTCAGCAGGGCGAAAACGTGGAGGTAGGGGAGGGGCTCGTCGGCTGCCGCCGCGATCTGCCGCGCCAGCTCGGCGCCGCGCCCCTCCACGGCATCGCGGTAGAGCTTGACCTGCTCCTCCGAGAGGGCGCAGGTGCGGACGTCCTCGATCTTCTCCGGCAGCTCGTCGAGCACGGTCGACTTCAGGCGCCGCAGCACGAAGGGGGAGATCACCCGCCGCAGCTCATCCGAGCGGTCCTCGCCTTTCGCCAGCTCGGCGAGGCGGACGTAGCGCTGCTCGAAGCCGGCGTCGCTCCCCAGGTAGCCGGGGAGGACGAGGTCGAAGAGGGCCTTGAGCTCGCCGAGGGAGTTCTCGATCGGCGTGCCGGTCAGCCCCAGCTTGACGTCCGCCACCAGGCGGTCCGCCGCCTGCCAGCCGCGGGTGCCGCGGTTCTTGAGGTGCTGCGCCTCGTCGAGCACCGCCAGCGTGAAGGGGATGGCGCTCAGCGCCTCGCCGTCGCGGCGCAGCACGCCGTAGGAGGTGAGCAGCACGTCCCCCGGCCGGAAGGCATCCGGCAGCCGGCGTTGCAGGCCGTGATGGACGATCGGCCGCAGCGCCGGCGCGTGGCGGTGGATCTGGTTGCGCCAGTGGCTGAGGACGCTGGTCGGGCAGGCGACCAGGAACGGCTCCGCCGCCTCGCCGCGCTCCACCAGACTCACCATCAAGGCGAGCACCTGGAGGGTCTTGCCGAGCCCCATGTCATCGCAGAGCAGGCCGCCCATCCGGTTCTGGGCCAGGAAGAGGAGCCAGTCGACGCCGGTCGTCTGATAGGCGCGCAGCGGCGTCGTGATCCCTGGCGAGCCGGCGAAGGGCGCCGCCGGCCGCAGGGCGAGGAGATTGTCGATCCGGTCGGACCCGTGCCCCTCCGTCCGCACCTCGACCGGCCTTCCCGAAGCGGCCTGGAGGCGGAGCAGCTCGCTCGCCGGCAGCCGGAAGCGGTCCCCCTCCGCGAGCTCCTCCAGGCGGTCCAGGTCGCGGAACATCGGCGCGTCGAGGTCGATCCATCCCCCCGCCGTCTCGAGATAGGGCACTCCCTCGCGCCGGGCGCGCAGGATCTCGGCGAGCGACACCGTCTGGCTTCCGAAGCCGTACTCGATCGCCAGCCAGCACCAGTTGCGCCCGAGCGCCTCCTCGAGGTCCAGAGGAGCGATTTCGATGCGCTCGAGCTGGCGGAAGATCCGCCGGTCGCGCAGCGGCTCGTCGAGCACCAGGAGCCCCTCGCCCAGCGCCTCCGCGTGCTCGGCGAGGTAGCTTGCCACCTGGCTCCGTTGGAGCTTCATGCTGACCGGCGCCTTGAACTTCCGCTCCTTCCCCTCGCGCTCCAGCTCGGCCAGCACGCCGAGGTCCGGAACGTAGATCAGGTTGCCGTAGCGGAACTTCTCGAGGTCGCGGCGCTCGAGGAAGCGCTCCTCGCCGTTCGCCTGGAGAGCGCGGATGACCGGGCGCACCTCGAGGTCGAGCTCGGTCTCCTGGGTGACCCGGAAGATCGACGCCAGCGGCACCGGCCGGATGGCCAGGTCCGCCTGCTGGGGGTATTCCTCGGCGAGCAGTTGCAGGGCCGCGCGCACCCGGTCGCGCGGCACGGCGAAACGGACGACCGGCCTCTCCCCGGCGTCGTGACCGCCGTGAAAAGTGAGCGTGAAGCGCCCCGAAGTCTCGTCGATCGCGGGATGGAACGCGCCGCGGCGCTCCGCCGTCTCAAACTCGCGGACGCAGTGATAGGCCAGGCGGTGCCAGAAGCTCTCCTCCCAGCTCTGCCGCTTCGTCTTCACCCCGCGGTGGTGGAAGAAGCGCTCCTGCTCGGTGACCTGGAACAGGGCCAGCCGGTCGAGCAGGCCGGCGCGGTCGAAGATCCCCTCGCCGCCGGGCGCCGCCTTGCCGGTCCGCTCGAGGAAGCGGAGGCGCGCCGGCGAATCGTCGATGTACTCCGCCAGCTCGTCGCCGGCCGGCGAGGTGACGCGGATCACCGGCGCGGGCTCCCGCGGCACGCGCAGCACCCTCACCCTGGCCGAGTCCTGGGGGTTCCCTTCGAACAGGAGACGCGCCAGCCGGAACCACACCGTGGCCTCGAACGCCGCCTCCCAACCCTGCGCCGCGAACGCCTTCTCGGCCTCGGCGACCGCCCGGGCGAGGCTCCGCTGGTGCTCGCAGCTCTTCTGCCTGGCCGTCGCGCAGGTGCACGACCGCAGCGCCGTCGGGCTCCCCGGCACCCGGGCCACGTAGATCGCCGTATGCGTCTCCCCCGGCCGGTCGGGGACCAGGCCGATCCCCGTACGATGGAATTCGAGGTTCGTGAAAGCGGGCATTCTTCTCTCCGGACGCTACCTTTGACACCCCCCGAAGGGCAGGCGCGGGATTGTAGCGGAAGGTGGGGAGAAGAAGAGAGGCGGGAACCCTAGAAACCCATCGCCCGCCGCAACGGCTCGGCCAGGTTCCGGTTCGCCGAGAACGCGGGCCCCGTCCAGCCCGTGACGAGCGCCTCGTCGCCCCGGGCGAGGAGGACCCCTCCCGCCGCTTCGACGATCGGCTTCAAGGCAGCGACGTCATGCAGGGCGACCTCCCCTTCGAGCATGGCGTCGCAGCGCCCTTCGGCCACCAGGATGTGCCCCCACCAGTCGCCGAAGCCGCGGGTGCGGTAGGCGCGGGCCACGAGGTCGGTGAAGGCGGGCCAGAGGCCGTTCTTCTGGAAGAGGTTGAGGCCGCCGTGGACCACGAACGCCCGCTCGATCTCGGCGGTGTCGCTCACCCGCAAGGGCCGCTGGCGGCAGGAGGCGAGCGCCGTGCCGGTGCCTCCCCACGCCCCTTCGCCGCGGGCCCCCCACCAGGTTTCGCCCAGGGACTCGTCCTCGCCGTTTTTCTCGGTCAATGGACTTGCGGTCAACCCTGCTCCCGGTCCCAGCGCCGGAGCGTGGACGACGCCGAGGACGAATTCGCCGTCGAGCTCGAGGGCGATCAGGGTGGCGAAGAAGGGAAGGCCGGCCACGAAGCTCTTGGTGGCGTCCAGGGGATCGATCACCCAGCGGTCGCGCTCGCTCCCCTCCTGACCGAGCTCCTCGCCGAGCAGCCCGAGCTCGGGGGTGGCGGCGTGCAGCGTCTCGCGGATCGCCTCCTCCGAGCCGCGGTCCGCCGCCGTCACCGGCGAGGCGTCCGCCTTGAGATCCACCGCCAGCGATGCAGAACGAAAGTGCCGGCGATGGATCGCCCCCGCGCGCTGGCAGGCGGCGAGGGCGGCGGCGAGGTAGCGCCGGGTCTGCGGGGAAAGCGGCTCGTCGATCATCGTAGGAACGTCCTCACCAACCCAAGGCCTCCGGGGCTTGTCCAAACAGGTGCCGGAGAACCGGCAACCGGTCACGCTGGCGTTTCATCTCAGCCCAGACGGTAGGATGTCCCATACGCTGGAGAGAGCTCTTGAGGCGCTCGAGCTTCGCCGGCTCCACACCAGCCTCACGCCATTGTATGTACTGACTCAGCCGAGCCAGATAAGAGTCATATGCTTCGGCGCGGGCTCGGCAGAGGTAGTCGCGGACATTCAATCCCAGAACCTCGATCGCAGCCTTGGCCCGCCGATGATGGAGCGAGGCTTTATCGGTGCTCACCGGCTCGAAGTAGAAGGTGTCTTGCAAATCGAGTTGGAGGTAATCAAGAGGGTTCTCTTTACGCAGGTCCGGCAAAGCCGCGTCTCCAGCCTCCGGAGGTACTACCGGCTCCATGAACTCTTGAGAGCTGGACGATCCGCCCGTCCAGGGCCGAGACGATCGGGAACGCGTTGCTTTTTCCACCATTGCAGGGACCACAAGCATACAAATAGTTGATCCAGGCGAATGCAAGCTCAGGATAAAAGTCCTTCGGCTTGAAGTGCTCTACCTCATCGGCAACTGAATCTTCGCAATACATGCAGCGCCGAGCCCCGCCGCACATCTGGTCGAGAACTTTCCTCACCTCTCTGAAGGTGGGGTTGCTCTTCTTATTGCGACGAGAAAAAAGACGCTTCGCCTCGGCTATGCGATTCTCGTAGACGCCAAGGGCATCAACCTGGGCCTGATAGGCCGCGAGTTGAGTGATCGCGCTTTTAGACAACTGCAGATCAGGAATCCGCAGCATCGCTGGCGCTCAATGCATGTGCGGCGGTCGGAAGAGCACCTCGAAGCCGCGCCTGCTCTCCTTCCTCCCGGTCCGAAAGCCCTTCGTTGATCTCCTTGAGGTTCAGTTGCGCAAGCCGTTCGAGGTGCTTCCTCGACTTCAATGATCGTGTAATACCCTGGCCGAATAGGCCCGTACCGTAGGCATCAAGGATATCTCCGAAGAGCAGGCGGTCCAATTCGTGGCCGGTGACCATCTCGGGTATTTCGGAACCGCCGGGAGCAGGGAGGCGAAAGACCGTTCCGACCTCTGCCGCTTGGCAGACAAGAGGACTATGAGTGGTGACGATGAATTGGATTTTTGGAAAATGCTCTCGAAACCAGAGCCCTACTCTCCGTTGCCAGGTAGGGTGAAGGTGTGCGTCAACCTCGTCGATGAGAACAACTCCCGGAACCACAATTCTAGTAGGCTCCCCGGGAGCGAACAACTTTTCGTTTCCATACTCCCGGGCAAGCTGCCGGATCAGGTCGAATGTCATGCTTAAAACAGACCGATAGCCATCGCTCAGCTCCTGAACCGGCACTTCGCAGCCGCTCCCATCTACGAAGGTGACTTGGCGAGATGAAACCTCCAACAACTTGGCCCCGAACGGGAGAAAGTCCGGTTGGTTGACAAATTCTCTAATGTAATCGAGCAGATGGCCCGGGCGCTCACCCTCTTCCAGTTGTTCGAAGCGCAACTGTTTTAACCATTCGAGAGTCTCTGCCAGAGCGAACCGCTCATCGAAGAGGGAGAGGTGCCGAGCCAGACGAGGATAGGAGCTGGATATTTTGTCGTACTCTTTCGTCCGAGCCAGAGAATCGCCGGAAGGGGCCATATGCCGCAGAGAACCATCCTTTCGCCGCCTGGTCGAGGGAGCTCTTATTGCCGAATCGCCAATTGGAGCCGACGTCGTCACGAATGCGCTCAATTTTGAAATCGAGGGAGAGCAGCTTACTCCGCCCAATCCTTCTTAAGCTATACGAATCGTCTAAGTCCTCGTCGCGATAAACATGTAAATTCGCTTCTGCGCCAGCGGATCCTTTACGCACCCAGTTTTCTGGCTGTAACCGGAGTGCGAGCGCGTTCTCGTGGCCAACCAACGCCAAGGCAATCACCTTCAACAAAGAACTCTTTCCAGAGCCATTGTCACCAAGGATGACATGCCACCCTGCGGCACGTTCAAAGGGCACGCTCCAAGAGAGGGACCGGATCGACTTGGCGTTCTTGATACCGGCCTTTAGGATGTACATGAGAGTTCCTCCACCTAGGAGCGCATTGTCTCACGGACTGCAGTCGGATCGCACCAAATCGTCCTCACCTGCGGCCGTCCTGCATCCTCGCCCGTCATTCCTTGGCGGCGCGGATCATCTCCTCCAGCCGGTCGAGGCCGCCGCGGACCTCGTCCATCGCGGGCCCGAAGGACAGCCGCACGTGCTGGTGGAAGCGGGAGAGGCGCTGGGCGCGGCGGTGCCCCGGGTTGACGTCGAAGAAGACGCCGGGGACGCAGATCACCTGGTGCTCGAGGGCGGCGCGGAAGAAGGCCATGCCGTCCGCGAGCGAGGCCGGCAGGTCGCGCACCGAGACGAAGGCGTAGAAGGTGCCGGCCGGCTCGGGGGAGATCCGCATCCCCATCTCGTGTACGCGGCGCAGCAGGAGCTCGCGCTTGGGGAGGAAGGTCTCGCGGATGGCGCGGGTCTCGGCGAGCACCAGGTCGGGGTCCATCAGCGGCACCGCCGCCCGCTGCTGCGGCCGCGAGCCGCCGCCGTCGAGGAAGGAGCCGGCGCTCTCGACCGCCTCGATCACCCGCTTCGGCCCCACCGTCCAGGTCACCCGCCAGCCCGGGTAGCGCCAGTTCTTGGTCATCCCGTCCACGATCACCACCGGATCGCGGTCGACGTCCTCCACGTAGCGGGCGGCGCTCACCATCGGCCCCGGCTCCCCCTCGCCGAAGTTCCAGATGTAGTGCGAGTAGAACTCGTCGATCAGCAGCGTGCAGTCGAGGTCGCGGCCGACGGCGACCCAATCGGCGAGCTCGCCCCCCGAGACCAGCTTCCCCATCGGGTTGCACGGGTTCGAGAACAGCAGCACCGAGAGCCCCCGCCCCAGCACCTCGCGCCGCAGATCCTCGACGCCGAAGTTGTAGCCCTGCTCGCGGCGCAGCAGGATGGGGATCGGCGTCACCAGCCGGAAGATGTCGAGCAGCTCCTCGTAGGCCGTGTAGTCGGGGAGGAAGTGGCCGAGGTTGACCTGGTCGAGCGAGGCCACGGCCCGCGTCAGCGCCGCCCGGCCGCCTCCCGAGATCGCCACGTTCTCGGCCGTGTACTGCGACGGCATCCCGCGCCGGTAGAGCTGGTTGTAGAGCGCCGCCACCGCCTCCCGCAGCTCCAGGAGGCCGGCGACCGGCGCGTAGTAATGGTCCGACGGATCGATCGCGATCGACTCGACCCGCGCCGGCGCCCCCGCGAGCGCTCCGGTCTCCGGCTGCCCCTGGCCGAGGTTGGACCACGCCGGGTCCCCCGTCCGGTACCCCCGGGCCGTCGCTTCCTTGGTGACGAAGACGACCCCCGTGCGCGGCACGCTGCGGAAGGCCTGGAGGGTCGTGGGCTCGAGATTTGAGGGGGCGGTCGTCATGGCTCGAAGGCTAGCATGCCTATTGCGGCCTATAATGGCCGTATGGCAGGACGACCGGTCGACCGGTATCTCTCCAAGCTGCGCCAGCACCTTCCGGAGCTGGCCGAGCAATACCACGTACACTCCCTGGAAGTCTTCGGGTCCTTCGTGCGGAATGAGCAGACCGCTGCGAGCGACCTCGACGTGCTGGTGACGTTCGATGAGGCCCCCGGCTTGCTGGGGTTCGTCTCTCTCGAGGACCACCTCAGCGATCTCCTGGGTGTCAGGGTGGATCTCGTCATGAAGAAGGCCCTCAAGCCCCGGATCGGGGCCAATATCCTTCGCGAAGCTGTTCCTGTATGAGCGAGCGGACCTACCTCGACTATCTCGATGACATTCGGGACAGCTTGGGGAAGGCCCAGGCTTTCGTGGCGGGAATGACGTTCGACGAATTTGCTCTCGACGAAAAGACCAATTTTGCGGTCGTCCGCGCTCTCGAAATCGTCGGCGAAGCGACCAAGCAGATTCCGGCGGAGCTGAAAGGCCGTTATCCCAGTCTTCCCTGGAGGGGCATGGCCGGAATGCGTGACAAGCTGGTCCACAACTATTTTGGTGTGAACCTGGAGGTTGTCTGGGAGACGGCAACCCAGGAAGCCCCCGTTCTGGAAGCGGAAATCCGTACCCTCATCACCAAGGAAACCTGAAGTCTCAGAGCCACTCTTCCGACATCACGATCCCCATCGCCCGCAAAGGCCCCGCGAGGTCCTCCGGCACCGGGGCCGCGATCCGCAGCGCCTCGCCGGTCGCCGGGTGCTCGAAGGCCGCCTCCAGGGCGTGCAGGGCGAGGCGGTGGAGGCCGAAGCGCTCGCGGAAGAGGCGGTTGTGCTCCCCCTTGCCGTAGCGCACGTCGCCGATCAGCGGATGGCTCAGGTGCTTGAAGTGGCGGCGGATCTGGTGCCGGCGGCCGGTCCGCGGCCGGGCCTCCATAAGGGCGTAGCGTTCGAAGATCGCGAGGCGGCGGAAGGCGGTGACGGCAGGGACCCGCGGTCCCCCCTCGTCGCGAGGGATGGGATGGTCGATCACCCCCTCCTCCGGCGGGATGCCGCGCACCAGGGCGAGGTAGCGCTTCTCGACCGCGCCGGCCGCGAAGCGTTCCTGCATGGCGCGAGCGATCTCCGAAGAGAGCGCGAAGAGGAGGACGCCGCTCGTCGCGCGGTCGAGACGATGGACGGCGTGGACGTGCTGACCCGTCTGATTTCTCACGATCTGTAAAGCGAAGATCCGATCCTGCGCCGCCCCCCGATGCACGGCGAGCCCGGAGGGCTTGGCGACGGCGAGGAGGTGGGCGTCCCTATAGAGGACGGGAAGGGCGGGAGTCGACTTTGGCACAGAGGTTGCGACGCTCTCCGGAGGTCTGGGATGCCTGTCTTCATCCAGGAAAGGAGGCCTCATGAACAAGCCCGGAATCATCTTCGGTTTCATGCTTCTCTTCGCCGTCGCTCTGGTGAGCGGCGCCCGCGCGGAGGATCACCAGCTCACGGTCGTCAACAATTCCAGCGCCGAGGTTCGGGTCGCGGTCCTGTGGAGCGGCGGCGGTCTCGATCCGGTCAAGCTCGGACCGGGTGAGCGCCAGAACGTCAGCGTCCCGTCCACGCTCAATTCCGTCAAGGTGACGGCCAACGGCAAGTGCCGGGAAGGGCTCGCGACTTTCAATCCGCAACGGGCCACCCTGGCGACGATCGACTGCAAGGGAGACACCTATACGGTGGCGCCGGCGGTGACGAAACCCGCCGCGTCGAACGGCTAGACCGGAAGCGCCGCCCGACGCGCTCGCGCGAGCGCCGGACGGCCTTCTGAAATCACCGGATCGGCCCCCTCGGATCAGCGCCGGAAGCGGTTGAACCGGGCCGGCGAGAAGGCGGAGAGGATCTGCCCGAGCCGCTCCTCGGCCGGCTTGGTCGTGGGGTCGACCTGCGTCCGGTTCGGCGGCTCGACGTGCCGGTGCGGCGGCTCGGCGCTACGCCGCCGCTGGTCCCGGCGCGGTCCCTGGCCTTGCCCCTGCCCCTGCCCCTGATTGGACTGCGGCTGCTGCTGGTGGAAACGAGGCTGGGCGTCTCCCCGCTCCATCCCGGGCTGGCGATCGGAGGGTTGACGGTCGGGTTGACGATCATCCCGCCGCTCGTCCCGCCGGGGTCCGCGCTGACCTTGCCCCTGGCCTCCTCCTCCGGGCCGGCCGCCCCCTCGACCCTGCTGCTGACGAGGCTGCGCGTCGCCGGCGGGGCGTCCGTCGGGCCGGCGCTTGGTCTTCTGCTCGACGCGGGCCTTCTCCTCGGCCTCGCGCTGCGCCTTCTTCTCCGCCTTCTCGCGGGCGCGGGCCCGCTCCTCGGCGCGGCGGGCGCGGATCGAGGCGATGCGCTCCTGGAGCGGGATCTCGAAGCGCTCGGCCGGCTTCGCCTGGTAGTCGAACCCCTCGACCGTCCGCCGCGAGAGCCGCGCGCCGACCGCGCGCTCGATGGCGAGCAATTCGGCGGCCTCCTCTTCCGAGACGAAGGTGAAGGCGTCGCCCACCATCTCGGCCCGGGCGGTGCGGCCGACCCGGTGGATGTAGTCCTCGGGGATGTTGGGAACGTCGAAGTTGATCACGTGCGAGAGCGCCTCGACGTCGATGCCGCGGGCGGCGATGTCGGTCGCCACCAGCACCAGCAGGTCGCCGCTCTTGAAGCGGGCGAGGGCGTCGGTGCGCTGCGCCTGGCTGCGGTTGCCGTGGATGCGGTCGCAGGCGACGCCGTGCTTCTCGAGGAACTCGGCGAGCCGGTTCGCACGGTGCTTGGTGCGGGTGAAGACGAGCACGTTCTTGATCTCCCCCCGCCGCAGCATCTCGACGAGAAGGTAGGCCTTCAGCTCCTCCTTGACCGGGTAGACCGCCTGGGTGACGCCGGTCGCCGGGGCCGACTTGCGCTCGATGTTGAGGCGCGCCGGGTCCTTCAGCATCTCGCCTGCCAGCTCGACGATCGGCTGCGGCAGCGTGGCCGAGAAGAACAGGGTCTGCTCGGGGCGCGGCAGGTGCTGGAGCACCCGGCGGACGTCCGGCAGGAAACCCATGTCGAGCATGCGGTCGGCCTCGTCGAGGACCAGGATCTCGAGCCCGTCGAGCTTCGCGTAGTCGTTCTGGAAGTGATCGAGCAGGCGCCCCGGCGTGGCGACCAGGATGTCCACCCCCTTGCGGAAGGCCTTCTCCTGCGGCCCCATGGCGACGCCGCCGAAGACGGCCGCGCCCTTCATGTCGGTGAACTTGGCGAGCGCCGTCATGTGCTCGACGATCTGGGCCGCCAGCTCGCGGGTGGGAGCGAGGACCAGGGCCCGGGTGGTGCCGCGCGGCTTCTCCTGCAACCGGTGGAGGATCGGCAGCAGGAAGGCCGCGGTCTTGCCGCTGCCCGTCATGGCGCAGGCGAGGACGTCCTGGCCCACCATGGCGGGGGGGATGGCGTCCTCCTGAATGGGGGTCGGCTGTTCGAAGCCGAGGGTCTCAATGCCGCGGAGAAGCTCGGGGTTGAGGCCAAATTCCGAGAAGTTGCTCAAGCGTCGCAATCCTTCCGGGCGCACGCCACTGCGTATGGGCGCGACGCCACAATCATGTCCGACGAAAGGGGAAGGGAACGGGGACCTTGCCGGTGAGGCCGCCGCTCGGGCTCATGAGTCGAGCCGCTTCACAGTTGCGCCCGCCAGGAGGCGGGCACGTTGTTAGGATCGCATACTCCGGTCCTCAAGTCTAGTCGGTCACCCGGGCCGCGCCCCGGGAGCGCCGCCGGGCCTGCCAGAATTCCCAGCCGGCCGGCAGGAGCGAGAGGACGATGATCACCAGCGCCACCAGCGAGAAGTTCTTCTGCACCACCTCGTAGCGGCCGAACCAGTAGCCGGCGAGCGTGCAGAGGAAGACCCACCCCACGCCGCCGGCGACGTTGTAGCTCATGAACGTGCCGTAGCTCATCCGGCCGAGCCCCGCCACGAACGGCGCCAGCGTGCGCACGATGGGGACGAAGCGGGCGATCAGGATCGTCTTGGCGCCGTACTTCTCGAAGAACTCGTGAGTCTTGGCGAGGTGCTCGGGCTTGACGATCCGCCGCTTGCCGTTGACCAGCCGGTGCCCCAGGAAGTGCCCGACCCAGTAGTTGACCGTGTCGCCGAGCACGGCGGCGAGGGCGAGCACGCCGGCGAGCCCCGCGATCGAGAGCGACCCCTGGTGCGCCAGCGCGCCGGCCAGGAAGAGCAGCGAGTCGCCGGGCAGGAACGGCGTCACCACCAGCCCCGTCTCGCAGAAGACGATCGCGAACAGGATCAGGTACGTCCACGCGCCGTACTGCTGGATGATCGGCCCTAAGTGCTTGTCGAGGTGCAGGACGAAGTCGATCAGTCCCTTGACGATTTCCATAGGTTTCCTTGGGGTTGGCCCTCGCCGCCCGGAGCGGGGCGGTCCGGAGCCGGGAAGCCTACGGATTCGCCGTCCGGAAGTCCAGAGCGGGCGGCCGAGGGCGATTTCGCGCGGCATTCCCCCGTTCCCGGGGCGCATTCCCCGCCTTTCTTCGAGCTTTCCCCGCGGGTGCGTCGCCATTCCCTGAGGGGAACGGCCCGCGCAGGGGCGTTCGAAGCCCATTCCCTCCCCGTCGTCTCCTTCGTTGCCGAGGGAACGCGACGAGAGACCCAGGGAAAGCCGGTCCGACGATGGGGAACGCTGTTCTCCCACATAGGGATTATGTACATCAGATAGGGAATGATCTTCGTCTTGCAGGGAACGATAAAAATCGACCGGGGAACGGGACATTCCCCTGATCTGATGTCCCTTCGAGCCGAGGGAATTCGCCTGGAGATCCGTCGACCCGCCAAGACTCGCGATCAGAGGCTTGACTCAATGCGGATGATAACTTATAATGCACATCTATGGACGCCCTTCCTCTCCAGGGAACGCTGCATCGGGAACAGCCGGGAGCGAGGGTGGAAAGAGTGAGGATTTTCCGTTGCCAATCCTGGCGCGGTGAACGGGCTGGAAAGGCCCATAGAGGAGAAGACCATGGCGAGAGAACCGAAGTATGGAGTGACCCTGAACGGTTGGGACCGTCTGCTGGCCGCGCTGGAGGCCAACGCCGCGGAGTTCCCGCAGTTCGACAGCTACCGCGAGGCCCTGAAGGCGAAGCTCGCGGTAGCCCAGGAAGCCTCGACCCAGCAGACCGCGCTGGCGGCGAGCAAGCAGGCGGCGACGAAGAATCTGCAAGGGGTGCTGGTGGACGGCCGCAAGCTGGCCAACTTCCTGCGCAACGGCGTCCGGCAGCACTTCGGAAACCGGGCCGAGAAGCTCACCGAGTTCGACCTCAAGCCCTTGCGCACCCGGGCTCGCAAGCCGGCCGTCGCCCCCGAGGTGAAGCCGTCGACGACCCCGCCGCCCACCACGACCACCCCGGCCCCCAAGGCCGCCGAGCCGCCGGCGGGCGGGCATTCGTAGCGGCGCTTCCTGCGGCTCCTGACACCGCTCTTTGAAAACTGATTGATCCTTGCCCGGGGGACGGAGGAGGCCGTC
>CAVVXL010000012.1:0-81149 GCA_963752235.1 uncultured Acidobacteriota bacterium | reverse complement strand
GGCGGGCGAGGCGGCCGAGGACGGCGCAGGCGTGCTGCTTGCCGTTCCAGCCCGGCGGGAGGGGAGGCGCCGCCTCCAGCCGCAGCCGCGGATCGCGTCCTGCAAGCTCGCTCACGATCTCGGCCGTGCGGTCCTCGGAGGCGTCGTCGAGCACGATCACCTCGATCTCCGCCTCGCGGCTGGCCAGCGCGGCCTCGACGGCGGCGCGGATCGACCCCTCCTCGTTGCGGGCCGGGATCAGCACCGAGATCGCCGGCCTTGGAAGCCCGACGGGTGGCGGTGGCGTGTAGAGCGCCAGGTTGCGGCGAAAGACCAGTGCCGGGCCTACCCCGCAGAGGACGCAGAGGGCGCAGACCGCCGCGAGCCCGAGCGTCAAGCCTTCCTCCGCGGGGAGAGCTCCTCGTCGCCGTGCGCGGGCCGGAAGCGCTCGCCGCGGAAGCGGGCCTTCAAACGGCGCCAGCCGTCGTAGATGCCGCCCACCCCGGCCTTGCCGCCGAGCAGCACCTCGAAGCGGGAGGTGTCGCGGGCCAGCGCCTCGGCCGCCAGGGTGTCGAGGGCGCGGGTAAGCCCCTGTTCGAGGATGGGGGTCCAGTCGGCGGCGGCGAGGTCGGCGTCGCCGGTCGCGATCTCCTCGCCGAAGCGGGCCAGGGCCTCGGGGGTGCGCTCCTCCCAGAACGGATACTCGAGCGCCAGGGGGAGGAGGACGGCCTCGCGCACCCGGGCGGCGAGATGGGCGATGCCGGAGCGCAGCCGCACCGGCCGCTCGCGGGGATCGGTGAAGCGCCCCTCGGCGGCGATCCACAGCGCCGTGTCGGGGCGGGCGAGGATCTCGAGCGAAGCGGTGAGAAAGCGCCGGGCGCCGCGCGCGGTCCCCGGCTCGACGCCGAAGAAGCCGAGCTTCTCGAAGAAGCGGTATTTGGTCAGCGCGCCGGCGTCGATCGGGCCGTAGTGGGCGCGGTCGGGGAAGAGTTGCGCGGCGAGCTGGAGGCAGATCAGCGGATCCCACCAGGAGGGATGGTTGAAGTAGACGATCAGCGGCTTGCCCGAGAGCGCGGCCGGATCGGGGCGCTGCGTCTTCGACAGGCGGACGGCGTGGAAATGCTTCCCCAGGTAGCGCTCGCAGTAGCGGCCGAACATCGAGACGAGGAGCGGCGAGACGGCCGGCGAGCGGCCGGTGGCGGCATCGCGGTCCTGCCTCTTCTCAGCGTCGTCCATCTCCCGTGCTCCTTCTTGCGGGCTCACGGAGATCCCGGTCGGCGGCGTCGGCGGCGATCCAGCCCGACATCAGCACCATCGGCATCCCCGGCCCGGGATGCGCCGCGCCTCCCGCGAGGTAGAGGCCGGAGAGGTCGCGGCTGCGGTTGGCCGGCTTGAAGGCGCCGAGCATGCGGCCGTGGCTCGCCAGGCCATAGATCGCGCCGTCGAGCACATGGTACCGCTCGTGGATGTCCTGCGGGGTCAGGGCGGCCTCGAAGACGATCCTCTCCTCGAGATCGGCGAGGCCGGCGGTCGCCGCCAGCTTGCCGAGGATCGTCCGCCGGTAGGCCGGGAGCATCCGCCGCCAGTCGTGGTGCGGGCGCAGGTAGGGCGTGTGGACGAGGACGTAGAGCGCTTCGCCCCCCTCCGGGGCGACGCCGGGCTCGCTGCGGGCCGGTGCGCAGACGTAGCAGGTCGGATCGGCGGCCGGCTCCCCGCGGCGGTAGATCGCTTCGAACTCCTCCTCCGGGTCGTGCGAGAAGACGAAGTTGTGGTGGAGGAGATGGGGGTAGGCGCGGTCGAGCCCCAGATAGAGGACGACGCCGGAGCAGGCCGGCTCGTAGCGCCGGCGGCGCGCGAAGCGCCGGGCGGCCGGCTCGCCGGCGAGCAGCTCGCGGTGGGTGCGCACCGAGTCACAGTTGGAGACCACGGCGGCGAGGGGGATGCGCTCGCCGGCCGTCGTCTCCACCCCGGTGACCGCGCCCTCGGCGGTCAGGATGCGGGCGACCGGCGTCTCCTCGCGGATCTCGACGCCGAGGTCGCGGGCCAGCCGGTGGAGCGCCGCGGGGACGGCGCGCGTCCCCCCCGCGGGTACCAGATCCCCTCCGCGGTCTGCATGTGGGCGATCGAGCAGAGGACGGCCGGCGAGGCGTCGGGGGCGGAGCCCACGTACTGCGTGAAGTGGTCGAGCATCTGGGCCACCCGCGGCTCCGGGACGTGCTTGCGCACCGTGCCGGCCACCGTGCGGCCGAAGCGCAGGGCGAGCAGGTCGCCGAGGGTGGAGGCCTTGAACGTCGCGCCGCCGCCGAAGGTGTCGCGCACCGAGCCGACCGAGCGCCAGAAGAAGAAGCGCTCCGAGATGTCGTGCAGCCGTTCGGAGATCCCCAGGAAGCGCCGGTATCCGGCCCCCGTTCCCGGGGCGAAGGCGTCGAGCGAGGCCGCCATCCGCGCGGGATCGGCCACCAGGTCGAGCGTCGAGCCGTCGTCGTAGAAGCAGCGCCACTGGGGGTCGAGCGGCAGGAGGTCGAGCTCTTGCTTCAGGTCGCGCCCGGCCTCGGCGAAGATGCGCTCCAGCACCGAGGGGAGGGTGAGGATGGTGGGTCCCATGTCGAAGCGGAACCCCTCCGCCGCGAGCGTCGCCGCCTTCCCGCCGAGCCAGGAATTCCTTTCGAACAGAATCACCCGGTGGCCGCGCGCCGCCAGGGTGACGGCGGCGGCCAGGCCGCCGAGCCCGGCGCCGATGACTCCGATCGTCCCGATGCGCTCCTGATTCGTCACGTCCTCGCCGCCTCTTGCAAGGCGGCGGGGCGGCGACCCCGGCGAATCAAAGCGCGGGTGAGGTCCGCGGCGCCGCGCAGCCGGGGCCACACCCCGCCCGCGTGGGTCAGAGTCAGATAGGCGGTGAACAGCTCGGCGTCGCCAGCCTGCGGAGCCTCGAGATGGAAGAGGCGGCGGCCACGGCGCACCGCGACCACCTTGGGACGGGTCAGCTCCACCAGCCCCTCGGCGCCGCGGGTCACCCCGAAGCCGCTCTCCCCCCGGCCGCCGAACGGGAGGCGCGGATCGGCCGTGGGCACGATCAGGTCGTTGACCACCACCACGCCGGCGCGGACCCATCCCGCGAAGGCGACCGCCTCCGCCTCGTGGCCGAAGACCGAAGCGCCGAGCGCATAGGGGGAGCGGGCCGCCTCGGCGAGCGCCTCGTCCTCGTCGGAAACCGCGGTGATCGTCATCGCCTCCGGGCCGAGCGCTATGCCGGGGAGCTCGTGGGCGATCCGTCCGGTGAGGGCGGGAGCCAGGTCGCGGACGACGAAGACGCGGCGCGGCGCGATGCAGGTCGCTCCCCCGTTCAGCGTCAACCCGAAGCGCAGGGCCCGCGCCACCCGGTCGAGGTCGGCGCCGGCGAGGACGAACAGCGGGTCGCACCCCGAGAGCTCCAGGGTGGCCGGGATCAGCCGGCGGGCGAGCCCCGCCAGCACCTCCCGCCCGGTCGCCGCCGAGCCGGTGAGCAGCACCTTGTCGACCCCCTGGGCGATCGCCTCCCGCGCCGCGGCGGGATCTTCCGAGAGGACGGTGAGGACCCCGGCCGGCAGGCCCGCCTCGGCGACGAGCGCGGCGAAGGCCCTCGCGGCGGCCGTTCCCCCCGCGCCGGGCTTCCACAGCACCGAGTTGCCGGCGGCCAGAGCCTGGACGGTCTGCACCCCGGGGAGGAACAGCGGGTAGTTGGACGGCGCGATCACCAGCACGGTCCCCAGGGGCTCGCGGCGGACCTCCGCCTCGACTCCGACGAGCCAGGCCGGCCGCCCCGCGGAGCCCAGGCGGCGGGTGGCGAGGAGGCGCGGGGCCTCGCGCTCCAGGAAGCGGCAGGCGTCGGCGAGCGGCACCACCTCGGCCGACAGGACCTCCGCCGCCGGGCGGCCGGCGCCGAGCGCCGCCTGCACGAGATCGGCGGAGCGCGCCGCGATCCGGTGGCGGAGGGCGCGGACGACCCGCAGCCGCCGCTCCAGCGGCCAGGTATCCCCGGCTGATTGGAAGCCGCTGGTTCGCCGCATCATCAGCTCGCCTCGGCCAGGGCCGGCCTGGCTTCGTCTTCCGCCACTGCGCTCGGGAAGGTGCGCGGGAGAGCCCGTGGAAGAGCGCCGCCGAGATCCTCCAGCATCAGGCGGGCGGTGATCAGGGCCGACTGGAAGATCACCGGCAGGCCGCTCCCCGGATGCGTGCCGCCGCCCACCAGGTAGACCCCGTCGAGATCCTCGAAGCGGTTGCGAGGGCGCAGGTGGAGCATCTGGCCGAGGTTGTGGGCGAGGTTGAAGGTGGCCCCCTGGTGGATCTCGAAGCCCTGATCCCAGTCGTCCGGCGTGACCACCCGCTCGAAGCGGATGCGGCGCTCGACGTCCTCGATGCCCACCCGTTCCAACCGCGACAGGGCGAGGGCGCGGAAGCGCTCGCGCTCGGCGCGCCAGTCGACGTTCGGATGCTGGTGGGTGACCGGGACGAGCACGTAGAGCGTGCTCTTGCCGCGCGGCGCCAGGGTCGGATCGGTGACGCCGGCGTTCTGGACGTAGAACGACGGGTCTCCGGAGAGGACGTGGCGGTGCTCGATCTCGTCGAGGTTTCGCGCGTAGTCCTCGGCGATGTAGATCGAGTGGTGGGGGACCTGGTCGTAGAGGCCGTCGACCCCTAAGTACATCATGAACGTCGAGCAGGAGAACTTCTTCTTCGCGATGCGGGCGTCGGTCCAGCGGCGGCGCAGGCGGTCGGGGACCAGGCGCGTCATGGCGCGGGCGAAGTCGGCGTTGACGAGCAGCGCGTCCGAGCGGTAGACGCCGGCGTCGGTGCGCGCGCCGACCGCCCGCCGCCCTTCGAAGAGGATCTCGCGCACCGGCTCATGGGTGCGGATCGTGACCCCCAGCCCGCGGGCGACGCGGGCCATCGCCTCGGTGATCGCGCCGCAGCCGCCGATCGGGTGGAACACCCCGAACTCGTACTCCAGGAAGGAGAGGATGGAAAACAGGCTCGGGCACTGGAACGGCGACATCCCCAGGTACTTCGACTGGAACGAGAAGGCGAGCCGGACCCGCGGATCGCTGAAGTAGGCGCCGAGCTCCTGGTCGAGGGAGCGCCAGGGGCGCAGGGCCGGCAGCAGGCGCAGGAGGCGCGGGGTCAGCACGTCGCGCCAGCCGAGGAAGGGGGACTCGATGCACGAGCGGAAGCGCGCGAACTTGTCGCGGTTGTCGGCCAGGAAGCTCTGGACGGCGCCGCGGTCGTCCGGCGACAGGGCGGCGACCTGGCGGTCCATCTCCGCGATCCGCGGCGTCGAATAGAGCTCGCCACCGCCGCCGAACGTCAGCCGGTATTGCGGATCGAGCCGCTCGAGCCGCACCTCGCGCCGCAGATCGAGGCCGACGGACCCGAAGATCTCCTCGAGGACCTTCGGATAGAGAAAGAAGGTGGGCCCGGTGTCGAAGCGGAAGCCGTTCCCCTCGAGGCTCGAGGTGCGTCCGCCGACCCGTTCGAGCCGCTCGAGCACGGTGACCTCGAGCCCCGCGCCGGCGAGCAGAATGGCGGCGGCGAGCCCTCCCGGCCCGGCTCCGATGATCGTGACGCGATCCCCTCTCGTCTCCTTCATGGACAGAGCCTAGTCTTATTGTCCAGATGACGTCAAGTTTGTACAGAATTAACATGGACAGATTGAATAGGGCTGGCCGGCGCAGGAAGCAGGAAGAAGAGGGGGCGATTCCGGCAACGGACACGTGCGCGGTATTTCCGCCCAGCGACTTTTCTTACCGATCCGACCGCTGAGCGCATTTAAAGATGGCTGTGACCAGAAACATCTCACCGTGAGAGGTAACCGGAACTCTATGCAAATTCCTCAAATAAAAGGACTTATGCTTGATGAGCGGCGTTGAGTGCGGATATGTTCTGACGGTGGAAATGTTCGCTCTGATCGGGGAGACCCTGCGGCGGCTGCGCAAGCACAACCGGCTGACCCTCGAAGGCCTCGGCGAGTCCGCGGGACTCGGCCGCGGCCAGCTGTCGCGCATCGAGAACAACCGCCAGGAGGCGACGCTCTCGACTCTGGCCAAGATCCTGAACGCGCAGGGGGTGAGCCGGAGCGAGTTCTTCCGCCGCTACGAGCTGGTCGAGTCCGAAGCGCTGGCCATGGAGCGGCAGGAGGCGGGCGCGGCGGCCGGGGAGAGCGACTGGCCGCGCGAGGTCCAGGAGGTGCTGAAGCGGGTCGAGTCCTTCATCGATCTGACCCTGCACCAGCCGCGGCCGATCGCGCAGGGAGCTTTCGAGGTCGGCGACCTGGTCGTCCTCTTCCGCGTGGTCCCCAAGCACGCCGCACCCGCCGCTCCCATGGCTCCAGTCGCCCCCAAGAGCGAGGGAACGCCGGAGAGCGCCGGCTCTCCGGCCAAGCCCGGCCGCCGGACGGGCGCCAGGCGCAAGCGCTGAGCGGTTCCGTCCTTCGGCAACTCCTTCGTAGTCCCTGAGGTTGGACCTTCAGGTGTCACTCTGCGCTTCTACTGACCGGTTTCAATCCCAAGCGTTCGTGAGCGTTGTCCAATGCGGACAATACGAGCTTGATTCGATTCCGTGGCTTCGCCCGTAAATGTATTGCTTTCAGGAACTTGTGCTTGCAATGCGACTCGTGAAGCCGATACATTCCGCGCATGGCCATGTTCGCCAATCTGGGCAGGACGCTCAGCCTTCTACGGGAGCTGCGGGGCAAGAGCCAGGCCCGCGTGGCCCGCGAGGCGGGGATCGGCAAGAGCCAGCTCTCCAAATACGAGAACGGCAAGGAGCTTCCCAAGCTCGACTCGCTCGAGAAGGTGCTGAACGCCCTCCAGGTCGGCTACTTCGAGTTCTACTACACCCTGCACCTGGTCGACCGGCGCGCCGCCGACCTCGGCCGGGCGGAGGAGCGCGCGGCCAGTGCGCATCCCTCGGCCACGGCGAGCCTCGCCTCCGGCGACCCCCTCTACATGCCGCCGCTCTACGACGGCAACAGCCTGCTGGCCGGCACTACCGATCAGGCGTTCAGCCAGGTGTTCACCGATCTCCTCCTGCTCTACCGCCGGATCTTCGAGCAGCGGGTGCTCACCGCTCCCGAGCCGCGGCCGGAAGCTCTCGGCTGAGGGGCGCGATCCGCACCGTCATCTCCTGCCAGCGCGCGCGGATGAGCTCGCCGCCGAAATCTGCGTCGCCGCGGTAGCTGCGCAGCGGCACGTGGCGGCAGGGGACGCGGAAGGTCGTCGCCCCCGCCAGCGGGAAGGGGTCGAGGCGGACCTCCCCCTCCCCGGCTGCGATCCGCATTCCATACCGCTCCACCGGCTCGCACGCTCCCCGGCAGGCGGTGAGCGCGATCAGGTCGGCGAGGTCGATCCACCGGTAGTCGGCCTCCAGCTCCTCGCGGCTGCCGCCGGTTTCGGCGAGCAGGTCGCGCGCGAAATCCCCCAGGAAGTCGAGGAACGGGTCCCACCCCTCCTCGCCCCGGCGCCCCTGGAAGAGCTGGAGCGCGTGGCGGGCGATCAGCAGGGCCGCGTAGGGGCGCGCGGTGGCGAAACGGCAGGTGCCGCGCTCCCAGAGCTCGATGCGGTCCCGAGCCGGGAGAGTGATGAAGTCGTGGGGGAGGCCGCGCTCCGCGTCCCAACGGGGAGCGGCGTCGGCCTCGCGCCAGCCGTTGTCGTGCTCGCGGGCGGCGAACAGGAGCTCCGCGCGCCGCGGGTGGGTGGGCAGGCCGTCGGCGTGCCAGAGGGCGAGCAGCTCGCCGGCGAGGTGGGCGTGGTCGGGCTGGGTGACGAGCCGCAGCCGGGAGCCTTCGAGAGTGACGATCATCCCCTCAGCTTAACCGTTTCGCGATGGTAGTAAGATCGGCAGCCGCCATGAAGAAGATCAACCGTGAGGACGCGCTCGACTACCACTCCCGGGGGCGCAAGGGGAAGATCCAGGTCGTCCCCACCAAGCCGACCGCCAGCCAGCGCGACCTCGCCCTCGCCTACAGCCCCGGGGTGGCCTATCCCTGCCTGGCGATCGCCGAGGACCCTCTCCTCGCCTACGAGTACACGGCCAAGGGGAACCTGGTGGGGGTGATCAGCAACGGCACGGCGGTCCTCGGGCTGGGGAACATCGGCGCCCTCGCCGGCAAGCCGGTGATGGAGGGCAAGGGGGTCCTCTTCAAGCGCTTCGCCGACGTCGACGTCTTCGACCTCGAGCTCGCCACCACCGACCCGGAAGAGTTCATCCGCGCCGTCAAGCTCCTCGAGCCGACCTTCGGCGGCATCAACCTCGAGGACATCAAGGCGCCGGAGTGCTTCGAGATCGAGCGCCGGCTGAAGGCCGAGATGAACATCCCGGTCTTCCACGACGACCAGCACGGCACGGCGATCATCTCCGGCGCCGCCCTGCTCAACGCGCTCGCCGTCGCCGGCAAGCGGCTCGACGCGGCGCGCATCGTCTTCTCCGGCGCCGGTGCGGCGGCCCTCGCCTGCGCCCAGCTCTACATCGACCTCGGAGCGCGGCGGGAGAACGTCATCCTCTGCGACAAGACCGGCGTGCTCTACACCGGGCGCACGGAGGACCTCGACCCCTACAAGGGGGCGTTCGCCGTCGACACCCCGGCGCGCACCCTCGCCGAGGCGCTGGTCGGCGCCGACGTCTTCGTCGGCCTCTCGGTCGGCGGCGTGGTCAGCCAGGAGATGGTGCGCGGCATGGCCCGCGACCCGATCGTCTTCGCCCTCGCCAACCCCGATCCCGAGATCAGCTACGAGGACGTGCGGGCGGCGCGGGAGGACGCGATCGTCGCCACCGGGCGCTCCGACTATCCGAACCAGGTCAACAACGTCCTCGGCTTTCCGTTCATCTTCCGCGGCGCGCTCGACGTCCGCGCGACCGACATCAACGACGCGATGAAGCTCGCCGCCGTCAAGGCGCTGGCCGGGCTCGCCCGCGAGGACGTGCCGGACGGGGTGCTGCGCGCCTACGGCCTCGAGTCGCTGCGCTTCGGCCGCGAGTACCTGATCCCCAAGCCCTTCGACTACCGGGTGCTGCTGCGCGTGCCGCCGGCGGTGGCGCGGGCGGCGATGGAGAGCGGAGTGGCGCGGACGCCGATCGCCGACTTCGCCGCCTACCAGCGACGGCTCGAGACGCTGATCTCCCGCCGGCTCGAGCTGATGCGCGGGATCATCGACCAGGCCCGGCGCTCGCCGCGGCGGGTGGTCTTCCCCGAGGGAGAGCACGAGCAGATCCTGCGCGCCGCCAAGATCCTGGTCGACGAGGGGATCGCCCACCCGATCCTGCTCGCCCGCCGCGAGGTGATCCTCGACCGCCTGCGCGCCCTCGACCTCCCGGAGGAGAAGCTGACGATCATCCACAACGAGAGCTCGGAGCTCTTCGAGCCCTACGCCGTCCACTTGAACGAGATGCGGCGGCGCGACGGGATGACCCTGGTCGAGGCCAGGAAGAAGATGCGCCAGCGCAACTACTTCGGCACCATGATGGTCGAGCGGGGGGACGCCGACGGCCTGATCTCCGGCCTCACCCAGTCGTACCCCGAGACGATCCGCCCGGCCCTCCAGATCGTCGGCACCCGCAGCGGCGTCCGCCGGGTCTCCGGCGCCTACGTCCTGATCCTCCAGGACCGTATCTTCTTCCTCGCCGACACCACGGTGAACATCGATCCCAGCCCCGAGGAGCTGGCGGAGATCGCCCTGCTCACCGTCGGCTTCGCGCGCCGCTTCGGCATCGTCCCGCGGGTCGCCATGCTCTCGTTCTCCAACTTCGGCTCGAACAACCACCCGGCGGCGCGCAAGGTGCGCCGCGCGGTCGAGATCGTCACCCGCCTCGAGCCCGAGCTGGAGATCGACGGCGAGATGCAGGCCGACACCGCCGTCTTCGAACAGATCCTCGAGGAGGGCTACTCCTGGAGCCGGCTGAAGCAGCCGGCGAACGTCCTCATCTTCCCCGAGCTGCAGTCGGCCAACATCGCCTACAAGCTGATCTGGCGCCTGGCCGGGGCGGAGTCGATCGGCCCGGTCCTGCTCGGGATGGCGAAGCCGGTGCACGTCCTCCAGAGCGGCCTCGAGGTGAGCGACATCGTCAACATGGCGGCGCTCTGCGTGGTCGACGCCCAGGACCTCCAGCCGTGACCCCTGCAGTGTCCTCGCTTGAACCGCGCAGCCGACTGGCAGCGACGAAGGAGCGCACACGAAGGAGGCGAGCAGGTTTAAGCGAGGACACGGCTCCGACACCCCGATTGAAGGAAAACCGGGCTTCCGGGGTAAAATCAGGGCCTCAGTTTTCCAAGGAGGCTCCAATATGAAGCGCGTTTCATCTCTCGTCGTCGGTTCGGCCCTGCTGCTCGCGATCGTCGCGGCGCCAGGCCTCACCCGGGCGGCGGCCAAAGGGGGCGGCAGCACCAAGCCCCGCATCGCCGTCCTCGAGCTCAAGAACAAGGCGGACAATCAGTGGTGGTACCATGGTGGCGCCACCGCGGCCCAGGACGTCTTCGTCACCGAGCTGGTCAAGAGCGGCAAGTTCCGCGTCGTCGAGCGCGAGCAGCTCGAAGCCCTGATGAAGGAGAAGGGGCTCACCCTCTCGGGCGACGTCGATCCGTCGACCGCCATCCGCGTCGGCAAGCTGCTCGGCGTCAACTACCTGCTGACCGGCGCCGTCACCGAGTACGGCAACACCAACGTCGGCGGCGGGGGCGGCGGCGTCTTCGCGGGCAAGAAGAAGTTCGTGGCGGCGCTGAACGCCCGCCTGATCGACACCAGCACCGGCGAGATCGCCTGGGCCGACGAGGCCAGCCAGGAGGAGACCAGCGTCAAGGTCTCCGTCTTCGGCTACGGCGGCGGCGTCGACGACGAGCGGATGTTCGACAAGGTGATGAAGCCCTGCATCCAGAAGCTGGTCGCCAGCCTCAAGGCGGCCGACCTCTAGTTCCACCTCTTCACGCTGCACGCCGCAATCAAAAGGCACCCCGCGCGGGGTGCCTTTTTTGCTTCGCGCCTGGCTTGGCCCTGCTCGCCTCCTTCGGGCTTCGCTCCCTTCGGTCGCTGCCAGTCGGCTGCGCGGGCCAACCCAGGACACGAAGCAAAAAAGGCCGCCTACATCGCCTTGAAGTTGACCCGCAGGGTGGTCCACATCTTGACCCGCACGCCGTCGCGGGTGGGGGGGGCGAAGACCGCCCGCCGGGCCGCGTCGATCGCCGCCTCGTCGAAGCCGAAGCCCGCCTTGGTTCCGATGCGGTCGGCGTCGAGGACCCGGCCGTGCTCGTCGACCAGAACCTTGATGTCGACCTGCGCCGCGCGGTTCAGGCGTTGCGCCGCCACCGGGTAGCGGGGATCGAGCTTGGAGCTCAGCTTGGGAGCGACCACGCCGGGGCCCGGCTGCACGAGGTCTCCCACCTGCACCTGGGATTTGGTGGTGGCGGGCTGCGGGACGGGGCTGGGGACGGGAGCGGCCGGTTTCTCGGCGCCCGCCTGATTCGCGGTCGCCGCGGACCCCGCCGGCGCGCTGGGCTGCGGGACGGCGACCTGCGGCGGCGCGGCGGCCGGCTCGGGCTTCACGGCGGCCCGGGTCTCGGCCGGGACCGGAGCCGGCTCCGTTTTCTCCGCGACCCGTTCCGGCCGGGCGCTTCCCTTCTCCGGCTGCGGCGCCTTCTTGCTGTCGGCGAGCTGCTGCTGGAGCTGCTTGATGCGGTCGTCGTACTGCCCCTTGAGCTTGTCCTCCATCTCCTTGCTGCGGGCCTCGAACATCTTCTGGATCTGCGCCTGGAGCTCCTCGGGGGTGGGGGCGGCGGGCGCGCCTGCCGTGGTGGCCCCGGGAAGGGGAGCCGCAGCCACCGGCGGCGCCGCCGGTTGGAGGGCGGCGCTCTGCGGGTTGGCCGGGCGTCCGAACAGGAACCAGCCGCCGGCGGCGAGCGCGATCAGGGCGGCCGCGGCGAGGCCGATCCACAGCCCTTTTTTCGACCCGCCGTCCCGGGGTGCCGGCACCGGCGTCCCCGGCAGGGTGCCCTGGCGGACGCCGGTCGATTCCCGCATGTCGTGCGCCGCCACCGCGGCCGCTGACGAGGCCGCCGCGGCCGTCACGACGGCGGCGGCCGGCGGGGCCGGGCGCGGCGTCAGCTCGAGCTTCTTCTCGGCAGCCATCTCCTGGCTCTCGCGCTCGATCTCCTCGCGGAAGAGGTTGTGCATGAAGAAGGCGAGGTTGAAGGTCGTCGGGCTGAAGCTGCCGTCGATCATCAGCTTCGACAGCGTCTTGTGCCAGGTCGCCGTGTCGGCGATCCGCCCCTCGCGGGGGACCAGGCTCTTCTTGAGCAGCGCCGCGACCGGGGCCGGCAGTGGGGTCCCCTCGTTCGGCAGGGTCACCCCGTCGATCAGCGCGGCGTACCCCTCCCCCGACATCGCCGAGGCGGCGGGGAGCCGCTCGCCGGTCAGCAGCTCATAGAGCAGGGCGCCCAGCGAGTAGACGTCGTCCGATTTCGCGAGCGGCGCGCCGGCCAGGACCTCGGGCGACAGATACGGCGCCAGCGTCTCGTCGTGCCAGCCGGCGGCGGCGAGCTCGCGCAGCCCCGGGGCCACCTCGAAGCCGAGCACGCGGGTCTCCCCCTCGTTCGAGATCATCACCAGGTGCGGCACCACGAAGCCGTGCAGCACCCGTTCGTCCTGGAAGCGGCTCTCGTAGGCCGCGGTGAGGGCGAGCGAGAGGCGTTCCGCGATCAGCAAAGCATGGTCGGTGGGGATGGGGGAGCGCTGCCGGGCCGACTGGGCGAAGACCTTCGCCAGGCTCTTGCCCGAGATGTAGTCGTACGCGGCATAGGGGAAGCTGCGCACGCGGCCGAGGTCGACGCCGCTGCCGATGTTCGGGCTGCGCAGGGCCTCCTGGACGCCGGCGCGCCCGGCGATCTTGGCCCACAGCTTCTCGCCGTCGACCCCCTTGCCGTTGAAGACGCGGAGCAGCACCACCTGCTCCATCGTCCCCTCGCGGCCCACCCGGCCGGCGCGGAAGGTCTCGCCGAGCGAGTCTTCGGTCAGCTTCTTGAGCAGCAGGTACTTGCCAAACTCCTCCGGGATGTTCATCCGAGATCTCCTTGCGGAACGGCATGCCGTCGCCACGCACGCGCGCTCCTCCTCGTGGAGGGGGGCGCTTCAAAGCTGATGGAGCTCGTTCCTACCGCTTGAATACACCAGCGCTCGGGAACTGTCAATCGAGATGGGGCCGGCCTCAGCGTTCTCGTTTGGCCCGCGCAGCCGACTGGCAGCGACGAAGGAGCGAAGCCCGAAGGAGGCGAGCAGGGCTAAACGAGGACGCTGAGGCCGGCGGCCTACCGGCTGCCGGGGGCGGGTACCGGGTGCTCGCGGCGCTCGGCGGCCCAGCGGTCGCGCCAGAATTTCTTCTGCCAGAGATTGACGTTCCGGTTGTGCTCCTCGAGCGTCCTGGCGAACACGTGGGTGCCGTCGTTGCGGCCCACGAAGTAGAGGTAGGGGACGTCGGCCGGCGCCGCGGCGGCGACCAGGCTGGCGAGCCCGGGCGAGCAGATGGGGCCCGGCGGCAGGCCGGCGAATCGGTAGGTGTTGTAGGGGGAGTCCATCCGCAGGTCCTCGCGGCGGAGGTTGCCGTTCCAGCGGCCGAGCCGTTTCATCGCGAAGATGATGGTGGGATCGGCGGCGAGGCCGATCTTGCGGTCGAGCCGGTTCTGGTAGACGGCGGCGATCAGCGGCCGCTCGTTCGGCATCTTCGCCTCTTTCTCGACGATGCTCGCGAGCGTCACCACCTGCCGCACGCCGCGCCCGGCCGGCCCGCGCGCCAGCACGGGGCGGACGTCGCGCTCGAAGCGCCGGCGGAAGGTCTTGACCAGGGTGCCGACGATCTCGGCCTCGCTGGTGCCGGCGGCGAAGTTGTAGGTCTCGGGGAAGAGGTACCCCTCGAGGTCGGGAGCGCTGGGATCGAGGTCGGCGATCAGCCGCGGCGAGCGCATCGCCGCCAGGAAAGCCTCGCGGCGCCCGAACTTCCCACGCGCCAGCTGGTCGGCGATCTCCTCGGCGGTCAACCCCTCGATGATGGTGACGAAGCGCGAGACCGTCTGCCCGCGCACCAGCATGCCGAGCACCTGCGGCGTGGTCATCATCCCGTGGAAGCGGTAGGTCCCCGCCTGCAGCTTGGGAGTCCCCTTGGCCACCAGGTAGAGGCGGGCGAGCTTGCCGTTCTCGAGCACCCCTTCGCGCGCGAGATGATCGAGGACCTTGCCGGCGCCGCTCCCCGGCGTCACGGTGACCAGCCGCTCGGCCTCCGGGTACCCCTTGAAGGGGCGCTGGAGGCTCCAGGTGGACCAGGCCAGCCAACCCGCCGGGACGAGGATCAGGAGGAGGATGAAAAGCCCGAGGCCTCTCCGCCCGCCGTTCCGCTTGCCGTCGCGCGCTCCCGTCTTGCTTCGTGCCACCCGCGCCTCCTTGTCTGGCCCTGAAGGTTGATTCCTAGCCGTCCGCGACGGGACGGTCGAGGACATCCTGGAGGAGGATCTGCGCCGCCATGGCGTCGATCTTCCCCGGCTCGCGCCGCACGTCGACCCCGGCCGAGCGCAGCCGCCGCGCCGCCTCGACGCTGGTCAGCGCCTCGTCCACCAGCTCGACCGGCAGGCCGGTCCGCTCGGCCAGCCGCGCGCCGAAGCGGCGGACGCGCTCGGCCACCGGGCCCCGGTTGCCGAAGAGGTCCACCGGCTCGCCGAGGAACAGCCGGCCGACCCCTTGCTCGCGGGCGATCGCGGCGATCTGCGCCAGGGCCGAACGGTCGTTGCGCCGCTCCAGGGTGATCAGCGGGACGGCGACGCGCCCCTCCGGGTCCGAGATCGCGAGACCGATCCGCCGTTCGCCGAAATCGATGCCCAGAGCGCGCATGCCGGAGCCCATCGGGCCGCATTGTAACCGTTGTCCCCCCCGTTGTGCTAGGCTCGACGGCCCGGGCCGCCGGCCGCCCACGCGGCCGGCAACTCCCCCCAAGCTGCTTTACAGGAGAGGTCATGGACGACGTCGTTATCTTGAGCGCGGTGCGCACCCCGATCGGGGTGTTCCAGGGCGCGCTTGCAGGTCTTTCCGCGCCCACCCTCGGGGCGCGCGCGATCGCCGCCGCCGTCGAGCGCGCGGGGCTCACCCCCGCGGAGATCGAACAGGTGAATATGGGCTGCGTGCTGACCGCGGGGCAGGGGCAGGCCCCGGCCCGCCAGGCGGCGCTCGGTGCCGGCTGCCCGGTGTCGACCGGCGCGATCACCCTCAACAAGGTCTGCGGCTCGGGGATGCGGGCGGTGATGATCGCCGCCAACGACCTGCGCTGCGGCGACTTCAAGCTGGTCGCGGCCGGCGGCATGGAGAGCATGAGCCAGGCTCCCTACCTCGCCCCCGGCGTGCGCGACGGCCTCCGCCTCGGCCACGGCAAGCTGATCGACTCGATGGTCCACGACGGGCTGTGGGACCCCTACGGCGACGTCCACATGGGCAACTGCGCCGAGCTCTGCGCCGCCGAGTACAAGCTCGACCGCGCCGGGCAGGACGCCTACTCGCTGGAGAGCTACCGGCGCTCCCGCGAGGCGACCGAGAAGGGGCTGTTCGCCGAGGAGATCGTCCCCGTCCAGGTCCCCGGCAAGAAGGGGGAGACCACGGTCGACCGCGACGAGGAGCCGTTCAAGGTCGACCTCGCCAAGATCGCGAGCCTGCGCCCCGCCTTCCAGAAGGACGGCGGCACGGTCACCGCGGGCAACGCCAGCAAGATCAACGACGGCGCCGCCGCCCTGGTGCTGACCACCGCCGCCGAGGCCGCCCGCCGGGGGGCGAAGCCGCTCGCCCGCATCGTCGCCCACGCCTCCTTCGCCCAGAAGCCGGAGTGGTTCACCACCGCGCCGGCCGCGGCCGTCCGCCTGGCGCTCGACCGCGCCGGCCTGAAGACCTCGGACATCGACCTCTGGGAGGTCAACGAGGCCTTCGCGGTGGTGGCGATGGCCTTCCTCCACGACCTCGAGCTGTCTGCCGACCGGGTCAACCTGCGCGGCGGCGCGGTCTCGCTGGGCCATCCGATCGGCGCCTCCGGGGCCCGCATCCTGGTCACCCTCCTGCACGCCCTGCGGGAGCGCGGCGCGCGCCTGGGCTGCGCCGCGATCTGCATCGGCGGCGGCGAGGCTACCGCGATGATCGTCGAGCGGTTAGACTAGCCGCCGTTCTCATGCTCGGACATCACCTCACCGCTCCGGCCGCCCTGCTGTTGTCCTGCTGCCTGGCCGTGCCGGCGGCGGCGCAGCAGTCGATCCCCGAGCCGCTGCCGGGAGCGCCCGCCATGGGCCTCCCCGCCGCCCCCAATCCCTCCACCCCGGCGGGGACTCCCCCTCCCGGACCGCAGGGGACGAGCGGCAGCGGAGCCACCAGCGCCAGCGGCACCGCCGGCACCGCGGGGACGACGGCCCCCAACGCGACGGCCCCCGGTGCCGGGACCGCTCCGGCGGCACCAGGAGCCACGCCTCCTCCCGCGGCTCCCGCGGCTCCGGCCGCGCCCGCCGGACCTCCCGGAGCGGGCCCGGGCCGGCTCGACTTCCAGCTCAAGTTCGCCACCAGCAAGGGAGGCCCCGGCAGCGGCAGCGCGGCCGGCAGCGCCACCAACCTCGAATACAAGCGCGAGGACTACGCCGTCCTCTCGGGGGACGTCCAGCTCAAGTACCAGGACCTCGACCTCAAGGCGGACTCGGCCGAGATCGACCTGACGACCAAGAACGTCATCGCCCTCGGCAACGTCATCCTCGACCAGGGGCCGCGGCGGCTGTCCGGCGACTCGCTAACCTTCAACCTCGAGAGCAAGACCGGCACGGTGAAGAACGCCAGCGGCCAGGTGGCGCCCGACTACTACTTCCGCGGCGAGGAGGTCGAGAAGACGGGGCCGGACACCTACGTCATCCACAACGGCGTCTTCACCTCCTGCGACCAGCCGGTCCCCGACTGGAGCTTCCGGGTGGCGCGGGCGGAGATCGAGGTCAACGGCTACGCGCACGCGCACCACACCTCGATGCTGGTCAAGAAGCTCCCCATCCTCTACAGCCCGTTCATCCTCTGGCCGGTGCGCACCGAGCGCAGCTCGGGGTTCCTGATCCCCACCATCGGCTTCTCCCAGCGGCGCGGCGCCGAGCTCGGGCTCGGCTATTTCCAGACCCTGGGACGCAGCTACGACACCACCTTCCACCTCGACACCTACTCCAAGGGGTATCTCGGGATCGGCGACGAGTTCCGCTACGCGCCGACCCAGGGGACGAAGGGGGACGTGCTCGGCTACTACGTCTACGACCCCGAGACCAAGGCGTGGCGCTGGAAGCTCCAGGTCAGCCACACGACGGAGGACCTCCCCTACGGGATGCGCGCCGTCGTGCAGTACCAGGACTTCTCGGACTTCAACTTCTTCCGCGACTTCGAGCGCGATTTCGACACCAACACCCAGCGCTTCATCGACAGCCGCGCCTTCGTCACCGGCAACTGGGGACCGAACCTGGTCAACCTGCTGCTCGACAACCGCAAGGTCCTGCTCGACCTGCAAGGCAACATCCTGCAACAGAGGAAGCTCCCCGAGCTCAAGTACAGCCTGCGCTCGACCGAGATCGGCAAGACGCCGTTCTACCTCGAGCTCGACTCCTCGGTCGACTACCTCGACGTCGAGCAGCCCGGCGGCGTCAAGCCGGGGAACTACAGCGGCGCCTACTCGCGCTTCGACCTCTTCCCGCAGGTGACGCTGCCGGTGCGCACCTTCTCCTGGCTCGACCTCTCGGTGTCGGGCGGCGAGCGGCTCACCTGGTACGGCGACACCCTGAACACCGATCACTCGGCCTTCACCGGCAACGCCAAGACGCGCACCTTCCCGTTCGCCAGCGCGCAGATCATCGGCCCCTCGTTCTCCAAGATCTTCAACTGGAATCTGGGCGACCTCGGCAAGTTCAAGCACATCATCGAGCCGCGATTCACCTACACCTACCAGGGGGGGAACCTGCTCCAGGACACGCCGGAGATCCCGATCTTCGACGACGTCGACGCGCAGTCGGCGGGGAACGTCGGGCGCATCGCGCTCGACAACCGCCTGCTCGGCAAGCCGAACACCGAGGACGGGGTCGCCCGCGAGATCCTGTTCTTCGAGGTCGCCCGCAACTACAGCCTCGACAAGACGCAGCCGCTCCAGATCTCGGCGGACGGCATGGCGGTCACCACCTCCGGGCCGATCCAGTCGCTGCTGCGCTTCAACCCGACCCAGAAGATCGGCCTGACGGCGATGGTCACCTACAACACCCTGTTCAAGGGGATCGCCTCGACGAGCTTCACCGGCAACTACGGCTTCGGCCCCACCAACAACCTCGGCGCGACGTGGTTCACCCAGTACCAGACCGAGCGGCAGATCGCGGTGGGCAATCAGGTACGGCTCTCGGGCGTCCTGGCGCTCCCCTGGTGGAACCTCCGGCTCCAGGGGCAGGTCAGCTACGACGTGCAGCTGAAGTTCCTGCAGAACGACCAGATCGCCCTCGACTACACCTCGCAGTGCTACGCGCTGCACCTCGAGTTCCGCGACTTCCGGAGCGGCACCTCGACCGGAGTCCTCACCGGCCAGATCGCCAGCGACCGCGAGATCCGCTTCTCGCTCTCGCTCAAGAACGTCGGCACGTTCCTCGACCTGAACAGCCGCAGCTCGAACGTTCCGCCCTGACCGTTCCGGTTCGGAGAACGTCGGAGACTCAGCATGAAGGGCCTGATCCTTTCGGGAGGCAAGGGGACGCGGCTGCGCCCGCTCACCTACACCTCCGCCAAGCAGCTCGTGCCGGTGGCCAACAAGCCGGTCCTCTTCTACGCCATCGAGTCGATCGTCGCCGCCGGCATCACGGAGATCGGCATCATCGTCGGCGAGACCGGCAGCGAGATCCGCGCCGCGGTCGGCGACGGCTCGCGCTTCGGCGCCCGCGTCACCTACATCCCCCAGGAGGCGCCGCTCGGCCTCGCCCACGCGGTGCGCATCGCCGAGGAGTTCCTCGCCGGCTCGCCGTTCGTCATGTACCTCGGCGACAACCTGATCGCCGGCGGCATCGCGGGGCTGGTCGACGAGTTCCAGCGCCTCGGCTGCAACTCCGAGATCCTGCTCGCCGAGGTCCCCAACCCGGAGCAGTTCGGGGTCGCCGAGCTGACGGCCGAGGGGAAGGTCCGCCGCCTGGTCGAAAAGCCCAAGGAGCCGAAGAGCAACCTGGCGCTGGTCGGCGTCTACATGTTCGACGCCACGATCTTCGAGTCGGTCCACCGCATCCGACCCTCGGCCCGCGGCGAGCTCGAGATCACCGACGCCATCCAGGACCTGATCGACCGCGGCCTCGACGTCCACCCGCACATCGTGCGCGGCTGGTGGAAGGACACCGGCAAGCTCGACGACATGCTGGAGGCCAACCGCATCGTCCTCGAAGGGCTCGAGATGACCGCCGGCGCCAACCTGCGCGAGATCGGCGAGGGGAGCCGCATCGAGGGGCGGGTGCAGCTCGGCGAAGGGGTGGAGCTGATCGACTCGCTGGTCCGCGGGCCGGTGGTGATCGGCGACGGCGCCCGCCTCGAGCACGCCTTCGTCGGCCCCTACACCTCGATCGGCGAGCGCTGCACGCTGGTGCGCTGCGAGATGGAGAACTCGATCGTCCTCGCCGACTGCGAGATCCGCGACATCCCTCTCCGCATCGACGGCTCGCTGATCGGCCGCAACGTGCGGATCGTCAAGACCGATTTCAAACCCAAAGCCTACCGCTTCATGCTCGGCGACAACTCGGAGGTCGGGATCACCTAGATGCGGTGCCTGGTCCTGGGCGGCACCGGCATGCTCGGCCAGCGGGTCGTGAGGGAAGCGCGCTCCCGCGGCTGGGCCGCCCTCGGCCTCTCGCGGAGCCAGGGGGACGTCACCGACCGCCCCCGCCTCCTGGGCTGGGCCGACGCCTTCCGCCCCGAGCTGGTGGTCAACTGCGCCGCGCACACCAAGGTGGACGCCTGCGAGACGGACGCCCCGAGCGCCTTCGCGATCAACGAGGGGGGAGCGGCGCACGCCGCGACGCTCGCGCGCGCCGCCGGCGCGCGGCTGGTCCACGTCTCGACCGACTACGTCTTCCCGGGGAACGGCACGTCGCCCTACGCCGAGGGCGCCCCCACCGGCCCGCTCTCGGTCTACGGCCGGAGCAAGCTCGCCGGCGAGGCGCGGGCCCTGGCCTGGGAGCGCACCGTCGTGGTGCGCACCAGCTGGCTGTTCGGCCCCGGCGGCCCCAACTTCGTCGCCACCATGGTGGGCCTGATCGAGGCCGGCAAGCTGCCTCTCCGGGTGGTGGACGACCAGGTGGGTTGCCCCACCTACACCGGCTTCCTGGCCCGCGCGCTGCTCGATCTGGCCGCGCTCGGCGCCACGGGAATCGTGCACTATCGCAACCGGGAGGCGGTCTCCTGGTACGCTTTCGCCGTCGCGATCGCCCGCCTGTGGTCCCCCGAGGCCCCGGTGGTGCCGGTCACGACCGCCGAATTCACCCGTCCCGCGCCCCGTCCCGCCTACTCGGTGCTGGACGTCGGGCGCTTCGAGCAACTCGCCGGCCGGCGCGTGGAATCCTGGGAGTGGGGACTGGTCGAGACGCTGGCCGACCTGCGAGACAAGCGGAAAGAGAGGAATCGATGAGGGCTTTGATCACCGGCATCACCGGTTTCGCCGGGTCCCACCTGGCGGAATACCTGCTCGCGGAGCACCCGGACGTGGAGGTGCACGGCACCTTCCGCTGGCGCAGCCGCATGGACAACGTGGAGCACCTCGACGACCAGATCCATCTCGTCGAGGCCGACCTGCGCGACTACACCTCGATGCACCGCGCGCTCGAGATCACGCGCCCGGACTACATCTTCCACCTCGCCGCCCAGAGCTTCGTGCCGGCGAGCTGGAACGCGCCCAACGACACCATCATCACCAACGTCAGCGGGCAGACCAACCTGTTCGAGGCGATCCGCGCCTTGAAGCTCGACCCGGTGGTGCAGATCGCCTGCTCCTCCGAGGAGTACGGCCTGGTCCTCCCCCACGAGACGCCGATCAAGGAGGAGAACCCGCTGCGCCCGCTCTCCCCCTACGCCGTCTCCAAGGTCGCCCAGGACTACCTCGGCTACCAGTACTTCCAGAGCTACGGCATCAAGGCGATCCGCACCCGCGGCTTCAATCACACCGGGCCGCGGCGCGGCCAGGTCTTCGTCACCTCGAACTTCTGCAGCCAGGTGGCGTCGATCGAGGCGGGCATCCAGCCGCCGGTGATCCGGGTGGGGAACATCGACGCCATCCGCGACTTCACCGACGTGCGCGACATGGTGCGCGCCTACTGGCTCGCGGTCACCAAGGCGAAGCCCGGCGAGGTCTACAACATCGCGACCGGCCGCGGCATCACCATCCGCGACATGCTGAACCTCGTCCTCTCGCACTCCAAGGTCGAGGTGAAGATCGAGGTCGACCCCGAGCGCCTGCGCCCCTCGGACGTCGAGATCCTGATCGGCGACAGCTCGAAGTTCCGCGCCGACACCGGCTGGGAGCCGCGGATCCCCTTCGAGCAGACGGTCAGCGACCTGCTCGACTACTGGCGCCAGAGGCTCGTCCACCGCAAGCGCGCCTACTGATGCGCATCCTGGTCACCGGCATCGGCGGCTTCGTGGGATCGCGGCTCGCCCGGCACCTGCTCGCGGCGGGGGACCGGGTGAGCGGCACCTACGTGGATGCCATGCCCGGCGTCGAGGGCGCCGACCTCTTCGAGGCCGACCTGCTCGACCGCGCCGCCCTCGAACGGGCGATCCGCACCGCCGCCCCCGACGCCGTCGTCCACCTCGCCGGGCTCTCCCACATCGGCGACTCCTGGGACTGGCAGAAGATGCCCGACTACTTCCGGGTCAACGTCGCCGGGACCGAGAACGTGATCGCCGCCGCGGCCGCCGCGGGCGATCCGCCGGTGGTGATCGCGTCGAGCGCCGACGTCTACGGCCGGGTGCCCGCCGCCGAGCAGCCGATCCCCGAGTCCCGCCCGGTCGCCCCGCAGACCCCCTACGCCCTGACCAAGGCGGCGGCCGAGCGGATCGCCCTCGGGCTGCGGCGGCATCCGCGGAAAGGGCGCCGTGATCTGCCGCTCGTTCAATCTGGTGGGGCCGGGGCAGAGCCCCAAGTTCTCGCTCGCCTCCTGGGCCGCGCAGCTCGCCGAGATCCGGCAGGGGACGCGGCAGGCCCTCGACGTCGGCGACCTCTCGACGGCGCGCGACTTCGTCCACGTGGACGACGGCGCCGCCGCCTACCGCCTCCTCGCCGCGAAGGGAGAGCGGGGGAGCGTCTATAATCTCGCCAGCGGCCAGGCCGTCCCGATGCGCGACGCCCTCGCCCGCCTCTGCGCCGTGGCGGGCGTCCACCCGGAGATCCACGAGGGGGTCTACCCGCCGCGCCCGTTCGACATCCCCTGCCTCTCCGGCGACGCCGGCCGCCTGCGCGCCCTCGGCTGGCAGCCGCGGCGGACCCTGGACGACGCTTTGACCGATCTCTGGAACGAGGCCGCGCGGCGGTCTTGATTCAGCGGCCGGCGGTCACTGGTGCTTCAGCTCGATGTCCTGGAGGATCGGCCGTCCATCCCGGCTGATCAGATAGGTGCCGACCTTCGCCGGCGCGGTCTCCTCGACCTCGAGGACGAGATCCTTGCTCCCTTCAATCCCTGCCACGACCCGCTCCGGAACCTGGGAGCGGACGGCTTCCTGGATCAGGGCTTTCAGTTTCTTCTCGCTCGCCGTGAACAGGATCACGACCCGTTCCGTCGAGGGTTTGTCGTCGAACTTGATCCACACCGTCTCACTCGGCAGTATCCTGTCGGCCCGCGGTTTGATCCGGGTGTCGTCCAGGCCATTCGCGGCGTTCGGGAAAAGGAGCTTCAGCGTGCCGTCCTTGTTGCGCTGGGCCAGCGAGATGTAGCCTCCCGTGCTGCTGCTGAAATTGAAACGGATCCTCTCGCCGGACTTGAAGGTCCGTGACTCGGTCACCAGGTCTCCCTCGCCGGACGACGAGCCGCGGAGCTCGATCCAGTAGCGCAAGGACAACGGCTGCGCGGGCTTTGCCGGGGCCGGGGCCGGGGGCTTCTGGGGCTGGCGAGGCTTCTCTTTCGCCCTCTTCTCGGGCGTGGGAATCACGACTTCCTCTGCCGGCCGCAGATTCCAGAAGATTTCTTTGGCGCCCTGTCCGTCGGGCGGACCGCCGGTTTCCTGGCCGCCCAGCGCGCAGGGGAAGAGCAGGAGCGAGAGCAGACGCAGGCTGAGCTTCATGACTACGACTTCTTCTTCTTGGCGGCGAGCGTCTGCATCCGCTGAATGACCTTCTTGCTGACCTTCGCCTGCGACAGCTCGATCAGCCCGTGCGGAGAGACGTCGAAGCTCGTCCGCTCCGCGGAGCCGAGCGCGGTGAGAATGACGTCGTCGCCCAAATCCGCTTTGACCATGTCGATCACCGCGGCATTGTCCAGGGCATCCGCCCCGGCGAGCGACTTCGATCCGTTCGCCGCTATTTGTGTCGGTTGCTCGGCCTGCAGCTCCTTGGTCCGCTGGTATTTCACCAAGGCCGCCCGCACCCTCTCCGGGGGGGCCGCGAAGGTCTGCTTGCTCATCATCTTGTCGCCGCCCGACAGGAAGGGGAGGTTGAAATTCGTCCGATCGTAGGGCAGAGAAAAGTATTTCTCTTTGGGATTGGCCTCGAGCGCGCTGTTGTAGTGGATCGAGGCTTGCTGGAGATATTTCAGCGCGGTTCCCGGGTCCTCGGCCGAGTACCCCAGCGCCTCGTAGGCGAGCCCCATCGCGTACTGGCGGTATGACTCGTCCTCTCCCTTGGCCTTCGCGGGCATCGACTCGAGCGCCTCCAGATACTTGTTCCAGAGCTTCGCCTCGGCGAGGTTCGCGATGTCGTCCAGGGAGCCCCGCGGCAACAGCACGCCGACCTGCTCGATGGAGGGCGTCAGCCGCACCGCGATGTCGTGCGCCATCGTCTCGGCGCCCTGGCCTTGGAGCGCCGAGATCTCGGGCGCGTCGGTCCCCTCCCGGAATTCACCGCCCAGGTTCAGGGAGAGGGTGTTCGCATAAAGGCTTTTGTGAGATCTTGCATCCTGCACCTTGTAGGCGACCCCGAGGTGGTACTTGACGACCCGATAACTGACGCTGGCCTGAACCGTCTTGTACTGCCTCTTGCCTTTCGCGTCCTTGCCGTTGTCGACGATCTGATTCTCCGTGCGGTTCTCCGTCTTGTCGCTCCCCTGATTGTCCACGATGTTGACTTCGATCAGGGTGTCCGGGCTGTTGGGTGCGGCGCTGAGCCGGGGATCGGCATTGAGGATCTTGCTCTCCAGCAGGCTGGCCAGGCTGTCGGCGAGTCCCGATTTGTCTCCGCCTTGCGCCTTGGTCTTGACGGCGATCTTGGTGCCGTCGATGCGGACGGCCGGCGGCGTGATCCGCTCCAGCGCGGCCATCCGCTTCTTGAAAGTTCCGAATCCTTCTCCCGCGAAAGCGGAGGTCGCCAGAAACAAGGTGATCCCGCAGAGGGCGAGTGGGCGGCGAATAAGTCTGTTTTGCATCGTATGCCTCCCGTAAGCCTTCTTATTGATGGACGCCATCAGCCTTCGGAATGACTCCGATCCGGAGGTCCTCGGCCGCATCCCGTGGCAGCAGTTGCGGATTCTGCGGAGCATTCTTTTCCCGTGCCACGGCCGCCGTCACCTCTTTGGAGAGAGAATCGAAGACCTGCCGGATCGTCGGCGGCTCGCTTCCCTGCTTCAAGGCATTGATCAGGTAGTAGGTGAAAAACCCATTCTTCAGGCGGTCACTCTCCCAGGAACGCTCGTTGTCCTTGCTCGAGGTGACGACGTACGTTCCTTCTCCCGACAGGAACAGGTTCGCCGTCTGCGTGCCGACCCCCTCGTCGAGGTCAAGCCCCTTTCCCCCCGGCTTCATCTGGCCGCTGTAGCAGGTGTCGAGAAAGACGACCTTGCGGCGCGCTTTGATCAAGCTGGCCTTGGCGGCGAAATCCTGGTACTCCATGGCTTCGACGAAAATACTCTGCAGTGAGGTGTCGTAGGTCACGATGTACCCGATGCCGCCGAATCCCTTGTCCTGTTGGTTCGGGGAGCCATGGCTGCTGATGAAGATGAGGACCAGGTCGTCCTCGCGGGCCTGGAGCAGGATCGTGTTGAGCTTGATCAGGATATTGGCGCGCGTGGCCTCCGCGTTGGTGAGCACGTAGACGTTCTCCGCCGGGAAGTTGGCGCGCGTGCGCAGGAAGGCTGCGAGGTCCTCGGCGTCCTTGGCCGCGAACTGGAGGGCGGGAATCTGCGGGTCTTTGAACTTGCTGACCCCGACCAGCAGCGCGTACTTGTTCCTTACGAAACCGGGAGGACGCTTCGGCGCCGCCGCCACGGAACCGCCACCGCCACAGTCCAGGTTCGCGATCCCGTTGAAGGCGGCCCGGCCTTTATAGAGGGCAGCCTTCTTGTCGCCGAGCGCGACGGCGCTGCAATAGGCGTATTTCCACGCCTCGCCCAGGGAGGGGCAGAGGTCGTGCGCCGCTCCCATCTTCTCGAGCACGGCATGATGGTCGGGATTTCCCGCCAGGTACATCGCCTTGACCTCTTCGACCATCGAGCGCGCCTGATTGCAGGCGGAGCTCTCGGCCGCCAGCGCTGCCGTCGGAAGCAGGGCCCAGGCGGCCAGCCAAAGCCAGAATTTAAGGTGCCATTTTTCGCCGCCCGCAGCAGATCCTGAAACCGCGGATCCCTTGCGCAGCCCGGCGAGCACCGGGTCGGTTTCCGCGGCCCGCAAGACCTGCTGCAATTGTTGCCCCGCCGGGCCGGCGCCGCTCCTGGCGGGATGAAAGACCTGCTGGAGCTGCGCGAGCGCGGCGTCCGGATTCTTCATCCGCGCGAAGAAGAGACCGAAATTGAACCGGGTCCGCCAATCGTCCGGAGCGAGGAGCAGCGCCTTGTCATAAGCGGCCCTTCCCTCCTCGGCGCGTCCCGTTTCCATGTCGGCGGCTCCCAGGTCGGCCCAGGCCGCGGAATTCTCCGGATCGCTTTTCGCCGCGCTGACGAACTCCTGCCGCGCCTCCGCGAACCGCTTCTGCCGGGCCAGGGCCAACCCGCGGTCGATGCTCTGGAAGGCCGCTTCGATCTTCGTCATCAGCTCGTGCCTCCGTCGCTTTGACGGAATCGACCCCACAGGTGGTTTCGTCGATGAGGCTTCTCAACTGCCGGGTCTCCGTCGGGTCCAGCGTCGAGGTCATCCTGGTAGCTGGCGCGGAGGAGCGAGGCATACGCTCTTTCGAGCTCGGGAGTGAAATCATGGGGACCCAGTCTGCTGATAGGCCAACCACAAGCCCAGGGAAGCCACCAGAACGCCCGACCACTGCAACCCCTATTTTAATACGCGAGTTTCGGGCGCTCTCCGTATCAGCGAGGGGAAGAAGTGGCCTTCCCATCTCCCGTTCGTCATGAGCGGCTATCCTCTATAGCTATGTTCTATAGTAATTTAGAACAGTCTTAACACCGCCCCGCCGAGCGCCGCAAGGACGGCCTGGAGCCTCCCGCTCGGGCGCTCGGGGGTAGGGCTCCTGATATAGTGCGTCCCCGCTATGAATAGAATCCTCGTCACCGGCGGCACCGGTTTCCTCGGGCGCGCCGTCGTCTCGGAGCTCTCCGCGCGGCACGACCTCCGCCTCCTCGTCCGCCGCGGCTCCTCCCGCGAGCGCTTCCCGGCGAAAGTCGAATTCGCCGAGGGGGACGTCACCGACCGCGCCAGCCTGACTCGCGCGATGGCCGGCTGCGACGCCGTGGTCCACGCCGCGGCGCTGGTCAAGATCCTCGCCCCCCGGGAGCAGTTCGACCGCATCAACGTCGGCGGGCTCGAGAACGTCCTCGCCGCGGCCGAGTCGGCGGGGAGCGTCGAGCGCATGCTCTACGTCTCGAGCTTCATGGCCCTCGGCCCCACCGACGGCACGGTCCTCGACGAGTCGGCCGAGCCGCGCGACCGCGCCTTCATCAACGACTACGAGCGCACCAAGACCCTCTCGGACCGCCTGGCGCGGAAGGCGATCGCCGCCGGCGCGCCGCTCTCGGTGGTCTACCCCGGGGTGATCTACGGCCCGGGGGAGATGACCGAGGGGAACATCATCGTGCGCCACATCCTCGACCTCGTCCATGGCCGCCTGCCGGGGCTGATCGGCACCCCCGATCACCGCTGGAACTACGTCTACGTGGACGACGTGGCCCGCGGCGTCGCCCTCGCCCTCGAAGCCCCCAAGACCGGCCGCTACATGCTGGCGGGGGAGAATCTGACCCTCGGCGAGTTCTACGCCCTGGTGGGGAAGACCACCGGCGCCAGGATCCCCACCCTCCGCTTCCCGGACTGGCTGGCGAAGACGGCCGGCGCCGCGCAGAAGGCCTGGTCGCAGCTCCGCGGCACCACCCCGCAGCTCACCCCCGACCTGGTCGACATCTACGCCCACGACTGGGCCTACAGCTCCGCGAAGGCCGAGAAGGAGCTCGGCTACCGCTACCGCCCGTTCGCCGAGGGGCTCGCCACCACCACCGCCTGGCTCCGCGCGAGCGGCCAGATGGGCGGACCGATCGGCGGACAGAAGGGGAGAGCGTAGCCTTGGCCCTCCCTCGCGGCGAGCTGGCGCGCAAGCTGGTCCACATGGGGGTGGGGCTGATCGCCTTCTCCCTCCGCTTCCTCGGCCCCCTGTGGGCGGCGGTCCTCGCCGCCGGGGCGCTCGCCTTCAACCTCTTCCTGCTGCCGCGCCTCGGCGGCAAGAAGCTCTGGCGCGAGCACGAGCGCGAGGCCGGCTCGTCGATCGGCATCCTCCTCTATCCGTTCACCGTGCTGCTGCTGATCCTCGTCTTCTGGCAGCGCCTCGAGGTCGCCGCGGCGGCCTGGGGGATCCTCGCCTTCGGCGACGGCATGGCCTCGGTGGCCGGCATGGCGCTCGGCCGCGAGAAGCTCCCCTGGAACCCCCGCAAGAGCTGGATGGGGACGCTCGCCTACGTCGTCTGCGGCACCCTGGCCGCGGCCGTCCTCCTGGTCTGGACGGCCCCCGAGCAGGGCCGCGCCTACGGCTGGGGCTTCGCCCTCGCGGCCGCCCTCGCCACCGCCGTCCTCGCCGCCGCCCTCGAATCGCTCCCCCAGGGGCTCGACGACAACCTCGGCGTGCCGCTGCTCTCCGGCCTCTTCCTGCTCGGCCTCGTGCTCACCCAGGGGCACTGGGGCGCCTATCTCGCCGCCCCCGGCTTAGGCCTCCGCCTCCTCCTCGCCGCCGTCGTGAACGCGGCGCTCGCCGGCGCGGCATATGCCCTGCGCACGGTGAACCGCTCGGGGGTGATCGCCGGCTTCCTGGTGGGGTTCGTAATCTACGCCTTCCTCGACTGGCAGGGGTACCTGCTGCTGATGGCCTTCTTCGTGATCGGCAGCGCCGCCACCAAGCTCGGCTACCGCAAGAAGGAAGCCGCCAAGCTCGCCCAGGAGGACAAGGGCCGCCGCGGCGCCCGCCACGCCCTCGCCAACGCCGGAGTGGCGACCGCCTGCGCCGTGTTCGCGGCGATGACCGACTATCCGGTGCTCTTCGCCCTCGCCTTCGCGGGCGCCTTCGCCACCGCCGCGGCGGATACCGCGTCGAGCGAGATCGGCCAGCTCCTCGGCCGCCGCACCTATCTCGTCACCACCTTCCGCCCGGTGCCGCGCGGCACCGAGGGGGCCGTCTCGCTCGAGGGGACGCTCGCCGGGATCTTCGCCTCGCTGCTGATCGCGGCGCTCGGCGCGGCCCTCGGCCTGTTCTCCTGGAAGGGGGTGCCGGTGGTGGTCTTCGCCGCCTTCGTGGGCACCACCTTCGAAAGCATCGTGGGCGCGGCGCTCGAACGGCGCCAGCTCCTCGACAACGAAGCGCTGAATTTCCTGAACACCCTGGTGGGGGCGCTGGTCGCGGCGGCCTTCGCCTGGTGGGTGCTCTGAGGTCTATCGATCGTGCCCCAGCCGTCCAAGCTCTCGTACTACTCGCAGCTCGCGCGCCCGTTCACCCTGCTGCCGCCGCTCCTCGGCATCGTCTCGGGCTCGTTCTGCGCCTTCGGCTCGATCCACAACCCGGACCCCGCCCGCCAGGTCACCCTGACGGTGGTGCTGACGGTGATCCTCGGCTCCCTCTGCGCGAGCTTCATGAACGCCGGCTCGAATGCCATCAACCAGATCTACGACCTCGAGATCGACCGGCTGAACAAACCGAACCGCCCCCTGGTCACCGGCGCCCTCTCGATGCGCGAGGCCTGGGTGTTCTCCTGGATCCTCTACGCGCTGGCGCTGATTCCCACCTGGCTGGTGGTGCCCTACCCGTACCAGACCTGGGCCGAGAAGCTGCGCGCGCCGCTCGGCGAGCACGTCACCTTCTTCATCTACCTCGCCGGCTTCCTCTTCACCTTTATCTACTCGGCGCCGGAGCTCGGGCGGACGAAGATCCGCGGCATGCTCGCCAACTTCACGATCGCCATCCCGCGCGGCGTGCTGCTCAAGGTGGCCGGCTGGGCGATGGTGGCCCACGTCTCCTTCACCGAGCCCTGGTACATCGGCGGCGTGATCGGCCTCTTCCTCCTCGGAGCCGCCTCCACCAAGGACTTCGCCGACATGGCAGGGGACCGCGCCGGAGGCTGCAAGACCCTCCCCATCCTCTACGGCGTCCGCAAAGCCGCCTGGATGATCAGCCCCTTCTTCATCCTCCCCTGGCTCCTCGTCCCGCTAGGAGCCTACCTCCCCGACCCCCAGAACCCCGACGCACCCGATCCTCACCGGCAACCCGTACATCCTCACCGCCTTCGGAGCGATCTTCACCCTCTGGGGCGCCTATACCGTCTACCTGCTGCTGCGCGACCCCGATTCCCTGGCGGCGACGGAGAACCATCCGTCGTGGAAGCACATGTATCTGATGATGATGGGGGCTCAGGTGGCGTTTGCGTTGGCGTATGTGTTTTAGGGGGCGTACGGGTTCCACGATCTAGGATCGGCTGGATCTAGCGTAGAGGCGCGCCCCGAAGGGGCGAAAATTTGATTAGCCCGGCGCTTCAGCGCCGGGTTCATAGTCTCCAGAAATCCCATCCGCCCTGAAGGGGCGGTGCCCTTGGGAAGGACTTCGCCGACGGGAATAGACTATTCCTCCGAAAGCTGCTGGAATGAAAAGCCTTTTTCGGCCAGTAGGCTGAGGAGACTGACAGGGCCCCAAAGATGACCGGCCCCGAGGACTGCTAGAAGTCTCTCCCCCTGTCTTCTGGAATCCTCGATGTAACGGATAAGCCTGGGTGCCCAAAGTCGATTCCGCTCTTCAAACAGGAGCTTGAACATCGCATGTGCTTCGGCTGGGGCGTGTCGAGCCTCAACTTTTCGGCGAGAGCCTGAAGTCGACCGCTTCTCCAGTCAGCCTCAGCTCTCAAAAAGCGAGGTTTCGAATGTGCCAGTTCGCGCATCGTAAGTTGGAGGTATCGTACCTGTTCGTCCTCGTCGAATCCCGAGAGGAGGTTCACGAAATCGGCCGGCAATTCTAGAAGCCAAGGCTTGATTCCGCGGTCGGCAGCTAGCCGCCTTAGGGCTGGCTCTACCCCTCCCTCAACCATCGAACCCAAAGCGCGAAATCCGAGAATAATGGCCGCCCAAGCAGGCCAAGCTCTGCCGAGCTGGTCGGAATCAATGTCCACCATACGACACGCGCGTTCGAAACTTGGGCGAAGGCTCGGCCACTTTTCGGCTATAGATCTGCCATCCGGAGTCTCCATCATTTCCGGCGATGTGGGATCTGCCTCTAAGACAATCCTCTCGCAGGTCATAGCTGAAGAAGCGACCCACTCAGGAAGAGGACCGCTCAGTGCATGCAGTGAGCCGAGCAGGGTGACGTGGGACGCTGTGTCGTTACCTTGCCACAGCATGCTCAAGCGCGGTCCTCTTATGCTCATCGCCTATCCTTCCACGCACAGTGCCATCCGCGAGGTGCCATTCTCTTGGTCGCCTGCTTCGAACTCAGGCCGTGCTACCCCAAGTCGGAGTAAACATCAGCCAGCCGACCCTTATACGGATCGATCGGATCGCGTTGACCTGAGGTCCGCCATCCTGGCGAAGTGCCACACTTTAGTAATCCTGATCCCGTTCTGCCCAATCGGTGTTCCTTGTCAGTCAAGCTGGCGCGAGATGCCACTCTCTTGGAGGCCCCGCCTCTTGGCGCCCGGATCGGCGAACTTGGCGGACCGATCTGTATACACTGTCTAGGTCGTCACGCAATACTATCCTTCGCTCCTTCCAAACCAAAGTTCCAAAGTACCAACCTTGGCATTAAGGCTAGGCTTTACAACTACAACGGGCCCTCCGAGAGTTCCAATAGCTATCGATGCCAGCTCTTCAGCGCGTGAGCGATCTGAATCATTAAAATAGCGTACTTGTGTTTTGCTAGGCATTGTTGCAGTGCCCAGTCGCTCAATGCCTGGTGTAGTAACGGAGTTGGCGCGCAAGATATCGACGAGTTGTGTGGCTTGTTTCTGTTGCGCATCGTTACTCCTGTCAACTTCAACGTAAACAACTGCATCGCGGAGTTGATCGTAGGAAGGGGTCTTAGCTTTTACCGCGGATGGAGCATTCGCCGCGCTTCGTTCAATTTCTTGGTTTATGGCCGGAGTGACCTGACAGTTGTAGAAGGAAAAAGTTGAACAGCAACAGCCTCTATCGCCTTATTAACTGCGACAAATACTGGGCTGTGGGCCCCATTTGGGGAAGAACTAGAGCATTCTCTAATTCTCGAAGTGCGGCTCGTGAGGCCTCGAACTTACCTCTTTGACTTGAGTCAAGATTGTTTAGAAACGAAGAGATCAAGCTCGCGTCCGAGCGCGCTTCTTCCTGCGCCTTTTGCAAGGCAAGTTCGCTCTCAGGCGTGAAGAAAGACTTTAGCGCCGGGTAAACCGTCGCCAAGCTAGCCCCAAACAAAAATACAAACAACGGAGATTTGACGGAATTGTTAAGGATCGCAAGAAATCTATGTCCTGGAGACTCGACATCTGACGTTACTTGCTTGAGAAGCACCGTTATTTCCGACATTTTGGCTCCTGTCCGTAAGTGAATCTGATCTGCTGTTCACTTCAGGGTGCTTATTGCACTTTAAGTCCTTGTGGGGCTAAGCCTAACACAGCAATGCTAAGGTTAGTGTTTCAACCGTATGCCGACTCTTAGCAAACGTCAGGAGCCCAAGAACGGTCAGCTAGAAGACGCCGGCCTCAGTCGGCGTGGAGTGAACGACAGGACGAAGTGCCACCCTCTTGGTGAAGGCGACCCTGCGGCGGTCACCGGTGGCAGTGAAGTCGCGAGCATCAAGTCAGCCTAAGTTTTTTCGTGACTTTAGGATTTTCTCTTGCCATTGATTGGCTAATTCCCAGTAGTTGACGCCCTCACTTTGCACATCTGAAGGCTTGTAAGGCCCCTCCTGTATAAGCTTGTCAATTTCCGGGCGAACGCTACTATACCACCACGCGCCCACAAGCTCCTCGATGGTATGCAGAGGATCTCGAGAGATACTGTGCTGAAGGGAAAAAAAGCCGCTACCGTCTGAGCCTTCGAGTTCCCATGACCACTCAAAGCGAAGAACATCCGAGCTGATATTTCCTGCTAGCGATCCAATCCAAGGCCTGCCGTACCAATCATAGCCTCCTGCAATGATAGACTCCCCCTCTTGTCTTAGTAAGAGACGTCCGCTTTTGCCGAACCAATGCCCGGAAAGTCCGTCGCGACTTTTTGCGGGCTGTATGGCCAGCCGGATCATCAGGGCCGACGCGAGATCGTCGGAGTCCTGGCAAGCTCGTTATCGCTACTCTGTCGGCCAATATTGGGTTAAAAAGAGCTACCTCTTCTGCGGTCACGTGATGCCATATAGGGAGAATTCTTCCTCTTGAAGGGCCCTCTAGCGCAAATAAAGCGCCGAGTTCATTTAGGGGCCACTTCTTTTTCATGAAGGTAGGGCTGACTACGACTACTCCATAGCTGGAACTGGCTAGCCCAACATTTATGGCCTCGGTGAGGCTGTCGCCAACTTCCAGTTGGAATTCATCGAACCAAACCCGGATACCTTGCGTGTCCAAATAGTGAGCCAAAGGCCTTGCTACCTCCTCCTTGTCTTCCGAAGCGTAGCTAATAAAAACATCCCATTTGTTACCCCACCGTTCAATCGGCATGATCAGCTCCCTCAGAGTGCTCCGCTGTGGCGAGGGGCCACCCTCTTGACGCAGAGTAAGCCCTCAACGGAATCTGGGCCTAGTAAGATTGCATTACGCGCAATGCTTGATCTTAGACAACGATAAGCACGACGATCCAGGCAATAACAAACGTCAGCGGTATTAAATTTTCTGGAGAGGTATAGGCAGTCCATGGCGCTTTGTCAGGATAATAACCAAAGATCTGAGGTCCTTCGTAATTATCCGGCAGATGTGCCAACCAGTACTGCCGGATCCTCTTGATGGCGAGAGTTGCTGCGACCAAAGAGATGCAAAGGAGGATCGCGATTGAGAGGCCCAGAAGCGCGAGCAAGATGAGAAGCGGCTTGCTTTTTCCCCAGGCAAAGGCAGTGCCCGCAAACAGAAAGCCCTGAAATGTGCCAAGCCAAGAAAGTCGCCGGTGGACTTGCTCGGTTTCATTGCTGACCATCGCCCGTAGTGTGGCGGCGGTTTCATCAATTGCGCTGCTCATAGTAGTTCTCCGGCCGCACGGTAGTTGAAAGTCAAGAATTAGGTTGATAACGGAGCACTACGCCGCGAGGTGCCACTCTTTTGGTCGGTCGTCCGGCCTAATGCTGGCCGGCGAATTGGCGTTGGCGTGGGGCGACGTCGCCATTGTTTAGCGGCGCGAGGCCGCGACCTCGCCGGCGTGCGCACAGACAGGCTGCACGTCCGCACGATCGAGGTGCTCGATCAGCGAGAATTGCCGACCACTTCGTCGCGCACGAGAGAGCCTCTTCAGTGGCACAGCTCCGCGGGCGCGGTGAACGAGCCGCCTGAGGAGTATGAACCGTTGATTCCCAGAGACTGCGCCTGGTTGTAGAACCAGGAGAAGAAGGCGGTCTCCTGGGTGTGGTAGGTAAAGCCATTCGGCATGGCGGTCTCGAACAGAGGGCTGCCCGTCAGGGGATCGCCGACCTCGAGATTCGCCTGACAGCCGTCGACCTGGCCCACATGCCCCCAGGGAGGCGTCGCGTTGTTGCCGAGCGGATCGTCGTACCACTCGGCGATCTCATGCGAGAGCACAGAAACGTCCTTGGACGTAGTTGTGTTCTGGGTGGTGTCGTACATGGCTACGCCGAAGGTCTGGACACCGCCAGAATTGATCCAGCTATGGTAGCCGGCTGCAAAGCCCTCATTGCCGAGGTCCAGGATCACGTTTAGAAAGAGAAAGATCGGGAACGTCTTGGGGCTGACGCCGAACCTGCGCATCTGCGGCAGAATCTGCTGGACTGCCTGACGTTCCAGCTATTAAAGTCGATGATTCCCTGGCGTCCGCAGCGCGCTGACTGCGTCTCGTAGCCCGCAGGCAAGGTAATGCGAACAGAGAGCTCCGAGCTGGGCGACAGGCGCATGCTGTAGCCGGGATTGATACGCCCTGGGCCGGTGTAGGCCCAAAACTCCTGGCGCCGGACCTCCTCGACGAACTGGCGGCCTCCGTCGCCATAATCGGCGTTCTGAAAGAGAGGTGATTCCAGGGTCCAGGGCCAGGGGCGTGCCGCTTCCCGCGCAACCAGAGCTCGGAGCCGAAGGGTCCAGGACCGTCCCATCGGGAAATTCCAACCGGACGGGAATGATCTGCACGGGAATGGTCGCCTTCCTGGCGTTGCGCAGAGATGGGTTGGCGCCCACCATCGTGAATCGGTAGAGCTTGCCGCGCGCGACGATGCTGCTCGAAAAAGAGGGCAACGCCAGGCGTGGGGCAGCCTTCCAAGCGTTCTCCCCGGGAATACCGACGACGCGGTCGGTCCAGATTCCGTCGGCGACCCGAGGAGCACGCCCGGGAGGGAACGTGACCCTTACGACGGTGGAGCCTTCGCCGACGACAGGGTCTTGAGTCTGCTGAGCAGGCGCTGCGGTCGACGTTAGGATGAGCAGCCAGCTTAAGGCACCGGCGAAGGATATGATGTTCTTCATGGCATTTCCCTTCTGGTACTCCCCGGACTAGAGGGGAGCGATGTTAGACGTCCGCTCGATCGGGACGCCGTACGTGTTGGATTCTATGAACTCCTAAACAGTACACCTGCATCCGAGCGTCGTCAACAGAGTTCCCGCCTTTCTACCGGGGCAGGCCCGGTGTGGGGTGCCACCCTCTTGTCCCCGCTTTCCCAAGGTCAATCCGGCTCCGGAATCTTGTGCGGGCGCGGATATGTAGACATGTTGCGTTCTCTATGGATCGGCTCCCGCTTCCATCCTCCTGCTCGGGTTCTTAGAAGATCAACCGAAGGGCTGGCAATCTTATTCGCGGCGCTTCTTAGGCATTGACCAAGGTCAAGAAGGAGCGTAGAGTTAGAGCTTATAGAATCAACGGCATATGAACGGTAATATTAAGCGATCCCGGAAATAGAGTGGACCACGATAAGCATTCCGAGGCCAAAGAACGGAAGGTTAATCTAAAGGTTAGCCTTGTAGTATTACTCGAAGGAGTCTCATGACTGACTACAAGTACGATGAGTATATCGCCAAGAGCAATTCTGACGAATTCGACAAGCTTTGGAAGCCAGGAGAGTCGTGTCCACATTCCGGAATCTACCGTTGCGAGGCGTGCGGGAGAACGGCCGCTTGCAACCTCGGTGATCCTTTGCCGCCGCAGAATCATCATCAACATGACTCTACACAGGGAAGGATTCAATGGCGAATGATTGTTTGGGCGTAATGCTGTCGTATCAACAGCCCACGAGATCGGGCGGGCCGACTTAGGGTCTAGTATTCATCGATTTTATCCGGAGGGAGTACAGATGAGTTTTGAGCAGCGGTCCACTATTGAGCTTGTTCAGATTGCCACAGCGGGTGGTGGTTTCCGTCTTGACGCCGGCCTCCGTTCAACCTTAGAACTAGCGCAGATAGCCACGGCAGCTTCCAAAGCTGGCGCGCGAGTGACCTTTGCTGGTCTTAATCTTCGTTCCACTATCGAGCTCGTTCAGATCGCTACAGCGGGAAGGGGCTCCGTAGTTTTTGAGGGGTGAAGGCTGTGCTCCGGAGAAGTGCCACCCTCTTGGAGGCCGGTTGGGGCCGAAGTTCTCTCCGCAGCCGGCGTGCGAAGTACTCCTGGGTCCGGTCGAACTTGAGATCAGGTGCCACGCGAGGGATGTACGCGGAGCTTCTCCAGGGGGTGGCCGTCCGGCCGAAAGGATCGCCCAGAGAGGTGCCACCCTCTTGGAGGCCCTCGCGCGAGGTGCAGCCGCGCGAAATGCAGCCGAAGCCCGGAGAAGTGCCAGCCGAAGCCCGGAGAAGTGCCACCCTCTTGGAGAGAGCCTTGGCGAGGTGCCCGCGCGGCGAGGTGCCCTCGCCAGGGGCTGGGGCTGACGAAGTGCCACCCGGTTGGATACCTGAATTCACGACTTTGGGAAGGACGACCCATCGGCGGACCGCTTCGCGGCGTGCGTTTTTGGGTAACCATTCGGCAGGCTCCTGCCGGCGCGAGGCGGCGGCCGCCGCCTCGCGCCTGGGTCAGTGCCCGGGATCTCAGTCCCTAAAAGTAGGTAAGACCTCGCCCTTGCCCGTCTTGTAATCGATAAGCCTGGCGCAGCATCCTGACTCCTCGAAAGGAGGAGCCATGGATCCACGTGTAAAGAGGTTTCGCGAGGAGGCGTCGCGCCAAGGTGTCGGCAGAGTGGGGCGTCGGTATCCGGCGCCAATGCGGGCTTTGGCTGTGGCCCAGTGCCTGAGAAGTGCCACCCTCTTGGAGGCTGCCGGCGTGGCGCGAGGCGCGGTCGCGAGGTGCAAGCCGGAGAAGTGCCACCCTCTTGGAGGCTGGAGGCCGGTCGGGGCCGAAGTCCTCTCCGCAGCCGGCGTGCGAAGTACTCCTGGGTCCGGTCGAACTTGAGATCAAGGTGCCACGCGAGGGATGTACGCGGAGCTTCTCCAAGGGGTGGCCGTCCGGCCGAGAGGATCTAACGGGGCTCGTCCGCCGGGCAGGGCTCTGTGCGGCCCCGCCCGGGGAAGGACATCAGAGGGGTGTACCGGAGTCTACCAGTTGATGCACGGACCGTAGCATTGCGTGTAGTAGCTGGGGCACGCCACCTCACAGGATTGGTACATGCTGTAGGCTTGGCCACCGACCTTGTCGAGAGCGTCCGCGCTCAGGGGAGTCAGAGTCTCGCGGTGGAGGATAAGACGCTTCGGACTCTTCTTTTTCATCGCAGCCTCCAGAGTCTGTGGCCCGGGACCAGACCGGGCCAGAAGCCGGGCGTGGGATCGTCTTCCCACGGGCGCCGGGAGCTTAGCACGCCTCCAAAAGGGGTCCTGCCGCCCGACGGGTGTCACTCATCTGGCCTGCGGCGCGAGGTGCCACCCTCTTGGAGGCCGCGGTGCTGCCTGCGGCCCGCGGGGCCTGCGCGAGGTGCCGCGCTGACGAAGTGCCGCGCGCACTGCCAGCCGAACGGCGAGGCGCGATCTTCGTCGCCGCCTGCACTCATCTATGTAGACCGGCGATTCGCCAACCCTGGAGATCAACTCATGAAGAAGAAGATCCAGAAGCCCCTCAAGCTCAACCGCGAGACCCTCACCTCTCTCTGTCACAGCGACCTCCGGGAGCCGGTGGGGATGGCGACCGGGCTCCCCAACGCGTGCAACACGGTCCGATGCACGGTCGCAACCGCGGCGACGTGCGGCGTGATCAACACCCAATGCGTCGGTTGGTGAGCTGAAGTGGGGGCGGTACGGCCGCCCCCTTGAAAGCCCCCACTCGCTCCCGTCCGGGCCCGCGGTCAGGGCCCCGGCGCCGGCGCGAAGTGCCACCCTCTTGGTCACCGGCGCCGGCGAGGCGCGAGCGTTCAATCCTCGTCCGGCTCGGCGGGCTCGGTCTTGAAGTCGCGGAAAAACTGGACGGTGCTCTCCAGGGCCGCCAGCAGCTCGGGGGTGACGTCGGTCTCCTGCAGGATCTTGCGGGCCAGGGCGCGGGGGACGGATTGGTGGGGAGGCAGGTTCCCGTAGAGGTTGTAGAGCTTCCCGGGAGACGCCGTCATGGAAGCGATGGATCTCGTCGCTCAGCTCGAACGGATCGATTTCGCCGCTTCGCCAACGGGCAAACTTCACCTCCAGTCTGGCAAGCTCGGCTCCGAGCTCGCGCCGATACGCGAGGCCCGCAAGCTCGCGCAGCTTCCTTTGACTGGCTTTGGTATCGAGATCGGTAGCCATTTCGACGGACGAGCCTCGGTGGCTCGTCGTCATATTCTGCCACGGGTGGGGGCTCCGCGTTACGTCGAAAGATGCCGCAGAAGTTCTGCCGCAGCTAACAACGGCCTGCCGCAGCTAACAACGGCCTGCGGTTTTTTTTTTTTTTTTTTTTTTTTTTTTTTTTTTTTTTTTTTTTTTTTTTTTTTTTTTTTTTTTTTTTTTTTTTTTAAAAAAAAAAAAAAAAAAAAAAAAAAAAAAAAAATAAAGAGCTAACAACGAGCTGCGGGAGCTTCGGCGGGCTGCGGGAGCTAACAATCAGCTGCGGGAGCTTCGGCGGGCTGCCGGAACTAACAATGCGCTGCCGAGGCCCCGACGCTCTGCCGAAGGAGCGGCAGCCTGCCGAAGCTGACAATGGGCTGCCGCAGCTTCGACGAGCTGCCGAAGCTGCGCTGCGCCGCCGCAGCTTCGGCGGCCGGTCGAAGCGGCGATGCAAGAACGTCGGGGCTTGTGGATTCGAGAGCGGGGGACGATCGCGGCGGGCTGACGATCGGAGGGAGGAGCCGGGGGGCGGCGAGCTCGAGGACGAGGCGTCCCCGCTACGAAGGTCGCGCCTTCAGCCGGCGGACGGCGAGGAGCGGGAGGCCGAAGACCGCGGGCGTCCCGTCTCGGCGGACGCCGGACCCGGGCCCGTCGAGCCGGCGGCGCAGGAGAGCCCGCCGCGGGGCGGTGAGGCCGAAGCTAGTCCGCGGTAGGGAGATCGGACGAACGCCCCGGACCCTCGGCATGAGCCGGGCGCGGATCGCCTCGAGAGCGGGGAAAGAAGCCAGGACAAGCACGGAGCGAGGCGAGGAGCGGCGCCAGGGGACCCAGCAGGGCGGCGGCGATCGTCTGTAGGGTCATCGGGGGTTCTCCTCGCTCGGGGAGCTGGGGATCAGCTCCTGGTATGTGGATAGTCTATGGAAGTCATGGCCGCTGTCAAGAGATGCTTTGGGTAAGGCCGTGGAGAGCAGGCGACATTTATCTGCATGACAGGGTGGTGAAGGACCTCAAAGGGGTGTCGGACATCGATTCCGGGAACCTCCGCGCCGTGCACTGAGGAGGGGCGGCCGGTGCCAGAGCCTCCCGCCCAGTGCCCGAGGTGCCGAGCGAGGTGCTTGCGGCGGGTTCCCCCCCCCCCCCCCCCCCCCCCCCCCCCCCCCAAAAATCGAGCTGGCCCGACGGGTGGTTGGTATCTCGTGGAAGCGCGGTGCCAGCCGGGATCGCTTCTAGGGGTGTGAGGCTTACCGAGCCAGCCAGGGCATTGCTCAGAGGGTGATTTCGGTGAGCCGGGCGGCAACCGGGCTGCGCGCCGCATCCAGAGTGTGGCCTTTCAGCTCCAGAACCTTGATCCGTTGGGGTTGGGGGCGTACCGCCTCGAACTCGAAGGAGCCTTTCACCGGGATTCCGGAAAGTAAATTGGAAAACACAAATTGTTCGCGCTTGGCGCCCAGAGAAGAGTAGCGGGCCGTGTATTCATTGCCATCGGCATCGATGATGTTCCACCGTCACTTGTAGTAGGTCGCGGTCGACTCCAAGATTTGTCACAAGAAACGAGCAGGTGACCGTGAAGCCTGACGGCGTGCAGCCACTCAGCTGAAATTCGATGTCCGCCGCCACAGTCTCGTGAATGAGTCTGTTAGGCGCAGTAGGCGGCGGCACAAGCCCTCGGGCACGGTCCTCGAAGACCCTGCGGCACTGCGGCGAGCTTGATCAACAGCTCCGCAATCTGGGTGTCTTTGGCCTTGACGGTCGATTGCAGGCTCTCGACCTGTCGTCTCAGGGTGCCGCTCTCTGAATCGGCGGTGTCGGCTCTCTTCTGGACTCTAGGTACAAGGGTAGGGTCGCCGCGAGCACCGACGGTCCCCCCTGGGTGATGTCAAATGCGAGAACGATCTTGACCCAGGCTCCCTCTTTTTTCCGCTTGCCATTCCTCTCTCCTCGGTAACCGTTCCGATGCGGGACGGCTCTCGAACAGATTGCCGCTATATGGTTGATTCTACGAGCCGGCGGACTTTACGACGGTTCCGAGCCGAGGTCAACGCCCAGCGCGGCCGCCCGAGGTGCCACCCTCATGGCGGGGCGAGCCTGGCTCGCGAGGTGCCGTGCGTGGAGAAGTGCCACCCTCTTGCAGGCGGGCCCGCCCGGCTGCCGCGCTGGCCGGCGCGAGGCGGCGCGAGGTGCCAACCTCTTGGCTCGGCTCGCTCCTTGTCCCCCCGACCGGGCGCGTTCCCGGCGGGCCAGGCATTTGAGGTCGGCATAGAAGAGCGGCAGCAGCTCGTCTGCCAGCCTACGGACGGCGGGCGGCAGGCTCTCGTCCCACACGATGAGCGAGGCGGCGACCGCTCCCTTGACGGAATTGGCCACTCCCCGATCCGTAGACACCGGCGCGGCTAGGGGGAGCGTCGCAGGATCTCGCGTCGCTCCTCTTCGCTTCGGCTCTCAAGGTCAGCAGTAGTTGGCGCGGGCAGGTTCCGGCGCAGGTGAAGCAGGTCTGTTGACCACGTTGCTCCACTCACAGCCCGAGTAAGGCGGCGGCAGGCGCGGGAGCCGCAGTCGGCCACGGCGGTGATCCCTCCCGCGACCTGTCCGAGGTTCTTCTCGAGCTGCGAAAGGGTCTCCCTGGTCAGGGTCATCTTCTTCGCCTGCTTCTTCATGAAGGTCTCCCGATAGTGCCGGGGAGGGTTCCCCGGCGCGCGCAGTCTAGAATGTCCTCAAGTTCTCCTCAAGTGGCTCTCCGCGAAGGGCTGCCGACGGACGCGAGGCGCGAGGTGCCACCCTCTTGGTGCGGCGCCTCTCCGAAATCCGCGATCGCGCTCGGGTCCTCCGGCTCCGCCCAGCCTTCGCGCGGCTCGGCGGAGCGGATTTCTCGGAGCGCGAAGACGGACCGCGGCCTTTTCCCTCTAATTCCCTGTCTTCGCCCTCTGGAATTTTGCTTGCGGGAACGAGGGGGAAGGTGCCGCCCCCTCGTTTTTTGGTCCTTCCCTCTGCTTCCCGGCTCGCTCCCTCTGGTTTTCCGTCTTCGGGAAGGGGCAGGTACTGAAAAAGGAGAGGGAGCGTCCGGAAAACGAGTGGGAACGACTCGGGAAGCGTGGGGAGCGGCTGAAAAATGGATGGGCGGGAGCAGGGAACGAGAGGGCGGAAGCGAATTTCGGCCGGCGATCTCGGCGGAGGGGTGCGCGGAGACGGAGAAAGGAGGGGGCCGCCCTCGAAACGTTGTCGGCGACTCAGCAGAGATCCGGACGGCACGAGCACTCTCTGTAATAGCAGCCATTGTAGTTTTGGCAGGTTCCAACGGCGTCGAAGGGGCAGTCTCCACACAAGGTGTAGCAATTCGCATACGCCTCAATACAGGACTGTGCGCACTCCAGGCTGGCGGACGCGGAGCTCGGCGTAAGACTCACGGCGACGAGGATGAAACCAATCCCAAGCAGTTTCTTCTTCATGCGATCTCCTTCTCAGAGGTGGTTGGAGTACGGCCTCTCGGCACTCAACAAAGAATAGCAGAGCTTCAACTGCTACTCAGTGACTTGGCGGCGACGGCGTGGCCGTGCAGGTGGGGGTTGGTTGCGTCGAAAGATGCCGCAGAGGTTCTGCCGAAGCTAACTGCCCGAGCGAGGTGCCACCCGATTCCCCGATTCCCCAAGCCCGCCGGATCGCCGGCCTGGCAGATGTAGAGGCGCCGCCCTTTAAATTCAAAGTATCTTGAATAAGCTGAAGGTTCATGATAGATCTATAGATCCTCGGCGCGAGAGCCTTACCGGGTCCGCTCCCAGTCCTCCGCACCCCTTGGGTCGTTCCAGGGGACGTGTGGAAGGCGGTACAGGCAGCACTCAAGAAGGAGTCCGCCCCATGCGAACGAAGTCTCTCCTTACCCTCGTTCTCCCTCTGATCGCTCTGTTCCTGCCTTTCGGCCCAGCCGGCGCGGCCCCTGCCTTCGCTCCTCTTCCGCCCAGGGAAGTGGGGGTGCGTTGGGAAGGGCTCGCCGAAGCCCGAGCCTCCAAGCTCGTGGTCTACAACCTGAGCGGCCAGCCGGCTCAGGCCTCGCTGGATTCGGAATCGGCCGCGGGCCGGGGTGAGGCCCTCTCCCTGGCGGCCCATGGCCGCGCCGAGATTCCGGCCTCCCGGCTCGGCAATGGAGATCTCCGCCTGCGCAGCGGCGCAGATCTCCTGGTTCTCCAGGTCCCTACGGACTTCGACGGCTCCGCCACCTTGATCGAAACGGCTCTCCCCGCGCCGTCCTCGCGCCCCGGCGAGCGCTTCCAGTCCGTGACCCCTGGCGCCACCGGCACGGCCCAGGTCACCACCGGGAACGGGGCAGCCCGGCTCGAGGTCGCGGTGAATTTCCTGGCGCCCCACAGCTCCGTGCTGATCCGCCAGTTCGACGCCCATGGCAACGAGGTCACCTCCCTGGTGGCGTCCGCCTCCTCGCCGATGCGCTGGCGGACTCTCCTCGGCCCGGTGAACGGCGAGACGCGCGTCGAGCTCCAGACCCTGGAGGGCGAGGCCGAGGGCACCGCGGCGGCGGTGGCGGCCGGAAGGGTCCGGGGTCCGCGGTCGCGGATCCTCCCGCCGCCCCAGCTGAAGAGCGGCGGCGGGCTCGCCCAGTACAGCCCGGAGATCAACTGGAGTGGCAATCTGTCCTTCAACGTCACGGGCGCTCCTGCGAGCGTATGCGGCGATCTTCACATCTCCCGCAATTTCGGCACCTATACGACGACCGCCAACTGGATCTGCACGGACGCGTCCGGCAATGCGACGGCGGGCCCTTGGAGCTATGCCAGTCAGTCGGGGGACGAAGAGGCCTACGCCTACATCCAGTGGCCGGGCAGCCTCTCCACCAACACGGCCCATCACATCTGGGACAAGACCGCGCCCACGACGAGCATCACGTCCGCGGGCGGACCGCCTTCGCCGACCTCCTTCCATGGCTCCGCGACCGATCCCAACTACGGCTCGGGCTTCAACTCGGGCTCGGCCTCCTGCTACACCTATTTCTATGACAGCACGACGGACGATTACTGGTCCTCGGGCGGCTCCTACCTCAATGCCCATTTCCCGGTCGCCGTCGGCTGCACGCTCTCCGGCATGCCCTCGCGCAGCGTGACTTGGAGCTCGTCGAGCGTCCCGCCGGGATCCGCTCACATTTCCCACCACTGCTACCAGTGGGGCGTCTACGTCTCGGACGGCGGCCACCAGAGCGCCAACACCTACATCTCGTTCTGCATCCCCTGACCGATCCCGTTTCCGGAGAGCCCTGATCCCGCGGGGCCGGGGCTCTCCGCAGCGTTCTCCGGACAAGAGCCCGAAGCCAAACCGCCCGAACGTCGCCTCCCTTCCGGAGAGCGATCTCCGCTTCGCCCGGGAACCGAGCGGCGGACAGAGACCCTCAGTCGCCGTGGAGGGAACGGGCCGGATCGATCGCCGCGGCTCTCTGGGCGGGGACGTAGCAGGAGTAGGTCGCGAGGACGGCCAGGCAGACGAGGGAGCTGGCCAGCACGGCGGGATCGCGCGGATCGGTCTGGTAGAGCTGGGCGGCGAGGAAGCGCGTCAGGCCGAGGGAGCCCGCCAGCCCGAGGGCGAGCCCCACCGAGGTCAGGCGCAGCCCGTTGCGCAGGATCAGCGCCCGGAGGTCGGCGGGGCGGGCGCCGAGGGCGGCGCGGATGCCGAGCTCCCGGAGCCGCTGGCCGACCGCGAAGGCGAGCACCGCGTAGATGCCGAAGGCGGCGAGCGCGAGCCCCACCAGGGCCAGCACGCCGTAGAGGCCGCGGCTGAAGCGCTCCGTGGTGGTGCGGCGCTGGAAGCGCTCCTCCATGGTCGCGACGTCGAAGAGCGGCACGTCGCGGTCGAGCTCGCGGAGCGTCCGGCGCACGGCGGGGAGGAGGGCCGCCGGCTCGCCGCGGGTGCGCAGCACGAGGGTCATCGCGTCGAGGTCCGGACGGATCGGCTGCGCGTAGGGGAGATACCAGGCGTCCGAGTGGCTGAGGACCTCGTCCTGCGTCTCCTTCAGGGTGCCGACCACCCCGACGACCGTCAGCCATGGGTGGTCCGAGCCGTAGAGGCCGCGCTTGACCCGCTTGCCGATCGCCCGCTCTCCCCGCCCGCCCGCGCCGGGCCAATAGCGGTTGGCGAACGACTGGCTGACCACCACGGCGAACGGGGAGGCCGCGGCATCGCGCTCGTCGAGGTAGCGCCCGGCGAGCAGCGGGACCTTCAGCGCCTCCAGATAGCCGGGGGTGATCGTGCGGCCATGGGCGAGGTGGTAGCCCCTCGTCTCGGCCGCCGGGCTCCCCTCGACGTTGAAGGCGGCCGCCGTGGTGCCGGGGTCGAGCGGCTGGACGGTGCTGCCTCCCGCGGAGACGACCCCCGGCAGCGCCCGCAGCCGCGCGGTGAGGGCGCGGAGGAATTCCACCTTCTGCTCGCGATGCGGGAACTTGAAGTCGGAGAAGGGGACCGTGAAGGTCAACAGGCGGCCGCGGTCGAACCCGCGGTCCTCCCCCTGGAGCTTCGCGAAGCTGCGGGAGATCAGGCCGGCCCCCACCAGGAGCACCAGCGCGAGGGCCAGCTCGGCGACGACGAGGGTGTCGAGCAGCCGGCGCCCGCCGCGGCTCAGGGTCCGGGAGCGGCCATCCTCGCGCAGCGTGCGGGCGAGGCTCACCTTCGAGACCTTGAGCGCCGGGATCAGGCCGAAGAGAAGGCCGGCCGCGAGCGCGATCAGCAAAGTGAAGCCGAGCGTCGCGAGATCGATCCGCGGCTCGATGTCGAACTCTCCCAGCCCGTAGAGCGGGCTCAAGGCCATCAGCGGCCGGACGGTCCATCCCGCCAGCAGCACGCCCAGCCCGCCGCCGAGCAGCGACAGGAGAACGCTGTAGGTCAGGTACTGGGCGATCAGCCGCCCGCGGGTGGCGCCGAGGACGCTGCGCACGGCCACCTCGCTCTCCTGCCGGAGGCTCTGGGCGAGCAGCAGGTTCGCGACGTTGAGCGCCGCGATCAGCAGGACGAAGGCGGCGGCGGCCGAGAGCAGGAGCAGGATGCGGCCGAAGTCGGCGGTCATCTCCCCGCGCAGCGGGCTGAGGGCGGCTCCCCGCGGCGCGGTGGGGCGCGGATCGGCCACCGCCAGGCGGCGCACGAAGGTGTTCATCTCCTCGCCGGCGCGCTCGAGGGAGATCCCGGGCCGGAGGCGGGCCGGCACGTAGTACTCGTCGTTGCCCGGCATCCCTTCCCGGTAGGCCAGGGGAACCCAGAGGTCGGCGCCGTAGGGGTGCCGCAGGCCGCGGGGCATCACGCCGATCACGGTCCGCGCCCGGCCGTCGAGGATCAGCACCTTGCCGAGGGCGCCGGGGTCCCCGGCGAAGTGGCGGCGCCAGAAATCGTAGCCGAGGAGCACCGCCTGGTCCTCCCCCGGCCGGTCCTCGGTGGGGAGGAAGTTGCGCCCGAGCAGAGGCCGGATGCCGAGGACCGGGAAGAAGTTGGCGGTGACCCGCGCCCCGGGGACCCACTCCGGCTCGCGGGAGCCGGTGAGCGTGAGGTTGACGCCGGTTCCGGCCGCCACGCCCGAGAAGGCCGGGCTCTCCCGCCAGCGGCCGAAATGGGCCGCTCCCACGCTGCGCAGGTCGGGCGGCTGCCCCGGCCGCGCGACGTCCTCCCGCAAGCGGACCACGCGGTCGATGTCCGCGATCGGCAGCGGGCGGAGCAGGAAGGCGTCGGCGACGCTGAAGACCGCCGTGTTGGCGCCGATCGCCAAGCCCAGCGACAGGATGATGGTGAGATTGAGGCCGCGGTGCCGGTCCAGGGAGCGCAGAGCGGAACGGAGATCTCCGGTCATCCCCCTCTCTACGGGCCGGGCGCGGAAAGGTTCAGGGTTCGGCGGCCGGCGAGCCAGCGCACCCGCACCGCGGAGACGTCGCGCAGCCCGGACGAACCTCGGTGGCTCGTCGTCATATCCTGCCACGGGTGGGTGCTCCGCGTTACGTCGAAAGATGCCGTAGAAGTTCTGCCGAAGCTTACAACGGCCTGCCGAAGCTTCGACGAGCTGCCGAAGCTGCGATGGAAGAACGTCGGGGCTTGTGGTTTCGAGAGCGGGGGACGATCGCGGCGCTTCGAACCGTTGCCTCCCCGTGGCGGGGCGGTCTCCAATGAGCTCATCAACAGGCTGCGGGAAGAAGACTTGGACTGATGCGAGCGCTCCTCGACATCAACGTGCTCCTCGCGCTGCTGGATGCCGACCCCGTCGACCATCGGAGAGCGCAAGAGTGGGTTTCAGGGGAAATCCAGCACGGCTGGGCGTCTGCGCCTTGACGCAAAACGGATTCGTTCGCATCATCAGCCAGCCCAAGTATCCCAGCCCGGTTTCGCCTTTCGAGGCTGTCGAGCGGCTGCGCCGGGCGACCGGTGCGGTTGGAGCCGGAAAGGGCCTGAGCAGAAGGGGAATGGAGGTGGCGTCCGGCGGCGCCGCCCGCGTCCAGCGGCTGCGTCAGAACGCCGCGGTATCCGCGACGGATGCGAAGCGCCCGCTCGGGTTGTGATACTGCCGCTGTATGCCGGTCAGGGTATCGGTCACCGTGAGGGTGTACTCGACGTTCGACAGTGCGCCATAAAAGACCCAGAATTTTGCATTGAGCGGACGGCCGTCGAGCACCTTCGTCACCACCTCCACGTTGGAAGGAGCGAAGAACCAGAAGTAGCCCGTGTCGGAGGTGATGGGCACCGCTGTGCCGGACCCGCTGTTTCCCGAGAAGTCCTTCCACACCGCCTCCACGGCAAAGCGGCCCGCTTGCAGGCAGAGCCGCGAGCTGCTCGGCACGCAGAGTCCGGGCGGTACGGAGGCCGACGAAACATCGCCGTGAGGGGCCGGCGTCCGTGCGGCCCCCGGGATCGGCGCGCCGCCGCCGGTCGGAAACACGCTGGTGTCGGCGACCGAGGCAAAACTACCCGACGGGTTGTGGTAGGTCTTGACGTCGCCGGTCTGCGTGTCGGTGACGGTGACGGTGTACTCCACGTTCGAGAGCGCTCCGTAGAACAACCAATGGTGGCCGTTGACCCCGCGGCCGTCGAGCACCTTGACGATCAGCTCGACGTTCGAAGCGCCGAAGAACCAGAAGTAGCCGGTGTCGGCGCTCAGCGGCACCGCGTGCCCACGCCCCGTGTTGCCCGCAAAGTCCCGCCATGCGACCTCGATCTGGAACCTGCCATCGCTGAGACAGAGCCGCTCGTCGCCCGGTGCGCAGACGGTCGGCTGTGCGCCGAGCGGCAGCGCCCAGAGCTCGCGCCCGGTCACGCCGTCGTCGGCCGAGAAGTAGAGGAGGTCGCCCACGACGGTGAGATCGGCGGGCGAGGACGAGGCCGCCTGTGGGGCGATGTCCTGCACCATGCGCGTCCCCCCGGCACTGCCATCCGAGACCCAGAGCTCGCTGCCGGTGAGGGTGTCGTCCGCGGTGAAGTACAGCTTGCCCTGGGCGGCGACCAACTCGCGCGGGTTGCCGGAGATCGGCCCCGGCCCGATGTCGCGGACCAGGACCGTGCCGGCGGCGGTGCCGTCGGTTCGCCAGAGCTCGACGCCGTGCGCGCCATCGTCGGCGGCGAAGTAGAAATGGCCGCCGAAGGAGGCCGCCGACCGGGGCCCAGTGATCACCCTCAACGCGGCGATCTGTTGCGTGGACGCGGGAGTCCCCTGCGTGCGCCAGAGAGTCGACACGCCTTTTTCCGTGCGCAGGAAGAGAAGCGCGCCGTTCAGCTCGTGCAGCCAGCTCAAGCGGTCGTTCCCGTACGGATCGCCGTCCTGCGGTCCGGGAATCGCCAGGAGGGTGCCTGCCGCCGTTCCGTCCGTGCGCCAGATGCCATGGCCGCCGGTGAAGTAGACGAAGCCCCCGGCGCGCGTGTACTCGGGATCCTGCACGAACTCGCTGCCCGGCTCGCCGGTGAGGCTTCGGGTTCCTCCCGCGGAGCCATCCGTCCGCCAGACCTGCAGATTCGGCGAGGCGGCCCGGAAGTAGAGCTCCCCACCGAGCGGGGTGGAGCCCACGCCCGATCCCACGCCAGGCGGCAGATCGAAGGATTTCGTCGTGCCGGCGGCCGTGCCGTCGCTTCGCCAGAGACTGGCGACCGGCTGGTCGCCGACCGTCCGAGAGGTCCAGAACACGAGGCCGGCTCCGAACGCGGCCATGTCGCGCACGAAACCGCCGTCGACGCTGTTGTCCCACACCTTCCGCGTGGAGGCCGCGGTGCCATCGGTCGCCCAGACTTCGGACTCTCCGGTGAACTCTGCGTACTCGAAGAACGTGCTGTTGCCCGCGCTCACCAAAGGAGAGAAGGCGTCGGTGGAGGAGCAGTCGACGTAGCCGTCCTTCGCGAGCTCGGCGTCGTGCGCTCCGGCGCCCCACAGCCCCTGGGGCCCCCGGCACGCCAGGAAGGCGACGCGGTCCCCGGCTCGCCGCAGCTCGCGCGGCTCGGAGCCGTCACCCTCCACCGCCGTCAGCGGCACGGTGTTCTGGGGAGCTCCCCGGCTCATCCAGAGGTTGGTCTCCCGGGACAGCTCCGGCGACGCCGCGAACAGAACACCGTCCAGGTGCTTCGAGGCGTACAGATTGAAGAAGGATGGGAACGAGCCCACCGACCGTGTGCCGGCCGCGCTCCCGTCCGTCACCCACAGCTCGGTGCCCCCTGATGTCGCCGACACCGGGAACAGGGCCCTGGCGCCGGCGACGACGGCTGCGTCCGTTCGGCAGTAACCCGTGCAATAGGTTGCCACGGGGCGCGGGACTTGAGCCGAGTCGACCGCCCAAAGGGTGTGGACGTCGCCCAAGGCTGCGGGGAAGAGCAGCTTGCTGCCGGAAACGAGGATCCAGCCAGGATCGGGTATCGACGCGCAGCCGCCGCACGCCACCGGCTGCGCGCCTCGACCGCCGGCGTCACTCGACCACAAGGAGTAGGGCTCGCGGCCCTGGGGCCCGGGCATCAGGTAGTAGACGCGCGAGCCAAGTCGCTGCACCCACGGGTACGGCGTCAACGGGTCGAAGGCAACCGGCGTGCTCAGCACCGTCGACGTGCCTGCCGGGGTGCCGTCGCTGCGCCACACGGTGAGGGTGGTGCCGCCGTCGATCGGCATGGCCAGAAAGTAGAGCACTCCCCCTTCGACGGCCGCGCTCTGGAAGGTGATGTACTCCTGGCTGCCCAGCGTGGCAATCGGATCGACGGCAGTTCCGTTGCTGGCCCATAGCTTCCCTTCGGCCACGACGAGGGCTCGTCCGCCGACCGAGGCGACGTCGTACGTGGCCCCGACATTGCTGAAGGCTCGCAGAGAGAGCGTGCCGCCCGGGGTGCCGTCGGTCCTCCAGAGGGCCAGGCGAGAGTCGCCCGTGGCCGAAGCGAGGAAGTAGAAGACGCCGCCGGAGCCCGCGAGCCGCGTCGCGCCGCCGTCAAGCGTGATGAGCTTGCGCGTTCCCTCGACGGTGCTGTCGGAGGTCCAGAGATCGCACGCGTTGGACGGCCGGGGGGCGCAATCGTGGAAGAAGAGGCGGCCCTCCAGCACGGTCGGGTCGGCCGTGAAGCCGGGGAAGTGAGGGCCTCCGAGGCCGGCCTTCAGCAACACCGTGCCGCCTGGAGTCCCGTCCGTCGCCCAGAGCGCGGTGGTGCCGCCGCTCGAGTCCGAGGCCGCGAAGTAAGCGCGCTGACCGTTGCTGCCGATCAGCGCGCCGTTGCCGATCACGGCACCCGCGACCACGGGCCGAGTCCCATCCGGCGTGCCGTCGGTTCGCCAGATACTCGGAAACCCCGTGCCGGCCGGAGCGAGGAAGACATCGCCATCGGTCACCGGCTGGAAAAAACCCGGGTACACCTGGCCGCCCTGGTTCTGGGCCGGCGTGTCCGGGGCGATGTCGGCGACCTGGTACGCGCGGTCCTGAGCGGCGGCAAGGGCCGCGGACTGTGTGGTCAGGAAGGCAAGGAGAAGCGCGAATCGGAGATTTCTGGAAGGCATCGTCACTTATCCTATCAGGGTTGTCCGAGACGTTCCTGGAGGCTCTTGCGGAATCGTCGGCTCAGCCGCAGTCGTTCGCCGGACTTCAGGACGACCTCGTAGTCGCCTTCCGCGTGGAGCTCGAGGGCGCGAATGCGGTCGAGGCTCACGATGACGGAGCGGTGGATGCGGACGAACCGCGCTCCGCCCAGATCGACCTCGAGCTCCGACAGGGGTCGGCGCAGGAGGTGCGTGGCGCCGCCGACGTGGAGACGGGCGTAGTAGCCGTCGGCCTCGATCCAGTCGATGTCCGCCACATCGACGAAGAGCACCTGGCCGCGGCTCTTGACGACGAGGCGGTCCGTCGGGCGTGACGCTTGCGAGGCATAGTGCGCGATCTTGTCCTTGGCCCGGCAGAGGGCGCGCTCCAGGCGTGCGTCGTCGAACGGTTTCAGCAGGTAGTCGAGAGCGCCGGCTTCGAAGGCGCGCAACGCATGCTCCTGATACGCGGTCACGAAGACGATCGCCGGCGGCACGCTGCCGCCGAGCAGCTCGAGCACGTCGAAACCGTCGCATTCGGGCATTTGCACGTCGAGGAACACGAGGTCGTACGCCGAACGACGGAGGGCTTCGACCGCCTCCAGGCCGGAAGCGCACTCGGCGATGGAGACAACGTCGCGATCGCGCTCGAGAAGCACGATCAGATTCCGCCGCGCCAGCGCCTCGTCGTCGACGACGAGAATTCTCATCAACGCTTTCAAGCCTCCGTGTAGGGCAGACGAACCACCACTTCCGTGCCGCCCGCGTCCGCGTGACGCAGCTGCAGCGCGGATCGATCACCGTGCAGGATCTGTAATCGCGAGCTCAGATTGGCAATGCCGACGCCGACGTGGGGCGCGTCCGCATCGCCGTCGCGCGCCGGGCCGTCGTTCTGGATCGTGATGAGGAGGTCGCCGTTCTCGCGTACCGCCGAAACGGCGACCGTTCCTCCGAGGACGCGCCGCGCGATGCCGTGCTTGATGGCGTTCTCCGCCAGCGGTTGCAGCAGCAGGTTGGGAACCATGGCGCTCAACAGGTGCGGCGGAATGTCCAGCCGAGTGCGAAGACGCTCGCCGAAGCGAACCTGCTGGATCTGGAGATACCGCTGCAGGTAGTCGACTTCCTCGCCGAGCGTCACTTGCGATCGATGCGAATCCTCCGAGGCGCGACGCAGGAATTCGCTGAGTCCGACGATCATGCTCAGCGCTTCTTCGTTGCGCCGATCGCGCACCAGGCCGGTGACGGCATTGAGCGTGTTGTAGATGAAGTGCGGTTCCATCTGTCCGCGCAACGCGGCGAGCTGCGCGGTCGCGAGCTCCTCGGCGAGCCGCGCCGACTCGGTGGCCTGGCGCGCGATGCGTTCGCGTGCGTCGGCGAGATGGGTGACCGTCAGGATCAGGGCATACACGACGAGAAACATGAAGGCCTGGAAGACGAGCGTCGTGCGGAAGGTGTCGACGAACGTCGGCCAGGTGCGATTGCCCCACGGATTGAACAGCACCTGGAGCCAGGCGGACCACGCTTCGGTCACTGTGCTGACCATCGCGAGCGCCGCGACGTGCACGGTGAACGTCCGTACGCTGGCGTCACGAACGATCGGACGGCGGCGCGCGAGGCCGACGATGGATGGCGTCGCGAGCGCCCACGGCAGCCAGATCGCAAACTCGGTCGCGAACAGCGGAAGCCACGGCTGGTGGCGGCCTTCCGCGTGCATGACGAGGATCGTCTGACTCGCCTCGACCAGCCCGCCCGCGGCCCAGATGGCAGCGATCCACGGCCAGCGGACGGCGCGTTCGGCGAAGCGAGCAGTGATCATGGCGAGAGTATACGGGACGGACCAAAGCGAGATGCCGGCGATGCTGCAAACGGTCGGCGGGAAGCAGCGAGCGGTCTTGGCCGCTCCGATCGGAACCCCTAGAGTGGGGTCGTTGGATGCTGGCTAACCCATCATAGGAGGATCCAAGAGATGAGAATGTTTTTCGGAGTGCTGGTGCTCGCGTGGTCCTGCATCGTGCCGCAGGGGGTCCGGGCGGCGGAGGCGCCGGCCCAGGACAGCGGCGAGGTGGAGACGCTGAAGCGACTTGGGCAGCAGATGGGCGATGCGATGATCGCCCGCGACATCGCCGCGCTCGAGCGGATCTTCGCGGACGATTGGGCGCCCGGCGGGGCGTCCGGAAAGAAGGTGACAAAGGAAAGCATGCTGCAGGAGATCAAGTCCGGAAAGGATACGCTCGAATCGTTCGTGCTCGGGCCGATGGACGTTCAAGTGCTCGGCAACGTGGCCGCCGTCAAAGGCAGCGTGACGGAAAAGCGTCACCGCGACGGCAAGGACATCAGCGGCGAGTTCCTCTATATGGACCTGCTGGAAAAGCGCGCCGGGAGGTGGGTGGTGATTCGCAGCGCCGGCGTGCGTGTGAAGTAACGGACGGCTGTCAGGTTGGGAGGTCTCCGCCGGACGGCGGGTCCTCTCGGCCGCCCGCGGTGCGGCGCGCAGGCTCCAGGGCGCCGCAACGGCGAGCGCCCTGGAGGAGGAGGCTCCGCTAGCAGCTCGTGTAGCTGCAGGTCCGGGGGCAGCTATCGAAGTAACAGGATCCGTTGTCGCTGGTGGTCGGGCAGGCCGCGCTGATGGCTCCCGCCGCATGCTCCAATTTGTCATCTTCGAGCCGGCGGAGGGTCTCGCGGGAGAGGGACATCTTCTTCAGGCTCGTCTTCTTCATGGCTTCACCTTTCTGCTGCGGATCGCCGGCGGAATTGCCGGCACCTGGAGAGGCGGCGCGCCGTTCCTCTCAAAAGAGAGGGTGCGCGCCGGCGGGGTTTCGTGGCTGCGACCGCGGCGAGGAGATCCTCGGGGCGGCCGGCGCCGCCCCGGGGATCAGCGCCCTTTAGGGGCAATAGCAGTTCAGGCCCCAGGGGCAGCAGATCGGGGGATCGTCACCGCAATCGACGATGTACCCGTTGCAGGCGCTCGCCGGGGCGGGGGTGAGGATGCTGGTGGCCGCGGTGGCGACGAGGGCCAGCATCAGGAGGATGAGCTTCTTGCGCATGAGGAATCTCCTTTGTCGAGAAGTGAGCTGGGGGGTTCACTCACTTCAGGGTTCCTGCAAATTGTAAGTATCCTCATGGGCTTGTCAATGCATTGAAAGAAGAGATCGCGGATTCGCTGTCGGCTTCGCTTCCCGCGGCGCGGCGCCCAGCTCCAGGGCGCAACGGCCGGCGCCCTGGAGGAAGGGGCGCCGCTAGCAGCTCGTTTCGACCTCAGAGCTCAATTTTCGCCCTTCTCTTTGTTCACGTCCTGGTGGAGCTTCGGGTCTCTGCGCGCCTCGGCGCAGGCCGCGGCCACCTTGCTGTCGCTGGATTCCCGCGGGGTGCCGCAGTAGCTGAGGAGCCGGTCATTGGGAGGCATCACGTGATCCTCGGTCCCCTGGGTCGAAGGGCTCCTGGGTTGGCTGCTGTCCGAATGCGTACCCCAACTGGTCCCCCGTGGTGACATCTTCTTAAAGGCGTCGCCGACCGCCTGAACCCCCATCATGACCGCGGCGATTTCGGCACCGATCGTAAGAACGATCCCCAGGAGCACACCCAGACAGCCAGCCGCCAGCGGGCCGCCACAGCCGCTTCGTGCGGGAGCAGGCTCCCGCGCGGGATGGACCGGCGAGGCGGCGGCCTCTGCTTGCAAGGCGGCCAGCGCGCCGCGGAGGGCCTCCTTTGCTCCGGGGCGAGCTCCCGCCAATACTCGGCTCGCACGCTCCCGTTCAGGATTGTAGCTTGCGTTGATTCCCGCCAGGTTCGGTGCCATTGAGGATTCCTTTCGTTGCCATCGCTCGGTCCAGAGATTCTACGTCGCCCCTGGGGCTCGCCGCTGGCGGCCCTCAGTCGGCGTGGAGGGAACGGGCGGGATCGAGCGCCGCGGCTCTCTGGGCGGGACGTAGCAGGAGTAGGTCGCGAGAACCTGGGCGTTCTATTTTGCCACAGGCGGATCGCGAGGATCGCTTCGCAAGCGCCGGCTGATCGGCGCCGGAACGTCGCAAGGCGAGGGGGAACGTCGCAAGATCCTTTCCGACGTTCCCCTTCGCTTCTAGGGAATCGCTTCGCGCCCCAGGGTCAGCAGTAGTTGGTGGTGCAGACGCCGGCGCAGCTGATGCAGGTGTCTTGACCGTTGCTCCAGTCACAGCCCGAGTAGGGAGGAGCACAGGTCTGGGTGCCGCAGTCGGCCCAGGCGGTGACGCCTCCCGCGACCTGTCCGAGGTTCTTCTCGAGATGCGAAAGGGTTTCCCTGGTGAGGGTCATCTTCTTCGCCTGCTTCTTCATAGAGGTCTCCCAGTAGTGCCGGAGCGCGTTCTCCGGCGCGCGCAGTCTAGAATGTCCTCAAGCTCTGCTCAAGTGGAGTTTTCGAGTGCGCACCACAGGCGGCTCGCAAGATCGGTTCGGAAACGCGCGAATCCCAGCCGGCTTCCTGCCGCCCTACCGCGCGAGCTGCCCGGCGACGGCGAGGCCGTAGATCCCCACCGTCAGCACGACGTAGACCGCCACCGCCGCGATCCGCCGCTTTTTCCCCGGTTCGCCGATCAGCAGGAGGAGGAGGGCGCCGGAGAGCCCCCAGACGGGGAGGCTCTGGAGGAGCGCCGCGAGGAGGGGGTAGTGCCAGAAAAAGACCAGCGGCGAGATCACCCCGGCGATGGCGGCGAGCCCCAGGGCCCAGGCTTCGGCGCTCGGGCGGAGGCGGTAGAGGTGGCGCGCGAGGCCGAGGGCGACGACGATCTGGACCAGCGGCACCTGGGTCGAGCGCAGGACGAGGCAGACGAGGAGGAGCACCAGCACGTTGACGACGAGGAGGATCGCCGCCAGGCGGAGCGAGGCCGCCTTGTCCGGCGAGCGGAGGCCGGCGGCCTCGAGGTCGAGGCGCTGCTCGTTGCTCTCGAACATTGAAAACCTTTCAGTTCAAACGGGATGCCAGGACTCGCGGAAGAGGCGCGCGAAGTTGCCGCCGAGGAGCTTCTCGACGCGGGCCTCCTTGTGGCCGCGCTGGAGGAGGAGGCCGGCGAGGGTGGCGAAGCGGCGCGGGGTGTTCAAGTCCGGCAGGAAGGTGTAGACGTCCTCCTCCTCGCCGGGCGCCGAGATGCCGAGCCGCCGCCGGTTCTGGACGTCCTCGCGGTGGTGCTGCTTGAATTCGGGGGTGAGCTCGATGGCGGAGGTGCCGCCGTCCGAGCCGAGCCCCACGTGGTCCTCGCCGCAGACGTCGATCGCGTGCTCGAGGTGGGCGATCAGGTCGTCGGAGGTCGGCTGTCCCTTGGCGCGCAGGAAGGGCATGAAGTAGATGCCGATCACGCCGCCGCGCTGGGCGAGGAGACGCAGCTCCTCGTCGCTCTTGTTGCGGGGGAGGTCGGCGACCGCCGCGCAGCCGGCGTGGGTGATCGCCACCGGCCGCTTCGAGGCCTGGATGCCGTCGAGGGTGGTGCGGTGCCCGCAGTGGCTGAGGTCGATCAGCACCCCCTGCTTGTTCATCTGGTCCACCACCTGGAGGCCGAGGCGGGAGAGCCCCGCGTTGCCCGGCTCGAGGCAGCCGTCGCCGAGCAGGTTGCGGCGGTTGTAGGTGAGCTGGAGGATGCGCACGCCGAAGCGGCTGAACAGCTCCACCCGCTCGGGGTCGTCGCCGAGCGGCGTGGCGTCCTGGAAGCCGTAGATGACGCCGAGCCGGCGGGTGGCGCGCGCCGTCTCGAGGTCCGCCGCGGTGCGGATGCGCAGCAGCGCCTCGGGATGGGCGTCGATCTCGCGCTCCCAGCCGCCGATGTTCTTGAACGTCTGCTCGAAGACGTCCTCGCCGCTGCCGAGCGCGCCGACGGTCAGGTTGACGGCCGTCACTCCCGAGGCGCGGACGTCGGCGATCTCGGCCGCGCTCAGGGGGGTGCCGCCGTTGCCGGGAGAGCCCAGGGCGTCGATCACCATGGCCTTGTCGTACCCGGCCCAGGGGACGACGGGCTTGGCCGCGCCTTGAGCTCCCGAGCTCGCGGCGCCCACGGCATCTGCTGAAACCCGCGGCACGGCCGCGCTGGCCGCCGCGAGGGTCGAGAGATAGATGAAGCGCCGGCGATCGAGGCTGCCCGACATCCCCTGCCTCCTTACGTTGCGGACAAGCTGCGGACTCCGCGCCGCCGTCAGCTCGTCGAACCTCCGGCGAGCTTGCGGCGACGCGGCGATTCTATGGTACGGATCAGCAACCGGATCGGCCTGCGAAAGCTTCCTTACCTCGCTTACAAACTCTTTGCACGCGCCTGAAGATCGGCCGCGGCGCGGAAGCCGGCGCCGAGCACACCGCACGGCGGCCAGCACGAGCAGCAGGTCGAGCCCCAGGCGCGCGCCGAGCAGGTGCTGCTCGAGGGTGGCGAGCCCGTCCCCCAGCACCCCGATCGCCGACTGGCCGATCACCCAGACGACGAGGAAGAGCGCCAGCGTGTCCTCGGCGTTCCAGCGCCGGCTGGCCGCCCGCCAGATCAGGACGCCGGGCAGCGCCGCGAGGAAGATCCAGAGGGTATACGCCGCCAGCCCGCCAAAGATTCGCCCCCGCCAGGCCGCGAATTGCCAGGGGGTCTCGTAGCCGCGCGGCTGCGCGCCGCTCTCCTCGCGGGTGTAGGTGCCGCGCGGGTGGGTCTCCTGCTTCTCGAGCAGGCGGGCGATCCGCGCCGCGGTCTCCGTCCGCGCCTCGGGGTCGCGCAGGTAGAGGGCGGCGAGGCGGAGGCGCGACAGCTTCCGCAGGTAGGGGAGCACGGGGTCGTCCTGCCCGATCCGCGCGGCGAAGAAGCTCTTCGCCGGCCGCGACCGGTACTCCGCCGGGATGCCGAGCTCGGCGAGCGCCGCGTCGGGATCGCCCGCCACCTGGGCGATGCCGCTGTACACCGCGTCGTAGGCATTGGCGTCGAGGAAGCGCGGCCCCGATCCCCAGAAGAAGTTGGCCGGCGCGGCCACGGCCGCCACGGCGAGGAGGCCCAGGAAGACGAGACCGGCCCGGTCCGGGCGTCTCCTCTCGAGCAGGAGGCCGGCGAGGCACGCCGCGAGGAGCATCCCGGGGAGCACCGAGTACTGCATCTTGCTCGCCCCTGCCAGCAGCGCGCAGAGGATCAGGAGAGCCGGTATCGTGAAGCGCGCCCAGCGCGCGCGGCGACCGTCGATCGGAGGAGGCGGCAGCGGCAGCAGGCAGACCACCCCCAGCAGCCCGAGGAGGAGCGCGGGGTCGGCATAGAGGCTGTTGAAGAAGAGCAGGAAGCCGGGGTCCGCCAGCACCCAGGCGAAGAGGAGGGCGCGCAGCGGCGGCAGGCCGAGCGCGAGGGCGGCGGCGAGCAGCGCGGCGGTGAGGACGCCGTACAGCAGGCCGACCTGGCGGAGATCGATCTCTCCTTCGGCGACCGCCAACCCCCAGCGCAGGGGGCGCGCCGTCCACGCCACCAGCGCCGCGCTGGAGAACAGCGAGCCGAGCCGGGGCGCGGTCTTCGGATAGGCGCAGATCACGAAGCGCCCCTGCCGGTGCCGCGGCTGCGCCTCGACCTCGATCCCCGCGGGACTCGCCACCCGCCAGTAGTCGCGGTTGTCCGCCACCCCCACGCACGGGTCGCGCGCCAGCAGGCGGGCCGCCTGGACGGCGACGAGGAGCAGGAGGGCGAGCGCGGCGTAGCGGGCGAAGCGGGCCAGCGGCGCGAGGCGGGGAGGGATAGGGAGGGGTTTCATGGTGCTAAACTGCGCTTATGAGCACGGTCAGCCTACAAGATCTTCAACTCCATCCGGACGCCCTGTTGGACCGGGTCGAGGCCGGGGAACATCTCGTCGTGGTCCGCGGCGGTCGCCCGGTGGCCGAAATGCGGCCTGTTCCCTCCGCACAGCCTGGTCCGCGACCCTTCGGCCTCTGCGCCGGGGCCTTCGAAGTCCCCGACGACTTCGATGCCTCCTTGCCGGAGGAGATCCTCCGCGGGTTCGAGGGGCGATGAGGCTGCTCCTCGATACTCACGTTTTCCTCTGGTACATCACCGCCGATCCGAAGCTTCCCATCCCATTCCGGGAGGCTGTGCGCCATGATCCGGCGAATGAGGTATACCTGAGTGTCGCCTCGGTCTGGGAAGCGGTCATCAAGCACCACCTCGGCAAGCTCCCGCTTCCCGCTCCGCCGGCCGATTACTTGCCCAAGCAGCGGGACGCACACGGGATCGCAAGCCTGCCGATCGATGAAGGAGCGATGATGCACCTCGCCGGTCTGCCACTACTCCACCGTGACCCGTTCGACCGGCTGCTGATCGCTCAGGCTCTGCAACATGGGCTGACTGTCGTCACGGTCGATCCTGAAGTCACAGCCTATTCCGTCCCTGTCCTTCCGACAGCCTAGCATCCGCCTCAGCGGGCACAGGGGAGCTTTCAGCCTCAGGCCTTCCTGCGCGCCTCGGCCTCCGCGAGCCAGCCGCGGCGGAGCCCTTCCGTCGGGACGTTCGAAAGATAGGGTTTCAGATCGAGCACCGGGGTGCCGTCCAGCATGTCGACGCCGCGGACGGCGAGGAACCGCCCGTCGCGGCGCAGGAGCTCGACGACGGTGAGCGCCAGCGGATTCGGTGGGACATCCCGTACCGATCACTGCCACTGACCCTGCCCCTACGGAGCGTCCCCGACCCGGATCACCGCTGCTCCCGAGTAGGCCACGAACTCCGGGGCGTACATCGATTGCAGGGTGGCGGGGCCGACGCGGAACTCGCCGGCGAGGTTGGCGCGCAGGCGGTACTTCAGGGTGTGCTCGCCGGCGGGCAGGGCTTCGAAGAAGAAGCTGGTGGCGCTGTCGCGGGTCTCCTCGTAGGCGGACAATCCCTGCTCCCAGCGCCAGCCGGAGCCGGCGGTGCCGGGCTCGAGGCCGGCGGCCCGCGGGTCGCGCAATTGGACGTACTCCGCGGGCTGCCGGCTGCTGATCGTGAGCCACACCTCGACCTCGTCGCCCGGCTTGAGGAGGGCCCCCTCGGCGAGCGGTTGCAAAACCTTTTCTTCTCCCTTCGTTTCTCCCGTCGTAGTACGGAGGAAATAGCGGCGATCGACGTGGAAGAGGCCGCCGCTTCCCGCGGCCGGCGGATCTTCGGTCGAGAAGTGCCAGGTGGCGGAGGCGAAGAGGAAGCCGGGGGTTTTCTTCTCCACCACGACGGCGGGTTGGGCGGGGAGGATCTGATTGCCGGGAATGATCAGTTGGCGCGGCCGGCTCGCGCTCGTCCGGCGCGAAATTGAAGCTGGCGGTCTTCCCCGCGGCGTGGACGGTCGCCGACTCCGCCGACGCCGAGCTCCCCTTCCTTCTGGAGGTAGTGGACCAGGGCGTAGAGCGCCTCGGCGGTGGCCCGGGTCGATTTCCAATGGCCGAGCTTGCGGTTGAGGAAGAGCCACTGCACCAAGCCATGGCGGCGCGGGTCGTCCGGCCGCAGCTCGAGCAGGGTGCGCAGGGCGAAGGCGTGGGACTCGACGGTGTCGTTGGACCACAGCCAGGAGCGTGCCTCGGGCTGCCAGAAGGTCCCCTCGTCGGGAGTGGTCTGCGCCCGGTCCATGACGCTGTCGAAGACGAGCCGGGCGTCGGCCGGGCGGCCCATGCGCTGGAGGGTGAGGGCGAGCAGGCTGCGCAGGTAGGGGGAGAGCGTGGTCCAGTGCGCGAAGCCGGCGTCGAGGATCTGCCGGCGTTCCGGCTCGGTCAGCGCCTTCCCCATCCAGGACGGATCGGGGTAGGCCGAGGCGGCGTAATTGAGCAGGATCTGGACCGGAAGATCGAGGTCTCTCCCCGGCCTCTCCCAGTACTCCTGCGCCACATAGGCCCAGCCCTTGCGGACCGCCTCTCGCATCTCCGGCGGCAGCTCGAGGCCGAACTCGGCGGCCCGCGCCATCCCTTCGAGGACGTAGGCGGTCATGTAGGGGGAGGCGGGCCCTCCCGGCCACCAGGGGAAGGCGCCGTTCGGGAGCTGAATCCGGCCGAGCTTGGCGAGCGAGTCGTCGTGCTGGGCGCGGGCGATCCGTGGGTCGAGCACCTGGAGAAGGCCGTTCGCGGGCTCCGCGCCGCCCTGCGCGGCTTCCAGGAAGGGGGTCTCCTCCAGGGCCAGCGTGCGGTTGGGGTCCGCGGCGTCCCAGGGGACGAGCGGCGTCGGCCGTTTCGCCAGCTCCGCGGCCTGGGCGGCGACGGCGGGGTAGCGCGCGAAGAGGCTGGAGACGATCCCGGTCGACAGGAAGCGGTTGAGGGTCTGCTCGGTGCACTCGTAGGGGTAGTTGGTGAGGTAGGGGAGGGCCGCCAGCGCCCCTTGGAAGAGCTGGCCGTCGAGGGTGACCACCAGCTGCTCGTCGATCCGGGTGGGATCGTCGTTCTTCTCCAGGTCGGCGAAGCGCAGCTCGCGGCGCTCGGCGCCGTGCAGGGCGGCGAAGCGGGACTGCGCGAGGTGGACCCGCGACGGCAGCACGGGGAGCGGGCGCAGCTCGCCGTCGCTCTCGTCCCCGGCGACTGCCGAGACCTTGACCGCCACCGCGCCCAGCCGCCGTGGCGTCGTTAGTGGGAAGACGACGCTGGCGCCGCCGCCGGCCGCCGCCGTGAAGGGGAGGCGCGCCGCCGCCGCTGTGCCGTCGAGCCCGAAGTCGGCCAGCAGGCTCGCGCCGGTCTCCGGATCGGTGATCTCGAGCGTCACCTCGCCCCGCGCCGGAAGCTTGCCGCCGTTGGTGACGACGACCTTGAGGCGCGCCGTATCCCCCTCGCGCAGGAAGCGGGGGAGGTAGGGGCGGACGAGAAGGTCGCGGGCGGAGCGCGCCTCCTTGCGCAGCGTGCCCGAGCGCAGGTCGCGGGTCACCGCCTGGACGAAGACGTTCCACGAGGTCACCGCGTCGGGGACGGTGAATTCGATCGTCGCCGTGCCGTCCGCGCCGGTCAGCAGGCGCGGCTGCCAGAAGGCGGTCTCCGCGAAGTTGCTGCGCGGCGGCATCCCGGGCGCCGGGCGCTCCCGGGCTACTGGGGGAGGGTTCAGGAGACCTCCCGCGGTGGGGATGCCGGCCAGCTCAGCCGCGCTGACCGTGGCGCCGGTCGCGATCCGCCGCCCGTCGAGGTGGGGACGGCTCGCCGGGACCTGGATCGTCTGCGTGATCTCGTCCACGCTCTGCAGCACGCTCCAGGGATCCCGGGTCGGAGGTCCGAACCGCATGGAATCCTTGTCGAGGTCGAAGAGCAGCTCGTCGCCGGACAGCTCCCGAGGCTCCTTATCCCACCCCAGGCCCTGCTGCCAGGTCTCCCGGCCTCTCCCCAGCCCCGCGGTGAGATCAGGGAGCTGGCGGCGGTCGGGATAGAGGCGGAGCGGGTCGGGAGCCTCCCAGTGCGCGAAGAGCTCGAGGCTGCGGTCGGTCATCGTCGCCAGCACCTCGGCGGCGGCGGTCTCGGGGGACTCTCCCGCGGGGGGACGGACGGTGATCTTCCAGGTCTCGTGCGCGCCGGGGCGCAGGCGGTCGCGGAAGGTGGCGAAGCTCACCCGCAGCTCGCGGTCGTCCCACGGCACCTCGAGGGTCGTCGAGAGATCACAGAGCTGGTGGTCGCGCAGCAGCAGGAGACGGAAGGCGAGGCCGCCGCGGTCCGCCGCCCGGATCGGGATCTCGATCACGGCGGGCGACTGGCCGCCGCGCAGCAGACGCCGTTCGCGGCGCGCGCCGCCTTGCCAGACCTCGAGGAAGAACGCCTGGCCGGGGAATCCCGAGTGGACCAGCAGCCGGGCGGTGCCGCCGGCGCGCACCTTGGCGCGCTCCAGCGCGAGCACCGCCGGCAGGGCGAGCGGGATCCGCGCTCCGGTGACGATCAGCTCGCGCTGCGCCGTAGCTATTGCCGTCGCCGCCGTGCCGTCGCCGTCCCGGGTCTCCCAGGTCAGACGGTAGGCGCCGGGGCGCAGCGCCGGGAGCCTCACCTCGGCCTCGCCGTTCGCGCCGTGGCGCAGGACGCCGCCGGTCAGGCGCCGCCCCGCCGGCCAGCCGCGCAGCGCGGCCTCCGGCTCCTGGCGCGGGCCCCACGGCGGGCTCAGCGCGTCGCCCGGCGTGCGGAAGGGGGCGATCCCGTCCTCCCCCGGAACGGAGGGAGGCGCCGGCAGGTCGGCAGGCATCCGGGGAATTTCGGGCTGGCGCAGCTCGTAGAGCGACCACGAGGCGGTGCCCGGCCGCGGCACGCCGTCGAGGTCCCGCCGGGTGACGGTGAGAGAGGCCGGCCGGCCGGCGGGGAGGAAGCCCCCCTCGCTCACGATCTTTCCCTCGACCGCGGCGTGGCCGAGGCGGAAGGAGCGCGCGGCTTCGCGCGTCTCGCCGCCGTCGTCCGTCACCTCGGCGGAGACGCGGTATTCATACGTCGCCTCTCCCTGTCCGTGGGAGTCCTTCGGCGGCCGGGGCGAGAAGGCGATCTCGAACCGGCCGTCGGCTCCCGGGGACGCGGTGCCCGCCGCCACCGTCCGCGCGGTCTCCGGTCCCTCCCTTCGCCGCCACCCGGGATCGGACGGCGTGCGGACGACCCGCCAGCGCACCTGGCCGCGGGTGACGGGGAGGCCGAAGTAGTAGCGGGCCTGGCCGGTCAGCGACGCTTTCGTCCCCAGCCGCAGGGGGGTGGCGGGGTCGTCGAGGAGGACCTCGAAGGTCGGCCGCTTGTACTCCTCCACCTGGACGGACGCGTGGCCCTTCGGGTCTCCGGCGGCCGCGGGGTCGAGGCGGGTCTCCAGCCACCACGACCCCAGCAGGCGGCCGGCGGGGATCGGGATCTCGCCGGCGGCCGTGCCGAAACCGTTGGTGGTCACGGTCCGCGCCGCCACCTCCTGCGAGTTGGCGTCGCGCAGGGTCACCGTCACCTGCCGCCCGGCCAGACCGCCGAAGCGCGCCTCCCGGCGCGATCCCTGGACGACCAGCACCTTCCAGAAGAGGGTCTGCCCGGGTCGGTAGATGGCGCGATCCGTGTAGATCAGGGTCGAGACCCTGAGCTCCTCCCCCGGGCCGGGATCCGCGGTGTAGAGGGTCTCGGATTCGGCCGGCCCGGCGGGCGAGTCGGCGAGCACGCGGAAGCCCCCTTGCGCCGGGACGGACAGCCGGAAGCCGCCGTCGGCTCCCGTCTTCCCGGCGGGGCTGAGGGAACCGTTGCTGTCGGCGAGGCGGAGCGCGACGCCGGGGACCGGCTCGCCGGTGGCTCCCGAGAGCGCCAGCCCGTCCACCCCCGGGTCGGCCTGCTGGGTCACCAGCACCAGATCGCCGAGCAGGATGCGGACGGCGGAGAGGGGATTCCTCTCCGCGGAGAAGTCCTCCCGCGCCGAGGCGACGATGAGATAGGCACCCGGGTGCGCGATCGGCGGCACCACCCAGGTGGCGTGGCGGTCGAGGTCGGGAGCGTCCGGAAGGGCGACGCGCCAGGCGGCCAGGGGTGGGGCGCCGTGCAGCAGGTTCTCCACCTCCGGGCTGGACAGCTCGCCGGTGTAGGCCGGCTGCGGGGCGGAGCCGTAGGCCCGGAAGTAGACCGCGGCGAGGTTCTTGTGGCGGACCTCGAGCGAGCGGCGGCCGAGCCCGTCGCTCGCCATCGCCTGGAGCCGGAGCTCGGGCTGCTCGACCTCGAGGGCGATCGCCCGGCAGCGTTCGCTCCCCGGCGAGCCCGGCCAGGCGTCGCGTCCGGCGACGGCGGCCGTGTGCGCCCGGACGAGATGGCCGGGCGCGTTCTCCGCCGCCATCTCCAGGCGCGCCAGGGTGGCCATCCCCATCGACCACCACGGGACGTCGCGAAAGCCGGCCAGCCGGGCCTCGATCTCGCGGCGGATCAGCCGCCGGTCCTCGCCGTCGGGAAACTCGTCGTAGACCCCTTGCAGCCGCGTCAGCCGGGCCTCCAGCGCCGCCTCCCGCCGCCCTGCCGCCAGGTGCCAGGCTTCGAGGTCGGCGAGCACGGCCACCCGCTCCTGGAACGGATGGAGAGCCGTCCCGGCGGCGGAGCCGACGTCCCCGCGGAGCAGGGCCGGGAGGTCGAGGCTCTCGGCGTCGGATGCGTTCTGCGCCGACCCGAGGCTCGGGTCCGCCAGCAGCTCGGCGAAGCGATAGGAGAGGGAGTCGCGCAGCGTGCCGCGGACCTCGGGGGGGTAGTCGTTGGGGGTGAGATAGAGCGCGAGGCGGGAGAGGGGAAGGTCGCCGAGCTCGCCGCGCAGGCTCCAGGCGTCACGGCCGGCGGCGAGGGCGGCGGCGGCGATCTCGCCCTGCGTCTGCCGTTCGAGCGGCAACGCCTCGGAGGATTCCACCTTTTCGCGCCGGGAGATCTCCCAGGAGAAGCCCTGGAGGTAGCGCACCAGCGTCTCCGCCTGGTAGAGGTCGATCACCGCCCGGTAGACCGCCCCCGCGGGGCGCGGCGGTTCGGCGAGGATGCGGGCGGCGTCCGCGAAGGCGTCGCGATCCGCGCGGAGCCGGGCCGCCCCCACCAGGGCGCGCGTCCACGTCTCCTCGTCGCCGGCCGTCCGCGCCGCGGCGAGGAGCCGCTCCAGCCGCGGCAGCGCCTCCCCCTTCTTTCCCTCCTGGACGAGCTTGTCGATCTCCGCCCAGGAGGCGGCGAAGGCGGGAGAAGTCGGGGCGTCCCCTCCGGGGGACGCCCCGGCCCCGCGCGGGAAGGCCAGGGCACAGCCCAGCAGGAGAACGCTCAAAACGCGGTACGACGCCGGTTTCCCTCGCATTGCGGACCACCTCTTCCGGGCCTCGGGCCCTGTCGCTGACTAAGCTTGAGGCTCGGAGGGTGCAACTTCGCGGCCAGAGCTACTGGAAGCCAGAGCTACTGGAGGCTCAGCCTTCCCGCCCGGCGATGAATCGCCGGGCTACGAACGGCGCCGGATGAATCCGGCTTCGAAGCCCCCTTCAGGGGGCGCTGTTCTTAGCCCGGGTATTCATGCCCGGGCGGAGGGAGGCGAAGCCAAACGAGCCCCAACCCACCGGACCGGCGAGCGGGTATACGCTTCCACCCTATCGACCGCGCTCCAAGGGAGGGTTTTTGCATGCCGAAAAGCATCCGTCCGTCCGTCCGCTGCCTCGCGCTCACCGCGACTTTCGCCGCCGCGTGCCTGGGGTCCGCCCACGCCGCCACCGCCGGTCATCCTGCCAAGACCGCCGTGATCCACACCCTCCAGCCGGGCACCTTGCAGGTCTGCCTGTACGCCGGCTTCAAACCGTTCGCGTGGAAGGAGGGCGGGGTCTGGAAGGGGTGGGACGTCGACTATGTCACCGCCTTCGCGAAGGCGAACGGCCTGGCGTTCAAGGCGGTCGAAGTCCCGGAGTTCGACGGCATCTGGCTGCGGCCGGGGAAGAAGGAGTGCGACGTCGCGGGGACGGGGATCTCCGACACGGAGGCCCGCCGCAAGGCCACCGGGGCGGCCGGTCAGTGGTCGGCGGCGTACTACACGGTGGTGCGGGCCTACCTCGTCCGCACGGCGGACAAGGACAAGCTCAAGGACATCGGCGACCTGCGCGGCAAGCAGATCATCGTGACCCCCGGCTCGACCGCCGACTACGACCTCCGCAACCGCCTGCGGCAGGCCGGGATCACGGACGTGAAGATCGAGGGGACGAACGACGAGGCGGCTGGCGCCGCCAAGGTCCGCAAAGGCCCACAGTTCGCCTACGGCGGCGGCTACGGCAGCGTGATGGACCTGGCGAAGGACGGGCTGACGGGGGTGTGGCCGCACTGCAACATGGTCGAGGTCGGCAAGAACCAGTTCAAGCCCTACGCCGAGCCCTTCGCGTTCGTCGTGCGCGCCGCGAGCACGGGGCTGCTGACGGCCGTCGACGCCTACATCCCCCATCACAAGTACGCGGGAACGCCGAACCCGCCCAGCGTCAAGTGCCCGGCGCCCCCCTGGGTGGGCAAGTAGCCTTTTCTCCGCTCTTTATTTCCGCTCGCTACTTCCGCTTTTCGACCTGCGCCAGGATCTGCCGGAACTCCTCGTCCTGGCGCAGGGCGGCGAAGTCTTCTCCCTCCGTCAGAAGGCTGGCGTCGGCGAGCCCCTTGGCCTCCGCCTTGCGCAGCGCTTCGAGCGCCTGCCTGTGCCCCGGCGCCCCCTTGAGGGCGTGGAAGCGGGCGATCTCGGTCCACACCCACGGGTCGTCCGGCCGGATCTCGGCGCCCACCGAGAGGACGAAAATGGCGCGGTCGTACTCCTTGCGCTCGCGGTACCTCTGCGGCAGATAGAAGCCGGTCTGGCCGAGATAGGTGTTGAGGATGCGCTTGGCGGCCAGGCTCTCCTCGGCGTCGGCGGAGGCGGCGCGCGCCTTGAGCTCGGGGATCTTGAGCAGGGCGACGGTCTGCGCCACGGTCAGCGGATCGCTGCCGGGGTTCTGCGCCGGATTATTTCCAGGAAGACTGCGGGCGAGGATCCCCGGCCCGTCGGCGAGGGTCTGTTTGTCGCGGCGGTCGCGCTCCGCCCGGTCGTGCAGCTCCTTCTGGCAGGCCGGCGAGGCGGCGAGGGCGGCGGCCTCTCGTCCCGCCTCGGCGAGGTCGGCGGGGCCGCGCAGGCCGGCGTAGTCGACGGCCATCGCCCGCCAGGTGTGGAGGGCGTCGGCGGGGTGGCCGGCCGCCGCCCGGGCTCGCGCCCGCTCGCGGTCCGCGTCCCACTGCGCCGCGACCAGCGCGGCGTCCTGGGGGCTCTGCGGCCGCTTGCCGGCTTTCATCGCGGCCATCTCCATCCAGGCCACCGCCTGGGTGGCGAGCTCGGGCGGCGGCCAGCCGTGGACGCCGGCGAAGTGCTCGATGCGGTGCGGGACGGCCACCTGGGTCAGCGCGGTGTCGAGATCGTTCATCTCGTACCAGTTGAAATCCCGGTCTCCCACCGTGCCGAAGAAGACGAAGGGGTTGCCGCGTTTCGGCGGCGTGCCGAAGGGAAAGCCGGCGCCGGCCCCGATGACGCCGCGGATGGTCCCCGGAGCGGTGAGGGCGAGGATGCAGGAGAAGCGGACCGTGCCGGAGAAACCCGCCGCGTAGACGCGCGACTCGTCGATCGCGAAGCGGTCGTGGGTGTCGGCCCACAGCGCCCGCATCGCCACGAAGTTGGGCTCGATCGGGCCGTCGCTCGCCGTGTTCCAGGAGCTGACCACGATCCAGCCGTAGGTCTCCGCGGCGCTCTGGAAGAGCGCGGCCACCGACTTTCCCTGCGAGCTGGCGTCGAAGGCATAGAGGATCGGCCACTTGCGTTGCGGGGTGTACCCCTTCGGCAGGTAGAGGGCGTAGGTCTGCTCCGGGTGCTCCGCGCAGGCGACCCGCTCGACGAGCTGGCCGCGCGGCAGCTCGGGAGGCTTGGGCGCCGGCGCGGCATTCGCAGCGTGCGCGGCGATCGCCATGCCGGCGGCGCCTATCGTCAACGCCAGGATCAGTGCCCTGCCAGCGGCTCTCCGTCTCGTTCCCATGTCGCCTCCTCGCGGGCTCGTTCGTGGATCGTCGCCCGAGCGAGCTTGGCCTGCCGGAGCCTTCCTGGCAAGGGCCACTTTTTCTGCCGGCGCTTCCCGGTGCCATGCCAATCGGCCTGGAGCTTTCTTGCTATTCTTGAAGGGCACGCCCTGCCCAAGGAGAGCCGCCGTGAAGAGACCGTCCGCGTTCGTCTTCCTGTTGCTCGCGCCGCTCGCCCTTCCTCACCCTGTCCACGCCGCCGGCATCGCGGTCTCGGGACGGGTCCTGACGCCGGACGGCCAGGCCGCGCCGGGGGTGCGGGTCGCCCTGATCCCCGAGCTGCCGGGCTTCGCGGCGAGCGCGCTGGAGCTCGCCGGCAAGGCCGGTGCGGAGCCGGTGGCGAGCGTTGCGACCGACGCGGCAGGGACCTTCCGGCTCACCGCTCCGGACAGCGGGATGTGGACGGTCCGCCTCGCGGCCCCCGGTTTCCTCCCCCTCGAGACTCCCCTCCTGCCGCTGACCGAGGAGACCGACCTTCCCGACGCCCGTCTGGTGCCCGACGCCGGCCTGCGGGTGCGGGTGGCGGATGCCCAGGGGAAGCCGCTCGCCAAGGCCTGGGTCCGCGTGGAGAGCCCGCGAGCCATCGCGGCCTCCTTCTTGGGGGCCTCCGGCGCGTCGGGATGGTCCCTGCCGCTGCGCCGCGTCGCCTTTACGGACGCCACCGGCGGCGTGACGGTGCCGCGGGGGGCGGACGAGACGCCGACCGTGTGGGCCGCGGCGGCGGGATACCTCCCGGCCCGGCAGGAGAAGGTGCGCGCCGGCGCCGCGAGCCTCCGTCTGGCGGCCGGCGCGCCGCGGTCCATCGCGGTTCACGATGCGCAGGGGAAGGCGATGCCCGGCGTGCTGGTCGTCCTCAAGGAGAGCTCCTGGCCGGCCGGCCGCACGGCGGAGTCGGGGCGGCTCGATCTGGCGGTGCCGGCGGCGGGGATCGACCTGCGCCTCGCGGCGGCGGACGGCCGGCGGCTCGACGCGCGGCTGCGGGGGGCGAAACCGGAGGAGGCTTCTCCGGCCGTGGCCACGCGGCTGACGTTGCCGCCCGCGGCGCCGGTGAGCGGCAAGGTCGTCGCGGAGGCGGGCGGCCGCCCGGTGCCGGGGGCGCTGGTGTGGCGCGACCAGGACCTCGGCTCGATGCTGCGCGCCGGCGCGGACGGCACCTTCCGCTTCCCCCATCTCGCGGCGGAGACCCGCGTCTTCGCCGCCGCGCCCGGCACCTTCGCCGCGCAGGAGAAGGCGGCCGCGGGGCGGGTGCCGACCCTGACCCTCCTGCCGCGGCTGGCGGCGAGGGGCGTGGTGGTCGACGAGGCGGGGCAGCCGGTGGCCGGCGCTGATCTCAAGGCCACCCCGCTGGCTTCCCTGTCGAGGCGCAACCTCGCGGCCCTGCTCAGCGGCGGCTTCGCGCGCAGCGCGGCGTCCGGCCGCTTCCAGCTCTCCCGGCTGGCGTCCGGCATCGCCTACGACCTGCGCGTCCAGCGCCAGGGTTTCGCTCCCGCGCGCCTCCAGGTGCCGGCGCGCGCCGCCGGTGCCGCCGGTGGCCCGGCGCCGGACCTCCGCGTCGTCCTGCACCGGGGGCGCACCGCGTTCGGCCTGGTCATCGACAGCGGCCGGCGCCCGGTGGCCGGAGCCCAGGTCCAGCTGCGGGCGACGCCGCCCGCGGACCTCGGCGCCCGCCTGCGGGAGGCCCGCGATCCCCTGCGGTTCCCGGGCGTCACCGACGCCGCCGGCCGTTTCGAGGTGAAGAACCTGCCGGCCGGGAGCTTCGATCTCGCCGTCCGCGCCCGCGGGTTCGCGCCGCTGACGGTTCCCGCCCTCGCCCTGCCGGAGGGCACGGGAGCCTCCGATCTGGGGACGGTGCTGCTGGCGCCCGGCGCCGCCATCCGCGGCGTGGTGACCGATGCCCAGGGAGAGCCGGTGGCGGACGCCGAGGTGCGGGTGGAGGGGACGGACCGCGACGGGCTGTCGTTCGTGCTGGGCGAGGCCGAGTCGACGGGGCTCTTCACCGCCGCCGACGGCTCGTTCGCGCTGGAGGACCTCGCGCCGGGGCGCACGCTCGACCTGTTCGTCATCCATCCGGGCTACGGGCCGGCCTCGGCGCCGGGCGTCGCCGTCCCCACTCCGACCCCCCTCCGCATCGTCCTGCGCCCGACGGCCCGCGTCTCCGGGCGGGTGATCGATGCGGACGGCAAGCCGGTCGCCGGCGCCACCGTCGCCGTCTTCGAGGACGCGAGAGGGCTCTCCAGCTCACGGTCGATGGGGGTCGACCCCAAGCAGGGGATCGCGGACGACGAGGGGGGATTCGTCTTCGCCGACGTCGCTCCCGGTCCGTTCGGGCTGAGCGCCGAGGCGCCGCGCCACCAGAGCGCCGAGCTGCGGGGGCTGGAAGTGAAGCCCGGCCAGGAGCTCGCGGGCCTCGAGATCGTGCTCCTCGCCGGCGCCGCGGTCGAGGGGCGGGTGCTGTCGCCCGAAGGCAGCCCCGTCCCGAACGCCAGGGTGGCGGTGACCGAGGCTTCGCGGGGGCGCGCGATCACGTTCTCTTCCCTGCGGGCCGGCACCGACGCCGACGGCCACTACCGCATCGAGGGGATCGCCCCCGGCCCGCACACCCTGGAGACGCGCGCCGAAGGGTACCGGCGCGCCGTCCGCGACGTCGAGGCGAAGGGGGAGACCCGCGGGGTCGATTTTCAGCTCGACCGCGGGCTCGAGGTCTCCGGCCGGGTGATCGACATCGCCGGCAACCCCTTCGCGGGCGCCGTCGTCTTCCTCTCCGGCGCGAGCCACGACTCCCGCGTCACGGACTCCGGGGAGGACGGGTCGTTTCGCATCGCCGGTCTGGACGACGGCAAATACAGCCTTCACGCCTCGCCGCGGGGTTTCGACTCCGGGTCCGCCGGCGGGTCCGCCGAGACGGCGGTGACGCTGGCCGGCGCGCCGATGAGCGGGATCGAGCTGAGGATCTCGGCCGCCGAGGGCGCGGTCGCCGGGCGGCTGACCGGCCTCGATCTCAGCCAGCTCTCCCGGGTGCGCGTCTGGGTGGATTCGATGTTCCATCTGGGGAGCGTCGACGCCGATGGGAACTACCGGATCGTCCATCTTTCACCGGGATCCTGGACGGTGAACGCCATGGTGCCGGACACCCCGCTGCACGCCGAGGGGAAGGTGACGATCGAGCCCGGCGGCGTCGAGGCCCGGCTCGACCTCCACTTCGGCGGCGGCCACGCGCTGTCGGGGGTCGTGCTGCGCAACGGCGAGCCGCTCGCCGAGGCCGCGCTGCTCCTCGGCGGGCCCGGCGACCCCCAGAGGAGCTCGACCGATCACCAGGGAGGCTTCCGGTTCGCCGGGCTCGCCGACGGCAGCTACGTGCTCAGCGTCATCACGCCGAACGGCGCGCCGCACAGCGAGAAGGTCGAGATCTCGGGGGATCAGACGATCCGCGTGGAGCTGCGCACGGCGAGCCTCTCCGGACGGGTGCTCGATGCCACCGACGCCTCGCCGGTCGCCAGGGCCGGGGTCTTCCTGAAAGGCTCCGACGCCCGCCCCTCCTACTTCGCGAACGCCACCACCGACGCCCACGGCGCCTTCCATCTGCCCGAGGTCAGCGAGGGTGCCTGGACGGTGTCCGCCGCCAAGGATGGGTATGGGGCGGCCGAGAAAAAAATCGAGGTGAGCGGGGATTCGCCTCCCGGCGACGTCGAGATCCGCCTCGATCCCACGGAGGGGGTGACGGTCGAGGCCCAGCTCGCCTCCGGCCAGCCCCCGGACCGCCTGCTCGTGGCGGCGCTCGACGGCAACGGCACCGTGGTGGTGAGCGGCACCTATCCCTGCGGGGAGACCGGCCGCACCCGGCTCGCCAACGTGCCGGCGGGGAGCTGGCTGCTGCTGATCGAGTCCGGTGAGTCGGCGCCGGTCACCGTGCCGGCCACCGTCCCGGGGCCGGCCGTCCACGTGATCCTGCCGCCGGCCGGCCAGCTCCGCATCCAGGTGCCGGCCCTGGCGAACGATCGCGCGGCGGTCAAGGCCGTCCTCACCGGCGCCGGCGGCGTCTACCGCGCCCTCGACTGGCTCGGCGGAGTCAGCTCGGAGTGGGATCTCGCGGCCGGCGAGCGCCTGCTCGACCACGTCCCCGCCGGCGTCTGGCAGGTCACCGCCCGCGCCGCGGACGGGCGCACCTGGTCCGGCACCGCCGCGGTGACGCCGGGCGGGGTGGCGGAGGCGGTGCTGAAGTAGGGGGGCGCCCGGCGCTCCCTGATCCTGGAGCCTGGCGGGCCCTCCCCTCACCCCGCCTTGTGCGGCCGGAACAGAAGGTCGAACAGCGGCTTCCAGGTCTTGCCGCCGTCGCTGGAGGCTGCGGCGGTCTCCCGCACGCCATCCTTCTCCGGATACCAGACGGCCCGCACCGTCATGGGATGGCCGTCCGCTCCCGTCTGAATTCCTTCGAGGACCAGGCGGTTCCCCTGGAGCTTTCCGTCCAGCATCAGCAGCTTGCCGCTGTTGGTCACCCAGGTCTGGTGCCAGACTTTCCGCGCGGCGTCGTAGAGGCTGAAGCTCTGGCCGCTCAGGCCGTCGGTCTGATCGTAGACCTCGCGTAGCACGCAGCGGTCCAGGATGAGGTCCACCCGGTTGCGCCCCACCACCTTGTGCTCGTCCGGATCGTAGGCCTCCCAGTCGCCCACCCAGAAGTCGAGCTGGCGGTATTCCGGCGCCGCGCACTTCGCGGCCGGGGTCTGGACAGGCGGGCTCGCCGGCGCCGCGAGGAGGCGATCCCCGGCGGATGCCAGGATCAGGGTTGCGAGGAGCCATCTCCAGCCAGCGTTTCCACGTCTCGTTTCCATGTCATCTCCTTGGACCGGACGCCATCGCGCCCCGCCTCGAGCATCCTCTGCCGGGAGGCCGCCCGCAAGGACCACTTTTCCGTTTTGCCGCATGCCAATCCCGGGGGAATACGGCTGGTTGACTCGCCGTTCGAAACCTCGTTTGATATTGCCGAATGATCGCCGAATCATCTTGGCGAACCGGCGAGCTTTCGCCGCTGCCCCGCGTAGCTTCCGGAGTTGACCCTCGACCCCAAGGAGAGATCCGATGACCCGCTTCCGCCGCCGCCTCGCCCCCCTCCTCACCGTCGCCGCAGCTCTCCCCCTGCTGGGCCTCGCCGGCGCCGCCGTGGCCCAGACCGTCCCCGGCGTCACGCTGCCGCCCAGCGGCGGCAACGAGCGGCAGACCGTCATCCAGCAGATCGGCCTGGTCCGCGTCAGCGTCGACTACAGCAGCCCGCACGTCCACAGCCCGCTCGGCGAGGACCGCCGGGGGAAGATCTGGGGAGGGCTCGTCCCCTACGGGATGGCGAGCCTCGGCTTCGGCACCTGCGGCGACCAGTGCCCCTGGCGGGGCGGCGCCAATGAGAACACCGTCTTCACCACCTCCCAGGACATCAAGGTGGGCGGCAAGCCGCTGCCGGCCGGCTCCTATGGGCTCCATTTCATCCCCGGCAAGGACGAGTGGACGGTGATCTTCTCCCGCAACTCCACCTCCTGGGGGAGCTTCTTCTACAACGTCAAGGAGGATGCGCTCCGCATCCAGGCGAAGCCCGAGGCGGGCGAGTATCACGAGGTGCTGGCCTATGAGTTCCCCGAGCGGCGCGAGGACAAAGCCACGCTGGCGTTGCGCTGGGAGAACCTGTCGCTGCCGATCCCGATCACGGTCGACAACGCCAATCAGATCTACGTCGACACCATGCGCCGCGAGCTGCGCTCCGCCGCCGGCTTCTCCTGGGAGAACTTCGTGGCCGCCGCCGATTTCTGCCGGCAGAACAAGATCGATCTGGAAGAGGCGCAAGCCTGGGCGCAGCAGGCGGCCGACCCCGCCCAGGCCGGCCAGGAGAACTTCACCACCCTCGTCCTCCTCGCGCAGCTCCAGACCCTGAACGGCCACACCGCGGACGGCGCCAGGACCATGGAGCGGGCGATCAACCATCCCACCGCCCAGGCCACCGACCTCCACGTCTACGGCCGCCAGCTCCTCGCCGACAAGAAGCCCGAGGAGGCCCTCAAGGTCTTCCAGCTCAACGCCAAGCGCCACCCCGACGTCTGGCCGGTCCACGTCGGCCTCGCCCGCGGCTATGCCGCCATGAACCGCTACAAGGAGGCGGTGGCCGAGGCCCGGCTCGGCCTGGCGCAGGCCCCCAGCGACGCCACCCGCAACGCCACGAAAAACCTGATCCAACAGCTCGAAGCGGGGAAGAAGGTCGATTGAAGAAGGGGTGAACGGCGGGCGCGCAGGAGCTCGAAGGGGGAGCCCTGCGCGCCGGGCCTCACTTCGTGCTGACGATCTGCAACACGGCCCGCAGACTGGCGATCAGCGCTCCCTGGATCCACCCCTGGTCGGTCGAGCAGTGCTCGCCGGCGAAGTAGAGCCGTCCCTCGGGACGGATCGCCGCGGGGTAGAAGCGCTCCAGCTCGTTCGGCTTGAGCATCACGAAGGCGCCCGCCGTCCAGCGGTACTGCTCCCAATCGACCGAGGCGTGGTCGACCACGTACTCGCGGAGCTCGGGATGGAAACGGCTGACGTTTTCGATCACCACCTCGGCGCGCTCGTCGTTCGACAGCGCGCCGAGGCGCCGCGCGTCCTGGTCCCAGCAATACGCGCCGAGCAGCGCGCCGGGCCTCGGCTCGGCCCGCGTCAGCAGCGCCGCGGGGGGCGCGGGCTGCGGCGTCGCCGTATGGATGCTGGGGCGCCGGAAGCGCGCTCCCTCGACCGTCGGGCGCACCGCCTGGCGCAGCAGCGGCTCGGTCACCGGCAGGTGATCCATCGGATAATAGGTCTGCCGCTGGATGTGGTCCGAGGTCGACGAGCCGCCGAAGATGCGATAGGGCTCGTTCTGCCAGAAACGCTCCTTGCAGTCGAGCGCCACCTTGGTGGCGTTCGCATAGGTCATGCCGCGGATGGCCGACATCTTCGCGTAGCTGAGGTCCTCGAGGTCGATGCGCCGCAGGACGGAGAACGGGATCGTGCAGAGCACGTAGTCGTACGTTTTCGTCGCCTCGGTCCCCGCCTGATCCGGCGTCTTCGTCGTCACCTCGACGCCGCTCTCGAGGCGCTTGATCCGCACCACCTCGCGGTTGAAGGTGACGTGCTCCTTGACCTTGGCGAAGAGGGCGTCCGGCAACTGGCTCATCCCCCCTTCGAGCGTCTGCAGACAGCTGCCGGTGCCGACCATCTCGTCGCGGATGTACATTGACAGCGCCTTGTCCCACCAGACGTCGAGGCTGGTGAAGACGCCGATCACGTCCTGCACCTCCTCGCCGGCGCTGCGCACCAGGAACTCGCCGAGGCTGGTGCCGCTCAGCAGCTCCAGCAGGCGCGTGCCGGCCACGCCGTCGAACATCATCTGTTTCTCGTCCTCGGTCAGCCCCTCGATGAAGTTGTCCATCAGAAAGCCGAAGATCGCCCCGCCGCTCGGCAGCTTCCGGAACGCGTCCGAGAGCCGGTAGTGCTGGTAGATGCTCGCCACGTCGGTCTGCCGCGTCACCACGCCGTGAATGTCCCAGAAACCGTTTTCCACGTTGTTGATGAAGGTGATCAGCTTGCCGCGCAGCCCCATCTCCGCGATGTAATGATGCGTGTAGTCGTGGGTGATCGGCACGCGCATGGCGCCGAGCTCGGCGTAGGAGCCGTCCTTGAAGTGGTGGGTGTGGACGCGCCCGCCGGCGCCGCCGCTGGCCTCGAGGATCTCCACCGTGTTGCCGAGCTTCAGCAGCTCATGGGCGGCCACCAGCCCCGCCATGCCGGCGCCGAGGATCACGACGTGGCGCGGGCCCGTATTCTGCGCGCGGATCTCCTGGAGGATCGTGCCGACCGGCACGTGCGGATAGGCGTTGTCGACCGCATGCTCGGGACAGCCGGTGGCGGCGCTCATTCCTTCTCCTCCGGCTCTGCCGCGGGCTTTACTTCCGGGCGTAAGGCGATCGCATCCATCGCCACCAGGGCTCCCGGCGCCGGCAGCGCCGTCTGGAGGATCGAGCGGACGGGATAGGGCGGCTTGAAGCGCTTCGCGTACACTCCGTTCATCGCCGAGAAATTCGTCAGGTCGGTCAGGTAGACAGTGACCTTGGTGACGTCCGCCAGCGAGCAATCGCCCGCCTTCAGGATCGCCTCGATGTTGTTGATCGCCTGGTCCGTCTGCCCTTCGATGGTCGGGGGGAGCGTGCCGTCCGGCGTGTTGCCCCCCTCCTCCGCGGTGAAGACGAACGGTCCGGCGATGTTTCCCTGGCAGTAGGGTCCGATGGGCGGCGGGGCGTCGGGAGTGCTGATACAGGTTCGGCTGGACATGGCGCTCTCCTTTGCGGGCGGAAGGAGGATGCCGCGGCGGGGCGCGGCACCCGCGGGCAGGTTACGTAGATTCCTAAATTTCGTCAATCTTAGAGATGCCACCGCATAACTCTCTTTCCCGAGGCGCCCTACAATATTCGCCGTCGCCGCTCGTCTACAGGAATGGATGGACGAGCTGCTGAGCATGATTTCGATCACAAAACGAGACCGCCCGATGAGCGAACAAGACCGCCGGATCTCCGAGATCGTCGCGGCAGAGCGCTCCCGGCTGCTCGGCTTCATCCGCCGGCGGGTGCCCGACTCGGCGGACATCGAGGACCTCGTGCAGGAGGTCTTCTCCGAGCTGGTCGAGGCCAACCGCCTGCTGATGCCGATCGAGCACGTGACGGGCTGGCTCTTCCGCGTCGCCCGCAACCGCATCACGGACCTCTTCCGCAAGAAGCGGCCGGAGGCGTTCAGCGACGCCGCGGTCGAGGACGAGGACGGCGAGCTGCTGGCGATCGAAGACCTGCTCCCCTCGCCGGAGGCCGGGCCGGAAGCGCTCTACGCCCGCCGCGTGCTTCTCGACGAGCTCGCTCTCGCCCTCGACGAGCTCCCCGACGAGCAGCGGGACGTCTTCGTCGCCCACGAGCTCGAGGGGCGCAGCTTCAAGGAGCTGGCGGCCGAGAGCGGCGTCAACGTCAATACCCTGCTGTCGCGCAAGCGGTACGCCGTGCTCCATCTGCGCGAGCGGCTCCAGACCTTTTACGACGAGCTTACGGAAAAGTGAGGAATACGCCATGAGAAAGCGACTGAAGTGGATCATCCCCGCGGGGGTCCTCGGGATCGCCCTGTTCATCACCATCGGCGGCACCGTGGTGATGCTGCTCTGGAACGGGCTGCTGCCGACGCTGTTCGGCTTGAAGTCGATCACCTTCTGGCAGGCGATCGGCCTGCTGGCCCTCTGCCGCATCCTGTTCGGCGGCTTCCGCCTCGGCGGCGGCGGGCACCGCTCCTGGTCCCGCCGGCGGATGGAGGAGCGCTGGGCGGGGATGACGCCCGAGGAGCGCGAGACGTTCCGCCAGGGGATGCGCGGGCGCTGCGGGCGCGGCGCGCCTCCTTCGCCGATGGATGCGGCGCCGGGCGCCTGACCGCTGATGGATCCGAAGGAGCCGGCCGTTCAGTGCGGCGGGCTGATTCGTGCCCTCTCCACAGCGCTCTTTCCGGACCGAGCGACCTGCCCTGCGAAGAGACGGACCGCCGTCCCCGTGGTTTCCGAAAGGTTCTCGTTACGACCTGGCCCGTCTCTACCGCCTCCGCCGCAGGATTCCCAGCAGCCCGGAAAAGCCCTGTACCCTATCTTTAGGCTGGCTTTCCCCGCCGGCGGTTGGGTACACTCCATGGCCTTGGACGGAAAGCCCCCGGTCAGGATAGGCCTGCCAGGCTATCTTGTGCGAGCTTACGCGGAGGTCAGCGCGATTGAGGCCATTGAAGACTCAACTCCAGAGAGGGCGCAACGCGATTCGGCGTTGGCGCAATGGGCTGCCCCTTTACGCTGCCGAGAATGTCTCCCAGGAGGTCGCGAACGATCTTTTCCAGGCCCACCTGTCGGTTTACTGGTTCTTTGCCCGGTTCACTCAGGGCCGGAGGGTTCTGGACATTGGATGCGGCACAGGGTATGGATCGGCTCATCTCCTGCACCAAGGCGCGAGCGAAGTCGTAGGAATTGACCAGGACCCCCGGTCGATCGAGTACGCTCGCTCCCGCTATCCCTTTTCCGGTCTGCAATTCCTGTTGGCAGACGCACAGGACGTACCGGCGAAGCTCGGTGAATTTGACGTCATCGTTTCGTCCAACGTTTTCGAGCATTTAGACGACCCGGCGCAAGCCTTCGCGTCGGTCCGTCAACACCTGCGCCAAGAAGGACAATTTCTTTTGGTCGTCCCGGCGATCGTCGACGAGAACACGCTCGCCCTCAACCGGAAGATCCCGTTCCATACGTCCAACCTATTCGTGTGGGAGTGGGCCGCGCTCCTCGAACGATTCTTTGCGACGACAAGAGTTTTTCGTCATCTGCCTCCTCCGGAGCGCTCCCCCGACTTCACCAACCCCTTTCCTTCTTCGTTCTCGCCGTCCGACTTCGTATTTCTCGAGGTACCCCTCTCCGAATTGAGCGCCACGTTTACCCTGGGAGCCGTTTTCCTCTGCCCTGGTGTACGCGATTCATCCTAGGGCGAGGAACGGGGGCGCCAGGCTGTAGAAGAACGGACCCAGGCGTCACTGCGGCGGGCGGACTGGCCCGGAGTCCATTGCGTCCAAGCTCTGACGGAGGGGAAGACTCTCGAAGGCTGGTGGTTCGACCGCACCCAGGAGTGCCTCGCCCGCCGCGGTCCGGACGGCGAGCCACCAACCGATCGGCGAGCCCGCACCCCTCGCCTCCGGCGTGAAGGTCAGGGCTCCGGCCGGCGGCTCGTGGAACCAGACGAGCGTCCGGGCGGGCACCTGACTTTCCGCTCCGTCGGCGCAACGCCACACCCCAGCGACCGCGGCGAAGAGGCCGCACCGGTCACCGTCCGGCGTCCATGCGACGCCCGGCTCCACCCTTTCCATCCTGCCGCGGCCGCCGCGGACCATCAGGTTGAGGTCGCGCGTCGGACCGTCGATCAGCCGGCAGTCCGGGGCCGCGGCGCCAGCGAAGCCGAGGGGCGCGTCGCCGGGGACCAGGCGTCGCTCGCCGTCCGCGAAGCGGAGGACGACTCCCGCCCCCTCGATCACCGCGAACCAGCGCTCGGCGTCGGGGAACGGGGAGAAGGGACCGTCCTGCTCAATGTCGGCGACGCTTAGCCGGAGCGACCAGTCCGTGGGGGAGGGCCAGGCGAGCAACTCGCGCGTCTTGCCGCCGCCGTTCTTCCACGGCTGCGGTGCGACGAGGTCGGCGTGGACGATTTGAGGAAAGGGATGCACGGTCATCTCGATCGGATGCTGCCTTTCAAGAACGCGCCTCGTCGTGGGGGCGCTTCGTCCATCCCTCCCCAGGTGCCCTTCCCAGGTGCCACCCTCTTGGAGAAGCTGGTCGCCTGGGCCCATGTTCGCGCCGACTTTGGACCGTCGCCCCACGGCAATAAGCCTACGCTTATCTTTTAGGCTGGCACCTCGTCCAGCATCGTCCGTCCGGCAGTGGAGGATTTCCGGCGAGCCCTCAGCCCCGCGCCGCCAGCGTCGCCGCCCAGATGCCGGTGTCGTTCAGGATGAAGAGGGTGTTGCCCTGCTCCCCCCCGAAGCAGAAGTTCGCCGTCCCCGGGACCAGGATCTCGCCGAGCAGTCGACCCGCGGTCGAGTAGACCTTGACGCCGGTCGTGCAGGAGGAGTAGACCCGCCCCTCGCGGTCGGTCTTCAGGCCGTCGGGGATGCCCGGGGTGACCACCGCGAAGAGGCGATCGTTGATCAGATGCGAGCCGTCCGCCACGTCGAAGGCACGGATGTGGTGCGGCAGATTCACGTAGTAGGTGCCGGGACCCTGGATGGCGGCGGAATCGTTGATATAGAGGATCGACTCGTCCGGCGAGAAGGCCAGCCCGTTCGGCTTGTTGAACGAATCGGCGGCCACCGTCGTCTCGCCCGTCGCCGGATCGTGCCGGTAGACGAAATCGCCCACCAGCGGCGGGTCCTTGAAGCCTTGCAAATAGCCGTAGCTCGGATCGGTGAACCAGACCGTGCCGTCGCTCTTCACCACGATGTCGTTCGGCGAGTTGAAGGTGAGGCCGAACCACTCGTCGACCACCGTCGTCCCGGTGTTCTCGTCGAGATCGATGCGGCCGATCCGCGCCCGGTGGGTCTTGGTCCCCTGCTCGCAGACGAGGAGGCGCCCCTCGCGGTCCAGGGTCATGCCGTTCGCCAGGTTCGACGCCTCGCGCAGCGTCGAGAGGGTCCGCGCCGCCACGTCGAGGCGGCCGATCGAGACCTCCTTGAATCCCTGGAGCGGCACGTTCACGGTGCGGGGCACGGTGGTGAAGAAGAGCGCGTCGAGCGCCGCGACATACACCGGCCCCTCATGAGCGTCGGTCGCCGCCAGCTCCTCGAGCCGGGGATCGTCGCCGAGTACGGCGCGGAACTCTTCCGCGTAGAGGACGAACGGGCCTTCCACCTGGTGGGGCAGCGCGGCGCGCATGGCGGATCTCCTTTCGGGGCTCGGGAGGAGCTTATCCGAAAAGCAATGCTGGCCGCACCGGCGCTTTAGGAACCTCGCCGGGCGGCCAAGACCCTGGGTCCGCAGGGTAACGTCACTGCGCCGGGCGGCAGTCGCACTGCAAGGATCCATCCGCGGTGCAGATCCCGATGTCGACGCAAACCACGCCTGAGTAGGGCTTCCCGTTTGCGCATTGGGTGTACAGGGTAATCCCCGCGCAATCCCACGAGCTGCATCGGCCGCACTTCGGCCGAGGAGGAGGAGGAAACTGAATCGCAGCCAGCCAGACCGGCACGTTCTGTTCCGTCGAAGCAGGCATCCCCTGCCCACCCGCGAGGCAAGCGGGAGAGCTCCCAGCGACACTCCGGACCGCAGCTGGTGGGGGCGAGGCACTCGCCCCTCCTGCGAGCGACGGGGCCGCGGTGGAGACGAGAAGCAGCAGAGCAAAGAAACAAATCGGGCTCTTCATGGCTGTAACCTCCTTCTTCCGTCGACGAACGCTATCCGCACGCCGAGCCCACTGATGATCCGCCCAAAACAATCTTTACGCAATAGGTAGGTCCAGCCCCGTGCGAGAGGCCGGGCGGGAACGTGATGGTTTCCCTTCGACTCCAGAGCCCCGAAGGGCGGCGTCTGCTCCTCGAGCTCGACCGGGCTGAGTCGCCGCTCGTCACCCAGCTCTGCCGGACGGTCGACTCGAACCGGTCGGGGGATGGGCTGAGCTTCAAAGTCGCTCCCATCCAGGTCGACGCCAATGCGTGCCAAAGCGTAC
>CAVVXL010000011.1:0-224993 GCA_963752235.1 uncultured Acidobacteriota bacterium | reverse complement strand
CGCTGCGCTAACGTCCCGTCTCCCGCCCCTCGCCGCACCTGACGTTCAGCCGATGAGCTACCAACGCCCCACCCGTCTGATGAACCGCGACTTCCTCCTGCTCTGGCAGGGGCAGTTCGTCAGCATGCTGGGGTCGCAGGCGTTTTCGGTGGCGATGATCTTCTGGATCAAGCGGCAGACCGACTCGGCGTCGCTGCTCGGGCTCGGGATGATGTCGCAGTGGGTGCCGGCGATCCTCCTCGGGCCGTTCGGCGGCACCCTCGCCGACCGCATGTCGCGGCGCCAGATCCTGATCCTCGCCGACGTGGTGCGCGGCCTGGCGGCGATCGCCCTCGCGGGCCTCGTCATCCTGGTGCCGGGGCGCTCGGGGACGATCCTCTTCGGCCTCCTCATCCTCTCGGCCATCATGGGGGTCTGCGACGCCTTCTTCCGGCCGGCGATCAGCGCCTCGATCCCCGACCTCGTGCCGGGCGAGGAGGTGGCGCGGGCCAACTCGCTGAATCGGGTGGCGCTCGACGTCTCGACCTTCCTGGGGCAGGGGACCGGCGGCGTCCTCTTCCGCATTATCGGCCCGGGAGTCCTCTTCTTCGTCGACGGCGTGACCTACCTCTTCTCGGCGCTCGCCGAGTCGCTGATCCGCCTGCCGCCGCCCCCTCCGATCCTCAAGCAGGCGACCTGGCGCGAGGCGGGCGCCGACTTCTGGCGCGAGCTCAAGATCGGGCTGCGCTACGTGGGGCGGCGCCGCGGGCTGCGCTACCTCTTCTACGTGTCGCCGCTCGACAGCTTCTTCATGATCACCATCGTCGTGCTCCTCCCCTTTTTCGTCGAGGACTTCCTGCACGTGAAACCCGACTGGTACGGCTTCCTGGTGGCGGCCTTCGGCGGCGGCTCGTTCACGGGGAGCATCCTGGCGGGGGCCACCAACATCACCGGGCGGCGGCGGATGGTGGCCTATCTGCTCTGCGCGGTGGGCTTCGGCGCCTCGGCGATCCTCTTCGGGATGGTGCATTCGCCGTGGACGGCGATGGCGGTGCTCTTCGTGGCGGGGACGATGGGGGGCTTCAATACCATCCACGCCCTGAGCCTGGCGCAGCTCAGCACGCCGCCCGAGCTGCGCGGCCGCGTGCTCGGCCTCTTCGAGACGCTGGGCCTCTCCACCATGCCGATCGCCGCCGGCACGGCCGGGATCGTCGCCGACCTGCTGCACCGCAACATCCCGCTGGTCTATTTCGGCTGTGGGACCGCCCTGATCGCGGTGGCGATCTTCCAGGCGCTGAGCGGCGAGGTCCGCGACTTCCTGGCCTACGAGGCGCCGCCCGCGCCGCCCGAGGAACCGGCGGTCGCGGCGGCGCCTTCCTAGATCCTTCCGGCGGGTGCCGGTGAGCTACTTCGTGGCGTGCGCCGGGCGCGCCTGCGCGCCTTCCTGCGCCTTCTTGAGCTCCTTGTCCTCGACGCCGCCCGCGCCGTGGGTGCGGCCCGACTCGCCCGCCTTGTAGAGCGTCCCCTGGGGGTCCCGCGGCGGCTCCTGGTACTGCTGGCGGTCGACCTGCTTGGCGGAGAGCTTGTCGCCGAGCCCGGGGGCCAGCTTGGAGATCGTCGTGTTGAGCACGGCCCCCGCCCCCACCTTGACGTCGCGCTCGGGCTTGACCGCCGCCTTCAGAATGGCGTCGGCCACCTGCTGCGGGTCGATCTGCGGCGTGGGGAGCTTGGGCTCCTCGTCCATGTAATTCCGGGCATGCTGCGGGTAGGGGGTGTTCACGGCCGTCGGCTGGATGAGGGTGATCGAGACCGGCGCCTCGTCGATCTCCTCGATCTCGACCCGCAGGGCGTCGGTGAACCCCTTCACCGCGTGCTTGGACGCCGAGTACATCCCCTGGAGGGGGACCACCGCGTCCGAGACCTCGCTGCCGACGTTGATCAGCGCGCCCCCCTGGCGCCTGAGGTGGGGGAGGGCGATCAGCGAGCCGTTGACCACCCCCCAGAAGTTGGTGTCGAACAGCCGGCGGCTGTCCGCCTCGCTGACCTCGTCGAGCCGGCCGTAGATCGACACGCCGGCGTCGTTGATCCAGGTATCGATGCGCCCGAACTTCTGCAGCGCCACCCCGGCGATGCGCTCGAGCTGCTCGCGGTCGCCGACGTCCGCCACCACGTAGATCGCCTGGCCTCCCGCCTGATTGATCCGCTGGCAGATCTCGTCGAGGGTCTGCCCGCTGCGCGACGCGAGGACCAGCTTGGCCCCCTGCTTGGCGGCCGACTCGGCGGTGGTCAGGCCGATGCCGCTCGAAGCTCCGGTGATCACGATGACCTGCTGGTCGAGAGGTTTGAGATCGATAGCCATTGATGCCTCCTTGATGATTCGCCGACGGCGACGGGCATCCGGGCGCTCCCCAGGGCCTGAGCCGTCCACGCTCAAAGAGAGGTGCAACCTCTGTGCCGCGGAGCACACCCTACGGGATATCCACCCCCACCATCCGCACCGACTCCTCCCACAGCCGCTCCGCGTTCTCAGGATCGAGCGCGTAGAGGGCCACGCCGGTCATGTCCGAGGTGCGGTGCGTCACGGCCTCCGCCTCGTTGCAGTCCATGAAGTAGCGGCCGCCGATCCCTTCGAGGAGCGGCGAGGTGGCGAGGAGGACGGTGGTGGCGGCTCCCTGTTCCGGGGTCTTGCGCTTCTCGGGCGGAGTCTTCATGCCGCCGGTGTGGCGCTGGAGGTTGGTGGCGATTGCTCCGGGCATCAGGGCGTTCGCCGTGATGCCGTCGGCGGCCCAGCGCGCGGTGGCCGCCACGGCGAAGAGGACGTTGGCGGTCTTCGATTGCCCGTAGGCGCCGATCGGGTCGTAAGGACGGAAGGCGAAGTGGAGGTCGTCGAAGATCACCGGCGAGGCCTGGTGGGCGCTCGAGCTGACCGCGACGATCCGCGCGTTTCCCGCTGCGGCCAAAGCCCCGTGGAGGCCGAGGGCGAGCGCGAAGTGGCCCAGGTGATTGACGGCGAATTGCATCTCCCACCCTTCGGGAGTGTGCTGCTCCGGCAGGGCCATCACCCCGGCGTTGTTGATCAGCAGGTGGAGCGGCCCGTCCCAGCGCGCCACGAAGGCGGCGATCGACGCGCGGTCGGCGAGGTCGAGCCGGGCCACGCTCAGGCTGCGTCTCCCTTCGAGGAGGGGATCTCCTCGACGATTTCAGCGATGATCTTCTCGGCGACGCGCCTCCCGGCCTCCGTGTCGCGCACCGCCAGGGTGACCTCGGCGCCGGCGCGGGCGAGGGTGCGCGCCGTCTCTATGCCGATCCCGGAGGCGCCGCCGGTGACGATGGCGCGCTTCCCTCTGAGATCGATCCCCGCGGCGACCTCATCGGCGGTGGAGTGCGCTCCGAAGGGGGTGGTGATGCGGGGCATGGGGGAGACCTCCTCGAGCGCGCCGAGGGAGCCAGGGCTCTCCTCGACGCGGCAAGGATAGCGCGGGCGCTGGTCAGGCGCGCTTGCGGCGCAGCATCCCGAGGGATGCGAACGCCAGCAGCGCCCCGAGGGCGGCGAGGCCCAGCGAGGAGAGGGTGGGGATGGTCGGGGTGGTCAGCGGATCGGAGACCTTGTAGTTGATCCCGACGACCGCGCCCGGGTCTCCGAACCAGATCCCGAACAGGGTGCCGGGCGGCACGTAGCCGCCGAGCGCCGTCTGCGCCGGGCCGACGGCGAAGATCATGCCGGCGGGGCCGAGGGCGAGCGTCCCCTGGTTGGTGAACAGCGCCGTGAGGCTCAGCGCCGGGCGGGTGGGATTGGCGTCGTCCACCACCACGATGCCGCTGGCTCCGTTGGCGGCCTGGAGCGAGCCGGTCGCCGCGAGGGTGAAGCTCTTGCCGGCCTTGACCAGCAGCTGGTCCGTCCCGCTGCCGCCGGCGGTGACCGCGGACTTCACGGTGACGTTCCCTCCGGCGGTGGCGGTCAGCGAGGCGCCGGCCGCGATCGTGGCCTTGGCGATGTCGAGGTTGCCGCCGGCGCGGAAAGTGAGCAGCCCGTCCGTGGTGGTGATCGGGATCGGCCCGCCGGCTCCGGCCGTGGTGCCGAGCGTGATGTCGGTGCCGGCGCCGAGGAAGATCTGCCCGCCGTCCGGCGCGGGGCGGGTGTTGGACCCCGTGCCCGTGAACGAGGCGGCGTTGTCCACCTGGATCGCCGCGTGGTCCGAGAAGATCGAGATGTACCCCTGGTCGACGGTGAGGGCCGAGGCGATCGTGATCCCCTGCTCGGCGAAGACGGAGACCTGTCCCAGCCCGGAAGTGACCGTCAGCGGCTGGTTGATCACGGCGGTCCCCATCGTCCCGTCGTCGCTCTGGGCCCGGATGTCGATCCCCCGGATCCCCACGGTGGTGATCGGGCCGTTGATCAGGACCTGGGCCCGGGCGGCGAACTTGAACCCGATGTCGGCGCCGGCGCCGCTGCCGGTCAGGCTCGCTTCGACGTCCACCGAGCCGAGCGGCGCGAAGGTCACGAACCCCTGGCCGGAGGCGATCATCAGGTTGTTGACGGTGGTGGTTCCCAGCGAGCCGATGAAGAGCTCGCGACCGCCCGGGAGGGTGAAGACCAGAGGAGCATTGAAGACGATGTTTCCGGGCTCGCCGCTGTCCGGAGTCCCCTCGAATCCGCCGTAAGTCAAAATCGCGGTCTGCCCGCCGGGGCCGGTCTGGACTGCGGTGACCAGGGTCGTGACGTTGAGGTTGGCGCCCGGGCCGGTCGGGTGGATGACCGGCGTCAGGGAGATATTGTGATCGGGGCTGGTCGAGATCGTCAGGTTGGTGCTCTGGGCACCGGCGGGGACGGTCACCGCCAGGACACTGGTCAGGATCGCGGCTGCGGCGACGGCCAGGGTGGCGGCCCGCGGGCGCAGGGCTATCCCAGCGCGGTGGTTTTTCATGCAGGACTCCCAAAAGATAAAAAGACTGCGTTTATCCAAGGTTAGCACGAGGGAGCCCTGAAGCAGGCGGGTTCCTTGCAGCGGATCGTGTGGGAAAGGAGGGCTCGATGGCGGATCGGCGGCGGTTTCCGGGCGGTGGTTTCCTGGCGGGGCTTCTCGGGCTTCTGGCCCTCTTCGGCGCGGCGGCCGGCGTGCGGGCCGACGCGGTGGACGACACGGTCCACGCCGAGATGCGGGACCAGCACATCCCCGGCCTCTCGCTCGCGGTGGTGCGCGGCGGCAAGGTGGTGAAGGCGCAGGGGTACGGCCTGGCGAACGTCGAGCTGAACGCGCCGGCCACCGCCGACACGGTCTACCGCCTGGCCTCGGTCACCAAGCCGATCGTGGCGACCGCCGTCCTGCTGCTCGCCCGCGACGGCAAGCTGGGGCTCGACGACAAGCTCGGGCGCTACCTCGAGAAGATCCCCGAGGCATGGCGCGAGATCACCATCCGTCAGCTCCTCACCCACACCTCCGGCCTCAAGGACCATCTGAACGAGCTGCACGGCAAGACCTGCAACGGCACCAGCCCGCAGGAGATCCTCGCCCAGATGGGGACCCTGCCGCTGAATTTCGCGCCGGGGTCGAGCTGGCTCTACAGCAACACCGGCTACCTCGCGCTGCAGGAGATCATCAAAAAAGTGAGCGGTCAGAGCTTCGACGAATTCCTCGCCGCGCGGGAATTCGCGCCGCTCGGCATGAAGGCGACGCGCCGCAACAGCCCGGACGAGGTGATCGCCAACCGCGCCGCGGGATACGTCTGGGATGCCGAGGGGAGTGCAGGGGCCGGCCGGCTGCGCAACAGCCCGTTCCTCGAGCCGACGCTCTACGACAACGCCGACGCCGGCCTGCTCTCGACCGTGCTCGACCTCGCCCGCTGGGACGTGGCGCTGGCCGGCACCGCTCTCCTCAAGGCGCCGGAGCGCGCGGCCCTGTGGGCGCCGGTGAAGCTCACGAGCGGCGCGACCTATCCCTATGGGCTCGGCTGGCACCTCGAAACATCGAACGGCCACCGGCTCGCCTACCACGACGGCAACCGGCTGGACGGCGCGACGGCGATCGCCCGCTACCTCGACGACGGGCTGACCGTGATCGTCCTCACCAACCGGGGGAACGCCAACGCCACCCGCATCGCCCGCGAGGTGGCCGGCCTCTACGTGCCGGCGCTCGCCGCCGTGGCGCGGCCGGTGGCGGACGCGGAGCCGAAGGTGACCGAGCTGATCAAGAGCGTGCTGCTGAAGATCCAGGACGGCACGATCGGCCCGGAGCCGTTCACCCCCGAGATGTGGAAAGGTTTCTATCCGGCCGGCGCCAAGGCCTTCCAGGGGGCCCTGAAAGCGTTCGGACCCTTCCGCTCGCTCGCCCTGCTCGGCCGCGAGGCGAAAGGGGACGTCCGTTCCTATCGCTACCGGGCGACCTTCGGCGAGACCAGCCTGGTGATCGACTGCGCGCTGACCGCGGACGGCAGGATCCGCGAGATCACGGGCAGCCAGCAGTAGTGGGGGACGGCTGACGGCCTGCCCCCTGACGGCGTCCCCGTAACCGCTCCGCCTTGTTGCTCTCTCCCTGTCCCGCCACCTCCTGGAGACCAAATTGCATGCCCCTCCGGGCCTGACGCAGCTCACCAGGAGGCACAACGGCAGATGAGTCCGGCAAATCCCAAGAATCCCAGGACGAAGAACAAGGATCCCAAGCAGGCGGATCTGGCGAAGAACACCGAGGACGGCCAGGGGCAGTTCCTGACCACCAACCAGGGGGTGCGGGTCAACGACGACCAGAACTCCCTCAAGGCGGGGCCGCGCGGCGCCACCCTGCTCGAGGATTTCATCTTCCGCGAGAAGATCACCCATTTCGACCACGAGCGGATCCCCGAGCGCATCGTCCACGCCCGCGGCGCGGCGGCGCACGGCACCTTCCGGGTCTATGAGCCGCTGGCGGACCTCACGCGGGCGAAGTTCCTCCAGGACCCGGCGGTCGAGACCCCCGTCTTCGTGCGCTTCTCGACCGTGGCCGGCTCGCGCGGCTCGAGCGATCTGGCGCGCGACGTGCGCGGCTTCGCGGTCAAGTTTTACACCGAGGAGGGGATTTTCGACCTGGTGGGGAACAACATCCCCGTCTTCTTCATCCAGGACGCGATCAAGTTCCCGGACCTGGTCCACGCCGTCAAGCCCGAGCAGCACCACGAGATCCCGCAGGCGGCGACCGCGCACGACACGTTCTGGGATTTCATCTCCCTGATGCCGGAATCGATGCACATGGTGATGTGGATCATGTCGGACCGCACCATCCCGCGCAGCTTCCGGATGATGGAAGGGTTCGGCATCCACACCTTCCGCCTGATCGACGCGGCGGGGAAGTCGCGCTTCGTGAAGTTCCACTGGAAGCCGCTGCTCGGCATGCACTCGGTGGTGTGGGACGAGGCGCAGAAGATCTCCGGCAAGGACCCGGACTTCCACCGCCGCGACCTCTGGGAGGCGATCGAGAACGGCGACTTCCCGGAGTGGGAATTCGGCGTCCAGATCGTCGAGGAGGAGGACGAGCACAAGTTCGACTTCGACCTGCTCGATCCCACCAAGATCATCCCCGAGGAGCTGGTGCCGGTGCGGCGGATCGGCAAGCTGACCCTCAACCGCAACCCGGACAACTTCTTCGCCGAGACCGAGCAGGTGGCCTTCCACCCCGGCCACATCGTCCCCGGGATCGACTTCACCAACGATCCGCTGCTCCAGGGGCGGCTCTTCTCCTACACCGACACCCAGCTCTCGCGCCTCGGCGGCCCGAACTTCCACGAGATCCCGATCAACCGTTCGCTGGCACCGGTGCACAACCACCAGCGCGAGGGGCACATGCGGCAGGAGATCAACCGCGGGCGGGTGGCCTACGAGCCGAACACGCTGGCGGGGGGCTGCCCGTTCCAGGCGATGGTCAAGGACGGCGGCTTCCAGTCGTACGCCGAGAAGATCGACGCCCGCAAGGTGCGCGAGCGCAGCGACAGCTTCCGCGACCACTTCAGCCAGGCGCGGCTGTTCTTCCTCAGCCAGTCCGCGCCCGAGCAGGATCATATGGTGGAGGCGCTGCGCTTCGAGCTCGGCAAGGTGGAGACGCCGGCGATCCAGGAGCGCATGCTCTTCATGCTCTCGCAGGTCGACAAGTCGCTCGCCGCGCGGGTCGCCGAGGGGCTGGGGATCCCGGTCCCGAAGTCGATCGAGGGGCCGCTCAACCGCGGCGTCCCGGCCGATGCCGACCCGAAGAAGTACGAGCCGACGCCGGCCCGAAAGGACGTCGGCACCTCGCCGGCGCTCAGCATGGCGGGCACGAAGAAGGACTCGATCAAGACCCGCAAGATCGCCTTCCTGGCCGCCGACGGCTTCGGGCCGGACCTCGCGGCGATGCAGAAGGAGCTGACGGGCGCCGGCGCGCAGGTCAAGATCGTGGCGCCCCACGGCGGCAAGCTCCAGGGGGAGGGAGGCGAGGAGCTGGCGGTCGACTTCAGCCTGCTCACCACCGCGTCGGTGCTGTTCGACGCCGTCTACGTCGCCGGCGGCGAGAAGAGCGTGGCGGCGCTCAAGCGCGAGGCGAAGGCGATCCACTTCGTCAACGAGGCCTACATGCACTGCAAGGCGGTCGCCGCCACGGGAGCGGGGGTCGACCTGCTCGAGACCTCCTACCTGGGGCCGCTCAAGGTCGCGGGTACCGCGGGGGACCGCGGAGGCGCGGACGCCGGCGTGATCGCCGACCGCAACGCCAAGGTGGGGAGCGCGGCGAAGGCCTTCGTGGCCGCCATCGCCGAGCACCGCCACTGGAGCCGCGAGAAGAAGGACCAGGTTCCGGCCTGAGGATAGAAGTGCCAGGGACTTCGTGATCAGGATAGAAGTGCCGCCGAGAAGTCCCTGGCACTTATTTTCTCGGCCGGCGGGCCGCCTCGACGACATATTGACCCTCCTTCCAGAGACGGCATAGGCTGTGGTCCGGCCGGAATCTCAGGGAGGAGTCAGAGTATGAGCGGAGTTCGAGTCCTGGTTGGCACACACAAGGGCGCCTTCGTCCTCACCGCGGACGGCAAGCGCGAACAGTGGAACGTCAGCGGTCCCCATTTCGCCGGTTGGGAGATCTACCACGTCAAGGGATCGCCGGTGAACCCGGACCGGCTGTACGCGTCGCAGTCGAGCGGCTGGTTCGGGCAGGTGATCCAGCGCTCCGACGATGGCGGCGCGACCTGGGAGGCGGTGGGGAACAAGTTCGTCTACGACGGCGTTCCCGGCACTCACCAGTGGTACGACGGCACCCAGCACCCCTGGGAGTTCAAGCGCGTCTGGCATCTCGAGCCGTCGCTGAGCGATCCCGACATCGTCTACGCCGGGGTGGAGGACGCCGCCCTCTTCCGCTCGGCCGACGGCGGGCGCTCGTGGGCTGAGCTCTCGGGGCTGCGCACCCACGGCTCGGGGCCGCGATGGCAGCCGGGGGCCGGCGGGATGTGCCTGCACACCATCCTGCTCGACCCCAGCGATCCGGAGCGGATCTTCGTCGCCATCTCGGCCGCGGGCGCCTTCCGCACCGACGACGGCGGCACGACCTGGCAGCCGATCAACCAGGGGCTGCGCTCGCAAGGCATCCCCGACCCCAAGGCCGACGTCGGCCACTGCGTCCACAACCTCGCGATGCACCCGTCGCGCCCGGGGGTGCTGTTCATGCAGAAGCACTGGGACGTCATGCGCAGCGACGACGCCGGCGACTCGTGGCGGGAGGTCAGCGGCAACCTGCCGAGCGACTTCGGCTTTCCGATCGAGGTCCACGCCCACGAGCCGGAGACGATCTACGTGGTGCCGATCAAGAGCGACTCCGAGCACTACCCGCCCGACGGCAAGCTGCGCGTCTACCGCAGCCGGACCGGCGGCAACGAATGGGAGGCGCTCACCCGCGGGCTGCCGCAGAGCGACTGCTACGTGAACGTGCTGCGCGACGCGATGGCGGTCGACTCGCTCGACGCCTGCGGCGTCTACTTCGGAACCACCGGCGGCCAGGTCTACGTGTCGGCCGACGCCGGCGACAACTGGTCCGCCATCGTCCACGACCTTCCCGCCGTCCTCTCCGTCGAGGTCCAGACGCTGCCATGATCCGAGTCATCCGCGTCGAGCTGCCGCCCCATCTGCAGAACCTGGCGGGCGTCGGCGGCGAGGTGGAGATCGAGGTCGCGGGCCCGGCGACCCAGCGTTCGGTCCTCGACGCGATCGAGGCTGCCTATCCGGTGCTCTGCGGCACGATCCGCGATCACGTCACGCAGCAGCGCCGGGCCTTCGTCAGATTCTTCGCCTGCCAGGAGGACCTGTCCCACGAGTCGCCGGACGCCCCGCTCCCCGAGGCGGTGGCGCGGGGGGAGGAGCCGCTGCTGATCGTCGGGGCGATGGCCGGCGGCTGAGCCCGCAAGAAGTGCCAGGGACTTAGAATCCGCCGCGCTCAGCCCTGCTGCTCCGTCGGCCGCACGAGCACCTCGTTGATCGCCATCCGGCGCGGGCGGGTGACGATAAAGGCGATCGTCTCGGCGATGTCGTCCGCCTCCAGGCGCTCGATCTGGGCGAAGCGCTGCATCGCCTGCTCGGCGATCTCCGGGCGCAGGTGGCTGGCGAGCTCGGTCGCTACGGCACCGGGCTCGACGAGCGAGACGCGGACGTGACGCCCCGTGACCTCCTGGCGCAGCGACTCGCTGAAGGCGCCGACCCCGTGCTTGGTGAGGTTGTAGACCCCCGACCCCTCGCGCGCCACCCGCCCGGCCACCGAGCTGATGTTGACCAGGTCCGCCACCCGCCGCGGGTCCCCCTGTGCCGCCTTCAGCAGATGGGGGAGGGCGGCGTGGGCCGTGTAGAGCAGCCCGAGCAGGTTGAGGTGCACCATCCGCTCCCACTCCTCGACCGGCGCGTTCTCGATCGGGCCGAGGAGCATCACCCCCGCGTTGTTGATCACCGTGTCGAGCCGCCCCAGCTCCTCGACGGCATGCTGCACGGCGGCCTCCGCCTGCGCCCGCTCAGTGACGTCCGCCTCGAAGGCGACGGCCTTCCCGCCCTGCGAGGAAATCTCCGCCGCGAGCTTGTCCAAACGCTCCTTGCGCCGCGCCACCAGAACGACCGCGGCCCCCAGCCCGGCGAGCGCCCGCCCCGTGGCCTCTCCGATACCGCTGCTGGCGCCGGTCACCAGCGCCACCGTTCCCTCCAAAGATCTCGCCATGGCCAAGGTCTCCTCCTGATGTCGGGTTGAACGGCCCGAGGCTCTCTCCTCGGTGCTCCCGGCTCCTTTTCAAGCAAGAAGCCGGCCGGCGGCGTCTCCGGCGTCTCGGGAGCACCAAGCAACGCGCGTTGAGAGGGAAAGATAGCTTTTAGAGCGTAACGACGACTTTTTGGTGTAAAAAATTCAATGGTAGTACTTAAAAATCAATCTTGAGACCTTGTAATTCAAAGTTGTGGACCAAATTCAGGATTTTTGGCGATCGAACCGAACAACAGGCACCCAAAGATTCAGTCAGACCTCGCAAATTGAATTTTAGGCTACTAAAAATCCAAATCTGGCATAGACGATCCGAATCAGTCCTACGTATGACTCTCTAGAAGGGCCAAGAGTGCCAAAGGAGGGGATCCCGTCATCTCCCGACCGAAGCACCAGCCGATCGGGATGTCCCCGTTCGGGAGAGCCCCGAAACCGTTCTCTGGAAGGAGAAAGCCATGAGAAAAGCTGTAACCTTCGCCAAGAAGATCACGGAGTGGGACCTGCTGAACACCAACATCAAACCGCAGTTGCCGGACATGCCACATCTCCAGGGCGTTTCGGTGGAGCTGGACGCTCTGATCGTCCAGTCAAAGCAGCTCGACAGCCAGCAGGAGATCGCGCGCGGTCAACTGCAGGACGCCGTGCACCAGCGCCAGGCGTTGGAGAAGAAGGGGGAGACGCTCCGCCAGCGGGCCAGCTCCCTGCTCAAGGGGAGCCTCGGCTTCGAGAGCGACGACCTCGTGAAGTTCGGCATCCGTCCCCGCAAGACGGGCCCCCGTGGTCCCCGCAAGCCGAAGCCGCCGGTGACGCCGGCGGCGGTGGTGGGTACGGCTCCTAAGACCCAGTAGTCGCCGGTCGGCAGGTTCTTGCAGGGAGGGGGGCCGTGAGGTCCCCCTTCCTCTGGCGCCTTCGGGTTGGCTTCCGAGAAGTGCCAGGGTCTTGTTCCCGATTCCTGGGGCCTCTCAGCGGATGTTGAGCGCCGTGCTCAGCGTGTTCCAGGGAGAGTTTGTCGAGGTGTTCTGGTACGTGAAGTTACCGCCCTGCTTGCCGTCCAAGTTCTGGCCAAGAGGTGCCAGGCTCTTGTGTCCTGGGACTTGCACCCGCTGGCCTTCGAGGCCCAGGAGGTCTCCGTCAACCGGTACTTCTCAGCTCACGGGAAACCTCCCTTCGTGCCGTCAGGCACCTCTGTCTGCAGACGGCGGGCAAAGACTCGCCAGGGCTGGGTTTTTCTGATCGCCGCGACAGTCAAGGCCGCCGCTTCGCCGCTGGCCGCTAAGGATTTCCAGAAGTGCCAGGCTCCTATGTCTGCCTATGTCTGGGAAGTGCCAGGGTCCTATGTAGCTGGCTCGAAAAGCTCTCCCCAAATCCCTCCGGGCTCGCTCAGCTGAGCCACTGAAGACCATCTCGCGTCTATTTCCTGCCCCAGTGACCTCAGCGGTGCGGCGAAGCCTGGTCTCTGGATCTGTGATAGAGTCGCTTCAGATTCTAAGTCCGAGTTGTTCCTAAAGCGACACCGAGCTGGATGAGCCAGCTCGTCTATGAAAGGAAATTCTTTATGAAGCGTAACGTATGGATTATCGCTCTTCTGTTGATCACCGCCATCGGTTCATCGATGGCCACCCATGCTTTTACCAGTCCGGGGTTCGTCGGTCCGCACCCACTGGGCCTGAGTCTGATCGGGCCGGCCGCAGATCCCAGTGGCAACGGCCTGGAGAGCTACCAAGTGGTCTACACCGACAATTCAGGAAATATTTCAACCAGCGGCTTCTACTTGCAGGTTCATAACTCCGGAGGCATCCGCGGATACTCGACTGCTGCACCGAGTGGGAGCTCAGCAACTTTTGAAATGTGTACCTCGAACTCGACGATGGTAGTTACAGGGGTGAACGGAGCAAACTGTAGCTAAAGACCTATTCAAGGGAGCCTCGTGACGTCGCCCTTTGCCGTTAGTGAGGTCCCTGGCACTTCCTGGGGCCTGCCAGAATAGGCGCCCGGGGTTTATAGAGCTCGGTACGGCGCAAATCGCTAGGCTGAGAAGTGCCGGGGTCTTCCTGGAGGGCCTTCGACGCAGGAACTTCGAGAAAGTTCGCGGATTTTTGTACAGAGCGACGAGATTTTACGTCTATGGGAGGTATGGCCAAGAAAACTGCGCTTCATCCCAGAACCCCGGACCCTCATCTCCATCACCAACCGCACCATCCAGGGACGCTTCCTGCTGCTCCCCGGACCCGTCTTCAACGACATCTTCCTCGGCATCCTCGGCCGGGCTCAGCGGCAGCACGAGATCCCGATCTGCGCCGTCACGGTGATGTCGTCCCACTTCCACCTCCTCCTGATCGCGGACGATGCGGAGACGACCTCCGACTTCATGCGGGACCTCCAGTCCAAGCTGGCGAGAGAGGTCAACCGGCTGACCGGCTGGCGGGGACCCGTCTTCGAGCGGCGCTACGACCTGACCGTCGTCACCCAGGAGGAACAGGCGCAGGTGGAGCGCCTCCGCTACCTCCTCGGCCAGGGAGTCGAGGCCAACCTCGTGGAGCGCGTCCGGGATTGGCCGGGAGTCCACTGCGCCGCCGCTCTCCTCGACGGCACGCCGCTCGAGGGACACTGGTTCGATCGGACGAAGGAGTACGCCGCCCGCAACCAGGGAAAGGACTTCGACCCCCTCGGTTTTGCCACGACAGAGACCGTCGAGCTGACGCCGATCCCCTGCTGGGCCGAGCTGTCGCCCGACGCCTACCGCCGCTGCGTCCAGGCCCTGGTGGACGACCTCGACAGCCAAGCCGCCCGAGCCCGCAAGGCCGCGGGGCTCCAAGCGCTCGGCGTCGCCACCATCCTGTCCCAAGACCCGCAGCATCGCCCCGCCCAGCTCGCCCACTCCCCCGCGCCGCTCGTCCACGCCGCGACCAAAGCCGCCCGCAAGTTCTTCTACGAGATCTATGCAGCCTTCGTCAGCGCCTTCCGCGTCGCCACCGAGGCGCTCCGACGAGGCGAGCGCGACGCACCCTTTCCGCCCGGCAGCTTCCCGCCCGCCTTGCCCTTCGTCGCCGGCTAAGCCCCGTCCCTCTGCTCTTTGACAGCCTCACCGCCTGCTGAAGGCCATTCGGACGAGCTCCGAGCGACTCGGCTGGCCGGAGGTGTGCCCGGACGCTGGGGCAAATACTGGGGGGGCTGGGTTTTTTCTGGTCGCCGCGACGGTCGAGGGAGGTGTCGCGCTGTTGGCCCACTAAGGGACTTCCCAAAGGTGCCAGGCACTTATGTTCTGGCGCTCAGAGCCCACGAGGCGCTCAGAGCCCACGAGGTGCCAGGCTCCTATATCTGGGCGGGGCAAAGACTGGCGAGGCGGAGTTTTTCTGACCGCCGCGACGGTCAACGGCGCTGTCGAGCCGCTGGCAGCTGAGGACTTCCGAGAGGTGTCAGGCATCTATGTCTGAAGTGCCAGGCTCCTATGTCCTGCTCCTATTTCCTGTCCCGGAGTACTAATAGGCTATTATGTTCTTCATGGACCTAAATGCCGGGGATCTGCTAGACCTCGCCGCTATTCTCGGATCGCTCCAGCTCTTGCCGCAAAACGCAGACTTTACCACGGTTTTGGAAGCAGCTACGGCGAGAGTTATTTGCGAGCCGACTCGGTTTTGGAAAGAGCTAACGAGTCTCGAGCAATTGCGGAATTGGCTCAGGGAGTCCGAATTTGCCCGAAGCCTTTCCTTGATTCAGGAACCATCCTCGAATCTATTCACTGACCAAATCACTATATCAGTTGGTAGTTTCCTGGTCTTTCCTGGCCGTGAAGACGGAATTGTCTTCACTCTTCGTAACGTTCTTGAGGTTCTCGATCGAGAGTACAGTGACAAAATATTCGACACGTTTTGCCGGCGAGCTCTCGAGAGCGCTATCGCCATTCTGGCTATAAGCGGTGATGTTGCACAACGCGCAGGTATGCAAAGGCATCTCGCGCCAGAAAGCTCCTCCGTTGCGGGAATTCAGGTGCCTCCTGAACGGCATCTCGCCCGACTCAAGGCTGCAGTGGTTCTCCCGGTAGCCAAAGTTTCTGAAATTCTCGAGTCTTACGGAGTTACCCAAAGTTCTCTTGATATCTTTGTCATGAAGATGGACTCGGAAAAATGGGATGGGAATCCGTGGTCAAATCCGTTAATCTTTCGCCCCTTACTAAGGGGCGATGATAGATACATCGTCGCCGCTCCAGGCGCGCTGCTCTCTTCTCTTCTAAACGTGATTATAAGTCTCGCGCACGAGTGCGGGGTTCTGAGATTGCTAGCACTCGCCTTCAGGCGAACTGCTTATGAAGCAGCGGCTGCGAGCCTAGCTTTGCTGGGCTTGCGTTCATTTCAGGCGCCTGTTTTCGAGCCAGGGGGCTTACCCACAGGTGAAGGGTTCTTCTCTCTGGATAACGACAAGGTGATCCACTTAGTCCTGATTTCAGATGACTTGCAAGGATGGGCACCGGACCTTAGCTTAGTTCCAGAATGGAACATTCATGGTTGCTTGGAGAAACTCAAAGTTGGTTGTCAAAATGTGGCTAGCGAACTAATGCGTATATCGCCTTGGGTGAAAGGTATACTGCATTTGTTCGTAGTTGAAGGCCTCGGTCGTTCATTTGCGATAGGTCTTGGTAAGCAAGTCGAAGAAAAATCGCTTACTATCGCTCTCGGGGGAGAGCTACTTGAGATTATTTCACTCGTTGATCATGCCGATCCACTCGCTCTTTGGAAGTATGCGAAAAATGTCGAATCTCATTCGCGTAAGACGAGCGTCATCTCATTTGGGTCTCTTGCGGAGTATGAGCTGTATCTCTCTCATGGAAGAAGTTTCTATCTATCCGATGATGGTGCTCGCGACCATCTAATGATTCTCGATGATCTCGCAGTTAGGCTTCGTTCCAGGGTTGCGAAGGACTACGATAGGCATGGAGTTTTACTGCCATCTGAACGTCGTTTTGTCGAGATCATCCGCATGGACTCTGGTAGTAATCACCCTCTGTTTTTTGAGAAGGAACTCAATGCTGGGCAACTCCGATTTCTTGTCGAACTTGAAAATATTAAAATCTGGGTCTTGAGCTCCGAAGATTCTATGGAGCCTCCGTACGGTTCGCTCTGTTTACACTTCGGCCGTGCGATTGCCTATTGGTTGTGGCAGTTGGAGCCAAGTTTGAGATCTGTTCTCGCCACGCTCGGTGAAAAGCTTCCTGTTTTGGAGCTAGAGTTTGAAATAGTTCCTAACGAAAACTGGTTCGTGGGAGTGCAGAGATCAGCGGGTAGTGAGGGTATCTCTTGGAGAGTAGGAGCGGAGGGCCGAGCCTTCATCCGTTTCGCGGAGGCGGTTTGTGGTGTCTTTATTTCAAGTGACAATGCAGGCGACCGCCACCTCGTGGCGCATCTTGTTCGGTTGTTGTTCGCCTGTCGCAACCGTTTTGCCGGCCGGCCTCTGGAGGCTCTTGATGGCCAAGTAATCCAGCGAATTGTAGAAGCTAATGCGCCGCTCGGCCGCAAACGAATGATTGCGATGGTTCGGAGCGAATCGGAGTCTGTTTTGAGTGGAAATGGTCTCCCGCCTTATAGAGGAGTACAGGCTGCCGACCAGGAAGAACTGCTTGACGAATTGGCATTAGAGCTTAAATCGCTTGTGCTATGTGAGCCCGGTGAGGAGATACCACCCAATGAGCGTGTCAACCTCCTGCGCGAAAAGGTCGTCCCTTTCTTCTTCCGACAGTTGGCAAGCTTTGCGTCGACCCTGCGAGCAGAAGGATTGATCGAACAACTTGTTGCGCGGAATGAAGCTATTTTGTCTGAACAGATGCGGCACAGATTATCGCTTCCTGCCCGCCTAGCGTGCTACAGTGGCGAGGATGGTCTCGAAGCCCGAATCCATCGTGAATCCGTTGAGTACCGCAAGGCGGCTGTTGCTAGCCGTTTTCTAATCGAGTTCGTCGTTCAACAGCCTCCTCATGGCACCGATGTTCTTAGCTTGGAATCATATGATAGGCTTCTGGCCTTGTCCTCTGCAGTCTTCAATTGGGCAACCACAAGCGATTACGTTCACTATCATCTGGCAGATCTGCGGATCACAATGTTGCGATCGGGTCGCTTGGGTGTTTCGCGAGAGGATCTTGAGAGAGCACAGCAGGCATTTGGCGAAGATAGCTGGCTACAGGAGGTAGTTGCCGGAGGAGAAGCTTATTCACGCCACTGGCGAGAACCCGCGGCAGTTCAGGATGCTAAGCCACCCGAAGTAGATGAAGTGGATCGGTGCACTATGGCCGAATTCGGATTAAGTCTGACTGACCTTGCCAGTTTCCTGGGCGCCGTTGCAAGCTTTGACTTCGAAGTGTCGGGAGTTGTGAAAACGAGCATGATACGTACGCTGCTTCAAGGCATTGAGCAGGATTTAGGTTGGGATCGGGAAAAGGTCGAGTTGGCATTTGACTTCTTTGCACTGAAGCCGCGCAATAATTTCCTTCCGGTTCCGCCGCCGTTTCAAAAGGAGGATGTCTATCCTTGGCGTTTCAATCGCCGGCTCTCTTACTTGCGTAAGCCGCTTTTATGTCAGGGCGAAGGTAGCAACGCGGAGGTGGTTTGGGGAGCAGGACAGTTGGAGCAATCCTTGGAGTATCTCGTTAACCTGTGTTTAGGCGGGCGCCTGAAGGCTCAGACTAATGAAATGAAGCGTTTAATTTCGAGGACCCAGGGAATCGCAGCGAAAGAATTTAACGACGCAGTGGCTGATGCGTTCGAGAAAGAAGGCTTCGTGGTGAGGCTTCGGGTTAAAAAAATCGGCATTCATCGGCTCGAGCAGCATGGCTTAGGTGATATAGACGTGCTCGTAGTTGCGCCATCCTCTGGTACGATCCTTGCGGTCGAGACGAAAGATCTCCGGGTAGCAAAGACGCCAGCAGAGATGGATCACGAACTCCGCGATTCATTCGACCCAGATACTAGATCCGCAGCCGTGAAGCACTGTGAACGAATCGACTGGTTGCGGGCACACGTTGAGGACACATTGACTTGGCTAGACTTGGCAAGTACTTGGAGCGGTGAGTGGCGTGTCGAGGGATGCATGGTGGTGAGCACGGCACTTCTCTCTTCGTACCTTGGGCGTTGTCCCGTGCAAGTTGTTCCCTGGGTTCGCCTTAGAAAGGCAATGACACGACTTTTGGGCCCACGCATTCCTCCAGTTAACGTGAAGAAAGATTAAGTTGACGCTGGTCGACCTGGACCTTCCCCTTACACCAACCCCGCCTTCCGCCCCCGCCGCAAAACCTCCCCACCCAGCAGCCCATACGCCGCCGCCCCCGTCGACCAGCTCTCCGTATCGAAAATCGGCCTCCCCAGCCCCGGCGCCTCGGCTAAGCGGATGTTGATGGGGATCTCGGTGCGGAAGACTTTGGTGCCGTAGTCGTGGCGGAGGGTGGCGACGACGTCGTCGGTGACGCTGGTGCGGTGGTCGACCATGGTGAGGAGGATGCCGAGGAGGTCGGTCTTGCGGCCGATGCGGTCTCGCGTGGAGTCGACGAGGGAGAGGAAGCCCGTGAGGGCCTCGGTGTCCAGGCGGTGGGGGGCGACGGGGACGATGAAGGCTTCGGCGGCGACGAGGGCGTTGAGGGTGAGGATGGAGAGCCCGGGGGGGCTGTCGATCACGATCATGTCGTAGCGCCGGCGGAGGGGGCTCAAGGCCCTTTTGAGGAGCTTCTCGGGCTCCTGCTTGCGGGCGAGCGCGAGGTCGAGGCCGGCGAGGCGGAGGGAGCCGGGGAGGAGGTGGAGGTTCTCGACGGCGGTCTCGAGGACGGCGTCGGCGGCCTCGGCCTTGCCGGTGAGGAGCTCGGCGGTGGAGGCCTCCACCTGGTCGCGCGCGATGCCCAGCGAGAAGGTGGCCGAGCCCTGCGGGTCGAGGTCGATGAGCAGGGCCGCGAGGCCGGTGCGGGCGAACGCGGCGGCCAGGTTCACGGCCGTGGTGGTCTTGCCGACGCCCCCCTTGAGATTAGCCAGTGCCAGTCGCATGCGCTTCCTCCTCGTTGACGGGTCATCCCCTTGCGGCCTGCCGGCGAGAGCTCCACCGTTTGCTTCTTCAGGGCTATTGTATCCCGAGGGTTTGGACCGGCGCGCGTGTTAGAGTCGGCGCGAACACCACGAAGACAGGAGGGGAGCCGATGGCCAACGTGGCCGACATGGACCGCATCGTACGCTGCGCGATTCACCCTGCCCTGGGGATCTCCCGGGTGGGCAACGCGCCGCCCGAGGACTACTACCTGGCGCCCGAGATCCCGGGGCGGCCGGCCGATCCAGGGCCGTCCGGGTTCAAGAACGCGGCGGGGGAGATCCGCCGCGAGGCGGCCCGCTTCCGGGTCTACGGCTACGACGAGGCGGGGCAGGTGGTCGGCGAGATCACCGCCGCCCCCGGCTCCGAGGTCGAGATCGTCTGGGAGGTCCACCTCGCCAACCGCAAGGCCGCCTGGTATCAGTTCCTGAATGCGCTCGACCTGAAGCAGTTCGCCATGACCCCGGGGTACCGCAACGCCACGATCCAGGGGGCGCAGCGGGACGACCTGGTGATCGACCCGGGGCCGAAGACGATCTGCGGCCGGGACCGCAGCGGCCCCGAGTATGCCTTCGACCAGGGGTGGATCTCCTTCGCGCCGGGGTCGATCGTCCAGGTGCCGCTGGGGGAGCTGCGCACCGACGCCGACGGGCGGCTGATCGTGATCGGCGGCGCCGGCCACTCGGCCTCGGCGTCCGGCGTCCGGGCGGTCACCTTCGCGAACAACGACGGCTGGCACGACGACACTTCGGACGGGCCGGTGCGGGCGACGGTGAAGATCGGGGATCGCACGCTGGTCGCGGAGCCGGCGATGGTCGCCGTGACGCCCCCCAACTACGGCCAGGGGCTGCACGGCGTGGTGACGATGCACGACGTGGTCTACGACCTCTTCCTCCGCCACGAGTGGATCGCGCCGCCGGCGAAGCTCACCTTCTGGGAGCACATTTTCCCGCTGTTCGCGCGGATGGTCGGCAACCAGTGGGTGAATCAGGGGATCTACTTCCTGTTCGGCGCCGGGTCGCCGAGCGATCTCACCAATCCGGAGTATCTGGAGAAGCTGGCGAGCCCCGACCCCGACCACCGGGCGGAGCGCGAGTACCTCTTCCACTGGTTCCGCCAGCCGCCGCCGCCCTGGGACTCCTCCGAGCCGCGCGCCGAGCTGCCGCAGCCGGAGCCGGTCGACCTGCCGCCGTTCTACGGCGACGGGGTGGACTACACGGATTCGGCGATCTACGACCTCGCCATCACGCCGACGCAGTACGAGTGGCTGCGGCTGTGGGCGGAGGGGAAGGTCGAGACGGGGGAGCGTCCCCAGCGGCTGCCGGAGACGGATCGAAGAGCTGGCGCTGGCCGACCAGCCCAAGGCGCTCGACAAGGCGCCGCTCGAGGACTGCCTGGGCGGCGCGTTCCATCCCGGGATCGAGCTGACCTGGCCGCTGCGGGTGCCGAGCCTCTGGCAGCCGCCGGCGAGCGTGGGAGGGCTCCTCTACCGGCTCAACATCCTGCCGGCCGACCAGACGCCGGTCGACGACTACGGGCCGTATCTCACCCCCGAGATCGCGCTGGGGCCCGGCGGGCCGGTGTCGGCGAGCGGGCCGGGGACGCTGACGCGCTGGCTGGGCATCCCCTGGCAGACCGACGAGGCGAGTTGCCTGTCGGGGTACAACAGCTCGAACTACCTGTCGCTCCCCTCGTTCTGGGCGGCGCGGGTGCCCAACCAGGTGCTCGCCTGGCAGTCGTACCAGCGGCTGCTCGATCCGAAGCTGCCGGCGGCGCAGAAGGTGAAGCACCTCACCTATCGCCAGTTCTGGCTTCGCGACCTCAACGCCTCCGGCGCCTACCAGGACCGCATCAACAATATGGTGAAGAACTGGCACGCGATCGGGATCGTGGCCGAGCAGCCGGTGCCGGGCGGGCCGGCCGAGCCCGGATGGCCCCACCGCTACTGGGTGGAGACCGGCCGCGCCGAGAAGTTCACGGAGCCCGACCCCACCTGGCAGCAGGTGCTGCGGGCCGAGAGCCCGATCGAGCCGGACGTCCGCGGCGGCTTGTTCAAGGTCACCAGCGAGGCGCTGCCGGTGCAGAGCCCGGCCGAGAAGGCGGCGCAGCCGAGGCCGCGGCGGCAGGTCGTGCGGCGGGATCGGTAGGGCGTAAAAAGAAGTGCCAGGGTCTTCGTGAAAGAAGTGCCAGGGTCTTCGCAAGGGCCGCCCACGGTCATCGTGGCCGGGGGCGGGCCGGCGGGGGCGGTGACGGCGTTCGTGCTCGCCCGGCGCGGGGTGCGGGCCGTGGTGGTGGAGGCGCGCGCGGCGCCGGAGCGGAAGGTGGGGGAGTGCCTGCCGCCCAGCCTCAATCCGCTGCTGCGGGACCTGGGATGGGAGGATCTGCTGCGCGGCGGCGGCCACCTGCGCTCGCTGGGGCACCGCTCCGTGTGGGGTCTCCCCGGAGCCGGGGGAGCGCCCGTTCCTCTTCGGGACGATGGGGGATGGCTGGCACGTGGACCGGCTCGCTTTCGAGGCCGGGTCTGGAGGCGAAGGCGCGCGGGGCGGGGGTGGAGTGGCGGGGAGGATGCCGGGTCGTGCGCTGCGCGCCGGCTGCGGAAGACGAGGAGGGCCGGTGGGAGGTGGAGATCGCGACGCCGGCCGGCCGCGAGGGCCGCGAGATGCTGCGGGCCGATTTCGTGGCGGACGCCACCGGGCGCTCCGCCCATCTGGCCCGCCGGCTGGGCGCCCGCCGGTTGCGCTACGACCGGCTGGTGGGGGCCGCCGCCCTGATGGCAGGCGCGCCAGCCTCGCAGGACTCCTACACGCTGGTGGAAGCGGTGCCCACGGGGTGGTGGTACTCGGCTCTGATGGCCGACGGCCGGATGGCGGTGGCGTTCCTGACCGACGGCGATCTGCTCGACCGCGGCTTTCGCGGGCCGCAGGGGATCGCCGCCTGGCGGGCGGCTCTCGCGGGGACCCGGGAGACCCGGGAGCGGGTGGGAGACGCGGCGATCGCCGATTCGGACGGGCTGCGCATCCTCCCCGCCGAGAGCTCGCGGCTCGACCGGATCTCGGGGGACGGGTGGCTGGCGGTGGGGGACGCGGCGGCGGCGTACGATCCCCTCTCGTCGCACGGCATCGGCTCGGCGATGGCCTCGGGGTTCTACGCCGGTAACGCCATCGCGGACAGCTTGGCGGGGAAGGAGGAGGCCGTGCCGGCCTATCTCGATCTGTTGCAGCGGGCCTACGGCGCCTGCCTCGACTTGCAGCGGCGGCACTACGGCGAGGAGCGGCGGTGGCCCGCGTCGCCGTTCTGGCGCCGGCGGCAGACGGCCGGGTACTGCCTGGAGCCGGCCGGCGCGCTCGAAGGGATTGAAAAGGTTTATTTCCGGGACATCTCGTCGCGCGCCACGGCGCCGCCCTTCATCACGCGAGGCGCTGCACGAAGGCGAGCGGATAGTCGGTGGGGACGTGGCGCCGCCGGAAGTGCCAGGGTCTTCGTTTTCGAGGTGCCGGGACTTCAGTGGGACTTCAGTGTTTGTCGTGCAGGGCCTTGAATTCGCGGTCGAAGCCGGGGAGGATCGCCTTGACGAAGGCGTTCGAGATCAGGTTGCCGATGATCTCCCAGGTGCTGGTGTTGGGCTTCGACAGGGGTCCTGAGAGGTCGGCCACGGTGGCTACCTGGTCGCGCTGGTGGTTCTCGAGGACGTGGGCGACCCCGCCGACCACCTTCTCGTAGAGCTTCTTGAGCACCGGCTTGTTCGCGTCCTGCTTGGCGTCGTAGACCTGGAGGTCCTGGATCAGCGGCTTGACGTAGCCCGCGATCCGCCCGTCGTGGACCTTGATCTCCGTATAGACCGAGAGCTTCCCCTGCGCGACGTCGAACTTGCCGTAGGCGCGCAGCAGGTCGTTGATCGCCGGCAGGCTGGCGCCGTCGACGCCGAGGAGGAAGTTGAAGTCGGCGCCGTGGCGCGGGTCGCGGAAGGTCGCCGAGCCGTGCGCGCTGCCGGTGCCCAGGAAGCGCCCGGTCAGGGTGGCGTGGGTGGGGCCCTGGCGGAAGCCGCTCGAGATGTTGGTGACGTCGAGATTCGCGCGGTCGACGAAGAAGCGGAAGCGATGGTCCTTGATCGGGGTTACCAGGGCGACGTTGCCGTCGATCAGCCGCAGGCGCTTGATCGCGACCAGCATGTCGGGCTGCGCGTTCTCGGCCACCTTCTTCACCCTCTGGCCGGCGGCCTTCTCGATCGCCTTCCTGGCGGGGGTGTGACTGTAGTCGAGGCGGAGCCCGCGCACGGCGACGTCGGCGATCCGCGCCTCGCGGTGGCGCGGGCCGTACTCGACCTCCCCCTGCGAGCTGAGGGTGCCGCCGGTCAGGGTCACCTCGGCCTTGGCGATCAACGGCCGCAGGCGGTCGAGCGGCACGTTCTCCACCCGGTAGAGGGCATGGACGCCGGGGTAGGGGACGGCCAGGAAGTCGGCGTTGCCGTCGACGAAGGCACGGCCGGTGTCGAAGACCACCCCGTCGGAATGGATCGGCGAGGGATACGGGCGGTCGTGCGCGTTGAAGTTGCGGATGTTCGTGGCGAGCGCGTTCCAGCGCGAGACGTGGAGCGGTTTGCCCGGGTCGACGTCGATGTAGACCAGGTCCCCCTCGCGCACCTCGATGCGGTTGAACTTCAGCGGATAGAGCGACTCGAAGGCCTGCTGCCAGCCGCGGTCCTTCATCTTCACGTTGTCCTTCGCCTCGAGCTCGAGCTGCGGCAGGTTGACGTGCACCCGCGGCTGGAAGAAGACGGCGTCGGCCACCAGGTGGCGCTTGAGCAGCGAGGTCCACTCGACGCTCATCTTCAGGCGGGGGATGTCCGCCACCGGCGGCTGGGGGTTGGCGTCCTGCCGGATCACCGCGTTCTCGAGCGTCAGCGACAGGTTGAGCGGGTTCAGGTGGGCGTTCCCCAGCGTCACGTGATAGCCGTGCAACTTCTGGTTGATCTTCGCCTCGAGTTTGCGGCGCAGGGTCTCGTCGAGATGATGGACGACGAAGAACACCCCGAGCGCCACCACGGCGGCGATCAGGACCCAGACCAGCCCCTTGCGGCTCACGCGGCCGTGCGGCCGGCTCGGGGGAGCCGGCGCGGGCTGCACGGGCTCCGGCTCGGAGCGGTCGGGAGGGGGTGAGGCCAGGGGCTGAGTCAAAGGTACGTCGCTTTCAGGGCCGGGCCGCCGGGAGAGGCGGTCCAGCAGGGGTGTTTCCTAGCAATCGCCCTGCCAAGGTGGTGGCACAGCTTCGGCGGGCCCGCCTGCGATATGCTCCCGCCGATCTCTATGGCTGCTTCTCCGCCGACTCCGCCGATTCCGCAGGGGGTGCCGGACCAGGGCTCCGGCCCGGGGTTCGCCCGGCGCCTGACCCTGTTCGACGCCATCATGATCGTGATCAGCGGGATCATCGGCTCGGGGATCTTCATCAACCCCTACGTGGTGGCGCGGGCCGTCCACACGCCGTTCCTGATCCTCGCGGTGTGGATCGCGGGCGGCGTCATCGCCCTGCTGGGGGCCTTCGTCTTCGCCGAGCTCTCGACGGTGATGCCCAAGGTGGGGGGGCAGTACGCCTTCTTCCGCGAGGCGTTCTCCCCCATCGTCGCCTTCCTCTACGGCTGGGGGCTGCTGCTGATCGTGCAGTCGGGGGCCACGGCGGCGGTGGCGGTCGCCTTCGCCCAGTACGTGGCGCGCCTGGTCGACCTGCCGCCCGGGAGCGAGAGCTGGCTCGCCGCCGCCATCCTGCTCGCCGTGGCCGCCTTCCACGCGCTGGGGATCAAGCCCGGGGCGATGGTCCTCAACGTCATCACCTTCACCAAGACCCTGGCGCTCGCGGCGCTGGTGGTCGGCGCCTTCGTGCTCACCGGGCATTCCGGCCTCCACTTCACGCCGCTGGTGCCCACCGACCTCGGCGGGCTGCCGCTCCTCTCCGCCTTCTTCGCCGGGCTGGTGCCGGCGATGTTCGCCTACGGCGGCTGGCAGAATCTGAACTACGTGGCCGAGGAGGTGCGCGAGCCGCAGCGCAACCTGCCGCGGGCGATCCTGATCGGCGTGCTCTGCGTGATCGCGGTCTACGTCTCGGCCAACGTCGCCTACGTCCACGTGCTGGGGGCGGCCGCCCTCGCCGCCACCAGGACGCCGGCGGCCGACGTGGCGGCCCTCCTGATGGGGGTGACCGGGGCGAAGGTGATCAGCCTGCTGATCGTGGTCTCCACCTTCGGCTTCCTGAACCTGTCGCTCCTCTCGGCGCCGCGGGTCTACTACGCGATGGCGGCGGACGGCCTCTTCTTCCGCGCCCTCGCCCGCCTGTCTCCCCGCTTCCGGGCGCCGACCGCGGCGATCCTGCTGCAAGGCGGGCTCGCCGCCGCGTATGCCCTGGCGAACACCTACGACCGCCTGCTCAGCTATGCCGTCTTCGCGGACTGGATCTTTTTCGCCCTGGCGGGGGTCGTCGCTGATCGTCTTCCGGCGCACCTTGCCGGACTCACCGCGGCCGTTCCCGGTCCCGCTCTACCCGCTGGTGCCGGTCCTCTTCACCCTCGCCGGGATGGGGATCGTGATCAACATCTTCTTCACCGATACCCGCAACGCGCTGATGGGGACGGCGATCTTCCTGCTCGGCGTGCCGGTCTACTTCTACTGGCGCCGGCGGCAGACCTCGCGCCCGTCAGCGTAAAGCTTGAGCCCCGCGGACCGTCTCTCCTCGGCCCGCGGGGCGGCAGGGGATCAGGCGGCCTTGGCCCGCTTTTCGAAGTAGGCGTCGGCCTTCTCGGCGGCGATCTCGTGGACCTTCACCACCATCGTCTTGTTCGGCGCCCGAGACCACGATCTCCGGCACGAAGGAGCCCGGGAAGGAGTGCGAGACCTTGTACGGGGTGGTCCCCTGGCCGAGCGGGCCGGTCCAGCCCATGACGTTGATCTTCAGGCCGCCGACCCACTGGGGGTCGCGCACCAGCGTGATCCCGGAGGTGTAGTTGGGGGCCTGGCCCTCTACCTCGACGAAGAAGGCGCCGGGGCTGCCGATCCCCATCCAGACGTAGGTGGCGGTGGCGGTGTCGAACGGTTCCGGTCCGTAGAAGCCCATGGGATTCTCCTCGTGTGATGGTTTGAAAAGCATTGATTTTCAACGGCTTCGAGGCCGGTTGCCGCGCGCCGTCGCAAGCGGTCCATCGCAAGTCCGGTGCCAGGGTAAAAGTGATCGATTCGAGGCAAAAGCAAGGTTTTTCTCTGCCGGTGCGGTGTCGGGCGACGTCGGCGGATGCCGGCGGATGTCGGGACGGTTGTGGCGCTGTGTCGAAGCGTCGATAATGGGCGCCCGGACGGACGACGACCAGAAAGGCGGCAGCGTGACCAGGGGGAGCGTCTACATGCGATGGGCCAAGGAGCACGCCGCGGCCCGCTACAACCTCGCCAACAGCGGCCTGCTGGGGTGCGCGACGGCGGACCTCGAGCTCGGCCCTGACGACCTGCAGGTGAATGGCGCCAACCGCGACGGCTATCCGCCGCTGCTGGCGGCGATCGCGGCGCGGTATGGGGTCGGCCCCGAGCAGGTGGTCACCGCGCCGGGGACGTCGGGGGCCAACTTCCTCGCCTTCGCGGCGCTGGTCGAGCCGGGGGACGAGGTGCTGGTCGAGCAGCCGACCTACGAGCCGCTGCTCGCCGCCTTGAGCTTCCTCGGCGCCCGCATCCGCCGCTTCCACCGCCGCTTCGAGACCGGCTACGGGCTCGATCTCGACGAGATCCGCTCCCTCCTGGCGGCATCGGCGGGGAAAGTCCGGCTGGTGGTGCTGGCGAACCCGCACAACCCGAGCGGCGTGCTGCTGCCGCCGGGGGAGGTCGGCGAGCTGGCGCGTCTCGCCGCCGAGGCCGGCGCCCACCTGCTGGTCGACGAGGTCTACCGCGACATCTGGTTCGACGACGCGCCGCCCAGCCACGTCCATCTCGGGCCGAACGTCCTCGCCACCAGCAGCCTGACCAAGAGCTACGGCCTCTCGGGGCTGCGCTGCGGCTGGATCCTCGCCGCGCCGGAGGTCGCCCGCCGCCTCCGCCTGACCAAGGACCTGATGGAGGCCGTCGACTCGGTGCCGAGCGACACCCTGGCCGCCGCCGCCTTCCGCCAGCTCCCCCGCCTGGCGGCGAGGAGCCGCGCCCTGCTCGACCCCAACATGATCCAGGTCCGGGAGTTTCTGGCCGCTCACGACGAATGGCTCGAGACCATCCTCCCGGCGCGCTCGATGACCGTCTTTCCCCGCCTCCGCAAGGAGGAGACCAGCGAGCCCCTCCACGACTGGCTGCGCACGCGCGAGACCTCGATCGTGCCGGGGAGCTTCTTCGAATCCCCCCGCCACTTCCGCCTCGGCTTCGCGGTCGAGCCGGAGAACGTGGAGCGGGGGCTGGCGGCGCTGTCGGCGGGGTTGCGGCGGTGAATCCTGGCCCCCCCTCTTTAACCGCGCCTCCGATCCTGGCATAGTCGGGGGATGGACATCCAAGAGACCTGCCTCGACCTTGCGGCGCTCGCCCGGGACGCCGGACCTCATCCTGACCAGCGGGTCTCCACCATGGCGGCCGGGCTGGTCGGCTCGGAGATCCTGCGCATCGCGTCCGAGATCCGGGCCCTGGTGGCCTCGGGCCGGCAGGTCTGCAACCTGACGGTGGGGGACTTCGATCCCCGCCAGTTCCCGATCCCCGCCCAGCTGGTCCAGGGGATCCAGGCGGCGCTCGAGAAGGGTGAGACCAACTATCCCCCCTCGAACGGGATGCCGGAGCTGCGGCAGGCGGTGGCGCGCTTCTACGAGCGGGAGCTGGGCCTCCGCTATCCGGTCGACTCGATCCTCATCGTGGCCGGGGCGCGGCCGTTCATCTACTGCGTCTACCGCACCCTGTGCGATCTCGGCGACCGGGTGGTCTATCCGGTGCCGAGCTGGAACAACAACCACTACGTCCACATGATGGGGGCGGTCGGGGTGCCGGTGGTCTGCCGCGCCGAGGAGCGCTTCCTCCCCACCCGGGCGGACTTGATCGGCGCGCTTCCCGGCGCCCGCCTGCTCTGCCTCAACTCGCCGCTCAATCCTTCCGGCACGGCGTTCACCCGCGAGGGGCTGCTGGGGATCTGCGAGGCGGTGCTCGAGGAGAACGAGAAGCGCGAACGCCGCGGCGAGCGCCCCCTGTTCGTGATGTACGACCACATCTACTGGATGCTCCGCTTCGGCGGCATTCCGCACGTCACCCCGCCCGAGCTGCTGCCGGAGATGGCGCGCTACACCCTCTTCGTGGACGGCATCAGCAAGGGGTTCGCCGCCACCGGGGTGCGCCTCGGCTGGGGGGTGGGGCCGGCGGACGTCATCGCCCGCGTCTCGGCCGTGCTCGGCCACGTCGGCGCCTGGGCGCCGCGCGCCGAGCAGGTGGCGACGGTGGCCCTGCTCGACGACCCGGAGGGGATAAGGCGCTACGAGGAGGTCTTCCAGGCCGGGCTCTGGCAGCGCCTCGACCTCCTCCATCGCGGCCTCCAGGGGATGAAGGAGCGCGGGCTGCCGGTCGACAGCATCCCGCCGATGGGGGCGATCTACCTGACCGCCCGCATCCGCCCGTTCGGCCGCCGCGTTCCTGGGGGAAGCGTGCTCGCCACCAACGACGACATCCGGCGCTGGCTGCTCGAGGCGGCCGGCATCGGCGTCGTCCCCTTCCAGGCCTTCGGCTCGACCGAGGACGAGGGGTGGTTCCGGCTCAGCGTCGGCGCCGTCTCGGTGGCCGAGGTCGAGGCCGCCCTGCCGCGGCTCGAGGCGGCGCTGCGCCAGCTCGAGTAAGGAGGGGGGCCAAGGCAGACCACGGACGACCACGGACTGACACGGACGAACAGGGACAGCGACGAGGTAACTGCGAGGTTCCCTTTTCCCTGTCCGTGGAGGTTCGTGCTCGTCCGTGTCAGTCCGTGGTCCGCCTGCCCCCCCTCCGTTGCGCCGTTCCCCCGGGCGTGTCAGACTCCCCGCCGCTCGATCCTGACCATGCACGCGGGCCGGCCGGCCTTGAGCTCGCGGGGAGGAAACCTTTGCTGCAGGGCATCTTCCGCACCAAGTCGCTGAACGCGATCCTGGCCTCCACCGAGGAGCCCGAGAAACAGCTCAAGCGCACGCTGGGGGCGTTCCAGCTCTCGCTGCTCGGCATCGGCGCGATCATCGGGGCCGGCATCTTCTCGACCGTCGGCACCGCCGCGGCGGGGGGCGCCGAGCACCCGGGGGCCGGGCCGGCGATCGTCGTCTCGTTCATCATCACCGCCATCACCTGCGGCTTCGCGGCGCTCTGCTACGCCGAGTTCGCCTCGATGGTGCCGGTCTCGGGGTCGGCCTACACCTACGCCTACGCCACCCTGGGCGAGCTGGTCGGCTGGATCATCGGCTGGGACCTGATCATCGAGTACGCGGTGGGGAACGTGGCGGTGGCGATCTCCTGGTCGGGCTACTTCCAGGAGCTGCTGCGCAACGTGGGGGTCAACTTCCCGGACTGGCTGTGCACCGACTACCGCTCGGCCGCGCAGGGCGCGCAGCAGGTGGCGGAGGCGACCGCCAAGCACGCGAGCCTCCAGGCGCTGGGCGGCGCCGTGCTGCAGGCCGCCAACGCGCTGGCCACGGCGCCGCACCTGCTGGGGATCCCGCTGGTCTTCAACCTGCCGGCCTTCGTGATCGTGATGGTGATCACCGTGGTGCTGGTGATCGGCATCCGCGAGAGCGTCTGGTTCAACTCGGCGATGGTGCTGCTCAAGCTCGCGATCATCGCGTTCTTCATCATCATGGGGTTCTTCTACGTCAAGACCGCCAACTGGCACCCCTTCGCGCCCAACGGCTACCACGGGATCTTCACCGCGGCGGCGATCATCTTCTTCGCCTACATCGGCTTCGACGCGGTGTCGACGGCGGCCGAGGAGACCAAGAACCCGAAGCGCGACATGCCGATCGCCATCATCTCGAGCCTGATCGCCTGCACGATCATCTACATCCTGGTGGCGCTGGTGCTCACCGGCATGCTCCCCTGGCGGCAGCTCGACACCGCCGAGCCGCTCGCCACCGCCTTCTCGGCGCTGGGGATGAAGTGGCCGACGATCATCATCTCGCTCGGCGCCGTCTTCGCCACCACCTCGGTGCTGCTGGTCTTCCAGCTCGGCCAGCCGCGCATCTTCTTCTCGATGGCGCGCGACGGCTTGCTGCCGCAGTGGGCGGCGAAGGTCCACCCCAAGTACCGCACGCCGCACGTCACCACCTGGCTGACCGGGATCGTGGTGGCGGTGTTCGCGGGGATCGCCAACATCAACGAGGTGGTGGAGCTGACCAACATCGGCACCCTCTTCGCGTTCGTGCTGGTCTGCGTGGGGATCACCATCCTGCGCTACCGCGAGCCGGACCGCCCGCGCTCGTTCCGGGTGCCGCTCGGCCCCTGGCTGATCCCGGCGCTGGGCGCCATCTCCTGCATCTTCCTGATGTTCTACCTGCCGCCCACCTCCTGGTGGCGGTTCATCGGCTGGCTGGTCCTCGGCATGTCGATCTACTTCTCCTACGGCTATACGCACAGCGTGGTAGGGAAGGCTAGCGGGCGCCCCGCCAAGCCCCCCGGGCAGAACCTCGCCGGCCTCGGCTTCCTCCTCGCCGCCGTCGGCCTGTTCACCATCCCGCACGACGCGGGGCTGCCGACCCTGGTCCGCGAGGCGTTCAGCAGCGGCATGGAGGATCACCTGCGGTCGTTGATCGGCCTCCTCCTGATCGCCTGCGGCCTGATCGCCGGGGTGGTGGGAACGGTGGGGGCGCGGCGGGCGGAGACGTCGTAGGGAGGAGCGGAAGGGGTCGGACGGGGAGCTCAGGGTGGCGGTGATCTCTGGGGGGGCACGGCGGCTTCAATCCCCCCCGCCGCCCTGCTCTCCGCCGTTTTTTTCGTCAACAACCCCTTGACGGTACAATGTCGCCCCTTCGGGGCCGCGTGGCCTTAGGACCCCTACGATTGGAGATCCGCGATGCGCTGGAGCCGTTACTACCTGTACACCACCCGCGAGGTGCCGAACGACGCCGAGGTGATCAGCCACCAGCTCATGGTGCGCACCGGCATGATCAAGAAGACGGCGGCGGGCATCTATACCTATCTGCCGTTCGGCTGGCGCAGCCTGCAGAAGATGATCGCCATCGTGCGCCGCGAGATGAACGCCGCCGAGGCGATCGAGCTGATGATGCCGGCCATCCAGCCGGCCGAGCTGTGGATCGAGTCCGGGCGCTGGCAGCGCTACGGCAAGGAGCTGCTGCGCATCAAGGACCGCCACGAGCGCGACTTCGTCTTCGGCCCCACCCACGAAGAGGTGATCACCGACACGGTGCGGCGCGACGTCAAGAGCTACCGCCAGCTGCCGTTCAACCTCTACCAGATCCAGACCAAGTTCCGCGACGAGATCCGCCCCCGCTTCGGCCTGATGCGCGGGCGCGAGTTCATCATGAAGGACGCCTACTCCTTCGGCGCCGACGCGGCGAGCCTCGACGAGTCGTACGAGGCGATGCGCAAGGCCTACTGCCGGATCTTCGAGGCCTGCGGGCTCGACTACACGATGGTCGAGGCGGACTCGGGAGCGATCGGCGGCTCGGCCTCGCACGAGTTCATGGTCACCGCCGCGACCGGGGAGAGCGACGTCGTCCGCTGCCCCTCCTGCGGCTACGCGGCGAACGTCGAGCGGGCCGAAAGCCGGCGCCTTGATCCCATCGGGGCGGCGGGCGAGGTCCATCCCCAGCAGGAGATGCAGGAGATCGCGACGCCGGGCAAGCGCACCATCGAGGAGGTCTCCCGCTTCCTCAAGATTTCCCCCAAGCGCCTGGTCAAGACGCTGATCTACGAGACCGAGAAGGGGCTCGTGGTGGCGCTCGTCCGCGGCGACCGCGAGGTCAACGAGGTGAAGCTCGCCAACCACTTCGACGTCCAGCACCTCACCCTCGCCGGCGAGGAGAAGGTGCGCGCCGCGACCGGCGCGCCGGTCGGCTTCGCCGGGCCGGTGGGGCTCAAGGACGCCCTGGTGGTGGGGGATCTCGGCGTGCGCTCGCTGGTCAACTTCGCGACCGGCGCCAACAAGGAGGATGCCCATCTGGTCAACGTCAACTGGGGGCGGGACGTCGATCTTTCCAACTGGGCCGACCTGCTGCTGGTCTCGGGGGGCGACCCCTGCCCGCGCTGCGACGGCACCCTGGAGCTGTCGCGCGGCATCGAGGTCGGGCACATCTTCAAGCTGGGCACCAAGTATTCGGAGGCGATGGGCTGCGTCTACACCGACGAGGCCGGCGCCGACAAGCCGATGATCATGGGGTGCTACGGCGTCGGCATCGGCCGCACGGTCGCCGCCGCCATCGAGCAGAACCACGACAAGGACGGCATCATCTGGCCGCGCCCGCTCGCCCCCTTCGAGGCGCTGCTGATCGTCCTCAACCCCGAGGATCAGACGGTGAAAGGCGCCGCCGAGACCCTCTACGCCCAGCTCCAGGAGAAGGGGGTCGAGGTGCTCTACGACGACCGCGACGAGCGCCCCGGCGTCAAGTTCAAGGACGCCGACCTGATCGGCATCCCCGTCCGCCTCACCGTGGGCGCCAAGTCGCTCGCCGACGGCAAGGTCGAGGTCTCGCTGCGGAAGGATCGCGAGAAGGTCATGGTGACGCCGGCCGAGGCGGTGGCGAAGGTGATGGAGCTGCTGGCGGGGTAGAATCGGAGACATTCCACGAGCGGCGGGCGGTCCGCCAGGAGGGTTGTCGATGGCGCCACGATTCCGCGTCTCTTCCGTCTCGGCCTGGAGCCTGGCCCTCGCCGCTCTCCTCCTCTCCCTGACCGCCGGGGCCCTGCTCCTTTCGGCGCAGGAGGCGAGGCCTGCCGACGAGCCCTATCAGGTCGGCAGGGAGGTCACGGCGCCGGTCAAGATCTCGGGCATGCCTCCGATCTACACGGAGCTCGCCCGCCGGGCCCGCGTCTCCGGCACGGTCGTCGTGGAGGCGATCATCGACCAACGGGGTGACGTCACCAATGCGCGGGTCCTCCGCGGGCTGCCGATGGGGCTCGACCGCGCCGCCGTGGCCGCCGTCCAGACCTGGAAGTTCAAGCCGGCCACGCTGAACGGCAAGCCGGTCAAGGTCTATTACGTGATCACCGTGAACTTCAGCCTGCAACCGGACATCCTCCTCGGCCCGCAACTGCTGCGCTTCCTCAACGACAACGCCGAGCTCGCGGCCGACCTGCCGGCCCGGCGGTACGGGGAAGCCGCCGTCTATCTCGATCGCCGGGCCGCCGAGCAGCCCGCCGTCGCCGGATTGGACCTCGCGCGCTGCTATCTCCTGCTGAAGGAAGGGAAGCTGCAGGAAGCCTGGAGGAAGGCTCAGGGCTCCGCGGGCCCCGAGTCCTACGAGATGCTCTATCTCGTCGGCGCCTTCGCCCGCGACCGCGCGCTCGCCGACAAGCTGCTCAGCCCGCAAGGACGCGCCGCGGTCGTCGAGCTCGGCCTCCAGGCCGAGGACCTGGCGCTCGCCGCCCGCGGCGAAGGGTGGGAGGCGCTGTACTACAAAGGCTGGCTCCTCCAGGCGAAGGCGAAGCTCGCCTCCGACCCCGCCGAGCGCGAGGCGCTCAACCGGGAGGCGTTCCAGCTCCTCGAGCGGTCCGAACAGCTCAAACCCAAGCCCCCGGCGCCCGCCGGGAGCGGGCACCCGGGGTGAGGGAAGGGCAGCTCCCTGGCTGTGAGAGCCGAGGGACGCAGGGGACCACAGGGACTGCAGGGTCGTTCGGAGCCTTGGCCCCGCTTCGCTACCGCGGGTTTCGACGCCGGACAGCCCCGTGGACGCCAACCTCCCGGACCGCTGTAGATCCTCTCCCGCCGCGGTTTGACACCGCCCCCTCCTTCGGGCTATACCGGCCACGACAAACAGAGGAGGAACGGCAGCATGCCCTTAGAGGTCCTCAACCGACGGTCCTTCGGCGAGACGGCGCGGCGCGATGCGTGGTGGGCGCAGCCGTTGGTGGTCTTCCTCGGGCTCTCCACCTTCATCGTCTATTCGACGTGGGCGGCGTTCCAGGGGGCGCACTACACGTTCGGCCCCTATCTGTCGCCGTTCTACTCCCCCGAGGTGTTCGGCGATCCGGCGACCAGCTGGTTCGGCGGCAAGCCGGGGTGGTGGCCGGGGCTGATCCCGTGGTCGGCGGCCTTCTTCATCCTCTGGGCGCCCGGCGGCTTCCGCTTCACCTGCTACTACTACCGCGGCGCCTACTACAAGGCGTTCTGGGCCGATCCGCCCTCCTGCGCGGTGGGCGAGCCGCGCAAGAAGTACCTCGGCGAGCGCTCGTTCCCGCTGATCCTCCAGAACGTCCATCGCTACTTCCTCTATCTCGCCCTGTTCTTCCTGCTCTTCCTGCTCCACGACGTCTGGAAAGCGCTCTGGTTCACCGATCCGGCGACGGGGGTGAAATCGTTCGGGGTCGGGGTGGGCACCCTGGTGCTCGCCACCAACGTGGTGCTGCTCGGCTGCTACACCTTCGGCTGCCATTCGCTGCGCCATCTGGTGGGGGGATATCTCGACCGGCTCTCCGGCCATCCGGCGCGCAAGAAGGTCTACGACTGCGTGGGCTGCCTGAACCGGCGGCACATGATGTTCGCCTGGCTGAGCCTCTGCTCGGTGGGGTTCTCGGACTTGTACGTCCGCCTCTGCTCGATGGGGATCTGGACCGACGGGAGGATCTTCTAGGTGGCCGACTTTCCGCGCTTTCAGTATGACGTGCTGGTGGTGGGGGCCGGCGGGGCGGGGCTGCGCGCCGCGATCGAGGCGGCGGCCGCCGGCGCCCGGGTCGGGGTGGTCTCGAAGTCGCTGCTCGGCAAGGCGCACACGGTGATGGCCGAGGGGGGGGTGGCGGCGTCGATGGGGAACGTCGACGACCGCGACAACTGGCGGGTCCACTTCACCGACACGATGCGGGGCGGGCAGTACCTCAACAACCCGCGGATGGCCGAGATCCACGCCAAGGAGGCGCCCGACCGGGTGCGCGAGCTGGAGGCCTGGGGGGCGCTGTTCGACCGCACGCCGGACGGCCGCATCCTGCAGCGCAACTTCGGCGGCCACCGCTACCCGCGCCTCGCCCACGTCGGCGACCGCACCGGGCTCGAGATGATCCGTACCCTCCAGGACCACGGCATCCACCTGGGGATCAGCTTCCACATGGAGCACACGCTGACCGCCCTGCTCAAGGACGGCGACCGGCTGGCGGGGGCGTTCGGCTACGACCGCGAGCGCGGGCGCTGCCTGGTCTTCGAGGCGGGCGCGGTGATCCTGGCGACCGGCGGCATCGGCCGCTCCTTCTCGATCACCAGCAACAGCTGGGAGTACACCGGCGACGGCCACGCCCTGGCCTACGAGGCGGGGGCGGACCTGCTCGACATGGAGTTCGTGCAGTTCCATCCCACCGGCATGGTCTGGCCGCCGAGCGTCAAGGGGATCCTGGTCACCGAGGGGGTGCGCGGCGAGGGCGGGGTGCTGCGCAACCGCGACGGGCGGCGCTTCATGTTCGACGACATCCCGCCGCTCTACAAGGAACAGACCGCCGACAACGAGGAGGAGGGGTGGCGCTACTGCCAGGGGGACAAGAACGCCCGCCGGCCGCCGGAGCTGCTCACCCGCGACCACGTGGCGCGCTGCATCGTGCGCGAGGTCAAGGCGGGGCGCGGCTCGCCGCACGGCGGGGTGTTCCTCGACATCTCCTGGATCAAGGAGAAGATCGCCCACCCGAGCGAGCACATCAGGAAGAAGCTCCCCAGCATGTACCACCAGTTCAAGCAGCTGGCGGACATCGACATCACCAAGGAGCCGATGGAGGTGGGCCCCACCACCCACTACATGATGGGCGGCGTGCGGGTCGATCCCGAGAGCCAGATGTCGACCCTCCCCGGCCTCTTCGCGGCCGGCGAGTGCGGCGCGGGGCTGCACGGCGCCAACCGCCTGGGCGGGAACTCGCTGTCGGACCTCCTGGTGTTCGGCAAGCGGGCGGGGGAGTACGCGGCGCGCTACGCCCGCGAGCACGGCGCGGGACGGGTCGACGACGCGCAGGTGCGGGCGGCGGCGAAGCGGCTCGAGCTGCCGTTCGAGCGGGTGGGATCTCCGGACGGGCAGGCCCCTTACCCGATCCAGCACGAGCTGCAGGGGATGATGCAGGATCTGGTCGGCATCGTGCGCAACGAGCCCGAGATGACGCGCGCCCTCGACGGGCTGGCGCGCCTCCGCGAGCGGGTGGAGAGGGTGGCCGTCCCCGGCAACCGGGAGTACAACCCCGGCTGGCACACGGCGCTCGACCTGCCGAACCAGCTCACCGTTTCGGAGGCGGTCACCCGCGCGGCGCTCGAGCGCAAGGAGAGCCGCGGCGCCCAGTTCCGCGACGACTACCCGGCGAAAGAGGCGGCGTACGGCAGCTTCAACATCGTGGTCCGCAAGGGGAGCGACGGCACGATGCGGATCGTCCGCGAGCCGCTGCCGCCGACCACCCCCGAGCTCAAAGCGATCATCGAGGAGATGAAGTGATGGCGCAGACGCCACAGACACCGCAGGCATCGCAAGCCACCTTCCGGGTGTGGCGCGGGGATCAGCAGGGGGGCGCGTTCACCGACTACTCGACCGGGGTCTCGGAAGGCATGGTGGTGCTCGACGCGATGCACCAGATCCAGGCCGAATCGGCCTCCGACCTCGCCGTGCGCTGGAACTGCAAGGCGGGCAAGTGCGGCTCCTGCTCGGCGGAGGTCAACGGCAAGCCGCGGCTGATGTGCATGACCCGGCTGAACGACCTGAACCTCGCCGAGCCGGTCACCGTCGAGCCGATGAAGGCCTTCCCCATCCTCAAGGACCTGGTGACCGACGTCTCGTTCAATTTCGCGGCGAAACAGAAGATCAAGCAGTTCAAGCCGCGCGCGCCCGACGCGCCGGACGGCACCTGGCGCATCGCCCAGGAGGACGTCGACCGGGTGCAGGAGTTCAGGAAGTGCATCGAGTGCTTCCTCTGCCAGGACGTCTGCCACGTGCTGCGCGAGCACCATCTCCACGACCAGTTCATCGGTCCGCGGCTGCTGGTCTACACGGCCGCGCTCGAGATGCACCCGCTCGATGTCGAGGACCGCCTCGGCGACCTCAAGGACGCCCAGGGGATCGGCTACTGCAACATCACCAAGTGCTGCACCAAGGTCTGCCCCGAGGAGATCACGATCACCGACAATGCCATCATCCCGCTCAAGGAGCGGGTGGTCGACGAGTTCTACGATCCGCTGAAGCGGCTGTTCCGCAGGTTCCGCGGGTAAGCGCGAAGACGACCAGGAGAGACCGGCGATGTACGAATTGAAGCCCCTTTCCCCCCAGGCCATCCCCGCCGCGCTCGAGAAGGCGCACCGCTACCGGCTGCTGAACGAGGCGCTGGAGGCGGAGAGCATCTGCCGCGACATCCTGGCGGCGGACCCCGCCAACCAGGAGGCGCTGGTCACCCTGGTGCTGGCGCTCACCGACCAGTTCGTGGAGCGCCCGAACCCCTGCCTCGAGCAGGCGCGGCAGCTCACTCCCCAGATCGCGGACGAGCACGGCCGCCACTACTATGCCGGCATCATCTGCGAGCGCCGGGCGAAGGCGCAGCTCAAGCGCGGCGGCATGCACGCCGGCCACATCGCCCACGACTGGTTCAAGGAGGCGATGGGGCACTTCGAGAAAGCCGCCGAGGTCCGCCCTCCGGGCAACGACGGCGCCATCCTGCGCTGGAACACCTGCGCCCGGATTTTGATGGCGAACCCGCGGCTGGTTCCCGCTCCGGATGAGGTGACTCATTCGTGGCTTGAGTAGGTGACGTCGGGCGGCGGTTGCCAGGGACCTAAGGGACAGCAGGGACAGTAGGGAAAGAAGACCGGGCGCGGGGGTCCCTGAAGTCGTGAACCTGGCGATCCCGGGAGCCTTTTTCCTCCCCTGTACTCGGGGGAGGCCAGGAGGGGGCGTTCCGGAGTCGGGGACGCTTCCTTGTTCGGAACGTTGCGGCCCCCTCCCGGCCTCCCCCGAGTACGGGGGAGGAGAAAAGCTCCCTGCGAGATCCGTTGCCGGCGTCCGGCCAGCCCGCACAGCTCCCCCGCTCGCCCTGTACCACAACCGTGGTACACTCACCCCATGGCCCCCCTCCTCCGCATCGACCCCCGCGACTCGCGTCCGATCTGGCGGCAGATCGAGGAGGGGGTGCAGCACCTGGTGGCCCGCGGCGCGTTGCCGGCGGGGAGCGGGGTGCCGTCGGTGCGGGACTTCGCCAAGGAGCTTCAGGTCAATCCGGCCACCGTCTTCAAGGCCTATCAGCGGCTGACCGACGCCGGGGTGCTCACCGTGCGGCGCGGCGAGGGGACGTTCGTCTCGGCGACGCCGCCTCCCCCCGAGAGCGTGCGGCGCAACGAGCGGCTGCGCGAGGAGGCGCTACGCTTCGCGAGCGTCGCGGTGACCCTGGGGGCGAGCCGGACGGAGGCGCTGTCGACGGTCGAGTCCGCCTGGGCGAGCCTGTCGGGGAGCCGCTCACAAGAGAGAGCAAACCGCGTGGAAGGAGAGGAAGGATGAACCCCATCGCCCTCGAAGGCTTGACCGTGCGCTACGGCCAGCGCCTCGCCCTGGACCAGGTCACGCTCGACGTGCCGGAGGGGTCGGTCTATGCCTTGCTGGGCAGGAACGGCGCCGGCAAGTCGTCGCTCGTCCGCTGCCTGCTGGGGGAGCAGCGCCCCTCCGCCGGCCAGGCCCTGCTGCTCGGCCGGGACGCTTGGCGCGAGCGGGCGGCCGCCCTGGTCGAGGTCGGCGTGGTGCCGGAGGACCCCAACGCGCCGCCGGCGATGACCGCCCGCCAGATCTCCCGCTTCTGCTCCAGGCTCTATCCGCGTTGGGACGCCGCCGGGGTCGAGGCGCGCCTCGAGCGCTTTGGCGTCCCTCCCGATATCCCGTTCGGCAAGCTCTCCAAGGGGCAGAAGGGGCAGGTCGCGATGGCGCTCGCCCTCGCCTCCTCGCCGCGCCTGCTGGTGCTCGACGACCCCACCCTGGGGCTCGACGCGGTGGCCAGGAAGGCCGTCTTCGAGGAGCTGATCGGCGAGCTCGCCGACCGCGGGACGACGGTGTTCATCACCACCCACGACCTCGCGGGGGTGGAGCGCATCGCCGACCGCGTTGGGATCCTCAGGGCGGGGAAGCTCGTCCTCGACGAGGAGATGGAGGCGGTCAAGCACCGTTTCCGCCGGATCAGCTTCCCGCGCTCGCGGCAGGAGGCGGTGGCGAGGCTCGCGGCGCTGGCGCCGGTCGCCGTCGCCTCGCGCGGCTGGGAGGTCGAGGCGGTGATCGCGAATTATGACGAGGATCGGCTGTCGGCAGCGGCCGCCGACGACGAGCCCGAGGTGACGTCCCTGACGCTCGAAGAGATTTTCATCGCCCTCACCGGGCCTGAGGAGATCCGGCTATGAAAGGCTTCGTCGCCGTCCTCGAACGGGAGCTCTTCGAGCGCCGGCTGCTCGCCGTGGTCGCCCTGGTCCTCGGCTTGGTGCCGCTGGTGCTGCCGCTGGCGCCGGGGCTCCTGCCGGGCGGGTTCTCGAGCGAGGACCTGCGCAGCGGCCTGGCGATCGGAATCACTCTGGCGCTCACCACCCTCCTCGCCCTCGGCCTTGGCGCCACGATCATCGCCGGCGACCTCGCGGAGCGCCGGCTCGGCTTCTACTTCGCCCGTCCGCTCTCCGGGGTGGCGATCTGGGCCGGCAAGATCGCCGCCGCTCTGGTGGTGGTGCTCGGCTGCGGGGCCCTCGCCCTGGTCCCCGCGGCGCTGGTGGGGATCGACTCCAGCCCGTTCAGCCTCCAGGCGGGGCTCGGCTGGACAGGCTTCCTCGTGCTGTGCTGCGCCAGCCTCCTCGGGTTGATCCTCGCCGCCCACGCGGCGAGCCTGATCGTGCGCTCGCGCTCCCCCTGGCTCCTGCTCGACCTGGTGGCGCTCGGCACGGTCGCGGGGCTTTACTGGAGCGCTTCGCGTCGCCTGACGATGGCGGGGGTCGGGGCGACGGTGCTCTGGAGCCGCAACCCGCTCGGTGACCCCCGGGACTGGATCGCCGCCGGCTGCTGCCTGGTTGCCATCGTCGCCCTGGCTCTGGCGGGCGCCTTCCAGGTGATCCGCGGGCGGACGGACCTCCGCCGCGGGCACCGCTTCCTCTCCCAGACGCTGTGGGGGGCGCTGCTGGTCGCCGCCTTCGTCCTCACCGGCCTCTCCTTCTGGTGGATCGGCGGGGGACCGAGCGACCTCAAGCGGCTCACCGACGTCGCCGGCGCTCCCACGGGATCCTGGGTGGCGCTGGTCGGCTCCTCGTCGCGCATCACCGGCCTCGAGCAGAGCTTCCTCTACGACCTGCGCTCCGGCCGCTCCGTGCCGGCCGGCTTCGGCGTCGTCATTTCCGAGCGTGGGCCGCAGGTCCGCTTCTCGGCCGACGGCCGGCGGGCCGTCTGGCTGGCCTACGACGGAGCCCCCTACAACTCTCCTCTCGTGGTGTTCCGGCTCGACCTCGACCGCCCTGGCGCCAAGCCGGTGCGGACGACGATCTCCTACAAGGGAGTGCCGCGGACCCTCGCCCTTTCGCCGGACGGCCGGCGCCTCGCCGACTACGGCTATTACGCCCAGGACCGGGTGACCGTGTCGGACCTCGACTCGGGCCGTCTGCTCGCCGCGGCGGAGATCCCCTCCCGCGCAGGGGAATCCCGCATGGTCTTCGCCGACGCCGATCATCTCCGGCTCTACGAGCCTTCGTTCTACACCGCCCCGGGCTTTTCGACCGAAGAGAAGGAGGCCGACCCCGCGATCCTCGAGCTCGACCTCACCGCCCGCACGCCGCGCTTCGCGACCCTCGGGTACATGCGGGGCTCACGGGGCTTCAGCGCCTTGAGCCTTTCCCCGGCGGGGGACCGTATCCTCCTCGCGGGGCACGAGGGGCTGCGCCTCGCCGACGCGCGGACGGGGGAGCCGGTGGCGCTGCTCGGCGACCGCCGGGCGAGCGGCTCCTTTCTCGCCGCTGGCCGGATCGCCGTGGTGGGCCGGGTCGCCGGGGGGCGTGAGCTGAAAATCTTTGCTCCTGACGGCCGCACCGAGCTGCGCAGGTTTCCCTTCCCGGGTGCGGGCGCCGTGGTGGTGGCGGATCAGCCGGGAGAGAACCTCCTGCGGGTCGCCCTCTGGGCTCCGCGCTCCCGCTGGGAGGTCCGGCTTCTCGACCTCGCCTCCGGCGGCTCCCGGTCGCTCGGCTTCCGGAGGCTCCTCTCCCCGTGGAGGGACCGCCATTCCGCGCCGGGCTCGGCGCTGGCCAGGGCGGACGGCATCCTCTGCTTCGACCCCCTGAGCTTCCGGGAGCGGGTCGTGCTCAAGGGCCCCTAGAGCGCCCGCCGCACCAGCTTGCGCACCCCCTCGGCCGCTACGCCATAGACCAGGTGGGCGGCGAGCGCCTTGACGTGCACCGAGGGTGGGCTCTCCCAGGGCGGCCCCGAGAGCCCGAAGGCGGGGACGGCGATCTCGTCCGCCCCCACCCAGAGGGCGGTGCCGAAGGGCGCTCCCGCGCCCCGGGTGACCCCGGGAACCAGCTCGGCGAGCACGCCGTAGGCGGCGCCCGTCAAGGTGCCGAAGCCGTAGTGCACCGCGGGGCCCGCCTTCTTCTTCTCCCCTGGGGTCAACGGGTGGTGGAGGATTTTGCGGGAGACCTTCGAGGCGGCCTTGACCGTCGCGTCCTCCCCCTTTTTCTTCTTCTTCTCCCCTCCGTTGCCCTGGCTCTCCTTGAGCTTCTTCTCCAGCTTGGTGGAAAGCTCCTGAAACTGCGTCATCACGAAGGTGGCGGCGAGCCCCCCGGCGAGGCCGGCCGCGAGCCCTTTCCAAGCGTTGGTCGATGAGTCTTGCATGGTGTCTCCTTTCCGATCCGGGGAGCCACGCAATCGACGTGCCGATGTCCGGATCGGGTCGAGCCGAACGGCTTGTCCATAATTCGGAAAGAGTTCATTGACAAACATGGCATGTCCATCTATTGTCTAGATTGTGACGGAGATAGGCGCGCGAATCATTGGTGCTTTATCCGGTGTCCGGAAGTGGGCGAGGGGGGTGGGTGGCTGCGCGGGGGGAGGGCGGGTGTGAAGAGAGTGGGGGGCCGGGCTGGCGAGACGGTTCCGGACGCCGGATAATTCTTTGCCCAGGGCCATCCACGCCGCCCACGACTCCGTAATCCTCGACAGGGCGGCGCGTTCTGAAACCAAAAGCTCTTCCGGGGTGTCTAACCGGGTGAGCGCTAGACGAGGCGGCGCGCAGGACCGTAGACCCAGGAGAGGAGGTCGTCATGCGGCATCGAGCGATGGACAATCCGGTACCGAGAAACCTGGGATACGAGGCCTCGCGGAAGATCGCCGTCGAGGCGATCCTCGAGCGCCTCCACGCCCCGGAAGCCGAAACCGAGGCCCGCAGCAGGGCCCTGGGGGGGCTGGGGAGGCGCCAGCGGTTGCAGGACCAGCCCTGGCGGCGTCCCCGCCGGCCGGGCGCCGAGGGTGCGTCGACGATGGAGCTGATCCGCCGTTTCGAGGCGCGCCAGAAGCCGCACTGAGGGGCTTGGCCCGGCTTCCGGCCGGCGACCTGTGTCAAGATCCCCTCCATGCCGCCGGCCCCCTTTCCCGTCACCCACGAGCTCGACGGCTGGGAGCTCGCCTGGTTCCTGCTCGAGTCCCTTGCGGGCGGCGATGAGCCCCTCGCGGCGTTGCGCCGGCGGACCGCCGAGCGGGCGCGTGCCGAGCGCGGGGCGGAGAGCCTCGCCGCCGACCCGACGGTGGCCGCCCTGCGGTCGCTGTTCCGCGCCGCCGGCTGCGATCCCACCCGCTACCGTCCCTCGTCCGAAGCGCTGCTGCGGCGGCTGCTCAAGGGGGACGAGCTGCCGGCGATCCATCCGCTGGTCGACCTCAACAACTGCGTTTCCGTGGCGCTCGCCGTCCCCTGCTGCATCGTCGCCGAGGGGAGCTTCGCGCCGCCGGTCGTGCTGCGCGCGGGGAAGCCGGGCGAGAGCTACGAATCGCTGCGCGGCCCGTTCAATCTCGAGGGGAAGCCGCTGCTCGCCGACGCCGAGGGCCCCTTCGGCACCCCGATCACCGACAGCCAGCGGGTCAAGGTGACGGCGGAGACCCGCCGCGCCTGGATGGTCGCGTATCTGCCGACCAGCGTGCCGGCCGGGGTGCTGGCGGAGGGCGCGGTCGAGCGGACGCTCGCCGCGCTGCTGGCCGAATTTCCCGTCGCTGCGATTGAACAAGGGGGGAGACCCGAATGAGCATCACCCATCTGTTCACCGACCTCGGCGGCGTGCTGCTGACCAACGGCTGGGACCGCGGCCTGCGCAAGGCGGTGGCGGCGCAGTTCGCGATCGATCCCGACGAGATGGACGAGCGGCATCACCTCACCTACGACACCTACGAGGCCGGCAAGATCAGCCTCTCGGTCTACCTGCAGCGGGTCGTCTTCTACCAGCCGCGCAACTTCACCGAGGACCAGGTGGTCGACTTCATGCTGTCGCAGGCCCGCGCCTTCCCCGAGATGATCGACCTCTACAAGCGGCTCAAGGCGAAGCACGGCCTCAAGGTGGTGGTGGTGAGCAACGAGGGGCGGGAGCTGACCGCCGACCGCATCCGGCGCTTCGAGCTCAAGGAATTCGTCGACATCTTCGTGGTCTCGAGCTACGTCCACTTCCGCAAGCCGGACGAGGACATCTTCCGCCTGGCGCTCGACGTGGCCCAGGCCGACCCGGCGGAGGTGGTCTACGTCGACGACCGGCCGATGTTCGCCGAGGTGGCCTGCCGGCTCGGCATGCACGAGATCTGGCACCGCGATCTGGAGCGGACGCGCGCCGCGTTCGCGGCCCTGGGACTGACACTTTAATTCGAGAGGGAGGCCCTCTGTGGGTGTACGAACGACGAGTCCGACGGCATTCGTGATCTTTGGCGGCGGCGGCGACCTCGCCTGGCGCAAGCTGATCCCCGCCCTCTACAACCTCTGGCTCGACAAGTCGCTCGCCGAGCCGTTCCGGGTCTTCGCCCTCGACATCAAGGAGCTCGAGCCGGCCGCCTACGCGCAGCACCTGCGCGACGGGGTGGAGCAGTTCAGCCGCCAGGGGAAGCCCGAGGAGCAGGCCTGGCAGACGTTCGCCGGGCACCTCGAGTACCAGCGGGCCGACTTCGCCGACGCGGCGGCCTACCAGCGCCTCAACGACGCCCTGAACGCCTTCGACGTCAAGGCCGGGAAGCTGGCGACGCGGGTCTTCTATCTCGCCACGCCCCCCACCGTGATGCAGATGGTGGCCCAGCACCTCCACGACGCGGGGTGCCTCAACGATCCGGCGCGCTCGCGCCTGGTGTTCGAAAAGCCGTTCGGCCACGACCTCGACTCCGCCCGCGAGCTCAACGGCTTCCTCGGCGGCCTGTTCGACGAGGCGCAGATCTTCCGCATCGACCACTACCTCGGCAAGGAGCCGGTGCAGAACATCCTCGCCTTCCGCTTCGCCAATTCGGTCTACGAGCCGCTGTGGAACCGCCGCTACATCGACTCGGTGCAGATCACCGTCGCCGAGGAGGAGGGGGTGGGCACCCGCGGCGGCTACTACGATCACTCGGGGGCGCTGCGCGACATGGTGCAGAACCACCTGACCCAGGTGCTCTGCCTGATCGCCATGGAGCCGCCGGTCAGCTTCGACGCCGACGAGCTGCGCAACAAGAAGGTCGACGTGCTCAAGGCCGTCCGCCGCCTGAAGCCGGAGGACGTCCACCACTTCGTCGAGCGCGGCCAGTACGGCCCCGGGCTGATCGCGGGACAGAAGGTGCCGGCCTACCGCGCCGAGACCGGAGTCGATCCCCATTCGACGACCGAGACCTTCGTGGCGCTCAAGATGTTCGTCGACAACTGGCGCTGGCAGGACGTGCCGTTCTATCTGCGCACCGGCAAGCGGCTGCCGGTCCACGCCTCGGAGGTCTGCATCCAGTTCCGGCCGGTGCCGCACCAGTCGTTCCCCACCTCGGCGATCGGCGAGATGGAGCCCAACCGGCTGCTGCTCTGCATCCAGCCGCAGGAGAGCATCGCCCTGCGCTTCCAGGCCAAGCGGCCGGGGTCCAACATGCGCCTCGCCGCGGTCGAGACCTGCTTCAGCTACAAGGAAGCGTTCAAGATGCCGGAGCCCGAGGCCTACGAGACGCTGCTGCTCGACGTGGTGAACGGCGACGCCTCGCAGTTCATGCGCCGCGACCAGGTCGAGGAGGCGTGGAAGATCGTGATGCCGATCCTCGAGTACTGGGACGAGCAGGGGAATTCCGACCTCCCGGTCTACCCCGCGGGAACCTGGGGTCCCGAAGCCGCCCACTTCTTGACCGCCCGCGACAGCCGCCTGTGGGTCGAGCCGCGGTGCGCGAACGCGGGCGGGGGGGAGGATCAGGGGTAGGGTTCCTCCTCCTATCGGTCCAACGTCGCCATCATCGCCGCGGGATACCGCAGCCCGGCGGCGGCCCCCTTCGGCGCGATCTCGTCGATCCGGCGCAGGTCGTCCGGGCGTCAGGGTGACGTCGAGGGCTCCCACGTTCTCCTCGAGGTACTTGCGGCGCTTGGTGCCGGGGATGGGGACGAGGTCGTCGCCTTGGGCGAGCACCCAGGCGAGGGCGAGCTGGGCGGGGATGCACCCCTTGGCCTGGGCGATCTCTCCGATGCGGCCGACCAGGTCGAGGTTCTTCTGGAAGTTCTCCCCCTGGAAGCGTGGCGAGTGGCGGCGGTAGTCGTCCGGCTCCAGATCCTCGAATGTCTTGAATTGACCGGTGAGGAAGCCGCGGCCGAGCGGGCTGTAGGGGACGAAGCCGACTCCCAGCTCGCGGCAGGCGGCGAGGATGCCGTCCTCCGGGTCGCGGCTCCACAGCGAGTACTCGCTCTGCACCGCCGCGATCGGGTGGACGCCGTGCGCCCGCCGCAGGGTGTCGGGGCTCACCTCGGAGAGGCCGAGGTGGCGCACCTTCCCCTCCTTCACCAGCCCGGCCATGGCGCCCACCGTCTCCTCGATCGGCGTGCTGGCGTCGACCCGGTGGAGGTAGTAGAGGTCGATCGTCTCCACCCCCAGCCGGCGCAGGCTCCCCTCGCAGGCGGTGCGGACGTAGTCGGGCTTGCCGTTGACCCCGCGGCGGGTCGGATCGTCGGGATCGCGGACGATGCCGAACTTGGTGGCGAGCACCACCTCGTCGCGGCGGTCCGGCTTGCCTCGCAGGAAGCGGCCGACCAGCTCCTCGTTGGTGTAGGGGCCGTACATGTCGGCCGTGTCGTAGAAGGTGGTGCCGAGCTCGAGCGCCCGCTCCAGGGTGGCGAGCGACTCCTGGTCGTCCCGCCCGGCGTAGAAGTCGGACATCCCCATGCAGCCGAGGCCGAGGGCCGAGACGTTCGGGCCGTGCTTTCCCAGTTGGCGTTGCTTCATGGCGTGGTCTCCTGCTTGGTGTCGGGCTTGGCGTCCGGTTTTGCGTCGGTCTTGGCGTTGGGCTTCGCGTCCGGCTTCATGGCGGGATCGGCCGCCTTCGGCGCCATCGCCTTCCTCTCGTCGGCCCGCGGCCCGGTCGGCAGCGGCTTCCGGGGGAGCATCTCGGGGCGCATCGCGGCGTCGTAGAGGAAGGCGGCCATCAGGACCGAAGCCTGCATCAGATCCTGGCCTTGAGCGTGGTCGTAGGTGTCGAGGTCCGTGTGGTGGGTCTTCTCGAAGTAGTCGAGGGGATCCTGGATGAACTGGAAGCCCGGCAGCCCCACGCCGTCGAGCTCGACGTGGTCGGTGCTGCCGGTGTTGCGCATCGTCACGGTGTCGGCCCCGAGGTCGGCGAAGGGGGCGAGCCAGGCGGCGAAGATCGGTTTGACGGCGGCGTTCTCCTGCGTGTAGATACCGCGGACGCGGCCGCTGCCGTTGTCCAGGTTGAAGTAGGCCGAGAGCCTGGCGTGCTCGGGTTTGAGCTGGAGCGGCCAGGTCTCCTCGCGCAGGAAGGAGGGGATGTCCTTGTCGTCCTTCGACTTCGACTCCGGCCGCTCGGGATGGGCCGCGAAGTGCTTCTTCACGTAGGCGTTCGAGCCGATGAGCCCCTGCTCCTCGCCGGTCCAGAGGGCGAAGCGGAGGGTGCGCCGCGGCTTGACGCCGAGCGTCTTCAGGATGCGGGCCGCCTCCATCACCACCGCGCAACCGGCGGCGTTGTCCGTCGCGCCGGTGCCGGTGTGCCAGGAATCGAGATGGGCGCCGGCCATCACCAGCTCGTCGCGCTTGTCGGTGCCGGGGATCTCGGCCACGGTGTTGTAGGCCTGCTTGTCGTCGTCGGTGAAGCGGGCGGCGACGTCCACCTCGAGCTCCACCGGCTCGCCGTGATCGACCAGGCGCAGGATCTCGTTGTAGTGCTCGGCGATCATCACCAGGCCGGGGACGGTCGCGGTCTTCCCCTCCTCCCACGAGCCGCCGCCGGCCACGCCCAGGATGCCGTTGACCCGCCCGCTCGCCTCGAGCGTGGCGAGCGGCTTTTCCTTGCTCATGAACTCCTGGATCGCCGCCCGCAGCTTGAAGCGTTGGAGCCCTTCGGCCCGCCGGCGGTCGCGGTCGCCGCCGGGGCCGCGGATCTCGAAGCTGGTCAGCCGGTCGAGGTCTTCCTTCGTGTAGTGCTCGGGGATGTTGAGGGGTGAGCTGCCGTCGGGCAGCGGCCGCGCGTCGGCCGCCGGCTTGAAGTCGCGGGCGTCGTCGAGCAGCACGATCTTGCCCGCGAGCTTGCCGCGGTAGGCCTCGAGGTCCGCGGCCGTCTCCGCCTTGACCCGGATCACCGCGCCGCGCACGGCGCCGCCCGTCCCCGGCGTCCAGGCCTTGGGATAGGCGAGGAGGACCGAGGTCCGCGGTGCCACCATCCGCACCTGGCAGGTGCTGAATTCCCAGCCGCGGCCGAACGGGTAGCCTTCGAGGTGGGCGTTGACCAGTCCCCATTTCGTAAACTGGTCGCGCGTCCAGTCGTTCGCCCGCTTGAGCGCGGGGGAGCCGGTGAGGCGGGCGCCGTTGCGGTCGGTGAGCTGGTAGAGGGTCTCCATCACCTGCGAGTGGTGCAGCCCCTCGTCGCGGATGCGGGTCATCATCGCGAGGTCGACCGGCTCCTCGGCGGCGAGCGCGAGGGGGGCGAGGACGGAGAGCAGGGCGACGGCGGAAGCGAGCTTGCAGTTCATGAAGGCTCCTTGGGATCGAGAGGCGACGCGGAAGTCTATACGATCCCCCGCCGCGGGTCCTGGTAGGATTTGTAAGATCTGACGAGGAGCCCCGATGAACCGATCCGCCTTCCGCCTGGCCCCTGTTACGCTGGCCGCCGCGCTGCTTGTCCTGCCGGCCGTCGCATCCGCTGCCGCGCCTTCCGCGCCCCGCCCCTTGCGGGTGGACGACATCTTCTCGCTGAAGACGGTGAGCGACCCGCAGCTCAGCCCGGACGGCAGCGCCGTGGCCTACACCGTGCGCTGGCTCGATCCCAAGGAGGATACGAGCGATTCCGACCTCTACCTGCTCCCCTTCGCCGGCGGCGAGCCGCTGCGGCTGACCGCGAGCCCGAAGCCGGAATCGCATCCGCGCTTCAGCCCGGACGGCCGCTACCTCGCCTTCCTCTCCGGGCGGGACGGCAAGAAATCCCAGGTCTGGCTGCTCGACCGCCGCGGCGGGGAGGCGGTCCGCTTGAGCGACTACAAGGCGGACGTCTCCGACCTCGCCTGGTCGCCGGACGGCAAGCGCCTGGCCCTGGTGGTGGGGGACGTCGATCCCGACGATCCTGAAAATGCGGACGACAAGGCCGGCGGCGGCAAGCCGGAAACCGAGAAGACGCCGAAGCCGATCGTCATCCACCGCCTGCAGTTCCTGCGCGACGGCGAGGGGTTCCTGCGCGAGCTGCGCCAGCACCTCTACGTGCTCGACGTCGCCAGCAAGGCGAGCGTGCAGGTCACCTCCGGCCCCTACGACGACAACGAGCCCGCCTGGTCGCCCGACGGCAGGACGCTCGCCTTCGCCAGCAACCGCACCAAGGATCCGGACGCCAACGACAACAGCGACATCTTCCTGGTCGAGGCCCAGGCGGGGCAGACGCCGCGCGCCGTCGTCACCTCCCCCGGCACCGACCACGCGCCCGCCTTCAGCCCGGACGGCCGGTGGATCGCCTACGTGGCGGGGGGGAGCCGAAGGACATCTGGTACGCCACCACCCACCTCGCCGTGGTGTCTGTCGCGGGGGGGACCGGCGGCGAGCCGCGGGCGCTGACCCTCGACCTCGACCGCAACGTCGAGTCGCCGCGCTTCTCGCCGGACGGCCGGTCGATCTACTTCCTGATCGAGGAGGGAGGGAACAGCCACCTCGGGCGCGTCCCCGCCACCGGCGGGCCGGTCGAGCGGGTGGTGGACGGCGACCGCGTGGTGCAGGCCTACTCGCTCGGCCCGCACGGCGAGATCGCGGTGCTCGAGAGCACCCCGCAGCGGCCTCCCGAGATCTCGGCGGTGGCAGGTGAGGGTCAGCCGCTGCGCCGGCTGACCCGGACCAACGACGGCTTCCTCGCGGGAATCCGGCTGGGCGAGGTGAAGCGCTTCCAGGCGACCAGCGCCGACGGCACCAAGATCGACGCCTTCCTGACCTTGCCTCCCGGCGCGAAACCCGGCGTCACGCTGCCGACTATCCTGCGCATCCACGGCGGCCCCACGTCGCAGTACGACACCTCCTTCCAGACCGAGTGGCAGATGCTCGCCGCCCACGGCTTCGCGGTGGTGGCGGCGAACCCGCGCGGGTCGATGGGATACGGCAGCGCCTTCAGCCGGGCGATCTGGGCCGACTGGGGGAACAAGGACTACCAGGACGTGATGTCGGCCGTCGACGGCGCGATCGCCATGGGGGTGGCCGACCCCGACCGCCTGGGGGTGGGGGGCTGGAGCTACGGCGGCATCCTCACCGACCACGTCCTCACCAAGACGCAGCGCTTCAAGGCGGCGACCTCGGGGGCGAGCGAGGTCAACTATCTCGCCAACTACGGCACCGACCACTACCAGAAGGAGTGGGAGGCCGAGCTCGGCCTCCCCTGGCAGCATCCGGAGCGCTGGACGCGGATCTCCCCCTTCTTCCAGGTCGACAAGATCACGACTCCGACTCTGATCCTGGGCGGCGCGGAGGACGTCAACGTGCCGCTCCTGAACGCCGAGCAGCTCTACCAGGCGCTGCGCCGCCTAGGCCGCGACACCGAGCTGGTGATCTACCCCGGCCAGAGCCACGGCATCTCGAAGCCGAGCTATCAGAAGGACCGTTACGAGCGCTACATCGCCTGGTACGGCAAGTACCTCAAGGGCGAGGCGCCGCGGGAGCCGGCGGCGGCGAAGGCGCGCTAGCCGGGGGCTTCGGCGCCGGCGGCTTGGCCTTGCGGCCGGGGCGGGCGCCGAGGAAGCGGGCGAAGATCTTGTCGAAGGCGAGGCCGGCCAGGAAGCCGAGGAGGAGCGCGCCGGCCAGGCTGGTCGGCGACACCTTCTGCAGCGCCTCGGCCGCGGGCAGGGCGTCGCCGAGGATCGACAGCACGCCGAACAGCGAGAGGAGCAGCACCAGCAGGGCCGCGGCGACGCCGAGGGCCAGGCTGCGCGGCAGCCCCTTCGGCCACAGCCGCTCGCGGCGGTAGAGCACCCGCGTCAGGCTCCCCAGCACGCCGCCGGCGAGGGCGCTGGCGAGCAGCAGCCAGTCGAGGGCGAAGCGGATGGCGAGCGGCGGGGAGACCAGGGTCGCCGCCGAAGCCACCAGCGAGTAGTCCCCCGGCCGGGCGAGCTCGATCGGGATCTTCGCCTGCATCTCTCCCGCCGGCACGCTCCCCACGTAGGACCGGGTCCCCGTCGGCCCCTGAACCGCCAGGGTCACCGGCCTCCCCGTGCCGCTGACGGCGGGCTGGCCGTCCGCGCCGAGGAGGCGGACGTAGACGTCGGTGGCGACCGAGGTGAGGCCGCGGAAGAGCGCGGGTTGCGCCGCGAAGTCGAGCTTCACCGGCTCGGCGGCGAGGAAGTTGATGGCGACCGGCTTCGACGTGCCTCCCGGGTAGACGGCCCGGACCTCTGCCGTATCGGCGCCGTTGGCGGAGACCGTGGCCGGGTCCGACTTCCATCCGCCGCGCTTGATGTGGAGCTCGGCCGGGGCCACGCGAGCCTCGCCGGTGCCGCCGTCGACCAGCAGGCTGAGGTTGAGGTCCGCGGGGATCAGCCCCGGCGCGTCCCCTTCGTACCAGAAAGCTTCCACCTGGCCCGCCCAGCCGTTGGGGCCGCGGGGGACCGTCTGCGGCTGGGGGACGAGCTCGACATGCCCCTGGGGGGGCGGGGCCGGCGCCGCGGAGGGAACGGGCGGCGGCACGGGCTCGGCGGCCGCGGTCTCCTGCGGGGGTTGCGCGGCGCGGGGCTGGAGCCGGCGGACCATGGCCCGGGGGAAGAAGCGCGGCTGGACCTTGACCGACGGCGTCCGCTGGAGCGGAGGCGGTACCGCCTGAGCCCGGACCTCCGGAACGGTCACCGGCCGCTGGATTCCTCGGAGCTGCGGGGCGATGCAGACCACGATGGCGAACCCCGAGGCGAGCCCCGGAGAGCGCGCCTCGATCTGCCAGAGGCCGGGCTTGGGGGCGTGGATCGCCACCTCGAGGCTGGAGGCGCCGGCGGGGATGGTGGCGGTTGCGGGACCGAGCGCGCCGGCGCCGCGGATCTCGACCGGCAGGGGCTGGAGCGCGCGTGTCGGCTCCCCCTTGGTCCCGGCGAGCGAGAGGACCAGCTTTCCAGCCTCGCCTGGGTGCAGGGAGCCCGGCGCCTGGACCGCGATCCGTGCCGGCGGCTCGCCGGCGAGGCCCGCGCCGGGCGTCAGGAGGAGAGCGGCAACCGCCGCGGTCGACAGCAAACCCCAGGTCCGCATGACAGGCCTCGCTTTGCTCAAGGGCTCAATTGTAAGCGAGAGACGACCTTGGGGTCGGAATTCCTTCCATGGCGTTCTCCGTTTTGAAGTGTCTGAAGCGAGGGCCGGCCCTCGCCCTCCGGTTTGTGAGAGAGTCTCCCCAACGATGTACGACCAGTTCTACGGCTTCCGCGAGCCGCCGTTCAACATCACCCCCGATCCCCGGTTCCTGTTCTTCAGCGACCGCCACCGGGAGGCGTACAACCACATCCTGTTCGGTATCCGCGAGCGGAAGGGGTTCATCCAGGTCACCGGCGAGGTCGGCGCGGGGAAGACGACCCTCTGCCGGGCGCTGCTCGAGGAGCTGGGGCCCAACTACGTCACGGCGCTGATCCTCAATCCCTGTCTGAACCCCACCCAGCTCCTGCGCTCGATCCTCACCGAGCTGGGACTGACTCCGGGCAAGGCCGACCGCGCCACCTGCCTCGCCCTGCTCAACGAATTCCTGCTGGACCAGCTCGCCAAGGGAAACGACGTGGTGCTGCTGATCGACGAGGCGCAGGACCTCTCGGCCGAGCTCCTCGAGCAGGTGCGGCTGCTCTCGAACCTCGAGACGGACCAGCGCAAGCTCTTGCAGATCGTCCTCATCGGCCAGCCCGAGCTGCGCGAGAAGCTCGACGACCGCAGCCTGCGCCAGCTCCGCCAGCGGATCACCGTGCGCTACCATCTGACTCCTCTCTCGCGCCCCGAGATCGAGCGCTACATCCAGCACCGCCTCCAGGTGGTGGGCGCCAACGGCCGCCCGGCCTTCACGGCGGCGGCGATCCGCGCCATCTTCCGCTACTCGGGAGGCATCCCGCGGCTGGTCAACGCGGTGTGCGACAAGGCGCTGCTGGCGGGTTTCGTCGAAGGGAAGGACCTGCTGACCTGGTGGCAGGTGCGGCGGGCGATCCGCGAGCTGGAGGGGAGGTTCACATGAGCCTGATCAGCGACGCTCTGAAGAAGGCCCGGCAGGAGGCCGCCCGCCAGGATTCCCTGCGCCAGGGGACCCCCTACGCGATGGGAACCGCCGAGGCGCCGCCGCGCGCCCCCTGGATCACCCTGCTGGCGGGGCTCGGCGTCGGCTGCGTCCTGGCGGCGGCCTTCTTCGCCCTCGCTTTCTTCGCCGGCTGGGGGCCGTTCTACAAGGCCGCGCCCCCGGCTCCGGCCGCTCGTGTGGCGGCGGCTATCTCCCCGCCCGTCCCACCGGCTCCCGCCGCGTCCGCTCCCGAGCCGGCGGCCACCCTCGTGGAGGTACCGGCGGCTCCCACCGTCTCCGCCACTCCTCCCGCGGCGGTCCCCAAGCCGTCGCCGCCAGCCGCCCCGCGCCTCGAGACTCCCGCACCCCCCGCACCAAAGCCCGCGCCGACGGCGGCAGCTCCCTCGCCCCTGCCCGTCGAGGCGGCTCCTGATCCCACCCCCAACACGGCCCCCGTTCCGGCCGCACCGGCTCCCGAGGCGCCCGCGCCCCAATCCGCGGTTTCCGCCGCCACCGCTCCCGCGACCGCCTCCGGTGGGCTCGAGGAAGGCAAGGTCTACACCGGCGAGGTGCCGGTCCCCGGTGGCGGGCTGGTGAAGCTGAACGGCATCGCCTACTCCCAGGACCACCCGGTGGCGGTGCTCGACGGGCGGGTGATGGGACCGGGTGAGAGCGTCGGCGGCTTCACGATCGTCGCCATCGAGTCCGGCCGCGTGAAGCTCCAGGGGCACGGAGCGACGGTGTACCTCGCGCCGCGCTGAGCGCGGAATTCGAAGGAAACTGAATCAGGCCGGGCCGAGGATCTCGGCGACGGCGAAGCTCTCGTCCGGGAAGGCCTGGGGAGAGATCGATTCGCCACGCCGATAGGCGCGCACCTCCTGATACCCCTCGCGCGACGGCCGCCGGTGTACGAGGACGGTGTCCGAATTGAGATCGACCAGCCAGGCCTCGGGGATGCCGTTCTCGGCGTAGAGGGGGAGCTTCCGCTTGCGGTCATAGAAGAGCGAGGTGTCCGCGACCTCGACGAGGAGGAGGACGTCCTCGGCGCCGGGCGGGCGGGCGCCGAAGTCCGCCCGGCGGCGGAGGACGACCACGTCAGGCTGCGGGACCGACTCCTGCGCGGGGAGGCGGAGGGGGTTCTGCGGGCTGAGGATGCCCAGGGGCCGGAGATCCGCCAACAGGTCGCAGAGCCACATGACGCACAGGGCATGGCGGTCGCCGATCGGCGTCATCTCAAAGGTCTCGCCGCGGATCAGCTCCAGCCGCGCGTCGGCAGGGAACGCGCCGTCGTCCCAGGCGCGCTCGAACTCCGCGATGGTCAGGAGCTGCTTCTGCATCGGTACGGCCATGAGTCACCCTCCGCCTCCATTCTACGCCCGGGAATTTGCGTCGGCATCCTAACCCGGCGTCGCGCCGCAAGGGAATGCCGTCGCGTCAGAAGGCAACGGAGCAGGCTTGCTTGACAATCCATGCCGCACATGCAACGCTATGCGCATCGATTTGCAATCGGTATCGACTATGCCCTCCGACCACGAACATCGCGAAGCCCGGCAGCAGGTGGTGCTGGCGATCCTCCAGGCGGAGCGGGTGACCAGCCAGGGGGAGCTCGTGGAGCGCCTGCGGACGCGGGGGATCGCGGCCACCCAGTCGAGCGTCAGCCGCGACCTGCGGGACCTCGGGGTGGGGTGGATCGGCGGGCGCTACGCACTTCCCGCGGGACGAGAAGAGCGCGGGATCGATCCGGGGCTCGCCGAGGTCGCTCACTTCCTGCGCGGGGCGAAGCCCGCGGGGGCCCATCTCACCGTCGTCTTCACCATGGCGGGGGCCGCGCAGGCGGTGGCCATCGCCCTCGACCGCGCCGGCTGGCCCGAGCTGGTGGGGACGATGGCGGGGGACGACACGATCTTCGTCGCCACCGCCTCGGCCGCCGATCAGAAACGTCTCGTCCGCCGCCTCGAAAGCAGCTTCCCCAAGGAGGGATAAGGTCATGGCCGATCCCATCGTGCTCGCCTTTTCGGGTGGGCTGGACACCTCATTCGCCATCCCCTGGCTCGCCGAGACCCTGGGCCGGCCGGTGGTCACCGTGACCGTGGACACCGGCGGTCTCGACGCCCAGGCCGCCGAGGAGCTGGCGCGGCGCTCGCGCGTGCTCGGCGCCGCGGACCACCTGCTGATCGACGCGCGGCAGGACTTCTTCGACCGCGTGCTGCGCTTCCTGATCGTCGGCAACGTGCGGCGCGGGCAGGTCTATCCGCTCTGCGTCGGCGCCGAGCGGGTGATCCAGGCCCAGGAGGTGGCGAAGGCCGCCGCCCGCCTCGGCTCGCGCACCGTCGCCCACGGCTGCACGGCGGCGGGCAACGACCAGGTGCGCTTCGAGGTGGCCCTGCGCACCCTCGATCCCGCCCTCGAGATCCTGGCGCCGGTGCGCGACGAGCCGCGGCCGCGGGCGGAGCAGGTCGCCTACCTCGAGGCGCGCGGCCTCCCCGTGCCGCCGTCCGGCGCCGCCTACTCGATCAATCGCGGCCTCTGGGGAGTGACGATCGGCGGCCAGGAGACCCTCGACAGCGTGGCGTCGATCCCCGAGACCGCCTGGGTGCTGACTCAAGGGGCCTTCGACGCGCCCCTGCCGCCGGTGCGCCACACGGTCGCCTTCGAGCAGGGGGTACCCGCCGCCTGGGACGGCGAGGCGCTCGCTCCCGTGGCGTTGATCGAGGCGGTGGAGAAGGCGGCGCAGGGATACGGCATCGGCCGCGGCATCCATCTCGGCGAGACGATCCTCGGCATCAAGGGGCGGGTCGCCTTCGAGGCGCCGGCTGCCGAGGTGCTGCTCGCCGCCCACCGCGAGCTCGAGAAGCTGGTCTTGACCGGCCGGCAGATCCGGGTCAAGGAGACGGTCTCGGTGGTCTACGGCGATCTGGTGCACGAGGGGCAGCACCTCGATCCGGTCTGCCGCGACATCGAGGCGCTCCTCCTCTCCTCGCAGCGGCGGGTCACCGGGGAGGTCCACCTCCTCTTCCGCCCGGGGTCGGTGTTCGTGGAGGGGGTCGCCTCCCCGTTCTCGCTGCGGGCGGCCTCGCGCGGCGTCTACGGCGAGGCGGCGGGGGAGTGGTCGGCCGCCGATGCCCGCGGCTTCTCGCGCATCGTGGCCCTGCCGGGGGAGCTCTACGCCCGCGCGGCGCCCATTGCGGGGAAGGAAGAGTCGTCATGAAGACCGTGCTGCTCGACAAGATCGCCTCGGTCACCCGCGCCTGCGGCCTCAAGCGCGAGGTGCGGGTGAGCGCCGACATCCCCTGCGAGGAGGGGGTGGTGATCGCCGTGCGGGTGCGCAACGACAAGACCACCTACAGCCAGCTCGAGCTGCCGAGCGGCCGCATGGCGCAGGTCAAGCAGGGGGACGTGATCGCCGGCGCCCTCGGCCATCGCCACGCCCTGTTCGGCTACTCCGGGCACCTGCCCGAGCGGCTGGTCCCCGGCGACACGGTGCACCTGCTCAACATGGGCGGGGTGATCGGGATCTGCGACTCGACGAACCCGGACCTTGGGGCCCCCTTCGAGTGCGAGGTGCTGGGGGCGGTGCTCCACTTCCCCTACCTCGGCGAGCGGATCGGCATCGCGGCGCGCATCGGCGGCGAGCCCCTGGACCCGGCGGCGCCGCTCGCCGCCGCCGGGGTGCCGGTGGTCGCCCTGGTCGGCTCCTGCATGAACTGCGGCAAGACGGCGGCCGCCTGCACCCTGGTCCGCCACCTGAGCCACGCCGGGCTGACCGTCGACGGGCTGAAGGCGACCGGCGTCTCGCTGCGCCGCGACGTGCTCGCCATGGAGGACGCCGGGGCGCGCGCCACCGCCCTGTTCACCGACCTCGGGGTGGTCTCGACGACGCCGGGGAACGCCCCGGCGGCGATGCGGACGCTGGTCACCCGCCTCGCCGCCGGCCGGCCGGACGCCATCGTGGCCGAGCTCGGCGACGGCCTCCTCGGCGCCTACGGGGTGGCGGCGATCCTCGACGATCCGGCGATCCGCGCCGCGATGACCGCCGTGGTGCTCGCCGCCAACGACCCGGTGGCGGCCTGGGGCGGGGTGCGGATGCTCCGCGAGCGGTTCGGCATCGAGCCCGCGGCGGTCACCGGCCCGGCGACCGACAACCTCGCCGGGACGCGGATCATCGAGGACGAGCTGGGGGTCCCGGCGATCAATGCCCGCACCGAGGGGGCCCGGCTGTCGGCGCTGGTGAGGGTGGCGCTGGGGCTCGGCGTGGCGGCGCCCGTGGAGGTCGCGGCGGGATGAGCGCCGGGGTCTCCGCGGTCCCCACCGTGGTGCTGGGCGGCACCGGCTATGTGGCCGGCGAGCTGCTGCGCCTCCTCGCCGGCCATCCGCACCTCGCGGTGGCGGCGGTCCTCTCCGAGAGCCAGGCGGGGGGCGTGGTCGAGGCCGCCTTCCCGCAGCTCGCGGGATGCTACTCCGGCCTGGCGTTCGCCGGCCGCGAGGAGGTGGAGCGGGTGATCGGCGAGGCGGAGAGCGTGGCGGTGCTCGGCGCGGCGCCCCACGGCGCCGCGGCGCCCCTCCTCGACGCGATCCTGACCGCGGCCGAGAAGGCCGGCACCCGGATCAAGGTCGTCGACGTCTCGGCCGACTTCCGGTTCGGCGAAGCGAGCGCCTACGAGGCGGTCTACGGCCACCCGCACGGCGCGCCCGGGCGCTTGGGCGAGTTCCGCTGCGCCCTGCCGGAGCACCTTGCGGAAACCCCGCCGGGGCACGTCGGCCACCCAGGGTGCTTCGTCACCGCGACCCTGCTCGCCGCCGTGCCGCTGCTGAGCTTGAGGCTGATCGAGCCGCGGCTGTCGGTGGTCGCCGTCACCGGCAGCACCGGGGCGGGGCGCACCCCGACGGCCACCACCCACCACCCGGCGCGGCGTAGCAACCTCTTCGCCTACAACGCGCTGCGGCACCGGCACGAGCCCGAGATGCGCGCACTCGCCGCGGCGGAGATCTTCTTCACCCCCCAGGCGGGGCCGTTCGCGCGCGGCATCTACGCCACCCTGCAAGCGCGGCTGCTGCGGCCGATGCCCGCCGAGGAGGTCGTCGCGGCCCTCGCCGGCTTCTACGCGGGCGCGCCGTTCGTCGACGTGCTGGCCGATCCTCCCCGCCTCCAGGACGTGGTGGGGACCAACCGCGCCCGCCTCTCGGCGGCGGCCTCCGAGGACCATCTGGTGGTCTTCTCGGCGATCGACAACCTGGTGAAGGGCGCCGCCGGCGGCGCCATCCAATGGATGAACCGGCTGCTCGGCTTCCCGGAGACGGCGGGCCTGAAGCTGCCCGGGCTGGGCTGGCTGTGAGGAGAGCTAATGAATGAGACCGCGACGATGACCCCGACGATCCTGCAGGCCGAGCTCGACGAAGAGCGCTGGCTCCTCCCCGTCTACGCCCACACACCCATAGAGCCGGTTCGAGGGGAGGGGGTGATGGTCGAGACCCGGGACGGCCGCTCGCTGATCGACTTCTACGGCGGCCACGCCGTGGCCCTCCTCGGCTACCGGCACCCGCGGCTGGTGGCGGCGCTGGGACATCAGGCCGAGGAGCTCTTCTTCCAGAGCAACTCGGTGCCGCTCGCCGTGCGTGCCCGGGCGGCCGAGCGGCTGGTGCGCTTCGGGCCGGCCGGCCTGACCCGCGCCTTCCTGGTCAACAGCGGCGCCGAGGCGAACGAGAACGCCCTCCGCCTCGCCTTCCGGCACACGGAGCGGAGCCGCGTGGTGGCGCTCGAGGGAGCGTTCCATGGCCGCACGGCGGCGGCGGCGGCGGTCAGTCACAAGTCCGAAGGATGGTACGGCTTCCCGCGCACCCCGTTCGCGGTGACCTTCGTGCCGCGCGGCGACCTGGCGGCCCTGGAGGCGGCGCTCGCGGGAGGAGACGTCGCGGCGCTGATCGCCGAGCCGATCCAGGGGCTGGCCGGCGCGGTCGACCTCGGGGCGGACTACCTGCGCGGGGCGCGCGAGCTGACGCGGGCGGCTGGAGCGCTGCTGATCCTCGACGAGGTGCAGTGCGGCATGGGGCGCACCGGACATCCCTTCGCGGCGCAGGCCTACGGCGTCACCCCCGACCTGCTGACCACCGCCAAGGGGCTCGCCGGCGGCTTCCCGGCCGGTGCCGTGCTGGCGAGCGACGCGGTGGCGGCGGGGCTCCGGAAGGGGGACCTGGGGAGCACCTTCGGCGGCGGCCCGCTCGCCTGCGCGCTGATCGAGGCGGTGATCGAGACGATCGAGTCCGACGGGCTGCTGGCGCGGGTGCGGACGCTCTCCCGGCTGATCCGCGACACCTGCCGGGTGGGGCCGGTCGACGCCATCCAGGGGGAAGGGTTCCTGCTCGGCCTGCGCACCTCGCGCCCGGCGCGGGAGATCGTCGACGAGCTGCTGGCGAAGGGGATTCTCGCCGGCACCAGCGGCGATCCGCGGATCGTCCGCCTGCTGCCGCCGCTGGTCCTCGAAGAATCGCACGTCTCGGCGCTCGCCCGGGCCCTCGCGGAGATCCCCCGATGAAGGAGCTGAAGGATTTCCTCTCCCTCGCCGAGCTCTCGCCCGAGGCGGTCGAGGAGCTGCTGAGCCTCGCCTCCCGCCTCGAGCGGCGGCCGGAGCCGGAGGCGCTCAAGGGGAAGATCCTCGCCCTCCTCTTCTTCAATCCGTCGCTGCGCACCCTCGCCTCCTTCCAGGCGGGGATGGCGCGGCTCGGCGGCAGCTCGTTCGTGGTCTCGCCCGGGCAGGGGACCTGGCTGCTCGAGACCCGCGACGGGGTGGTGATGGACGGCGCCGCGGCCGAGCACGTGCGCGAGGCGATCCCGGTGCTGGCGGGGTACGCGGACGCCCTCGGCATCCGCTCCTTCGCCGCCGGCGCGGACCTCGCGGCCGACCTCGCGGATACGACCTTCCGCGCCATGGCGGCGGCCTGTCCCGTGCCCGCGATCAACCTCGAATCGGCGATCGATCACCCCTGCCAGGCGCTGGCCGACTGGAAGACCCTGGACGATCTGGGGATTCCAGCCCGCGGCGGTAAGTTCGTCCTCTCCTGGGCCTGGCACCCGAAGCCGCTGCCGCTCGCCGTGCCCGCCGCCGCCGTCCACATGGCGGCGCTGCGCGGGATGGACGTCACCGTGCTGCGCCCCGAAGGGTTCGCCCTGCCGGAGCCGGTGATGGCGCGGGCGCGTACGGCGGCGGAGCTCTCGGGCGGCTCGCTGCGCGAGACCGCCGACCGCGAGGAGGCGCTCGCAGGCGCGCGGGTGCTCTACGCCAAGTCGTGGACCTCGCCCCTGCACTACGGCGACCCGGGGGCCGAGGCGGCCTTCCGCGCCCCCCTCCGCGATTGGTGCGTGGGCGAGGAGTGGTTCGCGAACGCCGCGCCGGACTGCCGGTTCATGCACTGCCTGCCGGTGCGGCGCAACGTGGTGGTGAAGGACGAGGTGCTGGACGGGCCGCGCAGCGTCGTGGTCCACGAGGCAAGGAACCGCATGTGGGCGCAGATGGCGCTGCTCCACCGTCTGCTCATCAGAGGATAGGGAGAAACGATCATGAAAGACGTCGGCCAGCGCACCGCCGAGGCGACCGCCCTCAAGCACGCGGTCCCCTACATCCGGATCTTCAAGGGGAAGACCTTCGTCATCAAGGCGGGGGGCGGCGCCCTCGAGCGCGAATCGACCGTGCGCGACCTGGTGGAGCAGATCGAGGTCTTCCACCAGGTGGGGATCCGCGTCGTGCTGGTGCACGGCGGCGGCACCCAGTCGACCCGGCTCGCCCGCGCCCTCGGCGCCGAGAGCCGCTTCGTCGAGGGGCGGCGGGTGACCGACGCCCCGGCGCTCGAGGTGGCGACGATGGTCCTGAACGGCACCGCCAATACCCGCCTGCTCGCCGCCTGCCGCCTCGTCGGGCTGCCGGCGGTGGGGGTCTCCGGAGTCGACGCCGGCCTGATCCGGGCCCGCCGGCGGCCGCCGGTCGAGGTCAGGGGAGAGCTGGTGGACTACGGCTTCGTGGGGGACGTCGCCGCCGTCGAGCCGCGGGTGCTGACCGCGCTGATGGACGCCGGCTACGTGCCGGTGGTCAGCCCCCTCTCGGCGGCCGACGACGGCACGCTGCTCAATATCAATGCCGACACCATCGCCTCGGCGCTGGCGGTGGCGCTCGGCGCCGAGAAGCTCCTTTTCCTCACCGGCGCCGCCGGCATCCTCGAGCGGCCGGACGACGCGGGCTCCCTGGTCTCCTACACCGACCTCGCCGGGCTCCGCCGCCTGAAGGACGCCGGCGGGGTGGTGGCCGGCATGCTGCCCAAGACCTCCGCCATCGAGGCGGCGCTCGCGGGCGGGGTGCGGCGGGTGCACATCCTCTCCCACGATCTGCCGGACGGCCTGCTGGCCGAGGTGTTCACCAACGAAGGGGTGGGGACGCTGGTGGTCGACGACGTGCGGGTGCTCACCCCCGCCGAGGCCGCGGCGGGAAAGCTGGCCGGTATGAACGCCGGAGCGCTCGCCGGGGTGGGAGCGCTCCTGATGCTCCCCGACCGCGAGATCCTGGCCCTCCACCGCGCGATCACCGCCATCCCTTCGGTCTCGGGGGACGAGGCGGCGGTCGCCGACCGCTTGAGCGGGCTGCTGCGCAAGAACGGCGTCGCGGTGACCCGCCTGGGCGCCGCGGGGGCGACCCTGCTGGCGACCGTGGGCGAGGGACCGCTCTTCCTCTTCGATACTCATCTCGACACCGTGCCGCCGGCCCCCGGCTGGACGCGCGACCCCTGGGACGTGCAGGCGGTCGACGGACGCGTCTACGGGCTGGGATCGAACGACGCCAAGGCCGCGGTCGCCGCGATGACTGCCGCGTTCCTCGCCTTCGGCGAGGCGAAGCTGCCGTTCACCCTCGCTCTCGCCCTGGTCGAGGGGGAGGAGACGCGGGGGACCGGCACCGAGGCGGTGCTCGCCGAGCTGGCCCGCCGCGGCACGCCGCCGGCCGCGGCGGTGGTGGGGGAGCCGACCGGCCTCGACCTCGCCGTGGCGCAGAAGGGGCTGCTGGTCCTGGAGCTGGTGGCCCGCGGCGACGCCTGCCACGCCGCCCACGCGGCGGCGCTCGGGGCGGGCAACGCCGCGCGCCGCCTCGCCCGCGACCTGGTGGCCCTCGAAGGGGTGGATCTCGGGCCGCGCCATCCGCGCCTCGGCGCGATCACCCTCGAGCCGACACAGCTCGCCGCCGGCACGGCGCGCAACGTCGTCCCGGGGGAGGCGACGGCCATCCTCGACGTGCGCACCACGCCGGCGCTCGGCGTCGCGGAGATCGTCGAGCGCATTCGCCAGGTAGTGACCGGGGAGGTGCGGGTGCTCTCGGACCGCCTGCGCCCGCTGGCGACCGACGAAGGGTCGCCGCTCGTCGTGGCGGCCCGCGCGGCGCGCCCCGAGGCCGCCCTGTTCGGCTCGCCGACCCTCTCCGACATGGTCTTCCTGGCCGGCGTCCCCGCCGTCAAGTGCGGCCCGGGGCGGACCGAGCGCTCGCACACCCTGGACGAGTTCGTGCTCGAGAGCGAGATCCTAGCCGGAGCCCGCTTCTACACCCGGCTGGTGCGCGCCTACGCCGAGCGGCTTTCCGGGGGGGCGGAGACCGCGGAGCCGGTCGAGGCCGTGGCATGACCCGGCTGTGGGACAAGGGGGAGCCGCTCGACGAGCGGGTGCTGCGCTACACCGCGGGCGAGGACCATCGCCTCGACGCGCGTCTCGTCCCCTATGACGTCACGGCCTCGATCGCCCACGCCGAGATGCTGGCGGCGGTGGGGCTGCTGCCGGCCTCCGACCTGGCGGCGATCCGCGCCGGGCTCGCGGCGCTCGCCGCCGGGCACGCGGCGGGGGAGTGGCGGATCGAGCTGGCGGACGAGGACGTCCATACCGCGCTCGAGAGCCGGCTGACGGCGCGGATCGGCGAGGCGGGCGGGCGCCTCCATCTCGGGCGCTCGCGCAACGACCAGGTCCTCGCCGCCCTCCGTCTCTATCTGCGCGATGAGGTCGCGGCGCTGGCCGGTGGCGCGCGGGAGGTCGCCGCGGCGCTCCACGAGCTGGGGGAGCGCGAGGCGGCCACGGTGCTCCCCGGCTACACCCATCTCCAGCAGGCGATGCCGAGCTCGGTCGCGCTGTGGGCCGGCGGCTTCGCCGCCGAGCTGCGCGACGACGCCGAGGGGCTCCTCGCCTGCTCGCGGCGGATCGAGAAGAACCCGCTGGGCTCGGGCGCCGGCTACGGCGTGCCGCTCCTCCCGCTCGACCGCGAGGCGACCCGCCGCAGCCTCGGCTTCGCCGCCGTCCAGGAGCCGGTGACCGCCGTCCAGCTCTCGCGCGGCAAGGCGGAGTCGCAGGTGCTGTTCGAGATCGTCCTGCTGATGCAGGACCTGGGGCGGCTCGCCGCCGACCTCGTCCTCTTCGCCAGCTCCGAATTCGCCTTCGTCAGCCTGCCGGCGGCGATGACCACCGGCTCCTCGATCATGCCGCAGAAGCGCAACCCCGACGTCTTCGAGCTGATGCGCGGCCGCACGGCGACCGCCCACGCAGCCCTCGCCGAGGCGCTCGCCATCCCCGCCAAGCTGACCTCCGGCTATCACCGCGATCTCCAGCTCCTCAAGGCGCCCCTCTTCCGCGGCCTCGACCTCGCAAGCTCGACCCTCGCCATCGCCGCCGCCGCCCTCCCCGGCGTCCGCTTCCACCCCGAGCGCATCCGCCTCGATCCCGGCATCCACGCCGCCGAGGAGGCCTACCGCCTGGTGCTCGACGAAGGGATCCCCTTCCGCGAGGCCTACCGGCGGGTGGGCGAACGTTTCCGGAAAGACGAAACTTAGGTATCCTCACGCCGCCTGCCTGTCTGCCGGAAGACAGCGGAAGACAGCCGACGGATCATGGAACCGACGACAGATCTCAACGGGCGCTGGATCCGCGCGCTCTACTTCACGCTGGCCGGCCTCTACGCCGTGCCGTTCTGGATCGTCCACTACCTGCCGACGGTGGACGGGCCGTGCCACACCTACAACGCGTGGATCCTCCGCCAGTCCGCGAATCCCGCCCAGTACCCCCTCTTCCAGCAGTATTACCAGGTCAACGCCGCCCCCTACCCGAACTGGATCGGGCACGGGGTGATGGCGCTCCTGATGTTCGTGGTGCCGCCTCTCGTCGCGGAGAAGCTGCTGGCGACCGGCTACGTGCTGACCTTCCTGGCGGGAATGTGGTACCTGGTGGGCTCGGTACGATCGGGGGACCGCTGGCTCGCCTTCCTCGCCTTCCCCTTCGTCTTCAACTTCCTGTTCCAGTTCGGGTTCTACAACTTCGCGGTCAGCCTCGCCCTCTTCCCCTTCATCGTCGGCTGCTGGTGGCGGCACCGCGAGCGCCCCCTCTCGCCCGGCTACGCGGTGGGGATCAACCTGCTGCTCTGGCTCTGCTACTTCTCGCACATCCTCTCCTTCGCCCTCGCCCTGCTCGCCATCGCGGTGCTCTGGCTCGCCACGGTGCTCGACGACGGCCTGGTCTCCTGGCGCCGCCACCTGGCGCACGTCGCCGTGCTGGCGCCGCAGATCGTGCTGCCGGCCTGGTATTTCTCGCGGGAGGGGGGCGCCACCGTCGCCGCCTACTGGCCGCTCGGGAAGCTCCTGACCTACTTCTTCGGCATCGGGGCGATGTCGGCCTTCGGCGGCCCCCAGCGCTGGCTGGCCTGGGGGATGGCGCTCGCCTTCCTCGCCCTCCTCCTCCTCACCCTGCGGCGGGAGGGGTGGCGCCAGCCGCGCGGGACGACACACGGGGAGCGCGCCTTCCTCCTCCTCGCCGCCCTCTTCGCGGTGCTCTACTTCGTCAGCCCCGAGGGGATGTCCGGCGGCTCGATGCTGAAGAACCGGCTCTGCCTCTACCCTTACCTGCTGCTGATCCCCTGGCTCGCGCCCGGCTTCGGCGCACGGGGCCGCCGGGCCGGCGTCGCGGTCCTCTTCCTGGTGGCGCTCTTCAACCTCGTCTACGTGGCCCGCTGGTACCGGACCTTGAGCGGCGAGATGGCGGGCTACCTCGCCGGGCTCGACGCGGTCCGTCCCGGCAGCCGGGTCCTGCCGCTCCTTTTCCAGCACACGGGGCGGGGGATCGAGGTGGACATCCTCGGCCACGCCATGAGCTACCGCGCCCTCGAGCGCGGGCTGGTCGACTGGGACAACTACGAGGCGACCTTCGACTTCTTCCCGGTCGAGTTCCGCGCCGGCGTGTCGAAGCCGCCGATCGGCGACATCGAGGCCCACCCGGGGCAGCTGCGCATGTGGCAGTGGAAGCGCCGCGCGGACTACGTCTACACCTGGCAGATGCCGCCGGGCCATTCGCTCGGCATCCGGCTGGGCAACTTCTACCGGCCCCTCTCCGACACCGGCGGCGGCGTGCTGTGGGAGCGGATGGAGAACGAACGCGCGGGGGCGCGGCCGAGCCCATGACGCTCGCGCTCTCCCCCCGCCGGCTGCGCCTCCTGTTCTTCGCGCTGGCCGTGCTCTACGTGCTGCCTTTCTGGGTGGTGCGCCACGTGCCGACCACGGACGGCCCCTGTCACACCTACAACGCCTGGATCCTGCTGCACCACGCCGACACCCGGCACTACCCGCTCTTCGCCCGCTACTACGAGGTGAACGGCAAGCCCTATCCCAACTGGATCGGCCACGCCGGCATGGCGCTGCTGATGACCGCCGTGCCGCCGGCCGTGGCCGAAAAGCTCTTCGTCAGCGGCTACGTGCTCACTTTCCTGGCCGGCGCCTGGTACCTCGCCGGCTCGGTGCGGCCGGAGGAGCGCTGGCCGGCCTTCCTGGCCTTCCCGTTCGCCTATCACCAGCTCTTCCAGTACGGCTTTTACAACTTCTCGCTCAGCGTCGCCTGGTTCCTCTTCGCGCTCGGCTTCTGGTGGCGGCACCGCGAGCGCCCGGGGTGGCGCTTCGCGGTGGGGATCAACCTGCTGCTCTGGCTCTGCTACGCCTCGCACATCCTGTCGCTCGCCCTCGCCCTGCTCGCGATCGCGGTGCTCTGGCTCGCGACCCTCAGGCGGCAGAGCTGGCGGCGGCACCTCCGGCACGTCCCGATCCTGCTGCCGCAGATCGTGCTGCCGCTCTGGTTCCTCACCCATCAGGGGGGCGAGAGCCACCCGACCGCCTGGTCGGCCGGCCAGCTCGTGGGATTCTTCGCCGGGCTCCAGGTGCTGTTCACCCTCGGCGACGTCCAGCGCTGGCTGGGGATCGCCCTCGCCGCGCTCTTCCTGGCGTTGCTCGCCGCCACCGTGTGGCGGGCCCGGCACCGCGGCGCCGAGAACGCCTTTCTGCTCCTCGCCCTGCTGCTCGCCGGGGTCTACTTCGTCAGCCCGGACGGGATGGCCGGCGGCTGGCTGATCAAGAACCGCCTCAGCCTCTATCCCTTCCTCGTCCTGCTCCCCTGGCTGTCGCTGCGGTCCTCGCCGGGGGTGGGGGCGGGGGAGGCGCGGCGGCGCGAGACGATCGCCGCCCTGGCGCTGGCCCTGGTGGCCCTGCTGAACGTCGTCTACCTGACCGAGCGCTACCGCGAGCTCGGCGGCGAGGTCGAGCGCTATCTGGCCGGTCTCGCGCCGGTCAAGCCGGACACCCGCGCCCTGGCGCTCAACTTCGCGCACACCGGCCCCACCGACGTGCTCTCCCACGCGATCTCCTGGACGGCCCTCGAGAAGGGGCTGATCGACTGGGACAACTACGAGGGGAAGTTCGACTTCTTCCCGGTGCGCTTCCGCCGCGCGGTCACTTTCCCCGACGCCCCGAACGTGGCGCTCGACCCGGGCTCCTACCGCGTCAAGCCGAACGCGGACCTGGTCGACGCCGTCTACGTCTGGGGACGTCCGCCCGGAGACCCGCTGGCCAAGCGCCTGCTGAGATGCTACAACCTGGTTTCGGAAACTGACATCGGCGAGCTCTACGAGTGGAGAAAGCAGACGGGATGCCGGGACGACGAGCAGGAAGGGGGCGGCGGTTGACTTACGTCGAGGCGGCGGTTAACCTCCGTCTGACCTATCCGTTGTTCAATAACGATTCTGCGGGGGATGCCTGGCGCGGTTCCTCGCTCCGGATGGAAAGACACTGACGCCGTGCTTCGGGTCCTGATCCTCGACGATGAGTCGATCGTGGTCGACACGCTGGCTGCCTGCCTCCGGCTGCCGGGTATCGAGCTGACCACCTGCATGGAGATCGAGGCCGCCGAGGCCCTCCTGCGGTGCTTCCGCTTCGACGTGGTGATCACCGACCTCTCGGTCTCGCAGCTCGGCGGGCTCGACGGCATGCGCCTCGTCCGCTTCGTCACCGCCAACTTCCCCGACACCGCGGTCTACGTGCTGAGCGGCTACGTCGACCAGGCGGTGCGCGACCTGTGCTCCGTCCTCGGCGTCACCGCGGTGCTCGAGAAGTCCGAAGGGCTGACGCGGCTGCGCGGCTACCTGCTGGACCGCCGCGCGGTCTGCCTCGCCCCCGGCGTTCCCCTCGAGGGAGAGGGGGAGGTGCAGCACGTCGAGCTGCTCGAGGACTTCATGGCGGCCAACCTGATCCGCGCCGTCCTGCAGCCGGTCGTCAAGCTGCAGGACGCCGCCCTGCGCTTCGAGGTGTTCGGAGTCGAGAGCCTGGCGCGCGGGCCGATCCACTCGGTGCTGGGGAGCCCCGCGGTCTTCCTCGCCTACGCGGCGCAGAAGGAGCTCCTCTTCGAGGCGGACATGATCTGCATCCATGCCGCCCTGACCGAGGTGGTCTACCTCGGCAACACCCTCGCCACGTTCCTCAACGTGCAGCCGCGGTCGCTGACCAACCCCGAGTTCGCCGCGCGGCTCTGCGACGCCGTGCACGCCGCGGGGTTGCAGGAGAAAGACATCGTCCTCGAGCTCACCGAGCAGCAGACGATCGTCAATCCCAGCGCCTTCGCGTCGACCCTGCAGCGGCTGCGCGAGCGGGGCTTCCGCATCGCGCTCGACGATTTCGGCGAGGGGTCGAGCAACCTCAACCTGTTCCAGGACCTCCATCCGGACTTCCTCAAGATCTCGGGCACCTTCTGCCGCGGGCTGGCGCACGATCCGTTCAAGCAGATCATCGTCCAGAGCACGGCGGAGATGGCGGCGCGCGCCGGCACGGCGACGGTGATGGAGGCGGTCGAGACCGCCGAGGACGCGGAGGTGCTCCGCCTGCTCGGCATCGACTACGCGCAGGGCTATTTCTTCCAGCGTCCCTTGCCCGGCCGCGAGCTCGCCGAGCTCCTCAAGCGGGGCTCCGAGGCCGACCGCCCGAGCGTGCTCGAGCCGCTCGGGGCCGCGCCGTCCTCTCCGTTGAGCTGACACTACCGACACAGCGCGCGGGAGTGTTAGGGGAGTGTCCCGCTATCCACCCTCTGGTACACTAAGAACACGACGAGCGCGCGGACTCTGCGTCTTCGTCCTTGCAGTTTTTGCTTTGCAGTTTTTCCTATGGGGAGATTCCGAGATGCCTGCTGATCCCGCCTGACGACCTCATCAAGCTCATTTCGTAGTTGTAAGCAGTAAACCCATAAACGTTGTTTGTCGGGGGGACCTACATCCCTCCAAGAGGGGAGAGCTACGCCATGCAGATCCATGATTTCTATTCGAAGCTGACGTCCAAACGTGAAGAAGGCCATCTTTTCCAGGCGCTGCGGAATCTGAGCCTAGTCGAGGATGTCCGCGCCATGCTGGCGGAAGGAACCGACAACATCCTGGTCGACTGGGGCGCGTGGCCGCCGGCCGGTGATGGCGCCCTTTCGCTCGCCATGCAAGCCTAAAGGGTTCGACTGCTCATCGGCATGAAATCTGCTTATTTGTCGTCCTGCGGTTTTATGCTGATCGTCAAGAAGTGGCCGGCTCCCGGGAGGCGATTCCTTCCGGGGCCGTTCTAAATGATTTCGCAAAGAGGGAGTTTTTGCGGTGCGATTTAATGAATTAAAATCGAGAATTAACAAATTGCCCATGGCGGCCTCCTGGCCCTTGATGCAGGAGGTGGTCGAACGGGTCACCCACAAGGATGCGATCTCGGTCTGGGAGCACCCGGTAACCGCTTCCCTGGCGGTGGGCGGCACGGAGGAGGCGGCGCTTCCCGCGGCGGCGGCGGTGCTCTGCTCGGTGATCAGCATCCATCTGGTGGACGACATGTTGGACGAGGACCCGCTGGGCGACTACCACCTGATCGGAGCGGGGCGCGCGGCGAACCTGGGGCTGGCGTTCCAGGCCGCGGGCCACCTGCTGCTCGAGCAGGCCGAGGCGCCCGCGGCGGTCCGTACGGCGGTGCAGGCGAGCTTCGCTGAGATGTCGATCGCCACCTGCTACGGGCAGCACCTCGACGCGCGGGAGCTGGCGAACGAACGGGAATACTGGCAGGTGGTCGAGAGCAAGACTCCGCCGCTGTTCGGCGAGGCGTTGCGCATGGGCGCGCTGCTCGGCGGCGCGGCGCCCCAGGCGGCCGGACAGCTCGCCCTTCTGGGGCGCGCTCTCGGCCGTTTCATCCAGGTCAGCGACGACCTCACGGACGCGCTCGAAACGCCGGCGCGCGCTGACTGGCAGCGGCGGTCGAACAGCCTGCCGCTGCTTTACGCGATGACCGCGGGGCACGCCGAGCAGGAGGATTTCGTGCGGCTTTCCGCGCGGGTCGAAGATCCGGAAGCGCTCGCCGCGGCGCAGAGGATTCTCTTCCGCAGCGGCGCGGTCAGCTATTGCACGCTCAAGCTGGTCGAGCTCTCGCATGAATTGCAGCGGGTGTTCGCCGGGATACCGTTGCGGTATTCGGAACCGGTCGAACAGCTGATCGAAGTGCATACGCGGCCGTTGTATCGATTGCTGGAAAGGGTCGGCGTCGAGGATCCCTCGATGCTGGCGCTCCACTGAGGCGAGGTTCGAGTCCGGATCTCGTCGCGGCTTATACTTCAAGCGTCTCCGGCGCTCCGCCGCAGATGCTCTAGGAGTTTTTGAAATGCTCACGTTCTGTCGGGATACGTTGAGCAGCGCAGTCAAGCTTCTCCAGCCGGCCCGGCTGAACGAGAATCTTCCTGCGAATCCGATTTCCTCGCCCCGAGCTCGCCAAATTTCCTGGCGCTCGCGCTCCGTCAGGCCGGTGATGGCGGCACGCGGGCCGGCGCGCGCCCCGCCCGGAAGCGCGAAACCCCGTGGATTTCCGTCCATCGACACTCAAACCTTGAATGGGTTGAAAGCTTTAACCGGGAGGGATCTATCATGTCAATGAGTGAATTCGGTACCCGTTTTGCGGCCAAGAATGAGACCAGCTTCCTGTTCCAGATCCTGCGCCGTGTGGGTGAGCTCGACAGGAAGGCGATGCTGGCGAACGCGTCGCCCGGATGGTCGGAGTGGCCTCCCGTCAACGATCCTGCCGATCCTACGGGCTCGGGCATTGGAATCGCCCACGCTTGATTGCGGAAGGCCGGGATTCGGCCGGACGGTCGCCGCCGGCGTCCGCGAGGCCCCCGGAGGTCGAGAGACCGGGGGCTCGCGGGTCGCCTCGCTCCCACCCCAAGTGGACCGCAGCCGGTGAAGCCTGCTATAAAGGGCGCCTTGAACCTTTAGGCGCGGAAACGACGGTGGTGCAGGACGGCGAAGAAGCGCCGGTGGCGCTTCCGGCATCGCTTCGGACATGGATACCCGACACTCCTCCTCCTCCTCCTGGAAGGCGCTGGACCTCCTGCTGGTCCTCGTCTCGCTGCTCGTCCTCCTCCCCTGCGTCTACTATTCGTACGTCGCTGCCTTTCCCGATCTCGGCTTTACGCTGAGCTCGACCGACTGGAAGGTCGTCTCGGCCTATCCGTGCGTCGGGCCGCCGGGGGGCTGCCTCACGGTGGGCGATCAGGTGATCTCGATCCGCGGGGTCGATTTCCAGAACTTCGTCCACGATCGCCATCTGTCGGTTCCCGGGCTGTTCGGCAAGCACGGGACGGCCCCGATCCGTTTCATCCGCGACGGCCGGACGTTCGAACGCGACATCCGCCTCCGCGGGATGCGTGTCGAGATCTCGCAGCTCCTCTACGACATGTTCTCGCCCCTCGTCTTCTGGCTGATGGGGACGGTCGTCATCATCTTCCTGCGCCCCCGCGACGAACGCTGGCTGGTTCTGATCCTGTTCAGCTACGTGACCGCTCTCTGGATCTCGTCGGGGTTCGCGGCCCGCACCGCGGGCGCCGCCTTCCTGTTCCACGTCGTGATCTGGTTCTCCCTGCCGCTCTCGCTGCACCTGCACACCATCCTGCCCAGCGATCTGCTCGGCAAGCGGGTGCAGCGGGTGGGGCAGGTCTTCTTCTACGGCGTCGCGCTCACGCTGTCCGTTCTCGATTTCTTCCTGCTGCTCCAGAAGCTCGAATACTCGTTCGTCTGGTATGCGCTGGCGGGCGTCCTGCTCTCCCTGATGCTGCTCCTCGTCCGGCTCTTCCTGCCGGTCGACCCGGCCACCAAGGTGGCGGTGCGCATCATGCTGTTCGGCGTGACCCTCGGGCTGGTCCCCTTCGTGGTCTTCCACGGGGTGCTGCTCGCCTGGTTCCGCCACGTTGCCCAGGACTTCCGCAATTTCTACCCCTTCATGCTCGGCATCTCGGCGACGTCGATCCCGATCCTGCCGATGAGCTACCTCTATGCCATCTACAAGCATCGCCTCGGCGCCCTCGAGCTGCGGGCCAACCGCTTCCTCGGCATCTACACCTTCTCGGCGATCCTGTTCTCGTCGTACACGATCGTTTTCTTCGCCATCTGCAGTCACTGGAAACAGATCACCGGCGACTTCCTGGCGACGCTGCTCGCGGTCTCCCTCGCCTACATGGCGGCGGTGCCGCTGCTGCGCGACCGCTTCCAGGCGCTGGTCGACCGCTACGTCTTCGGCATCAAGCACACGGCGGAGGAGGTGATCGGCATCGTCTCGGAGCGGATTCCCACCGCCTTCGACCGCGAGGTCCTCGGGCGGGTGGTCGCCGAGGAGATCCTGCCCACCCTGCTGATCCGCCAGTCCGCGCTCTATCTCTTCGCGGAGGGGCGCCGGGAGACCCTCTACGAGCAGGCGGTGCCGGGCGGCGGGCCGGAGCCGGCGCGCGAGGCGCTGCAGGCCCTGCTCGCGCAGAGCGGCCGCTACCTGCCGCAGGGCCCCGCCGATCCCACGCTCTCCTGGGTGCGGCTGGTGATCCCGCTCATCGTGCAGGCGCAGACCGTCGGCGTCTGGCTGATCGGCCGGCGCGACCCGGACGATTTTTTCCCGGCGAGCGACATCCACCTGCTGTCGACCGTCGCCAACCAGATCGCCCCGATGGCCGAGAACGTTCGCCTCTATGACAAGGCGCAGCAGGAGATCGCCCAGCGCAAGGCCGCCGAGGAGGAGATCCGGCGCAGCGAGGAGCGCTTCCGCACCCTCTTCGAGGCCACCCTCGAAGGGATCGCCATCGTCCGCAACGGCGTGGTGCTCGAGGTCAACCACGCGCTGCTCGCCATCTTCGGCCGCGACCCGGACGAGATCCTCGGCCGCCGGCTCTCCGACCTGGTCGCCGACGAGGTCGACCTCGCGGGCGTCCCCCGCGAGAGCGTCGGCTTCAAGAGCGACGGCTCGACGGTGGACCTCGAGATCGCCGGCAAGCGCTACCTCTTCCAGGGCGAGGAGGTCTCGGTGGTCGCCATCCGCGACATCGCGCAGCGCAAGCGCGACGAGGCCGAGAACAAGACGCTCCAGCGCCAGCTCCTCCATTCGCAGAAGATGGAGGCGATCGGCCGCCTCTCGGCCGGCGTCGCCCACGACTTCAACAACTGCCTGCTCGCCATCTTCGGCTACAGCGACCTGCTGCTCGAGCGCTACGAGGAGGACGCCTTCCTCACCCGCAACCTGACCGGCATCAAGGAGGCGGGGCAGCGCGCGGCGGCGCTCACCAAGCAGCTCCTCGCCTTCGCCCGCCGGCAGCCGATGGAGACCCGGGTGATGAACCTCAACGGGGTGGTCTCGGGGCTCGAGAAGATGCTCCAGCGGCTGCTCGGCGAGGACATCCACCTGGCCACCAACCTCCACCCCGAGCTCGGCAAGGTCAAGATCGACCCGGGGCAGCTCGAGCAGGTGATCGTCAATCTCGCCGTCAACGCCCGCCACGCGATGCCGACCGGCGGCCGCCTCAACCTGCGTACCGTGCCGCTCGAGATTGTCGCCGACGGTGCGGACGGTCCGGCGGCCCCCCACGCGGACGTCCTGCCGGGCTCCTACGTCCTGCTGACGGTGACCGACACCGGCGTCGGCATGGACACGGTCACGCAAGGGCGCGTCTTCGAGCCGTTCTTCAGCACCAAGGGGGAGGGGACGGGGCTCGGCCTGTCGACCGCCTACGGCATCGTGCGCCAGAGCGGCGGCCAGATCTTCGTCAACAGCGCGCCGGGGGAGGGGGCCACCTTCTCGGTCTATCTGCCGGTCACCCAGGAGAGCGAAGGGGCCCGCGGCGGGGTGCCGGCCAGCGCCTCGGACCGCGGGTCGGAGACGATCCTGCTGGTCGAGGACGAGGAGGAGGTGCGCGCCGTGCTGCACCAGATCCTGGTCAGCCGCGGGTATCGGGTGCTCCAGGCGGGGTCGGGCGAGGAGGCGCTGGTCATCTCGCGCCTCCACCGCGGCTCGATCCAGCTGCTGCTCACCGACGTCACCATGCCGGAGATGAAGGGATCGGAGCTCGCCCGGAGGCTGCGCGCCGAGCGCCCGATGACGCGGGTGGTCTTCATCTCGGGTTACAACGAGGAGCTACTCTCCGACGGCGGGCCGGAGGCGCCCGTCTCGCTGCAGAAGCCGTTCTCCGCGCAGACCCTGGGAGAGACCGTGCGCATGGTCCTCGATCATGCGGCCGAGGAGCTGCGCGCGGCCGGATAGGAGGGCGCCGTTCTAGAGCACCCACGCCGGCGCCCGCGCGTCGGTCTGCCGGCCGGGCAGCTTCACCGTCAGCGTGTGCAGGTCCCCGGCGCCCTCTTTCGTCTCAGGCACCGTGATCCAGATCGTCCAGCGGTGCGGCAGCTCCGCGAGCAGGGCTGCGAGCTGGACCTCGAAGCCCACCACGGTGCCCGCCGTGGCCTCGGCGAGAGTGTGGAGGATCGCCATGCGCGGCTCGCTCGCCAGGTCGATCACCCCGGAATAGGAGAGCGGGGTCGTCTTGCGCGCGTGCGGAGGGAGGTCGGGCGGCGGGCCGTTGGCATGCCCCGATGGGTTTGCCGACTCGCGGAAGAGCTCGAGGTTGGTGCGCGGCATGGTCGGGTTTCCCGGGCTCTCGGGACGCACCGCCAGCGGGACGACGGTCCATCCCTGCGCCGCCAGGATGCGGGCGGCGTGGCGAAAAGTGACCGCCGGGTCGCCTCGCCGGGCTTGCCTCCGGCGCGGCGGTGGCATTGCCGGCATCCGCATTGCCGGCTTGCTGGCGAGGACCGCCACCTGGTCCGCCGGCAGGTCCATGCCGTCGGCGATCAGGAAGAGGAGGCGCGGTCCGCTCGCGGGGTGGGCGGCCAGGAAGGCGAGGAGCGCGTCGACCTGCCGGCCGACCTGGTCCGCGGCGGGTGCAGCGCGCTTTTTTCCGCTCGAGCGGTCGCGCTCGATCCGCGCCGCCGAGCCGAGGCTCGCGAGCTTCCCCTCGACGGCCCGCGCCTCGAGAGTCGCGGGGAGCACGATCCGGGGAGCCGGGCCGGCCGCGGTCACCACCTCGACACTCCCCAGCCGGGAGAGCTCCCGGGCATGGCCGGCCAGCGCCACCTCCGAGGCGAAGAGGGTGGCGGGGCTCGCCAGCACCTCGTCGACGTAGACCACGATCGTCCACGGCGCCCCGCCGGGGGCGGAGAGCGGCTCGGCCCGCGTCACCTCCCGCGGCTGGCCGTCGACCAGCACCTGGAAGTCGCCGGACTGGAGACGTGCGTTCGCCAGGTTGCCGGGCAGGCTGACCAGGATCGGCCGCTCGCGGACGGTGAGCTGCTCGGAGAACTGCGGGGGCTGTTGGGCGGCGGCGGCGGTGACGGTGACCGTGATCGCCGCCACGGCGAGGGTTACCTTGAGGACGACTGGGGTGGAGCTCCGCAGGCTGAACATGGTTCGAGCCCTCCTGGAGCCCAGTCTATACCCCGGCGGGCCGGCGGGCCGGCGGGCCGCGGGTGCCTACCGCTCCGGCTCGACCACGCCTCCAGCCCCCGTGCCGCGGGGGTCGGAGGCCGCCGCCATCCGGCCCCCTGGGAGGAGCTGAACGGCGTGGACCTTGGCGGTGGCGCTGGTGATCTCGATCGCGTGGCCGCGCCGTTCGAGCTCGGCGCGGGTCTCGGGCGACAGCGCGTCGGGCTCGGCCTCCAGGCGGTCGGGAAGCCCCTGGTGGTGCAGGCGCGGGCGGTCGAGCGCGGCCTGGAGAGGGTCGCCGTCGACCAGCAGGTTGAGCAGCACCTGGAGGACGTTGGTGGGGATCCGCGAGCCGCCGCGCCCGCCGAGGGCGTAGGCCTCCGCCCCCTTCCAGGCGATCACCGGCGCCATCGAGGAGAGCATCCGCTTGCCCGGCGCCACGGCGTTCCCCTCCCCCTGGACGAGGCCGAACAGGTTGGGCCGGTCCGGCGCGGTGGCGAAGTCGTCCATCTCGTCGTTGAGGAAGAACCCCGCCCCGGGGACCCATAGCCCGCTGCCGAAGAGGTCGTTGAGGGTGGTGGTGAGCGAGACCAGGTTACCGTCGCGGTCGACCACCGCCAGATGGGTCGTCTCGCTGCCGCCACGGCCGGGATTGCCCGCTGCCGAAGGCGCCGCGGCGTCGGGCCACGGTTTGATCCGGGAGGAGGGGGTGGCATGCCGCGGGTCGATCTGGGCGGCCCGCCGGGCGATCCACTCCGGGGCGAGGAGCTGGGCCGGCGTCGCCCGGGTGGTCGCCGGGTCGCCGAGCAGGTAGCGGTCGGCGAACGAGAGCCGGAGCGCCTCGGCCAGCAGGTGGTCGCGGTCGGCGCCGAAGCGGGGGAGCTTCCCCCAGCCGAGCCGCTCGAGCAGGCCGAGGGTCTGCCCGAGGATCACCCCGCCCGAGGAGGGGAGGGGCATCGAGACGAGCTGCCAGCCGAAGGCCTCGAAGGTGAGCGGCTGCCGCCACGCGGGCCGGTAGGCGGCGAGGTCGGCGGCGGTGAGGACTCCCCCGTGCTGCTTCGACACCCGTTCGACGGCGGCGGCGACCGGCCCCGCGGTGATCGCCTGCGGCCCCTGCTCCGCGTAGCGGCCGAGGGTCGCGGCGAGGTCGGGGAGGCGGAGCAGGCTGCCGGTCGCCGGCGGCTCGCCGCCGGGGAGCCAGACGCCGGCGCTCTCGGGGAAGCGGCCGAGGAGCTTGCGGGTCTCCGCCAGGCCGAGCAGGGTGTGGAGATGGCGGTCGACCCGGAAACCGTCGGCCGCCAGGCTCCGCGCCGGGGCGACCACCCGCGCCCAGGGGAGACGGCCGTAGCGCTGGTGCAGCGCGTAGAGGCCGGCCGGGGAGCCGGGCACCCCGGCGGCGAGGGGACCGACCAGCGAGGCGTTCTCGAGCGGCTTTCCCTGCTCGTCGAGGTACATGTCGTGCCGCGCGGCAGACGGCGCCGTCTCGCGGAAATCGAACGCCGCGAAGTCCCCTCCCATGCGCACCACGGCGAAGCCGCCGCCGCCGAGGTTCCCCGCCTCCGGATAGACCACCGCGAGAGCCAGCGCGGTCGCCACCGCGGCATCCACCGCGTTGCCGCCGGCGCGCAGGATCGCGAGGCCGGTCTCCACGGCCCGCGGGTCGGCGGCCGCGACCGCGCCCCCGGTACCGGCCGGCGCCGGCACGGAGGCGGCGCCGGCCGCCGGCGGCAGGAGGAGGGCGAGCAGCAGGGCGGTCGCGGATCTCTTCATCGGGGCCATTGTTTCATCAGTTCGGTCAGAAGTAGCGCACGGGCTCCTGGGGCGTGTTCGACTCGGCGAGGACGGTCTCCCGCTCGGCGAGCACCCGCTCGAGGAGCAGCGTCTCGCCGGCCTGCCGGTAGCGCGCGGCGGCCTGCTTGAGGAGCGCGGCGGCCTCCCGGGTCCTCGCCTCGGCGCGGCGCACCGCGGCCTCGAATTCCAGCAGATGGGCCTCGACCAGCAGGTCGCCGGTCCCCGCGGCCAGGGCTGCGGCGGCCTCGCGGAGCGCCGCCTCGGCGCCGGCGAGCTCCCCCTGCCGCCGCCGGGCCTCGCCGGCCGCGGCCCAGATGCGGGCCTTGAGGTCGCCGACCACCGGCGGCGGATGGAGGACGGGATCGAGCCGTTCGGCGCCGGTGAGCGCCAGCCAGGCGAGCGCTTCCGCCGCCGCCGGGCCGGGCCCCGTCATCGCCGCGAGGCTGCGGGAGAGCAGCAGCTCGCAGAGCCCCCAGGTCTGGAAGCGGACGTCCCGCCGCAACCGCGCCTCGCGGAGCTCGGGGTCGAGCGCCAGCAGCTCGTCGGCCAGGGCGGGAGCCGCCGCGCGCTCGCGGTCGAGCCCGGAGCGTACGCGGTCGAGTGCCGCGAGCAGCGAGCGCGTGCCACCGTCCTCGCCGATCAGGAGGCCGGCGGCGGACTCTGCGATCCCGAGCCCGCCGCCGCGATCATCGTCGGTCATTTTCGTGGTAACCCTTTGGTTACCGAGTGCGAAGAGCGCGAGGAAACGGGACGCGGCGGGGGAGACGCCGATCCTCTAGGCGGGGACCGCGGCCGCCGCCAAACGCTCCGCGGTCGGCGCGTGGGAAACCTTGCCGCCGTGGGTCAGCAGCGCCCCGGCGATCACCTCGTCGGCGACGTCGACCACCAGCTTCCCCTCCTTGTCGAGCAGGAGCTGGAGGAGGGCGAAGACGTTCCTGGCGAAGAGCAGGCTCGCGTCGTGGGGCATGGCGGCCGGCAGGTTCGAGGGGCCGAGGATCAGGACGCCGTTCTCGACCACCTCCTGGTCGGCCTTGGAGAGCTCGCAGTTCCCCCCCTGCTCGACGGCGAGGTCGACGATCACCGAGCCGGCGCGCATCGCATGAACCATTTCGGCGGTGACCAGCAGCGGCGCCGGGCGGCCGGGGACCAGGGCGGTGGTGATCACGGCGTCGGCCTGGGCGAGGTGGCGCTGCACGATCTCGCGCTGGCGGCGCAGGAACTCCTCGCCCATCTCGCGGGCGTATCCCCCCTGTCCCTCGCCGCTCTCGCCGCTCGCGATCACCGGCAATTCGATGAACTTCCCCCCTAGCGACTCGACCTGCTCCTTGACCGCCGGGCGGATGTCCGACACCTCGACCACCGCCCCCAGCCGCTTGGCGGTGGCGATCGCCTGGAGCCCGGCGACGCCGGCGCCCATCACCACTACCCGCGCGGGCTTGATGGTCCCCGCCGCCGTCATCAGCAGCGGCAGGTACTTGGGGAGGCGCCAGGCGGCGAGCAGCACCGCCTTGTAGCCGCCGATCGAGGCCTGCGAGGAGAGGGCGTCCATCGACTGCGCGCGGGTGACCCGGGGGACGAGCTCCAGGGCGAGCGCGGTGACGTTGCCGGCGACGAGCGTGCGCACCATCTCGGGGTCGCGGTGGGGAGCGAGGAAGCCGATCAGCACCGCCCCCGGCTTCAGCCCTTCGGCCTCGTGGCCGGGAAGCCCCGGGAAGGCGCCGGGCGGGGTCACCTTGAGCACCACGTCGGCCTCTTCCCAGGCGGGCGCGGGGTCGTCGACCAGCCGGGCGCCGGCCGCCTCGTACTCGGCGTCGTGGAACAGAGAGGCTTCGCCGGCGCCGCGCTCGACGACGACCTCGAGGCCCAGCTTCGCCATCCGGCGGACGGTTTCCGGGGTGCCGGCGACGCGGGTCTCCCCCGGGCGGCGCTCGCGGGGGATGAAGACCTTCACCATGGGCAGGGCCTCCGATCGGAGTTGATTTCCGCCGGAATCCTACCTGCTTACTCGCCGATCTCCAACTCCCGTTCCGCCTCCATCTCCCGCGCCGCCGCCGACTGCCGGAAATCCTCCTCGACGTTCTCGGCGGGGTCGTGCAGGACCTCCTCCTCCGCCGCCGCCTCCTGCCGCGGCGGGAGCAGCAGCGAGGCGCCGACCGCCAGGGCGAGGATCCCCAGCACGACGGCGAGCGAGATCCCGGCGGGGATCTCGAGCCAGCGCGAGGCCAGCATCTTGGCGCCCACGAACACCAGCACCACCCCGAGGCCGTAGCCGAGGAAGCGGAAGGTGCGGATCAGCCCGGCGAGCAGGAAGTAGAGCGCGCGCAGGCCGAAGACGGCGAAGATGTTCGAGCTGAAGGCGATGAAGGCGCTGCGGGTAACCCCGAACACGGCCGGGATCGAGTCGACGGCGAACACCACGTCGGTGACCTCGACGACGACCAGCACCAGCAGGAGCGGCGTCGCCCAGGTCCGCCCCCCCTCGCGCACGAAGAAGCGCTTGCCTTGATAGCGGCCGGTGATCGGCACCAGGCGCTGGAAGGCGCGCACCACCGGATTGCTCTCCGGGTGGACCTCGGTCTCCCCGCCGCGGAAGATCTTGATGCCGCTGTAGACCAGGAAGGCTCCGAAGACGAGGAGCAGCACCTCGAAGCGGGAGATCAGCGCCGTGCCCAGGCCGATGAACAGGCCGCGGGAGACCAGGGCGCCGAGGATACCCCAGAACAGCACCCGGTGCTGGTGCTCCGCGGCGACGGCGAAGTAATTGAAGATGAGGACGAAGACGAAGAGGTTGTCGAAGCTGAGCGCCCGCTCGATGACGTAGGCGGTGAGGAACTCGACCCCCACCGGGCCGCCGAAACGCCGCCAGACCCAGAGGTTGAAGGCGAGGGCGAGGACGGTCCAGACGACGCTCCACACCGCGGCCTCGCGCAGCTCCACCCGATGCTCCCGGCGGTGGAGCACCCCCAGGTCGAGCGCCATCATGGCGAGGACGAGAACGAGGAAGAGCCCCCACTGAATGGGAGTGCCGGCGGCGGTTTGCATGGCAGCTCGGAGGGCGGGGCGTGCTCCGGAATTTCCTCCGGAGAGATTCCTCCAGACGCCGGGGAGGGCTCAGGGGCGGGGGCGCAACGCCCCGCCTCTGAGGCCCGAGCCCCGGCGCCTCTGGGGGGCTTAGGCCTTCTTCAGGTGGGAGTTGACCAGTTTGGTCAGCTCGAACATCGTGACCGAGTCCCTGCCGTCGAAGATCGCCTTCAGCTTGGCGTCCGCCTTGATCGTGCGCTTGTCGTTGGGGTCCTGCAGGTTGTGCTGGCGGATGTACTCCCAGATCTTCTTGGTGACCTCGGTGCGCGGCAGGGGGGCGCTGCCGACCACCGCCGCCAGCGCCGCGTCCGGCGTCAGCGGCGCCATGAAGGCGCTGTTCGCCGCGCCGCTCTTCTTGGCGGGGGCTTTCTTGGGTGCGCTCGGCGCGCTCGCTTTTTTCTCGGCCATTGGATGCTCCTCCACAACGGTTGGGTCTGAAGGTTAACTTTTCGAACTTATACCGCCGGAGACGGCATGCAAATCTCCGGCCCGATTCCGGACAACGTCCCTCGGGTAGAGGGACCATACTCCAACTCTCCGGGGGCTTATCCTAGCCCGGTTTGCTCCGGCCCGCACGGATGGTAACGTTCGGTCTCCATGTCGCCCCTGTTCATCACCTTCGAAGGGCTCGACGGCAGCGGCAAGTCGACCCACCTGCGGCGGGCCGCCGCCGGGCTCGCCGAGCGCGGGATTCCCCATCTCGTCACCCATGAGCCGGGAGGGACGCCGCTCGGCGACTCCGTGCGCGCCGTCTTCCTCGACCGCCGGTGGGGGACGATGGACGGCGTCGTCGAGCTCCTGCTGGTCTTCGCCAGCCGCCGCCAGCACCTGCTCGAGGTCATCGAGCCGGCGCTCGCCGCCGGCCGCCACGTGCTCTGCGACCGCTTCACCGACTCGACGCGCGCCTACCAGGGGTATGGGCGCGGCGTGCCGCTGGCGACGATCGACCAGGTGGACCGCCTGGCGACGGCGGGGCGGCGCCCCGACCGCACCCTCCTCTTCGACCTGCCGGCCGCGGCGGCGCGGGCCCGCGGCCACTCCCCCTCGCGCCAGGGGCGGGGCGAGGTCGACCGCCTCGACGCCGAGGACCTCGCCTTTTACGAGCGGGTGCGGCGCGGCTTCCTGGCCAGCGCCGAAGCGGAGGCGGAGCGCTTCCGGGTGATCGACTCCGCGGGCCCCGTCCAGGAGACCGCGGCGGCGCTCGCCCGGGTGCTCACCGAGCTGTTCCCCGCCGACGTGGACGACGTGGCCGAGGTGGCCGAGGTGGAGGAATGAACCTCCCGGCGGCCCTCGGCTCGGCGCGGCAGGGCTCCCTCTATCCGGCGGTGATCCTCGACGGCGGCGATGCCGGGGCGCGCCGCGCGGCGGCCCTCACCCTCGCCCGTGCCCTGCTCTGCGAGGCGCCGGCCGCCGAGCGCCCCTGCGGCGTCTGCCGCCACTGCCGGCGGATCGTGTGGCCCGACGCGGCGGTCGAAGGGACGCAGTTCCACCCCGACTTCGTGGTGCTCGAGCGCGACCTCAAGGCCTCGACCTCGGTGGAAGCCACCCGCACCATGCTGCGCACGGCCCAGGTGTCGCCGTTCGAGGCGCGCGGGCAGGTGTTCGTCGTCGCCAGCGCCGAGAGCCTGACCGGCGAGGCCGCCAACGCCCTCCTGAAGTCGCTCGAGGAGCCCCACGTTTCGGCACCGCGTAATTTTTTCCTGCTCGCCCCCTCGCGGCTCGACCTCCTCCCCACCCTGCGCAGCCGCTCGCTCGCCGTCTTCCTGGGGGCGGCCGAGGCCCTCGATCCCGGGGTCGTCGAGCCGCTGGCGCGCAGCTTCGGCGCCGCCGTGGCGGCATGGGAGGCCAGCCGCTCCCCGGTCTACCTCCTGTCGGCCGCCGCGGCGCTCGCCGGCGCCGGCGGCTGGGAGGACCCGCGCTCGGGGCGCCCCTGGGGAATCGCCGCCTCGGCGGTGCTGCGCTCTCTCGCGCCGGCGGCGGATGCCCCGGCAGTGCGAACGGCGCGCCGCCGGCCGGCCGCCGCGCCCGGCTGGCGCTCGCCGAGGCGCTGCTCGAAGGGCCGGCGATGCGGCTGCGCGGCATCACCGCCGAGCGCATCCTCGAGGGGCTGGTGGCTCGCCATCTCGCCCTTTGAGCACCCTGCTCAATGAAAGGGCTGCACAGGGGGCCTGTGCTAAAATGTCCATCCGATTTTGGCCCTGGTGGAAATCTATTCCCCTCCCGATGTGTTGGCAGCCTCTGAGTCACCGTCCACGAAAAAGGAGTCAGACCCATGAATGCATTTCGTAAACCCTTGATCCCCGGAGCGCTGCTGCTCGTCGCGCTGGGAGCCCTGCCGGCCTGCGCGCAGGGGAAGGCCGACGCCGCCGGCGGCTCGGGAGTGCTCGCCGTCGTCAACGGCAAGGCGATCACGGACGCCGAGATCCGCCAGGCTAACGCCGACCAGTTCAAGGCGCTCGACCGCGAGTACCAGCAGAAGGTCCACGAGCTGGTGGAGAACAGCCTCGAGTCCGTCGTCCAGGACCGCCTGCTCGACGCCGAGGCGGCCTCCCGCAAGATCACCAAGGACCAGCTGCTCGCCGAGATCAAGCCGGCCGCGGTGACCGACGCCGACGTCGACGCCTTCTACGACCAGAACAAGGCGCAGATCCCCCGTCCCAAGGAGCAGGTAGCGGCGCAGATCAAGACCTACCTCGAGCAGCAGGGGCAGCAGAAGTCGCGCGGCGAGTACTTCAAGAAGCTCCAGGACAAGTACAAGGTCGACTACAAGCTCGAGCCGATCCGCGTCGAGGTGGCCGCCACCGGTCCGGCCCAGGGCGTCGCGAGCGCCCCGGTGACGATCGTCGAGTTCTCCGACTTCCAGTGCCCGTTCTGCTCCCGCCTGACCCCGACCATCAAGCAGGTCGAGCAGAAGTACGGCGACAAGGTCCGCGTCGTCTTCCGTCAGTACCCGCTCCCCTTCCACCAGAACGCCCAGAAGGCCGCCGAGGCGTCGCTCTGCGCCATGGACCAGGGGAAGTTCTGGGAGCTGCACGACGCCATGTTCGCCGACCAGAACGCCCTCGGCGTCGACCAGCTCAAGGCGACCGCCGCCAAGCTGGGGGTCAACGCCGACAAGTTCAACAAGTGCCTCGACTCGGGCGAGAAGGCCGCGGCCATCTCTCGTCGACCAGAAGGCCGGCCAGGCCGCGGGCGTCAACGGCACCCCGGCCCTCTTCGTCAACGGCCGCTTCATCAACGGCGCCGTGCCGCTCGACACGATCACCACGGTGGTCGACGACGAGCTGCGCCGGGCCGGCAGCAAGACCGCCTCGAAGTAAGCGCGACCGACCGGATGTGAAAAAGGCGGCCTGCGGGCCGCCTTTTATTTTGCGCCGCGGGCGCCAGGGGGCGCCACCAGCCAGGCCGCCCCCAAGGCGAGCGCCAGCGCCGCCAGCGCCACCCCGGCGAGCAGCCCCGGCGCCCGGTAGAGGAGGTCCAGCCGGTGCTCGCCGGCGGGGACCCAGGCGGCGACGAAGGGGCCGTCCGCCACCACGGTCGGCCGCGGCGCGCCGTCGAGCAGGAGGCTCCAACCGCCGTCCTGATAGACGCTCGAGGCGAGCAGGCGCTCCTCGGCGAAGCGGCCGCGGGCGCCGAGATGGGCGGGGTGAAGGGAGAGCCCGCGCGAGCGCCGACTCGGCCGGGCGGGCGGCCGTCCACAGCGGCGGACGGTCCGCGCGTCGGAGCCACCAGGGCGCGCGCCGCGAAATCGGGATTCTCCTCCAGCCAGTCGGGCCACGGCTCGGCGCCGGCGCTCTCGACCGCGGCGGGGAGGAAGAGGCGGGGGAGCACCCGGGGACGCTCGTAGATCCGCGAGGTGGCGTCGCGGAAGACCTGGCGCAGGCCGGGGATCGAGGTCATCCGCTGCGGCGCCACCACGTAGCGCACGCCGAGGAGCTGGTAGAGCGGGTGCTCGGCGACGTTCAGGATGTGCTCGGTGGTGCGGATCGAGACGCTCACCGGCCCCACCGCCTGGGCGTAGAGGGCGGGCTTCATCGGGTTCGAGATCCGCACGTCCGCCAGACCGTAGACGACGGCGGAGTTGGGGAGCAGCCGGTTGGCCAGCGGCGCGATCCGCGAGCCCGCCGCGTTTTCCTGCAGGAAACGGATCGCCGGCGACACCGGATAGAAGGCGCTGCGCGGCAGCGACGGGTTCGCCGGCGCGTGGAAGACGAGCAGCTCGGCCGCCGCCAGCGCGGCGAAGCCCCAGACCGCCCACCGCGGCTTTCGCAGGACCAGCAACCCCGCCGTCGCCGCGACCGCCGCGAGCTGGCACCCCATCCAGAAATAGCGCAACGCCCGCAGCTCCTCGCGCTGCGGGGAGAGCCCGTAGCCCCAGGCGATCAGCGCGAGGAGCGCCGCGCCGCCGGCGATCACCGCCGCGCGCGGCGGCCCCTCCCCCCGCCGCCAGCGCTCCACGGTGCAGGCCGCGAGATAGGCGAGCGCGAAGCCGAGCACCAGGAGGAGGCGGCGATTGGCGCTGATCGACTGATCGAGCAGCGGAACCCGCACCAGCAGGCGGGTGAGGCTGGGGATGTGCACCGCGATCAGCAGGCAGACGGGCGCCAGGACCAGGAAGATCCGCTCCTCGGGGAAGCGCCGCGCCGGCCACGCTGGCCAGAAGGCGAGCAGGGCGGCGAGCAGCGCGGCGCTCCCCACGAACGCCGAGGCGTCCTCATTGCTGTTGGCGTCCCCCCAGTAGGAATCCTCCCAGCGGCTGTTCCCCCAGGCGTTCGGCGCGAACACCGAGACGGCGCGCTTCTCGATCCCCGCCTCCCGCTCCGGATGCCCGCGCAGCGTCTCCCACCCGGTGAAGGCGGCGGGGTCGTGCGCCATCCGCTCGTTGCGCACCACGAGGCGGTGGCTGCGCAGCGATTGCGGGACGAACCGGGCGGCCGGCACCCACCCCGGCGCCGCGACCCCCGCGGCGATCGCCGCCGCCAGCGCCCAGCGTCCGAGGAGCCGGACCCGTTCGCTTGACCGGCGGCGGAGGAGCCGCGAGAGGGCGAAGAGGGAGCCGACGATCGCGACGTAGAGGATCGTCTCGGGATGTCCGCCGGCGAGCAGCGCGAAGAGGGCGACGGCGAGCAGCAGGAAGTCCCGCCGCGCCCCGCGGTCGGCGGTCACCACCAGGGCATAGAGCACGAGCGGCAGCAGGGCCGGGGTGTTGGCGAGCGGCCAGTTGAGCCAGAGGAGGAGGAACCCGCCGAGCCCGAACGCCACGCTGCCGAAGAGGGCGGCGGGGACCGACAGCTCCTGACGCCGCAGCAGCAGGAAGAAAAAGACCAGCGCGGTCAGCACCCGCAACCCCGCCGTCACCCCGATCGCCGCCGGCAGCGGCAGGGGGAAGGCCAGGAAGACCAGCGGCTCGAGCGTCTGCGACTGCGGATCGGCGAGGAGAGGCATCCCCGCCCCCGCGAGGTCGTTCCACAGCGGCCACTCGCCGGCCTTGAGAGAGCGCCGGACCTGCGCCTGGAGCGGGGCGATCTGGGTGATCAGATCGCTCTGCAGGACGTTTCCCTCCGGCGGCTTGCGGGCGTTCTCCGGCAGCGCCACCCCGGGGAGGATATCGGCCGGAAACAGCACCTTGCCCAGGAACAGCGCCGGCCCGAAGAGGACCGCCAGGAGGAGCGCGAACACCGCCCACACCCGCCCCGGCACCGGCTCCCACCACCGCCGCAGCGCGCGGTCGAGGAGGAAGGCGAGCCCCGCGAGGTAGAGGCCGGGGAGGAGGATCATGGGGAGCCCCCCGCGGCTAGTAGTAGTCGGAACAGGAGAGGTAGTACCCGCATCGCGGGTCGGGGCAGAACAGCTTGCACCTGCGCTCGGCGAGCCGCCGGCCGCAGTTGGGGCAGGTGCGCATCACGTCCTCCGGAGAGGCGTTGCGGGGTGCGTCCGGGGCTGATGCGTCAGGGCGAGCTGCGGTCTTCACGCGGGGAGCGTAGGCCGAGCGCGGTGGGGCGTCAAGAGGTGGCCTCGCCCCGATTTACGCCTGGTTTCCGTGGCAGCGGGTTTGCAGTCGATCCGGATGTGAGCCGCAAGGGCTCGCGGGCCGCATCGAGAAGGGAGTCGCCATGGCCGATCGCACTGGAACGAAAGCAGCCACAGGAACCGGGGACGTCGAGATCCTGGAACGGGGGAACATCTATTTCTTCTACCGGCCGGCGGTGGGGGAGGAGGCTCCGAAGGGGCTGGTGGACGTGCAACGTTTTCACTTCGTGCTGAGCCCCGAGCGGCGGGATTTCTTCCGCCTGATCACGGTGGGGAAGAAGCGGCTCCCCGAGACGGACGACGCCGGGCAGCGCTTCTGGGGGTTCGTGGAGAAGGTCGGGGAGAGCTCGGCGGAGATGGTCGAGGAGCTGGAGCGCGGACCGATGCACGACGGCTTCGGCACCCGGCGCTCGGCGCGGCCGGCGGGAGAGGGGGTCTACGCCGTGGCGCGCCATGGCAACCACACCCACCTGCTCTACGCCCTGGAGCTGCCGGCCGAGCCGGACGAGGTGCAGCGCGAGCTCCGCATCGAGAAACGGGGGAGCTACCTGCTGAGCGTCAAGAACCCGCAGGCCGGCTCACCGCCGTCGATGGGGCTCGAGGAGGAGCGCAAGGCGCACTTTCCCGAGGAGCTTCAGGAGCGCTTCGGCGGCCGGCGTTTTCTCCCTCTCATTCCCGAGTTCCTCGATTACGAGGGCGCCGAGCTGCTGGTGGCGGGCACGGACGAGTCTCCGGCCGAGGCCCCCGAGGTCGACCTGCGTCCCGAGTGCGAGACGGAGGAGACGGCGAACCTCTTCCAGGAGCTGGAGATGGACCGCGACCGTCACCCGGTCGAGCCGCTGCTGACCGGCAAGTGGGCATAGAATCCTCCTCCGGGAAAGGGAGGGATCACGATGCCGCGAATCACCAAGGTCTACACCCGCACGGGGGACGACGGCACCACCGGCCTCGGCGGCGGGCAGCGGGTGCCGAAGGACTCGATCCGCATCGAGACCTACGGCACGGTCGACGAGCTGAGCTCCGAGATCGGCGCCGCCCTCGCCTCGGGGCTCGACGAGCGGCTGGCCGCGACGTTGCTGCGGGTGCAGAACGAGCTGTTCAACGTCGGCTCCGACCTTTGCATCCTCGAGAGCGACAAGGCGCGCATCCCGGTGCCGGTCGTCGAGGCGCGGCACGTCGAGGCGCTGGAGCGGCTGATGGACGAGCTCTCCGCCGAGCTCCCCGCGCTCGACAACTTCATCCTGCCCGGCGGCTCGGCCGGGGCCGCGCAACTGCATGTCGCCCGCACCGTCTGCCGCCGCGCGGAGCGCCAGGCCGTCGCCCTCGCCCGCGACGAGCCGGTCGGCCCCTTCGTGGTCAAGTACCTGAACCGCCTCTCCGACGCCCTCTTCGTGATGGCCCGCTACGAGAACCTGAAGCGGGGGATTCCCGACATCCTCTGGAACAGCCGCGCCTGAGGCCTTCCAGTCGTGTCCTGGTTTGAACCGCGCAGCCGACTGGCAGCGACGAAGGAGCGGAGCCCGAAGGAGGCGAGCAGGTTTCAAACCAGGACATAACGGAGGCTCCACAAAAGTTGGCCCGCCTTTTGTATTGATCCTGACCGCGCGGCGGACCGGCTCGACGGTCCTCCCTTTCTTGTTCCAATAAGGAGGAGCAGCGATGTCATCCTCGTTTGGCGTTTATCTGGTCGGCTTCATCATCGTCGTGATCGGGCTCGCCCTCGGCGCCCATCTCGCCCACGTCCCTTCGATGTGGATCGGCGTCGGCGTCATCTGCCTGGTCGGCATCGGCATCCTGAGCGCGGTCAAGAAGACCCAGGCAAAGGCCCCCCCGCCGAGCTCCGGCGGCGGTCCGCCGGCGAACGGACCGCGCTACTAGGCGGCCGCCGAGCCGTCCGCCGTACCCTCTTCCCGCGACGGGGCGCCCCGTGATGACGCCTTGTGATAAAAGGGCGCCCCATGACGCGGCACGAGAAGGCACGGCGGATCGCCCTCCTCCTGGACGAGCTCTTCCCCACGGTCGACATCCCGCTGGCGCACCGGGACCCGTTCACCCTGCTGGTCGCCGTGGTGCTCTCCGCCCAGACCACGGACAAGCTGGTGAACGAGGTCACCCCCGCCCTCTTCGCCCGCGCCGCGACGCCGCAGGCGATGGCGGCCCTCCCCGTCGAGGAGATCCGCGAGCTGATCCGCCGCATCGGCCTCACCGACGGCAAGGCGAGGAACCTCAAGCGCCTCTCGGAGCTGCTGGTCGAACGGCACGGCGGCGAGGTGCCGCAGACCTTCGCGGAGCTGGAAGCCCTCCCCGGCGTCGGCCACAAGACCGCCTCGGTGGTGATCAGCCAGGCCTTCGGCCGCCCCGCCTTCGCCGTCGACACCCACATCCATCGCCTCGCCGCCCGCTGGGGCCTGTCGAGCGGCCGCAACGTCGAGCAGACCGAGCACGACTTGAAGCGCCTCTTCCCCGAGGAGACCTGGAACCAGCTCCACCTCCAGATCATCTACTTCGGCCGCCAGTACTGCCCGGCCCTCTACCACGACCTGGAGGCCTGCCCGATCTGCTCCTGGGCGGCGAGCAAGAAGCGGAAGGAGGAGGAGCGGAAACGGAATCTGGGGGTGCGGCGGCGGGGGGTATGAACCAACCAGGGTGTTGCCGGCGGTGAGGACCTGCCCTGCGAAGAGACGTCCCGCCGTCCCCGTGGCCTGCCGAGGTTCTCGTTATGCGCTGGGAGCGTCTCTACGGGACCGTCGTCGCGAACCCGGCGATTCCGATTTGCCCGAAAACGCGGCATCGGTCCCATGTGCTGCAACCGTCCCGTAGAGACGTTCCCAGCCCATAACGACACCCTTCGCAGGCCACGGGGACGGCGGGACGTCTCTCGAAGGCAACACCATCTCGATCATCCCCAACCTCGAGAAGGCCACCCCCTCGAAGGCGCTATCATCCCCCCATGCACCCCTCCTCCCCCCGCGCCTTCCCCCGCTACGCCTGGCTGACCCTCGCCGTCAACGTCCTGGTGGTGCTCTGGGGATCGATCGTGCGGGCTACGGGGTCGGGGGCGGGGTGCGGGAGCCACTGGCCTCTCTGCAACGGGATGGTGCTGCCGCAGGCTCCCAGGATCGCGACGGTCATCGAGTTCTCACACCGGCTGACCAGCGGCATCGCTCTCCTCATGGTCGTGGGGCTCCTGGTGTGGGCATTCCGTGCCTTTCCCCGCGGCCATGCAACCCGCGCGGCGGCGGTTTGGGCGATGGCCTTCATGGTGGGGGAGGCGGCGGTGGGGGCGGCTCTGGTGCTGTTCCGGCTGGTGGCGGACAACCCTTCGATGGCGCGCGCGATGTTCGGGGCGACGCACCTGGTCAACACCTTCCTGCTGCTGGCGGCGCTCACCCTGACCGCCCACTTCGCGAGCGGCGGCGCGCCGTTCCGCCTGCGCGGGCAGGGGGCGACCGGGGCCGGCTTCGCCGTGGCGCTCGTCGCCCTGCTCCTCTCCGGGGTGAGCGGCGCCACGGCGGCGCTGGGAGACACCCTGTTCCCTTCGCGGTCGCTGGCGGCGGCCCTCCGGGCAGACCTCTCCCCGACGGCGCACCTGCTGATCCGCCTGCGCCTCTTCCATCCCGGCATCGCCGTCGCCGCCGGTCTCCTCGCGCTCTATCTGGCGATCACGGTGATGCAGGGGCCGCTCGCCGGGGCGCCGCGGCGCTTCGCCGTCTGGACGGCGGGGCTCGTCGGCCTCCAGATGGCGCTGGGAGGCATCAACGTGCTCCTCCTGGCGCCGGTGTGGCTCCAGGTCGTCCATCTGCTGGGGGCGGATCTGCTGTGGATTGCCTTCGTGCGCCTCGCGGCCACGACCCTTGCCGCGCGGGGCGCGACGGCGTCCGCCGGAGCGGTACTGGGCGCCACGGAAGCGTACCGGGCGGGCCGGTAAGCTTCCGTGAGAAAAATCTAGCTGCCGTGGGCCGTTACCGGCTGCCGTGGGAGATTGCCGGCTGCCGTAGGAAAAAACGAGCTGCCCTGGCGAAAATGTCGGCTGCCGTGGGCCGTTGTCAGCTGCCGTGGGAGATTGTCGGCTGCCATGGGCCCAAAGTCCGCTGCCGTGGCGGAATGTCGGCTGCTCTGAGAAAAAATCAGCTGCCCTGAACCGATGCCGGCTGCCGTGGGAGATTGTTCCGGGATTTGGCGCAATGTAGGCTGACCGAACGGCACGGCCGGCTGCCGTGGGAAAAATTTAGCTGCCGTAGCGGATGGTCACCTGCCGTGGCGGAAGGTCCGCGGATCGACCGCGCTGTCCCGGGATCTGACGGGAAGGGAGCTTACCGGGCCACCCGGTAAGCTCCCGCGGTCTACGGCAAGCGGCTAGGCGACCGTTTCGCGCACCACCTCGTCGATCGAGGTCATGCCGTCGCGGATCTTCTGCAGGCCGCTCATGCGCAGCGTCATCATGCCGTTGGTGACCGCCTTCTGGCGCAGCTCGAAGGCGCTGGCGCCGGAGAGGATCATCTCGCGCAGCTCGTCGTCGACCTCGAGCACCTCGTAGAGGCCGACGCGCCCCTTGTAGCCGGTGTTGCTGCAGCGCTCGCAGCCGCGGCCGCGGAAGAGCTTCAAGGTGCGCGACTCGTGCTCGGCGAAGCCGGTCTGGATCAGCGCCGCGGGGGGGACCTCGAGCGGCTCCTTGCAGAAGGTGCAGATGCGGCGCACCAGCCGCTGCGCCACGATCAGGTGCACCGAGGTCGCCACCAGGAAGGGCTCGATCCCCATGTTCATCAGGCGGCTGATCGACGACGGCGCGTCGTTGGTGTGGAGGGTGGAGAGCACGAGGTGGCCGGTCATGGCGGCCTTGATCGCCACCTCGGCGGTCTCGAAGTCGCGGATCTCGCCGACCAGGATGATGTTGGGGTCCTGGCGCAGGAACGAGCGCAGCGCCGCCGCGAAGTTGAGGCCGATCTGCTCGCGCGTCTGGACCTGGTTGATCCCCGAGAGGTTGAACTCCACCGGGTCCTCGCAGGTCATGATGTTGACCTCCGGCGTGTTGATGCGCTGGAGGGCCGAGTAGAGGGTGTTCGTCTTCCCCGAGCCGGTGGGGCCGGTGACCAGCACCATGCCGTAGGGCTTGAGGATGGCGGTCTCGAACTTGCGCAGCGACTCCGCTTCGAAGCCCAGCTTCGTCATGTCGAGCATGAGCTTGTCCTTGTCGAGCAAGCGCATGACGATCTTCTCGCCGAACAGGGTGGGGAGGACCGAAACCCGATAGTCGAGGTCCTTCGACTTGCCGGAGATCTTGGTCTTGATCTTGATGCGGCCGTCCTGCGGCAGCCGCTTCTCGGCGATGTCGAGGCGCGCCATGATCTTGGCGCGGCTGGTGATCGCCTCCTTGAGCTTGAGCGGCGGGTGCATCATCTCGTAGAGGATGCCGTCGATGCGGTAGCGGACCCGGTACTCCTTCTCGTAGGGCTCGATGTGGATGTCCGAGGCGCCGCGCTTGATGGCGTCGGTGAGCACCAGGTTCACCAGCTTGACGACCGGCGCCTGCTCGGACTCCTCTTCGAGCGTCGCGAGGTCGAGGTCCTCCTCCTCCTCGAGGACCTCGAGGTCGCTCTGCGACTCCTCGGTGAGGTCCTCCATCACCTTCTTGAGCTCGATGGCGTGCGTCGAGCCGTAGTAGCGGTCGATGGCGGTGCGGATGCCGGACTCGGAGGCGATCACCGGCTCGACCCGGTAGCCGGTCATGAACTTCACGTCGTCCATCGCGAAGACGTTGGTGGGGTCGATCATCGCCACGGTGACCGTGGCGCCGGTCTTGGAGACGGGGAGGATGGTGTACTTGCGCGCCAGGTCGGCGGGGATGATCTTGAGCACGGCCTCGTCGATGTCCATGCCGGCGAGCTCGACGGAGGGGACCTTGAAGTGCTGGGCGAGGGAGTCGACGAGCTGCTTTTCGGTGAGGTAGCCGAGCTTGACGAGGTTGGTGCCGACGCGGCCGCCCTGATCCTTCTGAAGCCCGAGGGCCTCGTTGAGCTGGGCCTGGTTGATCCTGCCGTTGCGGACCAGCAACTCTCCCAGCTTGTCGGGAACGTGCGCCTGGGATTGCGGCCGGCGGACCGATTCCGCGGGTGATGCCATGCGAGTTACCTCTCAACCCGGACTCCGGGCCTGTCCTGCGTTGATGCGCGCTTGCGTGGAAACTGTCTGAATCGAGGGGAAGTCTACCAGCCGGCGGGAAAGAGGGTCAACGTAGCGACGAATGGAAATGAAGCTATGGAAGAGCTGCCAGCGGCCTCGATAATAATTCGGCCGCCCGCGCCGCCACCCGGCGGGGCGGGACCTCGAGCAGGCAGGCTTTGGTCTCCGGCAGGCGCTGGTAGCAGAAGCTGCAGGCGAGGCGCTTGAAGAGGGCGTTCTCCGGAGCGCCGTAGGGGCCGTGGCGCGCGGGGTCGGTGGGGCCCATCACCATCAGCGCCGGCGTGCCGAGGGCGCGGGCGAGGTGGGTGGGTCCGGTGTCGCCGCCGAGCATCAGCCGGGAGCGCCGGATCAGCGCCGCCAGGGTGGGAAGGTCGGCCCCCGGCACGAGCCGCACCGCCTCCGCCCCCACCGTCGCGACCTCGGCCGCCAGGGTTTCTTCGCCGGGGGCCACCGCCACCCAGGTGGCGACGCCGGTCTCCCAGTAGAGGAGTCGCGCCGCCTCCCCCCACCACGCCGGAGGGTAGCGCTTGTTCGCCCAGCCGGCCCCCGGGTGGAGGAGGGCGAACGGCTCGGGGTGCGCCGCGCAGAGCTCCGCGACCACCGCCGGCTCCGCGCGGAAGAGCTTCCCCGGGCCGAAGTCCGCCGGCTCGGGCGGGAGCCCGAGAGCGTCGAGCAGGGAGAGCATGCGGTCGACCGCGTGGACGCCGCGCGGCGCCGTGGGCCGGTTGATCCAGAGCGCGCTCGACGGCTCGCGCCGCTCGGTCCGGGTGAAGCCGATCCGCCGCCGGGCGCCGGAGAGGCGGGCGAGGACCCCCGCCTTGTGGTTCCCCATCAGGTCGAGCGCCACGTCGGGACGGAAGCGCCGGAGAGCCCGGACGAAGGTGGCGAGCTCGCCGAGGTTGCGGGACGCCGCGCCGCCGGAGAGCCGCCGCCACTGGCGGAGGCGGACCACGAACAGCTCGTCGAGGTCGGGATGCCCCGCAAGCACGGGCGCCATCCCCGCCTCGACCACCCAGCCGATCCGGGCCTCGGGGAGATGCCGCCGCAGCGCCGTCAGCACCGGCAGCGCATGCACCACGTCGCCGAGCGCGCTGGTGCGGACGATCAAGATCCGCGGACCCCCGCCCCGCTCTGTCATCTCTCCGGCAGCGCTTTGACGCGGGCGATCAGGTCGCTGGTGGCATGATCCTTGGGGTCGCCGACCAGCGCCGTGCGGCCGCCGTAGGCGCGCACCACCGCGTACTCGGGGACGCGCTCGGGGGAGCCGTAGTCCGGGCCCTTGCAGTGGACGTCCGGCCGCAGCTCGGCGAGCAGGGAAGCGGGAGAGTCGCCGGCGAAGATCACCACGAAGTCGACCGGCGCCAGCGCCGCCAGCAGCTCGGCCCGCTCGGCGGCGGGGACCACCGGCCGGCCGGGTCCCTTGAGGCTCGCCACCGAGGCGTCGTCGTTGATCGCCACCACCAGCGCATCCCCCTCGGCGCGGGCGTCGCGCAGATAGCGCAGGTGGCCCACGTGGAGGAGATCGAAGTGGCCGTTGGCGAAGGCGATCGTCTTCCCCTGGGCCTTGAGCTCCCGCAGGCGCTCGCGCAGCTCCGGAACCGTCAGGACGCTCCCCACCGCAGCTCCTCGAGCGGGCGGGGGTTGGCCGCCACCGCGCGCTTCAGCTCGTCGGGGGAGCAGGTGGCGGTCCCCATCTTGGTCACCACCACCCCGCCGGCGTAGTTGGCGAGCAGCGCCGCGGCGAGCGGGTCGGCGCCGGCCGCGAGCGCCAGGGCGAAGGTGCCGATCACCGTATCGCCGGCGCCGGTGACGTCCGCCACCTGGTCGGTCCCCGAGACGGGGAGGTGGGCCGAGGCGACCGTCCGGCGGAACAGGCTCATGCCGCGGCTGCCGCGGGTGATCAGCAGGAAGCGGGCGCCGAGCCGCTCGCGCAGCTCGCGGCCGGCGCGCTCCAGGCGGTCGGGGTCGTCGTCGATCGGCGGCGCCGAGGAGGGCCTCGGCCTCCTCCTCGTTGGGGGTGGCGCCGTCGAGCCCCACGAAGCCGCCGAGCCGGTAGCGGCTGTCGGCGAGCAGCGTCGCCTCCTCACCGAGAGCGTCGCGCACCCGCGAGAGCATCGCCGGCTCGACCGCGCCGTAGCCGTAATCAGAGAGGATGGCGACCCGCGCCGTGCCGCCCCAGCCGCGCAGCCGGCGGGTGAAGCCGTCGCGCTCCTCGGCGGTGAGGGTCAGCGTCTCCTCGATGTCGTAGCGCACGATCTGCTGCTTGATCGAGTGCTTGCCGCCGCCCAGGATGCGGACCTTGGTGGGGGTGCGGTAGCCTTCCCGGATGGCGATCCCCTCGGTCGGCACGCCGCGGGCCGCCAGCTCGGCGAGCAGGCCCGCGCCGTGCGCGTCGTCCCCCACCACCCCAAGGGGGAGCGGGCGGCCGCCGAGCGCCGCCACGTTGGCGACCGCGTTCGCCCCGCCGCCGCAGGCCAGCCGCTCGCCCTGGAACGAGAGGATGAGCACCGGCGCCTCGCGGCTGATCCGCTTCGGCGTGCCGGTGATGAACACGTCCGCCACCAGATCGACGAGCATGGCGACCGGCTTGCCGGCCATCTCGTCGACCCAGTGCAGGAGGCGCTCGGGGGTGGGGAGGGAGGCTTGGGACATTTCGTGCGGATTGTAGCAGGGCGGCTTAGGTATAACTGGGGTTATACTGAAGAGCATGAAGACCGCAATCTCCCTCCCCGACCCGCTCTTCGAAGCCGCCGACCAACTCGCGAAAAGGCTCCATGTCTCTCGTAGCGAGCTGTATGCGACCGCTATCGGAGAGTACCTGCGTCTTCACCGCGACCAGGGAATCACCGAGACGCTGGATCGCATCTATAAGGATTACAGCCCCTCCGTCCGCGCCATCGCCGACTTGATGACCTCTTCGGGCATGCCGGCGTTCTTCCACTTCACCAGGTCGTCCGCGGAGAGCGCACGGCTGAGGGCCTTCTTGTTGACGTAGTCGACCAGGAGATCGGTGGTGAACCCCTGCTTCTTGAGCTTGACGAGGTCGGTGAGAAGGTCCGCGGGCGACATCGCTGCCGTGGCGGCGGAGGCGGCCGCAGCCGGTGCGGCGGCGGGCGACGCGAGGGCGACGGGTTTCGGTGTTCCCTGGCGGCCGCCCCAGGCGCCCTGGAGGCCGGCGTCGTTCAGGACGTTGCCGAAGGCTTCCTTGACGGCGTCGCCGAGCACCTCGTTGGCGTTCTCCGCGCTGCGCGCCTTGCCGTAGCGGTTGGCGCTCCCCTCGGCGGCTCCCTGCCAGAGGGTGCGCCCCCTGCCGTCGGTGAGGGCGTAGGTCAGCTGGATCTCCGCGTTGTAAACCGACCCGAAGGCCTTGGTGGTCGCCGTCAGCTTGAGCCCGGTCAGCTTGGCGGTGAGGGCGAGCGGGGCGTCGGGAGAGACCCGGATTCCCGCGGCGGCGGCGCTCTTCTTGAAGGCGCCGTCCACCCAGGCGAGCGCGTCGTTGGCGGCCTGGATGGGAAAGACCTTGTCGGCGTGGTCCGAGATCTCGCCGAGGACGGTGAGATCGGCCCCCGTCCGCCCTTCGACCACCATCACCTTCGCCGGATGGTCCGCGAACGCCGCGGCGGCCGCCGCGTCCCCGGCGGCTTCCTGCGGCGGGCTCTGCAGCGTCAGAGTGAACGGGCCCGACTCGCGCGCCTCGGCCCGCAAGGCCGGCAGAAGGCTCGCGGCGACCAGAATGCCGACCTGCCATGATTTCGTTTTCATGTCTTCCTCCGAAGAACCGGAACGGTTCGTAGCCAGCATTCAAGGGTAAAGCCCTCGGAGTCTATCAGGAGGGCTCCGCAGTATAGTTTTCCCGATGATCCCTGAAGAGGAGAGTGGCGCGATCCGGACAGTAGGGAATCGTTCGGACGGGATCGACTCCCTGCTCTGGCTCCTGGCCGCGGCCGCCGTCCTCTTCCTCGTCCCGATCGGCTTCGTCTCCAACGACGGGCTCGGCCACAGCCGCGACTTCGCGGCGGGGAGCTGGCACCTCGATCCCAACCATCTCCTCTTCGAGCCGCTGGGGGCCTGGTGGCAGAACGCGTGGATGCGCCACGGCTATGGCGGCGATCCGGTCGATGCCTTGAAGCGGCTGAGCGCGCTCGCCGGGGCGCTCGCCGCGGGGCTCTTCCGCTGGGGGGTGGCGCCGCGGCTGGCGGGGACGCGGTGGGAGGCCAACCACGCGACCGCCTGGCTCGCCTTCTCCTCGGCGTTCCTGCGCCTGTGGGTTTCGGACGAGACCCACATGATCCAGATGCCGTTCGTGGTTGCCCTCGCGTGGCTCGCCCTGGTCTATCAGGCGCGCCCCTCGTTCGGGCGCGGCCTGGCGCTGGGCGCGGCGGCCGGGCTCGCCGCCCTCACCTTCATCTCGAACCTGCTGATCGGCGCCGCCGTGACCCTGCTGCTGATCGGCTGGCAGCTGCGAAGGCGGGAGCTTCGGCGCGCGGCCACGACGGCCGGGGCCGTGGGGCTCGGTACGGCCTTGGCGGCCGGTCTGCCCCTGCTGTCCGCCTGGCTCTGCACCGGTGGCGAAGCGCGGGCTTCTTCGCCTGGCTGACCCGCTACGGCGGCGGCCGGGTGGGGGAGCGGGTCGAGGGGGCCTACGGGCTGGTGCGCTCGTGGCGGGGAGTGGGGGAAGCTGTCGTCCGCGCCGGCTACGGGGCGGCGAGCGCGCTGGTCGATCTCACGCCGGTCGCGGCGGCGGTGCGCGACCACGAGGCGCCGTCGCTCCGGGTGATCCTCGGTGTCCTGGCCTTCCTGGCGGCGGCGGGCGCGATGCTCGCCGGCCTGGGGACGGCGCTCCGCAGGCGCGAGGAGGCCGACCGCGGCGCCCTGCTGATCTTGGCTGCGTGGCTCGCGGCGATCCTCGGTTTCGGGGTCTTCTGGAACAACTCGGACGACCAGTTCTACTTCCAGCTGGCGCCGGCCTTCGGCGCCCTCGCCGCGCGGATGACGGCGCGCCGGTCCCTGAATCGAGGCCGGGGCTTGGCGATCGTCCTCACCCTGAGCCTCGCGGGGCTGCTGTGGAACCTGATCGACGTCGCCTCGGACCGCGTGCTCTATCCCCGCCAGGAGCGGATGGCCCTGCTCGAGCGGGAGGTGCGGGGCGCCTGCCTCGCCGTCACTCCGGGGTTCGACGAGCCCGAGCTGCTGCTCGCGATGTCGCAGGCGAAAGTCGGCAGGACGTCGATCGCCAATCTCGCCATCGGCCTTCCTGTCGCCGAGGGTCTGGGTCTCCTGCACCGCAGGATCGAGCGCTGCCTGGACGCGGGCGGCAGAGTGGTGCTGATCGATCTCTACGATACGCCGCCCGAGCGCAATCCCTGGAAGTACCTGCGCCGCCTGGGCTACGACCACGCGGCGGTCGAGCGCTCGCTCGGGGACCTTCCCGTGGAGAGCGCCTCGCGGCAGGTCGGGCCGTTCAAGATTCGCCGGGTGCGCCGGGCCGGCGGCGCCTACTCCCGCGACGAGCCGCGCAGGTACCGGTAGGCGCGGCGCAGTGGCGAGATCCGCACGAGCCTTTCGCGCAGCTTCCAGGTGGCGGTGGAGCGCACCGCCTGCGCTTCCTCCTGCCAGTGGGCGGCCGCCGTGCGGAGCTCGGTTCCCGCTGAGCGAAGCCGTGCGACCTCCGCGTGGAGCCGCCCCACCTCCGCGTGGAGCCGGACCTCCTCCGACTGGAGCCGCTCCTCCTCCGACTGGAGCCGCTCCTCCTCCGACTGGAGCCGGACCGCCTCCGTGCGCAGCCGGGCCACTTCCAAGCTCAAGCCATCGCGCTCGTCGAGGTAAGGGGAGAGCCAGCGCAGATAGGCCGCGGCGGCCCGGCCTTCTTCGGCGGCCTCCTCGCCGGGCCGATTGCCCAGCTCCCGGTGCTCGGCGAGGACTTCTCCGTAGAGCCCGAGGAGGCGGTCGACGGCCTCCTCGATCCCCGCGGTGGCGCGCAGGCGCCGCGAGACCTCCGCCGCGTCGGCCGCGTCGTAGCGTTCGATCTGGCGGGCCAGAAAATCAGCGGTGACCGGGTCGCGCAGCGTGCGGATGCCAAAGTTGAGTGGGCGCAGGCGATCGAAGTCCGCGCTGGTCACCAGCGGTCCCGCGCCGGCCTGGTCGCAGAGCACCACCGCCGCGCCGACCGCCATCGCCTCCATCGCCGCGCGCGCCTTGGCGAAGACGAGGTCGAAGCCGGGGAGCAGCGCCTCGGGGCGCTCCACGGCGCTCCCCGCGGCGACGCCCGCCACCTCGAGGGCGATATCGAAACGCGTGCACGCCTCGCGGATGGCGGGGAGGAAGGTGCGCTCGCTCGCCTGATTGCTGAGCACCAGGGCGCGCCGCGGCCGGGGCGGCAGGGGCGGACGCGGGCGGAAGCGGTCGAGGTCGACGAAGTTGAGCACCACCGCCACCCGCTGCGGCGGGATTCCCCCCTCCGAGACCAGCCGCTCGCGGGTGGTGAAGTCGACCGCCACGTAGCGCCGGAAGCGGGGGAAGCGCGGCGGGGTCTCCTCCCAGGGGAGCCAGCCGTGGCAGACGAAGAGGCCGGGGACGCGCGGGAAGTGGAGCATGGCGGTCATCGCCGCCAGGTGGTGCTGGCCGTGGATCAGGTCGGGCGGCTCGGCGAGGGAGGCGAGGTCGTCGACCACCGGGATGGTGGCCGCGCGCAGGGCCGCCGCCACCCGCCCCAGTCGCGGGCTGAAGGCGATGGGGGAGTGGCCGCGCGCCAGCAGGCGGACCGCCAGCTCGGCGAGGTAGAGCTCGGAGCCGGCCCGCTCGTCGAGCGAGCGGTTGGTCAGCAGGATTCGCAAGGCAGACGGGCCTCGTCCGGCGCGGGCGGCTGTGGCATCCGGGCTCCGAGCGCCGCCGCCAGCGGCGCCAGGTGCTCGCGGAAGCGGATGACGTCCCGGTAGTGGCCGGCCGCCACCTGCCGCTCGCCGTAGGTTTCGTAGTAGGGCGGGTGCGCGAAGCGGCCGCCGATCTCGAGGCCGTAGCGGACCGGCCGCAGGCACTCGACCGCGAACGGGGCGCGGCCGTGGCGGGCGAAGGCGCGCTCCACCTCGGCCGCCATCTCGGGGTAGCCGGCCGCCGCCCGCAGCTTGCGCTCGAGGGCGGCGTCGTCGAGGCGCAGTTGGATCGCCTCCGCGAGATCCTCGGCAGGGCACTCCTCGGGCGAGCTCTCGAGCGGGATCTCGAAGTTGCCGGGGCGCCGGCCGGTCGCCGCCGCCAGGCGCAGCAGGGCCGCGTTGAGGAGCAGCCGGCAGACGTCGTGACTGGGATTGAACCCCTCGACGGCGTCCCCCGCGACGTCCTCGATCCCGGCGGCGTCGAGCGCCGCCGCCAGCTCGTCGGCCAGGGCGGCGAAGCGGTCCCAATCCTGGTCGAGAAGGGCGCGATAGAGCTCGCGGTCGGAGAACCGTCCGTAGATCGAGCCCGGGGTGGCGCCCGCCCGCTCGAGGAGCCGCGTGGTGGAGGCGAGGCGCGAGACTCCCCCGTGGCCGGAGCCGTCGGTGAGCACGAAAACCCGTGGCGCGGCGGTCTCCAGCCAGTGGTGGACCCGCAGCTCGTGCCCCGGATGGGCGATCACCAGGGCGGCGCGGCGTGGACTGGGGGAGGAGGAAACGGCGAAGGAGATGAGGGGCTCGCTTGATCTCTACGGTGCAGCCTTCGTTTCAGGGCGAAGCCTGATCCTGGACCGAGAGTGGGGAGGGTGTCAACCGGCGGCGAAAACAAACTCTTTCCCCGCTTCGTGCGTAAATGGGTCAGTGGCCAATCCTTTTCCGCGCACGCTGCGCTCGCTCGACGGCGAGCGCTCGCCCGCCGTGTTGCTCCTGCTCGGAGCGCTGCTCCTGCTGCTCGCCCTCTGGGCGGCCTGGTTCGTGCGCTCCTCGCTGCCCGTCTACGTGGTCAGCGCCACGGCGCGGCTCGAGGCGCAGCGGGCGGTCTACCCGATCTCGGCCCAGGTCGGCGGCCGGGTGCGGCGGGTCGCGGTCGTCGTCGGCCAGCCGGTGGCGCCGGGCGACGTGCTGATCGAGCTCGAGGCCGATTCCGACAACCGGCGGCTGGAGGAGGAGCGGGCGAAGACGGGAGCGCTGGCCCGCCAGCTCGACAGCCGGCGGGCCGAGCGGGCGAGCCAGGCGGTGGGGCTGGCGGCGGCCGAGCGGGCCGCCGGGCTGTCGCGGCGGGAGGCGGCGCAGCGGCTGCGCGGAGCGGATGCCAGCGTCGTCGCGGCCGAGGGGGACCTGCGCCGCAAGGAGCAGCTCCATGCCGGTGGCCTGCTGCCGGCGGCCGACGTCGAGCAGGCGCGGGCGGAGGCCGAGCGCCGGCAGGCCGCCGCGGCCGAGCTCCGGCTGACCCTGGACCGCCTGGAGGCCGAGCGGCAGCGGGACCAGAGCGACCGCCGGGCGCTGCTCGCGGGGGTCGACCGCGAGAGCGCGCTGCTCGCCGGCGATCTCGCGGCCGGCGGCGCCGCCCTTCGCCGGCTGGCCTTCGAGGGGCAATGGCGCACGATCCGGGCGCCGGTGGGGGGGCAGGTGGCCGATCTCGCGCGCCTCGACGCCGGGGCCCTGATCCAGCCCGGCGAGCGGCTGGGGACGGTGATCCCTGCCTCTCCCCTCAAGGTGGTCGCCGGGTTCGATCCCGCGCAGGCCCTGGGGCGCCTGCGGCCCGGGCAGGCGGCGCAGGTGCGGCTGGACGCCTTTCCGTGGACCCAGTACGGCGCCCTCCAGGCGCGGGTGGCGCGGGTCTCGGGCGAGCTGCGCGAGGGGCGCGTCTGGGCCGATCTCGACCTCGCGCCGGATGCGCGCTCGCGGATCCCGCGGCAGCACGGGCTGACCGGCACGGTGCTGGTGGAATCCGAGCGCCTCTCGCCGGCCCGGCTGTTGCTGCGCACCCTGGGGATGAGCCTCTCGGGACCTGCCACGGGGACGGCCACCCCTTGAGCCCTTCGAGCCCCTCGAGCCCTCGGTGGCTGGCGCCCGAGGTGGTGCAGAGCTCGGCGATGGACTGCGGCCCGGCCGCGCTCAAGTGCCTGTGCGCGGGATTCGGCGTCGAGGTCGGCTACGACCGTCTGCGGGAGGCCTGCCAGACCGGGCTCGACGGGACCTCGATCGACACCCTGGAGGCGGTGGCGGTCCACCTCGGCCTGGCGGCCGAACAGGTGATGCTCCCGGTCGATCATTTCCTGCTGCCGGCGGCGGCCGCCCTGCCGGCCCTGCTGGTGGTCACCAGCACCCTGGGGGTCACCCACTTCCTGATCGTCTGGCGGCGCCTCGGCCGCTGGGTGCAGGTGATGGACCCGGCCGCCGGCCGGCGGTGGATGCCGGCGCGCCGGCTGCTGGCTGAAACCTACGTCCACGCGATGCCGGTGCCCGCCGCCGCCTGGCGGGAATGGGCGGGCTCGGCGGAGCTCACCGACGTCCTCGCGGCGCGCATGAAGGCGATCGGGATTCCGGCCGCCGCGGCGCGCAGCCTGCTCGCCGCGGCGCTCGCCGATCCCGGCTGGCGCCCCCTGGCCGCCCTGGACGCCGCCGTCCGGATGACCGCCGCGCTGGTGGACGCCGGCGGCCTGCGGGCCGGCGGCGAAGCGGCGGGACTGCTGCGCGGGCTGCTGGCCGCGGACGCCGCGGACCCCCACCGACGGCGGCGACGGCGCGATCCCCGAGATCTACTGGTCGGTCGTCCCCGAGGCCGGCGGCGGCCTGCGGCTGCGGGGGGCCGTGCTGGTGCGGGTGAAGGGCCTGCGGGCCTCGGCCGGCGCCGGGGGCGCCGGGAAAGTGGCGCTGCCTGCCGAGCTGCGGGCCGCGGTCGCCGAGCCGGCGAGCCGGCCCGGCCGCGAGCTGCTGCGGCTGCTGCGGGAAGACGGCCGGCTGACCGCGCTCGCGCTCGGAGCCGCCCTCGTCGTGGGCGCCGCGGCCACGGTGGCAGAGGCGCTGTTCTTCCGTGCCCTGCTCGACCTCGCCGGCCGCCTGGGGCTGTGGGAGCAGCGATTGGCGTCCGCCGCCGTCTTCGTCCTCTTCCTTCTTCTCGTGCTCCTCCTCGAATGGGCGACGGCGACGCGGGTGCTCGCCCAGGGGCGCGGCCTCGAGATCCGCCTGCGCCTGCGCTTCCTGGCCAAGATCGCCCGCCTCGGCGACCGCTACTTCCGCAGCCGCCTGAGCTCCGACATGGCCGAGCGCTGCCACAGCTCCCACCGCCTGCGCACGCTGCCGGAGCTGGCCGCGAATTTCCTGCGTTCGGGCTGGCAGCTCCTGTTCACCGCGGCGGGGATCGCCTGGCTCGATCCCGGGGTGGCGCCGCTCGCCGCCCTCTCGGCGCTGCTCGCCTTCGCCCTGCCGATGGTCTCGCAGCCGGTGCTGGTGGAGCGCGACCTGCGGGTGCGCAATCACGCCGGAGCCCTCGGCCGCTTCTACCTCGACGCCCTGCTCGGGCTGGTGCCGGCGCGCAACCATGGCGCCGAGCGGGCGCTGCGGCGCGAGCACGAGGGGCTGCTGATCGAATGGGCGCGCTCGGCGCTGCGGCTGGAGTCGGTCTCGGTCCTCCTCGACGCCCTCCAATCCGTCGCCGGCTACGGGCTCGCGGCCTGGATCCTGTTCCGCCATCTGGCGGGGCCGGGCGATCCCTCGCGCGTCCTGCTGCTGAGCTACTGGGCGCTCCAGCTGCCGATCCTCGGCCAGCAGATGGACCTCGCGGCGCGCCAGTATCCGCTGCTGCGCAACACCACCTCGCGGCTCCTCGAGCCGCTCGGGGCCGCCGAGGAGGAAGCCGCCGCGCCGGCGGACCTCCCGGCGCCCGCCGCCGGCGAGGCGGCCGCGGCGCCCGCGGCGGGAGTCGCCGTCCGCTTCGCCGGCGTGGACGTGGTGGCCGGGGGCCATACCCTGCTGGCCGGCATCGACCTCGCGATCCCTCCCGGCGGCCGGGTCGCCATCGTAGGCCCCTCGGGAGCGGGAAAATCGAGCCTGGTCGGCCTCCTCCTCGGCTGGCACGTCCCCGCGGCCGGCGGGGTGTGGATCGACGGCGAGCCGCTCACCGCCGGCCGGCTGGAGGAGCTCCGGCGGCAGACCGCCTGGATCGATCCGGCCGTCCAGATCTGGAACGCGCCGCTGTTCGACAACCTCCTCTACGGCGGCGGGGACGAGCGGTGGATCGGACCCGCCCTGGAGGCGGCGGCCTTGCGGCCTCTGCTCGAGGAGCTGCCGCAGGGGCTGCAGACCTCGCTCGGCGAGGGCGGAGCGCTGGTCTCCGGGGGCGAGGGGCAGCGGGTGCGGCTGGCGCGGGGGCTGCTCAAGCCGGCGGCCCGCCTGGTGATCCTCGACGAGCCCTTCCGCGGCCTCGACCGCGCATCGCGCGCCCTCCTGCTCGAACGGGCGCGGGGCTGGTGGCCGGGCGCGACCCTCCTCTGCATCACCCACGACGCCGGGCAGACGCTCAGCTTCGACCAGGTGGCGGTGGTGGAGGCGGGGCGGATCGTCGAGCACGGCCGGCCGCAGGAGCTGGCGGCGCACGCCGACTCGCGCTACCGGGACCTCCTGGCCCGCGAGGCCGCCCTGCGCGAGCGCTTCCGCCGCGGCGTCGGGTGGCGGCGCCTGCGGCTCCAGGGCGGACGGCTGGAGGAAGGCGAAGCGGAGGCGGCCGGTGATTGAGGCTGGACTCGCGAGCGCCGTCTGGGACGAAGGCGCGGCCGCCGAAGCCCTGGAGGCCCTGGCCCGGCGGACCGGCTGGTTGAGCGGCCCGGGCGCCGCTCCGCCGGCATCCGGAGAGGGGCGGGGCGATCTCGAATCGCGGCTGGTCCGGGCCGGTGCCCGCCTCGGCCTCGAGATCGAGCCCGCCGAGCTCACGGGGGGCTCGCTGGCGACCGCTCTGCGCGGCTGCGGCCCCGCCCTGCTGCGTTGGCCGGGGGTGGGTCTGCTGGCGATTATTGGCGGCGGGCTTCGGCGGCGGGCGGCTGCGGGCGGTCGGTCCGGATCTCAGGGTTCACCGGCTGGCGGTGTCCGCCGTGGCGCGTGGGCTCCTGACGCCGGCTGCCGCCCCGGCTGCCGGCGTGACGAGCCGGGATTCCTCGGCGGGCCCGGCGCTCGACCGGCTCCTGAAGGCCTCCGGCCTCGACGGCGCGCGCGTTGAGCGGGCGGAGCGGGCGCTGCGCGGCGAGCGTCTCCGGCATGCCCGGGTCGGCGGCCTCTGGCTCGTCCGGCTGCCGCCCGGCGGGAGCTTCTGGCAGCAGGCGCGCCGAGCGGGGCTGCCGCGCCACTTCCTCAGCTTCGTGGCGGCCTATGCGATCTCCTACAGCCTGCTGCTCGCCTCCTGGGGAGCGCTCGGCGTCGGCGCCCTCCAGGGGAGCCTGGTGCGCGACGCGCTGACCGCCTGGGCGCTGCTGCTGTTGACGCTGATCCCCTTCCGCATGATGAGCGTCTGGTCGCGGGCCCGGCTCGCGATCGGGGCCGGAGCGCTGCTCAAGCGGCGGCTGCTCGCCGGGGCGCTGAAGCTGCGGCCGGAGGAGATCCGCCACCAGGGGGCGGGCCAGCTCCTCGCCCGGGTGATCGAATCGGAGGCGGTCGAGACCCTGGCGCTCACCGGCGGCTTCCTGACCATCGCCGGGCTGATCGAAACCGCGCTCTCGGCGGCGGTCCTCGCCGCCGGGGCGGGCGGCGGGCTCCATCTGCTGCTCCTCGCCGGCTGGCTGCTCGCCACGGCGGAGCTGGCGCGCCGCTTCTACCGGCGGCGGCGGAGCTGGACCCGGCAGCGGCTCGATCTGACCGATGCGCTGGTCGAGCGCCTGGTCGGCCATCGCACCCGCCTGGTCCAGGAGGACCGCGGCGGCTGGCACCGGGAGGAGGACCGCCTCGCCGACGCCTACCTCGGCGGCTCCCGCTGCTACGATCGGGCCAAGGCGAGGCTGCTCGCGGTGTCGCCGCGCGGCTGGCTGCTGGTCGGCCTCGGCGGCCTGCTCCCGGCGTTTCTGTCCGGCACCGGCTCCGCCACTCTCCTCGCCCTGGGGGTGGGAGGAACGCTGACCGCCTATCGCGGCTTCAGCAAGATCTCCGAGGGTTTCTCCCATCTCTCCGGCGCCATTCTGAGTTGGGACTACGCCCGCGAGCTGTTCGCCGCCGCGGCGCGCCCGGAGCTGGCCGGCGCCGCGGCGGAGGGGCAGGCTCGGGAGGGCTCCCGGCAGCCGGTGCTGGAGGCGCTGGATCTGACCTTCCGGCACGCCGGCCGCAACCGGCCGGTCCTCGACGGCTGCACGCTGCGCATCGCGCAGGGCGACCGCATCCTCCTCGAGGGGGCGTCGGGAGGGGGGAAGTCGACCCTGGCGGCGCTGCTCACCGGGCTGCGCGACCCCGAGGCCGGGCTGGTGCTGCTCGACGGGCTGGACCGCCACACGGTCGGTGCGGCGGCCTGGCGGCGGCGGGTGGTGCTGGCGCCGCAATTTCACGAGAACCACGTCTTCACCGAGACCTTCGCGTTCAATCTCCTGATGGGGCGCCGGTGGCCGCCGGAGCCGGAGGATCTTTCGGCAGCCGTCGAGGTCTGCCGCGAGCTCGGCCTCGGAGGGTTGCTCGACCGCATGCCGTCGGGGCTCCAACAGATCGTCGGCGAGACCGGCTGGCAGCTCTCTCACGGCGAACGCAGCCGCGTGTTCATGGCCCGCGCCTTGCTCCAGGGAGCGCAGGTGGTGGTGCTCGACGAGAGCTTCGCCGCTCTCGATCCCGAGAACCTCGAGCAGGCGCTCGACTGCGCGCTGCGGCGGGCGCCTACGCTGATGGTCATCGCTCATCCTTGAAGGCACAGACCTGGAAACGCAGGACATTGATACAATGGAGCGCGCTGCAAATCTGAACAGAAGGGAGGTGAAAAATGAAAATTCAAACAGCTGTTACAGCTGGAACCCGTTCCCACATCGTCGACCTTGGGTAAGCAACGTTCCAAAAAGGAAAGGAGTAAGAACCGTGCAAATTCAGACGAACGTGAAGGCTGGCGCCCGCGGCCATATCGTCGACCTGGGATAGCGAACGCTGCTTCGAAAAGGAGATGAAATGACCATCCAGACCGGTGTTAAAGCAGGGGCCAGCAGCCACATCATCGAGATCGGTTGACGATCTCCGGCGGAACGACTGAGCAGCTCTGAGACGTTCCGCGAGACTCTTTCGCAGGCCGGGGATCGCTTTCCGTCACCAGGAATTCCTTCCCCGGCCTGCATTCACCCTCCTCGCGGACGGCGTTTCGAAGCCCGCAAGATCTCGAAAGCACCGGCCGCGCCGCAGGCGTAACGTCTCGATAGAAGGCGACCGGGCGCGCGAACGGCCGGGTCACCTCGCGGTGGAGAAGGGAGGTGATCGAGATGAAAATCCAGACGGATGTCAGAGCCGGTGTACGAGCCCACATCATCGAGAGCGGCTAGCTCCAGGGCTGGGGCCCCGGCCGGAATGATACCGACGGGGGCCCCACTGGTTTGACATTCTTGGCACGGCCGGTGTGCCGAATCGGCCACTCTCACTAGGCCGGAATCCAGGCGCGGCCTGATTAGAGGACGGCGAGCGATTCGCGTTCGTCTGGGGTGTCCCCGTTGGAGGACGCAGGACAAGAGCCGAAGGCCGGCGTTTTCCGGTCAACCGTCTGGCACCGTCTGTGCGTATCCCCTACGGGCGACAGGAGAGTGAGGTTCATGTTGAAGGGGGTAAGTATGCCTAAGATCAGCGTCGACCACCAGAAAGGGTGGAACTTCGAAGCGGCGGCGATGCCGTTCGTGGACGCGCTATATAACACGGCCTACCGGATGACCCGCAATTCGGAAGACGCCGAGGATCTCGTGCAGGAGACCTATCTCAAGGCTTATAGGTATTACGACAAGTTCGAAGAAGGGACCAACTTCAAGGCGTGGTTGTTCAAGATCATGAAGAACACTTTCATCAACAACTACCGCAAGAAGCAGAATATCCCGACCCTGAGCGATTTTGCGGAGATCGAGGAATCGTTCGAGAACCAGGTCAGCGAGGACGCCTCGAAACCGATGAAGAACCCCGAGGAGGAGCTGCTGGAGAACGTGCTCGACGAGGACGTCCAGAAGGCGCTCGACAAACTGCCGCCCGACTACCGCATGGTGGTGCTGCTGGCGGACCTCGAAGGCTTCTCCTACAAGGAGATCGCCGAGATCCTGGAGGTGCCGGTCGGCACCGTGATGAGCCGCCTGTACCGCGGGCGCCGGCTGCTCGAGTCCGCGATGCTGGAGTTCGCGCACGAGCACGGCTACCTGCGCGACGGCGAGCCGGTGAAGATGCGGAGCCGGAGCACTGGGCCCAAGTAGAGCCGAACGGGAAATATACTGCCCGAGGCTGAAGTTGAACTAGGACGGGTGAGCCAGGGCATGGACACTTCACCCGAAGGGTTTAGCGTATTTGGGATTCCGGAGGAGCAGATGGATTGCAAAGAGGTGGGCTTGGTACTGTTCTTGTTCTTCGACAACGAGATGGAGGAGGGGATGCTGACTCCCTTCCAGGACCATGTCGGCCGCTGCGGCCACTGTTCGAAACAGGTCAGTTACACCCGCAAGCTGCTGGTGATCGTCCGCGAGCGGACAATCCGTTGTGCCGCCCCTGACAGTCTTCGTCATCGTATCCTCACCCAACTGCCGCACCGGAGCGCTGCTCCGGGCATCTACTGATTCCCCCTTCCGCTCTCTCTTCGGCGCCACCATGCCTTTCCTCTCCGCTGCTTCCCGCCGGCTCGTCGCCTGCGCTTTTCTGCTGCTGGCGTTCGCCGGCAGCGTTGAGCGCTAGAGCGCTCAAGACGACAGCCTGTCCTGCCTGGGAGGAACTCACCTGAGCGAGGCGGATCTGGCCCACGGGACGACGATCGTGGTGGTCTGGGCCTCCTGGTCGCCGCGCTCGCGCGACATCGCAGAGCGGGTCAATGCCCTGGCCGGCCGCTGGGGAGGCCGGGCTCGCGTCGTGACGGTGAACTTCCAGGAGGAGCGGCCGGCGGCGGAGCGCTTCCTGGCGGGCAAGCACCTCGGGGCCCCGGTCTGCCTCGATCCGGACGGCGCCTTCTCGCGGAAGTACAACGTCGCCACGCTGCCCGGCCTCCTCGTCGTCAAGGACGGCCAGGTCGCCTACCACGGCAAGCTCGCCGACGACGCCGACCAGACCCTCGCCGGTTTGATCCACTGACGTCCGGCTCGCGGGCCTCGCCGGCACTCGCCCGTTTCAGGCCTGCCTCGGGCTTGCCTCATTCTCGCCAACCTGTGTAGTATCCCCTCCGCGTCAGTCGCTGGAGTCTTGGGATCGAACGCCCCCCAACCCGGGAGGTCTGCACGGGATGCAGTCGAACAGGGTATTTCGCGGAGCCGCCGCCCTTCGCTGGCTCGCACCGCTCGCATTGACCGCCCTCGCCGCAGGGTCCTTCTTCGGCGTGCGGGCCCTGGAAGGCTACAACCGCTCTCTCGACGATCCGCTCCTGCGCACCCCCCGCTTCCATTTCAGCGTCGTCACCCTTCCCGGCACAACGACCCTCCGGCTCGGTCCGGCCGGCGTCCCCGTCGAGTCCCGTCTGCTGCGGAGTGAGACGGTTTCGAACGTCTTCGCGAAGCTCGGTCTCGAAGGCGCCGAGCTGCGCGACGCGACCCACGCCCTGGCGGCCAAGGTCGACCTCCGTTCGCTCAAGGCCGGCAACCGTTACTCGGCCTTCTTCAATCCCGACGCGAGCCTCGCCTCCTTCGAGATGACCCTGGACGGCAGCGGCCGCGTCGAGATGATCCGTCAGGCCAACGTATGGCGGAGCGACTGGGAGCCGTTCCAGCGCCGGGTCGAGGTGCGCTCCCTCCAGGCCACGCTCGAGGGGTCGCTGGAGGAGTCGATCCGCAAGGCGGGCGGACCGTTGCCCCTCGCCTACCGGCTCGCCGAGGTCTTCCAGTGGGACCTCGACTTCACCAAGGACCTGAAGCGGGGGGACCGCTTCGAGGTCCTCTATCAGGAGGTCCAGCTCGACGGCCGGTTCCATGACATCGGCACGGTCCTCGCGGCGATCTACGACAACCACGGGCGGATGCACGAGGCCTACCGCTTCGGCGACGCCAGCGTCTATTACGACGGCGACGGCCTGCCGATGCGCAAGATGTTCCTGCGCTCCCCGCTGCGCTACTCCCACGTCACCTCGGCGTTCAGCCTGCACCGTTTCCATCCGGTGCTCAACGAATTCCGGCCGCACTACGGGGTCGACTACAGCGCGCCGGTGGGCACGCCCGTCCAGGTGACGGCGAGCGGCACGGTGCTCTCCGCGGGGTGGGACAAAGGGGGCGGCAACGTCGTCAAGGTCCAGCACGCCGGCGGCTACGTGACCGCCTACCTCCATCTCTCCCATTTCGGCGCCGGGATCCGGGCGGGCGCGCGGGTGCGGCAGGGGGACATCATCGCCTTCACTGGCGCCACCGGCCTCGCCACCGGGCCTCACCTGGACTACCGGGTGAAGCTGCGCGACGCCTGGGTCGACCCGCTGACCCTCAAAGGGGTTCGCGACGAGCCGATCCCCGGCTACCGCATGGCCTCCTTCCGCTCCTGGCGGAACGACCTGCGGACCGGCCTGCACACCGGCGTCCTCCCGCGCGGCTTCCAGATGCCGCGGATGCCCGAGGCTCAGCTCGCCGCCAACCCGGCCAATCCCGGAAAGGCCGCCGCGGGACAGGCCGCGGGCAGCACGCTCGCCCGCTGATCCGCCCGCCAGGCGTGCCCACCGGATCACCAGATGACTGTGACCGTCAAGGCCTGGTGCCGGGTCGACCTGGCCGGGGGCACGCTCGACATCTGGCCGCTCGGCCTGTTCCATCCTCGAAGCGCGCACGGTCAATCTGGCGCTCGACCTCGCCGTCTCGGTCCAGCTCCGCAGGATCTCCGCGGGTTACCGGGTCCGCCAGGGGGGCAGCGCGGTCGAAGCCGGCTCCGCCGCGGAGCTCGCCGCCAACCCCGAGTCGGCGCTGATCGGAGTCGCCGCGGAGGCGCTGGCTCTTCCCCCCTTCGAAGTCACCCTGGCAAGCCAGTCACCGCGGGGCGGTGGCCTCGGCGCCAGCTCCGCCCTGACGGTCGCCTTCCTGACCGCGGCCGAAGAGGCGTTCGACCTTCCCCGTTCGCAGCCGCGGGAGCGGGTGGCCCTGGCGCGCGACCTCGAGGCGCGGCTGATGAGTCTGCCGACGGGAATTCAGGACCACTATCCGGCGCTCCTCGGCGGCGCGCTGGAGATCCGGCCGCTGCCGGGAGGCGAGCGGGTGCGCCGCCTCGACGTCGACCTCGAAGCCCTGGCGGCGAGCCTGGTGGTGGTCTACTCGGGGCAGAGCCACTTCTCGGCCGGCAACAACTGGCAGGTGGTGCGCCGGCGCCTCGAAGGGGAGCCCGAGACCACGGCCCTGTTCGAGGGGATCGCCGCAGCCGCCGCGGAGCTGGCGCCGGCGCTCGAAGCCGGGGACCTGCCGCGGGTGGGGGAGCTGATGAGCCGCGAATGGAGCCACCGCCGGCGGCTGGCGGAGGGGATCTCGACGCCGGTGCTGGAGGCGCTGCTCCAGGCCGGAGCGGCACAAGGCGCCTGGGGCGGGAAGGCCTGCGGCGCGGGGGGCGGTGGCTGCCTGGCCCTCCTCGGGCCGCCGGAGCGGCGAGGCGCGATCACCGCGGCGTTGGAAGGCGCGGGGGGCAGGGTGCTGCGCGCCAGCCCGGCTGGGCGGCCGCTTGAAATCTCGTTCGACGATCGGTAGGAAAAGCTAGCCGGAAGGAGAGTGGGGCGCGCGGACGGGACGCCCCGCGCAGGGCGTCCCGATCGATCCGTCGCGGCGGGGGTCAGTGGTTGCCGAGCCGCTGACCGAGGATCTGATAGGCCTTGTTGATATCCATGTTGCTCGAGAAGAGCAGGGTCTTCGGATCACTCCAGCGCCGTTGCGCTGGCCGTTCCGATAGAGCACGCGGTCCGACTGCGCCCACGAGACGATCATGTTCTCTCCACTCTGCGAACAGAACAACTTGACCATGCCCGGGCCAACCCGGGGTAGCGGCAAGTTCGAGGCGACTCGGAACTGGAAAAGATAGCTGGGCGAATCATCCACCGTCTGCACATCGGGCGTGTCGCCGATCTGGAGGATCTTGGCGAGCTCGTTGCCGTTTCCAGAGCGCAAGCCCCAACCCGACAGCTTGGCTCCGAGGTCGACGATGTGGCCGCGGGCTTTCTCCGCCAACGAATAGAGGTCCAGGCCCTGGGCGCCGTCCGCGAGGAGCTGCGCTTTGACCTGGTCGCCGATGGACTGAATGACCTCCGGATGGAAGGCTCCACCGAAACCGACGATGTACGCACGGGTATCTTCCGCCAGAGATGCCAGGTTGGCGGGATAGCCCGTGCCCTGCTTGCCGAGGTCGACGATGTGCCCGCGCGCCTTTCCGGCCAGATCGTTGAGTTGCTGCGGCAGGACGTCGATCTCGATCGAAGCCAGGCGCGACAAAACCGAAGAGGTGTAGGAGACGGTCACCGTACGAGCATCCGGCCCGCTCTGGAGCAGCGGCGAGCTGAAGAGTGCGAGCTGCGCTGTCGCGGCAGCCACCGCGTTAGAGACGGGGGGGGCAGGAAATCGTCGAGGTTGTAGATCGGATTCCAGCCGATGTAGGCACCGTCGTTGATCACGATCGGACTGTAGAAGGTTTCGAGCTGGCTCGCCGCGTTCTGCTCCTGCCAGATCAGATGGAGCGTCGTGCGGTAGTGTGCCACCGTCGTTCCGTCCGGTTTGTCGTCTGGAAAGAGTCACGTGTGGTCGTGAACTGCGGCGACGTCTTGATCGCGAAGGGATTGCCGGTCACCTGGTATCACCTTCGACCAGTTGTGTCCGTCAAAGCCTGCGAGTTCAGGAGCGGATGGATGTTCAGCTCGGTCTCCCAGAGGAGAAAGACGGTCTGGGAATCGTCCGCGAAGACCACGGAGGAGAGCTCTCGGCCCCCGGACCGGCGGTGCCGGGGACGAGAATCCTCTGGGCGGTGCCGTCCGGAGGCGTCACGTCGAGGGCGATGACCTGGTTTGCGGGGTCGGTTGCGCTGCCCTGCGGAAAGAGCTTGCCGTAGGTGTCGGAGAGGACCCGATAGATGGTTCCATCCGCACCGAGCGCCAGATCTTGTCCGTCGGCGTGGGCTGCCGTGGAGCCCACGAGGCTCAACGCGAGCGCTCCAAGGGAAATCAGCGTCTTCCTAAGGATTCTCATGTCGATGTGCCTCAGGCGTGAAGATTGACCAGCTGTCGGATGTCCACGGCGAGTAGAAATTGCGGCAGATAGCCGGCCTCCGGGAAGAATTCCCGATGCAGGCGCGGAAATGGCCGCGGGCACCTCGGGCTCACCGGTCAGGTTCGCGCCTCGCCCAGAAGGTAGAGCGCGTTCTTGATCGACCCGATGTCATCCGATCGTCTCCGCGAGCTGCAGTGCGCCTTGCCCTGCTCAAGAGCCAGCCGGTAACGCCCGTCTCCAATGCGCGAAAGCAGAGGTCGAGGCGAGCCGAGGACCTCGTACTTGCCGGCGCCGCATCGCAGGAACATCTTCAAGCTCTCGTACAGGAGGCTGCACCCCTCTCCGTAGCTGCCCTTGCAGGTACCCGGCAATAACCGATGTTGTCAGGATCTGTCCTCGAGAGGGCGTCGGCTCCTTGGAAATGAGTGATTCGGCGTGTTCGTACTCGACGCAAGCTTCGTCGACGAAGCTCTCGGCGAGAAGGGTATTGCCGATCAGGTTGTGGCTCGAAGCCAGCCATTCGCTTGCGGTCCAGACCGCTCCGACCGGTGCGGGTGATCCGGGCGTAGAAGAGAGCCTTCTTGTAGTTCTTCTTGAGCTCGTAGTAACGGGCGATGTCATAGGCCGCCATACGGCAATTGGCGGGATCGCTGTTCCGCAGGAGCATCTCGCGAAGCCGCGGGCGCTCTCTCCGTCTCCTCGCCCGATCTCGATCATACGCCGCGGACCATTGCAAAGCGCCAGGTCGATCATGCGGTTCGGATCGCCCTCTCGTCCCGGGTCGATCTTGGCGCCACTGAGAATCTGCCGCCGCCTCCTCCAGGTCGCCGGTCTCGATCGTTCCTTCAAGCCGCGAACTCCGAATCTCCTCGAAGGAGCTCTCGGGCCGCCCTGTTTCCACGCTCTTCATTCAGGATCCCTCCATCCCGACGAGGTCACTCGTCCTCGCGCTGGGTCTGTGTGGCTTTGAATGCGATGAAGTCTTCCACCTCGCGCTGCGCGTCCTCGGGGAGGCCGTTGAAGCCCTGGACCAGCCGGACGTCGCGCGGCGTGATCGACTCCTTGGCGACTCCCTCGAAGAACTCGCCGATGCTCAGCTCGAACTCCGCGAGGATACGGAAGAGGGTGTCCAGGCTGACCCGGTACTCCCCCTTCTCCATGCGGGAGAGATCGGACTGCTGAATGCCCAGGCGGGCGGAGAGCTCGACCTGGGTCAGCTTGTGCTCCTTGCGGAGCTCACGGATCTTGCGACCCACCAATTGGACTTGACGGATTTTCTCTACGGCCATGATGACATGCCTGAATGCACTGTCTATGTCAGAATGGCATAGCAGGGTTGTCTTGGAGACATAGTAGCGCCGGGCTCCGACGCCTGTCAAACCGCCGGATAGGGGCGCGCGAGGGGAATGGGGCATAATCGCCGGCCCGGTGTTCCGGCTTCGTGGAGAGCGCGTTTGCGACGACATCACTTCTTCCTGCTCAAAGAGCTCATCCGGCGGGACTTCCAGGGGCGCTACGCCGGCTCGGCGCTCGGCCTCGTCTGGTCGTTCGTGCAGCCGCTCTGGATGCTGCTGCTGTTCACCTTCGTCTTCTCGACGGTGATGAAGATCTCGCCGGTGGGCGAGCGCACCGGCAGCTTCGCGGTCTTCCTCTTCTGTGGCCTGCTCCCCTGGATGGCGTTGCAGGAGGGGGCGCTGCGGGCGTCGACCGCGATCACCGACAACTCCAGCCTGGTCAAGAAGCTGCGCTTCCCGGCGGAGATCCTGGTGCTGGCGGTGGTGCTGGCGGCCCTGCTGCACGAGGCGATCGCGGCGGCCATCTTCCTCGCCGTCCTGGCGTTCCTGGGCGAGCTCCATCTCGGCGGCCTCCCCCTGCTCCTGCTCGCCGTGCCGCTGCAGGTCGCCTTGACGCTCGGGCTCGGGCTCCTGCTCGGCTCCGTGCACGTCTTCTTCCGCGACACCGCCCAGGTGCTCGGCATGGCCTTCACGGGCTGGTTCTACCTGACCCCCATCGTCTATCCCGCGACGCTGGTGCCGGGCCGCTTCCGGAGCTGGATCGAGCTCAATCCGCTCACCCCGCTGGTCGGGCTCTACCGCCAGGCCTTCCTCGGCGGCCGGCCGGCGCTGGTGCCGGGGACCGGCGTCCTCGCTGTCGTGGCGGTTGTGCTACTCTACGCCGGTTTTCTGCTCTTCGGACGCCTGAAGACCGCCTTCGTAGACGAGATCTGACTGCTGGTGTGGTTCTTGCTGGGCGGGGTCCTGCCTGACGACATCCCAGAAAGGAGTCCTGCGACCATGGAGTTAAGTTTCAATCGCTGCGCGCGGTCCTTGCGGGCCCCGGCGTGGCTCGCCGCACTGGCGCTGTTGGCGCTCGGGGCCGGCGCGCTGCCCGCGCTCGCCGCCGCTCCGCCCGCCAAGCCGGAGGTGAAGCCCCCCTCGGGCTCGCCGAAGGCACCCTCGCCCGAGGCGGTCGCCGACGCCGCGGCGAAGGCCGCCGCGTCGGCGGCCGACGTCAACGTGGCTGCTCCGGGAGGGCCGCAGCCGCCGGACGGCAAGTGGCTGAAGGATAAGGACGGCACCCAGTACTTCGTCGACAAGCTGGGCAAGGAAGGTCTGCGCTTCATCCGCACCGGCGAGCACACGGTGCGCACCGCCTGGGGGATCAGCATCGACGTCGTCAAGGAAGACGACAAGTTCTTCTACTACAAGGTCTATCGTTCGTCGGGCGGCCACGGCCCCGCGGCGGGGCCGGTGAAGGTGACCCCCGAGGAGACCAAGAAGATCGCCGCTTCCTACGAGGTGGACACCGCCGAGAGCCATCGCCTGAAGTTCGTGCCGTTCAGCAACGGGCTGCCCACCAGCGGGCAGTGGCGCAACGGCTTCGACCTCGCGGACATGAACGAGGACGGCCACCTCGACATCGTGCACAGCGCGGCGCGCAAGGCCGCCGGACCGCCGGTGATCTTCCTCGGCGACGGCAAAGGGAACTGGCGGCACTGGAGCGAGGCCCGCTTCCCCCGCCTGCCGTACGACTACGGCGATGCCGCGGTGGGCGACTTCAACGGCGACGGCCACATGGGCATCGCCCTCGGCGTCCACCTGCGCGGCCTGATGGCCCTGACCGGAGACGGCAAGGGGAACTTCAAGGACGCCGGCAAGGGGCTCGACTTCGTGCTCCCTGGCACCGGCAACGGCGACCTCGGGTTCTCCTCGCGCACGGTCCTGGTCGCCGACTGGAACCATGACGGCAAGCCCGACATCCTGGCGGTGGGGGAGGGGCCGCGGCTCAATCTGGTCAGCCGCGACCAGGCGCGGCCGACCACCAATACCGAGTCGTACGGCGTCATCATCTATCTCAATCAGGGGAACGGCACCTGGCTGCGCAAGGACCAGGGGACCTCGCATCACGAGATGTTCGGCGACTCGATCGTGGTCGGCGACTTCAATGGCGACCACCGCATGGACTTCGCGGTCGGCACCAGCGCCATGGGGCGCAGGAGCCTGGTCAACTTCGGCCGCGAGGACGGCAGCTGGAGCTCGCCGGACATCGATCTGGTGCGTCCGCGCGCCTACATCCAGGCGGTCGACGCCGTCGACCTCAACGGCGACGGCCTGGACGACCTCGTGCTCAGCTACCTGAGCTACGAGGGGCAGGTCTGGCGCAACGGCATCGACATCCTCTATGCGCACAAGGACGGCACCTGGACCCGCCGCGGCCTGGTCTCCAACGAGTCGACGATGGAGATCTCCGCCCTGGCCCACGGCGACCTCGACGGCGACGGCAAGACCGACCTGGTGGCGCTCACCGGCAATGGCGACACCTGGGTCTTCCTGGGTGACGGCAAGGGGTTCTTCACCCGTGAGACGGCGACCGGCATCCCGCCCTTCGCCGGCGCCTGCAAGGGATACCATGTCCGGCTGGCCGACCTCGACGGCGACGGCAAGGCGGAGATCGTTGCGGACTTCGCCGGCGAGGCGTCGCCGATGAACGACCCCGACCGCTGCTCCTCGGGGGGTGGCATCCAGGCGTGGCACCTGGCGCCGGGCGATGCGAAGTGAGGCGAGAAAAGAAGGAAAAAGCCTCTTGACAGCCCTGGGAGACATCCCTATAGTGCAGAAGCATAAAACATCGGAGAGGGCGGGGGGCTCGAGCCTTCAGGCTCTCCAGTCTGGATTTTCAGGCTCGATGCGCGGTTCGGAAGTGTAAGAGGAAAGACCCTCCAGGTTCGTCCGTCGGCTACAAAAGAGCTGACAACGGGCTCTGGATGTTATAAAGTTCGTCGCACTCTATACTTTGAACAGGAGGTGATCGTTTTTCGAGGAGAGTGGAGAAACGGTTGGACTCGAATCGTTTCGCTTCAACAGTTCAGCAGTATCAGCAAACTAACTCTAGGAGATTGTCTGTCATGAAGAAAACCGCACTGTGTCTCGCTCTTCTGGGCCTGTTGGCCCTGGGCGGCCAGGCGCTTGCCGTGATCTGCGCGATCGATGAGGTGCCGGCGGCCACGCTGCTGCTGCCCTACTTCGACGTCGATCTCAGCAACCCGAACGGGGAGACCACCCTGTTCTCCGTCAACAATGCTTCGGCCACTGCCGTTCTGGCCCACGTCGTGGTCTGGTCCGACCTGTCGGTCCCGGTCCTCGACTTCAACATCTATCTGACCGGCTATGACGTGCAGACCGTCAACCTGCGCGACATCCTGGTCAGCGGCATCATTCCGCGCACCGCTTCCGCGGGCCAGGACCCGAACGATTCGATCAGCCCGAAGGGTTCCTTCTCGCAGGACATCAACTTCGCCAGCTGCACCGGCCTGTTGCCGACCCCGACCCTGCCGGCCTCGTTCGTCGCCGGCCTCCGGCAGTCGCTCACCGGCGTGGCCTCGTCGAACCTGGCGGGTCGCTGCGCTGGCCGCGCCTTCGGTGACAACGTCGCCCGCGGCTACATCACCATCGACACGGTGAACTCCTGCACCCTGCTCTTCCCGGGTGACCCCGGCTACTTCGCGCCGGGCGGCACGGGCATCGCCACCAACCAGAACGTTCTCTGGGGCGACTACTTCTACGTCAACGCGGCGTCGAGCTTCGCCGACGGCAACCCGCTGGTTCACATCGAGGCTTCGGCGACCAACCCCGAGACCTCGACCTCCGGCAACTACACCTTCTATGGCCGTTACGATAGCCCGGCGTGGAACGCGGCCGATAACCGCGAGCCGCTCGCCACGAACTTCGCCGTTCGCTTCCTCAACGGCGGCATCTTCGACGGTGGTACCGACCTGCTGGTCTGGCGCGACTCCAAGACCAACCAGCGGCCGTTCACCTGCCCGGCTGCCAACGGCAACCCGGCCTGGTACCCGCTGGGCCAGGAAGGCATCGTGATCTTCGACGAGCAGGAGCAGCCGCAGGTCCCGCAGGCCTTCCCGGTTTCGCCCCAGCCGACCAACCCGAGCCTCGTGCCGTTCCCCGCTGAAGCGCAGTCGACTCACGTCGGTGGCGACGCTCTGCCGGTGGCTCCGTACGACTTCGGCTGGCTGTACCTCAACCTGAACACGACCGTCCCCGGCGCCACTGGCCCGTCGGACCTGGCCGCGGCTCAGGCTTGGGTGACCGCCCGCATGACGGCTCAGGGCAAGTTCAGCGTCGGCTTCGACGCGGTCCAGCTCGACAGCGCTTGCACGGCCGGGACGTTCACCGTCTCGACCTCCGGCGCTCTCCACTTCGTCCCGTAAGCTCGGGATGCACGGGGTGGGTCCGGTGTTCCGGGCCCACCCTTTTCTTTCTGCGCTCGCAGCCTTCCCGGCTCCTGCAAGCTGCCTCTCTCCCTTCGGGAAGCAGCTTGGAAGAGCCCAGCAGCCCGGATTCGCTCGCCGACAGTCGCTGGCGCAAGCCTGCGGCAGTCGAGGTCCGAGCTCAGGCACATGCTCAAAGGTAGATCTGGCCCTATGGCTTTCGGGTGAGGCGGTGTGAGAGTGAAGGTTCTCTCGACCGTGATCCGTCATCACCCCGGAGTTGTCGTTTACCCATAGCGGTAGGAGGAGTTTCGATGGTGATTTCCCGTCTCCCGGCCTCGCGTATTTACACCTCCCTGTATCGGATCCTGCCACTGCTGTTGTTACCGGCGGTATTTCTCCTGGCCCGTCCGGCGGCCGCCCAGGTTTCCGATCCCTGCGACCGCGGCTCCGGGTGCGGGACGATTCGAGATTCCCAGCAGCACATCATCTGTTTCACCCCCGCGGCGCCGGTTCCCAGCACGCTGTGGGGGACGCTCCAGCCGATGGACGGAGCGACGCTCCCCGTCGAGCGCGACACCACCAACTTCAACGAGGCGGTGCAGACCTACTACAGCCGCAACTGGTTCAATGGGATGGAGATCCAGAACGGCTGGATCCTCGCCGGGCTGGCGCACGGCGTCGGCATTTGGGACGCGCATACCAACCCGGCCCAGCCGACGTACATCACGGCGAAGCTCTATGGCCCGGGCCCTCCGGGTGCCTTCCCCTACATTCCCTCCGGGGAGAGCTCGAAGATCGTCTTCAGCAGCATCAGCGCGCCGGACGACACCGTGGCGGCGCTGTCGGCCTACAGCGGCACCGGCATCCTGATCATGGACCTGAGTGACAAGACCCATCCGCGGGCGGCCTATCAGAACGCCGACATCAGCTCCGAGTCGGTCTACACGGCGAAGCTCGGCGGCGTCCGCTACGCCTTCCTGGCTTCCACCGGCGGGCTGAACGTCTACAGCCTCGACCGGGCCATCGGCTACAACGGCTGCCTGGAAGATGCGACGAGCGCCGGCCATTGCCCCGGCGTCCTGGTGGAGAAGATCCCGACCGCCGGCTCGGCTTCCTACGTGCACGGCGTCGGCAACTACATCGTCGTCAGCTTCAGCTCGTCGAAGGGATTTCAGGTCTTCGACGTGACCAATCCGCTCTCTCCCGTGCTCAAGCTCACCGCGTTGCGCGACACGCCGGTCCAGGGGGTCGCGATCTGGAACCAGGGCTCTTCCTACTATCTGGGCGCCCGTCTGGGGAAGAACGGGACCTCGGTTCTGCAGGCGGAGACTGCGATCTACGACGTGAGCTGCATCGCCACCGGCGGCTGCGGTGGCCTGGGAGCGGCTCTCTCGACCTCGAACGTCGACACCCAGAGCGGTGCCGAGTACCTCACCTTCTCGCGCAGCGGCTCCACCCCGTTCCTGTACGCGGGCGGCGACGCCCCCTGCCCGGGATTGGACGCCAGACAGCACGAGTGGCTGTTCGACGTGACCAATCCGTCCTCTCCGCGCGAGGTGGGAACGGAGCGCGGCACGATTCCGGAGACCGCGAACTACAACACTGTCCCCACCACGAAGCAGGTCGATTACTGGAGCTATTACTACCGGGCGACCCCGACGGGCTTCAACTCGGTTTCGCCGCGCGCCGGCAAGTTCAACGGCAGCTACTTCTATCGCGCCGCCCGCTCGATCTTCGACATCCACAAGCTGGTCGGCAACGTCGCGCCGGCGGCGGACTTCGCCTGGAGCCCGACCGAGATCTACCCGGGCACGTCCGTCACCTTCTCCGACCGCTCGACCGGAGTGCCGACGAGTTGGGCCTGGACGTTCCAGGACGGCACGCCGTCGGGCTCCGCGGCGCAGAACCCGCAGGTCACCTTCAGCTCGGCCGGCAACAAGGCGGTCTCGCTGAGCGCCACCAACGGCTCGGGATCGAACGGGACCTCTCACAGCGTCGTGGTACTGCCTCCCGCTCCCCAGATCGGCGGCATCACGGTGTCGCCGGCGAGCCCGTCCGTCTGCCAGCCGGTTACCCTCACGGCGACCGGCGTCACCGGCCAGCCGACCCTCGCCTACAGCTGGGGGATCACCAATGCGACGCAGATCGGGATTCCCGTGGCGAGCACGACCTCGACTCTCGTCTGGGACACCACGGGCCTGTTGAACGGGGCTTACACCGCGACCGTCACGGTGAGCAACGGGGCGGGGACGGCGTCGAAGAGCGTGCCCGTCACGCTGGCCGCGCTGCAGACTCTCGGCTTCAACGGCGCCAACGGCGCTCCGGAGAACGACGCCTTCCAGGCGGGGACGATCCAGTTCCACTCGCGGGATCAGGGCGCCACGGCCTGGAGCTGGGACTACGGCGACGGCCAGGGTTTCCGCGCCTACACCACCGACCCGGTGAACGGTCCGAGCCCTTCCTTCACCTATACCCAGACGGGAACCTACACGGTCAAGGTGAAGATCAAGAATTGCGTCTCGGCGGAGATCACCAGCGCTTCGCTGACGGTGCACGTCACCCAGACGACGCCGCTGGCGGCAACTTTCCAGCCCTCGCTCTTCTGCCAGTTCCAGATCTGCTTCGCGGATCTCGGCGTGCCGGTCGTCTTCGCCGATTCGTCGACGGGGGCGCAGTTCTGGGACTATGACTGGACCCACTCGTCCTCCTCTCCGGGAACGTGCAACTTCACCGACACCAACCATACGTCGCCGGTGACCTCGCACACCTACGCGGTCGCCGGCGACTACTTCCCCTGCCTGCGGGTGCGGCGGGGCGCCAGCGAGCAGGCCGTCGCCGTCGCCAGCGACGTGAGCGTGGCCGCCGCCGTCACCGTCAACCCCGCGATCATCGTCAGCGGCACGAGCAGTGCGGTGACCGGCCAGGCCTATACCTACAGCGCCGGAGCTTCCAACTGCGCGCCGGCGATCGGCGGCTGGAGCTGGACCGTTTCGGACGGGACGATCGCGGGTGCCTCCAACGGCCAGGCGATCTCTGTCAGCTGGTCGGCCGCCGGTACGAAGACGGTGAGTGTCACCAACAGCGGCTGCAGCAGCGCCCGGGGATCGGTCAACGTGACCGTCAGCTCGAGCAATGGCGGTGGCGGCGGCGGTGGCGGGGGCACCTTGCAGGCAGCCTTCACTTTCTCGCCGACCTCGCCCCAGCCGGGTAACACGGTGTCCTTCAATGGCAGCACCTCCACGGGGAGCCCCACGGACTACCAGTGGAGCTTCGGCGACGGCGCGACCGCCACCGGCGCGACCGCCACGCATGCCTACACCCTGGCCGGCTCGTACGTGGTCTCGCTGGACATCTCGAAACCGTCGACGGGCTGCCCGTTCGCCCCCTGCATCGCGGATTCCCAGATCACCCAGACGGTGGTGGTTGCCGGAACGCCGCCCCCGCCGCCGCCCTCCGCGGACTTCACCACCACGGCGACCTGCGCCAACATCGGCGGCTTCGACCAGTGCCAGGCGCAGACCGGCACCGCCGTGACCCTCACCGCGGTGGCCACCGACGCCACCGGCTACAGTTGGGACTTCGGGGACGGCAAGACCGCCAGCACGGCCTCGGCGGCCCATACCTGGACGCAGGCGGGCTCCTTCGCAGTGACGCTCACCACCGTCAAGGGAGCGGCGAACGCCTCCAAGACCAAGACCTTCTTCGTCACCGGCGCGCCGCCGCCGCCTCCGCCGCCGCCGGTCAAGTCGGTGGTGCTGCCGTGGATCGCTCAGACCCGCGGTGCCCTGGTGCAATCGAGCGACCTCTACGTCCACAACCCGAGCACGAGCCCGATCACCGTCCTGCTCGAGTTCCGCAAGCGCGGGTTGCCGGAGACGAATCCGCCTCAGGTCAGCAAGACGATCGCAGCCGGTGCGACGCTCTACATTCCCGATGTCCTCGGCGGCCTGTTCAACCGGGCCAATGTGGCCGGTTTCGTCTCGCTGACCTTGACCCAGGGGGACAGCGTGCCGCTCATCACGTCGTACAACACCACGACGGGGGCTGACGGCAAGCAGTTCGGCCAGACGATCGGCGGTGTCGCCATGAGCGCCACGGCGAGCGTCCAGAACGCTTCCGCAGCTGCCGCGACCGCTCCTCAGGTCCAGCACCTGGTCGGGCTGATCAGCGACAGCGACCGTCTCGCCTACTTCGGCATCAGCAACCCGAGCGAGAACCCGGCCACCTACCATCTGCGGTTCTTCGACAAGACCGGCAAGATGATCGCCGAGTCGGCCCAGGACTACACAGTCTCCCGCTTCGGACAGCGGCAGTTCCAGTCCGGGGAGATCCAGGACACCTTCGGGATCTCGAATCAGGACGACTACCGGATCGAGGTCGAGTCGACCACGGCGAACGGCGGCGTGGTGATTCCCTATGCCTCGAACCTCCGCCTGGCTTCGCAGGACCCCTCGTTCCTGGAATCCGGCTCGTCGAAGAACGCGAAGTCCTACCTGCTCGGCGTGCTGAGCGCGCCGGGTGCCAACAACAGCCTCTGGCAGAGCGATCTGCTGCTGTCGAACATCGACACCGCCGCGGTCACGGCGAACGTGACCTTCACCGGGATCGGGCTCACCGCGAAGCCTACCAGCCCGCTGGCCGTCACCCTGCAGCCTGGGGAGACCAAGCGGCTGCAGAACGTGGTCTCCGGCTCGCTCGGAGTGACCAACGGCATCGGCCTGCTCACCGTCACGAGCGACTCGGCGGTCGGCGTCTTCCCGATCGTGCAGGGTGAGAGCTACGACAACTCCAACCCCGCGAAGCGCTTCGGCCAGTCGATGACGGCGGTGAGCGATGCCGACGCCGCCGGCGCCGGCCAGGCTCACTACATGGTCGGTCTGCGGCAGGACGCCACCCACCGCACGACCTTCTGGCTGTTCAACCCGGGGACGACGGTCGCTCAGTACGACATCGTCTACCGGGCGCTCGACGGTTCGGTGATCTCCACCACCAAGGCGGTTCAGCTCGGCGCGGGCAAGCTGCGTCAGTTCAGCCCCAACCAGCTGCCGCTGCCTGCCACCGGGGCCCAGGACGGCTTCACCGTCCAGGTCCAGGTCACCAGCGGCAAGGTGCTGAGCGCGGCCCAGGTGGTCAACAACGTCACCAATGACCCGTCGTACATCCTGGGTGTGGTGCATTAACTCGGGCGAGCGCTCGTCTCACCGGGTTTCTGGGTCGCCGGCCGTTCAGCCGGCGGCCCGTTTCATTTCGGGTGGGAAGGGTCCCCTCCGCAATCTTCTCCTCTCCGTGACGCTGGTGGCGCTCGCCGCCTGCCGGGCGCAGCCTGAGTCTCCGCCGCCCGCTCCGCCCGCCGGCCCATGGTCGGCCACCGCCCGGGTCGCCGACGATCCCGCGCAAGGGAAATGGCGATCCGCCCGTTCCGGCCCGGCCCGATCGCAAGCTCCTGACGTCCCAGAAGCCGCCGCCGACGTCAAGGCGATCCCCTATCTCCAGGGTTACAAGCCGGCGCAGGATCGCCCCACGCTCGACGAGCGCGATCCGCGAGCCGCCTATGACGGGCTCAATCTGTACGTCTCCGGCCACGCGGCGGAGGCCGTGCTGATGGACATGCACGGGCGGCTCCTGCACCGCTGGCGCTATCCCCTGCGCCGCTTGTGGCCGGATCTCGCGGCCGACCCGGAGATGGCGAAGCTCGAGTACTGGCGGCGGGCCTACCTCTTCCCGAACGGCGATCTGCTCGGCATCTACGAGGGAATGGGGCTGGTCAAGCTCGATGCCCGCTCGCGGGTCCTCTGGGCTCATCGCGGCGGCACGCACCACGACCTGTTCGTGGCCGGCGACGGGTCGATCTACACCCTCGACCGCGAGGGGAAGGTCATCCCGCGGCTCAACCCCAGGGAAGGGGTGCTCGAGGACTTCGTGACCGTGCTCGGGCCGCGGGGAGAGGTGCGCCGCAAGATCTCGATCCTGAAGGCGTTCGAGAATTCTCCCTACGCTTCGCTGGTCAAAACCATGCCGCTGCGCAAGGGGGATATCTTCCACACCAACACGCTCGAGGTCCTCGACGGCCGGTTCGTGGGCTCGAGCCCGGCTTTCCGCAAAGGGAACCTGCTGATCTCGGTCTTCGTGCTGAACACGGTGGCGGTGATCGACCCGGACCGCGAAACCGTCGTCTGGGCGCGCACCGGTCCCTGGCGTCACCAGCATCAGCCGACCTTCCTGGACAACGGCCACCTGCTGGTGTTCGACAACCTGGGAGCCGGGCACGAACGCTCCCGGGTCCAGGAGGTCGATCCGGTGACCGGAAAGCTGTTCTGGCAGTACGGCGGCACCCCGGAGGTCGACCTCTACTCGAAGACTCTGGGGAGCTGCCAGCGGCTGCCCAACGGCAATACGCTGATCACCGAGTCGGAGAACGGCCGCGCGCTCGAGGTCACCCCAGACAAGCGGGTGGTGTGGGAGTTCTACAGCCCCCACCGGGCCGGTGCGCGGGGCGAGCTGGTCGCGGTCCTCTTCGAGATGCTGCGCCTGCCGCCCGACTTTCCCTTCCGCGGCACCGCGGCGCCGCGGGTTGACGCGGGGATAGAATCGCGACGATGGGCGACGTCACCGTCAACGCCGAGAGGCTGACCAAGACCTACCGGTCCTATGCCACCCCCTGGGACCGCCTCGTGGAGCTGATCACCCGCCGCTCGCGCCACCGGGAGTTCCACGCTCTCGCGGACATCAGCTTCTCCCTGCCGCGCGGCGAGGGGCTGGCGCTGATCGGCGAGAACGGCGCCGGCAAGAGCACGCTGCTCAAGATCCTGGCCGGCATCACGGCCCCCTCCGCCGGGAGCTTCCAGGTGACGGGAAAGATCGCCTCCATCCTCGAGCTGGGCTCGGGCTTCCACCCCGAGTTCACGGGGCGCCAGAACGTCGTGCTCAACGCCGCGATGCTCGGGCTCTCCGAGGAGGAGCTGCGGCGCAAGATGCCGGACATCCTCGCCTTCAGCGAGCTCGGCGAATTCATCGACCAGCCGGTCAAGTGCTATTCGACCGGCATGACGATGCGGCTCGGCTTCTCGATCGCCACCCAGGTGGAGCCGGACGTGCTGATCGTCGACGAGGCCCTGTCGGTGGGGGACGGCTACTTCCAGAAGAAGTGCATGGACCGCCTGCGCGCTTTCGTCGACGCCGGCGGGACGCTGCTCTTCTGCTCGCACGCCATGTACTACGTCTCGGCCTTCTGCCAGCGCGCGCTGTGGCTGCGCCAGGGGCGCGCCGAGGCGCTCGGCCCGGTCTCCGACGTGGTGCGGGAGTACGAGAACTTCCTGGTCGCCAAGAGTGCGCACGCCGCCGCGGCTCCCACGCCGGCGGCGGAGCCCGGAGCCACCGCGGCGCTCGCAGAGCCGGCCGCGGGCCTGCCGGCGCGCATCACGTCGGCGCGGCTGGTCGCTGCGCAGAGCCTCTACGACCAGGGCGACCCTTGGGAGCTGGAGATCGAATGGGAGTCGGAGGACCCCCGTCTCGCGTTCCATGTCGGCGTGGGGATCAATCGCTCCGACGGCATCGAGGTGTGCTCGTTCGCCACCCACCTGGACGCATTGCCGCCCCAGAGCGGCGGGCGGACCTACGCGGTGCGCCTCGAGGTCCCTCGCCTGCCGCTGGTGAAGGGGGAGTTCACCCTGTATATTTTCCTGCTGGACGAGAGGGGGCTGCACATCTACGACCAGCGGATCCTCCAGAGCGCCTTCACCGTCCGCAGCCCTGCCTATGCCTTCGGCCTGATCCAGGTCGAGCACGCCTGGGACCTGGACGCCGGGAATACCTCATCCGTACACCGGATAACCGGCACCGCCGGACGCTGAGCCCAGCGCTGATCTCATCGGAAAGACGACGATCCAATGAAAACCGCGAGCCTGCCCATCCTCGCCGAGCCGGCGCCCTCTGCCGTTCCCGAGCTTCAGGTCAACCCGTTCCTGCACGTGGGGACCGACCGGCTCTACAACCCGCTCACCGATCGCACGCTGCTCGACGGCGAAGCGGGGGGAGCGGCGCTCCGTGGCCTGCTCACCGGCACGCAAGAGATCGGCGGCCTCGCTCCCGCCGAGCGCGCGGGCCTCGCCGCGGCGGGCTGGCTCCTGCCGGGCGACGCCGAGCCGGCGCGCAGCTTCCATCTGAAATACGTCTCGCTCGAGGCGCACACGGTGTGCAATCAGTCGTGCTACTTCTGCCCGGTCTCGATCGCCCCGCGCGAGGACTACTTCATGCCGACCGAGGTCTACGAGCGCATCGTCGGCGAGCTCGCGGCCTACCGGGACACGATCGAAGCCGTCTTCATGATCAACTACAACGAGCCGACCGCGGACCGGCGGTTCGTCGAGCAGGTGCGGACGATCAAGGCGGCCGGTCTGCCGCCGGCGGTCCTCACCAACGGCTCGGGGCTGACTCCGGACCGTATCGACGCCCTGGTCGAGATGGGCGGGCTCCGCTTCCTCTCGATCAACCTCTCGACGCTCGACCGCGAGCGCTACCGCCGCGACCGCGGCGGCGACCACCTGCCGGTGGTGCTGCGCAACCTGGAGCACGCCCGGGACAAGCCGCTCGCCGAGCGGATGGACATGGCCGTCCTCGGCACCGGCGACGAGGTCCACAAGCGCGACTTCGAGGAGATCTCGCAACGCTTCGCCGGCAGCCGCTTCGACGTCAAGTACTACGAGGTGATGGATCGCGCCGGCTATCTCCAGATCGGCAACCGGCCGGCCTCACGGACCCGCCGGCTCTGCGGTTGCGAGAACGTCGGCTCGCGCCCGCTGCAGCACCTCCACATCACTCCGCAGGGAAAGTGCGTCCTCTGCTGCGAGGACTACGACGGCAAGTACGTGGTCGGAGACCTCCACCAGGAGTCCGTCGCCGAGGTGCTCGGCGGGCCGCAGATGGCCCTGATGCGGCGCTGGGCCTACGGCCTCGAGAAGGCCCCCGCGGACTTCCTCTGCTACGGCTGCACCTTCGCCCTCACCCGTCCCGCCTAATCGCAGAGAACACGCCCGCGGAATCGATGCGCCTGGCGGTGATCCTCGTCCACTACCACACGCCGGAGCTGGCCGTGGCGGCCGTGGAGGCGCTGCGCGCGGACCTCGCCGGCACGGCGCTCGAGGTGGAGTGGCTGCTGATCGACAACGGCAGCGACGAGGCGGGGCGGGCGCGGCTCGCCAGCCTGCCGGTCGAGCGGATCGACCCCGGCGAGAACCTCGGCTATGCCGGCGGCGTCAACTTGGGGGTCGCGCGGTCGCGCTCCGAGCTCGTGGTGCTGATGAATCCCGACGTCATCGTCCTGCCGGGCTGCCTGGCGGCGCTGGTCGAGGCGCTGCTCGCCGGCGCCGCCGTCGCCGGCCCCCGCTTCTACTGGGACCGCGAGCGGCGGTTGTTGCAGCCTCCCGCCGAGCTCCGCACCCGGCGCGAGGAGCTGCTGCGCCTGCTCGCCGGCAAGCGCGCCGGCTGGGCGGCGCGGGCGCGTCGGCGCTGGCGGCGGCACGCCCGCCGCCACTGGGAAGCCCGCGAGCCGCTGCCGAGCCATGCCTTGAGCGGCAGCCTGCTCGCCCTGCGCCGCTCGGCCTGGGAGACGGTGGGGCCGTTCGACGAGGGGTACCGGCTCTACTTCGAGGAGACCGACTGGCTGCTGCGGGCACGCCGCAGAGGGCTCGCCGGCCGGTACGTGCCGGCGGCCGAGGCGGTCCACCTCTACGGCCAGAGCGCCCGCCGGGAGCCGCAGGCCGCAGCGTGGTTCGAGGCCTCGGCGCAGCGCTTCCGCCGCCGGCACTACGGGGCCTGGTTCGTCAGCTTTCTGGCGAGCCTCGACCGGTGGTTGCCGAGGTCGGAGCCCGAGGCGAGGCCGCCCGTTCCTGCCGGGGGCTTGAGCCTGCCGGCGGATCCGTCCGCCTACCCGCTATGGATCGAGGCCTCGCCGAACCCGGCCGGATTTCCGGCAGTCGGCGAGCAGCTCGAGGGGCCCGGCTCCGGGCGTTGGGATCTGCCGGCGGAGGTCCTGGAACGGATGCCGGGGGTCGAGCTGACGGTGCAGATGGCCGCCGCGGACGGCCGCGAGACCGGCCGCTTCGCCCGGCGAGGGGTGCCTTAAGCCGTGCGCATCACCTACGTCCTTCCCCGGCCCGAGCTCGGCGGCGGCACCAAGGTCGTCTTCCAACACGTCCGGCTCCTCGAGGAGAACGGCGACGAGGTCACCGTCCTGGCGGATGGGCCGAAGCCGGACTGGATCGAGATCCGCGCCCCTTACATCGATTATTCGCAGGCGTCACCGGGACCGCCGCGGCTGCGCGAGCAGGACCTCGTCATCGCCACGTACTGGACCACCCTGCCGCTCGCCCGGCGTTTCGGGCTCGGTCCCCTGGCCCATTTCTGCCAGGGCTACGAAGGGGGGCTCGTCCATCTGCGGCCGGTGCTCCAGGACATCGAGGCGGTCTACTCCTGGAATCTCCCCACGCTCACCGTGGCGCCCCACCTGGCGGAGCTCGTGGGCGAACGGTTCGGGCGGGAGAGCCGGGTCGTCTCCCCGCCTCTCGATCCCCTGTTCCACCCCGCCTGGCGGCTGGCGCCGCGGCGTGAGCCTTGGATCGCCCTGCCGGGGATCTTCGAGGCCGAGGTCAAGGGAGTGCCGACCGCGCTCGCCGCCGTACGCCGGCTGCGCGCGGAGGGAATCCCCTGCCGGGTGCTCCGTTTTTCCACTCTGCCGCTGAGCGCGGCGGAGCGCGAGCTGCTGGCGCCGGACCGTTATCTCTGCAACGTGCCCCCGGCGGAGATCGCGCGGGCGTTGCGCGCCTGTGACCTGCTGCTCTTCCCCTCGTTTCCGGAGGAGGGGTTCGGGCTGCCGCTGCTCGAGGCGATGGCCTCCAAGGTTCCCGCCGTCGCCTCGCGCATCCCGTCGGTGGTGTATCTGACGGCCGGCGCAGTGCCCCTGGTGGAGCCCGGCGACGCCGAGGGGCTCGCCGCGGCGGCCCGCGAGCTGCTCACGGCGCCGGGCGCCTGGCGCGCCGCTCGCAAGCGGGGACACGAGGCGAGCCGCCGGTTCTCGCCCGCGGCGGTGGCCTCGGGGCTCGTCGAGGGCATACGATGGGCCCGCGAACGTGCTCACCTCACGCCGTCGCCCGATCCACGACCGCCCCTGGTCATTGCGGAGAGCCCGACTTGAGCACGAATGGTAGAGCAGCGGAGCCACCCTTGACCCCCGGCGATCGCATGGACGGGACGCCCCTCGAGCTCTCCGTCGTCATCCCGGCCTACAACGAGGAGGGGCGCCTAGGGCCGGGGCTCCGCCGGGCGCTCGACTACCTGGCCCGCCGCGGCGATCCCTACGAGCTGCTGGTGATCGACGACGGCAGCCGGGACGGCACGGCGCGGGTGGCGGACGATTTCGCCGGCGAGGGGGTGCGGGTGGTGCGCCACCAGCGCAACCGCGGCAAGGGGGCGGCGGTGCGCACCGGCCTGCTGGCGAGCCGCGGGCGCAAGGTCCTGGTCACCGACGCCGACTTCTCGACGCCGATCGAGGAGGTCGAGAAGCTCGAGCGCTACCTGGTGGACGGCACGCCGCTGGTGATCGGCAGCCGTGGGCTGACCGACTCCCAGATCGGCCAGCGCCAGCCGTTCTACCGCGAGATGATGGGGAGGACCTTCAACCGGCTGATCCGCATCTGCGGGGTGCGCGGCATCCGGGACACGCAGTGCGGCTTCAAGCTCGCGCGGGGAGAGGAAGGGCGCGCCCTGGCCGCGGAGCTCAAGATCGCGGGCTTCGCCTACGACGTCGAGCTGATCTGGCTGGCGCGGCGCCGTGGCTACAAGGTGGCCGAGGTCGGGGTGGTCTGGATCAACTCTCCCGACTCCCGGGTCGACCCCATCCGCTCCTCGTTCTCGATGCTGCGCGACATCGTCACCATGCGCCTCCGGCACCGCCGTGACGAGGTTGGGGACCGGGGTTGACGCCGGAGCTGATTCTCCGCCCCACGGAGCCGGCGGACCTCCCAGGGCTCGCGGCTTTCTTCACCGAACGTTTCGGCCATCCGGCGACGATGGAGGACTGGGCCTGGAAGTATGGCTCCGTTCCCGGGGAGGCGAGAAGCCTCATTGCGGTCGATCCGGGGGCAGAGATTCCGAGAACATCCTGGCCCATGCCGGCGCGCTCTGCCTTCCCGCCCGCTGGCAGGACCGGGAGGCGGGGGTCTGGCAGCTCGTGGACTGGGCCGGCACCACCCGCCGGCGTGGGCTGCGGCCGGCCCTGATCGAGCTCGGCCGCCGGCTCCTGGCCGACCTTCCCCGCGCGGACGACGCGCCCTTTCTGTTCGGCTTTCCCAGCGAGCGCCACTTCCGGCTCGGCGAGCGGGCCTTCGGCTACCGGCCGCTGGCGGAGGTGACGGAGCTCGCCGGTCCCCTGCCCGCAGCTGCCGCGGAATCTGCCCCGGAGCTCGGGACGATCGCATCCGGCGACTCCTGCGGCGACTGGGCGGCGGCGGCCTGGGAGGCCTGCGGCATCGCGGGCGTCCGCCGCTCGGCCGCCTTCCTCAACTGGCGCTACTACGCCCGCCCCGGGCGCTATTACCGGTTCTATCGCCTCGCCGCGCAAGGGGTCGAGGGGCTCGCCGTCTTCGCCTTCGTGGGGGAGGAGGCGTGGGGCGCCGAGCTGTGGCTGCCGCCGGGAGGCGCTGCCGGCAAATGGTACGCTGCGCTGCTCGCCGTGGCCGCCGACCTCCGGGCCGCCGGGCTGCGGCGCTGGCGCCTCTGGCCGCCCCCTCCGGAGCTGCGGCTGGACGCGACGCTCGCCGCGCTGGGCCTCGCGCCGTCGGGGGAGCGCCGCTTCATCGGTTGCCGGGGAGGTCTCGATTCGGGTGCGGACCCGGCGGAGGCGGCGCACGGCTTTCGCTTCGCGATGGGGGACTACGACCTGGTCTGACCGCCGCTCTCCCGGGACTCCGGCGAATCGGGCTTGCGGCCGGCGGCGGCGATCGTGGTGGCGGGGAGCCAGAGCTGGCGCTCCCGCCAGGCGGCCGGCAGCGGGCGGCCGAGCTTCTCGCCGATCAGCTCGAGCGAAAAGGCGCTGGCATAAGGGAGGGTCTGCACCTCTTCGAGGCCGCCACGGCCGAGCAGCGCCGCGAGCGTCCGGCGGTCGAAGTAGGTGACGTGCTCCGGGATCTTGAAGAAGGGCCAGCGGTAGCGCAGCAGCGGGCGCCAGAAGCTCCCCATGTCGGGAGTGGCGAGCACCAGCCACCCTCCCGGCCGCAGGTGGCGGGTGAGCGTCCGCAGGAAGGCCACCGGATCGTAGATGTGCTCGATGACGTGGATGCAGGCGATGCAGTCGAAGCGCTCGTCCGGGGCGAGCTGCCCGGCGCCGCCGAGGAGGAGGCGGTCGGCCCGTCCCGCGGCCTTGGCGAGGGCGGCGGCCGAGTAGTCGGTGCCGGTGCGGTGGGTGAAGAACCCCCGCGCCTCGTCGAGGAAGAAGCCGTAGGCGCAGCCGACCTCGAGCAGCCGGCCGCCGGCCATGCCGCGCCGCGCCAGCTCGCCGAGGAAGCGCCGGAAGGTGGGACGCAGGGTCGCCTCCTGGGCCTGGTAGCTCGAGTAGCCGGCTTCCCCCCCCTCGAAATAGGCGTCGTCGGCGTAGCTCGCCTGCATCACGGGCTCGACGAGCCGCGGCGAGAGGTACCAGAGACGGCAGCGGCGGCAGCGCGCGACGGCGAAAGGGGAAAAGTCGTATACCTTCTCGTGCCGCTCGTCCGGTTCCGTCGCGCCGCACAGCGGGCAGGCCGGTTGCTCGAGCGTCTCGGGCGAGCTTTGGAGGGAGGGAGATTGGATCGGAATCATCGGCGGCGCCCGGAGCGCCGGCAAGTCTACTCTCCGGAACCCCGCGGGTGAATCCCGCCCTGCCTCTCCTGGCCTTTCTGTCGCTCGCCGGGCTGCTGCTGCGCCGGCGGGAGATCGGTATCCCCTGGGCCGCCTGCGGCCTCGCCGGGATCGCCCTGCTGTGGCCCGCGCTCCGCCTCCCCGACGGCATTCCGAGCCCCGCCGCCACGATGGCCGCCGCGGCTCCCTGGCAGGGGATCGCGGCGCCGGCGGCGGGCAATCCCAACCTGCGCGACCTCACCTGGCAGGTCGAGCCCTGGCTCGTCTTCCTGCGCCACGAGATGCGCGCCGGCCGCCTCCCCTTCTGGGACCCCCACCAGTTCTCGGGGAGCCCCTACTGGAGCAACGGCTCGGGCGCGCCGCTCTTCCCGCTCCATCTCCTCTTCGCCCTGCTCCCTCTCCAGCTCGGCTGGGTCCTCCTCCCCTGGCTGCGCATCGTCCTCGGCGGCTGCGGCGCCTGGTGCCTGGCGCGCGAGCTGGGGACGAGCCGGCCGGCGGCGCTCCTCGCCGCGCTCGTCTTCCCCCTCTCGGGGATGATCACCAGCTTCCTCCTCTTCCCGATGGGGAACACCCACGCCCTGGTCCCCTGGGTGTTCCTCGCCGTCGAGCGGCTGGCGAACGGCCGCGGAGGGTGGCGGGGGCTCGCCGTCGCCGGCGGTCTCCAGATGCTCGGCGGCCACCCGGAGACCCCGGTGTTCACGGCGCTGCTGGCGGCGGTCTACCTGCTGGCGCGGGGGAGCGCCAAGCCGCTCGCTGCCTGGTTGCGCTTCGTCGCCGGCTGGGGAGTGGCCGCGGCGATCTCCGCGATCCAGCTCCTCCCCCTGTTCCTCACCCTGACGCGGAGCGGCAAGTGGCTCCACCCCGGCCTGGCGCCTCCCGCGCCGCTCGGCGCCGTGGGGGCCGTCCTGCTGCGGCTGGTCCTGCCGGATCTCTTCGGGAATCCCGCGGGGCCTTCGGGGCCGGCGGAGGGAACCTGGTGGGGGCCGTTCAACTTCGCGGCCACGGCGGTCTATGCCGGAGCCCTCACCCTGCCGCTGGCCGCCGCCGGCCTCGGCGCGGCTCTGGGGCGGGGGCGGGGGCGCGGCGGCGACCGGCGCTGGCGGGCGGTGGCCGCGATGACCCTCTTCGCCCTGCTCGCCGCCTACCAGCTGTGCGGAATGCGCACGCTCCTCCTCGCCCTGCCGGTGGTGAGCCGCGGTCTCCACCATTACATGAAGTTCGGCGTCGAGCTCGGGCTCGCCCTGCTCGCCGCCGCCGGCTGCGACCGCTGGCTGGCGGGGAAGGGGCGCGGTCTCCTCGCCGGGGCCGGTCTGACCCTGGCGCTGCTGGCGCTCGCCTGGTGGCGTTTCGGGGCCGGCTTCCGCGGCCACGGACTGCTCGCGACGGAAGCGGGATGGACGCTCTGGATCGCCGCCACGGTGAGCCTCCTCGCGCTCTCCCTCCTGCTGACCGTGGAGCGGCGCTGGTCGGTGCTCCCGCTGCTCCCCGCGCTCCTGGTGATCGACCTGGTGGCGGCGCACGGACGGACCAACCCCGGCCTCTCGAACGCCCGGCACTACCCCGTCACCGGCGCCGTCCGCTTCCTGCAGGGAAGGCCGGAGCGGGTGGCGGGGCTCGGCGACGCCCTCCACCCGGACGCCGCGATGGTCTACGGCCTCTACGACGTGCGGGGCGACAGCCCGGTCAAGCTCCAGCCCTACGACGACGTCTACGCCGACCTGGGGGAGCCGGACCCGGTCTACTTCCATCCCGTCAGCCACTGGTCGAGCCCGTGGCTCGACCGCCTGGGAGTGCGCTGGGTAGTGGCCGGGCCGGCGGAGCCGCCACCCCCAGGGCTCGCCTGGCGCCTCGCCTACGCGGGCCGGGATGCGCGGGTCTTCGAGCGGCCCGGAGCTTTGCCGCTGGTCCGCCTGGAAGGGGCTGGCCAGACACGGATCGAGGCGCGGCGCCCGGGGGAGTGGCGGATCGCCTGGCAGGCCGCCGCGCCGGCCCGCCTGGTGGTGGCGGAGACCTGGGACCCCGGCTGGCGGGCCACGCTCGACGGCCGGCCGGTTGCGATCGCGCCGCGCCAGGGGGTGCTGATGACGGTGCCCGTCGGTCCGGGCTCCGGGCGGCTCGAGTTGCGGTACCATCCCGACGGTTTCGTTCCGGGGATGATCCTGAGCGCATTGGGTTTGGGCCTTCTCACCGCCGCGCGCGGCCGCGGCCCGGGCGCGGCGCAGAGATCCGGAGAGCCGCCCGGAAAGCAGACACGCTTGATCGATCGCCGACTCTCCGCCCTGCTGATCCTCGCCGCCCTCGCGACGGCCGGCTGCCGCCGGCCGCTGCCGCGCGAGCTGGCGCTGCGCGAGGCGGTCGCCGCCAGGCAGTATTCGACGGGGAGCAAGACGGGGAATGGCGGCCTCTGGTTCCGCCGGCCGCCGGAGGTCCTGCCGTTCACCTTCGACGGCGAGCGGCGCACGGCGGTGCTGACCGCGGTCGACCCCTGGCGGTGGACGGGGATCGTCCCGCCCCGCGGCGAGCTCCACGCCGGAGCGCAGATCCTCCCCGACGGCTGGAAGGTGATCCGCGGGCTGCGCGCCTGGGTGGTGATGATTGGCAAGGATGGCGGGAGGGACGGCGAGCGCGAGGTGATCGACGTGGTGAGCGCGCGGGCCCCGCAGGCCTCGCCGGCGTCCCGGCCTCCCCGCTGGCTCGACTTCACCGCCGACCTCTCCCGCTGGGCCGGGCGCGAGGTCACCCTGGAGTTCCACGCCGCCCTCGACGGCCTGCCGCCCGCGCACCTGCACACCAACGTGGTGGCCTGGGGGCCGGTGCGGCTCTCCGCCGCTCCCACCGCCAAGGAGCTCGAAGCCCGGGGGCGGCCCAATGTCCTCTTCATCCTGGTCGACACCCTCCGCTTCGACCACCTCACCCCCTACGGCTACGGGCGCGACACCTCGCCGAACATCGCCCGCACGCTGGCGCGGCCGGGGACGGTGGTCGAGAGCGCCTACTCGCAGGCGCCGTGGACCCTCCCCTCCGTCGTCTCGCTGCTGACCAGCCGCTATCCCGGCGAGATCCTCGGCGACGACGCCGCGGCCTACGGCATCCCGCCGGGGGTGCCGGCCCTGGCCGAGGCGATGGCGGGGCGGGGGTACGCCACGGGAGGCTTCTTCGCCAATCAGGTCCTGCACGCCGGCAACGGCTTCGCCCGCGGCTTCGACACCTTCTACAGCCCCGCGAAGGAATCGCTCGCCACCGGCGAGGACGGCCCCGGCGCGCCGGAGCTCGCCGGCCGCCTCCTGCCCTGGCTCGAGGCGCACCGCAACCAGCCGTTCTTCCTCTACGCCCACTTCATCGATCCCCACGATCCGTACGACAACCCGGAGATCGTCGACAACCGCTCCCCCTTCGAGCCCCCCTGCCCCGGCTGCGTCTCCGGGCGCCACATCCAGGGGGTCTACGCGGGGAAGATCCCGCTCCACGACCCGGCGCGCGACACCGAGCACCTGAAGGCCCTCTACGACAGCGAGATCCACTACGCCGACCGCGCGATCGGCCGGCTGATCGACGCGCTGCCGCCGGAGGTGCTGCGCAACACGCTGATCGTGCTCACCGCCGACCACGGCGAGGAGTTCCAGGATCACGGCGGGTGGAAGCACGGCTTCACCCTCTACGAGGAGCAGATCCACGTGCCGCTGCTGGTGCGCTGGGACGGCCACGTCCCCGCCGGCGCCAGGCTGCGCGGCACGGTGCGCCTCCTCGACCTCGCCCCCACCCTGGTCCGCGCCGCGGGCGGGCGGCCCGACGCTTCCTGGGAAGGGATCGATATCCTTCCCTCTCTCCTCGGCAAGGCGCCGCTGCCGCGCCTCGCCGCCTTCGCCCAGCACATGATGATCGGCCCCTTGCGGACCGCGGCGGTGCTCGACGGCAAGAAGCTGATCCTGTTCAATCCCCGCACCCCGTACACCCCCGCCAACGAGCTCGAGGCCTATCTCTGGACCCAGGACCTCCACCGCCTGAAGCGGGTGGAGCTCTACGACCTCGCGCGCGATCCCCACGAGCGGAGCGACCTCGCTCCTGCGCAGCCGGCGGACGTCGCCCGCCTCCAGCCGATCGTCCATCGCCAGCTCGACCGCGAGCTGGCCGGGCTGCGCGTCTTCGCCGCCGGCTTTCCCGCCGGCTCGCGGCTCCAGGGCTCGCTGGTGCTCGACCGCCCGCCGACCCGCTGGGACTCCTACTTCCTGGCCGCGGCGGACCGCGTCGCCCTGGCCGGCAACCGGGTGACCTTCGACCTCGGCGGCGAGGCGCTGGCGAAGGGTTTTCTCCTCGCCGGGGATGTCGGCGGTGTCCAGTCGGTCGAAGCCCGGCTCGACGGGCGACGCCCTCCCGGCCGGGCAGCTGCTCGCCGGCCGTGGCGCGCTCTACGCGGGCGGGGCGTTGACCGCCGCCGCCCTCACCCGGGGAGATTTCCCCGAGGCCGCCCTCGGCAATCGCCCGGCGCTCTGCTTCTGGCTTCCCGGGCGGCGGCGCGAGGCGGGGGCCCAGGCCGCGAGAAGTCCCGAGACCGAGCGCCGTCTGCGCGCTCTGGGGTACATCCAATGAACGGAACCTTGCAACCTCCCGGCGCGACCGAACGGGTGCGGGCGGCGAGCGCCCTGGTGCTCGCTCCCCACTACGACGACGAGGTGCTCGGCTGCGGCGGCCTGCTGGCCCTGCTCGCCGCCGCCGGCGCGGCGGTGCGCGTCCTCTTCCTGACCGACGGCGACGGCGGCAGAGGAGGAGCGGAGGCCGCCGGGACGGAGACGGAGCGCGCGGCCTATCGCGCCCGGCGGCGCGCGGAGGGGGCGCAGGCCTGCGAGGTCCTCGGCCTCGCCGGCTGCGATTCCCTCGACCTCCCGGACGGCGCCCTGGCGCATCACCTCGACAGGGCGGCGGACGGCATCCGCCGGGCGATCCTCACCCAGCGCCCGGAGCTCCTCCTCGTCCCCTCCCCCCTCGAGATCTCGCGCGACCACCGCGCCGCCTTCGCGGCGCTCCACCGGCTGCTCTCACCCGTCCGTGACGGCTCGCCCGACGGCGACCCCTACCGCGGCCTCCGCATCCTGCTCTACGAGGTCAACCATCCCGGCTACCCCGATCTCCTGGTCGACGTCTCGGCCGAGGGCGAGCGACTGGAGCGGGCGATGGCCGCCTATGCCAGCCAGGAGGAGCGCCACCCCTACTGGAACGCGGGGCTCGGCCTGCGCCGCTTCCGCACCCTGAGCCTGGCGCCGGGGGTCGAGCTGGCGGAAGGCTACCGCCGCCTCCGCCTGGAGGACTTCACGACCCGCAGCCCGGCCCAGCTCGTCCGCCATCTCGGCGGCCACCCTGAGGTCCACGCGGTCCGCGAGGGACCGAAGATCTCGGTGATCGTCCGCACCCGCGACCGCCAGCGCCTGCTCGACGAGGCGCTGGCGAGCCTCGCCGCCGGCGAGTACCGCCGCGCCGAGGTGGTGCTGGTCAACGACGGCGGCGCGCCGCCGGTGGTGCCAGCGGGGTACCCGCTGCCGGTGGTGCGCGTCGACCTCGCCGAGAACCGCGGCCGCGCCGCCGCCGCCGAGGCGGGGCTCGCCGCCGCGACCGGCGACTTCGTGGCCTTCCTGGACGACGACGACCTCGCCGCCCCCGAGCACCTCGCGACCCTCGCCGGGCTGGTCTCCGGGACCGGGGTGCGCGTCGCCTACACCGACGCCGCGGTGGCGCTCTACGAGCTGGATGTCGCCGAGGGTGCCGAAGGATGGGTCTGCCGCGAGCGCCGCCTCCCCTACAGCCGCGATTTCGACCCCGACCTGCTGCGGGTGGACAACTACATCCCGTTCAATACCCTGCTGATCGAGCGCGCGCTGTTCGCCGCCGCCGGCCCGTTCGACCCGTCGCTGCCGTTCTTCGAGGACTGGGACTTCCTGATCCGCCTCGCCGCCCTTACCGCCTTCCATCATCTCGCCCGCGTCACCTGCGAGTACCGGCACTTCCGCGGCACCGCCCATCACGTCTTCGGGGAGAAGCCCCGCGAGCGTGCCGACTTCCTGGCGGTCAAGGCCCGCGTGCTCGCCAAGCACGCCGCCGGCCTGCCTCCCGAGGCGCTGGCGCGCGCCGTCGACACCCTGCGCGGCGAGCTGGTCGCCGAGCGCGAGGGATGGGCCGGCGCCCGGCGCGACCTGGTCCAGGCGCGCGACGACCTCGCCGCCCTCCACCAGGCCCATCAGGAGCTCGCCCGCGAAAGATTCCTGTGGGAGGAGCGCTACCACGCGTCCAACGGCGCGGCGGCGGCCCTGCGCGACGAGCGCGAGGTGCTGAGCCGCGAGGCGCAGCGCCTCGCCGGCGAGGTCCACGCCCGCGCCGCCGAGATCCATGCCCGCGCCGCCGAGGCCGAGCGGCTCACCGCCGAGATCCAGCGCCTCTACGACGACGAGGGGAAGCTCCGCGCCGCGGTCGACGACCAGACGGCCCATCTCGGCCGCACCTACGCCGAGATCGAGCGGCTGAACGGGCTGATCCGCGAGATGCAGGCGACCCGCGCCTGGCGGGTCCACCAGTGGCTGGGCCGAAAGCCGTGAAGACCCGATGACCCGCGTCGCCCTCCTGTCGAGCGAGCCGGTCCGCCCGTTGATGGCGGGGATCGGCATCCGCTACCTGGAGCTCGCCCGGCGGCTGCCGGCGTACGGGATCGACGTCGTGCTGGTCTCGCCCGCCTCCCCGGAGGAGACGGCGGCGCTCGGGGCCTTGAGCGAGGTGACGGTCCGGCGCTTCGAGCGCGGGCGCCTCGCGGCGCTCCTCGGCGACTGCGATGCCGCGGTGGCCCAGGGGCAGCTCGCCAACGACCTCGTCCTCGAGCTCCCCGGCCTGCCGGTGGCGATCGACCTCTACGATCCCTGGCTGATCGAGAACTTCGCCTACTTCGCGACCCTCGGCCTCGACCCCTACCGCAACGACCACGCGACCTGGCGGCTCCAGATGTCGCGCGGCGACTTCTTCCTCTGCTCGTCCGAGGAGCAGCGGACGTTCTACCTGGGATTCCTCGCCGCCCTCGGCCGCGTGAACCCCGAGCGGATGGCGGGCGACCCCGACCTCGCGACGCTGATCGCCGCGGTCCCCTTCGGAGTGCCGGACGCGCTGCCGCCTCACCGCCCGGTGCTCCCGCCCCGCGCGCCCGGCGAACGGCGCCTCCTCTTCGGCGGGCTCTACGACTGGTACGACCCCTGGACGCTGCTCGCCGCCCTCGCGGCGCTCGACCGCCCGGGGTGGACCCTGCTGCTGATCCGCAACCCCAACCCGGAGAGCACCCCGCAGCGCCTGCTCGCCGAGGTCGAGGCGCGCTGCCGCGCCCTCGGCTGGTGGGGGAGCCGGGTCCAGGTCCACGACTGGGTGCCGGCCGAGCGGCGCTACGACCTGCTGCGCGACGTCGACCTCCTGGTCGCCCCCCACCGGCCGAGCCTCGAAACCCGGCTGTCGCTGCGCACCCGCTTCCTCGACGCCCTGGCCGCCGGCTGCCCGGTGGTGACCACGGAAGGCGGGGCGATGAGCCGCCTGCTCGGCGAATTCAACGCCGGCTGGCTGGCCCCGGCCGGCGACGCGGCGGCGCTCTCCCGCCTGCTCGCCGCGGCGCTCGACGATCCGGCCTCGCGGCAGGCCGGCGCGCGGTCGCTCGCCGCCGCCTTCCGCTGGGACCGCGTGCTCGCCCCCCTGGTCGCCTTCTGCCGCCAGCCGTGGACCGACCCGACCAAGGAGCGCTTCGCGCAGAGCCTCGCGTCGGATGCCACGGTGGCGCCCGCCGACCGCCTCGCCTTCCGTCTGCGCCGCAAGCTGCGGTCCTGGAGGGGACGGCGGATGACGGCGCCGCGCAAGGCGTCCCGCAAGGTCACGGTCGCCATCCTCTCCTGGAACGGCCGCCAGCACCTCGAGACCTGCCTGGCGGCGCTCGCCGCCCAGGAGGACCCCGGCGTTCCCTGGGAGATCCTGGTGCTCGACAACGGCTCGACCGACGGCACCGCGGCCTGGCTGCGCGCGCGTTGGGGAGGGGAGCCGCGGGTCCGCCTCCTCGAGAGCCCGGTCAACCTCGGCTTCTGCGCCGGCAACAACCGGCTGGCCGCGGCGGCGGAGGGCGACCTCCTCGCCCTGCTCAACAACGACACCCGCCCGCAGCCCGGCTGGCTCGGCGCGCTGGTCGAGACCCTCGCCTCGGCCCCCCCGGACGTCGCCGCCGTCTCCGGGCAGATCGTCGACTGGAGCGGCGAGCGGCTCGACTTCGGCCGCGGCCTGATGACCTTCGACGGCCACGCCTTCCAGCTCGACTTCCGGCGGCCGCTGCGCACCGCCCGGGTGCCGGCGGCGGGGGAGGAGCTCCCCTTCGCCTGCGGCGGCAACCTGCTGATCCGCCGCGCCTCCTACCTCGCGGCGGGCGGCTTCGACGAGAGCTACTTCGCCTATCTGGAGGACGTCGACCTCGGCTGGCGCCTGTGGTCCGGCGGCGAGCGGATCGTCTTCTCGCCCGGCGCCGTGGTCCATCACCGCTCGAGCGCCACCAGCGACCTGCTGGGGAGCTACAACCGCGGCTTCCTCTTCGAGCGCAACGCCTTCCTCACCGCCTACAAGAACTACGAGGCGGGGCTGTGGGAGAAGGTGCTGCCGGCGGTGATGCTCACCCTGCTGTCGCGCACCCAGGCGCTCCTCCTCGCCAACCCCGGGATGGAGACCCTGCGCCTCGACCCCTACGCCGGCCACATCGCCAATACGGCGCGGCGGGAGCCCATCGCGCCTCCGCCGCCCGCCGTCCGCGACCTGCCGCCGGCCACCACCTGGGAAGGTTTTAAGGTCCGCTGGCAGGGGTACGGCCCGCGCGATTTCCTCCGCCGCGGCCTGCGCAAGCTCGGGATCGTGCCGCAGAATCAGCGAGTTAACGAAGTGCCTGGCACTTCTGGAGAGCCCGATTCGCCGCGTCTCACCGACGAGCGGACGATCGCCCAGTTCCGCGCCCTGCACTGGCTGACGGGGCATCTGGACGATGCGGCGGCGGCGCGGGCCGAGGTGCAGCGGCGGCGGAAGCGGCCGGACCGCGAGATCTTCGAGAGGTTCCCGGCCTATCTAGTCCCGACGTATCCCGGCGACGAGGCGCTGTTCGCCAGCGCCGGGTTCGAGGCCTGGCTCCCCGACGAGCTGCGGCTGCGCCGGGCGACGCTCGCCGAGATCATGGAGATGGGGTAGAGAGGGCGACCGCGGGTCGCCCCTACAGCCGCGCCGAGCCATGGGTGTAGGGGCGACCCGCGGTCGCCCTGGCGTCATCGGCGGTTATCGCCCGCCCGCCACCGCCTCCTCGCGCACCGAAACCTCCTGGTCCACCTCCTCGGTGCCGGCGGTGCGGATCCAGCAGCGCAGGACCTCGGCGACGCTCCAGGCCTGGGCGACGCACCCTCTCGGGGTGTAGGGGGCCTCGGCGTCGAAGACCTCGCTGATCGAGCCGAGGCAGGCTTCCCCCAGGTGGGGCACGAAGCCGGCGAGGAACTTCCGCGCTTCCTGCGGTCTCCCCGGGTGGACGCGCAGCCAGGCGTCGACGAAGGGGCCGATCAGCCAGGCCCAGACGGTCCCCTGGTGGTAGGCGGCGTCGCGGGCCCGCAGGTCGCCGTCGTAGGTCGGCTTGTAGTCGGGATGCCCGGGGGCGAGCGAGCGCAGCCCCACCGGGGTGAGGAGCTGCTCGGCGACCACCTGCATCACCGGCTCCCAGCGGTGCGGGTCGAGCACCGGGTGCTCGAGCGAGATCGCGAAGACCTGGTTCGGCCGGCAGGCGGGATCGTCCGCCGGCTCGCCGTCGACCGCGCCGTCCACCACGTCGTAGAGGTGCCCCCCCTCGGCGTACCAGAAGCGGCGGTTGAACGACTCGCGGCAGCGCTCGGCATGGTGCGCCAGGTTGAGGGCGGTCTCCTCCCGCTTCGACACCGCCTCCTCCCGCACCCACCCTTCGAGCAGCTTCAGGGCGTTGTACCAGAGGGCGTTGAGCTCCACCGCCTTGCCGCGCCGCGGGGTCACCACCCAGTCGTCCACCTTGGCGTCCATCCAGGTGAGCTGGTACCCCTCGGCCCCCTGGCGCAGCAGCCCGTCCTCGGGGTCGATGCCGATCCCGAAGCGCGTCCCGCGCAGGTGGTGGTCGACGATGTCGAGGAGCTTCGGCAGCAGCAGGCGCAGGGTCTCGCGGTCGTCCGTCGCCTGGAGGTAGCGGTGGAGGGCGTGGAAGAACCAGAGCGTGGCGTCCGCCGTGTGGTAGAGGCCGTCGCGGTCCCCCTCGGGGAAGAGGTTGGGGATCAGGCCGTCCTTGATGTAGCGCGAGAAGGTGCGCAGGATGTAGCCGGCCTCGAGCTGGCGGCCGGTCGCCAGCGTCAGCCCCTCGAGGCTGATCATGGTGTCGCGCCCCCAGTCGGTGAACCAGTGATAGCCGGCGATGATGCTGCGCGCCTCGTCGCCCGAGGCGTGGGCGCGGGCGGCGTCCTCGGAGCGGCCGGGGGTCACCACGAAGGTGTCGGCGGCGAGCACCAGCTCGGCGGCGGTCCCCTGGTGGGCGCGGCGGTCCGCCATGTAGATCAGCCGCCGCCGGCGCTCCATCTCGGCCGAGAAGGCCTCGCGCGAGCCGAGCGCCGTCACCACCTCCCAGGGCTCGGTCGAGGCGACCAGCGCCGCCTCCTCCTCGCCGACCTCCAGATCCACCCCGAAGAAGCCCGGGCACCAGAGGTCCCCCGCCGATTCGTAGCCGCGGCGCGCCTCGACGTCGTAGTAGACGTCCTCGATCTTGCGCCCGGCGACGGTGAAGAAGGGGTGCGCCCCCGCGATCGCCAGGCGCAGCGACGGCAGGCTCGGCCACGGCGAGCAGAGCTCGTAGCGGCTGCCCACCACGGTCAGCGTGTAGGCGCCGCCGAGCGGCGTCGAGACCGGCGCGTCGTGGGGGCGGAAGTGGACCGTGGGGTGGAGCTCGAGGCGCACCGGCCCGTCCCCCATCGCCAGCCGGTAGAGGACGTGGACGGTGTTCTGGAGATGGCCGAGGAAGACCCGCTTCTGCAGCCGGAAGCCGCCCACCTCGTAGGTCCACACCGGCAGCCCCCACTCCAGGCGGAACTCGCGCAGATGGCCGGCGCCCGGCACGTAGGCGGCCTGCCCCACCTTCTGCTCGCCCCCCAGGCGGAGGATGGTGCCGTCCGGCAGGCGCAGCACCTCCTCGATCTGGCCGAGCATGAAGGTGCGGCCGACCGGCGCCGGCATCGCCGCCACCAGCAGGCCGTGATAGCGGCGGGTGGGAACCCCCGCCAGGGTGCCGGAGGCGTAGCCGCCGAGGCCGTTCGAGATCAGCCACTCGCGGGTCAACAACGATTCGGGCAGCGGCTCGGCGGGGATGTCCTCCCGCTCGGGCCAGGGCATGGTTCGGGCCGGCATGTTCATCGCTTCGTCTCCTCCACCAGTCTCATCACCACCGCCGCCTGGCCGGGGAGGCGCCAGCACCCCTCCGCGTTCTCCGGCGACGGCGAGCCGCTGCCACCATAGCGCGGATCCTCGCTCGACCACAGGACGTCCCAGCACAGGCCGGTGAGCGGCGCGAGCAGCGGCTCGGGCACCGGCTCGAGCGCCAGGTCCATCCCCAGGTTGACCAGCAGCAGACGGTCCCCCGCGTTCTCCCCGAAGAAGCGGAGGAGGAAGGCCTCCGGCCCCAGCACCGCGCTGTCGAGCCACCCCTTCGCCAGCGAGCGGAACACCGGGTCCTCGCGGCGCAGCCGCAGCAGGTCGCGGTGGAGGGCATAGCAGGTCGCGTGCCGCTCCCGCTCCGTGAGGTCGAGCTTGCAGCGCTCGAAGCTCTCGGGGAATTCGGGGTCGGGCACCCCGGCCTGGGTCTCGGGGAGGGCGAGGCTGGGGAACTGCGAGAGGAACTCCAGCCGCCCCGCCCGCACCAGTTTCGCCAGCTCCGGGTTGTGGTCGGCGAAGTAGAGGAACGGCGTCGAGGCGCAGAACTCCTGCCCCTGGAAGAGCATCGGCGTCGCCGGCCCGAGCAGGGTCAGCGCGGTCAGCGCCCGGAAGCGGCCGGGGGAGCCGAGGCGATGGCAGCGCTCGCCACGGGCGGAGTTGGCCACCTGGTCGTGGTTCTGCAGGAAGCTGACGAACGCCGTCGGCGGCAGGCCGAGCCCCGAGGTCCCGCGCCGCTTCTCCTGCCACGAGTAGCGCTGCCCCTGATAGAGATAGCCGTACTTGACGAGCGAGATCATCTCCTGGGGCGAGCCCTTGTAATCCTTGTAATAGGCCTCGTTGCGGCCGGTCAGCGCCACCTGGGTCGAGTGGTGGAAGTCGTCGTTCCACAGCGCGTCGATGCCGTACCCGCCCTCCGCGGGAGGGCGCACCAGCCGGGTGTGCTGCGGCTCGTTCTCGGCGATGACGTAGGTCGAGCGGCCTCCCGCGGCGGCCGCGGCCGCGCGGACGCGGCGGACGACCGCCGCCAGGATGTGGTCCTCCGAGGCGTCCTTGACGTCCTGGGTGGCGTCGAGGCGCAGCCCGTCGAGGCGGTACTCCTCGATCCAATAACCGGCGTTGGCCAGGAACAGCTCGCGCACCGGCCCCGACCCCTCGCCGTCGAAGTTGATCGCCTGCCCCCAGTCGTTGACGTAGCGGTCGGTGAAGTAGCTGTCCGAGAACTGCCGGAGGTAGTTGCCGTCCGGGCCCAGGTGGTTGTAGACGACGTCGAGGATCACCCCGAGCCCGGCGGCGTGGGCGCGGTCCACGAAGCGGCGGAAGTCGTCCGGCTCGCCGTAGAGGTGGTACGGCGCGAAGAGGTCCACGCCGTCGTACCCCCAGCCGAAGCGGCCGGGGAACTCGGCGACCGGCATCAGCTCGATCGTGCGGATTCCCAGCTCGGCGAGCTCCGGCAGCTCGCGCGAGGCGGCCTCCCAGGTCCCCTCGCGGGTGAAGGTGCCGACGTGCATCTCGTAGACCACCTGGCCGTCGCGGCCGATGCCGCTCCAGCCGTCGTCGCTCCAGGGGAAGGCTGCCGGGATCGACCACCCGCGAGGGGCCGTGCGGCCCCTGCGGCTGGAAGCGCGAGGCGGGGTCGGGAAAGGCGTCGCCGCCCTCCAGGCGCAGCTTGTAGAGGGCGCCCGCGCCGGCCCCGGAGACGGTGCCCGAAAAGTAGCCGTCCCCCTCGGAGGTCAGCGCGAAGTCGACGGGCCAGTCCTCGGCGGCGTCCTCCGCGGCCTGCTCGAAGACGACCTCGACCTGCTGCCGCAGCGGCGCCCAGACGCGGAAGTGCACGCCGCCCGGGACCACCTCGGCGCCGACGGGGAGGCGCCGGGACGTCGGCGCGAAAGATTCCTGCCCAGGGTTCTCTGTCGGTTTCGTCACGGGCTTCGAGCAGATGCAGGGGACGTGCCGGCCGGCCGCGGCGAGGATCGTCCCCCCGGCGGCCCCGTGCGAGGCACGCCCTTTGCTTTGGTCCCCGCCTCGGAAGGAACGCAACTGAGGAACGTACCTATGGAAAGAGTCCAGGATGGCGAGGAGGCGATCGGCGGACCCTCCGATCTGACGGCTTTGATCGGCTCGGGGGACGCCTACCGGCTCGCCATCGAGTCGGTGCAGGACTACGCGGTCTTCCTGATCGACCTCGAAGGGCGGCTCGCGAGCTGGAACCCGGGGGCGGAGCGCCTCCTGGGCTATACCGCCGAGGAGATCCTCGGCCGCTCCGCGGCCCGCTTCTTCACCCCCGAGGACGTGGCGAACGGGGCCCCCGAGCGGGAGCTCAGGACGGCGGCGGAGACCGGCCGGGCGAGCGACGACCGCTGGCACGTGCGCCAGGACGGCAGCTATTTCTTCGCCAGCGGCATCACCACCGCCGTGCGCGGCGAGCAGGGAGTGGTGCGCGGTTTCTTCAAGATCATGCGGGACCGCACCGACCGCAAGCGGCTGGAGGAGGATCTGCGCCTCCAGGCCGCGGCGCTGGTGCGGGCGGACCAGGAGAAGGACGAGTTCCTGGCCGTCCTCGCCCACGAGCTGCGCAACCCGCTCGCCCCGATCGCCTACGCCCTCGACCTGCTCGACGAGAAGACGCTCTCCGAATCGGCCCGCGAGCACACCCGCCGCATCGTCGTGCGTCAGGTCGGACGGCTGTCGCGGCTGATCGACGACCTGCTCGACGTCAGCCGCATCCGCACGGGGAAGGTCGAGCTGCGCCGCAGCCAGGTGACCCTGAGCTCCGTCGTCGGGCACGCGGTGGACGTCATCCGGCCGGCCTTCGAAGAGCGGGGGCACACCCTCAGCGTCTCGCTCCCCGAGGAGCCGGTGTGGCTCGAGGTGGACGTCACCCGCCTGGAGCAGGTGTTGACCAACCTGCTCAACAACGCCGCCAAGTTCACCGAGGACAGCGGCACCATTTCGTTGCGCGCCGAACGCCTCCCCCACGCGGTGGTGCTGCGGGTGACCGACACCGGCGTCGGCATCCCCACCGACCTGCTTCCCCGCATCTTCGACCTCTTCATCCAGGGGGACCGCTCGCTCGACCGCTCCCGGGACGGTCTGGGGATCGGCCTCACCCTGTCGCGGCGGCTGATCGAGATGCACGGCGGCACGATCGAAGCGCACAGCGCGGGGCTGGGTCAGGGGAGCGAGTTCACCATCCACCTGCCCGTCCTGCTGACCAGCGCCTCGCCGCTCGAGGCGCAGACGCTCGACGCGGGCTCCCCGGCCTCGTCTGGCCCCCTGCGGGTGCTGGCGGTCGACGACAGCGAGGACACCGCCGAGATGATGAAGGCGCTGCTCGAGATGGACGGCCACCAGGTGTGCACCGCCCACTCCGGCCCGGCGGCGCTGGAGACCGCGGCCGCCTTCCACCCCGACGTGATCCTCCTCGACATCGGCCTGCCCGGGCTCGACGGCTACCAGGTCGCCCAGCGCCTGCGCGCCGACCCGGCCCTCCGCGACGTGGCGCTGATCGCCGCCTCCGGCTACGGCCAGGAGGGGGACCGGCAACGCTCCCGCGAGGCGGGGTTCGACCGCCACCTGGTCAAGCCGCTCGATCCCCACGAGCTGCGGGAGATCCTCGCCGGGATCGCCGGCGGATTGGGCAAGGCGCCGTAGCGGGAGTGTCTCCGGAGGCCGTCACGCTCCTCGAGCGCCAGCCTTCCTTCCCACCCTTCTCCCTCCTGCGGAGGATCCTCCCTCGGGACTCCTTCCCCGGGCGCCCTCCGGAGTTGCCCGCCGTCTGGCCAGGGTGACCGCTTTGGCGTCCGCGGACATGCTGTATCGCTCCGCGAGCGGATTGCGCGACAATACGGTCAGAGGATGCCCCGGTCGCGTGTTCCGGTGTCACGCCGGCACCGTGACCCGCACCCTCTTCTCTTGAGAACGCTACAAGCGGGTGTCACAAAATCTGCCCTTGCGGCAACGTAGTTTAAGGGGAGTGTTGAGCAGGACTCTCAAGGAGACGACGACCCGATGGCCAAAGAAGCCCTGCCGGACCTGAGTATCGCGTTGACCTATCTCCGCTCCGGCCAGGGGTGGAGCCAAGCCGAGCTCGGAGAGGCGGCGGGAATTTCCCCGAATATCCTCAACGACTACGAGCGGGGGAGGAAGACGCTCACCCGGGAACGGCTGGAGTACCTCATCGCCTTCCTGGGGCTGCCCCCCAAGGCGATCGACTCCACCCTCGGCCTGCTGGCCGCCAACCGGGCGTCGGGCCGTGGGCCGTTGGAATCGACGGGAGACTACCGCGCGGCAGCCGGCCGCCTCGCCGAGGCCCTCGCCGTCGAATTCGGGAATTCGGCGGCCGACTTCGCCCGCTCCTCTCTCTCGCTGCTGACCGTCGGGGGGGAGGCGATCCACGCACGGCAGGCTGCCGAGTCGCTTTGGGAGCGCCTGAAGAAGCGGTCCCCCGCGGGTCGGCTGAGCTTCGTGGAGCATGGGCTCAAATTCCGGACCTGGGCGCTGTGCGAGCGGGTGGCCGCCGAGAGCATCCGGATGGCGCCGAACCAACCGGCGCAGGCGCTCGAGCTGGCAGGGCTGGCCCTGCTCATCGCCGAGCGGCTCCCCGGGGAGCGGGCGTGGAGTCTTCGGCTTCAGGGCTATGCCTGGGCGCATGTGAGCAACGCCCGCCGGGTCTGCAACGACCTGCCGGGAGCCGAGGAGGCGATCGTTCGCGCCTGGAAGCTCTGGGAGGCCGGTGCGCCGGGCGACCCGGGGTTCCTGAACGCAGCTTGGCTGCCGGGGCTCGAAGCGACACTCCACCGGGATCAACGGCGGTTTCCGGAGGCGCTGAAACGGATTGACGAAGCCTTGGCGCTCGACCCAGGGGAGCTGAGGGGGCAGATCCTGCTCAGCAAGTCCGCCATTTACCAGATTCTCGGCGATCCGGAGGGCTCCGCAGCGGCTCTTTCTGAGGCGGCTCCCTTGATCGATCCGGTCCGGAGGCCGCGGGATGCCTTTGGTATGAGGTTCAATCTCCTGGTCGACCTTTGCCATCTGGAGAGGTTCAAGGAGGCCGAGTCGCGACTGCCCGAAGTAAGGGCGCTGGCCGAGCGGCTCGGAGAGGAGTTGGACCTGACGCGAGTCGTTTGGTTGGAAGCAAAAGTCGCCGCTGGCCTCGGGCGTTCCCCCGAGGCGCGCGGCGCGTTCGAGCAAGTGCGGAGGGTATTTCTACGCCGCGAGCTCGCTCTTACCTATGCACTGGTGACCCTGGAGCTGGCCGTACTTTTCCTAGAGCAAGGCCTTACTGCCGAAGTGAAGGCGCTGGCAAAGGAGATGTTGCCCATCTTCCGGACGCAGGGAGTTAAGCGGGAGACCCTGGCAGCGCTTCAGCTCTTCTGCGAGGCGGCCCAGCGGGAATCTGCGACGTTGGAGCACGCGCGGCGGCTCGTTAAATTCCTCCACCGCGCCCAGCTCGATCCCGAGTTGCGCTTCACGGAGGAAGGGGTCAAAGCCCTGTGAGGTCTTCGGCCCCTCAGTTGCACCTATGGCTACTGGCCGGGCGAGCAGCTACCCAGTGCGTTAATGGTGCACCCGGAATTCAAGGTCGGGCCCTGTGGCGCGGGACCGGCCCCACATTGTCCCCAAGGCCCGATTGTGCAGCCGGCCTTACGCCAAATTACCGCGAGGTAATTCCACCGAGATTCAAGGTGGATAGCGATGCGGGCGTCTGTCTTTGCTGGATGAGGTGGACCCTCCAGACGGAACTTCGCGGCAAAGACCCCGGAGGTTCCGAGGCTGAGCCCGAGGAGGACGAGGACGGCTGCTTTCCGATGAATACCCATGACCGGCTCCTTTTCAGGGAGGCGGCTCACCTCGGTCTCCATGACCGCGGAGCCGGACTCTCTGGAGTTAATCGTGCCCGGAATCAGGTGGACGAACCAGCCATCCGAGCGATATTGCAGCACTGACCCGGAGGACACGATGGAAGACGCGGACAAGAACGATCCGGAATCGCGCCTTGCGCTGAGCCTTTTCCGCTCCTCTCTCCTGCTGGATCAGGGAGACTTCGCCAGGGCCGCCCGCATTGCGCCGAGCCAGCTCTCGGTCTACGAGCGCGGCGAACGGGCTGCACCGAGGGAGGTGCTGGAACGAGCCGCCTTGGCCGCCGGCTTCCCCGTCCACCTGCTCGATCCACTGCTGTGGGCGATCCGCTCGTTCCGGGCGACGGCGGCAGGGAGGTCCCGTGCGGATCGCGTCTTCGCTCACGGGTTGGCCGCCGAAGTCATCACCCTGGTCCAGAGGGCGGCCACCTTGGTCCTTGAGCCCCTCGGCCGGCAGACTCCCGAAGAGCCGATGGATACGGCGGCGCTCTGGGCCCACCTGGAAGCATGCGATGCCTCGGAACGCCGGATGCTGGTGGAAGAGCTGGAGGAGTATTGGAGCGAAGCGCTCTGTGTGCGGGTGGCCGCCGAGAGTATCCAGAGCGCGCCAAACCGCCCGACCGAGGCGTTGGAGCTGGCCGAGCTCGCTCTGCTCATCGCCGAGCGGATTCCAGGCGGGGAGGTTGAGCGGCTACGGCTTCAGGGCTACGCCTGGGCTCACGTGAGCAATGCCCGCCGAGTCTGCAACGATCTGCCAGGGGCCGAGCGAGCGATGCTCCGTGCGAGGGGTCTCTGGGAGGCCGGCGGCGCGCTTGGCAACCCGGGGCTCTTGAATCAGGCTTGGCTGCCGGGGCTCGAAGCCGCCCTCCGGCGAGATCAAAGACGGTTTCCGGAAGCCTTAAAGCGGATTGACGAGGCGCTGGCGCTCGACCCAGGAGAATTGCGCTGTCAGATCCTCCTCACCAAAGCCCAAATCCATGAAACTCTCGGCGATCCAGAAACTTCAACGGCTGCTCTCCTCGAGGCGGCTACCCTGGTCAATCCTAGCAAGGAGCCCCGGCACGCTTTCGGTGTGAGATTCAATCTCCTGGTGAATCTTTGCCACCTGGAAAGATTCGTGGAGGCTGAGCCGCGGCTGCCCGAGGTGAAGGAGCTGGCCGAGCGGCTGGGCGAGGAGTTGGATCGGACGCGGGTCGTTTGGTTGGAAGCGAAAATTGCCGCCGGGCTCGGGCGGACCGAGGAGGCCAAAGCAGCTTTCGAGCAGGCGCGGCAGGTGTTCCGCCGCCGCACGCTGGCCTTTGACTACGCGCTGGTGACCCTCGAGCTGGCGGTGCTTCTCCTGGAGCAGGGTCGGACGGGCGCGGTGAAGACGCTGGCGGAGGAGATGCTGTCAATCTTCCGGGCACAGAAAGTCGAGCGGGAGACCCTGGCGGCACTGCAACTCTTCTGTGACGCCGCCCAGCGGGAGACCGTCACGGTGGACCTGGCCCGCCGGCTGGTGAAATTCCTGTATCGCGCCGAGCACGATCCCGAGCTGAGGTTCAAGCCCTGAGTCGGGCTCCCCTTGAAGCCGCCCGTGCCATGACCATCGTAGCGCGCCTCTGCCTTGCCCTCCTGTGCTCAGTTGTCTCTCTCGGAGCCGGTCCCGTCTCTCTGTGGGCGGAAGAGGTTCCGATGGCTTCCGCTCCCGTCCCCGTCAACGTCCCCGTCCCCGTCAACGTCCGGCTTCATCTTCGGTCTCCCCAGGCAGGCGCCGCGCCAATCAAGGCAAAGGCCACGGCGACATGGTATGGCAAGGGGAAGGTCCCACCGGTCTCTTTCTCGATCGAGACAGGGGCTACCGTATCGGTCCTGCTGAAGCCCGGCCGGTGGGTGCTGGCGGCGGAGACGCCGAACGATTGGGGGGCTCCGTTCCAGCTGGAGCTCGCGGAGGGAGCGAAGGGCGCCCCCACCGTCACGCTGGAGCTGTGGCCGGCCGGGAGGATCGAAGGGGGAATCTCCCTGAGCCCGGGAATCAAGCCTCCCGCCAGCCTGACAGTGTTCTTCCGCTCCACCGGAAAGGGCGTATCAACGTCCCCGTCCCACACTGCCCAGGTCGAATGCCCATTGCAGAAAGAGATCTGGGCCTGCAAGCTTCCGGCGGGCACTCTGGACGTGCGGTTCCAAGCCTACGGCTTCATCCCGCGCTACCTCTGGGGGATTCAGGTCCCAGCCCAGGGAACGGTGCACCCGGGCCGGATTGAGCTGCGCCAGGGCTCCGCCGTTCAGGGGTGGATCGTCTCCGCGGACGGTGCCGCGTTAGGTGACGCCGCCCATGTAAGCCTGCGGCCCCGGATCGGTGGCGCGATCCAAGATGCCGGGGAGCGCAAGCGATTGGAGGGCCTGCGCTTCGAGGCCACCGTCAACGCGAAGGGCTTCTTTCAGCTGGACGGCGTGCCTCCCGGCGCCTATCTCCTGGAGGCGCGGCATCCTCGCTATGCCCCAGCCGTAACCTCCGTCCGCGTCCTGGCGGGCGAGGTTACCGAGGTCGCAAACCCGCCGCTTCTCCTCGATCTTCCGAAGCTGCTGGAGGTCTATATCGACCCTCCCGCCGATCCGACCGGCCAGCCCTGGACGGTCGAGCTGCAACGCATGGACCGTGATTCCTCCGTGGTCGATACGGTGGGCAGCATGGCCGCAAGCCTCGACGGCTCCTGGAAGAAGCCCGACGTTCCCATGGGGGACTACCGCCTGAAGGTATCGCGGCCAGGTGGGGAGACGTGGTGGGCGGAAGGGGTGAAGATCGACCGGAACCCCGCTCCGCTCTACGTACGGATGGACATCGTACGAGTCCGGGGAAGGGTCTTCTTCGGCAAGGAGCCGTTGTCCGCCAAGGTCGCAATCGGCGGCCGTTTCGGCGCCCCTCGCATCGAGGCGCAGTCGGACGACAAAGGCCGCTTCGAGTCGTTCATTCCCCGGCCGGGAAATTGGAAGGTGTACGTCTCTTCCGAGGATCCGAAGGTCGAGCGGGAGTTTCCGACGGTGAAGATCGCGCCCTCGGAGGGCTCTCACGTCGCCGAGATCGAGCTGCGGCTGCCGAATACGGTGCTCCGGGGCAAGGTGGTGGACGAACAGAACACTCCGATTCCTCAGGCCATCGTCAGCGCGATGAGCGACGGCGAGGAGCAGGAGGGCGAGGTCCAGGTGCGGACCAACTCGGAGGGCCGGTTCGAAATCCACGGCATGCTCCCCGGGCCGACGCTCCTCGAGGCGGATGGCGGGAACGACCGGGTGGCCGATCCGGTGACCGTTGACGTCCAGGGGGAAGAGGACTCCAAGTCCTGGGTCCTTGTCGCCCACCCGCAGCTCAAGATCTCGGTCTCCGTCGTGTCCTCGGCGGGCCCGGTTCCTGGCGCGAGGATCAAGGCGGTGCCTGCCGATACGCCCTATATCGCCGCAAGAATCTATACGTCCGACGCCCAGGGGCGCTCCGAGATCCGGCTCTCTGGGAAGACGCAACAGATTCTCCTGAGTGTCAGCGCTCCGGGGTTCTCCTACCGCATGCTCCGAGTGCCAGTTCCTCCGGACTCGACCCTGCCGGTGGGGCTCGATCAGGCCGGCGGCAATCTCGTCGTGGAGAATCAGCCGATCGATCCCATGGACCCGAACGAGCCGATGGTCTACGTTCTTCATGGAGGCTCGCTCGAGCCGCTCCTCGGGTTGCGACAGTGGGCGGACCTTTCGGGGACGCAGAACCAAGGGTTGAGACGCTCTCTGATCCCCAATCTGGAGCCGGGGGCCTATGAGGCCTGCCTGGCTCTCCCCTCGGAATGGATCGGCCTCTCCTTCGGGATCTTGCCGCAGGGCCGTTGTGCTGGCGGTACTCTCTTGGTGAATGGTGAGCTGACGCTCAAGATCCCTGGCTTGGTGAAGAAGGGCGGCTCTGGCACTGGAGCACCTGCTAAGATATTGACCACCACCGGCCAAAAGGAGATGGAATGAGTCGAGCCACGATGAGAAAGGCAGTCTTTGCTGGAGCGATTGCGGCGGTAACGATCCTGGCGGCGAAGCCCGCGGGTGCCTCGTTCATTTGCAATAGTTACGGAACATGCAGGATCTGCGACTTCTATAGTCCAGATGGAACCTGGCAGGGATCGATTAGTAACTGCCGGGACTAAATAGTATGAAGACATCTGGGCGGACGCTCCCTCTGGCTCTCGTCGCGGTCCTTGTCGGAAGGCTGGCAACGCCCGCGCCCCTTCATGAGCTCCAGCCCGAACGGCTGCGGGTCGACGAAGCGAGCCCCGAATGGGACAGCGCGCAGATCGTGAGCTCCGATCGGTCGGGCCACGTATTTTTCTTTCGCGGGGATACCTTCGAGGTGTACCCGGTGAAGAAGTCCGGCGCCTTCGGCGAGCCGATCCGCCTGGAAACGGCGGCCTCCTCCACAAGCCAGATGGTCCATGATGCCGTGCTGAGCCCGGCCGGGGATCGCTGGTTGATCTACGCCGACCTGGGGGTGCGCCTGTTCGTGGACGGCAAGGAGACGGCGTTGCCTCCCCTGCCCTGGAAACCCTGGTCGATAACGTTCCTGCGGGATACTCCGGTCGTCGCCGTCCTCCCCTTGCCCATGGGAGGGGAGTCGGTGGACATCGAGAAGGTAGGCACTCCTCCCGCCTTCGTGGTCTTCGACGGCGAACGCTGGAACCCGGCGGCCGAGACGAAGGGGGTCTCAGTGTCGAGCCTGTTGCACCAGGGCTCTCGATTGAACGATGCCGTCGCCGAGAGATCCGTCTATATGACAGGCGACCGCCTGGGGCGACTCTGGGCCGCCGGGCAATATCGCTATCGCCTGCAGCGGCTCGCCCCGAGCTTCCGCCCCAACCTGGAGGTGGTCGTGGACGGAGGGAAGGTGCGGAAGCAGAAGAACGAGAAGCCGGCCGTCGAGATCAAGCGCTCCACGGCCGATCAGAATCCAAGCGATGCGGCGCAAAATCCCCTGAAGGAGAAATCGACCTATACCCCCTTTTCGGGCCAGCAGGCGGCTTTCGACCTGACCGAGGGACGCGATGGGAAGATCTACCTCCTGGTGCGCACGGAAGCCGGAGATGCCGCGCTAGACCGCTTCGACCCCTCCGTGCTGCTCCTCGAAAGGATTCCCTTGGACCTGAAAGCTTCGGGCCGCTACACGATAGCCGCCGGTCTGGATGGCCTTTACCTCGCGGCATGGAACGGCCGGCAAGGCCGTTGGCGGATCTCGTGGGACGCGCTCGATCAAGCGGCTTGGAAGGATGTGGCGAGCTGCGAGATCGACGGAGCTCCAATGACACCAGGCTCCTCCTCTGAGAAGGGAGCCAGGGTCAAGCACTAAAGGGGCGCCTGCCTCAGTCTGGCCGCGGTAATTCTTGTTCGGACAGCAAGAGAGCTTCACCAGGCCGCAGCTGCAACAGTTCGTCGTGTCGACCTTGGCGTGAGGGCGCGCGAGGGAAAGGCTCGCCCTGGCAGGGAAAGGCCCGTCCCTGGCAGGGAAAGGCCCGCCCCTGCGAGGGAAAGGCTCATCCCGGTCAGGGAAAGGCTCGCCCCTGCGAGGGAAAGGCTCGTCCCTGGCAGGGAAGGGCTCGTCCCTGGCAGGGAAGGGCTCGTCCCTGGCAGGGAAAGGCTCGGCCCTGGCAGGGAAAGGCTCGTCCCCATCAGGGAAAGGCTCGGCCCCGCGAGGGAGAGGCCTCTCCCTGCCAGGGACGCCATCGCCCCGGCTTGCTGCGCCATTGCCCCGGCTTGCTGCGCCATTGCCCCGGCTTGCTGCGCTGTCGCCCCGGCTCTTGCGCTGTCGCCCCGGCTTGCTACGCCGCCGCCCCCGGCAGCCGGAAGGTGAAACGGGTCTCCTCCGGCGAGGATTCAACCGCGAGGCCGCTCAGGAGATTTTGCGGACGAATTTTCGGCCCGACGTTCTCGGATTCACGGTTTCCGGGCTCGTCTGGCGCCGCAGCTATGCGGTCTCGAGCTCCGCGCCGCCCTGGGTGAGGATGGTGCGGAGCAGCTTGGCGTGCTTCTCGGCGTCGCGGGCGCGCTGGGCGTGGCGTTCCTCGGTCCGCCCGTTGCCGAGCTCGCGGGCGCGCTTCTCCATGCGCCGGGCGAGGGCGGCGTTCTCCTCGAGCGCCCGCAGCGCGGCCCAGAGGGCGCTCTCCAGATTGTCGGACTGCGTGGCGAGCAGGCTCTCGGGGGAGTAGGCGTGCCCCGTGCGGCAGCGGAAGTGGACCAGCCCCTCGCCGGGCTTCTCGTACAGGGTGCCGCCGCACTCGGGGCAGGTGAAGCCCGAGGGCGAGCCGTGCCGGTTCGCCTCTCCGAGGTCTCGATCGGTCGTACCCATGGCGTCGGGCTCCTCTTCAAGCGGGCAGGCGCAGCCTTCCGGCAAGGCCGGCCGGGGCTCGCGCGCGAGGCGGTCGAGCAAGGCGCCGATGTCGCCGAGCGGCACCACGTGGTCCACCTGGACGTTGTGGAGGGCGCTCTCGGGCATGCTCGGATAGTCGGCGTCGCTGGGGTCCTGCACCACGGCGGCGCCGCCGCAGCGCTGGATCGCGGCGAGACCGGCCGTGCCGTCGTCCAGGTTGCCGGTGAGCACCACGCCGACGACGCGCGGCCCATAGGCGCGGGCCGCGCTGCGGAAGAGCACGTCCACCGCCGGGCGGTGGCCGTTCTCGCTGGCGTTGCGCGAGAGGCGGATCCGGCCCGCCTCGATCATCAGATGGCGGTCCGGAGGCGCGACGTAGATCCGGCCGGTCTGGATCTCCTCCCCGTCGGCGGGGTGCACGGCCGGCAGGCAGCCCGACCGGGTGAGGATGGCCGGCAGCGCGCTACGGCCGTGCGGCGCCACGTGGAGGACGACGAAAACCGCGGCCGGCAGGCCCGGCGGCAGCGATTCGATGACCGAGCAGAGGGCATGCACGCCCCCCGCCGAGGCGCCGATCGCGATGATGTCCCGTCCGGCAGGATCTGCGTCCATGTTCATGGTGGGTGAATGGGCTGCATGGCCCGTGCCGGGGCCTTACCCGGTCGCCGCCGCCACCCGCGCGTCGAGCACCTCGCGGATCTTCTCGAGGAACTGTCCGGGGGGGAAGGGTTTCTGGAGGAAGTTCTGTTCGACGCTGAGCACGCCGTGGTGGGCGATCGCATCCTCGGGGTAGCCCGAGATGTAGAGCACCCGCAGCTCCGGCCGCCGGGCGAGGAGACGGCCGGCGAGCTGGCTGCCGGAGAGGCCCGGCATCACCACGTCGGTGACCAGGATGTGGATCGGCCCGCGGTGGGCGTCGGCGACGGCGAGCGCCTCGACGGCGTCCGGGGCGGCGAGCACCTCATAGCCCCGGGCCTCCAGGATCTCGATGGCGGGCTCGCGGATGTTGTCCTCGTCCTCCACCAGCAGCACCACCTCGGAGCCCCGGCGCGCGGGGCGCCCGGAGGCGGTGCGCGGCCGCACGGCCTCGGCGGTTTCGCTGGTCCGGGGCAGGAGAATGATGAAGCGGGAGCCCTGGGCCGGCGCGCTCTCCACCCGGATCCGGCCGCCGCTCTGGTGCACGATGCCGTGCACCGTCGCCAGCCCCAGGCCCGTCCCCTTGCCGCGCTCCTTGGTGGTGAAGAACGGCTCGAAGAGGTGGCTCAGCGCCTCGGGGGAGATGCCGGTGCCGGTGTCCGACACGGCGAGCTGGACATAAAGGCCGGGGGGCAGCTCGACGTCGGAAGAGCCGGCGGCGAGCTCGACGGGCTCTACCGCGAGCACCAGGACCCCGCCCTGAGGCATGGCGTCGCGGGCGTTGACCGCCAGGTTGAGGATCACCTGCTCGAGCTGGCCCATGTCGACGTGGACCGGGCCCGCCGCCGGATCGAGCCGCGTCTCGACCCGGATGTTCTCGCCGACCAGGCGGCGGAGCATCGGCTCGATCTCGCGGATCACGGCGTCGAGATGGATCACCCGCGGCTGCAGCGTCTGCTTGCGGCCGTAGGCGAGGAGCTGGCGGGCCAGGGCCGCCGCCCGCTCGCCGGCGTGCTGGATCTCCTCGACGTGGGAGCGGCGCGGGTCCTCCTCCGCGATCGCTTCGCAGAGCAGCTCGCACTGGAAGGAGATCGCCGCCAGCAGGTTGTTGAAGGAATGGGCGACGCCGCCGGCCAGGCGGCCCACCGCCTCCAGGCGCTGGGAGTGGAGCAGCCGCTCCTCGGCGGCCCGCAGCGCCTCCTGGGCCGCCTTGGCCGAGGAGACGTCGCGGATCGTCCAGCGCAGCCGCGCCGCCCGGTTCTGGTCGTCGAGGTCGCGGACCACCGTCAGCACGACGGCGAGCGGCTCGCCCTCGCGCGGCGCGAGCCGCACCTCCAGCTCCTTCACGCTCTCGCCGGCGCAGACCCGGGGGAGGAGCTGGCGGAAGGCGGCGCGGCTCTTCGGTCCGAGATAGAGCGCCAGGGGCTTGCCGGGGAGCCAGTGCTGCGGGATGCCGATCATGGCGGCGGCCGTGCGGTTGGCCTCCTCGACGAGGCCCGAGAGGTCGGTCACCAGGTAGCCGAACGGCGCCTCGTCGAACAGATGGAGGTAGCGGTGGCGCTGGCGCTCCAGCGCCTCGCGGGTGGTCTGCAGCTCCTCGTTTTGCAGGTGCAGCTCCTCATAGGCCACCTCCAGCTCGGCGAGCTGGCCCTCCAGGCGGGCGAGATCGGCGGCGAAGCGCTTCGGGTCCGAGAGGTTGGCGACCTCGCCCTGCAGGATGCGGAGCTCGCGCTGCGCGGAGGAGAGCTTGGCCAGGGATGGGGTTCGCTTCGGCATCAGGCTCTTTCTCCGCTCAGCTCAGCTCAGCTTTGCGGCAGCGGCGCGGATTCGCCGGCCGCCTCCTCCATCATCAGGAGCAGGCCGTGGTCCGCTCCATCTCCCAGCCGGGCGCAGGTCACCTGGCAGCGCAACGCCCGGCCGCGCCGGTTGACGCCGTCGAGCAGCACCTCGGCGGTCGGTGGGCCGCCGTTCATGCAGGCGAGGATCGGCTGCTTCAGCGCGTCGACCGGCAGGCCGATGTCGAGCTTCAGGAACGGCTGCCCCCGCACCTCGTCGGCGCGCAGCCCCCACAGCTCCTGGGCCTTGTCGCTCCACACCTCCACCTCCAGCGCGGGATTGAGCACCACCACGGCCGCCCGCAGGCTGCCGAGGATCGAGTGGAGGCGGGTGTTGACCTGCCCGAACTCGTCCGACCGCTGCTGGATCTGATCGTTCATCGAGCGCAGCTCCTCGTTGGTGGACTGCAGCTCTTCGTTCATCGTCTCCAGCTCTTCGTTGGCGGACTGCAGCTCTTCGTTGGTGGTCTCCAGCTCCTCGACGGTGGACTGCAGCTCCTCGTTGGTGGTCTCCAGCTCCTCGTTGGCGGATTGCAGCTCCTCGTAGGCGGTCTCCAGCTCCTGGTTGGAGCGCTCCAGCTCGGAGCGGAGCTGGTGCTGGAGCGTCTGATCGACGAAGGAGACGGCGGCGCCGAGCATCCCGCCCGACTCGTCGGCGAGCGGCAGCACCTGGATCTCCAGCATGCGCCGTTCACCTCCCACCGGGTGCCACTCGACGTCCTTGAGCGTCACGCCTGACCGCGACAGGCAGACGGCCTCGATGTGCGACCGCAGCTCGAGCGGACGGTAGGAGATCTCGAGATCCTGCAGCAGGCGGCCGAGGTCGCCCGGGGCCAGGTTGAACGTCTCGCGCGCCTTGCCGTTGGCCAGCACGAGGTAGCCCCGGCGGTCCACCGCGATCTGGGCCACCGCCCCGGCGGCGTAGGCGGCGTCGCGCACCCGCACCTGGCGGGCCACCGGCAGCCCGCCCTCGGCAGCTATCGGCGGGGTCAGGGCCAGCAGGCGTTCGCGCAGGTTGGTGGTCGGCGCGCGCTGGAAGATGCGGCTTTTCAGCTCCTCCGGCCGGAAGCTGTTGCCATGGCTGAGCAGGGTCTCGGCCTTGCCGAGGAACAGGTAGCCGTTGCGGTGGAGGGCGAAGTGGAAGCGGGCGAGGATCTTCGCCTGCGTCTCGGCGTTGAAGTACATCAGCGTGTTGCGGCAAGTCAGCAGGTCGAGCCGCGAGATCGCCGCGTCCTGCAACAGGTCGTGCCGGCCGAAGATCAGCGAGCGGCGCAGGTCGGGCCGGAAGAGGAAGCGCTCGCCGGACGGCTCGAAATACTTGGTCCGCAGAGCCTCCGGGATCGCCTCGATCTGGGCGGCGGTGTAGCTCCCCTGCCGCGCTTGGGCGAGGGCCTCGTCGTCCATGTCCGTGGCATAGATCTTCACCCGCCGCCGGAACTCCTGGTCGTCTCCCATGGCCTCGGCGAGCAGTATGGCCAGGGTGTAGGCCTCCTCGCCGGAGGCGCAGCCGGCGCTCCAGCAGCGGACCGGCTCGTCCGGCCCCTTGCCCGCCAGGATGCGCGGCAGGATCTGCTCGGCGAGCACCTGCCAGGCCTGCGGATCGCGGAAGAAGGCGGTGACGTTGATCAGCACCATGTTGAACAGCGGCAGGAACTCGTCGGGGTGGACCTCCAGGAACTCGACGTAGTCGGAGTAGGAGCCGATGCCGAGCTGCTGCATCCGTTTCTGCATCCGGCGCATCAGGCTGGGGATCTTGTAGCCCGAGAAATCGAAGCCGCGGCTGGACTTCAGGTACTCGAGCAGCTTGACGAAATCCTTGGACGCCGGCGTCTCGCCCGCCCGCGCGCCGCGCTTCTCCGGGGCGTCCTCGGCGTCGCTCTCGGAGTGGGGGGCTGGGCGTTGCTCTCGGCGCTCATGCCGTCCCTCCGGCGGTCAGCTCCTCCAGCGCGGCGGCGATCGAGCCCAGCGGCAGAATACGGTCGGCCATACCGGTATGGATGGCTGCGCCCGGCATGCCAAAAAAGGCGGCGCTCGCCTCGTCCTGCACGATCACCGTGCCGCCGTGATGCTTGATCGCGCACACCCCTTCGGCGCCGTCGGCGCCGGTGCCCGAGAGCACCACGGCGATGGCGCCGGCGCCCCAGCTCGCGGCGAGCGAGGCGAAGAGGACGTCGGCCGAGGGGCGGACGTGCTGGACTTTCATGGTGTCCGTCAGCGACAGCGTGCCGTCTTCGCGGACCAGCAGGTGGTGGCCCGGCGGGGCGATGAAGACCGTGCCGGCGGCGAGCCGCACGCCATCCCGGGCCTCCTCCACCCGCAGGCCGGTGCGGTGGGCGAGGATCTCCGCCATCCAGCTGCGGTGTTGAGCGTCGAGGTGCTGCAGGACGACGATGGCGGCGGGGAAGCTGGCGGGGAGGGCGGAGAGGACCCGGCTCAGGGCCGCCAGGCCTCCCGACGACGCGGCGAGGGCCACGACGCGCGGCGGCCGTTCCACCGCGTCCAATCGGCTGAAAGAAGCGTCACCCAGGGGCTGGAGACTCGACAACGTTACCCTCACCATTCCAGAAAGCATCTCAAGTTGAAGGACATCGGAATGACCCCGGGGGGGGGGGGGGGCTGAAATCCACCCGCGCGGGACCCGCAAGCTTAGTGAAGCGGGAGAAAACATTCAAGTCCTTCCTGTTCCCGTCCATTATGCATCTTTTCGCGATCGTGCGCAGAAGAAGAGGGGCGCGAAGCCCGCCGGCTTGCTACGCCGCCGCCCCGGGCATCCGGAAGGTGAAGCGGGTCTCCTCCGGCGAGGATTCCACCTCCAGGGAGCCGCCGTGGGCGGCGCGGAAGAGGCTCGGAAGGGCTGATCGAAGGGTGCAACGCCTCAGCGATCCATCGCCGAGGCAAAATAAGAATCGCTGGGCCAAAATAAGGATCGCTGGCTCGTTGGAAGAATCGCAGAGCCAAAATAAGAATCACCGAGCCGAAATAAGAATCGCACGGCCAAAAGAAGAATCGCTGGGCCAAAATAAGGATCGCAGAGCTGTTGGAAGAATCGCTGGGCCAAAAGAAGAATCGCAGAGCCGAGCTAAGGATCGCACCCCCAAAATAAGAATCGCAGAGGGGAAATAAGAATCGCTGAGGCGTCTGTCCCTCCCGGCGGTCCGTCTCTTCGCAGGGCGGGCCACCGGCTTGCTACGCCGCCGCCCCGGGCATCCGGAAGGTGAAGCGGGTCTCCTCCGGCGAGGATTCCACCTCCAGGGAGCCGCCGTGGGCGCGGGCGATCTCGGCGGCGATGTAGAGGCCGAGGCCGAGCCCCTGCTGATCCGCCCTCGCCGAGGCGCGCGAGAAGGGCTGGAACAGGCGGGCCTGCGTTTCGAGAGGGATGGGCGTGCCGTGGTTCGCCACCGCGAGCTCGAAGCCGCCGTCGCCGCTCCGCGCGTAGACCCGCACCGGGCCCTGGGGGTCGCCGTGCAGGAGGGCGTTGGCGAGCAGGTTCGAGAACAGCTGGGCGATGCGCTGGCCGTCGCAGTCCACGGGGCGGTGCAAGGCCAGCTCGGAATGGACGATGCGGTGCGGCCAGGCGCTGCGCTGCTCGGCGAGGACCTGCTCCAGCACCGCCGCGAGCCCGGCGTCGGGGAGACGGGTGAGCGAGAGGCCGCCGCCCAGCCGGCCGCGCGCGAAGTCGAGGATGTTGTCGATCAGCCCGGCCATCCGTGCCGCGCTCCGCCGGATCAGCCCGACGACGGGAACGGCCTCCTCGCCGAGCGGCAGGAGGTCGAGCACCCTCGCCCCGGCGTCGATCGCCCCCAGCGGGCTGCGCAGGTCGTGGCCGAGGACGGCGATGAACTGCTCGCGCAGCTCCGAGCTGCGCCGCTCGTCGAGCAGGGCGGTCTCGCTGAGGGCCAGGCGCTCCAGGGCGTCGAGGTGGACGGCGATCAGCTCGGCGAACAGACGGAACATGCCGATCGTCTCCGGCGTCCTCAGGCGTGCCGGGCGGGGGTCGATGGCGCAGAGGGTGCCGAAGAAGCGGCCGTCGGGGAGATGGATCGGCATCGAGATGTAGCTCTGGAAGCCGTACATCTTCGGCGTCGGGTGGCCGCAGAAGTCGGGGTCCTCGGCGACGTGATCGATGATCACCGGCTGGCCGCTGCCGCGGATCTCGTCACAGATCGTGGTCTTCACCCGGAGCTCGTCCCCCGGCTGGAGGCCGAAGGCGATCTCGTCGCGCACCGCGCAGGCGATCCAGCGGTCCTCGGTCACCCGCGCCACCGCGGCGAAGCCCATGCCCGTCGAGCGGCAGACGACCTCGAGGATCGCAGGGACGGAATCGATGCGGGCCACGGCGGCCAGATCGGCGGCGAACGGTGGTTCCACGACACTCCTTGAGCAACTTGAAGGGGGTCCCGCCTACTGTATGGAGGCGACCGTGAGGCGTCAACCCCGGCAGGGCGGTTTCTCTTCCCTGATATATTCCGCCGCTGCATCCGCGATCGTTTTCCCGCCGCTGCGCAGCGGTCCGTCCAGCCCAGGAAACCTTCGCCGACGGAGAGCCGAGACATGAACGAACCGACCGCAGAGACCTTCCAGAAACTCCGCGAGCTGACCCAGAACCTCTGGTGGTCCTGGCAGCCCGACATCCGCGCCATCTTCCGCGAGCTCGATCCGGAGACCTGGCGCATCGTCCACCACAACCCGGTGGCGCTGCTCCAGCGCATCCCGCCGGACGACGTCTACCAGCGGGTGCAGGAGCTCGAGATGCAGACCCGCATCAACCAGGCCCACCGCCGGCTGCAGAGCTACCTGCGCGGCGGCGAGAGCTGGGGGGTGGTCCACGCCGGGCCGATCCTCGCCCGGCCGGTCGCCTACTTCTCGGCCGAGTTCGGCATCCACCAGTCGCTCCCGATCTACTCGGGAGGGCTGGGGGTGCTCGCCGGCGACCACCTGAAGAGCATGAGCGACCTCGGGGCGCCGGTGGTCGGCGTCGGCCTGCTCTATCACCAGGGCTACGTGCACCAGCTGATCGACGAGACCGGCTGGCAGCAGGACCTCTACGAGCCGATCTCGGGCGCCGAGCTCCCCGCCGAGCGGGTGCTGGGAGCCGACGGCGAGCCGGCGCGCTTCAGCGTCGAGCTCCCCGGGCGCGACGTCTTCCTGCGCATCTGGCGGGTCTACGTGGGCCGCAGCCTCCTGCTGCTGCTCGACGCGCGCGACGACGCCAACTCGGCGACCGACCAGTCGCTGACCGCGCGCCTCTACGGCGGCGACCAGGAGATGCGGATCCAGCAGGAGATCCTGCTCGGCGTCGGCGGCCACCGGGCGCTCGGGGTGGTGGGGGTCAAGCCCTCGGTGCTCCACCTCAACGAGGGGCACTCGGCCTTCGCCCTGCTCGAGCGGGCGCGCGAGATCGTCGAGCGGGAAGGGGTGACGGCGGCGGCGGCGATCCGCGAGGTGGCGGCGATGAGCTGCTTCACCACCCACACGCCGGTCGAGGCCGGGCACGACCGCTTCCGCGTCGAGCTCGCGAGCTCCCACCTCGAGCCGCTCGCCCGCGGCCTCAAGATGCCGATCGCCGAGGTGCTGGCGCTCGGCTCCGAGCGCCGGGACGACCCCGAGGCGCCGTTCTGCCCCACCGTGCTGGCGCTCAACCTCAGCCGCCGGGCGAACGGCGTCGCCGCCCTCCACGGCCGGGTGTCGCGCCAGATGTGGCACGGCCTCTATCCGGGAAAGAGCGAGGAGGAGGTGCCGATCGGCCACATCACCAACGGCGTCCACGTGCGCACCTGGCTCGCCGCCGACATGTATTTCCTCCTCCAGCAGCACCTGGGGCCCAACTGGCTCGACGCCATCTCGCGCCCCGATCTCTGGATGAAGATCGACCAGGTGCGCGACGCCGAGATCTGGGAGGTCCATCAGGTGCTCAAGGCGCGGCTCTACGCCTTCGCCCGCCGCCGCCTGGCCGACCGCAGCGAACGGCTGGGGCTCGCGGCGCCGGAGCACGAAGCGCTGGCGCCCGAGGTGCTCACCCTCGGCTTCGCCCGCCGCTTCGCCACCTACAAGCGGGCCGACCTGCTGACCCGCGACCTCGAGCGCCTCGACCGGCTGGTCAACCACCCCCAGCGGCCGGTGCAGATCGTCTTCGCCGGCAAGGCCCATCCGCGCGACCGGGAGGGCAAGGAGCTGGCCCAGAAGGTGGCCCGGTTCGAGGACGATCCCCGCTTCGCCGGCAAGCTGGTGTTCATCGAGAACTACACGATGCACGTCGGCCGGCAGCTGGTGCAGGGGGTGGACGCCTGGCTCAACACGCCGCGCCGGCCGCTCGAGGCCTGCGGCACCAGCGGCCAGAAGTGCATCCTGAACGGGGTGCTCAACTGCTCGATCCTCGACGGCTGGTGGGCCGAGGCCTACGACGGCGGCAACGGCTTCGCGATCGGCAGCGGCGAGGTGCACGCCGACCCCGAGGTGCAGGACGAGCGCGATGCCGAGGCCCTGTTCACCATCCTGGAGCGCGAGGTGGTGCCGCTCTACTACCAGCGCGACGCGGCGGGGATCCCGGCCGGCTGGATGGCCCGGGTCAAACGCGCCATGCGCACCCTCGCCTGGCGCTACAACGCCGACCGCATGGTGATGGACTACGTGAAGGAGTGCTACCTGCCGGCCGCCGGCGGCAACACCTGCCGCATGCCGCCGATGTAGCGCGTCAGGCTGGCGCTCCGGCGGGCTCGGGCTCGAGCAGGGAGCCGAGCTTGCGCATCCCCAGGCGGAGCCGCGACTTCACCGAGCCGAGCGGCATCTCGAGCCGGCGGGCGATCTCGGGGTGCGACAGCTCGGCCCCGTAGGCGAGCTCCAGGCACGCCCGCTGCGCCGCCGGCAGCCGCTCGAGCCCCCGGCGGACCTGGGCCTGGAGCTCGAGCGTCTCGAGGTGCGCCGTGCCGGTCGCGGGAAGGACCCGCGGCTCGCGCACCGCCACCGTCTCCTCACGCCGGCTTCGCGAACCCTCGCGCCGCAGGCAGTCGAGGCCGCGCGAGCGGGCGATCAGCAGCACCCAGCCGCGCGGGGTCCCCAGCTCGGGCCGGTAGTCCCCGGCTTGCATCCAGGCTTGTAAAAAGGTTTCCTGCAGAACCTCCTCGGCGAGGCTCCTCCGGCGCAGGAGCCGGACCAGCACGCCCAGGACACAGGCCGACAGGCGGTCGAACAGCTCGGCATACGCCTCGCGGTTCCCCAGGACGATCAGGGACATCAGGAACCTGTCCCGGTCGTTGGAGCGGTCGAGGATCTCTCTCTCGGACAGAGACTCTAAAGCCAAAGGAAGCCCTCCACTCCAGCCGGAATGCAAAGGCCGGACCACTGAAATACATCTCTGGCTATGGGAGGCCGCCGGTGTTCAGCCGCGCAGGACGTGCTTGCGGAAGTCGTCGTAGAGCCGGAGCAGGTACTCCGCATCCGGCTCCCGCAGCGCCTTCCCCGCGATCTCCGCGCGCTGCGGCCCGTAGCGGCGCGCGGGGACGGCGGCGAATTTTTCCTGCCAGGCGGCAGGGAGCCGCGCGACGTCGAGCACCGTGCCGTCCCCCCAGGCGGTGGGGAGGAGCTTGGCGTGCTGGGCCTCGGGAGAGATCAGGAAGTTGACGGCGACCAGCGCTCCGGCGAGGTGGGGGGCGCGCTTGGGGATCGCCAGGTAGCGGGAGCTCCGGATGGTGCCGAAGTCGGGCACGTACGCCCGGGAGGTGGGGGGCAGCTCCCCGCGGGCGACCTTGCTGTCCGCCTCGCCGTCGTTGGTGCTCAGGGTGAAATCGATCTCGCCGGCGGCGAACAGGCGGTGGAGCTCGCCGACGCTGGCGGGGAAGGTGTCCCCCTCCTTCCAGAGATACGGCTTGATCGCGTTGACGTAGGAGAGGAGCGCCGCCGAGAGGCGGTCGTACTTCGCCTCGTCGAACGGGCCGTCGAGCGCCGTGGGGGAGCCGCCGAGGTCGATCATCAGCGACTTGAGGAAGGTCATGCCGGTGAACGAGCTGTCGAAGGTGAAGCGGCCGGGGTGCGCCTGCACCCAGGCGGCGAGCGCCTGGCGGCTGCGGGGGGGCGAGGCGACCCGGCGGCGGTCGTAGATCAGGGTGAGCTGCGAGGTCCCCCAGGGGCACTCGTAGCCCGCGATCCCCTGCTGGAAGTCGTAGCCGATGAACGGGTCCTGGAGGTCGAGCAGCGGGGCGTTGGGGAGCTTGGCGGTGAACGGGCCGAAGAGGGCGTTGAGGCGGCGCAGCGGCGCGAACGCCTCGCCGTTGATCGCGGCGAGGTCGATGCCGTCCTGCGAACGCCCCGCCTCGATCTGGCTGCGCAGGCTGGACACGATCGCGTCCCCCTGGCCGTCGACGATCCGCAGCGTGATCCCATAACGGGAGGCGAGCGCCGGGACCACGAAGCGGTCCATGTAGGCGTTGGCGGCGGGATCGCCCTTCCACATCACCAGCGTCACCGTCTGGCCGCGCGCCTGGCGCTCGATCTCCCCCCAGCTCTGCGACAGCAGCGGGACGCGGGCGGGCGGCGGCGCCGGCTGGGCGCAGGCGGCGGCCAGCAGGACGAGAAGGAGGCCGGAGGTGAGGGCTCTGCGGTTCATGGATGCCAGAGTGTACTGCCTGCGCCCGGGCCGGGAACCGGATTGGAACCTCCGTGCGACTGACGGCGTCACCTCTCGATCCTAGGCTGGCGGAATTGTCCGGGCGGTATCCGGTTCCGAATTACTTGATCCTATATATCGCTCCTGTTACCCTCACCGCTTCTGAATCTCTGAAGGAGGAGCTCGCTTGCGAACCCTGAATCTCCATGGTGTGGCGCTGCTGCTCGGCGCCGGTCTGGTCCTGACGGCGGGCGGCGCTGCCGCCCAATCCTCGCAGACGCCCCCGCCTTCCCCCGAGGCGCCGCAGCCGGCCCAGGCGAAGCCGGACGCTCCGTCGGACGCCGCGCCGGTCCTGGTCGTCAAGCCCGCCGGCGGCGAGGTGAGCCTGAAGCTGGGCGGCCTGATCCAGGCGCAGTTCGACGGCGGCGACCGCGGCGACGCCCGTTTCACCAACGGCGACGACCGCTTCTATCTCCGGCGGGCGCGGCTGAACGCCACCGGCTCGTTCCTCGAGCAGTTCGACTTCCGCTTCGAGATGGACCTCGCCGGCAGCCTCGGCAACACCTCGGGCTTCCGGGCCCAGCTCACCGACGGCTACATCAACTGGAACCGCTACGCGGCGGCCAACGTCCGCGCCGGCCAGTTCAAGACGCCGTTCGGCTTCGAGCAGCTCTACGCCGATCCCCGGCTGCTGACCATCGAGCGCTCGATGGCCAACGACCGCCTGACCCTCAACCGGCAGATCGGCGTCCAGCTCGGCGGCGACCTCCTCGACAAGCGCCTCTCCTACGCCGTGGGCACCTTCAACGGCAACGGCGTCAACACCAACGCCAACGACAACAACAAGCTGGACACCGTCGGCCGCGTCTCGGGCATCCCCTGGCGGGGGGAGCTCGGCGGCGAGAAGGCGAGCTGGTCGATCGGCGTCGACGGCTTCACCGCCGACGACACGTCGCTCGCCCTCACCTCCGACCTCGGGCTCGACTCCACCCCGACCACCAGCGACCGCGACGGTATTTTCACCGGCAAGCGGCGCGGCTTCGGCGTCGACAGCCAGTTCGTCTCCGGCCCCTTCGAGCTCTGGGCGGAGTACCTCGAGGTCCGCTTCGAGCCCGCCAACTCGATCCCCAGCGCCAGGCTCCAGGCGGTCGGCGGCTACGTCCAGGCGTCGCTCTTCCTGGTGCCCAGGAAATTTCAGATCGTGGTCAAGCAGGAGACCTTCGATCCCAACGACGACGTCGACAAGAACCAGACCGATACCACCACCCTCGGGCTCAACTACTACATCCACGGGCACGACCTGAAGCTGATGGCCGACTACCTGCGGGTCAAGGCGGGGCGTCTCGGCTCGCAGGACAAGGTGCTGGCCCGCTTGCAGGTCGCCTTCTGAGGCGGTGAGGCCCCCAAATCCGCTATCATCCCCTCGGCCGGTCAGGAAGGCAGGCGGGCTGGAACGGGTGAACGGAGCAACCAACCACTTGGAGCGCCCGGCGTGGCTGCGGTACGGCGCCGCCGTCGTGGCGGTGGCGGCGGGAATGCTGGTGCGGGGATTGTTCTCCCCTTACCTCGGCCCGGGGACCCCCTTCCTCTTCCTGTTCCCGGCGATCCTGGCCGCCGCCGCCTACGGCGGGCTCGGCCCCGGCCTCACGGCGACCGCCCTCTCCGCGCTGGCCGCCGACTACTTCCTCCTGCCGCCGGTCCACCGCTTCGGTTTCTCCACCACGGCGGGCGCGGTGCAGCTCGTCACCTTCGTCGCCATCGGCGTCTTCATGGCGGTGCTCAACGAGCGCCTCCTGCGGAGCCGGCGCGGGGCGGAGGCGGCCGCCCAGGAGAGCGCCCGGCGGGAGGCGGAGCTGCGCCGCGTCCAGAGCGAGGTCCAGGAGAGCGAGGAGCGCTTCCGGATCACCGCCAACAGCGCCCCGGTGATGATCTGGATGGCCCGCACGGACAAGCTCTGCGACTGGTTCAACCAGGCGTGGCTCGACTTCACCGGGCGCCCTCTCGAGGCCGAGCTGGGGAACGGCTGGGCCGACAGGGTCCACCCCGACGACCTCGCGCGCTGCCTCGAGATCTACCGCGGCTCCTTCGACGCGCGCCAGCCGTTCACCATGGAGTACCGGCTGCTCCGCCACGACGGCGAGTTCCGCTGGCTGCTCGACCACGGCATCCTCCGCCAGGGGGAGGGCGGCGAGTTCCAGGGGTACATCGGCTCCTGCATCGACATCACGGAGAGGAAGCGCGCCGAGCAGGAGCGCGCGGCCCTGCTCGCCCAGGCCGAGACCGCCTACCGTGAGGCCGAGGCCGCCAATCGCAGCAAGGACGAGTTCCTGGCCACCGTCTCCCACGAGCTGCGCACGCCGCTCAACGCCATCCTCGGCTGGGCGCAGCTCCTGCTCGCCGCCGGCGACGACCCCGAGCGCCGCCGGCGCGGGCTCGACACCGTGGTCAGGAACGCCAAGCTGCAGTCGCAATTGATCGACGACCTGCTCGACGTCTCCCGCATCATCTCCGGCAAGATGCGGCTCGACGTGCAGCCGACCGACCTCGCGGCGGTGATCGACGCCGCCGTCGAGGCGATCCGCCCGGCGGCCGAGGCCAAGCAGATCCAGCTGCGGCGGGTGGTCGATCCGTTCGCCGGCCCGGTGGCGGGCGATCCCGGGCGCCTGCAGCAGGTGGTGTGGAACCTGCTCTCGAACGCCGTCAAGTTCACTCCCAAGGGGGGGAAGGTCGAGGTCCGGCTCGAGCGGGTCAACTCCCACATCGAGATCATCGTCGCCGACAACGGCGCCGGCATCGCGCCCGAGTTCCTGCCCCACGTCTTCGACCGCTTCCGCCAGCTCGACGGCACCACCACGCGCCGCCACGGCGGGCTCGGGCTCGGGCTCGCCATCGTGCGCCACCTGGTCGAGCTGCACGGCGGCACGGTGCGGGTGAAGAGCCCCGGCGACGGCGCGGGGAGCACCTTCCTGGTGGCGCTGCCGCTGTCGATCGCCCACCTCACCCCGGCCGAGTCGCAGCGCGTCCACCCCGCCGCCGAGACCTTGGGGGAGAACCCCTGCGAGGAGAATTCGGCGCTCGACCTGCGGGGGATCCGCGTCCTGGTGGTGGACGACGAGCCGGACGCCCGCGAGACGATGCGCCAGATCCTCGAGCACTGCAACGCCGAGGTGGAGACCGCCGCCTCCGCGGCCGAGGCCATCCCCTGCCTCGAGAGATGGCGGCCGGACGTCCTCCTCTCGGACATCGGCATGCCCGGCGAGGACGGCTACGCGCTGATCCGGCGGGTGCGCGAGCTGCCGGCCGAGCGCGGCGGGCAGACCCCGGCCGCCGCTCTCACCGCCTTCGCCCGCGTCGAGGACCGCCGCCGCGCCCTGCGCGCCGGCTTCCAGATGCACCTCGCGAAGCCGGTCGACATCCAGGAGCTGGCGACGGTGGTGGCCAGCCTGGCGCGCGGGATCAGGCCCGCCGATCCGCCTCCGCCGCCAGGGTGAGGTCGGCGGCGGTCACCCCGCCGGCCGAGTGGGTCCAGAGGGTCACCTTGACCTTCCCCCAGGCGAGGAAGACGTCGGGGTGATGCCCCTGCGCCTCGGCCGCCTCGCCGAGGCGGTCGACGAAGTCGAGCGCCTCCCGGAAGTCCTTGAAGCGGTACTCCTTCTCCAGCCTGCGGTCGTCGACCACCGTCCACCCCGGTCCCAGCGCGGCGGTCCGCCGCCGCAGCTCCTCGCCCGCGAGGGCGCCCGCGTCCTTCTCTGCCTCCTGGCTCATTCCTCGCCTCCTTTTCGTCGGCATCCAACTCCCGCAACCCCCATGCCGAGAACGGCTGGCATGTAGCTTGCCACAGTCTGGATCGCATGAAGCCTTTCGCCGTTTTTCCCGGGTCGCGCCCCGGCCTTCCGGACCTCACCCCTGCCCGCCGACGGCTGGTGCTCGCGGGGCTGGCCGCCTCGGCCGTCCTGTTTCTCTGCGGCCTCGCGCTGACGGTCTATCTCTGGCGGATCTCCCGCAAGTTCCCGGAGGCTCCCTACGCGCAGCCGTCGCGGCTCTACGCGAGCGTCCCCGCGCTCGCCCCGGGCGAGCCGTTCTCGGCCGCCGAGATGGTGGCGGAGCTCGCGGACGCCGGTTATCGAGAGGAGAGCCGCGAGGAGAGCGGCGACAAGGCCGGCGCGGCGGCGGAAACGGAGCTGCCGACCGGCGCCTATCGCCGGGCCGGCGACCTCGTGGCGGTGCATCTGCGCAAGTTCCCCACCCCGGACGGCGAGGCGGGGGGCGGGCGCCTGGAGGTCGCGTTCCGCGGCGGGCGGGTGGAGACGATCCGGCTCGACGGCAAGGCGGCGAAGAGCGCCCAGCTCGAGCCGCCGCTCCTCGCCTCGTTCTACGACAAGGCCGTGGAGGAGCGCCGTCCCGTCACCCTGGCGGCTCTGCCGGACCCGGTGGTGAAGGCGGTGCTGGCGGCCGAGGACTCGGGGTTCTACACCCATCCCGGCGTCTCGCCCACCGGCATCGCCCGCGCCCTGTGGGTCAACGCCCGCGGCGGCGACGTGCAGGGGGGGAGCACGATCAGCCAGCAGCTGGTCAAGAACGTCTACCTGACCAACCGCCGCACGCTCAAGCGCAAGGCCGAGGAGGCGCTGATCGCCGAGATGCTCGAGCTGCGCCACGGCAAGAAGGCGATCCTCGAGGCCTATCTGAACGAGATCTACCTCGGCCGCAGCGGCAACGCCAATCTGATCGGCCTCGGCGCCGCCGCCCGCGCCTACTTCGGCAAGGACGCCGCCGAGCTGTCGCTCCCCGAGGCGGCGACGGTCGCCGGGATGATCGAGTCGCCGGGCGGCCTCTCCCCCATCGACCACCCGGAGAGGTCGGTCGAGCGGCGCAACCGGGTGTTGCAGCGGATGAGCGACCTCGGCTGGATCTCGAAGGCCGCGCTTGCCGCGGCGGTCGCCGCGCCGCTCGCCGCCCATCCGCAGGAGATCGCGGCGCGGCCGATCGCCCCCTACTTCGCCCGCGCCGCCGAGGCCGAGGCGCGCGAGCGCTTCCACGCCGGCGAGCTCGACGGCGGCGGCTATCTCCTCTTCGCCACCCTGCGCTGGCGCGACCAGCGGCAGGCGGAGACGGCGGTGGCCCAGGGGCTCGCCGCCCTCGAGGGGAAGAAGGGGCACAAGAACCCCCTGCAGTCGGCGCTGGTGTCGGTCGATCCACGCGACGGCGCGGTGCTCGCCTGGGTGGGCGGGCGCGACTACGAGCGCAGCCAGTTCGACCGCGTGACCCAGGCCCACCGCCAGGTCGGCAGCGCCTTCAAGCCGGTGGTCTACGGGGCGGCGCTGGCCGAGGGGACCGCCAACCCGGCGACCCTGCTCCAGGACTCGCCGATCAACGTCCGCATCGGCAACGCCAGCTGGCAGCCGCAGAACTACGACCGCACCTTCCGCGGCTGGGTCACGGCGCGGATGGCCCTCGAGCAGAGCCTGAACATCCCGACCGTGCGGGTGGCGATGGGGGTGGGGATGCCGCGGGTGATCGGCCTCGCCCGCGAGATGGGGATGACCGGCAACCTGCCGGCCGTACCCTCGGCGGCGCTGGGGGTCTTCGAGGCCACCCCGTACGAGATGGCCGGGGTCTATTCGACGCTCGCCGCGGGCGGCCTGCGCCCGCAGCTGCACAGCCTGGCCGCGGTGCTCAAGCCCGGCGGCGAGGCGGAGACCGGGGACGACCTGCCGGCGCCGAAGCGGGCGATGCCGGCGGAGACCGCCTACCAGGTCACCTCGATGCTCCAGGGGGTGATCGACCACGGCACCGCCGCCGCCTCGCGTTCGCAGGGGGTGGACGGCCCGCTCGCCGGCAAGACGGGCACCACCAGCGACCGCCGCGACAACTGGTTCGCCGGCTACTCGCCGGACCGCGTCTCGATCGTCTGGGTAGGGTACGACGACAACGCGCCGACCGCCTTCTCGGGCGCCAGCGCGGCGCTGCCGATCTGGAGCCGCTTCACCGCCGCCGTGCGCCCGGCCAAGGGGTACGCCGACTTCCCGGTGCCGCCGGGGATGGTGAAGGTCACGATCGATCCCACCACGGGGCAGCTGGCGACCGAGCTCTGCCCCTACCGGGTCACCGAGATGTTCGCCGAGTGGCAGGCGCCGACCGAGACCTGCCTGCGCCACGCGCCGGGCGGACCGCCGCAGCAGGCGGACATCACCCTTGGCGGCCAGCCGACGGACCCCGCCGCCGCCGAGGAGCCGCACTACGCGATCACCGACCACGGCCTCGAGGTGGCGCCGGGCAACGGCGACGAGGCGGCGCCGGCGCCCGCTCAACCCGCCACGGCCGCCGCGCCCACGCCGGCCGCCTTGCCGGTCGGCGCCGCTCCCGGGGCCATCCTCATCCGCCCCTCCCGCGCCGCCGCCCCCGCCGAGCCGGCCGACGCGGCTCCGGTCGCCGGGGCGGACGGGCGGGCGACGGGGAAGAAGGCCGCGGCGCCGGCCGCCGACGCGCCGGCGGATCCGCCGGCGGACGGCGATGCGGAGCCGCCGCCGCCGCCAAGCAGGTACTCTGCGCCATGAACAACCCGAAGAACAGCGGTGACTGGCTGCGCAAGCTGGTGGCCTACATCGGTCAATCGGTCGACGCGAAAGAGCTCGCCACCGCTCCGGTTCCCGCCCAATGGACGGCGGGCCCGAAGAGCGGTCTGCGGGGGAGCCCCAACCAGAAATGGTTGCAGGTCGCGGCCGGCCTCCTGACCGGGGATCCCTGGTGGATCAACTTCTGCCTGCAGCGCTACCAGAAAGAATTCACGGTCGGGCACGAGGAGGCGGAGACTCTGACCGGCTCGCACGCCTGGCAGCACCTGACCGCGCATGCCGCGATCCGCTACGCCCTGCGGGCGAACAAACCCCTGATCCGGCAGGCCGGCAAGGACGAGCTGGCCCAGCTCTGTGCCGCCAACGACACCTGGTGGGGGAACGAAGCCTGGCTGATGCAGCAGTTCTATTCGTATGCCGCCAAGAGCTGCGTCTCGGTCGGCGCCAGGGACAAGGTTCCGGGGTGGCCGCGTTCCTCGCAGAAGGATGCCTTCGCCGCCTGGATCGTGGGCGCGGCGAAGAAGTTTCAGCTCCCCCGGAATCTCGACGGCCCGGACATCCAATGTCAGGTCTGGGGGAGCAAGCTGGTCGCTCTCGGCGACGACCTGGGGCGGTCCAAGCAGGCGGAGCCCAAGCTGTGGAGCCCGGTGTACGTCCTGCGCCAGGGGGACGACGTCCACTCCTACTGGAACCCTGCTCCGATCATCATCGGGCCGGCCTACTATGCCGAGGCGGTGGCGGGGAAAACCGACTACAAGTACGAGCCGACGACCCCCGAGAACGCCGCCGAGTATCGCGAGATCGGCGCCGGAGGCGCCGGGCAGCCCGCGGCGCCCGCGGACAACGCCGCCGCGGCAGACCCGGGAACGACCTAGCCGCCGCAGCTCACCCGCAGCCGCCGCTTGTTGGTCCGCGCCTCGGCGAGGCCGATCTCCTTGAGCGCCGGGAAGGCCGCGGGCTCCACCCAGCGCTGGCGCAGCTCGGCGGTGCGCTCGATCGCCAGCTGGCGGCCATGGACGGCGACCGTCTGATGAAAGGCGCCGACGGCGTTCTGCACCGCGACGTCCGCCGTCTCGGCCTTGCAGGCATCGCGGGGAAGGTTGACCTTCCAGCTGACGCGGGTGGCGAACGGCTGCTCGACCACCGGCAGGATGCGGCCGTCGAGCAGCCCCGGCGGCGGCAGGTCGACCACTCCCGGGACGGGGATCGCCGGCAGCATCCCGGCCTCCACGGCCCCCGGCGGCGGGATCCGCACCCTGGCGTCGAGGCGCACCTCGGGGAGGCCGCCGTCCACCGACTGCCAGCGCAGGTCCGCGAGCTCGGCGCCGGCCGGGAGGAGGGCGGCGAAGACCTGGCGCAACACGCGGTCCACCTCCTGCGGCCTGGCGCCGTCGTGGAGATGGAGGAACGCCGCCCCCCCTTCGCCGGTGAGCTCGAGGCGCGCGCTCCCCTTCGCCTCGCCCGAGGCGGCGAGGTCGAGGGTCACGGTGAGCCGCCGCGCCTCGGTGGCGCTGCGCACGGGCGTGCGCACCAGCTCTCCCTTGCCGTCGCGCACCACCAGCGTCTCCTGGTCCTGCACCGCCGGCTGCAGCCAGGCGAGGCCGCCCGAGTCCTGAGTGGCGTCGAGGAAGAGATAGCCGCCGGCGACCGGTGCGTCCGGGCCGAGGGCGAGCCCCGCGGCCGGCACGGCGACGATCATGTGATTGAACTGATACGGCGAGGGGAACTCGCGGTCCACCCGCGCCCGCGAGCCGAGCAGCGCCAGCGCCGGATAGGCCTCGATCCCCGCCTCGTGCAGCAGGTCGACGAGCAGCAGCGCCTTGTCCTTGCAGTCCCCCCAGAGCCGCTCGATCACCTGCTGCGGCGTGTGCGGGCGGTAGCCGCCGATCCCCACCTCCACCGCCACGTAGCGCACCCGGCGGCGGGCGAAGGCGGTGAGCGCCGCGACGCGCTGGCCGCGGTCGGTGAGCCCGGCGGTCAGCTCGCGGGCCCGGCTGCGCACCGGCTCGGCGCCGCGCGGCACCTGGGCGAGGATCGCCTGGTACCAGCGCCCCATCGCCTCCCAGCTCGCGGTGTCCCCCCAGGCGTAGCGCAGCACGGCGCCGTCCGCGGCGGCCTCGGGGGCGTGCGCGGGGGGTGTCAGGGCGGGGAGGTGGGCACCGGTGACCGTGACGCCTCCCGGCGTCTCCTGGACGGCGAGCGCGCCATCGCTCCCATTGCCGCCGTCGATCCGATAGCGCCAGCCGGTGCCGGCGCCGTGCACGCTGACGCGCAGCGCTTCCGTGCGCTCGGTCGATCCCAGATCGATCTGGCCGCCGGGAAAGTAGGGGCGCTCGCGCACCGCGTAGTCGACGGCGAGGGTCGAGCCCACGGGGACGGCCGGGAAGCTGATCGCGCGGACGACGCGCGAGGAGTGGAGCTCCCCCTCGCCGGTCACCTCGCGGGTGTCGACGTCGCGGCGCGGGACGGCGAGCGTCTTGCCGTCCGGCCGGGTGGCCGCGGCCGTGAGGTCGGCGAGCTCCCGGTTGTCGTCGAGGACGATCGGGTAGGGGGACCAGCGCGCGAAATCGTTCGGGTTGTCGAGCCGCACCCGCAGGTGATGGCGCTCGACGACCGAGCCGTCCGCCCGGATCTCGACGTCGACCGTCCGCTCGAGCACGGTGGCGGCACGGAGGGGATTCAGCCCCGCGGTCACCGCCAGGGCGCCCAGGAGGGCGAGCCCCCTACTTGTGGACCAGGACCAGCTTCTGCGCATCGTTCTTCTCCACGTCGGCGAACAGGGAGCGGACCGCCTCGTACTCGGCGGAGGTGTCGAGCCGGCGCTGGGTGACGTCGAACCGGCGCTTGTAGACCAGGGTCCGTTCGGCGGGCTTCGCCTCGACGTCGAGGCTGAGCCCACCGGCCTTGCCGGCCAGGTTCCTCTCCGCCGGCACGGTTTCGAGCTTCCACCCCTCGGGCCAGCGCAGGCGCAGCTCGACCTCCTGGCGGTACGGGGTGTCGAAGACGACGCCGCTGCGCCGGCTGGAGGCCGGCTGCACGAAGGGCTGGGCGAGGGGGCCGAGCGGGACGCTGGGGGTGAGCGTCACCTCGTCGCCCAGCACCTCCTCCTCGCGCTGGGCGAGCGCCCAGGTGAGGGTGACCTTCCCCTCCTCGCGGGCCTCCACGACCTTGACGGCGGAGACCTGGAACTCGCGGAAGCGCTTGTCCAACCATTCCTTCCACGCCTCCGTCGCCTTCGCCTCGTCCGCCTTCCAGTCGAGCTTCGGCCACGCCTTCTGGCCGGCCAGCCGCAGCGTGCCGGTGCCGGTGAGGCGCCCCTTGGCGTCGAGGCCGAGGTCGATCTCGGCGCGCTCGAGGTTCTGGTCGTAGGGGGTCTCGGGGAGCACCACCCCCTCGGGCTTCTTCTGATCGTAGATCAGCGCCGGCGTCCCCTCGTAGCCGGGGCGCAGGCGGCCGAAGCCGAGCGAGCGGTCGGTGGGATCGAGGTAGACCTTCTTGCCGTCGAGGTCGAGGAGGACGAGGACGGAGTCGAACCAGCGCGGGTTGGGGAGCGCGGGGTCGATCGCCCCGCGGTCGCGGTCGGCGGCCCACACCAGGCGCGAGTCGATCTTCACCGCCGCGAGCATCGCCTGGAGCAGCAGCGCCTTCTGGGCGCGGTCCCCCTTGTGATCGTCGAGCACCTTGCCGATGCCGTGGCCGCCGTCGGTGACCACGCCGATGTAGCCGTCGTTCTCGATCTGGTCGCGGACGAAACGGTAGAGCACCTCGGCGCGCTCCCGGGTCGAGCCGGAGGCGGCCAGCGCGCGCGCCGCCTTGGCGACCCCGCCGTCGTGCCGGCGCGCCTGGTCGTAGGCGCCGCCGACCAGCTCGCAGGTTTTCGGCCAGCTCTCCATCAGCGACTGGTGGACGTACTCGTTGGAGGCCGAGGTCGGCAGCATCAGCATCTGCGCCGCCAGGTCCTGGTAGGGAGGGCCGTAGGCGTCGTCGGGGACGGAGGGAATGTTCTCCGCCCACGCCTTGGTGATGTAGCCGTTCGAGGTGCGGTCGGTCTGGCGCTGGATCTTCACCCGCGCCGGGCCGCGGCTCCACGCCTGCGCCGCCACCCCGGGCGCCGTCTTGAAGATGATCTCCGAGTAGCGCACCGGGACCTCCTCGGCGAAGTACCAGGGCTCGAGGAAGAAGATCGAATCGAACCACAGCTCGTACTCGTATTCGAGGATCGCTCCCACCTGCACGGCGGGGAAGGCCACCGCGGTGGTGAAAGTCTTGAGCGAGCGCGAAGTCTTGCGCACGAACTTGGCGTCGGCGGCGACCGGCACGACGCGGCCGTCCGGCAGGATGGTGCGGCCGTGAAAGCCGTGCAGGCGCTGGAAGTCGCTGTGGCCGATCGCCACCTCGCCGTTGCTCTTCCCCTCCTCGGTGAGGATCTTGAGCCGGACCTGGATGTGGAGCAGCGACGACAGGCTCGCGGTCCGCTGGCCGTAGCCGGCCATCAGGAACTCCCCGCGCTTGATCAGCACCACCGCCGGCGCGTTGGGCTCGCCCGGCACGGAGGTCAGCGCCTTCTCGGCGTCGGTGAGGGGAGGCAGGGCGTCGAGCGCCCGGGCGGCGTCGGAGAAGCCGGCCAAACCGGCGACGGCGAGGGCGGCGAGCGCCGCGGCGGGGAGGAAGCGGTGCGGACGGTGTCGTGGCATGGATATCCTCTCGGTTGATTCGCGATCGGTCAGCGCCGGACCAGCGCCACGCTCTCCGCGTCGCTCGCCGCGGCGGCGGCGAAGAGGGTGCGCAAGGCGGCGTACTCCTGGCCTGGCGAGAGGCGGCGACGGGAGAGGTCGAAGCGGCGGTGGTAGACGAGGGTCCTCTCCTCGGCCTTGGCCACGATCTCGACCGCCAGGCTGCCGCCCGCGGCGTCGAGAGCGGAGGCGGGACGCGCGGCGGGGGCCCGCTCGAGCCGCCATCCCGCCGGCCAGCGCAGGCGGAGCTCGACCTCGTCGCGCCCCGGCGTGTCGAGGACGACGTCGACCTTGCGCTCGGCCGCCTCCTCCACAAACGGTTGGCGGAGCGGACCGAGCGGCGCGCTCGGCCGCAGGGTGGACTCGTCGGCGAGCAGCTCGTCCTCCCGCTGCGCCATCGCCCAGGTGACGGTCACCGTCCGCTCGGCGGGCGCCTCGGCGACCCGCACGTCCGCGATCCTGAAGTCGCGGTAGCGCTCCGCGAGCCACTCCTCCCAGGCGTGCGCGGTCGCCGCCGGGTCCGCCTTCCAGCCGAGCTTTTCGAGCGCCCGCAGCCCGGAGAGGCGCAGGGTGCCGGCGCCGGCGAGCTTCCCCGCCGCGTCGAGGGCCAGCTCGACCTCCGCCCGCCGCAGGTTCTGCTCGTAGGGGAGCGCCGGGAGATGGAACAGCCGCGCCGTCTCGACGCTCACCGCCGGGGCCCCGTCCTGCTGCGCCGGGAGCTGCCCGAAGCCCAGGCCGGGCGCGTCGGGGTCGAGGAAGATCCGTTCGAAGTCGGGCTCGATCATCACCAGCGTGCGGTCGAACCAGCCGGGGCTCGGCAGCTTGACGTCGATCGAGCCGCGGTCGCGGTCGGCGGCCCAGATCAGCTCGGCGCCGATCCCCGCCGCCCGCAGCATCGCCTGGAGGAGGAGGGTCTTCTCGACCCCGGTGCCACGGCGGCCGGCGAGGATCTGGTGCAGGGTCGCGGCGCCGTCGTCGAGCAGCACCCCCGAGCCGGGCTCGGTGCGGACCTCGTCGCGGACGAAGCGGTAGAGGAGCTCCGCCTTGTGCCGCAGGCTCCCCTCGGCGGCAATCTGCCGCGCCGCCTTCGCCACGCCGGCGTCGCGGGCGCGGACCTGGTTGTAGCCCTGCTGGATCAGCCGCGTGGTGTTCGACCAGTCGGACATCAGCTTGTACCCGCCGTCGAAGCCGACGCGCGCGGCCGGCAGCAGCACGATCTGCGTCGCCAGCTCGGCGAACGGGGGGCTCTGGGGCGCCGCCGCCACCGCCGGCAGGCGATCCGCCCAGGCCCGCAGCTCGTAACCGCCGGAGACCTCCTTCTTCTCCTGGTGGATCTCGATCCCGTCCGCCGAGCGGGTCCAGACCCGGTAGCCCAGGCCCTTGGACGTCTTGTAGGTGATCTCCGCGTGGAGCACCGGCCGCTCGTCGGAGAAGAACCAGGGGTCGAGCACGCCGGACGAGGAGAAGGCGAGGTCGTACTGGTAGTCGAGGATGGCGCCGGGCTGGACCTCCGGGAAGGCGATGGTGGTGACGAAGGTCTCGTGGGCCCGCGAGCTCCGCCGCTCGAACCTCGCCTCGGCGCTCACCGGCACGATCCGGCCGTCCGGCAGCACGGTGCGGGCGGCGAGATCCCGCAGCCGGACGCCGGCGCCGTGGGCGATCACCAGCTCGCCGTTCCCCTGGCCCGCCGCGGTGAGGATCTTCACCCGCTCCTGGACCCGCAGATGCGAGGCGAGGCTGCCGATCAGCCCGTAGCCCGCCATCTGCATCTCGGCGCGCTTGAACAGCACCACGGCCGGCGCGTTGGGCTCGCCCGGCACGGCGGTGCAGGCGCGCTCCGCCTCGCTGACCGGCGGAAAGGCGGGCTCGGCGGCGCGGCCGGCGAGCGGCGCCAGGGCCGCCAGGGCGAGGAAGGCGGCTGCCAGGGTCGGCGTAGTCATCGCGGTCGTCTCTCGGCGGGATGGACGAGCACCACGCTCTCGGCGTCGCTCCTGGCGGCGGCGCCGAAGAGGGCGCGCACGGCCTCGTATTCGGGTTTCGAGCTGAGCCGGCGGCGGGTGACGTCGAGGCGCCGGCGGTAGAACAGGGTGCGGTCGGCGGCGTTCAACACCACGCCGGTCGCGAGGCCGCCCGAGAGCCCGTCGAGGACGTTGGTGGCCGGGCTGCGTTCGACTCTCCACCCCGCCGGCCAGCGCAGGTGAAGCTCGACCTCGTCGCGGCTGGGAAAGTCGAAGAGGACCTCGATGCGGCGCTCCTCGGCCGTCTGCACGAAGGGCTGGGTGGCGGGGCCGAGCGGCGCGCTCGGGATCACGGTGGCCTCGTCGCCGAGCACCTCGTCCTCCCGCTGCGCCATCGTCCAGCTGACGGTGACCTTGCGCTCGTCGGGCGCTTCGGCCACCTGCACGTTGGCGATCTGGAAGTCGGGGTACTGCCTGGCGAGCCATTCCTTCCACGCTTGGGCGGTCCGCGCGGCGTCGTCCTGCCAGTGGCTGCGCTCGACGGCCCGCAGTCCGGTGAGGCGCAGGGTGCCGGTGCCGGCGAGCCTTCCCTTGTCGTCGAGCGCGAGGTCGGTCTCCGCCCGCCGCAGGTTCTGGTCGAACGGCGTCGCGGGGAGGACGATGCGCCCCACGCTGTCGGGAAGCATCGCCGGGGTCCCCTCGTAGTCCGGCAGGAGCTGGCCGAAGGCGAGGCCGGAGTGGGTGGGATCGAGGAACACCGGCTTGCCGTCGAGCTGCAGGGAAACCAGGGCGGTGTCGAACCAGGTCGGGCTGGGGAGCTTCGGATCGAGGCTGCCGCGGCTGCGGTCGCCGGCCCACACCAGATCCGCCTTGAGCCCCACCTCGCGGAGCATCTGACGCAGGAGCATCGCCTTCTCGATGCTGGTGCCGGAGCGGTCGGAGTAGATCTTGCGCAGCCGGGTGTCGCGGTCGAGCAGGACGCCGCTCCCCGGCCGCGTGGAGATCTCGTCGCGGACGTAGCGGTAGAGCGCCTCGGCCTTGTGGCGGTCGTCGCCGCTGCCGGCGATCGAGCGCGCCGGGCCGCCCACCCCCAGGCCGTGCTCCGTGACCTCGGAATAGACGCGGCGCAGCAGCGAGGTGGTCGAATACCAGTCGGCCAGCAGCTGCTCGCCGCCCCGGACATCGCCGTAGGCGGCCGGCAGCACGGCGATCTGGCTCGCCAGGTCGGCGTAGGGAGGACCGTAGGGGAGGTCCGGCACCGCCGGCAGGTTCTCCGCCCAGGCCCGCAGCTCGGTGCCGGAGAAGCTCTCCTGCTTCGCCTGCTCGATCCGCACCCCCAGCGGCGCGCGGGTCCACACCAGCGGCGTCCAGCTCTTGGCCATCCGGTAGACGATCTCGGCGTGGCTCACCGGCATCTCCTCGGAGAGGAACCAGGGCTCGAGGACGAAGGGGGAGGAGAAGACGACCTCGTACTGGTAGTCGAGGATGGCGCCGACCTCGACGGCCGGGAAGGCGACGGAGGTGACGAACGTCTTGCGGGTGGCCGACGTCCGGCGCTGGAACGTGGCGGTGGCCGGCACCGGGACGACCCGGCCGTCCGGCAGCACGGTGCGCGCCGCGAAGCTCTCGAGGCGCAGGCCGGCGCCGTGCGCCACCGCGAGCTCGCCGTTGCGTTTCCCCGCCTCGGTGAGGATCTTCACCCGCGCCGCCACCCGCAGGTGGGAGGCGTAGCTGCCGAGGAGGCGGCCGTACCCCGCCAGCTCGAACTCCCCCCGTTTGAACAGCACCACCGCCGGCGCGTTGGGCTCGCCCGGCACCTCGCGATAGGCGCGCTCCGCCTCGCTGACCGGCGGAAAGAAGGGCTCGGCGGCGCGGGCGGCGAGCGGCGCCAGCAGGAGCGCCGTGGCGGCCAGGATCTGAATGGGGCGCAAGCGCTGCATGGGGCTCCTCCTGACGGGTCGTCCGCCGATGACCTCCACTTTTCCTCACAACTGATGTCGAATGGGCCTGGAACGTTTCTATTCTAACGGAGGGGGGCCGAAAAGCGGCCGGAAAAGGAAAGGGCGCCCCGGAGGGGCGCCCTTTGAAAACCACTGCCGGATGGGGAGGGGAGAGCCTAGCGGCTGCCGCCCTCGAGCTCGACGCTCACCTTGAGGTCTTCGCCGGCCTTGACGTCGAAGTCCTTCTCCTCGGCCTTGCGGCCGGGGCGCACGACGGAGAGCTGGTGGTGACCCGGCGTCACCGCGAGGCCGCCGCGCAGCATCGAGAGGTCGTTGCCGGTGCCGACGAAGCGGCCGTCGAGGTAGACCGAGGCGTCGTCGGGCTCGACCGAGAGCCGCAGGTAACCCTTGCCGGCGCGGTCGGTATCGCGGCCATCGCGGCCGGGACGCCGCATGTTGTGGTCCGTCCGCGGCGGCGGGGGCGGCGGATTGTCGTCGTCATCGTCGTCGTTCATCGCCTGCGGCGGCGGCGGAGCGGTGCGCTGGCGATGGACGCGGTCGCGCCAGTCGTCGTCGCCGTAGCCCTGCTTCTCGAGCTGCTGGCGGCGCCACTCCTCGTACTGCACCCGGTCGTCCCGCCGCTGGTGCGTCTTGCTGCCGAGGTCCTCGGGGCGCACCGAGGCTCCCTGCTCCATCTTGTCGTCGATGTCGAGCACCGAGCCCGGAGTGACCGTGATCTGGCGGGCGATGGTCTTGTAGCCGTCGAGATAGAAGGCGACGTCGTAGGTGCCGCGCGGCAGCCACAGGTAGCCCGGCCAGCCGTCGTACTTGTCGACGATGCCGAGGTCCTCGCCGTTGACGAAGACGTGGGTCTTGCCCGGCGAGACGTCGAGGTCGAGGGCGCCGAGCTCGCTGCGGTCGTAGCCGCCGTAGCCGCCGTCATAGCCGCCGCCGTAATAACCCCGGGTGTAGTAAGGATCGTAGTAAGGGTAGTACGGCTCGTCCCACCAGAAGGACAGGCCGGGCCAGAATCCCCAGCCGAAGCCGGGATAGAAGTAGTAGCCCCGGCCGCCGTGACCGCCGTGGAAGCCATGGCCGCCGTGGAAGCCGCCGTGGTCGCCCCCACCGCCCCCGCCGCCATGGCTGCCGCCGCCGGGGACCGAATGGGCCGTCCCGCCGCCGCCGGAGTGCGAGCCGCCGCCGGAGAAATGCGAGCCGCCCGAATGAGAGCTACCGCCCCCGCCATGGGCCGAGCGCTGGGCCGCCAGGGGGAATGTCGAGACGAGGAGCACGGCGAACCCGAGAGCAGCGGTCCTCGCGAGGCGCCGGCGGACGGGTTTCTGGGTGATCATGAGGACTCTCCTTTTCCAGCCGCCGCGCCCAATTCAGACCAGGCGCGGTGAAGACCTTGTACGTAGTGATATCGCAGCACATCTTCCCATACCTTGGGAATGCTGAACGGCCAATTTTGCAAAGCCCGGACCAGGCGTTCCCGCCGCCGTTGCGGCACCTCCGGCGGCAGCGGCGGCGGCCCTTCCGGCCCGAGGCCCAGAAAGGGGCCGAGCTCCGGGTGGAGCCGGTAGAAGACGACGGCGCAGTACCCCGCCTTCTCCTGCCGCGCGGCGAAACGGGCGAGGTCGGTCGGATGATCGTGCGCCACCGTCGCCGTGGGCTCGTAGATCAGCCGGAACCCTCTCTTCTTCAAACGATATCCGACCTCGATATCTTCCCAGGCCGCATGCGGGAAGCGCAGGTCGAAGGGCTCCGCGAGGAGGAGGTCGCGAGGCAGCGAGAGGTTGGAGGTGTATAGAAAATTGAACGGTACGTCTTCTTTATCTTCGATCAGCGCATAGCCGAACTGGAGGCCGTGCTCATTGATGTAGCGCAGGAAGGGATTGAGCCGCATCCGGCGGTGCCAGCCGGTGTAGCCGAGGACGCCGAGGTGGGGGTCGTCGCCGCGCCGGCGGTGGGCCTCGCGATGGGCGGCCAGCCATCCCGGCGAGGGGACGGTATCGTCTCCCAGGAAGGCCACCCAGCGGCCGGAAGCGGCGGCGACGCCGGTGTTCCTCGCCGCCGCCGGCCCGTGGTTGTCCTGGCTGAGGACGCGCAGGGGGATCCGGAAGCTCCTGCCGCGCAGCCAGTCGCCGGTGCCGTCGGTCGAGCCGTCGTCGACCACCACCACCTCGTAGGACGGGGGATCCTGCTGGAACTCGAGCGCCTGGAGGACCTCCGCCAGGACCTCGAGGCGGTTGTGGGTGGGAATGACGACGGAGAATTCGGGCCCCATGAGGGGATTATGGCAGGTCGGGGAGTTGCTACACGGACGAGCACGGACCTCCACGGACGGGACACGGACAAGTCTGGAGTGATCCCAACCCTGTCCGTGTTCGTCCGTGCTCCCGTCCGTGTCAGTCCGTGGTCAGCCCTTCCGTGGTCAGCCCGCCTTCCGCCGCCGCAGCACCAGATAGTTCGCCGGCACGTTCCCTTCCTTGCCGTGGCCGAGGGGGACGGTGTTGATCGTCACGTCGTCGCCGTGCGCCACCACCTCCCAGCGGTCGTCGGGATAGACGGCGGCGCGCATGGCGGGGTCGAAGCCGACCGAGGTGGCGCCGGTGCGGATGACGTTGTGGACGTGGCTCGGCAGGCCCGAGGGGCTGTCGCCGGGGAGGGTGCGGAAGTAGTCGAGGGCGCAGAGCGAGAGCTCGATCTGGTAGAGCGTCCCGCGCTCCCCGAGCAGGATGCCGAGCACCTCGGCCATCCGCGGCTTGTCCTCGTGCTGGAGCACGTGCATCACGGTGCGCATGTAGATGTTGACGTCGCCGAACTCGTCATGGAAGGCCTTGGCATCCGCCGGGTCGAGGCCGTTGAGCACCCGGTATTCGATCTTCATCTCGGGCGGCGTCTCCGCCTTCGCCTTGGCGACCGCGGTGGGGGAGACGTCCGTCGCGAGCACGCGGTCGAAGTGCTTCACCAGGTAGCGCGTCTGCCGGCCGTTGCCGCATCCGAAGTCGAGCAGCGGCAGGGTGGGATCGAGGATCAGCGGCTTGAAGCGCCCGAGGTCCTCGGCCGAGGCGCGTTCGGGCTCGTTGTCCCAGAGCACCTGGCCGCCGCGGCCGGTCTTTTCGATCGATTGCCAGTAGTTCTCCCAGTGGCGCTCGACCTTGCCCGGGTGCCCCCACTTCAAACGGTAAAAGAGGACGTTCGAGATCAGACGGACCGACTTCAACAACTCCATGGCACCCCTCCTGGCGCCGCACCGTTCCCCAGGCAGGGAAGCTCGCGACACCGCTGTCCGGGGGGGACCAGCCCTGCGGGGCTGCCCTCCAATCCGGGATTTATGAGAAAACTGCGCTGATTGTCGCAGAAGTTTGAATGTGGGGATACTGCAAGAAGCAAAACGGAGCAAGATCGCCCGGCACGCCCTACCTTTGGCAGACGGTTTATCGCATACTTACATTTATAAGTCTCTCAGCGCCTCCTGGAAGGTGGAGAGAGGATCGAATTTTGACCGGGCGAGAGGAAAGCGGCTTGAAGGTCCGGGTCGAGGGGGTCTCCTTCGCCTATGGCAAGGTGCCGGTGCTCTCCGGTGTCGGCCTCGAGCTGCCGGCCGGCGGGATCACCGTGCTGATCGGCCCTTCGGGCTCGGGCAAGTCGACCCTGCTGATGCTGCTCGCCGGGCTGCTCCGCCCGGCGCAGGGGAAGATCCTGTTCGACGGCGACGACATGAGCGGGGTGCGTTCCGAGCGGCGCGACGTCGGGGTGGTCTTCCAGGCCTGCGTCCTCTCTCCCCACCTGACCGTGCGCGAGAACATCGCCTGCGGCCTCAAGAGCGGCCGCCGCCGGTTCGCGCTGCGCACCTCGCGCCGGCGCCCGTCGCGCCACACGATCGAGGCGCGGGTATGGGACACCGCGGCGCTGCTCGGCCTCGAGCGCCTGCTCGACCGCAAGCCCGCGCAGCTCTCGGGAGGCGAGCAGCAGCGGGTGGCGCTCGCCCGCGCGATCGCGCCCCGGCCGTCGCTGCTGCTGCTCGACGAGCCGCTGTCGGCCCTCGACGCCCGCCAGCGGCGCACGGTGCGCGGCGAGCTCGCCGCGGTGCTGCGCAAGCTGGGAACCACCGTCCTCTACGTCACCCACGACCAGGAGGAGGCGATGCTCCTCGCCGACCATCTGGTGGTGCTCGACGACGGGCAGGCGGTGCAGGCCGGGCCGCCGCTCGACCTCTACCGGCGGCCGGCGACGCCGTTCGTCGCCGCGTTCCTCGGGGAGACCAACCTGATCGAGCCGGATCGGCCCGATCCAAAATTATGAACGATGCTCAGGGGACGGTCCGCAGGTGGTTCGAGGCGCAGCGGTAGCCGCCGTTGAGGACGATGCTGCGGACCAGCGGCGGGAAGAGGTCGAGGTGGACGCCGAGGGCGCCGAAGGCGTCGCGGGCCGCCCGGTCGCCGGCCGGCAGCAGATACGAGAAGCCCTCGGCGCGCACCCCCGCTGGCGGGCTCTCCACCACCACGTTGTTCCAGGTCAGCAGGAAGCTCTCGTGGGAGAGGCCGGCGCGCTCCCGGAGGAGCGCCACGGGAACGGTCAGCACGGGGAGCCGGCGGACCTCCATCCCCTGGCTCGCCAGGTGGCGGGCGACGAGATCGAGGAAACCTGCCAGCGATTCCACCTCGGGGGTGCGTTGGGCAACGGCGAGCGCGGCGCCCAGGGGGGCTCCCGCGGGCTCCAGGCCATAGCCGCGCCGCAGGGCGTCGAGGTCGGCGGCGGCCGCCCGGGCGAGGAGGTCGCGGCCGGCCGCGACGTCGGCCACCAGGGCGGCGAGCCGCACCGTCTTCTCCGCGGACTTCCCCGCGGACCGCAAGGGGACGAAGGTGACGATCGAGTCGAGGTCGTAGCCGGCGCCGCCGCCGATCCGCCGCATCTGATCGCTGCGCGCCGTGAGCTCTCCCGTCGCGGGCAGGGGATGGACGAAGCGGACCGGCCGGCCGTAGAGGGTGGCGAGCTCGCCGGCGGCTTGGGCCGCGGCGGCGAGGTAGCGGTCGATCCCGGCGGCGGTCGCGAAGCTCTCGACCGGCACCCGGTCGCGGCCGAGGAGCTGCAGGATCCGCGGCTCGAGCGCGTGCAGCGTCACCCAGGCGGCGGCGGGGGTGAGCAGCACCTGGCCGTTGTGGAACGGCATCGGCGTCTCGCTCCAGGTCGGCTTCCCCCAGGCGCGGTCGAGCGCCGCCGGCAGGCCGCGCACCAGCTCGGGGCCGAGGTGGGCGTCCTCCTCGCGCCCCGGCTGGAGGTTGGGGCGCACCAGCACCCGCAGCGCGCCTTCCCGGGCATGGACGAGGGTGAAGGGGTCGCGCGGCCAGGGGGAGTAGGCGCGGCCGTACGTGCTCAGCAGGTGGAGATGGAGCGCGGCGGCGCGGCCGGCGAGCCCCTCGCGCAGCGGCGAGTCGGTGAGCACCACCAGGGTGCGCTCCGGCGCGGCGGCGCGCACGGCGGAGAGGAAGGCGTCCGCCGCCGGCAGATCGAAGAAGAACGAGGGGAGCGAGTAGACCGAGGCGGCGAGCCGCCCCGCCACGTCGGCGTCGAAGCGCTGGCCGCCGGCGGCGAACGGCACCCGCCGCTCGCCGGCGCGGCGCGGGATGGCGCCCCAGGCGCGCTCGACCTCCTCGCTGGCCGCGAAGTCGAAGCCGCGGACCTGGTCGAGCTCGGTCAGCAGCGCATCGCGCAGGGCGGCGGGGGTCCCGGGGGCGAGCTCGCGGGGGAGGAGCGCCAGCACGCGCCGGCGGAACCCCTCCTCCGTCACGAAACGCTCGGGATCGACGAGCTGGAGGGTGACGACGACGAGCACGTCCTCGTGGGTCCACGTGCCGCGCCGGGCGAGGGCGAGCTGGCGCGCGTGGACGGCGGCGGCCAGGTAGTCCGCCGCCCGCCTCGAGAGCGCGGCGTCGGGCGACGCCAGGGCGCGGGCGAGGGGGGCGAGCGCCGGGCCCAGCCGCGCCGGCTGCCGCGCCAGTTGCTCGGCGAGCTCGGCGGGAGGGAGCGCCGGCAAGCCCCCGCCGGGCGGCTTCCGGAGCGCGGCGGGCGCGGGAGCCGCCGCGGTAAGGCAGGCCGCGAGGAGCGCCAGGAGCCCGGTGCGGAACCCTCCGGCCACGCCTACTGCTGCGCCCCCGCCTTCAGCTGCTGGAGGTTGGCGGCGGCCATCTGATCCTGCGGGTTGATCTTGAGCACCTGTTCGAGGAGCTTCTGGGCCTCGGGCTTCTTGTTCACCTGGATCAGCAGCACCGCGAGGTCGTTCATCGCCGGCAGGTGGCGCGGCTGGATCTGGAGGGTCTGGCGGAAGTCGTGCTCGGCCGAGCTCAAGCGGCGCAGCGCCATCTCCGAGATCCCCCGCAGGTACAGGTAGTCGGGGTTGTTGGGCTCGGCGGCGACGGCGGCCTCGGAGGTCTTCAGGGCTTCGTCGTTGCGCTTCAGGCCGAGGAGGATGCGCACCTCGAGCATGCGGGCCCGCGGGTCCTTCGAGACGGCGGTCTCCTGACGGACGGCGGTGAGCGCCGAGTCGAGATTCCCGCCGGTCATCAGGCCCAGCGCCTTCTGAAGGCCTGGGCTCAACGGCTGCTCGGGCGGACCGGCAGGAGCATTGGCGGCATTGGCTGCGTTCGTGGCGCCCTGGGCCGCGGCCGGCGCCTGCCGCGGGGCGGGCTTGGCCGCCTCGGCCGCCTGCGCCAGCGCCTTCTGGGCGTCCGCCTTGCGCCCGCTCGCCTCGTAGGCGCGGGCGAGACCCTTCCAGGCCTCCGGATTGGCGTAGTAGCGGGTCGCCTTCTCGTAGAACGGCACCGCCTCCGCGGCGTGCCCGGAGTCGACCAGAAGGGAGCCGTACTCGATCGCGATGCCGGCCGCCGGGCGCGGATCGGGGAGGGTCTTCCCCTCGGCGGGGAGCTGGTCGGCCAGCGGCTTCAGCGTGGCGGCGGCGGCGGCGGCGTTGCCGGCCTGCCGCTGCGCGCGGGCGAGCAGCAGCGCGAGGGCGGGGTGGCCGGCCGTCTTGCCGTCGATCAGCTTGACCGCCTCGGCCGGCGAGCCTGCCAGCAGCTCGGCCTCGGCGAGCGAGCGCCGCACCTCGAGCTCCATCCCCTGCGGATGGTTGGCGAGCAGGGGGCTGAGGACGGCGACGGCGCCGGGGCCGTCCTTCTTGAGCACCAGCACCTTGCCGTTCAGCAGCCGCACGGCCGGATCGTTCGGCGCGATGCCGGCGAGGAGCTGGGCGGCGTCGTCCGGGCGCTCGAGCTGCACGGCGAGGTTGGCGGCGATCAGCCGGGCGTCGGTGTCGGCCGGGTTGCGCAGCGCCCAGGGACGGAGCATCGAGTAGGCCTCGACCACCCGCCCGTCCTTCGCCATCAGCACGCCGAGGTCGCGGGCGGCGGGCGAGGCGGGCTCCTTGAGGGCCGAGCGGGTGAGGTAGACCCGCCCCATGTCCACCGACCCTGAGAGAACCGCCGCCCGGCCGGCGTTGTAGAGCACGGCGGGCTCGGCGTCCTCGGTGTCGGCGAGCGGCTTCAGCGTCGCCAGGGCTTCCTGCGCATGACCGAGCTGGAGATAGAGCGCGCCGACCAGGGAGAGCTCGGGCTGCGTCGCGGCGGGATCGCCCGCGATCGCCTTGAGCCTGGCGAGCGCGCCGGCCTTGTCGCCGGCGCGCACCCGCTTGAGCACGTCCTCGACCGCCGCCTGGAGGGGAGAGGCCGGAGCGGCGGCGGGCCGGGGAGCGGTCGCGGCCGGAGGGGCGCCCTGGGCGAGGGCCGTCGACTGCAGGGCGGGGACGGCGAGCAGGGACATCGACAGGGCGAGGATCGTTCTCATTCGTCTGGAGCTCCGAGCCGAGGCTCAAAAAGGGTTTCCTGGTTTTGGGAACGCGTGGCGGCGGCGCGCTCTTCCCGCATCCTACAGGGTCCGCGGGTTCTCTCCGGCGGCTGGCGCGCCGAGCGCCCGCAGCTCCAGGCTGTCGGGGTGAACGGCGAGGGCGTGCCGCAGCAGCGCCGCGGCCCCGGCCGGATCGCCGAGGACGCGCAGGGTCTTCACCGCTTCGCCATAGGCGGCCGGCGAGCCGCTGGCCGCCACCATCCGCCGCAGGAGGTCGATCGCCTCCTCTCCCCGCCCTTCGGAGGCGTAGAGCACCGCGAGGCTGGCGTAGCCTCGCGTGTCGGCGGGGAAAGCGGCGACCTCCGCCCGGAATTCCCGCTCCGCCTCCGGGTTGCGGCCGAGCCGGGCGAGGAGGTCGCCGCGCTCCCAGTGCAGGCCGGCGTACTGCTGCCCGGCGGCGCCGACGCGGCCGACCTCGGCGGCGGCGTGATCGGCGAAGCCCAGCGCCTCCGCGAGCCGCCCCTGCTTCTGCATCACCTGGGCGAGGGTCAGCAGCGGCGCGATCCGCGAGCCGGGGGAGGCGAGCGCCGCCCGCGCCGCCCGCTCGGCCTCCGCCGGGCGGTTGCGCGCCAGGGCGATCTGCGCCAGCAGGCTGTTGGCGATCGCCGGGCTCCCCTCGAGCCCGAGCTCGGCGTGGCGCCCGGCCTCGTCGAGGCGCCCCATGTCGAGGAGGAGCGCGCCGGTCGCCACCGCCACGAACGAGGCTCCTCCCGAGGCGTCCATCGCGTGCTGGTAGGCGTCGAGCGCCTCGGCGTTGCGGCCGAGCTTCTGCAGCGACTGGGCGAGATCCTCCCAGGCGTCGGTCATCCGCGGGCTCTCCGCGAGGAGCGCGCGGAAGGCCGGCACGGCGTCGGCGTACCTGCCTTGAAGGAACAGGCCCATGGCGCGGTCGAGCGCGCGCAGCGTGCCGATGCGGCGCTTGGGATCGGGGAGCGCCTCACCCGGGGCGGTGCGCGCCGCGCCGGCCGCGTAGCCGAGGGCGGCGAGCCGGCGCGCCGTCTCCGGGTCGACCTCGCCCGGGGCTTTCAGCGGGCGCTCCATCCCCTGGAGCGCTGGCTTGAGGGCCGCGAAGGCGCGGCGCTCGCGGGGGAGGACGTCGGTCTTCTCGCCTGGATCGGCCGCCAGGTCGTAGAGCTCGGGGGCGGGGGCGTGGATGTAGTGGAAGCGGTCGCGGATCAGCGACGTCATCTCGCTCCAGCCGAAGTGGAGGCGCGGGTAGAAGGTCTCGGCGTAGAGGTCGCGCGGCGCCGCGGCGGCCGCTCCTCCAGGGGTCAGATCGAGCAGCGAACGGCCGGGGAACGCCCCCGCCGCCTCGCGCGGCAGGGCGACCCCCACCAGGGCGAGGAGGGTGGGAAAGACGTCGACGATCTGCGCCGGCCGGGCGACGCGCGAGCCGCCGCGCCGGCTCCCCGGCAGCTTGAGGATCATCGGCACCTGCAGCGCCTCGCGGTAGAGGAAGATGCCGTGCTCCTGCTCGCCGTGGTCGCCGAGCCCCTCGCCGTGATCCGAGAGCAGGAGGATCACGGCGCGGTCGTAGAGCCCGGCGCGCTTCAGCCCGGCGAGCACCCCGCCGACGATCGCGTCCGCCGCCGCGATCTCGCCGTCGTACGGCCGCCCGGCGTAGCGGCCGGCGAACGGCTCGGGCGGGGCGTACGGGGTGTGCGGCTCGTAGAGATGGAGGAAGAGGAAGCACGGCTGGTCCGGGCGCAGCGAGCGCAGCCAGCCGAGGGCGGCGGCGGCGGTCTCTCCCCCCGGGCGCTGCGAGAGGCCGAGCGAGTCGGTGAAGCGCACCGGGATGCCGGCGTCGTAGAGGTCGAACCCCTGGCTGATCCCGGTCTCGGGGCGCAGCACGTAGGCCGAGACGGCGCCGCCGGTCGCGTAGCCCGCCGCGTGGAGCACCGCCGCCAGGCTGGGGAACCGGCCGCCGTCGTAGTGGTAGCCGACGTTGTCGCGCACCCCGTGCTCGGCGGGCAGGCGGCCGGTGAGCATCGAGAGGTGCGAGGGGAGGGTCAGCGGGGTATGGCTGTAGGCCCGCTCGTAGACGATCGCGTCGCGCGCCAGCTGGTCGATCGCCGGCGTCTCGACGCCGCGGTAGCCGTAGGCCGGCAGGTGGTCCGAACGCAGGGTGTCGATCGAGATCAGGATCACCGGCGCGTGCGGGAAGACCTGGCGGTCGCCGGAGCGGTCACAGCCGGCGAGCGCTGCCGCCAGGGACAGGAGAGACAACAGGGACGGCAGGGAGAGGAGCCGGCTGTTCACTTCGCTTCCTTTGCCGGCAGCCTCGCGAGCGCGGCGCGGGCCTTGGCGAGGTCGGGCCCGAAGCGGGCGGGCGGCGCGGTGGCGACGAAGCGGCCGAGGGCCTGCCGCGCCTCGGCCGTACGCCCGGCCTCGGCGGCGACCAGGCCGAGGTTGAACAGGGCGTCGTACTGGCGGGGATCGAGCGCCACCGCGCGCTGCCAGGCGTCGAGGGCGGCGGCGGGCCCCTCCAGGCGGTAGCGCGCGACGCCGAGGGTGTTCCAGGCGATCGGCAGGGCGGGGTTGAGCGCCAGCGCGCGCTGGAGCTGGGAGCGCGCGGCCTCCGGCTGGTCCATGCGCAGGGCGACGATCCCCAGGTTCTCGAATCCCTTGGGATCGTTCGGGTAGGCGCCGGCCGCGCGTTGCAGGACGGCGACCGCGTCGCCGTGCCGGCCGGCGTCCGAGAGGGCGATGCCGAGGGCGTCGAGGGTGGCGGCGTCGGCGGCGGGAGAGGCGGCGAGCGGCTGGAGAACGGCGACCGCCTCGCCCGCCCGGCCGGCCTCGGCGAGCGCCAGGCCGAGCTGGCGGCGGACCGATTCGCGGCCGGCGCCGTGCGCCACCGCGCTCTCGAGGACGGCGATCGCCTCGCCCGGGCGCTCGAGCTGTTGCAGCGCCAGGGCGAGGTCCTCGTACGCCTCGGGGAGGTCGGGGCGCTCGGCGATCACCCGGCGCGCCAGCGCCGCGGCCTCCGCATCGCGATGGCGCGAGTAGGCGTCGATCACCTGGTGGATCTGGCGGTCGACCGCGACCAGGTTCTTGGGGTCGTCGGCGGCGGAATAGACGCTCTTCACCGGGCCTGAGCCGGCGGAGTAGCCGAGGCTGCGCAGCCGCGCCGCGTCCTCCGCCGGGACGGCACTCCGCGGGGGCGGCCAGGCCGACTCGCGCGGCAGCGCCGCGCCGAGCTCGTGGGCGGTCCGGCGCTCCTCGGCGAAGCGGTTGCGCTCCTCGTGCGGGTCGGCGGCGAGGTCGTAGAGCTCGGGAAGCGGCAGGTCGATCAGCTTCTTCCCCGCGCGGAGCATGCCGCGCAGCGGCGCCCAGCCGCGGTTCAGCGCGGTGCTCAGCGACTCGAAATAGCTCCCCGCCGCCGCCGTTGCCGTCGTCGCGGTCGATCCATCGGCGGCGGGCGCCAGCAGCGAGCGGCCGGGGAGCTCCGCGGGGACCGGGAGGCGCAGGAAGGCGAGCACCGTCGGCACGATGTCGACGTGGCGGGCCGGGCGGCCGTCGCGGCCGGGCGGGATCCCCGCTCCCCAGACGACGAGCGGCACCTTGAGCGTCGCCTCGTAGGCGAACAGGCCGTGCGTCATCTCGCCGTGCTCGCCGAGCGACTCGCCGTGGTCGGAGGTGACGATCACCAGCGCCGGCCGCTCGCGGCCGGCGAGGAAGGGGTCGAGCAGCGGTGCCAGGAACGAGTCGGCGGCGGCCACCTCGCCGAGGTAGAGGTTGTCCCGGTAGCGCGTGGCGAAGGGCTCCGGCGGATCGTAGGCGGCGTGCGGGTCGTAGAGGTGGACCCAGAGGAAGCGGCGCTTCCCCGCCTGCGCGCTCCACCAGGCGCGGGCGGCGGCGACGACCTGGTCGCCGCGGCGCTCGGCGATCGCGAAGGCGTCCGGGTTCGAGCCCCGCGGGAAGTGGTCGTCGTAGAGGTCGAACCCCTGGTTGAGGCCGAACTTGCCGTCGAGCGGATAGGCGCCGACCACGGCGCCGGTCGTCCAGCCGGCAGCCTTGAGGCGCGTCGCGAGCGTCGCCACCTTGGGGCTGAGGGCGAAGCCGCTGTTGTCGCGCACCCCGTGCTGGTAGGGGTAGAGGCCGGTGAGGATGTTGGTGTGCGAGGGGAGGGTGACGACGTTGTGGGCGTGGGCGTCGGGAAACACCCGGGCCCCCGCGGCCAGGCGGTCGAGCACCGGCGTCTCGACCCGGCGGTTGCCGCCGAAGCCGACGGCGTCCGCCCGCAGCGTGTCGATGGTGACCAGCAAGACGTCCGCCCCCTGGTGGGAAGGGGCGGCCTTGCCGGCGCCGCCGGGACCGGAGCGGCAGCCGGCGGTACCGGCTGCCAGGGCGGCGAGGAGGATCAGTGCGGCGAGCGCCGTCGGCAGCAGGGGCGGCAGGGAGCGGCGCATGAGGTGAGGGGTGCTACTTGAGCTCCTTGATGAACTCCTTGGCGTCGTTCGCGAACTTGCTGTTGGGATCGAGCTCGAGGAGCTTCCGGAGGTCGGCCTTGGCCTGCGCGCTCTTGTTCTGGCTGATGTAGACCATGGCGCGGTAGTAGTAGACCTCGGAGAGCGCCGGGTTCTCGGCGATCACCTGGTTGAACTGGGTCAGCGCCTCCTCCGGCTTCTTCTCGTTGTAGGCCTTGATCCCCAGGTTCAGCCGCACCGAGGGGTCCATCGTGGTCCCCGCCGGCAGCTTCGCGATGTAGGGCTTCGCCTCGGCCTCGCGATTGGCGGAGACCAGCAGGCTGACGATGAGCTTCAGAGTGTCGACGTTGTTGGGGTCTACCGCCAGCGACTTCTTGAGCTCTTCGATCGCCTGGTCGTTCTTCCCCTCCTTGCTGTAGGAATCGGCGACGGCGAGGTAGATGGCCGGCTGCAGGGCGGCGCGGTCCTTCTCCTCGAGCTTGCTCATCCCCTCCTCGTAGGCGGCCCGGGCTTCGGCGTACTTGCCGGCCTGCAGCATCGCATTGCCGCGCTCGAGGGCCGCCTTGGCCTCGACGGCCTGCGTGTTCTGCTGCTGGGCCTGCTGCATCACCGCCTTCGGCGGGACCTTGAGGGTGATGTTGATCGGCTGGGCGATCGCGTACTCGTTGACCTGCACCTGCCCCTGGGACTCCATGAAGCCTTCCTTCTGGATGAGGACGCCCCAGGCGCCGCCGGTGAGGCCGAGCATCGACCACTTGCCGTTGGCATCGGTCTTGACGGTCTTCGGGCCGTCCGCCTTGGGATCCACCGCGCCGGTGCCCTGGCGCAGGGTGATCACGGCTCCCTCGACGGGCTTCCCCTGCTCATCTTTGATCACGCCTTGCAGCCGGCCCTTGCCGGCCCACGACTGACCCCAGGCGGGGACGCCGGCGACCACGAAAAGGATCAACAACAAAACCGGTCGGGCACTGCGCAGAAGCCTGTTCATAGCTCTCCTTTGGAGGTCATCGAAACCGGGGTGCCGCCCTTCGCTTAGGGGGCTCCGTTCAATTGGATTGCAAGCCGCGTGCGCGGATGCGGGGGAAGTGTAAACCGCAGGCGGGCAAAAAAAAACCGCCGGGGGTTGCCCCCCGGCGGCCGCAGCTTTTTCGATCGGAAGCTAACCGTTCAGGTCAGCGGGATCAACGGAAGCTGAGGCGGGCACCGACGCGGAAGATCCGCGGGCTGACGATCTCGCGGACGTAGTCCGAAGAGGTCAGCTGGAGACGGTGCTGACGCTGGAGCACGAAGCTCTCGTTGAAGACGTTGAAGCAGTCCACGCCGAGGGTCAGGCCGACGTCGCTGAAGTTGAACTCCTTCTCCAGGCGGGCGTCGACGATGCGCACGTTCTCCAACCGGAACGAGTCCGGACGGTCCGTGACCTGCACGAACTCGCCGGCCTGCTGCTCGTTGCCGGGCAGCGTCACGCGGCGGTAGTAGGGAACCGGGTAGCCTTCGCGGCCGTTGATGTTGACCGCGGCGTTGAAGCCCCACGGATGATCCGGGGCGATCTGGTACAGGCCGTTGACGCTATAGGCCCACTTGCTGTTGATGTACACGCCGGCCTTGGCGCCCGAAGCGGTGCCCGAGCCCTGGAGGACGACGTCGCCCTCGCGGTTGCCACCCCCGAGGAGCGGGGTGGGGTCGATGCGGGAGGAAGCCGGGACCTTGCTCCACGTCCAGTCGGAGTAGGTCACGTTGCCACGCAGCATCCAGCGGTTGGCGAGGCGCTTGTTGAAGGTCAGCGCGGCGCCCTTGTACTCCTGCTCCGCGCCGCCGTTGTGGAGATAGAAACCGCCGCGGGTGCTGAGCTCGGGCCGCAGCACGTAGAGGTCGGCGGTGTAGGGCTGGCCGTTCGGCAGGAAGCCGGTCGGGCAGTTCAGAGGGGCCGTGGGGCCGCAATGGACGTAGTCGGAGGGCCGGTTGATGCGGCCGACGTTACCGACGTTGGCCGCCGAGTAAGGGTCGGTGCTGTCGAAGACCAGCCGCTGCTGCTCAAGCAGGTTGAACGAGTGGCGGTAGGTCAGGTTCAGGCCGACGACGAACTCGGGCAGCAGGGCGTGCTCGACGCCGAGGAGCACCTCGTCGGTCTTGGGGGCCGAGAGGCTCGGGTTGAGCGCGTTGGACTGCAGCAGGCCACCCGTGTGCGGGTTGACGTTGCCGCTGTAGGCGAACGGTCCGGCCGGCAGGTCGAGGATGTCGCCGGTGCCGATGTTCGGGCTGCCGTTGGCGGTCGTGTAGAAGTACGCGTAGCTGATGCCGGCCTGCGGGTTGAGCTGGGAGGAGGTGCCGGAACCCAGCTGGTCCGCGAAGCGGGAGTAGCTGGCCCGCAGCAGCGTCTTGCGCTCGGCGCCGAGGGCGTAGGTGAGGCCCAGGCGCGGGGTGAGGCTCTTCCACTGGAAGCCGATGTCGGCCTCGCGCGTGGTGACCGAGGGGAGGATGTTCGGCAGCAGGCTGTTGGCAACCTCGGTGTGAGCCAGGTTCGAACCGCCCTGGACGTCATAGCGGATGCCGACGTTGGCGGTCAGGTTGCCGACCGTCATGGTGTCCTGCAGGTAGGCGTTCTTGTACTCGTTCTTGACCTTCGGGCCGCCCGCGCGGGCGAGCGCCAGCAGGTTGTGATTGAGGCCCTCGACGGCCGCGGTGGCGGTGTAGCCGACGCCGGCCCAACGGCTGAGCGAGGCGACGTCCGCCAGACGGTAGCCGGCGCCGAACTTCAGCTCGTGGGACAGGGTCCCCGTGTTGAAGAAGTTCGAAGCATCGGCCTTGTACTGCTTCTGGGGACGCAGGGTCTGGACGAGCTCGAACGAGTTGTGCCAGACGCCGGCGTCGTCGAGGAACGGAGTGGCGTTGAGGCCGCCCTGAGGGGCGAGCTCGAAGCCGCCGTTGACCAGCGAGGCGAGACCGGTGAGGTAGAAGTTCGAGCTGAAGATGTGGGTGTCCTCGACCTTGGCCGCGGTCGGCGTGGCGCCGAAGTGACCCTGGTTGAAGGTGGTCTCCTGCGGACGGGTCGGACCGGCGTTGCGGCCGAGCTTGATCTTGTCGCTGTTGAGCACGAAGGCCGTCGCCGAGTTGCTGGCGGCGATCTGCGCGTTGAGCTTGCCGTTGTAGCTCTTGAGGTCGGTGTGGTCGCCGACGTTGGCGATGGTCAGCAGGTCGACCTTCTGGCGGCCGTAGGAGCCCCAGATCCACAGGCGGTCCTTGACGATCGGGCCGCCGAGCTCAGCACCGTAGTCCTGAACCTTGACGATCCGGTTGCCCTGGGTGAACGCCGTCTGCCCATGGTTGCCGTTGAACGCGCCGGGCTTGCCGAGCTGGTTCTTGTCGAAGCCGAGGTTGGCCTGCCAGGCCTTGTCGGTGTCGTAGTAACGGCCGGAGCCGCGCCACTCGTTGGTGCCACGCTTGGTCACCATGTTGAGCACGACGCCGGGGGTGGCCGTCGTGGTGTCGGAGCCGCCCGTGGTGACCTGCATCTCTTCGAACGAGTCGAAGTCGTAGTAGGCCGGGGAGGAGCCGAGGGCCGCCATGTCGGTGATGACCACGCCGTCGACCGCCCAGACGGCCTGGTCGCCGCCGACGCCGGGGCCGACGTAGTTGGCCTGCTGGCCGCTCTCGTTGCCGCCGACGTTGATACGGTCGGTGAGAACGCCCGGGGTGGACTGCAGCACCGCCCAGGGATCACGCGCCGTCGGGATCTTCTCGAGCTCGGTCTGGCTGACCGTGGCACCGGTGGAAATCCGGCGCTCGTCCAGCAGCGGGCTCTCCGCCGTGACGGTGATGACGTCCTCGACGGCAGGCGACAGCTTCACCTCGATCGAGGTGTTGCGGCCGATGTTGATCACGATGTTCGGGTAATCGATGGTGGAGAAGCCCTCGAGCTCCGCCTTGAGGTTGTAGTTGCCGGGCGTCAGGCCCAGGAAACGGACCTGCCCCTGGGCATTCGTCACCTGGACCGCGGGGGCACCCTGGCCGCCGAGGGTCACGGTGACCCCGGGGAGCGCGGCTCCCTTGTCGTCTGTGACGGTGCTGTAGAGGTTGCCGGCCTGCAACTGCGCGAAGGCGGTACCGCCGACGGCCAGCAGCAGCAACACGGCGACGGCTACGATCCGTCCCCAAAGATTGGCACTCTTCATGTTCAAAAAACCTCCCGTGTGGTGGTTGTTGAGCCCACCGCGAGAGGCCGCGGTGGTTTCATGGAAAAAGACCTCAGAAACGCAGGTGTCATGAGGTGAGGTAGCGCCGAGAAACACCCCCTTTCGATGCAAGACCGGAATAAAAGTTGGCCGGTGAACTCTAGCCAACGGGTCACCCCCGGGTCAAGCAATCGAGGTGCCATTCGCCGGAAAGTTTGGAAGCCGATTCCAACCTGTTGAAAACAAATGATTTGAAAAGAACAGCGAGGCGCGGCGACGGCCTCTCTCTCCCCTCGATCCAGCCGGTTGGACGGCCGGAATCCAAAATCTTGAAGATGGAGGGGGGCACCGGCCGCCTCGCGAGGCGGCGCTCCCCTGGGGATGCGCCCCTCCCGGCGCCCCGGACCCGGTGGCACATTCCCTGCTATATTTGCTCCCTGATGCTTCGTCTACAGAAGATTCGACGGAAGGCTGGCCGGAATCCTGGGGCTCTCCTGCCGGCGGCCGCGGCCGGGCTCGCGCTGACCCTGGCGATGCTGGCGACGGCCGGCTGCTCCCAGTACCGGGCCTTCGATTCCGCGGCTTACCTGCGCCAGCAGTACGCGCGGGAGATCGGCGCCCAGGAGGCGGCGCGGATCGAGGTCCCCTTCGAGCTCGACGGGGAGATCCGGACCGCCGTCGCCAGGCAGCCGAAGCTCGCCAGCGAGCTGCGGCGGGTGAACCAGGTCAACGAGATGATCTTCGACGGCCTGCAGCTCCAGTATCTGCTGACGCCGACCAAGAACGCCATCGAGACCTACCGCACCCGCTCCGGCAACTGCCTCTCCTTCGTCAACCTGTTCGTGGGCCTGGCGCGGGAGCTGGGCTTGAGCCCCTACTACGTCGAGGTGACCGACCTCCAGAAGTGGAACCACCGCGACGGGATGGTGGTCAGTCAGGGGCACATCGTCGCCGGCCTCTACATCGACGGCGTGCTGCGCCCGTTCGACTTCCTGCCCTACCGGCAGAAGGCCTACAAGGAATTCAACCCGATCGACGACCTGACGGCCGCCGCCCACTACTACAACAACCTCGGGGCCGAGGCGCTGCTCGGCGGCGACCTGCCGCGGGCTCAAGCGCTGCTGACCACGGCCTCGCGCATCGCGCCGCGCTTCGACAAGGCGATCAACAACCTCGGGGTGGTCCAGGCGCGCAGCGGAGCGCCCGAGAAGGCGCTCGAGACCTACCGGCGAGGGCTCGAGATCAGCCCCGGCGATTCCACCCTGCAGGTGAACATGGCGCGCGCTCTCCAGGAGCTCGGCCGCGCCGACGAGGCGACCGCCCTGCTGGCCAAGGTCGAGGCGGGGAACACCTCGAACCCGTTCTTCTTCGTCTACGAGGGGGAGATCGCGCTCGCCAAGGGGGAGAACGACAAGGCCCTCGACTACATGGTGCGCGCGCTTCGCCTCGACAGCGAGCTGCCGGAGATCCACCTCGGCCTGGTCAAGGTCTACCTCGCGCTGGGCGACCTCGAGAAGGCGCGGCACTACCTGAGCCGCGCCATGAAGCTGGACGCCACCAACCAGGACGCGCTCCGCTACGCCCGGCTGCTCGGCCAGTGAGCGCCCCCCCGGAGTTTCGCGATGCCCCGCGGTGTTTCTTGAGTTGGGGGCCGCCGCTACGGCCGAACTTGCTGGAAGGAGTCTTTCCCATGCGCGCGCCATCGCCGTCCTCATCCTCCCGCCGCTCCCGCCGCCGCTCCCCAGCTCTCCTGACGATCCTCGCCCGTGCCGCGGCAGCTGCGATGGCCGCCCTGGCCATGGTCACCGCGGTGGCCCCGGCCGGTGCGCAGACCTTCGAAGGCACCTCGCAGGTGCTGGCGGTGGAGGTGCCGGTCAACGTGGTCGGCAAGGACGGCGAGCCGGTGCGCGGGATGACCGCCGACGATTTCGAGGTCTATGACGGCAACGACCGGCAGAAGATCACCGGCTTCGAGGTAGTCGACCTCAAGTCGCTCGAGAGCGAGCCGGCGGGCGCCGCTTCGCCCGCGGCCCGGCCCCCTGTCGAGCTGCCGCCGGCCGCGCGGCGCCACTTCCTTTTCCTGTTCGACCTCTCGTTCTCCACACCGACGTCGATCCTCAAGGCCCGGGTGGCGGCCCGCGAGTTCGTCCTCCACTCGCTGCACCCCTGGGACCTGGCGGCGGTCGCCACCTACTCGCTCGAGAACGGTCCCAAGCTGGTGGTGACCTTCACTCCCGACCGGGCGCAGCTCGCGCGGGCGATCGACACCCTCGGCTACCGGCAGGTGCTCGACAACTCGGGCGAGGCGAAGAACGATCCGCTGCGCTTCATGCTCGAGCCGCCGACCGACACCAGCGCGTCGATGGACACCGGCTCCAGGGGACAGACCGGGCGCAACCCGGACCTCCAGGCGCAGAAGGAGCAGATCCTCTACGACTACCTGCAGACGATCGCCGCCGCCTCGGCGAGCAGCGACCGCCAGTTCGAGGTGGGGCAGATCTCCAACTACTCGCGGGCGCTCGGCGAGATCGCCCGCAAGCTCAACGCGGTACAGGGGCGCAAGAACGTCATCTTCTTCTCCGAGGGGTTCGACAGCCGCCTGCTGCTCGGCCGCCAGACCACCGATCAGGACGCCGAGGACGACAACCTGAGCTCCATGTTCGGCGAGATCTGGAAGGTGGACAACGACCAGCGCTACGGCAACACCAGCCTGCAGGGGAGCCTCGTCCGGATGCTCGAGGAGTTCCGCCGCGCCGACTGCGTCATCCAGGCGGTCGACATCGGGGGGCTGCGCGCCGGCGCCGACGAGCGGGCGCGCCCGAGCGGCACCGACGCGCTCTTCTACATGGCCAACGAGACCGGCGGCGAGCTGTTCAAGGACGCCAACAACCTGAGCGAGCCGCTGGCCCGGATGCTCGACCACACCAGCGTCACCTACCTGCTCACCTTCGAGCGTTCGGACGTCAAGCCCGACGGCGCCTACCACAAGCTGCGGGTCAAGGCGAAGCTGCCGCCCGGGGCCCGGCTGGTCAGCCGCACCGGCTACTATGCGCCGCGCCCCTACAAGGATCTCGATCCCCTCGAGAAGAGCCTGCTCGCCTCGGACCGCATCGCGCGCGCCGTGCCGAAGCGGGACATCGCCCTCGAGGTGCTCACCACCGCCTTCCGCGCCACCGAGGCGCGGGCCTACGTGCCGGTGATCGTCGAGGCCGGCGGCGCCAGCCTGCTCGAAGGGCAGAAGGGGAAGAAGCTCGACGTCGAGGTCTACGCCTACGTCAGCGACCTCCAGGGGTCCATGCGCGACTTCCTCAACCAGCGGATCGCCCTCGACCTCGACCGCGGAAAGAGCCGCCAGTCGCTGCTCGACGGCGGCATCAAGTACTACGGCCATTTCGACCTGCCGCCGGGGGACTACAACGTCCGCGTGCTGGTGCGCAACGCCGAGACCGGGCGCACCGGGGTCGCCACCCGGGCGGTGAACGTCCCCGTCTACAGCCAGGCGCAGCCGATCCTGCTCCCCCCCTTCTTCATGGAGGAGCGGCAGAAGTGGCTGCTGGTTCGCGAGCAGGGGCGCAACCAGCCGCAAGGGGCCGCGGTGGTCTATCCCTTCACCGTCTCGGGCGAGCCGTACGTGCCGTCCGCCCGTCCCATCCTGCAGAACGAGAAGCCGGCCCGCCTCTGCCTGGTCGCCTACAACCTGGGCAAGGGGGACCTCGCGGTGCAGGGCGAGGTGCTGGCCGCCGACGGCAAGAGCTCGCTCGCCGGCAAGCTGGCGCACGTCGAGCGCACGGCGACCGGCATCCAGGGGCTCGACAAGCTGGTCGCCACCTTCGATCCGGCGGGGCTGCGCTCGGGCGACTACGTGCTGCGGGTGGGGGTGACCGACCCGGCCACCGGCCTCCGCCACACCAACTCTCTACCCTTCCAGGTCATCCACTGATACCCTAAGGTCTGGAACTGTCGTTCTGATCTGAGGTGAGGCTACCCGAAGCGGGGGCGTATTCGGGCTGGCGGGAGGGGCTTCGGCGCTTCCCGCCGGGAGAGCACATGACGAAGGAACATCCGCTCGCGGGATTCCCGACCGGCTCTGCCGTCGCCATCTCAACCGCTTTCGCCATTACCCTGCTGGCCGCGCCGGCGAGCGGCCAGACGTTCGCCGGCTCGACCGAGGTGGTGGAGATCGAGGTGCCGGTCCAGGTGGTGCGCGACGGCCAGCCCGTCCGCGGCCTGACGGCGGACGACTTCGCGCTCTACGAAGGGCGCCGCAAGCTCGCGGTCAGCGGCTTCCGGGTCGCCGACCTCGCGGCGCCGGCGGGCTCACCGGGAGCTCCAGGGGCGTCGCGCGGCGCCGTTCCCGCCGCCGCCCAGCGGCGGTTCCTCCTCCTCTTCGACCTCGCGTTCTCCAGCCCCAAGTCGATCGCCGCCGCCCGCGAGGCCGCCCGCGGCCTGGTGCTCAAGGGGCTCAAGGCGGGCGACCTGGCGGGGGTGGCGACCTACAGCGCGGCGCACGGCGCCGAGATCGCCCTCGGCTTCACCTCCGACCGGCGGCAGTTGGACGCGGCGCTCGATTCCCTGGGCGCGGTGCGCGACCCGCACGGCGCCGACCCGCTGCGCCTGGTGGTGGCGCCGGGGGGAAGGGGAGGCGCCGCCGGGCGCACTTCCGGACCTTCCCTCGAGGCCGATACCGCCCGCAGCAATGACCTGCTCGACGCCCAGGGAGGGCAGCTCGCGTCGCTCGGCAAGCAGGCGACGCGCGCCAACGAGAAGGCGGCGGTCACCGCGCTGACCCGCTCCGAAACCGAGCTCGCCCGCCTGCTCGGCTCGCTCCCCGGCCGCAAGCAGATCGTCTACTTCTCCGAGGGGTTCGACAGCTCTTTCCTGACCGGCTCCGCCGCCGCCCTCCCCTCGGCCGGCGGCGCCGACGCCAGCGACGCCGGCGACGTCGGGGCGCTCCAGCAGCAGGACCGCGCCAACCAGGACTTCTATCTCACCGACTCCGAGGCGACCGCCGGCAGCACCCAGGCGCTCAACGCCGTCGAGCGGATGCTCGAGGAGCTGCGCCGCGCCGACTGCGTGATCCAGGCGGTCGACATCGGCGGCCTGCGGGCCGGCGGCGACCAGAGCCCCGGCGCGCGCACGGCGGGCAAGGACAGCCTGCTCGCCATGGCCCGCGGCACCGGCGGCGAGCTGATCCAGAACACCAACGACCTCGCCGGCGCCATCGGCGGTGTCCTCGAGCGCACCAGCGTCACCTACGTCCTCTCCTTCCAGCCGGAGAAGGGAGCGCCGGGCGCGTACCACAGGGTCCGGGTCGAGCTCAAAAACGCGCCGCGGGGGACCCGCATCGCCTCCCGCGCCGGCTACTACTCCCCGCGGCCGTACGGCCAGCTCAACCCGCTCGAGAAGCTGTTCGACGCCTCCTCGCGGCTGATGGCGGGGACGGAGGCGGGCTCGATCCCCGGCGCGGTGCTGGCCGCCGCGTTCCGCGCCGCGGGGGAGAAGGCCTACGTGCCGGTGCAGATCGAGGTGGATGGCGCAGGGCTGCTCGCGGTGCCCGCGGGGTCCGCGGGGTCCGCGGGGACGGCCGGCGGCGGGGTCCTGCCGGTCGAGGTCTACGCCTACGCTCTCGATGCCTCCGGCGCCATCCAGGACTTCTTCTACCAGTCGCTCGCCTTCGACCTCGACAAGGCCGGCGCTCAGCTGCGCCAGGGCGGGCTGCGCTTCTTCGGCCATCTCGACCTCGCCGCGGGCGAGTACTCGGTGCGCACGCTGATCCGCAACGGCGCCTCCGGGGCGTTCAGCCTGCGGGCGACGGCGCTGACCGTCCCCGCCTTCGGCAAGGGGCCGGCGCTGCTCCCGCCCCTCTTCCCCGACCCGGCGGCCAACCGCTGGGCGCTGGTGCACGAGGCGCCGCGCGGCAACCCCGGCGGCGGCGCGCCGCCGGCCTATCCGTTCATGGCCCGCAAGCAGCCGTTCTACCCGGCGGCGCGGCCGTCGCTCGCCGAGGGAAAGGAGACGCCGCTGGCGTTGATCGGCTACGACCTCGGCGCGGCGGCCGTGCAGACCGGCGCCCGCATCCTCGACGCCGACGGCAAGCAGGTGGCGACCGGCGGCGTGCGGGTGGTGCAGCGGGAAGCCGGCGCCGACGGCGCTCCGGACGTCCTGCTGGCCGCGTTCCGGCCGCCGCGGCTCCCCCCGGGCGTCTACGTGCTCGAGGTCAGCGTCGGCGCCGCCGGCGCCGCGCCGGCGGCCAGCCGCGCGCCGTTCGTGATCACCGCGGTTCATTGATGCTATTTTGAGATCTATCTTTTGCTTTTCTGTGCAGAGGAGCTCCACCCCGAGGGCTGAAAGGAACAGGAATGAAACAGGCAGCAAGGACGCAACGCTTCATCGCCACCGCCGCGGCGCTCGGGATGGGAGGGCTCGGCTGGCTCGGCTGGGCCCCCGTTCCGGCCGGCGCGGCGCCCGCCGCGCCCATCGCGCAACAGACCTTCTCGGGCACGACGAACGTCGTGGCCATCGAGGTGCCGGTCCAGGTGATCAAGGACGGCGAGCCGGTCCGCGGCCTGACCGCCAAGGACTTCGAGGTCTACGACGGCCGCCGCAAGGTCAATGTCACCGGCTTCGAGATGCTCGACCTCGCCGCTCCCGCCGGCCTCCCTGCGGCGCAGGTGCCGGTGGCGGCGCGGCGCCACTTCCTGATGCTCTTCGACCTCTCCTTCTCGGAGCCGAAATCGATCATCAAGGCGCGGGAAGCCGCCGCCAGCGTGGTCGACGGCCTGCACCCGACCGACCTGGTGGCGGTCGCCACCTATTCCTCGCTCTCCGGCCCCCAACTGGTGCTCGGCTTCACCCCGGACCGCCGGCAGATCGCCAAGGCGCTCGCCACCCTGGGGCTGCCGAAGCTGATCGACCGCTCGCCAGACCCCCTGCGGCTGGTTCTCGCCCAGACCCAGTACGATCTCGCAAATGTGCCGACGATCCCGAAGACCGGGCTCAACGCCGAGACCAAGGAGGCGGTCGAGGCGTTCAAGCAGGACAATCTGGTCGACAACCTGAAGACGATCGCCGCCAACTCCGAGCACGCCGACCGCGCCGCGCAGCAGCAGATGGTGCGCAACCTCACCGGCTCGTTCAGCGGGCTCGCCAAGCTGATGGGAGAGGTCAGCGGCCGCAAGTACGTGGTCTATCTCTCCGAGGGGTACGACAGCTCCCTGATCGCCGGCAAGGCGCCCGGACTCGGCGCCGCCGGGGGACAGACCGAGGACGAGCCGACGCCGGTCGACGTCGGCAACTCGGAGCGGATCACCGCCGCCACCAACGCCTCGGGGGCCGACGACAAGTTCGGCGATACCCGCTCGCAGAACGCCGTCGAGAAGATGCTCGAGGAGTTCCGCCGCGCCGACTGCGTGATCCAGGCGGTCGACATCGGCGGCCTGCGCACCTCCGGAGCCGCCCTCGGCGACCAGCGGGCGAGCGGCCGTGACGCGCTCTTCAACATGGCGAAGAGCACCGGCGGCGAGCTGTTCGAGAACTACAACGACCTCTCGGCCGCCATGGGGCAGATGCTGCGCCGCACCGGGGTCACCTACGTGCTGTCGTTCCAGCCCGAGGACCTCAAGACGGACGGCTCCTTCCACAAGCTGCGGGTGGAGCTCAAGAACGCCCCGCGCGGCGCCCGGGTGGTCTACCGCCCCGGCTTCTACGCGCCGCGCCCCTACAAGGAGCAGCCGGTGCTGCAACGCCTGCTCGAGACCGCCAACGACGTGATGGGGACCGAGAGCGGCGCCATCTCCTCGACGGTGACCGCGGCCTCCTTCGCCGGTGCGAAGGGGCGGGCCAACGTGCCGGTGGTGGTCGAGGTGGACGGGCCGTCGCTGCTCGCCGGCAAGCAGGACCCCACCCTGCCGGTCGAGATCTACATCTACGCCCTCGACCAGAACGGCAGCGTGCAGGACTTCGTCACCCAGACGCTCGGCCTCGACCTCACCAAGGCCGAGTCGCAGCTGCGCCAGGCCGGCCTGCGCTACTTCGCCAACCTCGAGCTCCTGCCGGGCAAGTACTCGATCCGCACCCTGGTGCGCAACGGCAACACCGGCGGCTCGAGCCTGCGGGTCACCGACCTGGTGGTGCCGCCGCAGGGGGCTCCCGCGCTGCTGCCGCCGATCTTCCAGGACGCCGCGCCGGGGCGCTGGATCAACCAGCCGCCGGCAGAAGAAGGCCGGCCAGGCCTACCCCCCCTACCTGTTCATGCTCAAGGGGCAGGCCTGGGTGCCGACCGGACGCCCCGCCTCGGCCGCCGGCCAGGACGCCCGCGTCATCCTCCAGGGGTACAACCTCGGCGGCGACTGGAAGGCGGAGGCCAAGGTCCTCGACGCCGGCGGCCGGGAGCTCCCGGGCGCCACCTTGAAGCTCGGCGAGAAGGAGGCCGCCTCCGGCGCGGAGCCGGCGCGGGTGACCGCCACCTTCCATCCTCCCAACCTGCCGCCGGGCGACTACACCCTGAGCGTCACCGTCACCGACGGCGCCGGCAAGGCGGAGACCAGCCTGGCGCGCTTCGCGGTGGGAGGGGCCGCGCACGGCGGCTGACGTCATGCACGATCGAAGGCGGATCGGGCGCGGCGGCCTCGCCGCCGCGCTGCTCGGGTTGGCGCTGGCGGCCGGCGTGCGGGGTCAGGCCCCGGCCGTCCCGCCAGGTCCGGCCGTTCCCACCACCCCGGCGGTCAACGACCACGCCGCCTTCTCCGGCAACGCCCAGGTGCTGGCGGTCGAGGTGCCGGTGCAGGTGGTGCGCGACGGCGAGCCGGTGCGCGGCCTCCAGGCCGGCGACTTCCAGGTCTGGGAGGGGCGCCGCCGGCTGCCGATCACCGGCTTCGAGGCGCTCGACCTCACCGCCGCCGGCCGCGGGGCCGACGCGCCGTCGGCCGCGCGGCGCCATTTCCTGCTCCTGTTCGACCTCGCCTTCTCGCAGCCGAAGGCGATCGTCAAGGCGCGCCGGGCGGCCGCCGGCCTGCTCTCCCATCTCCATCCGACCGACCTGGTGGCGGTCGCCACCTACAGCGCCTCGCGCGGTCCCCAACTGGTGCTCGGTTTCACCGCCGACCGCCGGCAGATCGACGCCGCCCTCGGCGGCCTGGGCCTCTTCGACCTGACGGCGAGCGCGGCCGACCCGCTGCGCCTCGTCCTCCAGGAGGTGCTGGGGGTGGACAACGCCGCGCTCGGCGCCGCGCCGCGGGTGACGCGCGACCCGCTGGCGGAGGTGGTCGATCCCGGGGTGCTCTCCCGTCTCGAGCTCGTCACCCATCCGGTCGAGCAGGCCGACCGGGTCGCCTTGAAGGCCCGCGTCGAGCTGTTCACCCGTTCCTTCGCCGAGCTCGCCCGCCAGATCTCCGCGGTCGAGGGGCGCAAGTACATGGTCTTCCTCTCCGAAGGGTTCGACGTCGGCCTGCTCCAGGGGACCTCCGACCGCGAGCGCCAGGAGGAGATGCGGGAGAACATGCTGAACGGCGAGTCGTGGCGCGACAGCTCGGAGGAGCGCTACGGGCTGACCGAGGTCTCGAACGCCGTCGAGCGGATGCTCGAGGAGTTCCGCCGCGCCGACTGCGCCATTCAGGCGGTGGACATCGGCGGCGTGCGCGCCGGAGCCGACCTCGGCGCGCCGCGGCTCGGCGGGCGCGACAGCCTGCTGGTGATGGCCCGCGGCACCGGCGGCGAGCTCTACGAGGGGTACAACGACCTCGGCGTGGCGATGAACCAGATGCTGGCGCGCACCGGCGTCACCTACGTGCTGGCCGTCGAGCCCGAGCGCCCGCCGTCCTCTGCGGCCGCCGGCGCTGCCGCCGGCGTCTTCCACCCGCTGCGGGTCGAGCTCACCCGGCCCGTGCACGGCGCCCGGCTCGTCCATCGGGCGGGCTATTACCCGCCGAAGCCCTACGCCGAGCGGGATCCGATCGAGAAGCTGCTCACCGCCGCGAACCAGGTGATGAGCGGTGAGGAGAGCGACGTCGTCGCCACCGCGGTGCTGGCCGTCCCCTTCCGCTCGGGGGGGAGAAAGCCTACGTGCCGGTGCTGATCGAGATCGGCGGCGCCAGCCTGCTCGCCGGGCCGCAGCCGCCGTCGGTGCCGGTCGAGATCTACGCCTACGCCCTCGACGAGGTCGGGGCGGTGCACGACTTCTTCACCCAGACGGTCGGCCTCGACCTCGCCCGCACCGGCTCGCAGCTGCGGCAGGGGGGGGTGAAGTTCTACGGCCACCTCGACCTGCTCCCCGGCGACTACTCGCTGCGGGTGCTGGTGCGCAACGCGGTCAACGGCCTCTCCGGCCTCCACGTGGCGGCGCTCCACGTCCCCGCCTTCGCGCCGGAGGAGGCGGCCCTGCTGCCGCCGCTCGTCCCCGAGACCCCGAACCGCTGGCTGCTGGTGCGCGAGCAGCCGCGGACGGAGGAGGGAGCGCCCGAGTACCCCTTCCTGCTGCGCGACCAGTCGTTCATCCCGGCGGCCCATCCGGCGCTCGCTCCCGGCCGCGACGTCCGCCTGGTCCTCACCGGCTACAACCTCGGCCCCGCCCCCTGGAAGGGAGAGGGCCAGGTGATCGCCGCCGACGGGCGCGAGGTCCCGCTGGGGAACCTCGAGATCGTCGACCGCAAGACGGGCGGCGAGGGGAAGCCGGACCGCGCCGTCGCCACCTTCCGTCTGCCGGCCGACCTCAAGCCCGGCGAGTACACCCTGCGCATCGCCTTGAAAGCCGGGGCCGGGCCGACCGCGGGCACCGCCGCCAACACCCTCCGTTTCGTCGTTCCCGGCGCCGCGGCGAAGGCCGGGGGACCGAACGGTTAGCGGCGGGGTGCCGGCGGGCGAGGCCCTCGTCACGCTGAAGCCGGGCCGCGAGAAGTCGGTCCGCGAAGGGCACCCGTGGATCTTCTCGGGCGCCGTCGAGCGCCTCGCGGGCGCCGCCGGCGCTCCCCTCGCCCGCGTCGTCGACTCCCGCGGCAAGCCGCTCGGCCTCGGCTTCCACAGCCCCCTCTCGCAGATCCGCGTGCGGATGCTCGGCGCCGGCGTCACCGCGGCCGACCGCGGCTTCTTCGCCGCCCGCCTCGCCGAGGCGACGGCGTTGCGCGAGGCGGTCCTGCCGGCGGAGACCACCGGCTACCGGCTGGTCAACGCCGAGGGGGACGGCGTCCCGGGATGGACGGTGGACCGCTTCGGCGACGTGCTGGTGAGCCAGATCACGGCGGCCGGCCTCGAGGCCCTGCGCGGCGAGGCCTACGCCGCCCTCACCGTCCTCCTCCCCGGCGCGGCGATCGTGCAGGCGAACGACGTGCCGGCGCGCCGGGCGGAAGGGCTCGTGTCGACCGGCGAGGAGGCGATCGCCGGCGAGATTCCGACTTCCGCGCGCTTCGCCGAGTCCGGCCTGATGTTCCAGGCCGAGCTCGCCGGCGGACAGAAGACGGGCTTCTACTGCGACCAGCGGGAGAACCGCCGGCTGGCCGGGCGCTTCGCCGGCGGCCGGTCCGTCCTCGACCTCTTCTCCCACACCGGCGCTTTCGCCCTCTACGCCCTGCGCGGCGGAGCCACCCGGGTGGTCTGCGTCGAGTCCGCGGCGCGGCTGATCGACGCCGGGCGCGAGCACGTCACGCTGAACGGCTTCTCCCCCGAGCAGGTCGAGTGGGTGAAGGCGAACGTCTTCGAGGATCTCCGCGAGCGCCGGGAGCGCTACGGCCTGGTGATCTGCGACCCCCCGCCGCTGGTCAAGAAACGGCAGGACCTGAACGCCGCCGCCCGCGCCTACAAGGACTTGAACCGCCTCGCCCTGGCGCGGGTCGAGCCCGGCGGCTTCCTGCTCACCTTCAGTTGCAGCGGCGCGATGGATACCAAGCTCTTCCGCCAGGTCTTCTTCGCCGCCGCCGTGGAAGCCGGCGTCCGCGTCGATCTCCTCCAGCCCCTCGCCGCCGCGCCGGATCACCCCGTATCCATCACCCATCCGCAAGGGGAGTATCTCAAGGGATGGCTGGCGCGGGTGCGCGGGCCGGTGCTCTGAAACGCGCCACGGCAGCCGGCAACGCGAGCCGGCAAGCTGCCGTGGGGAAAATCACGCTGCCGTAGAAAAATGTCGGTTGCCGTGGCCCATTGCCGGCTGCCGTGAGGAATTGTCGGCCGACAATTCCGCGCGGTCGGCTGCCGTGGAAGAAATCGCGCTGCCGTAGAGAATTGTCGGCTGCCGTGGGACTTTGCCGGCTGCCGTGGAGAAATGTCGGGCGACAAGGCGGCTAGGTCGCCTGCCGCAGAAAAAATCGCGCTGCCGTGGCGTGCGGTCGACTGCCGTGGGGCTTTACCGACTGCCGTGAGGAAATGTCCCGGTCTTTGGCGCGTTGTCGGCTGCCGTGGCCGCTCGCAGGTGGGGACTACTGGAGGTCGCCTACTTTGAATTCCGATGACTTCCGAGGCGTTCTCTCAGGTGGGGAAGAATCCAGATCTCAGCGCCGAAGGCGGCCAGCACCAGGAGCACGGGAAGGGCGAGAAAGAGGATCATCACTTGTGAACCTCCGGAGCCGCGTAGATACCATCAGAACCCTGCCGCCGCCGACTCTACCCGGGCGTGGCGGGCTTACCTGAAGCCCTCCTTTCGGCCACGTTCTCAATGCTACAATAAACCGTACTTTAAGGAGATCGTCTAATGCGCGGGCAAGGATCGGTTCGCCGGGGCGTATGGGGAGGACTGGGATTGATGATGGCGGCCTCGGCTCTAGCCCAAAAACCTGTTGAGCTCGTGGTCGTTTCGCGGCTCGCGGTCCCTGAGCTGCGCTCGATTCCAAGGGACATCCGCTGGGCGGGGACGAAAACGGTCTATGTCGCCTGGAGCACGGACGGGGTCAAGGAGCTGGGGCTCGACGGCCGCCTGGGTTATGCGGTCGTCCCCTCGCTTCGTGACTTGCTGATGATCGACGACTACCGTCGACTCGCAGTCGGTGGCGGGCGCCTCTTCGTAGCGAGCCAGGAGAAGGGGATGCTCTGGCGTGACCTCGCGACAGGGGAGGGAAACCACGTCCTGTTCCATCCGGTTGAGCAGGTGCGGGAGGTCATGGCGATGGATGCCCAGGGTGACCGGTTCCTCCTCATCGGCACCCCCCGGAAGGGCGGTAAGCCGCAGTTCGGCGCCTCCGCCTGGCTGGGGAGCACGAAGGAGGGGGGCGCCTGGCAGCCGCTGTTGGCCGATCCGGATCTGACCTACACGCTCGCGAATCCCCTGCCCATGGGAGCAGCCCGCTTCTTCCCCGACGGTTCGTGCGTCATCGCCACCGGCTTCCAGGATGAGATCGTGCGGTTCGACAGGTCAGGGCACCGGGTACGATCGTGGCCAGCTTCCGCCCTGGGAATCGACACCATGAAGGCCGTCGCGGCCATGACCCAGGACGACGCGGACCGGATGGCGAGAAGCCTTCCCGTCCTTGCGGCGTTTCTCGCCAGCCACCGGATCATCGACGACGTCCTGCCACTCCCCGAGGGGCCCGGCATCCTGGTCCGCTCAGTGGGCGCAGGGGGGAGCGTCCATTGGGCTCTCAAGGTTCTGCGGTCGGACGGTGTCGCGACCTACGGGGTGCCGATCGTAGGAAAGGGACCCTACGAACGCATGCATGGCGACGTGCGGGACGGGCGGATCGTGCTCCTGCGCTCGAATTCCGGTTTTCCTCTCCGGGACGCTCCTCAGGAGATGCGAGGCGGCGAGATCGTGGTGCTGGGCCTACCGAAAGGAGAAGGACGATGACGGCGGGAGGACGCCTTCTACGCGTGGCGCTTGCGGCTCTGCTTGGGTTGGTGGCCATTGAGGTGGGCCCGATGGCACACCCGGCAGCGGGTTTGAGCCCGAAGAATGCGACCGGTTGCTCGCTCGAAGAGGATACGCGGCCGGCTCCCGGAGGCTGTCGCGATGCGCCCAGTGGCAACTGCTACGACTGCCTCCACTCTGACCCTTACGGGATCATCGAATGCGCTGAGAGCCCGGACGGAACGGAGTTGTACTGCCGTCCGTTTGCGAACTGACGTAAGGAAATTTCCCCCGCCGGTAGACGAGCACGGTCTCGTCGTTGCTCCGCCACCAGCTGCGCAGCTGACGCAGGCTCTCCCAACGGGTGGTCCCCGGCGGCTCGCCGAAGAGAGCGGCGAGGACGTAGGGGGCGTCGGGCCTGCCGCCCTGCCGGCAGATCGGGGAGGCCGGTGGCGCTGGCGAGCTCGCCGGTGATGACGAACTTCACGTCCCCCCGGCGGCGCAGGCGGGCGCGGGCCCGGGCGACGTCGAGCACCAGCGCCTCCGCGCGCAGGCGGCCGAACTCGCTGCCGGCGACCGCCAGCTCCTCGGAGACCAGCACCGTGTCCCCCGGCCCGGTGCGCGCCGCCACCCAGGCGATCGCCTCCGAGCGTGCGTCGGGGAGGCCGGCGCGGTCGAAGGCGAAGGCGACGTCCCCCGGCAGCAGCAGGGCGAGGGCGGCGAGCGCCGCCGCGGCGTCCACCCAGGCCGGCCGGCGCACCCTCTGCCGTACCCAGGCGAGGAGGAGCGCCGCGAGGACGCAGGCGAGGGGGACGAGCGGCAGCAGGTTACGGAACGGGCGCAGGGGAAAGCGGCAGAGGAGGAACGCCAGTGTCCCGGCATAGAGCGCCCAGGCGAGGACAGTGCCGGCCAGCCGGCGGTCGCGCATTCCGATCACGCCGGCGATCCCTCCAAGAAGGGCGCATGAGAGCAGGACGATCCCCACCTCGGGCCCGTCGAACGGCTGGTCCCACTCGGCCCTCCCAACGGCCTGCCGCCAGTACCCCTCCGAGACGGTGCCGTAGAGCCGGGCCTGCCGCGAGATATCCGCCATCACCTGGCCGCTTCGCAGCATCAGCGCCGGCATGGTCACGGCGGCGGCGAGCAGCGCGGCGGCGGTGGCGAGTCCGACCAGCGCGGCCTTCCGCCGCCAACCCCCGGCGACCCGCAGCAGCGTCGGCACCACGGCCACGGCGACCAGCACTCCGGGATACTTCGAGGTCAGCGCGCAGCCGATCATCAGTCCTGCGAGCCCCGCCTGAAGCGCCGCTCGGGAAGGGCTCTCTGCCCGTACGGCGCCCTCGGCGCAGTAGATCGCGGCGAGGACGAAGAAGGCAGCCCAAGGGTCGGTGGTGACGATGGCGCTACGGATCACCAGCGCCGGCACCAAGGCCGCCAGGAGAGCGGCGAAGAGCCCCGCCGAGTCTCCTGCCAGGCGGCGCGCCAGCAGCCCGGTCAGCAGCACGACCCCCAGGCTGACGGCGAGCACCAGCAGGCGGGCCACCACGATCACCTCCGCCGGCTCGACCAGGTCGTAGTAGCGGGATGGCTCCTCGGTGAGGTCGTCCGCCAGCGGATGGCCGTGGAAGGCGGCATAGCCGGGGGCATTGAGGAGAATGGCGCCGGCGATGGCGTCCATCGGCAGCGAGGGGTACTGATACCAGCCGGGGTCCCAGCTCCGCGCCCCCACCATCTTGAGAGCGGGATGGAGCACGTGCCCCTCGTCCACGTAGGAGAAGTAAGGCAGGCCCGCCGTCAACGCCGGCACGCGAAGGGCGAGCGCCAGCGCCAGCACGGCGGCCCAGAGGGAAAGGCGAGCCCAGCGCGGCCATCGCAGCATGCCGGAAGCATAGCGGTTTGACACCTCCGCCACCCTTTGCTACCCTTCCCCTCCCCTGGCCACTGCCAGATAAGGGAAGGAACAGGCCCATAGCTCAGCTGGTTAGAGCGCTACGTTGACATCGTAGAGGTCAGCGGTTCAAGTCCGCTTGGGCCTACCAAGCCTTTTCCGGCGGTTTCAGGAGTGGATTCGGCACCAGAGCGAAGAGCAGAACCGGAGACAGCATTCCAACGGGTGATCCGAATCTCAGTCTCATGCCCAGGCGCTTAGCTCAGCTGGTTAGAGCGCTACGTTCACACCGTAGAGGTCAGCGGTTCAAGTCCGCTAGCGCCTACCACCACTCCCGCTCGTGATCTCCGCCGGCGCGGGGGCGGCCCGAGAGACAACCTCTTCATTCCAGCAATTTTGTATGGTCTATTTTTGGGTGGTCTAATGGAGACCATGACTGAAGCTATCGAACTGACCCTCCCCGACGGCTCCGTGCGCACGGTCCCCGCCGGCACCACACCGCTGGCGGTCGCCGCGGCGATCGGCCCGCGCCTGGCCAAGGACTCGGTCGGCGCCGAGCTCGACGGCCGGAGGGTCGATCTGCGCCTGCCGCTCGACCGCGGGGGGGCGTTCCGCATCTTCACCGTCAAGAGCCCGGAGGCGGGGGAGACGGTGCGCCACAGCGCCGAGCACGTGCTCGCCGACGCCGTCAAGCGGCTCTGGCCGGAGGCGGAGATCGACGCCGGCCGCCAGGACCACAGCGAGAAATTCCAGTACGACTTCCGTTTCCCGCGCCCGTTCACCCCGGACGACCTCGAGAAGATCGAGGCGAAGATGCGCGAGATCTTGGCGGAGGGGAGCGAGTTCGAGCGCATCGAGGTGTCGCGCGACGAGGCCGAGCGGATCTTCCGCGAGATGGGGGAGACGCTGAAGGTCGAGCGCCTCAAGGACATCCCCGAGGGGGAGACGATCACCCTCTACCGCGACGGCCGCTTCACCGACCTCTGCCGCGGGCCGCACGTGCGGAGCCTGTCGCAGATCGGCGCCGTCAAGCTGCTCGAAGCCTCCAGCGTCTACTGGAAGGGGGACGAGAAGAACGAGCGCCTGCAGCGCGTCTACGGCACCGCCTTCGCCTCCGCGAAGGAGATGGAGGAGCACCTGGCGCAGATCGAGGCGGCGCGGGCCCGCGACCACCGCCGCCTGGGGACCGAGCTCGATCTGTTCAGCTTCAGCCCGCTGGCGCCGGCGATGCCGTTCCTCCATCCCAAGGGCGGGGCGATCTACAACGGGCTGATCGACTACGTGCGCGAGCTCTACGCCCGCTACGGCTACGGCGAGGTGATCACGCCGCAGATCCTCGACGTCGAGCTGTGGAAGACCTCCGGGCACTACGACAACTACCGCGAGAACATGTTCTTCACCGAGGCGGACGAGCGGCAGATGGCGGTCAAGCCGATGAACTGCCCGAGCCACTGCCTGATCTTCGCGACCCGCCTGCGGTCGTACCGCGACCTGCCGGTGCGCTACGCCGACTTCGGGCGCCTCCATCGCTACGAGCGCAGCGGCGTCACCAACGGCCTGTTCCGCGTCCGCTCCTTTTCGCAGGACGACGCCCACGTCTTCTGCACCGAGGAGCAGATCGGGCAGGAGGTGGTGGCGGTCGCCGACATGATCCTCGAGGTCTATCGGACGTTCGGTTTCGAGGACGTGCGGATCGAGCTGTCGACCCGGCCGGCGAAGCGGATCGGCGCGGACGAGCTGTGGGACCGGGCGGAATCGGCGCTGGCGCGGGCGCTCGACGGCCGCGGCCTGGCCTATCAGGTCAACCCGGGCGACGGCGCCTTCTACGGGCCGAAGATCGACTTCCACGTCCGCGACGCGATCGGCCGCAGCTGGCAGCTCGGCACCGTGCAGCTCGACTACCAGATGCCGCGGCGGTTCAATCTCTCGTACGTGGGGGCCGACGGCGGCGAGCACGTGCCGGTGATGATCCACCGCGCCATGCTAGGCTCCATCGAACGGTTCATGGCGATCCTGATCGAGCAGACGGCGGGCGCGTTCCCGCTCTGGCTGGCGCCGGTGCAGGCGGTGGTGCTGCCGATCTCGGAGAAATTCGCCGACTACGCGGAGACGGTCCAGCGCGGGCTCGCCGCCGCCGGGGTGCGCAGCGAGCTCGACGCGCGCAACGAGAAGCTGGGCTATCGTATCCGCGAGGCGCAGATGCAGAAGGTCCCCTACATGCTGGTGGTCGGCGCCCGAGAGGCCGAGGAGGGGACGGTTTCGGTGCGGCGGCGGGCGGGGGAGGACCTCGGCGCCATGGCGCCGGCGGACTTCCTGGCGCGGGTCGGCGAGCTCGCGGCGTCGCGCAGCCGCGAGCTGTGAGCACTTACACTGGAAGGAGAGACAGTCTGAACACGATCCTACGGGTGGAAACCCGACGCTCTCAGGGGGTGAGCTGATATCGACAAGACGACGCGGATCAACGATCGTATCCGGGTTCGCGAAGTGCGCCTGGTGGACGCCGACGGCGGCCAGGGCGGCATCGTGCCGATCGAAGAGGCGCTGAAGCTGGCTCAGGCACAGGAGCTCGACCTGGTGGAGGTGGCCCCGACGGCCAAGCCGCCGGTCTGCCGGATCATGGATTTCGGCAAGTTCCTGTACCAGTCCAAGAAGAAGGCGCACGAGTCGAAGAAGAAGCAGAAGATCATCCACGTCAAAGAGGTCAAGTTCCGGCCCAACATCGACGAGCATGACTATGACTTCAAGCTCAAGAACGCCATCCGCTTCCTGGGGGAAGGGGACAAGGTGAAGGCCACCGTCCAGTTCCGCGGGCGCGAAATGGCCCGCCAGGACCTCGGCCACAAGCTGCTCAAGCGCTTCGAGGCTGACCTGGGGGAGCATGGGGTGCTAGAATCGTCGCCCGAAATGGCGGGGAACCGGATGCACGTCATCTTCGGCCAGCCGCGTCACGGCGGCAGCTCCAAGCGGGGCTCCGATTCGGGCGAGCATTCCTGACGCAGGAGCTCGTGTAGCGTGTAGTTGTTGTTTGACCGTGAGGCGGGAAGGGCCCGCCTCGAGCATAAGGAGACACCCGTGCCGAAGCAGAAGACGCACAAGGGTGCCGCAAAGCGTTTCAAGGTCACGGGGACCGGCAAGGTGATTCGCAACCAGGCGATGCACAGCCACATCCTGACCAAGAAGACCACCAAGCGGAAGCGCAAGCTGCGCAAGTCCGTCGAGGTCTCGCCCGCTTTCGCCGGCACGCTCAAGGGCATGCTGCACCAATAAACCGGTAGGCGCCCCACACCTTAAAAACAGACGGCCGCCGGCGGGAAGGACCTGCCCCCGGAGCCGTGAGCCCCCCGGCCAAGCGCCGGCTTCAAGCGGGCTCGACCAACCGCTCCCCCCGTCCGGCGGGCGAGGAGCAGAAACGAGGTTCCAAGAGATGGCACGTGTAAAGCGCGGCAATAAGCGCCTGCAAAAACGCAAGAAGATCCTCAAACTTTCGAGCGGCTTCTGGGGGACCAAGGGCAACGCCTACCGCATGGCCAAGCAGGCCGTGGACAAGGCGGGGGTCTACGCCTACCGCGACCGGCGGCAGAAGAAGCGCCACCTGCGCAGCCTTTGGATCGTCCGCATCAACGCCGCCGCCCGCCTCCACGGGCTCAACTACAGCCACCTGATCGCCGGCCTCAAGGCCGCCGGCTCGACCCTCGACCGCAAGGTGCTGGCCGACATGGCGGTGGCCGATCCGACCGGCTTCGGCGGGCTCGCCGCGCTGGCCAAGACGGCGCTCGCCGATCTCGGCGGCGATCTCGGTAACAAGGTCTCCTCCTCTCCCGCCGCCGCGGAGGCCTGACGGGTGAGCGCCGGCGAGGGTCCGGCGGGCCTCGCCGCGCTCGCCGCCTGGGAGTCCGAGCTCCAGCGCGCGCTGGCCGCGGTCCGCGAGCGCGCGGAGTGGGAGGCGCTGCGCGTCCAGTGGATGGGGCGCAAGCAGGGGATCGTCCGCACCCTCCTCGAGGACATCAAGAAGGTCGAGCCGGCCGACCGCCGCGCCTATGGCGAGGCGGTCAACCGGCTGAAGGCGACCGTCGAGCAGCGCCTGAGCGAGCTCGACGCCGACCTCGCCGCGGGCGAGCGGGACGCGGCGCGGGCGGCCTCGGCCGTCGACGTCACCCTGCCCGGGCGCCCGCCGCGGCTCGGCAGCCTCCACCCGGTGACCCTGGTCATCCGCGACATGGAGGAGATCTTCGCCGAGCTCGGCTGGAGCGTCGCCGAGGGGCCGGAGGTCGAGACCGACTACCACAACTTCGAGGCGCTCAACTTCCCGAAGAACCACCCGGCGCGCGACACGCAGGACACCTTCTTCCTCGAAGACGGCCTGCTGCTGCGCACCCACACCTCGCCGGTGCAGATCCGCACCATGCTGGCGCGGCGGCCGCCGATCCGGGTGCTCTGCCCGGGACGGGTGTTCCGCAACGACAACGACCTGCGCCACTCGCCGATGTTCCATCAGGTCGAGGGGCTGGCGGTCGCCGAGGGGATCACCGTCGGCCACCTCAAGGGGACGCTGCTCTACTTCCTGCGCCGCCTCTTCGCGCCCAACGTCGAGATCCGCCTGCGGCCGAGCTACTTCCCGTTCACCGAGCCGTCCGCCGAGGTCGACGTCACCTGCCAGACATGCGGGGGGAGCGGCTGCGAGGTCTGCTCCGGCACCGGCTGGATGGAGATCCTGGGCTGCGGCATGGTCGATCCGCGGGTCCTCGCCGGGGTCGGCATCGACCCCGACCTCTACTCCGGCTTCGCCTTCGGCATGGGAGTCGACCGCGTGGCGATGAACCGCTACGGCGGCATCCCCAACATCCGCCTGCTGTTCGAGAACGACGAGCGGCTGCTGCGCCAGGTGAAGGGATAGGAGCGGCATGAAATTCTCCCTCTCCTGGCTCGCCGACTACGTCGACCTCCCCGCCGATCCCCAAGAGCTGGCCAAGCGCCTGACCGCCGCCGGGCTCGCGGTCGAAGGGGTGTCGAGCCATGAAGGTGAGACGCTGTTCGACGTCGACGTCACCACCAACCGCCCCGACTGCATGAACCACTTCGGCCTGGCGCGGGAGATCGCGGTGCTCTACGGCCGCCCGCTGCGCCGCCCGGCCGCCACGCCAGTGGAAGGTGCGGAGCGGACCGCCGGCGCCGCCCGGGTGGAGGTCGCGGACCCGGAGGGGTGCCCGCGCCTGGCGGCGCGGGTGGTCCACGGCGTGCGGATCGGACCCAGCCCCGAGTGGCTGCGCCGCCGGCTCGAGGCGATCGGCCTGCGCTCGATCAACAACGTCGTCGACGTCACCAACTTCATCCTCTGGGAGCTCGGGCAGCCGCTCCACGCCTACGACCTCGCGAAGCTGGCGGGGAACACCCTGGTGGCGCGCCGGGCGCGCCCGGGGGAGCGGCTGACCACCCTCGACGGCGTCGAGCGGGCGCTCGATCCCGAGATGCTGGTGATCGCCGACGCCGAGCGCGCGGTCGGCGTGGCCGGGGTGATGGGGGGCGCCGACAGCGAGGTCACCGACGAGACGCGCGACCTGCTGATCGAGAGCGCCCACTTCGACCCGCAGCGGGTGCGTGTCGCCGCCCGGCGGCTCAACCTCCACACCGACGCCTGCCACCGCTTCGAGCGCGGCAGCGACCCGGGGATCTGCGCCGAGGCGGCGGCCCGCGCCGCCGCCCTCATCGTCGAGGTGGCGGGGGGGAGCGTGCTCGCCGGCGCCCTCGACGTGCAGGCGGAGGGGAGGTCATGGCACCGCCACGGCCGCCTCGACCTGGCCCGGCTCGACGCCTTCGCCGGTGCCGAGGTCCCGCCCGCCGACGCCGAGCGCTGGCTCGCGGGGCTCGGCTTCGACGTCGACCGCGCCGGCAGCGGAAACAGCGGCACTTGGGGGATCACCGTCCCCTCCTGGCGCTACTTCGACTTCCAGCCGCGGCCGGAGCCGCCGCACGACGTCTACCCGCAGGACCTCTACGAGGAGGTGCTGCGGATCTACGGCTTCGACCGCATCCCGGCGGCGCTGCCGAGCCTCGCCGGCGCCGACGCGCCGAAGGCGCCGAACCAGCTCCGCCGCGAGCGCGTGCGCAACCAGCTCGCCGCCTCCGGCTACGTCGAGACGATCCACTTCGCCTTCCTCGATCCGGCCCGCGACTCGGCCTTCCCCAGCCTGCGGCCGGCGGCGGTGCCGTTGCGGCTCGCCAACCCGCTCTCCGAGCAGTACTCGGTGCTGCGGCGCTCGCTGGCGCCGAACCTGGTGGAGACCGCCCGCTTCAACCAGCGGCGGGGGCTCGCCGCCGTCCGCATGTTCGAGATCGCCAACGTCTTCTACGCCCGCGCGGCCGGCGAGCTGCCGGACGAGCCGGAGCACGTGGCGCTGGTCTGCGGCGGCCGGGTGGGGAACCCCTGGCAGCGCGAGATGGAGCTCGACCTCTTCGACCTCAAGGGGACCGTCGAGGCGCTGGCCGCCGACCTCGGCGTGAGCTTCGAGGTGCGGGCCGCGGAGCTCCCGGGGCTGCTCGCCGGCAACGCGGCCGAGCTGCTGCAAGCGGGCGAGGTGGTCGGCTGGTTCGGCCGGGTGGCGGAGGAGGAGGGATACCCGCTCTTCGTGGCCGAGCTGGCGACCGCCGCGCTGGCCACGGCGGCAAATGCCGATCCCAGCCGGGCGATCACCATCCCCTCGCGCTACCCCGGCATCTCGGCGGACTTCACGCTGACCCACGCGCTCACCGTTCCCTGGGCGGAGATCGACCGCACGATCCATGAGCTGGCGCCGCCGGACCTCGTCTCCTGGGAGCTCAAGGAGCGCTACCGCGGCGCGGGAGTCCCCGCGGGGGCGGTGAACACGACCCTCTCGTTCAACTACAACGCACGCGAGCGCTCGCTGACTCAAGGGGAGGTCAACGCCCGGCAGGGCGCCCTCGTCCGGGAGCTCGAGAGCCGCTTCGGCTGGAAAGGGTAGGCCTGTGGAGATCGAGTGGCTGGACCGTCTGGAAGCCCGGGTACGCGACGCCGTCGCCAGGCTCGGTGAGATGAAAGAGGAGAACCGCACCCTGCGCGACCGCATCGAGGAGCTGGAGGGGCAGCTCGCGGCGCATGCCGAGGACGGCGGGGACGGCGCGAGCGACGCCGGCCAATGGCAGGCCGAGCGCGAGGAGGTGCGGCGGCGGGTCGAGGCGTTGGCGGAACGTTTGGAGGGGTTGGTGGAGGAGTAGGCCCCTACCGCCGGTCCGCCCCGATCACCTCGGCGATCCCCTTCACCCCGTCCCGCGCCATCAGCGCCAGGAGCTCCTGGTTGATCCGCCGCGGCAGGCCGGGGCCCTCGTAGACCAGGCCGGTGTAGACCTGCACCAGGGAGGCGCCGGCCTTGAGGCGGCGGTAGGCCTCGGCGCCGGAATCGATCCCGCCGACGCTGATCAGCAGCGCGTGGCCGAAGAGGGCGGCGGCCACCGCGTCGAAGATCCGGAAGCTCTTCTCGCGCAGCACGGCGCCGGAGAGGCCGCCGGCCTCGCGCGCTCCCGCCAGCAGGGCGTAGTCGGTCGTGGTGTTGGTGGCGATCACCCCGGCGGCGCCGGCTTCGACGGCGGCGCGGCAGAGGGCCACCGCCTCGGCGGCCTCGAGGTCGGGGGCGATCTTGACCAGGATCGGCTTGGCGGTGATCCCCTGGGCGAGGGCGAAGAGGGCGCGCAGGAAGGGCTCGTTCTGGAGGTCCCGCAGCCCCGGGGTGTTGGGGGAGGAGAGGTTGATCACCAGGTAGTCGCAGACCTCGTGCAGGCCGCGGATCAGGATCTCGTAGTCGGTGAGGGCGCGGTCGGCCGGCGTCGCCTTGTTCTTGCCGACGTTGACGCCGAGCGGCAAGGCGGCCGGGTAGAGCCGCTCGAGGCGGCGGCGCATCTCCGCCAGCCCCCCGTTGTTGAACCCCAGGGAGTTCTGCAGGCTGCGCGCCTCCGGGTGGCGGAAGAGGCGCGGCCGGGGGTTCCCCACCTGCGGCAGCGGGGTGACCGTCCCCACCTCGGCGAAGCCGAAGCCGAGGGCGGGAAGGGCAGGGACGGCGACGGCGTCCTTGTCGAAGCCGGCGGCGAGACCTACCGGATTGAGGATCTCGCGGCCGAACAGGGTCTGCCGCAGGGGGGCCGCGGCCACCAGGTGCCGCCGGGCGAGCAGGCCGACGGCGCCGGGAAGGGCGCCCGCCGCGCGCAGGGCGGCGATGCCGAGCCCGTGACTGGCCTCCGGATCGAGCCGGAAGAGGAGGCGGCGGAGGGCGGGATAGAGCGGCATGGGCAGGGCATTGTAGACGACCTCGCGGAGGTGCACGGCACGGCTTTTGGCCCTTCCCGGGCGCCGTCGTCACCTGTGCTATAGTGCTCCTCGCCAAACCGCTGGCACGATGGAACTTGCTGGCCGATGGCACTACCACGGACGATGAGCCATGCCTCCTTCAACCACAACGCAGGTTGAGATCTTCGGCGAGGTCTACAACGTTCGCGGCAGCGACGAGAACGGGCATCTCCAGATCCTGGCCGACCTCGTGGACCGCAAGATGCGGGAGGTGGCCGAGCACGTGAAGGGCGATACGGCCCGGATCGCGATCCTGGTGGCGCTCAACCTCGCCGACGAGTTGTCGCAACTTCAGAGTCTTCAGACGGGGCAAGAAGGGGAACGGGTCGAGATCCGGGAGAAGATGGCGGCGCTGACGGAGGAATTAACTCATGCCCTCGAAGGTTAAAACCGGGGCATTGGCGACGTCCGCTCAAGATATGATGGAACAAGGGTTGGCATCCCCTGCGTGGTTCGTGATGGGTACTACGATTGTAGAACCAACATTTATTCGACGGGAGTCTTTTACTCGTGTGGCCTGTGCCAGCCTCGCTCGTACGAGGACGCTAACGGCTCACGAAGCGGACACCCACCTAGCGCGTTAGGTTCTAGACGCCGGGCCCGCACGGCCACGCGGGGGATGCCTTTAACCTCTCCTCTCCGAGGAGCCTTCTCGAGATCTCGCCGGATCCCTTTGTAGATAAGGGGTAACCGGTGAACAACACCGCAATCATCATCGTGGCCTTGGCGGCCCTGGCCGTCCCTGTCCTCGTGCTCTGGCTCGGCTGGCGCTCGCTGCGCCAGGAGTCCAAGCGCGTCCTGGCGGTCGCGCATCGCGAGGCCGAGCAGATCGTCGACGACGCCAAGCGCAACAGCGAAACCCAGCTGCGCGAGGCCGAGGTGGCCGCGCGCGAGAAGCTCCTCCAGGCGCGCAGCGAGTTCGAGAAGGTGTCGCGCAAGCGGCGCGGCGAGCTCGAGGTCCAGGAGCGCCGCCTCACCCAGAAGGAAGACAGCCTCGACAAGCGCGGGGAGGAGCTCGCCCGCCGCGACAAGGATCTCTCCCAGCTCGACCGCTCGGTCGCCGCCCGTGAGAAGGGGGTGGAGAAGCGCGAGGCCGAGCTCGGCCGCATGGTCGACGAGCAGCGCACCAAGCTCGAGCAGATCGCCGGCCTCACCGCCCAGCAGGCGAAGGAAGAGCTGGTCAAGGTGATGGAGGACGAGTCGCGGATCGAGGCCGCCCACATCGTCAAGCGGATCGAGGACGAGGCGCGCGAGCAGGCCGGGCGCCAGGCGCAGCGGATCATCGGCATGGCGGTGCAGCGCGCCGCCTCCGACTACGTCTCGGAGACCACCGTCTCGGTGGTGATGCTCCCCAACGACGAGATGAAGGGGCGGATCATCGGCCGCGAGGGGCGGAACATCCGCGCCCTCGAGACGGCGACCGGGGTCGACCTGATCGTCGACGACACCCCCGAGGCGGTGATCCTCTCCGGCTTCGACCCGTTCCGCCGCGAGGTGGCGCGGGTCGCCCTCGAGCGCCTGATCGTCGACGGCCGCATCCATCCCGCCCGCATCGAGGAGATCGTCGAGAAGGTGAAGGCCGAGTTCGAGCAGAAGATCCTCCAGGAGGGGGAGGCGGCGCTGCTCGAGCTGGGGATCCCGGGGATGCACCCGGAGCTGATCAAGCTCCTCGGGCGCCTGCGCTACCGTACCTCGTACGGCCAGAACGTCCTCCACCACAGCCGCGAGGTCGCCTTCCTCGCCGGCACCATGGCCGCCGAGCTCAAGGTCAACGTCGCCGTCGCCCGCCGCGGCGGCCTGCTGCACGACATCGGCAAGGCGATCGACCGCGAGATGGACGGCACGCACCTGCAGATCGGCATCGACCTGCTGCGCAAGTACGGCGAGACCGAGGAGGTGGTCCACTCGATGGCCTGCCACCACGGCGACTACGACCCGCAGACGGTGGAGGCGGTGCTGGTGACCGCCGCCGACGCCCTGTCGGCGGCCCGCCCCGGAGCGCGGCGCGAGGTGCTCGAGACCTACGTCAAGCGCCTCGAGAAGCTCGAGGAGATCGCCTCCGCCTTCAAGGGGGTGCAGAAGACCTTCGCCATCCAGGCCGGCCGCGAGATCCGCATCATCGTCGACAGCGGCAAGATCGGCGACGAGGCGGCGCTCTGGCTGTCGAAGGACATCGCGCGCAAGATCGAGCAGGAGCTGACCTATCCCGGCCAGATCAAGGTGACCGTGATCCGCGAGACG
>CAVVXL010000010.1:0-348907 GCA_963752235.1 uncultured Acidobacteriota bacterium | reverse complement strand
CCTCGGGCCTGTCTTCCTGTTGGATCAGGTTGTGCCTTGGCGTATTATGGACTGTAAGGAGGACCGACTATGCCCCCAGGACCGCTTAGGTTAGCACCCCTGAGTTCGATTGCGACGATGGTTGCGCTACTAATGGCCTGCAACCGTGCTCCTAACGACTTGGATCGAGAGCAGGCCGCGCGCATTCTGAATGCCAGCACTCTTTTTACTCCAGGAGTGAGCTTCGGAAGGGAGCTGCAAGTAATGTCTGGTACGAGCCCGATCGAGGGCTGCGTATGGCCGGCAGGTCAGAAACTTTTTCCCCGGAAGGTCGTGACGATTTCAGGAATCGCGCAGATGGCTCCGAGTACGCGGCGAGTCGAATTTACCTGGGATTGGGACTCTCCCGAAGGTTCGGCCCTGAGCAAGTGCCTTCCACGGCATATTGAGGGCCTGCCGGGCGTTCCAGGAGGTGTAGCGGAAGTGCAGAGATACGACGACGGTTGGCGAGTTGTCGCCGTTGATGCCAAGGGTCTTTAAAATGTCTTTCGGTGCCCAATTCAATAACCCCGTTTCCCCCACAGCCCGCACGCATATTGCCGTGCTTCACCGGGACAATCACTATGTACCACGCCTGTATCTGAAGCGGTGGTCGTCTACTCATGAACGGCTATGGACATATCGTACCTTGGTATCGAATCCGCATGTGCCTCTTTGGAGGGAAAGCTCCATCAAGGGGGTCGCTTACCATTCGCATCTTTATACCCGCATTCTCTCGGGCCACGAATCAGATGAGATTGAGAAGTGGTTTGGTCGAGAGTTTGAGGCCCCGGCAGAGGATGCCATCATAAAGGCCACCTCGGACCAGAGACTTACAATGGAAGATTGGGAGCACCTGATACGATTCCTTGCCGCTCAGGACGTGCGGACACCAGCGCGACTTACCGAGTCTCTTGTACGGTGGGAGACGGAAATTCCAGAGCTTTTGAATCGAACGATGGTCCGAGCTATCCGGAAAGCCGAAGAAGCTAAGGCCGCCGGAAAGACCATTGTGATACGGTCACCACCTGAAAATCGTGGAGATTTTCCGCTACGGATATCGACCGAGGCAAAGCCCGATGAAGACGTCGTCTTGATCAAGGCGGAAATTATAGCCGGCCGGGCTCTCTGGCTTTCTTCTATGGCGCGTCTTCTCACGAAGACAGCGCGAGCCCTTCATCGCCACAAGTGGACTATCCTGTCCCCACCAAAAGGATCAAATTGGTTTACAAGCGATGACCCTGTAATTCGTCTCAACTACTATCGTAATGGTGTCTACGATTTTAAGGGCGGATGGGACAATCGCGGCACGGATATCCTTCTTCCGCTGGGTCCTCAACACCTTCTGTATACGCAAGTTGGTACAAGACCTCCCCGCCGTGGCGCAACGCTACCCCGAGCACACTCCGATATACTACGCCGCTGCATCGCTGAGCATGCTCATCGTATGATCTTTTCTGTCGAGCCGACGGTCGAAGTTCCGAAGTTGCGTCCAAGAAGAGTCGACGCTGAGGCCTTTGCCGCAGAGAACGAGCACTGGCGACGATGGAATGAGGAGCAGACGCGCATTGAACGAGAGCTTTTCGATCGTCCGAAGGAAAGTTGATGAGGATCGGTCATTGTGTTCAGCTTTTCCATAGGCGGCGCGGCGCCCGGAAGGTGGCCGATCCGACCTTTCCCACGCCCGACCTGAACGTCACGTACACCTATGACGATCCGGCCGTCCCCTTCTCGAAAGGGAGACTGACGCGGATCGCCCGCGGCGCCTCCCTTCTCGATTACCGCTATGATCGCTTCGGCCGGCTGACGCAGGACGGCGAGCTCGGCTACGTCTACGATGCCAACGGCAACCCGTCTTCCGTCGTATACCCTGGAGGGGTGCAAGCGGTGACGACCTACGATTTCGCCGACCGGCCGTCGAGCCTGGTCGCGAAGCGTCCGGGCAAGCCGGACCAGCCGCTGGTGACCGTGGCGGCATACCAACCGTTGGGTCCGCTCGCCAGCCTCACCTTGGGCAACGGCCTGACCGAGGCTCACAGCTTCACACCGCGCTACTTCCCGTCCACGATCATGCTGGGGACTCCGGGCAACCTCCTGAGCTGGAGCTACGCGACCGACAACCTCGGCAACATCCTGTCGATCGCCGATACGCTGCACTCCACCAACAACCGGACCTACGGCTATCAGGACAACCAATACTTCCTGACCCGCGGCGACGGCCCCTGGGGAACCCGCTCCTGGACCTATGACCGCATCGGCAACCGCCTGACCGAGGTCCAAGGCGGCACGACGGACACCTACACCTACCAGCTCGTGCCGCCCCCCGGCAACGGCCATTCGCCGGTCCTCTCCAGCGTCCAGCTCGGAGCCGGTGGGACACGGAGCTACCAGTTCGATCCCGCCGGCAATCTCCAGCAAATCGCCCAGGGATCGACGTCCACCCAGCTCACCAACGACGCCGCCGGCCACCTCGCCGCCCTCGCGACGACCAGTCCCGCGGCGGGCGTCGCCTTCCAGTATGACGGCCGGGACTACCTCACCCTCGCGGACACCGCCGCCCTCCCCTTCCTGGACAGCTTCGAGTCCGGAGACCTCTGCGCCTGGAGCGCCGCCCTGGGAGTGACCACTCTCCCCACCTGCGCCGCGAGACCGGCTGTTCACCCCACCTACAGCTCCCAGGGCCTCCTGCACGCCCTCCAGCGCAGCCTCGCCCCGCAACAGAGCTACCTCTTCCACTTCGCCGGCCGCCCCGTCGCCCAGCTCGACCTCACCGGCACGGCCGAAGCCTGGAAATACCTCACCACCGATCATCTCGGCACCCCCATCGCGGCGACGGGAACGAACGGCGCCATTCTCTGGCAGGGCGGCTTCGAGCCCTTCGGGGCCGATTGGAGCGGAGCGGGTGCGGCGGGGGTGTTCCTGCGGTTTCCGGGGCAGTGGGAGGATGGGACGTGGCAAACTTCAGGAGCGGTTGACGAAATACATTACAATCTTTGGAGGTGGTACCAAGCTGGGCTGGGTAGATATACAACGCCAGATCCTCTTGGGCTTATTTCCGATCTGAACATTTATAATTACGCTCATCGAAATCCAGTTCTGTATAGCGACCCTGATGGCCTGCGGGTCAGCGTATTTGGTATATCGATAGGAGGTACTGTTGTCAATTATTCGTCATGCTGCGTTTTGGTTAGCGGAAATGACGATACCCCGAACGGAGAGCAAGGGCAGTTTTGGATTCGACCGTTTAGCTCGGTAGGCGGTGTGGGAACGGGGCGAGACGTTGATGTTGTCTACTTTCACGATGGAAGCGCTCTAAAAATTCCAGACGGCTCAGTATTCTACATCGTTTCTTGTAATTCACAAGACAAAGCTCCGACCGGATTCTTCTCTAATACGCCGCTTGGCCACCTCCGGATACCTCGCTACCAGACCAAGGTTCTAGCCACCAAGTCCGCACAAGAGAAAGAATTTGGTAAGATTGACCCTCCAAAGTTCACGTGTGGTTGCCCGTGAAGTCAATAAACCTTCGTATTACCTTATTCGTGGCGGCGTCTGCCTTCCTTTTGGCTGTCTACCTTCTGGATAGAGGAGGCGTCTTTATCTCATTCAGCTATATGCCCGCTTACCTTGCTGGTGCAGTCTTGTTCGGGGGTTTGCTGATTCTGTTTGGTATGGAGCGCAGGGGGAGGGGTGATGTCTGCGCATTTTTGTTGGCAGCTGGCATGGCGTTGATGGGGCTCTTTCTCTGTCCGTATCTTTCGACCAGTCCGCGGAAGGACTTCTTTCTCGCTTATAAACGACTTACGCCAGGGATAGCAGTGGCGAAGGTTCGAGAAACTATGGAGCCTTACGGCCCTGAGAGCTTCGATTCGAAAGAGAGAGAGCTGACCTTCCGCTTTCACAGCGGTAAGGGGACAGTTGATGTTGTACATGTCAAGCTCTCGGAAAATCTCGCTGCCGTTTTGTCGGCAGAATTCTCTCCTGACTAGTGACCCCGTAACAAAATGATTGAGCCTTATGCGCTAAGCAATCCGAACCGATACATCGACCCGCTGGCGAGCCTTCTTCTAATCATGCTGGTTGGATGTTCTCCTATTGCGAGAATTCGCATGGCAGTGCATGTGCTTGCGAGGGTGCAGCACTCTAACGGTGCGCCTGCGGTAGGCTTCCCGATCTGGCTTGTCGACCGTGTCGTCAAGCCCCTGGGTTATGATGCCGCCCTCCCCAGAATGCCTGCGTGCAGAACAAGTATCAAGGGAGAGTGTATTGCCACGGTCGTCTATCATTATTGTGAGACCGTATTTCCGTGGGGCAGGAATGCACCAGCTGAGTATGAAGCCCGATTCGGGCTCGTCACTCTGAAAGGTGGGAAAGTTAAGTCCCTCGGCTTCTTGCAAGGAGTGAAGCGCCGGAGCTCTTATCTGGAAGGAACCTTATGGGTCCGGATCGATTGAGCCCTTCCTCCCGTCGCCGCTGTAATCTACGAGATGCTCCATAGCTGCGGCTTGCTCTCAGCGGAGATTGCCAACGATGCACTGGATACGACGCGAGGCATTAATAAGCCTCATTCCCATTGTCCTTTTAGTAACAGCTTTCATGTTTTTGTATTTCGGAGTGCCGCCGTTGGTGCCTTTGCGAAATGGGTCGGATTGGCCTCAGGTTGCCTTAGTCTCTGTTTCCCCGGGAACTACCTCAGATGTTCTGTCGAGCGTTCCTGGCCTGCTCCATCTTTCAATCTGTGCGCTACAATGCATACTTCTGGTTGAGATCGTGCGATTAATTTGGCTCGTCCAGAAAGTTATGACGCCTTATAAATTTACCATAACCCTTGCGTACCAAGTTGCTCTCACAATCGATACATTTAGACTATGGGGAAGGGATTGGTTTGTCTGGATATTCTATCAATTGAAAATTGGGAATCTCTGCTATTCAGCAAGTCCGTGTTATCCCAGATCGGAAGCGTTACCCTGGGGCAGCGTTCTGATACTTGTCGGCCTCCTAATAGTTACAATTCAAGAGCGCTTTAACGGAAGGGCATCCAAAGCTTCAAGGCCGCCGGCCAACGGGAATCCAGAGAGTGGTTTATAAGGACGCCGAGCACTTCCGGTTGACCCGGGACTTTCTCCTGTACCGGGAGAGATTCTTCGCGAGTTCTTTGCCTCGGAGAATGATGGTTGAGCAATGGCGCCTCAAGGTCGCAGTGACGCTGCTTCTCGGTTGTACCGCTTGCGCCAGCTTTTATTCGGCGCTCGGCAACAATAAGAGCTCTGATTCAGAAATTGTTCAGGTCGCTCTCGCCCCTGCTGCGGCATCGGCCGGCGAGAGATATATTGTCATTGCCAGCGAGCCCCGCGCATCAGGCATAGAGCGGGAATGGATTGAGACTCATATTTCTATGGCGGCCAAGAGTGAGCACCTTCCTGACATTGCTCATATGGTCGCTGACTATGAGGAGCGAAACGCCAAGGAGCAGCTACCTACGAGTCTTGAAGCGCGCAACCTGAAGATTGTAAGCGCTGGCGAGCTGGCGAGAATGTTCCGCGGTGACGTCATCGGAGGATGGAAGAGGTTCCGGTCTAGATTCCCTGGAGCAGATGCCTTGATTGATCTGAGCCTTCCGGGCTACTCGGCGGACAAAACTTGGGCCGTGCTGACCTACTCAGTGGCCAGAGGCTCACTGTCCCAAGAAGTTTGGGTGGCTCTGTTGCACCGGCAGTCGGGGGCTTGGATTGTGGTTTGGAGTGGCCTTTTGACGCAGTCGTGATTCTCGATCCCCGGCAAATCCAAGTCCCTACAACCGCCCTTCAATCCAACATCCCCCCAGCACCCGAGTCCCGCGATAAAACACCGCCGCCTGGCCTGGCGTGATCCCACGCTGGGGTGTCGAGAAGTCGATCTCGACCTTCCCGTCTCCGAGCGGGCGAATGCGCGCGCTTACCCCCGGGTGGCGGGAGCGGATCTTGACGGTGGCGTCCACCTCTCCGTCAGGGGCGGGGCCGATCCAGTGGAGGCGGTCGCCTCGCAGGCCGGGGGCTAAGAGGTCGGATTGGTCTCCGACCACGACGCGGTTGTGGTCCGGCTCGATCCGGAGGACGTAGAGGGGGCTGGGGGCGGCGAGGCCGAGGCCTTTTCTCTGGCCGACGGTGTAGCGGTAATAAGGCTGGCCGGCTCCCAGGGTCTCGCCCTTGGTGTCGACCAGGACGGCGGGCTCGTCGAGGTGAGGGTGGCCGGGGCGGCCGAAGCGCTCGGGGTTGGCGGCGGCCTGCTCTTCCACGAACTCGCGGATGCCTCCGGCCACGAAGCAGACCTCCATGCTCTCTCCCTTCTCGGCGACCACGAGCCCCGCCTCGCGGGCCAGCTCGCGGACCTCGCCCTTGGTCAGCTCCCCGAGCGGGAAGAGCGAGGCGGCGAGCTGCTCGGCGGTCAGCTCGAAGAGGTAGTAGCTCTGGTCCTTGTCGACGTCCACCGCCGTGTGCAGCTCGGGGCCGTCCGGGCCTTCCAGGATGCGGGCGTAGTGGCCGGTCGCCACGCGGGAGGCGCCGAGCTTCCGGGCGCGCTCGAGCAGGAGGTCGAACTTGATCCAGGTGTTGCAGCGCACGCAGGGGCTCGGGGTGCGGCCGGCCAGGTAGTCCTCCACGAAGGGGTCGACGACCTTGTCGCGGAACTCCTGGTCCAGGCGCAGGGTGTAGTGGGGGATCCCGGCCTGCTGCGCCACCCGCCGCGCGTCGCCGAGGTCGAGGGCGCCGCAGCAGCGGCCGTGCGCCTCGACGGTCGACTGGTCCCAGAGGAGCATCGAGAGCCCCACCACCGGCCGCCCCTCGCGGGCCAGCCGCCAGGCGGTGACTGACGAGTCGAGGCCGCCGCTCATCGCCACGGCGATCAGGCCGGTATCCATCTCGGACATTACGCGCTCGGACATTATGCGACCGCCCTCCGCAGCTCGGCGACCTCGCGCGCCAGCGCGTCGAGGAAGGCGTCCACCTCGTCGACAGAGTTGGTGATGCCGAAGCTCACCCGCAGCGAGGAGAGCGCCTCGTCCCGCGAGATGCCGGCGGCGAGCAGCGTCTTGCTGGGCTCGACGCTCCCCGAGGAGCAGGCCGAGCCGGTCGACACCGCGAAGCCGGCGAGGTCGAGGCGGATCAGCAGCGACTCCCCTTCGACGCCGGGGACCGCCAGGTGCGAGGTGTTGGGGAGGCGCGGCGAGCCCTGGCAGTGCAGGATCGCGCCGGGGACTCGCGACGGGAGCGCCGCCTCGAAGCGGTCGCGCAGGGCGGCCAGGAAGGTGGCGCGAGCCTCCCCCTCCTCGCGCGCCACCGCCGCGGCCTCGCCGAAGCCGGCGATCGCCGGCACGTTCTCGGTCCCGGCGCGGCGGCGCCGCTCCTGGCTGCCGCCGACCAGGTGTCCCGAGATCTCCACCCCCTTGCGCACCCAGAGGGCCGCCGCTCCCAGCGGGCCATTGAATTTGTGGGCGCCGAGGACGAGGTAGTCGGCGCCGATCGCCGGGGCGTTCACCGGGATCTTGCCCACCGCCTGCACGGCGTCGCAGAGCACGGGCACCCCCCGCTCGCGGCAGGCGGCGGCCACCGCCGCCACCGGTTGCAGGGTGCCGAGCTCGTTGTTGGCGAGCATCAGCGCCACCAGCCGGGTGTCCGGCCGCAGGGCGGCGACGACGTCCTCCGCCGGCACCACGCCGTCCCCGCGGGGGGACACCCGCGTCACCTCCATCCTCATCCTCGGCGAGCCGCGCCGCGGCCTCCCGCACCGAGGGGTGCTCGACGGCGGACATCACCAGATGCCCCAGGTGCCCCCGGTGTCCCGCTTGACGAGCGACATGGAAGAGGACGGCGTTGTTCGCCTCGGTCCCGGAGGCGGTGAAGACGATCTCCGGCGGACGCCCGCCGATCAGCGCCGCGACCTTCTCCCGCGCCTCTTCCACCGCCTCGCGCGCTGCCTGCCCGAAGCGGTGGATGGAGGAGGCGTTGCCGTGCCGCTCCCCCAGCCAGGCGAGCATCGCCTGCCGCGCCCGCGGGTGGAGCGGGGTGGTGGCGTTGTGGTCGAGATAGACCGGCGTCATCATGTCAGGCCGGATTGTAACGCGGGCGGGCGGCTCGCCGGTTTGGAATCCGACCCCCCGGCACGACTGTTGAATTGAATCCGGCTTTGCCTCGAGCGAGCGGTTCCTTTTTCGGGTGGCTTATTGGCGGGTGAATTGAATGCATGCACGGCGACGTCTGACGATCCTCCCCCTCCTCGTCCTCTTCCTGATCCCCTGCCTCGCGGCGGCCCTCAGTGCGGCCGCGACGGCCGCCGACGCCAAGCCGAGCCGGGCGGAGCGCAAGGCGGAGAAGGAGGCGATCGCCAAGCTCCCCCAGAAGTACCGCGACTGGTTGCAGACGGTCGACCTGCTGATCACCGACCAGGAGATCGCGACCTTCGCCGCCCTCGACAAGGACTACGAGCGGGACGCCTTCATCAAGCGCTTCTGGGAGGCGCGGAACCCGTATCACTCCGGGTCGCGCAACCTTGTCCAGGAGCGCTGGGAGCAGCGGATCGAGCTGGCGAAGACGCTGTTCGGCACCCTTTCGGACGACCGCGCCCGGGTGCTGCTGCTCAACGGCGAGCCCAACGAGCGGCTGGAGGCGAAGTGCGCGAGCGTCGTCTGGCCGATCGAAATCTGGTACTTCGCGCGCTCCGAGCGCACCCGCTCCGAGCTGATCGTGGTCTTCTACCGTCACTGGGGGGCCGGCCCCTACCAGGTCTGGTCGTCCGCGGAGGGGCTGGGCGCCCTGTTCTCGGGGGGCGCCGCGGACAACGGCAGCCGTGACCTGCAGACGATCGCCAACGGCTGCCGCGACGGCGACCGCATCGCCGGTGCCATCGGCTACGTGCAGAGCCAGGGGATGGCGTACCAGATGCAGGAGGCGCAGATGATGTCGAAGCCGGAAGGCCAGTTCGGCGAGTGGGTCTCCTCCTTCAACGCCTACTCGACCGACATCGCGCCGGGGACCCCGCCGCTGCCTGCCAGGCTCGCGCTCGAATTCCCCGGCCGCTATCAGAACCGCACGGTGATGCAGGGGCTGGTCAGCGTGCCGGCCGCCGGCGCGGGCGCCACCCTGTCGTCGCTCGCCGGCGCCCAGACCTACGACCTGCTGATCAATGGCGAGGTGCTGCAGAACGGCCAGCTGTTCGACAGCTTCCGCTACAAGTTCGATCTGCCGTCGAAGCCAGGGGCCGCCGCTGCCGTACCGGCCTCGGCCAGCGCCGCCGCCACGACGTTGCCGCTGGTCTTCCAGCGCTTCCTCCGCCCGGGCGAGTACCAGCTGATCGTCAAGGTGCAGGACCTCAACTCGAAGAAGGCCTACCGCGAGGAGCGCACGATCACCGTGCCGGCCTCGGAGCGCATCGCCCCGGCGCCGCTCGCCGTCGATCCGGACGACATCAGCTCGCGGATGCTGATCGAGGCCAACGCCGCGATCTCGACCGGCGACACGACGCTCAAGCTGGTGGCCCCGTTCGGCGAGCTGCAGACCGGGATGCAGCGCTTCGACACCCTGACCACCGGGGTGGCCAACATCGCCAAGGTGACCTTCTCGATCGAGGGGAAGGCGGTGCTCACCAAGCAGAAGCCTCCCTACAGCGTCGAGCTCGACCTCGGCGCCCTCCCCCGGCCGCGCCGGCTCACCGCCACCGCCTTCGACGCCGCCGGCAACCCGGTGGCCTCCGACGAGCTGCTGATCAACTCGGCGGCCAACCGGTTCCAGGTGCGCCTCGCCGAGCCGCAGCGCGGCAAGCACTACGAGAAGAGCCTGCTCGCCCGCGCCGACGTCTCGGTGCCGGACGGCCAGACCATCGAGCGCGTCGAGTTCTACCTCAACGAGGCGAAGGTGGCGACGGTCTACCAGCCCCCTTACCAGCAGCCGATCCTGCTCAGCAAGGGGGACGAGATCGCCTATGTGCGCGCCGTCGCCTTCCTGGCCGACGGCAACTCGACCGAGAGCCTGGTGTTCGTCAACGCGCCGGAGAACATGGCGGAGGTCAACGTCAACTTCGTCGAGCTCTACACCTCGGTCCTCGACCGCCAGGGGCGGCCGGCCGTGGGGCTGACGCAGAAGGACTTCGCGGTGACCGAGGACGGCGTCAAGCAGGAGATCGCCCGCTTCGAGCGGGTGACCGACCTGCCGATCCACGCCGCGGTGACGATCGACGTCTCGGCCTCGATGGAGAAGAACCTCGACAAGGCGCGCCAGGCCGCCCTCCAGTTCCTCTCCGGGACGATCCAGCCCAAGGACCGCGCGGCGGTGTTCACCTTCAACGACCACCCGTACCTGACGGTGAAGTTCACCAACGACATCCCCACTCTCGCCGCCGGCCTCGCCGGGCTCAAGGCGGAGCGCGGCACGGCGCTCTACGACAGCATCATCTTCACCCTCTACTACTTCACCGGCGTCAAGGGGCAGCGGGCGATGCTGCTGCTCACCGACGGCAAGGACGAGGGGAGCCGCTTCACCTTCGACGACGCGCTCGAGTACGCCCGCCGGGCGGGGGTGACGATCTACGCCATCGGCCTCGGCGACGACGCCGAGCACCGCAAGCTCAACAAGCTCGCGGAGGAGACCGGCGGCCGGGCCTTCTTCATCAAGAACGTCGACGAGCTGACGGCGATCTACGCCTCGATCGAGTCGGAGCTGCGCTCGCAGTACCTGATCGCCTACCAGTCGACCAACACCAGCGGCGGCAACAACTTCCGCGGCGTCGACCTCAAGGTGGCGAAGCCGGGGCTGGAGGCGAAGACGATCCGCGGGTATTACCCGTAGCGGCGGCCGATTTCTTTCCGGGAGGTCGGAACATGGTGAAGGCGGTGGTTCGCTCGGTTCTGTTGCTGGTCCTCCTCCTCGTCCCGGTGGGAGCCGCTGCCGCCAAGCCGCCCACCGCGGGACAGCGGGCGGCGATCGCCAGCCTGCCCGAGAAGTACCGCACCTTCCTCGCCGAGGTCGACGTCCTCCTGCTCGACGAGGAGCGCGCGGCCTTCCTGGCGCTCACCCAGGACTACGAGCGCGACGCCTTCATCGAGCGCTTCTGGGCGGTGCGCGAGCCCAAGCGGCGGCGCGGCGGCGCCGGCTTCCGCGACCGGTGGCAGGCCAACGTCGCGACGGCGCGCGCGATGTTCCACGACCTCGCCGACGCGCGGTCGCGCATCCTGCTGCTCGACGGCGTGCCGGTGGAGCGGGTCGAATCCGCCTGCCCGACCCTGCTGGTGCCGCTCGAGGTCTGGTTCTATCCGCCGAACGACCGCACCACCGAGATGTTCGCCGTCGTCTTCTACCGCAAGTGGGGGGGCGGAGCGTTCCGCATCTGGGACCCCGCCGAGGGGCTCGACGATCTGTTCAACGCCGCGGGGGCGGCGCGGCAGGGCGGCGAGGAAGCGGAGCGGGAGGCCGGCGGGGCAGCGGAGCCCCACCCGGGTCTCGACGTCGCCGGGAGCCGCCGCCGGCCACTCGCTCGACGAGATCTCCCCTCTCGGCGGGGGCGGCTGCGGGAATGACGAGCACGCGAAGCAGATCGTGGCCGGCATCGTGATGGTGGCGGGCAAGGGGCTCTGGCCGGTGTTCGAGCAGAAGATCGCCAGCGCGCCGCCGGGGCCCGGCGCCGAATGGGTCTCGGCCTTCGAGTCCTACCGGACGGACGTGCCGCCGGGGGCTCCGGCGCTGCCGGCCCGGCTCGAGATCGCCTTCCCGGGGCGGCTCGGCAACCGCACGATGGTGCAGGGGGTGGTCACCGTGCCGCCGGGCGCCGCCGGGCGGGCGAAGCTGGGCGACGCGCGCTCCTACAACCTGCTGCTCAACGGCGAGGTGCTGTACCACGGCGAGCTGCTCGACAGCTTCCGCTACAAGTTCGACCTGCCGGTGAAGGGAGCCGCCGATGACTCCAATACCCCCGCCAATAATGCGGCCCCCTCCCTGCCGCTCACCTTCGAGCGCCCGCTGCGCCCCGGCGACTACACGCTGATCGTCAAGGTGGAGGACGTCGATGGCGGCCGATTCTTCCGCGACGAGCGCCCGCTCAGCGTCCCCGCCCGGGAGAACGCGGCGCCGGTAGCGCCGGCTGCCAACCGCCCGGAGGACGCGGAGGTGGCGCGCATCCTGGCCGAGGCCGACGCCGCCCTGCGCTCGGGGGAGACGACGGTGAAGCTCATCCCTCCCGCCGGCGAGCTGCACTCGGGGCAGCAGCGCTTCGACACCCTGACCACCGGCCCCGGCATCGACCGGGTGACCTTCGTGCTCGACGGCAAGCCGGTGCTGACCAAGCGGGCGCCGCCCTACAGCGTCGAGCTGGACCTGGGGTCGGTTCCCCGCACCCACGCCCTCGTCGCCACCGCCTACGACGCGCGGGGCAACGTCCTCGCCGGCGACGAGCTGGCGATCAACGCCACCAGCAACCGCTTCCGGGTGCGCCTCGTCGAGCCGCGGGCCGGGAAGCGCTACGCGGCGAGCCTGCTCGCCCGCGCCGCGGTGGACGTCCCCGAGGGGGAGACGCTGGAGCGGGTGGAGCTCTATCTGAACGAGGCGCGGATCGCGACCCTCTACCAGCCGCCGTGGGTGCATCCGGTGGTCCTCTCGGCGGATCAGCCGCTCGCCTACGTGCGGGCGGTCGCCTATCTCGCCGACGGCACGTCGACCGAGGGCGTGGTCTTCGTCAACGCGCCGGAGGAGATGGCGCAGGTCAACGTCGACTTCGTGGAGCTCTACACCACGGTGCTCGACCGCCAGGGGCACCCGGTGACGTCCGGGCTCAAGGCGCAGGACTTCACCGTCGCCGAGGACGGCGTGCGGCAGACGATCGCCCGCGCCGAGCCGGTGGCCGACGTGGCGATCCACGCCGCGATCGCGATCGACGTCTCGGCTTCGATGGAGCCGAGCCTGGCGCAGGCGCAGGCGGCGGCCCTCCAGTTCCTCCAGGGGACGATCCGGCCGCGCGACCGCGCCGAGGTGATCACCTTCAACGACCATCCGATGCTGGCGGTGAAGTTCACCCGCGACGTCCAGGAGCTGTCCGGGGGGCTCGCCGGCCTCAAGGCGGAGCGCGGCACGGCGCTCTACGACAGCCTGATCTTCTCCTTCTACACCTTCAACGGCCTCAAGGGGCGGCGGGCCCTCCTCCTCCTCTCGGACGGCCGCGACGAGGGGAGCCGCTTCAGCTTCGAGGAGTGCCTGGAGTTTGCCCGCCGGGCCGGCGTCACCGTCTACGCCATCGGCCTCGGGGACGACGTCGAGAAGCGCAAGCTCTCCCGCCTCGCCGAGGAGACGGGAGGTCGCGCCTTCTTCCTCAAGCGCGACGGCGACCTGGCGGCGATCTACTCGACGATCGCCGCGGAGCTGCGCGCCCAATACCTGATCGCCTACCAGTCGACCACCAACCGCACCGATCCGGGTTTCCGCACGGTCGACCTCAAGGCGACCCGTTCCGGGCTCGAGGCGAAGACGATGCGCGGCTACTACCCGTGAGACATCATGAGGCGCCATGAAATTTTCGACTAGGATCGCCCCCGTGCTCCGCCTGCCGCCGTTCGCCCTCTCCCTCGCCCTGATCTGGGCGCTGGCGGCCCCGCCCGCCGCTCCGGCGATGCAGACGGCTCCGGCGCCTCCGGCGCCTCCGGACCTCAGCGCGGCGGCCGATCCCGCGGCGCTCGCTCCGCGCTACCGGGAGTGGCTCGACGAGGTGGCGCTGCTGATCAGTCCCAAGGAGCGCGAGACCTTCCTCGGGTTGCAGAAGGACTACCAGCGCGACACCTTCGAGCGCCGTTTCTGGGAGGTGCGCGATCCCTTCCCGCAGACTCCGGCCAACGAATTCAAGGACCGCTGGGACCAGAACGCCGCGATCGCCCGCAAACGCCTCGGCAACCTGACCGAGGACCGCGCCCACATGGTCCTGTTCAACGGCGAGCCCCGCGAGGTCTTCCCGGCCCGCTGCGACGTGCTGATGCCGCTCGAGATCTGGAGCTTCGCCGGCGCCGGGAAGCTGCGCGGCGAGTTCACCCTGGTCTTCGTGCAGCGGGGGAGCGTCTACCGGCTGTGGTCCCCCCAGGAGGGGATCGAGAACCTGCTGTCGCTCGATCTGCGGGCGAAGATCGACCAGCCGGAGCGCGCCCTCGCCGCCATCGCCGAGCTCTGCCCGCGCGGCGAGGACATCTCGTCGCGGCTCGGCGAGGCGGTCGACTGGGACCGCGTGGCGACCTCGCTCCACCTCATCCCCCATCCCGGCGAGGAGTGGCTGTCGACCTTCTCGTCCTACTCGACCGACGTGCCCGCGGGCGCCCTGCCGTTCCCGGCGAAGCTCGACCTCTCCTTCCCCAGCCGCTTCGGCAGCCGCACCGTGCTCCAGGGGCTGGTCACCGTGCCGCGCGAGGCGGTGAAGCCGGAGAAGATCGAGGGGTCGCCGGAGTCGTTCTACAGCTTCCTGGTGGACGGTGAGGTGCTCTACAAGGGGGAGCTCTTCGAGCACTTCCGCTACCGCTTCACCCTCCCCCAGAGCCAGGTCGCCGGCGCCGAGATCCCGGTGGTCTTCCAGCGCTACCTGCGGCCGGGGAGCTACTCGCTGATCCTCAAGATCGAGGACATGGCCGAGAAGCGCTACTTCCGCGAGGAGCGGGAGCTGGCGGTGCCGGCGGTCGACAGTATTACCGGAGCATCGGCGGCAGCCGCAGGGTTGGTGCCGGCCGCCGTCGTTGCCAGCTCCGGGGGCACCGCCGCCGGTCCGCAAGGCGCGCTGGCGGAGGCCAACGCGGCGCTCGGCTCGGGCGACCAGACGGTCCACATCGTGCCGCCGCTGCCGGGTCTCGCCACCGGCAAGCTGCGCGTCGAGGCCACCACCACCGGGGCCGGGGTCGCCAAGGTCACCTTCGAGCTCGACGGCAAGCCGGTGCTCACCAAGGGGCATCCCCCCTACAGCGTCGAGCTGAACCTCGGCTTCCAGCCCCGCACCCACCTGCTGCGGGCGGTCGCCCAGGACACCGGCGGGAAGAAGCTCGCCGAGGACGAGTTGGCGCTCAACGTCGGCCCCCACCGCTTCGCCGTGCGGCTGGTCGAGCCGCAGGCGGGGAAGACCTACCAGTCGAGCCTGCGGGCGGAGGTGCGGGTCGAGGTCCCCGAGGGGGAGCGGCTCGACCGCCTGGAGCTCTACTTGAACGACGACAAGGTGGCGACCCTCTACCAGCCGCCGTTCACCCAGGCCCTCCTGCTGCCCAAGGCGGGGAAGCCGATCACCTACGTGCGCGCCGTCGCCTACCTCGACGGCGGCAACTCGACCGAGGACCTGGTGCTGGTCAACGGCCCCGAGTACACCCAGAAGGTGAACGTCCAGTTCGTCGAGCTCTACACCTCGGTGGTCGACTCGCGGGGGCGGCCGGTCGACGGCCTCGCCAAGGGGGACTTCACGGTCAGCGAGGATGGTCAGAAGCAGGAGATCAGCCGCTTCGAGCGGGTGCGCGACGTGCCGATCTACGCCGGCATCCTGCTCGACACCTCGGCCTCGATGAGCCAGGGGGACAAGCTCGACTCGGCGCTCAAGGGGGCGCTGAGCTTCTTCGACAAGGTGATCACCCCCAAGGACCGGGCGGCCGTGATCACCTTCGCCGACCATCCCAACCTGGCGGTGCGCTTCACCAACCAGCCGGCGGTGCTCGCCGGCGGCCTCGCCGGGCTCACCGCGACCGGCAACACCACCCTCTACGACAGCCTGATCTACACCCTCTACTACTTCGGCGGCATCAAGGGGAAGCGGGCGATCATCCTGCTCTCCGACGGCCGCGACGAGGGGAGCCGCTACAGCTTCGACGAAGCGCTCGACTACGCGCGGCACAGCGGCGTCGCGATCTACAGCGTGGGGATCAACCTGTCGTCGCAGGACAAGGACGTGCGCGCCAAGCTGATGCGCCTCTCGGACGAGACCGGCGGCCGCTTCTTCTTCATCGAGCGGGCCAAGGAGATCGACGGGATCTACGACACCATCCAGCAGGAGCTGCGCTCGCAGTACTACCTCGCCTACCAGTCCACCAAGGAGGGGGGAGACGCCGACAAGTTCCGCACGGTCGAGGTGAAGGTGGCGAAGCCGGGGCTCGAAGCGAAGACGGCGCGAGGCTACTACCCCTGAGCGCGCTCCCTTCCCTCGTCCTCGCCTCCGCCTCCCCCCGCCGCCGCGAGCTGCTGGGCGGCCTCGGCCTCCGCTTCACCGTCCGCGCCGTCGATCTCGACGAAACGCCGGGAGCTGAGGAGCTGCCGGAGGAAACCGTGCTCCGCCTCGCCCGCGAGAAGGCGGCGGCGCAGTGCCATCCCGGCGAGATCGTGCTGGCGGCGGACACCGTGGTGGTGATCGACGGCGAGCTGCTCGGCAAGCCGCGCGACCCCGCGGACGCCCGCCAGATGCTGGGCCGGATCGCCGGCCGCGAGCACACCGTGCTCACCGCCGTCGCCCTGGAGGAGCCGGACCGCGACCGCCGCACCGTCGAGCTCGCCTCCTCCCGCGTCCGCATGGCGCCGCTCTCCCCCGAGCAGATCGCCTGGTACGTCACCACCGGCGAGCCCCTCGACAAGGCCGGCTCCTACGCCGTCCAGGGGATCGGCGCCCTCTTCGTCGAGGAGATCTTCGGCAACTACACCAACGTCGTCGGCCTCCCCCTGCCGCTCACGTATCGGCTGTTCCGCGACTGGGGGTACGAGCTGTTGGCTTTCCGGTAGGGATCAGTTGTCCGGCTGGTACTCGCGCAGCGCTCCGATCTGCACGATTCACAGCTTGCCGATTATTTGGATGATCATCAGATCACGGATTTAGTCCACGTCAGTTCCGTCCAAGAGCAATTTTCCAAGGTTTGCTCGTGCAATCTCTGTCCGAGGATGTTCAGGGCCGAGGCGGGATTCAAAAATCTCTAGCGCTCGTCGCATTAGGATCTCCGCCTCTCCGGCTGCGCTGTCTTTCTTTAAAATCAGCATTGCCAGATTATTAAATCTGATTGCTGTATTGGGATGCGTCGGTCCGAATGTCTGCTCATCAATAGCTAATGCGCGCCGCATGAGCGGTTCTGCCTCTGCCAGTCGGTCCGTGTCCTGCAATAATGCACCAAGGTTGTTGAGGTCCCTGGCAACATTCGGATTATCAACCCCAAAACTTTTCTCGTCTATTGACAGGGCACGCCGCATAAGGGGTTCTGCCTCTGCTAGTCTATTGGTGGCCAAGAGCAAAGAGGCTAAGTTGTTGGAGCGGATTGCGACGTTAGGGTGATCGGCTCCAAAGCTCTGTTCGTCAATGCTGAGAGCGCGACGCATAAATTCTTCGGCTTTTTTCCATTGCCTGTTATCTTGGAGTAGTGCTGCCAGATTATTGAGATCTCTTGCTACGTTAGGGTGATTTGTACCAAAGCTTCGCTCATCAATTTCCAGGGCTCTGGTAAAGTAGCCTGCGCGCCTCGTCAAGCCTGCCGAGGTCGCGGAGCACATTTCCAAGATTGTTGAGCGTAGGCGCTAGGGAAGCAGAATCCGGCCCGTAGACCTCTCTACTAATATCCAAAGATTTCTTAAGCAGTGTAGCTGCGTAGAGATACTCGCCTAAGTCGCGTCTTACATTTGCAAGTCGGACAAACAAGTCGGCCACAATGGGGTGTGATTCACCATATTCAGTCTGTGCTGCTTGCAAAGCGAGGTCATAGTGCTGGGCAGATTCAACTAAACTCTCAGACGCTCTAAGGGAGTCACCCAGTTGTCGTTCCTGTTCGATTTCCCCTCCGGCCTTGGAACTTTCAATCTCTGACACAAGGTGGCTTATTTCCTGCTCATCCTCGAGATGCCTAAGGTCGACAAAGGGCCGGTTCTGTAGGAAGGGGGGGAATGTGCCTGGCTGTGCGCCGGGCAACAGGACGGGGATGATTCGTGGAATTCCTCTCAACGCCGAAGTCCTCAAGGCCGGTTGGAGTTCTTGTTCTTGAGCCGAGCTCAACCCTGAAGGTCCGGTGCAGACAGCCACGGACAGCGTGTTCTCCATGGCGATTTTTAAGGAATCTTGCCAGGCAACTCCCGGAACCAGAGACCACCTGTCTAGCCACACGCTCAAGCCTGTGTCTCGCAGAAAACGAGCCACGATTTCGGCGTGCTCTGAGTCATGCCGAGAATAGCTTATGAAAACATCAGGTTTCGAATATGTCATAGAGGTATTTGCTACTCAATAAACTCATCGAGCATTCTTCTCTGGTACTCGAGCGCGACGTTTTCGTCGATGAGTTGCTCCTCGCGGAGCATCTTGATTCTCCTAAGCTTCTCGCGAACCTTTGAGAGATTTGGCTCAACGTTGCTGTTGTTGGACGGATATCTCCCCGGCGGTATTCCTCGGATACCCGAAATCAATACATGAAGAGCATAGGCGTCGTTGATTCCTGTCTTGAAATCGACCCAAGTTCGGAGTTCGAGAAAATCGTCAACTAGAGTACTGTCACCGCAAGGAAGAATGACAGGAATGACGCGGAACGAAGAATCCTTAGCTTGTCGGTTAAGGGCTCTCCCGATCTCTTCGCGAAACCATCCCTTGGGCGTGTGATTTCCGATACAGACGGCGCAAGTAGTCGCTTGGTCTAGTCCCTTGGCCATTTCCTGCCGCCAGTGGTTTCCGGGAATAAGAATCCATTTGTCCAACCAGACTCGGAGTTGTGCATGGTCTTCAAGCTTGATGCCTAGATGCTCGACATCCTCCGCGTCGCCATGAGCATGACTCAGAAACACATCAAAGCTGGATGCTAGGTCAAGTGTCATGAGTTAGCGCTGGAGGTGCGAGTGACTAAAAATAACTGACAACGAGCCCCGAAGGGGACTAGATCCTGACCAGATGTTTCTCTCTTCTAAAGCACCTTGCGCCCACGTTCATGGTTCCAATGTCCCAATCGGTGCGTGAAATCTTCTGGGTACTGTCGGAAGCTTGAATTTCAAGAATCTTTCCCGAGCGGAATCTCGACGTATCGCTCCCGGGACATCTCCGCTCCATAGTCGGTGCAGGCCAGGATGTCTGCTTCTTCGAGCTGGGGATAGTCCTCGAGGATCTCTTTCGTGGTCGAACCGGAGGCGAGGAGATCGAGGATGAACGAAACCCAGATCCGGTGCCGCGGATACAGGGTTTTCCGAAACGATATCCGGATTGATCGAAATCCGGGCCAGCAGGTCGTCGCGGGTCATCACTACCTCCGCCTCCAAGCCTCGCGTAGCCCTTGCGGTCTGCTGCCGCCCCTTCGGGGCTTCGGAGGGCTTGAGAGGCCGGTTCCCTGGGGCTCACGCCCCAGGCTCTATGCTGCCGCCCCTTCGGGGCTCGGACAGCTTACTCCTCCAGGATCGCCTTGAGCGCCGCGAGGCAGCGGTCGACCTCCTCCTCGGTGTTGTAGAAGTGGGGCGCGATGCGGAGGCGGCCGGCGCGGGCGGCGACTACGACGTCTCGCGCGTTGAGGCTTTTCGCGAGGTCGGTGGCGTCGTGGCCTTCGCGGCGGGACGGCGGTGACGATCCCGGAGGTTTCGCCGGGGCGGCGCGAGCTGACGACGGCGAAGCCGAGGTCCGCGAAGCCACGGGCGGCGCGTTCGGTCAGGGCGAGGACGCGCGGCTCGATCGCCGCGCCGGCCTCGAGCAGGATCTCGAGCGAGCCGCCGAGCGCCACGATGCCGTAGACGTTGAGCGAGCCGCTCTCGAAGCGCTTCGCCCCCTCTCCCCAGGTGAGGTCGAGGTCCTTCCAGGCGAAGATGTCGCGCACCGAGCGCCAGCCGGAGCGCGCCGGGCGCAGGCTCTCGACCACGCGGTCGGAGACGTAGAGGAGGCCGATCCCCTCCGGCCCCAGCAGCCACTTGTGGGCCGAGGCCACCGCCACGTCCACCAGGTCGCGCTCGACGTCGATCGCCAGGGCCCCCAGGCTCTGGATGACGTCGACCACGAAGAGGACGCCGCGCTCGCGGCAGGCGGCCCCCAGGCGCGCGAGATCGGAGCGGAAGCCGCTCGCGTACTCGACCGAGGAGAGGGCGAGAATGCGGGTGCGGTCGTCGATCAGCGCCAGCAGCTCCTCGGGATCGATCCGCCCGTCGCGCTCCTCCGCCCGCCGGTACTCGACGCCGCGGGAGGCCAGGCTCATCCAGGGATAGACGTTCGACGGGAACTCGAAATGGGCCCCCACCACGTTGTCCCCCGGCTTCCAGGCGAGCCCCTCGGCGACCAGCGACAGGCCGCTCGAGGTGTTCTCGACGAAGGCGACCTCGTGGACCCCGCGGGCGCCGAGCAGGCGGGCGGCGAGCCCGCGCACCCGCTCGGCCTCCTCCTGGCGCTCGAGCCAGAAGCGGTCGCCGGAGGCCGAGACCCACCCGGCCAGCATCCCCATGCGCGAGGCCGAGCGCCGGGGGAGCGGCCCCACCCCGGCGTGGTTCAGGTAGACGCACTTCTCGATGATCGGGAACTCCGCGTCGCGCAGGCGTTGCAGCGTCTCGTCCATGATGGCGTGATCTCCTAGATTCGTTCCAATTCGATCGCCCGTTCGTCCGCGAGGGCCGGCTCGCCCCCCGCCCGCCATTCGAGCAGGGCCAGCGCCGGCAGCCCCACCACCAGCACGCCGGCGTAGTGGAGCCCGCGGTAGAGCAGGGTGCCGGCGGCGGCCACCACCTCGTCGACGCCGAACAGCCTGAACGAGGTCATCATCGCGAGCTCGGTGGTGCCGACGCCGCCCGGGGTTCCCGAGAGGGTGCCCACGGCGGTCCCCATCGTCATCGCGGCCAGGGCGGCGAACGGTCCGACGGGGGCGCCGATCGCCAGGAACATCACCCACAGCCCGGCGGCGTTGACGAGGAAATAGAGGACGCCGATGGCGACCGCCTGGAAGCGCAGGCGGGGGACGCCGAGCAGGCGCACGAAGACGCCGACCGCCTCGTGCCCGTTGGCGAACAGGCGCTGCAGCTTCCCCTCGCCGCGCTCGGCGCGGGCGGCGAGGAAGCGGACGATCGGGTGCTCGCCGTCCTTCCGCTTCGCCCGCCGGCTCCAGACGCCGAGGGCGGCGAGTGAGACCAAAAGGGCGGCGAGCAGCAGCCAGCCGAGCCCCGGGCGGTCGATCGCGAAGGCCGCCGCGATCAGGGTGATCCAGGTGCAGGCGCTCATCACGCCGTGGTGGGCCACCTGGTCGTAGAGCACCACGCCGTAGAGCAGGCTGAAGGGTCGCCGGTTGGCGCGCGCGAAGTAGCGGGCGCGCATCATCCCGCCGAGCAGGCGCGCCGTCGGCGTGATCAGGTTGAGCGCCGCCGAGGCGAGCAGCACGAAGAAGCCGAGGAGGGGCCCCAGGCGCTGGCCGGTCGCGTACTTCACGGCGAGCTGGTAGCGCCAGTCCCAGATCGCGTAGCGGATCAGCAGGAGCGCGATGCCGAGCACCACGAACGGCGCGCGCGCCGCCTTCACCCGCTCCGCCAGCCGCGACCAGTCGAAGCTCGAGTGGGTGAAGAAGCGGTAGGTGAAGTACGCCGCGAGGAGGACGATCGCCGCCTTGAGCAGGCGGGGTCCCCAGACGCGCGGCCAGGGTTCGGGGAGGGAGTCTTCGGCGATCATCGGAATCTCTGGCATCCGCGGGCGGGCCGCTTAGGATAGCGCACCGGGCTTGCAGTTCCAGGGATTGACGGCGCCCTCCGCTTGGAGGAGGCTTGCCGTCTCCGGAAGGCCGGCGCTCCGCCGGACCTTCCCCTCGAAAAAGAGACGCCACCATGTCCGACGCCAAGATCACCGTGCTCAAGAACGGCCCCTTCCGCCTGGAAGGGGAGAACCTCCAGATCCTCGACGCCGCCGGCAACGCCTTCGGCCTGGCCGGGCGTACCGTCGTCTCGCTCTGCCGCTGCGGCGCCTCAGCCAACAAGCCGTTCTGCGACGGCAGCCACAACCACCACGGCTTCCAGGACGACTCCGATGGCGCGCGACCTGCCGCCCAAGAAGGCGTGAGCCGCCGGTTCCTCTTCCTCGCTCGCATCTGGGCGATCGTCAGCCTGACGGCGTCGGGCGGTGCCCGCGCCCAGGGTCCCGCCGCCGACTGGCGCACTCTCGCGACGCCGCACTTCCGGGTCCACTACCCGGCCTCGTCCGAGACCTGGGCGCGGGGGGCGGCGGCGCGGCTGGAGTCGATCCGCCAGCGGGTGGTGGCCGAGGTCGGCTACGACCCGCCGGAGGTGGTGGACGTGGTGGTCTCCGATCCGATCGCCAACCCCAACGGCGCGGCCTTCCCCTTCCTCGGCTGGCCGCGCATGGTGCTGTGGACGAGCCCGCCCGGCCCCGAGTCCGAGCTCGGCCACTACGCCGACTGGTCCGAGCTGCTGATCGCCCACGAGGAGACCCACCTCGTCCACATGCTGCGGCCGTCGCGCAACCCGGCGCGGCGCCTGCTCGCCAAGGTCGCCCCGGTGGGGCCGATCACCCTCGCGGCACCCCGCTGGGTGTTCGAGGGGTACGCCACCCTGGTCGAGGGGCGTCTCACCGGCTCGGGGCGGCCGAACGGCGACCTGCGGGCGGCGGTCCTGCGCCGCTGGGCGCAGGGGGGAAGCTCCCGGACTACGCCCGCATGGCGTCCGACCCCGGCACCTGGCGCGGCATGTCGATGGCGTACCTCCTCGGCTCCGCCTATCTCGAATGGCTCGAGGAGCGCGCCGGCCCGGGGAGCCTGCGCAACCTCTGGGCGCGGATGACGGCGCGCACCACGCGGAGCTTCGACGACGCCTTCCGCGGCGTCTTCGGCGAGCCCCCCGCGACCCTCTACGACCGCTTCCGGGCTGAGCTGACCTGGCGGGCGCTGGAGGCGGAACGGCAGTTGGGAACCGGAGATCGACGGCGAGCGCTGGCAGGACCTCGCGTGGACGACCGGCGCCCCAGCCCTCTCGCCCGACGGGACGCGGATGGCGATCGTCCTCCACTCGCGGGACCTCCCCGCCCGGCTGGTCGTCTGGCCGACCGCGCCGGACGAGAAGGCGGAGGCGGCATGGCGCGCCCGGCAGGAGGAGGTCCGGAAGCGGGACCCAGAGGACGTGCCGGCCGTCCGCACCGGCCCGCTCCCCCGGCGGCCGCTCTTCACCCTGGAGAGCCACGACGGCCCCGAGCCCACCATGCCGCGCTTCCTGCCGGACGGCCAGTCGATCCTCTTCGTCCGCTTCGAGCCGGACGACGACGGCTTCCTCCACCCCGACCTCTTCCTCTGGCGCCTCGCGAGCGGCGAGGTCCGCCGGCTGACCCGCAACGCCGACCTGCGCGATCCCGACCCGGCGCCGGACGGCCGCTCCGCGGTCGCCGTGCGCAACCGCGACGGCCTCTCGGAGCTGGTGCGGGTCGACCTCGCGACGGGAGTCCTCACCCCGCTGGCAGCGCCGGACGCCGCCGCGCTCGACGCGGTCTACGACCGTCCCCGCGTCTCGCCCGACGGCCGGCGCCTCGCCTACGCCCGGCACCGCGAGGGCTCCTGGCGGCTGGTGGTGCAGGAGCTGGACGGCGGCACGGTCCGCGACCTCGCGCCTCCCGCCGGCGGCACCGTCTCCTCCCCGGCCTGGAGCGCGGACGGGCGGACGATCTACGCGGTGGTGGGGCTGCACGGCTTCATCAACCTTTACGCGTTCCCGGTGGACGCGGCGGGCGGTGAGCCCATCCCCCTCACCCGCACGCAGGGGGCCGCGCTCGCCCCGGCGCCGATGCCGGACGGCTCGGCCCTCTTCTTCCTCTCCCTCCAGCCGGATGGCTTCGACCTCCGCCGGCTGCCGCTGGGCACCCGACCGGATCGCGGTGCCCGCCGTCCCCGAGCTGCCGCGCACCCTGGCGCCCGCGGTCCCACCCCAGGCACCGCCGGTGGTCCCGAGCCGTTCGCGCGCGCCGAGGTAGAGCCGTCGCGCCCCTACGGGGTCGGGCGGCAGGAGCTGCTCCCCCTCCTCGGCACCGCCGTGACCTCGCGAGGGGGCGCCGTGGAGCTGGGGGTGCGCGGCGGCGACGTGGTGGGGCGGCTCGACTGGCTGGCGTTGGGCTCGATCGCTGCCAACGGCTGGCCGGCCGGGGGGGCTCTCGCCGGGGTCTGGCGCGGCTGGCCGGTCGAGGTCGGGGTCCATCTCTTCGATGCCAGCGAGCGCCCGACCCTCGAAGAGCCGGTGGCCCGTCGCGGCAACCTGCTCGACGTCGACCGCCGCGGCTTCGAGTTGTCGGCGACCCGGGACTGGCAATGGAGCGGCGAGCGCCTGGTCCTCGCCGGCCGCGGGCTGTGGGACCAGGTGAGCCCGGGCCGCCGCAACGTTGATCTCGGGCGGCTCGACCAGCGCGTCGCCTCCCTCACCGGCGCCTGGGGAGGGCTCCGCCGCTGGGGGCTCTGGCGGGTCGAGCCCGCGTTTTCGGCGCACTACGAGGCAGGGCACACCGACGAGGTCGGCGCCTGGTCGCGCTACGGCGGCGCCGCCCGGCTGGGCCTCGTCCAGGGGAAGACCCGTCTCGCCCTCGCCTGGCAGCGCGACTCGTCGCGCGACTTCGGATTCGGCTTCGACGAGTACCAGCTCGGCGGCGCCGCGACCTCGCTCCTCCCCGAGTCGGCGCGCGCCAACCGCATCGCCGTCCCCGCCCTGCCGATGGGCGCCCTGCTGGGCACCGACCACCTAGGCGAGAGGATCGAGCTCGACGCCGCCTTCCTCCCCGCCCCCATCTTCTACGAGCGCCACCGGGTCTGGACCCCCGGTGGCGAGCCGCACGGCAGCGACTGGCTGACCCTCGCCGGCCTCGAATACCGCTTCCACCTTGATCCCCTCCCCGTCGGCCGGCTGCCGGCGCTCGACCTGCGGGTGGGGGTGGCGCGGGTCCTCGACGATCCGTTCGGGGAGCTCAGGGATAGCACCCGGTGGTGGCTGATCACGACGTGGCGACCGTAGGACCCTCCTGGGAACGCCGGCGCTCCCAGGGGGCTCCCCTGCTAGACTTTGCCACTCCGATGTCCGATCACCTCCTCATCCTCCGCCTCTCCGGCGACTTCTATACCAAGGCGCGGCGGACCCGCATGCGCTTCTTCCACCGGCTGGTGGCCAACCTGAAGGGGGCGCTGACAAACCACGGCATTCCCTACCGGCTGGAGCCCACCTGGAGCCGCCTCTACCTCGAGACGCCTGACCCCGGCGCGGCCGAGGTGGTGGCGCGGGTGTTCGGGGTGCAGTCGGTCTCGGCCGTGGAGCGGCGGCCGTGGGGGACCCTGGACGAGGTGGTGGCGAGCGGCGTCGATTTCTTCGCCGCGGCGGTGCGGGGGAGGAGCTTCGCCGTCCGCGCCAGCCGCCGCGGCAAGCGCCACGAGATCGGCTTCGACTCGGGGGCGGTCGAGCGCGCGCTGGGAGCGGCCCTGGTCGCGGCCGGGGCGGGGCGGGTGAACCTCTCGGCGCCCGAGGTGACCGCCCACGTCGAGCTGGAGCCGGGGACGGCCCACCTCTTCCTCGACAAGGTGCGCGGGCACGGCGGGCTGCCGATCGGCGTCGAGGGGCGGGCGATCGCCCTGGTCTCGGGAGGGTTCGACTCGGCGGTGGCGAGCTGGCTGATGCTCAAGCGCGGCGTGCAGCTCGACTACGTGTTCTGCAACCTCGGCGGCGCGGCCCACCGGCTCGGCGTGCTCCAGGTGATGCGCTCGCTCACCGAGCGCTGGAGCTACGGCTACACCCCGCACCTCCACGAGGTCGACCTCACGCCGCTGGTCGACGAGCTGCGGCGCAAGGTGCGGCCGGCGAACTGGCAGATCGTGCTCAAGCGGCTCATCCTGCGCGCCGGGGTGGCCGTCGCGCAGCGCGGCGGCCGGCTCGGCCTGGTCACCGGCGACGCGATCGGCCAGGTCTCCTCGCAGACGCTGCAGAACCTGGCGGTGATCTCCCAGGCCTCGCCGTCGCTGCCGGTGCTGCGACCCCTCCTCGGCTTCAACAAGGAGGAGATCATGGACGTCGCCCGCCGGATCGGCATCTGGGAGCTGGCGGCGGCGGTGGCCGAGTACTGCGACCTCGCCGCCCCGAAGCCCAACACCCGCGCCGGGCTGCGCGAGGTCGAGCGCGACGAGGCGCTGCTCGACCTCGGCCTGCTCGACGCCCTGGTGGTCGCAAATCGGCCTCACGACCTGCGCCGGATCGCCCCGGAGGCCCTGGCGTCCCCCGTCCCCGAGCTCGACGAGGTGCCGCCGGGCGCCACCCTGATCGACCTGCGGAGCGCCGCGGCCTACCGGGGATGGCACTATCCCGGCGCCCTCCGCCTCGATCTTCCCCATGCCCTCGCCGCCTGCCGCTCGTTCGCGGCCGACCGGACGTACGTGGTGGTCTGCGAGGTGGGGCTCAAGAGCGCCCACCTCGCCGAGACGATGCGCGCGGCGGGGCTGGCGGCGTTCCAGCTGCGGGGGGGAATCCGTGGACTGATGGCCTTGTCGCCGCCGGAGGGGCCGGAGGGAGAGACGGCCGCGACGGCGGCGCGGCTGCTGGCTCCCGCGGTGCGGGATTGACCGGCGGACCGACCGACGAAAAGACGCGCCCTTGCGCAACCCCGGCAAGACTCGTATTCTGGAGGTTGCCTTCCTTTCTGGAGGTCCGGGGGTAGTGCTCGCTGGATATTTCATCGGGAAGCCGTGAACGCTAGGGCCGGGAGATGAGGCAAGCCCTCCCCAGCCGGGCGGAGCTGCCGGTCCGCGAGACCGATCAATGGTTCCGCATCCTGGCGGAATCGACCTCGACGGCGATCTTCGTCTACGCGGCGGACCGGGTGCTCTACGTCAATCCCGCCTGCATGGAGCTGACCGGCTACAGCTCCCAGGAGCTGCTCGCCATGAAACCGGGGGAGATCGCCGCCCCCGAGTTCCAGGAGATGATGCGCGACCGCGCGGCCGCCCGGCTGCGCGGCGAGCCGGTCCCCAAGCGCTACGAGGTGAAGATCCTCACCAAGGACGGGAGGGAGCGCTGGTTCGACTTCACCTCGGCGGTCATCGATCTCGAGGACGGCGAGCCGGTCGCGCTCGCCACCGCCGTCGACATCACCGACCGCAAGCAGGGGGAGGAGCGGCTGCGGGCGATCGTCGAGGGGACCTCCTCGACCATCGGCACCGATTTCCTGCGCTCCCTCGTCCGCCACCTCGCCGGCGCCCTGGGCATGGAGTACGCCTTCGTCTCCGAGGTGGTCGACGAGGCCGTCACCCGGGTCCGCCTGCTGGCCCTTTGGGAGGTCGACGACTACAGCCCGCTGTTCGAGTACGACCTGCGCGGCACCCCCTGCGAGGAGGTGGTCGGCCGTGAGATCTCGTACCACCCCTCCGGCGTCTGGCAGCTCTTCCCCGGGGATCGCTGGCTGGAGAAGACGCGCATCGAGAGCTACATAGCGGTGCCGCTCTTCGACCGCGAGCACCGGCCGCTCGGACACGTGGCGGTGATGAGCACCTCGCCGGTCGGCGACGACCTGCCGGCGCTGTCGATCCTCAAGATCTTCGCCGCCCGCGCCGCCGTCGAGATCGAGCGCAAGCTCACCGAGGCCGCGCTGGCGCAGGAGAAGGAGCTCGCCCAGGTCACCCTCGCCTCGATCGGCGACGGCGTCATCCGCACCGACGCCGCGGGGCTCGTCGACTACCTCAATCCGGTCGCCGAGCGGCTGACCGGCTGGAGCGCCGCGGACGCCTGTGCCCAGCCGGTGACGCGGATCTTCAACGTCGTCGACGAGGGGACGGGCAAGACGCTCCCCAACGCCGTCGAGCGCTGCCTCGCCGAGGGTAGGGTCATCGAGCACTCCGGCTACTCCATGCTGGTGCGGCGCGACGGCCGGGAGTTCGCGATCCGCGACTCGGTGGCGCCGATCCAGGACCGCGCCGGGCGTACCACCGGCAGCGTCCTCGTCTTCAAGGACGTCACCCAGCTGCGCGGCATGGAGCGCGAGATGATCTACCTCGCGCGCCACGACCCCCTCACCGGCCTGATCAACCGCCGCGAGTTCGAGAAGCGCCTCCAGCACAGCCTCGACACCGCCGTGGAGGACCAGCGCGAGCACGCCCTCTTCTATCTCGACCTCGACGAGTTCAAGGTGGTCAACGACACCTGCGGCCATCTCGCCGGGGACGAGATGCTGAAGCAGGTGACGTCGCTGCTGCGCTCGCTGCTGCGCAAGACCGACACCCTCGCCCGCCTCGGCGGCGACGAGTTCGGCGTGCTGCTCGAGGACGCCAGCCTGGCCGACGCCCGCGAGCTCGGCGAGCGGCTGCTCACCGCCGTCCGCCAGTACCGCTTCGGCTGGCAGGAGCGGATCTTCGAGATCGGCGTCTCGATCGGCCTGGTGCCGATCACCGCCGACAGCGACGACATGGCGCGCGTGCTCTCCGCGGCCGATGCCGCCTGCTACGTCGCCAAGGAGAGCGGGCGCAGCCGGATGCACGAGTACCAGCCGGACGACAGCGCCGTCGCCGAGCGCTACGGCGAGATGCAGTGGATCTACCGCATCCACAAGGCGTTCGCCGAGCACCGCTTCTGCCTCTACCGGCAGAGCATCCACCCGCTCGACGACGGCGGCTCGGAGCCGCCGCTGTGCGAGATCTTCATCCGCATGGTCGACGAGGAGGGGGGCATCGCCACCCCGGCCGCCTTCATCCCGGCCGCCGAGCGCTATCACCTGATCGCCTCGATCGACCGCTGGGTGATCCACGCCGCCTTCGTCACCCTGGCCTGCGGCACCCTCTCGCACGGCGACACCACCCGCTTCGCCATCAACCTCTCGGGGCAGTCGGTGGGGGACGAAGCCTTCCTCGACTACATCCTCGCCGAGGTGGAGGCGACGGGCATCGAGCCGGAGCGCATCTTCTTCGAGATCACCGAGACCGCCGCCGTCGGCAACCTTGCGAAGGCGACCCACTTCATCCGCGTCCTCAAAGAGCTGGGGTTCCGCTTCGTGCTCGACGACTTCGGCAGCGGCCTCTCCTCCTTCGCCTACCTCCAGAACCTGCAGGTCGACTTCCTCAAGATCGACGGCGCCTTCGTGCGCGACATGGTGAACAGCACGGTCCAGCGCGCCCTGGTCGAGTCGATCAACCAGATCGGCCACGTCATGGGCATCCGCACCATCGCCGAATCGGTCGAGGACCTGCCCACCCTGGAGGTCCTGCGCCAGATCGGCGTCAACTACGCCCAGGGCTATGGGCTCTCGATGCCGGAACCCCTCATCTGACTCCTTCGCCGCCTCCTCGGCCAAGAAGATCCCAATTGGGCGCGATTATTGCTTAAGGTATCGGAGTCCCCTGAGGGGGCCTCCAAATGCTCGCTTTCGAACCCATGCGGCTTCCGTCCGACGACGTTCCGGCTCTCGACGAAGACTCGTCCTTCGACGGCGACGAGCGGGTATCGCTGCCGTCGCCCGTCTCGTCCGAGCTGGCGGAGCTGGACGACTCCCTCAACGCGCGCCTGCGTCTGCTGATCGAGCCGGTCCCCGCGATCGTCTGGACGACCGACCGCGAGCTGCGCTTCGACTCCAGCCTGGGCGGCGGCCTCGCCTCCTTCGGCCTGCGCGTCACCCCCGGCACCCGGCTGTTCGATCACGACGGCACCGGCAATCCGGACGCCATCCGCGCCCACCATCTGGCGCTCGCCGGCGAGTCGGTGAGCTTCGAGCACGTCTGGGGCGAGCATACGTTCCAGACCCGCGTCGAGCCGTTGCGGGACGAGGCGGGCGAGATCACCGGCTGCATCGGGATCGCGGTCGACATCACCGAGCGCAAGCAGGCCGAGGAGGCGCTCTCCCGCGAGCAGGAGCGCGCCCAGGTGACCCTCGCCTCGATCGGCGACGGCGTCGTCCGCACCGACGCGGAGGGGGCGATCGACTACCTCAACCCGGTGGCCGAGCGGTTGACCGGCTGGCGGACGGAGGCGGCGATCGGCCGCACGGTCTCCGAGGTCTTCCGGGTGGTGGACGAGATCACCCGCCAGCCGCTCGCCGATCCGGTCGCCCGCTGCCTGGAGGAGAAGCGGGTGGTCGAGTCCCCCGGCCATGCGCTGCTGCTGAGCCTCGACGGCAAGGAGTACTCGGTGCGCGACTCGGCGGCGCCGATCTACGACCGCTCGGGCGCCGCGCTCGGCGCCGTCCTCGTCTTCAAGGACGTCACCGAGCTGCGCGGCATGGAACGCGAGATGGTCTACCTGGCGAGCCACGACGCGCTGACCGGCCTGATCAACCGCCGCGAGTTCGAGGTGCGGCTCAAGCGCGCCATCCGCAGCACGCGGGCCGAGCGGCGCCACCACGTGCTGCTCTATCTCGACCTCGACGAGTTCAAGGTGGTCAACGACACCTGCGGCCACCTGGTGGGCGACGAGATGCTCAAGCAGATCACCGCCCTGCTGCGCAGCCGGATCCGCCGCAGCGACATCCTCGCCCGCCTCGGCGGCGACGAGTTCGGCGTGCTGCTCGAGGACTGCCCGATCGACCATGCGCGGCAGATCGCCGAGGAGATGCGGCGCACCGTCCGCGAGTTCCGTTTCTGCTGGCGCGACCAGATCTTCGAGGTGGGCGCCTCGATCGGCCTCGTCCCCATCGACGCCGACAGCGGCGACCTGGCGCAGGTGCTCTCCGCCGCCGACGCCGCCTGCTACGTGGCCAAGGACGGCGGCCGCAACCGCGTCCATGAGTACGAGATCGACGACACCCTGGTCGCCGAGCGCTACGGCGAGATGCAGTGGATCCACCGCATCCACCGCGCCTTCGAGGACAAGCGCTTCCGCCTCTTCTACCAGCTGATCCAGCCGCTCGGCGATGCCGGGGACGAGGTCGCGCCGCGCGACCTGCTCTGCGAGGTCTTCATCCGCATGCTCGACCGCGCGGGCGGGGTCATCGAGCCTTCGGCCTTCATCGCGGCGGCCGAGCGCTACCACCTGATCTCCTCGATCGACCGCTGGGTGGTGAAGACCGCTTTCGCCGCGCTCTCCGAGGCTCAGAAGCGCGAGTGGTCGCGCCCCGTCCTCTTCGCGATCAACCTCTCCGGCCAGTCGCTCGGCGAGGAGGGGTTCCTCGCCTTCGTCGTCGAGGAGCTCGAGCGGAGCGCCGTCGACGCGACGCGCATCTGCTTCGAGATCACCGAGACGGCGGCGATCAGCAAGCTCGACAGCGCCATGCGCTTCATCGCCGCCCTCAAGGCCAAGGGGTGCCGCTTCATCCTCGACGACTTCGGCAGCGGCCTCTCCTCCTTCGCCTACCTGCGCGACCTCCAGGTCGACTTCCTGAAGATCGACGGCGAGTTCGTGCAGAACATGATGGAGGACCGGGTCAAGCGGGCGATGGTCGAGTCGATCAACCAGATCGGCCACGTCATGGGGCTGCAGACGATCGCCGAATGGGTGGAGAACCGGCAGACCCTCGAGGCCCTGAAGGAGATGGGGATCGACTACGCCCAGGGCTTCTGGCTCTGCCGCCCGCAACCCCTCGTGCACGACCTCTGAGGCTCAGCCTCCCACCCGGCGGTCCGACCCGGCTCAGCGCCGCCGGTCCTGATAGGGCGGGCGCGGCCGGTCGCCGCGCGGCCTCTCGCCCCCGGGGCGCCGCCCGCGGTCGCGCGGCCTCTCCCCGTCCCCCTCGGTGGTCGCCACCCGGATGCCCACCGGCCGGCCGCGGATGGTGGCGTTGGCCATCCGCTCGAGCACCTGGTCGCTGAACTGCGCCGGCAGCTCCACGAAGGTGAAATTGTCGTAGATGTCGATCGAGCCGATCGCCTTGCCCGGCACCCCGGCCTCGTTGGCGATCGCCCCCACGATGTCCCCCGGCCGCACGCCGGCCCGGCTGCCGGCGTCGATGAACAGCCGCACCATGCCGTCCTCGGCCCGGTGGACCCCCCTGGGCTCGGGCTCGAGCGCGACCGCGAGCGGCTTGTCGCCGCGGGCCAGCCGGGCGGCGCCCGCGGCGATCTCGGCGAGGTCCAGCCCCTCCACCACCAGCTCCTCGACCAGGGTGAGATAGAGGTCGAGGTCCCCCTCGGCGACCGACTGCCGGATGCTCTCCTTGAACAGAGCGGTCCGCCGCGCCGCCACGTCGGCTTGGGAGGGCATCTTCATCGGCGTGATGCGCGCCCCGGTGTAGCGCTCGATCTCCGTCATCATCCGCCGCTCGCGGGGGGAGACGAAGAGCACGGCGACTCCGGAGCGTCCCGCCCGGCCGGTGCGGCCGATGCGGTGGACGTAGGCCTCGACGTCGTTGGGGACGTCGAAGTTGATGACGTGGCTGATCCGTTCGACGTCCAGGCCGCGGGCGGCGACGTCGGTCGCCACCACGATCTCCAGCTGGCCGGACTTCAGGCGGCGGATCACGCTCTCGCGCTGCGCCTGGTTCATGTCGCCGTGCATCGCCTCGGCGGCGTAGCCGCGCCCTTCCAGGCGCTCGGTGAGCTCGGCGGCGCCGTTCTTGGTGCGGGTGAAGATCAGCACCGCCTCGGTCGGCTCGGTCTCCAGGATGCTGGTGAGCGCGTCGAGCTTCTGCTGCGGCAGGACGTTGAGGTAGCGCTGGTCGATGGCGGGCACCGTCATCGTCTTGTGCTCGATCTCGATCGAGATCGGGTTGCGCAGGTGGCGCTCGGCGACCCGGCGCACCTCGCGCGGCAGAGTGGCCGAGAAGAGCGCCGTCTGCCGCCCCTCCGGCGCCTGCGAAAGGATCCACTCGACGTCCTCGATGAAGCCCATGCGGAGCATCTCGTCCGCCTCGTCGAGCACCACGACGCGGACGGCGTCGAGGCGCATCGACCCGCGCCGCAGGTGGTCCATGATCCGCCCCGGCGTGCCGACGACCACGTGGACGCCGCGGTCGAGCCGCTTGAGCTGGAGCTGGATCGGCTGGCCGCCGTAGACCGGCAGCACGGCCACGCGGCCCAGGTACTTGGAGTAGACGTGGACCGCCTCCGCCACCTGGATCGCCAGCTCCCGGGTCGGCGCCAGCACCAGCGCCTGCACCCCGGGGACCGTGAGGTCGATCTTCTCCAGGATCGGGATGGCGAACGCCGCCGTCTTGCCGGTTCCCGTCTGCGCCTGGCCGATCAGGTCGCGCCCGGCGAGCATCGGCGGGATCGTCTTCTCCTGGATCGGTGTCGGCGCCTCGTAGCCGATTTCGGTGATCGCCTTCAGGAGGGGCTCCGAGAGCCCCAGGCTCGCGAAAGTTGCCCCTGCCTCTTCTTCGTCTGTCGCCATGATGTCCTCCGGTCTCGACTCTATCCTGTTTGGCGGCGTGCTACCCTCCATGCCATGGCATGGATCTCCGCGACGACCCTCGACGACCGCAACGCCAACCTCAACACCTCCCAGATCGCGGCGATCCTCGCCCGCGTGCCGGGCAAGCCGCAGGAGGGGAGCGTGGTGATCCTCGCCGGCAGCGGCGAGCCGCTGGAAGTCCGGGAGAGCCCGGCCGAGCTGCTGCGCGCCGTCGACGCCGAAGAGAGCAAGAACGAGCCGCTCTCCTAGGCTTCAACAGGGGAATCCCCCCGGCTGAATTCCTGTTATCCTGAGCGGATCTTCCGCTCTTCTTTCGCCATGCCCGAACCGTCCATCGCCAGCTTCCACCCCGCCGTCGCCGCCTGGTTCGCGGGGCGCTTCGGGGCGCCGACCGCGCCGCAGGCGGGGGCCTGGCCGGAGATCCAGGCCGGCCGCCACACGCTGATCGCGGCGCCGACCGGCTCGGGCAAGACGCTCGCCGCCTTCCTGGCGGCGATCGACGACCTGGTGCGCCGCTCCCTGCTCGGAGGTGGGCTGCCGGACGAGACGGCGGTGGTCTACGTCTCGCCCCTGAAGGCGCTGTCGAACGACATCGAGAAGAACCTGGTGGAGCCGCTGGCGGGGATCGGCGGCGAGCTCGCGGCCATGGGGCTGCCGGACGCCGGGATCCGCACCCAGGTGCGCACCGGGGACACCCCGGCGAGCGTGCGGACGGCGATGGTCAAACGCCCGCCGCACATCCTGGTCACCACTCCGGAGTCGCTGTTCATCCTCCTCACCAGCGAGGGGGGGAGAGGGATGCTGAAGACCGTCCGCACGGTGATCGTCGACGAGATCCACGCGGTGGCGGACGACAAGCGGGGATCGCACCTCGCGCTCTCGCTCGAACGCCTGGAGGAGCTCGCCGGCGGCCTGCTGCGCATCGGCCTCTCCGCCACCCAGAAGCCGATCGAGGAGGTGGCGCGCTTCCTGGTGGGGACGGCCAACGTGGAGCCGGACGGTACGCCGCGCTGCGTCATCGTGGACGCCGGGCACGGCCGGCGGCTCGATCTGCGCATCGAGGTGCCCCCCTCCTCGCCGCTCGAGGCCGTGATGCCGATGGAGGTCTGGGCGGAGATCTACGACCGCCTGAGCCAGCTGATCCGCGAGCACCGGACGACGCTCGTCTTCGCCAACACCCGGCGGATGGCCGAGCGGGTCACCCGCCACCTCTCGGAACGGCTGGGGGCGGAGCGGGTGGCCTCCCACCACGGCAGCCTGTCGAAGGAGCAGCGGCTGGAGAGCGAGCGCCGCCTGAAGGCCGGCGAGCTCTCCGCCCTGGTCGCCACCGCGTCGCTGGAGCTGGGGATCGACATCGGCTCGGTCGACCTCGTCTGCCAGCTCGGCTCGACGCGCGCCATCGCCACCCTCCTGCAGCGGGTCGGCCGCTCCGGCCATCACCTGGGCGGGCTCCCCAAGGGACGCCTGTTCCCGCTCACCCGCGACGAGCTGATCGAGTGCACCGCCCTCCTCGACGCCGTGCGCCGCGGCGAGCTCGACCGCCTGATCATCCCCGAGCGGCCGCTCGACATCCTGGCCCAGCACCTCGTGGCCGCCGTGGCGGCGGCGGGGGAGGAAGGGTGGCGCGAGGACGCCCTCTTCGCGCTCGTCCGCCGCTCCTGGCCGTTCCGCAACCTCGAGCGGCACGACTTCGACGCCGTCGTCGAGATGCTGGCGACCGGCTTCGCCACCCGCCGGGGGCGGCGCGGAGCCTACCTGCACCAGGACGCCGTGAACGGCGTGCTGCGCCCGCGCAAGGGGGCGCGGCTGACCGCGATGACCGCCGGGGGCGCCATCCCCGACCTCGCCGACTATCAGGTAGTCCTCCAGCCCGCCGGCACCACGATCGGCACGGTGCACGAGGACTTCGCCGTCGAGAGCCTGGCGGGGGACGTCTTCCAGCTCGGCAACGCCTCCTGGCGCATCATCAAGGTCGAGCAGGGGCGGGTGCTGGTCGAGGACGCCAAGGGGCAGCCGCCCAACATCCCCTTCTGGCTGGGCGAGGCGCCGGCGCGGACGGCGGAGCTGTCGGTCGCCGTCTCGCGGCTGCGCGAGGAGATCACGCGGCGGGTGGACCGAAGGGTCGCGGGCCGCGGCGGCGGCCTGGCTGGAGGACGAGCTGGGGCTCGACGCCGCGGCGTCGTCCCAGGTCGTCGACTACCTGGCCGCGGCGGCGCTGGCGCTGGGGGCGATGCCCTCGCAGGACACCCTGGTGGCCGAGCGCTTCTTCGACGAGGCGGGGGACCAGCACCTGGTCCTCCACGCGCCGTTCGGCAGCCGGCTGAACCGCGCCTGGGGGCTCGCCCTGCGCAAGCGCTTCTGCCGCGCCTTCAATTTCGAGCTGCAGGCGGCGGCGACCGAGGACGCCATCGTGCTCTCCCTCGGCCCCACCCACAGCTTCCCGCTCGAGGACGTCTTCCACTTCCTGAGCTCGAGCACGGCGCGCGACGTCCTCACCCAGGCGGTGCTCGACGCTCCCCTGTTCGGCGTGCGCTGGCGCTGGAACGCCGGCCGGGCGCTCGCCATCCCCCGCCAGCGCGGCGGGCGCCGGGTACCGGCGCCGCTGCTGCGGCAGGCGGCCGAGGACCTGGTGGCGGTCGTCTTCCCCGACCAGCTCGCCTGCCTCGAGAACATCGTGGGGGAGCGCGAGGTCCCCGACCATCCGCTGATCGAGCAGACCCTGCGCGACTGCCTGGAAGAGGCGATGGACGTCGAGGGGCTGGAGCGGCTCCTGCGGCGGATGGAGGCGGGAGAGGTGCGGATGCTCGCCCGCGACGTGGTCGAGCCGTCGCCGCTGGCGCACGAGATCTTGAAGGCCCAGCCCTACGCCTTCCTCGACGATGCGCCGCTCGAGGAGCGGCGGACCCAGGCGGTGGCCCTGCGCCGCTGGCTCGATCCCGAGACCGCGGCCGACCTCGGCGCGCTCGACGCCGAGGCGATCGCCCGCGTCCGCGCCGAGGCATGGCCCGACGCCGAGACCCCCGACGAGCTGCACGACGCCCTGCTGACCCTCGGCTTCGTCACCGTCGAGGAGGGGGACCGCTCGGGCTGGGAGCGGCTCTTCGACGCGCTGGCGAAGGCCCGCCGGGCGACGCTCGCGAGCCTCCCCGCGGACGGGCCGCGCGTCTGGATCGCGGCCGAGCGGTTGCCGCAGCTCCAGGCGCTCCACCGGCAAGCCCGGCTGGAGCCGGAGATCGCCGCGCCCCCCCGGCTCGCCCGCGAGTGGACCCCCGAGGAAGCGCTCCGCGAGCTGGTGCGCGGCCGGCTCGACGGGCTGGGGCCGGTCACCGCCGAGGGGCTCGCCGCCAGCCTGGGGGTCGGACGCGGCGCCGTCGAGAGCGCTCTCGCGGCGCTCGAAGGGGAGGGGTTCGTCTTCCGCGGCCGGTTCACGCCCGGGACGCCGGGAGCTCCCGGGGAGGAATGGTGCGAGCGGCGGCTCCTCGCCCGCGTCCATCGCTACACCCTCGACCGGCTGCGGCGCGAGATCGAGCCGGTCCCCCAGGTTGATTTCCTGCGCTTCCTCCTCGCCTGGCAGCGGGTCGATCCCGACGGACGGGCCGAGGGGCCGGGGAGCCTCGACCCCCTGCTCGCCCAGCTCGAAGGGTTCGAGGCGGCGGCGTCCGCCTGGGAGGGGGAGATCCTGCCGGCGCGGATGAAGGAGTACGACCCGTCGTGGCTGGATGCCCTGTGCCTCGCCGGCCGTTGGGTCTGGGGGCGCGGCACGGCCCCCACTGCCGACGGCGCGCGGCGTTCCGGTCCGGTGCGGGCGACCCCCCTGGCGCTCCTCTCGCGCGGCGCCCTTCCCCTCTGGCGGGAGATCGCGCCGCCGGCCGATGCCGCGGCGCTCGAGCTGTCGGCGGGAGCCCGCGCCGCCTACGACGTGCTGCGGGGCCGCGGCGCCTGCTTCTTCGGCGAGATCGCGCACGGCGCGGGGCTCCTCCACACCCAGCTCGAGATGGCGCTCGGCGAGCTGGTCGCCTGGGGGCTCGTCACCTCGGACAGCTTCACCGGCCTGCGCGCCCTGCTCACCCCCGCCCACAAGCGCCCGCCGGTCGACCGCGGCGGGCGGCGCGGCGGCGGGATCTCCCTCTTCGGCATGGAGAACGCCGGCCGCTGGTCGCTGCTCCACCCGGAATCCGTCGCGGCACCGGGTGCTTCTCCGGCCTTGCCGTCGCGGGAGGCCACCGAGAGCGCCGCCTGGACGCTGCTGCGGCGCTATGGGGTGGTCTTCCGCAAGCTGCTCGAACGGGAGACGCTGCTCCCCCCCTGGCGCGACCTGCTCCAGGTCTTCCGCCGGCTGGAGGCGCGGGGCGAGATCCGCGGCGGCCGCTTCGTCGACGGCTTCTCGGGGGAGCAGTACGCCCTGACCGAAGCGGTGGGGCAGCTCCGCGCGCTGCGCAAGCAGCCCCGCAAGGGGACCCTGGTGTCGGTGAGCGCCGTCGATCCGCTGAACCTGGTCGGCATCGCGAGCGCCGGCGACCGCCTCCCCGCCCTCGCCGGCAACCGCCTCCTCTACCGCGACGGCCTGCCCATCGCCGTCCTCGAGGGGCGCGAGCCCAGCTTCCTGGTCGAGCTCGACGCGGCTGCCCGCTGGCAGGCGCAGAGCGCCCTGGTGCGCCGCAGCGTGGCGCCGCGCCTCAAGGCCTATCTGGGAAAATCCGCCTAGACCTCCAGGAAAGCTCTTCAGCGCCGGGCCCGGCGCATCAGCAGGGCCTCGGCGAGATCGGCGGGGACGGGCTCGGAGAGCAGGAACCCCTGGCCGTACTCACAGCCGAGGTCGCGGAGCTTGCTCTGCTGCTCGGCGGTCTGGATCCCTTCCGCCACCACCTCCATGCCGAGCTGGTGGGCGAGCGTCACGATCGCCCGCACGATGGCGTGGTTTCCCTCCGCCTCCTCGATCCTGGAGACGAACGAACGGTCGATCTTCAGGATGTCCATCGGGAAGCGGTGGAGGTAGCTGAGCGAGGAGTAGCCCTTGCCGAAGTCGTCGAGGTAGAGCTGCACCCCGAGGCTCTTCAGGCGCGAGAAGCGGCCGGCCGCCGAGTCGGCGTTGCGGATGATCACCCCCTCGGTGATCTCGAGCCCCAGGCAGGCGGGAGCGAGCCCCGAGGCCGCGAGCGCCTCGGCGATGTGATCGAACAGCTCGGCCTGGAAGAACTGCTTGTTCGACAGGTTGACGCTCAGCTTGAGGGCGTCGAGCTCGGGGTGCTTGCGCTGGAGCTCGGCGATCTGCCGGCACCCCTCCATCAGCACGAAGCGCCCCATCGGCACGATCAGCCCCGTCTCCTCGGCCGCGGCGAGGAACTCCTCGGGCGGGAGCAGGCCGCGGCGGGGATGGTGCCAGCGCAGCAGGGCTTCGAAGCCGACCACCTCGCCGGTCGCCAGATTCACGAACGGCTGGTAATAGACCCGCATCTGGCCGCGCTCGACGGCCCGGCGCAGATCGGTCTCGAGTTGCAGGCGCGCCATCACGAAGCGGTGCATCTCCCGGTTGAAGACGACGTGGGAGGCGCGTCCCGAGGCCTTGGCGCGGTACATCGCCGTATCGGCATCGCGCAGCAGGTCCTCGGGGCGTTCGTACTCGGGGGTGTAGACGGCGATGCCGACGCTCGCGGTGACGAAGACCTCCTGGCCGGCCAGGTTGACCGGCTCCGCCAGGCGCTCGTGAATGCGCTCGGCCACCCGGATGGCGTCGCGGACGTCCCTCCCCCCTTCGAGAAGGAGGGCGAACTCGTCGCCGCCGACGCGGGCGATGCTGTCCGAGGGGCGCAGCGCCGAGACGAGCAGGCCGGCGATCTGCACCAGCAGCTCGTCGCCGATCGGATGGCCGAGGCTGTCGTTGACGATCTTGAAGCGGTCGAGGTCGAGGAAGAGGACGGCGGTCATCTGTTCCGGCTCGCGGCGCGAGCGCTCGATCGCCTGACGCAGCCGGTCCATGAACAGCGCCCGGTTGGGGAGCTGGGTGAGCCCGTCGTGCAGGGCGTCGTGGAGGAGCTTCTCCTCGGACCGCTTGCGGTCGGTGATGTCGTGGGAGTTGAGCACGATGCCGGCGACCGCCGGCTGGCCGAGGAGGTTCGAGGCGGTCGACTCGAGCACCCGCCAGGAGCCGTCGCGATGGAGGAGCCGCTGCTCGAAGGTGGTGAGCTCGTCCGGGCGGTCGAGCAGCCGCTGCAACGCCTCCGCCACCGCCTGCCGGTCCTGCGGGTGGACGAGGTCGAGCAGGCTCTGCCCCGCGTGCTCGTCCGGATCGAGCCCGAGCACCCGCCGGTGCGCCGGGCTCTCGTAGCGCACCACCCCTTCCGCGGTGAGGATCGAGATCAGGTCCGAGGCGTGCTGGACCAGCGAGCGGAAGCGCTCCTCGCTCGCCCGCAGCCCTTCCTCGGCGCGCCGGCGGTCGGTGACGTCCTCGAGCACCCCCTCGTAGCGCAGGACCACGCCGTCGTCGCCGGGCACCGCGCGGGCGGTGAAGCGGACCCAGATGATCGCGCCGTCGAAGCGGCGCACCGCCGCCTCGAAGCTCTCGACCGACCCCGCGCGCTCCATCCGGCGCTGCCAGCGGCGGCGGTCCTCCGGATCGAGGTAGATGTCGCCGACGTTGGTCTCGAGCAGAGCCGCGAGGTCCGGATAGCCGAGGATGCGCACCAGCGCCGAGTTGGCCTTCAGCATCCGTCCCGCCGGGGTGGTGCGGTAGAGCCCCACCGGCACCCCTTCGAACAGGCCGTGGTAGAGCTCCTCCGAATCGCGCAGCGCGGCCTCGGCGCGCTTGCGCTCGGTGATGTCCCGCGCGTAGGCGCAGTAGTACTCCCGCCTTTCGTAGGAGAGGTGGTTGAGCGTCACCTCGGCGGGGAACCGGCCGCCGTCCTTGCGGACGTGCACCACCTCGAAGGTGGCGGGGCCGCCCTCGCGCACCTGGCGCGCCAGCTCGAGGAACAGCTTGTCCTGCTCCGGAGGGAAGAGGTCCGCGACCCCCATCCCCAGCATTTCGTCGCGGCTGTAGCCGGCGAGCGTACAGGCCGCCTCGTTGACGTAGAAGATGCGGCCGCGCGGGTCGATCCAGAAGGCTCCCTCGCCGGCGCGGTCGAGCAGGAACTGCGTCAGGCGCAGGGCCTCCTCGGTCTCGAAATGAGTCCGCAGCCGCGTCGCATCATTTTCCAGCAAAAGCGCACGCATCAGAGCGATTCCTTCTTCGACCGAAAGAATAAATTGGATCTGGATTATACGCCCGAGCGCCGCGCTCCGCTGCCGGTTCTCCCGGAGCTTCAGCACTGTGGAAAACGTCACATCCAAGATCTAAAATATAGTTTATTATGCATAGGCTGGTTCCGTCCGGCTTGATGCCGAACTGAGCCTGGGCCTCCGGTCCGGCCGTGCGGGTCCCCTCCCCGTGCGGCCGGACCGTGGGTCCGTTTACCGGCTCCGGCCCGTGGTATTTTTTCAGCATGGACAGCATGGACAGCATGGACCGCTCTCTCGCCGCCCTCTATCTGGAGGATGTCGCGGACCAGTTCCGCAAGATCAAGAGCCTCGCCGACCGCGCCCTGGCCCAGGTGCGGGACGAGGATCTCTTCGTCGTCCTCGACCCGGAAACGAACAGCCTGGCCCTGTTGATCCAGCACATGGCTGGAAACCTGATCTCCCGTTGGACGGACTTCCTGACCACCGACGGCGAGAAGCCCGACCGCGACCGCGATGCGGAGTTCGTGGCCGGCGAGGGGACGACCCGGGCTGACCTCCTGGCCCGCTGGGAAGTGGGGTGGGGGCTCCTCTTCGACTCGCTCGGCGCGCTCAGCCGTGACGACCTGACGCGGACCGTCCACATCCGCGCCGAGCCTCACAGCGTGGTCCGGGCGATCGGCCGCCAGCTGACCCATCAGGCCTACCACGCCGGTCAGATCGTCCTGCTCGCCAAGCACTTCGCCTCCGCGACCTGGCGGACGCTCTCCGTCCCGCGCGGCGGGACGAGGGAGCTCAATGCGGCGATGTTCGCGCGTTCCGCCACCGGGTCCGCGGGCGAAAAATAAAAATCACGCCGGATCGCATCTCGGAGTGTCCCGATTCGCGGCGGCGGTCACACTCTTGAGACAGCGTTGAAAATTAAATTGAAGTCCTCTGATGTTCAAATGATGTTCAAAGGCGCTGAAGCTGTACCTTCCCCCGCCGCCGGCTTACGGGTCCCCTCCTAGAGAGCCGGCGGCGGGGAATGTTCCTCCCTCAAGGCTTCCCTCTCCCGGCCACGCCAGGTGGCGATTTGACGTAAGATTGCGGCGGCTTGTCGACACCGCGCCCTTCCCCGGAGATGCACCCGACCACCATTGCCGTCCTCGCCGAAAAGCCCGCCGTCGCCCGGGACATCGCCCGCGTGCTCGGCGCGGATCAGCGGGGAGACGGTTTCCTCCATGGCAACGGCTACGTGGTCACCTGGGCGATCGGTCATCTGGTCGCCCTGGCGCAACCGCACGAGATCAACCCCGAGTGGAAACGCTGGCGGCGCGACCACCTGCCGATCCTCCCCATTGAGTGGCCGCTGGTCGTCTCCGAGGAGACCAAGGCACAGTTCGAGGCCGTCCGCCGGGTGATCACCGCCCCGGAGGTCGAGCGCGTGATCTGCGCCACCGACGCCGGCCGGGAGGGGGAGCTGATCTTCCGCTACATCTACGAGGCCGCCGGCTGCCGGAAGCCGTTTCAGCGCCTCTGGATCTCCTCGCTCACCGCCGACGCCATCCGCCAAGGGTTCAGCCGGCTGCGCGACGGCCACGACCTCGATCCGCTGGCCGACGCCGCCCGCGGACGCAGCCGCGCCGACTGGCTGGTCGGCATGAACCTCTCGCGGGCCTACTCGCTGGACTTCAACGAGGAGCAGCTCTCCGTCGGGCGGGTGCAGACCCCGACGCTCGCCATGGTGGTCGAGCGCGAGCTGGCGGTCCGCGCCTTCGTGCCCGAGGACTACCTGGAGGTGGTGGCCACCTTCGTGCCCCAGGGGGCGGTGCCGAGCGAGAGCGCCGAGAGCTCCGAGGGCGCGAAGCCCTCCTACAAGGGCACCTGGTTCCGCGGGCTGTTTCCCAACGCCGAGGCGAAGCGGATCAAGACGCCGCCCGGCGGCAAGGACGGCGAGGATCTGGCGGCGGCGATGGAGATCGTCCGCCGCGCCCGCGCAGGGCAGGCCGCCGTCGAGTCGATCCGCGCCGAGACCAAGCGGATGCCGCCGCCGCTGCTCTACGACCTGACCGAGCTCCAGCGGCACGCCAACCGCCTCTACGGCTTCAGCGCCAAGAAGACGCTGGGGGTCGCCCAAGCCCTCTACGAGCAGAGGAAGCTGATCAGCTACCCGCGCACCGACAGCCGCCATCTCTCGACCGACGTCGCCGCCACCCTGGGCGAGATCGTGAGCGCCGTCCGCCGCCCCTACGCGGAGAAGCTCGCTCCCGGCACCGGCGAGCGGCCCTTGAGCCGCCGCTTCGTCGACGACTCCAAGGTCACCGACCACCACGCGATCATCCCCACCACGACGTCCCTCGACGTCGCCGCGCTCGCCGACGACGAGAAGAAGATCTACGACCTGGTCTGCCGGCGCCTCCTCTCGGCCTGGCACGACGACCACGTCTGGTCGGTGACGACGGTGATCACCGCCGTCTCCACCCCGCCACCTTCCGGCGTCGGCGAGCCGCTGCTCGATCGCTACCACAGCACCGGCACCCTGATCGACCAGGTGGGGTGGAAGATCCTCGACATCGAGAAGAAGGGTGGCAAGAAGAAGGCGGCTCCCAAGGAGGCGAAGGAGGGGGAAGGAGAGAAGGAGCCGGAGCCCGCCGAGCCCCTGTCCGTCGAGGAGAACCAGGACCTGCCGCCGGGGCTCGCCGCCGGGCAGCCGCAGGAGGTCGAGGACGTCCGCGCCGTGGCCAAGGCTACCCGCCCCCCCAAGCGGCTGACCGAGGCCACCCTGCTGACCGCCATGGAAACCGCCGGCAAGACGCTCGACGACCGCGAGCTCTCGGCGGCGATGAAGGACTCGGGGCTCGGCACGCCGGCGACCCGCGCGGAGATCATCGAGACCCTGCTGCGCCGCGAGTACATCGTCCGCGGCGGCCGCGACGGCAAGGCCCTGGAGGCGACCGACAAGGGGATCCGGCTGATCGAGATCGTCCACCCGCAGGTCAAGAGCCCGGAGATGACCGGCCGCTGGGAGGCCCAGCTCCAGCGCATCCAGCGCGGGGAGGGGGACCTCGCCGCTTTCATGCAAGGGATCGAGGAGTATGTGCGCGAGGTGGTGGGAGGCGGTCCGGTCCTGACGCCCGCCGCCGCCGCGCAGACGCTGCGGAGCACCGACGAAAACCGTTCCCCGGCGCCCCTCGCGCCCCCGGCGTCTTTCCCCGGCCGACGAGGGAGGGGAGACCGGACGGCAACGGGCAGCGCAGCCTCCTCCCAGGCGGGAATGGCTCGCATGGCGCGGCTGCCACGACTACCGCGCCTGCCGCCAAGGGGCCGAATGGCGCGCGTCCGGGCTTCGCTCCCACTCTCCCGTTCACCGCCCCGCCGCCCGCTTCCCGACCGGCCGGGGGAGACATCGACCACCTTCTCCACACCGCCTTCCGCCTCCCCTCCTTCCGTCCCTATCAGGAGGCGGTCTGCCGGGCGGTGGTGGAGGCGAAGGACGTCCTGCTGGTGATGCCGACGGGGGCCGGCAAGTCGCTCTGCTATCAGCTCCCGGGGCTCGCGCGGGGAGGGACGACGCTGGTCGTCTCGCCGCTCATCGCGCTGATGGAGGACCAGGTCGGCAAGCTCCGCGAGCTGGGGCTGCGCGCCGAGCGCATCCATTCCGGGCGGGACCGCTCGGCGTCGCGGCAGGTCTGCATCGACTACCTCGCCGGCCGGCTCGACTACCTCTTCATCGCCCCCGAGCGGCTGGCCGTCCCCGGCTTTCCCGAGATGCTCGCCAGGCGCAAGCCGGTGCTCATCGCGGTCGACGAGGCGCACTGCATCTCGCAGTGGGGGCACGACTTCCGCCCCGACTACCGATTGCTCGGCCAGCGCCTGCCGCTGCTCCGCCCGGCGCCGGTGATCGCCTTGACCGCCACCGCCACGCCGCGGGTGCAGGACGACATCGCCGGCCAGCTCGGCCTCGCCGGGGAGGGGCGCTTCATCCACGGCTTCCGGCGCACCAACATCGCCGTCGAGGTGGTGGAGATGCGCCCCTCGGAGCGCCGCGACGCCGTGCGCAAGATCCTCGCCGACCCGGCCCGCCGGCCGGCGATCGTCTACGCCCCCACCCGCAAGGAGGCGGACTTCCTGGGCGAGGCCCTCCAGGAGAGCTTCCCCGCCGCGGCTTACCACGCCGGGATGACCACCGGCGACCGCGACCGCGTGCAGACGGCGTTCCTCTCCGGCCGCCTCGAGGTGATCGTGGCCACCATCGCCTTCGGCATGGGGGTGGACAAGGCGAACGTGCGCACCGTGATCCACACCGGCCTTCCCGGCAGCACCGAGGGGTACTACCAGGAGATCGGCCGCGCCGGCCGCGACGGCCAGCTCTCGCGGGCGATCCTCCTCTACTCTTTCGCCGACCGCCGCAACCACGAGTGGTTCCACGGCCGGGACTACCCGGAGGTGACGGAGCTCGACCGCATCTACCGCGCCCTCGGCGCCGAGCCGCAGGTGGACGGCCAGATCAGGAAGCGCCTGAAGATGGACGACGAGCTGTTCGAGAAGGCGCTCGAGAAGCTCTGGATCCACGGCGGCGCCCTGGTGGACCCGGACGGCAACGTCGCGGCCGGCTCCGCCGGCTGGCAGAAGCCCTATCTCGCCCAGCGCGACCACAAGCTCGAGCAGCTCGAGCTGATCAGCCGCTACGCCGAGGCGCACGGCTGCCGCATGCTCCACCTGGTGCGCCACTTCGGCGACCAGGAGGACTCGGGCGAGCCCTGCGGGATCTGTGACATCTGCGCGCCGGCCGACTGCGGGGTGCGCCGGATGCGGCCGCTCAACGCCCTGGAGCGCGGGCTCGTCGACCGCACGCTCACCGCCCTGCGCGGCCGCGACGGCCAGTCGACCGGGCAGCTCTACCGCGAGGTGGTCCCCGAGGAGCTCTCCGACCGCAAGTCGTTCGAGCGCCTGCTGGCGGGCCTGAGCCGCGCCGCCCTGCTGCGCATCACCGAGGACGAGTTCGAGAAGGACGGCCGGACGATCCGCTTCCAGCGCGCCCAGCTCACCCCGGAAGGGTACCGCTGCGACCCTGCCGCCGCGGCGTCGGGGGTCGAGATCGCCGAGGAGATGCCGAAGACGCGCAAGAAGCGCGAGCGCGCGGCCAGGCCCGACAAGGGCGAGCCCCGGGCGTATCCAGCGAAGAAGATCGCTGCGGGCCTGACGCCGGCGACCGCTCCCGACCTCGTCTCGCCGCAGGTCGTCGAGGCGCTCAAGGTCTGGCGCCGCGCCGAGGCCCAGCGCCGCCGCGTGCCGGCGTTCCGCATCCTCACCGACCGCGCCGTCACCGCGCTCGCCGCCAGCCGTCCGCGCAACGAGGCCGAGCTGCTTAACGTCCCCGGCATCGGACCGACGATCGTGCAGAAATACGGGCAGGAGCTCCTCGGGCTCGTCGGGTAGGAATCAGCCCGCCCGTCCCGCCGCCGTCCACGCCACCAGCCCGAAGGTCATGCGGGCGTTGATCTCTCCCAGGGGATTCAGGATGAGCGCGCCGTCCGCCCGGCGATAGCGCCAGGCGTCGATCCCGAAGGGACCGGCATAGCCCTCCCGGCGCAAGGCCGCGGCCACCGCCTCGACGGTCTGCAGCAGACGGTCCCGATCCTGCGCCGAGAGCCCGGCGTCGAGATCGATCCCCTCGAACTGCCCCTTGCGGTCCACCCTTTGCCGGTGAATCCCCACGATCCGCAGCTCGGCATCTGCGCCATCCGCGAGGAGAGCGGAGACGCCGAAATCCTCCGTGCGCTCCATCCACGGTTCGAAGTACAGGGCGCCGTGGTAGGCGAACAGCCGCTCGACGGTCCGGCGGGCTTTGGGATCGATCAGCCCCGGGCCGTTCCGCTCGATGTAGCGGGATCGCCCCGACGCGGAGAAGGGTGCCTTGACGACCCAGCTCTGGCGGACCGCCGTGGAGCGCGCGGTCGAGGTCCGCGAGGGACTCCACCCTCCGAGCGCCCGGTAAGGCGCAGCCGATCTCCGCCGCGACCTGGAGATGAAAGCCGCGGTGGTGAACCTTGGCGACGACCTCGGGGGAGGGGGTCGGCAGCTGCCAGAGGAGATCGTGCAGCGGCGCGTCCCAGGAGATCTTCCGGGTCCCGCGCGGGCCCCCCCTCGATGCGCCATCGCCGTGGGAGTCTCGCACCAGGCGAGAACTTCGTCGGCTGGAGGAAGACCGCGCAGAGGGCCCGATTCGAGGATCGGCTGAGGCCCGCCCGGGATCGCGGGGAGGAGCGCGGGGTCGACCGTCCCCGGGAGCCACAGATGGTCCCCTTCGCGGGCGAAGACGCGCAGGAGCAGGGCCATTCGAGAGGCGGTCGCAAGGACGGAGCGGGACGGCGGGGCCCGGCGATGGGTCCGGGCGAGCTCCTCCTCGGCGAGGAGGTTGGCGAGGATGCGTCGGGTCACGGCACCCTCGATATCAATCGAGGCTCTCTTCGAGCTGCCGGATGAACTCGGCGTCGAGCCCGGCGGCTTCGCGCCCCGCGCGATGAAAGGTCCGGCCCTTTCCTTTCGCGGGGCGGAGCGGCCAGGCGAGGTTGGCCTCGAACGTCTCCCAGGCGGGCTCGTCCTCGCGCTTGAAGCGCTGAAGCCAGGTCCAGCCGAAACGGACGTGCTCGATCTCGTCGCGATGGACGCGTTCGATCACGGCGGCGGTCTTGGCGTCGCCCGCCCGCCGCGCCGCCTCCTCGTAATCGATCGTGTGGTCGAGGTTGGCGTTCTCGAAGGTGAGCGACATGGCGCAGACGAAGGCGAGGGGCGAGGTGATCGCCTCGATCTTGCTCCAGAAGTAGCCGCTGACGGGGAAGTCGCCGAAGCGCGCTCCGGCGTCCTCCAGCCGGGCGATGTACATCCGGGTATGGCGCTGCTCGTCCGCCAGGATCTCGAGCAGCCCGCGGCGGAACTCCCGCGGCGCGTCGGGAAACGCCAGGAGCGCCCAGGCGAACAGCTCGGCGGCCTGCAGCTCGTGGTTGGCGAGGGCGTGCAGGATGCGGGGACGCTGCGCCGGATCGGGCATCCCCTCGATCGCCGGCACCTCGATCCGCCGCTGGAACTCCAAACCCGGCGGCCGGCCCGGCTGCGCGATTCGCAACGGCGGGCCGGGCTCCTCGTCGGTCAGCTCGGCTGGAGCCGACGCGAGCTTGACTCCGAGATCCTCAGTCGAGACGACGGTGAGGGCGAAGTCGCGGACCTCCATGACGGCAACTTACCGCAGGCGACTCCGAAAAGGCAGGGGCCGCTCTGATAAACTCGCCTTTAACTATGAACAGGAACATCCTTCCGGCGCGGCTCGCCCTCGCCCTGGCGCTGACCTTCCTCTCGGCCACCGTCGCCGCGGCCCAGCCGGGCGGTCCCTCTCCCGGCGCCGCTGCCGCTGTTCCCGGCCGACAACTGGTGGAACGCGGACGTCAGCGCGGCGCCGGTCGATCCGCACAGCGCGGCCTACATCAACTTCCTCGGCGCGGACGTGGGTCTGCACCCCGACTTCGGCGGCGACTCCGATCCCGCGCCCGAGATCTACGGCATGGTCTATCTCTCGGTGCCGGGCACTCAAGCCCTGGTGCCGGTGACCTTCGTCGAGTTCGGGAGCGAGAGCGATGCGGGGGCTCCGGGGCGGCCGGCCGGCTATCCGATTCCGGAGGAGGCGAAGACGCAGGGGAAGTGGATCGAGGGGGGCTATCCCGGCAACGCCGACCCCGGCGGCGACCGCCACATGCTGATCGTCGACCGCGATCACCACCTCCTCTTCGAGCTCTACCACACGCACTGGAACGCCGCCCGCAGCCGCTGGGAGGCGGGGTCCGGCGCCGTCTTCCCGCTCGACTCGAACCTGCGCCGCCCCGACGGCTGGACCAGCGCCGACGCGGCCGGCCTCGCCATCCTGCCGGGGCTGGTGCGCTACGACGAGACCTTCGGCTCGGCGCCGATCCGCCACGCCTTCCGCTTCACCGTCGAGGAGAGCAACGGCTACGTCTTTCCCGCCTCGCACGACGCCGGCGGCTCGAACGGGGCGTTGCCGATGGGCGGGCGCCTGCGGCTCAAGGCGAGCAAGAACATCGCGGGGTATCCGCCCGAGGTGCAGAAGATCTTCCAGGCGATGAAGACCTACGGGCTGATCGTGGCCGACAACGGCTCGAACCTCTACATTACCGGCGCCTACGACACGCGCTGGAACAACGACGTGCTGAACCCCGCCTTCGCCAGCCTGAAGGCGAGCGACTTCGAGGTGGTCCAACTCGGCTGGAAGCCCTCCTCGACTCCCACCGGCTGCCTTCCCGGCGACACCCGCCTCTGCCTCAACGGCGGCCGTTTCCAGGTGGAGGCGCAGTACACGGCGAACGGCGTCAGCGGCGCCGGCCACGCCGTGGCCCTGACCCCCGACACCGGCTACTTCTGGTTCTTCGCCGCCAGCAACGTCGAGGTGGTGCTCAAGGTGCTGAACGCCTGCGGCTTCAACCAGCGCTACTGGGTCTACGCCGGCGGCCTCACCAACGTGCGGGTCCACCTCACGGTGACCGACACCCAGACCGGCGCGGTCAAGACTTACGACAACCCGCAGGGGACGGCCTTCCGGCCGGTCCAGGATTCGTCGGCGTTCTCGACCTGCCCCTGAGCGGTCCGCGTTTCCTTTCGGCTCCTACACCCGGAAGTGATCGGCCCGCCAGCTGCGCACCTGCTGCTTGATCTCGTCCGCGCTCTTGATCTTCCCTTCCAGCACGGAGCGCGTCAGCTCGGGGACCTCGGCGTCGCTCGCGAAGCGGAGGGCGACGAGCTGGCCGGGGCGGAGGTCGCCGATGCGCGGGCGGAGGTCCGCCGGCAGCAGGCGCTCCAGGCGGAGGGTCTCCTCGAGGCGGATCACGCGGTCCTGCGCCTTGAGCGGGAAAGTCCGCAGGTACCAGGCGAGCAGCACCAGGGCGACCGCCACCGCCAGGTTGACGATGCGATCGATCACTCCCAGGGCTCCCACACTCGTCAGCCCGTAAAAGAGCCGGAACAGCGCCCAGATCAGATTGACCCCCAGCAGGGCGAAGGTGGCGTAGTGGAAACCCGGAACGTACCTGCGATGGTTCGCGAAATTCTGCGTGGCAATCGGCTCGGCGATCGGCTGGGCCATGATCTCTCCTCTCCCGGTTCGGGACGCCATCGTATCCCAGGGCGGGTTAGACTCCTCGCCATGGACGCGGAAGCCAAGGAGCTGCAGAGTCTCGATCCGGCGATCGCCGCCGGATCCTGGGACCGGTTCGTGAGGTCGTTCATCGACGGGTACTTCGAGATCCACCCGGCTTTCGCGGCGCGGGCGGGGCGGCACGACCTCGACGGCCGGCTGCCCGACTGGAGCCCGGAGGCGATCGAGCGGGAGATCGCCTGGCTGCGCTGGGAGCGCGACCGGGTGGAGGAGACCGACCCCGCGACGCTCGACGAGCGGCGCGCCTTCGAGCGCGAGGTGGTGAAGGTGGCGGTGGACGCCGACCTCTTCTGGCTCGAGGCCGCCGAGTGGCACCGGCGCAACCCGCTCTACTACACCGAGACGCTCGATCCCAATCTCTACCTCTCCCGCGAGTACGCGCCTCTCGAATGGCGGATGCGCGGGTACATCGGCTACGCGCGGGCGGTGCCGCGGGCGGCGGCGCAGATCCGTGCGAACCTCCGGACGCCGATGCCGCGCACCTGCGCCATGCTCGGCAAGGTGTCGTTCCTGGGCCTCGCCGGCTATTGCGAGTCGGACGTGCCGCGGGCCTTCGCGGCGGTCGAGGACGCAGGGCTCCAGGCGGAGCTGCGCGCGGCCAACGCCGGCGCCGCCCAGGCCTTCCTCGAGCTGGGCGCCTGGTTCAACGAGCAGCTCGCGGCCCCGGCGGATGCCGCCGGTGCCCCGGGCGAGCTGCGGCTGGGCTCCGAGCTGTTCGCCCGCATGCTGCGCGAGACCGAGCGGGTGGACCTCCCGCTCGCGGAGCTCGCCGCCGCCGGGCGGCGCGACCTCGACCGCAACCTGGAGGCCCTGCGCCAGGCGTGCGCCGACTACGCGCCGGGGCTCTCGATCGCCGACTGCCTCGCCCGGGTGGCGGCGGCGAAGCCGGCGGACGGCCCGGTGGCCGCCGCCCGCCGGCAGCTCGCCGGGCTGCGCCGCTTCCTCGAGCAGCAGGAGCTGGTCTCGATCCCCGGCGAGGAGGAGGTGCGGATCGAGGAGGCGCCGCCGTACCAGCGCTGGAACTCGGCGTACATCGACATCCCGGGGCCTTACGACCGCCACCTCCCTTCGATCTATTACATCGCGCCGCCGGACCCCGCGTGGTCCGCGGCGGAGCAGGCGGCGTACATTCCCAACGAGGCGGACCTGCTGTTCGTGACCGCGCACGAGGTGTGGCCCGGCCATTTCCTCCAGTTCCTGCATTCGAACCGCGCCGAGTCGGAGCTCGGCCGGCTGTTCGTGAGCTACGGTTTCGCCGAGGGGTGGGCCCACTACTCGGAGGAGATGATCTGGGAGGCCGGCTTCGGCGGCGGCGATCCGTTCCTCCGCATCGGCCAGCTCCAGAACGCGCTGCTGCGCAACGTGCGCTACATCGTGGCCCTCGGGCTCCATACCGGCGACATGACGCTCGCCGAGGCCGAGCGGATGTTCCGCGAGGAGGGCTTGCAGGATCCGGCGAGCGCCCGCCAGCAGGCGGCGCGGGGGACCTTCGATCCCGGCTATCTCAACTACACCCTGGGCAAGCTGATGGTGCGCAAGCTGCGCGACGACTGGAGCGCCACGCGCGTCGCCGGCGACGGCCGCGAGGCGTGGGGGGAGTTCCACGACCGCTTCCTTTCCTACGGCGGACCGCCGGTGCCGCTGGTGCGCAAGGCGATGCTGGGCGCCAAGCCGGGCTCTCTGCTCTAGAGCGAGCCCAGCAGCTCCAGGTACTCCGCCGGCCCCATCTCACGGGGGTTGGACGGGTTCGAGCCGTTCTGCGCCGCCCGTTCCGCGATCCACGGGTGGGCCTCGGCGGGGATGCCGAGGTCGCGGAAACGGGGGATGCCGAGGTCCCGCACCAGCTCTTCGATCGCCTGCAGCACCCCTTCGGCGCCCTTGCCGCTGTGACCGCTCCCCGGCGGCAGCGCGGTTTCCAGGGTGGCCAGCCGGTCGGCGCAGGCGGGGAGGTTCGTAGCGCACGACCGGCGCCAGGAGGACGGCGTTGGCGAGCCCGTGCGGCAGGTCGAAGCGGCCGCCGAGCGTCTCCGAGAGGCAGTGGACGGCCCCCACGTCGGCGTTGCCGAAGGCGAGGCCGGCGAGAGTCGAGGCCCGCATCACGGCCTCGCGCGCCTCGGCGTCCTCGCCGATGTGGGCGGCGGCCCGGCGCAGGTAGCGCAGGAGGAGGGAGACGGCGGTGGTGGCGAGGGCGTCCGAGACCGGGTTGGCGACCTTGCAGGTGACCGCTTCGACGGCATGGGTCAGGGCGTCGGCTCCGGTCCAGGCGACCAGCCGGCCGGGCAGGGTGCGCAGGAGGTCGGCGTCGACGATCGCCCAGTCGGGGAACATCGTCTCCCCCTTGACGCTGATCTTGGCGTGGCGCTCCTCGACGGTGAGCACGGAGACCCAGGTCACCTCGGAGCCGGTGCCGCAGGTCGTGGGGATGGCGATGAAGGGGAGGGGCTTCTCAGTGTAACGGTCCCGCCCTTCGTAGCCGGCGACCGGGGCGTCGCCGTTCGCCATCACCATCGCGGCGGCCTTGGCGGCGTCGAGGACGCTGCCGCCGCCGAGTCCGATCACCAGCGCCGCCCCCTCCTCCTTCGCCCAGGCCGCCAGCCGGTCGACGGTCGCGGCGCGCGGGTTCGGCTCGACGTCGTCGAAGGTGATCGCCTCGACGTCGATCTCCGCCAGCGCCTGCCAGACGTGCTCGGGAATGCCGGTCTCCTCGACCCCTGGATCGGTCACCAGGACGACCCGCCCGGGGGGCTGGCCGGAAAGGCGATCGGAAAAGTAGCCGGCGACGATCTCGGGCAGGTGCGCGAGGGCGCCGGGGGCCATCACCAGGCGGGTGGGAGCGCGGAAGGAACGAATCATGCCGCGCATCGTATAACCTCTGAGCAGCCATTCCGTCGCGAGGAGAACCGTCATGGAATCCGTCGCTCCGTAGCCGCCCGTCCTCGAGCCGCGCGCGGCGAGCGCCGCCCTCCCCTGGTACCTGACCGCCATGCTCGCCGGGTCGACCAGCATCATCGTCGGCCTGCTCTGGGACATCTCCTGGCACATGACGATCGGCCGCGACACCTTCTGGACGCCGGCCCACATGGCGATCTACCTCGGCGGGGTGCTGGCGGGGATCTCGTGCGGCGCCCTGGCGCTCGGCACCACCTTCGGCGGCAGCGCGGCGGAACGCGGGCGGGCGGTCCGTTTCTGGGGGTTCCGCGCGCCGCTCGGCGCCTGGGTGGCGATCTGGGGCGCCATCGCCATGCTCACCTCGGCGCCGTTCGACAACTGGTGGCACGCCGCCTATGGCCTCGACGTCAAGGTGCTCTCGCCGCCGCACAGTCTGCTCGGCGCCGGCATGATCACCATCGAGCTCGGCGCCATGCTGCTCGCGCTGTCCGCCCAGAACCGCGCGCCCGCCGGGGAGGTGCGCAAGCTCGGGCTCGCTCATCTGTACGCGGCCGGGATCGTGGTGACGATGATCACCGGCCTCCTGCTCGAGTACAGCGAGCCGAACCGCCGGCACGGCGGCCTCTTCTATGAGCTGATGGCGGCCGTCCTCCCGCTCCTGCTGGTCGCCGTGGCGCGCTCGTCGCGTCTGCGCTGGGCGGCCACGATCACGGCGGCCTTTTACATGCTGCTCAAGCTCCTCATGGTCTGGATCCTGCCGCTCTTCCCGGCCCATCCCAGGCTCGGACCGATCAACCTGCCGGTCGACCACATGGCGCCGCCGCTCTTCCCGCTGCTCCTGGTGATTCCGGCGCTGGCGATCGACCTCCTGCTCCAGCGCGCGGTCCCGGGGAGAAGAGAAGCGCGCCGGCTGGCGGGACGCGGCGGCGATCGGAACGGCGTTCCTGGTCGTCTTCTTCACGGTCCACTGGTTCTTCGCCGACTTTCAGCTCTCTCCCGCGGCCGACAACTGGTTCTTCGCGGGGGACCGCTTCTGGGCCTACTTCTCCCGCCCCGGGGCGTTCCATCACCAGTTCTGGATGCGGAAAGAGGACCCGATGACGCTCGCGCGCTTCGGCATCGCGCTGCTGTGGGCGATCGCCTCGACCCGCCTCGGCCTCTGGTGGGGAGAGTGGATGGCGAAGGTGCAGCGATGAGAGCGATGAGGATGAGGAGGGGCGCTGCCGTCTCCGTTCTCCTCCTGGCCCTGCTCGACGGCGGCGGTCCCCGCCAGGGCGCACGTCGGCAGCCCCAACGTCTTCTACGACGGCAACGCCGGGCCGTATCCGGTACGGGTCATCATCCGTCCGCCGGTGGTGGTTCCGGGCCTCGCGGAGATCACGGTGCGGCTGCGCGAGGGGTACCCGGCGGACCAGCGTCTGAAGGTCACCGTGCAGCCGGTCCAGTTCCAGGCGGGGCTCCGGGGCGCTCCGCCGCCGGACGTCGCCGTGCCCGTCCCGGGCGCGCCGGGGACCTGGAGCGGCGAGCTCTGGCTGATGGTCGCCTCCTCCTACAGCGTGCGGGTCCATATCCAGGGGCCGGCGGGAGACGGGGTGGCGCAGGTGCCGGTCCTCGCCGAGCCGAGCCGCGTGCTGGGGATGGACCGCGGCCTCCGACTGATCCTGGCCGGCCTGGGGTTGTTCCTGTTCGCCGGGGCGGTCTCGATCGTCGGCGCCGCCGTGCGCGAGGGGGCGTTGCCGGTCACCGCGACGGTGGACGACCGGCGCCGGCGGCGGGCGCGCGTCGTCGTCGTCCTCGCCACCCTCCTCTTCGCCGCCGCTCTCTGGGGTGGCAAGAGATGGTGGGACCAGGTGGACGGCGAGGCGCAGTCGAGCCTGTTCAAGCCGTTCCGCACCCACGCCGCGGTCGGCCTCGCCGGTGGCCGGCCCGTGCTCACCCTGACGATCGACGATCCGCGCCGCCACGACTGGACGCCGCTGATCCCCGATCACGGCAAGCTGATGCACCTGTTCCTGCTGCGCGAGCCCGGCCTCGACGCCTTCGCCCATCTCCATCCGGTGGCCGAAGGGGCGGACCGTTTCCAGGTCTCCTTGCCGCCGCTGCCGGCGGGCTCCTACCGCGTCTACGCCGACGTCGTCCACGAGAGCGGCTTCCCGCAGACCCTGGTGGACCGGGTGACGCTCCCGGCGAGCTTTTCCGAGGGGGGACAGGGCGTTGCGCCGGACGTCGATCCCGACGATTCCCTGCGGATCACGGAGCCGCTGGGAAGGGCCTCGACGGCCGGGCCGAAGCTTGCCCTGCTCGAGGACGGCGGCTCGATGCTCTGGCACCAGGAGCCGCTGCGGGCCGGCCGCGAGGTCACCTTGCGCTTCGAGGTTCGCGGCGCGGACGGCGAGCCCGCCGCGCTCGAGTCCTACATGGGAATGCCGAGCCATGCCGTGATCAGCCGCGACGACGGCCGGGTGTTCGTCCACCTCCACCCGATGGGCACCGTCAGCATGGCGGCCCAGCAGGCGTTCGAAAATCAGGAGGGTGGGGCCGGGGGAAACGGCATGGCCGGGATGGCCGGAATGAAGATGACGAGGGAGAGCGCCCGGCCGGGGACGCTCTCCTTTCCCTACGAGTTTCCCCAACCCGGACGCTACCGCCTGTGGGTCCAGGTCAAGATCGGCGGCAAGGTGCAGACGGCGGTGTTCGACGCCGAGGTGGGGACTGGCTAGCGCGTCGCCACCGGCGATCCGCCCAGCACCGCCGTCGCCCGGTCGACTTCCTTCGCGTAGCCCTCGATCGTGCCGGCCACGATGCCGATCTGCTGCTCCGCCTCCTGCCACTGCCGCTGCTCGATCGCCTCGCGCACGGCGGGGAGGGTCTTGACGCCGTAGCCGGTGTAGTAGCCGGGGGCGTAGATCTGGTGGACGTACCAGGGGCGCCGCGGCAGACCTGCGCTGCGGGTCAAGGCGCGCTCGGCCTTGAGCAGGATCTGGTCGAGCCGGGCCTGGACATCGGCGGCGGGAACCTTGCCGCCGCCGGTCGCCGCGGCATAGGCCTTCTGGTAGGCGTCCGTGCTCTTCCTGAGCGCTGCCGCGGCGTTCTGGAGCGGCGCGAAGTTGAGATAGGGGACGGGGTCGAGCCGCCGCGGCGCGACCCAGGTCTCCGTCGGGTCGTCGATCGCCTGGTAGATCCCGGCGTCGAGGTCGCGGGAGCGGTCCGCGGCCTCCTTGCGCAACGTGCCGGCGAGCTTCTCGACCTCGTCCACGTAGGTGCCGACGGCGGCCGACAGGCGGTCGAAGCCGAAGGGGAGGACGTCGGCGTCGGCGAGGCGGAGGGTGATCCGGCCGGCGGTCTTGGCGAGCGCCACGCCGTACTCGAACTTGGGGTCCACGAAGCGGGTGAAGTGATCGAACGAGTCGTAGATCGAGTGGTACTGCCCGTAGTGCTCCTCGCCGCCGAAGCCGAGGTTGAGCGCGGCGATCCCCAGGTGCTGCAGGAAGGGGGTGAAGTCCGAGCCGGAGCCGAGGGGCTCGAGGGTGAGCGTCCCGGCCCGCGCCGCCTGCTGCTCCTCCGGGCTGCCGAAGGCCTGGGTGGCGGCGAGCGAGCGCTGGGCGATGCTGATCCCCTTTTCGGGATCGGTCACGTCGCGGGCCACCTGGTTGACGAAGCTCTCGAGGGTGTGCGAGCCGCCGGCGCCGAAGAAGCCGCGCCCGGTGCTGTCGGTGTTGATGTAGACCGCGGCGTGCTCGCGCAGCTCGTCGGCGTGGGTCTCGGCCCATTCGGTCGAGCCGAGCAGGCCCGGCTCCTCGCCGTCCCAGGCGGCGTAGAGGATGGTGCGCTTGGGCGCCCAGCCGCCCTTGGCGAGCAGGCCGACCGCACGGGCTTCGGCGAGCTCGGCCACCATGCCGCTGAGCGGATCGGAGGCGCCGTTGACCCAGGCGTCGTGATGGTTGCCGCGGATCACCCACTCGTCCGGCCGCTCGGAGCCGGGGAGGCGGGCGATCACGTCGTAGATCGGTTTCAGATCCCAGTTGAACGCCAGCTTGAGATGGACTTTCGCGGGGCCGGGGCCGAGGTGGTAAGGGATCGGCAGGCTGCCGCGCCAGTCCGCCGGGGCCATCGGTCCGGCCATCGCCTCGAGCAGCGGCAGGGCGTCGCCGTAGGAGATCGGCAGCACGGGGATCTTGGTCAGCGTCGTCGCGTCCTTCAGCTCGAGCCGCTTGGCGCCCTCGGTGGCGCCGACCCCCGGGGTGAGCGGATCGCCCGAGTAGGTGGGCATGTCCGCCACCGAGCCGCGCTGGACGCTGCGGTCGGAGCGGTAACCCCCTTTGGGGTAGACGTCGCCCAGCAGGTAGCCGTCCCCCGAAGGGTCGGAGAAGATGATGCAGCCGATGGCGCCGTGCTCGGCGGCCACCTTGGGCTTGATGCCGCGCCAGGAGCCGCCGTAGCGGGAGATGACGATCTTCCCCTTGACGTCGATGCCGCGCCGTTCGAGCTCCTCGTAATCCTTGGGCACCCCGTAGTTGACGTAGACGAGGTCCCCCGTCACGTCGCCGTCGATCGAGTAGGCGTTGTAGGTGGGGAGCTGCTCGGCCGTCTGGCCGGAGGTCGAATCTCCGGCGACCGGCGGCTCGGAGAGCGTCGCCGTGAAGCGGGTCGGGGAGACCATCTCGAGGAGGCGCGTCTTCGGGGTCGGGAAGAGGACCTTGAACGATTCGATCTGGGTCTGGTATCCCCACGAGCGGAAGAGCCCGGCCATGAACTCGGCGTTGTCCTTGTCGTAGGGCGAGCCGACGTGGTGGGGGCGGGCGGAGAGCCGCCGCATCCAGTCGCGCAGGTCCGCGGCCTGGAGGGCGGAGTCGAAGCGCCCCTCGAGCGTCCGCTGCTCGCCGGCGTGGGCGTCGCTGAAGCCCAGCAGCGCTGCCGTAGAGTTTGGGGTAGTCTCGGCGGCGGCCTGGGCCGCCAGAACGACGGCCAGAACGGGGATCAGGAGCGCGATTCGTCTCGGCATGGATTCCTCCGGCCGGTGGGAAGTCCGCCGGCCCTCCAGGGGTTGAACAACGAGCGGCATTCTAGCGCTCCGTGAGCTCGGGCGCGTGGGAGGTACGAAGGCTTTGCAAGAAGGTTTGCAACAGGGATCGGTAAACGGTGACCGCCGTCGGCCGGCGGTTCTCCACGGCCGGCTGTGCGATCTTTCCGCCGACAGCCTGCGCTGGGTGATGGGGCTGTTCTGCTCCTTCATCGGCGCGTTCCTGCTCATCGCCCCCCACCACTTCCAGACCGCTCCCTACCAGGCGCTGCTCCCCTACGCTCTCGCCTGGGGGGCTTTCGCTCTCGCCTCCGGCGTGGGGCTGGTCGCCGTCGCCGTGCTGCGCCCCTCGCCCTGGGCGGCCCGGCTCGCCGACCTGCTGGCCGGGCTGACGCTTCTTGCCCTGGCCCTCAGCTTTGCCGCGGTGCGAGCGGCGTCGGGCACGGTGGTCTACGCCGTCCTCGGCCTGGGGGTCGTGCTCGCCGGCCTGCTGCCGCAGCGGCGGCAGGCCGCCGCCGGCGGAGACCTGTTCGGCCTGCTGATGGGGCTCGTCGCCACCCTCTCGGGTCTGATCGTCGCGGTGCGGCCGCAGCTCTTCCGCAGCGCGTTCTACGGCCCTTACCGAGATCAGCTGATTTTGATCGGGTTGGTGATGCTGGTGACCGGCCCTTTCCTCGTCTACGCGCAATTGCGTCCCGGTCTGCGGCGTACCTGGGTCTGGATCTTTCACCTGGCCGCCGGTTTCACCTTCCTCACCTTCGGCGCGCTCTTCGCGCTCCCTGCGCGAAGCTGGACGGGAGTGGCGCTCTACTGGGGCGGCGGCGCCGCGCTCGCCGCGCTACCCTGGCTCCGCCCCCGTCTGGACGCGCTCGATACCGCCATGCTCCAGGCCCGCGTCTCGCTGGTGCTGGTGATCGCCACCTCGCTGGCCTTGATCCTGGCGACGGCGGTGGTGACGGCACAGGAGGAGAAGCTCACCGAGGAAGAGGCTCAGGCCGCGCAAGCCGCGCAGGCGAAGTCCATCGCCCAGAACGTGTCGGACTTCATCGAGATGAACGGCGCCCGCGCCGCCACCCTGGCCGCTTTCGCGGGGCGGTCGGCGATGACGGCGGAAGATCAGGGCGAGCTGCTGCGGGAAGCGCGGACCGAATATCCCGATCTGGTCGCGCTGCGAACGGTCACCGGCGGCCGGGTGGTGGCGGCCGCGGGAGGCGAGCCGCTGCCGCTGCCGGAAGTGCTCGGCATCGCCGCGGACGTCGGCCACTCACCCCGGCGGATGCAGATCACGCCGATTCAGCTCGGCGGGCGCGCCCTTTTTCTGCTCGGCGCGCCGATCCATGGCGACGCTCGCCTGGAGGGGACCCTGGTGGCCGCTTTCGCCGCCGGCGGACTGGAGGGGCGGATCTCCCGCCAGGGTTCGCGAGTCACCGTGGCGGATGGCCGGGGACGAACCATCGCGCGAGTCGACGGCGTGGTCTCGGAGCCGCCGCTTCCCCCTCTCCCTGCCGGTTGGGATCGGCCGGACCACCACCGAGGCCCCGGCCGCGCGCCCGAGGTGGCGGGGTTCGCCCGCATTCCACAGCTCGGCTGGGCGGTGGCGGTCGAGCGCCCACGGGCCGACGCCCTGGCCGGCGTGCGGAGGGGGCGCGACCTCGCCTTCGGGCTGCTCCTGGTGGTGATCCCGTTGACGGTGGTCGCCGGCCTTTACGCATCGCGCCGCATCGCCCGCCCACTGGGGGACCTGGCCGTGGCGGTCGGCGAGCTGACGGCAGGGAACCTCGCGGCCCCGCTCGGCGCCGCCAGCAGCATTACCGAAGTCGCCCATCTATCCGCCGCTTTCGCGGAGATGCGCGACCGGCTGGCCGCGCGCACCCATGAGAGCGCGCGGCTGGCCGCCGAGTTGCGCGCCCGCGCCGAAGCGCTCGCCGAGACCGACCGCCGCAAGGACGAGTTCCTGGCCATGCTGGCTCACGAGCTGCGCAATCCGCTCGGCGCCATCGCCAACGCCTCCTACCTGTTGGAGCAGCTGGGCGCCGGCGATCTGGACGAACGGATGGGCAAGCCGGTCGTCATCATCCGCCGTCAGATCCAGCACTTGGTACGGATGGTCGACGACCTGCTCGACGTTTCGCGGATCACCCGCGGCAAGGTGGAGCTGCGACGCGAGCCGCTCGACCTGGGAGAGGTGCTGCAACATGCGGTAGAGGCGGCACGCCCTCTGGCTGCAACCAAGAGCCAGAGCCTGCGGATGGATCTCGCTGGTCCGCCGCTGCCGGTCGAAGGCGACGCCACGCGCCTCGAGCAGGTGTTCTCGAACCTGCTGCGCAATGCCCTCAAGTTCACCGAGGAGGGGGGACGGGTGGAGGTCTCCGCGCATCGCGACGGCAAGGGTGGCGCCGGGGAGGCGGTGGTGCGGGTGCGCGACGACGGGATCGGCATCTCGGCCGACCTGCTGCCGCGGATCTTCGACCTCTTCGCTCAGGGGGAGCAGGGTCTCGACCGCGCGGGCGCGGGCCTCGGGATCGGGCTGACCCTGGTCCGCAGTCTGGTGGAGATGCACGGCGGGCGGGTCGAGGCGCGCAGCGAGGGTCCGGGGCGGGGAAGTGAGATCGAGGTGCGCCTGCCGCTCGTCGTGCGCTAGTTGATCGTCGCGTCGCTTGCCGGAGAATCGGCGACCTGCCGGGCGCGGACGATGAAGCGGTGCGGGGCCGAGCCGACATAGTTGAATGGATAGCAGGTGACCAGGGTGAGCTCGGGGCCCGCGGTGATGTCGGCGGCGAGCACCTCGGTCTGCTCCGGCTCGACAACCTTGGTCCATTCGACCTGATAGCGGTACGTGCCGGCCAGCGTCTTGATCTTCACCGTGTCATTCTTACGAATATCTCTCAGCGCACGGAAAAAGCTGTCCCGGTGGGCGGCGAGCCCGACGTTGCCGGAGCTGCCGGGGAGCGGAGTCTCGGGAATGTGACCGACGCCGCGCCGTAGCGTCGAGCTCTCCACCCCCTCGAGGATGATCGCCGACACTCCCAGGCGGGGGATCTCGACGCGGCCGACCAGCGAGCCCTCCTCGGCGGCCGGGAGCGGCTCGGGCGGCGGCGCTGCCTGGAAGCTGCCGAGGGAGTCGGTCTGCGCGGCGGGAATGGGAGCCGGCAGGGCCGCCGGCGCCGAGTCCGGCGCGGCATCCAGGATCTCGTTGTCGCGGTGCTGGACGTAGGCGGCGTCGAGCCAGACGTATACCCAGAAACCCAGGCAGAGCGCGGCGACGAGCAGCAGGCCGCGCTCCAGCCAGCGCAGGCGGCCCGGTTTCACGGGAAGCGTGTCGAGCCCGTTCATGATCTTTCGTTGCAAGAAGGGACCTATAAACAGAAATCACCTGGCACCGGAGTGCCAGGTGATCTCGATCCTACAGGATGAGGAGTGCCTTTAGGCATTCCGCTTCGAGTAGAGGCGGACGGCGAAGAAGGCCGCCAGGGCCAGCAGGCCGGCGATCGCGACCGTCGGCAGCTCGCTCGCGGTGCGCGGCAGGCGGCTCGAGGAGGTCGTCGACGTGTTGGTCGTATCCGTGGTGGACGTGCCGGCGCCGGTCGAGCTCGAGCCGTTGTAGCTGCCACCCGTGCCCGTGGTGCCGTTGTAGCTGCCCGTGCCCGTGGTGGTCGAGCCGGTGGTCGAATCGTTGTTCATCGTCCCGGTGGTGGTCCCGGTCGTGTTGTTGTTGTTCATCGTGCCGGTCGTGCCCATCGTACCCGTGGTCCCGGTGGTTCCGGTCGTCCCGGTGGAGGTGCCGGTCTGGCTGTTCAGTCTGTTGGTGCCCGTCGTGCTCTCGGAAGCGGTACCTTCGACCGTGCCGTGCTCCTGATAGGTGCCGCTCTGGGCCGCCGGCTGCTGCATGTTCGAGCCGGGGTTCTGCAGGTTGTTGTTGGTCTGGCCCGGCTTGCTCTCCTGCGAGGGGCCCGGGGCGGTCGTGTTGAGGCTGCTCTGGGCGAACAGGGCCGGAGCGGCCAGCGTGGCCAACAGGGCGGTCGTGAGGGTAAGACGCTTCATATAAAGCTCCTCTCCAGAAAGGTTTCCTTTGTAGAGGCGCCCGAAGGACGCTCTCCGCTCTCTCTCAGTATGAGTACTCTTTGCGATGTGGCGAGAAGCTTCGGCTCTCCGGAGTTCCTGGCGCGCCTTGTCGAAGCCGTGGCGCCTCACCGCCGTTGCACGCATAGATTCATTGCAACCTCAATGCCAGTCTGGAGAACCGCAACGATCTCCCCGGGAGGCAGGACGCCGCCATTAGGAAAGCGAAGGGTCGCCGCCATGGGATCCACGGCGGCGACGGCTTCAGCTCGGTAAAAAAGGGATCAGACCTTGGTGAGCTTCTTGTAGCGGATGCGGTGCGGCTGGTCGGCTTCGGCGCCCAGGCGGCGCTTCTTGTCCGCCTCGTAAGCGTCGTAGTTCCCCTCGAACCAGACGACCTGGGACTCGCCTTCGAAGGCGAGGATGTGGGTGGCGATGCGGTCGAGGAACCAGCGGTCGTGGCTGATGATCACGGCGCAGCCGGCAAAGGCGAGGAGCGCCTCCTCCAGCGCCCGCAGGGTGTCGACGTCGAGGTCGTTGGTCGGCTCGTCGAGCAGCAGCAGGTTGCCGCCGGCCTTCAAGGTGCGGGCGAGGTGGACGCGGTTGCGCTCGCCGCCCGAGAGATCCTTGACCCGCTTCTGCTGGTCCGACCCCTTGAAGTTGAAGGCCGCCGCGTACGAGCGCGCCGGCACCTCGCGGTTGCCGAGCACCACGACGTCGCGGCCGTCCGAGATCGTCTCCCAGACCAGCTTCTCGCCGTCGAGGCTCTCGCGGCTCTGGTCGACGTAGGCGATCTTGACCGTGTCGCCGACGCGGATGGTGCCGGCGTCCGGCACTTCCTGGCCGACGATCATGCGGAACAGGGTCGTCTTGCCGGCGCCGTTCGGGCCGATCACCCCGACGATGCCGCCGGGCGGCAGGGCGAACTCGAGGTTCTCGATCAGCAGGTTGTCGCCGTACCCCTTGCGCAGCCCCCTGGTCTCGACCACCAGGTCGCCGAGGCGCGGGCCGGCCGGGATGTGGATCTCGTTCGGATCGCTCCGCTTGTCGTATTCGCGGTCCTCGGCGAGCAGCTTCTCGTAGGCGGTGAGGCGGGCCTTCCCCTTGGCCTGGCGGGCGCGCGGCGACATCCGCACCCATTCGAGCTCGCGCTCGAGGGTGCGCCGCCGCGACGACTCCGTCTTTTCCTCCAGGGCGAGACGCTCCTGCTTCTGCTCCAGCCACGACGTGTAGTTCCCCTTCCATGGGATGCCCGCACCGCGGTCGAGCTCGAGGATCCAGCCGGCGACGTTGTCGAGGAAGTAGCGGTCGTGGGTGACGGCGACCACCGTGCCCGGGTACTCGGCGAGGTGGTGCTCGAGCCAGGCGACCGATTCGGCGTCGAGGTGGTTGGTGGGCTCGTCGAGGAGGAGCAGGTCCGGCCGCTGGAGCAGCAGCCGGCAGAGGGCCACCCGGCGGCGCTCGCCGCCCGAGAGACGCTCGACGTCGGCATCGGGAGGCGGCAGGCGCAGGGCGTCCATGGCGATCTCGAGCGTGCGGTCGAGCTCCCAGGCGTTGGCGGCCTCGATGGCGTCCTGGACGCGCGCCTGCTCGGCCATCAGCTTGTCCATCTCGTCGTCCGCCATCGGCTCGCCGAAGCGGGCGTTGATGTCGTCGAACTTGTGCAGCAGGGCACGGGTCTCGGCGACCCCCTCCTCGACGTTGCCGAGGACGTCCTTGGCGGGGTCGAGGCGGGGCTCCTGCGACAAATAGCCGACCTTGGTCCCCTTGGCGGCCCAGGCCTCGCCGGCGAACTCCTTGATCTCGCCGGCCATGATCTTCAGCAGCGTGCTCTTGCCGGCGCCGTTCAAACCCAGCACGCCGATCTTGGCGCCGGGCAGGAAGGAGAGCCAGATATCTTTCAGGACCTCGCGGTTGGGCGGGTAGACCTTCCGCAGATCCTTCATCACGTAGACGTATTGCTCGGACATGTCGATTGAGCTCCTCGGGGCTGCGTAACCTGGAAGGGAACGAACGGACGCAGAAGGAGGGGATTGTAACCCAAGGACGCCGCGACAGCACCGCGGCAGCGAGAGTCGCGCGCAAACTGTGCTAGCGTGTTTGCCCGTACGCCGAACCAGACGGCACGAGGCCGGTGCTCCATCCGGGCATCCCCTCGTGCGATACCTACCAAGAGGACGCCAACGTTGGCCAGACCAAACTATCAGCACGAAAAGCGCCAGAAGGACATCGCCAAGAAGAAGAAGGCGGAGGAGAAGAAGCAGCGCAAGGCGGAGAAGAAGCGGCAGCCCGAGGAGGGCGGCAACCCGCCTTCCGGCGAGGGTGAGGTCGCCTCCTAGCCCGGTGGCACGGCCGGCATGCGGGCTCCAGCGCAGCGCCAGGCGCGCCGTGCCGCCCCACCTCTTCATCCCCTGGCGCTCGTCTACCTCAGCGCGGTTTGCGAGGCGGCTCTCGGCGTGCCGCTCGCGATCCGCGCGTTGTTCCCGGTCTAGCCCAACTCCCGCACCTTCGCCGGCAGCGCCGCCAGGAACGGTGCGAGGTCCTCGGCGTCCGGCAGGGTGATCTCGATCTTCCCCTTCGCGGTCCGCGCCACCCTTCCTTCTCCCTCCATCGCCAGCGGCACCTGGACCGCCTCGCGGTCGAGGGGGATCTCGTCGGTGGTCGCAAAGAGCTGATTCATGATGTTTTGATTTATGATCCGCATGGATCCTCCTTTCGGCCCGGGAGCCCCGCGGGACTTCCTCGTCGGGAGCTGGGCGGACCGTCTCCGCAGTCCATCGCGAATGTCACATTTCCACATCTGGAGACACTCACTCAATACCAACACCCTACAGGCTCCGCCGGCTTCCCGCCAGGCGGCACTGTAGCTCAACCCCAGAAGGAGGGGACATGCTGAGAAGCGTAGTGAAGACAGCTTCGGTCCTGCTCGCCGTAGCCCTGGCCGTACCGGCCTGGGCGACCACGGCAGTCGAGCGGACGGAAGCCGACATGATCAAGGAGTCCGCGATGATCGTCACCGGACGCTGCACGCACCTGCAGAGCCAGTGGGCCGGCAAGATCCTGGTGACGCTGGCGACGATCGAGGTGTCGGAGGTGCTCAAGGGGAAGGCGGGCTCGACGGTGACGATCGCGCTCCCGGGCGGCGTCGACGCCAACCGGCACATTCCGATCGCGATGAACTACCCCGCCGGGCCGGTGATCCTGCAGCAGGAGAAGGTGCTGCTGTTCCTCACCCCTCAGCAACTGGTCGCCGGCAGCTACTCGGTCGTCGGCTACTCCCAGGGGAAGTTCACCCTGGTCGAGGACGCCCAGGGGAAGAAGGTGGCCACCCAGAGCTTGAGCGGGCTGAAGCTGCAGGGCAGCAACGGCACGCTCCGGCCGGCGACCGGCAAGACGATCCAACTCGACGAGCTGCGGGCGAAGATCCGTGACGTCGAGCCCTTCGAGAGGCAGCGGTGAGGCCATGGATGTGAACATCAGGAGAAGCGACGCAATGAGAGGAATCGTCACCAAGATCTCCCTGGCCGCCCTGCTCGCGGCATCCCTGGGTGCCGGTCCGGCACTGGCCGGAGGCTTCCTCGAGAGCCTCGACATCACCGGCAACGTCCCCTCGCCCATCCCGGGCCAGATCAACGCCAGGCTGGTCCGGATCTTCCACGACCCGCGCTGCATCCCGGTCCAGTTCCAGCTCAACAGGAACCAGGACCCGATCCACAACCCGCTCGGCAGCGGCCCGGTGGTCTCGCTGGCGGCGGCCCGGACGACGCTCCAGAAGTCTTTCGACACCTGGAACAAGATCCCCACCTCGTACATCGAGGAGAAGATCGGGGGGACGATCAACAACCCCGGCACCTCGGGCTTCGACATGATCAACGAGCTGACCTTCAACGTGCCGCCGGGCTTCGGCTTCATCGCCGTCACCCCGTCGATCACGCTGATCGCCGACACTCAGCTCAACGACGGCGACGACATCGACGGCGACGGCGTCTCGGACGTCTCGAGCGCCATCACGACCTGCAAGGTCAACGCGAGCGGCCACACCATCTTCCCGGCCGGCTTCTACAAGGCGGGGACGATCCTCGACGTCGACGTCGAGTTCAACACCGGGGAGTTCCGCTTCACGGTCAACGACGCCGACGTCGACACCAACCCCCTGTCGGTCGACCTCCAGGCGACCGCCACCCATGAATTCGGCCACTCGTTTGGCCTGTCGCACGTGCTCAACAATCAGAAGAGCCCGACCGACGGCACCGCGGCCACGATGTTCCCGTTCATCGATACCACCGATCCGGCCTCGGAGCTGGCGCAGCGCACGCTCGACAGCGACGACATCGCCTACGCTTCCTTCTACTACCCGGAAGGCTCGGCGGCCAGCGGTCCGGCGGCGCTCCAGCCGGGAGATATCCCGTTCAACCTCGTCTACGGCACGATCAAGGGCTCGGTCACCCACGGCGTGCTCAACGAGCCGATCGCGGGGGCCAGCGTCTCGGCGATCAATCTGCTCAACGGTGAGGAGGTCGCCTCCGCCTTCAGCGGCACCAGCCAGGTTTCGTTCGATCCCACGACCGGCGAGATCTTCCTGGTCAGCCCGGCCTACGACATCCTGAACGGCAACTACACGATGCCGGTGCCGCTCGGCCTCTACACGGTGGGGATCGAGGCGGTCGACGGCCTGCCGGTGCCGTCCAGCTCGGTCAGCCTCAACGCGCAGATCGGCGACATCTTCGGCCAGCAGGACTTCAACGAGGAGTTCTGGAGCGGCCCGGCCCCGCTCGAATCGGCGATCGAGATCCAGCCCGGCTTCGGGCTCCCGGTGGCCGGCATCCCGGGCTTCGCCCAATCCCATATCGACTTCGTCACCAACAACCAGATCAACATCAGCAACTTCGGCAGCCGGGACTTCATCGGCTTCACGGGCGCCGCGCCGGGGACCTACTACGCGGTGCGGGTGCCGGCGAGCCAGATCTCGGCGATCAACCCCGGCGGCAACCTCTACATCCAGGAGGCGGCGTACGACACCTTCGTCGTCGACGCGTCCGTCGTCCCCATCTTCGCCGAGGCGGACCTCGTCACCGGCACGGTCAGCGGCACCACGGCGACGCTCGACCTCGCCCACCCGCTGGCCAAGGTGACCAACTTCGTCGGCCAGGACAACGACTTCGCGCCGTTCTACTTCCCGTTCCCCGATCTGCTGGGGCGCCTGGTGAAGCAGAAGATCGCCAGCGGCCAGATCAAGAACCTCTTCATGGTCCTGCGGGTGCCCACGACCACTCCCTTCCCGGGGATCTCGGGGCTGCCGCCGTCGATCGGGCTCGATGGCGGCAACGCCACCAACGACGTGCCGATCAACGGTCTGTCCTACCTCTCGACCGACGGCGTGACGTTCAATCAGGTCAACAACTTCAACTTCCGCTTCTCGCTGATCGTCACCAAGGCACCGTGACGCCAGCGCCCTAGCGCCCGCGCTGTGGCGTGCCTCCCGGAACGGCTCGAATAGGGCCGTTCCGGGTTCTTTGCTACATTGAGTCCATGCAGGGCCCAGCCGAGACCGGAACCGACCTCTTCCTCTCCCTTACTCCCGAGAAGGTGCTCACGGCCGTCGAGGCCGGGGGGCTCGAGTGCAACTCCGTCTGCTATCCGCTCAACTCGTTCGAGAACCGGGTCTACGAGGTGGAGCTGGCGGACCGCTCCCGCGTGGTGGCGAAGTTCTATCGCCCGGGACGCTGGAGCGAGGAGCAGATCCTCGAGGAGCACCAGTTCCTCGCCGAGCTCGCGAGCGCGGAGATCCCGGTCTGCCCGGTGCGGCCGTTCCCCGGCGGCGGCACGCTGCGGCGGGTCGACAACATCTTCTACTCGCTCTCCGACCGCCGCGGCGGGCGCGCTCCCGACGAGCTCGACGAGGCGGCGGCCCGCCGGCTCGGCATGCTGGTGGGGCGGATGCACAACGTCGGCGCGGCGCACGACGCGGAGCACCGGCTGCGGCTCGACGCCGACACCTACGTGCGGCAGAACGTCGACTGGCTGGAGGAGCACGAGGTGGTGCCGCCCCACTTGCGCGAGCGCTACGCGGACACGGCGCTCGCCATCGCCGCCCTCGCCGACCGGCGGCTGGCCGGAGTCCCCGTCCACCGGCTCCACGGCGACCTCCACCTCGGCAACATCCTCTTCCGCGACGGCCTCCTCCACGTGCTCGACTTCGACGACATGGTGGTGGGCCCGGCCGTGCAGGACCTCTGGCTGGCCCTGCCGGGGCGCGACGCCTACACCCTGGGATTGCGCGAGCGCTTCCTCGAGGGCTACATCCAGTTCCGGGATTTCGACCGCGCCACCCTGGCGCTGATCGAGCCGCTGCGCGCCCTGCGGATCATCCACTACGCCGCCTGGCTCGCCCGCCGCTGGCACGACCCTGCCTTCCCCGCGGCGTGGCCCCACTTCGGCACCCCCGACTACTGGGAACGCGAGACCCAGGACCTCGAGGAGCAGCTGGCGGTGATCCGCGGCGAGATCCCTCCCGAGGAGGCGGAGGCCCGGCTCACCGACGAGGAAGCCACGGCCGAGGAGTCGCCGCTCACCAACAAGGACTACTTCTGGGATTGGGAAGGGTAGCCGCCGACGGCGTGGATCACGGGCTGTGCTAGCATCCCGCGCCTCAGCGGAGATCTCATGGAAATTTACGAGAACATTCTGGAAACTTTGGGGAATACCCCGCTCGTCAAGCTCGGGCGGTTCTTTTCCGGGCCCGCGACCCTGGCCGCCAAGGTCGAGTCGTTCAACCCCGGCTCCAGCGTCAAGGACCGGATCGGCATCGCCATGATCGAGGCCGGCGAGAAGGCGGGGCTGCTGAAGCCGGGCGGCACGATCGTCGAGCCCACCTCCGGCAACACCGGCGTCGGGCTCGCCATGGCCGCCAACCTGCGCGGTTATCGGCTGATCTGCACGGCGGCCGAGAAGATCCCCCGCGAGAAGGTGGCGATGCTCGAGGCGATGGGAGCGACGGTGATCACCTGCCCGACCAACGTCGAGGCGGACGATCCCCGCTCCTACTACAAGGTGGCCGAGCGCATCCGCGACGAGGAGGGGGCCTTCCTGCCGTATCAGTATTACAACCAGGCCAACCCGGAAGCTCATTACCGGTCGACCGGCCCCGAGATCTGGCGCCAGACCGACGGCAAGGTCACCCACTGGGTGGCCGGCATCGGCACCGGCGGCACGATCAGCGGCGCCGCCAAGTATCTGAAGGAGCAGAACCCGGCGGTCCACGTCGTCGGCATCGACACGGTGGGGAGCATCTACGCCTACTACCACCAGCACCGGGCTCTCCCTCCCGCGGAGCAGATCCACCAGTACCTGATCGACGGCATCGGCGAGGACTTCATGCCCTCGACCGTCTGGTGGGACTACATCGACGAGATCGTCACCGTCGACGACAAGAGCGCCTACGCCGCGACGATGGAGCTCGCCCGCAAGGAGTCGATCTTCACCGGCTCTTCGGGAGGCGCCGCCGCCGCCGGCGCCCGCCAGGTGGCGCAGCGTTCCGCCGCCGACGCCTTGGTCGTCACCCTCTTCCCCGACGCCGGCGACCGCTACCTCTCCAAGCTCAACCGCGACTGGATGCAGGCGAAGGGATTGCTGGACGACTGAGCCCGCCGCCGCCACCCCAGGCCGGGCGGCAAGCCTCTTGCAAACAGTTTGGGTCCGTCTCCGTTCTCGCAGGTGCGAGGGGAGAGGTTCCCTATGCATCGGCCGAAACCGCAGCGACTCTGGAGCGACGTCCAGGAGACTTTCGCCAACTGGAGCAAGCACAACGCGACCACGCACAGCGCGGCGCTCGCCTACCTGTCGCTGTTCTCGCTCGCGCCGCTGCTGATCCTGGTGATCGCCGCCGCCGGCTGGGTGTTCGGCCCCGAGGCCGCGCGCGGCGAGGTGCAGCGGGAGCTCAGCCGCTTCATCGGCGCCGATACGGCGGGGGCGGTGCAGCAGCTGGTCGCCGCCAGCGCCCGGCCGCGGACCGGCCGCATCGCCGCCTGGATCGGCACGGTGACCATCCTGGTCAGCGCCACCGGCATCCTGATCCAGCTGCAGGACACGCTGAACACCGTCTGGGAGGTCACCCCGAAGCCCGGCTTCTTCCTCAAGACGCTGTTCAAGAAGCGGCTCTTCTGTTTCCTGGTGATCGTCGGCGCCGGCGCCCTGCTCCTGATCTCGCTCGCCGCCAGCGCCGGGCTCGCCGCGCTCCAGCACGTGCTCGAGGGAAACTTCCAGATCGGCCTCTCGAAGCTGATCGGCGGCGCGGACGTCGTCCTCTCCTGGCTGCTGATGGCGCTGCTGCTCGCCCTGGTCTACCGGCTGCTGCCGGACGTCCAGATCGGCTGGCGCGACGTGGCCTGGGGCTCGGCGATCACCTCGTTCCTGTTCTCGATCGGCAAATACGCCATCGGCTTCTACCTCCAGCGCACCGGAGCCACCACCACCTACGGCGCCGCCGGCTCTCTCGTGCTCCTCCTGCTCTGGGTCTACTACTCCTCGCTCATCTTTCTGGTCGGCGCCGAGTTCACCCGCGTCCACTCGCGCCGCTACCGCGACGGCCGCGCCCCCGCCTCGCCGGGCGCGGTGCGGGTGGAGACCGTGCAGGTGCCGCTCGAGCCGTCACCGGTTTCCCCTGTCCGCTGCTCATAATTCTGCTCATAAATAATGAACGAAGATCTCCGCCTGTCCCGCATCCTGACCCTCGGGGTCTGTCTCACCTTTTTCGCTCCCGCCCTCCATGCCGACAAGGTCAAGGTGGAGGTCGACGGCGTCCGCCGCGAGCTCAAGCAGAACATCCTCTCCGCCCTCAGCCTGGAGCGCGAGAACGACGGCAAATTGAGCGAGGAGCGCATCCGGAAGCTCTATGCCCAGGCGCCCGACGAGATCGGGGTCGCGTTGCAGCCCTACGGCTACTACAAGCCGCAGGTGCGTCCCACTCTGCGCCAGGACGGCAAGACGTGGACCGCCCGCTTCGACGTCGACTCCGGCCCGCCGATCAAGATCGCCACCGTCGATCTCCAGATCACCGGCCCCGGCGCGGAGGAGCCCGCCTTCCGCCAGCTCCAGAGCGGTTTTCCGTTGCGCCCCGGCGAGGTGCTCCACCATCCGGACTACGAGCGCGGCAAGAAGTCGCTCACCGACCTCGCCGCGGAGGAGGGATACCTCGACGCCGCCTACCAGGAGAATCAGGTGCGCGTCGACCTCGAGCGCTACCGGGCCGACGTCGTGCTGCACTTCAACACCGGCCCGCAGTACCTCTTCGGTCCGGTCTACTTCCACCAGGACGTCCTCGACGGCCGGCTGCTGGCCGGCTACATCGATTTCAAGCCGGGCGACAAGCTCGACGTCAACAAGGTGCTGAAGCTCCAGAGCGCTCTCTCGGACAGCCCCTATTGGAGCCGCGTCGAGGTGGTGACCCGGCAGGATCAGGCCGAGAACCTCGAGGTGCCGATCGACGTCAACCTGGTGCCGTCAAAGACCGTGCGCTTCACCGGCGGCGTCGGCTACGGCACCGACACCGGCCCGCGGGTGAAGGGCGCCTTCGAGCTGCGGCGGCTCAATCAGGAGGGGCACCGCGCCGTGATCTCGGCCAGCGCCTCGCAGATCGAGCAGAGCTTCCAGTCGAGCTACATCATCCCCGGGGCTTTCCCGCGCAGCGACAACCTCTCCTTCAACCTCGCCTACGACCGCCAGATCACCAACACCCTGGAGAGCAAGACGGGCCTCGTCGGCACCCAGTACACCTTCCTCCAGCACGGCTGGAACGAGACCTACTCGCTCAACTACCAGCGCGAGAACTACAAGGTGGGGCTCGACAAAGGGACCTCGAACCTGCTGGTGCCGAGCGCCGGCCTGGAGCGCGTGCGGGCCGACGACCGGATCTACACCACCAACGGCTACCGCCTCCGCTTCACGCTCCAGGGTGCCGACCGCAGCGCCCTCTCGGACGCCACTTTCCTCCAGGGGCTCGCGGACGGCAAGGTGATCCGCACCGTGGGCGAGAGCAACCGGCTGATCGGCCGCACCCAGATCGGCTATACCGCGACCAGCGACTTCCGCGTGCTGCCGCCGCGCTACCGGTTCTTCGCCGGCGGCGACCAGAGCGTCCGCGGCTACAAGTACGAATCGCTCGGCACCAAGGACGAGGCGGGGAACGTGATCGGCGGCGAGGCGCTCGTCCTCGCCAGTCTCGAGTACGAGCATCGCTTCCTGCCGAAGTGGAGCGCCGCCGTCTTCTACGACACCGGCAACGCCTTCCACGACTTCAAGACCGGCGGCCTCGCGCAGGGGGCCGGCATCGGCATCCGCTGGCGCTCGCCGATCGGCCCGGTCCGCGCCGACGTCGCCTGCGGCTTCTCGGATCCCCGTCATCCCATCGTGTTTCACCTCAACATCGGACCCGACCTATGAGCCTGGATCAAACGACGACGGATCCTGCGACCCGGGACCGGACGCCCGTTCCCGCTTCCGCACCCCCCAGGCGGGGGCGGAGATGGCTGCGGTGGGCGCTCCGCCTCTTCGCGATCGTGATCATCCCGTTGACGCTGGGCGCCCTGATCGCCCTGTACGCGGTGTCGAGCGAGAGCGGCACCCGTTTCCTGCTCGGCCGCGTGGCCACGCTGCTGCCGGGGAAGCTGACGATCGGCGCCCAGCGCGGCCCGCTCACCGGCCCGCTCGACCTGCGCGACGTCCACTATCGCAACGATGCGATGGACGTGGCGATCGCCCATCTCTATCTCGCCTGGCGGCCGGGGAAGCTGTGGCAGCGGATGGCCGATGTCGAGCAGCTCCACGCCGAGGGGATCCACGTCGCGCTGCTGAAGAAAGGTGACACCACCTCGAACGGCAAGCTGGTGGACGTCCACCTGCCGGTGAACATCCTGGTGCGCGATGCCCTGATCCGCGACCTCGAGGTCCGCCGCGTCGGCTCACCCCCCTTCAAGCTCGACCGCATCGCCCTCGACGCGCAGAGCGAGCGGACGCGGGACGTCCTCCACGTCCGTACCCTGGCGGTCGACGGCCCCACCTTCCAGCTGCGCGCCGCCGGCGACCTCAACCCGGTCGGCGACTACGCGGTGAACCTGCAGGCGCAGGCGACCTATCGCGATCCCAAGATGCCGCCGTTCGTGGTCGGCGGCCATTTCGCCGGCACCCTCGAGAAGCTGGGGATCGACGCGACGCTGAGCCAGCCGTTCGCAGCTCACGTCGCGGGGGACGTCCTCACCCCGATGCGCGTCGTCGGCATGGATCTCGCCGCCCAGGTCAAGGGATTCAACGCCAGGGCGATCAACCCGCAGTGGCCGCTCGCCCTCATCCGCCAGGGCGACCTCAGGATCAAGGGGCAGCTCGACGACTTCACCTCGGAGGGGAAGATCTTCGGGGCCTACGAGAGCTACGGCTCGGGCGAGGCCGACTACCGGGTGGCGCGCAAGGGGGACGACTTGGTCTTCACCTATCTCAATGTGAAGACCGACAAGGGGGCCGCCGTCGCCGCCCGCGGCAAGGTCACGCTGCCGACCCCAAAGAGCCCGCTGGCGCTCGACGTCACCGCCGAGGCCCGCGGCATCGACCTGCAGGCGATCGACGCGAAGTTTCCGGCTGCGAAGATCCGGCAGGCGAACGTGGCGATCGACGGTAGCCTCGACCAGTTCACCTCGCAGGGGAAGGTCGCCGGCGCTTACACCGGCTACGCCGCCGGCACCGTCGACTACCGGGTGATCCGCCGCGGCGACGACTTCACCATCGACGCCGCCCACCTGGTGACCGACCAGGGGGCCGTCCTCAACGCCCGCGGCAAGGCGAACACCGCCAAGGGCGGGAAGCTCGACCTGGCCGCCGACTGGAGCCGGCTCGCCTATCCGCTGACCGGCGGCAAGCCGGTGGTGGTGAGCCCGGCCGGCAAGGCGCACGTGACCGGCACCCTCGCCGACTACCTGCTCGCCCTCGACGCCCAGCTCGGCGGCCCCGGCATCCCGCCCGGCCACTGGGTGCTCGCCGGCCGCGGCAACCAGGAGCGGATGGACATCCGCTCGCTGCACGGCGACGTGCTGAGCGGCCAGCTCGCCGCCACCGGCAGCGTCGCCTGGAAGCCGCAGGTCGCCTGGAAGCTGCAACTGAACGGCGACGGCCTCGATCCGGCGGCCGACGCCCGCCTCGCGCAGTACCCGGGGCGGATCACCTTCGCCGCCGCCACCCACGGCGACCTGCGCAACGGCAACCCCTATGGCGAGGTCGACCTCACCCAGCTCAGCGGCCAGCTGCGGGGCAACCCGCTCGCCGGCAGCCTGCGGCTGGAGCTCGCAGGCGAGCAGTACGGCCTCCCCCAGCTCGACCTGCGCTCGGGCTCCGCCCGGCTCACCGCCAAGGGGAGCTTCACCAAGACCGCCGGCAACCTCTACTTCCAGCTCGCGGCGCCCAACCTGGCCGAGGCGGTGCCGGGCGTCGCCGGCGCCCTCGACGCCCAGGGGCACCTCGCCGGGCGCTGGGCGGCGCCGCGGATCACCGCCCAGGCGACCGGCAGCGCCCTCGCCTACCAGACCTACTCGGCCGGCAGCCTCAACCTGAAGGCCGACGTCGACCTCGGCGCCAATGGGCCGCTGGCGGTCGACCTGCGGGCCGGCAACGTCGGGCTCTCCGGGCAGAAGTTCGACACCGTCACCCTCACCGGCCAGGGGACGCGCAGCGCCCACCAGCTCGCGCTCTCCGTGCGGCAGGCGATCGACACCGCCACGCAGCAGGGCGCCAGCCTCGACCTCGCCCTGGCCGGCGGGCTGCGCGGCACCACGGCGTGGAGCGGCGAGATCCGCCGCCTCGACCTCAGCACCCCGAAGATCGGGGCCTGGAAGCTCTCCGGCCCGGCGCAGCTCTCCGCCGGCGGCACCCAGGCGGCGCTCAAGGGGTTCTGCTGGACCTCCGGCGCCGCCCGGCTCTGCGCCGACGGCCATTGGCTGAAGAACGGCCCCTGGAACGCCAGCGGCAACCTCGCCGAGGTGCCGTTCTCGCTGCTCACGCCGTTGCTGCCGCCTGACCTCAAGGTCACCGGCGCCGTCGGCGGCACCTTCACCGGCACCGGCTCGCCGAGCGGCATGGTGACCGCCAACGTGGAGCTCCATCCGGGGCCGGGCGACCTGCGCTATCCGGTCAAGGGCGGGAGCAACGGCGACATCCACTTCGAGCAGGGGACGGTGCGCGTGGTGGCCGGCGCCGATGGTCTCACCGGCCATGCCGACCTCGCCTTCGTCAACACCGGCTCCGTGCGCGCCGACCTGCGCTTGCCGCAGTACAACAAGATCGGCGCGCCGCTCCAGAGCCAGACGATCGCCGGCCACGTGATCGCCAATTTCACCAACCTCGGCCTGGTCGAAGCCTTCGTCCCCGACGTCGAGAACACCCGCGGCACGCTCAACGCCGACCTCACCCTCGGCGGCACGGTGGCGAAGCCAGCGATCACCGGCGCGGCCCAGCTCCAGGGGGCGCAGGTCGACGTGCCGGCCTACAACCTCCAGGTGCGCCAGCTCCAGCTCACCGCGAAAAGCTCGGGAACCGGGCCGCTCCAGATCCAGGGCTCCGCCCGCTCGGGAAATGGCTCAGTGACGATCGGCGGCGGTGTGTCGCTCGACGGAGCCCCAAGCCGCATCACGGTCGACGGCAAGAACTTCCAGGTCGCCAACACCAAGGAGCTCAAGGTGCTCGCCTCGCCGCGGCTGGCCATCGCGCTCAGCGGCACCCGGGTGGACGTCACCGGCGACATCGACATCCCCGAGCTGACGGTCGACCAGGACAAGCCGGCGAAGGCGACGGTGGGAGTCTCGAAGGACGTGATCATCCTGCCGCCGTCGTCCCAGGTCGCCAAGCAGCCGGTCAAGGCGTCGCGCCAGCTCTATGCCCGCGTCCGCGCCGTCCTCGGCGACAAGGTGACGATCAAGGCCTCCGGCTTCAGCGGCGATCTCACCGGCAGCCTGCTGGTGATCGAGGAGCCCAACAAGGCGACCGCCGCGATCGGCGAGCTGGAGGTCAAGAACGGCGTCTACAAGGCGTACGGCCAGGATCTCACCCTCGATCACGGCCGCCTGATCTTCGCCGGCGGCTCGATCGACAACCCCGGCCTCGACCTCAAGGCATTCCGCAAGGCGACCGACGGCACGGTGGCGGGGATCAACATCGCCGGCACCCTGCGCGCGCCGCAGGCGACCCTCTACTCCGACCCGCCGATGGACGAGAGCAACGCCCTCGCCTACCTGCTGCTCGGTCATCCGCTCGGCCAGTCCTCGCCCTCGGAAGGAAACCTGCTGGCCAATGCCGCCACCTCGCTCGGCCTCAAGGGGGGGAACCTGGTGGCGAAGAAGATCGCCTCCCGCTTCGGCCTCCAGGAGGCGCGCCTCGAGTCGACCGGCGGCCTCCAGGAGACCTCGCTGATCGTCGGCAAGTACCTCTCCCCCCGGCTCTACGTGAACTTCGGGGTCGGCCTCTTCCAGCCGATCAACACCTTCACCATCCGCTACCTGCTCGGCCGCCAGTGGAACGTCCAGGCACAGCAGGGGGAGGCGGTCGGCGGCCAGGGGCAGGCGACCGGCGTCGACCTCCTCTACACGGTCGAGCGCGGCAAGGGAGGAAAGGCCCCCGAGCCTCCCAAGAGCGACCGCGGCACCGACGTCAAACCGCCGGCGGACGCGCAGGGGACGACGCAGGGTGGAGGCGGATCGGGGAAGTAGAGTTGCGAACCGGACGGCGCCCTGGCGAGCGCCGTCCGATCCTGAAGGCTCACGGCTTCTTGGGAGTGGGGGGCGGCGGGGCCGCGGTGGACGACTCCTGCAGCTCGATGGCGCCGATCTGCAGCTTGGACTGGGCCCGGAACGCCTTGGCGGCGAGGGTCTTCTTCGCCGCGGCCTTGGCCGGGTCGGCGACAACGCGGCCGTCGGAGGCCTCGAGCGTCACGGTCAGCCCCTCGGCGGACGCGGTCTTGCCCAGCGCCCGCAACTGCTCGGTGACGTCGAACTGAAAGGTCCGCTTCTCGGGGCCGGTGTGGCCATGGTGGCGGAAGCCGCCGAACCACGAGATGGTGCCCACCAGCGTGCGTGTCGACGGGTCCCCCTTCTTCTCCACGAAGACGTCGAAGAGCGTGCCCGGGTGGCTCTGCGCCGTCACGTCGCGCAGCACGAGCTCGGTCGTCGAGCTCGCGTCCGCGAGCACGCCCTGCAGCTTCGGCTTCGGCACGGGGAGGTCGACGCTGACCTGCGGTTGATCGATCGCGATGGGCTTCGAGGAACCGATCATGGCGGTGGTCTTCTTGCCGCTGCCGGAGACCGCGGGCTTGGTCGACAGCGTCGTGTTGGTCGTGTCGGTCGCCGCCTGCCGCGAGCAGTCGCTGTCATTGTCGTACACGTAGCCGAGCGCCGTCGAGTCGAGGAAGCTCTTCACCGGCTGCGTCACCAGGGTGCCGGTCTCGTCGACGAAGCTGAACTGCTGGTCCTGCCAGGCGCCGGCCGGCGTCGGGTAGAGCTTCTGCCAGCAGGCCCACAGGCGGTCGATGTTGGCGTGGTGCGAATAGAAGACGGGATCGTTGCCGGCGACCGGCACGTCGCCCATGTGGGCGACCGGGCAGGTGGGGCCGACGGTGCAGTGGACGTAGCCGTGGATCCCCCCCTCGACCCGTCCTTCGTAGGTGAGGTAGTCGGAGAGCTTCAGCACCGCGTTGACGTTGGTGTCGACCGGGTTGAGCGTCGAGGCGCCGGTGTTCATGTCCGGATCGCGCTTGGCGTCGTAGAGGGAGGACGTGGTGTCCTGGAAGGCTCCCGGAAGCGTGACCTGCGACGGGTCGGTGTAGTCCCAGTAGGGGAGGCGCAGCGTGTCGTCGCCCGCGGCCCAGCGCAGGACCCGTTCGTAGTAGTAGAGGTACATGCGGTGCCAGCCGAAGAAGTTGGCCTGTTCGCCTGGAGGCGAGTGCTGGCAGGTCGCCCAGATGGCCTGGGCGGTCGAGTCCGGCGCCGTCTGATCGACGATCCCCTGGTAGTAGGAGACGTACTGCCCCATCCCGTTGTCCTGGAGGTACTGGATCTGCTGCGCCACCGTGCCGTCCGGGCTCTGCGCTCCGTAGTAGCCGTGGATGTTGGCCCAGTACTGCCAGCTGCGCCGGAAGTCGGCCGAACCCGGCGGGCTGCCGTCGAGCGACCTCATCTTGGTGATCGCGGCCTGCAGGCTGGCGAGCCGCTTGGCGCCGTCCGGCCCGTTGATGAAGTCCTGCCAGCGCATGCGCACCTGGGGCGCGGCGGGCTGCCCTCCCGCTGGCGCCGCTGGTTGAGCCCCCGTCTGGGCTCCCGCCAGCGAAGCGGCGAAGAAAGCGGCGGCCAGCAGACGGTACGTCCTCGCGAATCTCTTAGTGCCCATGGCACTCTCCTTTCGCCGAAACGACTGTTTTCGGGGTTCCACACAGAACTCTAGCACGGCTGGTTTTCACCAGCCCGCTCAGTCGGTCCGCTCAGTCGATCCTGGAGGCCTGCGCCATCGCGACCAGCAGGCAGAGGCCGACGATCGCCGAGGGCCCGGCGATGACCAGGGAATCGTACGGCGGCACGAGGCTGAGGTCGCCCACGAAGGTTCCCGCGAAGAGGGTGAGCAGGGCGCCCACCACCATCCACCAGCCGCCGATGCGGTTGACGGCGTACCAGCTCTCCTCGGAGCGGTAGGCGCGCGGCACCCGGATGCCGTACCAGCGGTTCATCGGCACCATGCCCAGCGCCAACGGCAGGCCGAAGACGAGGTCGAGCAGCCCGAAGCCGTAGAACACCCAGGGAGGATGGGCGAGGAGGGTGTCGAACCAGCTCATCCCAGCCATCCCGGATAGAGCGCGGGGCGGCGGTCGCGCCAGAACAGACGCCGCGCGGTCGACCGCGCGCAGGCCGTAAGGTCGAGGTCGGCGAGCACCAGGTCCTCCTCCAGGCTCTTCCCCCGCGCCAGGACTTTCCCTTCGGGATCGACGACGAACGACTCGCCTGCGAATTGGAGGCCGGCCTCGGGGCCGACCCGGTTGGCGAGGGCGGTGAAGTAGCCGTTCTGGAAGGCGGCGGTGCGCACCTCGGCCTCGTAGAGACCCTCGGGCCACTCGCCGACCGTTCCCGCCTGCGGGATCACCACCAGCTCGGCTCCCGCCACCCCCAGGGCGCGCATCACCTCCGGATAGTGGCGGTCGTAGCAGATGGCGACGCCGACCCGCCCCACCCTCGTCGCGTAGACCGGCACGCCGCGATCGCCGGGGTGGTAATAGTCCTGCTCGTGGAACCCCTCGTAGTCGGTGATGTGGATCATCCGCGTGACTCCCAGCAGGGAGCCGTCCGCGTCGATGACCGGGGAGCTGTCGAAGCGCCGTCCTTCGCCGTCGATCTCGTAGAGGTTGAAGACGGTCACCAACCCCAGCTCCCGCGCCCGCTCGGCGATGCGGTCGGTGGTGGGGCCGGGGATCGGCTCGGCGAGGGCGAGGGCGAGGCCGTCGCCGCCATCGCGATACTGCGGGAAGAAGGGATCGAGGACCACCTCGGGAAAGGCGATCAGCTCGGCGCCGGCTTGGTGGGCCGTGGTCATGGTCGCCAGCGCGTGATCGAGGTTGGCGGCACGGCCGGGCGGCGAGGCGAGCTGGGCGAGGGCGATCCGCATGGGCGGGCTCCTGGCTCAGCGCTGCGAGCGCCGCTTGAACGACCAGGTGAAGGCGAAGCGGGCGACCACCACGCCGTCCGGCGCGCGGCCCACCGTCTCCATGCGCGCGACGGCAGCCTCGCCGGTGCGAGCCGTCTCCGCCACGGCGGCGAAGGCCTTCGCGCCCTCCTCGCAGGTGAAGGTGGTGAGGGCCTGCGCCTTCTTCTCGAACGTCGCCTCGAGGCCGACGATGATCAGCGCCACCGGCTGGGGGGCGAGCTGCGTCGCCATCATCGCCAGGGCGCCGGTCGACATCTCGGCGGCCATGCTGAGCGCCGCGAAGTAGGTCGAGCGAAACGGGTTGGTGCTCCGCCAGCCGTAGGGGACGCTGACCGCGCACCGCCCGGCGTCCAGCTCCCGCACCCGCAGCCCGGCGAACAGGGCGAGCGGCAGCTTCGCCAGCAGGTAGGCGCGAAATTGCAGCGGACTCTTCAGGCGCGCCGCGAGCCTCGCGACCTCGGCGGGATCGGGAGGAAAAAGAGCGGGAGCAGCAAGGGAGACCGGTTCGGCCATGGATTGATCCTCGCCGAGGACTATATCGCCTCATCGCCTTCCGCAAGGACCGGCGGCCCGGGACCGGCGGCGGGCTCAGATCCCGAGGCGGACCACCACCGGAGCGTGGTCGCTCGTCCCCACCTCCGGCATTACTCGGGCGGCCAGCGGCTCGAGCCCCTCGCCGGCGAGGATGTAATCGATGCGCCAGCCGATGTTGCGCTGGCGCATGTTCCGCCAGGGCGCCCACCAGGTGAAGAGCCCGTCGTTGTCCGGGTCGAGGGCGCGGCCGACGTCGGTGAGGCCGTGGGCGAGGAGGCTCGCGAACAGCTCGCGCTCCTCGGGGCGCTGGCCGATCACGAACGGTTTGCGCTCCTTGGGGTGGACGTCCTGGTCGCTGCGGGTGACGTTCATGTCGCCACAGAGCACCAGCCGCCGCCCGGCCGCCCGCTGCGCGCCGGCCCAGCGCTCGAGGGCGCGCAGGAAGTCCATCTTGGCCGCGAAGTCCTTGCCGCCGTTGGGGACGTAGATCGAGGCCAGCACCAGATCCTCGACCGTGGCGGTGACGATCCGCGTCTCGAGATCGAACGCCGGGTGCTCGAACCTGGGCTCCGCCGGGAAGGTCTCCTTGCGCAGGTGGAGGCTCACCCCCGAGTAGCCGCCCGCCCCGTGCCAGTAGCACCAGTAGTCGCCGAGGGCGCAGAGCTCCTCGGGGAGCTGCGCCGGCGCCGCCTTGATCTCCTGCAGGCAGACGACATCCGGCCGGTCGCGGGCCAGCCATTCGAGGAACTGCGCCTGGCGGGCGCGGATGCCGTTGACGTTCCAGGTGGCGACGGAGAGCTCCATGGCGGGGAGATGATAACCGAAGGCGACTTATCGCGTCCCGGCGCGACAAACCTACGCGTGCGGCTCGTGGAGCCGCACCGCCGCTTCCCGCGCCTTGCGCTTCTTGCGCGCCCGCAGGTTGAGCGTCTCGACGAAGACCGAGAACGCCATCGCGAAGTAGACGTACCCCTTGGGGATGTGGCGGTCGAACGCCTCGGCGATCAGCGAGAAGCCGATCAGCAGGAGGAAGGAGAGGGCGAGCATCTTGATCGTGGGGTGGCGGGACACGAAGGCGCTGATCGGCGTGGCGGCGAACATCATCACGCCGACGGCGATCACCACGGCGGCGATCATTACCCCCAGGTGGTTGGCCATGCCGACGGCGGTGATCACCGAGTCGAGCGAGAAGATGATGTCGAGGAGGAGGATCTGGACGATCACCGAAAGGAACGAAGCCGTCGCCGCGGCCGCCGCTCCCTCCTCGTCCCCTTCGAGCTTGTCGTGGATCTCACGGGTCGACTTGTAGAGCAGGAACAGGCCGCCGACCAGGAGGATCAGGCTGCGGCCGGAGAGGTCCTGTCCAAAGAGGGTGAAGAGGGGGGCCGTCAGCTTCACCATCCAGGCGATCGAGGCGAGCAGGCCGATGCGGATGAACATGGCCAGGAACAGGCCAAGCCGCTGCGCCCGCATCCGCCGGGCCGCCGGCAGCTTGCCGACCAGGATGGCGATAAAGATGATGTTGTCGATCCCGAGGACGATCTCGAGCACCGTCAACGTCAGCAGCGCGATCCAGGTCTCCGGGTTGGTCAGCAGCTCCATCGCGTCGTCTCTCTCCCTGGCCTCTGAGGCCGGAGCGGGATTGTATCCCAGGGGTTTTCTGTCCCCGGTGCGATCCCGCGAGCCGATGAGTTTTTTGAGTCCATGAGATAATGGCGAGCCTATGAGCGATACGACGACCCGCGGCATCCGGGTCCAGGTTCAGAGCTTCTACGACGAGGAGCGGAGCTCGCCGCCGGACAACTACTATTTCTTCGCCTATCAGGTGACGATCTCGAACCTCGGCCACGAGACGGCGCAACTGGTCAGCCGCGAGTGGATCATCACCGACGGCAACGGCGAGACGCAGCAGGTGCAGGGGCCGGGCGTGGTCGGCGAGGAGCCCGTGCTCGCCCCTGGGGAAGCGTTCGAGTACGTGAGCTTCTGTCCTCTGGCGACCCCGGTCGGCTCGATGCAGGGCGCCTACGTCATGGTCCTCGAGAACGGCGAGCGGTTCGAGGCCGAGATCGCCCCCTTCTCGCTGGCGGTGCCGCACATGGTGAACTAGTGGATCCTACTCAACAAGGCAAAGGCCTTGGAGATCGGCTCCTGTTCGACGCCGCGTTACGTTGCCGGCGCGCCCGGACGCTGCCCCCTGCTGCGAGGGCTTGCCGCGAAGACTGGTGAAGATATCGTCCTCGCGCGACTCCGGCCGGCATCCGCAGGCCAGACAGGCATGAGGGTTGCAGATTATTTCTCCCGTATGATGCTAGGATTGGTTCTTGGTCTCACGGTTCACCAAGCTCGGGTCGGTTCAGAAAGACTCCGGTACCCCGTCCAGATTCGTCGTGACACGACAGTCTCGGATAGCTCGTACGCTACGTAGAAGAAGAAGTCAGGCAATCACAGAGTCGTCACGACCGAATCGGACGACGGTCAAGCGAGGAGTCGCGAATGGGTAGAAAGTTATACGTCGGCAACTTGTCCTATAGCGTCAGGGACAGCGATCTGGAAGATCTGTTCGCTGCCCATGGCACTGTGGACTCGGCCCAAGTGATCATGGACCGTGACACCGGCCGCTCCAAGGGCTTCGGTTTCGTGGAGATGAGCAGCGACCAGGAGGCGCAGGCCGCCATTTCCGCCCTCAATGGCAAGGATCTGGATGGCCGCAACTTGACCGTCAACGAGGCCCGCCCGAAGGAAGAGGGCGGCGGTCGTGGCAAGGGCGGCGGTGGCGGCTACGGGGGTGGCGGTGGTGGCTACGGTGGTGGCGGTGGCGGCCGTGGGGGTGGTGGCGGCGGTGGTGGCCGTGGCGGTGGCTACGGCGGCGGTGGTGGCGGCCGCTACTAAGACCCAGGCTCCTTTCGGAGGGAGGCCGCCCCTGGGCGGCCTCCTGCCCCTGATCCTCGATTCACCCCACGTAAATTCTGCTCTGCATTCCTCTCCAGCTTCCCGGTTTTGCTATCTTCGCGGGTATGCCGCGCGTCCTGATCCTTCCCGGCCTCTACGACTCGGGCCCCGAGCACTGGCAGAGCCGCTGGGAGAGCGAGCACCCCGCGTTCGTCCGCGTACGCCAGCGCGACTGGGAGACCCCCGACCGGGCGGAGTGGGTGGCGACGCTCGCGGCGGCGATCGACGCCTCGCCCGAGCCGGCGGTCCTGGTCGCGCACTCCCTCGCCTGCTGCCTGGTGGCGCACTGGGCCGCCGCGCTCGGCGACGGCTCGCGGATGCCGCTGACGCCACGGATGCCGCAGGTGAAGGCGGCGCTGCTGGTGGCGCCGAGCGATGTCGAGGCGCCGTCGTATCCCGCGGGCACCACCGGCTTCGCGCCGATGCCGCTCGCGCCGCTCCCTTTCCTCAGCATCGTGGTGGCCAGCACGGACGATTTTTACATCAGCGTGGAGCGTGCGGAGCGTTTCGCGGCCGCCTGGGGCTCGCGGTTCGCGGTCGTGGGTGCCCTCGGCCACATCAATTCCGCCTCCCGCCTCGGTTCCTGGCCGGCGGGGTTCGCCCTGCTCCAGGAACTGCTCGCGGAAATCTAGCGGGAGGCTTGTCTTGAACGAAAGGGCGGGGCTTGACGCCCGCCCTTTCCTCACGCCTCGGTGAGCCTCAGCGCGGCGCGCCGCCGACCGGTGGCGGCGGGACGACGAGCTTCTTGGGCGGGTTCTTCTGGAGCTGGTCCAGGAGGTACTTCACACCCGCTTCGAGGCTCGGGTCCTCACCCCGGGCGACGGCGTCCGGAGCGTCGACGACCTCAACGTCCGGCGCCACCCCTTCGTTCTCGATCGTCCACTGTCCCTCCGTGGTGAGGATGCGGAAGGTGGGGACGGTGAGGGTGCCGCCGTCGATCAGCGGCGGGTTGCCGGAGAGGCCGGCGAGCCCGCCCCAGGTGCGGGTGCCGATCAGCGGCCCGAGCTTGAGCTCGCGGAAGTAGTAGGGGAAGGCGTCGCCGCCGGACCCCGCCTGGCCATTGATCAGGGCGACCTTGGGGCCGGTGCTGGCGAACGCCGGCGTCGGGTTGGCCACCCCGCCGCGGCCGACGAAGTAGTTCATCAGCGGCCGCGAGATCAGCGCGATCATGCGGTCGGGGATGAAGCCTCCCTGGTTGTAGCGGTCGTCGAAGATCTGGGCGTCGGTGTGCGAGAGGGGGTAGAAGTACTTGAACAGCTCGCGGTTGCCCGCCACCGCCGTGTCCGGCAGGTGGATGTAGCCGATGCGGCCTCCCGAGAGCTTGTCGACCTTGGCGCGGTTGGTGAGGACCCAGTCGAGGTAGCGGAGGTTCTGCTCCTTGACCACCGGCCGGACCTTTTCCTCGTGCGCTCCCTCCCGCGTCGGCTTGTCGTTCACCAGCAGGGTGAGCAGGCGGTCCCCCTTCCCTTCGAGCAGGCGGTAGAAGTTGTCCACCCCCTTCGTGCTCGTGCCGTCCACGGCCAGGATGTAGTCGCCGGTCTCGACGTGGACTCCCGGCTCGGTCAGCGGCGAGCGGAAGTCCTTGTGCCAGTTCTCGCCGGGGAAGATGTGGGCGATCCGGTAGTAGCCCGCGGCGGGCTCGACCTCCGCGCCGAGCAGGGCGCCGTCGACCCGCTCGGGCCCCCCGCCCTCCGCCGGCTCGACGTAGGCGTGCCCCACGGAGGGCTCGCCGGCCAGCTCGCTCAGCAGGTAGTCGAGGTCGGAGCGGGTGGACATGTAGGGGAGCATCGGGGTGTAGCGGTCCCGGATCGCCTTCCAGTCGAAGCCGTGGAGGTTGGGGTCGTAGAACCAGTCGCGGAAGATCCGCCAGGCGTCGGTGAACTCCTGGCGCCACTCCTCGCGCGGCTGGATGCGCAGGGTCAGGTGGCTGAGGTCGAGCTTGCCGTCGCCGGCTTTCTGGCCGGCCCGGGCGTCGACGATCCCGTAGGTCTCCCCTTGCCGGAAGGCGATCTTCTTGCCGTCGGCCGAGAGGTCGTAGCCGACGAGGGCGTCGAGGACGGTCTCCTCCTTGCGCTCCTTGAGGTTGAACATGCGCAGCGACGGCGGGCCGCCGCCGGGACCGGGATTGTTGGCGCGCATATAGAAAACGGCGTCGGCGCTCACCGAGAGGTTCTGGTAGTTGCTCGGCGGAGCGGGGATCGCCCGCACCCGAGCCTCGAAGCCGTCGAAGTCGATCTTCACCCGCACGCCCGGCTTCGGCGCGCGGTCCGCCTTCTCTCCTTTGGTGCCGGCCTTGTCGGCGGCGGCTTCGTCCATCGCCTTATGGGCGGCGGCCTTGGCCTCGGCGGCGGGTTTGTCTTCGGCCTTGGCGTCGGGCTTCGGGTTCTCCTCGTCGCTCTCGGGGAGGAAGAGGGCCGGCCCGTCCTTGGCGAGGAGGCCGACGTAGACGCGGGTCGGATTGGTGTAGACGTAGTCGAACTCGTAGCCGCTGAAGGTCAGGTTGTAGTCGCGGTTCGAGAAGAAGTAGAGGTAGTGCCCCGAGGGGTCCCAGACCGGCTCGGCCTCGGCGGTCAGGCCGGAGGTGAGCTGGTGGGTCTTGCCGTCGTCGAGCGAGTAGACCCAGATCGCCGCGAACTGGTTCTCGCCGGGCTTGGTGTAGGCGAGGTAGCGGCTGTCCGGCGACCAGGAGTAGTCGCGGATGTCGGCGCGCCGGGAGCGGTCGGCGTCGGTCACCTTGCCGGTCGCCACGTCCACCCAGTGGAGCCAGCCGTTGGTGTCGCCGAAGGCGAGCTTCTTCGAATCGGGGGACCAGGAGAGGGGAAAGCGCCAGACGGCGCCGTCGGTGGTCACCCGCCGCTCCTCCCCCGTGCCGTCGGCCGGGCGCACCCAGACCTCGTACTCGCCGGAGCGGTCGGAGAGGTAGGCGATCCAGCGGCCGTCGCGCGACCAGGCGGCGAATCCCTCGCGCACCCCGGCGGACTGCGTGAGGTTGCGGATCTCCCCCTTCTCGGCGGGGACCGAGAAGAGGTCGCCGCGGGCGCTGAGGAGGACCCGCTTGCCGCTTGGGGAGATCGCCATCCCCTGGATGTCCTCGGCGACGTTCTTGAAGTAGGGGAGCGCGTGGGGCTGGTCCCCCTCGACCCGGATCGGGACCTTGCGGCTCTTGCCGTCCGCGGGATCGAACAGGTAGATCCAGCCGCCGTTCTCGTAGACGATGCGCTTCCGGTCGCCGCTGCTCGGCCAGAAGACGTCGAAGGTGTCGTGGCTGGTCACCCGGCGTACGGCCTTCGTCCGGGTGTCGTAGGCGAAGAGGTTGTTGGTGGTCACGGCTCCGACCTTGTCGCGGTCGGAGACGAAGTAGACGGTGTCGCCGATCCACACCGGCATATAGTCGTTGGCCGGGTCCTTGGTGATCTGCTCGGCGGTATTCGCCTTGAGGTCGTAGATCCAGAGATCCGGGGCGCGGCCGCCGCGGTAGTGCTTCCAGGTGCGGAACTCGCGCATGATGGGAGCGAAGACGTAGCGGTTGCCGTCGGGGGAGAGGACGCCGGCCGACCCCTCGCGGATCGGCAGCGGGGTCTCCATGCCGCCGGCCGCCGGCACCAGATAGGGGCGGGCGTTCCGCTCGCTGTACGGGGTGCGGTGGGCGTTGAAGAGGATCTGCTTGCCGTCGGGGGTCCAGCCGAACACCTGGTTGTCGAAGCCCCCCCGTGGGGGCATGCCGCTCACCTCGTTGTGGAAGGTGAGCTGCCGGGGGGAGCCGCCGTCGACGCCGATCACGTAGACCTGGCGGGTGCCGGAGTACTGGCCGGTGAAGGCGATCGACTTGCAGTCGGGGGAGAACTTGGGGGCGAGCTCGTCCCCCTCTCCCGAGGTGAGCCGCCGGGCGACCCCGCCCTGGGCGTCGGTGAGCCAGAGGTCGCCCCCGTAGACGAAGGCGATGGTGTTGCCACAGATATCGGGGTAGCGCAGCAGGCGCGACTCCCCCGGCGGTTGCGCGGCGGCCAGCGCCGGCAGGAGCAGCAACAGTCCCGCCGGGATTCCCACCCTCTGGATCAATCTACGCACAGGATCTCCTTTCAAGACATCGAGTCTTTCCCAACGGGTGTACGGAGGGCTCAGGCAGAAGTTTTCGCCTCCGGCCGCGGCCGGGTCAGCGCCAGGCTCTGGGGGCCGGGGCCGAGGGGGATGCCGGCGTTCGCGAGAGCCGCCAGCAGGCCGAGGTTGATCGCTTGCTGGCGGTCCATGTAGAGGGCGTAGTCGGCGGTCAGGATCCAGTAGACCGCCTCGAAGTCGAGCGTCGAGACGCCCGGGCCCTTGAAGTGGGCGCGGTCGAAGCGGGCCAGGTCAGTCCCCTCGATCAGCTCCCGCAGCGTCGCGGGGAGGGTAGCGAGGGCCGCGGGAGGCGTAGCGAGCGGCACGCCGAAGGCGAGGACGACCCGGCGCTCGGCCATCCGCTTCCAGTTGTGGATGCGGCTCTTCAGCAGGTCGGCGTTGGCGAAGATCAGCTGCTCGCCCGAGACGGCGCGCAGGCGGGTGGTCTTGAGGCCGATCGACTCGACCGTGCCGGTCAGGGTGTCGACGGTGATCGCGTCGCCGATCACGAACGGCTTGTCGAGCACGATCGAGAGCGAGGCGAGCAGGTCGCCGAGGACGTTCTGGAGGGCGAGGGCGACCGCCACGCCGCCGATCCCCAAGCCGGTGATCAGGGCGGTGACGTTGATCCCCAGATTGTCGAGCGCCATCAGCAGCAGCAGCGCCCAGAGGACCACCTTGACGGCGAAGCGCAGCACGCCGGCCAGCGCGATCGAGGTGGGGTCGTGGTCGAGGCGCCGGCTCTGGCGGGCGATCCAGAAGTCGATGGCGACCGAGGACCACAGGGCGATCTGGAGGAAGACGGCGAGCTCGGCGGCGCCGCGCAGGAGCCGCTCGGCCCTCGCCGGGAGGTCGACGTAGAGGCTCCCCGCGTAGAGCGCGACGGCGGCGATCACCAGGATCTGGGTGCGCCGGCCGAGGGTGACCAGCAGGTCGTCGATGCCGCCGATGCCGCCGATACCGCTCGCCGTCCGCCCGGCGCGCCGCCCCAGCCGGCGGACGACCAGCTCGCGGACGGCGGCGAGGACCAGGAAGAGGCCGGCGGCGATGCCCAGCGCGATCAGCATCCCGCGCTCGCCGCCCGGGAGGGCGGGGATGGGGACGGCGGCGAGGAGAGGCTCGGGCAGGTACGGTGCCATGACGGCGGGGTGGGGTGGCGGGTGAGATTGGCGGGGCGGTACGTGAAAATGGGCGTCCGGCACGAAAAAAGCCCTTTCGGGGTTGCGGCGGCCGGTCAAGAATGCTATCACTCCGTCGCCTCGAAGCTCCGGAGCAAGAATTCGAGCCACTCTGATCCTTTCCAGCCCGCTTCCTTTTCAAGGGAACCCAAAGGGAACCGTATGCCGAACCATCCAGTCAGCTTCTTCGAGCAGGTGAACCGGAACTTCGAACGGGCCGCCGCGCTCACCAGCCACTCTCGCGGCCTGCTCGACATCATCAAGACCTGCAACAGCGTCTACCACTTCACCTTCCCGCTCGAGCGCGACAACGGCGACGTCGAGGTGATCCACGCCTGGCGCGCCGAGCACAGCCACCACAAGCTCCCCACCAAGGGCGGGATCCGCTACAGCCTCGACGTCAACGAGGACGAGGTGATGGCGCTCGCGGCGCTGATGACCTACAAGTGCGCGGTGGTCGACGCTCCCTTCGGCGGCGCCAAGGGGGGGATCAAGATCGACAGCAAGATCTACAGCCGCCACGAGCTGGAGCGGATCACCCGGCGCTACGCCTTCGAGCTGGTGAAGAAGAACTTCATCGGCCCCGGCATCGACGTGCCGGCGCCGGACTTCGGCACCGGACCGCGCGAGATGGCGTGGATCGTCGACACCTACATCGCCCTCGCCAACGACAAGCTGGAGGGGGCCGCCTGTGTCACCGGCAAGCCGATCGCCCAGGGGGGGATCCGCGGGCGGACCGAGGCGACCGGCCGCGGCGTCGCCTTCGTGACCCGCGAGGTCTGCGACGTCGCCGAGGACATGAAGGCGCTCGGCCTGTCGCGCGGCATCGCCGGCAAGCGGGTGGTCATCCAGGGGCTGGGCAACGTCGGCTCCTACGCCGCCACCTTCCTCCAGGAGATGGGGGCGACGATCGTCGGCCTGCTCGAGTTCGACGGCGGCCTCTACGACCCCAAGGGGCTCGACGCCGCCGCCATCGTGGAGCAGTGGAACGCCCTGCGCCGCGGCGAGAAGTCGATCCACAAGCTGGTCCTCCCCGAGGGGATCGAGCGGCTCGCCGACCCGCGGATGGGGCTCGAGCTCGAGTGCGACATCCTGATCCCGGCGGCGCTCGAGAACCAGATCACCGACGAGAACGCGCCGCGCATCCAGGCGAAGATCATCGTCGAGGCCGCCAACGGCCCGATCACCAGCGGCGCCAGCGAGGCGCTCGAGAGGAAGGGGCTGCTGATCGTCCCCGACCACTACGCCAACGCGGGGGGCGTGCTGGTCTCCTACTTCGAGTGGCTGAAGAACCTCGCCCACGTCCGCTTCGGCCGCATGGAGAAGCGCTTCGAGGAGAAGGCCTACCGCGGCATCCTGGAGGCGATCGGCGCGCGCACCGGCAAGCACTTCACCGAGCAGGAGATGAACGACCTCGCCCATGGCCCGGACGAGGCGGACCTCGTCCACTCCGGCCTCGAGGACACGATGGGGAACGCCTATCACCGCCTGCGTGAGATCCGCGCCCGCCACCAGGGGAAGGCCGACCTGCGCACCGCGGCCTTCATCGACGCGATCGACAAGATCGCGATCTGCTACGAGGATCTGGGGATCTTCCCCTAGCCGCGCTCCTGCCGGGCCAGGTAATCCTCGCGCAGCAGAGCATAAAGATAATTGTCCACCCGCCGGCCGCGCAGCTTGAAATAGCAGCGCAGCCGGCCCTCCCTTTCGAAGCCGCTCTTCTCGAGCACCCGCTGCGAGCCGAGGTTCTCGACCGCGCAGCGCGCCTCGACCCGTTCGAGCAGAGTGTTGTGGAAGAGGTCGTCGAGAAGGGTGGCGAGGGCGCCGGTCATCACCCCGCGGTTCTGGAACACGGTCGAGAGGGCGTAGCCGACCTCGGTCAGGCCGTGCTCCCAGTTGCTGACCACCAGGGTGATCCAGCCGGCCGGCTGGCCGTCCACCTGCACGATCCACTGGAACTTCTCTCCCCGGCCGCGGTAGAGGTCGGCCATGCGCTGGCTGGCCACGTCGGCGCGCAGCTGCGCGGTGGGCAGCTCGTTCAACGGCTGGAAGCGCTGGACGCTCGGCTCGGAGCGCCACTGGCGGAGGAGATCGGCGTCCCGAGGCGCCGCCGGCCGCAAGGAAACCTGAGAGCTGGAACGACGCTCGGGAAGGGCCATGGATCTATTTTAGACGGATTATTAGGCTGATTACCGGGCTCCGGCCGCCGCGGCGTCGGCTTTTCCCCGCTCCCACCAGTCGCGCAGCGAGGGGAGGTAGCTGAGCACGGCCATGTAGCCGTACCCCTGGACGAAGAGGAGGAGGAAGGGGATCGACAGCCACATCCCCGCCGCCGCCGCCCAGATCGTGCAGCCCACGAAGTAGACGGTGAGCACGGCCTCGACGAAGCGCGTGGGGTCGCTCCCCACCCGGTAGCGCTTGGCGGTCCAGCTCTCGCCGGCCTTCTCGATGCGGTACTTCGGGGTGCGCACGAAGGTGCCGCCCTGGTGGAAGAGCCCGGAGATCACCGCCTTGGCGTTGTTGACCGAGAGGCCGATCCCCACCGACATCAGCGCCGGCAGGTAGCGCAGCTCGCGGCGCCAGTCGTCGTTGCCGGCGAACTGGCTCATCAGGTAGAAGGTGAGCACCGAGGCGGTCGCCGAGAGGAAGAGCGGCAGGTCGACCAGCAGCAGCACCAGCGTCGAGGTGCCGTGGCGCAGCAGCATCGCCGGGAAGATCAGCAGCGAGAGGAGCACCATCAGCGGATAGCTGGCGTTGTTGGTGAGGTGGACGATCGCCTCGAGCTTGACCTTGAGGGGGAGCGGCGCGCGCACCACCCGGCCGAGCAGCTTGCGCCCCGTCTGCACGGCCCCCTTGGCCCAGCGGTACTGCTGGCTCTTGAAGCCGTTGACGTCGACCGGCAGCTCGGAGGGGACCTTGAGGCCGGGCAGGTAGAGGAAGCGCCAGCCGCCGAGCTGGGCGCGGAAGGAGAGGTCGAGGTCCTCGGTCAGCGTGTCGTGCTCCCAGCCGCCCGAGCTCTCGATCGCCTGCCGCCGCCAGATGCCGGCGGTGCCGTTGAAGTTGAAGAAGCGGCCGCTGCGGTTGCGCGCCGAGTGCTCGATCATGAAGTGGCCGTCGAGCAGGATCGCCTCCACCCGGGTGAGCAGCGAGTAGGAGCGGTTGATGTGGTCCCAGCGCCCCTGCACCAGGCCGAGCTTGGCGTCGACGAGGAAGTAGGGGACGCTGCGGCGCAGGAAGTCGGGGGTGGGCACGAAGTCGGCGTCGAAGATGGCGAGCAGCTCGCCGCGCGCCCGCGCCAGGCCGGCCGCGAGCGCCCCGGCCTTGAAGCCGGTGCGGTCGGTGCGGTGGACGAGGTGGATGTCCACCCCCTGCCGCCCGGTAGCGCTCGACGGCGCGGGTGACGATCTCGGTGGTCTCGTCCGTCGAGTCGTCGAGCACCTGGATCTCGAGGCGGCCGGCGGGATAATCGAGCCGGCAGACGGCGTCGATCAGCCGCTCGGCCACGTACATCTCGTTGTACAGTGGGAGCTGGACGGTGACCACCGGCCACGCCTGCGGGTCGGCCGCCGGCTGCGGCGGCGGGGCCGAGGGGCGGCGGCCGCCGGTGCGCAGGTAGATGAAGACCAGCATCAGCCGGTGGAGGCCGAAGAACGACAACACCACCAGGACGGAGTAATAGAGTGCCAGCAGGGCCGGCGCCCACGGAAAGCTCATCGTCAATGCCCGGCTGGCGGCGGCTGCGGGGAGCCGCCCTTTCCTGGCCGCGCGGGGCGAACCGGGTTCTGCTGTTCGTTTTCGATCGGGTTCATCAACTGGGTCATAAGCTGACGCCGACGCCGGCCCCCCTCGAGGCCGCGTTGCTCGGGCTCCTGTTCGTGGCACCGCGGCTCGGAGCCGCGGCGAATCCGCATACTCTACCCGATGACGCCCGCCGATGCCCAGCTATCGCCTGATCCTCTCCTACCGCGGCACCGCCTACGCGGGGTGGCAGCGCCAGGAGAACGCCGTGGCGGTGCAGCAGGTGGTGGAGGAGGCGCTCGCGAAGCTGCTGGGGTTCGCGGCGCGGGTGACCGGCGCCAGCCGCACGGATGCCGGGGTCCACGCCCGCGGCCAGGCCGCCCACCTCGAGCTGCCGCGCCCCTTCCCGGAGCGCGGCCTGGTGCACGGCACCAACCATCACCTCCCGGAGGACGTGCGGGTGCTCGCCGCCGCCCGCGTGCCGGACGGGTTCCACGCCCGCCGGCACGCCTGGGGGAAGGAGTACCTCTACCGGCTGAGCCGCGCCGAGGTCCTCTCGCCGCTCGACGCCCCGTTCGTGGCCGCCGCGCCGGCCGGCCTCGACCCCGGCCGCATGGCCAGAGCGGCGGCCCTGCTGCCAGGGCGGCACGATTTCTCCGCCTTCGCCCTCGCCGGCGGCGCGCACGGACAGCCCTGCCGGCGGATCTTTTCCGCCGCTTGGGAGGAGGCCGGGGCGGCGGGGGAGGAGCTGGCCTTCCGCATCGTGGGGGAGGGGTTCCTGCGCGGCATGGTTCGTGCTTTGGTGGGAACTCTGGTCGAAACCGGCACCGGCAGGCGCAGCCTCGAGAGCTTCGCCGCCCTGCTCGCCGGCGCGCCGCGCTCCGCGGCGGGCCCCACGGCCCCCGCGCACGGCCTGGCGCTCGAACGCGTCCTGTATCCGGCTGAATGGAGCGCGGAGGGCGATCCGCAACCGCCTGTGGTAATTTAGGGGCCCTCAAGCCATGGCAGATCTGTCCAAACTCGCCGACCCGGGATCCCCCGAAGAGCTCCTGGTGCGCCGGATCGACCTCGACCGGCTGCCGCGCCACGTCGCCATCATCATGGACGGCAACGGCCGCTGGGCCAAGGGGCGCGGCCTGCCGCGGGTCGAGGGGCACCGCGCCGGCGTCGCCTCGGTGCGCGAGGCGGTGGAGACCGCGGCGCGGCTCGGCCTCGAGGTGCTCACCCTCTACGCCTTCTCGGTCGAGAACTGGAAGCGCCCGCGCTTCGAGGTCTGGACCCTGATGAACCTGCTCAAGGAGTACGTCCGCCGCGAGCGCGAGGGGCTGGTCGACAACGACATCCGCTTCAACGTGCTCGGCCGCTGGCGCGAGCTCGACCCGTCGGTGGTGCGCGAGCTCGAGGCGACGGTGGAGGCGACCCGCCACTGCCGGGGGATGAAGTTCAACATCGCCTTGAACTACTCGGGGCGCTGCGAGATCGTCGACGCCTGCCGCAGCATCGTCGCCGACTGGGCGGCCGGCAAGCGGGCCGACATCGACGAGGAGACGATCGGCCGCTACCTCTACACCTCCGGCCAGCCCGACCCCGACCTGATGATCCGCACCTCGGGGGAGCTGCGCGTCTCGAATTTCCTGCTCTGGCAGATCGCCTACGCCGAGATCTGGGTGACCTCCACCCTCTGGCCCGACTTCCGGCGCCGCGACCTCTTCGAGGCGGTGCTCGACTACCAGCGGCGCGAGCGCCGCTACGGCGGCGCCGAGGCGCCGGAAGCCAGCGAGCCGGCGGACGTCTTCGCCTCCGGCCGGCACCGGGGCTGACCGGCGAGCTCGAGGCTCCGCAGCGCGTCATGAAACGGCTCCTCACCGCGGCCATCGGGACGCCCGTCGTCCTGGCGCTGGTCTTCCTGGCGCCCAGCCCGGCGTTCTTCGCCGCGATGGCCCTGGTGCTGATGGTGGCGGCGTGGGAGTACGCGACGATCGTCCGGCCGCGCCTGCCCGGCATGCCCCGCTGGCCGCTGCTCCTCCTGCTGCCGCTGACCCCCGCCGTCGCCTGGGCGCTGAGCTGCGCAATGATCGGAGGCAGCGCCGGTGTCGCCACCCTGCGCCTCCTGCTGTTCGGCGGCGCCCTGCTGCTGTCGACCGGCCTCGGGACGCTCCTGCTGCTCGCCGGGACGCCGCTCGAGGAGACCCTCCCCGCCCTCGGCGCCCTTGGCTTCGGCGTCCTCTACTTCGCGCTGCCGCTGTCGAGCCTGCACCTGCTGCACCGGCTCGATCCCTGGATCATCGTCCTGCTGCTGGCGATCGTCTGGCTGGGGGACACCGCCGCCTACTACGTCGGCTCGCGGATCGGCCGCCACAAGATGGCGCCGGTGATCAGCCCGAAGAAGAGCTGGGAGGGAGCCGCCGCCAGCTTCGCGGCGGCGTTGCTGTCCGCCGCGGTGTGGGACTACTGCCGCCGCGGCACCCTCGAGCCGGGGCTGCTCGCCGTCGCCGCCGCTACCGCCGTGGCGGCGCAGATCGGCGACCTCGTCGAGTCGATGATCAAGCGCGGCTCCGGGGTCAAGGACTCGGGGAACATCCTCCCCGGCCACGGCGGCATCCTCGACCGCATGGACGCCATGCTGTTCGCCGCCCCGGTCCTGCTGATCGGCCTCTGGCTGCTGGGTGTAGGTTTTCCAGCGCGGTAGGAGCGTCTGTTCCCGAAGGGAGCGGGAATCCGCGGGGGGTTCTTCCCGTTCGGTATAATCGTCGCTTCGTGTCGGCTCGTCCCGAACCCTGATCCCGAACCCGAACTGGAACCCTCGGCATGACTTTTCTGACCCATACCCTGCAGACTCTCCTCGCCTTCGCCTTCGCGCTGGGCGTGATCATCGTCGTGCACGAGGCCGGCCACCTGCTGATGGCCAAGGCTTTCGGCGTGCGCGTGCTGACCTTCTCCGTCGGCTTCGGCAAGCGCCTCTGGGGCTTCCAGCGGGGGGAGACCGAGTACCGGCTCTCGGCCGTGCCGCTCGGCGGCTACGTGCGGCTGGGGGGGGAGAGCGCCGAGGACGTCGATCCGACCGATCCGCGCGAGTTCCTCAACAAGCCGCGCTGGCAGCGCATCCTGGTCTACCTCGCCGGGCCGGCGGCGAACATCATCCTCGCCGTGCTGGTCTTCGCCGCCGTCTTCATGGTGGGGATCGAGGTGATGAACCTCCCCGACCTCCCCTCCCTGATCGGCGGCGTCGAGGCGAAGTCGTCGGCCGCCGCCGCCGGCTTGCAGCGCGGCGACGTGATCGTCGCCGCCAAGGGGGAGGCGGTCGAGAACTGGTCGGACGTCGCCCTCGCCCTGATGGGCTCCCCCGACCAGCCGGTGCCGCTGACCGTGCGCCGCGGCCAGCAGACCCTGCACGCGACGGTCACCCCGAAGCGGGTGCCGCGCTACGAGGTGGGAGACTTCGCGGGGCTGCTGCCGAGCGTGCGGCCGCAGGTGATCAAGATCATCGCCGGACAGCCGGCGGAGGCCGCCGGCTTCCACCCCGGCGACGAGATCCGGGCGGTCGACGGCCGGCCGGTGATGGACCAGCAGGCCTTCGTGGAGGCGATCTCGCCGCGCGCCGGCCAGCGCATCCAGGTGGAGGTGGCGCGCGACGGCCAGCCGCTGATCCTCACCGTGGTGCCGCGCAACGACAACGGCAACGGCCGTATCGGGGTGCAGATCGGCTTCTACCAGCGCTTCGGCTTCGCCCGCGCCTTCGTCGAAGGGGCGCGCTACAGCGGCCAGACGGTGCAGCAGATCTTCCAGATCATGGGCAAGATCTTCACCCGCCAGCTGTCGGCCAAGGGGGCCCTCTCGGGGCCGATCGAGATCGCCCGCGAGAGCGGCGACGCGGCCGGGCGCGGCTTCAAGTACCTGCTCCAGCTGATGGGCTTCATCAGCGTCAGCATCGCGGTGATGAACCTGATGCCGATCCCCATCCTCGACGGCGGCCAGATCTTCATCCTGATGGTCGAAGGGGTGATCCGGCGCGACCTCTCGGTGCGCCTCAAGGAGATCGTCACCCAGGTCGGCTTCGTGATGATCCTGCTGCTGATGTTCGTGGTGATCTGGTTCGACCTGATGAAGACCCTCCCGGCGCATCTGCGGCCGGGGGGGTAGGGCGCCGCTTCGGCGGGGCGGCAGCCCCAAGGGACCGCAGGGTCGCCAGATCTTGCCGGTGGCCGGCCATGTCGTCGCCGGTCTCGGTCTCGACGATCATCGGGATTCGCCGCAGCCGCGGGTCGGCGAGGAGGCGGGCGAAGGCGTCGAGGCCGATCTCGCCTTCTCCGATGTGGGCGTGGCGGTCGCGCCGCGAGCCGAACGGGCGGAGCGAATCGTTCACGTGCAGGCACCCCAAGGCCGCGAGGCCGATCCGCTCCGCGATCTCCGCCATCATCTCTTCATACCCCGCCGGCTCGTGCAGCGGGTAGCCGGCGGCGAAGGCGTGGCAGGTGTCGAGGCAGATCCCCACCCGGGCTCGCGCCGGCGCCGGCAGCCGGTCGCGGATCGCCGCCAGATGCTCCAGCCGGTGTCCCAGGCACGATCCCTGGCCGGCGGTGTTCTCGAGCAGGACGCGGGTGGAGCCGCCGGGGAGGCCGCTGAGCACCGCGTCGAGCGACGCCGCCACGGCGTCGATCCCCGCCTCCTCTCCCGCCCCGCGGTGCGCCCCGGGGTGCACCACCAACCCTTCGACCCCCAGCCGGGCGCAGCGCGCCAGCTCGTCGGCCAGCGCCGCGCGCGAGCGGGCGAGCAGGGGCGGCTCGATGGCGCAGAGGTTGATCAGGTAGCTCGCGTGGGCGAGCAGCGGCCCCACCGGGCCCTCCGCATGGGCGGCGCGGAATTCCGCCACCTCCTCGTCCCCCACCTCCCGTCCCTGCCACTGGCTGCCGTTCTTGACGAAGATCTGCGCCGCCGTGCAGCCGATCTCGGCGGCCCGCGCCATCGCCGTCGGCAGCCCCCCCGCCACCGAGACGTGGGTGCCGAGGGGCGGGAGCTGGAGTCGGGAGGGCATGCTGGGTTGGGGAATGAAGGCAGACCACGGACCAACACGGACGAGCACGGACTTTCAAGGACAGGGGAGAGAAAAGTTCGCAGCTGCCTCGTCGCCGTCCGTGCCGGTCCGTGGTCGTCCGTGGTCGTCCGTGGTCATTCTACCCCCCGGCTTTGGTAGACTGCGGCCCATGTTGTCGCGGCTCCTCCGCGGGCTGGGCTGTCTGGCCTATGCCCTGCTCATCGTCGTCGTCTTCGGCCTCGCCGCCTACACCTCCTTCAGCCTGTTCGTGCGCAGCGGGGTGACGTCGGTGCCGTCGGTGGTCGGTCTGTCGCGCGGCGACGCCGCCAACGTGCTCGCCGACCAGGGGCTGACCCTGCAGAGCGGCGAGGGGGTGGGGCGCTACGACGACAAGGTGCCGGCCGGCCGCGTCGCCCGCCAGACGCCGGACCCGCGGACCCTGATGAAGCGCGGGCGTCCGGTACGGGTGGTCGTCTCGCTCGGGCCCCGGCGGGTGACGGTGCCCGACCTGCGGGGGAAGACCCTGCCGGCGGCGCAGGCCGCCATCTCGGGGACCGGCCTCGCCCTCGGCCACATCCTGGGCACCCTCGCCCCCAACCACGAGGCGCCCGGCTCGGTGATCGAGCAGGACCCGGACCCCAACGCCGCCGTGCCGCCGGCGACCGGCGTCGACCTGCTGCTCGCCATGGCGGCGCCGGGGGCGCGCTACGTGATGCCCGACCTCGTGTACCGCAACTACGACCAGGTGCGCCCCTACTTCGAGACGCTCGGCTTCAAGTTCGGCAACGTCAAGTTCGAGCGCTACGAAGGGGTGGCCGCCGGCGTCATCCTGCGCCAGTTCCCGCTGCCCGGGCATCCGCTCTCCCACGAGGACGCGGTGTCGCTGGTGGTGGCCACGGCGGACGGAGCTCCCTGATGCGGCTCGCCCCCTCGATCCTCGCCGCCGACCTCGCCGACTTCGCGGGCTCCCTCGCCCTCTGCGAGCAGGGGGGCGCCGACCTCGTGCACGTCGACGTGATGGACGGCCACTTCGTGCCCAATCTGACGTTCGGCGTCCCGGTGGTCAAGGCGCTCTCCGGCCGCACCCGCCTGCCGCTCGACCTGCACCTGATGGTCGCCAACCCCGACCGCCTGCTCGACGACTACCTGGCGGCCGGCGCCGCGCAGGTGACCGTCCACTGGGAGGTGGCCCCTCACCTCGACCGCCTGCTCGAGCGCATCCGCAAGGCCGGGGCGCGGGCCGGGGTGGCGGTCAATCCGGCGACCCCGGTCGAGCTCCTCGCCGACGCCCTGCCGCGGCTCGACTACGTCCTCGTGATGTCGGTCAACCCGGGGTTCTCGGGTCAGGCCTTCCTGCCCCACGCGCTCGACAAGGCGCGGCGGCTCAAGCGGATGATCGAAATAAGTGGCGTCCCTGTCGAGATTGAAATGGACGGCGGCATCGACCGCGATAACATTGCCCGGGTCGTCGAGGCCGGAGTCGGCGTGTGCGTGGTGGGCTCCGCGATCTTCGGCACCAGCGACCCGGTGGCAACCATGCACGAGCTGCGCGAACGCGCTCGGCCGGAGACCGTATGAGAAAGTTCCTCCCCCTGCTGGCGATCGCCGGCCTCCTCCTCGCGGGCGCGGGCTGCAAGAGCGGCGCGCCCAAAGATCCCATCCTCCGCCTCTCGGCCGAAGAGTCGCTGGCGACGGGCAAGGATCTGCTGACCAAGAAGAAGTACGAGACGGCGCGCCCCTACTTCACCCACGCCTTCGAGGTCGAGCCGAACTCAGGGATCGGCCGCGACGCCCTGCTGCTCGCCGCCGACACCTACTACCTCCAGGGCGGCAACCCCAACTACATCCAGGCGGAGGCCAAGTACCGCGACTTCCTCAACCGCTTCCCCACCAGCGAGTCGTCGGCGTACGTGCAGTTCCAGATCGCCAACAGCCTCGCCAAGCGGATGGAGCGGCCGGACCGCGACCAGGCCGTCACCCGCAAGGCGCTCGAGGCCTACCAGGACCTGATCCGCCTCTATCCCACCAGCGAGTACGCCGCGCGGTCGACCGAGCAGTCGAAGGTGGTGCTGGCGAGCCTCGCCGAGCACGAGTTCGTGATCGGCAGCTTCTACCTGCGCTTCGGCATCCCGCGCGCCGCCTGCGAGCGATTCGAATACCTGCTCAGCTCCTACCCCGACTACAAGGAGCGCGACAAGGTGATCTTCACGCTCGGCGTCGCCTACGACAAGAACCGCCAGTTCGACGAGGCGCGCAAGACCTTCGAGATCCTGCGCCAGCAGTTCCCGCAGAGCGCGTACGTCCACCAGATCCCGGAGGTCAAGGGAATCGAGAACCGGCCTCCGGACGCCCCGCCGGCGAAGGCCGCCGCCGCGACAGGAGACAAACCAGGAACATGAGGCGCATCACCCTTCTCCTCGTCCCCTTCCTGCTCGCCGGCTGTGCCGGCTCCGCGCTCCGCCCCGAGACCCCGTCGCCGGAGGAGATCCAGGCGCTCAAGAACCGCCTCGTCGAGCTGCAGCGCGAGGCGGCGATGAACCAGGTGGAGCTGGCGCAGCTGCGCCAGCAGGTGGCCGAGCTCGAGGTCCGCGGCGGCGGCGCCCGCCGCCCCGTGCCGTCCGCGAGCCTGCCTCCGGCCGCCTCGCCGCCGCCCGCCCGGCCGTACGTCCCGCCGGCGGCACCGACGCCGCCGGTGGCCAAGAGCGCGCCTCCGCCCTCCTTCCCGCGCCCGGTTCCCCAGGTCCGGCGCGAGCCGGCGCAGCCGGCCGAGCCGATCGAGGAGGTGGACATCGAGCTGCCCGAGAAGGGGCCGCAGCCGCCCCCCCGGCACGCCGGCACCGCGGCGGCCGCCAAGCCCGCGCCGAAGCCCTCGCCCTTGCCGGCGCCGCCCGCGGCCGGTCGTCCGGTCCCCTCGCCGGCCCCGGTCAATCCGGGGACGCTGGGCGAGGAGGCTCCGGCGGCCCCGGCCGCGCCGGGTGCCGTCTCGCCCGCCACCCAGGCGCTCTACGACCGCGGCTACTCGCTCTACCACCAGGGGCACTTCGTGGACGCCGAGGCGAGCTTCCAGCGCTTCATCCAGGGGAATCCCAAGAGCGAGCTGGCCGACAACGCCCAGTACTGGATCGGCGAGTGCCGCTACTCCCGGAACGACCTCAAGGGGGCGCTGGCGGCGTTCCGCGAGGTCGTCGAGCGCTTCCCGAAGGGGAACAAGGTACCGGACGCGATGCTCAAGTCCGGGCAGTGCCTGGAGGGGATGGGGGACACCGAGGGGGCGCGCGTGACCTACCGCGAGGTCGTCCGCCGCTTCCCGTCGACCGCCGCCGCCGCCGTGGCCGAGGAGCGGCGGGCGAAGCTGCGCTAGGCGCCGCCCCCGCCAGACGTCCCCAAAGCTCAAGCTCCACCTGAGCTTCGAGCCGGTAAAACTTGACAGATTCAGGTGGAAGCTCTATTTTAAGCCCATAGAAGCTCGACTATAGCTGTCTCCTCCCGGACCTGCAGGAGGTTTTCGATGAGAGTGCGGCGTACCTCTTTGATGCTCGCAGCCGTTCTGGCCGGTACCCTTGCGGGCTCCGCCCAGGCGTCTGACCGCCCCCCCAAGGATCTCCACCACGTGGGTGATCACTGGACGGCGTGGAATCCGCCCACCCCCGCGGCGACCGACCAGGTCCACGTGGTGGTCAAGGGCGACACCCTGTGGGACATCGCCGCCAAGTACTACGGCAACGCCTACCTGTGGCCGCAGGTGTGGGAGAAGAACAAGTACATCCTGGACGCCCACTGGATCTATCCCGGCGATCCGCTGGTGCTGGGGCTGAACGTGGCTCCGGTCGACAACCTGACCCAGAACGGCGCGGCCGGCGCGGCCAATGGCGAGACCCCCGGCGGAGCGCCGGGGGCCACGCCGCCGCCTCCGGGCGTGGTGGGCGCCGCCGAGGCGACCGGCTCGCCGGTGCCGCTCGGCGGCGAGACCGACATCTACTGCCAGGGCTTCGTGGGGGACCTCGACGAGAGCTTCCCCTACGCGCTGATCGGCTCGGAGTACGACGCGCTGTCGATCGAGCCCGAGCACCACGCCAAGACCGGCTGGAAGGCCAGCTCGTTCGCCAGCCCGAACCTCACCACCAAGATCGACCTCACCTCCGGCGACATCGTCTACGTGGACGGCGGCAAGGCCCGCGGCCTCTCGGCGGGGTCGCTGTTCACCGTCGTCGCGCCGGACCATGAGGTGCTGCACCCCCGCACCGGCGACGTCGTCGGGCGCTATTACCGCTATCTCGGCCGGCTTCGCATCCTCTCCGTCCAGGAGACCACCGCCATCGCCGAGATCGTGCAGAGCTGCGACGCCATCGTCGCCGGCGCCCTGCTCCAGCCGTTCGAGCCCGAGCCGGTGCCGCTCGGCCGCAGCACGGCGCTGCGGCCGGTGAACTACCCGGCCGCCGCGGAGAAGCTGGCGCACGCTCCGGCGATCGTCTACGCCAAGGACGACATCATCTCCCTCGGCGCCGATCACGTCGTCCACATCGACGTCGGCGAGCAGAACGCGACGCCGGGCGATCTCTACACGATCTACCGGGACAACAAGCCCGGCCTGCCGCCGATCGTCGTCGGCGAGCTCGCCGTGCTCTCCGTCCACAAGCGGTTCTCGGTCGCCAAGATCACCGAATCGCGGTATCCGGTGCGGCTCGGCGACCGTCTCGATCCAAAGTAACGGCGTCCTCCCTCAGGCGCTTGGGAGCTCCCGAGCGCCTATGGTAAGCTGTTGGTTTCGAACCAGAGGAACCTGCCCTTGCCCGATCAGACTCTCAACGGACGCCTGTATCAGATCGTCGACGAGCTCGTCCGCCGCGGGGTTACGCTGGAGCAGGCGAGACGGGAGTTCGAGCGCCAGTTCATCGTCGCCTCCCTGAAGTCCAACCGCGGCAACTTCTGCCGCTCCGCCCGCTCGCTGGGCGTCCATCGCAATACCCTGCGCAACAAGGTCTCCGACCTCGGCATCGGCGCGGAAGACTACGACCTTCCCGGCAAGCGCCAGCTGCGCCGCAAGGTGCGCCCCGCCAACGGCTCGGCCGCCGCTCCCGAAAAACCGGCCTCCTGACCCGCGCTCCCCTCTGGGGGAGGAACCAAGCGCCCGGCGCGACTTGGCACCGATCTCGCACTAGTTTCCCTGCTGAAAAGCATCCGGTGCCGCCCCGGCCGAAAGGCCGGGGTGTGCGCGTTTTTTCTGTAGACCCGCCTGTGTCCCTGGGCCCGTTCGCCCGAATGTCTGTGGACACAGAGTCAAAGGAGGAACAACCGGCTCATGAAGCGTACTCGGATACCCTTCGCCACCCTGGCGATCCTCATGTTCGTGGCTTTCTCCCTCGCAACGACTCCTTCCGATCCTGCCACTCCCGACCCTCACGAGATGCCGCCGCCTCAGGACGAGGCGGCCAACCAGCGGGACATCGCCCACTTTCTCGTCGCCGGAGCCGGCGGCGGGGACGAACGGTTCCACACCTTCCGGCCCGAGGATCTCCACGGGCTCGGCACCCTGGGCGGCAGCTTGGGTACCTCCGCTGCTCCGGCGGCCGACGGGATGCCCGGGATGCCCCGCCAGCTCTCCATGCTGAACCCCGGCGCCGATCCGGAGGCGGCGCGCCGCTTCCTGCACCAGATGCCCTACGGGCTCACCATCGCCCGGGCCGCCGCGCGCCATCACGTCGATGCCCTGCTCCTCGCCGCCATCGTGGCCACGGAGTCCGGCTTCTCGGCGCGCGCGGTATCGCCCCAAGGCGCCCGCGGCCTGATGCAGGTCATCCCCGAGGTGGCGCAGGACTACGGGATCGACGGAGACCTGCTCGACCCGGCGGTCAATGTGGAGGTGGGCAGCCGCTTCGTCAGCGGCCTGCTCAAGGACTACAAGGGAGACGTCGAGCGGGCGCTCGCCGCCTACAACGCGGGGCCCGGGGTGGTGGACCGCTATCGGGGAGTGCCGCCCTACCCCGAGACGCGCGGCTACGTCCGCGACGTCCTCGCCCAGTACGTCGAGTACCAGCGCAAGGCAGGGCTCACGGGGGCGCGATAGGGGCAGCTTACGCCAAGGCGGCACGGCGCCGTGCCAGAGCGGCGCGCGAGGGGCCATGGTCCCATAGGGATCCGGCCGGCGGGAGGTCCCCTCCAGCCGGTGGGCCCTTACGGGTTCTGGGTGGTCTTCTCGGGGATCTGGGCGTGTTCCTCGTCCCCTTCCTTGACCCCCTTCTTGAAGTTACGGATTCCTTCTCCCAGCCCCTTGCCGATTTGAGGAATCTTGTTCGCGCCGAACAGTACGATGATGATGAGGAAGATGATCGCGAGCTCAGGAACGCCGAGGCCAGCCATTTTCGTCTCTCCCGGGACGCCGTCGCGGCGTCCCTCAAGGCCCCTCAGGGCCAAGTCAGTCTAGCAGATCCCCACGTTTCTGCGAGGTGCGCCGCGAGGGCGGCGCCTTCGGGAATCAAAGAGCAATGTTTCACGAAGCGCGCCAACGTCGGCTCGACGAGCGGCAAGTGGCGGTTCGCTCCCTGGCGGGCGAACTTGGCGTAGGTCCCCACCGCCTTCAGGGTGCGCTGCGCCGCGGCCCGGTGATACCTGACCCGTTCGGCCGCCGGGAGCGCCGCGGCGAGCAGCGCCTCCTCGGCTTCCGGCGGCGGGAAGAGCGTGTCGTTGAGCAGCGAGGCGAGGTCGTACCAGGGAGGGCCGAGGCGCAGGTCCTGATGGTCGAGCACGGCGAGTTGACCGCTGGCTTCGGGCATTTCCGGCGCCTCCGGGGTTGCCGGCAAGGGCATCAGGTTGCGCGCCATGAAGTCACGGTGGCAGGGGACCGGCGGCTCGTCGCCGAGAGTGGCGCAGAGGGCGTCGAGGGTGGTGCGCAGCCCGGCTGCCAGGGCAGGGTCGCGCACCAGCCCCTGCGGCTCGAGGAACAGCTCCCAGGTCTGCGCCAGCTCGCGCGCCAGCAGCTCCCGGCCGAGCCGCGGATTGAGCTCCGCGAGGCCGTCCACGGGGAGCCGCGAGATCCTCGCCGCCAGCTCGCGGGCGTGCTCGAAGAACGGGTTGATCTCGCTCCACGGGCGCCCCTGCCCCCAGTCGCCGAGCGTGAGGAGGCCGAGGTCCTCGACGAGCATCCACCCCGCCGCGCAGTCGGAGCCGAGCACGCGCGGCACCCGGATGCCGGCGGCGGCGAGGCTCGCGGTGGTGCGCAGAAAGCGTGCGCAGGTCTCCCGCAGCTCGGCGGGATAGGTGGCGAGGATGGCCGTCCCGCCCGCGGCCCCCGCGGAGAAAACGATCCGGAAGTAGCGGCGCGGCGAGACGTCGCCCGCCAGCGGCTGCACCTCCGCCCTGCCCTCTCCCGCGCCGTCGGCCGGGATGCCCGCGGCGAGACGCCAGGCTTCCAGCCCGGAGACGCCCAGGGCGCCGTCGGCCGCTTCGTTGCTCTGCACCATCGCCACCAGCCTCCTTCTGATTCCCAAGCTGAGCGAAGGAGGGTACCATCGCGGAAGAGCCCAGGGAATGGGGTGTTGGCGCAGGCTGTTGGAGGCGTCGGACCGGTTTGACACCCCGGATAAGTGGGGTGGATAATCGCCAGCGTCCTTAACGACGAGCGAAACGACGAGCGAAGGGAGGGTCTTCAAGCTGGACGACAAGCTGCATCAGATGCTGCGGGAGCTGCGGCGCGCCCTCTCCGAGGCGATCTCTGAATCCTCGGACGTCAGCCGCACCCTGCGCAAAATCCGCGAGGAAGGGTACTCGCTCTATCTGCTGGTGGACTGCAAGCGGGAGCTCAACGATCCCGACGCGTTGGCGCTGACCGCGCCGCGCTGGCCCAGCACCTCGTCCGAGCCCGCCTTCCAGATCGACGGCCGCGACCTGAGCTTCCTGAAATCGATCGGCATCGATCCCACGCGCCGCCTGCGCCGCCGCCGCGCCAACGCCGGCAGCCCCGGCTGATCCCGAGCCCTTCCCTGATTCACCGTCGCGCTCCGACCTCGCGCGCCCCACCCGCCGCTGTGGAATCGATCATGTCCGCCCATCTCCCTCCTTCCATCCAGCGCTCCGGCCGCTCCCATCGACCCCAAGGACGAACGGATCGATCTCCTGGGACTGTCGCGGGAGCTCCTGGCCGAGACGCTCGCGCCCGTCGTCGACCGCCCGTTCCGCGCCCGGCAGATCTACCAGGCGCTCCATGAGCGGGGGGTGGGCGACCTCGCCGAGCTGACCGAGCTCCCCCGCGAGCTGCGCGCCCGCCTCGCCGAGCGCTTCCGCGTCGGGCTCCCCGCGATCAGCTCGCGGCACCTCTCGGAGGACGGCACCGCCAAGTACCTCTTCCGCCTGCGCGACGGCGCCACCATCGAGGCGGTGGACATCCCGGACCGCGGCCGCCATACGTTCTGCATCTCGAGCCAGGCCGGCTGCGCGCTCGCCTGCGCCTTCTGCGTCACCGGCTACTGGGGGGCCGGGCGAAACCTCACCGCCGGCGAGATCGTCGGCCAGGTGCTCGCCGTCCGCGCCGACCGCGGGCTGCCGCTCGCCGGGCTGAACCTGGTCTTCATGGGGATGGGCGAGCCGCTGCTCAATCTGCCGAACGTCAAGGCCGCGCTCGACATCCTGACCGAGTGGATCTCGCCGCACCGGATCACCGTCTCGACGGTCGGCATCCTGCCCGGCCTCGAAGAGATGGCCGGCTGGGAGCGGCGGCCGAACCTGGCGATCTCGCTCCACGCCCCCGACGAGGCGCGGCGCGGCCGGATCATGCCGATCAACCGCACCTATCCGCTCGCCGAGCTGCTGCCGGCCCTGCGCCGCTACCCGCTCGAAAAGGGGCGCAAGCTGACTTTCGAGTACATCCTGATCCAGGGGATCAACGACTCGCCGCGCGACGCCGATCAGCTCTCGCGCCTCCTCTCGGGGTTGCGCGCCAAGGTCAACCTGATCCCGGTCAACCCCGACCCCGTGCTCGGCGCGTCGATGGTCCCTCCTTCCGACGCGGCGATCGAGGCCTTCAAGGAGCGCCTGCGCGAGCGCGGCTGGATCGCCACCGTCCGCCGCCGCCGCGGCGACGACGTCAGCGCCGCCTGCGGCCAGCTGCGCGCCTTCGGCCGCGAGGCGCGCGGCGTGCGCGCGCGGACTGCTGATCGCGACACCGTCGTGTCCTAGTTTGAAACCTGCTCGCCTCCTTCGGGCTCCGCTCCTTCGTCGCTGCCAGTCGGCTGCGCGGTTTAAACGAGGACACGACTCGCCCCCCGGATCTCGCCGGAAAGTCCATCTGGCCATACAATTGAGCCTCGGGGCCTCGATGCCTCGAAGCGAAGGTTGATGCCATGGCGCTGCAAGCCGATCTGCTCCGCGTTGTCCAACAGCTCTCTTTCTGCCGCGACATGGCAGGGGTGATGGCCGTGCTGCGCCAGTCCGCGCGGGAGCTCAGCGGCGCCGACGGGGTGACGATCGTGCTGCGCGACGGCACGCTCTGCCACTACGTCGAGGAGAACGCCATCGGTCCGCTGTGGAAGGGGCGCCGCTTCCCGCTCGACACCTGCATCTCCGGCTGGTGCATGCTGCATCGCGAGCAGGTCGCCATCCCGGACGTCTACGCGGATTCGCGCATCCCGCACGAGGCCTACCAGCCGACCTTCGTCAAGAGCCTGGCGATGACCCCGATCCGGCGCGAGGACCCGATCGGCGCGATCGGCGCCTATTGGGGGTTTCCCCACGTGGCGACGCGGCAGGAGCTCGAGGTGCTGCAGGCGCTCGGCGATTCGGCCGCCATGGCGATCGCCAACAGCCAGCTCATCGAGCGCCTGCAGGAGGCCAACCGGCGCAAGGACGAGTTCCTCTCCATGCTGGCCCACGAGCTGCGCAGCCCGCTGGCGCCGCTGCGCAACGCGCTCCACGTCCTGCGCCTCCATCATCATCTCCGCGGCGGCGGCGGCGAGGACGAGGACGAGGACGCGCCGGCGCGCACCCTGGCGCTGATGGACCGCCAGATGCAGCTGTTCGCCCGCATCGTCGACGACCTGCTCGACGTGGCGCGGATCAGCAGCGGCCAGGTCGCCCTGCGCCGCGAGCGGGTCGACCTCTCGCGCCTGGTCCGCCAGAGCGTCGAGGACCGCCGCGACCTGCTGGAAGGCGCCGGCCTCGAGCTCGACGTCGAGCTGCCGGAAACCCCCGTCTGGATCCTCGGCGATCCTCTGCGGCTCGCGCAGGCGCTCGGCAACACGCTCGAGAACGCCGGCAAGTTCACCCCCGCCGGCGGCCGGGTGACCGTGCGGCTGGCGACGAACGGCCAGGCGGTGGTGACCATCCGCGACACCGGCATCGGCATCGACCCCGAGGTGCTGCCCCACATCTTCGAGGTCTTCGCCCAGGGGCACCAGCCGCTCGACCGCCGGCAGGGGGGGCTCGGCCTCGGCCTCGCGGTTTCCAAGGCGCTGGTGGAGCTGCACGGCGGCGAGATCCAGGCGGCGAGCGCGGGGGCCGGCAAGGGGGCGGAATTCACCCTCCGGCTGCCACGGGAGGAGGAGCCGCCGGCGCTGACGGAAGGCGAGCGCCCCGCGCCGCCGAAGCAGCATCCCTTGCAGATCCTGGTCGTCGAGGACAACGTGGACGCGGCCGAGAGCCTGCGCCTGTTCCTCGAATTCTACGGTTACGAGGTCTCGCTGGCGTATACCGGGCCCGACGGGGTGGAAGCCGCGAAGACCGTGCGGCCGGACGTCGTGCTCTGCGACATCGGCCTCCCCGGGATGGACGGCTTCCAGGTGGCGAGCGCCCTGCGGCGCACACCCGAGACCGCCGCCGTCCGCCTCATCGCGGTCACCGGCTACGGCCAGGAAGAGGACCGCCGGCGCGCCCTCGAAGCGGGCTTCGACGTCCACCTGGTCAAGCCGGTCGATCCCCAGAAGCTGCTCGGCTACCTCAACTGAGCCTCTCAAGCCCCAGGAGGGCACGATGAAAAAACGCCACGGCACGGCCCTGTTCGCAGGGATCACTCTCACTCTCGCCGCCGCGTCCGCGCTGCACGCGGCGGAACGCGCCCACGTCGGCCAGTGGGAGTTCGTCTCCACGGTCGCCGGCGAGAGCAAGACTCGCAGCTACTGCATCAAGCCCGCGCAGGCCCAGGGGATCAACGGCGACGCCGCGGCCGACCGCGCCTTCCTGGAGAAGGGGGCCGCCGCGCGCCACTGCACGATCAAGGATTTCAAGCTCGAGGCGGACACCCTGTCCTATACGCAGGTCTGCGCCGGCTACACCTTCTCCGACCGTACGACGTACCGGGGGGACACCTCGGAAGGCGAGCTGACGACGAAGATGGACGGCAAGCCGGCCGTCGTCACTCACATGAAGGGACGGCGGCTCGGGGACTGCCCGTAGCTATTCGTAGCTACGGCGCCGCGCCGGCCGGCCGCCGCCAGATGAGCCCGAGGTTGCGGCCGGCGCCCTTCCCCTCCCGGCGGTAGCTCCACAGCTTCGCCTCGTCGCAGCGGGTGCAGCGGGGGAGGACGATCACCTCGCCGACGCCGGCGCGCTCGAGCTGCATCCGGGCGGCGCCGGGGAGGTCGAGGTGGGGCTTGCCGGCCGGTCCGTCGATCGCGTCGATCGCGATTTCCGGACCGCTCGCGCCGACGACCTGCGCCGCCACCTCCGCGTCCACCTCGTAACAGCAGGCGCCGATCGCCGGCCCCACCCAGGCGGTCCACTCGCCGGGGCGCCCTTTCATCTTGAGCAGGGTGGCCTCGATGATCCCGCTCACGATGCCGCGCCACCCCGCGTGGATCGCCGCGAGGCCCCCGGGCCCGGCGACCAGCACGGGGACGCAGTCGGCGGTGATCACCGACAGGGCGAGCCCGGCCTCCTCGGTGTACAGGGCGTCCCCCTCGCCACAGAACCCGGCCCGCGCCGGCAAGCGCGGTGGCCGAGTGGATCTGCTTCGCCCAGGCGAGCGGCGGCGCCGCCGGCTCGATCGCCCGCAGCACCGCCTCGCGGTCTGTCCGACCAGGCCCGCGGCCGGTGAACCGGACCTCGATGTCGCCATGGCGGGCCTGCCAGACCTGGTGGCCGGCTTGCCGGATGGGGCCGTGGAGGAAGGGGAGGGTGGTGCGGCGGCGCTCGGCATGCGAGCGATTCTAATCCGGCAGGTTGATCCCCGGGCGCCGAAAGCATAACCCTCCAGTCGATGCCCGGGATGGGGAGCCTCGCTCGGCGCGGGGAAGGGTCGCTCTCCCTCGGGGCGAGGCCCTTCCCCTCGCGGGGAGCGGGCCTTCCCTGGGTTGGCGAGGCTTGCCCCTTGAAGCGAAACCCGGGCTGCTGAGGCCTCTCCCTTCAGGGCGAGGTCTCCCTCGTGGGGCGAGCCTTCGCCCCGCGTTGGTCGAGCCGTCGCCCCGGGTTGCTGAGCCATCGCCCCGGGTTGCGGCGGCTTCGCCCAGGATTTCCTGGCCGAGGATCTCTCCGATCATCTCCTGGAGCTGCGACCCGGAGAGGCTGAGCAGGGTGGACAGGTCCACCGGCGAGCGCGCGACGCTCGCCAGGGTGTGGAGGATGACCAGCAGCTCGGCGCGATAGATCCGCAAAGTTGCCCGCGGCTTCCCCCTCGCGCTCCAGGGAGTAGCCTTCGCCGATCAGCTCGCCGCCGCCGTGGAGCTGGAAGATCGCGGGCTTGCCGGCGATCTCGAGGGCGATGACGCAGAGGAGGGCATCCTCGCGGCTCTTGAGGGAGGCTGCCGGGCGGTGTCCCGTCTCGAAGCGCTCCCACTCCCGGAAGACGTGGAACTCGCCATCCCGTTCCCGCACCCGCCAGTGGCCGGCCAGATCCCCATCGGTGGCTCCGGGAGGCTCGTCCCGCTGGCGGAGCGCTTCGATGTACTCCGGGGAGAGGGCACTCAAGGGGCGCAGAAGCAGGTCGGTCATCCAAACTCTCCTTGCCAGCGTTTTCCGTCCAGGCCGGACGAAATCGTGTGTCGACGGAACTCTGTACTGCCGGGACCATTTCTACATCTCTGGGTCGATCATTGTCAAGATAGGACGTTAGAGGTCCTGTTGCTCCCCGTTCCTGTCGTGAGGTACACTTTTCCCCCATGAGCGAGAAAGAGGAGATCGACCGGCTGCTGAACGTCCTGCGGGTCGTCGTGCGGTTGCTCGGCCTGTCCAACCGGGAGATCGAGCGGCGGTTGGGCTTGACGCCCAGCTACGTGAGCCGCCTGTTCGCCGGAGCGATCGAGCTGAAGGTGGAGCACATTCTCTCGATCGTGCGCGCGGTCGGGCTCGAGCCCTGGGAGTTCTACGAGCTCGCCTATCCCCGGCGGTCCGCGGCGCCCTCCGAGGCCTTCCGGTCGATCCGCAGCCTGCTCGGCGGCCTGCAGGCGCCGCTGCCGGAGATACCTCCCGCGCTGCAGGGTCCCAAGATGACCAAGCAAGAGATCGACGAGATGATTCAGGAATCCGTGCGGCAGGCCTTCAACGAGCTCGCCGCCAAGCGGAAGTGAGCGGGCCGGCGGGGCGGGGAACATCCTGCGGCGGAGGCGGTAGAGACGGGCCAGGTCGTAACGAGGACCTCTCCGAGGCCACGGGGACGGCGGTCCGTCTCCGTCGGAGGGCAGGCGGCCCGAACCCAAAAGGTACCGCTAGGACACACCGACGCGCTGATTTCCAACCCCCGGGCCTGCGGACAACCAGAAACAGACGCGTCCGTGTGCCACCGCACACCCTACCCCTCCGGCGCCCCCTTGGCCCACCGGAGACGCCCCGCCGTCCCCGTGGCCTCGGAGAGGTTCTCGTTACGACCTGGGGACGTCTCTACCGCCTCCGCCGCAGGAATTGCCCCGTCCAAAAAGGTCACAGACTTCGGGCGCACTACACTAGCCCTTGAGATCGAACCGCGCGTTCGGGTCGATCTGCCAGCGCCGCAGGAACTCCACGACTTTCTCCAGCAGGCCCAGCGTCGCCACCCCCCGCTCGAAAGCTTCCCTAAGGACCAGCACGGCTCCGAGCGCTTCCCGCTGAATGCCAAGGGCCACGAACACCTCGACGGCTTCGGAAACCATGGGTGCAGTCTCTGCGCAGCGGCCCTGATGCATCCAGACGACGGCGAGCTCGAGGGAGGTGATGGCGGCGTGAAGGCCCATACCGGTTTCTTCGAAGCCAAGCTTGGCCTGAGTGAAGGCTTCCTCCGCGCTGCTCCACTCTCCAAGTCCGAGACTGATCAATCCTTGGGACCAGAGCAGCTTAAAGCCGTTCACCCGTCCCTTGAGCTGGCCGAGCTCGGCGCGCCGGAGGAAGAGCTCACGCTTGGCTTGGCGGAAACGGCCACAAGCGACCAGGAATTGAAGCTGATTTTGGATGGCGAAGAACCGGAGACTCGGTTCCCGAGTCGCGTCGATGAGCTCGAGGCTACGCTCGTTGATCTCAATCGCCGCTTCCGGCCGGCCGCTGTAGTGGAGATAGACAGCCTTGGTGAGGAGCGAACGACCGGCGAGGTGCGGATCCCCAAGCTCCAGGTATGCCGCGTATGCGACATCCAGGAAACCGAAAGCCAGCTCGAACTGTCGCCGCGTACCGAGGTAGGAGGCGTGAAGATCGTAGAGCCTGGCCTTGAGGTGGAGATCGCCGGTTCCCCGGAAGGAGATGCTCGAAGGCGATACCGAATGCGCGTTCGGCTTCGTTCAGGTCGTCCGAGGTCCGCAACGCGTTCGCCAACTCGCCCCAGGCCCGGGCCTGCTGGTCGGCGTGCCGCTCCGGGCTGTGATAATGCGGATCGAGCCTACGGGCGACCTCCACGGCATGGCGAGCCAGGTTCACCATCTCCCGTGGGTCTTCGTGGCGGATCGCCCAGCTCCTCTCGAGCAGAGCCTCGAGCGTGCCGAAATCTTGAAGGGGGAGATCAGACGCCAGCAGGGCCTCCAGGCCGCCTTCCTGGAGCACGGCGGCGACCTTGCGGCCTCGTAGCTCTTCACGACGGAGGTAGCGCTCGTAGCCCCGCCCTTGTGTGAAGGCTTTCTCCAGCGCTTTGTCGTAAGCCGATGAACGGGTCAGCCATCGGTAGCGAGCCGAAAGGCTGGTCTTGCACGAGGCGCAATTCCGCAGCAGGTGGCGGACGACCTCCTGGGAGCGCCTCGGCGACAGGCCGCCCTCGACGAAGGCTTCCAGCTCGGCCGGGGTAGGATGCTGGCTCACCGCATCTCCTTTCGTGGTCCTTTGGATTCTCGCATACCCGTTGCGCAGAGCTCCCAGAAGATAAAAAACAGTCCCTTAAGCGATTCGGGTCCCGAGTCCTGTAACACCAAATCGGCCTCATTGCGACAAAAACTGTATCAAAGAGTCTAACGCATTGCGAGACTCGAGGCGAGAGCCATCCCTCTTAGGGTCCTTCGATTCGCCACATCCGGCGGTGTAGCGGTCCGAAAGCGCTCGAATCCGCTACCCGCCGAGCGCCTCCTCAGCCGTTGGGGCCGATGCAGCCACCCTGATCGTTCCAGGCCGCGCATCTCGGAAGGCCAGCCCCCGAGGTCTGGCTGCCGGCGCAGGTGACCGTGTGGCCGTTGGGGTCGATGCAGCCTCCCGCTTTTTGGAACAGCCGGGTCGCCGCGGAGCGCTGACCGCCGTGTGGGAGACGAACCGGAGCTCCCGGCGCGAGTCCCCAGCCAGCCAGGAACTCGGCCAGTCGGCTCCAGAGGCCGTCCGTGGCCGGCCAAGAGGCGGCGCCGGCCGGCGTGGCTCCGGCGAAGGTGAGGGTGACTGCCAGGGCTGCCCCGGCGAGGAAGCGTCCAACCGTTCGTTGCGTCATGTCTGGCCTCTCCCCGTCCGCGGAGCCTGCGGGGGTCTCCATGACCCTCTCGTCCGCGGGCGAAATCATTTTCGATGGCTACCGCCCTTAAGTCTCGCAGAGGGAGGGGAAATCTCTCCGCACCAGCGCAAAGATCCGCGCAATCCACCCGCCGCGAGCCGGGAAGGTTCCGCTCGGACGAAAAATCCTTGTCAATCCATTTCCGGGCGGCGGAATTACATCACGGCTTGGAGAGAAATTCCAAAACCATGCGCAAAATAACGACAAAAGGCGACCTGAATCGACAGAAAAAACCAAATGGACTGCCGAACGGATTTTGTATTGACAGAAACAAACCGATTGGTACATCCTCTGCCCCGCCGTGACTGATACCAACCAGCAATCACGCCGGATAGGCCGGCGCGAGGCCGAGGAGACCGTCTATACGTGCGGCGGATGATGCGGGGCGGACCGCCCGCTGCCTGATTTTCAAGAGGAGGTCAGATGGAAACCCCCGGCGTCAATGGAGAGGCCGGGCCGTCGAACCCAAGGAGGTTCCGCATGTCGAAGGAGTTGTCGAGAGCGTTGTCGAAGGAGAAGCCGAAAGGCTTGAGTTAAAGCGAAAAACTGAAAAACAGAAAAGGAGACCTGTCATGCCAAGCATCGCACGCCGATCTCGTCACCCACTTCGAGAACCTGGCCACCTCCGTGGCCGCGAACAAGGACGATCTGCCGCACCTCCAGGAGATGAGCACACAGCTCGGGGCGGAGACGGCGGGAGCCAAAGCCGCCCTCGTCCGAAAGTCCACGCAGAAGGCGGAGGTCCAGCAGACGACCCAGGATTGAAGGGCTTCATCGCCCGGGGCAAGGATCTGGCGACCCGGCTGCGTACGGGAGTCCGGTCGAAGTACGGCAACCGCAGTGAGAAGCTGACGGAGTTCGAGGTCAGGCCGCTGCGGAAGCGCAAGGCCCCAACCACCAAGGCGAAGGCCACGGAGGAGCCGACGAAGCTCGAGGAAGAGAAGGCGACTCCCCCGGCAGCCACCACGACCGCGAAGCCGTAGTCAGCGATGCAGAGCAGGGGCGTGTGGCCACACGCTCCTGCTGTTCCGAAGGAGCCGCCGAGAGTATAGCGCGCGCGCGAAGACTTATTTGCCGTTCGGCGCCGCGGGCGCGGCGGGCGCCGCCAGGATGGAATCGAGGAGCTGCTGGCTCTCTTCCAGGAACTTGTCGAACTGGTACTTCTCGCGCAGCTGCGTCATCCCTTCGTCGAACTGCTGGACCTGGTCCGGCGTCAGATCCTGCTCGCCGACCGGGCCGTTCCCGGACGGGCCGATCACGATCATGCCGTTGAAGCCGGAGTGGCACGCGCAGTAGCCGATGCCGGGGTTCGGATTGAACGAGTACCCCGCGGCCAGCCAAGGGCTCGCGTCGGCGAGGCAGCCCGGGTAGTTGTAGCCGGACGCCATTTGGTAGTCGTACGTGCCCGTGCTTGGATTCCACTTGCGCAGGGGCGCCGTGCACAGTTGCACGCCTCCCCACGGGTCCGACGGCGTGCGCGTGATCGGGCCGGAGGTGTTGATGCTGAACCCGCCCAGGGCACGGGCGGACGCCTGCGGCGCGGCCAGCAGGGTACACGTGGCGATGGTGGCGGCGGCGGCGAACGAAAAGATGAACGAACGGCTCATTCTGGTCTCCTCCTATCAGGGTCTCTCGAAGCAGAGAGGTCTGTGCATAGGAGGGTGCTCGCGAGCCCGGGAACCGAGCCCCCTGCTGTAGACTTCCGGAGGATGACAAGCGCCGAGGATCGGGAACGCTACGAGGCGGTGATCGGGCTGGAGGTCCACGTCCAGCTGCTCACCGCGACGAAGATGTTCTGCCGCTGCCCGAACCGTTTCGGGGCGGCGCCCAACACGCTCGTCTGCCCGGTCTGCCTGGGCTATCCGGGGACCCTGCCGGTGCCGAACCGCCACGCCGTCGACCTCGCCGTGCGGCTGGCGCTGGCGCTCGGGCTCACGGTGCGCGAGACCTCGGTCTTCGCGCGCAAGAACTACTTCTATCCGGACCTTCCCAAGGGGTACCAGATCAGCCAGTTCGACCGTCCGCTGGCCGAGGACGGCCGGCTGCCGCTCGCGCAGCACGACAAGGCGGTCCACCTCGAGCGCCTGCACCTCGAGGAGGACGCCGGCAAGCTGCTGCACGAGGCGCCCGGCGGCGGCGCGCTGCCGGGGGCCAGCCTGGTCGACTTCAACCGCTGCGGCGTGCCGCTGGTCGAGATCGTCTCGCGGCCGGACCTGGCGAGCGCCGCCGAGGCGCAGGACTACCTCCAGACCCTGCACCAGCTCCTGCTCTACACGGAGACCAGCGACGGCAACATGGAGGAGGGGAGCCTGCGCTGCGACGCCAACGTCTCGGTGCGCCGGCGCGGCGCCGTAGAGCTCGGCACCAAGGCCGAGGTCAAGAACCTCAACTCCTTCCGCAACGTGGCGCGCGCCATCGAGCACGAGATCGAGCGCCAGACGGCGCTCCTCGAGTCCGGCGGCCGGGTGGCGCAGGAGACCCGCGGCTTCGACGCCGACGCCGGGGTCACGCGGCTGCTGCGCAGCAAGGAGAGCGCGCACGACTACCGCTATTTCCCCGAGCCCGACCTGCCGCCGCTGGTGGTCTCCGCGCAGCGGCGAGCCGCGATTCAGGCGTCGCTGCCGGAGCTTCCCTGGCAGCGGCGGGCACGTTTCGCCGCGCAGTACGGGCTCTCCGCCGCCGACGCGCGGGGGCTCACCGCAACGCGCGAGCTGGCCGACTACTTCGAAGCCGCGGCGGCGGCGTTGCCCGCTGATCCCAAGGCGCCCAAGGCGCCGCCGAAAGCGATCGCCAACTGGGTGATGGGCGAGGTGCTGCGCGACCTCAAGGAGCGCCGGGTGGAGCTCGCCGGCACCCTGTCGCCCGAGCGCCTGGCGGCCCTGGCGGCGATGGTGGAGGCCGGGAAGATCTCGCACAGCGCCGCCAAGGAGGTCTTCGCGGCGATCGCCGCGGCGGGCGAGGAGCCGGCGGCGGCGGTCGAGCGGCTGGGGCTGGCGCAGGTCTCCGACAGCGCGCGGATCGAGGAGTGGATCGCCGAGGTGATCGCTGGCAATCCAGCCCAGGCCGAGCAGTACCGCGCGGGGAAGGCCCAGGTGATCGGTTTCCTCGTCGGCCAGGTGATGAAGCGCTCGGGCGGCCGCGCCGATCCGAAGTCGGTGCAACAGATGATGCGTCAGGCTCTCGACATCCCGGTCGCGGCAAACTAGAGAGGCCGGAGCGCCTCGCCCTTGATCCAGTTCTTCCACGTCAGCAAGCAGTATCCGGGAGGGCAGGCGGCCCTCGACGACGTCACGTTCGACATCGCCCGCGGCCAGTTCGTCTTCCTCACCGGCGCGAGCGGCGCCGGCAAGACGACGCTGCTGCGCATGATCTTCCGCGAGGAGGTCCCGTCGACCGGGCAGATCCTGGTCAACGGCCGCAACGTCTCGTCGATCCCGCGCGGCAAGATCCCCTACCTGCGGCGGACGATCGGCGTCGTCTTCCAGGACTTCCGGCTGATCCCCCGCAAGACGATCTTCGAGAACGTCACCTACCTGCCGCGGGTGCTGGGGGTGGGGGTGCAGGAGCAGAAGAAGGCCGCCTACCAGGCGCTGCGCCGGGTGGGGCTCGCCCACCGGCTGAACGCCTTTCCGCCCGAGCTCTCCGGCGGCGAGCAGCAGCGGGTGGCGATCGCGCGGGCGCTGATCAACGAGCCGGACATCCTGATCGCCGACGAGCCGACCGGCAACCTCGACCCCGACCTGTCGTGGGAGATCCTGCGCCTGTTCCTGGAGGTGAACCTGCGGGGGACGACGGTGATCCTCGCCACCCACGACCGCGACACTATCCAGCGGGTGGGGCGGCGGGTGATCACTCTCGACCGCGGCCGGGTGATCGCGGACCAGGAGCTCGCCGGCACCGATCCCCCTCCCCTCGACGGGATGGCCGGAATGGCCGGGATGGCCGGGGAAAGCGCCGAGGCGGACGATCGGCCGCCGGCGGCCGATCCTGCCGGCGCCGAGCGGCCGGAGGGCTTTCCGGAGTGAGCTTCCTCAAGGCCCTCCGCTACTTCTTCCGCGAGGCGGCGGTCAACCTGCTGCGCAGCTGGAAGGTGAGCCTGCTCGCCGTCCTCACCATCGCGGTGAGCGTCTTCATCGGCGGCGCCTTCCTGCTGGTGAGCGACAACCTCTCGGCCTCGGTCGAGCGCTGGCGGGGGGAGATGCGGGTGGTCGTCTACCTCAAGCCGGAGACCTCGGAGGCCGACCTGCGCCGGCTGGCCGCCGAGGCGGCGCGGGCGCCGCGGGTGATCTCGGTCGAGACGGTCACCGCGGCGGCGGCCCGCCAGCGGTTCCAGAAGATCTTCCCCAGCCTCTCCGACCTCGTCGCCGGCAGCCGCGAGGAGCCGCTCCCCGCCTCGCTCGAGATCGGCCTCGACCCGCGGACGGCCGGGAGCGCCGCGGGCGCCGAGCCGTGGCTCGCCGCCTGGCGCAGCCGCCCCGAGGTGACGCTGATCGACGACGACCGGGAGTGGCTCGGGCAGCTCGCCACGGTGGTCGCGGTGGTGCGGGCGGTGGGGCTCGCCCTGGTCGCCGGCCTGCTCGGCGCGGCGATCTTCACCATCGCGAGCGTCATCCGGCTGACCGCCTACCTTCACTCCGAGGAGACCGGCGTGATGCGTCTGGTGGGGGCGACCGAGTTTTTCATCCGCGGGCCGTTCTACGTCGAGGGGCTGCTGCAGGGGCTGATCGGCGGCCTGGTGGCGAGCGGCGCCCTCTACGGCGGCTATCGGCTGCTCCTCGCGCGGGGCAAGGGGTCGCTCTTCTCGTCGGTGCTGGCGCTCGACTTCCTGACCCCGCGGGAGGCCGCCTTCCTGGTCCTCCTGGGAGGCGCGGCCGGTTTGTTCGGAGCGGTGGCTTCGCTGCGGAGGGAGGCGCTGTAGGGCGACCGCCCATCCAAGCCCCCAAAAAACAAAAGGCCCCGTCTTTCGACGGGGCCTTCCCAACCAGCCTGGAGTGTGCCGGTCAGGGAGTGATGGTGAGGACGACCGTGGCCGCCCTGCGGTCGGTGACCTGACCCTGGGTGGTGACCCGGCTCGGGTCGATCCCATGCCGCGTCACCAGGTAACTCTTCACCGCCTGGCCGCGCTGGTCTGCAAGCCGCTGGTTTTCCGACTTGCCCTTGCCGTCGGAGTAGCCGGTGACCGCTGCCGTCGAGGTGGAGCTCTGCTTCATCCGCAGTCCCACCTCGTCGAGCTTGGCCTTGCAGATGTTGTCCAGCCGCGCGCTACCGGGCACGAAGCTGCACGTCTGCTCCATCGTCTCGGGCGGCGCCGGGGGTGCCGGCGGCGGGGGCGGGGGAGGCGGCGGCTCGGCAGCCGGCGGGGGCGGCGGCGGCGGCTCAGGAGCCGGCGGCGGCGGCGGGGGCGGCGGCGCAGGCGCCTCGTGGCGCATCAGCCGCGGGAAGTAGGTGATGCCGAACAGACCACCCAGCGGGCAGTGCTCGTCGATCGTGTTCAACTGGTTGAGGTCGGTGCGCAGGGCGAAGTTGAGGGCCCAGTGCTCTTCCTCACCCAGCCAGACGCGGCCGCCGGTGGTGAAATCGTAAAAGTCACGGTAAAAATTGTTATTGCCGGTGCCGAACTGACCGTTGACCTCGGTGATCCAGTCGAAACGGTTGCTCACCTGGGCGACGTAGCCGATGCCGGCGGTGAACGCCTTGTTCTTGAAGTCCTGAGCGGCGAGGTTCTGGCAGAACGGGAACGGCTCGCAGTTGGTGACGCCGCCGTTGACCGGCAGGATCCGCTTGCCCAGATCCTGATAGCCGGCGTTGATCACCCAGTGCGACAGCCGCCAGTCCAGGCCGACGCCGAAGCCGGTGTCCTTCGAGGCCACGGTGTCCTTGCCGGTGGAGCCCTCCACGAAGGCGTTGAGAGCGAGCGTGCTGGGATCGCCCTGGGCGCCGAGCAGACGGATCTTGGTGCCCAGGCGGACGTTGCCGGTATCGAAGCCGCCGCCGGTGTCGGCGCGCACGCTGAGGTCGTTGTTGTCGTACTTGTAGTTCTCGAACGGCACCATGACGCTGACCTCCCAGCGGTCGGTGATGCCGTAGCCGAAGCTGCCGCTGACGCGGTTCTGGTCGATGCTCAACTGGCCCTTGCTGTTGAGGCTGAACCGCCGGTCGATGTCGATGACCCGATCCCAGTTGTTGTAATAAACGCCGAGCGACCAGCCGCCCCGGGGCAAAGTATCACCCGTCAGGAGGCTGAACAGCCCCGTCTCTCCGGTGACGCTGGCGGCGTTTGCCTGCTCTGCTTCTTCTGCCATCGCCATACCAGGAGCGAGGCTCAGCAGTGCGATGAGGCCTACCCACTTTAGTTTCATTCGTTCTCCTCCGGCTCAAAGCCATTCCTAGGCAAACGCGAAGGTTGCGGTTGCTACCTTCGCTACTTCTTGGTCCTGCTTAGTCCTGCGGGGCCCAGGCTCCCTCGACCCAAAGGTCCCGCCTAAAGCGAAGCGCACGTCATCGATACGACTTGATGGAGAAACGTGCCTCTACGCCCCCATTCCCTTTCAAAGCCTGTGCCACAATGCCGGAAAGAAAGAACCTGTACTTCCGCAGGCTCAAGGAAGCCTCGAAGCCGATGCCCGCGTCGGGGATGTAAGTGCTGAAATCCGTATAGACCTTACGATTGATCCCCACCGTGCCGTAGCCCGCGTAGAGGACCCAGTACCAGTTCTGCCAGTCGAGCTTGAGAAAATTGTGGTGGCTCTCGAGGAACCAGGGAAAAAAATACTCCCAGGTGGTAAAGAGGAGTTGGGTGCCGAGCTGCGCATCGGAGTTGCTGTTGCTGATCCCCTTGAGGTTCTCGCGCCCCTGGAGGTTGAAGGCCTCGGAGGTGGGGACGGCATAGAAGTCGATCGGGTTGGGGTCCGGCGGCAGCGTGTTGGCATCCGCCTTGGCAGCGTGGAAAAAAGTCCCGCCGCGCAGGCGGCCGATCAGGAAGGTCCGCTGGCTGACGTCGAACCGCTTCAGCGCCTCGAACTCGAACTTGGTGTAGTTGAAGTCCCCCACGCCGTAGGGGAAGCCGTCGGTCAGGGCGGCGGTCAGCGTCGAGTCGCCGGGCCCGAACTCGCGGAACGCCGAGAACAGCCGCTCGGTGCGCGCCCGGGTCTCGCCGACGATCGCGCTCGACCGCCCCTCGTCGGGCGTGCCCCACTGGTAGCCGAGCCGCACGAAGGTGTTCTTGCGGTCCCGCCGGACGAAGAAGTTGCTGCCGTGCTCCCCCCGGTTGCTGCTGATGCCGTCGAGCTCGGCGTGGAAGAAGGTGCGGCTGTTGTAGCTGTGCGGCCATTCCATCAGCAGCAGGGTGCCGCGCACCCGGTCGAAGTCCTGGGTGATGTTCTGCCCGATGCGGTCGAAGCTGATGGCGTCGAAGACGGTGAACTGGGTAGTCCGCCGTTCGCCATAGTAGCGGTAGCGCAGAAAGGCCGTGATGTCGCCATTGATGAAATTATACTTGACCTGGCCTTCGAAGAACGTCTTGTTGACCAGCCGGTTGACCTTGAGGTCGAGGTCGCCTTCGGGAAAGTAGATGTCGAGCTTGGGCAGCAGCCGCTCCTCGATCGGCTTGGCGACCGGCTCGCCCCCTTCGAGCCCGCCGAGGGTGCCCGAAGGCTCGGGGACGTTCGGCCCTGCCGGGGCGGCGGGGGCCACCGGGACCGCGGGCGTCGGAGGAGGCGGTGGCTGCGGGAGGGTGGTGTCCGGCCCGGCGGGAGCGAGCTGGCCGCGGAGGGGAACGGCCACCAGGAGAGACACCACGAGCACGAGGAGCGGGGCACGGCGGTCACCGCGGGATGTCATGGCGGCATTCTAGTACGGCGCTCGCGGAAACGCCCTCCGGGAAGGGCGAACCCGCGATCCTCAGTGATTGAGGATCTGAGCCACGCGGTCGAGGAAGACTTTGCTCTGGTTGGGGCCGAGGGCGGCGGAGACCACCTTCTCCTCGGCGCGGACGAGGTCGAGCACGGCCTCGACGGCGCGCCCCGACTCCATCTCGGCGCGGCTCATCCGGAAGGGGATCTCGAGCTCCCCCTGCCGGGGATGGCCGTTGAGCAGCCCGCGGGCTTGGCCGTGAACGGCGTCGGCCAGCGCCGCGAGCTCCGCGGGCGACATCGCGCGCAGGCGGTCGGTGCGCAGGCGGGTGAAGTCCTCGTTGAGCGTCACCAGCCCCGAGGTGATCAGCCCGTAGAGGAGCTTGCAGGTTTCGAAGGGGCTCATGTCGAGGCCGATCGCCACCTCCTCGATGGTGCGGCGCTCGTCGATCTTGCAGATCAGCGACCACTCCTGAGGGGTCAGCGAGACCGAGGTGGTGGTGGCGCGCTGGGTGAACACCGGGACCAGCCGGGTCGAGGGGATCCGCTTGGAGAGGATCTGCCACTCGTCGATCCGGCGCGCCGCTTCCATCAGCAGGTTGGTGTTCGACTTCTGGATCGTGGTGAGCTCGGTCTCGGTGCCGGGGGTGAACACGAAGTCCCCCTCCGGCCAGATGGCGAGCTCGTACATCGCCTCCTCGCCCCGGAGGTCGCCGGCGTGCGCATGGACGATCTGGCCGCCGCGCAGATAGATCTCCCCGGTGGAATCGCCGTTACGGCGCAGCGCGAAGACCCCGGTCTTCCCGGAGACGGAGACCAGTTGGATGATGTCGGGGAGCGGCAGCTCTTTGAGCGAGCCCTGGAAGGCCATAGCCTGAGAATTACGACCAAGTCAGCATTTCACGGTCCTATGATCGCGCGATGGCACGACCGACGATAGCGAAGACCGCGATGGTAGCACAGCCCAAAAAACGGATGCAAGGCGACGGGTTTCTTCAAGCCTTTGAATTCAAGGGCTTAGCAGTCTGGGCGGCGAGGCGGTCGAGCTTCAGCCGCTGGGCGCAGCAGATGGCGAGCGCGAGGGCGTCGGTGGCGTCGCTCGCCCACCCCTCGCCGCGGGTGGCGAGGATCAGGCGCACCATGTGGGCGACCTGTCCCTTGTCGGCGCGGCCGTTGCCGGTGACGGCCGATTTGACCTCGGCCGGGCTGTACTCGCAGATCTCGATGCCGCGCAGGGCGAGCGCCGCCAGCAGGGCGCCCCGGGCCTGGGCGAGCACGATCAGCGAGTGCGCGTTCATGCCGTGGAACGGCGTCTCGAGGACGGCGAGGTCGGGAGGCCGGCGCTCGACCAGCTCGCTCAAGGCCAGAGAGAGATGGGCGAGCCGGCGGGGGAGGTCGAGGCCGCGCGGGCAGGAGAAGCGCCCGGCTTCGAGCGGGGTGAGGGCGGAGCCGCGCTTCTCGACCAGGCCGTAGCCGGTGTGGAGGCTGCCCGGATCGATTCCCAGGATGAGCACGGCGGGGTGGTCCGGGTGCGGCGGCCGCGGCGCTTGGGCTAGCGGGACTGCGCGGCGAGGACGTTCTCGTCGATGTTGAGGTTGACCCAGACCTTCTGGACGTCGTCGTGGTCCTCGAGGGCCTCGACCAGGCGCAGCACCTGGCCCACCTTCTCGCGCGGCACGTCGACGGTGGTGTCGGGGATCATCGCGAGCTCGGCGGCGACGGTCGGGATCTTGCGCCGCTCGAGCTCCTCCTGGACGGTGAGGAAGTCCCCCATCGCGGTGAAGATCTCGTAGACCTCGTCCTCGACCGCGACGTCGTCGGCGCCGAGCTCGAGGGCGAGCTCCATCAGCTTCTCCTCGTCCATCTCACCCGCGAGGGCGCTGCGCTCGATGGCGAAGTAGCCGCGGCGGCGGAACATCCAGCCGACGCACCCCGCCTCCCCCAGGTTGCCGCCGTTGCGGGCGAAGATGTGGCGGGTCTCGCCGGCCGTCCGGTTGCGGTTGTCGGTCGCCGCCTCGACCATCACGGCGACGCCGCCCGGGCCGTACCCCTCGTAGACGATCTCCTCGTAGACCTCGGCCTCGAGCTCGCCGGTCCCCTTCTTGATGGCGCGGTCGATGTTGTCGCCGGGGACGCTGTTCGACCGCGCCTCGAGGAGGGCGGAGCGCAGGCGGGCGTTCCCCTTCGGATCGCCGCCGCCGATGCGCGCGGCGACGGTGATCTCCTTGAGGATCTTGGAGAACATTTTCCCGCGGCGGGCGTCGGTCGCCGCCTTCTTGTGCTTGATCGTGCTCCACTTGCTATGGCCTGACATCGAAGGGCTCCTGGCGACGAGAATCCCGGAAGGGAGGCTGATTTTACAGGACTTCCGCCATTTTTTGCCAGCCGCGGCGGTAAATCCCTCAAAAATCAAGGCCTTTGCGCCCTCTCCCGATTGACCTGAGACGGGCTGGGATGTTAGAAAGGCTTGCTAGATTTCTTGCCGGAGATTGGTATGCCCTCCATCCTCGTCGTCGAGCCGGATGTGCACTACGTCGAACGGATTCAATCCGCCCTTGGCGCGGAAGGCTGGAGCGTGCGGATCGTGCCGAGCGTCGACCAGGCGCTCCACACGTCGCCGGCCCCTCCCGACCTGGTGCTCGCCGCGACCGACCTGCCGGGCTTCGAGGTGCTCGTCTTCTCCTTCTCCCGGCGCTCCGGCGGCCCGGGGGTGGTGGGCCTGCAGCCGGAATCGGGAAGCGGCGGCGGCGAGGGGGCGGACGCGCGGATCGCCAAGCCGTTCACCGCCGAGCAGGTGGTGCTCGCCGCCCGCCAGGGGCTGCTCGCCCGCCGGCCGTCCGGGACGGGCGGGATGCCGGTGGTCACCGCCACCCCGGAGCACAAGCTGACCTCGAAGGAGATCTTCGGCGACGTGCTGGCCGAGGTGGAAGCCGGACAGACCCCGCGGCCGGTGATCGCGCCGCCGCGCGCCGTGCCGCCGCCGACCCCCGCCGCACCGCCCCCCGGGAATACCGGTAATGCCGGCGACGACGTCCAGCAGCGTCTCGAGAAGACCCTCTCCGGCATGCTGACCGCCGATCCCCGGCCGCGCCCGGCCGCGCCCCCCGCGCCCCCGCGGCGCGTGGAGACGGCCGCCAACGCCGCCAATGCCGCCGCGACCGCCGCCACGACCGCTAATAACGTCGACGCCCTGCTCAACAAGACGCTGTCGAACCTCGAGCTGGGCAACAAGGCCAGGCCCGCGCCGCCCCCAGCCGCCCCCGCGCCGCCGCCGGTCGCCGAGGGCACGGCCGTGCGCAAGGGGCGGGCGGTGGGAGACTTCGACTTCGCGGAGCTCGAGGAGCTGGCGCGGACCTCCACGCGGCCGGGCACCGCTCCGTCCTCCCCTCCGGCCCCGCCCGTCCAGGCTCCCGCCCGGCCGGCCGCTCCCAGGCCGCTCGCTTTCACGCCGCCCGCGCCACCGCCCGTCGTGACCCCGCCGGCGGCGCTCACCGGGGCCTCGGTCTTCCCGGCGGCCTCAGCCGTGCCGCCGATGCTGGATGCCGCCGCCACGCAGCGCATCCCCGTCTTCGCGGACGAGGGCCCCGGCGGCCAGAGCGGGGAGCGTTTCGGCCAGTACACGCTGCTCGAGCGGATCGCCGTCGGCGGCATGGCGGAGGTCTGGAAGGCCCGGATGCGCGGCGTCGAGGGGTTCCAGAAGACGGTCGCCATCAAGCGCATCCTCCCCCACATGACGGACAACGCCGAGTTCGTGGGGATGTTCATCGACGAGGCGAAGCTGGCGGCGCAGCTCACCCACCCCAACATCGTCCACATCTACGACCTGGGGAAGATCGGCCGCGACTACTACATCGCCATGGAGTACGTCGACGGCCGCGACCTGCGGAGCCTGCTCAACGCCGGCCGCCGCAAGGGGATGCCGCTGCCGCTGGGGCTCGCCCTGCTGATCGCCGCCCGCCTCGCCAGCGCCCTCGACTATGCCCATCGCAAGCGGGACTTCGAGGACCGCGAGCTCGGGCTGGTGCACCGCGACGTCTCGCCGCAGAACGTCCTGCTCACCGGCGAGGGGGACGTCAAGCTGTGCGACTTCGGGATCGCCAAGGCGGTCTCGAAGGCGAGCCAGACGCAGATGGGAGCGCTCAAGGGGAAGCTCCAGTACATGTCCCCCGAGCAGGCCTGGGGCCGGCCGGTCGACGGCCGCTCGGACCTCTTCTCCCTCGGCGCCGTCCTCTTCGAGATGGTCACCGGCGAGCGCCTGTTCGCCGGCGACAGCGAGGTCTCGGTGCTCGAAGCGGTGCGCCAGGGACGCGTCCGCACGCCGCGCCAGGTCGACCCGGCGCTGCCGCGCGAGGTGGACGAGATCGTGATGCGCGCCCTGGCGCTCGAGCCCCAGGACCGCTTCCAGAGCGCCGGCGAGATGAAGCAACGGCTGGAGGGGGCGCTCGCCGCCCTCTCGCCGTCGACCGGCCCGGCGGACCTCGCGATCTACATCCAGCGGGTCCTCGACGCCCAGACTCCCGAGGCTCCCCAGGCGCCGGCGCCGGTTCTCCCCGTCCAGCCGGAGCCAGCCTCGGCCCCGCCGCCGTCCGCGGTTGCCGTCCCCCCGGCGATTCCGCTGGCCTCGCCGCCGCCGCCCTCGATCGTCGAGGAGACGATGGCCCCGGTCGAAGCGGTGGCCCCGATGGGGAGGGTCGCCGTCGAGGAGGAGGGGGGGCGCAAGAGCCGTACGCTGCTCTACGCCGCCATCGCGGCCCTGGTCGTGATCGCCATCTTCACCTTCTGGTTCCTCAACCACCGCAAAGCGCCGACCCCGCTGCCGCCGGTCGTGCCCACCGCCGCCGCGGGCTCGCCCGCCGCGCCCCAGCCGCCGGTCGCCAGCCCGGCGCCGGCCCCAGCGGTCCCGGGAGCCCCGGCCGCCGCGGGCACCAGCGCGGTCGATCTCAAGGCGATGGTCGACCGCCAGCTCGCCGGCAAGGAAGAGGAGCTGCGGAAGAAGAACGAAGCGAAGCTGAAGGAGCTCGAAAAGCAGGTCGCCGCGGCCAAGGGCGCGACCCCGCCGCCCACCCTGGCCGCCGGCACGAAGCCGGTGCCGGCTCCGCCGCCCGCGGCCGCCAAGCCGGCCGCGCCCGAGCCGGCTCCCCAGGCCGCGCCGCCGCCGCGCCCGCCGGAGCCCGCGAAGGTGGAGGAGAAGGCGCCGGTGCCTTCTCCCGCGGTTCCCGCGCCCTCGGTCGAAGCGGCGAAGCACGAGGCGGAGCCGGCGGCCCCGCGCACCAAGGTGGGCGAGCTGGTGGGGATAGGGGCCGGGGTCGTGCCGCCACAACTTGTCAGCTCTCCGAAACCGGGATATCCTCCGATGGCCCGGACTTTGCGGGTGGAGGGGGTCGTGATCTGCTCCGTTCTGGTGGACGAGAACGGCGAGGTCCAGGATGTGAAGATCACGGAGCCGATCAAGAAGAACGTCGGCCTGAACGAAGCCGCGGTGGCGGCGGCCCGGGCCTCGCACTACAAGCCTGCGTCGAAGGATGGAGTCCGGGTCAAGATGTGGACCCGCCTGAAGATACCTTTCAAGCTATGAGCCGGCGTTCCGGTGCCCCTTCCCTCGGGGCTTCCGATGCCGGTATCGCGATGCGGAGGAAGACGAGACGATGAGCCTCAGCGAACAGCAGAGAAAGTTCTACGAGAATACGCTGGCGGTGACTCGCCAGGAGATGGAGGAGCTCGATCGCCAGATCGAGGAGGAGCTGGCGAAGGTCAAGGACCGGCTCGCCGAGCTGCAGAACGCCAAGAAGGCGTCCCGTCAGATGTTCGACGCGGCCTGCATGCGGCTCAACATCCCCAACGACCTCGAAGCCGAAGAAGGGCACGCCGGCGACGCGTGACCTCCGGCGGAGGACGGCGGCACCGGTCCATGTCTCTCAGGCGGGGGCCGGTTTTCCTTTGAGGCCCGCGCTCGATCCCTGGCCTCCGAGGCCCGCGATCGAGCGCCGCGGCGTCCCCGCCCCACCTGACCGCTGAGCGATCGATTTTCCATGGCCTGGTTCCGCAAGACCAAAAAGCCCAAGCCGATCCGCATGGACCGGCCGCGCAGCAACGTGCCCGAAGGGCTGTGGGTCAAGTGCGACAGCTGCAAGGAGATCGTCTACTCGCGCGACCTCGACCGCAACCTGAAGGTCTGCCCGCACTGCGGCCATCACTTCCGGATCGACGCCCGCGCCCGTATCGCGCTGCTCCTCGACGAGCCGGAGCCGCGCGAGCTGTTCGCGGGGATCTCGCCCACCGACCCGCTGAGCTTCCGCGACACCAAGCGCTACCGCGACCGCCTCAAGTCGTACCAGCAGGCGGTGGGGGAGCGCGACGCGGTGATCGTCGTCCAGGGGGCGATCGAGGAGATGCCGGTGGTGCTCGCCGCCATGGAGTACCGCTTCATGGGGGGCTCGATGGGGTCGGTCGTCGGCGAGAAGATCACCCGCGCCGCCGAGCGGGCCGTCGACCGCAAGGTGCCGCTGATCGTCGTCTCCGCTTCGGGGGGAGCCCGCATGCAGGAGGGGGTCCTCTCGCTGATGCAGATGGCGAAGATCTCGGCCGCCCTGTCGCGCCTGCGCACGGCGCGGCTGCCCTATCTCTCGGTGCTGACCGATCCCACCACCGGCGGGGTGACCGCCTCCTTCGCCATGCTGGGCGACCTCAACATCGCCGAGCCGGGCGCCCTGATCGGCTTCGCGGGGCCGCGCGTCATCGAGCAGACGATCCGCCAGAGCCTCCCCGAAGGGTTCCAGCGCAGCGAGTTCCTGCTCGACCACGGCTTCCTCGACCTGGTGGTGAAGCGCGCGGACTTGAAGGAGACGCTCGCCCGGTGCCTGCGGCACCTGACGTAACTCCCGACGCGATCCTCTCCCGCCTCGAGGCGCAGGGCATCAAGCTCGGCCTCGAGCGCTCGCGCGAGCTGCTGGCGCGGATGGGCGATCCACAACTGCGTATCCCTTGCGTGCTGATCGCCGGCACCAACGGCAAGGGGTCGACCTCGGCGCTGCTCGCCGGGATGGCCCGCGCCGCCGGCTACCGCACCGGGCACTACACCTCCCCCCACCTCGAGCGCGTCGAGGAGCGGCTGCGGATCGACGGCGAGACGATCGAGACCGAGCGGTTCGCAACGCTGCTCACGGAGATCATCGACCTCGCCGAGCGCGAGACGGGGACCCCTCCAACCTACTTCGAAGCGGTCACCCTCGCGGCCTTCCGCTGGTTCGCCGAATCCACGATCGACCTGGCGGTGGTCGAGGTCGGCCTCGGCGGCCGGCTCGATGCCACCAACCTCTGCGATCCCCTCCTGTCGCTGATCACTCCGATCGGCTTCGATCACATGGAGTACCTGGGCGACACCCTCACCGCGATCGCCCGCGAGAAGGCGGGGATCCTGCGCCCGGGGCGGCCGGCGTACGTCTGGATCGAGGAGCCGGAGGCGGCGGAAGCGGTGCGCGAGGCCGCCGCCGAGATCGGCGCCGACCTCCACTTCGCGTCGGAAGAAGTCCGCATCGCGGCGATCGAGCCGGAAGGCCCCGGCGGTTGGAGCGGACAGCGGGTGCGGCTCGCCTCGCCCGTCCGCGCCTACGACCTGGAGATCTCCCTGCTCGGCGAGCATCAGGCGAAGAACCTGGGGCTCGCCGTGCGGGCGGCCGAGGCGCTCGCCGGCCTGGGCTTCGCGCGCATCGGTCCCGGCGAGATCCGGGAGGGAGCCGCGGCCTGCCGCTGGCCCGGCCGGCTGGAGGCGATCGAGCTCCCCGGCGGCCGGCGGATCGTGCTCGACGCGGCCCACAACCCGGCGGGAGCCGAGGCGCTGGCCGGCTTCCTCGCCCGTCTCGGCCGTCCGGTCGACCTCCTCTTCGGCGTGCTGGGAGACAAGGATTTCGCGGCGATGCTCGGCGCCCTCGCGCCCTACGCCGAAAGGATCGTGCTGACCACACCGCTGAGCCCGCGCGCCAAGCCGCCGCGGGAGCTGGCGGCGCTGCTCGGGGATCGAGAGGGAGTCTACGTCGAGCCCGATCCCGGCCAGGCCCTCGACCGGGCCCTCGCGCTCGGCGGGGAGATCCTGGTCGCCTGCGGCTCGATCTTCCTGATCGGGGAGATCCGGAAGGCGATCCGGGCCCACTACATCTGACTACATCAGGGGATCGTAGAGCGGGAACCGCTCGCAGAGCGCCCGCACCTTCTGCTTCACCGCACTTTGAACTCCGGCGTCCTCGGGGGCGCGCAGGACCTCGGCGATGAAGTCGCCGACGAGGTCCATCTCGGGCTCCTTCATGCCGCGGGTGGTCAAGGCCGGCGTGCCGATGCGGATGCCGGAGGCGACGAGGGGCGGGTTCGGATCGTAGGGGATGGTGTTCTTGTTGACCGTGATGTGGGCGGCGTCGAGGGCCTTCTCGCCGACCTTGCCGGTCAGCCCCGCCTTGGCGACGTCGAGCAGGAAGAGGTGATTGTCGGTACCGCCGGAGACGATGCGGAATCCCGACGCCGCGAGGCGCGCTGCGAGCGCTCGGGCGTTGGCCACGATCTGCCGCTGGTAGCCGCGGAAGTCGTCGGTCAGCGCCTCCTTGAACGCCACCGCCTTGGCCGCGATGATGTGCATCAGCGGCCCCCCCTGGATGCCGGGGAAGACGGCGCGGTCGAGGTCCTTGGCGAATTCCTCCTTGCACATCACCATGCCGGCGCGCGGCCCGCGCAACGTCTTGTGGGTGGTGGTGGTCACGAAGTGGCAGTGCGGCACGGGGGAGGGATGGATCCCCGCCGCCACCAGCCCCGCGATGTGGGCGATGTCGGCCATCAGCAGCGAGCCTGATTTGTCGGCGATGGCGCGGAAGCGCGCGAAATCGATCACCCGGCTGTAGGCCGAGGCGCCGCAGACGATCAGCTTCGGCCGCTCCGCGACCGCCAGGCGCTCGGCCTCGTCGTAGTCGATCGTCTCGGTCTCGCGGTCGACGCCGTAGGAGATCACCTGGAAGTCGCGCCCCGAGTAGGAGAGGCGGTGGCCGTGGGTGAGATGGCCGCCGCTCGACAGGTCCATCCCCATCAGCTTGTCGCCCGGCTTCAGGAAGCCGAAGTAGACCGCCATGTTGGCCGAAGTACCGCTGTGCGGTTGCACGTTGACGTGCTCGGCGCCGAACAGCTCGCGCGCCCGCTCGATGGCGAGCCGCTCGACTACGTCCGCGTACTCGCAGCCGCCGTAGTAGCGCCGGCCGGGATACCCCTCGGCGTACTTGTTGGTCAGCACGCTGCCGGCGGCCTCCAGCACGGCGCGGCTGACGAAGTTTTCGGAAGCGATCAGCTCGAGCCCGAAGTTCTGGCGCGCGCGCTCGTCGGCGATCGCCTGATACACCTCGGGATCAACGGCCTTCAGCGAACGGTAGTCGGACATGGCGGGAGGGCGTCAGGCGCCTTGGGGCTCCTCGGGCTCGTCGGGAGCGGCGGCAGCCGGCGGCGCGGCGGCCTCGGCTTCCGCGGGCTTCGCGGGAGCCTTCTTGGCCGGAGCCTTCTTCGCCGCCGGCTTCTTCTTCGCCGGGGCCTCGGCGGGAGGCGGGGCGACCGCCGCGGCCTGGTTGCCGGCGGTCTCGGCGGGAGCGGGCGGAACCTTCTTGACGGCGCGCTTCGAGCCGCTCGCCCGCTCGGGACGGTGGATATCCTCCGCCGGCTGTTTCTTCAAACGCTTCTGGCGGCGATGCCGCCGACGCTTCAGCTCACGATCTCGCTCTCTCATGTCCTCTCCTTGGACCGGTTCCGCTTGGCCTCACCCGCCGGTGATCTGTTCGCCTTTCGGGCTGCGCCAGCTTGCCCCAGGCGCCGCCCGCATGTCAACAAAGTCTACGAAAACAGAGGACTTCCGGCTCCAGGTCTCTAGAGCGGAAGGTTGCCGTGCTTCTTCGGCGGCACGCTCGCCCGTTTGGACCCCAGCTGGCGCAGCGCGCGCACGATCTCGGGGCGCGTGCGGCGCGGCTCGATGATCGCGTCCACGAAGCCGCGCTCGGCGGCGATGTAGGGGTTCGAGAACTTCTCCCGGTACTCCGCCACCTTCTCGGCGCGCACCCGCGGCGCCTCGGCGCCCGCCTCCTCCAGATCGCGCCGGTAGAGGATGTTCACCGCCCCTTCCGGCCCCATCACCGCGATCTCCGCCGTCGGATAGGCGAAGTTGACGTCCGTCCGCAGGTGCTTGCTCGACATCACGCAGTAGGCGCCGCCGTAGGCCTTGCGGGTGATCACGGTGATCTTCGGCACGGTCGCCTCGGCGTAGGCGTAGAGGAGCTTCGCGCCATGCTTGATGATGCCGCCGAACTCCTGGGTGGTGCCCGGCAGGAACCCGGGGACGTCCTCGAAGGTGACCAGCGGGATGTTGAAGGCGTCGCAGAAGCGCACGAAGCGCGCCCCTTTGAGCGAGGCGTCGATGTCGAGCACCCCGGCGAGGTAGGCCGGCTGGTTGGCGACGATGCCGACGCTCTTGTTGCCGATGCGGGCGAAGCCGACCACGAGGTTGCGCGCGTACCGGGCGTGGATCTCGAAGAAGCGGCCGTCGTCGACCACCTCGGCGATCAGCCGCTTGATGTCGTAGGGCTTGTTCGGGTCCTCGGGGACCAGGGTGTCGAGGGCTGCGGACTCGCGGCTCGGATCGTCGTCGCTGTGGCCGGCGGGCGGGTCGTCGAGGTTGTTGCTGGGAAGGTAGGAGAGCAGCTCGCGGATGGCGGCCAGGCAGGCGGCGTCGCTCGCCACCGTGAGATGGCAGACGCCGCTCTTCGCAGCATGGGTCGAGGCACCCCCCAGCTCCTCCATGCTGACCTCTTCGTGGGTGACCGTCTTGATCACCTCGGGGCCGGTGACGAACATGTAGCTCGTCCCCTCGACCATGAAGATGAAGTCGGTGATCGCCGGCGAGTAGACGGCGCCCCCCGCGCAGGGGCCCAGGATGGCGCTGATCTGCGGCACCACCCCCGAGGCGAGGGTGTTGCGCAGGAAGATGTCGGCGTAGCCGCCGAGCGAGGCGACCCCCTCCTGGATGCGGGCCCCCCCGGAGTCGTTGAGGCCGATCACCGGCGCGCCGTTCTCGACGGCGAGGTCCATCACCTTGCAGATCTTCGCCGCGTTGGTCTCGGAGAGCGAGCCGCCGAAGACGGTGAAGTCCTGGGCGAAGACGTAGACCAGGCGCCCGTCGACCGTGCCGAAGCCGCAGACCACGCCGTCGCCGGGGATCGCCACCTTGTCCATGCCGAAGTCGCGGCAGCGGTGGGTGACGAGAGCGTCGATCTCGACGAACGAGCCGGCGTCGAGCAGCAGCTCGACCCGCTCGCGGGCGGTGAGCTTCCCCGCCGCGTGCTGCTTGTCGATCCGCTCCTGGCCGCCGCCCAGCTCCGCGGCGGCGCGGCGGCGTTGCAGCTCTTCGAGGCGTGGATTGAGGGCCTGGGCCATGGCGGCGGCGATCTTACCGCAAACCTTGATCGCAATTCTCGGAGACGCCGCAGCCGGCAGTGTCCTGGTTTGAAACCTGCTCGCCTCCTTCGGGCTCCGCTCCTTCGTCGCTGCCAGTCGGCTGCGCGGTTCAAACCAGGACACTGCTCGGCCGCAGGGGATAGAATCCGCCTCCCATGCCGTTTGCGAAGCTGGATACCGCCGCCGTCGCCCGCACTCTCTCCCAGATCGCCGAACGCCCCGAGGACGTGGTGGACGCCTTCTTCGAGCGGCGCGAGGAGGTCGAGCTGCCGCCCGAAGGGGATGCCGGCTCGCTGCGCGTCCGGCGGGAGGAGGGGTTCGCCGTCCGCCTGGTGCGCGAGGGGCAGACCTGGCTCGCCTCGCGCGACGCCGTCGAGGCGCGGCCGTTCTCCGAGGCGCTGCGCCAGGTGGCGCGGGCGATCTCCGCCGCCAGCTACCCCGAGCCGTCGCTCCCCGTCGCTCCCCCCGAGCCGCTCGACGCCAGCGAGCTGCTCGAGTTTCCCGGCGCCCTGTCGCGCGCCCTGCGGGCGCACCACGTGGGGTTCCCGCTGCGGGTCACCGTGCGCCGCCACCGGCGCTGGGTGCAGGTGGTGGGGCCGCGCCTGGTGCCCGCCGCCGAGCACGAGGCGTTCTACAGCTGCACGATCGAGGCGTCCTGGGCCCGCTACGGGGCGCTCCTGCCGCGGCCGGCCTTCGGGATTGCGGGGGCGAACGGCGCCGCGGAGATCGTGGCCGCCGCCGTGGTGGCGCTGTTCCGCAGCCGGGCGGCGCCGCCCGCCCTGCGTCACCAGGGGCCGGCGGTGCTCGGGTCCGCGGCGGTCGCCGTGCTGCTCCACGAGGCGGTGGCGCACGCCCTCGAGGCCGACACCCTCGCCCAGGGGGGAAATCCGGAGGCGGCGGTGGGGGTGGCGATGGCGGCGCCCTGCCTCGACGTGCTGGACGACCCCGCGTCGGCGCCGGACGGGGTGCTCCGCACCACCGACGACGAAGGGTCGGCCACCGTCCGCCGCTGGCTGCTGCGCGGCGGCGCCGTGGAGCAGCCGCTCGCCGACCTCCTGTGGGCCCGCACCTCGCCGGTGCTGCTGCCGGGGGCCGGGCGGCGCGGCACCCGGCACCTCCCTCCGGGGCCCCGTTCGAGCCATCTCGAGATCGTGCCGGGCGCGGCTTCCGAGGCCGACCTGCTGGCCGGGGGCGAGGAGGGGCTCTACCTGCCGGAGGCGAGCCGCGGCGCGCTCGATCCACTGTCGGGCGAGTTCACGCTGCATTTCCCGTACGGCCGGCGCTTCCGGCGCGGCGCGCTCGCCGAGGCGGTGGGGCCCTGCGTGCTGCGCGGACGGGTGGCGGACCTGCTGAACCGGGTGGCGGCGGTCGGCGCCGCGGCGCGCCCCGCCGGCGCCGGCTGGTGCGCCAAGGGGGGGCAGCGGCTCCCCGTCTGGGCGACCGCGCCGTCGCTCCGCCTGGAAGGGGTGGAGGTCAACCCTTGAGCCCTCCGATGCCCTCGCCGCTCGACGAGATCCTGCATGCGCTGCTCAAGCGCCACCTGACGGACGCCGAGGTCTACGTCAAGCGCGGACGCTCGCGCCGCCTCGAGCGCACGCCCCTCACCGAGACCTCCGCGACGAGCCAGGAGCGGGCCTGGGCGGTGCGCGCCGGCAACCGGCGGGCCTCCTTCTTCGCCGCCGCGACCGGCGATCCGACCCCGGGCGGCCCGTGGCCCGAGCCGGTCGCCGGCCCGGCTCTCGAGCTCCCGGAGCCGCCGCCGCCGCCCGCCGGTCCGGCGTGGAGTCCCCCCTCGGATTTCGATACGCCGCTGACCGGCGAGCGGGAGGGGCTGAAGCTGCTCGAGAGCCTCGGCCGCGAGCTCGCGGCCGAGCTCCCCCGGGCCCGCCTGCTGCGCGCCGTGCTGGAGGACGGCTCGAGCGAGTCCGAGCTCGCCAACAGCCGCGGCCTGCGGGCCTCTGCCCGGGCCCGCGTCGCCACCCTCTACCTCGAGGCGGCCGGTCCGGGAACCGGGGGCCGCCAGGAGATGGCGACTCTCTACGTCGCCGCCCGCGAGACCCGGCAGTTCCATCCCGCGGCCCTCGCCCGCCGCCTGGCCAACCGCTTGGCGGTGTCGGCCCGCGGGGAGCCGCCGGCCCGCGGCTCGGGGGAGCTGCTGCTCGCTCCGCCGGTCACGGCGCGGCTGCTCGCCGGGCTGCTGCCGCTCCTGGTGGGGCCGCCGGGGGCCGGCTCGCGGAATGTCGGCGGGGTCGGCGGGATCGGCGGTGGGGTTGGCGGACGGGGGCGCTTCGCGGCGGAGCGGGTGACGCTGATCGACAACGGCCGCCTCCCCGGCGGCACCTTCGAGTCGCCGGTCGACGGCGAGGGGATGCCGACCCGCGAGGTGGTGCTGGTCGAGGACGGCGTCTTCCGCCAGCCGCTGCTCGCCTGGTGGCAGGAGGGTGCCGCGCACGGCGAGGCTTCGGGGTGCGTCCGCCGGGCCGGCTGGCGCGACCTCCCTACCCCCGGGCCGACCCACCTCTACCTCAAGCCCGATCCGCGCACCCCGGTGGCGGCGCTGCTCGGCGCCATCCCGCGCGGCTTCTACCTGATCGACCCCACCGGCCCCGGCCGTTTCGACCTCGAGGCCGACCGCTTCACCCTCCCCGTCTGCGGCTTCGCCATCGAGGCCGGCCGCGCCACCTCGCCGGTCGCCGGCGCCGCCCTCTCCGGCGGCATCGGCGCCTTCCTCCGAGGGATCGCCGGCGTCGGGCGCGACCTCACCTTCCACCCCCTGGACGGGATGATCGGCGCCCCGACGGTGCTGGCCACGGGGCTGGAGCTCGGGCCGGGGTAGAGGCCGGGGTTGCAGGGCGACCGCCGGTCGCCCCTACACCAGCCTTCGGCGGAGATTGTAGGGGCGACCCGTGGTCGCCCTTAGACCTTTCCGTCCTCCGGTGCTACGATCCGCCCAGCCGGCGCGTCACAGGTGCGCCATGCGGCCGTCACATCCATATCTGATCGCTCGGATCGCAAAAAAGGGGGAGCCGGATGGCGAAGGTCGACGCCCTCGTCCGCTGGTTGATGCCGAAAGAGGAGCGCTTCCACGAGCTGTTCGACCGCGACACGGCGAACCTGCTCGCGGCCGCTCGTCTGTTCGTCGAGTTCGTGGCGGTCGATCTGCCGGGCCGCCGCGAGCGCATGCCCGCGCTGCGCAAGCTCGAGCACGACGGCGACGACATCACCCGCCAGATCTTCGACGCCCTCAACTCCTCCTTCATCACCCCCTTCGACCGCGAGGACATCCGCTCGCTGGCGACCGACCTCGACGACGTGCTCGACTACATCGAGGGGGTGGCGCAGCAGCTGATCAACTTCGACCTCGACGAGTCGCCCCCCGGGCTCAAGCAGTTCGCCGACATCCTGGTCGAGATGACGGCCGAGGTCGAGGGGGTCACCGAGCGGATCTGGAACCTCGCCAAGCAGCGCGAGATCCAGCAGTCGATCGTCCGCATCTCGGACCTCGAGAACCACGCCGACGACCTCTACAATCAGGTGATCGCCGACCTCTTCCGGGCCAACGGCCGCGACCCGCTCGAGATCATGAAGTGGAAGGAGATCTACGACGGGCTCGAGAACGCCTGCGATCAGTGCAAGGACTACACGCACATCGTGGGCAACGTCATCGTCAAGAACGCCTGATCCCCGCCGCTCGGCTCCCGGCTCCAGCCCTCCAGACAATGACCGCCGCCACCGCCCTCGTCGTCTTCATCGTCTTCGTCGCCCTCACGTTCGATTTCCTGAACGGTTTCCACGACGCGGCGAACTCGATCGCCACCGTCGTCTCGACGCGGGTGCTGTCGCCCAACAAGGCGGTCGCCTGGGCGGCGATCTTCAATTTCGTCGCCGCCTTCGTGCTCGGCACCCACGTCGCCAACACGATCGGCAACGGCATGATCGACCTCAAGGTGGTGACCCAGGAGGTGATCCTCGCCGGCCTGCTCGGCGCCATCGCCTGGAACCTGATCACCTGGTACTACGGCCTGCCGGTCTCCTCCTCGCACGCGCTGATCGGCGGCTACGGCGGCGCGGCGATCGCCAAGGCGGGGTTCGGCGCGATCCTCTCCGCGGGGTGGACGAAGACGCTGCTGTTCATCGTCCTCGCGCCGCTGATCGGGCTCGTCCTCGGCTTCGCCCTGATGGTCGGCGTCACCTGGATCGTCCGCCGCTGGCGCCCCTCGCGGGTCGACCGCCACTTTCGCAAGCTGCAGCTCCTCTCGGCCGCCGCCTACAGCCTCGGCCACGGCGGCAACGACGCCCAGAAGACGATGGGGATCATCACCGGCCTGCTGGTCGCCTCGGGCTACCTGGCGCACTTCAAGGTGCCGGTCTGGGTGATCCTGCTCAGCCAGGCGGCGATCGCCCTCGGCACCCTGTTCGGCGGCTGGCGCATCGTCAAGACGATGGGGACCAAGATCACCAAGCTGCAGCCGATCGGCGGCTTCTGCGCCGAGACCGCCGGGGCGATCACCCTGATGGGCGCGACGCTCGCCGGCATCCCGGTGTCGACCACCCACACGATCACCGGCGCGATCATCGGCGTCGGCTCCACCCGCCGCCTCTCGGCGGTGAAGTGGGGGGTCGCCGGCCGCATCGTCTGGGCCTGGCTGCTGACCATCCCGATCTCGGCGGCGATTTCGTGGGTTGCCTACCTCATCGTTTCCCGTATTCTGTAAGCTGGCGCGCGCCGTCCCTCAGTCCCTTTTTGGGGAGCCCGCCGTCCTCCGGGGAGGTCGATCCACCCCCACCGCCCCCGAGCGGCCTCTCCGGCACAGCGCTTGCTCAGGGTTTGTCGTAAGACCCAAGTTCACACCGGGAGATGACGATGTCGATCGCATTCCTCACGCTGTTCTTCGGCTTGATCTCGGGCCCCTACCCCGTCGAGCTGACGGTGGACGGCCCGGCGGCCGCCGTCGAGATCCAGGTCGACGGCGGCACCGCGACGCGGATTCCGGGGCCCCCCTGGAAGGCCACGGTCGACTTCGGCTCCGACCTGCTGCCGCACGAGATCGTGGCCCGCGCCCTCGACGCGCGCGGCGGCGAGCTCGCCCGGACCGCGGAGTGGGTCAACCTCCCGCAGCCGCTGGCCAAGGTCGAGATCGCGCTCGAAGGGGGCGGAGGCGGTCCTCCCAAGGCGGCCAGTGTGGTCTGGCGGAACCTCGCGGGGGATGACCTGCGCGCGGTGTCCCTCGCCTTCGACGGCCTGCCCGTGAAGCTCGACGAGGGCAGGCGCGGGCTCCTGCCGGCGCACGACCTGAAGTCGGTGCACGTGCTCACCGCGGAGGTGGACTTCAAGCCGGACCGCTCGGTGCGCCGGGAAGTCGCCTACGGCGGCGAGTACGGCAGCGAGGTGTCGACCGAGCTCACCGGCGTCCCCGTCCACTCGCGCTCGCGGCTGCCGGCGCCGGCTCAGCTCGGCGGCTGGCTCACCGCGGAGGGGAAGCCGCTCGCCGTCGACGCCGTGGAGGAGGGGCCGGGCAAGCTCTACGTCGTCGTGGCCGCCACCGGCTTCGAGCTGGCCGGCATGGGGCGCAAGGGCTCCCTCCCCCGGGGCCGTGACCTGCACTACGAGATGCGCCTCGGCCGCGAGGACCAGGTCCACCTCTTGCCCGCCCGTCCGCAACGGATCGCGAGCGGCGGCGAGACCTCGGACCTCTTCCCGATCAGCCCTCCCTTCACCTACGCGCAGGGAGGGCTCCCCTGGTTCCTGCTGCACGATCCGGTGGCAACCTCGCCCAATCCCCGGATCGCCGACGCGGTGGCCTCCGCCGGGCTCGCGGCGATGGACGGGAACCGCCGCCGCGCCGTGCTGCTGGTCCTGGCGGGGAGCGAGACGGACGCCAGCCGCTACGACGCGGCCAGGGTCCGCCGCTTCCTCGCCACCCTGCGCGTCCCCCTCTTCGTCTGGTCGCTGGGCGATCCGCCGCCGGGCTCGACGGCGGCGGCCTGGGGAGCGACGGACGTCTCGACGACCCGCCACCTCTACGCCGAGGTGAGCCGCATCGCCGACGAGCTCGACTCGCAGCGGATCCTGATGGTCGACGGCCGCTACCTGCCGCAGTCGATCGCCCTGGCTCCCAAGGCGGCCGCCGCCGGGTTGACCCTGGCGTCCACTCCCTAGGCTCGAGATTGGAGAGACCCGCATGATCGCTTTCGTCACCCTGCTGCTCGGCCTGATCTCGGGCTCCTATCCGATCGAGGTCAAGGTCGGCGGTCCGGTCGTCGCGGTCGAATACACGCTCGACGGCGCCGCGGCCGGCCGGATCACCAGCCCGCCCTGGAGCGCCTGGGTCAATTTCGGGCCGGACCTCCGCCCGCACGAGCTGGTCGCCCGCGCCCTCGACGCACGCGGGACGGAGATCGCCCGCCGTTCGCAGTGGATCAACCTCCCCCGGCCGCCGGCGGAGGTCGAGATCGTGCTGGAGAGGAACGGTGAAGGAGTCCCCGTCCGCGCCCAGCTCACCTGGCAGGTGGTCAACGGCGTCAAGCCGCTGTCGATCAGCCTCACCCTCGACGGCCAGCCGCTGAAGGTCGACGACGCGGGGAGGGCCGTGCTCCCCGTCCGCAACCTCAAGAGCCTGCACATCCTGACCGCCGAGCTCTGGTTCCCTCCGGGGGTGACGGCGTACCGGGATATCAGCTATGGCGGCGACTACGGCAGCGACGTCTCGACCGAGCTGACGGCGGTGCCCGTCCGCCTGGCGCCGGGGAGCTCCCTGCCGCCGCTCGACCAGCTCGGCGGCTGGTTCACCGCCGGCGGCGAGCGGGTCTCCGCCGCCGCCGTCGAGGGGGGACCGGCGAAGATCACCGCCGTCTGCCTGCCGACCAGCACCGAGATCCTCGACCGGCTGACCCCCGGGCGCAAGCAGGCGCCGGCGGTCCTCACCCTCGGCTCCACCCCCCTCGGCTCCGCCGCCGGGATGAAGCTCGCGCCCGGCGACCATCTCCAGTACCTCTCCCTGTCGAGCATCCCCTTCCACGCCGGGCGGATCCCGACCGACCTGTTCCAGATCTCGATGCCGGTCGACGCGGAGGGGGGGATGTTCCAGCTCCTGACCCGCAAGCGGCTGATCAGCCGGGCGGCGGCGAAGCGCCCGCTGCGCATCGCCGATGCCGTGGCGGTGGCCGGGCTCCAGGCCACGGCCGAGAACCACCGCCGGGCAGTGCTCCTGATCCTCGGGCGGGAGGTCAAGGACACCAGCCGCTACGACCCCGCGGCGGTGCGGCGCTACCTCGCGGCGGTCCACGTGCCGCTGGTGGTGTGGAGCCTCTACGGGCCGGACACGGCGCTCGCCAGGGCCTGGGGACCGGTCGAGGACGTCTCGAGCCTCGCGCGGATGAAGGAGGCGGTGGCCCGCCTGCGCGGCGAGCTCGACCGCCAGCAGATCGTCTGGCTCGACGGCCGCCATCTGCCCCAGGACATCGCTCTCACCCCCGCCGCGACCGCCGCCGGGCTGGGATTGGTCGCCACGCCTTGACCGTGCCCTGGTTCCGTGCCCTGGTTTAATAAGGAGACGTTCGCATGATCGTATTCGTCACCCTCATCCTCGGCCTCATCTCCGGCGTCTACCCGATCGAGGTCAAGGTCGGCGGTCCGGTGGCGGCGGTGGAGCTGACGCTCGACGGCGCCGCGGCCGGCCGGATCACGCGCGCGCCGTGGAGCGCCCAGGTCGATCTCGGCCCGGACCTCAAGCCGCACGAGCTGGTCGCCCGGGCCCTCGACGCCGAGGGGAAGGAAATCGCCCATGCGACGCAGTGGATCAACCTCCCCCGGCCGCCGGCGGAGGTCGAGATCGTGCTCGAGAAGGGGACGGACGGCATCCCCGCCCAGGCCCAGCTGATCTGGCAGAGCGTCAGCGGCGTCAAGCCGGAGAAGATCGCGCTCACCCTCGACGGCAAGCCGCTGAAGGCCGACGCCGCCGGCCGCGCCGCCCTCCCCGCGCAGAGCCTGAAGAGCCTGCACGTCCTCAGCGCCGACCTCCGCTTCCCCTCGGGAGTGGTGGCCCACCGCGACGCCATCTACGGCGGCGAGTATGGCGGCGAGGTCTCGACGGAGCTGACGGCGGTCCCCCTGCGGCTCGCCGCGGGGAAGTCGCTGCCGGCCGCGGAGCGGCTCGGCGGCTGGCTCACCGTCGACGCCAAGCCGGCCTCGGTGGCGGCGGTGGAGGAGGGGGAGGGGAAGATCACCGTCGTCTGCCTGCCGACCGCCGACGAGATCCTCGACCGGTTGGCCCCCGCGCAGAAGAAGGGGATCTCGATCCCGATCCTGCGCACCGGCCTGCAGCTCGGCCCCCAGAACCACCTCCAGTACCTCGCCCTGTCGAGCGCTCCCTTCCACGACTCGCGGATCCCCGCCGACCTCTTCCAGCTCTCGCCCCCCCTCGACTGGACGGACGGCGGGATGTTCTTCCTGCTCACCAACAAGCGTCTGATCGACGAGGCGAAGGGTCCCCGGCGCATCGCCGACGCCGTCTCGGTGGCGGGGCTGAAGGCGGCTTCCGAGAACCACCGCCGGGCGGTGCTCCTGGTGCTCGGCAAGGAGACCCCGGACGTCTTCGGCCTCTACGATCCCCCGACGGTGCGGCGCTACCTCGAGACGATCCGCGTGCCGCTCTTCGTCTGGAGCCTGTACGGCAAGGACGCGCCCGCGGCCAAGGCTTGGGGGCCGGTCGAGGACGTCTCCAGCCTCGCCCGCATGGGGGAGGCGATGGCCCGGCTGCGCGGCGAGCTCGACGCGCAGCGGATCGTCTGGCTCGACGGCAGGCATCTCCCGCAGGCGGTCGCGCTCGGCGCCGCGGCGGCGGGTGTGGAGCTGGTAGGGAAGCCCTAAGCTCTTTTCGCCAGCTCCGCGACCCCCGCCAGCAGGCGGTCGATCTCCCCGCAGGTGTTGTACATCACGACGCCGGTGCGGATCACGCCGCCGCGGGGCTCGAGGCCCAGGACCTCGATCGCCCGCGCGGCGTAGAAGTGGCCGTCCCACACCTGGAGCCCGCGGGCGCCGAGCGAGCGTGCGGCGTCGTGCGGCGTGACCCCGTCGATGGTGATCGACACCGTCGGCGCGCGCTGGCCCGCGGCCGGCGTGAAGTCCGGACCGTAGGCGGTGACGCCGGGGATCGCCGCCACACTCTGGTGGTAGTAGGCGCCGAGGGCGTGCTCCCAGGCGCCGATCCCGCGCATCGCCGAGACGATCCGCTCCCGCTCGCTCTCCCCTGCCCCCCACGAGGCGATGTAGTCGATCGCCGCCTTCACGCCGGCCAGGGCGGCGTGGTTCAGGGTGCCGGTCTCGATCCGGAAGGGAGCGGCGTCGTCCTGGACTGCGAGCTTGTCGGTGCGCAGGCGGTCGAGGAGGCCGGGGCGCGCATAGAGGATCCCCACGTGCGGGCCATAGAACTTGTAGGCCGAGCAGAGCAGGAAGTCGGTGTCGAGCGCCGTGACGTCGAGGGGAAAATGGGCGGCGTAGTGGACGGCGTCGAGGAGCAGCCAGGCTCCCACCTCGCGCGCCAGCCGCCGCGCCAGCGCCGCGTCGTTGACCGTGCCGAGCGCGTTCGAGGCGAGCCCCATCGCCACCAGCCGCGTGCGCGGGGTCACCTGCCGCGCGAAGTCCTCGGCGTCGAGGCGACCGTCCGGCCGCAGGGCCACCTCGCGGACCACGATCCCCTGCTCCCGGAGGGCGAGCCACGGTCCGCGGTTCGCCTCGTGGTCGAGCTGGGTGATGACGATCTCGTCCCCCGGCTTCATCTCCCGCGCCAGGGCGCGGCTGAGCGAAAAGTTGAGCGTCGTCATGTTCTGGCCGAAGGAGACCTCGCGGGCGCTCGGCGCGCCGAGGAAGGCCGCCACCGTCTCGCGGGTGGCGTCCATCAGCCGGTCGCTCTCGCGCGAGGTCGCGAACTCGCCGTGCGTGTTGGCGTTCGAGGTGCGGTAGTAGCCGGCGATCGCCGCGATCACCGCCTCCGGCACCTGCGTCCCCGCGGGGCCGTCCAGGAACGCCAGCGGGTGGCCGTCGACGGTACGGCTGAGGGCGGGGAAATCCAGGCGGCACTTCGCGCACTCGGCGGCGGTGAACGTCATCGTGGGGGCTCCCTCGGCTTTTCGGGTTTCGGTTTTCAGGTTTCAAACTGGGTGCGGAACGTCTCGCCCGCGGCACCCGCGGCATGCCCGGGGCGGTCGAGCTGGAACAGGGGATCGGGCGCGCTGTCGCCGAGCAGGACCGCGGCGGCGTGCTCGCCGAGGGCGGGGGCGAGCTTGAAGCCGTGGCCGGAGCCGCCGCCGAGGAGCCAGAGGTTGCCGCAGCGCGGGTGGCGGCCGAAGAGGAGATGGCCGTCCGGGCTGTTCTCGTACTGGCAGACCCGGGATTCGACGACCGGCGCGGCGGCCAGGGCCGGGAAGCGGCGGGCGAGCAGGGCGCGGGCGCGCGCCACCCCCTCCGGCGAGGGGAGCCGCTCGCCGGCGGTGGGCTCGAACGGCGCGCCGCGGGTGTCGTCCGCCACCTTGAAGCCGCGGTGCTCGTTGCCGGGGATGCCGTAGAAGATCCGCTCGAGGCCGAGCTCCATCCAGATCGGGCAGCTCCCCTCGTCGAACCGCCGGTCGCCGGCGGGCGGGCCGAAGAAGAAGATCTCCTGGCGGGTGACCCGCAGCAGGCGCTCGCCGACCGCCTGCGGAAACAGCTCGCCGAGCCATGGGCCGCAGGCGAAGAGGTAGACGTCCGCCCGTACCTCCGTGCCGTCGGTCAGCCGCAGGGCCGCCAGGTCACCCCCGGTCGGGGAAGGCGGCGCCGCCGCGGCGATCCGCACCTCGCCTCCCGCCGCCGCGACCGCCGCGGCGACCGCCCGGCAGGCGCGGCGGGCGAGCAGGTAGCCCGCCTCGTCCTCGTGGAAGGCCGCGTGGATGCCGGTGAAATCGATCTGCGGGAAACGCTTCCGAGCGTGGATCAGCGGCAGCTCGGCGATCGGCAGCCCGGCCGCGGCGAGGAAGGGGAGGGAGTCGCGGACGTAGGCGTCGTCCTCGCCGCACAGCCAGAGCGCCCCGGTGCGATGGAAGAGAGGGACTCCCCAGCGCTCCCCGGCCTCCCGCCACTGCCGCAGGGAGCGGGCCGTCCAGTCGGTGTAGAGGCGGTCGCGGCCGTAGATGCCGCGCAGGATGCGGGTCTCGCCGCCGGAGCTCGAGCGCGAGTTGCCGGGCCCCCAGGCGTCGAGCAGGGTGACGCGCGCGCCGCGCCGCAGCAGGTGCAGGGCCGTCCAGCCGCCGAAGGCGCCGGCGCCCACCACCGCCACGTGGAGGCTGCGCGCGGAGGTCATGCCGCCGCCGGGCCCAGCCCCTGGGTCGAGAGCACGCCGTGCCGGCCGCGCACCGGGGCGTGGTGGAGGGGGCTCGCCGGCAGCGGCCCGGCCAGCCGGCGCTCGGTGAGCAGCTCGCCCAGCGGGACGCAGCGCAGCCCCGCCCCCTTGGCGGCGCGCAGGAAGGCCGCGAACTCGTGGGCGTACGGCCCCCCCTCGAGCTCGGCGTGGAGGGTGAACACCGGCCAGGGGGAACGGGCCGCCGCCGCGACCATCGCGGTGAAGTAGGCGGGGGCGTCCGCATGGGTGTCGCCGAGCGCCTCGTCGAGGGTGGGGAGGGTGGCGGGGACCTGCGGGGTGACCAGGGTCCGCCCGCCCACCACGGGGAGGAACGGCTCGCTCCCCCGGCAGTCGGAGGCGTACGCCAGGTGGTAGGTCTCCTCGTGCAGCAGGGCGTCGTCGTTGCTCAGCCAGGCGGGGGCGGCGTAGGTGCGCGGCGCGGCGCCGAAGATCCGCTCGTAGGCCTCGAAACCGCGGTCGAGCTCGGCGGCCGTCTTCTCCGGCGGGAAGCCGAGCAGGCGGTCCTGCCACTGCCGGTGGTCCCAGGCGTGGACCCCCGTCTCGTGCCCCATGTCGTGGGTGAGCCGGGCGACGTCCGGAAAGGCGGTGGCGATCGGCCGCGAGGGGAGCAGGGTCCCCGAGAGGACGGTGCGCCAGCCGTAGACCTGCGCCGCTCCGGTGCGGGTCATCTTCCTGAGGAAGCCGGGGCGTAGCGCGTTGAGCACGGCGAGGCCGCTCCGGTCCGGCCCCATCGCGAAGTAGAAGGTGGCCCGCACCCCCTCCTCGGCCATGATCTCCAGCAGGTGCGGGACGCCTTCGCGCATCCCGTCGTGGGTGTCGACGTCGACCCGCAGGCCGACCAGCCCGGAGACAGCGTCCGCCGCCATCTCAGCTCTTCTCGGCGCGGTCCGCCGACAGCGATGGCGAGCGCCGCCACTCCTCGAGGAAGGCGTCGTAGGTGCGCTCGAGCGCCTCGTCGAGCGAGGTCTCGGGGTGCCAGCCGAGCAGCGACTCGGCCTTCCTGATCGCCGGCTTCCTCGCCACCATGTCCTGATACCCCTTGCCGAAGTACCCCTCGGCGCTCACCGCCTCCAGGCGCGAGGGGTGGAAGACCTCGAGGTCGGCGCGGTGGGCGTCGTGGATCTTCGCCAGCTTGGCCGCGAGGTCCGCCACCGAGCACTCGTTGTGGGGATTGCCGAGATTGAAGATCTCCCCGTCGCAGACGCCGCCGGGGTTCTCGATGATCCGCATCAGCCCGTCGATGCCGTCCTCCACCCAGGTGAAGCAGCGCTTCTGCTCGCCGCCGTCGACCAGGCGGATCGGCTCGCCGGTCACCAGGTTGACGATGAACTGGGTGAGCACCCGCGACGAGCCCTCCTTGGCGGCGTCGATGTCGTCGAGCTTCGGGCCGATCCAGTTGAACGGGCGGAAGCAGGTGTACTGGAGGTTCTCCTGCTGGCCGTAGGCGGCGATCACGCGGTCCATCAGCTGCTTCGAGCAGGCGTAGATCCAGCGCTGCTTGTCGATCGGCCCGTAGACCAGCGGGCTCGAGCTCTCGTCGAATTCCGCGTCCGGGCACATGCCGTAGACCTCGGAGGTCGAGGGGAAGACCAGCCGGCGGTGGTACTTCACGCAGTGGCGCACGATCCGCAGGTTCTCCTCGAAGTCGAGCTCGAAGACGCGCAGCGGCTCCTTGACGTAGGTCGCCGGGGTGGCGATGGCGACCAGCGGCAGCACCACGTCGCACTTCTTGACGTGGTACTCGATCCACTCCTTGTTGATCGTGATGTCCCCCTCGATGAAGTGGAACTGGGGATGGCCGAGCGAGTGCTCGAGCTTCGAGGAGGAGAGGTCCATCCCGTAGACGTGCCAGTCGGTGGTGGTGATGATGCGGTGGGTCAAGGCATTGCCGATGAAGCCGTTGACGCCGAGGATGAGGACTTTCATGGAACCTCCGTCAGGAGCCGAGGCGCGCGCCGGCGGTGAGGCCCGCGGCGAGCGCCAGAGAGACAGCGGGCAGCTCGGGCTGCCCGGCGAGCTGTAAGGTGATGAGGCGCACGGCGCCGTCGCCGGCCGCCACGGTGATCCCCTCGCGGTCGACGCTGAGTATGGTGCCAGGAACAGTGCCCGGAGCGGCGGTTTGGATCGTTTCCACCGGCAGCGCCCACCAGACCAGCAGCCGGCGCCCGGCGAGCGTGGTGAAGGCCCCGGGGTACGGATGGGTGACGCCGCGCACCAGATCATAGATCCGCCGCGCCGGCCACTGCCAGTCGATCAGTCCGTCCGCCGGCTTCCTCCCGCCGCGGTAGGACCCTTTAGCGAGGTCGAGCGGCACCGGGTGCGCGGTGTCGGCGGCCAGGGCCGGCAGGGCGCGGTCGAGCAGCACGGCGGCGGCGGCTTCGAGCTTGCCGTAGAGGGTGAAGGCGGTATCCGCCGGATCGATCGTCACCCGCTCCTGGTCCACCAGGTCGCCGGCGTCCGGTTTCGCCACCATGTAGTGGAGGCTCACCCCAGTCTCCGTCTCCCCCTCGACCAGCACCCAGTTCACCGGCGCCCGGCCGCGGTAGCGCGGCAGCAGCGAGCCGTGCAGGTTCAAGGCGCCGCGCGGGGCGAGCTCCAGCACCGCGGGCGGGATCATGAAGCGGTAGTAGAAGGAGAACAGGAAGTCCGGCGCGTAGGAGGCCATCAGCTCCCGGAAGTCCTCGCCCTTCGAGCTCTCCGGGGTATGCACCGGCACCCCCGCCGCTTCCGCGCGGGAGGCGAGCGAATCCCACCAGACCTCCTCGCGCGGGTCGTCCGCATGGGTGAGCACGGCCGCCACCTCGTAGCCGTGGCGGCGCAGGGCGTCGAACCCCAGGCACCCCATGGTGTGGTAGCCGAGCATCACGGCCCGCTTTCCCCCCGTTCCGCTCATCCGATCCGCTCCGGCATCTGCGGGACACCGCCGCGGATCACCTGGCGGATCACGTAGCGCGGGCGGTGGCGCACCTCCTGATAGGTCCGTCCCACGTACTCGCCGAGCAGGCCGATGGCGAACAGCTGGACGCCGAGGAAGACGAAGACCAGGGCGAAGAGGGTGAAGATCCCCGACACCGCCCACGCCTGCCCCCAGATCAGCCGGCCGGCGATCAGCACCAGGGCGACCAGCATCGAGGCGATCGCCATCACCACCCCGAACCCCATGGTGAAGCGCAGCGGCAGCACCGAGAAGCTGGTCATCAGGTCGAACTGCAGGCGGACCAGCGCCCACAGGCTGTACTTGCTCTCGCCGTGCTTGCGCTCGCTGTGCGCCACCGGGATCTCGGTCACCCGGCCGGCGAAGAGGTCGGCGAGCACCGGGATGAAGGTCGAGATCTCGCGCGACGCGGCGAGCATCTTGACCACCGGGCGGCTGTACGCGCGCAGCATGCAGCCGTAGTCGGAGAGCTCGACGCCGGTCGCCAGCGCCGTCATCCGGTTGACCAGCTTCGAGGCCACCCGGCGCAGCAGGGTGTCCTGGCGCTGGATGCGGATCGACCCCACGACGTCGAACCCCTCCTCCATCTTGGCGACCAGCTTGGGGATCTCCTCCGGCGGGTTCTGGAGGTCGGCGTCGATCGTCACCACGATCTCGCCGGAGCACACCTCGAAGCCGGCGAAGACGGCGGCGTGCTGGCCGTAGTTGCGGTTGAAGTCGACCACCACGATCCGCGGGTCGCGCGCCGCCGCCGCGCGCAGCAGCTTGAGCGAGCCGTCGCGGCTGCCGTCGTTGATCAGCACCACCTCGTAGGGCCTGCCGATCGCCGTCAGCGTCGCGCCGATCCGCGCCAGCAGCTCCGGCAGGTTCGCCTCCTCGTTGTACACCGGGATCACCACCGAGAGGTACGGCGGGGCCGGCGCGGGCCTCCCCGGCAGGGCGATCGTCTCGGCCATCGCCTCTCGCAGGTCCATCGGATTCTCAAGCTCCTGCATGCGCCAGCACGTCCTTGATCGCGGCGACCACGTAGCGCACGTCGTCCTCCGTCATGTCCGGGAAGAGGGGGAGGGAGCAGATGCGCTCCGAGGCCCACTCGGCCTTCGGCAGCGTGCCCACGACCCCCGGATACTTCTCGACGTAGTACGGCTGCGTGTGCACGGCCCGGAAGTGGAGGCCGGTGCCGACGTTCCTGGCGCGCAGCGCCGCCATGAAGTCGTCGCGCGCTTTACCCCCGGACGCCCCTGCCGCGTCGAGGACTTTCACCACGTAAAGGTGCCAGGTGTGGAAGTGGTCGTAGGCCGGAATCCCCGGCCGGCCGATCTCCGGCACCTCGGCGAGCAGCTCGTGGTAGAGCGCGGCGAGCTCGATCCGCCGGGCGTTGAACTCGTCGACCGAGGCGAGCTGGTGGATGCCGAGCGCCGCCTGGAGGTCCATGAAGTTGTACTTGAAGCCGGGGAGCACGATCTCCACCTGCGGCGTCCCCCCCTCGGCGTAGCGGTTCCAGGCCTGCTTCTCGAGGCCGTGGAAGCGCAGCGCGCGCAGCGTCTTCGCCAGCGCAGCGTCGCTGAGGGTCAGCATCCCCCCCTCGCCGGTGGTCATGTTCTTGATCGGGTGGAAGGAGAAGGCCGCCAGCTTGTCGAACAGGCCGACGTGCTTCCCCTTGTAGAGCGTCCCCACTCCGTGGGCGGCATCCTCGAAGATCCACAGCCCGTGTTTGCGGGCGATGGCGAGCAGCGGATCGACGTCGCACGGCGCGCCGGCGAAATGGACGGGGATCATCCCCACCGTCCGCGGGGTGACCGCCGCCTCGACCGCCGCCGGATCGATCTGCAAGGTGTCGGGGTCGATCTCCACGAAGACCGTGGTGCCGCCCAGCGCCTCGACCATGTTGGACGTCGCCGCCCAGGTCATCGGGGTGATGATCACCTCGTCGCCGGGCTTCAAGCCCCAGCCCGATCAGGCCGATGTGCAGGCCGCCGGTCGCCGAGGAGACGGCGAGCACCTCCGGCGCCCCCACGTAGGCGGCGAAGTCCTTCTCGAAGCGCTCGGCCTTGGGGCCGGTGGTGAGCCATCCCGAGCGCAGGGTATCGACGACCTCGTCGATCTCCACCTGCCGGATGGTCGGCCGGGAGAACGGCAGGAAGGTGTCGCGCTTCACGAACGGTCCGGTCATGAATCCTCCAAGGTACCCTGCACCCGCAAGGGGTGGTTGATCATCAGCAGATACTTCTCGCCCCGCGCCAGTACCGTTCCCGGCTTGAGGCCGTCGCGCACCATCGCGGGGAGCTTCTCCGTCTCGAGCACCAGATAGACGGTGCGGTCCGAATCCCACAGGGGCCGCAGCTCCGCCGCCGTGGGGAAGCGCCGGACCCGTTCCGCGGCGGCAAGGTGCCCGATGCCGAACGCCAGCTCCCCCTGGTACTCGACGACGCCGACCTGCCGCCCGAGGTACACCGGCAGGGTCTGAGGATAGCAGCGATACGAGTAGACCTCGTCCCCGGGGGCGAGACGGGGAGCGAGGAAGCGGGCGAGGGGGGCCGCGCTCAGCCGCTGCGCGGCGCGCGGCGCGAGCGACACCAGGCCGATCACCAGCAGCGCCGGAGCGATCGCCAGCGCCGCCAGGTTCCTGAGCCGCCCCCGCCACCAGAACCAGGCCGAGAGGAGCGCCGCCGCGAGCGCCGGAAAGGCGACGGCCGCGACGTCCGGCAGGATCACCGCCGAGGCCTGCTTCACCTGTCCGAGCGACACCCAGAGCATCGCCGCGGCGAGCGCCGCCAGCAGCAGCGACCCGAGAGCCCCGCCGGCGCGCGACCAGGCGCCGATCCGTCGATCGGTCTCGGCCTCGGCCAGCGCCAGGGCGATCAGCACCGCGAGCGGCGGCACCGCCGGCAGGATGTACGGCACCAGCTTCGACTGCGAGGCCGAGAAGAAGAGGAAGATGAATCCCGCCCAGCAGGCGAGGAAGATCAGCCCGGGGCGCTCGTCCCGCAGCCGCCCCGCTCGTCCGGCGTCGGCTCCCCGGCGAAACAGCCGCGCCGCCGCCGGGATCACCCCCGACCACGGGATCAGCCCCAGGGCCAGGATGGCGACGAAGAACCACGCCGGCGCCTGCCGTTTCGCCTCCGGCGTCGCGTAGCGCAGGAAGTGCTCGTGGACGAAGTAGAACCAGAGGAAGTCCGGGTTGCGCCGCGCCGCCAGCAGGTGCCAGGGGAGGGCGATCGCCAGGAACAGCAGGAGGCCCCCGATCCACGGCACCCGCGACAGCAGCCGCCACCGGCGGGCGAAGAGGAGATAGAGGAAGATCACCGCCCCCGGGAGCACGAAGCCGATCAGCCCCTTGGTGAGGGTGGCGAGCGCCGCGGCGGCGAACATCCCGTACCAGAGCAGGCGCTCCCCCGGCTCCCCTCTCTCTTTGCTCTGCGCCAGCCAGAAGCAGGTCAGCGTGGCCGACAGGAAGAAGGTCAACGCCATGTCGAGGATGTTGGCCCGCGACAGCGCCAGCCAGAGCGGCGAGCTGCCGAGGACGAGCGCCGCCAGCAGCCCCACCTTCCGGCTTCCCCCGATCGCATTGCCGAGGAGCCACGCCAGACCGACCCCCGCCAGGCCGAAGAATGCCCCGGCCAGCCGGCAGAGGACCGCCGGGTCCCCGGGCAGCGAGAGCGCCGCCGCGTTCAGCCAGTAGTAGAGGGGGGGTTTCTCGAAATAGAGCACGCCGTTCAGATGCGGCGACACGAAGTCGCCGCTCGCCAGCATCTCGCGCGGGATCTCGGCGTAGCGCCCCTCGTCCGGCTCGAGCAGGGGATAGCTCCCCAGGCTGCCGAAGAAGAGCAGCAGCGCCCCGGCCGCCAGGGCGAGCCGGGAAAACCAGGCGCGGGATGCCGCGGCTGGAGCGGGGCGGAGAGCCGGTGTCGGCATGGGATCGGAACGGGGATCGACCGTCCAGGGCCGCGAGGCCGCCGGAGAAGCGGGGAGTCTAGCGTATTGCCTGGGAAGGATACAGCCTGGGGGGGGGCCCTTCGTATCGGTGCCGCCCGGCGATGAATCGCCGGGCTATGGGCTGCGCCGGATGAATCCGGCTTCGAAGCCCCCTTCAGGGGGCGCCGTTCTTAGCCCGGGCATTCATGCCACCCTCTTCTACACATCTCCAGACAAGGAGGTGTTGAAGGCCTGCGACCTCACCCTCTGTCTCCCTCTCCTAAAGGAGAGGGAGGACGCTCCACAAAGGTGAGCCTTCGTAGGGTGCGCTGTGCGCACCATCAAGGTTTCTGGTGCGCACAGCGCACCCTACGGGCAATCGGCTTCGGAGTCGTCCCCCTTCTCCTTCAGGAGAAGGGGATAGGGGATGAGGTCGCAGGCCACAGCAGCCAGAGCTCGGCCTCGGCAGCCTCGCCTTCTCGCCTCGCCTTCCGCCGTCCAGTTCTATTAAGATGTCCTTCTCCTACACGCCACCCCCCCACGTGCTGACCGCCAGCGCCAACGACGCCCCCAAGGGAAACCTCGGCCGCACCCAGGCCTACTGGGTCACGGCGGACACCGTCGCCTGGAACCCGGGCGCCGTCTCTCCCGGGGAAATACTGGCCGCCTGGAACGTCTCCTTGCACTACGACGCCAGCGGCGCCATGACGCTCGATCCCGGCGGGGTCACGGGAGGCACCGCCATCCCACTGACCTGGGACCCGGCCGGCCTCTCCGCCGCCGTCAAGGACAAGCTCCCGCAGATCGCCAGCTACCTCGCCTTCCACCTCCCGGCCGCCCGGCTCGCCGAGGTCCCCGCCGCCCTCAAGGGGCAGCTCGCGGTCGACGCCAAGGACGCCGAGGGGGAGCTGGTCGATGCCACCGGCCTCCAGATCCAGGGGGTCCTCGACGACCTCTACACCTGCGACGGCCCGCTCGGCGCCACGTTTTCAGGGGGGGCCGCCGGCCACGTGCCGACGCTCCGCGTCTGGGCGCCGACCGCGACCTCGGTCCAGCTCCACCTCTTCGCCGACTCGAACCCGGCCACGGCGGCGACCGTCGTCCCGATGACCGCCGATCCGGCGACCGGCGTCTGGAGCGTCACCGGCCCCGCGAGCTGGTACGGCCAGTACTTCCTCTACGAGGTCGACGTCTTCGTCCGCTCGACGGGGAAGGTCGAGACCAACCTGGTCACCGACCCCTACTCGGTGAGCCTGTCGCAGAACAGCCGGCGTAGCCAGATCTTCGACCTCGCGGATTCCTCCTGGAAGCCCGCCGGCTGGGACACCTACGCCAAGCCGCGCCTCGACGCTCCGGAGGACATCGTCCTCTACGAGCTCCACGTCCGCGACTTCTCGGTCCACGACCCGAGCGTCCCCGCCGCCCTCAAGGGGACGTTCAAGGCCTTCACCCTGCCGCTGTCGTTCGGCATGGTCCATCTGAAGATGCTGGCCGTCGCCGGGCTCACCCACGTCCACCTGCTCCCCTCTTTCGACCTCTCCTCGATCGACGAGGACAAGACGACCTGGCAGTCCCCCGCCGGCGACCTCGCGAGCTTCCCGCCCGACTCCCCGGAGCAGCAGACCCGGGTGCGCGCCGTGGCGGGCGCCGACCCCTTCAACTGGGGCTACGACCCCTGGCACTACACGGTCCCCGAGGGGAGCTACTCGACCCACCCCGACGGCCCGGCCCGCATCCTCGAGTTTCGCCAGATGGTCCAGTCGCTCAACGGCTCCGGCCTCCGCGTGGTGATGGACGTCGTCTACAACCACACCAGCGCCGCCGGGCAGAACGACCGCTCGGTGCTCGACCGCATCGTCCCCGGCTACTACCACCGGCTCGACGGCGACGGCAACATCGAGACCAGCTCCTGCTGCCAGAACACCGCCTCCGAATTCAACATGATGGAGAAGCTCCTCATCGACTCAGTGGTCACCTGGGCGAAGCAGTACAAGGTGGACGGCTTCCGCTTCGACCTCATGGGCCACCACATGAAGCGGAACCTCGTGAAGCTCCGCTCGACCCTCGACGCCCTCACCCTCGCCAATTCCGGGGTGGACGGCACCAAGATCTACCTCTACGGCGAGGGCTGGAACTTCGGCGAGGTGGCCAACAACGCCCGCGGCGTCAACGCCACCCAGGCGAACCTGGCCGGCACCGGCGTCGGCACCTTCAGCGACCGCCTGCGCGACGGCGTGCGCGGCGGCGGCCCGTTCAGCGGCATCCAGGAGCAGGGCTTCCTCACCGGCCTCTACACCAGCCCGAACGCCGCCGCCAGGGCACGGCCGCCGACCAGCGCGCCAAGCTCCTCCAGAAGACGGACTGGGTGAAGACCGGCCTCGCCGGCGGCCTGGCGAGCTACCAGCTCGTGGACCGCAACGGCAACCGGGTCGCCGCGAGCCAGATCGACTACAACGGCCAGCCGGCCGGCTACACCGCCGACCCGCGGGAGGTCATCAACTACATCGAGGCGCACGACAACGACACCCTGTGGGACGCCATCCAGGCGAAGGCCGCCCCCGCGGACACCGTCGAGGACCGCGTGCGCATGCAGAACCTCGGCATCAGCCTCCTCGGCTTCGGCCAGGGGATCCCCTTCTACCACGCCGGCGTCGAGCTCCTGCGCTCGAAGTCGCTGGACCGCAACAGCTACAACTCCGGGGACTGGTTCAACAAGCTCGACTTCACCTACGCCTCGAACAACTGGGGCGTCGGCCTCCCCCCCGCGCCGGACAACCAGGCCAACTGGCCGATCCAGGGCCCGCTGCTCGCCAACCCCGCCCTCCAGGCCGGCTCGCCGCAGATCCTCAAGGCCTACGCCCACTTCCTCGAGACCCTGGCCATCCGCCGCAGCTCCCCGCTCTTCCGCCTGCGCACCGCCGCCGACGTCCAGAGCCACCTCCGCTTCTACAACACCGGTCCCACCCAGACCCCCGGCCTCCTCGTCATGAGCCTCCAGGACGACGCCGGGCACGATCGACCCCGCCCACAAGAGGGTCGTGGTGGTCTTCAACGCCACCAAGACCACCCAGACCTTCAACCTCGCGGACTTCCAGGGCGTGAAGATGACGCTGCATCCGTTGCAGAAGATCTCGGTGGACCCGATCGAGCGGGCGTCGAGCTTCAACAGCTCGCTCGGGGCGTTCTCGGTGCCGGGGCGGACGGCGGCGGTGTTTTGGGGTGGTCGGTAGGATTCCGTAAGGCTATAAAGCGTTCTGCCAAGGCCGCCATCCGGAGGACGGCGGCCATTCCCACTTGCCTTCGGCACGACAGCTCATTCTTGACTTCCTGTTTTCTCCTCAATACCATCGAGGAGAAAGCGCAGTTCCACCCGGGAGACAAGAGATGTCACAGCCGACGAGCGGAAGGTTCTTTCCCCTCACGTTCGCTTTCCTGGTCTGCCTGCTCGCTCTCTTGGCGTCGCCAGTAAGCGCCGACTGCGTTTCCTGCGGGCCCGGAGGCGAGTGCGCCGCGGCCCCGCCGGGCTATTCCGCAAACTGTGAGTGTCGAATCCGATCCACCAACGGAGCCACCGTCTGCATTCCCCATGGCGTCTGCGATGCGACGGATGCTACCTCTTGCGACGGCACGAGCCCACAGAATCTGGTTTCCGGTGCCAAGCCCAGGATCTCGACTCAGTTCACCCAGCGCCTGGCCGACAAGAACCCTCGGTTGGCCGGCGTGCTGCTGGGAGTCCTCGGGGAGATCAATTCCGCCCACCAGGTTCCGGCGCGGGTCCTCACCGGAACCATCGGCGAGGCCGGGAAGAGCTATCACTTCCAGGCGCGGATAACCCCCCTGGCCGCGAGCGCTCTCTCGCTGACCCTGCGGATCGAAGAGGACCGCACCCACAAGGCCGAAGACTTCGAAGCGGCCGTGCTCGACCAGGGACGGAGCGGCACCGTCTCGCAAATGGAGCGAGCGGGCCGGACCGATCTCTTGTCGTGGAAGGACTCTCAGTAGTCTCAGGCACTCACCCACTTCCTCGAGGCCCTGGCCATCCGCCGCAGCTCCCCGCTCTTCCGCCTGCGCACCGCCGCCGACGTCCAGAGCCACCTCCGCTTCTACAACACCGGCCCCACCCAGGCCCCGACCTCATCGTCATGAGCCTCCAGGACGACGCCGGTACCATCGACCCGGCCCACAAGAGGGTCGTGGTAGTCTTCAACGCCACCAAGACCACCCAGACCTTCAGCCTCGCGGACTTCCAGGGCTGGCACCTGACCCTGCACCCGCTACAGAAGATCTCAGTGGACCTGGTCGAGCGGGCGTCGAGCTTCAACAGCTCGCTCGGAGGGTTCTCGGTTCCGGGGCGGACGGCGGCGGTGTTTTGGGGTGGCGGTAAAACGGTAGGGTTCCGGTAGGAACGATCCTTGAGGCTGCGGTCCGGAGAACGGCGGCTTTTTCTCTCGCAGAGTCGATCGGGCGTGAGCTCGCCGGTTTGGGGGTGAGCAAGCGTAGCGCAAACAGGTGGGAACGAACTCTCTTGTAGACCGGCGTAAGGGTTTTCTAGGCGAGGAGAAGTTCGCTGCTCCGATTCTTCGCCCGGGGGCGGGGTGCTCTGGGCGCAGTATTGGACCGAGCCGGGCCCACCTAAGGCAACAGGGCCGGCTCTGCTCGCGGTGAGATATCCTCTATTCAATGTCGTCAGAGTCGCTTCTCGAACGTCCGATCCTGAACTCGCCCTACGGCTATCCTGTGGAGCGTTGGAACCCGACCATAGTGGTAAGCCGACGAATCCGGTGATCCCGCGGCGGCGACCGGCGCATACGTGTCGCCCATCCCGCAGGCGAAGAAGCGCCGCGCGGAGCAGCAGGACCTTGACGCTAGCAGTTCCGAGCTTTCGACGGAACGCCGGACGTATGACCTGACGCCGGTCATCACGCCCCTCTCTCGGCGGGTTGATGTCTGGCAGGCGCTGCACAAGGCCTACGACTGGGGCGGTCACCCGAGATGGCGCGGCCCTCTCGCCGGGAGGCCGATTCTCTTGCGGGAATTAGGGCGCGTTAGGGAATAGCCATCTAGGCGCTATAATCCTTCCGCAGCGGGAGCTTAAATTTAGAGAATTCTGTGGACGAGCGCTCAATCTAGAGCGCCACAACCTTGCCTTCGCCCGGCGCTTTGCAAGTAGCTGGATGGCTGCTGTCGGAGATGGGAGTGTTCGAGGATGAGAGAGAGTAGCTTAGAGGACCTCAGTTATGCCGCTTCGTTAGCGTCACCATTCGCAAAGCGTCGGCCCATCCGCCTTATTGAGAGCTTCAACTCGAACGTACAGGCTGAGATCTATCGAGGAGATGCCCTCGATTTTTTAAGCCAACTCGAGGATGCGTCTGCGCATCTTATTTTTCTAGACCCACCATTCAACTTAGGCAAGGAATATGGCAAGGGAATAGTAGATTCCTTAGCGCCAGCTGAGTATACTAAGTGGATGAGTGCCATCATCACCCAGTCAATCCGAGTACTTGCCAATGGCGGAGCCCTCTATTTATACCATCTTCCAGCTTGGGCAATTCAGTTTGGTGCGCTTTTAACGCCGCACCTAGACTTTCGCCACTGGATCGCGGTGTCGATGAAAAAGGCTTTGTGCGCGGCAATCGGCTTTATCCGGCGCACTATGCGTTGCTCTTTTTCACAAAAGGAACCCCCTGCTCATTTAACCGTCCGAAAATTCCGGTCGACCTATGTGCCTGCGGCCGATCAAAAAAAGACTATGGAGGATATCGCGGTATAGTCGACGACAAGGGGATCAACTTGAGTGATGTTTGGGACGACATTAGCCCAGTGCGGCATAAAAATCACAAAAGGCGATCAGCCAATGAACTCCCATCGAAGATCACGGATCGAGTCGTCGCAATCAGTGGCGCTGCCGGTAATGTATTTGTTGATCCCTTTGCAGGAGCAGGATCGGCCGTGCTGGCAGCCGCTCGCGCATCGATGCGTGTAATAGCCTGTGACATCGTGCGCTCAAATTGCCTACTCCAAAAGCGTCTCTTGAAGAGCTTGGAAAGTGAAATAGAGAATTCATGACCACGCAATCCGCAAACGCACGCCCGACTCGTCATTTCTTCATTGACATGCTAACGGCAAATATTGCTCTTGAGGATGCAATTCTCGACCTTGTCGATAACGCGATCGATGCCTTAAGCCGGACGCGTGAGATCGACCTTTCTGAGAAACTTCTATTCTCAACTTCGGAGGAGAGCCATCCACCGGCGGAAATTTTCATCAAGGTGTCTGCGCGCGAAATTAGCATACAGGACAATTGCGGCGGTATTCAAAAATCTGACGCGATAGAAAATGTATTTAGGATTGGTCGAATCATACCAACCGTCCGCTCTTCGATAGGTGTTTACGGTATTGGTCTGAAGCGTGCCATTTTCAAGATTGGCAATTCGTTCGAGCTGCGATCCTATACAACAAACGAGGGTTTTGTCGCACATCTAGAAGATATCGAGAAATGGGCTGATGATGACTCGCCTGAATGGAATTTGCCAGTTGATGATGCCGAGCCAGCTGTCTCGAGCGAGAAGGCCGGCACCACGCTTAGGCTTTGGAATCTGAGAGAGCCTGTAAAAAGAAGAATCGAGGAAGGGACACTTCTTGCTTCGCTAAAATCCATGCTCGGCAGAACGTATCCGTTATTTCTTGATCGTTTCGTTACCATATGGCTCAACAAGTCGAGAGTAGAGCCAGTTCCGCTACCTGTGGCCGAATCTGACAGGGTAGAGCCCGCCGTTGATAGATTGGAAATCAAAGACCCTTTGGTAAGCGTGACTTTGCTGGCTGGAGTTTCGTCGCAGGTTAATGACGAATGGAATATCTCCAATGCAGGATGGTACATTGTCTGCAATGGGCGTGTCGTTGTATCTGCAGACAAAACAGAGCTGACTGGCTGGGGTACAAAGTTACTCCCCCAGTTCCACAGCAAGTACCGGGCTTTTGCTGGAATTGCTTTTTTCTTTTCAAAAAACCCTGCGGCGCTACCCTGGACAACAACGAAGCGAGGTATCAATCGTGATTCGACTGTATTCCAGCGTGCCCAGCCGCAAATGGCAACGACTGCGAGGCAAGTGCTCTCATTCTTAAACCGCCTGTATCCTGGGGAGATTTCTGAAGCCCCTGCCGAACGAGCGGCCGCCAGCAGTGTTAGAAGCCAAGATGTACGAAAGGTAGCAGCTTACGAAAAGCGGCCCTTTAGGGCCGATGTGAGGCGAAAGCCAGATGAGCAAAATAACCTCAGGGTTCAGTTCGATGTGACTGTGGATGAGTTGGAAACCGCAAGGCGGTGTATGGGTAAGGCGAAGTGGTCAGGTGCGAAGATCGGCCGATACGCGTTTGACTACTTGCTACGGAATGAATGCGGCCATGAATGATCCAACCCAAAGCTATCTGAAGGTTCCCTACGATCTGCGGCCGGCAAAGCAGGTCGAGAGGCGTATGATGTTTGATGCCTTGCAGATTCTATCTCGTTCAGGGTTTGACATTGCAGACTACCAGTATACAGGGTTCGGCTCTATTTTCTTTGTCGACTTTGTCCTCTTTCATAAATACCTAGGCGTAAAGGATCTGTTGAACGTTGAGCACGATAAAAGCATACAGAAGCGCGTAAGATTTAACCGCCCTTTCGATCTGATCAACGTCGAGTTCAAGGCGGCTGCTGAGATCATTCCAAGTTTGAGCCGCGATAAGCGACACATCCTATGGCTTGACTATGACGACTATCTTAAGGATTGGATGCTTCATGATATCGCATCGGCAATTAACCAGCTCTCTGTTGGTTCGCTACTTCTTGTTAGTGTTGACGTTGAGCCGCCTATTAAGGGCGGCAGCCCAAGCGACTGGCACGCCTATTACGCCGAACAAGCGGCAACATTTTTGCCAATCGACTTGGCGCCCAGTGATTTCGGAAAGGAGAACCTTCCTAATATTGTTCGGCTGATTCTTAAGAATGCTATAACGAGTGGGTTCGCCTATCGAGATGGTGTTCGGTTTCTCCCTGTATTTTCTTTTATCTATGCAGATGGGCATCAGATGTACACCGTGGGCGGGATTGTAGGTGGCAACAAGGAGGCGCGTCAGTTGCGGCAAGCGGATTTTGACAGCTCTGTTTATATACGAAAATCGCTCGATATAGAACCCTATCGAATTCGTGTTCCCAATTTGACAAGAAAGGAGAGGCTATTTCTTGATGCGAATATGCCTGCTCCCGCAGGTTGGCTCCCTTCCGATTTTGAATTATCTCAAGATGAGGTGGCTGCGTATTGTGAGATATATAGGTTCTATCCGAATTATGTGGAGATGTTTTGAGGTCTCTCGGTTCCCCAAGGAGGTGCCACCCAAGTGGCGAACCTCGAAGCAGTCGGCGGCACGAGGGCGGCCGGATTTGCTGGCGATGGGGCTGAGAATTCGCTTTGGCGCGGTCGGGTGACCGCTTCTCGAGCGTCGCCGAGGCGCTGCGAAGTGGGTCTGAGAGCAGGATGGCCTGAATTTGGCCCTCGAAGGCGAGTGGCAGACACACGTCTCCCTGGATGGGGAGCCAGAAAAGCGCCAGCGGAGATCACGCCATCCTCGAGTCGCGACCGCCGGAATCCGCAGTCAACCTCCCACGAAGGGCAAAGCCGGCGGGAAGCACCCCATCGGGAACGGCGTGTCGCGTTTCCCCGCGCGCAGCTTGGCGGCCGCGTCACGGTAGGCGGCGACGAAGGTGAAGTAGGCGTTCCGCAGCTCGCGGCGGACGGCTTTCGTCGCGGCATGGACGGCCGGCGCGGGGGACTTCTTCGGCTTGGCGGGTTGGCTCAGGGGGTTTTGGGCGAGGATTGCCTGCGGGCCGAGGGGCTTTACTCCGGTGCGCTCTCTTTGCGCGGCGGCCTCCGCGTCGACGTCCACCACCAGCGCGGCGGCCCGTCGCTGCCTATGCTTCGGCGTCAGGTGCTTCCAGCAGGGGAGAGGGGCGAGCTCAAGGGTCTCGCGGGTCGCATACTGGAAGGGTCCCAAGGAGGTGGAAGGGTCCCAAGGAGGTGCCACCCTAATGGAGAACCTGTGCGCTCCTGGCGAGCGGCGGCTTCCGCGTCAATCTCCGCCACCAGTGCGGCGACCCGTCGCTGCCTCTGCTGCGGCATCAGGTGCTTCCAGCAGGGAAAGGGAGCGAGCGCCAGAGAGATGACACACAATTGGCGAACTGCACACCAGAATAGGCTGGCAGCCGGGAAGCAGTTTCGTGGCGGGTGGACTCTTGGGAAAGAGGGGACTGCGTTGTGTTAGGCTTTCATCATAAGTTATGACATAATGTAGAGACGTAAGGTGAACAACTGAGAGGAGGAACGCTTATGGCTCGCCGTGGAAGACTCGTCATCGTAATGCTTCTTTTGCAGCTACTCTCGGCCTCGCTTTGGGTGCTGCGCCTGCGCCTTCGGTTACATTCACTTTCGTCCCAGTGGGGGCATTCATATTTGTCAAAAGCATGGCTATGGGGCCCGGTGGCACACTATGGTTCACTGACTTTTTAGGAGATCCTCTCATTGGCCGGTACACCTTATCGGCTGGCGAGGCTAAGTTTTTTGCACTCAGCGGCCCCACCCTTCCTGCGCTGCCCATGGGTGTTGCGGCAGGGCCGGACGGCAATATTTGGATAACCGAGCCGGCGTCCAGTGCAATAGTTAAATTAACGCCCACAGGAATCGAGACTCGTTTTAGCATTCCCAGGCCTGCAAACATCCAAACTGCCGGCCCGGTAGACATTACTGTCGGGCCGGATGGCGCCATGTGGTTCACGGAGTTGGGCAGTAATAAAATCGGCCGGATCACGCTGGCGGGAGATCTTCGGGAATTTACTGTACCTACAGCTAATGCTGGGTTAGCAGGCATAACCAGTGGGCCTGATGGCAACTTATGGTTCATAGAAAGTACTGCGAACAAGATAGGAAGGGTAACCCCACAGGGCGTGTTCAAGCAGTTCTCGATCAGTGCGCCTAGCGCTGGTGCAATCAAGATTGTCAGGGGACCAGACAACAATATTTGGTTTACTGAAACAAACAGCGGCAAGATCGGGCGAATCACTGCCCGAGGTGTTTTAAAGGAATTCAAGCTTCCCGTCAGAAATCCGCGCGCAGCACCACTAGACATCACTCGTGGACCTGACGGCAATCTATGGTACACAGATTACGCCACGGGTAAGGTTGGCAGGATAACCCCAGCGGGTACCATTACGGAATTCACGGTGGCAGAGGCACCCTCGGCAGGAATTGTCATGGGACCGGACGGTAACCTATGGATAGCGGGAATTGGTGGTTTCTGGAGAATCAACCTCTCTAGGTCTTCAGCAGATGTCTCAGATGGAACTCCATCTGAAGACATTGGTGCATCGGCAGAACCTAAGGAGGAACCCAAGGAGGTGCTGCACCGATGAGGTGCCCCCCAGGAGGTGCCAGGAGGTGCCGAGCCAAGGAGCCAAGGAGGTGCTGCCAAGGAGGTGCCACCGCCAAGGAGGTGCCCCGGGGAGGTGCAACCCAAGTGGCGAACCCGAGCGTTCGTCGGCGCGAGGGCGGCCGGATTTGCTGGCGATGGGGCTGAGAATTCGCTTCGGCGGGGTTGGGTGGACGCTTCTCGAGCGTCGCCAAGGCGCTGCGAAGAGGGTCTGAAGGCGGGGTGGCCTGAATTTGGCCGTCGAAGGGGAGCGGCGGACACACGTCTCCCTTGGATGGGGCGCCAGGAAAGCGCCGGCGGAGATCGCGCCTTCGCGCGATCCTCAAGTCGCGACCGCCGGAAGGGTGTCAACCTCACACGAAAGGCAACGCCGGAGGGGAGCATCCCATCGGAAACGGCGTGTCGCGCTTCCCGGCGCGCAGCTTGGCGGCGGCGTCACGGTAGGCGGCGGCGAAGGCGAAGTAGGCGTTCCGCAGCTCGCGGCGGACGGCTTTCGTGGCGGCGTGGACGGCGGGCGCTGGCGACTTCTTGATCTTGGCGGGTTGGCTCAGGGGATTTGGGCCAGGATCGCCTCGGGGCCGAGCGGCTGGACTCCGGTGCGCTCTCGGCGGTCGGCGGCCTTCGCGTCGACCTCCGCCACCAGCGCGGCGGCCCGTCGCTGTCTCTGCTCCGGCGTCAGGTGCTTCCAGCAGGGAAGGGGGGCGAGCTCCAGGGTTTCGCGGGTCGCGTACTGGAAGGGGCCGACGTCCTCCCCGCGGCGACGGGCGCGGTATTCCTGCGTGCGGTCGAACCACCAGCCCTCCAAGACCTTCCCCTCTTGCCGGGCCAATCCTGAGGATGCTCGACGAGCCCTTGCTTGACCCCGTTGCTGAGAATGTATTGCAGACGCTCGATCTGCGCGGCCTCCTCCTCGCTGATCAGGATCGCCTGGTAGCGCCGCCCGATGATCTTCTCCCGCCAGCCGGTGATCCGCCCGATCTCGCCCTGGCCGCCCACCCTCTTCAAGATCTTCGAGGCTTGATTTCGGGGGAGGGATCGAGTCCATGGTGACCGCCGCGACCCGCTTCGCTACAGACCAGGGTGGCAACGCGGCCGGGGGGCTCGCGAGGCCCCCCCGGCCCGCGTCACGACCCTCAGGCGTGGTGGACCGGCACCGGGCACTGGCAGCCCAGATGGCAGCAGGTGCAGGCGGTGTTCCCGCAACAGGTCTTGTTGCAGACGAGGGCTTCCGCCGCGCGGGGGGCCGTGAAGCTGTTCACGGCGGTTGCGGCCACGATGAAGGCGAGAAGAACGAGCTTCCTGCGCATGGTGAATCCTCCTTGTCGGGGGCCGGTGGGCGAGCCGGAGAGGTCCGGGTCCGCGACCCATGATTTTTCGAATACTAACATGCTGAAGGGGAAGGGAGCCGCCCCCAGGAGGTGCCACCCTAATGGCGGAACCTGGCGTGGATCCGCGCCCTTGCTGGCGCTACCGCCCCCAGAAGGTCCGGATTCCGTAGAGGAGGACCATCACCGCGAACGCGCCGCAGACGAAGCCCCAGAACCAGTACGGCAGGAAGAGCACGGACTGCATCTGCAGGACGTCGGAGGGGTAGACGCCCGACGGATTGGCGGCGGTCTTCGTGAAGAGATAATCGGCGCGGGAGAAGACGCTCAGGGCGAGTTGGACGGCCAGGAAGACGACCGCCCACTGCGCGACTTGCGGCGAGCAGCGGACGCCGACGAACAGGCAGCCCGCGGCGATCACGCCGGCAAAGAAGAAGCCGAAGGAATTGCGGATCACCAGGATCTCGGCGGCGACCAGGAGGAGCCCCAGCCCGATCAGACACCAACGGGCCCCCTGGCCGGTCTTCCCCATCGCAAAGCAGAGAGCCGCCGCCACGGAGGGTCCCACCAGTCCGCCGGCCAGGGTCAGGCCTTGCCGGATCCTGCCGAAGCCGGCGACGTCGAGATCGGCGAGCCCGGCTCCGCTGGGCCAGATCGCGAGGCGCCGGAAGCTGCCGCCGAGCAGCAGGGCGGTGAGCCCGTGCCCCATCTCGTGAGCCAGCGTGGAAAGCAGGAGGAGCGGCCGGGCGAGGAAGCGGCCATAAGGAATCATGTACAGGGCGAGCGTGACAGCGGAGCTCACCAGGAGCACCTTGCGAGCCACGGCATCCGGCCGCAGCGAGGATAGATGGCTTTCGTAGGGGATCATGGACGGCGATCGTTCCGGGTCATTCTACCAGGGACGGACCGCGCGGGAAGACCGCGCGGGAAGTGCCACCCGAATGGCGAAGCCTGCGCGCCTCTTAGGCTTAGCGGCTTTGCCACGGGTTCAAGAGAAGGATGCCCAACCTCTCAAAGTGTTGGAGATTGCGGGTGACCAGCGTCGACCGGTGGACCTCCGCGGTGGCGGCGAAGAAGGCGTCCAGGGAGCTGAGGTTCAGTCCAGCCTTGTGTCCGCGGGCCATGACGACTCCCCAACTCTCGGCGATGCGGCGGTCGATGTCGAGGATGCGCCCTTCGAAGCGAGCGGGGAGCTCCCGAAGCAGCCAATCGGTCAAGCGGTCACGGCGCCTGCCGGGGTCCATCAGCTCGATCCTGCGGCGGATCTCCGCCAGCGAAGCGACGCTGAGGAATACCTGGTCCTCGTCGACCTCGCTCAACCACCGGACCACGTTGGCGTCGGGTGCCGGCTTGACCCACTCCGAAACGACGTTGGTATCGAGCAGGAAGCTCATAGATCGAGATCGCGCGGACCGTCCTGCACGCGCTCGAGATCCAGATCCGAGTCTCGCAATGGCGAGGCGGCGAAGAAGTCCGCGAGCGTCCCCTGACGTTGTGTCTTCCGCTCCCACTCCTCGGCCGCGACGACGACCACGGCTTTCCGGCCGTGCCGGGTGATGATCTGAGGCCCCTTCTTCAAAGCGCTCTCCACAACTTCGCTCAGATGAGCCTTGGCGTCAGCGAGCGTCCAGGATTTAGCGCTTGGGGCCACGGTGACTCCCTTCGGAATTAGAGTTGGTCACTCTGGTCATTTTACGCCAGGGCTCGACTTCCGGCAAGGTTCGTGTTGAAGAAGCGCCACCCAAAGGGCGCTTGGCCAAGGAGCCAAGAAGGTGGCCACCCTGAGGGTCAAGCAGGGAGGGCTCAGGCGTCCGGCGGCCGCCCGCGGGCGGCCAACCGGGCGGGGCAGGCTTAGCGTAATCGGGCAGGCCCCGTCCGTCAAGCCTGAGCGATCAGGCGGTCGAGCCCGGCGATGTGCTCGCGCTGCTTGGCCACCAGGCCCTGGATGAGCGTCAGGCACTCGGGAGCCATGCCCTTGTTGTCGAGAGCGCTCTGGTAGTCCTTGAGACCGTGCTCCTCCCCCTCCTTGAGGGCCTTGAGCGCGGCGGCATTGCCGAACAGCTTGGCCGTGCCCTCCACCGCCTGGGCCCACGAGCCCCAGGCGCCGGAGCCCTCCGAAGGTTTGCCGCCGTGCTGCTCGACGTGGTGCCAGAGCTGGTCGGCCGCGTCCCGGTGGTCCTTGGCGAAACGATGGAGGTCCTGGGCGCCGGATTCCGTCCCGGCCTTCTCCAGGGCTTGGCGATAGGTTTCGATCGCTGACATCTCGCCCCGCAGCAGTCCGTTGAGGGCGTTCACGTCAGTCGTTGGAGTCGTCGTCGGCATGGTTGAGTCTCCTTGAGGTGATTTTCTTGGCAGGTGGGTACGCCCCGCCCCTTGCACCCTCTATCCTGCAAGTATCTTGCAAGGCGGATGCCCCTTGCTATCCTCGGCGGCGGAGCCGAGCCGCCGCGGTCCACACTTTTTGCGATCGGGAGGAACGGGTGAACGAATCGATCTGTCCGAAGTGCGGCGGTGCCATGGAGAGCGGGTTCCTGGTCGATCATGCGTATGGGGCGGTGGCGCCCTCGGAGTGGGCGGAGGGCGACGTGAAGTACTCGGTCTGGACGGGCGTGAAGATGAAAGGCAAGAAGGTCCTTCCCGTCGAGACCCTCCGCTGCGCGCGGTGCGGCTACCTCGAGTCCTACGCGCGGCCGGCGACGAACGCGCCCTGAGCGGAAGGGGGAGAACGGATCGGCCGGAGGGCGGCGGGATTATCCAGGCGCGGCGGGAAGGGTGAAATACAACCGGCTGCCCTCGCCCATCTCCGCTCTCGGCCCAGATCGTCCCGCCGTGGGCCTCGACGATGCATCTGGAGATGTAAAGGCCGAGGCCCAGGCCTCGCTGATCGTCCTTTCCGGCTTGCCAGAATCGTTCGAAGATCAACTCCAGCATGCTGCGGGGGATGCCCGGTCCGCTGTCACCGACGCAGCAGAGAGCCTTGCCTTCGGTGGATTCGACGCGAATCGAGATCTTGCCGCCCTCGGAGCTGAATTTGATCGCATTCGTGAGGAGGTTGGCGAGGACCTGCATCATCCGGTCGTGGTCGAAATCCGCCACGATCGGTCGTTCGGTGCCTTCCAAGGCGAGAGAAATTCGCTTCGCGGTGGCGACCGGCTCGAACGTCGCCACCGCTTCGGCGACCAGTGCGCAAAGATCCTGACTCGTGGGGGTTACCGCCAACTTGCCGGCATCGATGCTGGTGACGTCGGTCAGGTCTCCGATCAACCGGGTCATGCGGGCGGCGTAACGTTCGATGCGCTTCAGACCGGTGAGCATCCGCCGGCCTTCCTCATCGTCCGCAGCGCGCGTCGAGAGCAGGTCTGTGTTCACGACGATTCCCTGCAGCAGGTTTCGCAGGTCGTGACTCACGATGCCCAGGAAGTCGTCCCGATTGGAGAGGGCGAAATCGGAACGCACGCGTTCGGTCAGCAGGTACCTGTCGGTCTTCTCTCTCTCCAGCGGCAAGAGCCTGTGCAGCGCGAGGGCGTGCTCCTCGCGTTCGCGGCGGAGGCTCTCGTCCGCGGCCGCCCGCTCCCTCTGGAGAGCCGCGTCTTCCGCCACCCTCTCGTCGCCGACGATTTCGCGCGCTGCAACCGGCAACTCTTCCTGATCCGACTTCGCGTCGGCCTTGTCGCGCGCCTCACTCAACACGCCGTCGGCGATCTCCCGAGCCCGATCGATGACCGCGTCGGCATCCCTTTCGAGGGACTCCCGCTCCAAGAGCAGGGCATGGTCCGTCTTCCGTCGCTCGCTGCGCAGGCTCTCATCCGTCTCTTCGCGCTCCGGGCGCACCGGCTTGTCCTCGGGAAGCATGCGTCATGTTACCACCGCCGCCTGGCAAGCCTCCTGGGCCCCGGATAGACGAGTTGCCCCTCCCGAAGCGTATTCGCATGGTAGTCAAGTCTCTCTTGAGCAGAGAGCCTGAGGAGGACCGAATCGACTTCTTGATCATCAAGAAAAGCATCATGTCGGCTTAAACAGCAACGAGACCCTTGACAACAGGCCGATTCTCAGTTAATATATGAGCATGAAATATGCGGCACCCGCTTGGTCGCGGAGTTTCTGGACGGGAACCAGGAGCGACCGGGCGGGCTTCAGGAGAAAGACCGCTTTCCGTCGCCGCTTCAGGCGCCGGTGATTCGGGCCTCGGCCCACAAAGGAGAAGGACCATGTTTCGGGAAAGCTCGTACAAGGGGAAGTTCGGGGACTGGGACAAGCTGAACACCATGCTGACCGCCAACGCCTCGGAGCTCGCGCACCTGGAGCCGTTGCGGGCGCAGCTCGCGGCGAGCCTGGCGCAGGGGCAGGCGCAGGCGGCCCAGCAGGCGGTTCACACCGCCGCCAAGCAGGACAGCTCGCAGCAGTTGCGGAGCACGGTGGTCGAGGGGGACCGGCTGGCGAACCTGCTGCGCAAGGCGCTCCAGCAGCACTACGGCATCCGGTCCGAGAAGCTCGTCGAGTTCGGGGTCAAGACGTTCCGCGGCCGGGTGCGGGCGGCGAAGCCCACCCCGACGCCCGTCCCCACGTCCGCCCAAGCCCCCGACGCCCTCGACCGCGCCGGGGACCTCGACGCCGGGGGCCCACCCGCCGACGCCCGAGTGAAGTCGCCGAAGCCGCCAAGTAGCCGTTCTGGAAGGTTCGATTCGAAGGGGCGTGCTTCGGCACGCCCCTTTTTTTGTGCCCGCTCAGCCCGCCGAGCCGCAAGATGCCTCAGCGATTCTTCCGACGCCTCGGCGATCGATCGCTGAGCCGTGGGAAGAATCGCCGGGCCGCGAGAAGGATCGCAGCGCTGAGAGAAGAATCGCCGGCCCATTGGAAGGATCGCCGGCTCGAAATAAGAATCACCGGGCCGAAATAAGAATCGCTGGCTCGTTGGAAGAATCGCAGCGCCAAAATAAGAATCGCTGAGCCGACCGAAGGATCGCTGGCACAAGATAAGAATCGCAGGGCCAAAATAAGAATCGCAGAGCCAGGATAAGAATCGCTGGCCCCAAATAAGAATCGCTGCGACTTCGGTCCTCCGGGCCCTCCGGGCCGCGCTAGCCTCAGAACCCCTTTTCGTCCGCCGTCGGCCCGTAGATCGAGGGGATCGGGGCCTCGTTGAGGCGCAGGTAGACGGTGAGCTGGCCGCGGTGGTGGGCGAGGTGATTGATGGCGCCGTCGCGGATCGCGACGTAGCGCGTCTGCTCGGAGACCACGTGGCCGCCGGCGAGCATCTTCCAGGTGGTCATCAGGTGCTCGTCGGTGGTGGCGGCGAGCGCCTTGCGCGCCTGGCCGAGGGCGTGGTCGAACCTCTCCAGCAGCTCGCGGTTGGTGTCGACGGCCCGCGTCTGGTGCTCGCCGGCCGCGGTGACGTCGAGCTGGTCCTGTTCGATCATCGCCGCGATCCACCCCGGCATGGTGGCGACGAGCGAGGCGAGATAGCCCAGCGGCATCGACTTCTCGTGCGGCTTCCAGTCGTTCTTCCCCTCGGGGACCCGCTCCAGCAGCCGGCGCGTCGAGACCGCTTCGCGGTCGATCTCGGCCAGCAGCAGCTCATGGATCTTCGGCATGGCATACCTCCTTGGGAGCACCGGCCCGGCGGCGATCCGGCCCGGTTGGAAGGACGGAGCGTATCACCCGGCCGGGGGAGGCACGGCTCGCGGCACCGGCTTATTGGGGGCTCTTCGCCTCGTCCCGCAACAGCCCGGCGACGCTCGCGTTGTCGCAGACCCAGCGTCCGTCGATCAACCGCATCTCGACGAGGTAGAGCATGCGGCCGTTCTCGTACGGCACGCCCTCGACCTCGAGCACCGCGTGGTCGGCGGCGACCCACTCGCCGCCGGTGATCTTGGGCTGTTTCGGCAGCCGGGCGTTCAGGATCTCCTTGGCAAAGGAGAGATTCTCGGCCGGCGTGCGCCAGTCCTCCTGATAGCCCTTGGCCTCCTGCGGGGTGAGGAGCGCCAGGATCTTCGCCAGATCGCCGCCGCCGACGGCATCGCGCAGGGCGAGCAGCGCCTGGCCGGGCGCCTCGCCGTCGCGCGCCATCGGCTTGCCCGGCGCGCGGGACAGCACGTCGGACTCGAAGCTCAAGTCCATCGACCAGGTCGGCCCATTCATCGCCTTCACGGGCTTCGCCGTCTTGACGCTGCACGCGATGCGGGTCGGCGTGTTCTCGCGGCAGGTGGCGAGCAGCGAGCCGGGCTGGCCCATCATCGAGCCCGAGGTGTCGAGATACTGCGTGCCGCCGACGTGGGCGTTGACGCTGGTCTCGCCGTTCGCCCGCACACTGAAGGCCAGATAGTCGCCGTCATGCACGGCGGGATCGTTGATCGCCACCATGTAGGGATCGAGCGCCGCCCCGATCGCCGCGCGGTCCACCGGCTTGGCGGTCAGCATGACGTAGGTCTCGACGCCGCGCGGGTTGGATTGATCGCGCACCCGGAAGGCCGCGACCTCGTGCACGGCGACCGTCTTGCCGCCGAGCACGAACTGCCCCGAGATCGTGCCGGCGTGGATTGCGCCGAGGCCGGGGAGGGCCAGGGCGAGAACCCACAGGCGAGCGAAACGCGGTGCTCTCATTGCGATCTCCTTGGAAGAGGATGCCGAGAGGGGCCGACGGGGCGGCATGGGCCAGGGTGGCTCTCTCTGGATCGTCATTGTATCCGTTCCAGGGTTCTGCTTCTTGCCAGAAGGGCCTACATGATAAGATCTTGATCAAGGAGACAACCAATATGGCGCGAAGACGGCTTGCCCTTCGGGGGGTGTCGGGAAGGTGGACATGTGCTTGGGTGGGCGTTCTGGGGCTCGGGTCGCTGCTTTCACCCGTGATCGCCTGGGGGCAGGTCAACCTCGCCCCCAACCCTTCGTTCGAGCTGTACAGCGGGACTCTGCCGAGCAATTGGGCCCTGTGCAACAATTCCGGCGCGGCGACCTTGAGCGTGAGTACCTTGCCCGCCGATCAAGGCACGCACTCTCTGAAGGTCGCCTTGACACAGGGGGGAGACGTGGGGGTCTGCTCCGATCCCATCCCGGTGCCCGCCGGAGTAACTTTCCGCCTGGCCGTCCGCTCCAATGTGAACACCACCCAGGTGACCAACAAGCAGGTGAGGCTCCAAGTGCTCGAGCTGTCATCAACGAATAGCCAGCTCTCGAATCGGATCATCGCGACTTCAATCGGCCGGACTGCGGGCTGGGAGAGCGTGAGCGGTTTCTTCACGACAGGACAGAACACTACCCAGGTGAAGATCCGTCTGCTCCACGATGTCCCCGGCTCTGCGGGCTTCAGCTTTTTCTGGGATTCGGTGAGCTTGGCACGGGACACTGCCGTTGCCTGGGAACGCTGGGAGCGGGAGCTGACCTCCAGCCTTGACTACACGACGGGAACCAACTCCAACCCCTACCGCGACCTGAGGCTCACGGCGACCTTCTACCGCAACGCGGCCTGCGCCTCCACGCCACCAGGCTCATGTGTGGCGCCGAACTGCTTCCAGCAGTCAGGTTTCTGGGATGGCGCGCCGGGAACCTCAACGGCGAAGACCTTCCGCGTACGGACGACTCTTCCGGCCGGCAATTGGTGCTGGAACACCACCTGCGCAACGGTAAGCACTGCAGGGTCGACCCCCAATTGCGCTGGGGACTCTGGGTTGGTCCAGAACGGAGCTCTTGCCGTGACGCCGTATGCCGGGAACAACAAGCTCTACCAGCTCGGGCTGCCAGTTCCCAAGGCGAACGGGAACTTCCTGGTCTACGGTGATGGCACGACGACCTTTCCCTGGATCGCGGACACCGCCTGGTCGGCGCCGATGAGCTTCCCGCTTCCTGCGCTGGGAACCGCTCCGAGCACAGACTTATGGAAGAACTACGTCGCGGATCGCGCGGGCAAGAATTTCACCATCCTTCTCGTGTCTCCTGCGAACCAGTACGTGAACGCTCCGGCTTCGCGGCCAACGCCTCCGGCAACCGGCTTCACGGGGTTCCAGGCGCAGTCGGGCTGCACCCCGGCCAACTACAAAGTAGTGCCGAATGAGTGTAGCTACCTCGACCCGGTCTACTGGCGGAAGCTCGACTCGATGGTCAAGGATGCCAACGACGCCGGGATGGTCGTAGTCGTCGCCGGGATCATCGATCCGACCGACCGCGGGGGGCCGGGCACCCTCCTGACTCCGCTGCAAAAGTACCCGCTCAAAGATGCGGCAGCCGCCTTCGCACGCCAACTCGCGGCACGCTTAGCGGGAAGCTTCGTCTTCTTCTCCCCCGGTTTCGACGATAAGGTCGACGAGCTGCTCGATGACAGTGTGACGCAGACGCAGGCTTCCATGACGGCGGTGGGTCAGGCTCTGCGTGGGACCGGAGGCGCGGTTCCGCGCCACTTGGTGGGCAACCAACTCGCCGGGGGGGCGGCGTTCACCGACTACGACCTGTTTCACAGCGCAAGCTGGCTGAGCTTCGAGTTCTACCAAAGCGGCCACAAGGGAAACATGGGCTCGCCATGCAGCTACAACTCGCCGCAGGAGTACGCGAGGTCTGTGTGCCGTGCCCGGGAACTATCGCTCCGGTTTCGCTGCCAGGGAGCGGCGTCGACCGTCCAGGACTGCCCACCCAACCCGCCGTCGGCTCAAACCAAGCCGGGCGTCAACTCCGAGGGGGCTTACGAGGACTTCTCGACCGCTGCAGAAGATCCGGACAACCGCGAGGGAGAACGTCAAACGGCCTACGTCAGCGCTCTCTCGGGCTCCTTTGGCTACACGATCGGCATCCTGGGAATCCGAGACTGGTCCAACCCAGGGATCTACGCCAATAGCTATCAGAACAACAAGTCCCGTGCCGACGACGACCTTGGAACGCTCGCAGGCCTGTTACGCGGAGCCCCATGGACGGACCTCGAGCCTCGCCACAACTTGGTCGCGAACAACTCCGCGGTCAACACGGCCACGACCAATCCGGCCACCACAGGCAAGGATCCCGCCAACGAAAAGACCCACAGCCTGCTTGCCGGAAACTCCACCTACGCGCTGGTCTATGTTCCGGGGGTGACTACCACATTCGGAGGAGTACAGATCAAGACCACTGGAGCCACCAACACCCTGCCTGGCTTGAACTGCGGTGTCTGCTGGAGCAAGGTTTGGGTCGATCCGCGGACCGAGCAGAAGGACAAAGCGGCCTCTTGTACAACGGGGAGCGGCACCATAACGCTCGGCAATCCCCGCGGCTGTCCGACAACGAGCCCTTGCGATTGGGTCCTGCGATTGACCAAGGGGAGCGGGGCGAGTTGCAACTCATTCGCCGCGGCGTCCACTCAGAACGATCTGGCGGTCTGGACCGAGCTTTCAGCAGATTCGGCCACTTCTTCGATCCTCGCACAGGTGATAGGACCCGATGGCGTGGTAGTTGGAGAACCGATCGTAGTAAGCCCGGACGGCGTGTCCTTCCAGAAGCTCCCTACGCCGGCCAGCGACAGTAACGGCAACTTCTTCGTCACCTGGGAGGCTGAAAATCCGGATACCGGGCTCGACGAGGTCTTCGCCCAGCGCTACGATAACAACGGGAATCCCTTGGGCAATGCCTTCCCTGTGAGCTCAGCCGGTGGAGGCCAACAGGCGGAGCCGAGCGTGACCTCCGACGCAAACAACAACTTCGCGGTGAGTTGGACCAGTTTTGCCCTCCAGGACGCGCCGAGCTTGATCGAGGTACAACTCTTCGACACGACGGGAGCCCCGACTGGCGATACGATAGGTCTGCCGCCCGACCCGGGAGGTGGCGTGTCGACGTCGTCGCTCGTGCAGTCCGATGGCCAATCGAATTTATGGGTCGCCTGGACAGTCGAGGACCGGCGGAATGGAGGAGGGGACGTCTATGCGCAGCGGATCTTGCGAGGCGGCGTTCTTTCCGGCCGCCCCATCCGGGTCAGCTCGACACATGCCGGAGTCCGGAGGTTGGCCGTCCTCCGCGTGGGCCGCGACGGGAGCTTCCGCGTCGTCTGGGAAGGCCTCGGCGCCGGCGGCCGAGGCAGAGGTTGGCGCGAAAGGCGGTACGATCCGCAGGGGCACCCCTTGGAAGACGAGACGCCCGTAGGCTCCGGGGATTGAGAGGTCAGATGATGCAGAGCAGACATGTTCGTGGAGGTTGGCTCGTGGCCTTGATCCTGGCCTGGGCCGCGGTCTGGGCGCCGGCCCGGCCTCTCGTGGCCCAGAGCCCGATCGGACCGGCGTTTCGGGTGAACTCGCCGAGCGTCGGAAGCCAGGACCAGCCGGACCTTCTATTCGATGGCGACGGCAACCTCTGGTTCACCTGGGTGGACAGCCTCGGAGCGTTTCCGGACTTCGATCGGGTGGTGGCCCGCAGAGTGTCGGTGGGGGGCGAGCTCGGTCCCGAGCTGGTCCTGGTGGACACCAGCGACGCGCCTCTGACGACGGCGGTCGATCCCCTGCTGACCCTCCGGCCCGACGGAGGCCTTCAACTCTTCTATACACGCAGCACCGAGGACGGCTTCGATCTGGTCTACGGCCAAAGGCTCAGGCCGACGGGCGAGACGCTGGGCCAGCGTTTTCTCGTCACCCCTCCGTCCCCTTCGAACGCGCTGCGGTTTGCCGCCGCCTCGCGCCCCGACGGCGGCGTATTCCTGGTGACTCTCGGCTCTCCCTGCTCGACTTGCCCGCAGCCGAGGACCAGCCTGTACGGCCGGATCATCGCTGCGGACGGTTCCCTGGCCAGCTCCTTCTTCCGGATCCCCAGCAAGCTTTCCGGGGTGCCGGGAAGCGGTACGCGGAGCGTGGCAGTGGACAGGTCGGGCAACGCCCTCGTCGTCTGGTCCATCGGTAACGGCGATCCGGATTCTCGCGACTACTCGGACATCCGGGCCCGGCGCTTCTCTTCCGCCGGCGTGCCCCTCGGCCAGGAATTCGTCGTCAATACGACTCTCCAGGGGACCCAAGCCGACGCCTCGGTGGCGGCGAACGCCACGGGAGATTTCGTCGTGGTTTGGCAGACCCGGTTCCCGAACAGTCTCCTGCGCTCGATCTTCGGCCAGCGGTTCTCGAAGACGGGCCAAAAGGTTGGGGCCGAGTTCCGGGTCAACGAGGATCGGATCGAAAAGGATTTCCTGCCGACGGTGGCGATGGACCCCGACGGCAATTTCGTCGTGGCCTGGGAGAGCTTCTCACCGGAACGCCCGGACTGCATGCAGGTGCGGGGGCGGCTCTACCGCCGCAACGGAACCTCCGTGGGGCCGGAGTTTCCGGCGGCTCCGGGAGGCGCCGCCTGCGGAGAGGCGCCCAAGGTCGCCTTCGGGCCCGACGGCCGCTTCGCCATCGTCTGGCAGGTCGAGCTCGGATCTTCCTCCGATACAGGCGCCGACTTCGACGTTTATGCCGCGCGCTTCTCGGTCTCGCCTCCCTGAGAGGCTCGCGCGATCACGTCTGTGCGAGGGCCGAGGCGACCGCGTAGGTTACGGTGCTGTTTCTGACGTCGCCGTGGTCCTTGATCAGGCCGCCCGAGCCGTCCAGACAGATCACTTTTCCGGTCTGCAGCTTGCCGTAGGGCGAGGGGGGTGAAATCCATGTGCTCGAGCGGCTTGGCGACGGCGAGGCTGTCGATCGGACCAAGGGTGAATCCGCCCGCTTGAAGTGAATGACGTCGAATTTGCCCGGTTCTTTTCCTGCACTTTGGAAAGCAGCGGCTCGGTGACGATCGACCGCATCATGTTGAGGCGGAGCTCGTCGCGCTTCGCGGGCTCGGCTTTTTTCTTCTTTTCCCGGCGGACGGGAGAGGTCGCCATTGCAGCCGGCGGCTCAGGCGAGGGGCTCGCCGTCGCCGCCTGCTTGTCGGGGCGTTTCCGTGGTGCCATCGTCAGGCTCTCGCAGCGTTCCGCTGGGCTTGGAGGTTGTGGATCACGATGGAGTTTTGGCATGCTCTGGAAGGAAAGTCAAATTCCAGCCCACGCATGTGTAAAAGAGTGAGGAGGCCCGAGAGTCATGGCTGATGTCCAGTTTTCGGATCGTCGCCAGGCCGGCCCGGCGTGCTACCTTGATCCCACCTGACACAGGAGACGTTCCCATGATCCGCCGCAATTTCCGGACCCTGCTTCTGGCCTTTGCGGCCTTCGCCGTCGCCGGCGCGCCGGCCTGGGCCAAGCGGGAGGACGACTACGTCGCTCCGTTCTATGCCGCCCGGGTCCTGTACAGCCTGGTCGGCGTGGTTCCCCTCGCCGCGGTGCTCGTCGGGATCTGCGCGGGGGGGATGCTGCGGCTCAGCGTCCTGATGCCTCCTCCGCTCGGACGCTTTCTGAAGATCTCGATCTATCTGGTGATCGCGGGATGCCTGTTCGCCGCGCTGGACGATCTCAACGACGAAATATCGCAGCCCTGGTTCGCCGCCTCCTTCTTCGTCGCCTTCATTCCCGGCGTGGCGCTGTGCCTGGGCGCGGAGGAATCGCAGTGGTCCACTCCCCTGCCGCTCGCCGCCTTCCTGACGGTGGTGACCTGGATCGTTCTCGTCCTGGTGGGGACGTCCTGGCAGTTCTGGGCCGTCCACCACGGCATTCCGGCCTCCTGGTGAGGGGAGGCCCGGGCTCAGCCGCTATTCCGCGGCCGCCGGCGCGCCGATCGCCCGCCGGATCCTGCGGATCTGTGCCCGATGCTTGAGGTCGTGTCCGGCATAGAGGGCGATCATGCGGCCGAGCGGCTCGTCCCCCCGCTCGGCGTGGCGCATCACGCGCCGCAGGTCGTCCGGCGTCGCCCGCCGCAGAAGGCGCAGGTTCAAGGCGCGCAGCATGGCGAAATCCTCCAGGGCGGTCTGGAAGTCGGCCTCCGCGTAGCGCAGGCGCTCGGCCCACAGATCCTGATCGTAGGCCGGCAGCTCGGGACCCTCGTGCGCCAGGACCATGCGGAAGCGGAAGCCGCCGACCAGCTCGGAATCCGCCAGGTGCTGGACCACCTGCCGGACCGACCACTTTCCCGGGCCCTTCCGCCGTCCCTTCCTGCTGCGGGGTCAGCCCCGCCACGGCGCGATGGAGCGCCGCCGGGGTCTCGGCCAGGACCTCCAGGGGCTCGCGGTCGCCGAGGGCCTGGAAGAGAGACTCGACGTAGGCCTGGATCGGATCGGTCGTGATTGCGGCTGCGGTTCCGCTGCGACGGGACGGAAAATTGCGGCATCTCGAGCTCCTCTCGCGACGGGATCATTCCCACGGAGCCATCCTGCCGGTCTGCGAGTCCTCGGGGTAGAGCCAATTGCCTCCCGAGCGTCATGACCACTGGTGAGCGTGGAGAAGTGCCGCCGCACAACAAAAAGCCGGCCGAGGACCGAGGTCCTCAGCCGGCTTGGGGGCGATCATCCCGAAGGAAGGGTGCGGGCGCCGCCGCCCGGCCTCACTGCGCCTGATGCGGCGTCGCGGTGTGGTGGTGGTGGCGCCGGTGATGACGGTGATGGCGCCGATGGTGGCGGTGGTGCGCCGTCGTCGTGCTGTGGTGCTCCGTATGGTCCATCGCCATCGGAGGAGCCGGCGGCGGCGGGGGGGGCGGCGGGAGCTGGGCGCTGGCCACGCCGACGGAGAGCAGGGAGATCAGGGCAAAAGCGGGTGCTCGCATGTTTTAGTTCCTCCTGGAAAGAGGCCCGTAGAGGGCTGGGATTCTGGAATGCAAGACCAGGGCCCGGGACGGGCGCCAGGGGTCGGAGAGGATAAGATCTTCCGGAACGGCAGCGATTCCCAGAAGGAGAAGACGGGCGTGGGCGATCGGCAAAGACGGCTGAACCGGTGGATTCAAGCCTTCGACGACCAGCGCCGTGCGCTGCTCGACGAGCTGGCGGCGCTGCCGCCCGAGGAGCTGAGAGCCAAGGCGCGGCCGGACAAGTGGTCGATCCTCGAGATCGTGGAGCACCTGGTGCTCGCCGAGCGGTTCGTGCTGGCCGGAATGCCGCCGGCCGCCGAGCTGGTGGCGCGCCGGCGGAGCCTGAAGAACCGGTGCATCTATCCCATCGTGCTGTTCGTGCTCAAATTTTCCATCCCGGTGAAAGTCCCCGCGAAGCGGATGCTCCCCACCGGCCAGGCCTCCCTGGCGGACGTGCGCAGCGCGTGGGACGAGAACCTGCGCTGGCTCCGCGGCTACGTGGCGGGGGTACGGGGTGGCGGGCCTCGCCCCGGACGGCGAGCGCGGCGCCGTGTTCCGGCACCCGGTGGCGGGGCCGATCACCCTGACCCAGGCGCTGCGCATGGACCGGCTGCACTTCGCGGTTCATCTGCGGCAGATCCGCAGGCTGCAGGCTCTGGCGCAGGGGTGAGGTCAGAGGCATCTTCTTGAGCTCGAGCCCGGGGTGCGGTGCTATTCTTAGAATCCTGAGAAGGAATCCATATGAGCCAGACTACAGCCAGGATGACCCTCGACCTTCCCCTTGCCGTCAAGGAGCGCCTCGAGGAGCTCGCCCGGACGACCGAGACGTCGGAGGCCCGGATCGCCACGGAGGCCATCTCGTCTTTCCTGGATGTCCGGGAGTGGCAGACCGAAGAGATCCTGCGAGCAATCCGCGAAGCGGATGCCGGAGACTTCGCGACGGACGACGAGGTCTCAGCCGTGTTCGCCAAGTGGAAGGATGCAGGTTAGGTGGACGCGGCGGGCGCTCCGGGCGTTGAGCGCGATCGCTGAGTACATTGCCCAGGACCGTCCCCTCGCAGCCTCCCGTATGGTCATGCGGATCCGGGAGGCTGGCGACCATCTCGCGGAGAACCCCGATTCAGGTCGAGTGGGCCGGGTTGCCGGGACGCGGGAGCTCGTCGTCAGCGGAACTCCCTTCATCATTCCCTACCGGGCCCATGAAGGGGATCTCGAGATCCTGACCGTCCTTCACGCGGCCCGCAGATGGCCCGAGAGCTTCTAGCTCACCGTCCGGCCGGCTGTGCGGCGGCCTCCTCCGTCTCCACCTTCTTTTTCTTCTTCTTGCCGTCGAACATCGACTTCGGATACTCGGCGAGGGCGGCGGCGACGGCGCGGTCGAGGTGGCCGTCGAGGCGCACCAGGGTGAGCTCGTCCTTTTCCAGGGAGACCACGAAGAGGTTGCGCAGCGCTCCCTTCTCGTCGCCGCGCACGTAGACCCAGGTGCGCTCGGCGTTCTCCCGGGTGCGGACCATCAGCGACCAGCCGGACTGGGCGAGCTGCCGCTCGAAGCGGGGGCCTCCCGCGAGGCCGTCGAGGTCGTCGGAAGCAGGGAGGCCGTGGACCTTGTAGCTCGCGAAGTCGACGCCACCGATCCCGGAGACGATCGTCGACGCCTGCTCGTCGGCGTCGCCGTCCGCGGCCAGGCGGACCAGGCCGTGCAGCAGCCCGAGCGAGATCCGTCCGAGGTGGACGTGCTCCTCCGGCTCGAAGCGGGCGTGGGGGAAGCGGGCCTGGAGCTCCCGGTGGACCTCCTCGACGGATGGGGAGCCGCCGCAGCCGGTGAGCAGCGTTGCGGCGGGGAGTAGACAGAGCAGGAGAGCGGCGTGTCGTTTCATCAGAGCTCCTTCCGTGGATTCGTGATTCGAGTCACTTCGGTTTCTTGACGCCGCTCGGAGCAGGGATCTTCTGGAGCTGCGGCAGGTCGAACTTCTGGCCGATCCGGCCGAGCTGGGCGGGATCGATCGTGCCCACGATGTTGATCACCACCGCCTCGTCGCCGGGGTTGACCGAGAGCAGCGTCAGCCCGTCGATCCGGTCGCCGCTCAGCTTGAGGTAGACGTAGGTCTCCTCCCCCTTGTCGCGCACCTTGATCGAGGCGGTCCAGGCGTGCCCCTCGAGCCAGCGGACGGCGCCGGCGATCTTCGCCTTCACCGTCCCGGCGTCCACCCCCTTGAGGGGGAAGGCCTGGAGGGTGATCCCCTTGAGGCCGTCGACCACCGAGGAGAAGCCGGGGTCGTCCCGTTTCGTCGCCGCGGCGACCATGCGCAGGAGCGGCCCTTCGATGTTGATCTCGACGCTCAGCTTCTCCGGGGGAAAGAGGTTGAGCTGCTCGATCGGCAGGTAGCCGGGCTGGCTCTTCATCGTCTGCATCGTCTGCGCATCGACCGCGGGTCCGGCGAGCAGAGCGAGGAGGAGAGCGGCGAGGGCGATCGGTTTCCGCATGATCAGGGCTCCTGCCGCGGCTCGCCGGCCGGGCTCGAGGCATTCGGGAGGTCGTTCGAGAGGCGCGAGAGGGTCCGGGCCGCGGGGGTCACCAGCCGTTTCTGGAGAACCTCGTCGCGGACGTCGAGGCCGGCCTTGCGGGTGGCCCGGCCGATGTAGGCGAGGGCGAAGCGCGCCTCGCGCGTGGCCTCGGCGACCTGCGCCTGGCGGGCTTCGGCGCGCTGCTGGAGAGATTGAAGATGCTGGAGGTGGAGGAAGAGCGACCCCCCGCCCACCGCCAGGGCGGCGACGGCCGCGATGGCGGCCGCGGCGGCGATACGCCCGCGGACGATCCTCGGCGTCCGGACGCCGGCGGGGAACGCCCCGACCTCGCCGCGTCCGGCCGCGACCACTCGCGCCAGCAGCTCGGGGGGGCAGTCGGGCTGCGGCAGGGCGCGGAGGCCGGCCTGCACGCGTCCGGCCAGGGCGAGCTCCGCGGCGCAGGCGGCGCAGCCTTCCAGGTGGGCCTGGAGACGCGCGCTCTCCTCCGGCGTCAGGTCGCCGTCGAGGAAGGGCTCGAGGAGGTCGAGCGCCTCGTCGCACGTCAGGCGGCGCAGGGGCTCGTCAGGTCGTCGCGTCGTCGTCATGGTCTCGCATCCTCTTTCAGTCGTTCCCGCAGCTTGCGCCGTCCCCGGTGGAGATGGACGCGGACGGTCGCCTCCGGGATGCCGAGCGCCTCGCCGATCTCCCGGTGGGGGAGCCCCTGCACCTCGCGCAGGATGACGATGCTCTTGTACGGCTCGCCGAGCTCCGCGAGCGCCGCGAGCAGCCGCCGGCGGAACTGCTCGCTCTCGGCCCGCTCCTGCGGCCCCGCCTCGGCGCTCGCCACCCGCGCCGGCTCGTCGTCGTCGAGGCTGGCGCCGCGGAAGCCGGCGGCGGCTTCGCTGCGCCGCCGCCGGAGGAGGTCGTAGCAGGCGTTGCGGGTGACCCGCAGCAGCCACGAGCCGAGGCGCTCCTCGTCGACCCCCTCGCGGTGACGCCAGAGGCGGAGCAGCACCTCCTGGGTCACGTCCTCCGCCTCCTCCGGATTCGAGAGCAGGTAGCGGGCGAAGGAGTAGACCCGGCGCTGGTAGCGCTGCGCGGTGTCCTCGAAGGCCGTCAGCATCCCGTCAGCATCCGCGTCAGCACCCATGAACGCCAGACGGATGGGACGGCCAAACGTTTCAGACCGGCCGGCCGCCGAGCAGCCGGGCGGGCAGGAACAGGATCGCCTTGAGGAAGGCGAAGACCGCCTCGAGGGTGATCCCCACCAGCCGGAAGGGGAGGGAGAGGAGCCAGAAGAAGGGATAGAGGACGAGCGCCAGCAGGGCCAGCGGCCAGCAGACGATGAAGAGGACGAGCCAGACGAGGATCTTGATCATCAGGGGGAGCCTCCTTCGCTCCTCAAGCCTCCCTACGTGGCCGGAGCGCCGGAAGTTGCGGGCAGGCCGGCGAAAGACTGGCCTAGAATCCCCTGTGCCCCGTCGCATCCTCCTCGCGCTGGCCTGGGTCCTCGCGGCTCTCCCCGCTCTGGCCGCCCCGCCTCCCGCCACCCCGGCCCTCGACCGCGCCCTCGACCACGCGATCGCCCTCCACCAGGCGGGGCGGCTGGCGGAGGCGCTGCGGGAGTACCACGCGGTGGCGGCGGCGGGGAGCGCGGACCCGGCGATCGGCGCGGCGGCGCTCTCCAACGCCTGCGTGATCCGGAACGACCGCGGCGACTACCGCGCGGCGCTGCCGGACTGCCGGCAGGCCCTGGCGCAGAGCCGCCGGCTGGGCGACGCGGCGACGCTCGGCCGGGCGCTCAACAACCTCGGCCTGGGGCTCGAGGCGCTGGGCGAGACGGCGGAGGCCGAGGCGCGGTTCCGCGAGGCCCTGGCGCTCAACCGGCGGACGGGGAACGCCGAGTCGGAGGCGGTCAATCTCTCGAACCTCGGCACGCTCGCGGTCGCGACCGGCCGCTACACGCCGGCGATGAACCTCCAGGCGCAGGCCGCGGCGCTTGCCGTCCGGCACGCGCGGGAGCCCTGGGCGGCGGAGCAGCTGCGCATCGCGCGGATCAACCAGGGGGTGGTGCTCGACAAGGTGGGGGCCTACCGCGAGGCACTGGAGCTCTACCGGCAGGTGCTCGCCGCCACCGCCGGCGGCGGCGAGCTCGACCCGGCCCGCCGCGCGGCGCTCGAGGTCAACGCCGGGGTGATCTACCGCAACCTCGGCGATCCGGTGCGGGCCCGCGAGCTCTTCCGCGCCGCCATCGCGGGCTACCGCGGCGCCGGCGACACGGCGGGGCTCTCGAACGCCCACCTCAACCTCGCTCTCGCCCTCCACCTCAACCTGGAACGGACGGCGGAGGCCGAGGCCGCCTACCGCGAGGCGCTGCGGCTGGCCGAGGCGAGCGGCGACCGCACGGAGGAGATCCAGGATCTCTTCTACCTCGGGCGCTTCCTGCTCGGCCAGCGGCGCCTGCCGGAGGCGGAGGCGGCGTTCCGGCGCTGCCTCGAAGCGGCGACGGCGAGCGGCTCGGCCGAGGGGAGGTGGTCCGCCCGCGAAGGGCTGGCCCGGGCCGCCCGCGCCCGCGGCGACCTCCCCGCCGCCCTCGCCAGCTTCGAGGCGGCGCTCGGCGAGATCGAGCGGGTGAGGAATGGCCTCGCCCGCGGCGCCCGGCGGGCCGGCTACTTCGGCGACAAGCGGGCGGTCTACGCGGCGACCGTCGAGACGCTCGCCGAGCTGGCGCGCCGGCAGCCGGGGGGCGGCTGGGGGGAGCGGGCGCTCGCGATCGCCCAGCGCGCCAAGGCGCGGGACCTGCTCGACGCGCTGGGCGCCGGCGGCGGGGGGACGGCCGCCGCGGCTCCGCTCGACGCCGCGGCCCTGCGCGCCCGGCTGAACAGCCGGAACGCCGACGCCGTCTGCGAGTACCTCCTCGGGGAGTCCGCGCTCTATCGCTGGACGATCCGCGCCGAGGGGATCGGCTTTCGCGATCTCGGGCCGGTGCGCCCCATCCTCGACCGGGTGGCCGCCCTGCACCGCGCCCTGTCCCACGGCCTCGCGCCGCCGGCCGGGACGGTGGCGGCGCTCTCCCGCGCCCTCCTCGGCGGCGCCGGTCCCCTGCCGCGGGACGGCGGCTCGCTGCGCATCGCCCCGGACGGCGCCCTCCATCACCTGCCGTTCGAGCTGCTGGAGGACCCGGCGGCGCCGGGCGTCCCGCTGATCGAGCGGATGGCGGTGAGCTATCTCCCCAGCGCGTCGGCGCTCGGCGCCGGACAGCGGGCACGGCCGGCGGGCGGGGTCCGCCTGCTCGGTTTCGGCGATCCCGTGGTCCGCCCCCCGGCGGCGGGAGAGGCGACCCCGCGCGCGCTCCTCGTCGCGCGCTTCGGCCTGGCGCCGCTGCCGGCCACGGCCGGGGAGCTGGCAACGGCGGGGCGCCTGCTCGGCGGCCGGACGGCGGTCTACACCCGGGAGAGCGCCACCGAGCAGGCCTTCCGCGCTGCGGTGGCGCGGGGCGCCCGGGTGGTCCATCTCGCCACCCACGCGGTGATCGACGAGCGCCCGGGACGCGGCGCGGCGATCGTGCTCACCCCCGGCGGCGAGGACGACGGCCTCCTCCTCCCCGAGGAGATCGCACGGCTCGACGACCGCTGCGACCTGACGGTGCTCGCCGCCTGCCGCACCGCCCTGGGGCCGGAAGAGGGGGGCGGGGCGCTCGCCTCGCTGACCGGCTCCTTCCTGGCCGCCGGCTCGCGGGGAGTCGTCGCCACGCTGTGGGACGTGGGGGACGAGGCGAGCGCCGCCTTCATGGCGCAGTTCTATTGGCAGCTGGGGGAGGGGGCGACCCCGGCCGAGGCGCTGCGCGCCGCGAAGCGCCGCCTGCGCGCCGATCCGCGCTGGAACCGGCCGGCGCTCTGGGCCGCCTACGTGCTGGTGGGGGACGCTCCCGCCGTGGGGGCGAAGCGGCGGTGGGGGATGTGGAGCGCCGGGCTCGTCTGGATCGTGGCGGCGGCGCTGGCAGCCCTCGCCCTCTTTCCGCTGGCCCGGCGCTATTGGACTACTGGACGGTGATCGTCCCGTTCTCGAGCCGCAGCGCGAGCTTCGCCCCCTGCGGGTCGAGCAGCCAGGTCTCGGCGGGATCGAGCGCGACCGTCGTGGTGGTGCCCGGCGGCGCGCCGGCGGCGATCGGCAGGCTGACGGCGACGATCGTCCCCGGAACGCTGTTGAAGGAGGAATCCGGGGAGACGAAGTCGACCACCAGCCGTCCGGGCTGCGCGGCGTCGGTGCTGTAGACCGCCTGGCCGTAGCGCGGGTCGAGCTTGACGGTGGGCGGGCCATCGGCGAGCCGCGGGTCCCAGGTCAGGGTGAGGTGGCCGGCGCTCACCGCGAAGGGCTCGAAGGTGACGATCCCCAGCTCCGGCGTCACCACCCCGGGCGAGACCACGGCGTCGGCGGCCTGGAGCAGGAACGGGTCGGCGGGGGCCCGCACGGTCAGCACGTTGCTGCGCGGGGTGACCGTGATCGGACGCCCCGCGGGGTCCTTCAGGTTGGTCTGCAGCGGGTCGAGCGAGAGGTCGAAGACGTCCCCCGGCGCCACCGCCGGGTCGAGCTGGAAGCGGAAGACGGCGAGCGGACCGTCGGCGGAGTTGATGGCGCCGGACGGCGACTGGAAGCTCACCTGGATCGACTGGCTGTCCGGCAGACCTGCTGAGGACGGCCTTCGACGTCGAGTCGTTGGCCGGGCTGAAGACCACGACGCTGAGCAGGGTCAGCGGGCGGACGGGCTGGTTCAGCGCCTTCAGCGTGAGACCGCCGCGGACGGGCACCGTCGGGAACGTGGCGGCGGCCGCTGCGGGGCTCGGCCGGCTGACGATGCGCACCACCACCTGCCCCTGCTTGATCGGCCGCGGCGCGTAGGTGCGCAGCACCACGTCGACGATCCCGCCGGGCGCGCCGATCGCCGGATTGATCCGCAGGGTGAGCTTGTCGGCCCCGCCGCCCCCGGTCCCGCCGCCGCCCGTGCCGCCGCCTCCCCCGCTGCCGCCGGAGGCCAGGAGAGGGGGCGAGAGCAGGAGCATTCCGAGCAGGACGGCGGAGACGAAGAAGCGGGGTCGTTGCGTCGTCACGGGGACCTCCGAATCGCTGCGAGCTTGCATGGCTGGAAATATGGCTGGAAAAAGATGAAGGTCAGCGATCGTATTCTTTGAACCTTAGTGCCGCCGACAGGCTCAAAGGTTCAAGGCTGGGGACGGGCGCGGAAGCGGGACGGCTCGGAGGCCGCAATGGGGGCGCCGGAGGCGTCGAGCGCCTCGACCGTCCAGGTGTAGGCCACCGCGCGGTGCAGGCCCGCCGCGACCGGGGCCGGCAGGCGGGCCGGCGAGGCGGGGACGGTGGCCTCCCAGAGCACCGTGTCGTCCACGGAGGAGAGGCGGACCCGGTAGCTCCGCGCTCCCGCCCTGGGCTCCCAGCGCAGCTCGGCGGGGATCTCGGCGACGTCGCCGGCCGGCGACACCGTCTCGACCTCGCCGCCGCGCACCGGTCCGCCCACCTGCGGCGGCGGCAGGGAGGGAGCCCCGGAGCGCGAGAGCTCGAAGAGCAGGCCGCCGCCGAGGACCAGGACGAGGGCGGCGGCGAGCTTCCAGAGCTGGCTGGCGGCGGGGCGGCGGACCGGGACCGGCGCCGGGCGGGTTGGAGCGGCGGCCGGGAAGGGGACGACCTGACCGGACGGGCGAAGCGGCGAGGCGGCTTCGAGGCGCGCGACGACGAAGGCGACGTCCGCGGCGTGTCCGCGGTATCCGCGCCGGGGGCTCCCGCCGTCTCCGGGGCGGCGAAGAGGCGCGCGAGGTCGCGCTCGGCGGCGCAGGCCGGGCAGCGGGCGGCGTGCTCGTCGAGCCGCCGCCCGGCGGCGCTCCCCGGCTCCGCCTCGAGGAAGGCCTCGGGAGGCGGGCAGCCGGCCTCGTTACCGCCTCATTACGGCCCTTACGGCTCGTCACCGGCGTAGGCGGCTTGCAGCCACTCCTGGAGCGTGTGGCGCGGGTCGGTCTGGCTCATGGCGTGATTCCTCGCGAGGTGGCGGCGGATTGGCGGGCCAGCCAGCGCCCGAAGCGGCGCTTCATCTTGCGCCCTCCGCTGACGATGTAGGCCTTGGCGCCTGATTTGTTGTCGAGCTGCAGCAGAGCGGTGATGCCGGCGAGCGGCAGACCGTCGACATAGTGGAGATAGAGGACCTTCGCCTCGAGCGGCTCGAGGTCGCGCTCCATGGCGGCGCGGAAGGCCTGGAGGATCTGGTCGCGGGCGACCACCTCGTCCGCCCCCGGCGCCGGCTCGACCGGCTCGGCGGCCCCCTCCTCGTCGAGAGGATCGGTCTCCCGGCGCCGGGCGGCCACGCCGCGGTTGATCGCGACGCTGCGGGTCACGGTGTAGAGCCAGGTCGAGAAGCGGCTCTCGCCGCGGAAGGAGGCGAGGCGCTGGTGGACGCGGAGGAAGACCTCCTGGGCGAGGTCCGCCGCCTCCTGCCGGTCGCCGTTGATGCGCAGGCACCAGGCCGCCACCTTCGGGTAGTAGCGCCGGTAGAGGACGGCCAGGCAGGCGTCGGCCACCGCGCCGTCGGCGGGAGCGAGCCGCGCCCGCTCGATCAGCTCCTCATCGCTCAGGCGGCTCAGGCGGTCCAGATCCATCGATGGGTCGGTGATTCGCGGCGATCGTTGGGACGCGGAACGCGGCCTGTCGCGCGATCTTTCCCGAAAGATACCCGAGCCCGACCGCAACGGGCCAGCGAACGGCGCGGAGAGCGTGGCGGCGGTCATGCCCGATGAGACAGCCGGGATGGGCCGCGGGAACAGGAAAGTTGGGAACGAAGAAGAAAAAGGCCCCGCCTCGCGGCGGGGCCTTCGAGCCCGGACCTGCTGGGAGGGCGGGCCCTACCGCCGGCTGGTGGGGGTCATCCCTTCGCCGGTCTTGGCGAAGCCGGTGACGATGTAGGTGCCGGAGCGCTGGTCCTTCTTGAGCTTGATGATCGCCTTGCGCTCGGCGTCCTCGAGCAGCTCCGAGAAGGTGCTGTAGCCGTAGTACCCCTCGTTGAACGAGGGCTTCTTGCGCTGCATCGTCTGCTTGATCATCGAGCCCCAGAGGACGTCCTTGTTCTCGCGGATCAGCGCCTGGATCGACTCGATCATCAGGCTGAAGGCCTCGGCGGTCTTCTTGTTCAGGCCGTCGAGCTTGGGGCCCTTCTGCGAGTCGCGCCAGACGTCCTCGTAGTAGATGAACTCGTCGCAGTTGTCGACCAGCAGGTTCGAGGAGGAGTTCTTGACCCCGATGCCGATCACGTACTTGTTGTTCTCCTTGAGCTTGGAGACCAGCGGCGAGAAGTCGCTGTCGCCCGAGAGGAGGACGAAGGTGTCGAGGTGCTCCTTGGAGTAGGAGAGGTCCATCGCGTCGACGACCATCTTGATGTCGGCGCTGTTCTTCCCCGAGTAGTACTTCTGCGGGATGTCGATCAGCTCGATGGCGGCCTCGTGGAAGGGGCGCTTGTAGTCGCTGTAGCGCTCCCAGTCGGCGTAGGCCTTCTTGACGATGATCTTCCCCTTCTCGACCAGCCGCTCGAGCACCAGGGTGATGTCGAACTTGCTGATCTCGGAGTCGCGCACGCCGAGGGCGATGTTCTCGAAGTCGCAGAACATGGCGATCTTGCGCTCGTGGTCGGCGCGGCGGCTGTCGGGGACGGAGATGATGATCTCGCGCGCCATCGACTCCACCTCGGAGGGGGAGATCACGTAGCGCGACGGCGCGGACGCCGCGGAGGACTCGCGCGACTCGCGCGGCGGCGAAGGCAGGCTGCTGCCGGCGCGGCGGCGCGGCGGGCTCCTCGTAGGCCGGCTCCTCGCGGACGGGCTCGTCCTCTTCCTCGGCCGGCTCGGCGCCGGCGGCGTTGGCGGCCGGCTTGCCGTTGGCGCGACGGCGGCCGCCGCGGCGGCCGCGGGAACGGCGACGGCGGCGCGCTTCGGCGTCCTTCTCGTCGTCTTCCTTCTCTCCGGGCTCGCCGGACTCCGCTTCGCCCGCCTCGAGCTCTTCTTCGTTGCCTTCCTCGTCGTCGTCCTTCTCCTCGGCCTCCTCGTCCTGCGGCTCGTCGAGCGGGAGCGCGTGGGAGGCCGCGGCGAAGACCGGCGGTTCGAACGGCAGCTCCGCCTCGTCGCGGCCGGCGCGGTCATCGCGGTCGGCGCGGTCGGCGAACATCGGCTGCTCCGGCTCCGGCTCCGGCTCGGGCTCCGGCGGCGGGGCGTGGCGCCACTCGCGCGGGGCCTCCGAGAAGATGGGGCGCTCGGGCTCGGGCTCAGGGGTCGGCGCGGGGAACGGGACGGCGGCGGCGGCGTCAGCGGCGGCCAGGTCCGCCGGCGCGGCCGGCGGCGGGGTGGGAGGGGTATCGTGCTTCGGCTTGTTGCGATTCTCTTCTTCGAGGCCCTCAGCCGTAGGGCGCATCCACCATGGACTCAAATCTGGACTCCTTCTTCTTCATTCTTCGCGAGCCCGGGGAGGACTCGGCGTCGGTCACATAGATCGTATAGAGCAAGCTCGAGCGAGTGCGGCTTGCGACGAGCGGCAACGGACCGGGGTTGAAGCTCGGGCCAAAGCGGGAGGAAGACCGACAGGCCGGGGACGGATTCTAACACGACCCAAGGGCGGTACAAAATTTTGGACCAGGAGCCGCGGGTCAACGGCCGAAGGAGGTCTCACGGTCGAGGACGTCGAGGGTGTGGTAGTAGAGGGCGTCGGCCTCTTCGCGGCTGTTGCCGATCGCGGTCAGCCCCAGCTTGCCGAACTCCGAGACGGCGCCGATCAGGTGGAAGAGGACGCCGGAGTCGGTGGCGTGGCTGTAGTGGAGGCGGTTCTCGGTGAGGATGTCGATCAGGTCCTCGGGGAGCAGGCCGCGGTAGGTGTCGGAGCGCAGGTTGTCGGTCGCCCGGTAGTACTTGGCGAGGCCGGTGGGGGAGAAGAAGAGGCCGGTGTCGCGGTCGAGCTTGCCGCCGGTGAGGAACTGGAGGGCGAGGTAGGGGTGGGTGGTCCCCCCCATCCGCAGGTTGATCTCGAGCGCCGCCATGTTCCACTCCTGCGCCGGGTCGTCGCGCCAGCACAGGAAGTCGATGGCGAAGCGGCTGACCACGCCGTTGGCGGCGAGCACCTCGCCGATCCTCATGCCGGCTTCGAGGATGCGCTGGCGGTAGTCCTCGCGGGCCGGGAAGCTGCAGCCGAGGAAGACCTGGTCGCTCGGGCCGCCGAGGATCTGGTCGTGGGTCGAGATCGGCAGCACCTCGCCGCGCGGGTTGCTGCGCAGCTGGGTGCTCGGCGACACCTTCTCGCGACCCTCGATGAATTCCTCGACGATCCCCCCCATGCGGCAGAACTTGTCGAAGAAGCTCTCGTAGGTCTCCTCCGGCACCGGCAGCTCGAGGCGGTGCATCGCCTCGCGCACCGCCGCCCGCCCCGCGGCCTCCGGATACCGGAAGATGGCGTTCCCCTCGCCCGAGAAGCTGTCGTTGAGCTTGACCACCGCCCGCCTTATCCCCGGCCGCCGCGCCGCCAGCTCGATCAGCGCCTCCTCGGTCTGGTCCTGGGACTGGAGGTCCTCGAAGCCCTCCGGCATCGCCACGCCGGCCTGGCGGAACACCTTGCGGCTGCCGGACTTGGTGCCGAGCGCCGCGAGGTCGGGATCGGCGCCGTTCAAGGGGATGCCGAGCAGCACGGCGAGCTTGCGCTCGAGCGGCGTCGAGTTGAAGACGGTGAGGTAGGCCCGCGAGCGGTCCTGGATCCCCTCGCGGATGCGCTCGATCAGCCGCGGGCGCTCGAGGATCTTCTCGGTGAGCGAGCGCGGCGAGGCGTCGTAGGCGCAGAGCAGCGTCAGCCGCGAACGGGCGTGGCTCGCCGGGATGCCGGCGAGGAGCTGGAAGTAGTAGTCGAGGATCATCGGGTGCACCGGCTGCGAGGTCACATAGACCACGCGCGCCCGCGGGTTGCGCAGCCGGATCAGCAGGAACAGCAGGCGCTCCTCGTAGAAGCTGGAGCCGGAGAGCTTGCGCAGCTCGCTCTGGTCGAGGGTCATCGAGGGGACGACGACCGAGGTGTGGGGCTTCTCGTCGGCGTCGGCCATGGTGAGCGCCTCCCACACCGACTCGAGGCGGGTCTGCAGCTCCCGGAAGGCGGCGATCTCGAGCTCGGGGGTGAGCTGCGAAGGGAACGGCGGCACGGGGATCAAGAGCGGAGCGTCTCCACGGGTCGCCGTCTCTAGCTCGCGCCGCTCGCGCTGCTCGCGAGGACGTGCAGGGGGAGCGCGGCGCCCGCGGGTGGCCGCGAGCCCGTCACGCCGTCCCCGTGCAGGTCGAGATTCAGCTCGGCCAGGTCGGCGGCGAGCCCCAGCGACTCGGCCCGCAGCCGCACCTGGCGGCGGAGGTGGAAGCGCAACGGCCGCAGCAGGGTGTAGTCCGAGGTGAGCTGGAGCAGGCGCTCCGAATCCTCGCCGGGGTAGCTGCGGGTGAGCACCTCCCGGCGCTCCGCGAACCAGGTGGCGCTCACCTCGCCGCGCTCGAGCTTCTGCTCGAGGATGGCGAGCTGGCCGGCGCGGTTGGCGATCTCCGGATGGTGGTTGACGCCGAAGACGCGCGGCATCACGCCGCCGGCGTCGCGCGCGAATTCGATCATGGTGATCGCGTCCCCCGGCGGGCCGCCCACCCCGAGGGTCTCCCAGCCGATCGGCGTCACGCCCTCCGGGAAAGTGCCTTCTCGGGGGATCAGGTCGAACAGGCGGTTGTCGAGCACGCGCAGGCGGCCCCCCATCTCCTCGCAGCAGCGGCGGAACCAGGGGTGGTCCGCGGCCTCGGGGGCGAGCACGTTCTCGAGCACGCCGGTGCTCTTTCCCCCTTTCTCCAGGCCGCGCAGGACGGGGACCGCCAGCCCCGACCAGTGGCAGAGGACGCCGAAGGTGTGGCAGACCGCGAGCAGCGCCGAGCTCTCGTCGGCGAGGATGTGGTCGAACAGGCGATAGAGCGGCGCCTGCCAGGAGGGGTCCTCGCGGATCCCCTGGCTCCCCTCCGAGACGCCGTCGTTGGCGGCCGGATCGATGTTCCCCGGGCCGCCGGTGCCGAGGTAGAGCGAGTAGCGTCCGCTCGCCGGGTCGGGGATCATGCAGTGGCCGCGCACGTCGAAGGAGAGGGCGCGGACGCGGATGCCGGTCTCCCGGGCCACCGGCAGGAGCGCGCAGGCCGCGTCGAGCACCGCGTGGACCAGGCAGTCGTGGCCGAGGTTCGGCCAGCCGCGGTTCATGTCGAGCACGGCGACGTCGATCCTCTTGGGATCAGGGGCCGGCAGGTCCTCGGGCCGCTCGATACGGACGTATTCGAAGGCGCCGCAGGGGGCGTCGACCGGGTGGTCGGCGCCGCAGAGGGGGTGGTTTCCGGGGAGCTTGTGCTTGCAGAGGTAGTTCATCGTCAGGTCGTCGAGCGGGCTCGGTTCAGGGCTCCACACGGGCAGATCCAGCGCCCCCGGCTCCGGCGTGACGTGTTATGCAACTCCGGCGCCTGCTCATCCGGACGATCCATCCAGTACCCCTCCTATCGATGCCGGAAGCGTACCCGAATCCGGCGCCGAGAGCCAGACACCGCCGGCCCCGGCCTCACTCCTTCGCCTCGCGCACGAAGCTGCGGGTCACCAGGGGGGTGCTGACGGTGAAGGGGTCGCCGATCACGTAGGCGGCGCCCGGCTCGGCGAGGGTGATCAGCGAGATCTCGCTGCTGCCGTCGAGGATGGCGCCGATGTACTCGTCCTCGTCCGAGTAGAAGCCGATCCACTGCCCCTGCGGCGAACGGCTGCATCGTCCAGCTCGACCCCTCCTCGCCGGCGGGGTTGAGCTCGCGGCTCAGGACGTCCGGCGAGCCGACCGGCAGCACGTCGACGCGGATCGGGATGTCGAGCCCGTTGGCGATCTCGAGCGGCTCCCCCTCGTCGGTGCGCAGGACGAGGTCGTACGGCTGCTCGAGGAGCAGCTGCCCGGTGGTGGTCCCCGCCGGCAATTGCCCCTGCGCCAGCAGCTCGCCGCTCTCGAGCAGGAAGAAGGCGATCCACGCCGGCTGCGCGGGGGCGGCCAGCACCCAGGTCTCGTTGTAACCGAGATTGCGGGTCTCGAGGCCGGCTCCGAGGTCGAGGGCCACCGTCGTCACGAACGGCTGGGGGTTGGAAATCGTCAGGTCCGCCATCGCTGTGCTCCTTTTCCAGGCCCGGTCGAGCCCATGCGCCAGGCCCGGACCGTTCCGGGCGCCGGCGGGGAGTATAGTCCGCGCGCCTTCCGCCACGGGCGACGGGCCGAATCGGCATCCGGATCGCCCGTCCCCTCGTCGAAATGACGCCTTTGCGTGCCCGCCGGTGCCGCCTTGCCCTGCGGGCGCCCGTCTGGCGTGAAATTTGCCAAGGACTTCCGGTGGAGGGAGCCGCTCAGGCTCCCATCTCTACAGGACAGACATCACACCAAGGAGGGGGTTCGAAATGCGTAGCAAGGCTCTTCTTCGTCCGTTGGCGCTCGCCCTGACGCTCGGCGCGGCTCTCGCTCTCGGCGCCACCGCCCAGGACACGCCGGCGGCCGGCACCACCACGAGCAACACGACCGGCGTCACCTTCGTCAACGGCAGCACCCACCACATCTGGGTCTACACCCGCTACGGCGAGGGCTCCTGCGAGTCGAAGCCCAACGCCCAAACCGCCAGCATCGAGGGCGGCCAGAGCGTCAGCGTCGACTCCGGCAGCAGCTCCGTCTGTTTCTGCCTCCAGGTCCCCGAGCGCCGCTCCTGCGCGAGCGGCTGGTCCGAGGTCAAGCCGGGCGCCACGCGCCACCTGATGTAGGGCCCCGGTTTCCCGGGCTCGATCGACGCGGAGGGAGGAGGTCCGAGGCAGGCTCGGCTCCTCCTTTCGTCTTTTGGGGTAGAGTCTTTCTGACGCCTAGGGGCGTATCCAGAAAGGAGCATGTCCATGAAAAAGCTCTCCGCGCGCCTGACCCTGAACCGCGAAACCCTGCGCCTGCTCAATCCGGAAGAGGCCGGCCGGGTCGAGGGCGGAGCCATCCAGCCGACTCAGTTCAAGAGCTGTGGAGGCGTCGATACCTGTTTCTGCAGCCGCATCCACTGCACCGTCGGCTCTATCTGCTGCCCCTGATCCCCCGTGCAGGGGAGCTTCCGGAACGTCGCCGGAAGCTCCCCGCCGCGGCGATGTATACTCGCCCCACGGAGGACTCCCATGTCCAACAAAAGAAACATCCGGTTGACCACCCCGCTCGTCCGCGAGAACGGCTCCCTGCGCCCGGCCAGCTGGGACGAGGCGCTCGACCGCGCGGCGGGGGGCTTCCGCGCGGCGGTCGAGCGGCACGGCCCGACGACGTTCGGATTGTTCAGCTGCTCGAAGACCACCAACGAGATGAACTACCTGGCGCAGAAGTTCGCCCGTACGGTGGTCGGCAGCAACAACATCGACAGCTGCAACCGAACGTGACACGCCCCTAGCGTCGTCGGTCTGGCGACGGTCTTCGGCATGGGCGGCGGCACCACCTCCTACCGCGAGGTGGAGGAGACGGACCTCATCGTCCTCTGGGGGAGCAACGCGCGCGACGCGCATCCGATCTTCTTCCATCATGTCCTCCAGGGGATCCACCACGGGGCGAAGCTCTACGTGGTCGATCCGCGCGTCACCCCCTCGGCGCAGTGGGCGGTCGGCCACCTGCCGCTCCACGTCGGCACCGACATCCCGCTCGCCAACGCGATGGCGCGGGAGATCCTCGCCGCCGGGCTCGAGAACCGCAGCTTCATCGAGCACGCGACCAGCGGCTTCGAGGCGTTCCGCCGCCACGTCGAGCCGTGGACCCTGGAGCGCACCGCGGAGGTCACCGGCGTGCCGGCGGAGCAGATCCGCGAGATGGCGCACGCCTATGCCCGCGCCGACCGCGCGGTGATCTGCTGGACCCTCGGCATCACCGAGCACCACAACGCGGTGGACAACGTGCGCGCGCTGATCAACCTCAGCCTGTTGACCGGCCACGTCGGCTGCTACGGCTCGGGGGTGAGCCCGCTGCGCGGGCAGAACAACGTCCAGGGGGGCGGCGACATGGGAGCGCTCCCCGACCGCCTGCCCGGCTTCCAGCACGTCGAGAACGACGAGCTGCGGGCGAAGTTCGAGCGCGTCTGGGGAGCGCCGATCCCGCCCAAGCGCGGCTGGACCCTCTCCGGCATGTTCGACGCCATGGAGCGCGGCGAGATGACCGCCCTCTACGTGATCGGCGAGAACCCCGCCAGCTCCGAGGCCGACCAGCACCGCACCGTGCATCTCCTCGAAGGGCTCGAGACGCTGGTCGTGCAGGACATGCTGTTCACCGCCACCGCCGAGCTGGCGGACGTGGTGCTGCCGGCGGCCGCCGGCTGGTGCGAGTCCGAGGGGACGGTGACCAACAGCGAGCGGCGGGTCCAGCGGGTGCGCCGCGCCCTGCCGCCGCCGGCCGGCGCGCGCGACGACCTCGAGATCCTCTGCGACCTCGCCCGCCGCATGGGAGGCGACCTCGGCGACCCCAGCGCCGAGGAGCTGTGGAACGAGCTGCGGCAGGTCTCGCCCGTCCACGCCGGGATGTCGTACGCGCGGCTCGACGCCGGCAACGGTTTGCAGTGGCCCTGCTACGATGAGACCCATCCGGGCGAGCTCTACCTCCACGGCCGCCTCTGGGAGCGGCCGATCGTGGGGCCGCGGGCGCCGTTCGGCCTCCCCGAGCACGAGCTGCCGGTCGACGAGCTCACGGACGAGTACCCGCTCCGCCTGACCACCGGGCGCCACCTCGACTCCTACAACACCGGCGTGCAGACCGGCCTCTACTCCTCGCCCAACCGGCGGCGGGCGGAGATCGACGTCCATCCCGAGGACGCCCGGCGGCTCGGATTCGCGGAAGGGGACCGCGTGCGCATCGTGTCGCGCCGCGGCGCCGTCGAGGCGCCGGTGCGCTTCGACCGCGGCCTGCGGCCGGGGCTGGTCTTCATGACCCTTCATTTCCCCGACCAGGTGGCGACCAACGAGCTGACCATCGACGCCGTCGATCCGCTCTCCGGCACCTCGGAGTTCAAGGCCACCGCGGTGCGCATCGAGCCGGTCCACGCGCCGGCGCTCGTCTCGGCCTGAAGCCTGGAGATCCCGAATGGACCTGCACTTCACGGCCGCCGTCGCAGATCCTGAGGAGACGGCGGCCGTGGACGCCTGTCTCGCGGCGTTCCTCCCGGGAGCGCCGGGAGGACAACGCGAGCAGTACCTGCTCCCCGTCCTCCACGCCCTCCAGGACCGCAAGGGGTGGATCAGCCCGGGCGGGCTCAACTACGCCTGTCTCCGGCTCGGCGTGCCGCCGGCCGACGCCTTCGGCGTCGCCGACTTCTACGCCCTGTTCCACACCCGCCCGCATCCGCCGGTGGCGGTGCACGTCTGCGACGACATCGCCTGCCAGACGCGCGGCGCCGAGGCGCTCTGCCGCGAGGCCGCGGCGATCCTCGGCCCCGAGGGGAAGAGCCTGGACGGCCGCGCCACCTGGCACCGCAGCCCCTGCCTCGGCCTCTGCGAGCGGGCCCCCGCGGCGCTCCTGGTGGCGGCCGGCGATCCGCCGGTCGACGCGGTGCTGGCGCCGGCCACCGGCTCGGACGTGCGGTCCGCGCTCTCCGGCCTCACCGTCTCTCCGCCGTCTCTCGCGCTCTCCGTGCCGCAGGCCGGCCAGCCGGGCCTCAAGCTGCTCGCCCGCGATCGGCCGGGTGGACCCCGCGAGCCTCGACGACTACCGCGCGAACGGCGGCTTCCTGGCCCTGCGCCGGGCGATCGAGATGGGCGCCGGCGGCGGTGGTCAGGGAGGTCACCGAGGCGAAGCTGGTGGGCCGCGGCGGCGCCGCCTTCCCGACCGGCGTCAAGTGGCAGGGGGCGCGCTCGACGCCGCTGCCGCGCTACCTGATCTGCAACGCCGACGAGTCCGAGCCCGGCACCTTCAAGGACCGCGTGCTGATGGAGCACGACCCCTACTCGCTGATCGAGGCGATGACGATCGCCGGCTTCGCCACCGGCTGCGAGACGGGCTACCTCTACCTGCGCGGCGAGTATCCGGTGGCGCGGGCGCGGCTCGCCCACGCCATCGCGCGCTGCCGCGAGCGCGGCTTCCTCGGTGACAACATCCTCGGCGACGGCGTGCGCTTCGACCTCGAGCTGCGGCGCGGCGCCGGGGCGTACATCTGCGGCGAGGAGACGGCGCTGATGAATTCGCTCGAGGGGCGCCGCGGCGAGCCGCGCAACAAGCCGCCGTTCCCCACCGAGCACGGGCTGTTCGGCCAGCCGACGGTGATCAACAACGTCGAGACGCTGGTCAACGTCCTCCCCATCGTGATCGAGGGGGGAAAGGCGTTCGCGGCGATCGGCACCGAGCGCTCGACCGGCCCCAAGCTCTTCTGCCTCTCCGGGCACGTGGCGCGCCCCGGCGTCTACGAGGCGCCGTTCGGCATCACCCTGCGCGAGCTGCTCGACCTCGGCGGCGGCATCGGCGGCAGCGGCAGGCTGCAGGCGATCCTCCTCGGCGGCGCGGCCGGCGCCTTCGTCGGCCCCGAGCACCTCGACGTGCCGCTCACCTTCGAGGGGACGCGCGCTATCGGCGCGACCCTGGGCTCGGCGGTGGTGATGCCGTTCGACGACACCGTCGACCTGCGCCAGATCCTGCGCCGCATCGCCCAGTTCTTCCGCGACGAATCGTGCGGCCAGTGCGTCCCCTGCCGCGTCGGCACCGTGCGCCAGGAGGAGCTGCTCCACCGCCTGGCGACCGACCGGCCGCTCGGCTCGGCGACGGCTGAGGTGACGCTGCTCAAGGAGCTCGGGCAGGCGATGCGCGACGCCTCGATCTGCGGCCTCGGCCAGACCGCCTCGAGCGCCATCGAATCGGCGCTCGCCCGCTTTCCCCTGTTCACCGCAAGCCAGCCGACGCAGGAGACGCGATGAGCCCCACCCCCACCCGCCAGGACGACGCGCCCGACGCCAAGACCCCCGTCCCCCGCGGTCCGCTGCCGGTGGCGCCGCCGCCGCGCCGACGGCGGACGGTGGAGCTGACGATCGACGGCCAGGCCGTGGCGGTCCCCGAGGGGACGACCGTGCTCCAGGCCGCCCGCCAGCTCGGCATCGACACCCCGACCCTCTGCTACCTGGAGAACCTGACGCCGGTCAACGTCTGCCGCATCTGCGTGGTGGAGGTCGAAGGGTCGCGCATCCTGGTCCCCGCCTGCTCGCGCCAGGCCGAGCCGGGGATGGTGGTGAAGACCGACTCCGAGCGCGTGCGCCTGAGCCGCCGGATGGTGCTCGAGCTGCTCGCCTCGTCGGTCGACCTGTCGACCGCGCCGCAGGTGCAAGGCTACATGGAGCGCTACGACGCGAAACCCGAGCGCTTCGGCCCCGCGGCCCCGCCCGCCTATGCCGGCGAGCGCGACGCGGCGCGCCCCGGCCATCATCATCTGCCGGCGCCGCCCCACGATCACCACGCCGCCACGGTCGCGCAGCCGGTGAAGATCGACAACGACCTCTACGTCCGCGACTACTCGAAGTGCATCGTCTGCTACAAGTGCGTCGAGGCCTGCGGCAAGGACGCCCAGAACACCTTCGCCATCGCGCTCGCCGGCCGCGGCTTCGAGGCCCGCATCTCGACCGAGTACGACGTCCCGCTGACCGACTCGGCCTGCGTCTACTGCGGCAACTGCATCGGCGTCTGCCCCACCGGCGCCCTGATGTTCAAGAGCGAGTTCGACCTCCGCCAGGAAGGCCACTGGAACGAGCCCGCCCAGACCGCCACCGACACCATCTGCCCCTACTGCGGCGTCGGCTGCACCCTCACCGTCCACGTCCAGGACGAGAAGATCGTCAAGGTCACCTCCCCCCTCGACCAGGACGTCACCCGCGGGCATCTGTGCATCAAGGGACGGTTCGGGTGGGAGTGGGTGAATTCGGGCCGGTAGGGATTCGCGGTACGGTATTTTCCCCGGATGTACGAGGATCCCTACAAGGTCTGTCCCGAGTGCGGCGGCGAGTTCCAGTGGACGGTCGCGACGTGCGTGGACTGCGACGTGCCGCTGGTGCATCCGGAGGAGATCGCGACGCGGAACGCCCGCGAGCTGCCGCTGTCTCCCGCGCTGACGCGGCTCTGTACGGCACCGATCGCGTGGGCCCGCAAGCTGGCGGCGGATCTCGCGTATGCGGGGATTCCCTATGCGGTCGATCGCCGCGGGGCGCGGGAGGAGGGGGTCCTCTCGATCCACGTCCGGCCGCGGGACCGCGCGGCGGCGCGGGAAGCAGAGGCGGCCCGCCGGCGGACCGACCCGATCCCCGGCGAGGACGATCCTTTATCGGTCGAATCGATCGAGGTCCAGACGTACGACAGCACACCCGACTTCAAGGTCTGCCCCGAGTGCGGCGGCGAGTTCCGGCGGGATGTCGAGCGCTGCGTGGATTGCGGCGTCGGGCTCGTCGAGCCGTCCGTGGCCGAGGCGAGCGACGCAGAGGAAGTCCCGGACGACATCGCCGAGGAGAGTGAGGTCAGAGCCGAGTTTCCCGGTCCGCCGCTCCACCAGATTCCCGCCTCCGACGATCTCGTCTGCTTCTTCTGCGGGCCGTTCAACGTCCTGGCCGGGCTGTCGGCCGCGCTCGACGCCGCCGCGATCGGCCATCGCATCGAGCGCGGGCCCTACGAGCGGTCGGACACCCATGCCTGTCTCTATCTCGAGGCGAAGGACTGCGCGGCGGCCGAGCGCATCGCGGACAGTCCCGGTGCCGCACGGGACGATGCCAATGCCGATCACAAATGCCCGGCGTGCAACAGCGCGCTGCCGCCCGGGGCCAAAGAGTGCTGGGGGTGCGGCCTCGAGCTCTACAATCCCGAGGTGCGCTGCCGGCGGTGCGGCGCCATCGTGAGCTATGGCGGCAAGCGGTGCCCGAATTGCGGCACGCGCCTCGATCCGTCCTGATCAAACCAGCTTCACGATCATCTTCCCCATGTTCCCTCCCTGCAGCAGGTCGAGGAACGCCTGCGGCGCGTTCTCGATCCCTTCGACGATCGTCTCGCGGCAGTTGAGCTTGCCGGCGGCGTAGAGGAGGCCGGCGTCGGCGAGGAACTCGGGCATCTGGTGGAACCAGTCCATCACGATGAAACCTTTCATCGTGAGCCGCTTGCCGATCATGAAGGCGAGGTTGCGCGGGCCCGGGGGCGGGGCCTCGCCGTCGTAGTGGGAGATCGCGCCGCAGGCGATGATGCGGCCGTTGCGGCGCAGCGCCGACAGGGCGGCCTCCAGGTGATCGCCGCCGACGTTGTCGAAGTAGACGTCGATGCCGTCCGGCGCGGCGGCGTTCAAGGCTTTGACCAGGCTTCCCTCCTGGCGGAAATCCTTGTAGTTGAACGCGGCGTCGAAGCCGAGATGCTCGAGGAGGAAGCGCACCTTGGCCTCCGAGCCGGCGCTGCCGACGACGCGGCAGCCGCGCTGTTTGGCGAGCTGGCCGGCGACGCTGCCGACGGCGCCCGCGGCGGCGGAGATGTAGACGCGGTCCCCCGCCTTGACGTCGACGAGGTTCAACCCCACCCAGGCGGTGAAGCCGGTGGCGCCGAGCACCCCGAGATAGGCGGAGAGCGGCTGCACGGAGGGATCGACCTTGCGCACCTCGCGCGCCGGGGCCACGAAGGCCTCGCGCCAGCCGAGGTTCGAGGAGACGAAGTCGCCGGGTGCGAGCCCCTCCGCCCGCGATTCCACCACCTCGCCGACCGCGCCCCCCTCGAGCGGCTTGCCGATCTGGAACGGCGGCACGTAGGAGGGGACGTCGTTCATCCGGCCGCGCATGTAGGGATCGACGGAGAGGAAAAGGTTGCGCACCAGCACCTCGCCCTCGGCCGGCGCCGGCAGCTCGGTCTCGACGAGCTGGAAGTTGTCGCGGGTCGCGCACCCTTGGGGACGGGAGGCGAGCTGGATCTCTCGGCTGCGGGTGGGCGTCATGGCGGATCTCGCTTTCTCTGGGATTAATTCGGGGGCGTCCGCAGTATAGATCCGGTGTGCCGTCACTTCCCGAAACGCTGGAACCAGTCGAGGATGCGCTGGTCGCGGTCGCGCCAGTCATAGGGGAGGCCGTGGCTGTCGCCGGCGTAGAGGGTGAGGCTGTAGGTCTTGCCGAGGGCCTGGAGCTTGTCGGCGACGGCGAGCGCGTCATCGCGCGGGCTGGTCCGCCAGTCAGCGGTGCCGTGCAGGATGAGCACGGGGGCGTTGATCTTCTCCGGCCAGTCGACGACCGAGCGGGCGCGCAGCAGCTCCGGCCCGTGCTGCGCGAAGCCGGGGATCAGCTCGCGGTAGACGCCGAGCATCTCGGGGCGGCTCTTGCCGCCGGCGGCGAGGTCGGCCTCGCCGCTGACCACGGCGGCGGCGTTGACCGCCAGGCCGCTCTTCAGCGCCAGGTAGGTCTCCATGCCGCCGCGCGACTCGCCGAGCAGGAAGACGTTGTCGGGATCGAGGAAGCCGAGCGCCCTGGCGAGCGGGATCAGGTTGAGGACGTCGTGGACCTCGGCGCCGCCGAACTCGTCCCCCGTGGCGCCGAAGTCGCCGCCGTCGACGCCGCGGTACTGCGTGGCGAGCACCGCGTACCCTTGCGAGACGTAGGAGTAGAAACCCTCCTGCTCCCAGGGCCAGAGCTGGCCGAAGTCGCGGTTGCCGCCGCGCAGGTAGAGGACGAGCGGCAGCTTCTTTCCGGCGTTCCCGGCGGCGTCCTTCGGCTTCCAGAGGAACGCCGTCACCCGCAGGCCGTCGCTCCAGTAGGTGAGGCGCCGGCACTCGAACCCCTCGTAGGCGCGGCGGTGCTCGTACTCCTCGCGGCTGAGCAGCCGGGGCGCGAGCGCCTCGAACGGCTGCATGGCGACGCCGATCCGCCGTGCCTCGGCGACCTCCTGGCGGTAGCCGCGCTCGGTCCCGCGCAGCCAGCGCTCGTAGGAGACGTGGTTCGGCGGGCAGAGGCTCTGCTCGACGAGGGTGCCGTCGCGGCCCGGGGGCTGCGGGGCTGCGGAAGCTGAAGATAAGAGGAAGGCGGCGAGCAGGATCACGGGGCGGATCATGACGCGGAAAGGGCATGCACTACCGGTGCCGCTCCCCGGGCTTCCTTGACGCCGCTCCTTCAGCTCGCCAGAATGACATGCATGACCCAAGCCCAGTTTGACCTGTACGAGGAAGAGCTGGAGGCGCTGCGGGAGCGCGCCAAGCAATCCGGCCAGAGCGTTTCGGAGCTGGTGCGCGAAGCCGTCCGACGGGTGTGGTTGCGTCCCGCCTCCCAGGGTCCGGTGGGTCTGTGGGAGGGGGAGCCGCGGCGGAGCTCGGTCGACCACGACTCGATCTACGACGAGCCCTGATGCGCGCCGGTGAGCCCGTGTTCGTCGATACCGGGGCCTGGATCGCGCTGGCCCTGACCCGCGATCCTCACCATGCTCAGGCGCGCGAGGTCTGGGAGGACCTCCAGGCCGTGGGTGCCCGGCTTCTGACTTCGGTGCCGATCCTCCTCGAAACCTTCACGTTCCTGGACCGCAACACCCAGCGCGACGTCGCTCTCCTCTGGAAGGACTCCCTTGACAAGATTTCCGGGCTCCAGATCCTGACGGTGGAACCGGCCGATCTGGAGAACGCCTGGCCGTACTTCGAGCGCCGCGACCTCCACAAGCTTTCCGCCGTCGATGCGACGAGCTTCGTCCTCATGGAGCGGGAACGAATCCAGACCGCCTTCTCGTTCGACCATCATTTCGCGATGGCCGGGTTCCGCCTCGCGGGTTGATCGCCCGACGATTCCGCAGCCCGGTCGGTGCCCGGCCTCCTTTCGTCGTACCCTGTAACAAACCTCGAACAGGGGCGTTTCCATGGACGAAGGAGAAAGGAGGGCAGGAGGCGTGCAAGCCGCAGTTTATGACCCGACACCTCTCACCAGCCCCCCGGGCACCCTGGAGACGTTGTTCCGGGAGCACCACGGGGCGGTCTACCGCGCGGCGTACCGGATCACCGGCAATGCCATGGACGCGGAGGACGTGCTGCAAACCGTTTTCACCCGACTACTGCGGCGCGAGGAGCAACCGGACCTCTCGGAGAACGCGGGGAGCTATCTGCACCGCGCGGCCGTCAACGCCGCGCTGGACCTGATGCGGCGGCGCAAGCGGGCGCGCAAAGTCGACCTCGACGAGGTCGGCGACCACCTGGTGGACACCCACGATCCGGGCCCGGAGCGCACCCAGGGGAGCCGTGAGATCAAGAGCCGCCTGCGGGCGGCGATGGCTCAGCTCTCCCCCCGTCAGGCCGAGATCTTCACTCTCCGCTATCTCGAAGGTCTGGGCAATCTGGAGATCGCCAAGCTGCTCGGCGCCTCGCAGACCTCGATCGCCGTCTTACTGCACCGCGCGCGCCACCGGCTCCAGAAAGAGCTGGGATCGCTCGAAGGAGAAATGTCATGAGCCTGTTCAAGAACAACAACGCCGACCTGCTGGACGACGCCGTCTCCCAGGTGGCCGGCGAGCCGATCGATCCGCGGCAGATCGAAGAGGCCGCGGCCCGCGTCTGGGCCAAGCTGTCGCAGGGGGTCCCGCTCGAGGGTTCCGTCTCGACCGCTGCGAGCGGCCCGGCCGCCTTCGCCGCGATCTCGGATACGCCCGCGGCGCCCGCCGCCGGCGGCCTCACTGGCGGCCTCAATAATTGCGACGACTTCCAGTCGTCGATCCCCGCCTATCTGCGCGGCGAGCTCTCCCCGGCACGTGCCCTGCTCGTCGAGGACCACACCCGCAACTGCGTCCCCTGCCGCCGCGCCCTGCGCGACGCCCGGGAGGGGCATCAGGAGACTGTGGCAGCGCGGCGTCCCGCCGCTCGGGTCGTTCTGTCTGGCAATAAGCCCCGCAACCGCGCGATCTGGATGAGCCTCGCGGCCGTCCTCGCGGTGGCGCTCGGCTTCGGCCTCTTCATCCTGGCGCAGGACATGCTCGCCGGCGGCGCCAAGATGGCCCGCATCGAGTCGGTCGAGGGGACCCTCTACCGCGTCGCCGGCGACACCAGCCGGCCGGTGGGCGCCGGCGACTCGGTCGCCGAGGGGGAGGAGATCCGCACCGCCAAGGGCTCGACAGCCCTGGTGCGGATGGCCGACGGCTCGCTGATCGAGATGAGCGAGCGGGCCGGTTTCTCGCTCGACGCCGACCACAAGGGAAACACCATCCAGCTCGAGCGCGGGCGGATCATCGTCCGCGCCGCCAAGCAGCGCAGCCGCCACCTGTACGTGGCGACCCGCGACGCCCTGGTCTCGGTGACCGGCACCATCTTCGCCGTCAACAGCGGCACCAAGGGATCGCGCGTCTCGGTGCTCCAGGGCGAGGTGCGGGTGCAGCAGGGAGCGAAGGACGCTCTGCTCCACCCCGGCGACCAGGTGACGACCCACGCCAGCGTCGAGCGCGTCGCGCTCAAGGACGAGGTGGCCTGGAGCCGCAACGCCAAGGAGTACGACCAGCTGCTGGCCGAGCTGACCGCGCTCGGCAAGGACATCGACGCCCGCGTCGCCCGTCCGGGCCTGCGCTACTCGACCAAGCTGCTCGATCTGGCTCCGGCCGGCACCACGGTATGGATCGCGCTGCCGAACCTGACCAAGAGCCTGTCGCAGACGCAGCAGATCCTCGATCAGCGGATCAGCGAGAGCCCGTCGCTCGCCCAGTGGTGGACGGAGATCCTGCGCTCGACCGACAACGAGCAGAAGTTCCACGACATGATCGCCAAGCTCGGCGACCTGGGGGCCAACCTGGGGGACGAGGTGGCGGTGGCGATGAACGTCGGCGGCGAGAACGGTGACCACCACGGCAGCCCGGTGCTGCTCGCCGAGGTGACCAACGAGGCCTCGTTCCGCGCCACGGTGGCGGCCGAGATCGCCGCGTTCAACAGCAGCTCGGGGAAGACGGCGATCCAGATCGTCGACGATCCGGCGGGCGCTCCCGAGGGGCAGGCGCTGCTGCTCTACATCCACAACGGCGTGCTGGTGGCCTCGCCGAGCGGCGCCGAGCTGCGCACGGTCGCGGCGCTGATGGCGGGCGGCGCCAATCCGTTCACCGCGACGCCGTTCCGGACCCGCATCGCCCAGGACTACCACGACGGCGCCGGCTGGCTGTTCGCGGCCGACCTCCACACCCTGGTGGCGGCGGGCGAAGCCGACAAGCCCGCCGAGTCGCGGCAGATGGCCGAGAAGCTCGGCATCCTCGACGTCGACCAGTTCATCATCGACCGCCGCGAGTCCGACGGCCGCGCCGAGACGCGGGCGGCCCTCACCTTCACCCAGACGCGGCGCGGAGTCGCCTCGTGGCTGGCGGCGCCGGCCCCGATGGGGCGCCCTGAGCTTCTTCTCGCCGGATGCAAACTTCGCGGCCGCTTTCGTCGTAAAGAGCCCGGTGAGCATCCTCGACGAGCTGGTGAGCGTGAATCCGAAGCTGGCGCAGGAGCTGGCCGACGCGCAGGCGAAGCACGGCTTCGATCTGCGGGCCGACCTCGCGGCGCCCCTCGGCGGCGAGCTCGCGATGGCGGTCGACGGCCCGCTGCTGCCGACCCCCTCCTGGAAGATGGTGATCGAGGTCTACGACCCCGCTCGCCTGCAGGCGACCTTCGAGAAGGCGGTCAGCCAGATGAATGCCGCGCTGATCCAGAATGGGAAGCCGGGGGTGCAGCTCACCACCGAGACCTCCGGCGGCCGGACGTACCATTCGATCGCCACGGCCGGAGGCTCGAGCCCGATCACCTACCTGTTCGAGGACGGCTACCTGGTGGCCGGCCCCAGCCGCGCCCTGATCGAGCAGGCGATCCAGCTCCGCAGCTCCGGAGTGACCCTCGCCACCACCGCGAAGTTCCGCGACCTCCTGGGCCCGGACGGCCAGGTCAACGTCTCGGCGCTGATCTACACCAACATCGCGCCGATCGCGCAGTCGGCCTCGGCGCTGATCCCGAACGGCGACGGTAAGACGAGGCAGCACGGCCCGGCCGCGCTCGGCAAGATGCTCGCCGGGCAGGGTCCGACGCTCTACTACGCCTACGCCGAGCCGGACCGGATCGTCTTCGCCGGCAGCAACCAGAACCCGCTGGGGCTGAACCTCGGCACGCTGGCCAGCCTCGGCGGCGTGCTCGGGGCGATGCACCAGGCCAGTGCGGGTGCGGCAGACGCCGCGGCCGTGCACTAGTCCTCCGCCAGGCCTTGGAGACACGACCATGCCGAATCCACCCGTCATCGAGCTCCAGGGCCTGGAGGTGAAGTTCGGGGGGCGTCCGATCCTCAAAGGGTTGAACGCCTCCCTCTCCGGCCGCTGCATCGGCCTCCTCGGGCCGAACGGAGCCGGCAAGACCACTCTTCTTCATACGCTGCTCGGCTTCCACGCGCCGTCCGCCGGCACCGCCCGCATCTTCGGCAAGGACATCAAGGCGGAGGCGCGGGAGATCCGCGGACTGATGGGCTACATGCCCGAGAGCGACGCCTTCATCGGCGGCATGACCGGGGTCCGGTTCGTGCGGCTGATGGGGGAGATCTCCGGGCTCCCCGCGGAGCGCGCCCTCGAGCGCGCCCACGAATCGATGTTCTACGTCGGCCTCGGCGAGGCCCGCTACCGCAAGGTCGAGACCTACTCGCTCGGCATGAAGCAGCTCGCCAAGCTCGCCCAGGCGCTGGTCCACGGGCCGCGCCTCCTCTTCCTCGACGAGCCGACCAACGGCCTCGACCCCTCCGCCCGCGAGCGGATGCTGCGGCTGATCCACGACATCCGCGACACCGGCGAGGTCAACGTCGTCCTCTCCTCGCACCTGCTGCGCGACGTCGAGGAGTGCTGCGACGAGGTGCTGGTGCTCAAGGGGGGCAACGTCGCCACCTACTGCAACCTCGAGGAGGAGCGCCGCGCCAACCGCAGCTTCCTCGAGCTCGAGACCCGCGGCGGCGACGAGGCCGCGTTCACCGCCGCCGTCGAGGGGCTCGGCGTCGAGCTCGCGGCGGGTGCCAAGGCGACGATGAAGCTGGTGCTGCCGCAGGGGGTCGAGGTGCGCGACCTCTACCGCCTGGCCGCCGAGCGGCAGGTGCAGATCCGCCGGCTCGACTACAAGAAGGACTCCTTGCAGGACATCTTCCTCAAGGCGATGGAGATGGAGACGGAGGTCGCCGGCCATGGCCGTGTATGAACGCAATTACGGGCGCTACCAGGGGGAGCTGACGCCCACCCGGTCGCGCTTCCTGGTGCTGCCGCGGTATGCGATGAAGGACGTCTTCGACAGCCGCGGGTTCGTGGCCTTCTTCGCCGTCTGCTTCCTGATGCCGTTCGCCGGGTTGCTGATCATCTACCTGCACCACAACCTGTCGGCGCTCAACTTCCTCCACCTGCCGCTCGAGCAGCTCAATCAGGCGCTGCCGATCAACGCGACGTTCTTCCGCCGCGGGCTCGACTCGCAGTGCTGGCTCTGTTTCCTGATGGCGCTCTTCGTGGGCCCCTCGCTGGTGGCGCCCGACCTGCGCAGCAACGGGCTGCCGCTCTATCTCTCCCGCCCCTTCTCGCGCACCGAGTACGTGCTCGGCAAGCTGACGGTGCTCATCGGGCTGATGTCGGTCGTCACCTGGATCCCCGGGCTGCTGCTGTTCCTCTTCCAGGGCTATCTCGAAGGGGCGGGCTGGCTGGGCGCCAACCTGCGGATCGGCCTGGCGATCCTGGTCGCGAGCTGGACGTGGATCCTGGTCGTCTCGCTCGTCGCGCTCGCCATCTCGGCCTGGGTGAAGTGGAAGCCGGTGGCGCGGGTGAGCCTGCTGATCGTCTTCTTCGTGCTCACCGGCTTCGCCGAGGCGCTCAATCACGCGCTCGAGACCTGGTGGGGTCACCTGTTTTCGCTGTCGACGGCGATGAGCAACGTCAGCGCCTCCCTGTTCGGCCTGGAGATGGACGACCGCCGCTTCCCGGCTCCCCTGTGGGCCGCCTGGCTGACCCTCCTCGCCGGCTGCGCGCTCTCGCTCTGGCTGCTCTCCCGGCGCATCCGCGCCTACGAGGTGGTGCGATGACCGCGCTCGCCCAGGCTCCCGCCGCCGACCGGCGGGTAACGTTCGAAAACGTCTCGAAGTTCTATGGCGACGTGCTGGGGGTCAACCGGGTGAACCTCTCGATCCCGCCGGGGATCACCGGCCTCGTCGGGCCGAACGGCTCGGGGAAGACGACGCTGATGAACCTGCTGGTCGGCCTGATCCGGCCGTCGCGGGGGCGGGTGTCGGTCTTCGGGCTGACGCCGGAGAGCCCCGAGGAGCTCTTCCGCCTGGTCGGCTACGCGGCGCAGTACGACTCGTTTCCCGCCGGCCTCACCGGCTACCAGTTCATCGAGTCGTACCTGCGGGTGCACGGCTTCGGCGCCAAGGCGGCCGAGGCGCTCACCTGGAAGGCGATCGAGCGGGTGGGGCTGGTCGAGGCGGCCGGGCGCAAGGTGGCCGGCTACAGCAAGGGGATGCGGCAGCGGGTGCGGCTCGCCCAGTCGCTCGCCCACGAGCCGTCGGTGCTGGTGCTCGACGAGCCGCTCAACGGCCTCGACCCGATGGCCCGCGCCGAGGTGATCGCCCTCTTCCGCCAGCTCGCGGACGGCGGCCTGCACGTCATCGTCTCGAGCCACATCCTGCACGAGGTGGATCTGATCTCGGACCAGGTGGTGCTGATCAACGGCGGCTACATCGTGGCCGAGGGGGAGATCAGCGACGTGCGCGACGAGATGGAGGAGGAGCACCCGGTGCAGGTGCTGATCCGCTGCGACCGCCCGTCGCTCTTCGCCTCGCGGGTCTTCGAGTCCGATCACGTCGTCGAGGCGAGCCTGCTCGCGGACGGCAAGGGGCTCCTCGTGCGCACCCGCGACGCCGACCGCTTCTACCTCGCGCTCAACGAGATCGTGCTCGCCAACGGCTTCGCGGTCGAGGCGGTGGCGCCGGCCGATTCCGACGTCAACGCGGTCTACCAGTATCTGATCGGCTCGAATGGAGAAAAGTCGTGAGCGATCTCAGCGATGTGAGCAAGAGCGTCTCCCCTGCGGCCTCCTGCGGTTCCTGCGGTTCGCAGCGGCCCGCCCTGGGGGCGCTGGTGGGGGCAGACCCGGGCCGTCGTCCGGCTCGAGCTGCGCAAGGGGTTCCGGCGGCCGTTCGGGCTCGTCCTGCTGGCGCTCGCCCCGATCTTCATCCTGGTGCTGCGGATGATCGTTCCCGGCGGCGTCCGCGACACCGCCGACATCGCCGGCGCCACCCAGTTCTACGCCGGGCTCTACCAGGCGTTCATCCTGCGCATCGTGATCTTCCTCGCCTGCGTGGCGATCTTCGGCAACCTGATCCGCCGCGAGACGCTCGACCGCAGCCTGCACTACTACTTCCTGTCGCCGATCCGGCGGGAGGTGCTGGTCGCCGGCAAGTACCTGACCGGGCTGCTCGTCTCCTTCGGCCTGTTCGGGGCGACGACGCTGGTCTCGTTCCTCCTCGCCTATCTTCCCCACGACTCGCGGGCGGTCCAGCACTTCCTGTTCCAGCAGCACGGCCTCGCGCACCTCGGCGCCTACCTGCTGGTCACCTTCCTCGCCTGCGTCGGCTATGGCGCGGTCTTCCTCTTCTTCGGCTTCTTCTTCAAGAGCCCGGCGTTTCCGGCGCTGGTGGTCTTCGGCTGGGAGGGGATCCATTTCCTGCTGCCGCCGCTGCTCAAGGAGATCAGCGTCGTCCACTACCTCCAGTCGCTCAGCCCGGTGCCGGTCTCCGAAGGGCCGCTCGCCACCCTCGCCGACGCTCCGGCCCCCTGGGTCTCGGTGGTGGGGCTGCTCGCCCTGGCCGTGGTGCTGGTCGCCATCTCGAGCTGGAAGATCCGGCGGATGGAGATCAGCTACGACGAGTCGTAGGGCGCCGGAGCCCCCAGGAGGTGGTCACAGATTGTGACCACCTGCCTCGAAAAATTACTGCAACTCTCATCCCTTCAGCGGTTTAAGCCCGTTTTCCCCGACGAGGTGGTCACAGATTGTGACCGCCTCCCCGAGCAGTAAACCTTCCCACCCTTCTTTGCGTAGTACAGGCGAGGGGTCGCGTGACGCCAATCCGCGACTCGGCTATCCTGGGGCGGTTCGCAATTCGACGGACATCACAACGGAATCGAGGAGGATCCATGCAACGCAAGACTTTCGCGTGGCTGCTCGTGGCAGCCCTGACGGGCGCCGCCGCGCAGGCGCAGACCGCTGACGAGATCATCACCAAGAACCTGGCCGCGCGGGGCGGCAAGGACAAGATCAAGGCCGTCAAGTCGGCGCGGATGACCGGCAAGATGCTGATCGGCCAGGGGATGGAAGCCCCCTTCACGATGGAGATGTCGCGCCCGAACAAGATGCGGATGGAGTTCACCATCCAGGGGATGACCGGCGTCCAGGCCTTCGACGGCACGACCGGCTGGTCGGTGATGCCGTTCATGGGGAAGAAGGACCCGGAGGCGATGTCGGCCGACGAGAGCAAGCAGGCCGCCGACCAGGCGGACATGGACGGCGTGCTGGTCGACTACAAGGAGAAGGGCTCCCAGGTGGAGTACGCCGGCAAGGTGGACGTCGAGGGAACTCCCGCCCACAAGCTCAAGGTGACCAAGAAGAACGGCGACGTGATCAACGTCTACATCGACGCCGAGCAGTACATGGAGATCAAGGAGGAGGGGAAGACCAAGGTGCACGGCCAGGAGATGGAGGGCGAGACCACCTTCGGCGACTTCAAGACCGTCGACGGTCTGGTCTTCCCATTCTCGATCGAGCAGAAGGCCAAGGGAGCTCCCGCGGGAATGACGATGTCGGTCGCCAAGGTGGAGGTCAATCCCACCGTCGACGCCGACCGCTTCAAGCTGCCGGCGGCCGCGAAGCCCGCCGCCGCGCCGCCCGCCGCCGAGAAGAAGGACGCGGCTCCCGTGAAGCCGCCGCGGCCGTAACCCGCCGCGACACGAATGATCTGGAGACTTTCAATGCGAGCGACTTTCAAAGCGATCCTCGGTTTGGCGGCGGCAGGGATGGTGGCTGGAACGGCGATCTCCCAGGCTGCGCAGACGCCGCCACCGGCCCCGGCCCCCCCTCCCGCACCGGCCGCCCCTGCCGCGAAAGCTGCCGCGGTGGAGGTCGATTCCAACACCTTCGGCGGGATCACCGCCCGCTCCATCGGTCCGGCCAACATGGGCGGCCGCATCGCGGCGATCGACGCCGTGGGGGTTGACCCGCTCACCATCTGGGTCGGCGCGGCCGGCGGCGGCGTCTGGAAATCGGTGGATGCCGGCCTCACCTTCAAGCCGGTCTTCGACGACTACGACCAGTCGATCGGCGCCCTCGCCATCGATCCCAAGAACCCCAAGACGGTCTGGGTGGGGACCGGCGAGTCGTGGACCCGCAACAGCGTCTCGGTCGGCGACGGCCTCTACCGGACGACCGACGGCGGCGACTCCTGGCAGAAGATGGGGCTCGAGACGACCGAGCGGATCGCCCGCATCCAGGTGAGCCCGGCCGACTCCAACGTGGTGTGGGCCTGCGCCGCCGGCCACCTGTGGGACGGCCATGCGGAGCGCGGCGTCTACAAGACGGCGGACGGCGGCAAGACCTGGAAGAAGGTGCTCTACGTCGACCCCGACACCGGCTGCTCCGACCTCGCGGTCGATCCCCAGGACCCGTCGATCCTCTACGCCGGCATGTGGCAGTTCCGCCGCACCCCCTACTCGTTCAGCTCGGGCGGCAAGGGGAGCGGCCTCTACAAGTCGACCGACGGCGGCGACACCTGGCGGCAGATCAAGACCGGGCTCCCCGCGGGGGACAAGGGGCGGATCGCCGTCGCCGTGGCGCCGTCGCGGGCCAACGTGGTCTACGCGCTGGTCGAGTCGAAGGACACCTTCCTCTACCGCTCGGACGACGCGGGGGAGAGCTGGCGGCCGGTCAACAACTCGTTCAACGTGCAGGTACGGCCGTTCTACTTCGCCCGCATCGTGGTCGATCCCACGGACTACAACACGGTCTACAAGCCGGGGCTGATGCTCACCGTCAGCAACGACGGCGGCAAGTCGTTCAGCGCCGCGATCAGCCTCAGCAGCGGCTTCGGCGCCGGCCCGCACAGCGACCACCACGCGCTGTGGATCAACCCGAAGAATCCGAACGAGATGCTGCTCGGCACCGACGGCGGCGTCTACATGTCCGCCAGCCAGGGGCGCCAGTGGCACCACATGGGGACCCTGCCGGTCGCGCAGTTCTACCACATCAGCTACGACATGGCCCGCCCCTACCGCGTCTACGGCGGTCTGCAGGACAACGGCTCGTGGTCGGGCCCCTCGGCGGGGCTCGGCGGCACCATCCAGAACAAGGACTGGATCAACGTCGGCGGCGGCGACGGCTTCTGGGCGATCCCCGACCCGGCCGATCCCGATCTCGTCTACGCCGAGTACCAGGGGGGGAGCTGTCGCGCCGGCGCACCTCGACCGGCGAGGAGAAGTCGATCAAGCCGCTGCCGCTCGCCGGCGATCCGCCGTACCGCTTCAACTGGAACACGCCGGTCCACCTGAGCCCGAACGATCCCAAGACGATGTACGTCGGCGCCCAGTTCCTCTTCCGCTCGCGCGACCAGGGGGACTCCTGGGAGAAGATCTCTCCCGACCTGACGACCAATGACCCCAAGCGGCAGGCGCAGGGGAAGTCAGGGGGGCTGACGGTCGACAACTCGAGCGCCGAGAACTTCACCACGATCTTCGCGATCAGCGAGTCGCCGAAGAATCCGAAGGTGATCTGGGCGGGGACGGACGACGGCAACCTGCAGGTGACCCGCGACGGCGGCGCCACCTGGAGCAACGTGGCGGCGAACGTCCCCGGCCTGCCGAAGGGGACCTGGGTGTCGAACGTGGAGGCCGGCCGCGCCGACGAGGCGACCGCCTTCGCCACCTTCGACGGCCACCAGACCGGCGACATGAAGACCTACGTCTACCGGACGGGGGACTTCGGCAAGACCTGGAAGCCGCTGGCGACCGACACCCTCGCGGGGTATGCCCACGTCGTCCGCCAGGACCTGGTCAATCCGGACCTCCTCTTCCTGGGCACCGAGTCCGGGCTCTTCGTCTCGGTCGACGGCGGCGCTGCTTGGGTCCGCTTCACCGGCCGGCTCCCCCGGGTCGCGGTGCGCGACCTCGCGATCCATCCCCGCGATCACGACCTGCTGATCGCCACCCACGGCCGCGGCGTCTACATCGTCGACGACCTGACGCCGCTGCGCAGGCTGACCCGGGAGGTGCTCGACGCCGACGCGGCAATCCTGCCGGCGCGGACGGCGGCGATGACCATCCCGGCCAGCGTCCAGGACTTCCCGGGCGACGACGAGTTCGTGGCGGTCAACGCCGAAGAGGCGGCCACCGTCACCTACTACCTCAAGAAGCGGCACATGTTCGGCGACCTCAAGCTGGAGGTCTTCGACGCCCAGGGGAAGCTCGTCTCGAGCCTGCCGGCCGGCAAGCGCAAGGGGATCAACCGGGTGAGCTGGCCGATGCGCCTGCCGCCTCCCAAGCTGCCGCCGGCCAACTCGCTGGTGATCGGCTCCGCCTTCGCCATGTTCGGCCCGCGGGTGCCGCCCGGCACCTACACGGTCAAGCTCACCGAGGGGGACAAGACCTACAGCGGGGAGGTGCAGCTGGTTCCGGACCCGCGCTCGAAGCACTCGGACGCGGACCGCGCCGCGCAGCACGCCACGGCGCTCGAGCTCTACGGCATGCTCGGCCGCCTCACCTACGTGGCGGAGACGGTCAAGAGCCTGGAGGACCAGGCGCAGGCGAGGGCGGCGAAGCTCGCCGCCGGCTCGACCGCCTGCGCCGCCAGCTCGAGACGCTCGCCGGCTCCCTCGAAGGCTTCCGGGCGACGCTGGTCGCCACCAGCGAGGGGGGTTGGATGTCCGGCGAGGAGCAGCTGCGCGAGAAGCTGGCCAAGGTCTACGGCGGGGTCAACGGCTACGACGGCCGGCCGACCCGCTCGCAGGTCGACCAGGCCAAGGTGCTGGGCGACCAGCTCGGCCGGGCGGAGGCGAAGCTGGCGGCCTTCGAGAGCGGCGACGTGGCGGCGGCCAACCGTGAGCTCGCGAAGCGCAAGCTCGAGCCGCTGAAGGCCACCGATCGGGACGACTGGGAAAAGAAGGACGGCACCCGGACGGCGGTGCTGCCGGGCTTCCTCCCCTTCACTCCTTTCGCGTTCCTGCCGCTCGGCTCGACGGCGGGCGACTGACAGCCGGCCCGCCAAAAAACAAAACGGGAGGAAGCCTTCCGGCCTCCTCCCGTCCGAGGGTCGCGCAATGGACCCGAGCTGCTGAACGGCTTACGCCAGACCCTGGCGACGCTCTTCGAGCAGCTTGCGCATGATCTTCTTGCGGGCCTGTATGGCCTTGCGCTTGCGCTTCACCGAGGGCTTCTCAAAGTGCTGCCGCTTTCGAAGCTCGGTCAAAATACCTGATTTCTCGACCTTACGCTTGAAGCGGCGCAGGGCGTTCTCGAAGCTCTCCTCTTCGCGCACATGCACAACGGGCATCCGGCACTCACCTCTTTTCGTGGATGGATGAAAACGCCCCCCGGTCGTTCGGGGGGCGCGGCCTTTCAATCTCGCTCAAAAAGCGGCAAAAGTCAAGGCGCCTTGGCCGGTGGGGGCGAAGGCGGGGGCGGCGCGAGGGCGTCGAAGTCGGCGAGATAGACGGCGGGGCGGCCGTCCTCCTGGTGGAACCAGACCGCGGCGGCGGTGCCGCCCGCGTCGCGCGGATAGAACCAGCCGGTCACCCCCTTTTCCGGGTAGGCCCGCACGTTGTCGGGGCTCGCAGCGCCCAGCAGGCGGCGGACGGTCTCCGGGTCCATCCCCGCCTTGACCTGGGCGAAGGAGGCGCGCGTCACGTAGCGCCGCGCTTGAGCGCGGGCGAGCTCGGCGCGCAGGCGCGGATTGCCGGGGTCGAGGGCCAGGTCCTCCTGGTAGATGCCGATCGCGCGCGGAGGGTCGCCGCCGTGCTCGATGAGGGCACGGGCGGTCTCGATGTCCTCGTCGGCCTTCATGCGCAGCGCGGCCGTCTGGCGGGGGTTGAGCGGCTCGCCCTGGACGGGAGGGTCGGCGTTGAGGAGCTCGGCCAACCGCCGGTCGAAGTCCTGGCCGAGGGCCGCGGTCTCCCGCGCCTCCCGGGCGCGGTTGGGATCGGCCGGATTCGCCGCCGCGCCGGCGAGCCGGGCCCGGCGGGCGTCGAGGTCGGCCTTGAGCCGCTCGAGCCGCGACGCTTCGGCCTCGGCGGCGGGCCGCCGGCGCTGGAGCGCCGGCGGTCCGGGCGCGGGGCCGCAGCCGGCCGGCAGCAGAACGGCGCAGGGCAGCAGAAGGGCGCAACCGAGCAGGAAGCCCGCCGTCCGCCGTCCGCGAGCACCGCCGCTCGATCGAAGTCTCTCCATCTCCATCCGTTTGGCCCGCGGGCGAAGCTACCACGGGCCCGGAGAGCCGGACAAGGCGTCCGCCCTCGGGCCTAAGCCCTTGTGACTGAGGGCTTTTCTTGACACCGTCGGGCGGGTTCCAGAATAATCATGCTCCCTAGTCGCTATCGGCTTCACAGCGGACGGCCGCGGAGAGCAACGGATGTCCCTTTCGGAAAAAATTCACCAGTTGAACCGTGAGATCGGCGACTCGGTCGAGCACGCGCTCGCCGAGCTACGCCGGGAGATCTCCCAGCGCCTGAACGCCAGCAACGAGGAGATCCAGCGGCGCCTGGAGGATTTCACCCCCTCGCTGCCGAGCTCCTACCTGTCGCACGAGGAGCTCGCGTCCACCGCCGAGCGGGAGCTGACCCCGAGCGCCCGCCGCGGCGCCCTCGGCGATCTGCGCGACGCGCTCTCGCGGCTCGACCGCGCCCGTACGCAAGCCGAGATCCTCACCGTGCTGCTGCGCGAGTCGGCGCGTCACGCCTCGCGCGCCGCCCTGCTGCTGGTGCGCGGCGAAGGGCTGCAGGGCTGGGGGAGCGAAGGGTTCGGCGACGCCGGCGCGGCGGCGCTGCGCGCCCTCGTCCTCGACTCGCCGAACGGCGCCTGGGGCGGCCTGGGGGCAGCGCAGAGCGCCGTGCGGCTGGGCGCCGCCGAGTGCGCGGTGCTCTGCAGCCGCATCGAGAGCCCGCTGCCGCACGACGGCGTCCTGGTGCCGATCGTGCTGCGCGACCGCGTCGCCGCCGTCCTCTACGCCGATCGCCTGGAAGATCACCTGGAAAATACTGAGCTCGCGGTCGAGGCCCTGCAGATCCTCGCCTACGCCGCGGCCCAGGGGATCGAGACGCTCCCCTTCCGCGAGCGCGCCGCGACCGCCACCCTGGCCCTCGACGGGCAGGAGGTCGGTGATGGAGCGCCGGCGGCCGCGCCGGCCGCTCCGGAGGCCTCCCCCGCCGCCGAGGCCCCGCCGCCATCACAGCAGCCGCCGCCGGAGCCGCAGACGGTGGCCGAGGCCGCTCCCGAGCCCGCGCCAGAGCCAGAGGCGGCTCCGGTCCCGGAGAGCACCGCCGCCGCCGAGCCGCCGGCCGCGATGCCCGCCTGGAGCGCGCGGAGCGTGGAGCCCGCCATCCCGCACGTCACCGAGGCGATGCCCCTGCCGGGCTTCCCGGTGCGCCCCGGCAGCTCGTTCTCGCCGCTCCCTCCCGCCGCGGCCCCGGACGAGGGCACGGCCGCCACCGCCGGCGCCGGTGCTCCCGAAGAGGAAGCGCCAGAGGACGCGATGGCGGCGGAGGTGCCGCGCTATCCCCGCTCGGTCGCCCCGGAGCCCGCGCCTCCCGCCGAGCCCGAGCTCAGCTCGAACGAGACCGTGCTCCTCTCGCGCTCGGGCATGGAAGCCGAGGCCCCGGCTCCCGCCCCTCCGGCCGCGGCTCCCCCGGCGACGTTCGACCGCGGCGGCGCGGGCGGCGCTTCGGGCACCCCCGAGGTGCGCCCGCCGAGCGACATCGAAGGGCCGGGCTGGGCCTTCGCCGCCACCACGCGGATGCCGGTGACGGCGGCGCCCAACAACGAGTCGATGCACGAGGAGGCGCGGCGCCTGGCCCGGCTCCTGGTGAGCGAGATCAAGCTGTACAATGAGGATCAGGTCGAGGAAGGACGGCGCAACCGTGACATCTATGAGCGGCTCAAGGAGGACATCGACCGCTCGCGCCAGATGTACGACGAGCGGGTCGACCCGCAGATCCTGCGCTCGACCGACTATTTCTATCAGGAGCTGGTGCGCATCCTGGCCGCGGGAGATTCGAAGGCCCTGGGCATCTGACCGCGAGGGGCGGCGGGACGCGCCGCAGACCGCCCCAGACGATTGCCGAAAGGCTGCGGACTGTTCCGCAGCCGTTGTTGCCGTTGGAGTACCGTGAGAAGTAAAAAGTCGATTCGGCACCGCGCCGCGCTCGTCCTGCTGCTCCCCCTCCTCCTGGGTTCCGCCACCACCACGCCCCCGCGCTCCGGCCTCGCCGCGCCTCTCGCCGGTCACTCCGACCGCGCCGCGCTCGCCTATGCCGAGGCGGCGGCGGCGGTGCGCAAGAAGGACTGCGCCGGCGCCTACAAGGCGCTCGCGCCGATCATGGCGGGCCGCGACTCCGAGGCCGCGTTCGCCCGGCTCCTGCTCGGCTTCTACGCCCACTCCTGCGAGCAGGTGGCCTACGCCGAGGAGCGCCTCTTCGCGTCGAGCAACCCCGACGGCGCGCTGGAGGACTGGCGGCTCTATGTGCTGAGCGACGCCGCGGCGGCGCGCGGCCACGTCCTGCTCGCCCAGACCTCGCTCGCCCGGCTGCTCGGCGACTATCCGGGCTCGGCGCTCCGTCCGCGCGCGCTGCTCAAGGCGGCGACGCTCGCCTGGCAGCGCGGCGACGCCCGGCACGCTTTGGATCTCGTCGCCGCCGCGCGCAGCGAGGAGCTGCGCGGCGACGAGGCCTCGCAGCTCGAGGCGCTCGCCTGGCAGATCGGCGTGCAGCAGGGGGACCGCCAGGTGCAGACCGAGGCGGCCCGCCGCCTGCTGGTGAGCTTCCCTTTGAAGGCCTCCGAGCTCAAGGTGGCCGACCTCTTCCACGCTCCGGACGGCGGCTCCTCGTGGACCGCGGCGCTCACCGCCGACCAGCTCAAACGGCGGGCGCGGGTCCTCCTCGACCTCAAGATGGAACCCAACGCGCTCACCTCGCTCGACGCCGTGCCGGCCGCCGGCCGCGACCTCGACTGGCAGCTCCTCGAGGCGCAGGCCCTGACCCGCCTCCACCGCGGCTCCGACGCCCTCAGCCTGCTCGCCGGCCAGGAGGCGCCCGATCCGCGCCAGGGCGCGGCGCTCGCCTGGGCCCGCGCGATGGCGGCCGAGGATGCCGCCACCGCCCAGCGCGGCCGGGCGAACCTCGGCGCGGCCGAGCGCCAGCAGCTGCGCGCCGAGTCGCAGCAGTACCTCGAGCGGGTGGCGGCCGGCGGCGATCCCACGCTGGCGGCCAAGGCCCTGAAGTCGCTCTATGCCGACTACCAGTCCGACGACAGGTTCGAGCGCGCCATCGAGACGCTGCGCCGGCTGCGCAAGCTCGATCCCCGCGACTCGACCGGCGCCGCCAACCTCTGGCAGAAGGGGTGGCAGGAGTACGGTAGACAGAACTACACCGGGGCGATCGGCCTGTGGACCGAGCTCTACTCGCTCTATCCCGAGGACTCGAACGCCCGCCGCGGCCGCTACTGGACGGCGCGGGCCTTCGGCACCCTGGGAGAAGGGGAGCGAGCGGAGCAGATCTACAACGAGGTCGCCCAGGCCGACACCGCCGACTTCTACTCCCGGAACGCGCAGGTCCGGCTGCGCAACAAGCCGGCGGTGCTCGCCGCCGCCGCCCGCGCCGCGGACCCCTGGCCCGTCGACCCGGCGCTCGACCGCGCCCGGCTGCTGACCGACGTCGGCCTCGACGAGATGGCGCTCGCCGAGGCCGAGCTGGTGCGCGAGAAGGTGCAGCCGCGCTCGCTGCGCGCCCTCGAGGCGGTGGTGCTCGCCCGCCGCGGCGACCGCAGGAAGAGCGTGCTGGTGATCCGCGACGCCTTCCCCGCCCTCGGCGGCCCCTTCCAGGCCACCCTGCCGGACGAGGCGCGGAAGCTCTACTACCCGCTCGACTACCAGGAGCCGATCCGCACCTGGGCGAAGATGAACCGCCTGCCGCCGTACCTGGTGTTCGGCATCATCCGCCAGGAGAGCGCCTTCGACGCCGGCGCCCAGAGCTGGGCGGGGGCCCGCGGCCTGATGCAGCTGATGCCCGCGACGGCCCGCGAGCTCGCCGCCCAGAACGGCGTCGCCTGGAGCAAGGACCTGCTGGCCGACCCGGCGACCAACGTCCGTCTCGGCACCACCTACTTCCGCCAGGTGTTCAGCATGTTCGGCGAGAACCTCGAGCTCTCGCTCGCCGGCTACAACGGCGGCCCCTACCGCATCAAGCGCCTCTGGCAGGAGTCGGGCCAGGGGGAGACCGATCGTTTCCTCGAGAGCCTCGGCCTCGAGGAGTCGAAAACCTACGTCAAGCGGATCCTGGTCCTCTCCGACAGCTACCGCCAGCTCTATCCCACGGCCGGGTGAGACGCCCCGGCCTCCTCGCCCTCCTGCTCCTGCTGCCGGCGTGCCGCGGCTCCGCGCCGCCGCCACCGCCGGCGGGAACGGGGCCGATCGTCCTCATCACCTTCGATGCGCTGCGCGCCGACGTGGTCGGCGCCTGGGCAAAGGATGGCGACCGCGGGCTGACGCCGAATCTCGACGCGCTCCTCGCCGAGGCCGACTGGGCCGGCCGCGCGGTCGCGCCGTCCAGCCTGGGCGCCTCTGCGATGGCCTCGCTGTTCACCGGCCTGCGCCCCTGGCAGCACCAGGTGCTGCGGGCGGCCGATCCCCTCTCTCCGGGCCTCTTCACGCTGCCGGAGGCGATGCAGGCCGCGGGGTACGAGACGGCGGGGTTCACCGGCGAGCCGACTTACTCGCACGACAGCGGCTATGGCCAGGGGTTCGACCGGCTCGAGGAGCTCGGCAAGGGGACCGCCGCCGCCGAGCGGCTGGCTACGATCACCGCGGGCAGCCGCCGGCGCTTCGTCTGGGTCCACATCCCCGAGCCGGAGGCTCCCTATCTGCGCCATCCCCATTTCGACGATCGCATCGACAGCCGGGGGCTCACCCTCCCCGAGCGGGTGCAGCCGAACGAGCTGGCGCTCTACGCCGATCCCGCGAATCCTCTCCCCCCCGAGAGGCGGCAGGTCTTCTGGGCGATGTACCGGCACAACGTCGCCTGGGCCGACGAGCGGCTCGGCCGGCTGCTCGCGGCCCTGAAGTCGAGCGGCGCCTGGGACCGCACGCTGCTGGTGGTGACCTCGACCCACGGCGAGATGCTGGGGGAGAAGGTGCCGGAGGAGAGGGGGCAGGCCCCGGTCGCCGGCGACCTCGGCCGCCAGCTCCTCGAGGTGCCGCTCGCCGTCAAGCTGCCGCGCGGCTCCAGGCTGCGCGTCGCCGAGCCGCGCGAGCGCCGGGTGGCCGCCGCGCGCCTGTGGGCCACCCTGGTGGAGGCCGCGGGGGGGAGGTGCCGCCGGCGGTCGCGCCCAGCCTCTTCCGCCGCTCGGCGCAGCCGGCGCTCGCGGAGCTCTACCTGACCAACGGCGCCAATCAGCTCTCGCTCGTCGACGGCGACGAGCAGCTCCTCTGGGAGGCGCGTTTCGCGCCTCCCGAGCCGGACTACTACCGCGCCCGGCTGGCGACGATGCGGGGGGACAACGCGCGGGCGGCCCGCGCCGCGCTCCCCGTGCCGGCGGCGGAGATCCTCGGCCGCCTGGGCGCGGCCTTCGCCGCCGCGCCGCCGCTCAGCGGCCTGCGGGCGCCCCGCCTGGCGCTCGAGCGCTGGGAAGCCGGCGGCGGCAGCCGGCCGCTGGCCGACCCGCGGCGCGCCGCCGAGCTGGCGCGGCGGCTCGCCCTGGCGTGGCATGCCTTCGTTCCGGCGGAGCGCCCGCCGGGCGAGGAAGCTCGCGAATGGTATACTGCCGAGTCGCCCTAACAAGGGTTTTTTTCGGGTCCATAGCTCAGCGGTGAGAGCATCCGGCTCATAACCGGCTGGTCCCTGGTTCGAATCCAGGTGGACCCACTTCGAAGCGCTCCGAGCCATGCACAAACGGACCAGGCGAACGCGTAGAAAACGCAGGAGGGGTGCCCCATGCGATCTCTTTGGAGAGGAGCGGATGTCTGCCTATGAATCAGAACCTTAAGAACATCCTCGAGCTGCAAACCGCGCTGAGCCAGCTGCGCGAGGCCGAGCAGCGGCTGCACGGAATTCCCGACTGGATGCGCGAGCTGCACGAGGAGCACGCGGCGCGCAAGACGGAGATCGATGCCCTCGAGGAGACGGCCGCCGAAGCGGGGCGGCAACGGCGGGCGGCGGAGGCGGCGGTCCAGGACGCCCAGGAAAAGCTCAAGAAGTACCAGCAGCAGATCAACAAGGTCAGCACCCAGCGCGAGTACGGCGCCCTCCTGCAGGAAATCGACACGGTCAAGGGGCAGATCACCTCCAACGAGGAGCAGGTCTTCGCGGCGCTCGACGTCAGCGAGAAGGCCGACAAGGAGCTCGCCGCCCTGCGCGAGAGCTTCCGCGAGATCGAGGAGCGCTACGCCACCGAGCAGACCCGCTGGGACAAGGAGAAGCCCGGGGTCGCCCGCCAGGTCGAGGAGCTCCAGGGGCGCATCGCCGACTACAAGAAGCGGATCCCGCGCCCCATCGTCGCCCAGTTCGAGCGCATCCTCGAGCGCTATCCGGCCGCGGCGATCGCGCCGGTGCGGCCGATGGAGCGTCCCGGGCAGAAGCAGCGGGAATGGCACTGCGTGGCCTGCAACTACCGGGTGCGTCCCCAGGTGGTGGTCGAGATCAGGAACGGCGACGCCCTCATCCAGTGCGACTCCTGCAAGCGGATCCTCTACTTCGAGGAGGAGTCGGCCTGAGCGAGCCGGCTGCGGATCTCGCGGAGCGGCTGGCCGGCATCCGCACCCGCATCGCGAGCGCGTGCCGGCGTTCGGGCCGGCCGGAAGGCGGCGTGACGCTGGTCGGCGCCAGCAAGACTCAAGCTGCCGCCGTCGTCGCGGAGGCCTGCCGGGCGGGCCTCACGGTATTCGGCGAGAACCGGGTGCAGGAAGGGCTCGCGAAGCGCCGCGAGCTTCCCCCGGAGGTCGCCGCCGGGATCTCCTGGCACCTGATCGGCCCCCTGCAATCCAACAAGGTGCGCGCCGCCCTCGATCTCACTTCTGTCATCCACTCGATCGACCGCCTCCGGATCGCCGAGGCGATCGACCGCGAAGCCGCGGCGCGGGGGCTCACCGTCGCCGGCTTCGTCGAGGTGAACCTCGCCGGCGAGGAGAGCAAGCACGGCTTCGCCCCCGCCGGCCTCGCCGCGGCGCTCGCGCCGCTCGCCGCGCTCGGCCACCTGCGGATCTCCGGCCTGATGGCGATCCCGCCGCCCGCCGGCTCGCCCGAGGGCTCCCGCTCCTGGTTCCGCGCCCTGCGCGAGCTGCGCGACGAGCTCGCCGCCCGCCCGGAGTGGGCCGGTTTCCCCGGCTGGCTGTCGATGGGGATGAGCGACGACTTCGAGGTCGCGGTCGAGGAAGGGGCCACCCACGTGCGGGTAGGCACGGCACTGTTCGGATCTCGGTAGGGACTTCGTTGGCCCGCGCAGCCGACTGGCAGCGAGCGAAGCGAGCGGAGCCCGAAGGAGGCGAGCAGGGCCAACGAAGTCCCTACCGAGCGCCACTCGATCGAACCCATGCTAAGATAGCTATCCTTTCCTGGTCGAACAGCGAGAATTTGCCGGTCGTTGCGAGCTTTGTCAGAGCTGTAAGGAGGTCCCGGATGGCCATTACCCCCCTCGAGATCCAGAAGATGCGCTTCTCGCAGAAGATGCGGGGCTACGACCCGACCGAGGTCGAAGGCTTCCTCGCGGTGCTCGCCGAGGAGCTCTCCACCCGCATCACCCAGGCCGACAAGATGGAGCGCGAGAACCGCTACTACCGCCAGCGGCTGGAGGAGACCGAGCACCGCGAGCACCAGCTCCAGCAGACGCTGCTGCGGGCGCAGAAGGTCTCGGACGACATCACCAACAACGCCCGCCAGGAGGCGGCGCTGATGGTCCGCGAAGCCGAGGTCGCGGCCGACAAGATCGTGCAGCAGGCGATCGAGCAGTCGACCCGCTTCGAGGCCAAGATCTCCGACCTGCGCACCTCGCGCCGCGAGCTGCAGCTCAAGTTCAAGAACACCCTCGACCTCTTCCAGCGCATCCTGGAGGCCGAGATGGACGACGAGCGCAACACCGCGACCGTCCTCACCCTGCCGCGCAAGCGCCGGGACGCCGGGGCGTGAGCCCAGGCGTCGGATCCGCGGTCCCCGCCCCCCCCGCGGCCACGCGGCGCCTGTTCACCGCCTGGGACATCGCCTGGGACATCGCCGGGGACGATGACCTCACCCCCGAGCGCGCCCCTTCGCTGCTGATCGCCCGCCTGCTCGAGGACGGCGACGCGGCGGACCTCGCCTGGCTCCTCGGCACGTTCCCCGAGCCGCGGGTCGCCGGCTGGCTCGCCCGCCACGGCGGGCGCCAGCTGTCGCGCCGCAGCCGCGCCTTCTGGGAGGTGGCGCTCGGGGTCGAGGCCGGCCCCGGGCTTCCGGAAGCCGATCTCCTGTGGCCGCTCTGACCCTGGCGCATCTGGAATCCCTGGCGCCGCGGGCCCAGGAGCTCGTCCCACGCCTCGCGGCGGGCGCCTGGGCGGAGGATTTCTACCTCGCCGGCTCGGCCGCCCTCGCCCTCTACACCGGGCATCGCCCGGTCGCCGACCTCGATCTGATGAGCAACGCCAACCGGCTCGCCAGCCCGCAGCGGCGCGACCTGCTCGGCGAGCTGCTGGCGGCCGACCCGACGACGGCGGTCGAGACCGCCCGCGACGGCTATCTCTCCACCCGCCTCGCCGACGGCAACGTCGGGCTGCGGCTCTTCTACTACCCCTATCCGCTGGTCGGGCCGTTCGAGGAGATCTCGGGGCTCGCCGTCGCCTCCGCCGCCGACCTCGGCCTGATGAAGCTCGGCGCCATCATCAGCCGCGGCACCCGGCGCGACTTCGTGGACCTCTATCTGCTCTGCCGCGAGCTGCCGCTCGCCCGCCTCCTCGCGCTCGCCGGGGACAAGTTCGGCCACGTCCGCGACTTTCCCCTCCAGGCGCTCAAGGGGCTCGCCGATCTCTCGCAGATCGAGGGGGAGCCGATGCCGCGCCTCGCCCGCCCGCTCGACTGGGCCGAGGTGGAGGCGTGGGTGCGCGCCGAGGTCCGCGCGCTGGGACGGGCGCACGTGGGGCTCCCGGCGGCGTTCCCGTAACTCAACTACATCTGACTCCACTACAATCGGGCCCATGACCGATCTGCTGATCCACCACCTCTCCGAGGTCGCCACCCCGGAAGGCTCGGCGCCCCGGCGGGGTGCGGACCAGGCGCGGATTCGGAGGATTTCGGGCGCCGAGGTGGTCTGCCGGGACGGACGCATCGCCTTTGTCGGCTCCCCCGAGGAGCGCCGGCGCCAATTCGGCGAGCTGCCGGAGGCCGAGCGGCTCGACGGCCGTGGCGGCACGCTGATCCCCGGCTTCGTCGATCCCCACACCCATCTCCCCTGGGCCGGCAGCCGCGAGGAGGAGTTCGCGGCGCGCCTGGCCGGCAAGACCTACCAGGAGATCGCCGCGGCCGGCGGCGGCATCCTGTCGACCGTCGCCGCCACCCGCCGGGCGCCCGAGGAGGAGCTGGTCGCCAACGTGCTGCGGCGGATGGACCAGATGCTCGCCTGGGGGACCACCACCGCCGAGGCGAAGAGCGGCTACGGCCTCAATCAGGAGGACGAGCTCAAGCAGCTGCGCGCCATCCGCGAGGCTTCCGGCCGGCACCCGGTCGACCTGGTGCCGACCCTGCTCGCCGCCCACGAGGTGCCCCCCGAGTATCGTGGAGGCGACGGCAGCGGCCGCCGCCGCTGGGTCGACCAGATCTGCGACGAGATCGTGCCGGCCACCGCCGCCGCCGGGCTCGCCCGCTTCTGCGACGTCTTCTGCGAGCACGGGGTGTTCTCGGCCGCCGAGTCGCGGCAGATCCTCGCGGCCGGCGTCCGCCACGGCCTGCTGCCGCGCCTCCATGCCGACGAGTTCGTCGATTCCGGGGGAGCCGAGCTGGCCGCCGAGCTGGGCGCTTTCTCGGCGGACCACCTGATGGCCGTGTCGCCGGCCGGCGTCGAGGCGCTCGCCGGCTCGGGGGTCACCGCCGTGCTCCTCCCCGGCACCAGCTTCTTCCTGCGCAAGCACGTCTATGCCCCGGCCCGGCGGCTCGTCGAGTCGGGGGTGCCGGTGGCCCTCGCCACCGACTGCAACCCCGGTTCGTCGTTCACCGAGTCGATGCCGATGGTGGTGGTGCTCGCCGTCTTCGAGCTCGGCCTCACGGTCGAGGAGAGCCTGACGGCGGCGACCCTCAACTCCGCCTGCTGCCTCGGGCTCGGCGGCGAGGTCGGCTCGATCGAGACGGGCAAGCGGGCGGACCTCGTCCTGCTCGACGCCCCCAACCTGCTGCATCTGGTCTACCACTACGGGATCAACCCGGTCGCCGCCGTGGTGAAGGGGGGGAGGGTGGCGCGGCGGGCGGTTTGAAGTACAATCCGCTCTTCCGAGATTCGCGATCCAGCTGTCGACTCCATCAGGAGGCTCGACCTTGCGACCCCAAAACCTCCCCCGCCCTCTCCTCCTCCTCTGGCTCTGCGCTCTGGCGCCGCTCGCCGGGCCGCCGGTCCTCGCCGTGGCAACCGCGCCGTCGGCGCAATCGGCGCAATCCGCCCAGAGCGTGCGAGCGGTCCACGACACCAGCGATGTGAAGGGGCATGCGGTCGTCGATGCGCGGGAGGTGGTCACCTCGTCCGGGCTGCACTACGTCGATCTCCGGATCGGCGAGGGGGACGAGGCGGCGTCCGGCAAGATCCTCGAGGTCCACTACGTCGGCTGGCTCGGCGACGGTACCCGCTTCGACTCGACGCGCGACCGCGACCGCCCGCTGACCTTCCGGCTGGGCGCCGGCGACGCCCTCAAGGGGTGGGACGAAGGGCTGGTCGGCATGAAAGTGGGCGGGCGGCGCAAGCTGGTGATCCCTCCCGGCCTCGGCTTCGGCCGGCAGGGGGTGGGCAGCGTCGTCCCCCCGAACGCCGTCCTCTACTACGAGTTCGAGCTGCTCGGAGTACGGTAAGCTCGCGGGCCACGGACGGCGAGAGCGGGGCAGCCCCCTCTCCAGTGCCACAACCACGAGAGGAGCCCCCCCAATGGCAGATCAGGAAGTCACCACCCCGTCGGGACTCAAATACACCGACCTCCAGGTCGGCGACGGCGCCGAGGCCAAGGCCGGCCAGCAGGTCAGCGTGCACTACACCGGCTGGCTCGACAACGGCACCAAGTTCGACTCCAGCCACGACCGCAAGAGCCCCTTCGGCTTCGCCCTCGGCGGCGGCCAGGTGATCCGCGGCTGGGACGAAGGGGTCGCCGGCATGAAGGTCGGCGGCAAGCGGCGCCTCACCATCCCCGCCGATCTCGGCTACGGCCCCCGCGGCGCCGGCGGTGTCATCCCGCCGAACGCGACGCTGACCTTCGAGGTCGAATTGCTGGGCGTGAAGTAGGGGTGATCAGGGGTGACCACGGACTGACACGGACTGACACGGACGAACAGGGACGGCGACGAGGTCTCTGCGCGGTTACCTCTTCCCTGTCCGTGAAGGTCCGTGCTCGTCCGTGTCAGTCCGTGGTCTGCTCACCAGGGCCGGCGCCGCGACGATCGGCGACGCCTCCAGCTCCTTCTCCTTCTTCTTCGCCTCCAGCCTTTCCGACTTGACCTCCTGGCGCAGCCGTGCGAAGGAGCTCATGTAGACGTTCGCCACCGCCACCAGGGCGAAGAAGGCGATCCCATAGCCGCGCCAGTCGTCGAGGAGCAGGCGGTAGCGGGTGAGGATCAGGAAGAGCACCGTCACGTAGTGGCTGAAGCAGTACTCGCAGGTGAAGAGGTAGAAGAACTTGCGGGCGAACAGGCTGCGGCAGCTCTGCGCGCGCTCAACGCAGAACTCGCGCGGCTCGCGGAAGATCTCCTCGTGCGTCACCGTCCACGCCACGCAGGCGATCGGGATCGCCAGCAGGACGAGCCAGACGATCTGTTGCAACCATTGGGCGCTGAGCGGAGGATTCATGCCCGGAAGGCCCTGCAAAAGCGGGGCCCTCGCCGCTCGCCCGGTACCCCCCCGCTGATAAGCTGCCTCAAGTGAAACCCAAGGCGAAGGTCCTGATTCGTGTCCTGCTCCTGCTGGCCGTGGCCGGCGGCGCCGCGTGGTGGTTCTTCTTCCGTCCCAAGCCGGACGCCCGCCTCGTCCTCTCCGGCTCGATCGAGGCGAACACGGTCGAGGTCGGCTCCCTGCTCGGCGGGCGGGTGGCGAGCGTCGAGGTCAAGGAGGGGGACGTGGTCCGCGCCGGCCAGCCGCTGGTGACCTTCGAGGCCGACCTGCGCGACCTCGAGATCGCTCAGCAGCGCGCCGTGGTCGCTCAAGGCGAGGCGGAGCTGGCGCGGGTGAAGCGGGGGCCGCGCCCGGAGGACCGCCGCCAGGCCGAGATCAACTGGCTGAGCGCGGAGACCGACCGCAAGCGCTTCGCGGCGCTGGTCAAGGCCGGCGCGATCAGCCAGCGCGATTACGACACCACCCAGGTCAAGGCCGCCAACGCCCACGAGGCCTACCTCGCGGCGGCCCGCGGCGGACGTCCTGAGGAGGTCGCCGCCGCCGGCGCCACCCTGGCCCAGGCGCGCGAGCGGCTGGCCTTTCTCACCCGGCAGCACCAGGAGCTGCGGGTCGCCGCCCCGGCCGCCGGCGTGGTCGAGGTGCTCAACCTCCGCCCGGGCGACCTGGTGGCCGCCAACCAGCCGGTGGCGACCCTGCTCGAGGCGGACCAGATCTGGGTGCGGGTCTACGTCCCCGAGACCCAGCTCGGCCGGGTGCGCATCGGCCAGGGCGCCGCGGTCCACGTCGACACCTTCCCGCGCCGCGCCTTCCCGGGGCACGTGGTCGAGATCCGCACCCAGGCCGAGTACACGCCGCGCAACATCCAGACCCTGGATCAGCGCAGCGACCAGGTCTTCGGCGTCAAGGTGGCGATCGACCCCACCCCCGAGCTGAAGCCCGGCATGGCGGCGGTCGTCAACCTGGCCGAGCCGGGCGCGCCGCGATGAACGCCGCCGCGCCCGCCGCCGGTACGGAGGCGGACTATGGCATCTTCGCGCAGGGGGTGTCACGCGACTTCGGCAAGTTTCGCGCCCTCGACAAGGTCTCCCTGCGCGTGCCGCGCGGCGAGATCTACGGCCTGCTGGGGCCGAACGGCTCGGGGAAGTCGACGCTGATCCGCATCCTCTGCGGCCTGCTCTCCCCCACCGAGGGGACGGCGGCGGTGGACGGGCTCGACGTCACCCGCCACGGCGAGGAGATCCGCCGCCGCATCGGCTACGTGCCGCAGAGGTTCTCGCTCTACGAGGATCTCTCGGTGCTCGAGAACCTCGACTTCTTCGCCGACGTCTACGGGCTCAAAGGCGCCGTCCTCAAGGAGCGCCGCGAGTGGGCGATCGAGCTCACCGGCATCGGCCCCTACCGCGCCCGGCTGGCCGGCCAGCTCTCGGGCGGCTGGAAGCAGCGCCTGTCGCTCGCCGCCGCCGTGATGCACCGGCCGCGCGTCCTCTTCCTCGACGAGCCCACCGCCGGCATCGATCCGGTGGCCCGCCGCGAGCTGTGGAACCTCCTCTTCGACCTCGCGGCGCGGAACGTCACCCTCCTCGTCACCACCCACTACATGGACGAGGCCGAGCGCTGCGGCAAGGTGGGGTACATCTACCTCTCGCGCATGCTGGTCGAGGGAAAGCCGGACGCTCTCACCCACCTCGCCGAGGTCACCCCGGAAGGGACGCGGCGGATCGAGGCGGCCTGCGAGCAGGGGGCCGCGGCCCTGATGGGGAAGGCCCGCGCCAAGCCCTGGGTGCAGGACGTCACCATCTTCGGCAACGCCCTCCACCTGCTGGTGGACGCCAGCCGCGACGACGCCGAGATCGAGCGCGAGCTGACCCAGGCCGCCGGCTCGCCCGTCCACGTGCGGCCGATCGCCCCCTCGCTCGAGGACGTCTTCGTGCGGCTGACCCGCCTGCAGACCCTGGGCGACGCCGGAGGCCCGAAATGAGAGGCTTCCGCGCCATCCTCCGCAAGGAAGGATTGCAGATGTTCCGCGACCGGGCGACGCTGCGCTTCTCGCTGCTCATCCCGGTCTTCCAGCTCGTCCTGTTCGGTTTGATCGACACCAACATCCGCCACGTGCCGACGGTGGTCTTCGACCAGAGCCGGAGCGCCGAGAGCCGGGCGCTGATCGACGACTTCGTGAACACCAGCTACTTCGAGGTGGTGGGCTTCGCGCCGTCGCGCGCCGCGCTCCGCCAGGAGATCGTGGCCGGCCGCGCCTCGGTGGGGATCGAGGTCCCCCCCGACTTCGACGAGAAGCGGCTGCGCGGCCAGCCGGCGAATTTCCTGGTGCTGATCGACGGCTCGGACTCGAGCATCTCGGCGCAGACCCTGGGAGCGGCCAACGGCGTCGCGCTCAACCAGTCGCTGGAGGAGATCCGCGCCAAGGTGGGGGTGCGCGATTTTCCCCTGGAGGCGCGGCCGACGCTCCTCTTCAACCCCGACTCGCGGAGCGCCAACCTGCTGATCCCCGGGCTGGTCGCCATCCTGCTCACCTTCTCGGGGACGCTCCTCTCCGCCTACGCCATCGTGCGCGAGCGCGAGCGCGGCACCCTGGAGCAGCTGATGGTCACCCCCGCCTCGCCGCTCGCCGTGGTGCTCGGCAAGATCCTCCCCTACCTCGCGCTCTCCTTCGTGCAGCTCTGCTTCGTGCTGGCGCTGATGACCTTCGTCTTCAAGGTGCCGATCCACGGCAGCCTCGCGCTGCTGCTGGGGCTGTCGCTGGTCTATCTCTTCGCCCTGCTCTCGCTGGGGCTCCTGGTCTCGTCAAGGGCGAAGACGCAGATGGAGGCGACGCAGCTCGCGCAGATCATCCTCCTCCCCTCGATCATGCTCTCCGGCTACATCTTCCCCCTCTCCTCGCTGCCCGCCCCGCTGCGGGCCGTGGCGCAGATCCTCCCCGCCACCCACTTCATCGCCATCTCGCGAGGCATCGTCATCCGCGGCGCCACCTTCCAGGACCTCTGGAGCCACGTCGCCGCCCTCCTGGTGATCGCCGCCGTGCTCGTCGCGGGGAGCGCGCGGGCGTTCCAGAAGACGATTTCGTAACCCGGCCCAATCCTTGCTCCCTTCCCCGGGCAAGGAGGAAACACCTTGCCAAACCCAGCGCTCACCAACACTTACGACCCTCTCGACCCCCGCCGCGACCGCGATCCCCGGGAACCGATCGATGATCCGGCCCGCGACGAGCCGCTGAACGATCCCGACGAGGCCCCCTTGGAGCAGCCGCCCGTCGGGGATCCTGGGGAGGCTCCGCAGGACGAGCCGATCCGGCGCGATCCCGATTCCAAGGAGCCTCCCATGCAGGTGAGGAGCTGACCGCCCGGCCCTGCTAGAGTACCCGCCATGTTCGGTCGCCAGCGCTCCGGCTCCACCCTCTGCCCCTCCTGCGGCAAGCTGGTCGGGGTCAACGACGACGTCTGCCTGAATTGCGGCCGCAAGCGGCCGGGGATGTGGGGGCTGACGTCGCTTCTCCGCGGCGTGGGGAAGGACATGGGGCTGGTGCAGGCGGTGATCGTGGGGAACGCGTTCCTCTACGTCGCGATGCTGGTCAGCGATCCCCAGAACATCGGGATGTCGGGGTTGTTCAACCTGGGAGCGCCGAGCCCCCACGCCCTGATCCGCTTCGGCGCGGCCGGCGCCTATCCCGTGTTCGCGCTGGGGCACTGGTGGAGCCCTCCTCTCCGCCGGCTGGCTCCACGCGAGCCTCCTCCACATCGCCTTCAACCTCTACTGGATCCGCTTCCTCGCCCCCGAGACGGCCGAGCACTACGGCCCCTCGCGGACGGTGATCATCTATTCGATCTCCTCGATCACCGGCTTCCTGGCCAGCAGCCTGTTCGGCTCCCCGCTCACCGTGGGAGCCTCGGCGCCGATCCTCGGGCTCCTCGGCGCGCTCGTCTACTACAGCCGCCGCACGGGCAACAGCGCGGTGGGGCGGATGGCCTGGACCTACGCTCTGTTCATGATCGTGATGGGATTCTTCGGAGCGCGCACGGACAACTTCGCCCACATCGGCGGCTTCCTCGGCGGCTTCCTCGCCGGCGTCCTGCTCGACCCGCGCAAGAACGAGACGGGGAACCACACCCTGGCGGCGCTGGTCTGCCTGCTGCTAACGGTGGCCTCGATCGTGGCCTCGCTGGTGGTGCCGCTGCCGATGCGGTAAGGCGCTGGTGGAGGCGCCCAGAGCCGGGGGAAGGCGGGGCCATCGAGGCCCATCGCAGGGACGGGCTTGCCCTTGTCGAGGAGGGTGTAATCCCGTCACAGGTCAAAACCTTCCCCCCTTCGGGATGGACGTGGCGCTGTGAAGGAGCGTCGTGTCCGGTCGAGGGAAGCCGCCGCCCTGCGGAGGGAAGGGGTCGCCCCGTGACAGGCTCGCGTTGCCTCATGATGGGGAGACGTCGCCCTCGTGCGGGCAAGGCTCGCCCAGCCGCGGCACGCAGGCCTCCGATGCTAAAATCCTCGTTCCTATGGACAATACGTATGAATCCGTCGCGCGCCGCGCCTCGGTCCGGCTGGCCGCGAGCCTGGCCCCGAACCTCCCCGGGATCCGAATGCCAGCCGAGGTACTACGCGGGTGACCGTGAAGCCTGGTGAGGAGCTGCCTCGCGGCGAGACCGATTGGGCGCGCGTGAATGCGATGACGGACGAGGAGGTGATGGCGGCGGCCCTCTCCGATCCCGACGCCCAGCCGCTTGACCCTGAGGCGTTGGCGAAGATGCGCCGGGTCTCTCCCGTGAAGGTCCTGCGGCAGCGGCTCGGCATGACCCAGACCGAGTTCGCGGAAGCCTTCCGGCTGCCCGTCAGCACCTTGCGGGATTGGGAGCAGCATCGCAGCATTCCCGATGCACCCGCCCGCGCGTTGCTGCGAGCGATCGACCGCGATCCCGAGACGATGCGACGCCTGCTGTCCGAGGCGGCCTGAACCTCTGGGATCGGGCCCACCCCGATTGGTCCAGGAGGAGATCCAGGCAGAAGCCGCGTCCCGCCGCACCCGGTGGCCTCACGGCCGCGCAGCGCGACCTGCTTCTCGAGACTGTGGCCGAGGAGGTCCTGATTCCGAGGACTCCGGCCGGCGATGAGCGTCCGGAGAGGCTCCCGCCTGGGTGAACAGCTCTGCCCTCTGCGGGCCGGCGGCTTGTGCGCGTCGCTACAGGACACCCTGGAAGGTTCCCCACAGCGCGCCCCGAAGGGGCGAAAATTTGATTAGCCGGGTGCTTTAGCGCCCGGTATCGGACATTCCCTATCCCACCCGCCCCGAGGGGGCGGTGCTTCTTGGGCAGGCTGGGGAAGTGCCAGTACGAGCAGGGAAGGCACGAGCCTGAGAAGTTCAAAAATTCCACCCTCTTGGCGGCGGCGCTTAACCGCGCGTCGAGCTTCGGGTCCGAACCTGGGACGTGCCACCCTCTTGGCGGCGGGACCGGCGCCCGCCCCTACCCCCGGCAAAATCCCCAACTCCTTCGCCCGCCGCCGCACCTGATAGGCCTCCTTGGTTTCCTGGCTGCTGAAGCGCTCTTCTTTCCAGGGGTCGCCGTAGGTGTGATAGCCGTTCTCTTCCCAGAAGCCGCGGCGGTCTTCTGACAGCAGCTCGACGCCGTTCACCCATTTGGCGCTCTTCCAGGCATAGAGGTGGGGGACGACGAGCTGGGGAAGTGCCACCCTCTTGGCGGCGGGCAACGGACCGGGATCCGGCCGCCCGGGCCCGCTGCCATCTTGGCTCAGCATCCCAACAGCCAGACTTTCACGACCAAGAGGTCGCCCGCCCGCCTTCCATGCCGCGAGCCTGGCCGTTCGCTGAGAGCTGCGCGACGCCAATTGCTGGTTCGTCGCTGCCTACTGCGCCGCCGCCGAGAAGCTGCGCGCCGGGCGACGAGACGCGCCCTTCCCTGTCGGAAGCTTCTCACCGCCGCTGCCGTTCGTGGGCGGGTAGTTTGGCCTGTTCAGCTCCAACTTCTCGCGTTAGGGGTACGGGTCTAATTCTGCTAAGGAGAGGTTATGGGGACACGCGATGAAGGTGCCGGAAGGCCCCTGATGAGGCTCTTAGCGTTTATGGGAAGGAACTTGGCTTGGTTTATGGCTGTTTGCGCCCTTATGCTTGGAGCGATAATCATTTTTCATCTGGAAGATGTTAATAGAGAGAATCCCTGGCTGCAGCTGGTTTACGAAATCGGCTTTGCGCTGATCGTCAGCGCAGTCGTCTCGGCTATCTATGAGCTGCATGAGAGAATTCAGCTCGAAAAGAGATCATTGAATGGCATTCTCAAGGGAGTTATTGACGAGATGGTTGTTCCGGGAGTGTGGGACGCCATTCATTCACAAATAGTTGATAAGCACATCTTCCGGCAGCAAGCGGTGCTAAAATTCAAGCTGTTTCCGCCTCAAGGTCTTCCTGACAACTTGCAAAAGCTCCAAGTAAGCTTGTCTTACAAATTATTCTCAGCTCGGCTAGCTCCAAGAAAAACTATGGTCCGACATCAGCTGAATTTCCATTTACGCAGCAAAGCAGATGATCTGCCGAAGTTTGAAAGAATTATTTTCGGTAAACACAACTTGGTAGGTCAAAATCTAATGAAGCACGTGGTTAACGGCATATTTTCGATGCAGTGGGATCCGGCAAAGCAGCGCAATCCGCTTGACGTGAGTGTGGAAAGGGTGGAGCTGACTAATGTACCGGGCTCCTATTACTTCACCTTCCTGGAGCTTACACAGGGAATCAAGATCGAGCTTGACGAGTTCCCTGATAATGTTGAGGCGGAGATGACAGCTTTGCCCGAAGTCCAGGTGTATAAAATGGATAAAAACGAGATCGTAGAGCTAAGGAATTTGTTTCTACCCGGCCAGAGCATTGAACTGCGGCTGACGAAAAAATGACTGGCCTCGTAGGTGAGGGCAGCAGGCGGGACGATTTTACGTCTATTGAGGGTATGCCAAGACCGGTTGCCACCCCAACTCCTGAGCTCGCCGCTGCTTCCATCTCGTTCTCGGTAGCTTATCTGCCCCAAACCATTGCTGTAAGCGTATCAAAGTAGGAGATCGCAAGCGGCGAACTGCTTCGACGGTTATTTGCCAGCTGATTGGCTCGACGAATAATGCGCTTGTTAGCATCCGACGATGGGTCGCCGTGCAGGCCAATGTAGAGCTGTGAAAGTTTCCCTTTTCTCAATCCGCCTCAGATAGTGCTCGTCGCTCGCCGCGAGAGAGTGGCCGTAGATGAAGAGTGCGCCTGTTATCTCGCTGAAGCTTCTATAAGCCTTTGCTAGGTAGTCGCTGTGGCGGATGCGCTCAAGTTTCTCTTCACTGGTACCCTCTGAAACAAAGAGGGGAAAAAGTCCCTTGGTCATGGCTTCGCGGATTTGGTCAATAAGCCTAACCCCAGTGTTTGCCCACGTGTATTTCTGGATCTCAGTACCGGAGTCGAACACATGAAGCGCACCGTGGAGGAACCACGTGTTCTGCCCGTGACTTTGGCTGGGCTCCCAAACGACGTAAGAAGCTTCGTAGTCGGCCTCGGATTTGCGGAATCCGTCGTCTGAGGACGGCGAAGTGCCTTCCTCTGTATGCATTTGAGCCCAGTAGAGGAGCAGGTCGTAGTTGAACGTGTACACAGTGTCGAATCTGGAAGTGAATTCTCGGCAGGCTGCGTATTCTTCTTCACTAATCTCGCCAGGCCACGCAGGATGACTAAGGGCGATTGTTTGTACGAGGAGTTCGCGCAGGCCGCCAGCATCGTTTTGGAGTGTGTCAAGCAATGCATGAGAATATCCGCCGTATGCTTCTAGGATTAATTTTGTATCACGCAGCGCCTTAATGACGCGTTCGAAATCCTGCGTTCCTAGCGCGTCGAACGCGCGCTTTGCGGTCGGAGAGAGCTTAGAAAAATCAGCGTTCTCGTAAAGCTTGCCATACAAGAAAATGTTAGGTCGGCACGCGATGCTAAATCCATTTCCCAGCAAGAGGTGTCGCTTTCTGAAGCGTTGAGCATCTGCAAGTGATTCTTGGAAAGTTACAATATCCATGGCTTTATGGCTCTTGGTTATAGATGCCGTGAATATTGCCTTAGGGGTGAGGTCCACCTCTGGGAGATCCCCCCCTACCCCCCAACACGATCCCCAACTCCTTCGCCCGCCGCCGCACCTGATAGGCCTCCTTGGTCTCCTGGCTGCTGAAGCGCTCCTCTTTCCAGGGGTCGCCGTAGGTGTGGTAGCCGTTCTCTTCCCAGAAGCCGCGGCGGTCTTCTGAGAGGAGCTCGACGCCGTTCACCCATTTGGCGCTCTTCCAGGCGTAGAGGTGGGGGACGACGAGCCTCAGGTGGCCGCCGTGGTCGACCTCCAGGGGCTCGCCGTTGTGGCGGTCCACGAAGAGGGCATGCTCGGAGAGGAAGTCCTCGAGGGGGAGGTTGGTGGTGTAGCCGCCGTAGCAGTGGATCATCACGTGCGAGGCCTCGGGGTCGACGCGCACCTGGCGCAGCAGCTCGCGGGTGGCGAACCCCTCCCAGCCGTTGTCGAGGGTGGAGAAGCGGGTGACGCAGTGGAAGTCGGCGGTCACGCGCACTCGGGGCAGGGTCTGGAGCTCCTTCCAGGAGAGGGTCCGCTCCGCCTCGACCAGGCCGAAGAGCCGCAGCTTCCAGCGCTCGGGGGCGATGTCCGGCGTGTCGCCGAGGAGAGGACGGGCCACTTGTTGGTGGCGTACTGGCCCGGGGGGATGCGGTTGTCTCCGGTATGGGGTGCGTCGTTCATGGTTTGGCTCCTCGCGCGAGCTCAACGGTTCTGGCTTCGGGGAGTAAGGATACATGGGACCGGAGTCTGGGGCGCTGCCTTTTCCGGGACGTTGAGGCCCCGGCCTGTACCGGCCGGAGGAACAAAGCTCCCTGCGAGAGGTTGCCGCCGTCCGGCCGGGGATTCCACCCCCGTCAGACCGCACCGCCGCCGGATCTCCCCGGGAATTCGTGACCAAGAAACTCACCTTTACACCCATGCCCCCGTCTGCTAGCTTGAGCCGACGGACCGGACCATGCTCACCACGACCCCATCCGCCCAGGAGATCCCGTCTCCGTCTTCCGACCGGCGGCGCCCCGTGCGCTTGCTGGAGACGATCGGCAACACCCCCCTGATCGACCTCTCGGCGCTGACCGGCCGGCCCGAGGTGCGGCTCTACGCGAAGGCGGAGCTGGCGAACCCGGGCGGCTCGGTCAAGGACCGGGCGGCGCTCGCCATGATCCGCGACGCCGAGCGGCGGGGACTGTTCGCGGAAGGGCGGCGGCTGCTCGACGCGACCTCCGGGAACACGGGGATCGCCTACGCGATGATCGGCGCGGCGAGCGGCATCCCGGTGACGGTCTGCCTGCCGGAGAGCGCGAGCCCGGAGCGCAAGAAGATCCTGCGCGCCTTCGGCGCCGAGCTGCGGATCACCGATCCGCTGTCGGGGAGCGACGGCGCCATCCTCGAGGCGCGGCGGCTGGTGGCGGCGGAGCCCGGGCGATGGGCCTATCTCGATCAGTATTCGAACCCCGAGAACTGGCGGGCCCATTACCGCTCGACCGGCCCGGAGATCTGGAAGCAGACGGCGGGGGAGATCACCCACTTCGTCACCGGACTGGGGACCAGCGGCACCTTCATGGGTGTGGGGCGGTATCTCCGCGAGAAGAAGCCGGGCGTGCGGCTGATCTCGGTCGAGCCCGACTCGCCGTTCCACGGCCTCGAGGGGATGAAGCACATGGCCTCGGCGATCGTGCCGGCGATCTACGACCCGTCGCTCGCCGACGAGGCCCGTGAGCTGCCGACCGAGGAGGCCTACCGGATGGTCAAGCGGCTGGCGCGCGAGATGGGGCTGCTCGCCGGGATCTCCTCCGGCTGCAACGTGGCCGCCGCCCTCAAGGTGGCGGGCGAGCTCCCCGCGGGCCTGTCCGCCACGATCGTCACCGTGCTGTGCGACGGCGCGGACAAGTACCTGACCGACCGCTTCTGGGAGGAGGACTGAAGCATGAGCCGCATCGTCATCACCCCCCGGGACCTGGAGGCGATCGGCCGCCACGGCGAGGCGACCTTTCCGGAGGAGTGCTGCGGCTTTCTGATCGGCCGCGCGAGCGGGGATGGCGGGGAGGGCGGCGAGACGACGACCGTCGTCGAGCGCCTGTGCCGGTCGACAACGAGCGCCAGGATAGCCGCCACAACCGCTACGTGATCGAGCCGGAGACGGTGCTCGCGGCCCACAAGGAGGCGCGGGCGGCGGGCGCCGACGTGGTGGGCTACTATCATTCGCATCCCGACCATCCCTCGCGGCCGAGCGATTTCGACCGCGAGCACGCCTGGCCAGGGCTCTCGTACCTCATCGTCTCCGTGCAGCAGGGGCGGGCGGCGGACTCCCGCTGCTGGCGCCTCGCCGACGACCGCGACCAGTTCGACGAGGAGAGGATCGAGGCGACCCAAGAGAAGGGAGGCGGTCCGATGAGCGTCAACGTACAGATCCCCACCCCGCTGCGCCGTTTCACCGCCGATCTCGGCGAGGTCGCGGTCGACGGGGCGACCGTCGGCGAGGCGATGCACGACCTCACCCGCCGGCATCCGGCGCTCCAGCGGCACCTCTATGCCGACGACGGCGCGCTGCGCAGCTTCGTCAACCTCTTCCTCAACGACGAGGACGTCCGACATCTCGGCCGCGACGCGACGCCGATCAAGGACGGCGACACCCTGACGATCATCCCGTCGATCGCGGGCGGCGCGCGGCGCCGTCGGCATCCTGGAGGACGTGGAGGTCGACGAGCTGCCGGACCTGTCGCCCGCCGAGATCCGCCACTACAGCCGCCACCTGATCCTCCCCGAGGTCGGCACCCTCGGGCAGCGCAAGCTCAAGGCGGCCAAGGTGCTCTGCATCGGCGCCGGCGGCCTGGGCTCGCCGCTCGGGCTCTATCTCGCGGCGGCGGGGGTGGGGACGCTGGGGATGGTCGACTTCGACGTGGTGGACGAGAGCAACCTCCACCGCCAGGTCCTCTTCGGGCGCGGCGCGGTGGGGCGGCCGAAGATCCAGGCCGCGGTCGACCGCCTGCGCGACTTGAACCCGCACATCAAGGTGATCCCCCACGAGGTGCGGCTCGACTCGTCGAACGCCCTCGAGCTGTTCAAGGACTACGACGTGATCGTGGACGGCACGGACAACTTCCCCACCCGCTACCTGGTGAACGACGCCTGCGTGCTGCTCGGGAAGCCGAACGTCTACGGCTCGATCTTCCGCTTCGAGGGGCAGGTCTCGGTCTTCTGGGGGGCCAAGGGGCCCTGCTACCGCTGCCTGTTCGCCGAGCCGCCGCCGCCGGGCCTGGTGCCGTCGTGCGCCGAGGGCGGGGTGCTCGGCGTGCTGCCGGGGATCATCGGCTCGCTCCAGGCCAACGAGGTGATCAAGCTGATCGTCGGCGCCGGCGAGCCGCTGATCGGCCGGCTGGTCCTCTTCGACGCGCTGAAGCTCAAGTTCCGCGAGCTCAAGCTGCGCAAGAACCCCGACTGCCCGATCTGCTCCGAGCACCCGACGCAGACCGGGCTGATCGACTACGAGCAGTTCTGCGGCATCGATCCGGCGGCGGACGCCGTCGAGCAGGCGTTCGAGATGTCGACCCCGGAGCTCAAGAGCTGGCTCGACGAGGGGCGGCAGGTCACCCTGCTCGACGTGCGCAACCCGCAGGAGTGGGAGATCTGCCGCATCGACGGGGCGAAGCTGATCCCCCTCCCCGAGATCCAGGACCGGCTGGGCGAGCTCGATCCGGCCGACACCATCGTGGTCTACTGCCACCACGGGCCGCGCTCGGGCCGCGCCGTGAACTTCCTGCGCCAGATGGGCTTCTCGCGGGCGATCAACCTCGCGGGGGGGATCGAGTCCTGGAGCGTGATGGTCGATCCCTCGGTGCCGCAGTACTGAAGGCAGGGCGACCGCGGGTCGCCCTACGAAGCATCCCAGCAGCAGGCGTAGGGGCGACCCGCGGTCGCCCGGTTACGGTCGCCCGCGCTTTCCGTCCCGCCCCCTTCGTGATAATTCTCCTCCAGGCTTCGAATCCTTTTTCCGGGGAGATCCAACGTTGAACAAGAAGACATGGCTTTCCGTCCCTCTCCTGCTGCTCGCCGCCGGCGTCGCCCTCGCGCAGCCGCCGGAGGCCGCGCAGCGTCGTTCGGCCTCGTCGTCCGAGGAGGGCGCGCCGGCGGACCGGCCGCGGGCCGCCGCGGAAGCCGCGCCGGACGGTGCGGAGCATGCCGGAGCGGGCCGAGAGGGCCGTGCCGCCGGCGAAGGCCGAGGACCGCTTCGTCACCACCCAGCACCACGCGGTGATCGGCGGCCAGGACATCCGCTACACGGCGACCGCCGGCACCCTGATCCTGCGCGACGAGGACGGCAAGCCGCAGGCGTCGATCTTCTTCACCGCCTACACTCGCGACGGCGTCAAGGAGATGGGCAAGCGGCCGATCACCTACACCTTCAACGGCGGCCCGGGCTCCTCCTCGGTCTGGCTCCACCTCGGCGCCTTCGGTCCGCGCAAGGTGGTGCTGGAGGATGAGGGGTGGGCGCCGCCGCCGCCGTACCGCATGGCGGACAACGGCGAGTCGCTGCTCGACGTCACCGATCTGGTGTTCATCGATCCGGTGACCACCGGCTACAGCCGGGCCATCCCGGGGAAGGACGCCCGCAACTTCTACGGCGTCAGCGAGGACGCGGAGGCGGTCGGCGAGTTCATCCGCCTCTACACCACCCGCTTCAACCGCTGGCCGAGCCCGAAGTTCCTGGCCGGCGAGAGCTACGGCACCACCCGCGCCTCGCGCCTCTCCAACTACCTTCAGCAGAAGCACGGGATCTACCTCAACGGCGTCGTGCTGCTCTCCTCGATCCTCAACTTCGAGACCGCCAGCTTCGCGGTCGGCAACGACCTTCCCTACCCGCTCTTCCTGCCGACCTACACGGCGACCGCCTGGTACCACAAGAAGCTGCCGTCCGACCTCCAGGCGGGCAGCCTCCAGAAGGCGGTCGAGGAGTCGAAGCGGTTCGCCGCGGGGGAGTACACGCTGGCCCTGATGCGCGGCAGCCAGCTCTCGCCCCAGGAATGGAACGACGTCGCCGCCAAGGTCGCGCGCTACACCGGCCTCTCGGTCGACTTCGTGAAGCAGGCCAACCTGCGCCCCGAGATCCAGGCCTTCGACAAGGAGCTGCTGCGCGACCAGCGGCTCACGGTGGGCCGCCTCGACAGCCGCTTCAAGGGGCGGGACCGCGACGCGACCGGCGGCCGGGACGAGTTCGATCCCAGCAACGCCGCGATCACCGGCCCGTTCACGGCGACGTTCAACGACTACGTGCGGCAGGACCTCGGCTTCAAGAGCGACCTCCCCTACGAGATCCTCACCGACCGCGTGCGGCCGTGGAACTACAGCCGCGGGAACAGCTACCTGAACGTGGCCGAGGACCTGCGCACGGCGATGAGCCAGAACCCGGCGCTCAAGATCTTCGTCGCCTGCGGCTATTACGACCTCGCGACCCCGCTCTTCGCGGCCGAGTACACCTTCAGCCATCTCGGCTTCGAGCCCGACTACGCGCAGCGCATCGGCCTCCACTACTACGAGGCCGGCCACATGATGTACGTCCGCCGCGCCGACCACCAGCAGCTCAAGAAGGACATCGCCGCCTTCATCACCTCGGCGAGCGGCGCGAGCGGCAAATAGCATCGGGTATGCTCTCGCGAGATGTCCACGCCGCTCGGAGAGTCAGCGCCCGCCGATGACGAGAGAGGTGCGCCGCGCCCCGCGCCGCCGCTTCAGGGGCGCCGTGTGGTCCTGCTCGGGGGGCTCGGTTTCATCGGCCTCAATCTCGTTCCCGAGCTGCTGCACGCGGGGGCGCGGGTGGAGATCGTCAACCGCTCGCTCGATCCGCTGGCCTTGAGGTGGCTCGCCCGCCAGGCCGGCGGCTCCCCCCTCGGCGTGCACCCGGGCGACATCCGCGAGGTCGAGAAGCTCCCGGGCTGGCTGCGGGAGGCCGACCTGGTGATCAACCTGGCGGGTGAATCTGGGGCGGTCAAGAGCGCGCGCGACGCGCTGACGGACGCCGAGGTCAACGTCGGCGGCCACCTCGCCGTGCTGGAAGCGCTGCGGGGTGCCGCGCGTCCCGCTCGGGTGGTCTTCATCTCCAGCCGGCTGGTCTATGGCGTGACCGGCCCGACCCCCGTGGGCGAGGCCCATCCCGCTCGCCCCACCAGCCTGTACGGTCTCCACAAGCTGACCGTGGAGCACTACCACCGTCTCTATTGGGAGCACTTCGGCATCCCTTACACGGTCCTGCGGCTGACCAATCCCTATGGGCCCTTCCAGCTTCCCGACCGGCGGGAGCACGGCATCGTCAACCGTTTCGTTCTCGCCGCCCTGCGCGGGGAGACCATCACCCTCTTCGGCGGCGGCCGGCAGCTGCGGGACTACCTGCACGTCTCCGACGTGACGGCGGCGATCCTCGCTGCCGCCACGGCCGGGCAGGCCGTGGGGGAGACCCTCAACGTCGGCGCCGGGGTCTCGGTGAGCCTCGGCGAGATGGCCCGGCGGATCGTCGCGATCGCCGGCTCCGGCCAGGTGGCGCCGGCCCCCTGGCCCGCGGGATTCGAGCGGGTCGAAACCGGCGATTTCCTCTGCGACACCGGGCGTATCGAGCGCCTCCTCGGCTGGAAGCCCGCGACCGATCTGGAGACGGGGCTGCGGAGAACCGTCGAGGGCTACCGGGAGATCCTCGCCGACGCGGACTGCCTGGTTCCGGGCGGCGGAGCGCGATGAGCCTCACGGATCGCGTGGCACGCCTGCTGCCCAGGAAGGGGCATCCCTCTCCGACCGCGGCCGCGCTGATGCCGTCCGGCGAGCCGATCTTCCTGCATCGGCCGCACGGCCAGCCCTGCCACGGCATCACTCCCGAGGTCATCCGGGATTTCGATCAGCTGTCGCGCCTGGTGATCGGAAACCAGACCGGGAGCCGCTATGCGGTCCCGGCGGACGTAACCTTCGTCACGTATCACAACTACAAGCACGAGTGCCTCATCGAGAGGTGTTACCAAGCCTACGGGATCCGCGACTACGTCGTGCTCGGAAGAGAGGTCGCGACGTGGGATTGGGGGAAGAAAATCACTCTCGTCCTGGACTACCTGGAGTCCGGCGCCTGCGGCACGCGCTATCTCCTCTGCACGGACGCGGACGACGTGCTGATGATCCGCGACCCGGCGGCGCTGCTCGACCGGTTCCGCGCCTACTCGTGCGACCTATTGTTCTGCAACACGTTCGTCGATTACCCGCCGGACAAAGGTTGCCGCGACTTCGAGACCCTGAAGTACTACACCCATCCGCTCCATTGCCGGCTCAGCGCGGGCGCGTATCTGGCCGAGAAGGAGGCGCTGGCGAGCTGCCTGCGGGAGCTGGCGGACGCCTACCATCAGAGCGCGCCGTGGGCGCTCGAGAACGGCGCGTTCGTGGATCAACTGGGCTGGCGGGTCCTCCACGCCAGGGACTATCCGCGGATCCAGGTCGACTACCGGAGCCTGATCTTCAAACGCTACGACGTGTTCCGGGAGGTTCCGGAGTAGGGGTCAGTACCAGTCCGTCACCAGGACCCGGCCGTCGAGGGCCGCGCGCAGCGCCTCGTGCCGCTCCCGGCTCAGCGTCTCGTTCATCTGCCAGTGGAACTCGACGATCAGCTCCTTGACGTAGCCGATGGTGCCTTCCGCCACCATCTTCTCGAGGATGGGATACTCCGCTCCCTCGATGTCCATCTTGACCACGAGGTGGTCGCGCCGCTTGAAGTTGCGCCGGATCCAGCGGCTGAGATCGATGCACTCGACGGCGACCGGGCGGGAGTAATCGACCTTGGCGGCGTTGCGGGTGTGACCCGCCAGCAGCGTCGAGCCGCCCTTGTGGTTCGGCCCCCAAATGGTTGCGAGATAGAAGTCCATCGTGCCGTCGTGCACCCATACCGCGCGGGCGAAGAAACGGATGGCGACCCCGGGATGCCGCCGGCGGGCCTCCTCGGCACAGCCCGCCAGCTCCGGTTGCGGCTCGAAGGCAAAAAACTCGTTCTCCAGCCCACGCTCGATCCGCTCCGAAAGAACCTTGCAGGTATTGCTGCCGCAGTCCACGAAAACCCTTCGCGGCTCGCTCCGCCCCCAGCGGATCAGGCTTGAGAAGAAATTGCGCATAGGAGAAGTCCAGAAGATATCAAGCTCCCGCGGCGACGGTAACGAAACCCTCGGTTTCGGCGACTATATACGAGGACAGCGTCGCCGAAGGGCTGTTCCCGGCGTCCCTTGACGGACCCTGAGCGAGGGCGTAGTGTGGACGTTTCCGAACAGTGTAGGGAAGAGAACCCCGTAATCCAGGAGGAGATTCGTGATGAACAAGAGAAAGCTGACTTTCCATGCGTTGACCGCGCTCATTCTTTTCGTGACCTGTAGCGCCCTGGCCCATGCGCAGGCGACCCGCACCTGGGTCTCCGGCGTGGGCGACGACGCGAACCCGTGCAGCCGCACGGCGCCCTGCAAGACCTTCGCGGGCGCCATCTCGAAGACCGCCGCCGGGGGGCGAGATCAACGTGCTCGACCCGGGTGGCTTCGGAGCCGTCACGATCACCAAGTCGATCACCATCTCCTCCGAAGGGTTCGAGGCCGGCGTGCTGGTGTCCAGCACCAACGGCATCATCGTCGCCGTCCCCAATGCCACCGACGTGGTGGTGCTGCGCGGCCTCGACTTCGAAGGGCTGGGCACCGGCTTGAGCGGGATCAGCATCACCACCGGCGGCACCGTGTTCGTCGAGAAGTGCGTGATCAATCACTTCACGGTCTCCGGGATCAACTTCGCGCCCACCGTCGCCGGCAGCGAGCTGCACGTGATGGACACCATCCTCCGCAACAACGGGAACTTCGGGGCCCAGACCGGGCAGGGGATCCTTATCGCCCCCTCGGGCACGGCCAAGGCCAACCTCGACCACGTCCGGCTGGAATTCAACGTCGCCGGCCTCAAGGTGCAGGGCTCCTCGAACACGACGGTCAGCGACACTATCGCCATCAGCAACGCCTTCGCGGGCTTCTCGGGCGCCGGCGGCCCCGCGTTCATGACCTCGAGCACAGCGTGTCGACCAAGAATGGGACGGGGATGGTGTGCAACGCCGGCGCCACCGTGCGCCTGGGCAACAACAGCATCACCGACAACCCGACTACCTTGGGCGGCACCGGCACCTGCTTCTCGTTCAAGAACAACGACATCGACACCGCCGTCACCGTCACCCCCATCAACCCGCAGTAGAGCGGATCGCCGCGACGGCGGGCGCGTTGCGCCCGCCGTCCGCGATCTGTCATCGTACCCGCCTGTGAAACACCCGCTGATCATTCCCGAAGAGCTCCACCGCAACGCGCCCGACGTCCATGCGAGCGGCCCGGAGAACACCGGCTCCATCCTCATCGATCTCGTGGCGGAGAGCCTCGGTCTCAGGGACCTCAGTGAGAGCGACGTGCTCGACGTGGGGTGTGGCGTCCGCTTCACCCAGGCGATCCTCAATCGCGGCATCCCGATCAAGAGCTACACGGGAGTGGACGTGCACCGGCCGCTCATCGAGTACCTGCGGCGCGAGGTCGACGATCCGCGCTTCGCGTTCGCGCATTGGGATGCGCGGAACGCCATGTACAACCCGGCGGGGACGAAGATCACCCCGGAGTCGCGCCTGCCCGTCGCGGGCACCTTCGACGTCCTCTGGCTGTTCTCCGTGTTCACCCACCTCGAGCCGTCCGATGCCGACGCCCTGCTCGCGATCCTGCGCCGCCACGTGCGCCCCGGCGGCGCGCTGTTCTTCTCGGCATTCCTCGACCAGGACGGCACGGTCAGCACCTTCGAGGACCGGCTCCCCGCCTACCCGCTCTCCTGTGCGTGCTATTCCGAGCGCTACCTGCGCGAGCTCGTGGTGGCGAACGGGTGGAGCGTCTCCCGGCTGAGCCCGCCGAGCCCCGAGCACTTCATTCAGCATTACCTCGTCTGCCGCCCGACGGCTCAATAGCCGCCCCGCCGATCATCACCACCAGCTCTCCCTTGATCGACGCCCGCTCCTGAAGCTCCGCCAGCAGGGTGGAGAGGGTGCCGCGCAGCACCTCCTCGTGCAGCTTGGTCAGCTCGCGGGCGACGGCGGCGGGGCGGTCCCCCAGCTCCGCGAGGGCATCGGCGAGGCTCGCCAGCAGGCGGTGCGGCGACTCGAAGAGCACCAGGGTGTGGCCGAGCCCGGCCCAGCCGCGGTAGAAGGTCCGCCGCTTCCCGGTCTTCGGCGGTGCGAAGCCGGCGAAGGTGAACGGATACGGAGGGAGGCCGGAGGCCACCAGGGCGGCGACGGGGGCGGAGGGGCCGGGGATCGGCTCGATCCGCGCCCCCGCGGCGGCCGCCTCGCGGACCAGCACGAAGCCGGGGTCGGAGAGGAGGGGGGTGCCGGCGTCGCTCGCCAGGGCGATCGTCTTCCCCTCCCGCAGCTCGCCGAGCAGGCGGGGGAGGCGCTGGCGCTCGTTGTGCTCGTGGAGGGAGACGAGGGGCTTCTTGATCCCCAGGTGGGCGAGCAGCCGCCCGGTGTGCCGGGTGTCCTCGCAGGCCACCAGGTCGGCCGACTCGAAGGCGGCGCGGGCGCGCGGCGACAGATCGTCCAGGTTGCCGATCGGGGTGGCGACGATCAGGAGCAGGCCGGCCATGAGTTCTTTCCAAACCGAGATCGGGCCGATGCTAGCATGGAGGCATGATGACCGGCTCGCGCCCGCTGCTCTGCTCTCTGCTGATCCTCGCCGCCCTCCCCGCGCTGGCCGCGAAGCCCCCGCAAAAGCCGCCGGCCGCCGCGGCCTCCCCCGCCGCGAGCCCGGAGACGCTCAAGGACCGGGTGCTCGCCGTGGTGGACGACGATCCGATCCTCGGCTCCGACGTCGAGCGGGTCGTCCGGCTCGGGCTCGACACGCCGAAGCCCGGGGAGGCCCCTGCCACTTTCCGCCGCCGGGTGCTCGACGCGCTGATCGAGCAGCGGCTGCAGTTTCACGAGATCGACCGCTTCGGTTTCGAGCAGGTGCCGGTCGACGAGATCCAGCGGCGGGTGGCCGCAATCCGCGCCCGCTTCCCGGACGAGGCGGCGTTCCAGAAGGCCTTGAAAGAGGTGGGGCTCGATCCCAAGGGGCTGCGCCAGCTCGTCACCCGCCAGCTCCTGGTGCTCACCTACGTGGACGAGCGCCTCGGCCCCAGCGTCTTCGTCACGCCGGACGACGTCAACCGCTACTACCGCGACGTGCTGGGGCCCGAGATGCAGAAGCGCGGGCAGGCGGCGCCGCCGCTCGACCAGGTGCGCGAGGACATCCGAGAGACCCTGAAGCAGCAGAAGTTGACGGCGCAGATGGAGAGCTGGACCAAGGGGCTGCGCGAGAAGGCGGACGTCCTCCTCTACAGCGCCGAAACGCCGGCCGGCCAGCCGCTGCCGCCGGTCGTCAAGACGCTGCACGCTGCTCCCAAGAAGGACGCCGCCAAGAAGCCGCCGCTGTAGGGAGGCAGACCACGGACCGACACGGACGAGCACGGACCTTCACGGACAGGGACGAGGAAGCTTCGCGGCTGCCTCGTCGCTGTCCCTGTTCGTCCGTGCCAGTCCGTGTTCGTCCGTGGTCAACCGCCTACTGCGCCGCGTAGCGGTCGCGGACGGCGAGCACCCGGTGGACGAAGTCGCGCGCCTCGCGGGTGCCGAGCTTGGTGAACAGCTCCTCGGGCTCCTGGCTGAAGCACTGGCTCCGCCAGAGGGCCGCCTCGGGTTCCCCCGCCTGATAGCCGGCGAGGGCCGGCACCGCGCCGCCCCCGAAGTCGTGCAGCAGGGCGCCGAGGTGGATGGCGGCGAGGGCGATCGCGACCTCGGGGCGGTCGAGGTCGGCAGGCTTCAGGCGCTCGAGCTGGATCTGCGGCGCCAGGCGGAGCGCGGTGGCGAGCGAGAGCGGCGCCAGGTGGCGGTCCGCGGCCGGCGACAGCCGCGCGGGATCGAACGCGCTCTCTTCCCGGATCAGGGCGATCAGCAGCAGGGGGTCGACGCCGCGCAGGCGCGCCTGCACGAGGAGCGCCTCCTTGTAGGGGAAGGGATCGAGCAGGCGGCGGAGCTCGAGCGGCTGGAGCTCGAGCGGGACGCGGGAGGGGGCGCGGTCGCGCAGCTCCTGGGCGAGCGCGACCGATCCCGCCAGGTCTCCCGAGCGCGCGAGCAGCAGGGCGCCGGTGAAGGCGAGCGACGGATTGGAGAGCGGGAAGTGGGCGCGCAGGGCGGTCGTCGCCGGCCACAACACACCCATCGCGAGGAGGAGGTCCGCCGGCCGGGTGAGCGGCTCGCTCCACAACGGCCAGCGGCGGACCGGCACCTCGGCCAGCCGCAGATAGGGGGCCGCGCCGGAATCGGCGAGCAGCATCGCCTCGAGCCGGCGGCGCGCGGCCCCTTGAGCCACCGGATCGCCGGCGAGCAGCAGCCAGCCGGAATAGACGTTGTCGCGGTGGGCGGAAGCGGCGAGCCGGCGCCCTTCGGCGAGGGCGGTGCGGGCGAGCGGCCCGGCGGCGAGGCGGGCGCGGGCCGCCGCGGCCAGCGGATGGTGGGGATCGGCTCGGAGCACGTCGAGGTAGCGGGCGAGGGCCTCCCGGCTCTTCCCCGCCAGCTCGGCCAGCCGGCCGCTCCAGTAGTCGGCCTCCAGCCGGCCGTCGCCGCCGCCGAGCCGCGCCTCGGCCAGCCAGGCGGAGGCCCGCTCGCCGCGCCCGCGGACGATGTCCGAGGCGGCGAGATAGAGCGCCGCGCGGGCGGCTTCGGCGCGCCACTTCGGGAGGGCGGTGAGCTTCTCGTAGAGGTTCAGGGCGGCGGCGTCCGCGCCCGCGCGCCCGTCGATCCTGAGGGCGGCGAGCAGCGTCGGCGCGGCGAGGCTCCCTTGCGGATCGGCTTGGTAGGCCTGGCGGTATTTCTGCGCCGCCGTGGCCGCCGCGCCGCGCAGCTCGTGGGCCCGCCCTTCCTGATAAGCGGCGGCGGCGCGGTCGCCGGCGCTCTTCGCCATCGTCGCCAGGCGGGCGAAGGCGAGCGAGGCTTCGGCGTAGCGCTGCGCGGCGAGCAGGCAGGAGCCGATCCGCAGCTGCGCCTCGTAGGCGTCGCGCGCCGAGAGGGCGTCCCCTTTGCCGACGGCGCGCTGGTAGCTGCGCAGGGCGCGGTCGATGTCGCCGTGAGTCTCGAGGGCGCGGCCGATCAGCAGCGGCACCCGCCCGTGCTCGGCCTCGGAGACCAGCCCGAAGAGCTGGTCGGCGGCCCGGTGGGCCGTCTCGTCGCCGACGTCCTCCTGGAGCAGGCTCAACCGCAGGCTGCGGGCGAGCTCGGTGTAGCCGGCGCGCTGGGCGCACTGGGCGCGCATCAGCTCGATCTCCCGGCGCTGCGGCGTCGGCAGCGACTCCGCCCGCAGGCGGCTCAGCAGCTGGCAGTCGCCGCCTTCGGAGATCGTGTGGTCGAGCAGCCAGACCGCCGGGGGGAGGAGGGGCGAGCGCGGATCGCCGGCGACCACCGTCGCGATCAGGCCGGCCGCCACCTCGGGGTGCCCCATGCGGTAGTGGTCGAGCGCCAGGCGGTAGCGGCTGTAGGGCTGGATCGGCGGGCTCGCGGCCAGGGCGCGCACGAAGGCGTCGCTCGCCTCGTCGGGGCGTCCCAGGAGGTCGAGGAGATGGCCGCGCAGGAAGTCGAGGCCGAGCCGCCGCGACGCCTCCGGCCGGACGATCAGCTCCTGCTCGACGCGGGTCAGCTCGACGCGGGCTTGGCCCGCGAGCTGCAGCTCGACGAGGTCCGGCCGCGGATCCGCCGCGGTGACGGTGGTGGCGAGGGCGAAGGTGAGGAGGCCGAGCATCCGGAGGGGAGCCGGCGGATCGGTACGGGGACCGGGGAAGCCGGCTTTGTGCCTACGCTCCCGAAGGGACCGACCATCGCGCGACTCGCGCGCCGAGCCGCTGCAATTTCAGTTCCATTTGCTCATAGCCACGATCGAGGTGATAGATGCGGTCGACCACCGTCTCCCCTTCGGCCGCGATGCCGGCGAGGACCAGGCAGGCGGAGGCGCGCAGATCGGTCGCCATCACTCCGGCGCCGGTGAGCCGCGTCGGGCCGTGGACGTGCGCCCGGCCGCCGTCGACCCGGATGTCGGCCCCCATCCGCGCCAGCTCCGGGGCGTGCTGGAAGCGGTTTTCGAAGATGGTCTCGCTGATCGTCGAGACGCCGTAGGCGCAGGTCATCAGCGTCATGTACTGCGCCTGGAGGTCGGTGGGGAAGCCGGGATGGGGCGCCGTGTCGAGGTCGCGGGCGGCGATGCCGCGCTCGGCGCGGACGCGGATGCCGTCCGCCTCGATGTCGACCGCGGCGCCGACCTCCGCCAGTTTGTCCAGCAGAGGCGCCAGATCGGCGGCGCTGGCGTCCTCGAGCAGCACGTTGCCGCCGGTGAGGGCGGCGCCGATCAGGTAGGTTCCCCCCTCGATGCGGTCGGGGATGATGGTGTGCTCGGCGCCCCCCAGCCCGTCCACTCCGTCGATGACGATCGTCGCCTCGCCGGCCCCCGAGATCCTGGCGCCCATGGCGTTGAGCAGGTTCGCCAGATCGATCACCTCGGGCTCGCGGGCGCAGTTCTCGAGCACCGTCGTGCCGCGGGCGAGGGAGGCGGCCATCAGCACGTTCTCGGTGCCGGTGACGGTCGGCATGTCGAAGCGGAAGCGGGTGCCCCTCAGCCGCGCCGCCCGGGTCTCGACGTAGCCGTGGGAGAGGGTCACCTCGGCCCCCAGGGCGGTGAGCGCCTTGAGGTGCTGGTCGATCGGCCGCACGCCGATGGCGCAGCCGCCGGGCAGCGACACCCGCGCGTGCCCCTCCTTGGCGAGCAGGGGGCCGAGCACCAGGACGCTGGCGCGCATCGTCTTGACCAGGTCGTAGGGGGCGTCGTGCTGCGGGTTCGGCCGTTCGCGGCGGAGCGCGATAGCGCCGTCCTCCTCGCGCGACTCCATGCCGAGGTGCTCGAGGAGCTTGAGGAGGGTGCGGATGTCGCGCACCCCCGGCACGCGGCGCAGGGTCACCGTCTCGTCGGTGAGCAGCGTCGCCGTCAGCGCGGGCAGGGCGGCGTTCTTGGCCCCGCTCGCCGCGACGCGTCCGATGAGGCGCGTCGGCCCTACGATGTGAAACTTTTCCATGGCTTCCTTCCGTGGCGAATCGCGGGTTTCGATCGATCAGCGGCGCCGCAGCAGCACGGTGCGCGGGATGCCGGCATAGTCCTCGCGGACCGCCGCCACCTCCAGCCCCGCGGCCGCGGCGTGCCGGCGCACCGCTGCGAGCTGTCCGCGGCCGATCTCGACCGCCAAGGATACTCCTGGTCGCAGGCCGGTACGGAGCCCCGAGCACTGGGCGAGGAGCCGCGCCAGGATCGAGTCCCCGGCGCCAGGCGGGAAGAGTGCCAGGGGAGGCTCGTAATTGCAAACCTCGGGGGACATCTCCGCGGCCTCGGAGCGGTCGACGTAGGGAGGGTTGCTGACCACCAGGTCGAAGCGGGAGAGGTCGAGCCCCGCGGTCAGGTCGAGGGCGAGGAGCCGGACCCGGCAGCTCACCCCGTGGCGGCGGGCGTTGCCGGCCGCCACCGCCAGCGCGCCGGGGGAGAGGTCGGTCGCCACCAGGCGCGCGCCGGGGATCTCGAGCGCCAGCGTCACGGCGAGGATGCCGGAGCCGGTGCCGACGTCGAGGATCCAAGGCGCCGGCGGCAGCGGCTCAGCGAGCGCCGCCTCGATGGCCACCTCAATGAGGTGCTCGGTCTCCGGGCGGGGGATCAGCACCCTGGGGTCGACGTGGAACGCCCGCCCCCAGAACTCCCGCTCCCCCTTGAGATAGGCGACCGGCTCGCCGCCGAGCCGCCGCGCCAGCAGGCCGCGGAAGCGCTCCTCCGCCTCCGGGCTCACCGCGCTCTCCTCCCGCGCCATCACCTGCGCCTCGGTGAGGCCGAGGACGTGCCCCAGCAGCAGCGCCGCCTCGCGCCGCGGGGCGCCGAACGGCGTCGCCGCGAGGAGCGGACGGGCCTCGGCGAGGAGCTGGCGGAGGGTGGCCATCGGGAGGAGACTATCTCCTCTCCGTCCGCCTTGTGGTGGCGCCCTGTGGTAAAACGGCGGGCACCATGCGAACCCCCCGAAGACTCCTCGGCCTCCTCGCCTTGCCCCTTCTGCTCGCCGCGCCTGCGAGGGGCGCGACGGCCGGCTGCGCCGAGTACGACGACCATCTCGCCGCCGCCGCGAAGCGGGTGAGCTTTCTCGACGCCGGGGTCCCCGGGCCGCGGGCTTTCGCCGCTTTCCTGCTGGCGGCCTCGCGCGCCTATCGGGTGGTCGAGGACAGCCCGACCCCGGGCGGCCCCAACGAGCAGATGGGCCGGCTCAAGCAGGGCGCCCCCGTGGCGCCGGCGGACGCCCGGCTGGCCGCCTGCGTGCTGCGGCGCTACACCCTCGCCCGCTATGGCGACCGGATGGTCGCGGACCTCCAGGCGCTGGTCGGCTTCCAGACCTTCGCCGCGGCGGGGCGGGAGAACTGGGACCTGCCCGAATTCAAGCGCCAGCGGGCATGGCTCGCCAAGCGGGCGGGCGAGCTGGGGTTTGTCTTCAAAAGCTACGACGGCCGGGTGGAGGAGCTCACCCTGCCCGGGCCGAAGCCGATCCTCGCCCTACTCACCCACGGCGACGTCCAGGGGGTGGAGGGGCAGGAGTGGAAGTCGCCGCCGTTCGCCGGCAGGATCGTGGAGGGGAAGATCGTCGGCCGCGGCACCGAGGACGACAAGGGGCCGCTGGTCGCCTCCCTCTACGCGCTCGCCGCCCTCCGCGACTCGGGCTGGCCGCTCGACTCGACCCTCAAGCTGCTGATCGCCAACGGCGAGGAGACGAGCTGGGATGAGATCCCCTACTACCTCGCGCGCGCCCCGATGCCCGACCGCACGGTCGGCGTCGACGCCGCCTATCCCGTCACCCACGCCCAGAAGGGGTACGGCATCGTCACCTTCCGCGCCCAGCCGCTCGCCCCGCTCGAAGGTCGCCTCGTGGAGCCCAAGGGCGGGGCCTGGCGGGTGGTCCGGATGAGCGGCGGCAGCGGCATGTCGATCATCGCCGAGCGCGGCGAGGCCACGCTCGAAAAGATAGGGACGGACCCGGCGAAGGCCCAGGACGAGCTCGCGGCCCTCGCCGCCGCCTGGAGCCGCTCCCACCCGCCGGCGCGGCTCGCGGTCTCCCGCCAGGGAAATCTGCTCGAGCTCACCGCCGTCGGCCACGGCGGCCACTCCTCGCAGCCGGCGAGCGGCCACAACGCCCTCGGCGATCTGACCGCCTTCCTCGCCACCCTCGATCTGCGGATGGACCCCTGGGGGGCCCTCGCCTCCTTCACCGGCATCGCCGTCGGCACCGAGACGAACGGCACCGCGCTCGGGCTCGCCCACCGCGATCCGGTGATGGGGGAGCTCACCGCCAACCTCTCCTTCCTGCGCGACGAAAAGGGGACCCCGGTCGCCGAGATCAACATCCGCTATCCGCGTGGGATCGCCAAGCCGGAGATGGAAAAGCAGCTCGCCGACCGCACCGCCGCCTTCACCCGCCGCACCGGTGCGGGGATCGCCGCGACGGTGAACCTGACCAGCGAGCCCCATCTCGCCCCCGCCGACACGCCGCTGGTCGCCAGCCTCCTCGCGGTCTGGAACGACGTCACCGGCAAGCCCGGGAAGCCGGTCGCCATCGGCGGCGGCACCCAGGCCCGGCTGTTCAAGGGTGGGGTCGACTTCGGCCCCGCCGAGGACATGGAGCACTACCGCGGCCACGGCACCGACGAGTACCTGACGCCGGGCGAGCTCCACCGCATCGCGGAGCTGACCGTCGCGGCGGTCTGGAAGCTCGCCGGTCCGCAGCCGCCGCCGGCAGCGAAACCCTGAGGTCGTCTTGGAGGGTGAGGCGCCGGACGATCCTCCGGCGCCTCGGGGGGGTCAGTGCGTCCGCGCCTGCTCTTCCATCCTCTGCGCCGAGAAATGGGCGATCAGCGGCTCGATCAGCGGTTCGAGATGCCCTTCCATCAGCGTCGGGAGCTGGTGGATCGAAAGGCCGATGCGGTGGTCGGTGACCCGGCTCTGGGGGAAGTTGTAGGTGCGGATCTTCTCCGAGCGGTCCCCCGAGCCGACCATGCGGCGGCGCTCCTCGGTGACCGCGGCGTCGGCCTTCTCGCGCTCCATGTCGAGCAGGCGCGACTTGAGGACGCGCAGCGCCTTCGCCTTGTTCTTGATCTGGCTGCGCTCGTCCTGGCAGGAGACCACGACGCCGCTCGGGATGTGGGTCAGCCGCACCGCCGAGTAGGTGGTGTTCACCCCCTGGCCGCCGGGGCCGGAGGCGCAGAAGCGGTCGATCCGGATGTCCTTCTCGTCCACCTGGACGTCGATGTCCTCGGCCTCGGGAAGGATCGCCACGGTCACCGCCGAGGTGTGGATGCGCCCGGCGGACTCGGTGGCGGGGACGCGCTGCACGCGGTGGACCCCGCCCTTCGTACTTGAGGCGGCTGTAGGCGCCGCGCCCCTCGACGATGGCCGAGATCTCCTTGATCCCTCCCGCCTCGGACTCCGAGAGGTCGATCACCTCCACCCGCCAGCCCCGCTGCTCGGCGTAGCGGCTGTACATGCGGAAGAGCTCGGAGGCGAACAGCGTCGCCTCGTCGCCGCCGGTGCCGGCGCGGATCTCGAGCACCACGTTGCGCTCGTCGTTGGGGTCCTTGGGGGTGAGCTCGCGGCGCAGCTGCCCCTCGAGCTCGGCGAGTCGCGCCGCGAGCTGCTGGCGCTCCTCGTGGGCCATCTCGTAGAGGTCGTCGTCCTTGGCGAGGCCGGCGAGCATCTCCTCGTTCTCCTCGCGCTCGCGGGTGGCCTTGACGTACTCGCGGTAGAGCTTCACCGCCGGATCGATCTCCGACAGCGTCTTGTTCACCTCGCGGTACACCTTGGGGTCCGAGAAGACGGCGGGGTCGGAGAGCCGCTGCGTCAGCTCCTGATGGGTGCGTTCGAGCTCGGCCAGTTTCTCGATCATGCGGCGCCTCGGATCCCTTCTTCCAGCAGGCCGTCCTCGCGCAGCGCGCATTCGAGCGCCGCGATGGCGACCTCCAGCATGTCGTCGGTCGGTTCCTGGGTGGTGATGCGCTGCAGCGCGAGCCCCGGCGCCACCAGCAGGGAGAAGAGCGGCGCGGCCCGGTGCTTCGCGGTGAAGCGCAGCACCTCGTAGGAGAGCCCGGCGATCACGGGCACCAGCAGCAGCCGCCCGCCGAGCTTGACCAGCAGCGGCGCCGCCTTCGGGATGAAGGCGAAGACCAGGATCGACACCAGCAGCACGAAGAGCAGGAAGCTCGTGCCGCACCGCGGGTGGAGGCGGCTCTGGGCGCGGGCGTTCTCGACGGTGAGCGGCAGGCGCCGCTCGTAGTTGAAGACCACCTTGTGCTCCGCCCCGTGGTACTGGAACACCCGGTGGATGTCCTTCAGCCGCGAGATGGCGAAGATGTAGCCGAGGAAGAACAGGGCCCGCAGGGCGCCGTCGATCAGGTTGAAGGCGAGGTTCGAGAGCTGGCCGGCGTAGAGCGTCCGCTCGGCGAGCTGGGTCAGCCAGAGCGGCAGGAGGAGGAAGACCCCGGCGCCCACCGCCAGGCCGATCGACATCGAGCCGGCGATCGCCCAGCCGGACTTCTCCGGCGGCGGGGATACCGTAGGCTCCGCTTCCCTCCCGGGCTCCGCCATCGCCTCGGCGGCCGAGAAATTGAGCGCGCGGATGCCGAGGGCGAGCGACTGGAAGAGCACCGCCACGCCGCGCAGCACCGGCAGCTTCAGGAAGGCCCTCAGGAAGGGAGACCGCGCGGCCAGGCTCGCGACCTTGCCGCGCAGGAAGGCGAGGGAGCCGTCCGGCCGGCGGACGGCCACGCCATAGGCGCCGGGGGAGCGCATCATCACTCCCTCGATCAGGGCCTGGCCGCCGACCAGCAGCTCAGCTTCCGGGCTCGTCATGGCGCTGAGGCTGCTCATGCCGTGGGGTCTCCGACCTGTGGGGAATCCCGGCGGCCCCGGGCGGGGGCCGCCGTTCCGATCGCCGCTGCGCCGCTGAGTGCTGCGGGGGCGATCTAGGCCCGGCGGCCGGAGCCGGACGCCGCGTACCGCTTCTGGAACCGCTCGACGCGGCCGGCCGTGTCGATCAGCTTCTGCTTGCCGGAGAAGAACGGATGGCAGGCGTTGCAGATCTCCAGCCGCACTTCGTCGCTGGTGGAGTGGGTCTCGAAGGTGTTGCCGCACGCGCAGGTGACGGTCACCATGTTCAGCGTAGGATGGATGTCTTTCTTCACGGTCGCGATCCTTGTCTTTCAGTGGTTTCGCCGGCAGGCGCCGGGTTCCAAGAACCCGATATCCTAACCCGGCGGGCCCGTTCTGACAAGCTCGGGCTTGGGCCGCCCCTTGCAACAGGGGTTCGATCCGCGGAATTCCGCGCTCGATTGCCGCCGGTTGCCGCCAGTCGCCGCCGATCGCCGTTAGAATCCACTCGTCATGCCCGAGCTTCCCGAAGTCGAGGTACTGCGCCTGAGTCTAGAGCCCCACCTGGTCGGCGACACCATCGAGCGGGTGGAGGTGAGCAATCCCGCCCTGCGCGAGCCGGTCGACGTGAAGGGGTTGCGGAAGGCGGCGCGCGGCCGCGAGGTTCTGGCTCTGCGCCGGCGCTCCAAGTACCTGCTGATCGACCTCGCGGGCGGCTGGACGGTGGTGGTCCATCTCGGCATGAGCGGCCGGCTGACCCTGGTGCCGGCGGGCACTCCCGCCGAGCTCCACGAGCACGTCGCCTTCCACCTGCGCTCCGGGCGGCGGCTGCGCTTCCGCGACCCGCGGCGCTTCGGGGTGGTCTTCGCGCTGAAGACCGCCGGGCTCGACGCCGACCCCCACTTCGTCCATCTCGGCGTCGAGCCGCTCGAGCCGGGATTCTCGGGCGCGACGCTGGCCGCCGCGGCGGCGGGGCGGCGGGGGCCGGTCAAGCCCTTCCTGATGGATGCCGGCGTGGTGGTGGGGATCGGCAACATCTACGCCTCCGAGTCGCTCCACCGCGCCGGGGTGCATCCGGACCGGTCGGTCTCGCGCATCTCCCGAGCCCGCTGGGAGCGCCTCGCCGAGGCCGGGATGGCGGTCCTCCGGCAGGCGATCGGCCAGGGCGGGACGACCCTCAACGACTTCGCGGACGGCGAGGGAAAGGGGGGCTACTTCCAGGTCTCGCTCACCGTCTACGGCCGCGAGGGGGAGCCCTGCCGGACCTGCGGGCGCGAGGTGCGGCGCATCGTCCAGGCCGGCCGCAGCACCTTCTACTGCCCGGGCTGCCAGCGATGATCGAAGGATGATCGGAGACCCGCCTGGGCGAGTACAATCCACGCCCATGGCCATCCTCGACGTCTCCCCTCAGCTCGAGCCGCTCCTCGGGGCGTCGAAGATCCGTCCCTGCATCCTCGGCGTCGCCGGCGGCACCGGATCGGGGAAGACCACGGTCGCCCGCGCCATCCTCGACGCCGTGGGCGAGGCGAAGATCGCGCTCATCGAGCAGGACAGCTACTACCGCGACGTCGACTGGCGCAGCGAGAGCGAGCTGCTCGACCACAACTTCGACCACCCCTCGGCGATCGACAGCGAGCTGCTGGTCGCCCACCTCGCCGCCCTCAAGGCCGGGCTGCCGGTCGAGGTGCCGATCTACGACTTCGTCCGCCACCGGCGCACGCCGCGCACCCGGCGGATCGAGCCGCAGCCGGTGATCCTGCTCGAGGGGATCCTGATCTTCGTCGAGCCCGCCCTGCGCGATCTGCTCGACTTCAAGATCTACGTCGACACCGACGCCGACCTGCGGCTGATCCGCCGCCTGGGGCGCGACATGTCGGAGCGCGGGCGCTCGGTGCAGGACGTGCTGCGCCAGTACCTCGGCACCGTCCGCCCGATGCACCTCGAGTTCGTCGAGCCGTCGAAGCGCTGGGCCGACATCATCATCCCCGAGGGGGGAGAGAACCGGGTGGCGCTCGAGATGGTGGTCGCCCACGTCCAGCAGCTCCTCGGACGCTGAATCGATGGCGACGTACCGGCTGCGAGTGGTGGCCCGCTTCGAGGCGGCGCACCACCTGACCTCCTACCGCGGCGCGCCGGAGACCGTCCACGGCCATTCGTGGCGGGTCGAGGCCGTGCTCGAGACGTCGGAGCTGGACGCCGAGGGGATGGCCTACGACTTCGTGGCGGTGCAGACGGCGCTGCGCGAGCTCACCCGCCGGCTCGACCACCGCGAGATCAACGCCGTCCCTCCCTTCGATACCCTGAGCCCGACGACCGAGCGGATCGCCGCCTGGTTCTTCGAGGGCCTCCGCGGCCATCTCCCGGACGCGCCGCTCGCCGAGGTCACCCTCTGGGAGGGGCCCGACTGCTCGGCGACCTACCGGCCGTGAGAGGGGTGTCCTGGTTTGAAACCGCGCAGCCGACTGGCAGCGACGAAGGAGCGGAGCCCGAAGGAGGCGAGCAGGTTTCAAACCGGGATACCCCTCCCGTGAGCCGGCCTTGACAGCGGGCGCGCTCCCCCGGTAGCGTCTCTCCGCTCCTTACTCTTACTCAATCCTATGAAAACAAAACTCTCCCTTTCCCTCCTTGCGATCTGCGCGATCGCCGCGCTGGCTCTCGGCGGCTGCGACAAGAAGACTCCGGTGGCCCGGATCGAGGTCGCTCCCCCGGTGGCGACCCTGCCGTTCTCTCAGCTCCAGACCGTCCGCCTGACCTGGACCCCGACGGCCGCGATCGGCGAGGAACGGCCGACCGTCTTCGTCCATCTGCTGGACAAGAACGGCAAGGTGGACCGCACCTTCGACCATCCCCTCGCCGGCACCTGGCACGAGGGGACGCCGATCGTCGACGAGGTCAAGCTCTACCAGTCGGCGATGGCGCCGCCGCTCGCGCCCGGCAAGTACCAGGTGACGATGGGGCTCTACGGCAAGGACGGCAGGCGCTGGCCGCTCGACGGCCTCGGCAAGCCGGTCGGCCGCGAGGAGTACAACGCCTTCCAGGTGCAGGTGCCGAACGCCAACCCCAGCCCGCGCTTCGCCTTCTCGCCCACCTGGCTCGACCCCGAGCCCGGCGGCGACCGGCAGGTGCTGGCGCGGCGCTGGCTGCTCAACCGGGCGGCGATCCGCCTGGTCGACCAGCAGGCGGCGGGGACGGCCTGGATCGTCCTCCAGATCCCGCCCACCAACCTCACCGAGTACAAGATGGTCCTCGACGAGGGGGCGAGCACCCCGAGCGTGCTGATCCGCGGCAACTGCGGCGACACCGAGACCAACGTCACCGGCCCCGGGCTGCACGAGGTGCGGGTGAACGTCGAGGCGCCGAAGCCCGACGACTTCTGCCACTTCCTCCTCACCTCGAACTTCGCCCTCCAGCCGCTGGTGCCGCAGGGGACGGCGCGCTCGGCCTCGCTCGAGAACATCGCCTGGATCCCGGGCGGCGGCAAGTCCCCGGCCGCGCCGGCGACGGACTCCTCGACGCCGACCTCGCAGCCATGAGGCGGGCGGGACGGCAGCCATGAAGCGCCGCGACAACGCGATCCTGCAACCGGCCCAGGAGGCCTACCTCGACCGCCTCCTGCCGCCGGGCGACCCGCTGCTGCGGGAGATGGAGGCGCGCGCCGCCGCGGAGGACATTCCGATCTCCGACGCGGCCACGGGGAGGCTCCTCGCCATCCTCGCCCGTTCGATCGGCGCCCGCCGCATCCTCGAGCTCGGCACCGCCATCGGCTATGGCGCCATCCTCCTCGCCCGCGCCGCCCCGGAGGCCCGCATCGTGTCGGTCGACAAGAGCCCCGAGCGGCTCGCCGAGGCCCGCGGCTACCTGGAGCGCGCCGGGGTCGCCGGCCGCGTCGAGCTGGTCGAGGGAGCGGCGCTCGACGTCCTCCACCGCCTCGAGGGGCCCTTCGACCTGGTCTACGTCGACGCCGTGAAGACCGAGTACCGGCGCTACCTCGACCTCACCCTCCCCAAGCTGCGGGTGGGAGGGCTGATCGTCTGCGACAACCTCCTCTGGGGAGGCGAGGTCGCCGCCCCTACGGAGCAAGATGACAAGGACGGTGACGCCCTGCGCGCCTTCAACGGCTACCTGATGATGCACCCCCAGCTCCAGGCCGTCGTCCTCCCCCTCGGCGACGGCGTCGGCATCGCCACCAAGACCAAGCCGACGATCATGGAGATGGGCGGGCCGTACTAGGGGGGCACTTCTCCCCACTCAGGCCGAGACTCCAGGGCCAACTTTCCTTAGCTGCCGGCAGGGGAGGATCTCAGGTCTGCCGTGCTTGCCACCCAGTTTGCTGCACAGTTCAAGTACTCTGGGATGGGCATCCTCTCAATGTCCTCCCTGACGTCATTTTCAGGGATGCCTTCCGCCAGTCTCGCCTCGAAAAGGCTCGTCGTGAAATCATTGAAGAGAAACCAGATGACCTTGGGGTAAGGGGCATAGCTAACGCCTGCCGTTTCGTAAAACCAATCGCGGACGGCGCGGACGATCTCTTCAGGTTTATTACGATGGCTCTTGATATCGACCCCCGACAGATCGGATAGGGCAGCCTTGAAGTCGTACAGATCTCTCTCCAGGATCAGGCACTTCTTGTGACGCATGAATTCGGGGCCATGCTGACGTGCTCCATAGTCGATGCCCAGCTCGAAGGGCATATTCATGCGATAGAGCTCGCGAGCCCGCCCTGCTTTCAAGCGAGAAAGGTCGTGGATGCTGAATTTGGACTGCTGAATCAGCTCGCAGATCTTATCGAGCCGGTTCTCTCCGGAATCCGACCGCTCCGAGGCAATTCTGGGACGGTATCCCAGATAGACAATGGTAAAAAGGAGGGGACGAAGAAGGATCAGATATTTGTCATCGAAAGGGCAGTTGACAAAGACGTTCAGCTCATAGCCATCGATCGCACCAGCAAGCGAGATGCTGTTCACTTATCCTTCGGAGGATTAGGGTCGTTTCCAAAGGAGTCCTTGCTACGGATCATCCCGTCGCGTCCATGCACGTAGAACTCGGAGCCTTGACTCTTACTGATTTTACGGCCGAAGGTGATGGCCTCTCTCTGGGTATCGAATCGTTTCGTGGCATGGGTGGAGCCTCCCTTCTTCACGCTCCATCCGCCGTCAGGGTGGGGAATTACGTGCTGTGAGTTCTTGGCCATTGTCTCCTCCTTCAGTGCCACAAGGCTCAGCCAAACAATGATACCAGAGTGAGGCACGAGATCAGGTCCCCATCCCCGCCAGAATCTCCTCCAGCCGCTCGCCCATCTCCCTCGCGGTCTGCGGGCGGCGGTGGGGGGAGCGATGGAGGGCGGCGCGGAAGAATTCTCCCAGGGTCTCGTCGTGCCGCGGGTCGACCTGCGAGAAGTCGGGCACGGCGACCGAGCGGATGCGGTCCATCACCTGCTGCTGGGTGCCGACGAAGACCTTGCGCCCCAGCAGGCACTCGTAGAGGACGATGGCGAGCCCCCAGAGGTCGAAGCTGACGTCCGCGGGGGCGCCGCGCAAGGCCTCCGGCGAGAGGTAGGAGAGGGTGCCGGCGAAGCGGTGGTCCTCGCCTCCCGGGGTGCCGCGGCCGGGGCGGGTGGCGTCCTCCTCCGGCTCCTCGAGGTAGTCCGCGTCCTCCTCCGCCGCTTCCTCCTCCGCCGCCAGCTCGAACATCACGCGGGCGATGCCGAAGTCCATCAGCTTGGGGACCTGGGAGCGGGTGTAGCCGATGTTGCTCGGCTTGACGTCGCGGTGGAGGATCTCGGCGGTGTGGAGCTGCGCCAGGGCGCCGGCCATGGCGGCGCCGAGCTCCACGGTCTCCCGCGGGGAGAGCTTCTCGCGCGCGATGCGCTGCGCCAGGGTTCCCCCTTCGAGCAGCTCCATCACCAGCATGGGCCGCCCCTGCCAGGTCTCCATGCAGTAGATCGGCGCGAGGTGGGGGTGGGAGACCGCCGCCGCCGTGCGCGCCTCCCGGCGCAGCCGCATGGCATCGTCGGCGGAGACCTGGCGCAGGGTCTTGATCGCCACCCGCCGGCCGAGCGCCAGGTCCGAGCCGGCGTAGACCACCCCCATGCCACCGGCGCCGATGCGCCGCTCGAAGCGGAAGCGGCCCGGCAGGATGTAGGGGATGGCCGCGACCTCCAGCCGCCGGCTGCAGGTGCCGCAGAACACCGTGTAGGACGGATGGAGGGCGCCGCACTTGGCGCACTCCTTGGCCGGCTCCGCCACCGCCGCGAGCATCGGCAGGATGGGGGTCGGCGGCGGCCCCACGAGCGATCCCGGCGCCGGCGGTCTCGGGGGCAGGTCGCAGGGCGTCGGGTCCTCGGGCTCGCGTTCAACCCGGCCTTCGCGGCCCGTGCTCCCCTCGCGGCCCAGGGCCCGCGGCGGGGTCAGCGTGCTCTCCTGCTCGAGCTCGAGCACCCAGGCGGCGTTGCTCGCGATGGCGTGCAGGAGATCGCGGTCGTCGCGCAGGAAGGGGAGGCCGCTCTTCTTCTCGCCGAGCGCCACCAGCCCGAGCAGCATGCCGTCGCGCGCCAGGATGGGCACCAGCAGCCGGAAGCCGCTCTCGACCAGCGCCTGGCGTTCCCGCTCGGGGAGCTTCTGCAGGGCCGGGCTCTGCGGGTCGACGTCGAGCGGCAGGCTCGAGATCGCCAGCGCCAGCGGCGACGAAGGGTCGAGGCGCAACGCCCGGTGGCGCGGATCGACCAGCAGGCCGGAGCGCGCGTCGAGCGCCAGCAGGGCGATCCGCTCGAGGTGGAGCGCGAGGTCGATCTCGCGCGAGATCAGATCGGCGAGGCTCGTCGAATCGCGGATCGAGCGGATGCGCTCGACCAGCGAGGTGAGGATCTGGCGGGCGTCGTACTGCTCGCGGAAGAAGCGGCGGTCCACCGCGTCGTGGAGCCGCTTGCGGTAACTGAGCGCCGCCGCCGCGATCAGGACGGCCCCGGCCAGCAGCGGCACCCGATGGCCGCTGAGGAGGTCGACGACCTTCATGTCGTGGTGATCGATCACGTAGGCCGCGAGCGCGGCGAGGGGGAGGGCGGCGAGCGCCGTCGCCAGCCCCCGCGCCAGGGTGTGGCGCAGCGCCCGGCGGGCGATCAGCCGCACGTCGAGCACGCGGTGGACCAGCACCGCGTAGGGGACGGCGACCGGCAGCGCGAGGGCCGGCGCCAAGACGGCGGTGACGATGGCTCCTTGCAAGGACGGATGGGCGTCGCAGTAGTGGCGGTAGGCGGGGACGAAGGCGTAGAGCAGGAGCTCGGCGACGATCGGGGTGAAGATCAGCCCGAGCAGCTGCAGGAAGACCCGCCCCCGCCGCCGCTCGTCCCCCTCGGCCAGCCGCGCCTTCCAGGGGAGGAGGACGAAGGCGGCGGCGACCAGCACGGTGATCGTCCCGTAGTACCAAGGCTTCGCGCTGCCCGGGGTGAAGCTCTCCAGCGCGCCGGCCACCGCGGGGGCGCCTTGATGGAGCACGAAGGCGAGGAAGCCGGCCGCGAAGAGGAGGAGGCCGGCCGCGGCCCCGATCCGCACGCCGATCTTGAGCAGGTGGCGCGCCTCGCGCGCGGGGGCGGGGCTCGGGAAGTCGCGCACGAAGGCCCAGAGGAAATAGGGCAGGAAGGCGTCGAGCCCCAGCGACCCGGCCAGCGCGAAGAGGTAGAAGGCCGGGCGGTCCGCCAACAGGAGGCGCAGCGGCCCGTTGCACCAGGCGGTCGCCGCGGCGAGGAAGAAGCCGCCGAGCGAGAGGGCCCGGCGGTCGCCCCGGCCGCCGAGCAGGAGGAGGATCCCGGTCGCCCCGAAGGCCAGGGCGAAGACGGCGTAGTAGACGTACGGAAAGGCGGGGTTCTGCCCGGCGTGGCTCGCGTAGACGCGCTTGCAGGTGAGGCCGAAAGCGACGAGGCCCAGCGCCAGCTTGGCCGCCGCCAGCGGCGGCACGATCCGCGCCGGCAGCGGGGCGAGCTTCACCATGCGTCCGACCCGCCTCGCAGACCGCGGATCGCGCGGATCAGAGAGCCGGAGGCTCGGGCGGGCACAGCGGCGTTCCCGACGACTCCTGCACCGTGGCCGCCGCTTCGTAGACGTTTTGGGGAGAGATCGCAGTGGCTCCCGCGCTCACCGCCTTCAGCGCGGCGAGGCTGCCGATGGTGCGGATGCGGTCGAGCACCTGGAGGGCCGCGGTGTCCCACGTCCCGGCCACGATCTCCGGGGTGATCGCGGCGAAGTACCAGCGGTGGAGCTCCAGGGCCGCTTCCTGCGAAACCCGGATCGCGCCGGTGCCCTGCCCGAACGCGACCCAGATCTGGGCCATGATCCCGTCCTGCGTGTACGCCATCCCCTGCCTCCTTCACGCCGGCGGGAAGCCTGCGATCCGGACCGCCGTCGAACTGGTTGGAGGAGCGTCGAACGGGTTTCAAAAGAAGGACGACAGAGTAATCCTGCAATGGAGAGGATCATAGAGTCCCCCTTCCCGCGCCGTCAATTTTCATCTCGGTGTGCCCGGTGTCCCGGCGCGGGCGCGCAGGGCGAGCAGCCGGGTGCGCAGCTCGCGGGCGCTCGCCGGCCGGCGGGCGACGGTGCGATGGAGAGCCCAGCGGAAGAAGTCGCCGAGCAGCCGCTCGTGCTCGGGGCAGGCCTGCGCGAACTCGGGAACCCGGCCGCTGCGGATGCGGATCATCAGCTGCTGGACATCGCCGCCGGTGAAGATCTTGCGGCCGAGCAGGCACTCGTAGAGGACGATCGCCAGGCTCCAGAGGTCGAAGGAGGTATCGGCCGGCTGCCCGGTGAGCGCCTCGGGCGAGAGGTAGGCGAGCGTGCCGACGAGCTGCCGCGACGCCGTCAGCGTGCTCGGGGTGTGGCTCCACACCGAGGTCGGCGACAGCAGGACCGAGTCGTCGTCGAGGCTCGCGGGCGGGGAGACCTCGTGGTCGCGCCGCAGGTCGAACATCACGCGGGCGATGCCGAAGTCCATCAGCTTGGGAGTGCCGTCCCGGGTGTAGCCGATGTTGCTCGGCTTGATGTCGCGGTGCAGGATGTCCGAGGCGTGGAGGTGCTCGAGCGCCTCGGCCATGGCGATGCCGAGCTCGATCGTCTCGGCCGCGCCGAGCCGCCCCTTCTCGACGCGCTGCGAGAGGGTCCCCCCTTCGAGCAGCTCCATCACCAGCATCGGGGTGCCGTGCCAGGTCTCCATGCCGTAGACCGGTGCCAGGTGGCGGTGCGACACCGCCGCCGCCGTGCGCGCCTCGCGGCGCAGGCGCATCGCATCCTCGGGCGAGACCCGGCGCAGCGTCTTGACCGCCACCGGCCGCCCCAGCGCCAGGTCGCTCCCCTTGTAGACCACCCCCATCCCGCCGGTGCCGATCCGCCGCTCGAAGCGGAACTTTCCCGGCAGCACGAAGGGGACGTGCGACGATTCGAGCCGCCGGCTGCACGAGGAGCAGAAGACGGTGAACGCCGAGTGCAGCTTGCCGCAGTGCGGGCACTCCTTGGCGAGCTCGGCGCCGGCGGCGGAGGAGTCCGGGAAGGGGAGCGGCGTGCCCGCCGGGGTCCCCGGGGTCCCGTTCTGCCAGCTCCCCTGCGAGGAGCCCAGCGAGCGGGAGAGCTCGAGCTCGAGCACCCAGGCGGCGTTGATCGCGATCGCCCGCAGCAGCCGGCGGTCCTCGCGGAAGAACGGCAGGCCGCTCTTCTTCTCGCCGAGGCCGATCAGCCCGAGCAGCGCGCCGTCGCGCGCCAGGACCGGCACGATCAGCCGGAAGCCGCTGTCCACCAGCCAGTGCTTCTCGGGCTCGTCGAGCCGGGCGAGGGGGGAGCGGGAGTCCTCGAGGTCGAGCGTCAACGGCTCGCTGGCGCTGGCGATCAGGGTGGCGAGCTGCGAGGAGCCGTCGAGCCGCCGGCCGCGCAGCTTGGGGTCGACCAGCATCCCCGACCGCGGCTCGAGGCTCATCAGCGCCACGCTCTCCGGGTGGAGGGCGAGGTCCACCTCGCGGCAGAGGAGGTTCGCGAGATCCGCGACGCTGTGGGTCGCGCGGATCCGATCGACGAGCAGGGTGAGGGTCTGCCGGGCGTCGTACTGCTCGCGGAAGAAATGGCGGTCGATCGAGTCGAGCAGGGTCCGGCGGTAGCGCAGCGCTCCCACCCCCACCACGGCCGACGAGCCGAGCAGCAGCAGCTGGGGGCCGACGAAGAGGCTGTCGATCTGCTGCTCCCGGTTCTGGAACACGTAGTACGCCATCGCCGCCACGGGCACCGCGGCGAGCCCGAGCGCCGAGTAGCGGGCGAGGGCGTACCCCATCGCCCGGCGGGCGATCAGCCGGATCTGCAGCACGTGGGCCACCGCCACCGAGTAGGCGGTGGTGACGAGCGCCAGGACGATGCACGGGAAGACCACGAACGTGGCCACTGCGTCCTGCCTGCCCGGCACCGCGACGAAAGAATTGTAGGCGGGCACCGTTCCCAGGATGACGACGAGGAACTGCGGCATGAGCCCCACGACCAGGCCGGCCACGAACAGGCGGGCTCGCCGTCCCTCCTCTCCCTTGGCGCTCCAGGTGCGCCGGCCCAGCAGGATGAAAGCGGGGATCAGCACCAGGAGCAGCGGCCCGTAGAACTCGGTGCTCGGCTTGAGCACCTTCCCGGGCTCGCTCCACCGCCACCACCAGCCGCGAGCCTGCCAGACGAAGCCGGCGACGCCCACCGCGAGGCTCAGCCGGCGCCCCGCGGTCAGCAGCCGCTGCATCTGGAATGAGGAGACGCTGTCGGGGAACTCCTGGCAGAACCGCCAGGCGAAATAGGGCAGGAAGGCGTCCGGCGGCAGGATCGCCAGGATGCGGACCGCCCAGGGCCACTCGAGCGGCATCCCCTTCATGGCTTCGAGCGATTCGAGCAGCGGACGGTTGGAGAACACCGTGGCGAGGAGGACGAAGAAGGCGCCGAGGTGGCGCGCCCGCTCGTCCTCCTTCCCGGAGGTGAGGAGGAACAGCCCGGTGAGGGCGAAGGCGAGCAGGAAGAGGCAGCGGACGACGGGAGGATAGATCGGTCACGTCGCCGGGGGTTCCGACGCCGTACCCCAGGGCGAAGCCGACCACCCCTCCCACCAGCTTGAGGGCGGCCAATGCCAGCAGGGACTGAACCCAGAGACGTCTCTTCAAGGCAGCGACCGCCCTTCGGATCACCTCATTCGTCGATCGGGCACCACGGACAGTCGGAGCCCCCCTCGACGTCGGCGGCGCTCGTCTGGAGCGCGGCCCGGGTCACCGGTCCGCCCCCGGACGCCGCGGCCGCCCGCCGCCCGATCTCCTGGATCTTGGCGACCACGTCCTTCGACGCGGTGCCCCACCCGGTCATCGGGCTCTGTCCCTTCGCCCGGGGGTCTTTCCGCGGGGTATCGATCCAGTCGTAGTAGTGCTGATGGAACCACTCGGCCGCCGCGTCCTCGAGGTCCACCCCACCGCACCCCTGCGAAAAAGCATGCATGATCTGAAGCAGCAGCACGTCTTTCCTGGTCGTCATAAATCCCCTCCGATCGAAGCTGGGTGAACGTCCAGACCGCTCGTACGACGCACTACAGAGAGATAAGCTTCAGCCCTTCAGAGTGTTACAGGCTCTCTAATTGTAGCATGGGGTGTGGAGGGGACGGGAGGAAGCGGGGCGGGAGAGGCCGGTGACTCCGGAGCGCTGCGCCCTCATGTCGTTCCATGAACAAGCCCTGATCGGAGACAGAGGAGAGGGCGGTGAGCTGCCCTCTCCTCTCGATGCTCCTACTCGTGGTCGCCGTCGCGGGTGAAGTCGGGGCTCGGGTTGGAGGTCTCGAAGATCGTCACCGCCGTATAGGTTTGGAAGGCGCCGGTGATGCGCCTCTGCTCAGCGGCAGTGAGCGGGCGGAACAGGCTGTCGTCGATTCGTTCCATTTTTTTCTTCATTCGGAGTCTCCTTCGGTGATGCCGGCAAAAGCCGGCTGTTCCGCCGAGGTTTGCCACTCGGCGGTATAGGGGTCGTAACTGCATTTCGAGGGCTTCGAATAGAGGTCCGCGGCATCTTGGAGATAGGCGCGGCAATCGGTGCAGACGTAGCGGAACTCGCAGTCCTTGCAGATGTCGATCTGATCCTTGTTGATCGACCAGAGGGCGGCGAAGTCCCGGTGGGCGAGGGCGCTGTGCAGAGACGTATCGCGCAGGTTGCCGAACGATCTCGCCATCGAGGGGCAGTTGCGGATCTCGCCCCGAGCGTCGACGGAGATCTTGCGGTTCAGACAGGTGTTTTGCCGCTGCCCCTCGGCGAAGGTCTCGAGGTCGACCACGAAGTAGCCAGGATGGATTTTGCCGCAGCAACCTGGGGAGTCGATGACTTCCGTTCGGTACTCCACGATCACTCCGGTAGACGAAGGGGGCATCCGCCGCGCCTCCGGGGCGGAGTGGACCACGATGCTGCTGATCCGCCCGTGTTCCGCGGCGAGGCCGGCGAGAGCCGCGGGCGTCAGCTCAGAGCTGAATCCGATCAGCAGATCGAGCGAGCGAAGCCGGCCGAGGAGCGCCGCCTTCAGAATTCCGCGCAGCTCCGGCAGAGCGCAGGCGTGGAAACAGCGAATCTCAAGGGCCTTGCAACCCAGGTCGTCGAGCTCGCCCAAGATCTTGGCGTAGTCATGGTCCGATTGCGCGTCCACGTCGAGAATAGCGTTGGAGATCCTCTCCGGCGCTTCCCAGGTGAGATCGAGCGGGGGGAAACTGCCGGGGTCGTCACACCAGAACCCGAATTCTTTCCGTAGCAGGAGCTCGAAGTACTCGTCGATCTCTTCATCGTACTCATGATGGTAGGCCTCCTTGATCTCTTCCACCGTCTCACCGGCGTGCTCGGTCAAGATCTCGTACAGGCCGTTGGGGATGAATTGGAACGACTGCCGCTGCAAGTCGCACAGGATGCTCCGGCGTGCTCCCTTGACCGGCAGGCAGCAAGCGAAGAGAGAGAAGACCGGCGGACGGCCCTCCCGCGGCTCGGCGGGCTCAGGGCTCTGGCTCATCCTGGCCGCAGCACTTGGAAATCGGCTTGCGGAAGCTCCCGCAGACGTAGCCGACGGCCCGGTAGGGCCGGCTCTCGACGAGCCGCAGGACCGCCGCGCGAGTCGCCGCCGGATGAAGGAAGCGGTAGATCACCGGCGCGACCTCCTGGCCCTCGGGGGAGAGGCGCGCGAAAAGATTCTTACGGTCGTCGTCCATCGACAGACTTGCGGATCAGGAGCTCCGCGACCTTCCGCTCCAGGTGGTAGTTGCAGGGGTGCGACACCATGCCAAACTGCCCGACCGGATTGACCTCCAGGAAGACCTCGCGGCCGTCCTGAGTCACCAGCAGATCGACCGATCCCGTCTCGAGCTCGAGGGCGTCCATCAGTCGGCGCAGGCTCTGCTCGAGCCCGGAGGAGAGGCGGAACGGCACGGTTCGGTTGGGACGCTCCCGGTTGTAATGCCGGAAGTCGGCACGGGTCTGCGGATCATTCTGAGAGAAGATGGCCATGGAGTAGAATGCGCCGTCCAGATAAAACACCCGCAGCTCGTACGTTTTCTCCACCATTTCCTGGAAGAGCGAGGGGGCGAAGCGCTCCGGCAGATCCTCGACCGCCGCGAGGTCGAGAGGAGTGGTGAAGAGGAAGTGCAAGCGCTCGCCGTCGACGAAGGCATCCACCTCGCCGATCGGCTTGGTGATCACCGTGCCGTGCTCCGCGCAGAAGCGGCGCAACGCCTCCCGCTCGGTCGTCACCAGCGTCGCCGGAGTATCGAGGCCGGCCCGCGAGGCGCGAGCCAGGACCTCGAGCTTGTTCAGGCTCGCCTTGCGCGGGTGGCTCAACCACGGAAGGTCGGCGAAGCTCGCGAAGAGGAAATCGCTCAATCGCCGGGACTCCAGGTTGAGGTGGCGGCGAAGGTCGTAGTGGAGCTTGTGATCGTCCGCCGACGGGCTCTCCAGCAGGTCGACCATCTCATGGCGCCGCTCGTGAAGCCAGCGCCGGAACCAGACAGCGCCGACCTCAGAGAGCGGCAGGTCGGCGCCGTCCGCCTCAAAGGCCAGCGAAAGCTTATCGCCTTCGAGGCCGAAGCGGAGGGTGGCGCGACCCTCGATGTCGTCCCCGTTGACCCGTATGCAGTCTTCCCCAAGCACCTCCAACCAATCCATGACTTCCTCGGTGGTTGGCTCCAACGAAGACTGGCTAAGAATCAGGATCACGCATTCTCCCCATGATCGAGTGCTCGCCGGGTTGGAAAATGCTCGGATGTGGAAGGCAGGGATAGTTCCCTAGATCGTGCAGCCCGGACAGATCGTGCACCTTGTCGCCTGGCCCTGGCTATGGGTACAGATCAAGGCACCCGTCGCTCCTCCGGCCGCGTCACCCAGCTCGGGGTCGTTCAGATTCCTTAGGGTCTCCGTGGAGAGGATGAGCCGCCGGGTCGTAGTCTTTTTCTTCATTCGGGTCTCCTCGTAGAGGGTCGCTCTTCACGTCTCTGAAAGTAGGAGTGCGGACAGGCTCCTGGACCGAGACAACCAAGCAAGGGGGCTACTCCCGCTCTGCCCGGGAAAAGAGGGGCGCGGCCGGTGCCCCGAGCTCGAGGTACCGGCCGGGGACCGGCGACGCCGGGCGGAGAAGCTCCCCTACTGGTACTTGACGCTGCAGCCGTACGGCTTGGTGGACGCCGGGTCGGGGGCGGCCCCCTTCTTCTCGGCGTTGAGCCCCTGGCCCACGAAGTTCAGGCGGTCCGCCTTCGCCTTGCGCCCCGGAGGGTCGTCGTCGATCGCGCCGTTGTAGGCCACCTTGCCGTCCGCTCCCACGATGAACATGTGCGGCGTGGTCCGCGCTCCGTAGGCGTGCCCCACCTGGCCGGTCTCGTCGTAGAGGACCGGGTAGGTGATGCCGAATTTCTGGTCGTAGGCCTGGTGATCGGCCGGCTTCAGGAAGTCGCTGCTGCTCGGGCTGGTGCTGTTGATCCCCAGCCAGACGACCTCGCCGTGCTGCTTGACGAGATCGGTCATCGTCTTCTCCCGCGCGTGGCGGTTCGAGACCGGGCAGTTGGGGTTGATCCATTCGAGGACCACCACCTTCCCCTTGTAGTCGGCGAGCGAGTGGTTCTTGCCGTCCACCCCCTTGAGGGTGAAGGCGGGGGCGACGGTGCCCACGGCGGCGTCGGCGAGCGCGGGGAGGGACGTCGTTCCCAGGGCGGCGAGGGCGGCGAGCCCGAGCAGGGTGGATTTGAGGATCGTTCGATGGCGGCGATGACTGCGCATGTCAACCTCCTGAGGTCGGTTTGGCGATCGGTCCCCGGCCGCCGTCTGGAACGGAAGGCATCGGGGAGGGAAGAGACGTCGCTTGCCGGGTCGCCGCGTCCGGGGGGACGCGGGGCGACAGCCGGTTGTGGTCCGCCAGCCAGAGCGCCGCGGCGGCGCAGAGGACGATGGCCACGGTGAGCCCGTGCCGCGCCGCCGGGCGCCGCCCCGGCCGCGCGCGCAGCCAGGCGAAGAGCCCGAGCCCGAGCAGCGCCAGCTCGACGGCGGCGAGCCCCTCCGGGCTCACCTGCCGGGAGAGGACGAAGAGGAGCCAGAGCGAGCTGCCCAGGGCGAGGAAGCCGAGGGCTTCCCGCAGGCGGGTGGCCCAGGCGCTCGGCGCGGTTTCGGAGGACTCATCACGCCGTGTGACCCCGGGGGCTCCTCCCGGCAATAAGGCCAGCAGCAGGTAGGGGAGCGCGATGCCGAAGCCGGTGACCGCGAAGACGGCGCACACCGCCGCCGGCCCGCGCCCGAAGGCGGCGACGACCGGCCGCTCGAGGAGCGGCAGGGGCCAGGCGAGGGCGAGCGGCGCGGTGTAGAGCCCGGCGACCAGGTGGCGGCCGGTGCCGGCGGCTCCCGATGGCGTCCGCGCCGTCCGCCGCGGCGCGGGGGAGGGGGAAGTCGAGCAGCCCCCAGAGGTTGAGCGCCAGCACGGCCGCCGCCACCACCACCAGGGCGCCGATCACCGGCTCGCGGAGCGGCGCCGGCCAGGTGCCTGTCCAGCCGGACCGGCGGGCCAGCAGGGCGAGGGCGGCGATCCCCCAGCAGGCGCCGACCACGCCGGTGACCACCGCCGCGGCCCCCTCGCGCCCGCCGCGCCCGGCTGTCCCGCCGGGTCCGCGCAGGGCCAGCCCCTCGGCGAGGAGGAGCGCCAGCACCACCGGCGCCAGGTTGGTCAGCGCGCCGCCGAGAAAAGCCCAGAGGAGGAGGCGGGGAAACGGATCGCCCGCCCCGCCGCCCCCCGTCCGCAACGGGTCCGGCGCCCGCGCGCCGGCGTCGGTCCACACCGGGACATCGCGCCGGGCCTCGAGGCTGAACGGCTTGCCGTCCTTCCCGGTCAGGCCGGTCACCGTCCAGGCGATCGAGGTGCTCGCCGGCAGCGCGCGCCCGGCCACTTTCGGGGTCATCGGCAGATGGAAGACCACGCCGTCGGCGGTGGTGCGCAGCCGCGGCCGGCCGGCGTCGAACAGGTCGTGGCTCTCGAGGAAGAGATCGGTCGTGCCGGCCGCGGCCCGCGCGCCGAGCACGCGGACCTCGAGCTCCGGCACCCCGCCGCGGCTGGCGTCGAGCACCGCCCCCGTCTGCAATCCCGGCACCTCCCGCACGATCCGCGGCAGGCGCTCGAGCCCGGCCTGGAGCAGCCCCACCGTCTCGGGATCGGTCGTCGCCGGGTCCGCGAGCGGCTGGTCGAGCGTCAGCGTGTAGCGGTACGGGATGCAGTCCGCCTGGCAGACCAGGTAGTCGAGGTCGGCCGAGATATGCAGGGTGTCGGCGGCCGGCGAATCCGAGGTGGCGGCCTCGCTGGTGGCGGTGGCCGGGGGCGTCGCGGGCGCCGCGGACGGCTGGAGCTCGGTGCGGACGGGGTAGACCACCTCCGTCTCGTAGCCGAAGGCCACCAGGTTCCCCGGCAGCTCGAAGCGGCGCGGCGCCGGCCAGAGGATCTCGGCGGGGGTGAAGAACGCGGTGGCGGGCTGCAGGGTGACGGTGGGGGGGAACCCCGCGTCGCCGCTGTTCTTCCAGTAGACGTGCCAGCCGGGCGCCAGGCGGAACTGGAGGCCGAGGATCAGCTCACCCCTGGGCGAGGCGGTCTGCCAGGGGGAGATCAGCCGCACGCTCGACTGCGGATTGCGCGACCACGGGCTCGCCGTGGCGCGCGCGGCCGTCGGCGCGAAGAGCGCGAAGAGGAAGGGGAGCAGGAGCGCGGCGGGCAGGAGAGCGGTCTTGGGGGCGGTCATGACGCGGACTCTCTCAAGAATTACCGTAACCCGCCACGCCCCGGGTAGAATTTCCGGCCGTGCGCGTCCACCTCACCCATCTCGGCTGCAAGCTGAACCAGGCCGAGATCGAGCGCCTGGGGCGCGACTTCGTGGCCGCCGGGCATCAGGTGGTGGGCTCGCTCGCCGAGGCGGATCTCCACGTCGTCAACTCCTGCACCGTCACCCAGGGCGCCGCCAAGGGGTCGCGCCAGGAGGCGGGGCGGGCGCGGCGCGGCGCGGCGGAGGGGAACGGAAGGACGATCCGCACCGTCCTCACCGGCTGCTACGCGACCGGCTCCCCCGCCGAGGCCGCCCGCCTCGCCGGCGTGGACCTCGTCGTCCCCAACCCCGACAAGGAGCGCCTGGTCTCCCTGGTCCACGCGGCCTTCCCCGAGTTTCGCGAGCATGAGCAGGACGAGCCCATCCCCTGCGCGTCGCGCTCCCAGGCCGCCGCCGGCAACACCCGCGCCCTGGTCAAGATCGAGGACGGCTGCAACATGCGCTGCTCCTTCTGCATCATCCCGTCGACCCGCGGCGCCCAGCGGAGCCGGCCGGCCCCCGAGATCCTGGCGGAGGTCCGTGCGCTCCTCGGCCGCGGCTTCCGGGAGATCGTGATCACCGGCGTGCAGATCTCGGCCTACCGCTGGGAGGGGCTCCGGCTGGCGGACCTGGTGCGGGAGATCCTCGCCGGCACCGGCGTCCCCCGCCTGCGCCTGACCTCGATCGCCCCCTGGGACCTCGACGAGCGGCTGCTCGATCTTTGGAGGGGGTGGCGGGAAGACGCTGCCCATCCCGCGGGCCGCCGCCTCTGCCGCCACCTCCACCTCTCCCTCCAGAGCGGCGCCACCCCCACCCTGCGTCGCATGCGCCGCCCGTACACGGCGGAGTCCTACCTGGCCCTCCTCGCCACGGTGCGCGCCGCCGTGCCGGGCGTGGCCCTGACGACCGACGTGATCGTGGGCTTCCCCGGGGAGACCGAGGAGGAATTCGCGGCCAGCCTGGCGACCGTCGAGGCCGCCGGTTTCGCCCGCGTCCACGTCTTCCCTTTCTCCGCCCGCCCGGGGACGGCGGCCGCGGCGATGCCGGACCAAGTCGAGCCTGGGTTCAGGAAGAAGCGCATGGAGCGGATGCTCGCCGCCGCCGAACGGGCCGAGCAGGCCTTCCGCGGCGCCCACCTCGGAGAGCGCACGACGGTGCTCTGGGAGAAGCCGAAAGACGGCATGGGCCAGGGGCTGACCGATCACTATCTGCGCGTCCTCGCCCCGGCCGGCGCCGCCCTCTGGAACTGCTTCTCGGAAGTCGATCTGGTGAGGCTCGCGCCGGGCGGGATCGAGGGGCGGCTCGTGGCCGGGCTCTAGCTAGACGGGGCTACCCATAGCATACTGTCGCGATGACGCCAGCCACCCAGGAGAACCCGAAATGAAGATCAGCGCGCGCAACGTCTTGAAGGGCAAGGTCAAGCAGCTCACCGAGGGAGCTGTCAACACGGAGGTCGTCGTGGAGCTGGCGGGAGGCGAGGAAGTGGTCTCCATCATCACCAAAGGGAGCGCCGAGAGCCTCGGCCTCGCAGTGGGCAAGGAGATCTTCGCCATCATCAAGGCTTCCAGCGTGATGATCGCCGTCGACTGAGGCGGCGAAGCGCCTCAGCCGTGGACGGCCGGCGACGTCCCGAGGCCGCGGGCGAGGTCGGCTTCGACCTCGCGCCAGTGCTGGAAGCGGGCCGCCAGCGCCGCCGCGTCGGTCTCGCGGCCGGCGAGCTGGTAGAACATCTGCCAGTGGCGGCGCTCCGCCGGGCCGAGGTCGGCGAGGAGGTGGGCGACCTCCGGGTCCTCGATCACCTCCAGGAGCCGGGTGAACCGCTCGCAGCTCCGCGCCTCGATCATGGCGCCGAACAGCAGCCGGTCGACCTTGGTCCACGGCTCGCGGCCGGTGACGATCTGCGCCCGCAGCCCCTGCGCCCACGGGTTCTTCCGCCGCCCCCCGAGCGGCCACCCGCGCTGCCGCAGGATCGCCACCACCCGCCGGAAGTGCTGCACCTCCTCGGCCGCGAGCGCCGCCGCGCGCTCCACCAGCTCGGCGTCCTCCGGATAGATACCCCGCGAGCGACAGCGCATACATCGCGACCTGCTGCTCGCACACCGCATGGTCCGCCAGAAACTCCGGCAACCGCGCCGCCGCCAGCTCCGCCCATGAGCGGGGGGTTGCGTGCAGCAGCGGCAGTGCCGCGAACACCTCCGCGAAGTCGGTGGGCTCGGGGGGGTGTCTCTCGCCGGGAATGGGGTGTGGCATGGGGTGGATCATACCTTCCTCGGATCCGGGTGGCGGGGTCGCGACCATGTCACTTGTACGAGCTGATGGCCAAGGAGACTTCTGGGTTGCTTGGACGACAGAGGACCGGAGGAGCGACGGTGGTGATGTCTATGCGCAAACAATTTCGCGTGGAGGTTTTCTTGCTGGACCTCCCGTCAAGGTAAACTCGACCCACGGCGGAGTCCGCCGACTGTCCGCGTTCCAAGTGCTGCGCGACGGCAGCTTTCGAGTAGTTTGGGAGGGTCTTGGCGAGGGAGGGCATGGCCGAGGGCTACGCGAAAGGCGATATGATTCTCAGGGCCATCCGGTTGAAGGCGAAACCCCTGAAAACTCGGACGATTAGAGAGGCGGAGATGCGGAATGGAACGCAACGCGGGCTGAGGCTTAGGACTCTGGCAGTTGTTACATCATGCTTCTGTGGCCGCTTCCCTTGGTGGCCCAGATCCCCGTCGGCCCAGCCTTCCTGGTCAATCCTCCCAGCGTCGGCAACCAAGATCAGCCCGATCTCCAATTTGATAGAAACGGAAGCTTGTGGATCGCATGGCTGGACAGCGAGGGCGCAGATGCGAAGTTTGATCGCCTGACGGTTAGATCCGTTTCGCCAAAGGGAGAGCTTGGCCCCGTTCTGGTTCTGGCCGACACGAGCGACATCCCGCTCACACCAGTAGAGGCTGCTCTGATTGTTCCTAGGGAAGATGGGTCACTCCAAATTTTCTATATTCGCCGCAACGTGGATGGCTTTCCTCTGGTCTATGGGCAGAGGTTCAGTATGTCCGGCCTTCCGCTTGCGGACCGCATTCCAATCACTCCCCCTCCTCCCTCGGCAACGCTGGGGGCCGCCGCCGCCGCCCTCCCGAATGGAGGAACATTCGTTGCAACTCTTGGAAATCTATGCGAGGTCTGCACAACGCGACGAGAGAGCCTCTTTGCACGTATTCTTGCTCCAGATGATTCGCTAACCAGTGCCTATCTCCCTATACCCAGCAGACTTTCGGGAGCGCCGGACACGGGGGTCCAGAGTCTGGCAGTGGACGGACTGGGTAACGCAACGGTCGTCTGGTCGTTCGGCCATGGGAATCCAGATGCCAGCGACTATTCCGATATCCGTGCCCGGCGATTCTCCTCGGCCGGCGTGCCGATCAGCCCGGAGTTTGTCGTCAACGCGACCCTCCGGGGAACGCAGTTCGCGCCCTCGGTCGCCGCCGCCCCGGCCGGCGACTTCGTGGTGGTCTGGCAGACGCGGTTTCCCGGTGGCCTGCTCCGCTCGATCTTCGGCCAGCGGTTCTCGAAGACGGGCAAGAAGGTGGGACCCGAATTCCGGGTGAACGAAGATCGCGTCGAGAAGGACTTCGCGCCTTCCGTGGCGATGGACGCCGACGGCAACTTCGTGGTGGCGTGGGAGAGCTTCTCCCAGGCCCGGCCGGACTGTGTGCAGGTGCGGGCGCGGCTCTACCGGCGCGACGGCAAGCCGGCCGGTCCCGAGTTTCCCGCGGCTCCGGGGGATGCCGCCTGTGGGGAGGCGCCGAAGGTCGCGTTCGGCCCTGACGGCATCTTTGCGATCGCCTGGGAGGTCGAGCTCGGGTTCTCTCCGGATACGGGGACCGACTTCGACGTCTACGCGGCGCGTTTCTCGGTGTCGCCTGCTTTGCCGTAGCCGGCGTGGAACGGATTCGGCGGGCGGGTCAGGGATCCGAGCGGCCCGCCTGCAGCTCGAGCAGCAGCTTCTCCAGGTCGGGCAGATGGATCGGCTTCACGAGGTGGCCGTCGCAGCCCGCCGCCTTCGATCTGGCGCGGTCCCCCTCCTGGCCCCAGCCGGTCAGCGCGATGACGGCGATGCCGCGCCCCCACGGCTGCTCGCGGATGCGCCGCGTCGCCTCGTAGCCGTTGAGCCTGGGCATCCCGATGTCCATCAGGATCACCTGCGGGCGGAACTGCTCGGCGATCGCCATCGCCTCGAGGCCGTCGTGCGCGGTGCGGACCTCGTTCCCCAGGAGCTCGAGCATCAGGGCCATCGAGGCCGCGGAGTCCTGGCTGTCGTCCACCACCAGAATGCGCCGATCCGGCTCCGCGGCGTCCTCCCCGTCCTCTCCCGGGGTCCCGGACGAGGGCTCCGGCCGGTCTTTCACCACCGGCAGGGTCACGGTGAACGTGCTCCCCTGGCCCTCGCCGGGGCTCGCCGCCTCGACCGTCCCGCCGTGCATCTCGACCAGGCCCTTGACGAGCGCCAGTCCGATGCCCAGCCCTCCGGTGCTCCGCTCGATCGAGCGGTCCACCTGGCTGAAGATCTCGAAGATGTTCGGCAGGGCGGAGGCGGGGATGCCGATCCCGTCATCGCGGACGCTCACCCGGACCTGGCCGCCGGCCCGGGCCGCGGTGAGCCCGATGTGCCCTCCCTGCGCGGTGTACTTGGCGCTGTTGTTCAGCAGGTTGCCGAACACCTGGGCGAGCCGGGTGAGGTCGGCGTCCAGGAGGACCGGCTCCGGCGGCAGCGAGACCGTCAGCTCCTGCCCGGCCGCCTCGAGCGCCGGCCGGGCGGTCTCCACCGCGCTGCCCAGGACGTCGGCGAGCAGCACCTGGGAGCGGCGCAGCTCCATCTTGTTGCGGCTGATGCGGGAGACGTCCAGCAGGTCGTCGATCAGCCGCACCATGTGGGAGAGCTGGCGGTCCATCATGTCCCGCGTCCTGGCGACGAGGTCCGGGTTGTCGGCTCCCAGCCGCATCACCTGGAGGCCGTTGCGCAGCGGGGCGAGCGGATTCCTCAGCTCGTGGGCGAGGACGGCGAGGAACTCGTCCTTGCGGCGGTCGGCCTCCTTGAGCGCCTCCACCGCCTCCCGCCGCTGCGTGATGTCGTTGAGGATGCCGATGTAACCGCTGATCCGTCCCGCCTCGTCGGAGAGCCCGCCGGCCTGGCCGTGCAGCCACGTCACGTGCCCCTGCGGCGTCCGGAAGCGGTACTCGCTGGCGAACGGCTGCCCCGCGCCGACCGCGGCGGACCACTCCTGAAACACCCGCTCCCGGTCGTCCGGGTGCAAGGCCCGGGTCCAGCCCGGGCCGTGCGCCTCTTCCGGCGACAGGCCGGCCATCTTGCACCAGCACTCGTTGACGAACAGGCACTGGCCTTCCGGGTCGGTCAGGAAGATGCCGACGGGGGCATGGGCGGCGAGCGTGCGGAACCGCTGCTCGCTCCCCCGCAGGGCCGCCTCCACGCGCCTGCGCTCGGTCACGTCGCGGGCGACCTTCGACGCCCCGATGATGCGCCCCTCCGGGTCGCGGATCGGAGAGACGGTCAGCGAGATGTCGAGCCGGCGGCCGTCCTTGGCCACCCGCACCGTCTCGTAGTGCTCGATCAGCTCGCCGCGGGCCAGCCGGGCCAGGATCGACCTCTCCTCGTCCTCGGCCAGCCGTTCCTGGGGGATGATCAGGGTGATCGGCCGGCCGACGGCCTCCTCGGCCCGGTACCCGAAGATCCGCTCGGCCCCGGAGTTCCACGTCCGGATGACGCCCTCGAGCGTCTTGCTGATGATCGCGTCCTGGGACGACTCGACGATGGCGGCGAGCCGCGCCCGCACCTCCTCGTCCTGCCGGCGCTCGGCCACGTCGCGGAAGACCAGCACCACTCCCACCGGAACGCCGGACTCGTCCAGCATGGGGGCGGCGCTGTCGTCGATCGGCCGCTCGCTGCCGTCGCGGGCGATCAGGACCGTGTGGTTCGCCAGCCCGACGGTCATCCCCTCGCGCAGGGCGCGCAGGGCGGGGTTCTCCGCCGGCGCGCGGGTGTATTCGTTGACGATCTGGAAGACGTCCGGCAGCGGGCGCCCCGCGGCTTCGGCCTCGGTCCAGCCGGTCAGGGTCTCGGCCACCCCGTTCAGGTAGGTCACCCGCCCCTGGGCGTCGGTGCTGATCACCGCGTCGCCGATGCTCGCCAGGGTGATCCGCAGCCGCTCCCGCTCGGCGGCGAGCTCCCGCTCCGTCTCCTGGCGGGCGGCGACCGACCGCAGCCGCAGCTCCTCGTCATCCTCCGCCATCACCTGATCCCGAGTTTTCCGGCGGCCAGGGCCGTTCCGACCCCCCGCGCGCGGATCTTCGCAAAGACCGTGTCGCGGGTCCTCGGCGGGAGGGTGTCCCGGATCGCCCCGTCGTAGACCGGGTCGGTGCCGTCCATGGACGCCACCGCCTCGATCCATCGCAGCGGTCTAGGGATACTGCCGATCGGCTCCGTCGGAATGGGCATGGCGTCACTCTCGGCCTCACGGATTGGGGTGGGCGCGCCACCCGCGCAAAACCGCGAAACGATACCACAGCCGGCTCGGCACGCCTCTGTCCTCCGCTGCTGTCCTCCGCCAGGGACCCGGGGGTCCTCGCGGGAGGACGCGCGCCGCCCGCAACCGCTTCCATCTCCGGGTATCCTTCTTGCTGAGGATTTACGGGTCGCTCAACTTACCCAGGAGGAAGTCCGATGACCTCCCGCCGTCTTCCCATCCGGCCCGCCGCCGCGCTGGCCCTCGGCCTGCTCGGCCTTCTCCCGCTTCCCCTGCGCGCCGCGGACCTCGCCACGCCCGCCCCCGCCGCCACAGAGAGCTTCAGCGAGTCGATCCAGGTCAGCGTGGTCAATCTCGACGTCTACGTGGCCGACAAGCAGGGAAGGCCGGTCGCCGGGCTGCGCAAGGAGGATTTCACGGTCCTCGAGGACGGCAAGCCGGTGGAGGTCTCGAACTTCTTTGCCGAGAACGGGCGGGCGGCGGTGGCGGCTTCCATTCCGGCGAGGGGGACCCCCGCCGCCGGGATCGTCACGGCGGCCTCTCAAGGGACGGTGGATCAGCGCCTGCGGCTGGTGGTGTTCGTGGACGACGTGAACCTCAGCGCGGCGAACCGGTCGCGCATCCTGCAGAGCGTGGGGACGTTCCTCCATACCGAGCTGAAGCTGGGCGACGAGGCGATGCTCGTGCGCTACGACGAGAAGCTGGTCATCCGCCAGCCGTTCACGGCCGACCTCGCGCGGCTGGATGCGGATCTCGCGGCGATCCTCGCGTTTCCCACCGACATCCGCAAATACAATGCGAGCTTCACCCAGGCCATCGAAGAGCTCGAGCAGTCGGTCAACGGCGGGGAAGGATTCGGCCCGCTGGCGGAGGCGTCGGTGTCGAACTGGGCCGCGCAGGAGAGCTCGGCGGTGCGCGGGGCGCTCAACGCTCTGGACTCCGTGGTGAGCTCGCTGGCCGGGGTGCCCGGCCGCAAGACGCTGCTCTATGTCAGCGACGGGTTGTCGCTGGTGCCGGGCCTGGACATGTTCACCATCATCACCCGCACCTTTCGGGGAGCCGGCGCCGAGCACCGTACACCGGAGATGGTCGCCCAGCGGTTCGATCTGACCCCGCGCTTCCGCCAGATCACCTCGCATGCGAGCCGCAACCGCATCACGTTCTATCCGATCGAGGCCTACGGGACGCGGGAGGGCGAGAACTCGCTGTTCGACGCGGTCAGCCTGGCGAACCGTCAGAACGGGCTGCGCATCCTGGCCGAGGACACCGGCGGGCGGGAGCTGTTCAACGCCGCGAACGTCCCCGCCGCGCTGGCGCGGATGGAGCAGGACTTCACCAGCTATTACTCGCTCGGCTACCAGCCGCAGCGCGCGGGGGACACGGCGGAGCACAAGATCGAGGTGCGGGTGAAGGCCCGGAACGCCGACCAGGTGCGCTACCGCCAGTGGTACCGCGACAAGCCGGTCAGCGAGATGGTCGCCGAGCGCACGCTGGCGGCGATGCGCTTCGGAGCCGAGGACAACCCGCTCGGCGCCTCGGTCGAGGTCGTCCCCGGCCGCAAGCCCGGCGAGACGATGGTGCGGGTCAAGGTGCCGCTCGCCAAGCTCTATCTCGAGCCGCAGGGCGACAGCCGCCAAGGACACCTGCGCCTCTACGTGGTGGCGAGCGGCGAAGGGCAGACGACGTCCGTCCGCGAGACCCGGCTGGCGACCGTCAACGTGCCGGAGGCCGAGGCCGCGTCCGGCAAGATGCACGACTACACCCACGAGATCGCCATCCCCCTCCCCGCGGGCAACTACACTCTCGGGCTCGGCGTACGCGACGAGAAGGCCGCCACCACCTCCTATCTGCACCGGGATTTCGCGGTGGCGGGGGTGGTGGGTGCGGTGAAGCCGTAAAGGGGCGCTTTGAGCCTCGGCGAGCACCCTCACTTACGGGAATACCCCCAAACCGCCGGGCGCCTTACGCGCTCGTCAAGGAGACCCGATGAAGAAGAACACGAAGGCGCTCAAGCTCAAGCTCACCCGTGACACCCTGCGTTCGCTGGAGAACGGCGATCTGTCCTTGGTCGCAGGTCTCAATAGGACCACCCTCACCGGCTGCGACGACTACGCGAACTCCGGCTGCCCCAACAGCTGCGTTTGTTGATCCGCGCCTTCCTGAAAGCCGCGGACCGCACGGCAGCCGTCCGGCCGTGCGGTGCGAGGTGTCCGGGCCGGCTTGTCGCAAGGCTCAGCGGGCGATGCAGATGCAGCGGTTCGCGGGGTGCGCGCAGCTCGGCGTGAGGGAGATGACGCAGACCTTTCCCGAAGCGCAGGTATCGCCGAACATCTTCCCGCTACAGCTCGGATCGGTTCCCAAGCCGATCGCCGGGCAGCCGGGGCCGCACAGCGTGGAGCCCTTCTCGACCGCCGGCGTGAGGAAGGCACCCGGGAGGTCCCCGGCATTCGCCGGCGTGCTCTGCACGCAACCGCTCGTCGGAAGGACCGGCGCGAGGCTGGCCCGGGGTTCCACGGCTCCCGCCGCTCCCGCGAGGAAGAGCGTGCCCATTAGAAGGAGTCCGCTCCAGGAAACTTGTTTCGACATCCCGTTCCTCCCGTCAGAGTCTGTGGCTGAGCCTGCGCCACGAGTTGCAGTCTGTGCGCAGAGTATACCGCGCGGTCCCGGGAGAGCCCTGCCACGCGTCGAGGTACGGGTCTTACGGTTTTCGGCCCAGGGGAAATCCCTCGCCAACCTGTGCGCCGGTTGCTTCCAGGACGAGGAGGTGCTCTGGAAGCTGAGCTCTGCTTTGTGGCGGCGCCGGTGTCGACGCCCGCGCGGCGTCGGCCAAGCTAGCGGAAGATCGCTCGTTCCTTCAAAGAGGACACCCCCGCCAGCAGCGTGAAGTCGCGGTCGTGGTGCAGTACCGGTATGCCATGCCGTATCGCGCAAGAGGCGACCAGGCAATCGACTCCTGACCGAACCATGACGCCCGACCTCCGCGCCGCCCGATAGAGCTGGGCTGCTTCTTCAAAGATCTCTCGGGGCACAGGTGATTCAATGATGGGGAGGGCGAACATCGCCTCGCGAGCGATACGGAAGGCGTGCTCTTCACGGAAACCTTGAAGAACTTCCTGGAGGATCGGGAGGCAAGTGACCACCTCGTCCAGGTCGGCTACCGATGTGAGCTCAAATCGGCTCGGTTTTCGGAAGACCTCGATACAGACCGACGTGTCCACCAGGAGCATAGGGGTCAGAGGTCACCGATGCGGTCGTTCAGAGGTCGTGGAGTCGCCCCTCATCTCGGAGAGATCTCCTTCCCATAGTCCCGACCCTGCGAGCTCGAGGAGCCGGCCGGCGCGGTGCCGCCGCAGGTAGTCCTCCATGGCCTTGGTGACCGCCCGCGAGTACGTCCTCTCTCCGCTGACTCGGGTCAGCTCTTCGAGGAGAATCTCGTCTAGCACAAGATTTGTACGTTTCATGCGCACAGTGTACATGCGGGTCGAGACAGAGGTAATCTGCCTGCCGTCCATGCCCTCTGACGCGGCGCCACGCCCCACCGGTTCGCCGTAAGGGCCGAGGGGCTCCCGGCGTCTCCCCATCGCTCGCCGCCTTTGCCGCCGCCCTATTCCGCCATCCCCCTCCCGTTTTGCGCGAGAAAATCTCAGGGGGCAGCGGCTGCCCTCCCAGATTTTGTCAGCGGGACTCAGAGGGCAGCGGCTGCCCCCTGAGATTCCGTGACGTCCCTCCAGGGGGAGCCACCAAAATCTCAGAGGGCAACGCCTGCCCCCTGAGTCCGCCCAACAAAATCTCAGAGGGCGAGCGCTGCCCCCTGAGTCCCGGCACCAAAATCTCAGAGGGCAACGGCTGCCCTCCGAGATTCCGTGGCGCGTTTGCGGTTCGCGGTGGTGGGGAGCCGGGATTCGAAGGTGGATTTTGGCCGGGCGAAGGCGCGGGATTGGGTGCCTCTCCCTACCCAAGAGGCCCTGTATTCTTTAAACTGTTGGTCAGACCGATGGGAAGGAGGCGGAATGAAGCGTCCGTTGGTACTTTTGGGGTGGTTCCTGATCGCCTGGGCCTGCCGGGGGAGTTGGACGGCTCTGCGAGCGGTGGAGCAAGGCACCGGCTCCACGAGCAAGCTGCCCACCATCCACTACCTGGCTGGCGATCCCGACCGCCAGTATCCGGTGTGGGTCGACGAGAAGAGCATGGTGACGCCTTCGGGAGACTTGAGGACGGACATCATCGCTCCCTCGGAGCTCGCCTTCCTGCGCGACTACCTCGCCACGCCGCCGCAGAACGGCTGCATCCCAGTGGGGCCGTTCTACGACGACATGCCGTTGCCCCCTCGCGGGTCGATCGAAGAGGGCACCACCCATTCTCGTCTGGTGATTCTGGGCACCGTGACCGCGTCGGCCCCGGGTTTCAGTGGAGCGACGCCCGGTCAGTTGCTGCGGGTCCTGCCCCTGGAGGTGCTCAAGGGCCAGCCGCGCGGCGTGGCCGCCTACGAGGTCTTCTTCCCGGTAGGCCGGGTGAAGCTCGGGAAGGTCGATCTCTGCAAGACGGACCCGCGCTATCCGGAGGCACCCCGCATCGGTGATCGGGTCGTCGTCTTCGCCCCGGACACCTTTCCCTGGAAGGAGGACGAAACCTTCCTCGAGCCCTTGGATGACGCTGGATTGATAACGATCCACTCCGGCGGGAGCGTCAGCCTGCCGGGCAGGTTCCGGGGTCCCGAGACGAAGTCGAAAGGTGTCCAGGAGACCGAGCTCCTCGAGCGGATTCGAGCCGCCGCCGAGCGCCAGAAACGAGAAGAGGCTGAACCCAAACCCAAGGATGCCTCAGCGCCGCCCCCGAATCACTGTGTCTCCGGGAACGTATCGTCTCCAACCTACGATCCGGCGTCGGTCATCCAAGTGGTCGCCAACGGCTTTCCGACTCCGAGCGATGTATCGATCGCGATGTCGGCTTGGAACAGTCCTGGTTGCAATCCCGGAGGCGCGGCGTTCCCCATCCTACAGGCAGCGCCAGCCTCCGGAGCTCGCGTGATTTCCCTCAATTATGCAGCCGGCCTCAATCCGCTGAACAATCGGGATTGCGGCCGGTCGGCTGGCAATGTCATCTTCATCTACACCCAATCAAAATTGCCCTCGGGTCAGACCGTGTCCTGCGGTCCTGACAGCATCATCGCCCAGAACATCGAGCATGAATTGGGGCACGTTCTGGGTTTGAGCGATACGACGTGTCCGGGGTACATCATGTCGCCCGTCGCGTATCCTCCAGGGAACGGTAGCGGCCCGCTCTCTCCGCTCCCGAGGAGCATCAAGCCGGATGAATGTAGCGAAGCCGACTATCTCCACAAGACCCCCACCGAAGCTCCCCCGACCACGGGCCCGCCGGGTCAGTGTCCCCCCGACTGTGAGTGTCCGGCGACGTGCATAGCGGGCTGTGATGAGAACGGACGTTGCCTTTCGGACGGTGGCGGCGATTGTGAGCTCGACCCGCTGAGTTGCGGCCCCTACTACAACGGCAGTCCGAAGCCGCCGCGATAAGTCCGCAAGGAAACCGGAGGGAGTGCCCGGAACTGCCTGGGTTGGTCCACCGTTGGCGCGCGGTCGCGTCTTGGCCCTCTTCGCGTGCCTTCCGCTCAAGACACAGATCGCCTGACCGTCGCCTTAGTGCCTAGAGCGAAGCGGGGAGCGCGAATCGAACCGATCGGGTGATCTTCTGGGAGAAGGCCTCTCCGCGCGTAGCGACGATCCTGCGCAAGAGCCCTGCAAGCTCGTCGTGAGCGACCAGGGGTGCGCGCAACCTGGACCCTCCGGAAACCGAGCACGCGCCGGAGCTCGACCAAGGCAAGGGAGCCGTCTGGCTCAAGCACCTCCCCGAGGTTCCACCATCCCTCGACGTCAGCCCTCTCCCTCTGCCGCCGCCGAGGCCGTTCCGGCCGACAAGGTGAAGGAGATCGCCGCGGAGCTTACCCAGCGGGATGGGCAGGTCTGGGTCACGAGGGACAAAGAGGAGCGGCCGCCATCCTTGCTGACAACCCCCGCTAGTTCCGGGAGGTCGTAATGCGCTACGGCTGAAAGCCATCCCCCGCTTCGGCAAACGCGCCGCCGTCGCGGCCACGCTCATCGTCAAGCCTCTCGAGGGACGCCAAGCAGATACCTTCGAGAACAGCTATAATCCCTTAGCGATGTCTACTGCAAGCTTAGAACTTCGGACCCCTCTGCGCTGGGCGGGGAGCAAGAGGCAACTTATTCCAGAGATTCGCCTTGCGTCCCCTTCAGAGTTTAAGAGATATATAGAGCCTTTCGCAGGCTCAGCCTGCGTATTCTTTGCTCTGAAGCCGGGTTCCGCTGTTCTCAACGATATCAATGCTGATCTTCTAAATTTTTATAAGGCCCTGCGATCACATCCACGGCGAGTAGCGAGACTAGCACTCTCAATGCCTACCACGGAGGCCTACTACTACGAATTGCGCAGTACTCCGGTGATCCAAATGTCCCCATTAGAGAGGGCTGCGAGGTTTCTATACTTGAATCGTTTTTGCTTTAACGGGGTCTACCGGACAAATCGGAAGGGTACCTTCAATGTTCCCCGTGGCCATAGCACGGGAGGTATGCCCACCGAAGGTGAGCTCTTAAACTGCTCGCTGCTTCTACGCAAGGCGAAGCTGGTCACTGGCGACTTCCATGAAGTGATGGTAAAAGTGTCCAGTGATGATTTTATATATCTCGACCCTCCATATGCTACTGTTGAGCGAAAGACTTATGGAGAATATGGCTATGGAACCTATTCGGAGGCTGATCGCCCACGCCTTGTAGACTCTCTTTTGGAGGCCGACGCTCGAGGCGCAAAGATTGTGCTGTCATACAGAAATGATCTTGCTTTAGTTTCTTCTCTTTCCGGCTGGTATTACAAAAATATATCCGTGCGTCGTCACGTTGCTGGGTTTGCAAAGTCCAGGGGCTTATTTGCTGAGGTATTGATGACTAACTTCCCTCTAGTTGGTGCCTCGGGGCGGGTGCAATGACCGCAAGGCCCGACCCTAACGGTCGCTATCTTAGAATAGCGGTAGCCAGTGATCTGCATGCCTACTCCTTAGTGGATGGCAAGCCTTCCCCATCACATTTCAAGGTTACTGTGGGAGAGGGAGAGCCCGGAAATAATCCTATTTCAGGTCTTGTGCGATTGGTTGAGAAAGAGGCAATGGAAGCCGATTTATTGCTATGTCCCGGTGATCTGGGGCACCAAGCACAGCAGGTAGCGGTTCAGCATGCTTGGTCCTCTCTTCATAGGCTTAGTGGAGTCCTGGGCTCTGCTCGTCTGATAACCACAGCCGGCAATCATGACCTGGATTCAAGACACCTTGCAAATGACTATGATGCGCTTGAATTTCTTAAAAGTCTAACGCCGCCATTCCCTTTTGATGACGAAGGGCTAAATGATAAGTTCTGGTCGCGCCACTTTGTAGTTCTTGAAGGTGAAAACTACCGAGTAGTTGTCTTGAATAGCAGTGCTTACCACGGCGCAGGTGGAAAAGAGATTGAGCATGGTCGAATAGCAGATTTAACCCTCGCAAAACTACGGGAGGCTCTTGAGGGTGTGGCTCCGAAGGCCGTTAACATTCTCCTCTGTCACCACCACCCTCAGCAGCACATGGAGGTCGATCTGGGCCCTTATGATGTCATGAAAAATGGCCAGCTGTTATTGGACTTACTCGGCTCTGGAAGGCTTGGACGCTGGCTAGTTGTCCATGGCCATAAGCACCACCCGAAACTCGCGTATGCCTCTGGAGGTGGCGCATCGTCGACGGTTTTCTCCGCTGGTAGTCTTTGCGCGAGTTTGTATGACAAGCTTCAAAGTGTCGCCCGAAATCAATTTCATCTAATTTCTATACCTTTAGACGCAATACCGACGCTGGGACTAGTTGGCGTGGTGGAATCATGGGATTGGGCCAGTGGCGAGGGCTGGGCTCCAGCAGGCACTGCGTCGGGCCTTCCATCTGTTTGCGGGTTTGGATTTCGGGTTGACCCGCTTCTTCTTGCAGATCGAATTGCCTCAAAGATCTCCGGAGACTTAGCAAATTGGGATGCGATCCGAAGTGCGCTCCCAGAGGTTGACTACCTCATTCCTCAGGATTTCTCCGCGGTCCGACATGCCCTGAAAGCTCAGCATGGACTGAATATCCAAGATCTAGACGACTTGCCACGTCAGATTGGAAGGTTCTCTTGACCATTAATCCTTCCCCATCAATCTTCGAGACATTCAATGCGCGTGCACTAGAGCCAAATCAAGTTGCGCGCACATTCGTCCCCTCCGACGCATATGAGCGACTTTCAAAGCGCCGCAATACAGTTATCGTCGGTCCAAGGGGAAGTGGCAAGACCACCCTCCTAAAAATGCTTCAGCAGCCTGCTCTAGAGTCGTGGAATCACGAGCAGGCGGAGCAGTACTGTCGTCGAATAGACTTCACGGGCATTTTTGTATCCACAGACGTGAGTTGGTCGGAGCAGCTTGAGGCACTCGGTGAAGACGATATAGATCTTCAAACTCACCGCCTCCTCAGCATTTCGGCCTTCACAACCCACACCCTACATTCGCTGGTTGAGGCTATGCTGAATAGAACCGAACCAAGCGATAAAGGATTTCTTAGGGAAATCCGTCGAATACAATTGCCGCAAGGGATGGAGGAGGATCTTGCGCGGAGCCTCAGGTCTGCTTGGCATCTTACTGCTGCGATTCCGTCCCTGTTATCAGTCAAGCACGCGCTAACGGCTCGCCTCTCAGAGATTAAGGAGATCGCTAGCCGAGAAGCGGTTTGTGGATCGTTGGGAAGATCTCAGCGTCTAGCGAGCATCGAATATCTCCACATTCACTTCGTCCAAGCAGCTGCCTTCGCCGTTGAGCGCTTTAACGACCTCGCAGGGGAGAGGGGGGCGAAGTGGGCTCTAATGTTCGATGAGCTTGAACTTGCTCCCAAGTGGATTCGCGATTATCTCCTTAAATCGCTTAGAGGCAGCAGTCGGCATTTCCTTTTCAAGCTCGCGATGAGTCCATCGGCTCCCGATGTCCATACCTTCGAGGGAGAACTGGCGGCATCTCCAGGTCATGACTTTGAGCAAATTGCGCTATGGTACGCCGAGAAAAACGATGGGTACGCATTCTGTGAGCGTCTTTGGTACTCAATGCTTGCTGATCGGGAACTCGAACCTATTGATCCACGTGAGGCGCTAGGGCGATCCGAGTTTGAGACGCTTGTGGGCGAGTGGAGTGGTGCCGGCACCGCTTATACCCCTGGGTCTCGGTTAGGCAAGAGGTTTATCCGATTTGCTGAAGCCGATGAATCATTCAAAAATTATCTAACCCGTCGAGGCGTAGATCCCTATCACCTAGAGAAAATTGAGGGCGAGCAGAGGGCGGCAGACGTCCGGAAGGTTGCTCCTCTTCTTGCGGTTAGAGAGTTCTTCCTCTCAGATGGTAAGAGGAGAGGTCGTAAGAGTGCAGCATTGTACGCAGGCGCAGACTCAATTTTTGCTATTTCAGAAGGGAATCCACGGTGGTTTATCGCTATTGCCGGGAGATTGTTGGATGGAATTAAGGGGAGTGAGAGAAAAATACCGCAAAGCATCCAAGCTAGGGAGCTTATGAATGCTGCTCAGAGATTCTCTGCAATGCTGCGCACTATTCCAGCCCCTGCGGTGGGGCAAAGTTCAAGGGGGCTGCTGTCAATTGTCAGAGCAGCTGGGGAGTTTTTCCACAAAGGAGTCGCTGATACTGAATTCAATCCCGACCCCCCAGGAACGTTTATAGTCGATTCGCGGCTATCCGACGATGTTGTGGCAAGCTTGGAGCGGGCCTTAAATGCCGGTGCACTGGTCTATGTGCCTGATGATGCAAGCCAATACATTCTCCGATCGCTGAGGGGCAAGAGATTTAGGCTCTCTTACTTATTGGCGCCAATATATGGATTTCCGCTTCGGCTCGGGCGTCCGGTGGCATTGGGGAGCATTTTGGCAGAGCCCGGTAAAGAGATGCGCCAAGGGACGAATCAGATGAACCTGCCTCGAAAGGAGAAGCTATGAGCGGGCGGCCATTAGTGCGACCTTGGATGTCGGCGGAGAGTAGCGGTGAGTACGATTTGTTTGTGGCAGCCGTTGGTTTCGAGACAAGGTCGAGAGGTGTGGCAGAATTGTTGCGGCCCGTGGCTAGAAGACGTGTAGCCTGCGCGTTCCCCGATAGGAAAGTGTTAAGTCATGAGGCAAACAGGGACTGGTACCTCGCCAACGGCTTCATTGTTGAGGAGAGAAGCGACGAAAAGTTTAGAGAGTGGTTTGATGCTAGATTGGAAGAGTTGAAAGATGGCGATCCCATATTGAGTGCCTATCGCGTGGCAATTGACATCTCTAGCCTCTCTAAGCTGAGACTTGCGGCAATGGTCGACTCCCTCAGAAGATGGAACGGTGGAAACTCCCTAATCGTTGATTTCATGTACTCTGTGGCAGAATTTTCTGCCCCTCTAGATGCGGAAGTTTCCAATGCCCATGTAGGGCCGGTCCTTAAGAGTTTCGCGGGTTGGTCTTTGGAGCCAAATCAGCCAACGATAGCGATCGTAGGGATAGGTTATGAGGAAAACAAAGCGTTGGGAGCAGTTGAACATCTTCAGGTTTCCCAGGTCTGGATTTTTGCGCCAATCTCCGAAATTCCGGAATACGAGCCGAGACTAGAACTCGCCAATAGCATACTACTGGAGCTATACGTGTCTCGCGAGAACCGGATCGACTACAGGGTCGAGCAGCCTTTTGACTGCTTTGTCGCTCTAGAATCTCTTACGGAAAGGTGTCTACGATCAAGTCGTGTGGTCCTATTGCCGTTTGGTCCAAAGATATTCGCTCTCTGCGCTCTTTTGGTGGCATGTCTTCATAGCAACGCCGCAGTTTGGCGTGTAAGCGCCGGAGAGGCAGAGCCTGCAATAGATCGGATCCCAAGTAAATTTTTCTGCGGGTTGACTGCAGAATTTCGTGCTCGTTCCTGACTGGCGGCAGCCGACTTGGCTCTAGGGGATGTCTGGACCCGTCGCTGGCGTCGTCCTCCTATCGCTCATCTAGAATCTAATTGTTGCTCATCACTACCGGCCGACCCTGGATGGATGAAACTGCCGCCGCTCTATTTCCTACGTTCTCGCAGGTAAGAGGTGTTATTTAACACGCTATAGCCGAGAGGAGATAGCCAATATAGCCTTGCAGGGCACGCTCCTCTACTCCCCCCCAAACAACCCCACCTGAACCTCCCCTGTAGAGGCTTCATCGCCACCTCCCGCCTCCCGCCCCATCTCCACCGGCACCGCCTCCACCCGCTCCAGCACCGCCGTCCCGTCGTTCTCGTCCTCCATCGGCTCCAGGGGATCGTCCATCCCCATCCCCATCCCCATCCCCATCCCCGCGCCCTCTTCCGAGGACGGCAACGCAGGTAGATACACATACCGCCCCAGCCCACGGTGGAACTGCATCCCCGTGGCGGCTTCCCGGGCGGCTCGGAGCTGGTTGATCTTGGAGTCGAGGTCGTCGATGAAGTGGAGGGCTAGCGCTTCGGGGGTCATCGGCTCGACGGGGGAGGCGAACTCCTTTTTGCCCTGGTGGGAGAGGACCATGTGCTCGAGGAGCATGCGGAGGTCTGCGGGGAAGCTCTCGATGGCGTTGCAGCGCTCGATCAGGAGGTCGCGGCCGATCACCACGTGGCCGATGAGGCGGCCTTCGAGGGTGTAGTCGTTCACCGGCATGGCTCCGAGTTCGCGGAGCTTGCCGAGGTCGTGGAAGAGGACGCCGAGGAGCATCAGGTCGCGGTCGAGCTCGCGGTAGTGGCCGGCGACGAGCTTGGCGAGCTCGGCCATCGAGACCACATGCTCGAGGAGGCCGCCGCGGTAGGCGTGGTGCATGGCCTTGGCGGCGGGGTGCTCGCGGAGGGCCTTGCCGTGGAGGGCGATCGTCTCGGCGGCCAGGCGGCGGAGGATGGGGCGCTCGACGTCCATCTCGTAGATCCTCTCCAGTCGCCTCCAGAGATCATCGATGTCCTCGCGGGTGGACGGTACGAGCTTCGATTCGTCGAAACCGTAGTGGCGGTCGCCGTCTCCCGCCTCCCGGCAATCGTCGATCGTCACCTGGAGCTGGTCGCGGTAGTTCTTGACCGCGCCGCGGAAGGCCACGAACTGGTGGGTCTCGAAGCGGCTGTTGAGCGCCGGGCTGTCGGACCACACCTTGGCGATCATCGTGCCGGAGGCGTCGGTGAGCTCCATGTCGAGGAAGCTCTTGCCGTTGCGGTCCTGGCGCTGCTCCTTCTTGGTGAGGAGCGCGAACCCCTGCACGTTGTCGCCGGCTTCCCAGGTGCTGATGGGCTGGTTTCGTTTCGTCATCGTATTTTCCATAGTAGTCTGTCTATCCAGCGGTGCCAACCAGGAAACCCATGGCACCGGGAATGCATCGAGGCTGTGCGTGAGATACCGGAACCTGCTTCTTTTTTCCCTCCTGCTCCTGCTGTCGTTCGCCCCCCTTTGCGCCCAGAGCACTGCCCAGAGCGCCCCGAAGGCCCCGGCGGATGATCCCACGCTCTGGCCCGAGGCCGAGCGCGCCTTCTTCCAGGACGGCCCCGGCCTGCTGCTGACTGCGGAGCAGCGCACGGAGCTGCTCGCCCTCGCTCCCGAGGCGCGGACGAAGTGGATCGCGGACTTCCTCGACAAGGACCCGCTGCCGGCGACCCAGCTCAACGAGCTGCGCGAGGGGATCGTGCGCCGCCAGCGCCTGGCCGCCGAGCAGTATCTCTCGCCGCAGGACGTGCGGGCGCAGCTGATCTTCCTCAACGGGCAGCCGGAGGACCGGCTGGCGGTCGATTGCGGGGCGGTGTTCCATCCGCTCGAGGTGTGGACTTACAAGTTGGGGATCGGGCCGAACGGCAAGCCGCTGCTCCACCGGCTGGTGGTGTTCACGGGGGGGAAGGGGGAGCCCTACCGGCTCTGGCTGCCGAGCGATTCGAAGGCCGAGCTCTACACGCCGCTGATGGAGTACTGGCTCCAGCAGTGGGAGGAGCTGCGCGGGCGGGTCTCGGCGGTGCGCTTCGATCTGCAGAACTGCAAGGAGGCGAAGAACGTCGACGAGGCGACCGGGGTCCCCGGCCTCACCGGCGCGGTCGACTACCGGGGCAGGAGCAAGATCCGGCCGCACGACAACTCCTACTTCATCCGGCCGCCCAAGGACCTCGCCGAGTGGGCGCGCCAGGCGGCGGCGACGGAGATCCCGAGGCTGGCGCCCGAGCTCAAGGTGGCCTCGGCGGCGGTGCACTTTCCCGAGCGCGAGGGGCAGCGGGTGGTGGCCCGCGCCCTGGTCGAGCTGCCGCCGAACGCCGGCTACAAGCTGTCGACCGACGCCAAGCCGATGGTCCGCCTCACCGTCGAGGGGATGGTGGAGCAGCAGGGGAAGAGCTTCGAGGAGTTCCGCATCCGCTTCCTGCAGCCGGCGCCCAAGCCGGGGGAGCCGATGGTGCTGGCGATCGACCGGCCGCTGCGCTCGCGGGAGAACTTCACCCTGCGGCTGAAGATCATGGACGACGTCGGCGGCGGCGAGGCGCGGCTGTCGCGCGCCTTCCGGGTGCCGAACGATCCCACCCCGGAGCCGGTGATCGCCGGCGCGCCGGGGGCCGCCGCCGCTCCCGTCATCGGCCAGCTGGTGCCGGCGAAGACCGCGGCCGGCGCCGACAGCCTCCTCCTGCTGCCGCCGACCGACGACGTGCTGATCGGGCTCTGGCGGGCGGACGCCATCGTCACCGGCAGCCGGATCGAGAAGGTGGCCTTCCTGGTCGACGGCAAGCCGCAGATGACCACCGGCCGCGCGCCGTACTCGGCCGAGGTCCGGCTGTCGAGCTTCCCGACCGAGCAGACGATCCGTGCCGAGGGGTACGACGCCGCGGGGAAGCTGGTCGCCTCGGACGAGGTGATCCTCAACCAGCCGAAGGGCGCCTTCAACGTGCGCATCGTCTCGCCGTCGAAGGGGACGCGGACGCAGGGGAACAAGGTGGAGACGAAGGCCGAGGTGGTGATCCCCGACGGCCGCCGGCTGCAGTCGATGGAGTTCAAGGTCAACGACCAGGTGGTGGGCTCGCTGACCAAGCCCCCCTGGCAGCTCGAGGTGCCGGTGCCGGAGGGGGACCTGGTCTACATGACCGTGGTGGTGACCCTCGACGACGGCAGCCACACCGAGGCGTTGCGCTATCTGCGGGCGCCGACCTACGTCTCCGAGGTGGACGTCGATCTCGTGGAGCTCTACACCACGGTGACCGACCGCTCGGGGAACCTGGTGCAGGACCTGAAGCAGGAGGACTTCGAGGTCTACGATTCGGGGAAGAAGCAGGAGGTGGTGAAGTTCGAGCAGGTGAAGAACCTGCCGCTCACCATCTGCATGCTGATCGACACCTCGGGCTCGATGGCCTCCTCTCTCGCCGCCACTCAAGCTGCGGCCAGCGGCTTCGTGGAGACGGTGATGAAGCCGGGGGACAAGGCGTTCGCGGTGAGCTTCGCCAAGCGCCCGCACCTCGAGATCCCGCCGACCGACGACGTCGGCGCCGTGGTGGCGGCGATCTCCGGGTTGCAGGCGATCGGCGAGACCTCGCTCCACGACGCGCTGGTGCACAGCCTCTACTACTTCCGCGGGGTGAAGGGGCAGCGCGCCCTGATCCTCCTCTCGGACGGCGACGACAATTCGAGCTACATCACCTTCAAGGAGGCGCAGGAGTACGCCAGCCGGAGCGGCGTGGCGGTCTACGCGATCGGCCTCAACCTCACGTTCCTCGACACCTCGATCAAGCTCAAGCTGAGCGAGCTCGCCGGCTCGAGCGGTGGGCGGTCGTTCTTCACCAACGACCCCAAGGAGCTGCCGGCGATCTACAAGCAGATCGAGTCCGAGCTGCGCAGCCGCTACCTGCTCGCCTACAACTCCTCGGAGGCGGGGAGCACGAACAAGTTCCGGCCGGTCGAGATCAAGGCCAAGAAGTCGGGGCTGAAGGCGCGGGCGGCGCGGGGGTATTACCCGTAGGGGAAGAGGGGAGCGCCGATCCAGACAGCAGGGTGGCTCGGGAGATGGCCGCGCCGCCTTGCCCTCACTCCCCCGGCCCCTCTCTCCCAGCCTCCCTCCCGCCCGACCGGGCGAGAGGGGAGAACTGCTCCTCTGGCACGCGAAGGTGGTTGTTTTTTCCTCCCCCGTACTCGGGGGAGGTCAGGAGGGGGGTTCGCAACGTACCGAACAAGGCAGCGTACCGGCCTGCGAGCACCCCCTCCCGGCCTCCCCCGAGTACGGGGGAGGAGAAAAGCTCCAAGCCCGGCTCGACAGTGCATCGCAGGGCCCCCCTCTTCTCCCGGACGGCAGGGGGGGAGGCGGGGAGAAGAGGGCCGGGGTGATGAGGGTCTTTCAGGTTCGACTCAGAAGATGCAAAAACAGGTGTTATTGCAAGCGCCCCTGCAGCTTCCCGAATACGCTCCTCTGACAGCGCACTGATAGGAGCACTGATCCTGGGTGCATTGGGGAACGACCGGGCATGCGCCGACAGGCTTGGTCGCGGTAGCGGCCAGGGTGAGCAGTAGGGCGACGGCACAGAGCAGGACTCTCTTCATGCGGATCTCCTTTGGTTGAGAGGGTGCGAGTCTACAGAAATTCTATCAGTGCGTAAACTTTTGGATGGGGAGAACTGCTTTTCCTCCCCCAGAGGGGGAGGTCAGGAGGGGGTTCGCAACGTACCGAACAAGGCAGCGTACCGGCCTGCGAGCACCCCTCCCGGCCTCCCCCGAGTACGGGGGAGGAGAAAAGCTCCAAGCCCGGCTCGACGGTGCATCCCACTCTGCCAATCTTCCCTGAGACACAGAAGCCCGAATCAATTAGGGTAGGTCCAGGGAGGTGAGGAATGGGTTGGAAAGCAAGAGAGGCGCAGATGGATCGGGAAGGCGAGGAGAGGGCGCGGGAGTCGGGGGAGCCGGCCGGCTCCCCCGACTCCCGCGCCTTGAGATCGAAGGCGATCGGTCTACGTCCCGTTTCGGACCCGGAGGTGATGGCCAAACCCAAGCGCCGGCAGTTTACGGCGGAGTACAAGCTGCGGGTCCTGCGGGAGGCGGATGCCTGCAAAGAGCATGGGGCGATCGGAGCTCTGCTACGCCGAGAGGGGCTATACACCTCGCTGTTGGGCAAATGGCGCGTCCAGCGAGAGCAAGGAGAGCTGGAGGCGCTGAGCCAGACTCGAGGGCGCAAGGTGGATCCTGAGACAGCTCTCCGGCGTCAGGTGCAGCAGCTCGAGCGAGACAAGGCGAGGCTCCAGCGCAAGCTGCGTCAGGCCGAAGCCATCATCGAGGTCCAAAAAAAAGTCTCGGAGATCCTGGGCATCAGCTTGGCGACCCCGGAAGACGACGAGATGAGCTGAGACAGCTGGCCCAAGAGCTCGCACCGACCCTGAGGCTGCAGGCAGCGTGCAAGGGGCTTGGTGTGGCCCGGGCCACGATCTACCGCCAGCGCCGTCCTCAAGCTCTCGACAAGCCGCCTCGCCGGCGGCTGGCCTCCCACCGGGCCCTCAGCGGCGAGGAGCGCCAACAAGTCCTCGAGCTACTGCACAGCCCGCGTTTCGTCGATGCCTCTCCCAGTGAGGTGTATGCCACTCTGCTCGACGAAGGGCTTTACCTGTGCTCCCAGCGCACCATGTACCGCCTGCTGCATAGTCACGACGAGGTGCGGGAACGCCGAAGGCTGCGGCGCCACCCTCAGTACTCCAAGCCGGAGCTGCTCGCCACCGGCCCCAATCAAGTCTGGTCCTGGGACATCACCAAGTTGCGCGGACCGAGCCGTGGAGAGCACTACAGCCTCTACGTCATCCTCGACATCTTCAGCCGGTATGTCGTCGGCTGGCTGCTCGCGGACCGGGAGAGCAAGACCCTTGCCCAGAGGCTCATCGAAGAGACCGTGGCCAAACAAGAGATCCCCGCCGGACAGCTCGTCCTGCACGCCGACCGGGGCTCGGCGATGACCTCCAACACCGTCGCCCAACTCCTGGCCGACCTCGGAGTCCTCAAGAGCCACAGCCGGCCTCACACCAGCGATGACAACCCCTTCTCCGAAGCCCAATTCAAGACCCTCAAGTACCACCCGCTCTTCCCCGATCACTTCGCCGGAAAGCACGACGCTCGCCAGTTCTGCCGGGGCTTCTTCGATTGGTACAACCGCCAACATCGCCACTCCAGCCTCGCTTTCCTCACACCCGAGCAGGTCCACTCCGGCCGCTCAGAGAATGTCGTCCAGCAACGGGCTCAGACCCTCAACGCCGCCTATCGCTCGCATCCTCAACGCTTCGGGCGGCCGCCTCAGCCTCAGCTCCCCCCGACCGCTGCCTGGATCAATCCTCCGGCCCCGAGCCAACAACAATCTCCCCTCATTCCTCAGAGCTTTCTGTCTCAAACGGGTTGACAGGTTCCGCATCGCAGGGCCCCCCTCTTCTCCCGGACGGCAGGGGGGGAGGCGGGGAGAAGAGGGCCGGGGTGATGAGGGCGCAGCCTCCCGCCAAGGCAAACCCGCCCCGTAGCCCCCCACTCGCGATACCATCCCCACCATGCTAGGCCGCCGCACCCCCGTGACCCTCTGCCTGCTGATCGCGATCGGCATCGGCTACGTGCTCCAGCTGGTGATGGGCGACTCGCTGACGGCTGCGGGGGCGAACTATGGGCCGGCGATCCGGGCGGGGGAGTACTGGCGGCTGGTGACCAGCATGTTCCTGCACGGCAGCCTCCTGCACATCGCCTTCAACGCCTATGCGCTCTACCAGCTCGGCGCCATGTTCGAGCTGCTGCTGGGGTCGTCGCGGCTGCTGATGGTCTACTTCGTGACCGGGATCGCGGGGTCGCTGACCAGCGCCTACTTCTCGTCGTCGCCGAGCGTCGGCGCGTCGGGGGCGATCTTCGGGCTGATGGGGGGGCTGATCGCCTTCCTGCTGCGGCGGCGGGCGGCGCTCACCCCGCAGGGGAAGTCGATCCTGATGCAGCTCGTGGGCTGGGCGGCGATCAACGTCGTGTTCGGCTTCTCGACGCCGGGGATCGACAACTCGGCCCACCTCGGCGGCTGCGCGGCCGGGCTCCTGCTCGGCTTCGTGCTGCCGGAGCCGAAGAAGGAGCTGCCGGCGCCGGCCTACGAGGAGGGGTACGAAGGGAATATCCGGGGCCGGTTGTAACGGTTTGCTACAATGGATCTCCCGGGAGCGTCTCAAAGCTCGGCTCGCCGCTCCCTTCCACCCGTATAGTCACGATCGGGTCTCCGGTTTCCGGGTCTTATCGCCGGCGAGGGCTTCTCCTCGCGCGGTCCCGGCCGGATGAGAACCCTGGAGGATTTTGCCGCATGGCACGACGCATGATGAACCGCCTCTACTACTTTACGATCGAGGATGAGGGCATCCTCACCGAGGCGTTCGCCCAATTCCAGAAGGACGTCTACGCGATCACCTACAAGGTCGCCGGGACGGAGGACGTCTTCGTCACCACCAGCGAGACGAAGGACGCGATGGACCGGAACGACATCCCCTACAACCTGCTCGCCGAGGAGGACGGAGCGAAGATCTCCCTCTACCACTCGCCGCTGTCGCGCGAGGAGCTGGCCGACTACGAGGACGCCGTCAAGGCGCTCGCCCTCGCCTACCGGGCGATCGCCGTCGCCTGCGTGGGGGTCAACGGCGAGAGCAACCTCGGCTTCGACCTCTCGAACGGTGCCAAGACCTACACCTACTTCACGGCGCCGGCGGGGCACACCTTCATCTGGCGCCTGTTCCGCGAGCGCGACGAGGCGGTCGACTTCCTGAGCCGGCTCACCGCCGGGGAGAAGAAGGCGGTCGAGTGGGCGGAGTCGATCCCGCTCGCCTCGTCCAAGGAGCTGAAGTCGTACCACTGAACCGCCCCGGACGGCCGGCGTCGGAGCCCGCTCCTTGAGCACCCTCTTCTCTCTCGAGCCCACCTACAGCGTCTCCCATCTCTGCGGGGAGGTGCGCGACCTCCTGGGCGAGGCGTTCTCCGCCGTCTGGGTGGTGGGGGAGGCGCAGCGGGTGCGCCCGAGCGCCCGCGGCCACGTCTACTTCGAGCTGGTGGAGAAGGGGGAGCGCGACGAGATCGTCGGCAAGCTCGACGCGGTGATCTGGAAGGGGGACTTTCTCAAGGTCCAGCGCCTGCTCGCCGGCTCCGAGCAGCGGCTCACCGACGGCGTGCAGATCCGCTGCCGGGGGAGCCTCGACTTCTACGCCCCCAGCGGCCGGCTCCAGCTCTGCGTGCGCGAGGTCGATCCGGCCTTCACCCTGGGGCTGCTCGAACGGCGGCGGCGGGAGACGCTGGCCGCCCTCGCGGCGGCGGGCTTGCTGGAGGCGAACCGCGCGCTGCCGCTCGCCGAGCTGCCGCTGTCGATCGCCCTCATCACCTCCGGGGGGAGCGCCGCCTACCACGACTTCCTCTCCGGCCTCACCGAGAGCGGCTACGGCTTCCGCGTGCTCTTCCTGCACGCCGCCATGCAGGGGCGCGATGCCGAGCGCGAGGTGGTCTCCGCCCTCGCCTCGCTGGCCGGCCTCGCCATCGACTGCGCGGTGCTGATCCGCGGCGGCGGCTCGCGGACCGACCTCGCGGCGTTCGACAGCCGCTCGATCGCCGAGGCGATCGCCCGTGCCCCGTTCCCGGTGCTCACCGGCCTGGGGCACGAGATCGACCAGGCGATCGCCGACCTCACCGCGCACAGCGCGTTCAAGACGCCGACCAAGGTGGCCGAGTTCCTGATCGAGCGGATCGCCGGGGTCGAAGAGGAGATCGAGTCGCTGCGGCGGCGGCTGCTGCGCGAGGCGCTCGAGCCGCTGCGCGCCAGCCGCGAGGCCCTGGGGCGGGCCGAGCGGGGGGTGAGCCTCGCCCGCATGCGCCTGGGGGCGGCCGGGGCGCGGATCGAGGAGCACGCGCGCACCCTGGCGCGCCTCGGGCGGAGCGCGCTACGCACCGCCGGCCGGCGGGGGGACGTGCTGCGCTCGCGGCTCGCCGAGCTGGCGCCGCGCCGGCTGGGGACCGTCGAGCGCGACCGCGTGCGGCTCGGCGAGCGGCTGGCCGGCGCCGGGCGCGGCAAGGTGCGCGAGGCGGCGGCGACCCTGCAGGGGATCGAGCGCCTCTGCCGCCAGCTCGACCCCGAGCGCACCCTCGAGCGCGGCTTCAGCCTGACCCGGGACGCGGCGGGCCGCCTCGTCCGCCAGCCGGCGCAGGTGCGCGCCGGCGACCTTCTCACCACCCGCCTGGCCGGGGGAGAGCTCAACAGCAGAGTGGAGGAACCCTGATGGCATCGCAGACCGCGCTCCCCGACACCGCCCCGCCGACCCCCGAGACCCCGAGCTTCCGCGCCGCGATGGACGAGCTCGAGGGGATCCTCGAGCGGATCGAGGGGGAGGAGATCGACATCGACCGCCTGGCCGAGGAGCTGCGCCGCGCCGCCCTCCTCCTCGACCTCTGCCGCGGCAAGATCCGCAAGGCCGAGGTCGAGGTCACCCAGATCGTGCAGAGCCTCGAAGCGCCGGAGCCCGGCGAGGACTGAGGGCCGGTTCGGGTCGGGTCCTCGCCTGGCCCTGCTCGCCTCCTTCGGGCTCCGCTCGCTTCGCTCGCTGCCAGTCGGCTGCGCGGGCCAGGCGAGAACCCGACCCGAACCTCAATTCCCCGCCGTCGCCCCCCCGGGGAAGGCGTCGATGTCGGCGGCGCTCGCCAGGTGGTGGGGCGGGTTGTAGTAGCTCCGCTGCGTGCCGGTCGCCGTGTCGGTCACGGTGATCGTGTACTCGACGTCCGAGAGCCCGCCGTAGAAGACCCAGAAGTTGCCGTTGACCGCCGTCCCGTCGAGCACCTTCACCATCAGCTCGAGGTTCGCGGGGTCGAAGAACCAGAAGATCCCGGTGTCACCGCTGAGCGTCACGGCAGTTCCCGGGGCGGGGATTCCCGTCCGCGGATCGGTGAAGCTCACCGCGGCCTGGAAGCGGTTCTGCGGGCAGAGGGTGGTCGCGGTCGGCGTGCAGTCGGCCGCCGCGAAGGCCGTGGTCCGGGACCGGGGGGCAGGGGGCGCGGCGAGGGCCGGAGCTTGTGGCGCCGCGGCTCCCGCCCCGCCGGGAAACGCGTCGACGTCCGCCTGGCTGGCGAGCTGGAGGGGGGCGTTGTGGTAGGCCTTCCTCGCCCCGGTCGTGGTGTCGGTGACGGTGACCGTGTACTCGACGTTCGAGAGCGAGCCGTAGAAGACCCAGAAGTTGCCGTTGACCAGCCGGCCGTCGAGCACCTTGATCATCACTTCGAGATTGGCCGGATCGAAGAACCAGAAGGCGCCGGTGTCGCCGGTGAGCGGCTCGCTCTTGCCGGTGCCGGTCTCGCCGGTGTAGGGGTTCTTCCAGCTCACCTGGACGCTGAAGCGCTGGCCGTCGCCGAGGCACAGGTGCTCCGAGCCCGTGGCGCAGGCGGGGGCCTGGAAGCGCCGGGCATAGACCCCCCATCCGTCGCCGTCGCGGCCGGAGGAGGAGGAGGCGTGGGCCGAGAGAAAGGGAAGGCCCGGCGGGGGGCCGCTGCCCCAGGTCACCAGCAGGCTTCCGGAGCCGCCGGCGGCGATCATGGGCCCTGCTTCGAAGTCGCCGGGCTCGGAGCTCACGTTGAAATCCGCCAGGGAGCGATTCCAGGCACGATCGAAGAAGGCGGCATGGAGCGTCAGGTCCTGCGCCTGCCAGGTGACGAGGGTCGAGCCGTCCGTGCCCGCTGCCGCCGCTGGGTAGTCGAAGGCGATGGGGTCCGGGCCGGAGAGCGTGATCTCGCCGCCCAGCGGGACGCCGCGGGAGTCGAGCCGGCGCGCGTTCAGCTTGCCCGCGACGTAGTCGAGGAAGACCACCGCACCGTCCCCCTCGGGGTAGAGGATGGGAGCGCCGGCGCCATTGGCTCCGGTGCCGGAGCTGACCCGGGTCTCGGGGCCCCAAATACCGGTCGGACCGTCGAAGCGGCGCGCCCAGGAAGAGTACGGAGCCTGGCGCTGGTCGTCCCAGACCACCAGCAGACTCCCCGCCGCGTTCCGCGCCAGGCGCGGGGGGCCGATCGCGCGGCTGGCGGGCGCATTGACCGTCTCGACGCTCCCCAGCGGCTGATTGGAGACGTCGAAGCGCTGCAGCAGGATGTCCTCGCCCCCTGGGCTCACGATCGCCCAGACGACGGTGGCCTGGCCGGCGGCGTCCAGAGCCACGTCCACGCCGGGGGCTGCCAGGTCGGCGAGGGAAGTGACGCGGGCCGTGTCTCCCTGCGGCCCTCCCAGCCGGTCGTAGCGCCGCAGATACACGCCCTGTTCCTCATTCCAGACGACGGCGAAGGCTCCGAGCGGCGTCATCGCGACGCGGGGTCCGGCGAGGCTTCCGCTCTTGGCGATCACGACCTCGCCACCGGCGGGAGCGCCCAGGGCGTCGAAGCGGCGGGCCTTGAGGGTGGCGGTCCCGGTCCCGAAGTCGATCCACACGACGACCGAGTTGCCGGCGGTGTCCTGGGCCGCGGCCGGGTAGGCTTGGTTCCCCTCCGTCACGACGTTGACCTGGAAGTCCGTCCCCGCCGCGGGCGGCGGGGACGCGTGCCCCGGGAGGGTGCCGGCGGCGGCGAGGAGGGCGCAGAGGGCGGCGAGGGGTGCGATGCGTGTTTTCATCATGGGCTCCGGGAAGGCGTCAGAAGGCGTCGATGTCCGCCACGCTCGCCAGGTGGTGCTGCGGGTTGTGATAGCTCCGCTGCGTGCCGGTCGCCGTGTCGGTCACGGTGATCGTGTACTCGACGTCCGAGAGCCCGCCGTAGAAGACCCAGAAATGGCCGTTGACGGCGCTGCCGTCGAGCACCTTCACCATCAGCTCGAGGTTCGCGGGGTCGAAGAACCAGAAGATCCCGGTGTCGCCGCTGAGCGTCACGGCAGTTCCCCGGGGCGGGGACTCCCGTCCGCGGATCGGTGAAGCTCACGGCGACCTGGAAGCGGTTCTGCGGGCAGAGGGTGGTCGCGGTCGGCGTGCAGTCGGCCGCGGCGAAGGAGGCCGGAGCGAGCGGCGCGGGCGCAAGGGTCCTGGCGGCTGTCCGTGGCGCCGCGGCTCCCGCCCCGCCGGGAAACGCGTCGACGTCCGCCTGGCTGGCGAGCTGGAGGGGGGCGTTGTGGTAGGCCTTCTTGGCCCCGGTCGTGGTGTCGGTGACGGTGACCGTGTACTCGACGTTCGAGAGCGAGCCGTAGAAGACCCAGAAGTTGCCGTTGACCAGGCGGCCGTCGAGCACCTTGATCATCACTTCGAGATTGGCCGGATCGAAGAACCAGAAGGCGCCGGTGTCGCCGGTGAGCGGCTCGCTCCTACCGGTGCCGGTCTCGCCGGTGTAGGGGTTCTTCCAGCTCACCTGGACGCTGAAGCGCTGGCCGTCGCCGAGGCAGAGGGTCGCGGAGCCGGCGGCGCAGGCGGGGGCCTGGAAGCGCTGGGCGAAGATCCCTCGCTCGCTGCCGTCGCGGCCGGTGGGAGATCCCGGAGGGATCTCGGGGAAGATGAAGAGCGGACCGCCGGCGGCCCAGGAGACCAGCAGGTTGCCGGCGCCGCCCGCGGCTACCGCGGGCTGTGATTCCTCGTAGAAGGACTCGGAGCTGACCGTGAAATCCGTCCCGAGGGGGTGCCAGGCGGCGTCGAAGAATCCGGCATGGAGGAGGAAGTCATCCCCCTGCCAGGCGACGAGGGCCGTCCCGTCGGGGGTCACGGCGGCGGCCGGCTCGGAGATCGCCGGGTGGTCCGCGGCGGAGAGCGCGAAGTCGACGGAGAGCGGAGCGCCGGCGGCGTCGAGGCGGCGGACCCGGACCGTCCGCGTGGTCAGGTCGGTGAACACCACCGCTCCCTCTCCCCGCGCGCCGAGCAGGGGGCGGCCGCCGGAACGAAAGCCGATCCCGCCGCCGCTCATGCGGGCCTCGGGAGCCCAGGAGCCGGTCGCGCCGTCGAAGCGGCGAGCCCAGACCTCGGGCTGCCCCGAGCGTTCGTCGTCCCAGCTCACCAGCACGTCGTCCGCGGGAGCCGCCGGCGCCGCCGGGCCCACGGCGACGCGGGCCAGGCCGCGCAAGCCGGTCGCGAACTGATTGACCACCTCGACGGCGCCCACCGGACGGTTCGCCAGGTCGAGGCGTTGCAGCACGATGACGCCGCCTTGCGGCCGCGAGACCGCCCAGGCGACGAACGCGTTGCCGGCGGCGTCCAGGGCCACGGCCGGCGAGGAGATCGTCACGTCGTTCGCCGTCTGCTGGAGATGGACCGCCTCCCCCTCCGGCCGCCCCAGCCGGTCGAAGCGGCGCAGGAAGACCCCCTGCTGGTCGAGCCAGACGACGGCGAACTCTCCGAGCGGGGTCGCCGCCACGCGGGGGGCGTAGGCGAGGGGCGGGGCGAGCGAGGCGACGGCGATCTCGCCCCCGGCGGGAGCTCCCGCGGCGTCGAAGAGACGCACCTTGACGACGGCCGGCGAAGCTCCCTGGTCCAGCCAGGCGACGATCGATCTCCCGGCGGTGTCCTGGGCCACGGCGGGATACAGCTGATCTCCCGCGGTCACCACGTTGACCTGGAAATCCGTCCCCGCCGCGGGGGGCGGAGCCGCCTGTCCAGGCAGGGAGATGAGAACGAACAGCAGGGCAAGGACGGCGGGGGCTGTCTTCATCGCAGTGTCCTCTCAAGGCTCAGAAGGCCGCGGTGTCGGCCCGGCTGGCGAGCTGGTGCGGCGCGTTGGGGTAGGTCTTGCTCTGGCCACTGACCAGGTCGGTGACGATGAGCGTGTACTCGACGTCCGAGAGGGCCCCGGAGAAGACCCAGAAGTGGCCGTTGATCGCCCGGCCGTCGAGCACCTTGACCGTCAGCTCGAGATTGGCGGCGTCGAAGAACCAGAAGGCGCCGGTGTCGCCGGTCAGCGGGATGGCCTGCGCTACTCCGGAGGTTCCGGTCCGCGGATCGGTGAACCGGGCGGTGACCTTGAAACGGCCGCCGAGGCAGAGCTGGTCCGAGGTGGAAACGCAGTCCCGGGCGGCGAAGCGCTGGGCGAAGATCCCCAGGGCGCCCGGTGGGGGAGGCGGGCCGGGCGGATCGTAGACGGGAAGCGAGAGGCTCGCCCAGACGGCGACCGTGCCGCCGGGGCTGGCGGCGAGGGCGGGCTGGGACTGGAAGCCGCCGGAGGTGGTGTTGACCCGGGAGATCTCCCCCTGGAGCTGCCAGGAGGAATTGAACCGGCCGGCGAAGATCCCGCCGTCCGGATCCTCCGGGCGCAGGATCTCGGGCCAGACCACCCAGGTGTCACCCGAAGGGAGCGCGACGGCCCCCAGGCTCGGGCCGTTGTTGCCGGGCCCCTGATGGAAGGTCACGGGGTCTCCGGCCGGGGTGCCGGCGGCGTCGAAGCGGCGCGCCGCCAGGGCGTCGTACCCGTTGGCGAACAGGATTCCGGTGCTCCAGACGTAGGCGAAGCCGCCGTCGGCGTAGGCGACCGGCACTCCCCAGCCGACGCCCGGCGTCTCCTGGGCGATGGAGAGGACGCTCCCCACCGGCTGCAGCGCGGGGTCGAGCCGCTGGGCCCAGAGATCGGCGTTGGGGGCGTCGATGGTGGGGTTCGAAGTCCCCCAGGTCACCACGTAGCCCCTGGGGGTGAGCGCCGCCAGGCGGGTGGGGGCGCCGAGGAGACCCGGCGCGTCGACCGTGGCCTGGACGCCGGGGGTGAGCTGGAGGTCGAAGCGCCGGAGGTGGATTGCGAGGTCGTTCGCCTGCGTCCCCGGCGCTCGCCAGGAGAGCAGGAAGCCACCTGCCGCGGCGGCCGGATCGGCGATCACGTCCGGCGAATCGAGGGGGGTGCCGGGTGCGAGCAGGGTCTCGGCGCCGGCCGGAGTGCCGTCCGCGGCGAAGCGGCGCCCGGCGATCCCCTGGGGGGTGTACCAGACGGCGAGGAAGCCTCCGGAGCGGTCGGCGGCGGCCCGCGGATTGTTCGCCATCTCCCCGGCGGCGGAGAGGAGGAGCTCCGGGCCGCGCGAGTTGCCGGCGGCGTCGTACGAACGCCCGTGTACGGAAGCCTGCGTGCCGAGGTCGTTCGTCCAGACCACGAGGAAGCTGCCGTCCGGAGCCACCGCGACCGCCGGCTCCTGGTAATGGCCGACGGTCGAGGCGAGCACCGGGATCTCTCCCCCTTCGGGGACTGGAGTGTCCGTCTCCGCGGCGGCCCCCAGCCGGCGGACCGGAGGCGTGGAACGGACCGCGACGAGGGGGGCGGGCGGCGCCTCGGCATTGAAGGCGGAGACGTCCGCCACGCTGGCGAAGCGCCCGGCCGGGTTCTGGTAGGTCTCGACCACCCCGGTCTGGAGATCGGTGACCTTGAGCGTGTAGGCGACGTTCGAGAGGCCGCCGAAGAAGACCCAGAAATGGCGGTTCACCGCCCGGCCGTCGAGCACCTTGACGGTGAGCTCGAGGTTCGAGCTCGAGAAGAACCAGAAGACGCCGGTGTCGGCGGTGAGCGGCAGGGCCTGCCCCGCCCCCGAGCCGAGCGACGGCACGCTCCACGCGACCTCGGCCTGGAAACGGTCGCCGGCGAGGCAGAGGTGGGTCGCGGCGGGGGTGCACTCCGCCGGCGCCAGGGCGCCGGCGGGGGTGGCTCCGCCGAGGCCGGCGAGGGCGCCGGCCAGGAAGACGAGGACGAAGAGCGGCCGTTGCATTGCGATCTCCTCCGGCTCAGAACGCCGCGGTGTCCGCCCGGCTGGCGAGCTGGTGCGGCGCGTTGTAATAGGTCCGGCTCTGGCTGCTGACCAGGTCGGTGACGGTGAGCGTGTACTCGACGTCCGAGAGGGCCCCGGAGAAGACCCAGAAGTGGCCGTTCAAGGGGCGGCCGTCGAGCACCTTGACGGTCAATTCGAGGTTGGCGGCGTCGAAGAACCAGAAGGCGCCGGTGTCGCCGGTCAGCGGGATGGCCTGCGCCGCCGCCGAGCCGCCGGAGCGCGGGTCGGTGAAGCGGGCGGTGACCCGGAAGCGGCCGGCGAGGCAGAGCTGGTCCGAGGCGAGGGCGCAGTCCGGGGCGGAGAAGCGCCGGGCGTAGATCCCCAGCACCCCCTCCTTGCGCGGCAGGACGGGGGGATCGAAGACGGGGAGATCGAGGTTCGACCAGACGGCGACCGTGCCGCCCGGTCCGGCGGCGACCGCGGGCTGCACCTGGATGCCGACCGTGCCGGTGTTGACCCGGGAGACCTTCCCCTGGAGCTGCCAGGAGGCATTGAAGACCCCCGCGTAGATCGCGCCGTCCGGGTCGTCGGGAAGCAGCCGCTCCTGCCAGACGACCCAGGTATCGCCGGAAGGTAGGGCGATGGCTCCCAGGCTGGGCCCGTCGTTGCCGATCCCGTGATGAAAGGTCACCGGCTCCCCGGCCGGCGTGCCGTCGGCGTCGAAGCGCCGCGCCGTCAGGCCGTCCTCCCCGTCCTCCTGCAGGAGGCCAGTGCTCCAGAGGTAGGCGAAGCCGCCGTCCGTGTAGGCGACAGGGGTCCCGAATCCCTGCCCCGGAGTGGCAAAGGCGATCGGGAGGGCGCTCCCCTGGGCCTCGAGCGCGGGGTCGAGCCGCTGGGCCCAGAGATTGGCGCCGGGGGTGCCGGTGCCGGGATTGGGGGTTCCCCAGGTCATGACGTAGCCGCCGGTGGCGAGCGCGGCCAGGCGGGGAGGCGCGCCGAGGGATCCCAGCGCGTCGAAGGCGGCGGCGCTGCCGGGGGTCAGTCGGAGGTCGAAGCGTTGCGCGTGGACCGTGCGCTCGGATTCCTGCGTCCCCGGCCCGCGCCAGGCGAGGAGAAAGCCTCCCGCCGGATCGGCGATCACGTCCGGCGAGTCGAGGAGAGCGCCCGTCTCCAGCAGCGCCTCGGCCCCGAGCGGGGCGCCGTCGGGGCCATACAGGCGTCCCGCGATCCCCTGCGTGTTGGCCCAGACGGCGAGGAAGTGTCCGGAGGGGTCGGCGGCGGCCCGCGGCGCGCCTGCCAGCTCGGCGTCTGCGGAGAGGGGGACCACCGAGGCCCGGGGCAGGCCGGCGGCGTCGTAGAAACGCCCGCGGATGGCTCCCGGCGCGTCGGCGCCTTCCTTCCAGGCCACCAGGAAGCCGCCGTCCGGAGCGACCGCCACCGCCGGGAGCGACTGGCCGCCGGGTTGGGAGGCGATGACGGCGATCTCTCCTCCCACCGGGACCGGGGCCTCCGCGGCCGCGGTGCCCGTCCGGCGTCCGGGGAGCGCCGCGGCGAGGGGGGCAGGGGACGCGGGGGGAGCCTCGGCCCGGAAGGCGTTGACGTCCGCCACGCTGGCGAAGCGCCCGGCCGGGTTCTGATAGGTCTCCTGGAGCCCGGTCGCGAAGTCGGTGACCTTGAGCGTGTAGGCGACGTCCGAGAGGGCGCCGAAGAAGATCCAGAAGTGGCGGTTCACCGCCCGGCCGTCGATCACCTTGACGGTGAGCTCCAGGTTCGAGCTGGCGAAGAACCAGAAGACGCCGGTGTCGCCGGTGAGCGGCACGGCCTGCCCCGCTCCGGAGCCGAGCCCCGGGACCTTCCAGGCGGCCTCGACCGCAAAGCGGTTGCCGGCGAGGCAGAGGCGGGTGGAGGAGGGGACACAGCCGATCGTCGTCCCGCGGGCCGGCGTCCAGACGCCATCGCCGAGGAGGCCGCCGGCCACGAGAACGAGCAGGAGCAACAGCCGTCGCTTCATGAAATCTCCTCCCTCTCGCGAGGGTCTGAAAGCTGGGGGCGCTTCCGCACGTGTACGGCACCACCGCTCGACTTCAAGCTCTCTTTACGAGCAGGAGCTTTCCTGGACTGCGTGATGTGATTCTAGCATAAATGTTCCGGTCGCCTCCTGCGTGGGATTTGCCGCGGCGCCCCTTTTTCTTGACACACTGCGGCATCGCTGCCTAGGATGGCGGCCATGAGCCTCCCCGCAGCCGAATCCCCCCTACAGAACTCTCCCGCCCCTGGCGCGCTGGCGATCGAAGACGGCATCGCCTGGCTGCGGCTGGACGATCCCGGCAAGAAGGTCAACACCCTCTCGACCCGCCTGTTCGCCTGGTTCGAGGATCAGGTCGCCCGCCTCGAGCGCGAGCGCCCGGCGGGGCTGGTGATCTACTCCGGCAAGCCGGACGGCTTCGTGGCCGGCGCCGACCTCGAGGAGCTGCTCGCCCTCAGCCGTGCGGCGGACGTCCACGCCATGCTGCGCCGCGGCCACGAGCTGATGGAGCGCCTGGCGGCGCTGCCGTTCCCCACCGTCGCCGCGATCCACGGCGCCTGCCTCGGCGGCGGGCTCGAGCTGGCGCTCGCCTGCCGCCGGCGGGTGGCGACCGAGCATCCGAAGACGAAGCTCGGCCTCCCCGAGGTGCAGCTCGGCCTGATCCCCGGCCTCGGCGGCACCCAGCGCCTGCCGCGGCTGATCGGCGTGCCGGACGCCCTCGACCTCATCCTCACCAGCCGCCAGGTGGACGCCCGCAAGGCGCGCCGCCTGGGGCTGGTGGACGACACCTGCCACCCCTCCGACCTGCGCACGGCGGCCGAGCGCATGGCGCGGGAGATGCGGGAGGGGCGCGGCCCGGCGAAGAAATTCAAGCAGCCGCTCGCCTCGCGCGCCGGCGACTTCCTCTCCCGCACCCCGCTCGGCGGCCCGGTGGTCTGGGACCGCGCCCGCGCCGGGGTGCTCCGGAAGACCGGCGGCCACTACCCGGCGCCGCTGGTGGCGATCGAGATCGTCCGCGAGGGGGCGAAGCTCCCCCTGCGCCGTGCCCTCGACCTCGAGGCCGGCGCCTTCGCCGAGCTGGTCCTCTCCGACACCGCCAAGAGCCTGATCTCGATCTTCTTCGCCAGGACGGCGGTCGAGGCCCGGGCCGCCAAGCTCGCCCGCGGCGCCCGGACGGTCGAGACGGTGGGGGTGCTGGGCGCCGGCTTCATGGGGGCCGGCATCGCCCAGGTGCTGGCGCAGAAGGGATTGCCGATCGTCCTCAAGGACCGCGACCTCGCCGCCGCCGGCCGCGGCTACGCCTTCGCCTGGCAGCAGCTGCGCGAACAGGTGAAGCGCCGCCGGATGAGCGAGGCGGAGGCCAAGGCCAACCTCGCGCGCATCCTCCCCACCGCCGAGTACGCCCCGCTCGGCCGCGCCGACTTCGTGATCGAGGCGGTGTTCGAGGACCTCGAGGTCAAGCGCGCCGTGCTGCGCGAGACCGAGGCGGTGGCCCCGGAGAGCCTGATCTTCGCCTCCAACACCTCGGCGATTCCGATCGCCCGCCTGGCCGAGGCGAGCCGCCGCCCGGAGCGGGTGGTGGGGATGCACTTCTTCAGCCCGGTCGCCAGGATGCCCCTGCTCGAGGTGGTCCGCCATCCGGGGACCTCGGCGGAGACCCTAGCCACCGCCGTCGAGATCGGCCGCCGGATGGGGAAGACGGTGATCGTGGTCGGCGACGGCCCCGGCTTCTTCACCTCGCGCGTGCTCGGCGCCATGCTGAACGAGGCCGCCTGGATGCTCGCCGAAGGGGCCGACATCGAGCGGGTGGACGGGGCGATGACCCGCTGGGGGTGGCCGGTGGGCCCCTTCGCCCTGCTCGACGAGGTGGGGCTCGACGTCGCCCGCCACGCGGGCGAGGTGGTGCACGCGGCGCTTGGGCGACGGGCGGCGGCGCCGCCGATCTTCGAACGGATGATCGCCGACCGCCGGCTGGGCCGGAAATCCAAGCGCGGTTTCTACCTGTACGAAGAGAAGGCAGGGAAGAAGGGGAAAGGAAAGAGCTCGAAGCGGGTTGATCCCGCGGTCTACCCCCTGCTCGGCTGGCATCCCGCGCCGCCGGTCGCGGACCCGGAGATCGTCGAGCGCTGCTGGCTCCAGATGCTGAACGAGACGGCCCGCTGCATGGAGGAGGGGATCATCACCAACCCGGCCGACGTCGACCTCGGGGTCATCTTCGGCTTCGGCTTCCCGCCCTTCCGCGGCGGCCTGCTGCGCGAGGCCGACCGCCACGGCCTCGCCTGGGTTGTCGAACGTCTCGATTTCTATGCGGAGAAATACGGCGAGCGCCTCCGCCCGGCGGCGCTGCTGCGCGAGATGGCCGGGCGGGGCGCGACGTTCTATTAGAAAGGTTTCTTACTTCATGTACGCTTCGACGTGGACGTTGGCGTACTTCCACTTGTACGACGGCACCTCGTTGGGCACCTTGTTGGGGAAGAACCCCATGTCGCACAGGAAGTTGGAGCCCGGCTTGACGGTGTAGGCCGTGACGTTCGGCTTCCCCGTGAGGGTCTGCTCGACGTGCCCGGTCGCCGTGTCGGTGATCGTGATCGTATAGATCTGATTCGCCATGTCGTAGTCGTTGTCGACGTGGTAGGTGTGCCCCACCTTGGCGGTGAACGGCTTGATGATCTTGATCTTCTGCGGGTGCGTGAGCCCCATGCCGTGGCGGGCGAACGCCTGGTTCTTGTGCGGCCCGAGGAAGTAGAGGAGCCCCGGCATGTCGATGTTCTTGTTGATCACGAACCAGTAGATCAGGTGCTTGCCGGCGGGGTCCTGCTTGTACCAGTCGGCGAGGGTGACGTCGAGCGACAGGCGCAGCCGCTTGGCGACGCCGGCCGGGGCGGGGAAGGTCACGCGGCCGACCGGCACGCCCGGCAACGGCGCGGGGGTGAACACGGTCCCCTGGGCGTCGAAGCAGGTCGCGCCGGTCGGGCAGACCGGCACCGTGCCGGCTTCTGCACCGCCTGATCGGTGTTCGCTTCCTGGGGAGTCACCGCCTCGATCCGGCCGGTGACGAGGTCGGTCACCAGCGCGTAGGCGTAGAAGTCCTGAGCGCAGGAGAACGACGCCCGCGCCGGGGTCTCGAAGGTCGAAGCCTCGTCGATCAGGCGCTCGAAGACGTTGACGAAGGCGCGGTTCTCGAGCCCGCGCAGGGTCAGCGAGGTGGTGGCGAGCTCGGCGCCGTCGCCGGTGGCCAGCGTCAGGGTGCAGAGGTTGTCGGTCTGCGCCAAGTTGACCAGCGCCAGGTTGGCCGCCGAGGCCGTCGAGGCGAGCAGGCGGTCGAGCGCGAGCGTGCGGCCCCCGGCGAAGCGGTTCTCGTCGGTGATCACCGGCAGCTCGACGTCGATGTTCTGGCGCGGATCGGTGCCGACCATGCGGGCCGTCGGGGCGACGGCGTCGTCGGCGGAGATCCGCAGCAGCCCGTCGGCGCGCCCCGGCAGCTTCAGCTCGGAGGTCTCTCCGCCCTTGACCGCCAGGCGCGACTTGCGCGGCGTGCCCTCGAGCCCCTTGGAGAACAGGAAATGGTCGGCGCCGAGCGATCCGGAGGCGTCGTTGTGGAGGGAAACCCGAGTCTCATAAAGGCCGTCCGAACCCTCGGCGATGGGGGGGAGGGGGACGTAGACGACCCTGGCGTGCGCGACGCCGGCCGTCGAAAGGGCGGCGAGGAGCAGGCAGCGAACGACATTCTGCGACATGGATTTTCCTCTTCGGTTTGTTGGCTGGTGCTTCCCGAGGCGTGATCAGCCGCCCATTCTACGCCGGTCTTCGGAGAGGTGTCCACCGATAAGGCGAGTCCTGGTTCGAACCGCAGCCGACTGGCAGCGACGAAGGAGCGGAGCCCGAAGGAGGCGAGCAGGTTTCGAACCAGGACTCGACGCGCCGGCTCCCTCTTTACTCGGGTCCGGCGCTCGGGCTAGATTTACGAACATGGGACGCATCTTCGAAACCAGAAAACACACCATGTTCGCCCGCTGGGACCGGATGGCGAAGGCGTTCGCCCGCATCGGCAAGGAGATCACCATCGCCGTCAAGGCGGGTGGCCCCGACCCGGTCGGCAATCCGCTCCTGCGCCGCGTCGTCCAGAACGCGCGCGCGGTCAACATGCCGAAGGACAAGGTCGACGCGGCGATCAAGCGCGCGTCGGGCAAAGAGGCCGAGGATTTCCAGGAGATCCTCTACGAAGGGTACGCGCCGCACGGCATCGCCATCCTCGCCGAGACCGCGACCAACAACCCGACGCGCACCGTCTCGAACCTGCGGACCCACTTCAACAAGGGGAGCGGCACGATCGGCAACTCGGGGAGCGTCAACTACCTGTTCAAGCGGGTGGGGGTCTTCCGCCTGAACCCGGCCGGGCTCGACCCCGACGAGCTCGAGCTCGAGCTGATCGACCACGGTCTCGACGAGCTCGGCGAGAGCACCGGCGAGAAGGACGAGCCGCAGCTCGTGCTGCGCTGCGCCTTCAACGACTTCGGCACCCTCCAGAAGGCGCTCGAGGACCGCGGCATCACCCCCCTCTCCGCCGAGTCGGAGTACCTCCCCCTGACCCCGATCGAGCTCCCCGAGGACAAGGCGACCGAGGTCCTCAAGCTGGTCGACCGCCTGGAGCAGGACGACGACGTGCAGAAGGTCTTCCACAACCTCGCCTGAGGGCGAACCGAGGAGAGAGACGATGTCGACGAAGCTTGCCTGGCGTGGGTTCCTGCTGCTCCTGCTCGGCCTGACCGCCCTCTCGGCCGGGTTCGCCGCGGAGGACCCGAAGACCGATCCGGGCACCCCCGGCAAGGTGACCGTCCGCCTCTCCGAGTACAAGGTCGACCTCCCGGCCACCCTCCCCGCCGGGCCGACCACCTTCCTGGTCCGCAACGTGGGAGAGAAGACCCACAGCTTCAAGATCGAAGGGCCGGGGATCACCACCGACACGCTGCTCGCCAAGCCCGTCCCCCCCGACTCGACCGCGGAGCTCCAGGTCACCCTGGTGCCGGGCGAGTACAAGGTCTACTGCCCGATCGGCAGCCACGAAGGGAAGGGGATGGTCAAGAAGCTGACGGTGACCGCGAAGCCTTGACCCGTCCTCCCCGGATCAGTCCTCGATGATGTGGGGGACGAACCGGCCGGTGTTGCCGGTGACCAGCCCCCCCTCGCGGAGGCCGAGGCCGGCGGGCTCGCCGTCGACGATCCAGCTGCCGAGCACCGGGCGCTGGCCCGCAAAATCGGGCAGGTCGTAGAGGTCCTGATAGACGTACCCCTCGTGGCCGTAGTCGCCGGGGGTCTCGACGAGGGTAGCGCCGTCCTTCACCACCTGGACGTTGGCCCCTTCGCGGGCGAGGAGCGGCTTGCGGACGTAGCTATCCCCTTGCAGCGGCTCGAAGGAGGCGGCGAGCAGGTTGGGGTGGCCGGGGAACATCTCCCAGAGCACCGCCAGCAGCGCCTTGTTGCTCCACAGCATCTTCCAGATCGGCTCGATCCACAGCATCGCGTCGTAGCTCTCGGCGATCCGCGGCCCGAACTCCTCGTGGACCAGCCACTCCCAGGGATAGAGATGGAAGAGGGTGTCGATCGGCCGGTTCTCGAGGTCCACGAAGCGCCGCGACCGTGAATCCCAGCCGACGTCCTCGATCAGGATCGGCGCCGTCGCCACCCCGCCCTGCTCCGCGGTGTCGCGGAGATAGGTGACGGTCAGCGTGTCCTCGCCCGGCTCGTCGTCGACGTGCGTGAAGTGGACGCGCTTCCCCGGCAGGAGGGGGGCGAGCTGCCGCCACTTGGCGACCAGGCTCTCGTGCAGGCTGTTGTACTGGTCGTGGTGGGGATAGACCGCCTCCTTCCACTCCCACTGCACCACCGCCGCCTCGAAGAGAGCGGTCGGCGTGTCGCAGTTGTACTCGAAGAGCTTCGGCGGGTTGCGGCCGTCGTAGCCGAGGTCGAAGCGGCCGTGGTAGAGCGCCGGCGGCTCACCTTCCCAGGCGCGGCGGATCAGCGGCACCACCCAGGGAGGGATGCCGAAGCGGCCGAAGAGGTCGCGGTCGAGGATCGCCTGGCCGGCCGCGAGGCAGAGGCGGTGGAGCTCGGCGGTCGCCGCCGCGATCGTCTCGATCTCGGCGCCGCGGAAGACGTAGCAGGCGCTCTCGTTCCAGTACGGCTCGCCCCCCGCCGTGTGCCAGAGGAGCCCCGCGCGCTCCACCTCCGCCTGCCAGTCGGGGCGCGGCGCGATCGCCAGGCGCTTCACGCCTCAGCCCCCCGCATGGCTCGCCGAGGCCCCGGCTGAACGAGCCGAGCTGCCGAAGCCGCCGCGGGTGACGTGCCCGTGCGCGGTCGACGACGCGCCGTCGCGGATCCCGGTGCCGAACCCCGCCGTCCCGCCCACCGAGTACCAGTGGTGGAACCCCGAGCGGCTGGCCGGCCGGTAGCCGGGCTGGTTGCAGGCGCCGGGCGGCAGCGGGTTCCCCTGGGCGTCCGTGCAGGGAACGGTGGAGGCGGCGGGCCGGGGAGCCGACTGGCGCGGCGAAGGGCCGCAGCCGAACGCCACCAGGGCGGCGGAGACCGCCGGCACCAGGGCGAGGTTGAACCGGCTCCTGGGCTTGCGGTCGCGCTTGGAATCGTCGGTCATGGTCGCTTCATGATGCCATAGACGGGCGGACGCCCTGAATCCTTGACGCGTCAAGCTATGATATAGATGCAGAGAATCTTGCAGAACGGAGACCGTATGAAGCTTCGAGTCAACGGCGAGGACCACGACGTTTCGGCCCCGGACGACATGCCGCTGCTCTGGGTGCTGCGCGACGTGCTGGGCCTGACCGGCACCAAGTTCGGTTGCGGCATGGCGCAGTGCGGCGCCTGCACCGTCCACCTGGACGGCCGCGCCCAGCGCTCCTGCGTGCTCCCCGCCGCGCGCGCGGTCGGGCACGAGATCACCACCATCGAAGGGCTCGATCCCCAGGGAGCGCACCCGGTGCAGCGCGCCTGGAAGGAGCTCGACGTGGTGCAGTGCGGCTACTGCCAGCCCGGGCAGGTGATGGCCGCCGCGGCCCTGCTCAAGGTGGTGCCGCACCCGACCGACGCCGACATCGACGCGGCGCTGAGCGCCAACCTCTGCCGCTGCGGCACCTACCAGCGCATCCGCGCGGCCGTGCATCACGCCGCGGGGGCGGCCGAGACCAGCGCCAAGCCGGCGGAAGCGAGCCGCAGGTGAGCGCGCCCGTGCTCTCCCGCCGCGCCTTCCTCGCCCACACGGCGGTGGTCGGCGGCGGCCTGGTGATCGGCCTCACCCTCCCCGGAAACGTGCGCCGCGTCTTCGCCCAGGAGGCATCCTCCGCGGGGGCCGCCGCCGCGCCGAAGCCGACGCCGAACGCCTTCATCCGCATCGCGCCGGACGACACCGTGACCATCCTCCTCAAGCACTCGGAGATGGGGCAGGGGGTCTTCACCTCGCTACCGATGGTGATCGCCGAGGAGCTCGAGTGCGACTGGCGGCACGTGCGCTCCGAGCACGCGCCGGCGGACCTCGCCTACGCCCACACGCAGTTCAAGATCCAGATGACCGGCGGCTCGACCAGCACCTGGGAGTCGTTCGACCAGCTGCGGCTGGCCGGCGCGGCGGCGCGCGAGATGTTGGTCGCGGCGGCGGCCGGGCGCTGGAAGGTGCCGGCCGCCGACTGCCGCGCCGAGAACGGCTTCGTGCTCCATGGCGACGCCGGCGGACGACGGGCGAGCTACGGCTCGCTCGCCGAGGCCGCCGCGCTCCTCCCCGTGCCGGAGTCGCCGAGGCTCAAGGACCCCAAGGACTGGAAGATCATCGGCCGCAGGACGCACCGGCTCGACAGCCAGGTCAAGATCACCGGCCAGGCGGAGTTCGGCATGGACGTCCGCCGTCCCGGCATGGTGGTGGCGCTGGTCGCCCGCTCCCCCTTCTTCGGCGGCAAGGTCAAGCGCTTCGACGCCGCCAAGGCCAAGGCGGTGCCGGGAGTGGTCGACGTCGTCCAGATCCCCTCCGGCGTCGCGGTGCTCGGCGAGCATTTCTGGGCCGCCCGTCAGGGGCGCGAGGCGCTGCTGGTCGAGTGGGAGCCAGGGGCGATCGCCGGCCACTCGACGACCGCCCAGCGCGAGGACTACGCCCGGCAGGTGAGGACGGCCGGCAAGACCGCCGCCACGCAGGGGGATTTCGCGGCGGCCTACGCCAAGGCGGCGCATCAAGTGGAAGGGGAGTACGAGGTCCCCTACCTGGCGCACGCCCCCATGGAGCCGCTCAACTGCACCGTCGAGCTCGGGCCCGACCGCTGCGAGATCTGGACCGGCACGCAGTTCCAGACCGTCGAGCAGGGGGCCGCGGCGGCGATCACCGGCCTGAAGCCCGAGCAGATCCACGTCCATACCACCTTCCTGGGCGGCGGCTTCGGGCGCCGCGCCAATCCGCGGGCGGACTTCGTCGCCGAGGCCGTGCACCTCGCCAAGGCGGCGGGCCGGCCGGTGAAGGTCGTCTGGACCCGCGAGGACGACATGCGCGGCGGCTACTACCGGCCGATGTGGATGAGCCGGCTGCGGGCGGGGCTCGACGAGGCGGGGAAGCCGGTCGCCTGGGCGCACACCGTCGTCGGCCAGTCGATCCTCGGCGGCACGCCGTTCGCCGCGATGATCAAGAACGGGGTGGACGACACCTCGGTCGAAGGGGCCTCGGACGCGCCCTATCTGAAAACCATCGCCGACCACCACGTGGACCTGCACAGCCCGGAGCTGGCGGTCCCCGTCCTCTGGTGGCGCTCGGTGGGTCACTCGCACACCGCCTTCGTCGTCGAGAGCTTCGTCGACGAGCTGGCGCACGCCGCCGGCCGCGACCCGCTCGCCTTCCGCCAGGAGATGCTCCCGGCGGGATCGCGCGTCCGCCGCACCCTCGACACCGCGGCCACCGCCTTCGGCTGGGGGAAGCCGCTGCCCGCGGGGCACGCGGCCGGCCTCGCCGTCCACGAGTCGTTCGGCAGCTTCGTGGCGCAGGTGGCGGAGGTCTCGGTCGAGCAGGGAGCGATCCGCGTCCATCGCGTGGTCTGCGCCATCGACTGCGGGCCGGTGGTCAATCCGGACGGCGTCGAGGCGCAGATGCAGTCCGGGATCGTCTACGGCCTCTCGGCCGCCCTCTACGGCGAGATCACCTTCCAGGAGGGCCGAGTCGAGCAGTCGAACTTCCACGATTATCCGATCCTGCGGATGCACCAGATGCCGCGCATCGAAGTGCACATCGTCCCCAGCACCGACAAGATGGGGGGCGCCGGCGAGCCGGGCACGCCGCCCATCGCGCCGGCCGTCGCCAACGCCCTCTTCGCCTTGACCGGCCAGCGGCTGCGGCGCCTGCCGCTGCGCCTCGCCTAGGAACCGATAGCGATGCGGAAAACCATCCCCAGTTTGCTCTTGATCGTCGCGGTGGGCGGGCTCGCCGCGGCCTACGCGGACGCCGCGAAGCCGGCGGCTGCCCCCGCGGCGGCGAAGGACACCGACGCCCTCCAGGCGTTCGCCGTCGTCCAGAAGGTGCTCCAGCACCCGCGCTGTCAGAACTGTCACATCCCCGGCGACGCGCCGCTCCAGTTCGACGACTCGCGGGTCCACGCGCAGAACGTCAAGCGAGGGCCGCACGGCCTGGGAGCGCCGGGGCTCGCCTGCGCCACCTGCCACTCGACCGAGAACCCGCCGGCGAGCTACGGCGCCCACATGCCGCCTGGCGCCCCTGACTGGAAGCTGCCGCCGCCCGAGCACAAGATGGTGTTCATCGGCCGCACCGGGGGGCAGATCTGCCGCGTCCTCAAGGACCCTAAGCAGAACGGCGGCAAGGACATGGAGGCCCTGCTCAAGCACGTCAGCGACGACAAGCTGGTGCTCTGGGGATGGAGCCCGGGGGTCGGCCGCGCGCCGGTCAGCACCCCGCACGGCGAGTTCGTCGCCGCCTTCCGCCGCTGGAAGGACGCCGGCGCCCCCTGCCCGGCGCTGTAGGTCGCAATCGCCGGCCTTCAGTGCGCCGGCAGCGTGTACTCGAAGTCGTAGGAGTGCTTGCCGTCCGCGATCTCGATCGCCATCCGGCCGGCGATCCCGGCGAGCTCGCCGGTGCCGGAGTCGGGGACGACGGCGATCGTGAGGCTCGGGGTCCCCCGCGTCATCGTGCCGCTGTGCTGCAAGGCGAAAGTTCCGGAGTGCCCGTTCAGCGTGCCGACCACCCGCTCCATCGCCACGTAGCCGGCGGAGCCCTTGACGTCGGTGCCGACGGCGAGCATCTGCCCCTTGCTGGTCGCTTCGAGGTCGCCGTGGAACCGCTTGTCGAGCGCCATCCTCCCTACCGTCGGATCGCCGACCTTCTCCTCCGGGGCTTGCGGGCTCACCTTCACGTCGAACGTACCGCGGGCGTGATTCGTCACGGAGGGCTCCTTGGAGTCGGATTTGGGGATGGACCGGACGCCGGGCGGCACCGCCAGGGCACTCAAGGCGAGGGAAAGGCCGAGCGCCGTCAGGGCGCCGGCGCGGTGGAATGCGTACCTGCCACGCTGGATCTTCATCCGGCCTCCCGGGGCGTACCGCCGCAGGGCGGCTCGGCCGTCAACAGCCGCCATGATATCCGTTCCGGAGTCCGACGATCCCGGTGTGCTCACCTCGCTAATTCCGCAAGTTCAATCTGGTGTATATTGCACCAGCTTTAAGAACTGCAATGCTGTTCGATCGGCGGGCGGGCCCGCCAGGGAGACTTCTATGGCCAAAATCGAGGATGGCGTATTACGAGAATTGCAGAAATACGTTTGCAGGGGGGAGGGGCGGCGGCTGAGGACGGTGGTCGCCGGGCTCGGTTTCATCGCGGTGGTCCTCTGGGGGGGAGGCCGGGCGGAGGCCGACGCGCCGGTCACCCACGGCTCCGCCTTTGGCGAGCAACTGTCGCTGAAGCTGCAGACGCTCCTCGCCACGGTCCAGGTGGCGTCCGGACCCCTGTCGGCGGTCGCGGGCGACGCTCCGCCGTTCAACCGGGACGCCAGCGCGCTGTCGGTCAACGTGGGCCTCGGAGCGTTCGGCACGGTGCTGCACACCGGCCTCCTCCTGAGCCACACCGATTCGGCCGCCGCCGGCCAGGTCTCGTCGAACGCCACGGTGCACGACCTGGGGCTCTCGCTGGTGCCGGTGGCGCCCCTGCTCACCCTCCATGCCGACGAGGTGAGGTCGAGCGCGGCCATCGGCGGCACCTGCGGCTCGGGCCTCACCGCGACGGGCACCACGACGCTGGTGAACGCCGCCGCCGGCGGCACGCTCGGGCTCGGCCTGCACATCGGGGCGAGCGTCGCGCCCAATACGGTGCTGCTCAATCTCCTCGGGGTGCGGGTGGTGCTCAACGAGCAGATCGTGAGCGGCGACGGGGTGACCTCCCGCGCCATCGCCGTCAATGCGATCCACGTCAGCGTCCAGAATTCCCTGCTGGGCGCCCTCGGCCGGCTGAGCGGCGACGTCGTGATCGCCCATTCGGAGGCCCGGGTGGTCTGCGCGCCGCCGCCCCCACCGCCCGCGCCGTCGGCGGACCTGGCCGTGACGCTGACCGCCGCGCCCGATCCGGTGACGGTGGGCCAGAGCCTCACCTACACCCTGCACGTCGCCAACGCGGGACCTTCGAACGCGACCGGGGTGGTGCTCGCGGACGTGCTGCCGGCCGGGGTCTCGCTGGTCTCGGCGCAGCCGAGCCAGGGCTCCTGCACCGGCACCACGACCGTCTCCTGCGCGCTGGGCACGCTGGCGGTGGGAGGAGGGGCGACCGTGGTGATCGGGGCGGTCGCCAACGCGGCCGGCAGCCTCACCGACACGGCGACCGTGGCCAGCGGCGTGGCCGACCCGGATCCGAGCAACAACAGCGCCGCGGTCACGGTGACCGCGGTCAGCGGCGCGCCGGGAGCCGAGGCCGACCTCGCGCTGGCGCTGACCGCCGATCCGCACCGGCTGCTGGTGGGGGAGACGGTGACCTACACGGTCGACGTCGGCAACAACGGCCCCCAGGACGCCAGCGGCGTGGTGCTCTCGGACGTCCTGCCGGCCGGGGTCTCGCTGGCCTCGGTGCAGGCGAGCCAGGGTACGTGCAGCGGCACCACGACGGTCTCCTGTGCGCTGGGCGCGCTGGCGGTGGGGGACGGCGCCGAGGTGGTGATCACGGCGGTCGCGACCGCCGCCGGGACTCTCCTCGATACGGCGAGCGTGACCAGCGCCGGGGACGACCCGGATCCGAGCAACGACAACGCCTCGGTCACGGTCCGCGTCTACACCGGGCAGGAGCCGAGGGCCGACCTGTCGCTCACCAAGCGGGCGAATTTCGATCGGGTGAGCGTCGGAGCGCAGCTCACGTACGAGCTCACGGTCGGCAATGCGGGGCCGGACGACGCGCCGGGAGTCGTGGTGACCGATCCCTTGCCCCCCGGCCTGCAATTCGTCTCCGCGACCGCCTCGCAGGGGAGTTGCAGCGGCACCGACACGATCGTCTGCAACCTGGGGACGGTCGCCTCCGGGGCCGGCGCCACGGTGACGATCACGGCGCAGGCCACGAGCACCGGCAGCCTGGACAATCAGGCCTGGGTGAGCACGGACGCCGCGGACCTCGACGACGCGAACGATACCGATACGGCGACGGTCACCGTGCTGCCGCCGGCCATCAAGCAGGGCCGCTGACGTCCTTTGCCGCTTTTTTGAAGGCAGACGCCGGAGCTCTGCCGAAAATTTGAGCCCGGCGAGGCTGAGGTGATTCCAAGGGACCGGCTCCTTCCGGTCCCTTTCTTCTTTTGCGTCTTCTTTTCTCCGGCCGGGCTGTCCAACCGGTCCTTTTTGTGACAACTTAATAGGCGTCCCCGCGAGAGAGGAGCTTTGCCGCTGATGACGAACGCGCCGTCCAGTGTCCAGCCGCCCGTCCGGCGGCGTCCGCCGTTTCGCAAGCTGCGGGTCTACGCCTTCGACCCCAGCCTGAACTGGCAGATCGAGACCGCGGTGATCAATCAGATGACCCTCCAGGTGCCGTGGGAGGATCTGGAGCCGGGACCGGTCGGTGAATATCTGGAGGTGGTGGACGTCGATCCGGCGAGCCGCTGCTTCTACGCCCCGGTCGATCTCAACGACGACTTCCTGCTGGCGGCCGACGGGCTCGATCCCTCCGAAGGAGACCCGCAGTTCCACCAGCAGATGGTCTACGCCGTGGCGATGACGACGATCCGCAACTTCGAGCGGGCGCTCGGCCGGCGCGTCCTCTGGTCGCCGGCGTGGGGCGACCAGGATTTCCAGTACGTGCCGCGGCTGCGCATCTACCCGCACGCCATACGCGAGCAGAACGCCTACTACAGCCCGCAGAAGAAGGCGCTCCTGTTCGGCTACTTCCCGGCCTCGGCCGACCACCCGGGGCGCAACCTGCCCGGCGGCACGGTGTTCGCCTGCCTGTCGCACGACATCGTCGCCCACGAGACCACCCACGCCCTGCTCGACGGCCTCCACCGGCGCTACATCGAGCCGAGCAACCCCGACTCGCTGGCGCTCCACGAGGGGTTCGCGGACATCGTGGCGCTGTTCCAGCACTTCTCCTTCCCGGCGGCGCTGCGCGACCAGATCCGGCGCACCCGCGGCGACCTCGCGGGGCAGAACCTCCTGGGGCAGCTGGCGCAGCAGTTCGGCGAGGCGATCGGCAACTACGGAGCGCTGCGCGACGCGCTCGGGCAGGTGGACCCCAAGACCGGCGAGTGGAAGCCGCGCGAGCCGAGCCCGGCCGACCTCCCGAAGACCCGCGAGCCGCACGCCCGCGGCGCCATCCTGGTGGCGGCGGTGTTCGACGCCTTCCTCACCATCTACAAGGCGCGCATCGCCGACCTGCTGCGCATCGCGAGCGCCGGCACGGGGGTGCTGCCGCACGGCGAGCTCCACCCCGACCTGGTGGACCGCCTGGCGCGCGAGGCGTCGGTGGCCGCCGGGCACGTCCTCAACATGTGCATCCGCGCCCTCGATCACTGCCCGCCGGTGGACGTCACCTTCGGCGACTACCTGCGCGCCCTGGTGACCGCCGACCGCGACCTGGTGCCGGACGACGACCTCGGCTACCGCATCGCGATGATCGAGGCCTTCCGCCGGCGCGGCATCTACCCCCAGGGGGTGCGCAGCCTGTCGGCGGAGAGCCTCTGCTGGGGCTGTCCGATGGGGGAGGTGGCGGCCGAGTTCCGGCGGCTGCTGCCCGGGGCGGCGAGCATCCGCCGCGTGCGCCCCGACTGGTCGCTGTCGAGCAGCCGCAAGGAGGTCTGGGACGAGATGCGCAAGAGCTGCTCCGACATCCACGACTGGCTGCTCAGCGAGGAGGTCAGCGCCCTCGCCCGCCACTTCGGGCTGGCGCTGGGGGCCGACGCGCCGCATTCGATCGAGCGCAATCCCAAGAACGGCCTGCCGATGTTCGAGGTGCACTCGGTGCGCCCGGCGCGGCGCCTGGGGCCCGACGGCCAGACCGCGACCGACCTGGTGATCGAGATCACCCAGCGGCGGCACGGCTATCTGAGCTCGGCGATCCAGGCCGCGGTGGACCGTGGGGACCTCAAGCCGCCGCCGCCGCACGATTTCTGGTTCCGCGGCGGCTGCATGGTGCTGGTCGACCTCGACCGCGGCGAGGTGCGCTACTGCATCGGCAAGGGGGTCGCCAACGAGGACCGGCTGGAGACCCAGCGCCGCTTCCTGAACGGCACCCCGGACAGCTCGCTCTACGCCACCTACTTCGGCGATCCGCGGCGGCGCGCCGAGCCCGAGCCGTTCGCCGTGCTCCATCATTCCCTGTGAGGAGGATGTCGTGGACGACTCCCAGCTCGAAGCAGCGATGACCGCGCCCCCCTCCGGCGTCACGGTGCGCATGTACCGGCAGGGTCTCGGCGACTGCTTCCTGCTGGCCTTCGCGACCGGGGGGGCGAGGCCCTGCTACGTGCTGATCGACTGCGGGGTGCTGGTCGGCACCGCGGACGCCGAGGGGCGGATGCGGCAGGTGGCCGAGAACGTGCGGGTGGCGACCGGCGGCCGGATCGACGTCCTGGTGGCGACCCACCAGCACTGGGATCATCTGTCCGGCTTCGAGCAGGCGCGGGAGGTGTTCGACCAGATCGAGATCGGCCAGGTCTGGGTGGCCTGGACGGAGGATCCCGAGAACGGCCTCGCGGCCCGCCTGCGGGCGCGGCGCGACACCGCCGTGCGGGCCCTCAACGCGGCGGCGCGGAGCCTGCGGATGCAGGGCGGGGACGAGCGCGCGGACGCCCTCGACGCCGTGCTCGGCTTCTTCGGCGAGCTCGGGGCGGATGGCCGTCCGTCGGGCTTGCAGCGGGCCCTCGAGTACGTCCTCGGCCGCGGCAAGCCCCCGCGCTACCGGGTGCCCGGCGAGCCGCCGGTCCCCCTGCCGGGGGTGGCGGGCGCGCGCGTCTACGTCCTCGGGCCGCCACAGGACGAGTCGCTGCTGCTGCGCAGCGACCCCTCGCGCCAGGCGAGCGAGGTCTACGAGTCGCGGCTGGCGCTCGACGAGGAGACCGCCTTCTACGCCGCGGCGCTCGCCGCCGATCCGACGACGGCGCCGAGCCCGGCGGAGGCGAGCCTCCCGGGCGACTCCGACGAGGACGAGCTGACCGAGCTCAGCCTGCCCTTCGACCGCGTCTATCAGGTCTGCGCCGTGGACGCCCAGCAGGAGGAGTTCTTCCAGAAGCACTACTACGGCACTTATTCGGCGAACGCTGCGAATGCCGCAAGCCCCACCGGCACCGGGGAGGGGGCGATCCCGCCCGCGCCGCCGCCGGCCGGCGGGCCGGACCTCTCCTGGCGGCGGATCGACGACAGCTGGCTCTCGGCGGCCGACAACCTCGCTCTCCAGCTCGACAGCGACACCAACAACACCAGCCTCGCCCTGGCCATCGAGCTCTCCCCCGGCGGCAAGGTGCTGCTCTTCCCCGGCGACGCGCAGGTGGGCAACTGGCTCTCGTGGCACGACGCGAAGCTCCTCTGGCCGAACCCGGGCGATCCGCACGGCCCGGTGGTGACCGCCGCCGACCTGCTGCGCCGCACGGCGCTCTACAAGGTGGGGCATCACGGCAGCCACAACGCGACGCTGCGCGACAAGGGGCTGGAGCTGATGGAGCAGCCGGACCTGGTGGCGCTGCTCCCCGTCGACGAGGCGATGGCGCACCGTCCGAAGGGGCGCAATCCCCTGGGCTGGGACATGCCGTTCGCCCCCCTGCTCGACAGAATCCGCTACAAGACCGACGGGCGCATCCTGCGCGCCGACTCCGGGGCCCCCACGGCGGAGGACCTCAACCGGCTGAACCAGGGCGACCGCGAAGCCTTCGAGCGCCGGCGCCGGGAGACGGCGCTGTACGTGGAGATCACGGTGGAGGCTTGAGAGCTACCCTGCCCCGGCAGCCTTGAGAGCCGGCGCGCCGCCGCCCCAGAGAGCGCTCAGCACGCGCTCGAAGTTGCCGCCCAGGATCAGGGCGATCGCCCCGTCGCTGTAGCCGCGGCGGATCAGCCCCTCGGTGAGGTCGAACACCCGGCGGGCGGGGGGAAGCCCGCGCACCTCGTAGCGGGCGAGCAGGCGGCCGGTCTGCGGGTCGGTTCCCGAGGCGTCGAGGTCGCTCCCCAGCCCCACGTGCTCGACGCCGGCGACGCGGGCCACGTGGTCGAAGTGGTCGAGCACCTCCTCGATCGTGGCGGGCGGGCGGCCGGTGACGAAGGCCGTCACGGCGGTGATCCCCATCACCCCTCCCTGGGCGGCCATCGCACGGATCACCGTGTCGGATTTACAACGCGGGTTGGCGGCCAGCGCCCGGCAGTTCGAGTGGGTGATCAGCACCGGCTGCCGCGAGGCGGCGAAGGCGTCGAGGCTGGTGCGCTCGGAGCAGTGGGAGACGTCCACCACCATGCCCACCCGGTTCATCGCCGCCACGATCTCGGCGCCGAAGGGGGTGAGGCCGCCGTCGTGGGGCTCGAAGCAGCCGCTGCCGAGGCGGTTCCTGGCGTTGTAGGTGAGCTGCGAGACCCGCTGTCCGAGGGCGTGGAAGCTTGCCACGTCCTCCGGCGTCCGGAAGTGGTCGGAGCCCTGGAACCCCACCAGGATGCCGAGCTTCCCCGTCGTCTGGACGCGCCGGAAATCGGCGCCGGACTCGATGCGCAGGAGGTACTGCGGCTGCTCGGCGAGCAGCCGGTCCCAGCCGGAGAGCCACCCGAGAGCGGCCTCGTAGGGGTGGGGATCGTTGGGCTCGACGGCGGGGTGGAAGACCTTCACCCCGGAATCGCGCAGCTTCCGGAAGTCGGCCGGGCCGAAGGTGGCGGGCGTGCGCTGCCAGGACCACAGCTTCGGCCAGTCGAGCGTCAGCAGGCCGAGCATGTCGATCACCAGCGACCGCCCGACGAGGTCGACGGCGCGGATCGAGTGCTCGATCCGGTCGTCGGCGAAGAGCCGGCAACGTCCCAGATTGATCATCGGTGCGGCGAGGAGCCCGGTGCCGGCCAAGGCTCCCGCCTTCAAAAATTCACGACGGTTCAACTGTCCTACACCTCATTGTCAGTGCAGGCAGTGTACACCTTGCTCAGGCATACCGCCAAGATGTGTAAATCAGGGACGGGCGTTCAGAGGCAGGACGTGCGCTGGAGAATCGCCTCGTGTGCCAGCCAGGGTGACGAACAACGACAGCGACGAGGTCGCTACGGGTTACCTCTTCCCGGTCCGTGAAGGTCCGTGCTCGTCCGTGGCGGTCCGTGGTCTGAACCCCTTCACTCCCTCAGCAGCTTCTCCATCTCCCGCCAGGCGGGCTCGATCGCCTGGCGGCTCTCGGCCTCCATGCGGCGGTAGAGCGCGAGGACGGCGTGGCCGGTGGGGGTGAGGCTGGCGTGGCCGTGCTCGGAGCCGCCGCGCGAGGTGTCCACCAGGGGCTCGCGGAAGGCTGCGTTCATCGTCTGCAGGAGCTTCCAGGCCCGCATGTAGGACATGCCGAGGCGCCGCGCGGCCTCGGCCAGGGTGCCGGCGCTGGCGATCGTCTCGAGCAGGTTCACCTTGCCGGGGCCGAGCGCGATCTCGGCGCCGCGATAGACGCGGATGCGCGGGCGGACGGCGTCCGGCGGGGTGGGTGGCGTCTCGTCGGGCATCCTCGCCGCCAGCATAAGGCGTTTCGCTCGCCGCGGGCTAGGAGGTAAGATCACTCCAGCATGCGTGCCGATCCGTCTCAGCTCTGGTGGCCCGTGGTGCTCTTCTGCGTCTTCACGCTGATGAGCATCGGCGGCGCCTACTGGGCGGTGTCGCACTGGCGCGGCCGGCGCTGGGGAATCTGGGCGGCCGTCGCCACCGGGGTGTTCTTCCTCGCCGTGGGCTACGGGGTCTGGGCGCTGATGCACGAGGCCGGCCTGGCCTGACCCCCTGGTCTTGACCCCCTTGCCCGACCCCATAATCGCGATCATGCAGGACGCCGAATTCGACATCGAGCAGCTGGTCACCATCGAGACCTTCACCTCGCCGTGGGAGGCGCAGCTCGCCCGCGCCTGTCTGGAGGCCGAGGGGATCGAGGCGGTGATCGCCGACGAGCACTTCTTCCGCCTCTATGGGGCGCTGTCGAACAGCCTCGGCGGCGTGCGGCTCCAGGTGCGCCCGGAGAACGCCGGCCGCGCCGTCGAGCTGCTGCGCGAGCGGCGCCCGCTGTTCTACGTGGTGGGCGACGAGGCGGAGGAGGGTGTCGAGCGGGGCGAGCGGCGAGAGCTGGAGGCGCTGGTCACCGTCGGCCGCTTCTACTCGCCCTGGGAGGCCCACCTGGCGCGCACCCTGCTCGAATCGGAAGGGATCGACGCCGCCGTCTTCGAGGAGCGTCTCCCCGGCGTCAGCCTGCTCACCGGCGAGCCGACCGCCCTGAGCCGCCTCGAGGTCTGCGCCGGCGACTCCGAGCGCGCCCTCGCCGTCCTCGCGGACGTGCTCGCCGAGGGAAACGAGGCGGAGCTGCCCGCCTCGGAATCCTGAAGGGGGGAATCTCCCCGGCTCAGCGGGCCTTGTCGGAAGCGACGCCAGAGCCGGCGCCGCCCTTGGTCACCGTGGCGAGCGCCTTAGTGACGGCCTGGTCGAGCTGGCGGGCGGAGCTCATCGGCGACCAGCCGCGCTGCCCGTAGGCGATCTTCCCGGTGGCGTCGAGGACCACGTAGGTGGGGAGGTTCTGAACCCCGAAGATGCCGCCGATCACCGTCCCCTTGCCGTCCCAGGCCTGAGGCCAGTCCATGCCGTTCTGGCGCACGAACTCCTCGACCGCCTTGCGGTCCTCGTCGGCGCTGACGCTGACCACCACCAGCGGCTGGCCGGCGTTCTTCTGCCGCAGCTCCTTGAGCTCGGGGAGGGCCTTGCGGCAGGGGACGCACCAGGTGGCCCAGAAGTCGAGCACCGCCACCTTCCCCTTGAGGGTCTCGCGGCTGATCGTCTTGCCGTCGAGCGTATGGAGGGTGAACGCGGGGGCCGCGTCTCCGATCTGGAGGTTCGGCGCCGCCGCGGCATGGCCGGCCGTTCTCAGGAAGAGGGGCAGCGTGAGGATCATGAAGAGGGTGGCTCCGGCTTTCCGCGTCATTCCCAAATCTCCTTTCCGGTAGATTGTAGCGCGGAGAGCCGCCGGGCGCCTGCAAGCCATCCGGCGCCCCGCGTCCGTATCTGAGAACGGAGGTATCCGCGATGAATCCACGACCGCACGTCCCCAGCCTTCCGCTCCTCGCCCTCGGCCTCGTCCTGCTCGTCGTCCTGGCCGCGGCCCGCGGCGTCTCGGGGGAGCCCGCCCCCTCCGCGCCGGCTCCGGCGGCCGCCCCCTCCGCAGGCGGCGTGGCTGTGGTCGAGCTGTTCACCTCGCAGGGGTGCTCGAGCTGCCCGCCGGCCGACCGCCTGCTCAGCAAGCTGGCGCAGGACTCCCGCTACCGGGGGAAGGTGATTCCCCTCTCTTTCCACGTCGACTACTGGAACTCGATCGGCTGGCAGGACCCGTTCTCCTCGGCCCGCTGGTCGGAGCGGCAGCGCGCCTACGCCGGACGGGTCTTCCGCAGCAACCGGATCTACACGCCGCAGGTGGTGGTCAACGGCCACACGGAGTGCGTGGGGAATTCGGAGGGGGAGGTGCTCGGCCGCATCACCGACGCCCTGGCGGCTCCTCCCGCGGCCCAGGTGACCCTCGCCGTGGCGCCGCCGACCGCGGACGGGCATCTCAAGATCGACGTCGGCGCCAAGTTGGCGCGGGCGGTGGGCACGGGCGCCCTCGACCTCTGGGTGGCGGTCTACGAGAGCGGCCTCGCGACCGAGGTCAAGGCGGGGGAGAACGCCTCGCGCCTCCTCCGGAACGACCGCGTGGTGCGCCGGCTGGAGAAGGCCTTCACCCTGCCGGGGACGGCCGGCGCCGAGAAGTCGGGCGAGATCGTGCTCGGCATCGACAAGCGCTGGAAGCCCGGCGCCCTGGGCGTCGCCGCCTTCCTCCAGGACCCCGCGACGCTCGCCATCGAGGGGGCGGCGGCGCGGGAGGTGGGGCGGTAGGTCGCGCTCTACTCGACGCGGATCTTGTAGCTCTCTCGCGGCACCCGCTGGCCGCCCACCTTCTCGTAGAGCTGGATGGTGTAGCGGCCGGGCTTGAGAAAGCCCGGCTGAAGAGTGATCGTAAACTCCAAGGAGTCGTTGCGCTTGAGGCCGGAGTGCTGCCACAACGGCTTTCCCGTCTCGTCGAGAATGACCACGTCTCTCGCGGGCGAGCGGACCTCGGGGCTGGCCTGGAGGATCGTCGTGACGATCTGCCGCTCGGGGAGCGCGACTTCGGGGCTCGGCCCCCCCCGTACGACCTCTTCCGAATGGAGTGGCCGCAGATCGGTTACGGGGGTGTTGATCTGCGGCTGGGCGAACTCGGCAAACCGGCTCTGAATCTCCTTCATGCCGGTCTGGAGCTCCGCCTGCCGCAACTGGATCGCCTGATTCCTCGCTTCCAGACCGTCGGCCAGGCGGGAGCGCTGGGCCGCATGGAACCATCCCCCCAGGGCGATGAGTCCGACCAGGCTGGCCGCCATGGCGGAGCGACGCCAGGCCGGGTTCTCTCTCGGGGGCTCGGGTGGCGGTGGCGCCGGAAAGATCACGATGCGGTCGTCCTCTTCGAGCCGGCGGCTCATCCGCGCGAGCTCGAGCTCGGCGGCGCATTGCGGGCACGAATCCAGGTGACGCTCGGCCAGGGCCGGGTCCATGCCGTCCGGCCGTTCGCCGTAGGCCAGGGCGATCAGGGCCTCCGGCGGGAGGTGCTGAGCGAAGATCTTTCCCGCCTCCCGGGTTTCGGCAAGAGCCGTCCGGCAAGCCTCGCAGGTCTCCAGGTGGCCCCGGACCTCGTCGCGTTCCGCGGTCTCCAGGGTGCCATTCAGGTACCAGGGGAGGAGCTCGATGGATTGTTCGCAGGTCATTTCATATTCGCCTTTCCGCTTCTAGTAGGCGAATCTGTCGTTGGATTGTTACCTCTCCCGCCCGTCGGACCGTCCAGCAATTCCTGCCTGGCGGCCAGGGCTCGCTCCCGGCAGCGCAGGACGCGCACCCGCAAAGTCCCCTCGGCGACGTTTAGCTGCAGGCTCATCTCCCGGTAGGACAGACCGGCGACGATCATCCGCCACATCTCCCGGCAGTCGGTGGGGACTCGGTCGAGGACGCGCAGCAGCAGATCCTTCTGCTCGTGCCGGACGGACCCGGTCGCGACCGGATCGGCGTCCTCGTCTCGCTGGTCCACCTCCTCCAGGTCGGCCCATTTCCACTTCGTCAGGAACCGGATCTGGTCGAGGCAGGTATGGCTGACCACCCGCCAGAGATAGGTCCGGAGGCTCGACTCCCCCCGGAACTTCCCCTGCCCCAGTAAACGCGTCACCTCGAGCCGGACTTCCTGCAGCACGTCGTCCCAGTGGTCGGCGAGCCGGCGCTGGTAGGGCCAGGCGGCGCTCGAGATCCAGCGGTCGACGGTCCTCACCGCCTCCTTCTCCCCCCGCAGGAAGCGGGTGACCATCTCCTGGTCGTCGGTCCCCATAGGGAAATCCTATCCTTTCTCCCGATCGGATTGGCGAACCGGGCTCACCGGCGGGCGTTCCCTGGCCGTAAGCTGTTGTGCGGTAAGATATAGACAGCTTCCAACCGAGAACTTCACCGTGACGATCGCGCCCCTTTCCACCGTCTCCATCCGCCGTCTGGTCCTCTTGGCCGTGCTTCTCGGAGTCCTGGCTTCCGGTTGCCGGCAGGGACCGAAGCCGGATCTCGAGGTCGGCAAGCCCGTCGAGCGAGAGATCGCCGGCACGGAGACTCACACCTACCGGCTCCCGCTGGCGGCCGGGTCGTATCTGGCGTTGCGGATCTGGCAGCCCAGCCTCGACGTGACGGCCCGACTGGTCGGACCGCACGGGGAATCCACGCCCGTCTTCGACGATCCGGGGGGGATCGAAAGCCCCGACCGGCTGGTCTTGACCGTCCCTCGGGGCGGTGTCTACCGGCTGGTGGTTCGCGCCAAGAGCCCGCGGTCGCCCCGCGGCCGCTACCGCCTCGACGTGCGGGAGCTCCGCGGCTCCAGATCCGGCGACGCCGACCGGGTCGCGGCGGAGCGGGAGTACGAAGCGGGGAGGAGGGCGGTAGAGGCGGACGGCGCGCAATCTCTCCCCCGGCTCCAGAACGCTTTCCGGCTTTGGGAGAAAGCCGGAGCCCGCCAGGAGCTGATCGATCCGCTGATCCAGATCGCCAACGGTATTGATTCCGCGCCGCCCGATGCCTTGAAGCACAGCCAGCAGGCGCTGGCGCTGGCGCTGGAGGCCGAGTGGGCCGCGGAGGAGGCGCGGGCCTTCCAGGCGGTCGGCAACGCCTTTGTCGCCAACGGGCAGACGGAAGAAGCTGTCGGGGCGTTCCAGCGCTCCCTCGCGATCTCGCGGAAGTTGCGGGACGACCGCCAACTGGGCCTGACTCTCTATGCCCTGGGAAGGGCAGCCTATCAACAGCACCAGCTCGACCGCGCCCTGGCGCCGCTGGACGAAGCGCGACGGGTGCTGACCCGTTGGCAGGACTTCGCTCCGGCGGCCAACGCGATGATCACGATCTCCTCGATCTGGCTCGATCGCGGCGAGACCTCCAACGCGCAGAAGGCTTGCGAAGAGGCGAGGCGGCTGGCGGGGTTGCTGCCGGCCGGCGTCCTCGCAGTGGACGCCTCGGTTCATTTCTGTTTTGGAAAAGTCGGCCTGACGCGGGGAGACCTGGAGAATGCCCGCACGGAATTCAGCGAGGTCCTGAGGATCAATCAGGAGCGCAAAGACCCGAACGGCCAAGCCTTCGCCCACCAGGCGCTGGGATCGGTCTATTTCAATCTGGGCGAACCCGACACCGCGCTGTCGCAATACCGTCAGGCACTGCCCTATTTTCAGGATAAGGACGAGAACACTCAAGCTCGGATCCTGACGAACATCGGCTGGATGTATCAATCCAAGGGAAACCCGACCCAGGCTCTGGCCTATTACCGGCAGGCCCAGTCGATCTACCGGAAAGAGCAATCCCCATCCGGTCTCGACCTCGCTCTCCACGACACGGGGGTCGCCTATGCCTCGCTGGGCCGCCCCCAGGCGGGCCTCGCCGCCCTGCAGACGGCTCTGGAGCTCCGGACGAAGGCGGGTGCGCGCAAGGCGCAGGCCGCAACCCTGCTGGAGATCGCCACGGTCTATCAAAGCTTGGGAAAGCTCGGGCTGGCGGAGGACTCCTACCGGCGCACCCTGGCTCTCGCCCAAAAAGTGGAGAACGCCAGCCTGCAGGCCGAATGCCTCTTCCGCTGGGCCGCGCTCGAAAGCTCACAGAAGCGGTTGCCGGCGGCGCGTGAAAAGAGCCGTCAATCGCTGGAGATCGTCGAGTCGCTGCGCAACAACGTGCTCAGCGACAAGTTGAAGACCTCCTTCTTCGCCTCCAAGCGGAGCTACTACGAGCTGTACATGGACCTCCTGATGAGCCCCGAGGGGAACGCTTCAGGGCCTGATCAAGAGGCCGCCCTGGACGTCAGCGAACGGGCCCGCTCCAGAAGCCTTCTCGACCTGATCGCGGAAGGCAACATCAACGTCCGGCAAGGCATCGATCCCGTCCTCAAGCAGCAGGAAGTCGAGCTGGGAGCCCGCCTCTCGAAGTTTCAGGACAAGCTCGGCCGGGCCGGGCCTGCGGAGGCCGCGGCCTTGGAGCAGCAGCTCGACGAGGTGCAGAGGAACATGGTCGAGCTCGAATCCAGGATTCGCAGCCAGCATCAGCATTACGCCGAGGTGCGCTATCCCACTCCGCTGAACCTGAAGGAGATTCAGGCGTTGCTCGACGAGCGGACCGCCCTCCTCCAGTACTTCACGGCGCAGAACGGCTCCTTCCTGTTCGTGGTCACGCGGCAGGGGTTGCAGAGCTACCGGCTCCCTCCCCGCGAGGATCTGGCTGGTGAGGTGAAGGCGATCCGTTCCGCGCTGCAGGAGCGCGGGAAGCGGCAGCGGGTCCGGTACCAGAATCTCGCGGCCCGGCTGTACTCGGAGCTGATCGCACCCGCCGCGGGCGCGTTGAGCGGCAAGGACCGCCTGCTGATCGCGCCGGACGGCCCGCTCTATCTCCTCCCTTTCGAAGCTCTGCTGACGGATGCGAAGGCGAGCGGCGATCAGGGCTTCCGGGATCTCCCATACCTGTTGCGGCGCTTCGCCGTCTCGTACATCCCTTCGGCCAGCGTGCTGAGGGGTCTGCGCGCGGCCCGGCCCGCGCCAGCGAACGGCCGCGCCGCGAAGCGCTTCGTCGGCTTCGCCGATCCGATGATCCCTCCCGGGATGCCGGCCGCCCCGGACATGGCCCTGATGACCCGCGGCTCCGGATCGCAGGCGGGGGAGCCGAGACTGGAGAGGCTGACGGAGTCCGGGAGGGAGGTCGAGAGAATCGCGAAGCTCTTTCCGCCGTCCACGGTTGCGCTCTACACGGGAGCGTCCGCTACGGAAGACAACGTCAAGGCCAATGCAGCTCTCAGGACGGCGCGTCAAGTCGATTTCGCTACGCATGGCGTCCTGAACGAGGCCCGTCCCGAGCTTTCGAGCCTCGAGCTGACCCCGAGCCGGGGCTCGGATGGCAGGCTGACGGTCTATGAGATCTTCAACCTTCAGTTGGATGCTGACCTCGTGACCCTGTCTGCCTGCGACACGGGGCTGGGGAAGGAAGTGAGCGGGGAGGGGGTCGTCGGGATGACCCGAGCGTTCTTCTACGCGGGCGCCAGGAGTCTGGTCGTCAGCCTCTGGCCGGTCGTGGACCGCTCGACTTCGAACCTGATGTTCGACTTCTATCGTTATCTGGGAGACTCGGAGGAGAAGGCGCAGGCCCTGCGCCGTGCCAAGCTCGCGATGATCCAGTCCGGGAAGTATGCCGAGCCCTACTACTGGGCTCCCTTTGTGCTGTCCGGCGAGCCGAGATAGAGCCGGAGTAACTTTTTCCGGTGCCCCTCGCCTCTTGAAAGACCAGGGTTGCTCATTTCCCCGCGCGCGATGCGGCGGGTTTTTCCTGCAAAGACTCTGAAGATGGATCAGCGGCTCCGATCAAGGCTAGCCGCCCAGAAAGGAGAGGGAATGTCGAATCAGGGAGGGACCAAAGATCCTTATACTGTGGTCGATCCGAACGGTCTGCAGGCAACGGCGACCGGCTCGGCGGCATTGGGCTTTGTGGCATTGGTCGGAGACGGGGCAACCGGCGGCCCCATGGCGAGCCTCCTCGGGTTGGGCGCACATTCTTCTCAGTACGTCACCGCGGGACTTTCTCTGCAACATCTGGGACGCGTGGACCTGTTCACGGTCGGCCTCATCCTGGTCGGCGCGAGCGTCCTGCTGAATCTCGCCAGCCTGGTGATTCGTCGGCAGTATGCCCGGGAGGCCGATTTGGCGATTCAGCAGGCTAGACAGGCCGCCACAGTTCCGACGAAAGAAGAGCGCTGACTCGCGTTTGGATTTGCCCCCGCCGGCCCCTCAAGCCGGCGGGGTTCCCCGTATACTGAGGCGATGCGCAAGCTGATCGCAGTCTCCCTCCTTTCCCTGGCCCTGGCAGCGCCCCTCGCCGCACAAACCGTCCAAGGAGCGCCGGACGACTATCCCGTCCTCACCGTCTCGGGCTCGGGGCAGTCCCACGCCTCGCCGGACGAGGCGACCGTCCGCCTCGGCGTGCTGGCGCAGGCGACGACCGCCCGCGAGGCCCAGGACCGGGTCAATCGGACGGCCGGCGCCATCCTCGAAGCCATCCGCAAGCTGGGAATCGCCGCGGAGCGCATCCAGACCAGCGGCCTCAATCTCGGCCCGCAGTACGCTCAGGCGCGCTCCGACTCGCCGCCGCGCATCACCGGCTACCAGGCCTCCAACTCGGTGAGCGTGCGGATCGACGACCTCGCCAAGGTGGGGCCGGTGATCGACGCCGGGCTCGCCGCCGGCGCCAACAACCTGGATGGGGTCGAGTTCGGCCTGCGCGACGACGGCGCGGCGCGAGCGGCGGCGCTCACCGACGCGGTCCGCTCGGCGCGGGGGAAGGCCGAGGCGCTGGCCGCCGCCCTCCGGGTGCGGCTGGTGGAGATCGTCGAGGTGGCGGAGGGCGGGGTCGCGATCTCCCAGCCGCAGCCGTTCCGCGGACGCGCCATGATGACCGCCGAGGCGGCGGCGACGCCGGTCTCGGCGGGGCAGGTGGGGGTGGACGCCAGCGTCACCGTCCGCTGGCGGATCGCCCCGTGCTCCGGGGACGCCCCCTGCAAATAACGCGAATGACCGCCGACGAGGTGGTCCGTCTCCTCGGCCTCGCGCCGCATCCGGAGGGGGGTTTCTACCGCGAGACCTTCCGGGACCCCTCTCCGGCTGACGCGCCGTCCGGCGGGCGCGGAGCCTCGACGGCCATCTATTACCTGTTGCGGCAGGAAGACGAGTCGGCCTGGCACCGGGTGGACGCCGCCGAGGTCTGGCACCACTATGCCGGCTCGCCGCTCGACGTCACCCTCTCGGCGGACGGCCGGGAGCGCTCCACCCTGCGGCTCGGCACCGACCTCGCCGCGGGGGAGCGCCCGCAGGTGGTGGTCCCCGCCGGGGTCTGGCAGGCGGCGCGGCCGGTGGGCGGCTGGACGCTCGTCGGCTGCACGGTGGCGCCGGCCTTCGACTTCGCCGGCTTCGAGATGGCTCCCCCCGGCTGGGGGCCGGGCCGGGAACCGGGATAGACCGCGCCTTACCGCTTTTTCTCACTCTCTTCGAGCATCGCCAGCTGGCTGGTGTCGCCGTCCTCCGCGGCGGCTGCCGTCCAGCGCTCGATCTGCTCGGCGGTCAGGTTGCCGAGCGGCTGGAGCCGGGCGTCCCGGTACCCGCGCAGATGGGTGTCGACCAGGTACTGGGAGCGGGAGAGGATCGTCCCCCGGCAGACGCCGGCCTCCTCCCGCGGGGGATCGGCGGCCTCGCGCCGCAGCCGGTCGGCGAGGGTCTCGAGCACGCGCCGTGGGATCAGCCCGGTGTCGCCCGGGTAGATGTAGCCGAAGAGGGTGAGGTGGACGAGGAGCACCCGCCATCCGCCGTGCGGCTCGAATCGGCGGAGGAGGCGGTCCCAGTCGAGCTCCCTGGCGCGGCTGAACAGCACGTGCGAGACGTCGCCGCCGTCGAAGCGCTCGCGCTCCATGATGAACGCCTTGGACCAGATCATCTCCTCGGCGGGGATGAGCCGGACGGGATAGTCGAGCACCGTCTCCTCGACCGCGTGCTCGAACCAGAGGTCGTCCACCCGGGCGACGCCGTTGCCGGCGCTGAAGATCACGTCGACGAAGTCGTCCCCTTGGATCCCCTTGCCCAGCCAGTGGGAGAAGGTGCGGGCGGTCTGCCACCCTTTGCTCGCGAAGACCTCCAGCGCACGATCGAAGTCCTGCGGGCGCACGAAGACGTCGAAATCCTTGGTGTGCCGGGTGATCCCGGTATAGCGGGCATAGGCGTAGGCGCCGCCGACCAGGAAGGGGAGCTCGGCGTCGTCGAAGGCGCGCATCGCCTCGCGGTAGAACTCCTTCGTCTCGGCGCTGAGGTGGCTCGTCTGTGGGGCGGTCTGGGCTGGCATCCGGTTCTCCCGTTGAAGGTGGCTGGACAGAGCAAGAGGCATACCAGCCGGTATGGCACGTCTCTTGAAGATTTTGCGGGCTGAAGTCGAGTGCGAGAGAGGAGAGACGAGATGGCGCAACGAGAGGGGATCGTGCGGGTCGGAGCGATCGGCGATCTGCACTACACCAGGACGCCGGACGCCGCCATGCGCGACGTGCTCACCCAGGCGGGTCGCGAGTGCGACGTGCTGGTGCTCTGCGGCGACCTGACCGACCATGGGCTCGCCGAGGAGGCTCAGGTGCTCGCCCGCGAGGTTCACGCGGCGGTGAACGTGCCGGTGATCGCCGTGCTGGGGAATCACGACTTCGAGGGAGGCGAGGAGAAGGAGATCGTGCGGGTGCTCTGCGAGGGTGGCATCCGCGTGCTCGACGGCGACTCGACGGAGGTCAAGGGGGTGGGCTTCGCCGGGGTGAAGGGCTTCTGCGGCGGCTTCGGCCGGGCGGCGCTCGGCCCCTGGGGGGAGACGATCATCAAGGAGTTCGTGCGCGAGGCGGTCGACGAGGCGCTGAAGCTCGAGTCGGCGCTGGCGCGCCTGCGCGGCAAGCCGCGCATCGCGGTGCTCCACTATTCGCCGATCCAGGAGACGGTGGAAGGGGAGCCGCCGGAGATCTTCTGCTTCCTGGGCTCGAGCCGGCTCGAGGAGCCGCTCTCCCGCTACCCCGTGCAGGCGGTGTTCCACGGCCACGCGCACAACGGCCGCCCCGAGGGGAAGACGGCGCAGGGGATCCCGGTCTACAACGTCTGCCTGTCGCTGCTGCAACGCTCCTATCCGGACCGCCCCCCCTTCCGGATTTTCGACGTCGAGGTCCCGGTGGAGGCCACGGGCGCGATCCGGTAGCGTCCTCGTTGACCCTGCTCGCCTCCTTCGGTCTACGCTCGCTTCGCTCGCTGCCAGTCGGCTGCGCGGGTCAAGCGAGACCGCTACCGGATCGCGTGACAGGTAGTCACTCGCCCCGGCTTCCGATACGATCCGGCCGATGCGCAGCAGCGAAGGGTTCGTGTTCGTCCGGCGGGGGCTGCACCTCTACTATCAGGTCCTGGGCGAGGGGCCTGAGACGGTGCTCGTCCCCAATGCCAACTGGCTGGCGGAGCTGCTGCAGCCGCTGGCCGAAGGGCGGCGCCTCATCTTCTACGACCCGCGGAGCCGCGGGCGGTCGAGCGCCTTCACCGACGGCCGCCACCTGAGCCTCGAGGACGACGTGGCCGACCTCGAGGCGGTGCGGCGCTATTTCGGCCTCGAGAAGGTGGCGCTGCTCGGCGCCTCCTACCACGCCGCGGTCACCGCCCTCTACGCGCTCGAGAACCCGGAGCGGGTCGAACGGATGCTGCTGGTCTGCCCGATCACTCCCCGCCGGCCGGGGGAGTGGGAGCAGGAGCTGCCGACCGCGGAGGAAATGATCTTCCCTCCCGGCATCTCACGGCTCGAGGAGATGCGGCGCGAGGGGATCGACCAGGAGGACCCGGTGGCCTTCTGCCGCGCCTGGTTCACCTACTTCCTGCTCCCCGCCCAGATGGGGGAGCTGGCCGCCGCCGCGCGCTTCCCGCTCGAGGACGTCTCCTCCTTTCCCAACGAGTGGCCGCAGCATGTGATGAACGTCTACTTCCGCCACATCGTCCCCAAGATGGAGCGCTGGGACTTCCGGCCGCGGCTCGCCGAGCTGCGCGCCCCCCTCCTGGTGATGCAGGGGACGGACGACCTGGTCCCCGTCGAGGCGTCGCGGGAGTGGGCGGCCCACGCCGCGAGCGGCCGCTTCCTCGCCATCGAGGGGGCGGGCTCCCACCCCTACATCGAGCGCCCGAAGGAGTTCTTCCCGGCGGCGGACACCTTCCTGCGGGGAGGCTGGCCGCGGGGCTCCGAGGTCGTCACCCCCGAGGACTAGGCGCCGGGGCGTACGTGCGCCCCTTCCAGCCGGCCGGCCGGCCCAGCAGCCGGCGCCCGAGCGCCATCCACTGCAGGAGCAGAAAGACGGCGATCGCCAGCGGATGCAGCAGCGCGCCGTCGAGCGGCTGGCGGAAGCGGCGTACGGCGATCAGGCGGGGAAAGTACGCGGCGGCGGTGCCGATCCCGGCGGGGATCAGGACGAAGAGGGGCAGCCTGCCGAGCAGAGCCAGCAGCGCCAGGAGAGGCGGCATGGCCTGCCCGGCGAGGAGGAGGAGGGTCGCAGGGACGATCTTCTCCGGCGCGGCGAGCCCCTCGGTGGCGTTCTTGGCGAGGCCGCGCCAGACCTCGCCGGCGCTCCGGTACATGCGGCAGGTGGCGATCCCGGTGGCGTCGAAGAGGTCGGTGGCGAGCCCCGCGCGGCGGAAGGCGCGGGGGAGGGCCACGCCGTCGTGCAGCGAGGAGCGGATGGCGCCGTGCCCGCCCATCGCCGCATAGGCTGCGCGGGTGGTCAGGAAGAGCTGGCCGCAGCCGGCGCCGTAGGCCGGATGGCGGCTCGCGCGCATGCGGCCGAGCGGCAGAAAGCCGAGCAGCACGAAGTGGATCAGCGGCAGCAGCAGCCGCTCGAGGAAGGTGACGGTCTCCTGGCGCGGGATGCCGCTCGCCAAGTCGGCGCCGCTCGCCGCCAGGAAGGCGGCGGCGCGGGCGGCGCCCTCCGGCGCCAGGCGGACGTCGGCGTCCACGAACAGCAGGAGCGGATGGAGCATACGCGCCGAACCAGGCACCACCAGGGTCAATCGCCTCCGCTGCTCCATCCCCTTCGGTACGCCGCGCAGCCGGAACTCGCCGCGATCGCCCGGCGTCATCGTCAGCCCGTTCAGTTCCTTCGTCAGTTGCGCATGCCCCAGCAGAAAGCGCAGCGGCGAGCGCAGATCGTCCAGCTTCTTCGCCGGAATCTGCTGCACCTGGACATCCCCCGGCGTGTAAGACCACCTGAACTTCCCATCCAGCACAAAGACCTTGCCCGGCGGCGCGGCATAGTTCCACCGCATGCGCCCCGGCTTCTCCAGCAGCAGCACGCCGTTCTCGTGCCGGTCCATCCCCATGCCCGCGTAGCTCTGGCGTTCACGCGTAGCCGTTTCAGCGAGTTGTAGCAATACGTATGGGTCTAGTAGATGATGACAATAAAAATGTTGTGAGCCCACGCCGGAAGCTGGCGGCTCCTCCTTCAAAAGCGGCGATGGCCGCGTATAAGCGTTGGCAACTCGTAGAGTTGTGACTTTGTTTGTGGCCTCTAACGCTTCAGCGCGCCGTCTTCATAACAAATGTGCAGCGGCTTCTTCAGCTGCCGTGCTGCTTGTGTCCACCTGTAGGTATGTATCTGGCTGCTGCCAAGCGGTAACAGTGTATCGCCGCCTAATGCGCGATTCGCTAGCAATACGTAAAAATACAACAAAATGGATTACTAGTCAAAGAAAGGATTTGCAACATGCATCGTTTCAGCGCAAAATCTCTTATCGTAGCTGGAGTCATCTCCACATTATTCCTACTTATTAGTACGTTGTTCCCTCAGATTGCATATGCCCATGTTATTGGTTATGGTCAATCAAATGTTAGTCCTGGCATAAGTGTATCATGTGGTAGCCCGGATACAGGCAAATTTGATAGCTTTTATGCTTACGCAGAAAATACAGATAACGGTTGGATACACATTTACGACACAACTATCCAAAGGGATTATCTGACTATCCAATCAACAACGAGTGCTCCTGCGCTCGCCTGTTGGAAGAGTAATCTGATAGTTGCCTGGCGGGCTGGAAATGGCTCAGATCAACTCTTTGTTGGGAACTTTACATGTCGGTTTGTACCACGGTGCGATATCCCGAACCCAACCTCATTCTCTAATGCGACTACCAGTAATGCACCAGCGTTTACCTCAGATAACAATAATATGTATTTAGGGTGGGTAGGTAAGGATGGATCTCATCATCTGAATCTGCTCGTGCTGCTAGATCTCATTCATTATAGCAACCTGATTACCTTTACCGACTATACCAGGGATGGCGCAGGACTTGCATTGAGCCATGATATGAGCACTAATAAGATCTGGGTATCATGGGTAGCATCTTCTGGTACGCCCCATATCTATCTTGGGTATCTCAATGGAACAAATTCCCAACTTGTAGATCAGCCTCCTTTCTCTGACTACGCCTCTTCCGCACCGAGCATTTATGCCAATAATGGGTATATTCGCTTTGTCTGGAAGGGATATACCAACGCGAACATCTACACCGATCACTGGGATGGATCCTGGCATCCGAGTATTAAACAAAGAGATACCACTATTGACCGTCCCGTAATAGACGGCACAACCGGCCCCACGACTATAGCTACTGCGTTTACTGGTACGGACAACACTGTTTACTATGACGAGAATGCCTACAGATACTAACTTACTATGAGGTAATTCTCGGATTTTAGAGTTACCTCTACCAGAGCGATTTTATACAGGGGGCGTTGGATCAGAAGAGCTTCTACAAAAAGTAAAGGAATATCAGTTTATGAAGACAAAAAAAACCGGCTCACACCTACTGAGGCATGGCATGCTCAAGTTTCTTGGACTACTTATCGTTAGTATCAGTCTCGTAGCGCTTTCTATGCCATTAATGACAGGTTCGCTTCTCAATCCCAGGTCGGTGCATGCTCAGACAAATGACGCAAGCCAACCAACATTACAAGCCCTCGGACAGGTCACTAACCAGGCATACGGTACGGCAAATGATTATGTACCTAACAGTTGGGGCATGCATAAAACTCGAATTGTGCGCATGTCAACAGGTGATCTATTCACGGTTTATACCTCAGCTGGTAGTCAGGATGTAGATCGGGAATGGCACTTAATGCATGAAGCGCCAGGAGGAAGTTGGCAGGAGATCCGTACTGGGGATGCCGGGACAGAGCCAATTAACATCATTCGTGGGCCTAATGATGAGCTTCACCTTTTTGCCTGGCCCGGTACAAAAGGCCAGCTCCAGCATATCGAATCCACAGACCTCGGCCAATCCTTTACAACGGAAATGCTTCCCGGACAGTGGGCTGGTGGCCCAAATGATCCCTCGGCACCAGAGCAGGGGTATAGTGGGGTAGGAGTGAACGACAAAGGAGATATCGTGATTTGCCAGACGAATGTTGACAAACCCGGTACATTCCGGTGGGCCTACTATGATCCGACCACGAAGAACTGGCAGTTTCATCTCAACCAGATTGATAATTTTCGTTTCACATACTTCTTTCTTTTCCCCGGCGATAATAACGATCTCAATTTTGTGGGCATGCGCGATGCTACCCGTGAAGAGCTGGGATATCCTCCCGCACCATCTAACGGTTTTGATTACGTCTTTGACGAACTCTCATACTTCCACATTAGCAACGTCAATAATCCGACGGTAACAGAAACGCTGGTCGCGAAAGTGAAACCAAAGAATAATACAGACTATGATCTCACCTATTTAACAGATGCGTATGTTGATACACAGGGCAATATGCACATTCTTTATGATAATCTGTACGACGGACCCCATCACGCTATTCTCCAAAATGGGGTGATTGTCAAGGATGTCAAGATAAATTTTCCCTCTTCTGATCCCTATCTACTGAAGATGCGTATTACCCAGGATACTGCTGGAAGCTTCTATATTATAGATATAAGCAATGATGGCAAATCATTATACATCTATCCAGGAGCTACGGGTGACACAGATGGAACGCAACTCGCTTCACCAACGACGCTCAATATCTCTCAGTATCCCGCTTGCACTGATGACGATTTCTGCCATGCTCCCACATTTACCGTACCACGATCTGGCAATCCATTGTCTAACACGTTGGATGGGGTCTACGGCAATTTTAAGAAGGAAATTTATTTCCGCATCCAGTTACCTGGTAGTGCCAGTACGCCAACGCCGACAGCAACTTCAACCTCAACACCAACACCAACACCTACCCCTGTGCAGACAGATACACCTACTCCTTCGGTAACACCCACGCCATCATCCTCCCGCTACTCTTTTGAGGATGGAACGACTGATCACTGGGGTGCAGATTTTACTGATGTTTTGCAAAACAGTACCCAATTTGCCTTTGATGGGACGCATTCGCTCAAAGCGGTGGTCAATACGATCTCGTCCGATACACATCCTATCGTTTATATTAACAACCGGGCGAATGGTGCTCCGCCAATGCCTGCCGTTGGGCAGATGATCACCGCAAAAGTTTATGTTCCCTTGGGAACTCCTGCTGTGAAAGCGAGTATCTTTGTTGAAGATAGTAACGGTAATCAATTCTTTACGTCTTTCGACCAGGTTTCAATGCTATCTCCTGGCAGTTGGACTCAACTCCAATACACGGTTCCTCTCTCTATCAGTGGGCAGGTTGTCGAATATGGCATCGGTTTCAATTTTCCTGCCACCAGCTCTCGTAGTATGCATGCTTACATAGATGCTGTCAATGGTGACGACTCTCCTGGCTCTAAGCCTTGAGCTTCTGGAATGACACGAGTGTATCGTCCTACACCACAATTCGTTTTCATTCACCTGACATGAGCAAGGGTCCGCTGGACATGCACTGGCGGATCTTACTTGACAACCTGGAGCGGCTGATAGGTGAGGATCTCCGTCCATTCGGGGCAAACGGGGTAGGATTAAGATACCAGATCTTCAGAAAACCAGATATTCCCCGTAGGATCAACATAGAGGCCAACGCCCACCCGATGGAGTGTCGTACTCGTCAGATGGATGCGATGCCAACCTGTGGGTGGCTCGTTGATCATGCTCTCTTGAATACTGTATACTCCACCATAAGGAGTGGGGAATGGCCCGGCCCACCCGATGCATTCGCCACAGTCGGTATAGCCAGCAAAGCCTTCGTCCGCGATGCGCTGACATTGTGAACGACCATCGGGGCAGGTATGGCTAAAGCCGCAGTGATACATATTCCAGCTATGCAAGTCGTGCACCACCAGCTAATGTTGCATTCCAGGTAAAGGCATATAGCCCGCGTGCCGCTCTATCTGAATTTATCAATGTGAAGAGTTGTTGAGTGAGTTGTACTTCTTCAGCGGTCATTGCGGGTGGCGGTCCATAGGGAGCGGCCCCTGTCCCTGTATTGGGAATGTTTGTGGGAGGGTTTGCCGGGGGTATTGTAGGAGCTGGCGTTGGTTGTGGGCTTGGTTGTGGTGTAGGCGTGGGAGTCATCTCCTGTCTCCTCACGGTGATCTGGATTGGTTGGAGTTGTCGGTGTTGTGGTCACCTGCAATGAGTTGCTCAGTACTGGCTGAGATGGTGCCAGTTGTTTTGCTGTTTGCTTACCGCATGCGCTAAAGAGGACTAGTTATACCAAGTAGTACTACTAGAAGCCATGATTTCCTGAACGCCAAAATAAAGCTCCTCTTAAATAATCAACATCGATAATCAACATCAATTTGCACAAATAATGTTTCCTGCAATAGCGTAGCACAAGTTGTATGGAGATGTGCGTAACGATGTTCCATTTAGTACTTTTTGGGGCCGATAGCACTCGTTGCGTTCAGTTAATAATTTCGCTGTTGGGGAGTCATTGAAGATCCCGTGCGTTGCCGTGCATTCCCCGTCCTTCCTCAAAAGTGGTAAGTGAGGAAGATTGCGCTCATGTCGTCAGGTTTGGCACGTACGGTTATATTGCGTTCCTGATGTGATCGTTGTAGCGATTGTTCAACCAATATGCGAGCAGTGGAGGTGCGAGGACTGATGCGCATAATGTGTTCAATCTCCTTGTCAACCAGATTATCGTGGATGCCATCCGTGCAGAGAAGGATGCGATCACCGGGATAGATGGTGTTTGATTTGTATGGATGGTGGGGGGAGTGGTCCGCCTAATGCCTGGGTAATGCCGCCGCGCAGGCGAAAGTAGCTAAACTCGGTATCTGATAATTGGCCCATACGCATTGCCTGGTCGATGCGCAGGGCATCTTCTGTGGAGATAATCTGGTTTTCGACCAGCTTGGCGAGGAATCCATCATCGTTTGTCAGGCGTTTGAGAGGTTCTTTGTCTCTCAAGAGGTAGATGCGACTATCGCCCACATGTGCGTAAACCATCGTATAGTTTTTGCTGCCGGTTGTTGGCAGAATGTTGCCAATGCTACAGTTGTCGCCAGGTCATCGGTGCCAGCCTGTCTGGCTCCTTCTGTGCGCACACGTTCGTCCGCCTCCCGAATCAGGTGTTGCAACAGGTCACAGAGTTCCTGTATGTCACACTGTTTAAGGACGGAATGGATTTTGCGCCCCTTCTGCTGAAGGTCTAGAAAGCGTTTCCATGCTTGATAAGTAGCACGAGCTGCTGTCTGAGAGGCGATCTCTCCGGCAGCGCTTCCTCCTACTCCATCAAAGACGGCAACCAGCCCGGTTGGTTCATCGACGAGAATGCTATCTTCGTTCCGAAGCGGGTGGCGTTCGCAGGCAATGCTGCGACTGGCATAGGTAAAAGGTGCAAGTGCTAAGATATGATTGGGCCTGGATGTATGAGTTTTTCGCCTGATTTTTGTTTTATGTCGCGGCATCTTCGTCGAATGCTGCCTTTCGAGAGAGATTAACTCTATCTTATGTCTGTATTCCATTATCTGGGTACAGTACATGAATACTATTTTCGAATATATTCTGGTAAATGTGTCCAGAGATTGCTTCATGCCTCCCTATAAAATGCGAGAGGCCTGACTTATACTGTCTGTAGAGTATAGTATAAAGCATACACTAACACAACCAACCCCTGAACCCTTCATCGAATTTCGCAAACGTTTCCATCGCAACAATTCGCGAGATTGCCTGTTCAGGGATATTTTTTGTGAACAGATTATAAGTACAAGTATAGCAGATAGTGTATCAAAAAAGAAAGGGCTTCTCTCCATTTTCTTTTATTTTGTCGCTATCAAGCCACTTATTCTGAGAAAATTCGCGAATAAAGTGAATGTGTGATCGTAGTAAGTCTGGTAATAAATGACCCTTTCTCTCTGGATATTTGTATAAGCATCGATCCCTACCGTAGCTATGATCTCCTTTTTAAATTCTGGATGTTCTAACCAGAGATCGAACAACTCTGGATTGAGTTCGATATGATATTGTAGACCATAGGCGCAATGTCCATAGCGGAAGGCCTGATTTCTGGTCGTCTCGTTTGTTGCTAGCAGTATACTGCCCGGTGGTAGCTCAAAGGCATCTTCATGCCAATGAAAGACCTTCTGATAGCCAGGCAGGCCTGTAAAAAGTGGGTCTTGCTGACCTGCTTCAGTAAATTGTACATCATAGAAGCCAACTTCGGGTATTGTATGCTGACTGACTATGCCGCCGAGGGAGGTCGCCAGCAGTTGACCACCCAGACAGACGCCCAGGAAAGGGATCTCTTGCTCGATGGCGCTATGGATAAACTCTTGTTCTTGTACAAAATAGGGATATGTGTCTATGTCATAAACATGCTGTGGACCACCGAGTGCAATGATGGCATCGTATACTGTCAGTGCGGGAAGTCTTGCCTTCTCAACGTTGACGATATCGTAAGGAAGGGCAAACTTGTCCAGGATCTCGCCAAGTGTTGCCGGGGGACATTCCCATGCATGTTGCAATATCAGTACTCGTGCCACTCTTTTTTGCTCATTCCCTTTCCGCTGGATTGCTGCCGATGCAGGCGATCTCAACATTCCATATCTGTCCTGCCTCTAGAATAAGGGGCCACATCAGTGTAGCACAACTTCCCTGATGCGTGCGTTCAAAGCCAGCCTCAGAACCTGTAATAGTTTCGATGGAGAAGCGCCATAACGTGGCTTCGAGGCTCAACTCGAAGTGCATATCTTGCTGCAACCAGCTATTTCCCATGCGAAAACTTTTAACCGCAGAGACCTCACCAGTGCTATCGAAGCGGCTGTTTGTTATCTGTTGCTGCTGTTGAATAGAATAATACGCCTGCTCATTTCCACCACCGCCAAGCAGATTAACGTTCCATTCGCTTGCAAAGCTGATGTGCAGACGTGCCTGCCCTTTGTTTTCAATGCTGTAATAAACAATGAGCTTCTCTTCACCAGCGGGAATGAAGAGGGTCTTTTTGACATACACGGGCAAAGGACTCAAAGCTCCTGGTCGGCGCACCAGTCCATCACGTGTCATCGTGACTGTGATGCCTGTTTCCTGTTGCTCAATATTGGTTGTATAGGGTTGTTCAACAAAGTTTCCTAGATCCTCAAAGCGTGCCGCTGCAAAGTCTGTCAGTGGGAGTCCTGGTGGCAAGAAATGGTCAATCAGGCTACTGCGGCGGTAGTGATCAACAACCAGGTATTGATCGAGGTCGTGTTCTTTGGTACGCACTGTCGTATGCGGAGATGCTGGTTCTCCTCCTTGGCTGGTCTGTTGAGGAATGGTAGCCGCTAATTTACGGCGTCGTTCCTGCTCATATTCGCGAAGCGTCTGATGGTATCCTTCCTGCTGGCGTGTCATAACGCTACTCATATTGTGTGCGCTACGACGAAGATCCCATTCGAAGATCGTGCCTCCACGCTGAAGATCAAGGTACAGATTTTGCTGATCGCTCTCGATAATCAGTTCTTCTAGTGTGTCACGGTCAAAGTCTGTGCATTCGTAATGTTGCCATGTGGCCTGTTTTTGTAAGAGATGAGCGGCAGCGTTTTCTGCTTTGATCAGGTGATGGTAGATCGCCGAGCGTACATGGGCCATATAGATGCCGCCGAAGAGTCCATGCCAGTAGGTATCATTGGCCTGGGCTTTCCATAGATCTACACATCCACTCTCTTCCGTTGCGCCAGCGGCATAGACCAGGTCGTGGACGCGCAACATTTTCTTGTGCTGTGTATTGATCTCGGGATAACGTGCCATAAAGTTACGCCAGAAGCCGCCACGTACAAATTGCAGGATGTCTTCCTGTTTATCATGTTCTAACCTGTGCAGGATCTTACCAAAGAGGAAAGATTTTTTGGATGGGAGTGCCCACTCGGTCATTTCGATATAAGATGAGGTAGGAATGTAGATCCGCCCTTGTGCAGGATGTGTTCGGGCGTATTCGCCTAATGGAGTCGTAAATAACCAGGAACTATTCTCTTCGAGGGCACGAAAGAACTCTTCCACCCAGCCGCTTTTGCCATCATGGCCCCAGCTGTAGCTATTGGTTTCGGGCCAACTACCAAACTTCTCGCCATCATCGCCCATCACCAGAATGCGCTTCCCATCGGCTGTTGCCAGGGAACGGAACGCGTCAATGCTCTCATGTACTGGTCGCCAGGGAATCGTATAACGCAGCGTTTTGCTGGTGGCGTACACTTTCAAGGCGCTGCTCTGGTCCTCGGTGGCATAGTAGCCGTAGAGATCCTTGTCCTCCAGCCCGGCGTTTTTAAAATGGATATCGTCGAGAACTGTCCATTCAATATCGGCTTCTCGGATCATACGTGGCAGGCTCGGCTCCCACACGCGTTCAGCGATCCACATGCCTGTCGGCTGCGTACCAAAGTCGTGCTCGATCCGCTTCGTCAGACGACGGATCTGGCCTATTTTATCTCTATCGGGGATGGCAGGTAAAACAGGTTCATAATAGCCGCCACCCACCATTTCGATCTGTCCGCGTTGGACGAGGGTAGCAAGGCGTCTCAGAAAATCAGGGTGAGCCTCGCCCAACCAATCCAGCAGCGATCCTGTATAGTGTAGCGAAAGGCGAACGCCAGAATGTCGCTCTAAGGCCACAAGCATCGGTAAATATGCTTCCTCATAGACCTGTTGAAAGACCCAGGGGAAATTGCCCACAGGTTGATGGTTATGGAGGAGGAGTCCAAAGTGAATACTATTGGTGCGCCCTGTTGTCATAAAAATAAACCTTCTGCAAAGGAGTAGGGTGACGCTTTACAAAAAAGATGGGTTCGGGCTAACGAATTTCTTTTCTTTCACTATATCACATCATATATATTTCATATTTTTGCTGAAACGAAAGCAGGAAAAGGATGGTTGGAATTGAGCATAGGAGCGTCGCATTGTATGCCCCACATGCTGATAAAGACCCATCAGGACGTACGCAAGCTGCTGATGCCTTATACTGAAATTAATGATTTGTTGTGCGTCGTTGGGTGGTTGGTTGATAGATGACATAGCTCATCACATGGCCTTTAACTGAAATCCTCTTGTATATAATCTGCGAGGTGGAGGCACAATGTGCCATTAAGTTGGCAAGAGTGCTGTTGTTCTGAGCGACGTAGGTTGCATCTTGTGTGTATCTTTCCACTTTCTGAACATAGAGTTGGTCGCGGATCTGACCACGAATCTTTAGGATTGCTGCATTATCAGCAGAGCTGGTGCCGTTACCTCCCTGCATGGCGGCACAGAAGGTAGCCTCGTCTGTAGATTTTATCGTGGAACAGGAGAATGCCTCTCTTGTCTGAAAGATCAGGCGGTCACAGGTCCAGTAGTCAGAATAGATATAGCTAACATGGAGAGCTCTCAGTCGAGAGATGATGCCATGCTCGTCTTGATTATAACGGATAGTATCTGGCACATTGAGATGTTGATCAATGGTCTGAGTCGCAAAGATATCTTGACTAGTGATGACGAGAGGAGTCGGGAAGATGCCGGTAAAGGTATTGATGGTGCCTAAGAGAAAGGCGATGCCGATGAGCAACAGAAAACCTCGACGCAGTACGACACTGAGTCTCGCTAGTTGGACAGCCACCGTAATGTGAGCGATCCGTAGAGCGAGAGGCTTAATGGCATTTACACCGCCCCAAAGGGGCCAGAGTAATGCAGGCGTGGTGACCAGAAGGCCAATGAGATAGCGCGAGGTTGCTACAGGGAAAAGAGCGGCATTGGGACTCAGGACAAAGAGGCCAAAGGTGATGGCGGAGACCGCGAGGAGAGCAAGGTGACCAATCTGGCGGACAATGAAGGGTTTTTCCTCCGGTGACCACTCAGAGGATCGGAACTGTCGCCAGTAAGGTTTGAGCGAATAGAGTGCCAGGATAGTCGCGGTAATCCACAGGGCAAGGATCCCCAGAGGCCAGACTGTGTGGACAAGGGTACATTGTATGGCATAGGGGCTGCTGAAACTGATGGCGTGTGCTTGTAAAACCGCCACACCATCGGGCCTAGTTGTCACGGGACAAAGTGGGCTGGCATTTGTCGCGGTGGGCAGGCTGATCTGAAATGCATTTCTAATCTGGTAAGCAAGTAAGACGTAAAAAGGTTTCTGGGCAATGGCAGAAATGTTAGCGTTGTTAGAGATACGATGAATATTCCAGAACACAACAAAAATGTTTTTTGTCGGGTCTTTAATGTTCTGGATATTATAGATAATTAAGGGTAAAACGCCAACGATAAAGGTTGTGATCAGAGTCAGTATCGGCCAGGAGAAAGATTTGAGCACTTTGCGGTTGAAGATCTCACGACGACAAAAGAGGAAGAGGAGAATTGCACCCAGGAGAATAAAAGGAATGACCAGCAGGTGGCTCCATACGCCAAAGCCTGCTGCTAATCCACACCCGGCATAGGCCAACAGGCGTTTTGTGCGGTGCGTCTCATCTTGTGCTGAGAGACTGAGCCAGATGGAGAGCAGCAAAATGAAAGTGCCGGAAACGAGTGTCTCCGCATCACCGCCAACGGCAACCAGCTCACGTGTCAGGATGGCATCTGATCCCAACGCTAATAAAAATAGGGTCACAAGTGCCCACTTTTTCGAGAAGAGCAAACTGCTCAACAGATACATAAAGGAAAGAAAGAGGGTAAAGAGAAAGATCATGCCCAGGCGTAAGGTAAATGAGGAAATGCCTAAAAAGGTATGAAAAAAGTAAAACACAAAAGCGCCAAGATAGGCCTCGGCTGCTCCCATATAGTTTTGACCATAGAAAAATATGGGCATCTCGCCTCTAAAGGCAATGTGAATTGCCATTAACCCCATGGTTCCTTCATCGCTGTCGAGGAGGGGCCAACCCAGCCGGATCAGCCAGACGCGTATTACTATTGCCAGAGCAATGATGACGATAGCACCTATCCCGTAGCCACTGAACCTGGGAAATCGTAGCGACATTCCTCTCCAATGCGACATATGCTTTTTACACCTTTCCAGCAGGTATCCTGAATTGATACCGTTGACAAATTGGTTTCCTCATCTCATTTGCTACATATCCAGATGCTCAAGTTGTACTCTCAATAGAGATTTGCCAGCGGTATCAAATTCGGGATGGCTGAAATTAATGATTTGTAGTATGTCGTTGAGTGGTTGGTTGGTAAATGACATAGCTTGTCACCCTGCCTTTCGCCACAGCTTTCACGTAAGTGATATGTGAGGTGGATGCGCACTGGGTCATCAAATTGGCAAGGATGCTGTTACTCTGAGCAACGTAGGCTGCTGTTTTTGCATATCTTCCCACCTTTCGCACATAGAGTCCATCACAATTCTGACCACGTATCCTTTGTGCTGCTGCACTATCGGCAGGGCTGGTGCCATTACCTCCCTGCATGGCGGCACAGAAGGTAGCCTCATCTACTGGTCGGGAGGTATGGGTGTCAGTCGTCCCGATCGTGGAACAGGAGATGGCCTCTCTTGTCTGAAAGATCAGGCGGTCACAGGTCCAGTAGTCAGAATAGATATAGCTAACATGGAGAACTCGCAGTCGGGAGATGATACCATGCTCGTCTTGATTATAACGAGTTGTATCGGGTACATTGAGATGCTGATCGATGGCTTGAGTCGCAAAGATATCTTGATTAGCGGTAACGGGAGGAGTCGGGAAGATGCCGGTAAAGGTATTGATGGTGCCTAAGAGAAAGGCGATGCCAATGAGCAGTAGCACCCCTCGGCGCAGTATAATGCTGAGGCGTGCCAGGTGAACAGCCACGGTAACATGGGCAACGCGTAGAGCGAGAGGCTTAATGGCATTTATACCGCCCCAGAGGGGCCAGGGTAATGCAGGCGTGGTGACCAGAAGGCCAATGAGATAGCGTGAGGTCGCTACAGGGAAAAGAGCGGCATTGGGACTCAGGACAAAGAGGCCAAAGGTGATGGCGGAGACCGCGAGCAGTGCGAGGCGACCGATCTGGCGTACGACAAGCGGTTTTTCCTCCGGTGACCATTCAGCTGATCGGAACTGTCGCCAGTAAGGTTTAAGAGAATAAAGCGCCAGGAGCGTTGCGATAATCCAGAGGACGATGGTCCCCAGAGGCCAGATAGTATGGACAAGGGTGCACTGTATGGCATAGGGATTGCTGAAACTGATGGCGTGTGCTTGTAAAACCGCCACGCCATCGGGCCTGGTTGTCACAGGACAAAGTGGGCTGGCGTTGGTCGCGGTGGGCAGGCTGATCTGAAATGCATTTCTAATCTGGTAAGGAAGTAAGACGTAGAAGGGTTTGCTTATAATACTGGTAATACTAGATATGCTAGAAACGCGATGAATATTCCGCAAAATGTGATAAAAATGTTTTTATCGGGGTGTTGGATATTATAGATAATAAGCGGAAGGGCACCAACGATAAAGGTCATAATAAGAGTCAGTATCAGCCAAGAAAAAGGTTCGAACACTTTGCAGTTAAAGATCCCACGACGACAAAAGA
>CAVVXL010000009.1:0-307512 GCA_963752235.1 uncultured Acidobacteriota bacterium | reverse complement strand
CAGCTGCTGAGCTACCTGGAGGCGGTCCTGGAGCGGATCGCTCCGCACTCTCCGGAGAGCTACGCGACGGTGTCGACGATCGCGGCGGACCTGGGCAACACGGTGGTCTTCGCGGCGCTGAGCAAGGGCAAGCCGCTGCACGTGATCTCCGCGGAGCGGCTGATGGACGCGGAGGGGCTGGCACAGTACCTGGAGCGCCATCCGGTGGACTGCCTGAAGATCGTGCCCTCGCACCTGGCCGCGCTGCGGGCCGGCGGGGCGGAGGTCTTGCCGCGCCGCCTGCTGATCCTGGGTGGCGAGGCCTCGGAATGGAGCTGGGTGGAGTCCCTGCGCGGCCGGGTGCCCGCGATCCTCAATCACTACGGCCCCACCGAGACGACGGTCGGGGTCACCACCTGCGCGTTCCCCGGCCGGGGAGCGGGGTCTCCCCCCTCGTTCGTGCCATTGGGCCGTCCGCTGAGCGGTGCGCGCATCCACCTGCTGGACGCGGATCTTTCGCCGGTTCCGGTGGGGGTTCCCGGCGAGCTTGCCATCGGCGGCTCGAGCGTGGGGCGCGGCTACCTGAACCGGAGCGATCTGACGGCGGAGCGCTTCCGTCCGGACCCCTTCTCGGCGGCGGGGGGGACGCGTCTGTACAGGACAGGCGACCTGGCGCGCCGCCTGCGCGACGGCAGCGTGGAGTTCCTCGGCCGGATCGATCACCAGGTCAAGATTCGGGGCTTCCGGGTGGAGCTGGGCGAGATCGAAGCGGTGCTGGGAAGCCATCCGGACGTGCAGGACACGGCGGTGCTGGTGCGCGAGTCCGGCCCGCACGGCCGCCAACTGGTGGCCTTCCTGGTGTTGAAGGCGGGGCGGCGGACGCTGGCGGGAGAGCTGCGCGCCTTCGCGCGGGAGAAGCTGCCGGAGGCGATGGTGCCGGCCGACTGGGTGCTGCTGGCGAAGCTCCCCCTTGGCGTCACCGGCAAGCTGGATCGCCGGGCCCTGGCGGCGCTCGCCGCCGTCCCCTCGCCGGAGCCTGTGCTCGAGGCGGCGCCGCGGACGCCGGTGGAGGAAGGGATCTGCGAGATCTTCGCCGAGGTGCTCGGGCGCCGCGCCGGAGCCCGCGACGATTTCTTCGCTCTCGGCGGTCACTCGCTGCTGGCCACCCAGGTGGTGTCGCGGCTGCGCTCGAGGTTCAGGATCGACCTGCCGCTGCGCAGCCTGTTCGAGAGCCCGACGGTCCGTGGGCTGGCGGCACGGGTGGAGGCGGCACTACGGGGGGGCGAGGTCGCGGCCGCGCCGCCGATCGTGGCCTCGCCCTCGGCGGCGGCGCCGCTCTCCTTCTCCCAGGAGAGGCTCTGGCTGCTCGATCAGCTGAGCGAAGGGGGAGCGGTCTACAACCTGCCGTATCACGCCCGCCTGGAAGGGGCCCTCGACCGGGGGGCCTTCGTCTGGAGCCTGGGAGAGACCGTTCGCCGCCAGCAGGAGCTGAGGGCCGCTTTCCCCAGCGTCGGAGGCCGGCCGCGCCGGGTGATCGCGGCCGCCTCTCCGCCGGACCTGCCGGAGATCGATCTGAGCGCTCTGCCGGCCCAGGCCGCCGCGGCGGAGTCGCGGCGCCTCGCCCTGGCGGAGTCGAGGGAGCGCTTCACGCTGGAGCGGCCGCCGCTGTGGCGCGCCCGACTCGTCAAGCTCGCCGCGCAGGACCACCTGCTGCTTCTGACCTTGCACCACATCGTCTGCGATGCCTGGTCGCGAGGGGTCCTGATCCGGGAGCTTGCAGCCCTCTACCGGTCGGCGCTCCCGGGCGGCGGGCCGGGCTTGCCGGATCTACCCCTGCAGTACACCGATTTCGCCTGCTGGCAGCGCTCCTGGATGCAGGGAGAGGTGCTGGAGGAGCAGCTCCGGTACTGGAAGTCTCGCCTGGGGAGCGGTCCGGCTCCCGTGGAGCTGCCGGCCGACCGCCCGCGTCCCGCCGTCCAGCGATTCCGCGGCGCGGTCCTCGCCAGCCGGCTGACCGGAGAGCTGGAGGAGACGCTGCGCTCGCTGGCCCGCGGCACAGGGGCGACCCTGTTCATGGTGTTCCTGGCCGGCTTGCAGGCCCTGCTCCATCGCTATACCGGCCAGCGGGATATCACCCTGGGATCTCCTATTGCTAACCGCAACCGGGAGGAGTTGGAAGGGCTGATCGGCTTCTTCGTCAACACCCTGGTGCTGCGCGGGGATCTCTCGGCAGAGTCCGGGTTCGGCGATCTCCTGGAGCGCACCCGGGAGCTGACGCTGGGCGCGTATGCGCACCAGGACATCCCCTTCGAGAAGCTGGTGGAGGAGCTGCAGCCACAGCGTGATCTGAGCCGGCATCCGCTGTTTCAGATCCTGCTGGCGGTGCAGAACGTGCCGGGGTTGGACGCCTCGCTGCCGGGCCTGCAGATGACGTCCTGCGAGACGCACGGCGGAACCGCCAAGTTCGACCTGTCGCTGTTCGTGGTGGAGTCGGCGGAGGGGATCGAGGTCCGGGCCGAATACGATACCGACCTGTTCGATGCCGCTACGGTGACCCGTCTGGTGGAGCATTTGCAGCGGTTGCTGGCCCGCGCCGCCGCCGAGCCTGGACTGCCTCTGCCGGAGCTGGCGCTGCTGGGCGAGGCGGAGCGCCACCAGCTCCTCGCGGAGTGGAACGAGACGGGGTGGCCGTCGACAGCGGAGCCGCGCTGCCTGCACGAGCGTTTCGCGGCGCAGGCGTCGCGCACGCCGGAGCGCACGGCGCTGGTGTGGGGCGAAGAGCGCTGGAGCTACGGCGAGCTGGCCGCACGGGTGCGGGAGTTGTCGGGGATGCTGGCGGGTCTGGGGGTCGGTGCGGAGCAGCCGGTGGGGGTGCTGCTGGAGCGCACGCCGGAGATGGTGACGGCTCTGCTGGGGATTCTGGGCGCCGGCGGAGCCTACCTGCCGCTCGATCCGGCCTACCCGCTGGAGCGACTGACGCTGCTGGTGGAGGATTCCGGAGCGGGGCTGGTGCTGAGCCAGCGTGGCCTCGCCGGCCTGGCGTCGTCCCTGCCGATCCGGACGCTGTTGCTGGACGAACCCTGGCCCGCGCTGAGGCGCGAGGTGGAGAGCGCCGTGGCGGGCTCGCTGGCCTACCTGATCTACACGTCGGGCTCGACGGGGCGTCCGAAGGGAGTGGCCATCGAGCACCGCAGCGTCTCGGTGCTGCTGGACTGGGCACGGGAGACCTTCTCTGCGGCGGAGCTGTCGGGAGTGCTGGCGTCGACGTCGATCAACTTCGACCTGTCGGTGTTCGAGCTGTTCGCACCGCTGACGACGGGTGGGACGGTGATCCTGGCGTCGAACGCGCTGGAGCTGCCGTCGCTGGCGGCGGCGGGGGAGGTGACGCTGGTCAACACGGTCCCCTCGGCGCTGGGAGCGCTGCTGCTGGCGGGCGGCCTCCCCCCCTCGGTGCGGACGCTGAACCTGGCGGGGGAACCCTTGACGGGAGATTTGGCGCGCCGGGCCTACGCGGGGAGCCGGGTGGAGCGGGTGCTGAACCTGTACGGTCCGTCGGAGGACACGACGTACTCGACCCTGTATTCGGTGGAGCGCGGAGAGCCGGAGGAGCCAGGGATCGGGCGTCCGATCCTGGGCACGCGGGGTTACGTGCTGGACGGCTGGTTGTCGCCGGTGCCTCCCGGGGTCTGGGGTGAGCTGTATCTCTCGGGCCTGGGGCTGTCGCGGGGGTACCTGGGTCGCGCGCGGCTGACGGCGGAGCGCTATCTGCCCGATCCATTCTCCGAAGAGGTCGGCGGGCGGATGTACCGGACGGGCGACGTGGCACGTCAGCGGGGAAACGGCTCTCTGGAGTATCTGGGTCGGGTGGACCACCAGGTGAAAGTGCGGGGTTTCCGCATCGAGCTGGGGGAGATCGAGGCGGCGCTGCGGGGCGCGCCCGGGGTCTCGGAGACGGTGGTGGTGGCGCGTCCGGACGCGGCCGGGAATCTGCGGCTGGTGGCCTACGTAGTGGCAGCGGAGGCGGCGTCTGCGGGATCTGTGGCGGAGCCGCTGCGGGAGCACCTGCGCCGGAACCTGCCGGAGCACATGGTGCCGGCGGCGTTCGTGCGGCTGGAGTCGCTGCCGCGCACCCCGAACGGCAAGATCGACCGCTCGGCGCTGCCGGAGCCGGGAGACGTGGAAACGGGTGGGTCGTACATCGCCCCGCGGACCTCCGAAGAGGCACTACTGGCGGGACTGTGGTCGGAGCTTCTGGGGGTCGAGCGGGTGGGGGTGCACGACAACTTCTTCTCGCTGGGGGGGCACTCTCTGCTGGCGGTGCGCCTGGTGTCTCGCCTGCGGGAGAGCGCGGGGGTAGAGCTGCCGCTGCGCTCGGTGCTGGAGACGCCGACGGTGGCGGGGCTGGCGGCGCGGCTCGCGGATCTGCGCGGCACGGAGCTGTCGCGGACGCCGCGGATGCCGCGGATTTCCCGGAGTACCAGTCTGCCGCTGTCGTTCGCGCAGGAGCGCCTGTGGTTTCTGTGGGAGCTGGGCCGCGGCGGCGCGGCCTACAACATGCCGGGGGCGCTGAGCCTGCGGGGGGAGCTGTCGGTGCCGGCGCTGGCGGCGGCTCTGGCAGAGGTGGTGGTCCGCCACGAGGTGCTGCGCACGACCTTCCGGGTGGAGTCGGGCTCGCCGGTGCAGGTGATCGGCAAGGCTGCGGAGCTCCTCCTGCCGCCGCTCGTAGACCTGAGCGGTCTTCCCGAAGGGGCGGCGCGGTCGGAGGCCGCCTTCCGGAGCCGCGAAGAGGCGCGCCGGCCGTTCGATCTGGAGAAGGGGCCGGTGCTGCGCTCGCTCCTGCTGCGGGAGGCTCCTGAACGGCACTCGTTGCTGCTGACGTTGCACCACATCGCGGCGGACGGCTGGTCGCTAGGGGTCTTGATCCGGGAGGTCGGAGCCCTGTACACGAGCGCGGTGACGGGCCGGCCGGCGGATCTGCCGGAGCTGCCGGTCCAGTACGCGGACTTCGCGCAGTGGCAGCGTGAATGGCTACAAGGACCGGTGCTGGAGGAGCACCTGGGCTTCTGGAAAGCGCGCCTGGCGGGGGTTCCCGCGGTGCTGGAGCTGCCGGCGGACCGCCCGCGTCCGCGGGCGCAGAGCGGCCGGGGCGCTCAGCGAAGCGTGGTGCTGGAGGGAGAGCTGGCCGCGGGGCTGCGGGAGCTGGCCCGGGGTTCGGGGACGAGCGTCTTCGGAGTGCTGCTGGCGGTCTTCCAGGCGCTGTTGGCCCGGCAGACGGGGCGGGAGGATCTGGTGGTGGGAGCTCCGGTGGCGAATCGGAACCGTGCGGAGATCGAAGGTCTGATCGGTTTCTTCGTCAATACGCTGGCGCTGCGAATGGACCTGTCGGGCGATCCCCGGGTGAGCGAGCTCCTGAAGCGCGTGCACCAGGGAGTGCTGGAGGCGCAGAGCCATCAGGACCTGCCGTTCGAGCGCCTGGTGGACGAGCTGCACCTGGAGCGGAGCCTGGCACACGCTCCGCTCGTCCAGGTGATGCTGGGACATCAGATCTCGCAGTGGTCATCGCTGCGCCTGCCGGGTCTCGAGGTGAGCTCCGAGACCGTCGACAGCGGGGGGGCGAAAGTCGATCTGCTCCTGCTGCTGGAGGAGAGCCCCGCGGGGTTGCGCGGGAGCTGCTCGTACAGCACCGACCTGTGGGACGGAGCGACGGTGGAGCGCTTTCTGCGCCAGTACACGTCGCTGCTGGCGGGGGCCGTCTCGGCGCCCCATTCCCGGCTGTCGGAGCTCGCGCTGCTGGGGGAGGCGGAGCGCCACCAGCTCCTGGCGGAGTGGAACGAGATGGGCTGGCCGTCGGCGGCGGAGCCGCGCTGTCTGCACGAGAGGTTCGCGGAGCAGGCGTTGCACACGCCGCAGCGCACGGCGCTGGTGTGGGGCGAAGAGCGCTGGAGCTACGGCGAGCTGGCCGGGCGGGTGCGGGAGCTGTCGCGGATGCTGGCGGGTCTGGGGGTCGGTGCGGAGCAGCCGGTGGGGGTGCTGCTGGAGCGCACTCCGCAGATGGTTACGGCTTTGCTGGGGGTTCTGGGCGCCGGGGGAGCCTACCTGCCGCTCGACGCGACCTACCCGTTGGAGCGCCTGGCGCTGCTGGTCGAGGACGCGGAGGCGAAGCTGGTGCTGAGCCAGCGCAGCCTCGCCGCCGTGGCGTCGTCCCTGCCGGCCCGGACGCTGTTGCTGGACGAGCCCTGGCCCGCGCTGAGGCGCGAGGTGGAGAGCGCGGGGGCGGGCTCGCTGGCCTACCTGATCTATACCTCGGGCTCGACGGGGCGCCCGAAGGGAGTGGCGATCGAGCACCGCAGCGTCTCGGTGCTGCTGGACTGGGCGCGGCAGACCTTCTCCGCGGCGGAGCTGGCCGGAGTGCTGGCGTCGACGTCGATCAACTTCGACATGTCGGTGTTCGAGCTGTTCGCGCCGCTGACGACGGGGGGCACGGTAATCCTGGCGTCGAACGCCCTGGAGCTCCCCGCGCTGGCTGCGGTGGGGGAGGTGACGCTGGTCAACACGGTCCCCTCGGCGCTGGGGGCGCTGCTGCTGGCCGGCGGCCTGCCCCCCTCGGTGCGGACGCTGAACCTGGGCGGGGAGCGCCTCCCCGGGGACCTGGTGCGCCGGGCCTACGAGCGCAGCCGGGTGGAGCGGGTGCTGAACCTGTACGGTCCGTCGGAGGACACGACGTATTCGACCCTCTACGCGGTGGAGCGCGGGGAGGCGGGAGAGCCGGGGATCGGGCGTCCGATCCTGGGCGCGCGGGGGTACGTGCTCGACGGCTCCCTGGGCCTCCTGCCTCCCGGGGTCTGGGGAGAGCTGTACCTCTCGGGTCTGGGGCTGTCGCGGGGGTACCTGGGTCGCGCGGAGCTGACGGCGGAGCGCTACCTGCCCGATCCGTTTTCTGAGGCGGGCGGCGGGCGGATGTATCGGACGGGCGACGTGGCACGCCAGCGGGGGGACGGCTCTCTGGAGTACCTGGGTCGCGTGGACCATCAGGTGAAGGTGCGGGGTTTCCGCATCGAGCTGGGGGAGATCGAGGCGGCGCTGCGCGGCGCGCCCGGGATCTCCGAGTCGGTGGTGGTGGCGCGTCCGGACGCGTCCGGGGATCTGCGGCTGGTGGCCTATGTGGTGGCCGCGGAGGCGGGGTATGCTGCGGAATCGCTTCAATCCTGTCTGCGGCGGAGCCTCCCGGAGCACATGGTGCCCGCGGTGTTCGTGCGTCTGGAGTCGCTGCCGCGCAATCCCAACGGCAAGGTGGACCGTTCGGCGCTGCCGGAAGCGGGCGCCGCACGGCTGGCCGGGCAAGGTTATGTGGGTCCGCGGACCCCGGTGGAAGAGGTCCTGGTCGAGGTCTGGGCCGAGATCCTGAACGTCGAGCGGGTCGGAGTTTTCGACGATTTCTTCACTTTGGGCGGCCATTCTCTGCTGGCCACCCGATTGGTTTCACGGCTGCGCGACATCTTCGGTCTGGAGGTCTCGCTACGCGGCTTTTACGACAAACGGACCCCCGCGGAGCTCGCCGTGGCCATCGAGAGGATCCAGCTCGAAAGCCTCGAGGAAACCCGTCTGGCCGAGCTGCTCAACGAGTTGGACGGTCTCGGCGAGGCCGAGGCCGCGGCTCTCCTCGCCCGGGCTCGGGACAGTGTGGCGGAAAGGATGGACCGATGATCGACCTCGCACAGAAGCTCGCTGATCTCTCGGAAGAGAAGCGCCGGCTTCTCCTGCGGCGGCTGCACCAGGAGAACCTGGCCGCCGCACGCGCCAAGCGGCAGTCCATTCCGCGGAGCGACCGGCAGCAGCCGCTCCTCCTCTCCTTCGCCCAGGAGCGGCTGTGGTTCCTGTGGCAACTGGACCGGAAGAGCGCCGCTTACAACATGCCGATCGCTCTGCGCCTGCGCGGGCGGCTGCGCCTCGAAGACCTGGTGGCGATCCTCGGCGAGGTCGTGCGCCGCCACGAAGCGTTGCGCACGACGTTCCGGGTGGAGTCCGGGGTGCCGGTGCAGGTCATCGCGGAGCCCGCAGGGATGGAATTGCCGCTGATGGATCTGCGCGGGGTGCCGGCCGAGGAGCGGGAGGCGGAGGTCGCGAGGCTGACCCGGGAGGAGACGCGCCGTCCCTTCGATCTGGAGGCGGAGCCGCCGTTGCGAGGGCTGCTGTTGCGGGTCGCGGACGAGGAGCACGTGCTGCAACTGACGCTGCACCACATCGCGGCGGATGGCTGGTCGCTGGGAGTGCTGATCCGGGAGATCGGGGCCCTGTACGCGAGCGTGGCGACGGGGACGCCGGCGGATCTGCCGGAGCTGCCGGTCCAGTACGCGGACTTCGCCCAGTGGCAGCGCGAGTGGCTGCAGGGACCGGTGCTGGAGGAGCACCTGGGCTTCTGGAAAGATTGTCTGGCGGGAGCGCCCACGGTGCTGGAGCTGCCGGCGGACCGCCCGCGCCCGCGGGCGCAGAGCGGCCGGGGCGATCAGCGGAGCCTGGTCCTGGAGGGGGAGCTGGCCGCGGGTCTCCGGGAGCTGGCGCGGCGTTCGGAGGTGAGCGTCTTCGGAGTGCTGATGGCCCTCTTCCAGGCGCTGCTCTGCCGGCAGACGGGTCGGGAGGACCTGGTGGTGGGGACGCCGGTGGCGAACCGGAACCGCTCGGAGATCGAAGGTCTGATCGGTTTCTTCGTCAACACGCTGGCACTGCGGACGGACCTGTCGGGCGATCCGCGGGTGAGCGATCTCGTGGAGCGGGTGCACCGGGGGGTGCTGGAGGCGCAGAGCCACCAGGAGCTGCCGTTCGAGCGCCTGGTCGACGAGCTGCACCTGGAGCGGAGCCTGGCGCATGCCCCGCTCGTCCAGGTGATGCTGGGACATCAGATCTCGCACTGGTCGTCGCTGCGCCTGCCGGGTCTCGAGGTGAGCTCCGAGACCGTCGACAGTGGGGCGGCGAAAGTCGATCTGATGCTGCTGCTGGAGGAGAGCCCTTCCGGGCTGCGCGGGAGCTGCTCGTACAGCACCGACCTGTGGGACGGAGCGACGGTGGAGCGCCTGCTGCGCCAGTACACCTCGCTGCTGGTGGGGGCCGTCTCGGCGCCGGGATCGCGGCTGTCGGATCTGCCTCTTCTCGGCGAGGCAGAGCGCCACCAGCTGCTCGCGGAGTGGAACGACACGGAGAAAGCCGGGACGGCCTCGTCTCTGCTCCTGCATGAGGGTTTCGCGGCGCAGGCGTCGCGCACGCCGGAGCGCACGGCGCTGGTGTGGGGAGAAGAGCGCTGGAGCTACGGCGAGCTTGCCGGGCGGGTGGCAGAGCTGTCGGCGGTGCTGGCGGGTCTGGGGGTGGGTCCGGAGCAGCCGGTGGGGGTGCTGCTGGAGCGCACGCCGGAGATGGTGATGGCTCTGCTGGGGATCCTGGGCGCCGGGGGCGCCTACCTGCCGCTCGATCCGGCCTATCCGGTGGAGCGCCTGACGCTGCTGGTGGAGGATTCCGGAGCGAGGCTGGTGCTGAGCCAGCGTGGCCTCGCCGGCCTGGCCTCGTCGCTGCCGGCGCGGACGCTGCTGCTCGACGAGCCCTGGCCCGCGGTGCGGCGCGTAGCAGAGAGCGCGGGGGCGGGCTCGCTGGCCTACCTGATCTACACCTCGGGCTCGACGGGGCGTCCGAAGGGGGTGGCGATCGAGCACCGCAGCGTCTCGGTGCTGCTGGACTGGGCGCGGCAGACCTTCTCCGCGGCGGAGCTGTCGGGGGTGCTGGCGTCGACGTCGATCAACTTCGACCTGTCGGTGTTCGAGCTGTTCGCGCCGCTGACGACGGGTGGGACGGTGATCCTGGCGTCGAACGCCCTGGAGCTCCCCGCGCTGTCGGCGGCGAACGAGGTGACGCTGGTCAACACGGTCCCTTCGGCGCTGGGAGCGCTGCTGCTGGCCGGCGGCCTCCCTCCCTCGGTGCGGACGCTGAACCTGGCGGGGGAGCCCCTGACGGGGGACCTGGCGCGCCGGGCCTACGAGCGCAGCCGGGTGGAGCGGGTGCTGAACCTGTACGGTCCGTCGGAGGACACGACGTACTCGACCCTCTACGCGGTGGAGCGTGGCGAGGTGGGGGAGCCGGGGATCGGGCGTCCGATCCTGGGCACGCGGGGGTACGTGCTCGACGGCTCCCTGGCCCTCCTGCCTCCCGGAGTCTGGGGCGAGCTGTACCTCTCGGGTCTGGGGCTGTCGCGGGGGTACCTGGGTCGCGCGGAGCTGACGGCGGAGCGCTATCTGCCCGATCCGTTCTCTCGGGAGGTCGGCGGTCGGATGTACCGGACGGGTGACGTGGTGCGCCAGCGGGGGGACGGCTCTCTGGAGTACCTGGGTCGGGTGGACCACCAGGTGAAGGTGCGGGGTTTCCGCATCGAGCTGGGGGAGATCGAGGCGGCGCTGCGGAACGCGCCGTCGGTTTCGGAGTCGGTGGTAGTGGCGCGTCCGGACGGGTCGGGGGGGCTGCGGCTGGTGGCCTACGTGGTGGCCTCCGAAGGCGAGTACGCCGTCGAGTCGCTCCAGTCTCACCTGCGGCGCAGCCTCCCGGAGCACATGGTGCCGGCGGCGTTCGTGCGTCTGGAATCACTGCCGCGCAATCCGAACGGCAAGGTGGACCGCGCGGCATTGCCTGAGCCTGGGGAGCTGGGAACGGGTGCGTCGTATGTAGCGCCACGGATCTCCGAAGAGGAGCTGCTGGCGGGGCTGTGGTCGGAGCTCCTGGGGGTCGAGCGGGTGGGGGTGCACGACAACTTCTTCTCCCTGGGCGGCCACTCCCTGCTGGCGGTGCGCTTGGCGTCGCGCGTCCGGGAGCGGGTGGGGGTGGAGCTGCCGTTGCGCGCGGTGCTGGAGACGCCGACGGTCGCGGGCCTGGCGGAGCGGATCTCCGAGCTCCAGCGGGAGGCCCTGCCGCCGCTGCCGGAGATCGTCCCGGCACCGCGCCAGGAAGCGCTGCCACTGTCCTTCGCCCAGGAGCGGCTCTGGTTCCTGGACCGCTTCGCGCCGGAGAGCTCCTCGCTGAACCTGCCCGGTGCCGTGAGCCTGAACGGCTCCCTCGACCCGCGGGCGCTGGAGAGCGCCCTCACGGCGCTGGCGCGGCGCCACGAGATTCTGCGCACCCGGTTCGAGGATGCGGGAGGCTCGCCTTTCCAGGTCGTTCTGCCGGCGCGGCCGGTCTCCCTGCCGCGGCTCGATCTGACCGGTCTGTCCGGCGCGGCGCGGGAGGAGGAGCTGCGGCGGCTGAAGGCCGCGGAGGCGGCAGCGAGCTTCGATCTCGCCACCGGTCCGCCGTGGAGCGTGCGCCTGATCCGGGCGGCGGAGTCCGAGCACGTCCTTCTGCTCACCCTACACCACATCATCACCGACGGCTGGTCCGCGGGAGTGATGATCCATGATCTGGCGGCGCTGTACGGGTCCGCCGTGCGGGGCGAGACGCCGGCGCTTCCCGAGCTGGCGATCCAGTACGCGGATTACGCGCGCTGGCAGCGGGAGCTGATGCGAGGGGAGCGTCTGGAGAGGGAGCTGGCATACTGGCGGAAAAAGCTCGCGGGCGCGGCGCCCTTGCTCGACCTGCCGACCGACCGCCCCCGTCCAGCGGTCCAGACCTATCGTGGCGGGAAGTGGTCCACCCATCTCTCCTCCGACCTGACGCTCCGCCTGCGGGAGCTGGGAGGCCGGGAGAACGCCACCCTTTTCATGACGCTGCTCGCGGTGTTCGCGGCCCTGGCCCAGCGCTGGAGCGGGCAGGACGACGTCGTCGTCGGCTCCCCCATCGCCGGGCGTGGCCGGGCCGAGCTCGAGCCGCTCATCGGCCTGTTCCTCAACTCACTGGTGCTGCGCACCGACCTCTCCGGCGATCCCGCCTTCCGGGAGCTCCTGGGGCGGGTCCGCAGGACGACTCTCGAAGCCCTTTCCTACCAGGAGGTGCCGTTCGAGAAGCTCCTCGAAGAGCTGCATCCCGAGCGGGATCTCAGCCGGACTCCGCTGTTCCAGGTCTTCTTCAACATGCTCAATTTCCCCTCCGCGGAGCTCGCGGCGCCGGGCTTGCGCCTGTCGGCGGAGTCGACGGCGGAGGCTCCCGCGAAGTTCGATCTCACCGTCTATCTCGCCGAGAGCCCGCAGGGGATCCAGCTGACCTGGATCTACAACCGCGACCTCTTCGACCCGGCCACCATCGTGGAGCTGGCCGAGCAGTTCGGCCTGCTGGCGCTGCAGGCGGTCGAGCTTCCCGGGGAGCGGATCGGGAGCTTCTCGCTGATCACCGAGTCCGCCCGGGCGGTGCTCCCCGATCCGGCCGCGGCGCTGTCGGCGGAGTGGATGGGCGCGGTGCACGAGGTGTTCTCGCGCCTCGCGGCGCGCGGTCCCGACCGTCCGGCCGTTTCCGACCCGCGCGAGACCTGGACCTACGGTGAGCTCGCCGCGCAGAGCAACCGGCTGGCCCACCATCTCCTGGCCCAGGGGCTGGAGCGGGAGGAGGTGGTGGCGATCCACGGCCATCGCAGCGCCACACTGGTGTGGGCGGTGCTGGGAGTGCTCAAGGCGGGGGGAGCCTTCGTCATTCTGGATCCGTCCTATCCGCCGAGCCGTCTCCTGGACTGCCTGCGGGTGGCCGAGCCGCGGGGCTGGATCGAGTTGACGGCCGCGGGTCCGGTGCCGGAGGCGGTCCGGACCTTCCTCGAGCCGCTGCCGGCCGGCCTGCGGATACCCCTCTCCCCGGGACACGGCGAGCCGTGGCTTGCGGCTCTGCCCGCCGCCGATCCCGGCGTTCCGGTGGGGCCGGAGGACGTGGCACTAATCGCCTTCACCTCGGGCTCCACGGGCCTGCCGAAGGGGATTCTCGGGCGGCAGGGTCCGCTGTCGCACTTCATCCCGTGGCAGTGCCGGGAGCTCGGCCTGAGCGGCGACGACCGCTTCAGCATGCTCTCAGGGCTGGCGCACGATCCCCTGCAGCGCGACATCTTCACGCCGCTGCAGATCGGGGGCTCACTGTGCATTCCCGATCCCGAGGAGATGGGCGCTCCCGGGTGGCTGGCGGGCTGGATGGCTCGCGAAGGGATCACGGTGGCCCACCTGACCCCGGCCATGGGTCAGGTCCTGGCCGAAGGGGCGGTGGGGCGGATGACGGTGCCTTCGCTGCGCTATGCGTTCCTGGTAGGCGAGGCGCTGACGCGCCGCGACGCCGACCGGCTGCGCGAGCTGGCGCCCAACGTGACCTGCGTCAACTTCTACGGTTCGACCGAGACCCAGCGGTCGGTGGGCTACTTCGTGGTCCCGGCCGTGGAGGAAGGAACGGGGGCGGACCGCGGCAAGCAGGTGCTCCCCCTCGGGCGGGGGGTCGCGGACGTGCAGTTGCTCGTCTGCAATCGCTCGGGCGCCCAGGCGGGGGTGGGCGAGCTGGGAGAGATCGGGGTGCGCAGCCCGCACCTGGCGAAGGGGTACCTGCGCGACGCCGCCCTGACCGCCGAGAAGTTCATCGCCAATCCCTGGCGTCCGGGGAGTGACGACCGGATCTACCGGACCGGTGACCTGGGGCGCTACCGCGCCGACGGCAACGTGGTGTTCGCGGGGCGTGCGGACCACCAGGTGAAGATCCGGGGTTTCCGGATCGAGCTCGGGGAGATCGAGGCGACCCTGGGCCTCCACCCGGCGCTGCAGGACGTGGTGGCTGCGGTGCGGGAGGACGGTCCGGGGGAGAAGCGCCTGGTGGCCTACTTCGTGGCGCGGCCGGGGGAGGAGCCGGGGGTGCCGGAGCTGCGGGAGTACCTGCGCGAGCGGCTGCCTCACTACATGGTCCCGTCGGCGTTCGTGTCTCTGCCGGCGCTGCCGCTGACGCCCAACCGCAAGCTCGACCGCAAGGCTCTGCCCGCGCCTGCTCTGGAATCGGCGGAGGAGAGGGCCGGCGGGGCGCCGCTCGACGCGGTGGAGGAGCGGCTGGCGGCGATCTGGTCCGAGGTCCTGCAGGGGAAGATCGGCCGGCTCGACAACTTCTTCGACCGCGGCGGTCATTCTCTCCTGGCAACGCAGCTGGTGGCGCGGGTGCGCGACGCGTTCGGGGTGGAGCTCCCCCTGCGCAGCCTGTTCGAGTCGCCGACCGTGGCGGGGATGGCGGCAGCGCTGCGGACGGGCCAGGAAGGCGGCCTGTTCGCCGCGGCGCTGCCGCGGATCGTCCCCTCCCGGGCCGAGCGGCATCTGCCGTTCCCGCTGACCGACGTGCAGGAGGCCTACTGGATCGGCCGCAGCGGCAGCTTCGATCTGGGGACGGTGGCGACGCACATCTACTTCGAGGTCGAAGGCTCGCGGATCGACCTCGACCGTTTCGAGCGCGTCTGGCGCCGCCTCGTCGAGCGCCACGACATGCTGCGGGCGATCGTGCTGCCGGACGGCCGCCAGCAGATCCTGGCGGAGGTGCCGGAGTACCGGATCGCGGTGCTGGACCTCGCCGCCGCGACGCTCGAGGAAGCCGAAGCGGCCCTCCTGGAGGTGCGGGAGGAGATGTCCCACCAGGTGCTGCCGAGCGACCGCTGGCCGCTGTTCGACCTGCGGGCCTCGCGTCTGTCCGCGGGGCGGACCCGCCTGCACGTCAGCGTCGACATGCTGATCGGCGACGCCCTGAGCTTCCGCATCCTCCAACGCGAGGTGCTGGCGCTCTACAGCGACCCCGAGGCGGTACTGGAGCCGCTCGAGCTGTCGTTCCGCGATTACGTGGTGGCGGTCGCCGGACTGGAGGGGGCGGAGGTCTGGCAGCGGTCGCTCGCCTACTGGCGGGAGCGGCTGAAGACGCTGCCGCCGGCGCCGGAGCTCCTTTTGGCGGTCTCGCCATCCTCGATCGACCGGCCGCGCTTCACCCGGATGTCCGGGGGGCTGGAGCCGGCGGTCTGGGAGCGTCTGAAGGAACGGGCCGGGCGGGCGGGGATCACCCCTTCAGGGGTCCTCCTCGCCGCCTTCGGCGAGTTGCTGAGGACGTGGAGCAAGAGCCCGCGGTTCACCATCAACCTGACCCTGTTCAACCGCCTGCCGCTGCACCCGCAGGTCCAGTCGGTGGTGGGGGACTTCACCTCGCTGACGCTGCTGGAGATCGACACGTCGGCGGGGGAGAGCTTCGAGGAGCGGGCCCGGCGTCTCCAGGGGCAGCTGTGGAGCGATCTCGATCACCGGCACGTCAGCGGGGTTCGGGTGATGCGCGAATCCCGGGCCGCGCACGGCGGGACCATGGTGATGCCGGTCGTCTTCACCAGCACGCTCGGCATGCCGCAGGCCCCCGCGGCGGCGCTGCAGGAGCTCCTGGACACGCGGTGGGTCTATGGCATCAGCCAGACCTCCCAGGTCTGGCTGGACCACCAGGCGGGCGAGCGGGAGGGAGCGCTACGCATCACCTGGGACGCGGTGGAGCAGCTCTTCCCGGCCGGGTTCCTGGACGCGGCCTTCGCCGCCTACCTGCCGTTCCTCCATCGGCTGGCCGGCGACGAGGAGGCCTGGAGGTCGCCGGCGCTCTCCCTGCTGCCCGCGGATCAGTTGGCCCCCCGCCGGGCGGCCAACTCCACGGCCGGCCCGGTCCCGCAGGGGCTGCTCCACGACGGCTTCCTCGAGCAGGCGGCGCTAGGCCCCGCGGCCCCGGCGGTGATCTCGCCGGCCCGGGTGCTGAGCTACCAGGAGCTCGAGAGGCGCTCGCTGCGCCTCGCGGCGGAGCTGCGCCAGCGGGGGGCGCGGCCGGGCTCCCTGGTGGCGGTGGTGATGGAGAAGGGGTGGGAGCAGGTGGTGGCGGTGCTCGCCGTCCTGCGCTCCGGAGCCGCCTACCTGCCGGTCGATCCGGGGCTGCCGGGAGAACGGCTGGCCTATCTGCTGGCGCAGGGGGAGGTCGAGATCGCGCTCACCCAGTCCTGGGTGGAGGCGGAGCTGTCCTGGCCGGAGGGGGTCGCGCGCCTGCAGGTCGACACGGCGGCGCCGGCGGACGCCGCGGAGCCGCCGCTGCCGCCGGTGCAGTCGGCGGAGGATCTGGCCTACGTCATCTTCACCTCCGGCTCCACGGGTCTGCCGAAGGGGGTGATGATCGACCATCGCGGCGCGCTGAACACGGTGCTCGACGTCAACCGGCGCTTCGGCGTCGGGCCGGAGGACCGAGTGCTGGCCCTGTCGGCGCTGAGCTTCGACCTCTCCGTATGGGACGTCTTCGGGACGCTCGCCGCAGGGGGCGCGGTGGTCCTGCCGGAGCCGTGGGCGGCGCGCGACCCGGGCCGGTGGCTGGAGCTGATCGCCGAGCACGGGGTCACGGCGTGGAACACCGTGCCGGCGCTGATGGAGCTGCTGGTGGAGTACGCCCGCGGCGGGGGCTCCTCCCCGGCGCTCCCGACGCTCCCGACGCTCCCGACCTTGCGCCTGGTGATGATGAGCGGCGACTGGATCCCGCTGATCCTGCCGCCGCGCATCAAGGCGCTGGCCCCACGGGCGGAGATCTTCGGCCTGGGCGGTGCCACCGAGGCGTCGATCTGGTCGAACTGGTATCCCGCGAGCGAGATCGACCCGGAGTGGCGCAGCGTTCCCTACGGCTGGCCGCTGACCAACCAGTGGTTCCACGTGCTGGACGACCAGCTGCGGCACCGTCCGACCTGGGTTCCGGGGCAGCTCTACATCGGCGGCGTGGGTCTGGCGAAGGGGTACTGGCGGGACGAGGAGAAGACGCGGGGGAGCTTCATCGAGCATCCGCAGACGGGGGAGCGGCTGTACCGGACGGGGGATCTGGGCCGTTACCTGCCGGAGGGGCAGATCGAGTTCCTGGGCCGCGAGGACACCCAGGTCAAGATCCAGGGCTTCCGCATCGAGCTTGGCGAGATCGAATCGGCGCTCGAGCAGCATCCGGCGGTGCGGTCGGCCGTCGCGGCCGCCGCCGGCGAGCAGCGCTCCGACCGCCGGCTGGTCGCCTACGTGGTGCCGGGGGGCGAGGCGCCGGAGACGGCGGAGCTGCGCGCTTTCCTGGCGGAGAAGCTGCCGGAGCACATGCTGCCGGCCAGCTTCGTGTTCCTCTCCGAGCTCCCCTTGACCGCCAACGGCAAGGTCGACCGCAAGGCGCTGCCGGTCCCCGCGGCGTCGCCGGTCCAGGAGAGCGGTTTCGTAGCGCCGCGCACCCCCCTGGAGCGCGAGGTGGCGGCCCTCTGGTCGCGGGTGCTGGGAGCCGGGAGCATCGGCCTCTACGACAGCCTCTTCGACCTGGGCGGCAACTCCCTGTCGGCGATCCAGCTGGTGACCCAGATGCGGCACTCTTTTCACGTCGAGATTCCGCTGCGCTCACTGTTCAACGAGCCCACCGTCGCCGGCAGCGTAGCCGTCATCCACCGCCTGCGCGCCGAGCGGGAGGAGACCGGCGCCCCGGCCTTCGAGCTGCCGCCCTTCGTCCCCGATCCGGCGAGCCGGCACCTGCCGTTCCCGCTCAACGACGTGCAGCAGGCGTACTGGATCGGCCGCACCGACCTCTTCGACCTGGGTGGCGTCGCCTCCCACAGCTACTCGGAGTTCGAGTTCCCGGAGCTGGAGGTCGAGCGCCTCGAGCTCGCCTTCCAGCGGCTCATCGCCCGCCATGACATGCTGCGGGCGGTCATCCATGCCGACGGGACGCAGCAGATCCTCGCCACCGTCCCCCTCTTCCGGCTGCCGGTGATCGACCTGCGCGGGCAGTTGCCGGAGACCGTCGAGCAGAGCCTGGCCGCGGTGCGGGCCGAGATGTCGCACCAGGTGCTGGCGGCGGACCGCTGGCCGCTGTTCGACTACCGGGTGTCGCTGCTCGACCGCTGCGTCCGGCTGCACACCAGCATCGACATCCTCCTGCTCGACGCCTGGAGCAGCCGCATCTTCTGGCGCGAGCTCGCGGAGCTCTACCGCGATCCGGACGTGGAGCTGCCGGCTCTGGAGCTCTCGTTCCGGGACTATGTCCTGGCCGAGCTGGCCCTCCAGGAGACCACCGTCTGGCAGCAGGCCTGGAAATACTGGCGCGACCGTCTGCCGACGCTGCCGCCCGCCCCGGAGCTGCCGCTCGCCGCCAGCCCTTCCAACTTGCAGAAGCCGCGCTTCGTGCGCCGCAAGGCGAGCCTGCCGGCCGACCTGTGGGGGGCTTTGAAGGCGCGCGGCGCGCAGGCCGGGGTGACGCCGTCGGGGCTGCTGCTGACGGCGTTCTCGGAGATCCTGGCGCTGTGGAGCAAGAGCGCGCGCTTCACGCTCAACGTCACCACCTTCAACCGGCTGCCGCTGCACCCGCAGGTCAACGCGATCGTCGGCGACTTCACCTCGCTCACCCTGCTCGAGGTCGACGCCTCCGTGCCGGGCGGTTTCGAGCTGCGGGCCCGGGCCCTCCAGGAGCGGCTCTGGGAAGACCTGGAGCACCGCTCTCTCGGGGGGGTGCGCGTGCTGCGCGAGCTGGGCCGGGTGCGCGGCCGGACCGTCGGGGCGATGATGCCGGTGGTCTTCACCAGCACCCTCTTCGGGGCCGTCGGTGTGGACCCGGCGGCCGGCCGCAACCCGTCGAGCGGCGAGAGGGTCTACGGCATTTCCCAGACGCCGCAGGTCTGGCTGGACCACCAGGTCGGCGAGAGCCAGGGGGTGCTGGTCTTCTCGTGGGACGCGGTGGAGGAGCTGTTCCCGGCGGGGCTGCTGGACGAGATGTTCACTGCCTATCAGGACCTTCTCGCGCGGCTGGCGAGGGCGGAGGGAGGGTGGAGCGACGAGGGGGTGAGCCGGCTGCCGGAAGCGCAGCAGGCCGCCTGGCGCGCCTACAACGCCACCGAGGCGGCGGTCCCGGAGGGGCTGCTGCACGGCCCGTTCGAGCGGCGGGCGGCTCTCGAGCCGGACCGTCCGGCGGTGGTGGCGCCGGGGCGGACGCTGAGCTACGGCGAGCTCGAGCGGCTCTCGGGAGCCCTGGCGAGCCGGCTGTCGGCGGCGGGAGCACGCCCGAACCGGCTGGTGGGGGTGGTGATGGAGAAGGGGTGGGAGCAGGTGGTGGCCGTGCTGGCCGTGGTGCGCGCCGGGGGCGCCTACCTGCCGATCGATCCGGGTCTGCCGGGCGAGCGGGTGAGCTATCTGCTGCGGACGGGCGAGGTGGAGGTTGTGCTCACCCAGCCCTGGCTTGAGTCCGCCCTCGAATGGCCGCAGGGGGTGCGGCTCCTGCGCGTCGAGGCGGGCCTCGCCGACGGCGAGGAGCCCGGACCGTCGCCGGTGTCGCCGGCGGTGCCGGAGGACCTGGCCTACGTGATCTTCACCTCCGGCTCGACGGGGGTGCCGAAGGGGGTGATGACCGACCACCGCGGTGCGCTCAACACCGTGGTGGACGTCAACGAGCGGTTCGGGGTGGGACCCCAAGACCGGGTGCTGGCGCTGTCGTCGCTGAGCTTCGACCTCTCGGTGTACGACGTCTTCGGGGTGCTGGGGGCGGGCGGGGCGGTGGTGCTGCCGGAGCCCTCGGCGGCGCGCGATCCGCAGCGCTGGGCCGAGCTGATCCGCGAAGCGGGAGTGACGGTATGGAATTCGGTCCCCGCGCTGCTCGAGATGCTGGTCGAACACGCCGCGGGGAACCCGGAAGGAGCGGACCTCGCCTCGCTGCGGCTGGTGATGCTGTCGGGAGACTGGATCCCGGTGGGGCTTCCCGACCGTCTCCGGGCCCTGGCGCCGCGGGCGCGCGTCATCAGCCTGGGGGGGGCCACCGAGGCCTCGATCTGGTCGATCCTCTATCCGATCGAGCGGGTCGATCCGGCGTGGAAGAGCATTCCGTACGGGCGCCCGATGTTGAACCAGCGGTTCTGGGTGCTCGACGGTCGCCTGGAGCCCTGTCCGAAGTGGGTACCGGGGCAGCTCTACATCGGTGGCGTGGGGCTGGCGAAGGGGTACTGGAAGGATGAGGAGAAGACGCGGGGGAGCTTCATCGAGCATCCACGCACCGGGGAGCGGCTGTACCGGACGGGGGATCTGGGCCGTTACCTGCCGGAGGGGCAGATCGAGTTCCTGGGCCGCGAGGACACCCAGGTCAAGATCCAGGGCTTCCGCATCGAGCTGGGCGAGATCGAGGCGGCGCTCGAGCAGCATCCGGCGGTGCGGGCGGCCGTCGTGGCCGCCGTCGGCGAGCAGCGCTCCAGCCGCCGGCTCGTCGCCTACATCGTGCCGGAGGAGGCCGAGGACGGCGAGGAGAGCCCGCTCCCAGCGGGTCCGGAGCCGCCGGCCGTCCCGGCCGCCGGTTCCGGCGCCGCGCCGGGCCTGCCGGGCCCTGATGCCGGGCGCCCCGCGATCGAGCTCGCCCCTCCCTCCCTCGACGGCGAGCGGTGCTCGCTCCACCGCCAATTTATCGGCGAGCCGGTCCCTCTGGACCGGCTGGGAGAGCTGCTCTCGTCGCTGCGCCAGGCGCGGCTCGAGGACGAGTCGCTGTCCAAGTATCGCTACCCCTCGGCCGGGCACCTTTACCCGGTCCAGGTCTACCTCCAGGTGCCGGAAGGCCGGGTGGCGGGGCTGTCCGCCGGGCTCTACTACTACCACCCGGTGAGCCATCAGCTCCTCCTGCTCCAGGAGGGCGCCGCGATCGGAGCCGAAATCCACTCCGCGGTCCATCGTCCGGCCTTCGAGGCGGCGGCGTTCTCCCTCTTCCTGGTCGGTCATCTCGCCGCCATCGAGCCGGTGTACGGAGCGCAGGCCCGGGACTTCTGCCTGCTCGAGGCGGGGTACATGCTCCAGCTCCTGCTGGGCGTCGCCCCCGCGGCCGGTCTCGGCCTCTGCCCCGTGGGCTCGCTCGACTTCGAGCGCCTGCGCTCCGGGCTCGAGCTGGACGGTGGCGACATCCTCCTCCACAGCCTCCTCGCCGGGCCGGTCGCCGCGGACGCCGCGGACGCCGCCTCGGCTCCGCCTCATTGGCAGCCCGCCCCGCCGGAAGAGCCGCCGCTCGGGCGGCCGGCGGTGGCCGCAGCGGCGCCGGCGCGGCGCCTCGACGAGGTCGAGCGCCTGGAGTTCAAGCTCGCCGAGCACGGGATCCGCAACCTCGACGGCACGCGGCCGCGGGTGCGACTCTCCCCTCCGGAGCTCGACGAGGCGCGGCTCCAGGCCTGGCGCGAGCGGCGCAGTCACCGCCGGTTCCTGCAGGGGACCGTCTCCTTCGAGAGCTTCAGCCGGATGCTGGGGGCGTTGACGGAGCTCCCGTCCGCGGGCTCTCTCCCCCTCCCGCCGGTATCCCTCGGCGGCCGGCCTGTACCCGGTCCAGGTCTATCTCCACGTCAAGCCGGGCCGGGTGGACGGCGTCGCGGCCGGAACCTATCTCTACCGCTCCGCGGACCACGGCCTGGTGCGGATCACCGAACGGAGCGAGCTCGATCGCGCGCTGCACGCGGCGGTCAACCAGGAGCCTTTCGAGGGCTCGGCCTTCTCGCTCTTCCTCGTCGCGTCGCCCACCGAGGTCCAGGCGCGGTATGGCGAGCTGGCGCGCGATCTCTGCCTCCTGGAAGCGGGTGCCATGGGGCAGCTCCTGATGGCGGTCGCCCCTTCCCTCGGCATCGGCTTCTGCCCGGTGGGGAACATGGCCTTCAGCCGCATCCGGTCGCTCTTCAACCTCAGGGAGGATCAGCTGTTCCTCCATGCCCTCCTCGGCGGAGCGCCGGACGCCACGGAGGAGGGCGCGGCCCAGCCCGGGAGGGAACGCGCGCGGATCCTCTCCGCCCTCGGCGTCCCCATCGCGGAGATCCAGACGTACCTGCGCGGGAAGCTGCCGGACTACATGGTGCCGCCGGCGTTTGTCGTCCTCGACCGGCTGCCGCTCACGGCCAACGGAAAGGTGGACCGCCAGGCGCTGCCCGCCCCCGAGAGCGGTGGCTCCGAGCGCGGAGTCTACGCCGAGCCGCGGGATGCGGTCGAAGGCCTGCTCGCCGACCTCTGGGTGGAGGTGCTGCGGGTCCCGCGGGTGGGGATTCACGACAACTTCTTCGATCTGGGAGGGGACTCGATCCTCGGGCTCCAGATCGTCTCCCGCGCCAACCGGGCGGGCATCGCGCTGACGCCGCGCGACATCTTCGAGCACCAGACGATCGCCGATCTGGCGCAGGTGGTGGCGGGCGCGGTGCCCGCCGCGGCAGCGGAGACGGCCGCTGGCGAGACCCCGCCCCAGGATGGCACTGTGCCGGTCGATCTGCCGTCGGGTTTCGACGAGGATGATCTGGACCGGTTGATGGATAACGTGGAGTTCGAGGTTTAACGGTATGAGCAGTCAGAAGAGCAGCAACGTCGAGGCGGTCTATCCGCTGTCGCCCATTCAGAAGGGCCTTCTGTTCCATGCCCTGGCGGAGTCCGGGGAGGACCCGTACTTCTTCCATGCGACCTGCCGGCTGATCGGAGCCCTGGAGTGGGACCCGTTCGAGCGGGCTTGGCAACGGCTGGCGGAGCGCCACGTCATCCTGCGGACCGCGTTCGTCTGGCAGGACCTCGACGAGCCGCTCCAGGTGGCCGGGCGGCAGGTCCGCATCCCCATCGTCCAGCACGACTGGCGGGATCTCGACGCCGCCGAGCAGGACCGCCGCTGGGAGACCCTGGTGGAAGAGGATCGGCGGGCCGGCGTCAAGCTCTCGAAGGCCCCGCTGATGCGGGTCTGCCTCGTGAGGACGGAGGACCGGACCCACCGGCTGCTGTGGAGCTTCCATCACCTGCTGCTGGACGGCTGGAGCATGGCTCGCCTGCTCTCCGAGCTGTTTGCTTTCTACGCCGCGTTCCGGGCCGGCAGGGAGCTGGCTCTGCCGGCGCCGCGCCGCTTCCGCGACTTCATCGCCTGGCTGCAGGCCCAGGACGTCCAGGCCACCGAGCGTTTCTGGCGCGCCGAGCTCGCCGGCTTCACGGCCGCGACGCCGCTGCCGGCGGCGCGCAACGAGCTCGCGCCGGAGCTCTCCCGAGGCGCCGGCCAGGGCGAAAAATCGTTCGCCCTGCCGCCCGCCGCCACCGCCCTGTTGCAGGAGCTCGCACGGCGCGAGCGGCTCACCATCGGCACCCTCCTGCAAGGGGGGTGGGCGCTCTTGCTGAGCCGCTACAGCGGAGAGGACGACGTCGTCTTCGGGGTGACCGTCTCCGGCCGTCCGGCGACCCTCCCCGGAGCCGAGCTGATGATCGGCCCCTTCCTCAATACGCTGCCGAGCCGAGTGCGCCTCCGGGACGACCTGCCGCTGCGCGATTGGCTCGCCCGCCTCCAGGAGAAGCAGGTGGAGATCCGCGAGATCGAGCACAGCCCGCTGCCGCAGGTGCAGGCATGGAGCGAGATCCAGAAGGAAGGGTCCCTCTTCGAGACGCTGGTCCTCATCGAGAATTTTCCCTTCGAGGAGTCCGCGAACGACGCCCGGGAGATCTCCCTGCTCGATGTCCGCGTGACCCTGGGGAGCCACTACCCCCTGATGCTCACGGCGAGCCCTGGGAGCCAGCTCCTCCTCAAGCTCAAGTACGACCGGGCCCGCTTCAGCGGCGCGGCGGTGGGCCGGCTGATGGGCCAGCTCGTCCTGTTGCTCGACCAGTTCGTCGCCAGCCCGGAGAGCCGGCTCGGTGAGCTGTCCCTCCTCTCGGCCGTCGAGCGGCACCAGGTGGTGACCGAATGGAACAGCGCGCCGGCGGGCTATCCCCTCGATCGCTGCCTGCACGAGCTCGTCGAGGCGCAGGTCGACCGGACGCCTGGAGCGCTGGCCGTGGAGGACGAGGTGGGGGGACGGCTCACCTACCGGGAGCTCGAGCAGCGGGCTAACGCTCTGGCCCGCCGGCTGCAGGCTCTGGGGGTGGGCCCCGAGGTCCGGGTCGGCGTCTGCCTGGAGCGCTCCGTCCAGCTGCCGTTGGTGTTGCTGGCCGTCCTCAAGGCCGGGGGGGGCTACGTTCCTCTCGACCCCGCCCATCCACGGGAGCGCTTGCAGCAGGTGGTCAAGGATGCCGCCTTGCCCCTCCTGATCGTCCAGGAGGGGCTCCGGGAGACCGTGCCGGCGGAGGGGGCGCAGCTCCTCGTGCTGGGCAAGGGGGAGGAGTCCGCGGATCGGGAGGATGGCGGGCGGCGGCCGGGCGGGGCGACACCCGACAGCCTCGCCTACGTGATCTACACCTCGGGCTCCACCGGCAGGCCCAAGGGGGTCGAGGTGTCGCACCGGGCCATCAACAACCGGCTCCTCTGGATGCAGAGCACCTATCCGCTGGGGCCGGACGACCGGCTGTTGCAGAAGACGCCCTTCCACTTCGACGCCTCCATCTGGGAGATCTTCATCCCGCTGTTCACGGGCGCGCGTCTGGTCATGGCCCGCCCCGGTGGGCACCAGGACAGCGACTACATGGTGGAAGCGATCCGGCGCCACGGCATCACGGTCCTCCAACTCGTCCCGTCCATGATGGGCGTGTTCCTCGACGAGCCGGGGGTCGAGGGGTGTGTCACCTTGCGCCAGCTCTACTGCGGCGGCGAGGCGCTGCCGGGAAACGTGCCGGAAAGGGCCTTCGCCCGGCTGCCCGGCGCCCGGCTGTGCAACCTGTATGGGCCAACCGAGGCGGCCATCGACGCCACCTGCCACCCTTGCCTGCCGGGCAGCGGCGACACGGTCGTGCCCATCGGCCGCAGCCTGCCCAATCTCCAGGTGCTGCTCCTCGCCCGCTCCGGCCTGCCGGTCCCCATCGGCAGCCCCGGCGAGCTGCACATCGGAGGGGTGAATCTCGCCCGCGGCTACCAGGGGCAGCCGGCGCTGACCGCCGAGAAGTTCGTCCCGAATCCGTTCAGCGACGGCCCCGGGGAGCGTCTCTACAACGCCGGCGACCTGGCGCGCCACCGCGGCGACGGGACCATCGAGTTCCTGGGCCGGCGCGACCATCAGGTCAAGATCCGCGGCGTCCGCATCGAGCTCGGCGAGATCGAGGCGGCGCTGCTGCGGCATCCCGCCGTGCGCGAAGCGGTGGTCCTGGCGCTCGGCGAGCCTGGCGAGAGCCGCCTGGCAGCCTACTTCGTGCCAGCCCGGGAGCCCGCGCCCGCCGCGGCCGAACTGCGGGACTTCCTGCAAGCGAAGCTGCCGGAGGTGATGATTCCGTCGGCGTTCGTGCAGCTCCCCGCCTTGCCGCGGCTCGCGAACGGCAAGCTGGACCGCGCCGCTCTCCCCGCCCTGGGCGAGGAAGAGGGGACCGCCGCGGCCGGAGTGCAGCCGCGCTCGTTGACCGAAAGCGTCCTGGCGGAACTCTGGCGGGAGGTTCTCGGCTGCGACCAGATCAGCGTCCACGACAGCTTCCTCGCCGCCGGGGGGCATTCCCTGCTGGCCTTGAGCCTGCTGTCCCGCCTGCGCCAGGCCTTCCAGGTCAAGGTGCCGCTCCGGAGTGTGCTCCTGGCCAGCGACCTGGCTTCCCTGGCGCGGGAGATCGAGGACCTGCGCCGGGGAGGGGCGCTGCCGGCCGCGCCGCCCCTTCAGCCGGTCCCCCGGGACGGCGACCTGCCCCTCTCCTTCGCGCAGCAGCGGATGTGGTTCCTGCACCAGATGGACCCCGGCAGCCCCGCCTACAACATCCCCATCGCGGTGGAGCTCACCGGCCGGTTGAACGTCCGGGCTCTCGGCGCGAGCCTGGGCGAGGTCGTGCGCCGGCACGAGGTGCTGCGCACCACCTTCGCGGAGGTGGCCGGGCGGCCGGTGCAGCGCATCGGGACGCCGGTGGCTCCGGACCTGCCGGTGATCGACCTCAGGGCCCTGCCGGATTCAGCGGGTGAGCTGCGCCGGATCTCGATGGCGGAGGTCCGGCTCCCCTTCGACCTGGCCTCCGGTCCCTTGCTGCGGGCGACGCTGCTGCGTCTCTCCTCCGGCCGGCACGTCCTGCTCGTCACCCTGCATCACATCGTCTCCGACGGCTGGTCGTCCGGGGTCCTGGCCGGTGAGCTCACCGCGCTCTACGGGGCGTTCGCGGACGGCCGTCCCTCGCCGCTCCCTGAGCTCGAGCTGCAATATGCCGACTTCGCGGCGTGGCAACGCAGGTGGCTCGCCGGGGAAGGGTTCGCGAGCGAGGTGCGCCTCTGGGTGGATCAGCTCGCCGGCGCTTCCGCGATCCTGCCGCTGCCGGCCGACCGCCCGCGCCCGGCGATACCCAGCGCGGCGGGAGAACGGGAAGCGGTGCTCGTCCCCGAAGAGCTGGCCGCCTCCCTCTCCAAGTTCGCCCTCAAACAGGGCGCCACCCCCTTCATGGTCTTCCTGGCCGTGTTCAAGACCCTGCTCTTCCGCTATACCGGTCAGGAGGATCTGCTGGTCGGAACGCCGTCGGCGGGGCGCAACCGCGTGGAGATCGAAGGGTTGATCGGCTTCTTCGTCAACACCCTCGTCCTGCGCAACGCCGTCGCCGGCTCCCTCCCGTTCACCGAGCTGCTGCGGCAGGTCCGCGCGAGCGCGCTGTTCGCGGCGGACCATCAGGATCTGCCGTTCGAGGTCGTGGTGGAGGAGCTGCGGCCGGAGCGCGAAACCAGCCGGACGCCGCTCTTCCAGGTGATGTTCACGCTGCAGAACGCGTCGTCTCCCGCCGTCAGCCTGCCGAACCTCCATCTCTCCTTCCTCACCGTCAACAACGCGACGGCGAAGTTCGACCTGACCCTCGATCTGATCGAGACCCCGTCGCGCACCTTCGGCTCCTTCGAGTACAGCACCGACCTGTTCGACCGCGCCACCGTCGAGCGGATGGCGAGACACTTCGAGACGCTCCTCGCCAGCGTCGCGGAGCGGCCGGAGGCGCTGCTCCAGGAGCTGCCCCTGCTCTCCCCAGCCGAGCTGGCCCAGGCTCTGGGGGGTCGCCGGCAGCAGGCCGCCGGCCCGCCGGCGAGCCTGCCTCATCAGTTCGAGGAGCAGGCCCGCCGCAACCCCGGCGGGATCGCCGTCCGTGGCGAGAGCGGGGAGCTCAGCTATGCCGAGCTGAACCGGCGGGCGAACCGGCTGGCCCACCACCTGCGCGGACTCGGGGTGGGAGCGGATACCCTGGTCGGTCTCCTCAGCGAGCGGGCGCTCGACCTGGTGGTCGCCGTGGTGGGAATCCTCAAAGCCGGGGGGGCTTACGTGCCGCTCGATCCGTCCTACCCGGCCGAGCGCCGGGACTGGATGCTGGCCGACTCCGGAGCCCGGGTGCTGGTCGCCCAGCGCGAGCTCGCGCGCGATCTGGGGATGGTGGGGACGGCGGGGACGGTGGTGATCCTGGAGGAGGCGCTCGAGCCGGGAGGCCCCGAGGGCGACCCGGAGGGAGAGATCCCCGCCGCGGCCGCCGCCTACGTCATCTACACGTCGGGCTCGACGGGACGGCCGAAGGGAGTGGTGGTCAGCCACGCCAACGTGGTGCGCCTGTTCACCAGCACCCGGCCCTGGTTCGGGTTCACGCCGGAGGACGTCTGGTCCCTCTTCCATTCCTACGCTTTCGATGTCTCGGTCTGGGAGATCTGGGGGGCCCTGCTCTACGGCGGGCGTCTGGTCATGGTGCCCTACGAGGTCAGCCGCTCGCCCGAACGGTTCTACGACCTCCTCGAGAGAGAAGCGGTGACGGTGCTAAGCCAGACCCCCTCGGCCTTCCCCCAGCTGATGCGGGTGGAAGAGGAGCGGGGGAGGGCGGGAGTGCCGGCGCTGCGCTGGGTGGTGTTCGGCGGCGAGGCCCTGGAGGTGAAGGGGCTGCGCCGCTGGTTCGAGCTGCACGGCGAGGAGAGACCCCGGCTGGTCAACATGTACGGCATCACCGAGACCACGGTCCACGTGACCTACCGCCCGCTGGCCTTGGCCGACGCGGCGGCGGCCACCGCGGGGAGCGTGATCGGGGAGGTGATCCCGGATCTCGGGGTCTATTTGCTGGACGCCGCGGGCGGCCTCGTACCGCCCGGGGTGTACGGCGAGATGTATGTGGGAGGTGCCGGGGTGGCGCGCGGCTATCTGGGGCGGCCGGCGCTGACGGCGCAGCGTTTCGTGCCGGATCCGTTCGCTGCCGAGCCCGGGGCGCGCCTCTACCGGAGCGGCGACCTGGCGCGGTGGCGGCACGGCGAGCTGGAGTACCAGGGGCGGATCGACGCGCAGGTCAAGATCCGTGGTTTCCGGATCGAGCTGGGGGAGATCGAGTCGGTGCTGGCCGGGCATCCGGGGGTGGCCGAGGCGGTGACGGTGGTGCGGCAGGATGGCGACCGGGAGAGGCGCCTGGTGGCCTACGTGGTCCCGGCGCAGCAGGCGTTCCCAGGCGCCGCGGGCCTGCGCTCCCACCTACGGGAGACGTTGCCGGACTACATGGTGCCGGGGGCCATCGTCGTCCTCGATCGCCTGCCGTTGACGGTCAACGGCAAGGTGGACCGCCGCAACCTGCCGGCCCCGGATCTCGACGCCCGGGCCCCCGCGGCGGGGACGGCGGCAGCGGAGTCGCCGATCGCGGAGATGCTGGCGGAGATCTGGCGCCAGGTGCTCGCGGTCGAGCGGGTGGGCGCCGGCGACGACTTCTTCGAGCTCGGCGGCCATTCGCTGCTCGCCACCCAGGTGATGTCGCGCATCCGTGACGTCTTCGGAGTCGAGCTGCCGCTGCGGGCGGCGTTCGAGGCTCCCACCCTGGGCGAGTTGGCCGCCCGGGTCGCCGCCGGCTTGCAGGCGGGGGAGGGGGCGGCGCCGGCTCCCCCCATCGTGCCGGTGCCGCGCGACGGCTCCCTCCCGCTTTCCTTCGCACAACAGAGGCTCTGGTTCCTCGACCAGCTCTCGCCCGGCAACGTGGCGTTCAACATCGCCGGCGGCGTCCGTCTGGAGGGCGCGCTCGACCGCCGGGCGCTCGCCGCGGCGGTCAACGGCGTGGTGCGGCGCCACGAGATCCTGCGTACGGCCTTTCCGGCTTTGGCGGGGGAGCCGGTCCAGGCGGTCGCGCCGCCGGCGCCGGTGCCGCTCCCTGCGATCGACCTCAGCGCACTGCCGGAGGCGACACGGCGGGAACGGCTCCTCGCGATCGGGGAGACTGGGGCCCGCACCCCCTTCGACCTGGCCCGGGGGCCGCTCCTCCGGCTGCTCCTGATCGCGGAAGGGGGCGGCCACCACACTCTGCTCTTCATCCTGCATCACATCGTCACCGACGGCTGGTCGATGTCGATCCTGGTGCGGGAGATCGCCGCCCTGTACTCCGCGGCCCTGGGCGGCGAGGCGGCCTTCCTGCCGGAGCTGCCGGTTCAGTACGGCGATTTCGCAGCCTGGCAGCGCCGCTGGCTGGCCGGCGAGGCGCTCGAGGCGCAGCTCGCCTACTGGCGCCGGCAGTTGGCCGGAGCTCCCGCCGTCCTCCCGTTGCCGACCGACCGGCCCCGTCCGGACGAGCAGACCTTCGCGGGCCGGAGCCTGCCGCTGTCGCTGCGCGGCGTCTCCCTGCCGGCGCTCCGCCGGCTCGCCCTCGGCAACGGGGTCACTCCGTTCATGCTCCTGTTCGCGGGGTTCCAGGTTCTCCTCCGGGGGCTGACCGGAGAGGAGGACATCATCGTCGGAACCGACGTGGCCAACCGCAACCGCGGCGAGACCGAGGGGCTGATCGGCTTCTTCATCAACCAGCTCCCGCTGCGGGTGAGCACGGCCGGCAACCCCACGTTCCGCGAGCTGATCAGCCGGGTGCGCGAGGTCGCGCTCGGCGCGTACGCCCATCAGGACCTGCCGTTCGAGAAGATGGTCGACGCGCTGAAGCTCGACCGCCAGCTGCGCTATTCGCCGGTCTTCCAGGTCAAGCTGTTCCTGCTCAACACCCCGGTGGCGGCGCTCGAGCTTCCCGGGCTGAAGATCACCCCTCTCGAGCTGGAGAGGGGGACGGCCAACCTCGACCTCACCGTGGCCCTGCGGGAGAGCGGCGACGCTCTGACCGGCTGGGTCAACTATCGGACCGACCTGTTCGACGCGGCGACGATCTCGCGGCTGCTCAAGAGCTTTGAGGCGCTGCTCGCCCGGGTCCTCGCGGACCCCGATCTCGCCGTCGACGATCTTTCCCGTTTCATCTCGCACAGCGAAAGGACGCAGCTCGCCATGGAAGACAGGGCACGCCAGGAATCCAATCTCCAGAGGTTCAAGCAGATCCGCCCCAAGGCCGTCCACGTGCCCCAGTCGGAGGTGGTCCGCATGGAGACGCTGCATCCGGACCGCGACATCCTGCTGGTCGTCCGGCCGACGGTCGACGACCTCGACCTCGCGGACTGGGCGCGCGGCAACCGGGAGCTGATCGAGGAGAAGCTCCAGCGCCACGGCGCCATCCTCTTCCGCGGCTTCGCCGTCGAGGCCCCGGCGGACTTCGAGAGCTTCGCCCAGCAGATCTGCCCGGTGCTCTACCAGGAGAACAGCGAGCACGTGCGCGAGAACGTGAGCGGCAGTCTCTACACTCCGACGCCTTATCCCGCGGACCAGCAGCTGCTCTGGCACAACGAGAACTCGTTCAATCACCGCTGGCCGATGAAGATCATGTTCTGCTGCATGAAAGCCCCGGAGCAAGGGGGGGAGACCCCGATCGTCGACAGCCGCGAGGTGTACGCGCGGATCGCCCCCGAGATCCGCGCGAGCTTCGAGGACAGGCGGATCCTGTACATGCGGAACTACCGGCAGGGGCTCGGGCTCGACTGGCAGACGGTGTTCCGAACCACCGACCGGGCGGCGGTGGAGGAGCGCGCGCGGGAGGAGCGCCTCGACCTGGAGTGGAAAGCGGACGACAGCCTCTGCACCCGCGCCTTGCGGCCGGCCGTCATCCGGCACCCGCGTACGGGGAGCGCGAGCTGGTTCAACCAGGCCCAGCACTGGCACGTCTCCTGTCTCGATGCCGAGACGCGGCGCTCGATGGAGGCGCTGTTCGCCGAGGGGGACCTGCCGCGCAACTGCTACTTCGGCGACGGCTCCGTCATTCCGGACGACAGCCTGCGCGAGATCCTCGATGTCTATCGCGAGCTCGAGGTCAGCGTGCCCTGGCAGCAGGGGGACGTGATGCTGGTCGACAACGTCCTCGCCGCCCATGGCCGCAATCCGTTCGTCGGCGAGAGAAGGCTCCTCGTGGCCATGGGAGACATGGTCGCGTTCGACGAGATTTGAACCCCGCTGTCCGGTTGGAGGAATGATGAACGATTCGGTCCCAGGTTTCAGACTTTCGCCGCAGCAGAGGCGGCTCTGGCGGCTCCAGCCGCCGGTTGCCATCCACCGGGCGCAGTGCGTTCTGTCCATCGAGGGAGAGGTCGACGCCCACCGGCTGTCCGCCGCGTTGCGCGCGCTGGTGAACCGCCACGAAATCCTGCGCACCGGTTTCGTTCGTCCTCCGGGCATCCGTACCCCCGTCCAGGTGGTGCGCGAGAGCGGATCGGTCCTGTGGAGCGCGCTGTCGCTCCCGGCCCTCGACGAGGCCGGCCGGGAGGTCGAGCTGGCGCGGATCTGGCGCCGCGAAGCCGGCCGCCCCTTCGATCTCGAGGGTGGCCCGGTCCTCCATGCCTGCCTGGTGACCCTGGAGCCGGGCCGGCACCAGCTCTTCCTGACCCTGCCCGCGCTCTGCGCCGACGCCGCCAGCCTGGGCCGGCTGGTCGAGGAGCTGGCGGCGGCCGCCGTGGGGGAGCTCGACGGGGAGGAGCCGGTGCAGTACCTCCAGTACGGCGAATGGAAGCACGAGCTGCTGCTCGACGACGAGGCCGGAGGCGCGCGCCGGCACTGGCGCACCCTGGAGGTGAGCGCCGCGGGGCGGCTGCGCCTCCCCTGGGAGCGCGCGGCGCCGGAGGACGCCGGCTTCTCTCCGGAGCGGGTCCGGCAGGAGCTCGATCCCGCCGTGGCCGCACGCCTCGCGGCGCTCGCCGCGGCGGGGAATGCGGGCGACGAGCCCGTCGCGCCGGTCCTCCTCGCCTGCTGGCAGGTGCTCCTGGCGCGGCTCACGGGGGAGCGCGAGCCGATGGTCGGCTGCGTGCTGAGCGGGCGCCGCTACGAGGATCTGGCCGGAGTGATCGGTCCGGTGGCGGAAACCGTGCCGGTGCCCGGCCGGGTGCGGCCGGAGGACCGTTTCCTCGACGTGCTCGCCAGGGCCAGCGAGGACCTCGCCGCGGCCGGCCTGGCGCAGGACGACTTCGCGGCCGACGAGCTGTTCCCTCCACGCCCCGGAGAGACCGGCCTGCGGGTGGGCTTCGAGCACCAGCGCCTGGCCTCCGCGGCGGCCGCCGGCCTGCGGTTCTCGGTTCTCCGCCAGGAGGTCCTCCTGGAGCGCTTCGCGGTCAAGCTGACCGCCTCGCGGGGAGAGGGGGGGCTCGCGCTCGAGCTGCACTACGACCCGGCTCTCCTGAGCGCGCGAGACGCCGAGCGGCTGATCGGGAGTCTGCGGCTGATCGTCGACGCCGTGGCGCAGGCCCCCACGGTGGCCGTCGCCGACCTCGAGATCCTCGGGGGCGCCGAGCGCGGCGAGCTCCTGGACGCCTTCAACGACACGCGGCGGGAAGTGCCCCGGCGCTGCCTGCACGAGCTCTTCGCGGAGCGGGCCGCCCGGGCCGCGGGAGAGACCGCCGTGGTGTGCGGCGTGCGGTCGCTGACCTATGGCGAGCTCGACCGCCGGGCCAATCAGCTCGCCTGGCACCTGCGCTTCCTCGGGGTCGGTCCCGACGCTCTGGTGGCCCTCTGCCTCGACCGTTCCCCGGAGATGCTGATCGCCATGCTGGCGGTGCTGAAGGCCGGCGGGGCCTACCTGCCCCTCGATACCGGCCATCCCGCCGAGCGTCTCGCCTTCCTGCTTGCCGACGCGCGGCCGGCCGTCCTCGTCACCGAGGAGCGGCTCCGGGAGCTGATTCCGCACGACCGCCTCCCCAGGGTCCTGCTCGACGTCGACCGCGAGACGATCGGGAGCCGGCAGGAGACCTCCCCCGCCGTCCCGATCGCGGGAGAGAACCTGGCCTACGTCCTCTACACCTCCGGCTCCACGGGCCGTCCCAAAGGGGTGATGATCACCCACCACGGCCTGGTGAACTACTTGAGCTGGGCGGTGGAGGCCTACGGCGTCGCCGCGGGTGGACGCTCGCCGGTCCATTCGCCGCTGGGCTTCGACCTGACGGTGACCGCCCTCTTCGCGCCGCTCCTCGCCGGCGGCACGGTCGAGCTCCTCCCCGAGGAGCAGGGGATCGAGGCGCTCGCGGGGGCGTTGCGCTCGGGCGGGGAGTACGGGCTGGTCAAGCTGACGCCGGCCCATCTGGAGATCCTGGAGCAGCAGCTCGCCGGCGGCGCAAGGCCGGCCGGGGTGCGCAGCCTGGTGGTGGGAGGCGAGGCGCTGTTCGCCGGGAGCCTGGCGTCCTGGTGGAGCCGCTCGCCGGAGACCCGGGTCTTCAACGAGTACGGGCCGACCGAGACGGTGGTGGGCTCCTGCGTCCACGAGGTGCTGCCGGGGCGGGACGCGGCGGGACCGGTCGCCATCGGCCGTCCCATTGCGAACACCCGCGTCTACCTCCTCGACCCTGGGTTCCGGCCGGTACCGGCCGGGGTGCCAGCCGAGGTCTACATCGGCGGCGCCGGCGTGGCCCGGGGCTACCGCGGGCGCCCCGACCTGACCGCCGAGCGCTTCGTTCCCGATCCCTTCTCCGGAAGCCTGGGCGTCCGTCTCTACCGGACCGGCGATCTGGCCCGCCACCTCGACGAGGGGGGGCTGCAGTTCCTCGGCCGCAACGACGACCAGGTGAAGATCCGCGGCTTCCGCATCGAGCTCGGGGAGGTGGAGGCGGCGCTGAAGCGGCTGCCCGGAATCCGGGACGCGGTGGTCCTCGCCCGCGAGGAGGTTCCCGGCTCCCGCCGCCTGCTCGCCTACCTGGTCGCTTCCGAAGGCGCCCCCGGGCTGGAGGAGCTGCGCTCGGCGCTGCTCGACGAGCTTCCCGAGCCCATGATCCCCGCCGCCTTTGTCTGGCTGGAGGCCCTCCCGCTGACCGCCAACGGCAAGGTGGACCGGTCCAGGCTCCCCGCGCCGGACGCGAGGCGGCCGGATCTGTCCCAGGGATTCGTCGCGCCGCGCACTCCGGTGGAGGAGATCCTGGCCGAGGTCTGGGGACAGGTCCTGGGGCTCGAGCGGATCGGCATCCACGACAGCTTCTTCACCCTGGGCGGGGATTCGATCCGCAGCGTCCGGCTGGTGGCCGCCGCCCAGGCCCGGGGGCTGACGTTCACCGTGCAGCAGCTCTTCCGCCACCAGACCATCGCCGATCTGGCGGGCCATCTCGAGATCTCCGCCGGACTGGCGGCCGCGCCGGCCGCCGCGGAGACCGGCGAGGACGATCCGGAGCTGCTGCGCCTCGTGGCCGAGCTGGAAGGCCTGCCGGCCGACCAGGTGCGGGATGAGATCCGCGGCCTGATGGAGACCACGAAAGAGGACCGTTCATGAGTGACCTGTTGCAACGGATCGCGGCCCTGAGCCCGGAGAAGCGTCTCCTCCTCGAGCTGCGGAAGTCCCGTCCAGAGAGCGCCACGGGCGTGGCGGTCGACGAGGCGCCCGCCGCGCGGAGCCGGCCCTTCGACCTGGTGCCGGAGGCCGACCGCGCCCGGCTGCCGGAAGGGATCGAGGATGCCTTCCCGCTGTCGATGGTGCAGTCGGGGATGCTCTCGCACATGGAGCTCGAGCCGGGTGTGGAGGTCCCGCCCGCCTATCACAACGTCAACAGCTTCCACCTGCGGGCGGCTTTCCAGCCCCTCCTGTTCCAGGCTGCGGTCCAGGAGGTGGTGATGCGGCATCCCATGCTGCGGACCTCGTTCGATCTCACCTCCTACGGCGAGCCGTTGCAGCTCATCCATCGTCACGCCGACCTGCGCGTCGAGGTCGAGGACCTCCGCGAGCTGGCGGCCGACGAGCGGGAGCGGACACTGGAGAGCTTCATCCGGCGCGAGAATCAGGCCCTTCTCGACCTGACCCGGCCGCCGCTGCTGCGTTTCCATGTCCATCGGCTCACCGACGAGACGTTCCAGTTCACCCTCACCGAGCCCCACTCGATCTCCGACGGCTGGAGCACCACCTCGACCCTCACCGAGATCTTCCTGCGCTACCTCGCGAAGTTCCGGGGCCAGCCGCTCCCCATCGAGCCGCCCCCGGCGGTCGCCTTCCGCGACTTCGTGCGCCTCGAGCGCCAGGCCCTCGCCTCGGCGGATACCCGGGCCTTCTGGGACCGCATGCTGAGCGACCGGACGGTGACGCGCCTGCCGCGCTGGCCCGCCCCGTTGCGGCAGGCCGGCGGGCGGCAGGAGCACAAGCTCTACTTCCCCCTGCAGCCCGAGCTGATCAGCGGGCTGCGCCAGCTGGCGGCGACCGCCGGGGTGACGCTCAAGAGCGTGATCCTGGCGGCGCATCACAAGGTGATGAGCCTGATGAGCGGCGAGCGCGACCTGCTGACCGGCCTCGTCTTCAACGGCAGGCCCGAGGAGAGCGGGGGGACCGACGTGCGCGGCCTGTTCCTCAATACCCTGCCGTTCCGCCTGCGGGTCGGCGACGGGAGCTGGGTGGATCTCGCCCGCGCCGCCTTCGAGGGGGAGGTCGAGATCCTGCCGCACCGGCGCTATCCGCTGGGCGCCCTCCAGAAGCAGTGGGGGCGCGACGCCCTCTTCGAGATCGCCTTCGGCTATCTCAATTTCCACAGCGTCCAGCCGCTGCTGGACGGCGGCGACTTCGAGATCCTGCCGCAGGGCAACAGCGACCTGTCGATCACCCATTTCCCCCTGATGGTGATCTTCGAGGTCGTTCCGGTGTCCGCCCCGCGGGCGAGGATCATCCTCGAGTACGACCTGAAGGAATTCTGTGAGCCCCAGATGCGGGAGCTTTTCGAGATCTACCACGAGGTGCTGGCCGCCATGGTCGCGGCGCCGCGGGAGAGCCACGCCGACCGCTGCTTCCAGACCGCGCGGCAGCGCCTCCAGGTGGAGGGGTGGAACCGGTCCGACGCCGGCTACCCCCGCGAGCACGGTGTCCATCAGTTGTTCGAGGAAGCGGCCGGGCGCTCGCCGGACGCGGTAGCGCTCGCCGCGGGGGAGCGGCGGATGCCGTTCGCCGAGCTGGACCGCGCGGCGAACCGGGTCGCTCATCTCTTGCGGTCGCTGGGCGTGGCCCCGGATGTCCGGGTCGGTCTCTGCCTGGAGCGCGGCGTCGATCTGGTGATCGGTCTGTTGGGCATCCTCAAGGCGGGGGGGGGCTACGTGCCGCTCGATCCGACCCTCCCGCGCGAGCGGCTTGCCTTCATCCTACGCGACGCCGGAGCCACGGTCCTGGTCACCCGCGAGGGGTTGGCGGCAGGCTTGGCCGCTCCCGGCTTGCGGAGGGTGCGTCTCGACGCGGACGCGCCGCTGATCGCCGGCCGGAGCGGGGAGAGCCCGGCGGTGTCCCTCGACCCCGGGAATCTGGCCTATGTGATGTACACCTCGGGCTCGACCGGCGTTCCCAAGGGGGTGATGATCCCGCACCGGGGGCTGGTGAACTACCTCTCCTGGTGCATGGCGGAGTACCGGGTCGGCGAGGGAAGCGGCGCCCCCGTCCATTCGTCGATCGGCTTCGACCTCACGGTCACCGGCCTCTTCGCCCCCCTGCTCGCCGGGCGGACCGTCACGCTGCTGCCCGAGGACCCCGGCGGAGAGCCGCTGGCGCGCGCCCTCACCGCCGGCGAGGGCTACAGCCTGGTCAAGCTGACCCCCGCGCATCTCGACCTCCTGAGCCATCACCTGCGGCCAGGCGAGACGTCGGTGCACGCCCTGGTCATCGGCGGCGAGGCGCTCACCGGCGAAGCCCTCGCGCCCTGGATCCGCACGGCTCCGGACACGCGGCTCGTCAACGAGTACGGACCGACCGAGACCGTGGTGGGCTGCACGGCCTACACCGTGCCGGCGGGGATCGAGATCTCCGGCCCGGTACCCATCGGCAGGCCGATCGCCAATGCCCGGATCGCGCTGCTGGACGAGCGCCTGATCCCCGTGCCGGTCGGCGCGCCGGGGGAGCTGTTCGTCGGCGGCGACGGCCTGGCCCGCGGCTACCAGGGGCGGCCCGAGCTGACCGCCGCCGCCTTCCTGCCCGATCCGCTGGGTGCCGCGCCCGGGGCCCGCCTCTACCGGACGGGGGATCTGGGCCGCTACCTGCCCGACGGCAACCTCGAGTACCTGGGCCGCGTCGATCATCAGGTCAAGGTGAAGGGATACCGGATCGAGCTCGGCGAGATCGAGGCGGTGCTCGCGCAGTGCCCGGGGGTGAGAGGCGCGGTGGTCGTGGCGCGCGAGGACGCGCCGGGCGAGAAGAGGCTGGTCGCCTACGTGGTGGGCGATGCCGCGGTGGAGGAGTGCCGCGATACCCTCGCCGCCCGCCTGCCCGACTACATGATCCCTGCGGTCTTCGTGGTGCTGGGCTCCCTGCCGCTGACGGCGAACGGCAAGGTCGACCGGCGGGCGCTCCCGGCACCGCCCCGGGCGGCCGCCGAGGAGGAGGCCTACGTGGCGCCGCGCACCCCGGCCGAGGAGATCCTCGCCGGCATCTGGGCCCAGGCTCTGGGGCTCGAGCGCGTCGGCGTGCACGACAACTTCTTCTCCCTGGGCGGGGACTCGATCACCGGCCTGCTGTCGATCTCGAAGGCCAAGAAAGCCGGGCTGAATCTCACCTCCCGGCAGATCTTCCAGCACCCGACGATCGCCGAGCTCGCCCTGGTGGCGGCAGCGGGCGCGGCGGCCGCGCCGGCACCGGCGACCGCCGCCACCACGGCGGCGCCGCTGACCCCGATCCAGAGCTGGTTCTTCGCCCAGGAGCTTCCCGATCCGCACCATTTCAACCAGGCTCTCCTCCTCGAGACCCGGCGGCCTCTGCGGCCGGAGATCCTGGAGCGGGTGGCGACCCTCCTGCGGGAGCACCATCCGGCCCTGCGGACGCGGTTCGTCCGCGAGCCGGACGGCTGGAGGCCGCTGGCCGGGGAGGCGGCGGGACTGTCCCCTTTCCTGCGGATCGATCTGTCGGCGCTGCCGGCGGCGAAGCGGAGGGCGGCGCTGGAAGGGGGGGCCACCGAGCTCCAGCGCAGCCTCAGCCTGGAGCGCGGGGTCCTCTGGCGGACCGCCTTTTACGATCTGGGTCCGGAGAGCCACGGCCGCCTGCTGCTGGTGGCCCACCACCTGGCGGTGGACGGCGTCTCCTGGCGCATCCTCCTCAACGATCTGCAGACCGCGTATCAGCAGCTCGCCGAGGGGGAGCCGGTGGCCCTGCCGGCAGCGACGACCCCCTTCGACGAGTGGGCACAGCGGCTGCGGGCCTTCACCGGCTCGGCGGAGCTGAAGGCCGAGCTCCCGTTCTGGAGCCGCCGGCATTCCGTCCCCCCTCTGCCGCGGGATTTCGACGGCCCCAACACCGTCGGCTCCCAGCGCATGCTCTTCGTCCCGTTCGGGGAGGAGCGCACCGCGCAGCTCCAGAAGGCCGCGCAACGCCACGGCGCCCCACTGCAGGAGCTGCTGCTCGCCGCGTTGGCGCTCACCCTGGCGCGCTGGACCGGCGAGACCCGCTTCCTGATCGACCTCGAGGGGCACGGCCGCGAGGATCTGTTCTCCGATCTCGACCTCTCCCGCACCGTCGGCTGGTTCACCAGCCTCTTCCCCGTGGCGCTGGACCTGGGGGCCGCCGCCGATCCCGCCACGGCGGTCCGCGAGGTCGGCCGCCAGCTCCGCGCGGTGCCGGGGCGCGGGATCGGTTTCGGGCTCCTGCGCTACCTGGCGGCGGAGGAAACCGCCCGGCCGCTGCGCGACCTCCCCCCGGCGGAGGTCAGCTTCAACTACCTCGGCCAGTTCGACCACGCGCTCGCCCGGCCCGAAGAGCTCGTCCTGGCGCGGGAGCTCGCGGGCCCGTTGCGCAGCCCGGAGGGGTTGCGCTCCCACGGGCTCGAATTCGGCGCGCAGATCGTCGGCGGCGATCTCCGGATGGACTGGATCTACAGCGCGGCGCTGTACCGGCGCGCTACGATCGAGGGGCTGGCCGCCTCGTATACGGCCTTCCTGGCCGATCTCCTCGCCGGGCCTGAAGCGGTGCCGGTGGCACCCGCTGTCGACCGCGAGCTCGCGCTCGCCCTCGAAGAAGCCGAATTCGAAGGGGAGGAGGCGTGAGCACGACGAATTTCGAGGACGCCTACGCGCTCTCTCCCTTGCAGCAGGGGATGCTGTTTCACAGCGTGTACGCCCCGGAGTCCGGCACCTACGTCACCCAGGTGAGCTGCCGGCTGGGAGAGATCGACCCGGCGGCCTTCGCGGCCGCCTGGCAGAGAGCGGCGGACCGTCACGCCGTCCTGCGCACCGCGTTCGTATGGAAAAAGACGGAGCAGCCGCTCCAGGTCGTGGGGCGGCGCGTGAAGCTCCCCATCGAAAGGATGGACTGGCGCGAGCTGGACGGAGCGGCGCAGGAGCGGGCCCTGCGGGATCTCCTCGCCGCCGACCGCGCGCGGGGGTTCGAGCCCTCCCGCGCCCCGCTCATGCGCCTCACCCTCATCCATCTGGGAGAGGAGAGCTACCAGCTCCTCTGGAGCCACCACCACCTGCTGCTCGACGGCTGGTCCGTCCCTATCCTGCTCGGCGAGGTGTTCTCCTTCTACGAGGCGTTCCGCGCCGGCCGGGAGCCGGCCGCGCCGCCGCCCCGTCCGTACGGCGACTTCATCCGCTGGCTGGAAGGGCAGGACCCGGCGGCGGCCGAGGCGTTTTGGAAGCGGCTGCTCGCCGGGTTCACGGAGCCCACCCCGCTGCCGTTCGATCACCCCGCCGGCGGCGAGAGCCGGCCGGAGGAGCGTTTCGCGCAGCTCTCCCGGGAGCAGACCCTGCGGCTCCAAGAGCTGGCCCGCCGGGCGCAGGTGACGCTCAATTCGATCGTCCAGGGGGCCTGGGCGATCCTGCTCAGCCGGTCCTCCGGGCAGCGCGATGTCGTCTACGGGTCCACCGTCTCGGGACGGCCGGCGGACCTCGACGGCTCCGAGGCGATGGTCGGCCTGTTCATCAACACCCTCCCCGTGCGCCTCGGCGCGCCTCCCCGCGCCTTCCTGCTCCCCTGGCTCCAGGAGGTGCAGGCGCGGCTGGCGGAGATGCGCGAGCACGAGCACTCGCCGTTGGCGCGGGTGCAGGCGTGGAGTGACGTGCCTCGCGGCACGCAGCTCTTCGACAGCATCCTGGTGTTCGAGAATTATCACGTCGACGAGTCGCTCGGCCGCGGGCTGGCGCAGACCCGGCTGGAGATCGAGGACTACCGCACCGTCGAATCGACGAACTATCCTCTGTGCCTGCTGGTCGGTCCTGGCCCGGCGCTGACGCTTCGTTTCCTCTTCGACGGCACGCGCTTCATGGCGCCGACGATTCACCGCCTGCTGGAGCATCTCGCGGTGCTCCTCTCCGGGATGGCTGAGAGGTCGGATGCGAGCCTCGAAGAGCTGCCCTGGATCACCGGGGCCGAGTCCCATCAGATGCTATGCGAGTGGAACGCGACTCCGCTGCCTCTCTCCGAAGAGAGGTGCATCCACGAGCTCTTCGCCGCCGCCGTGAGGCCCGCGCCGGACGCGGCGGCGCTCTGGCACGATGGAATCGAGATTTCGTTTTGCGAGGTCGAGAGGCGCGCCAACCGCCTGGCCAACTACCTGCGCCGCTTCGACGTCGGAGCGGATATGCCAGTCGGCCTCTGCGTCGAGCGCTCGCCGGAAATGATCATCGGCGTGCTCGCCGTCCTGAAGGCGGGTGGCGCCTTCCTGCCCCTCGACCCCGAGCATCCCGCCGAGCGTTTGGCTGCCATGCTGGCGGATGCGCGGCCGGCCGTGATCGTTACGCAGGACGCGCTGGCGGCGACGCTCCCCCCAGGCTTCGGCCTCGTGCGGCTGGGCGCCGACGGCCTAGCCATCGCGGCCGAGAGTGCGGACCCTCCCCAGGCGCGGGTCGACGACCGCAACCTCGCCTACGTGCTGTTCACCTCGGGTTCCACCGGCCGACCCAAAGGGGTGATGATCGACCACCGGGGCCTGCGCAACCGCCTCGTCTGGCATCAGGACGCGCTGCCTTTGGGGCCAGGAGACCGGGTGGTCCTGAAGACGCCATTCAGCTTCGATGTCTCGGTGTGGGAGATGCTGGGGCCGCTCCTGGCGGGAGCGTGCCTGGTGATCGCCCGGCCTGGCGGCCACCGCGACAGCCAGTACTTGGCCGATCTGATCGCGGAGCAGGGGGTCACCCTGGCCCACTTCGTCCCCTCGATGCTGCAAGTCTTCCTGGACGAGCCGCAGGCCGCTGCCTGCACCAGCCTCGAACGGGTCCTGTGCAGCGGCGAGGCCCTGGGAAGGCAGCTCCTCGAGCGGTTCTCCAATCGCTTCGACGCCGCTCTGCACAACCTCTATGGTCCCACGGAGGCCTCGATCGACGTCTCTTGGTGGCCCTGCGAGGCCGCAAACATGGGGTCCACCGTGCCGATCGGGCGTCCCATCTCGAGCATCCGCCTGCATCTGCTCGACGCGGATCTCCGGCCCGTGCCCGTCGGCATCGCCAGTGAGCTGTACATCGGCGGCATCGGACTGGCGAGGGGATACATCCATCGGCCCGACCTCACGGCCGACCGGTTTGTTCCCGATCCGATGGGAGAGGAGCCTGGGGAGCGCCTGTACCGCACGGGGGACCTGGTGCGCCACCTACCGGACGGCTGCATCGAGTACCTTGGCAGGCTCGACCAGCAGGTGAAGGTGCGCGGCTTTCGCATCGAGTTGGCGGAGATCGAAGGAGCCCTGCTAGGCCACCCGGCGGTACGCGAGGCGGTGGTGGTGGCGCGCGATCTCGGCCCGGGCGACCGCCGCTTGGTAGCTTACGTCGTCCCGGTCCCCCAGCAGGTCGCCGAAACGGAACTCCGGCATCATCTTCGGCGGACGCTGCCGGAGTACATGGTGCCGTCGCTGTTCGTCTTCCTGGAGTCCCTGCCGTTGCTGGCCAACGGCAAGCTCGACCGGCGGGGTCTGCCCGCTCCCGACCGCTCCCGCTCCGGCGGGGAAGGGGAGCGCCTGGAGGCGCGTACGGAGGCCGAGGAGGCCCTGGCCGCCATCTGGAGAGAGGTGCTGGGCCTCGACCACGTGGGGGTCACGGACAACTTCTTCGAGCTCGGGGGGGATTCGATCCTCTGCCTCCAGATCGTCTCCCGGGCATACCGGAAAGGCCTGGGGCTGACGCCGAGGCTGGTGTTCGAGAATCCGACCATCGCCGGGCTGGTGGAGGTCCTGGACTCCCCGCCGCCCCTCGAGGCCGAGCAGGGACTGGTGGAGGGGCCGGTGCCGCTGACGCCGGTGCAGCACTGGTTCTTCGATCAGGAGCTGGCGGCGCCGCACCACTTCAACCAGGCCGTTCTCCTCGAGGCGGTCGAGCCGCTCGACGCCGGCCTGCTGCGCCGGGCCGTGGAACGCCTGATGATCCACCACGACGCCTTACGCATGCGGTTCCAGCGTGACGCCGGGGGATGGCACCAAGTCAATGCCGGCCCGGGTGGCCCCGCCCCCGTCGTGCACCTGGACTTTGCGCCTCTCGCCCCGGACCTCTTCCCGCGGGCGGTCGAGGCCGCGGCGGAGCAGCTCCAGGCGAGCTTGAGCCTGGCGCGCGGCCCTCTGCTGCGGGTCGCTCTGATGACCTCCGGGCCGGCGGCGCAGCCGCGCCTCCTGATCCTCGTCCACCATCTCGTGGTCGACGGGGTCTCCTGGCGGGTCCTGCTGGAGGATCTGCAGGAGGTCTACGCGGGGCTGCGCCGGGGCGAGGAGCCCTCCCTGCCGGCGAAGAGCACGTCGTTCCGGAATTGGGCGCACCGGCTGCGCGACTATGCCGCCGGCGAGGAGGTAGTCCGGGACCTCGACTTCTGGGTCGGCCCGGAACGGGCGGAGGTCCCGCCGCTCCCCGTCGACCACGCGGAAGGGGAGGACGTCCAGGGGGCGGCGCGCACCGTCACGGCGGCGCTCGACCCGGTGGAGACCCAGGCGCTCCTCCAGGAGGTGCCGCGGACTTACCAGACCCAGATCAACGACGTCCTCCTCACCGCCCTAGCTCTCGCCCTGGCGGGATGGACGGGCGAGCGCCGCTTCCTCGTCGACGTCGAAGGGCACGGCCGCGAGGAGATCCTCGCTGGGGTCGACCCGTCCCGCACTGTCGGTTGGTTCACCACTCTGACCCCCGTGCTGCTCGACGTCGCGGAGGTTACGGGGGACCCGGCGGCGGCGCTCAGGGCGGTCAAGGAGCAGCTCCGCCGGGTGCCGGCCCGCGGGATCGGCTACGGAGCGCTGCGCTGGCTGAGCCCGCGAGCGGAGGTCCGCGAGCGGCTCGGCCAGCTCCCCGGCCCCGAGCTCGTCTTCAACTACATGGGACAGCTCGACGCGGCGCTCGCCGCCCAGGCCTCGCTCTTCCGCCTGGCGCGGGAGGGGTCCGGCTCGCTGGTGGACGGACAGGGGGCTCGCCCGCACCGCCTGCAGGTCAGCGGGCAGGTGATCCACAAGCAGCTCCAGCTCGTCGTCGTCTACGGCGGGAAGCGGTACGACGCCGCCACGGCGGAGGCTCTGATCGCCCGCTTCGCGGCGGCCCTGCGTGCGCTCATCGCTTCCTGCCCGGCGCAGGAGTCCGGGGGCTACACGCCGGCGGACTTCCCCGACGTCGACCTCAGCCAGGACGCACTGGACGGCCTGCTGGCGGAGATCGAGGAGATCGATGCGCTGAAGGAGGGGAGCGCGGCATGAGCCGGAAGAACGTCGAGGCGATCTACCCGCTTTCCCCGATGCAGCAGGGGATGCTCTTCCACGCCCTGCTGGAGCCGGGGTCAGGGGTGTTCGTCCAGCAGGCGAGCTTCCGGCTCGCCGGGCCGCTCGAGGCGGACCTCCTGCGGAACGCCTGGGAGAGGGTGGTCGCGAGGCACCCGGCGCTGCGGACCTCCTTCCTCTGGGAGGGGCGCGAGACGCCGCTCCAGGTGGTCCGCGAGCGCGTCGAGCTCCCCTGGGAGACGCTCGACTGGCGCGACCTTCCGGCCGGGCGCCAGGAGGCCGAGCTGGCTCTCCTCCTGACCCGGGACGCCCGCCACGGCTTCGACCTGCGGCGCGCGCCGCTGGTGCGCATCGCCCTGATCGTGTTGGCTCCCGAGGTGCACCAGCTGGTCTTCACCTATCACCACATCGTGCTCGACGGCTGGTCGACGGCCCTTCTCCAGGGAGAGGTCCTGGTGTGCTTCGAGGCGTTGCGGCGCGGCCGGGAGCCCCGCCTGGAGCGTGTCCACCCCTACCGTGACTACATCGCCTGGCTGGCGGCTCAGGACCTGACGGCGGCCGAAGGGCTCTGGCGCGAGCGCCTCGCGGGCTTCACGGAGCGAACCCCGCTCACCGTGGACTACCCGGCCCTGCCCGCGGTCGCGGAGGAGACGGGAGAGCGGCAGGGAGAGCTGGAGGTTCTGCTCTCCGCCGAGCTTTCCGGAGGCTTGCAGGCCTTCGCCCGCCGGCACCAGCTGACCCTGAACACCCTGTGCCAGGGCGCCTGGGCCCTCCTCCTGAGCCGCTACAGCGGACGGCGCGACGTGGTGTTCGGTGCGACGGTCTCCGGCCGTCCTCCCTCCTTGGCCGGTTGCGAGTCGATGATCGGTCTCTTCATCAACACCCTGCCCCAGCGAGCCCTCGTCGCTCCCGAACGGGAGCTCGTGGCTTGGCTCCGCGAGATTCAGGCGGGGAGCTTCCGGATGAGCGACGCCGAGCACACGCCGCTCGTGCAGATCCAGCGCTGGAGCGGAGTCGCCCCGCTGTTCGAAAGCCTCCTGGTGTTCGAGAGCTATCCGGTCAGCCGGTTGATCGGTGAAGCGGATGAGGTGGGGGAGAGCTTGCGGATCCGCACCGCCACCGCCACCGACCGGCCGAACTACCCCCTCTCGGTGGCGGTGGCGCCCGGGCCGCGGATCGGGCTCAAGACCTATTTCGACCGTCAGCGGTTCGCGGCGGCCGTGGTGGCGCGGCTCCTGGAGCACCTGCGCACGCTCCTGGAATCGATCGCCGAGGGGGCCGGGAAGCCCCTCTCCGGCCTCCAGATGCTCTCGGCGGGCGAGCTGCGGCAGATCGTCGTCGATTGGAACGCGACGGCCGTGGCCTACCCGCGCGAGAGCCTCATCCAAGAGTTGTTCGCGGAGCAGGCCGATCGCACACCCGACGCCGTGGCGGCGGTGTGCGGGGACGCGCGGCTCGACTATCGGGACCTCGACCGGCGCGCCAACCGGCTGGCCAACCGGCTGGCCGCCCTCGGAGTCGGGCCGGAGGTGATCGTCGGGATCTGCCTCGAGCGCTCGCTCGACATGCTGGTGGCGATGCTCGCGGTGCTCAAGGCCGGGGGCGCCTACATGCCGCTCGACCCCGCCTACCCCGCCGAGCGCCTCGCCTTCCTGTTGCAAGACACGCGGGCTCCCGTGCTGGTGAGCGAGGAGCGGCTGCTGGCGGCCCTGCCCGTCCAGGACGGCGGTGTCGTCCTCTGCCTCGACCTCGAACTAGCGGCGCTGGATCAGGAGAGCGCGGAGCGGCCGCCCCGCACGGCGACCGCCGACAACCTCGCCTACGTGATGTACACCTCGGGATCGACGGGGGTGCCCAAGGGGGTGGCGATCGTCCACCGCGGGGTTGTCCGGCTGGTGCGCGGGGCCGACTACGCGCAATTCGGCCCGCAGGAAGTCCTGCTGCAACTGGCGCCGTTCGCCTTCGACGCCTCGACGCTGGAGATCTGGGGCGCTCTGCTCAACGGCGGGAGCCTCGTGCTCGCGGCACCCGGGACTCCCTCGGTCGAGGAGCTCGGTGCGATGGTCGCGCGGCACTCGGTCACCACTCTTCACCTGACCGCCGGTCTGTTCCAGAGCGTGGTCGACGACGGCCTGGAGCAGCTCGCCTCCCTGCATCAGTTGCTCACCGGCGGCGATGTCCTCTCCGCGCCGCATTTCTGCAGAGCCCTGCAGGGGTTGCCCGGGACCCGGCTGATCAGCGCCTATGGACCGACCGAGAACACGACCTTCACCACCTGCGGCTCCCCGGCGGATGCGGCGGAGGTCGGCTCCTCGGTGCCGCTGGGACGGCCGATCAGCAACACCCGGGTCTACCTGCTGGATCAGGACCTCCAACCCGTGCCCATCGGTGTGCCCGGCGAGCTCTACGCGGCGGGTGACGGCCTGGCCCGCGGGTATCTGGGGCGCGCCGAGCTGACCGCCGAGAAGTTCGTGCCGAGCCTCTTCGGCTCGTCCGGCGAGCGTTGCTATCGCACGGGCGACCTGGCCCGCTTCCTGCCGGACGGCCGGATCGAGTTCCTGGGGCGGATCGACGGGCAGGTCAAGATCCGGGGCTATCGCATCGAGCTGGCGGAGATCGAGTCGGCGCTGGTGCGGCACCCCGCCGTTCGCGCGGCCGCCGTCATGGCCCGGACCTACGGCCCCGGGGACAAACGCCTGGTCGCCTACGTCGTGCCTGCCGAGGGAGCGGCGATCGCTGACAGCGAGCTGCGGCAAGCGCTCCAGAGGACGCTGCCCAGCGCCATGATCCCCTCCGCGTTCGTCACGCTGGAGGCGCTGCCGCTGACGCCGCACGGCAAGGTGGACCGCCGCGCGCTGCCCGAGCCCGACCGGTCGCGGGCGAGCCTCGGCTCCGCGCCGCTCGCCGCGCGCACCGACGTCGAGGAGATCCTCGCCGGCGTGTGGCGGGACGTGCTGAAGGTGGACCAGGTCGGTGTACGGGACGACTTCTTCAGGTTGGGGGGGGACTCGATCCTCTGTATCCAGATCATCGCCCGCCTGAGCCACCACGGGATTCGGCTGACGCCGAAGCAGATGTTCGAGCATCCGACGGTGGCGGACCTGGCCGAGCTGGTGGAGCGGGAGCGCGCGGGGGATGCGGGCGCGCCGGCTGAACCGGCTGCGGCGTCCCGGGAAGCGACAGTTGCCTTCTCTCTCGCCCGGCTCGACCCGGCGGCCCTCGCCCGCGTGCTCGCCTCCGGCGCGCCGGTCGAGGACCTCTATCCCCTCGCCCCAATCCAGGAAGGGATGCTGTTCCACACCCTGGCCGCCCCGGGCTCCGGGGTCTTCGTCTCGCAGTCGAGCTGGCGGCTCGCCGGCGAGCTCGATCTCGCGGCGTTCGCGGAGAGCTGGCGCCAGGTGGTCGCGCGGCATCCGGTGCTGCGCACCGGCTTCGACTGGGAGAGCGGGGAGCAACCGCTCCAGGTGGTCCACCGGCAGGTGGAGATCCCGCTCGTGCACCACGACTTCTCCGCTCTCGATGCGGCCGAGCAGCGGCTCCGCCTGGCCGGCCACCGGCAGGCGGAGCGGGATCTCGGCTTCCGGCTCGACCGACCGCCGCTGATGCGCCTCGCCACCTTCCGGCTCTCCGCGGCGGGCTTCGAGGTGGTGTGGACCTACCATCACCTGATCCTCGACGGCTGGTCCGTCCCCCTGGTCCTGGAGGAGCTGCTGGCCCTCTACGAGGGGTTCCGCAAGGGAGAGCCAGCGGCGCTGCGGCCCCCCTATCCGTACCGCGACTACATCGCCTGGCTCGCGCGGCAGGACGTCGCCGGCACCGAGGCCTTCTGGCGCCGCCTGCTCGCCGGGGCCGCGGCGCCCACTCCGCTGGGCATCGACCACCCGGCGGCCGGGGAGGCGACCACCGGGGCCGAGCGGCAGCTCGTCCTCTCCGCCGGGAGCACGGCCGCGCTGGAGGCCGCCGCGCGCGAGCACCGGCTCACCCTGAACACCCTGGTGCAGGGGGCCTGGGCGCTGCTGCTCGGCCGCTACAGCGGCCGGGACGACGTGGTCTTCGGAGCCACCGTCTCGGGCCGTCCGGTGGACCTCGAGGGCTCCGGCGCCATGATCGGCCTGTTCATCGGCACGGTGCCGGTCCGAATGCGTCTCCTGCCGGACGAGCCCCTGCTCTCCTCGCTGCGGGCCCTGCAGACCCAGCAGGTGGAGGCGCGGCAGTTCGAGCACACCCCGTTGCTGCAAATCCAGGAATGGGCCCAGCTCCCCCGCGGCGTGCCGCTCTTCGAGAGCATCCTGGTGTTCGAGAACCTCCCGGGCGAGGACGTCGCGCCGCGCGCGGGCGCCGGCTTCGCTGTCCGCGAGGCGAGCAGCACCGGGCAGTCGAACTATCCGCTGGTGATCGAGGTGCAGCCCGGCCGGGAGATGGTCCTCCAGGTCCGCTACGACCCGTCGCGTTTCGACGCGGCGGCGATCGTCCGCCTGCTCGGCCACCTGGGCGCCCTGCTCGACGCCATGGCCGAGGATCTCGACCGGCCCGCCGGCGCCCTCGAGCTCGCCGCCAGCGAGGAGCTCGGCGAGCTGATGAGCTCGTTCAACCAGGACCTGGAGCTCGCCTAGGACGGGGAGAGGCTTTCGATTCATGTGTGGTCTGGCCGGATACGTGAACTTCAGAACGGGCGTGGCGCCGGACCGCGACCTGATCGCGCGCATGGCGGACGCGGTGGTCCATCGCGGTCCCGACAGCTCCGGCTGCTTCCACGACGAGCACGTGGGCTTCGGCTTCCGCCGGCTCCGCATCATCGACCTGGTGAGCGGCAACCAGCCGCTCTACAACGAGGACCGCTCGCTCGTGCTGATGTGCAACGGCGAGATCTTCAACTACAAGGAGCTGCGCCGGGGGCTGATCGAGCGCGGCCACACCTTCGCCACCCAGTGCGACGTGGAGGTGCTACTGCACCTCTACGAGGAGCGGGGGGCCGGTCTGCTGCAGGAGCTCAACGGCCAGTTCGCCTTCGTCCTCTATGACCGCAAGGCGCGCCGGCTCCTCGTCGCCCGCGACCACGTGGGGATCAATCCGCTCTTCTACACCATGGTCGGCGACACCTTCATCTTCGGCTCGGAGATCAAGTCGATCCTGCAGCACCCCCTGGTGCGGCGCGAGGTGGACCCGACGGGGCTCGACCAGATCCTCTCGCTTCCCGGGCCTGGTCAGCCCACGGACGATGTTCAAGGGGATCCGCAGCCTGGAGAGCGGGCACTACCTGATCGTCTCCGCCGAGGGGGTCCGGAACGAGGAGTACTGGGATCTCGTCTATCCCCGCGCCGACGAGGCGGTCGCGGAGATGAGCGAGGCCGAGGCGGTGGCGAGCCTCGGCGAGATCTTCGCGCGCTCGGTGCGCTACCGCCTGCAGTCCGACGTGCCGGTCGGCTTCTACCTGAGCGGCGGCCTCGACTCCTCGCTGATCGCCGGCGTCATCGCCCGCGAGGCCCCCGGGGCGGCCAACCACTCCTTCTCGATCGGCTTCACCGACGAGCGGATCTCCGAGACCCGCTACCAGCGGCTGATGGCGGAGCGCGTCGGCTCGCACCACGAGGAGATCGTCTTCGACTGGTCGCAGATCGAGAGCCGGATGCGGCGGATGGTCTACCACTGCGAGTGCCCGGTCAAGGAGAGCTACAACACCTGCTCGCTCGCCCTCTCCGAGGCGGCGCGCCGCGCCGGCATCACGGTGATCCTCACCGGCGAGGGGGCCGACGAGTTGTTCGCCGGCTACGTCGGCTACCGCTTCGACCAGTCGGGGATCCGCCGCGACAAGGGGGACGACCTGGCGACGGCGCTCGAGGACGACCTGCGCGAACGGCTGTGGGGCGACCGCGACCTGTTCTACGAGCAGGACTATTACGCCTCGCGCGAGCTGCGGGCCGCGCTCTACGCGGAAGGGCTGGGCGCCGCCTTCCCGGAGTTCGACTGCCTCAACGAGAGCCCGGTGAACCGCGAGCGGCTGGCCGGCCGCCATCCGGTGCACCAGCGCTCGTATCTCGACTTCAAGCTGCGCATGACCGATCACCTGATCTCCGATCACGGGGACCGCATGGCGCTCGCCAACTCGGTCGAGGCGCGCTACCCGTTCCTCGATCTCGGGGTGGTGGACTTCGCCCGCCGCCTCTCGCCCGAGCTCAAGATCCGCGACCTGGGAGAGAAGTACGTGCTCAAGCGGGTGGCCGAGGGGATCGTGCCGCGCGCCATCATCGAGCGCGAGAAGTTCGGCTTCCACGCCCCCGGCAGCCCCTATCTGCTGCGTCAGGGGATCGAGTGGATCGACGACCTGCTGTCGTACGACCGCATCCGCCGGCAGGGCTACTTCAACCCGGACGTGGTCGAGACCCTGAAACGGCAGTACACGCGGGAGGGGTTCCGGCTCAACCTGCCGTTCGACACCGACCTGCTGATGATCGTCCTTTCGTTCGGCGTCTTCCTGGAGACGTTCGACCTGCCGTGTCTGACCTGAGAAAAGGAGCCTGATTGAGAATCGACAGCGTTCATGACGAATTCAGCCGGATGGCGGCGGCCTTCCCGGCCGACGTCGCGCTCGCCGCGCCGGAGGGGCCGCTCACCTATGCCGAGCTGGAGACGCGCGCCAACGGGCTGGCCAACCGGCTGCTCGCAGCGGGGGCGGCCCACGGCGACCGGGTCGCGGTGGTCGCCGAGAGCTCGGTGGCGACGATCACGGCGCTGCTCGCCGTCTTCAAGGCGGGCTGCGTGTTCGTGCCGCTCGATCCCGCGGCGCCGGCGGCGCGGCTGGCGGCGATGGTCGACGAGGTCTCGCCCGCCTGGTTCCTGGCCGGCCCGGAGCTGGCCGCGGCGGTGCGCGGGCTGGCCGCGAGGACGCCGGGCGCGGTCGTGCTCGCGCTCGGCCCGGGCGAGGAGCGCGACGGGCGCCGCCCCCCCTCCGTCCTCGGCCCCGACGACCCCTGCTACATCTGCTTCACCTCCGGGTCCACCGGCCGGCCGAAGGGGATCGCCGGCCGCTACAAGGCGATCGGCCACTTCATCGGCTGGGAGATCGAGCTGCTGGGGCTGGGGCGGGGGGCGCGCGTCAGCCAGCTCACCACCCCGGCCTTCGACGCCTTCTTGCGCGACGTCTTCACCCCCCTCTGCTGCGGCGGCACCGTCTGCATTCCGCCCAGCCGGGAGACGGTGCTCGATACCCGGCGGCTGGTCGAATGGCTCGACGAAGCGGGCGTCGAGGTGATCCACTGCGTCCCCTCCCTCTTCCGCGCCCTGCTCAATCAGGAGCCGGAGCCCGAGCGTTTCGCGGTGCTGCGGGCGGTGCTGATGGCCGGCGAGCCGCTGCTGCCGGCCGACGTCGCGAAGTGGCGGCGGATCTTCGGCGACCGCGTCCGGCTGATCAACCTCTACGGGCCCTCGGAGACCACGATGACCAAGCTCTTCTACCCGGTGCAGCCGGGGGACGAGAAGCGGCGGAACATCCCGATCGGCAAGCCGATGGAGGGGGCCCGCGTGGTGCTGGTCGACGAACGAGGGAAGCCGTGCCCGGCCGGCACGGTGGGGGAGATCTACATCCGGACCCCGTACTGCTCCCTCGGCTACCCGGCCCACCCCGAGCAGACCGCCCAGGTCTTCGTCCCCAACCCGTTCGGCAAGGACCCGCAGGACATCGTCTACAAGACCGGCGACTTCGGCCGCCTGCTCGAGGACGGCAACCTCGAGTTCCTCGGCCGCCGCGACCAGCAGGTCAAGATCCGCGGCGTCCGCGTCGAGCTGGCGGAGGTGCAGAGCGTCCTGCGCGAGCGCGACGGCGTCCGCGACGTGGCGGTGATCGACCGCGAGGACGGTGAGGGGGGAAAGACCCTCTGTGCCTACTACGTGGCGGAGGCGGAGATCTCCCCGGCCGAGCTGCGCGAGCATTGCGCCGCGCGGCTGCCGGAGGTCATAGTCCCGTCGACCTTCGCGCGCCTCGCCGAGCTGCCGCGCACGCTGACCGGCAAGCTCGACCGGGCGGCCCTCCCCGCCCCCGACGAGGCGCGCCAGCGGGTGCCGCGGGTGCCGCCGCGCAACCCGCTCGAGCGGCAGCTCGCGCAGATCTGGGAAGAGGTGCTCAACGTGCGCCCGATCGGCGTCACCGAGAGCTTCTTCGACCTCGGCGGCCACTCGCTGCTCGCCGTCCGCCTGCTCGCCCGGATCCAGCGGGCGCTCGGCCCCTCCCTCCCCCTGGCGACCCTGCTCCAGGCGAAGACGGTCGAGCAACTGGCCGCCGTCCTCCACGCGGAGTCCGTGGAGCTCTCGCCGCTGGTCGAGATCCAGGCTGGAGACCCCGGCCGCAAGCCACTGTTCATGGTCCATCCGATCGGCGGTATCGTCCTCAGCTACCAGAACCTGGCCACCCACCTGGAGCCGGGGCGTCCGGTCTTCGGCCTCCAGGACCCCTACCTCGAGGTCGAGGGCGGGGAGCACATCGAGCTGTCCATCGAGGAGATGGCGGCGGAGTACCTCGCCGCGGTGCGCTCCGCCCAGCCGGTCGGCCCCTACCTGCTCGGCGGCTGGTCGTTCGGCGGGATCGTCGCCTTCGAGATGGCGCAGCAGCTCCGCGCCGCCGGGGAGCCGGTCGACCTGCTGGCGCTGGTCGACACCCGGCCCCGCATCGTCGTCCCCGACAAGAGCGACGAGGAGATCCTGGCGGGGATCGCCCGCGACATGGCGCGGCGGGTGGGGAAGACCTTCGCCGTCTCCCCCGCGGATCTCGCCGGCGTCGAGCCGGCCCGGCGGCTCGACCACGTCCTGGCCGAGATGAAGGCCGCCGACCTGGTCGCCCCCGAGATGCGGGACGGGGTCGTCCGCCGCTTCCTGCGCCGCCGCCGGTCGAGCGCCGAGGCCGCGGCGCGCTACACTCCGCGCCCCTACGCCGGACGGGTGACCCTGTTCCGGGCGCTCGCGGCCGATCCGCTCGATGGGCCCACGCCGGACGGCGCCGCGCGCCAGGGCGGCAGCGCCAGCTTCGACCCGACGCTGGGTTGGGCCGATTTATCCGTGGAGCCGGTGGAGAGCCATGCGATTCCTGGCTATCACGCCGGATTGATGTTCGAACCCTACGTGCAGGTCTTGGCCGAACGGCTGGGTTTCTGCATCAACAAAGCCGAGGAGGCTCACGCGTGTCCGATCTTGTCAAACTGATCTCGTACTTCATGCGCTCTGCGCGCGACGGCCGGAGCCGGGCCTTGATCGCCCTGATGGTGGTCGCTGGCATCGCCAGCGGCGCCGCCAGCACGGCGTTCATCGCTCTGATCAATCAGGCCATCCACCGTGGCGGCGGTCAGGCCTCCACGAACCTCCTGACCTGGTTCATCGCCTTCCTGTTGCTGTTGCCGATCGCCCGCTTCACCTCCAACTCCCTGGTGGTGCGGGTGAGCCAGGGGTTGTTCCACGAGATGCGGATGGATCTCTGCAGCCGCATCCTCTCCGCGCCGTTACGGAAGCTCGAGCAGATCGGTCCCGCGCGCCTGCTCGCCAACCTCACCGAGGACGTGGGCACGATCGGCAACGCCCTGGGTCTGGTCCCCCTGCTGTCGATGTACATGACCATCGTGGCCTGCTGCCTGATCTACATGGGTGGGCTCTCCTGGCAGCTGCTCCTCATCGTGCTCGCCTTTCTGATCGTCGGCATGGCCTCTTACCTGCTCCCCGTGCGCTTGGCCGGCCGGCACTTCCGTCTGATGCGCCAGGCGTGGGATTCCCTGTTCGTTCACCTGCGCGGCCTGACCGAAGGGACCAAGGAGCTCAAGCTCCACCGGGAGCGGCGGCGCTCCTTCCTCAACGAGGACATGGCGGCGAGCTCGCTCGCGCTGCGCCGCCACACGATCGCCGGCAATGCCATCCTGCACGCCGCCAGCGCCTGGTCCAGCGCCCTGTCGTTCATTCTCCTCGGCATCATCCTGTTCATCGTCCCCCGGGTGATGACGGTCGAGCCGCGGACGCAGACCGGCTTCCTCCTCGCCATCCTCTTCATGCTGAGCCCGGTGGAGATGATCCTGTCGTTCCTGCCCGCCATCGCCCGGGCGAACATCGCCGTCCGGCGGATCGACGAGCTGGGCGGCGATCTGGCCGCGAGCTCGCAGGACTCCAGCCCCGAGCTGGCGGTGGCGCCGAACCGCTGGCGCGAGCTGGAGCTGCGGGGGGTCCGCCACTCCTACTACCGGGAGCAGGAGGAGGACCAGTTCAAGATGGGGCCGATCGACCTCAAGATCGGGGCCGGCGAGCTCATCTTCCTGGTCGGCGGCAACGGCAGCGGCAAGACGACCCTGGCCAAGCTGCTCACCGGCCTCTATGTCCCCGAGGAGGGGGAGATCCGGCTCGACGGCGTCGTGGTCGACGACCGGTCGCGAGACGAGTACCGCCAGCTCTTCTCGGCGGTCTTCCAGGACTTCTTCCTCTTCGAGCAGCTGCACGGCCTCGACGCTCCCCAGCTCGACGAGCGGGCCCGTGGCTACATCGGCGATCTCCTCCTCGACCGCAAGGTGAAGGTGGAGAACGGCCGTCTGTCGACCATCGAGCTGTCGCAGGGACAACGCAAGCGGCTGGCGCTGCTCACCGCCTATCTCGAGGACCGGCCGATCTACCTGTTCGACGAGTGGGCGGCCGACCAGGATCCCCAGTTCAAGAAGCTCTTTTACCTCAAGCTCCTCCCCGAGTTGCGGGCGAACGGCAAGACGGTTATCGCGATCAGTCACGACGATCACTACTACGAGCTGGCGGATCGCATCGTGAAGCTGGATTACGGCCAGCTGGAGTACGACGGTCCGGCCGGCAAGTACCTCGAGACCTTCGGCGAGAAGGCGGGCGTGGCGGCACGGCGGGAGGCGGCCCGCTAGCCCTCGCGGGCAGGACCAGGGCTCCCCAGGAGAATCACGGATGAAAACATTGCTGCAGGATCTTCGCTATTCCCTGCGGGGGCTGCTCAAGAGCCCCGGCTTCACGCTCGCCGCCCTGCTGGCCCTGGCCCTCGGCACCGGTGCGAACACCGCCATTTTCAGCGTCGTCAACGCCGTTCTCCTCAAGCCTCTGCCCTATCCGCAGCCGGACCGGATCGTCCTGGTGTGGGGGCGCTTCCTCGGGCAGGGGGTCGCCGAGTCCAAGCTGTCGGGCCCCGAGTTCCTCGACTTCCAGGTCAAGAGCCACGTCTTCGCGCAACTGGCGGCGAGCTACGACACGAAGTACAACCTGACCGGCGAGGGGGAGCCGGAGCGCCTCCCGGCGACCGTGGCCTCCGCGGGCCTCTTCGACATCCTGGGCGCCCAGGCCGAGCTGGGCCGGCCGTTCAACCATCAGGAGGACAGCCCCGGCCACGATACCGTGGCGGTGCTGAGCCATGACTTCTGGGTCCGCCGGTTCGGCTCCAGCCGGGAGGTGATCGGCAAGTCGCTCACCCTCAGCGGACACCCCTTCACCGTGGTCGGGGTGATGCCCCCCGGCTTGGCGTACCCGTCCCGGGAAACGGCGGTCTGGCTCCCCCTGGGGCTCGACTCGGCCCGGCCGGGCGGGCGGTTCTCCCACTATCTCAGCCTCCTCGGCCGGCTGAAGCCAGGGGTCACCCTGGAGGCGGCGCAGCGAGAGATGGCGGCGGTGGCGCGGCAGATCCAGGCCGAGAACCAGAAGGACGGTTTCTATCCCGTGGACAGTGGCTGGGGTGCCTACGTGCAGCCGTTGCGCGAGCGGATCGTCGGCGAAGTCCGCCCTGCACTCCTGCTCCTGCTCGGCGCGGTCGGGTTCGTGCTCCTCATCGCCTGCGCCAATGTCGCCAACCTCCTGCTCGCCCGCTCCGAGGGACGCCAACGGGAGATCGCCCTGCGCACCGCGATCGGCGCCAGCCAGGGCCGGATCTTCCGCCAGCTGATGACGGAGAGCCTCTGTCTCTCCCTGCTCGGCGGCGCTCTCGGGCTGGTCCTGGCCTCCCTGGCGGTGCACCTCCTGATCGTCCTCAACCCGCCGAACGTGCCGCGCCTGAGCGAAGCCTCTTCGCTCGACGGCACGGTGCTGCTGGTGTCCCTCCTGATCGCCCTGCTGACCGGGGTCGTCTTCGGGCTGGCGCCGATGTTCCACTCCCTGCGCATCGACCTCAACGAGTCGCTCAAGGAGGGTTCGCGCGGCAGCACCGGTCGGGCGGGGGAGGCGACGAGGCGAATGCTAATCGTCTCCGAGGTCGGGCTCTCCCTCATCCTGCTGATCGGCGCCGCCCTGACCATCGAGAGCTTCTTGCGCCTGCAGAAGGTCGACCCCGGCTTTCGCGCCGAGCGGGTGTTGACGGCGCAACTGACGCTGTCGCGCTCCAAGTACCGGGAGGGGCCGCAGCAGGCCGCTTTCTTCACCCGGCTCGCCGAGGCGGCTCGCGCCCTTCCCGGGGTGGAGGCGGTTGGGCTGGTCTCACAGCTCCCCCTCACCGACGACGATTCGTCCGGCAACATCACGCTCGAGGGACGCCCCCTGGCTCCGGGCGAGGTGCCGCCGGAGGTCAGCGTGCGCACCGTCGACCCGGGCTACTTCGCCGCGATGCGGATCCCCTTGGTCAAGGGGCGGGTCTTCGCCGCCAGCGACCGCACCGATGCGCCGACCGTGGCCCTCGTCGACCAGGCCATGGCCCGCCGTTTCTGGCCGGACGGGCAGTCGATCGGAAAGCGGCTGAAGCTCGGCGGGACGGCCTCCCAGAGCCCCTGGATGACCGTGGTCGGGGTGGTCGGCGACGTCAAGCACCATGGGCTGAACGCCGGGGAGCCGGAGGCGATCTACGTGTCCGAAGCGCAGCTGCCGCAGGCGATGATGAGCCTGGTGGTGCGTTCGGCCAGCTCGCCCACGGGACTGGTGAAGCCGCTCAAAGGGGTGGTCCAGACCCTGGATCCCGACCTGCCGGTGGCACGCGTCGCCACGCTGGAGAGCCTCCTCCAGGCCTCGCTCGCCCGGCCGCGCTTCAACCTGCTGCTGATCAGCATCCTGGCCGTGCTCGCCCTGCTGCTGACGGTGGTGGGGATCTACAGCGTGGTCTCCTATTCCGTCCTGCAGCGGGCTCATGAGATCGGCATCCGGATGGCGATCGGCTCCGATCGCCGAGGGGTGTTGACGCTGATCATCCGGCAGGTGCTGACCTACACCGGGATCGGGATCGGGGTGGGGCTCGTCGGGGCCGTCCTGCTCACCCGGCTGATGTCCAGCCTGCTCTTCGGCGTCAGCGCCACCGACGTTTCGATCTTCGCGGGCGTGTCGCTGCTGCTGGTGGCGGTCTCGGTGGCTGCCGGCTACATCCCCGCGCGCCGCGCGACCCGGCTCGACCCGCTGGCCGTCCTGCGGAGCAAATAGCGTTGTAGGGCCGCGACGCTCCGCGGTTGCCAGCTCAGGGGAGGGGGAGCTCGCCGCGGGCGATGCGCACGGCGGGTGACATCCAGGGGGTCGAGCAGGGGACTCCGTCCACGGGCTCCCGCCCCAGGGCGAGGGGAATCTCGGTGCACCCCGTGATCACACAATCCGCGCCGGCGGCTGCCAGGCGTCCTACGGCGGGCCGCCAGGACGTCGCGGTGGGCGGCGCCGCTCTCCTGCCGATCCTGGATGCCGCCGCACTTGATCCCTCCGGCCCTCGCCGGCGTCCCGCAAGGGGCCGTAGATCGGCCGCATCACGAGTTCCTCGTGGAGCGCCCGCCGCGACCAACTCGACGGTTGGTGTTTAGGGATTTCGCTGTTTCTGTCCCGGTTTGGACGTGGGGAGCACTTGAAAAAGTAATGGCCCTCAACAGATCAATCAAAGAATACGGTTTAAGACGTAGATTAAGGTAATATATAAAATATGGAGTTTGCCACTCGCCCTGTCTACGACGGAGTCCTGTCGTCGATCGGCAACACGCCGCTAATCCGCCTGCGTCGGCTACTGCCGGAGGCTCGCTTCCAGCTCTTTGGCAAGCTTGAAGCATTGAACCCGGGCGGCAGCATCAAGGACCGCCCAGCGCTGGTGATCCTCGAGGACGCGCTCCGTTCCGGGAAGATCGGTCCGGATACCGTCGTCATCGAGTCGAGCTCCGGCAATATGGGAGTAGGTCTGGCGCAGGCCTGCCGCTATCATGGGCTGCGCTTCCTCTGCGTGGTCGATACCAAGACTTCTGCCGCCAACCTGCGCGTGCTGCGCGCCTATGGCGCTGAGATCGACTCGGTGAAGGAGCCCGATCCCGAGAGCGGGGAATTCCTCCAGGCGAGGCTCAACCGCGTCCGCGAGCTCCTCGCCACCATCGAGGGGTCCTTCTGGCCGAACCAGTACGCCAACCTCCAGAACCCGGCGTCACACTACAGCACCACAATGCAAGAGATCGCGACCGCGCTCGACGGCAAGGTCGATTTCCTCTTCGTTGCCACCAGCACCTGCGGCACGGTGCGGGGGTGCGTCGAGTACGTGCGCCATTTTGGTCTCGGCACCCGGGTGATCGCCATCGACGCCTTGGGGAGCCTGATCTTCAGCGACGTCAAGGCCAAACGGGTGATTCCCGGCCTCGGCGCCGGCCTGCGGCCGCCACTCTGTGAATCGTTGGTGATCGACGAGTGCGTGCACGTGACCGATATCGACTGTGTGGTCGGATGCCGGCGCCTCGTGAGCCGCGAGGCGATCCTCGCCGGCGGCTCCTCAGGAGGCGTGCTCGCCGCGGTCGAGAGGCTCCAGGAGCGGATACCCGAGGGGGCCAACTGCGTGGCCATCCTGCCGGATCGCGGCGAACGCTACCTCGAAACCGTCTTCGACGATGGCTGGGTTCGCGAGCACCTGGGAACCATCGAGCACCTCTGGCGTGAGCCTTTGAAAGGGATGGAATGCAAGACGACGGCCTCCTGGTCCTGAGCTGGAAGGACGTGACATCGCTGCTGGCGGACCGGGAGCCCAGCGACAACATTGTCGACGACCCGGACCACGTCTGCCGAGCCCAGACCTCTCTGCATCTGGCAGAGCAGGCGAGCGGTGGGCGCCACTTCATCCGCTGCACCTTGGCCGACATCCTTCAAGGGACGGAAGCCACAGCGGCGAAATGGTATGACCTCCGTTTTCAGCCCCTTCGGCCTCGGGATTCTCGACATCGCGGTCGGCCAGTGGGCCGCGGAGCTGGCCCGCGCCGCCCGCCTCGACACTCACATCCATTCGTTCCTGCCGCCCGCCTCGGCAGGGCAGGAGATTCCCAATGACCGCCGATCCTGATGACCTGAGTCCGCCGGCTCTCAAGAGCCTGGGCGGGATCAAGGGCCGTTCCGTGAGCATGACCAATGAGGCGTTGGTGAAGATCGGCCGGCTGTTTCCGGACGGCGAACTGCCGCTCCTTGTCGAGCCGGCGGTGGCGGGAGTCGATCTCGCGGGCTGGGCTACCGCCAACCGCGCGCTGCTCGACAAGAAGCTTCTTCACCACGGTGGCATTCTGTTCCGTGGCTTCAACATCCTCGAGCCCGAGGAGTTGGAGAAGATTATTCAGGCGGTGTCGGGGGAGTCGCTCGAGTACCGCGAGCGCTCGTCGCCACGCACCGCAGTGAGCGGAAACATCTACACCTCGACGGATTACCCGCCGAGTCACCCTATCTTCCTACACAACGAAAATTCGTATCAGAGTCAGTGGCCGCTCAAAATCTTCTTTCTCTGCCGCCAAGCGGCGCAAGCCGGAGGCGTGACGCCAATTGCAGACTGCCGCCGAGTGCTCCAACACATCGATCCCGAGATCCGGGAGCGTTTCGCCAAGCAGGGATGGATGTACGTGCGCAACTTTGGCGACGGCTTCGGCCTCTCTTGGCACACCGTGTTCCAGACCACCGAGAAGACGAAGGTCGAGGAGCACTGCCTCAAGAGCGGCATCGAGACGGAATGGAAGGAGGGTGACCGCCTACGGACCCGCGCCGTCCGCCCTGCCCTAGCGCGCCATCCCAAGACGGGGGAGAAGCTGTGGTTCAATCACGCGACGTTCTTCCACATCTCGACACTCGAGCCGGATATCCGGGCCGCGCTGCTCGAAGAGTTCGACGAGAGCGAGCTGCCGACCAACACCTTCTACGGCGACGGCTCGCCGATCGAGCCTGAGGTGATGGACCACCTGCGCCAAGCCTACGGACGCGAAACGGTGAGCTTCCCCTGGCAGAAGGGGGATCTCCTGCTGCTGGACAATATGATGGTCGCCCATGGCCGGTCCCCCTTCTCCGGGGCGCGGCAGGTGCTGGTGGGAATGGCCGAGGCCGTGACCCGCGAGCAGGTCCTCCTCTAGAGCCTGGAGGCCGCATGCCTGCAAAGCACCTGCTGTCCATCTCCGGTCTGACAGGGGAGATCATCCTGGCTCTCGTCGAGAGGGCCGTCGCGTTGGCCTCGGGGCGCGGGCAGGGGGAGCGCCCCCTGCCCGGCCGCATCGTCGGCCTCTACTTCCGCAAGACCTCGACGCGCACCCGCACCTCGTTCACGGTGGGAGCGATGAAGCTCGGCGCGCAGGTCGTCGCCTACACCTGCCTCGGCAACCCGAAGGGCATACTCTATCTCTCTTTCCGCTACTTGTTATCGCAAGGATGATTGTACATGACCACAGAGAGCCGCCTTCAACCCGAAGACCCCATCGTTTCGCCTGTGTTCCTTCTCTCGACGCCACGGGCAGGTTCGACAATGCTCCGCTATCTCTTGGATTCCCATTCCCGCATCTGTAGCCCCGGTGAACTCGGCCTCGGTGTAGTGTGCCACCACCTGCAGATGGCCTGCAGTCGGACTTTGGGCCAGGTCGGCTCCGCTGGCGTGCCTGCCGAAACCATAGCCCGGCAGGAGGTGCGGAGGATTGTCGCCGGGATGATGCAAGCCTACTGCCGGGCCAAGGGCAAGGAGATCTGGTGTGACAAAGCCCCGGTCAATGTCGACTACGCATGGCGGCTGCTTGAGATCTTCCCCGAGGCCCGGCTCATCTGCCTCCATCGCCATTGTCTCGACATGGTGCACTCGAGCCTGGAGCTGAGCCGGTTCGGGTTCATGGAAGAGCTCTCCGGTTTCATCGTCCGCAATCCGGGCAATCTCGTCGCAGCGCTGATCGAGGCCTGGCTGGACCAGACGCACAAGATGCTCGCCTTGGAGCGCGAGTCTCCCCAGAGCATCCATCGCATCACCTTCGAGTCCCTGGTTCTGCGGCCGCACGACACCCTTCCGGAGCTGTTCCGTTTCCTGGCGGTCGACTGGGAGCCCGAGATTCTGCAGAGGGCATTTGTGATGTCTCATGACGAAGGGGGTGGCGATCCGAAGGCGAAGCTCACGCGGTCGCTGGATTCGGCCCGTATTGGAAAAGGGTCCACCATCCCTGTCCAGACGTTTCCGCTGTCGCTCTGGAATAGGATGAACGAGACGCTCGTGCAATTGGGCTATCCGGAGGTCGGGCCGGACTGGAATGAGCGTCCGTCCCCTCTGCTGCCTGCCCAGGCAAAGCAGCAACCCATGGTCTTGACTCTGGAAGACCTGTTCCTGTTCCACATTCCGGCGGCGCTCGAGCGGAACGCCGAGCAACTGGCGCCCATCGAGGCCACTATCAAGTTCGTCATCACGGGCCGTGAGAGTGGCATCTGGACTGTCGATTTGAAGGAGTTGCAGGTGCTCTCGACCCACCGGGAGGCGGACTGCACGATCCGGACCGATTCCGAGGTGCTGCTCGCCATCGCCAACAAGTCGCTCGACCCCTTTTCGGCCTTTCAACAGGGGAAGGTGCAAGTCCAGGGCCAGATGGATCTGGTGTACAAAGTCCCGCTGCTTCTGGAGGTCGTCCCTGCGGAAGCTGAGATCGGTGTCGGAGCAGGCTAGAGGGCACCTCCGGAGAGGTTTTCATGGGGAGACATGCTCTGACCCAATCAGGGCGGAGCGATGCTGGCTGTCACCTGCCTTTGGGTCGTTAGCTTTTGCCAAGCTCTGCGTCGCATGGCAGATTCCTGGCCGCGGAAGGTGCCGCGGTCGCCACCTCCGCTGGGGAGGAGACAAAGGACAGTCGCAGCGGTAAACCGGGGAGCAGCAGGCTCGGCGGCAGTACGAGCATGCCGGCGAGCACGGCCACCCAAGCGGTATGGCGCAGGATCGTGTCCCGTGCGTCCACGAGGCGTAGCAGAAGCTCCGCCGCCACCGCGAACAGCACGGTCTTCACCGAGAGATCGAGGAGGAACCACAGGACCATGCGGGCGAGGACGAAGTGCTCATGAGATCTCCTTCGCGGCGGACTCACTCTCTGCGATCCGGCCGGCGAGCTTCAGAAGCTGTTCGCTGTCGAGCAGGCGGTCGCTGACCATACCGACCAGCAGGGCCTCGACAGAACCGTCGCAGAACCTGTCGATGATCTGCTGGATCGCCGTCGTGGCGACTTTCTCCCGGGGAACCGCCGGCTGAAAGAATACGTACGTCCCTCGACAAAATGTTCCAGGAATCCCTTCTCCTCCATGCGGCGGAGGAGGGTGCGTACCGTCGAATCCTTGAGGGCTCTGTTCTCGAGGCCTTGCCTCACGTCGTCGGCGGAGCAGCGCCCGAGGGACGAGATGACCTGCATCGCCTCGTGCTCGAGCGGGCTCAACGAATTTTTCCACGGGCCCATTCCGGACGCGCTTCGGCCAGAGGGTTTCAGGGAGCGAGGAGCTTCCGGAGATCGCGGGCCGCAATCCAGAGTGGATCGATGATCGTCCCGCTGAAGGCCTCGCCGCCACGGGCCGCGATCGGCTCGCGTAGCAGGTGCAACTCGGTACAGCCAAAGACCAAGCCGGCGGTGCCGTAGCGGTGGGGTAGTGAGCCGATCCAGTCGAGGCACGGCCCGGCGGGCTCGCCGGTCTTCAGCCGGTAGATCCAGTCGTGCAGCCGATCCTGATCGCCCGGGTCGAGGGACCGCACGCGCTCAGTGACCGTTCCCCAGCGCTCATGGCTCTCGAAGATTCGCGCGGCGCGGGTGCCGCTCGTGGCAAGGAGGAGGTATGGACCCGCTCCGGAACCGAGGATCTCGTCCACCGTCAGATCGATGAGGGAGATCACCCGCCATCGGAGGGCCTCCGGCAACGACCCGAGGACGCAGTGTATCGTGACGCAGGCGATGACCACTCGGGAGGCGCCGAGGTCCACGAGGCCGGCCATGCATCGCGTCAGCCGTTCTGCGAGAATCCCGGTCCGCCCTTCGTGGATCGCCTTCGTGCGGTCGGGAAAGCTCGGATCGGAAGAGAGGATGCAGGCCGGGGAATCCTGCTCCGGCTCGACGATGTGGAGGCGATAGACCGTGCGCAGGAATTCGGCGGAAGCGAGGGGGCCCATGCCGCCGATGATGCCCAAGATCGCACCGCTCCCAATGCCGGTCCGGGGTAGCTCTCCGTTCGCTTGCTGCCGGCCGGCCGGCTCCGTGGGGTGTCTGCTCATGGCATCATCTTCTCACTTTCATCGCTGCGGACGAGAGGGGAATGCCTGCACCATGGACATTCCTGGGAACAATACTTCTGTCGTCGGCCACTAGCTATCGATCTTAGTCCAAAGTACTCCGATGTCGGGGCTTGACAGCGTAGGGCAGCGCGTCGGGTCTAGGTAGGGAGCGTTGGCACCGTTTCGCTGGTGGGCACCGGTGAAGGGGTAGCTCATCCTGGCCATCTTGCTCCATGGGATCTTCTCACGAGGTGCCGAGTCGTCGGTGTGGACGCTGGCCGAAGACCTGGGCTTACGACCCACTCTGCCAATCTTCCCTGAGACACAGAAGCCCGAATCAATTAGGGTAGGTCCAGGGAGGTGAGGAATGGGTTGGAAAGCAAGAGAGGCGCAGATGGATCGGGAAGGCGAGGAGAGGGCGCGGGAGTCGGGGGAGCCGGCCGGCTCCCCCGACTCCCGCGCCTTAAGATCGAAGGCGATCGGTCTACGTCCCGTTTCGGACCCGGAGGTGATGGCCAAACCCAAGCGCCGGCAGTTTACGGCGGAGTACAAGCTGCGGGTCCTGCGGGAGGCGGATGCCTGCAAAGAGCATGGGGCGATCGGAGCTCTGCTACGCCGAGAGGGGCTATACACCTCGCTGTTGGGCAAATGGCGCGTCCAGCGAGAGCAAGGAGAGCTGGAGGCGCTGAGCCAGACTCGAGGGCGCAAGGTGGATCCTGAGACAGCTCTCCGGCGTCAGGTGCAGCAGCTCGAGCGAGACAAGGCGAGGCTCCAGCGCAAGCTGCGTCAGGCCGAAGCCATCATCGAGGTCCAAAAAAAAGTCTCGGAGATCCTGGGCATCAGCTTGGCGACCCCGGAAGACGACGAGATGAGCTGAGACAGCTGGCCCAAGAGCTCGCACCGACCCTGAGGCTGCAGGCAGCGTGCAAGGGGCTTGGTGTGGCCCGGGCCACGATCTACCGCCAGCGCCGTCCTCAAGCTCTCGACAAGCCGCCTCGCCGGCGGCTGGCCTCCCACCGGGCCCTCAGCGGCGAGGAGCGCCAACAAGTCCTCGAGCTACTGCACAGCCCGCGTTTCGTCGATGCCTCTCCCAGTGAGGTGTATGCCACTCTGCTCGACGAAGGGCTTTACCTGTGCTCCCAGCGCACCATGTACCGCCTGCTGCATAGTCACGACGAGGTGCGGGAACGCCGAAGGCTGCGGCGCCACCCTCAGTACTCCAAGCCGGAGCTGCTCGCCACCGGCCCCAATCAAGTCTGGTCCTGGGACATCACCAAGTTGCGCGGACCGAGCCGTGGAGAGCACTACAGCCTCTACGTCATCCTCGACATCTTCAGCCGGTATGTCGTCGGCTGGCTGCTCGCGGACCGGGAGAGCAAGACCCTTGCCCAGAGGCTCATCGAAGAGACCGTGGCCAAACAAGAGATCCCCGCCGGACAGCTCGTCCTGCACGCCGACCGGGGCTCGGCGATGACCTCCAACACCGTCGCCCAACTCCTGGCCGACCTCGGAGTCCTCAAGAGCCACAGCCGGCCTCACACCAGCGATGACAACCCCTTCTCCGAAGCCCAATTCAAGACCCTCAAGTACCACCCGCTCTTCCCCGATCACTTCGCCGGAAAGCACGACGCTCGCCAGTTCTGCCGGGGCTTCTTCGATTGGTACAACCGCCAACATCGCCACTCCAGCCTCGCTTTCCTCACACCCGAGCAGGTCCACTCCGGCCGCTCAGAGAATGTCGTCCAGCAACGGGCTCAGACCCTCAACGCCGCCTATCGCTCGCATCCTCAACGCTTCGGGCGGCCGCCTCAGCCTCAGCTCCCCCCGACCGCTGCCTGGATCAATCCTCCGGCCCCGAGCCAACAACAATCTCCCCTCATTCCTCAGAGCTTTCTGTCTCAAACGGGTTGACAGGTTCCGCGACCCCTAGCCCAACTTCCACGGCCTCCCCAGCCGCGGGGACGAAACCTCGTGGTTGGGTCGGCGTAAGTGCTTGATTTCTAAGAGAAACCATGTACCCGGTTTCCGGAATTAGTGACGAAAACACGCGCGCGGCGTTTCTGCTATACATGCCTGGTGTTCATCCGCAAGACGGTCAAGCGGTATAAAGAGCAGACCTACACGCACTACCTGCTCGTGGAGACCGTGGGCACTCCGAAAGGGCCGCGCCAGAAGACGATTTGCTCTCTGGGCGATCTGTCCCCGGGGCCTCGTCAGAAGTGGGCGTCCTTGGCCGGCCGCGTCGAAGCCGCTCTACGAGGTCAGGTTTCCCTGGAAGGTGCGGATCCACTGATCGAAAGTATCGTCGGTCGGATCCGCTCGGCCCAGGGGGAGTCTCCCCAACCCGACGGAGACATCGTCGCTGTTCATACCGATCAAGTCAGCCTGGAAGAGGCGCGTGAGGCTGGGCCCGTGCATGTCGGCCATCAGATGTGGAGCCGCTTGGGCCTGGAGGAGATTCTGCGCGAGGCGGGCCTATCGGCGCGGGCGCAACTGCTCAGTGAGGTGATGGTGCTCAATCGCCTGGTGGCGCCTTGCTCGGAGCACGCCATGCCGGACTGGGTGCAGAGCACGGCGCTCAGCGATGTGTTGAGCGTCGATCTGAGCGAGCTCAGCGATGAGGCGTTGTACCGCAACCTGGACCACCTCCATCCGAACCGTGGACGCATCGAAGAGGCGCTGGCGCAACGGGAAAAGAGCCTCTTCAATCTCGAGGACACCTACTATCTTTACGACCTGACCTCGACCTACTTCGAGGGCCAGTGCAAAGCTAACCCGAAGGCCCAACGCGGCTACTCCCGCGACCAGCGTCCGGACTGCAAGCAGGTGGTGGTCGGTCTGGTTCTCGATCGGGATGGTTTTCCCAAAGCCCATGAAGTTTTCGAAGGCAATCGTCAGGACCGCGCTTCGCTTGAGGAAATGCTGGGTATCCTCGAAAAGCGCAGTGGCCGAAAGGGCGGCGGCACAGTCATCGTGGATGCGGCATGGCCTACGAGGACAACCTGGCCCAGATCAAGGCGCACGGTCATCACTACCTGGTGGCCGGCCGCCAGAGTGAACGGGAAGCTTGGTTCGACGAGATCGAAGACGAGCAAGGCTGGCAAGAACTGATCCGTCAGCCCTCGCCGCACAATCTATCCCAGAGAAATCTCGCGTCTGGATCAAGAGAGCCGAGACGGACGATCATCTCTTCGTCCTGTGCCGCAGTGAGGGCCGACAGGCCAAGGATCAGGCCATCCGGCTCAAGCAGGAAAAGCGCCTCAAGGCTGACTTGGAACGCCTGAAAACGCGGATCGAAGCCGGACGGCTCCAACAGCCAGAGAAAATCTACGAAGCGCTCGGGAGGCTCAAAGAACGCTACCCGCGAGTCGCCCGCTACTGGAATCTCGACTATGACGCCAGTCAGCGAAAGCTCAACTGGGACGAGGATAGCGAAAAAAGACAACGCGCCCTGCGCTTCGACGGCTCCTACCTGCTCAAGACCGACCGTAAAGACCTCACGGCCGAAGAAGTTTGGCGCCTTTACGTCCTGCTGACCCGTGTCGAAGATGCGTTTCGCGACATGAAAAGCCCGCTCAGCGAGCGGCCGATCTTACACCAACTCCAGAGGCGCGTCGAGACTCATATCTTCCTGTGCGTTCTGGCCTATCACTTGCTGATCGCTATCGAGAAGACCTTCCTCGATCAAGAGATCCACACCTCTTGGGCGACCCTGCGTCAGCAGTTGAGCACTCATCAGGTCGTCACGGCGGTCCTGCCGACCACAGATGGCCACCTGCTGAAAATCCGGAAGGCCACCACGCCGGAGTCCCAGCACCGCCAGATCTACCGAGTCCTGAGGATTCCAGAGGAAGTCATGGTCCCGATCAAGACCTGGCTACCCATCCAGAGCGGGGGCGACCCAGGACAGTGACGAAAACCAGGCCCCGCCCCAATGCTTCCCTGGGGATACTCGGGGAGGCCGTGGAAGTTGGGTTACGGGCGCCAGGCCGGCCCGCCGCCTTGCCCGGTGCTCGCGCTGATGGCGAGCGTTGTTCTCCCGGCCATGGGGCGTCGCCAACTGACGACGTTTGGACTCGCGGCGAAGCTGACGCCGAGACAGGTCGCGACAAGCCTGGGAACCATACCGATGGCCACGGTCGCAGCCACAACAGATCTCGAAACGCAACTCGCAGCAGCGGCAGTGCCGCTCATGAAGAACCCTCACCTCACCCGACGGCATCGCAGCCCCAAAGCCGGCGCCCTGGACAACCGCATTCCGCCTGTGCGAGGCTCTACATGCTTGGTGTTGCCTCTTCCCTAACCGGGTGGCGGAACACTACAAAGACCCCGGCGCCTACCGGGGTCGTTTCTTTTCTGCCGGCTCCCTCAGCATAACCCGCCTCCCCCGCCCCCCCCTCCCGCCGCGCTCCGCGCGGGATGATGATGCCGAGCTACAGGTTCAGATTTCAACGGGTTTGGGTGAGCGGCTACACACGCCGCCTGACCATGGCAGAGCTCTGGAAAGCCTACCGGGATGACTACATGCGTCGCCGCCACAGCAAGCGGTCGCCAAGGACTCTGGAGCAGCGGGACAGCTTCTGGAACTGCCACCTCCTTCCCCTCTATGGCGACCTGACGCTCTCAGAGTTCGCCTCTCTACCCCACCAACAGATCGCCGCGATCCCCGAGGTCATCTCGGAAAGGGTCCGGCAGAACCGCGCCTGGACGGAAGGACGCCACACCGGCAACCACTGCGTCAACGCCCTGAGGATGGCCTGGAAGTTTGCTCGACGCCGAGGCTGGATCGTGAAGGACCCGCTCAAGGATATCGACCTCCTGGACACCTCCTCGGCCAAGGTCTACCTCGAGGACGAGGATCTCGCGGCGGTGGGCCAAGCCCTCCGAAGTCTCGAGAGGATCGCGGCCGGCAGCACTGCGCATTCCCGCCAAGGACCCTCCATGACCTCGCTTCTGGCGCTCCGGGTCGCCATCTACACCGGCTGCCGCCACGTCGAGGAGCTTCTCAAGGGAAAAGTCTCCTGGCTGCGTCAGGACCATGGAGTCGCCCGCCTTGAAGTCCCGCGCGCCAAAGGAGACCGAGGAGACCGCCACGGACGCTTCGTCTACCTCGGACCCGACGGCCTGCGGTGCCTCCTGGCCATCGCCCGTCCCGAGGGATGCGACGATCTCGTCCCAGGTCGCCAGGCGGGTACACAGATGTCCCGGCTCACCGAAACCTGGGAGAGAGTTCTCCTCGAATCGCGGAAGCTCTTGCTCAACCGAGACGAAGGGGCAGGCGCGCCCCAGGCCTCTTCAATCCTGAACGCGAGGCTGGTGGGATACCAGGGAGAGACCCGGGTCACCCTCTACGAGGGGAACCTTCGCATCCCCGTGAAAGCTCTACGCCATACGATCAAGACCATTCACCCCCGCGCCGGCATCGCCCCCGACCACAGCCGCCAACTCCTCGGACACGAAGCCGTCGGCATCGGAGAGCGCGTCTACCTTCACCAGCATGGGCCTTCGTTGTCGAAGGCCGCGGCAAGCGCCGAGGAGTACATCCGTAGCTTGATGGGCGAGACTTGAGCTTGTCTCCCTTCCTCAGAAGGGGATCCGTAGGCCGCGAGGTGGCCAAGAGTTTAGGGAATGGATCGGGACCTGATAGCGGGTGGCAGCCAGTGTCACTCAACATACAGCAGGACAATGGCTTAGTTGACGTTCTCAGTGTCGCCCAGTGCCGTGGAATGTCGCTGGTTTTCACCTCGCAGTGTGACTGGAGTGTGACTCCGGACCCGATCGCGGCGCCCCGGGACGTAGTCGAACCGGTCCCGTTCCCCGCCGCCAGTCTGGATCAGATAGGCCCCGGAGATCGTCATGGGCCAGCGACGAGTCCGGGGCAGCCAACAGCCCTTCGATAAGGTCTTTAAGATATCAAGCTCTGCAACCGTCGAGCGCCGAGTCTCCAAGGCACCACTCCAGCACGGCCATGGCGCTCGTCATCTTGTGATAGGCCTGCCGCAGCGCGAGGCTCTGGGAGCCGTCCAGTACCTCGTCGAGCACCTCGTACCCTCGCATGGCCGGCAGGTCGTGGAGAAAGACGGTGTTTCCGTCTGCTTTCGAGACCGCGGCCATCACCTCCGGCGTCACCGTGTAGGGACGGAACTTGGGGAGCCAGTCGGCGTCGGCCCTCTGCACTCCCATGGTCAGCCAGCGGGTGGTGTAGACGGCGTCCGCTCCATGACGGGGAAGGCGCCCCATGTCGTGATGCTGTTCGACCCGCGCGCCGTGGGCCGCGGCGCTCGCCTCGACGACCGTCATGAAATCCTCCGAGAGCCCATACCCCTCGGGAGTGACCAGCGTCAATTGCATGCCGGGGATGCGGGCGACCGCCAGGGAGATCGCCGAGGCCGAGTTGTTCCCCTCCCCGAGGTAGAGGAGGTGCAGCCCCGCGAGGCGACCGAAATGCTCGCGCAGGGTGGCGAGGTCAGCGAGCGACTGGGTGGGATGCTCGCTCGCGCTCATCGCGTTGATCACCGCCATGCGGTCCTGGGAGGCGAACTGTAGCATCTCTTCCATCGATTCGTTAGTGCGGATGACCAGGGCGTCGAGGTAGTTGGCCAGCACCTTCGCGGTGTCCGGCACTGTCTCTCCCGTCACAATCTGCAGGTCGTTGGGCCCGTAGGCGACGACCTGCGCGCCGAGCTTCATCGCTCCCACCGTGAACGAGGTGCGGGTGCGCGTCGAGGTCTTGCGGAAGTAGAGGCCCACAATGCGGCCGGCCAGGGGGCGCTCCCCCTGCGCACGCCCCGAGGCCAACGCGATGGCCCTCTTGACGAGAGCCAGGACGGTCTCCCCTGGCAGGTCGGAGATGGACAGCAGGTGCTTTGCAGGCATGCGGACTCCAGGTTCTAGAGGAGGACCTGCTCGCGGGTCACAGCCTCTGCCATTCCCACCAGCACCTGCCGCGCCCCGGAGAAGGGGGACCGGCCGTGGGCGACCACCATATTGTCAAGTAGCAGGAGATCCCCCTTCTGCCATGGGAAGCTCACCGTTTCGCGTCTGTAGGCCTGGCGCAGGTGGTCCATCACCTCGGGCTCGATCGGCGAGCCGTCGCCGTAGAAGGTGTTGGTCGGCAGCTCGCTCTCGTCGAACTCTTCGAGCAGCGCGGCCCGGATATCCAGCTCGAGTGTCGAGATGTGAAAGAACGTCGCGTGGTTGAACCACAGCGCCTCCCCCGTCTTGGGGTGGCGCGCCAGGGCGGGACGGACGGCGCGCGTCCGCAGCCGGTCGCCCTCCTTCCATTCCGTCTCGATGCCGCTCTTGTGGCAGTGCTCCTCGACCTTCGCCTTGTCGGTGGTCTGGAACACGGTGTGCCAGGAGAGGCCGAAGCCGTCGCCAAAGTTGCGCACGTACATCCATCCCTGCCTGGCGAAACGCTCCCGGATCTCAGGATCGATGTGTTGGAGCACTCGGCGGCAGTCTGCAATGGGTGTCGCGCCTCCGGTTTGCGCCGCTTGCCGGCAGAGGAAGAAGATTTTGAGCGGCCACTGGCTCTGGTACGAATTTTCGTTGTGCAGGAAGATCGGGTGGCTAGGAGGGTAATCCGTCGAGGTGTAGATGTTTCCGCTCACCGCGGTGCGCGGTGACGAGCGCTCGCGGTACTCGAGCGACTCCCCCGACACCGCCTGGATCGTCTTCTCCAACTCCTCGGGCTCGTGGATGTTGAAGCCACGGAATAGAATGCCACCGTGGTGAAGGAGCTTCTCGTCGAGCAGTGCGTGGTTGGCGGTGGCCCAGCCCGCTAGATCAACTCCCGCCACCGCCGGCTCGACAAGGAGCGGGAGCTCGCCGTCCGGAAACAGCCGGCCGATCTTCACCAACGCCTCGTTGGTCATGCTCACGGAACGGCGCTTGATTCCGCCCAGGCTCTTGAGAGCCGGCGGGCTCAGGTCATCAGAATTGGCGGTCATCGGGAATCTCCTGCCCTGCCGAGGCGGGCGGCAGGAACGAATGGATGGGAGTGCCGAGGCGGGCGGCGCGGGCCAACTCCGCGGCCCATTGGCCGACCGCGATGTCGAGAATCCCGAGGCCGAAGGGGCTGAAAATGGAGATCCTGTCATTTCGTCGCGGTGGCTCCGTCCCCCGGAGGATATCGGCCAAGGTGCAGCGGATGAAGTGGCGCCCGCCGCTCGCCTGCTCCGCCAGGTGCAGCGAGGTCTGGGCTCGGCAGACGTGGTCCGGGTCGTCGACAATGTTGTCGCTGGCCAGGATCGCCTCCGGCGCGAGATCGCGCAGCGATAGGTGCAGCACGACCGCGCCCGGCCTGCAGGCCGAGAGATCGTGGACGTGGGGACGGATGGCGGTGGTGGCGTAGGAGATCAGAGAGCAGGCGGCGAGCACCTCTTCGCCATTAGCGGCCGTCCTGGTCTCGATCCTGGGGCCCAGCGTCTCGCGTAGGCTCGTTGCGAAACGACGAGCCCGCTCGGCGTCGAGGTCGAACAACAGGAAGCGGCGCGCCCCTGGGAGTGCGGCGAGCAGGAAGCGCGCGACCTCCAAATTGATCACGCCGGTGCCGATCAGGCCAATCTGCTCGGGCACCGCGCCCTCCAGCAGCACCCGCGCTGCCAGCGCAGCGCTGGCGGCGGTGCGGCGGGCACTGATCACCGAGGCTTCGAGTATCACCTCCGGCCGGCCAGTCTCACAGGAGTTGAGGATCAATACCGCCGAAGCACGCTGCATGCCGCGCTCGACATTGCCCGGGAAGGAGGCGATCCACTTCATCCCGGCGATCTCGAAGCCCTCGCCAAGAAAGGCAGGCAGCGAGATGATCCGGTCGCTTTCGTTCCCCGGGAAGCGCAGGAAGGTCGAATGCGGCAGCGAGCTCTCCCCGTTCCGGTGAGCCACGTAGGCCCGCCCGACGAGCTCGATGATCTCGGGCTCCCGGTCCGCCAGCAGCGATGTCACGTCCTTCCAGCTCAGGGCCAGGAGGCTGTCGTCTTGCATTCCATTTCTTTCAAGGGCTCGCGCCAGAGATGCTCGATGGTTCCCAGGTGCTCGCGAACCCAGCCATCATCGAAGAGGGTTTCGAGGTAGCGTTCGCCGCGATCTGGCAGGATGGCCACGCAGTTGGCCCCCTCAGGTATCCGCTCCTGGAGCCTCTCGACCGCGGCGAGCACGCCTCCTGAGGAGCCGCCGGCGAGGATCGCCTCGCGGCTCATGAGGCGCCGGCATCCGACCACACAGTCAATATCGGTAACATGCACGCACTCGTCGATCGCCAACGACTCACAGAGCGGCGGCCGCAGGCCGGCGCCGAGACCGGGAACCATACGTTTGGCCTTGACGTCGCTGAAGATCAGGCTCCCCAACGCATCGACGGCGATCACCCTGGTGCCGAGACCAAAATGGCGCACGTACTCGACGCACCCCCGCACCGTGCCACAGGTGCTGGTGGCAACGAAGAGAAAATCGACCTTGCCGTCGAGCGCGGTCGCGATCTCCTGCATCGTGGTGCTGTAGTGTGACGCTGGGTTCTGGAGGTTGGCGTACTGGTTCGGCCAGAAGGACCCCTCGATGGAGGCCAGGAGCGCGCGGACGCGGTTGAGCCTCGCCTGGAGGAATTCCCCGCTCTCGGGATCGGGCTCCTCCACTGAGTCGATCTCAGCGCCATAGGCGCGCAGCACCCGCAGGTTGGCGGCAGAGGTCTTCGTGTCGACCACGCAGAGGAAGCGCAGCCCGTGATAGCGGCAGGCCTGCGCCAGACCCACCCCCATATTGCCGGAGCTCGACTCGATAACGACGGTATCCGGGCCGATCTTGCCGGAACGGAGAGCGTCCTCGAGGATCACCACCGCCGGACGGTCCTTGATGCTGCCGCCCGGGTTCATCGCTTCAAGCTTGCCGAAGAGCTGGAAGCGCGCCTCCGGAAGCAGCCGACGCAGACGGATCAGAGGCGTATTGCCGATCGACGAGAGAATCCCGTCGTAGACTGGGTGCGTGGCAAATTTCATACTTTGAGTAAAGCAATTCCCTTGCTGTATTTATAACATCCTTGTTTAAGCTTGGTTAATCTATCGAGCCCCATTACTTGGTTAGGTGCTCCCCACGTCCAAACCGGGACAAGGCAGCGATATCCCTAGGAGCACCGGCCACGGCGAGCCTTTCGTCCCCCGGGGGGGCACGGCGCTACGATACAGAAGATCGCGGTCGCCTTGACGGGCCAGTCGATGGTCTCTTGTCGCCATCGCCCTGCCCATACTGCGAGGTGACCTAGTATAATCCACGAATGAGCTCCCTTTTCCCACTGCTCTCGTTCCTCCTGCGCCTGTCGGCGAACGTGCAGCACTCACGACTGCGTATCTTCGGCATCGCGGTCGCAGGAGTGGCGGGCGGCCTGGCGACCACCGGGATGATCGCCTTGATCAACGCGATCATCACCGGCCCGCAGTCGCGGAACTCGCAGCGAATCTGGGGCTTCGTCGCCCTCTGCGTCGCGCTTCCGGCCTGCCGTTTCGCCTCTCAGGCGCTGCTCGTGGATCTGTCGCAGAGCAGTCTGCTCACGCTGCGGCTGCGGCTCTCCCGGCTGGTGCTCTCCGCTCCCCTGCGGCAGCTCGAGGCGATCGGCGCATCCCGCCTGCTCGCGACGCTGACCACCGACATCGGGACCATCGCCGATTCCATGTCGATGGTGCCGCTCCTGATCATGCATGCCACGCTGGTATTGAGCTCGCTGCTCTACATGGGCTGGCTCGACGCGCGACTTCTTCTAGGAGCCTGCGCGCCAGAAATCGCGGGTATGCGCTAAAATAGGGCGCATGCCCACGACCTTTCGTTGCTACGTTCCGGAACAGTCGCTCCTTCTGCCGCCCTCGCCCCGGGATTGGCTTCGGGAGGGCCACTTGGCGTACTTCCTTTCGGACACGGTCGATGCCTTGGACCTGAAGGTGTTCTACAAGCCTTACGAGGGAGATGGCCGTCGCAACAGCCCGTACGATCCTCGGATGATGGTCAAGTTGCTGCTCTACGGCTACGCGACGGGAATCTTCTCCTCGCGCAAGATCGCCAAGAAGCTTGAGGAGGACGTGGCGTTTCGGGTCTTGGCCGGGGAGAACTTTCCGGCGCACCGGACGATTGCGGAGTTTCGCCAGCGCCACCTGCCGGCGTTCCAAGAGCTGTTTGTTCAGGTGCTCCTGGTGGCCCGAGAGGCAGGATTGCTCCAGATGGGAACGGTGGCGGTGGATGGTACGAAGGTGAAGGCGTCTGCGAGCAAGCATAAGGCGATGAGCTATGGTCGGATGAAACAAGAGCGCGAGCGTCTGAAGGCGGAGATCGCTGAATTGACGTCGCGGGCGGCCAGCGTGGACGCCCAGGAGGATGCTCAGTATGGGCCTGAAAACTCGGGGGACGAGGTACCCGAGGAGTTGAAGCGTCGCGAACAGCGTCTTGGCAAGATCCAGGAAGCCATCGAACGGCTACGGTCCCGCCAAGCCGCGGAGGATCGGGAAGCCGGCCGCCAAGAGTCGCCGGCGGGTACCGAGGAGGGTAAGAAGAAGCGTGGGTTTGGCGAGCCGCTGGAGAAAAAGCAGGACAATTTCACAGATCCGGAAAGCCGGATCATGAAGACCTCCACGGGCTTCGATCAGTGCTACAACGGTCAACTGGTGGTGGAGAGTGAGTCGCGTCTGATCCTTGCGGCCAAGATCACGCAGGGTAACGATCATGATGAGCTTCTGCCCGTCTTGACAGAGGCTGGCGCCAATGTCGGTCAGCTTCCTGGGGCCGTGCTGGCGGATGCTGGGTACCGCTCGGAAGAGAACCTCCAGAAGCTGGAGGCCTGTGGGATTGATGCCTATGTGGCGCTCGGGCGCGAGGGCAAGAAGGCGACGGTGAAGAATGAAGAAAAGCACCCAGCGACCCACCGGATGAAACAGAAGCTGCAAACCGAGGAAGGGCGCAAGCGCTACTCCAGCGCAAGAGCATCGTGGAGCCCGTCAACGGTTGGATCAAATCTGTGCTCGGTTTCCGGCAGTTCAGCTTGAGGGGACTCCAGAAGGTTTCGGGAGAATGGACGCTGGTCTGTCTTGCGCTGAACTTACGCCAGCTCAGCCCGCGGTTGGAGTGGAGGTGAGGAGAGTAGCCCGGCCGGAGAGTCAACTCTCCAGGACTTTACTCCCCTCTCCCTATTCACATCTTTCTGTCCCCGGCTCTCTCCGAAGACAACAACTCTAGACACCGCCATCGAGCCCGCCGGCCCGGGGAAAATCCCGCTCCAGCCGATTTCTGGCGCGCAGGCTCCTAGAATCGACCCACCCGCAAACTGGAACAAAAACCGGAACAACATGGAACAATAACATGGAGATTTGCGGGGTAAACAGGTGGGTTGGTCCTCGCGTAAGGCTCGGCTAAGTGCCTACAAGTGCAGCATTACTGGTAGTTTATAGGAATTGGAGGGAATTGGTGGGAGTGGCGAAGAGTGAATGGGGTTCAGAGGGTCCCGGGTTCAAATCCCGGCGTCCCGACCAATTTCCTTCCATCTTCCCCGTTGTTCCTTCCTCGTGGTCGTTTCCAGGTGAGATGTCGGCCTCTTCCGGCTCAACGCCGGCTTTCGGCGCTTCCGGCGCTTTTTAGAAGGTCCCGATGGTTTTTTTGGCGCTGAATTCTGTTTTAGCCTCAGAAAATTGATTTTTAGACCGTCCCCATGAGTTTTGGGCGCTAAAATGAAAAAATTAACTAATCAACCCTTGGGACCTAAAAGCGATCCTTTGGGCCTAAGATTTAAAAGCAGGTTCTAAAAATTTATTTTTGGACCAAAAAAGTAAATTAGAGCCTAAAAGACGTTTTGGCGCTTAATCCGACGGGACAAGCCAGCATCTTCAAGGAGCATGCGCCAAGCACATCCGCTGCGTAGTACATAGAAGATGGCATTGACGCCGACCGGGGGTCTGTCGTTGGAAATGGGTGCTGGAAATTGTGAAGAGATCCGACAAGGCGGCGCCCTGGTCAAGGCGGCGGGGGGTGGCGTGGACCTGCAATCTCGCTTACGCCCCCGCGGCCAAGGGCGGAATGCCGGTTGCTTTTCCGCTTCATCACTGGTCCGTTTCCGTCTCTTGTCCCGTTTCCGATTGGCGGCTACACTCTCTTCTCGACGGCCGGATGGCCATTGACGGTCTTCTCGCAGCCAAAGGCTTTCGAAATTTCTCCCGTTGACCCGTTCTCCCGCCGTGCCTTTGCGGGGGGCTCAAGTGTCTCCATCTCCGGTGTTTCGTCGGGACGCCCAGTGAGAGGTCTGCGCTTTTGAGCCTCTGGAGAGGAGGGGAGGCAGAGGAGAGACAGGAGAGACGATGAGATGAAGAGATGCTTGGTTGTGGGCCTGTGGCTGGTGATGGGCATCGATGCCTGGGCGCAAACCGGCCAGCCGCCGCCGACGACGAACGAGCCGGCCGGCCTTTCGGTCGCTCCCGTCGCGCCCGCTCCTCCGGGCCCGGAGGTCGGGCCCTACGTGGTGGAGCCCGCCCATTTCTCGTCCGCGCCGCAGATCGACGGCAGGCTCGACGAGGCGGTCTGGCAACAGGCCGCGGTGATGCGCAACTTCACCCAGTTCGAGCCGGAGGAGGGCAAGCCCCCCACGCAGCTCACCGAGGTGAGGGTCGGCTACGACCGGGACAATCTCTACTTCGGCATCCGCTGCCTCGACACCGAGGCGGGCCGGATCAAGGCCAACAACCTGCAGCGCGACGGCGACATGACGTTCGACGACACGGTCCGGATCATGCTCGACACGTTCCATGACAGGACGAATGCATTTTCTTTTTATGTGAACTCTTTGGGCGCGGAAGCGGACTCGCTGATCCGCAACAACGGCGAAACCGAGAACTTCGACTGGGACGGCCTCTGGTTCGCGGCGACGACGCGCGACGCCCTGGGGTGGACGGCGGAGATCGCGATCCCTTTCAAGACGCTGCGCTTTCCCAACACCGCGTCGCAGGACTGGGGAATCAACGTCCGGCGCTACCTGGCGCGCAACAAGGAGGAGTCGTTCTGGCGCCCGGTGCTCCGCTCGTGGGGGTACTGGGCCGAGACGCAGGTCGGCAACTTCGGCGAGATCAAGGGGCTCGACGGGATCTCCCCGGGCGGGCGCTACCAGCTCACCCCTTACGGGCTGGTGCGCGCCGACGACGAGGACCGCCGCAACCACATCCCCGTGAAGGGGTCGGCCGGCGGCGACGCCAAGATCAACCTGACCTCGAACCTGGTCGCGGACGTCACCGTCCATACCGATTTCGCCGAGGTCGAGTCCGACCAGGAGCAGGTCAACCTGACCCGCGACAAGCTGAGCTACCCGGAGAAGCGGCCCTTTTTCCTCGAGGGGTCGAACCTCTTCTATTTCGGCGACCGCGTCGAGCCCTACGATGTGGCCGAGCAGTTCCAGTTCTTCTTCAGCCGCGCGATCGGCCTGTCGGCGGACGGCCTGACGCCCATTCCCGTGCTCGGCGGCGGCAAGCTCTCCGGCAAGGTCGGGGACTGGAGCCTCGGCGCCCTCAACATCACGACCGAGGACACCTCGTACACCTCGGGCGGCCAGCGCTCGGAGCAGCCGGAGACGAACTTCTCGGTCTTCCGCCTCAAGCGGGACCTCTATCCCGGCTCGACGATCGGCATCATCGCCCTCGACAAGCAGACGGTGGGCGGCGGCCAGGGCACGCAGCCGTACGACTACAACCGCGGCGCCGGTCTCGACTGGGACCTCAACTTCGGCAAGCATTTCTCGTCGATCGGCTACACCACCAAGACCTTCACGCCGGGGGTTGACAGCCGCGACTCGGCGAGCTCGGCCGACCTCGTCTACCAGGGGGACAGCCTGCGGGTGCGCACCGCCTACACCACGATCGGTGACAACTTCAATCCCGAGATCGGCTACGTCACCCGCGTCGGGATCAAGAAGGACCAGACGGACATCGTCGAGATCCTGACGCCGGACATGCTGGGGATTCACCGGATCTACCTGAACTACGACTTCAAGCACATCCTCAACAGCAACGGCCAGCTCGAGACGCAGGTCTCGACCTACGAGACCAACATGCTGACCCCCAACAAGGGCGGCCTCGCCATCCTCTATCACCAGGACCTGGAGGTCCTGTTCGCGCCGTTTCCGGTGCACCGCAACGTCGTCATCCCGCCGGGCCACTACAGATTCTCCGACCTCTTCCTCGGCACCGGCACGGACTACGGCCGCGACCTCGCGATCACCCTCTGGTACGACAAAGGGGAGTACTACGACGGCACACGGCTGCACACGTTCGTGAATCTCGCGGCCAAGCCCGCCCGCGGCCTGCTGTTCCTCACCCAGTGGGACCGCAACGCCGTCGACCTGCGCGAAGGGCACTTCGTCACCAGCCTGCTGACCGAGAACGTCACCTGGTCGATCTCGACGCGGCTCTCGATGCGCGCCATCCTGCAGTGGAACCGGGACGACAACTTCTCGGGCAATTTCCTCCTCGACTGGACCTACCGTCCGGGCTCGGACGTCTATCTGGTCTACAACGACGTGAAGGATTGGTACTCGCTGCGCCGGGACTCGGACACCAGCACGCTGATGCCGGGGCAGTCGGTCATCCTCAAGGTGACCCGGCGCTTCGACTTCTGAGCGGAATCAGACGATGGCGAAAGAGCTGGGCATTGGAGATGCGGTGGCGATCGTCGGGATGGCCGGCCGCTTCCCCGGCGCACGGAACCTGGAGGAATTCTGGCGCAACCTGCGGGCCGGGGTGGAATCCGTGCGCTTCCTCTCCCGCGAGGAGATGGTGGCGCGCGGCGCGCCCGCCGGCCTGGCGGACGATCCGGCCTGGGTGCCGGCGGTCGCGATGCCGGACGGCATCGAGGAGTTCGACGCTCCTTTCTTCGGCATCAGCCACCGCGAGGCGGAGATCCTCGATCCGCAGCACCGGCTGTTCCTCGAGGCCTGCTGGACGGCGCTGGAAGACGCCGGCTACGTCCCCGACTCGCCGGCGGCGGTGACCGCCGTCTTCGGCGGCGCCACGACCAGCACCTACCTGCTGTTCAACCTGGCGCGCAACCCGCAGGTGGTCGCCGCGGTCGATCCTCTCCAGCTCATCGTCGGCAACGCCGTCGACTCGCTCGCCACCCGCGTCTCCTACCGGCTGAATCTCACCGGGGCGAGCCACGCCGTGCAGTGCGCCTGCTCGACCTCGCTGGTGGCCGTCCACCTCGCCTGCCAGAGCCTGCTCGACCAGGAATGCGACGTCGCCCTCGCCGGCGGCGTCTCGATCAACGTCGGCCAGCGGGCGGGCTACCGCTTCCAGGAGGATTCCATCCTGGCCCCGGACGGCCATTGCCGCGCCTTCGACGAGGGCGCCCGCGGCACGGTCTTCGGCGGCGGCGTCGGAGTGGTGGTGCTCAAGCGCCTGGAGGATGCCCTCGCCGCCCGCGACACGGTGCGCGCCGTGATCCTCGGCTCGGCGGAGAACAACGACGGCGGGGTCAAGGTCGGCTACACGGCTCCCTCGGTCGAGGGACAGGCCAGGGTGGTGGCCGAGGCTCTCTCGGTGGCCGGGGTCGATGCGTCGACGATCGGTTACATCGAGGGGCACGGCACCGGCACCGCCCTCGGCGATCCGATCGAGGTCCAGGCGCTCACCCGGGCCTTCCGCGCCCACACCCAGAAGCGGGAGTTCGCCGCGCTCGGTACGGTGAAGACCAACATCGGCCATCTCGACATCGCCTCCGGCGTCGCCGGGTTGATCAAGACCGTCCTGGCGCTGGAGCATGGCGAGATCCCGCCGAGCCTCCATTTCGAGCGGCCGAACCCGCGGGTCGATTTCGCGGCGAGCCCGGTCTATGTCAACCGTGAGCTCATCCCCTGGCCGCGCGGCACGGAGCCCCGCCGGGCGGGCGTGAGCTCGTTCGGCTTTGGCGGCACCAATGCGCACGTGATCCTCGAAAGCGCGCCCGAGGTCCCGGCCCGTCCGGCGGCCGCCGACCGGCCCTGGCGCCTGCTCGTCCTCTCCGCCAAGACCGAGGCGGCACTGGCCACCGCCACGGCGAGCCTCGCGGAGCACTTCCGGCGCCATCCGGAGACGGATCTGGGGGATGCGGCCTCGACGCTGCTCGCCGGCCGGCGGACCTTCGGCCATCGCCGGATCGCCGTCTGCCGCGACGGCGCCGACGCCGCGTCCTGCCTCGCCGGGCTCGATCCCGCCCGGCTGCTGGCCGCCGCCGGGCGCGAGGAGCCGCGTGACCGGCCGGTGGCCTTCCTGTTTCCCGGCCAGGGAGCACAGCACACCGGCATGGGGCGTGGCCTCTACGAGGACGAGCCGGTCTTCCGTGAGGCGGTCGACCGCTGCGCCGAGAGGTTGACGCCGGAGCTGGGGCTCGACCTGCGCCGGGTCCTCTACCCGGACGGCCGCGACGGCGCGGAGCGCGAGGAGGCCGAACGCCGGCTCGCCCGCACCCGCTTCACCCAGCCGGCCCTGTTCGTGGTCGAATATGCGCTCGCCCGGCTCTGGATCTCCTGGGGGGTGACCCCGCAGGCGATGATCGGCCATTCGATCGGCGAGTACGTGGCGGCCTGCCTCTCTGGGGTGTTCTCTCTGGAGGATGCACTGGCGCTGGTCGCCGCCCGTGGCCGGCTGATCGACGACCTGCCCGTGGGGGCGATGATCGCCGTGTCCTGCTCGGAGGCCGAGGCGCGGGAGCTGCTGGGCGGCCGGCTGGCTCTGGCGGCGGTCAACGAGACCGAGCGGTCGGTCCTCGCCGGCCCGGCGGCGGCGATCGAGGAGCTGGAAAGAACCCTCGCCGGACGGGATATCGCCACGCGCCGCCTCCATACCTCCCACGCGTTCCACTCGGGGATGATGGAGCCGGCCGTGGCCCCGTTCGTGGAACGGGTGCGCGCCACCCGCCGGTCCGCGCCGTCGATCCCGTTCGTCTCCAACCTCACCGGCGACTGGATCCGTCCCGAGGAGGCGACCGACCCCGCCTACTGGGGGCGGCACCTGCGCGGCACCGTCCGCTTCGCGGCGGGGATCGGCAAGCTCCTGGAGGAGCCCGACCGGGTGTTGCTGGAGGTCGGCCCCGGCCGCACCTTGACCACCTTGACCGCCCGGCAGGCGGCCGGCCGCCCCGCCATCGCTTCGCTGCGCCATCCGCGCGAGCCGGGCCCGGACCTCGCCCACTTGCTGACCGCGGCCGGCCGCCTCTGGCTGGCGGGGCACCGGTTGGACGCCGAAAAGCTCTTCGCCGGCCAGGAGCGCCGCCGGGTACCGCTGCCGACCTATCCCTTCGAGCGTCACCGGTATTGGATCGAGCCGGGAGACTCGATGCTTTTCCCCGGCGCCAGGCCGGCGGTCGAGACGGAATCGCCGGAGCCGGCCGTTCCACCAGCCCAGACGCTGCACGCCCGCCCGCCCCTCGCCACCCCCTATGTGGCGCCGCGCGGCGAGGTGGAAGAGCGGGTCGCCGTCCTCTGGCGGCAGGTGCTGGGCCTCGAGCAGGTCGGGATTCACGACAGCTTCCTCGAGCTGGGGGGCGACTCCCTGCTCGCGACGCGGCTGATGTCGCGGCTGCGCGAGGAGCTCGCGGTCGACCTGCCGATGGACCGCCTGTTCGCCGAGCCGACGGTGGCGGCGGTAGCCGCCGCGGTGGTGGAGGCGCGCGCCGGCGGTGCCGGGGAGGATGAGCTCGCGCGGCTGCTGGCCGAGATCGGCGGCATGTCCGAGGAGGACCTGGATCGGGAGCTCGCCGCGGGAGAGGGAGATCCCCATGGCTGACCTCAACGGGCTGACCCCGAAACAGCGGGACCTCCTGCTGCGCCGGCTGCGCCAGGGAGGTACGGCGACCGCGAGCGCCCGCCCGGAGGTGGAAGCGGAGCGCATCCCCCGCCAGCCGCGGGTAGCGGGGGAGAACGCTTTCCCGGTCTCGCCAGCCCAGCAGCGGCTCTGGTTCCTCGACCGCATGGAGCCGGGAAGCCCGCTCTATAACCTCCCCGCCGCTTTCGAGGTGACCGGCCGGCTGGACGTCGCCGCCCTCGCCGCGGCCCTGCGCGAGATCGTACGCCGCCACGAGGCCTTGCGCACCAGCTTCGCCGTAGAGCCGGCGGGGCCGGTGCAGGTGGTCCATCCCGCGGGCGAGCTGCCGTTCGCGTTCGCGACCGCCGACCTGCGTTCCCTGCCGGCGCAGGACCGGCGAGCCGAGGCCTGGCGGCGGGCCACGAGTGAGTCCCGCCGGCCGTTTGACCTCGCTCGCGGACCTCTCCTGCGCACCCTGCTGCTGCGGCTGGCGGACGAGGAGCACCTGGTGGTGCTCATCCTGCATCACGTGGTCAGCGACGGCTGGTCGATGGGGATCGTGGTGCGCGAGGTCGCGGCCCTCTACCCGGCGTTCGCGGCCGGCGTTCCCGCTCTCCTGCCCGAGCTGCCCATTCAGTACGCCGATTTCTCGGTCTGGCAGCGGGAGTGGCTCAACGGGGGGGCTCTCGATACCCAGCTCGCCTTCTGGCGCGAGCGGCTGGCGGGCTCGCCGCTGACGCTCGAGCTGCCGACCGACCGGCCCCGGCCGGCGGTGGCGACGGTGCGCGGCGCGCAGGCGCCGGTGCGGCTCGCGCCGCCGCTCGTGCACGGGCTGCGGGAGACCGCGCGGGCGGAGGGCGGGACTCTGTTCATGGTGATCCTCGCCGCCTTCGAGCTGCTCCTGCACCGTTGGGCGGATCAGGACGAGCTGCTGGTCGGCTCGCCGATCGCCAACCGCAACCGGCCGCAGATCGAGGGGCTGATCGGCTTCTTCGTCAACACCCTGGTGATGCGCGGCGATTTACGCGGCGAGCCGACGTTCGCCGCGTTGCTCGCCGGGGTGCGGGAGACGGCGCTCGCCGCCTATGCCCATCAGGATCTCCCTTTCGAGCGGCTGATCGAGGAGATCCATCCACGGCGCGATCTGAGCCGCCCTCCGGTCTTCCAGGTGATGTTCACCCTCCAGCGGGCGGAGGCCGAGGCCCTCGAGCTGCCGGGGCTGCGGCTCACCCCCCGCGACCTCGATTCCGGGACCGCCAAGTTCGAGCTGACCCTCCATCTCGCGGAAGGGACGGAGGGCGTCGCCGGCTGGATCGAATACAACACCGACCTCTATGACGCCGCCACCGTGGCGAGGATGACCGGGCAGCTCACCGCGCTGCTGGCGGCGGTGGCGGACGAGCCCGCGAGGAGCGGGGGGCCGGCCGCCGACCTGCCGTTGTTGCCGGCCGGGCAACAGCGGCACCTGCTGGCGATCGCCGCGGGGGCGAAGGCGGAGCCGCTGGCGGAGGCCCGCTTCCATCGCCTGTTCGAGCGCCAGGTCCGCGAGCGACCGGACGCCACGGCGCTGGTGGCGGGTGAGGAGCGCTGGACCTACCGCGATCTCGACCGCCATGCCAACCGTCTGGCCCATCACCTGCGGGCGCGCGGGGTAGGGCCGGAGGTGCTGGTCGCCCTCGCCATGTCACGGACGCCGCGGCGGATCGCCGCCCTGCTGGCGGTGCTCAAGGCCGGGGGGGCCTACGTCCCCCTCGATCCCGCCTACCCCCGGGAGAGGCTGGCCTTCCTGCTGGCCAACAGCGCCGCGCCGCTGCTGTTGACCGAAGAGCCGCTGCTCGCCGCGCTCCCCGAGCCCCCGGGTGAGGTCCTGCTGCTCGACGGGGAGTGGCCGGGTGCTCCCGAGCAGGAGGGCGAGGGTCCGCGCGACGGGGTCACCGGCGACAACCTCGCCTATGTGATCCACACCTCGGGTTCCACCGGCCGGCCGAAGGGGGTCCTCTGCAGCCACCGCGGGGTCTGCCGGATGGCCGCCGACGCCATCCGCCTCCTGCAGCTCGGCCCCGGGAGCCGCATTCCGCAGCTGGCGTCGCTCAGCTTCGACGCCTCCGTGTTCGAGATCTTCCCGGCCCTGGCGTCAGGGGCGGCGCTGATCCTCCTGCCCGCCGGGATGCTGGGGCACGACCTGGCCGTGGAGCTGCGCCGGCACGGCGCCACCGCGATGGTTGCGATCGCCATCCTCGGCACGCTGAGCGAGGAGATCCCCTCGCTGCGCGCCGTCTGCTCAGGCGGCGAGCCGTTGCCGGCGGACGTGGCGGCGCGCTGGTCCGCCGTCTGCGCGCTCACCAACTGCTATGGCCCGACCGAGGCGACGGTCTACGCGACCTCGATGCGCTGCCCGCCGGGGCGGCGGGAGATCCCACCCATCGGCCGTCCGATCGAGGGCGCCCGCACCTACGTGCTCGACCGCCGGCTGCGGCTGGTCCCCGCGGGAGCGGCCGGGGAGCTCTGCATCGGCGGCGAGGGGCTGGCGCGCGGCTACCTGCGTCGGCCGGACCTGACAGCCGAGCGGTTCGTCCCCGATCCCTGGAGCCGCGTGCCCGGGGCGCGTCTGTACCACACCGGCGACCTGGTGCGCTGGCGCGCGGACGGCACCCTGGACTTTCTCGGCCGCACCGATGCCCAGGTGAAGATCCGCGGCTTCCGCATCGAGCTCGGAGAGGTCGAGGCCGCGCTCGGCCGCCATCGGCAGGTCGAGCGGGCGGTGGCCATGGTGCGCGAGGATGCGCCGGGGGTCCGCCGTCTGGTGGCCTACTGCGTGCCGGTGGCCGGTGAGCAGCCGGCCGCGGCCGAGCTGCTCGCCTTTCTGCGGACCGCCCTGCCGGAATTCATGGTCCCCGGGGCCATCCTGGTGCTCGATGCCCTGCCGCTGACGGTGAACCGCAAGGTCGATTTCAAGGCCCTGCCGGCCCCGGAAGGGGCGCCGGAATCGGCTTACGTAGTGCCGCGCAACGAGATCGAGCGGGCGATCTCCGAGGTCTGGCGCGAGGTGCTGGGCGTCGAGCGGGTCGGGGTGAGCGACAACTTCTTCGACCTCGGCGGCCAGTCGCTGCTGATGGCCCGCGTCCACTCGCGGTTGCGCGAGGTCTTCCCCGACTTCGGGCTCGGCCTGGTCGATCTCTTCAAGCACCCGACCGTGGGAGCTCTCGCCGCCCACCTGAGCCCTGCCGCGGACGACCTTCCGGCCGCGCGGACGGGGCTCGAGCGTGCGTTCGCCCGGCGCGCCGCCGCCGGCGGGCGAGGGGGGACCGACATCGCCATCGTCGGCATGGCGTGCCGCTTCCCGGGCGCCGACTCGATCGAGCGCTTCTGGGCCAACCTGACCGGCGGGATCGAGTCGATCTCCTTCTTCACCGACGAGCAGCTCCGGGCCGCCGGCGTGCCGGCGGCCGACCTCGCCGATCCGCGCTACGTGCGGGCGCGCGGTATCGTCTCCGGGGTGGCGGAGTTCGACGCCGGCTTCTTTGGCTACAGCCCGCGCGAGGCGGAGATCATGGATCCACAGCAGCGGGTCTTCCTCGAATGCGCCTGGGAAGCTTTCGAGGACGCCGGTCTCGATCCGGCCCGCATCCGCGGCGACGTCGCCGTGTTCGCCGGTGTGGGGATGAACACCTACGTCTTCAACCTGCTGCCGGACCCGGAGATCCTCGACTCGGTGGGGAGCTTCCAGATCACCATCGGTAACGACAAGGACTTCCTGGCCTCGCGGGTCTCCTACAAGCTGGGGTTGCGGGGGCCGAGCCTGTCAGTGCAGACCGCCTGCTCGACATCGCTGGTCGCCACCCATCTCGCCTGCCAGAGCCTGCTCGCCGGCGAGTGCGACGCGGCGCTCGCCGGCGGGGTGTCCTTCCGCCTGCCGCAGGAGTCGGGGTATCACTACCGCGAGGGGGCGGTCTTCTCGCCGGACGGCCACTGCCGCGCCTTCGATGCCCGTGCCGGCGGTTTCGTGGGCGGGAACGGCGCCGGCGCCGTGCTGCTCAAGCGGCTCGCAGACGCGCTGCGCGACGGCGACCCGATCCATGCCGTGATCAAGGGGTCGGCGATCAACAACGACGGCGCGCTCAAGGTCGGCTACACCGCGCCGAGCGTCGACGGCCAGACGCAGGTGATCGCCCAGGCGCTCGCCGTGGCGGGTGTGACGCCGGAGACGATCGGCTACGTCGAGGCCCATGGCACCGGCACCGACCTCGGCGATCCGATCGAGATCGCGGCGCTCACCCAGGCGTTCGGTCCGCACTTGCCGCCGGCGAGCTGCGCCATCGGCTCGGTGAAGACCAACATCGGGCACCTCGACAGCGCGGCCGGGATCGCCGGCCTGATCAAGGCGGCCCTGGTGCTGGAGCGCGGGCAGATCCCCGCCAGCCTCCATTTCGAGGCCCCCAATCCGAAGCTGGAGCTGGAACGGACGCCGTTCCGCGTCAACCACCGGCTGACCGATTGGCCCGCGGTGCCGGGGCCGCGGCGCGCCGGCGTCAGCTCGATGGGAATCGGCGGCACCAACGCCCATCTCGTGCTGGAGAGCGCGCCGGTGCGCGCGGCGGCCGCCGCGCCGGGACGCCCCTGGCAGCTCCTGCCGCTCTCGGCGCGCAGCGAGGCCACGCTTGCCGCCATGGCCGAGCGACTCGCCGATCACCTCCGGCGGCCCGCGGACCTCGAGCTGGCCGACGTCGCCTGGACCCTGCAGACGGGGCGGCGGTCGTTCGAGCGGCGCGCCTTCGTCCTCGCCCGTTCGCCCGAGGAGGCGGCCGTGGCGCTCGAGCGGCAGGATCCCGAGCGCTTCGCGGCCGGCGCGGCGGCCGCCGCCACCGCCGCCACGGTCGTCTTCCTGTGCAGCGGCCAGGGGTCGCAGCACCCGGGCATGGCGGCGGAGCTCTATGGCTCCGAGCCGGTCTTCCGCGCGGCGGTAGACCTCGCCTGCGCGCGGTTGGCGCCGCGGCTGGGGCTCGATCTGCGGACGCTGCTCTTCCCGTCTCCCGAGGCGGCCGCGAGCGCCGCCGAGCAGCTGGCGAGGACCGAGATCACCCAGCCGGCCCTGTTCGTCGTCGAGCATGCCCTCGCCCGGCTCTGGATCTCCTGGGGGGTGCGCCCGCGGGCGATGATCGGTCATTCGGTCGGCGAGTACGTCGCGGCCTGCCTCGCCGGCGTCTTCCGGCTGGAAGACGCGCTCGACCTGGTGGCCGAGCGGGGGCGGCTGATGGGGGAGATGGAGCCTGGCGCCATGCTCGCCGTCTCGCTGTCCGCCGCGGAGATCCTGCCGCTCCTCGGCGAGGAGCTCGCGCTGGCCGCCGAGAACGCGCCGGGGCGCACGGTGGTGGCCGGCCCGGATGCGGCGGTGACGGAGCTGGCGGCGCTCCTCGCGGAGCGCGGCATCCGGCATCGCCGGCTGCGGACGTCGCACGCCTTCCACTCGGCGATGATGGAGCCGGCGGTGGCGCCTTTCACCGCGGCGGTGGCGCGGATGCGGCTGCAACCGCCCTCCATCCCTTTCATCTCGAACGTCACCGGCACCTGGATCACCGCCGGGGAGGCGACCGATCCGGCCTACTGGGGGCGCCACCTGCGCGGCGCCGTGCGCTTCTCGGAAGGGATCGGCGAGCTGCTGCGCGAGCCCGGCCGCCTCTTCCTGGAGGTCGGACCGGGGAACGCGCTGGCCACCCTGGTGCGCGAACGGGAGGGCTCTCCGGCCGTTCTCGCCTCGCTGCCGCATCCGAACGACCGGCGGGGAGACCTCGCCTTCGCGCTGACGGCCCTAGGCCGCCTGTGGCTGGCGGGAGTCGAGATCGACTGGCCGGCGCTCCATGGCGGCGAGCGCCGCCGGCGCGTCTCGCTGCCCACCTACCCGTTCGAGCGCCGGCGCTACTGGATCGCGGGGACCGGCCCCTTGGGGCTCGGCCGGAGCGAGGCGCGCCGGCCTTCGCTGGCGAAGCGGCCCGATCCGGCCGACTGGCTCTACGCGCCGACCTGGCAGCGCGTGGTCGCCCCGGCGCCGCGCGCTGCCGGCGGCCGCTGCCTGGTGTTCGACGCCGCGGGAGTGGCCGAGCGCCTGCGCGCGGCGGGATGGGACGTGGCAACGTTGGAACCGGGGGAGGACATCGCCGCGCGGATCGCGGCGCTGGGGGCCGACGGGAGCCCTGTGCACACCATCGTCCATCTCTGGAGCCTGGCCGGGGGTGGGTTCGAGGAAGCTCAGGAGCGCGGCTTCCGGAGCCTCGTCCGGACCGCTCAGGCGTTGGGGGAATCCGCCGCGCCGATCGATCTCTGCGTCGTCACCTGCGGGCTTTTCGACGTCACGGGAAGTGAAGAGCTGCACCCGGAACGGTCGACCCTGCTGGGTCCCGTGCGGGTGATCCCGTGGGAGCTGCCGCACGTCTCCTGCCGGGTCATCGACGTGGAATCGACGTTCGATCCCGCCGTGCTGCTGCGGGAGATCGCCGCCGGTCCCACGGACCTCCGGGAGGTCGCCCTGCGCGGGTCGCGCCGCTGGGCTCCCGACTGGCAACCGGTCCGCCTGGACGGCGCGGCGGTCGCGCCGCCGCGGCTGCGTGAGGACGGCGTCTATCTCGTCACCGGCGGCCTCGGGGGCGTCGGCTCCGAGATCGCGAAGGCCCTGGCGTCGGGCCGGCGGTCGCGTCTGGCCCTCTTGGGACGGACGCCGCTGCCGCCGCGCGAGGAGTGGCCGGCGCGGCTCGCCGCGGGCGATCCGGAGGGGGACCGGATCCGCCGCCTGCTGGCCCTGGAGGAGCTGGGAGCGGAGGTGCTCCCGGTGGTGGCCGACGTGAGCGACCGCGCCGCCCTGGCGCGGGCCCTGGACGCGGTCCGGCGGCGCTTCGGCGCCCTGCACGGCGTCGTCCACGCGGCGGGAGGGCCGGAGGGCGGGCTGATCCAGCGCAGGACGGCGGCGGAGTCGGAGCGTGCGCTGGCGCCCCGCGTCCACGGCGCGCTCCTGCTCGCCGAGCTGCTGGCGGACGATCCCCTCGACTTCCTGCTTCTCACCGCGTCCACCGGCGCTCTCTTCGGCGAGCCGGGTCAGGTGGATCTCTGCGCCGCCGGCGCCTTCTTCGACGCCTTCGCGCAGGCGCGCTCCCGCCGGCCGGGGACGCTGACCGTCGCGATCGACTGGGACACTTGGCGCGAGGTCGGCATGGCGGCGGACCTCCGGGGGTTGCCGGAGGAGCTGCGCCGTGCGCGCGAGGCCGCGCTGGCCACCGGCATCGCGCCGGCCGAGGGGCGCGAGCTCTGCGCGCGCATCCTCGAGCGGACGGAGCTGCCGCAGATCGTCGTCTCGACCCGCGACCTCGGAGCCGTCGCCGCCCACCTGCGGGCTCTCGCCAAGGGGGGCGTGACGGCGGCCGCGCCGGCGGCGCGGGCCGCTTACGCGCGCCCCGACCTGCGCAGCGCCTACGCCGCGCCGCGCGATGAGACCGAGGCGGCGATCGCCACCATCTGGCAGGAGCTGCTGGGGATCGAGCGCGTGGGGGTCCACGACAACTTCTTCGACCTGGGCGGCCATTCGCTGCTGGCCACCCAGGTGATCTCCCGCGTGCGGGAGGGGTTGCGCGTCGACCTGCCGCTCGAAGCCCTGTTCGAGGCGCCGACCGTGGGTGGCCTCGCCGAGCGCGTGGCGAGCCGGCCGGCGCCGGCGGCCGGCGACGACCTGGAGGCTCTCCTGCGGGAGATCGAGGGACTCTCCCCAGAAGCCGCCCAGGCGGCGTATGCCGAGGAATCCCGATGAGCGTCTCCGAGAAGGACTTCAGCCAGCGGATCGCCTCTCTCACCCCCGAGCAGAGAAGATTGCTTGAGCTGCGTCTCAAGCGCCAGCAGGAGGACGACGTCGCCAGGCCGCGGCCGTTGCCGCGCCTGGCGGGAGCGACCTCCTTCCCGCTCTCCTTCGCGCAGCAGCGGCTCTGGTTCCTCGCCCAGCTCGAGCCGGAGAGCACCGCCTACAACCTGTTCGAGACCGTCCGCCTCGCCGGCCGGCTGGACGCCGGGGTTCTCGATCGCGCCTTCTCCGAGATCGTGCGCCGGCAAGAGTCGCTGCGGACCCGCTTCGAGGAGTCCGGCGGCCAGGGCTTGCAGGTGGTCGAGCCTCCCCGACCGTTCGCGGTCGAGCGGATCGACCTCGGTGCCCTGCCCGCGGCGGAGCGCGAGCCCGAGGCTCTGCGCCTGGTGACGCGAGCCGTCCGCGTCCCCTTCGACCTTCACGCCGGCGGCCTGCTGCGGGCCACTCTGTTCCGGTTGGACGCGCAGCACCATCTGCTCCTCGTCGTCATCCACCACATCGTCTCCGACGGCTGGTCGATCGGCATTCTGCTGGCGGAGCTGACGGCGCTCTACGAGGCCTTTACGAGGGGAGCTCCCTCGCCGCTCCCCGGGCTGCCGATCCAGTATGCCGACTTTGCCGTCTGGCAGCGGCGCTGGATGAGCGGCGGCGTCCTGGCGGAGCAGCTCGGTTACTGGCGCCGGCGCCTCGTCGGCGCTCCGCCGCTCCTGGAGCTGCCGACCGACTTCCCCCGGCCGGCGGTGCAGAGCTTCCGCGGTGGCCGTCGTCCGGTGTCCGTGCCCGGCGACCTGGCGCGCGAGCTGTCCGTCCTGGGGCGCCGTGAGGGGCTCACCCCCTTCATGGTCCTGCTGGCGGCCTTCGAGGTCCTGCTCGGCCGCTATACGGGGCAGACCGATCTCTCCATCGGCACTCCGATCGCCAATCGCCGCCAGGTCGAGATCGAAAAGCTGGTGGGCTTCTTCGTCAACACCCTGGTGCTGCGGACCGATCTGGGCGGAGATCCAGAGTTCGTCGAGCTGGCGCAGCGGGTGCGCGAGGCCGCCTTGGGGGCGTTTTCCCATCAGGATCTGCCGTTCGAGAAACTGGTGGATGAGCTGCGGCCGGAGCGCACCCTGAGCTACTCGCCGTTGTTCCAGGTGATGTTCAACCTGCAGAACGCCCGTCCGTCACGCGTCGAGCTCACCCGGCTGACTCTGGAGCCACTGACGGTCGAGCACGGCCAGGCGCAGCTCGACCTCTCGCTGAGCTTCATCGAATCCGCAGACGGTCTCACCGGCTGGCTCGAATACAACTCCGACCTGTTCGGACCGGAGACGGCCGAGCGGCTGGCGCGGCATTTCACGACCCTGCTGCGCGGGATCGCTGAGGCTCCCGGCCAGCGGCTGTCCGAGCTGCCGCTGCTGTCCGCAGCCGAGCGGCGTCAGCTGCTGGTCGAGTGGAACGAGACGTCGGTGTCGTGGCCGGGCGAGACGCTGCTGCACGAGCTGTTCGAACGGCAGGCGGCGTTGCGGCCGGCGGCGTGGGCGGTGGGCTTCGGAGCCGAGCGGCTGAGCTACGGCGAGCTGTCGTCGCGGTCGAACCGTCTGGCCCGGCATCTGCGGCGTTGGGGCGTGGGGGCGGAGGTGCGGGTGGGTCTGTGCGTGGAGCGCTCGGCGGAGATGGTGGTGGCCCTGCTGGGCATCCTCAAGGCGGGCGGGGTGTACGTGCCGCTCGATCCGTCGCACCCCGCGGAGCGCCTGGGTCTGGTGATGGCGGACAGCGCCGTGCCGGTGCTGGTCGCCGAGGAGGGGCTGCTGGGCCGGCTGCCGGCGTCGGCGGCGGTGCGGGTCGTCTGCCTGGACCGGGACCGTGAGGCGATCGCCGCGGAGAGCGCCGGGCCGTTGGAGAGGTTCGCGGAGGCGGAGAACCTCGCGTACGTGCTCTATACGTCGGGCTCGACGGGCCAGCCGAAGGGGGTGGCTCTGCCGCACCGGGCGGTGGTGAACTTCCTGCGCTCGATGGCAGAGCGTCCGGGCCTGGGGGCGTCGGACGTGGTGCCGGCGCTTGACCACGCTGTCGTTCGACATCGCGGGTCTGGAGATCTATCTGCCGCTGTCGGTGGGGGGCGGGTGGAGGTGCTGGGCCGCGAGGAGGCGGCCGACGGCGCGCGGCTGGCCGAGCGGCTGCTGCAGACGGGTGTCACGGCGATGCAGGCGACGCCGGCGACGTGGCGGCTGCTGCTCGAGGCGGGCTGGCCGGGGATCGCGGGTCTGAAGGGGCTGTGCGGGGGCGAGGCGCTGCCGCGGGAGCTGGCGGAAGGGTTGCTGTCGCGGGGCGTCGAGCTGTGGAACGTCTACGGACCCACCGAGACGGCGGTCTGGTCGTCGGCCTGCGAGGTGACCCCGGGCGAGGGTCCGGTGCTGCTGGGCGGTCCGATCGCCAACACGGAGCTCTACGTGGTGGACGCGAGCTTCGCTCCGGTGCCGGCGCCGGTGCCAGTGGGTGTGGCGGGCGAGCTGTGGATCGGCGGCGCGGGTCTGTCGCGCGGTTATCTCCACCGTCCGGAGCTGACGGCGGAGAAGCTGGTGCCGCATCCGTTCGGGGTGGCGGGCGCGCGGGTCTACCGGACGGGAGACCTGGTGCGGTACCGGCCGTCGGGAGAGCTGGAGTTCCTGGGCCGGATCGACACCCAAGTGAAGGTGCGGGGGTTCCGCATCGAGCTGGGAGAGATCGAGGCGGCGCTGGGCGGTCATCCGTCGGTGCGGCAGGCGGTGGTGGGGGTCCGCGGGGAGGGAGGAGACCAGCGCCTGGTCGCCTATCTGGTGGCGGCGGCGGCTCCCGCCCCCGCGGCCGAGGAGCTGCAGGGCTTCCTGCGGCGGAGCCTGCCGGAGTACATGGTCCCCACGGCTTTCGTCGTCCTGGAGTCGCTGCCGCTGACGCCGAGCGGCAAGGTGGACCGCAAAGCGTTGCCGGCGCCGGAGGCGGGTCCGGCCGAGACGGGGTACGTGGCGCCGCGGGGTCCGGTGGAAGAGCTGGTGGCGGCGATCTGGGCCGAGGTGCTGCGGGTGGAGCGGGTGGGCGCGCGGGACAACTTCTTCGCCTTGGGGGGGCACTCGCTGCTGGCCACTCAGGTGGTCTCGCGGCTGCGCACGGCCCTGGGCGTCGAGCTGCCGCTGCAACGGCTGTTTGCGACGCCGACGGTCGCCGGTCTCGCCCAGGCCGTCGAGGAGGCCCGGCGCGCGGCGCGGGGCTTGGAGACGCCGCCGATCCGGCCGGTGCCGCGGGATGGGCCCCTCCCACTCTCCTTCGCGCAGGAGCGGATGTGGTTCCTCCACCAGCTCGAGCCGCTCTCGTCGGCCTACAACCTGGTGAGCGGGGCGCGGCTGGAAGGGGACCTCGATGTGGCGCAGCTGGCGTGCTGCTTCACGGAGCTGGTGCGCCGCCACGAGACGCTGCGCACGGTTTTCGCGGCGGTGGACGGCCGGCCCGTGCAGGTGATCCAGCCATCCGCGGACTTCGAGCTGGAGACGGCCGATCTGCGGGCCTTCGATCCCGCCGGGCGCGACGCGCAGCTGCGGCGCCGGGTCCTGGCCGCGGGCGGCAGTCCCTTCGATCTCGCGCAGGGTCCCCTGCTGCGGGCCACGCTGCTGCGGACGGGAGACCGCGAGCACGCGTTGCTGCTGGTGATGCACCACATCGCCTCGGACGGCTGGTCGATGGCCCTGCTGCTGGGCGAGCTGACGGAGCTGTACGCGGCTTTCACGGCGGATCGTCCCTCGCCGCTGCCGGAGCTGCCGGTGCAGTACGCGGACTTCGCCGTCTGGCAGCGCGGCTGGCTCGCCGGCGAGGAGCTGGGGCGGCAGGTCGAATACTGGAAGGGCCGGCTGGCGGGCGCGCCGGCGCTGCTGGAGCTGCCCACGGACCGGCCGCGTCCGGCGGTGCAGAGCTTCCGTGGGGGCCGCCACCGGCTGACTCTCTCGCCGGAGCTGTCGGGGGAGCTGGAGAGCCTCGGCCGGCGCGAGGGGCTCACCCCGTTCATGGTGCTGCTGTCGGCGTTCCAGTCTCTGCTGGGCCGCTACAGCTCGCAGGCGGACGTGGTGGTGGGCACGCCGATCGCCAACCGCACGCACACCGAGATCGAGCGGCTGATCGGCTTTTTCGCCAACACGCTGGTTTTCCGCGCCGACCTGGCGGACGACCCTGCGTTCCTGGAGCTGGCGCGGCGGGTGCGAGGCTCGGCCCTGGGCGCCTACGACCACCAGGACCTGCCGTTCGAGAAGCTGGTCGACGAGCTGCACCCGGAGCGTCACCTGAGCTATCCGCCGGTGTTCCAGGTGATGTTCATCCTGCAGAACGCGCCGGCGCCGGAGGTGGCGCTGGCGGGCCTGAAGCTGCTGCCTCTGGAGGTCGACCGCGGCCAGTCGCCGTTCGACCTGACGCTGATGCTGGCGGAGTCGGCGGGGAGCTGGAGCGGCTGGCTCGAATACGTGTCCGATCTGTTCGACGCGGCGACGGTGGCCCGCTGGGCGACTCACCTGGAGGTGCTGCTGCGGGGAATCGTGGCGGGCCCGGAGCGGCGGGTCTCGGAGCTGCCGTTGCTGATGGAGGCCGAGCGGCGTCAGCTGCTGTTCGAGTGGAACCAGACGTCGGTGTCGTGGCCGGGCGAGACGCTGCTGCACGAGCTGTTCGAACGGCAGGCGTCGGCGCGGCCGGCGGCGTGGGCGGTGGGCTTCGGAGCCGAGCGGCTGAGCTATGGCGAGCTGTCGTCGCGGTCGAACCGTCTGGCCCGGCATCTGCGGCGGTGGGGCGTGGGGGCGGAGGTGCGGGTGGGTCTGTGCGTGGAGCGCTCGGCGGAGATGGTGGTGGCCCTGCTGGGCATCCTCAAGGCGGGCGGGGTGTACGTGCCGCTCGATCCGTCGCACCCCGCGGAGCGCCTGGGTCTGGTGATGGCGGACAGCGCCGTGCCGGTGCTGGTCGCGGAGGAGCGGCTGCTCGGCCGGCTGCCGGCGTCGTCGTCGTCGTCGGCGGCGGTGCGGATCGTCTGCCTGGACCGGGACCATGAGGCGATCGCCGCGGAGAGCGCCGGGCCGTTGGCAAGGTTCGCGGAGGCGGAGAACCTCGCTTACGTGCTCTATACGTCGGGCTCGACGGGCCAGCCGAAGGGGGTGGGTCTGCCGCACCGGGCGGTGGTGAACTTCCTGCGCTCGATGGCAGAGCGTCCGGGCCTGGGGGCGTCGGACGTGGTGCCGGCGCTGACCACGCTGTCGTTCGACATCGCGGGTCTGGAGATCTATCTGCCGCTGTCGGTGGGGGGCGGGTGGAGGTGCTGGGCCGCGAGGAGGCGGCCGACGGCGCGCGGCTGGCGGAGCGGCTGCTGCAGACGGGGGTCACGGCGATGCAGGCGACGCCGGCGACGTGGCGGCTGCTGCTCGAGGCGGGCTGGCCGGGGATCGCGGGTCTGAAGGGGCTGTGCGGGGGCGAGGCGCTGCCGCGGGAGCTGGCGGAAGGGTTGCTGTCGCGGGGCGTCGAGCTGTGGAACGTCTACGGACCCACCGAGACGGCGGTCTGGTCGTCGGCCTGCGAGGTGATCCCGGGCGAGGGTCCGGTGCTGCTGGGCGGTCCGATCGCCAACACGGAGCTCTACGTGGTGGACGCGGGCTTCGCTCCGGTGCCAGTGGGGGTGGCGGGAGAGCTGTGGATCGGCGGCGCGGGTCTGTCGCGCGGTTATCTCCACCGTCCGGAGCTGACGGCGGAGAAGCTGGTGCCGCATCCGTTCGGGGTCGCGGGCGCGCGGGTCTACCGGACGGGAGACCTGGTGCGGTACCGGCCGTCGGGGGAGCTGGAGTTCCTGGGCCGGATCGACACCCAAGTGAAGGTGCGGGGGTTCCGCATCGAGCTGGGAGAGATCGAGGCGGCGCTGGGCGGTCATCCGTCGGTGCGGCAGGCGGTGGTGGGGGTCCGCGGGGAGGGAGGAGACCAGCGCCTGGTCGCCTATCTGGTGGCGCTGGCGGCGGCGGCGGCCCCCGCGGCCGACGAGCTGCGGGACTTCCTGCGGCGGAGCCTGCCGGAGTACATGGTCCCCGCGGCTTTCGTCGTCCTGGAGTCGCTGCCGCTGACGCCGAGCGGCAAGGTGGACCGCAAAGCGTTGCCGGCGCCGGAGGCGGGTCCGGCCGAGACGGGGTACGTGGCGCCGCGGGGTCCGGTGGAAGAGCTGGTGGCGGCGATCTGGGCCGAGGTGCTGCGGGTGGAGCGGGTGGGCGCGCGGGACAACTTCTTCGCCTTGGGGGGGCACTCGCTGCTGGCCACTCAGGTGGTCTCGCGGCTGCGCACGGCCCTGGGCGTCGAGCTGCCGCTGCAACGGCTGTTTGCGACGCCGACGGTCGCCGGTCTCGCCCAGGCCGTCGAGGAGGCCCGGCGCGCGGCGCGGGGCTTGGAGACGCCGCCGATCCGGCCGGTGCCGCGGGATGGGCCCCTCCCACTCTCCTTCGCGCAGGAGCGGATGTGGTTCCTCAACCAGCTCGAGCCGCTCTCGTCGGCCTACAACCTGGAGATCGGAGCCCGGCTGGAGGGAGATCTCGACCCGCTGGCGCTGGCGTGCTGCTTCACGGAGCTGGTGCGCCGCCACGAGACGCTGCGCACGGTTTTCGCGGCGGTGGATGGCCGGCCCGTGCAGGTGATCCAGCCATCCGCGGACTTCGAGCTGGAGACGGCCGATCTGCGGGCCTTCGATCCCGCCGGGCGCGACGCGCAGCTGCGGCGCCGGGTCCTGGCCGCGGGCGGCAGTCCCTTCGATCTCGCGCAGGGTCCCCTGCTGCGGGCCACGCTGCTGCGGACGGAGGACCGCGAGCACGCGTTGCTGCTGGTGATGCACCACATCGCCTCGGACGGCTGGTCGATGGCCCTGCTGCTAGGCGAGCTGACGGAGCTGTACGCGGCTTTCACGGCGGATCGTCCCTCGCCGCTGCCGGAGCTGCCGGTGCAGTACGCGGACTTCGCCGTCTGGCAGCGCGGCTGGCTCGCCGGCGAGGAGCTGGGGCGGCAGGTCGAATACTGGAAGGGCCGGCTGGCGGGCGCGCCGGCGCTGCTGGAGCTGCCCACGGACCGGCCGCGTCCGGCGGTGCAGAGCTTCCGTGGGGGCCGCCACCGGCTGACTCTCTCGCCGGAGCTGTCGGGGGAGCTGGAGAGCCTCGGCCGGCGCGAGGGGCTCACCCCGTTCATGGTGCTGCTGTCGGCGTTCCAGTCTCTGCTGGGCCGCTACAGCTCGCAGGCGGACGTGGTGGTGGGCACGCCGATCGCCAACCGCACGCACACCGAGATCGAGCGGCTGATCGGCTTTTTCGCCAACACGCTGGTTTTCCGCGCCGACCTGGCGGACGACCCTCCGTTCCTGGAGCTGGCGCGGCGGGTGCGAGGCTCGGCCCTGGGCGCCTACGACCACCAGGACCTGCCTTTCGAGAAGCTGGTCGACGAGCTGCACCCGGAGCGTCACCTGAGCTATCCGCCGGTGTTCCAGGTGATGTTCATCCTGCAGAACGCGCCGGCGCCGGAGGTGGCGCTGGCGGGCCTGAAGCTGCTGCCGCTGGAGGTCGACCGCGGCCAGTCGCCGTTCGACCTGACGCTGATGCTGGCGGAGTCGGCGGGGAGCTGGAGCGGCTGGCTCGAATACGTGTCCGATCTGTTCGACGCGGCGACGGTGGCCCGCTGGGCGACTCACCTGGAGGTGCTGCTGGGGGGAATCGTGGCAGGTCCGGAGCGGCGGGTCTCGGAGCTGCCGTTGCTGATGGAGGCCGAGCGGCGTCAGCTGCTGTTCGAGTGGAACGCGACGGCGGTGTCGTGGCCGGGCGAGACGCTGCTGCACGAGCTGTTCGAAGGGCAGGCGGCGTTGCGGCCGGCGGCGTGGGCGGTGGGCTTCGGAGCCGAGCGGCTGAGCTACGGCGAGCTGTCGTCGCGGTCGAACCGTCTGGCCCGGCATCTGCGGCGGTGGGGCGTGGGGGCGGAGGTGCGGGTGGGTCTGTGCGTGGAGCGCTCGGCGGAGATGGTGGTGGCCCTGCTGGGCATCCTCAAGGCGGGCGGGGTGTACGTGCCGCTCGATCCGTCGCACCCCGCGGAGCGCCTGGGTCTGGTGATGGCGGACAGCGCCGTGCCGGTGCTGGTCGCCGAGGAGCGGCTGCTCGGCCGGCTGCCGGCGTCGTTGTCGGCGTCGTCGGCGGCGGCGGTGCGGGTCGTCTGCCTGGACCGGGACCATGAGGCGATCGCCGGGGAGAGCGCCGAGCCGTTGGCAAGGTTCGCGGAGGCGGAGAACCTCGCTTACGTGCTCTATACGTCGGGCTCGACGGGCAAGCCGAAGGGGGTGGGTCTGCCGCACCGGGCGGTGGTGAACTTCCTGCGCTCGATGGCAGAGCGTCCGGGCCTGGGGGCGTCGGACGTGGTGCCGGCGTTGACCACGCTGTCGTTCGACATCGCGGGTCTGGAGATCTATCTGCCGCTGTCGGTGGGGGGACGGGTGGAGGTGCTGGGCCGCGAGGAGGCGGCCGACGGCGTGCGGCTGGCGGAGCGGCTGCTGCAGACGGGTGTCACGGCGATGCAGGCGACGCCGGCGACGTGGCGGCTGCTGCTCGACGTCGGGCTGGCCGGGGATCGCGGGTCTGAAGGGGCTGTGCGGGGGTGAGGCGCTGCCGCGGGAGCTGGCGGAGGGGTTGCTGTCGCGGGGCGTCGAGCTGTGGAACGTCTACGGACCTACCGAGACGGCGGTCTGGTCGTCGGCCGGGAAGGTGGTCGCGGGCGAGGGTCCGGTGCTGCTGGGCGGTCCGATCGCCAACACGGAGCTCTACGTGGTGGACGCGGGCTTCGCTCCGGTGCCGGCGCCGGTGCCAGTGGGGGTGGCGGGGGAGCTGTGGATCGGCGGCGCGGGTCTGTCGCGCGGTTATCTCCACCGTCCGGAGCTGACGGCGGAGAAGCTGGTGCCGCATCCGTTCGGGGTGGCGGGCGCGCGGGTCTACCGGACGGGAGACCTGGTGCGGTACCGGCCGTCGGGAGAGCTGGAGTTCCTGGGCCGGATCGACACCCAAGTGAAGGTGCGGGGGTTCCGCATCGAGCTGGGAGAGATCGAGGCGGCGCTGGGCGGTCATCCGTCGGTGCGGCAGGCGGTGGTGGGGGTCCGCGGGGAGGGAGGAGACCAGCGCCTGGTCGCCTATCTGGTGGCGCTGGCGGCGGCGGCCCCCCGCGGCCGACGAGCTGCGGGACTTCCTGCGGCGGAGCCTGCCGGAGTACATGGTCCCCGCGGCTTTCGTCGTCCTGGAGTCGCTGCCGCTGACGCCGAGCGGCAAGGTGGACCGCAAAGCGTTGCCGGCGCCGGAGGCGGGTCCGGCCGAGACGGGGTACGTGGCGCCGCGGGGTCCGGTGGAGGAGCTGCTGGCGGCGATCTGGGCCGAGGTGCTGCGGGTGGAGCGGGTGGGCGCGCGGGACAACTTCTTCGCCTTGGGGGGGCACTCGCTGCTGGCCACTCAGGTGGTCTCGCGGCTGCGCACGGCCCTGGGCGTCGAGCTGCCGCTGCAACGGCTGTTTGCGACGCCGACGGTCGCCGGTCTCGCCCGCGCCGTCGAGGAGGCCCGGCGCGAGCAGGAAGGATGGTCGCTGCCGCCGATCGTCCGGGCGCCGCGCGGCGCCTCCTTCCCCCTTTCCTTCTCCCAGGAGCGGATGTGGTTCCTCAACCAGCTCGACCCGGGCTCGGCGGCCTACAACCTCCCGCAGGCTGTCCGGTTGCGGGGCCGGCTGGCCCTCTCCGTGCTCGACCGCTGCTTCACCGAGCTGGTGCGCCGCCACGAGGCGCTGCGGACCGCCTTCGTCCTGGTCGAGGGGAAGCCGGCGCAGGTGATCCAGCCGCCGGCGCCGATCCGGCTGGAGGTGGTGGACCTGCGGCATCTCCCGCCGTTGGTCCGGGAGGCCGAGTCCCGCCGCCGGGCTGAGGAGGAGACGGCGCGGCCGTTCGACCTCGCCCGCGCGCCGCTGCTCCGTGCTTCGCTGCTGCGGCTGGTCGGCGACGAGGCGGGTGAGGCCGAGCACGTCCTGCTGCTGACGGTCCACCACATCTGCTCCGACGGCTGGTCGCTGGGCGTGCTGGTCCAGGAGCTGGCTACGCTCTACCGGGCTTTCGTGGCGGGGGAGGCTTCGCCGCTTCCCGAGCTGCCTGTCCAGTATGTGGATTTCTCCACCTGGCAACGCGACGCGCTGAGCGGCGATACCCTGGAAGCCGAGGCCGCCTACTGGCGCGGCAAGCTCGCCGGCAGCCCGCCGCTCCTGCTGCCGGTGGACCGCCGGCGGGCCACGGTTCACGGATTCCAGGTCGGCGTGGGCTCGCTCCTGCTTCCCCTCGAGCTGGCGGAGAGGCTGAAAGGCCTGTCGCGCCGCCATTCGGCATCGCTCTACATGACGCTGCTCGCCGTCTGGAAGACCCTCCTGGCCCGCGCCACCGGTGAGGAGGATCTGCTGCTCGGCGCGCCGATCGCCAACCGAAACCGTACAGAGATCGAGGGGTTGATCGGCTTTTTTCTCAACACCCTCCTCCTGCGTACGGACGCCACCGGCGATCCCGCCTTCCAGGAGCTGCTGGGCCGCGTCCGCGAGACCTGTCTCGGCGCTTTCGCCCACCAGGACCTGCCGTTGGAGCAGGTGCTCCAAGCGGTCCACGCCAGCCCTGACGCGGGCCGTTCCCCGTTCCAGGTGATGTTCCTGCTGCAGAACGCCCCCGGCCAGGCGATCGAGGTCCCCGGGCTCACCTTCTCGCGGCTCGAATCCGAGGAGCGGATCGAGGATCTCGGCACGGCGATCTTCGAGGCGGGGCTCACGCTGATGGAGCAGCCGGAAGGGGAGGAAAGCCCCGCCGGGATCGTCGCCTCGATCACCTACAACGCCTTGCTTTTCGACGCCGCGACGATCCAGGCGCTACTCGGTCGCTATGAACGCCTGCTCGCCGGCGTCGTGATCGATCCCGCGCGCCCGATCTGGGACTACGAGCTGCTGGGCCCGGAGGAGAGAGCCGAGCTGCTGGCCTGGGGTGCGGAGCCGCCGCCATCGTTGCCGCCGCGTCCCGTCCACCGCCGATTCGAGGAGCGGGCGGCCGCGGACCCGGACGCCGTCGCGGTGATCGCGGGCGAGCGGCGGCTCACCTATTCCGAGTTGAACCGCGAGGCCAACCGACTCGCCCGCCATCTGCGCGGGCTCGGCGCCGGACCCGAGCGGGTCGTGGGCATCGTCGTCGAGCGCTCGCCGGAGATGATCGTGGCCCTGCTCGCCGTGCTCAAGACGGGGGCCGCCTACGTGCCGCTCGATCCCACCTATCCGGCGGAGCGGCTCGCCTATATCCTGCGGGATGCGGCGGCAGCGGTGCTGGTCGCCCACGAGCGTACGCTGGCCGCGCTTCCCGGGCTGGCGGATGAGCGTGCCCGGGTCGTCCGGCTGGACGCCGACGCGGCGGAGATCGCGACGCAAGCCGGCGGGGATCTCGCCGTCGAGGTCGATCCCGAGAGCCTGTGCTACCTGATCTATACCTCCGGCTCGACCGGCAAGCCCAAGGGAGTGATGGTCCGCCACGCGGCGCTGGCGAACTATGTGGAGGCCTTCCACGAAGAGCATGGGCTGGGGGCCGGCGACCGGGTGCTCCAGTTCGCCTCGCTCAGCTTCGATACCAGCGCCGAGGAGATCTATCCGGCCCTGGCGAGCGGCGCGGCCGTCGTCCTGCGCAACGACGCCATGCTGGGCTCGCCCCCCGAGTTCCTCCGCGCCTGCGCCGAGTGGGAGATCTCGGTGCTCGACCTGCCGACCGCTTTCTGGCACGAGTTGGTGGCGCGTCTCGCCGCGGACCCGGCGGCGGCCGAGCTTTCCGCGCGTCTGCGGCTGGTTATCCTGGGTGGCGAGCGGGCGCTGCCCGAGCGGTTGGCCGCCTGGCACTCTCTGGGGTACCGGCAAGTGAAGCTGGTCAACACCTACGGCCCCACCGAATGCACGATCGTGGCAACCCGTTCGGAGCTGGCGCCGGAGCTCGCGGGAGCGGGCGAGGTGCCTATCGGCCGCCCGGTCCCGGGTCTGCGCGCCTATGTGCTGGATCCGCAGCAGCAGCTGGCCGCTCCGGGGTTCCCGGGCGAGCTGTATGTCGGCGGCGCCGGTCTCGCGCGCGGCTACTCGGGGCGTTCCGATCTGACGGCCGAGCGGTTCGGCCCCGATCCCTGGGGCCCCGAACCAGGAGGCCGTATGTACCGCACCGGTGATCTCGTACGCCTGCGGCCATCCGGTGAGCTGGAGTTCCTGGGGCGGGTCGACCAGCAGGTGAAGGTCCGCGGCTTTCGGGTCGAGCTGCGGGAGATCGAGGCCGCGCTCGGCGAGCACCCCGATCTCGCAGCGGTGGTCGTCGTCGCCCGCGAGGATACTCCCGGAGACCGGCGGCTGGCGGCCTACGTGGTCGCCAGGAGCGCGGGCAGCGCGCCGTCGGCCGCCGAGCTGCGGAGCGCCCTGAAGGAGCGGCTGCCCGACTACATGATCCCGGCCAGCTTCACTGTGCTGGACCGACTGCCCCTCAATCCCAGTGGCAAAGTGGACCGCCGCGCCCTGCCGGCGCCGGACCGCGCCCGGCGTCGCGAGCTCGAACGCGACTATATTGCGCCCCGCAATGATTCAGAAAAAACTGTCGCTACGATCTGGAGCGAGTTGCTGGGACTCGACCATGTCGGCGTGACCGAAAACTTCTTCGAGCTGGGAGGCCACTCCCTGCTCCTGCCGCAAGTCGTCCATCGCTTGCGCCTGGCGTTTCGGGTGGAGGTGCCGCTGCGGGCTCTCTTCGACGAGCCGACCGTCGAGGGGCTGGCGATCACCCTCGAGGAGATCCTGCTCGAGGAGATCGAGCGGCAGCTCGGAGAGGAGGAAGCTGTTGTCGAATAGCGTCTTGAGCCCCACGCCTGCCGGGCTGCCCGGCGCCCGTTTCGCCGCCGGGGCGTGGCGTCCAGGAAGCCATGCGTCGGGTGACCCTGCTGCACCAGGCGTTCGAGGCGCGTGCGGCAGCCGAGCCGGAGGCTGTCGTGCTCATCGCCGGGGCGGAACGGATCACCTGCGGAGAGCTGGAGGCCAGAGCCAACCGGCTTGCCCGCTTCCTGGTCGCGCAGGGAGTCGGCCCCGAGGTTCGGGTGGCCATCTGCGCCGAGCGTACTCCCGACATGGTGGTCGCCATGTACGCCGTGCTCAAAGCCGGCGGAGCCTATGTTCCCGTGGATCCCGCCTATCCGGAGGAGCGGCAGGCGATCATCCTGGCGGACAGCGCGGCTCTCCTCCTGCTCACCCAGGAGCGTTTGGCCGGACGCCTTCCCCAGACCCCGGCGAGGCCCGTCTTCCTCGACCGCGATGGGCCGGCGGTCGAGCGGTACGACGCCGGACCGCTGCCGTCCCGGGCGGACGAGCGCAACCTCGCCTACATCATCTATACCTCGGGATCGACCGGGCGGCCGAAGGGAGTCGCGATCGCCCACCGTTCCGCCGTCTTCCTGACCCGCTGGGCCGCCAGGATCTATTCGCCGGAAGAGCTCTCGGGCGCCCTCGCCTCGACCTCGATCTGCTTCGATATGTCGATCTTCGAGCTTTTCGTGGTGCCGGCGTTGGGGGGCCGCATTATCCTGGCCGATCATGCCCTGAGCCTGCCCGACCTGCCCGCCTTCGCGGAGGTGACGCTGATCAACACGGTTCCTTCCGCCGGCGCCGAGCTGCTGCGCTCCAGAGGGATTCCGCCGTCGGCGATCACCATCAACCTCGGCGGAGAAGCCTTGCGCAAGGCGCTCGTCGACCGCCTCTACGCGCTGGGTACCGTCCGCAAGGTCTACAACTGCTATGGCCCTTCGGAAGACACCACCTATTCGACCGTGGCGTTGACCCTGCCCGGGGAGTCTCGCTCTCCCTCGATCGGCCATCTGCTCGACGGCTCCTGGGGATACCTGGCCGACCGCGACCTGGAGCGGGTTCCGGACGGCGAGCCCGGCGAGCTGTACCTGGCGGGCGAAGGGTTGGCGCGCGGCTATCTGGGGCGTCCGGACATGACGGCCGCCCGTTTCGTCCCCGACCCCTTCGCGGTCCGTCCCGGGGAGCGCATGTACGCGACCGGCGACCTCATCCGGCGCCACCCGGACGGCGAGCTGGACTACCTGGGCCGCCTCGATCATCAGGTCAAGATCCGTGGCTTCCGGGTCGAGCTGGGGGAGATCGAGGCGGCGCTGGAACGCCATCCCATGGTGGGGGACACGGCGGTGGTGGCTCTCGAGCTCGAAGGGAACGGCGAAACCGCGGAGAAGGCGCTGGTCGCCTACGTGGTCCCCAGGCCAGGGATGACCATGGCGCTCGATGAGCTGCGGGAGCATTTGCGGGCACAGCTGACAGCGTACATGGTCCCCGCTCACTTCGTGGTGCTGGAAGCGCTGCCGTTGAGCCCCAACGGCAAAGTCGACCGCAAGGCGCTGCCGAAGCCGGAGATCTCCGGCGACCGCTCTCGGATGGTGGCTCCCCGCACCGCGCTCGAAACGACCCTGGCGGAAATCTGGTCCGATGTCCTGAACGTCTCCGCCATCGGGATCGAGGACCGCTTCTTCGAGCTGGGCGGGCACTCCCTGCTGGCGGCCCGGGTGGTCGCCCGTATCCATGATGCTCTGGGGCGCCGTCTGCCGCCGCGGGCGCTGTTCGATGCGCCGACCATCGAGCTCCTGGCGGCCCTGCTGGCGGATCTCTCGGAAGAGGAGGAGACGGCGGGCATTCCCGTCGCGCAGGACCGCCTCTGGAGAGCTTCCAGCGGCCAGGAGGCGATGTGGTTCTCCGACCGGATGAATGCCGCCGTCCCCCTGTTCACGATCCCGTTGCGGCTCGACCTCGCAGGTCCTCTCGACCGTGTGGCCCTGCAGCGGGCGCTGGCGGAGATCGTGCGGCGTCAAGAAGCGTTGCGGGTCGTTTTTTACGATGATGAGGGCCGGCCGGAGCTCGTTCTCTCCGACGTCGTCGTCGGTCTCCGGCGGCTCGACCTCACGGCTCTCCCGGAGGCGGCCCGCCGTGGCGAGATGGAACGGGCTGCGGCGGCCTTGGGAGGGATGCACATCGCGCTCGAGCGCGGCCCCCTGCTGCAAGGTTATCTGATCGATCTGGACGAGCGGGATCATTCCCTTCTGATCACCCTGCACCACATCGCCGGCGACGACTGGTCGGTCTGGGTGCTCGCCCATGAGCTCGCGAAGCTTTATTCCGCCGCGGTCGCAGGGCGGAATGCCGATCTTCCGGCGCTGCCGTTGCAGTTTTCCGACTACGCGGCTTGGCAGCAGGAGTGGATCGAAGGGGCGGAAGCCCGCAGGCAGCTCGCGTTCTGGAGGGAACATCTGGCGTCGTCTCCAGAGGCGCTCGATCTGCCCACCGACCGCCCCCGTCCCGCGGTGCCGGGTTTCCGCGGCGGCCAGATCGTTTCCGTGCTGCGGCAGAGCGACTCCGAGGGCCTTCTGAGCCTCGCCCTGCGGAGCGATTCCACCCTTTTCATGGCACTTTTGGCGGTACTGGACATATTGCTCTACCGCTACTCCGGACAGGACGATCTGGCGGTCGGCGCGCCGGTGGCGAACCGGCATCGAGCAGGGACGCAAGAGCTCATCGGCCTGTTCACCAATACGCTCGTTTTCCGCGCCGACCTCTCCGGCGATCCGGGTTTCAACGAGCTGTTGCAGCAGGTCCGGGAAACCTTGCTCTCCGGGCTCGAGCATCAGGATTTTCCGTTCGACCGTCTGGTCCGGGAGCTGCGCCCGCAACGGCGGCTGAGCCATCCTCCCCTGGCCCAGGTGATCCTGTCTTTCCAAAACGTGCCGCCGCTGCCTCGCCAGCTCGGTCCCGGGCTCGATCTGAGGCTTCACGAGCTGGGCAACGGCATCTCCAAAGTCGATCTCACCATCTACCTTCGCCAGCAGGAAGGGAGCGCTCGTCACCGTCTGGGAGTATGCCTCCGACCTGTTCGACGCCACGACCGTCGCCCGGATGTCAGGCCACTTCCAGCGCCTTTTGTCGGCGGCTGTCGCCGACCCCTCCCTCCGGATTTCCGAGCTGCCTCTACTGACCGCAGCGGAGCGGTCGCAGCTGCTCGTGGGGTTCAACGACACCGGCTCGACGCACGGTCCCGAGGTCTGCCTGCACCAGCTCTTCGAAGCCCAGGTGGCGCTGGATGCGGAGCGGGTGGCGCTGGTGGCTGCGGACGGCCGCCTGAGCTACGGCGAGCTGGACGCTCGGGCCGAACGGCTGGCGGTCCGGCTGCGGTCGCTGGGGTTGGGACCGGAGCGGCTGGCCGGTGTGCTGATGGACCGCACGGCGGATCTCATCGTCGCCTTGCTGGCGGTTCTGAAAGCGGGGGGTGCCTACGCGCCGCTCGATCCCAACTACCCGAAGAGCCGGGTGCTGCTGATGCTGGAGACCTCGGGCGCGGACGTGCTGGTGACCCGTCGCCGCCTGGGCGAGGCGTTTGCGGACGAGCTGCCGGCCGGGCTGCGGACGGTCTTCCTCGATCCCGGTTGGGAAACGGAGGCGATCGACGAGGCGGCAGCCGAGCTGGTTTCGCGGCCGGCGGTGGCGGACAACCTGGCCTACGTGATCTTCACCTCGGGCTCGACGGGGGTGCCGAAGGGAGTGGCGATCCCGCACCGCAACGCGGTGTCGATGATCCGCTGGGCGCGCACGCTCTACACGCCGGAGGAGTACGGGGGCCTGCTGGCATCGACGTCGATCTGCTTCGACATGTCGGTGTTCGAGATCTTCGCGACGCTGGGCGAGGGGGGCAAGATCGTGCTGGCGGAAAACGCTCTGGCGCTGCCGGAGCTGGCGGCCAAGGACGAGGTGGTGCTGGTGGACACGGTGCCGTCGGCGATGGCGGAGCTGCTGCGGCTCGGGGGTCTGCCGGCGTCGATCCGGACGGTGAATCTGGGTGGAGAGGCGCTGAAGGGCTCTCTGGTGGAGGAGATCTACGCGCGGCTTCCCGGCGTCGAGCGGGTGGTCAACCTGTACGGTCCGTCGGAGGACACGACGTTCTCGTCCTGGTCGGTGGTGCGCAAGGGGACTGTCCGTCCGTTGATCGGCCGTCCGCTGGCGGGCGAGTCGGCCTACGTACTGGACGCGTCGATGCGGCCGGTGCCGTTGGGCGTGCCGGGCGCGCTGTACCTGGGCGGAGACGGCGTGACGCGGGGGTATCTGCACCGTCCGGAGCTGACGGCGGAGCGGTTCATCCCGAACCCCTACGGTCCTGCGGGCTCGCGGCTGTACGGGGTGGGCGACCTGGTGCGGTACCTGCCGACGGGAGAGCTCGACTTCCTGGGGCGTCTCGATCACCAGGTGAAGGTGCGGGGCTTTCGCATCGAGCTGGGGGAGATCGAGTCGGCGCTGGCCCGTCACCCGCGGGTACAGGAGGCGGCGGTGCTGGCGCTGCCGGAAGCGGTTGGCGGCACCCGTCTGGTGGCCTATGTGGAGACCTCTTCTGCCATGACCGGTCTGGCGGGGGAGCTGCGCTCGTTCCTCAAGCAGAGCCTGCCGGACTACATGGTGCCTGCCGGGTTCGTGGCGCTCGGGGAGCTGCCGCTGACCCCCAACGGCAAGCTCGACCGGCGCGCCTTGGCCGCGATACCTCTCGAGCCGCAGAGCGGCGGCTTGGAAGGGGACCGGGGCCCCAGCAGCTATGTGGAGGAGGTACTGGCGGGGATCTGGAGCGAGCTGTTCGGCCGTGCGGTAGGAATGAGCGAGAATTTCTTCGACCTCGGCGGCCATTCGCTGCTGGCGACGCGGGTGGTCTCAAGGGTGCGCGAGGCGTTCGCCATCGAGCTGCCGGTGCGGCGTCTGTTCGAGCGTCCGACGGTGGCCGCTCTGGCGGGCAGCGTCGAGGCGATGCTGGGGACGGGAGGCGCGCTGGAGGCGCCGCGCATCGAGCCGGTGCCGCGCGGCGGTCCGTTGCCCCTCTCCTTCGCCCAGCGCCGGCTCTGGTTCCTCGACCAGCTCAGCCCGCACTCGGCCGTCTACAACCTCCCCTACCCGCTACACCTCGACGGCAAGCTCGAGGTCCAGGCCCTGAAGCGGGCCCTGGCGGAGGTGCTGCGGCGGCACGAGGCGTTGCGCACCACCTTTCCGAGCGCGGGCGACGAGCCGCAGCAGGAGATCGTCCCGGCGGTCCTCGCCGGCGCGTTCCCGTTCCCCGAGGTCGATCTTCGCGGCCTGGCCGGGACGGTTCGGGAAGGGGAGGTCACGGCTCTCGCGGCGGAGGAATCCCGGCGGCCGTTCGATCTCGCGTCCGGACCTCTGCTGCGGGCGACGCTGTTGAAGCTGGGGAGCGATCGGCACGTGCTGCTGCTGACGATGCACCACATCGTCTCGGACGGCTGGTCGATGGAGATCCTGCTGCGGGAGCTGATGACGCTTTACGAGGCGTTCGCCGCGGGCCGTCCGTCGCCGCTGCCGGAGCTGGCGGTGCAGTATGCCGACTTCGCCGTCTGGCAGCGGCGGTGGCTGAGCGGCGAGGCGCTGTCCCGCCAGCTCGAGCACTGGCGGCAGCGGCTCGCGGGCGCGCCGGCGGGTCTCGACCTGCCGACCGACTTCCCCCGTCCGGCCGTGCAGACGTTCGCGGGCGCGGGCCGCTCGGCCGAATTGCCGGCCGAGCTGTCCGCCGCTCTCAAAGCGCTCTGCCGCCGCGAAGGGGTGACGGTGTTCATGCTGCTGCTGGCCGCCTTCGACGTCCTGCTCTCCCGCTACTCGGGACAGGAGGACCTCCTGGTCGGCTCGCCGGTGGCCAACCGCAACCGGGCGGAGACCGAAGGGCTGATCGGCTTCTTCGTCAATACCCTGGTACTGCGGACGCGCCTCGGAGCGACGGTCTCCTTCCGGGAGGCGTTGCGCCAGGTGCGTGAGACGGCGCTGGCGGCCTATGGCCATCAGGACTTGCCGTTCGAGACCCTGGTCGAGGAGCTGCGGCCGGAGCGCGACCTGTCGCGCTCTCCCTTCTTCCAGGTGCTGCTCTCGGTGCAGGCCCTGCAGCCGGATCTGCCGGGTGCGGATGGGCTCCGTCTGTCCTGGCTCGAAGGAGAGATCGCGACGGCGAAGTTCGACCTGTCGTTGTTCGTGACCGACGCCGGGCCGGCGCTGGGGATGACGCTCGAGTACAACGCCGATCTGTTCGCGGCGCCGACGGCCGAACGGTTCCTGGGGCATTTCGAGCGGCTGCTGGCAACGGCGGTGAGCGATCCGGAGCTCGGCTGGCGGGAGGTCTCTTTCCTGACCGCGGCGGAGCGGTCGCAGCTGCTCGTGGGGTTCAACGACACCGGCTCGACGCACGGTCCCGAGGTCTGCCTGCACCAGCTCTTCGAAGCCCAGGTGGCGCTGGATGCGGAGCGGGTGGCCCTGGTGGCTGCGGACGGCCGCCTGAGCTACGGCGAGCTGAACGCCCGGGCCGAACGGCTGGCGGTCCGGCTGCGGTCGCTGGGGTTGGGACCGGAGCGGCTGGCCGGTGTGCTGATGGACCGCACGGCGGATCTCATCGTCGCCTTGCTGGCGATCCTCAAGGCCGGCGGTGCCTACGCGCCGCTCGATCCCAACTACCCGAAGAGCCGGGTGCTGCTGATGCTGGAGGCCTCGGGCGCGGACGTGCTGGTGACCCGTCGCCGCCTGGGCGAGGCGTTCGCGGACGAGCTGCCGGCCGGGCTGCGGACGGTCTTCCTCGATCCCGGTTGGGAAACGGAGGCGATCGACGAGGCGGCAGCCGAGCTGGTTTCGCGGCCGGCGGTGGCGGCCAACCTGGCCTACGTGATCTTCACCTCGGGCTCGACGGGGGTGCCGAAGGGAGTGGCGATCCCGCACCGCAACGCGGTGTCGATGATCCGCTGGGCGCGCACGCTCTACGCGCCGGAGGAGTACGGGGGCATGCTGGCGTCGACGTCGATCTGCTTCGACATGTCGGTGTTCGAGATCTTCGCGACGCTGGGCGAAGGGGGCAAGATCGTGCTGGCGGAAAATCGCTCGCTGGCGCTGCCGGAGCTGGCGGCCAAGGACGAGGTGGTGCTGGTGGACACGGTGCCGTCGGCGATGGCGGAGCTGCTGCGGCTCGGGGGTCTGCCGGCGTCGATCCGGACAGTGAATCTGGGCGGAGAGGCGCTGAAGGGCTCTCTGGTGGAGGAGATCTACGCGCGGCTTCCCGGCGTCGAGCGGGTGGTCAACCTGTACGGTCCGTCGGAGGACACGACGTTCTCGTCCTGGTCGGTGGTGCGCAAGGGGACCGCTCATCCGTTGATCGGCCGTCCGCTGGCGGGCGAGTCGGCCTACGTGCTGGACGCGTCGATGCGGCCGGTGCCGTTGGGCGTGCCGGGCGCGCTGTACCTGGGCGGAGACGGCGTGACGCGGGGGTATCTGCACCGTCCGGAGCTGACGGCGGAGCGGTTCATCCCGAACCCCTACGGTCCTGCGGGCTCGCGGCTATATGCGGTGGGCGACCTGGTGCGGTACCTGCCGACGGGAGAGCTCGACTTCCTGGGGCGTCTCGATCACCAGGTGAAGGTGCGGGGCTTCCGCATCGAGCTGGGGGAGATCGAGTCGGCGCTGGCCCGTCACCCGCGGGTACAGGAGGCGGCGGTGCTGGCGCTGCCGGAAGCGGTTGGCGGCACCCGTCTGGTGGCCTATGTGGAGACCTCTTCCGCCCCGGCCGGTCTGGCGGGGGAGCTGCGCTCGTTCCTCAAGCAGAGCCTGCCGGACTACATGGTGCCTGCCGGGTTTGTGGCGCTGGGAGAGCTGCCGCTGACCCCCAACGGCAAGATCGACCGGCGCGCCTTGGCCGTCTTGGCCGCGATACCTCTCGAGTCGGAGAGCGGCGGAGTGGCAGGGGATCGGGGCCCCCGCAGCTATGTGGAGGAAGTGCTGGCGGGGATCTGGAGCGAGCTGTTCGGCCGTGCGGTGGGAGTGGGCGAGAGCTTTTTCGATCTGGGCGGCCATTCGCTGCTGGCGACGCGGGTGGTTTCGCGGGTGCGCGAGGCGTTCGCCATCGAGCTGCCGCTCCAGCAGATCTTCACGGCGCCGATCCTGAGAGAGCTGGCAGCGGGGGTCGAGCGGGCGATCGCATCCCAGCGCGCCATCCCCCTGCCGACCATCCGGCAGGCCGCGCGCACCGGTAGCCTGCCGCTTTCCTTCGCCCAGCAAAGGCTCTGGTTCCTGGACCGCCTGGAGCCGGGGACGGCGACCTTCAACCTTCCCGCGCCGCTCCGCCTCAACGGCTGTCTGGACGGGGCGGCGCTGTCTCGAGCCCTCGATGAGATCGTGCGGCGTCACGAATCGTTGCGGACCCTCTTCGCCGAGCGGGAAGGGAAAGGTTGCCAGGAGATCCAGGCCGCCGCCGCCGTTCCGCTGCCTCAGGTCGACCTCTCCGGCCTGCCGGCACCGGCGCGGCAGAGCGAGGCCGAGCGATGGGCGGACGCCGAGGCCCGCGTACCGTTCGACCTGACACGGGGGCCGCTGCTGCGCACGACTCTGCTCACCGTCGGGCCCGAAGAGGCGATGCTCCTCGTCACCCTGCATCACATCGTGACCGACGGCTGGTCGATGGAGGTCTTCATCCGCGAGCTGCGGACGCTGTATGAAGCTTTCTCCAGTGGCCGGCCTTCACCTCTGGCCGAGCTTCCCCTGCAGTATCCGGACTTCGCGGTCTGGCAGCGGGAAGCGCTGAGCGGCGAGACGATCGAGGCGCTGCTCGCGGAGTGGACCCGGAGGTTCGGAACCGAAATCCCGGCGCTCCGGCTGCCGACGGACCGGCCCCGTCCCGCCGTCCAGACCTATCCGGGAGGCTACCGGTCGCTGCAGCTGCCACCGGATCTGTTGCGCGATCTCCGCAAGCTGGCCCAGCGCTCGGGAGTGACCCTGTTCATGACCCTGCTCGCGGCCTTCCAGGCGCTGCTTCACCGGTACTCCGGCCAGGACCGGATCGTGGTGGGATCTCCCGTCGCCGGTCGCAACCGCCCCGAGCTCGAAGGGATGATCGGTTTCTTCGTCAACACGCTGGTGCTGCCGGCCGACCTCGCGGGAGACCCCACCTTCCAGCAGCTCCTGGAGCGCTCGCGGGACATGGCGCTGGGCGCCTACGCCTGCCAGGATCTCCCCTTCGAGAAGCTGGTCGAGGTGCTCCTGCCGGTGCGTGACAAGAGCCGTAGCGCCCTGTTTCAGGTGATGTTCCTGCTGGCGCAGGCGTCGCAGGGTCCGCGGTCCGCCGGCAACGAGGAGGGGGTACGGTTCGAGCCGTTCAGCGTGGCGACCGGCACCTCGCAGTTCGATCTCACCCTGTTCTGCGCCGAGACGCCGGAGGGGCTCCTCACCGGGGTCGAGCACAACACCGATCTCTTCGACGCCGCGACGATGGACCGGATGCTCGATCACTACCGGAGCTTGCTCACTCTCGTCGTCGCCGATCCCGGGCTGCGCCTGGGAGAGATCCCGTTGTCGCCGCTCACCATGGCGCCCCAGTCGGCGACGGCCGCGAGCGCGCCGGACACCGATCCCGAGCCTGCCGCCGACGCGCGGCGCGACCGCCTCGCCTCGCGCCTCTCCAAGCTTTCCGACGCGCAGCGCGAGGCGCTGCAGAAGCGGCTCAAGGGGGATTCTTGAAGCGGAGAATCGATTGAGCCGGGACGATGCCGCCGCCCGCCGGGCGCGTCTCCTCGAACGCCAGAGCCGTCTGCCCGGGGAGCAGCGCGAGCAGCTCGAGCAACGCCTGAAGGGTCGCACGGACCCTTCCCTGGCCCTCGCCCCCTCCGGCCGTTGCCTGGTGGAGATCGTCCCCGTTTCGCCGGGCGCTCGCGAGGCCGGCCGGCGGCCGTTCTTCTGCATCCACCCGGCCGGCGGCGATGTGCTCTGCTTCTTCCCGCTCGCCCGCCATCTCGGTGCCGATCAGCCGTTCTACGGCCTGCAGGCGCGCGGTCTGGAAGACGCGCAGGAGCCGTTCGCCACCCTCGAGGAGATGGCGGCCCACTACGTCGGGGAGATCCGCAGCGTCCAGCCTGCCGGCCCCTACAGGCTCGGCGGCTGGTCGTTCGGCGGCCTGGCCGCCTTCGAGCTCGCCCGCCAGCTCCAGGCCGGCGGCGAGGAGGTGGAGCTGCTGGCGGTGCTCGACACCAGCCCCGGCCTCGCGGGAGCCGCGGAGGAGGGCCCGCGCGAGCTGGAGGAGGACGGCGGCGACAACACCGAGTGGCTGCTCACCATCGCCGAGTACGTCAAGCTGCTGCGCGGCCAGGACCTCGAGGTGACCGCAGCCGACCTGCGGACGCTCGACCCGGAAGCGCAGCTCCGGCTCTTCGTCGAGCGCCTCCGGCAGGCCGGCGTCCTGCACGGCGGCGACATGCTTGAGCAGCTCCGGCGTCTGCTGCGGGTCTACAAGGCGAACGTCCGCGCCTACCGTATCTATGTCCCGCGTCCCGCGTCGGGGCCGGTCACCCTGCTCCTCGCCGAGCAGGGAGCGCTCGATTCCTCGCTCGGGCCGGACCTCGGCTGGGACCGGCTTTCTCCTTATCCCATCGACCGCGAGACCGTGCCGGGCGATCATCACACCCTGCTCGTCGAGCCCCATGTCCGCACGCTGGCCGACCGGCTACGAGCCCGTCTCGGCCTTCTGGAGAGATCTTGAAACCAAGGTTCCGCAGGGTTCTGAAGCTCGTCCTCCTCGGCTTGCTGGCGATCGTCGTGCTGCTGGCGGCCGCCGGCACCTGGTGGGTGCGCCGCGCCTGGCCGCAGACCACCGGGAAGATCGCCGTTTCCGGCCTCTCCGCGCCGGTCGAGGTGATCCGCGACCGCTGGGGAGTGCCGAGCCTCTATGCCGCCAACGAGCACGACCTTTTCTTCGCGCAGGGGTACGTCCATGCTCAGGACCGCCTCTGGCAGATGGAGTTCAACCGCCGCGTGGGCGCCGGCGAGCTGTCGTCGCTGTTCGGCCGCGCCACCCTCGCGGACGATCGCTCGTTGCGCGCCCTCGGCATCCGGCGGGCGGCGGCGGCCGACTGGGAAGCGCTCTCGCCGGCGACCCGGGCCATCCTGCAGGCCTATGCCGACGGGGTCAACGCTTTCATCTCCTCTCACCGCGGCCGGCTGCCCGTCGAGTTCACGATCCTCGGCGTCAGCCCGGCTCCCTGGACTCCCGTCGATTCGATCGCCTGGAGCAAGATGGTCGCCTTCTCTCTGGGGCAGAATCAGACGCAGGAGCTGATGCGCACCCGGCTGGCCGCCAAGGTCGGCGCCGCAGGCGTGCGTCAGCTCATGCCGCCGTTCCCGGGCCAGGACCGGCAGCCGGTGATCGTCTCGCCGGAGGCGGGTGGCTACGGCGAGGCGCGGCGCGCGGCGCTGGCCAAGGCCGGACCGCTGCTGGCCGCTCTGCTCAGCCAGACGGCGGTCGGCGTAGGGAGCAACAACTGGGTGGTCCACGGCAGCCGGACGGCCACCGGCAAGCCGATGCTCGCCAACGACACCCATCTCGAGCTGGACATGCCCTCGGTCTGGTACGAGAACGGGCTCCACGCCGGGCGCTTCGACGTCACCGGTTTCTCGTTCCCCGGCGTGCCGATGATCCTGATCGGCCACAACCGGCGGCTCGCCTGGGGAATCTCCAGCATGTGCGGCGACTCCGAGGACTTCTTCGTCGAGACGCTCAACGAGCGCCGGCAGGTGCGCGACGGCGATCAATGGCGCGACGCGCGGATCCTCCACGAATCGATCCCGGTCAAGGGGGAGAAGCCGGTTCCCTTCGACGTCGTGGTCACCTCCCACGGCCCGGTGGTCAACGATGCGTTCGGCCTGACGGGGCTGCCTCCCCTGGCCCTGCGCTGGACCGCGCTCGATCCCGGCCGCACGCTCGACTCCGTGGCGGCCGTCGACACCGCCGCGGACTGGCCGTCGTTCCGTGCTGCCCTTTCCCTCTGGCAGGCGCCGACGCTCAACTTCGTCTATGCCGACGTGGACGGCAACATCGGCTACCAGGGAGCGGGGGCGATACCGCTCCGCGCCCCCGGCCAGCAGGGGCTGGTCCCGGTACCGGCCGGCGGCGCCGAGCGCGACTGGCGAGGGCTGATCCCGTTCGACCGCATGCCGTCGCTCTACAACCCTGCGGCCGGTTTCATCGTGACCGCCAACAACAAAGTGGTCAAGGACAGCTATCCTTACCCGATCTCCTGGGACTACGCCGATCCCTACCGCGCGCAGCGGATCACCGACCTGCTGGCGGCCGCCCCGCACGCCACGCTCGACGACATGCGGCGCATCCAGTCCGACGTCTATTCGTCGGCGGCCGAGGCGCTGCGTCCCTATCTGCTGGCGATCAAGCCCGAGAACCGGCTGCAGGAACAGGCCCTGGCGCAGGTGCGCCGCTGGGACCTGCGCTTCACTCCGGAGAGCCCCGGCGCCACCGTCTACTACGCGTGGTACGGCGCGTTCCTCCCTGCCGTCTACGGCGACGAGCTGGGAGCCGATCTGATGAAGGATTTCCAGACCACCGCCGCCAACCAGACGCCGCGGCTGATCGAGATGATGGCCGACCCGCACAACCCCTGGTTCGACGACAAGCGGACACCGGCGAGGATCGAGACCCGGGACGACATCGTTCTGCGCGCCCTGCGGGATGCCATGACCCTGCTCTCGTCGCGGCTCGGCAGCGATCCCGCGCAGTGGCAGTGGGGGAGGATCCACACCGCCGTCTTCACCCACCAACCCTTCGGCAACAGCGGGATCGGACCCTTGATGAAGCTGTTCAACGGCGGGCCGGTCCCGGCCGGTGGGGAAGGGTTCACCGTCAGCGCCGTCGCTCCCCTGTTCGATCGTCCCTTCGTCTCGCCCTACGGCACCTCGCAGCGGCTGATCGTCGACCTCGGTGACCTCGGCCGCTCCCTGGTGGTCAACAGCACCGGCCAGAGCGGCCTGCTGTTCCATCGCCATCGCGAGGACCAGATCCCGCTCTGGCGCGACCATCAGTACCGGCCGATGCTGTTCAGCCGCGAGGCGGTGGAGAAGGGGGCGGCGGAGCGGCTGACTCTGGCGCCCGCTCACTGAAGCCCTGCGTATTCCGCTCGAAGGCGACCACCGTTCCAGGTTACGAAACCCTACTCCGTTCCCTCCCGCGGCAGGTCGAAGAACGCCAGGCCGCCGGGGTGCCCGAGGGCGGGGACCACCAGGGCGCGGTCGAGGTAGCGGTTGAAGCGCTCGCAGGACGACTCGGCCACGAACAGGCAGCCGTGGCAGGCGGCGCCTTCGAGGAAGCGCTCGGCGTGGTCGTGCTCCGGCGAGTGGCCGGCGCAGACCGGATCGTTCGAGCAGAGCTCCCCCAACTGCTGCGGCCCGCCGCAGGTGCCGCCCGAGGTTCCTCCCTTGCTCGACCAGGCCTCCCAGCGTCCCTTCCGTCCCCGGGCTGCCGGTCGACAGGAGGATCGCGGCCATCGGCGTGTCGGCGCCGGCCGGGGCGCAGTAGATCCGCTCGCGGATGGCGCTCGCCGCGTAGCCGCACTCGAGCGAGATCGCCGTCAGCAGCAGGTGGGAGAGCGAGTGGAGGAGGTAGAAGCGCGCGCCCGGGAACGGCGGCGCCTTCTTGCGCGCCGTCTCGTTCAAGGTCAGCAGCCAGTCGCGGTAGCCGGCCGCCAGCGCCCGCTCGCGGGCGAGGACCGCGGGGCGTTGCTCCCATTCCCGCACCGCCGCCTCGTCGAGCTCCAGGAACACCCCCTCGCCGCGCACCTCGCTCGCCGGCAGCCAGTCTTGGGTGGCGCCGAGCTCTGGTTGCCGCTGGAGATCCCGCCGGCGATGGACAATCACGATGCCCGCGTGCTGCAGGTGGTCGGCCGGCTGGCGCCGGGGCGCCTCCTGGAGTCGGCCCGGGCCGAGCTGGCCGCGACTGGGCGGCGCCTGGCCGCGGCAGTCCCGCAGAGCTGGGCGCGGGTGGGCACGGCTGCCGTGCCGCTGGAGGAGCAGATCGTCGGCGACGTCCAGCCGGTCCTGCTCGTGCTGCAGGCGGCGGTGGGGTTGGTGCTGCTCGTCGCCTGCGCCAACCTCGCCAGCCTGCTGCCGTCCTGCCCTTCCGGGCCGTGACCGCCGCCAATATCACGGCCAATCCCTTCTGGAGCCGCATCCCGGCCGAGCTCATCCAGGTCGTCTCGGGTCCTGCCCTTCCGCACCAACGACTACGTGTTGTGCGAGTTGATCGACTGGGACGATCTGCCCGGCGATCCGCTGTTCCAACTCACCTTCCCGCAGCGCGAGATGCTCGACCCCGGCGAATACGCTGAGATTCGCGACCTGCTGCGGGCCGGAGCTCCCCGGCGGCGATCCGATGATCATGAGCGCCCGCATGCTCCGGCGCTACATCGAGCCGCTTCTGGTGCCGGAGTTGGCGCACGTGCGCAGCGTGCGGATCGGCACCAAGGCGCCGTGCTACTGGCCCCAGCGCTTCGTCACCGATCCCGACGCCGACGACGTGCTCCGTCTTTTCGAGGAGGTGGTCGGGTCCGGGCGGCACATGGCGCTCATGGGCCACTACAGCCATCCTGTTGAGCTGGCGCCGGAGATCGCCGTGGAGTGCGTGCGCCGCATCCGCTCGACTGGCGCCGAGATCCGGCTCCAGGCGCCGGTGGTCCGTCATGTCAACGACGATCCGGATCTATGGGTCGAGCTCTGCAATACCGCGACCGCCCTGGGAATTATTCCTTATTATTTCTTCGTCGAGAGGGACACGGGCCCAAAGGGTTATTTCGAGTTGCCGCTGGTGGAGGCCCACGAGATTTATACATCGGCCATCCGCAGGCTCTCCGGTCTAGCCCGCACCCTGCGCGGCCCGATCATGTCAGCAACGGCGGGTAAGATACGGGTGCTCGGCACCACCACCTCGCCGGGCGGCAGCCTGCTCGTTCTGGACTACCTCCAGGCTCGTGATCCGAGTTGGGTCGGCCGCCCCTTCTTCGCTGAGATGAATCCCCGGGCGACTTGGTTCGATCAGCTTGCGCCGGCCTTCGAGGCGGACTGCTTTTTCTTCAGCCTCCCACGCGATCATAGCCGCTGCGACTTCTGTAAGCGCCGGTCGGACGTCCCTATAATACGCGTCCGCGAGGCTCGCCCCTCGATGCTACGAGAATCGGATATAGTTGGCCGATTATATCGAGAGGAGGCTTCCGATGAGGATCGCTACCGTCCGCCCGTTGCATTGGCTCGCCGCTCTGACGCTGTTCTGCGCTGCTTTCGGCGGCAACGTTGGACTCGGCGCGTCGCCCGTGGCCGTCAAGGAACCGACGATTGCCGCGGCGGCGGACCTCAACGCCGCGCTGCCCGAGGTGGCCGCGCTGTTCGAGCGGGCGACCGGCAAGCGCGTGAAGCTCACCTTCGGATCGTCGGGGAACTTCGCCCAGCAGATCCAGAACGGCGCGCCGTTCGAGGTTTTCCTCTCGGCGGACGAGGGCTACATCCAGAAGCTCGCGGCGGCCGGCAAAACGGAGGGCGACGGCGCACTCTATGCGACGGGGCGGATCGGGCTTTTCCTGCCGAAGGGCTCGTCGATCAAGGGGGATGGCGAGCTCAGGGATCTGGCCGTCGCGGTCAAGGACGGACGCCTGCTGAAATTCGCCATTGCCAATCCCGAACACGCCCCCTACGGCCGTGCAGCCATGGAAGCGTTGCAGCATGCGGGCCTGTGGGAGGCGATCCAGCCGAAGCTCGTGATGGGAGAAAACGTCGCTCAGGCGACCCAGTTCGCGACGTCGGGGTCGGCCCAGGGTGGAATCATTCCACTCTCGCTGGCGCTGACCCAGCAGGTCAAGGACGCCGGAACCTTCCTGCTGATCCCGGCAGACTGGCACAAGCCACTGCGCCAGCGCGCCGTGGTGCTGAAGGGCGCGGGCGACACCGGGCGAGCCTTCTACGACTTCCTGCAGACACCGCCGGCGCGGGCGGTGCTCAAGCGCTACGGCTTCGTGCTGCCCGGCGAGAATCGTTGACCCCTCAGCGTGATGGATTGGACGGCGTTTGCCCTCTCTCTGAAGCTCGCGGCGGCGACGGCGGCCATCCTGCTGCCGATCGGGCTGATGCTCGCCCGCGCTCTGGCCTTCCGCGTCCGGCGCGGTAAAGGCCTGTTGGAGGCGCTGATCGCCCTGCCCCTCGTCCTGCCGCCGACCGTGCTGGGCTATTACCTGCTGCTCTCGCTCGGCGGAAACTCGCCGGTGGGCCGGCTGTGGAGCAAGGTCTTCGGCCACGGCCTGGTCTTCACCTTCGAGGGCCTGCTGGTCGCCTCGGTGATCATCAACCTGCCCTTCGCCGTGCAGCCGATGCAGCGCGCCTTCGAGGCGCTGCCGCCGGACGTCCGAGAGGCCGCCTGGGTGAGCGGGCTCACGCCGTGGCGAACGTTGTGGCGCATCGAGCTGCCGCTGGCCTGGCCGGGGGTGCTCTCGGCATTCGTTCTCACCCTGGCCCATACGATGGGAGAATTTGGTGTCGTGCTCATGGTGGGCGGCGCCATCCCGGGTGAGACGAAGACCATCGCGCTCGCCATCTACGATCGTTCCCAAGCCTTCGACCAGGCATCCGCCGGAGTGATGTCGGCGGCGTTGCTGGCTTTTTCGGTCGTAGCGATCACGGTCGTCTATGGGCTGACGGGCCGGGTCGGGCGGCGCCATGGCTGAACCGGATCTGGACGCAGGGCTGGTCGTGAGCCTCCGTCAGGCCGGCCCGATTCCGCTTCAGGCGGACTTCCACTGCGGCGCCGGCGAGCTCCTGGCGCTCGTCGGCCCCTCCGGCTCGGGCAAGACGACCATCCTGCGGGCCATCGCCGGCCTCTATCGAGCCCGCGAGGGGTTCGTCGGCTGCGGCGGGCAGACCTGGTTCGATACCAGGGCCGGGATCGACCTCGCGGCTCATCAGCGGCGGGTCGGGCTCGTCTTCCAGGCGTATGCCCTCTTCCCTCACCTCTCAGCCCTCGGCAACATCGCCGTCGCGCTCGGTCACCGGCCCCGATCGGAACGCGGCGGGCGAGCGCGGGAGTTGCTCGCTCTCGTCCGCCTGACGGGGCTGGAGGACCGCAAGCCCGCCGAGCTTTCCGGAGGTCAGCAGCAGCGGGTGGCGCTGGCCCGTGCGCTGGCCCGCGATCCCTCCGCGCTTCTCCTCGACGAGCCCTTCTCGGCGGTCGACAGGCGGACCCGCCGCCGTCTTCACTCTGAGCTGGCGGATTTGCGCCAGGCAATTCGCGTCCCGATCATCCTCGTCACTCACGATCTCGACGAGGCGGGTGCGCTCGCGGATCGCCTGGCCGTGCTCGATCGCGGCGAGCTGCTGCAAACGGGCAGACCGGCCGAGGTCGTGGCCGCTCCCGCGAGCTTGCGGGTCCAGGAGGCCTTGGACTTGCCGGAGGTCTCCCGGTGAAGACACAACCCGGGTCGCGTGCTAGCCTTGTGGCAATGAGACCCATCTCGGTGCTGCTGCTCGGGCTCGTCGCGCTCGCACTGGTGGCCCCGCTGCGGGTCGCCGTGCGGGCGGAGTGCGGGATGGCCTGCTGCCGGACGGCGGCGATGCACCGGGCCTCCTGCGCGTCGGCGACGACCTGCTCGCTCTCCAGTTGCACCGGGGCAGGGGCGGCCGCCGAGCTGCCGAGCCTGCCGGTCTCGACCCTGCCGGATCCGCCTGATCTGAAAGCGCCCGCGGTTGCCGGCTCGCTCGCGAGCCTGGCTCCGGCGCGCGGCCGCGGACTGCCGCAAGCGCTTCCCGAACGTCCCCCTCGCGCCTGACCTCCCGGTTTACCCGGTTTCTCCCCCCTTCAAATCTTTTTTCAAGGGAGATCGAGGTGCGTAAAAATTGTTTTGCCCTGGTGGCAGGAAGTCTCCTCTTCGTCGTAGCGAGCGCCGCGGCGGCCGCCCAGGCCGCGCCTGGCGAGACGCCGGTCTCTCTCGGCTCGCTCTCGCCTGGCTCGCCCATCCCGCAGCTCGGCGAGGAGCCGGGCCGGCAACTGATCATCAGCGGTTTTGGCGTCGCTTCCGTGAGCTTCGACGCCACTACCCACGACAATTCGTTCACCGACGACGCGCTCGCGCTGTCGCTGTTCAAGTCGTTCTCGGACCAGCTCTCGGTCTTCGCCCAGCTGACGACCGCCCGGGAGCCGCGGTCGCCGTTCCTCGCCGACCAGGGGGCGGGACCGAACGCGATCCAGACGGATATCGACAACCTGCAACTGCGCTGGGCCTCGGCGTCCTCCGGCCTCGACGTCACCGTCGGGAAATTCGACTCGCCGCTGGCGATCGAGCGCGACGACGCGCCGCTCAACTTCCAGGCCACCCCGTCGTTCACCTTCTCCTTTGCCCGCCCGGTCAAATTCACCGGCATCGCCGTCCATGAGGCGTTCGCACCCACCTTCGAGGGCTGGGCGATCGTCGCCAACGGCTGGGACGTGGACAACGACAACAACAAAGGCAAGACCGCGGCTCTGTACGGGCTCTGGAGCCCCTCGCTCGCCGCTCACGTCGGCCTCGGCGTGATCCACGGTCCCGAGAAGGACGACACCAGCGGCGATCCGCGGACTACGCTGGTCGGCACGCTCCTCTTGCAGCCGGGCGAGCAGTGGGTCGTCGGCGGCGAGACGATCGTCGGGCGCGAGCCGCACAGCGCTCCCGACAACGGAAAAGCGGATTGGTTCGCGCAGACCCTCTTCACCCATGCCCGCTTCGGCCCGCGCTGGGCCGGGACGCTGCGGCTGGACTATCTCGACGACCGCAACGGGGCGCGCACCGGCACGCCGCAGGTGCTCGAATCGGTCACCGTCTCCCCGCAGCTGCTCTTCGGCGGCGGGTTCTTCGGCGTCTTCCACTATCTCGAGCGCACCTCGCTACGCTTGCCGGAGCTCGTCCTGCGGCTCGACCTGCGCTACGACCGCTCGACCGAGCCGGTGTTCGCCACGCGGACGACGGGAGCCGGCGGGCGCGGCAACTCGTCGGCGACTCTGCAGACGGTCTTTCTGTTCTGAGAGGTCAATGCAATGGGCAAGCTCCCTGGCAGTCCCTTAGAAGTCCGTCTCGCGGCGACTTTTTTCCTCCTCCTTCTCGGCCTGGCCAATTTCTTCGGCGCCTGGGAAGTGAAGAACTTCTCCTCCTTCACGCCGCGGGGAGTCGCCGCCACGGTGGCGCCCGAGGAGCACCACCCGATGGCGGTGCGCTGCCCGATGTGCTCGGGGAGCGCGGAGATTCCGATCGATCTCGACACCCTCGACCGGCCGAAGCACACGATCGGCCGCGACCTCCTGGTCCAGGATACCCATGTCCACATCCCGGTCTACTCGTTGACCGCGGGCGCGCTCTCGCTCCTCGTCTTCGGGCTCGCCCTCTCCTCGGCCGCGAGATCCTGGCTCGTCACGCTGGCTTTCGCGGCCCCCGGGCTCGACTTCCTGGGCCTCTGGGGAGCCCATCTCGCTCCGCGGCTGGGCGTGTTCTTCGGGGCGGTCACCGTCGTCGGCGGCTCCGCGATGGGGCTCGCCTACGTCATCGTTCTCTGGTTCACCCTCTCGCAGTGCTGGTTCCGGCGATCGAGAAAGGAGCTCCCTCATGCGTAAGCTCGCCGTAGCGGTGGTCGCGATGCTCACCGCCTTCCCCGCTTTCGCCCACGTCACACCGATGGTCGAGCTGATCAAGAAAGCCGAGTTCATCCGGCAGAGCCTGCCGGCGGCGACGAAGTTCTCGGAGCAGCGCCTCAGCCTGAGCGCATCCGACCTCGCCGCGGTCAAGAAGGCGACCGGCTGGACCCCTTCCGCGGAGGAGGCCAGGCTGTACGTCGGCCGCGACGACCAGGGCGGTCTGCTGGGCAGGGTAGTGATGCTCTGGATCCCTTCGCAGCACGGCCCGGTCGGCGTTGCGGTCGCCTTCGATCCGGCGGGGAAGATCCTCCGCGCCGCGGTGACCGACATCGGCAGCGAGCCGCTCGCCTGGATCCGTCCGCTGCTCGACAACGGAGAGCTGGCGGCCTTCTCCGGGCTGCCGCTCGAGGCTGCTCTCGACCCTGCCCGGATCGCTCCCAAGGTCACCGGGACGATGAGCCGCTACTTCGCCCAAGTGATCACCGAGGGAGTTGCCCGCGCCCGGGCGCTCGAGCGCCTGGCCATGGCTCCCGGGTAGGACGGAGCGTGCGGGGAGCCGCCGGTTGGAGATCCCGGCTCTCCCCGCGCGCTCAGGGCCGCGCTCCCTCCCGCGGCTTTAGTCCCCCTTGGCGCTCCAGGGCGGCACGATGGCGTTCGAGCGCGCGTAGGCGATCGACTGCCCGAGGTGCTCGTGGGCGTGGGTGACCACGATCAGCATGGCGTCGCGGACGGTGGCGTCGTGGCCGAAGATGTTGATCTTTTTGTTGAGGTCGGCCTCGGAGGCCGCGGTGATCGCCGCGCGGACGTGCTCGAACGACTTGGTGAGGGTGTCGATCGTCTTCGCCTTGTCGCCGCCCATCTCCTTCTCGAAGGTGCGGGGATCGATGCCGGCGGGCATCGGGACCGTGCTCTTCCAGATCGTCGGGAAGAAGTAGTTGGCGCTCGCCACGTGGTTGAACACCTCGCCCACCGAGCGTACCCCCTCGCCCGGCTTCCAGCCGTACTTCTCGGCCGGGATGGCGTTGGCGAGCTGGAGGAGCTTGTCCTGCGCCTGGTCGATCTGGAACAGGAACGAGCCGCGGACGCCGCCGATCATCGCCGGCTTGGCGGTGGTGGTGGTAGTGGTCTTGGTGGTGGTCGTCGTGACCTTGGTGGACTTGGTCGCCTTGGCGGCCGGGTCCTGCGCCGAAGCCGCGGGCGCCAGGGCCGCCACGAGGGCCAGCGACAGCACGACGGCCGAGCTGAAGAATCGCTTCATCACAGTCTCCTTTGGGTACAGGTGAAAGAACGGGGGGATTCTATCCCGGCGAGGACCCCGTGCAGACGATCGAGCGGGCAACGCGACATCCCGACGGGGTGAAAAACGCTTCGCTCGGCGTCCGCGAGCGTTGCGAGCCTTGCCGCGAGGCGACCCACGGCTGCCGGCGAGCTTGCGGCCGGTGCTCCCGAGCTTCGGCGCGGGCGAAATTCGGCAGCAAGGCGCCTTTTCCGCAGGGTGAGAGAGCGCGGAAACCAAGCCTTCCTTCCTCGCGGGCTCCCAACGCTCCGCGGCTCCGATCACAACCTCCGCGCGAAGCTCTTTTCGCGGTGAATGACGTCTGGAGCTTTCGCCGCGAAGATTACGACCGCGGAAATGAATCTGGAGAGCGGCCGTCGAAAGGGCCGTCGCCGCGGTTTCAACTCCGCGCGGGGCTCAGCCGCCGCCCAGGCCGTCGGTCTCGCCGAGAGCCAGGCAGCGCGGCGAGGCCCAGCCTTCCGGCCCTTCCTCGAAGACGACGGTGGTCACCGCCGCCGGCAGCAGGGTGAATCCCGCCCAGAGGAGGGGGAGGGGAACGGCGAGGAGGTCGGCGAGCCAGGTGAGGGCGAAGCCGCCGTGGCAGAAGAGGGCGACGCGGCGGCCGGCGGGACCTGTGGCCCGGTAGCGGAGCCCCTCGCGCACGTACCCCTGGCGGGCCAGGAAGTCGTCGCCGGCGGCGCAGAGGCGGGCGAAGCCGTGGCGCACGGCGGGCTCGTCGAAGGGGGGGACGTCCGGCCAGCTCGCGGCGTCGAACCCCGGCCCCAGGGCGCGCAGGGCGGCGCCGTCGACCTGCCAGGCGGGGCGCTCGCCGAGGGCCGGGTCGGCGATCCACCAGTCCTCGAGCTCGCGGGCCCAGGGCTCGATTTCGACCTCGAGACCGAGGCGCTTCGCCGTGTAGCGGGCGGTCTCCAGGGCGCGCCCGAGCGGCGAGCTGTAGACGCGGTCGAGCTTTGGCTCGGAGAAGCCGCCGGAGGAGCCGCCGGAGAAGCGCTTGGCGATCGCGCGGGCCTGGCGGTGGCCGCGGGCGGTGAGCGCGTCGTCGGGGTACGCCGGTTCGGCGTGGCGGATGAGGTAGAGGCGCATGGGCAAAGCTCGCTGGGTTCGATTAGTCTATGCCGCAATGCCTGAGCTGCGCCTCGGTCTGGTCTTCCCCCACGTCGTGCTGGGGGGCGGCGAGACCGCCATGATGGCCGTTGCCGAGGGACTGCGGCGGCTGCGCCCGGACCTCGAGCTCGACGTCTGCGCGCTCGACGTCTGCACGCTTGGCCATCGGGCGGCCGGCGGCGCGCCGACGATCCGCGAGGAGCTGGCGGCCCGCTTCGGCCGGGTGACCTTCGTCCGCCGGCGCTGGGAGCTGCGCCCGCGCCTCCGCGCCGCCGACGTGGTGCTCTGGTACGGGGTGTCGAACGCCGTGCCGTCGGCGCTCGCGGCGATCGCCAGGTCGGCCCCGCGGCCGGGCTCGGTCCGCGTGGTGCACACCGACCGCGCCGTCGACGGCCCCGGCTTCGCTCGGCGCTGGCGGCGGGTGATCGATGAGGTGGTCTGCGTCTCGCCGGCCGTGGCGCGGCGGATCCCCGGCGCCACCTTCCTCCCCAACCCCGGTACGCCGGCCCATCTGCGAGGCGAGCCCGGCGATCCGTTTCCGGGCAGCGGGCGGCCGACCCTCGGCTGGATGGGGCGCCTGGTGCCGCTCAAGAACGTCCCCTGGCTGATCGCCAGCCTCGAGGCCGCCGGCTGCAACCTGCTGGTGCAGGCGCTCGACACCCCCCTCCTCACCGTCGCCGAGCTGGCGCGCCAGGCCGCGGCGCTGGGGGTGGCAGCCCGCGTCCGCTTCCTGCCACCGGGCCGCGACGTGGGAACGCTGCTGCGCAGCGTCGACGCCCTGGTCCTCCCCTCCCGCCACGAAGGGTTCCCCATGGTGGTGGTGGAAGCCGGCCTGCTGGGAGTGCCGGTGATCGCGACGCGGGTGGGCGCGCTCCCGGAGCTGTTCGGCGACGAGATCCTGTTTCTCGACGGCGGCCTCCAGGGCTTGGACGATAGGTTGGAAGATAGGGGAGAGCCGGAGGCGGTACCGGACCTCGCCTCCTTGCGCCGGGCGCTCGCCGCTCTCGCTCCGGAATGGGGGGCGCGCCTCCAGAAAAGGGTCCGTACGCTTTGCGATCTCGACGCCGTCGCCGCCCGCTACCTCGAGATCGTCGAGCGCGTGCACCGCGATCGCGAGCGCCATCATCATGCCGCCTGAAGCCGGCCCGCTGGGGCTGCTCACCCTCACCCACTCCAGCCGCACCACCAACCTGGCGCGCTGCTCGGTGCAGTTCCTGACCCGCCGGTTCGGCGATCCCGGCCGGCTGCGCGACCTGCCGCCGCTCGCTACCTTCGGGCCGGCGGAGGTGCTCTACAGCGGCGCCGTCAGCTTCTACCGGGTGGTCCGGGAGCCCAAGGGGCGCGTGCGCCTGGATTCGCTCGGGGCGATCCGCCACCGCGACCGCCTCCAGCACGTCGTCAGGTACGCTGAGAATGGCGCGGACGAGCTGCTGGCCGGCTTCGAGAACCGGCTGGAGCGCTGGCGCCTGCGCGCTCCGCTCGACGGGCTGCGGCGGCTGACGCCCGCCGACGTCGCGGTCGTCCGCCGCTACGAGCACCCGCACCTGGTGGGGCTGCACACCGTCGAGCCGCTGGAGGATGGGCGGGTGGCGCTCGCCTGCTCGGCGCCGGACGCCGTGCTGGTGCTCGACCTGGCGAGCGGCGAGGTGGAGCGCACCCTGCGCCTCCCCGCGGCGCTCTACGGGACGGGGTACGGCCTCGAGGGGGCCGACTTGCGCCGCCACGCCATCCCGGACGAGAGGCAGACCACCCACGTCAACGCCGCGCACCGCGCCGGCGCCTCCGGGCTGGTGGTCTCGACCCTGATCCAGGGGGCGATCGGCCAGTTCGACCTGAAGAGCGGCGCCTATGAGGAGCTCTGCCGCGGCTTCGTCGGCTGCCACGGCGCGCGGGTGAGCGCGGAAGGGGAGGTCTACTTCGCCGACAGCGCCGCCGGCCTCCTCGTCTTCCTCACCGCCGACGGCCGCGTCGCCCGCCGTTTCGCCACCGGCTCGCGCTGGCTCCACGACGTGCAGCAGATCGCCGGGAGCGTCTACGCCTTCGCCCTCGCGGACCGCAACGAGCTGCAGCTCCACGACGTGGCAACCGGCGAGCTGCTGGCGCGGCGGCGCTTCCTGCTCTGGCCGCTGCCGGGGCTGTTCGGGGTGGCGAGACGGCTTCCCGGGTGGCTGGGGAACAGCGTGCAGGCGCTGGGGTTTTCTCGTGATCTGGAACGGCCAACGTAGGGGCGGGGACTCGTCCCCGCCCGGGTGGGGGCCGGCCGTAGGTCGGCGGACTCCGGAACGCCCCCTCCTGGCCTCCCCCGAGTACGGGGGAGGAAAAAGGCTCCCGGGATCGGTAGGCTCACGATTCTAGAGCTCGGCGTCAGGGCCCCGGTAGGGGGGCGTCAGCCCCAAGAGCTGCCTGCGCAGCGGCGTCCGTGCCGCCGCGGCCAGCCGCGGCGAGGGCTCGTGGCCGCTCCACATCCGCATCCACTTGTGGCCGTAGTTGTAGAGCAGGACGCGGCGGGTGACCCCCTGGGCGCTGCGGTTGTTGCCGGGGGCGTGGACGAGGTTGCCGTCGAAGAAGTAGGCGTCGCCGGCGCGGCAGGTGAGCGCCACGGCGCCGGGCATCGCCTCGGGGGTGGCGACCTGGGGGATCGGGGTGTCGTCGGCTTGCCGGTGGGTGCCGGGGAGGACCAGGGTGGCGCCGCCGTCCGCAGCGATGTCGGTCAGCGCGTACATGGCGCGGATCATCATCGTCGAGCCGGCGTGGTGGACGCCGGGGACGCGGGTGCGCACGTCGGTGTGCCAGGCCGTGCCGTCGATCAGGCCGCCGGGCGGGGTGATGTAGCAGGCGTGATCGACCAGGCCGATCCCGGTCCCCAGCAGCGCGCGGATCAGCGGGAAGACGGCCGGGTGCTCGACGAGGTCGAACAGCGCCGGGTGGTACTCCATGATCGCCGGGATCTCCTCGAACTCCGGGATGCGCGTCCCGGGGAGGTCCGGATCGGCGCGCCAGCGCGCCTCGGCCGCGTCGGCGGCGGCGCGGACGGCGGCCAGCTCGGGCGGCGAGAGGGCGCCCGGGATCACCAGGTAGCCGTCGGCCTCGAAGCAGCGGCGCTGCTCGGCGGTCAGAGCGGCCGGGGTCATCCCTCCTCCCAGGCGACCGGCGGCCCGTAGGGGTCGGTCAGGCCGAGGAGCTGCCGGCGCTGCGGCGTGGCGGCGCGGGCGGCCAGCTCGGTCGACGGGCGGTACTCGTCCCACATCCGCATCCACTTGTGGCCGTACGTGTAGATCAGCAGCCGGCGGTGGACGCCCGAGCGGTTGTTGCCCGCCGAGTGATAGGTGCGGTCGTTGATCAGATAGGCGCTGCCGGCCGGCAGGGTCATCGCGACGGCGCCGGGGAGATCCTCGGGGACCTCCGAATTGGCGAGCGCCGTGCCGCCGGGGGTGAGGTGCGACCCCGGCAGGACGAGCGTAGCGCCGCCGTCCGGCGGGATGTCGGCGAGGACGTAGAAGACCTTGACCATCAGCCGCGAGCGCGGATGGTCGACCCCCGGGAGGTCGAAATCGAAGTGCCATCCCTGCGGAATGGCGGCGCCCGGCGGGGTGATGAAGTAGTCGTGGTCGAGCATCATGACGTCCGCGCCGAGCAGCGCGCGCACCAGGGGGAAGATCCGCGGCTGCTCCAGCAGGTCGAAGAGCGCCGGCCCGTGCTCCATCCCGTACTCCATAATGCCGAGCACCTGCTCGAGGTCGCTCCGCCGCACCCCCGGCAGGGCGGGGTCGGCGCGCCAGCGCGCCTCGGCGGCATCGGCCTCGCGGCGGACAGCCGCCAGCTCGGGCGGGGAGAGAGCGTCCGGGACCACGAGGTATCCCTGGGTCGCGAAGAAGTGGCGCTGCTCGGCGCTCAGGGCGGGGGAGGGCATCGGGGGATTAGACCACGGACGAGCACGGACAAACACGGACCTTCACGGACAGGAGTCAGGTAGCTGCAAAGCTGCCTCAGCGCTGTCCCTGTTCGTCCGTGCCCGTCCGTGTGCGTCCGTGGTCCACCCCCTGCCTTCGCGCTAAGCTTCCTCCATGCCCAAGCCCGAGGTGCGCTGGGAGCGCATGTTTCCCCACCAGTTGGAGGCGGCGTTCGCGGCCTGCCCGGCGGTCTGGTTCGCCTACGGCCTGTGCGAGCCGCACGGGCCGCAGTGCGCGCTCGGCCTCGACGCCCTGAAGGCGCACGGCCTGCTGGTGCGCGCGGCGTGGCGGCATGGCGGCATCGTGGCGCCGCCGGACTATTGGCACGTCCACGAGCTGGGCGGCTACGCGGTGTGGGCTGAGCGCGAGATCGGCGAGGCGCGCCCGTGGCTCACCGCCGTCCCGCCGTGGGTCCACTTCAAGAACGTCTGCTACCACGTGCGCGCCGCCGAGGTGCTGGGCTTCCGCGCCGCGATCCTGCTGACCGGCCACTACGGGCCGAACTACCTCGACCTGCGCACTCTCGTCGACCAGCTGCAGCCGCTCACCCGCATGCGCCTCTACGGCCTGCCGGACTTCGAGGCCAACCCCGGCTTTCCTGGCGATCGGCGCCGACGGGGATCACGCCGGCAAGGTCGAGACCTCGCAGCTCTGGGCCCTCGAGCCCGCCTGCGTCGATCCCGCGCGCCTGGCGCCAGCGCCTCCGGGCGAGCGCTTCGCGCAGGGGCCCGACGCCGCCGCGGCGAATCGCGACGCGGGGCGGCGGATGGTCGCCGGGCAGGTCGCCTGGCTGGGGCGGAAGATGCGCGAGCTGCTCGCCGCCTGGGACCCGGAGCGCCCGTCGCTCCTGCGCACCTTCGACGACGTCGAGGGCTTCTGGGAGCGCACCGTCCGCCCGGCGCTGGCGGATTTCAAGAGCATGCAGCCGAGCTGGTACGCCAAGGGAGCGCCGGACGCGGAGTCGCGCTGGCGGGAGAACTGGCCCGTCCGCGGTGCGCGAAAACCTTTCGAAAGCCCTTGACGGCTCCCCGCGAGTGGCGTAGAAGGTACGCAATCATTGTCTTCTTTCGCAGGAGGGATCCATGAGCTACCTCGACGTTCCCCGGCTGCACTTCACCGGGACCTTCATGGCCAATCCGTCGACGATCAACAACACGATCACCAACTACAATCCGAGCAGCACCGCCGCGCTCGACCTCTCCTGGAATCCCTATGGCTCGCACGCCTGGACCGTGAACGGCACGGTGTCGAGCGTCGTCGACGCCGCGGGGAAGCTGCACACCGCGGGGGACCCGCTGATCGGCGCCTCGTTCGCCAGCTACGCGCCGCAGGTGCCCGCCAAGCTGGTCGACCTCGACACCGACCAGCAGGGGGTCACCCGCCTGTTCGGCCTCCATTTCCAGCTCGTGCTGGCCGGCGGCAAGGAGCCGGTGCTCCAGGGGGTGTGGCAGGACGCCGGGACGCTGGTCAACCTCTGGAAGCGGGTGGCGGTGCAGGGGCCTCCCTCGGACCCGGATTTCGGCGGCGCCTTCCAGTCGGTGCTCCAGGAGCTGTCGTGGCCCGGCGGGGCAGGCTCGCCCCTCCTCGCCGAGCTCCAGGCGGCCGGCGGCGCGGGGCTGTCGGTGCGGCTGACCGTCTACGGCTATCAGGCCGACAGCACCAGCCCGGATTTTCGCAACGGCCTGATCGTGGGGACGGTCGGTCCGGCCGGCCAGGGGGAGCCGCTGCACCTGACGCCGCGCCTGCTGCTCCCCACCGCCAATTCGCCGCTCTCCTTCGCCCCCGCCAAGGTGGACCCGCAACGCGGCACCGTCACCTTCGACCTCGGCAACTCGGTCCCCGATCAGTCCGTGGGCGGCCCGCCGGTCGACCTCGGCAGCCTCGAGGCGGCGGTGCTCGGGCCGCAGGGGCGGATTTCCCTGGGGACGATCGGCTACCAGGCAGGGACGACCTTCGCGGCCACCGCCGGCGTGGTGCAGTTCGCGCTGCCGCCCGACGCGGCCGCTCGGCCGCTCGCCGTGTTCGCCGCCGGCTCTCCCCAGCCGCTCCTCGCCGAGAGCCCCGACGGTCTCTACATCGACGTCGACGGCTCGAGCCTCTACATGAACCCCGGCGACCAGGCCGAGGCGACCGTGGTGGCGACGCGCTTCGGCAACCCCGCGGCGGGCGAGGCCGTCCCTTTGAGCGTCGTGGTGCAGACCGGTAACGACGGGCAGCCGGTCAACAACACGCCGCCGCCTCCCAAGGGGGTCGCCTTTCCGGCGAGCGTCACCACCGACGCGGCGGGGCGCGCCGCGATCCCGCTGACGGCGAGCGATCCAGTGCCGCGCGAGCCCCGCCGGGAGTTCGTCAACGGCCAGGTCTACTTCCTCGGCGGCTCCTGGGCGGCGGGGAACGTCGCCGGCGCGCCGCTCAACGTCAAGGTGTTCAACCGCCGGGTGCCGCCGGTCCCCGAGCCGACCTGGAAGGACGTGCAGCCGATCCTCTTCCAGTACTACTTCCTCTACGCCTACATGGCCGGGTACGTCGACCTGTCGAATTACGACGACGTGGTGGCGAACGCCTCCGGTATCGCGCACGTGGCGGCGCTGCCGATCTCCGACCCCCACTACATGCCGGTGACCCGCGAGATGTCGCGCGACGATAAGGACCTCCTCCTGCGCTGGATCCAGGCGGGATGCCCGCGCTAGGCGGGCTCCTGCTGGTTGCGGCGCTCGCGCGCCGTCGGTCCGGCTGCAGCGCAGCCGCCAGCGGACGAGCCGGCGTCCACCTTCTACTCGACCGCCACTGTGCGCGAGCGCCCGCTCTCCTCGGCCACGGGGTCGGTGACGGTGCTCGACCGCGCGGCGATCGCCGCCTCGGGCGCCCGCACGGTGGCCGACCTGCTGCGCTTCGTCCCCGGGCTGGACGTCACCACGAACGGCAGCCGCGGCGGCTTCTCGACGGCCGAGATCCGCGGCGGCGATCCCAACTTCACCCTCGTCCTCCTCGACGGCGTGCCGCTCAACGACTCCACCTACCAGGTGGGGGACGTCTTCGACCTCGAGGGGCTGCCGGCCTTCGCCGTCGAGCGCATCGAGGTGGTGCGCGGCCCCCTCTCCTCGTTCTACGGCTCGACCGGCCTCTCCGGAGTGATCAACATCCTCACCCGCTCGGGAGGCGACGGACCGCCGGCCGTCGAGCTCGAGGCGCTGGCCGGCGACGCCTCGTTCGGCCAGGCGCAGGGTGCCCTCTCCGGCTCCCTCGGCGCGGCCACCTACTTCGTGGGCGGCACTTGGGAGCAGGAGCAGCACCGGGTGGCGGCCGAGCGCTTCCGCGAGTCGAACCTGCACGCCAACCTCGCCGTCCCCTTCAGCGGCGCCCGCTTGCAGGTGAAGACCCGCTACGCCACCTGGAACGGCGACGACTATCCCGACGCCTCGGGGGGCCCGCTCTACGGCTCGGGGGAGCTGCGCCGCTCGGCGCACCAGGAGGTCTCCCTGGGCTCCGATCTCACGTTCGGAGGCGCCGGCGGCGACCGCCACCGGCTCAGCGTCTCCCTCTACCGGCAGGATCGCGACACCGACAGCCCGGCGGTTTTCCCGCAGGTGCCGGCGTCGGTCGAGGCCACCCGCTACACCGTGGGGCGCGCCGGCTGGTCGTCGACCTTCTACTCGGGGCCTGACCTGCGCTGGAGCGGCGGCGTCGACGTCGAGCAGGAGCGCGGGGAGAACGCCAGCGTGCTCCTGCTGCCGCCCGAATTCGGCGGCCGGGTGGCCGGCGACTACTCGATCGTGCGCACCCTCCCCGGCGCTTACACGGAGCTGATCGCCGAGCGGGGGGACACCGTGCTCGAGCTCGGCTCGCGCTTCGACCTGCCGTCCGGGCGCGCGCGCCAGTGGAGCCCGCGCCTGGGTGCGAGCTGGCGCCCGGGGCGCGGGCCGACCCGCTTCCACGCCTCGGCCGGCCGCGCCTGGAAGCAGCCGAGCTTCTTCGCCCTGGCGAGCCCGCCGGCCCTCGGCGGCAACCCCGCCCTGCGTCCGGAGAAGGTGCTCGGCGGCGATCTCGGAGTCGAGCGCGAGTTTGTCCTGGGACCGGCCGGAGCCAAGGCGAGCGCCGGCCTGACGGCGTTCCGCAACCGCTACGACGACCTGATCGACTTCGACTTCGCCCGGTTCCTCCACGTCAACCGCGCCAGGGTGGACGCCCGCGGCGTCGAGGCCACCGCCGCCTGGAGCCCGGCGGCGAGCCTCTCGCTCGCCGGCAACGCCACCTGGCAGCAGGTCGAGGATCTGGCGACCCACGCCCGGCTTCGCCACCGGCCGAAGTGGGTGACGGGCGCGCGGGCGACCTGGCGGCCGGCCAGCCGCTGCGGCTGCGAGCTCGAGCTCGACAGCCAGGGGGTGTCGCACAGCTTCGACGAGCAGATCCCCGTGCCGGAGCGCGACACGGTGGCGGGCTACGGCCTGGTGGGGCTCGCCGGCAGTTGGCGGGTGAGAGGGCCGTGGGAGGTGCGGGGGCGGATCGACAATCTCGCCGGGAAGCGCTACCAGACGCTGATCGGCTTCCCCGGCGCGGGGCGCTCGTTCCGCATCGGCCTGCGCTACGCCGGCTGAAGACCGAGTTGGCGGGCGAGCGCGGCGGTCGTCTCGGCCTCGGAGACGGCGCCGTTCACGGGGAGGATGGGGAGCGCCAGGGCGGCGGCCTCGGCCTCCAGCCGGCGGGCGACCTCGTCGTCCCGCGCCATCCAGTTTTCAAAAGCCGACGATGGATCAGCGGAGCGGCCGAGCAACTCCGCCATTGCCGCGCGCCGCGGATAGTGGCGGCGGCGGAAGTCGGGGGTGGCGATCAGCCAGCAGGCGTGGCGGGGATCGGCGAGGACGGCCGCCACCCGCGCCGGCAGCAGACCGACCCCTTCGGCGATGACGGGTCCGTTCAGCTCCCGCAGGTCTTCGAGGACCAGGCTGAATTCATCCTCATAGAAGGCGAGGAGGTCGCGGACCCGATCTTCGAGAGGTGGTGCCCACAGCTCCTCGGGAGGCAGGTCCATCAGGCGGCAGAAGTGCGGATGCCGCTCGCGGGAGGCCCGCCGACGGTGCGCCTCGAATTGCTCGTCGCAGGAGTAGAGGGTGAGGCCGTGCTCCGCCGCCAGGGCGCGCGCCGCGCTGCTCTTGCCGGCGCACGCCGAGCCGCCGAGCCAGCGCACATGGGCGAAATCGTCACTCGGCACAGACCACCCCGCGGCGCAGCATCTCGCGCACCGCGCCGAGCGCCTGGTCCGAGGTGATGTTGGTCGGATCGTTTTCCAGATCGTCGTAGAGCGCCCAGCAGTCGGCGCTCCCGGGATGGGAGTGGACGAGCTTCTCGCGCTGCGCGAAGTAGAGCGCGGGAACGCCCAGCGCGGCGGCGAAGTGGAGCGGCGCGCTGTCGTTCGAGATCAGCAGGCGCGCTCGCGCCAGCACGGCGGGGAAGACCGCCAGCGGGTCCGGGCACGCGAGGACGGAGGGATGACCGGCGCGGCCGGCGATCTCGCGCAGGAGCGGGGCCTCCTCGGCGCTCCCTTCGAGAAGGACCGCGAGCCCCAACTCGCCGGCGAGGGTGGTGGCCAGGGCGGCGAAGCGCGCGGCCGGCCAGCGGGTGGAGGAGAGGCCGCCGGGAGCGAGGACGGCGAACGGGCGGCCGGCGAGGCCGCGCTCGGCCAGCAGCGAGTCCGCCTGCCGGCGGGCCTCCGGCGGGACGTGGACCTCGAGGCCGTCGTCCATCGGGAGGACGGCACCGGGAGGGAGCAGGGGAGAGAGGACGTGCAGCAGCAGCCGCGGGCTGGGCAGCGTCCCCCAGAAGAACCACCCTTCGTGAGTCGCCGCCTCCCACGTTCGTCCGGAGTCGAGGAAACCGTCGTGGTATTCGAGATTGATCCGCCGTGGCACCCCCGCCGAAGCCATCTCCCGCGCCAGCCAGCGGCTCTCCGAGCGACGGGCAAAGGCGAAGAGCGCGGCATCGAACGAACGGCCGTCGAGAGCCGCGAGCACCCGCCGCCGCCCCGCTTCTCCCTCCCGCGGGAGGTAGGCGATCAGCTCGTCGAGGTGGGGATTCCCGGCCAGCACCGTGGCGGCGACAGGGGGCGCCACCAGGGTGACGTGAGGACGTGGGAAGAGGGCGTGAAGCGCCCGCAGCAAGGGAGTCAGCCAGAGCGTGTCGCCGACGTGGAAGCGGGCCTGGTGGAGCAGGAACCGGTGGTCGGCGGTCTGCCGGCCGAGCGGCGGCGGAGCCCCCGCCGCCACCCGCCAGAGCGGCGTCTCGCGTTCGAGCGCGGTGAGAAAGCGCGCGCCCGCCACCTCATCTCCAGGACTCCGGAAATCGAGCGGAGCGATGTGGAGCGCCCCCACCGCCGCCCGCCGCCATCCGTGAGGAGGCGCCAGCACCAGCGCCGCCGCGCCCGGCGTCCACGCGCGGGCCAGCCGGCGCAATCCCGCGGCGAGCGCCCCCCGGCCGCCGCCCTCCCCCCATCGCGTCACGGAATCGACGGGGAGTGCACGGAACGGAGCGTCGTCGCGGAGAGCCGAGCGCACGTGGAGCCGTACCGCGAGATCCGGCGACCGCTCCCGCAACGCCGCGGTGAGACGGTACAGCGCCGCGTATTCGAGGACGTGGTGGATCGGCCGCACGCAGACGACGTCGAGCCGCCCCGTCGCCGGCAGGTCGGAGAGGTCCGCGAGCGGATCGCGGGGCTCTGCCGAAGCCGCGCCGAAGGTACTGGCCGGGAAGGAGACCGGCATTGCGGGATCGCGGGGGGGCACGGGGGAGAGTCTAGCGCCCCGCCTTGCCAACCGCCCCCCGTTGGGCTAGCTTGTTGCGAGACTTCAAAACTCCGGAGCATCGTCTGTGCCGAAGAAACCATTCGCCTCCCTTCAGGGCCTCGTCTACCCGGTTCTGGTCCTGTTCCTGCTGGCGCTCCCGGCCGCGGCGCAACAATCTGCGCCAACCGCTGCGAAGCCCGCCCAGGAGACCGCGGCGCCGTCGATCCCCGACGTCGAGCTGACCGATCAGGACGGCCGGCCGGTCCACGTCTACTCCGACCTGATCCGCGGCCGGCGGGTGGCGATGAACTTCGTGTTCACCACCTGCACCACGATCTGCCCGCCGATGGGGGCGAACTTCGAGCGGCTGCAACAGGTGCTCGGCGCGCGCGCCGGCCGCGCCGGTAATGACGTGCGGCTGATCTCGGTCAGCATCGATCCGCAGACCGACACGCCGCAACGGCTCAAGGCCTGGGGGGCGAAGTTCCATGCCGGCCCGGGGTGGACCCTGCTGACCGGCCGCAAGGAGGACGTCGACCGCCTGCTCAAGGCGCTCGGCGTCTACACCCCCGACCGCGCGGATCACTCGCCGCTCGTGCTGCTGGGGAACGAGCCGGCGAAGCGCTGGACCCGCGCCTACGGTCTCGCCGCGCCCGCCAAGATGGTGGAGCTGCTCGACGGTTTGGGACCGCCGCCCGCTGCCGCGGCCGCGGGCGCCGCCGTCAAGCCGCCGCCGCGGCCGGCCGCCGCCGAAACCGCGGCGCGCAACTACTTTACCGACGTCGAGCTGATCGATCAGGACGGCAAGCCGCATCGCCTCTACAGCGACCTGCTGGCGAACCGCACGGTGGTGGTCGACGTCTTCTTCAGCGAGTGCACGGGAAGCTGCCCGATGGTGGGGGCGGCGCTCGCCAAGCTGCAAGGCGAGCTCGGCGAGCGGATGGGGCGCGACATCTACCTGCTGTCGATCTCGGTCGATCCCACGAACGACACGCCGGCCCGTCTCAAGGAGTACGCGGCCCGCTTCAAGGCCGGCCCCGGCTGGTTCTTCCTCACCGGCAAGCAGGAGAATGTCGACCTCGCCCTGCGCAAGCTCGGGCAGTACGTCGAAAAGCGCGACGCGCACTCCAACATCCTCCTCGTCGGCAACGAGAAGACGGGGCTGTGGAAGAAGATCTTCGGCCTCAACAAGCCGGAGGAGATCCTGACCTCCGTCACGGGGGTGCTCGACGACCCCGGCGTCGTGACGCAGGGCTTCTGAGGCGGTTTCTCATCGAATCCACCCAAGGCATGCACCGGCCGGCCGGCCAGCTCCTGCTCGCCGGCTTCGCCCTTCTTCTCGGGCTCGCCGCGGCTCCCAAACCCGGTCCGCTGACCCCCGCGGAGACGCGCGGCAAGCAGATCTACACCCATGGCACCAGCGCCTCGCGGGTGGAGATCAAGGCGGCGTTCGGAGACGGTGGCGGCGGGAGCGAGGTGTCCGCCTCGGCGCTCCCCTGCGCCGGCTGCCATGGCGTCGACGGCCACGGCGGCAAGGAGGGCGGGGTGCGCCCCACCGATCTCACCGCCGAGGCGCTCGGCCGTGCCGCGGGGGGCGAAGCCGGCGGGCGCCGCCGTCCGGCGTACGACGACCACCGGCTGATCCGCGCCATCACCCTCGGGCTCGACTCCGCCGGCAACCGGCTGCACGTCGCCATGCCGCGCTACCGGCTGACGCGGCAGGACGCCACCGACCTCCTCGCCTACCTGAAGCGGCTGGGGCACGAGGAGGAGCCGGGGCTCGCCGCGGGGGCGATCCACCTCGGCGTCCTGCTCCCCGGCGCCGACCGTCCCGGCAGCGCGAGCGAGGCGCTGCGGGCGGCGCTCACCGCGCGCGGCGCCGAGGTCAACCGCGAAGGGGGGATCTATGGCCGCCGGCTCGACCTGCGCTTCGTCCCGCTCCCCGAGGCGCCGGCGGAACGCGGGGCGAAGCTGCGGGAAGCGCTCGCCCTCGACCCTCCCTTCGCCCTGCTGGCGATTGCCCTGGGGGGAGACGAGGCCGGGATCGCGGAGGCCGCCGCCGCCGCGGGAGTGCCGCTGATCACCGCGCTGACCCCGCGCCCGCGGGAGGATTTCCCGCTCAACCGGCAGGTCTTCTACCTGACCCCCGGCCTCGCCGAGCAGGTGGCGGCGCTCGTCGCGGCAGCGGCCCGCGAGCTGCGGCAGGGGGCGCGGTCGCTCGCCATCATCCCCTCCACCGCGCCGGAGCTGGCCGGCCTCGCCGGGACGGCCGCCGCGGCGGCGCGGGAACGCGGCTTCACCGTCGCGCCGGCGGGCTCCGCCGAAGCGAAAGCTGCCGCGGCGCTCCTGCTGCTCGACGGCGGCGAAGGAGCGCGCGAGCTGCTGCGGCGGGTCGAGGCGAGCGGCCATCATCCCCTGGTCCTGCTGCCGGCGGCGTTGGCAGAGGCCCGCGGGGACGATCTCTTCGCCGCGGTGCCGGCGTCGCTCCGCGACCGCCTCCTGGTCGCCCTGCCGGTGCCGCCCCCTTCCGCGCCGGCGCCGGCCGCCGTGGGGCTGCCGGCCCATCACGCCACGTTGCGGAAGGCGGCGGTCGCCACTCTCGCGGTGCTGATCGAAGGGGCGGAGCGGACCGGGCGCGAGCTCACCCGGGAGAAGCTGATCGCGGCCCTTGAGACCCTCTACCGCTTCGACGCCGGGCTCGGCGCGCCGGTGACCTTCGGCCCCAACCGGCGGATCGGCGCCCGCGGCGCGTTCATCGCCGGCAATCCGGCGGGCCGGCAGATCTCCTGGCTCGATCTCGGGCCGTGATCAGGCCGTCATCAGGCCGTCATCGGGTCGTGGATCTGGCGATCGGCCCGCGATCCGTCTAGAATTGCTTTCTCCAACGCTGATTCAATTCGAGACCGGGTCGGGGGGAGCTTGATCGAACCACTGGGTGTACTCCGCGAGATTCGCCCGCTCCGGCGCGAACTGGTTGACCGGCGCGGCCTCGTCAGCATAGCCGGCGGAGAGCGCGCAGACGATCAGCCGGTCGGGGCCGAAGCCCAGGAAGTCGCGGATCGCCCCGGCGTAGGCGGCGACGCTCGCCTGCGGACAACAGCCGAGGCCGCGGGCGGCGAGCCCCAGGATCACGTTTTCGAGGAAGAGCCCCATCTCGAGGAAGGTCCCCGGCGCGGCGTCGGCCGGGAGATGGAAGATCATCGCCACCGGCGCGCCGTAGAAACGCAGGTTGTCGCGCAGGTGGGAGCGGCGGCCGGCCTCGTCGTCGCGCGCGATCCCCTTGGCGGCCAGGACGCCGGCGGCGGCGGCCCGCGCCCGCTCCTCGGCCAGCGCGGGGAGGGTTGCCGGGCGGCTCACGTAGTCCAGCTTCGTCGGCGCGCCGCGGTCGAAGAGGTCGCAGAGCCGCCGCGCCAGCGCCTCGCGGGCGGCGCCGGTCAGCACCGCCACGCTCCACGGCTGGCCGTTGCGGGTCGACGGAGCGTAGGCGGCGGCGCGCAGCACCTCTTCGAGAACGGCGCGCGGCACCGGGCGGTCGAGGAAGGCACGCCGGGCGTGACGGCCGGCGATGAGCGAGAGGAAGTCCGGTTTCATTGTCTTTCGCGAGCGGCCTCATTCTACAGCGCGGCGATTCCTGTATGACGGACGCCAGACTGATCGCGACCCTCTCGGCTTCCCCCAACGGAGAGCTGTCCTCTCTTCCCAGAGCGGTCGCCGGCCTCGAGGTGCGAGCCGACCTGGCGGGCGACCTCGACGCCGACTGGCTGCGCGACCGCTTCGCCGGAGAGCTCGCCTACAGCCTGCGCCCCCGCGCCGAGGGAGGAGCTTTCGACGGCTCGCCGGCGGAGCGCCGTCGGCGGCTGCTGGCGGCGGCGCGGCATTTCGATCTGGTGGAGGTGGGGGACGCCGACGCCGAGACGGAGGGGCTCGCCGGCATCCCTGCCGCGCGGCGGCTCGCCTCGTGGACCGGCGCCGCCGCCGACGCCGCCGGGGTGCGCGAGGCCTGGGAGCGGCTGTCACGTATCCCGGCGCGCCTCTACCGCTTGGCGGTGCGGACCGAGCGTCCGCAGGACGTGCTGGCGCTGCTACGCTCGCTCGGCGCCGCGGGACGGCGGGACGTCACCGCCTTCGCCACCGGCCCGGCCGGCACCTGGACGCGAGTGCTCGCCCCGCGCCTCGGCGCGCCCCTCGCCTATGGCCGGCTGAACGGTGAAGCCGAGGATCCCGGCGAGCTGACCGTCGCTCAGCTCGTGGAGGACTATGGCCTTCCCACGTTGCCGCCGCTCGAGCGCACCTTCGGCATCGCCGGCCGCGCGGTCAGCCGTTCGCTCTCGCCGCGGATGCACAACGCGGCGTACCGCGAGCTCGGGCTCCCGGCGCTCTACCTGCCGTTCCAGGTCGACTGCTTCGCCCCCTTCTGGCGCGAGGCCGAGGCCGAGCTCGACGCGCTCGGCTGGCCGCTGCGCGGGCTCACCGTCGCCTCGCCGCACAAGGAGGAGGCGCTGCGCCTCGCCGCCGAGGTGAGCTCGCTGGCGCGCCAGGCCGGCTCGGCGAACACGCTGCTGCGCCGCCGCGGAGCCTGGCGGGCCGACACCGCCGACGCCCAGGGGGTGGTCTCGGCGCTCCTCGCGCGGCGCGTCCCTCTCCTCGGCCGCGCGGTGGCGGTGGTGGGATGCGGCGGCGCCGGGCGCGCGGCGGCGGCCGGCCTGCTGCGGGCGGGGGCGCGGGTGACGCTGGTCAACCGCGGCGCCGACCGCGGCGGCTACGCCTCCCACCTGCTGGGGCTGCCGTTCATCCCCCTCTCGCGGTTCCGCGCCGGGGCCTTCGATCTCGTCGTCCACGCCACGCCGCTCACCGCCGAGAGCCCGTTCCCGGTGGCGGACCTGCGCCCCGGCACGGTGGTGGTGGAGCTGGTCTACGGCCCGGCGCCCACTCCCCTGATGCTTGCCACAACCGCGGGAGGAGGGATCGCCATCGACGGCCGCGAGGTGCTGGGTGTGGAGGTGCGGCGCCAGTTCCGGCTGATGACCGGGCGGCGAATGCCTTGGCGGAGAGGCCCGCAAAACCCTGTGCTAGCATCGATCACGGAGACCTAAAGGAGGCCACCCAATGCCCGTTGCGACCTTGATGCGTACCGAGGAGGGACTGCCGGAGGGGGCCGCCGCGCCGGGGCGGATCTCCGACCTCTCGGCGCTGCTCGGCACCTGGTTCAACACCGACCAGCAGACGGGAGGGCTGGTGCGGATGACGCTCGCGGGGGCTCCCGGCGACTTCACCGTGCAGGCCTTCGGCGCCGCCTCGCCCGCGCCGCTCGACTGGGGGAAGATCCCGGCGGTGACTTACGCCGCGGGGGTCGCCTCGCCGGCCGGCATGGCGTTCAGCGCCACCTACGACTTCGGCTTCGTCGAGACCTTCCTCGCCGCCTATACCAAGAGCGGCATCCTGGTGCTCGACACCTTCAACGTCTTCAAGGACGGCAGCGGCCGCTCCAACTACTTCAGCCGCGAGTTCTTCCACCGCTGATGGAGGCGTTACGATCCTCGCGGACCCGGGACCTGCCCGGCGCCGGCGAGCGGCCGGAGCCGCGCGCCATCGATCCCGCGCCGCTGCTGGGGGAGTGGGTGAACTTCGACCGCGCCAGCCGCGGCATGGCGCGCCTGGTGATCTCCGCCAGCGACGGGGGAATGACCGTGCGGGCCTTCGGCACCGGCGCTCCCGACCCGGTCGACTGGGGGGAGGTGCCCGGCGCGGCGTTCGCCGACGGGGTGACGCTCGCCGCCGGCGTCGCCTTCACCGCCGCCTATGAATTTCCCGGGATGAGCGTCACCCTCGCCTGCTACCTCAACAAGCGCCTGCTGGTGGTGGACGCCTACACGAGGTTCGCGGACGGCAGCGGGCGCTCCGCCTACTTCGCCCGCGACCACTTCTACATCCCTTCTCCCCGTTGACTCAGCCGTGCTGCTCGACCTCCCTCCCGACCAGCAGGCCCTGATCGACCGTGTGGCGACGCTCGCCCGCGAGCGCTTCGCGCCGCGCGCCGCCGCGCACGACCAGGCGGCGAGCTTCCCCGGCGACGACCTCGCCGACCTCTTCGCGGCCGGCCTCAACGCGCCGACCGTGCCGCGCGAGCGGGGCGGGCTGGGCCTCGGGCCCCTGCGCGGCGACACCTACGTGCTGTGGATGATCACCAAGCAGCTCGCCAAGGCCGACCTGTCGCTCGCCCGCTGCTTCGAGGGGCACGCCAACTCCCTGCTGCTGCTCGACGCCCTGGCCTCGGCGGAGCAGCAGGACCGCTGGTTCCCGGGGGTGGTCGAGCGCGGGGAGAAGTGGGTGGTGTGGAGCGGCGAGCCGCAGGTGCGGGTGCCGGGGGAGACGGCGCGCTACGGCACCACCCTGACCGAGGTCGACGGCGGCTTCGTGGTCGACGGCAGCAAGGTCTTCTGCACCAGCGCCGGCGGCGCCGAATGGGCGATCCTGCTGGTCAACGCCGCCGGGCCGGGAGGCGCGCGGCACACCGCCTCCCCCGACACCCTGCTGATGCTGGCCTGCGACCTCGCCGATCCCAGCGTCGAGACCGACGGCGCGTGGTGGGACCCGATCGGCATGCGGGGGACGGTCTCCCATCTCGTGCGCTTCCGCGAAACCTTCATCCCCGCGGCGAACCGGATCGGCGGTCCGGGGGAGTACCTCGCCGGCGGCTGGCAGACCGCCTTCGCCCCGCACTACGCGGCGAGCTTCCTGGGCGCCGCCGAGGCGGCTTTCGAGTACGCCCTCGCCCACGTCAGGACGCAGGGGAAGGAAGGGGACCCCTACGTGCAGCAGCGGGTGGCGCGGATGTCGCTCCACGTCGAGAGCGGGCACCTCTGGCTGCGCCAGGTGGCGTCGCTGTGGGACGCCGGGCGGCGCGCCGAGGCGCAGATCGCCGGCAGCCGCGTGCGCCACGTCATGGAGCACCTCGCCACCGAGACGGTCGACCACGCCGTCCGCGCCTGCGGCGCCCGCTCGCTGATCCGCCCGAGCCCGCTCGAGCGCATCCTGCGCGACCTCTCCTTCTACGTCCGCCACGACAACGACGACCAGGTGCTGGCGACCATCGGCCGCGCCGTGCTGGGCCAGCCCTTCGACGTCTCGTTCTACCGGCCGTGAAGGTCGTCCACATCTCCTGGGACCCGCTGTCGGCCGCCCCCTACCGGCTGGCCACCGTGCAGCGTGCCTGCGGCCTCGACGCCCGGCTGATCTCCGAGGACCGCGCCTACGAGAACCGGCGCTACCCCCATGACGTCCTGATGGAGGGCGATCCCGAGCCCATCGCCCAACTGCTGAAGGAGGCCGACCTCGTCCACTACCACAACTGGTGGCGCGAGGGAGAGCTGTTCCAGCGCCACCCCTGGGCCTGGGAGCTGGTGCGCGCCAAGCCCTCGGTGATCCAGTTCCATTCGCCGCGGGCGCCCTGGTACGAGCCGCAGCTGCGCGAGCCGTCGCTGGTCAAGCTGGTGGTGGCGCAGTACCACGTCCGCCAGTACCCGGAGTGCATCCCGGTGCCCAACGCCGTGCCGATCGACGACCCGCTGCACCGGCCGGCGTGGATCGAGAACGACCCGCCGGTGGTCGCCTACACGCCGCCGATCGTCGACGGCGAGGGATGGTACGACAAGGGATACGCGCAGACCGCCGCCGTCCTCGCCCAGGGCTTCCGTCATCTCCTGGTCACCGACACCCCCTGGGAGGAGGCGATGCGCCTGCGCCAGGGGTGCGACATCGCCATCGACGAGGTGGTCACCGGCAGCTACCACATGTGCTCGCTCGAGGCGCTCGCCCAGGGGCTGGCCACCGTCGCCGGCCTCGACGACCTCACCGTCGACGCGCTCGAGCGGGTGACCGGCACCCGCCGCCATCCCTGGGTCGTCGCCCGTCCGGAGACGCTGGCCCGCGAGCTGGCCGCCCTGGTCGCCGACCACGGCTACCGCCAAGCCAAGCGCCGGGAGGCGCGCGCCTACATGGAGCGCTATTGGAACCCGCGGGCGCTGACCGACCGCTACCTCGCGGCTTACGCGGTGGCGCTGGAGCGCTGCGCGGTTTGAGCCGCCCCGACGCTCCGACGATCCGCGTCGTCCATCTCGCCGACGGCGCGCTGTCGGGCGCCCCCCACCGGCTGGCCGAGGTGCAGCGGCTCGGCGGCCTCGACGCGCGGCTGATCGCCTGCGAGCACGCCTTCGGCCCCCGCGTCTACGGCCGCGACGTGATCGCCGAGGAGAGCCCGGAGCGGGTGGCGGAGCTGCTGCGGGCGGCCGACGTCGTCCACTTCCACAACTGGTGGCGCGAGAGCTTCCTCTTCGAGCTCTATCCCTGGGCCTGGGAGCTGGTGAGCAGGAAGCCGCAGGTGATCCAGTTCCACTCCCCCCGCTTCGCGCAGTTCGAGCCGGCGCTCGCCGACCCCGGGCTGACCAAGCTGGTGGTCGCCCAGTACCAGGTCCGCCTCTTCCCCGAGTGCCTGCCGGTGCCGAACGCCGTGCCGATCGACGACCCGCTGCACCGCCCGCTCTGGCGCCACAACGAGCCCCCCGTCGTCGCCTACACGCCGCCACAGGTCGAGGACACCTCGGGATGGGGGTCCAAGGGGGCGGCCGAGACGCTGCCGGTCCTCCGCGACTTCCCCCACCGCTTCATCGTCGACTCGCCATGGGCCGACGCCATGCGCCTGCGCCAGGAGTGCGACGTCGCGATCGACGAGGTGGTGACCGGCAGCTACCACATGTGCTCGCTCGAAGCGCTGTCGCAGGGCCTGGCGACCGTCGCCGGCCTCGACGCCCAGACCGTCGACGCCCTCGAGCGGGTGACCGGCACGCGCCAGCACCCCTGGATCGTCGCCACCCCGGAGACGCTGCGCGCCCGGCTGACCGAGCTCACCCTCGATGCGGATTTCCGCCGGGCCAAGCGCGAGGAGGCGCGGCGCTACATGGAGCGGCACTGGAACGCCGCGGCGCTGACCGCGCACTTCCGCGCCGTCTATGCGGCGGCGCTCGAGCGCGGGGCGTCGTGAGCGGGCGGAAGGTCCCGGCCTTCCCGGGGGTGCCGGGATGGTCGATCGGGATCTACGCCGGACCCTCGCCGCTCGCCCTGGCGCCGCTGCCGGGAGTCGAAAATCCGGTCCTCTCGGCTGCCGACGTTACTGACGTGGTGGCCGGCTTCGTCGCCGATCCCTTCCTGCTGCGGCGCGACGGGCGTTGGCACCTGTTCTGCGAGGTGCTGAACCGGCAGAGCGGGCGGGGCGAGATCGCCCTCGCCACGAGCGGCGACGGCCGGCGCTGGAGCTACGAGCGGGTGGTGCTCCACGAGCCCTTCCACCTCTCGTTCCCGCACGTGTTCTCCTTTGGCGACGAAGTCTTCATGGTCCCCGAAGCGCTGGGAGCGGGCGCCGTGCGCCTCTACCGGGCGATCGATTTCCCCGACTGCTGGGAGCTCGCCGGGGAGCTGGTGCGCGGCGATTTCGCCGATCCCACGCTGGTACGTTGGCAGGAGCGCTGGTGGCTCTTCGCCTGCTCGGCCCCTTACCGGCACGACGAGCTGCGCCTCTACTTCGCCGACGAGCTGGCCGGCCCCTGGCGCGAGCATCCGCGCAGCCCGGTGGTCGCCGGCGACCGCCGCCGCGCCCGCCCGGCGGGGCGCATCGTCCCCTGGCAGGGCCGGCTCCTCCGCTTCGCCCAGGACTGCCACCCGCTCTACGGCACCGGCGTAAGGGCGTTCGAGATCCTGGATCTCGATCCCTCACCAGTACCGGGAAGCGGAGGTTCCGGAGAGCCCGCTCCTGCCCGCCTCCGGAGCCGGCTGGAACGGCACCGGCATGCACCACCTCGACGCCCACCCCGATCCCCTTTCTGAGACCGGCGGCTGGCTCGCCGCCGTTGATGGCCGGCTTGGCCGCCACGGCCGGCGCCGTCTGAAGGTCGCTGCCGTCGCTGCCGTCCCTTAGGTCCCTCGTTCTCTCACTTTCCCAGCCGGAACCGCCGCCACCGCGCCGAGAACTCGGCCTGGGCGGCGAGCCCCTCCGCGATGCCGGCGGTCGCCGGCTGGCGGCGGATCTCGTAGTGGCCGTGGCGGTCGTGGCCGCGGGCGAGCAGCACCTCGTGGTGGGGGAGCTGCTGGGAGACGGCGGGGGAGATGTAGCGCACGGCGAAGCCGACCCGCTTGCCGTCCGAGCCGTTGGGGTTCGAGCCGTGCACGATGTCGACGTGGTGGAGCGACATCTCGCCCGGCGCGAGGAGGATGTCGGCCGCCTCGGCCTCGTCGACCGCGACCAGGATCTCGGCGCCGCTGGCGAGCAGGTTGTCGGGCGCCGGCGTCTCGGCGAAGGGAAGGGTGCGGCGGGTGTGCGAGCCGGGGACGACCCGCAGGCAGCCGTTCTCGCGGGTGCTCGCGGAGAGGGCGATCCACGCCGAGGTCACCCCCGGCTCGCTCAATCCCCAGTAGGCGCCGTCCTGGTGCCAGGAGACGAACGAGCGGCTGCGCGGCGCCTTACTGAAGATCGACGCCGAATGGACGAGGAGGTCGGGGCCGAGCACCGCCTCGACGGCGTCGAGCACGCGCGGGTGGGTCGCCAGCGCGTGGGCCCAAGCGAAGTGGAGCTGCGGCTGGCTCATGTCGGAGGGGCGCGGGCTGCCGCCGAGCGCGGCCTCCAGCTCGTCGACGGCGCTCCGGTAGCGCGCCACTTCCGTCGAGTCGAGGACGGAGAGGGGGAAGAGGAAGCCGTCCCGCCGGTAGCCGGCGACCTGAGCGGGTCCGAGGGCGCTCACGACTGCGACCGCCAGCGCGCCAGCGCCGCCTGGAGGCCGTCGTCCTCGGGAGGGCCTGCCAACCGCGCGAGGTGCGAGCAGTCGGCGTGGCCGCGGGCCTGGATCACCGGCCGCTGGCTCGCCTCCGCCCGCGGGGTGATGAAGCGCACGATGAAGCCGGTGCGCCGCGCCGCCGAACGGTTGGCGTTCGAGCCGTGGATGATGTTGCTGTGGTGGAGCGACATCTCGCCGGGGGCGAGCGCGACGTCGACCGCCGCCGCCTCGTCGACCTCGGCCGCCACCTCGGGGCTGCCGTAGAGCAGGTGGTTGGCGTCCTGCGAGGTGACGTGGGGGAGGATCGACTGGCGGTGCGAGCCGGGGACGACCCGCATGCAGCCGTTCTCGCCGTTGCTCTCCCAGAGCGAGATCCAGGCCGTGGTGTTGGGGGTGCGGTGGAGCCCCGAGGAGGTGCCGTCCTGGTGCCAGGTGACCAGCGCCGGATCGCCCGGCGGTTTGGTGAGCACCATCGTCGCCGCGATCAGCAGCTCGGGCCCCAGCACCGCCTCGACCACGTCGAGGAGGGCGGGGTGGGTGGCGAGCTCCCAGGCCCAGCGGAAGGCGGTGTGCGGCATCGGGAGGCGCCGCGCGTCGCCGAGGAGGGGCTCGGCCGCCAGCAGCGCATCCTGGTAGCTCGCCACCTCGGCGGCGGCGAGCACCGGCACGGGGAAGAGGACACCGTCCCGGCGGTAGCGTTCAACGAATCGAGAATCCATCACGGTCCTCCTCTTCAGGCGGCGTCCGGCCGGAAGGTGGCGCTGACCCGGCGGCGGGGCGGGGTGGGGTGGGAGAGGGTGCTCGGCACGTCGCGGTGGTCGACCAGGTTGGGGAGCGCCAGGTAGACGTGGTTCGTGACCTCGCGGTCGGCGGCCGCCGCCGCGAAGTCGGAGACGCCGCCGATCTCGAGGTTCAGGAAGAGGCCGAAGATGCCGTCGTGGACGCCGGGGTAGAGGCGGTAGATCTCGGCGTGGCGGACGGCGAAGGCGGCGTAGCGCAGGGCGACCTCGCGCCGCACGGCGACGCAGAGCTCGCCGGGGAGGGCGGAGCGCAGCAGCCGGTCGCCGGCGGGATCGCGCCGGATCCCCGGCATCCGCGCCAGGTCGACCTGTGCCCAGCGCTCGCCGGCCGGCCGCAGGTAGGGAGCGTTGTGGGCGTGGTTGAAGAAGCTGACGGCGCGGTAGCCGAGCGCGTCGGCCTCCGCCAGCCGGCGGCGCACCTTGGCGGCGAACCCCTCGCAGAGCACCACGTCGTCCTGGATCACCCCCACCCAGTCGCCGCCGAAGGCGCACGCCTCCCCCCAGGCCCGCACGTGGTTCCGCTGCACGTCGCCGGCGGTGTCGAGGACCTTGGCGACCGGGGCTCCAAGAGCGCGGATCAGCTCGTCGGCCATCGCCTCGCGAGCGGGGATGGTGGGGACGGCCCACATCAGCGCACCCCCGCAGACGTGGGTGCCGCGGCCGGTGCCGCCCCCGGCAGCTCGGCCATCACCTCGGCGTAGAGGTCGCAGACCTCGCGGCCGTAGTCCTCCCAGCTCCGGCCGGCGACCGCCGCGCGGGCGCGTTCCCCCATCCGCCGCCGCTCCTCGGGGTGATCGCGCAGGAAGCGCAGCCGGCCGGCGATCTCGCCTACCGGATCGCCCGCCGCCAGGTCGACCACGAAGCCGTCGACGCCGGGGGTGATCAGGTCGCGCGCGCCGGTGGCGGTGGAGACGATCGGCACCAGGCCGCAGGCCATGGCGGCGAGCACCTGGTGGTTCATGCCGTCGGTGATCGAGGGGGCGAGGCAGACGCTGCGCCGGGCGAGCTCGGCCGGCATCGCCTCGAAAGGGAGGCCGGCCAGCACGTCGAGCGGCTCGCCGAGGCGGGCGCAGGCCTCCGCCGCGTAGGGATACCCCTTGGTGAGGATGGCGCCGCCGCCGAGCACGACGCGGAACGGCGGCTCGGGCAGCCCCACCCCCCCACTCGGCGGCGGGGCGGAGCTCGTCGCCGGCGGCGAGCGGCACGATCCTGATCCGTTCCCGTGGATAGCCGGCCGCCGTGAAGGTCTCGGCGGCGTAGGTCGAGGGGAGGAGGACGCGGTCGGCGAGGGCATACTCCTCCGTCTGCTCGGGGATCTTCGCGGGCAGGGTGTTCGGGCTCTGCGTGCAGAGCGCGTCCCAGGGGCCGCCGCGGCGTAGTGCGATCTCCTCCGTGTAGGCGGGGCAGGCGATGTGCGCCGAGTCGCGCTGGAGGACGATCCGCACGCCGGGGCGGTGCCGGCGCAGGTGGCGCAGGGTGGAGAGCGAGAGCACCGAGTGGCCGTGGAAGAGGTCGCAGTCGGGGATCGCCTCGTCGGACTCGTCGTGGAAACGCCGCTGGCGGAGCCAGCCGCGGCGGGCGAGCTCGGCGAGGACCGCGTCGCAGATCCGCCGCGACTGAGCCTGATAGCGGCCGATCGAGTAGACCACACGCATCGGAGACAACCCCTTTCGGTGTCGCTTCCATTATATTTATCGCATGCGCAGGGTCCAGTCCGGATGAGCTTGCGGTTCCACTGGCGGATGCCCCTCGCCGGCGAAGAGGCTCCCGCGTCGGCCGCATCTCCGCCGCCGCCGCTGCCGGCCCCCCCGGGTACCGCCGCCGCGGCGCTCCCCGACTTCGACGCCCACGTCCGCTTCTGTCGGCTGGCCGAGAGCTGCGGCATCGATTCGCTGCTGATGGCGTGCGGCTTCTACATGCCCGACCCGATCCCCCTGGTCGCCGCACTCGGCACCGCCACCACGACGATCCGCTTCCTCCTCGCCTACCGCTCGGGGCTGCTGTCGCCGACCGTCTTCACCCAGCAGGTGAACACCCTCGCGGCGCTCAACGGCGGCCGCCTCAGCCTCAACATGGTGATCGGCCACTCGCTCGCGGAGCAGCGCTCCTACGGCGACTTCCTGACCCACGACGAGCGCTACCACCGCGCCGACGAGTTCCTCGCCATCTGCCGCGCCCTCTGGCGGCGCGACGGCGAGGTCGACTTCACGGGCCGCTACTACCAGGTCGAGAAGGCGCGTCTCGGCACGCCGTTCCTCGCCGCCGGCCGCCAGGCGCCCGAGATCTACCTCGGCGGCGGCTCGCCGCTCGCCCGCGAGGTCGCCTTGAAGCACGCCGACTGCTGGCTGCGCCTGGGCGACGCGCCGGAGGCGGTGCGCGCCGAGGCCGAAGCGGTGCGCCGGCAGGGGATCGACGTCGGCATCCGCCTCTCGCTGGTCGCCCGGCCGACCCGCGAGGAGGCGGTGGCGGCGGCGTACGCCCTGGTCGAGCGCGGCGACCGCGACTGGGTGCGCCAGGTCTTCGTGGCGAGCGGCGACTCCGCCTCGCTGCGCGCCACCCTCGCCAGTGGGGAAGGGGAGGAGGCGTCCCACTGGCCGGCGCCGTGGCTGTGGACGGGCGCCGTCGCCAGCCGCGGCCCGTCGGCGGTCTGCCTGGTGGGCACCCCCGACGACATCGCCGGCGCCGTGCTCGACTACGCGCGGGTGGGGATCCGCCAGTTCATCTTCTCGGGATGGCCCAACTCCGAGACGCTGCGCTACTTCGGCGGCGAGATCCTGCCCAGGATCCGCGCGCTGGAGCGGGCAGCCGCTTGAGCGGGAATTTGCTGGAGACGATGTCCGGCGTCGACGCCGCCTTCGCCGTCGTCCTCGAGCGCGACGGCGAGCGCCGGCGGCACATCGCGGCGACTCTCGCCCGCGAAGGGATAACTGCCGAGATCTTCCCCGCCGTCGACGGCCGCGCCCTCGATCCCGAGGCGCTCGCCGAGCTCACCCGCCGCGGCGAGCTGGCGGCGGGGTTCGCGGCCGGGCTCAACCGCGGACAGATCGCCTGCGCCTTGAGCCACCTGCGGGTGCTCGAGCGCATCCGCGAGCGCGGCCACGCCCGGGCCCTGGTGCTGGAGGACGACGCCGACCTGGTGCCGGGCTTCCAGGCGGAGCTCGCGGACCGCCTGCGCCAGGCGCCGGCCGGCTTCGACCTGCTCTACCTGTTCAGCTCGCCGCACCCGGCCTCGGACCTGCGCGCGATCGCGGGGTGCGCCGTCTGGCGCCGCGCCGTCTATCCGCTCGGCACCGTCGGCTACGTGGTCAGCGGGCAGGGCGCCGAGCGTATCCTGGAGCTGGTGCGGCCGGTCTACTTCACGATCGACGACATGCTGGCCGAGCAGATCGCCGCGGGGCGCCTCGCCGCCTACGGCGCGGCGCCGGCGCTGGTGATGGAGCGGGCGGGGCTCGCCTCGAACATCCGCGGCTCGCTCCCCGTCCCCTGGGGGCTCAGCGCAGAGGAGTCCGCGTAGGGCGCAGGGCGAGCGCCATCACCCGCGCCGCGCTCGCCACGGCGCCGTCGCCGAGCTCGCCGGCGGCGAGCGCGGCGCAGCGCAGGCGCTCGAGACCGCGAGCCTCGCCGGCCAGCCGGTGGGCGAGCTCCCGGCGGCGGGCCCGGGTGCGCGCGGTGACCGCCGCCGACAGCGGCGGCAGGTGCTTCATCCGGCCGAGGATGCCGTACTGGGTGCGGAAGAAGTCGCGGGCATCGCCGCGGTCGCCGCGCGTGCCGTCGTCGAAGCGGCGGACCTGGGCGAGCACTTGGCGGTGGATCAGCACCTTGCAGGCGTGGTACATGCGGATCTCGAACTCCCAGTCCTCGTGCCAGCGCAAGGTCGGATCGAACGGCGGGTGCCCGACCCGTGACAGGGCGGCGCGCCGCAGGGTCAGGCAGCAGGTGCTGAACAGGCTGGTCTCGATCCAGGAGAGCGGCAGGTCGGAGACGAACGGATGCTCCTTGCCGGCCGGCAGCTCGACGCCGAACTTCGCGAAGCGCGAGCCGGCCACCAGCGTCCCCTCGTGGTAGAACTCGCTGTCCGAGATCACCGCGTCGGCCTCCGGGAAGCGGGCCAAGAGGTCGAGCTCGAGGGCCAGCTTGCCGGGGAGCCAGAGGTCGTCGGAATCGAGGAAGGCGACGAAGCGCCCGCTGGCCTCGGCGAGGCCGCGGTTGCGCGCCCCCGCCGCCCCCTGGTTGGCTTGGTGGAAGTAGGAAACCCGGGAGCCGTAGCGGGCCACGGCGGCGCGGGTGCCGTCCGTCGAGCCGTCGTCGACGACGATCACCTGCACGTCGTCGACCCCCTGGCGGAAGACGCTGTCGATGGCGTCGCCGATCACGTGGGCGCGGTTGAACGCGGGAATGACGACGGAAACCTGATGTTTGTCCATGCCGGCGGCGCTCACGGGATCGTGCGGAGGAGCGTACGGCAAGGCTCGAAGGAGGGTCAATGGCGACGGCTGCGAACCCCTTCCTCTCCCGCCTCGGCTTCGCCGCCGGCGACCGGGTGGCGATCCTCCACGCCGACGACGTGGGGATGTGCCCGGCGACCGTCCCCGCCTTCGCCGGGCTGATCGCCGAAGGCTCCCTCTCCTCGGGCTCGCTGATGGTCCCCTGCCCGGCCTTCGCGCAGGCCGCGGCCCTCTGCCGCAGTCATCCAGAGATGGACATGGGGGTCCACCTTACCCTGAACAGCGAGTGGGCGGCCTACCGCTGGGGGCCGCTCACGGCGGCCGGCGCCTCTTCGGGGCTTCGCGACGCTGAAGGTTTTTTCCCCCGCGAACGCGAGGCCCTGGGGGAGGCCGATCCTGAAGCCGTGGCCGTCGAGCTGGCCGCCCAGCTCGATGCCGCGCTGGCGGCGGGGGTCGACGTCACCCACCTCGACGCGCACATGTTCGCCGCCCTCCAGCCGCGCCTCCTCCCCGCCTACCTCGCCCTGGCGCGCGAGCGCCGGCTGCCGGCGCTCGCCTGGCGCCCCGGTCCGGCGATGCCCAGCCTCGCGGAAGGGAATGCCACGGCGGCGGCGATCGAGGCGTGGGCGGCCGAGGGGTTCCCGGTGGCCGATCACGTCGCCTACCTCCCCCTCGGCGCCTCGGCGCGGTGGACGAGCGACCATCCGGCCGACTGGCGCGAGGCGCGCTGGGAGGAGGCGAAGGCGATTTTCGACGCCTTCCCGCCGGGGCTCACCCACTTCCTGATCCACCCCGCCTGCGACGACCCCGAGCTGCGCGGGCTCGCCCGCGACTGGCGGGCGCGGGTGGCCGACTACGAGCTCTTCCGGAGCGGCCGGCCGCGGGAGTATTTGCGCGGGCTGGGGGTGGAGGTGATCGGGTATGGGGAGGTGCGGGCGGGATTAACCTGACTCCACAATCCCCCGCGCCAGCTCCGCGCAGCCGCTCATCAGCCTGGCCTTGTGGTCGCAGACTTTCCCGAGGTCGATCCTCCCGAGGCCCAGGCTCCCGGCCTGCTCGGCCATGGCGAGGTCGAGGATCAGGCCGGGGGAGTCGGCGGCGTGGCGGCGGTCGAAGGCGGGGTACCACCAGTGCCAGACGGTGCGCGAGCGCAGGCCGAAGTGGGCGGCCACCAGCTCGTCTCCCGCCCACAGCGCCGAGAGCAGGCCGGCGAAGCCCGGCGCCTCGACGCCGTGCAGCCTTTCGACCAGGGCGGCGACCCAGGGGATGGCGAACCAGTCGGTCTTGCCGGTGCGTCGGTACTGGGCGGACTTCCACTCCATCAGCCGCGCCAGCACGCCGGCGTCGGCGGTGTGGAGCGCGAAGCGCAGCGGGCCGGCCCGGCGCTCGAGCCGCCGGCGGTGCCGCGCGGTGTCCTTGATCAGCCGCGAGCCGGCCGCGCGCCGCGCCGCCGCCCAGGCGGCGTAGCCCTGCGAGAGGTCCATCGCGGCGCAGGAGAGGAGCTGGCGGTGGAACGGCCGGAACGGCGCCTGGCCGGGGGCCAGGTAGGTGAACGCCCAGGAGCGCAGGCCGCAGCCGCGCAGCAGCTCCTCGGCGCTCCACGCGAGCCCGGGCTCGACCACCACCGCCTGGTAGTCGCACACCCCCTCGGCGACCACTTTCCCCTCCGTGCCTCGACGCTGAAAAGGGAAGAAGCCGGCGAGCCGCGAGCCGTCGTGGAGGAGCCCCACGTAGACGTCGTCGCGCACGGCGGCGGCGGCGGCGGTGAACTCAGGATGGACGTAGGGGCTGGCGAAGGCGGGGTCGGCGGGGAGGAGGTCGCGCCAGCGCTGCGCGAGGTCGGCCGTCAGCTCGCCGCCGGGGATCACCTCGACGCGCATGGCCGGGTCAAGCTCGCTTGCGGGCGACGTAGAAGATCCAGGCGTCGCGGCAGGGGGCGCCGGGAGCGAGGGGGGTGCCGTCCGCCGCGACCGCCTCGACGGCGGAGAAGCCGAGCGCCGCGAGCTGGCGGATCTGCTCGTCGCGCGACACGTAGTAGGTGAGCAGCCCGAAGCCGAAATGGGCGTCGCCCACCACCTCATGGCCGCTTCCCCGGCGCTGGTGGCGGCGGCTGCGCAGGTGGTTGAGCACCCCGGCGGCCCAGCGGCCGAGCGCCGCGAGGGTCTTGCGCGGCGAGGCGGCGAGGCGCGGCGGCGTCCAGGGCGAGGGGCGCGCGGCGTCGAGGTTGTGGGCCGAGAAGACGAACACCCCCGGCGCGCGCAGGACGCGATGGACCTCGCGCAGGATGCGCAGCCGGTCCTCGTGCCCCACGTCGTCGATGGCGTTGCAGAAGAAGACGGCGTCGAAGCTGGCGCCGGCGAAGCAGGTCTCCCGCGCGTCGCAGAGCAGGAGGGGAGCGTCGGGGAAGCGCCCGCGGCCGAGCCGCAGCATGTTGAGCGAGTAGTCGATCCCGGTGTAGCGGCGGCAGGCCGGACGCAGGAAGGGGACCGTCCGTCCCGGACCGACGCCGATGTCGAGCAGGGCGGCGGTGGCGAGCTCGTCGCGCAGCGCAGCGACGATGGCGCGCTCGGCCGGCAGCGCGCCGGTCTTCGCGGCATAGACCTCGGGCACGCCGGGCGAGCCGTAGTACTCCCTGATCGACGTCGAGAAAAAGTCTTCGGCCATCAGCGATTGACGATCTTACCAGCAGTCGCACGGTGTTATCATTTTCGCCATCTCTCCCTCGGTCTCCATGGACTCTCGAGCGGAGCGGCCCAAGCGGGCGGCTGCCGGGAGTCCACGGTCCGAGGACCGGCCCAGGAGGTGGCGAGTGGCAGGCACCAAAGGTCAGAACCAGGTCTCCGGCGGCGGCAGCATCCAGGTCTCATTGAGCAGCGCGGCGGCCAAGGAGCTGCTGCAGGCGTTGACCGCCGGCCTCGGCAGCGGCGGCGGCACGAAGGGCAAGGGAAAGGGGACGGGGACTCCGAAGCCGGCACCGAAGGCTACGGCGAAGGCGACGGCGGCTCCCAAGGCTTCGGCCAAGGCGACGGCCGCGCCCAAGGCCGCACCCAAGGCCGCGGCCAAGCCGAAGGCGGCGAAGAAGAGGTAGGGCTCCGATCTCCCGTCTGCCCGCGAACCTCGCCGCGGTCCTCCCTTCCGAGCTCGCCGGCGACGCCCGGACGACCGATCTCTGCGCGCGCTTCCTGCGCGCGCAGAGTCACCAGCCGTCTCTCGTCTCCCTCCTGCTCGACACGGCGTCGGGCGCCGGCGGCGCCTCCTGGGAGCTGCGCCGCCTCGCCGTCCTGATGCTGCAAGCCCAGGTGCTGCGCATCCCGCCGGCCCTGCCGGCCAATCGCGCCGCGTTCACCTCTCTCCTCTCCCGCCTGGGGCTGCTCACCGCCGGCGGCAGGATTCGCCGCAGCGTCCTCGCCGAGGGCTACTCGACCGTCGAGCCCGCCGGCTTCGTCCGCGAGCTGCGGCGCCGCCTGGGGCCGGCGCGTCGCGTCCTCCGCCCGCTGCGCGGCGAGCGCACTCCGCCCACCGCCTGGGAGGCCTTCCTCGCCTACGCCCGCCGCGAGCCGCGGCTCGTCCTGGCGCGCTATCTGTTCACCCCGCGCGAGGTGGCGGCGCGCATCCTCGGCCTGCTGCGCTCGTCGCGCGGCGTCGAGCATCCGTTCACCTCCGGCCGCGAGGTGGTGCGCGGCGAGACGGCGCGCTTCGTCGCCGCGCTCCCTCCCTACGAGGCGGCGATCCTCGCCCACCTCGCGGACGGCGACGCCGTCCGCTGGGTCGCCGACGCCACGCCGTCCGAGGTCGGCGGCATGGTCGAGGCGCCGCTCGGCACCGTGGTGGTGGTGGCGCGCCCGCCGGGGAGCGACTGGGAATTCGAATGGAAGCGCTGCGGCCGCCGCGGCGCCCGTCCGCTCGACGTCGTCTTCCGCCGCCGCGGCCGCGACCTGCCGCCGTCGCACCGCTTCGATGCCGGCAGCATGGGGACCTCGCTGCAATGGGAGGCGATCGCCTCCTCGACCCTGGCGCGCCTCCACCGCGCCGTCCACTGCGGCACGGGCGACGCGGGCGGCGCGCCGCCGATCTCCCGCATGGTCGCGATGTCGTCGATCCGCGCGGTGCCTGCCGCGGCCGGCGCGGAGGGGGGAGGGGACACCGCGGACACCGACCTCCTCGACTACCTGACCGAGCCGCGCTGCTTCGGGCGCGGCTTCCCGCGCATGCGCCGGGCGATGGCCGAGTCGGTTGCCGCCTTCGAGCGCGAGGGGGGCGAGCGGCTGGAAGGGGTGCGCGGCGAGCTGGGGCTCACCGTCCGCTTCCTGCACCGGATCGCCCCCGCTCAGGCCCTCTTCCTGGGCACCAGCTCGCTGCGGCTCGACCGCGCCGCCCGCTACCTCTCGCGACCCGCGTCGTGTGAGCTGGCCGACGAGATCCTCGAGACCGTGCTGGGCGAGTACGCGCCGCCGCGCGCGGACTCCCGCGATGCCGCGGACCCCGCGCGCTACGTGGCCGCGGCGCTGGCGGCGAACCGTGTCCGTGCCGACCGCGTCTACCTCGGCCTGATGCGGCAGATCGGCTCGTTCTGGGGGGTGCTCGCCGGGGTCAAGGGGTACTCGCTGGGGGAGTCGTTCGTGGCCCGCAACGTCGGGCTGCGCGGCGTCTGGCGCGGCGGCCGGCGGGAGGTAGAGGTCGTCTTCATGGACCACGACAACCTCCACGTCGGCGGGCGGCGGGCCGGCGACTTCCACCCCTTGGAGGCCAGCCGCGGGATGGCGACCGACGAGCGCTACATCCTGGGGAGCTGGCGCTCGCCCTCGGGGGTGCGCGGCGAGGCCGAGGTCCTGGACGCCATCTACCGCGCCGGCCGGCCGCTGGTCCGCGCGGGGCGCTCGGCGCTGCTCGCGGCGGCGGCCGCCGCCTGCCGGCGGACGCGCCGCGAGCTCGGCGGCCCGGCCCTGCGGGAGCTCTTCGCCGCGCCATTCGTCCGCCGCGTCCACGACTGGGACGCCCTGCTCGCCGCCTTCGTCCACCGGTTTCCGGAAGGGGAAGAGCCGGCGGGAGCTCGCCTGCGCGAGTGGGCCGCCGATTTCCTCGCGGCGCGCCGCCATCCGGCGAGCTTCGTCGACGAGTGCGCCGCGGCGCTCGCCGAGCACGGCGATTTTTTCCGCCATTACGCGTTCCTCTACTCCTGACCTTCGCCTCGGTTCGATTTTATCCCGCTCCCCTCTTGGCGAACGCAGGAATCCGGAGTATCTTAGGGGCACCTAAGAAAGCCGATTCAGGCTAGGGCGCTTTCAGCGCCAGGAGATCTTTCAACTCCCGCGTGAGCCGCTCCGCGAAGGGGCGCGGCATGCCGTGGGCGTTCTGGAGGGAGAGTCGATGAGAGTTGAGCGCTGTCTCGACCGCATGTTGCTGCTGGGCATCGTCGTCTGCTGCGTCGTCTGCGCGTTGCTGGCCCCGGCCGGCGCCGCCGCGCAGGACCGGGTGTGCGAGCGGACCGTCAAGGCGAACGTGGTGGCGATCCGCCAGCCGATCTGGCTGAACCGCCTCGGCGCCCACATCCCCGACGGGATGATGTACGCGCTGGCCCGCGACGTGGTCGACGGCAGCGGCAGGAGCTGCGACGCCGGCGTGGGGAGCAACCCGCCGGTCACCGCGGCCTGCCTCGCCGCCGGTGCCAGGGTCCAACTGCGCGCCGACAAGCGCACCCGGCCCCTCGTCCTGCGCGCCAACGAGGGGGACTGCCTCCAGATCGCCTTCACCAACCTGCTCTCGTCGTCCGGCTCGTCCGGGAAGGCATCCGCGGATTCGACCCCGGGCCTACTCTCCGCCCCGCCGGAGATCCTCGATCGGGCGAAGGAGACCGCCGCCAACGCGCTGCAGCGCCTCGACGCCCAGGCGCAGGGGAAGCTGCGCCAGGGCCTTCCTCTTCCGCCCAAGCCGGGGCTGCTCTCGGCGAAGGCCGCCAGCGGGACGACCCTGATTCCGCCGACCACCACCGCGGCCGGAGTCCACGTCCAGGGTCTCTCGTGGGTGACCGGCGCGAAGGACGACGGCTCCTACGTCGGCGCCAACGCCAGCAGCCTGGTGGCGCCGGGGAAATGGATCACCTACACCCTGTTCGCCGAGCACGAGGGGAGCTATCTCCTCTACAGCACCGCCGACGACTGGACGAACCCCAACCTGGGCAACGGCGGCGCCGACGGCGGCACCCTGGCCCAGGGGCTCTTCGGCTCGGTCAACGTGCAGCCCACCGGGAGCGCGGTCAAGCCGTTCGGCAAGAAGTGGGAATCGGAGTGGTACCGCAGCCAGGCGAACGAGCAGGACCTCTGCCTGGCGAGCAAGGACGGCGTCTACAACGTCACGAGAGGCCTTTGTACGCGGCGCAATCCGGACACCCTGCCGGTGATCGACTACCAGGCGCTCTATCCGGACGACCCGGCGCACTTCCCGCTCAACCGCAACCTGCCGATCCTCAACATGCTCTGCACCCCCGCCGCCGCCGCCAAGGGGGCCTGCCAGGCGAACGAGATCGTCCACTCCGACCTGATGGCGATCATCACCGGCCCGCAGGCGGGGAACTTCCCGTCCGACATCAAGCCGGCCGACCAGCCGCCCGCCCTGCGCGCCATCTCGCTCCTCCCCGACCGGCTCGATCCGTACCGTGAGTTCACCATCATCTACCACGAGAGCTTCGTGGTGGAGCAGGCGTTCTCCAAGTTCTACACCGACGTCACCAGCCTGGGGAGCGCGCCGGACAACTTCGGCATCAACTACGGCATGGGCGGCATCGGCTCGGAGATCCTCGCCAACCGCATCGGCGTCGGCCCGATGAAGGACTGCCTGGAGTGCAAGTACGAGGAGTTCTTCCTCAGCTCGTGGACGGTCGGCGATCCGGCGATGAACGTCGACATCCCGGCGACCGACTGCGTCGGGCCCAACGACAAGCCGATACCGGGGTGCAAGGCGACGCGGGCGAAGTACCCGGACGACCCCTCGAACGTCTACCCGAGCTACCTCGGCGACCACGTCCGCTTCCGCGTGCTGCACGGCGGCTCGGACCTCCACCACATCCACCACCAGCACGCGCACCAGTGGCTGCACACGCCGAACAGCCCGAACGCCGACTACACCGACAGCCAGTCGTTCGGCCCCGGCTCGGCGTTCACCATGGAGATGGCCTACTACGGCAGCGGCAACGTCAACCAGACGGTGGGCGACTCGATCTTCCACTGCCACTTCTACGCTCACTTCGCCTCCGGCATGTGGTCGATGTGGCGTGTCTTCGACACCCTGCAGACCGGCACGCCGCTCGACGGCGCCGGCCGGCCCGCCGCCGGCGTCCGCGCCTATCCGGACGGCGAGATCGCCGCCGGCACGCCGATCCCCGCCGTGGTGCCGGTGCCGACCATGCCGATGCCGCTGCTGCCGGCGCCGGTGCGGCTGGTGGACGGCAAGAATTTCGAGGTCCAGCTCGTCGACTCCACCGGGCGCAAGGGGGCGTGGGTGAGCCCGCTCCAGGGAGGGGCTCCTGCCAGCGTCTTCCGCAACCCGGGCTATCCGTTCTTCGTTCCCGGCGTCGGCGGCCATCGTCCGCCGCATCCGCCGCTCGACTTCGCCTACGGCTGCTCGGACAACGGCATGCGCTGCGCCCCCGGCACCGCCGGCGAGCCCAAGGACCTCTCGCTCTGCCAGAACCCGGGGACGGCCCGGTGCGATGCGCTCGACGGCGGCCTGCCGCGCCACCTGATCCTCGCCGGCAGCGACAGCATGCCGGCGCTCAACAACACCGACTTCAGCAAGATCCTCACCTCGACCCAGGCGTTCAAGATCGCCGAGGAGGGGACGCTCGTCGAGCAGATCGCGATGAAGACCCACTCCCAGCGCCTCAATCCGACCTGCCTCCCGGACGGCCGCTGCGCCGGCGTGTGCTCCGACAACGGCGCCCCCTGCTCCGGCCTTCCCGGCGGCCGCTGGCAGTGCGCCAACCCGGCGACGGCGGCCTGCGTCAACCAGCCGATCACCTACGTGTTGAACGGCCTGCCGCCGAAGCCGGGCGCCCCCTTCGCCGACCCCTGCATCCGCTTCGACCGCAACGGCGGCCCGGCCCCCTCGGCGCTGACCCGCCGCTACCAGGCGGCGGACATCCAGCTCGACGCCGCCTTCAACAAGGAAGGGTGGCACTTCCCGCAGGAGCGGATGATCTCGCTCTGGGGGGACGTGCAGAGCTTCCTCAACCGCAGCAAGGCGCCGGAGCCCTTCTTCTTCCGCGCCAACTCGAACGACTGCATCGAGTACACGCTGGCCAACCTGGTCCCCAACGTCTATGAGCTCGACGACTTCCAGGTGCGCACGCCGACCGACATCCTGGGGCAGCACATCCATCTGGTGAAGTTCGACGTCACCTCGTCGGACGGCGCCGCCAACGGCTGGAACTACGAGGACGGCACCTTCGCCCCCAACGAGGTGACCGAGCGCATCCACGCAATCAACCAGGCGGGCGGCCTCGACCTCAAGTTCACCGGCGGCGGCCGGCAGAACCTCGTCCCCAAGTCGATCAAGCTGCTCGGCGACGGCCCCGGCGGCACCTGGCTGGGGGCGCAGGCGACGATCCAGCGCTGGTTCGCCGACCCGCTCTACGACAACGCCGGCGCCTGCTCGAACAACCCGGACCTCGCCTGCACGCTGGTCGACGTCTCGCGGTGCGGCAATCCCACCGCCACCTGCGACGTGACGGCCGGCTTCTGCGCCAACAATCAGGCGCGCACCTGCACCGCGATCACCTCCCTCCCGCGCTGCGGCGTGCCGGGTGGGTGCATCGCCCGCCACGACCGCACCATCCGCACCGTGTTCACCCACGACCACTTCGGCCCCTCGACCCACCAGCAGGCCGGGCTCTACGCCGGCCTGGTCGTCGAGCCCGAGGGGTCGGTCTGGCGCAACAACGAGAGCGGCGCGACCTTCGGCGGCTACAACGTCCCCGGGCGCGCCTTCGGGGACGGCGGCCCCACCACCTGGCAGGCGGTGATCGAGACGCCGAGGAAGGACCAGAGCTTCCGCGAGTTCCTGCTCGAGCTCCAGGACACCACCCTGACCTACCAGCCCTTCGCCCTGCGCGACTTCGTCCTCGATCCCAGGGGATCCCAACTGGCGGGGGCAGTTCGCCGGCGGCGCGACCGCGCCGTGCCACGCAGGGGAGCCCTGCGGCTTCTGCGGCAACGACGGCGTCTGCGTCAACACCCAGACCGGCCAGGTCGTCTCTTCTCAAGGATGCGACGTGCTGACCATCGGGATCGCCAGCCCGCGGAAGTGCGCGACCGGCACCACCTGCCGGCTGAAGACCGGTTTCCTCAAGGCCTGCACCCCGGAGCCGGCCGGCTTCGCCGCCTGCTCGGGCACCGGCTACGACATCGCCGGCACGCCGACCGGCGCGGTGATCAAGTCCTGCGACCTGGTCGCCGGCTTCCCCGCCACCGCCTGGGGGACGACCCCCATCGATCCGCCGCACAACGGTACGAGCCCCGAGATCATCACCTTCTTCGGCGCCACCAACAACTTCTCGTTCAACTACCGCGACGAACCGATCTATCCGCGCACGAGCGACCCTTATTCGGGCGCGGTGCAGACGGGGAACGCTGGCGACCTGAGCTACGTCTTCAGCTCCAGCCCGTCGATCAGCCGGCCGAACCTGCTGGGCTCCGTCTGTTCGGGGAACCTGGCCCTCGCCTGTGGTTCGGCGAATCCCTGCCCGGCGGGCGCCGGCACCTGCCAGGCGGCGAGCTTCTGCTCGGACAACTTCGCGCTCTGCACGGCGGCCCAACAAGACGCTCTGCCGGGTGCCGGGGACGGCCCAGTGCAACCGTTCGTTCCCCTATCCCGCGCTGACCGCGGACGTGGCGGCCGGCGACCCCTTCACGCCGCTGCTGCGCGCCTACGCCGGCGACGACCTGCAGATCCGCACCCTCACCGGCGCGCACCTCAATCCCCACAACTTCACGATCCAGGGGATGAACTGGCTGATGCAGCCCTCGTTCGTCGATTCCGGCTGGCGCAACAGCCAGGTGATGGGGATCTCCGAGCACTTCGACCTGATGACCCGCGTGCCGCCCGCCTACTCGCGCGGCACCACCGACTTCCTCTACCAGCCCGGCGCCGCCGCGCTCGAGCAGGCGGGTGGCAACTGGGGCCTGCTGCGGGCCTATGACGGCAAGCGGGCCGATCTCCACCCCCTCCCCCAGAACGCCGCGCCGGCGCCGGCCGGCTATCCGGTCTGCCCGCAGGGGGCGCCGCAGCGCTCGTACTCGGTGGTGGCGCTGACCGCGCAGCAGGCCCTCGGCGCCGGCGGCCTCACCTACAACGACGGCTCGAACAACAGCGGTATCGGCCTGAACGATCCCGCCGCCCTGCTGTTCTTCAACGCGGCGGGGCCGGTCCTGCGCTGCTCGAACCCGGCGAACCCGGCCTCGTGCGGCCAGTTGCCGATCACCTGCAACGGCGGCACCAGCACGAAGCTCGGGACCTGCTCGAACAACGGCGCGAGGAGCTGCAACTACGCGACGCAGTGCATCGAGCCGATGGTGCTCCGCGCCGGCGCCGGCGACTGTATTCAGGTGACCCTCTACAACGACATCAGCCCCTCCGCTCTCACCGCGGGGAACTCCGCTTTTCAGTTAACCCTGCCTTTCGGCTGCGCCGTGTCCAACAAGAATAGCAGTCTGCCCAACTGCGGCGGGGCGGGTCAGCCGACCTGTTGCTCGGCGGCCAAGTCCACTACCTCGTACCAGGTCGGCTTCCGGCCGCAGCTCGTCGCCTTCGATGCCAGGAACAGCGGCGGCTTCAACGTCGGCCAGAACCCCATCTCGAGCGGCTCCACGGTAGTGCAGACGGCGGCTCCCGGCCAGAAGGTGAGCTACACCTGGTACGCCGGCAACGTCGACGCCAAGGCGAAGACGGCGGCGGAGCGCTACATCCCGGTCGAGTTCGGCGCCTCGAACCTGCTGGCCCCCGACGTCATGAACCACTACTTCCATGCCCTGATGGCGGGGCTGGTCATCGAGCCCCAGGGCTCGACCGGCTGGGAGCAGGGGGGTGTCGAGGCCTTCGTCAAGGAGAGGGACGGCAGCGGCTTCCGCGAGTTCACGGTCTTCACCCTGGACAATTTCGTCGGCAATCCCACCGGCCCCTTCGGGGCGGTCAACTTCGGCGCGGAGCTGCTGGCCAACGGCAACCCGACTCCGGCCCGCAATTGCGCGAACTGCCCGGGAACCGACTTTTCCTGCTCGTTCACCGCCAACACGTTCCTGAGCCCGGCCGCCGGCAGCTGCAACCCGTACAGCTTCACCCCGCAGACCCCCGTCTTCACGGCCTGCGCGGGAGAGTCGGTGCGCTTCCGGCTCCTCCATCCGGGCGGCACCAACACCAACCAGGTGTTCGAGATCTACGGCCACAACTGGTCCGAGTCGCCCTACGAGACCGCCTACGACCACTGCGAGGCGCCGACCACGCAGACCAACCTCTTCGCCTCCCAGCAGCAGGGGACCACCAACCTGTGCGCCAACCAGCCGTTCTCGCTCGCCAAGCTGGCGGCCGTGCAGCGGGTGCAGGGGGATTGGGAGGCGAGCCTCAACGCCTGGTTCGGAGCGCGGATGGGGCATGGCCCCACCAGCCATCTCGACATCCTGCTCGCCCAGGCGGGAGGGCCGTTCCGCAAGGCCGGAACCTACCTCTACCGCAGCTTCCCGGCGATGCACTTCGCGAACGGCATCTGGGGGTGGTTCAACGTCGTCGAGCCGGGGCAGAGCCCGAAGTGCACCGTCACCACCGTCCGCCCCGACACCTCGCTGATGAACCAGCTCCCGACCAGCGGGGGAACGCAGTAAGCTCCACGCTCGACCGCGCCGCCGGCTCCCACGGGCCGGCGGCGCTCTCCGCAGTCGATCGATCGTCGTCGAAACCATGCGAATCATCCTGCCGCTCACCCTGTTCCTCGGCTCCGGCGGGCTCGCCGCCGCGGCTCCCACCGTTCCTCTCGTCCCCCCCGCCGCCACCTCGGGCCACGCCGTGCAGGCGGGGGTCGCCGTCGACTTCACGGCCGAGGAGCCCGGCGCCGGGCCGGGGCAAAGGCCGGGAGAGTTGCGGGAGGGGAAAACGGCGCTCTTCCGGTTCCGGATCTCCGACACGGCGACCGGCACTCCGGTCGCCGGCGCGGCGCCGGCGGGCTGGGTCGATTTCACGCCCGACGCGCAGGTCGAGACGAAGAGCTGCGGCGACCGGGTGGGGGAGCTGATCTCCGGCAGCCTGCTCGCCCGGCCGGAGGTCGACCTCAACGCTTACCACGTGCTGGCGCTCAACGAGGACTCGACGATCTCGGTGATCGATCCCCTGCTCGGCTTCGGAGGCACCAAGCTCCTCGCCATGGTCTTCCTCGACGCGCCGGGGGAGGACTGGGCGCTCGCCAAGGACGGCAACCGCCTCTTCGTCTCCGTGCCGGACAAGAACCAGATCGCCGTGGTCGACACCGTCTCCTGGAAGGTGGTCGCCAAGGTGGCGGTGGGGCCGCGCCCCGGCCGCCTCGCCCTGCAGGCCGACGGCGCCGCCCTCTGGACGACGCTCGAGGAGGGCTTGGTCGCCGTCGTCGATACGGCCCGGCTCACGGTGGCAGCCCGCATTCCCACCGGGGCGGGTCGGCACGAGATCGTCCTCGCCGCCGACGGCCGCCTCGCCTACGTCACCAACCGCGACGCGCGGACCCTGTCGGTGATCGACGCCCTCCGGCGCGTCAAGCTGCGCGACGTGCCGCTCGGCGTGGCGCCCACCGCCGTCGCCTGGTCGCCGCTGGCGCGCATGGCCTACGTGACCAGCGAGGAGGCGGGGACGGTGACCGCCGTGGGGGAGACGGAGGGGGGGAAGCCGGGAGTCGTGGCGCGGATGACGGCGGAGCCCGGCCTCACGCAGATCCGCTTCGCCCCCGGCGGCCGCCTCGGCTTCGTGGTCAATCCGCGCGACCATCGCCTGCTGATCCTCGACGCCGCGCGCAACCGCATCGTGCAGACGGCGACCGTGGAGCACGCCCCCGAGCGGGTCACCTTCAGCGACCACCTGGCCTACGTGCGCCAGCGCGACAGCGAGACGGTGCTGATGGTGCCGCTCGAGCAGGTGGGGGAGGAGGGGAAGCCGGTGCCGGTGGTCGACTTCCCGGGCGGCGAGCACGCGCTCGGCGACGTCCTCCTGCCCAGCCCGGCGGACTCGATCGTGCGCGCTCCCGGCGGCACGGCGGTGCTGGTGGCGAACCCCGCCGACAAGGCGATCTTCTACTACAAGGAGGGGATGGCGGCGCCGGTGGGGAGCTTCCAGAACTACAGCCGGCAGCCGCGCGCCGTGCTGGTGGTCGACCGCAGCCTGCGCGAGCGCGCCCCCGGCACTTACGAGGCGGAGGCGCGCCTCCCTCCCCCGGGGCGTTACCAGGTCGCCTTCTTCCTCGACGCGCCGCGGGCCGTCCACTGTTTCCCGCTCACCGTGGCCGTCGATCCCGCCCAGGAGGAGGCGCGGGCGCGCCGCGAGCCGGCGCGGATCGAATCGCTGGTCGACGCCGGCCGTCCACTGCGCGCCGGCGAGCCGGTGCGCCTGCGCTTCCGCCTCTCCGACCCGCGCACCAAGGCGCCCAAGGACGGGCTCGGCGACGTGACGGTGATGGTCTACCAGGCGGCGGCGAGCACCGAGTGGCGCGAGGCGGGCAAGGCTGCCGGCGACGGGGTCTACGAGATGGAATTCACGCCGCCCGCCGCCGGCACCTATCATGTGGCGGTGGAGTGCCCGTCGCAGAACCTGCCGTTCCATCTCTCGCCCCCCGTGATCCTGCGGGTCGGGGAGGGGAAGGCGGCCGCCGCGCCCTGAGCATGCCGATGCCAGCAGCGGCGGCCTACGACGCGATCGCCCCGGAGTACGACGCCGCCGTCGCGCCTTCCGCCTGGGTGCGCGAGCGGCTGTGGGAACGGCTCGACCGCCTCTTTCCTCCCGGCGCGCGGGTGCTCGACGTCACCGCCGGCACCGGGCTCGACGTCCTCCATCTAGCCGGCCGTGGAGTGGCGGTCACCGCCTGCGACCTGTCGCCCGGGATGCTGGCCTGCCTCACCCGCAAGGCGCCGGCGATCCCCACCGTCGTCGCCGATCTCAATCGCCTGGAGGAGGCGGGGCTCGAAGGGCCCTTCGACGGTCTGATCTCGACCTTCGCGGGGCTCAACGCGGCGGCGGACCTCGCCGGCCTCGCCCGCGCCGCGCCTCGGCTCGTCCGCCCCGGCGGCGTCCTGTTCCTCCACGTCCTCAATCCCCGGCGGAAGAAAAAGACCCTCGCGGTGCGCATTGCCGGCGTCGAGGTGCCGCACCGCCTGTGGACGCCGCGCGAGCTGGCGCGTCTCTTCGCCGCGGACTTCGCGTTCTCGCGCCTGCGCGGACAGGGTATCCTCCGTCCGGTGGACGATCCTGAACCGACCCGTGGCCGTGATGCTGTAGAGCGGGTGCTCTCGGCGCTGCCGGTCGCCCGGACCTGCGGGACCTTCTACGCGCTGGAGATGATCCGCCGTGGCTGAGGTTCTGCTCGCCCATTCGTTCTTCCTGCGCAACGATCCCAAGCAGGTCGAGAAGATGCGCCCCTACGCGCCGCTCGCCACCCTCTACGCCGCCTCCCACCTGCGCGCGGCCGGCTACGAGGTGGCCCTCTTCGACGCCGTGCTGGCCGATGGGGAAGACGAGCTGGCGGCGGCGCTCGCCGAGCACCGGCCGCGCTTCTTCGTGCTCTACGAGGACAGCTTCAATTTCCTGAGCAAGATGTGCCTGGGGCACGCGCGCGCCGCCGCCTGCCGGATGAGCGGCATGGCGCGCGCGGCGGGGGCCACCGTGCTCGCCGCCGGCTCCGACCTCACCGACCGCCCGCAGCCCTACTTCGCCGCCGGCGTCCAGTACGCCCTGCTCGGCGAGGCGGACCACACCCTGCGCGAGCTGCTCGACGTGCTGAGCGGGCGTTCGGCACGCCGCGTGGAAGAGGTGCCCGGCTTGGCGCTTCCCGACGACGGGGTCGGCCGGCGGCGTGCGGCGTACCGCCCCGCGCGAGCCCGAGCGCCAGCCCGACGTCTTCCCCTTCCCGGCCTGGGACCTCCTCGACGTCGAGCGCTACCGCGCGGCCTGGCGGGCGGCGCACGGCCACTTCAGCCTCAACCTGGTCACCACCCGCGGCTGCCCGTTCCACTGCAACTGGTGCGCGAAGCCGATCTGGGGCCAGCGCTACGCCATGCGCTCGCCGGCCAGCGTCGCCGAGGAGATGGCGCTGGTCAAGCGCCGGCTGGCCCCCGACCATCTCTGGTTCGCCGACGACATCTTCGGCCTCCAGCCGCGCTGGGTGGCGGACTTCGCCCGCGAGGTCGAGGCGCGCGACGCCGTGCTGCCGTTCACCATCCAGTCGCGCGCCGACCTGATGACCCCCCTCGCCGTCGCGGGGCTCGCCCGCGCCGGCTGCGCCGAGGTCTGGCTGGGGGCCGAGAGCGGCAGCCAGAAGATCCTCGACGCGATGGACAAGGGGACCCGGGTGGAGCAGATCGCCGCGGCCACCCGCCGCCTCCAGGCCGCCGGCATCCGGGCCTGCTTGTTCCTCCAGTTCGGCTACCCCGGCGAGACCTTCGACGACATCCTGGCGACCGTCGCCCTGCTGCGCGAGCTGCTGCCGGACGACGTCGGCGTCAGCGTCTCCTATCCCCTCCCCGGCACCCGCTTCTTCGCCATGGTGCAGGCCGAGCTCGGGGAGCAGACCCACTGGCAGGACAGCAACGACCTGGCCATGATGTTCCAGGGGACCTACCAGACCCCCTTCTACCGCCGGCTCCGCCAGCTCGTGCACCGCGACCTCGAGGTCCGCGCGCAGGGCAGTGCCGGAGCCGGCCGAGCTGGCCAGCCTGGAGGCCGAGTGGCGCCTCCTCGCCCGCCTCGAGCGCTCGTCGCGCAGCGCCCTCCCCACCGCCGTCCACAAGCCGGCGGCCGAGCTGCCGGCGCCCGACCTCTCGCGGACCTGGAACTGATGTCCGATCTTCTCCTTACCCACGGCTACTTCCTCGCCGAGGACGAGAAGGAGCGGGAGATCATGAAGCCCTACCCGACGCTGGGGCTGCTCTACATCTCCTCCTACCTGCGCGGGCGCGGGTTCGACGTCGACCTCTTCGACACCACGTTCTCCTCGCGGGAGGAGCTGGCCGCGCGCCTGGCGGCGGAGCCCGGCGGGGTGGTCGGCATCTACACCAACCTGATGACCCGCGGCGCGGTCCTCGCGGTGACGGCGGCGGCCAAGGCGCACGGCTGGACGGTGGTGCTGGGCGGCCCCGAGGCGGCCAACTACCCCGCGGAGTACCTGGCCCGCGGCGCCGACGTGGTGGTCCTCGGGGAAGGGGAGGAGACGCTCGCCGAGCTGCTGCCGGCATTGGCGAAAGTCGGCCCGCACCGCCTCGCCGGGGTCGCCGGGACAGTCTTCCGCGACGAGGCGGGAACGGTGATCCGCAACCCCGAGCGGGCGCAGATCGCCGACCTCGACACCCTCCCCTGGCCCGACCGCGAGCGCATCGACCAGCAGCGCTACGTCGACGTCTGGCGCACCCATCACGGGATGGGGAGCGTGAACCTGATCACCGCCCGCGGCTGCCCCTACAAGTGCCGCTGGTGCTCGCACGCCGTCTTCGGCTACAGCCACCGCCGGCGGAGCGCCGTCGACGTCGCCGCCGAGCTCGAGCAGATCAACCAGCGCTGGCGCCCCGACCAGGTCTGGTACGCCGACGACGTCTTCACGATCAGTCACCGCTGGCTGTTCGACTACGCGGCCGAGCTCGACCGGCGGGGTCTGCGCCTCCCCTTCGAGACCATCTCGCGGGCCGACCGCATGATGCGCGAGGAGGTGCTCGCGACCCTCGCCCGCATGGGGTGCTACCGGATCTGGATCGGCTCGGAGAGCGGCAGCCAGAAGATCCTCGACGCCATGGAGCGCGGGGTGACGGCCGAGCAGGTGCGCTGGGCGACCAAGGCCGCGCAGCGCCACGGCATCCAGGTCGGCATGTTCCTGATGTGGGGGTACGAGGGGGAGACCCTGGAGGACATGGAGGCGACCGTCGAGCACGTCAAGCAGGCGAACCCCGACGTCTTCTTCACCACCGTCGCCTACCCGATCCAGAACACCGCCTACCACGCCGTGGCGGCCGACCGCGTGGTGTCCCCCCGCTCCTGGGAGGAGTCGACCGACCGCGACGCCCTGATCCGCGGCCGCCACTCCCGCGCCTACTACAAGCAGGCCGACCGCTGGCTGCGCGGCGAGGTGGGGGCGCACCGCGCGGAAGACCCCGCGCTCGCCGCCGTGCAGCGGGCCGAGGCGCTGGAGGCGCGCGAGGCGATGGCGGCACTGGCCGGCGAGGTGGAGGCGTGAGCGTGGCGTCGGCTCCTTTTGACTCGCTGGCCGCCGGCTACGACGCGGGCTTCACCGCCACGCCGCTCGGGGCCCTGCTCCGCCAGGCCGTGCAGCGCCGCCTCGACGCCTGCTTCGCGCCGGGGAGCCGGGTGCTGGAGATCGCCTGCGGCACCGGCGAGGACGCCGTCCATCTCGGCCGCCGCGGCGTGCGGGTGCTCGCCACCGACGCCGCGGAGGCGATGATCGAACGGGCGCGGGAGAAGGTGACGGCGGCCGGGCTGGCGGGGATCGTCGAGCCCCGGCGCCTGGCGATCGAGGATCTCGCCGCGCTCGCTGGCACCATCGATTCCTTCGACGGCGCCTTCTCCGACTTCGGCGGCCTCAACTGCGTGGCGGACCTCCCGTCGGCGGCGCGCGACCTCGCCGCCCTGCTCCGCCCCGGCGCCGCGCTCCTCCTTTGCGTGATGGGGCCGCTCGTCCCCTGGGAGTGGGCGGGCTTCCTGGGCCGGGGAGAGCCGGGCAAGGCCTTCCGCCGGCTGCGGCGCGGCGGCGTCCCCTGGCGCGGCGTCACCGTCCGCTACCCCTCTCCGACAGCCCTGCGGCGCGCCTTCGCTCCCGCCTTCCGCCCGGTGCGCCTGAGCGCCGTGGGCGCGCTGCTGCCGCCCACCGAGTGGGCCATCGAATGGGAACGATGGGCGGCGCGCCATCCGTGCCTGCTCGCCGCGCTCGCCCGCTGGGAGCGCCGGCTGGAGACCCTGCCGCCGCTCCCTTGGCTCGCCGACCACTACCTGCTGGAGCTGGTGCGGCGATGACCGTGCTGGCCGCGCGCCCCCTCCCGAGCCCGGCGGCGGACGCTCCCCCTGCTGCCGAGGGCCGAGCCGATGGCGCGCCTCCCCATCCTGATCCTCTACCCGCACAGCCGCTGCAACTGCCGCTGCCTGATGTGCGACATCTGGCGCGACGGGCGGCGCGACGAGCTGACGGCGGCCGACGTCGAGCGCTGGCTGCCGGGCTGGCGGGCGCTGGGGGTCGAGCGCGTGGTCCTCTCCGGCGGCGAGGCGCTCCTCCATTCCCATCTCTGGGAGCTCTGCGCCCTCCTCCGCGGCGCCGGGATCGGCATCACCCTGCTCACCACCGGCCTGCTGCTGGCCCGCGACGCCGTGCCGCTGGCCCGCGTCTGCGACGACGTGGTGGTGAGCCTCGACGGCCCCCCCGAGATCCACGACCGCATCCGCAACCTGCCGCGCGCCTACGCGAAGCTCGCCGCCGGCGTCGCCGCCCTGCGCGCCGCCGCCCCGGCGATCGCCCTCTCCGGCCGCTGCACCGTGCAGCGCGGGAACTTCCAAGAGCTGCGCGCCACCGTCCGCGCCGCCCGCGAGCTGGGGCTCGACCGCCTCAGCTTCCTCGCCGCCGACGTCAGCAGCGAGGCGTTCAATCGTCCGGGCGGCTGGGCGGAGGAGCGGGCGGCCGGGGTCGCCCTGGCCATCGAGGATCTCCCCCTCCTCGCCGCCGAGCTGGCGGCCCTGGCGCGCGAGCACGCCGCCGACTTCGCCTCCGGCTTCCTCGCCGAGAGCCCGCAGAAGCTCGAGCGCCGCCTGCTCCGCCACTTCGCCGCGCTGTGGGTCAACGGTGATTTCGCCCCCGTCGAGTGCAACGCCCCGTGGGTCTCGGCGGTGGTCGAGGCGGACGGCACCGTGCGCCCCTGCTTCTTCCAGCCGCCGCTCGGCAATCTGCGCGAAGGCGGAGACCTGGCGGCGATCCTCAATTCGGAATCATGCGCTCGCCTGGCGGCGCGGGCTCGATACGGCGCGCGACGCCGTCTGCCGCCGCTGTGTCTGCTCGCTCGCCTTACGGGAGAAGACGGTTTGAAACGCCACCGGGTCGTCCTCTACAACCCGCAGGCGGTCTTCTACACCCTGCCGCTCGCCCTCCTCGCCGTCGGCTCGCACCTGGACCCCGAGCGCTACGAGGTGGTGATCGTCGACGCCCGCCTGGAGCGCGATCCCGACGCCGCCCTCGCCCGCGCCCTCGACGGCGCCCTCTGCCTGGGCGTGACGGTGCTCACCGGCGGGCCGATCGCCGACGCCGTCCGCGCCTCGCGCTTCGCCAAGAGCCGCCGTCCGGAACTGCCGGTCGTCTGGGGAGGGTGGCACCCGTCGCTGTTCGGCCGCGAGTGCCTGGCGGAGCCGAGCGTCGACGTCACCGTGCAGGCGCAGGGGGAGAACACCTTCGCGGAGATCTGCGACCGGCTGGCGGCGGGTGGAGGGATCGTGCACGATCTGAAAGGCTGCGCCGGTTGCTCCTACCGCGACGTGGACGGCGCCGTGCACCAGAACCCGCCGCGAGCCCTCGCCGACCTCAACTGCCTCCGCCCGCACGACTACACCCTGCTCCCCGTCGAGCGCTACTACGAGCTCAAAGGGCGGCGGCAGCTCGACTACATCTCGTCGCAGGGGTGCGCCTTCCGCTGCGCCTTCTGCGCCGATCCCTTCGTCTACAACCGCAAGTGGGTGGGGCTCGCCCCCGAGCGGATGGGGGAGGAGATCGGCGAGCTCTGGCGGCGCTACCGCTTCGACGACCTCTCGTTCCAGGACGAGACCTACTTCACCTACCTGCCGCGGGTCGCGGCGGTGGCGGAGGAGATGCTGCGCCGCGCGCTGCCGATCACCTGGGCGGCCACGATGCGCGCCGACCAGGGGGACCGGCTGACCGAGGAGGCGCTGGCGCTCTGCCGGCGCTCGGGGCTGCGCCGCGTGCTGATCGGCGTCGAATCGGGCTCGCAGGAGATGATCGACCGCATCAAGAAGGACATCAAGGTCGAGCAGGTGCTGATCAGCGCCGAGAAGATCCGGCGCCACGGCATCAAGGGGATCTTCCCCTTCATCGTCGGTTTCCCGGGCGAGTCCGACGCCAGCGTGCGCGCCTCGCTCGACCTCGCCAAGCGGCTGCGCGCGATGTCCCCCGACTTCGAGACCCCCGTCTTCTACTTCAAGCCCTACCCCGGCTCGCCGCTCACAGACGACGCCGTGCGCGGCGGCTACGTCCTCCCCGCCACCCTCGACGAATGGTCGCGCTTCGACTTCATCGGCTCCTCCGGCCCCTGGGTGAGCCCCGAGAAGCACCGCCTCGTCGAGCGCTTCAAGTTCTACCAGCGCCTCGCCTGGACCCCCGGCACCCCCTGGACCCGCCCGATGAGGGCCCTCGCCCGCTGGCGCCTGCGCCAGGACGCCTACGCCCTTCCCGTCGAGAAGCTGGTCGGCGACTGGCTCTGGCCGCAGGCGGAGATGTCGTAGACCGAAAGAGATAGTTTTTGGCGCCCTGGATTGGTTTTGGGGACTGACGGTCTCTTTTTGTCCGGATTTTTGAATTTTAGGCGCTAAAATCGATTTTAGACGCTAAGATCAATTTTTTGACTCTACGGATTGCTTTTAGAGTGATCCGGAGCTTTTTTAGGCCCAAAAATGAAATTCAGGTGCTAAAAACAAAAATCAGGCCCTAAAAATAGAAATCAGAGCCAAACAGCCGAGATTTGGTCCAAACAATTGGATTTGGCGCTGAAAATATCGTGACAGGGCGAGACAGCGCAACGAGCTCCTACGAGGTGGAGATGCTTCGCCTGGTGGGGAAAGGCCTCGGCAACAAGGCGATCGCCCAGGAGCTCCGCCTGACGGTCCCGACCGTCCCGGCCGATCTGTTCTACAAGGCCCACCAGGAATGCACCGGCTTAGAGCCGCCGGCCGCGGGTCATCGAAGCTTGCCGCTCAGCTCCCGGTGTGTTTTAATCCGTCCTAACATCCCCTTACATCTCCCGGTCCGAGGAAGGGAAGGTTTGCATGTTGAAAAAGCGGGTCTCCGTTGCCATCGCGTTATTCGCGTTGTTTGGTGCAATCGCAAACGCCGCGGACCTGAGCGCGTCGTACGAGCGCGCCAGCAGGGAATTCGGCGTGCCGCTGGAGATCGTCCGCGCCGTCGCCTACGTGCGCTCCGGCGGAGTGCAGCGGCAGCCGTCGACGTCCAGTGACCGTCCGCCGGCGTACGGCGTCATGGGGCTGCGCGACGACGACTGGTTCGGGCACAGCTTGCGCGACGCGGCCGCGCTGCTCGGCGTCTCGCCCGATCTGCTGCGAACGGATGCCGAAGCCAACATTCGCGGTGGGACGGCGCTGCTGGCCCGCATCGCAGCGAAGCACCCCGAGGCCGTGGCGCGCGACGTCGACAGTTGGCGCGGCGTGGTCGCGGAGTTCAGCGGCATCCCTCAGAAGGAAATCGCCGATCTCTTCGCGCAGCAGGTCCTCGAGCGGATTCATCCCGACGCGCCGGCGCCGAGAAGCGGCGCCTGGCGCATTTCAACGCTGGCCAATACCAATTGTTCGAACGTGGTCTGGTACGGTGACACCATTCCCACCACCAACTATGCCGTCGGCCGAAACGGCGTGGCCATCACCATGAACGTCATCCACACCACCGAGGAGACCGCCGCCGACACGCTGTCGATTTTTCAGAATCCGTCGAACCAGGTGAGCTCGAACTATCTCGTCAATCGCGACGGCTCGGTGTGGCAGTTCGTCGCCGACGCCAACACCGCGTACCACTGCGGCAACAGCTCCTACAACCGCGCCGCGATCGGCATCGAGATAGAAGGATGGGCCGAGGGCTCGCCGCTGGAAGACTACTCGTGGCAGACGCCGGAGCAGTGGCAGTCGCTGGAAGCGCTGGTGTCCTGTCTGCACGGCGCGTACGCAATTCCGCTGGACCGCGCGCACCTCATCGGCCATAACCAGGTGCCCGACCCGAACAACCCGGCGCTGTACTGGGGCGGCGCGAACCATCACTGGGATCCGGGTCCCGCCTGGAGCTGGGACCATCTCATGACCGATCTCGGTCACCTCGCCGTCCCCGCCGCGGTCTCGGTTGTCTCGAAGTGCACGGTGACGGCGCTGCCGCAAGCGTCGGCGCCGCAAATCACGTACGTCTGGCCGGGAGAGAAATTCATCGCCTATGACACGGTCGGCTCGTATCAGGAGATCTATCTGGCCGGCCGCGAATTCGCGCAGGCGTCCTCGCTGCCCGTGGGCTGGTACCACTGGGACGGATGGGTCCCGTCGTCATGCCTGTCCACGCTGGCCAGCAGTACGCGCCTCGAGGTCAGCGGCGCGTTCCCCAACACGCTGGAAGTCCGAGACGGAGCACAGCAGTCGTCGACGGTCCTGGGCCACATCGGCGAGGGCAAGCGGTTCGTCGCCACCGGCAATACGCAGTCGGGTTTTGACGGCTATCTCTGGTACGAGCTCGCGCTCGCCGGCGACACCGGCGGCCCCACCGGCTGGTCCTCCTCGGTCCATCTGACAGTGGGCGACGTGGCGAGTTGCTACGGCGTGAGCGCCGCCAGCAGCCCGACCTCGGGCGGCACGGCTTCGATCGGCACCGCGCCGGATTGCTTCGGCGGCTTCGCGAAGGGTGACGCGGTGTCCATCTCTGTGTCGGCGAACAGCGGCTACAACTTCTCGAGCTGGACGGCGGCGAACTGCACGCTGGCCAATCCAAGCGCGTCTTCGACGACCTGCACGATCACCGGCGCCGGAAAGGCCGCCGTCACGGCGAACTTCGCCGCCATCCCGTGCCACACGCTCGCGAAAAGCGTCAGCCCCTTGGCCGGCGGCAGCGTGACCATCAATACATCACAGAATTGTCCGGGCGGGTTCACCAGCGGCACCGCGGTGTCGATCACCGCCACGCCGAACGGCACCTACAACTTCACGAACTGGACTTCCACCAATTGCACGCTGGGCAACGCGAATGCTGCTCCGACGACATGCACCATGACCAGCGCGGGGAACGCGAGCGTGACTGCGAGGTTCAGCAAGCACTGATCGCTACAGCCGCCTTCAAGGATTGATCGTGACCGCCGTATGAAGCACACGCCGGGCTGGACCGAATATCCAATTCCTCTTGCCAACGCCAATGCCGGGGACCTGCGCACGGACCCCTCGGGGCGGCTCTGGTTCGAGGAAGGCGCGGGGCAGATCGCCCTCCTCGATCATCGCTCCGGCTTCGTCTCTACAAGCTCTCCCGCTGCGGCTCGCGGAGAGGGATGACCCGTTTCGCGAGGCGCAGCTCCCAGGGATCGTCGTAGCGGCCGGATTCGTAGCGCCGCCTCGCCAGGCCGCGCAGGATCGACTTTCCCCAGGCCGGGGTGCGGTAGTCCTGGACGGTGGGGAAGCGGCAGCCGAGGACGGTCGAGAAGTCCTGCACTCTTTGACGCAAGCGCGGGGTGAGCCAGGGGGCGTCCTGATGGCAGACGTAGCGGATCCAGCGCGGCTCGGTCCACTCCTCGGGCGTCGCCGGCAGCGGCGGGCCCTTCGGGGCCGTAGCTGGCGAGCGTGGGGAGCCGCGCGCCGGCCGCCGACGAGGCCGGGTCGCGCTGCGGCGTCGGGCTGTAGAAGTAGAGGATCACCTCGCACTCGGGGTGGACCGCCTTCAGCCGCTTGATCAGCTCGAACGTCCGCTCGACCTCCCCCTCCGGATCGTCCGGCCCGCCGAGGACGAAGGAGAGCTCGGGGATCACCCCGTGGGCGCGGCAGAGGCGGACGGCCTCGAAGGTGTGCTCGACGCGGCTCCCTTTCTTCATCGACGCGCAGCACCTCGTCGCTCCCCGTCTCGGCGCCGATGTAGGCCATGCGCAGCCGGCTGCGGCGGATCAGCTCCCAGGTGGCGGCGCTGAGAACCCGGCCAGCGTGTCCGCCCGCGCGTAGCACCACCAGGGCATGGCGAGGCGGGCCAGCACCTCGAGGACGGGGACGCTGGTCTCCTCGCGGTCGAAGAAATTGTTGTCGTAGAACTGCGCCGCCGTGGCCCCCCAGCGGTCGCGCAGCTCGGTCAGCGCGGCATGCAGGCGCCCCGGGGTGTCGAGCTTCGTGGTGCCGTTGAACATCGAGACCACGCCGCAGAAGGTGCAGCGGTAGCGGCAGCCGATGGCGAGCTGATGGACGGCGGTGCGCGTCCCCATGAAGCTCGGGCGAAGGTAGCGCGCCATGTCGGCGCCCACCCGCTCGTAGGGGAGGGGAGGAAAGCGCTCCGGCGGCTCGAACGGGCGGTCCGGGTTGTGCCGCACCTCGCCGTCTTCCTTCCAGGTAACACCCTTGACGTTCGCCACGTCTCCGGCGCCGTCCCGCAGCGCACGCCACCATCTCGCGGAGCGTCGTCTCCCCCTGGCCGCGGACGACGTAGTCGACGTAAGGAGCGTTGATCGCCGCCGCGGGGTAGAGGGTTGGGAAGTACCCGCCCCAGGCGATCGGGACCCGCGGGAAGGCGGCGCGCACCGCCGCCGAGATCTCGATCGCGGGAGCCACCTGCGGCCCGGGCATCACCGTGATCCCCACCAGGTCGCAGGGCTCCGCCGCCAGCTCGCGCAGCACGGTGCCCACCGCGTCGCCGTCGAGGTTGCCGTCGACGATCCGGTAGTCGTGCTCCCCTTCGAGCGCCGCGCCCAAGGCGAGGAGGGAGAGCGGCATCCGCACCGCCTTCGGCGGGCACATGCGGGGATTGACCAGCAGGATCTTCCCCTTCATGCGACGGCCTTTCGTGCCGCGTGGACGGTGACCACCTCGTTGCCGAAGTCCCGACGCGCCGCGGTCGCCAGGCCGAACCCCTGAGCGCGCAGGGAGGCGAGCAGCGCCTCCCCCGCGCCGTCCGTCGACAGGCAGAGGAGCGCCGTGCCCGTCGCCGTGAGAGCGCCGGCGAGCCCGTCCGCGAAGCGCTCGAGGACGTCCGCGCCGCGCCAGGCGCGGTCGAGGTCGCCCGACGGCACGCCGCGGAAGTAGGGAGGATTGAACAGCACGAGGTCGAAGCGCTCGCCCGCCACCGGCGCGAAGAGGTCCCCCTGCCGCACCTCGATCCGCTCTTCCAGATGGTGGAGGAGGGCGTTGACGCGCGCGCAGCGCACCGCCTGCGGATTGACGTCCACCGCCACCACCCGGAAGCCGCGCCGGGCGGCGAACAGGGAGCCAGCCCCGCTCCCCGTCCCCAGGTCGAGGACCCTCACGTCTTCAGGGAGTGTGCCCTCCGGGACGGCCCAGGAGGCCACGGCGCGCGCCAGCAGAGTACCGGTGCGGAAGACCACCGGATTGAACACCTCGGGAAGGACCACCAGGGAAACGCCGTCGATCCTCTCGAGCGCCACGCGGCCGAGACGCCGGCGCAGCAGCGGGCGCCAGAGGGCATAGCCGAGCGAGGAGACCAGGCGTGTGGCGCGATTCATGGCAGACTTCGGTGAGACGCTAAGACCGTACCGTAGCAGAGGAGCCGCCACCGCACCAAGGGAAGAGCGGACGCGGCTTCTCATGTTATATTTTGTGCCGGCTCGCCCCGCCGCACCGGGCTGGCCGGCCACCCTTCCGGGTCCCCATCGTCTAGTGGTCAGGACACCGCCCTTTCAAGGCGGCGACACGGGTTCGAATCCCGTTGGGGATACCATTTAGAATCAGAGACTTACGCTGATTCCCTGATCTGTCGGAAGCCCCGCCACACAATAGGCACACAATACGGCCCTCACGGGTGCCCCCCCACGGCTCCCTGTTCATTCCGGCGCCGCGGGGGTGCTCCTGGCTGGGAGAGAGAAAATCTTACTGGCAGCCGTTGTAATACCGGGCGACGCCGGTATTGCTGAAGGCGCTGCAGCCGCTGGTGTTACAGGCGCGGACGTGGAAATAGGTGGTCGGAAGCGCGGCCGTGGTGGTGGAGTGGCTGGTGAAGGGGCCGGAGTACCAGACGCTTTGGGGGGTGAAGTTGGTGTAGTTCGAGCCCCACAGCTCGTAGTAGGTGGCGCCGCTCACCGCGGTCCAGATGATGTCGTTCGAGCCGAAGCAGAGATTGCTTTGGACCGTCAGGTGCGGCACGGCCGGGACCGCGGCGTTCGCGGCGAGGGCAAAGAGGGAGCAGGCGAGGGCCAGCAGGCAGACCAAACGGCGCATTCTCATCGTTCGTATCCTCACGGTCAGTCGGGTGAGACAGTTTCCGGCTTCGGACGATTGCTTCCTTAAGTAGGGTGCGGAAGGCGGAGCGGAGCGAGCCCGCGCAGACTGGGAGGAACAGCTGAAGCCGTTTGCGAGCCGTGATCTGTCCTCGGAAGAGTATCTCCGAACCTCCGCATCTCAGGGGTCAGGCACCGGCGGCAAACGCATACCGTGGATAGGTCCGTTGCGCAGCCGCCGCGGCGCCGAGGTCGATCTCGAGAGTGCTGAAAGGCTCCTGGCTGGAGGTCTTCGCCAGGAGCTCGCCGTCCGGGCTGATGATCCAGCCTACGCCGCCGCAGGCGCCGTCCGCGTGCACACGGTTCGACGACAGGCTGTAGGCGCCCGAACGAACCGCGGCGACCGTGCCGACCGCCAGCCACTTGTCCGTCGTGGCGGCCGCCGTGGCCCGCGGGGAGAGAATGGCGTTGACGTTCAGCGAGGCATACGCGCCGTAGGTTTCCAGCGCCCACAGCTCCGTGCAGATGTTCAGTCCGAACGACAGGCTGCCGGCCGTAAACCTCGGGAACTCGCGATCTCCTCTCGCAAACCAGCGGGTTTCCCAGCCGCCCGGTTCGTCGGGAAGGAAGTACTTGCGGCGCAGCGGGACGACGGCTCCGTCGCTCGACGCGAGGAAACCCTCGTTGAAGTGCTGGCCCGCCACGGTGACCGGCCGGGCGCCGACGACGTGCGCCGCGTGTAGCTCGGGAAGACGACGAAGCCATCCGTCGCAGGCGGCCACGGCGGCGGCCCAACGCGCCGCATCGAAGCGCTCGGATTCCCAAACCGGCTCGACAAAGGCAAACTCCGGCAGCACCACGAGCTCCGAGCGATGCCGCGCGGTGTGCTCGCACAAGGCCGCCCACGAGGCGGCGAGACGCTCCGGTTGGTGTGGCAGCTCACAGACGGTGACTCTCACGGAGTTCCTTTCGGCGCCTGACGTTTGACGGGTGCCTGCCGCCTGCCGGACAGCCCGTCCGGCCCAACGGGCCGGGAGAGCATAGCCCAGGGCTGAGGCCGAAGGCCGATGCCCTGGGTTGCCAGGCCCACGCGAAAGGCGGCCTGCAAGGCCGCGAGAGCTTTCAGGTCCGCCGGTAACTCCAGCACCCGTCTGCGGCCCTGTCGAGCCTTAAGCCTCTCGCGACCTTGCAGGCCGCCAAGAGGTGGCGTCCCTTGACCCAGGGCATCGGCCTTCGGCCTCAGCCCTGGGCTCGATTCTCCCGGCCCGTTGGGTCGGGACGCCTGGATTTCCGGTGCCGTTTGGCGACCCACGTCGCCCTGCTCCAAAGAGGCCGGCACCCCGCGGCGGCTTAAGGCTACTGGCCGCTCTATGCGGAGGGATCGTAGCAGCCGCAGACGAGCCAACCGACGTCGTTGACGTGCTCTCCGCAGACCCAGCCTGCATGACCACAGGAGAGCTCGTGTCAACTAGGAGCAGTTATACCCTCTCCATTAGCTCGCCAATCATTAGAATTAGTTCTCCCGGATGCAATCCGAAACGTCCCGATTGATCCGGCTGCGCTCTTGATCTGATCCAGGCGGCCAATGACCTCTTGGTTTACCTCTGTTATGCGTCCTAAGAGCTTATCTGCTTGGTCGAGCGCTCACGAATTCTAGTAAAAGCCCTCCTCGTGCTTTCTTCTTGAAGAGCCCCTGCGACAGAGTTGTCTATATAGCTTTTGAGAAGCTGGTAGACGCCAAGTGCGCTAAGGAAGGCTACAAGAGCGACAACTGCCGTGAAAGCGGCAATTGCCCGCACGCGTGATCTCTCAACCTCCTCCTTTACATAGAGCCTAAGCTTTGCGCTGCTCTTTTCAACCAGGAGGCGACGACCGTACGATAGTGCAATTGGCGCCGGTGCAGCGCGGGGTTATGTGCCGTCGTCATGATTTCCTGGGTCACTCAGAATGATCTGCAGTTCGTTCGCGAAGTCTCGCATAACCCGCAGTGCCTCGCCTACAGCGGCAGCGCCTAGGTTCGCCTCTCCGGAATCTGATACGCAAACCTCTTTTAAATCTGCAATCATTTTCCTTTTTCCCTCATCCGTGATATGCCCCCATGTATGCACCAGCGCGTGGCGAAGTTCAAAGTATGCTTTCAACTTGCTCCATGTCTGAGTTTCATCTGGGAACCCTAACCGAGCAACTTTCTTGAAGAAGGTCCGCGCTTTGTCGATAGATGATCCTCGGAGGTCGTTGTATCCTAAGGTGAGTCTTTCGACCTCCCTGATTTTATTGGCGAGATCGACGAGACAACCATCGATCATCGCGCAAGCCATAACGATGATAGAGGCGCGAATAGTGTACGGGATGAGTTTGCGGGGCGGCGAGGCGGTGTCGGCCTCGAGGATTTCGTCGCCAGCCTCAGCCAAAGCCTGCAGAGAGTCCAAGGATGCACGCAGAAAGTCAATTCGAAATTCAATAGCCCGCAAACGCTCAGAGGTTGGGCGTGGACCTAGCATTCTCAGAGTCCCTAAAGGTTCTCCGGCACATAACGTTCAGAGGTGAACGGCGGTGGCCACGCTGTTTTTGGTCACCGTCCCTCGACCCCTGTTAGGCGACATTCTTTAAAGGCACTGTTACGCATGCGCTTCTGAACGCCTCGCCGAATGACGTTATCCCGACCATCTTCTTTACGATAGCAGGCTGACTCCCTTGAGGAATTTCCGCAGCAGCGATTTCGACCAACTCAAGTTCGCGAATTTTGTCATACCGCCAATTATCAAAGAGATGTGCTGATTCAGGGATCTCAAGCAATCCTAGGCGGCATAGGTTATCGAGATATTCCGGCACCTGCTCAAGGTGACTGCACCCCGCGTCTTGACCAAGCGTCCCTACATGCCGATAGCGGGTGAACTGCCCCCCGTCAGGGGAGTAGTAAGCAAGGTCAACAAGCGGCTCATGCAAGCCGACGCGCGGAAGGTACTCCAATATCAGTGCTTCGTCCGGAGTCAACTGCTTGAGCACCTCGACATACGCAGGGTGCGCTTGACCGGATGTTGCTGTATCCATTGCAGTCGCTACGAGATTCACATAGTTCTCGCGTAGCTTACTGTATCGCATCGCCTCGATGGCTGGCACTGCAACGTCGAGGTCTGGTGCCTGAATGCGTTCTTTTGGTACGCCTCGCTTCTCAAGGACCCGCTCTGCTGTCTCAGAAAGGTATACGATTATTTTTTCCCAACCCCATACGAGTCCGCTCAGGGGGGCCAATGCCATATTCACTGTCTTACCGAGAGTACCTAGGGCCTTCCCAGTTTCTACCGCGAGAGGCTTCAAGGCGTCATCGTAAACGATTTTGACAACCTCAACGGCCGCGTCGATGCCGGCCTTTGCGAACTCACCGCCTGCCTGATCTGCACACATAGTTACCTCACCTACTGTGAACGCCAACCTCTAAATCCAACCTTGCGCCGCCTGGCCCCAGAATACCGATCGCGGTCCAAGAGCCCCAGCCAGCGATGCGATATCAGTTGCCGTATGTTCCTGATTCTATTAGTCTTTGAATTCTATGCCAGTTCCGGAGCGAGGTCAACGCCTCATCTCACCTTGGATAAGAACCGGGCTCGGTCTCGAGCTTCAAGGGGGCCAAGCGCACCCTCTTGTACACAACGATCTCAATTGCCCCGGCGCCAGCCCGCAGCCGGCAGTCCCGAAGCCCCGGGCTGTATCCCTGCGTCCCTTCGGGACTTGAGGGAGAGGGGAGCCGGACGGACCCGGGGTTGAAACCCCGGTCTTTATCCCTGCGGCCCTTCGGGCCTGAGGTGCCGACGACACTGGGACGCTGAGGGTCTGAGCCGACCGCCGGGCGATCCCAGTCTCTCCATGGAAAGGTCGCATAATTTCCCGCGTGTGACTGACGCCAGCCCGCAGGGCGGCCTTCCTGTAGCCCAGGGTGTCAACCCTGGGAACGTCGGCGTTCCCACCCTCCTTTTTCGAGATATGCCACGCCAACCCAGGGCTCACGGCCTGGGCTACAGGAATGCCGCCCTGCGGGCTGGCGCCGAGGCATGAGATCGTTGTGTATAAGAGGGTGGGATTCAACCCCGGGTTTGTCCGGTTCCCCTCTGCCTCAAGTCCCGAAGGGACGCAGGGAGATTCAGGTTCAAGCCGCAGATTGGTGCTGAGGCCGACTGTCCTGATCATCCGCCGGCAGGCGGTTGCCAAAGCTCGACCTTGTTTCCTTCGGGATCGATGACCCAGCCAAACTTTCCGTACTCGGAATCGTCGATCTTCTCGAGAACGTTGCAGCCTTCTTCGCGCAAGGCTTTGAGCAGGCCGTCGAGATCCTCCACCCGGTAATTGACCATGAATGGAGCGGTGCTGGGAGCAAACTGCTCACTTTGCGCCGAAGCAATGAACCAAGCCGTTGTGCCGGCAACCGGCTTGCCCTCGGCGTCGGTCCAATCGAAAGAAGCTCCGCCCCAGGCTTGGACATCGATTCCGAGATGCTTCTTGTACCAGGCCTGTAGGGCCGGAGCGTCTTTGGCTTTGAAGAAGATGCCGCCAATGCCGGTGACTCGCTTCATAGAACCTCCTGGGTCGGGTCAGCTATTCGCCGGCGAAGACTTCGTCCGCCGTGGACGCCGTCGCCGCCCGGGTGAGGTGGCGACGCAAGGCGACGGGATCGTCGACCGCCGCGAGGGCGGAGCGTGCCGCGTCGTCGACCGGCAGGCCGCGAGCCTGGAGGACGGCGAGGACGGATTCGCGCAGGGCTTGCTGCTGCCCCTCCTGCCGTCCTTCGTTTCGTCCTTCTTTCCGTCCTTCGCCCCGGATCTCGTCGAGATCCCGATAGCCCTGGCGCTGGAGCAGGTTGCGGAAAGTGACGGCGTGGGCGGCCTCGCGGTCGTAGAGCGCGTTGACGGGCACGGGGTTCCGCAGGATCCCCGGCGCGGTGAGCTCCTCGCCCGGACGTGCGATGCGCAAATCCTGCCCGCTCTCGTGGACCTCGACCCGGCGGGGTCCGGAGAGGCGGACGACCCAGACGATCCGGGTGCCGGCGGCCAGGAGCTCGGAGATCTTGAGCGCCAGCTCCTTTTCATCCTGTCCGGTGTCGGCGTATTCCACCGCCAGGGGCGGCGCACCTTGCACCCAGCCCGGCGTGTCGGGTACGTTGCCGACGGCCACGTCCGGCGCGCGCAGCGTGTCGGCCGAGGGGGAGTATCCGGTGTCGATCCCCGCCTCTTCGACCGCCGGATCGCTGTCGAGCATCGAGCCGCCGAGAAGATTGGCGCGCGAGCCGCGTCCGCCGGTGGTCATGCACTGGATGGCATGGCCGTTGGAGAGCTCGTAGGGATCGCCCGAGCGGATCTGGTCGGCGCGGAAGGGACCTTTGGCAGTGGGGAGAGTCCTGCGCACGGAGCGAGTATAACAAGCCGGCGCCGGGCTGCCGTTACCGCTTCTCACGGAGCCCTTCGAGGACTCGCAGCAGGGTCGCCAGGAAGGCGCTCACCTCGCGGCGGTCCGCCGGGTCCAGGCTCTCGATCCGGCGGAGGAGGGCGAGCGCCTCGTCGAGCGAGAGGGGGCGGTCGCGCGGGGTCTCGTCGAGGAAGGCGGCGACGCTGACGCCGAAGGCGCCGGCGAGCTGATAGAGGGTGTAGGTGGGAGGGAGCGCGCGCCCCTCCTCGTACCCTGCCAGCCAGGAGACCTTGATCTCGAGGAGCGTCGAGAGGTGCTCGCGCGTCCAGCGCCGTTCCCGCCGAAAGGCCCGGATGCGCGCGCCCACCACTCCCGCCAGCTCCGAGCTGCCGTACGACCGCGACGAAAGCCTCCGCATGGCTGCGGATCATCAGACTTGTTGCGGCTTTCTGCAACCACCCGGCGGAGCTTCCCTCGCGAGGGTGCGGTGATCTCGTTTGCTTTCCGTGACTTGCGCTGGAAAGCGGGGGCGTGCAAGAAATGGCGGGAAGTAGCATCTTCGCCGCATGGACATGTTTCGCAACCTCGGCCCGGCTCTCCGCCTGATGCGCGAGGAGCGGGGGCTCTCGCAGTCCGCCCTGGCCAGGGCGGCCGGCATCGGCAAGAGCCAGCTCTGCAAGTACGAGAGCGGCCGGGAGCGGCCGAAGCTCGATTCGCTCGAGAAGCTGCTCACCGTGCTGGCGATCCGGGGGGCGGATTTCTTCGCCGTCGTCAGCCTGATCGACCGCGAGCTGGCGCGGATCGGCGGCCCGGCGAGCCCGGCGCCCGGCGAGACGACGGCGCCCTCCGGGCTGCTGTCCGAGATCGTGCAGAAGGCGCTGGTGCAGATCCACCAGGACCTTTCCAACCTGCAGAGCGCCCTCGTCGTCGAGGCCGTGCGCAAGGGGCTGCGCGACGACGCTTAAGGGACCGGCGGGGCCGCCGACGCCGGAGCTTCGGGACGGGGCTTCTCGATCCCCAGCCAGCCCGCCACCCTCCCCGCGACTTCGGGGTTCTTCACCAGGCCGGTCTTCCCGTGGGGGATGCCGGCGCCCACGGCCAGGTAGACGGCGCGCATCGAGGGGTGGGTGTTGAGGTAGCCGTGCATGCCGAGCGTGTTGGTGGGGGCCGAGAGCTTCCCCTCTTTCAGCAGGTTGCGGGAGCCGAACCCCTCGCGGAAGAAGACGATCAGGTCGCCGCTGTCGGGGTGGTCGAGGGCGAGCGCGGCCGCCTCCCGGCGCGTGAGCACGCGCTCGACCGGCGCCTCGCCGCCGACCTTCCAGGCGAGGAGGCTCTCGCGGATCTTGGGGATCAGCTCCTCCTTGCCGGCCGCCAGATAGAGGTTTCCCACGCCGCCCGAGCCGATGACGTAGGCGGCGGTCGCGTCGTAGCGGATCTTCCCCTTGGCGTCCACGGCGAGCAAACCCTGCTCGCGCAGCAGCCCGTTGGGATCGACGGCGGTGTGGGCCGGGGCCATGCCGTGGTCGCTGACCAGGGCCACGGTGGTGGTGCGTAGGTCGAGGGTGGAGAGCAGCCGGGCGAGCTCGCGGTCGACCGCCTGCCAGACGCGCAGACGTGCCGCGGCGCAGGCGTCGCGGCGCGCGGCGGAGTAGCCCGGCTGCCGCGGGTCGGTCAACAGCAGCTGGTGCCCCGCCTCGTCGATCACCGGGACGTAGCCGAGGAGGAGGTCCCAGTCGGGGCGGCGCGCGGCGGCGATCAGGGTGTCGCCGAAGAAGCGCGCGAAGCGCTCGGACTGCTCGCTCCAGGTGGCGATGTCGATCTCTTTCTCACCCGTCCAGGCGGCGCTCAGCGAGGCGTCGTCCGGCGGGCCGGGCCAGTAGAGCCCGCGGGCGGCGAGCTCGGCGGCGAAGTCGGCGGGATAGGCGGCGAGGGGATAGGTGCCGCCGAAGTAGACCTGCGTGTCGCCGGCGAGGTCGAGCGCGACGAGCTTGACCGGGCAGACGGCGTCGCGGGGCGGGGTCTCCTTGGCGTCCTTCGCATCCTTGGCGTCTTTGGCGTCCTTCGCCTTGGCGGCTTTGAAGGTGAGACGGCAGGGGATCTCGGCCCACTTTCCGAGGGCGAGGGGAAAGCCCTTCGGGCTCCCCGGCGGGAGGACCACCAGCCCCTGGCCGACCGCGAGGAGGTTGAAGCGCTGCGCTCCGGGCTCGCCGGCGGCGACCTCGACCTCCGCGCCGCGCACGGCGGAGCCCGCGATCCCGTGCTCCCGCGCCATCGCCTCGGCCGGCTGCCACCTGGCGCCGGCGATCGTCACCATCTCCGGGGAGCGGTCCGGGTTGTTGACGTAGGCCATCCCCCAATCTCCCCGGCGGCGCGGTCCGGCGTCGTCGGCGCCCGGCCAGGTGAGGACCCCCACCCGCTTCCCCTGCCGCCGCGCGGCCTCCCACAGCGTCTCGGTGCCGATCGCCGCCGCGAAGCCGGTCGCCGTCGCATTGAACGTTCCCCCCGGCGGATGGAACGAATTGGCGACGATTCCGGTGCGGTCCGCCGGATAGCCGGTGGCGAGGCTGATGTGGTTGGTGGCGGTCAGCGACGGATCGACCGGCAGCAGGCCGTCGGCCACCTGACCCTCGCGGAAGAAGCGGGCGAACCCTCCCGCGGCGAGCTTCCCCTGGCCGTAGAGCTGCCGGAGCTCGGCCGCTCCGGCGCCGTCCAGGCTGAGCAGGACGACCCGGTGCGGCTTGGCGGCGGCAGGGCCTGAGGAGGAGCCGGCCGGCGCCGGGGCGCTACGGCACGAGAGGAGGAGGACGGCGAGGGCGGAGCCGAGGAGCCGGAGACGGATTTTCATGGCGCGAAGATCCTATCCAGAATGACGCACGGACGATATACCGCGAGGCCGGCCTCCAGCGTCCGGTTCCGGGAAGGGAGCGTCCCGGATTTGGAGCTTCCCGCACTATGTAAGGTATATGGCGGATTTGCGCATCGTAATAACGATTGGGCCCACGTGTGTGAAACCGGTCGGCAGGCCGGAGAGTTGAAGGCGTTTTGAGGCGGCGAGACGCCGTCGAGAGCCGGGATCTGGCGAGCGGCCTGATGGCGCCGCGAGCGGTCGGCGAAGAGCCGGCGAGCGACTCGGGTGGGCCGGTGGGGTCTCTCTCCCACGGCCAGCGGGCGCTATGGTTCCTCCACCATCTGGCGCCGGCGGAAAGCGTCTACAACATCGCCGCGGCGGCCCGCGTCCTCTCCCCTCTCGAAGCCGGGGCCCTCGAGCGCGCCGTGCAGGCCCTGGTCGACCGCCATGCCGCCCTGCGGACGAGCTTCCCGACGACCCCGGCGGACCCCTCGGACCCCTCGGACATCTCAGACGGCGAGCCGCGCCAGCGGGTCGCCGGGCGCCTGACCTTCAAGCTCGACCGCGAGGACGCCACCGGCTGGAGCGAAGCGCGGCTGCGCGCCCGTCTGGCCGAGGAGGCGTGGCGGCCGTTCGATCTCGCGCGGGGCCCTCTGCTGCGGGTGGGCCTGTGGACGGGGAGCGCGAGCGGTCCGGTGGTCCTGCTGGTGATCCACCACATCGTGGCCGACTTCTGGTCGCTGGCGGTGCTGATGCGGGAGCTCGCGGCGCTCTACCGGGAGGCGTCCGGCGGCGCGCCGGCGGCCTTGGGACCGGCGGGGCTCGCCTACGAGGAGCACGTCCGTCGGGAGCAGGAAGCGCTGCGCGGCGGCCGGGGAGAGGAGATGCTCGCCTACTGGCGGGAGCGGCTCTCGGGGCTGCCGGTCCTGGAGCTGGCGACCGACCGTCCGCGTCCCGCGATCCAGACCTATCACGGCGAGGCCTGCCGGCTGCGGCTGCCCGCGGAGCTGGTCGCGGCGCTACGGACGCTGAGCCGGGCACGCCACGGCACGCTGTTCCTGACTCTTCTCGCGGCCTTCCAGGCTCTGCTCGGCCGGCACTCGGGGCAGGAGGACCTGGCCGTGGGCTCGCCGCGGGCCAACCGTTCGCAGTCGAAGCTGGCGGGGACGGTGGGGTACTTCGTGAACCTGGTGGTGCTGCGCGGGGACCTGTCGGGGGAGCCGGGCTTCGTCGAGCTGCTGGAGCGGACGAAGGCGTCGGTGGCGGCCGACTTCGCGCACGGCGAGTATCCGCTGCCGCTGCTGGCCGAGCACCTGGCGCCGGAGCGCGACGCCAGCCGGACGCCGCTGTTCCAGGTCTCGTTCGTCCTGCAGAAGGAGACGCGGGGAGTCGAGGGGCTGACCGCCTTCGCCCTCGGGGAGGAGGGGGTGGAGGTGGGGTCGGCGGAGCTGCGGCTCTCGTCGCTGGCGCTCGACCGGCCGCCCGCCCCGTTCGACCTCCAGCTCCACGCGGTCGAGCGGCAGGGGACTCTGAGCCTCGCCCTGCAATACAACTCGGACCTGTTCGCCGCTGAGACGGCGGCGCGGCTGATGGACCGCTTCGCTGTCCTGCTGGAGTCGATCGCGGCCGACCCGGAGGAGTCGATCTGGCGGTTGCCGATCCTCCCTGAAGCGGAGCGCCGGCAGATCCTGGCTTGGAACGAGACGCGGGAGGCTCAGCCGTCCGAGTCCAACCTGTTCGGTCTGTTCGCTGCGCAGGCGGCGCGGACGCCGGGGGCCGTGGCGCTGATCGCCGGGGAGGAGCGGCTGAGCTACGGGGAGCTCCAGGCGCGGACGGCGGAGCTGGCGGGCCGCCTGCGGGCTTTGGGAGTGGGTCCCGAGGTGGCGGTCGCGATCTTCCTGCCGCGGCGCGCGGAGCTGCTGGTGGCGCTCCTCGCGACCCTCGAGGCGGGAGGGTTCTACGTCCCCCTCGATCCGGCTTACCCGGCCGAACGGGTGAGCTTCATGCTGGCCGACAGCGGCGCCGCCGTGGTGCTGACCACGACGGAGCTGGCGGGCCGGCTGCCGGAGACCTCTTCGCAGGTCGTGCGGCTGGACGCGCTGCCGGCGTCTCCGCCCGTGGCAGCAGGGCCGGCGGCCGCTTTGAACAACCTCGCGTACGTGATCTACACCTCGGGCTCGACAGGGCGGCCGAAGGCGGTGGCGATCGAGCACCGCAGCGCCGCGACCCTGATGCACTGGTCGCGGCGGGAGTACTCGGACGTCGAGCTGTCGGGGGTGCTGGCGTCGACCTCGATCACCTTCGACATGTCGGTCTTCGAGCTGTTCGCGCCGCTGGCCTGGGGCGGCACGGTGATCCTGGCTGAGAACGCGCTGGCGCTCCCGGGCCTGCCGGCGGCGATCGCCGGCGCGGTGCGGTTGATCGACACGGTCCCCTCGGCGATGGCGGAGCTGCTGCGGATGGGCGGCGTGCCCTCGTCCGTGGTGACGGTGAACCTGGGGGGCGAGGCGGTGCCGCGGGCGCTGGCCGACCGGGTGTATGCCGAGCCGGGGATCGAGCGCCTCTACAACGTCTACGGCCCGTCCGAGGACACGACGTTCTCGACCTGGGCGCTGATCGAGCGGGCGTCGGAGCGCGCGCCGTCGATCGGCCGCCCGCTCGACGGCGAGCAGGCCTGGGTGGTGGACCGCCACCTGCAGCCGGTGCCGATCGGGGTGCCCGGGGAGCTGTATCTCGGCGGCGCCGGGGTGTCACGCGGCTACCTGGGGCGGCCGGAGCTGACGGCGGAGCGCTTCGTTCCCGACCCGTTCGCGGCGGTTCCTGGCTCGCGGATGTACCGGGTGGGAGACCTGGTTCGCTATCGCGCGGACGGCGCCGACGGCATCCTCGAGTTCCTGGGACGGCTCGACCACCAGGTGAAGGTGCGCGGGTTCCGCATCGAGCCGGGGGAGGTGGAGTCGGCGCTGCTGACCCATCCGGCGGTGCGCTCGGCGGTGGTGCTGCCGCGGGCGGATACCTCCGGAGCCACGGCCCTGGTGGCGTATCTCGAGACCGCGCCGGGGGCGGTGTCCGCGGGCGAGCTGCGGCAGCACCTGTTGTCCCGCCTGCCGGAGTACATGGTTCCCTCGGGCTTCGGTTTCGTGGCCTCGATGCCGCGCACCCCCAACGGCAAGGTGGACCGCCAGACGCTGTCCCGTTGGGCGCCGCTGCCCGAGGAGCGCTCCGGCCAGGCGCCGCGGACGCCGCTCGAGGAGCTGCTGGCGGGGATCTTCGCCGAAGTCCTGGGGGTGCGGCGGATCGGGGTGGAGGAGAGCTTCTTCGAGTCGGGGGGGCACTCGCTGTCGGCGATGCGGCTGGTGGCGCGGGTGCGCGAGGCGCTGGGGGTGGAGCTGCCGCTCTACCGCCTGTTCGCGGCGCCGACGGTGGCGGCGCTGGCGCGGGGGATCGAGGGGATCGCGAAGCGCGCCGCGCCGCCGGTCCCGCCGCTGGTGCGCGTGCCGCGGGATCAGCCGCTGCCGCTCTCCTTCGCGCAGGCCCGTTTGTGGTTCCTCGATCAGTTGGAGCCTGGGAGCGCCGCCTACAACATCCCGGCGGCGGTCGAGCTGATCGGGGTGTTGGATCGTGCGGCGCTGGCCGCCGCGCTCTCCGAAGTGGCGCGCCGTCACGAGTCGCTGCGCACCCGCTTCGCCGAGGACCGGCAATGGATCGATCCGCCGACGCCCCTCCCTTTGCCGGCGGTCGATCTCGCGGGACTGCCGGAATCTCTGGGCGCGGCGGAGGCCCGGCGGCTGGCGCGCGCCGAGGCGCTGCGGCCGTTCGATCTCGCCGCGGGGCCGCTGCTGCGCTCGACGCTGGTGAGCCTCGGAGCCGACGAGCAGATCCTGCTGCTGACGATGCACCACGCGGTGAGCGACGGCTGGTCGCTGCGCCTCCTGGCTGGCGAGCTGGGGGAGAGCTACGGCGCGTTCTCGCGGGGGCTCCCCTCGCCCCTGCCGGAGCTTCCGATCCAGTACGGCGACTACGCGGTGTGGCAGCGGCGCTGGCTGCAAGGCGAGGTGCTGGCGGCGGAGCTGGCGCACTGGCGGGCCCGGCTCGCCGGGGCGCCGCCGGTGCTCGAGCTGCCGCTCGACCGGCCGCGCACGGCCGCGGCTGCCGCAGCTAACGATCGCGGCGGCAGCCGTGGGCTGACCTTCCCGGCCGCGCTGCTCGCGCCGTTGCAGGCGCTGGCGCGCCGGCAGGGGGTGACGCTGTTCATGGCCGTGCTGGCAGCGTTCCAGGCTCTGCTGTCACGGGTCAGTCATGCCGACGACGTCAGCGTGGGGACGCCGGTGGCGGGGCGCGGCCAGCTGCAGACCGAAAACCTGATCGGTTTCTTCGTCAACACGCTGGTGCTGCGCACCGATCTCGCGGGGGAGCCGACGTTCGAGGAGCTGCTGGGGCGGGTGCGGGAGGTGGCGCTGGCGGCCTACGCGCACCAGGAGCTGCCGTTCGAGAAGCTGGTCGAGGAGCTGCAACCGCGGCGCGACCTCGGCATCTCGCCGCTGTTCCAGGTCTCCTTCGCCTTGGACGCCGAGGCGCCGCCGTCGCTGCGGCTGGGCGATCTCGCGGGCTCGCTCTGGCCGCCGGTGGTGGAGACGGAGAAGTTCGACCTCAGCCTGACGCTGGGAGTCTCGGACGATGGTTCGAAGGAAAACCGCCTGGCCGGGACGTTCGGCTTCCGCAGCGAGCTGTTCGACGGCGCGACGATCGAGCGGCTCGCCGGGCAGCTCGTGCGGCTGCTGGCAGGGGCCGTGGCCGGCCCTGAGACGCCGCTGTCGCGCCTGCCGCTGCTGAGCGCGGCCGAGCGGCATCAGGCTCTGGTGGAATGGAGCGGGGCGTTCCAGTCGGTCCCGGCGGATCTCCTGGTCCATGAGCAGGTCGAGCGCTGGGCGCGCGAGACCCCGCAGGCCGCGGCCATTGTCTGGGATGCCTGGGACGGCGCGGGCGCCGAGGCGCGGCTCACCTACGCGGAGCTGAACCGCCGGGCCAACGGCCTCGCGCGGCGCCTGCGGGCCCTGGGGATCGGGCCGGAGTCGCGGGTGGCGCTCGGGCTCGAGCGCTCGCCGGAGCTGGTGACGGCGGCGCTCGCCACGCTGAAGGCCGGCGGGGCCTACCTGCCGCTCGATCCGGAGTACCCCGCCGAGCGGCTGCGCTATATCCTGGCCGATTCCGGCGCCTCGGTGCTGCTCACGGTGCGCGGGCTCGCCGGCCGCTTCGCGCCGCCCGACGGCGTGGCGGTCCTCCACCTGGACGAGGCGCCCCCGGCGGGCGCGCCGCTCGCCATCGCCGGCTTGGCGGGCGCGGTCTCCGCGGACAGCCTGGCCTACGTGATCTACACCTCGGGCTCGACGGGGCTGCCGAAGGGGACGCTGCTGCGGCACGCGGGGCTCGCGGGGCTCGCGCGTTGGCACCGGGAGGCCTTCGCTCTGCGCCCGGGCGAGCGGACGACCCTGCTGGCCGGTCCGGGTTTCGACGCTTCGGTCTGGGAGCTCTGGTCGTGCCTCGCCGCGGGGGGGACGCTGTGCATCCCGCCGCGCGGCACGGTGGCCTCGCCCGCGGCGCTCGTCGGCTGGCTGGCGGCGCGGCAGGTCGCCGTCTCCTTCCTGCCGACGCCGCTGGCCGAGGCGGTGCTGGCGGAGGAGCTTCCGGAAGGACTCGCGCTGCGCGCCTTGCTCGCCGGCGGCGACCGTCTGCGCTCCCGCCCTGCTCTCGGTGCCGGCTTCGAGCTGTTCAACTGTTACGGGCCAACCGAGGGGACGGTGGTCGCGACCAGCTCCCGCGTCTCCCCCGAGGGGTCGGGTCTGCCGGCGATCGGCCGCCTGATCAGCGGGGCGCGCGGCTACGTGGTGGACGCGGGCGCCGAGCCGGTGGGGCTAGGGGTGGCCGGGGAGCTGTGGCTGGGGGGGGCGGGCCTCGCGCGCGGCTACCTGGGGCGGCCGGAGCTGACGGCGGAGCGTTTCGTTCCCGATCCGTTCGGCGGCGCGCCGGGGGGACGGCTCTACCGCACGGGCGACCTGGTGCGGTATCGAACGAATGGGCCGGACGGCGAGTTGGAGTTTCTGGACCGCCTCGACCAGCAGGTCAAGGTGCGCGGCTTCCGCATCGAGCTGGGCGAGATCGAGGCGCGTCTCGCGGCGCTGCCGGGAGTGCGCGAGGCGGTGGTGCTGGCGCGGCCGGACGTTCGCGGGGAGCTGCGGCTGGTCGCCTGGGTGGCGGCCGATCCCGGCTCTCCGGAGGGCTCGGCGGATCGCTGGGCCGGCCGTCTGAGCGAATGGCTGAGCGAATCGCTGCCCGCCTATATGGTGCCGTCGGCTTGGGGGGTGCTCGAGTCGCTGCCGTTGACTCAAAACGGCAAGGTGGACCGCCGGGCGCTCGCCGCCCTGCCGTCGCCGCTGGCAGCGGGAGGCTGGGCAGGAGACGGGGAGGATGGCGGTGCGCCGCGGACGCCGGCCGAGGAACTGGTGGCGGGGATCTTCGCCGCTGTGCTGGGGCTGGAACGGGTGGGGATCAAGGCGAGCTTCTTCGAGCTGGGCGGCCATTCGTTGCTGGCGACGCAGGTGGCTTCGCGGATCCGCGAGGCGTTCGGCGTCGAGCTGCCGTTGCGGGCGGTGTTCGAGGCGCCGACGGTGGCGGCGCTCGCCGCCCGGCTGGCCGAGGTAAGCCGGGACGGCCTGCCGGCGATCCCGCGGGCCTCCGGGCAGGAGCGGGGGGCGCTGTCGTTCGCGCAGGCCCGGCTCTGGTTCCTCGACCAGCTCGACCCGGGAAGCCCGATGTACAACCTGCCGGCGGCGGTCGAGCTGACCGGGTCTCTCGACCGCGCGGCGTTCGCCGCGGCGCTCGGCGAGATCGTGCGCCGGCACGAGGTGCTGCGCACGGTGTTCCGCGGCGAGGCCGGCGAGCCGGTGGCGGCCGTCTCGCCGCCGTCCGGGATCCCTCTGCCGCTGATCGACCTCGCCCCCCTGCCCGCGGCGGCGCGCCGGGCGGAGGCGGCGCGCCTCGCCGAAGAAGGCGCGCGGCGGCCGTTCGATCTGGCGGCGGACCCGCTGCTGCGGGTGTCGCTGCTGGCCCTGGGGGTGGAGGAGCACGTCGCATTGGTGACCCTCCACCACATCGCGAGCGACGGCTGGTCGATGGGTGTGCTGACCCGCGAGCTGGCGGCGCTCTACACGGCCTTCCGCGCCGGCACCCCGAGCCCGCTGCCGGAGCCGGCGATCCAGTACGCGGACTACGCCGCCTGGCAGCGCCGCTACCTGGCGGGCGATCGCCTGGAAACGGAGCTCGCCTTCTGGCGGGCTCGTCTGGCGGGTGGGCCGGCGGCCCTCGAGCTGCCGACCGACCGGCCGCGCTCCCCCGTGGCGAGCCAGCGGGGGGAGAGCTACGAGCTGGCGGTGGAGCCCGAGACGCTCGGCCGGCTCGTCGCGCTCTCCCGGCGGCAGGGGTCGACGCTCTTCATGACTCTCCTCGCGGTCTTCGCGGCGCTGCTCTCGCGCCACACCGGCCAAGAGGACCTGACGGTGGGCTCGCCGATCGCCGGACGCACGCAAGGGGAGACCGAGGGGCTGATCGGGCTCTTCGTCAACACCCTGGCGCTGCGCGTCGACCTCGCGGGCGCGCCGAGCTTCCTGGCGCTGCTGGGGCGGGTGCGCGAGACGGCACTCGCGGCCTACGCGCATCAGGATCTGCCGTTCGAGCGGCTGGTGGAGGATCTGGCGCCGGAGCGCGACCTCAGCCGTCCGCCGCTGGTGCAGGCGCTGCTCGTGCTGCAGAACGCGCCGGAGCAGGCGCTGTCGTTGCCGGGGCTCGCGCTGCGCAGCATCCCCCTGGCTACGGGGACGGCGAAGTTCGAGCTGACCTTCGCTTTCGCCGAAGCAGGTGACGGCTTGGTAGGAGCGATCGAGTACAACCGCGACCTCTTCGACCGCTCGACGATCGCGCGGCTGACGGGTCATTTCGCCCGCCTGCTGGCGGGCGCGGTGGCGGACCCGGGGGCGGAGGTCTCGGCGCTCCCCCTGTTGAGTGACGCCGAGCAGGCGCAGCTCGCGGCCTGGAACGCGGAGACGCGGCGGGAGCGGCCGGAGGAGCTGCTGGGCTCGACCCTGCCGGAGCTGTTCGCGGCGCAGGTCGCGCGGACGCCGGAGGCCACGGCGCTGATCGCGGGGGACGAGCGGCTGAGCTACCGGGAGCTGGCGGCGCGGACGGCGGAGCTGGCGAATCATCTGCGGGCGTTGGGGGTGGGTCCCGAGGTGCCGGTCGCGATCTTCCTGCCGCGCCGGGCGGAGCTGCTGGTGGCGCTCCTCGCGACGCACGCGGCGGGCGGTTTCTACGTGCCGCTCGATCCCGCCTATCCGGCGGAGCGGGTGGGCTTCATGCTGGCCGACAGCGGCGCCGCGGTGGTGCTGACGACGACGGAGCTGGCGGACCGGCTGCCGCCGGGTCAGCGGATCGTCCGGCTCGACGACCTGCCGGAGCGGGTTCCCTCCACTCCCGCGGTGCCCGCCACCTCCGGCAACCTGGCCTATGTGATCTACACCTCGGGCTCGACGGGCCGGCCGAAGGCGGTGGCGATCGAGCATCGCAGCGCCGTGGCGCTGATGCTCTGGTCGCGGCGGGAGTTCTCGGACCGCGAGCTGTCGGGGGTGCTGGCGTCGACCTCGATCACTTTCGACATGTCGGTCTTCGAGCTGTTCGCGCCGCTGGCCTGGGGCGGCACGGTGATCCTGGCCGAGAACGCGCTGGCGCTCCCCGAGCTGCCGGCCGCGGCCGCCAGCGCGGTGCGGGTGATCGACACGGTCCCCTCGGCGATGGCGGAGCTGCTGCGGATGGGCGGGGTGCCTTCGTCGGTGGTGACGGTGAACCTGGGGGGCGAGGCGGTGCCGCGGGCGCTCGCCGACCGGGTCTACGCCGAGCCGGGGATCGCGCGCCTCTACAACGTCTACGGCCCGTCGGAGGACACGACGTTTTCGACCTGGGCGCTGATCGAGCGCGAGTCGGAGCGGGCGCCGTCGATCGGCCGTCCGCTCGACGGCGAGCAGGCGCACGTGGTCGACCGCCACCTCCAGCCGGTGCCGGTCGGGGTGGCCGGGGAGCTGTACCTCGGCGGCGAAGGGGTGTCGCGCGGCTACCTGGGGCGTCCGGAGCTGACGGCGGAGCGCTTCGTCCCCGATCCGTTCGCGGGAGTTGCCGGCTCGCGGATGTACCGCGTCGGCGACCTGGTCCGCTACCGCGTTAACGGCATCCTGGAGTTCCTGGGCCGTCTCGACCACCAGGTGAAGGTGCGCGGCTTCCGCGTCGAGCCGGGGGAGGTGGAGTCGGCGCTGCTGACCCATGAGGCGGTACGCGTGGCCGTGGTGCTGCCGCGCATGGATGTCTCTGGAGTCACCGCGCTGGTGGCGTACCTGGAGACGGCGCCGGGCGCGGTGCCGGCGGGCGAGCTGCGGCAGCACCTGAAGTCGCGCCTGCCGGACTACATGGTCCCCTCGGCCTACGCCTTCCTGGAGACGCTGCCGCTGACCCCGAACGGCAAGGCGGACCGCAAGGCCCTCGTGGCCCTGCCGTTCGCGGCTGCCGAGTCGACGTCCGCGGCGCCGCGGACTCCTGGCGAGGAGCTGGTGGCGGGGATCTTCGCCGAGGTGCTGGGGCTCGCGCGGGTGGGGGTGGGCGAGGGCTTCTTCGAGCTGGGCGGGCACTCGCTGCTGGCGACGCAGGTCGTCTCGCGGGTGCGCTCCGTCTTCAGGGTCGAGCTGCCGGTGCGGGCGGTCTTCGAGACGCCGACGGTGGCGGCTCTCGCGGACCGCATCGAGCGGATGCGGACCGGCGGACCGGCCGGCGAGGGGTTGCCCTCCCTCCAGCCGATCGAGCGGGTGCCGCGGGACGGCCGCCTCGCGCCGTCGTTCGCGCAGTCCCGGCTCTGGTTCCTCGACCAGCTCGCAGCCCGGCAGCCCGATGTACAACCTTTCGGCGGCGGTGCGGCTCACGGGGGAGCTGGACCGCGCCGCGTTCGCCGCGGCGCTCGGCGAGATCGTGCGCCGGCACGAGGTGCTGCGCACGACCTTCCGGTCCGCTCCGGAGGCGCCTTCGGGCGAGCCGGTGCAGGTCATCTCTCCCCCTGCCGGAATCGCCCTCCCGATCGTCGATCTCGCGGCGCTCCCCGCCGCCGTGCGCCGGGAATCGGCGGAGCGGCTGACCGGCGAGCTGGCGCGGCGGCCGTTCGATCTGGCGCGCGATCCGCTGCTGCGCTCGTCGCTGCTGGCCCTGGCGGCCGGCGAGCACCTCGCGGTGGTGACCCTCCATCACATTGCGAGCGACGGCTGGTCGATCGGGGTGTTGACCGGCGAGTTGGCGGCGCTCTACGCGGCCTTCCAGGAGGGCACCGTCGAGCGCCCGCTGCCGGAGCTGGCGATCCAGTACGCGGATTACGCCGCTTGGCAGCGCCGGCGGCTCTCCGGCGAGCGGCTGGAGGCGGAGCTCGCCTTCTGGCGGGAGAGCCTGGCGGGAGCCCCGCCGGCCCTCGAGCTGCCGACCGACCGGCCGCGCTCCTCCGTGGCGCGCCAGCGGGGGGCCGAGCACGAGCTGATGCTGGGGCGCGACACGCTCGGCCGGCTCGCTGAGCTCTCGCGCCACCAGGGGGCGACCCTCTTCATGACCCTGCTGGCGGCCTTCGCGGCGCTGCTCGAACGCCATACCGGGCAGGACGACCTGGTGGTAGGGACGCCGATCGCTGGGCGGACGCAGGGGCAGACCGAGGGGCTGATCGGCCTCTTCGTCAATACCCTGGCGCTGCGCGTCGATCTCGGCGGATCGCCGAGCTTCCTCGAGCTGCTGGGGCGGGTGCGCGAGATGGCGCTCGCGGCCTACGCGCACCAGGAGCTGCCGTTCGAGCGGCTGGTCGAGGAGCTGGCGCCGGGGCGCGACCTCAGCCGGACGCCGCTGGTGCAGGCGATGCTGGTGCTCCAGAACACGCCGGCGGGAACGCTCGCCCTCCCGGGCCTGGAGCTCGCGGTCGTCCCGGTCGGCAACGGGATGGCGACCTTCGAGCTGACCGTCACCTGCATCGAGACGGCCGAAGGTCTCGCTACCACGTTCGAGTACGACCGCGACCTCTTCGACGCCGCGACGATCGCGCGGCTCGCCGGCCATTTCGAGCGCCTGCTGGCCGCTGCGCTGGACGCGCCGGCGCAGCTCGTCGGCGATCTCGCCCTGCTCGGCGACGCCGAGCGGCGCGAGCTGCTGGCGTGGGGAACGGCGCCGAGGGCAGACCGCCGGCCGACGACCGTCCCGGCGCTCTTCGCCGCGCAGGCGGCGCGCGCGCCGGAAGCGGTGGCGCTTTCCTACGGCGGCGAGACACTGACCTACGGCGAGCTCGACCGCCGCGTCGACCAACTGGCGCGCCACCTGCGGCGGTCGGGGGTCGCGCCGGAAACCATCGTGGGCGTCTGCCTTGAGCCTTCGATCGAGCTGACGATCGCGCTGCTGGCAGTGTGGAGAGCGGGAGGCGCCTTCCTACCGCTCGATCCTGCCTATCCGGTGGAACGCCTCGCCTTCATGCTGGAGGATTCGGGCGCCCCCCTGCTGCTGACCCGCCGCGGGCTGGTCGAGCCGGCCGTCGCCGGCGTCTCGCGATTACTGATCGAAGACCTGCTCGAGAACCTGGCGGCTGCCGACGCCGGGGAGGTGCCGTGGGCCTCCGGGCCGGAGCACCTGGCCTACGTCATCTACACCTCGGGCTCGACCGGCCGGCCGAAAGGAGTGGCGGTCCAGCAGGGGGCGGCGGCGGAGCACATGGCGACGGTGGCGGCGGCCTGGGAGCTCGCCGGCGGCGACCGGGTGTTGCAGTTCGCGTCGCCGAGCTTCGACGTCTGGCTGGAGGAGACGCTGCCGGCGCTGATCGCGGGCGCGACGCTGGTCCTGCGCGGGACGGAGCTGTGGGAGCCCGCGCGGTTCCTGGACCGCATCCGCGCGCTGTCCTTGACCGTCATCGACCTGCCGACGGCGTATTGGCAGCAATGGCTCCGGGAGGACGAAGGGCTCGCCGGGACGGCTGCGCCGGCCGCTCTGCCGTTGCGGCTGGTCGTCGTCGGCGGCGAGGCGATGCCGGCGGAGGCGGCGCGGCTGTGGGGGCGTTCGCCGCTCGGCGGCGTGCGCCTGCTCAACGCCTACGGCCCGACCGAAGGGGTGATCAGCGCCACCTTCCACGCGGTCGACCCCCTCGCGGAGGGAACCTCGGCCGCCGTGGCGCTCGGCGCGCCGCTCGCCGGGCGGAGCGTCCACGTCCTCGACCGCCGGGGCCATCTCGTGCCGGCCGGCGTGGCGGCGGAGCTGGTGCTCGGCGGCGCGCTCCTCGCCCGGGGCTACCTCCACCGGCCGGAGCTGACGGCGGAGCGTTTCGTCCCCGATCCCGTTCTCGCCGCTGCCGGGCGCTCGCCTCTACCGGACTGGGGATCTCGCCAGGATGCTGGCCGACGGACGGCTGGAGTACCTGGGACGGATCGACAGCCAGGTCAAGGTGCGCGGCTTCCGCATCGAGCTCGGCGAGGTGGAGGCGGCGCTGCTGGCGCACCCGGCGGTGCGCGCGGCCGTGGTGCTGGCGCGCGGCGGGATGCTGGCCGCCTACGTCGAGACGGACGCCGCTGCGGTCTCGGCCGGCGAGCTGCGGACGCGGCTCCAGGACCGCCTCCCCGAGTACATGGTGCCGTCGGCCTATCGCTTCCTGACGGCGATGCCGCTGACCGGGAACGGCAAGCTCGACCGCCGGGCGCTCGCCGCCCTGCCGCTCGATCTCGGACGCGAGGGCGAGGAAGGGGACGGCGCGCCGCGCACCCCGGCCGAGGAGCTGGTGGCCGGCATCTTCGCCGAGGTGCTGGAGCTCGAGGAGGTGGGAACCGGGACCAGCTTCTTCGAGCTGGGCGGTCATTCGCTGCTGGCGATCCGGGTCCTGTCGCGCCTCCGCGAGGCGTTCGGAGTGAGCCTGCCGGTCAAGGCGCTGTTCGAGGCGCCGACGGTCGCCGCGCTCGCCGCGGCGGTGACGGCGGCGCGCCGCGAGACGTCCGCGTCCCTGCTCGCGCTTCCGCCCCTGGAAGCGGGAGCCCGCGGCGAGCTACTGCCGCTCTCCTTCCCGCAGCAGCGGCTGTGGTTCATGGAGCGGCTGGCGCCGGACAACTCGACGTACCACATGCCGTTCGCCTGCGAGATCCGTGGCGCGCTCGACCTCCCGGCGCTCGCCGCCAGCCTGACGGCGGTCGTCGGCCGCCACGAGATCCTGCGCAGCCGCTTTCTCGAGGTCGACGGCCAGCCCTGGCAGGAGATCGCCCCTCCGGCTCCCTTCCCGCTGGCGCTGGTCGACCTCTCCGGCCTGCCCGGGGAACGGCGCCGGCCGCTGCTGGCGCGGCTTGGCAAGGAGGAGGCGGGACGGACCTTCGACCTCGGCCGCGGCCCGCTGCTGCGCGCCGGGCTGGTGCGCCTCGCCGCCGATGACCACGTCCTGCTGCTGACCCAGCACCACATCGTGTCGGACGGCGTCTCGGGCGAGATCCTGCAGCGCGACCTGTCGCTCCTCTACGCCGCCGCCGTGACCGGCCGGCCGTCGCCGCTCCCCGAGCAGCGGGTGCAGTACGGCGACTTCGCCCTCTGGCAGCGGGCCTGGCCGGAAGGGATGCTCGAAAGTCAGCTCGCCTACTGGCGCGAGACGCTGGCCGGGCTCGCCACCCTCGAGGTGCCGACCGATCACCCGCGCCCGCCGGTGCTGACCTTCCGCGGCCGCACGGAGCCGGTGGCGGTGCCCGCGCGCGACCGGCGGCGCCATGCGCGAGCTGGCGCGGGCGCACGGAGTCACCCTGTTCATGGCCTTCCTCGCCGTCTGGCAGGCGGTGCTCCAGCGCCTCAGCGGGCAGCCGGACCTCGCGGTCGGCACGCCGGTCGCGAACCGCAACCGCCCCGAGATCGAGGAGGTGGTCGGCTTCTTCGTCAACATGCTGGCCCTGCGCACCGACTTCCGCGGCTCGCCGAGCTTCGCGGAGCTGCTCGGGCGGGTGCGGCGGGTGGCGATGGCGGCCTACGACCATACCGACGTGCCCTTCGAGCGCCTGGTCGACGAGCTGTCGCCGGGGCGCGACCTGAGCCGCCAGCCGCTGGTGCAGGTGATGTTCACCCTCGAAGGGGCGGCGCCGGCGGAGCTGACGCTGCCGGGGGTGGAGGTCGAGGTGCTGAACCTCGCCGGCACGGTGGCGAAGTTCGACCTCACCCTGGAGCTGTTCGCGGCCGGCGCCGGCTGGACCGGCCACATCGAGTACAACAGCGACCTCTTCGACCGTCCGACGGTGGCGCGCCTGGCCGGACACTTCGCGAACCTGGCCGCGGCGGCGGCCGCGGCTCCGCAAGCCCGCCTCATCGACCTCGCGCTGCTGTCGGCGGCCGAGCGCCAGCAGATCGTGGGGGAGTGGAACGACACCGACGCCGCCTTCCCCGAAACGACGCTGCTGCACCAGTTCTTCGAAGCCGCCGTCGAGCGGGCGCCGGAGTCGGTCGCCGCCGTCTGCGCGGGTCAGGAGCTGACCTACGCCGCGCTCGAGGCGCGGAGCAACCGTCTGGCGCGGCTGCTGCGGGACACGGGAGTGGAGCGGGGGACCCCCGTCGGGGTCTGGGTGGAGCGCTCGTTCGAGCTGCTGTCGGCGGTGCTCGGGGTGCTCAAGGCGGGCGGCCACTACGTGGCGCTCGACGACACCTGGCCGGCTCACCGGGTGGAGTCGATCCTGGAGGTCGACCGGGGCGCCGGCGATCGTGGTGGGGAGCGAGCTGCTGCCGGCCCTCGAGGAGATGCGCTGGCGGCTGCCCGCGCTCGCGGACGTCGTCTGCCCGGGGATCGCGGCGGCGGAGCCGCCGGTCGAATCGCTCGACCCCGCGAGCGTCGCCGAGCTGTGGGACTTCGTGGCCGAGCGGGCGGTGGACCGGGTGACGGCGGGCGGCTTCGTCAGCGCCTTTACGGACCAGCCGTTCAGCGCGGCGGAGGTCGACGAGTACCGCGACCGCGTGCTGTCGCTGGCTTCGCCCTGGCTGCGGCCGGACTCCCGGGTGCTCGAGATCGGCAACGGCTCGGGGCTGCTGCTCTGGGAGCTGGCTCGACAAGTGGGCCACGTCACCGGCGTCGATCCCTCGCCGCTGACTCAAGGACGCAACCGTGAGCGCGCGGCCGCCGAGGGGATCGGCAACGTCGAGCTGCTCACCGGCTTCGCGCACGAGACGGGCGACCTCTTGGGAGAGGCCGAGCGCTTCGATCTGATCCTGCTCGCCAGCACGGTGCAGTTCTTCCCCGGGCCGCGCTACCTGGAGCGCGTGCTGCGCTGGGCGCTCGGCCGTCTCGCGCCGGGCGGCGCGGTGCTCGTCGCCGACGTGCTCGACGCCCGGCGCCGCGAGGAGCTGCGGCAGGCGGTCGAGGCGCGGCGGGAGGCGGCGGGGCTCGCGGTCGATCCGGGCGCGGCGCGCCGTCAGGAGCTGTACCTCGACGAGGAGCTGTTCCGCGATCTCGGCGTGGAAGCCTCGATTCACCCTCGCGACGCGGGCTTCGCCAACGAGCTGGGCTTCCGCTACGACGTGCTGCTCGCCCCTGACGGCATCGCCCGTGCGCGGCGCAAGCGGCTGTGGACCGGCTGGCACGTCGAGCATGAGGCGGCGGAGCGCCTGCCGGCGGTGGCCGGGCCGGAGGACGTCGCCTATGTGATCCACACCTCGGGCTCGACGGGAGAGCCGAAGGGGATCGTGGTGCAGCACCGGCCGGCGGCGAACCTGGTGGACTGGATCAACCGGACGTTCGGGGTGGGTCCGCGGGACCGCGGCCTGTTCGTCACCTCGCTCGCCTTCGACCTCTCGGTCTACGACATCTTCGGCCTGCTTGCGGTGGGGGGGACGGTGCACGTGGCGACCAGCGAGGAGCTGGCCGATCCGGACCGCCTGGTGGCCTTGTTGCGCGGCGGCGGGATCACCCTCTGGGACTCGGCTCCGGCCGCGCTGGTCCGGCTGGCGCCGCTGTTTCCGGCGGCGGCGGCGGCGGATGGAGCGAGCCTGCTGCGGCTGGTGATGCTGTCGGGCGACTGGATCCCGGTGACGCTGCCGGACCGGGTGCGCAGCGCTTTCCCGCGGGCGAAGGTGATGGCGCTCGGCGGCGCGACCGAGGCGACGGTGTGGTCGAACTGGTATCCGGTGGGAGTGGTCGATCCGCGCTGGCCGAGCATCCCCTACGGGCGGCCGATCTCGAACGCGCACTACCACGTGCTCGACGCCGGCTTCTCGCCCTGCCCGATCGGCGTGGCGGGGGACCTCTTCATCGGCGGCGACTGCCTGTGCGCGGGCTATACCCGCGCCGACCTCACCGCGGCGGCTTTCCTGCCCGATCCGTTCAGCGCGATCAGCCGGCCGGGGATGCGGATCTACCGCACGGGGGACCGGGCGCGCTACGGGACGGACGGCAACCTGGAGTTCCTGGGCCGCCTGGACCAGCAGGTGAAGGTGCGGGGGTACCGCATCGAGCTGGGGGAGATCGAGGTGGCGCTGGCGCGCCTCGCCGGGGTGCGCGAGGCGGTGGTGCTGGCGCGCGAGGACGAGCCGGGGGACAAGCGGCTGGTGGCCTACGTGGTGCCGCTGGCGGACGCGGTGCTCTCGGGCGCCGAGCTGCGCGAAGGGCTGCGCGGCGGCCTGCCGGAGTACATGGTGCCGTCGGCGTTCGTGATCCTCCAGGCGCTGCCGGTGACGGCCAACGGCAAGCTCGATCGGCGGGCCTTGCCGGCGCCGCAGTGGGGGGCGGAGAGCGGCGAGCTCGAGCTGCCGCAAACGCCGGTTGAGACGGCGCTGGCGGAGATCTGGTCGGAGATCCTGGGGGTGAGCCCGATCGGCCGCGAGGACGACTTCTTTGACCTCGGCGGGCACTCGCTGCTGGCGACGCAGATGGTGTCGCGGGTGCGCGAGACGTTCGGGGTGGAGCTGGCGCTGCGCACCCTGTTCGAGCGGCCGACGCTGGCGGATCTCTCCGCGGCGCTGGCGGAGGCGGTCGCCGAGAAAGCGGCGGAGGAGCCGGCGAGCGGGCCGGTGCTGCGGCGGGTGGATCGTACCGGGTCCGACGGCCTGCCGCTGTCGTTCGCCCAGGAGCGGCTCTGGTTCCTCGACCAGTTGGAGCCGGGCGGCTCCTCCTACAACATCGCGCAGGCGGTGCGCCTGGCGGGGCGGCTCGACGTCGGCGCGCTGGGCCGGACGCTGAGCGAGATCGTCCGCCGCCACGAGGCGCTGCGCACCACCTTCGCCGTCGTGACGACGACGGACGGCGAGGTGCCGGTGCAGCGGATCGCTCCCGCCGGACCCGCCGGACCCGCCGGAATGATGCCGCTGCCGATGGTCGATCTCATGGCCCTGCCCGCCGAGCGGGCGCGGGAGGCGGCGCGGCGGCTGGTCGCGGAGGAGTCGCGGCGCCCCTTCGACCTCGTCCGCGGCCCGCTGGTGCGCAGCACCCTGCTGCGCCTGGAGCCGGACGAGCACGTGCTGTCGATCGACGTCCATCACATCGTCTCGGACGGCTGGTCGACCGGCATCCTGTTGCGCGAGCTGGGGGCCCTCTACCGGGCCTACGTGGCGGGGGAGCCCTCGCCGCTCCCCGAGCTGCCGCTCCAGTACGCCGACTTCGCGGTATGGCAGCGCCAGTGGCTGAGCGGCGCGGTGCTCGCCGAGCAGCTCGGCTACTGGCGCCAGCGGCTGGCCGGGGCGCCGGGGGTCCTCGAGCTGCCGGCCGACCGGCCGCGGCCGGCGGTGCAGAGCCTGCGCGGCGCCACCCGCTCGTTCTCCCTGCCGGCGGCGCTCTCGGCCGACCTCGCGGCGCTCGCTCAAGGGCAGGGGGTCACCCTCTTCATGGTGCTGCTGGCGGCGCTCGATGCCCTCTTCCACGCCTTGAGCGGACAGACCGACCTCGTCCTCGGCTCGCCGGTCGCCAACCGCAACCGGCTGGGGATCGAAGGGCTGGTGGGCTTCTTCGTCAACACCCTGGTGCTGCGCGTCGACCTCGGCGGCGATCCGAGCTTCCGGGAGCTGCTGGGCCGGGTGCGCGAGACGACGCTGGGGGCTTACGCCCACCAGGACCTGCCGTTCGAGAAGCTGGTCGAGGAGGTGGCGCCCGAGCGCAGCCTCGCCCACGCGCCGCTGTTCCAGGTCCTGCTCGCCTTGCAGAACGCGCCACGGGTGGCGGCGGAGCTGCCGGGGCTGATCCTGGAGCCACTGGCGGACGCGGGGGGAACGGCGAAGTTCGACCTCAGCTTCGAGCTGGTCGAGGACGGCGGGGTCCTCGGCGGACAGGTCGAGTACGACGTCGACCTCTTCGACGGCACGACCGCCGTCCGCTGGGTGCACCACTTCGAGCGCCTGCTGGGGGCCGCGGCGGCCGCGCCGGACGCCCATCTCTCAGAGCTTTCGCTGCTCTCGGAGGTCGAGCGCCACCAGATCCTGGGGGAGTGGAACGACACCCGCGAGGCGTTTCCGGAGACGACGCTGCTCCACCAGTTCTTCGAGGCGGTGGCGGCGCGCTCGCCGGAATCCGATCGCTGCCCTCTGCGCCGGGCGCGAGCTGACCTACGGCGAGCTCGAGGCGCGGGCCAACCGCCTGGCCCGCCTGCTGCGCGACGCCGGCCTCGGGCGCGGCGCGGCGGTGGGGGTGTGGCTCGAGCGCTCGTTCGACATGCTGGTCGCCGTGCTCGGCATTCTGAAGTCAGGAGGGCTCTACGTTCCCCTCGACGAGGCCTGGCCGGCGGCACGGGTGGAGTCGATCCTCGCCTCGACCGGGGCCGCCGCGATCGTCACCAACGGAAACCGTCTCGGGGCCGTCGAGGAGATGCAGTGGCGGCTGCCGGCGCTCGAGGACGTCGTCTGTCTCGACATCCCGGATCTGGAGCCGCCCGTCGAGGCGCTCGAGCCGGGGAGTGTCGCCGAGCTGTGGGACTACGTGGCCGAGCGGGCGGTCGACCGGGAGACGGCGGGAGGGTTCGTCAGCGCCTTCACCGGCCAGCCGTTCAGCGCCGCCGAGGTCGACGAATACCGCGACTACGTGCTGGCGTTGGCGGCTCCCTGGCTGCGCCCCGGCGCGCGGGTGCTCGAGATCGGCAACGGCTCGGGGCTGCTGCTCTGGGAGCTGGCTTCCCGGGTGGGTCACGTCACCGGGATCGATCCCTCGCCGCTGACGCAAGCGCGCAACCGCGAGCGCGCGGCCGCGGAGGGGATCGCCAACGTCGAGCTGCTGACCGGCTTCGCCCACGAGGCCGGCGAGCTGCTGGCAGACGGCGAGCCCTTCGACCTGATCCTGCTCGCCAGCACGGTGCAGTTCTTCCCCGGTCCGCGCTACCTGGAGCGGGTGGTGCGCCGGGCGCTCGGCCGTCTGAATCCCGGCGGCGCCCTGCTGATCGCCGACGTGCTCGACGCCCGGCGCCGCGCGGAACTGGCGCGGGCGACCGCGGAGCACGGGGGAGCGGCGGGCGGGGCCGGCCGGCAGGAGCTGTTCCTCGACGAGGACCTCTTCCGGGACCTCGGCGCGCGGGCCGCGGTCCATCATCGCAGCGCGGGCTTCCCCAACGAGCTGCGCTTCCGCTACGACGTGCTGCTCCACCCTGGAGCCGCCGGCTCCCCGCGGCGCAAGCGCCTGTGGACCGGCGCCCACGCCGCCTCCCGTCCTTCCGGCCCGCTGCCGGCCCTGGCCGGTCCGGAGGACGTCGCCTACGTCATCCACACCTCGGGCTCGACCGGCAAGCCGAAGGGGATCGTCGTCGCGCACCGCTCGGCGGTGAACCTGATCGACTGCCTCAACCGCACCTTCGGAGTCGGTCCGGACGACCGCGGCCTGTTCGTCACCTCGCTCTGCTTCGACCTCTCGGTCTACGACATCTTCGGGGTCCTCGCCGCGGGAGGGACGGTGCAGGTGGCGACCGCCGAGGAGCTGGCCGATCCCGACCGGCTGGTGGGGCTGCTGCGGACGGGGGGGATCACGCTCTGGAACTCGGCGCCCGCGGCCCTGGTGCGGCTCGCCCCGGTGTTCCCGGCGAATCCGGAGACCGCAAGCCGCCTGCGGCTGGTCTTCCTGGCCGGCGACTGGATCCCGGTGACATTGCCGGACCGCATCCGCCACGCCTTCCCGCGGGCGCAGGTGGTCAACTTCGGCGGCACCACGGAGACGACGGTATTCTCCAACTGGTATCCGATCGGCGCGGTGGACCCGGCCTGGGCGAGCATCCCCTACGGCCGGCCGCTCGCCAACAACACCTACCACGTGCTGGACGCCGCGCTCTCCCCCTGTCCGATCGGGGTTCCCGGCGACCTCTACATCGGCGGCGACGGCGTCTCGCTGGGCTACGTCGGGCGGCCGGAGCTGACCGCCGCCGCCTTCCTGCCGAACGCCTACGACGAGCGGCCGGGGATGCGCCTCTACCGCACGGGAGACCGCGGCCGCTACGGGGCCGACGGCAACCTGGAGTTCCTGGGCCGGCTCGACGAGCAGGTCAAGGTGCGCGGCTACCGCATCGAGCTGGGGGAGATCGAGGTGGCGCTGTCGCGCCGTCCGGGCGTGCGCGAGGCGGTGGTGCTGGCGCGCGAGCACGAGCCGGGTGACACGCGGCTGGTGGCCTACGTGGTGCCGGCGGCGGGGGCCGCCCCGGATTCTCTCGCCACGGATCTCGCGGCGGAGCTGCGCGACGGCCTGCGCGGGGTGCTTCCCGAGTACATGCTCCCCTCCACCTTCGTGCTGCTGGAGTCGCTGCCGGTGACCGCGAACGGCAAGCTCGACCGCCAGGCGCTGCCGGCGCCGGAGTGGGGCGGCGCCGGCGAGCTCGCGGCGGCCCGCACCCCCGTCGAGGAGGCGCTGGCGGCGATCTGGTCGCAGGTGCTGGGGGTGCCCCGGGTGGGGCGCAAGGACAGCTTCTTCGCCCTCGGCGGACACTCGCTGCTGGCGACGCAGATGGTGTCGCGGGTGCGGGTGGCGTTCGGCGTCGAGATGCCGCTGCGCACTCTCTTCGAGCGCCCGCGGCTGGCCGACCTGGCGGCGGCGGTCGAGGAGCTGCGCACGGCGGGAGGCGAGTCCTTCGCGCCGGGACTGGGCTCGGCCTCCTTGAGCGGGCTCACCGCCTTCCCGCTGTCGTTCGCCCAGGAGCGGCTCTGGTTCCTCGACCAGCTCGAGCCCGGCGGCTTCTCCTACAACATCTCCCAGGCGGCCCGGCTGACCGGCCGGCTCGACGCCGCGGCCCTCGGCTGGAGCCTCTCCGAGATCGTCCGCCGTCACGAGTCGCTGCGCACCACCTTCGAGCGGACCGCCGCGGGATCGCCGGGGCAGGTGATCGGCCCGGCCACGGCGGTGGCGCTCCCCGCCGTCGACCTCACCGCGCTGCCGCGGGAGCGGGTCACGGCGCTCGCCCGGGAGCTGGCCGCGGCGGAGCCGCGGCGCCCCTTCGACCTCACGCGGGGTCCCCTGGTGCGTGCCCTGCTGCTGTGCCTGGTCCCCGACGAGCACGTGCTGGTGATCGACGTCCACCACATCGTCTCGGACGGCTGGTCGACCGGCATCCTGCTGCGCGAGCTGGGAGTCCTCTACCGCGCCCGCGTAGAGGGGAGGCCCTCGCCGCTGCCGGAGCTGCCGCTGCAGTACGCGAGCTTCGCCTCCTGGCAGCGCCAGTGGCTGAGCGGCGCGGAGCTCGCCCGGCAGCTCGCCTACTGGCGCGAGCGGCTGGCCGGGGCGCCGGGGGTCCTCGACCTGCCGACCGACCGGCCGCGGCCGGCGGTGCAGAGCCTGCGCGGCGCCGACCGCTCTTTCGTCCTGCCGGCGTCGCTGGCCGCGGCCCTCCAGACCCTCGCTCAAGGGCAGGGGGTCACCCTCTTCATGGTCCTGCTGGCGGCGCTCGACGCCCTGCTCCACCGGCTGACCGGCCAGGACGACCTCGTCCTCGGCTCGCCGGTCGCCAACCGCAACCAGGTGGGGATCGAGGAACTGGTGGGCTTCTTCGTCAACACCCTGGTGCTGCGCGCCGACCTCGGCGGCGACCCGAGCTTCCGGACGCTGCTCGGCCGGGTGCGCGAGACGACCCTCGAGGCCTATGCGCACCAGGACCTGCCGTTCGAGAAGCTGGTCGAGGAGCTGGCTCCCGAGCGCAGCCTGGCCCACGCGCCCCTGTTCCAGGTGATGCTCTCGCTGCAGAACACGCCGATGACGGCGCTCGAGCTTCCCGGCCTGATCCTCGAGCCCCTCGCCGGGGAGAGCGGCGCGGCGAAGTTCGACCTCTCCTTCACCTTCGAGGAGGTCGGCGGCCGCCTCGCCGGGCACCTCGAGTACAGCTCCGACCTCTTCGACGGCGCGACCGCCGCCCGCTGGCTCGACCACCTCGAGCAGCTGCTGAGGACGGTGTCCGCCGATCCCGAGCGGCGCCTCTCGGGCGTCGAGCTGCTGGCCGCCGCGGCGCGCCACCAGATCCTGGGGGAGTGGAACGACACCGCGGCCGCCTTCCCGGCGACGACGCTGCTCCACCAGTTCTTCGAGGCCACGGCCGGGCGCACGCCGGACGCCGTCGCGGCGGTCTGCGCCGGGCGCGAGCTGACCTACGCCGGTCTGGAAGCGGGCGCCAACCGCCTGGCCCATCTGCTGCGCGGCGCGGGGGTCGAGCGCGGCGCGGGGGTGGGAGTCTGGGTCGAGCGCTCGTTCGACATGCTCACCGCCGTCCTTGGCGTCCTCAAGGCGGGCGCCTGCTACGTCCCCCTCGACGACGCCTGGCCGGCGGGACGGGTGGAGTCGATCCTCGCCGCCACCGGCGCGTCGGCGATCGTCGTCGCCGGCTCGCTGCTGCCCGCGGTCGAGGAGATGCGCTGGCGGCTGCCGGAGCTCTCCGACGTCGTCTGCCTGGACGTCGCGGCGCCCGAGCCTCCCCTCGAGACGCTCGACCGGTCGAGCGTCGCCGGGCTGTGGGACTTCGTGGCGGAGCGGGCGGTGGACCGGGTGACGGCGGGCGGCTTCGTCAGCGCCTTCACGGACCAGCCGTTCAGCGAGGCCGAGGTCGACGAGTACCGCGACCGCGTGCTGTCGCTGGCCGCCCCCTGGCTGCGTCCGGATTCGCGGGTGCTCGAGATCGGCAACGGCTCGGGGCTCCTGCTCTGGGAGCTGGCTGCGCAGGTGTCCCACGTCACCGGCGTCGATCCCTCGCCGCTGACGCAGGAGCGCAACCGTGAGCGCGCGGTCGCAGATGGGATCGGCAACGTCGAGCTGCTCACCGGCTTCGCTCACCAGACAGGCGAGCTGATCGGCGACGGCGCGCGCTTCGATCTGATCCTGCTCGCCAGCACGGTGCAGTTCTTCCCCGGGCCGCGCTACTTCGAGCGCGTGATGCGCTGGGCGCTCGAGCGTCTCGCGCCAGGTGGCGCCCTGCTGATCGCCGACGTGCTCGACGCCCGGCGGCGCGAGGAGCTGCGGCAGGCGATCGCGGAGCACCGGACCCGGATGGGGATCGAGGGGGCTGCGGCGCGGCGGCAGGAGCTGTACCTCGACGCGGACCATTTCCGGGATCTCGGCGTGGCGGTCGCGATTCACCCTCGCGGCGCGGGCTTCCCCAACGAGCTGGCCTTCCGCTACGACGTGATCCTCACCCCGGGCGAGGCCTCGGCCTTGCGGCCGCGCAAGCGGCTGTGGACCGGCTGGCACGTCGAGCGTGCCTCGGCGGGGCGTCTGCCCGCCGTGGCCGGTCCGGACGACGTCGCCTACGTCATCCACACCTCGGGCTCGACCGGCACGCCCAAGGGGATCGTCGTCCAGCACCGCCAGATCGCCAATCTGATCGACTGCCTGAACCGCTCCTTCGCCGTCGGCGCGGCGGACCGCGGGCTGTTCGTCACCTCGCTCTGCTTCGACCTCTCGGTCTACGACGTGTTCGGGATGCTGGGAGCGGGCGGCACGGTCCACGTCGCGACGGGTGAGGAGCTCGCCGATCCCGACCGCCTGGTGGGCTTGCTGCGGACGGCAGGGATCACCCTGTGGAACTCGGCGCCGGCGGCCCTCCTCCGCCTGGCGCCGCTGTTCCCCGTGGAACCGGATGACGCCAGCCGCCTGCGACTGGTCTTCCTGGCCGGCGACTGGATCCCGGTCACCCTGCCGGACCGCGTCCGCCAGGCTTTCCCGGGAGCGGAGGTGGTCAGCTTCGGCGGCACCACGGAGACGACGGTGTTCTCGAACGTGTTCCGGATCGGCGAGGTCGACCCGGCCTGGGCGAGCATCCCCTACGGCCGGCCGCTCGCCAACAACACCTACCACGTGCTCGACGACCGGCTCTCGCCCTGCCCGATCGGCGTCGCCGGCGACCTCTACATCGGCGGCGACGGCGTCTCGCTGGGCTATGTCGGGCGGCCGGAGCTGACCGCCCGCGCCTTCCTCCCCGACCCTTTCGGTACCCTCGGCGGGCGCGCGGGGATGCGCCTCTACCTCACGGGCGACCGCGGGCGCTACGGCGCCGACGGCACCCTGGAGCTGCTCGGCCGGCTCGACGAGCAGGTGAAGATCCGCGGCTACCGCATCGAGCTGGGGGAGATCGAGCTGGCCCTCGGCCGCCTCGCCGGGGTGCGCGAGGCGGTGGTGCTGGCGCGCGAGGACGAGCCGGGGGACAAGCGGCTGGTGGCCTACGTGGTGCCGGCGGCCGGCGGGGAGCTCGCGGCGCCGGCGCTCGCCGACGCCCTGCGCGGGGCGCTTCCCGAATACATGGTGCCGGCCGCCTTCGTGGTGCTCGACGCGCTGCCGGTGACCGCCAACGGCAAGCTCGACCGCCGCGCCCTGCCCGCTCCCGAGTGGGGCGCCGGCGCCGTGTTCGAGCCTCCCCGCACGCCGGCCGAGGAAGCTCTCGCGGCGATCTGGTCGCAGCTCCTCGGCGTGCCGCGGGTGGGTCGCGAGGACAGCTTCTTCGCCCTCGGCGGCCACTCGCTGCTGGCGACGCAGATGGTGTCGCGGGTGCGCGAGGCGCTCGGCGTCGAGCTGCCTCTGCGCGCGCTCTTCGAGCGGCCGAAGCTGGCGGACCTCGCCGCGGTGGTGGCGACGGCCCGCGCGGCCCCCGCGGGCGACGGTCTGGCGTCCCTGCCGGCGCTACGGCCGTTGCCGCGCACCGAGGGCGCGGAGCTGCCGCTGTCGTTCGCCCAGGAGCGCTTGTGGTTCCTCGACCAGTACGATCCCGGCTCGGCGACCTACAACATCCCCGTCACGGTGGAGCTCGCCGGGGTCCTCGACGCCGCGGCGCTGGTGGCGGCGTTCGCCGAGGTGGTCCGCCGCCAGGGATCGCTGCGCACCACGTTCGTCGCGGCCGGCGGCGCTCCCCGCCAGCGGATCGCCGCTTTCGATCCCACCCATGCGACCGCCCTGCCGCAGGTAGACCTCACGGCGCTGCCGGCGGCGAGCGGGCAGAGCGAGGCGGAGAGGATCGGGCGCGAGCAGGAGCACCGCGGCTTCGACCTCCAGCGCGGTCCCCTGTTCGACGCCCTGCTCGTCCGCTCGGGCCTGGATCGCCACCGGTTCCTGTTCACCTGCCACCACGTGATCGCGGACGGCTGGTCGGTGGGGGTCCTGGTCGGCGAGCTGGCGGCGCTCTACGCGGCGTACCGCGCGGGGCTCGGCTCGCCGCTTCCCGAGCTGCCGATCCAGTACACCGATTTCGCCGCCTGGCAACGCCAGTGGCTGGGCGGCGAGCACGCCGCGGAGCTCGCCTACTGGGAGGTCCGCCTGGGCGGCGAGGTCGGCCCCCGTCGAGCTCCCCGCCGACCGGCCGCGGCCGGCGATCCAGACCTTCCGCGGCGGCCGGCGCCAGCACGCTCTGCCGGCGGAGCTGACGGCGCGGCTGAAGAGCTTCGGCCAGGACGCGGGGGCGACCCTGTTCATGACCCTGCTGGCGGCCACCCAGTCGCTGCTCTCGCGCCACAGCGGCGAGCACGACGTGGCGGTGGGCGCGCCGGTCGCCGGCCGCCAGTGGGTGGAGACGGAAGGGCTGATCGGCTGCTTCCTCAACACCCTGGTGCTGCGCACCGACACCTCGGGGTCCCCGAGCTTCCGCGAGCTGGCGGCGCGGGTGCGCACGGTGACGCTCGAGGCGTACTCGAACCAGGCGGTCCCCTTCGAGGCGGTGCTCGCCCGGCTCAACCTGCAGCGCGACCTGTCGCGGACGCCGCTGTTCCAGGTGATGTTCAACATGCTGAACCTGCCGGCGCGCGAGCTGTCGCTGCCCGGCCTCGCGATGCAGGTGCTGACGCCGGGCGAGGTGCCGTCGAAGTTCGACCTCACCTTCTACCTCACGGAGGTGGCGGGCGGGGTGTGGATCGAGCTGGTCTACAACGCCGACCTCTTCGACGAGCCGCGGATCGCGGACGTCCTCGCGCAGCTCGAGTCGCTCCTCGCGCAGGCGGTCGAGCGGCCGGACGCTCCGCTGGAGCAGCTGTCGCTGGTCACGGCATCGGCGCGCCGGCTGCTGCCCGACCCCACGGCGGCGCTCGACGACGGCTGGATCGGCGCCGTCCACGAGCTCTTCGCGGCGCAGGCCGTGCGGGCTCCGGAGCGACCGGCGGTCGTCGACGGCGAGGTGACTTGGAGCTACGGCGATCTGCTGGCCGGGAGCCGGGGAGTGGCGGGGTGGCTCGCGGCGCACGGGGTGCGGCCGGGCGAGCCGGTGGCGATCTTCGCCCACCGCAGCGCGCCGCTGGTGCCGGCGATCCTCGGCACCCTCACCGCCGGCGCGGCGATCATGGTCCTCGATCCCGTCTACCCGGCGCCGCGGCTGGTCGAGATGCTGGGGCTCGCCGCGCCGCGCGCCTGGCTCGCCCTCGCCGCCGCCGGGCCGGTGCCGGAGGCGGTCCTCGCCTGGCTGGAGGCGGCCGGCTGTCCCCGCCTGGAGCTCCCCGCGGGGGGAACGCGGCGCTGGCGAGCGTCGCGGCGTTCGCCGCCACGGCGCCCGCGGTGGCGGTCGGCCCGGAGGATACCGGGTGCATCGGCTTCACCTCCGGTTCGACCGGCGGCCCCAAGGCGGTGCGCGGGCTGCACGGCTCGCTCTCGCACTTCCTGCCGATCCACTGCGCGGAATTCGATCTCCGTGCCGACGACCGTTTCTCGATGCTCTCCGGGCTGGCGCACGACCCGCTGCAGCGCGACATCTTCACCCCGCTCTTCCTCGGCGCGACGATCGTGGTGCCCGACCCGGCCGACATCGGGATCGCCGGCCGGCTGGCGGAGTGGATGCGCCGGGAGAGCGTGACGGTGGCGAACCTGATCCCCTCCCTCGCCCAGCTCCTCACCCAGCCTCCTGCGGAAGGCGAGCTGGCGGTGGTCCCCAGCCTGCGCCGGGCGATCCTGGTCGGCGAGGCGCTGACCCGCCGGGACGTCGCCCGCCTGCGCGAGCTGGCCCCGGGCGTCGCCTGCATCAACCTCTACGGCTCGACGGAGACCCAGCGCGCGGTGGCGTTCCACCGGGTGACGGAGGAGGAGGCGGCGGACCTCTCGGGGCACGGCCGGCAGGTGCTGCCGCTCGGGCGCGGCATGCCGGACGTGCAGCTGCTGGTGATCAACCGGGCGGAGCGGCTGGCCGGCATCGGCGAGATCGGCGAGATCGTGATGCGCAGCCCGCACCTGGCCGGCGGCTACCTCGGCGACGAGGCGCTGACGGCCGAGCGCTTCCAGCTCAATCCCTTCCACCCCGAGGCCGGGGACCGGATCTACCGCAGCGGCGACCTCGGCCGCTACCTTCCCGACGGCGAGGTGGCGTTCGCCGGGCGCACCGACTTCCAGGTCAAGCTGCGCGGCTTCCGCATCGAGCTGGGGGAGATCGAGGCGGCGCTGGCCCGCCTGCCGGGGGTGCGCGAGGCGGCGGTGCTGCTGCGCGACGACCTCCCCGGCGGCAGCGGCCTGGCGGCCTACGTCGTGTCTGCATCGGCAGGGGCCGAGGGCGCCGGCGAAGCGCGGCTGGCCGGGGAGCTGCACGACGCGCTCTGGCAGCGCCTGCCGAGCTACATGGTGCCGACGGCGTTCCACTTCCTGACGGCGCTGCCGCGCACTCCCACCGGCAAGCTCGACCGCAAGGCGCTGGCGCGGCACGCGGTGGCTCCGCTCGCCTCGGCGGGGGAGGAGCGGGGCCTGCGCACGCCGGTCGAGGAGATCGTCGCCGGGCTCTGGGCGGAGCTGCTCGGGCGCCAGCGGGTGGGGCCGGACGACAACTTCTTCCAGCTGGGCGGGCACTCGCTGAGCGGCGCCCAGGTGGTCTCCCGGCTGCGCCAGGAGCTCCAGGTCGACCTGCCGCTGCGCGCCCTGTTCGAGGCGCCGACGGTGGCCGGGCTGGCCGCCGAGATCGAGCGCCGGCGCGCGCAGGACGGCGCCGGCGAGCGGCCGTCGATCGCTTCCTTCCACCGCGAGCGCGGCGCTCCGCCCCCCCTGTCGTTCGCGCAGGAGCGTTTCTGGGCGGGCCGCCAGCTCGAGGCCCGCACGGTGGCCCCGGCGACGATCCCGATCCTGATGCGGTTCGAGGGGGGGCTCGATTTCGTCTGCCTGCGGCGGGCGCTGCGCGAGATCGTCGACCGTCACGAGGTGCTGCGGACGAGCTTTGGGGAGGGCGCCGAGGGAGCGGTCCAGGTCGTCCACCCGGAGATCGCGATCGCGTTCCCCGTCGTCGACCTCGAGGCGCTGCCGCCGGCCGCGAAGCTGGAGGAGGTCCGGCGCTGGAGCGCTCTCGACCGCCGGCGGCACTTCGACTACGAGCGGGCGCCGCTGTTCCGGCTGACCCTCTTCCGCGGCGCGGAGGCCGACAACGTGCTGCTCTTCAACGTCCACCACATCGCCTTCGACGGCTGGTCGCGCTCCGTGCTGCTGGGCGAGCTGTCGGCGCTCTACAACGCCTTCCGCGAGGGGAGGCCGTCTCCCTTGGCTCCGCTCGCCGCCCAGTATCAGGACTTCGCCCGCTGGCAGCGGCGGACGGTGGCGGGAGAGGCGCTGGCGCGGCAGGTGACCTTCTGGCGCGAGCACCTGCGGGGGGCGGTGTCGCTCGACCTCGGCGGCGGCCGGCCGGCCGCCTCGCCGCGGACCTTCGAGGCCGGCGTCGAGCTGTTCACGGTGCCGCCGGAGCTCGAGCGCAGGCTCGAGGCCTTCTCGGCCGAGCACTGCGTCACCCTGTTCATGACGCTGCTGACGGCTTTCAACGCCCTGCTCCACGCGGAGACCGGGGCGGACGACATCGTGGTCGTCTGCCTGTTCGCCAACCGCAACCAGGTCGAGGTCGAGGGCCTGATCGGCAACTTCTACGCCGGCCTGCCGCTGCGCACGCGGCTCTCCGGCGCCCGCACCTTCCGCGCTCTCCTCGAGCGGGTGCGCGACGTGACGCTGGCGGCGCACGAGAACCCGGACATCCTCTACGAGTCGGCGTTCGAGGGGGTGAGCTTTCAGGACCAGGAGGACGAGGGGGGGCTCGACACCTTCCGCATCCTCTTCCAGCTCGCCAAGCTGCCGCCCGCCGAGCCGGGGCTGCCCGACCTCCGGCTGACCCGCCTGCCGGTCGACAACGACAAGATGCGCCGCGACCTGAGCCTCTTCTTCACCCAGGCGGACGGGCTCAGCGGGCGCTTGCGCTACAACCGCGACATCCTCGACCCGGCGCGCGTCGTCCGCATGCGCGAGCGCTTCCTCGCGCTGCTGGCTGCTATCGTCGCCGGCCCGGAACGCGCGCTCGCCGAGCTGGCTGCGGAGCCGGAGCCGGCGGCCCTCGCCGCGGGAGCGCTATGAGGGGCGATCAGACGATGAAGAGAGTGGCGTTGGTCACCGGCGCGAACCGCGGGATCGGGCTCGAGATCTGCCGCCAGCTGGGCACGGCCGGCTACGCGGTGGTGCTCACCGCCCGCGACGCGGAGCGCGGAGCGCGGGCCGCCAGGACGCTGTGCGAGGAGGGGCTCGAGGCGCATTTCCACGCGCTCGACGTCGCCTCGCCCGGCGACGCCGCCGAGGCCGCCGCGTTCGTCGAGCGCGAGCTGGGGCGCCTCGACGCCCTGGTCAACAACGCCGCCGTGGCGATCGATCCCGAGGCAACCCTGGCGACCGTCGACCTCGACGTCGTGCGGCGGACGCTGGAGATCAACCTGCTGGGCGCGCTCGGCTGCTGCCAGGCGTTCCTGCCGCTGATGCGCCGGCAGGAGTACGGCCGGATCGTCAACGTGTCGAGCGGCCGCGGATCGTTCTCCAAGCTCGCCGCCGGCGGCCCGTCCTACCGCATTTCGAAGACCGCCCTGAACGCCCTGACGGTGATCCTCGCCGACGAGGTGAGGGAGGCCAACATCCTGGTGAACGCGATGACCCCCGGCTGGGTACGTACCCGCCTGGGCGGGATCAAGGCTCCGCGCTCGACCGCCGAAGGCGCGGAGACGGCCGTCTGGCTGGCGACCCTGCCGGACGACGGCCCGCGCGGCAGGTTTTTCCGGGATCGGGAGGATTTCCCATGGTAGACCCGCAATGAGCCGCCCCATCCATCACCCCGAGCCCCTCCTGGAGGCTCCGCCGTCGGCGGCGAAGCCGCGGGACGCGGGCGCCCGCAGCCTGGTCGACTTCTGGAACGAGTCGCGCCTGCGCGCCGACCAGGCGAAGTCGACCACCGTCCGCCCGGCCCCGGGGGTGGTCCCCTGGCACGCCGCCCTCGAGGACGTCCTGAAAGTCGGCTACGGGGTGCAGAGCCAGTCCCGCTTCGTGGGCGGTGCCTGGGAGCTGGTGCGCTGGCGCACCGTTCCCTCGGCGGGGGCGCTCTATCCCTTCGAGGTGATCGCCAGCGTGGTCGGCGCGGGGTGCTGGCTGTGGGACCTCGAGCAGGGGCGCCTGGTCCCCTGCGACCTGGCGCCGCTGACCCGCGACGACCTCGCCGCGGCGGGTTTCGTCACCCCGCCGGGCGAGCGGGTGGAGGCTCTCCTCATCTTCCTCGCCCGCCCCTGGCTCAGCATGCGCAAGTACCGCCTGCGCGGCTACCCCTACTGCCATCTCGACGTCGGCCACGTGACCACCAACCTGGCGCTCTACACCACGGCGCTGGGACATGCCCCGACCCTCCATCTGCGCTTCTCCCATGGCGCGCTCGCCCGGCATCTGCGGCTCGACGGCCTCTGCCGGGAGCCGCTCGCCGTGCTCTCCTTCACCGCCGAGCCCGCCGCGGCGCCGCCGCCGGTCGCCGGTTTCGAGGAGGAGGAGCTGCCGCCGGTCGGCCTCGAGCGGCCGGACGAGCTGGAGCTCGCCAACTGGAAGTCGCTGCGCGGCCTGCTGTCGTTCGACTCGACCTTGGCCCCCCCGCGCGCGCCCGCCGCCGCGGCGCTCCTGCGCGAGCCGGAGGCGGTCGCCGAGGACGCCGTCCTGCCGCTGCCGGCCGGCCGGCCGCAGGCGGCGTCGGCGCGCACCTGGCGCTCGGCGATCCTCGGCCGCCGGTCGGCCAAGGGCTTCCGCGCCGAGCCGCTGAGCCTCGCCCACATCGGCGAGCTGCTCGGCGCCATCCGCGACGAGGGGCTGCCGGCGGACGGCGCGCTCGACCCCGCCGCCCGGCTGGGGGTGCGCCTGGTGGCGCGCAACGTCGACGGCCTCGCCGGCGTCTTCGCCTACGCGCCGCGCGAGCACGCCCTGCTGCGGCTGGCGGCGCCGGCGGGCGATCCCGGGGCGGCCTGCATGCGCCAGGAGATCGCGCGCGACGCCGCGGCCCTCCTGCTGCTGCACTCGCCGATCTGCCGTCTGGTCGACGACCGCCAGGGGTATTCGGTGTTCGCCGAGCTGCACTTCCATGCCGCCCAGCTGGCGCAGCGCCTCTATCTCGCCGCCGCCCGGCTGGGGACCGTGGGGATGACCTGCATCGGCGGCTTCGACGGCCGGGAATGCGCTACCCTGGCCGGCCTCGACGCCGACGACGAGACGCTCTACGTCATCCTGCTCGGCGTCCCCGACGAGGCGGCGACCAAGTACGACCGGCAGAGCGTGGCGTTCAGTCACGGCTATACGACTCGGGAAGGCTGAGGCTGACGAATGCTGCGATCCGTCCTCGATCACCCCGCCTTCGAGCGGCATTTCACCCCCGCGCACCGCGAGCTGCGCGAGCGGGCGCGGAGCTATTTCGACCCCTCCCGGCTGGGCGACTGGGTCGGCGGCCCCGGCGGCCATCTGCGCCATCTGCAAAAAGCGCAGTGGGAGGAGCTCGGCCGCGAAGGGTTCCTCGGCATCTCGCTCCCCGTCGAGCTGGGGGGGCTCGGCCTCGGCCTGCTGGGAGCGCTGATCCTCTCCGAGGCGACGGCGCGGCTCGGCGACCTCGGGATCTCCCTCGGGCTTCACTGCCAGACCGAGATCACCGCCCACTGGCTGGCCACCGCCCACGGCGCCGAGGTCCGCGACCGCTACCTCCCCGAGATGATCGCCGGCCGCCTGGTGGGCTGCGCCTGCGACACCGAGCCCGGCGGGCAGATGGCCTCGACGGCGGCGGCGGCCGACGGCGACGGCGGCGAGCTGGTGGTCGACGCCCGCAAGCTCTACGTCGTCAACGGCGCCAACGCCGACCTCTGCTTCGTCACCCTGAAGCTCGCCGGCGAGTCGGCGACGGTGCTGGTGGAGAAGGAGCGCCCCGGCGTCCGCGTGCTCAAGGTGTTCGACAAGCTCGGCACCCGCGCCATCGACTCCGCGATGATCGACTTCGCCGGCGTCCGCGTGCCGGCCGACCACCTGGCCACCAAGCGCGGCGTGCGGCAGCTGATGCATTGGAACAAGGTGATGACGACGGCGCGCTTCCTGATGTGCGCCGACGCCTGCTTCCTGCACGCCCGCCTGCTCGCCCGCATCCTCGAGTACGGCGGCGGGCGGATCGTCGACGGCCGCACCTTGGCGAGCTGGCCGGTCAACCGCCACGCCCTGGCCCGCGCCGCCGCCGACCAGGAGCTGATGCGAGCCGGGCTGATCGACCGCTTCGAGCTGCTCGAGAAGCAGCGCAACGCCGTCGCCGAGGTCGCCGCCCTCAAGTGGTTCTGCGTCGACCGCACGGCGCGCTTCGCGGCCTTCTGCGCCGAGCTGCAAGGCGGCGCCGGCTACATGTGGGACAGCGAGTTCCTGATCGCCCAGGCGCAGATCCTCGGCCTCAAGATGGCGGGGGGAAGCCTGACCACGATGAAGGCGATCGCCGGCCAGGCGCTCGCCTACCGCGAGGAGCTGGAGGCGCTGGGATGACGGCAGGCGGTCTCATCCAGGAGGCGATGAGCGAGGCGCTCGCCCGCCATGCCGGCAGGACGGCGGTGGTCGCTGCCGCCGGCGCCGAGCGCCTCTCCTACGACGCGCTCGGGGAGCGCATCCGCGCCGCCGCCCGCACGCTGCGCGACCTGCTGGGCGATGCCCGCGACGCCGCTGACACCGCCTGGCACCTCGGCTTCTGCCTCGGCAACCGTCCCGAGTACGTCGTCCTCTACTTCGCGGCCCTCTACGCCGGCGGCCTCCCCCTGCTGCTCGACGCCAGCTTCAACACCGGCGAGATCGAGGCGATCCGCGGCGACTGCGGGCTCGACGCGCTGGTCGTCGAGCGCACCAAGGCGGCGGCGCTCGCGGTGCCGGATAAGGGGGAGCCGGTGGCGTTCGGCGACGACGTCTCGCTGCTCCCGCTGGAGCGGCGCGAGCCGCTCTTCCGGCCGCGGCCGGACACCGAGGTCTGCCGCTTCACCTCCGGCACCACGGGGCGGCCGAAGTGCCTCGAGTTCAGCGGCCACGCCGTGGTCTCGGCGGCGCGCAACTGGGTGCTGGGGACGGGGATGACGGACGCCGACCGCACGCTCTGCCTGGCGGCCCTGTCGAACGGCCTGGCGTTCAACACCTCGCTGCTCTCGACCTTCCTCGCCGGCGGCGAGCTGCACTTCCTGAAAGGGGGGCCGCTGACCCGTCCGGTGGCGCGGCGGATCGCCGACTCCGGGATCACCCGCCTGGTCGCCTTCCCCACGCTCTACCGCAACTTCGTGGCCGACGGCGGCCCCGAGCGCGCGGCGATGGCGAGCCTCCGGCACGCGATCTCCGCCGGCGCGCCGCTGTGGCCCGACGTCCGCGAGGAGTTCCGCCTCCGCTACGGCCTCGACATCTCCGACTACTACGGGATCGCCGAGACCGGCCCGTGCACCTTCGAGCGCCACGCCGGCCACCACACCGGGCTCGGCGAGCCGCTGCCGGGGGCCGAGATCCGCATCGCCGACGATCCTGGGAGCGCGGAGGAGGCGGGAGAGGTGCTGGTGCGCACGGCGTCGATGGCGAGCGGCTACCTCAACCATCCCGGGATGTTCGAGGCGCGGGTGGACGCCGAGGGCTTCTATCATTCCGGCGACCGCGGCCGGCTCGCCGACGGGCGGCTGGTGCTGGTCGGCCGCACCCAGGACCACATCAACGTCGCCGGCCGCAAGATCGATCCCACCGAGATCGTCGCCGTCGTCTCGGCGCTCGCCGGGGTGGCGGACGCCGTCGCCTTCCCCGACGAGGACCTCAACCGCGAGGCGCTGGTCCACCTGGTGGTGGTCGCCGCGCCGGCTCCGGCGGGCGAGGAGATCACCCGGGCGGCCCTCGCCGAGGCCTGCCGGTCGCGGCTCGCACCCTGGAAGGTGCCGGGGCGGATCAGCTTCGTCCCGGAGATCCCGCGCACCGGGATCGGCAAGCCGCGGATCGCCGTGCTCCGCGAACAGCTCAACGCGAGCGCCGGCTCGTGACACCGTCAGAAGCAAGCAAGAAAGGAACGGGAGAGGAATGAACGACGACGATCTGGTCGCCATGAAGAAACGGGTGCAACGCCTGGTCTATATCGCCGCGGGAGGCAAGATCAGCGAGGCGGAGCTCTCCCACTACGACACCGACCTCAGGACCATCGGGCTCGACTCGCTCGGCTACCTCAACCTGCTCGAGGGGCTGGAGCGGACGTTCGGCGTCGCCATCGACCTCGACCAGGAAGAGGACCACAGCTTCCTCCACACCATCGACAACATCGTGCGCTACGTGGCGGCGCAGCGCGGCGAGGCGGCGTGACCGAGAGGATCGATCTCCCGCCGCGCGATCAGGTGAAGAGCCTGCTGGCGGAGCAGCCGGGGGCGGCGGGGCTCGCCGCCGTCGAGCACCGGTTCGGCGTCCTGCCGCTCGTCGCTGCGTTCTTCGCCCCGTCCGCGCCGGGAGGAGCGCTCGCCGAGTTGACGGCGGGGAGCCGGCGCGGCGCCCTCGGCCTCTTCACGCCGGTCCCCGAGCCGGGGTGGGGGACGGCGACGGTCGAAGGAAAGCGGGCCGGCGAGGAGCTCCTGCTGAGCGGCGAGGTCCGCATCGCGAGCGCGGAGGCCGACGGCGTGCTCGTATTGTTCCAGGAGGGAGAGAGTGGGGAGCAACGGCTGGCGTGGGTGAGTCACGATGCGCGCGGGGTCGCAAAGCGCGAGGGGGGCTGGCTCACTCTCGACGGCGTCGCGGTCGCCGCCGATCTCGTCTCGCGGCCGGTGACGCTCGCTGCCGGCGGCGAGCTGTACCGCCATCTCGAGGCGTACGCGAGCCTCTGGGCCCTCGCCGCCTCGATCTGCGCCCGCGACGGCGTCCGCGCGCTGCGCCGCGCCGCGCGGACCAGCCGGCGCGGGGGCAAGGCGTTCAACTCCTCCCAGCTGGTGGCGATGGCGATCACCGAGGTAGAGATCGAGGCGGAGCTGACGGCCACCGCGGTCGAGCGCGACCTGGGGCTCGCGGCGGACGACGACGCCCGGGCCGGCGGCCTCGCCCTCGCCGCGGCGGCGGCGCGCGTGCTCGCCCTCCTCGCCGAGCGGACGGCCGAGCTGCGCGCGCTGACGGGCCATGCTCCCGACGGCCCGTTCGCCGACCTCGCCGCCGGTGCCCTGACCGCCTGGCTCGGCGGCGCGCCGGCGCTCGAGGGGGAGCTCGCGGGCGCCCTGGGGATTCACGAATGAAGGTGGGGCTGGTCGGCTACGGCAAGATGGGGAAGGTCGTCGAGGAGCTGGCCCTGGCGAAGGGGATGGAGGTCGTCGCCCGCTTCACCCGCGAGCGCCCGCTCGCCGCCGCTGCCGCCGACGCCGCGACGCGCCGGGCGCTCGCCGGCGCGGTGCTCGTCGACTTCTCGGTCCCCGAGGCGGTCGCCGGCACGGTGCGGGCCGCCATGGAGCTCGGCGTCCCCCTGGTGATCGGCACCACCGGGTGGAGCGACCGGCTCGCCGAGGTGCGCTCGACGGTCGAGGGCACCGGCGTCGGCGTCGGGGTCGGTATCGGCGTAGTCCACGGCGCCAACTTCTCGCTCGGCGTCAACGTCCTCTACCGGCTGGTGGAGCAGGCGGCGCGGATCTTCTCGGCCCTCGAGGGGTACGACCCCTTCATCACGGACTGGCACCATCGCTTCAAGCTGGACAGCCCGTCGGGCACGGCGCTCGAGCTCCAGCGGCGGATGGCGCGCTACTACGGCGACCGCGAGGTGCCGATCACCTGCCGGCGCGCCGGCTACGTCCCGTCCGAGCACGCGGTCGGCTTCGACTCGGCGGCCGACACCCTCCATCTCGAGCACCGCGCCCGCAATCGCCAGGGGCTCGCCGAGGGAGCCCTGCTGGCGGCGAAGTGGGTCGCCGGCCATCCCGGCTTCCACGACTTTCGCGAGGTCCTGAACGACCTCCTGCCGGGTCTCGAAGCGGGTCCCGAAGCATGAGGCTCCCGGCGGTCTTCCCGGCGATTCTCCTCGCCGCGCTGCTCCCCGTAACGTCCTTCGCAAAGGCCTCGCCTATGACTCAGAACACGGCCCACGATGCGCCGCCGATCACCCCTCCGGGCCCCGCGCAGCCGGTCCCCTTCGACTCCGGCCGCTGGCGCTGGAGCGCCGGCACGCACCGGATGGAGGACTACCTGGGGCGCCGGAGCCTCTACCTCGCGCGCGGCACCGCCAGCGTCGCCAGCGTGAATTTCATCAACGGCTGGATCGAGTTCGACATGGCATTTTCGGCCGATCGCGGCTTTATGGGCGCGATTTGGCGAGTCCGTGACACTAAGGACTACGAGGAGTTTTATCTTCGGCCGCACCAGTCGGGAAACCCGGATGCCAGCCAGTACACCCCGGTTTTCCACGGGATCGAAGGCTGGCAGCTCTACCATGGGAAGCGCTACTCGGTTCCTCTCGTTCACCGGTTCAATGAGTGGATTCACGTCAAAGTTGTCTTTTCCGGCCCTCAAGCGGAAATATACATAAAAAATATGGAGAACCCCGTGCTTTTCGTCGACGGCTTGAAGCGGGGAGTGGAAGCCGGGAGCATCGGCGTCAACGCCGGCGACTTCGCCCCGGCCCACTTCTCGAATTTCTCGTTCACGGTGGCGGACTCTCCTGCTCTGAAGGGCAAGGCCGGCAGCCCGGCGCCCGTGCCGCCGGGCGTCATCCCTGCCTGGGCGGTCTCGGACGCGTTCCCCGAGAGCGCGCTGGACGGGATCGACGCCAGGAACACGCTCGACCGGGATTTCGTAGCGGCCCGCCGCTGGACGCGCCTCGCGGCGGAGCCCTCGGGGCTCGCCGATCTCGCCCGGGTGCAGGGGCTGGAAGGCCGCAACGACACGGTCCTGGTCAAGGCTGTCCTGGTCTCGAGCCGCGAGCAGATCAAACGGTTGGACTTCGGGTTCTGCGACCGGGTGAGGGTCTACCTCAACGGCCGTTTACTGTTTCGCGGCGACGATACCCCGCGCTCCCGGGACTACCGGTTCCTGGGCAGCATCGGCTGGTTCGATGCGCTCTACCTGCCGCTCGCCCAAGGCGAGAACGAGATCGTGATGGCGATCTCGGAGGAGGTGGGGGGCTGGGGCGTCCAGGCGAAACTGGAAGATTTCTCAGGCATCACCTTAAAAGACCGAAAAGACTGAAAAAGACGCAAGGCATAGAAAGCGAGGGCATTCATGATCGACGTCACCAACGACCAGCCGCAAGCGCTTCCCAACGCTCCGGAGCCCGTCTCCGGGCCGGGCACGGAGCTGTCGAGAAAAGGCTTCATCATCACTTACCCGATGTTCCGGTACTGGGGCAAGGAGAGCGTCGAGGAGGGGCTGGCGCCGAAGCCGCTCAACCTCTACGTCCACACCCCGTATTGTATCCAGCGCTGTGCCTACTGTTACTTCAAGACGACGACCCTGAAGGACAACCGGCTCCAGGAGATCGACCGCTACGTGAATTCGGTCTGCAAGGAGATCGAGCTGATCTCGAAGCACTACGACCTCAAGAACCGGCCGATCGAGACGGTCTACTTCGGCGGCGGCACCCCGACCCTGCTGACCGAGGAGAACATCGACAAGCTGTTCGGCGCCCTGCGCGCCAACTTCGCCCTCGGCGACGCCCAGATCACCTTCGAGGGTGAGCCGGTGACGCTGACCGAGCGCAAGGCGGCCCTGCTCAAGAAGAACAACGTCAAGCGGATCAGCCTCGGCATCCAGTCGTTCAAGGAGGAGGTCGTCTTCCAGACCGGCCGCCGCGACACCGAGGAGCAGACCTTCAAGGCGATCGCGCTCGCCAAGTCCACCGGCGCCGAGGTCAACATCGACCTGATCAGCGGCCTGCCCGGCGAGACCGCCGAATACTGGGCCTACTCGGTGCAGCGGGCGATCGAGGCCGACGTACACAACATCACGGTCTACAAGCTCGAGCTCTACGCCAACACGCCCGTACTACTCGGCGGAGAAGAAGAAGGAGGTCACCCTCCCCAGCGAGGAGGACGAGCTCGGCTTCTACCAGTACGCGATGGCCGAGCTGAAGAAGGCCAACTACCTGCCGGTCAACACCTTCACCTTCGCCAAAAACGGCGCCTACGAGCAGCAGAACACGCGCAGCAAGTGGCTGGGCAACGACAACTGCGCCGTCGGCGTCTCGGCGTTCGGCTCGCTCGGCCGCTGGAACTACCAGAACACCAGCGACATCAACGCCTACACCGAGCAGGTCGAGCGCGGCGAGCTTCCCGCCCTGCGCGGCTACATCTGCAACAGCCTCGATCTCATGGTGCGCGACGTGGTGATGGGGATCAAGCTCGTCCACCTCAACCACCGCCAGTTCCAGAAGAAGCACGGCTTCGACATGCTGCGCATCTGCGGCGACGAGCTCGCGCAGCTCGAGGACGAAGGCTTCCTCACCGTCGGCGACGAGAACGTCTCGCTGACCGACCACGGCATCCTCTACGGCGACTACGTGGGCCGCGTCCTCGAAGGCGCCTTCAAGCGGCTCAGCGGCACCACCTCCGGCAGCCGCGCCCGCGTCCTTTTCTAGATCCGGCGATTGGCGTCAATATTTCTGTGCACTTTCTGAACGAGAAAAGGAGTGGAGATGCAGTCTGAGATTGTGATCGAAAAGATCAAGCGCATCGTGGTCGAGGATCTCGACGTCAACCTGGCCTACGCGGACCTCGACGAGACGGTCCCCCTCTTCGAGGAGGGGCTCGGCCTCGATTCGGTGGTCCTCGTCGAGCTGATCAGCTTCATCGAAAAGCGCTTCAACATCGAGCTCGGCGACGAGGCGCTCAACATGGACACCTTCAAGAACCTGCGGTCCGTCGCCAAGGTGATCTGCGAGCAGCTCGCACGCCAGCAGCCCGTCGCCTGAGCATGCGGCGGCCGAACTTCTTCATCGTCGGGGCGCCGAGGTGCGGCACGACCTCGCTCTACGAGTACCTCTGGCAGCATCCGGAGGTGCACGTGTCGCTGCACAAGGAGCCGCACTTCTTCGGCCGCGACCTGACCCGCCTCGCCGGAGCGATGCGCGAGGAGGCGCTCTATCTCGAGCTGTTCGCCGACGCCGGCGACCGTCCGCGCGTCGGCGAGGCGTCGGTCTGGTATCTGCTGTCGGAGAAGGCGGCGGGCGAGATCCACGCCTTCGCCCCCGACGCGAAGATCATCGCCCTGGTCCGCGATCCGGTGCAGATGGCCTATTCGCTCTACTCGCTCTACTCGCGCTCCGGCAACGAGGACCTGCCCACCTTCGAGGCGGCCCTCGCCGCGGAGCCCGAGCGCCGGGAGGGGCGCGCCCTGTCGCCCGGGACCTACTTCCCGGAAGGGCTGATCTACACCGACGTGGTGCGGCTCGGGCCCCAAGTTGAGCGCTATTTCGACGTCTTCGGCCGCGACAACGTCGAGGTCGTCCTGTTCGACGACCTGGTCCGGGACGCCGCCGGCGTCTACCGGCGGGCCCTCGAATTCCTGGAGATCGATCCGGACTTCCAGGCCGAGCTCGACCCCCGGAAGGCGGGGCAGATCGCCCGCATGGCGGGGATCCGCCGGCTGCGCCGCCTCTCGCCCGAGGTCCGGCGCTACATGCAGTTCGACCACCTCAAGCTGCACGGCGCCTCCCGCCCGCCGCTCGAGCCGGAGACCGCCGAAGGCTTGCGGGAGCTGTTCGCCGAGGACGTGGCGCGCCTCGGCGCCCTGCTCGGCCGCGACCTCAGCGCGTGGACTCAAGGGGCGGCGCGGCCGGCCGCGCTGCGAACTGCGACCGCTGCGATGACCAGGCGCTGGTGGGTGCCGGAGCTGATCACCCCGCGCGGAGCGGCCGCCTCGACCTCGAAGCTGAGCAGCCGCCCCCGCGTCACCTTCTCCAGCCGGATGCGGACCGTGATCTCCTCCCCCGCCCAGGCGGTGCCGACGTGGGAGACCTCGACGCGGGTGCCGACCGTGGTCTGCCCCTCGGCGAGCAGCGGCTGGATCGCCGCGAGACAGGTGTCCTCGATGAGGGCGATCATCCGCGAGGTCGACAGGATGCCTGTGAGATGAGGCGGGCTCATCTCCGGGGTGACCGTATAGGCCGCCTGGTGGGAGAGACCGGGCTTCAGCAGATCGGCAGACAGATCGGTAGAGGGGACGGACATGACGCTCAGTAATCTATCGCAAGCCGCCGCCCCTGGCCCTCGCCGGCCCCGACCTGATCCGCTGGCTGGCGACCGACCCCGCCGTCCGCGACCGCGAGCTGACCGACGGCCGCCATACGCTCTCCTACGCCGACGCGGCGCGCTTCCTCGACCGGCTCGACGCCCACTTCGCCCACCGCGGCGTCAGCCTCAACCGTGCCGGCGACGCGCGCCCGACCCTCGCCGTCGAGTGCTCGCAGAGCCTCGCCGGCGCCCTCGCCCTGCTGCACCTGCTGAGCCGGGAGTACAGCGTGGTCCTCCTCCCCGAGCTCGCCGAGACCTCCAAGGAGACCGGCACCCCCCGCTTCATCCCCAGCTTCTGCTCCCACGTGCTGACCGCGTCGGGCAGCGGCGGACGGCCGGACGCCGACTTTCCCGCCAACGGCCTCGAGATCGCCGCCAACCCGGACTTCGTCGCGGAGCCGGCGGTGGCGGACTTCACGGGGCCGGACCTCTACCTGCGCACCTCGGGGAGCACCGGGGTGCCGAAGCTGACCCGGATGTCGCACCAGAAGTGGCTGAACAACGCTCAAGGCTGCGTCGACCGCTGGCGGCTCACCGCCGAGGACCGGCTCGCCGTCCCCGTGCCGATCTTCCACAGCTACGGCTTCGGAGCCGCCTTCCTCCCCGGCCTCCTCGCCGGCGCGGCGATGGATTTCGGCGGCGGCGCCAACATCCTCCGCTACCTCGAAAGGGAGGAGCGCTTCGACCCTGACGTGGCCTTCCTCACCCCGGCCTTCTGCGACACCTTCCTCACCCTGCGCAAGTCGCCGCGCCCCTACCGGCTGGTGGTGACCGCCGGCGACAAGGTCAAGCGCGAGACGATGGCCGGCTTCGCGCCGCGCTTCGGGCCGCTGCTCAACCTCTACGGCAGCGCCGAGATGGGAGCCGTCTCGGCCGCGGCGGCCGAAGATCCCGAGGAGCAGCGCCTGGGGACCGCTGGCTACCCGTTCGCCGGCATCGAGCTGCGCGTCGAGCCGACCGGAGAGGAGATCGCCACGGTGTCGGAGGCGCCCGGAGACGCGGGGGAGGAAGGGGAGATCGGGCTCCTGCAATGCCGGCAGCAGAACGGCTCCGCCGGCTACCTGATCCTCGACCAGGGCTGGCGCTTCGCGCCGCGAGGCGACGGCGACTGGTTCCCGACCGGCGACTTGGCGAGGCTCCGCCCCGACGGCTACGTCGAGATCCTCGGCCGCTCCGGCCTCAGCGTCAAACGCGACGGCCTCCTCGTCGTCTTCGCCGACGTCGAGGCCGCCGTCGAGAAAGTCCCCGGCATCCAGCGCGCCGTCGTCGTCGCCGCAGGAGAGACCCGCCGCGGCGTCAAGCTAGTCGCCGTCTGCCTCGCCGAAGACCCCGCCCTCACCCCGGACGCCGTGCGCAAGAGCTGCTTCGACCTGCTGCCCCGCTACGCCGTGCCGGACGACGTGGTGATCGTCGACTCGCTGCCGCAGACGCCCAGCGGCAAGATCGACCGGCGGGCGCTGCGCGACCTCGTGGCGGGGTGATTCGGCCCTAGGTAAACCCTGCGGCGGAGGCGGTAGGAGACGGCCCAGGTCGTAACGAGAACTTTTCCGAGGCCACGGGGACGGCGGGCCGTCTCCGCTGGGCCAAGGGGGTTCCGGCGGGGTAGGGTGTGTGGGGACCCGCGGTCGCGTTGTTTTTTGGTTGTCCGCAGATCCGGGCGTTGGAAACAGCACGTCGGTGTGCCCTCGCGGTCCCTTGCGGGTTCGGGCCGGCCTACCCTCCGCCGGAGACGGACCGCCGTCCCCATGGTTCAGGAGAGGTTCTCGTTACGACCTGGCCCCGTCTCTACCGCCTCCGCCGCAGGGTGATCGTCGAGGAGGTGTTATTCTCGCTTCTATGCGGAAGAGAGAGGCCACGAGGACCGGAATGAGCGCTGCGGACCGGGAGATTGCCCGAGAGCTGCGCCAGCGCCTCGCCCAGCGCGTGAAGATCGAGGACTTTCGAGTATTCGGCTCGCGGGTTCGAGGTGAGGCCACGCCGGACTCGGATCTCGATATCTACCTCATCGTTACCGAGTTGACTCCAGCCTTGCGCCGTTGGATCTACGAAATCGCCTGGGAGGTCGGCTTCGAAAGGGACCGGGTGATTTCAACTCTCGTCACCACTCGCCGCGGCTTGGAGCAGGGACCCTTCGGTGCGCAGCCTGTCGTCCAGACCATCGAGCGAGAAGGTATCCCCGTTTGAATCGGAGTCCCGAACAGCTGCATGCCTTGGTCCGTTACCGGCTGCAACAAGCCGTAGAGACTCTCCGTGAAGCCAGCCTGCTTCTCGACCAGAGTGCTTTGCGCGGTGCGCAGAATCGAGCCTATTACGCAATGTTCTACGCGGTGAGCGCCCTCCTGGCGACCCGGCAATTGGGTTCCTCCAAGCACAGTGGGGTTTTGGGGCTCTTCGATCGAGAATTCGTGAAGCCCGGCTTGCTACCCCGAGAGCTCTCCCGCTCTTTACGGCTGGCCTTCGATCGCCGCCAGAGTTGGGACTACGGCGAGGTTGCGGAGCTCGACCCTGAAGAGATCACCGAGATGGTCGCGGGGGCGAAGCTTTTTGTGCAGACCATCGCAGATTTCCTCCGAGAGAGCGGGTTCGGAGGGGTCGAGAACGAAAAAGCGGAGCCGGGAAGCTCTCCGTAGCTACCGAATCTTCTTTCCCCAGGCGAACCCGATGGACGCTGGTTCGTGACCGGCGACCTGGCAAGGCTCCGCGTCGACGGCTACGTCGAGATCCTCGGCTGCTCCTGCCTCAGCATCAAACAGGACGGCCTCCTGAGCGTCTTGGCTGATGTCGAGGCGGTGGAGAAGGTCCCCGGCGTCCACCACGCCGTCGTCATAGCCAGAGAGGTGCCAGGCACTTATACGGCTCAGCAGCTCCGAACCGCAGTGTCGTCGATCCTTCAGGCCCGGAGGGCCGCAGGGATAGAGCCAGGGGCTTCAGCCCCTGGTTGGCGCCCCCCCATCCCCCCGAAGTCCCGGAGGGGCGCAGGGAGCAGCTAGTTAGACGGAGATGGGACGACCCTGGCCCGGTGGCTGGGGCGATCAGCCAGCGTCCGCTTCCGGCGCGACGGAATAGCTGGTGCTGCGCCCGCCTTCCGGGTTGCGCACGAGGAGCCCGCTCTCGACGAGCGACAGAAGGTCCCGCAGGGCGGTGTCCTGGGAACAGTTGGCGAGCTTCGCGTACTTCGACGTGGTGAGCTTCCCCTCGAAGCCGTCGAGCAGGCGATTGAGAACGAGACGTTGGCGGTCGTTGACGGCAAGGTTCCGCGCGCGCTCCCAGAAGCGGGCCTTGGCCAGGACAGATCCCAGTGCGCTCTGGGCGTTGTCGATCGCGCGTCCGAGACACCCCAGGAACCAGCCCATCCAGGGCGTGATGTCCGTCGTCCCCTTCTGCGTTCGCTCGAGGATCTCGTAGTAGTCCCTGCGCTCCTGCCGGATCTGCGTCGACATGCTGTAGAACCGTTGCGGGCTGTTCTCCGAGCGCGCGAGGGCCATATCGGAGATGGCGCGCGCGATGCGGCCGTTGCCGTCCTCGAAGGGGTGGAGGGTCACGAACCAGAGATGGGCCTGCGCGGCCTTCAGCACGGGATCGAGAGCGGCCGGCGTCTCGAACCAGCTCAGGAACGCCGCCATTTCGGAGTCGAGGCGTTCCGGCTTCGGTGCCTCGAAGTGGACATGCTCCTTTCCGACCGGACCGGAGACCACCTGCATGGGCCCTCGGCTGTCGTCGCGCCAGGCCCCCGTCCGGATCCGGGTCATGCCGCTGCGTCCGGTGGGAAACAAGGACGCATGCCAGGCAAACAGCCGCTCGGCGGTCAGCGGCTGATCGAACCCGCGCGTCGCGTCGAGCATCATCTCGACGATTCCCTCGACGTGGCGGTCCGCCGGCTCGAGGGCGCCGAAGTCCATGCCCAGCCGCCGGGCGATCGACGAGCTGACCTGCCCGGCGTCGAGCCTTTCCCCTTCGATCTCGCTGCTCTTGAGCACATCGCTCGTCAGCGTCTGCAGGACGGCCTCCTGCCGAAGGTCGAACCCGAGAGCCTCCATGCGCCCGATCAGCCGCCCCTGCCGGTGGCGGACGGAAGCCAGTGCCGCCGAGAGCTCGCCGCCGTTCCAATGAAACCGGGGCCAGTCCTGAAGCTCATGGATATACATTCTCCGCATCTCCTGCGGAGATTATGGGCCGGATTCACCGCAGGGACAAGGACCCTCGCGGTCCCTTGCGGGTTCGGCCGGCCTGCCCTCCGCAGGAGACGGACCGCCGTCCCCGTGGTTCAGGAGAGGTTCTCGTTACGACCTGGCCCCATCTCTACCGCCTCCGTCCCAGGGTAATCGTTGAGGAAGTGTTACAAGCTTTTTCGACCGCCCTGCTGGCGGTTGACGGTTTTGTGCGCGTCGCAACAAGACGTCCTGGACCACGCCCCAAGGCGCGCCCCGAAGGGGCGAAAATTTGATTAGCCCGGCGCTTCAGCGCCGGGTCCTCTGGCCCCAACCCTCCCATCCGCCCTGAAGGGGCGGTGCTGTTCGGGCGAACCTCCCATCGAAGATGTATTGCGCATCGAGCTCGATCCCGTGCTTCCGCGACAGCTCCGTGGTCTGTTTAGACCTCTCCTGGCTTTTTACATTGTTTTTTCCCATACAACATTGTTTAACGCCGTAGAACACGCTGCGGTCGGCCTTGAACATTGTTCGACCGCCTTGAACATTGTTTCAGTGCCGTGGAACATTGTTCGACGGCCTGGAACGTCGTGTTGTTGGCCTGGAACATTGTTATTTCCCGGGAAACATTGTTAAAGCCGGTGGGAGTCTGTTGTAGCGGCTCGAAGGGCTGAAAAAAGCCGGCAGAGTACGAAAAATAGGCGGAAAGTCCCTGAGAGCCCGGCAGGATCTGGAAAACGGCGCAAGGGTATGAAACAGCGGGATTTAGAGTGCGATACGCCGGAGTGGAGCATTCCGGCAGTCGGCACGCTGAATTCCTCCTCACCTTGTGTTTCTTACAATTAAAACAATGTCTGAAGCCAAGAAACAATGTTATAGGGGTTTTGGCGCTGTTTCAGGCCGGCCGGCGGCGACCCAGGCGTCGGCTTTGGCGCTCAGCTCGTAGAAGAGCTTGAGCTTGACGATGCTGTACTCGAGGAGGCTGCGCCCCTCGGCTCCCAGGCGCTGCTTGAGCTCCAGGTAGCCGGTGTTCTCGGCGGGGAAGGCGCGCATGTAGTCGCGGAAGTTGAGCGCCGTGGGGATCCACGGGTTGTCGTGCGCGCAGACGTGGACGATCGTCGCGTAGGCGGCTTCGTTTTCGAGGAGCGGGGGGCGCGGGGGAGCGGTGTTCCACAGCCAGACGGCCTCGTGGTCGCAGGGGCTGACGCCGAAGTCCTCGTAGCCGGCGGCGGCCAGGGGAGCGAGGGCCGCCTGGACGTCGCGTACGGTGACCATCAGGTCGAGGATGCTCTTCGAGGACATGCCGGGGATCGCGGTGCTGCCGATGGGCTCGACGGCGGTGACCTCGGCGCCGAGGAGCGTCCGCAGCCGTTCGTTCTCGGCCTGGAAGAGGAGGGGCCAGGCGGGGTTGTAGGGGCGGACGGCCTGCACCTCGGGGGAGAGCTGCGCCGGCATGCGCAGGTGCTGCCAGCGGCGGACCTTGCGCTCGATCGGCTCGCGGGTCTCGTTGGTGACCGTGGCGTTGAAGTCGCGGATCGCCCGCGTCACCCGCATCAGGTCGCGCATCTTGGCCGCGGCGTCGCCCGCGTCACCGGCATTCCCGCCGGCCGGCGCTTCCGATCCTTCAGTCATGGACGTCGAATTCCGGGAAGAGGCGGAAGATGAGGCGCTCGTGGGTGCGCACGTAGTCATGCAGCTCGGGGGTGTAGTAGCGCTGCCAGCGGTCCCCTTCGGGGCGGACGGCTCCCTCGCCCGGCAGCACCTTCTCGTGGGTGAGGACGAAGGCGACGTCCTCGGGGCGGTGGCCGATCGTCAGCAGGTAGTCGTAGAGCCCCTGCCGCAGGTTCTCGGTGCGCAGGAAGTGGAGGTCGTACATGTCGTTCACGAAGCTGGCGCTCTCGATCGCCGCCTCGTCGAGCTCGGCGAAGACGCGGCGCGGCTCGCGGCAGTAGAAGCGGACGAACTGCTCGGTGTGCCAGCCGAGCCGGCGCTCCTCGGGGAATCTGTCGTTGACGAAGCCGGTAGGGGCGCCGTGATGGCAGTTCACGAAGAGCGTGTTGGCGAGGCTCAGGAACTCCTCGAAGCTCAAGTCCGGGTAGTGCGGGTAGGCGGCGCGCATCGGCCCGGCGCCGCAGTAGTCGTCCGGATGGATCTTCCACCAGCCGAAGTTGTACTGCGAGACGTAGCGGTCGAACGGGTTGCGCATCGTCGACAGGAACGGCTTGTGGCGGTGCCCCTCGGGGACCTCGCTGCACCCTTTGTGCTTGTCGACGTCGATCAGCTTGTCCTCGCCGTAGAGGCGCGCGAGCATCCGGGTGACGAACGTTCCACCGGTCTTCGGGTAGTGCGCGAAAACGAAATCAGGCGTGATGATCATGGCTTGAGCTCGGGGGAACCGGTGATCCCGGAGGCGGTGGAAGGGGCGACCCCGGCCCACCACGGGCCGGGGTCGCGAGGCCGCAAGGCCCTGAGGCGTGCTCAGTGGTTCGCCGTCCCCTTGATGGTGGCGAAGAAGACGTCGGAGACGTCGTTGCGGCCGTCGGGCCACGCCGTGTAGGTGCGGTTGCCGGCGGAGGTGACGCCGATGTAGTCGCCGAAATTCGAGAACAGGCCGCCCTCGAAGGTGTAGTCCGCCTTGCACCAGTTGCTGGTCTGGGTCGACACCCGCAACGGAGTGGAGAAGGTGACGCCGCCGTCGTGCGACTCGACCCAGTAGGTGTCGACCAGCGAGCTCAAGGGGCCCTTGCGGAAGAGCCCGCCGCCGATCGGGACGCTGCACTCGATGTCGGTCGGATCGGCGGTCACCTGCGTCTCGCGGCTCTCGAGGTAGACGATGTCGAGGTCGCCGCCCGGCCGCACGGTGGGGGTCGGCCAGATCCGCTTGACGCCCATGGCCGGCAGGGGAGGCGCGATGGGCTGCGGCGTGGTCCAGGTCGTCCCCTGGTTGTCCGAGAACATGACGTAGGCCTGGGTGGAGACGGCGTTCTGCGCCGTCGCCGCGCCGAGGACCGGCGCCAGCGGCGCGTTGAAGGTCACGTAGATGCGGCCGTGGTGGCGGCCGGTGGTCGCCACGATGATCCGCGGCTGGTCGTTGAACCGGTTCTTGGCGTAGCCGACCGGCGGGTTGGCCCGGTTGCCGTTGAAGTCGACGATGTCGACGGGCGCCGAGAAGGTGGCGCCGCCGTCGAGCGAACGGGCGAAGCCGAGCGAGGCGCCGGGGGAGGCGAGGTTGTTCGCGTCGAGGAACGGACCGTGCTGCCAGACGGTGTAGACCTGGCCTCCCGGCCCGATCGCCACGGCGGGCGCGACCTGCTGCTTGCCCGTGGCGCCGCAGTTGGGGTCGTTCTCGTCGCTCGGCGAGTGGTCGTCGGCCGCCACCACGACCGGTCCGTTCCAGGTCATGCCGCCGTCATGCGTGCGCCAGAGCTCGATCTGGCCGTAGCCGCCGAACGGGACGTGGCAGATCTCCTTGATGTTGGAGAGCACGACGTAGGCCGCCTTGCTGCCGTCCTTGGCGGCGGCGATCGCCTCGCGGCTGTAGAGGTCGACGCCGGGGACGTTGGGGAGGTTGTTGGGCGAGTTGATGATCGTCGAATCGGCCCACACGAAGGTGCCGGCGCCGAAGTGGCCGCGGTAGATGCCGATCCCCGAGGAGTCGGTGGGGGAGTTGATGGTGCGCATCCGCGACGTGAGGTAGAAGGTGTTGTCGCTGCCGCGGTCGACCCAGGGGTGGCCGGCGGTGTAGATCGGCGTCGCGGTGGTGCCCATTGGGGGGGGCGAGCCGCCGTCGGTCCAGGTGTTGCCGCCGTCGGTGGAAAATCCGAAGCCGGTGATGCCGGGAGGGTCCTGGGCCGGGCAGGGCAGATTGGTCGGCGCGCCGCAGAAGCCCTGGAAGTCGTCCCAGGCCGCGAGCAGCCGGTTGCCGTCGTCGGTGGCCGCCAGCGTGGTCGAGTTACGGCTCGGGAGATCGTCCGGGAAGGCCTTCTGGGGGTCGTTGACCTGCACGTTCGGGCTGACCTTGGGGGCATTCCCCGCCCAGGCGCCGGAGGCGGTCAAAGTGCAGCCCAGGACGAGAGCACCCAACACCAGGACGGATGATTGTTTTCTACCGGACATCGACTCCTCCTTGCCGTGGGGAGAGCTCCCCCCGGCGAAATGATTTTTCCCGCAATTTTCCCCGAAGACCCAGCGTAGACCGCTGATCCCCCGTTGTCAAACGTGTGCCCACGGCCCCGAAACGGGACGCAGCGGCGCCAAAAAGCGGCGTGACGAGCTCGTCGCACGCCGACGAAGGATCGCCGCGGCGCCGCGCGCCGCGGCTGATAGGCTTGCCACGATGAGCGAAGCGAAAGGAGTGGCCGTGGTGAGCGGCGGCGGTTCCGGCCTGGGGCGCGAGATCGCCTGCGAGCTGGCGCGCCGGGGGTACGCCCTGGCGCTGCTCGGCCGGCGCCCTGAGGCGCTCGCCGAGACGCTGGCGCTCACCGGGAGCGAGGACTGCATGATCTTCCCCTGCGACGTGCGCGACGCGGCGGCGCTGGCGCGCTGCGCCGCGGAGGTCCGCGCGCGCTGGGGGGGAGCCGAGCTGGTGGTGCCGGCCGCCGGGGTGGCCGTCATCGCCCCGCTCGAGGAGACCTCGCCGGAGGAGCTCGCCGCCGTCGTCGACACCAACCTCACCGGCGCCTGCCTGCTGATCCGCGCCCTGCTGCCGGCGATGAAGGAGCGCCGCCGGGGGTGGATCATCCCCCTCCTGTCGGTCGCCGCGCGGCGGGGGTTCCCCGGCTGGTCGGCCTACTGCGCCAGCAAGTGGGGGCTCGCCGGCCTCGTCGCCGCGCTGCGCGAGGAGCTCCAGGGGAGCGGCATCCGCATCACCGCGCTCTATCCCGGCGCGACCGATACCCCGATCTGGGAGGGCCTCCCCGGCGGCTGGGACCGCGCCGCCATGGTCCCGCCCCGCGAGGTGGCGCGCGCTTTGGGCTACGTGCTCGACGCCGACCCCTCGACCCTGATCGAGGAGATCACCCTGGGGCCGGCCGGCGGGGCCTTATGAGGGGATCGACGAGGGGATCGACGAGCGGATCGACCCGCGGCCTATTGAGCGGATCGTCGAGCTGGCTGCTGCCGCTCACCCTCTTCCTGCCTCTCCTCGCCGCCGTGCCGGGCGGGCGCTGGGCGCTCCCTCTGGCCGCGCCGCTCACCCTCGGGCTCGCCTTCCGGGAGCGGGTGCGGGCGCAGGACTACTCCGGCGCCTGCGCGCTCGGGCTTGCGTGGGCGGCGCTGCTCAGCGCCGGCGTGATCCTGCTGGTTTTCTATCTGCCGGAGGCGGCGCGCGGCGGCATCCTCCACGGCGAGGACTACCGCCGCGAGATGTTCGGCTGGGTGGCGACCGGGATCGCCCCCGAGAACGATCCGCGGGCGTTCCTCCCCGTGCACCTCCTGCACCTCGCCCTCTTCGTGGTGCTGACGTGGGCGAGCGGCGGCTATCTGGGACTGGTGATGGGCGCGGCGCTGGTCGGCTACATGAGCTACTTCGTGGGGAGCTACGCGGTGGCGAGCGGCCATCCGCTCCTCGGCTCGGCGGCCGCCTGGGTTCCCTGGTCGGTGGTGCGGGTCGCCGCCTTCGTGCTGCTCGGCGCCCTCTTCTCGCGCCCGCTGCTGACGCGCCGGGCCTGGCCGTTCGAGCGCGGCGAGGTCCGTTTGATGGCGCTCGCCCTGGCCGGAGTCCTCACCGACCTGCTGATCAAAGCCTGGCTCGCCCCCGGCTACGGGCTCTTCCTGCGCCGGCTGGCGGGGGCCGGGTTCGCTCCCTAGAACGGACCGATAGACGAACACGGACGAACACGGACGGACAGGGACAGGGACGAGGTGACTGTGAAGTCGTCTCTTTCCTGTCCGTGAAGGTCCGTGTCTGTCCTTGCTCGTCCGTGGTCACCGCTCGTCCGTGGTCACCCCAGGCGCCGGATCGACTTGATGTTGTCGACCGGGGTCGCGCTGCCGGCGCACTGGCCGGTGCTGGTGGCGACGCCGAGCGTCTCCCACCCGGGAGGGGTCGGCTGGTCCGAGCAGACGTACATCGCCGAGCCGGGGATCTTGTTGCTGGTCGGCTCGAGGACCCAGGCGTCGCCGCCGCCGCAGTCCTCGCTGGCGACGGCGTCCACCTTGATCCACCCCGCGGCGATGGCGCCGGGGCAGACGGTCTGGCGGGTCTGGATCTGCGCCGGAGCGCGGTGGCCCAGGAAGAGGACGCCGGCGAGCGTCAGGATCAGCGTCAGGGTCGCAAGGGAGATCACGTGATGGCGTTTCATGGTGGCAGCCTCCTTCATTTCCCGTCATCCATCGACTCTGGAAGAGTGCAAATTCCCCGCCAATCTCCTATACTTCCCGCGCTTCCGAAGGACAATGCCTTGAACGAGATCCGACAGACGAGGGGAACCATGAGCGGCGCCGGGCGGCGGTTCGGCATCGTCGCGTCGCGCTTCAATTCCCGGATCGGCGACCTGCTGGCCGCCGGCGCCGTCGACTGTCTGCGCCGGCACGGCGTCGAGCCGGGCGACCTCCACCTGGTCTCCGTCCCCGGCGCGTGGGAGATCCCGCAGGCGCTCGAGGAATTGGCCGTGGTTGGAAAGGTCGACGCCCTGGTGGCGATCGGCGTCGTGATCCGCGGCGAGACGCCGCACTTCGACTACCTCTGCGCCCAGGCGACCCGCGGCATCGCGGCGGTCGGCGAGCGCCACCGCCTGCCGGTGGGGTACGGCCTGCTGACCTGCGACAGCTCGGAGCAGGCGGCCGAGCGGGCGGGCGGCAAGGCGGGCAACAAGGGATGGGAAGCGGCGCTCGCCGCCCTCGAGATGGCCGATCTCTTCGCGCAGCTGCGCGGCGGGGCCGGCGGGAAATAGTGCGGCAAAACAAGGCCAGCCAGCAGGGAAGGAAACCAGGATTGACTCGGCGGCCGTTCCCGGATCGCGGGAGCGGCCGCTTGTTTTTCGGTGATATTTTCGCTCGGGATCTTTGAGGCGAGGTTTCATGACGGCAGGAAAGCGGCGCATGGCGCGCGAGATGGCGGTTCAGATGCTCTACCAGAGCGATCTCGGAGGGAGCACGTTGCCCCACATCTTCACCTCCTTCGACCTTTCGGAGTACCTGGCGCGGGAGGCCGCGGAGGAGGAGAAGAAGCGGGCGATCCCGTCGCCCGAGGAGCGGGCCGAGCACTCGCGGCGCCGGCTGCGGGTGGACGAGGCGTTCGAGTACGCTCAAGCGCTGGTGCGCGGCACGGTCGAGGGGCAGGAGAAGATCGACGAGCTGATCCGCAGCCAGGCCGACAACTGGCGGCTCGAACGGATGCCGCCGGTCGACCGCAACATCCTGCGCCTCGCCGTCTTCGAGATGCTCCACGAGCAGGAGACCCCCAAGCTCGTGGTGCTCGACGAGGCCATCGAGCTGGCCAAGAAGTTCGGCTCCGAGCAGTCGGGACGCTTCGTCAACGGCCTGCTCGACGGGCTGCTCAAGCAGCACACCTTCCCGGGCAGCCTGACCTGACCTGGGGACCGAGGAGCGTCCGAGCTTGAACCGCGCAGCCGACCGGCAGCGACGAAGGAGCGGGCACGTTGGAGGCGAGCAGGTTTCAAGCCCGGAAACGCCGCTGGTCAGAGACGGGCAGAGAGGCGAGCGATGAGCACCCCCTACGATCACAAGGCCATCGAGGCCAAATGGCAGGACCGCTGGGAAGTGAACCGGGCGGCCGAGGTCGACCTGCGCCAGAGTGGCGATGCAGGCGACAAGTACTACATGCTGATGATGTTCCCCTACCCCTCGGGGGACCGTCTCCACGTCGGCCACGGGCGCAACTACATCCTCGGCGACGCCCTCTACCGCTTCCTGCGGATGAACGGCAAGCGGGCGCTCAATCCGATGGGCTGGGACGCCTTCGGCCTGCCGGCGGAGAACGCCGCCATCCAGCGCGGCATCCATCCGCGGGACTGGACGCTCGCCAACATCGAGGTGATGAAGGAGCAGTTCCGCCGCTGGGGGATCCTCTTCGACTGGTCGAAGGAGATCGCCTCCTGCTTCCCGGACTACTACCGCTGGAACCAGTGGCTCTTCCTGCGCCTGCTCGAGCGCGGGATCGCCTACAAGAAGATGGCGCCGGTCAACTGGTGCCCGAGCTGCCAGACCGTGCTCGCCAACGAGCAGGTGGTGGACGGCGCCTGCGAGCGCTGCGGCACCCCGGTCGTCCAGCGCGACCTCGAGCAGTGGTTCTTCCGCATCACCGACTACGCCGACCGCCTGCTCGCCGGGCTCGACGAGCTCCCCGGCTGGCCGGAGAAGGTCAAGGTGATGCAGCGCAACTGGATCGGCCGCTCGGAAGGGGCCGAGATCCGCTTCATTGTCCCGTCGCTCGGCTCCGCTCTGGGGAAGGGGGAGGAGCTGGCGGTCTTCACCACCCGGCCCGACACGATCCACGGCGCCACCTTCCTGGTGCTCGCCCCCGAGCATCCGCTGGCCGCGCGGCTGATCGCGGGCAGCCCGGGCCGCGCCGAGATCGAGGCGTGGACCGAGCGGGTGCGCAACACGCCGCGCATCGAGCGCTCGTCCGAGGAGAACCCCAAGGAGGGGCGCGCGACCGGCGCGGTGGCGATCAACCCGGCGACGGGTGAGGAGATCCCGATCTGGCTCGCCAACTACGTGCTCCCCGAGTACGGCACCGGCGCCATCATGGCGGTGCCGGCGCACGACGCCCGCGACCTCGCCTTCGCCCGCCAGGAGGGGCTGCCGATCCGCCTGGTCTATCACCCGGACACCGCGGACGGCGAGGCGATCGATCCGGCCGCGCTGACCGAGCCGGTCCTGCACCAGGGGACGATCCGCAACGCGCCGCCGTTCGACGGCCTGACCGACGGCCCCGAGGCGATCGCCAAGTTCATCGCCTGGATCGAGGAGAACGGCTGGGGGAAGGGGAGGGTCGTCTACCGCCTGCGCGACTGGCTGATCTCCCGCCAGCGCTACTGGGGGACGCCGATCCCGGTGGTCTACTGCGCGCAGCACGGCGCCGTGCCGGTCCCCGACGACCAGCTGCCGATCACGCTTCCCTACGACGTCGAGTTCACCGGCCGCGAGGGGAACCCGCTGTCGCGCTCGAAGCCGTTCGTCGAGACGACCTGCCCCCGGTGCGGCGGGCCGGCCCGCCGCGAGACCGACACCATGGACACCTTCGTCGACAGCTCCTGGTACTACCTGCGCTTCCTGGCGCCGCGCGACGAGACCCGGATGTTCGACACCGAGATCGCCGACCGCTGGATGCCGGTCGACCAGTACATCGGCGGCATCGAGCACGCCATCCTCCATCTGCTCTACGCCCGCTTCCTCTGCAAGGTGCTGCACGACTTCGGGATGGTGGGGATCGAGGAGCCGTTCCAGAACCTGTTCAACCAGGGGATGATCACCCGCTTCTCGGAGAAGTCCGGGCGGATCGAGAAGATGTCGAAGTCGCGCGGCAACACGGTCTCGCCGGACGAGCTGATCGACGAGATGGGGGCCGACACCGAGCGGGTCTACACCCTGTTCATCGGCCCGCCCGAGAAAGAGGCGGAGTGGAGCGACGAGGCGGTCGCCGGCGCCTACCGCTTCCTGACCCGGGTCTGGCGGATGCAGGAGCGCCTCGCCGAGGCACCTCCCACCGCGCCGGCGCCATCGGGAGACGCCGATCTCGAGCGCGAGCGGCACGCCACCATCCAGCGGGTGACCCAGAGCTACCAGCGCTTCTCCTTCAACACCGCGGTGGCCTCGCTGATGGAGCTCTCGAACAGCCTGGGGCGGGCGCTCGAGGAGAAGACGGCGTCGCGGCCGCGCTGCGAGGAGGCCTTCGACACCCTGGTCCAGCTCCTCCACCCGCTCGCCCCGCACGTCACCGAGGAGATGTGGGAGCGGCGCGGCCACACCGGGAGCCTGCTCGACAGCTCCTGGCCGCAGCACGACGAGAAGAAGCTCTACCGCGAGCGGATCGAGCTCGTGGTGCAGGTCGACGGCAAGCTGCGCGACCGGGTGGAGGTGGACGCCACGGCGGACGAGGCCCAGGTCCGTGCTACCGTCCTCGCCAGCCCCAAGGTGGCGGAGCACCTGGCCGGGCGCGAGGTGGCGAAGGCCGTCCTGGTTCCGGGGCGGCTGATCAACTTAGTCACGAGGAAGCCCGCATGAATCACGTCAAGAGAATTTTGCCCTCCGGCGGCCTGCTGCTCGCCCTCGCCGTCCTCGCCATCTTCGGAGGCTGCGGCTACGCGCTGGTCGGGCGCGGCAGCAACATCCCGACGGACGTCAAGGCCGTCTACCTGAAGCCGCTCGAGAACCATACCCAGCGCCAACTGGTCGATCAGTCGCTCACCCGGGCGATCGCCGACGAGCTGGTGACCCGGCGCCGCTTCGACGTGGTCGGCAGCGAGGCCCAGGCGAACGCCGAGATCGTCGGCTCGGTGACCGGCTTCGGGGTGACTCCCGTCACCTTCGACCAGACCGGCCGCGCCACTCAGTACGAGCTGGCCATCACCGCCCAGATCACCTTCAAGCGGGTGGGGACGGAAGGCAAGGTGATCTGGAAGAGCGACCGCTACACCTTCCGCGAGTCCTACCCGGTCAACACCGCCAGCGCCAACTACTTCGACCTCGAGGACGCCACCATCAACAAGGCGTCCCAGGAGTTCGCCCGCACGCTGGTGACGGATCTGCTGGAAGGGTTCTAGGGGGGCGGAGGTCAGGGGGCGTAGGTCGCCTCCGATGCGCAGCAACACAACGTCCTGCCAGCCAGGGCGACCGCGGGTCGCCCTACACCCACGGCTCGACGCGATTGTAGGGGCGACCCGCGGTCGCCCTGGTGCGTTCGCGAGTCCGCCAAAACGCCAAAAGGCGGGGACTCGTCCCCGCCTTTCCGACCTGATTCCCTGAAAAGTAGGGCTTACTTGCTGGCGAGGGCGGCGACTTTGCGCACCAGGCGGGACTTGTAGCGCGAGGCCGTGTTCGCGTGGATGACCTTCTTCTGGGCCGTCTTGTCGATGACGCTCAGCGTCTCGGACAGGATCTCCTGCGACCGGGTGGCGTCGCCGCTGGCGACCGCCGCGCGGAGCTTCTTGACCGCGGTGCGCAGGCTCGAGCGGTGCGCCCGGTTGCGCTCGCGCGCCTGGATGTTCTGACGGTTCCGCTTCTCAGCCGACTTGGTATTCGCCATAAGCCTCTTTGCTCTCGTTTGCTCTCGGTCGGGTTGGGGTGGGTTGCCACAGAAAAACGAAGTCGCACCGAAGTGCGACACAGCTTTATAGCATCGGACCTAGCCGGCGTCAACTCCGATCTCGCGCAGGCGCTGGCGGGCGAGGTTGGCCTCGTCGCTCGTCGGGTACTGCCGGACGACGTGCTGGAGCTGCACGACCCCTTGCGACCGCTCGCCGAGCTCGAGGTACGCGTACCCCTTCTTGAGCAGGGCGCTCGGCACCTTGTCACCCCTGGGGTAACGGCTCAGCACGAGGTCGAACTCCTCGATCGCCTGCCGGAACTTGCGCTGCCGGTAGTACGACTCGCCGATCCAGTAGGCGGCGTTGTCCGACAGGTCGGTGGCCGGGAAGTTGGTCAGGTACTCCTGGAACTCGCGCATGGAGAGGTCGAAGTTCCCCTTCAGGTAGTCGTTGTAGGCGGCGTCGTAGAGGCTCTTGGGATCGATCCCGGCGCCCGCGCCTCCGCCATTATTGCCGCCACCATTGCCGCCACCGCCGGGGACGCCAACGCCCGGTGGGGCCTGCGGCGGCGCCGGGGAGCCCTCGGGCGGGCGGGCGCGGTGGCGGCCGGGGGCGGCTGGTTGCGGAAGGTCTTGAAGTCCTGGTTGGTCGACGCGATCTGCTGCGACAGCTGCGAGAGGCGGTAGTTGGTGTCCTCGAGCTTCGCCTGCAGGGCCTCGATCTGGCCGCCGAGGTCGCGCAGCTTGACCTGCATGTCCGCCTCGGTCTTGAGCAGCGACTGCATCTGCTGGGCGACGTTCGACCCCAGGTCGGCCACCTCCTGTTTGCTCGGCGCCTGCTGGGCCTGCTTCTGGAGCTGCAGCATCTGGCGCTGGATGTCGGAGAGCTGCGACTGCAGCCCTTCGATGTCCTGGGACGAAACGCACCCCGTGGCGGCGAGGGCCACCGCGAGGCCGGCGGCGAGAGGAAGCGTGCGCAGGAGCTTGATGAGCGTCATGGTGACCCGCGCCTCAACCGACGTTCGAGCGGCCGGTGATCACCAGATGGGCGCGGCGGTTCTGCGACCAGCAGCTCTCCGCCTCCTCGGTGCAGACCGGACGCTCCCGGCCGTAGGAGATGGTGCGCGTGCGGGTGCCGGCGATGCCGAGCGAGGTCAGGTAGTCGCGCACGGCGTTGGCGCGGCGCTCGCCCAGGGCCAGGTTGTACTCGCTGGTGCCGCGCGAGTCGGCGTGCCCCTCGATGGTGACCGAGAAGCCGACGTTGCTCTTCATCAGGTCGGCGTTGCGCGACAGCTTGTCGCGCGTGTCGTCGCTGAGCGACGCCTCGTCGTAGTCGAAGTAGACGTCGGGGCTGAAGCCGCGCCGCCTGAGCTCGTCGTTGACCACCTGCAGGTCCGAGGACAGGAGCGGATCCTCCTTCTGGTCGTTGACCGCGGGCGGGGCGGGCTGCTGCACGTCCGTCGCCGGCGCCGTGGGGTTGCCCGGCGGGGCGGGCACCGTGGTGGTCTCGACGTTGAGGTCCGCGGGGGGGGTGGCGGGCTTCTTCTTCGGGCAGCCGAACATCAGCACCGAGAGGACCGGCAACGCCATCCATATCATCAGCTTTCGGTTCATGATCTCTCCTCGTTTCCAAGACGGGCCGCTCCTGCTCCCGCCCGAGTCCTTGTCACTGTATCAAACGTTCACTTCTCCGGGACGCTCCGCGACCAGTCGGCGAGGTCGTTCCCCCCCTCGGTGGTGAGCTTGTGGCCGTTGCCGCCGTCGAGGTCCATCACCCAGATCTGGAAGCGCCCGTCGCGCCGCGAGGTGTAGGCGATCCTGCGGCCGTCGGGCGAGAAGGTCGGCGACTGGTTCTCGCCCGCGCCGGAGGTCAGCACCCGCGTCTCCAGGGTCACCACGTTGGTCACCGCGATCTGGAACTGCCCGTCGCGCCGGCTGGTGTAGGCGATCAGGTCGCCGTCCGGGCTCCAGGCGGCGCCGTCGTTGTAGGTGCCGTCGAAGCTCAGCCGCCGCTGGTTGGCCCCCTCGGCGTCCATCAGGTAGATGTTGGGATTGCCGGCGCGGCTGGAGGTGAAGGCGATCTCCCCCCCTTCGGGCTCCAGCTCGGGTTGGTGTCGATGCCGGTCGAGTTGGTCAGCCGCCGCAGGCTCCCCCCGTCGAGGTCGGCGGTGAAGACCTCGACGTTGCCTTCCACCGAGCGGGCGAAGGCGATGCGGCGGCCGTCGGGCGAGAAGCTGGGGCTGATGTTGAGCGACCCCGAGGTGATGATCGGCTTCTTGCGGCCGCTGCCGATGTCCGCCAGGTAGAGCCCCGGCGGGCCGTTGAAGAAGGAGGTGTAGGCGATCGATTCGCCGTTCGGGCTCCACGCCGGCGACATCGAGGTCGACTGGTGGCCGGTGACCTTGTGCTGGTTCGCCCCGTCGTAGTCCATCACGAAGATCTCCTTGGCCCCGGTGCGGTCCGAGGTGAAGGCGATCTGGGAGAGGGCGATCCCCGGCTTGCCGACCAGGAAGCGGACCACCTCGTCGGCGAAGGTGTGGGCCATCCGCCGGCTCACCGGGAAGGGGCCGCGGTAGCGCTTGGCGAGCACCGCCTGGCCGCTGCCGAGGTCGAGCACCCGCCCCTCGAGGACGATGTGGTCCCCTTCGGCGCGCACGTCGCCGAGCAGCAAGCACCTCGTTGCCGGTCGAGCGGTAGGCCGGGAGATCCTTCTGCACGTCGCCCGAGAGGGCGAGCCCGGAGAGCGCGTCCGGCCCCTGGATCGTGAAGTAGCCGGAGGCGTCGAGGTCCCGCCGCACCGTCTCCTCGATCTCCTTGCCGGCGCCCGCCGCCTCGCCGGCGAGCTGGCCGGGGCCGCGGAAGGCGGGGATCGCCAGCTTGATCTTGCGCTGCTGGGTGCCGCGGTCGATCGTGAGGGTGACGCTCTTCGGCTGCTCCTGGGCCTGCGGGCTGGGGGCCGGGGCTGGAGTCTGCGGGGCGGCGGCGGGCCGCGGCGCCCGTTGGACGGGAGCCTGCGCGGCGGGGAGCAGGCCGGTGAGCAGCATCAGGGCCGGCAGGGCGGCGATCAGGGCGGCGGATTTGGGATTCATGGCACCTCGGTCTGAAGGAGTCGGCGGCAACTGGCGATGTCCGGCGATGTTCGTCGAATCAGCGCACGATCAGGTTGACGCCCAGCGAGCTCTCGCGGTACGCCCGCGGCAGGGGCGGGAAGGGGGACGCGTTCTGGACGGCGCGCAGCGCCGCGAGATCGAACGAATTGTAGCCCGAAGAGCGGGTCACCTCGAGGTCGGTGATGCTGCCGTCGCGCTGGATGTGGAAGCCGATCACCGCCTGCACGTCGTTTCCCAGCGGCGGACGGACCCATTTCGAATCGATCGCCGAGAGGAGCTGGTCGATGTAATAGCCGAATTTGAAGTCCGGGTTGTCGAGTCCGGCGATCTGCGAGCCGAAGGCCGAGCTCCCCTGCGGCTTGCCGGTCGGCGCGCCGCGCGGCCCCGTCTCGCCCCCCTCGCTCGGTGGCGGCGGCGTCGGGGTGGGCGGCCTCGGCACCGGCTTGCGGTCGGTCGGCGCGGCCGGCCGCGGCAGCTGGCCCGCGTTGGACGGCTTGGGCTTCTCGGGCTTCTTCTCCGGCTTGACCGGCCGGTCGGGGAGCACCGGGGCTTCCTCGCGCACCGGCTTCGGTTTCGGCGCGGGGGGCGCCGGGGGCTCGGGCTTCGGCTTCGGCTTCGGCGGCTCGGGTTCCGGCTCCGGCGGCTTCTCGGGTTCCGGCCTGGGCTTCTCGGCCTTGGGCCGGCTCGGCGCCGCCGGATGGCGCACGCCGAGCGCCTGGGCGGGGACGATCTGCACCGGCACGAAGGTCATCGGCGGGGGCGGCGGGGCCAGGCGGGGGAGGAGGAGGACGGCGGCCACCGCGCCGGCGTGGAGCAGCAGGGCGACGGCGAGGCTGGTCGCTTCGGGGCGTCCCTCGCGCCGCGCGCGCCGCTCGAGGATGCGGTCGACCGCCAGGCTCACGGCCGGCGCCGCCCTCCGCGGTCGGTGCGGTCGGTCACCATGCCCACGTGCACGATCCCGCCCTGATGGAGGATGTCGAGCACCTCGATCACCTTGCCGTAGGGGACCTCGCGGTCCCCCTTCAGAAACACCGTATCGTCGCCGCGGTCGGCCACCGACGCCTTGACCCGCGCCACCAGCTCGTCGACCTCGACCGCCGACTCGCGCAGGTAGACCCGGCCGTTGCGGTCGATCGAGACCACCAGCGGGTCCTGCACGCGCAGCGGCAGGTTGGCGGCGTTCGCCTTCGGCAGCGCCACCTCGACCCCCTGGTGCAGCATGGGGGCGGCGATCATGAAGATGATCAGCAGCACCAGCATCACGTCCACCAGGGGAGTGACGTTGATGTCGGCGAGGACCGGATCGTCGTCGCCGCCGTTGCCGAGAGTGAAAGCCATCGTGGTTCGGTTCCTCAGGTGAAGTTCCGTTCCGCGAGGTTGAGGAACTCGAGGACGAAGTCCTCCATCCGGCTGCGCAGCCGCCGCGAGTACTGGGAGAAGTAGTTGTAGGCGATCAGCGCCGGGATCGCCGCGGCGAGGCCGGCGGCGGTGTTGATCAGCGCCTCGGCGATCCCCGGCGCCACCGAGACGATCGAGGTCGAGCCCTGGAGGCCGATGTCGTTGAACGCCTGCATGATCCCCCAGACGGTGCCAAAAAGGCCGATGAAGGGGGTCGCGGAGGCGGTGGTGGCGAGGAAGCCGAGCCAGCGGGTGACCCCCTGGAGCTCGACGTTGATCGCCCGCGTCAGCGTCCGCTCGAGGGCGGGGACGGAGGTGATGCGGTAGGAGCGCTTCTCGCCGGGGCGATCGGGGTCGGGAGCGCTCTTGATCTGGCTGTCGATCTCGGCGTAGCCGGCCTGGAAGATCCCCACCAGCGGCGAGGCGCCGAGCTTGCCGGCCTGCGCATTGACCTCGCTGAAGCGCTGGCTGCGGTGGAACGATTCGAGGAACTTCTCGCTAGCCCCCGCGGCGCGGCTGAACTGCACCAGCTTCCCGAAGACGACCGCCCAGGAGCCGATCGAGAACAGCACCAGCAGGCCGAGGACCCCCTTCGCCATCGGCCCCGCCTGCAAGAAAAAACGGAAGATGCCCGGCCCCGCGCTGGGGCCGCCCACCTGAAGGATCATCAATGCGCTCGTGAACATGCGCTCCCTTTCACCCCTTGGTACCCCACCCAAACCACCGCCGGCAAACTACCATGCCACCGCGGCATGAGCAAAGGGCGTGCCGGGGGGGAGGGGCCGTCTACGATCACTCTGCGGCGGAGGCGGTAGAGACGTGACAGGTCGTAACGAGAACCTGGCGGAGTCCACGGAGACGGCGTCACGTCTCCGCCGGAGGGCAGGTCGGTGCCAATGGCAAAGCGTGACTGGGCAGGTTTGAGGCCTCTTGCGAAAGGCAGATCAAGACGGACCGACGGGAAGGTGATCCCTCCGAAGGGTAGATCCGGCGACCTACCCTGCGAAGAGACGTGACGCCGTCCCCGTGGACTCCGCCAGGTTCTCGTTACGACCTGTCACGTCTCTACCGCCTTCGCCGCAGGGTTTGCCCGTACCTGTCGATTACAGACTTCAGGCGCACTACTCTTCAGGTGGGTCGGCGACAATCACGATCTCGACGGGCTCCCGGTCGCGGCTTCCGGAGGATGTCCTGGAACGAGATACCGCCCGAACCGCCTCCCGAAACTCCTCAGGAGTCCGTGATCCCTGTCTCAGGGGTGGCAGGATGACCCGTTTCGTCATAGCGCGATTTTATGCCCCCGCACGCTCCTGTCAATCGTTCTGCTACTGCGAAGCCCGCCATGATAGTCTCCCCCGCGGCCCGCCGAGGCACTGTTCAGGCTGAGGGGAGGCCTGGTCCTTGCAGTACCCAACCCAGGAGAGAGCATGAGCGGTCGAGTCCTCATCACAGGCGCTTCGGGCGCCCTCGGGCGGAGCGTCGTGGCACGCTTTCTGGACGCGGGCGACGCGGTGGTGGCGGTCGGCGCCACGGAAGGGGCTTTGAGCGAGCTGCGGCCTCTGGCCGGCGAGGATCGGCTGGTCCTCCGCCGGGCGGATCTCTCGGTCACCTCCGAGGTGGAGGGAGTGTTTGCCGAAGAGGAGAGCGCGGCGGGGGTGCCTCGCGCGGTCGTCCACCTGGTCGGCGGCTTCCGGTATGCGCGCTTCGCCGACCTCTCGGACGCCGACTGGGACTATCTCGTGAAGCTCAACCTCGACACCACCTTCCGCGTCTTCCGCGAGTGCGCCCGCCGCTTCGAGCGGGCGGGCGGTGGCGCCGTCGTCGCCGTGTCGGCGCCGGCGGCCTTCCTCGGCGAGGCCGGGGTCGGCGGCTATGCGGCCGGCAAGGCCGGGGTGCTGCGCATGGTCGAATCGCTGGCGCGCGAGATGGCGCCGTTCGGAGGCCGCGCCAACGCCGTCCTCCCCGGCACCATGGACACTCCCGCGAACCGCGCCGCCATGCCGGACGCCGATCCCACGAAATGGGCGAAGACCGACGACGTCGCCGCCGTCATCCACTTTCTGACCGCCCCCGCCGCCGCCGCCGTGAACGGGGCCGCCGTGCGGGTCCCGGGACCCAAGCCATGAATTCTCTCGACTGCCACGTCTACTACGATTCGAACCGCCACGCCCTGCCGCCGTCCGACTGCCTGCACCCGGTCGACCTGGCTTCCTCTCCCGAGGCGGCGGCGGCGAACGAACGCCTGGCCCGGCTGGGCGTTTCGGCCCAGGACGACCTGCCGGCGGTGGTGCTCACCGAGCCGGACGGCAAGATCCGCGTCCTCGGCGTCCGCCTCACCCCCGAGGAGACTGCAAAGCTCGCCGCCGGCCACGGTATCGGCGCCGAGCGGCTGATCGTCTACAGCACCTCCTGGTGCGGCGACTGCCGGCGCACCAAGCGGATGCTCGAGGAGGCCGCGGCGCTGTTCTCGGAAATCGACCTCGAAGCGGACCGCGGCGCCGAGGCCCTGGTGCTCCAGAGGAGCGGCGGCCGCCGCGTGGTCCCCACCCTTCAGTTCGACGGGCGGCTGTGGGCCTTCAACCCGCCGCCGCCGCTGCTGCGCCGCCTGCTCGGCGGCGCCGGGCCGGCCTAGACGGGACGCGGCCCAGGAGATCCCCGCATGAAGATCGCCGTCTGCATCAAGCAGGTTCCCAACACCGAGGCGCGGCTGCGCGTCCGCCGCGACGGGCGCTGGGTGGAGGAGGAGGATCTGCCGTTCATCATCAACGAGAGCGACGAGTACGCTCTCGAAGAGGGATTGCGCCTGGCCGAGAAGACCGGCGGCGAGGTGGTCGTCTTCAGCCTCGGCCCCGAGCGGGTGAAGGAAGCGCTGCGCAAGGCCCTGGCGGTCGGCGCCGCCCGCGCCGTCCATCTCGCCGACCCCGCGTTCGCCGGCGGCGACGCGCTGGCGGCCGGCCGGGCGCTGGCCGCGGCGATCGCCCGCGACGCCTTCGACCTCGTGCTCACCGGCTCGCAGTCGGACGACGTCGGCTACGGCGGCACCGGCTCGGTCCTCGCCGGCCACCTCGGCTGGCCCCACGTCTGGCTGGTGATGGGGGTCGAGCTCGAGGAGGGGAACGCCAGCGTCAAGGTGACCCGCGAGATGGAGAGCGGCGTCAACGAGGTGTCGCGCCTCCATCTCCCGGCGGTGCTCGAGGTGCAGGCGGGGATCAACCACCCCCGCTACGCCTCGCTCAAGGGGATCATGGCGGCGAAGAAGAAGGAGATCGCGACCGCGACGCCGGCCGACCTCGGGCTCGACCCCGGGCAGGTGGGAGAGGCCGGATCGCGCCTCGAGATCCTTTCGGTGAGCTTCCCGGAGTCGGGGAAGGGAGCCCAGATGCTCGCGGGGGACGCCAAGGCCGCGGCGGCGCAGCTGGTCGAAAAACTGCAGAAGGAAGCGAGGGTGCTCTGATGGCGAACGGGGTCTGGGTCGTCCTGCAACAGCGCGAGGGGCAGTTCCCCCGCATCTCCTGGGAGGCGGTCGCCGCGGCGCAGAAGCTGGCCGCGGCGCTCGGCGGCAAGGCCGAGGCGGTGCTGCTCGGCGCCGGCCTGGAGGGCGCCGCCGCCGAAGTGGCGAAATTCGATCTCGGCGCCATCCACGTGGCGGACGCGGAGGCGCTCAAGGCCTACACGCCGGGGGCCTACATCGGCGCCCTGAAGGACGCGATCACGGCGGCGGCTCCCGCCTTCGTGGTCTTCCCCCACACCTATCAGACGGTCGACTACATGGCCCGCCTGGCGCAGGCGATCGGCGCCGGCCTCCTCCCCGAGGTGACCGGCTTCGAAGCCGCGGATGGCGCGGACGCCGGTTTGGTGTGGACCCGCCCGGTGATGGGCGGCAAGCTGCAGGCCAAGGTGCGGGTCAAGGGGGAGGGGACGGTGCTGGTCTCCGTCCAGTCCGGCGCCTTCCAGGCCGACGGCGCCGCGCGGTCCGCGGCCGGGGCGGAGATCGTGCCGCTCGCCGCCGATCTCTCGGCGGTGAAGCCGGACCGCGAGATCCTCGGCTACGAGGAGGTCGGCGGCGACACGGTCGACCTCACCAAGGCGTCGATCATCGTCGCCGCCGGACGCGGCGTCGGCGGCGCGGACAAGATGGCGCCGATCGAGAACCTCGCCAAGGCGCTCGGCGCGGAGATCGGCGCCAGCCGGCCGGTGATCGACAACGGCTGGCTGCCGCGCGACCGCCAGATCGGCTCCTCCGGGCAGACCGTGGCTCCCAAGCTCTACATCGCCGCCGGGATCTCCGGCGCCATCCAGCATCTGGTCGGCATGAAGGGATCGACGGTGATCGTGGCGATCAACAAGGACCCCGGCGCGCCGATCTTCACCGTCGCCGACTACGGCATCGTCGGCGACCTCCACGAGGTGCTGCCGGCGATCACCGAGGCCGTGCTGGCCGCGAAGGGGTAGGCCGTTGTCCCCGCCGGAGGGGGCGCGCCCCTGGGTGGTCCTCAAGTTCGGCGGCACCAGCGTCTCGACCCCGGAGCGCTGGGGGACGATCGCCGATCTCGTCCGCCGCCGCGGCGCCGAGGGGCTGCGTCCGCTCGTCGTCTGCTCGGCCCTGTCGGGGATCTCGAACCAGCTCGATGCGCTCCTCGAAGCCGCTTTCACCGGGCGGCACGAGGAGGGGCTGGCGGCGATCGAGGCGCGCCACCTCGCGCTCGCCGCCGGGCTCGGGCTCGACGGCGCGGCGCTCCTCGCCGCCGACTTCGAGGAGCTCTCCCGCCTCTCCCTCGCCGCCTCGCTGCTGCGCGAGGCCGGCCCGGCGCTCAAGGCGCGGGTGATGGCCTTCGGCGAGCTGATGTCGACCCGCCTCGGCGCCGCCTGGCTGGCGTCGCAGGGCATCCCCGCCGCCTGGCACGACGCCCGCACCTCTCTGCTGGCCCTCGAAGAGCCGGTCCGCGAGGAGCCGCCCGGCTCCGGCGGGCGCGGGAGCCGCGCCTACCTTTCCGCCACCTGTGGCTTCGAACGCGACGAGACGCTCGCGGAATCGTTCGGCGACGCGTCCGCGCCGACCGCGATCGTCACCCAGGGGTTCATCGCCCGCAACCGCGAGGGGCAGACGGTGCTCCTCGGGCGCGGCGGCTCGGACACCTCGGCCGCCTACTTCGCCGCCCGGCTGGGCGCCGCGCGGTGCGAGATCTGGACCGACGTCCCCGGCCTGTTCACCGCCAACCCCGCCCTCCTCTCCTCGGCCCGGCTGCTGCGCGTCCTCGACTACGACGAGGCGCAGGAGATCGCCAGCATGGGGGCCAAGGTGCTGCATCCGCGGTCGATCCCGCCGCTGCGCCGGCACGGCATCCCCCTCCACGTGCTCTGCACCGACCGGCCGGACGCTCCCGGCACCGTGATCTCGGGCGCCGGCGCGAGCGGCGGGGCGCAGGTCAAGGCGATCTCCTCCCGCAAGGGGATCGCCCTGATCTCGATGGAGACGGTCGGCATGTGGCAGGAGGTGGGCTTCCTCGCCCGCGCGTTCACCGCCTTCGCCCGCCACGGGATCTCGATCGACGCCGTCTCGACCTCGGAGACCAACGTCACGGTGTCGCTCGATCCCGCCGCCAACAGCCTCGAGCCGGCGGTGCTCGATCCGCTGCTGCACGACCTCGCCGCCTTCTGCGAGCCGCGGCTGATCGCGCCGACCGCCTCGCTGTCGCTGGTGGGGCGCGGCATCCGCGCCATCCTGCACGAGCTGGGGCCGGTGCTCGAGGCGTTCGAGGAGCTCAAGGTCTATCTGATGACCCAGTCGGCGAGCGACTTGAACCTCACCTTCCTGGTCGACGAGGAGCCGAGCGAGCGGCTGATCCGCCAGCTCCACGGCCTGCTCTTCGGGGCCAAGGGGGAGAGCGCGCTCTTCGGCCCCACCTGGAGCGAGCTGTTCGGCCCGCCGGGCGACGCGGCGCCGGAGGGCGCCGCCGACTGGTGGCGCGCCCGCCGCGGCGAGCTGCTGGAGACCGCGCACCGGGCCGGGCCGGTCTACGTCTACGACGCGCCGGAGCTGCGCGCCGCCGCGGCCGCGCTGCGCGGGCTCGACGCCGTGGACCGCCTGTTCTACGCGGTCAAGGCGAACTGCAACCCTGAGGTGCTGCGCGTCTTCCATGAGGAGGGATTGGGCTTCGAGTGCGTCTCGGCGGCGGAGCTCGACCACGTGCTCGCCCTCTTCCCCGGGCTCGACGCCGAGCGCCTGCTGTTCACCCCCAACTTCGCGCCGCGCGAGGAGTACCGGCGCGGCTTCGCGGCCGGCGCGCGGGTGACGGTGGACAACCTCCACCCGCTGCGCGAGTGGCCCGAGCTCTTCCGCGGCCGGGAGATCTTCCTCCGCCTCGATCCCGGCCGGGGGCGCGGGCACCACGCCCACGTCCGCACGGCCGGGGCGCAGTCGAAGTTCGGGCTGGCGCCCGAGCAGATCGACGAGATGTGCGCGCTGCTCGACGCCTGCGGCGCCCGGGTCGTCGGCCTCCACGTCCACTCCGGCTCCGGCATCCGGACCCCGGAGGCGTGGAGCGAGGTGGCGCTCTTCCTCGCCGAGGCCGCCGGCCGCTTCCCGGCGGCGCGCGTGCTCGACCTCGGCGGCGGCCTGGGAGTGCCGGAGCGGCCGGGGCAGGGCCCCCTCGATCTCGAGGTGCTGGGCCTCCAGCTGCGCCGCTTCAAGGCGGCCAACCCGCGCTTCGAGCTCTGGCTCGAGCCCGGGCGTTTCCTGGTCGCCACCGCCGGCGTGCTGCTCGCCCGGGTCACCCAGGTCAAGCGCAAGGGGGAGGTGACCTACGTCGGGCTCGAGACCGGCATGAACTCGCTGATCCGGCCGGCGCTCTACGGCGCCTATCATCCGATCTTCAACCTCACCCGGCTCGACGCGCCCGCCACCTGGACCGCCCACGTGGTGGGGCCGATCTGCGAGACCGGCGACATCCTGGGACGCTCGCGCCGCCTGCCGCCCACGGCTGAGGGGGACGTGATCCTGATCGCCAACGCCGGCGCCTATGGGCGGGTGATGAGCTCGCGCTACAACCTGCGCGAGCCGGCGGGCGAGGCGCTGCTCGCCTGAAGGCGCGGTTCCCCGGAGGCGGCCCGGGCCGCCTGATCGCCAACCCGAAACGCGGTAGGATGAGGGGGCAAGAAGATCCCATGCGTTTCCTCGTCGCCTGCCCAGAGTGCCATCGCCAGTTCGACGCCACGGAGCGTCGGGTGGGCTCCACGTTCCCCTGCTCCTGCGGCGCCACGGTGACGGTGCCGCCGCCGGCCGCCCACGACGCGGCGGTGGTGCGCTGCTCCTCCTGCGGCGCGCCCCGTGAGGAGGGCGAGAGCGGGGAGGGGAAGGGCGGCTGCCGCTTCTGCGGCGCCGAATTCACCCTGCACGAGCGCGACCTCGACACCCTCTGCCCCGGCTGCATGGCGCGGGTGAGCGGGCGGGCCCGCTTCTGCCACTTCTGCGGCACTCCGGTCCTCGGCGCGCAAGCGGCGGCGGCCGGGAGCAGCTACCGCTGTCCCGTCTGTCCCGGGGAGCGCCCGCTGGCGAGCCGCCGTCTGGGGCGGGCGCAGGTGGCCTTCTTCGATTGCGGCTCCTGCGGCGGGCTGTGGCTCGAGAAGGAGATCTTCGAGGTGCTCGCCGACCGCGCCCGCTCCGGGTCGCTGCCGGAAGGGTTCGGCGGCGGCGCTCCGGCCCTGGAGAGCCAGGCCGCCGAGCTGCCCACGGCGGCGGCTTCCGCCGCGGCCCTGCGCTACCGCCCGTGCGTACTCTGCGGCGCGCTGATGAACCGCCGCAACTACGGCCGCAAGAGCGGCGTCATCGTGGACGTCTGCGCCCGCCACGGCCTCTGGTTCGACCTCCACGAGCTCGACCGCCTGCTGCGCTGGATCCACCAGGGCGGGGAGGTGCGCGCCGAGCAGCTCCAGCGCGAGGGGGAACGGATCGAGGCGCGGCAGAAGGCGTTGGCCGAAGGCGTCCCCAAGACGTGGGGACAACCGCAGGACGAGACCCTCGAGGGGCTCCTGCTGTCGCGCCGCCACCGTTCCGGCCTGCTCTTCGGCGAGGTCGTCTCCGGCCTCGTCGACGGCGTGCGCCACTGGTTCTCCGACTAGCCCCGGCCGCTCGACCTCTCGCGATGAAAGCTCCCACTCTCGACGAGCTCGTGCTGCTCCCCGAGCCGCTCGCCCTGCACCGGCACTTCGACGCCCGCAACTACCGCGTCTTCCGCTGGCTGTCGATCCTGGTGTCGCTGACCAGCCTGGCCGGGATCGGCGTCGCGACCGATCTCCACGACCCGTTCGGGATCGTCCTCTACGCCGCCAACGCCGTCGCCGGGGTGGCGCTCTTCATCCTGCGCGACCGCGACGTCTTCTCCCGCAACTTCCGCCAGATCCTGCTGGTCTACCTCTTCGTCGAGATTCTGGTGCTCAAGTTCACCACCGCCCATCTCCAGGGCGGCGAGCACGTGCCGTTCATCCTGGTCGGCTTCGTGCTGCTGGCCTTCCGCCTGCGGGTGGCCGAGCACCTGATGCTCTACGCCGCCTTCTGGGTGACGGCGGTCTTCCCGCTGACCTGGATCGGTCTGAAGCGGGTGGCCATCCCCGCCGAGCAGGACACCATCGTGGCGGTCACGGTGATGGCCGTGATCTGTCTCGCCGCCTCCCTCGGCGTGACCCAGCTCGACCGCAAACGGTTCCTCGCCGGCTGGCGCAAGGAGCACGCCAGGAACCGCGAGCGGCTGCGGATGCGCGAGGAGATCGAGTACGCGAGGAAGATCCAGCTCAGCATGCTGCCGCAGACGGCGCCGCAGCTCGACTGGCTCGACCTCGCCGCGGCCTCCCTCCCCGCCACCGAGGTGGGCGGCGACTACTACGAGTACTTCAAGCTCAACGACTCGCAGCTGGCGCTGGTGATCGGCGACGTGGCCGGCCACGGCCTGGCGAGCGGCCTCCTGCTGTCGGGGATCCGCAGCTGCCTCTACCTGTTGGAAGCCGAGCTCACCGCGCCGCACCGCATCTTCGAGCGGCTGAACCCGATGGTCCGGCGGACCACCGACAAGCGGACCTACGTCACCCTGCTCGGCGCAGTGCTCGACCGCGAGGCCGGCGAGGTGACCCTGGCGAGCGCCGGCCACCCGCCGATGCTGCGCTACGACTCGCGGGGGAACCGCTTCGAGGAGGTGGGGAACGGAGCCCCCCCGCTGGGCACCTTTTTCGACGCCCGCTACGAGCTGGTGCGCTGCCCGCTGGTCAGCGGCGACCTGCTGATCTTCTACACCGACGGCCTGGTCGAGGCCAGGAACGATCAGGACCAGGACTACGGCGACGCCCGCCTCCAGCGGGCGGTAGCCCGCGCCGCCGGCAGCCGTACCGCCCGCGAGATCCGCGACGCCATCCTCGGCGACCTGGCGAACTTCAAAGGCGACCAGGAGCAGGCGGACGACATCACGGTGGTGGTGGTGCGGGTGCGGTAGGGGGAGGAAGGGGCGCTCCTTGTCGCACCGGCCGCGAACCGCTATCGTAGGCTCCCTTCCCAAGGAGATCCGCCGTGAACGTCCGCCCGGTTCGATTCCTGATCCTCGCCCTGCTCGCAGCTGTCCCCGTCCTCGCCCAGGCGCCTCCGGCGCCACCCGCCTCGGCCGCCGCGCCAGCCGCCGCCGGCGCCTGGGCTCCCGACCGGCCGGAGCCGGGGAGCGTCGAGGCGATCAAGGGGTTCACGACGGCCCCCGAGTTCCTCCCCGACGCGGTCGCCTACGTGCCGGACTCGGCCACGGTCCCGTCGCCGACCAAGGTGCTCGGACACCTCGCGGGGGCGCCCGACGAGCTGTCGCGGGTCAAGGACGTCCACGGCTACTTCCGCCGGTTGGCGGAGACCACCGACCGGGTCAAGATCCAGGTGATCGGCACCAGCGAGGAGGGACGCGAGATGATCGTCGCTTTCGTCTCCGACCCGGAGAACCTGGCGGCGCTCGACCATTTCAAGGAGGTCACCGCCCGCCTCGCCGATCCCCGCCGCACGGCCCGCGACGAGGCCCGCCGGCTGGCCGGCGAGGGGAAGGTCTTCTACTGGCTGACCGGCGGCCTGCACTCGACCGAGACCGGCAGCCCCGAGATGCTGATGGAGCTCGCCTACCGGCTGGCCGTCTCGGAGCGCCCGGAGATCCAGGAGATCCGCAGGAACACGATCGTGATGATCACCCCGGTGACCGAACCGGACGGCCGCGACCGCCAGGTCGACTGGTACTACCGCTACGTCAAGGGGCGCAAGGGCTCCTACGAGGACCTCGGCGACATCCTGTCGCCGCCCTACTGGGGGCACTACGTCCTGCACGACAACAACCGCGACGGCATGCAGGTCACGCAGGCCCTGACCCGCGCCATCCATTCGACCTTCTACGACTTCCACCCGCAGGTGATGCACGACCTCCACGAGTCGCTGCCGCTGCTCTACATCATGACCGGCTACGGCCCCTACAACCGGGCGATCGACCCGGTGACGATCGACGAGTGGACGCAATTCGGCTACCACGAGGCGGGGGCGCTCTCCGCCCAGGGACTGCCGGGGGTCTTCACCTGGGCGTTCTGGGACGGCTGGTGGCCCGGCTATCTCAACTCGGTCGCCAACCTGCACCACTCGGTAGGGCGCTTCTACGAGACCTTCGGCAACGGCTCGGCCGGCACCTTCGACCGCGACCTCTCGAAGGCGAAGTTCGCCGGGCGGCCGGTCACCGACGTCCAGTGGTACCGCCCGACGCCGGCCAAGAAGAAGCTGCGCTGGTCGCTGCGCGACAACACCAACTATTCGGAGGCGGGGGTCCTCTCGGCGCTCGAGTACGCCGCGCTCCACCGCCGCGAGCTGCTGGAGGACTTCTGGAGCAAGGGCGCCCGCGCGCTCGAGAAGGGGAAGACGGAGGGGCCCGCCGCCTGGCTCTTCTCTCCTGAGCAGCGCGACCCGGCGCGGCTCGCCTACCTGGTCAACCAGCTGCGCCAGCACCGCGTCGAGGTCCATCGCCTGACCGCCGAGACCCGGGCGGGTGGGAAGAGCTGGCCGGCGGGGAGCTACGTGGTGCGGCTCGACCAGCCGTACGGCCCGCTGGCCAACGACCTCCTCGAGGAGCAGAAGTTCCCGGCCGACGAGCCGAACCCGCCCTACGACGACGTCGCCTGGACCTGGCCGCTGCTCTACGGCGTCAAGGGGGAGGCGGTGGCCGACCGCAAGCTCCTCGCCGCCGCCATGGAGCCGGTGGCGGCCGACGTCGTCCCGGCCGGCACGGTGGCTGGTGCCGGAGAAATCTTCCTGCTGCGCGACACCGGTCAGACGGCCCTCCTCGAAGCGCGGGTGATCCTCGGGACCCACCAGGTGGACGCCGCCGAGGCCGCCTTCACCGTCGCGGGGGTGAGCTATCCGCCGGGGAGCTGGATCGTGCAGGCGCCGCGCGAGGCGGTGGAGGAGGTCGCCCGGCGCACCGGCCTGTCGTTCACGGCGGCGGCGTCCACCGCGGTGTCACCCGAGGTCCGGCGCCACGTCGTCGACCTCCCCCGTCTCGCCCTGCTGCACAACTGGATCGACACCCAGGACGCCGGATGGGCGCGCTACACCCTCGACCGCGCCAAGGTCCCCTACACGCTGATCAACGACGACGACCTGAAGCGGGGGAGCCTCGGCGAGCGCTTCGACGTCATCCTCTATCCCACCACGCCGGGAGAGCTCGCCGATCTCGTGCACGGGATCGATCCCAAGCACGGCCCGCTGGCCTATACCCAGACGCCGGAGTTCCCCAGCCTGGGGATTCCGGACGCCTCGGAGGACATCACCGGCGGCATGGGGTTCGCGGGGCTGCTCAACCTCGACAAGTTCGTCCGCGGCGGCGGGGTGCTGATCGCCCTCGGCGGCGCCGCGACGCTGCCGGTCGACGGCGGCATCGTGCGCAACGCCTTCCACGTCTCGGCGGGCGGCAACACCCCGGGCTCCGAGCTGCGGGTCAAGGTGGTGCGGCCGGAGCATCCGCTGGTCTACGGCTACGAGACGCTGACCGCGGTCTTCCGCGGCAACGGACCCCTCTTCGACGTCGCGAAGTCGGACCGCGCCCGGGTCGTCCTCCAGTTCGGCACCAAGAAGCCGGAGGGGGATGACGACGAGGCGGAGAAGGAGAAGAAGCCGGGTGGCGGCTCAGGGATCGCCTCGGGGATCGAGGTGGAGGATCTCGATACGCCCGCCGTCCCCGCCGCGGAGCTCGCGGCAAAGCCGAAAGGCGACAAGGACAAGGACAAGAAGGACGACGGCCGGCTGGTGCTCTCCGGGCTCTCCCGCGGCCAGGACGCCCTCGACGGCAAGCCGGCGATCCTCGACCTGCCGACGGGCAAGGGGCGGGTGATCCTCTACGCTTTCAATCCGCTCCACCGCTTCCTCAACCTGGCGGACTTCCGCTTCGTCTACAACGCCCTGCTGAACTGGAACGACCTGCCGCAGTGAGCGATCCCGCCGAGAGCGTCCCCGCGGCGGAAAGCCTCGAGCCGGCGGAGAGCGTCGATCCGTCGGCTCCCCACGAGCCGCCGCCCGGGACGCCCGGCAAGGCTCCCTCGCGGGGCGGGGCGGCGAGCGTCTTCGCCGGCATCATCCTCAGCCGGCTGCTGGGGATGGTGCGCGAAAAAGCCTTCGCCCACTACCTCGGCGTCGGCGTGTACCAGGACGCGATGACCGCCGCCATGCGGGTCCCCAACATCCTCCAGAACCTGCTGGGGGAGGGAGTGCTCTCGGCGTCGTTCATCCCCATCTACACCGGTTTGCTGGAAGACGGCAAGAAGGAGGAGGCCGGGCGGTTCGCCGGCGCCATCTTCGGCCTGATGGCGTCGGCGGCGGCGGCGTTCGCCCTGCTCGGCGTCCTGCTCGCCAAGCCGATCGTCTTCCTGCTGGCGCCGGGTTTCCTGGGCGATGCGGCGAAGGCGGCGGCGGGACGGCTGCCGGTCGACCGCTTCGCCCTCGCGGTGACCGGCGTCCGCATCCTCTTCCCGATGGCCGGTCTGCTGGTGCTGTCGGTCTGGGCGCTCGCCATCCTCAACAGCAACCGGCGTTTCTTCCTGCCGTACTTCGCGCCGGTGCTGTGGAACTCGGCGATCATCGCCGCGCTGGTCTTCGCCGGCTCCTGGCTGGCCGGCAGCGCGGACGGCGCGCGGCAGGTCGCGCTGTTCAAGGCCGCCTGCTGGGGGGCCTTCGCGGGCGGGCTGCTGCAGTTCACCGTGCAGCTGCCGCTAGTGCTTCCGCATTCTGCAGGGCTTTCATCCTTCGCTCTCGCTCGACGTGCCGGGGGTGCGGGCCGCCCTCGCCGCCTGGGGGCCCGCCGTGGCCGGCCGCGGGGTGGTGCAGCTCGCCGGCTTCATCGACCTCATGCTCGCCACCTTGCTCGCCACCGGCGCCTCCTGGGGCGGACCGCTTCGCGCAGATGTTCTACCTGCTGCCGATCAGCCTGTTCGGCATCTCTGTCGCGGCCTCGGAGCTTCCCGAGATGTCGCGCCTGCGCGGCGAGGGGATGGCCGCGGCGCTCCTCGCGCGGGTGCGGCGGGCGCTCAGCTACGTGGCCTTCCTCAACATCCCCACCGTGGTCGGCTACCTGGCGTTCGGCTACCTGGTGGTCGGCTTCTACCGCGGCGGCAAGTTCGGGGTGGCGGACAACTGGCTGGTCTACCTGGTCCTCTGCGGCTATTCGACGGGGATCGTCGCCACGACCACCTCGCGGCTGCTCCAGAACACCTTCTACGCGCTGGGCGACACCCGCTCGCCGGCCCGCATCGCCGGGATCCGGGTGGGGACCTCGATCGCGGTCGCGCTCCCCGTCATGTTCCTGCTCGACCGCATCCCGCTCGCCTCGATCGTCGGCCCGCTCCCGGGAAACAAGCTCTACCTCGGCTCGGTCGGCCTGGCCCTCGCCTCGGGCGTCGGCGCCTGGATGGAGCTCTACCAGCTCCGCGCCGCGCTGCGCAAGCGGCTGCCGGCCTTCGAGCTCCCCTGGCGGGACGATGCCCGCATGGCGCTCCTGGCGCTCGCCGCGACCTTCCCCGGCGCGCTCGTCTGGTGGCTGCTGTCGCCGGCGCTACGGCCGATCCTCAAGGCCATCCCGGTGCTGGGGACCTACGGCGTCGCCTACCTGCTCTTCGCCAAGCTCGCCCGGCTGGAGGAAGTCGAGTCGCTGCTGGCCGGGCTGAGACGGCGGCTGGGGAAGCGATAGACCGACCCCTCGCGCACCAGCCCCTTGGCCTGGTCCAGTGCCTGGGCGACCTCGGCGGCGGGGCGCGCCAGGGCTTCGGCGACCTCGGCGGCGGTGATCGATCCCCAGTGCCGGGCGTAGGCCACGGGATCGGCCGCCGTCCGTACCGGCGCGAGGCCCGGCGCCACGGCGGCCAGCGCCTCGCGGAGCACCGGGTAGGGACGGTAGCCCACGATCAGCACCGCCCGGCCGCCCGTCCCGCGCAGCACCAGGGCGGGGAAGCGGCCGATGTTGCGGTAGCCGGCGTCCTTGAGGTCCTCCCGGAACGCCGTCAGCGCCTCCTCTCCCCCGAGGTCGCGCCGGAAGCGGCCGCACGGTGTGGCGCCGGCCACCTCGCCGAACAGCTCGAGCAGCACCTCGCGCCGGGCGATGTTGCGCCGCTCGAGCATCACCCCCTCGCGCAGCCGGCGCAGGTAGGCCTCCTCGACGGTTGCGCCCTGCCGCGCGGCGGCCTTCACCGCCACGCAGGCGGGGTAGGAGGAGGCCGGCGGGTCCTCGAGCCAGATCATCTCGTCGACCGGCATGCCGGTGAGATGCCGCACCTCGTACCAGCTCGGCCCCATCTGCGCCGGCCGGTGGACGGAATGGAGAGGATCGCTGAAGCTCTGCCAGTCCGGAATCAGGCCGCCGAGCACGTAGCGCCAGGCGATGCGACCCGCCAGCTCGTAGCGCAGGCGGCGCCAGACCGCCTCGAACGCCCAGCTCCACGAGCAGAGCGGATCGGTGAAGTAGGTCACTTCGACGTCGGGAGTCATTCGGGAGTCATTCGGAAATCATGTCGTGGGAGCCGGCGGGGCGGCCTCGAGCCGGCCGCCCCTTTGCTCTCTCTGCCGGTCGTCAGCCCGCCGGGCTGGGCCTCGAAGACGGCTTCGAGCTGGCCTTGCCGCCGGTCTTCGCGGCGGCTTTGGCGGCGGTCCTGGCCCCCTTTTTCGTGCTGGCGTTGGGGTCGACCGGGCTGGTTCCCGGGCTGGCGAGCTGATCCTGGGGGTAGCTCGACCACTGGTTGGTGCCCTTGGGGAGGGCGGACTTGACCTCTGTGCTGCGCAGGTCGCCGAGCTCGATCTCGGTCCGCAGAGCGTCTTTCGGCGTCTCGTCGGTCCCCAGGATCTCCTGTTCGACCAGCCCCTGCGTCTCGACGACGTGACGGAGCGGATCCTCGATGTACTCCCAGCTCTCCCCCGGCCCCCACGGCCCCGCCCCCTCGTTCCACGGGCCCCGCGCGCTGGCGCCGTTCGACATGTTGAAGTAGGTGTGGGTGTAACGCGGGTCGCCCTGCAGCACGCCCGGCGGGAAGTTCGGCTGAAGGGTGGCGAGCGCCGCCGTGAACATCTGGAAGTGGGCGATCTCGCGGGTCATCAGGAAGCGCAGGGTCTCCTGGACGTGCGGGTCGTCGGTGAAGTGGAGGAGGTACTCGTAGACGATCTTCGCCCGCGACTCGGCGGCGATGTTCGAGCGCAGGTCGACGGTGAGGTCGCCGTTGGCATTGACGTAGGCGCCGGTCCAGGGCACCCCCTGGCTGTTGGTGAGGGTCGGCCCGCCGCCGGAGAGGACGAGGAACTCGGGGTTCACCATCGCCTCGTGGATGTACTCCTCCTTCGCCGCCCTCCCCTTGAGCAGGCGCATGAGATCGCTCTGCTCGGCGGTGTTCTTGAGCTCGCCATTGATGCCGTTGAGGAGCATGGTGATCGTGGCGCCCACGATCTCGAGATGGCTGAACTCCTCGGTGGCGATGTCCATCAGCAGGTCGTACTTGTCCGGATAGGGTTGGCGGACCCCGAACGCTTGTACGAAATACTGCATGGCGGCCTTGAGCTCGCCGTTCCCTCCTCCGAACTGCTCGAGCAGGAGGCCGGCGAAGCGCGGGTCCGGCTTCGAGACCCTGGCGTTGAACTGCAATTCCTTGACGTGGTAGAACATTGAGGCTCCTTCTAAGCGAGTGGTCCACGCCGACGTCATCCTCAAAGGAGAGGATGGGTGAGGTCATTAAATTCCAGCAATTGTCGTGCCGGTGCGCATCCAGGGTATCTTCGGCGCAGGATTCAGACGCCGATCTCCGGCGCCGGCCGGAAAGGGGGAACGATGGGAACCGTCGCCGACGTGCTGGTGGGGCTGGTCGCCGTGTTGCACCTCTACTTCCTGACCCTCGAGATGTTCCTGTGGACGAAGCCGCTCGGCCGCAAGACCTTCGGCCTGACCCGCGAGATGGCGGCGGCGACGGCGACCCTCGCCGCCAACCAGGGGCTCTATAACGGCTTCCTGGCCGCCGGGCTGATCTGGGGGATCGTCCTCGGTCCCACCGGCGGCTTCGCCGTCAAGCTCTTCTTCCTCGTCTGCGTGATCGTCGCCGGGATCTTCGGCGCCGCCACGGTCAACCGGCGGATCCTCTGGGTGCAGGCGTTCCCCGCCCTGATCGCGGCGGTGCTGGTCTGGCTGGCCCCGCACTGAGCCGGGGCGCTGTTCAGGAGGCGGTACAATCCCGCTCCATGGAGCGCACCATTCCTCCCCTGGTTGCCGGCCAGCCCTTGCCGCCGGCGGCCCTCTCCCGGCTGCGGTCGCTGCCCGCGGCGCTGACCTCGCGCATCGCGGCGATCGCCGCCGTCTCGCGGGAGTCGGGGGTGCCGGCGTTCCTGGTCGGCGGCTTCGTGCGCGACCTGCTGCTGGCGCGCGACGACCGTGACCTCGACGTGGTGATCGAGGGGGACGGCATCGCCTTCGCCCACCGCCTCGCGGCGGCCGTCGGGGGACGGGTGAAGGTCCACGGCGCCTTCCTGACCGCCACGGTGGTCGACCGGGAAGGCTTCCCCATCGACGTCGCGACCGCCCGCCGCGAGGTCTACCGCACACCCGCCGCCCTTCCCGAGGTCGCGGCCGCGACGCTCGCGGAGGACCTCTACCGGCGGGACGTCACGATCAACACCCTGGCGCTCCGCCTGGGACCGGAGCCCGGCTGGGAGCTGATCGATCCCTTCGGGGGGCGGCGCGATCTCGAGGCGGGGACGCTGCGGGTGCTGCATGTCGATTCCTTCCGCGACGATCCCACCCGCATCCTGCGCGCCGTGCGCCTCGAGGCTCGGCTGGGCTTCCGGATCGCGCCGGAGACGCTCACGCTGATCGCCGAGGCGCTCGCCGCCGGCGCTTTCGATCACCTTTCGGGCTCGCGCCTCAAGGCCGAGCTGGCGAAGCTGCTGGGCGATCCGATGGCCCTTCCGGGGATCGCGCGCCTCGCCGAGCTGGGGGTGCTGCGGGCGATCGATCCGCGGCTGGAGATGGACGGCGCGATGGCCGAGCGGCTGCGGCGTCTCGACAAGCCTGCCAAGGCAACGTGGCGGCTCTTCCTGATGGCGCTCGTCGCCGGCTGGGAGGAGGGCGATCTCGCGCGCCTCGCGGACCGGCTCCTGCTGGCAGGGGAGGAGCGGCGGCTGCTCGACCGGCTTTCCGCGGCGCTTGGCGGCGGCCGGCGCGGTCTTGTCAGGCGATCCCGCACCGCATCAGGTGGCCGAGGCGCTCGATGGGCTCGCCGGGGAGGAGATCCTGCTGCTGGCGGCCGAAGGGAACGAGGATACCCACGAATGGGTCCGCCGCTATCTGGAGGAGATGCGCCCGCTCGCCCTCGCCGTCCAAGGGGCGGATCTGGTCGCCGCCGGAATCTCGCCGGGGCCGCGGATCGGCGAAGCCCTGCGCGCCACCCGCGCGGCGCGCCTCGACGGCCGGATCGCCGCCGCCGAAGAGCTTCCCTATGCCCTGGCGTTCCTGGCGGGGAAATCCGTATGAAAGGATTCTGTCCGCTGGCCGCCGTTTTTCTCCTCGCCGCTTTGCCGGCTTTCGGCCAGGACGACCGCTCGATCGAGATCCTGCGCTTCGAGTGCAAGACGGACACCACGCGCCGCGAGGTGACGCTGTTCGGCAACGGCACCCTGCGCGTGCGCGACGGCGCGCTCGGCAACGAGGGGATGGGGCTGATCGAGCTGGGGCCGGACGATCTCAAGGGGTATCTCAACCGGCTGTCGGCCGAGAGCCTGAAGCGGGATCGGAGCCCCGTCCAAGGGATCGAGGGGACCTGGGTCGAGCGCTGCGAGCTGCGGCTCCAGCTTCCCAACAGGGATCTTCAGACCTATCGCTTCGGTCACTATGATTCCCTCCCCCTCAACCTCTCGAAGGTGGTGCACATCGCCGAGGAGCTGGGCCGGAAGATCGAGATCGTCAAGGAGAAGGACGAGATCCCGGCCGATTACGACCCGGAGCCGGGGGACGTGCTCAAGCGGGCCGGCGACGGCGCCCTCTTCCGCATCGTGCGCTTCACCTCGGACAAGAAGGGGATCGAGCTGCGCGGGGTGGCGCTGCCCCTCGAGATGTACGTGCCGAAGGACAAGGTGCGCGAGAGCTTCACGGCGGTGATGTCCCGCGGGGGATTCCGCGAGCGATGAAGCCGGGGGTGCGGATCACCGGCGGAGAGTTCCGCGGCCGGGGGCTCGCCGTGCCCCCCGGCGCGCGGCCGACCGAGGGACGGGTGCGCGAGGCGCTGTTCTCGATCTGGGGAGAGCGGCTCGCCGGCGCCCGGGTGCTCGACCTCTTCGCGGGGAGCGGCATCGTGGGGCTCGAAGCGCTGGGGCGCGGCGCCCTTTCCGCGCTCGCCGTCGACTCCGGCCTCGGCGCCGTCAAGACCCTGGAGATCAACGCCGGCAAGCTCGGCGAGCGCCTCCTCGAGATCCGCCGCCTGCTCCTGCCGGAAGGCCTCGACCGCCTGGTCAAAGAAGGGCTCGGCCCCTTCGACCTCGTCTACGCCGATCCCCCCTACAACTTCGGTCCCTACCCCGAGCTGCTCGCCGGGATCGCCCCCCTCCTCGCCGAGGACGGCGAGGTCGCCGCCGAGCACACCTCCCGCCGCGAGCTGCCGATCGAAGCCGGCCCCCTGACCCGCATCGACGTGCGGCGCTACGGCGAGAGCGCGATCAGCTTTTACAGGATGGGACCACGGTAGAGGCGGCGAGATGGAAGAGTCGGGCACCGGCGAGGGCGACCGCGGGTCGCCTCTACAACCGCCCCATCGATGGGTGTAGGGGCGACCCGCGGTCGCCCTTGCTACCGCAGGAAAAACGCCAGCTCTTCGAGATTGATCCGCAAATCCACGTTCTTCAAGGGCACGTCCGGCCGGCGCTTGACGCGGACGGGGGCGAAGTTGAGGACCCCTTTCACGCCGGCGTCCGCGAGGGCGTCGTAGTTCTCCTGGGCGGCTTCGGCGGGGACGGCGAGGACGCCGATCTCGGCTTCCGATTCGCGGACGACGGCCTTGAGGTCGGCGCTGGCGCGGACGGGGAGGTTCGAGATCCGGCGGCCGATCTTCTTGGGGTCGTTGTCGACCGCCGCCACCACCCGGAAGGAGCCGTAGTTGAACCCCAGGTACTGGGCGAGGGCGCTCCCCAGGTTCCCCATGCCGACGATCACCAGGGCGTGCTGGCGGTCGAGGCCGAGGAGCGAGTTCAGGTGGTCGGCGAGGGCGTCGACGTCGTAGCCGACGCCGCGGATGCCGAACTCGCCGAACTGCGCCAGGTCCTTGCGGATCTGGGTCGCGGAGAGGTTGTAGCGCTGCGCCATCTCCTGCGAGGAGACGCGCTGGATGCCGAGCTCCTGGAGATGGCGCAGACAGCGCAGATAGAACGAGAGCCGGTTGAGGGTGAGAGGGGAGACCTCTTCCTGGTGCTCGTTTACTTCGCGGCGGTCGCTGTGATCAGCCACTGGAGCAGCCCCGTCGGCCAGATCCCGAGCGCCAGAGTGCCGAGAGCGGCGAGCACGGCCGCGGCGCGGCCCCAGACGTCGATCAGCAGCCCTTCCGGCTGCCGCGTCTCCGGCTTCATGTAGAGGAAATAGACGACGCGGAGGTAGTAGAAGACGCCGACCAGGCTGGCCAGCACGCCGGTGACGGCGAGCCCCACGTGGCCGTCGCCCACCGCCTTCAGGAAGACCACGTACTTGCCGAGGAAGCCGAGGGTGGGGGGGATGCCGCCCAGCGACAGCATGCAGACGGCGAGGCAGCCGCCGAGCAGCGGGTAGCGGTAGCCCCAGCCGCCGAGGTCGGAGATCAGGTGCTGCCTCTCCCGGCCGGCTGTAGAGCAGGGCGACGACGGCGAAGCAGCCGGCGTTCATCAGCGCGTAGGCGAGCAGGTAGACCAGCATCGGCATCAGCGAGGCGCGGTCGAGGGTCACCAGCGCCAGCAGCAGGTAGCCCATGTGGGCGATGCCGGAGTAGGCGAGCATGCGCTTGATGTCGCGCTGCACCAGCGCGAGCAGGTTCCCCACCACCATCGAGAGCACCGAGAGGATGGCGACTACCGTCGACCACTTGGCGGTGACCCCGCCGGCGCCGCTCTGGATCACCGCGCCGAGCAGCCGGTAGAGCACCAGCGCGCTCGCCACTTTGGGGGCCACCGAGAGGAAGGCCCCGAAGGGGGAGGGGGCGCCCTGGTAGGCGTCCGGCGACCAGGCGTGGAAGGGGACCAGGCTCATCTTGAAGCCGAAGCCGGCGACCAGCAGCAGGAAGCCGAGGGTGGCGAGCAGCGGCATCTGCGGCAGGGCGGCGAGCGCCTGGCCGATGCCGTCGAAGCGCGTCGTCCCCGTGGCGCCGTAGACCAGCGCGATGCCGTAGAGCACGAAGGCGCTGACGAAGGCCCCCATCAGGAAGTACTTGATCGCCGCCTCGCCGCCGACCGCGATCCTGCGGTGGTAGGCGGCCAGCGAGTAGAGGCAGAGCGAGAGCAGCTCGAGGGCCAGGAAGACGGTCAGCAGCTCGGTGGCGCGCAGCATCAGCAGCAGGCCGGTGGCGCACCAGAGGAGGAGCGCGTGGTACTCGCCGCTGAGGATCTTCTCCCGCCGCAGGTACCCCTGCGAGGCGAGGAGCGAGAGGCCGGTCGCGACCAGGATCACGAAGGAGAACGCCGCGGTGAGCGGGCTGGTCTCGATCAGGCCGCCGAAGGTGCGCGGCGCGTCGGTCGCCGTCAGGCCCGGGGTGATCCAGTAGACCGCCCACGCCGCGGCGAAGGTCGCGGCGAGCGCCAGCGCGGTGAACGCACGGCGCAGCCCGGGCGCGACCGCGTCGAGCAGCAGAATCAGGATGCCGCCGCCGCAGAGGACCATCTCGGGGAGCAGCACCATCCAATCGACAGCGCGGTTCATCGGCCGGCCTCCGTCGGGGTCGCGTCAGCGGAAGTCATCGGGGTGTCGGAAGCCTCGGGAGAGGGCGCCCGCAGAGTCGCCTGCCGCACCTGCGGCTCGGCGGCCCGCTGCTGATAGGCGGTGAGCACGCTTTCGAGGGCGTGCCGGCTCGGCTTGAGGAAGGTGTCCGGCGCGACGCCGATCCACAGCATCAGGATGCAGAGCGGGACGAGCGCCGCGACCTCGCGTCCGGAGAGGTCGGTCAGCTTGCGGTTCTCGTCCTTGGTGATCGGCCCCCAGATGGTGAGCTGGATCATCTTCAGCAGGTAGATGGCGGCGAGCACCACGCCGAAGGTGGCGAGGATCACCGGCCAGCCGAGGGTGCGGAAGCTGCCGATCAGGATCGGGAACTCGCCCGCGAAGCCGTTCAGGCCCGGGAGCCCCACCGAGGCGAGGGCCGAGAAGACGAGGAAGAAGGCGAACACCGGCATCACCTTGGCGAGGCCGCCGAACTCCTCGAACTGCTTGGTGTGGCGGCGGTCGTAGAGCATGCCGACCAAGAGGAAGAGGGCGCCGGTCGAGAGACCGTGGTTCACCATCTGGAGGAGCGAGCCCTGCCAGGCCACGATGTCGACCGCCAGCAGCCCCAGCATCACGAAGCCGAGGTGGGCGATCGACGAGTAGGCGACCAGCTTCTTCATGTCCACCTGCACCCAGGAGACCAGCGCGCCGTAGAGGATGCCGGCGACGGCGAGCCCGATCAGCAGCGGCTGGGCCGCCCTGCTGGCCTGCGGGAAGAGGGGGAGGGCGAAGCGCAGGAAGCCGTAGGTGCCGAGCTTCAGCATGATGCCGGCGAGGATCACCGAGCCGCCGGTCGGCGCCTCGACGTGGGCGTCGGGGAGCCAGGTGTGGAACGGAAACATCGGCACCTTGACGGCGAAGGTCAGCGCGAAGGCGCCGAACAGCCAGAGTTGCTGGTCGTGCGGCAGGTCGAGCCGCAGCAGGTCCGCGTAGGCGAAGCTCCAGACGCCGCCGTTCAGCTTCTGGAAGGTCCACGCCATCCACAAGATGGCGACCAGCATCAGCAGGCTCCCGGCCATCGTGAAGAGGAAGAACTTGACCGCCGCGTAGATCCGCCGCTCGCCGCCCCAGATGCCGATCAGCAGGTACATCGGGATCAGCATCACTTCCCAGAAGATGTAGAACAAGAAGAGGTCGTCGGCGAGCAGGGCGCCGAGCACGCCGGTGGTGAGCAGGAAGAGCGAGGCGCCGAACAGCGGCCAGTGCTCGCCGATCCCCTTCCACGAGCCGAGCACCACGATCGGCAGCAGCAGGATGCCGAGCATCACGAGCGGCATCGAGATGCCGTCCATCGCCAGGTCGTAGCGGATGCCGTAGCTCGCGATCCAGGGGAGGACGCCGTCGTGGACCCTGGCGAAGGTGCCGTCCGCCGCCAGGTGGCTCGCGAGGTAGATCGCGCCGAAGGCGACCTCGACCAGCGACAGGACCAGCACGTAGTACTTCGCCACCTCCGCCCGCGCGCGGCCGAAGAAGAACAGCGGGAGGGCCGCGAGCGTCGGGAAGAAGACCAGACGGGTCAGCGTGTTGCCGACGAGGAGTCCGAAGAAGGTTGCCATAGGTCCGGTCATCCGAAGGCGATCCAGCCGAAGAGGAGGATCACGCCGAGAAAGAAGTAGAGGGCGTAGTTGCGGACGTTGCCCGTGGTAGTGAAGCGCCCGACGTCGCCCGTGAGCTCGGTCGCGAAGGCTCCGGCGTTGATCGCCCCGTCGATGAGGAAGGTGTCGACCACTTTCCACAGGAAGCGGGAGAAGGCGCGGAGCGGCCGCACGATCAGCAGGTCGTAGGCCTCGTCGACGTAGTACTTGTGGACCAGCAGGTTGTGGACGGAGGGGAAGCGCTCGGCCCACGTCCGCCCCTTGGCCGTCCCCTGGTCGCCGCCGTAGAGCGAGCGCGAGAAGAGGATGCCGGTCACCGCGACGGCGACCGCGATCAGGATCAGCCCCCACTCGGCGCCGGTGCTCATCTCGTGCTCGGCCGCTGCAAGGCCCGCGGGGTGCGCGATCACCGGCTCCAGCCAGTCGTGGAAGCGGTTGACCTCGGAGACCACCCTCGGCAGCCCGACCCAGCCGGCGGCGACCGACCCCACGGCGAGGATCCAGAGCGGCACGGTCATCGAGGCGGGCGACTCGTGGAGGTGGTGCTCCTGGTCGTGGGTGCCCCGGAAGCTGCCGCCGAAGGTCAGGTAGACGGCGCGGAACATGTAGAACGCCGTGAGCCCCGCGGTGATCAGGCCGACCGCCCAGAGCAGCCAGTGGCCGTCGGCCGCGGCGGCGTGCAGGATCTCGTCCTTGCTGAAGAAGCCGGAGAGGATCGGGATCCCCGAGATCGCCAGCGCGCCGATCACGAACGTGCGGTAGGTCTGCGGCAGGTACTTCTTGAGGCCGCCCATCTTCGTCATGTCCTGCTCGCCGCCCATGGCGTGGATCACCGACCCTGAGCCAAGGAAGAGGAGGGCCTTGAAGAAGGCGTGGGTCATGACGTGGAAGAGCGCCGCCGAGTAGGCGCCGAGCCCGGCGGCGAGGAACATGTAGCCGAGCTGCGAGACGGTCGAGTAGGCGAGCACCTTCTTGATGTCGGTCTGCGCCAGGCCGATCGTCGCCGCGAAGATCGCCGTCGCCGCGCCGATGATCGCCACGAAGAGCGACACCCCGGGCGCCAGCTGGTAGATCACGTTCGAGCGCACCACCATGTAGACGCCGGCGGTCACCATCGTCGCGGCGTGGATCAGGGCGGAGACCGGCGTCGGGCCGGCCATCGCGTCCGGCAGCCAGACGTAGAGGGGGATCTGGGCGCTCTTGCCCATCGCGCCGATGAAGAAGCAGAGGGCGACGAAGCTGGCGAGCGGCATCCCCAGCATGTAGGTGCCGTGGGTCATCAGGTCGGTGCTCGCCGCGATCTTCGGCAGCACGTCGTGGTAGGTCAGGCTGCCGAAATTGGCGAACAGGGCGAACATCCCCACCAGGAAGGCGAAGTCGCCGATCCGGTTGACGATGAACGCCTTCTTGCCGGCCTCGGGCGGGATCAACTGGTCGTAGTAGAAGCCGATCAGCAGGTAGGAGCAGAGCCCCACCCCTTCCCAGCCCACGAACATCACCAGGTAGTTGTTGCCGAGCACCAGCATCAGCATCGCCGACATGAAGAGGTTGAGGTACGAGAAGTAGCGCCGGTACCCCTCCTCGTGCGCCATGTAGCCGACCGAGTAGACGTGGATCAGGAAGCCCACGAAGGTGATGATGAACAGCATCACCGCCGACAGGCGGTCGAGCAGGAAGGCGACCGGGATCGGCAGGCCCCCCGAGGTCCAGGCGTAGAGCGTCTGCTCGAAGGCCTGGTTCGGAAAGCTCCCCTGCGCGGTTCCTTGGAAATACTCCCAGAGGCAGCCGGCGGCGAGCGCCAGCGAGGCGAGCGGCGCGCCGAGGGCGACCGTGGTCACCAGCCACTTGGGGAAGCGGCTGCCGAGCAGGCCGTTGATCGCCGCGCCGGCGAAGGGAAGGATCGGGATGAGCCAGAGGAGTTGGAGCATAGTGTCTCGCGTCTCGGCCGGCTTACCAGCGCATCAGGTTCATGCGGTTGACGTCGATGGTGCGCCGCTGGCGGAAGACGGCGATGAAGAGCGCGAGCCCCACCGCGGCCTCGGCGGCGGCGACCGCCATCACGAAGAAGACGATCACCTGGCCGGTGTGCTGGCCGAGCTGGCGCGCGTAGGCGACCAGGGTGAGGTTGGCGGCGTTCAGCATCAGCTCGATCGAGAGGAAGATGCTGATGCCGTTGCGCCGGGTCAGCGCGCCGATGGCGCCGATGGCGAAGAGGAGCGCCGACAGCAGCAGGTACCAGGAGATGGGGACGGCGCTCAAGGGTGGCCCTCCTTCGCGGCGGAAGTCTGGTAAGCGGGCTCGGCGACGCTCGGCCGGCGGGGGTCGGGCCCGGAGAGCAGCGGGTCGGTCCGCGGCTCGTCGCCGGAGACGTAGATCACGTCCTCCTCGAGCGAGCCCGACTGCCCGGCCCGCCGCGCCGCCACCGTGGCGCCGATCACCGCCACCAGCAGCAGCAGGCCGACGATCTCGAACGGCAGCAGGTACTCGCCGAAGAGCACGCGGGCGAGCCCCTTGAGCGACACCTGCTCCGCGGTGAGCGCCGCCGGCCCGGGCCCCGAGATGCGCAGGCCGCTGCGCCAGAAGGCGAGCCAGAACATGCCGAGGAAGACGACGGCGGCGATCCCCGCCGTCCATCCCTGGACGCCGCGGTCGATGTGCGCCATCTCCTCCTTCTGCACGTTGAGGAGCATGATCACGAAGAGGAAGAGGACCACGATGGCGCCGGCGTAGACCAGGATCTGCAGGGCGCCGAGGAAGGGCGCGCCGAGCAGCACGAACAGCACGGCCATCGAGAACAGCGTCAGCACCAGGGCGAGCGTCGAGTAGATGACGCTCTTGTGCGCCACCACGACGAGCCCCGAGCCGACCGCCAGCGCGGCGAAGAGCAGGAAGATTGCGGTTTCCATCGGCGGCAAGCCCTCCCGGGGCCCCTAGAGCACGCCCGCGAGCGTCATCGCGGCGACCAGGATGAGATTGAAGATGGCGAGCGGCAGCAGGAACTTCCAGCCCAGCCGCATCAGCTGGTCGTAGCGGAAGCGCGGGAAGGTCCAGCGCACCCAGACGAAGCCGGCCATGCAGATGGCGATCTTGGTGACCAGCACGATCAGCCCGAGGGCCGCGCCCAGCCAGCCCGCGAGGTGGATGCCCGGCAGCGTCCAGCCGCCGAAGAACAGCGTCACCCCGAGCGCCGAGAGCGCCGCCATGTTCGAGTACTCGCCCTGGAAGAAGAGGGCGAAGCGCATCGCGCTGTACTCGGTGTGGAAGCCCGCCACCAGCTCCGACTCCGCCTCCGGCAGGTCGAACGGCAGCCGGTTGGTCTCCGCGAACGACGAGATCAGGAAGACCACGAAGCCGAGGAACTGCGGGATGAAGTTCCACAGGTGCCGCTGCTGGTAGGCGACGACGTCCGACAGGCGGAACGAATTGACCGGGATCAGCACCGCGAGCACCGAGATGGTCAGCGCCAGCTCGTAGCTGATCAGCTGCGCCGAGGCGCGGATCGAGCCGAGGAGCGAGAACTTGTTGTTCGAGGCGTAGCCCGCCATCACCAGCGAGTAGACGCCGAGGCTCGAGATCGCCAGGAAGAGGAGGACGCCGGTCTCGACGTTCGCCACCACCATCGGGATCGTGCGGCCGGCGACCTGGATGTCCGGGCCGAAGGGGACCACCACGAAGGTGGTGAACGCCGGCACCAGGGCGAGGGCGGGCGCCAGCAGGTAGAGCGGGCGGTCGACCAGGGCCGGGGTGACGTCCTCCTTGAACAGGAACTTGACGGCGTCGGCGAGCGGCTGGAAGAGGCCGAGCGGCCCCACCCGGTTCGGCCCCGGACGGTCCTGGATGTAGGCGCAGCCGCGGCGCTCGACCCAGACCATGATCGGGGCGACGTTGATGAACACCGCGAACATCAACCCGTACTTGACCAGCGTTGCGATCAGCTCCGCGTTCATGCCGAGGCCTCCGAGGCCGTCGCGGCGGCCTGGTCCGACAGACGGTGGGGAGCGCCGGCCACGGCAAGGGTGGCGCCGGTCGCCGGCAGGTCGTGCCAGTGCAGCCCCGCGAACGCCGGCAGCTCGCCGGCCAGGCGGTCGAAGACGGCGCCGGCGGACCCCGCTGACGCCGTTTTGTATTCGGGATCGAAGCGTCCCAGCAGGTCGCCGAGCACCTCGAGCGCCGGCCGCACCTGGGCCGGAGCCGGGAAGGCGCGCTGCACCCGCTGCACCCGCCATTCGACGTTGACGAAGGTGCCGTCCCGCTCGCCGTGATGGGCGACGGGGAGCACCACGTCCGCCGCCTGCGCGAGGGGCGAATCGGCCCAGCCGAAGACGACCAGGAATTTCGCCTGCCGCAGCCTGGCCACCGCCTCGGGGGAGTAGGCGGCGCGGCCGAAGTCGCTGTCCGCCACCACCAGCACGGCGCAACGCGCGGCGCCGTCGCCGAGCAGCAGGTCGTCCGCCGTCAACGCTTTCCCTTCGCCCGTCGCCAGCCCGGCGAGCTCGGCGCCGCGGCGGTTCGGGGCCGCCTCGCGCCCGGTGATCGGCGGCCGCTCGAAGCGGGGGATCGTCCATTCGGCGCCGAGGTCGACCGGCACCGAGCGGTGCGGCGAGCCCACGGCGTCGGCGACCTTGCCGAGCAGGTAGGCCTCCTCGCAGGAGAGGAAGCCGGAGCCGAGGAAGGCCACCTCGCCATTCCCCTGGGCGGCGGTCATCGCGCGGTGCACGGCGTCGAGCGCGTCCTTCCAGCTCGCGGCGGCCGGCGGCTGGCCGTTCGATCCGGCCGCCCGCAGCCGCGGGTTGGTCAGCCGCGGCGTCGTCTTGTAGCGCTCGAAGCTGGCGCGGCCGTAGTCGCACATCCAGTAGTCGTTGACCTCGACGTTGTAGCGCGGCTTGTAGCGCTTGATGTCGCCGCGCCGGTGCTCCATCGTGATGTTGCACCCCACCTCGCAGCCGGTGCAGATCGACGGCTTCTTGTCGAGGTACCAGACGCGCTCGGCGAAGCGGAAGCGGGTCGAGGTCAAGGCTCCCACCGGGCAGATGTCGACCACGCAGGTGGCGAGCGGGTTGTCGAGCACCTTCCCGGGGAAGGTGCCGATCTCGGCGCGCGCCCCGCGGTTGAAGAAGCCGAGCTCGGACGTCCCCGCCACCTCGTGGGTGAAGCGCACGCAGCGCGTGCACTGGATGCAGCGGTTCATGTTGAGCACCACGTTGGCGCCGAGCGGGATGCGCTCGCGCCCCGGGTAGGTCCGCTTGTCCTCGTACTTGAAGCGCGAGTAGGCGACGCCGTGCTTGAACGAGTAGTCCTGGAGGCCGCACTCCCCCGCCTGGTCGCAGATCGGGCAGTCGAGGGGGTGGTTGAGGAGGAAGAACTCCATCATCCCCTTCTGCGCCTCCTCGACCTCGGGGACGTCGGTGCGCACCACCATGCCGTCCTTCATCACCTGCGTCGAGCAGCCGGCCTGCAGCTTCGGCATGCCGTCGATCTTCACCAGGCACATGCGGCACTGGCCGACCACCGACAGGCGCGGGTGATAGCAGTAGTGGGGGATCTGCACGCCCGCCTGGATGGCGGCGTCCACCAGATTGGTGCCGGCCGCGACCTCCACGGTGCGGTCGTTGATCGTTACCTTGGGCACTTACGTCGCTCCGTTCTCTAGTCAGCTCTCGAGCTAATTTTCAAAGCTAATTTTCAAAATACCGGCGGTGCGGGAAGGGGCAGGCGCGGTCGCGGATGTGCTGGTCGATCTCACCTTGGAAATTCTTGACCAGCGACTGCACCGGACCGATCGCCGCGTCGCCCAGCGCGCAGAGGGAGTTGCCGCCGATGTGCGAGCAGATCGACAGCAGGGTCGCCGAGTCGCGCTCGGTCCCTTCGCCATGCTCGATCCGCTTGAGCATCAGCTCCAGCCAGTTCGTCCCCTCGCGGCAGGGCGTGCACTGGCCGCACGACTCGTGGTTGAAGAACTTCGCCAGGCGCGCCACCGACCTCACCATGCAGGTGGTGTCGTCCATCACCATCACCGCCGCCGAGCCGAGCATCGAGCCGGCCTTGGCCACGGTGTCGAAGTCCATCTTGATGTCGATGTCCTTGTCAGTGAGGATCGGCGCCGAGGCGCCGCCGGGGATGAACCCCTTGAGCGGGCGCCCCTTCAGCATGCCGCCGCAGCCGTCGAGCAGCTCGCGGAAGGTGACGCCGATCGGGTACTCGTAGGTCCCCGGGCGCTCGACGTGCCCCGAGATGGCGTAGAGCTTGGGACCGGTGTTGCGCTCGTCGGTGCCGATCGCCTTGAACCAGTCGGCGCCGCGCACCATGATGTGCGGCACGTTGGCCAGCGTCTCGACGTTGTTGATCACCGTCGGGCAGCCGAAGGCGCCGACCACGGCGGGGAAGGGGGGCTTGACCCGCGGCTGGCCGCGCTTCCCCTCGAGCGACTCGAGCATCCCCGTCTCCTCGCCGCAGATGTAGGCGCCGGCGCCGCGGTGGACGTACATGTCGAGCTTGAACCCCGAGCCCATCACGCTGTCGCCCAGGATGCCGCCGTCGTAGGCGTCCTTGAGCGCCCGCTCGAGGATCTCGGTCGCCTTGGTGTATTCGCCGCGGATGTAGATGTAGCAGGCGCTGGCGGCGACCGCCCAGCAGCAAATGGCGCACCCCTCGATCAGCTGGTGCGGGTCGTACTCCATCAGCAGCCGGTCCTTGAAGGTCCCGGGCTCCGACTCGTCGGCGTTGCAGACCAGGTACTTCGGCTTATCCTTCCCCTTGGGGATGAAGCTCCACTTGAGGCCGGCCGAGAAGCCGGCGCCGCCGCGGCCGCGCAGCCCCGACTTCTTGACCTCGTCGATCACCGCGTCGGGCTCCATCTTGAGCGCCTTGGCGAGGCCGTCGTAGCCGCCGTTGTCGCGGTACCCCTTGAGGGTCAGCGCCTCGGGGCGGCCGACGTTGCGGGTCAGGACCTTCTCGAACGCCGCCATCGCCGCCATCACTTGAGCCCTTTCAGGATCTGCCGCACCCGGTTGGGGGTGAGGTTCTCGTGGTAGTCCTCGTCCACCATCATCATCGGCGCCGTGTCGCAGGAGCCGAGGCACTCGAAGTGGACGAAGGAGCAGCGGCCGTCCGGCGTGATCTCGTCCTCGCCGACGCCGAGCTCCCGGGCGACCGTCTCCATGATCTCCTCCGAGCCGCGGAGCTGACAGGAGAGGTTGGTGCACACCCGGATGCGGTGCCGGCCGACCGGCTTCTGATGGTAGAGGTCGTAGAAGGTCACCACCCCGTAGACGTCCGCCACCGGAATCTCCAGCTCGGCGGCGACCGCCTCGATCGCCACGTCCGGCAGCCAGCCGTCGAACTCCTTCTGCGCGATGTGGAGCGCCGGCAGCAGGAGGGCGAGGGTGGTGGGGTAGCGCGGGCGCAGCGCGTCGATCTCGGCGACCGACGCCGCGGAGAGGCGGCGGCGGGTCGGGGCGGGGACCGGCGACAGCGGGGTCGGGGCCGGTTCGTGAACGCTCACGGCGTGGACCTCAGCGGCGATGTCGGTGGGACGCGGCGCTCGCGGGCCGGCGCGGAGAGGTCGAGCCCGCCCTTCAGCCAGACGTAGGCGTAGCCGACCAGGATCAGGAAGATGAAGACCATGACGGCCCCGAACAGCTGCCATTTCCCCTCGCGCAGGATCAGCGACCAGGGATAGAGGAAGGCGGCCTCGAGGTCGAAGACGATGAAGTCGATCGCCACCAGGAAGAAGACGATCGAGATCCGCTTGTGGGACACGTCGAGCAGCGGCATGCCCGACTCGACGGTCGAACGCTTGATGATGCCGCCGCGCTGGTTGCCCACGAGCGTGCTGAGCAGATGGGAGGCGATGAGGATGATGGCCCCCAACGCGATCGCGACTCCCAACGCCAGCAGGACTGGAAAGTACTGCTCCGGCAAGGGACGTTCCTCCTGTGTGAGTCAGGGCACGGAAAGGTATGTCCCGGCAGGGCAAAAGCCACGCTGCGGGACCCTGCGCCGTGCTCGTGAAGGATGTCACAAGCTCGAGTCCGAGACAAGCGGGGGGGGGGCGAGACCCCTGACGCTCCCCCCACTAGTATGTGGTCCAGAGCGCTCTGCTGCCGAAGTCCCCTTCGGAAGGCTATGGAAACATCTTCACCCGAAGCGTCAACGGCGGACTTGACGGCGCCACTCGACGTATGTGAGCATATGTCATGCGTGAAATCGTGAAGGTGCGAACAGTGGCAGGCTCCGTAGTTGTGAGCCTTCCCGCGTCCATTCTTGAGCCAGTCGGCATTAAGCCGGGCGATCGAGTTCTAGTCGAAGCTGCGCCTCCACGTCGGCTAATCATCACTAAGGAGGGTAAGACAATGACTTCGACGGAAAGACTTGAACTTGAGATTAATCTCTTGGAGAGGAAGAGGCAGGCTGTTGAGTCTAATCAGGCCTACAAGCTGGAGCAGTACAATAGCTCTTTCTTCACAGAAGAGGGGATGAGCGACGATGTTTTTCCGCTCGTCATGAAAGAACTTAATCGCGATCGGGACCAACTTGACGTTGAGATCGCTGAAAAGAGGCTTGCCCTTTACGATCTTCAGGGGACCGTTGAAAGCGCCATGCCTTCGCAAGAATGATTGTTTAGCGTTCTATTTTGTCAGATTACGATGTCTTCTGGCTTTGGTGGGCAAGTCAATAGCCGCTTGTCCTGGTCGACCGCGTTGCTAAGTGCATTGGATTCAGCGGATTCGGAATATGGCAAAGTAGGACCGCTCCCGGGCTTGCCGACCCCGAGGTGACGCATGGACGTGTGCAAAACGCTGTTGCACAGGGTTTGAATGGTTGACACACCCTTGGCTACGGGAAGGCCGCCCTGACGGGCTCGCGTTGCAGGAGATCCAGTTAACCGACGAACGTCTAAGGCTATACGTCCGCGGGACTGTCAAAAATAAGGCTTGGTTATGGCTTATGCCTCTAAGAGAAGATAGCGATAAAGATGCACGAGACTCTTATAGGTGCGATAGAAGTCATCGGCCATAAGTTGTGGTATCCAAGCCAGTTCGAGATTGTTGAGAGGATGCTTTATCGTCACCCAAAGATCGTGTTGGGCTTCCAGAAAACTGGCAAGATTTGCTCCCATCTCAAGATTGTCGCTGATATGCTGATGAGCATCCTTGAACGACGGATTGGGATTCTCTGCGGAAAGTAGACGCTCGCGGATCAACACTAAGCTAGCTTCTCGAGCGATCTGAACGTTCATTACGGCCTCCTCACGGCAATCGCGCTCGAGCATTAAACGGGCACCTTTTAGCAGGCAGTACAGCCCTCGGATCAAAACCTCATCGGCGGGGTCGATATTGTTGAATAGATCGTAGTCGAGATCTTCAATACCCCTCTTCCAAGAGTGCAAATCATACTGGGCATTTGGAAAGCTGGAGGCCAAAAGTTTTCGTGCCTTTTTCTCGGCAACGCTGAGTACTACTGGAAGATAGAGTGGGGCGCGCGGCGCAATGTCCAAGGCTTCTCTGTCTCCGGGGACGGAAAAAATCATTCCGCTATCTTCTTCGATAGAGAGTGCAATTGTGCCGAGGAGGCGCACCTCTTCAGGGTACAGCCAAGCTAATTCAGAGCGCGCATCTTTCTGATGCAATTGGCTTTGGCGAACCAGAATGAAGACGCAATCCTTCTTTGCCATGTATACGGCATCGCGATGACGAAATTCTTCAATACGGTAGGCTGTGACAGGCTCAAGAACGCGAAGAAAAATTCCTGGCTCCCAAGGCATCGGTCTCATGTCGGAGGACTGCCAGCCACTCAACGAGAAAGATCCACCACGGCAAGCCCCTCTCGCTCGGCGGCCTCTGCTTGCCGGCGATCTGCAGAGACGAAAACGTCTGGCAGGTAAACGAGCGCGCTTCCGATGTGAAGAGCGTCGAGAGCTCGCAGGGGATGACGTTCAAGACAGTGGATGGCCTGCTCAAAGGTGGACTGCGAGAGGTCGCAGAGATCGGCATCGGAGAGGTCAGCCTGCACGGCCGATTTCAGGCTCTGGTAATTGTCCGAGGAAAGCCGGCCCTCACGTACGAGCCGGCATAGAGTCGAGATAAGCTCGGGTATGGCAAGGACGCTCACCCCCAAATCGTCTGCCTCCCTGAAGAGGGACTCCACACGCTCCGAGCCCGCCTCCACGACATAGCGCTTGGTCAGCGCGGAGGTGTCGAAAAAGATCCTCATCGGCGGTCTTCGCGATCGGCCAGGACTTCGTCGCTCAGGCTTAAGCTGCCGAGGGAAAGTCGGGTCTGGGATGGCTTTTTCCAGGCCGGCACCGTTGCCTTGACCGGAACGATGTCCGCGACCGGCCGACCGTTCCGATAGACCCGGACGGTCTCACCCTCCTCGACGGCATCGAAGAAGGTCTTGGCGTGATTTCTCAGCTCGGTGAATGTAGTCTCGCGCATGCCGTAGTCTCTCAGACCCTGGCAGTCTCTGTCCATAGATCTGTACATCGAATGAAGGTGCCGACAGGACGTCGCGCCTACGAGAGCAGCCCCGAAGGGTCTGAATTTCCCGAACTCGTACCACGCGTTCTTGACGGGCGTGCGAGCCGGAGCTGTCCTCGATTCATGGTGTTCAAGGCGTCCGCTCTCCGCGAGAACACATCTACCGCCCCTCGATGAAGTCCAGAATCCGGTGTGCCGATCCGCACCGGGGCAGCGCCCTCACTCCGCGTACATCCGGATCACCCGCTCGATCGCCCGGGCGCAGACGTCGCAGAACGACCGCGGGTTGCGGCTGAACATGATGCAGTCGACCTCGGGGCGGTAGAGCCCCTTGGCCTCGTAGGCGGCCCCCTGGAAGGCGCCGACCTTGCCGAAGTACTTTTCCGAGCGCAGCATGGGGGTGGTCTTCGCGCGCACCTCCTGGAACAGCGCCTCCATCTCCGGCTCCGGAGCGTTCCTCTCGCGCAGCTCGTGCCGCTTCTTCTCGGAGGCGAGGATGTAGGTGTCGTAGGCCTCCTGGTTCCAGGGGGTGGGAACGGGGGTGCCCGGCGTGACGGCCCACTTGGGATGTTCAGGGTCGCGGAGGGCGGTGACGTTCGGCTCCCAGGGCTCACTGCCGGACGGATTGAAATTCTGGTAGGAGACCTGCGAGGTGTAGTACTCGTCCCCCAGCCCGGCGAAGGAGTGGCCGAGCTCGTGGACGGCCACGTAGAGCGCCTCGGCGCTGTCCGCGGCTACCGTGTTCCACAGGTTGTAGATGCCGCCGCCCCCGTACTTGCGGCTGTTGGCGACCAGGATCAGGGCGTCGTAGGGGGCCGCGGCGGCGGCTTCGCGGAGGGCCGTGTCCTCGAAGGTCAGCATGTAGCGCTCGGAGTCGAAGGCGTTGTAGGCGAGGCCGAGCGGGGTGTGGTTCCAGGTCTTCGTCCGCGGATCGGTGACCCCCGAGGCGGCGGACGGCAGGTCGATCGCCCGCACGTTGAAATCGCTCCGGTGGCTCTTGTAGGGCTCGGTCGCGAACAGCCGGTCCATCAGCCGCTTGACGTCGGCATGGAACTTCCCCATCTCGCCGGCCGTGTAGCCGTCGCCGAGCAGCAGGAGGTCGACCTTGACCGCCGGCGCCCCGCTCGCAAAGACGGTCCACACCTTGCCGGCGCTCGACAAGGGGGAGCGGTCGACGAAGCGGTCCGCCGGATCGGCGTCCCCCCGGTAGATCTCGCGGAAGGCGCCGTCCGCCCCCCGCTTCTCGAGCACCAGCGTCACCTTGCCGCGCGGCTCGGGGAAGCGCATCGACTCGTGGAACGTCCGCCAGGTCCCCGCCACCGCCTCCCCCGTCGTCGCCCACTCGCCGTAGATGCTCGAGAAGCCGCGCGTCCACAGGGGCTGCCGGCTGGCAGCGTCGAGCACCTGCAGGCGATAGGCGCCGAGGTTGCTGTCGTCCAGCAGGTGGACGCGGCTCCCCGGCCACTCCCCCTCGAGGCGGAGCTTGTCCAGGCTGACGTGCTCCTCCTTCGCCGTGCCGCCGTGGAAGTAGTCGAAGCGCAGGGTGCGGCCGGTGAATTGCGAGTCGAACCCCGCGGCTTGCGTGGTTTGCGCCAGGGAGGTGCCGAGGAGCAGCAGGAGGCCGAAGAGGCGGATCGGCATGGGGCGGTCTCTCCTTGAAGATAAAGGCTCGGCGGCCGCCGCCCGGGCATGAATGCCCGGGCTATGAACGGCGCCGGATGAATCCGGCTTCAAAGCCCCCTTCAGGGGGCGCAGCCCTTAGCCCGGGCATTCATGCCCGGGCGGCGGCCGAACCCGGCGGATTCGTTATCTAGTCGCGCCTAGTCGCGCCGGCTGGCTTCGCTATCCGCCGCGATCTTAGGGTTCCTCGGGTAGAGTGGCAAGGAGCGATGCCGGACCTCACCGTTCTCCGCACCTTCCGCAGCGACCGCGGCGACGCCCGGGAGCGGCTCGACCGCGTGCTGATGCGCCACCTCGCCGACCGGCCGGACGTCACGCGGGCAAGGATTCAAGGCTGGATCGGCGCTGGCCAGGTGCGGGTCAACGGCGCGGTGGCCGCCAAGCCGGCGAGCCGCGTGGCGCTCGACGACCGGGTGGAGATCGACCTGCCGCCTCCGCCGCCGCGCCGCGAGGTCGCCGCCCAGGAGATGCCGCTCGCCGTCCTCTACGAGGACGATTACCTCCTCGCGCTCGACAAGCCGCCGGGGATCGTCGTCCATCCCGCGCCGGGGCATCACGAGGGGACGCTGATCAACGCCCTCCTCTGGCGCGCCCGCGATTGGGGAGAAGGAAGACGCCCGGGGCTGGTCAACCGCCTCGACCGCGACACCTCCGGGGTGCTGCTGGCGGTCAAGGCGCCGGAGATCCACCACGCCCTGGCGCGCAGCCTGCGCGCTCCCGGCGCCGAGAAGGAGTACCTCGCCGTGGTCCACGGCGCGCCGCTCGTCGATGCCGGGAGGATCGAGCACAACATCGCCCGCGATCCGGCGGAGCCCAAGCGGAGGATGGTTTCGAAGTCCGAAGGGAAGGAGAGCGTCACCCTCTACCGGGTAGTGTCAGCGGCGGCGGCGAACGGCCTGGCCCTGCTGCGCTGCCGGCTGGTCACCGGCCGCACCCACCAGATCCGCGTCCACCTCCAGGCCGCGGGGTGGCCCATCGTCGGCGATCCGCTCTACGGCGAGCCGCGCTGGAAGGGGATCGCGGACCCGGACGTCGCCGCGGCCTGCCGCGACTTCCCGCGCCAGGCGCTGCACGCGAGGCGCCTCGCCTTCGTCCACCCGAAGACCGGCGCCCGCCTAGAGATCGCCGCGCCCCTGCCCGCCGACATGGCGGGCCTGCTGGCCGCGGCGGGACTCGCGTCGCCGATCGGGTAATCCTCGACCCAGGGCGACCGCAGGTCGCCCCTACACCCTGCGGCCCCGATCGTAGGGGCGACCCGCGGTCGCCCTTCTTCCTTACGGCCCGACCGGGTGAACGTCGGTCACGAAGTACTCGCTCTCGCCGAAGCAGGAGGTGGGGAGCCCCGGGTGCTGGTCGTAGTGCAGGCGCACGCGCTGGCCGAGCGATTTGTTGATCTTGTCCGCGGTGGCCGCGTCGCGCACCGTGAACTCGAACATCTGCGGCGTGGTGCCGGGGATGTTCACCATCGCGAGCTCCCCCTCCCAGGTCTTGCAGAGGTACCCCTTGTGGGAGAACTTCTGCACGTAGCCGGCGCGCTCGCCGTCCGAGTAGTTCACGTGCAGGGCGCTCCAGACGTAGAGGAAGAGGCCCCCGATCACCACCAGGGCGAACAGGAAGAGGATGAAAAAGAAGCGAAACCTTCCGCGGCGTTTGCGCGGCGGCATCGCGGGATTCGCGGTCGGGGCGGCGGTGGCCATGGGCGGTCTCCTTGGGGAAGGGCGCGGGTGCCCTTCGGGACAAGATCATTCCATGAAACGGGGCGAAAACGGAGTTGGTGGCGTCGTTGGCCCGCGCAGCCGACTGGCAGCGACGAAGGAGCGGAGCCCGAAGGAGGCGAGCAGGGCTGACGTCGACGCCAACTCCGTTTCTGGGCGCAGAGTAAGATGCCCCCTATGGCCGATAACCTTTTCGCCACCATTTCCGAGCTGGCCGAGCGCGCCATCGAGCGCATCCCGGAGGCCACGGGGCACGCGACCCGCAACGAGCTGATGATCCTCAAGGAGCTGCTGATGGACGCGAGGGCGCCGAAGCTGATGATCCTGGGGCGCCGCGGCGCCGGGAAGTCGTCGCTGATCAACGCCATCTTCGGCGAGCGGATGGCCGCCGTGGGATCGGTGCTCTCCGAGACGGGGAAGCCCACCTGGTACTCCTACGCCGGCCCGCGCGGGGAGATGAAGATCCTCGACACCCGCGGCCTCGGCGACCGCACCCGCCCCGAGGCGGCGAACTTCCAGGACGCCCTCGACGAGATCCGCGCCGGCCTGGTCGACGAGTTCCCGGACGCCATCCTCTTCCTCTGCAAGGCGAAGGACGTCGATTCCCACATCGCCCAGGACGTCGCCAATATCGAGGCCGTCCGCGCCTTCATCGCCGACAAGCACCGCTACCAGGCGCCGATCGTGGCGGTGGTCACCCAGGTGGACGAGCTCGACCCCAAGCGCGTCGAGCCCCCCTACGAGAACGACACCAAGCGGCAGAACATCGCGACCGCCGTGCGGGCGATCGAGGAGGCATTATCCGAAAGGGGCATCGCCCTCGGGAAGGTGATCCCCGTCTCCACCTACGCCGAGTACGCGGCGGACGGCAAGACGCGGGTCTACGACAACTACTGGAACGTCGAGGAGCTGGTCGACTACCTGGTCGAGGTGCTGCCTAGGAGCGCCCAGGTGCAGATGGCCCGCCTCGCCCAGCTCCGCGCCGTGCAGCAGAAGCTCGCCCGCCGGATGATCGCCGCCGCCGCCGCGGTTACCGCGGGCATCGCCGCCGTGCCGATCCCGGTCGCCGACATCCTCCCCATCACCGCCGTCCAGATCGGTCTGATCTCCGGCATCGCCTACGTCTCCGGGCGCGAGCTGTCGAAGAAGGCTGCCAAGGAGTTCCTGGTCGCGCTCGGCGCCAACGTGGGAGCCGCCTTCGCCCTGCGCGAGGGAGCGCGCGCGCTCGCCAAATTCGTCTTCCCCGGCGCCGGCTCCGCCATCTCGGCCGGAGTCGCCTTCGCCGGCACCTGGGCGCTCGGCGAAGCCGCCATCGCCTACTTCATCGAGAAGCGGCCGATCGAGGAGGCGCGGGAGCGGTTCCGGCGGAAGAAGAAGGAGAAGGAGGAGGCGTAGAGCGTCGGCGGAGGACTGGGACCTTCGGGACGCTGGCCCTCATCACCCCGGCCCTCTTCTCCCCGCCTCCCCCCTTCCGTCCGGGAGAAGAGGGGGGCCCTGCGATCGGCCATCAAGTTCCTCCCAGGCCTTTGCAGTTCTCCCCTCTCGCCCGGTCGGGTGGGTGGGAGGCGGGGAGAGAGGGGCCGGGGGAGTGAGGGCCCGAGGCGGGGGACACCGGTCCGCTCCACGCCGCCGCCCCGCGTCGGGCCTTGGATGTCGGATCGCCCTCCCCTCACCCCATCGGCAGCTCCACCGTGAACACCGTCCCCCGCGGCGCGTTGTCCTCCACCCGGATCGCCCCCTGGTGGTCGGCCACGATGCGGTGGACGATGGCGAGGCCGAGCCCCGTGCCGCGCCCCTTGGTCGAGAAGTAGGGGAGGAAGAGCTTCTCCTTCGAGGCGACGGGGATGCCGCGGCCGGTGTCGGCGACCTGGATCTCGAGGTGCCCGTTCGAAGCGTGGGCCTCCACCGTCACCCGTCCCGGGGCCTCGGTCGCCTCCACGGCGTTGTCCAGCAGGTTGATCAGCGCCCGCTTGATCTGCTCGCCGTCGATCCACACCGCGGTCAGCCGGGCCTCGACGTCGCTCCTCACCTCGACCCCGGGCTTCAGGTCGCGGTAGAGGTGGACCGTCTCGGCGATCAGCCGCGGCAGGTCGACCGGCGCCGGCTGCGGGCGGGGCATGCGGGCGTAGCGCGAGAACTCGTCGACCATCCCCTGGAGGGTCACCACCTCGCGGACGATGATCTCCGTGCCGTCCTCGATCGCCTGGCCGAGCCCGGGGTCCCCCTGCTGGTACTTGCGCAGCAGCCTTTCCGCCGAGAGGCGGATCGGGGTCAGCGGGTTCTTGATCTCGTGCGCGATCCGCCGCGCCGCCTCGTTCCAGGCGGCGAGCTGCTGCGCCTTGATCAGCTCGGTGAGGTCCTCGATCACCAGCACGCCGCCCTGGATCGCCCCGGCGGCGTCGCGCAGCGCCGTCACCTTGAGGTCGAAGGTCTTCCACTCGCCGCCGACCGTGAGATGCACCTCGCGGCTGCCGTGCCCCACCCGCCCCACCTCGCGCACGGCGGCGGCGAGGCGCGCGCGGTCCGGATCGCTCCACGCCTCGAAGAAGTGGCGGCCCACCACCTCCTCCTCCGTCTGCCGCAGCATGGCGAGGGCGGCTCCGTTGCAGGTGAAGATCGTCCCCGCGGAGTCGATCGACACCACCCCGGCCGCCACGTTGGCGAGCACCGCCGCGATCCGCGCCCGCTCGTCCGCCAGCCGCTCGTTGCTCGCCGTCAGCTCGCGGTTGCCGCGCTCGAGCAGCTCCTTGTTGCTCGCCAGCTCCCCGGTCATGCGATTGAACGAGTCGACCAGCACCCCCAGCTCGTCGTCCGCCTCCACCTCCACCCGGTGCGTGAGGTCGCCGCCGCTGATCCTGAGCGTCGCCTCGGCGAGCGCCTGGATCGGCACGGTCACCCGGCGGGCGAGGTAGAGCCCGGTCCACGACGAGGCGAGGAGGATCACCATCGTCACCATCAGGAAGAGGAGGAGATGGCTCGCGCGGAGGTCGTCCTTCTGCACCACCATCTGGCGGTAGGCCTGGTAGTCCTCGACCAGCCGCTCGCGCTGGGCGGCGAGCACCGGGTCGAGCATCGACCCCGCGATCACGATCACCGGCGCGCCGCGCAGCACCTTCCCCGCCCCGGCGAGCAGCAGGCTGCCGCGCCCGCCGGACGGCGTCTCGACCGCCGTCGCGTGCCCCTCCCGGGCCGCCTGCTCGAGGAAGGAGCGGTCCGGCTCCGGCGGCTCAGCGAGCCCCGACTGCGGGTTGACGCTCGCCTGGATGAAATCCCGCGTCTCGTAGACCTCCAGGAAGTCGAGGTCGAGCTCGCCGAGCAGCTCCTGGAGGCGGCGGGTGAGGCGCGGCTGCTGTTTCGGATCGTGGAGGTCGATCCCCTGGATGTCGGTGAGCACCCGCCGGGCGGCCCCCAGGTTCGTCTTCTGGATCTGGTCGTAGAGCGCCTGCGCGACCGCGTTCCCGCGTTCGAGCACCGGGGCCACGGGGGAATTGAACCAGCGGTCCATCGACCCTTGCAGCAGCTCGGCCGCGATGGCGAAGAGGAGGAGGACGGGGATCAGCGACAGCCCGACGTAGGTCGCCACCAGCTTGAAGCGGAAGGTCGAGCCGAGCACCTTCTGCCGCCGCTCGACGATCAGCTTGATCAGGTTGCGCAGCAGGACGAAGAGGACGACCAGGATGAGGACGACGTTCGCGTACCAGAGGACGAAGAGCAGCACCCGGTTGGTGACCAGCGCCGTCGGCAGGTCGCGCCCGCGCTCGGCGAGGTAGAAGAGCCCGGTGAACAGCAGCAGCAGGGCGATCAGCCAGCCGCCGATCACGCGGTGGTTCTTGCGGTTCTGGAGGAGCCTCTGGCGGAGCGACGTCATGATCCGGAGCGGGGCCAGCCCCTCAAGGCTCCGCCGGGGACGCCGGGGGCGCGGAACTTCGGCGACTCCCGCCACTTGGTGGTGATGGTCACCGGGATGATCGACAGCAGGGTCCGCGACCCGAGCTCCGCCTCCACCTTCACCAGCAGCCGCCACTCGTGAGGGAGGCCGGCGACCGAGAAGACGGGGAGCTTCTCGACGTGGGTCATCGCCTCCTCGAGCGCCTTGGGCTCGCGCACCGTGCGGCTCTCGATCAGCTTGTCGTCGAGCTTGTAGTGCACGGTGTAGGCGCGCGACACGGCGTCGTACATCGCCACGACCTCGAGGGTGCCGGTGCGCAGCTTCTGGTCCCACCACCGCTGGCGGTCGCGGGCGAGCTCGAAGCGGTAGAGGATCGACGTGGGAAGCCCGCTGTCCACCCGCTCCGCCAGCCGCTGGTCGAACGCCTTGCGAAGCACGAAGCTCGCCATCACCCGGTCGCCGTCCAGGCCGATGCGGATCTCGGAGATTTGACCGTCGGCCTGGGCCTGCGAACCGCAGAAGATGAGCAAAAGAAGGAACAGGAGCGCAGGTTTCGCTCTCATCGGGAACCTCAGTCTAGCACTTCGGGGGGATGCTGCCCGGATGAACACCGCCGGCCTCCTGGGGGACGGAACGTGGGGTCTTTCAAAGGATACGGAGGAGGGGGGGTGGGGCGTTGGGGGCCTTTCCTGGGAGCGCCGGCGTCCCGCCGGCGACTGACTCCGTTTTTCGCCTTCTCTGCCTTTTCGTGGTCCCGGTGACCAGGGGTTCGCACCCCTGGCTACATTCCGGGGCTCCTCCGGAGCCCGACGTCCAAAGCCTCAGCCCTGTCCGCTTCTCCGGCGTCCGCTGCTTCGAGGCATTCTCCCCGGGCTCCGGAGGAGCCCCGGACTGTAGCCAGGGGCGCCAGCCCCTGGATCGGAGAACCCCCAACCTCCCCCAAGCCCCAGAGGGGCGCCGGGATCGCCATGTTTCCCTCTGGCCGGAGACCTTCTGAGCCAGCGACCGCCTTTCCCGAGGATCTTCCGGGCTTTTCGCTCCCGAATCCAATTTTTTGAACCTGAATCGGCCTTTTAGGCGCCAAATTCGATTTTTAGGCGCTGATTTTTGTTTTTAGAGCCTAAGTTTTATTTCTAGGCTCTAAAAAGCTCCGGGACACTCTAAAAACAATCCGTAGAGTCAAAAAATTGGATTTTAGCCTCAAAATTGGAAATTTAGCCACTAAAAATCGAGATTAGGCGCAAAAACGATTGGGAAGCTCTAAAAACGAATCCGGAGGGACAAAAAGGCAGCTCCTGCGATTTCGCCTGCTCCTGGAAAGTGGGGCTATCTGGTCTCGAGGAGCACCGAGGGCTGGTAGTCGTGGTCCCGGGTCAGCTCATAGGTCTCGATAGTCCGCAGGCTGTTCAGCTTTTGCCCGAGGAACAGGCAGAAGACGGCGGGTGCGTACACCACCAGATGAATGCGGCTCGCCTCATACCGAGAGCGGACTCTCTTGAGCAACTCCTTGGCCTCATGGGCGAGGGCAGTTGCGTCGCCGGCCGACCCGATCGAGCTCCCCCCGGCGCCGCCGTCCGGCTGGGCGAAGATGGTGGCTCTCAGCCGGTCTCCCAAACGCTTCCGCAGGGCTTGGACGGTCGGCCGGGCATCCCCCACGATCGAGAGGACCACCAGGATCTCGTCCCCCTGAGGGTTGGGCGCCTCCTCGATCTCGGTGAGGAAGGTCCTTTGGGTCGGCGGCGCGTCGGACCGCCAGAGAAAGAGCTCGCCCCGGGTTGGCTGAACGGCACGGAACGAGTACCCGGCGACTTCCGGGAAGGCGAACCCCACGGCGAGCGTTCCGGTCAGCGGCAGCTTGCCGCGGAAATCGATGAAGGCAGGCTTTGACAGTCGTCTCTGGACCGCCTCGAGCTGGGGCAGGAGGACGCTGTCCCAGGTTTGCTGGGAGGCGACCTGCCGCCCGCGGAGGTCGAAGTACGCCGTCCAGTCGAGCTCTTCGGTGGGCGAGAGATCGAAGCCCTGCTTGGCCCACCCATGAATCCACAGGCTGACCTCGGGGTCTTTCCTGACGATGCGTTCCGCCGCATCCACGGGCAGGATTTGGGTCTCTTGGCGGGCCCTCAGGTCCCGGGTTTCGATGAGCCTTCGGATGTCCTGGGCCGTGACCTTCTTGTTCCCGCTTCCCGCCTCGATCCACGTGCCGATCGCGTCCAAGGCGATGGCGCGGGGATTCGGTCCCATCCGAAGGCCGAACCGGCCCATCCTCTCGTCGGTCTTCTCTTCGAGCTCACCGATCGACAGCGAATTGACTCGCAGTCTGAGATCCTGGCAGAAGGACTTCAGCTCGGAATCCTCGATCCCCAGATGCTCGGCCCAGAGCTTGCGGGCCTTCCCCGCATTCGAGCCTGGAGTCGCCTCAAAAAGGCTGGCGTCGATCTGATGAGCCCGGGAGCGGACGAATTTTCCGAGATCGTCGGGATCCAAGGGCCAGTTGCTGACAAACCAGATCTCCACGGGGCTCCGCTCCCGCAAGATTTTCCAACTGTCGTAGAGCTGCTTGAGCCAGGACCTCTCACCGCCACGATCTTTGATCAGGCTCGCGAAGGAGCACAGCTCTGCCGCTTTGACCCGCCATTTCAGTTGCACGTACTTCGCGGGAGCCTGGGAGCTTTCCTTCGGGAACAGCGTCAGGTCATCCACCGAGCACGCATCGGGATGCTCGAGGTGGGCGTATTCATAGGGCGACTCGCCGTCCAGAAGCAGCAGGATCTCGCACCAACTGAAGAGGTCCTGATAGCGAATGCCTTCCCGTATTGCCGAGACCTGGTTCGCCACGGATCAGCTCCTCCAGGCCTTGACTCGGACGAGCCTGTGCTCGCTGCCTGGAATCTTGAGGACGTCGACCTCGGCCTTGACCACCTTCTTGCCCTTGGTCAGAGCAGTCAGGAGAGCCGGATCGACCTCGCTCCGCGCACAAGTCGCCGTCAGGTTTCCTTTTCGTGCGGTGACCGTCCCCTGGCGCAGGGTCAGCTCGATGTTCTCCCAGGGAACCTCGGAGGAGGACGGACGCGCCTGCGGTGCTGGGCGAGCGGCAGCCTTCGCCGGGTGAGGCTGGGCCGTCGGTGAGGCGACCTGTTCCTCTTCAGGAGCCGCTCCCTCTTGGAAGGTCCCATACCCCGAGGACGTCTTCGCGCCGATCCCCAGCCAGTCGAGGGCCAAGCCCAGAAGCGGCTTCAGTCTTTCGAGATCCTGGGCGTCGGCCTGAACATAGAAATGGAAGGTCGTCTTTGGCGCAATCGCGAGAAAGGGGACGGGAACCGGATTGTCCCAGTCTCCCGGCATGGAGCCGTCCCGGTAATACTTGCCGTAATGGGGCGTGAGAACGTCCACCTCCAGACGGGGCCAGCGGGCGGGGAGGGCGTCGTAGAAATCCACCGTCCCCTTTTTGGGAGTGGTGCCGCGAGCGATTTCCGGCCCGAAGATCCGTTCGAGGTTGCCGTCCCAGAAGGATTTGTCGCCCTCCAGCTCGCCTTGCTGCACCAGCCGGGCGGCCGCGCGCAGGAGCCCTTTGATGCTCGAGCCCGGCAGGTAGGGGCACCCGGTGAGGCGGTCCAGGAGGAAACCGGTCTCGAGCGGACTGGGGAGGCCGAGTCCCACCACCAGTCGGGTCTGGGTCGTGAACGCTACCGGCTCGACACCGAGCTTGAGGAGAGCTGCCTCTCGCCGCTTCAAGAAGGAGTCGAAGTGGCTGCCCTCGCTCTTGAATGCGGCTGAGAACTCTTTGAGGAAGCGCTCCTTGTCGCCCGCGCCGAGAGACCAGTCCGGAGCCTTCCAGCGCATTCCCTTGTCGAACAGGAGGGAACGGTTGCCCGAAGGATAGAGGGTTAGCTCCCCTGGTCCGCCGGTGGCGAGGAGCGCTCCCATGGCGGGGGGAAAGGGGAGCTCTCTGATCTCCTCTTGGTCTCTCACTTCGGCTCTTCCTCCCCTTCGATGAACGCCTCCGCAAATCGCTTGAGCCAGACCGCGAGCGCCCGCACCTCCACGGAAGCCTCGCGGTACCGGGGTTCAGCCTGATCGGGAGGAAGACTCTTTCCCGTGATGCCGTCGATCAAGGTTCCTTCCAGGTAAACCTCCTGCTGGCGAAGCCACTCTTCAATCCAATCGCAGATCACAAACTCCGGCTTCCCTGAGCCCGCGGACAGATAGAAGGCGACGGTCTGGCCGAGGCCGTTGTTGTGGAGCCGGGCCGGCAGCTTCAGAAGCTGGGTCTTGAACTTGGCCTTCTCCGAACCTCTCTTGACTCCATCAACCTTGCCGAGAGCGAAGGCGGCGCGTTTCTGCTCCAGGGTCGGCATGGCTCACTCCACCTTCCCGTTGCGGCGATCGAAGAACGTGACGTGTGTCACGCCGCGACCGATCGTTTCGTCGCCGCCCAGGCGGATCACGGGCCGCGTCGCGAGCGCCGTCAACAGATCCTCGGCTTGGCCTCCCGCCCGCAGTGGCGTGAGGAAGAGGGTCTCGGGAGGGACGACCTCCTCCACGAAGAGGTTCCCCTGGAGGTCGACGTCGCTTGCCCCCTGGCTCTCTTCCGGCGTCAGAGTCTCTCGCTTGATGGTGCGCGTCGTGCCGTAGACATTGAGCTTGATGCGGGTGAGGACCTCCGTCCCCGTCTCGACCAGCTCCTTGAAGTCGGCGTCGGAGACGATGAGGAGCCTCCGGGCGAAGAGCTTCCGGGTGTACGCGAAGCTGTCGCCCGGCGGAAGAAGCTCCTGGAGCTTGCCGAGAGCGCTGGTCGCATCGCCGAAGAACTCCGGGTATGGCATGGCCTGCAATCGGATCTCCTCCAGAAGGACGCTCTCTCCCTTCTCTCCCTTCGCTCCGCCTCCCCAGGCTTGGTGCGGCCCCGGAGGTTTGATCACGAAGGAGGCCCCGAGGCAACGAAAGGTTCTTTCGAGGACGAATGGGCAGGTGACCCAATGGAAAGGCGCGCCGGAGGAGCGGACCGGGAAGGCCACGAGGATGCCGTCGCCAAACGAGATGGTGCCCGGGCTCGAAGCGTCCTCTGCGCCGAAGATCGCGGCGATCTTCTCTTTGCCCAAATCCGAGAGCTCGTCCCTCAGCACGCCTTTGATCGTCGAGCCGGGGATGACCGGATACTGCGTGTGCCGTTCGCGCTGGACCGGCAGATCGACGTAGCCCGTTCCTCCCTCGGCTCCGCAATGGAGCGAGGTCTCGGTGTAGAGCCCGAGCGCGCCGATCTCGTTGAGTGTCTTGGTCGCCAAGAGAGTCTCCTAAGGTGAGAGACCCGCCACGGCCAGGCCGAAGCCTTGGCGCGCGAGCGCATCTCGGGAAAAGTCCGAATAGCAGCGTCCATCGAAATCGGCGAGGCTGACCGCCTCGCCCGTCGCGGACTCGAACAGGAACACGGAGCCGGCCGGAATCGCCCGCCGGAGAGGCTTCGGGAAGTTGCGAGCGACGTCCCATCCGCCGGAGAGGACGAAGCGGGGGAGAGCCGCTGCCGTCAGCCGGCAGAGCTGGTCGCCGAGCGCGCCCTCCAACCGGTCCTCCGCGAATCCCGGCGGGTAGCTGCCGGTTTCCGACAACGCCGGGACGGCGAAGCAGAGACTCCATCGCTTTCCTGAAGCAGTCTCCGGTGTCCCGGCGGGAAAGGCGGGCCCTGCCTCCAGACTGGCCGTCCGGGCTTCGCCTCCCAGCCTCACGAATCCGCCCGGTTGGAGCCCGGTTCCTCTCGCCTCGAAGCCGATCGAGATCCCCGGCCAGAGACGGACATACCCGAAGGTGTAGAGCCGGCCGTCCTTGCTCATCCTCAGTGTTTCTTGCAGGCCCACCCCGGTCCTCGCCTCGTCGCACCACAGCTCGGTCCGGTGCACGAGGTCGTCCGTTTTCGGAATGCCGGCCTTCCTCCAGGCGGAAAGACCCGCTGGCGTCAGGAACCATTCGCCGCCCGCCGACCTTGGCTCGACTCCTGGACCGGGAGCCTGCCAGGGCGCTCCGTCCGCCGAGTAGGGGTAGAGCGGCTCGAGCGGATGAGACCGCCGCTGTGCTTCGGCGGGGCCGCGCTGGAAGCGGACGACCTCTTCGATTTGGGGCCGTTCGTCCTTCGAATGAAGGCCGCGCTTGAGGCGGACTCCCAGATCGGCGGGAACGGGAAGCAACGGCTCGTCCTGGCCGCGGACCAGCCAAGGTCCCCGCAACTCGAGAGTCCCGAAGCCGCCCCAGGGGCCGAGCTCCTCCACGAGCCCGGCACCGAGCCGCTCGTTCCAGGTGGCGGACTTCAAACCGCTCAGCTCCACGCCGTGATCGAAGAGCCGCCGCGTCCGCACGGCGCCGTAGAGCGTCGAGGGAAAGGGGAGGAAGATCGAGCGGAGGTAGTGGTCCTGCCCCAGCATGCTGGGCTTGCTGTCGCGGAAGAACAGAACGTCGCTCGGCACCAGCTGGAAAGCCTTCCACTCGTCGGCGCTCACCGCACCACCTCCCGTCCCAGGAACCGGGCGATCCGCAAGGCCGCGGCGTGATCGTGTACGAAGAAGGGCGCCACCAGAGCGGCCAAGGCTTCCGACTGCCCTGTCGCGCCTTCGTTGCGGGACAGGCGATCCGCCAGCCAGCGGGTCCACTTTTCGAGATCCTTCCCAAAGACCCCGAGGAGCGTGCGTTCCTCCAGGCGGAGGGAAAACGTCTGGTGCGAGGTCAGGGCGCCCTCCCGGAGCTTGCCGGTCACCACGTCCAGCCGTTCGATCCAGCCACCGGGTGGCGCTTCCTTGTCTTTCCAGGAGAAGGCCACCTCTTCCGGCACGCCACCCCTCTTGACGAGGCGGAGCGCCACGGCATCGCGTCCGGCCCGGGCTTTCGCTCCATATTTCAAGAGATCCTCCAGATCCTGCATCGCGAGCCCCGCCGGATGCGACGGATGGACGAACAGCACCGCCGCCGAAATGGTGAACGGTTCCTCCTCACAGGTGAGATAAGAGCGGGCCTTCTCGAACGAGCCCATGTAGATCTCGCGGATTCGGCGGAGAAGGGGGAGGGCGTCTCGCGGATCACAGACGAAGAGGACGTCGTCGCCGCCGGCGTAAATGAGCTGGGGTGGGCGTTTCTCGCGAGCGATGGCAATGTCGCCGAGCGTCGCGAGGTTCAGATCCGCCGAATGATCGATCCGCAAGCTGTTGGCGAACTGGGTGAGCGCCGTCGAGACCTCGCGGTGGAAGCCTTCCACGTCGCCGCCGGCGATTTCCTCCCTGCCGAGGCTCAGGATGCGGCTCATCTTGTCCCCGTCCATCTTCACCAGGGCGAGGTAGGGCGCCTCCTTCGACGGCGGAAACTCGTCGAACGCCGCGAAGTGTTGGTTCCACTCCTGGTCGTGAGGAAAGAAGCGCTTGGCGGCGCAGACCAGGCAGAGCCTCCCCTGGTCGGCGCGGAGAAACCGGGCCAGGCCGCTCTCGGGCCTTTCCTGCGCCTCCCTTTCCGCCTTCTTCCATCCCTCCTTGACATCCTCACGATCCCCGTTTGGCAAGGCCGTACGCTCGCCACAGATGGCGCACTTCACTCCCTGCTCGTGGATCTGGGAGAACGGCCGGAACTGGCGGCTGGCGGCGAACCGACGCGCTCCTTCGAGGGAGGCCTTGCCGTAGTCTCCTTCCTCCGGCACCCAGGACCAGGCGATGTCGAGCAGCCGATCGGTCTGGCGCAACCGATCTCCGTTGCGCTCCGCCGTCCAGATCGAGGGAGGCGGCGCGAGGCTCTCTCCCAGGTTCAGGACGGCTCGCTGGACCGAAACGTCCCAGACCCGCTCGACCTCCGCTTTCATCCGGAGGGCGATCTCCTCCGCCTCGGCGAGTGGAACCCGGCAGACGAAACGGTTTGGAATCCCATCGGACGTGACCCTTCCTTCCACGAATGGAAAGAGCATCCGGCAGCGCGGATCGTTCTTGACGACGCCGATCGCCTGCCGGGTCAGGTGAGAGAGCAGGTAGCTCCCCGCCCAGACGTCCGAGACCCGCCTCGCTTGAGCGATGAAGGAGTGCACGGGCCCGATGCTGAAGGTGAGAAGGGCGGTCTCCAGGCTCATGGGCGAACCTCCCGGACCAGGCCCTTCGCTTGCAAATCCTCGAGAAAGCGCGTCACGGCCGAGCGCAGGAGCGGCGTTTCGGGGCGGAGCCCAGGCTGGTAGCGAAATTTGAATTCTCCCCCTTGAGGAAGAAACCTGGCCGGCAGATAGGTCAGCACCGGGAGGTAGGACTCGCCGAGCTTCGACACATGGAGGAGAAGGGGAGACGCCCGGCGGGCATCCGTATCCCTGGCTGGCCGCTCGCCACGTTTTTGCGGGGACCCCCAGGTCACCGTTTCGCCGAGAACCTGCTGACCGATCCTTCTGCGGAAGGGTAGAGGCAAACCAAAGCCGGCGCGGTCGGGAATCTCCTGGCGAGGGCTCCTTCCTCTTGGAGCCGCCCATTCGTAGTCTCGGTTCTTGAGAGCAACGGTGCCGGCACTCCGCGGATCGCCTGGATACCCATAGCGGCGCCTGAATCCGATCAGCCAGGCTCCGAGCTTTTCCAATGCCACATCCCACTTGCTGGTGCTCTCTCCGATGAAGACGCGAGAGCCGGCGGAGAAGTGGGTCCATTCGGCCGTCTTCTGGAATCCGCTGCCCATGGCCAGAAGTCCCTTGATCTGGGTCTCGAGCTCGTCACGGCTCTCGGGCGCTTTGAACGAAGGACCTGAGATGCAGTGGAGCGAGCCGAACCCTTTTCGGCTCTTGGAGCCGATGCCTCCGAGATGCATCCAGGCCCGGAGCGCCTGGGCGAGTACTTGGCGGGTCTCTTCGCCTTCCTTCGGAGAACGGGGGCCCCATTGAATCTCGAATTCTGCCTTTGAGGCGGGTGGCAGGTACTGGCGCTCCAGCCTTCCCTTGGCGACCGGACCGAACGCGAGGTAGTGGAGAGGATTGCTCCCCTCTTCACCCCTATCTCCCATGATCTTCAACCGACCCTCGGCGGAGGGATCGCCATAGATCGCCGCGAGCTGAGCCGCGAGGTACTGTGTCCCGAAAGAAGACCTTGACGGCTTCGGGCCGTCGAGAATCCGCACCCGGAGGAGGGAGCGACGGTTGGTCGATCCGAAGAGCCGCTCCTCCTCCCGCCGAACGCGGGGAAGATCGCCTGCCCACTGCGCGCCGCCGACGGCACGGAACCACCAGCGGAGCTGGCCGCGGATGGAAGCGGAGCGAAATTCCGTCTCATCTTTCGCGCCCGCCAGGAAGCAAGGCGTTACGAGCTCGACCCTGAAGATCTCACGATCCATTCGGCCACCTTGTCAAGAAGAGTTGGATGCTGGTCGACAGACTATACCTTCCTTAGATGAGTGTTGGTTCAATCATTCCGTTTCACGTCCCCTCCGCCGGCAACACGATCGACGGCCTATACGCTCCCGGTGCCCCAGAGTCGAAGTCGTATTCGTAGAGCTGGATGCGGCCGAGGCCTCGGGCGAGTTGGCCGAGGTAGAAGAGGAAGGCGTTGGGGCCGGAGACGAAGAGGTGGAGGGTGCCGTGGCGCTCGTGCACGGTGCGAGCGCGGATTCTCAGGGCGAGGGCCTGTGCCAGGGCCAGGGCGTGGGCGCCGCCGTGTACTCCGCTCGGGCTCGGCTCGGGGGCGAGAGTCGCGGGGAGGAGGCGGCTCACGGCGAGGTGGCTCTTTTCGAGGCTGTTCCCCAAATAAGTCTCGACGTCGTCGAGCACCGGCCAGGTGAGCCCTACGGCGACGGCCACGTCGTGGGCTGCCGCGTCCCGCGGGCGGTCGTCCTCGGCCTTCCAGTAGGGGGCGTCCGGCAGCGGGCCGCGGCTCGGCGTCCAATCCTCGAAGCCTCCCTTCTGCAGCCGCTGGCGGAGGGTGATGTCCAGGCCGCTCTTCGCCTCCAGCACGTAGCCCGCCGCGAAGGCGAGGCTGGCGTGGGCCGCGAAGTCGAGGAGGATGGGGCGGCCGCTGGTCAGCACCGGCCGCAGGAACTCCTCGAGCTCGGGGAGGATGTCCGTGCGCCAGAGATCGGGATGGCGAGCGAGCCGGCCGTCGAAGTGACGCGTTAGGTTGAGGGCGGTCTCCGGCCGCTCTCCCAGCGGCTCGCGGCTCCGGATGCCCAGCATCCACGGCTCCTTCGTCGGTTCTTTCCTCGCTTGGATCGGCTTGGCGCTTTTTCCCGAGGGATCGCCGTTGCCGTGGCGCGGATGGATTTTCGCTTTCGGCACGGTTCCCTCGGCCTCCCGCGGCAGATCGAAAATCCTTCCGTCGCGCGAGCGCAGAAAGAGGACGGGCACGGCCCACTCCAGCGAAGGGTGCTCGCTTTCGTACAGCTCCCGCCGGGCCACCGCCACCGCCACGTCCACCGGATCGCCGGCCGCGAGCGACTGATAGAACGTCTCGCTGAAACGGATCGCGCCCGAATCGGACACCGTGAACTGCATCGCCACCACGGCGGGCACCCCCGCCAGGCTCAGCGCCGTGCCGAGCGTGGCATAGGGCGCGATCTCCGTGGTCCCCGGCACCTGGGCCGTCCGGCAGGCGTTCAGCACGACGAGCCGCAGGCTGGGAAACTCCCGGACGAGATCCGAAAAGAAGTCGCCGTCGACTCCCTGCGTCTTGCCGTCCGCGGTTTCGAAGCAGAGCCAACCCAGGCCGGTCTCCGCCTTGAAGCCACCATGTCCGAGGAAGTGGAGCGCATGGAAGGGCTCCTCCCGGAGACGCTGTCGCACGGCTTCGATCGTGGCCGGCTTCTGCACGGTCACATGAACGAATCGATCCCGATGCACGGCGGCCTCGAGCCGCTCGACCTCTTTCTTCAGATTCAACTTGGGGAGGTCTTTGGGTGAGGAGGGGACGACCAGGATCCGCAACGGATGCGTCAGCGGGAGCGGCTCCACGGGGCGAGCGGAGTCCAGGTGGCGGACCAGCAGCCGCTCCCTGCCGTGGCCATAGAAGGTCCGGTCCAGAGGATCGTGCAGCAGCTCCCACGGCAACGCCGCCAGCGGCCGGACCTGCTCGTCCCGCAGATCCAACTGAATCCGGAGGCGCACCCCGCGAGCCGAGCCGTCCGCCCCGGCCTCGTCCGCCCGCGCACGGCACCGGTCGAAGAGCCGGCGGACGTCGCCCTGAAACAGCGCCTCGAACAGCGAGCTGCCGATCGCCCGAGGGTCCGGCGCCAACCCCGCCGGGACCGCATTGAACACCGTCAGGAACGGCTTGAGCTTCGCCGCGTCCACCTGCATCGCAAACGGCTCCGCCGCCCCCACCTGCCCCTCCGCCTGAAGCCGGGTCTCGAAGCGCCCCTTCCCCAAGCTGCGGATCTCCAAAGAAATGTCATCGAATTCTGCGGCCTCTGGCATCGCGTCCCTCCCGGTGGGGGAGACACGGTGGGGGCGGAAAAGGTTGAGAGGCGGCAGGGCGGAGCCTGCGGAAGCTCCGCCCTGAGAAGGCGATTTGCACTGAGCTGTCTGAGCGGGCCGCCCTGAAGAAAGAAATCTGAAGCCCGGCGGAGAGCTCGCCCTGAAGGGGCGAAATTTGATTAGCCCGGCGCTTCAGCGCCGGGTGGGGCGCAACAAAGTTCCCCCGCCCTGAAGGGGCGGTGCTGTTCGGGTAACACGTGCTTCGTGTGCTACCTCAAAAAAACTGTCTTAATCCCTCAATACCGGTCAGGTCAATTCCAACGTCGTCAAGCGGCGACCTCTGGCTCGGCGGGTGCACGGGGTTGTCCTAATCCCTCAATCCGGCTCAGGTCAATTTTCGATCGCACACTGGATTCCGATCACGCGACAGGCCCTTGCGTTTCAATCCCTCAAAACGGTTAGGCCAATTCCCACACTCGGGCAGGTCGATAAGGTCTCCATCGTCGACATGGGGTCTCAATCCCTCAATACGGCTCAGGTCAGTTACCACATGGTCCGGAGTACTCAGTGGTTTGCATCTGGTTCAACGCGCTCATGTCTCAATCCCTCAATACGGCTCAGGTCAATTCCAACGGGAGTGCATCCACTTCGCGATGTGCCGGGCCCGGTTGTCTCAATCCCTCAATACTGCTCAGGTCAATTCCCACCGTCTGGCTCGGGACTTCCGTCGAGAATCAGGAGGCCGCGTCTCAATCCCTCAATACGGCTCAAGTCAATTCACCACGGCGTCGTTCACCGGCTCCCGGGGCGCTGCGTCGTCCACTGGCATGTCTCAATCCCTCAATACGGCCAGTTGAATTTCCAACACGCTGTTCGGCGACTGGTTCATCGGGTACTGGATCGTCGTGCGGTCTCAATCCCTCAATACGGCTCAGGTCAATTCCCACACTTCGTCGCGAAACAGGCCGAAACCATGACCGCCGCGTCGCAATCCCTCAATAGAACTCAGGGCAGCGTTCGCTGGGACAAGTACGCCAAGATTTGGCCAGACGCCTACAAGTCTCAATCCTCATACGGCAAGGTCAATTCTCATCCTTGAGCGTGTGCGCCAGTTTCGTGCGCCGCCGATCGTTGGGCACATCATAGGACACCACGATCAGCACGGCAAACGGAACGGCTCATATGGTTGGTTGTCGATAGAGACATGTTGCAGCCGCTCGGCCTGGCGGCGCGCTTGCTTCTTCGGGGAGACACGGAAAGACGCGATTTGTGGAGGCAGCCGAAACCCGAGGGCGGTTGCGGTTCCGATTCCTGGGTCCTCGAAGATCTGAAGGCTCGCCGAGCCGCCGATCCCTCACCACCCCGACCCTCCTCTCCTAGCCGCCCACCCGCCGGCCGGGAGAGGAGGGAGATCCACCCGGGGAATGGCGCGTTCCCTGGTCTTCGCGCAGCATTTCGGGTTTGTGAGCCGCATTCCCCCTTGCCGAGCGGCGTGATGTAGAGGGAACGCCGCATTCCCTTCCTGTCTTGGCACGAAAGCTACCGGGAAGCCCTCGTTCCCCGTCTGTGCGCTGCTTTCCCTCGCGGGAACGAAACGCATCGAACAGGGAGTGCGATTCCACTGGTGCTCGACCGACGTTGCGTTAGCGGAATGAGGCTTGCCTTGGAGGGAACGAGGCACGGAAGCCGGGGAATGTCCTGTTCTCCAATACCAAGAGACTCGAAAGACAGGGAATGAAGCATTCCCCCCTTGCGAATCGCACGAAGTGCGGGGAATGCGGCTCTTGCGCGGTCCATCTCAACTCGTTCCTGAAACCCTCGACCTAATAAATCGCGTCGATCGAACAATTTGCATCGTTCGCGCCTCAACATCCGTCCGCGTTCAAGCTCCCCTCTCTCCCGGCGGGCGGGAGGGAGGCTGGGAGAGAGGGGCCGGGGGAGTGAGGGCTCGGAGCGGCGGATCGGGCTCCGAAGTGCAAAGTAGGTTGGCGTCGAGGCTGTGGGCGGGTCAAGCCCTCATTGCTGATCAGGGCAATTCGGACGGTCGATGATGCCCATCGTCAAGGCGCCGACCAACTACGCACAGTCTCAATCCCTCAATACCAATCAGGGCCATTCGGACGATTTCCCCAACCCTCAGAATGCGCTGGTCGCCTGGAAGTCTCAATCCCTCAATACCAATCAGGGCAATTCGGACTCAAGGCACTGCTTCACACCTACCAGCACACCCTCGACATGTGGTCTCAATCCCTCAATACCAATCAGGGCAATTCGGACTCCACTGTCCGATCTGGATTTGCCCGCCGTATGGCTTGTCTCAATCCCTCAATACCAATCAGGGCAATTCGGACATCCGATCAACGCCGAAACGGTGATGGGACCGAAGCAGTAAGGTCTCAATCCCTCAATACCAATCAGGGCAATTCGGACGATTTATTACAAATCGAAGAATGCTACAAGGTATGTCTGTGCCTGTCTCAATCCCTCAATACCAATCAGGGCAATTCGGACAGCCGCCTCTCCAACCCCAGCCAGCTCAGCACTTTACCACCCCGTTTCGTGTTACCTCCCAAATTCGACCTCCAAACTCGGTCCCATACGCGTCCTCCCTTCCTCAGCTTTTCCCTTGCAACTGACTCCATCCATTGAGCTTAGCGATTCCGTGTTACCTACCCGCCAAAATGGCGTTTTGCCGCTGGCATGCTTCTTGTCAGGCACGACTCTTGCCGGCGCACCATCAGTTTTCAAGGAGGCTTCGAAAGCGAGAGTCTACCCGCAACCGCCCACGCTTCAATCCGGCTCCCCCGGCCGCCCGTGCTTCAGCTCCAGATAGGTCAGCAGATCCAGCGGCGGCGGGAAGTGGGGCGCCGTCATCTCGGGGCGAGGCCGGTCGAAGGGGAGGTAGATCGATTCCTGGAGGAAGATGGCGCCGAGGAACTTGAAGCCTTCGTCGAAGGAGGTGGCGCGGGTCTTCTCCGGGTTCAGCTTCAGGTGGAGGTCGGCGAGCAGGTAGTCGGTGAGCTCCAGGGCGGCGGCGGTGTCCTCGGGGTGCTTGCAGAGGACGAGGAAGTCGTCCGCGTAGCGCACGAGGGTCTGGACGAAGAGGGCGAGGTTTTCGTCCAGCTCGTCGAGGACGAGGTTGGCGAGCGTGGGGGAGACGACGGAGCCCTGCGGCAGGCCGCGGGGGAGCGACACGAGGCGCGCGCCGTCGTAGACCTCGGCGCGGATCCAGCGCTCGAAAAGGGAGAGGACGTAGGGATCGAGCGGCAGGCGGCCGAGGCGGGCGAGTAGCTTGTCGTGATCGATGCTATCGAAAAACGCTTCGATGTCCGCGTCCACCACCCAGCGAAAGCCTTGGCGCCGGAGCTCGTCGATGCGGTGCGCGGCGTCCTTCACCGAGCGCCCTTCGCGGAAGGCGTAGCTGCAGTCCTCGAATTCCCCTTCGAAGATTTCGCGGGTGAGCCGGTGGACGGCGGTCTGCACCACGCGGTCGCGCACCGTGGGCACGCAGAGACTGCGCAGCCCGCTCGACGATTTCGGCACCTGGAAGTGGAGCAGGGGGAGAGGGTGATAGACGCGCCGGATCAACCGGTCCTGGAGATGATCGATCTCGCTCTCCAGATTCGCCTGGAACTCCGCGACCGACACGCCGTCCACGCCCCGGCAGCCGGCCTTCTCGCGGACGTGCTCGAAGGCCTCGTAGAGCGTTTTGCGGGAGGTGAGGTCGTCGAGCATGGCGGCGCGGGTTCCCGCGGTCGCCGGAAGGCGTGCGGGGATATCTCGGTCAGACACGGGAAGGCGCGATTTGTTGAGGGGTGGGCGGAACGCCCGCGAGTCTCTGGAGCCAGCCCGCAGGGCGGCATTCCTGTAGCCCAGGGCGTGAGCCCTGGGTCGGTTGGCATGGCATGCCTCGAAAAGGGATATGGGTACGCCGAGATTCCAGGGTTCACCCTGGGCTACAGGAATGCCGCCCTATGGGCTGGCGTCGGGGAGATCGGTACGTTGATCTCAATCCCTCAATGCCGATCAGGGCAATTCGAACACATTAGGGCACTACCGCTCTGAGATCGGGCTCACCGAGCCTCAATCCCTCAATACCAATCAGGGCAATTCGAACGCGGCAGCTCGTGGACGACCATGCCCTTGTTTTGGGCCAATAGAAGTCTCAATCCCTCAATGATCAATAACGATCAGGGCAATTCGGACGAGGCCGGCCAGCGCCCGCTCTACAAGCAGACCCTCAAGTTTCAATCCCTCAATACCGATCAGGGCAATTACGGGCCGGTACGCCTTCAACAACGCGGAGGCTTTCGTCGCCAAGTCTCAATCCCTCAATACCAATCAGGGAAATTCGGACGACGAGCAGAACCTGCCGAACACGGGCGTTGCGTCCACCGTCTCAATCCCTCAATACCAATCAGGGCAATTCGGACTTTTGAATGCGTGGTGACATGATTGCAGATCTCCGAGAGTCTCAATCCCTCAATACCAATCAGGGCAATTCGGACTTTTGAATGCGTGGTGACATGATTGCAGATCTCCGAGAGTCTCAATCCCTCAATACCAATCAGGGCAATTCGGACTCACACGAATGAGTCCTGCGGACCGCGCAATATTCGCGTCTCAATCCCTCAATACCAATCAGGGCAATTCGGACGTTCTCGCCCCTGCCGGCAGGCCGCACCCCGTTCGATGGAGAAGTCTCAATCCCTCAATACCAATCAGGGCAATTCGGACGCTCTAACGGCTTATTGGAATAACCTTTCCACCGGCACGTCTCAATCCCTCAATACCAATCAGGGCAATTCGGACAGCCGCCTTCCCAAGCCCAGCCATTCCAAGACTTTATGAGGCCGTTTCGTGTTACCTCCCAAAAGAGGCTCTGAAAACCGCCCTCTCTCCCGTCCATAAAAATCAGCCATCGTTCCCAACTCCTTCCATCCATTCAGCTTACACAATCCGTGTTACCTCGCCGCCAAAACGGCCTTTCGGCGCTGGCATGCTTCTTGTCAGGCACGGCGTTTTGCCACACCTCTGCTCTTCTTCAGTTTTCAAAACAAACCCAGGCACCCACGATCCTACCCGCAACCCCCCACCCCCATCAATCCCGCCCCTCCACCGCAATCCGCCCCAGCCCGAACGCCGCCCCCTTGCCGACGTGCAGGATCTCGGCGGCGCGCAGCAGGGGCACGAAGGGGGTCAAATCCCCTTCGAGGTCGAGCGTTCCCAGCAAGCCTCCGAAGAGCATCTTGGTCTGCTGGCGGTTGCTGTAGCGCTCCTGGTCGTGCCAAGTGAGGTGGGGGTGCAGCGGATCGCGTCGGCCTGGTCGAGGAGGGGACGGAAGTGCCAGTCCACGGCGGCGCCGGGGACGTGGAACCAGGCGAGCTCGAGGGTGCGGCGAAGCATGGCGAAGACGAGCTCGCGGAAGGTCAGGGTGTCGGTGAGGCCGTGGCGGATCTCATCCGTAGTGATCAGGGCCATTCGAACGGCAACGAGAAGAACCTCAAGGACGCACAGGAGTTCATGTCTCAATCCCTCAATACCGATCAGGGCAATTCGGACGTCATGAGCGATACCGCCCCGGATTCCCTGACTCTACTGTCTCAATCCCTCAATACCAATCAGGGCAATTCGGACGAGATCTACTGCCTTGACAAGTGCCACCCCGACGACATGTCTCAATCCCTCAATACCAATCAGGGCAATTCGGACGTAGACCTTAGGCGGGCTTGTGATGGGGAGGAATTAAGTAACCGTCCGGCCAACCCCATAGGTGGCCTATTCTCGAAAATTCACCCGGGCGGGGGAAGATGGGGTTCGCCGGACGCTTACCTCAATACCGATCAGGGCAGTTCGAACCCGGTGGACCTTCCGCCTCGTCCGTCGCCCGATCCTCTCGTCTCAATCCCTCGATGACAATCAGGCGATTCGAATTACCAACACCAACGTCCCGCTCGAGCGCAAAGAGCTGCGGTCTCAATCCCTCAATACCGATCATGGCAATCCGGAAGCTACAAGCTTTTCCCAGAGTTCGACGTCCCGAAGTACAAGTCTCAATCCCTCAATACCAATCAGGGCAATTGATCAGGCACAACGTGTGCCGAGGTCCATCAGTTTTCAAAGAGGTCTTACTTCACCCCAATCCTACCCGCAACCCCCCACCCCCATCAATCCATCAATCCCGCCCTTCCACCGCAATCCGCCCCAGCCCGAACGTCGCCCCCTTGCCGACGTGCAGGATCTCGGCGGCGCGCAGCAGTGGCACGAAGGGGGTCAAATCCCCTTCGAGATCCAAATGACCCAGCAAGCCTCCGAAGAGCATCTTGGTCTGCTGGCGGTTGCTGTAGCGCTCCTGGTCGTGCCAGGTGAGGTGCGGGGTGCAGCGGATCGCGTCGGCCTGGTCGAGGAGGGGACGGAAGTGCCAGTCCACTTCGGCGCCGGGGACGTGGAACCAGGCGAGCTCGAGGGTGCGGCGGAGCATGGGAAAGACGAGCTCGCGGAAGGTCACGGTGTCGGCGAGGCCGTTGCGGATCTTCATCCCACAATACCGATCAGGGCAATTCGGACGCGAAGACCGCCGTCACTCGCTACGATCTGGTCGCTTAGTCTCAATCCCTCAATACCGATCAAGGCATTCGGACTCAAGCGTGAAGGAGATCGCGCTGTCGCCATATCTCCCACCGGCGTCGTCTCAATCCCTCAATACCGATCAGGTAAATTTGGACCACCGAGTCCATACCCAGGAGAGCTGGAAGCTATACAAGTCTCAATCCCTCAGTAGACCAGGGCAATCTATCAGGCACAACCTGTGCAAAAAATCCATCAGTTTTCAAAGAAATCTTGGCTCACCCTCAATCCTACCCCGCAATCCCCACCCCCATCAATCCCGTCTCTCCACCGCAATCCGCCCCAGCCCAAACGTCGCCCCCTTGCCGACGTGCAGGATCTCGGCGGCGCGCAGCAGCGGCACGAAGGGGGTCAAGTCCCCTTCGAGATCCAAACTCCCCAGCAAGCCTCCGAAGAGCATCTTGGTCTACTGGCGGTTGCTGTAGCGCTCCTGGTCGTGCCAGGTGAGGTGCGGGGTGCAGCGGATCGCGTCGGCCTGGTCGAGGAGGGGACGGAAGTGCCAGTCCACTTCGGCGCCGGGGACGTGGAACCAGGCGAGCTCGAGGACGCGGCGGAGCATGGCGAAGACGAGCTCGCGGAAGGTGACGGTGTCGGCGAGGCCGTTGCGGGGCTTCATCCCTCAATGCCGATCAGGGCAATTCGGACGTCTACCCGTCTGTGGCGGTGGGCCCGCAGTACGCCCAGTCTCAATCCCTCAATGCCAATCAGGGCAATTCCGACTTGGTGTATCCGATCTTCGAGATGGAAAACGCTCTCAACGGTCTCAATCCCTCAATACCATCAGGGCAAATCGAACGGTAAGCTCGATTATGAACGATACGACGGGTTCGAGTTGTGGAAGTCTCAATCCCTCAATGCCGATTAGGGCAAATAGAACGATCGCGTACTGATCGCGTACGAACCAGGTGTCGAGAAGCAGATCCAGCAGTCTCAATCCCTCAATACTAATCAGGGCAATTCGAACGATTGGGAAACCGGGTCGACCTTCGCTCTGTCGATGGCAGGTCTCAATCCCTCAATACCAATCAAGGCAATTCGAACACTACACGATCCGGGCGGTCGGGTTCGTCGACACCAAGAAGTCCCAATCCCTCAATACCAATCAGGGGCAATTCGGACCTACCCTCTGCTCGTCCGCTCGCCGCACAACCAGAAGTCTCAATCCCTCAATACCAATCAGGGCAATCCATCAGGCACAATGTGTGCCGCAGCACATCAGTTTTCAAAGAAACCTTGGCCCATCCTCATTCCTACCCCCAATCCCCATCCTCCCTCAATCCCGCCCCTCCACCGCAATCCGCCCCAATCCGAACGTCGCCCCCTTGCCGACGTGCAGGATCTCGGCGGCGCGCAACAGCGGCACGAAGGGGGTCAAATCCCCTTCGAGGTTCAAGCGTCCCAGCAAGCCTCCGAAGAGCATCTTGGTTTGCTGGCGGTTGCTGTAGCGCTCCTGGTCGTGCCAGGTGACGTGCGGGGTGCAGCGGATCGCGTCGGCCTGGTCGAGGAGGGGGCGGAAGTGCCAGTCCACGGAGGCGCCGGGGACGCGGAACCAAGCGAGCTCGAGGACGCGGCGGAGCATGGCGAAGACGAGCTCGCGGAAGGTGACGGTGTCGGCGAGGCCGTTGCGGATCTTCATCCCTCAATACCGATCAGGGTAATTCGGACCGCACTCCTGTTCTTCACGGAGCACTTCGAGGAAGGGCATCAGT
>CAVVXL010000008.1:0-221774 GCA_963752235.1 uncultured Acidobacteriota bacterium | reverse complement strand
TCTCAATCCCTCAATACCGATCAGGGCAATTCCGACTGCATTTTGTCTTCCGGGACGAACACCTGTAGCGTCAGGGTCTCAATCCCTCAAAACGGATCAGGGCAATTCCGACGGCCTGTTCGACGGCATCCCGCTCGGCGCCTGGAACAAGTCTCAATCCCTCAATACCGATCAGGGCAATTCGAACAATCGGCAGCGTGTCCGATCTGTACATCGCCCGGGGGAAGTCTCAATCCCTCAATACCGATCAGGGCAATTCCGACATTATCATTCGGCAACGAATCCGGCGACACTGGAGGCGTCTCAATCCCTCAATACCAATCAGGCAATTCGGACCCTGCCTTCACGGAGGCGGGAACACGAAGCAAGAAGCCTTGAGAGTCTCAATCCATCAACCAATCAGGGCAATTCGGACACCTTCCTGGAAAACGATCCTCGTGGTGACTTTCTTGACGGGTCTCAATCCCTCAATACCGATTAGGGCAATTTCGACACGAGACGGCATCGGCGGATTCCTGTTTAAGGACGAGATGTCTCAATCCCTCTATATCGATTAGGGAAATTCGGATGTCCGCACCGTGAAGAGCATGGATGCCGCGAATCTCGACGAGTCTCAATCCCTCAATAGCGATCAGGTCAATTCCGACGCCGTTTATTGCTGGTCGGCAGAGTTCACCATCCATCCGCCTCAATTCCTCAATACCAATCAGGGCAATTCGGACGACAACGGCGCACCGCAGGCGGACCTTCAGCTTGTCATGTCTCAATCCCTTAATACCGATCAAGGCAATTCGGACGAGGAGAAGGCGGAGCAGTTCTACAAGACAGACTGGGCGTCTCAATCCCTCAATACCGATCAGGGCAATCCATCCGGCACAACGTGTGCCGCAGTTCATCAGTTTTCAAAGAGATCTTGTCTCACCCACCATCCTACCCCCAACCCCCCACCCCCATCAATCCCGCCCCTCCACCGCAATCCGCCCCAGCCCGAACGTCGCCCCCTTGCCGACGTGCAGGATCTCGGCGGCGCGCAGCAGCGGCACGAAGGGCGTCAAGTCCCCTTCGAGATCCAAGCGTCCCAGCAAGCCTCCGAAGAGCATCTTGGTCTGCTGGCGGTTGCTGTAGCGCTCCTGGTCGTGCCAGGTGAGGTGCGGGGTGCAGCGGATCGCGTCGGCCTGGTCGAGGAGGGGACGGAAGTGCCAGTCCACTTCGGCGCCGGGGACGTGGAACCAGGCGAGCTCGAGGGTGCGGCGGAGCATGGCGAAGACGAGCTCGCGGAAGGTGACGGTGCCGGCGAGGCCGTTGCGGATCTTGAGGCGGAGGGGGGTGAGGAGGCGGAGGGTGGCGCGGGGGGTGGTGAGGCCCGGCGCGGTGACGGGGGGGAGGGAAGGAGGCGGCGCGGCGGGGGCGAGGGGGTGGCCGTCGGCGAAGAGGGGGAGGTGGGAGCCGTCCGGCGCCTGGGCGGTGACGCGGTCGAGGGCGAAGGGGGCGCGGCGCACGCCGAGGCCGGCGGCGGCCATGCGCTCCACGGCGAGCTGGACGTAGGCCTGGAGGTCGGCGGCCTGGCCGAGCAGGAGGAGGTCGAAGGTGAGCGGATCGCCGGGGGCGAAGAGGCGCGGCTCGGCGCCGCGGCGCCACGGCGGCCATGGCGCCCGCGGCCATCTCGGGGTCGAAGGCGGGCTCGAAGACGTAGGGGCGCGGCGAGGTGGGGAGGCCGCGCAGCAGGGGGGGCGGGGGTCCTTCGATGAAGGTCTCGAAGAGGCGGGTGTAGACGCAGGCCCGCCGCAGCCGGCAGCTCTCGCAAGGCTGCTCGGGGCCCATCGCGCACACCGTCCGCCGCAGCGCGTGGCCGAAGGCGCCGCGCAGCAGCGAGCCCTGGAAGGCCGGCAGGCGGGCGGGGACAAGGGCGCGGAGGGTGAAGGTGAGGCGCAGGTAGGGGATCACGGCGAGAGGGTAGACACCGGGCATGGGGAGGTAGTTTAGCGGGGAGCGGGGAGGAGCCGGGGCGCAGCGCTTGAGAATGATCTAGACTCTGCCGGCCGGGGGATGGTTCCCCGGCTCGACAAAGGAGATTCCATGAAGAAGCAGGCGAAGAAGCTGGTGCTCAGCCGGGAGACGCTGGTCGGCCTCGAATCGCAACTCGAGCAAGTGGCCGGAGGCTACACGGCGCGCTGCCAGTACAGCGGGTATGCCACCTGCACGACGTGCGACAACCAGACCTGCGGCACCAATTTCTGCTGACAGCTCCCGGGGGGAGGGTGTCCGCGCCCTCCCCGCCGGTGGCGCTTTTCCGCGTCCGCCGAAGGATTTTTCGTGTCTCCCCTCTCGTTCCGCGCGGGCTCCCTCTGGTTTTTCGTACCGTACCTGCGGTTCCGCTGTAGCTCCCCTTGATTTTTCGCGCCCTCCCCTTGATCCCGCGGAGGCTCCCTCTGGTTTTTTGTGGCTTCCCCTTCGTTCCCGCTAGGCTCCCAGCCGAATTTTGGTCGCTCCCTTTGATTTTTGGAGCGCTCCCTCTCGTTCCGCATGACGGAAAAGGAGAGGGAGGAGGCGGCGGAGGGGTTCGCGGAGGCGCGGGAGCGGAGGGCGGAGACGGCGAACGCGGGGGCGGTGGCGCGGAAGGGGAGGGCGGGGGCGCGGAAGGGATTCGCGGAGGGGTGGAGACCGATCCGGCGGGTTCCGGAGCTCGGGGCGTGGGCCGTGCCGCCGGGCCCTCACTCCCCCGGCCCCTCTCTCCCAGCCTCCCACCCGCCCGACCGGGCGAGAGGGGAGAACTGCAAAAGCCAGGAGCCCTCCGAGGCCTGATCGCAGGGCCCCCCTCTTCTCCCGGAGGCCGGGGGGGAGGCGGGGAGAAGAGGGTTGGGGTGATGAGGGCCCGCCGGGGCAAAGCCCGGCGGGAGAAACGAAACCGTGAGGACTGGCGGCGTGGGCCGGTCCCCGGTTTTTTTACTTCGCCGGCTCGAACTTCATCGCCACGCCGTTCATGCAGTAGCGCAGGCCCGTGGGCTTGGGGCCGTCGGGGAAGACGTGGCCGAGGTGGCCTCCGCAGCGGGCGCAGCGGACTTCGGTGCGGACCTGGAAGAAGCTGCGGTCCGTCTTCTCGGTGACGTGGGTGGGGTCGATCGGCGCCCAGAAGCTCGGCCAGCCGGTGCCGGAGTCGAACTTCTGGTCCTCGCTGAACAGGGCGAGGCCGCAGGCGGCGCAGACGAAGGTGCCCTTCTGGTGGATGTTGTTGAGCGGGCTGGTGAACGGGCGCTCGGTCCCCTCCTTGCGGAGGACGTTGTACTGCTCGGCGGTGAGGAGCTTCTTCCACTCCGCATCGGGCTTCTCGATCTTCTCGATCACGGTGTTGGTTCCTTTCGGCGGCGCCGCGGCGGGTCCGGCGGCTAAGGCGATGCCCGCGAGGACGAGCGCTACGGCGAAGATGGAGACGGCGAGTTTCATGAGGTTCCCTTTCGTGCGGCGGCCGGTCGCGGTGCCGGCCTTCCAGGATGGAGTAACAGGTCAGACGTCGATCCCGTTCCCGCGCAGGAAGGCCAGCAGCTCGTCCTCGTTCATCGTCGGGACGCCGTGCTTCTTGGCGTCCTCGGCCTTGGAGCCGGCGTCCTCGCCGATCACCACCGTGGTGGTCGACTTGCTGACGGAGCCGGTGACGCGGGCGCCGAGCGCTTCGACGTGCTGCTGGGCGTCGCGGCGGGTCAGATGGGTGAGGCCGCCGGTGAAGACCCATTTCTGACCCTTCAAGGGCAATACGGACGCGGACTCCTCTTTGGACGGATCAGGGACCGGCGCCGGCTCGGTCTCGACCAGGTGGAGCTTGGCGGTCAGCTCGTCGAGGACGGCGGCGTTCTTCGGCTCGGCGAAGAACTGGAGGATCTGCTCGGACATCCGGGGGCCGACGCCGGGGACGGCCTGGAGCGCCTCCTCGCCGGCGGCGCGGAGGCCCGCGAAGGTGCCGAAGTGGCGGGCGAGGTCGCGGGCGACGGCGACCCCCACCTCGGGGATGCCGAGGCCGTAGAGGAAGCGGGGGAGCTCGGCGGCGGAGGCCGCCTTGGCGAGCGCCTCGACCAGCTTGGCGGCCGACTTCTGGGCGAACCCTTCGAGGGGGAGGAGCTGCTCGGCGCGGAGCTCGAAGAGGTCGGGGAGCTGGCGGACCAGCTTCTCGGCCACGAAGAGCTTCGCCGTCTCGTCCCCCAGCCCCTCGACGTCCAAGGCGTCGCGCGAGGCGAAGTGGACGATGCGGCCGGCGAGCTGGGCCGGGCACTCGAAGCTGTTCGGGCAGACGGTGAACGGGCCGCGCTCGGTGAGCGCCGTGCCGCAGGAGGGGCAGGTCTCCGGGCATCCGCCACTCGGGGGCGCGCTCGCGCTCGGGCTCGTCGATGCGTTCGATCACCTGCGGGATGACGTCGCCGGCCCGCTGCACGCGGACGCGGTCCCCCTCGCGGACGTCCTTCCGCGCCACCTCCTCGCGGTTGTGGAGGGTGGCGCGGGCCACCGTCACGCCGCCGATCTCGACCGGCAGCATGAGGGCGACCGGGGTCACCACGCCGGTGCGGCCGACCGAGGGGAGGATCGAGAGGATGCGGGTGATCTCCTTGCGCGGCGGGAACTTGTAGGCGAAGGCCCAGCGCGGGTGGCGGGAGGTCCAGCCGAGCCGCTCGCGGTCGGCTAAGGAATTGAGCTTGATCACCACGCCGTCGATCTCGTAGCCGAGGTCGTCGCGCTGCGCCTCGGTCGCCGCGTGGTAGGCGATCAGGTCCTCGAGCGTCGATCCCTTCCGGATCCGCTCGTTGACCACGAGCCCCCAGGCGCGGAGGGCGGTCAGGACGTCCCACTGGGTCTCGATGGGTGGGACGATCCCCTCGGCTCCCTCCGACTTCGCTTTGATCTCCAAAATGTCGTAGGCGTAGAGGTGGAGCGGGCGGGTGGCGGTGATCTGCGGGTCGAGCTGGCGGACGCCGCCGGCGGCGGCGTTGCGCGGATTGGCGAACGGCTCCTTGCCCTCGGCGATCAGCGTCTCGTTGAGCTTGTCGAAGCCGTCCGCGAACATGATGATCTCGCCGCGCAGGGCGAGGAAGGCGGGGGCGGGGCGCTCGGTCTCGCGGAGCTTCAAGGGGACGCTCGCGATGGTGCGCACGTTGGCGGTGATCCCCTCCCCCTTGCGGCCGTCGCCGCGGGTGGCGGCCTGGAGGAGGACGCCGTCGCGGTAGACCAGCTCGACCGAGAGGCCGTCGAGCTTCGGCTCGAGGACGTACTCGACGTTGGCGGTGGTCTCCCTGCAGCGCCGAGCCCCTTGCGCAGGCGCTCGTCGAAGCGGCGCAGGGCGGCCTCGTCCTGGCTGGAGTCGAGCGACAGCATGGGGGCGGCGTGCTCGACGGTGGGGAAGGAGTCGCTCGGCGTGCCGGCCACCCGCTGGGTGGGGGAGTCCTCCGCCACCAGGTCGGGGTGCTCGGCCTCCAGCGCCTCGAGGGCATGGAAGAGGCGGTCGAACTCCTCGTCCGAGACCTCGGGACGGTCCTCGACGTAATAGAGGTACTCGTGATGCCGGATCTCGGACCGCAGCTTGGCGATCCGCTCGGCGGCCTGCTCGCGCTTCATCCGTTGCCTCCGTCGAAACGGAATTCGGGCGGGACTTTACCATGGGGGTAGAGCCAGCCCGGAGGGCGGCCTTCCTGTAGCCCAGGGCGTGAGCCCTGGGTTGGATGGCGGGAGGCCGATGTATTGCGGCGTGGTGGTGTACCCCCCCGCCCAGGGTTTACACCCTGGGCTACAGGAAGGCCGCCCTGGCGGGCTCGCGGCGAGGCGAGGCCCCGCCTTCTTCCTGCTACTCTCCCCCGCATGGCCTCCCTGTGGACACGCGCCGGGCTGACGTGGCGGCAGATCCTGCGGCGGCTCTGGTTGCAGGTGTATCAGGACGAGCTGCTGGGGCGGTGCGCGGAGCTGGCGTATTTCTTTCTGTTCTCGATCTTCCCGCTGCTGCTGTTCATGACCACCCTGCTCGGCTACCTGGCGGAGGCGAACCCGCGGTTGCAGAGGAGCCTGTTCCACTGGGTGGCGCGGATCTCGCCGAGCGCGGACGTGACGGCGCTGCTCAACCACACGCTGATGGAGATCCGCGCCGCGCGCAACGGCACCAAGCTCTACGCTTCGCTGGCGGTGGCGGTGTGGGTGGCCTCGAACGGGATGCTGGCGGTGTCGCGCACGCTCAACGCGGCGTGCGGCTTGAAGGAGACGCGGCCGTGGTGGCGGCGGCGGCTGATGGCGATCGGGCTGACGCTCAGCTTCTCGGCGCTGATCGTTTCCGCCTTGAGCCTGATCTTCTACGGCGCGGTGATCGGCGAGGCGATCGCCGACGGCCTCGGGGTCGGCGTGCTGTTCGCGGCGGCCTGGCACGTGCTGCGCTGGCCGCTGATCCTGGTCTTCGTGGTGCTCTCCTTCGAGATGGTCTACAACTTCGCCCCCGACCTCGGCCGCCTGCAGAGCCGGCACTGGGGGAGCCCGGGGGCGTTCACCGGCGTCGCCCTCTGGCTGGGCGCCTCCTACGGCCTGCGGGTCTACCTCGACTACTTCCATTCCTACACCGCGGCCTACGGCTCGCTCGGCGCGGTGATCGTGCTCCTGGTCTGGTTCTACCTGACCGCCTTCGCCATCCTGATGGGAGGCGAGGTCAACTCCGAGATCGAGCGCGAGCTCAGGCCGCCGCCGGCACCGGAGCTTCCCTTCGTCGAAGGGCCGCCGCCCGCTCCGCCGCGCGAGACTTGAGGTGGATCAGCGCGCCGCGCCCGGCGCAGGCGAGGACCAGGGCGAAGAAGAGGCCGAAGACGAGGTGGAGCGCCATCAGCATCCCGTAGCCGGCCGCCACCGTGACGGCGAAGGCGGCCTGCCCGCGCGGCGTCGAAGGGGTGGTCGCCGGATCGGTCACCATGTAGAAGGTGAAGAGGAGGAAGGCGACGCCGGTCATCGGGTTGAGCGACGGCAGGAAAAGGTTGCCGAAGAGGAAGTGGCGCACCGCGGCCTGCGCCACGAAAGCCCCGGCCCAGGTGAGGATCAGCGGGATGCGCCGGGTGAGCAGGAGGTTGAGCGTCGACCCGGCGACGATGATCAGGGCGGGGAGGAACCAGGACCAGCCGGCCGAGAGGTTCTCGGTGTACATGTAGGGCTGGCCGATCCCCACCCACGGGAAGGCGAGGAGGGTCGCCGCGATCCCGAAGTTCGAGGGATTGAAGACGTGCCGCCGGGCGCGCCCCGTCCCCGCCTGGAAGACGTACTTCGAGGCCACCCCCGCCGCCGCCGCGAAGGCGATCGGCAGCAGCCGGCCGCCGGGGTAGAGCAGCATGGCGACGGCGAGCGCCGTGATGTGCGGGCGGCAGCAGGAAGTCGAAGAAGGTGGTGCCGGGACCCGCGAAGCGGGGCTTGCGGCCGAGCCGGCGCGCATCGATCCATTCGAGCAGCAGCTCGACCGAGTAGGCGGTGAGCAGCGCGACGACCGGCTGCGCGTAGGACTGCTCGAAGCCGAGCACCAGGTGCCCCACGACGTTGAGCAGGGTGATGGCGAACGCGAAGCGGCGGAGCGCCGCCACCCGCACGCTCTGCCAGGGCTTCGCAGAGTGCTCAGCCATGGAGCACCACCGTGTGCCGCCCGGGGGCGAGGGTGACGGTCTCGGAGCGGACGCCCGTGCCGTCGCGCCAGCGGAAATCGACCCGGAGCGGCGTGCCGGGCGGGAGCTTGCCGAGGCCGAAGTGGAGCTCCGGCGCCCGCTTCCCCGAGTGGCCGGTGCCGCCGTCCACCTGCGCGACCAGGCGGCGGCCATCCGGAAGGTGGACGGTCGCCTCGGCGCCGATCGCCGGGCGGCTGGCGCCGACCCCGCCGTTGGCCGCCGGGAGGCGGGCCTCGATCTCCAGCTAGGTGCCGCGGTGAGCGGCTGACGTTGCGGAAGAAGTACGAGGGCTCCCACTGGTCGGCGATCGCGAAGTCCTGGGCGCCGTCGCCGAAGACGTCGGCGATCGCGATGCCGCGGGTGACGTGCGAGCCGGCGAGCCCCAGCTCGGCGGCGACGTCATAGTAGCGGCCGTCTTTGGCGCGCACGAAGAAGGGGTTGTGGAGGTGCCCGGAGAGGTCGTCGCCGGGGGTGAAGCGGGGCCAGGCGTGGGGATAGAGCAGGTTGTTGTCGTTCCCCATCGCGAGCTCGTGGAGCTCGGGCCAGCGGTTGGTCGTGCCGCGGGCGAAGCCGACCGCCTGCACCGCCTCCGGCACCCCGTCGTCGTCGAAGTCGGCGAAGCGGGCGTCCCAGGCCCAGCCGCTGTGGGCGAGCCCGAGGTCGTCGCCGCGGTCGACGTAGGGGGCGATCCCCTTTCTCATCGCCGCTGCATCGCCGCGACGTCGCCGGTGCTCATCCAGACGAAGTGGTTCTCCTGGAGGGCATAGGGCTGCGCCAGGTTGCTGACGTAGAGGTCGGGGATGCCGTCGCCGTTCAAGTCCGCGAAGTCGAGCCCCATCCCCTTGAACGAGTCGTGGCCGAGCACCTTCGAGGGGGGAGTGGTGAAGTCGCGCCGCCCCTGGAGCACGGCGAAGCGCGGGTGCCCCGGGGTCGAGAGGTTGTGGAGCAGGCGGTCGTTGCCGAAGTCGTTGCCGAAGTAGATCTCGGGGCGGAGGTCGCCGTCGAGGTCGGCGGCGCCCACGGCGAGGGTCCAGGAGTAGGTGGTCTGCGGATCGAAGGCGTCCGGCACGTCGGCGAGCTCGACCGTGGGCTCGGCGCCGCCGGTCGCCCGTTTCCAGAGCAGCAGCCGGTTCTTGCCGCCGTTCTCCGAGCGCGACATCGAGCGGTGCAGGTGCGCCTCGTCGGTCGCCCGCTCGTCGAGCATCCGCATGCCGTCCGGGAAGTAGTTCCCCACGATCAGGTCGAGGTGGCCGTCGCCGTCCACGTCGGCGGCGGTCAGCGCGTTGGTGTTCCAGATCCCGCCCCCGGGGGCGAGGTCGACCGGGCGGAAGGCGGCGGCCGAGAGGACCGGTACGTCGGCCCGGCGCAGGAAGGCGATCGGCGGGCGCCCCCAGTAATAGACCACGAGGTCCATGCGGCCGTCTTCGTTGAGGTCGACGGGGAGGCAGCCCATCGGCGCCGTGGTGCGCGCGTCATACGGCAGGGGAGCGGGATCGAGGGCGAAGGGGGGGTAGCGGGCGCCCGTCCCCGGCACCGGCTCCACCAGCGCCTGATTGACCCGGGGATCGACCGTACACAGGTCGTTCGGCAGGCCGTCGCCGTCGAGGTCGTTGAGCGCCACCGCGGCGCCCACCGCCGAGACCCAGACGCTGATCTGCCGGAAGTCGGGGTGGACCCGGCGCACCGTGCGGGAGAGATCGCCGGGAGGGACGGCGAACGGCGTTTTGACAAAGGCGAAGCGTCCGGCGAGCGCCCGCCGCTCGGGGCCCGAGAGCGCCGGCTCGCGGGCGAAGCCGTAGAGGGCCGCCACCAGCGCCAGCGCCACGATCCGCGTCAGGTTGCGGCGCAGGAAGCCGCCGGGAGGTTCCGGGGTCTCGGGGGACGCGCTCATTTGGATCGCTCCTCCTATTCTCTCAGTGCCGGAAGGAGAGGCGGCCGGGACGGCGGCGGCGTTACGGGGCGGGGAGGTAGAGTCCTTACCCGCCGGGAACCTCCGCGAGCGGGCCATGAGAGTGCTAAACTGAATCAGCCGTATCTGAATCTGTCGGTCTGTCCGTGGGGAGGTCGTAAAGGAGGGCACTTCCGAAAAGGAGTGCTCGATGGCGGAGCTCACAAGCCGACCGGAATCGCGGTCGCGCATCTCTTTCCTGCTGTTGTTGGCTGTTCTCGTTCCCTGCTGGGCCTCCGCGCACGTCGCGCCGGTGAGCGTCTCCGAGCTGGCGGCGGTCGCTCCCCACGTGGTGGTCGCCACGGTCGAGGGGAAGGCGAGCCGGTGGAACGCACAGCACACCCTGCTGGTCACCGACTACACCTTGCGGATCGAGGAGCGCCTGCGCGGGGCGGCTGCGGACCGCGTCGTGATCACGGTCCCCGGCGGCACCCTGGGCGATCTGACGGACGACACCTGCGTCTCGGTGCGCCTCGAGCCGGGGGCCCGCTACCTCCTCTTCCTCGGCGACCTCGACCGCGCGAGCTTCACGCCGATCCTCGGCGCCGGGCAGGGGATGTTCCGCGAGGTCCCCGGAGATTCCGGCGGCTTGGCGGCGGCGGGGGAGAGCCGCGAGCCGATCGTCGCGGGCGGCAAGCCGGTGCGCTTCGCGGATTTCGTCGCCGCCTTGCGCCCCCTGGCCGCCAAGGCCCTCGCCGCTCCACGCCCGGCTCGGCCCGAGGACCCGACGCTCCCCGCCAAGACGTGGGATGCCGCGGCCCGGCCGTCGCCGCTCACGGTCGCCCCCCTCGCCCGGCCCGAGACGGCCGACCCGGCGCCGCCGCTCCCCGGCAAGGACGCCCCCGGGATCGTCGCGGTGGCCGCCGAGGCGCCCTTGCGGCCGCGGCCGGCCAAGTACCAGTACTTCGAGCTGGCGAAGCCGCCGATCATCGTCAATCCGCTGCCGCCGGACTCGCCGTTCGCTCCCTGGGACCAGCACCAGATGGCCTACTGGAACCGCTACGCCGGCGACCTCTTCCGGGTGACCGCCACGCCCACCTCCACCTGGGCGTTCGGCAACGGCATCTCCGACATCGCGGGCTTCCCGGACAGCCTGACCATGACGCTGCAGTTCGGCAACGGGTGGTACGAGGTCGGCAGCGCGGTCCTCGCCGTCACCTTCACCCGCAAGCAGAACGGCGTCCTGCTCGAGGCGGACGTCGCGTTCAATCCCTCCTGGATCTGGACGGTCGACGACGTCGAGGGAAGGAGCCGCGGCCAGGGGTATCCGTTCAAGGACGTCGTCCTCCACGAGCTCGGCCACGTCTGGGGGCTCAAGCATCCGTGGCAGTACCAGCAGGTCTCGTGGGACTCGGTGATGAACTACAAGGGCAAGCATTACTACGAGGCGGAGCTGTTCGCCGACGACACCAGCGCCGCGCGGGCCGCCTTCCCGCCGGGCGCCGCCTTGCGGGACGGGCTGATCAACGCCTACACCACGGCCTACGACCCCTTCTTTAACGACGCGGAGTACACCCCGGCGACCCCCTCGGTCTCCACCGTCCGCGCCGGCGGGAGCTTCACCCTGACCTCGCCGATCAAGCTCGAGAACCCCGGCACCGTGAAGCTCCTCAATCCGGTGATCGAGGTCTATCTGGCGCCTGTCCAGAGCAGCTTCACGGGGGCCGTGCTGATCAAGCGGGTCCAGGTGCGCGGCAGCGTGCCGGTGGGGGCGACCCAGCCGGTGAACGTGGGGCCGCTGCGCGTGCCGACGACGGCGAAGGCCGGCACCTACTTCCTGGCTTTCTTCCTGCGCGACGCCAAGGACACCTATCAGGCGAACAACGCAGACTGGAGCAACGAGGACGTCACGCTGACGGTGACCAAACGCTGAGGGACCTCCCGCGGGCGGACCGGAGAGGCTAGACTCCCGCTGCAATCGGCGCCTCGGGAGGTCCTCGCAATGCACGGTCTGCTCAAGCTGGTCCCTTATGTCTCCATGCTCGCCTGCGGAGCGCTCGCCTGCGCTCCGGCCCTCGCCGCGGGATCGCGCTCCGCGGCGATGGCGAAGTCGGTGACGATCTACCGCGACAGCTACGGCGTGCCGCACGTCTACGCCGCGACCGATGCCGGCGTCGTCTTCGGGCTCGCCTTCGCGCAGGCGGAGGACAACTTCGCGCAGGTGGAGGACAACTTCCTCCGCGCGCTGGGACGGGCGGCGGAGGTGCACGGCGAGGAGGCGCTGCGCGACGACCAGCTCGCCCGCGCGCTCGAGATCCCGCGCCTCGCCCGCGAGGAGTACGAGCGGGCGGCGCCGAAGATGCGCGCCCTCTACGACGCCTACGCCGCGGGGTTGGGCTTCTACCTCGCCCGGCATCCGGAGGTGAAGCCGGCCCTGCTGCGCGGCTTCGAGCCCTGGTATCCGCTGGCGCTGATGCGCTTCAAGTACTACCAGGGAGAGTTCATCGGCTACGCCGGGCTCGCCGACAAGGAGCTGCACGCGACCGTGGAGCAGGCCGAGAAGGGGGAGAGGCCGCAGGGGTCGAACGCCTGGGCCGTCTCCGGGGCGAAGAGCGCCTCGGGGCATCCGCTGCTGCTGATCAACCCCCACATCGCCTTCTTCGGGTCGGCCCAGTACTACGAGGCCCACCTGCACAGCGACGAGGGATGGGACTTCTCGGGCGTCGGCCGTTTCGGCCTGCCGCTCCCCTACATGGGGCACAACGAGGCGCTCGGCTGGGCGCACACCGACAACTACCCGGACACCGGCGACCTCTACCTCGAGAGCTTCGACGACCCGGCGCATCCGCTCGCCTACCGCTACGGCGCCGGGCACCGCACCGCCGTCGAGTGGAGCGAGGAGGTGGGGATCAAGACGGCTTCCGGAGTGGAGACGCGGCGCTTCACCTTCCGCAAGACCCACCACGGGCCGATCCTCGGGGCACGCGACGGCAAGCCGGTGGCGGTGCGGCTGGCGAAGATGGAGGAGGGGGGATGGCTCGACCAGGTCTACGAGATGACCCGCGCCCGCTCGCTCGCCGAGTTCAAGACGGCGCTGCGCCACGGCGCCATCCCCTACATGAACGTGACCTACGCGGACCGCGATGGAAACATTTTCTACGCCTACAACGGCGCGGTGCCGAAGCGGTCGCCGCAATTCGACTGGCGGAAGCCGGTCGACGGCAGCGATCCGGCGACCGAGTGGCAGGGGTATCACGCCTTCGACGAGCTGCCGCAGCTCACCAATCCGGCGAGCGGCTTCGTGCAGAACTGCAACTCCTCGCCGTTCGTCACCACGGCGGGAGGGAACCCCGATCCGGCCGCCTTCCCCAAATACATGATCGGTCCGGAGGGGGACACGCCGCGCGCCCAGGTCTCGCGCGAGATCCTGGCCAACCGGCCGAAATTCTCCTTCGAGGAGTGGGCCCACGCGGCGACCGATACCCGCGTGCTCGAAGCCCGCAAGCAGATCCCCGAGCTTTACGACGAATGGCTGCACCTGCGCAAGGAGGACCCGGCGCGGGCCGCCCTGCTGGCGCCGCTGATCGACGAGCTGAAAGGCTGGGACCGGATGAGCCGGGTCGATTCGGTGGCGATGACCCTGTTCACCTTCTGGCTCCATCGCTACGACCCGCCGGAGGGGGCGAAGGAGCCGTGGCTGCGCATCCGCGCCCTCGAGGAGACCAGGGCCGAGCTCGAGCGCGACTGGAAGACCTGGAAGGTCGCCTGGGGGGAGATCAACCGCCTGCAGCGGGTCGACTGGAGCGGCCGCGAGCCGTTCAGCGACGCGCGGCCGAGCCTGCCGGTCCCCGGCGGTCCGGGGTGGACCGGCATCGTGTTCAATTTCTATCAGCGGCGCGACGGCAGCCGTCCCGAGGTCGCCCCCGGCTCCAAGCGGCGCTACGGCCTCTACGGCAACTCCTACGTCAGCGTGGTCGAATTCGCCCCCGCTGTCCGCGCCCGCTCGATCGTCTACTTCGGCCAGAGCGCCGACCCGAAGTCCCCCCACTACTTCGACCAGGCGCCGCTCTACGCCCGCGGCGAATTCAAGCCCGCCTGGTTCACCCTGGAAGAGATCAAGGCGCACCTGGAGCGGGCGTACCACCCGGGGGAGTGATCTCCTCCTACGGCTTCCGATACACCGGCGGCGTCGGGTCCTTGAGGTCCTTGTAGCGGTCGCGCAGCTCGAGCTGGCGGCTGGTCTTCGGCATCTCCCGGCCGCGGATGAAGACGGCGTCGGGGTAGCTCGAGAGCTCCAGCGGATCGCCGTTCCAGATCACCACGTCGGCGTCCTGGCCGGGGGCGAGGGTGCCGGAGCGGTCGGCGATCCCCCAGATCTTCGCCGGCACGGAAGTGATGGCGGCGAGCGCGTCGTCCCAGGGGAGGCCGTTGGCGACCGCGACGCCGGCGGACTGCCGGATGTTGCGGCTGTTGGCGGCGTCGCCGGTCATGAAGGCCATGGTCACCCCGGCCTGGTGGAGGCGCGCCGCGTTCTCCAGGGTGGCGCCGAGCGACTCGAAGCTCTGCGGCAGGTCGACGAGCGGATTGACCAGCACCGGCACCCGGGCGGCGGCGATCTCGCCGGCCACCTTCCACCCCTCCGCGACGCCGGCGAGGATCAGCTTGAGATGGGCCTCGCGGCCGAAGCGCAGGGCGGCCTCGATGTCGCTCGCCTGGTCGACGAAGATCACCAGCGGCAGCTCACCCCGGGCGACCGGCGCCAGCGCCTCGAGGTCGAGGCGCGACAGCGAGTAGGCGCGGCGGTCGCCGCGGTCGTAGGCCGCCCGGTTGGCGGCGTAGTCGAGGGCGTCGGCGAGCGCCTCGCGCAGGCGGAGGAGGGCGTTGGCCCGCGAGCCGCCGCCGAGGCGGGCGCCCGGCCTCGCCGAGCGAGGCGAACATGGCGGCGGGGGAACGGATCAGGTACCCCTCGGGGCCCGAGAGATCGCCCGAGAGATCGATGATCGCTCCCTGCCCCGCGATCAGGCTCTTGCCGTTGCCGGGATAGGCCATCACGCGGGTCAGCCCCTCGACCCGGTTGACGGGGATCAGCACCGAGCGCGGATTGATCCCGTCCGCCACCCGGAAGGCGGCGGTGACGCGGTCGTCGTTGCTGTGGTTGTCGACCGTGGTCTCGACGGCTCCGACCTCGACGAGGCCGATCTGCGACAGCGAGTCGAAGAGGCCGGGGGTCACCACCTTGCCGTGGGCGTCGATCCGGCGCGCCGAGGCGGGGACCGCCACCCCCATGCCGGAGGTGCCGACGGCGCGGATCTTGCCGTTCTCGATCACCACCGTGGCGTTCTCGAGCGTCCCCTGCGGCCCCATCGTGTGGACGGTGGCGCCGGTGATCACGATCGTCGATTGGGCTCCTGCCGCAGGGGCGAGGAGGATGGTGGCGAGCAGCGTCGTCCCGAGACATCTCATTGGCCAACCCCCAGGGCATCGCGGAAGCCCAGATCGAAGTCCATCCGCGGCTGGCGGGACGGATCGTTGCGGTCGTAGATCAGGGCGCCGTCGATGTAGACCCGCTCGGCGCGGCTGTAGACGCTGAACGGGTTGCCGCTCCAGATCACCACGTCGCCCATCTTGCCGGGCTCGAGGGAGCCGGTCTGGCGGTCGACGCCGATCGACCTGGCGGGGTTGATCGTCACCCAGCGGATGGCGTCCTCCTCGCGCAGGTGCATCCCCATCCGGTTGCCGGCGGCCATCGCCTTGGCGGCCTCCTGGTTCAGGCGCTGGATGCCGTCGGCGGAGTCGGAGTGGATGACGACGCAGGCGCCGGCCTTCTGGAGCAGGGCGGCGTTCTCGCGGATGCCGTCCAGGGCCTCCATCTTGAACCCCCACCAGTCGGCCCAGACGTCGGCGCAGATGCCGTTGGCGGCCAGCACGTCGGCGATCTTGTAGGCCTCGACGGCGTGGTGGAAGGCGGCGATCCTGTAGCCGAACTCCTTGGCGATGTCGATCATGGTGAGCATCTCGTCGGCCCGGTAGCAATGGTTCTGCACCAGGATCTCGCCGTCGAGCACGCCGGCCAGCGTCTCGAGCTGGAGGTCGCGGTCGGGGCGCTGGGTAGCCTCGCCGGCGCCGGCCTTGCGGTTGTACTCGTCCCAGTCGGAGCGGTACTTCTGCGCCTTGATCCAGGCCTCGCGGTACCCCGCCACGTTCCCCATCCGGGTCGAGGGGGCGCGCCCCTTCTCGCCGTAGACCCGCTTCGGGTTCTCGCCGCAGGCCATCTTGAGGCCGTAGGGGGCGCCGGGGAACTTCATGCCGTAGACGCCGAGGGCCGGCACGTTCTTCACCGTCACGCTGCGGCCGCCGAACAGGTTCCCCGAGCCGGGGAGGATCTGCTGCGTGGTGACGCCGCCGGCGATCGCCAGCGGGATCTGCGGGTCCTGCGGCCAGACGGAGTGCTCGGCCCACACCTCGGCGGTGTCCGGGTTGGTCAGCTCGTTGCCGTCGGCGTTGGCGTCGACCCCGGGCGAGGGGTAGACGCCGAGGTGGGAGTGGGCGTCGATGATCCCGGGGGTCACCCACTTGCCGGCGGCGTCGACCACCGTGGCTCCGGCCGGGGCGGTGAGCGCGGCGCCGACGGCGGCGATCTTCCCCCCCTCGATCAGCACGGAGCCGCGCTCGATCCGCTCGCCGGCGGCGGTGAGCACCGTGGCGTTGGTGATCAGGACGGTCTGCGAGGGGAGGGGATGGTAGAGCGACTGGTAGGGCGTCTCGCCGGCCTTTCGCAACTCGGTCTCGCTCGTCGGGCCGGTGACCGGCGCCGGCTTGGTCTCCTTCTTCTTCCCCTCGGACCCGGCGGCATGGGCCGGAGACGCGGCTGGGGAAGGAGAGGAGGCGCTGGCGCAGCCGGTGGGAGCGAGGCCGAGGAAAAGCACGAGGGCGCCGAAGGCGGAGCGGCGAAGCGTTTCGGTCATGGCTTCCTCGAAAGAATGGGTCCGAGGCGGGATCGTAGCATGCCGGGCGCCGAGGCCCGCGTGCTAGCATTTCCGTCCAGGCGCGCGCGGAGCCCGCCGGCCTAAGCTTTCCCTGGAGATCCCGGCATGTCGCTACCTCTCACCGGTCTGGATACCTCGTCGCCGCCGGGCCCCGGCTCGCAGTTCACCAAGGAGAGCATCCTGCGCGACTACCGGATCGCCTTCCAGAGCCGTCAGGCGAGCCTGATCGGCCGCCGCGAGGTGTTCACCGGCAAGGCCAAGTTCGGCATCTTCGGCGACGGCAAGGAGGTGGCGCAGCTGGCGCTGGCGCGCGCCTTCCGCGCCGGCGACTTCCGCTCCGGCTATTACCGCGACCAGACGCTGATGATGGCGCTCGGCCTGCTCACTCTCGAGCAGTTCTTCGCCCAGCTCTACGCCGATCCCGACGTCGAGCGCGAGCCCTGCTCGGCCGGGCGCTCGATGACCGCCCACTTCGGCACCTGCCTGATCGGCCCGGACGGCGCCTTCCTCGATCAGGCGGAGCGCCTGAATTCCTCGTCCGACGTCTCGCCCACCGGCTCGCAGATGCCGCGCCTGGTCGGCCTCGCCTACGCCTCGCGCCTCTACCGCGAGCTGCCGGAGCTGGCGGCGATGCGGGACCAGTTCTCGAAGAACGGCGACGAGATCGCCTTCGGCACGATCGGCAACGCGAGCTGCGCCGAAGGGATGTTCTGGGAGGCGGTCAACGCCATCGGCGTCCTCGGGGCGCCGGCGCTCTTGTCGATCTGGGACGACGGCTACGGCATCTCGGTCCCCAACGAGCACCAGATCACCAAGGGGGACCTCTCGGCCCTCCTCTCCGGCTTCCGCCGCGCCCCCGGCGGCCGCAAGGGATACGACCTCTACACCGTCAAGGGGTGGGACTACGCCGGGCTCTGCGAGACCTACCTCTCGGCGGCGCAGACGGTCCGCGCCGAGCACGTGCCGGCGCTGATCCACGTCGTCGAGATGACGCAGCCGCAGGGGCATTCGACCTCGGGGAGCCACGAGCGCTACAAGTCGAAGGAGCGCCTCGCCTGGGAGGTCGAGTACGACCCGATCCGCAAGATGCGCGAGTGGATCGTCGAGCAGGGGATCGCGACCGTCCAGGAGCTCGAGGAGGCGGAGGCGGCGGATCTCAAGACGGTGCGCGAGGCGCAGCGCCGCGCCTGGGAGGCGTTTCGCGCCCCGATCGACGGCGAGCGGCGGGAGGCGCTGGCTCTCCTCGACGCCCTCGAGGCCGAGGCCCGCGAGCCGGAGGAGATCCGCAAGCTCCGGCTCGAGCTCGAGCGGCAGCCGATGGCGCTGCGCCGCGACCTCCTCGCCACCCTCCACGGCGGGCTGATCGCCACGGCGGGGGAGGACCTCGCGGCGGCGCGCCGCATCGTGGCCTGGAAGCGGCGGCAGGAGGAGGTCAACGCCGAGCGCTACGGCTCGGACCTCTACAGCGCCTCGGAGCGCGCCGCGATCGAGGTGGCGGCGGTCCCCGCGACCTACGCGCCGGACGCCCCCTTCGTCAACGGCTTCGAGGTGGTGCAGGCGGCCTTCGACGCGGCCCTCGCCCGCTTCCCCAACGTGATCGCCTTCGGCGAGGACGTCGGCCAGATCGGCGACGTCAACCAGGGGTTCGCCGGCCTGCAGGCCAAGTACGGCCCGCTGCGGGTCGCCGACACCGGCATCCGCGAGGCGACGATCATGGGGCAGGCGATCGGCCTGGCGTTGCGCGGCCTGCGGCCGATCGCGGAGATCCAATATCTCGACTATGTCCTCTATGGTCTGCAGATCCTCTCGGACGACCTCGCCACCCTGCGCTGGCGGACCAAGGGCCAGCAGATGGCGCCGGTCATCGTGCGCACCCGCGGCCATCGTCTCGAAGGGATCTGGCACTCGGGCTCGCCGATGGCGGGGCTGCTCAACCTGGTCCGCGGCATCTACCTCTGCGTGCCGCGCAACCTGACCCAGGCGGCGGGCTTCTACAACACGCTGCTCGCAGGGGACGACCCGGCGATCGTGGTCGAGGTGCTGAACGGCTACCGGCTTAAGGAGAAGCTGCCGTCGAACCTCGGCGACTTCCGGGTGCCGCTCGGGGTGCCCGAGGTGCTGCGCGAGGGGACGGACGTGACCGTGGTCACCTACGGCGCCTGCTGCCGCATCGCCCTCGAGGCGGCGGTGAAGCTCGCCGAGGTGGGGATCGAGATCGAGGTGATCGACGTCCAGACCCTCCTCCCCTTCGACCGCCACCATGCGATCGTCGAGTCGCTCAAGAAGACCAACCGCGTCCTCTTCCTCGACGAGGACGTCCCCGGCGGCGGCACCGCCTACATGCTGCAGAAGGTGGTGGAGGAGCAGGGTGGCTACGCCTGGCTCGACGCCGAGCCCCGCACCCTCGCCGCCAGGGAGCACCGCCCCTCCTACGGCTCGGACGGCGACTACTTCTCGAAGCCCAACCGCGAGACCGTCTTCGAGACCGTCTACGAGCTGATGCACGAGGCGGATCCCAAGGGGTTCCCGATCTTTTACCGGTAGACAAAAAGAAGGGCGACCCTCGGGCCGCCCTTCGCCATCCTGAATTCGACGTCGGCCTACTTCCGCCGCCGCCGCCGCCGCCGCCGCTTCTTTGTCCCGGGCGTCGTCTCGCCGTTCGCGGCTTCGCCCTCGGCGCCGGCCTCGCCTTCGGGCACGTCCTCGAAGTCGTCGCCGTCCTCATCGTCGTCCTCGACGTCGAAGGGACGATCGGCCCAGGCCGGGCGGGGCTGCGGGGGCGGGAAGGCGTTGCCGGGGGAGGCGTCCTCCGCTTCGGTGCCTTGAGCCCTTTCGGCCGTCGCCTGGGACCTCCTCGGCGCCGCGGCCTCTTCGGCATCTTCGGCATCGGCTTCCACATCGGGGCCGCCGTGCTCCTCGTCCCCGCCGTTCTCCCCGTTGCCGTTCTCGCCGGGCGCTCCCTTCTTCCCCTTGCGCTTGCGGCCGCCGCGGCGGCGGCGGCGCTTCTTGGCGGCGGCGCTGGTCTCGCCTCCCGCGGGAGGCGGGCCTCCCTCGTCCCCTTCATCCCCCTCATTCCCCTCGCCGCCGGCGACGAGGTTCTCCTCGTCGTCCTCCTCCTCGTCCTCGGGGAGGGCGAGGTCCCAGGCCTGGAAGGTGACCGAGGGCTGCTTGGGCTTCGGCGGCGGGACGGGCTTCTCCCGCTTCTTCCAGTCGATCTTCTCGTCCGGCCGGTGGAGGCCGGCGGTGGCGAGGATCTCGATCTCGATGTCGAACTCGTTCTCGAGGTCGGCGAGCTCGCGGCGGTAGTGGTTCTGGAGCGCGTCGGCGAGCTCGGGGTGGAGGCCGATGCGGGCCCCCTGGATCGAGCCGGTGGCGGCGCGCGCCTCGATCCGGCGCAGCAGCGAGAGGCAGACCATCTCCTCGCTGGCCAGCCGGCCGACGCCGTTGCAGGTCGGGCAGGCGCGGTGGGTGCGCAGCTGGAGCGCCTGCTGGATGCGCTGGCGGTTGATCTCGAGCAGGCCGTTGGGGGAGACCCGGCCGACCGTCGAGCGCGCCTTGTCGATCTTCATCGCGTCTTTCAAAACCTTCTCGACCTTGCGCTGCCCCTTCGCGGAGCGCATGTCGATGAAGTCGACCACCACGATGCCGCCGATGTCGCGCAGGCGCAGCTGGCGGGCCACCTCGGCCGCCGCCTCGACGTTGGTGTTGAGCGCCGTCTCCTCCTGGGTGGCGGCGCGCGTCGAGCGGCCGGAGTTGACGTCGATGGCGGTCAGCGCCTCGGTGCCGTCGATGACGATCGAGCCGCCGCTCGGCAGCTCGACCCGCCGCTCGTAGATGCGGTCGATCTGCGGCTCGAGGTCGTAGCGGCTGAACAGGGGGAGGCGCTCGGCGTAGCGGATCAGCCGCACTTTCGAGCGCGGCATGAACGCCTCGATGTACGCCTTGGCCTTCTCGAACGCCTCGTCGTCGTCGACCAGCACCTCCTCGATCGTGCTGTCGAGGTAGTCGCGCAGCGCCTGGAGGATGAGGTCCTGGTCGGTATAGAGGAGGCGGGTCCCCTTGCCCTGCATGGCCGCCGTCTGCACCTTCTTCCACAGGCGCAGCAGCGCCGAGAGGTCGCGGTTCAGGGTGATCTTCGTCTGCCCCAGCGCGTTGGTGCGCAGGATGACGCCGCAGCCGTCCGGCAGCTCGAGGCCGTTGGCCAGCTGCTTCAGCTTCTTGCGGGTGTCTTCGTCCTCGACCTTGCGCGAGACGCCACGGGTGTCCTCGAAGGGGGTCAGCACGAGGTAGCGGCCGGCGAGGGAGAGACTGGTGGTGATCGCGGCACCCTTGGTGCCCATGGGGTCCTTCTCGACCTGAATGACGATCGGCTTGCTCTTTTCGAGCACCTCGTCGATCCGGGGATGAGGACTGGAGGGACGCCGGTAGTAGGCGTCGGGGACGACGTCCTGGATCGCCAGGAAACCATGGCGTTCGGCGCCGTATTCGATGAAGGCCGCGTTCAGGCTGGGCTGGATGCTGGCGATGACGCCACGGTAGATGTTGCCGCGGGTCAAGCCCGCTTCGGCGACGTCCACCTTGTAGTTCTCGAGCACGTTCCCTTGAACGATGGCGACGCGCAGCTCCTCGGGACGCTGTGCGTTGATGAGCATTCTGCGAATCAAAGTTTCTCCATTTGGCTAGATCCCAAGAAAAAAGGGGAGGGTTTGGGGGCGGGATGGTGGGGAGGTGGGCCTCGGCTCGGGCGTATTTTGACTGAAGCCACGCCCGTCCCGCAACTGCGCGGCGTCGCGGAGCCTCTCGGGGGGCAAGCCTGCTAGACTCCGAAGGCCTCCGGCCTCGAGGAAAACGGCGGAGCGGAAGCCAAGGAACGATGAAAACCTACGACGTGGTCATCCTGGGCGGCGCCTTCAGCGGCGCCGCGGCGGCCGTCCTGCTGCGGCGCGACCGGCCCGACCTCTCCGTGCTGGTGATCGAGCGGCAGGAGGCGTTCGACGCCAAGGTGGGGGAGGCTACCACGGAGATGTCGGGGATGTTCCTCACCCGGCGCCTCGCTCTCTGGGAGCACCTGGAGCGCGAGCACCTGCCGAAGGAGGGGCTGCGCTACTGGTTCCACAACGACCGGGTGACCCGCCACGCCGAGGCGAGCGAGTCCGGCGCCTTCCAGCGCAGCACCGTCCCCTCCTTCCAGCTCCGCCGCGACGTCCTCGACGAGCACCTGCTGTCGACCGCCGCGGCCGAGGGGGCGGAGCTGGCGCGCCCGGCCCGCGTCGTCGACGTCGAGCTCGGCGACTTCGACCACCGGGTGACCTTCGAACGGGAGGGCAGCCCCGAGACGGTCGGCTGCCGCTGGGTGCTCGACGCCACCGGCCGCGCCAACTTCCTCGGCAAGCGGCTGGGGCTGATCGAGAAGAACCGCGAGCACCCCACGGCGGCGGTCTGGTGCCGCTGGGAGGGGGTGCGCCACATCGACGACGTCGCCGCCCGCGGCCCGCTGAAGTTCGCCCGCGGCAACGTCTCCTCCCGCCGCCTGGCCACCAACCACTACATGGGATTCGGCTACTGGGTGTGGTTCATCCCGCTCGGCAACGGCGAGACCAGCATCGGGATCGTCTTCGACACCCGCCTGGTGCCGCTCGACCGCGGCAGCCGCCTGGAGAGCGCCTACCGCGCCTTCCTGCAGGCGATCCCCGCCGCCGCCGAGCTCCTCCCCGGCGCCACGATGAAGACGGAGGACCTGCGGACCTACTCGAACCTCGCCTACGTCACCCGCCAGTACATGGGGAACGGCTGGGCGCTGGTCGGCGACGCGGCGGCCTTCCTCGATCCCTACTACTCGCCGGGGCTCGACCACGCCGCCTTCTCGGTCGAGGCGACGGTCGAGATCGTCAAGGCGCAGATCCCGCCGGCGGGATCCGAGTCGGAGGCGGCGGAAAAGATCGCCGCGCGGATCGCATCGCACAACGAGGTCTTCCTGCGCTCCTACCACCGCTTCTTCCGCGCCATCTATCAGGACAAGTACTTCTACATGGGGGAGCACGACCTGCTCTCCGCGTCGTTCCTGATCGACACCGCGCAGTACTACATCTTCGTGGTGATCCCCGCCTACCGCTTCTTCGGCAAGTTCCAGTGGATGCCGGTGCTCGGCCCCAAGCCGGCGTTCGTGAGCTACCACATGATGCGGATCTACAACCGGCGCTTCAAGGCGATCGCCCTCGCGCGCCGGGCCGCCGGCGAGGCGGGGAAGCGCAACGACGGCCGCCGCATCCGCGCCCTCTACGACCTCCAGGCCGCACCCCTCCGCATGGCCGCCCGCGGCCTCAAGCTCTGGCTCTACGCCGAAGCCGACAACCTGCGCCTGGCGGCGAAGCGGCTGTTCGCGGGAAGGACGGCGCCGATGCCGCCGATGCCGGAGGAGAGGCCGGTGGAGGAAGGCTGAGCTAGAACAGCCCGAGCTCCAGCCGCGCCGCCTCGCTCATCATCGCCTGGTCCCACTGCGGATCGAACACCACCTCGACCTCCGCCTGCTCGACGCTGGCGATCTTCTCGACCCGCTCCTTGACCTCCTTGGCGAGGACGGGGCCCATGCCGCAGCCGGGGGCGGTGAGGGTCATCTTGATGTCCACCCGGTTCCCTCCCTCGGGGCGCGGGTGGATCTCGCAGTTGTAGATCAGGCCGAGGTCGACGATGTTGATCGGGATCTCCGGGTCGTAGCAGGTCTTGAGGCGCGCCCAGACCTGCTCCTCGAGGGAGTTATCCGCTGAAGGCACCGGCTCGGCGAGGGCCTCGCCCGGCTCCTTGCCGAGCGCGTCGGCGTCCTCGGGGGAGATGCGGAACAGATAGCCGCGGTCGGTCGCCACGGTGTAAGAGCCGCCGAGCGCCTGGGTGATGCGGACGCGGGTTCCCTGCGAGAGGCGGGCCGCCGTCCCCTCGGGGATCTGGACGGCGGGGCATTCCCGCCGGAGGTAAGAATATTCGGGTGCTGCCATGGGGTTGTTGCGGACGCGGGAAGCGGATTCCTCGGGCCGTCTAGAGCTTAGCACAGCGGTCAGGCTCCCTCGGGCGCGGCCTCCTCCCGCCCGGGCATGAATGCCCGGGCTACGAACGGCGCCCCCTGAAGGGGCTTCGAAGCCGGATTCATCCGGCGCAGCTCTTAGCCCGGCGATTCATCGCCGGGCGTGGCGGGCTGCTAGAATCTCTCCGCCATCACCGGGAAGGGTCGTAATGAAGCATTCATCGTCGGCATCGCTGGTCCTCCTCCTTCTTCTCCTCTGTGCCTTACCCGCCGCCGGCGCCGCCGTCTCCTCGGGATGGCTGCGGGCGGACATCCCGGCGACCGGCTCCTACTATTGGCGCTACGTGCCGGCGTCGCTCGACGCCAGCCGGCCCGCTCCCCTGATCCTCTTCCTCCACGGCTCGCAGGGCACGCCCGACCTCTACAAGGCTTACGTGGTGGACGCCGCCGAGAAGGCGGGGTGCGTGGTGGCGATGCCGAAGTCGTCCGCGGACGCCGGGTGGGGGCTCGGCAACGACGAGCAGACGGTGGCGGAGACCCTCCGCCTGGTGCGCGCCGAGCTGCCGGTCGACCCGCTGCGGATCGCCGTCGCCGGCCACTCGGCGGGCGGCGCCTACGCCTACCTGCTGGCCTACGCCGGCTCGGCCTACAGTGCCGTCTTTACCCTCTCGGCGCCGTTCTACGCCGTGAGCTCGCTCGCCGACGCCGCCTACCGGCCGCCGATCCACATGGAGTACGGCACCCTCGACCAGAACTACACCAACGCCCTGCCCAGCCTCGAGGCGCAGTGGACGCGCCTCGGCGTCCCCTTCGAGGAGGACATCCAGCACGGCTTCAGCCACAACGTGTGGCCCAACTCGGCGATGGCCGCCGGCTTCGTCTTCGCGGTGGGGAAGAGCCGTCCCGACCCCAGCATCACCTGCACGCCGACCGCCGCCAGCCACTGCCTCCAGGGGGGGCGCTTCCGCGTCGAGGCGGCGTGGGACGCCAACGGCGCCTCGGGCGCCGGCCAGGCGCTGCCCGGCGCCTCGCCGACCGCGGGGCTGCTCTGGTTCTTCAGCCCCGACAACTGGGAGCTGATGGTCAAGGTGCTCGACGGCTGCGCCTTGAACAGCCGCTACTGGGTGTTCGCCGCCGGCACCACCAACGTCCACTACGTGCTGACCGTCACCGACACGCGGACCGGGAAGGTCGCGCGCTACGAAAATCCGGCCGGCCGGGCCGCCGCGGCGACGACCGACGTCGACGCCTTCGACGGCTGTCCGCCGAGCCCCTGATCCTGTAGAGTTCGAGGACGCCATGGAACCGGCCGCCCGTCAGGCTCCCACCTGGGATGAATGCGTCGACATCCTCGCGCGCTTTCCCTCCCTGCCCGCCGACCGCCGCGTGGAGGCCGTCGAGCGCCTGGTCCGCAACCCCAGCCCCGGCATCCGCGAGCAGGCGCTGCGCCTCGGCGCCACCCTGCTGCCCGACTCCCGGCTCGCCGAGTATCTGCGCGATCCGGCCGACGCGGCGCTGCGCAGCGCCGGCTCCGAGATCCTGCGGCTGCGCGGCGTGCGCAGCCTGCCGGTGGTCGTCGGCCTGCTGCGCGACGCCGACGACGACGTCGTCCTGCAGGCCGTCCTCATCCTCGGCAAGCTGCGCGATCCGCGGGCCCTCGAGCCGCTCCACTCCGTGCTCGGCCACGCCGACCCCAACGTGCAGCAGGAGGCGATCCTCGCCATCGGCGCGCTCGGCGACGCGCGCTCGATCCCGCACCTGATCCGGTTCCTCGACGCCGACCCGTGGGTGCAGATGGCGGCCGTGCAGGCGCTCGGCGACCTGCGCACCCCCGAGGCGGTCCCCTACGTGGCCGGCCGGCTGACCGATCCGTTCGTGGGCTCGCTGGCGGCCGAGGCCTTGGCGCGGATCGGCGGCGGAACGGCGTTCCACGCCCTGGCCGGCCACTGGCCGGCGGGCGGGATGGAGATCGACGACGAGACGATGCTCGGCCTCCTCGCCCATGTGATCGAGGGGCTCCCTCACGGCGAACCGGCGGCCGCCGCCCCCGCCGGTTTCCGCGAGGCGCTGGCGGCGCGGCTCCACGACCGCTCCTCCGAGGTGAGCACCGCCGCCGCGCGCTGCCTGCTGGCGCTCGGCGCCAGCGCCTGGGACACGGTGGCGATCGAGGTGCTGGCCGCGAGAGCCGGCGGCGGCGCGGCGGCGTTCCGCCCGGCCGCCCTCGCGCGGCGGCGGGACCTGATCGCCCCTCTCCTCGCCACTCCCGGAGAGCCGCGGGCCTGGGGTTTCCAGCTCGCCGCCGCCTTCCCGGACGATGTTCCGCCGGAAGCGTTCCTCGCCGGCATCCGTGAGGCGGCCGAGAACCTCGAGCTCCTCCCCTCGCTGCTCCAGGCGCTCGAGAAGGTCGACCTCCCGGGGCTCGGCGCCGCCCTGCTCGACCTCTATCTCCGGCTTCCCGCCGCGGCGCGCGAGCCGCTGGTGCCGGCGCTCGATCCTCGCCGCGACGAGATGCGAGCGGCGCTCGCCGCGCGGTCGGACATCGACGGCGCCGACCGGCTGGTCCTCGACGCGCTGCTGGGCGGATCGGTCGACGAGGCGGTGCTGGCGATCCTCGACTTGCCGGCGCCGCTGCGCCCCGGCGTCGTCTCGCGGCTGATGCGGATCGAGGGGTTCGCCCAGCTCCTCCCCTGGGACGACTGGCTGGAGGAGGCCCCGGAGCTCTACGCGGCGCTCGCCGCCGAGGCCGCCGTGCGCGGCGGATTGCCCGAGCTGCTGCCGGCCCTGCGCGCCCGCGCCGCCGTCGCCCCCTCCCTGGCCCTGATCCACGCCTTCGGCGCCTTCGGCGACTATGAGGCGGTCCCTCTGCTCGCCCGCTGCCTCGGCGAGCGCGAGGAGCTGCGGCCGGCCGCCCTCGAGAGCCTGGGGAGGATCGGCGGCCCCGAAGCCCGCGCCGCGCTGCGGGAGGCCGTGGGCGCGTTCCCCACCGGCGAGACCGCGCGGATCGCCTACAAGGCGCTCGCCGCCTGCGCCGGGCCCGGCGACGACGCCCTCTTCCAAAGCGCTGCCCTGCACCCCGACTGGCACGTCCGGCTCGCCGCCGCCGAGGTCCTCGGCCGCTTCCGCGGCCCCGACAACGCCATCGCCCTGGCGCGCCTCGCCGCCGATCCCACTCCGGCGGTGGCGCACCGGGCGCTCGCCGCGATCGAGAACTGACCGGGCGCGGGCTCGCCGGAACCCCTCAAGGGCGATACAGTCCCCCCGCGTGCGCAAGATCACCCTCATCACCACCGGCGGCACGATCGAGAAGACCTACGACGAGCGGACGGGGGAGCTCGCCAACCGGCGCTCGCTGGTGGGGCGGATGCTCTCCGAGCTGCGGCTCGAGGAGACCGCGGTCGAGGTCCGCGAGCTGATGAGCAAGGACAGCCTGGAGATGACCGGGGAGGACCGCCGCCAGATCCTCGCGGCGGTCGAGGCGAACGGCGCCTGCGGGGACGGCGAGGCGGCCGCCATCGTCATCCTCCACGGCACCGACACCCTCTGCCTCACCGGCCAGTACCTCTGGGAGCACCTGGAGCACCCGCGCATCCCCGTGGTCCTCACCGGCGCCATGCGCCCCTTCGAGATGAAGCAGTCCGACGCGCTGCAGAACCTCACCGAGGCGGTGTTCGCCGCCGGCACCCTGCCGCCCGGCGTCTACTGCGTCGCGCACGGCCGGGCGCTGCCGTTCCCCGGCGTCCGCAAGGACGTCGAGCGCGGCACCTTCGTCAAGACGTAGCGCGCGGCAAAGGTCAGCCCCGCGGAGCCTTGAGCCGCAGCAGCTCCTCGGGCGGCTCGCCGAGGAAGAGGTCGCGGTGGAGCGGGTGCCCGGGCGCCACCGCGTAGCGCTCGAAGTCGGTGACCCCCGCCTCGCGCAGCACCTCCTCGTCGATGTAGAAGCGGCCGGTGGCGGCGCGGCTGTCCCGCGTCAGCACGACGTGGGCGGCGTCGGCCATGATGTCGGTCGTGCGGCAATTCTCGGGCGGGGTGATGCCGCCCAGCATGGCGAGGGCGGCGGTGGCGATCACCGTGGCCGGCCAGAGGGCGTTGACGGCGATCCCGTCGTCCGCGAATTCGGCGGCCATCCCCAGCACGCACTGGCTCATCCCGTACTTCGACATCGTGTAGGCGGTGTGCATCCGGAACCAGCGCGGATCGAGGTTGATCGGCGGCGACAGGGTCAGGATGTGCGGGTTGGCCGCCTTGAGGAGATGCGGGATGCAGGCCTGCGAGCAGGCGAAGGTGCCGCGGGCGTTGACCCCCCGCATCAGGTCGAAGCGCTTCATCGGCGTCTCGAGCGTGCCGGTGAGATTGATCGCGCTGGCGTTGTTGACCAGGATGTCGATGCCGCCGAAGGCCGCGATGGTCTTCGCCACGGCGGCGTGGATCTGCTCGTCGTCGCGGATGTCCGCCTGGATGCGCGAGCCCGTGACCGCCGGCCGCGTCGACCTCGGCGGCGGTCTCGTGGATCGTCCCCGGCAGCTTCGGATGCGGCTCCGCCGTCTTGGCCACGATGGCGACGTTGGCGCCGTCGGCGGCGGCGCGCAGGGCGATCGCCCGCCCGATGCCGCGGCTGGCGCCGGTGATGAAGAGGGTCTTTCCCTTCAGATCTGCCATCCGTTCTCCCATCCCTGGTGGAGAGCCTGTTTGCCCCTGCTCGCCTCCTTCGGGCTTCGCTCCCTTCGGTCGCTGCCAGTCGGCTGCGCGGGGCAACAGGGCTCTCCTGGTTGCTCAGAGGGCTGAAGTGCCCGGCTCCACCAGCCGATCGATCGCCGCCGCCTCCTCGTCCGTGAAGGTGACGTTCACCGCTTCGAGGCTGTCGTCGAGCTGCTCCTGGGTGCGCGGGCCGAGGATCACCGAGGTGACCGCCGGGTGGCGCAGCGCCCAGGCATTGGCGAGGCGGGCGAGCGAGATCCCCTTCGCCTCGGCGATCGGCAGCAGCTGCTCGACGATGTCGAGGCGGCGCTGGAACTTCGGGTTGCCGAGGTCGCCGATCCACTTCTCGGCGCGGTTGCTGTCGAGCGGGTTGGCGCCGCCGCGCCGGTACTTGCCGGACAGCCACCCGCCCTCGAGCGGGCTCCAGACGATGTTGCCGAGCCCCAGCTTCTGGGACATCGGGAAGTGCTCGAGCTCCATCGTGCGCCGCAGGATGCTGTACGGCGGCTGGATCGAGACGAAGCGCTCGAAGCCGTGCCGCTCGCTGAGCCACAGCGTCTCGACGATCTCCCACGCCGAGAAGCGCTTCTCCCACAGCGCCGACCCCTCGTAGTGATTGGTCGACAGGCCCAGGTAGCGCACCTTCCCCTGGCGCACCAGGTCGTTCAACGCCGAGAGGGTCTCCTCGAGCGGCGTCGTGGGATCGGGGCGATGGATCTGGTAGAGGTCGATGACGTCGGTGCCCAGGCGGCGCAGGCTGTTCTCCACCTGCTCCTGGATCGCCTTGCGCGACAGCCCGCGCTGGTTGGCGCCCGGGCCGACGGGAGCCCACACCTTGGTGGCGAGCACCGTCCCCTCGCGGCGGTCCTTCAGCGCCTTGCCGACGATCACCTCCGACTCCCCCTCGGAGTAGCCGTTGGCGGTGTCGATGAAGTTGATCCCCGAATCGAGCGCGCTGTGGATGATGCGGATCGACTCCTCGTGATCCGGATTCCCCCACGCCCCGAACATCATCGCGCCCAGACAGAGCGGCGAGACCTTGAGGCCGGTGTGGCCGAGATTGCGGTATTCCATGATGGACCTCCGAGGGCGAAACAGTGCCCTCGGGAAGCTATCACGGGGGGCGGGCTCCTTGGATTGGGGAGCCTGAGCTCGGGAGGGGTGCTTTTTTCCTCCCCCGTACTCGGGGGAGGTCAGGAGGGGGCTCGCAACGTTGCGAACAAGGAAGCGTTCCGGACTACGGAGCGCCCCCTCCCGGCCTCCCCCGAGTACGGGGGAGGAGAAAGGCTCCTGCGGCCGGTCTTTGAGGAGGTCCGGAGCCCTACCGTGCCAGCCACCAGACCGCCGCCGCGATCGCGGCGAGGGCGAGCAGGGCGAGGCCGGCGTAGAGGAGCAGGGGCTTCTTGCCGGCCTCCTCCCCGGCTCCCTTGCCGCCGCCGGCGAGCAGCCGCGAGCCGGCGCGGGAGAGGCCGCGGATCTCGGTCAGGGTGCGCAGCCGCAGCGTCTCCTCGAGGCGGCCGAGGGCGGCGAGGAGGTCGCCGGCGTTGGCGTAGCGCTCGTCGGGACGGCGGGCCAGGCAGCGCAGGGCCACCACGTCGATCTCGGGGGAGAGCGCGGGATCGATCTGGCTCGGCAGGCCGAAGTGGGGGCCCGGCGCGCGGCCGGTCAGCATCTGGTGGAAGATCACCCCGGCGGAGTAGAGGTCCGAGCGGGCGTCGGCCGTCCCCGTCCCCTCCAGCACCTCGGGCGGCAGGTAGTACATCGCCCCCAGGTGGATGGCGCCGGTGCCGAGGGTGGCGGTGAGGCTCGGCGCCGCCGTCTCGAAGCGGGTCGCCCCGAGGTCCGACACCTTGACGGTCGCGAAGTCCGGGGAGACCAGGACGTTGCGCGGGGTGAGGCTGCGGTGCACGAGGCCGTGCTGGTGCGCCTGGACCAGGGCGCGGCAGATCCCTCCCATCACCGTGAACGCCTCGGCGAGCGCCAGCCGCCTCTCCTTGAGCACGCGGTCGAGCGACGTCCCCTCGACCAGCTCCATGGCGACGTAGAGCCGCTCCCCCTCCTGGCCGGTCTCGAGGATCTGCGCCAGGTTGGGATGGCGGGTCACCGGCGCGGCCGCCCGCAGCTCGGCGTGGAAACGCTCGACGGCGGCGGGGTCGGCGCTCAGCGACGGGGGGAAGAGCTTGACGGCGACCGACCGACCCTGCGGCGAGACGCCCTTGTAGACCACCGCCTGCCCGGCCTTGCCGAGCAGCTCGCGGACGCGGTAGGGGCCGATCGATTCAGGGAGGGGAGGTGCCATCGCTCTCGAAGATCATAACCGTGTCGCCCACCGCGAGGCGATCGAAGGGTCGGAGCACGGCGCGCGTGGCCGGCTTGCCGTTGACCCGCGTCCCCTTGCTGCTGCCGAGGTCGGTCATCGTCCAGGCGCCCTCCTCCCAGGCGATCCGCAGGTGCTCCTTGCTGGCGTTGGGATCGGAGAGCGCCAGCGCGCAGGTGCGCGAGCGCCCGACCGTCGCCGGCTCGGCTCCCTTGAGATCGAGCGACGCTCCGCGCTCGGGCCCCTCGGCGACGTAGAGGCGGGCAGGGGGCGCGGCGGGCTCGCCGTCCCCGGCGGCGCCCCCGGGCCGGCGGGATTTCGGCGCGGCCCGGACCAGCTCCACCGTCTGGATCGGGTAGGGCATGACGATCCCCTGGCGGCGGAACTCCTCCCAGATGCGCCCCCGCAGCTCGCTGGCGATCCGCGTCGACAGCGCCATGTCCTCGATCCAGACGCGCAGCTCGTGGACGATCGTGCTCGCCTCGAAGGCGAGGACGTAGACGTCCGGCCCCGGCTTGTCGAGCACCCCGGAGACGCCGGCGGCGCATTCGAGGAGGATCTGGCGGACGCGGTAGGGGGGCTCGTCGAAATGGACCGGCACCTTGATGTGCTCGAGGTGGAGCGGGTGCGGGTAGTAGTAGTTGAGCACCCGATCGTCGGCCAGCTTGGCGTTGGGGATCACCAGGTTGTCGTTGTCTCGCGTGCGCAGGTGGGTGGTGCGCCAGGTGATCGCCATCACCCGCCCCTCCTGCTCGCCGACCTTGATCCAGTCGTTGATGCGGAACGGCTTCTCGATCGAGATCACCAGGCCGGCGAAGAAGTTGGCGAGGATCGGCTGCAGGGCGAGGCCGAGCACCAGCGAGGTGACGGCGCTGGTGGCGACCAGCGCCGTGACGTCGAGCTTGGGGAAGCTCATCCGCAGGGTGACGATGGCGGTGACCAGATAGACCACCGTCATCGTCACCGCCGGGAGGAGCGGCGGCAGGCGCATCCCCCGCTTCGCCGTCAGGTGGACGTCGAACAGGTAGAGCCCGAGCAGGCGCAGGATGGTGATCAGGCCGAGGAAGAGCCACGCCCAGCCGAGGGTCTGGGTGAGGGCCGCCATCTGGTAGCCGGGCTGGAGGAGGGTGACGATCTCGAGCGTCGCCACCCCGGCCGCCACGTAGAGCGGAAAGGCGAGCTGGCGCACCCAGAAGAAGCGCCGCTGGAGGGCGGCGAGGATCACGATCAGCAGCGACAGCCCGACGACGCTGCCCAGCACGGTGAGGGTCATCAGCAAGCGGCACACCTCCGAAGGCTCGCAGGCATTCTAGTCCGGCCGCGGAAGGTCCTGAAGCACCGAAGGGGCGGCCACAGACCGGATCGAAAGGTCTGCGGCCGCCCCTTCGGGCTGAATCTGGAACGGACTATCCCAGCCGCTCGCGAAACACCTTGTTCATCGCCACCTTCAGCGCCTCGAGGCGCCCCAGCTTGCCGGCGGCTTCCGGCTTGACCTCGACGTCGTAGTCGAAGTCGACGTTGTCGAGCACCGTGGCGCGCCAGAGCTTCTTCTTGGCGTCCCAGCTCCCCTGGCGGTCGCCGGCCAGCGCCCAGCCGGTCGGCAGGTAGCTCCGGATCTCGGTCTCGGTATATTGCAGCGTCCCCTGCGACGGTTCATTTCTCTTCATGGTGGGGGGATTGTGCCTCAAGTGGGCCCCCGGAGAGAAGACGCCCCTTCCTTGACCCCCCTCGGAGCGGTTGCTACGATCGGGCGGGTTCCGCTCCGCGCACCCCGCAACCGCAAAAGGAAAGCCATGAGAATCGAGCTCGACGAAGAGCAGAAGCTGCTGCAGGAATCCATCCGGAGGTTCGCCGAGGAGGTCGTCCGCCCGCGCGCCAAGGAGATCGACGAGTCGGGCGAGTTTCCGCGCTCCTTTTTCGATCAGGCCGGCGAGCTGGGGCTCGCCGGGGTCGCCATCCCCGAGGAGTACGGCGGCGCCGGCATGGACACCCTCGCCTACACCGTCGTCATCGAGGAGATCAGCCGGGTCTGCGCCACCTCCGGGGTGATCCTCTCGGTCAACAACTCGCTGGTCTGCGACCCGCTGCTGAAGTTCGGCACCGACGAGCAGAAGCGGGAGTTCCTGACCCCGCTGGCCGCCGGCAGGAAGCTCGGCTGCTTCGCCCTGACCGAGCCCGGCGCCGGCAGCGATCCGGCCGGCATCCGCAGCACGGCGCGCCGCGACGGCGACGACTACGTGCTCAACGGCAACAAGATCTTCATCACCAACGGCACCGACGCCGACGTCGCCCTGGTCTTCGCCAGCGTCGACCTGGCGAAGAAGCACAAGGGGATCACCTGCTTCATCGTCCCCGCCGACAGCAAGGGCTACAGCCACGGCACCCACGAGTTCAAGCTCGGCGTCAACGCCTCGGGGACCACCGAGCTCGCCTTCACCGACCTGCGCATCCCGGCCCGCTACCGGCTGGGCGAGGAGGGGGAGGGGTTCAAGGTCGCCATGTCGACCCTCGACGGCGGCCGCATCGGCATCGCCGCGCAGGCGGTCGGCATCGCCCAGGGAGCCTTCGAGGAGGCGCTCGCCTACTCCCAGGAGCGCGAGCAGTTCGGAGCCCACCTCTCGGACTTCCAGGCGATCCAGTTCTACCTCGCCGACATGTCGACCGAGCTCGACGCCGCCCGCTTCCTCGTCTGGAAGGCGGCGTGGGCCAAGGAGAACCAGAAGCGCTTCACCCTCGAGGCGGCGCAGGCCAAGCTCTACGCCTCCGAGATGGCGCAGCGGGTCACCAACAAGGCGTTGCAGATCCACGGCGGCTACGGCTACACCAAGGAGTACAACGTCGAGCGCTACTTCCGCGACGCCCGCATCACCGAGATCTACGAGGGGACCAGCGAGATCCAGAAGATGGTGATCGCCGACTGGGTGCTCAAGGCGTAAGCCCTCGAGAAAGGCGCGATCATGGCCGTGCTCACCGAAGCTCCATCCACCGCCCACGCCGCCAGGTCCGGCGTCGACTTCTCGCTCAGCGAGGACCAGCAGCTCCTGCGCGACGAGGTCCGCCGCTTCGCCGAGGAGCGCATCCGTCCGGGGATCCAGGAGCGCGACCGCGAGCACACCTTCCCCCTCGACATCTTCAAGGAGATGGGGGAGATGGGGCTGATGGGGATGCTGATCCCCGAGGAGTACGGCGGCGCCGGGACCGACACCCTCTCCTACCTGCTCGCCATCGAGGAGATCTCGAAGGCCGATCCGGCGGTGGCGGTGACGATGAGCGTCACCAACTCGGTCTGCGCCTGGCCGATCGTCCATTTCGGGAGCGAGGCGCTGAAGCGGCAGGTCCTCCCGGAGCTCGCCTCCGGCGCCACCTTGGGCGGCTTCGGCCTCACCGAGCCGGGGGCGGGGAGCGACGCCGGCAGCCTGAAGACCACGGCGCAGCGGGACGGCGACTCCTGGGTGCTCAACGGCCAGAAGGCGTGGATCACCAACGCCGGCCACGCCGGCTACTTCGTGGTGGTGGCGCGCACCGACCCCGCAGGCGGGGAAGCGGGGGCTCTCCGCCCTGGTCGTCCCCGCCGACGCGCCCGGCTTCTCGGTGGGGAAGCCCGAGGAGAAGATGGGGCTGCGCTCGTCGCGCACGGCGCAGATCTACTTCGCCGACTGCCGGGTGCCGGCCGGCAACCTCCTCGGCGAGGAGGGGCAGGGGCTGAAGATCGCCCTCTCGACCCTCGACCACTCCCGCCTCGGCATCGGCGCCCAGGCGGCGGGGATCCATGAGCGGGCGCTCCAGCTCGCCGTCGCCTACGCCAAGGAGCGGGTGCAGTTCGGCCAGCCGATCGCCGCCAACCAGGCGATCCAGTTCAAAATCGCCCAGATGGCGACCGAGCTCGCCGCCTCCCGCGTCCTCACCTACGCCGCCGCCGCCGCCGAGGGGACCCCGCGCGCCGGCCGCCTCGCCGCCCAGGCCAAGGTCTACGCCTCCGAAGCCGCCAACCGCGCCTGCCAGGAGAGCCTCCAGATCCACGGCGGCAACGGCTTCCACGACGACTACGAGATCTCCCGCCTCTACCGCGACGTCCGCGTCACCACCATCTACGAGGGGACGAGCGAGATGCAGCGGATGGTGATCGCGCGGCATCTGCTGGGGCGATAGGGGCGCGGAGCGCCCGGGTGGTTGGGGGTGGGGGCCTCCACATCATCTTGTGTTAAGCTTTTCTTATGCCCCTACATATCCACTCCCGGGCCGGGGCGCAGTGACGGCGACCGCTCTGCTCACTCACCTGCTGGCGCTCGCCGCCGGGGGTCTCCTGGTCTGGCTGGCGTCGCGCCAGCAGGCGGCCGAGACGGCTCGGTTGCGGGAGGAGCGGACGCGGGCGTTGACCGAGATCGCTCGCCTCCAGACCACGATCGAGAAGGAGCGCCAGGCGGCGGCCGAGAAGGTGCGGCTTCTCGACCAGGCGCGCTCGCAGCTCTCGGATGCCTTCAAGGCGCTCTCCGCCGAGGCGCTGCAGAACAACAACGTCAGTTTCGTCCATCTCGCCAAGGCGACCTTCGAGAAGCTCCAGGAGGCGGCGCGGGGGGATCTCGACCGCCGCCAGCAGGCGATCGGCGACCTCGTGCTGCCGCTCAAGGAGTCGCTCCACAAGGTCGACGAGAAGATCCGCGAGATGGAGGCCACCCGCGCCGTCGCCTACTCGACCCTCTCCGAGCATCTGAAGACCCTGACCACGGCGCAGGGGGGCCTCGAGCGCGAGACGGCGAAGCTGGTCGGCGCGCTGCGCTCGTCGTCGACCCGCGGCCGGTGGGGGGAGATCCAGCTCCAGCGGGTGGTCGAGATGGCCGGCATGACCGCCTACTGCGACTTCTCCGTGCAGGCGAGCGTCACCACGGAGGACGGACGGCTGCGCCCCGACCTGGTGATCCGCCTGCCCAACCGGAAGAACGTGGTGATCGACGCCAAGGCGCCGCTCGACGCCTATCTCGACTCCCTCGAGGCGCTCGACGAGGAGGGGCGGCGGGCGAAGCTGCGCGATCACGCCAAGCAGATCCGCTCCCATCTCTCCCGGCTGGCGGCGAAAGGGTACTGGGCGCAGTTCGAGCCGGCGCCGGAGTTCGTCGTCCTCTTCCTGCCGGGGGAGACCTTCTTCAGCGCCGCGCTCGAGCAGGACCCGTCGCTGATCGAGCACGGCGTCGAGCAGCGGGTGATCCTCGCCACGCCGACCACCCTGATCGCCCTGCTGCGCGCCGTCGCCTACGGCTGGCGGCAGGCGCAGGTGGAGGAGAACGCCAAGGCGATCAGCGAGCTCGGCCGCTCGCTCTACGAGCGCCTGCGCACCTTCGCCGGCCACCTCGCGACCACCGGCAGGAGCCTGGGGGCGAGCGTCGACGCCTACAACAAGGCGGTCGGCTCGCTCGAGTTGCGGGTCCTCCCCGCCGCCCGCCGCTTCAAGGAGATGGGTGCCGCGGGCGGCGACGAGATCGAAACCCTCGAGATGATCGACAAAGTGACCCGCAGTGTCGACGACATCGATCCGCGAGGCGACGAAGCGGGCGCGGCGAGCGCCGAAGCGATGCTCGCGGGCTTGGTGGGCGGCGAAGTTTCCTAGCGAGCGGTCCGCGCAGGCTTCGTTTCCTCGTTCGCCGCCGAAATTCATCCGCGCAGCGGCGGAAAACCGCTGCTCGAACGCAAAGAAAAAGGCCTCGCAAGCGAGCGAGGCCTCGATTCCACGGAGCGTTGCCCGGTTTCTACCGAGCTGGAGCCCGACTCAACCGATCACAGGAAGATTTCTACCTTCCCCTTCGCCTTCAGCTGCTCGGCGCGGGCCTGCACCAGCTTCTGAACCTCCTGCTGCTTCAATCCCTGGACGATCCGTTCCTTCACCTGCTCGAACGGAACCGTCGACGCCGGCTGTTTGTCGAGCAATTGAATGATGTGGTACCCGAAGCGGCTCTCGACGATGTCCGAAAGGTCGTTCGGCTTCTTGAGCGCGAAGGCGGCGGCGTCGAATTGCGGCCCGGCCTGGCCGCGGGCGACGGTGAGGTCGCCGCCGCGGTCCTTCGAGCCCGGATCGTCCGAGTACTGCGCGGCCAGCTTGGCGAAGTCCTCGCCCCCCTTGATCTTCTTGAGGACGTCCTCCGCCTTCTGCCGCGCCTTCTGCTTGTCGGCGGGGGCGGCGGTGGGCGCCACCTGGATCAGGATGTGGCGCAGATGGAGCCGCTCGGGGACCTGCATCTTGTCCTTGTTCTTGTCGTAGAAGTCCTTCGCCATCGCGTCCGAGACGTTGACGCCGGGGGCGATCTTGGTCTGCACGTACTTCTGGACGGCGATCTGGTCGCGCGCCTGCTGCTTCAGCGTCTCCTCGGTGATCCCGGCCTTCTGGAGCGCCGCCTTGTAGGCCGCCTCGCTGGGGAAGGCCCCCTTGCGCGACGCGACCGCCTGCTGGATCTCGGCGTCGCTGGCCGTCATCCCCTGCGCCTTGGCGTCCTGCTGGAGGAGGATGATGGCGACCAGCTCGTTGAGCACCTGGTGGTAGAAGCGGGAGGAGGGGGCGATCTGCTGCCCCATCTGGGCGAAGCGCATCTGCACCACCTGGCCGCCGTCGATCAGATCGTTCTTCTTGATCGGCTGGCCGTTGACCTTGGCGACCACCGCTGGCATCTTGTCCGGCGGCAGGGGGGTGTTGTCGGCCCCCGCGGCACCCGGCACCCCGGCCAAGCCTCCCGCCGAGGCCGGCGTGCCGCCGGTGGGGGTGTGCGCGGCGAGCGTGCCCGGCGTGGACGGCGTACCCGGGACGGCCGGCGTGCCGGGCTGGCCGGGGGACGCCGCGGCGTCCGCAGCCTTTCCGCCGGCGGGGGGCGCGGCCGGCGTCGTCTCCTTCGGCTTGCAGCCCACGGCGAGCGACAGGGCGAGCCCGAGCGCGAGCAGCGTCAGGCGGGAAGGTAGCTTCTTCGACAGTTGGCGCGAATCGATCATGTGGGGTTCCTCGAGGGCGGGATCCCCGAGGGGCCGCCTGAATTTGAGCAGCGCAGTCTAGCAGATCCTCCGCGGGCAGGATTCTTCCCTCCGCAGGCTACTACTACCAGGTCTCGGCCTTCGCAATCCGATGCGGCGGCGTCCTGCGGGACGCCGCCTTTTTCTTGTGCGGGAGAAGTAGGTCGGGGGATCAGTTGCAGCCGACGTCCTTCGATAACGCGTGGGGGGCCGTCTTGGTGCAGGGCCCCGAGCAGCCCAACGTGATGGCTCCCGCCACCGCCTCCTGGAGGCTCGTGTCGGTGAGAATCCGCAGGGTCTCGCGGTCGAGTCGCAGCTTGGTGATCGTTCTCTTCTTCACGTGGTCTTCCCCTTTCTGTGGAGCGTACGGATGTACGCCGAATCTACGATACCCCAGAAGGCGTTCGCCGGCGGGATGCGATAAAGTCGGCCACCGCCATGCGCTCTCGACTCCAAGCGACGACGATCCTCTCCACTCTGATCCTGTGGGCCGGCTGCGCCGCCGCCAAGCCCCCGGTCCATCCGAAGACGGAGGTGCCGCGGGAGCCGGCCCGCCAGGTCTACCGCGAGGTGGACGGACAGAGCCTGAACGCCTACGTCTTTGCTCCCGCGATGTCTCATCCCACACCGGCGATCCTGCTCTTCCATGGCGGCGGCTGGGTGTCGGGTGAGGCCGCCTGGACGTTCGACGCCGCCCGGAGCTTCCAGCGGCTCGGCCTCGTCGCCATTCCGGTCGAGTACCAGCTGGCGGAAGGCAAGGTCACCCCGATCGAGCAACTCGCCGATACCTGCGCGGCGTTCCACTGGGTGCGCCGGCACGCGGCCTCCCTTGGCGTCGATGCCACGAAAGTCGCCGGCTACGGCGTCTCCGCGGGCGGGCACCTCGTCGCCGCGTCGGCCACCCTGGGTTGCGGCAGCCGCGAAGGGCAGCTCGCCAATGGCGGCCCGGACGCCATGCTCCTGCTGTCGCCAGCCGTCGACGCGGCCGACGACGGCTGGTTCACCAAGCTGCTGCAAGGGCGGGCCAGCGCCCGGGACTACTCACCCGTCGATCACATCCCCGCGCGCCTAGCGCCTACGGTCCTCATACAGGGCACCGAAGACACCATGACTCCCGTCGCCGGCGCCCGCCGCTTTTGCGCGGAGGCCGCTGCGAAAGGCAATCGCTGCGATCTGCACGTATACCCGGGAGTGGGGCATCTGCTGACGCGTAATCTGAAGGAGCAGGAACGGGACTTCGACCCCGATCCGGCGATGCGCGCGGATGCGATTGCGAAGCAGGAGCAGTTCCTCAGGGAGCTGTGGTTGAAACCGCAGGGTTAGCCAGGGAGACCTAGATGTCAGAGGACGACACGGACGATCTGAAGAAGCTGTTCCTGGACCACGTCGCCGCCTTCGAGCGGGTCGAGCCGAGGCCCTTGTTCGACGTGCTGCCGGAGACCGGGGTAGCGCTGCCGCCGCCGGCCGAGCTCGACGACGAGCAGCTCAGCCGCAAGCTGAAGGAGGTCATCCACGCCCTCGCGTTGCTCGGCAACTACCTGCACTCGACCGACCATCTGAGCGACCGCGAGCTCTACACCGAGCTGTGGGACGATGCCCTGCGCGAGGAGGCGGTGCTGATGCCGGAGAACCCCGACTTCGCCGGCCACATCGACATGGTCGGCAGCGGCAGCGAGGAGCACACCAACCTGTTCCTGAAGTACTACGCCAGCGAGGAGGAGCGCCAGAGCTGGCTCGCGGACTGGCCGGAGGAAGGGATCCCCGACCACGAGGACCCGCCCTACGACCGCGACCGGTTCCTCCCGCAGGCGGAATTCCGGAAGGACGGGCCGGTGATGTAGGACGCGGAGATGTTGGCCATGGCGTAGCGGATAGCAGTGAAGTCACGCATGGGAGCGAATATCGGACCCACTCTGTTCGCGGGCTGTCATTTTTGTGCGCGTCGCCACAAGGCACCCTGGAAGGCTCCCTACAGCGCGCCCCGAAGGGGCGAAATTTGATTAGCCCGGTGCTTTAGCGCCGGGTTCCAGAGGTTCCCATTTCCACCCCGCCCCAAAGGGGCGGTGCCCTTGGGGGAACCTGCGATTCGCGGATTCGCTGACCCAAAACGCCGCGCCCCCCTAACTGCCGGGCGAGCTCGAGACAGCGGCCTGCCTTCTCGTGTACACCGTTGGAGGGCCCGCCCTTGACGTGGCGCACCAGATCGGCGGTCGCGAGGTCGGGCTCGAGGCGAATTCCGTGCGCAAGGCACCGCCGCCTTCGGGGCGGGTGGGAAGGGAAAACCTCTGAAACCCGGCGCTAAAGCACCGGGCTAATCAAATTTTCGCCCCTTCGGGGCGCGCTGTAGGGAGCCTTCCAGGGCGCCTTGTGGCCGACGCGCACAAAGCCCCAGCCCGCCGGAGCAAGCCCAGGCTCTACGCTGTCGCCCCTTCGGAGCCGGCGGTAGGGTTCTCTTCGAGAAAAGCGGCATCCTTTACCTCCAGCCGGATCGCATCGCAGGAGGCCGCCAGGACGGTAAGGAAGTACCCGAGCCAAGGGGTCAGATCAGCTACGTCGCGTCCCTCGTAGTAGTTGTGGTGGGGATGGACGGAAAGCGACTGGTAGTAGACGCCGACATCCCGAGCGTGCTCCTCCTCGAGCGACAGGAAGCCGTCGAGCCCGTAATCCCCCCGCTGCAGAAGGAAGGTGGCGAGCAGACGGGCGGTGCGGCCGTTGCCGTCGTAGTAGGGATGGATGGTGACGAACTGGTAGTGCGCCAGGGCGGCCACGATCGGCAGGGGGAGCCCCTCGGTTTTGGCGCTCCGCACCCAGGCGACGAGGCCGGTCATCAATCCCGGAACGTCGCGGGCCTCGGGAGGCAGATAGACCAGGGCGCCGGTCTCCGAATCCCGGATGGTGTTCTGGCCGTCGCGGTATGCGCTAGGCCGCCGTTGTCCTTCCACCAGCGCGTGGAGACGCTGGATCAGCTCCTCAGTGAGCTCGGCCGACCGCGCCGCCCATTCCTCGACTTTGAGCAGAGCCCTCCAGTAGCTCCGCACCTCTCCCGCGTCGCGCTCCCGGCCGTGGAACTGGACCCGCCGGCCGCCGACCACCTGCTCGGCTTCGGCGAGGGTCAGCCGGTTCCCTTCGATGCGGGTGGAGTAGTGGGTGGCGCGGAGCCGCGCCCGGTTGCGCATCGCGGACTGGACGGCGAGCGGCAGCCGGGTCGCGGCGACGACGGCCCGCGCCGCTTCGATCTCCATCAGGCGGCGCGCGACGGCCGGCGTCAGGGTGAAGCGCGGCTGCCAGGATCCGCCAGGGTCTCTTTCAGACGTCAATGCGAGCCGCCGCCCCCGACGAGCGCGACGACCTGCTGGCCGTAGGTGTTCAGGAACGACCGCAGGGCTACCCGGACGATCGCGAGGTTGAAGCCATGACTCCAGACCTCGGGGTCCTGAGAGATCTTGTCCCGCCAGACCCGAAAGGCCTCTGACACGTCGCTTGGACTACTGAAGCTGGACATGTCGACGACGAGGGAATCGCCTGCATCGGTCGAGCCGAAGTCGAAAGGGCTCCTCCAGGCTACGAGAATCGGGCCACGGACGTTCAACTTGCCGATCCTCCGTGCGATCTTAGTGGCGGCCGCAAGATCGTAGCTCTTGATCAGAGCGTCGCAGCTTGCCTCTGCGGGGCGGTTCTGCAGCAGCCAGAACGTCACCATCAGGTGCGATGGAGGGACGTCGGAATATTGGTCCACGGTTTGGAGACTGCTCTCATAGTTCTCACAGGCGGCCTGGTAGAGCGGCAGGCTCGACGCGTCAGGACGCGCGGTGAACACCAGATAGCCGTAGGCGCCATAGCCCGCCGGAGGAGACTGGTTGCGAAGCAGGAAATCCCGCGCCGGAAGGTTCTCTGCCTGCTGGCCGGTGGTGGCCTTGTGACCACGATGGTGGTACGTCGCTTTCGGCGGCTGCGAGGGTTCCTGAGCCGCCGGCGGAGGTGGCGCCTGCTCCGGAGCCGAACAGCCGGCGAGCAGCAAGGCGAGGACCAGCAGCTTCGGGTGGTTGCCACGTTTCTTGCGGGGGGACGGTCCCGGTCTCGCTGGCCGCTTCCGGAGGGCAGCGATCGCTCCGACCACGATGTTGGCGAAGCTTACGCTCAGCAGGACCACCAAGGCGACCCCGCCATTGTTGAGCGGGCTCAGCCAGTAGATAACGACGAGTGCGATCAGGACTCCAACCAGGGTGGCTCCGCCGATCGTCTTCATGAATTCTCCTTTGAACGCTCCTAGTTTAACCCGCCCCGTGCCGGCGAGCGATGAGGGCTTCCCGCCTCCCTTCCGCACTCGGCTATACTTCCGAGGTTTGGCGGGTCCGGCCCCGCCTGCGTACCCGCTGAAAGGAGCTTTCCCGATGGCCGTGAAGGACCAGGAACCGACCCTTCTGACCGAGGCCGCCCCGGCGGCGAATCCGGTCTATCAGCAGGACGCTCTCGCGGAGATGGGCGCGGCGCGCCGCCGCTGGGAGGCGGCCGCGGGGAAGGCAGAGGCCAAGGCGGCGTTCTGGAAGACGGACTTCACGACCGTCTCCGGCATGGAGGTGCCGCACCTGGTCACCCCCGAGCAGGTGGCGGACGTCGACCCGCTCGGCACCATCGGCGTCCCGGGCGAGTTCCCCTACACCCGCGGCATCCATCCCACCGGCTACCGCGGCAAGCTGTGGACGATGCGCCAGTTCGCCGGCTTCGGCACGGCGGAGGACACCAACCGGCGCTTCAAGTACCTCCTCTCGCAGGGGCAGACCGGCCTCTCCGTCGCCTTCCACCTGCCGACCCTCTACGGCTACGACTCGGACCACCCGATGTCGAAGGGCGAGGTGGGGAAGTGCGGCGTGACGGTCGATACCCTGGCCGACATGGAGGCGCTCTTCGACGGCATCCCGCTCGGCGAGGTGACGACGTCGATGACCATCAACTCGACGGCGCCGATCCTCTTCGCGATGTACCTGGCGGTGGCGGAGAAGCAGGGGGTGGACGTCGAGAAGCGGGTCTCGGGGACGCTCCAGAACGACATCCTCAAGGAGTACATCGCGCAGAAGGAGTACATCTATCCGCCGCGCCCGTCGATGCGGCTGATCACCGACCAGTTCTCCTTCGCCGGCCGGCACGTGCCGCGCTGGAACACGATCTCGATCTCCGGCTACCACATCCGCGAGGCGGGCTCGACGGCGCTCCAGGAGCTGGCGTTCACTCTCCGCGACGGCATGGAGTACGTGCAGTACGGCATCGACGCCGGGCTCGACGTCGACGAGTTCGCGCCGCGCCTCTCCTTCTTCTTCAACAGCCACAACGACTTCTTCGAGGAGGTCGCGAAGTTCCGCGCCGCCCGCCAGATCTGGGCGAAGGTGATGCGCGAGCGCTACGGCGCCAAGAGCCCGCGCTCCTGGATGCTCCGCTTCCACACCCAGACGGCCGGCTGCTCGCTGACCGCCCAGCAGCCCTACAACAACGTGGTGCGCACCACGATCCAGGCGCTGGCGGCGGTGATGGGCGGCACGCAGTCGCTGCACACCAACTCGCTCGACGAGACGCTGGCCCTGCCGACCGAGGAGAACGCGCGGATCGCCCTCAGGACGCAGCAGATCATCGCCCACGAGTCGGGGGTGATCAACTCGATCGATCCGCTCGGCGGCAGCTACTTCGTCGAGGAGATGACGCGGCGGATGGTCGACGGCACCTTCGACTACTTCCGGCGGATCGACGACTTCGGCGGCATGGTCGAGGCGATCGAGGCGGGGTTCCCGCAGCGCGAGACGATGGACGCCGCCTTCGCCTACCAGCGCGCCTTCGAGGAGAAGGAGAAGCTGATCGTGGGGGTGAGCGCCTACCAGCTCGAGAACGAGCCGCCGATCGACATCCTCTACATCGGCGACGACCTGGCGGAGCGCCAGATCGCCCTCCTCGACGCGGTGAAGAGCCGGCGCGACAAGGGAGCCGTCGAGCGGACGCTGGCGGCGCTCAAGACCGGGGCGGCGGGGACCGAGAACACCATGCCGCTGATCCTCGACGCGGTGAAGGCCTACTGCACGGTCGGCGAGATCAGCGACGCCCTGCGCGACGTCTTCGGCACCTACGAGGAGCCGGCGGTCTTCTGATGACGCCCTCGACGATGACCTCCTCGACCATGTCCGCCTCGACCCTGCCCTCGACCATCTTGCGCGAGCAGCTCCTCTACATGCTGTGGGCCGACCGCATGATGTTGAAGGCGGTCCGCGAGGTGACGCCGGAGGATCTGACGCGCGACGCCGGGGTCAGCTTCGGATCGCTGCTCGGCACCATGGTCCACATCCTGGGCTCGCAGCGGCTCTGGCTCTCCCGCTTCGCGGGCCGCCAGATCGAGCGCCGCCCGGGATTGCAGGACTTCCCGGACCTGCCCGCCTGGATTCAGGGCTGGGAGGAGACGGCGGCGGGAGTCGAGGCGTTCCTCGCCGCGCTGACCGACGAGCAGCTCGCCGCCGAGATCACCTGGGAGGACTCCGAGCTCGGAGCGGTCAGCCGGCCGCTCTGGCAGCCGATCGCCCACATGGTGAACCACGCGACCTACCACCGCGGGCAGATCACCTCGCTGCTGCGCCAGCTCGGCTACGCCCCGCCGAAGACGGACCTGATCTTCTATTTTTTGAAGTAGCAGGAGTTAGCCGGGCGACCGCGGGTCGCCCCTACACCGAGGCCGGAATCTGTTGTAGGGGCGACCCGCGGTCGCCCGGCAGGGATCTTGATTCCGCCCCCTCTGCTACAATCCGCCGCCATGAGTGAAAGACGGGTTCGCATCCTGATCGCCAAGCCGGGCTTGGACGGCCATGACCGCGGCGCCAAGGTGGTGGCGCGGGCGTTGCGGGACGCCGGCTACGAGGTGATCTACACGGGGCTCCGCCAGACGCCGGAGCAGATCGCGGCGGCGGCCGTGCAGGAGGACGTCGACGCAGTGGGGCTCTCGATCCTCTCCGGCGCCCACAACGTGCTGCTGCCGGAGGTGACCCGCCTGCTGCGCGAGCAGGGGGCCGAGGACATCCTGGTGTTCGCCGGCGGAATCGTCCCCGAGCAGGACATCGCGGGGCTGAAGAGCGCCGGCGTGGACGCCATCTTCCTCCCCGGCACCTCGACCAAGGCGATCGTCGAATACTTGCAGAAACGGTTCGCCACGGTGGCGGTCCCTTCCTAAACCGCTGCCGCGGTGGTACTTTAGGGCGACAAGGACGGAGGGGGAATGAAGAGAAGGATTCTACTGGCGGACGACAGCGTCACCATTCAGAAGGTTATCGAGCTGACGTTCATGGACGAGGACTACGAGGTCCGCGCCGTGAGCAACGGCGATGAGGCGGTGGCGCTGCTGGCCGAGATGCATCCGGATTTCGTCATCGCCGACGTGCACATGCCGGGCGCCAACGGCTACGAGGTGTGCCGGCGGGCGAAGGCGCAGCGGGCGGATCTCCCGGTGCTGCTGCTGGTGGGAACCTTCGAGCCGTTCGACGAGGCCCAGGCCCGCGCGGTGGGCGCCGACTCGTTCCTCAAGAAGCCGTTCGACTCGCAGGAGCTGTTGCAGCGGGTCGACGAGCTGATCGCCGCCAAGACCCCGGCGCAAGCCGCGCCGCTGCCGGAGCCGGCCTGGGCCGCTCCGCCGATCGCCCAGCCGGCGACGCCTCTTTCGCCGCCGATGCCGCCGATGCCGCCGATGCCGCCGATGCCGCCGATGCCGCCGATGCCGGCGGCGACGCCCGACTGGATGGCGCCCCACCCGACCCCGGACCTGGCGGCGACGCCGCCGGCGGCCAGCGGGCTCGATTTCATGGGCGCGGCGGCCGTCCCCGAATTCTCGGCGGAGCCGGCGTGGGGGAGCTTCGAGCTCGAGCCGGAGCCCGCGGCACCGGCACCGTTCCACACGCCCCACGCGCCGGCGGCCGCTCCCGAGCCCTTCGACCGCGAGCCGTCGTTCGCGCTCGAGCCGGACCCGGGCTTTGCGGACGGCGGCCATCTGGCCGCGGCCGAGCCGGTCTTCGCGCTCGACGAGGACGCGCCGACCTTCGGCGTGCGGGAGGACGTCTTCGGCGCCCCCGGCGAGCTGTCGCTCGACGAGGAGCCGCACGACCGCTACGCCCACGAAGCGCCCGCGGCGCCGGCCGCCGCCGGCTTCGACTGGAACGTTTCTCCCATAGAAGCGCCCGTCGAAGCGCCCGTGGAAGCGGCGGCGGAGCCGGTGGAGACGCTGCACTTCGACACCCCTCCCGTCCCCGCCTGGCAGACCCCGCCGGTCGAGCCGGAGCTGCGGTGGAGCGAGCACGAGGCGTTCGTGGCGGTGGAGGCCGAGGCCCCCCTGCCGCCGCACTCGGCGCACCCGGCGGAAGATGAAGCGCCCTACGAAGCCCCATCGGCGGTGGACCATGCCCACTCCGCGGAGCCCACCATCCACGCCGCGCACGGCGGCAACGGCTCGTATTCCGGCACGCTGTCGGACGGCGACGTCGACCGCATCGCCCGCCGGGTGGTGGAGCTGCTCGGCGACCGGACCATCCGCGACGTGGCCTGGGAAGTGATCCCGGACATGGCGGAGGTGATCATCCGCGACCGCCTGCGCGAGCTCGAGGGTCAGGTCGAGTAGCACAGCCTTCGGCAGGTCCGAAGGCGTACGGGGAGCGGTGACATCACCGCTCCCTTCTGTTTGTTGGACGGTTTGATTTTGCAGGCAAGGAGACCGACGTGGTGAGCGGCACGAACGCGGAGAAGGCGGCCGGAGAGCCGGGGACGGCCGAAATGGACAAGCACTTCGATCCCGCCGCCTACGAGCCGGTCTGGCAGCGGCGCTGGGCGGCGAAGGAGTACTTCCGCGCCGAGGCGCCGTCGGCGAAGCCGTCGTTCTGCATCATGATCCCGCCGCCCAACGTCACCGGCAAGCTCCACGTCGGCCACGCCCTGCAGTCCTCCCTCCAGGACCTGCTCACCCGCTGGCGGCGGATGCAGGGGTACAACGCCCTCTGGCTCCCCGGCACCGACCACGCCGGCATCGCCACCCAGCTGATGGTCGAGCGCCACCTCGAGTCCGAAGGGACGAGCCGCCGCGAGCTGGGGCGCGAGCGCTTCCTCGCGCGGATGTGGGAGTGGAAGGCGCAGTATCACGGCAACATCCGCGAGCAGCTCGACCGCCTGGGCGCCTCCTGCGACTGGAGCCGCGAGCGCTTCACCCTCGACGCCGGCCTCTCGGCGGCGGTGCGCGAGGCGTTCGTCCGCCTCTACCGCGAGAAGCTGATCACCCGCGGCGAGTACATGGTGAACTGGTCGCCCCGGCTCGGCACCGCCGTCTCCGACCTCGAGGTCGAGATGAAGACGGTGCAGGGGAAGCTCTACCACGTCGCCTACCCGGTCGAGGGGAGCACGACCGGCGAGCGGATCGTGGTCGCCACCACCCGTCCGGAGACGATGCTGGGCGACACCGCGGTCGCCCTCCATCCGGAGGACGAGCGCTACCTCCACCTCCATGGCAAGGCGGCGATCCTGCCGCTGGTCGGCCGGCGCCTGCCGTTCGTGGCCGACGCCGCGGTCGACCGCGAGTTCGGCACCGGGCTGGTCAAGATCACCCCGTTCCACGACCCCAACGACTTCGAGATGGGGAAGCGGCACGGCCTGCCGGGGATCACCGTGATCGGCCTCGACGGCCGGATGACCGCCGAGGCGGGACCGGAGTTCGCGGGGCTCGACCGCGCCGAGGCGCGGACGAAGATCGTCGAGCGGCTGCGCGACGAGGGGTACCTGGTCAAGGTCGAGGAGCACGTCCACAACGTCGGCCACAGCCAGAGGAGCGGCGAGGCGATCGAGCCGCTGGTCTCCACCCAGTGGTTCTGCGACATGACGACGATGGCGCAGCAGGCAGTCGAGGCGGTGCGCGACGGCGCCGTGCAGCTGATCCCCGATTCGTGGGACAAGACCTGGGAGCACTGGCTGACCAACATCCGCCCCTGGTGCATCTCGCGCCAGCTCTGGTGGGGGCACCAGATCCCCGCCTGGTACACCGAGGACGGCCGCTGCATCGTGGCGCACAGCCTGGAGGAGGCGATCGCCGAGGCGGGGACCGACCGGCTGACCCAGGACCCGGACGTGCTCGACACCTGGTTCTCGTCGGCGCTCTGGCCCTTCTCGACCCTCGGCTGGCCGGAGGCGACGCCGGACCTCGCGACCTTCTACCCCAACGACGTGCTGATCACCGGCTTCGACATCCTCTTCTTCTGGGTGGCGCGGATGGTGATGACCGCCTGCCACTTTACCGGCAGGGCGCCGTTCGCGCGGGTGCACCTGACCGGCCTGGTGCGCGACGCCGAGGGACAGAAGATGTCGAAGACCAAGGGGAACGTGATGGACCCCTCGGAGCTGATCGCCGAGTTCGGCGCCGACGCCGTGCGCTTCACCCTGGCGTCGCTCGACAGCCCCGGCCGCGACATCCCGCTCAACCGCGACCAGATCGCCGGCTACCGCGCCTTCGGCAACAAGATCTGGAACGCCACCCGCTTCGCGCTGTCGCGCATCCCGCCCGCGGCGACGGTGCAGGAGACGATCGACCCGGCGGGGCTCGCGGCCCCCGAGCGCTGGATCCTGTCGCGCCTGTCGCGGGTGGCCGCGGAGGTCGACGCGCGCTTCGAGGGCTTCCGCTTCGACGAGGGGTGCAACCGCCTCTACCACTTCTTCTGGGGCGACTTCTGCGACTGGTACATCGAGCTGTCGAAGCCGGCGCTGATGGGAGACGCGCCGCGCCCCCGGGTGGGCGACGTGCTGCTTACGGTGCTCGACCGCGCCATGCGGCTCCTCCATCCGGTGATGCCGTTCCTCACCGAGGAGATCTGGCAGCGCCTCCCCGGCCACGCGGCGATCCATCCGGAGACCATCTGCCTCGCCCCCTACCCGCGGCGCGAGGAGGCCTGGGAGGACGCGGCCGTCGAGGCCGGCATGGACGCTCTCTTCCAGGTCATCACCCGGGTGCGGGCGATGCGCGCCGAGATGGGGGTGGCGCCGAAGGCGAAGCTCGACCTTCACCTGCTGATCGGGGCGGCGGCGGATGCGGAGCTGGGACGGCTGTTCGCCGAGCAGGCGCCGCTCCTCCAGTTCCTCACCCGCGTCGAGTCGCTCACCTTCGGCGCCGCGCCGGAGGGGTCGCGGCGCGATCTGGTGGCCGGCGTCGAGATCGGCGTCTCCCTGGGCGCCGCCGAGTCGACGGAGCGCAGCCCCGAGGAGCAGGGGCGGCTCGCCAAGGAGCTCGAGAAGCTGACGGCGGAGATCGCGCGCGCCGAGGAGCGGCTGGCGAACCCCGACTTCCTGAGCAAGGCGAAGGCGCAGGTGGTGGAGGGTGGGCGCGCCAAGCTCGCCGAGATGCGCGAACGGCAGGCCAACCTGCGCGCCAGCTTAGGGGCGGGCTGAGGACCGCACGTGGACTCCGACCGCTTCATCGACGAGCTGCGGGCGCGGCACCGGCAGGGGGGCGGCCCCGAGAACCTCCTGGTCCTGCCGGTGGTCGCCTCGACCAACACCTTCGCCCGCACCATCGCCACCGAGCACCAGGACGAGTCGCAGCTCCTCTATCCGCTGGTGGTCGTCGCCTACGGACAGAGCGGCGGCCGCGGCCGGCAGGGGCGGAGCTGGTCGAGCCCGGCGGGGAAGGGGGCGTACGTCACGCGGGTGATCGAGACCGACGACCCGGCGCTCCTCCAGACCCTGCCGCTGCTGGTCGGCGTCGGACTCTGCCGGGCGCTCGCCGCCCATCTGCCCGTCCCCTGCCGGCTCAAATGGCCGAACGACCTCGTGGTCGAGCGCGACGGCGAGAGGAAGAAGATCGGCGGCATCCTCATCGAGGCGCTGGTGCGCCCGGGGGAGAAGAGCGTGGCGCTGGCCGGCTTCGGGGTCAATCTCTTCCACGCGGCGGCCGACCTGCCGGAGACGGCGACCTCGCTGGCGCTGATGGCGCCGCTGGAAGCAGACGGTGGGAGCCTGGCCGACCTCACCTGGGATCTGGTCACGGGGGTCGAGGCCGAGGTCGCGCACCTCGGGGACGCCGCCTACGCGGTCGCGAGCTACCGGCCGCTGTCGGTCCACGTGCCCGGCGAGCGGATCGTCTGCCGGACGGGCGAGACCTCGATCACGGGCGCCTTCGCGGGTTTCGACGAGATGGGAAGACTGCTCCTGGAGGGCGACGGCGGGCGGACCGCGGTGGCCGCGGGCGAGGTGATCGAGGAATGAACAAGAAAGCAGGGGGGAGTGGGGTGCTGGTGCTGGTCGACGTCGGCAACACCAACACGGTGTTCGGCGTCTACCGGGGGGACGAGCTGGCGGAGAGCTTCCGCCTGTCGACCGACACCGAGCGCACGGCGGACGAGTACGGGGCCCTCCTCCTCCCCCTCTTCCAACTCGCCGGGATCGACCCGGCGAGCGCCGAGGCGGTGGTGATCTCCTCGGTGGTGCCGCCGCTCCACCTGACGCTCGACCGCATGGCGCGCCGCTACTTCGGCAAGAAGCCGCTGTTCATCGAGCCGGGGGTGCGCACCGGCATGCCGATCCGCTACGACAACCCGACCGAGGTGGGGGCGGACCGCATCGTCAACGCCGTGGCGGCCCGCGAGCGCTACGGCTCGCCGGTGATCGTGGTCGACTTCGGCACCGCCACCACCTTCGACGTGGTCAACGCGGCGGGGGAGTACATGGGGGGGATCATCACGCCGGGGATCACCATCTCGGCCGAGGCCCTTTTCGCGCACGCCTCGCGTCTCTACCGGGTCGACGTGCGCAAGCCCACGGAGCTGGTGGGGCGCAACACCGCCGCGGCGATGCAGGCCGGCATCTACTACGGCTACATCGGCCTCGTCGACGGCATCCTCGAGCGGCTGCTCGCCGAGATCCCGGACGTCAAGGGGATCGTCGCCACCGGCGGCCAGGCGCAGCTGATCGCCTCGGGATCGAAATTCATCCGCGAGGTCGACCCCGACCTGACGCTCACCGGCCTGAAGCTGATCTATGAAAAAAACCGGTAGTCGTTTGAATAAAGATCAGTGAGCGCTCGCGCCCTCTGGTTTCACAATGGAAACCTTTATCCGATTTCACTGAAGCTTTTGTAAATCGGATGCTCGCCGGCCTCGGCCGGCCGGTTGCCCGGGCGGACGAGCAGGCCGGTGCGCAGCCCGGCGCGGGCGGCGGCGTCGAGCTCGGCGACGACGTCCGAGAGGAAGAGGATCTCCCCCGGCGGCAGCGCGAAATCAGCGGCGATGGCGGCATAGGAGGCAGCGTCCTGCTTGGGGCCGGTCTCCGTGTCGTGGAACCCCTCGAAGCGCGGGGTGAGGTTGCCGAATTCGCTGTGTCCGAAGAGCAGCTTCTGGGCCCGCACGCTCCCCGAGGAGAAGATGCGCAGCCTCCGGCCTGCCTGCCGCCAGGCGGCGAGCGCCGGCGGGACGTCGGGGTAGACGTGCCCCCGGATCTCTCCGCGGGCGTATCCCTCCTCCCAGATCAAGCCCTGCAAAGCTTTGAGCCCCGTGGACTTGCGGTCGCGCGCCATCAGCCAGCGGGCGAACGGGGCGCCGTCGCCGAACGGGGGCGGCGGGTCGGCGGCCGCCGCGGCCGCCGTCATTTCCGCGGCGTGCTCGGCGCGCAGCCGGGCGAGGGCTGCCGCCAGGTCGGGGCCTGGATCGCTGGCAGCGCAGGCCGGCTTCAAGCGCGCCGCGGCATAGGGAAAGAGGACGTCGTAGACGAAGGCGATCGAGGTGGTCGTCCCCTCGATGTCGGTGAGGACGGCGCGCGGGGAGGAGCTCGGGAGGGAGGGCATCGAGCGGATTTGTATCACGCCGGCCGGGAGATTCGATCGCTCGTCGACCCATCGGGCTTCCCGTTTCGAAAACCTTTGAAATTACATTTATAGGGTGTTGTCCCTTTCCCTCTGGTTGGCTGCACTACTGACTCAACCGTCTACTGCGGTGTGGTAACCGGCCGCGGTTCGAGCGCCGTCAAACCTCGAAGAATTTCGAGTTTCTAAAGAAGGTCTGGTTCATGCGCGTGGCATGGGCGGAGGAGACCTGTTGTCTGAACCGGAGCCGGTCAGGAGCCATGAGATGAGCCAAGAGAGCAGCCTGGGGGCGACTCTGATCGAGATGTTGCGCAACCGGGCCGAGCGGCGGGGAGACGACCTCTCCTACACGTTCCTGCTCGACGGTGAGACGGCGGAAGCCCAGCTCACCTATGCCGAGCTCGACCGGCGGGCCCGCGGCCTCGCCGCGGCCCTGGCGCGGGAAGGGGTCGGCGTGGGGGAGCGCGTGCTCCTCCTCTACCCGCCGGGGCTCGACTACGTCGCGGCCTTCTTCGGCTGCCTCTACGCGGGGGCGGTGGCGGTCCCCGCCTACCCGCCGCGGTCGCGCCGTCCCTCGGCGCGCCTGGCATCGATCCAGGAGAGCGCCGGAGCCCGCGCGGTGCTCGCTCCCGCGGCGGTGCTCGCCGGGCTCGACCGCCAGCTGGCGCGCCCCGCAGGGGTGCTCTGGCGGGCCGCCGAGGGGGCCGCGCTGGCCGACGGCGCCGAGGAGTGGCGGCATCCGGGGGTGGACGCCGAGGCGCTCGCCTTCCTCCAGTACACCTCCGGCTCGACGGCGGCGCCCAAGGGGGTGATGCTCCGCCACGCCAATCTGCTCGCCAATCTGGAGCAGATCCGCCTCGCCTTCGCGCAGACGGCGCAGGAGCGGACGGTCATCTGGCTGCCGCCCTACCACGACATGGGGCTGATCGGCGGCATCCTGACCCCGCTCTACGTGGGGAACCCGGCGGTCCTTCTCTCGCCGGTCGCGTTCCTCCAGCGCCCGTTGCGCTGGCTGCAGGCGATCTCGCGCCACCGCGGCACCACCAGCGGCGGCCCCAACTTCGCCTACGACCTCTGCGTCGAGAAGATCGGCCCTGCCGAGCGCGAGACGCTCGACCTCTCGAGCTGGACGCTGGCGTTCAACGGCGCCGAGCCGGTGCGCGCCGCGACCCTCGAGCGCTTCGCCGCGGCCTTCGCCCCGTGCGGCTTCCGCGCCGAGGCTTTCCTCCCCTGCTACGGGCTGGCCGAGGGGACGCTGCTCGCCGCCTCCGGCCGGCGGGGCGCCGGCGCCGCGGTCGCCGCTTTCGCGGCCGGTGGGCTCGAGCAGCACCGCGCGGTGCCGGCGGATGCGGCCGAGCCCGCCCGTGTCCTGGTGGGCGCTGGCCATCCCCCCGAGGGCGCGCGCCTCCTCGTCGTCGATCCCGAGTCGCGGGCCCCCCTCGCGGCGGGGGAGGTGGGGGAGATCTGGATCGCCGGGCCGGCGGTGGCCGCCGGCTACTGGGACCTCCCCGAGGCGACGGCGGCGAGCTTCGGCGCCCGCACGGCGGACGGCGACGGCCCCTACCTGCGCACCGGCGACCTCGGTACCTTGGGGGCCGGCGGCGAGCTCTTCGTCACCGGGCGGCGCAAGGACCTGATCATCCTGCGCGGCAGGAACCACTATCCGCAGGACCTCGAGCTGACCGTCGAGCGCAGCCATCCGGCGCTGCGCCCCGGCTGCGGCGCCGCCTTCACGGTCGACGGTGACGGCGGCAGCGGCGGCGAGCAACTGGTGGTGGTGCAGGAGGTGCGGCGCGAGCAGCGGCGGGACGACCCCGCCGAGATCGTGGCCGCCATCCGCCGGGCGGTGGCCGAGGAGCACGAGGTCACGGTCCATGCCGTCGTCCTGCTGCGCCCGGCGACCCTTCCCAAGACGACCAGCGGCAAGGTGCAGCGCGCCGCGAGCCGCGCCCGCTACCTCGACGGCAGCCTCGACGCGCTCGACGCCTGGCAGGCGCCGGCGGCCGAGGTTCTGGCGGCTGCCGCGGACGCGGACACCGACGAGCCGGAGGACCTCAACGCCCCGGCCGGCGTCCGCCGCTGGCTGGCCGCCCAGGTGGCGGCGCGGGCGGCGGTCGCAGTCCGGGAGATCGCGCTCGACCAGCCGCTCGGCCACTACCCGCTCGACTCGCTGGCCGCCATGGAGCTGATGCACGCCGTCGAGTCGCGCTTCGGGGTGACGCTGTCGATGGAGAGCTTCTTCGCCGGCGCCAGCCTCGGCGAGTTGGCGGATACGATTCTCGAGCGTGCGGCGACCTCGACGGCGCTGCTCCCCGGCGCCACCGCGGCCGATCCGGTGGGCGACCACCCGCTGTCGCGCGGCCAGCAGTCGCTCTGGTTCCTCCACGCCCTCGATCCCGCGGGGTCGGCCTACAACGTGACCAGCGCCGTGCGGGTGCGCGGCGAGCTCGAGGTGGCGGCGCTCCAGGCGTCGATCGCGGCGCTGGTCGACCGCCACCCGGTGCTGCGCACCACCTTCCCGACCTCGCGCGGCGAGCCGGTGCAGCGGGTCCATCCCCCGGGGAACCCGGCGTTCACCCCGGTGCTCGGCGAGACCGACGCCCAGGGGTGGAGCGATCACCGCCTGGCCGACTACCTGGCGGCGGCGGGACGGCGCCCGTTCGACCTCGAGCGCGGGCCGCTGATGCGGGTGGTCCTGCTCACCCGCTCGGCGCTCGAGCACGTGCTGCTCCTCTCGATGCACCACATCGTCACCGACTTCTGGTCGCTCGGCCTGCTGCTCGACGACCTGGCGCTGCTCTACCCGGCGCTCAAGGAGGGCGGGGCCGCGGCGCCGCCCGCGCTCCCCTCGCCCGGGCTCGCCTACACCGATTACGTGCGCTGGCAGGAGGAGCTGCTGGCGAGCGCGCCGGGCGCGGAGCTGTGGGACTACTGGCGGACGCGCCTCGCGGGAGAGCTGCCGGTCCTCGACCTCCACACCGACCGCCCGCGTCCGCGGGTGCAGACCTACGAGGGGGCGGCGGTGCAGCTCCATCTGCCGTCCCATCTCTCGGCGCGGATCAAGGCGCTCGGGCGGCAGCGCGAGGCGACCCCGTTCGTCACCCTGCTCGCCGCTTTCGAGACCCTGCTCCATCGCTACACCCGGCAGGACGACCTTCTCGTCGGCTCGGTGACCGCCGCCCGCACCCGCGCCGGCTTCGCCCGCACGCTGGGCTACTGCGTCAACCCGCTGGTGCTGCGCGCCGACTTCGGTGCCGGCGTCAGTAACGCCGCGGATTCGGGGGGAGACCCCGGATTCTCGGAGCTACTCGGCCGCACCCGGGCCGACGCTCTCGGCGCCTTCGAGCACCAGGACTTCCCCTTCCCGCTGCTCGTCGAGCGCCTGCAACCGCAGCGCGATCCCGGTCGTTCCCCCCTCTTCCAGGTGATGTTCGTGCTCCAGAAGGCGCAGCTCGCCGACGGCCAGGAGCTCACCGCCTGCGCCCTCGGCGAGCCGGGGGCCTATGCCAACGTCGGCGGCCTGCGGCTCGAGATCGTGCCACTCGAGCAACGCATCGCCCAGTTCGACCTCACCCTCACCATGGGCGAGGTGGGGGAGGCGTTCATCGCCTCCTTCGACTACAACGTCCAGCTCTTCGACGCGGCGACCGTCGGCCGCTGGGCGCGCCACTTCGAGCGGCTGCTCGAGGGGATCGCCGAGCATCCGGAGATGCCGGTCTCGGCGCTGCCGCTGATGACCGTGGACGAGGAGCGGCAGCTGATCGCGGTGTGGAACGACACCGGGATCGAGTTCCGCCACGAGGCGACCCTGGCCGACCTGCTCGCCGAGCAGGCGGCGCGCACCCCCGAGGCGACCGCCCTCCTGTCCGGCAGCGAGCGGCTCACCTACGGCGAGCTCGACCGGCGCGCCAACCGCGTGGCGCGGCGCCTGCGCGCCCTCGGGGTGGGCCCCGAGTCGCGGGTCGCCGTCTGCCTCGAGCGCTCGCCGGCGCTGATGGTCGGCCTGATCGGCGTCCTCAAGGCCGGCGGCGCCTACCTGCCCATCGATCCCGAGACGCCGCGCGGGCGGGTGGCCGCGCTGCTCGACAGCGCCGGGGTGGAGGTCGTGATCACCGAGGAGCGCCTGCGCGCGCTGATCGAGACGGAGGGGGTGCCGCCGGTGGGGGTGAGGGTGCTCTCCCTCGACAGCGGCTGGGCGGAGATCGCCCGCGAGAGCGACTCGCCCCTGCCGCAGACGGCGCAATCGGCGGTGGCGACCAACCTCGCCTGCGTCATCTACACCTCGGGCTCGACCGGCATCCCGAAGGGGGTCCTGCTCACCCACCGCAACCTGGTCAACCTGGTGGCCTCGTTCCTCGGCAGCTATTCGCCGGGGCCGGCGGACCGCATCCTGCCGCTGACCGCGATCGGCTTCGCCAGCTTCGTGGGCGAGATCTTCCCCCTCCTCTGCGCCGGCGGCACCCTGGTCCTCCCCGAGCGCGCCGAGCTGCTCGACGTCTCGGCGCTGGTCGACCTGATCGGCCGCCACGAGGTCTCGATCGTGTCGACCGTGCCGTCGATGATGGCGACCCTCAACTCGCTGCGCGACCGGCTGCCGCGGCTGCGCCTGCTGCTGGTCGGCGGCGAGGCGCTGTCGGCCGGCGACGTCGACAAGCTGCTGGGCAGCGCGCGGATCGTCAACGGCTACGGCCTCACCGAGACCAGCGTCTGCTCGACCTGCCACACGGTCACCGCGGCCGACCTCGTCCCCGGGGTGATCCCGCCGATCGGCCGGCCGCTGATGAACCACCGGGTCCACCTGCTCGACCGCTCGTTCCAGTCGCTGCCGGTCGGCTGCCCGGGGGAGATCTACGTCGCCGGCGACGGCCTCGCCCGCGCCTACCTGGGCGACCCCGGCGCCACCGCCGAGCGCTTCCTTCCCGATCCCTGGGACACCGGCGGGCGGATGTACCGCACCGGCGACCTCGGCCTGCTGCGCTCGGACGGCGAGCTGATCTACCTCGGCCGCGTCGACCAGCAGGTCAAGCTGCGCGGCTTCCGCATCGAGCTGGCCGAGATCGAGTCGGTCATCGCCCTCCATCCGCGGGTCAAGGAGAGCTGCGTCACCGTGCGCACGGACGGCGGCGAGCCGCAGCTGGTGGCCTATCTGGTGCCGGAGGAGGGGGCCGCTCCCACCGCCGGCGAGCTCCTCGCCTACCTGCGCGAGCGGCTGCCGGACTACATGGTGCCGGCGGCGCTGGTGACGCTCCGGGCGCTGCCGCTCACCCTCAACGGCAAGGTCGACCTCGCCCTCCTCCCCGCTCCGGACCGCGCCCGGCCGTCGCTCGCCAGCGCCTACAGCGCGCCGCAGAGCGAGCTCGAGCGCACCATCACCGCCGCCTGGCAGGAGGAGCTGAACGTCGAGGCGGTGGGGGTGGACGACAACTTCTTCGACCTCGGCGGCCACTCGCTGCGCATGGCGAAGGTGCACGCGCGCCTGAAGGAGGCGCTGGGCCGCGAGATCTCGCTGATCGAGCTCTTCCAGTACCCGACCGTCTCCTCGCTCGCCCGCCATCTTTCGCAGGGCGCCGCGGACGCGGCGGCGGAGGGCACCGCCGCCGTCTCCCGCCGCGCCCGCTCGCAGCACTCGCAGCAAGCGGCGGGCGGCCACGTCGACATCGCGATCGTCGGCATGGGCGGCCGCTTCCCCGGCGCCAAGGGGGTCGAGGAGCTGTGGCGCAACCTCGCCGCCGGGCGCGAGGGGATCACCTTCTTCACCGCCGAGGAGCTGCTGGCGGCGGGGGTCGATCCCGCCATGGTCGCCAACCCCAACTACGTGCGGGCCAAGGGGATCCTGGGCGACGTCGACCTCTTCGACGCCGCCTTCTTCGGCCTCAACCCGCGCGAGGTCGAGCTGATGGACCCCCAGCACCGCATCTTCCTCGAGATCGCCTGGGAGGCGCTCGAGCACGCCGGCTGGGACTCCGACCGCTTCCCCGGCCTGATCGGGGTGTACGCGGGGATGAGCATGAACACCTACATGATCATGAACCTGCTCCCCCACATGGAGCTGGTCGCCTCGGTCGACACCCTCCAGGCCTCGCTCGGCAACGACAAGGACCCGCTGACCTCGCGGATCTCCTACAAGCTCAACCTCAAGGGGCCGAGCGTCACCATCCAGAGCGCCTCGTCGACCTCGCTGGTGGCGGTCCACCAGGCCTGCCAGGCGCTGCTCCAGCACGACTGCGACATGGCGCTCGCGGGGGGCGTCTCGATCCACCTGCCGGAGGCGTCGGGCTACCTCTACCAGGAGGGGGGGACGACGGCGCGCGACGGCCACTGCCGCGCCTTCGACGCCGCCGCCACCGGCTTCGTCTCCGGCCACGGCGCCGGGGTGGTGGTGCTCAAGCGCCTCGACGACGCGCTCGCCGAGGGGGACACCGTCTACGCCGTGATCAAGGGGTCGGCCTGCAACAACGACGGCTCGCTCAAGGTCAGCTTCTCGGCCCCGTCGGTCGAGGGGCAGGTCGACGTCTACCGGCAGGCCTACGCCAACGCCGGCGTCGATCCGCGCACCGTCTCCTACGTCGAGTGCCACGGCACCGGCACGGCGCTCGGCGATCCGATCGAGATCGCCGCCCTGTCGCGCGTCTTCTCCGCGGGGAGTGGAGGGTCGGACGAGCGCCGCAACTACTGCGCCATCGGGTCGCTGAAGACCAACATCGGCCACCTCGACACCGCGGCCGGCGTCTGCGGGTTGATCAAGACCGCCCTCGCCCTCCATCACGGGGCGATCCCGCCGAGCCTCCACTTCGAGAACCCCAACCCGCGGATCGACTTCGCGGGGAGCCCGTTCTTCGTCAACACCGAGCTGCGCCCCTGGCCGGCGGGGACGCGGCGCGCCGGCGTCACCTCGCTCGGCATGGGCGGCACCAACGCCCACGTGGTCCTCGAGGAGGCGCCCGCGGCGGCGCCGGAAACCGCGGCCAGCGGCTCGCGCCCGCACCAGCTCCTGCTCCTCTCGGCGAAGAGCGCCGCCGCCCTCGAGCGCGCGACGTCCCGCCTCGCCGATCGCCTGCGGGATGGTCTGGAGGTTGGGCCGGGCCTCGACCTCGCCGACGTCGCCTTCACCCTGACCCACGGGCGCAAGCCCTTCCAGCACCGCCGGGCGCTCCTCGCCAGCGACCTCGCGGACGCCGCGACGGCGCTCGAGACCCTCGACCCCGAGCGCCTGCTCAACCACGCGCCCGAGGCCGGCGACCGGCCGGTCGCCTTCCTCTTCCCGGGGCAGGGGGCGCAGTACCTGGGCATGGGGCGCGGCCTCTACGACTCCGAGCCGACCTTCCGGGCCGACGTCGACCTCTGCTGCCGGCTGCTGTTGCCGCATTTGGGGCTCGACCTGCGCGAGACGTTGTTCCAGCCGGCGGAAGATGCGGACGAGGCGGCCTCCTCGCGCCTGCAGGGGACGCAGCTCGCGCAGGCGGCCCTCTTCGTCGTCTCCTGGGCGACGGCGCGGCTGTGGATGAGCTGGGGGGTGCGCCCGGAGGCGATGCTCGGCCACTCGATCGGCGAGTACGTGGCGGCCTGCCTGGCCGGCGTCTTCTCGCTCGAGGACGCGCTCGCGGTGGTGGCGGTGCGCGGCCGGCTGATGAGCCAGATGCCGCCGGGCGCCATGCTCGGCGTGCCGCTCCCCGAGGCCGAGGTGCTGCCGTTGCTCGGCGAGGAGCTGTCGCTCGCCGCCGTCAACCGGCCGGCGGTGTCGGTGGTGTCGGGGCCGGTCGAGGCGATCGAGGAGCTCGCGGCGCGGCTCGCCGCGCAGGGGCTCACCTGCCGGCGCCTCCACACCTCGCACGCCTTCCACTCGCGGATGATGGAGCCGGTGCTCCAGCCGTTCGTCGAGCAGGTCAAGCGGGTGCGCCTCGAGCCGCCGCGGCTGCCGTTCCTGTCGAACGTCACCGGCACCTGGATCCGCCCCGAGGAGGCGACCGACCCGGCCTACTGGGCGCGCCAGCTGCGCCAGGGGGTGCGCTTCGCCGACGGCGTCGCCCTGCTGCTCGCCGAGCCGCACCGCATCCTGCTCGAGGTGGGGCCGGGGAACACCCTGTCGACCCTCGCCCGCCAGCATCCGGCGGCCGGGCCGGGGCACGCGATGATCGCCTCCCTGCGCCATCCCAAGCAGGCGGAGCCGGACGCGGCGGTGCTGCTCCAGGCCGTCGCCCGTTTCTGGCTGGCCGGCGGCGAGATCGACTGGACGGGGTTCTGGGCCGGCGAACGGCGCCGCCGGCTGGCGCTGCCGACCTACCCGTTCGAGCGCCGGCGCTACTGGGTCGATCCGCTCCCCAAGAGCGCGGTGGCGAAGAAGCCGAAGGGGCGGCGCAGCGATCCGGCCGAGTGGCTCTACGCGCCGGTCTGGAAGCAGTCGCGGCTGCCGCTGGCGGCGGTGGAGAAGGGGGCCGCCGCGAACGAGACCTGGCTCGTTTTCCTCGACGACGCGCGGCCTCGGCGAGGCGCTCGCGGCGCGGCTCGAGCGGGACGGGCAGACGGTCGTCCGGGTGGCGGCGGGGGAGGGGTTCTCGCGCGGTCCGGCGGGCTTCGCCGTGGCGCCGGGGAAGCGGGCGGACTACGACGCTCTCCTCGACGCGCTCGGCCGCAACCCGGCGCACGTCCTCCACCTGTGGAACGCCGGCGAAGCTCCGGCGGACCTCGACGCCGCCCTCGACCGCAGCTTCTACGGCCTGGTCTTCCTGGCCCAGGCGCTGGGGCGGCGGAGCGCCACCGATCCCACGGCGATCACCGTGGTGTCGACCGGCCTCGCCGAGGTCACCGGCGAGGAGCCGCTCGACCCGCGCAAGGCGGCGCTGCTCGGCCCCGTCGAGGTCGTCCCCCGCGAGTACCCGAACCTCTCCTGCCGGAGCCTCGACGTGACCTTGGGCGATGCGGCGGCGGTCACCCGGACGGCCGGGCTGATCCTCGCCGAGATCGGGCGCGTCCCCGCCGACGCCGAGCTGCCCACCGTCGCCTTCCGCGGCAGCCTGCGCTGGGTGCGCGAGATCGCCCCCGTGCCGCTGCCGGCCCTGGCGGCGGACGCCGCGCCGGCGTTGCGCCCGCGCGGCGTCTGCCTGATCACCGGCGGCCTGGGCGGCCTCGGCCTCGAGCTCGCCGAGCACCTCGCCCAGGAGGCGCAGGCGCGGCTGGTGCTGGTGGGGCGCTCGCCGTTCCCGGCGCGCGAGCGCTGGACGGAGTGGCTGGCCGCCCACGGCGAGGGGGATCCGGTGCGCGCCAAGATCGAGCGCCTGCTCGCCGTCGAGGCGCTGGGGGGCGAGGTGATGACGCTGTCGGCCGACGTCGCCGATCCGGCCGCGATGTGGGCGGTGAAGGCGGCGGCCGAGGAGCGCTTCGGCGCCATCCACGGCGTGATCCACGCCGCCGGCACGCCCGGCGGCGGCCTCCTCCAGGTGAAGAGCCGCGAGGTGGCCGAGCGGGTCCTCGCCCCCAAGGTGCGCGGCGCGCTCGTCCTCGCCGACCTCTTCGCCGGCGCCGGCCTCGACCTCTTCGTGCTCACCTCCTCGAACACGGTCCTCCTGCCGCAGGTGGGGCAGACCGACTACGTGGCGGCCAACGCCTTCCTCGACGCCTTCGCCGTGGCGCGGGCGCGGACGGGGGAGGCGGCGCTCGCGATCGGCTGGGACGCCTGGCGGGAAGTCGGCATGGCGCTCTCGACCGAGGTTCCCGAGGAGTGGAAGGCGTGGCGCCAGGAGACTCTCGCCCAGGGGCTCGCCTCGCGCGAGGGGATCGAGGCGTTCCGCCGCATCGCCGCGTCGGGGCTGCCGCAGGTGGTGGTGTCGACCGTCGACCTCGACACCCGGCGGGCCGAGAACGCGCGGCTGGTGCCGCTCGCCTCCCTCGGTGATGCCGGGGCTTCGGCGATCCCCGCCACCCGCCACCCGCGGCCGCCGCTCGCCACCGCCTACGTGACGGCGAAGACGCCGCTCGAGCGGGAGATCGCCGGCGTCTGGCAGGACATCCTCGGGGTCGAGCCGGTGGGGGTCTACGACAACTTCTTCGAGCTGGGGGGGAACTCGCTCGCCGGCCTGCGCCTCGTGCAGCGGCTGCGCGAGCGGCTGGGCGCCGCCCTCTCGGAGGTCAGCCTCTACGAGGCGCCGACGGTGGCGGCCCTCGCCAAGCTGATCGCCGCCGCCCAGGGGGTGGCGGCGGGAGAAGGCGAGGAGGAGATGGCGGGGGTGCCTGGCGCGGTGGGCGCGGGGGGGAGCGCGGCGCCGGCGGAGGCTGAGAGCCGGGAGCGCGGCGAGCGCCGCAAGGCGCGGCGCCTGGGACGAAGGGGGGCTGGCGGATGAACCGACCGTCCCGAGGCCGCCGGCAGGCGGTGAGGAGAGACGACTTGAGATCCGCACCCGGAACCGATCCGAAGCCGTCCCGTTGCCGGGCCGTCCTGCTGGGGGTAACCCTCGCCCTGATTCTTCCCTGGTCGCTGCTGGCGCAGGCGACGGCGCCGCCGCCGGCGAGCGATCAGGCCCCGACCCCTCCGCCGGAGAGCTCCACGCAGCGGCGGGAGGCCACCCCCGCCGCGCAGCCGCCGGCGCCGGAGAGCCCCGACCGGCCGGTCGCCACCTCGCCGCCGGGGACCGCGCAGCCGCTCCTGCCGCCGCCCGACCACGGCACCGACCTGGTCCCCGGCAGCGCGCCCGATCCCAAGTACACCGTGCGGCCGGCCCTCTTCGCCACCCCGCCGGTGATCGACGGCAAGCTCGACGACGCGGTGTGGAAGACGGCGACCCGGATCACCGGCTTCCGCCAGCTCGAGCCCAAGGAGGGGGAGCCGGCGAGCGAGGAGACCGAGGTCTTCCTCGGCTTCGACAAGGACAACCTCTACATCGCCGCCCGCTGCCACGACTCGGAGCCCAAGAAGATCGTCACCACCACGCTCACCCGCGACAGCGACGTCGGCTACGACGACACCATCCAGTTCGTCCTCGACACCTACCACGACGGCAGGAGCGCCTACCTCTTCGAGACCAACTCGGGAGGGGTGAAGGTCGACGCCCTGGTCAGGAACGAGGGCGAGCAGGTCAACCTCGACTGGGACGGCCTGTGGAGCGTCGAGAGCCACCGCGACTCCGAAGGGTGGACGACCGAGATCGCCATCCCCTGGAGCACCCTGCGCTTCCCCGAGAAGCGCGAGCAGCTCTGGGGGTTCAACGTCGAGCGCGAGGTCCCCAGGAAGCAGGAGCGCAGCTTCTGGAAGCCCCTCTCGCACTCCTGGTACGCGCGCTACAAGATCTCCCAGGCCGGCACCCTGGTCGGCATGGAGACGGCGCACGCGGGGAGCCGCTTCCACTTCTCCCCCTACGTGATCACCGGCGCCGAGCAGCCGAAGAACAAGGACACCTCGTCGTTCGCCCACTTCGGCGGCGACCTCAAGGTCAACGTCGCCTCCGACCTGGTGGCCGACGTCACCGTGAAGACCGACTTCTCGGAGACCGAGGCCGACGAGCAGGACGTCAACCTGACCCGCAGCCCGCTGCTGTTCCCGGAGAAACGCGCCTTCTTCCTCGAGGGCTCGAGCCTGTTCTACTTCGGCGAGCGGCCGGACCCCGAGCACCCGGCGGACACCTTCCTCTTCTTCAGCCGGCAGATCGGCATCACCCCGGACGGGCGGGCGGAGATCCCGGTGTTCGGCGGCGTCAAGCTGACCGGCCACGAGGGCAAGTACGACGTCGGCGTCCTCAGCCTGCAGACGGAAGCGGTCCACAAGCCGGACGGCTACGGCGGCATGGTCGACGAGCCGCGGACCACCTGGAGCGCCATGCGCCTGAAGCGCGACCTCGGCAACGGCTCGACGTTCGGCATCATCGGCCTGTCGAAGGACGCCACCACCGACCAGAACCGGGTGGGAGGGGCCGACTGGGACATCACCCTGAACCCCAACCTGCGCACCGGCGGCTACGTCGCCAAGAGCTACACCCCGAAGCTCGACGGTAACGACTGGCTGGGCTCGGCCGATCTCTACTACGACAGCCGCAACTGGCGCTCGCACGTCCAGTACACCGGCATCGGCCAGAACTTCAACGACGAGCTGGGCTACCTCACCCGCGTCGGCGTCGACGCCATCCACACCGACAACTACTACATCATGTGGCCCGATCGGGTGTTCAAGCAGGCCTGGCTGGTCTACGACCTCGACTACATCGTCGACCGCAACACCGGGCAGCTGCAGACCCGCATCAACCACGGCAAGTTCAGCGCCTACTTCCGCGACGGCTCGGGGATCGCCTACAAGGTCTACGACGAGCTCGAGGTGCTCACCCAGCCGCTCGAGATCAAGCACGGGCTGTTCATCCCGCCCGGCTCGTACCACTTCTTCCATCACTTCGCCGGCTTCCAGACCGACTACTCGAAGCCGCTCGGCGCGGCGGGGCGCCTCGCCTGGGGCGATTACTACGACGGCCGCTTCGTGCAGGCCTTCGGCTACATCACCTACCGGCCGATCCCCGGCCTCTACACCGCCATCACCTTCCAGCGGACGCAGGTCCACCTGAAGGAGGGGAGCTTCACCTCCGACATCGCGCTCGGCGAGATCGCCTACGCCTTCTCGAACCGGCTCTCCACCACCCTCTGGATGCAGTACGACCGCGACGCCAACGTGCGCATCAAGTACGACATCGACTACGAGTTCCGGCCGGGCTCGCGCCTCTTCCTGATCTATCAGGACATCAAGAGCTACATCGATTTCTTCGATCCGCGGCAGCCGGTGTTCGGGACCCCCGGACGCTCGCTGCTCGCCAAAGTCGTGTTTCTCTTCCAGTAGGAGCTGAGGGATGAGCGCAGCACGCCGCGAGCCGACCGGAACCGAGATCGCCATCGTGGGGATGGCCGGGCGTTTCCCCGGCGCCCGCGACGTGGCGGAGCTCTGGCGCAACCTGCGCGCCGGAGTCGAGGCGGTGCGCTTCCCCGCGGCCGAGGAATTCGCCGCCCGCGGCCTCGACGCCGCCCGCCTCGCCGATCCGGCCTGGGTCAAGGCGGTGTCGCAGATGGAGGGGTTCGACTGTTTCGACGAGCTCTTCTTCGGCGTCAACCCGCGCGAGGCGGAGCTGATGGACCCGCAGCACCGGGTGCTGCTCGAATGCGCCTGGGAAGCGCTCGAGAGCGCCGGCTACGACCCGCAGGCGACCTCCGGACGGGTCGGGGTCTATGCCGGCGCCACGCTCTCGACCTACCTCCTCTTCCATCTGATCGGCAACCCGCGGACGGCGGGGGCCGACCCGCTCCAGGTGGTGCTCGGCAACGCCTCGGACGCCCTGGTCACCCGCGTCTCCTACAAGCTCAACCTGCGGGGGCCGAGCCACAGCGTGCAGTGCGCCTGCTCGACCTCGCTGGTCGCCGTCCACACCGCGGCCCAGGCGCTGCTCAACGAGGAGTGCGACGTGGCGCTCGCCGGCGGCGTCTCGATCCAGGCCGACGCCGGCCTCGGCTACCGCTACGTGCCGGGCTCCGTGGTGTCGCCCGACGGGCACTGCCGGGCCTTCGACGCCGCGGCCCAGGGAGCCATCTTCGGCTCCGGGGTGGGGATGGTCGTCCTCAAGCGCCTGGAGGACGCGGTCAGGGACCGCGATACCATCCGCGCCGTCATCCTCGGCTCGGCGGTCAACAACGACGGCAGCGTCAAGGTCGGCTTCACCGCCCCCGGCGTCGAGGGGCAGGCGGCGGTGATCAGCGAGGCACTGGCGGTCGCCGGCATCGACCCCACGACCGTCGCCTACATCGAAGCCCATGGCACCGGCACGGCGCTCGGCGATCCGATCGAGATCCAGGCGGTGACCCGCGCCTTCCGCGAATACACCGACCGCCGGGCCTTCTGCGCCATCGGCTCGGTGAAGAGCAACCTCGGCCACCTGGACGTCGCGGCCGGCGTCACCGGGCTGATCAAGACCGTGCTGGCGCTCGAGAACGCCGAGCTGCCGCCGAGCCTGCACTACGAGCAGCCGAACCCGCGGATCGACTTCGACGCCGCGCCGGTCTACGTCAACGCCGCCCTCGCCCCCTGGCCGGCCCCCGCGGACGGCGCGGACGCCGCAGATGCCGAGCCGCGCCGGGCGGGGGTGAACTCCTTCGGCCTCGGCGGCACCAACGCCCACGTCGTCCTCGAACAGGCGCCGGCGCCGGAGGCGGCCGTGCATTCGCGCCCGTGGCAGCTGCTGACCCTCTCGGCCCGCACCGCGGAGACGCTGGCGGCGGCCGGCTCGCGGCTGGCGGCGCGGCTCGCCGAGCCGCCCGGGCTCGATCTCGCGCTCGATCTGGCAGATACGGCCTACACCCTGGCGACCGGGCGCCGTCCCTTCGCCGTCCGCCAGGCGCTGGTCTGCCGCGACGCCGCGGACGCCGCCGCCTGCCTCGCGGCCGGCGATCCGGTGCGCCTGCTCTCCTCGACCGCGCCGGTCGAGGGATGGACCGAGTCGGGGCGGCCGGTCGTCTTCGTCTTCCCGGGGCAGGGAGCGCAGCACGCCGGCATGGGGCGCGACCTCTACGCCGCCGAGCCGCTCTTCCGCGCCGAGATCGACCGCGCCGCCACCCTCCTCGCGCCGCGGCTGGGGCTCGACCTGCGCCACGTGCTCTACCCGCAGGCCGGCAACGAGGCGGAGGCGGCGGAGGCGGCGCGGCAGCTGGCGCGCACCGCCGTCGCCCAGCCGGCGCTGCTGGTCGTCGAGGTCGCGCTGGCGCGCCTGCTCGAATCCTGGGGGGTGCGCCCGCAGGCGATGATCGGCCACAGCCTCGGCGAGTACGCGGCGGCGGTCGTCGCCGGCGTCTTCACCCTGGAGGCCGCGCTCGAGCTGGTGGCCGAGCGCGGGCGGCTGATCGAGCAGTTCGCGGACGACTCCGGCAGGATGCTCGCGGTCCCTCTCTCGGAAGCTGAGATCGCCCCGTTCCTGGCTGCGAACGGCGAGGTCCACCTGGCGGCGATGAACGCGCCGTCGCTGGTCAGCGTGGCAGGGCCGGCCGCGGCGGTGGCCGAGCTGACCGAGCGGCTGGCCGCCGAAGGGGTGATCGCCCTGCCGCTCCAGGTCGCCTTCGCCGGCCACTCGCCGCAGACCGAGCCGGCGATGGCGCCGTACCAGGCGCGGGTGGCGGCGGTGGGGCCGCAGGCTCCCGAGATCCCGTTCGTGTCGAGCAGCTCCGGGACGTGGATCACGGCCGCCGAGGCGACCGATCCCGCCTACTGGGCGCGCCACCTGCGGCAGCCGGTGCGTTTCTCGGACGGCGTCGAGACGCTGCGCGCCGAGGCGGGGACGATCTTCCTCGAGGTCGGCCCCGGCGCCGGCCTGGCGCCGCTGCTGCGCTGGCACCTCGCCTCGCCGGCCGAGCGGCCGGTGATCGCCGCCATGCGCCAGCCGAAGGACGCCAGCTCCGACCTGGCGGCCCTGCTCGGCGCCGTCGGCCGGCTGTGGGTCGCCGGCGCGCGGATCGACTGGCCGGCCTTCTACGCGGGGCAGGGGCGGCGGCGCGTGCCGCTGCCGACCTATCCCTTCGAGCGCCGCCGCCACTGGATCGACGCGCCCGGCGCCGCCTTCGTCCAGCCGGGCACCGCGCCCGGGGTTTCGCCGCAGCTCGCGGCGGCGATGGCGCCGGCCGCGGTCCGCCAGGAGCGGCCGAACCTGCGCACCGATTACGTGGCGCCCCGCGACCTCTACGAGCGGGAGATCGCCTACATCTGGCAGGAGCTGCTCGGCGTCGCCCAGGTGGGGGCGGAGGACAACTTCTACGAGCTGGGCGGCCATTCTCTCCTCGCCACCCAGGTCGCCTCGCGGCTGCGCGACACCTTCCGCGCCGAGCTGCCCCTCCAGCCGCTCCTCGGCGCGGCCACCCTGGCGCAGCTCGCCGAGGTCCTGCGCGAGGCGCTCGCCGGCGAGGTCGCCGTGGGTGCCGCCGCGGTTGGCAGCGCCGTGGAGACGCGGCGCATCCCGCGGCGCGATATCCGCGATCCAGGCACAGGAGCGGCCGACCGCGCCCCCCTCTCCTTCGCCCAGGAGCGGATGTGGTACCTCGACCAGCTCGACCCGGGGACGCCGATCTACAACCTGTTCAACTTCGTCGAGGTCACCGGGCCGCTCGCGATCCCCGTCCTCTCGCGCTGCCTGGACGAGGTGGTGCGCCGCCACGAGGGGCTGCGCACGGTGTTCGCCGCCGAAGGTGGGAAGCCGCTCCAGCGCATCCTGCCGCCGGCGCCCTTCCCCTTCCCGGTCGTCGATCTCTCGCGTCTGTCGGCCGAGGCCCGGCGCGCAGAGATGGCGCGCCTCGAGGCGGCGGACCACAACCGTTCCTTCGATCTGGCGCGGGGGCCGCTCTTCCGCGCCACCCTGCTCGTCGCCGGCCCGCGCGAGCACGTCGCCCTGTTCAACATGCACCACATCTTCGGCGACGGCTGGTCGTGGGTGGTGCTGGTGCGCGAGATCGCTGCCCTCTACACGGCCTTCGTGGCGGGGAGCCCGTCCCCCCTCGCCGAGCTGCCGCTCCAGTACGCCGACTTCGCCGTCTGGCAGCGGGGGTGGCTCGCGGGCGAGGAAATGGGCGCCGAGCTCGACTACTGGCGCGGCCGGCTCGAAGGGGCGCCGCCGCCGCTCGAGCTGCCGGCCGACCGGCCGCGCTCGGCCGTCCACGGCTTCGTGGGGGGCGGCTGCTCGCGTCTCCTCCCGGCGGCCCTCGGCGCCGGCCTCAAGGCGCTCGCCGACCGCGAGGGGGTCACTCTGTTCATGGTCCTCCTCGCCGGCTTCCTGACCCTCCTCTACCGCTACACGGGGGAGGAGGATCTGGTGGTGGGGGTGCCGATCGCCAACCGCACCCGCCAGGAGATCGAGGGGCTGATCGGCTTCTTCCTCAACACCCTGGTGCTGCGCACGCCGCTCGCGGGCGGCCTCGGCTTCGCCGGCCTCCTCGCCCGCGTCCGCGAGGTGGCGAGCGGCGCCTACGCGCACCAGGACCTGCCGCTCGAGGCGGTGCTGCAGGCGATGCAGCCCGACCGCTCGGTGGGGCACGCGCCGCCGTTCTCGGTGATGTTCCAGGTGCAGAACCTGCCGGAGCCGCAGCTCGACTTCGCCGGCCTCTCCCTCAAGGCCTCGCGCGCCGACCTGCGCAGCGCCCTCGACACGGCGATCTTCGACCTCTGCCTGGTGATGGAGCCGGGGGAGGAGGGGATCGCGGCCTGGGTGGCCTACAACTCCCAGCTCTTCGCGGCGGCGACCATCGAGCGCCTGCTCGCCCGTCTCGAGGCGCTGCTCGCTGGCGCGGTCGCGGCGCCGCAGATGCGCCTGGACGAGCTGCCGCTCGCCTCGCCGGCCGAGCGCTCCGAGGTCCTCGCCTGGGGGACGGCGGCGCCGGCCCCGCGGGTACCAGGCGATCTCCTGGTCCACCGCGCCTTCTCCCGGCAGGCGGCGGCGACCCCGGACGCCGTGGCACTGGTCGTGGCGGACACGCTGGCGGGGACGCACGAGGAGCTGACCTACGCCGAGCTCGACCGCCGTGCCAACCGTCTGGCCCATCATCTGCGCGGGCTCGGGGTGGGGCCCGAGGTGCTGGTGGCGGTCTGCCTCGAGCGCTCGGCCGAGATGATCGTCGCCCTGCTCGCCGTCCTCAAGGCGGGGGGCGCCTACGTCCCGATCGATCCCGGCTATCCCCGCGAGCGTCTGGACTACCTGCTCGCCGACACCGCCGCGCCGGTGCTGGTCACCGCGGAGCGGCGGCTCGCCGCCTTCGGCGCCGAGGCTCTCGCACGGCTGCGCGCCGTCCGCGTCGACGCCGACCGGGACGCGATCGCGGCGCAGCCGGAGGGCGCTCCCGCGGACCTCGCGGCGCCGGCCGGTCTCGCCTACCTGATCTACACCTCGGGCTCGACGGGCGAGCCCAAGGGGGTGATGGTGCGGCACTCGTCGCTCGCCGGCTTCATCGCGGCGGCGCGCGCCGAGCTGGGCATCGGAGCGGCCGACCGCGTCCTCCAGTTCGCCTCGACCAGCTTCGATACCAGCGTCGAGGAGATCTATCCCTGCCTGACGGCGGGGGGGACGCTGGTGCTGCGCGACGACGCCATGCTGCGCTCGACGGCCGACTTCCTCGCCGCCTGCCGGGACCTCGGGATCACTCTCCTCGACCTCCCCACCGCCTACTGGCACGGCTTGGCGGCGGATCTCGCCGAGGCTGGAAACGAGGTGGAGTGGCCCTCCGCGCTGACGCGCGTGATCGTGGGCGGCGAGCGGGTGCTGCCGGAGCGCGTGGCCGCCTGGCGGCGGCGGCTGGGCGGCAGGGTGCGGCTGTGGAACACCTACGGCCCGACCGAGAGCACGGTGACGGCGACCCTGTTCGACGCCACGGCCGGCGGGGAGCGGGGAGCGCCGGGAGACCTCCGCGAGGTGCCGATCGGGCGGCCGATCGCCGGCACCCGCGCCGTGGTCCTCGACCCCCGGCTCGAGCCGGTGCCGGTCGGCGTCCCCGGCGAGCTCTGCCTGGGCGGGACGGGGGTGGCGCGCGGCTATCTCGGCCGGCCCGCCCTCACCGCCGGGCGCTTCGTCCCCGATCCGTTCGCCGCGGCGGCCGACGCCGGCGCGCGCCTCTACCGCACCGGCGACCTGGTGCGCTGGCTGCCGACGGGGGAGCTGGAGTTCCTCGGGCGCACCGACCGGCAGGTGAAGATCCGCGGCTTCCGCGTCGAGCTGGGGGAGATCGAGGCGGCCCTGGCCGCCCACCCCGCCGTGCGCGAGGCGGCCGTGCTGGCGCGCGAGGACCAGCCGGGGGAGCGGCGGCTGGTGGCCTACGTCGCGGTCCTCCAGGAGCAGGCGGCGGCGGCCGGCGAGCTGCGGGCCTTCCTCAAGGAGCGCCTGCCGGACCACATGCTCCCCGCGGCGTTCGTCACCCTGGCGGCGCTGCCGCTCAATGCGAGCGGCAAGATCGACCGCCGCGCCCTGCCGGCGCCCGACGCCGCCCGGCCGGCGCTCGCCGCCGCCTACGTCGCGCCCGCCACGCCGGCGGAGGAGGGGGTGGCGGCGATCTGGTGCGAGGTGCTGGGGCTCGACCGGGTGGGGATGGACGACGACTTCTACGAGCTCGGCGGGCACTCGCTCCTGCTGCCGCAGGTGATGCACCGGCTGAAGCGGGACTTCGAGGTCGACGTCCCCCTGCGCGCCCTGGCCGAGGAGACCACCGTCGCCGGCCTCGCCCTGACGGTCGAGGAGCTGATGATCGAGCAGATTCAGCGGGAGCTCGCCCTGGCGGTCGGGGACTGAGAGCCTTGGCGAGCCCCGACAGCACGGTCCACCAGCTCTTCGCCGAGCAGGCGAGGCGGACGCCGCACGCCGTCGCCCTGGCGTCGGACGCCGCGGAGGACGGCGAGATCACCTACGCGGAGCTCGAACGGCGGTCGAACCGCCTGGCGCGCCGCCTCGCGGCCCTCGGCGTCGGCGCCGAGGTGCGGGTGGGGCTCTGCCTCGACCGCTCGCTCGACCGCGTGGTGGCGACCCTCGCCATCCTCAAGGCCGGCGGCGCCTACGTGCCGCTCGATCCCGGTTACCCCGCGGCGCGCCTCGACTACCTGCTGCGCGACACCGGCGCGCCGGTGGTGATCGCCGACGGACGCGGTCGCTCGGTCCTGCCGCCGACCGCCGCGGCCGTCCTCTCCCTCGATCTCGAACGGGAGACGCTGGCGCGGGAGAGCCCCGAGCCGCTGACGGTCGAGCGGAGCGCCGGTCCGGACGGCCTCGCCTACGTCATCTACACCTCGGGCTCGACCGGCCTCCCCAAGGGGGTCGCCGTCCGCCACCGCAGCATCGTGGAGCTGGTCACGGACTGCCGCTATGCCCACCTCGGCCCGGACGAGGTCCTGCTCCAGCTCTCGCCATTCTCCTTCGACCCTTCGACCTTCGAGATCTGGGGCGCGCTGCTCAACGGAGCCCGTCTGGTGATGCCGCCGCCGGGCACCCTGTCGCTGGCGGCGATCGGCGAGATCGTCGCCCGCCACCGGGTGACCACCCTCTGGCTCACCTCCGGCCTCTTCCACCAGATGGTGGAGACCGACCTCGAGGCGCTGCGCCCCTTAAGCCAGCTGCTGGCGGGGGGAGACGCGCTGTCGGCGCCGCGCTGCCGGCGGGTGCTCGCGGAGCTGCCGGGGACGCGGCTGATCAACGGCTACGGACCGACCGAGAGCACCACCTTCGCCGCCTGCGCCGCGCTCACCCGACCGGCGCAGCTCGAGCCGTCGGTATCGATCGGCGTGGCGATCCCGGGCACCACGATCGACCTCGTCGACAGGGATTTTTCACCGGTCGCGCCGGGGGAAGCGGGGGAGATCTCGATCGGCGGCCGCGGCCTCGCCCGCGGCTACCTCGACCGGCCGGCGCTGACCGCGGAGCGCTTCGTCCCGAATCCCTTCGGGGCCCCCGGCGAACGCCTCTACCGAACCGGGGACCTCGCCCGCTTCCGCGCCACGGGTGAGCTCGAGTTCCTGGGGCGGATCGACGGCCAGCTCAAGGTGCGCGGGTTCCGCATCGAGCCCGAGGAGGTCGAGGCGGCGCTCCTCGCCCACCCGCGAGTGCGCGACGCGGCCGTGCTCGTGCTCAGGGACCACCGGGGAGACCAGCAACTGGCGGCCTGCGTGGTGCTGGTGGAGGGGGCGAACGGACGGGAGAATCTCGGCGCCGCGCTGCGCCCGTTCCTGGGCGCCCGTCTGCCGGAACATCTGGTCCCGTCGCTCTATCTCGCGCTCCCCGAGCTGCCGTTGACCGCCAACGAGAAGGTGGACCGCCGGGCGCTGGCCCGCCTCGAGCTGTGGGCGGAGCCGGATTTCCCCGCGCTGGCGCCGGCGGCGGCGGGCCAGCGCCGCGGTCCCGTCCACGAGTTGCTCGCCGGGATCTGGAAGGAGGCGCTGGGGCGGCCGGTGGGGAGCGGCGACGCCCCCTTCCTCGCCCTCGGCGGCCACTCTCTCCAGGCTATCCGGGCGCTGGCGCGGGTGCGGGCGGCGCTGGGAGTCGCGCTGCCGGTCTCGGCCCTCCTCGAGGCGCCGAGCCTCGCCGCCTTCGCCGAACGGGTCGAGCGGGAGCTCGCCGGCGGCAGGCCGCCCTTGCCGCCGCCGCCGCCGATCGAGCCGCGCGGCGTGCGTCCGCAGGCGGGCGAGCCGCTCTCCTCCGGGCAGCGCCGGCTCTGGTTCCTCGACCGCCTCGACCCCGGCTCGCCGGCGCACAACATCCCGCTCGCGATCGACCTCGACGGACCGCTCTCGCCGGCCGTCCTCGAGCGGAGCCTCGACGCCGTCGCCGCCCGCCAGGAGTCGCTGCGCACGGTCCTCGACGCCGGCGCCGGACGGCGAGCCGGTGCAGATCGTCGGCCAGCCCGCGCCCCGGCCGCTCCGGCCTCTTCCCGGGGTCGACCTCTCCTCCCTGGCGCCTACCCGGCGGGACGCCGAGCGCCTCCGCCTGACGCGAGAAGAGGCGCGCCACCCGTTCGACCTCACCCCGGGGAGCCGCCGGCCGCTCTGGCGCGCCGTCCTCCTGCGCTCGACGGCGGGAGCGCACCGCCTCCTCGCCACCTTCCACCACGCCGTCTTCGACGGCGAGTCGATCGCGGTGCTGGAGCGCGAGCTGGCGGCGGTCTATCCCGCCCTGCTCGCCGGGGGGGCGCCGCCGCTGCCTCCCCTCGCCGTGCAGCCGGCGGACGTGGCGGCCTGGCAGCGCCGCTGGCTCAACTCCGAGACGCTGGCGCCCCATCTCGCCTACTTCCGGGAGCGGCTGGCGGGGGCGCCGGCGGCGCTCGGCCTGCCGGTTGACCGGCCGCGCCCGGCACGGCGCACGGGTAAGGGGGTGAGCCGGGAGCTCGCGCTTCCCGCCGCGCTCGACTCCGCCGTGCGCGAGCTGGCGCGCCGCGCCGGGGCCACCACCTTCATGACCCTGCTCGCCGTCTGGGCGGCGTTCCTCCGCCGGGTGACGGGGCAGGACGACCTCGTCGTCGGCTCGGTGCTGGCGCACCGCGACCGCCCGGAGCTCGAGAAGCTGATCGGCTTCTTCGTCAACACCCTGCCGTTGCGCGTCGCGAGCGCCGGCGACCCGCCGTTCCTGGAGCTGCTCGGCACGGTGCGCGCCGCGGCGCTCGGCCTCTACGCCCACCAGGACCTGCCGCTCGAGCAGCTGCTCGCCGAGCTGCGGCCGGCCGGCGGCGCACCCCTGCTCGAGACGGTCCTCGCCCTCCACGTCAACGGCGGCCCGCGCGAGCTGGCCCCCGGCCTGACGATGGTCTGGCGCGAGGAGGCGACCGGCGCGGCGCAGTTCGACCTCCTGCTCGACCTCGAGGAGCGGCCGCAGGGGCTCGCCGGGCGCCTGGTGGCGAGCGCCGATCTCTTCACGCCGGCGACCGTCGAGCGGCTCGCCCGCGGCTGGGAGACCCTGCTGGCAGGCGCCGTGGCGACGCCGGAGGCGCTGGTCTCGGACCTCCCGCTGCTGAGCCGCACCGAGCGGCAGACCCTGCTCGCGGATTGGGGGCGGTCCGGAGAGGAGCCGCGGTGGAGCGGCTCGGTGCCGGCGCGGATCGCGGCCCTGGCGAGCGCGGATCCCGAGGCGATCGCCGTGCTGCCGGCCGACCCCGCCGCGCCTCCGCTCACCTACGGCGAGCTCGCCGCCCGTGCCGGACGGCTCGCCCGTCATCTGCGGGCCCGCGGCGTGGGACGGGACGTCCTGGTCGGCGTCTATGCCGAGCGGGTGCCGGAGACGCTGATCGGCCTCCTCGCCGTGCTCGCCGCCGGCGGCGCCTTCCTCCCTCTCGACCCGGCGTTTCCCCCCGAGCGGCTGGAGCTGATCCTCGCCGACGCCCGCGTTCCGTTCCTCCTCGCCCGCCGCGCCCTCGCCGCGACGCTGCCGACCGGGGGCGCCGAGGTCGTGCTCCTCGACGATCCGGTGACGCCGCCGGCGCCCGCCGCGCCGCTGCCGGCGATCGAGCCCGGCGACCTCGCCTACGTCATCTACACCTCGGGCTCGACCGGCCGCCCCAAGGGGGTGCTGATCCCGCACCGCGGCTTCCTCTGGGCGGTCGAAGGGCTGGCGGCCCGCTCGCGGCTGGGGCCGGAGTCCCGCGTCCTGCAGACCGCCTCGGCGAGCTTCGACGCCTCGGTGTGGGAGACCTGGAGCGCGCTGATCAGCGGCTCGACGCTGGTCCTCGGCCGGCGGGAGGAGATCCTCCCCGGCGCGCCGCTGCTCGCCACCCTGCGCGAGCGGGGGATCACCAACATGTTCCTCCCCCCCTCGGCGCTGGCGGCGATGCCGGAGGGGGCGAGCGGCGAGCTGGCCGGCCTGGTCAGCCTGGTGGTGGGCGGCGAGGCTTCCTCGCCCGAGCTGGTGGCGCGCTGGGCTCCCGGGCGCCGGCTGTGGAATGCCTACGGGCCGACCGAGGCGAGCATCTGCGCCACGATGGCGCGGCTGGGGGAGGACGCCGCAGATGCCGAGACGCCGATCGGACGGCCGATCGCCGACAACCGCCTGCTGGTGCTCGGCCGCCACGGCGAGCTCCTCCCGCCCGGGGTGCCCGGCGAGCTCCATCTCGGCGGGCGCGGCCTCGCCCGCGGCTACCTCGGCCGGCCGGACCTCACCGCCGCCGCCTTCGTCCCCGACCGCTTCTCGGCCGGCCCGGCCGAGGCCGGGGCGCGCCTCTACCGCACCGGCGACCTGGTCCGCTTCCGTTCCGACGGCCAGCTGGAGTTCCTGGGGCGCGCCGATCAGCAGGTGAAGGTGCGCGGCTTCCGCGTCGAGCCCGGGGAGATCGAGGCGCAGATCGCCGAGCATCCCGGCGTTCGCGAGGTGGCGGTCGTCCCCTACGCGGCGGCCCGCGGCGACCTCCGCCTCGCCGCCTATGTCGTGATGACCGGCGGCGATCCAGGCCTCGACGAGCTGCGCGCCTTCCTCCGCGCCCGCCTGCCGGCCCACATGGTCCCCTCCGCCTTCCGGGTCCTGCCGGCGATGCCGCTCGCCCCCAGCGGCAAGATCGACCGCCGCGCCCTGCCGCCGCCGCTGCCGCCGGACCAGGACGAGGCGTCGGCCGGCGAAGGGTTCGTCCCGCCGGGCACGCCCGCCGAGGAGCTGCTGGCCGGGATCTGGGGAGAGGTGCTGGGGCGCTCCGGGATCGGCGCCGGCGACGATTTCTTCGACCTCGGCGGCCATTCGCTCCTGGTCGGGCAGGTGCTCGCCCGGGTGCGCGCCGCCTTCGGTGTCGAGCTGCCGGTGCGCGCGGCCTTCGAGGCCCGCACCCTGACCGCGCTGGCGGCGCGGATCGAGGAGGGGTTCCGGGGTGATGCCGCGCGCCCGCCGCTCGTCCGCGCCGCGCGCGCCGCCGGCGCCGAGGCGCCGCCGCTCTCCTTCGCCCAGCAGCGCCTCTGGTTCCTCGACCGCCTGGAGCCCGGCTCCGCCCTCTACAACCTGCCGGTGGTGCTCCGCCTCGCCGGCCCGCTCGACGCGGCGGCCCTGGAGCGCGCCCTCGACGAGGTGTTCCGGCGCCACGAGGCGCTGCGCACGACCTTCACCGAGGGCGAGGGGAGACGAGCCGCGGCAGACCGTGGCGCCGTCCCTGCCGGCCGGGCTGCCGCGCATCGACCTCTCAGGACTGCCGGCGGCTGCGGCCCTCGCCGAGGCCGGGCGGCTGGCGGCGCGGGAGGCGTAGCGCCCGTTCGACCTCGCGCGCGGCCCCCTGGCGCGCGCCTCCCTGCTGCGCCTCGAGGCTCGCGAGCACCGGCTGCACTTCTTCGTCCATCACGTCGCCTTCGACGGCTGGTCGGTCGAGGTGCTGCGGCGCGAGCTGGGCGCCCTCTACTCCGCGTTCGTGGCCGGCAAGCCCTCGCCGCTCGCGGAGCCCGCCCTCCAGTACGGCGACTTCGCCGTCTGGCAGCGCGGCTGGCTCGCCGGCGCGGCGCTCGAGTCGCAGCTCGCCTACTGGCGGCAGCGGCTCGCCGGCGCGCCCCCCCTCCTCGAGCTGCCGGCCGACCGGCCGCGCCCGCCCCTCCAGAGCTTCCGCGGCGCGCACCCTGCGACTGGCTTTTGCGGAGGGGCTCGCGGCGGCGCTCCGCGCCCTCGCGCGGAGCGAAGGGGCAACCCTGTTCATGACCGGCCTCGCCGCCTTCTCGGCCCTCCTCGGCCGCTTCACCGGCCAGACCGACCTGGTGGTGGGCGCTCCCGTCGCCAACCGCACCGAGGCGGGGATCGAGGGGATGATCGGCTTCTTCGTCAACACCCTCGCCCTGCGCGCCGACCTCGGCGGCGACCCGCCCTTCCGCGCCCTCCTCGGCCGGGTGCGCGAGTCGGCGCTGGCGGCCTGGGCGCACCAGGATCTGCCGTTCGAGCGTCTGGTCGAGGAGCTGCAGCCGGACCGCGATCCGTCGCGCAGCCCGCTCTTCCAGGTCCTCTTCTCCCTCGATCCGTCGCGGGGGAGCGAGCTGGCGCCGGGGCTTGCGTGCGAGCTGTTGCGGGTCGACACGAAGACCGCCAAGTTCGACCTCTCGCTCTTCCTCGACGACGGCGAGCCGGGGCTGACCGCCCGCCTCGAATACGCCACCGACCTCTTCGATCCCGCCACGGTGATGCGGCTCGGGCGCTCGTTCCGCGACCTCCTCGCCGGCCTGGTGGACGACGGAGCGGGCCTGACGCTCTCCGCGCTGCCGCTGCTGGGCGCCGGGGAGCGCTGGCAGATCGTCGGCGAGTGGAACGAGCCGGGCCCCCGGCAGGTGACGGCGACGGAGGAGACGGAGGAGACCTGCCTCTACGACCTGGTGGCCGCCCAGATGGCGCGCACCCCCGAGGCGACGGCGCTGGTCTTCGGCGGCGAGCGGCTGACCTACCGCGAGCTGGGCCGGCCAAGCCACCCGCATGGCCCGGCGGCTCGCCGCGCTCGGCGTCGGGCCGGAGGTGCGGGTGGGGGTCTGCCTGTCGCGCACGCCGGCGCTGGTCGCCACCCTGTTCGGCATCGTCCAGGCCGGCGGCGCCTACGTGCCGCTCGATCCCTCCTATCCGTCGGAACGGCTGGGCTTCATGCTCGACGACGCCGGCCCCGCCGTCCTGGTCACCGAGCGGGCCCTCGCGCCGCGCCTGCCGGCCTGCGGCGCCCGCCTGCTGGTGCTCGACGCGACGGATGAGGGATCAGGATGAGGAAGACGCGACGGCCGCGGCCGCCCCCCGCCGCCCCCTGGCCGGCAACCTCGCCTACCTGATCTACACCTCGGGCTCGACGGGGCGCCCGAAGGCGGTGGCGATCGCGCACCGCAACGCCGTGGCGCTCGTCCGCTGGTCGCACGCCCTGTGGAGTCCCGCGGAGCTCGCCGCCGTCCTCGGCTCGACCTCGATCTCGTTCGACATGTCGGTCTTCGAGCTGTTCGCCACCCTCTCGGCCGGCGGCCGGGTGGTGCTGGTCGAGAACATCCTGGCGCTGGCGGAGCTGCCGGCCGATTGCGGCATCACGCTGATCAACACCGTCCCCTCGGCGCTCGCCGCGATGACCGAGGTGGTCCGCGCGCTGCCGCCGACGGTGCGCACGGTGAACCTCGGCGGCGAGCCGCTCAAGGGGGCGCTGGCGCAGGCGCTGTCCACGCAGGGCACGCCGGACGTCGAGCGGGTGGTCAACCTCTATGGCCCGTCGGAGGACACCACCTACTCGACCTTCGAGGTGGTGGAGAAGGGGAGCCGCCGCGAGCCGACGGTCGGCCGGGCGATCACCGGCAGCTGGATCCGCCTGCTCGACCGCGACCTCGCGCCGGTGCCGGCCGGGGTGGCGGGCGAGGTCTACCTCGGCGGCGCCGGGCTCGCGCGCGGCTACTTCGGCCGCCCCGAGCTGACCGCCGACCGCTTCGTCCCCGATCCGCTGCCGGACGCCGCGCCCGGCGCGCGGCTCTACCGCACCGGCGACCTGGCGCGCTTCCTCCCCGACGGCCGCCTCGACTACCTGGGGCGCCTCGACCATCAGGTGAAGGTGCGCGGCTTCCGCATCGAGCTGGGGGAGATCGAGGCGGCGCTGACGGCGATCCCCGGCGTGCGCGAGGCGGTGGTGGTGGCGCTCGGCGAGGCCGGCGGCGACCGCACCCTCGCCGCCTACTTCGTGGCCGCGGAGGAGGGCCCGGCACCGGCCGCCGCGGAGCTGCGCGATGCCCTCCGCGCGCGGCTCGCCGAGCCGATGGTCCCCTCCTCGTTCACCCTCCTCGCGCGGCTGCCGCTGTCGCCGAACGGCAAGGTGGACAGGAAGGCGCTGCCGGCTCCCGACGCCGCCGATGCAGCGCCGGATACAGGGAACGCCGCGCCGCGCGGCGCCGTCGATCCGCGGCTCGAGATCCTCGCCGGCATCTGGGCCGAGGTGCTGGGGCGCGACGAGCTCCCGGGCCCCGACGAGAGCTTCTTCGAGCTGGGCGGGCACTCGCTCCTCGCCACCCGCGTGGTGTCGCGGATCCGCGCCGCCCTCGGGGTCGAGCTGCCGCTGCGCGCCCTCTTCGCGGCGCCGACCCTGGCGGCCCTGGCGGCCGCGGTGGCGGCGCGTCAGGGGACGGCCGAGGGGACGGTCTCCGGCCTCCCGATCGAGGCCGCGGCCGACCGCGCGGACCTCCCGCTCTCCTTCTCCCAGCAGCGCCTCTGGCTGCTCGACCAGCTCGAGCCCGGCTCGGCGGTCTACAACCTGCCGCAGCCGTTCCTGCTCCGCGGCCCGCTCGACCCCGTCGGGCTCGCAGCGGCGCTGGGCGAGGTGGCGCGCCGCCACGAGGTGCTGCGCACGACCTTCGCGGCTGCCGGCGCGGCTGCCGGCGGCGAGCCGCGGCTGGTCGTCGCCGCACCGGGCGCCTTCCCGCTCCCTCGAATCGACCTCACGGCGCTGCCGGAGCCGGCGCGGGCGGCGGAGGCCGTCCGGCTGAATCGAAGCGAGGCCGCGGCGAGCTTCGATCTGCGGCGCGGCCCCCTGTTCCGGGCGACTCTCCTGCTGCTCGCTCCCGCCGAGCACCACCTGCTGCTGTCGATGCACCACGTCGCCGGCGACGGCTGGTCGATCGAGGTCCTGCTGGCCGAGCTGGCGGCGCTGTACCAGGCCTTCGCCGCCGGGAGGCCGTCGCCGCTGCCGGATCTCGCCATCCAGTACGCCGACTACGCCGTCTGGCAGCGGCGCTGGCTCGCCGGTCCTCTGATGGAAGCGCAGCTCGCCTACTGGCGGCAGCGGCTCGCCGGCGCCCCCGAGGCGCTCGACCTGCCGACCGACAAGCCGCGCCCGGCCCTCGAGACCTCCCGCGGCGCCCTGCTCACCCGCGCGCTGCCGCCGGCGCTCGCCGCCGCGGCGCGATCCCTCTCCCGGCGGCAGGGGACGACCCTGTTCATGACGCTGCTGGCGGCGTTCGCGGCGCAGCTCCAGCGCTACGCCGGCGCCGACGACCTCCTCCTCGGCTCGCCGGTCGCCAACCGCGGCCGGGCGGAGATCGAGGGGCTGATCGGCTTCTTCGTCAACCTGCTGGTGCTGCGCGTCGACCTCGCCGGCGAGCCGGACCTGGGCACCCTCCTCGCCCGCGTCCGCGAGACGGCGCTCGGCGCCTACGCCCATCAGGACGTGCCGTTCGAGCGCCTGGTCGAGGAGCTGGCGCCGCGGCGCAGCCTGGCGCGGAGCCCGCTGTTCCAGGTGCAGCTCGTGCTCGGGGTGGGAGAGCAGGCGCGCGAGCTGGCGCCCGGGCTGCCGATGACGCCGCTGGCGGTCGAGAACCGCACCGCCAAGTACGACCTCACCCTCGGTCTCGACGTCGACGGGGACGGCCTCCTCGCCACCCTCGAGTACCGCACCGACCTCTTCGAGACGGCGACCATGGCGCGCTGGCTGGGGCATTTCGAGGCGCTGCTGAGTGGCGATGGTGGGAAGCCCCGCCGAGCCGGTGCTCGCCCTGCCGCTCCTCGCCCTGCCGGAGCGCCAGATCCTGCTCCACGAATGGACCGACACCGCGGACTCGTCCGGGCGTCGAGCCGGGGGAGATGATCCACGGCTTCTTCGAGCGGCAGGCCCGGCGCACCCCGGACGCCACGGCCCTGGTCGCCGGATCGACCTCGCTCACCTACGCCCAGCTCGACGCGGCGGCCAACCGCCTGGCCCGCCACCTGCGCGCGCTGGGGGTGGGGCCGGAGGTGCCGGTGGCGGTCTGCCTCGAGCGCGACGCGGACCTGGTGGTGGCGCTCTACGCCATCCTCAAGGCGGGCGGCGCCTACGTGCCGATCGATCCGGCGTATCCCGAGGCGCGCCGCAAGGTCCTCCTCGCCGACTCCCGGGCCGCCTTCGCGCTCACCAGCGAGAAGCTCCTGCCGCTCCTCGCCGGAGTCTCCGGGGGTGCCGCGCGGGCGGTCTGCCTCGACCGCGCGGCGGAGCGGGCCGCGATCGCCGCCGCGAGCGCCGCCCCCCTTCCCTCGCTCAGCTTTCCAGGGAACCTGGCCTACCTGATCTACACCTCGGGGTCGACCGGGCGCCCCAAGGGGGTGGCGATCGAGCACCGCAGCGTCACCGTGCTGATCCGCTGGACCCGCGCCACGTTCAGCCCCGCGGAGCTGGCGGCGGTGCTCGGCTCGACCTCGATCTGCTTCGACATGTCGGTCTTCGAGATCTTCGGCACGCTCGCCTGGGGGGGCGCCGTCCACCTGGTCGACAACGCCCTCGCCCTGGCCGCCATGTCCGCGGAGGAAAAGCGCCGGCTGACGCTGATCAACACCGTCCCCTCGGTGATGGCCGAGCTGGTCCAGCTCAACGCCGTGCCGCCCACGGTGCGCACGGTGAACCTGGGGGGCGAGGCGGTGCCGCAGGCGCTGGTCGACCGCCTCTTCGCGCACCGGCACGGTCGAGCGGGTGATCAACCTCTACGGCCCCTCCGAGGACACCACCTACTCGACTTGGGGCGCGCTGGCGAGCGGCGTGGCGCCGACGATCGGGCGGACGGTGACCGGCTCCCGCGCCTACGTGGTCGACCGCCGGTCAGCCCTCGCTCCCCTCGGCATCCCCGGCGAGGTGGTGCTCGCCGGCGCCGGCCTCTCCCGCGGCTACCACGGCCGCCCGGAGCTGACCGCGGAGCGCTTCCTCCCCGATCCCTTCGCGGCCGAGCCGGGGGGGCGGATCTACCGCACCGGCGACCTGGCGCGGCTGCCGTGCCGGACGGCGAGCTCGACTACCTGGGGCGGATCGATCACCAGGTCAAGCTGCGCGGCTTCCGCATCGAGCTGGGGGAGATCGAGGCGGTGCTCGCCGCCCATCCGTCCGTCGAGCGGGCGGTCGCCGGCACCCACGCCTTCGGCCCGCAGGACGTGCGGCTGGTCGCCTGGGTGACTCCCGTGCCGGGCGAGCCCGTGGAAACGCTCGCCGCCGAGGCGCTGCGCGCCTGGGTGGGGGAGCGCCTGCCGGAGTTCATGGTCCCCTCGGCCCTGGTGACGCTGGCAGCCTTCCCGCTGAATCCGAACGGCAAGGTCGACCGCGCCGCCCTCCCGCCGCCGGCCGCCGCCGCTACGGCCGCCGCCTCCGGGTCGCGCGCGCACGCCGCTCGAGGAGCTGCTGGCGGGGCTGTGGGCGGAGCTGCTGAGTGCACCCCAAGTGGGGCTCCACGACGACTTCTTCGCCCTCGGCGGCCACTCGCTCCTCGCCATCCGCCTGCTCGCCCGGCTGCGCGTCGCCACCGGCGTCGAGCTGCCGCTGCGCGCCCTCTTCGCCCACCCGACCGTCGCGGCGCTGGCCGTCGAGGTCGAGCGGGCGCTGCGGGCACCGGACTCAAGATCCGCTGCGGCGCTGCCGCCGCTGCCGCAGATAACGCCGGTCGGGACGGGCGACGAAGCTCCGGCTTCTTCGGCCCAGGAGCGGCTCTGGTACTTCCATCAGCTCGACCCCGACGGCGCGGTGCTCAACGTGCCCCACCCCCTGCGCTTGAGGGGCCCCTTGCGGCCGGCCGCGCTCGCCGCCGCCCTCGCCGAGATCGCCCGCCGTCACGCCGCCCTGCGCACGACGTTCGTCTACGGTGACGGCGGGCTGCGCCAGCGGATCGCGCCGCCGGCCGCCGTCACTTTGCCGCTCGCGGATCTCCGCGCCCTTCCTCCCGCCCGTCGGGAGGAGGAGGCCCGGCGCGCCGCCGGCGAGGAGGCGCGGCAGCCCTTCGACCTGGCGGCGGGGCCGCTCTGGCGCGCCCGCCTGCTCGCTTTGAGCGGTGACTTGAGCGGTGACTTGAGCGGTGACTCGAGCGGCGAGGAGCACCGCCTCCTCCTCACCTTCCATCACACCGTGGCGGACGGCTGGTCGACCGAGCTGTTCGACCGCGAGCTCGCCGCCCTCTATCCGTACTTCGCGGCGGGCGCGCGCGGCGCCTCGCCCCTCCCCGAGCCGGCGCTCCAGTACGCCGACTTCGCCGTCTGGCAGCGCCGCGCGCTCGCCGACCACGCCGGCGACAGCGACGAGACGCTGGCGCCGCAGCTCGCCTACTGGCGCCGGCAGCTCGCCGGGATGCCGCCGGCGCTCGACCTGCCGGCCGACTTCCCGCGCCCCGCGCGCCCGAGCTTCCGGGGGGCGGCGCGCCATCTCGCGCTCGACGCCGTCCTTGCCGCCGGCTTGCAGGAGCTGGTGCGGCGGGAGGGGAGCACCCTCTTCATCACCGCCTTCGCCGCCTTCGCCGCCCTCCTCGGCCGCTACGCCGGCCGCGAGGACGTGGTGCTCGGCTCGCCGACCGCCAACCGGCACCGGCCGGGGACCGAGGGATTGTTCGGCTTCTTCGTCGACAATCTCGTCCTGCGCCTCGACCTCGCGGGCGATCCCACCTTCCGCGCGCTGCTCGCCCGTGCCCGCGAGGTGGCGCTCGGCGCCTACGCCCATCCCGATCTGCCGTTCGATCGCTTGGTCGAGGAGCTGGACCCGGTGCGCGACAAGAGCCGCAGCCCGCTCTTCCAGGTGATGCTGCTCGCCGGGAGCGCCGGTGGGCGGCTCGAATTCGCCGGCCTGGTCGCCGAGCCGGCCGAGGCGCACAGCGGCACCGCGCAGTTCGACCTCACCGTCTCGCTCGCCAAGGGGGTGGACGGGATCGCCCTGGCCGCCGAGTACGCCACCGACCTGTTCACCGCCGAGACGGTCGACCGCCTGCTCGGGCACTTCGCGCGGCTGCTCGCCGCGGTGGTGGCCGATCCCGACCTCCGTCTCTCCGCGCTGCCGTCCGAGATCGCGCCGCGCCCGCGCCTGCCGGTGATGACCGCGGTCCCGGCGCCCGAGGCCCCATCCTCGCCCGAGAACGACCGCGCCGCCCGCCAGGCCCTCCTCGCCGAGCGGCGGGCGCGGCTCGCGGGCGCCGAGCAGGAGCTGCTGCTGAGCCGCCTGAGGAAAAAGCAATGACCGCAGATTCCCGTCCCAAAGACGACCGCGAGGCGCGGCTCGCCGCCAGCCGCTCCCGTCTCTCCCCCGAGCAGCAGGCCCTGCTGGAGCAGCGGCTGCGGGCGCGGAGCCCGCAACCCGAAGCCACCGCGACGCCCGCCTCGCTGGTGGCGATCCAGCCCGCCGGCCGCCGGCCCCCTTTCTTCTGCGTCCACCCGGCCGGCGGCGACGTCCTCTGCTTCCAGCCCCTCTCCCGATATATGGGGACGGACCAGCCTTTCTACGGCCTCCAGTCGCGGGGATTGAATCCGGGGGAGGAGCCGCTCGCCACGATCGAGGAGATGGCCGCGGCCTACCGCGCCGAGATCTGCCGCGTCACCCCCGGCCCCTATTACCTCGGCGGCTGGTCGCTCGGCGGCGCCGTGGCCTACGAAGTGGCCCGCCAGCTCGCCGCCGAAGGGAAGGAGGTGGCGTTCCTCGCCGTGATCGACACCACCCCGGGCCTGCCGGAAGGCGAGGCGGGCGAGGACGGCGACGAGGTGGACGACGCGCGCTGGCTGCTCGACATCGCCGACTACCTCGAACGCCTGTGGGGGCTGAAGCTGGGCCTCTCGCCCGAGGCGCTGCGCGGGCGCTCCGCCGACGAGCAGGCGCAGCGCTTCCTGACGGCGCTGCAGGGCACCCCGTTCGCCCCGGCGGGCGCCGGCACCGAGCCGCTCTCCCGTCTGCTGCGGGTGTTCAAGGCCAACGTACACGCCTTTCGCAAGTACCGGCCGGCGAGCTATCCGGGACCGATCACCCTCTTCCGCCCCGCGGTCCTGCTCGAGCCGGAAGAGGCGCCGGCCGATCCCACCCTCGGCTGGGGAGCGCTCTCGCCACGGCCGGTCGCCGTCGAGACCGTGCCGGGCGACCACATCAGCGCCCTCGCCGAGCCGCACGCGCGGACCCTGGCCGAGCGTCTGCTCAACCGTATCGACCGGGAGGCTCCGCGAACGTCATGAAAGCCCGCCTGTGGAAGATCCTGCGCTGGACCCTCCTCGTCCTCGCCCTGCTGCTGGTCGCCGTGGTCGCCGTCTTCTACGTCCTGGTGCGCCGCGCCTGGCCGGAGGTCGACGGCCGCCTCGCCGCCCCCGGCCTCCAGGCCCCCGTCGAGATCGTGCGGGTCGAGCCCGGCATCCCCCACATCTACGCGCAGAATGCCCACGACCTCTTCTTCGCGCAAGGGTACGTGCACGCCCAGGACCGCCTCTGGCAGATGGAGTTCAACCGCGTCATCGGCCAGGGGCGGCTCGCCTCGCTGTTCGGCGAGGGGGCGCTCGAGATCGACCGCATCATGCGCGTCCTCGGCCTCGCCCAGGCCGCCGAGCGCGACTGGCAGGTCCTCTCGCCCGCCACCCGCGCCGCCCTCACCGCCTACGCCGACGGGGTGAACGCCTACCTCGCGACCCACCGCGGCCGGCTGCCGATCGAGTTCACCCTGCTCGGCGTCGAGCCGCGGCCCTGGAAGCCCGTCGACTCGCTGACCTGGGGCAAGCTGATGGCCCTGAACCTCAGCCAGAACCACCCCTTCGAGATCCTGCGCGCCCACCTGATCAACAAGCTCGGCGAGCCGGTGGCGCGGCGGCTGATGGCCCCCTACCCGGCGAACGGGCCGGTGATCGTCCCTCCCGGCCTCCAGGCCTACGCCGGCTCGGACCGCTCCCCGAGCGGCGCCGAGCCGCCTCGCCTCGCTCGCGGGCTTGAGCATGATCTCCGGCATCGGGCAGGCGTGGGGGAGCAACGGCTGGGTGGTGGCGGGGAGCCGCACGGCGAGCGGCCGCCCGCTGCTCGCCAACGACACGCACCTCGGCCTCCAGCTCCCCTCGGTCTGGTACCAGGTCGGCCTCCACGGCGGCGGCTACGACGAGGCCGGCTTCTCCTTCCCCGGCATGCCGTTCCTGGTCATCGGCCACAACCGGCGCATCGCCTGGGGGATCACCAACCTCTGCGGCGACGTGCAGGACCTCTACATGGAGAAGCTGGACGACCCGGTGCACCCGCGGCGCTACCAGTTCCAGAACCAGTGGCGCGACCTGGTGATCCGCCACGAGAGGATCGCCGTCAAGGGGAAGCCCGACGTCGACCTCGAGGTGCGCGAGACCCTGCACGGGCCGATCGTCAACGACGCCATCTCCGAGCTGGCGGCGAGCCCGCCCACCGCCCTGCGCTGGCCGGCCTTCGGCGGCACCCATCTGGTCGACGCCCTGGCGGCGCTCAACCTCGCGGCGGACTGGCGCTCCTTCCACCAGGCGCTCGCCGCCTGGGACACGCCGAGCGTCAACTTCGTCTACGCCGACGTCGACGGCCACATCGCCTATCAGTCGACCGGCCGCATCCCGATCCGCGCCGCCGGCCACCAGGGGCTGGTGCCGGTCCCCGGCTGGGACGGCCGCGCCGAGTGGCAGGGCTTCATCCCCTACGAGGAGATGCCGAAGTCGGTCGATCCCGCCGCGGGCTTCCTGGTCACCGCCAACAACAAGGTGGTGGGGGACGACTACCCCTATTTCATCGCCTACGACATGGCCGATCCCTACCGCGCGCAACGGATCAGCGAGCTGCTGGCCGCCGGCCACAAATTCACCCCGGCGGGGATGCGCGCCCTCCAGGCGGAGACCGCCGGCCTCCCGGTGGCGGCCCTGCGCCCCTACCTGCTGGCCGTGCCGCCGGCCGGCGAGCTCGAGAAAAAGGCGCTCGCCGAGGTCCGCCGCTGGGACCTGCGCTACGAGCCGGGATCGGCCGGCGCCTCGATCTACGAGGTCTGGTACTGGTATCTCCTCGGCGAGATCCTGGGCGACGAGCTCGGCCCCAAGGTGCTCACCGAGTACCGCACCATCGGTCTGAGCCAGGCGCCGTCGATCATCGACCTGATGGCGCGGCCGGACGATCCGCTGTTCGACGACCGCCGCACCCCCCAGGTCGAGCACCGCGACGACATCGTCCGCCGCAGCCTGACCAAGGCCGTGGCCTGGCTCGCCAGGCGCTACGGTGACGACCCCGCGGGCTGGACCTACGGCCGCGTCCACTCGGTCACCTTCGTCCACGCCCCGCTCGGGCAGAGCGGCATCGCCCCCCTCGAGCGCCTGTTCAACAGCGCCACCCTGCCGGCGCGGGGGAACGCCTTCACGGTCGACGCCGCCACCCCCGACTTCACCAAACCGTTCGCCGTCGTCTTCGGCACCTCGCAGCGGATGATCGTCGACCTCGCCCATCTCGAGGGGTCGACCTGGGTCAACAGCACCGGGCAGAACGGCCAGCTCTGGAACCGCCACCGGGAGGACCAGATCCCGAAGTGGGAGGCGGTCGAGGACTACCCGATGATCTTCGGCGAGGCGGCCGTGCGCGCCCACCCGGAAGGGAAGCTGACGCTGGTGCCCGGAGGTAGGAAACCATGAGCCGGTCGATCGATCGTCTTCTATACTTTGCCGATGACTGCGACCATGGCCACGCTTGAGTCGACCGAGCGCGAGGCCCTCTGCCGCGCGGTGGGGGAGCTTGGGGCTCAAGGCTGGTGCCAGGGAACCGGCGGCAACTTCAGCGTCACCCTGGCGCGCGAGCCCCTGCGCCTCCTGGTCACCCGCTCCGGGGTCGACAAGCGCCGGCTCACCCCCGCCGATCTGATGCTGGTGGGGAGGGAAGGCGAGCCCGTCCCCGGCGAGACGGGGAAAGCCTCCGCCGAGGCCGCCCTGCACAGCCGGATCGTCGAGTCGACCGGCGCCGCCTCGGTGCTCCACGTCCATTCGGTGGCCAACACCCTCCTCTCCGAGCACTTCGCGGCGGCGGGGGGGCTCACGCTCGCGGGCTACGAGATGCTCAAGGGATTGCGCGGGATCGCCACCCACGAGGCGGCGGTCTTCGTCCCCATCCTCGCCAACTCGCAGGACATCCCGCGCCTCGCCGTCGAGGTCGCGGCGCTCCTCGCCGGGCACCCGGGGCTCCACGGCTTCCTGCTCTCCGGGCATGGGCTCTACACCTGGGGCAGCTCGCTCGCCGAGGCGAAGCGGCACGTCGAGATCTACGAGTTCCTCTTCGAGTGCGTGGCGCGGCGGACCTCGTTCCTCCCGTTTCGAGGATAATTCTTTCGTAAGGAGATACCACCATGGCGACCGTCACCCTGCGCGACACCCAGCAGACCCTGACCGAGGCGGACGAGATCCGCGCCTTCCTGCAGCCGTTCGGCATCTGGTACCGGCGCTTCGAGGGGAGCGACCAGCTGGCCGAGAACGCCGCCGACCCCGAGATCCTGGCGGCCTACGACGCGCCCATCCGCGAGCTGATGGCGGAGGGGGGGTACGTCACCGCCGACGTGATCAACATCAAGCCGGAGGTCCCCGGCCTCGAGGTGATGCTGAACCGGTTCAACAAGGAGCACTGGCACGATGAGGACGAGGTGCGCTTCATCGTCCACGGCCGCGGCCTCTTCCACGTCCACCCGGAGCCCGGGCCGGTGTTCAGCATCGAGGTGGTCAAGGGGGACATGATCAAGGTGCCGCAGGGGACCCACCACTGGTTCGACCTCTGCGCCGACCGCACCATCCGGGCGATCCGGCTGTTCCAGGACGTCTCCGGCTGGACCCCGCACTACACCGGCACCGGCACGGAGACGGGCTACCAGCCGCTCTGCTTCGGCCCCATGTACATCCCCGCGCGCGGCCTGTGAGCGGCGATCCGGAGACCGCGGCCGAGGTCTCGGACCACGCCTACTTCCAGGCCATCGAGGAGAAGTTCGTCGAGCTGCGGGGAGCGCCTCTCCTCCTCTCGCCGGTCGACTGGCAGGTCGCCAGCCGCTGGCACCGGGAGGGGGTCCCCCTCGAGCTGGTGACGCGGACGCTCGAGGAGCTCTTCGCCCGCCGCAAGGAGCGCGGCGCCAAGGGGAGGATCTCGAGCCTGCGCTACTGCGTCCCCGCCGTCGAGGCCGCCTGGGGAGACCTCCGCGAGCTGGTAGCCCCCGGCCGCCGCCCCCCGGCCCCCGCCTTCGAGGCCGCCCCCCGCCTCGCCGCGCTCGCTTCGGCGCTCGCCGCGGATCAAACGCTGGCCGCCCGCGTCGCCGCTCTCACCGGAGAGCCGCAGGCGATCGAGGAGAGCCTCGCCGACCTCGACCGCGAGATGCTCGACCGCGCCGAGCAGGCCCTGCCCCCGGATCTCCGCGCCGAGATCGCGGCAGCCGTCGGCAAGACGTTCGCCTCCCTCGCCGCCCGCCTCCCCGCCGAGGAGCTGGAGAAGGCCCGGGAACGGCTCTCCCGCCAGATCCTGAGGCGGCGGCTGGGTTTGCCGGTGCTGTCGCTGTTCTCGCCGGAGGCGGAGGGGGCGGCTCCCTGAGGGGAGGGGTCGAAGAAGCCGATCCGAAGAATCGCAGGTAGATCGGGCGGGTGCCGTGCCGCCGGTCCCTCACTCCCCCGGCCCCTCTCTCCCAGCCTCCCACCCACCCGACCGGGCGAGAGGGGAGAACTGCAACAGCCAGGGACTGTGGCCCATCGCAGGGCCCCCCTCTTCTCCCGGCCGGAAGGGGGGGAGGCGGGGAGAAGAGGGCCGGGGTGATGAGGGCCGACGCTCCGGCGTCCGCCTTCCTCAAATCGAGGCACTAAGTCACCTATCCTCAGCCGTTTGTCAGCCCTGCCCATTTTTTACGTCTCTTGGAGGGCATGAACCTCCCCAAGCTGGACCTGCGCAACAAGCCGATGCTCCTTCCGGCCGCCGCCTTCGCGGCCGGCACCCTGCTGGCGTTTCAAGCCTCGTATCTCCCCGTCCTCCTCCTCGCCCTGCTCGCTCTCGCCGGACTCGCTCTCGGACGGCGGACGGGGGTCTGCATGGCCTTTCTCGCCTTCGGCCTGCTCGCCGCCGTGGTGCGGCTCGGGCTGCCCGGCGATCCGCTCGCCGGCTTCGACCGCGCCCGGCCGGTGGAGGCGGTCCTCGCGGTCGCCGGGCACTGGACGCCGGACGACGAGGGATGGTCCGCTCCGGCCCGCGTCGTCCGGCTGCGCCAGGGCGATCGCCTGCTCTCTCCGGCGCTGGAGATCAATCTGCACCTGCCGGACCCCGAGGAGCCGCCGCCGTTCGGCACCACGCTGCGCGCCAAGGGGTATCTGGCGCGCTCGCCCGGCTACGCCAACCGCCTGCCGTCGCCGCCCGGCCCCTGGCGGCTGCGGGTCAAGAGCCGGGCGCTGATCGAGGTCGAGAGCCCGCCGGGCGCCCTGGCGCGCCTCTCCGGCGCCCTGCGGTCGCGGGTGGAGGCGGCGTACCGCGCCGCCGGGGAGGGGAGCGGCCCCGGGGAGGCGCTGGCCCGGGCGCTGGTCCTCGGCGACGTCTCGGGGCTGCCGCTCGCCTGGATGCGCGGGCTGCGGGTGGCCGGCGTCTATCATCTGATGTCCGTCTCGGGGGTCCACCTGGCGCTGGTCGCGGGGCTGGTCTGGCTGCTCGGCTTCCCGCTGCCGCGCCCGCTCCGCCTGCTGCTGATGCTGGCGTCGATCCTCCTTTACCTGCTGCTGGTGGGGCCGCTGCCGGCCCTCCTGCGCTCCGCGGTGATGGCCGTCCTGGCGGTGCTGGCGCTGCTCGCCGAGCGTCCTCCCGCCGCCGCCAACGCCCTCGGCTGGGCGGTGATCCTGCTCCTCCTCGATCGCCCCGACCTCGCCCTCTCCCCCGGCTTCCAGCTCACCGTGTCGGCCACCGTGGGGCTCCTCCTCCTCGCCCCCGCGCTCGCCCGCCGCTGGCAGGGGCGTTTTCTTCCTTCCCGCCTCACGGACGGTGCCGCCGCCAGCGTGGGCGCCCACCTCGCGACCTTTCCCTGGGCCGTGCCGCGCTTCCACCTGATCTCGCCGCTGGCGCCGCTGCTCAACGTCCTCGCGGTGCCGTGGACGGGGGTCGCCCTGCTCGCCTCTCTCCTGTGGACCGCGGTCGCCCTGGTCTCGCCGCCGCTCGCCTCCCGGCTGCTCGCGGTGCTCGATCTGCTGGCGGCCCCCTTTGCCTGGCCTTCGCGGCTGCCGCCCGGGGTCTGGCTGCCGCTCCCCGTCGCGCTCTCCGCCGGGACGGCCTGGCTGATCGCCGCCGCGCTCACCGCGGCGCTCCTCCTGCCGCGCCGCAACTGGGTCTCGGGGCTCGCCGCCGCCGCGGTCGTGCTCGCGGTCGTCGGGGGGCTCGCGATCGTCCACGCCCGGAGACCGCGCGATCCGGAGCTCGCCATGCTCGACGTGGGGCAGGGGGACGCCATCCTGCTGCGCGACGGCGACCGCGCCCTGCTGCTCGACGGCGGCGGCCTGCGCGGCGGCGACATCGGCGGCCGGGCCCTGCTGCCGGCGCTGCTGGGGGAGGGGGTGGATCACCTCGAGGCGGTCGTGATGTCTCATCCCGATCACGACCATTGCGGCGGCCTAGTCGACATCGCCGCCTACCTCCCCGTGCGCGAGGTGTGGATGGCCCCGGGATGGGACCCCGCGGGGTGCGCCGGCAGCCTGCTGGCGCTGCCGGGGGTGCGGACGCGCTTCCTCTGGCGGGGGAAGGGAATCACCTTCGGCCGCTGGCGCCTGCGCGCCCTGCACCCGGAGGCGGACGATCACCACCCGGTCAACGAGCGCTCGCTCGTCCTCCTCGCCGCGGTCCGCGGCCGGCGCGCTCTCCTCACCGGCGACGTCGAGAGCTGGGCCGAGCACGACATCGCCCGCTGCTGCGCGGCGGAGCTCAAGGCCGATATTCTCAAGGTCGCCCATCACGGCAGCCGCACCTCCTCGACCCCGGCCTTCCTCGCCGCCGTGGCGCCCCGCCTGGCGCTGATCTCGGTCGGCCTCGACAATCGCTATCACCACCCCTCCCCCGAGGTCGTGGCGCGGCTCGCGGAGCGCTCCCGGCTGCTGCGCACCGACCGCGCGGGCGAGATCGCTATCTGGTTCGAGAAGGGGGGCCGGATGCGGCTCGAGCTGCCGGCGAACGAGCCCAAATAGCCAATGGCTACCCTAGGACCGCCATGCAGCCGATCCTCGCCATCGTCGGCGCCACCGCCACCGGCAAGAGCGAGCTCGCCATGGAGCTCGCCGCGGAGCTCGGCGGGGAGATCGTCAGCGCCGACTCGCTCCAGGTCTACCGCGGGCTCGACCTCGGCACGGCGAAGCCCAGCGCGGCCGACCGCGCGCGGGTGCCCCACCATCTGGTCGACATCCTGGAGCCGGACGAGCTCTATTCGGCGGGGGAGTTCGCCCGCCGGGCGCGCGCGGCGATCGTCGAAATAACGATGCGGGGACGGGTTCCGATCGTGGTGGGGGGGAGCGGCCTCTACCTGCGCGCGCTGCTCCGGGGCCTCAGCCCGCTGCCTCCCGGCGACCCGGAGGTGCGCGCGGCGTTGCGGGCACGGCTGGAGGCGGAAGGGCTGCCGGCGCTGCGTGAAGAGCTGGTGCGGATCGACCCCAGGACGGCGGCGCGGCTGGCCGCGGGGGACACCCAGCGGGTGCTGCGCGCGCTCGAGGTGGAATGCGTCACCGGGCGCCCGCTCTCCGCCTGGCTCGACGAGCAACCCTTTGGGATTCAAGCCATTGCAGCGGTACAGATCGGATTGACGCTCCCGCGTAGCATCTTATACGATCGAATCGCAGGCCGCGTGGTCTGGATGTTGGAAGCCGGCTGGCTCGGCGAGGTGGCTGGACTTCTCCAGCACGGCCTCTCCCCCCGGCTTCCCGCATTCCAGGCGATAGGGTATCGTCAGCTCGTCCGTCACCTGGAGGGGGATGGGTCTCTCGAGCAGGCGATCGCTGAGATCGTCCGCGAGACTCGGCGGTTCGCCAAACGGCAAGAGACCTGGTTTCGGAAAGAGCCGGATGTCACCTGGTTCTCGGCCCAGGAACTAAAACGGCAGATTCCGGGGGTACTAAAGCATGCCAAGCACAGGGGTCTCGGGAGGGCGTATGGCTAAGCACAACATCAACATTCAGGATGGGTATCTCTTCCAGAGCCTGAAGGAAGGGCAGACGATGTACCTCGAGCTGGTCACCGGGCGGCACCTCCTGGGGCGGCTGAAGAGGTTCGACCGCTTCGCGGTCGTGCTCGAGAGCGAAGGGAAAGAGATCCTGATCTACAAGCATGCCATCGCTACCATCGCTGCGGCGCCTCCTGCTCCGTGAGCTCCGGCGCCTGCCCGGGCGCCGGATCGTCGCGGCCGCGATCCTCGGCGTTCTGCTGGCGGCGGGCTCGGCTTGCACCTCGGCGCCGCCGCCTCCCGTTCGGAGGCCCGTCGAGCGGGCTCCCGAGCCTCTCGCCCTGGCGCCGGCCGACCGCCCGTATCTGATCGATCCCCTGGAAGGCTATTCCCGTGCCGTCGACCCGGAGCTCCGGGAGCGGCTGGAGACCGCCTGGCACGGCCTGCTCGAGGAAGGGGACACGGCGAGCGCCACCCACGCCGCCTCCGAGCTGCTGGCGCGCGACCCCGGCTTCGCCGCCGCCGACGTGCTGGCCGCCCAGGTCGACTTCGCCGCCGGCGACAACCCCCGCGTCGTCGAGCGCCTGCTGGCGGTCGGCGACGCGCTGCCGGCCTACACCGCGAGCCAGCTCCTGCTCGGCCGCGCCACCGAGCGCCTGGGCGACATCGCCCTCGCCTACTCGGCCTACCGCGCCATCGCGGCGCACAGCTCGCTCGCCCTCAAGCGCGCCGGCGAGCTCCACCCGCGGGCGATGGAGATCGTCTCCCACCGGCTGGACGAGGCGGTGCGCACCCAGAAGCTCGACGAGGCCGGCAAGCAGCTCCACCTGCTGCAGTCCTGGGGCCCCTCCGAGACCATCTCGCTCGAAGCCGCCCGCAAGGTGGCGATGGCGCGCGGCGACCGCGCGGCCGAGCTCCAGGCCGTCCAGGAGCTCGCCGCCCGCCAGCCCGGGGACCGCAAGCTGCTCGAGCGCCGGGCCGAGCTCGAGCTGGCGGTCGGCGACCCCAGCGCCGGGCTGAAGATCGTCCAGGACCTCGCGGCCCGCAACCCCAAGGACCCCGCCCTCGCCCAGTCGCTCGAAGCGGCGAAGTTCCGCTGGCGCCTGTCGCAGCTGCCGCGCGACGTCCAGGACGTCGCCGCCAAGCCCGAGCTCACCAAGGCCGACTTCGCGCTCCTCCTCTACTGGCTGGTGCCGCAGGTGCGCAACAGCCGCCCGACCGCCGGGCGGATCGCCACCGACGTGCTCGACAATCCCCACCGCGAGGAGATCGTGCGGGTGATCAACCTCGACCTGATGCAGGTCGACGCCACCCAGCACCGCTTCTTCCCCGGCTCGCCGGTGCGCCGCGGCCCCGCCCTGCGGGTGGTGCTGCGCGCCCTCGCCCGCTTCGGGGCCGCCGCCTGCGCCGGCAACCCCGGCAACCTCGAAGCGGGAGGCGTCTGCGAGCCGGCGCTCGCCTGCTCCCTGGTCGCCGCCGACGAGTGCGACGCGAACGACCCGCTCTCCGGCGCCGACGGGGTCGAGATCCTGCGCCGCAGCCTCAAGCTGCTGGGCGGCTCCTGAGCCGCGGCCGACGACCTTCGGCAGCTGACGGTCGGCGCATGCGCTTCACCATCCCCAACCTGCTCTCCCTGCTGCGCATGGGGCTGATCCCCGTGTTCGTGATCACGGTGGTGAACGGCGACCTCCGCCGCGCGCTGCTGGTCTTCGTGGTCGCCGGCGTCACCGACGCGCTCGACGGCTTCATCGCCCGCTTCTGGCACCAGGAATCCCCCCTCGGCGCCTACCTCGACCCGATCGCCGACAAGCTCCTGCTGATGACCGCCTACGTCATGCTGGCGATCCCCAGCCTCAACCACGGCACCCAGATCCCGGTCTGGATCGCCGTCCTGGTGATCGCCCGCGACGTGCTGCTGGTCGTGGTCGGGCTCGTGCTCTATCTGGCGGCCGGGGTGCGCAGCTTCCCGCCCACGATCCTCAGCAAGGTCAACACCATCTTCCAGGTGCTCGCCGTGGGGCTGGTGCTGGTCTCCGCGAGCTTCCCCGCCCTGCGCTGGATCGAGCTCACCGCCGAGACCGCCCTGTTCGTCGTCGCCGGCCTCACCCTCGCCTCCGGCCTCGACTACGTCTACCGCGCGAGCCGCCTCGAGAAGCCGGCGGCGAAGTAGGCCGGAGACCGGGCGACCGCGGGTCGCCCCTACACCCGCGAGCCCTGGTTGTAGGGGCGACCCGCGGTCGCCCGGCGCTTCCTCATCCCCCGCTTCTGATACCATCGGGGTGGCTCTAAGACCACTCCACGATGTCCGATTTCGTACACCTTCATCTCCACAGCCAGTTCAGCCTGCTCGACGGGGCGAACCGCCTCGACGACGTGATCAAGGCCGCCGGCGAGGCCGGCATGCCCGCCGTGGCGCTCACCGACCACGGCAACATGTTCGGGGCGATCGAGGTCTACAACAAGGCGCGCGCCGCCGGCATCAAGCCGATCGTCGGCATGGAGGCCTACGTCGCCCAGGGGAGCCGCCTCGACCGCACGCCCGGGAAGGGGAGCAGCAACCACCTCGTCCTGCTCGCCAAGAACGAGATCGGCTACCGCAACCTGATCAAGCTCACCTCCTCGGCCTTCCTCGAGGGGTTCTACTACAAGCCGCGGATCGACAAGGAGCTGCTGCGCCGGCACAGCGAGGGGCTGGTCTGCCTCTCCGCCTGTCTCAAGGGGGAGATCAACGAGCACATCGTGGCCACCCGCGAGCGCGAGGCCGAGGCGGCGGCGAAGGACTTCCTCGACATCTTCGGCGAGGGAAACTTCTACCTCGAGATGCAGGACCACGGCATCCCCGAGCAGCGGCTCGCCAACGAGGTGGTGCGGCGGATCGGCAAGCGCAACGCCATCCCGCTGGTGGTCACCAACGACTGCCACTACCTGCGCAAGGACGACGCCTTCGCCCACGACGTGCTGCTCTGCATCGGCACCCAGAAGACCTTCTCGGACCCCGACCGCCTGAAGTACGCCTCGGACAACTTCTACATGAAGACGGCCGAGGAGATGCACAAGATCTTCCCGGACGACCACCAGGCGATCGAGAACACGCTCGCCATCGCCGAGATGTGCAACCTGGTGATCCCCACCGGCACCTACCATCTGCCGGAGTTCCCGGTCCCCGAGGGGACGACGCTGCAGAGCTATTTCGAGCAGGTGGCCCGCGAGGGGTTCGAGCAGCGCCTCTCCGAGCTGCGCCGCCGCCGCGCGCAGGGGCTGGTCCGCCATCCCGACGAGGCCTACCGCACGCGGCTCGACTATGAGATCCAGGTGATCAACAAGATGGGGTTCCCGGGCTACTTCCTGGTGGTCTGGGACTTCATCCGCCACGCCCGCGAGCAGGACATCCCGGTGGGCCCCGGCCGCGGCTCGGCGGCCGGCTCGGTGGTCGCCTGGGCGCTGCGCATCACCGACATCGACCCCTTGCAGTACGACCTGCTCTTCGAGCGCTTCCTCAACCCCGACCGCATCAGCATGCCGGATATCGACATCGACTTCTGCATGCGCCGCCGCGGCGAGGTGATCCACTACGTCGGCGAGAAGTACGGCCGCGACCGGGTGGCGCAGATCATCACCTTCGGAACCCTCGCCGCCAAGGCGGTGATCCGCGACGTCGGCCGCGTGATGGGGGTCCCCTACGCCAAGGTCGACCGCATCGCCAAGCTGATCCCCGACATGACCAAGTCGCTCGCCGCGGTGGCCAAGGAAGAGCCGCTCGCCGGCGAGGCCGCCCGCGACCCCGAGGTCCGGCAGATCATCGAGGTCGGCAGCCGCCTCGAGGGGCTGACCCGCCACGCCTCCGTCCACGCCGCCGGCGTCGTCATCACCCCCCGCCGGCTCGACGAGCTGGTGCCGCTCTACCGGGTGGTCAAGGGCGACGAAGAGCAGATCATGACCCAGTGGGACATGAACATCATCGAGAGCCTCGGGCTCCTGAAGATGGACTTCCTGGGTCTGCGCACGCTGACGGTGATCGACGACGCGGTCAAGATCATCCGCCAGCAGGGGATCCCCCTCGACCTCGAGGAGATCCCGCTCGACGACGCCGAGACCTTCCGCATCTTCTCCGAGGGGCGCACCAGCGGCATCTTCCAGTTCGAGTCGCGCGGCATGACCGACCTGCTGCGGCGGGTCAAGCCGACCCGCTTCGACGAGCTCGCGGCCCTGAACGCCCTCTACCGGCCGGGCGCCCTCTCGGTCGGCATGGTCGAGGAGTACATCCAGCGCAAGCAGGGGCGGAAGTTCAACTACATCCTCCCCGAGACCAAGCCGATCCTGGAGGAGACCTACGGCGTCATCGTCTACCAGGAGCAGGTGATGCTGATCGCCGTGGCGGTCGCCGGCTTCAAGATGGCCGACGCCGACAAGCTGCGCAAGGCGATGGGCAAGAAGAAGGCCGAGGAAATGGCCAAGATGAAGGCCAAGTTCGTCGACGGCGCCGCCGAGCGCGGCGTGGCGCCCGAGAAGTCCTCGTCGCTCTGGGACTACATCGAGCCCTTCGCCGGCTACGGCTTCAACAAGAGCCACAGCGTCGCCTACGCGAACCTCGCCTACAAGACCGCCTACCTCAAGGCCCACTTCCCGGTCGCCTTCATGGCGGCGATGCTCAACTCCGAGCTCAACTCCACCGACGCGATCGCCAAGTACACGGCCGAGTGCCGCGCCATGGGGATCGGCCTGCTGCCGCCGGACATCAACGAGAGCGGCTGGTACTTCACCGTCGTCGGGGACAAGATCCGCTTCGGGCTCGGCGCCATCAAGGGGGTGGGGGAGGGAGCGATCGAGGCCGTGCTCGCCGCCCGCCGGCAGGCCGGGCGCTTCAAGAGCCTCGCCCACGTCGCCACCGAGATCGATCAGCGCGGGGTCAACCGCAAGGTCTTCGAATGCCTGGTCAAGGCGGGAGCCTTCGACAGCCTGGGAGTCGACCGCACCGCCCTCTGGAGCTCGCTCGACAACCTCCTCGACTATGCTCAAGCGCGAAGGCGCGAGCGCGAGGAGGGGCAGCACAGCCTGTTCGGCGCCATGGTGAGCGCCGGCGAGTCGATGGAGCCCACCCCCGACCTCTCCGTCCGCCCGTGGCCCGAGCGCGAGAGGCTGCGCTACGAGAAGGAGGCGCTCGGCTTCTTCCTCACCGGCAACCCGCTCCTCGAATACCAGGAGACCCTCGAACGGGTGGTCACCCACACCACCGCCACCCTGCGCGAAGGGGTCCCCGAGGGGACCGTCACCCTGGGCGGCATGGTCTCCGGCTTCAACCGCGTGAAGATCAAGTCGGGAGCCAACGCCGGCCGCTTCATGGGGCGCTTCGTCCTCGAGGACCTCGAAGGCGGCCTCCCCGTCACCCTGTTCGCCAACCAGCTCCAGCAGTTCGAGCACCTGCTGATCGACGAGGCGGTGGTGCTGGTCAAGGGGCAGGCCCGCGAACGGGGGAGCGAGGTCGAGATCACCGTCGAGGAGATCGTCCCCCTGAAGAAGCTCGCCGGCCGCCCCCTCGCCGGCGTCGACCTCCGCCTCGACCCCCGCCTCTCGCAGACCCAGATGCTCAAGCTCCGCGACCTCCTCACCGAGCACCCCGGCGACGTCCCCGTCATCCTCGAAATGAGAGTCGCCGACCAGACCGTCCGCATCGTCACCCCGGACAACCTCAAGGTGCAGCTGGTCCCCGAGCTGGTGGCGTCGATCGAAGGGCTGCTCGGGCAGGGGAGCGTGCGGGAGCGGTGGGCGGGGGTGGCGTAGGGGGAGGGATCGCTAGAGGAGCGAAACGGCGGCAGGCGACGCCTTCATGCCTGCACTTGAGTGTTATCCTGCTGTCATGGCCAAGCAATTGACGATCCGTGGGGTCTCCGAGGAAGTGGGGCAGAGATTGGAGAGCCTGAGCCGGGCTCGCGGTCAGAGCGTCAACACGACCGTTCTCGAGATTCTGGGCTCCGCGGTGGGAGTCGACGAGCGGCGAGCCCGCTTGGCTCGCTATGCGACCTGGACCCCTGACGATCTCGCGGAGTTCAACGAAGCTCTCGCCGCTCAGAGAACCATCGATGACCCGCTCTGGCGCTGAGACGGTTGACCGGCTGGTCCTCGATACCTCCGCCTATTCCCATTTCCGAGCGGCCGACCTGCGGGTCCTCGATCTGATCGCCGCCGCCGAGGTCGTTTTTCTCCCGACGATCGTCTTGGGCGAGCTCGAAGCGGCCTTCGCCCTGGGTCGCCGGGAGCCCGAAAATCGCACGTTGCTGGCGGAGTTCCTGGCCGAGCCCTTCGTCTCCATCCTGCCGGTGACGCCGATGGTGGCTCGCCGCTACGGCAGGCTCTTCGCAGATCTGCGACGCGCCGGTACGCCGATTCCGACCAATGATCTCTGGATTGCCGCCACCACGCTCGATTGTGGTGGACATCTCCTGAGCTTCGACGCCGACTTCGAGCGGATCTCCGCCCTCGATTGCACGGTGTTGAAGCTCTCCGAAGAAACCGGCCGTTGAGGACGTCTATGCCGTCGAAGCGTGTTGTTCTGGAGGAATTGAAGCGGGATGAGCTGCTTGCCGCCCTTGACCTTTTCGAGTTGGAAGTTGCCGACCGCCGGGTTCGCGCGCAGCTCATCGATGCCCTGGCCGGTTCGCGAAGAGCCAGGCTCGCCGAAGCTCTTGGCCAGTTGCCCCGCACCCGGCTCAAGGAAATCTGCCGTGCTCTCGACATGGACGACTCCGGCCGTGAGAAAGCTCTCCTCGTCGCTCGCTTGACGGGAATTCCGATCTCCAGCCCGGCTTCTGCCCCAAACCGCGCCGAGCCCAAGAATCTCACTCCGGTAGCAACGACACAGACCAGAAATCGAGACACGGAAGCGAGGATCCCGCCGCCGCGGGCGGCGCAAGGCTCCGCAGGGGAACCTCGCAAGATGTCGATGATGAAAGATCTCAAATCGCATCTCTGGAACTGCGCCCAAATCCTGCGCGGCAGCGCCGTCGACCGCACGGACTGGAAGGCCTATATCCTCCCCCTGCTGTTCTTCAAGCGGATTCTCCGACGTCTGGGACGAGGAGACGGCCGAAGCTACAGCTCTGTATGGCGATGTCGATCCCGTCGACTTCCCGGAGGTCCACCGCTTCCCTGTTCCCGAGGCTGCCATTGGGGCGACGTCCGGGCCGCCAAAGAACGTTGGCGCCGCCCTTTCCCACGCTATGCGCGAGATCGAGCGCGCGAACCCCGATACTCTTTACCGGGTCTTCGGAGCCGCCGATTGGGGCAACAAGGAAATTCTCACTGACGAGATCCTGAAGGATCTCGATCGAAGGGCTCTCGGAGATCCCGCTCGGCAACAAGGCCGTCACCACCGACGTTCTCGGCGACGCTTACGAGTACCTGATCAGCAAGTTCGCCGACGTCACCAACCAAGAAGGCCGGCGAGTTCTACACCCCGCGCAGCGTTGTCCGGATGATGGTCGACATCCTCGACCCCAAGGCGGGCGAGACCATCTACGACCCGGCATGCGGCACGGGCGGCATGCTGCTCGGGGCGATCGACCACGTCGCAGCGCGCAGGCGGCGACCCGCGCACGTTCTTCGGCAAGATCTTCGGCCAGGAGAAGAACCTCACCACTTCCGCCATCGCCCGGATGAACCTCGTGCTCCATGGCATCGAGGACTTCCAGATCGTGCGCGAGGACACGCTCCGCAGCCCCGCGTTCACTGACTCGAGCACCGGCGGCCTTGCCACTTTCGACTGCGTCATCGCCAATCCGCCCTTCTCGCTGGAGGAGTGGGGGCGCGAGATCTGGGAAAAGGATCCGTGGGCGCGCGCCGTCTACGGCCTGCCGCCGGCGAGCTACGGCGACTATGCCTGGGTCCAGCACATGGTCGCCTCCATGGCCGAGGGACAGGTCGCATGGCCGTCGTGCTTCCCCAGGGCGCGCTCTTTCGGAAGGGGGCCGAAGGCAGAATTCGCCAGCACTTCTTGAGCAAGATCTCATCGAGGCCGTTATCGGGCTGGCCCCGAACCTCTTCTATGGTACCGCTCTCGCGCCCGCCGTGATGGTCCTCCGTCGTACGAAGCCCCCCGACGCGGAAGGGAAAGGTGCTGGTCGTCGATGCATCGAGCCTCTTCCGCAAGGGCCGCGCCCAGAATTTCCTTGATCCCGAGCACGCCCAAGAGATCGTAGATTGGGTGCGCGCCTTCGCGAACGTCGAAGACCGCGCAAAAGTGGTCAGCCTCGCAGAGATCAGAAGCCGAGGACTGGACACTCAATATCTCGCGTTACGCGTTGCCACCCATCGGTGAGCAGATCCCGCCACTGCCGGAGGCTGTCGCCGCCTTCAAACTGGCGATCTCTGAATGCCGAGCGGCGGAGGACCATCTGCGCGAGGTTCTTGACCGAGGGAGGCTGGCTCGCATGAGCAAAGCTCCTGAACATATGAGCCAGCAGGAGCTCGAGACCTATCTTTGGGGTGCAGCCAAGCTTCTTGCGGGGTCTGATCGATGCCGGAGACTACAAGCAGTTTGTCTTCCCGTTGCTCTTCTTCAAGCGGCTCTCCGATGTATGGGACGAGGAGTACCAGGCAGCACTTGACGAGACTACAGCGACGAGCGTACGCCCGCGCCACGGCCGACGACCGCTTTGCGATCCCCGAGGGTGCGCACTGGTCCGACGTCCGCGGTGCCTCCCGCGACGTGGGCCGGGCTTTGCTGAACGCCTTCCGCGCCATTGAGGCCGCCAACCCGGAGCGCCTGTCCGGCGCCTTTGGCAATGCCTCGTGGACCGACAAGGCCCAAATGCCCGATGAGACGCTGAAGAACCTGATCGAGCACTTTTCACGGCACACTCTGAGTCTGGCCGCCGTGCCCGAGGATGAGCTCGGCAACGGCTATGAGTACCTGATCAAGCAGTTTGCCGACGACAGCGGACACACGGCGCAGGAGTTCTATACCAACCGCACGCTCGTCCATCTCATGGTCCCAGATGCTGGAGCCCCAAGCCGGCGAAAGGATCTACGATCCCCACCGTCGGCACCGGCGGTATGCTCATTTCGGCGCTGGCCGAGGTGAAGCGTCGGGGCGGCGATGCCCGGACTCTCGGCCTCTACGGCCAGGAGCGTGTCCACATTACGGCAGCTATCGCACGGATGAATCTCGTCCTGCACGGAGTCGAAGACTTCGACATTGTCGCCGGCGACACCCTGAGCAACCCGGCTTTTATTGAGCGCGATCGGCTGCGGATGTTTGATGTGGTCCTTGCCAATCCGCCCTACTCGATCAAGAAATGGAACCGTAAGGCCTGGCAGACCGATCTTTGGGGCCGCAACTTCCTTGGCACCCCGCCCCAGGGTCGCGCCGACTATGCATTCTTCCAACACATCTTGAAGAGTCTCGATCCAAAGACCGGCCGCTGCGCGATTCTCTTCCCGCATGGTGTTCTCTTTCGAAACGAAGAGGCGGAGATGCGACGAAAGCTCCTTGAGTCGGATCTGCTGGAGTGTGTGCTCGGCTTGGGGGCGAATCTCTTCTACAATTCGCCGATGGAAGCTTGCGTGATCATCTGCCGAACCCAGAAGCCCGCAGGACGAAAAGACAAAGTTCTCTTCATCGACGCCCTTCACGAGGTCGTGCGAGAACGTGCTCTGAGCTTTCTCAAGCCAGAGCATCAAGAACGGATCGTAAAAGCCTATCAGGCGTTCAAGGGTGAATCTGGATTCGCCGTAGTCGCGCCGACCGCGGAGATCCTTTGTAACGGCGGCAACCTGTCCATTCCACTATACGTGAGGAGGGGGGCTGAAGCGGCAAGCAACGGGGCTAACAGTGATCTCCGCAGCGCTTGGGCCGCGTTAGATGCCGGCGGCCGGAAATTTTGGCAACAGATGGACGCTCTCGCAGACATGCTCGATGGTGCCGTTGCTGAGGTAGCTGATGTCTGAGCCCATGTTGAGAAAAGGGTGGACGCGAGTTGCTTTCGGCGATGTCGTGCGCCAGGTCCAGGACCGAGTCGACCCAGACGAATCGGGTCTTGACCGATTCGTCGCTGGCGAGCATATGGACAGCGATGATTTGCGTATTCGACGTTGGGGAACGATTGGGGCTGGCTATCTTGGACCGGCATTTCATATGCGCTTTAAACCAGGGCAGATCCTCTACGGTTCTCGACGCACCTATCTCCGCAAAGTTGCCGTTCCTGATTTCGAGGGGATTACAGCCAACACCACGTTCGTCATAGAATCGAAAAACTCTGAGGTATTGCTGCCGGCTTTCTTGCCTTTTATCATGCGAGCTGATTCCTTCCACGAGCACTCCAAGAAGCAGTCAAAGGGGTCCGTGAACCCCTATGTCAATTTTTCGGACCTGGCTTGGTACCAGTTCCCCCTGCCGCCACTGGGGGAGCAACGGCGGATTGCGCGATTAATGCTTTCCTTCCAGCAAGCCATCGAATCCTTCCGGAGTGCCTCTAATGCTGGTCAACTGCTTTTGATATCTAGCGCCGCCAAAGTTCTGCGTCAGGACGCACTAATGACTTTGTGCTCAAATGAGCCGGTTTGCATTCCTGCGGGCTGGAGAATTTCGACGTTCACTGAGGTGTCCGAGAGGATCACTTATGGGTTCACCAATCCGATGCCCACGACTGAGGATGGGCCGTGGATGGTCACGGCAGCCGATGTCCGAGACGGGCAAATCGACTACTCGACGGCACGACATACAAGCCAACAGGCGTTTGACGAAGATCTTACCGAGAAGAGCCGAACTAAAGTCGGTGATGTACTCTTGACAAAAGATGGGACGCTTGGGCGGGTGGCTATTGTGGACCGTGTAAATCTCTGCATAAACCAGTCTGTCGCCGTTTTGCGGCCGAATGCCCAGATATTGCCCGATTTCCTCGCATGGGTCCTTCGGGCACCGTTGATGCAACGACGCCTGATGCTTGATGTTGGCGGTAGCGCAGTTAAGCACATCTACATAACCAAGGTAGGGTCGACTCGCTTCTTGCTGCCACCTATCGAGCGGCAACATGAAATCAAGCGGTTTCTGGAGATTGCCGAGGAGGCTGTGCGAGCAGCAAGGTCTCGGGGAATCATCTACGCCCAGCTTGGGCAGGCGTTTCTAGAGAGAGCAATTCGAGGTAGCAAATGAGATTTTTCGAAGCTATAGCCGTCGAAGCCGACGTACTAGGTCGACTCTATACCGGCGCCCTCCACTGTACTTCTTATTTGATGGGGCTAATGGAGTATGCCTGAGAGGAGGCCTGCTATCTCTGCTGACCTCAAACGGCATCTTCTAGTGGCGTGTGGCCACCGCTGCTCTGCGTGCGGCGAGCCGGCTGCGCGAGAGAAAGCGCATATCATTCCTTGGCATCGGTCCAAGACGCATCTGTTCGAGGATCTTCTGGTCCTGTGTGCGGTGTGTCACTCTCGCTCCGAGAGCGAGGGCTGGGGCGAGAAGACGTTGCGGGAGTACAAGCAGAACCCGTGGGTTGCGCGATATCGCGCAACCCCAGCACCAGAGCCTGAGCGCGAAGTCCTTAGACTCAAGCTAGGCCTTACTGAAGCTGGCTTTGCGGCTGAAAAAGACCGAATTCTGGTCGCCGTGTCCGCAGCTTTGGATCTTTGCCCCAAGGATGTTATCGAGGTGTCTGTCAAGAGAGGCAGCATAATCTTGGAGTTGAGTCTGCCCAAGGCGGCGGCGGAGCGGCTCCTGTCGCAGGAGTCCGTCAAGTCAATCCTGGCGGATCTGCTCAAGCCGATCTCCCTGCTCGACATACAGCGCCTTGAGCCCAAAACCGTTGCGCCGGAGTCAACCGCATCGCCCCGTTTCACAGAAGGAAACACTGTCGAGGCCTTTGTTCGCGACCGACTCTGCGGCGGCATCACGCACCACACCGCGGTGGGGCCCGGCCTCGCTCGCCGGGCCGGTCAGATCTCCGGTCTCGGCTGGCATTACCTCTCTGCCCAGAACCTTCGGCGGCAGCGCCACGAAGTCCTAGTCGAGGATCATCTGCGCGAGGCGCTGATCCGACTGAATCCGGACATCGCCGCCCAGCCCGACCGTGCCGACGACGTCATCTACAAACTTCGCGCCATTCTGATGGGCGTGCGCAGCGACGGCCTCGTGAAGGCAAACGAGCAGTTCGCCGCCTGGCTTACCGGCGAACGGTCGATGCCGTTTGGCCAGAACGGCGAGCACGTCACCGTTCATCTGATCGACTTCGCTGAAATTGAGCGCAACCAGTTCGTCGTCACGACGCAGGCCACCTACCGCGCCGGAGCTCCGAGAAGCGGGCCGACCTCGTGCTGCTCATCAACGGGATTCCCTTGGTAGTGATCGAGGCGAAGACGCCCGTTCGCTCCAGCGAGAGCTGGCTCGATGCGGCGCTCCAGCTGCACGACGACTACGAGCGCAACGTACCTGAGCTCTTCGTGCCCAACCTGCTTTCCATCGCCACCGAAGGCAAAGAGCTCCACTACGGCTCGATCGGGCTGCCGGTCGAGCTCTGGGGGCCGTGGCGGGATGATGCAGGCGCCACCAAGACGCCGGCTCTGCGGCAGATCGAGCAAGGCCGTCTCGTCGATGTTGCGGCCACACGTCGTGCTCGACTTGCTGTCGAGCTTCACCGCCTACGCCACCGACAAGAAGACACCGTCGCATCAAGATTGTCGCCCGCTACCAGCAATACGAGGCAACGAACAAAATCGTCGAGCGCGTGGTGGCGGGGCACCCGAAGAAGGGCCTCATCTGGCACTTCCAAGGCTCGGGAAAGTCGCTGCTGATGCTCTTCGCCGCTCGCAAGCTGCGCCTGCACCCGGCGCTCAAAAACCCGACCGTGATCATCGTGGTCGACCGCATCGACCTCGACGCCCAGATCTCGGCAACCTTTCACGCCGCCGACATACCCAACCTCGTCAAGGCCGACACTCGCGCCGAGCTGCAGCGGCTGCTGGCGCAGGACGTGCGGAAGGTCATCATCACCACGATCTACAAGTTCGGCGAGGCTGGCGGCGTTCTCAACGAGCGCGAGCAACATCATCGCGCATGGTCGACGAGGCCCACCGCACCCAGGAAGGCGACCTCGGCCGGAAAATGCGCGAGGCGCTGCCCAACGCGTTCCTGTTCGGCCTGACCGGCACGCCGATCAACCGCGCCGACCGCAACACCTTCTACACCTTCGGCGCCCACGAGGATGTGGCGCGGCTACATGAGCCGCTACGGCTTCGAGGAGTCGATCCGTGATGGCGCCACGAAGCCGCTCCACTTCGAGCCCCGGCCGCTCGAGTTGCACATCGACCAAGGAGGCAATCGACCAGGCCTTCCGGCAGCTCACCGGAGTCTGACTCGACAAAGACCAGATATCTCCAAGACCGCGGCCAAAATGGCGGTGCTCGTCAAGTCCCCGGAGCGGATTCAAAGGGTCTGCGCGGACATCGCCAGGCACTTCCAGGAGAAAGTCGTACCCAATGGCTTCGGAGCGCAGGTGGTCGCCTTTGACCGGGAGAGCTGCGTCCTATACAAGAAGGAGCTCGACGAGCTACCTGCCGCCGAGTTCTCCGACATCGTTATGACGGTGATCAGCGGCGACCGACCGAGTACGCGGCCTTCCGGCGGGACAAGGACGCCGAAGAGAAGCTTCTTGACCGCTTCCGGGACCCTGCGGATCCGCTGAAGATCCTGATCGTCACCTCGAAGCTCCTGACGGGCTTCGACGCGCCGATCCTGCAGACGATGTACCTCGACAAGCCGCTGCGCGACCACACCCTTTTGCAGGCCATCTGCCGCACCAACCGGCCCTACGGCGAGGCGAAGACCCACGGGCTGATCGTCGACTATCTGGGCATCTTCGACGATGTGGCCCAAGCGCTCCAGTTCGACGAGAAGGGCGTCAGCAGGTGGTCGCCAACCTCGACGAGCTCGTAGGACACGCTGCCCGGCGCCGTGCAGACGTGCCTGGCGTACTTTCAGGGTGTCGACCGCACCGTCGGCCGGCTACGAGGGCCTGATCGCGGCGCAAGACTGCCTGCCCAATAACGAGACCCGCGACCGCTTCGCAGCCGACTACAGCGTATTTGGGCCGCCTCTGGGAGGCGCTCTCACCCGACCCCGTCCTCAGCCCGTACGAGCCGACTACCGGTGGCTGACCCAGGTCTACGAGTCCGTGAAGCCGTCCACGGGCACGGAAGTTGCTCTGGCATGCGCTCGGCGCCGAAGACCATCGAGCTGATCCACGAGAACGTTCACGTCGAGCGATCCGCGACGATCTCGACACCCTGGTTCTGGACGCCGACTTGCTCGAAGCGGTGCTGGGAGACCCGGACCCCGAGAAGAAGGCCAAGGAGATCGAGATCAAGCTCTCCGCGCGGCTGCGGAACACGGCGGCAGACCCGCGATTCAAGGAGCTGGGCGAGCGGCTCGAAGCCCTGCAAGCAGAAGCACGAGCAGGGGTTGCTGCTGAGCATCGACTTCCTGAAGGCAGCTTGCTGGCTTGGCGCAGGACGTCGTGGCCGCGGAGCGAGCGTGAGCCCATGAGGAAGAGACACGGCAAGGCAAGGCCGCTCTGACCGAGCTCTTTGCAGGAAGCCAAGAACACGAAGACGCCCATCATCGTCGAGCGCGTCGTCGACGACATCGACGAAATCGTGCGAGCGTCCGCTTCGACGGCTGGCAGGCACACGCATGCGGGCGAGCGGGACCTAAGCAACGCCCTGCGCAAGACCCTGTTCAAGTATAAGCTTCACCACGACCAGGAGCTGTTCGAGCGGGCGTACGGGTACATCAAGCAGTATTACTAGCCGGCGGGTAAGTTGATCTCGCAGTGAAGGAAACCGAATGCTGATTCGCCACCTGAAGGTTTCGGGCCTCTTGTCCTTCGGGCCAAGGGCATCGACTTACCGTTGGGCCCACTCAACGTCCTGATCGGGCCGAACGGCTCCGGCAAATCCAACTTCCTGGAGGTGCTTTCGTTGCTCCGGGCTGCGCCGACGAAGCTGCCGGAGCCGGTCAAGGAGATGGGCGGGGTGAGGGAATGGCTGTGGAAGGGGCCGCAGTCGAAGCGTTCGGCCAGCCTCGAGGCCGTCATCGACTACCCGCAGGGGAAGATGCCGGTGCGGCATGTGCTCGAGATCACCGAGCACGGGGCACGCTTCGAGGTGACGGATGAGCGGATCGAGGATGAGCACCCGTCCGAAGATCAGCCGGACGCCTACTTCTACTACCGCTTCCAGGAGGGGCATCCCGAGCTGAACGATCTTTCCGACCAGCGCCGAGGCCTGCGTCGGGAGAGCGTGAAGCCGGAGGAGTCCATTCTGTCGCAGGTGCGCGATCCGGAGAGCTACCCGGTGCTGCACTGGCTGCAGGAGCAGTACGAGCGGATCCGCCTCTATCGGAGCTGGACCTTCGGCCCCCTGGCAGGCGTTCGCCGGGAGCAGAGCGCTCAGGGGCGAAGCGACGTCCTGAGCGACGGGGGCGAGAACCTGGCGCTGGTGCTCTCGAAGATCCGGCCCCGCGTGAAGAATGAGCTGATCGAGTCGCTGCGGATGCTCTTCGAGGGGATCGAGGACATCCATCTCACCGTCGACGGCGGCAACGTGCTGCTGGTCCTGGAGGAGGCCGAAGGGCGCGAGATCCCCGCGACCCGCCTCTCGGACGGCACGCTGCGCTACCTGAGCCTGCTGGTGGTCCTGCTGCATCCGGACCCACCCCCGCTCGTCGCGATCGAAGAGCCGGAGCTGGGCCTGCACCCCGACGTCCTGCCGCACATCGCGGAGCTGCTGGTCCGTGCCTCCAAGCGCATGCAGCTCGTGGTCACCACGCACTCGCGCATCCTGGTGGACGCGCTGACGGATCACCCCGAGAGCGTGGTGGTGTGCTCCAAGCAGGCGGGAGAGTCCAGCCTCGAGCGCCTCGATGCGGGAGAGCTCAAGGCGTGGCTGGACAAGTACACGCTCGGTGAGCTTTGGAGCAAGGGGGAGTTGGGGGGGAACCGCTGGTGAGCGTCAAGCTCTACATCGAAGGAGGCGGCGAGGGGGAGTTGCTCGATACGCTGTTTCGACGGGGGTGGAAGCAGTTCTTCGAAGCGGCCGGTCTCGGCGGCAAGCTGCCGAGCGTGGTACGCGGCCAGGGTCGCACGCAGACCCTCGACCTCTTCACCACAGCCGTCGCCCATCCGCGAAATGGAGCGCTCCCCTTGCTGCTGGTTGACAGCGAAGGCCCGGTGGAGGCAGGCCATTCCGTCTGGCAGCACTTGCAAGCAAGCCACAATTGGAAACGCCCCTCAGGGGCCACCGCGGACCAGGCGTTCCTCATGGTGCAAGTCATGGAGACGTGGTTCCTCGCCGATCGCGAGCTGCTGCGGAGGTATTTCGGCAAGGCGCTGCGGGAGAACCACCTTCGACAATGGCCGGCGCTCGAAGCCGTGCCGAAGGTCACTGTGTTCGACGCTCTCGCAAAGGCGACGGCGGGTTATCAGAAGCCCTACGCCAAAGGGAGAGTCTCGTACGAGTTGCTCGGTCAGTTGAATCCCCGGCAGGTTGAGGCTGCCTGTCCTCACGCAAAGCTGCTCCTCGATCGCCTGAGGGGCTGATGAGCGGGAACGGCCTGGGAAAAGGGTAACGCCGATGGGACCGACGGAGGCTACGGGTCTATCTCGTTTAATTGGTTGAGCTTAGCGGGCTTGCCGGTTCAGGGCCCAGGGCGAAGGACGAGGCGCAAACATCCCAGCGATTCTTCCGACGGCTCAGCGATTCTTAGTTTGGCCCGGCGATGCTTATTTTCCGGCTGCGATTCTTATCTTGGCTCAGCGATTCTTATTTTGGCAGTGCGATGCTTATCTTGGGCCAGCGATTCTTCCAACGGCTCTGCGATTCTTATCTCGAGCCAGCGATTCTTATTTTGGCTCTGCGATTCTTCCGCTGAGCCAGCGATTCTTATTTTGGTCCAGCGATGCTTATTTTCCCTCAGCGATTCTTATTTTGTCCCAGCGAAGAATCGCTGAGGCGTTGCATCCTTCGCCACGGCGTTCCGACGGCTTTCAGACGACGGGCAGGTCGCGCTCCGTCATCTCCCGGAGTCTCTCATGAATCCGGCGGCGCACGGGCTCCGGGCTGTCCAGATCCAGGGCTTCGCGGAACCAGGCGGCGGCTTTCCTGGCGTCGCCGGCTCTCGCGTGGAGCTCCCCGAGGGTGACGGGGAGGGGGTAGTAGCCGGCGAGGGCGGGGTGGTCTTGGATCTCCTCGGCGGCGGCGAGGCCGGCGGCGGGGCCTTCGGCCATGGTGAGGGCGACGGCGCGGTTGAGGGCGACGACGGGGGAGGCGGTGAGGGCCAGGAGGGAGTCGTAGAGCGAGAGGATGTAGGGCCAGTCGGTGGGCTCGGGGGCGGCGTGGGAGGCGGCGATGCCGGCTTCGAGGTGGTAGGCGGACATCTCGGGGCCTCGCGCGGCGCGCTCGAGGTGGTGGAAGCCGGCGGCGAGCTTCTCGGGGTCCCAGAGGGCGCGGTCCTGCTCGGCGAGGAGGAGGAGGTTGCCTTCGGGGTCGACGCGCGCCGGGTTGCGCGCCGCCTGGAGGCAGAGCAGGGCGGCGAGGGCGTGGGCCTTCGGCAGGTCGAGCGCGCGGTGCCCGGCGACCAGGCGGGCGAGGCGGACCGCCTCGGCGCAGACCTCCTGGCGCACCAGCTCCTCGCCCCCCGAGGCGGCGTACCCCTCGTTGAACATCAGGTAGAGCGCCTCGAGGACCGAGTCGAGCGCCGCCGGCAGGTCGGCGGGGGGCGGCACCGCGAACGGCGGGCGGATCTGCTGGATCTTCCGCTTCGCGCGCACCAGCCGCTGGGCGATGGTCGCCTCCTTGGCGAGGAAGGCGCGGGCGATCTCGGGGACGCCGAAGCCGCCCACGGTCTTCAGGGTGAGCGCCACCCGCGCCTCGCGCGGCACGGCGCTCTGGCAGCAGATGAAGATCATGCGCAGCTGGTCGTCGAGCGCTTCGTCTCCGAAGGAGCCGGAATCGGTGGGCGGCAGGGCGGCCGCCCAGGCGCGGATCGACTCTTCCTTGCGGGCGAGGTTGGCGTCGCGGCGCAGGAGGTCGAGCGAGCGGTTCTTCGCCACCTGCAGGAGCCAGCCGCCGGGGTTGTCCGGAATGCCGCGGAAGGGCCAGGTGCGCAGCGCCTGGAGCAACGCCTCCTGCACCACGTCCTCGGCGAGGCCGAGGTTCTCCGCCCCCAGCAGACGGGTGAGCAGGGCGACCATCCGCCCCGCCTCGCGGCGGAACAGATGGTCGACGAGCTGCGGCACCTCGGCGCCTTGGGCGACATCGGCGGCCATCGGCGTCCCTTACATCTCTTCGATCTGCCGGACGTCGATCCAGCCGCGGTCGAGGTGCGGGCACCCCTTGGCGATCTCCACCGCCTCGGCGTAGTCGGCGGCCTCGATCATGTAGAAGCCGCCCAGCACCTCCTTGGTCTCGGCATAGGGTCCGTCCGTGACCTCGACCCGGCCGCCCTGCGAGCGCAGGTGGCGCCCACCCTCCTCCTTGAGCTTCTGGCCGCCGGTCAGCTTGCCGGCCTCGCGCGTGCTGGCCCCCCAGGCGCGGTAGCGCTCGAACATCGCCTGCATCGCTTCGGGGGAGAGGTTCTTGAAATCCTTCGGAGTCTCGTTGAGCAGCAGCAGGAACTTCGACATGGCGTCCTCCTCGTGACGGGCGGGTGGCGGGTTGATCGCCATCCTAACCCGGCGGGTTGCAAGGCCGATCCATTCGGCCGGTTCAAGGGGATGACGATCGGAGGGGGCCGAAATCGACAGGGGGAGCCGCGGAATGGCCACGGAGAGGTGGAGCGTGGCGTGGATCTCGCATCTTTGTGTCGGTGCCGGCTGGTGTGAGCCGGAACGGTTTCTAGCTCGACGATTCTTCCGATAGGAGGCTCAACATGTCAGACAATAAGTCGCAGGTCGGCAAAGCAGACCGGGACCGGGTGTCCCTGAGCGAGGAGTACGAGGTGACCGATCTGGCCCAGAAGTTCGGCATCACCGCCGAGCAGGCTCGCCAGGCGATCAAGGCCGTAGGACCGATGCGCAAGGATGTCGAGGCGCAGTTACAGAAGGCGAAGACGGCGTAGGGTCGGGGTGCCTGAACGCCAGCCCGGTAGGGCGGCCTTCCTGTAGCCCAGGGCGTGAGCCCTGGGTCTGCGGTGAGGCATGCCCAAAGGGAATGCCTCGAAAAGGAAGATGGGCTCGAATAAGGAATTGGGCTCGAAAGAAGATGGGTATGCCGACACTTCCCCAGGGTTCACACCCTGGGCTACAGGAAGGCCGCCCTACCGGGCTGGCGTCAAGGGCAGGGCGGGGGTTTGCGATGATTCGCGGGCTTCGAGATGGCAGGGCGTTAGCGCTCGGGATCCTCGATCTTGCGGCCAAGCCGGGCGAGTCCCTGAAGTCTCCGCATCTCGTCGACCGTCTCTTCGAGCCAGCGTAGGCGTTCGACCGGGGTCATCCGCAGTCCCTGCTCAAAGTGATGGCGGCGGGTTCCCTCGAAGTCCCAGGAGTCCAGGGCGCTAGCAGTGTGATTTTTCGTGTCTTCGGGCTCCCTCATCCCGGCTCCTTCGAGAGCATTTCAATGTCATCCAGATCCCGCGGCCTCCCCGTGGCGCGCTTCATTTCCACCAAGTCGTCGCGGGACACGACCGTCGCCTCCACTCCTTCGAGCGAGACCCTGACTGCGCGGCTGTAGACAGCGTCGAAGTCGAACGGCTCCTGAACGAAGAGGTCCACGGCGAACCCCTGGAGATCCGGGTTCCAAAGCGAGAAGACGGTCATGTTTCGTTCCCGCGCCCAGCTCTCGCGGTTCTCGGGGTCGGCGAAGGAGACGAGCGGAACGGGTGCCTGGGGACGGAAGCCCAGAGCGCCGAAGGTCCCCAACGCTCTCTCCACGTTGTCGGGATCGAGTTGGAGCACCAAGTCGAGGTCCAGGGTCGTCCGCAGATACCCGTGCAGCACCACGGCGACTCCCCCCACCACGAGATAGCGGACATCCGCTCGCTCCAGGGCCGCCAGGACCCGTTCGACTCGGCCGCTCATCGGCAAAGTCTACCTTGAACCCCGCGGTGCCTCCGCTCCAAGCCTTCTGCTATGTTTTCTCCATGACCGCCCCCGACCTCCCCGAAGTCTGGATGCGCGGCCCGGTCCCGGACGTTCCGCCGCTGTTGCAGCCGGTGGCGCATGCGCTGCTTCAGGCGGGGGAGGAGGTGGAGCGGGTGGTGGGCGGGCTGTCGCCCGGGGAGATCTGGGCGCGGCCGGGCGGGGCGCCTTCGGTGGGGTTCCACGTCCGCCATGCGGCGGGGAGCCTGGAGCGGCTGTTCACCTACGCTCGCGGGGAGGGGCTGGAGGCGGCGCAGCGGGCGTACCTGGCGGTGGAAGGGGAGCCGGGGGCGCCTCCGGCGGAGGGGGCGGAGCTGGTCGCGGGGTTCGCGGCGGCGGTGGCGCGGGCCTTGGCGCAGTTGCGCGCCACTCAGGAATCGACGCTCCTGGAGGCGCGCGGCGTCGGCCGGCTGCAACTCCCCTCGACGGTGCTCGGGCTGCTGTTCCATGCCGCCGAGCACACACAGCGGCACGTGGGGCAGATCGTCACCACGGCGCGGATCGTGCGGGCCGCTCCGTAGCGAGGCTGCCGAAACTGCCCGGTTCGGGCCGCGCGCCGGCACTCTTCTTCTGGAGGCCCTCCCGCGCGGCATGGGGCCGCGGCGCCGAGGGCCCCTGGAGGAACGGGATCATGAAGAAGCAGAGCCCGAAGATCACTCTCGCCAAGGAGACGCTGCGCCTTCTCACCGGACCGGAAGCCGCGATGGCCGATGGCGGGACCTTCCCGAACACGCAGTTCAATTCCTGCCGCTGTCCGACCCTCTCCTGCAAGCCGGCCATTTGCTGAGGCCTCCGTCCTGTTGAGCTGGCGGCACGGGCCGCGGGTGGGTGAGGGGAACCGCGCCCACCCTTCGTTTCTGCTGCATGGCCCCAACAACCTCGCCGCCGTCCGCCAGGGCCTTCGAGGTCTTCGAGCGGACGCTGGGGGCGGCGCACCCGCATACGGAGGTCTGCCGGGAGGCGGTGCAGGAGCTTCAGCGCAATCCGGCGCCTTAAACCTCCGCGGCGAGCCCGGAGGGCGGCCTTCCTGTAGCCCAGGGTGTGAACCCACCCTCTTATACATAACTCGGTTCTGGACAGAGACGACGCGATCTGCTTTCCTGTTGCGTGATAGCGGAACTTCGGAAAGGAGATCCAGAATGGGCTCAAGGTTGGCAGAGGAACCGGGAGATCAGGAGAGTTGGGCTGCTCAGGAGATGCTGACGGCCAATCTGGGGGACGAGCGGCTGAATCGGCGTGCGGCCAAGGTTCTCTCCCGACTCGCCGATCGCCCCGAGGGCAGCGTCCCTTCCGCTTTCCAGAGTTGGGCAGAGACCGTCGCCGCCTACCGTTTCTTCGACAATGAGAAGGTGAGTTGGGAGAAGGTGTTAGAGCCGCATCGGGACGCGACGCTGGAGCGGGCGAAGGAGTTTCCCGTGGTGCTGTGCGTCCAGGACACGACGGAGTTGGACTTCACGAGCAAGCCCCAGATCCAAGGTTTGGGACCTCTGACCTATGAAGCGGCCCTGGGTCTATACATCCACCCAACGCTTGCCATCACTCCCGAGCGGCTCTGCCTCGGAGTCGTGGATCAGTGGACCTGGGTTCGGGACCCGCAGGATCACGGTGGCAAAGACCGTCAGCATCGCTTGAAAAGGCCGATTGAGGAGAAGGAAAGCTTGCGTTGGGTCGAGGGCTACCGGCGGGTTTGCGACTGGCAGAGCACTTTGCCGCAAACCCGGCTGGTGTATGTCGCCGACCGGGACTCGGACCTGTTCGAGTTGTTTGAGCAGGGGCAGAGGGGAGAAGCGGACTGGCTGATTCGAGGCAGCCAAGATCGTGCTTTGGTCGAGGGGGGACTTGTTTGGTCCGCGATGCGCAAGGCGGAGGTTTTGGGGACTCTCGACTTCGATTTGCCCGCCACGCCCCAGCGCGCCAAGCGTCGAGTGGTGCAAACCCTGCGAGCTGAGCGCTTGAAGCTAAGGCCTCCCTATCGCCCCGACAGGAAGCTGCCACCGGTGGAAGTGACGGCGATTCTGGCCTGGGAGGAGGAGCCTCCTGAAGGCGTCGAGCCGATTGAATGGCTGCTCCTGACCAATCTGTCCATCGGGAACGCCGAAGAGGCCCAGGAGAAGGTGCAGTGGTACGTATGCCGCTGGCAAATCGAGGTCTACTTTCGCATTCTCAAGAGTGGATGCAAGGTCGAAGAGCTACAGTTGCAGGAACGGAACCGCCTGGAAGTCGCTCTGGCCCTTTACATGATTGTCGCCTGGCGGGTGCTGTACCTGATCATGCTGGGCCGAACGATGCCCGAGATCTCCTGTGAAGCGGTGCTCGCCCCTGAAGAGTGGAAGGCGGTCTATCTGGTAACCCAGAGGAAAAGCCCACCCTCCCGCCCTCCGGTCCTCCAGGAGATTCTCGTCATGATTGCCCAGCTAGGCGGCTTTCTAGCTCGCAAGGGAGATGGATTCCCTGGCCCCAAGGCACTCTGGATCGGCCTCCAACGCACTCGCGACTTCGTCCTCGCCCTCGAAGCACGGGAGGCCATTTCCTAGAGATGTGTATAAGAGGGTGGGTGTGAACCCTGGGTTGCCTGGACGATGCCGGCCCTTCTTGAGATCGCCTCCTTCCCGGTCCGTCCATCCAGCCCATCCGTTCCGTCGGTTCCACCCGGCCTCCCTGTCCGTCCGGTCCGTCCATCCTCCCCGCCCAGGGTTCACACCCTGGGCTACGGGAAGGCCGCCCTCCGGGCTGGCGGTAGATGCGGGACAGCGCCCGGAGCGGGTTATGAAACAATCGCCATTCCACCCGGAGCCGCCATGACCCCCTACATCGCCCTCCTCCGCGCCGTCAACGTCGGCGGCAAGACGAAGATCGGAATGGCGGACCTGCGCGCCCTGCTCGCCGAGCTCGGGCTGGCGGAGCCGCGGTCGCTCCTCCAGAGCGGCAACCTCCTGTTCCGCAGCGAGGGCAGGACGGCCGCCGAGCTCGAAAGCCTGCTGGCGACCGAGACCGCGAAGCGCCTCGGCCTCAAGACGGATTTCTTCGTCCGCACGGCCGCGGAGTGGGACGCGGTGGTGGCGAGCAATCCGTTCCCCCGGGAAGCCGAGAGCGATCCCGGCCATCTGGTCGTGATGGCGCTCAAAGCGGCGCCGGAGGCCGCCGCCGTCGCGGCGTTGCAGGCGACGATCGTGGGACGGGAGACCGTGCGCGCCGTCGGCCGCCAAGCGTATCTGGTCTATCCGGACGGGATCGGCGAGTCGAAGCTGACGATCCAGCGGATCGAAAAGGCGCTCGGCACCCGGGGGACGGGTCGCAACTGGAACACCACGCTGAAGCTGCAGGCCCAGGTCCGGGGCTGAGGGGTCAAGGGGCTTTCGGCGATGGCGGCGATGGCGGCGATGGCGGCTGGGGATCGTCCGCGAGGTCGGTGATCAGGCGGGCGCTCCTCTCGCGGGTGAGGTAGGCCCAGGCCCATTCGCTCATCACCATCAGCCGGTTGCGGAAGCCGATCAGCAGGACGACGTGGATCAGGGCCCACATCAGCCAGGCGAGGGTGCCGGTGAAGCGCCAGCGGCCGATCTCGGCGATGGCGCGGTGGCGGCCGATGGTGGCCATGCTCCCCTTGTCGCGGTAGGTGAAGGGGACGCGCGGCTGGCCCGCCAGGTCGCGCGCGATGTTGCGGGCGGTGGCGACCCCCTCCTGCGTGGCGGCGGCGCCCAGGCCGGGGACGACCTGGCCGGCGGCGTCGACCAGCGCGGCCATGTCGCCGAGGACGAAGATCTCGGGGTGCCCCGGCAGGCTGAGGTCGGGCGCCACCTGGACCCGCCCTGCCTTGTCGATCTCGGCGCCGGTCGCCGCGCCCAGGAGCTTGCCGAGCGGGGAGGCGGCGACGCCGGTCGCCCAGACGATGACGTCGGCCGGGATCCACTCGTCGCCGACCCGGAGGCGTCCGGGCTCGATCGCCGAGACGATGCTGTCGGTGCGCACCGTGACCCCGAGCTCCCGGAGCTGCTTCTCGGCGCTCCGCGACAGGCTCTCCGGGTAGGCGCCGAGGACGCGCGGCGCCCCCTCGTAGACCGTGACCTGCGCCGCCGTGGTGTCGATCGCCTTGAAGTCGCGCGCCATCGCCCGCCGCGCGATGTCGGCGATCGCCCCGGCGAGCTCGACGCCGGTGGGGCCGCCGCCGACCACGGCGAAGCTCGGCGTCTCGCGCTGGCCGGTCAGGTAGGCGCGGCGCTCGGCGAGCTCGAAGGCGAGGAGGACGCGGCGGCGGATCGCCACCGCGTCCTCGACCGTCTTCAGGCCGGGCGCGTCCGCCGCCCAGTCGTCGTGGCCGAAGTAGGAGTGGCGCGCCCCGGCGGCGACGATCAGGACGTCGTAGGGGAGCTCGGCGCCGCCCTGGAGCTTGACGACCCGCGCCGCGGGGTCGAAGCCGGTCACCTCGCCGAGGATCACCTCGGTGTTGGGGGAGCGGTTCAGGATGCGGCGCAGAGGCGCCGCGATCTCGCCCGGCGAGAGGACCGCCGTCGCCACCTGGTAGAGGAGCGGCTGGAACGTGTGATGGTTCTTGCGGTCGACCAGGGTGACCGTGACCGGCTGCCTGGCCAGGTGCTTGGCCGCGTAGAGGCCGGCGAAACCGCCGCCGACGATGACGATACGTTTCCGGGGCGGTGCCATGGCCGGAGTATATCGCCGGGTCCCTGCGCGAGGCGGGTTCCGTCCGCTGACGCCGTAGGGTGCGCTGGGCGCACCGCCAGCGTTTCTGGTGCGCACAGCGCACCCTACGGGCACCCGCGGGCTCGGCATTTTCCTCCTGCGCTGATTGTTGTCTAAGCTTCAGCCATGTCGCACGTCTCTCCCGACCACGAGCAGCTCGCCGAGCGCATCCGTTCCCTGCCGGAGCGGCCGGGGATCTACATCTTCAAGGATGCCGAGGGGAAGGTGCTGTACGTGGGGAAGGCGAAGTCGCTGCGCAAGCGGGCGTCGTCGTACCTGGCGCGCGACCACGAGCCGCGGCTGGCGGCGATGGTGGCCGAGGCGGTCGACCTCGAGTACGTGGTCACCGATTCGGAGTCCGAGGCGCTGCTGATCGAGAACAACTGGATCAAGGCGAAGCGGCCGCGCTACAACGTCCTGCTGCGCGACGACAAGACCTACCCCTACCTCAAGCTGACCATGCGCGACGAGTTCCCGCGCATCGCCTTCACCCGCCGCATCGTCAACGACGGCGGCGAGTACTTCGGCCCGTACCTGCCCGGAGGGCTGGCGCGCAAGTCGATCAAGCTGGTGCAGAAGCTCTTCCGGGTGCGGGTCTGCCGGATCGAGATCGACGGCTCCTGGCCGCGGCCGTGCCTCTACTACGACATGCACCGCTGCCTCGGCCCCTGCGTCGCCCGGCTGACCACCAAAGAGATCTACGACGAGGCGGTCGAGCAGGCGCGGCTGTTCCTGGCCGGGCGGACGGAGCCGCTGCTCAAGGTGCTCAAGCGGGAGATGTGGGAGACCGCCGAGGCGATGGACTACGAGCGGGCGGCGCAGCTGCGCGACACGCTCGCCGAGATCGAGTCGGTCAGCCAGCGGCGCAAGCTCTCTTCGGTCGACGAGGAGGACCTCGACGTCTACGGCGTGCGGGTCTCGGCGGGCAACGCCGCCGTGGTCTCGCTGATCATGCGTGGGGGGCAGGTGCTCGACCGCCGCGAGCTGTTCTGGGAAGGGGTGGGGACGATCTCCTGCGAGGCGCTGCTCAGCGAGGTGCTGCCGCAGATCTACGACCGCACCACCTTCATCCCCAAGGAGATCCACCTGCCGGTGGCAATCGACGGCGAGGAGGCCCTCGTCGAGTGGCTCTCCGAGAAGAAGGGGGAGCGGGTCTACGTGCGGCTGCCGTCGCGGGGGCTGAAGGCGGAGCGCATCAAGCTCGCCATGCACAACGCGGAGCTCGCCTTCAACCGCCGCTTCCGCGGCGGCGGCGCGCAGTCGCCGGGGGCCGCCGCGCTCGAGCGCCACCTCGACCTCGCCGAGCCGCCGCGGCGGATCGAGGGGTTCGACATCTCCCATTTCCAGGGCGGCGAGACGGTCGCCTCGATGGTGGTCTGGGAAGAGGGGAAGATGCGCAAGGGGGAGTACCGCTCCTTCAACATCCGCGGCCTCACCCTGCCGGACGACTTCGCGTCGATGCGCCAGGCGGTCGAGCGGCGCTACCGGCGGGTGCTCGAGGAGGTCGGCGCGATGCCCGACCTGATCCTGATCGACGGCGGCATCGGCCAGCTCAACGCCGCGCTCGGCGCGCTCGCCGAGCTGGGGGTGGAGGAGACGACCACCATCGCGCTCGCCAAGCGCGAGGAGGAGGTCTACGTGCCGGGGGTCCCCGAGCCGCTGCGGCTGCGGCGCGACGACGCGGGGCTGCGCCTGCTCCAGGAGATCCGCGACGAGGCGCACCGCTTCGCCGTCTCCCGCCACCGCAGCCGGCGCTCGGCGCGCACCCTGCACAGCCGGCTCGACGACCTCGCCGGCGTCGGGCCGCACCGCCGCAAGCGGCTGATCCAGACCTTCGGCAGCGTCCAGGGGGTGCGCGAGGCGAGCCTGGAGGACCTGCGCAAGCTGCTCGGCGGGCGGATGGGGGAGCGCGTCCACGCGCAGCTCCACGCGCCGGAAGGGGCGGCAGAGGGGGAGAGCGAAGGGGTTGACGCGGAGCCCGCCGAAGCGGGAACGGAAGAGGCGACCTAGTGCCGGCGATCGTTTTGTTGCGAAAAGCGGCGTCCGGACCCGCGCCGGGTTAAAATCAACGAGCTGCTATGAATAGCGACGCTCACCGTCCCTCCGCCGACGAATTGCGGGTGTTCACCGGCCGGATCGGCCGCCGGCTCGCCGAGCGTCCGATCGACCTCGATCCCGACGCCCATCGCGAGCGGGTGGCGGCAATGTTGCGCCAGGCGGGGGAGTCGAGCTTCTACCAGATCCTCGATCTGCCGCCGACCGCCGCCGCCCACGAGGTCCACGAGGCGTACGAACGGGCTGCCCGGCTGGTCCACCCCGACAACGCCCTGCGCCTGGGGCTCACCGGCCGCGAGGCGGTGCTCGAGGTCCTGTTCGAGAACCTGACCCAGGCCTACCTCAACCTCTCGGACCCGGACCGCCGCAAGGCCTACGACCGCGGGCTCTCTGCCGACACCTGGACGGCCGTCCCCGCGGCGCAGCCGGGACAGCGGCAGGACGAGGCCCGCGATTTGGCGCGCAACTACCACAAGCGGGCGCTCGAGCTGATCGGCAACGACGACTACTACCTCGCCATCGAGCTGCTGCGCGAGGCGGTGCGGATCGCGCCGCAGGCCGAGCTCTACGCGCTGCTCGGCAAGCTCCAGGCGAAGAACCCGCGCTGGCTGCGCGCCGCCGCGGAGAGCCTGCAACAGGCGCTGGCCCTGGGCTCGAAGGACACCGATCTCTCGGCCGCCCTGCACGGCGTCGAGGAGCGCCTGGCGGCCGGCGAGTGGCGCAACACCGACCTCACCACCGGCACCCTGTCGAGCGCCGCCCGCGCCGGCCGGCCGCGCGACGCCTGGGATGCGGACTCGCCGGACGTCGAGGTGCTCGACCCGGAGGAAGAGATCAACCGCAAGCCGGGGTGATGGTTTGATCCCCGCCAAGCCCCGCCGCGAGCTCCTGCGGGTTGCTTATAGCCGAATCAGTATATATGATTCGCCGGTTTACTGCGGACAGGGATGTTTCCTGGCCCGCGACCGGAAAGGAAGCACCCCATGCAGAAGATCTCCCTCCTCAAGCTCGGATTCGCCGCCCTGATCGCGGCTTCGACGATGCTGGCCCCGAAGACCGCCCACGCCGCCGGATCGCTGTGCGTCTACAGCTACGTCCTGCCGAACGGGCACACCTGCACCTACACCGGGCAGGTGAACCTCTGCTGCCAGTACACCGGCGATCCGCACTGCCACGAGATCTGCACCAAGTAGGCAGTCCCTCTCTTCACGCCGCGAGGTGGCCCCGGTCGGTTTCGGCCGGCCGGGGCCTGTCGTCCCACTCCCTGCTATGATCGCTTCGCGCCGGAGATCTACAGGCGGTCGCTCCACGGGCCTTCGGGCCGCGCGGAGAGGAAAGTCCGAGCTCCCACGGGCAGCATGCTCGCTAACGGCGAGGCGCGGCGACGCGACGGAAAGTGCAACAGAGAATAAACCGCCAGGCTCCTTCGGGGGTCGGGTAAGGGTGAAACGGTGCGGTAAGAGCGCACCGCTCCGCCGGCGACGGCGGAGGCACGGCAAACCCCATGCGGAGCAAGACCAAATAGGGGAACGGTACGCGGGCTGCCCGTCCCGCCCTCACGCCGGCCCGTCCGGTTTGGGGCCGTTTCCGGGTAGGTTGCTCGAGGCCGGCGGCAACGCCGGTCCCAGAGGAATGACCGCTCACCGGCGTTCGCGCCGGGACACAAAACTCGGCTTACGGAGATCTCCGGCGCTTTGATCCTCCCAGCCCGACTCCCCCCTCCCGTCGGCCCCGGCGACCGCGTCGGCGTGGCCGCCCTCTCGGGCCCCGTCGATCCGGAGAAGCTGGAGCGCGGCCTCGCGGCCCTGCGGCGGATGGGCTTCGAGCCGGTCCTCGCCGACAACGTCCTCTCCCGCCACGGCCTGTTCGCCGGCAGCGACGCCGAGCGGCTGGCCGGGTTCCATCGCCTCGCCGCCGACCCGGACCTCGCCGCCGTTTTCTTCGCCCGCGGCGGCCACGGCGTGCTGCGGGTCCTCCCCGGGATCGACTGGGAGCTGCTCGCCCGCCGTCCCCGCGCCTACGTCGGCTATTCGGACCTCACCCCGTTCCTCCTCGCCGTGGTGCGCCGCCTCGGCCTCGTCGCCTTCCATGGGCCGATGGTGGCGGCTGACCTGTTCCGCGGCCTCGACGAGGTCGAGGAGGCGTCGCTGCTCGACGCCCTCGCCGGGCGCTATCCGGCGGCGATGCCGTTCACGGGCTGGCTGCGCCCGCCGGAGGCTTCCCACGACGGCAAGGAAGGAGAGGTGCGCGGCACCCTCCTCGGCGGCTGCCTCAGCCTCCTCGAGGCGACCCTGGGCACCTCCTGGGCCCCCGACCTCGAGGGCGCGCTGGTGGTCTGGGAGGACGTCGGCGAATCGCCGTACCGGGTCGACCGCATGTTGACCCACCTGGGGCTCTCGGGTACGCTGGCCGCTATCGCGGGCATGGTGGTGGGTCATCCGGAGGGGGCGGCGGTCGCCGCCGACGTCGATCGCGGCGCGCGCGAGCCGGTGGACTGGGCGGCGCAGATCACCGACAGCCTGGCGGGCTTCTCGTGGCCGCTCGCCTGGGGGCTCGAGAGCGGGCACCGCGCCCCCAACCGGACGCTTCCCCTGGGGATGGCCGCCCGCCTGCAGGGCAATGTTGCCAGGGGTGCCGGGGGGGGCCGGCTCGTGCTCGGCGCCGACGTGATCGGCGGGATAAAATAGTAGAGTAGAGACCAAGATGACGAACCCAGTCTTCAAGACCACCGGCGGCCCCGGCGGCTCCTCCGCCTCCGGCGGGGGGAGCGATAAGAAGGGGTACGCCGTCGAGCTCAAGGCCGGGGAGTACGTCTTCCGCGAGGGGGACCTCGGGACGGAGATGTACGTCATCAACGAGGGGAAAGTGGAGATCCTCAACCAGGTCGGCGACGAGGAACAGCTCCTCGCCGTGCTCGAGAAGGGGGATTTCTTCGGCGAGATGTCGGTGCTCGAGGACCTCCCGCGGGCGGCCTCGGCGCGCGCGGGGAGCGACGTCCGCCTGTTGCAGATCAACGGCTCGACCTTCGATTTCCTCCTCCAGGGGAACCCCGAGATCGCCGTCCGCATGATGCGCAAGCTGTCGCGCCGCCTGCGCGAGACGGACGAGATGCTCAAGACGCTGCTCGGCACCAAGGTCACCTCGCGCGAGCTGCCGCGCCCGGACGTGCACATGCCGGCCGAGGGTCCGGAGCGGCTGATCCACCCCCCCTCCGGCATGGAGTTCCCCCTCTCGACGGGCCCCGAGACCTCGATCGGCCGCAAGGACCCGGTGACCGGGATCTATCCCGACATCGACCTGACGCCGGTCGACAACCAGCGCTCGGTCAGCCGCCGCCACTCCAAGATCTACCGCCGCGGCAACAAGTTCTTCTTCGGCGAGGAGATCGGGACCATGAACGCCACCTTCCTCAACGGCCGCCGTCTGGACACCGGCATCCCCGCCGAGATGAAGCCGGGGGACGAGCTGCGCTGCGGCGTCGTCATCCTGCGCTTCGAAGGCGCCTGAGGCTTCCTCCCGTGACGGCTTGCGCGTCCTCCTGATCGCCAACACCCTCCCGCCGCGCGACGTTTCCGGCGTCGGCGAACAGGTGCTACAGTTGAAAGCCGGCCTCGAGGGACTGGGCGACGAGGTGGAAGTGCTGGGGCGTCGTGGCCCCGGCAATCCCGGCGGCGCCCCGGGTCCCAAGCTGTTGTTCCCCCTGGCGGTGGTGCCGGCGGCCTGGCGGGCCCTGCGGCGGTTCCGGCCGGACGTCGTGCAGGTGCACGAGTCCGACGGGGCGTTCGCGGCCCTGCTGGTGCGCGCCGTCCGCGGACTGATCGAGCCGCGCCCCCTCCTCGTTGCCCTGCTCCAGGTGAGCTATGTCGAAGAGCTGTGGGCGGTCCGCCCCCTGGTCGACGACGAGGGACGGATCCTGGGCCGCCCGGGGAGGGTCGAGAGGCGTTTCCGCCGGCTCAAGGCACCGTTGCAGATCCTGCTGGGGATGATCACCGCGCGGGCCGCCGACCGGGTGCTGGCGCCCAGCGCGGCCACCGCCCGGGAGGTCCGCCGCGATTACCGGGTCGAGCGCGTGGGGGTGGTCCCCAATGTCACGGGAGGGCTGGCGGCGACCGCCGGCCCCGCGGGAAGTGCCGGAGACGCCGGAGACTTCGAGGGGGAGCCGGGCTACCTGCTGTTCGTGGGACGCCTGCGCATCCGCAAGGGGGTGGAGGTGCTGCTCGCGGCGTTGGCCGAGCTGCGGCGCCGGGTCCCCACGGCGGTGCTGCGGATCGCCGGCAACGGCGAGCACCGCGCGGCGCTCGAGGCCTGTGCGGCCGGGCTGGGGGTGGCGGACGCCGTCTCCTTCCTCGGCACCTGCGACGCGGCCCGGGTGCGGACGCTCCTGCGTGGCGCGATCGCCATGGTGGTCCCCTCGATCTACGAGGGAATGCCGCTCGTGGTGCTGGAGGCGATGGCGGCGGGAACGCCGGTGGTCGCCAGCGCCGTCAGCGGCATCCCCGAGGTGGTGGTGGACGGCGAGACGGGGTGGCTGGTGCCGCCGGAGTCGCCCGCGGCCTTGGCGGCCGTGCTGGCCGCGGTGCTCGCCGACCCCGCCGAGGCGGCCCGCCGCGGGGAGGCCGGGCGGCGCCGCGCCGCGGAGCATTACCGTCCCGCCGTCTCGTCCGCCCTCTGGCGCGCGATGATCAGGGACGATTCTCGGGAGGAGATGGTTCGATGATGGGACGCTCGCTGCTGATCGTCGGCGTCGCGGGGACGGCCGGCCTCGCCGTCGCCGGCGCGCTGGGGTATGGGCTCACTTCGCCCGGGGATGCCGGCATGCCGCGCCACATCATCGTGGCCCTGGCGTCGATCCTGACGCTGATGTTCAGCCACTGCTGGATCCTGCTCTACCTGCTCGGCACCGGGCGAGTGATCCGCCAGGGTCTGCGGGAGTCGCCCGGGGAGGCCGCCGAGCCGGCGGCCCCGACGGCGATGGCGGCGATGACGGCGATGACGGCGTCGCGGCGGGCCCGGCGGCTCGGCTACGCGGCGCTGACCCTGGCCGCCTTCCTGGCGCTCGCCGAGTTCCTGCTCGGCGGAGCGGTGGCCGCGAACGCCGCGCCGCACGTCCTCCATCACGTCTTCTTCTGGGCCGCCCTCGCCGCGCAGGGGATCGCCCTGTGGAGCGAGGGGCGCGCCCTCGCCGCCAACGAGAGCCTGCTGGGCGAGATCGACCGGCGGCTCGTCGCGGCGGAGACGGCGGCTTTCGCGCGATGAATCCGAGCCTCGCCTTCGCCGCCGTCATCCAGCTCCTCCTCCTGTGGCTCGGCATCTCGATCCACGAGGCGGCGCACGCCTGGGGCGCGGCGCGGGCCGGCGACCCGACGGCCAAGGACCTCGGGCGCGCCACCCTCAACCCGTTGCGCCACCTCGACCCCTTCGGCGCCCTCCTCTTTCCGTGCCTGCTGCTCGCCTTCGGCCTGCCCGTCTTCGGCTGGGGGCGCCCGGCGCCGGTGGTGGAGGCGAAGCTGCGCCGCCCCGGCCGCGGCGGCTTCTTCGTCTTCGCCGCCGGCCCGCTCGCCAACCTCGTGGTGGTGGCCGTGGCGGTGGTCGCCATCGCGGTGACGGCGAGCACGATGGGGGAGCCGGCCCGCGAGGCCGCCATGCAGATCCTGGTCGCCAAGACGGGAGCCGAGCACCTGCGCGCCTTTCCCCTGATGTTCACCCTGGTGCGCCTCGCCACCATCAACGCCTTCCTGGCCGCCTTCAACCTGATCCCGCTGCCGCCGCTCGACGGCGGCCAGCTCGCCCTGCGCCTGCTGCCGGCCGACTGGGCGGCGCGGCTTGCCGCAACCGGCCGCTACGGCTTTATGATCGCGGTCGCCATCGCGGTGATGGTCCTGCCGTGGCTGTTCATCCCGTTCTACGGCATTCTGGGTCTGGTGATCCAATTCTCCTGAGGAGCGAGACGTAAAGTGACCGAACAGAAGATTGTGCTCTCCGGGATGCGCTCGACGGGGAAGATCCACCTCGGCAACTACTTCGGCGCCCTGAAGAACTGGGTCGACCTGCAGGACCGCTACCGCTGCTACTACTTCGCCGCGGACTGGCACGCCCTGACCAGCGACTACGCCGACCCCTCGCAGATCGCGCAGAACACGATCGAGATGGTGACCGACTGGCTCGCCGCCGGGCTCGACCCGGAGAGGTCGACGATCTTCATCCAGTCGCTGGTGCCGGACCACGCCGAGCTCCACCTGCTGCTGTCGATGATCACGCCGCTCGGCTGGCTGGAGCGGGTGCCGACCTACAAGGAGCAGATCCAGCAGATCGACACCAAGGACCTCGCGACCTACGGCTTCCTCGGCTACCCGGTCCTGCAGACGGTCGACATCATCGTCTACCGCGGCGACTTCGTGCCGGTGGGGGAGGACCAGGCGAGCCACATCGAGATCAGCCGCGAGATCGTGCGCCGCTTCAACCACCTCTACGGGGCGGCCGTCTTCCCCGAGCCGCGGGCGCTGTTCACGCCGACCCCCAAGGTGCCGGGGATCGACGGGCGGAAGATGTCGAAGTCGTACGGCAACGCGATCAATCTCTCGGACACCCCCGACGAGATCCGCAAGAAGTGCATGCAGATGTTCACCGACCCCGAGCGCATCAAGAGGAGCGACCCCGGGCGCCCCGAGGTCTGCAACCTCTACGAGTTCCACAAGCTGCTGTCGCCGCCCGAGGTGCAGGAGCGGGTGGCGGTCGAATGCCGCGCGGCGCAGATCGGCTGCGTCGACGACAAGAAGCTGCTGGCGCAGATCCTGATCGACTTCCTCGAGCCGATCCGCCGCCGCCGCGAGGAGCTGGTGCGCGACCGCGGCACCGTCTACGACATCCTCCTCGCAGGCTCGCGGCGGGCCCGCGAGCGGACCGCCGAGACGATGGAGGCGGTGCGCTCCGCGATGGGGCTCGACTACCGCAAGCTCCTCGCGCAAGCGGCGCAGGCCGGGACGGTGACCGGATGAGCGACGATCTCGAACCTGGGGATCTCGAAGCGAGCGCGGAGGACGCGGCGCCGGAGGCGTCCGACGCCGCCACGCCCCGCAAGCGCCGCAAGCGCAAAGGAGCCGACGGCGGAGAGCCCGAGACCGACGAGGGACCGGGTGAAGCGGCGACCCTCCTTCCCGAGGCGTGGCGCGTCCACCTGCCGATCTTCGAGGGGCCGCTCGACCTGCTGCTGCACCTGATCAAGCTCAACCGGGTGGAGATCACGGACATCCCGGTGGCCACCATCTGCGACCAGTTCCACGCCTACCTCCAGCTGATGGAGGAGCTCAACCTCGACGTCGCCGGCGAGTACATCTACGAGGCGGCGACGCTGATCCACATCAAGTCGAAGATGCTCCTGCCGCGCCCCGCCAAGGCGCCGGGCGAGCCCGAGGAGGACCCGCGCCAGGAGCTGGTCGACCGCCTGCTCGAGTACCGGCGGATGAAGGACATCGCGCAGTCGTTCGCCGAGGTCGACCGCATGCGGATGGGGATCTGGACCCGCCGCCCGCAGCCGCTGCCGAGCCTCCCCGAAGAGGAGGAGGAGACGATCGACCTCGGCGAGGTCTCGCTGTTCGACCTCCTCGGCGCCCTGAAGACGGCGCTGGTGCGCTACGACCGCGAGCATCCGCCGCCGCTCCAGCTGTCGCTCGAGACATATTCCGTGCGCGGGCAGTTCGACCGCCTGATGGGGATCCTCGACGCCGGGCACCCGTACGACCTGATCGCCGACCTGCGCGGCCTCACCTGCCGGGCGGAGGCGATCGCCACCTTCCTCGCCGTGCTCGAGCTGGCGCGGCTCAACCTGGTGCGCGTCCACCAGACCGAGAACGGCGACGTCCTGCTCTACCGCACCACGCGCGAGCTGGGGGACCTCGACCGGGAGGCGATCGGCGGATGAGCGAACGGACCGAACGCACGATGATCGAGAGATCCGAGATGGAGGCCGCCCTCGAGGCGATCCTCTTCGTCTCCTCCGAGCCCGTGCCGCGCGAGAAGCTGCTCGGGCTCTTCGCGGAGGGGGAGGAGCGGGAGGCGGCGGCCGCGGCGCTCGAAGCCGTGCTCGCCCGCTATCAGGGGGGAGCCGGCGACGGGCGCGGCGTGCTGGTCGAGGACGTGGCGGGGGGCGTGCGGCTCGCCACCCGTCCCGAGGTGGTGGGATGGCTGCGCCGCTTCTTCGACGTCTCGGCCGGCAACAAGCTGTCGATGGCGGCGCTCGAGACGCTCGCCATCATCGCCTACCGGCAGCCGATGACCGGCCCGGAGATCCAGGAGCTGCGCGGGGTGAGCGCCGCCGGGGTGCTGAAGACGCTGCTCGAACGGCGGCTGGTCCGCATCGTGGGACGCAAGGAGGTGGTCGGCAAGCCCTTCCTCTACGGCACGACGCGCGAGTTCCTGGTCCACTTCGGCCTCAACAGCCTGAAGGACCTGCCGCCGCTCGAAGAGTTCGAGGAGACCTTCGGCTCGGGCGACGCCGGGGCGGTGGCCGGCCTCGCCGAGATGGCGGGGCTGACCAACCGGGACGGTGTGGAGAGTGGGGAGGACCGCGAGGAGAGTTTCCTGCGCGAGATCGCCGAGCTCGAAGAGCTGGAGGCCGAGTCGTCATGAGCGAGGAACGCCTGCAAAAGATCCTGGCGCGGGCGGGGATCGCCTCCCGCCGCAAGGTCGAGGAGCTGATCCGGGAGGGGAAGATCACCGTCAACGGCCGGCTCGCCGAGATCGGCGACAAGGCGGACCCCGAGCAGGATTCGATCAAGGTGGGGGGCAAGCGGATTCAGCCCGCCGGCGGCGAGCACCGCTACCTGCTGCTCAACAAGCCGCGCGAGGTGATGTCGACCGTCTCCGACCCCGAGGGGCGGAAGACGGTGATGGACTTCGTGCCGCCGCAGATGCGCAAGGCGCTGGTCCCCGTGGGGCGGCTCGACTACCACACCGAGGGGCTCCTGCTGCTCACCGACGACGGCGAGTTCGCGCAGCACGTCGCCCACCCCCGCTACGGCGGCACCAAGACCTACGAGGTGAAGGTGAAGGGGACGCCGAGCGAGTCGCAGCTCGACCGCCTGCGCGAAGGCATCGTGATCGAGGGGCGGCGCACCTCCCCCGCCAAGGTGATGCCGCGCAACCCCCACAAGGCCGCCATCGCCCGCCGCAAGACGGAGCCCGAGAGCGACAACTCCTGGTGGGTGATCGAGATCTCCGAGGGGCGCACGCGGCAGATCCGCGAGATGTTCTTCCAGATCGGCCACCCGGTCTCCAAGCTCCGCCGGGTGGCGATCGGCCCGCTGCGCGATCCCCAGCTGCCGGTCGGCGCCCTGCGCGAGCTGACCGAGCAGGAGGTCCACAAGCTGATGAAGGCGACCGCCGGCGAGAAGGAGCGCCCGGCCCTGCGCAAGAAGGCGGCGGTCGCGAAGAGCGCCGACCCGGCGAAGCCGGCCAGGAAATCTCCCGCCAGGCAGGCTCCGGCGAAGAAAGCTCCCGCGAAGAAAGCGGTGGCAGGCCGCAAGGCCGCGCCGCGCCGGGCGGGCGCCGCCCAGGTCCCGGTGCGCAAGGCGGCTCGCCGTCCCACGGGTGTCGGGAAGCGGAAGTGAGCGGCGAGGTCTCCCGGCATCCCTCCCGGCAGCCGCTGATCGTGGCGATCGACGGGCCGTCGGGGGTCGGCAAGAGCACCGCCGCGCGGCGCCTGGCCGGGAGGCTGGGCATCCCCTTCCTCGACACCGGCGCCATGTACCGGGCGATCGCCCTCCGCGTGCTCGAGCGGGAGGTCGATCCCCAGGACCGGCCGGCCGTCGTCGCCCTCGCGGGAGAGGCCGACGTACGATTGGGTCGAAGAGAGGACGGCAGCTTCGAGGTCCTGCTCGACGGCGAGCCGGTCGAGGCGCGCATCCGCACCCCCGAGGTGGGAGAGGCGACCTCGGCCCTCTCCGCCCACCCCGAAGTGCGCGAGCGCATGGTCCGCCTCCAGCGCGAGGCCGCCGGGCAGTTCGGCGCCGTCCTCGAAGGGCGTGACATCGGCACCCGCGTCTTCCCCGACACCCCGTACAAGTTCTTCCTCGACGCCCGCCCCGAGGAGCGCTTCCGCCGCCGCTACGAAGAGCTGAAGGCCGCCGGCCGCGACGTGACGAAGGAGCAGGTGGTCGAGGAGATCACCCGCCGCGACCAGCGCGACAGCACACGCGCCGCCTCCCCCCTGACCCGCGACCCCTCCTACACCTTCATCGATTCGTCGGATTTGACGCTCGACCAGGTGGTGGAGCGGATGGCGGGGGAGATTGGGCGGAGCGACTAAGCTTCGACGAAGAGCCGGTTGAACCAAGCGACGAAGCGGCCGGCGTTCGCGCTCTCTTTGGTGAAGATCTCCGCCTTCAGCGCGGTCCCGAACGGGAGCCCCGGCTCCTCCTGCCAGGCGAGCCAGGTATGGAGGAAGCTCTTCGCATGATCCTTCGGCTGGCAACGAGCACCGCGGCGACGCGCCTCGGTCACGGCCTCGTCCGCGTACCTACGAGTGGGATCGTCCGCGGGAACCAACTCGCTCAGGAAATTCTCCAGGGCTCCGGCGGACGAATTGTCCGGCATGAGCCAGACGCCGATCCTCGACCGTGGGCTGCGGCCGGGAACGATCGTTCCCTCCGGGTCCGGCGAGTCCGGCAGGCTCACCTCGACCCTGCCGGCGAGGTTTCTGAGCTGATTCCACCGGCCCGCGAGATCGGAATTTGCATCCAGGACCACCCCGATGCGCCGATAGGTGCCCTTGAGCGCGACCGGAACCGCTCGCAACAGTCGCTCGACTCCGCCTTCGGGAGAGACGTACGGACGCTCGCTGCTCTCGGCGTCCCAATCGAAGCCGTGCCGCGCCATCAGGTGGATCACGGAATGTTGATCGTCGGACCCCTCGACCAGCAGCCGGTAGGGGCTCTCCTCGGACGGCCGGGGCATCAGCGGACCTCGAGCTGGCTGTCGGCGGCGATCACCAGCTCGTCCGCGTCGTAGACGGTCGTCCGGGCGGCATCCTTCTCGACCCGGTGCAGGGTCACCTCGGCGGCGAGCTCCGGGTACTTCTTGCGCAGCCGGGCCAGGGCGCGGACGCAGTCCAGGCTGTGGGTGGTGGCGAAGACCTGGACGTCCAGCCGCTTCGCGGACTCGACGATCAGCCGCCACATGTCCAGCATCATCGAATAGTGCAGGCCGGTGTCGATCTCGTCGGCGAGCAGGAATCCTCCCCGCGCCGAAAGGAGATTGAGAACCAACGCCAGGAGGTGACGCGAGCCGCCTCCAAGGCTGCCGAGGGGGACCCGCTGTTCGACCCCCTTGAGCTTCAGGAGGATGTTGGACGAGCCGCCACGTCCCTCGGACAGGAAAGCCAGCCGCTCGATCTGAGGCTCTACGATTCTCAGGGATTCGGTGATCTCTTTTTCTTCGGGCGTCAGAACCAGGGCATCCCACAGTTGCCCCAGCCGGTCTGGGTCCATCGAGTCCGCAGCCAGGAAGTTCACCCGAGGATGCGATTCGGGAACCCGCCGAGGTGGCAGAAGCACTCCCCCGGAAGGTGAGACGGTAAGACGTTCGTTCGCGCCTACCGCCGACATCACATTGCTGCGAAAAAGCAACGATTTCAAGAGGCTGTCGGGTGAGGGTTCGACAGTGCACTGCACCCAGAGCTGGTCCCCCTCGATCCTGAGTTGCTGCCCGAGCCGAGGGTCATGGCCAAAGAACAGATGAGATGGATCGAGGACGTGCTCTTTGAAATCTTCCCCGGAACCGGAGGGACGCAAGATGTTTTCGTCGCGCCGGACAGCGCTCAAGGCCAGCCCTTCGACACGGCCGACCGTCACTACCTCGACCGCTTCGAGAAGCGAGGTCTTGCCCGCGTTATTCTGTCCGACGAAGAGATTGACGCGGTTCAGCGGCTCGACGCGAAGCTCGCGGAAGCAGCGGAATCCTTCGATGTGGAGCTGGCGGATCATGGGTTCAAGGGAAGTCTATCTCAGCCCTTCCCTCGTCTCCGTTTGGAGCACCTCACTTCGGCGCCGTCAACGCCACGAACCGCGCTTCCGAGACCGCCTTCCCGTCGTAGACCCGCAGCACCAGCCCGGAGCCTTGCGCGGTGGCGGCGCAGCCGGTGAGGAGGACCCAGTCGTCTCCCTGGGGGACGAGGATCTGGTTGATCTTCAGGTGCTCGCCGCTCTTCGTCTTCACCTCGCTGGGGAGGTCGGTCAGGTGCCCCCAGGTGCCGCTCGGGCTCAAGCGGGTGAGGACGATCGTCTCTTCGGGGCGCCGGTGGTCGAACCAGATCAGGCGCAGCGAGCCGCGGTGGTCGCCGGAGGGGAAGTCCACCCAGTAGTCCTTCCCCTGCCGCCAGATGCCGACCGTCTCCTCGGTCCCCCAGGGGGTCCAGGTCGAGCGCCGCCAGCTCTTGCCGGAGTCCGCCGAGAGGTAGGCGACGCCGTCTCCCGAGACGTAGGCGACGGAGGTGCCGGTCAAGGCGATCAGCTGTCCCCGGCGCGCCGCGGTCACGCTCGGCAGCCCGCTGACCCAGGCCTGGGGCGGGCCGGAGGCGGAGAACAGGCCGGTGCCGGTGAGCACGCCGTCCTTGCGCTGCGGGGCGGGGAGGGCCGGCGGCTGGCCGACGCCGGTGACGACCATCGAGCCGCGGTCGTGCCACTGGTGGCCGTCGAAACGGAAGGCGTAGGTGCGCTCCTCACCGCTCTTTCCCACCGCGCCGTGGAGCAGGAACCAGGGGGCGCCGCCCTGGTCGTAGGTGGAGCTCGCCGTGGTGGCGGTGGGGGCGGCGAGCGGCTCGCCGACCGGCTCCCACGTCCCCTCCTCCCAGCGCACCGGTTGCAGGCACGAGGGGCCGCAGGGGCGGGCGGCGAGCACCGGGCCGGGTCCGATCGAGCCGCCGTAGCGCCCCTTGGCGTCGTCGCTCCAGACGCGGGCCGCGCGGCCGTCGCCGTCGAGCTCGACCAGCCAGCCCGGATGGCCGTCCTGCGCCCCCGGGATCGAGAACAGCGTGCGGCCGGACGCGGTGTCCATGCCGATCATCGTCAGCTCGCTCGAGCTGTCGCAGATCGGCGGCGCGGCGCTCGCCGGCACGGCGCGCAGGGAGAGGGCCGCCATCGCCGACAGGACCGCCGCGGCCAGGCAGTACGAAAACCGGTTCGGATCTCGGCGGCTCCTGGCGGCGTTGCGGGTCATCGGGGTTCCTCCCTGCGGTTTTGGATCAACGAGGCGCTACGCCTCGGCCGCGCGCTTGCGGACCGTGCGCACCCAGTGCCTGCCGCCGATCGACTTGATCCGTGCGATGCGCTCCTCGGCCAGCCGGTCGGCGGCGATGTAGGTGGGGAGCGACTGCGCGCGCGCGATCTCGAACAGGCGCAGCATGCTGGCGTAGATGCCGCGGGCCGTGCGCATGGCGACCTCGCGGTTGTAGCCGATCAGCTCATTGTAGACATTGATCAGGCCGCCGGCGTTGATCACGTAGTCGGGGGCGTAGAGGATCCCGCGGTCGTGCAGCTCCTGGCCGTGGCGGTCCTCGGCGAGCTGGTTGTTGGCGGCGCCGGCGACGATCCGGCAGCGCAGCTTGGGGAGCGAGTCGTCGTTGATCACGGCGCCGAGGGCGCAGGGGGCCACCACGTCACACTCGACCTCGAGGATCTCCTTGAGCGGCACGATCTCGACCCCCAGCTCCGTGCGCGCCCGCTCCATCGCCTGGGCGTCGATGTCGGTGCCGAAGACCTTGGCCCCTTCGTCGCGCAGGAAGCGGGCGAGGTGGAAGCCGACGTTGCCGAGCCCCTGGACGGCGACCGAGCGCCCCTGGAGAGAGTCGTGGCCGAGGTGCTGGAGGGCGGCCTTGATCCCCTGCAGGGTGCCGAACGCCGTCACCGGCGACGGATCGCCGCCGCCGCCGAGCTCGGGGGAGAGGCCGGTGACCCAGCGCGACTCGTGGTGGATCACCTCCATGTCCTCGGTACCGGTGCCGACGTCCTCGGCGGTGATGTAGAGGCCGTCGAGCGACTCGACGTACTGGCCGAAGGCGCGCAGCAGCGCCTCGGACTTGTCCTTCTTCGAGTCGCCGATGATCACCGCCTTGCCGCCGCCGAGGTTGAGGCCGGCCGCGGCGGCCTTGTAGGTCATGCCGCGGGAGAGGCGGAGCACGTCGACCATCGCCTCCTCGGTGCTGGCGTACGGCCACATGCGGACGCCGCCGAGCCCGGGGCCGAGCACGGTCGAGTGCACGGCGATGATCGCCTGCAGGCCGACCTCGGGATTGGAGCAGAAGAGCACCCGCTCGTGACCCATCTCCACCATCTGCTGGAAGAAATCCATCGCAACATCCTTTTCGGGGAAGAACCCTGGAGAGGGCCCGGTCTCAAGTGTCGTACAAGTCCCGCGGGACCTGGGATCAGCGCGCGTAGTCTACTCGATGGGGAGACAGGGAAAAAGGGCGGGGCAGAGAAGGGGAGATGCGGGGGAGGGGCGGCCGGCCCTCTCCCCTGGCGCTGCCGCCGCGGCTCAGAGGGCGGCCAGCGCGTCGAGCACCTGCTGGTCGTGCCCGTCGACGTTGACCTTCTTCCAGACCTTGCGGACCTTCCCCTGGCCGTCGATCACGAAGGTGGAGCGCTGGACCCCCATCGACACCTTGCCGTACAGGTTCTTCTCCCGCCAGGCGCCGTAGCGCTCGGCGACCTGGTGGCCGAGGTCGGCGAGGAGGGGGAAGTTGAGGCTGAACTTGTCGCGGAACCTGCCGTGGCTCTCGACGTCGTCCGGCGATACCCCGAGCACCACCGCCCCCTGGGCCTCGAGCTCCGCCGTGCGGTCGCGGAAAGCGCAGGCCTCCTTGGTGCAGCCGGGGGTGTCGTCCTTGGGATAGAAATAGAGCACCACGGGCTTGCCGCGGAGGTCGGACAGCTCAACCTGGCGCCCGTCGTCGGCGGCCAGCGTGAAATCAGGGGCGCTCTCCCCCTCTTCGACCCAGTCGGACATTCCGGATTCTCCTCTCGAAGTGAAAAGTCGCGGAGCGCGGGAACGCTCGGCGGAGAAAGTCTAGCGCAGGCGGGCGACCGCTAGCGTTTCCAGGACTCGAGAAGCTGCGGCAGGTCAGGGGGGAAGGCTTCAAGGCCCACGCGAGCCGCGGCCTCCCAGAGCCGGACGTCATAGGTAGCCAACAGAGTCGTCTCATGAAGAGTGGCCTGCCAAGTCAAGGCTGCGGCGAGTTGGACCGAATCGTAACCGCGCAATCCATATCCCCAGGCAAGATCAGACGCCCACTCGATAACGAGGTCCGTGAGCTCGACCTGTGACAGGTCGTGCCACTCGAACTGAAAAAGCCGGCGAGCGGCTTCGGCTTCCTCACGATCGAAAGCCCCAAGGCGAACGGCCTTCGCCAGAGCTGCAACCACTTCAGCGCGGCTGATGACTACCGTGCCGTAGGCCTCCGCATCGGCGATGAGTTGCTGGACCTGATCCCTTCCGGGTTCCTGGAGGTAGCGCTTCACGAGGGCGCTGGAGTCCAGGTAGCAGATCAATCCCGGTCCTCGATCAGCATCTCCGCAACGGTCTTCGAACCACGCACAGGAATCGCGGGAACGTCCGCCGCAAGCTTGCGGCCGCTCCAGGAAATTACACCGGCCTCCACGAGCCGATGGAGCTTCTCTTCGACTGAGGTCTCGGCGGGAGCGATTGGAAGGAGCCGTGCCACCGGCTTTCCCCGTTCGGTGATCACCAGCGTGGCACCGCCCTTGACCTCCCGAATGTGGCCGCTCAGTTGCTCTTTGAGCTCCCGGATGCCGATGGTCTTCTGCTGTTTCATGGGCGCTTCTCCTTGAGTCCACATTCTACATCAAGAGGACACATTCAAGCCTTCCGGCACCGGAACGCCACCCCGTCCCACAGCTTGAACGGCTGCGCGCCGTTCATCGTCACGGTGAAGCCGGCGGCGCGGCTGAGCTTGCGGACCTCGGCGCGGTCGCGTTCGGTGCTGTCCCGATAGGAGAAGTGGAGGATGACGAATTCGCCTCCGGTTTTGAGGACGCGGGCGGCCTCGTGGAAGTGGGTCTCGACGACCTCGGGACCGGCCTGGTGGACATAGGGGAAGGAGTCCACGGCGTAGACGAGGTCGAAGCGCTCGGCTTCGAAGTCCGCGAGGTCGCGCCCCGAGGTGACGGTGAGGAAGACGTTGGGGAGGCCGGCGCAGCGCCTGCGGGCGGCGGCGATCATCTTCGGCGAGATGTCGATCCCGTGGGCCTCGCCGACGCGCGGCGCGAAGGCGGCCTGCATGCGGCCGATGCCGCAGCCGATCTCGAGCGTCGAAATGGCGGGGCCGAGCAGCCCCCACTCCTCGAAGCGGGCGACCACCTCGTCGGTCACCCGGCCGAGGACTTCGGGGTCCCCCAGCGAGTAGGCGGCGACGCTCGCCTCCTCGTTGCGGGTGACCGAGCGGTCGAAGAAGCGTCGGAAGGTGGCGACGACCTCCTCCGGCGGACCGGACATCGTCATCGGGTCGGGGTGCTCTCGCAGCATGAGCGCCACCCGCTCGCACCCCTCGCGGTGGTCGTTCAGGAGGGAGGCGATCTCGCGCAGGCGAGGATCGAGCGGCCGCCCCCAGCGCCTGGCCACTCCCGCCATGAGCTCCTGGGTCTCGCCGGCGCCGCCGAGGGCCAGCAGGAGCCGCGAGAGTGCGATCAGCGGCGAGATCTCGTCCTTCAGGACATCCATGAAGACGTCCTGGGCGATCGCCGGCTCGATCTCCCCGAGCCGGGCTTCGATCTCCTTCCAGTCGAGGGCGGGCGAGTGGTCTTCCATCAGCCCGGTTATCCTAGCGCCATGGACCCCCGCGCCACCGCCGACCTCCTCAAGTCGTGGGCCCTCGAGGCCGGCTTCGACCGCGCCGGGGTGGCCACGCTCGAGCCCCTCGAGCACGGGGACGCCCTGGTGCGCTGGCTCGAGCGGGGGGATCAGGCGGGGATGGAGTACCTCGCCAGGCGGGTCGACGCGCGGCTCGATCCATCGCAGATCTTTCCCGGCGCGCGGAGCGTCCTCTGCGTGGCGCTCCAGTATCACCCTCTATACAAAGAGGACGGCGAGCGGCAGCCGGAGCCCTCCGGGGATCTCTGGCGGCGGGTGGCCCGCTATGCCCGGGGACGGGACTACCACGAGGTGATGGGCGAGCGGCTCGGCGCCGTCGAGGAGCGGATCCGCGCGGCGTTCCCCGGCTGCGCGACGCGGCGCTATGTGGACACCGGGCCGGTCCTCGAGCGCGAGCTGGCGGCGCGGGCGGGGCTCGGGGCGGTGGGGAAGAACACGATGCTGCTGCACCCCGAGGGGGGCTCCTGGTTCCTGCTGGGGGAGATCTTCCTCGGTCTGGATCTGGCGGATCTGGCCCCGGACCAGCCCCTCGCCGACCTCTGCGGCAGCTGTACCCTCTGCCTCGACGCCTGCCCGACCGGCGCTCTCGCCGAGCCGTACCGGCTGGACAGCAACCGCTGCATCTCCTACTGGACGATCGAGCACCGGGGGGCGCTCCCTGCCGAGGCGCGGCGGATGGTGGGAGGGTGGGTCTTCGGCTGCGACGTCTGCCAGGAGGTCTGCCCGTGGAACGCGGCCCGGAGCGGCCGGAGAGGGCCGTCCATCCGGAGATGGAGCTGCCGCCGGAGCGCGGGGAGCTGACCCTGGCGCGGCTGCTCGGCCTTCCCCGCGAGGAGTATGTCGAGCGCTTCCGGGGGAGCCCGATGAAGCGGGCGAAGCTCGCGGGCCTGAAGCGCAACGCCGCCGTGGCGATGGGGAATCGCCGGGAGGCCCGGTTTGTTCCACCTCTCGCAGAAGCTCTGAGAGAGGGGGAAAGTTTGGTGCGCGGGCATGCGGCCTGGGCGCTGGGACGGATCGGGGGAGACGGCGCTCGCGCGGCTCTGGAAGGCGCGCTCATCCTGGAAAAGGACGACGCCGTCCGGGCCGAGATCGCCGCCGGCCTCGCCGGATTGACACCCCATCCCCCGGGCCCTATACTCGGCGGCCCGAGTTCTCAATGACTTAAGAAGAGCTCGCACCCCCCACGATCGTGGGGGCCAACAGGCCTCACCGCCTGAATCCAAAGACCAGGAGGTACGTTTTTCTATGCCGGCTAGCGAAAAACTCGAGGACCAGGCGCTGCTCGCGACCGAGTCCGAGGACGACCAGGACCAGGAGCGGGACGCGGACGAATACCGCAAGCTCCTCGAGCTGTACGACGAGAGCATGCGCAATCTCACCGAGGGTGAGATCGTGACGGGACGCATCATTGGCGTCACGTCCAACGCGGTGATCGTCGACGTGGGGTACAAGTCGGAGGGCTTGATCCCCATCGAGGAGTTCACCGACCGCGGCGGCGTGCTGTCCGTCAAGGTCGGCGAGGAGGTCGACGTCCTGCTCGAGAAGACGGAGGACCTCGAAGGTCACGTGCTTCTCTCCTACTCGAAGGCGCTGCGCATGCGGCGCTGGACGGAGGTCGAGCGGGCCTACAAAGACGGCCGGATCATCAAGGGCCGGATCACGGATCGGATCAAGGGCGGCCTGACGGTCGACGTCGGCCTGCGCGCCTTCCTGCCCGGCTCGCTGGTCGACATCAAGCCGGTCAAGAACCTCGAATCGCTGCGCGGCCAGGAGCTGGAGTTCAAGGTGATCAGCCTCGACCGCCGGCGCAACAACATCGTCCTGTCGCGCAAGGCCGTGCTCGAGACCGAGCTGGTCAAGAAGAAGGCCGAGACCCTGAAGCGCCTGGAAGAGGGCGCGCGCCTCCGCGGCACGGTCAAGAACATCACCGACTACGGCGTGTTCATCGACCTCGGCGGCATCGACGGCCTGCTCCACATCACCGACATCTCCTGGGGGCGGGTCAATCATCCGTCCGAGCACTTCACGGTGGGGGACGAGGTCGAGGTGGTGGTGCTCAAGTTCGACCCCGACACGGAGCGCGTCTCGCTCGGCTACAAGCAGCGCAGCGACGATCCCTGGACGCTGGTCGACAAGAAGTACCCGATCGGCTCGCGCGTCCACGGGCGCGTCGTCTCGATCGTCGACTACGGCGCCTTCGTCGAGATCGAAGAGGGGGTCGAGGGTCTGATCCACGTCAGCGAGATGTCGTGGACCAAGAAGGTCGTCAACCCCGCCAAGATCCTCGAGGTCGGGGACGAGGTGGAGGCGATCGTCTCCGAGCTCGACATGGACCAGCGGCGGATCAGCCTGTCCTTGCGGCAGACCGAGCGCAATCCGTGGGAGGAGCTCGAGGACACCCATCCCGAGGGGAGCGTCATCGAAGGCAAGGTGCGCAATCTCACCGAGTTCGGCGCCTTCGTCGAGATCACCGACGGTATCGACGGCCTGATCCACGTCTCGGACATGAGCTGGACCAAGCGGGTCAAGCATCCGAGCGAGGTCCTCAAGAAGGGGGACACCGTCAAGGCGCGGATCACCAACATCGACGTCGAGAACCAGCGCGTCTCGCTGTCGATCAAGGAGTTCATGCCCAACGAGTGGGAGGAGTTCGCCGACAAGCACCAGCCCGGCGACGTGCTCGAGGGGAAGGTCGTGAACGTCACCGACTTCGGCCTCTTCATCGACATCTACAACGGCCTCGAGGGGCTCGCCCACGTCAGCGAGATCGAGGTGCCGGCCGGCGCCAAGCTCGAGGACCACTACAAGGTGGGCGACTGGGTGCGCACGCGCATCCTGCGCGTCGAAGAGGACGAGAAGAAGGTCGGCCTGTCGATGCGCGGCGTCGAGCAGCCGACCGACGAGGAGATTGCCGAGCTGCAGGCGAAGGACCGGGAGAGCCGGGGGGGCGAGGAAGCCGAGGGTCGCAAGAAGCGCGATTCCAAGGAGTCCGAGGGAGACGTGGAGTAGGTCACGGGACCCGGAAGCGGCGGGCGGACTCGCGGACTTGAAGAAGCCTCGAGCGCCCGCCGTTGCCACGTAAGAAAAGGGGTGGGAGATGACGGAGCCCTTGAAGGACGGGATGACCAAGGCCGAGCTGGTCGAGGAGGTCGCCCGTACGACTCAACTCACCAAGAAGCACGCCGAGATCATCGTCAACACGGTGTTCGACAGCATCGTCCACTCGCTCAAGGATGGGGAGAAGATCGAGCTGCGGGGCTTCGGCAGCTTCCGGATCCGCCATCGCGGCGCGCGCACCGGCCGCAACCCCAAGACCGGCGACAAGGTGAAGGTGCCGCCGAAGCGGATCCCTTACTTCAAACCGGGCAAGGAGCTGCGGGAGCTGCTCAACGACGAATGCTGACCAGCCGGGCGTTCCCTTCCGGGCGCCCCCTGCCGGCTTGAAGCTTCAGCGACCCGGATGCAACAGATCTTCACTCCCTGGAGGCACGAGTACATCACCGCGAGCCCGGCGGGAGACCCCGGCTGTTTCTTCTGCGCCGCGGCCCGGCATCCTGCGGTTGCCGCCGGCGCCGAGGGGGCCGCGGCCGCTGACGACGCGGATGGCCTGGTGGTCCACCGCGGGCGGCACCACCTGGTGATGCTGAACCTCCATCCCTACTCGAACGGTCATCTCATGGTGGCGCCGTTCGAGCACCAGGCCTCGCCGCAGGAGAGCGCTCCCGACGCGCAGGCCGAGCTGTGGCCGCTGGTGTTGCGCAGCCAGCGGGTCCTGACGGAGGCCTACCATCCGCACGGCTTCAACTTCGGGATGAATCTGGGCACCCCCGCCGGTGCCGGAGTTCCCGGGCATTTTCATTTCCACGTAGTCCCGCGCTGGACGGGGGACACGAATTTCATGACCGTCCTGGCGGAGGTCCGGCTGATCCCGGAAGACCTCCGCCGGTCGCGGGAGCGCCTGCGGGCGCTCTTCGCTCGAGAGGAGGATTGATTTGGCCGAATCCGGCAGCCCTTCCGTGCCGCAGCCGCAGGCGCCCCCGATCGCGATCGGGAACGCGGCGGTCGCCGTGCTCTCCGCCTGGCTGATCCCGGGCCTGGGCCACTTCTATCTCCGCCGGCGCCTGCGCGGCGTCGCCTTCTGCGCGCTGGTCGTCGCCGCCCTCCTCGTCGGTTGCGGGCTCGAGGGGAACCTCTACCAGGCCACCGCCGGCCAGCCGCTCACCATCCTGGCGACGCTCGCCTCGATGGGGATGGGCTTTCCCTATTTCCTCCTCCGCTATGGCCTCCACTATAAGGGGAACCTCGTGGGACCGGGCTTCGAGTACGGCACCGCCTTCCTGCTGACGGCGGGGCTGATGAACCTGCTGTTGGTGCTCGACTGCTGGGACATCGTCCGCGGCAAGAAGGAGTAGCCGATGCTGAGCCATTTCCTGCTGATGGTCCTCTACGCCCTGCTGGTCAGCCTGTTCTTCGCCCTCCTCTGGCGCCGTGGGCGCCGGGAGCAGGTCAAGCTCTTTCTTCAGATCTTTCTCGGCATGGTGGGTGGCGGCCTGCTGGTGGCCTGGCTGATGTATCCGTTCCCTTCGGGTCCACCGGCACCCATCCCATGACGGCGGCTCCCCGCCAGCTGCTGGTGGTCGCCGGGGAGGCCTCGGGAGACCTGCATGGCGCGCGCCTGCTCAGCGAGCTGCGCCGCCTGATCCCCGACCTCGCGGCCTTCGGCCTCGGCGGCGACGAGATGCGGGCGGCCGGCCTCGAAGCCGTGGCGCACAGCTCGGAGATCTCGGTCGTCGGCATCACCGAGGTGCTGAAGATCCTGTCGCGCGCCCGCGAGATCTTCGCCACCCTGCTGCGCGAGGTCGAACGCCGCCGCCCGGAGCTCGCCGTGCTGGTCGACTTCCCCGACTTCAACCTCCGGCTGGCCAAGCAGCTCAAGGCGCGCGGCGTCAAGGTCGTCTACTACATCAGCCCGCAGGTGTGGGCCTGGCGGCGCGGGCGGGTCAAGACGATCGCCGCCCGCGTCGACCGCATGCTGGTCCTCTTCCCGTTCGAGGTCGAGTTCTATCGCGATCATGGGGTCGACGTGGTCCACGTCGGACATCCCCTGGTGGACGAGGTGCCGGTGCTGCCGCAGGCCTGGGAGAGCGCGCAGGGCGCGGCAGGCCCCTTCCGGGTGGCTCTCCTTCCAGGCTCGCGGGTGAGCGAGGTCGAGGCGCTCCTCCCCACCCTGCTCGCCGCGGTCCGCCGGCTGGCCGCCGATCTCCCCATCGAGGTGAGGATCATCAAGGCGCCGACGATCTCCGCCGATCTCCTCGAGGACGCCGCCGATCTCGCCGGGCTGCCGGTCGAAATTATCCTCGAAGAGCGTTTCGCCGCCATCGCCGACTCCCACCTGGCCCTCTGCGCCTCCGGCACCGCCACCCTCGAGGTCGGGCTGCTGGGAACGCCGATGATCATGGTCTACCGCCTGGCGCGCTGGACCTACCTGCTGGCGAAGCTGATGGTCCGCCTGCCCTACGTCAGCCTGGTGAACCTCGTGCTGGGCCGGAAGGTCGTGCCGGAGCTGATCCAGGGCGAGGCGAGCCCGGAGCGGATCGCGGCCGAGGCGGCGCGCCTGCTCACCCGGGCCGGCGAGCGCGACCGCATGCGCCAGGGGCTCGCCGAGGTGCGCGGCCGGCTGGGGGCGGGCGGGGCGAGCCGGCGGGCGGCGGCCGAGGTGGCGGCCCTGATGGGGGAGGCGGCGACGATAGAAACAACTGCGGGAGCGGTGCTCGCTTGAGACGGCGGACCACCACTTTCCTCTGGCACTACCTGCGCGGCTACGCCGGCTGGGCGATGCTCGCGGCGGCGGGGATCCTCGTCTATGCGGCGGCCACGGCGGGGACGGCCGCGCTGATCAAGCCGATCTTCGGCGAGGTGCTGCTCGCGGGGGATGACATGCCGTCGCCGTTCGGGGGAATCTCCCTCGCACCCGGCGGAAGCAAGCCGTCGAAGCGGCAGCCGGGGGTGATCGCCGACCTCAAGAAGCGGCTCAACGTCGCGCAGCAGATCGACGACAGCTACGAGTCGCTGAAGCGGCGGCTCGGGGTGAACCGCGACAACGTGGTCTATTTCCTCCCCGCCCTCTTGGTCGTCGTCTTCCTCCTGCGCTGCCTGGCCGACTTCATCTCGGGGTACGCCTTCCAGCACATCGGCCTCGGGGTGACGACCGACATCCGCAACGACCTCTACCGCAGCATCCTCGAGCAGTCGAGCCGCTTCCACGCCGACCACCCGTCGGGGGAGCTGGTGGCGCGCGTGATCAACGACGTGGCGCTGATGCAGAACGCGGTCGCCAACCGCCTGCTCGACCTCTTCCAGCAGTCGTTCACCCTCGTCGCCCTCCTCGCCCTGCTGCTGTCGACCCATCTCCGGCTGGCGCTGGTCTCGCTGATCGTGGCGCCGGCTCTGATCTATCCGATCGTGCGTTTCGGCAAGGGGATGCGGCGCACCAGCCACCGCAGCCAGGAGCGGATGGCCGATCTCGCGAGCCTGATGACCGAGGGGGTACGCGGGCACCGCGTGGTCAAGGCGTTCGGCATGGAGGACTTCGAGCTCAAGCGCTTCCGCGAGGCGACCCGCCGCCACCTGCGGGTGAACCTCTGGGCGCAGATGCTCGCCAACTCCTCGGGTCCGGTGGTCGAGTCGCTCGCCGTGGTCGGCGCGGCGGCCCTGCTGGTCTATGCCGGCAAGGCGATCCGCGCCCACGAGCTGTCGACCCCCGAGCTGGTGCAGTTCCTGACCACCCTGTTCATGCTCTACGACCCGATCCGCAAGCTCAACAAGGTGAACCTCATCCTCCAGGAGGCGACGGCCGCCAGCCAGCGGGTGTCGCGGCTGATGGAGGTTCCCAACGACATCGACGAAAAGCCGGACGCCCTAGACGTCGCGACCGTCCGCCAGGGGATCAACTACGAGCGGGTGGGCTTCTCCTACGAGGAGCAGCCGGTGCTCAAGGACGTCTCGCTGTCGATCAAGGCGGGGGAGATCGTCGCGCTCGTCGGCTCGTCCGGCGCCGGCAAGACGACGATGGTCAACCTGCTGCCGCGTTTCTTCGATCCGGTCTCCGGGCGGATAACCCTGGACGGCGTCGACACCCGCGACCTCAAGATCAAGGGGCTGCGCTCGCTGATCGGCATCGTCACCCAGGACACGGTGCTGTTCAACGAGACGGTGCGCGACAATATCGCCTACGGGCGCTCCGACCTGCCGATGGAGCGGGTGCGCGAGGCGGCCGCCGCGGCCTACGCCGACGAGTTCATCATGCAGCTCCCCAAGGGGTACGACACGGTGATCGGCGAGGCGGGAGTGCGTCTCTCGGGGGGGCAGCGGCAGCGCCTCGCGATCGCCCGGGCGCTGCTCAAGAACGCTCCCATCCTGATCCTCGACGAGGCGACCTCGCACCTCGACAGCGAGTCCGAGGCGCTGGTCCAGAAGGCGCTCTACAACCTGATCCAGGGGCGGACGACGCTGGTGATCGCCCATCGCCTGTCGACGGTGACGCGGGCGGACCGCATCGTGGTGATGGAGGGGGGGCGCATCCTCGAGGAGGGGAGCCATCGCGAGCTGCTGGCCCTCGGCGGCTCCTACAAGCGCCTCTTCGACCTCCAGTTCCGGGTGTGAGCCCCGCCGCCCTATCGTTGCTGGCGGCCGGCTTCCTGCGCGGGTTGCGGGCGACTCTGCGGCTGCGCCACCACGGCGACGGGCAGCTCCGGGCGTGGGAGCGGGAGGGGAAGCCGTTCATCCTGGCCTTCTGGCACCGCCACCTGCTGCTGATGCCCTACGCCTACCGGGGGCGGCGGATCTCGGTGCTGGTCAGCCAGAGCCGGGACGGCGAGCTGATCGCGCGCACCGTGGCGCGTCTGGGGATCGATTCGAGCCGCGGCTCGAGCAGCCGGGGAGGGATGGCGGGGATGCGCTCGCTGCTCCGCAAGGCCGCCGACGGCTGGGACATCGCCTTCACGCCGGACGGTCCCCGCGGCCCGCTTCGCGAGGTGCAGCCGGGGGTGATCCTGGCCGCCGCCGCGACCGGCCTGCCGATCCAGCCGGTAGCGATCGCCGCCTCGCGAGCGAAGCTGCTGCGTTCCTGGGACCGCTTCCTGGTCCCGCTGCCGTTCTCGAAGGTGCATTTCGTCTACGGCGAGGCGTTGACGGTGGAGAGGCGGGGGAATCTGGAGCAGGCCGCCGCGGAGCTGAAGGCGCGGTTGGACGCGGCGGAGAGTCGGGCGGAAGACTTGGCGAGAGGAGCCTGAAGATGCGAAGCATGACCGGTTACGGCGAAGCGTCGGGGGAGAACGCCCGGCAGAGGGTCACGGTGAGCCTGCGGTCGGTCAATCACCGGTTCCTCGATCTGCAGCTGCGGACGGGGGAGGAGCTGCGGGGGAGCGAGGCGGCGCTGCGCGACCTGATCGGGCGCGGCATCTCGCGCGGGCGGGTCGAGGCGCGGGTGGAGGTGCGGCCGGTCGCGGAGCGGCGGGCGAGCGTCCAGGTCAACCTGGGGGTGATCCGGGAGGCGCACGGGGCGGTGCACCAGCTCGTCGAGGAGGGGCTGATCGACCGCGGCCTCTCGGCGGGGGACCTGATGCGGCTTCCCGAGGCGTTCCGGGTCGATCTCGAATCGACCGACTGGCAGCCGGAGGACGAGGAGCTTCTCCTCGGCGTCACCCGCGAGGCGGTGGCCCAGCTCGTCGCCAGCCGCGAGACGGAGGGGGGAAGCCTGGTCGCCGCCATGGACGAGAAGCTGCGCGGCGTCGAGGAGGCCGTCGCCCGGCTCGACGCCCTGCGCGGCCCGGTGCGCGACGAGATGGCGGCGGCGTTGCGCCGGCGGCTCGCCGAGCTCCTCGCCGGCCAGCCGCTCGACGAGGCGCGGGTCGCCCAGGAGGTGGCGCTCCTCGTCGACCGCTCGGACGTCAGCGAGGAGATCGACCGCCTGCGCTCGCACGGCGAGCACTTCCGCGCCGTCACCCGGGAGGGGAACGCCGCCGGCAAGCGCCTCGACTTCCTGACCCAGGAGATCTTCCGCGAGCTCAACACCCTCGGCGCCAAGTGCCGCAACGCCGAGATGACCCGCGCCGTGCTCGACGCCAAGGTTCTCTGCGAGCAGATCCGCGAGCAGGTGCAGAACGTCGAGTAGTGGTACGATACGGCCTCGGACCCCTCCTCCCGTACTCTACTTGAACGAATCGATGCCACCCGGAGAGCTGTTCATCCTCTCCGCGCCCTCGGGCGCGGGCAAGACGACGTTGATCCAGAACCTGACGACGGGGCGCTTCGCCGACCTCGGCGGGGTGGCGTTCTCGGTCAGCCACACCACCCGCCAGCCGCGGCAGGGGGAGGTCGGCGGCCGGGACTACCACTTCGTCGACCACGCCAAGTTCCTGGAGATGATCGAGGGGGACGCCTTCCTCGAATGGGCCAAGGTCCACGACAACTATTACGGGACGGCGCGCGAGGAGGTCTTCCCGCGCCTCGAGCAGGGAATCGACGTCCTGCTCGACATCGACGTCCAGGGAGCCGAGCAGGTGGTGGCCCGAGTTCCCGAGGCGCAGAGCATCTTCGTCCTCCCTCCCAGCTACGAGGACCTCGAACGGCGGCTGCGCAGCCGGGCGCTCGACGACGACCGGACGATCGCCCGCCGTCTCAGCGTATCGCTCGGGGAGGTCAGGCGTTACGATCAGTACCGCTATGTTATTATCAATGACGACGCCCGCCGGGCCAGCGAGGCGCTCGCAGCCATCATCCTGGAGAAGCGCTACCGGCGGGAGCGTATGCAATCCAGGCTTCGGGAAATTCTAAGCGACTTCCAGGTCCGGAGCACCGACCCTCCGCTCTGAAGGCAAGCAACAGGTGGCCGACCGCCGCCGGGGAGAACGTTTCAATGGACGAGAAAGCGCCGCCGAAAGCGCCGGTGATGGACAGCAAGTTCCGCCGCGTGCTGGTGTCCGCCAACCGCGCCGAGCAACTGATGCGGGGCGCCCGCCCCAAGGTGGAAGCGGGCAAGCGCAAGCCGACCCGGATTGCGCTCGAGGAAGTGGATCACCAGCTGATCGAATGGGGCTACGGCCCGGCGCCGCAGCCCGAAGAGGCCGAGGCCGCCGCCGAGGAGCCACAGACGGCCGAGGTGCACTGAGCCTCGATTCCCTCGAGACCCGCCCACGGACATCCGCAGCCGTCGGCGGGGCGACCCAGCCCATCCCAACTCATGAGCCGTCCCCTGCGCGTCCTGCTCGGCATCAGCGGCGGCATCGCCGCCTACAAATCGGCCGAGCTGGTGCGGCGCCTGCGCTCGCGCGGGCACGAGGTGCGTTGCGCGCTGACCCGCAGCGCCGTCTCCTTCGTGGCGCCGCTGACCCTCGAGGTCCTCTCCGGCCAGCCGGTCTATCAGGAGGAGTATCTCGCCGCCACGGGCTCGGGCGAGGAGGCGCACATCGTGGCCGCCGCCTGGGCCGAGGTCTTGTGCGCCGCCCCGGCGACAACCCACCTGCTCGCCCGCCTGGCTCTCGGGCTCGGCGACGACTTCCTCACCACCACCGCCCTCGCCTTCTCCGGGCCGCTGGTGGTGGCGCCCGCCATGCACTCCGTGATGTGGAACCAGGAAGCGACGCGCCGGCACGTGGCGACCCTGGGGCGGCGCGGCGTCCGCTTCGCCGGCCCGGTCGAGGGACCGCTCGCCTCGGGCGAGGTGGGGATGGGACGGATGGCCGAGCCCGAGGAGATCGTGCGGGAGATCGAGGCGGCAGCCAGCGGCGGCCGCGGCGGGGAGCTCGCCGGGCGGACGGTCCTGGTCACCGCCGGCCCGACCCAGGAGCCGGTCGATCCCGTCCGTTTCCTCGGCAATCATTCGAGCGGCAGGATGGGGTTCGCCCTCGCCGCCGAGGCGGCCCGGCGGGGAGCGCGGACGATCCTGATCGCCGGACCGGTCGCCTTGGCGACTCCGGCGGGCGTCGAGCGGATCGACGTCGTCACCGCGCGGGAGATGGAGGCGGCGGTCCACGCGCAGGCGCCGGCGGCCGACCTGATCGTGATGGCGGCGGCGGTCGCCGACTACCGGCCGCTCCGGCCGGCGGAGCAGAAGATCAAGAAGGAGCAGGGATTGGCGGCGATCGAGCTGGCGGAGAACCCCGACATCCTGGCCGGCCTGGCGCGGGTGGCGCCGCGCGCCGTGCGGGTAGGGTTCGCGGCCGAGACCGCCGATCTCGACCGCAACGCCCGCGCCAAGCTGGCCCGCAAGGACGTGGACTTCCTGGTCGCCAACGACGTCTCGCGCTCCGACATCGCCTTCGGCAGCGGCGACAACGAGGTCACGGTCTACCGCCGGGAAGGGGAGCCGGTGTTCCTCGCGCGGCGCCCGAAGGGGGAGCTCGCCGCCTCGCTCTTCGCGCTGTTCACGGCTACACTCACCCGTCGTGAGCAAGCACCTCCGGCCGGCCCTCGCTGACCTCCTCGCCTACCTGGGCGAGATGGGCTACGGCGACCTCTATCTCAAGCCCCCCCGCGCCACCCTCGCGGCAAGGCCGGCTGCGGTTCCGGTGGCAACCGCCGTCCCCGCCCGCCGGCCTCCGGCCCCCCTTCCCGTGCTCGACGAGGAAGGGGAGGCGCGCGCGGCCGAGCTGGCGGCCCTGGCCGCCGCCGCGGCGACCTGCACCCGCTGCCGCCTCTCCGAGGGGCGCCAGAAGGTCGTCTTCGGGGCCGGCAACCCCGCCGCCGAGCTGATGCTGATCGGCGAGGGGCCGGGGGCCGAGGAGGACCGCCAGGGGCTCCCCTTCGTGGGCGCCGCCGGCGAGCTGCTGACCAAGATCATCCAGGCGATCGAGATGACCCGCGAGGAGGTCTACATCGCCAACGTGGTCAAATGCCGCCCCCCCGGCAACCGCGATCCCCAGCCCGACGAGGTCGCCGCCTGCCGCGGCTATCTCGAAAAGCAGATCGCCCTCGTGCGGCCGCGGGCGATCGTGGCGCTGGGGCGGGTGGCGGCCCAGACCCTGCTCGGCAACGACGCGCCGATCGGCCGCATGCGCGGCCAGTGGTACCAGGTCCAGGGAATCCCGGCGATGGTCACCTACCATCCCGCCGCCCTGCTGCGGAACCAGGCCTTGAAGCGCCCGACGTGGGAAGACATGCAGCAGGTTCGCGATCTCCTACGTTCCGGAAGTCTTTGATTCTAGGGTAGCTATAAGCTGGACAGTGGTTGAGAAGAGTGTTAATTTGAGCCACGTCTCGTCCTCTGGCTCCGCTCTGGATGCTCACCCCAGAACCCACCCAAAACGCCGAATCCTTCGAGGATTTCCTGGCGGCGATGGAGCCGAAGCTGAAGCGGCTTCTGGCGGTTTACCGCATTCCGGCCGACGACGCGGAGGACGTTCTCCAGCAGGCTCTGCTCGCCTTGCTCTACCAATGGGATCGGGTGCGCGACCCGGAGAGCTGGCTGTTCGGCACCGTCAAGCGGCATTGCCTGATGTACTGGCGTACCCACAAGCGCCGGATCTATCTCGCGGTAGACTCGACCATCCTGGAATGGCTCTCCGAGCCGATCGCCCCCAACCAGGAGAAGGCGGACCTCCTCTGCGACCTCCAGAGTCTGATCCATCAGCTCCCCCCGCGTTGCCGGTCGATCCTGCGGCTGCGCTTCCGGCTGGGGTACGAGCCCCCCGAGGTGGCGAAGATGCTCGGCTATCGCGAGTCGAGCATCGGCAAGATCACCACGCGGTGCCTCGCCGCGTTGTCGCGCGAGCTCCTGGCCTCCGGCCTGGGCCCCGAGCCGCCGGCGGAAGCCGTAGAGTCCGAGGCAACGCCCGAGCCCGTCTTGTCCGACGACGCCGAGTCGCCGCTGCGCTAGCGGGCCTTCCGGCGCGGCAGGGGAGCCGCCGGTGACGGCGATCCCCGAATCCCCCCATCTCTACCCGCAGGTCGGCCGGCTCCTGGGCCGGATCGAAGCCCTGGACTCTCCGCTGGTGCAGCTCTGGGAGTGGCCGGGGAGCGGCGCCACGGTCGTGTTGGAGGCCGTGCTCGCCCGGCACGGCCGGCGGGCGGTAGCGCTTCCCCAGGCGGCCCTCGCCGGCGAGGAGCCCCTGCGCGAGGCGATCGCGGCGGCGCAGGAGGAAGGCGTCCGGTGGCTGGTGGCGAACGGAGCGCTGAGCGATAGCTGGCATCCCGCGGCCGAGCGCTGGCTGCGCCCTGGCCAGCGGCTGGTGTTCGCGGCCGGCCGGCGCGGCGGCGCGGACGGCGCGGGCGCCCTGCCGCGCGGCATCGTGCCGCCGCAGGAGATGCTGCTAGTCGACCGCGAGATCGCAGAGCTCTGGCACCTGCTGACCGGCGGCGATCTCTCCCCGGCGGACGCGCGCTCCCTGCGCGAGGCGACGGACGGCTGGTACCAGCCGCTGCGGCGGGCGATCGAGACCACTGGCGGCATGGACCTGCCGGGGGCCTCGCCCGCGGCGCTGCTCGAGTTTCCCGCCGTCCGGCGCTTCCTGCGCCACGAGGTGCTGGACCTCTTCTCGGAGGAGGAGCGCGACCTCCTCCTCGAAGCTCCCGAGGAGCGCCCCGAGGCGGGGGGGGCCGGAGAGGACGCCTGGCGGCTGCTCGACGAGCATGGGCTGTGGATCGAAGGGGTCGAGCGCGACGCCCTGCCGCGGCTCCTCGCCGCGGCGCTCGAGCGCGAGCGCCGCCGGCGGCGGCCGCGCGGCGTAGCCGGTTCCCCGGCCGATAGCCCTGTCAGCGGAGCGGCCGACGGACCGTGCCGGGGGAGCTCCGGGCCGCCGGTCTACGTCCTGGGGCTGTTGGGGAGCCCGGTCGCCCGGCAGCGCGACGAGGAGGGGGAGCGCGACCTCGACCTGCGTTTGCGCCGCGCCTTCCAGGTGCTCGCCTTCCTCGCCTCCTCGCCCGGGCTCCAGGCCGGGCGCGAGGAGCTGATGGAAGCCGTCTGGCCTACCGAGGGGGAGCGCACCATCGAGCGCAACTTCCACCCCACGCTGAGCCACCTGCGGCGCTCCCTCGAGTCCGGAGCGAAGGGGAAGGGGCGGCCGTCGCAGCTCCTGTTCCGCAACGGCGTCTACCGGCTGAACCCGGAGACCGTCTGGGAGGTCGACGCGCTCGAGATGACCCGCCTGGTCGACGAGGGGAAGGAGCGCGCCGGCCACGGCGACCTCGAGGTGGCGGCCGAGATCTGGCGGCGGGCCTGGCGCCTCTATCGTGGCCCTTTCCTGCAGGGGTATTACGAAGGATGGGTCACCCTTCGCCGGGAGGCCTATCAGCGCCTCTACCTGGACCTGCTGCGCGGCCTGGGGGACCTCTACCTGCGGCTGGAGCGCAACGAGGACTCGCTCGATGCCTACCGCGCGGTGTTGCTCGAGGACCAGCTCCAGGAGCGCGTCCACGTCGCCGTGATGCGGATCTACGCCCTCCAGGGGCGCCGTGACCTGGTGCGGCGGCAGTACGACAACCTCTGCCGCGTCTACCTCGAGGAGCTGGGAGTGTCTCCCGGCGACGAGACCACCGCCGAGTATCACCGGTTGATGGCCTGATTCCGATCTGCTACCGTCTCGCCGTCCCGGAGCCCCTCCGCGTCCCGCCCTTCCGGAAGAGATTCTGATTCCTCTGATCATGCGACTGCGATCCCTGCGCGACGCCGGCCTCGGCGGCTTCCTCTACGGCGCGCTGCTCTACGGCGCCGTGCTGTCGCTGGTCCACGTCGTCCACAACCATCTCGGCTCGGCGCGCGACGCGCTGATCACCTACGCGGGGTGCGGCCTGCTCTACGGCCTCTGGGCGGCGGCGTTCTTCGTTTTGGCGGCCCTCGCGGCGATCCCGTTCTCGACCCCCGAGACGCTGGAGCGGCGGGGCCTGCTGCTCGGGCTCCTCGCCTACAACCTGTTCTTCTGGGAGATCTTCTTCCTCTACGGGCTGACCTACGACCAGGCGCCGTTCCATCCGCAGGCCGCCTGGGGGATGGCGGGGGTGCTGGCGCTTCTCGCGCTCCCCATCGCGCTGGGGGCGGCGCTCGGCTCCTGGGTGCTGTTCCGGCTGATCATGGCGCTCCGCCGCGGCGGCACCCTCAGGTGGGTAGCCGTGAGCCTGCTGGCGATCGGCCTCGCCGCCCACGCCGCGGCGCCGCTCTACGCGGGTCACGAGCCGGCCGCCAGACCTCGCAAGGGGCCGGCCCCGGCGATCCCGATGGCCCCCGGCGCCGACACCGGGCTCAAGGTGATCGTCGTCGGCTTCGACGGCGCGGACTGGCGGGTGATCCGGCCGCTGATGGCGAAGGGGGAGCTCCCCACCTTCGCGGCGCTGGGGCGCACGGGGGCGACCGGCCCGCTCGCATCGATCCACGACTCGAACTCGGCAGTCATCTGGGCCTCGATCTACACCGGGATGACGCCGGAGGTCCACGGCGTCCTCGACTTCTATCGCATCCCCCTCCCCGGGATGGCGTCGAAGGGGCTCTACCCGGTCCACCGCACCTTCTTCAAGGAGCTCGCCGACCTCGTGTCGCCGCTGGGGCTCGCCCGCCTGATCCCGGTCGACCGCTTCTCGCTGGCGACCCCACCCTACTGGGAGATCGCCGACCGGGCGGGGCTCTCGATCGGCGTCGTGGACGGCTACTTCTACTCCTTCCCGGCGCTCCATCCGGCGCGGCCGGAGAGCTGGTTCTTCTCCTACGGGCTCGACGAGATGGCCGCCCGCCCGACGCCGCAGATCGCGCTGTTCAATCAGCCGCTGCCGCTCTTCCGGGAGATCCGCCCGCTGCTCGCCGGCGGCGACTTCAACTGGCAGTCGGCCACGCTCCTCAAGCTGCTCGCCGAGCGCCCGCAGCCGCGGCTGATCAATTTCTACACCCACCAGCCGGACAGCGACCAGCACTGGTTCTGGAAGTGGTACGAGCCGGAGCGCTTCTTCGGCGTCAAGGCGAAGGACCGCGAGCAGAAGGGGCCGATCATCCCCGGGGTCTACCGCGGCTTCGACCGTTTCCTCGCCCGCCTCCTCGCCGCGGCGGGACCGGACACGGTGGTCCTGGTCGCCTCCGATCACGGCCACAGCCCGACCATCGTCCACAGCCTCTACACCCAGCACCGGCACGGGCCCCCGGGAATCCTGCTGATGCACGGCGGTCCGGTGAAGCCGGGGCTGGCGCTCCAGGGGGCGAGCGTCTTCGACGTCTACCCGACGGTGCTCTATCTCCTCGGCCTCCCCGTGCCGCGGGACGCCGCCGGCAAGGTGCTCCTCGACGCCCTCGACCCCGCCTTCGTGCGCGCCCATCCCGTGCGGACGGTGGCGACCTATTCCGACCTCGGCCTGCCGCCCGGCCTGCCGGGGGCGAAGCGCGACGGCGCGATGAACGCGGAAGAGATCGAGAAGCTGCGGGCGCTCGGTTACCTTTAGAATGAATCCCGTCAAGGAGCCCTTATGAGCAGGCCACTATGAGCGGGCAATTGCGCGACGTGCCTGTCGTGATCCTCTGCGGCGGCCAGGGGACCCGCCTCCGCGAGGAGACCGAGTACCGGCCGAAGCCGATGGTCGAGATCGGCCCCCAGCCGATCCTCTGGCACATCATGAAGATCTACGGCGCCCACGGCCTCGACCGCTTCGTCCTCTGCCTCGGCTACAAGGGGTGGGAGATCAAGCAGTACTTCCTGCGCTACCGGGAGATGCACTGCGACTTCACGGTGGCGATGGACGGCGGCAGCCCGCTCGAGATCCACAACCAGGACGGCTACGAGAGCTGGCGGGTGACCTGCGCCGAGACCGGCGCCGAGACCGCGACCGGCGCCCGGCTCTGGAAGGTTCGCCGCTACGTCGAGGCCTCCGGCTCGCCCACCTTCTGCCTCACCTACGGCGACGCGGTGGGGAACGTCGACATCGGCCGGCTGCTCGACTTCCACTGGAAGCAGGGGCGCCTCGCCACCGTCACCGGCGTCCACCCGACCTCGCGCTACGGCGAGATGCGGGTCGCCGGCCCCCACGTGCTCGAGTTCGACGAGAAGCCCACCCTGGCCGAGGGGGTGGTGAGCGGCGGCTTCTTCGTCTTCCAGCGCGAGGTCTTCGACTATCTGGACGACGACCCGCAGCTCTTCCTCGAGCAGAAGCCCCTGCAGCGGCTCGCCCGCGACAACCAGCTCGCCGTCTACCTCCACGAGGGATTCTGGCACCCGATGGACACCTACCGCGACTACCTCCACCTCAACGAGATGTGGAAGCGCGGGGACACGCCGTGGAAGATCTGGTGAGCGCGCCGGTACCGTCCCGGACCTCGCCTGCCGCTTCTGCGGCGCGCCGCTCTCGGAGGTGTTCGTCGACCTCGGCGCCTCGCCGCTCGCCAATTCCTACCTCGAGCCCGAAGACCTCCTCCGCGCCGAGGCGTTCTTTCCCCTCCGCGTCTACGTCTGCGGCGAATGCCTGCTGGTCCAGCTCCCGGAAGAGGAGCGTCCGGAGGCGATCTTCTCCGACTACGCCTACTTCTCCTCGTACTCCGAGAGCTGGCTGCGCCACGCCGAGGCCTACGCGGCGGCGATGATCGAGCGCTTCGGCCTCGGGCCGGGCCAGCAGGTGATCGAGATCGCCAGCAACGACGGCTACCTGCTGCGCTGGTTCCAGGCGCGGGGCGTGCCCGTGCTGGGGATCGAGCCGGCGAAGAACGTGGCGGCGGCGGCCGAGGCGGCGGGAATCCCCACCGTGGTGCGCTTCTTCGGCGCGGCGACCGCCCGCGACCTGGTCGCCGAGGGGAAGCGGGCCGACCTGCTCGCCGGCAACAACGTCCTCGCCCATGTGCCGGACCTCAACGACTTCGTGGCGGGGCTGAAGATCCTGCTCGCCCCGGCCGGCGTGCTGACCCTCGAGTTCCCCCACCTGCTGCGGCTGATGGCGGAGGACCAGTTCGACACCATCTATCACGAGCACTACTCGTATTTCTCTTTCGCCACCGTGCGCAAGGTCTTCGCGGCGCACGGCCTCACCCTGTTCGACGTCGAGGAGCTGCCGACGCACGGCGGCTCGCTGCGGATCTACGGTAAACACGCCGAGGACGATGCGAAACCGGTGGGGGAGCGGGTCGCCGCCCTCCTCGCCGCCGAGGAAGCCGCGGGGCTCGGGCGTCTGGAGACCTACCGCTCCTTCGGCGAACGGGTGATCAAGGTGAAGTGGGGCTTGCTGCGCTTCCTGATCGCAACCAAGGAGAGCGGCAAGTCGATCGCCGCCTACGGCGCCCCGGCGAAGGGAAATACGCTGCTCAACTACTGCGGCATCCGCACGGATTTCCTCGACTACACGGTCGACCGCAGCCCGCACAAGCAGGGGCGCTACCTGCCCGGGACGCGCATCCCCATCCACGGCCCGGACCGTCTGCGCGAGACGCGTCCCGACTACGTGCTGATCCTCCCCTGGAACCTCAAGGAGGAGATCGTCGAGCAGATGGCGGACGTCCGCTCCTGGGGGGGCCGTTTCGTGGTGGCGATCCCCGAGGTCCGGGTCCTCGAATGATCTTCCGCGAGACCCCGCTCGCCGGCGCCTGGATCTTGGAGCCGGAACGCTTCGCGGACGAGCGGGGTTTCTTCGCCCGCACCTGGTGCCGGCGCGACTTCGCGGAGCGCGGGCTCGACCCGGAGATCGCCCAGTGCAGCGTTTCCTGGAATCACCGCCGCGGCACTCTGCGCGGCCTCCACTTTCAGGCGGAGCCCCACGCCGAGGTCAAGCTGGTGCGGGTCACCCGCGGCGCCCTCTGGGACGTGATCGTCGACCTGCGGCCGGGCTCGCCCACCTTGCGCAAGCATTTCGCGCTCGTCCTCTCGGCGGAGAACGGGCATCAGCTCTATATTCCGAAAGGGATGGCGCACGGTTTCCAGACGCTCGCGGACGATACGGAAGTTTCGTATCAGATTTCCGAATTCTACGCGCCGGAGTCGGCGCGCGGGTATCGCTGGGACGATCCGGCGTTCGCGATCCCCTGGCCGGAGCCGGCGACGGCGATCTCGGAGAAGGACCGCGCTTTACCGCTGTTCCAGGAGGGAGAGGAGTGAACGCGGGCGAAGAGATGATGAAGCTGATCCGGGAGGCCTTTCCGATCTGCCGCAGCATCACGGGAGACGGCGTCCGCGCGACGCTCGCGATGATCCAGCAGCGCATCCCGCTCGTGGTCGAAGAGGTGGCGACCGGCACGCCGGTGTTCGATTGGACGGTGCCGAAGGAGTGGAACGTCCGTGACGCCTGGATCAAGGACCCCTCCGGCCGCAAGGTGGTCGACTTCCAGGAATCGAACCTCCACCTCCTCAACTACAGCGTGCCGGTTCATCAGAAGCTCCCCCTCGCCGATCTGAAGCCGCATCTCTTCACGCTGCCGGACCAGCCGGAGCTGATCCCCTACCGCACGTCGTACTACAAGGAGGCGTGGGGATTCTGCCTGCGGCACAGCACGCTCGAAAGCCTGCCGGAAGGGGAGTACGAGGTCTTCGTCGATTCCACCCTGGCGGACGGCGCGCTCAGCTACGGCGAGTGCTACCTGCCGGGGGAGTCGGAGCGCGAGGTCCTGCTCTCGACCCACGTCTGCCACCCGTCGCTCTGCAATGACAACCTTTCCGGGATCGCGGTGATGACCGCGCTCGCCCGCGAGCTGGCGTCCCGCCCGCGGCGGCGGTATTCCTATCGGTTTCTTTTCATCCCCGGCACGATTGGCTCGATCACCTGGCTGGCGCGCAACGAAGGGCGTACGGGCAGGATCGCGCACGGCCTGGTGGCGGCGAACCTCGGCGATGCGGGGAGCTTTCATTACAAGCGGAGCCGCAGAGGAAGTGCGGAGATCGACCGCGCCGTGCTCGCGGTGTTGCAGGACTCCGGCGAGCCGTACGGCGCTGAGGAGTTCGTCCCCTTCGGCTATGACGAGCGCCAGTTCTGCTCGCCCGGCTTCAACCTGCCGGTGGGCTCGCTGACCCGGACGCCGTACGGCCGATATCCCGAGTACCACACGTCGGCGGACGATCTGAGCTTCGTGACAGCCGCGGCGCTCGAGGGCTCGCTCCGTACGTATCTCGCGGTGATCGATCTCCTCGAAGGGAACCGCCGCTACGTCAACCTCAATCCGAAGTGCGAGCCGCAGCTCGGCCGCCGCGGGCTCTATCGCGCGATCGGCGGCGACGACTCCGGCCGCGCCAAGGAGCTGGCGCTGCTCTGGGTGCTGAACCTGTCGGAAGGCCGGCAGGACCTGCTCGCGATCGCCGAGCGCGCGAAGCTGAGCTTCACCGCGATCCGGGCGGCGGCCGACGCGCTGCTCGAGGCCGGGCTGCTGCGCGAGGCCGAGGAGGGGAAATGACCGCATTCGAGGGCAAGGTCGCCGTGATCACGGGGGCGAGCGGCGGGATCGGCGAGGCGATCGCCGTCGAGCTGGCGCGCGGCGGCGCGCGGCTGCTGCTGAGCGGACGGAGCGCGGAGAAGCTGGAGCGCGTCGCGGATCAGTGCCGCGTTTTCTCGGCTGACGCAAAATTCTTCGCAGCCGATCTCGCCGAGGACGAGGCGGTGCGTGCCCTGACGGAGCGCGCTCTGGATTCGGGAGGCGTCGACCTGCTGATCCACAGCATCGGCTTCTTCCGCGGCGGCTCCTTCGCGGCCGCTCCGGTGGCGGATCTCGACCGCCAGTACCGGACGAACGTCCACGTCCCGTTCCTGCTGACGCAGGGGCTCCTCCCCTCGCTCATCGCGCGCCGTGGGCAGGTCGTCTTCGTGAATTCCAGCGCCGGCTTTTATCCCGCCCGCGCGGGGTGGGTCGGCTACTCGGCCTCGAAGCACGCCCTCCGCGCCCTGGCCGACGGCCTGCGCGACGAAGTGAACCCGCAGGGAGTGCGCGTGCTCACCGTCTTCCCCGGCCGCACCGCGACGCCGATGCAGGAGGAGGTGCACCGCTACGAGGGAAGACCCTACGACCCCGAGCGCTTCCTGCAACCCGAGGACGTCGCCGCCGCCGTGGTCAGCGCCCTCGCCCTGCCGCGCACGGCCGAGGTGACCGACCTCCACGTACGGCCGATGCAGGGGGCACGGTGATCGTCCGCTTCTACATCGATCCGGAGACTGGCGAGCCGCACATCTACAACCACGAGATCTCCGAAGAGGAGGTCGAGGATGTCCTCCGTCACCCAGGCGAGGATCGTCCCAGCCGTGAGGGCTCTCGGGCTGCAATCGGCCAGACCGATTCGGGACGTCACCTGCGGGTGATCTATGTGACGGACCCCGACCCCGGTAGCGTCTTCGTCATTACGGCGTATGATTTGACTGGCAGACAGCTCGTTGCCTACCGCAGGCGCAGGAGAAAGCGATGAAGCAGGACAGCTTTCCACCAGGATGGGATGAAGCACGGGTCCGCCGGGTTTTGGAGCATCACGAGAACCAGACGGACGAGGAGGCCATCGCCGAGGATGAAGCCGCGTTCGAAAGCCGTACGGACACGGTGATGGCGGTTCCCAATGATCTGGTGCCGGCGGTGCGGGAGCTCATCGCCAAACGCCGGGCCAGTTGACGCCGACGTAAAACATCTCCGCCTGTTCATCGTAGTAGGGGGTGATCGACCACATCCCATAAAACTATGAAACAGGTCCAGCAAGCCGGCGAAGCGCTCCTCCAGCAGCTCGAGACGGTCATCTACGGCAAACGGCCGGTCCTCGAGCTCGTCCTCACCTGTCTCCTCGCCGAGGGGCACCTCCTGCTGGAGGACGTCCCCGGCACCGCCAAGACGCTGCTCGCGAAGACGCTCGCCCGGACGCTGGGCGGCGGCTTCCGCCGGCTCCAGTGCACCCCCGACCTGCTGCCGGGGGACGTCACCGGGTCGAGCGTGTTCAATCAGAAGACGGGGGAGTTCGAGTTCCACCCCGGCCCCGTGTTCACCCAGATCCTGCTGGCGGACGAGATCAATCGCGCCACGCCGCGTGCCCAGGCCTCGCTCCTCGAATGCATGGCCGAGCGGCAGGTGAGCGTCGACAACCGCACCTACCCCCTGAAACGCCCGTTCTTCGTCATCGCCACCCAGAACCCGGTCGAGCACGAGGGGACCTTCCCGCTGCCCGAGGCGCAGCTCGACCGCTTCCTGATGCGCCTCGCGATCGGCTACCCGGCCCTCCAGGCCGAGGAGCAGATGCTGGTGCGCGGCGAGCGCGGCGATCCTCTCGAAGCGGTGGCGCAGGTGATGAGCCTCGAGGTGCTCTCCCGCCTCCAGGACCAGGTGCGTGAGGTCCACGTCCACCCCGAGGTGCGGCGCTACATCGTGCAGGTGACCTCCGCGACGCGGAGCTCCCGCGAGCTGCTGCTGGGCGCCGGGCCGCGCGCCACCCAGGGGCTCTACCGGGCCTGCCAGGCGCGCGCCGCCCTCTCCGGCCGCGGCTTCGTGCTCCCCGACGACGTCAAGCGGCTCTATCCCGCGACGCTCTACCACCGGGTGATCCTCGGCACCGAAGGGCGCCTCTCGAAGCGCAGCGCGCAGCAGGTCGTCGACCAGGCGGTGGGGCTGGTGCCGGCGCCGATCGTCGATTCCAGCCCGGTGGCAGCGGCAGCGGGCTCCGCGCTCATCCCATGACCGTCGCCGGCGCGGCGCTGCCACGCGCCCCACAGACCCCGGTCCAGCCCCCGGTTGACGCCCCAGACGACACCCGCCGCCAGGTCCGCACGCTCCGCCGCCGCCAGGCCCTGCGCTGGGGTCTGGTGGTGGGATTGATCGCCCTTCTGGTCTCGCTCTTCTCGGCCGGCTTCTTCCTCTACGCCGCGGTGGTGGCCGCCGCCGTGATGGGGCTCGCGGCGCTGCTGCCGGCCGCCAGCCTGGCGCGCGTCGAGGTGCGGCGGAGCCTGGGCGCGGCGGAGATCGAGCTCGGGGACGCGGTCGAATCCCGGCTGGTGTTCCACAACCGGAAGGAGTTCCCTGCCCTCTGGCTCTTCTGGCGTGAGGCGGTCGATCCCGGTCTCGACGCCGAGGGGCTCACCTGCGGCTTCCAGACCCTGGAGAGCGAGCAGACGATCCACACCGTCTGCATCCTGCACAGCACCCGCCGCGGGCTCTTCCGGGTGGGGCCGATGGTGGTCGAGGCGAGCGATCCCTTCGGCCTGGTCCGCCGTTTCCGGGTCGACTCCGAGGTCCGTTTCCTCACCGTGGTGCCGCGGGCGGTGCCGATCGGGCAGGGGTGGCCGCTCGGCCACCGGCCGATCCACGAGGTCCCCCGCCGCCGCAGCCCGTTCGAGGACCCCGCCCGCTTCCTCGGCGTGCGCGACTACCGCCACGGCGACAGCCTGCGCCGCATCCACTGGCGCGCCACCGCCCGCTCGGGGGTCCTGCAGGTGAAGCTCTTCGAGCCGGCGGTGCTCGAAGGGGTGCTGCTGGCGGTCGAGATGGGGCGCCACGCCTACCCGCGCAAGGAGAAAGACGAAGAGGAGGGGAGCGATCCCGCCGTCGAGCTGGCGGTGACGGCGGCCGCCTCGATCGCCGAATTCGTGCTCGCCGCCGGGCAGTCGGTGGGCTTGCTCTCGAACGGCGGCGACGCGGCCGAGCGCTTCCCGGCCGACTGGCAGGGCGGCAGCTTCCGGCGTTACGAGGACGCCCTGGAGGACGCCAGCGCCCGCCGCCTGATCTCGGCCTACCGCCCGCTCGAGGTGCCGCCCGGGCGCGGGGTCTGGCAGCGCGACCACCTGCGCACGGCGCTGGCGCGGCTGACCCTCGCCCCCGGCCTCACCCTCCCCGAGCTGCTGCTCGCCGAGGCCCCCCGCCTGCCGCGCTCGCACGTGGTGATGGTGGTGACCCCGGACCTCGGCGCCGCCACCGGCGGAGCGCTCGCCGCCCTCAAGCGCTCGGGGTTCGACGTCGGCGTGATCTGGATCCAGCGGGGGAGGGCGGAGGCGGCTGCCGCCGGGCTCCTCGAAGGGATCGCGGTCTACCCGGTGGCGAGCGAGGCGGACCTCGAGCAGTTGGGAGCGCAAGCCCTGTGATTGTCTCCGGCCAAGCGTCGGGCCCGGCGGTCGACGACGATCTTTTCACCTTCGTGACCCACCACGTGGCGGTGCCTGCGGCCCTGATCGCCATGGTCGCCGCCTTCCTCTCCTACCTGATTGACGTCCGCTCGACGTTCGTGGGCGCCGGGCCGCAGCTCAAGTGGATCGGCTTCTGTTTCGCGGTGGCGACCGTGCTGATCGAGCGCCACCGCCGCAGCTCCGGCGACGAGAATTTCGAGGGGCACTACACGATCGCCCTCGGCCTCGCCACGATCTCCGTAATGATGCTCATGCCCTGGGAGACTCGCCCCGTGGGGCTGGGGGAGCGGCTCGCGAACCTGGCGATCATCGCCGCCGTCTGGCGCTTCGCCACCCGGGTGACGAAAGGGATGAGCCCCGAGGTGGGGCGGCCCGCCTGGACGGCGTCTCGCCTCTACGGCGTCGAGCGGCTGAAAGCCGAGGCCTTCCAGCGCCAGAAAGCCCAGGAGACGGGCGCCGAGCCGCCGCGGGCGAAGCCAAAAGCGGAGATCCCCCCCAACCCGGCCGCCGCCATCGGGCGCCTCGCCGCCCTCGCTCTCCTCGCCTTCGCCCTCGGCGAGCCGTTCCTGCTGCGGGCCACCCCCGAGATCGGCGTGCGGGCGCTGGCGGCGGTGATCGTCTTCCTCTTCTCGACCGGCGTCGTGCTCGCCGCCGGCTCGAGCCTCGATTCTCATCGCCGGGTGGAGAACGAAGGAGGCTGGGTGTCGCCCCACCTGGTCCCCGCGCGGATGGCCCTGGCCGGGGTCCTCCTCGCCGTGGTGCTGGCCGCCGCGCTCGCCGTTCCGGGATTGCAGTTTCAGGGGAAGGGAGGGCTCCTTCCGCCGCGCAATCAGGGGAGCCGCAGCGATGGGTCGCCCGAGAAGGGGATCGAAGGAAACCGCGGGGCGATGGACCCGCGGACGGCCGGCGAAGGGGGGAGGACGTCGTCCTCCGGCGAGGAGGCTGGCAAGGGGCCGCGCGCGGACTCGGGCTCCGGGTCGAAACCGTCGCCGGGGCTCACCGGGCCGGCGGCCGAGCTGGTCCGGCTGCTGTCCATCGCCGGCAAGTGGCTGCTCGTCCCCGTGGTCCTCGCCCTGATCGCCGCCGGCCTGTGGATGCTCGTCCGCCTCCTGCCGCTCCTCGCCGGCCGGTGGGGGAGGCTGACGAGTCGCCTGCGGGATACCCTGAAACGGCTCCTGGAGCGCTGGCGCTGGTCCCGCCGCTCTCCGGGCGCCGTGGCGCTCGCCGATCCGTTCGCGAAGCTGGAGAGCCTGAGCCGGCTCTCTTCCCGCGAGGCCGTGCTGGCGGCGTATCAGCGCTTCCTTCTCCTGCTCGAGGTCCAGGGTTATGCCCGGCCTCCGAAGTCGACCCCCTACGAGGTGCTCCACGCCCTGCCCTTCTCCTTCCGGGGGATCGCCGAGCCGGTGACGGCGCTCACCGAGCTCTACGTCCAGGCGGCCTACTCCGCGGAGCCGCTCGATCCGGGCGATGGCGAACGGGCGGTGTTCCTGCTCAAGGGGATGCGGGGGTTGCTGGAGAGACCGGCGGCTTGAGGAGCCCGGCTTGAGGGCGACCGCGGGTCGCCCCTACAACCTTCGCCGGAACCTGGTGTAGGGGCGACCCGCGGTCGCCCTCAGCGGGACGCCTCGCTCAGCCGCGCCGCCTGGGTCATCAGGTAGCGCTGCTCGGGGAGGCTGGTGGTGCGGCCCGCCGCTTTCCGGAAGCACGCGATCGCCCCCTCCCGGTCGCCGGCCCGTTCCAGCAGGTGGGCGCGGACGGCGTCGAGGCGGTGGTGCCCGGCCAGGCGCTCGTCGGCGTCGAGCTTCATCAGCAGCGCGAGCCCCGCCGCCGGGCCATGCACCATGGCGGTCGCGATCGCGTGGTTGAGCGCCACCATGGGATTGTCGGACATCCGCTGGAGCAGGCCGTAGAGGACGAGGATCTGCGGCCAGTCCGTCGCCTCGACCCGCGGCGCCTCGTCGTGCAGGGCGGCGATCGCGGCCTGGAGCTGATAGGAGCCCACCGAGCCCTTTGAAAGTGCCGAGGAGACCAGCGCCACCCCCTCGGCGATGGCGCGTTGATCCCATAGCGTGCGGTCCTGCTCGTCGAGCGGGATCAGCTCGCCGGCCGGCCCGGTGCGCGCCAGCCGCCGCGCGTCGGTGAGGAGCATCAGCGCCAGCAGCCCCGCGACCTCGCCATCGTCGGGGAGGATGCGATGGACGGCGCGCGCCAGGCGGATCGCCTCGCTCGACAGATCGCTGCGCTGCAGCTCCGCCCCCGAGCTCGCCGTATATCCCTCGCTGAAGATCAGATAGAGCACGTGGAGCACGGCGCCCAGCCGTTCCGTGCGCGCCGCCGCCGTGGGCATTTCGAAGGGGACGCCGGACGCCTTGATGCTCGCCTTGGCGCGGCTGATTCGCTGCGCCATCGTGGCCTCCGGCACCAGGAACGCCGCGGCGATCTCCGCCGTCTTCAGGCCGCCCACGGCGCGCAGCGTCAAGGCGATGGCCGAAGGGGTGGAGAGGGCGGGATGGCAGCACATGAAGAGAAGGACGAGGGTGTCGTCCTTCTCGGCCGGGGCCGCGGTCTCCGGAACGATCCGCGCCTCGGGCCCCGCGAGGCCGGCCACGGCTTCCTCCCGCCGGCGGCGGGCGCTCTCGCTGCGGGCCTGGTCGGCGAGGCGGCGCGCGGCGACCTGGATCAGCCAGCCGCGCGGGTTCTCCGGCACCCCCGCGCCGGGCCACTGCGTGGCCGCGGCGATCAGGGCTTCCTGCACCGCGTCCTCCGCGGCGCCGAAATCGCGGAAGCGCCGCACGAGCGCGCCGAGCACCTGCGGCGCGAGGTCGCGCAGCAGGCGCTCGGTCTCCGGATCGAGGAACGTCGAGGTCACGCCCAGTCGTCGGGCGGGCCGCTCATCACCTGCCGCACCTCGATCGCCATGTTCATCGGCGCGCCGCCCGGTCCGGGCGCGGCGGAGGCCTGCGCGGCGATCGCGTAGGCGCGCTCCGGGCTCTCGACGTCGACGATCCAGTAGCCGGCGAGGAACTCCTTGGCCTCCGGGAAGACCCCGTCGGTGACCGGCCGCCCGTCCTTGCCGGCGCGCACCAGCTTCGCCTGATCGGGGCCCGCCAGCCCCTCGGCGCCCACCAGCTCGCCCGACTCCTTGAGCTGCCGGTTGAGGTCCGTCATGAAGGCGATGTGCGCCTTGATCTCCTTCTCCTGCCACTGCGAGATCTGGTACGGGCCCCCGCCGGGGGTGTTCATCATCAGGATGTATTTCATGGTTGGCTCCTCATCGTCCGAGCGACCCTTCATCGGGTGCGTTCAAGGGGTAGTCGGAGCCGCGGCCCGTTTCTCGACATCCCCACGAAAGTTTTTTTAAATGTCGCGCCGGGGCGCGACGTCGATCCCCCCCTTCGCCAGCACCCGGCTGCCGCTCGGCACGTCCCGGGCCACGATGGCGTGGACGCCGATGAAGACGTCGTCCCCCACCGTGATCTCGCCGATCAGGGTGGCTCCCGCCCCGATGAACACGTTGTCGCCGACCACCGGCATCTTCGCGATCCGCCCCGGGTCGGGCGAGCCGATGGTGACGCCGTGGAGGAGGATGGCGTCGCGGCCGATCCGCGCGTAGCCGCCGATCACGAGCCCCGTGCCGTGGCTGATCAGCAGCCCCGGACCGATCACGGCGCCGGGGGCGATGTCCACCCCGGTCAGCAGCAGGCCGAGCCGCGCGAACAGGGGACCGAGCACCGGCACCCCGCGCGCCTTGAACCAGTGGGCGATCCGATGGAGCACCACCGCCTGGTAGCCGTTCTCGAACAGCAGCGACTCGATCACGTACCAGGGAAACTCCTTGGACTTGGTGAGCTTCAGCCGCCGGGTGTCCTCGCGCAGGTTATCGAGCACCGGAAACCTCCGGGCTTGCAGGGGGAGCCGCGGGCACCACCTCGACGGGGATCTTCAGCGTCTTGCCGCCGTTCTTCCGCGAGAACCAGGAGACGGTCTCGAACACCGGGTCGAGCTCCAGCACGTAGGCGCCCGGCGCCGCGGGGGCCAGCACCTTCTGCTGCACGCTGACCCGCCCTCCCGGCGGCACCGGCCACGGCATCGGGGTACGCAGGCCGTCCTCGACGATCCGCTTCCCCGCCGCGTCGAGCCAGTGGTAGGCGAGGTTCACCCGCGCGGCGCCGTCCTCGGTCCACGGCGCGCGGCTGCGGTTGAACAGGCGGGTGAGCACCGTGAACGGCTTGCCGGCCTCGGCCCGCGGCGGCGCGATCGTGTTCCCCCACTGCAGCTCCCAGACGTCGGCGTCGAGCTCGGCCCCGGTGCCCAGCCAGGTGAGGGCGGCGCCAGTGAAGAAGTTCTCCTGCGTCCGGTCGTCCTGGACGTAGGCGGGGCAACTGTTCGGCGGGTACTCGCGCACCCAGTGACGGATGGCGCCGGTGCGCGTCCTCACCACCAGCTTGTAGACGTAGAAGGTGGCCCACTTCTGCCGCCGCACCCGGAACGGGGCGCCGGGCTCGAGGATCACCCGTCGGGTTTGTTGACCGGTGTCGCCGGCGAAGTCGAACGCCTCCCGGGACTTCCCCATCCGGATCTCGACGCGGTTCCCCGGTGCCTGGTTGGCGACGTCGAAGACCGCCCGGCGGATCGGCCGCGAGCCGATGAAGTAGAGCTCGACCGGCGTCGCGCCGCCGAGCCAGAGCTGTTCCCCCTGCGGCACGAAGACGTCCTTGCGCCCCACGATGCGGACGTCGCCGACGGTGATCCGCTCGTAGCCGGGGACGTTTTTCAGCGACAGCTCGAGCGGCAGGTAGCGGAACGGCGCCCCCCGCACGTGCGCCTGGAGGGTCGGCTCGGGAACGGCGGCGCCGAACGGGGTGAACAGGAGCGGCCCCAGGAAGAGCCCGGCCACCGCGTGCCCGGCGAGGAGCAGCCAGCGCGGACGGATCTCGGTGACCAGGAAGAGGAAGGCGGGGATCGCCGTCACGAAGTAGCGGTTGCCCACGAACCCGCCGCCCCCCTGCCAGTTCCAGGCGATGTAGGTCAGGAAGTAGAGCGCCACGGCGGAGACCGCGCCGAGCAGCACCCAGCGCTCCCCGCGTCCGCCTTCGCGATGCCGTCTGCGGCTGCGCAGCAGGAAGAAGACGACGGCGAGCGCCGCGAACGGCGTGTAGACCAGCATCCCCGTGTGGCGGCCTACCAGGAAGTAGACGATGCTCTCCACCTCCTCGTAGAGCGTCACGTCGAGCGGCCGGAAGAGCCACGTCCAGGCGTTCCCCGTGGTGGAATTGGGGACCGCCGCGGCAGCCGTCTTCGCTGCCTGTCCTGGGCTGGAAATCCCGGCGCCCGGCGGGACCGGAGCGATGGCTGCGGGGAGCGCGGGGATCGCAGGCGCCGGAGCCGGGCCGATCGGGACCTTCCCCGGCTCGCAGAAGGTCACTCCCTGGCGGTGGACGCCGAGGTAGGCCGAGGGGTGTCCGGTCAGCTTGTAGGCGATGCCGCAGGCAAGCCCCAGGGTGAGGACGGCGGCGGCGATCCAGAGAACGGCGCTCTTCCAGCGGCGGTCGCGCGCCAGGGCGAAGAGGGGGGCGAGCCCCACGGCGGCGAACATCGGCTTGTCGTAGACGGCGAGCATCAGCACGCCTCCCGAGAGGGCGGCGTAGAGGAGCTCGCGGCGGCGGTCGGGGAGCCCTGCTTCGTCGGCCCGCGGCAGGCCGAAGAACAGGCACGCCGCCACCGAGGCCATGTTGAACACCTCGGGCTGAATCCAGAAGACGTAGGAGAAGCCGACGCTGAGCAGGAAGAACGAGGCCGAGAAGAGGGCGGCGAGGCCGGGCGGGTTGTATCTCCGCAGGTAGAGGTACCCCATCCACACCATCGCCATCGTCATCAGCATGTTGAGGAACAGCATGCCGTCGGCGCCGAACAGCCGGGCGAACGGCGCGCCGGCCAGCGAGTAGAGGTAGGGCTTGCCGAAGTAGACCGTCCGCCACCCGTCGTCGGACATCACGATGACGTTCGTGACCGGGCCGAACGGGAACTCCTGGAACGCCCGGTCGACGTCCTTCGGCTCGACCTTGAGGTCGCGGTCGTAGGCGAGGCTCTGCGCGGCGAGGTAATACGCCGCCTCGTCCGCCTTGAGATGGGTCGGCAGCCCGGGTTTCCCCAGGGTCAGCGGCAACAGCACGAAGAACGCCGTAACCGCCGCGAGGGCCAGATGGACGGTGCGGCTCACGGGGCCGGAGTCTAGCAGGTGCGGACCAGGACCATAGTAGAATGAAGGGTATGGAGCCGATCCGCGATCCCAAGATCCTCGCTCGGATGCAGGATACGTTCGATCTCTGCCAGACCGCGGAGGACATCATGCGGCAGAATCTGCGTCGTCGCCATCCGCTGGCGAACGAGGCCGAGATCCGTGAGCGCTTCGCCGCCTGGCTCGAGAAGCGCCAGTTCGTGGACCTCTGCTAGCCCTCTAAGTCTTTCAGTGACCCGTTTAGAGAAAATCCTCGCGCGGCTCGTCGCGGACCTTCAAGCTGGCAATTTCCGTTGGGCGTTGGTGGGAGGCTTCGCCGTCACTGTTCGTTCAGAGCCTCGGATCACCCGGGATATCGACATCGCCCTGGCCGTCTCGGACGAGCGGGAAGCCTCGGCGGCGGCGCTCCATCTGAGGTTGCGCGGTTACCGGGATCACCCGGATGGAGCAGTCATCGAGCACAAGGACGGCCGGCTCGCCACGGTCCGGTTCATCTCTCCTCCAATGGAGGGGAAAAGCGGCGCTGCGGTCGATCTGCTGATCGCTTCCTCTGGCGTGGAAGCGGAGATCGTAAGGTCAGCGGATTTTCTTGAGATCATACCGGATCTGCTGATTCCGGTTGCCCGCGCCGGCCATCTTCTGGCCCTCAAGATCCTTGCCAGTCGCCCGAAAGACCTCGTCGATATCCACTCCTTGCTCCGCGTGATGGAGCCTGCGGAGCTTGAGCTGGCCCGGGAAACCCTCGCCCTCATTGAACAGCGCAACTTTCATCGCGACAGACCCCTACGCGCAGAGATGGAAAAGCTCACCGGATCTCCGTCCTGACAGGACGGCCCGGAGGCCGTCCCTGCAGGTCAGCCGCTTACGGGCAGTTCAGTTCGCAGAACCGCGGATTGCAGCAGGTGATGCAGCGCGTGGTCCCCGGGCAGCAGTAGACCGGGCAGGCGGCCTCGACCTTGGGAACCGAGAGGAAGGCGGAGGCGCTGGCGGCGAGGGCGAAGGCGAGCAGGCCGAGCTTCTTGCGCATGATTCGATCTCCTCGAGGGTTGCAGGGTCAGGGACACTGGATCGAACAGGGGTGAGCGCAGCAGTAGCAGGTCGGCACCCCGGGGCAGCAGACCCGGAAGTTGCAGGTCCCTGCCTCGGAAGCACGGGGAGCGACCAGCCCCTGAGCGGCGGCGACGGCCCCGAGGGCCAGATGCGAGAGCGATGAGCTTCTTGCGCATGCTGAAGACCTCCACACGAAGTACGGAATTCACGATCGCCGCCAGGACGGCGCCCGGCGGCACGATGCCTCAATTCTTCAGTGCAGGGGGGGTCGGGGAGGGGGACAGGCTCGCTCCCCCGCCCGGGCATGAATGCCCGGGCTAAGAACGGCGCCGGATAAATCCGGCTTGAAGCCCCCTTCAGGGGGCGCCGTTCTTAGCCCGGCGATTCATCGCCGGGTGGAGAGGGGTGCGTGCTGAGCACTATTTCTCGACTCCCCGACCTCTGATTGACCCCCCTTCCACCCTCCACCCGCTCCATATACTGGCGCGGTCGAGCTTTCCCCATCCCCATCCAGAGACCCTCAAGACGAGGTCCCGATCCATGACCACCCTCTACTTCGACACCCACCTCGGCGACGACGAGCGCCTGGCGCGCCTCTATGCCGGGGATCTGTTCGTCTATTCGCCGCGCCCGAGCACGCTGGCGCTCACCGGGCTCGCGCGGCAGCTGATCGAGGAGGCGTTCGCTCCGCTCGATCCGCAGACGGCGCAGGACAGTCTGCCGGTCGAGAAGTTCGTGGAGATCGTCGGCCCCTTGAAGCCGCGGTTCATCCATCATCCGCGGACGCAGGAGCTGCTGCGCGAGCTGCTCGCCGACCTCGGGTGCGACCTCGAGAAGACCTATTTCGACGTCCCCCGGATGCGGGTGGCGACGAGCGGCGGCTACCTCACGGCGGGGGTCGCCTACGTGCTCCATCCGCACCGCGACATCTGGTACTCCTCGCCCCCGGCGCAGCTCAACTGGTGGCTGCCGGTCTATCCGTTCGAGTCGGAGAGCTCCTTCGCGTTCCATCCCCGCTACTGGAACGAGCCGGTGCCCAACTCCTCGGGGGAGTACAACCACTACGAGTGGAACAAGACCGGCCGCGCCAACGCGTCGAAGGAGGTCAAGGCGGACACCCGCAAGCAGCCGAAGCCGACCGGGGCGCTCGACCTCGAGCCCGAGGTCCGCGTCGTCTGCCCGCCGGGGGGGCTGATCCTCTTTTCGGGGGCCCACCTGCACTCGACGGTCCCCAATTCGTCCGGGCGCTCGCGCTTCAGCATCGACTTCCGCACCGCCCACCTCGACGCCCTCGAGGCGCAGGGCGGGGCGCCGAACCTCGACCGCGCCTGCACGGGGACCACCCTCTTCGAGCTGCGCCGGGCCGCGGACCTCGCGCCGGTGCCGGAGGAGGTGATCCGCCTCTACGATCCGAACCCGCCGGAGGACCGCGAGGGGCTGGTCTTCAAGCCGGCGGGGGAGATGTAGAGGAACGGAGACCCCAGGGCGACCGCGGGTCGCCCCTACACCTACGCTCGGAAACCGTGTAGGGGCGACCTGCGGTCGCCCATTGCTACGATCGGAGCCGCGGCGGCGGCGGGATCTCCGCCCGCAGCCCGGCGCGGATCCCCTGGAGCTTCGCCACCACCGCCGCCTGATTGCCTCGGCGCAGCTCGCGGAGCCAGGCGAGGGGCAAGGCGGCGGCGTTCCAGGCGAGGTAGCTCAGCCACTGCCAGGGCTTCGCGTAGCGCCGCACGTAGAGCGCTCCGCTCCTCCCGAGCTGGAAGTTCCTCCCCGCGCTGTAGCCGCCGGTGGTGAAGGCCACCATGTGGTAGAGCACCGCCCTGTGGGCATAGAGGCAGCGGAAGCCGTGGCGCCGGACGCGGGTGCAGAAGTCGGCGTCGTCCACGCAGATGTAGAACAGGTCGTCCCACGTCCCGGCGGCCTCGGCGGCGGCGCGGCGGATCAGGATGGCGCAGCCGTTGGCGTAGTCCACCTCGGCGTCCTGGTCGTACTGGCCGCGGTCGATCTCGCCGTAGCCGCGCTCGCGGGTGATCGATTCCCGGAAGCGGAGGGTTCCCCCCGCCGACCAGAGCCGCCGTCGGTCGCCGTGGAAGTAGCACTTCGGCCCCACGCAGCCGACGTCCGGCGCCGACTCGGCGAGCCTCACCAGCTCGCTCAGCATCTCCGGCTCGACCTCGATGTCGTTGTTGAGCAGGAGCACGTAGTCGTAGCCGTTGGCGAACGCCCACTCGAACCCCCGCGCGTACCCCGAGGCGCTGCCGCGGTTGACCTCCACCCGCACCTGCCTCAGATCAGGGTAGGCGGCGGCGAGCGCTTCGGGGGAGCCGTCGGTCGAGGCGTTGTCGAGCACCACCAGGTCGAAATTCGGATAGGTCATCCGCCGCAGGCTGGCGACGGCCTGGAGGGTGATCTCCTTGCCGTTGTAGTTCACCACCACGGCGGCGACTTTGGGGTGGGCTCCTGGATGGGCAGGCATCGCGGCGGATTGAACCATAGAGGGCGTGGGGATACCATCCCACCCGCCCATGCGTCTCCGTCCCCTCCTCCTTCGTCTCCTCCTCCTCGGCTGCAGCGCTCTGGTGAGCCTGGCGCTCGCCGAGGTCGCCGTGCGGCTCGTCCGCCCGCAGCCGGTGATGACCCTCTCGGGCCCGCTCTATGAGCCGGACCCGCCGCGCCGCTACCGGCTGCGCCCCGGCTTCACGGGGGACGGTGGGGAACCGGGTCGAGTTCACCAGCCACGTGGCGATCGACCGGGCGGGGATGCGGGGTCCGGAGATCGGCCCGCGGGACCCCGGCACGCTCCGCATCCTGGCGCTCGGCGACTCCTTCACCTTCGGCGTCGGCGCGGAGGCGGGGGAGACCTACCCGGCGCGGCTCCAGGAGATGCTGCGCGCGCGGGGCCTCCGCGCCGAGGTGCTGAACGCCGGCGCGCCGGGCTACGGCGTGCCGGACGAGGCGGCCTGGTTCGCCCGCTGGGGGAAGCCGCTCGCTCCCGACGTGGTGCTGGTGACGGTGTTCATCGGCAACGACCTCCAGGACGCCGCGCCCGGGAGCCCGAAGGTGGCGGTGGTGGACGGCGCCCTGGTGGCCCCCGGGGAGCGCGGCCACACCCTCTCCCGCTGGCTCTACTACCACTCGCACCTCTTCGTGCTGCTCAAGAGCTCGTCGCTGGGCGGCGCCCTCCGCCGCCTCCTCGGCCGCCCCGAGCCGCTCGAGACGCGCGAGCTGCGGGCGGAGTTCGACCTCTACGCGAAGGGCCCGCCGTCGGCGATGGTCGCGGGAGGCGCTGCGGCGACCGAGGCCGCCGTGGCCGGCCTGGTGGCGAATGCAGGGCAGGCGAAGATCCTCGCCGTCCTCATCCCCTCCCTGGTGCAGGTCGATCCCCGCCGCTGGGAGGCGAATCTCAAGCGCTTCGCCCTCGATCCCGCGCGCTACGACCGCGACCGCCCGAACGCCATCTTCCGCGCCCTCTTCGCCCGCCACGGCGTCCCCCTCCTCGACCTCACCCCCACCTTCGCGAGCGCCATCGCCCGCGGCGAACGGATCTATTTCCCGATCGATCAGCATCTGACCCCGGCGGGTTATCAACTGACGGCGCGGCAGGTGGCGGCGGCGATCCCCGTTCCCGTGGAGAGGTCCGTCGGGCGCTGATTCGACATAGCGTCGACACAATCCGACAGCTCCCGCGCGCCGCCGACGTCGTTCGACACTCTCCGCCGCCGCTCCTCTCCCCAGGGGATGCCCTCTTTTCGCGGCTGGCATGCGGGCTGCTATGGACGCGATGTATGCGAAAAGGTTTCCATTCCCCGATTCGACCCAGGAGACTCGACCGATGACTTATCTGATCGATCCGACCAAGCGCTACCTGGCCCCCCGCGGCGTGATGACCCCTCACGGGGTCGAGGCCGGAGCCAGCCTGCCGGCCAAGGTGATCGCCAACACGTCCACCCCGGTCCCGCAGGGGCACGGGAGCTTCGACTTCATGACCTACCCGCAGGCGAGCTCCGGCACGGTGGCGTTCAACGGCGCCGGCAAGGGGCAGCCCGCGAATCTCTACCAGACCGTCGGCGGCCAGCTGCGGCTCGCCTTGTCGGTGGGAGCCTCCATCCCCTCGACCGGCGGCACCTTCACCGGCTTCAGCATGCCGGTGCCGGCGCAGTCGGCGCTCGCCTTCATCGGGGCGGGATCGAACAAGACCAGCGGCGTCTACGTCAAGTCGGGGGAGATCCTGACCCGTATCGCCGACACCTCGACGCCGGTCCCCGGCGGCGCCGGGACCTTCAGCCAGTTCACGGCGCTCGACTTCGATTCCCGCGGCAACGTCACCTTCGCGGCGGCGGACGCCAAGGGCTCCCTCGGCATCTACCTGGGGACTTTCCCCGCGCAGCAGCCGATCCGGGTGCTCGCCAATGCGCAGACGCCGATCCCCGGGGGCGGCGGCAACTTCGACAACTTCAGCGATCCCGCTGTCGCCGACGGGGTCGTGGCGTTCTTCGCCAGCCGCACCGGCCACCCGCCGGCCGGGGTGGGGATCTACGTCAGCTCCGGCGGCGCCCTGCGCCCCGCCGCCACCACCAAAACCCCGGTGCCGGGCGCGTCCGGGACCTTCTACGGCTTCGGCTCGCCGTCGATCGCGGCGGGAACGGTGGTCTTCCATGCCATCGGCACGGCGGGGAGCGACGGCATCTACGCCCAGAGCGGCAGCGGCGCGGTGAGCGTGGTGGCCGACCTCAACACGCCGGTGCCGGGGGCCGCGGGGACCTTCCAGACCTTCTTCAGCGACAACCCCTCGATCGACGGCGACACCGTGGCCTTCTGCGCCGGCTACTCGCAGACCCAGTACGGCCTCTTCGCCCGGGTGAAGGGGAAGATCGTGCGGGTGGTCACCACCGAGGACACCATCGGTGGCCAGCCCGTCCAGTACACCGGGCTCACCACCAACCAGCTCGGCGGCGGGCTCCTCGCCTTCTACGTGGTGACCGGCCCCGGGGTGTTCGGCAACTACACTCTGCCGGTGGGGTAGGCCTTCCGTCGCGCGCGCCGCCGGGGAGAGGCGCGATAGACTCCTCGGCGGCGAGCGCGCCCGAGCCGCTCACCGCGGCTCGGCAACCTTTCGAAGGAAGGACGGAGGCCATCATGGACGACCAGACCCTGCTGCAACGCATCCAGCACCTCGTCGAGGAGGAGCACCGGCTGGATCAGCATACCGAGCGCTCGAAGGAAGACCACGAGCGCTACGGCGCCCTCCAGGTCGAGCTCGACCAGTGCTGGGACCTGCTGCGCCAGCGCCGCGCCCGGCGCGAGTTCGACCAGGACCCGGAGAAGGCGAAAGTCCGCGACCCGAAGATCGTCGAGAATTACGAGCAGTAGGGGGGAGCCTCTACGGCCAGGGGAGCCACATCGCGGCGGTCCCCGATTCGAAGCCGTCCGCGAAGATCAGGTTCCCCTGCGCGGGGAGCTGCACCCGCGCCAGGGTGGCGGTGCGGGCGGGGAGGGTGGCCGTGAAGCCGGCCGCCGTTCCCGGGGCCGTACCGGCGGCGGCGAGCCCCGTGCCGCTCAGCCGCCAGAGGCTCACTCCGCTGCCGCCGCCGACCACCCCTCCGGCCACCGTCACCGTCACGTCGCGGGGGAGGGTGTCCTTGTTGAACAGGAGCACGAAGAGGGTGCCGCCGTTGCCTGAGCGCACGGCGTAGCTCCCCACCCCGTCGACGTCGTTCGACAGGGCCCGCACCGAGGTGCCGGCGACCTGCGACCCGGCGCCGTCGTAATTCCGGTAGAGACGGTAGGCTTTCTCGGTCAGGCTGCCGGTCGCCGGCGCCTCCCAGCGCAGCGCCATGTCGAGCCCCTCGCGGCCGAAGATGGCGAGCGCCTCGGCCTGCGCCAGCGCGCTCGACAGGGTGTCGTCCTTCCCCCAGCGGTACTCGGCGAGGGCGAGCTTCATCTGCGGGCAGTAGGTGTCGCGCCAGGCGCGGAGGCGGGGGATGAGCTGGACCTGCTTGATCGCGCCGTCGGCGATCCACGACTCCGAGATCCAGTTGGGGTCGTAGAGCTCCTTGAGCGAGCGCAGCCGGGCGGCCGTGGTCGCCGCGTCGTCCTCGGCCGACTGGCCGCCGTCGAGCCCGGCGACGTTGTTCCCCTGCGGATAGAAGTGGACGTCCAGCCAGTCGACGGGGAGCTTCCCCGCCGCCGGATGGCTCGGCGGGAGCGGGTTGGCGCACACCTGTTGCAGGTACCAGGCGGGCCAGGGGAGGTTGCCGTGCGCCGCCTGGTCGGGGCCGGAGAGGCAGCCGCCGGCCGCGGCGTCCTTCGCCGAGCTCCACAGGTCGCACCACCCCCAGGTCTCGGGCCCCATCACCTGGGCGTTGACGTCGTGCCGCTTGATCTCGGCCGCCGCCGCCAGCCCCTTGCTCCACACCTCGTCGTAGCCGGGATGCCCGGGATGGGCGTCGCGGTGGGTGCTGTCCCAGAGCATCGGCTCGTTGTCGAGATTGTAGAAGCGCACCCCGCTGGCCGCCGCGGCGCCGTATTTCGTCACCAGGTGATCGACGAGATTTCCCACGTGGGCGGTGAGGTCGACCGGCACCGAGGTGTCCGCCGGGTTGTTCCCCACGATGTAGCGCAGCCCGGGCGATCCCGGCACGGCCGGCCCCGCGGGGTTGCAGCAGCGCACGCCGCCGCACATCGTGACGTTGAGATTCGGATCGCACACCCCGTTGCCGTTGTTGCCGCAGCCGGAGAGCCCGGGGTTCGAGCTGCACTCGGTGTCGGTCTGCGGCCCGTAGAGGGCGGTCGAGAAGCCGGGGGTGCGGGCCGCCGACTTCGCCACCTGGTCGATCGGCATCGTGAGCACCGCCGCGGCCCCCGCCGCCAGGGTGGGGGTGACGAAGCCGTCCACCGACGTGCCGTTCCCCGTCCCCTCGCTGATGTTCAGGAAGTAGTAGTCGAAGGCGCGGTTCGAGGTGTCGACCAGCCAGTTGTAGCGCGTCGTGCCGTTCCCTCCGCGGCGGTTCGCCGTGTAGAGGCCGGTCGCGAGCTGCGCCGAGGAGGCCCAGTTGACGCCGAAGATCAGCGGATTGATCGCCCGGCGGTCGAGATTGGGATCGACGGCCACCGTCACCGGGCCGCCGGGCCCGGTGCCGGTCGCCGCCTGGATCAGCTCGAGGTCGTCGACGTATGCCGTCGCCTGGTCCGCCGACCCCTGCGCGTCGGCCTGCGCATTGGCCTGGAAGATGATGCCGTCGAACGCCGCCGCCGTCACCCCGAGGTCCGCCCAGGTGAAGGTGAGCTGCGTCCAGCCGTTGGGGAGCGGGGTGAGGTCCTTCGCGCCGACCTCGACGTTGTTCTCGTAGATCGCCAGCCGCACCGCCTGGTGCCCGCCGGCGCCGTTGATCCAGAACCGGACCCCCGTGTAGGCTGAGGTGGTCGGGTCCGCGGCCCCCGTGTCGCTGTGGAAGTAGATCCCCTTCCAGTCGAAGCCCACCACGTCCGGCTCCCAGGAGATGGCGTCCGGAGCGCTCTCGAAGATCGCCGTCTGCGCCAGGTTGCGGATCGCCCACCCCCAGTCCTGCCAGCCGTTGCGCAGAGCGTTGTCGTAAACCACCGTGACCGCGGCCTCCGCGGGTGCCGCGGACACGGTCCAGGCCATAGCGACCGCCAGAACGGCGAACAGGGAACGCCCACGAAGCTTGCGCACGGCACGACCTCCCAGGGAAGAAAGCTAACCTTATTCTTACATGGAAATGTGTCGTCGGGTGAGGCGCCGCGTCCGGCGGTCCGCCCGGCGATGAATCACCGCGATCTCGTCCTGCCCGTCCGTGTTCCCTCTCCCTTTCCTCCCCCCACTGGCGCCCCTCTTGCACCCGAAGTCCTCCATGAGCTTCAACAACAGGAGGACTCCCACCATGGCACGAAGCGAAAAGCAGGACGCCGGCACCCAGGTGCTCGACGAAGAACCGCAGGTCCAGTCCGAGCCCAAGCCTCCCTTCCCCGAGCAGAAACTGGAAAAGCCCGGCCTCGAGGCGGAGATGGAGCAGGCGCCGCAGTGGCGGGCGCCGCGCTACAAGCCGGCCGGCAAGCTCGCCGGGAAGGTGGCGCTGGTGACCGGCGGCGACAGCGGCATCGGACGGGCGGTCGCCTACCTCTACGCCCGCGAGGGAGCGGATGTGGCCCTCGTCTACCTCCCTGAGGAGCAGCGCGACGCGGACGAGACGCGCCAGGCGATCGAGGAGGAGGGGCGGAAGTGCCTCGCCCTCGCCGGCGACCTGCGAGATCCCGAATTCTGCCGCGAGGTCGTCGAGCGCACCGTGCGCGAGCTGGGGAAGCTGGACATCCTGGTCTCGAACGCCGCCTGGCAGAACCGCCGCAAGAGCCTGGCGGATCTCGAGGACGAGGAGTGGGACCGCACCTTCCGCACCAACATCGATGCCTACTTCCACCTCACCAAGGCCGCCCTGCCGCACCTCAAGCCGGGGAGCGCGATCATCGCCACCAGCTCGGAGACCGGGATCCTGGGGAACAAGGACCTGCCCGCCTACTCGGCGACCAAGGGAGCGATCAACGCCTACACCAAGGCGCTCGCCCAGCAGCTCGCCGAGAAGGGGATCCGCGTCAACGCCGTCGCCCCCGGCCCCGTCTGGACCCCCCTCAACCCCGCCGACGAGGGGATGACCCCCGAGAAGCTGGCCAAGTTCGGAGGCCAGCAGCCCATGAAGCGCGCCGCCCAGCCCGAGGAGATCGCCCCCGCCTACGTCTTCCTGGCGAGCGACGCCGACTCCTCCTACATCACCGGCATCATCCTCCAGCAGATGGGAGGCGCCACGGCGGGGGGGTGAGGGTTCTCCCAAGTGCCACCCGATTCGCGGGTACGCCAAATCGCCGCCGCCGCCGCACGCCCGGCGATAAATCACCGGGCTAAGAACGGCGCCCCCTGAAGGGGGCTTTGAAGCCGGATTCATCCGGCGCCGTTCTTAGCCCGGGCATTCATGCCCGGGCGGACTGACCGCCTCTGCCGTCCCTGCCTGTCCGGAAGTCCCTTTTGTCCGTGCCGCCTTCTCCAAGTGCCACCCGATTCGCGGAGAGGCTGAACGCGAGCCCGGCAGGGCGGCCTTCCTGTAGCCCAGGGTGTAAACCGGGGACGGAGGAGTGGTTCTCGGTTGGACCTCTGCCCCGTCTCCCCGCCCAGGGTTCACACCCTGGGCTACAGGAATGCCGCCCTCCGGGCTTAGGTGCCGTAACGAGCTCTCTCGACGCGAGCCCGTCAGGGCATCCTTCTTGTAGCCCAGGGTGTGTAACCCTGGGGCTGCTCCCGGCCCGCCCTCCCTCACGGCCCGGTCACCGCGCTCCACTGCGTCAAATCCCCCGTCTCGAACGAGTCCTTGACCATCCCGTTGACCATCGCGAAGTCGATCCCCGGCGGATCTCCGGGGGCGAACAGCCCGAGGTTGTGGAGGATCGAGGGGGCCGGGGGCTGGTCGGCGTCGAACCAGAAGTTGAACAGGGTCGACCAGCGGAGGGCGTGGGCGTTCGGGTTGGTGGCGAAGGGGGCGGTCGACCAGGCGAGGGTGTTGGGGGTGGTGGCGGTCGTCCAGTCGTCGGTGGCGTAGGGCTCGCCCGAGTGGTGGGCGATCCCCTTGAAGCCGACGTTGGTGAAGGCGGTCGCCTGCGGGAACTCGACGGTGAAGGTGTTCGCGGCGCGGTTCGAGTTCAGGTTGTGGACGGCGTACTCGTAGTGCCAGAGGCCGCCGCCGAGATCGGTGACCTTGCGCGCCACCTGGTAGCGCTCGACGATCGCTCCTGGGACGTCGACGTTGGTCAGCTGCACCGAGGGGTCCGCCGCCGGCCAGGCGTTGAGCGCCGGCTGCTGCTCGAAGAAGGTGCCGGTCATCGTCAGGTTGTAGAGGGGGGGATTGCCGACGGTGACCTTACGGTACGAGGCATTGTTGAGCGCGTTTCCCGCCCCCGCGTCGTCGGCCGCGATGTAGTGCCCCTCGGCATAGTAGGTGGCGCCCGCGTTCTGCGCCGGATCGACGTCCGCCGTGGCCACCTTCACCCGCTCGTCGTAGGCCTTGTAGGGCCCCGTGGGGCTGGTCGGCGGGAAGGGGAAGACGCCGGTGGTGCCGTTGACCTGCGAGCGGGGGCCCAGCGGCTGGCCTCCGTTCAAGCTCGCGCTGTAGGCGTCGGTGCAGCCGACGCCCAGCTGGGCGCTGCCGGCCGGCGGCGTCCGGCAGGTCTGCCCGGTGGAGCCGGTGCAGGCGCCGGAGATCTGGTTGGTCGAGTAGAAGCCGTGCTTCAGCCAGCTCATGCCGATCTGATCGAAACGGCCGTTCTTGAGCCGGTAGAGGTTCTGGGCGATCACCGGGTGGTCCTTCGTGGTGGCGCCGGGGGCGCAGCCGCGGGTCTCGTCGCACCAGTTGAGCGGCGCGTCCCCGCGGTTGCAGGAGACGGTGCCGACCGAGTAGCCGACGAAGCCATCGGCCACACCCCAATTCTGGATATCGGTGAAGGAGAACACCGTCACGTCCGGTCCGCCCGCCGCTCCGGCCTGGCTGCCGACGTCGAGGGCCACCAGGAGGGCCGCCAGGGCGGCGATGCAGCCGGCGGCCATCAGGGCGCGGCGGGGTGAGACGAGCCGGCGTTCAGTCGCCATGGGAGTGGGTCTCCTTTGAGAGATCTTCCGAGTCTAGCTGATTCTTTCCTGCCGATTGTTTCTGCGGATGATTTCTGCCGGTCACTTCCTGCCGGCGCGGGCCGCCCGCGCGGCGGCGAGGTTCTCGCGGGCGGCGGAATGGCCGGGCGCCAGGGCGAGGGCGCGCTCGAAGGCCGCGATGGCGCCGTCGAGGTCCCCGGCGAGGGCGCGCACGAGGCCGTCGTTGTAGGCCAGATCCGCCGAGGCGGGGAGGCGGGCCCGCCCGCGGTCGAAGGCGGCGCGGGCGGCGGCGAGGTTCCCCGTACGGGCGGCGAGGACGCCGAGCCCGAGATAGGGGGCCTCCGTGTCCGGAGCGGCGGCGATCGCCTGCTCGTAGGCCGCGGCGGCGCCGGCCGCGTCCCCCCGGCGCCAGGCGTCCCGTGCCACCAGCTGGTGGACCTCCGCCGGCGCCTCGTGGCGGGCGAGCGCCAGCGCGGCGTAGCGCTCGAGCTCGCCGCGGTCGCCGAGGAACGCCGACAGCCAGGCGAGGCGCAGGGCCTGGAAGGGCGCGGCGGCGAAGCCCCAGCGTTCGGCCGCTTCCAGGTGGCGACGGGCGGCGAGCAGCCGGTCGCGCTCGGCGGCGGTCATCGTCGCCGTCTCGGCCACTGGATCGAGGAACGCCGCGCGCAGCTCGTCCGCCGCGGCGAAATCCCGCTCGCCCAGGGCCGCGTGGGCGTGGACGAACGCGCTGTGCCCCCAGAGCAGGGCGACGGCGGCGAGCGCCGCCAGGTAGCCGCGCCCGGCCGGGAGGAGCCGGCCGCCGCGCTTCAGGGCGATCCGCCGCAGCGTCACGTTCGGCCGCGCGGCCAGGCGGGCGGCGACGAGGACGAGATAGGCGAGCACCGCGCCGACGCCCAGCGCGAGGAGGAACGGCACCACGCCGTAGAGGCCGCGGAAAGTGAGGAACGCTGCCACGAAGGCGGCCGCGAGGGCCGCCTCCTCCCAGCCGGCGAGGGGGAAGTGGCGGGGCTCCGGGCCGGGCACCCGCGGCTTGGCGAACAGGGCGATCGGCCCGGCGCCGTAGTAGAGGGCGTCGTTGGGGCAGACCGAGATGCAGTCGCCGCACTTCATGCACCCCGGGTCGACCACCATCCCGTAGTCGCGTACCTCCTGGTGCACGCGGACGTTCGAGCTGCAGACCGCCGTGCAGTGCCCGCACCCCTCGCAGGCGTCGGTAACCCGGATGCGCAGAGGTGCCACCCGATCCGCGGCGGCGAACAGCGCGCCGTAGGGGCAGGCGTAGGTGCAGAACCCTTTGGCGCCCAGAAAGTAGACGGTCGCGAAGCCGCAGACGAGGAAGGTCAGGCCGCCGACCGCCCAGCCCGGGAAGGTGGCCCAGAACTGCGGCGTGGTCCAGGCGGTCTCGACATGGCGGAAGGATTCGCCGTGCCCGAGCCGCCAGAGCGCCGGCCAGAGGAACATGTAGACGAAGGCGGCGAGCGGCACCCAGGCGAGCAGGCGCGAGCGCAGCGGCCGCGGCCGGATGCCGCCCTTCGCGAGCAGCCACCGGCAGAGGTCCTGGAGGGCCACCAGATGGCACCCCCAGCCGCAGAACCAGCGGCCGAAGACCGCCGTCGAGAGCGCCGCGGCGGCGAAGAAGACCAGCCCGGCATTGATCACCCCGGCGCGCGAGAACGCCATCGCCTCCGAAGGCTCGACCGGCGTCAGGGTCCGCCCCGCGATCCACCAGTGCACCACGTGCACCGCTACGATGAGATGGACCGCGATCAGCACCCCGGCCCGCCACCGCCCCGCCCGCGAACGGCGGATGGTCGTCGGGCGCTCCTGGATCACGGGGAGGGGCATGCGGCGAGGGTATCACCGGCCGGAATCGGGTCCGCCGGGGAGCGGACTTGCCTGTTACAATCTATTCATGAATCCTGCGGGCTTCGACGCCTGCCCGCGGATTCCTCGTCGCCCCGCGAGATCTCAGGCGCCAGAACGGAGGACCAGACCATGCGTTCGCGTCGCTACGCCCTCATCCTCGGAGCTCTCCTCTTCGTCACCGCCCTCTCCGTCCTGCCCGCTTCAGCCGCGGCCCCGGCGGGCGCCTCCTGCGGCGCCCTCCCCTGGCTCGGGGAAGCAGCTTCGTCGATGAGCCCGGTCGCCCCGGGGCAACCCCCCTTCGTCGTCAAGACTTCCTGCACCACGTCGACGCAGTGCCCTTCCGGGCAATCCTGCAGCTGCGGGCAGTGCCACGACTCCTGTGCCACCGGCTTTCGTTGGGATTGCGCCTGCCAGACCTGCTACAAATGCCCGGCACGCTACTTCTTCGACGAGTCTCTCTGCGCCTGCGCGCAGGTCTGAGCGCCTTCCTGGCCCGACGAGGAGGGGACGGACGACGGTCTGTCCCCTCCTGGAGTGCCGGCCCCGATGGGCTCGATCTGCGAATCGGACCCACGGTTGAGAAACCGGTCGTCGCCCTTTTTCGCCAGCCTCGCCCCGTCCTTCGCCGCCGTCCCGCCCGCGAACGGCGAGCTTCCATCCCTGGTTTCGGTGTTCGCTCGCGACGAACCGCGGGTCTGCCGCGGATTTCGGAGCAAAGCTCCGGACGATGATCACTCGCGAAGGAAATTTCCCTCCGGAATTGCCGGAAGATGCCGTCTCTCGAGCGATTTGGAACGCGTCGAACCTCTTCGCGCTCTCCGCGCCCGCTTCGCAGCGGCGGTACAAAGCTTCACGGCGCCCGTGTCGCGCTTGATTTCACGCCTCGCAACGCCTTGGCGGCGCTCGCGAAGCTTGCGAACCCGTCTCGAAACCTCCGTACGCAGGAAAAGAAGCCAGCGGAGAGTCTGACGAAGGCTCGGAGGTCTCGGCGCAAGCTGGGTCGGCTCGGTGCGAGGCCGCAATGCGACCTGCGGAGGCCAGCGAGCCTCCCGGCAAGGGTCCTCGCACGCTAGACTCTTTTCCGAGATGATAGAGGAGCTCTTCGCCAGAGGTGGACGCTGCCTGATGGATTACGCTGGCGCGATGCCGACGAAGCGGATGGGCTCCAGGAGATTGTGATGCCCAAAGTCTGGCTGATCACCGGCAGCTCCCGGGGCCTCGGCCGCGCGCTCGCCGAGGCGGTGCTGGCCGCCGGGCACCGGCTCGTCGCCACGGCGCGGAAGCCGGCGCAGCTCGCCGACCTGGTGGAGCGCTACGGCGATCAGGTCCGCGCCATTCCCCTCGACGTGACGGACGAGCGCGCCGCCGCCCAGGCGATCGCGGCCACGGTCGCGGCCTTCGGACGCCTGGACGTGCTGGTGAACAACGCGGGCTATGGGGACGTCGGCTCGATCGAGGACACCAGCCTCGCCGACTTCCGGGCCCAGATCGAGACCAATCTCTTCGGCGTGATCAACGTCACCAAGGCCGCCCTCCCGCTCCTCCGCGAGCAGCGCGCGGGCCACATCCTCCAGCTCTCCTCGATCGGAGGCCGCCTCGGCCCGCCCGGCCGCGCCCCCTACGCCGCCGCCAAATGGGGAGTCGAAGGCTTCTCGGAAGTCCTCGCCAAGGAAGTCGCCCCCCTCGGCATCAAGGTGACCATCTTAGAGCCCGGAGCCTTCCGCACCGACTTCGCCGGCGCCTCCACCACCCTCCGCCCCACCCGCCCCGAATACGAATCCACCGTCGGCAAGCTCGCCCAATACCAGCGCGACCACAACGGCAAGCAGGCCGGAGACCCCGCCAAGGCTGCGGCGGTGATCCTCCATATCGTGAGCCTGGAGGAGCCGCCCCTGCGCCTCCTCCTCGGCAGCGACGCCGCCCACGCGGCGGAGCAGGCGGATCTCGCGCGCCTGGAGGCGGACCGGAAGTGGCGGGAGTTGAGTGAGTCCACGGACTTTGCGGGAGGTGGGGGCGGGCGGGTTTATCCTTGGGAGCGAAGATGAGCTAAAGTACGGACTTGTTTTTAAAGGCCGTGGCGGGGCCACGGAGGCTCCTGCCGAAATGGCATAAATAATTGCGAATTGGCGAAGCGCGTATGTCTGGTAAGCGACGCTCTAACCTTAGCGCTTCACTGCATGGTATGATGCTCTTTATACTCTCTGTCGCAAAGAGGAGACTCGGTGAGCGAAACCTTCTGGGTAATCCTGGTCGTCGCGGTTGCGGTCGTCGTTGTACTCATACTTTACCGTTCTCGGCTTAGTTCCTTCCGACTTCAGGCGGGAAGTCTAGAGACGCAGTTAGAAACGAGAGTAGTTAAGGAGAGTGGGGCTGAACAAGGAAGAGGTCCTGGGGTTACCGTTTCGGGCAATCGACTCTCTGGTAAGCGTCAATCAATCGATGTTAACGGGAATGGAGTAGCGGTAAGTGATAATATTTTAAAGGGCCAGGATCAAGAAATTAAGATAGGTCAAGATGGTTCTCAGGGTAGGCCCTCCGGTTGATTGCCAATTTTAAGAAGGAGAGTCGTCTCTTTGAGAGACTCCTAGCTCCAGATTCTCGAGAAAAGATATTATTGCTCGAGGGTGAGAGCGGTGCAGGAAAAACTACCCTTCTGAATCATTGTATTGATTCTCTTGCTGCTAGGCTTCCTCACGTTCCTATACAGTTTCGTGCGACCGCGGTTGGGGTGTCCGAAGTTTTTTTTCGGTCAGGAAAGCACTTGTCTTGGAGGTTCTTGACCCGATTTTCTGAGCAAGTTGCGAATCTGGAAGGAACAAGGCGAGTACATATCGATAAAAATTGGCTAACCGGCATCAATAATCGAATCAATGTTGCCCTTTACGCAGAAGATTCTGTCGATAGGGAGTACCGACGAGCCGCTCTGACAGATGCATGGTTCGACGACCTTGATGCATTTCAGACTCCGATATTGATCGCTCTGGATGCATACGAACACGCTACTACTGAAGTGAGAGAGTGGATCGAAGGCCCTTTTTTAAGTAGGGTTGCTCAAGCAACGCGAGTCCGAGCGCTCGTCGCCGGTCAAGTAACTCCTGACATGAACAATATCGAATGGGGCAGAGTCTGTGTGAAGTGTTCGCTGCTAGGTGTTGGCGAGGCCCTCGACTGGATGCCAGTAGTTGAATCTATGGAAAGGTTGATTAACCTCAGCGATCCCATCGCTTGGTTGGCTGGTGTGTGTCATGCATTGAAGGGTCGCCCGAAAGATATCATGCAGGTAATTGAGAATCTTCCGCATAAAGGATAACAAGTTGCGGCGGGACTTTCTTTCGGAGCTGCAGAACGCTCCTACTGATGAGGAGAGGGAATGGATAGTGCTCTCTCTCAGTTTAGATGGCTTGCCAAAAAATCTCCAGGGTGCTGTCTGGGCTGCTGCCGTTCCTCATTGGTTTGATGCAGCCTTCCTTGCTTCCCTTCTTGGTAACTCCTTGCCTGAAGTTCGTAGCCTTATGATTGATCTTGAGAGTCTTTCCTTTGTAGAGTCAGTTGAAGGTTTGGGGTATTGTGTTCATGAAAGGACAAGGCAGTTGATGCTTGGTAGGCTGTGGAGAGATGATAGGAAGAGGTTTGTCGCTCTTTCGGCGCGAGCTGCTAGTTTTTGTGCTCGTTTTGGCGAGGATTATCCCAACATTGCGATAGAAAAAATTTATCACCTGCTTATCTCGGATTTGGATTTAGGAATTTCTGAATTGCGTGCCACGGCTGAAAAATGGTTCCACTCGCGCGTTATGGCTGATTCTACGATAGAAACACTTCTCGCGGTTTGTGAAGAGCAAGTGGATGCGGGAAGATCTCCGAATCGGGTGCTTGGTTGGACTCTGTTGTGGGGTGCTCTAATCGAGAGTCGGCAATCCCGATTTGAGCGCAGTAAATCTAATTTGATAAGAATACCTAATGAGGCAATGCAGGACGAGGAATTAGGCACGGAAGTTCGGGCGGCCTTTCGCTACATTGAGTGGATGCACGACGGACCTGAGAAGCTTTTTTTAGAGAACATCGGGTCAATTCGGGACGCAGCAAGGCAATATGCGCGAAGGAGAGTGTTGAGTGATGAAGAAGCTGAAGAATTTGAATCGGTTGTAATGGCTAGGATAATTGATAATGATTACGCGGTGTTGCGGCGCTTTGGAGGCAGTAGCAGTTTTGGGACATATATTAGATTAATTATTCAAAATTTCTTTCGTGACTTTACCAGGCGTCGATGGCGCTCCTCTCCGGAGGCCATTAAAGGGGGGCCAGTTGCTCGGCAGCTCGAGTCTCTGATCTATAAGAATGGCTATGATGTAGATACGGCCGTTCAGATAGTTAAGTCGGATAATTCTGAGTTGTCCCTTGAAGAGTTGGTCAATATAGCCGAGGGCCTGTCTCCACGTTTATCTCGCAGGCAGGTCGGCGAAGAGGTGCTTGAAACATTGGTCGGCGAGCAACTGCAGCCAGATGAGTTGCTGCAAGCAAGCGAGATGGTTCTTCTTAAGAAAGATCTCGTCAAGGCGCTTTATTTAGCGGTCAGTGAGCTTCGACGTGAAGATCAGGTTATCCTAAAGATGAAAATTGAGAAAGATCGTTCATTGGTGGACATTGCTAGGTCGTTTGGCTTAGACTCTAAGCCCCTTTATCGTCGTTACAGGAAGATTTTAGATAGCCTGCGAAGCTCTCTTCAGCAGCAGGGAATTGAGAGCGCGGATGTGAAGGAGATGCTGCGTTTTGCCGATGAAAATGCTAGTTCTTTCATGATCTAGAGTTGCTGTGTCTAAGGAATCGTTACCAGGAAGTGATTTTTGGCCTTTGACGTCTTCGTTGGGTCGTATGCGAGGCCCCCCTCCAAGAGATATCATTGGAGAAACCCCGGAGACCCCATGGCAACCCTCGACCAGCTCACCCTGACAGAACGCCTGTTGATCAAGGCCTATCCGTGGCGGCGGATCGAGCCGGTACCTTGGACCCCTCTCCGCAAGCCGCTGGCGGCGTGCAAGCTGGCGTTGGTGTCGAGCGCGGGGTTCAGCCTCCGTGGGCAGGAGCCGTTCGCCTGAACCTTACGCGGCGGGGATGCGAGCTTCCGCGACATCCCGGCGGACACAGACGTCTCGCTCTTGGTGGAGAACCACCGGAGCCAGAGCTTCGACCACAGCGGGATGCGCCGCGATCCGAATCTCGCGTTTCCGATCGACCGCGTGCGGGAGCTGGCGGCGGCGGGGCGGATCGGGGAGGTCAATCATCGTCATCTCTCGCTGATGGGGTCGATCACCGCGCCCGGGCGGCTGATCCGGGACACGGCTCCGGAAGCGGCGCGGCGGATAGTGGCGGACGGCGTCGACATCGCCCTCCTCGTCCCTGTCTGACCGATGTGCAACCAGACCGTGAGTCTGGTCGCAGCCGAGCTCGAACGCCAGGGGATCGCGACGGTTGCCCTGCAACTTCTCCGAGAGATCGCCGAAGCGGTGTGCCCGCCGCGCGCCCTCGTCGTCCCCTTCCCGCACGGCTACCCGCTGGACCGCCCGGACGATCCGCCGCGGCAGCTCGCCGTGCTCGAGGCGGCCCTGCGCCTTTTCGAGGATGCGGACCTCCGGCCGCCGGGGCTGCGGGAGTACAAGGCGCCGGGAGAACAGGTCCGGAGCGCTGCATTGCCATAGTATTCTGAGCGTATGGCAATCGGATTCTCAAGGGTTACCTCGCGAGGCCAGATCTCCATACCCAAGGAAATCCGCCGGCGGCTGGGCCTCGGTCCGGGTTCCCTTCTGGAATGGGAGGAGGACGGCGAGCGGATCGTGATCCGGCGATCGGGGCGCTATACCTCGGAGGACGTGCATCGGGCTCTGTTTGAGAAAGACCCCGAGCCGCGGACCCTCGAACAGCTCAAGGAAGGTGTGCGGCAGTACGTCAAAGGTCGCGGTGCGTGCCGTTGACAGGAATCGAGATGTTCCTACATCCCCGTTCAGCTCCCCGCTAGCCCGCACTCCCAACGTCCGCTCCACGGCCTCCGCCGAGAGGGCCGCCGGCATCCCGCGGAAGAACGCCCCGGCCCGGGTTGGGTATACTCCGCGCCTGACCCCGAGACCCCGCAGTGAACGGCGACCGCGGCGTGGAGGCCCATCGCGTCACGGAGGAGGGGGCTCGTTTGGGCGAGGGGGATCTCTTGGCTTCAGGGCGGTGGTATCTCGTGGTGGCGTTCCTCTCCTTGTCTTTCGGCGCTCCGGCTTTCCCGGCCCAGCCCTCGCCCGCGGGGATCTTCGCCGCGGCCGGCCTGGCGGACGCGGGGTGTCCCGGCAACCAGCAGATGTGCGAAGGAAGCTGCTGCGCTCCCGGGCAGATCTGCGTCTCGGCCGGCGGCGCCGGGTCGATCTGCATGCCGGGGGCCCCGACCTCCTGTGGCTCGGGGGAGTGCCCGGCGGCGACGAACTGCAGCCTGGAGCTCAGCAGCCCGGTCTGCTGCGGCCCGTTCAATCATCCCTGCTGTTCCCTGGGGCAGACCCCTTGCGGCGACACCTGCTGCCAAGCGGGGACGACCTGCAACGGCGGCACCTGCGTACCGGGCGGCGGCTCGCTGTGCAGCAACGGGCTCTTCACCTTCGCGTGCGATTCGACCCAGACGTGCATCGCCGGCTACTGCTGCCCGGGGCCGCAGAGCTGCGGCTCGACCTGCTGCCAGAATGGTCAGGTTTGCAAGGGCGGCGTCTGCTGCCCGCCCACCCAGGCCTGCGGCTCGTCCTGCTGCGGGGCGGGGCAGACGTGCAGCAACGGCGCCTGCTGCTCCGGCGGCCAGATCGGCTGCGGCAGCGGCACCTGCTGCCCGGGCGGCTGGGCCTGCGCCCGGGGGAACGCGACGGGCAATTTCGGCTGCTGCCCGCCGGAGTGGGTGACGGTCAACGGCGCCTGCTGCTCCGCGGACTACCCCTGCCCGCAGCCGGGCGGCAACTGCGAGGCGAAGGTGCCGGGCGGCTTCCTGGGGCTGGGATCGCCCGTCTGCCCGTCGAGCACCGTGGTGACCTTCGGCGGCGCTGCTGCACGACGTGCGGGATCACGAACGGGGCCTGCCAGGGGCTGTGCGTCGCCTTGCTAACGGTCGATCCCGAGGGGTACGCGGAGTGCACCTCCCAGTGCACCACCACGAACCTCGCCTGCCGGGGAGCGTGTCTGACGCGGGGGAAGGTCTGCCCGTGAGGCCCGGAACCGAGAGAGTCCGCGGGTGAGGCGCGCCCCTTCCGGTTCGCGTGACGCTCCGCCGCCGTTCTACAATGGCCGGCATCACGAAAACGGCGCGAAAGCGGAGGCAATCCATGCATGCGAAGACCGCCCGGTGGGGCGCCGCGGCGTTCCTGGCTTCGGCCCTCCTGTCGCCGCTCGGGGCTCAAGAAGCGCTGCGCGCCGAGCTCGCGCAAACCAAAGCACAGATCCTGCGCTGCGACGACCCATCGCTCCAGTCTCAGGAGGATGGGGAGACGTGCGACCGGGCGCTCGACCGCTTGTGGGAGCTGATGCGGCAGTCGACGGTCGGTTTCCTGAGCGCCCGCCCCCAAGCCACCGTCGGGGAGATCGTGGCCGATCTGGCGACCCGGGTGGAGCAGGGCGACCTGCCCCCCTCGGCGGTCCGGCTCTCCGGCGACGCCGATCGTGGTCTCGATCGCGTGGGGGTTCTACGGCGACGTCTTCATCGTCTCCCGGACGCCGGCGCACCCTTTCGCGGTGACGTGGGACCTCCGCGCGCTGGCGGAGAAGGGGCCGCCGGACGGCGAGCTCGCCGCCTGGAGCTATGCCGATCCGGGCATCCACTCGGGGCCCCTGGGAGGGCGCGTCCTGGCGCTGCCGCCCACCCGCGCGGGGCGCCCCCGCTTTCTGGTCGACGCCTTCCAGCAATCGGAGATGGGAACCGAGGTGCCGGGGCAGGTCAGCGTGTGGGAGTGGACCGGGAGCGAGGCCACGCCGGAGCTGATCAAGACCTACGTCACGACCGGCGGGTCCGGCGCGCGGCTGCAGGGAGATCGGCTGCTCATCCACACCAAGGAGATGCTCCAGAGTCTCTACACCTGCGGCTCCTGTGACGATCCGCACGGGACTTGGACGCTGCGGATCACTCCGGACGGGGTGACCGATCTCGGGCATGTCCTGGAACAACCGCTGCTGAAATTCGTCGACGATCTCCTGAATGGCGTGATCCGGCACCAGGACACGTCCGCGGCGGCCTCGCCGCGCGCTCGGGCGAAGCTGGAGGAGGTCATCGCGGGGCTGGTCCAGGAGTACGCGGAGATGGCGAACGGCCTGGAAGTGCCCAGGATCGAAGAGCTGCAGCTCGGCATGATGATGAATTGGAAGGTCGTCGCCGCCCGCGGCAAGCAACGCCGGATCGATCTGGAAACCGACCGCACTCATCTGATCTTCACCGTCGCGCAACGCGCCGGGAAACCTTACGTGGTCGCGGTCAAGGCACCGGACCTGGAGTCCGCAGACTAGGACGAGCCAGCCGGACCGTTTTTGCCAGCCGGCGCCTCCAGCGCCTCCTCCATGGCCTCCGCCGAGCGGGCCAGCCGGCCGAGGACGCGGCGGTGAAGGTCGAGCATCTGGGTGAAGGCGTAGGCGGCGGCGCGGAAGTTCTGATTGGCCTCTTCCTGGCGCGGCAGGGAAGGGACCGCCCATCGCGACAGGTCGGTCCCCTCGTTCGAGGGGGTGAACGGGTAGGGCTTGCCCCGCAGGCCGCGCTGGAGCTCCTGCAAGTGCTTGTGGACTTGAAGGATCTCCTCCGCCACGAGCGGACGCAGGCGCGGGGTGCTGCTGCCCTTTGACTGCCGGGCCAGCGCCTCCAGGACCACGGTGCGCCGCCGCAGCTCCTGCAGAGTGGGAATCTGCTCCTGGATCGCCCGCAGGCAGGCGAGCAGCGGGGGAGCCTCGCGGCGGAGGCGGTCGATCTCCGGCACCGGCGGCAGCGGCGCCAGCGAGGGATCGCCCTGGAGCAGCGAGAGGGCGATCGTGAAGCGGTGTCCCTGCAAGTCCTCAAAGGCCTGGAGGCCGGGCTCGAGCGCGTTCATCGCGGCGAGCGCCGGCTCGCGTTCGGCGGCGAGCTGCTTGGCGTCGAGCGCGGGGTCGAGGTCGGCCGGCGGCAACGGGAGCCCGGCGGCGAGGAGCTTCTCCGCGCGCAGTGCCCGCAGATAGCGCCGCTCCGCCTGCTCATACCTGCGGGCTCTTTCCGTGTAGCCTGGGAGGGTCGAGGCGACCGCCTGACGGGTCTCCTGGAGGGCCGCCGGCGAATGCGCTCCGGCGGCGGGGAAGGGGTCGGAGAGAGGCAACGGCCGGAGCCTGAGGAGCGGGCTCAAGCAGAGGGCGAAACGCTCGCGGCTCTCGACCGCGTCCGCTTTGCTCTCAGGAATCGCCGCGGGCTCGGCGAGCCCGGCGGTGGGAGCCGGGGCGAGGGGATCTTCCGCGCTCGCGGGAAGCTCGGGAAGCCCGGCCTCGACCTGCTCGGCGAGCCAGACGATCCGGCCGAGGAGACGGTTGTAGACCGCGTACAGTTTTTGTCGCGCCTGCTCGGCGGTGCTCATCAGCCGGCCGAGGTCGGCGTCGGCCGGCATCACCGGGATGGCGAACTGGGCGAGGTTGACCGCCGGGCCGGCGTGGTCGAACGGGTACGCCTGGCCGCGCAACGTCCGGTGCAGCTCCTTGAGCTGTTCCAGGAGCCGGGTCCGCCGCGCCTCGAGAGCGTCGCGGAGGCGGCGGTTCGGCCGGTCCGGCTTGATCTGGACGCGCAGGATGTCGAGCACCACGCAGGTCTCGCGGAGCTCGAACAGCAGCGGCAGGTGGGGGCCGAGGAACGCGGCGCAGGCGAGGAGCCGCTGCGCCTCGGCGGCCGGCGGGCCGTCGAGGAGGGAGAGGGGGAGCAGGAGGCGGCGGACCTCCCTCTCCTCGCCGGCGGTGAGCTCGGCGCCGAGCGACCGCATCCGCTCCTCGGCGGTCGCGGCGGCGCGCTGGGCCAGCGAGAGGAGCCCCTCCGGGAGGTTGAACTGGCCGGGGCGGAGCGTGAAGCCGGCTTCGAGCAGCGCCCGGGCCTGGAGGGCGACGAGCCTCTCCTCGGCCGCCGCGTGATACTGCTGGCTGGCGAGCGCGTGGCGCTCGTTGCGGGAGGCGAGCGCCGGCCCGGCGTTCCGCAGCCCGGCGAGCGCCGCGGGCCGGTCGAGCGGCGGCCACGCCGCCGGCAGCGGCACCCCCTTGAGCGAGCTCGGATTCTGAAAGTAGCGGTCGAGCGCGGCCCGCTCGGCGGCGCGCTGGGCCTGGCGCTCCTTCAGATCCTCCGTGGGGATGAGGCTCGCGGCCTCGACCTGCGTGCCGACCTGCGTCCGGTAGAAGGCGAGCGAGGCCCGCTGCTCGAGGCCGGCGAGATCGGAGAACAGCGCCGTCGCGGGAAGGTCCGAGGCGAAGACTCCCACCCCCTTCTCGCGCAGGGCATGCGCGATCCGCTGGCGGACCGTCGGATGGGTGGCGAAGCGCTGCGCCGGCTCGTTGGCGATCTGGCGCTCGACCTGGATCTCGATCGCGCGCGCCGCCTGCCTCCGGGTGGCCACCACCAGGCGCGGAAAGTTGTCGACCAGCCGCTTCTCCTTCCATTGCTCCTGGAGGGCGGAGATCGCCAGCCCCTGGGCGGCGTGCAGGCAGAGATACTCGCGCAGCGTGGAATCGAAAGAGGAGTAGCCCGCCAGGCGCACCTCGTAGCGGTCGGCGTCGTACTCCATCTGGCGGGAGAGGTGGGCGCTGAGCGTCCGGCCGGTCAGCATCAGGAGCCGGAGGATCTTGTGGGTGAGCGTGACGGGGAGGGCCAGGGTCTTCAAGTAGATTTCCAGGGCCGGATTGCGGCGGTGCCGGATCAGCCGTTCCAGGAAGCGATCGAACCGGTCGCGGTGGAACGCCAGACGGACGAGCCAGAAGTTGATGGCGCGGATCAGGTCGTGCGCGCGGCTGCCGGCCTTCTGGCTGAAGTGGCCGAGCTCGTGGGCCATGATCCCCGCGAGCTGCTGCAGGGAGAGCCCCTCGATCAGGGGAACCCGAGGGTCAGGACCAGCTTCCGAGGCAACGGCGAGAGCACGCTGCCGCGCCGGGACGCCCAGGCGTTGACCTGGCAATCGGCATGGATCTCCTGGGGCGGCGGGGCGTGGAGGGCGGCGCACAACCGGCCGACGAGCTCGAAGAGGAGAGGCTCCTCCGCGGGATCGAGGCGGACCGGCGGGGTCGGTTTGGCGAACCGCACGAAGAGCGGCTTGACGAGCGCCAGGAGGACCGGCGTGACGACGAGCAGCGGCAGGAGCTCGAGAGCGATCCCGAACCCGTCATGGGCCTCCGGCAGCAGGACGACGAAGAAGAAGCGCGCGTAGGTGAAGACCATCCAGCCGGCGGCGAGCACCAGCCCGACGTAGGCGGCGGGCAGCAGCACCATGGCGGCCGCCACGGCCCCGAGCGCCAGCCGGTAGCGGAAGGTCGGGCGCAGCGAGGGGACGTCGCCGCGAAAGCCCGCGAAGATCTGCTCGCGGAGGCCCGGCTCGCCGGCCGCAGGGGACTGCTCAAGCATCGATCGATCCTCTCCAGAGCGTGAAGGCCGAGTCTATACGACGGTCTGCTCCCAGATGGCCGGCAGCCGGCTTTCATTTCGGAGCGGCCGGCCCGTCTTCTTCTTCTTGTGATGGGCTCCAGCTTCGCAGAATATTTAAAATACGATTCTTCAATGAGCCCGCCGCGCGGGTGTACAATCAGGGCAGTGTTGTTTGCGTCACGTGCAGTCGTCGGATGAGGCCGCAGGGAGGATCGCAGGCAGGAGGGCTCTTGCAAAGGAGCCGAGCATGGAAGCATGCCTTGAGAGGCCGGAGCGGTTCCGCTTCGGGCGCGCGGTGGCGATCGTCCTCTGCGCTCTCGCCTTTCCTTCCGGAGTTTCCGCCCACGTCGAGCCGATGAGCGTCCGCGAGATGACGGCGGCCTCGCCCAACATCGTGGTGGCCACGGTCGAGCGGCGCGCGAGCCGCTGGAACGCGCTCCACACCCTGATCCTCACCGACTACACCCTGCGCGTCGAGGAGCGCCTGCGCGGCCGGGCGGCGGAGCGGATCTCGCTCACCGTCCCCGGCGGCACCCTGGGGAGCGTGGCGGACGACACCTGCATCTCGGTCCATCTCCAGCCGGGCTCGCGCTATCTCCTCTTCCTGCGGGATCTCGCTTCGCCGACCCTGCTTCCCGTCACCGGCGGCGAGCAGGGAGCGTTCCGCGAGCTCCCCGGCGCGGAAGGCGCCGCGCCGGCCTTCGCCGCCGCCGGGACGCGCTCCGCTCCGCTCACGTTGCAGGGGAGACCGGTCACGTTTCGCGATTTCACCGCCGCGGTGCGCGACCTGGCCGCGCAGGTTCCCTTCACACCGCGAGATCGCTTTGTCTCTCTTTTCGGGACCCTGCCGGCGAAGACCTGGAATCCCGCCGCGCCGCGGCCGGCCGCGGGATCCGTCCCGCCCTTGAGCGCTCCGGCCGCCGCTCCGCCGCCGCCCGCCGACGAAGCGCGGGCTGTCGAGACCGCCGAGGGAGCGGTCGCGATCCCTCCCCGCGTCCCGCCGTCGCCGGCTCTGGAGAAATATCTGATCGTCGATCCCGCGCAGCCGCCGGTGGTGGTCAATCCGCTGACGGATGCCGACTTCGCGCCGTGGGACCAGTACCAGATGGCCTACTGGAACCGCTACCGGAAGGATCTCTTCCGCGTCTCGGCGACGCCGAGCGCCACGTGGTCGTACGGCAACGGCGTTTCGGACATGGTCGGTTTTCCGGACGACGCCACGATGGCGAAGCAGTTCGGCACCACCTGGCGCGAGCTGGGGGACGGCGTGCTGGCGGTCACCTTCACGCATCACGAGAACGGCGTGCTGGTGGAGGCGGACACGGTGTTCAATCCCAATCTGAGCTGGACGCTCGACGATCTCGAGGCGACGCGCACGGCGGGGAGCGCCTACGCGTTCAAAGAGGTCGTGCTCCACGAGCTCGGCCACGTCTGGGGGCTCTGGCACCCCTCGGATCAGGGGGCGAAGGTCACCTGGGACTCGGTGATGAACTATAAGCCGCGCGTCTATTACGGCGGCGAGCTGTTCGCGGACGACACCGCCGCCGTGCGCCACGCCTTCCCTCCCGGCGTCGCGCTGCGCGACGGGTCGATCAGCTCGTACGTCACGATCTGGGACGGCCTCGCCCCGTCGCCGGACTACCGGACGGCGTTCCCCACCCTCTCGGCGCTCCCGGCGGGCGGCAGCTTCGGCCTCGCCGGACCGATCAAGATCGAGAACGTCGGCACGGTGCCGCTGATCAATCCATTGGTCGACGTCTACCTGGCGCCGGTGCGCTTGAGCTTCGACGGCGCCGTGCTGGTCAAGCGGGCGATGGTCCGCGGCCGGGTGCTGCCGGGCGCGACCCTGCAGGTCACCCTCTCCGGCTTCAAGGTCCCCCGCGGCACGCCGCCCGGGACCTATTGGCTCGCCTACCTCCTGCGCGATCCGAAAGACGTCTACCCGGCGAACAACCGCGCCTGGAGCCGCGAGACGATCACGGTGACGGTGACGGAGTAGGGCGCGGAGGGGCCGGCCCCGAGCCGGCCGCCCGCGCTTTGTCGGGCTTTGTCCGGGCTCTACGGGTGCGGCACGCCGAGATCCATCGAGAGCTTCCAGGAGCCGTCCTTCTGGCGCTTCCAGACGGTGACGTACTGCCCCTCGTCGACCCCGGGCTTTCCCTTCTCGGTGTACTCGTATTTGTACTTGCCGGTCTCGTAGGCGGTGTCGCCGTCCAGCCAGATGGTGGTGGTGGTCACCGTCACCTTGACCCCGGGGTCGGCGCCCTGCATCGCCGCCTTCTGACGCTCCTGGATCGCCTGCCGTCCCTTGATCACCTTGCCGTTGCCGCCGAGCTGCACGCCGTCCGCGGCGAAGAGGGCGGCGACCTTCGCCGCGTCCCCCTTCCGCCAGCCTTCGCTCCACTGCGCGTTCCCCTGGTCGATGGCGCGGCGCACTGCCGCCAGCTCCTTCGATTCCGCGATGGCGGGGGCGGGCGCCGCGGCCGGTGCGGGAGGCGGGGTCTGGGCGAAGGCGAGCGAGGCGGTCAGGGCGGCGGCGCCCAGGGCGAGGAGGGCTTTGGTCATCAGGGACTCCTTTGCAATGAGGTGGTGGTGCGTACGAAGCTCTAGGTGCCGGCGGAGGAGGGAGACGGGACGCCGGCGGCGGTGAGCGGTGGAGAAGCGCGCCTGCCGGTTCTTCTCCGTGGCCCACCCGGCCTTCTCGAGGGCGGCGACGCCCTGCGATAGGATGACCCGGAGGACCGGCGCATGGAGATCCCGCAAATGCCACACGAGGACGAGGCCGCTGAAGCCGCCGAAGCCACCGAGGCGCAGCCTCCGGCGCCTCGCCGCCCCCGGGGAGGCCCGCTCGTCGCCACCCTGCGCCACCGGTGGCCGGAGTATCTGATCGAGATCTTCGTCATCGTGTTCAGCATCTCGGTCTCCTTCGGGCTCGACCAGTGGAAGGAGCGGCGGCGCGAGGACGAGGTCGAGCGGCTCTACCTGAAGACCCTGGCCGACAACCTCGGCGCGGACGTCGAGGCGCTGGGCGAGATCATCGCCGGCACCCGGGGAGTGATCCTGCGGACCCAGGAGCTCCTCGCCGCCAGCCGCTCCTCGACGCCGCCCCCGGCGGCGCGGTTCAACGCGGCGTTCAGCGAGATGGCGCGGCGCCCTTCCTTCTTCGCGCACGACGCCGCCTTCTCCGATCTGCGCAGCTCCGGCAACCTGCGGGTGATCCACGACTTCCGGCTGAAGAACGCCCTGTTCGACTACTACGGGGAGTACGAATCGATCAAGGCCAAGGAGCTCACCGAGCGCGAATCGATGATCACGCTGGTCGCTCCCTTCGTCCTCAAGCACATCCGCCTCGGCAGCGGCTTCGCCGACGCGGGGGGCACGGCTGGCGCGGGTCGCTCCGGCGGCGAGCCGGCCTCCCCGCCGCTGCCCGCCCCCACCCTCTACAACGATCCGGAGTTCGTCAACACCCTCTGGCTGCGGATGCGCGACCGCGGCGAGCTGCTCCACGACTATTCCGGGGAGCTCGCCCTCGCCCGGCGCCTGCGGCAACGGATCGCCCGCGAGCTGCGCTGAGCGATCACGTTTCGCTCCGTCGCCGGATGATCTGATGTGCGCCCTGTGGATGCTGCCTCCCAACGCCGAGCGACTGCCGGGAACGGGCGAGGGGCCGGAGGATCTCTGGGCCCGCTCGGTGGCGCTGGCGGCTACTCCGGCCGAGGCCTATCTCGAGAAGCGGCGGGTGGCGCTCGCGATCGCCGAGGGCGCGGGCGTCCGCTTCACGCCCGACCTGAACGGCCGGCCGGCGGTGCTGGCGCGGCTCACCGGGCGGGACGGCGAGCTGCGGGCGGTGCACGGCCGGCACCTCCACGACCGCCGCGGCGAAGGGAAGATGTTCACCGTCGGCCGCTCGGGCGGGTTGTTCAATGGGCTCGACGGCCTCCGCGGCCTCGGGGGGGAGCCGCTGATCCTGGTCGAGGGACTGTTCGACGCGCTGTCGTTCTCGACCGCGTTCCCGTGCGTGGCGACCATCGGCCGCTGGGTGGACTGGCTGCCGGAGGCCGCCCACGGCCGCGAGGTCTGGCTCGCCTTCGACGCCAACCGTCCGGGAGAGCGCTCCGCCCGCGAATTCGCGGCGGCCCTCGCCGGCAGCCGCTGCCGGCGTCTTCGTCCCCCCGGTAGGCAGGGGGACTGGAACGCCGCGGCGCGCAAGCTCGGCGCCGCGAGCCTGACCCGCTGGCTGCAGAAAAGCGCGGCGGCAGCCCTCGAGGAGATCATCTGATGGAAATCTACGTCAGCACCGACGTCGAGACCGACGGCCCCATCCCCGGTCCCTATTCGATGCTCAGCTTCGGCTCCGCCGCCTACCGTGCGGACAAGACGCGGATCGCCACGTTCACGGCCAACCTGGAGACGCTGGAGGGCGCCGCGGCCCATCCGGACACGATGGCGTGGTGGGCGAGCCGGCCCGAGGCCTGGAACGCCTGCCGCCAGGACCTCCAATCTCCCGCCGCGGCGATCGCCGCCTACGTGACGTGGCTCGAGGCGCTCCCGGGTACACCGGTCTTCGTCGGCTATCCGGCGGGGTTCGATTTCCTGTTCGTCTACTGGTATCTGATCCGTTTCGCCGGCCGCAGCCCGTTCTCCTTCTCGGCCGTCGACATCAAGACCTTCGCCATGGCCGTCCTCGGCACCGACTACCGCGCCACCACCAAGAAGACGATGCCCAAGCGCTGGTTCGGAACCTCCCGCCACACCCACGTGGCGCTCGACGACGCGATCGAGCAGGGGGAGCTGTTCTGCAACCTGCTGGCGGAGGCGCGGGCGCGGCCGGGGGTCAAGTAGCGCGGAGCGATCGCTCAGTTTCCGGCTCACTTCGCGTCCTTGGAGCCCAGGAAGTATGTCAGCGCCGCGATTCTCAGCGCGGTGGCCGCGCTGTAGGGGAGCTGTTCAACGCTCATGCAGCTCATCTTGTGAAGGGGCTTGACCACCGAGGTGATAGTCCTGGCGGAGGAGGCGTTCCAGCGCCGCCTCTCGCGCTGCGCTCAGAGAGCGCTCCTGACGAGGGAGCACCGCCGCCACGACCCCCGCCGCGCCGCCCAGCAGGTGCGCCAGCGGGACGACCGCGATCCCGGGCGGCAGGGGAGCGGCGAAGAGGGCTTCGCCGGTGAGCATTTCCCAGGCGACCTTGGCCGCGATGAGGAGGAGGGCGAGGAGGGCGAGTGCCCGTGCGCCGCGCCGCGGGGGGTGGCGGACGATTTCGAGCGCGGTGAGGACGAAGAGCGCCGAGGCGGACGCCGAGCTGCCGCGGTAGAGGGCGAGGTGGGGGAGGAGGAGGGCCACCCCGGCGAGGGTGAGCGTTGCGCCGAGGAGGCAGGCGAGGAGCATCCTTTTTCGCTGTCCGTTCCTTTCGAGCCAGGCGCCGAGGACGAGGATGGCGCCGAGGTCGGCGAGCGCCATCCGCGGCGTCCAGTGGACCGCCTGCGCGGTGGCGAGGCGCCAGAGCTCGCCGGCCGCCACCCGCGCGCGGTCGTACTCCAGGGCTTCGCCGCTTCCCGGCAGCGCCGCGAGGAGGGCGGCAACGGCCACCAGCGCCGCGGAAACCCAGGGAAACGGGCGTGCCGGAGCGCCTACGATGCGCGCCGCCGCGGCAGCCCCCAGAGAGCGAGGGCGAGGAGCGCCGTGCCGAGCAGCTCGGGCCCGCCGAGCGCTCCGCCTCCCGCGCCGCCCGCAGCTCCTCCGTTCACCCGTTTCCCCTCGGCGTTGTACATCGCCAGGGCCGGCGTGCCGGGGCCGCGTACGGTGCCGTTCTTGGACTGCTCCTCGAACTCGGTCAGCGCCTTGTCGAGGTTGGCGATGAGGACCGGGGTCGCCTTGTCGAACCCCTGGCCCGCGAACAGGCGCCGCTTGCGGCTCTCGTTGAGCGGCGAGGAGCTGCCGTTGACGGTGCTCTCGCCGGCGGCGCGGAAGAGGAGCGCGCGGGATTTGATGTCGTAGATCACCGCGTCCATCACTGTGCGGGTGTCGTTCTTCTCCCCCTCGATCAGGAACGGGCCGACGACGGTGAGATAGGTCCACGAGGCGCGGGTCGACTCGGTGAACTGCGCCTGGTCGTAGGAGAGAAGGACCATGAGGTCGAGCCCCAGGGAGCCCGCGAGCTGGTCGAGGTTGCCGAAGCCGCCGCCCGGCTTCAGGTAAATCGAGGGCACCACCTCGAGGTGGCCGACCCCCTTGTGGGCCTTGAACGCGGCGGCCACCTGGGCGAGCAGCGCCTGTTTCTGGGCCTCGGTGATCGGGTCGTCGCGGTCCGCCGTCCGCGGCGCGAAGGCGAGGCCGACCCGCAGCGGCAGGTGGAGGGCGACGTCGGCGGCCGGGGTGGCGGCGCCGCGGCCCTGCGGGTAGAGGAAGTCGAGCGCGCTGCTCGACTGGTGCGTGGCCACCCGCGTGCTGAAGCAGCCCGCGGCAAGGCTCGCGAGGAGCAGGAAACAGACGAGGGAGCGGCGATTCATTCCGATCTCCTAAGAGTCGTGGTGCGTGGCGGTCGCCCTATTCTGACGCAAGCGGCGGCGGGGTTCCATCCCAGTGCGTAACGAGAACCTTTGCAGGCCACGGGGACGGCGGGACGTCTCCGACTTCTCGGTCGTTTCATTCCCCCTTCATACCCCCTCCTTCTGTGAACCGCAGACTCGGGGCATGGCAGGGATCCTCCCTGCCGAGGAGGATGAGATGAAACTCTTTTGCAAAGCAGTCTTTCTGGTTCTCTCCCTGGCGCTCCTGGCGGCGCGTCCGGGAGTGGCCGCGGAGCTCGATACGAACCCAGCCCAGGATACGAACCACACCCTTTCGCCCTATTTCTTCGTCGAGAACGGCGACCCCGCCGTCGACCGGCTGCCGCTCAAGGAGACCCGGGCCGACGTGCACATCGCCGGAGTGATCGCGGACGTGCTGGTCACCCAGGTCTACCGCAACGAGGGGAGCCGCCCGATGAGCCTGCGCTACGTGTTTCCGGCCTCGACGCGGGCGGCGGTGCACGGCATGACGCTGCAGGTGGGCACCCAGCGCATCCGCGCCCAGATCCGCGAAAAGCAGGCGGCGAAGCAGGAGTACGAGGCGGCCAAGGCGGCGGGGAAGAGCGCGGCGCTCCTCGAGCAGGCGCGTCCCAACGTCTTCACGATGAACGTCGCGAACGTCATGCCGCGGGACGAGATCCGGGTCGAGCTCCACTACAGCGAGTTGCTGATCCCCACCGACGGCACCTACGAATTCGTCTATCCCACCGTGGTCGGTCCGCGCTATTCCAACGCGCCGGAGACCGTGGCGGCAAGCGACGCCTGGGTGAAGAGTCCCTACCTGCACGAGAAGCAGGCGCCGAGCTACAAATTCGACATCGAAACCCACATCGCCGCCGGCATGCCGATCGACGAGCTGGCGTCCCCCTCCCACCGGACGCAGGTCGACTGGGAGGATGGCAACACCGCCAAGGTCCGCCTCGATCCCACGGAGACTCACGGCGGTGACCGGGACTACATCCTGCGCTATCGCCTCACGGGGAAGCAGGTGCAGACCGGCCTGCTGCTCTATCCGGGGCAGCCAGGAAAGGACGAGAATTTCTTTCTCCTGATGGTGCAGCCGCCGCGGCGGGTCGAGCCGCGGCAGATCCCGCCGCGCGAATACCTCTTCGTGCTCGACGTCTCGGGCTCGATGCACGGCTTCCCGCTCGACACCGCCAAGACGCTGATCCGCGAGCTGATCGGCGGCCTGCGGCCGACCGACCGTTTCAACGTGCTCCTCTTCTCGGGCGCCTCGCAGTTGCTGTCCGACCAGTCCCTGCCGGCCACGGCCGCGAACGTCGGTCAGATGATCGCCAGGATCGACAGCACGCAGGGCGGCGGCGAGACGGAGCTCGGGGCGGCGCTCGAGCGCGCCATGGCGCTGCCGGAATCGGCGGGGGTCTCGCGCACCATGGTGGTGATCACCGACGGCTTCGTGCAGGCCGACGCCGGCATCCTCGAGCAGATCCGCACCCGCCTCAATCGCGCGAACCTCTTCGCCTTCGGCATCGGCAGCTCGGTGAACCGCCATCTGATCGAAGGGATGGCGCACGCGGGGCAGGGGGAGCCGTTCATCGTCACCGAGCCTGGCGAAGCGAAGGCGGCGGCGGCGCGCTTCCAGGACTACGTGCGCTCGCCGGTGCTCACCCACGTGGCGGTGGAGGCGGAGGATTTTGAAACCTACGACGTCGAGCCGCTGTCGGTCCCCGATCTCTTCGCCGAGCGTCCACTGATCGTCTTCGGCAAGTGGCGCGGCAAGGCGGCCGGCACGCTCCGCGTCACCGGCCAGGGGGGCGAGGGGAGCTATGAAAAGGTTTTCAACGTGACCGACGCGAAGCCGTCCGCGGACCTCCAGGCGCTGCGCTACCTGTGGGCGCGGGAACGGGTGAAGCGGCTCTCCGATTATGGCGCGGACGATGGCGCGGACGGCGGCGACGCCACCCGCCAGACGGTGACCGCCCTGGGGCTCAAGTACGAGCTGCTGACCGCCTACACCTCGTTCGTCGCCGTGCACGAGGTGGTGCGCAACCCTGATGGATCGTCGCCCGTGGTCGACCAGCCCCTGCCGCTGCCGCAGGGGGTCTCGGACCATGCCGTCCCCGAGCCCGAGCTGAGGCTGCTGCTGGCCCTCGGCTTCCTGCTCTTCGCCCTCGGGACCGCCGGCCAGGTCTGGCTGCGGCGGGTGAGCGCGTAAATGAGCCCGCGCGGAGACGGCCGGCCGGCGCGGTGGGGAAGGCTCCCCTGGCTCTCCTGGGGGACGGCGCTCCTCGCCGCCTACGGTCTGAAGCTCGCCTACAGCCGGGCCACGGTCGCCGATCTCGCCTGGATCCTGGTGCCCACGGCCCGCGCCGTGGGGTGGCTGCGCGGCGAGACGCTGGTCCTCCTCCCCGGCTTCGGCTGGGGACCGGCCGACGGCTCGTACTTCATCGCGCCGGCCTGCGCGGGGGTGAACTTCCTGATCCTCGTGCTGACCGTCTCCGTGCTCGGCTTCGCCCACCGCCTGCGCTCGCCGCGGCAACGGCTCGCCTGGTGGCTTGGCGTGGCGGCCGGGGCCTACCTGGCCACCCTCGCCGTCAACACCCTGCGCATCGTGGCCGCGGTGGAGCTCTACCGCCAGGGACCGGTGCTGGGCTTGGCCCCTGAGCAGCTCCACCGCCTGCTCGGCATCCTGCTCTACCTGGGGGCGCTGGCCGGGATCTACGGGCTGCTCGACAAGCTCACCGCCGGCGCGGGGTTCTCGCTCGCCGGCGGCCTCCTGGTGATCGGCGTCTACCTCGGGATGACGCTGATCGTGCCGCTCTTGACCGGCCACCCGGGCGAGCGCTACGCCGAACATGCCATGATGGTAGGCATTATGGTAGTGATCCTCGCGGCGCTGGGGCTTGCAACGGTTTTCCTGGCGCGCCGTCTCCCCTTTGGGAAGCAGGAGAAGAGTTGATGGACAAGCCGACCATCCTGGTGGTCGAGGACGAGCCGGCGATCGCCGACACCATCCAGTACGCCCTCGAATCGGAAGGCTTCCAGTGCCTGCGGCTGGAGGGGGGCGCGGGGGTGGTCGAGGTGCTCGACCGCCAGCCGGTGGCGCTGGTGGTGCTCGACATCGGCCTGCCGGACATGAGCGGCATCGAGGTCTGCCGGCGGATCCGCGAACGGCACGACGTGCCGGTGATCTTCCTCACCGCCCGGAGCGGCGAGGTGGACCGCGTGGTGGGGCTCGAGCTCGGAGCGGACGACTATGTGAGCAAGCCGTTCAGCCCGCGCGAGCTGGCGGCCCGCACCAAGGCGGTGCTGCGGCGGGTCGGGCGGGGCACGGCCCCGCCGGCCCCCGCTTCGGGGGGCGCCTTCACGCTCGACGAGGAGAAGCTGCAGATCACCTATTTTGGCAAGCCGCTCGAGCTGTCACGTTACGAGTACCGGCTGCTCGCCGTCCTCCTCAAGCGCCCGGGGCGGGTCTACGGCCGCGACCAGCTCCTCGAGCTGGTCTGGGACGCCCCCGATTCGAGCCTCGACCGCACGGTGGACGCCCACGTCAAGAACCTGCGCGCCAAGCTGCGCGACGTGCGTCCCGACGTCGATCCGATCGCCACCCACCGCGGCACGGGATACTCGCTGAAGGAAGGGCTGTAAGGAAGGCGGAGACGGAAAGCGCATGAAGCTCGGCCTCCGCATCTTTCTGTTCTATCTGGCGATCTTCGCGGCCTGCCTCTATTTCACCACCGACTGGATCTGGACGACGCTGCGCACGCGCTACCTCGAGAGCGTGGAGGAGCCGCTCGTCGACACCGCGAATCTGCTGGCGAGCGTCGTCGAGCGCGAGCTCGCGCGGCCCGGTTTCACCTTCGCCGATCTCTCCGCCCCGCTCGCGGAGGCGCATGCCCGGCAGCTCTCCGCCCACATCTACGATCTCCGGAAGACGGGTGTCGACACCCAGGTCTACATCACCGACGCCGCGGGGCGGGTGGTGTTCGACACCCGGCAGCCTTCGGCGGTGGGGCAGATGTACAGCCGCTTCCACGACGTGCAGCTCACCCTCCAGGGGAAGTACGGCGCCCGCGCCACGCGGAACCCGCTGGCCCCTGCGGACGATCCGTTCTCGACCGCCCTCTACATCGGCGCGCCGCTCTACGATCACGGGAAAGTGAGCGGCGTGCTGACCGTCGTCGAGCCGACGGCGAGCATCGACGCCTTCCTCCACCTCGCCCGCCCCGCCTTCGTCCGCGCCGGGCTGCTCACGGTCGCCGTCGCGGCCCTGCTCAGCCTCGTCCTCTCCTACTGGCTGACCCGCCCGATCGATCGCCTGGCGCGCTACGCGGACGGCATCCGCCTGGGGAAGCGCCCGCCGTTCCCGAAGCTCGGCAGTACCGAGATCGGCGACCTCGGCCTGGCTCTCCGCCGCATGCAGGAGGCGCTCGAAGGGAGGAAGTACGCCGAGGAGTACGTGCAGACGCTCACCCATGAATTGAAGAGCCCGCTCTCCGCCATCCGCGGCGCCGCGGAGCTGCTGGAGGAGGGGATGCCCGCCGAGCAGCAGGCCCGCTTCCTCGCCAACATCCGCGGCGAGGCGGAGCGGATCGCCCGCATCGTCGACCGCATGCTGGAGCTCGCCCGCCTCGAGAACCGCCGCGAGACGCCGGAGATGGAGCCGGTGGAGCTCGACGCGATGGTGCGCACGATCGCCGAGAGCCACGGGCCGGGGCTCGCCGCCAAGCAGATCCGGCTGACCCTCGACGTCCCGGATCGCCTCACGATCGCCGGCAACCCCTTCCTGCTCCATCAGGCGTTCGACAACCTGGTTCAGAATGCGATCGATTTCAGCCCCCGAGGCGGCGCCCTCCAGGTGGTGGGAACGGCGGAGCCCGACCGCGTCACGATCACGGTGACCGACGAGGGGCCGGGGATCCCCGACTATGCTCTGGCGCAGATCTTCGACCGCTTCTATTCGCTGGGGCGCCCCGACACCGGTCGCAAGAGCACGGGGCTGGGTCTGAACCTGGTGCGCGAGGTGGCGAAGTCGCACGGCGGAAGCATCCGCGTCGTCAATCGTCCCGACCGCCCCGAGGGGGGAGCGCTCGCCGAGCTGACGCTGCCGAGGAGATAGGTTTTATGAATCGCGATCGATCCCGATCCGATTTTACTTTCTTTCCAGGAGACCTTTTTATGCTCCGACCCTCTCACCAGCTCGCGCTGGCCCTTGGCCTCACCCTGCTCGCGGTCTGCACGCCGGCCCCCGGCCGTGCCGAGGCTCCGGCCAAGCCGCGCCGCGTCCTGATCGATGCTTCGCACGACGGCGGGGGTTGGTGGTTCCCGCAGAAGAGCGACTTTTCCGCCGGCGCGGCCCATCAGGGAAAGGCCCTCGCCGATCATCTGCGCTCCCTCGGCTACCGGGTGACGGAGCTCCCCCGCGATACGCGGATCACCGCGGCGCTCCTCGCCGGCGCCGATCTGGTGATCCGTGACACGGGATTCGGGCCGTACCTCCCGGCGGAGATCGACGCCTACGATCGCTGGGTGAAGACGGGCGGCCGTCTTCTGCTGCTCGTCGACCATCATCCGCAGGATGCGCTGGCGGAGCACTTCGGCCTGCAGTTTCGAGGCATCGCCCGCATCCCCGGCCCCGGCCCGCACAACACGACGACGCGGCTCAATAAGTTCGCCCCGGATCCGCTCACTCAAGGGGTCGATCCGCTGCAATACCTCGGCGGCAGCGGGCTCACCGGGCAGCCGGCGGAGGCGAAGATCCTCGGCTGGCTCTCCACTGAGGACTATCTCGATCTGAACGACAACAACGTCAAGGACCCGGGCGAGCCGGTCGGCCCGGCGGCTCTCGGCGTCCTCCCCTTCGGCCAGGGGCGGATCGTCTTCTGCGGCGACTCGAACCTGTGGCAAGCGGTGCCGAAGCGGCTGATCAAGAATACGCTGAGCTATCTGACGGCGCCCTGAGGCGAAGCTACAGGCGAACCCGCGGGCGGTTCGTTACGCGCATTGAAATGCTCCGATGTCTGGCCGAGGAGCGCTCAAGATTCGCAGGTCCGGCTGTGGATATCCCGCGTCAGCTCCTGAACACGCATCGTCAGCTCCTGGGTGGCGCGGGTCAGCTCGGTATTCTGCTCCAGCAGCTTGACGATCAGCTCCTGCTGGCGGGCGGCCAGCCCCTGCCGTTCGTCGCTGGCCGCGGCGAGGGCCTCGCGATGCTGGGCGTCCGCCTCGGAGAGCGCCTTGTCGCGGTCGGCCTGCCGCGTCTGCGCGAGAAGGATCAGCGGTGCCGCGTAGGCCGCCTGGGTGCTGAACGCCAGATTGAGCAGGATGAACGGATAGGGGTCGAAATGCGCGAGCCCCCAGATATTGAACGCGATCCAGACGCCGACCAGCACCGTCTGCGCGATCAGAAACACCGGCGTACCGAAAAACCGTGCGAACCCCTCCGCCTTGCGCCCAAACCAGTCGCCGCCGAAAGCCGAATTCAGATGGACGTGGGGAGCGTGGAAGCGCAGGTGATTGCCGAGGCGCTGCGGCGAGTTGCCGGCCGGCGCGGACGGGTCTAAGGCCATGCTCACTCCTCTTTAGGTTTAGGTCGAAAGTGCACGGGTGGTCCGCGCCTTGAGGTGATGCTAGCAGGACTGCAAAACACCGCTGGCTCACGCGTCTCCCGTTCCCGCAAAGTCGCGAGAAACGGGAACATCTTACGAGCTTCGGCGCCGCGCGCCAAGGCTGGACGCGAGCCGCGGTAGGATTCGCTGTGCGGAAGGAAAGGAGGTTGGCCGATGATCACCAGGATCTGGCGCGGCTGGACGACACCGGAAAACGCCGACGCCTATCAGGCGCTGCTGCTCGAGGAGATCTTTCCCGGGATCGCGGGTCGGCAGGTCGCCGGGTACCGCGGCATCTCGCTCGGACGGCGAGAGGACGATGGCGAGGTCGAGTTCGTGACGATCATGTGGTTCGACTCGCTGGCCGCCGTGCAGGCGTTTGCGGGGGAGCGGTATGAGGTCGCGGTGGTGCCCGCCAAGGCGCGGGCCGTGCTGTCACGATTCGACGCGCGCTCGCTCCATTACGAGACGGTGGTGCCGCCGCCGGTGGCTTGACCACCCTCGATCCACGATGAACAGGTAACCCCTCAGGCCTCGCCGGGGCCGGCGCGGTGGGCGTTGGGCACCAGGCGCTCGAGCGACTGGGTGAGGAAGGCCGCCAGGTCGGGGTGGCGGCTGGGGTCCCAGTCCGCCGCGAGGTCGGAGAGGTGGGCGCGGCGCGCGACGGCGAGACGGTCGAGCACGTCGCAGCCCGCCGGGGTCGGCGTGTGGGGCTTGGGGGAGGCGCCCGCGCCTTCCGCGATCAGCCCGCGCCCGCGCAGCTCCTCGAGAGCGAGGTGCACGCGCTCCGCCTCGACGCCCCGCTCGCCCGCCGCCGCGAAGGGGTCGTGCTCGGGATAGCGCTCGAGGCGGGTGAGCAGCCAGGCGGCGAGCGGCGTCAGCGTCTCTCCGGCGCGCGCGACGATGCTCTCCATGTGGCGGCGCTGCACCGCGCGGTCCGAGAGCGCGGACAGCGCCCCGTAGATCTGCGCCTCCGCCCCCACCTCGTCGGCCGGGCGGCCGAAGGCCTCGCCCGCCTCGTTGCCGGCGTCGCCGGCCGACGCCGCGAGGGTGGCCCGCAGCGGGCGCTCGGGGAGGAACCAGGTGAAGGCGAAGGCCACCGCGCAGACCACGGCGGCGACCAGGAAGACGGTGTTGAGCGAGGCGGTGAACGCCGCGCCGTACGCCGCGCGCACCGTGGGCGACATCGCGGCCAGCGCCGCGGCGGTCATCCGCCCCGCGCCCGGTGGGGAAGCGCCCGCGCTGCCGGCGGGCAGCCGGCGGGCGAGGTTCGCCGTCAGGCGGGCTGCGAAGATGGCGCCGAGGATCGCCGTGCCGAGGGAGCCGCCGATCAGCCGGAACAGCGTCGCCCCCGAGGTCGCGACGCCCAAGTCCCGGTAGTCGACCGCGTTCTGCACGGCGATCACCAGCACCTGCATCACCATCCCCACGCCGACCCCCAGCAGCAGGATGTAGGCGGCGATCAGGTATGAATTGCTGTCGAACGCCAGCCGCGAGAGCAGGAACAGCCCGCCGGTCATGATCCCGGTGCCGAGCACGGGGAACAGCTTGTAGCGCCCGGTGCGGCTGATCAATTGCCCGGAGATCACCGACATCGTCAGCAGCCCGCCCATCATCGGCAGCATCTGGAGGCCCGACGCGGTGGGGCTCGCTCCCTTCACCACCTGGAGAAAGACCGGGAAATAGGTGATCGAGCCGAACAGCGCGAAGCCGACGATCAAGCCCACGATCGAGGTGATGGCGAACGAGCGGTCGGCGAAGAGGCGGGGCGGCAGGATCGGCTCCTTCGCCCTCTGTTCGACGAAGGCGAACGCCAGCAGGCCGACGACGCCGACGGCGATCAGCCCGAGGATGAGCGGCGACGACCAGGGATAGATGCCGCCGCCGAGGTCCGAGAAGAGGGTTACCGCGCTCAGGGTCACCGCGAGCAGCGCGGCGCCGGCGTAGTCGATGGAGCGGGAGCGGCGCTGCGAGCGGGAGGGGAGGGTGAGGGCCAGCCCGGCGAGCGCCGCGACGCCGAGCGGCAGGTTGATGTAGAAGATCCAGCGCCAGGAGAGGTGGGTCGTGAAGTAGCCGCCGAGCAGCGGACCGGCGACGCTGGCGAGGCCGAACACGGCGCCGAAGATCCCCTGGTAGCGGCCGCGGTCGCGGGGCGGGATGATGTCGCCGACCACCGCCTGCGAGGTCACCACCAGCCCGCCGCCGCCGAGTCCCTGGAGGGCGCGGAAGACGATCAGCTGCATCATCGTCCGGGAGAGGCCGCAGAGCACCGAGCCGGCGAGGAAGAGGACGACGGCCGACTGCAGCACGATCTTGCGGCCGTAGAGGTCGCCGAGCTTGCCGTAGATCGGCGTCACGATGGTCTGCGCGAGCAGGTACCCGGTGACCACCCAGGCGAGGTGCTCGAGCCCGCCGAGATCGCCGACGATCGTCGGCAGCGCCGTGGAGACGATCGTCGAGTCGAGCGCGGCGAGCAGCATCACCAGCACCAGGCCGCTGAACACCAGCATCGCCTGCCGGTGGGCGAGCGGCTGGGCCGCGGTTGCCGCGACGGCTGCGGCGGGGCTCTGGGTCGGATTCGTCATCTTCGGCATCTTCTGCATCGGGCCGCGATTCTACTCGGCGTCTTTGCCGAGGGGCTGCAATTCCTGGCCCATCGCCCGGCGCGCCGCCTCGCGCACCGGATCGTCGTCGAGCGGGTCCATGTAGGCCAGGTGGTGCCCGGCGGCGAAAACCTTGCGTACCCAGGCCGCGTCGCCGCCGATCCCCCAGAGGTGATCGGTGTCCACGATGACGATCTTGCGCCCGTCGGCCGGCGGCGGATCGCGGCGCCAGCCGCCCCGGTTGCCGGGGGAGATCCAGTCGGCGGGGCTCGCGAAGAGGTCCTGGTTGCGGTTGCCGGGGAAGGTGGCGGTCATGCCGATCGGATGGCGGTGGGGATCGATCGCCCGCAGGTAGCGGATGAAGTGGTATTGCCAGGCGACGGACTCCCGCGGGCTCTCGTTGGCGATCTCCCAGAGGACGTTTTCGAGCCCGCCTACCGTCGCCACCACCTGGTCCACATAGGCTTCCTGAAGGCGGGTGATCGCCGGCACGCGCAGGGTGTGGACGTCCGTCCCCTCGCCGCGGGCGTCGGGGTCGCCGTCGATCCCCTGGAGGTTGTTGCGGCGATTGAACGGGTGGCGGTCCCAGGGGTTCCCCTCCCCTTTGTCGTGGATCGACCAGCCGTTGAACAGCAGCACGGCGACGTAGAACCCGCGCTCGCCGGCGCGCGCCACGCGGCTGCGCAGACGTGCGAAATACTCCGGATCGAAACGCGAGAGGTCGAACCGCGGCCGGCCGTCGAGAGCGCGGCCGGGGCCCGGGCGGAGATAGACGCGGGGGTGGAGGTCGTGCGTCCACGCCTCGTGGGTCCACAGGCGGATGAAGTTGTGCCCCCAAGCTTCGAGGCGGTCGAGGTAGCGCTCGAAGTCGAAGCCGCCGGGGCGCTCGGCGTTCTCCATCAGGTTGTCCCAATGGTGCGAGCCCGCCAGGCGGACGGCGCGGCCCGCGGCGTCCTGGAAGAGGTTGGGGTGGTCGGGGTGGGGGCGGAGGGGCATGGCGGCGGGTATTCTGGCATGGGGGAGAGTCGGCCTGACCCGCCCGGGCATGAATGCCCGGGCTAAGAACGGCGCCCCCTGAAGGGGGCTTCGAAGCCGGATTGATCCGGCGCAGTTCTTAGCCCGGCGATTTATCGCCGGGCGGAGTTCGAGGCCGGGCACGACGCACTGTAGTAGCATCTCCCGTCCCCTGGACCCGGAGTCCCGACCCTTGCCGCTCAAGCCCAAATCAATCTGGATTCTCCTCGCCGCCCTCCTCGCCTTCGTGGCGGCCGGCTGCCGCGGCAAGCAGGCCGGTGAGGCCGAGGGCCGCCCCCCCGCCGGGTGTTCTTCATCACGGTGGACACCCTGCGGGCCGATCACATGAGCCTGTACGGCTACCCGCGCGCCACCACGCCGAGCCTGGCGAAGCTGGCGGCGGGGGGGGTGACGTTCGACCGTGCGATCACCCAGTGGCCGAAGACGGGGAGCTCGTTCGCGGCGATGTTCACCGGGCTCTATCCGCACACGACGGGGCTCACGCACAAGGCGGCGCTGGTCATCCCGCCGACCTACCTGACGCTGCCCAAGTTTTTCAAGGAGCAGGGGTACAAGACCATCGGCGTGGTCTCGAACGCGGTGCTCGCCGCGAAGCTGGGGTGGAACGCGGGGTTCGACGAGTTCCAGGAAACCTGGGGGGGCGGCGATTTTCCGGAGGACCCGAAGCAGTACCGTCCACTCGCCAGCGCCCCGCGGGTCAACGCGCTCGCCCTGCCGCTGCTCCGCAAGTACGCCAAGGCCGACCGCCTGTTCGCGTGGATCCACTATACGGACCCGCATGCCCCCTATCTGCTGCCGGCGGGGACGAGCGATCCGTTCGTGGGCGATGCGATCTACCGCGGCCCCGGCGACCGCGAGATCCCGCAACGGATGGTGAAGCGGGGATACACCCTCGACGGCCACACCGACCTCAAGTACTTCGTGGCCCAGTACGACGCGAACGTGCTGGTGATGGACTCCCACATCCAGCAGCTGCTCGACGAGATGCGCGCGCTGGGGCTGCTCGAGGACAGCCTGATCGTCTTCGCCGCCGACCACGGCGAGGAGCTGGGGGAGCACGACTCCTGGTTCGAGCACGGGCCGCTGCCGTACAACACCACGGGCCACGTGCCCCTTTTCTTTATCCGGAACGGCCTGCCGGCCGGGCGGCGGATCGCCGCGCCGGTCGAGCTGATCGACATCTTTCCCACCCTGCGCGAGGCGGTGGCGCCGGAGCGCCAGGTCCCCGGGCTCGAGGGGCACAGCCTGTGGCCCCTGATGCGGAAGCAGCCCGCGGACGCCGCGCAGAAAGCGGTCTTCCGCCAGGCGTTCTCCGAGGCGGGGCATCGTCCGAACCTCTATCAGAGCGTGCAGGAGGGGATCTGGAAGCTGGTCTTCAACACCGGGGGGGCCCGCTCGCGGGCGGCCGGTTCGCCGACCGGCGGTTTCGAGCTCTACAACCTGGCGGAGGACCCGCTCGAGCAGCACAACCTCGCAGCCACCCGCACCGAGGAGGTGCGCCGGCTGCGCCGCGACCTCGTGGCCTGGATGCGCAAGGCGCGGCTCGAAGGGGACGACGAAGAGGTGAACGGCCAGACGGAGCGGGCGCTGCGCGCCCTCGGCTATGTCAACTAAGAAGGCTCTACGGCGTGGTGCCGGGCGCGACCTGGCCGAAGTTGGCGGCGAGGATCGCGAGATCGAGGCCGTCGATCCTGCCGTCGGCATTGAAGTCTGCCGCCGCCGAGTAGTTGGCGGTCCCTTGCAGGGCGCCGAAGTGGATGCCGAACAGGATGAGGTCGGTGCCGTCCACCCGGCCGTCGCCGTTGATGTCCCCCTGGAGGCCGAGCGGGGAGCCCTGGACCGTGAAGCTCGCGATCTGGCGGTCGATCAGGTTGGGGGGCGTCGCGAGGTCCTGCGCGCGCAGGCCGACGGTGACGGTGCCGCTCAACGGGGCGGGCGGCTGGTAGACGAAGCCGGCGTGGAGCGCGGTACCCTGCGGCTCCTGCGCGACCGCGCCGGTGACCTGGCCGTTGACCAGCAGGAAGGTGTTCGCGAGGTCGATGCCGGTGCCGAAGTCCCAGACGTCGACCTGGATCGCCGCGCCGGGCTTGACGTTGACGGCGCCGTTCGCCGGCTTGATCAGGCCGGGGACGGGGGAGACCGTGTCGATCCCCTGGATCACGTTGAAGAAGAGCTTGGCCAGCACGTCGTAGCCGGCGGGGTTGGGGTGCCCCACGGGATCGTCCGGCAGGTTGCTGTAGAAGCTGCCGAAGAGGTTCGGCAGGTTGCGGAAGACCTCGTTGGGATCGGCCTCGGCGCGGCCGCGCTGCCCGGCGAGGTTGCGGATGCTGCCGTTGAGCTGATCGCAGAGGATGTTGGCGGAGTCCACCTTGGCGTCGGGCTCGCGGGGGATGACGGTGGCGTGGATCACCCCCATCCCGAGCGCCTCCGCCTTGCTCGCCATGGTGTCGAGGTTGAAGATCGTCGTCTCGAGCGAGATCGAGCGCGAGATGTCGTTCGTCCCCTCCATCAGGATCAGCCCGTCGCCGGGCTTCACCGGTACCGCGGCGAGGACGGCATCGATCCGCGACAGCCCCTCGGGGGTTTTCTCGCCGCCGACCCCTCTGTTCACCACCGTTGCGCTCTGGCCGACCGCCTGCAACAGCGTCTGCAGGCGAAAGGGATAGCCCGGGCTCGGCCGCGCCGGATCGTCCCCCACCCCGGCCGTGATGCTGTCGCCGAAGGCGACGTAGGTCTTCGGCGCCGACTGCGCCCCGGCGACGGAGGCCAGCGGGCCCAGCAGGGGGCCGATCAGCAGGGCGGCGGCCAGCCCGCAGAGGCGGCGCCTCATGGCACCCTGTCCACCGCGGTAAAGGGCGCCGAGGCGCTCACCTTCTCAGACGGCCAGCGCATCTCGGCCGCGCCGCCGGAGAAGCGGACGGCCGGGCGGTCGAGCGCCGAGGCGGCCGAGGCCCGCGCCTTGGCGCGCCCCTGCGGGTCGAGGTCGAGCACCGACCAGCCGCGCGGAGCGGCGTCGAGATAGAGCAGCTTCGCCGCGCCGAGGAACGTGGGGTAGAGCGAGCCGGACGGCGCGGCGGCATGCTCTCCCCCCCAGGCGCCGCGCGCGAAGCGGGCCATCCGCAGCGCGTAGCCGTGGCCGTCGTAGCGGCTCCAGGCGATCAGCGCGCCGCCGTCCGCGGTGGCGGCGAGGGCCGGGGTGATGTCGGGGACGGCGTTGTCGGGATGGAGGCGCTTGACCGGCTGCCAGGAAGCTCCCACCTTCCGGCTCCAGACGATCTCGTCGTCGTGGCCGTCGAAGGCGCTCCAGGCGAGGAGCCAGGAGCCGTCGGCGAGCACGGCGCCGGTGAGCCCCAGCTGGCTGCCGGGGCCGGGGAAGGAGACCCGCTCGGGCGCCTGCCAGGCGCTGCCCGTCCAGACGGCGGAGCGCACCGAGAACGAGCGTTCGCCGTCCCCCTCGAGCCAGGCGAGGCCGGCGAGGCGGCCGCCGTCGACCAGCAGCACCGGGCCGCCGCGGCTGCGGCTCGCCTGGCCGGGAGGCGCCGGGAGCGGGTGCGCGGCCCGGTCATCGCCGCGCAGCAGGAAGAGGCGCCGGCCGCCGTCCGCGTCCGGCGCGCTGCCGGCGGCCACCCAGCCGCCGTCGAGGGCGGCGAAGGAGGAGACCGTGGCGCGCGCGGGGAGCGCCGCGGCGACCGTCTGACCCCCCGGCAGCTCGACGCGGGCGCCGGTGCCCGTGGGGATCAGGGTCAGGAGCTGGCCGTCGCCGGCCGACAGCCCGGACGGCGAGAGCGCCTGCAGCGGCTCGTCCTGGGCGATCGCCACATCCGAGGCGACCGGCACGACGGTGAGCAGGAGAAGAAGGAAGAGGCGTGCTCCTCCCAGCGGGCGGACGACCGAGGCTCGCACGTGGGGTATCCTACCGCAACTTCCGGAACCTTCCTGCCGGGGTGGAGACGAGCCGCTTGCTGCAAAAGTACTGTGTGTTCCCGCTGCTTCTCGCCGTGGGCTTCCTGGCGGCCGGCTGCGCCCGCCGCGCGCCGGGGCCGCCGCCCCATCGCGGCCCGATCGTGCTGATCACGATCGATGCCCTGCGGGCCGACACGGTGGGGACCTTCGGCGGCTCCCCCAAGGTGATGCCGGCGCTGACCGCCCTCACCCGCGAGGCGACCTGGGCCGGGCGCGCCGTCTCCCCCTCGAGCTGGACGGTCCCCTCGATGGCGTCGCTGTTCACCGGCTACCAGCCGTGGCGGGTGCGCAGCCGCTCGGCCGAGAGCGCGATGCTCGACGACCGCTTCGTCACCCTCCCCGAATCGCTCCAGGAAGCGGGCTACAAGACCGCCGCCTTCCGCTCCAACCACTGGCTCGACAAACAGTTCGGCTACGCCCAGGGGTTCGACCGCTTCGGCTACCTGCGCGAGGGGGGCCGGGCGGAGAGTTACCTCCAGGGGCTCAAAGGGGGCGCGGACTTCGTCTGGATCCACATCCTGGCGCCGCACGCCCCCTACGTCCGCCGCGACGCCTTCCTCGACCATCTGGACGACGTGCCGCCGGATCTCCCGAAGCAGGTCAAGCCGCTCGACCTCGAGCCCTACATGGACCCCGGCGTCAAGCTGCCGCCCGAGCAGGCGCGGCGCTTCCGGGCGATGTACCGGCTGAACGCCGCCTACGCCGACTTCGTGCTCGGCCACCTGCTCGCCGCGCTCAAGGCGAGCGGCCAGTGGGACAAGACCCTCCTCGTCGTCACCTCGGACCACGGCGAGGAGTTCGGCGAGAACGGACAGATCGAGCACGGCGGCAACCTCGGGCACGTGCTGATCGACGTGCCGCTGGTGATCAAGCTGCCGGCGGCCTTCCCGCGCAGGCTCGCCATGCCTTCCGGACGCCCGGCGAACGTGCGAGTCGCCGCTACGCTGATCGAGGCCGCGGGGGCGAAGCCCGAGCCGGGCGCCGCCCCCAGCTTCTTCCAGCGCTTCGACAAGGGGGCCCTCTCCGAGCTCTACCTTGGGAACGGCGTCAACCGCTTCTCGCTGGTCGACGGCGACCTCCAGCTCCTCTGGGAGAGCCGCTTCGCGCCCCCCGAGCCGGCGTACTTCCGGGCCCACCTGGCGGGGATCGGCGGCACCCCCGTGCCGCCGCTCACCGAGCCCTTCCAGTCCCTCTTCGACCGCCTGCAAAAGCAGTTCGAGACCGCTCCGCCGCTCACCGGCCGGCGCAGCAGCCCGCCCCAGCTCACCCTCGTGCGCTGGACCCCGAGCGGCGACCAGCCGGTCAACGATCCCCAGGCGCTCGACCGCATGGCCCGCCAGCTCAAGAACGCCTGGCTCGCCGCCAACGGCCCCGACCTCGCTCCCGGCCACACCAACGGCGCGCAGCCCAAGCTGACGCCTAAGCAAGTTGAGGAGCTGCGGGCGCTGGGGTACGTGGCCGGGGGGAACTGAGGCGATATGGATAGATTCGTTGCGATTCTGATGGACTGGATCTACAAGCGCCGTGTTCGCAAAGACATCCAGGAAGGACTTCGCGACAGCGACGCGGACCGCACCCTGAGCGTGGAGGAGGTCCGCGCTCGTTTCGGATTACCGGAATGATCGTCGGCCTGATCCCCGCCGCCGGCCGCGCCGAGCGGCTGGGGCCGCTGCCGTGCAGCAAGGAGCTGCTGCCGGTCGGCTTCCGGGAGACGCCGCGCGGGCCCGCGCTCAGGGTGGCGGGGCACTACTTGCTGGAGCGCTTCCGCGCCGCCGGGGTGGAGCGGGCCTTCATGGTCCTCCACGAGTCGAAATGGGACGTTCCGCGCTACTTCGGGACGGGGGAAATCGCCGGCGTCTCGCTCGCCTACCTCTCGATCCCGGGGTCGCGCAGCGTGCCGGAGACGCTCGACCGGGCTTTCCCGTTCGTGGCGGACTCCCTGGTCGCCCTCGGCTTCCCGGACGTGATCTTCGAGCCGGCGGACGCCTACGCCCCCCTGATCGCGCGGCAGGGGGCGACGGGGGCCGACCTCGTCCTCGGCCTCTTCCCGGCGGCGAAACCGCAAACCACCGACATGGTCGAGCTGGGGGAGGACGGCCGGGTGGTCCGCGTCGAGGTGCGGCCGGAGACGACGGCGCTCCGCTTCAACTGGCTGATCGCCGTCTGGAGCCCGGTGTTCACCCGCTTCCTCCACACGGCGGTCCAGGAGGCGCTGAAGGCGCAGGCGAGCCCGGACGGCCCGGAGCTCCAGATCGGCGCCGTGGTCCGCGCGGCCGTCGAGGCGGGGCTGCACGTCGAAGGGGTCGAATTTCCCGGCGGCACCTGGCGCGACGTGGGGACGCTGCCGGAGCTGGCCGCAGCCCTGCGCGATTCGGCCCTACCTCCCTCCGCCCTCTGATAACATGCGCCGCCGCTCCGGCGCGCCGAGCCCGCTGAATCCGAACAGCCCCGCCATGCCGAAACCGAACGTTCCCAAGCTCCGTGTCGCCGTCGTCGGCTGCGGCGCCGTGGCGCAGATCCACCATCTCCCCGCGATCCTCGCCTCGGGCGAGGTCGAGCCGGCCGTCCTGGTGGACGCCGACGCCAAGCGCGCCCGCGCCCTCGCCGAGCGCTTCGGCCTCGGCAAGTCGGTCGAGGTGATGACCGACTACCGTGCTCTGCCGGGCAAGGTGGATGCCGCCGTGGTGGCGCTGCCGAACCACCTCCACGCGCCGGTCTCGGTCGAGCTGCTGCGCCAGGGGGTTTCGGTGCTGGTCGAGAAGCCGATGGCGATCAACGTTCGCGAATGCGACGAGATGATCGCCGCCGCCGCGGCCGGCCGCGCGACGCTCGCCGTGGGGCTCGACTTCCGCTTTTTCGACTCCTCGCTCCTGGTCCGCAACCTGCTGCGCGACGGCCTGCTCGGCGCGATCCGCGGCTTCGACCTGCGCCAGGGGGTGATCCCGCGCTGGCCGTTCGCCACCGACTTCGTGCTCAGGAAGGAGATGGCCGGGGGCGGCGTGCTCGCCGACTTCGGCGTCCACGTCCTCGACCTCCTCCTCTGGTGGCTGGGCGACTGGACGGCCGTCGACTACCGCGACGACGCCGTGGGCGGCGTCGAGTCGGACTGCGAGCTGGAGCTGACGCTGGGCTCTGGGGAGCTCGCCATCCCGGGGAAGGTCGAGATCAGCCGCACCCGCAACCTCCGCAACACCTGCATCTTCGAGGGGGAGCGGGCGACCCTCGAGGCCGGCATCTGGGACTCCGATCCAACCATCCGCCTGTCGATCGCCGACCGCGAGATCTCCCTCGCCGGCCACGCGCGGCGGACGGACGCGGATACCGGGGGAGGCGCCGGGCTCAATTTCGGCGACGTCTTCGTGCGCCAGATCGACGACTTCGCGGCCGCCGTCCGCGGTCGCCGCGAGCCGTTCGTCTCCGGCGCCGAGGGTCGCCGCTCGCTGGCGCTGATCGAGGCCTGCTACGCGCGGCGCCGGCCGCTCGTCCTCCCCTGGTCGATCGTCCCCAAGGAAGTTCAGGAGAGCGCAGGTTGAGCCTCGACCTCCCCAGCCTGCGCGGCCGCCGGGCGCTGATCACCGGCGCCGGCGGTTTCATCGGCAGCCGGCTCGCCGAGCGCCTGGTGCTCGAGCACGGCGCCGAGGTGCGGGCCGTGGTGCGCAACCTCGCCGGCGCCGCCCGCCTCGCCCGCTTCCCGGTCACCGTGCTGCGCGGCGACGTCACCAGCGCGCCGGACCTCGCCGTCGCCATCCAGGGGTGCGACCTCGTCTTCCACTGCGCCTACGGCACCTCGGGGAGCCAGAAGCACCGCGCCTCGGTCAACCGCGAGGGGACGCGGCGGGTGCTCGAGGCGTCGCGGGCGGTCGGCGTCTCGCGCGTCGTCCATCTCAGCACGCTGATGGTCTACGGCCAGACCGGCGACGGCGACCTCGACGAGACGGCCCCCCGCCGCCGCTTCGGCAATCCCTATTCGGACAGCAAGCTCGAGGCCGAGGCGATCGCCCTCTCCTCCGGGCTCCCCGTCGCCGTCCTCCAGCCGACCGCCGTCTACGGCCCCTACGGCGGCGTGTGGACCGAGGCGGTGCTGCGCGCCCTCAAGGCCGGCCGCCAGATCCTGGTCGACGGCGGCGAGCGGCCTCGGCAATGCCGTCTACGTCGACGATCTGGTGAGCGCCATGCTCCTCGCCGCCGTCCGCCCCGAGGCGGTGGGGGAGGCCTTCCTGATCTCCGGCGAGGAGCCGGTCACCTGGCGCGAGCTCTACGGCCGCTTCGAGCAGATGCTCGGCAGCGTCCGCCGCACGGTCGACATGACCGAGGCCGAGGCGCTCGCCCACTGGAAGCGCTGGAAGCGCGCGCAGCCCCACGCCGTCGGCGAGGCCCTGCGCATCCTCAAGCGCGAGCAGCCGATCCGCGAACGCATCGAGCGCACCCGCGAAGGGGTCTGGCTCCGCGAGCTGGCGAGCAACGTCCTCCCCGAGACCGTGCAGCAGAAGATCAAGGCGAGCCTCGGCAGCCGCCCCCCGGCGCGCGCCGTGGCGATGCGGGGGATGCGTCGGAGCTGCCGATCCATCCGCTCACCCCCGAGATGATCGGCTTCCTCAAACCCCGTACCCGCGTCCGCATCGACAAGGCGAAGCGCCTCCTCGGCTACCGCCCCGCCTTCGACTTCGCGACCGGCATGGACTTGACCGAGCAATGGGCGCGCTGGGCGAACCTGCTGTAGAGGGGTGGGGCCTGCGACCTCATCCCCTATCCCCTTCTCCTAAAAGAGAAGGGGGACGCCTCCGGAGCGGATCGCCCGTAGGGTGCGCTGTGCGCACCTGAGAGCCTCTCGGTGCGCACAGCGCACCCTACGAGAGGCCCCCTTCGTGGAGCGTCCTCCCTCTCCTTTAGGAGAGGGAGACAGAGGGTGAGGTCGCAGGCCGCCAACGTCTCCGCACCGGTCCCTCTCCTCCCCATGAGCACCACCGAGCAGCGGGTCCTCCGCTCGACCTTCGCCTCCTATGCCATCCAGCTCGCCCGGCTGGGGATCAACTTCGGAGCCAAGCTCGCCCTCGCCCGCCTGATCGTCCCCGAAGGGCACGGCGTCTACGAGCTGGCGCTGCGCATCGTCACGATCCTCTCGGCGGTCCGCGACCTCGGCCTGACCTACCAGCTGGTGCGCGACAAGCGCCGCCCCTACGGCACGGTGCTCGCCATCACCACCAGCCTCGGCGCCATCCTCACCGGCGCGCTGGTCCTCGCCGCCCCCCTCTTCGGCCGTTTCGGCCCCGAGGTGCCGGGGGCGCTGCGGGTGTTCGCCGTCTGGATCCTGCTCGACGGCCTGGCCCAGGTGCCGCGGGCCTTCTTCGAGCGCGAGCTGACGATCGGCAACCTGGTCGCCCCCGAGATCGGGCGCGGGCTCGTGATCGCCCTCGTCGCCTGTCGGGCTCGCCTGGCTGGGCTGGGGCTACTGGAGCCTGGTGATCGGCGACCTGGTGGGCGCGGCGCTCCTCGCCGGCTACTCGTGGTGGAAGGCGTGGGGGAAGATCCCGCTGCAGTTCGAGCCGGAGCTGATCTCCGGGGCTCGTCCGCAGCAGCTTCTTCCTCTTCCTGATCTGGCTCACCCTGCAACTGGTCACCTATCTCGACATCTACATCGTCGACTGGTTCCGCGATACGGCGACCGTCGGGCTCTACTCGCGGGCCTACATGATCGCTTTCCTGGTGGCGACGATCGTCTATCCGCGGGCCTTCTTCCCGACGCTGATGGAGTACCTCCCCGACCGCCCGAAGTTCGTCGAGTTCATCCGCCTGAGCACCGTGCAGCTCCTCGGCTGCCAGGTGGTGGCGAGCTACTTCCTGTTCTTCAACGCCGAGCGGGTGGTCGGCATCATCCTGGGGAGGAACTGGCCGGCCGCGGCGCCGATCCTGCGGGCGATCGCCTTCATCCCCTTCTTCGACCAGTTCACCATGCTCGGCGGCGAGATGCTGAAGGCCGAGCACCGCGACCGCCGCTGGCTCGCCATCGAGCTCCTCAACCTCGCCTCGCTGGTCGGCTTCGGCATCTACCTCACCTGGCGCTTCGGCGCCGTCGGCATGGGGGCCGCCAACTACCTGCTGCTGGGAAACCTGGTGATGGCCTGGGAGGTGGCGCGCGTCTTCGGCCCCCGCTTCCGCACCCTGCTGGGCGACTTCGCCCTGCTCTACCTCGTGCCGCTGCCCCTCTTCGCCCTCGCCGCCTGGCTCTTCGCGCCGGGGAGCTGGCCGCGCTTCTTCGCCTCGCTCCTCGCCGCCGCCCTCGCCGCCGGCGCCCTGGTCGGCCGCTACTGGCACCCCTTCCGGACCTTCTTCCGGGCCGCTCCGAGGCCCGGTGTGGCACAATAGCCGCCGTCTTGCGCCCCTCCCCCGAATCCACCATGCCCGAGCTGTCTTCACCCGAAGCCCGCGTCCTCCGCCTCGCCTCGCGCCCCGCCGCCGGCCTCGCCGCGCTGCTCCTCGTCTTCGGGCTCTGGGCGGGCTTCTTCATCCACCGCTCGTCGTTCGAGGTCGAGGGGCGCCGCGTCTACTGCCTGTTCGACGACGCGATGATCTCGATGACCTACGCGCGGAACCTGGTCAACGGCCACGGCCTGACCTGGGCGCGCTGGGGAGAGCCGGTCGAGGGGTTCACGCATCCGCTGTGGACCTTCCTGATGATCCCGGTCAACGCGCTGCCGCTGCCGCTCGACCGCCGCAGCCTGGTGGTGCAGCTCCTCTCGCTGCTCACCCTCGCCGGCACCATCATCGCCGTCCGCCGGCTGATGCTCGACCATTTCTCGCCGCCCGAGGCCCGCCACGGCCTCCCCGCGGCCGTGCTCACCGCCTTCTACTATCCGCTCGCCTACTGGGCGCTGATGGGGATGGAGACCGGCCTCCAGGCGCTCCTCGCCGTGCTCGCCGTGCAGCTCGCCCTCTCGGCCGTCCACGCGGGGCGCGACCGCCACCTGGCCCTCTGGATCGTCTGCGCCGCCGCCTTCCTGCTGCGCATGGACATGCTCCTCCTGGTCGCCGCCGTCCAGGGCTACGTGCTCCTCCGCGGCGGCCTGCGCCCGGCCGGGCGGCGGAGCTGGCTCCTCGGCCTCGCCGTCTTCCTGGGCATGAGCCTCGTCTACGCCCTCTTCCGCCATGCGTACTACGGCGAGTGGCTGCCGAACACGTACTACCTGAAGCTCACCGGCATCCCCTTCCAAGTGCGCCTGCTGCGCGGCCTCTCGGTGCTCACCACCTTCGTGCGCGACCACCTCGCCATCCTCCTCGTCGCCGGGCTCGGCACCGCCGCCTTCCTGCGCCGCCGCGGCCGGCTGATCCTGCCGGCCGCCGTCTTCCTCCTCTACGCCGCCTACAGCGTCTACGTGGGCGCCGACGCCTGGGACGGCGACATCCCGATCCGCGCCAACCGCTTCGTCGCCTTCGTGATGCCGCTCCTCTTCGTGCTCTTCAACGCCACCCTGAACGAGCTGCTGGCGCTGTGGAGGCGCCGTCCGCGCGCGGAAACCGTGAACGCCACGGATGACGACCCGCTGGGCGGCCTCGTCCTCGCCGCCGCGACGATCACCGCGCTGCTGATCGCGAACGGCCTCTGGCTCGCCTCGCCGCCGTCCGCCCTGCCGCCGCCGGACGCCTTCGCGCAAGATAACGGGCAAGCCGGCCCCAGCCCGGGAGCGCACGACCCCTGGCGCCTGCTCGCCCTGGTCGAGCGCCCGCCGCTGACCGACCGCCACCAGCAGGTGGTGGAGGCGATGACCCGCTTCCGGCGCATGGTCCGCCCCGGCGCCGTGGTGGCCTCCGCCTGGGCCGGCGTGCCGGCCTACTTCTCGAACTACAAGCTGATCGACATCCTTGGCTACAACGACCGCACCGTGGCCCACATGGACCCCGTGGTGCCGCTCGACGAGGACCACTTCGACACCTTCCGCCCCGGCCACACCAAGTGGAACGACCCGCGCCTCCTCGGCGAGCAGCGCCCGGACGCCTTCTTCCAGATCTGGGGCGTGCGCTTCCTCGGCCGCGTCCCCGAAGTGATGGCGCGCTACGGCTACCACCGCGTGGGAGGCTTCTGGGTGCGCGCCGATTCGCCCTTCATCGTCCCGCCGCCGGTGTCCGCCGCCGGAGAAGGGGACCCCGACCTCGCCCCCCGTCGGCGCCGGAATCGTCGCAGCTCCGCCGCAGCACCCCGGCCGAATCCTGAAACCCCGGCGAACCCCGTCAAACGACGCCGCCCAGACGCCGTGAGACGCTTCCTCCAGCTCGCCCTCCTCGCCGGCTTCAGCCTGGCGCTCGCCCTGGGGGTGAGCGAGCTGGCGCTCCGTCTGATCGGCTTCTCCTACCATCTCCGTCCCGAGCAGATCCAACTCGGCTGGCCCCGCTCGCTCGCCGCGCTGGACAGCGACTATCGCGCCGACCCCGACCTCCTCTGGGTCCACACCGACTACGACCAGCGCCTGGCCGCCGCGCGCGCCGACCGCCCGACCTTCGCCTTCCTGGGCGACTCCTGCACCGACTACACCCGCTACCCCGAATTCCTCTTAGCCGAGCTCGCCGCCCGCCACCCCGGCGTCCGCTTTCCCGCCGTCAACCTGGGGACCGCCGGCTGGACCACCTTCCAGGGCCTCCGCCAGCTCCGCCGCGACGCCCTGCCGCTCCACCCCAAGGTGATCACGATCTTCTACGGCTGGAACGACCACTGGATCGGCTTCGGCCTCCCGGACCGCGACGTCGCAAGGCTCCTCCAGAAGACCGGCTCCCGCTGGCAGAACGTCCGCCTCGTCCAACTCGGTGAAAAAGCCTGGATCGCCCTCCACCGCTCCTCCGACAACCGCCGCGTCCCCCTCCCCGAATTCCGCGCCAACCTCCACGCCATGGTGAAAGAAGCCCGAGACGGCGGCGCCGTGCCGGTGCTGATCACCGCCCCCACCTCGCACGAGGAGGGGAAGGAGCCGGCGTACCTGAAGGGGATCTGGATCAAGAATTTGGCGGAGCTGGTGCCGCTGCATCAGCAGTACGTGGAGGCGGTGCGGGCAGGTGGGGAAGGAGGACAAGGCGGTGGTTTGTGATCTGGCGGCGGAGTTCGCGGCGATTCCTTCGGAGAGGCGTGTGGGGTTGTTTTTGAAGGATGGGATCCACTTCAACCGGCATGGGGCTCAGCGGGCGGCGGGGTTGTTGGTGGGGTGTTTGGAGGGGGCGGGG
>CAVVXL010000007.1:0-155121 GCA_963752235.1 uncultured Acidobacteriota bacterium | reverse complement strand
TTCGTTAGCTAGCGGCCACCTGCCATTGCGGCGCCGAGCCAATCGTGGCAGGATTGGCGTAAATCGAGCGGCACGGGGAGCCTGCGGATGGCCGACCTTCCAGAGAAGCGCGAGCCGAAGCTGTTGGACCGGGTGCGAGACGCTCTCCGGGTCTGCCACATGAGCCTGCGGACCGACAAGCGGATGCCCAGGAGGGTGGGCCGTATCGCCTTGACGACCACCAGGCGGAGCACGTCCCGGATCTGCGCTCCCAGGGCCATGCGCACGCCGATCTCCTCTGCCGTTGCTCGACGGTGTAGGTGAGCACGCTGTAGATCCCCACCGCCGCCAGGAGCAGGGCGAGCCCCGCGAGGGCGAAGAGGAGGAGCATGCTGAAGCGCTCCTGCGAAAGCATGGTGGCAACGACGGAGTCCAGGCTCGCGACCTCCAGCAGCGGCAGATCCTTGTCCTCGGCGTAGATGGCGCGGGCGACCGCGGAGACCAGGCTCTCGGGCCGGGTCTTCGTGCGCACCATAAGCGTCGTCGCCAACCCCGGCCACTGGGCCATCGGCTGATAGACGGTCGGAACCGGCCCAAGGCCCTCCGCTCAGCCGCTCCTCCCTTGCCTCCACCGGGATGGAACGGCTGAAAATTCAGCGTAAAGAGGCACTGGAGGCGGTACTGTGGGTCCCTTGTCTTCCCTCGGTGAAATAACGCGGGGTAAGTTCTGTTGATTTGTTGTCGAGGCTTCCAGACTTGTGTATACTCTAACTGGAGAATCGTCTAAGTAGCAGCGATTTGCTATCTGACGTTATTCTCTTTGCAGAGATCAAGTGCTCGGAATCCTAGTTATGTTTCTAGTCGGCAGCACTCAGATGACGTAGGAACAGAGTGCTTCGGCCTATAGCCAGAAAGCTATCGGTGATTAGGGGCTCCCATGAGTTCTCCCTTCAACTCGCCCTCATCGTGAGGGCGGAAACATGCAACGAAGGACTGTAAGGAGGCAAGACATGCAGGAAGAGAAGGATGTTCAGGCCGAGCAGAAAGAACTGACAGTCGAGGATCTGGAGAACGTTGCTGGCGGCTTCGAGGACGTCGGCGGGATCGAGGTCGGCGAGACTTCGGGCGGGAACAAGGACGTCAAGATCGAATAGACAGATCTCGCCGGGGAGGTAGGGCCTGGCCCGTCCAGGTGCTTACCTCCCTAATCTCAGCTCGCGCCCAAGGTTCTTAAGAACGAATGACAACAGGAGAGGACTGCCTTGTCTATGCCGGACGCGCTATCACCAGAAGCTCTGCAAGAGATCCGCGTCGCCGCTATCGATGCCGAATTGCACGCCGAGTCCCTGCTCCGAGTGCCTCTGGTCAAGAGAGCCTTCACGAGTCTCGACTTTCGCCTGATCTCGCGAGGGGTTGACGCATACTGGACCTACCAGAAGGTCATTCCTATCACGGTCAGCGGTTTCAACCCTTTGCAGGGCGCCTACTTCTATAGCAGCAACTCCTTTTTTGCCCGCTGGCTCAGGCAACCTTTCGCCTCGGCCCGCGACCTTAACGAGAACGACCTACTCGTGACGGAAGCCCTCTTCATGGCTCATGATTACTTGCATTCATGGGCCTATCAAATGATCGAGAAGCTGCATCCAGAGGTGAAGGTTTTCTCCCGGCCAATTAATGCCGAAAATCTTGACGAGTTTTCCTTCTACCATCTGCTGTCCGAGGCCGTTGCGACGGTCGGTCTCGACTACTGGTTCCTGTCTGTCAACGATGTGAACCATTATTGTGACATCGGCAGCGTCAGAGGGCCTGTCACGGTGAGCTATCGTGAGGCCCACCTGTCGGAGTATCGGAGATTCTGCACCGATTTCGAAGTCCAAACGCCCGAGTTCCTAAACCGGATCGCCAAGTTCTATGCCATGGGGAGATTCCGGGGTTTCGACGCCTTGGATCTGCGGCGCAGCCCGCGGCTCCTGGCCTGGCTCAGTCACGAGCTCAAGTATGGCGTGACCCAGCGCAGGCTGACCCGGTCTTGGCTGATGTTCCTTGCCGAGGAGCGCGTCGAGATGCCTGAGGCCGAGCTGTCCGCTCCAATGGCGGTCACACCCGAACTCGAAGAGCTGACCGGGGAGATCGCCGGGGCCCTCTGGCGGCTCGTCAAGTACGACGAGGATCTCTGCGGTGCATGGAAGCAGCCTGAATCGCGCCGCCATTCTCGCCACGACCGGACGCCCGATTTCCGGTTCCTCAACCTGAATCGCTGGGATCCGAAGCAGTGGCGCGACCTCCAGTTCGAACCCGCAAGCAAGGCCTTTGAATACCTTCTCTTCCAGTATGTGGCCGCCGTTCCCTTTGCCTCCGTACCGCGCGAACGGATCAAGCTTCTGGACCTGATGAGGCGCGAGAGCAAGCCGCAGCTTGCTCAGATGCTGATCGGAGATCTTCCCCGGCTGCCTGTGGGCAACGAGGAGCCCCGCGATTTGTTCATCGCCAACTAAGCGGCGGGCCGGCTTAGGGATGCCCGAGATGCAGCTTCATGCGCAGTACCCGTGGGACATTCCGGTGCCTGTACGGGCCGGGGGTTTCCTCTCCGTCTTTTCCAAGCACGAGCACTGCAACGTCGTGGCCGCCCCTGGTCGCATCGGTGCCTTCGGCGCTCGGCAGCGCCTCGTCCCTTCGGAGAGGCTCCTGTTCGCTGATCAGCAGATCACTCCCTTCCTGCAGGTGAGTGGGCGCCTGGGCTCCGGAAGGTCCGGCGTCTACCAGGGCCTGTACCTGAAAGGCATAGGCCGCACTCCGCTGGCCGGCAACTGGAATTCTAGTGATCTCAATCACAACACGGGCCATCTGACCGCCAGCTCTGCTATCCGGGAACTGGTCATCAGCGCCTATGTCAGGGCCGTCGGCGGCGAGGAGTCCATCGTACCGTGCCAAGGAGTCCTGCTGCGGCCCCTGAGTTCCAAGCTAGCTCGGTTCAGGGCTCTTATGGTGGAGGACTTCCCAGAAGAGACTTTGCCGGCTGCTGACGGGGTGATCCAGGCGATCACCGTCAAGCCGGGGTCATTCGCCAGGATCTCAAATTTCGCCTGGCTCCTCCATCATCTGACGCCAAGGTGCGTCCAGCAAGGCCAGACCAGCGTCGCACGGTTTGCCCAGTTGCTGTCGGCTGCGCTTGTCGAGCCCTGGTGCGGCTCCAACTCTGACCTTCAGAAGATCAGCCCCAGGACCCTCGTCGCGCAGCTTGAGAGCGCGGTGGCACAGGCATGCCGACACTTCGGGCTGTGGATGAGGGAGGGAATCTGGTGGGGATCGTTCGGCAACAACTTTACCGTGGACGGCCGGTTTCTGGATCTAGAGACGCCTAGCGTTTCCGGAGGTCCGCTCCTCGGGCGATTCTCCTCCGAGGGGGTCGTCGCAGGCCGCATCCGGCGAAGCTCGGTGATTGGCACCGAGATCTTTTTCTACCTCACGCAGATGCAGCGCTTCTGCCGTCTTGCTGTCCAGTCCTTGTCCTATCTGCCTTCCTTGTTCCATCCAATCGAAAAGGAATTCTCCCGTGCGCTGGCCGAGGAGATCGAGTTCAGGCTCCTGGGCGATGACTCGGTCCTAGGCTCCAGGGAACGAGCTGTCGAACTGGCCCTGGACCTTCATAAGGGCGCTGCTCCTTCGCTCTCGCGCGCGGCGCTGCGGAAGCTCCGTGAGATCCTCGAAGCCGAGTACGATTGGATCGCCGGGGATGGTATCTACTCCGGCCATTCCAGAGACCTGGAGCAGGCGATCCCTCTCTCGATCCCTCCAATCATTTCAGAGGCTGGAGTGAAGTGGAGATTTCACGCCCTGCGCCTTGCCGGGGACGAGGCGATCCTGCCCACGACAGAGGCGCAGGAGCGCGCCTGGGGTCTGCACGCCCTGATCGCCGAGCTCGATGCGACCACGGACGTCGACGAGCTGTTAATCAAGCTTACCGAGACCGAGCGGCGAGTTCAGGCCCTGGTCGCCTGCTGCGGCAGCTCTCCCTCCGTCCCTTCTTTCCAAAGATGTCCGGCCATGACCCCTCAAGACAAGGGAGCAAGTTATGGAACAGATAGTGTTCACCCCAAGCCGCACTCATGAAATCAGTGACCGGCGTGTTTACATTTACGATGAGATCTTCCCCGCGGACACCGTGCGGAACTTCGCAAACGTGGTTCTGCAATTGGGCTTCCGGCGCCGCGAATCTTTTGATCGAGAGCTAAGCATCCCGATCGAGAAGGAAAAGTTCCGCAGCGCTCCCTTCCTCTGGCCTATAACCGAAGGTTTGTTTGAAAATGTCGCAAAGCGTGAGTTCGGTATCTCCGATCCTTCCGTGTGCTTCTCGCATACCTATGCGGCAGCGATGGGCCCTGGCAGCTGCGGAACCGTTCACCGGGACATCGACTCTCCCGATGCCATAACCTTTCTTTACTATGCCAATCTGCTCTGGAAAGGAGCGTGGGGAGGAGAGACGGTCTTCTACAACCGGAAGCTCGATGCCGTCGCGGCGGTGACGCCGAAGCCGGGCCGATTGGTCATGTTTCATTCGAACATCTTCCATCGCGCTGGCGTCCCCCATCCGGACACCCCCACTTATCGGTACACCTTCTCCGTTTTTTATTACCCATATAAAGAGCCTGGGGCCGACCAAGAAGACGAGAAGACGTTCCACCCGAATAGTTGAGGACTAGCGATGCACTGCGGCACCTCGTGTGCGACCGAGGCTGGAAGAGGTGCTGCCCAGAGCTGAGAGGTGGAGCTGAGAGGTGCCAGCCGAAAAGTTGAAGGTGGCCGAGCTTCGCTCGGCCACGGTGGCCCAAATGGGTGTGAGGTGATCGTCGAAGGCGTCTTGGGTGACCCTGGGGGTCGCGAAGGCGCTGCTTGGAGGCGGTTTGCCAGCCCGGCGACCTCGAATTTGTGGTTTTCGGGCTTGTCTGGACACACGTATCCCTGAGACGGGGACTGAGGGGAGGTTCCACCCGAATCGCAGAGCTTTAACCCATTGTCGGTGGCCCCAAATAGCCGCAAGGCGATCGTCGCCGGCTTCTTGGACGATCTTGAGGTCGGGAAACCGAGGTTTGAAGGCGATTTGCCGCTCCACAGCCCCGATTCCGCGGTTTCCGGCTTGTCTGGACACACGTATCCCTGAGACGGGGGCCGCCTCCTACCCGCCCACGAACGGCAGCGGCGGTGGGAAGCAACCCATGGGGAAGGACGCGTCGCCGGAAGAGGTGCCACCCGAATAGCTGCGCGTAGCCGAGCTTCGCTCGGCGACGGCGGCGGGGAAATGAGCGCGAGGTGAACGCCGCCGGCTTCTTGGGTGATCGCGGGGGTGCGAAGGCGCTGTTTGGAGGCGGTTCGCCAGCCCGGCGACCTCGAATTTGTGGTTTTCGGGCTTGTCTGGACACACGTATCCCTGAGACGGAGGCCGCCTCCTACCCGCCCACGAACGGCAAGGGCGGCGGGAAGCAGCCCATGGGAAAGGGCGCGTCGCGTTGGCCGGCGCGGAGCTTCTCGGCGGCGGCGCGGTAGGCGGCGACGAAGAGGAAGTAGGCGTTGCGCAGCTCGCGGCGGACGGCGCGGCTCGCGGCGTGGACGGCCGGGGCGGGCGATCTCTTGGTCTTGAGAGGGCGGCCTCCGGGGCTCTGGGCGAGGATGGCGGCGGGGCCGAGCGCCTGGAGGCCGGTGCGATCCCGGCGTTCGGCGGCTTCCGCTTCGATCTCCGCGACCGAGAGGTGCCACCCGAATCGCTGCGCGCAGCCGAGCTTGGTCGTGTCCTAACTCAATGTGGGTGGTGGAGGGCGGCGAGCGGGCAGGTGGAGCGGGTTGGCCCGCTTCACCTGCCGCGATATGGTCAGCAGAGCCTCGACGTGCCGGTGGTCCCAGGGCAATTACAGGTGCGCATACCGCTGCAGCAGACGCTGTCGGTGCACGCATAAGCAGAAGCCTCTCCTGCCACTCTTACCAGTTCCCCCTTCTCAAGGTTCCTCAGCGTCTCCTTCGACAGCACCATCTTCTTGACCTGCTTCTTCATTGGATGTCTCCCTGAGTAGCGCCAGGGAACCGCCCCCGGCGCGGACATTCTAGCTCTCCTCAAGTGCTCCGCGGGGTGGAAGGGGTGCTGGAAGAGGTGCCATCCGGAAGAGGTGCCGGACTGGAGAGGTGCCACCCGAAAAGTTGAGAGCCGTGAAGGGGCGGACCGTCTCTCGGGATTGAGTCCCGAAAGGACGGTCCGAGTTGGTTCCGGAAAGTGCCGTCTACTCCGTGTTAGGGCAGGTGCAGGCCGAAAAGCACTCCGTGATAACCCTGGTCGTCGTCGGCGCACCCGCGGCGGCCTCGATCAGCCGGCCGCTCTCCAGGCTGACGAGGGTTTCTTTGTGGAGAGCCAGCTTTTTCTTACTCTGCTTCTTCATCAATCTCCTTTCCGGGTAGGCGCGATGCGCCTTACCTGAGGGTTCTACCGGACCCATTCAACTGGCCCGGCGCACCATCCTACCTCGTACGGTTGAGGGGAGGTTCCACCCGAATCGCAGAGCTTTACCCATGGTCGGTGGCCCCAAATAGCCGCAAGGCGATCGTCGCCGGTTTCTTGGACGATCTTGAGGTCGGGAAACCGAGGTTTGAAGGCGATTTTGCCGCTCCACAGCCCCGATTCCGCGGTTTCCGGCTTGTCTGGACACACGTATCCCTGAGACGGGGGCCGCCTCCTACCCGCCCACGAACGGCAGCGGCGGCGGGAAGCAACCCATGGGGAAGGACGCGTGGCGGTGCCCGGCCCGGAGCTTCTCAGCGGCATTGCGGTAGGCGGCGACGAAGAGGAAGTAGGCGTTGCGCAGCTCGCGGCGGACGGCTCGGCTCGCGGCATGGACGGCCGGCGCGGGCGAGCGCTTGGTTTTGAGAGGGCGGCTCTCGGGGCTCTGGGCGAGGATAGCGGCGGGGCCGAGCACCTGGGCTCCGGTGCGCTCCCGACGGTCGGCGGCTTCCGCTTCGATCTCGGCGACCAGGGCGGCGGCGAGCTCGTGCCGCTTCTCCAGCGGTAGGTGCTTCCAGCAGGGGAGCGGAGCGAGCTCGAAGGATTCGCGGGTCGCGTACTGGTAAGTGCCGAAGCTCTCGCCGCGACGGCGGGCGAGATACTCCTGGGTGCGGTCGAACCACCAGCCCTCGAGAGTCTTGCCGGTGGTCAGCGCCTCGACGCAGTGGACTCCCGGCCATTCCTGGAGGCGTTCGACCAGATTCTCCTTGCAGCCGTGGCTGAGGACGTAGCGGAGTCGCGCGATCTGCGCCTCGGGCTCGTCGCTGATCTGGATCGCCTGGTACCGCCGGCCGAAGATCTTCTCCCGCCAGCCGGTGAGACGGCCGATCTCGCGGGCGACCTTGGAGAGGAAGTAATTCATAAATCTTGAGAGTTGCCGCGCGTCGTCGACCTCGAGGATGAGGTGCAGATGGTTCGAGGCGAAGAAGAAGGCGATGATGCGCACCGCGTAGCGGCGCTGGGCCCGGGCGAGGGCTCCCAGGAGGATGGCATCAAGGGTCGGCCCGGGCCGCAGGAGGAAGCGGCTTTGCAGCGCCCGGCAGGTCACCTCGACCAGGGCGCCGGAGTCTGGGATGAAGCGGATTCGTCTACTCATGCGGAGGAATAGACGGAAAATCCCCCCCGAAACTTTTTGGGCCTAGAAGATCAAGGGTTTGAGAGCCCCTCTTTGGGTCTGTCGCGACGCGGATCGTTCCTCTCTTCGTGCCGGCTCCGGTCAACCGGCTACCTTGGAGCTGCCTCCCGGGGCGGGGCTAGCACGCCGGGAGGCCAAGGTCCCAGACTTCGCGGCGCCTACCCTACCGCGGGCCTCTGCGGGGGAATCACGTAGGAGATCTCCCTCGCGATCCACTCGGGATTGGCCTGCCCCTGGCAGGCGGCCCACCAGGCCTGGGGCTCGTTGCCGAAGCGGACCATGCCGCTGTGGCTCGCCGGGTCGTTCTGGTCCACTTGTGGGTTGGGATCGACGAAGCCGAGCTTGCTGCGCAGCAGCTCGATGTCCGTGGGCTTGCCGGTGAGGAACTGCCAGCGGGGACCCGTGTGGTGCATCTCCGCGTAGGCCTTGAGATTCTCCGGCGTATCCTCTTCAGGCTTGACGGTCAGCGAGTAGAAGAAAACGTCCCGCTTCCCCTGCTCGGTCAGGATCTTCTGCACCCGCGCCAGGTTCGACGTGATGATCGGGCAGACGCCCTGGCAATTCGCATACATCAGGTTGAGGACCACGACCTTGTCTTTGAGCAGATTCTCGTAGAACCGGACCTGCCGGCCTTCGTGGGTGGTCAGGACGACGTCCGGAAAGAAACGCCGCCGCATCATCTCCCGCCCCGAGACCGGGGGCGCGAAGGACCCGGCCGTGGTGGGAGCACCGGCGGGGACCTCACAGCCGCGCGCCGGCAGCACGCGCGCCAGGGGGAGCAGGGCCGAAACCGCGAGCAATCCTCTTCTCGTCACGCTGGACATGGCAGGATCTCCTTTCTTCTCTCGGAATCGGCCTCACGGCCGGCTGTTGGTGTCCCCAGTGGCGGCGATGTCGAAGCGGATCATCATGGCGTGATCCTCGTGGATGATGTTGTGGCAGTGCATCGGATAGGGGCCGACCCAGTCCCGGAAGCGCATGAAGATCTTGACGTCTCCCCGGCTGGTGAGGCGGACGACGTCTTTCCGCGACTTGTTCACCCCCGTCGCGGGCCCGCCGCCGCTGCCCCAACTGCCGCCGCTGCGCCAGCCCGAGCCGCCGCCCCAGGTGCCGCCATACTGGCTGTCCGGGTAGAGGCCCGCGGCTCCCGAGAGAATCTGGAACTCCTCGAAATGAACGTGGATGGGGTGCTCCCAATCGCGGCCGCCGCTGAGCTGCCAGGTCTCGACGCTGTTCTTCTGGACGGTGAAGCGCGGATGCAGGCCGTCGAAAAACGCATCGTTCACCGTCCACTCGCCGTTGCGCGTCTGGTCGAATTTGAACGAGCGCTGCACTCGCGGCGTGGCCGTGGTGCCCGGCAGCGCGTAGTACGCTGGCAGGGTCGCCGGGTTGACGCTGTTGTCGGCCACCTGCGGCAGGTCGACGACGATCTTGAGCACCAGGTTGCCCTGCCCCGCGGCCTTGACGTTGCCGGTGGGGCCGCGGCCGCTGGTCTGCTCCAGCCGGTTTTCCAGATAAAGGGTTTTACCCGCGAGTTGGGTGAAGTCGAGGATCACGTCCGCGCGCTCGGCCACTCCCAGGGCCACGGCCGGGACCTGGATGGGGGCCGGCAGCAGGTTGCCGTCGTTCGAGATCTGCCAGAATTGATTGTTGGCGCTCAGGTTGTTGAGGTCCGTCAGGTAGAGCTGCTGGAAGCGCGACGGACCGGTATTCAGCCAGCGGAAGCGGTAGCGCCGGGGATGGACGTGCAGCACGGGCTGGATCACGCCGTTGACGAGGAATTTGTCGCCCAGGATGCCGTCCAGGTTGAAGGTGTCGAAGACCAATTGTCCGCTCGTCGGATCGAAGCACTTGTCGGCGAACATCATGGGGATGTCGTAGGCGGGGAAGCTGGGCAGGCGGAAGCCCGTGGTCTCGTTGCCCGTGTCAGATTGATTGAACAGCAGATAGAAGCCCGCGAGCCCCTTGTAGACGTTCTGGGAGGTGAAGTCGACGCGGTGATCGTGATACCAGAGCGTGCTCAGCGACTCGTTGACGTCGCCGTTGGGCAGGTGGGTGGAATTGAAGCCGGCGAGCACGTTCGGATAATAATGATCGTAATATTGGCCGCTCGCGAAGAAGTCCTGGGGGAAGCCGTCGCTCTCGGAGGGGTTGTGGGCGTTGTGCAGGTGGGTGGTCACGGAAGGGAATCCGAAGCCCGAATTGTCGCCGGTGAGCGCGTTGACGTTGCGGACCAGGACGGGAGTCCCATACTGGGCCACGTAGGTGGGTCCCGGGCTGATGCCGTCGAAGCCCCAGATCGTCTGCTGCGGCAACTGGTTGGAGACGGTCACCAGCCCCGGCCGCTGGGTGACCTGATAGGCGACCGCGGTGGGGAACGGGAATCCGAGCGGCGGCGCCTGGTGGGCGCGGGTGCGCCCCTCGTAGGGGAGCCCGGTCGCCGGATTGGTGGCGGTGTTGGGATTGATCTGCGGCGCCGGAGTCAGCGACGACCAGGCGACGGGCTGCTTGACCGGCATGATGGGGAGCTGCAGGGTGAAGGGCGTGGTCGTGGGGCTGGCGCACTGGCCGCCGTTGTAGCTGCCGCCGCCCCACGCCCAGGCGCTCAGGCCGTTCTTCGCCAGCAGGTAGCCGGTGCTCGAGAGCAGGCCCATCTTGAGGAGGTTCCGCCGGTTCATCAGGCCGGCCTTGATGAGCTCCTGGCGGTTCCTGAAGGCGTTGTACATCTCCTTGAACCTCGCACGCGAAACCTTTTCCCCCAGACTGTTGTATTCCATGCGCTCTCCTCCTTGAGTGGACGTACACGCATCCCCTGGCGCCTCGCCAAGGCGCAACCCGGACATAGCTCTGCGGACTGCCGCTAACTTAGAGGGTGCCGGATTGGCTCTCCGGAGAGACAAACCGCCTCCAGAGAGCCCAGGTAGACACTGAAGACCCGTAACTATTAGGATGGAACCTCGTTCTCTCTCTCCCTGCGGGCACTCGGCGCGGGCGGGGTTGAACGCTCGGCCTGCAGAGCTCACGATTTCCTTGTGATTACGAGTTACCGAACGGATAGGGAATGCCCAAGCGGCAGGAGGACGGATGACTCCCGTTGAATTCCGTTTTAAGGAGCTCAGCCGTAATATGCTCCACGGTCTGCGGCTCCTCCGACGGACACCCGCGTTCACGCTCACCACCCTGCTCACGCTCGGCCTGTGCATCGGCGCCAACACGGCGATTTTCAGCGTCGTCGACGCCGCCCTTTTCCGTCCCTTGCCCTATCCGCGACCGGAACGATTGGCTGTGGTGACGACCCGGCTCACGGCTCACGGCCGGGAGGTTCAGGAGACCGGCCAGGACGGCGAGACCTGGGAGGTCGTGAAGCGGAACGCATCGGCCCTGGACTGTGCGGCCTTTTCCGGGAGCGCCAGCGGAGTCAACCTCACCACCGGCAACCTCCCCGACTATGCCCAGCAGCAGCGGGTGTCCGCCGGCTTCTTCCGCGTCCTCGGCGTGCCCACGGCAGTGGGGCGGGAATTCACCGCGGAGGAAGACCGGACAGGAGGGCCGGCGGTGGTCGTGCTCAGCCACCGGCTCTGGCGGCGCCTCTTCCAGGCGGATCCGGCGGCCATCGGACGCACCCTCCAGCTCAAGGGGGAACCGTACATCGTCGTCGGCGTCATGCCCTCTACGTTCGAGAGCAACGTCCACGCGGATCTATGGACGCCGCTCCGGCCCTCGGCGGCCGGCGAGGGTAGCGGCAGCAACTATGGGATCGTGGCCAGGTTGCGCCCGGGGGTAAACTGGGCCATGGCGGAATCCGCCGTCGAGCCTCTGAGCGGAGAGGCCCTGGGACATCTCCACTATCCCGCTTCGACCACGGCCCGCCTCCACCTCATGCCTTTGCAGGGCGCGCTGACCCTCGATTTCCGCAAGCCGCTGCTCATCCTCTGGGGAGCCGTCGGCTTGGTCCTGGTGATCGGCTGTCTGAACATCGCCGGGCTGCTGCTCGCCCGCTCTACGAGCCGGTCACGAGAAATGGCCACCCGAGCGGCGCTGGGGGGCGGGCGCCCGGCCATCGTCGGTCAGCTCCTGGCGGAGAGCTTCGTCCTGGCCGTCTTGGGCGGAGCCGTCGGCGTGGCGTTCGGAGCTCTCGGCATTCAGGGCCTCAAACGGCTGGCCCAGGGGAGCTTCGCCCTCCCTCAGCCGATTGAGCTCGATACCAGGGTCGTGGGCATGACGGCGGTCCTCTCCCTGCTCGCCGTTTTGATCTTCGGGCTCCTTCCGGCGCTGCGCGCGAGCGCCGTCGACCTGCGTTCCGTGCTGACCGATCGGTCAGGGACCGGCGCCGGTGAGCAGCGCTGGCCCCGCCGCTTGCTGGTGGTCGGCGAGGTGACGCTCAGCGTCGTCCTGCTCGTCCTGGCGGGGCTGCTGATCCGGACGATGCTCTACTTCGGGAACATCCCCTCGGGATTCGACGCGAGTAACGTCGTCGCCGCTACGCTCTCTCTCCAGGATGCCCGGTATAGGACGAACGACAGCGTGAACCGGCTGTTCACGGAAAGCCTCGAGCGGGTCCAGCAATTACCGGGGGTCGAATCTGCCGCCGTGAGCCTCAGTCTCCCCTACGAACGTTGGCTGAATCTGGACTACAAGCTGCTCGAGGGAGCCCCGGGCGCCGGGCAGAACTTGGTGACCGACGCGACGTATGTGACCCCAGGCTACTTCGCGGCGTTACGAGTCCCCCTACGACAGGGGCGGGTCTTCACTCCCTCCGACCGGCGGGGCTCGCCCCAGGTCGCCATCATCAACCAGGCTTTCGCCCGCAAGAACATGCCGGGCGAGGATCCGATCGGCCGCCACATTTCGATCAGCGGTGGCCGGCCCTGCGAGATCATCGGCGTGATCGGCGACATACCGCGCATCTCGGGATGGGGGCAGGCAGGTCCCCTTTCCACTCTGCCGGCGGTCTTCATTCCGGCCGACCAGGTGCCGGGCGACTTTTTCCAGATGGTCCACACCTGGTTTTCGCCGAGCTGGATCGTCCGTCTTAAGCAGCCTCAGGGAGGGATTGCCGCCGGCATCGCGGGGGCGATCCATGCCGTGGATCCCCAGCTACCCGTCATCAAGCTCCGCAGCATGGATGAGGTCGTCTCCGGCTCGCTCAGCGGAGAGCGCTTTCAAACGACTCTGCTGGGCATGCTGGCCGGGCTCGCTCTGGCGCTTTCGGCCGTGGGGATTTACGGACTGATGGCCACCACGGTTGCCGAGCGCGGCCGGGAGCTGGGAATCCGGATGGCGCTCGGCGCGACCGTGGCGCAGGCGGTGAAGGCCGTCGCTCTACCCGGCCTCCTGCTCGTGCTCGCGGGCGTCGCGACGGGCTGCCTGCTGGCAAGCCTGGCAAGCCAGGCACTGCGGCACGTGGTCTGGGGGGTGCCCCTGTCCGATCCCATGACCTTTGCCGTGGTCGCCGCGACGCTGCTGCTGGTAGCTTCCGGCGCCAGCCTGTTTCCCGTCCTGCGGGTGGCGCGGCTGGACCCCGCGCAAGCGCTACGGAGCGAGTGACGGCCCAAGGCCCACCGTCACTCCTTCGGAAAGTCGTGAAACCGCCGCGGCCGGAGACCCCGGAAGAGGGGTCGGAAGAGGTGCCACCCGAATCGCTGCGGGCCAGGATGGCGCCAGGGCCGAGCCCCTGGACTCCGGTACGCTCCCGGAGGCCGGCGGCTTCCGCTTCGATCTCTGCGATCCTTAGGGCTGCCGAGTTCCTGCCGATCGGGCGACACCAGGCTCGTCTTGCCGGCTTTTCCCTTTTCCCAGAGTTGGAGCCCCTGGAACATTGTTCCGTGCGCTGGAACACGGTCTCAGGCCCTATTGCGCTCTGCGGAGCGCTACAAGGAAAGTTGCTGGCAAAAAACAGACTGTCAGGCCCTTTTTACGGCCTCCGGCGCCTTTTCTCAGACTTCCGGCGCTTCAAACAATGTTTGGGGCCGGCGAAACAATGAAGCAGCTCAAGGGAATGAGCTATAGGCGGTCAAACAATGTATAAAGCGGCCCGAGCGCTCTTCCAGCGGAAAAAGTAATGTTCTAGGACATCCCGAGTCTGTTCTACGGGAAAAAACAATGTTCAAAGCGGCGTTAGACTGTTGGAGGAGCTGAGATCCTGAGATAGGGATTCGCCGACCTTTGCCTGACGGAAGAGGGGCCCGAGAGTCTTTCCGTGGGGTCATCGCCTCGACGCAGTGAGCTCCGATGGACGGCACGGTGCCGGCACCACGTGCCAGCCGATTCGCGGGGATTGACGGCAGGGCCATTGCCACCTGTTCGCTCCCGCCGGCGCCGGACAAGCTGGCCGTCGCGCCGTGAGCTTCGAATGCGGGCAGCCGGCCCCGGACCCCGGTGCCAGCTTCCCTTGCCGCAGCTCTGGGGATGGGGGCGGGGAGGACCTGTCCTACGCCGGGGCCGGTTCCGGCGGCGGCAGGCGGCCGAGGGCGGCTTCCAGCTCTCTCAGCTGAATGTCCAGCGAGGCGAGCTCCCCCGAGATGCGGGCGAGGAGCCTGTTCCTCACCTCGCTCTCGGGATACCCCTTCATCAGCTCGTAGAAGTCGTGCTGAGCCGCATGCTCTTTCCGCAAAGAGAGTTGCCGCTCTTCCAGCTTTCCGCGGTCCGTGCCGTTCATCTCTCTAGCATACCGCTGTCCGCGCTCCGATCAAGGCCCAGCCCGGCGCGCTGCCGAAGGCTCGGCAGCGCGTTCGAGGGGAGGACTTTCGAGCTCAGTAGGGGGTGACCGCGATCTGCAGGTTGGCGTATTGCCAGCCGTAGCTCGCCACTTCGGGGCCGGACTGGTTGGCGTAGTGGCCGAACTCGGCCGTCATCCCCACGGCGGGGGAGAGGTCGAGGACGTTGTTCGGCGCGGTGGCCTCGACGGTCACCGAGGCCACGGTGGCACCCAGCGAGGTGAGGAGGGCCGTCACCGTGCCGTGCTCGGCGTCGTAGGTGTAGCGGATGTGATACTTCTGCCCCTGCACCCAGGTGATCTTCTGGTCGTTGTGACGGTCGCTTCCGGCCGGCAGATTGATGTTCTGCGCCGCCTTGAAGCTCGAGGTCGGCGGGCTGAAGGCGTTGACGTTGGCGATCGTGTTGCCGCGGAACCGGCCGCGATAGAGCCAGAGCAGCGCGTGGTTGCCGGGGATCTTCGCGCGGTTCCAGGGGCCGGGGGTGACGTCCATGTCGATCACCATCTTCTTGAGCGACATCGCGGTGGCGACCGGGATCTGGAACGTCTTCTTGTCGTTGCCCGGCGAGGGGGTGTGGAACACCCCCGGCGCGGTGAACAGGATCGAGCCGTCGCCGCCGCCCGTCGGCGGCGGGTTGGTGGTGCCGTTCCCGGGGACGGTCAGCGTCGAGGTGCCCGCGGCGGCGGGGAGGACGAAGGAGAGCTGCGCGCTCGCGCCGCTGTACTGCGTCGCGTAGGCGTAGAACGGCTGGTTGCAGGAGACCTCGCCGCGCGCGTCGGCCGCCTGCTGCTCGCCGAGCAGGCCGAAGGCGTCGCCGAAAGTGCGCAGCGAGAGCGGTTTGAAGGTCAGCGTCGCGGTGGTGGCGACCTGCGAGCCGTCGGCGCGGAAGAGCTTGATCTGGCACTGCGCGGCCTGCTGCGCGAGGTTGACGACGCCGAGGTTCACGAAGTCGCCATGGGTGAGGTCGCGCCGGAGCCCGAGGAGCACCGCCGTGGTGCCGGTGGCGTAGAGGTTGTCCGAGGAGATCCCCGGCACCGAGCTGACGCTCGGGCTCGTCCCGGTGGGAGGCGTGCTGAACAGGCGCCCTTCGACCGACATCGTCTGCGCCGCGTCGATCTCCAGCAGGCCGGTCGAGCCCGGCGTGCCGATGCCGTCGAGGATCGAGGTGCGCCCCGCGGCGATCGGCGACCGCTGGGTGGGGTTGGCGGCCGTGCGCTGGGTGCCGTCGGAGTTCTCGGGGAGGAAGGTGGCGGTGTAAGGACCCTGGGCGCCGCCGGTGTTGGTGATCCAGACCTCCACCACGTGGGTGCTGCCGGTCGAGCTGTTGACCGGATCGGGGACCGGCAGGTAGACGGCGCCCGCGAAGGCGGCTCCGGCCGTTCCCAACAGCAATCCGGCCAAGCTGGCGGCAATGCGGGCGACGAGCGGCTGCCTCATCGTTCCTTCCTCCTTGATCGAGACGAGTCTTCGAGCTGCGATAAATTGTAACATCTGTAGGGTAGCGCGGAAAGCCTTACAGCGCCATCCTTTGCGCGAAATCCGCTCAGCCCCCCAAGATCAGCCCCAAAGTGAAGCGAGCCCGCCGCCGTACGCAGCTTCGCGCACGGGAGCGGGCTCGAGTCCTCCGTGGAGGCGGAACCGATCGCTTTAGCTCACTTCGGCTGGATCACGACGCGGAAGTTGGCGAACGACCAGCCGATGCTGCCGACCTCCGGAAGCGCCTGCCAGTCGTAGTTCCCGAACTCGGCCACCAGGCCGGTCGTGGGAATCGTCAGGTCGTGCCCCTTGGCGGTGGCGTCGTACCGCCCAACCTTCAGCGCGTGCCCGTTCTCCGAAAGGGTGAACGCGACGGCCTTGGACAACGCGTCATACGCCAGGTTGATGTGGTAGGTGTGGCCGAGGGTCAACACCTGGCCGCCCTTGAACTGGGTGTAGGAGTGAGCCGGCATATCGATGTTCTGCTGGCTCTTGACCGCGTTGGCCGCCGGCCCATAGGCGTTGATGTTGGCGATCGTGTTGCTGCGGAAGCGGCCGCGGTGGAAGAAGAGCATGTTGTGCGTGCCGCTCTTCTTGCGCGGGTTCCAGGGGCCGACGATGACGTCGAGGTCCGCGGTGACGGTGTTGGTGTCGAGGGCCGACGGCACCGGGATGCGGAGGATCTTCTTGGGGTTCGCCTTGGTGGCGAGGTGGAAGATGCCCGGCTGGAAGAAGGTGACCACGGCGCCGGCCCGCTGCGTGACCGGCCTGGCGGCGGCCTTCTCGGCCGCGGTCGCCGGGTTGACGAAGGAGACCTCGGAGGTCCGCCCGTCGACCTGCGCGGCCACGGCGTAGAACGGCTGGTCGCAGGAGATCTTGGCGGTCGCCGCGGCCTCACCGCGCAGGCCGAGGCCGTCCGCGTAGCGGCTGAGCGACATCGCGGGGACCTCGACCGAGCCGGCGCTGCGCAGGAAGGCGCCCGCGGCGTCGACGACGTCCACCTGGCAGAGCGCCGCCGCGGCGCCGAGGTTGACCAGGGCGAGCTGCGAGAGGTCGACGTCGCCGGTGCGGCCGACGCCGTTGAGGTAGGTGGTGGCGCCGGCGGCGATCCGGTTCTCGTCCGTGATCACCGGCAGGCCGGTGTAGAAGATCTGCTGGCCGTGACGGCTCTTGACCCAGGCGTTGACCACCATGTCGTCCGTGGTGTCGATCGCCAGCAGGCCGGTCTCACCCTCCGCGGCGACCTTGTCCAGGTACAGCGCGCGATCGGCAGGCACGACGGCGCCGAGCGCCTTGGGAGCGGCCTCGGTGCGGTCCGCCTGCAGGAAGGCGGTGGCGTAGGGACGGTCCACGTTGCCGAAATTGGAGATCCAGAGTTGAGTGGCCAGGGGGGCTCCGGCGGCATTCACCGGCTCGACGACGGGGACGTACACGGTTGCGGCCTGCATCGGAACCGTGAGTCCCAACCCGGCGAGCGCCAGAGCGCAAGCGATCGACTTCTTCATGCACCAGCCTCCTTGATCTGTGAAGCAGAACCTTTGTGATTCCGCCTCATGTGCTTCTTACAACGGAAAGGCGAACTACCCTATGCTACCGCGTCTATTCTTCTGTGGCAAGATGGGATTCCGACATGAAGTGCAAGAATCGGCAAAAGTTTACATCTGATACCCTTCCTTGCACACCGTTCGCGTGATCGTTTTCCCAGCGCACAGAACCCGAGACATGCCGCAGCTCCCCTATGAAGCCGAGCTCGCCGCCGGCCTGCCGCGGCTCAAGGAGCCGGTCAAACGGCTGATCGGCGCCGCCACCCGGCCGGTGGGGAGCCTGATCCGGGTCGCCACCCGGGAGCCGGCGATCGCGCTCACCTTCGACGACGGCCCGCACCCGGAGGACACGCCGCGGGTGCTCGCGGCGCTCGCGCGGCACGGCGCGCGCGGCACGTTCTTCCTGGTCGGCAAGAGCGTCCGCCGCCACCCCGAGGTGGTGGCGCGGATCGTGGCCGGCGGCCACGCCCTCGCCAACCATTCCTGGGACCACCCCTCGTTCCGCCGCATCGACGGCCCCTTCCGGCGCGCCCAGATCGCCTGGTGCGCCGAGGCGCTGATCCCCCACGACCCCGGCGGCGTCCGCCTGTTCCGGCCGCCGTTCGGCGAGCAGAGCCTCGCCTCGCGCCTCGACGCCGGGCGCGTCGGGCATCGCGTGGTCGGCTGGGACGTGGTCGCCGAGGACTGGCGCGACGACGCGGCGGAGCTGCTGGTGGCGCGGGTGATGCGGCGGCTGCGCCGCGGCAGCATCGTCCTCTTCCACGACACCCTCTACGTCACCGAGGAGGAGCGCTATCGCGACCGCGGGCCGATGCTCCAGGCGCTCGACGTCCTGCTCGCCCGCCTGGCGGGGGATTTCCGGTTCGTCACCGTCCCCGAGCTGCTGCGGCTGGGCCGGCCGGTGGGGTGGCCGAGCTTCCACCGCCTGCCGATCGGGTTTCATCGCCGGTTGCTGTAGCTCCGTGCTGATATCCTCCCTCGCCGTGCCGACCCCCGCTTCGCCCGCCGCCAAGTCCCCCCTCCAGAAGCTCTACGGACGGGCGCACCGCGCCGCGCTCGACACCCTGAACCGGATGGGGTGGATCGTCGGGCGGACGGCGGACTACTACTCGCCGCTGCGGCCGGTCGCGGAGCTGGCGCGCCACGCCGCGCGCTGGCACCGGCCGAGCCGGATGGCCGGGGTGGCCTTCGACCTGCCGGCGATGGAGCGCGAGCTGGCTGGGATGATGGCCGACTGCGCGGCGGAGGTGGCGGCGCTCCCGGCCTACGACGAGCTCAAGGGGGCGAAGCACGGCCCGGGGTTCACGCGCGTGGACGCCCTGGTGCTCTACCTGATGCTGCGCCGGCACCGCCCGGCGCGCTATCTGGAGGTGGGGTCGGGCCTGTCGACCGACTACGCGGCGCTGGCCGCGGCGGCGAACGCCGCCGCGGGGCGGCCGATGCGGATGACGGTGGTCGATCCCTTCATGTCGGCGGCGACCCGGGCCCGCGCCGGCGCCGGCGTGGAGGTCGTCCCCCGCGAGGCGCAGGACCTGCCCGTCGACTGGTATACCTCGCGGCTGGCGGCCGGCGACGTGCTGTTCATCGATTCGACCCACATCGTGCGCATCGACGGCGAGGTCCCCTATCTGGTCCTCGAGGTGCTGCCGGCGCTGGCACCCGGGGTGCTGGTGCACATCCACGACGTCCACTTTCCTTACAACGTGCCGATCGATCCGAACGCCTACGTGCTCGACCGGCGCTGGCCGATGCTGTTCACCGAGTCGATGCTGGTGCAGGCGTACCTGTGCAACAACCCGCGGGTCGAGATCGTGATGTCGACCCCGCTGCTGCGCCATCATCAGGAAGGTTTTCTCGCCCGCACCCTGCCCGGCTACCAGCCGCTCGACCGACAAGACTTCGACACCCACCACGGCTCGCTCTGGCTGCGCGTGCTCGACGGTCCGGCGGCGGTGCAGCGCACGGCATGAGCGGCGCGTCCGAGGCCGGAAGATCATGGGCGCGCCGCGCCTTCAAGCCGGTCTACCTGCTCTATTACCGGTTTCTGTTCGGGCGGCGCTTCCCGTTCGCGGCGGCGCTCGCGGCGCGCGTCCGCGCCTTCGAGGCGGCGACCGGCCGCGGCGACGCGCCGGCCGGCAAGGAGGTCTGGGAGGAGCAGTACCGGGCAGGGAAATGGGAGCTGATGCGCGGGCTCGACGAGGTGGCCCGCTACAGCGTGATCGCCGGCTACCTCCACCATCTGCGCCCGGGGGGCTCGGTGCTCGACGTCGGCAGCGGCGAGGGCTTGCTCGCCGATCACCTGCGCCCCTTCGGGTACTCGCGCTACCTCGGGGTCGACCTCTCGGAGGTTGCGATCCAACAGGCCGCCGGCCGCGCCGACGCCACGACCGCCTTCGCCGCCGCCGACGCCGAGACGTTCACTCCTACTGCGCCGGGGGAGAGCTGGGACGCGATCGTGTTCAACGAATGCGTCTATTATTTTCAGGATCCCCTGGCGACCGTCCGGCGTTACGAGGCGTGGCTGGCGGCGGACGGAATCCTGATCGTCTCGACCTTCCGCTCGCGCCGCGCCGACGTCATCGTCGAGCGCCTGCTCGCCGGCCGCCGGCTGCTCGAGGAGACGGCGATCAGCAACCGCAAGGGGACGTGGGTGGTGCGGGTGATCGGTAGACCACGGACGGACATGGACTGACACGGACGAACAGGGACGGCGACGAGGTAGCTGAGAAGCTACCTCGTCCCTGTCCGTGAAGGTCCGTGCTCGTCCGTGTCAGTCGGTGTTACACCGCCACCGTCGTCCAGCGCAGCGCCGCGTCGAGCTCCCCGCTCCCTTGCAGCTCCTGGATGCGCTTCAGGCGGATGAAGCGGGCGCCGAGGAACTGCTCGGCGGTGAGGTTGGCGGCTCGGTAGGCGTCGGCCAGCTCGCGGGCGCCGCGGCGGGCGTCCCAGACGGGCTGGAAGGCGGGGAGGACGCGGGGGAGCTTGCCGCAGTCGACCCGGTAGCAGCGCAGGTCGGGGCCGGCCCCTTCGGCGTAGGTGATGGCGCAGCCGGGGACTGTCTCGGCGACGATCTCCGCCAGCTCGCGGATGCGGTAGTTCTCCGCCGTGCGGCCGACGTTGAACGCCTCGCCGTGCACCGCCTCGCGCGGCGCGTCGAGCACGGCGAGGAAGGCGCGGCTGATGTCCTCGATGTGGACGATGGGCCGCCAGGGGGTGCCGTCGCTCAGCAGGTGGATGCGGCCGGTGGTGATCGCATAGCCGACCAGGTTGTTGAGCACCAGGTCGACCCGCAGCCGCGGCGAGACGCCGTAGGCGGTGGCGTTGCGCAGGCAGGTGGGGGAGAAACGGTCGTCCGCCAGCCCGGCGAGCTGCTGCTCGAGGCGCACCTTGGAGACGCCGTAGGCGGTGACCGGATTGAAGGCGGCGTTCTCGTCGAGGAAGTCGTCGCCCGCCGCCCCGTAGGTGCTGCACGAGGAAGAGAAGAGGAAGCGCTCGACGCCGGCCGCCTTGGCGAGGCGGGCGAAGCGGATCGAGGCCGCGTCGTTGATCTCGTAGGTCAGCGAGGAATCGATGTTCCCCAGCGGATCGTTCGACAGGCCGGCGAGGTGGATCACCGCCGCGAACCCCGCGAGGTCCGCCGCCTCGACCTCGCGCAGGTCCTTGCGGATCGCGGGCACGCCGCGGTCCACCGGCTGCCCGGCGAGCAGGCAGGGCTCGAACCAGTCGCTGTCGAGCCCCGTGACCTCGTGCCCCGCCGCCTGGAGCAGCGGCACCATCACGCTGCCGATGTAGCCGGTATGCCCGGTGACCAGGATTTTCATCGCGCGGAGAGTAGCAGAAACGCCTGTTGTAGACTGCCGGGCATGAACCGCCAGGAGGAGGAGCTGCGGATCGCCCGTCTGCTGGAGGCGGTCTTCCGGTCCGCCGGGATCCCGGCGGCGGAGCTCGAGAAGCGCGCCAACCTCGCGAGCGGCACGCTGGCGCGGATCTTCCGCGGCGAGGTCGACCTCAAGCTCCGCCACGTCTTCAGCGTGCTCGACACCCTCGCCGTTCCCCCCGGCGAATTCTTCCGCCTGGCCTACAAGGAGCGCCCGAACCGCGGCGACAGCCTGGCCGAGGAGGTCATGGCCCTGCTGGGCGACAACCTGTCCGTCCGCGAGCGGCAAGCCGGCGGCGATCTCCAGGCCGAGCCGGTCTCACCGGTATCACCGATTTCAGACGACGAGCTCGACCGCCGGATCCTGCAGGCGTTGCGCGAGCCGGCGAGGGACGACCCGGGGCAGGGCTAGCGCCGCGCCCGCCCGTACTGGAGCTTGTTGACCAGCCGCGCGACGGCCTGCAGACGGCCGTGCAGGTCGGCGGCCGACACCCAGTCCTCGTCGCAGGCCCGGCGGGCGAGGAGCAGGGCGGCCAGGGCCTCGCGGGCGATGCCGTGGCGGAGGAAGGCGGCGACCAGCTCGGCCGTCAGCCCCTTGACCTCCTGCCGCCGCCCCTGGCGCGCCCAGACCATCGCGAGGTCGAGGGAGGCGAGCGCCGCGTCGAAGGGCTGGCCGGCCGCCGCGAAGCCGGCGCGGGTGGTCTCGAACCTCCCCTCCGCCTTCTCGAGGTCGCCCAACCCGGCGTAGATCTGGCCCTCCAGCCAGGACAGGCGGAGGAGGATCAGCGGGCCGCCGTTCTCGGCGTAGAGGTGGCGGATGCGGAAGAGCACGATGCGCGCCTTGCGGTAGCGGCCCGCGACGGCGAGGCTCCAGGCGACCGCGTGGAGGGCCGACAGGGCGAGCGCCGGCTCGGTCCGCCGGTCGATGCCGGCGAGCCCCGCGGTGAGGGCCACGATCGCCTCCTCGGGCTCGCCGTTGTGGACCCGTGCGATCCCCAGGCTGATCCGCGCCCGGGCCATCAGGTGGGTCTCGTTGACGCTGGCGTACATCTCGCCCACCCTCGCGAGCGCCTGGATGGCGAGCGGGAAGCGGCCGAGGTCGGACCACAGCGAGGCGGCGAGGTCGCCGAGCCGCCCGGCGAGCAGCAGGTCGCCGCTGCCGCGTTTCGCCCAGCGCACCGCGTTGTGCAGGGCGGACTCCGCCGCGGCGAGCTCCTCGGCGACCCGGTAGGCGTTGGCGAGCTCCCCCCAGGCGCGGGCGCGGAGGTCGGCGAAGAACGCCCCGCCGTAGCGCTTGGGGTCCAGCCGGCGGCTGGCGAGGAGGGCCAGCTCGGCGAGCTCGACCATGCGGTCCGGGTCGCTGAACCGGCAGGCCCGGCTGAGCTCGAGGAGGAGGTCGACCCGGGGGACGCCGCGCACCGTCTCGACGGCCCGCCGCGCCTGCCGCTGCTCCTCCACCAGCCGCCGCGCCTTGGCGCTCGCCCTCGCCAGGGCGCGGTCGAGCGCTCCGTCGTAGTCGCCGGCGGTTTGCCGGGCGGGGAAGGCGGGGGGCGCTGCGAGCTCTCCGGGAGTGGGGGGAAGGGCGAGCTCGACCTTTCCCGCGCACTCCCGGCAGCCCGCGAGGTGAGCGAGCAGCTGCCGGAGCCGCGCGGCGGGCAACACGCCCCGCAGGAGGCGCTGCAGCTCTCGGGGAGTGGGATGCTCGCTCAAGGGATCATCTCCGGTCGCATTCCCTCTCACATTTCGACGATTGCGGCGGGCATTCTCTCACATCCTGTAGCGGGCGGCATCCCGCGAGGGGCTCGTGCCGTGCCGCTCAGGTGCACGGGCTCCCATTGGGATCGATACAGCCGCGATGCCCCGACGTGATGGCCTTGGCCGCGGGCGCCGGGGCCCCGCCCTTCGGCGCTCGCGGCGCCAGGGCGGCGCGGGCCTCGCCGAGGAGCCGGGCGAGCCAGCGGCCGGCCGGATCGGGCAGCCCGGCGGCGGCCGCGGGGGGTCGCGGGGAGCGGGCGGGGCTCTCCCCCCAGCCGGCGGGGGGGGTGAGCAGGAGGACGGCGGCGAGGCCGAGGCACAGGCGTAGCGAGGTTCTCATGACGGGTCTTTCTCCGTGGCGGGACGCGCCCCCGGCCGCCATGGCCGGGCCCGCCCGCCGGGTACCTTGGATCGATCCCCCTAGTCTCCGGCAGAACGGGGTGGAAAACGCGGCGGGAGCCCGAGCCCGGTCCAACGCCGGCCTCCCGGGCGGTCCCTGTATACTCCCGCGTCGCGGCCCGGAAATCCTGTGCTGGAGCCTGCTTGGGAGGATGCATGAAGCTGGGGGGAATCCCGCAGAACCCCGTCGAGCAGGTGTTCACCCTGCTCGGCCTGCTGCCGCAGCCGATGATCGACACCTTCATCGCCATGCTGCTGGCGCGGACGGTGATGGAGGGGTCGAGCTGCGGCGCCTTCGAGGCGCTCAAGGACGGCCCGTTGACCGCCGACGAGGTGGCGGCGCGCTGCGGCGCCCAGCCGCGGGCGATGGGGAAGCTGCTCTCCGCGCTCGCCGGCTGCGAGTACCTGCGCTACCGCGCCGGCCGCTACGCCCTGGCGCCGGTCGCCCGCAAGTGGCTGCTCGCCGAGTCGCCGCGCTCGCTCGGCGACAAGCTGCGCATGCAGGAGTTCGAGTGGGAGTCGCTCGCCCACCTCGGCGACTTCGTGCGCACCGGCAAGCCGGTCGACCTGCACCATACGCTGACCCACGAGAACTGGCGGCTCTACCAGCGCGGCATGCGCTCGGTCGCCTCGAGCTGGGCGCCGGAGGTGGGGAAGCGGACGCCGGTGCCCAAGGGGGCGAAGGACCTGCTCGACATCGGCGGCTCGCACGGCCTGCTGTCGGTCGAGCTCTGCCGCCGCCACCCGGGGCTGCGCGCGGTGATCCTCGACCTCCCCGAGGCGGTCGAGCACGCCGCCCCCCTGCTCGCCGAGGAGGGGATGGGAGACCGGGTGGTGCACCGCGTCGGCGACGGCCTGACCGACGACCTCGGCACCGAGGCCTGGGACGTGGTCTTCGTCTCCAGCCTCGTCCACCACTTCGACGACGCCACCAACCGCGCCTTCGCGAAGAGGATCGCGCGCGCCCTGCGCCCCGGCGGGGTCTACGTCATCCAGGAGCTGATCCGGGCGAAATCCCCCGGCGCGACGGGGCAGATCGGCGCCCTCCTCGACCTCTACTTCGCCCTCACCAGCGAAGCCGGCACCTGGTCGTTCGAGGAGATGGCCGACTGGCAGCGCGAGGCGGGCCTGAAGCCGCTGCGGCCGCTGAAATTCCGCACCGTGCCGGGGAACGGGCAGCAGTCGGCGGTGAAGCCGTAGAAGAACGAACAAGGGACGAGAGAGACAACAGGGACACCAGGGACGAGGGACAACAGGGACACCGATCCCCGGGCTGCCTGGAGTCCCTGAAGTCCCTTTCGTCCCTGGCGTCGGCGCTCCGCGGCCGCGACAACCTGCCTTTTTTACCCTACTGAACCCCGGGCGGGAACACCCCGTTCTTCGCCACCGGCACGCAGAGGTTCAGGCTGTTGCCGATGAAGACGTTCTCCCTCGGCAGACCCATGGCGGTGAGCACCGGGTTGATGTGGCTCAGGGTCAGGTTCTGACCGAGCGGCACCCCGGTCGCGCCGTAGCAGAGGACGTCGGCGAACTGTACGAAGGGGAGGATGTTGCTCGGCGGGGCGACCCCGTTCTTCTTCACCGGCACGCAGAGCTGCTGCGCCACGCTGACGTTCGAAACCTCCTTCGGCAGGGTCGAGAAGAGGGGGTTGAGATGGGTGAGCGTGATCGGCTTGACCGCGGTCTGCACCGGGTCGATCCGATAGCACTCGACGTCGAGCTGCTGGACGAGCTGCAGCACGTTGGCCGGCGGGTTGGTGTTGTTCTTGACCACCGGCACGCAGAGCTGCTGCGGCTCGCGGAGCGTGACGTCGACGGTCGGGCCGAAGGCGGCGGCGATGATCGGATTGAGCTGCGTCAGCGTCAGCGGGAAGTCGATCGAGGGGCCCGAGACGCCGTAGCACTTCCAGTCGACGAAGCGGATGAAGGGGAGGGTGTCGGCCGGCGCCACCTGGGTCTCCTTCTGCACCGGGACGCACAGCTTCTGCGGCGACTGCAGGACGACGGTCTGCGTCGCCAGCCCGGAGAGGACCGGGTTGAGCTGGTCGAGCCGCAGCGTCACGTTGAGCGGCGGCTGGTTCGAGATCTGGTAGCAGCGCACGTCGAGGAAGTCCACGAACCGCCGCGGCGACACGGGGAGCTGGGCATGGCCCGGCATCGGAACGGCCCCCAGGCCGAGGGCGAAAAGCACTCCGACGAGAATCTTTCCGGCTGCCTTCTTCATCATTCTCTCTCCTTTTCGAGCTTAAAAAATAGCTGCTCTACTGACTAGGGTGCGGTAGCGGTCCCGGCCGGGACAAGAATTTTCGACATGAAGAAAGAAACGGAAAGAGGAGGTTGCGCCCCATCCCGCGGCCGGGCTATCCTGTTGGGAAAGCTCAGAAATTGTCGGTTCGCCGGCGACAGGAGGGGACGTCATGCCCAGTCCGGTCATCCGTCTGTACCGGGTGCTGATCGAGGAGTACGAGAGCCAGGGGCTCGCGCCGGCCTTCCCCCGCGACGAGTTCGAGGCGCGGCGCGCGCGCTATGCCGCCGAGCTGCGGCCGCTCGCCGGCGGTCTCGGCCCCGGCCTCGACCCGGAAGACTGCGACGAGGTCGAGCGCCAGATCGACGGCGCGATGGTCAAGGATTTCTACTCCTGGCTGCACCAGAATGGTGTCCGGCGCTCCGCGCTCTGTTTCTCGGGGGGCGGGATCCGCAGCGCCACCTTCGGCCTCGGGCTGGTGCAGGGGATCGCCCGCCACGGCATGCTGGCGCAGTTCGACTACCTGTCGTCGGTCTCGGGGGGCGGCTACCTGGCGAGCTGGCTGACCGGCTGGATCCATCGCGAGCGGATCAAGCTCGAGGATCCCCAGGTCGCCATCCGGGAGGTCGAGGCCCAGCTGCGCAGCCTGCCCGCTTCGCCGCTCGACCCCGAGCCCGATCCGGTCCGCTACCTGCGCAGCTACAGCCGCTACCTGAGCCCGAAGCTCGGCCTGCTCTCGGCGGACACCTGGACGCTGGTCGCCACCTTCCTGCGCAACCTGACCCTGAACTGGCTCGTGCTGCTGCCGCTGCTCGCCGCCGTCCTGATGATCCCGCGGCTCAGCGTCATCCTCATCCGGCTGGGGACCCTGCCGGAGCTGCGGGCGCAGGAAGGGTGGATCCTGCCGGCGGTCTTCGCCCTCGCGGTGGCCCTGGGGGCGGTGGCGATCGCCTACATCAGCGTCAACCGCTCCGGCCTCGAGGCGGGGAGCAGCTTCCCCCGCAAGTGGAGGAGCCAGGGGTGGTTCCTCGTCCTCTGCGCGCTGCCGCTCTATCTGATGTCGCTCCTGGGCAGCCTGTACTGGGCCTGGGTGCGGACCGGCGGGCGGGTCTCCCACCTGCGCTTCGACCTCTTCGGCCTCGAGCTCACCCCGCTGCGGGGGTTTCTCGCCTTCGGCGTGCTGCTCCACTTCGGCGGCTTCCTGCTCGCCCGCATCTGGATGCGCAGCGGCGTGCGGGGGGAGCTCCTGGTGGTGGTGCTGACCGGGGGGCTGGGCGGCTTCGCGGCCTGGCTCGCCGCCACCCAGCTCTTCCCGATCGTCCACTCGCCGCTCGAGACCGAGCTCTACGTCTGCTTCGCGGCGCCGCTGCTGCTCTTCCTGTTCCTGCTCTCGGCTACCCTGTTCACGGGTCTCTCGAGCTATTACACCAACGACGCCGACCGCGAGTGGCTGGCGCGCGCCGGCGCCTGGGTGCTGATCGCCATCGTCGTCCGCTGCACGTTCTCGGGGCTGGTGATCTTCGGGCCGGTCGTGCTGCGCAAGTTCGTCACCGTGGTCTCCTCGCTCGGCGGGCTCTCGGGGATCGCCACGCTCCTCCTCGGCCGCGGCGGGAAGGGGAAGAGCGACAGCGGCACGCAGCCCACGAAATCGTCGCAGATCGCGGATCTGGTGCTGACTCTCGCGGCGCCGCTGTTCGCCGCTTTCATCCTGATCGTCATCTCGCTCGGCGCCACCATGCTGATCCGCTGGATCACCGACACCTTCTCGCGCGGGCACTCCTGGCACCTGGAGCACGTCGGGAACAAGGATCATTTCCACCGCTTCACCCAGTACGTCTATGACTCCCCCTGGTGGGCGGTGCTGATCGTGCTCGCCGGCCTGCTGGCGATCGGCGGGGTGATGGGCTGGTTCGTCGACATCAACCGTTTCTCCCTCCACGCCGCCTACCGCAACCGCCTGATCCGCGCCTATCTCGGCGCCTCCCGCGGCGACGACCGGAAGCCGAACCCGTTCACCGGCTTCGACGAGGCGGACAACCTCGAGATGCGCGAGCTGCGCGGCAACCGCCCGTTCCACGTGCTGGGCATGGCGCTCAACCTGGTGGGCGGCCAGAAGCTCGCCTGGCAGGACCGCAAGGCCGAGAGCTTCACCGCCTCGCCGCTGCACGCCGGCAGCCTCGGCCTCGGCTACCGCGACGTGGCCCGCTACGCCCTGCACAAGAACGGCCGCGGCGCCCTCTCGCTCGGCACCTCGCTCGCCATCTCCGGCGCCGCGGCGAGCCCCAACATGGGGTATCACTCCTCGCCGATCGTCACCTTCCTGCTCGCTCTGTTCAACGTGCGCCTGGGGTGGTGGCTGGGCAATCCCGGCCGCGCCGGCGACCATTCCTACGACACCCCCGGGCCGCGCTTCTCGCCGTTCTCCCTGTTCGCGGAGGCGCTCGGCCTCACCGACAACCAGCACCCCTACGTCTACCTCTCGGACGGCGGACACTTCGAGAACCTCGCCCTCTACGAGATGATCCTGCGCCGCTGCCACTTCATCGTCGTCTCGGACGCCGGCTGCGATCCCGACTTCAAGTTCGAGGACCTCGGCAACGCCGTCGCCAAGATCCGCATCGACCTCGGCGTACCGATCAAGTTCGAGAAGATCCCGATGCGCCCGCGGCCGCTCGAGCGGGAGAGCTACGACGTCACCCGCAACAACGCCGCGGCGCAGCCCTACTGCGCCCTCGCCCGCATCTGCTACTCCTGCGTCGACGGCCTCGCCGACGGCCGGGTCGAGGACGGGTTGCTGCTCTACATCAAGCCTTCTCTCAACGGCACCGAGCCGGCCGACGTCTTCAACTACGCCAAGCTCCACCCCGCCTTCCCGCACGAATCGACCGCCGAGCAGCTCTACACCGAGTCGCAGTTCGAGAGCTACCGCGAGCTCGGCTCGCACGTCATGCGCTCGATTCTCGAGGGGCTCTATCCCGGCGGCAGCCTGGAGGACTTCTTCCTCAAGGTGGAAGGCGATCTGGGTTCGCCGCCGGGTTGCGGGTGAGGGGCCGGATCAATCAGGTCTTGGGGGCGTTGGAGCGAGTTGCCTTGGCCGCCCGGGTCAGCGCCCGATCGAGCGCCGCCGCGAAGGTGGCCTTGTCTTTCGGATTGTAGGGACGGGGACCGCTGGTCTCGATGCCGGCGCCGCGCAGGCCGTCCATGAAATCGCGGACGGCGAGGCGCTCGCCGACGTTCTCCTCGGAATACTCCTGGCCGCGGACGTCGATCACGATCACCCGTTTCTCGACCAGGCGGGCGGCGAGCGGGACGTCGGCGGTGACCGCGACGTCCCCCGCCTCGGCGTGCTCGGCGATGTGGTGATCGGCGACGTCCGGCCCTCCCGCCACCCGCACGGCGCGGATGAAGGGATTGTTCATCGGCGTCGAGATCCACTGGTTGGCGACCAGCACCGTCTCGATTTCCAGGCGCCGGGCGGCGCGGAAGACGATCTCCTTGACGTCGCGCGGCGCGGCGTCGGCGTCGATCCAGATCTTCATCGCACGCCGAGCGCCTGATCAGGGTCCTGGTTTGAACCGCGCAGCCGACTGGCAGCGACGAAGGAGCGCACACGAAGGAGGCGAGCAGGTTTCAAACCAGGACCCTGATCAGGCGAGCACGGGTTCTTCGCGGCGGGCGAGCTGGCCGCAGGCCCCCTGCACGTCGCGGCCGCGGCTGCGGCGGATGGTGACGAAGCAGCCGAGACCGTGCAGGCGCGAGGCGAAGGCGTGGACGCGCGCCTCGGGGGGCTCGGCGAAGACGGAGCTCGGATGCTCGTTCATCGGGATCAGGTTGACGGTGTGGCGGTGGCGCAGCTCGCCGAGCCAGGCGGCGAGGCGGTCGGCGTCCTCCAGGGTGTCGTTGACCCCGGCGAGCATCACGTACTCGAAGAGGAGGCGCTCGTGCCGCTTGAGCTCCCAGCTGTCGAGCGCCTGGCGCAGGCGGGCGAGGTTCCAGGCGCGGTTGACCGGCATGGTGGCGGAGCGCGCCGCGTCGGTGGTGGCGTTGAGCGACACGGCGAGCAGCGGACGCGGGGTCATCTTCGCCAGCTTCTCGAGCCCGGAGACCAGCCCCGCCGTGCTCACCGTGATCCGCCAGGGCGAGAGGCCGGTCCCCTGCGGGTGGCAGAGCAGGGTGATGGCGCGGTGGACGTGGGCGAGGTTGTGGAGCGGCTCGCCCATCCCCATGAAGACGATGTTGATCTCCTCGCCGCGCTCGGGGCCGAGCTCGCGCATCAGGGCCAGCACCTGGCCGACGATCTCGCCGGCGGTCAGGTTGCGCACGATCCCCATCGCGCCCGTCGCGCAGAAGGTGCAGCCGAGGGCGCATCCCACCTGGCTCGAGATGCAGTAGGTGACCCGCCGGTCCTCCTTCGGGCGCGGCATGTGGACCGCCTCGACGCGGTGGCCGTCCGCCATCTCGAGCGCCAGCTTGGTCGAGCCGTCGTCCGACGGATGGCGGGCGACGATCACGGGGAGCGAGAGGTCGGTGTGAGCAGTCAACCAGGCGCGGATCTCGCGGTTCAGGTTCAAGCCCTCGGGCCGCCAGGTGCGGGTGCGCTGGAGGCGGAGGAAGACGTGCTCCGGCCGTCCCGGGCACCCCGCCGCGGCGAGCTCCTCGGGGGAGAGGGCCCAAGCCGCGGGGAGCCCCTCGCGCTCGGGAGCGCGGCGGTCCCAAGGGTTGTCGGCGAGAGGGAGGACGGCCAGCATGGCGCCAGTGTATCAAGACGCGGTGTCGGATATCCTGCGTCTTCTCCTTGGGGCTGCACGAAGGGGGGTGACGTACTTGAAGCCAGTCCGCATCGGGATCATCGGCGCCGGGCATTTCGCGGAGACCCATCTCCACGCCTTCCGGCAGGAGGCGCTGGCGGGGAAGGCGGAGGTGGTGGCGATCTGCCGCCGCGACCCGCAGGCGCTGGAGGAGGCTGCGGCAGCAGCTGGGGAGTGCCCCGCGGCTTCGTGGACTACCGCGACCTCCTGGCCTGGGACGGGGTGGACGCGGTGTCGATCGTCACCCCCACCGACTCGCATTTTTCGATCGCGATGGACGCCATCGCGGCGGGGAAGCACGTCCTCTGCGAGAAGCCGCTGACCCTCCGCGCCGGTGAGGCCAGGACCCTGCTGGAGGCGGCCGAGCGGCGCGGCGTGGTCCACGCCGTCAACTTCAACCTCCGCGGGCGGACCGCCCTGGGGCGCCTGCGCCAGTACCTTGACGAGGGGTTCGTCGGCGAGGTCTATCATCTCAACGTCTGGTGGGGGATGAGCCTGCAATACGATCTCCGTCCGGAGACCGGATCGTGGCGCTACCGCCCCGAGACCGGCGGGGGGACGATCCACGAGCTGATCCACGTCCTCGACTTCGCCCGCTTCCTGGCGGGGGAGGTGAAGCGGATCTGCACCCTGGGCACGACCTCCGAGCCCTGGCGCCCGTTCGCCGACGCTCCGGAAGGGCTGCGGGTGGCGGTCCCCGATTCCTGCGCCCACCTGCTGGAATTCGAGAACGGCGCCGCGGGGGTCCTCCACGCCAGCTTCGTCTCCCGCGGCCTGAACGACGCGAGCCGCGCCGAGCCGCGGATCGAGGTCTCGGGGTCGCGCGGGCGGATCGTCACCGTCGACGGCAATCGATTGCAGGGGATCAGCGGCGGGCAGGGGCCGCTGCGCGAGTTCGACGCGCGCTCGGACTACCCGCAGCCGTATGAGGACTTCGTCAACGCCATCTTCACCGGCGGGCCGCTGCGCACGACCAGCTTCTACGACGGCTGGAAGGCCGCCGAGCTGGTCGACGCCGCCTACCTTTCGATCGCCCGCGAGGGGTGGGTGCGGATGGCGGAGGCCGGCTAATCCGGCACCACCGCGGTGGCCTCGATCTCGATCAGGGCGCGGTCTTCGATCAGGGCGGCGACCACCACGGCGGCCATGGCGGGGTAGTGGCGGCCGAGGACCTCGCGCCAGGCGCGGCCGATCTCGCGGCGGGCGGCGAGGTAGGCGGCCTTGTCGGTGAGGTACCAGGTCATCCGCACCAGGTGCTCGGGGCCGGCCCCCGCCTCGCGCAGCACGGCGGCGACGTTCCTCAGGGCCTGCGCGGTCTGCGCCGCGAAGTCGTCGCTCTCGAAGCCGCAGGTCGCCGGGTTCCAGCCCACCTGGCCGGCGACGAAGACCAGCCGGCCGCGGGCGGCGATGCCGTTGGCGTAGCCGCTCGGCGCCGCCCATCCTTCCGGTTGCAGGAAGGCGAACGAATCGCTCACGTTTTTTCCTTCGTCTCGCGGTCGATCTCGCGCAGGCGGAAGCGTTGCAGCTTGCCGGTCGGCGTGCGCGGCATAGCGTCGAGGAACTCGATTGCCCGCGGGTACTTGTAGGGGGCGATCTCGGCCTTCACGAAGTCCTGCAGCTCCTTGACCCGCTCGGGGCCGGGGGCGAAGCCGGCGCGCAGCACCACGTAGGCCTTGACGATGCGGCCGCGGATCTCGTCCGGCGAGCCGATCACGCCGCACTCGGCGACGGCGGGGTGATCGAGCAGCACCGCCTCGATCTCCGGGCCCGAGATGTTGTGCCCGGAGGAGATGATCATGTCGTCCGTCCGCGCCTGGTACCAGAAGTAGCCGTCCTCGTCCATCAGGTAGGAGTCGCCGGGGAGGTTCCAGCCGTCCTTGACGTAGGCGCGCTGCCGCTCGAGGTTGTCGAGGTAGCGGCAGCCGGTGGGCCCCTTGACGGCGAGGTGGCCGATGGTGCCGGGAGGGACCTCGTTTCCCGCGTCGTCGATCACCCGCGCCGCGTAGCCGGGGACCACCTTGCCGGTGGCGCCGGGGCGGATCTCATTGCCCGAGGAGCTGATGAACATGTGGAGCATCTCGGTCGAGCCGATGCCGTCGATGATCTCGAGGCCGGTCCTCTCGCGCCAGGTTTCGAACGTCGGTTTGGGCAGGGTTTCGCCGGCCGAGACGCACTTCCTGAGGCTCGAGAGGTCGAAATTCTGTACCAGCTCGGACATCGCGCGGTAGGCGGTGGGCGCGGTGAAGACGACGGTCGCGCGGTGATCCTGAATCCCTTGCAGGAGCTGCGGCGGCGCGGCGGCCTCGAGCAGCAGCGTGGCGGCGCCGATGCGCAGCGGGAAGAGGAGGATGCCGCCGAGCCCGTAGGTGAAGGCGAGCGGCGGCGAGCCGCAGAAGATGTCGTCCTCGTTGGCCTGGAGCACGTGGCGCGGGAAGCAGTCGCAGGCCGCGATCACGTCGCGGTGGAAGTGCATCGTCCCCTTCCCCTGCCCGGTGGTGCCGGAGGTGAAGGCGATGAGCGCCGTGTCGTCCGCCGCCGTGTCGCAATTCTCGAACGTCGTGGGCTTCCCCTCCATTAATTTTTCCAATCGAGATTCGAGCGAACCGGGGCCGGCGCCGTGAAAATGGACCACCTCGCCGCGGCCGGCGAAGGTCTGCTCGCAGTCCGCCGCCACCCGCGTGTCGGTGAGCGCGAGGCGGATCTTCGCCTTGTCGACGATGAAGGTCAGCTCGCGGACGCGCAGCAGCGGCATGGTGGCGACCACCACGCCCCCCGCCTTGAGCACGGCGAACCAGCAGGCCGCCATCATCGGGGAGTTCGGGCCGCGCAGCAGCACGCGGTGGCCGGGGATCACGCCGAGGTCGTCGACCAGCACGTGGGCGATCCGGTTGGCGGTCTCGAGGAGGCGGCGGTAGGTCCAGGTGCCGCCAGGGAAGTGGAAGACGGTGCGCTCGCCGCGCCCGCCCTCGCTGCCCTCGACCTGGCGGTCGAGGAGCTCGGCGGCGGCGTTGAGCCGGGCGCGACGGCCAAGCTCCGGCAAGGTGGCGTAGCTCATCTCGGGCCACAGCTCGCGCGGCGGCAGCGCCTCGCGGCAGAAGGGGTCCAGATGCGCGCTCGGCGCTATCACGGTTCGGTCATCGTTCGATCCTCCCTTCGCGCCCGCCGCACCGGCCAGCAGCTGGCCGGCGATCACCAGCCGCTGAATTTCGCTGGTTCCCTCGTAGATGCGCAGGGCGCGGACCTCGCGGTAGAGGCGCTCGACGGGGGCGCCCGCCACCACCCCGCGGCCGCCGAGGAGCTGCACGGCGCCGTCGATCACCCGCTGCGCCGCCTCGGTGGCGAAGAGCTTGGCCATCGCCGCCTCGCGGGTGATGCGCGCGCCGCTCCCAGTATCGCGCGCCCACGCCGCGCGGTAGACGAGGAGCGCCGCGGCGTCGACGTCGAGCGCCATGTCGGCGAGCCGCGCCTGCGTGAGCTGATAATCGGAAAGCTTTCTTCCCGAAACCCGGCGCTGGACGCTCCAGGCGAGCGCCTCGTCGAGGGCGCGGCGGGCGAAGCCGAGGGCGGCGGCGCCCACCGTCGGGCGGAAGACGTCGAGAGTGCCGAGCGCCACCCGCAGCCCTTTCCCGGCTTCGCCCAGCAGGGCGTCCGCCTCCAACGCGGCAATCGCGAAACGTGATCGTTCCCAACGGATGGGGGGCCAGGACGTCGATCCGCGCCGTGACCTGGAGGCCGGGGTTGTCCGCCGCCACCACGAAGGCGGCGAAGCCGCGCTCGCCGGCCTCCGGAAAGCGGCAGAAGACGACGTAGAAGTCGGCCAGCCCGGCGTTCGAGATCCAGGTCTTCTCGCCGTCGATCACGAAACCGTCACCGTCCCGGCGCGCCGTCGTCGTCATCGCGGCGACGTCCGAGCCGGCGTCGGCCTCGGAGAGGGCGAAGGCGGGGATCGCCTCGCCGGCGGCGACCCGCGGCAGCCAGCGCCGGCGCTGCTCCGCCGTGCCGAAGAGCGACAGCGGCCCGCTCCCCAGTCCCTGCAAGGCGAAGGCGAAGTCGGCGATCCCCGAGTGGCGCCCCAGGGTCTCGCGGATCAGGCAGAGGGCGCGGACGTCGAGCGCGCCCTCCTCGGCATCCTCGGCGATGGCATGGCGCAGCCACCCTCCGGCGCCCAGCCGGCGGACGATCTCGCGGCAGGTGCCGTCGAGGTCGGAGTCCTCCTGGCCTTCGAGCGGGGCGATCTCGCGGTGACACCAGGCGTCGAGGCCGCGCACCAGCGCCCGATGGGATTCGGCGAAGAAGGGCCAGGAGAGAAAGGTGGTGTCAGGCATTCCGGATTTCGATCAGTTTCCTTCGAAGACGGGTTTCTGCTTGGCGGCGAAGGCGCGGAAGGCGCGCGCGAAGTCTTGCGTCTGCATGCAGACGGCCTGCGCCTCGGCCTCGGCCGCGATCGCCTGGTCGATCCCCATCGCCCATTCGTCGTGGAGCTGACGCTTGGTCACCGAGTGGGCGAAGGTCGGCCCCTCGGCGAGCGAGCGGGCGAAGGCGGCGGCCTCCTCCTGGAGCTGCTCGGGGGCGATCAGCCGGTTGTAGAACCCCCAGCGCTCGGCCTCCTCGGCCTCCAGGAAGCGGCCGGTGTAGAGGAGCTCGGCGGCGCGCCCCTGGCCGATGATGCGCGGCAGGAGGGCGCAGGCCCCCATGTCCGCTCCGGAGAGGCCGACCTTGGTGAACAGGAAGGCGACGCGGCTGCGCGGCGTGGCGAAGCGGAGGTCGGCGGCCATGGCGAGGATGGCGCCCGCCCCCGCGCAGATGCCGTCGATCGCCGCCACCACCGGCTGCGGGCAGTGGCGAATCGTCCGCACCAGCTCGCCGGTCAGGCGGGTGAACTCGAGCAGGCGGTCGTGCCGCCCCTCCTCGGCCAGCTTCACCAGCGGGCCGATGATCTCGTGGACGTCCCCCCCGGAGCAGAAGTTCTCGCCGGCGCCGGTGAGCACGATCACCTTGATCTCCTCCAGGTGGCGCAGGCGGTGGAAGGTGTCGGTGAGCTCGCGGTACGACTCGAAGGTCAGCGGGTTCTTGCGCTCCGGCCGGTTGAGGGTGACGGTCGCCACGCGGCCGGCGACGCTCCAGCCGAAGTGGCGGGGCTGGATGGAGGCGAGATGATTGGGGCTATCCAAGAAATCCTCCGTTGAGGCACCGGTGGCCTGCGACCTCACCCCCAGCCCCTCTCCTAAAGGAGAGGGGGGCCTCCTGGCAAAACGTTTCAGCTAGGTCCTCCCTCTCCTTTAGGAGAGGGAGACAGAGGGTGAGGTCGCAGGCCGCTGAAGTCGCCATTATTTGGTCTTCATTCTCAAATCGTGCTCGTCCCCGCCAGCTCGGCCTGCCGCTGGCGTTCGAGGTTGCGCTCGAGCTGCTGCTTGCCGGTGAGGTACTGCACGGGCCAGGGCTGCGCGGTGTAGCCGAGCTGGGCGGCGGCGCGCAGCGTCCAGTTGGGATCGGCGAGATGGGGGCGGGCGAGGGCGCAGAGGTCGGCGCGGCCGGCGGCGATGATCGAGTTCACCTGGTCCGGCTCGGTGATGTTGCCGACGGCGATCGTGGGGATGCCGGCCTCGTTGCGGATCCTGTCCGAGAAGGGCGTCTGGAACATGCGGCCGTAGACCGGCCGGGCGGCCGCCGCCGTCTGGCCGGCCGAGATGTGGAGGATGTCCGCCCCCGCCTGATGGAACGCTTTTCCCACCTCGACCGCGTGCCCCGGCTCGATCCCCCCCTCGACCCAGTCGGTGGCCGAGATGCGCACCGACATCGGCCGCTCCGCGGGCCACGCGTCGCGCATGGCGCGGAAGACCTCGAGCGGGAAGCGCAGGCGGTTCTCGAGGCTGCCGCCGTACTCGTCGGCGCGGCGGTTGTGGAGCGGTGTGATGAACCCCGAGAGGAGATAGCCGTGGGCGCAGTGGAGCTCGAGCATGTCGAACTCCGCCGCGATCGCCAGCTCGACCGCGCGCACGAACTCGTCGCGGATCTGATCCATGTCGGCGCGCGTCATCTCGCGGGGGACCTGCATGCCGGGCTTGAAGGGGAGGGGAGAGGGGGCGACGAGCGGCCAGCCGTCGCCGTCCAGTGGCAGGTTGTCCCCTTCCCACATCAGCCGGGTGGCCCCCTTGGCGCCCGAGTGGCCGAGCTGGAGGCAGATCCTGGCCCGGCTCCGCTCGTGGACGAAGCGGGTGATCCGCCGCCAGGCCTCGGCGTGCTCGGGGCGGTACATGCCGGTGCAGCCGAGGGTGATCCGCGACTCGGGCGAGATGCTGGTCATCTCGGTGACCACGAGCCCCGCGCCGCCCAGGGCGCGCGCGCCGAGGTGCACCAGGTGGAAGTCGTTCGGGGTGCCGTCCTCGGCGCTGTACATGTCCATCGGCGACACCACGACGCGGTTCTCGACCGTCATCCCGCGCAGCGTGAAGGGGGTGAACATCGGCGGTATGAGAGGGGCGGCATCTGCCTCGCGGCTGGCGCGGCTGGCGAACCAGCGCTCGACCCCTTCGAGGTAGGAGCGGTCGCGCAGGCGGAGGTTCTCGTGGCTGACCCGCTGGCTGCGGGTGAGCAGGCTGTAGGCGAGCTGCTCGGGGGCGAGGCGGGCGTAGCGGCGCACGTTCTCGAACCACTCCATCGAGTTGCGGGCGGCGTTCTGGAGGCGCAGCGCCTCCGTCCGCCGCTCGTCCTCGTAGGCTTGGAGCGCCTTCGGAAGGGCTGCCGCGTCCGGACCGTTGAGGATGCGGGAGAGGGCGATCGCGTCCTCCATCGCCAGCTTGGTCCCCGAGCCGATCGAGAAGTGGGCGGTGTGAGCGGCGTCGCCGATCAGCACCCGGTTGCCGACCCACCAGCGCTCGCAATGGACGCGGGTGAAGCTCAGCCAGGGGGCGGCGCGCTGCGCCGGCGGCAGGTTGGCGAGCAGGCGGTGGCCGTCGAGCCAGGGAGCGAACATCGCCTCGCAGGCGGCGATCGTGGCGTCGACGTCCATGCGGTCGAAGCCGGCGTTGCGCCAGGAGGCCTCGTCGCACTCGACGATGAAGGCCGAGAGCTCGTCGCTGAAGCGGTAGGCGTGGGCCTGGAAGATCCCGGACTCGTTCTCGACGAAGACGAAGGTGAAGGCGTCGAACCGCCGCGTGGTGCCGAGCCAGACGAACTTGGCGTGTCCCGAGGTGAGCTGCGGCTGGAGCGCCTCGGCGTGCCGGCGGCGGACGGCGCTGTTGACGCCGTCGGCGGCCACCACCAGGTCGGCGTCGCCGAGCCCGAGGGCGGGGAGGTCCGCGTCGTCCCGCACCTCGCAGCCGAAGCGCAGGTCGACGCCGAGCTCCGCCGCCCGCTCCTGGAGGATGGCGAGCAGCTTCATCCTGGCGATGCCGGCGAAGCCGTGGCCACCCGAGGTGATGGTCCGCCCCTGGACGTGGACGTCGATGTCGTCCCAGCGGGCGAAGTTGTCGGAGATGCGCGCGAACGACTCGGGGTCGGCGGCCTTGAAGTTGCCGAGGGTCTGGTCCGAGAACACCACCCCCCAGCCGAACGTCGCGTCCGGCGCGTTGCGCTCGAGGAGGACGACCTCGTGTGCGGGGTCCGCCTTCTTCATCAGCAGGGAGAGGTAGAGCCCCGCCGGCCCACCGCCGATGATGACGACCTTCATGGCGCGGATCATGTCGCAGGGGGAGCCGGCATTTCAAGCCGGCCTCGCCGGCCGGCCTTTCCGCTCAAAAAACAAGAGGACCGCCCGATCCCAGGCGGTCCTCGCGAATTGATCAGGTGAGGGAGACCGGCTCAGGCGATCTTCGAGACGTTCGCGGCGGCGGCGCCCTTGTCGCCCTGCACGATGTCGAACTCGACGCGATCGCCCTCGGCGAGGCTCTTGAAACCCGAGCCATTGATCGCCGAATGGTGCACGAAGCAATCCTTGCTGCCGTCCTCCGGCGTGATGAATCCGAAACCCTTGCTGTCGTTGAACCACTTTACTTTACCGGTGCTCCGCATCATGTCTGCTCGCTTTCTTTTCGCAGATGTGTCGCCGACAGGAAAAGGGCATCCGGCAGCTCCGGACCTCTCCTGTCGGCTCCATCCATTCACTAACCTGGGCGAGCTTACCTTATGCCACCCCCTCCCGGGAGTCAAACGCCTCCGCGCATGCTAAGCTGCCGGAAGAGATTTCTCGAACCGGATCGAACCTGGAGGAGGTCCCCATGCAAGGGAACCGTGTGTGCCGTCCGTCGCCGTGGCTGATGCTGTCCCTGCTCGCGCTGCTGCTCCCCACGGCCTGGGGGTGCGACCGTCTCGGCGGCTCGTCCGGCTCCGGAGCCGCCGCTCCCGCCGGCTCCTCGGCCGAGGCGGAGAAGACCAAGAAGATGGAGGAGAAGAAGGCCGAGATCGACCGCAAGTCGGAGGAGGTCCGCAACATGCAGGGGACCGATCAGGAGAAGATCGACGCCATGAACTCCCTCGACCAGGAGCGGCGGGCGCTCAACGACCAGGCGGACAAGCCGTAGACGGCGACGGCGGGACGTTTTCCTCAGTACGATAGCGGAATGGCTATGCGGGCATGTCCGGCGCGGAGGTGGGGGAGAGGTCTCGTACTGTCGGCGTCTCTCGCGCCCTTCGCGCTGGTGACGAACGCGGCGGGCGCGCAGACGCCGGCCGCGGGGCACGGCCCGTACTTTCCCGCCGACGCCCCCTGGTACCAGGACGTCTCGGCCTCGCCGGTCGACGCCGAATCGGCGGCGGTGATCTCCTGGCTCTCCGGCGTCGGCGGCTGGGGGGGCGGGCACCTGCAGATCGACTTCTCGATCGAGGTGCTGGAGGCCGACGCCACGACTCCCCTGGTGAGCTTCACCCCGACGGCCGATTTCTACACTCCGGATTGCGACCTCATCCCCTTGGTGCCGTTGCCGGCCAACGGCGCGCTCGAGGGGGAGACCGGCTACCAGTGCGTGAGCGACGGCGACTGCCATCTGCTCGTCGTCCACCGGCCGAGCCACCGCCTCTACGAGATGTGGCGGGCGAACCAGGTGGGCACGCAACTCAATGGCGGCTGCCTGGCGGTGTGGAACATGGACCTGACCTATCCGCCGGCGGCGCGCGGCCAGGACTGCACCAGCGCCGACGCGGCGGGCTTTCCCATCGCGCCGCTGCTGTTCAACGCCGACGAGGTGGCGGCCGGGCACATCGACCACGCGCTACGCTTCATCCTCCCCAACAGCCGCATGCGCCGCCACGTCTACGTCCATCCCGCCACCCACTCGACCAACCCGACCAGCGGACCGGCGACGGCGCCTCCCTACGGCAGCCGGCTGCGGCTGCGCGCCGACTACCCGCTGCAGAACCTGCCGAACGCCGCCGCGCGGGTGGTGGCGCGGGCGATGCAGAAATACGGCATCCTCCTCGCCGACGGCGGCACCATCGCGCTGACCGCGCAGAGCGACCGCTTCACCACCGCCAAGTGGAGCGGCCTGCTGGGCCCGCTCGACCTCAGCGCCCTGCAAGTCGCGGATTTCCAGATGATCGCCGCCGGCGACCGCTACACCTTCACGGGCAACTGCGCCCGCACCGCGCCGCTGTTCAACGACGGCCTGGAGCTCGGCGGCCTCGCGAAGTGGAGCGCTTCGACGCCGTAGGAAGGCTAGACGGAACCACGTGCGACAACCCACTCCGCGGGTTGACGGGTCACTTCAGAGATCAGGTCATAGTCGTGGTCATAGTGGAGCAACGTCAGGCCAGCGGCCTCGGCGGTCGCCGCGATGATGAGGTCGGGAATGGGAACCCGGTGGCGACCGTTGCGCGCCAACTCGGCCTGAATGTCGATGGCGCGTCGTAGGATTGTGTCGTTGATCGGAACCGATTGGTAGGCTAGAGATCTCCGCTGTCGAATCCGTTCGTGTTCTTCGGAGTTACGGGCGCTGAACAGCATCTCCAGGTCGATCACCGCGCAGGTCGCGGCTTCGCCGGCCTCGATGATCGGCGCCAACCGGCTCCTGACCGCCTCAACGGGCATTCGGGCCAGCGCACTCTTATCGATGAGGTAGCGAGCCTTCACGAACGCCATGCCTTGGACATGACGTCTTGATCTAGCAGATCCATACCCCGCATCGTGGATAGAGCTTCGACCTCGTCCCGTCGGGCCTCGGCTTTCAGGATCTCGCGAAATGCCTTCTCGATCGTGTCCTTGAGGGTTGCCGTCGATAGCAGCCGCTGAACGCTGGTCAGCAACTCTTCATTGATTTCGACGCTGGTCTTACGTACTCCCATAGGTTACCTCCGGCTTCAGTATATCAAGAAGTCGGCTCTTGAGATATCCTCGTGTGCCGTCGTTGGATTCTCTACCCTTGATGCTCCTACCTGGAGATCCGGCTATGATGATCTCCGTTCAGCAGGCCAAGCCCTTTTCGCACGGAGATCGTCCATGCCTCTACGCCGTCTGCTCGCCGCCTTGTCTCTCCTGGTGCTCGCCAGCTCGGGCGCCTTCGCGGCCGATCCGTCCCTGTTCCAGGACCTGCGCTGGCGGCTGATCGGACCGTTCCGCGGCGGTCGGGTGCTGGCGGTGACGGGGGTTCCGGAGGAGCCGGAGCACTTCTACTTCGGCAGCGTCAACGGCGGCGTCTGGGAGAGCCGGGACTCGGGACGTACCTGGAATCCGATCTTCGATTCGCAGCCGGTCGGCTCGATCGGCGCGCTGGCCGTCGCCCCCTCGAATCCGCGGGTGATCTACGCCGGCAGCGGCGAGGCCGACATGCGCTCCGACATCGCGCAGGGGAACGGCATGTACAAGTCGAGCGACGGCGGCCGGACCTGGGTCCCGAGCGGCCTCGCCGACTCGCAGCAGATCGGGCGCATCCTGGTGCACCCGGGCAATCCCGACCTCGTCTACGTGGCGGCGCTGGGGCACCCCTACGGCCCGAACGCCGAGCGCGGCGTCTTCCGCTCGCAGGACGGCGGCCGCAGCTGGCGCAAGGTCCTCGGCCAGGGGAACGACACCGGCGCCATCGACCTCGCCTTCGAGCCGGGAAACCCGGCCGTGATCTACGCCGCCCTCTGGCAGACGCGGCGCACCCCGTGGCACATCTATCCCCCCTCGAACGGCCCGGGCAGCGGCCTCTGGAAGTCGACCGACAGCGGCGAGCACTGGCTCCCGCTGGGCATCGGAGGAAAGGGCCTTCCCGCGAAACCGGGACGGATCGGCCTGGCAGTGGCCCCCAGCCGCCCGCGGCGGGTCTACGCGATGGTGGACGCGGTCGGCGAGTCCGCGGGGGAGGGCGGCCTCTACCGCTCGGACGACGGCGGGGCGAGCTGGACGCATGCCAGCGGCGACGAGCGGATCTGGGGGCGCGGCTGGTACTTCGGCGGCATTACGGTCGATCCCCGGAACCCCGACGTGGTCTACGCCTGCAACACCGCCCTCTACCGCTCTGCGGACGGCGGCAAGACCTTCGTGCCGGTGAAGGGGGCGCCCGGGGGCGACGACTATCACACCCTGTGGATCGATCCGCGCCGCCCCGAGCGGCGCATCCTCGGCGTCGACCAGGGGGCGGTGGTGTCGACCGACGGCGGCGAGACCTGGAGCTCGTGGTTCAACCAGCCGACCGGCCAGTTCTACCACGTGATCACCGACCGCCGTTTCCCCTACTGGGTCTACGGCTCGCAGCAGGACTCGGGAGCGGCGGGGGTGCCCAGCCGCACCAGCGGCTACGACGGGATCAATCTCACCGACTTCCGCGAGACCACGGCCGGCGGCGAGAGCGACAACCTGGCCCCCGACCCCAAGGACCCGGACATCCTCTTCGGCGGCCGGGTGGACCGCCTCGACCTGCGCACCGGGCAGACCCGCTCGGTCGATCCCACGCTCGCCTATCCCGACCTCTACCGCGAGGCCTGGACGCTGCCGCTCATCTTCTCGCCGCGCGACCCGCACCTCCTCTACTTCGCGCGGCAGCGCCTCTTCCGCACCGCCGACGGCGGCGAGCACTGGACGGCGATCAGCCCCGACCTCAGCCGCGAGAACCCGGGAACGCCCGCCAATCTCGATCCGGCGACGGCGGCCGACAACCCGGGGACCGGCCCGCGTCTCGGCGTGATCTACGCCATCGCGCCGTCGCGGCTGGCCGATCACGACCTCTGGGTGGGGACCGACGACGGGCTGATCTGGCGCACCCGGGACGAGGGGGAGCACTGGACGGACGTGACGCCCGCGGTGCTCACCCCGTGGTCCAAGGTCGGCATCCTCGAGGCCTCGCACTTCGACGCCGAGACCGCCTACGCGGCGGTCGACCGCCATCGCCTCGAAGACACCAGGCCCTACGTCTACCGCACCCACGACGGCGGCCGGCACTGGCAGCTCGCGGCGAACGGCATCCCGGAGGGGAGCTTCGTCAACGCCGTGCGCGAGGACCCGGTGCGCCGGGGTCTGCTCTACGCCGGCACCGAGAAGGGGGTCTACGTCTCGTTCGACGACGGCGACCACTGGCAGACGTTGCAGGCCAACCTGCCGGTGACCTCGGTGCGCGACCTCGAGGTGCACGGCGACGACCTGGTGATCGCCACCCACGGCCGCGCCTTCTGGATCCTCGACGACCTGACGCCGCTGCGCCAGCTCGACGCCCTCGACGCGAAGAAGCTGGAGGAGACCGGCGCCTGGCTCTTCGCGCCGGCGACGGCGCTCCGCCTGCGCCCGTCCGGCTTCACCGGCAGCCCGATGCCGAAGGACGAGCCGCGGGGAGCCAATCCCCCCGCCGGGGCGGTGATCGACTACGCGCTGAAGCGCGCCCCCAAGCAGCCGGTAACGCTCGAGATCCGCGACGCCGCGGGCGAGCTGGTGCGCCGCTACAGCAGCGCGGACGCGGCGCCGAAGCCGGACGCCGCCAAGCTCGCCATCGCTCCGGACTGGGTCGAGCCCCCCTCCACCCTCGCCGCGACGCCGGGGCACCACCGCTTCGTCTGGCCGCTGCGGTACGCCGCGGTAGCTGGAGAAAATCCCTACGACGACGGCGTCTGGGCACCCCCCGGCCGCTATACGGTAACGCTCGCTACGGACGGCGCGCGCCTCACCCAGCCGCTCGTCGTGACGCCCGATCCGCGCGTTGCACTGCCGCCGGAGGCCTATGCCGCGCAATTCGCGCTGGCGCGCAGGATCGCGGCGGCGCGCGCCCGGGTGGCCGCGGCGGAGCGCGGCGATGCCGCCCTGCTCAAGGCGCTGGCCGAGCGGCGCAAAGCCGCGAGCGTGGAGACGGCGAAGGGGATCGACGATCTCCTGAAGCGCACCCGCGAGCTGGCGAGCGGCGAAGCGGGATGGGCGGCGCCGCGGGCGCTCGCCACCCTGCGCGCCGTGGGCGAGGCGCTCGACAAGCTCGCCACCGCCGTCGACGGCGCCGACGCGGCGCCGTCGCCCGACGCGGTGAGCGGCTTCGCGACGATCCAGCCGGCGCTCGACCAGACCCTCGCCGCCTGGGAGGAGCTGAAGGCTGCCGGAGGGCCGGCGATCGAGAGGGTGCGGTAGCCCGTCCTGGCACACGATGTGCTTTCTCCTCCCTGTCGTATCGAGCAGCGAACCTCGGGCCGGTGCGCCGGCCCTTACACGGAGGAGTGGGGGATATGGGTATCCTGACCTGGATCATCGTCGGACTGGTGGCCGGAGTCCTGGCGTCAATGGTCGTCGGCGGAGGCTACGGCCTCCTCGGCGACATCATCGTGGGGATCGTCGGCGCGTTCGTGGGCGGCTGGATCTTCACCAAGATGGGGTGGGCGACGCCGTTCGGCGGGCTCGCGGGGACCATCTTCGTCGCCTTCATCGGCGCCATCGTGCTGTTGCTGTTGCTGCGGCTGATCCGCCGCTTGTAGAGCTACCCGGGGGGCGGGGCTGCCGTCTGTCCGCAGGCGGCGAGCCCCGCTTCAGTTCACCTGCCAGGCATCCCGCCGGCTCAACCGCCGGTGGACGATCTCTCCGCTCCGTTCGCCGACCAGCTGGATCACCTCGTCCCCGATCTCTTCCGCCGTGTACCAGTCGGGCTGGCCGGTACCGTTCGCCTCGCGCCGCCGCGTCCGGATCGGCCCCAGGATCAGCTCGTAGACGCGGATGCCGGTCGGCTTCAGCTCCTCCGCGAGGGTGAGCACCATCGACTTCTGGGCTGCGCCCGCCATCGCCACCGGCCCCGCCATGGGGAAGGGCTGCTCGGCGCTGAAGGCGTTGATGTGGACGTAGCTGCCGGTCTTCGGGTGGAGCAGGGGGACCAGCATCTTGAGCGCCAGGAAATGGGCGGTGAGGTTCTCGCGCAGGATGCGCTCCCAGGTCGCCATGTCGACGCTGGTCAGGGGCTTTCCCTGCCACCAACCGCCGAGCGAGGCGACCGCGGCGTCGAGCTCGCGGAAACGCTGGTAGATCTGCGCCTGGAGCTCCCGCGCCGGCTCCTCGGCGCCGAGATCGCCGACCAGCGTCAGCAGCTCGCCGGTCGCGATGTCCTGGCAGTACGACTCGAGGGCGCGCAGCCTCTCCGGGCTCCGCGACGGCACCAGCACGCGCGCGCCGCGCCGCAGCAGGGACCGCACGATCCCCTCTCCCACCCCGCCGGCGCCGCCGGCCACTACGACCTTCGCTCCTTCGAGACCGGCCATCGCTCGCTTCTCCTCCCTGGGACCGTCCAGGTCCGGACGGCTCCGAGCCTATTATGATCCCGCGATGAGCCGCCGCCTTCCCGTCCTGGCCCTCGCGGCGCTCCTCGCCGCCTGCTCGGGGACCCGGAGTCCGGCCCCGCGGCTATCCCTGCGCCCGCTCCCGGCCCGGGCGCCTTCGCGCCTGGCGAAGCCGGCCGCGCCTCCTTCTTCTTTCCCGTCGCCGTTCCGCTCGCCGAGGTGCGGCGGATCGTCGAGGCGAGCCTGCCGCTCCGGATGAACGACGAGCGCCGGCAGGAGATCTCGGGCGCCCTCGAGGACGACTTCTACCGCTACACCCTCGAGCGCGGTCCGGTCGCCGTCGGCTTCGCGGACGGGCGGCTCAGCTTCGCCTTCGCCGTCCACGGCCGCCTGACGATCGGCGGCCGGCTGCGTCCCCTCGGCCTCCCGGTCGAGCAGACGGTCGAGGTCGAGGGGCGGGTGCACGGCACCGCTTCGCCGGCGATCACCGCCGCCTGGCAGCCCGATCCGCAGCCGTCGGCGCGGATCGAGGTCGACCGCGCCGACCTCGAGGTGCTGAGCCTGTTTTCGGTCAGCGTCCGCGGCTTCCTCCAGAATCAGCTCGACCCGGTCCTCGGCCGCGAGCTGCAGCGGGCGGCGGGCCGGCTGCTCGCCGACCTCGCCCTGCGCCACAAGGCCGAGGCGGCGTGGCGCTCGCTGCACGTGGCCCGCCGCGTGGCGGCGGGGGAGGACCTGTGGATCCGCTTCCAGCCGATGGCGATCTCGCTCGCCCCCGTCACCCTGAAGGACGAGATGCTGCACTCGGGCTTCGGGATCACCGGGATGGTCTCGCTCGCCCTGGGGAACCCCCTCGCGCCGCCGCCCGTCGCGCTGCTGCCGCCGCTCGGGCACGACGCCGAACGGGCCGGCGGCTTCGAGGTCGAGGTGCCGGTCGCGGCGCAGCCCGCCGAGCTGTCGCGCTGGGTCGACGCGGCGCTGCGCGGGATGCGCTTCCGCGCCGGCCGCGACCGCGAATTCACCATCCGCTCGGCGAGCCTGGGGGCGGAGGGGGACCGCCTCGTCCTCACCCTCGCCTTCGAGACGGGTGGGCGGCATGGCGAACACAGCGGCCGGCTGATCCTGCGCGGCCGGCCGGCGCTCGACCCCGGAACCAGCGTGCTGCGTCTGGCCGACCTCGACTACGACCTCGACTCCGGCAGCCTCTTCCTGAAGCTGGCCAACCGCCTGCACCGCGCCGAGCTCCTCGCGCGGCTGCGGAAGGCCGCCCACCTCGACCTCGCCCCCCTGCTCGCCCGCGCCGACCGCGAGACGGCGCGCGCCGTCCAGGGGCTGCTGCCGGCCGGGCTCGCGGGCGAGGTGCGGATCGAGCCGGTCCACGTCCTCGGCGTCGGGGTGGCCGGCGGCCAGGTCTGGGCCCGCTGCCGGGTCGCCGGCGCCCTCTCCGCCGTCGCGCCCCAGGGGCTTGCCCCGGCCACCCGGGGCGGGGGTGAAGCGCCGCGCCGCTGATTCGGTTACACTGTCCCGATCACCCGCTATTGATTTTTTTTGGAGGAGGGATGTCATGAAGTCGAATGGAGCTCTCGCAGGAATCCTCGTTGCCGGTGCGCTGCTGGCCAGCAGCGCCCTCGCCGTCACCGCCAAGGTCGGCACACCCACTCCGGCGCCGGCCGCGGCCAGCGCCCCCCTGACCTACCACGGCGGCGCGGTGCTCACCGGCCCCACCCACATCTACTACCTCTGGTACGGCGACTGGTCGAAGAGCGGCGCCCTGCCGATCCTGACCGATTTCGCCAGCGGGCTCGGCGGCAGCGCTTATTACAATATCAACGCCGCCCACACGGACGCCGCCGGCAAGAGCATCCCGAAGACGATCATCTTCTCCGGCTCGGCCGTGGACGACTACTCGCTCGGGACGCACCCTCGCCGCCGGCGACGTGCTCAAGGCGTTGCGCGGCGCGATCCGCCGCCATGACCTGCCGCTCGACGCCAACGGCGTCTACTTCGTGCTCACCGCCGCCGACGTCGAGGAGACCTCGGGCTTCTGCACCGACTACTGCTCCTGGCACCACCACGCCAAGGTGGGAGCGGTGAGCGTGAAGTACGCCTTCGTGGGCGATCCGTCGCGCTGCGCCGAGGCGTGCGAGCTGGCGCCGGGGAACACCCCGAACGGCGACGCCGCGGGCGACTCGATGGTGGCGAGCCTGGCCGCCCGCCTCAACGAGACGGTGACCAATCCGGAGGCCGACGGCTGGTTCGACGCCGCCGGGCGCGAGAACACCGACAAGTGCATGCTCGCCAGCAACCCTTTCGGCCCCACCTTCGCGACCGCCAACGGCGCCCACGCCAACCTCCGCCTCGGCGCGCGCAATTTCCTGGTGCCGCAGAACTGGGTGAACACCAAGAGCGGCGGCCACTGCGCCCTCAGCGCCCAGTAAGGACCGGTTCCGAGCCCGGGCCGGGCATGCGTTTCGCAGAGAGGGGAGTCCACGCGAGGACTCCCCTCGCGCTTTTGACCACCAACACGTACCTACGCCCGTGGCGGGGAGGTTTCCGATGCGCTGGACACCCGAGGAGCAGAGTCCGGATCTCGAGGATCAAAGAGGCAGCTCAGGCGGCGGGGGTGGGGGCGGCGGCTTCGGCCTGCCTCATCTCGGCATCGGCGGCCTCATCGTCGTCGCTCTGCTGAGCCTCATCTTCCATCGCAATTTCTTCGCCCTGTTCTCCGGTGGGGGAGGGGCGCCGGTGTCTTCGACGGGGGCGCCGGTCAGCGCTCCGGGGGCTCCGACGGGGGCGCCGGTGAACGAGTCGAAGGAGGAGCACGACCAGCGGGAGTTCACCAACTTCGTCCTCAACCACGTCCAGCAGACCTGGGCCGACATCTTCGCCAAGAACGGCCAGACCTACCGGCACGCCAAGCTCGTCCTGTTCCGTGACGGGGTGCGCTCGGGATGCGGCTACGCGCAGACCGAGATGGGGCCGTTCTACTGCCCGGCCGACGAGAAGGTCTACATCGACCTCGGCTTCTACAAGGAGCTGCACGACCGCTTCGGCGCCAAGGGGGACTTCGCGCAGGCCTACGTGATCGCCCACGAGTTCGGGCACCACATCCAGAAGCTGCTGGGGATCAGCGACAAGGTGGAGGCGGCGCAGCAGCAGAACCCGCGGCAGGCGAAACCCCTCTCCGTGCGCCTCGAGCTCCAGGCCGACTGCCTGGCCGGGGTGTGGGCCAGCTACCAGAAGCAGGAGATGCTCCAGCCCGGCGACGTCGACGACGCGATGAACGCCGCCTCGGCGGTGGGCGACGACCGCATCCAGAAGCAGGCCACCGGGCAGGTCAACCCCGAGACCTGGACCCACGGCTCGGCCGCCCAGCGCTCCCACTGGTTCAAGACCGGCTTCGACGGCGCCTCGATCCAGAGCTGCGACACCTTCAACAGCCGCGAGTAATCGCGCGGCGGACAACCTACTCACGAGCCTCGGCGCTTCGGCGGCTCCCAGCCGAAGCGTTCGAGGTCGATCCTCCCCCGTGGATCGAATTCGACCCCTTCCTCCTCCAGGCGGTGGCGCTGGTACCCCTCCTCCCAGCCGAGGCCGCCGCGACCCCCGCGGTTACTCACTTCCCCTTTGGCGTTGATCACCCGCTGCCACGGGACCTCTGTCACCCCTACCGGAACCGACCGCAACGCCTGCCCGACCTGCCGGGCGTGGCCGGGGAAACCGGCGAGCGTCGCCACCTGGCCGTAGGTCGCCACCTTCCCCTCCGGGATGCGGCGGATGACGGCGTAGATCCTGGCGTAGATCTTCTCGGCGTCGGTCTTGGGTGCCATGGCCGGAGAGTCTATCGCCCGTGCGGCCGCGAAGGCGAAGTGACGCCTTGAACGGCACGGCACGGATAGACAGAACCGATCGGCGGCGATACTGTCTCCGCGGTTCTCGCTTTCCGTTACCAGATGTTCTACGCCGACCTCCACGTCCATTCCCGCTACTCCCGGGCGACCAGCCGCGACGCGGACCTCGAGCACCTGGCACTGTGGGCGCGGAGGAAGGGGATCTCGGTGGTGGGCACCGGCGACTTCACCCATCCCGCCTGGTTCGAGGAGATCCGCGGCAAGCTCGTCCCCGCCGAGCCGGGGCTCTTCCGCCTGCGGCCGGAGATCGAGCGCGAGGTCGAGCGGCAGCTCCCGCCCGCCTGCCGCGGGCCGGTGCGCTTCCTGCTCGAGGTCGAGATCTCGACGATCTACAAAAAGGGGGACCGCACGCGCAAGGTCCACCATCTGATCTACGCGTCGAACCTCGACACCGCCGGGCGCTTCCGGGAGAAGCTGGCGACGATCGGCAACATCGCCTCGGACGGCCGGCCGATCCTCGGGCTCGACTCGCGCCATCTGCTCGAGATCACCCTCCAGAGCGGCCCCGACGCCTATCTCGTCCCCGCCCACATCTGGACCCCCTGGTTCGCCGCTCTGGGCTCGAAGTCGGGGTTCGACTCGATCGACGAGTGCTACGGCGATCTCGCCCCCCACATCTTCGCCGTCGAGACCGGCCTCTCCTCGGACCCGCCGATGAACTGGCGGGTCTCGCAGCTCGACCGCTTCACGCTGGTCAGCAACTCGGACGCCCATTCGCCGCCGAAGCTGGGGCGCGAGGCGTGCGCCTTCGCGACCGACATGGACTACTTCGCGATGCGGCGGGCGCTGGAGACGGGGGAGGGGTACGCCGGCACCGTCGAGTTCTTTCCCGAGGAGGGGAAGTACCACCTGGACGGCCACCGCGCCTGCAACGTCAGGCTCGAGCCGCCGGAGACCCGCCGCCTCGAGGGGCGCTGCCCGGCCTGCGGCAAGCCGCTGACGGTGGGGGTGATGCACCGCGTCGAGGAGCTCGCCGACCGCTCCGAGGACGCGCCGCCGCCGCGGCCGGTCCCCTTCCGCTCCCTGGTCCCCCTCCCCGAGGTGCTCTCCGAGATCCAGGGAGTGGGGCCGAAGTCGCGCGCCGTCGAGGCCGCCGCCGCCCAGCTCGTCGCGCGCCTGGGCCCCGAGATCGACATCCTGGAGCGCCTCCCGCTCGAGGACGTCGAGCAGGCCGGCGGCACTCTCCTCCGCGAGGCGCTCACCCGGCTGCGGGCGGGGACCGTCCACCGCGACGCCGGCTACGACGGCGAGTACGGGGTGATCCGCCTCTTCGCGCCGGACGAGATCCGCGGCCGGTCGGTGGTGGCGCCGCTGTTCGGGGGAGGGGTGATGGGGGAGGTCAGGAGGGGGCCTCAACCTCCCGGACAAGGAAGCGTGCCGGACTCCGGAACACCCCCTCCTGGCCTCCCCCGAGTACAGGGGAGGGAAAAGGCTCCCGGGATCGGCGGGTTCGCGACTGCGCTCGATCCGGACCAGGAAGCCGCCGCTGCGATCGCCGACGGCCCGCTGCTGATCGTGGCCGGACCGGGGACGGGGAAGACCCGCACGCTGGTCCACCGTTTCGCCCGCCTGATCGCGGGCGGCGTGGCGCCGGAGCACTGCCTCGCCGTCACCTTCAGCCGCCGGGCGGCGGCGGAGATGGAGGAGCGGCTGGCCGCGCTGCTTCCGGAGGCGGCTGGCCGGGTCACGGTGGCGACCTTCCACGGCCTCGGGCTCGCCATCCTCCGCGAGCAGGCCGCCGCGGCCGGCCTCGCTGCCGACTGCCGCGTGGCGACCCCGGCGGAGCGGGCGGAGATCGTCCGCGAATCGTTCGGGGTGACCGCGGCCAAGGCGGAGAAGGCGCTCGAGGAGATCTCGCGAGCCCGCTGCTCGGGGGAAGCGGAGACGGGGCCGGAGCTGGCGCCGCGGATCGCCGCCTACATCGCCCCCTACATCGTCCCCTACATAATGGCCCTGCGGGAGCGGGAGCTCCTCGACTATGACGATCTCCAACTCCTGCCGCTGGCGCTGTTCGCGGCACGGCCGGACCTGGTGGACTTCTACCGCGACCGCTTCCGCTACCTGGCGATCGACGAGTACCAGGACATCGACCCGCTCCAGTACGCCCTCGTCCGCCTCCTGGCGCCGGCGGGCGCGAACCTCTGCGCGATCGGCGACCCGGACCAGTCGATCTACGGCTTCCGCGGCGCCGACGTCGGTTTCTTCCTGCGTTTCCGCATCGACTACCCGGAGGCCCGCGTCGTCCATCTCACCCGCAACTACCGCTCGACGCGCACTCTGGTCGCGGCGGCCTGCCAGGCGATCCGGCCTGGGAGCCTGGTGCCGGAGCGGCGGCTGGTCGCCGTCCAGGAAGGCGCCGCGGAGCGGATCGTGGTGCAGCGCGCGGCGAGCGAGCGGGCCGAGGCGGAGCTGGTTGTCCATACCCTCGAGCACCTGCTGGGCGGCACCTCGTACTTCTCCTTCGACAGCGGCCGGGTGGGAGCCGCGCCCCGGCCGGAGCTCTCCTTCGGCGACGTGGCGATCCTCTACCGCACCGAGGCGCAGGCCGCGCCCCTCGCCGAGGCGCTCGGCCGCGCCGGCGTCCCGTTCCAGAAGCGCTCCCACCGCCCGCTCGCCGAGCAGCCGGGGGTGCGGGCGCTGCTCCCCGTGCTGCGCGGCTGGAGCGCGGAGGGCGGGCGGGTCGAAGCCCTCCTCGACCGCGCCGTCGCCGAGGCCGGCATCGCTCCCACCGCCGCCGACCTCCTCCGGCCGCTGGCCATCCGCGCCGGGGAGAATCTCGCGGGGTTCCTCACCGAGGTCACCCTCGGCGGCGAGGTCGACGCCTGGGACCCGCGCGCCGAGGGGGTCGCGCTCCTCACCCTGCACGCCGCCAAGGGGCTCGAGTTCCCCGTCGTCTTCCTGGTCGGCTGCGAGGACGGCCTGCTGCCGTTCTCCCTCCCCGGCATGCCCTGTTCCGCCGCCGCCGTGGCCGAGGAGCGCCGCCTCTTCTTCGTGGGGATCACCCGCGCCTGCTCGCGCCTCTTCCTCTTCCACAGCCGCAAACGGGCGTCGCGCGGCGAGGCGGTCGACTGCCGCCCCTCCCCCTTCCTCGCCGATCTCGAGGAGGCGCTCCTCGACCGCCCGGACGAGCCGGTGCTGCCGACCCGGAAGCCCGAGCAGCTCCGGCTGCTGTAAGCCCCGCGCCACCAAAACTACGATCCCGCGTTTTTTCTCCGATCGCGGGCGCCTTCTCGCCCCTTTCCTGCACCTATTGTGTGGAGACTCTCTTTGCCGGACCCAGCAGCACATCCACCAGGCAACCCCGCGCGGGCCGAGGTCTGCCTGGTGAACATGCCGTACACCTCGCTGAACCGCCCCTCGCTGGCGCTGGGGCTGCTCAAGGCGGTGCTCGAGCGGGCGGGGATCTCGACCGCCGTGCTCTACGCCAACCTGGAGTTTGCCGAGGAGGCCGGGCTGCCGCTCTACGACCTCGCCTCGTCGCAGTTTCCGAAGGATTTCCTGACCGGCGAATGGACCTTCGCCGCCGCCGCCTTCCGCGACGCCGCGCGCGCCGGCGACGAGGAGTATCTCGACCGTATCGTGAAGGCCCGGCTGATCCTGCCGCGCACGTACCGGGGCGCCGCGGGGAACGCGCGTCTCAAGTCGGATCTCTGGACGCTGCGGCGCGCCGCCGGCGATTTCGTGGAGCGCGCGGCTCGCGAGGCGCTGGCGACCGGCGCCCGCGTCGTCGGCTGCACCTCGACCTTCGAGCAGCACGCGGCCTCGCTCGCCCTGCTGCGCCGCGTCCGCGAGCTCGACCCCACGGTGGTCACCCTCCTGGGCGGCGCCAACTGCGAGGGGATCATGGGGCGCACCACCCACCGCGCCTTCCCCTGGGTCGATTACGTGGTGGCGGGGGAGGCCGACGGCCTGGTCGCCGACCTCTGCCGGCGCCTCCTCGCCGACGGGCGGCAGGTGCCGGCGGCCGATCTTCCCGCCGGCGTCTACGGCCCGGCGCACCGCGAGGAGGCGGCAGCTGTGGCGCCCGGCGAGGCGCCGCGCCCTGTCTTCCGCGACCTCGACGCCCTGCCGGTCCCCGACTTCGGCGACTACTTCCGCGCCCTGGCGGGCTCACCGTTCGCCGCCGCCGTGCGCCCGGGGCTGCCGCTCGAGACCTCGCGCGGCTGCTGGTGGGGGGCGGTGCGCCACTGCACCTTCTGCGGCCTGAACGGCTCGTCGATGGCCTTCCGCTCGAAATCCCCCGGCCGCGTGCTGGCGGAGATCCACGAGCTCGAGGCGCGCTACGGGATCTCCCGCTTCGAGACGGTCGACAACATCCTCGACATGGACTACTTCAAGAACGTCCTGCCGGCGCTGGCGGCGGACGCCGCGGACGGCAACGCGGGGCGGCGGATCTTCTACGAGGTCAAGGCCAACCTGCGGCGCGGCCAGGTCGAGCTGCTGCACCGGGCGGGGATCCGCTGGCTGCAGCCGGGGATCGAGAGCCTCCACTCGGACGTCCTCGCGCTGATGAACAAGGGGATCCAGGCCTGGCAGAACGTGCAGCTCCTCAAGGCCTGCCGCGAGCTGGGGGTCCGCACTTCCTGGAACTTCCTGTGGGGGTTCCCCGGCGAGGACGACGCCTGGTACGCCGAGATGGCCGCCTGGCTCCCCGCTCTCGAGCACCTGCAGCCGCCGAGCGGGGTGGTGCGCGTGCGCTACGACCGCTTCAGCCCCTACCACCAGCAGCCGGAGACGTTCGGCCTGGCGCTCAGCGCCGCCCCCGCGGCGGCCCACGTCTATCCGCTGCCCGCCGCGGAGCTCGGCGACCTCGCCTACTACTTCGCCGACGCGGGGCGGCCGGACGTCTTCACCGGCGCCGGCGGCGAGGTGGCGGCCGGGCGTCCCGGCGTGCGGGCGATGGAGGCCGCCGTGCTGCCCTGGCAGATGGCGTTCTGGCGCGGCGAGCTGCCGGTCCTCACCGTCGAGGACGACGGCGGCGCGCTGACCATCGAGGACACCCGCGCCCTCGCCTCCCGGCGCAGCTGCGAGCTCACCGGCCTCGACCGCGCCGTCTACCTCGCCTGTGAGGAAGCCCCGGCGGCGGCGCGCGTGGCTTCCATGGTGGCCGATACGGAGAAGGCGGTCGCCGCCGCCATCGCCCGTCTCCAGGAATGCCACCTGCTCCTGGCGGTCGATCGCCGCCTGCTCGCGCTCGGTCTCCGCGCTCCGGTGCCGCCGCTCCCCGAGGTGCGCGATTTTCCCGGCGGCACGATCGACGACACGAAGGAGGCGCTCCAGCCCGCGGGCTGACATCACCTCTTTTCTCAAGCTCACTTTCCCGGAGATCTTTCGTCTCCGGGCTCTCGACGCAGAAGGAGTCCACGATGAAGAAGAGAATGAAGAAGCTGTCCCTGAGCCGCGAGACCCTGCGCTCGCTCGACGATTCCCACCTCCAGATCGCCCTGGCGGCGTACGCCGCCATCGAAGGCCCGGTCGAGCAGCCGGGGCAGCCGGTGCTGATCACCGACACGCAGACGATCTCGATCTGCAAGTACTGCACGACGCCGCTCGACGGCTGCCCCGACCGTACGAAGACGATCGCCTGAGCCGTTCACCTCCGGCGGGTTCGGCGGGGCGGTCCGAGCGGGCCGCCCCGCCTCCCCCTTCTCCCGGGGGCATACTTCTTGTTAAACTCCGCCGAAATATGCGACTGGTAACCCGTGGCGATCTCGACGGCCTGACGTGTGCCGTGCTGCTCTCCCTCAATGAGGAGATCGACAGCATCTCGCTCATTCATCCGCAGGACATCAGCGACGGCCGGGCCGACATCCGCCCCGGCGACGTGATCGCCAACCTGCCGTTCCACCCCGGCTGCGCGATGTGGTTCGACCACCATCTCCACACCGCCACCCCCAACGTGCCGCCAGAGGCCTTCCGCGGCGCCTTTGCCCGCGCCCCTTCGGCGGCGCGGCTGGTCTACGAGTACTACGGCGGGGAGGAGACGATGCCGCAGCTCGCGGAGCTGGTGGCGGAGACCGACCGCCTCGACTCCGCGAACCTCACCCCCAGCGACGTGCTGGCGCCGCAGGGGTTCATCCAGCTCGGCTTCACCATCGACGGCAGGAGCGGCCTCGGCACCTTCGAGCGCTACTTCCTGCACCTGGTCGAGCTGCTGCGCGGAGGCGCCACGGCGGCCGAGGTGCTGGCCGACCCTTCCGTCCGCAAGCGCTGCGAGCTGCTGGAGGGGGAGAACGAGCAGTTCTGCCAGGACCTCCGCGCCTACAGCCGGGTCGACCACAACGTGGTGGTCACCGACTTCCGCGAGCTCGACCACACGCCGATCGGCAACCGTTTCCTGGTCTACGCGCTGTTCCCCGAGGTCAACGTCTCGGCCCGCATCCACTGGGGGCCGAACCGCTCCTTCCCGATGCTGCTGCTCGGCCACAGCATCTTCCGCCGTACCTGCCGGACCAACGTCGGCGAGCTCGCCGCCCGCTACGGCGGCGGCGGCCACACCGGCGCCGGCAGCATCCCGCTGATGTCCGAGCCCGACCAGCAGATCCAGATGGTCGTCGGCGAGCTCAAGGCGAACGGCTGAGGAGGTGAGCGGAAGGCTCCGCCGCCTGCTTCCCTGGCTGGCGGGGGCGGCGATCCTCGCCGCCCTGCTCACCCGGGTCCCCTTCGCCGCCCTGCGCGGCGGCCTCGTCCACGGGCCGTGGGCGCTGCTCGTCGCCTACACCGTGCCGTTCATCGTCGTCACCCTGATCGCCGACGCCTACGCGACCGGGGTCTGCCTGTGCCTCGCGGGTGAGCCGCGCCCGTTCGGCACCCTCACCCTGGTGCGCGGCGCCACCTACCTGCTGGGTCTCCTCAACTACGCCCTCGGGCAGGGGGGGATCGGCCTCTACCTCCACCGCACCGGGGTGCGGCCGGTGCGCGGCACCGGCATCGTCCTCCTCCTGCTGATCGTCAACTTCGGGGCGCTCGCCGCCGCCGCGGCCCTGGGGCTGGCGCTCGACCAGGGCCCCTGGGCGGCCGGGCTGCGCGGCACTGCGATCGCGATCCTCGCCGCCGGCCTCGCCTATCTCGGGGTGATCGCGCTCCGCCCCGGCTTTCTGGTGAAGCGGGAGGTGCTCGCCCCCCTCTTCGCCGCCGGCCCGCTCGGCCACCTCGCCGCCCTCGCCGGACGGATGCCGCACCTCCTGCTGCTCATCCTCGGCCATTGGGGAGCGATGGCGGTGTGGGGGATCCGCGTCCCCGCCGCCGAGGCGCTGGCGCGGATGCCGGCGGTCCTTCTCGCCTCGGTGGTGCCGCTCTCCCCCTCGGGGCTGGGGACGGTGCAGGCGACGCAGGTCCTGCTCTTCGCGCCGTACGCCACCGCGCCTACCCAAACCGGCCGTGAGGCCGCGGTGCTCGCCTACAGCCTCGCCTTCAGCCTGCTGGGGCTCGCCGTGCAGGCGGCGGTCGGCGCCGTCTGCCTGGCGGTTCTGCGCCGGCGGGAGCGGCAGGAGGCCCAGGCTTGACCGATCTCCTCGGCGCGCTCCTCACCCTGCTGGCCCTGGGCGCCCTCGGCCTCTGCGGCACCCTGCTGGCCCTGCTGATGATGGGGGAGCGGGCGGCGGCGGACACGCTGGAGCTCGCCGTGGCCGCTCTGCTCGGCGCCACGGGGATCGGCGTGGGGATCGGGCTGGCCCTCGGGGCCGTGGGGGAGCTGCGGATCGAGCTGGCGCTGCCGCTCGCCCTGGCGCTCGCCGGCGCCTTGTGGCTCCTCGCCCGCCGGCGCGCGCCGGCAGACGCGGTGGGACATCCCTTGAAGCTGCTGCTTCAGCGGGCCGGCGCCCGCCTCCGCGCCCATCCGGCGCTCGCCCTCCTCAGCCTGCACGCCGTGGGCGCCGAATTTCTGCGCGGCCTCTTCCGGCCGCCGCTGTCGTGGGACAGCCTGATGTACCACCTGCCGCTCACCGCCACCTGGCTGCAGCGGCACGACCTGGCGCCGGTCTACGGCGCCTATCCGATGAGCTACTACGGCTACGTGCCGGCGAACGGCTCGGTCTGGCTCTGGTGGTGGATGGCGCCGTCGCACGGCGACCTCTACGCCAACCTCGCCTTCCTGCCGCAGTGGCTGCTCCTCGTGCTCGCCACCGGCGCCGTGGCCCGCCGGCTGGGGGCGGAGCGGAGCTGGCCGCTCGCCGCCTTCCTGGTGGGGATCACCCCGACCGTGGTGCGCTTCGCCGCCACCCAGTACGTGGACATCTTCACCGCCGCCTGCCTGGTCGCCGCCGTGGCGAGCGGCCTGCGCTGGCTGCGCCGGCCGGAGCCCGGGGACGCGGCGCTCGCCGGCGCCGGCCTCGGCCTCGCCGCCGGCGCCAAGGTGCTGGGGCTGATGTACGGCGGCGCCCTGGCGGCGGCGCTCCTCCTCTTCGCCGTCTGGCGCGCGCCGGACGGCAGCCCGCTGATCCGCCGCCGCGCGCTTCAGTCCACCCTGGCGCTCGTCCTCGCCCTGGGGCTGGGAGGCTTCTTCTATCTGCGCAACACGGCCCTGGGGGTGGGCCCGCTGGCCCTCGTCTGCGAGGGGTTGCCGCACCGCCCCACGCCGGGGCTGCCGTCGCTGCCGCGCCCCAACTCGGTGGCCGCCCTGCCGCACCGCATGTTCGCTCAAGGGGAGCTCTTCCGTGCCTTCCTCGGCTCGGTGGACGCGCGCAGCCAGTTCATCGACCTCGGGATCGGCCCCCAGGCGCTGCTGATCCTCCTCGCCGTCCCGGCGCTCTTCCTGCTGGGGAAGGGGCGGCGGCGCGAGGGGTGGGTGGCCGGCAGCCAGGTGGTGTTCGAGGTGGTGGTCTGGGCGACCGTCCCCTACGCCGCCAGCGGCCACGTGGAGGCCAACGTCCGCTACCTGTTGCCGGCTCTGGGGTTGGCCTTCGCCGGCGGAGCGGCGGCGGCCGAGAGTTGGGGAGTGGGGGAGGGGGCGCTCAGCCTGCTCGCCCTGGGGCTCGCCGCCCAGGACCTCCTCCAGCTCCACACCGCCTTCCCGGACAACCTGCGAGCCGGCATCGCCGTGGCGGACGTCCTCGCCGCCGCGCTCCTCGTCTCGCCGGTCCTGCGCGGGTGGCTCCGCCGCCACGCCACCCTCGCGGCGGCCGCCTGCGGCGTCGCGGCGCTGGCCGCCGTCCCCTCCTTCGCGCGCTTCCGCGACGCCGACCGCGCCCGCGCCTTCCTCGAGGAGTACACGGCCCACGTCACCTCGACCCCGCGCTACGCCCGCGCCTGGAAGTGGCTCGACCAGAACGGCGGCACCGGCGCGGTCGACGTGGTGAGCGCCCCCGACACCTTCTTCGTCTACCCCGCGATGGGCCGCCGCCTGGAGCGGGAGGCGCGCTACGTCAACGTCAACCAGGCCGACCTCCACGCGGCGGCGGACTACCCGCTCTGCCAGCCGCGGAACGATCTCTCACCCGTCGCCTGGCTCGTCAACGTGCGCCGCGAGGGGGTGCGCTGGCTCCTGCTCAGCCGCAAGCTCCCCTTCGCCCTCCCCCCCGAGGCCGACTGGGCGCGCGCCCGTCCCGACCTCTTCGCCCTGCGCTACCAGGATTCGAACGACGTGATCTTCGAGGTCCTTCAGGCGCCGGCTTCCGGGGCCTCGCCGGCTTCGCCTGCCTCGGTGATCCCGATCACCAGCCCCCGAGCCCCCGGCCATCCCTCGCCGTAGCGCGAGCCGGCGATCTCCTCCCAGGCGACCTCCTCCCACCGGCACCAGCCGCGCCGCCGCAGGCAGAAGCGCTGGGTGAAGGGAATGGCGTCGCGGGCCAGCAGGGCGTCCATGTCCGGGTTGTAGCCGAGCGGCAGGGTGACCAGCATCCGCCCCCCCGGCGCCAACTGCCCCGCGAGGTTCGCGACCGCGCGCAGGATCTTCCCCGGGTCCTTCGGCTCCTCGTCCCACCCCACATGCTCGAGGGTCGAGATGCTGACGATCAGGTCGTAGGGATGGGGGGAACGGAAGGTCGTCACGTCCTCGTTGCGCACCGCCGGTCCGTTCTCGAACTTGTCCAGCACCTCGCGCCCGCCCGGGATGCCCGGATAATGGGAAAGCACGTTCCCCACCTCGAGCACCCGCCGGCCGGACTGCTCCGCGAGCAACGCGCGAACGATCGGCACCTCGACCGCCCGCTCGTTGCTCCACGTCAGGTTGTAGCCGTGAAAGAAGCAGGGGTAGGTCGTCCCGCGGAACCGGAACGTGCGGGGAAAGGCCCGGAACCACAGCCGCCACAGCGGGAACGCCGCCCACAGCAGGGCCATCCGCAGCACGTACACCGCCCCCTTCTCGCGCAGCGCCTGCGCCGCGCTCCGCCAGCGGCTGCTCTGCCACCCGGATGCGTAGGTCCACCTCAAAGCGGGCGGATGATAGCCCACCTCACCCTCCACCCCCCCATTGTGTTATCAATCCCGCCAATGTTCCTGTTCGACGTCCTGGGCCTCGGCCTCACGCTGTGCACGCTCGCCCTGCTCGCGCTGGGCGGCTATCTCCTCGCCTTGCGTGTTCTCGGTGAGGAAGCTCTCGAAGACCCGCTGGCGCTCGCCATCGCCACCCTGCTCGCCTCGACCTCCGAGGCGGTGGGGATCGCCCTGCTGCTCGGCGCCCTCGGGCTCCTGCGGCTGGAGGTCGGGCTCGCCGTCCAGACGGTGCTGATCTTCCTCCTGCTGCGCGGCCTGAAGAAGCGGGGGATCGACCCGGCGACCGGCGGGCGTCTGCTCGCGGCGCGCACCTGGGCGAAGGTCAGGGAGCACCCGGCCTTCAGCCTGCTCGCCCTGCACGCCGTGGGGAGCGAGGCGCTGCGCGGCCTGCTGCGCCCGCCGCTCTCGTGGGACAGCCTGATGTACCACCTGATGCTCACCGGGCGCTGGCTCCAGGAGCACAACCTCAAGCCGGTGTTCGGCCCCTACCCGGTCAACGACTACGGTTTCGTCCCCGCCAACGGCTCGCTCTGGCTCTGGTGGTGGATGGCCCCGTCGCACAGCGAGCTCTACGTCAACCTCGCCTCGCTCGCCCACTGGCTGCTGCTCGGCCTCGCCGCCGGTGGCATCGCCCGCCAGCTCGGCGCCCGGCGGCACTGGCCTCTCGCCGCTTTCCTGGTGCTGGTGACCCCCACCGTGGTGCGCTTCGCCGCCACCCAGTACGTGGACATCTTCCTCGCGGCCGTCCTCCTCGGCGCCGGCTTCTTCGCCATCCGCTGGATGCGCGCGCCGCGCTGGGCGGACGCCGCCCTCGCCGGCGCCGGCCTCGGCCTCGCGAGCGGCGCCAAGCTGCTCGGCATCCCCTACGCCGCGGCGCTCGCCGGCATGGCAGTCTTGGGAGCCGTGATCAGCTCGCCGGGGACCGAACGGCAGTGGGGGAGGCGTGCGTCGCATCTGGCGCTCGCCCTGGTGGTGGCCCTGGCGCTCGGCAGCTTCTTCTACGTGCGGAACGTCGCCTATGGCGCGGGGCCGCTCGCCATCGCCTGCGAGGGACGGGTGGGGCCGCCGCCGAAGAGCGCCATGCCCGAGCTGCCGCGCCCCGACTCGGTGCTCGACCGCTGGCGGACGGTGGGGCAGTCGCAGGTGCTCGACGCCTTCCTGGGGATCACCCGCCCGCAGTCGATCGAGCTCGGCGCCGGCCCGCAGGCCCTGCTCCTCCTCGCCGCCTTCCTCGCCCTGCCGTTCGCCCTGCCGCGCGGAGTGCGCCGCGAGAGCTGGCTGGTGGCGGTGCAGATCGCCTTCGAGCTGGCGTTCTGGCTGATCGTGCCGTTCTCGGCCAACTTCCACGTTTTCGCCAACATCCGCTATCTGATCCCGGCGCTCGGCCTGGCGCTGGCCGGCGGCGTCGCCATCGCCGAGACGCGGCGGATGGAGGAGCGCTGGCTGACCGGCCTCGCCTTCGCCCTCGCCTGCCAGGGGATGCTCCAGCTCCACGCCGAGATGCCCCGCGAGGTGCGGATCGCGATCGCCGTCGCCGACCTCGCCGCGGTCGCCCTCGCCCTGTCGCCCGGCCTGCGCGCCTTCAGCCGCCGCCGGGCCCCCCTGCTCGCCGCAGCGGCGGTCGTCCTCGCGCTCCTCGCGGCTCCCCTCTTCGCCCGCTTCCGGGTGGGGGACCGCCCGCGCGCCCTGGCCACCGAGTGGACCGCCCACTCGACCTCGGCCAAGATGTTCGCGGGAGGCTGGGGATGGCTCGACCAGAACGGCGCCGACGGTACGGTCGACGTGGTGGGAGCCCCCGGCACCTACTTCGTCTACCCGGCGATGGGGACCTATCTCGAGCGCAAGGCGATCTACGTCAACGTGAACGCCGCGAACCTCGACAACGCCGCCCGCTATCCGAAGTGCGATCCACGCGTCGATCCCAATCCCACCGCCTGGATCGCCAACCTCGCCGCCACCCACACCCGCTGGATCCTGCTCTGCCGCTACCCCGAGTTCAACTTCCCCTTCGAGCAGCAATGGGCGCAGGGCCGCCCCGACCTCTTCGCGCTGCGCTACTCCGACAAGACCAGCCTGGTCATCGAGTTCCTCCCCGAAGCCCAACGCCAAACCGCGGAGCGCTGACGGCTCCATCGACCCACCGAAAAGGAGAAAGACTATGAAGAAGAACCTGAAGAAGCTGAGCCTCCACCGCGAGACCCTCCGTGCCCTCGAGGAGGGGGCGATCCGGGACGCGGTGGGAGGCGTCTCCGTGCGGACCTGCGGCAGCCCCTGCTCCGCGACCTGCAGCGTCGCCCCGTGCGTCGCTCCCTCGGACAACTGTTCGTTCACCCCGCACTGCACCAAGTAGCGCCCGCCGCAGTCCGCTGGACGGCGGGGCAGATCCTGTAAACTGCCCCGCCGGGAGCACCGCCTCCGCACCTCCACCGCCGCCCATGAAGATCGTCCACACCAGCGACTGGCACATCGGCCGCCGATGGAAGGGGATTCAGCGCCTCGACGAGCTGGAGGCGGTGCTCGACCATCTCGCGGGGTTCATCGAGCGGGAGGCGATCGACCTCGTCCTGCACAGCGGGGACGTCTTCGAGAGCCGCAACCCCGCGGCCGAGGCGGAGCAACTGGTCAACCGGTTCTTGGTCCGCGTCGGCCGATCCGGCGCGCAGATGGTGGTCATCGCCGGCAACCACGACGATCCGCTGCGGCTGGACGCCCGCTCGCTGCTCACCGAGCGGATCAACGTGCAGATCCTCGGCCGTCCCCGTTCCGCTTCACGCGGCGGGGCGCGGATCGTCGAGACCCGCTGCGGCGAGACGGCCGTGGTCGCGGCGCTGCCGTTCGCCACCCCGGGCTCCTGGGTGTCGGCGCTGGACATCGCCGGCGAGGAGGCGAAGGCGCGCGACCGCTACGCCCGCACCTTCGCGCGCGCCGTCCGCGACCTCAGCGGCGCCTTCCGGCCGGACGCCGTCAATCTCCTGATGGCCCACACCCACATCGAGGGCGCCCAGTTCGGCGAATCGGAGCGCCGCGTCCACATCAGCGAGGACTGGGCCGCCTCCCCCAAGGCGCTCCCCGCGAAGGCGAGCTACGTCGCTCTCGGGCACATCCACAAGCCGCAGAAGGTCGACGGCAAGGTGCCCGCCTACTATGCCGGCTCGCTCCTCCAGATGGACTTCGGCGAGGCCGGGGAGGAGAAGAGCTTCAACCTGGTCACGGCGTCGCCGGGTAAGCCCGGCAGCGTCGACGCGATTCCCTACCAGGGAGGGATGCCGCTGGTCGATTTGCATGCCACGCTCGCCGAGCTCGAAGCGACCGCGGAGCGGCATCGCGTGGGCTGGCTGCGCGTGACGGTCCCGCTGACGGAGAAGGATCCCGATCTCAATCGCAAGGTCCGCGCGCTGCTCCCCAATGCGCTCGTGGTGCGCGCCGAGCTCCCCGAGGCCGAGGAGCGGCCGGACCCGCGGCCGGAGAGCGGCGCTTCGCCGGACCGGCTCTACGCCGCCTACCATCTCCGCACGCACCAGCACCCGGTGGAGCTGGCCGTCCTGGACAAGTTCCTGGATCTCCTGGCCCAGGCTTCCGGGGAGGATTGAGCGCTGCGCCCCCTTCATCTCACCCTCGAGGGGCTCGCCTGCTTCAGCCAGAAGCAGGAGATCGACTTCCGCGCGCTCGAGCTGTTCGCCATCTCGGGGCCGACCGGCGCCGGCAAGTCGACGCTGCTCGACGCCATCATCTTCGCGCTCTACGGCGAGATTCCGCGCGTCAACAACCCGTACCGCACCGAGATGATCTCGACCTCCCGTGACCGCGCCAGCGTGGTGCTCGATTTCGAGGTCGGCGAGACGACCTACCGCATCGCGCGCACCCTGCGGCGCAATGGGAATCAGATGGTGCGCCTGGAGGAGGACGACGGCGGCGGCTCCTTTCGCAGCCTGGCCGACCAGGTGCGCGCGGCGACCGATCAGGTGGCGCAGATCCTGGGGCTCGCCGCGCCCGCGTTCATGCAGGCGGTGATCCTGCCGCAGGGCGAGTTCTCCCGCTTCCTCAAGGCGCAGCCGCGCGACCGGCGCAGCATGCTGCGCACCCTGCTGCGGCTCGACGTCTACGAGCGGATGCGGGAGCGGGCGCAAGCCTCGGCGGCGGCCCGGAAGAGCTCGGTCGATGCGCTGCAAAGGCTCCTGGCCGACGAATACGCGGAGGTCGACGAGGCCGCCGTCGCTCACCTCGAGACGGCGCACGCCCGGGTCGTCGAGTCGCTCGCCGTCTCGCGGAAGCAGCGGGACGACGCTCAAGGCTCGCTCGCCCGCTTGCGCGCCCGGCACGCCAAGACCCGCGAGCTGCAGCAGGTCGAGACGAGGCAGGCCGCCCTGGAGAAGCTGGCCGAATCCGTGAGCCGTGGAAAGGAGAAGCTCGCGGCGGCGGCCCGCGCGGTGCCTCTCCTGCCGCTGCTCGAGGAAGCGGCCCGCGCCGCCGCCGCGGCGAAGACGGCCACCCGGGCGGCGGACGAGGCCAGGGCCCGCCAGAGCTCCGCCGAGAAAGATTGGCAGCAGAAGGCCGCCGCCCTGAAGTCCGCGGAGAAAACGGCCGAAGCGATCCCCGCCATGCGCGGACAGGTGGCCCGCCTCCATCAGGTGCTCGGACGCCTGCCCGAGCGCGAGCAGCTCCAGACGGCGATCGAACGACAGGCGAAGGGCTTGCGGGCGCTGGAGGACGAGCTCTCAGCGCTCGCCGCGACGATCGAATCCGCGCAGGCCGCCCAGGCGCAACAGCAGGCAGCCGTCGACGCGGCCGGCCGAGCCGCCGAGGCCTCCGGCTATGACCCGGAGCTGGACGAGCTGCTGCAGAGCGTCCGCGACCGCGCCGTCGAGCTGGGCGCGGCGCGGCGGAGCGCGGTGGAGCGCGGCTCCGAGCTGGTGAGGAAGCGTGGAGAGGTGGAGGAGCAGTCCGGGGAGATCGAGCGGCTGAAGGAGACTGCCGAATCCACCCGCAGGTCCGCGGACGAGGCGCTGCATGGCCTCGAGGCGGCGGAGGAAGCGCTGCACCGCGCGATCAGCCTGAACGAGGCCAATCACCTCCGTGAGGGATTGCTCCCTGGCCAGCCCTGCCCGGTCTGCGAGCGGATCGTGGACACCCCGCCGCCGGTCCAGAGAGCCCCCGAGGTCGAAGCGGCCCGGACCGCGCTGCAAGGCGCGCGAGAGGCACGAAAGGAAACCGACGCGCTGGCCCGCAAGAACGAGGCCGCGCTCACCGGCGGACAGGCGAGGCTCCAGGCCGCCCGGCAAGGCCTCGCCGAGCTGGAGTCCCGCCACGCCGAGCTGCAAGCCGGCGTGGCCGCCGGCGAGGAGGAGATCCGCCGCACCCTCGGCGAGCGCGCTCCGGAAGATTCCATGGCCGAGGTCTGGATCGAAAAGCGGATCGCGTCGCTCGCCAAAAGCCGCAGAGCGGACGAAGAGGCGAAGGCGCGGCGGGCCACGGCGGAACGGACCCTGGAAAAGGCCAAGGTCGAGGAGGCCACCGCGCGGGACCGGCTCGCCGAGAGAGAAGGATCACGGCAGCGGCTGGAAGAGGAGCGGACCGCGAGCCAGGAACGGCTTGCCACCTTGCAGGCCGAGATCCAAGCCGTGACCGAGTCGCCCGATCCGAAGGCCGAGGCCGGCGCCCGGGAGGAGGAGATCCGGCGCCTGGAAGCCGGCCTCCGGGCGGCCACAGAGGAAGAGGCCGCTTCCCAGAACCGGCGGATGACCGCCCAGGAGGCGCAGCGGCTCCAGGCCGAAGCCGCCGAGGCCGCGCTGCGCGACGCCGCCCAGCGAGCGGAGAGCCGGGACCAGGAGATCGCCCGCGCCGGCTTCGCCTCCGAGCCTGCCGTCCGCGAGGCCCTCCTGGACGAGGCCACCGCCGCCCGCTTCCAGGAGCAGGTCCGCCAGCACACGCAGGATCGCCACGCCGCTGAGGAGCGGGCCGCCGCCCTCCGCGCCGAGCTGGGGGAGGAGCGCGTGTCCGACGCCCAGCTGGCGGCCGTCGAGAGGCTCGCGGAGGCGATCACCCACGAAGTGGAGACCGCGCTCGGCCAGGAAAAGAAGCTCGAAGAGCAGACCGTGCGCCTGCGGGAGCGCCTCGCCCGCTCCAGAGAGCTGCGCGAGCAGCTGGGCCGCGAGGAGTCGGCCCTGCGCGTCGTCGACCTCCTGGCCGGCGACCTGCGCAGCGACAAGTTCCAGGCCTATGTCCTCCAGGAGGTCTTCACCGAGCTCGTGCAGGGTGCCTCGACCCGCCTCCTGCTGCTGACCGGCGAGCGCTACTCCCTGCGCTTCGACGACGACGAGATCCGCGTCGTCGACCACGACAACGCCGACGAAACGCGGATCAGCGATACCTTGAGCGGCGGAGAAACCTTTCTCACCTCGCTCGCCCTCGCCCTCGAGCTCAGCGATCAGGTGCAGCGGGCCGTCGGCGCCGTACACCTCGACAGCCTCTTCATCGACGAAGGCTTCGGCACCCTCGACCCCGACACCCTGGCCCTCGTCGCCGAGACCCTCCAAGGCCTCCGCGTCGGCGGCCGCATGGTCGGCATCATCACCCACATCCCCGAGCTGCGCGACGAATTCGCCCAGCAGGTGATCGTGACCAAGCGGCAGGGGTATTCGACGGTGGAGGTGCGGGGGGTGGAGGAGGGGTGATTCGCTCCACGAGGGAGGAGGCCCGGGGGACGCGCTCCTGAGATGGTGCCCACAAGGGCATGCCACTTGCACCTCCCGAAAGTTTGCGCGATCGGCCCGGGGTGCCTTCGGGCTTCGCTGAGGTCTTGGTTTCCGAGTGTGCCGAGTTGGAATGCCCTCACCAACTAGGGAGGAACGTCATGTCAAAGCTCTCTCGCCGTCAATTCCTCTATGGCTCCGCCGCCGCATTGGGCTCGCTCTCCGCCGGCCGTTCCCTGCTGTGGGCGGCTGAAGCGGCGGCCCGGCCGGTCCGCCTGCCGCACCCCGAGCGGAGCGGCATCGATCACGTCGTGGTGGCGATGATGGAGAACCGTTCCTTCGATCACCTTCTCGGCTGGCTTCCCAACGCCGGCGGCCGGCAGGCCGGCCTGCGCTATACCGACAAGCAGGGGGTGGCGCACAAGACCTATCCCCTGGCCCCCGACTTCCAGGGGTGCAGCCATGCCGACCCCGACCACTCCTACGACGGCGCCCGCATCCAGTACAACGACGGCCGCTGCGACGGCTTTTTGCGGGCGGGGACCGACGACCTCTTCCCGATCGGCTACTACACGCGCAAGGACCTGCCGTTCCTCGGCAAGGCGGCGCCCGACTGGACGGTGTGCAACCGTTATTTTGCCCCGATCATGGCGCCCACCTATCCCAACCGCCTCTACCAGCACTGCGCGGTCACCGACCGCCTGGGCGATTCGCTCACCCTCTCCTCGCTGCCGACCATCTGGGATCGCCTGGACGACGCGGGAGTCTCCGGGCGCTACTACCCCAGCAACACCTCCTTCCTCGATCTCTGGGGAGCGAAGTACAACTCGATCAAATCTTCGTACGCTCAGTTCCTCCTCGACTGTGCCGCCGGCAACCTCCCGTCGGTTTCCTTCGTCGACCCGCCGCTCAGCGGCGAATCGGGCGGCACGTCCGGCGACGACCATCCTCATGGCGACGTGCGGGCCGGCGAGGCGTGGCTCTACCAGACCTATCGCGCGGTGACGACGGGGGCGGACTGGAAGCGCACGGTGCTGGTGATCAACTTCGACGAATGGGGCGGGTTCTTCGATCACGTGGTCCCGCAGGAGGCGCCGGACGTCGATTCCGCCTTCGCGCTGCGCGGCTTCCGGGTCCCCTGCCTGATCGTCTCGCCCTTCTCGGCCCCCGGCACGGTGGTGAGCGACGTCTACGATCACACCTCGATCCTGAAGATGATCCAATGGCGCTGGAGCCTGCCGGCGCTCTCCGTCCGCGACGCCGCCGCGAACAACCTGGCGACGGCGCTCGACTTCAGCTACACGCGCCGCCACGTTCTGGATTATCAGGTGCCGGCGTTCACGTCGGCGGGGTGCTGATCGTTATCCTGTGACGTAACGGGTCGCGGTTGACGACGACGAGGGGAGCCGCTAGCATCGTCTTCGTTTCTGGAGCTAATGATGTCCGAACCAGCGTATCCCCTTGCGTATCCCGAGCAGGGTGACGGGCGGGAGTGGCCTCGCCAGGGGAATTGGACCTACGAGGTCTACCGTCGCCTGCCCAACGACGGGCGGCGCTACGAGGTCGTGCGGGGGTTCCTCTACGTGACGCCGGCCCCCTCCTTCGACCATCAATTCGCGGTCTGGCAGCTCAGCCGGCAGCTCGGGAACTTCGTGGTCGAGAACGACCTCGGCATCATCCTGCTGGCTCCCTTCGACATCCGGCTGCCGGGCGGCATCGCGAGCCCCGTCCAGCCGGACGTGGCCTTCGTCCGCAGCGGCAACCAGCCGCGGCCGGGAGACGGCAGCTTCGAGGGGGTGCCGGATCTGGTCGTCGAGGTTCTCTCTCCGGGAACTCGCCGGCTCGACCGCACCGTCAAGCTCGCGGCCTACCGCGACGCCGGAGTCCCCGAGGTCTGGTTCTGCGACCCCATGCCGCGGCGAATCCAGGTGCTGGCTTTGAGCGTCGAGGGCAAGGAGTATGTTCAGCACGGACTCTTCGGACCGGGAGAGACCGTGGCCTCGACCGTCCTGCCGGGCTTGAATCTCGCAGTGGATCGAGTCTTTTCTCAGCCCGCCTGATTCAGAACCAGCTCTCGCACTTCACCCCGCCCGCTCGTACTGCACCGGCAGCGCCGGCTTCTGCCCCAGCTCGCGCTCCGCGCGGAAGGCCCAGTAGGGGTCGCGCAGCATCTGGCGGGCGAGGAAGACGAGGTCGGCGTCGCCGTTGGCGAGGATCTCCTCGGCCTGGACGGGCTCGGTGATCATGCCGACCGCCGCCGTCGGGATCCCCGCGTCATGGCGGATGCGGCGGGCGAACGGCACCTGGTAGCCGGGGCCGACTGGGATCTTCACCCGCGCCAGGGTGCCTCCCGAGGAGGCGTCGATCAGGTCGACGCCGAGCGCCTTCAGCCGCTTCGCCAGCTCGACCGACTGGTCGAGGTCCCAGCCTCCCGCCTCGGCCCAGTCGGTCGCCGAGATCCGCACGAAGAGCGGCAGCTCCTCCGGCAGGACCCCGCGCAGGCGCCTGGCGACCTCGAGGGTCAGGCGCATGCGGTTCTCCAGGCTGCCGCCGTAGCGGTCGGTCCGCTGGTTGCTGAGCGGCGAGAGGAACTGGTGGAGCAGGTAGCCGTGGGCGGCATGGATCTCGATCACCCGGAAGCCGGCGGCCAGGGCGCGCCGGCCGGCGGCCGCGAAGTCGGCGACCACCGCCTCGATGCCCTCCCCGTCGAGCGCCACCGGCAGCGGGTACTTCTCGCTGAACGGGAGGGGGCTCGGGGCGACGACGGTCCATCCCCCCTCCTCGGGGGTCAGCAGGCCGCGGCCGCCTCGCCACGGCACGTCCGTGCTGGCCTTGCGGCCGGCGTGGGCGAGCTGGATGCCGGCGACGGCCCCCTGCCCGTTGACGAAGCGAGCGATGCGGGCGAGCGGCTCGACGTGCTCGTCGCTCCAGATTCCCATGTCGCCGGGCGAGATCCGGCCGTCCCGGGTGACCGCCGTGGCCTCGACCATCACCAGGGCCGCCCCGCCGACGGCGCGGCTGCCGAGATGGACGAGGTGCCAGTCGTTGGCGAGCCCCTCCTCGCAGCTGTACTGACACATCGGGGAGACGGCGATGCGGCTGCGGAACGTCACGCCGCGGATCGTCAACGGGCGGAGCAGGTGCGGCATTCGCGGAAGGGAGGCTTCGGAAGGCTGGGCGGGCGATAGGTCCGTCATGCCGGCATGGTACCGCAGCGCCGGAGAGGCGAGCGGAGGAAACAGCCGGCGGCCCGCCCGGCCGTCGGCTGCCGCCGTCTACAGCTTGCAGCTCCAGGTGTGCATCAGGGTGCAGACGCAGCGCTCCGTGGTGCCGTCCGGAAGCTCGCAGGTCTGCGTGGCGATCGGGGTGCAGGGGGTGCCGTTGAGGCTTGCGCAGGACGGGAAGGCGAAGGCGGGGCGCGGGCTCGCGGCCAGGAAGGTCGCCGCGACGATGGCCAGCAGGGCGGACAGCTTGAGCAGGCTCTTCATCAAGATCTCCTTTGGGTTCATCGGCAGCCGTTCGGATCGATCCCGCAACCGACCTTCAAGGTCGGCCGCGGGTGCGGGTTGGGACCGGGGTGGTGTCCGAGGAATCCCAGGACCAGCAGGGCGCCGGAAACGGTCAAGACGGCCAGCAGACGCGGCTGAAGCATAGGCTCTCCTTGCATTCGAAGGTTGCGTCGGGACGACGACGACGGAGACCATTATGGCCCTCCCTCCAGCGGCAGCGACGGGGGAGGTGAAGGACGGCGGCGAGAGAGCAAGTTCCTGACAGTCGTCCCCGTCTGAAATGCTTTCCGCGTCGCCGGCAATTACATTTAGAAGAGGAGAGCTCCGCTATGCTCCTCTATGGAACCCTAGAGAACCTCGGAAAGCCTTGGACCCCCCACCCGCCGTCGGCGGGGCTTCGCTCTGCGGGGGGACTTTCCCAATATCCTCCCGTTCCCTCAATATCCACTGGAGATCACCATGCCCCTCGTCCTCATCATTCCACTCGTCGCGGTGTTTCTCGTCCTCGTCGTCGTCTTCCGCTCGCTGGTCTACATCCCGAACAACCGCGTCGGGGTGCTGGAGAAGCTGGTCAGCGGCAAGGGGTCCGTGCGTTCCGGCCTGATCGCGCTGGCCGGCGAGGCCGGCTTCCAACCCGATCTGCTGCGCGGCGGCTGGCACTTCCTGGTGCCGTTCCAGTACCGCATCCACCGCATGCCGCTGGTCACCATCCCGCAGGGGGAGATCGGCTATCTGTTCGCCCGCGACGGCCATTCGCTGCCGCCCACCCAGTCGCTCGCCTCGAACGTGCGCGCCAACGACTTCCAGGACGCCGGCACCTTCCTGCGCAACGGCGGCCAGAAGGGGCCGCAGCGCATGGTCCTGCGCGAAGGGACCTACGCGATCAACCAGGCGCTGTTCGTGGTGCTCACCCGCGACCGCCTCTACTACCTGCCGCTCGACCGCAGCGAGGAGGCGGTGTTCGCCAAGATGGGACAGCTGATCGGCGAGCGCGACGGCTTTCATCCGGTGGTCCTGCGCGGCACCGAGGACCGGATCGCCGTGGTCACCGTGCATGACGGCCCGGCGGTCCCCTCCGGCGAGATCATCGCGCCGCTGGTCGGCAACGACCCGGCGCAGGTGGGGACGTACCACAACAACTTCCAGGACGCCGACAAGTTCCTGCTCGCCGGCGGCCAGCGCGGCCGCCAGCTCCAGGTGCTGGTCGAGGGCACGTACTACATCAACCGCCTGTTCGCCACCGAGGAGCTGGTGCCGAAGACGATCGTCGAGGTCGGCACCGTCGGCGTCGTGGTGTCGTACACCGGCGACAGCGGCCTGGACCTCTCGGGGAAGGACTACAAGCACGGCGAGCTGGTGGCGGTGGGGGAGCGCGGCGTGTGGAGCGATCCGCTGCTGCCCGGCAAGTACGCCTTCAACACCTACGCCGGCAAGGTGATCATGGTGCCGACCACCAACTTCATCCTGAAGTGGAACCGTTCGGAGACCGGCTCGCACAAGTTCGACGAGAACCTCGCCGAGGTGAGCCTGATCACCAAGGACGCCTTCGAGCCGAGCCTGCCGCTGTCGGTGGTGGTGCACATCGACTACCGGAAGGCGCCGCTGGTCATCCAGCGCTTCGGCGACGTCAAGAAGCTGGTCGAGCAGACGCTCGACCCGATGGTCAGCGCCTACTTCAAGAACATCGGCCAGACCCGCACCCTGATCCAGCTCCTCCAGGACCGCTCGGCGATCCAGGACCTCTCGGGGGTGCAGATGAAGGAGAAGTTCGAGGTCTACAACCTCGAGCTCCAGGAGGTGCTGATCGGCACTCCCACCTCGGGCGAGGGGGGCGGCCAGATCGAGCAGATCCTGGTGCAGCTGCGCTCGCGGCAGATCGCCGAGGAGCAGGTCGAGACCTACAACCGCCAGGAGCGCGCCTCGGTCAAGGAGCGTGAGCTGCGCGAGGCGGAGAGCCGGGCCCGCCAGCAGCAGGCGCTGACCGAGTCGGAGATCGCGATCACCGTGCAGTCGAACCAGGGCAAGGCCGAGTACGCCCGCGCCCAGCAGCAGGCGTCGCAGATCCAGGCCCTGGCGACCGCCGAGGCGGAGAAGACCCGCATCCTCGCCGAGGGCGAGGCGAAGAAGATCCGCCTGCTCGGCGAGTCGGAGGCCGACCGCGTCGGCCGCGTCGGCATCGCCCAGGCGCTGGCGCTCGAAGAGCAGGTGCGCGCCTACGGCGGCCCGCAGTATCAGCTCGTGCAGCACGTGATGAGCCGCTTCGCGGAGGCGATCGAGAAATCGCACGCCGACGTGGTGCCGAAGATCCAGATGACCTCCGACGGCAAGGGAGGCGGCAGCCTGATCGAGAACCTGCTCGCCCTGCTCCTCTCCGGCAAGCTCGGCGAGACCGTGGGGATCGCCCCGGCGACCGCCATCGACCCCCAGGCCGAGACCCTGCGCTCCGAGCTGCGCCGTAGCCTCCAAGGCGCCAGTCTGCAGGGCGATAACGGCCACGACGCCGCTCCCCGCACCTGAGCCCGCCCCTCGCTCGCAACCCTCCGCACAAAGAAAAACCCCGCGGCCGGAAAGCCGCGGGGTTCGGGACGAAACGGCGCTGGAGCCCGAAGGCTACTCGCCGTTCCTCTCGCGCCGCCGGCGGAGCACGAAGAGCGCGCCGGACGACAGCATCAGGGCGAGGACGACGAGCCCCAGGTCGGAGAGGGTGGGCACCGCGGCGGGAGCCGCGCCGACCACGAACGGGGTGGGATCGCCGACGGTGGCGCCGGGGCCGTCGGTCAACACGGTGGTGTCGTTGACCATGTCGCCGTCGGAGTCATAGGAGACCGTGCCCTGGTTGTTGATCGTCGTCCCCGGCGGGGTGGCGGCCGGGATGGTCGCCGGGATGGTGATGGTCACCGTGCCGCCGGCCGCGATGGCTCCGTTCCAGGTCACCGGGTTGATGCCGGGGGCCGAGACGGTGCCGGAGCTGGCGGTCGGCGTGCCGACGACGAGCGGCGCCGGGATCGGGTCGGTGAACTCGTTGCCCGGGTTGTCGCCCTGTGCGCCGCTGCCCGAGTTGTGGAGGGTGACGGTGTAGATCACCGTGCCGCCCGGAATCCGGGTGCCCCCCGAGACGACCTTGGTAGCCGACACGTTGGCCGCCGCCGGCGCCGGCGCGTTGCAGACCGCCGGGGTGATGATCACCGAGAAGGCGCGGATGTTGCCGGTGTCGCCGGTGAAGAAGTCCTGGGCCTCGAGCTGCCAGTTGCCGTTGGGGGCCAAGCCCTGGAAAGCGGCCAGGGGGGAGTTGGGAGTGAAGTTGCCGGTGAACGGCGCCTGCGCCGACGTCACGCCCTGGATGGGGGCGCCGCCCCCCTCGTCGTCGAGCACGGTCTGGCAGAAGTTGTTGCCGCTGCCGTCTGTCCGATTGATCACCACGACCGAGGTGGAGTCGGGGCTGATCAGGTTGAGCTGGAGGTCATTGACGAACGTGTGGTCGAGACCGACCGTGGTGGAGCCGGCGGTGGCGCTGCAGGCCGTGCCGTCGATCCTGAAGTTGACGTCGTAGACGTTGCCGGTGAGCCCGGAGACCGGCAGGCTGGCGAACGCCGGGGTGCCGGGGGTGTCGGCGCCAGCGGAGTCGGGGATCGGAACCGCCGGACCGGTGTAGCTGAAGGTCACCGGCGTGCCCGGGCTGCCGGTCTTGATCGAGAAGTTGAAGCTCTGGGGGCTCGGGCCGCCCGCAAAGGTGACGGTCAGCGTGAACTGGAGAAGGCTGCCGCAGGAGGCCGCCGCGCCGACGTGGAAGGTGAACGGCGTCACGTTGTTGCCGGTCGCGCCGGGCGCCAGGTCGGGGTAGGTGGAGGTGGGGGACGGGATCGTCACCCCCGGCGTCGAGGAGGTCAGAACGGCGCTGATCACCGTGGCGGTGGCGCCGCCGACGTTGGTCAACGGGATGGCCAGGCTCCAGGTCTCGTTGTTCTCGACGAAGGCGTCGCCGTCGCCCGAGACCTGGGTCTTGACCGGGGTGCCGGCGGAGAGCGCCGCCTGCGGCGTGGCGCCGACGCTCTGCAGGGCCGCGTGGGCCATGATGATGCCGGCGCCGGTGTCGCGGTCGACGCCGGCCGCCTCGATGTCGATCGCCGTGCTCACCAGGGCGGTGCGCACCTGGGCCTGAGTGAGGCCCGGCACGGCCGACTTGAGGAGGGCGGCGATGGCGGCCGCGTGCGGCGCGGCGGCCGAGGTGCCGTAGAAGGGATCGAAGCCGGGCGCGGCGGCCGAGACGCCGTCGGCGGCCGTGATGTCGGGCTTCTGGCGGACCACGCCGCCGGTGCTGGTGCGGTTGCCCGGCGTCAGCTCGGCGCCGGTGGGGCTGAGGATGATCCGCCGCGGGCCGTCGGAGGTGAAGTCCTCGCTGGCGTTGGCGGCGGTGAACAGGCCGGGGAACGGACCGTCCGGCGAGATCCCGTCGAAGGAGGCCGCGGCGGGGGTGGCCGCGAGGCTGAAGGCGTTGACGGTGGCGCTGTGGCCGCGCGTCGCGCCGCTGGTCGCCAGGGTGTCGTCGAGCGTGCCGCGGAAGACGATGAGGTTGAACATCGGCGTGCTCGAGGTCGTGCCGGAGGCGAACTTGTCGATCAGCAGGCGCTCGCCGGAGAAGACGCCGCCGCCGATGAACTCGATCGGGAAGTCGTCGCCGTTGGTGCCGTCCTGGGTGTTGGTGCTGGCGTCGAGGATCGTGGTCAGGCCGCCGTCCATGTCGTAGAGGTCGAAGTCGGTCGACGCGTCGCCGGTGGCGAGGTCGTAGTTCTCGGCCCAGATCAGGATCGGCGGGTTGCCGGCGGCGCCGGTGATCAGGATCGAGTTGCCGCCGTCGCCGAAGTCGTGCAGGTTGGCGCCGGCGAGCGGGGCGGGATCGGTGGCGGCGGAGGCGAGGAAGTCTCCCTCCCAGGTGCCGGAGGTGTCGTCGTCGACGTTCCCTTCGTTGCCCGCCGAGGAGAAGTAGAGGACGCCGGCGGTGGTGACGGTGTTGACCGACTGCGCCACGGGGCCGTCCTGGAACGGCGACTCGTCGAGGTAGATCACGTCGTCGACGATGATGTTGCAGCCGCTCGTCGCGAGGTCGAGGATGTTCTGCGCGAAGCCCGCCTCGTCGGGGCCCGCCTGGGCGAAGCCGAGCGTGGCGCCGGGAGCGAGGTCGTGGACGATCTCGAGCATCGCCGACCCCTCGTCGCCGGAGCCGGCCTGGCCGGGGAGGACGGCGACCGTCGGCGGCAGGTCGCCGCTCGCCTCGAGGGAGGTGAGCGAGTCGACGCCGTCCGACATCACGCAGACCTTCACCCCGGTGCCGAGGACGCCGTAGAAGTTCCGCGCCTCGTCGGCGCCGTGGGTCTTGTCGCCCTGCGACGTGTTGATCTTCGAGGTCAGCGCCGGAATCGCCTGGCGGATCTGGCGCACGCCCGCCACCGTGGCCAGCGTGTCGAGGTCCGTGAGGTGGACGCGGGCGCTGACCCGGCGGTAGCGGTAGCTCATCGCCTTGACCGTGCCGCCGAGCGCGACCACCTTGTTGGCCACCGCCTTGACGCCGTTGGGCGAGGCCAGCGCGATGTCGACCGGCACCCGGCCGTCGGCCTCGGGCTTGACGAAGCGGAAGCTGGTCAGCGGAGCGAGCCGGGGGTCCAGGCGAGCCCTGAGCATGCCGAGGTACAGGCGCGAGTCGATCTTGGCCTGGGTCCCGCTCTTCGCCATCTTGATGCTCTTCAGCGTCTGCATCTGCCGCAGGGCGCTCGGCTGGAGCTTGGGCGGTGCGGTCCGCTGCGGCGGCTGCGGGGCCGCCATCAGGACGGCCGACCCGAAGGTCAGGCCGAGGACGAGGAGTGCGCCGATTCGCGAGGCGAGCGAGCCTCGCGGCGAGCCGGCGATGTGGGGACTGCTGTGGACCATGAGCTCACCTCCTGGAGACGGGACCGGCGAACCCGGGGGAGCTCGTCGGGAATTCAAGAAGGACGGCACGATCTGCACGATCGGACCGGCCGAAACCGCAATATTCTGGAGCCGTAACGAACTTTGGCTTTAAACCCTGATAAGAGACTTCCGGACCCTACGCGAGCTTTCCGGACGAGTCAAGAGCTTTTCGGGCTTCTGATCTGTAAAGTTTGTAAAATTCTCGGGACGGATTTCGGCGCCCGCGCGGCGGGGTGGACGGCGGGGTTGGCACGCCATCTGCTGGTGTTACTTTCGATTCCCGCCGGCATTCGGCGGGGAGCGTACGACAGGGGCCGGCGCAGAACCCGGCTCGACAGGAGACCTTGAGCGATGGCGAAGAATTCGGGGGCGAAGAGCTCGGCGGGGAGTACTGCCGGTACCAAGGCCGGGACCAAGGCCGGCAATCAGGTGGGGAAGCAGGTGGGGAAGAAGTCCGGGGCGCTCGAGCGCACCCGGCCGCTGGTGGGGCAGAAGGCCCAGGAGATCCAGGCCTTCAACTCCATCGTCAAGCTGCCGATCGCGCTCAGCGAGTCGGCGTGCCGGCTGAGCGTCGAGAACCTGAACCAGGTGCTCGCCGACACGATCACCCTGCGCGACCTCTACAAGAAGCACCACTGGCAGGTCACCGGCCACACCTTCTACCAGCTCCATCTCCTCTTCGACAAGCACTACGAGGAGCAGAACGAGCTGGTCGACCAGATCGCCGAGCGCATCCAGCTGCTGGGCGGCGTCAGCCTGGCGATGGCGGCCGACGTGGCCGAGGTGACGATCATCCCGCGCCCGCCGAAGGGGCGCGAGGAGGTCCCGGTCCAGATCTCGCGCCTCCTGCACGCCCACGAGATCCTGCTCAAGGAATCCCGCACCATGGCCAAGCAGGCCGACGACGCCGGCGACGACGGCACCAACGACCTGCTGGTCAGCGACGTGATCCGCACCAACGAGCTCCAGGTCTGGTTCGTCTCGCAGCACCTGGTGGACGTGCCGCTGGTGCGGGCGGACTGAGGAGATCAAGGAGCACGGTCCGAGGGTTCCTTGGCTGGCGCGCTGGCCCTCATCACCCCGGCCCTCTTCTCCCCGCCTCCCCCCCTCCGGCCGGGAGAAGAGGGGGGCCCTGCGATCAGACCTCGGGGCCTCTCTGGATTTGCAGTTCTCCCCTCTCGCCCGGCTGGGTGGGAGGGAGGCGGGGAGAGAGGGGCCGGGGGAGTGAGGGCCCGGCGGTACGGTGATCGCTCCGAGATCAGAGTCCTCCGGATCGGTCCCACCTCCCTCCTCGCCCCCCGCCCGCCCCTGGTATCATCCCCCTCCCATGCGCCATCCGTTGCTTCTCCTGCTGGTCCTCGCCACCGCTCTGCCCGCCGCGGCGGCGGACCGCACTGCTCCGCTCGGCGCCGCGCCGCTCGCGACCGTCGAGACCGTGGAGCTCGCCGCGCTCGACCGCGGCTGGCTCGCCGCGGAGGACGCCGCGCTCGACGGCATGGACGTGGCGCCGCGCTTCGCGATCCCGCACGCGGTCCGCATGACCCCCGCCGACCACGGCAGCTGGGAGGAGATCGCGGCCGGTGCGGACGGCAGGGCAGGGTGGCTCTGGCGCCTGCGCATCCACGCCGAGGGAGCCACCTCGCTCAACCTCGGCTTCCGCCGCTTCAAGCTCCCGCCGGGCGCCGAGCTGCGCCTCCATTCCGCCGACGGCGCGCACGCCGTGCGCCCGTTCACCGCCGCGGACAACGCCGCGCACGGCGAGCTGTGGACGCCGGTGGTGCCGACCGACGACCTGTTGATCGAGCTGGTGACGCCGCGCGCCGCGCGGGGGGAGGTCGAGCTCGAGCTGGGGACGATCGGACAGGGGTACCGCGGCTTCGGCGCTCCGGCGGTGCCCACTCCCAAGTCGAAGAGCTGCAACATGGACGTCGCCTGCCTCGACGCCAACGACCCCTGGCGGCAGACGGCGCGCGCGGTCGCGGTCATTTCGATCGACGGCGAGAAGTTCTGCAGCGGCTCGCTGATCAACGACACCGCGCGCGACCGCAAGATGTACTTCGTCACCGCCGCGCACTGCGGGGTCGACGGCAGCAACGCCGCCTCGCTGGTGGTCTACTGGAATTACCAGAATTCGACCTGCCGCACGCCGGGCTCGGCGGCGAGCGGCGGCGCCGGCGACGGCACGCTCACCCAGTTCCAGAGCGGCGCCACCTTCCGCGCCGTCAACCCGGCCTCGGACTTCACGCTGGTCGAGCTCGACGATCCGCCGAACCCCGCCTTCAACCTCCACTGGGCCGGCTGGGACCGCACGGCAGGCGACGTCGCCTGCCCGCAGGGGAGCTGCTACCAGTGCGGCCCCGGGGTGCTCTGCGCCGGCATCCACCACCCGCGCACCGACGAGAAGCGGATCACCTTCTCGCGGCAGACGATCCAGCCGTCGAGCTGGGAAGGCGGGCCCACCGCCCCCGGCGACTCCACCCACCTCTGGGTGCACTGGGACCCCACGCCGGTCTTCCCCCCCAACCCTGCGTTGACGATCCCGCCGCAGGTCACCGAGCCCGGCTCCTCGGGCTCGCCGCTCTACGACCAGGCCGAGCGCTTCATCGGCCAGCTCCATGGCGGCTCCTCGGCCTGCGGGCAGAGCGGCGACAACCTGTCGGACCTCTATGGCCGCTTCAGCGTCTCCTGGACCGCCGCCGCCCCCTTCCTCGACGCCGCCAACACCGGCGAGACGGCGATCGACGGCCGCGACCTCACCGACCTGCTGTTCAGCGACGGCTTCGAGAGCGGCGACCTCGCCGCCTGGAGCGCGGTCTCTCCTTAGCGGCGCTTCTCGAGCGTCACCAGCATCCCCTGGTTGGGCTCGTAGAAGTAGGCGACGCGGACCGGGCGCACCTCGTCCTGGGCGAGCTTGAGCTCGGTCCGGCGGACGATGGTGGCGAGGGCGGTCTTGAGGATCACCATCGCCAGCTCCTTCCCCGCGCAGCCGTGCGGGCCGCCGCCGAACGGGCTCCACACCTCCGGCGGGAACTGCTTGCCGAGGAAGTGGGCGGGATCGAAGCGCTGCGGGTCGGGGAAGAGGTCGTCGCGCATCGACAGCGCCGGGTAGCAGATCGAGACGAACGTCCCCACGGGGAGGAGATAGCCGCCGAGCTCGAAAGGCTGCTTGACCCCCCGCAGGGTGGTGAACAGGTTGCTGGGGCGCCGGCGCAGCCCCTCGTAGACCACCGCCTCGAGGTAGGGGAGATGGGGGAGGTGGGAGCTGTGGATCTCTCCGCTCCCGACCACCTCGTCGAGCTCCTGGCGCAGCCGCGCCAGCACCGCGGGGTGGGCGATCAGCTCGCCCAGGGTCCAGGTCAGCGAGTCGCCGGTCAGCTCGTGTCCCTGGAAGAGGAGGTCGAGGAGCTCGGCGACGATGACGTCGCGCGACAGCCGGCCGCCGTCGGCGAGCCGGGCCCGCGCCATGCCGAGCACGAGGTCGTCGGCCTCCGGCTGGTCGACGGCGCCCAGGCGGGCCTCGATCTCCCGGCCGAAGCGCTCGTACACCGCGCGCTGCCGCTTGAGCACCGCGCCCCACGGGCTCCACGGCCCGAGGTCGACCTGCAGCGAGCTGTGCGGCACGGCCGGCGAGCGCACCCCCTTGAAGGAGAAGCTCTCGTAGAGGTCGGCGATCTCGCGCACCCGCTCGGGGTCGGCGGCGGGGAAGAACTTCTTGATCAGCGCCTCGAGGGCGATCTTCTGCACCGCCAGCACCAGCTTGAACGGGGTGCCGAGCGGCCACTCGGCGACCCGGCGCTCGGTGATGCGGCGGATGTCGTCGACCTCGCGCAGGCTCTGCTGCGCCGCGAGGTAGGGACAGGCGATCGCCTTCCTCTCCTCGTGGACGGGGCCGTCGTACTGGGAAGTGGCCCCCTTGCCGAGCACGTGGGCGAGGCTGAAGCCGCCGATGTCGCTGCCGGCGAGCACCTCGGGGGGCGCCTCGAGCATCGCCTTGACGAGGTCCGGCGAGCAGACGTAGACCCAGTGGCCGAGCCCCGGGATGCGGGTGGTGAAGATGTCGCCGCACTCGCGGAAGGCTTCCTCGTAGAAGCGCATCGTGTTCTTGACGAAGCGCAGCGAGTGCGACAGCAACGAGCCCGCGGGACGCGGAATCTCCGACGACGGTTTCATGCAAAGCCCCCTCTGAGACGATCGGCCGAAAGCGGCGACCCTACCTAGGTGTCGCGAGGGGGCGATTGGTTGACTCGCGCCTACTTGCTAAATACGGCCTGGACGCTGGCGTTCTGGGTGACGAAGACGGTGCAGGTCGGAGCCGTGCCGGTGCAGGCGCCCGTCCAGTTGACGAACGTCTTGCCGGCCGCCGGCGTGGCGGTGAGGGTCACGGTCGTGAGCTGGGTGAACTTGGCCGCGCAGTCGCCGGGGCAGTTGATCCGCCGGTCGTTGCCGGTGGGGGCGCCGGAGACCGTCCCGGAATTCGCGCGGCCGACCGAGAGGGTGAATTGGGGAAGGAAGGCGGCGCTCACCTGCTGCAGGCCGTTGGCGGAGAGGGTGCAGGTGAGCTGCGTGCCGGTGCAGGCGCCGTCCCAGCCGGTGAACACGTTGCCGCCCGGGTTGGCGGTCAGGGTCAGGGCGCTTCCGTTGACGGTGAAGGTCGAGCAGGCGTTGCCGCAGCTGATCGTGCGGTTCGACGCCGAGACCGTGCCGCTCCCCGACCGGGTGACGATCAGGGCGTCCGGCGTCAGGTTGACGGCCGAGTTCTGCGCCGCGATGAAGCCGCCGAACTCGCCGGCCGCCGGGGCGCCGCAGACGGTGTCGGCGCAGACCGCCTTGTGGGTGACCGCGTCGTAGGCGCCGGTGTACTGGTAGGTCTCGAAGCGGCGGATGATCGCCCGCGTGTCGGGGTTGATCCCCGCCTGGTGGCGGTTGCGCTTCTGGTTGCCGTTGCTCGGCGGCGAGGCCTGCAGGATGTCCCAGGCGGTCTCGAGCTGCGCCGCGGTCTGCGGCACGGTGGGGTTGTCGCTGGTCAGGTCGGCCGGCGTCGCGGGGCGGGTGAGCTGGGTGCGGTAGACCTTCACCCACTGCGCGTCGCCGTAGACCTCGGGGGTCTCCGGCGGCTCCGGCGCCTCGACCTCGGCGGCCACCACCGGCGAGGAGCCCAGGGTCGCGCCCGGGACGACCGACCAGCTCGGGAAGGGAATGGCGACGTTGGGCTCGGCCGGGATCAGCGTCCCCGGGTTCTGCGGGTCCTCGATCAGCCAGCGGCCGGTCGCCGTGATCACCTTCCCCGGGGTGGGGTGCATCCCCTGGCCCAGCGCCTCGCAGCCGGCGGTCGCGTAGGTGCTCCCCGCCTGATAGCAGTCGTTCCAGTTGTAGGGGGTGCCGGGGACGTGCTGCGGCGTCCGCTTGGTGTACACGTGGTGGCCCGCGTCGTACGGGCTCTCCCAGCGGACCTTCACGCCGGTCGCGTAGGGGACCACGGTCGCCGCGCCGTACTGCTGGCCGTACCCGGTGTAGTAGAGGTCGTTCGGCGCCGCCCCTTCGAGCTGGATCTCGAAGCCGTGGGCGTCGACGCTGGTCTCGTTGACGACGTCGAAGGCGCTCAGAAAGCCGTCGACGGTGGCGGTTTGGGCCCGCGCCGCGGCGGCGGAGCCGAGCAGGGCGACGGACAGGGCGGCGGCGAGGGCGTGCTTCCAGCGGCTCGGTGACATGTTGCTCTCCTTGAAGAAAAGATCGTGCTGCCGGGTGAGACAGGGGCGAGCCGCCGCGGGAACAACTTTTTTTGCGCGGCCGGATGACCGATCCCGGGGAAAAAATTAGCGTTCCTGCCATAGCAGCACTTCAAGAGAATGATTGACTCGCGAAATCTCCATCGCTACTCTTCGCCAGCTTTGCAATGCTGAATTCTCGTCGGAGGCCTGCCATGGAGGCCGGCCGGTCCGGCGTGTGCGAGGAGCTTTGAATGATCAACCGGAAGTGCTGGACCGCCGCCCTGTGCCTCGGCCTGATGACCCTGCTGGGAGGTGACCGCCTGCGGGCGGCCGACCGGCAGCTCGAACCCTGGAACGAGGTCAAGGGCAAGCTGGAGGCCGAGGGGTGGAAGTCGATCGCGACGGGAGTCTTCGAGCGCCAGTTAGGCGCCGACAAGGTGGAGCATCTGGGCTACGGGCGGGAAGGGCTCGCCTGGACCATCGGCGACCTCAACCGCCAGCTCGCCGCGGTGACCGAGGAGTACCGGAAGCTCCCGTCCGACGACCTCGCCAAGGCCATCGACCATCTCAGCCAGACGATCGCCAACGCCAAGCGGGAGATGCGCAACCTGCCGAAGAGCCTGACGCTGAACCCGATGGTCGCCGGCGCCAGCTGCAGCAGCATCTGCTACAGCGCCACGGCGAATGCCTACGCCCTGACCGCCACGCAGGGAGTCGGCGCGGTCGCCGACGCCACCTTCAACAGCACCTGCGGCTACTCGGGGGACACCTACGCCTACGCCTACGCGGTGGCGACCCTGAGCGGCACCACGACCACGGTCTCGCAGAGCGACCCGCACACCGGCACCTCGGTGTCCAGCCACGCCGCGGCGAGCGTCAACGGCGGCAGCGTCACCGGCACGCCGTGCGCCTCGAACGCCAATTCCTATGCGCAGAGCACGGCGCTGGGGATCTCCTACTCGACGAGCGCCACCAACAGCAGCTGCCCGGCGCCGGCCAACCCGACCGTGTCGATCACCGGCACCACCTACGAGTACTTCGCGACCCTCGGCTGCCGGAGCCGGACCTTCACCTCGACGGTGAGCGGCGGCACTCCCCCCTACACCTACCAGTGGATGGTCGGTGGGAGCGTGGTGGGCACCGGCAGCTCCTACACCCGCTCGATCTGCGCGTACTACGGAAGCTTCACGGTGGATCTGACCGTCACCGACGCCAACGGCCACGCCGGCTACGCGCCGTCGCACGACGTCTTCGTCGACTACTCGAACGACTGCAACCCGACCTGCCAATAGGCCGCGAGCCGTTCGCACCCCTCGGCGAGGCCCGCGCGGCCTCGCCGTTTTCATTCCTGGTTCTCCGTCAGCGCCCCGCCGTCCGCGTCGGTTGCGGGCGGATCGGGATAGAATTCCCCGGTGCGGAAGCCCCGGGCGTTCCGGACCGTTCCCTGCCTCCGAAAGGCCAACCCGAAGAAGGGTAGGAAGATGTCGGCCATAGAACCCGTTCCCCTCCTGTCCTGGGAGCGCCTCCGCGCTCTGGGGGCGCTCGGCGCGCTCCTCGTCCTGGCGTCGGGCTGCTCCCTGGTCTCGCTCGACAAGCGGAGCGCCTATCGCTACGACCATCCCTTGGCGGTGGAGGACGCCGCCTTCCGCCGCTCGCTCGACGGCTTCGGCAACGCCATGGTGGGGGGGAACCGCGCCGAGATCCTGAACAACGGCGACGCCATCTTCCCGGCGCTCACCGAGGCGATCCGCAACGCCAAGGAGTCGGTCGACCTCGAGTCCTACATCTTCAAGGACGACAAGGCGGGGGGGATCATCGCCGCGGCGCTGATCGACGCCGCGCGGCGGGGGGTCGAGGTGCGGGTGCTGGTGGACGGCACCGGGAGCTTCTGGTCCGGGGCTCTCCTCGCGCGGCTGAAGCAGGCGGGGGTCAAGGCCTACGTGTTCCACCCCATCCGGCTGTGGAGCCTCTACAAGATCGGCCGCCGGTCGCACCGCAAGATCCTGGTGGTGGACGGCCGGATCAGCTTCACCGGCGGCTTCTGCATCGCCGACCAGTGGCTGGGCGACGCCCGCAACCCGGACGAGTGGCGGGACATCATGGTGCGCGCCACCGGCCCCGTCTCGGCGCAGATGCAGGCGATCTTCGGCGAGAACTGGACCTACACCAGCGGCGAGATCCTGGCCGGCGACAAGTTCTATCCGCGGATCGAGCCGGCGGGGGACGTCCCGGCGCAGGCGGTCAAGATGTCGCACGGCGACTCCTCCTCGCTCGCCGAGATGCTCTACATCCTGGCCATCCAGTCGGCCAAGAAATCGATCCACATCCAGAACGCCTACTTCGTCCCCGACGCGCAGATCTGCAACGCCCTGATCCAGGCGGCGAAGCGCGGCGTCGACGTCCGCGTGATGGTCCCCGGCCGGCACATCGACATGCCGCTGGTGCGCATGGCCTCGCAGAGCAGCTACGGCGACCTGCTCCAGGGCGGGGTGCGTATCTTCGAGTACAGCAAGACGATGATGCACAACAAGGACGCCGTCGTCGACGGCATCTTCGCCACCATCGGCTCGATCAACGTCGACCAGCGCTCGCTGCGCGAGAACGCCGAGGAGAGCCTCTCCTTCTACGACCGCGGCTTCGCGGCCGACCTCGAGGCCACCTTCGCCGCCGACGAAAAGAACTGCCAAGAGATCACCTACGCGCGCTGGCGCCACCGCGGCCTCCACCAGCGCCTCGCCGAGCTGGTCTCGGGATTCCTGCAGCCCCTGTACTGAGTACCCTCAGGTGCTCGGGCAGGCCACCGACTGGAAGACCGGCACCACATAGTCCGGGACGGTATGGCGCCGATGATGGAAGTCGAGCGCCTCGGCGAGGTTGTTCGCCGCCTCGTCGCGGACGGAGAGGGGCTGCAGGTCCCAGCGCCATTCGATCATCTTCAGGATCGAGGTGTGATCGTAGACCCCTTGATCGATGGCGCCGGGGGCCGCCAGCGGCGAGACGATCACGCAGGGGACGCGGAAGCCGCGCTGCTGGAAGGCGGGGTCGACGTCGGGCGCCGTCCCCGGCGGGATGTGCTCGAAGAAGCCGCCCCACTCGTCGAAATTGATCACCATCACCGTGCTCTTCCAATCGAGCCCCGTGGTCACCGCCTTGTAGGTGCGGTAGAGGAAGGACTCGCCGGCGCGGATGTCGCCGTGCGGATGGTCGTCGGCGGAGGTGCCGGAGTTCTCGCTGACGAACGGCGGATCGACGAAGGAGACCTCCGGCAGGGTGCCCGCGGCGCAGTCGGAGAGGAACTGAGAGTACGGCCGCGAGATCGCGGCGTACTTCGTCCCCCAGAGGGCGAGGAACGGCGTGTCGTTGAAGTAGTAGCGCCCGCTCAGGCCGGCGTCGGCCAGGCGGTCCCAGATCGTCGGCAGGGTGCAGAGCGAGACGGTGTCGTCCAGCCGGTCGGTGACCGCCGAATGCTGATAGATCCGGTTGGGGTAGGTCGGCGCCAGGATCGGGGCGAAGTAGCGGCTGCACACCGTCCAGTCGAGGGCCGCCTTGCCCAGGAACGGCAGGTCGGCCTGCGTGTAGTAGCCGATCGCGAAGCGGTCGTTCGATCCCGCGCGCAGCCAGCCGTCGCACTGTCCGTTGTTGAATTCGACCCGTCCGCCGTCATAGGAATGATCGGGATCGGGATGCCCGCAGCCCTGATAGTCGGGAGCCAGCGGGTAGGTGGAGAACGATCGCCCCGCGTTGTCCGTATAGGTCAATCCGGCCTGCCGGCCGTCCGCGCCGGGGAGCCAGCCGAGCAGGTGATCGAAGGAGCGGTTCTCCATCATCACCACCACGACGTGCTCGATCCCGCTCTTTTCGGGCTTCGGCAGCCTCTTCTTGCCCCCCTTGTCGGCCCACAACAGAGACGATCCGGGAAGCTGGTTGGCGGAGAGCGCTCCCAGGGCGGCGGCCGAGCCATAGAGAAACTGGCGGCGAGAGATGTAGGGCATGGTACCTCCTGACTCGCGGCTGAGAATCTGGCTCGGGGCGCCAGGAAGCAGGAAGCGCGGAAGGGCCCCGAACCCACCGCGCGAGCCGGAAGCGCGGTTGGAGAGGCGTCCGTGCAAGGGATATGCCTCGCCGGCCGATCGCCCCTTTTTTTTTTTTTTTTTTTTTTTTTTTTTTTTTTTTTTTTTTTTTTTTTTTTTTTTTTTTTTTTTTTTTTTTTTTTTTTTTTTTTTTTTTTTTTTTTTTTTTTTTTTTTTTTTTTTTTTTTTTTCGGCGGCGGGGTCGTCTTCGCTCATGCGGTTGGCTTATTGTAAGCGACCTCCTCCCCGAGGAGGGGAGAGACGAGAGGAGAGACGAGGGGAGATCCCATGCTGAACGTCCGATGTTGAACGTCCGGATCGGCTGCGCGGGCTGGAGCCTGCCGCGCGCCGAGGCCTCGCGCTTCGCGGCGGAAGGGAGCCACCTGGAGCGCTACGCCTCCCGCTTCGACGCCGTGGAGATCAACAGCTCCTTTCATCGCCCGCACCGGCCGGCGACCTACGCGCGCTGGAGCGCCGGCGTCCCTCCCGCCTTCCGCTTCTCGGTGAAGCTCCCCAAGACGATCACCCATGCCCTTCGCCTCCAGGAGACCGGTGAGCCCCTCGCCGCCTTCCTGAGCGAGGTTGCCGGGCTGGGGGAGAAGCTCGGCTGCCTGCTCGTGCAGCTCCCGCCCAGCCTGAGCCTGGATCCCCCGATGGCAACGGTGGCCGCCGATTTCTTCGCCGGGCTGCGGGCGCTCACCACCGCCGCCCGTAGCCTGCGAGCCGCGTCACCCGACCTGGTTCACGCCGGAGGCGGACGATCTCCTGCGCGAGCTCGAAGTGGCGCGCGTCGCCGCCGACCCGGCGCGCGTCGCCGCCGCCGCGGAGCCCGGCGGCTGGCGCGGCCTGACCTACTACCGCCTGCACGGCTCGCCGAGAACCTACTATTCGGCCTATTCCGAGGAATTCCTCGCCCCCCTCGCCTCGCGGCTCCAGGCGGAGTCCGAGCACCCGGCCTGGTGCATCTTCGACAACACCACGCTCGGCGCCGCCACCGGCAACGCCCTGGATCTCCGCCGCCGGCTCGGGGGTGAAACGCTCTGAGGTGGAGATGGGGCGAGGGACGGCGCCGCCGCCCTCGCCCTGGAAGGTACGGCCGGCGCTCTACCGGTTGTTGTTCCCGGTTTCGATCGGCCAGGTCTCCGGACAGACGAAGCAGAGGCTCTGGCAGGTGCGGTCCATCGAGCCGCCGCCCTGGATGGCGCCGCCGGCGGCGTTCTCCAGGCGGGATTCGTCGAGGCGACGGAGGGTTTCGCGGGAGAGGGTCAGCTTGGGAAGGCTCTTCTTCATGCGGATCTCCTTTGGGAGGCGGAAGGCCCCCTACCTTTGCGAGTGTTCTCCGGGGCCTCGAACGGGACGCCGATCTCGGCGTTGATCTCCGACCCTCAGGGCGCCACCACCCGGTAGGCGAAGCATCCTTCGATGCGGCCAAGCCGCCAGCCGAGCTGCCAGAGCCAGCGGGCGCGCCCCTCGCGGGTGAGCAGCATCCCCGGCGTCTTGAGCAGCAGCTTCCCCCAACGCAGGAGCCCCGGCACCCAGCCGAGGCGGGGCATGCCGCGTGAGCGGTAGCGGCTGTAGATCAGCACGTTGTGCCGGCCGTAGGAGATCCCCTGGCGGAAGATGTTCCCGACGTCATGGCGGTGGCGGATGTTGACCACCGCGTCCGGCACGAAGTGGAAGCCGTGGCCGGCGAGCTGGATGCGCCAGCAGTAGTCGGTGTCCTCGAGGGCCGGCAAGGTCTCGTCGAAGCCGCCCACTTCCTCATGAACCGCCCGCCGCACCGCGAGGCCGCCGCCGCCGGCATGCTGGAGGAACGGGGGATAGTCGTAGGCGGTGAGGCCGTCCCGCTGGGGATTGAGATGCGTCCGCCGCACCCAGGCGGGGTTCAGCACCTCGTTGTCGTAGCGGCAGGCGACGAATTCGTACGTCGCGAGAGCCCGCCCGAGCGCCGCGAGCCATCCCGGCGCCACCTGGTCGTCCGCGTCGCAGAACAGGAACGCCTCGCCGCTCGCCGCCGCCGCCCCCAGGTTGCGAGCGTGCGCCTGCCCCTGGCGGTCCGACGCATCGACCCGCTGCAATCCCGGCAGGAGCCCCCGGTAGCTCTCGACGATCGCCTGCGACCCGTCGGTCGACCCGTTGTCCGCCACCACCACCTCCCACTCCCCCTCCCAGCGCTGTCCGGCGAGCGCCTCGAGCTGCACCCCGATCGTCGCCGCCGCGTTCAGGCACGGGATCACGACGCTCAGGCGCAGGGGGTAGGGGAGGGTGGCCATCCGAGGCTGGGATCATAGAACAGGGCGGGGGGCGGCGTCAGTCACTGCGGGAAGCTATGATGACGGGCGAGTATAATGGGCGACCTCTGGCCCGTAGCGCATTCCCTGCCGGCCGCCTTGGGGCGGAAGGCCGCAACGCTTCTGCGATCCATCGCCGGCACAAAATAAGAATCGCTGAGCCAAGCTAAGAATCGCTGGCCCAAAATAAGGATCGCTGGCCCAAAATAAGGATCGCTGGGCCAAAATAAGGATCGCTGGGCCGAGATAAGAATCGCTGAGCCGGTGCAAGCATCGCTGGCCCAAGATAAGGATCGCAGAGGGAAAATAAGAATCGCCGAGCCAAGATAAGGATCGCCGGCCCAAACTAAGAATCGCAGCGGGAAAATAAGCATCGCTGAGACGTTGGAAGAATCGCTGGCCTCTGCGCCACGCCCGGCCCGCCGCGGCTCCTCATGCGACGACCAGGCCGAGGCCCTCTCGCAGGATAGCAAATCCTCCGCCGAAGGGGTAGAGACGCGCCGGGGCCTGACTAGGACCCCGGGAGGGGAACTGTCACCTGCTCCGGCCCAGGGCCCCACCGCGATGATTCGGTCGTCCATAGCCCAGGCGCTTGTGTATCTTGGCGGTCTCTACGGTATAATCGCCTCCACGAAATCGCTGATCAGGAGCGGCATGCGGCAGATCCCTTCGCTGGACGGTTCTCTGAAAGCCTCACGTCGGCTTGGACCGCGGTCGCCTGATGCAGGACGATAAGAGGTTTTATGCTGACCTCTTCATGATGGTTACTGAATTTAAAAGGACCTTATATGACGAACGAATTTGGTTTGTTTTCGGGTAATCCCAAAACAGAGTGGCTTGACGAAGCTGGCGCTGATAGGCGAATGAGGGTGCTTGAGGACTTCTGGTACGATGATCCTTCTAAGCGGCGGTGGGCTGCGCCGTCAGGGAGTCTTATCGACGGAGCAAGCATTCCGGCTCCGCTTTGGTCCACTGTGGGTTCGCCCTATACCGGCGATTATCGGAGGGCGTCCATTGTTCACGACATTGCGTGCGACGATCCGAGTGTTCCTCGCAAAGACGCAGACAAGATGTTTTTTTTAGCCTGCCTTGCAGGCGGCTGTTCTAAGCTCCAAGCGCGACTTCTTTATGCCGGTGTTCGGATCGGTGCTTGGACTCCGGATGTCCGGGTCTGGTCTGCCGAAGCAGTACGCATACCAGCGGTCACGAGGCAGGGCCTTCAGCCTAGACTGACCGACCAGAGCGTACAGACTACATTTAACGAAATTGCCGTCGAAATTCAGGCGCAGCCTGACGATGTTCCCTTCGACGCTATCGAGGCCATCGTTGATCGGCAACTGCGGGCTAAGTCGCAGCAATAATCTTGTCGGGTTGCGAGCCGGGATCCGCCCCAGGATGCGGCCCCTCCCGCACCGGACGCCCGCGGAGGCCAGGCCTCACGTGCGAGCGAAGCTGACAGCCTTCCTGGGCCTGCGAGCGGGGGAGGGTTGAGCTGGCGCTGCTCAATTTTTTCCGCCGATGGCTGCGACCCAGGCCCGATGAGGCATCGGCAACGGTCGAGGTGCGAGCGATCGCGGGACCGCCGGGCTGGATCGATCCCGGCCCCGAGAATCGTGGGTCCGATCCGGCCTGGTGCGTTGCTGCGAACGTCGTGATGGAGCGTGCCTATGGTCCTGGAGGTGCGGAGACGCGCCGCGGAACCAGACATTTCGCGCCGGGTGCCAAGGTCTTCGTTTACGCTTTCTTCTGGGGCATGGCGGGCGAGAGCGTCACCGTGATGGGGCGGCATCGCAAATCGCATCGATTCATTCAGCTCAGCATGAGTGCGAAGCACCTTGCGAACTGGCGCGCGGAGCTGGTCTATAGCCCCACGGTGGCGAAGGTGATCCGTGAGAACGCGGAATTCGGCAGTTTGCAGGCGGGATCGGATCGCGCGCGGCTTCGGGCCGAAGAGATTGCCGCTACGAAAAAAGAACCGCCAAGGAATGAAAACTCTCTTCCAATTGCCAACCAGGAGGAAACATGAGCTGGTTCATCATCGCGCTCAAGAAGTACGCCACCTTCTCGGGGAGAGCACGGCGCAGCGAATATTGGTACTTTACGCTGTTCTATCTCCTCATCTATCTCGTCCTCATGTTCGTCGACATGACCATGGGCGCCTTCAGCAGCAAGGAGGGCATCGGTGTGCTCACCACCCTCTTCACGCTGGCGATGCTCCTACCCTCCCTGGCGGTCACCATTCGCAGGCTTCATGATACGGGGCATAGCGGTTGGTGGATTCTCCTCGGCGCCCTCCCGTTTCTGGGGGGGCTCATCCTTTTCGTATTCTTCGTCCGCGACGGTGACCCGGGAACCAACGAGTTTGGCGAGGATCCCAAAAATCCCTTCGCGGACGCGGTGCAGGTGTTTTCGTAAAGCGCAGGAGTTAGCGGCCGGTGAACACCGTCGTCTCGTCCACGAAGCAGAGCCCGTTCCCGTCGGGATCGAAGGCGTAGAAGGAACGCTCCCGCCAGGGGCGGACGCGGATCTCTCCGGCGCTTTCGCCGTGGACGTCGGCGGTGGAGAGGCAGCCGAGCTCTTGGGCTCTCGCGTGGACCGCTTCGAGGTCGGGGACGGCGAGGTAGAGGTACTCGGGGAGGCGGCTCGTCTGCCCGCCGAGGAGGGCGAGGGTGACGGAGCCGCAGTCGAAGTAGACGCGGCCGCCTCCTACGCCCCTTCCTTCGAGGCCGAGCAGATGGGAGTAGAAACGGGTCGCTTCCTCGGTATCGGCGACGGGGACGATGATTCGAAAGAGGCGGGGGGCGGTGTCGGTCGTCATGGTTCCTTCAGGATATCCAGGATATCGCGAGGAGGGAAGATCGGCGGCAGTTGCGTCCATGGAGCGACGATGCCCGGAACCTCCACAGGCCCCTGAGCGAGCCTCTCTCTCCCCGCCGTTGAGCCCCGCACGCCACGCGTGGGTGGCATCTCTCTTGCTATACCGAATCCTGACAGCGCCGATCCTTTCGGGCTCGGCGCTCTCCTCAAGCTTCACTCAACGGGGTACGACATCGGGAAGGAGAGGGTACGATGGCAAATGCTACGAATGCGGGTGATTCCAAGGGCACGGGCGCCGCGAAGCTCGATCCCAGCCATGAGCTGTCGGCTAGCGGGCAGAGCCCGGATCAGAGCCAGGGCAGCTTCCAGCAGGCCAAGGACCAGACGAAGGAGCTCGCGCAGGGGGCCAAGGAGCAGGTCAAGAGCCTGGCGAGTGACGCCAAGGACGGGGCGATGGACGTCGCCAAGCAGGCGCGCGACCACGTCCAGGGTCTCATCGGGCAGCAGAAGGACCAGGCGGCCGACCGTCTCGGCTCGCTGGCGTCGGCCCTGCGCGACGCCGGCCGCAAGCTGAATCAGGATCAGGCGGCCGGGGACGTCGGGCAGTATGCGGACCGCGCCGCGGGTCAGGTGGAGCGGCTGTCCAAGTACCTGCGCCAGAGCGATTTGAGCAACCTGGTCCGCGACACCGAGAGCTTCGCGCGGCGCCGTCCCGAGGTCTTCCTGGGCGGCACGATCATCGCGGGGCTGATGCTGGCGCGCTTCCTCAAGGCGTCCGCTCCGGACAACGGCGGCAGCTCGAAGTACTCCGCCGGCGCCAGGAGCGCCTACCAGCCGGTGCGCAGCGGCTCCCAGGGTCTCTCGTCGTCGTCCTATGGCTCGCAGCGCCCGCAACAGAATCAGGCGCAACAGAATCAGGCGGCGCGGACGCAGGGGAGCTCCAAGCCTCAGGCGTCGTCCTTCAATTCGCCGGCCGGAGCATAGGCCATGGCGGTTGCAAACGAGCGTAGAGAGGAGCGGTCCATCGGCCAGCTCTTGAAGGAGCTGACGCAGGAGTCGAGCGCTCTGCTCAAGGCGGAGGTCAACCTCGCCAAGACGGAGATGACGGAGAAGGCTTCGCGCCTCGGAGGTCACCTCGGCGAGGTGGCCGTCGGCGGCGCGGTCGCGCTTCTCGGCGCCATCGCCCTCCTGCTGGCCGTGATCGATGCCCTGACCTCGGCCCTCAATCACGTCATGTCGCCGGGAATCGCCGTCTGGGTCGCGCCGCTGATCGTGGGCGGCATCCTGGCCGCCGTCGGCTACTCCCTGGTCATGAAAGCCCTCGCCACTCTCAAGCAAGAGAGCCTGACTCCCCAGAAAACCACCGAAAGCTTGCAGGAGAATAAAGAATGGCTACGACAGAAGATTTCGTGACGGACAATCCGGACCTCGCAGGGAACCGCGGGCGGAGCTCGCAGGAGATCCGTTCGGAGATCGACCGCACGCGCTCGGACATGGACGAGACCTTCGCGGCGCTCGACGCCAAGATGACTCCCAAGGAGATCGGCCTCGAGATCTGGAGCCTGTTCAAGGGGGGCTCGAGCACCGGCGTCAACAAGGTCTGGCAGATCGCCCGCCAGCACCCGATGCCGACCGCCGTGGTCGGCCTCGGCCTCGGCTGGCTGATGGTCGAGACCTCCCGCAAGTCGGACGGCTCCGACGGTTACGACGGGAAGTACCGCGGCTACGACAGCGGCTCCTACCGGCAGGGGTATGCCGGGACGGAGACCGACGAAGCCTCCGGCGTGCTGTCGGCGGTCAAGGACAAGTGGAGCGACGTGGCCGACGGCGCCAAGGATGCGTTCGGCAGCGCCACGGAGAGCCTGAGCGACGCCGCCGACTGGACCAAGGAGCATGCCTCGGACCTTGGCCACCAGGTGGCGGACAAGGCTTCCTCCCTCGGCCAGCAGGCGAAGGAGCAGGCGTCCGAGCTTGGCTCCCAGGCCAAGCGGCAGGTGCGCCGCGCCCGGCTGGGCTTCTGGCAGACCATGGAGGAGAACCCGCTGCTGATCGGCGCCGCGACCCTCGCGGTGGGCGTCCTCGCGGGCTTCCTGCTGCCGTCGACCGACCGTGAGGACGAGCTGATGGGGGAGACCCGCGATCATCTGCTCGACGAGGTCAAGGAAGCCGGCCAGCAGGCGCTCGACAAGGGGAAGCACGTGGCCGAGGCCGTGGTCGACAAGGTCAAGGAAGAGGCGCAGCACCAGGGCCTGACCCCGGAAGGGGTGGCCGACAAGGTGAAGAGCGTCGCCAAGGAGGCCACCAACACCGCCAAGGACGAGGCCAAGCGGCAGAACCTGGTGCCCGAGGTTCCTCAGGCTCAGGGCCAGGGACCAGAAACAGGCTCAGGGCCAGACAGGCTCAGGGGCAGGGACAGTCTCAGGGCCAGGGCCAGCAGGCGGCGAAGCCCGCGGTGCCGCAGCCGGAGCTCGTCAAGCGCTGATCCGGTAAATCCTCACCAACCGGTAGAACTTGCAGGAGCGGCCCGAAAGGGCCGCTCCTTTTTCAAAAGTCCCCGATTTTTCCCTTTCGAAAGAGAAAGGTACAGATTCACATATTGGTTTGGTAAAGCGTCCGGAAATCGGCAATGACCGAATCTGAAAATTGACTTTCCATTTGGATTATAATTAAACGACATGAAGAACATTGCGCTGTTCGTCTTGCTCGCCGGTTTCGCCCTTCTGCCGGCGCACCGCGCGAGCGCCGAGATGCTCTCGGCGGAAGTCCAGAGCCCGCGGCTCGCGGGTTTCCTGCACGACATCGAAGCGCTCGGCTACAAGGTGCGCTTCACCGTGCCGGCGCACACCAAGTCGACGCAGGTCTGCGTCCCCTGCCTGACGACCGATACGGGCTACACGATCTGCGCCGATCCGACCGGCCCGCCCGAAGCGCCGTTCTGCCATCAGGAGACGGATACGGTCAGCGTGCAGGTGATCTACGAAAAGATTTCGGATCAGCCCTGCACGCCGCAGTGACCGCTTACAGCCCCACCGCTCAGAACAGCCCCACCACCTTCCCCTGCTCGTCGATGTCGATCTTGGTGGCCGAGGGGACCTTGGGGAGGCCGGGCATGGTCATCACGTCGCCGCAGATCATCACCACGAATTCGGCGCCGGCGGAGAGGCGGACCTCGCGGACGTTGATGGTGTAGCCGGTCGGCGCGTTGCGGCGGGTGGGGTCGGTCGAGAAGGAGTACTGGGTCTTGGCGACGCAGACGGGGTAGTGGCCGTAGTCGGCCTGGAGGCGGGCGATCTGCTCGCGCACCTTGGCGTCGGCGGTGACGCCGTCGGCGCGGTAGACCTTCCTCGCGATCTTCTCCATCTTCTCCCACAGAGTGTTGGCGTCCTCGTAGACGAAGGAGATGCCGGGCTCGCGCTCGCAGAGGTCGACCACGGCGTGGGCGAGCTCCTCGGCTCCCTTGCCGCCCTCCGCCCAGTGCGCGGCGCGCACGGCCTTCACCCCCTTCGCCGCCAACCGCTCGCGGACGCGCTCGAATTCGGCCGGGGTGTCGGACGAGAAGCTGTTGACCGCCACCACGCAGGGGATGCCGTAGTGGTCCTGGACGTTCTCGACGTGGCGCTCGAGGTTGGCGAGCCCCGTCTCGACCGCCTCGACGTTCTCCCGGGTGAGCTCTTTCAGATCGACGCCGCCGTGGTACTTCAGGGCGCGGATGGTGGCGACGATCACCGCTCCCGAGGGGCGGAGCCCGGCCTTGCGGCACTTGATGTCGACGAACTTCTCGGCCCCGAGGTCGGCGCCGAAGCCGGCCTCGGTGACCACGTAGTCGGCGAGCTTGAGGCCGGCGCGGGTGGCGGTCACCGAGTTGCAGCCGTGGGCGATGTTGGCGAACGGGCCGCCGTGCAGGATGGCGGGGTTGTTCTCGAGCGTCTGCACCAGGTTGGGCTTGATGGCGTCCCGGAGCAGCACGGTCATCGCGCCGTAGGCGAGGAGGTCGCGGGCGCGCACCGGCTTCCTGTCGCGGGTGGCGGCGACGACGATGTTCCCCAGCCGCTCCTTGAGGTCGGTGAGCGAGGTGGCGAGACAGAGGATCGCCATCACCTCGGAGGCGACCACGATGTCGAAGCCGTCCTGGCGCGGGTAGCCGTTGCCGACGCCGCCGAGCGCGACCACGATCTCGCGCAGCGCGCGATCGTTCATGTCCATCACCCGCTTCCAGGTGACGCGGCGGACGTCGATCGCCGGCTCGCCTCCCTGGTGGATGTGGTTGTCGAGCATCGCGGCGAGCAGGTTGTTGGCGAGCCCGATGGCGTTGAAGTCGCCGGTGAAATGAAGGTTGATGTCCTCCATCGGCACCACCTGGGCGTAACCGCCGCCGGCCGCTCCCCCCTTCATGCCGAAGACGGGGCCGAGCGAGGGCTCGCGCAGGCAGATCGCCGCCTTCTTGCCGATCCGGTTCAGGGCGTCGCCGAGGCCGACGGTGGTGGTCGTCTTCCCCTCGCCCGCCGGGGTGGGGGTCATCGCCGTCACCAGGATCAGCTTGCCGTCCGGCCGGCCGGAGAGGGAGGCGAGGTAGTCGAGCGAGATCTTGGCCTTGGTGTGGCCGTAGGGCTCGAGGTGCTCCTCGGGGATCCCCAGCTTGGCGGCGACGGTGCCGATGCGGTCCAGCCGGGCCTGTTGCGCGATTTCGATGTCGGACGGCATGGGGGGCTCCTCCGGAGGAAGAAAAGTTCGGGAGTCTGTGGCGGAGGATCTTAGCGCAAGGGTAGGGGTCTCTTCAGGTTGGCGTCCTCGGCGAGTTGACCCTCATCACCCCGGCCCTCTTCTCCCCGCCTCCCCCCCGGCCGTCCGGGAGAAGAGGGGGGCCCTGCGATGAGGCTCTGGGTTCTTTCCTGCCTTTTGCAGTTCTCCCCTCTCTCCCGGCCGGTGGGTGGGAGGCGGGGAGAGAGGGGCCGGGGGAGTGAGGGCCCGGCGGCACCGTCACTGCCCGGAGCCCGGAAGCCTTCGGGATCGGCCGGCTCAGGCTCCGGTCCGCCCCTAGGTTGGGCCTGCCGCCGCGGTCTGGTATCATGCGCGCTTCGTAGAATGACGTCGGGAGGCGCTGCCGCCCCTGTCGAGTCTCCTGCGGGCGCTCTGCCGGCGCCCACCCCCAGGAAGAGAACCTTTCCGGAGTTTGTCTGATGAATCAGCGTCTGACCCGCAAAGAGATCAAGCGCGACGAGTTCGCCGACGTCGTCGGGCGAAGCGTCGAGTATGCCGGGAGCCACGTCCGGTCCATCGTCTACGCCGCGGTCGCCGTGATCGTGATCCTGGCGCTGGGCTTCGCCTTCTACAGCTACCGCAACCATCGCCAGGAGCAGGCGAGCCAGGCGCTGTCGAAGGCGACCAAGGTCTACCAGGCGCCGGTGGTGGCGACCGGCGCCAAGCCGGCCGACGCCGACTCGCCGAGCTTCCCGACCGACGAGGCGCGCCGCGCGGCGGCCAAGGCGAAGCTCGAGAAGGTGCGCAGCGACTACGGCTCGACCGATGCCGCCGACGTCGCCGGGCTCTACCTCGCCCAGCTCGCCGCCGACGCCGGCAAGCTCGACGAGGCGCGCAAGCTGTGGAACGACTTCGTCGACGGCCACAAGGGGAGCATGCTCGCCGCCGAGTCGCGGTTGAACGTGCTCGCCCTCGACCGCAAGCAGGGGAAGGCCGAGGACGTGGTCAAGGAGCTGCGCGCGATGCTCGAGAAGGGCGATGCGCCGCTTCCCCAGGACGTCATCCTGCACGAGCTTGCCGCCACCCTCGAGCAGCTCCATCGGCCGCAGGAGGCGATCCAGTCCTACCAGCGGATCCTCGACGAGTTCCCGCAGTCCCCCTTCCGTTCGGACGCCCAGCAGAAGGTCTCCGCCCTCGATCCCACCCGCGCGCCGGCCGCCCCGCCGCTCGGCGCGCAGGGGATGTCCGGCTTCCCGGGCTGAGCCCCGGGCCTCTAAGTCCCCGCACGTTCCGATGTCCCTTCCGTATCGCATCCTGGAGCGCAAGCGCGCCGGGATGCGGCTGACCTCCGACGAGATCCGCGAGGTGGCGCAGGGCGCCGCCGCTTCCGCCGCAGACGCCTCCTGGAGCGAGGGGCAGCTCGCCGCCTTCCTGATGGCCGCCGCGATCCGCGGTCTGGACGGCGAGGAGACGCGCGCGCTGACCCTCGCCATGCGCGACTCGGGGGAGCGCTGGGAGCTCGGGCGTGCCGTCCCCCGCCTCTGCGACAAGCACTCGACGGGCGGCGTCGGCGACAAGGTGTCGCTGCTGATCGCCCCTCTCCTCGCCAGCTGCGGCCTCCCCGTCTTCATGCTCGCCGGCCGCGCCCTCGGCCACACCGGGGGGACGATCGACAAACTGGAGAGCATCCCCGGGATGGACCTCCGGCTCGACCGCTCGCGCGCCCTCGACCTGCTCGGCCGCTGCGGTATGGCGATCGGCGGCGCCACCGCCGGGATCGCCCCCGCCGACCGCCGCCTCTACGCCCTGCGCGACGCCACGGCGACCGTCGACTCGATCCCCCTGATCGTCGCCAGCATCCTGGCGAAGAAGCTCGCGGCCGGCCCCGCCGCGGTGGTCTTCGACGTCAAGACGGGGAACGGCGCTTTCCTCCCCGAGCTCGAGCGCTCGCGCGAGCTGGCGCGGGCGCTCACCCGAGCCGCGAACGCCCTCGGCGTCGCCGCCGACTCCCTGGTCACCGACATGAGCCAGCCGCTCGGCCGCTGGGCCGGCCACACCGCCGAGGTGGGGGAGATCCTGGACATCCTGGCGGGCGAGTCCGGAGAGCCCGCCGCGGCGGATCTGATGACGGTCACCTTCGCCCTCGCCGAGACGGTGTCGCGGCTGGCGGGGGAGCCGCTCGGGCGCCTGGAGCTGGAGGCGGCGATCGCCTCCGGCCGCGCCCGCGAGGCGTTCGAGCGCTGGGCCGCGGCGCAGGGGGCGGACGCCGCCTGGCTGCGCGCGCCGCGGCGCGCGCTCGCCCCGGTGGTCGTGCCGCTGCGAGCGGCGCGGTCGGGGACGCTGGCGGCGGTCGACGTGCGCGGGCTCGGCCACCTGCTGGTCGAGGCGGGGGGCGGCCGGGCGCGCCCCGCGGACGCGATCGACTTCGGGATCTCCCTCGAGACCCTGGCCCGGCTTGGCCAGGAGGTCGCGGCGGGGGAGGAGCTGGCCCGCGTCCACCTGCGGCGGGAGGACGCCGGCCTCGCGGCGGCGTTCGCGCGCTGCTTCGCGGTCGGCGACCAGGGCGCGGCGCCGCCGCTGCTATATCATCCGGCGGCATGAAGGCCGCCATCCTCGCCGTCGGCTCCGAGCTGCTGGGCACCGTCCGCCTCGACACCAACTCGCTGCGCCTGACCGGGCTGCTCGACCGCTACGGCGTCGAGCTGGTGCGCAAGGCGGTGACCGGCGACTCGGAGACGGAGGTCGCGGCCGAGGTGCGCTCCCTGCTCCCCCGGGTCGACCTGATCCTGATCACCGGCGGGCTCGGCCCCACGGCGGACGACGTCACCCGCGAGGCGGTCGCCGCCGCCCTCGGCCGCCCCCTCCGCCTCGACGCGGCGGCGCTGGCGACGCTCGAGGGGCGCTTCCGCTCGCTCGGCTGGCCGATGCCCGAGGTCAACCGCCGCCAAGCCTGGGTGATCGAGGGAGCGGAGCCGCTCGCCAACGAGCGGGGGTCGGCGCCCGGGCTGCGAGTCGACGACGGCCCCTGCACCCTCTTCCTCTTCCCCGGCGTCCCCAGCGAGCTGGAGGGGATGATGGCCTCGGCGCTCACCCCCTGGCTGGCGAGCCGCGCCGGCGGGGTCGCCCGCGAGACGGCGGTGCTCAAGATCGCCGGCCTCCCCGAGTCGGTGGTCGAGGAGCGCATCGCCCCCGCCTACGGGGAGTTCGGCCGCGAGGCGATCACCATCCTGGCGAGCGTCGGCGAGATCCGCCTGCAGGCGACCGCCGCCGGCCCCGAGCCGGAGCGCCGGGCGCGCCTCGCGGCGATGGTGGCGCGCCTCGCGGAGCTCGCCGGCGACGCCGTCTACACCACCCGCGAGGAGGACACCCTGGAGAGCGTGGTCGGCGGCCTGCTGCGCGCCGCCGGGGCGACCTTGACCGCGGCGGAATCCTGCACCGGCGGCCTCTTTTCGCAGCGCATCACGGCGGTCGCCGGCAGCAGCGACTACTTCCTGGGGGCGGCGGTGACCTACAGCAACCAGCTGAAGACCCGGATGGTGGGGGTGCCGCCGGAGCTGCTCGCCGCGCACGGCGCCGTCTCCGAGCCGGTGGCGCGGGCCATGGCCGCCGGGGTGCGCCGGGCGCTCGGCGGCGACTACGGAGTGGGGATCACCGGCGTCGCCGGCCCCGGCGGCGGCACGGCGGAGAAACCGGTGGGGACCGTGCACGTCGCCGTGGCCGGTGAGGGCGGCGTCGATCACCGCTCCCTGCGCCTGCCCGGGGACCGCGAGCGGGTGCGCCGCTTCTCCGCCCAGATCGCCCTCGAGATGCTGCGCCGGCGCCTGCTGGCGGACGCGCGGCCCGAAGGCGAGAGCCGATGAGGCTGTTTGTGGCGCTCCCCGTTTCCGAGCCGGCGCGGCGCGAGGTGCGCCGGCGGGTCGACCGGGTGCGCGACCGCCTGCCGCGCTCCCGCTGGGTCGACTTCGACGTCCTCCACCTGACCCTGCTGTTCCTGGGCGAGGTGGCGGCGGAGGCTGTGCCGCCGCTCGCCGCCGGGCTCGGCGCGGCCTTCGCCCGCTGCCCGCCGCTCGACCTGCGCCTCGGCGACGGCGGCACCTTCCCGCCGGGGCGGCCGGCGCGCGTCGCCTGGATCGGGGTCGAGGCGCCGGAGGAGCTCGCCGCCCTGCAGGCGGACGTCACGCAGGCGGCGATCGCGGCGATCGGCTTCGTCCCCGAGGAGCGCGCCTACACGCCGCACGTCACCCTCGCCCGCTGCCAGGAGCCGTGGCGGCGGGAGGCGATCGACAAGCTGAAGACCGCCCTCACCGGCCCGGTCGGGCCGCCGTTCGTTGCCGATCGCGGCGTCCTCTTCGAGAGCAAGCTGTCGCCGAAGGGGACGCGCTACCGCGAGGTGGCGGCCTTCCCGATGGCACCGATTGCCGAAGCGGCGGAGGAGCGGGAAGAGGACCAGGAAGCCATGGTGCTGGAAGAGGGGGCGCGTTGAGCCCGGCCCTCGGCCTCGCCCTGGTCGCCGGCGCCTACCTGCTGGGCTCGGTCTCGTTCAGCGTCGTGCTGGTGCGGCTGCTGCACGGCCTCGACGTGCGCACGGTGGGGAGCGGCAACGCCGGCGCCACCAATGCGATGCGGGCGGCGGGCAAGAAGGCGGGGGCGGCGGTGCTCCTCCTCGATCTGATCAAGGGGGTGACGGCGGTCGCCGTGCCGCGCGCCCTCGACGCGCCGGCGGCGGTGGTGGGGGGCGCCGCGTTCGCGGTGGTCCTCGGCCACGTCTTCCCCGCCTTCTTCAACTTCCGCGGCGGCAAGGGAGTCGCCACCTCGGCCGGCGCCCTGGGGACGCTGGCGCCGGCGGCGATGGCGCTCGGCCTCGTCTTCTTCTTCGCCGTGGTCACCTGGAAGCGCTTCGTGTCGCTCGGGTCGGTGGCCACCGCGGTCCTCTTCCCCCTCCTCGCCGGCCTCGGCGCGCGGCTCGGCTGGTCGGAGTACGGCGGCCCCTGGCTGGTCCTCTCCTCGTCGGCGATCGCGGCGTTGATCGTGCTCAAGCACCGGCGGAACCTCGAACGCCTCTGGCGGGGGACGGAGCCGCGCCTCGGCGAACGGCGCACCCGGCCCGCCGCTCTTGCGGACGCGACGGGGGAGGCCGAGCCGTGAGCTGCGAGCGGCGGATCGGGGTGCTCGGCGCGGGGTCCTTCGGCACCGCGCTCGCCGTCCACTTCGCCGGCGCCGGCGGCCACCGGGTGCGGCTGTGGGCGCGCAGCCCCGAGCTGGTTGCGAAAATGACCGCGGAGCGGGCGAATCCCGACTACCTCCCCGGCGTCGGGTTGCCGCCGGGGGTGCTGCCGACCTCCGAAGTGGCGGCGCTGGCCGACAGCGAGTTCCTGGTCGTCGCCGCCCCCTCGCACGGCTTCCGCGCGGTGCTGCGCCAGTTCCTCCTCGTCGCGCAGGCCGCAGACGCCGCGGACGCCACGGACGGAGCGCCGCTGCAATTGATCTCGGCGACCAAGGGGATCGAGCCGGAGACGCTGGCGCGGATGAGCCAGGTGGCGGCGGAGGAGGGGCGGGCCGCCGGGCGCGCCATCCGCTACGCCGTGCTCTCGGGCCCCACCTTCGCCGCCGAGCTGGCGCGCAACGTGCCGAGCGCCGCCGTCATCGCCTCCGAGGAGGACGCCTTCGCCACCGAGGCCCAGGAATGCCTGTCGACGCCGCTGCTGCGCCTCTACTCGTCGGACGACGTGGTCGGCGTCGAGCTCGGGGCGACGACCAAGAACGTGATCGCGATCGCCGCCGGCACCCTCTCGGGGCTGGGGCTGGGGGCCAACACCCTGGCGGCGCTGATCACCCGCGGCCTGCACGAGATCACCCGCCTGGGGATCGCCTACGGCGGGCAGTCGCGCACCTTCGCGGGGCTCGCCGGCCTCGGCGACCTGGTGCTCACCTGCACCGGCGGACTGTCGCGCAACCGCAAGATCGGCCTCGACCTCGCCGCCGGCCGGAGCCCCGCCGAGATCCTCGGCGAGACCCACATGGTGGCGGAAGGGATCCGCAACTCGGTCGCCGTCGCCAGCCTGGCGGCGGCGCGCGGGGTCGAGATGCCGATCACCCAGCAGATGGTGGCCGTCCTCCATCACGGCAAGGACCCGCGCCGGGCGCTCGAGGAGCTGATGACGCGGGAGCTGAAGTCCGAAACCGAATTGTAGGGTGCGGGAGAAAATCTGAGACATGTCGACCGAGCCTAGTCCCGAAGCACAGCACCAGACCCTCCTCATCCTCGATTTCGGCAGCCAGTTCACCCAGCTGATCGCCCGCCGGGTGCGCGAGAGCCGGGTCTACTGCGAGGTCCATCCGTTCAATCTGCCGGTCGCCGAGATCCGCCGCCGCCGGCCGGTGGGGGTGATCCTCTCCGGCGGCCCGCAGAGCGTCTACGAGGCGGGAGCGCCGAGCGCCGACCGCGAGCTCTTCGCGCTGGGGGTGCCGGTGCTGGGGGTCTGCTATGGCATGCAGGTGATGGCGCACGAGCTGGGCGGCAACGTCGAGGGCTCCTCCCACCGCGAGTACGGGCGCGCCGAGGTGACGATCGCCGAGCCCGGCAAGCTGTTCGCGGGGCTCGCCCCCTGCCAGACGGTGTGGATGAGCCACGGCGACCGCGTGGGGACCCTGCCGCCGGGCTTCCGGGCCACGGCGGGGACCGACAACGCCCCCGTCGTCGCCTTCGAGGACGCGGCGCGCGGCCTCTACGCCATCCAGTTCCACCCCGAGGTGTCGCACACCGTCTCAGGGATCGAGATCCTGCGCAACTTCCTGTTCGGCATCTGCGGCGCCCGCGGCGACTGGCGGATGGCCTCCTACCTCGACGAGGCGGTCGCCACCATCCGCGCGCAGGTGGGGGGGGGAAGGTGATCTGCGCGCTGTCGGGCGGCGTCGACTCCTCGGTGGTCGCGGCGCTCCTCGAGCGCGCGGTGGGCGAGCGCTCGACGGCGATCTTCGTCGACAACGGCGTGCTGCGCAAGGACGAGGCGGTGCAGGTGATGCACAGCCTGCGCGACGGCCTGAAGATCCCGGTGCTGGCGATCGACGCCCGCGAGCGCTTCCTCGCCGAGCTCGCCGGCGTCGAGGATCCGGAGCGGAAGCGCAAGGTGATCGGCCGCGTGTTCATCGACGTCTTCAAGGACGAGGCGAAGAAGCTCGCGGGGGTCGAATTCCTCGCCCAGGGGACGCTCTATCCGGACGTCATCGAGTCGGTGTCGGTCAAGGGTCCCTCGGCGGTGATCAAGACCCATCACAACGTCGGCGGCCTGCCGGCGGAGCTCGGCTTCGCGCTGATCGAGCCGCTGCGCAACCTGTTCAAGGACGAGGTGCGCCAGCTCGGCCGCGAGCTCGGGCTCCCCGAGCCGATCCTCACCCGCCACCCCTTCCCGGGGCCGGGGCTCGCGGTGCGCATCCTGGGCGAGGTCACCGCCGAGCGGGTGGCGCTCCTCCAGGAGGCCGACGCCATCTTCCTCGCCGAGCTGCGCGAGAGCGGCTGGTACGAGAAGGTGAACCAGGCCTTCGCCGTCCTGCTGCCGGTGAAGAGCGTCGGCGTGATGGGGGATTTCCGCACCTACGAGAGCGTGATCGCCCTGCGCTCGGTCGACACCCACGACTTCATGACCGCCGACTGGAGCCCGCTTCCCTACGATCTCCTCGGCCGCGTGGCGAACCGCATCGTCAACGAGGTGAAGGGGGTCAATCGTGTAGTTTACGATGTGACCAGCAAGCCGCCCGCCACGATCGAATGGGAGTGAGCCTCCCGCTTCTATGCCCTTCCGGCTATCTTGTGCAGGGTTTCACAAACTTGTCTCTCCGTGCACCCTTCAAGGCACTTCTTGTCTGAAGTAGGCCAATGAGGGGGAGCTCCGGCGCTTGGGCGCCGGAAGCGGAGAGGAGAATTTCATGCACTGTCCTGATTGTGGTTTGGAGCATGAGGAGGGGTCTTCGCAGTGCCTGGGTGGGGAGGGAGAGGCCAGCCGGCCGGTGGAGTTCATTCCGCTGGCGGAAATGGCGGACGCCGAAGCGTTCCAGGCTCTGGCGCTCGGCCTCGAAGAGGCGGGAATCGCCTGGTTCATCCAGAGCGAGCCGCCGATCGATCTCGAAGGCGACCCCGGCGGCCCGGTGGCGATGATCTACGTCGCGGAGCCGCATTTCCGCCGCGCCTGCCGTACCCTCGAAGCCGTGCGGCCGGTCGCCGTCCAACAGAAATAGATTCGAGAGCTGGCGCGCAGGGTCCGCGAGCCTGCGCGCCGCGCGCCTCAGATCGGTGGGGGAGCCCGCTCGCCAAACGTGAGCCTTCGTAGGGTGCGCTTTGCGCACCGTCAAGGTTTCTGGTGCGCACAGCGCACCCTACGGGCAGTAGGCTTCGAAGGCGTTTCTAGCCGGGCTCCTTGCGCCCCGGCTCCAGCTGCGCAATCTTTTCCGGATTTTTCTTCAGCTCTTTCGCCAGCCGCAGCCCCAACCCTTTTTGCAGCTCGCGGCGCGCCGCGGGGTCGGTCACCTTGCTGGCGTCGACCCAGCCGCCGGCGATCATGCCGTGGCCGCCCCCCTTGCCGAGCCGGCCGATGATGCGCCGCATCAGCCCGCCGGCGTCGGCGCGCGGGTTGGTGGTGCGGATCGACAGATAGAGACGGCCGCCGAAGAAGCCGGTGGCGAGCGACCAGGTCTTCCCTTCCATGCGCAGCAGCAGATCGGCGATCTCGGGAACGATGTCCGGCTGGTCGACCGGCCCCAAGTGGCTCAAGATCAGCGAGTCGACCGTCTCCAGGTTCTCGAGCGCGTCGTGGAGGTTGCCGAAGTAGCTCGCCGGCAGCCGCGGGCTCTGGATGCGGGCGAGGCGGCGATGGTCGGCCTGGGGGAAGAACAGATCATGGATCGTCTTGTCGGGACCGGCGTGCTCGCGGGCGAAGTCGAGCGTCTCGGAGCGGATGGCGTAGATCAGCCCGGTGGCGAGCGCGTGGGTGGGCTTGATGCCGGCCGCGAGCAGATACTCGGCGAGGATGGTGGCGGTCGCGCCGTATTTCGGGCGCACGTCGTAGAACGGCCCGGCCGGGGTGTTCGCGCGCACCGGATGGTGATCGATCACGATGTCGGGGATCACCCGCGGCGGCAGCTGGTTGTTGCCGCTCCGCGCCTGCGTGTCGACCAGCGCGAAGTGCCGGTAGTTCTTGAAATTGAGGTGGCGGACGTGGCTGAACGGCAGGCCGAGCGACTTGACCATCTCCCGGTTCTCGGCGCGCCCGATGATGCCGCCGTAGGCGACCGTCACCGACTGCCGGAGGGTCTGCCGCAGCACCCGCGCCAGCAGCTGCGCGGAGGCGAGAGCGTCCGGGTCGGGGTTGTCGTGCGTCAGCACGAGCCAGCGCCCGGCGCCCTCGCGGCGCACCATCTCCGTCAGGGCCGCGAAGCGCTCGCGGGTCGCATCGGTGATCATGGAGCGGGGATTGTAACCGCCCGGGGCGCGAGGCGGCGAATCGGCGCTCTCGCAGGCGTGTCCCTGCTGTTGCTTCCGCTAGACCAGCCGCAGCGCGGAGAGCTGCACCGGCGGGCGCTCCAGGAGCTTCCAGGCATGGTCGCCGGAGGGCTCCGCCGCGCTCTCGGTCAGGTCCCGGCCGGCCTCCCGCAGGAGCTCGCGGACGATGCGTTTACGGTTTTCCCGGTCGCTGTCGACCTGGAGGATCTGCTCGATCTTCGTCCAAGAGAGTTGCATCGATCTCATCCCCTTTGCCGTTCCCAAAGATCACGTCCCAAGATGATTTCAAGAGAAAAGTCTTCGCGCACCCATGCTTTCTGACGTATTCAAGGAAGCAGGAATCATGCCGGCTTCCGGCACCCTGGCATCCTCTTTGCCAGCAAAGGGACGCATGGACCTCCTGCAACGTCCCCACCTCACCCATCCCGGACTGCTGATCGCCATCGGCGGCGCCGAGGACAAGACCCGCGAGCGGATCATCCTGCGCTACTTCCTCGAGGCGGCCGGCGGGCCGGACGCCAGCATCGTGGTGCTGGCCACGGCCTCCGAGGTGCCGGAGACGGGGGAGCGCTACGCCGACCTCTTCCTCGCCCTGCGCGCCGAGAGCGTCGAGGTGCTGAAGATCGAGACGCGCGAGGACGCCGTCGAGGCGGCCCCGGAGGCGCGCGACCTGCTCGAGTACGCGACCGGCCTGTTCATCACCGGCGGCAGCCAGCTCAAGCTCTCCTCGGTGCTCGGCGGCACCGAGGTGGCGCGCACGATCCGCTCGCGCCACGCCGCCGGCATGGTGGTGGCCGGCACCAGCGCCGGCGCGGCGCTGCTCTCCGAGCACATGATCGCCCTCGGCGACAGCGGCTCGACGCCGCGCCGCAGGCTCGTCCATCTCGCCAAGGGGCTGGGGCTCGCCCCCGACCTGATCATCGATCAGCATTTCCGCCGCCGCGACCGGCTGGGGCGGCTGCTGACGGCGCTTTCTTACAATCCCGCCCCCCTCGGCCTCGGCATCGACGAGGACACGGCGGCGCTGATCAGCGGCGACGGCGAGCTCGCCGTCCTCGGCGCCGGCGCGGTGATGGTGGTCGACGCCTCGGGGATGCGCTTCACCGACAGCCACGCCGTCCGCCGCGGCCAGCCGGTCGCCATGATCGGTCTGAAGCTCGACTTCCTGACCACCGGCTGCCGCTACGACCTGAAGCAGCGCCGGGGGATCACCCCGCCGCCGATGCTGCACCTCGACCCGGTCGACCGCCGCTCCCCCGAGCGGCCGCCTCTGATGAGCGAGACAACGAGCGAGGTTCTGGCCTCGCCTGCGGAGGGAGCGGAGGCTACGGGAGGGGACGGCGGAGAATAGATTCTTTTTGGCGGTGGCGCGCCGTTTCCGCCGTCCGTTCTGGCATACGCCTTGCTTTTTCCTTCCGCGTCGAACGACCAGGAAATCCTTTCCAACCGGAGACGCACGCATCATGAAAATCCTGGAGACTCGGGTCTATCGCGGTCCCAACCTCTACGCCCGCTGGCCGATGATCCGTCTGCGCCTCGATCTCGGCGAGCTCGAGCGCTATCCGACCGCGAAGCTCCCCGGCTTCGCCGACGGGCTGCTCGCGGCGATCCCGACGCTCGCCCAGCACGGCTGCTCCTACGGCGAGGACGGCGGCTTCGTGCGGCGGATGAAAGAGGAAGAGGGGACCTGGCTCGGCCACGTCCTCGAGCACGTCGCGATCGAGCTCCAGTGCCTGGCGGGGACCCCGGTCACCTTCGGCAAGACGCGCGGCGACGGCCTTCCCAAGGGGGAGTACCACGTCGTCTACAGCTACGTCGAAGAGGCGGTCGGCCTCGCCGCCGCCGACTTGGGGCTCAGCCTCCTGCGCCACCTGCTGCCGCCCGAGCGCGCGGCGCACGACCCGTCGCCGTTCGACTTCGGCGCCGAGCTCGAGGCGCTGGTGCGCCTCGCCGGGCGCCGCGCCTTCGGCCCCTCGACGGCCGCCCTGGTGCGCGCCGCCGAACGGCGGGGGATCCCCTGGATACGCCTGAACGAGGGGTCCCTGGTGCAACTCGGCTACGGCAAGCACCAGAAGCGCATCCAGGCGACGCTGACCAGCGAGACCCCGCAGATCGCCACCGAGATCGCCTCCGACAAGCGGCTGACCCAGCGCATCCTCGAGCAGATCGGCCTGCCGGTCCCCCGCCAGGCGATCGTCTGCGACGCCGCGGAGGCGGTCGAGGAGGCGGAGCGGATCGGCTTCCCGGTGGTGGTCAAGCCGCTCGACGGCAATCACGGCACGGCGGTGGCGACCCGCCTGAAGAACGCCGAGCAGGTCGCGGCGGCCTACGCGGCGGCGCGGGAGATCTGCCGGCAGGTGATCGTCGAGTCGTTCCAGACCGGCAACGACTACCGCCTCCTGGTGGTCGACGGCCGCGTGGTGGCGGTCGCCCAGCGGGTGCCGGGACACGTGGTGGGGGACGGCGCGAGCTCGATCGGCGAGCTGATCGCGGCGGTCAACCGCGATCCCCGGCGGGGGATCGGCCACGAGAAGGTGCTCACCCGCCTCGAGGTCGACGAGCAGGCCGAGCGCCTGCTCGCCGAGGCCGGCCTGACCCTCGGCTCGGTGCTCGCGGCCGGCGAGGTCTGCTACCTGCGCGCGACGGGAAACCTGTCGACCGGCGGCACCGCGATCGACCGCACCGACGTCCTCCACGAGGAGAACCGGATCATGGCCGAGCGCGCCGTCAAGGCGGTAGGGCTCGACGTCGGCGGGGTCGATTTCATCTCGCCGGACATCTCCAGGAGCTACCGCGAGGTGGGCGGCGCGATCGTCGAGATCAACGCCGCCCCCGGCTTCCGCATGCACCTCGCGCCGACCGCGGGGAAGGCGCGCGACGTCGCCCGGCCGGTGATCGACATGCTCTTCCCGCGCGGCGCCAGCTCGCGCATCCCGCTCGCCGCCGTCACCGGCACCAACGGCAAGACCACCACCACCCGCATGGTGGGGCACATCCTCAAGCTCGCCGGCTACACGGTGGGGATGGCGACCACCGACGGCGTCTACATCGACGGCACCCGCACCGTGCGCGGCGACATGACCGGCCCGTGGTCCTCGCAGACCGTGCTGCGCGATCCGACGATCGACGCCGCCGTGCTGGAGACGGCGAGGGGCGGCATCGTCCGCTCGGGGCTCGGCTGGAGCCACTGCAACGTCGGCGCGGTGCTCAACGTCGCCGCCGACCATCTGGGGATCGGCGGCATCGAGGATCTGGACGACCTCGCCAAGGTCAAGCAGATCGTCGCCGAGGCGGCCGACGACTACTGCGTGCTGAACGCCGACGACGAGCGGGTGGCGGCGATGTCCGAGGTGAGCCGGGCGCAGCCGATCTACGTCACCACCGACGCGCAGAACGAGCGGGTGCGCGAGCACGTGCGGAAGGGGGGGCAGGCGGTGGTGCTGGAGGCGGGGCTGAACGGGCGGATGCTGGCTCTTTACCAGGGGGAGCGGCAGGTGCCGCTCCTGTGGGCGCGGCAGATCCCCGCCACGCTCGAGGGGAAGGCGTTCCACAACGTGCAGAACGCCATGTTCGCCGCCGCCATCGCCCACGGCATGGGGGTGGCGGTCGAGAACATCCGCCAGGGGCTGCGCACCTTCTCGAACGACTTCTTCCAGGCGCCGGGGCGGCTCAACTTCTACAACGAGCATCCGTTCCGGGTGCTGCTCGACTATGCCCACAACGCCCACGGCATGGAGGCCCTGGCGCGCACGGTGCGCGAGCTCGCCGTGCACGGCCGGCGGATCGGCGTCATCGCCTCCCCCGGCGACCGCCGCGACGAGGACATCCTCGCCCTGGCGCGCGCCGCCGCCCCCGCCTTCGACCTCATCCTGCTGCGCGAGGACGACGACCTGCGCGGCCGCCGCCCCGGCGAGACCGCCGCCCTGCTACGCCAGGGGCTCCTCGCCGCCGGCGTCTGCGCCGAGCGGATCGTCCCCGACTGCTTCCGCGAGGAGGATGCCGTCCTCGCCGCCCTCGGCATGGCCCGCGCCGGCGACCTGGTGGTGATCTTCGGCGACAACCTCACCCGCATCTGGGAGCTGATCGTCGGCTTCAAGCCACAGGGACGGGAGAAGGAGGAGGGGGCGGAGATGCACCCGGGAGCGCGGCAGCCGGCGGAGGCGAACCAGGAGATGGCGGGGCGGGTGCACTGAGGCGACGGCCTCCCGTCCCCCTTACTCCTGAATCAGCTCCAGCGCCGCCGCCCGCTGGCTGTGGATCAGCAGGATCAGCAGGTCGCCGGGATGCGCGGCGGCGAGGGCCATGCGCACGCCGTCGAGCTCGGAATCGGCGTGCTCGATCTTGCTTTCGGGGACGCCGAGGCGGCGCAGCTCGTCCTCGAGGATGACGGGGACCTCCCCTTCCGGACGGCCGCGCAGCATCTCGCTCATCTCCTTGAGGATGATCAGGTCCGCCTCGAAGGGGAGGGCGGCGCGGGCGAGGTCGCGCAGGGCCTGGTCGTCGCGGTCGCCGGCCTGCCCGAGGAGGAGGAGGCGGCGCCCGGCGGGGAGCGACTGCACGATCGAGAGCAGCGCCGCCATGCCGTGCGGGTTGTGGGCGTAGTCGACCAGGATGCGGAAGCCGTCGCGCTCGAACAGGTTGGAGCGCCCCGGGTTGTCGTCGGGATCGTTGCGCAGCCGCCGCAAGCCCGCCGCCATCGCCTCGACGGGGAGGTCGATCGCCGAAGCCAGGGCGATCGCCGCCAGGGCGTTGGCCACGTTGTGGCGGGCCCGGCCGCCGAAGGTGAGCGGCGCCTCGTCGGCGCGCAGCACGCGTCGCCGTTCGGCGCCGCGGGCGAGCACCAGGTCGCCGTCGGCGTAGATCGCCGCCTCGCCGCCGGCGGCGAGCGCCTGGCGCACCTGGGGATTCTCGGGATCGAGGCTGAACCAGACGATCGGGACCGCGAGCCGGCGGGCCGCCGCCACCAGGACGGGATCGTCGGCGTTGAGCACGATCCGGCCGTCCGGCCCGACGGCCTGCGAGACCACCAGCTTGGCGGCGGCGAGCGACGGCAGGTCGTAGATCCCGAACTCCCCGAGATGGTCGGCGGCGATGTTGGTGACCGCGGCGGCCGCCACCCGGCTCACCGCGAGCCCGCGCCGCAGCAGGCCGCCGCGGGCGGTCTCGAGGATCGCCACCTCGACCCGCCGGTCGCGCAGCAGCATGCGGGCGCCGATCGGCCCCGAGAAGTCTCCCCACTCGACCACCTCGCCCCCGACGTCGACGCGGTCGGTCGAGGTGACGCCGGCCATCCGCTCCGCGGCGTCCACCATCGCCGCCAGCAGCCGCACGGTGGTGGTCTTGCCGTTGGTGCCGGAGACCACCACCACGGGGATGTCGGAGACCGCGTTCCAATCGATCTCCTGGGGGTCGGGGAGCGCCTCGACGCTCCAGCAGCGCGACCCCTTGCCGAGCCCCACGGAGGCGAAGCGGTCGTCGGCCAGGAAGGCGACGCCGTGGGCCGCCGCGGCGTCGCGCAGAGCGGGCAGCGCGGGATTCGCCTCGCGGGCGATCTCCGCCCGCAGCACCTCGCGCGCCTTGGCGAGGTCGGGCTCGCGGCGGCCGGCCATCACGTCGCCGGCGGCGTCCCAGGCCCAGTCGTTGATGTTGGTGGCGGCGTAGAGGCCGTCGATGGGAGCCGAGATCGCCAGGCTCGCGCCGCCCGGGAAGAGGCGCGCCGCGATCTCCTCGCCCCCCCAGCCCACGGCGTCGAGCATCCGCCGCACCTGCCCCGTCCACGCCATCACCGCCGCGTGCGCCTCCTCCGCGGAGAGGGCGACCTCGATCACCGCCCCGGGGCGGTCGAGCAGGAGGTTGGGGCCGGTCAGGCGGCGTGAGTCGAGGAGGTTCATCGCGGATCTTCCATGGAGAGCTCTACGGGACTTGGAGTCGGCGAGCGATCAGTAGTTGACCTTCGGCGCCGCTTTCGCCTTGCCCACCTTGAGCACCAGGCTCGCGCAGCGTAGCGTCAGCGGCTGGAACCTGTCGCGGGTGCGGGGAGGCGCCGCGCCGTCCTGGATCACGTCCTGGAGGGGAGCGACGACGCGCACCGTGTAGTTGCCCGGCCTGCCGACGTCGTGGACCTGGGAGAAGTCGAGCCCGGTGATCATCGACTCCTGGGGACGGAGCTTGATGTACTCCTGCGCCGTCGGCTCGCCGCGCTTGACCAGCGGCCCGTGGTAGGGGAGGTCCTGCCCGTCGTAGCTCAAGGCGAAGAGAGTGCCGCGCCACCCTTCCCATGGCGTGTTCCAGCGCAGCAGCCAGACCGGATGGTCGGCGCGGTTGGTGAGCTGGAAGCGGATGGCGACCGGGCCGCCGGCGAGCTGCGGGTGGGCCTCCTCCATCCGGCATTCGAGAGGGTGCCGGGCGTCGGTCTGGTCGTGCGGCTTCATCCAGCAGGCGGCGCAGGCGGCGCTGGCGGCGAATAGGAGCGCGAGGAGGGCCGGGCGGAGGAGGGCGGGTTGCCGCATCGCGGGAGCATATCGCGGCTCGCCGCCCCCCTCTCCGTTTCGGTGGTCAGCCGGCGGTACCGGGCTCAGCGCGGCTCGGCGAAGTACTCGTGGCTGTCCGCGTTGTGGATAGCGTGGGTCGGGTTCGAGATCGCCAGGCTCCGGCAGGCGGTCTGGCCGTACTGGTAGTCCTGGGTGCCGGCGACCACCGTGAAGTGGCTGGTCTCGTGGATCAGCGTGCCGGCCTTGGAGTCGGTGCCGGTCGCCGGCGCGCTCCAGAAGGCGCCGCAGAGGTGCACCTTGTAGGGCTGGTTGGCGTAGACGAAAGCGTAGGAGCTGTCCGTGCAGTCGCAATAGAAGACGAACGCCTTGGTCGACATGGCGCTGTAGAGATTGACGTAGTCGCTCGTCACCGAGGACCAGTTGCCCGAGCTGTAGGTGCCGAACCAGGTCTTGTAGTTGCTGTCGGTCGAGCGGGAGGCGGTGGGAACGGCGTTCAGATAGTCGCGCGAGCGCTGGGCTAGCCCCTGGGCGTTGTTGAGCGCCGTCACCAGCAGGCTCTGGCGGCTGGTGGAGCAGCTCACGTAGCTCGGAGTCAGGGCCTTCTCGGGACGGCCGAGCTCCTCGAGCCGGGCCAGCGTCTCGACGGCGGCCACGCCCCGCTCGTCGCGCTCGACGCCGAGGAAGACGACGTTCGACTCGAGGCTGCGCGCCGCCACGGCGCCGATCGACTTGGCGCTGTCGGCGCGCAGGGCGTCCTGCAGGGCGACCCGGTAGCGGATCGAGTACTCGCCGGTGCGCGACAGGTCATAGACGCTCGACAGCTCGACGTCGGCCGAGACGGCGCCCCCGGCCGGGATGCGCGCGTAGTCCTCGGCCCGCGGCAGGGCCCGCTTGTAGAGGCGGCCGGTGTACTCGACCGGCTTGCCGTCCCTCTGCACGTCGAACAGGTTTCCCTCGACCCCCTGGAGCGCGGTCTGCCAGCGGACGAGGTAGAGGTCGGCCTTGGAATCGTTGCGGTAGGTGACCCGCACGACCGCGTCGTCGGCCGCGCCGAGCGAGCTCTTCTGCGCTTCGATCGTGGTGGTGAGACCGGCCATCCCGGCCATCGCCGTGGAGGCCACCGCCAGGAAGGCGGCCGCACCTGCAACCAACGAGATCCATCCAGTATGTCTCGACATTCAGCACCTCTCCATCGGAACCAGGGGATGACGCGTCATTGCGCCGCCCTGGGCCAAAGATTGAGTAAAGAGAAAGAACTTCCGGGCTCTTACTCGATCTAGTGCGACAGAGGGGGAGAAGCGAGCCGCTCGGGCGGAGGCCGCTTTTCAGGGGGACAATCAGGGGGGCAATCAGGGCAGCAGGTCGGCGACGAGGATCGCGGCCTCGGGAGCAGCGAGCGGAGAGATCCGATCGGAGGCCTTCAACAGCGTTCTCGACCGGTAGGCGCCTTCCAGCGGCTCGCGGAACACCTCGAGCTGCCGTTTCGCCAGGACGAGGATCCAGTACTCGGGGATCGCGGCGCGGGCGTAGAGCCCGGTCTTCCGGTCGCGGTCGTGGGAGAGGGAGGAGTCGGAGACCTCCACCACCAGCTCGGCGCCGCTCGGGTGGGCGACCAGGTGATCGCGGGGATTGCCGCGCACCACGGCGACGTCCGGCTCGGGAGCGGAATCCTCGCCGAGCGCGAGCGGCATCTGCACCAGGAGATCGAAGCCGGCGGCGAAGACCGGTCCCAGCGCTTGGCGGACCAGGCGGACGGCGACGGCGTGGCGCGAGCTCTGCGGCGTCATCTCGAAGAGGACGCCGTCCACCAGCTCGACCCGCTCGCCGGGCTGGAAAAAGCCCTCGTCCGCCAATCGCTCATAGTCCTCCCGCGTCCAGCGGTGAAGGTCGATCGCCGAGATTGCCATCCTGGGTTTCCTCGCGTCCTCCGGCGAAATTCTAGCGCAACCGCCCCGGAAAGCGGCCTACACCAGCCCGGGCGCCCGCAGCACCGCGCGCAGCAGCTCGCGGAGGTTCCCCGCGGCGGCGTGGCCGGCGGCGAGGACTTCCTCGTGGGTCAGGGGGATCGCGGAGAGGCCGGCGGCGGGGTTGCTGACCATCGAGAGGGCGAGGCAGCGCATCCCCATGTGATGGGCGGCGACGACCTCGAGGACGGTCGACATGCCGACCACGTCGCCGCCGAGCAGGCGGAGCATGCGGACCTCGGCGGGGGTCTCGTAGCTGGGGCCGGCGATCCCGGCGTAGACGCCGGTGGAGAGCGCGATGCCCAGCCCTTCGGCGGCCTGGAGCGCCAGCGCGCGCAGGGCCGCATCGTAGGCGGCGCTCATGTCGGGAAAGCGGGGGCCCCACTCCGGCGGCAGCTGGCCGCGCAGCGGATTGAGGCCGGTGAGGTTGAGATGGTCCGCGATCAGCACCAGGTCGCCGGGGCGGTGGTGCGGCTGGAGGCCGCCGGTGGCGTTGGTCATCACCAGCGCCTTGGCGCCGAGGAGGGCCGCGAGGCGGACGGGGAACACCGTCTCGTTCGCGGTGTACCCCTGGTAGGAGTGGAGGCGCCCCTTGAAGTAGAGGACGGGGAGCCCCGGCCGCGGCTCGAACATCTCGACCTCGTGCGGGTGCCCAGCCACGGCGTGGCTCTCGAAGGGGAGGAGGAACTCGAGCTGGATCGGCCCGTGGGTCCGCGCGCCGAGGTCGACCGCGAGCCCCGAGCCCGAGACCACGGCCACCTCGGGACGCGGCCAGCCGAGCAGGTCGAAGCGCTCGACGGCGGACTTGTGCTGCTCGACGAGCGTCTCCAGCCCCGCCGAAGCCTCTTCGAGGGGGCGGTGGACCAGCCCTTCCAGGTCGTCGGTCTCGTTCATGGTCCGTATGGTAGCAGCGGGGCGCGGCGGCCGGCGGTGAGTGCACGCCGTCCCCCGGATACGTTATCGTTCAGCCTCAACTGCGAGGGGAGCGGCCAACCACCCATGTCCGAGCTCGACGATCAGATCCAGAACCGGCGCGACAAGCGCCAGCGTCTCGCGGAGGCGGGGATCGCCACCTATCCGCACCGCTTCGAGTGGGACCTCGAGCCCACGGCGGTCAAGCAGCAGCACGGCGAGAAGACGGCCGAGGAGCTGGAGGCCCTGGGGCTGAAGCTCCGGGTGCCGGGGCGCATCCGCTCGATCCGCCGGCAGGGGAAGCTGGTCTTCGCCGACCTCCACGACGGCAAGGAGAAGATCCAGCTCTTCGTGCGCCGCGACAACCTGCCGGAGAGCGCCCAGCTCGTCGTCGACAACCTCGACCTTGGCGACCTCGTCGGCGCCTCCGGAGCTCTGATCCGCACCCGGACGGGGGAGCTGTCGCTGATGGTCGCCGACCTGACCCTGCTCGCCAAGGCGCTGCGCCCCCTCCCGGAGAAGTGGCACGGCCTCGCCGACGTCGAGACCCGCTACCGCCAGCGCTATCTCGACCTCGCCACCAACGAGGAGTCGCGGCGGGTGTTCGAGGCGCGGGCGGCGATCGTCAAGGGGATCCGCGAGTTCCTCGACGCGCGCGGCTTCCTCGAGGTCGAGACGCCGATGATGCAGGTGATCCCCGGCGGCGCCACGGCGCGGCCGTTCAAGACCCACCACAACGCGCTCGACATCGGCCTCTACCTGCGCATCGCCCCCGAGCTCTACCTGAAGCGCCTGCTGGTCGGCGGCATCCCGCGGGTCTACGAGATCAACCGCAACTTCCGCAACGAGGGGATCTCGACCCGGCACAACCCCGAGTTCACCATGCTCGAGTTCTACTGGGCCTACGCCGACTACCGGCAGATGATGGACCTCACCGAGGAGCTGCTGACCGGCCTCGCCGAGCGGGCGCGGACGGTGCTCGGCAAGGCGGCGATCACCTGGGAAGGCGAGCCGATCGACTTCGCCCGTCCCTGGCAGCGGCTGACCCTGCGCGAGGCGATCACCCGCTACGCGGGGGTGCCGGCCGAGCGGCTGGAGAGCCGCGAGGAGGTGGCCGCCGTGCTGGCGGAGAAGGGGATCGCCCCGCCGCCGGGGGGGACCTACGGGCACCTGCTGATGGGGCTCTTCGAGCACACCGTCGAGGCGCACCTGTTCGCGCCGGTGTTCATCACCGAGCATCCGACCGACGTCTCGCCGCTCGCCAAGCAGCGGCCGGACGATCCCCGCTTCACCGAGCGCTTCGAGCTCTACATCGCCGGCATGGAGGTGGCGAACGCGTTCAGCGAGCTGAACGATCCGGACGTCCAGGCCGAGCGCTTCCGCGGGCAGGTGGCGGCGCGCGAGGCGGGGGACGCCGAGGGGCACCTCTACGACGCCGACTATGTGCGCGCCCTCGAGCACGCGATGCCGCCGGCGGCGGGGATCGGCATCGGCATCGACCGGCTGACCATGCTGCTCACCGACCGGCAGTCGATCCGCGACGTCATCCTGTTCCCGCTGATGCGCCCGGAAGCAGCGCCCGAAACGACGCCGAGCGCGGCGAAGGGCGAATAGGCGCTTGAGCCGCCCGTCCCGCCTCCTCCTGCGCCGGCTCCCTTTCCCGGCGCTGATCGCGTTGCGCTACCTGCGCAGCACCCGCCGGGACGCCTTCGCGAGCTTCCTCTCGGCGGTGGCGGCCGGCGGCCTGGCGCTGGGGGTGATGGCGATGGTGCTGGCGCTGGCGGTGATCTCGGGCTTCCAGAGCGCGCTGCGCTCGGAGCTGCTCGGCCGCACCCCGCAGATCGAGGTGCAGCTCCCCCCCGACGCCGATCCGCTGGCGGCGCGCGAGGCCGTGCGCCGGGTGGCGGGGGTGCGCTCGGTCGCGGTGCAGGTGCGGGGGGGCGGCTGGCTGATCGACCGCGGCAAGGTGCAGCCGGTCGAGCTGGTGGGGTTCGACGGCCCGGTGCCGTCGATCTTCCCCGGCGCCGCCGGGGCGGGCGCCGGGCTCTACGTCCCGACCACGCTCGCCGCCCGCTGGGGGCTCAGGGCCGGGATGGTGGTCGACGTCGTCTCGCCGCGCCCGACGCTCACTCCCCTCGGCCCCCAGCCGCGGCTGCGCAGCGTGCCGCTCGCCGGCACCTACGAGGCGGCGCGGAGCCAGGAGGAGAAGGTGCGCATCCCCCTGCCGCGCGACGTCGCCGAGACGCTGCTCGGCGGAGCGGACCGCCGGCTGGACGTCGAGGCGGGGGGGATCGACGCCGCTCTCGAGGTGGCCGCCCGGCTGGCGTCGACGCCAGGGGCGCTGCCGGCGGGGAGCGTGGTGCGCACCTGGCAGGAGCTCAACCGCCCGCTGCTCTTCGCGCTCCACCTCGAGAAGCTGCTGATGTTCGTCGCCGTGTCGCTGATCGTGGTGGTGGCGTCGCTGGCGCTGGTGGCGGACCTCGCCCTGATCATCTCCAGCAAGCGGCCGGAGATCGGCATGCTGGGCACCCTGGGGGCGACCCCGGCGGCGCTGCGCCAGGCGTTCGTGCTGCTCGGCGGCCTGGTGGCGGGCTCCGGAGTGACGCTGGGGGCGCTCCTCGGGGTGGGCGGCGCCTGGGTGCTCGACCACTACCACCTGCTGCGCCTCCCCGGGCACGTCTACTTCCTCGACTACGTCCCCTTCAAGGTGCAGCCGGGGGATCTCGCCCTGGTGCTCCTGCTGGCGCTGGCCCTCGCCCTCGCCTCCTCGCTCTACGCCGCGCAACGGGCGGCGGCGCTCGACCCTATCGAGGCCCTGCGCCGATGAAGAAGATCCGATGAGCGTCGCGGTCCGTACCCACGGCCTCACCAAGGTCTACCAGGACGGCGTGCGCCGGGTGGCGGTGCTCAAGGGGGTGGATCTCGCCATCGCGCCCGGCGAGCTGGTGGCGATCGTCGGTCCCTCGGGGTCCGGCAAGTCGACGCTGCTCCATCTGCTCGGGGCGCTCGACCGCCCGGACGCCGGGACGGTCGAGATCGGCGGCGAGTCGCTCGCCGGCCTCTCCGGGGCGCAGCTCGCCGCCTTCCGCAACCGCACGATCGGCTTCGTCTTCCAGTTCCACCAGCTGCTGCCCGACTTCACGGCGCTCGAGAACGTCATGCTGCCGGGGCGGATCGCCGGCAGCGAGCCGCGGCGGGTGCTCGAGCGGGCCCGCGGCCTCCTGCTCGAGGTGGGCCTGGAGGAGCGGCTCGATCACTTCCCCAACCAGCTCTCGGGGGGCGAGCGGCAGCGGGTCGCCCTCTGCCGGGCGCTGGCGCTCGAGCCGCCGCTGCTCCTCGCCGACGAGCCGACGGGGAACCTCGATCCGGCGAGCGGCGAGGCCGTGTTCGAGCTCCTCCTCTCCCTGCAGCTCCGCCACGGCACCACCGGCGTCCTGGTCACCCACAACCCGGAGATCGCCCGCCAGTGCACGCGGACGCTGCGGCTGGATGGAGGAGTGCTACACCCGTATTGAAAAGCGGACAGGGAAGGCGCCGGGCGCGATGTCGCCCGCCGGAATTTTTCCCCCCTGCGGGCACTTGATCCGAGATAGGAACCGGACGTCCGGCCGCGCGCCCCTCCCGTCCCGTGAGGCTCCGGAGGGGGGCGGCGTGCTAGAATCCGGTAGTTTGAACAAGAGGAACCGTCTCTCTCGCCGCGCCTCTTTTCCGAGGTGCGGCGCGGTGTGCCGGCCCTCAGGAGAGGTCGAACAGAATGTTTGAGAAGTACAACGAGAAGGCCCGTCGAGCACTTTTCTTCGCCCGCTACGAAGCCAGCAAGCTGGGCAGCCGGGTCATCGAGTCCGAGCACATCCTGTTGGGGATCTTGCGGGAGGGGGAGGAGACGGTCAGCGAGATCTTCAGGCGCTTCCAGATCAAGCCCGAAGACATCCGCCGGGAGATCGAAGGCGAGCGCGTCTTCGTCGAGCGGATCTCCTCCACCGCGGAGCTGCCGCTTTCCGAAGAATCGAAAAAGATCCTGGCCTACGCTTCGCATGAGGCCGAGAGCATGCTCCATGCGACGGTCGGCTCCGAGCACCTGTTGATCGGCATCCTGAGGGTGGAAGGGTGCACCGCGATGCGCATCCTGGCCCAGCATGGATTCGACGTCTACGCGGTGCGCGAGGAGGTGCTCGGCATCGCCAAGGAGCGCGAGGCCTCGCAGCAGAAGAAGGAGCTGCCGTTCCTCTCCGAGTACGGGCGGGACCTGACGGCGCTCGCCACCGAGCAGTCGTTCGATCCCCTGATCGGCCGCGAAGAGGAGGTGGACCGCATCATCCAGATCCTCTCCCGCCGCACCAAGAACAACCCCATCCTGCTCGGCGAGCCGGGGGTGGGGAAGACGGCGATCGTCGAGGGGCTGGCGCAGCGCATCATCGAGGGGCGGGTGCCGATCTTCCTCGCCAACAAGCGGATCATGGCGCTCGACCTGTCGCTGATCGTGGCCGGCACCAAATACCGCGGCCAGTTCGAGGAGCGCCTGAAAGGGATTCTGAAAGAGCTCAAGGACAGCAAGGAGCTGATCGTCTTCATCGACGAGATCCACTCGCTGATCGGCGCCGGCTCGGCCGAGGGGTCGCTCGACGCCGCCAACATCCTGAAGCCGGCGCTGTCGCGCGGCGAGATCTCCTGTATCGGCGCGACCACGCTCAAGGAATATCGCAAGTACATCGAAAAAGACCGCTCGCTGCTCCGCCGCTTCCAGGCGATCCAGGTCAATCCGCCGACGCCGGAGCAGACGCAGGAGATCCTCGAGGGGGTCAAGGACCGCTACGAGTCGTTCCACAAGGTGCGCTACCGCCCCGAGGCGCTGCGCACGGCGATCTACCAGTCGAGCCGCTACATCCCGGACCGCCACCTGCCGGACAAGGCGATCGACGTCATCGACGAGGCGGGGGCGCGGGTCAAGCTGCGCCGGGTGCGCGACACCCAGAACCTGCGCCGGCTCGAGGCTGAGATCCGCCAGGTGGTCAAGGAGATGAAGGTGGCCATCTCCGACAAGGACTTCGAGCGCGCCGTCTACCTGCGCGAGCGGGAGATCGAGCTGCGCGAGGACCTCGAGCGGATGAGCGTGGCGACCGACGAGACCGGCGTGCTCGAGGTGACCCGCCACGACATCGAGGAGGTCATCTCGTTCTGGACCGGCATCCCGGTGGCGGCGTTGCAGAGCGAGGAGGCCGAGCGGCTGCTCCAGATGGAGGAGATCCTGAGGACCCGCGTGGTCGGCCAGGACCGCTCGATCAGCGCGATCAGCCGGGCGATCCGCCGTTCGCGGCTGGGGGTGTCGAACCCGCAGCGGCCGATGGGCTCGTTCATCTTCCTGGGGCCGTCGGGGGTGGGGAAGACCGAGGTCGCCCGCCAGCTCTCCGAGTTCCTGTTCGGCAACCAGCGGGCGATGATCCGCTTCGACATGAGCGAGTACATGGAGAAGCACGCGGTCTCCAAGCTGATCGGCTCGCCGCCGGGCTACGTCGGCCACGAGGAGGGGGGGCAGCTCACCGAGCGGGTGCGCCGCGCCCCCTACTCGCTGATCCTCTTCGACGAGATCGAGAAGGCGCACCCCGACGTCGCCAACCTGCTGCTCCAGATCCTCGAGGACGGCCAGCTGACGGACGCCTACGGCAACCTGGTCGACTTTCGCAACACCCTGGTGCTGATGACCTCCAACATCGGCAGCAAGCTGGTGCTGCGCGGCGGCCGGATGGGCTTCGGCGAGGGGAGCGCGGAGGCGAGCTTCCAGCGGCTGGAGGAGGAGATCCTGGCCGAGCTGCGGCGCACCTTCAGCCCCGAGTTCATCAACCGGATCGACGAGGTGATCGTCTTCAACCCTCTGGGTGAGAAGGAGCTGCGGTCGATTGTGGACATTCTGATCGCGGATGTGAACAATACGCTCGCCGAGCGGAGCCTGCACCTCGAGGTTTCGGACCGCGCCAAGGAGTGGTTGCTGTCGAAGGCGGACATCGAGCCCTCGACGGGGGCGCGGCCGTTGCGCCGGACGATCCAGCGCCACATCCAGGACGCGGTCTCCGAGATCCTCATCAACAACCAGCACGGCGAGGCGATCGAGCGGATCGAGGTGGGTCTGGAGGGGGGCGAGCTGACGTTTCACGTCGGCGCCCAGGAGATCGTCATCCCCCGGCGTTGATTTTGCCTTTTGCGGATCGATTTCGCGGATCTGTGGGTTCCCAGCAAGTAAGGGCCGTTATACCCCGGTGGCTGCTGAGCCGCCGGGGTCAGGAAAGGACGAGATGAATGCCTGATCTCATCGTGGGCCGGCGCAAGCCGCGCCGGTGGAGGGCCGCGCGCCGCCTGGTGGCGGTGTCGGTGCTTCCAATGCTCGTCTCCGGCGGCATCTCCGCCCACGCGCAAGCGCTTCCCCCCACTCTCACCCCCCAGCCGCCGCAGCCGCAGCCGCCGCTCTCTCCGCAGCCCGCGACGAACGGCCGCACCATCGAGGCGATCGAATTCAAGGGGGCGAAGTCGCTCTCCGAGGAGACGCTGCGCTACTACCTGGGGCTCGCCACCGGCCAGCCGCTCGACGAGCCCGCCTTGAACCGGAGCATCAAGAAGCTCTGGGAGCGCAACCTGGTGGACGACATCCAGGTGGAGACCGTGCCGACCGCGAACGGCGTCCGCCTGGTGATCACCGTCGTCGAGCGCCCGATCCTGCGCTCGATCGACTACCAGGGTCTGAAGCGGATCTCGAAGACCGACCTCCAGGACAAGCTGACCACGAGCCGGGTGCGCGTCCACGAGGGGGAGCCGCTGTCGCTCGGCGAGCTGCAGCGGGTGAAGACGACGATCGAGGACATGTACGGCGAGAAGGGGTACCGCTTCGCCACCGCGCAGTACACCGTCACCGACGTCGGCCCGAACGAGAAGAAGGTGGTCTTCACGGTCGACGAGGGGGACCGCGTCCGCATCTCCGACATCGAGTTCGAGGGGAACACGGTGTTCAACGACAACCGCCTGCGGTTGACGATGCGCAACACCAAGGAGACCGCGTTCATCGCGCGGATCGCCAAGAAGGACCTCTACGATCCGGCCAAGCTCCAGGAGGACCTCGACAAGGTCCGCGAGCTCTATCGCGGCATCGGCTACAAGAACATCGTGATCGGCGACCCCAAGATCGAGGTCAAGGCGGTCGCCGTCGCCGGGCGCAGCGCCAAGGACCTCCAGCGGCGGATGTTCATCACCATCCCGCTCGAGGAGGGGGAGCGCTGGAAGTTCGGCCAGGTGTCGCTCGAGGGAAACAAGATCTACCCCAGCAAGGCGCTGCTCAAGGCGTTCGAGCACAAGACCGGGGGGTGGCTGCGCGCCAAGGTGATCGAGGACGGCGTCAAGGAGATCTCGGACGCCTACCACAACACCGGCTACATCTTCGCCCGCGTCGACCCGGAGATGGTGGAGCGCGAGGACCGCGTCGCCGACGTGGTGATCCACATCACCGAGGGGGACCAGTTCAGGGTCGGCCGCATCGAGTTCCAGGGCAACGGCCGCACCCGCGACCGCGTGCTGCGCCGCGAGCTGCGGGTCTACGAGGGCGGGCTGGTCAACGTCACGGCGATCCGCAACAGCGTCACCAAGGTCAACCAGCTCGGCTACTTCAAGCTCAACGAAGAGAACCCGGTCGACATCGACACCGACTCCGAGAAGAAGAAGGTCAACCTCCTCTTCAAGGGGGAGGAGTCGGACCGCACCGAGCTGCAGTTCGGCGGCGGCTGGAGCGAGCTCGACGGCGTCTTCGCCCAGTTCTCGATCAGCACCAAGAACTTCCTCGGCCGCGGCGAGCAGGTCGGCGTCTCCGTGCAGTCGGGAAAGATCAACAAGTACTACGACCTCTCCTACTCCGTACCCTGGTTCCGCGACCGCGCGCAGAGCATCGGCGTCCGCGCCTACAAGCAGAACTTCGACTACACCCTGAACTCGGCGCTCGACCAGTACATCCGGGACAGCAATGGGATCGTGCTCACCTACGGGCGGAACTTCAAGCTCTTCTCGTCGGCGAGCCTGAGCTACAACTTCTCGAAGTACCACGACGAGACCCAGGTCACCGTCCCCGCCCTGCTCCCCGGCCAGACGCCGCCGCCGGCCGGCCAGCCGCAGCCCGGCTCGGTGATCACCACGCCGATCCGCATCGACAACTCGTCGCTCCGCCCGTCCTACGTCTTCGACAGCCGGGACAACCCCTTCGAGCCCTCGACCGGCAAGAAGGTCACCCTGGCGGTCGAGTACGCGGGCGGCTTCCTGGGCGGCGACAACTACTTCGTCCGTCCCGAGGCGTCGTTCAGCATCTTCCAGCCGGTGACCAACTACCCGGTCCACTCGATCTTCGCCTTCAACGCCGAGGCGGGGCTGATCCACCCCTACAGCAGCGGGCACACGATCCCCATCCTCGAGCTCTTCTACCTGGGCGGCGAGAACAGCATCCGGGGCCACCGCTATCGCTCGATCTTCCTGCGCGACGCCAAGGGGAACCCGATCATGGACTCGACCGGGATCATCCTGGGCGGCAACAAGTACGAGCAGTTCAATTTGGAGTACCATTTCCTGCTCGGCGGGCCGTTCCGCCTGCTGCTGTTCACCGACGCCGGGAACGTCTACGGCAACGACCAGTCGTTCAGCCTGCAGCACCTGCGCTACACCGCGGGCGTCGAGCTGCGGGTCCTGCTGCCGGTGTTCGGGGCGCCGTTGCGGTTCATCTACGCCAAGAACCTCAGCCCCTTGCCGCAGGACAGCTTCGAGAGCTTCCAGTTCAGCATCGGGACCAGCTTCTAGCGGTCCTTTAAAGTCAAGAAAGTCAAGAAGGAGAAAGCGATCATGCAGTTTTCCAGTCACCTTCTGTCCCGCGCCGCCGCGGCCGGGCTCCTCGGGCTTGCCCTGGCCGGTCCGATCGCCGCCGCGCCGCCGGCCGCCGCTCCGGCGCCGAGCGGCCCGATCCGCATCGCGGTGATCGACACCGAGAAGATCCTGCTCTCGTCGGCCGCCGGCAAGAAGGCCATGGCCGATCTCAAGAAGCTCCAGGAGGCGAAGGAGAACGATCTGCGCGCCAAGGCCCAGGAGCTCAAGGACCTGCAGGCCAAGATCAGCGACGGCCGCCTGTCGCTGGCGCAGGACAAGCTCGCCGACATGGCCAAGACCGCGGAGGAGAAGGACATCCTGCTGCGCCGCGCCCAGGACGACGCCAACCGCGAGCTGACCAAGAAGCGCGACGACATGCTGGCGCAGATCGACGAGCGGGTCATGCCGGTGATCAATCAGATCGGCCATGAGCTCGGCTACACGCTGATCTTCCGCAAGTTCGAGAGCGGCCTGATCTACGCCGACGAGGCGGTGGACATCACCGGCGTCATCGTCCAGCGCCTGGACACCGCCGCCCAGGGCAAGTAGCGGCGTGGCCTACCGGCTGGCCGAGCTCGCCGAGCTGGTCGGCGGCCGGGTCGAGGGGAACCCGGAGCGCGTCGTCGAGGCGATCCGCTCCCTGGAATCCGCGGGTCCCCGCGACCTCTCCCTCCTCAAGGACCCCCGCTATCGCGGTCAGGCCGCGGCGAGCGGCGCCGGCGCGCTGCTCGTCGGGCCGTCGCTCGTCGACGCCGTCCCCGGGCGCGACCTGATCGTCGCCGCCGACTCAGGCTTCGCCCAGGCGCGCCTGCTCGCCCTCTTCCACCCGGAAGAGCGCCGCCCGCCGGGCATCCATCCGACGGCGATCCTGGAGCCGGGGTGCGCGGTCGACCCGGCGGCGCACGTCGGCCCCTACGCGGTGATCGGCGCGGGGAGCCGGATCGGCGCCGGCGCGGCCGTCCTCGCCTTCGTGGCGGTCGGGCGCGGCTGCACGGTGGGGGAGGATGCGGTGCTCCACCCGCACGCCGTGCTCTACGACGGCACCGAGGTGGGGGCGAGGAGCGTCGTCCACGCCGGCGTGGTGCTGGGGGGCGACGGCTTCGGCTACACCTTCCATCAGGGAGCGCATCACAAGGTGCCGCAGGTGGGGCGGACGGTCCTCGAGGCGGACGTCGAGGTCGGGGCCAACTCGACGATCGACCGCGCGGCGCTCGGCGAGACGCGGATCGGCGCCGGCACCAAGATCGACAATCTCGTCCAGGTGGGGCACAACGTGACGGTCGGCCGGCACTGTATCCTTTGCGGCCAGGCCGGCATCGCGGGGAGCGCGCGGCTCGGCGACGGCGTGGTGCTGGCGGGGCAGGCGGGGGTGGCGGGGCACATCGAGCTCGGCGACGGCGTCCAGGTGGCGGCGAAGTCGGCGGCCCTCTCCTCGCTTCCCCCCAAGTCGGTGGTGGCCGGCATCCCGGCCATCGACCTGCGCCGATGGCGGCGCCAGGCGGCCCTGCTGGCGCGCCTCGAAACCATGAGCCGGCGTCTGCGCGCCCTCGAGCGGCGGGCGGCGCCGGCGGACGGCGCCGGCGTGGCTGGCGTGGCTGAAGACGCCGAAGACAACGAAGGCGAGGAGATCTGAGTTGAGCGAGCCGACAACCAACTGGGACATCGAGTGGATCCTCTCGGTGCTGCCGCACCGCTATCCGATCCTGCTGGTCGACCGCGTGCTCGAGATCGAGCCCCGGAAGCGGATCGTGGCGATCAAGAACGTCACCATCAGCGAGCCGGTCTTCCTCGGCCACTTCCCGGGCCGGCCGGTGCTCCCCGGGGTGTTCCTGATCGAGGGGATGGCGCAGGCCGGCGGCCTGCTGCTGCTCAGCGACATCCCCGACCGCCAGAACAAGCTGCTCTACTTCGCCGGCATCGAGGCGGCGAAGTTCCGCCGGCCGGTGACCCCCGGCGACCAGATCCGCTACGAGGTCGAGGTGCTGCGCCTGCGCAGCACCTACTGCAAGCTCGCCGGCAAGGTGACGGTCGACGGCCAGCTCGCCGCCGAGGCGGTGATCTCCTCGGCGATGGTGGACCGCTGATGGCGCCGGCCATCCATCCGCTCGCCGCGGTCGACCCCGAAGCCCGGCTGGGCGACGGGGTGCGCGTCGGCCCCTTCGCGGTGATCGGCGCCGGCGTCGAGATCGGCGAGGGGACCGAGGTCGGGGCCGGCGCGCAGATCCAGGGGCCGACCCGGATCGGCCGCGAGAACCGGATCTACCCCAACGCCGCCATCGGCTTCGACCCCCAGGACTTGAAGTTCCAGGGGGAGGAGGTGCGGCTCGAGATCGGCGACCGCAACCAGTTCCGCGAGTTCTCGACCGTCCACCGCGGCACCACCAAGGGGGGCGGCGTCACCCGGGTGGGGAGCGACAGCCTGTTCATGGCCTACACCCACATCGCCCACGACTGCCAGGTGGGGAACCGCATCGTGTTCGCCAACAACGCCACCCTGGCCGGTCACGTCGAGGTCCACGACGACGCCAACATCAGCGCCTTCACCTCCGTCCACCAGTTCTGCCGGGTCGGGCGCCACGCCTACGTGGGGGGCTACACGGTGGCCACCCTCGACGCCCTGCCGTTCGTCAAGACGGTGGGGCAGAAGGCGGCCTGCTACGGCCTGAACTCGATCGGCCTGCGGAGGAAGGGGATCTCGGAAGAGACCATCCGCCGGCTCGAGGCCGCCTACCGCATCCTGGTCCGCTCGCGCCTGCCGACCTCGAAGGCGCTCGAGCAGATCCGCGCCGAGCTCGCCGGCGACCCCGACGTCGACTACCTGGTGGCGTTCGTCGCCGGCACGCAGCGCGGGGTTCACAAGTCGCCGCCGCGCGGCGGCGCCCGCGGAGGAGGCGACCCTGAGTAGCCCAGCTTCGACCTCGCCACGGCCCTTGCGGGTCGGCGTCTTCGGCACCGGCTCGATGGGGCGCAACCACGTCCGCCTGCTCTCGTCGCTCCCCGGCGCCGAGCTGGTCGGGATCTACGACCCGCGGCCGGAGGCCGCCGAGACGGCCGCCCGCGAGCACGGCGCGCGGGTGTTCGGCCGCCTCGAGGAGCTCGCCGGCGAGATCGAGGCGGCGGTGGTCGCCGCGCCGACCGTGGCGCACGCCGAGATGGGCTGCGCTCTCCTCGACCGCGGCCTCCACGTGCTGATCGAAAAGCCGCTCGCCGCCAGCCTCGAGGAGGCGGACCGCCTGCTCGCCCATGCCGGGAATCAGGTGCTGGCGGTCGGCCACATCGAGTTCTTCAACCCGGCGGTGCAGGCGCTGCTCGGGGTGGGCTCGCCGCCGCGCTTCGTCGAGGTGCAGCGGCTGGGGGTCTTCTCGCCGCGCAGCCTCGACGTCGACGTCGTCCTCGACCTGATGATCCACGATCTCCAGATCCTGCACGCCCTCGACCCCAGCCCGGTCGCCGAGATCCGCGCCACCGGCATCGCCGTGCTCTCCGCGCGCATCGACATCGCGAACGTGCGGGTGGAGCTCGAATCGGGCGCCGTCGCCAACCTGACGGCGTCGCGGGTCTCCTCCGAGCGGGCGCGCAAGCTGCGCCTCTTCCTGCCCAACCGCTACTACTCGCTCGACTACCAGGCGCAGGAGATCAAGGGGTACCGGCTGGAGGGGGAGGAGTCGGCGCGCCGCATCCTCCCCGACGACCTCGCCGTCGAGCGGGCCGAGCCGCTCAAGCGGGAGCTCGAAGCGTTCCTCGCCGCCTGCCGGGGGGAGCCCGCGCCGCGGGTCGACGGCGCCCAGGGCCGCCGCGCCCTCGCCACGGCACTTCAGGTGGTGGAGGCGATCCGGTGACTGCCGGGGCCTGCTAGACTCTGCCGGCTCCACGAGCCGGTCCAACCCTCGAGATTCCTTTTTTGAAGGAGAGTTTCTGATGAGCGACATCCGCATCGGTGTGATCGGTGGCAGCGGCCTGTACGGGATGGCGGGGATGACGGTCCGCGAGGAGCGCCGCATCGAGACGCCGTTCGGCGATCCCTCGGACGTCTACGTGATCGGCGAGCTCGACGGCCAGCTGGTCGCCTTCCTGCCGCGCCACGGCCGCGGCCACCGCCTGCTCCCCACCGAGCTCAACTATCGCGCCAACCTCTACGGCTTCAAGGTGCTCGGGGTCGAGGAGGTGGTCTCGGTCTCCGCCGTCGGCTCGCTCAAGCTCGAGTACAAGCCGACCGACATCGTGGTCCCCGACCAGTTCTTCGACCGCACCCGCCACCGCCCGGACACCTTCTTCGGCAACGGCCTGGTCGCCCACGTCTCGATGGCGAAGCCGATCTGCCCGCGCCTGCTCGACGTCGCCGCCGAGGCGGCGCGGGCGGCCGGCGCCACCGTCCACAAGGGCGGCACCTACGTCTGCATGGAAGGGCCGCAGTTCTCGACCCGCGCCGAGTCCGAAGCCTACCGCTCGCACGGCTGGGACATCATCGGCATGACCAACCTCCAGGAGGCCAAGCTCGCCCGCGAGGCGGAGATCTGCTACGTCTCGCTGTCGATGGTCACCGACTACGACTGCTGGCACGAGACGGAGGAGGCGGTCTCCGGCGAATCGGTGATGGAGGTCGTGCGCCAGAACGCCAGGATGTCGCAGGAGGTGGTGCGCGAGATGCTGAAGCGGGTCGGGGAGGCGCACTCCCGCGACTGCCTGTGCGCCGAGGCGCTCAAGTACTCGCTGATCACCGAGCGCGACCTGATCCCGGCGGAGACCCGGAAGAACCTGGCGCCGATCATCGGCAAATACATCTCCTGAGATCCATGAAGGCCTGAATGACGCGCATCCTGATCACCAACGACGACGGCATCTTCTCGCAGGGGATCCGCCAGCTCGCCGCGTCGCTCGCCGCCATCGCCGAGGTCGTGGTGGTGGCGCCGGACCGCGAGCAGAGCGCGACGGGGCACGCCCTGACGCTGTCGCGCCCGCTGCGCATGCAGAAGACGGAGGAGAGCTGGTACGCCGTCGACGGCACGCCGACCGACTGCGTCAACCTCGGGGTGCTGGCGCTGCTCAAGGACCACCCGCCCGACCTGGTCTGCTCGGGGATCAACTTCGGCCTCAACCTGGGCGACGACGTCACCTACTCGGGGACGGTGAGCGCCACCTTCGAGGGGACGCTGCTCGGCATCCCTTCCGTCGCCTTCAGCCAGGAGGTCGGCGAGGGGTTCTCCTTCGCCCCCGCGGCCGACTTCGCCCGCCGGCTGGTCGAGGTGCTGCTGACCGAGGAGCTGCCGCGCGACCTGCTGCTCAACGTCAACGTGCCGGCGGGGCCCATCCAAGGGATCAGCTACACCCGGCTCGGGCGGCGGATCTACAAGCAGTCGGTGATCGAGAAGCTCGACCCGCGCGGGCGCAAGTACTACTGGATCGCCGGCACCCCGCAGTGGGAGAAGGCGAGCGGCACCGACTTCGAGGCGGTCTCGCTGGGGCGGATCTCGGTCACCCCGCTCCACCTCGACCTCACCCACTACCCGGGGCTCGAGAGCGTCACCTCGCTCAAGGAGAAGCTCTCGGCCCTGACGTTCGTCTCCGGGGCTTCCGCCGCCTCCACCCCTCCCGCGTCACCGGACTGATGAGCGACTACGCCGTCCAGCGGGAGCGGATGGTCCGCGACCACATCGCCGCCCGCGGCATCCGCGACGAGCGGGTGCTGGCGGCGATGCGCAAGATCCCGCGCCACCTGTTCGTCCGCGACCACCTGCGCAGCCAGGCCTACGGCGACCACGCGCTGCCGATCGGCTCGGCGCAGACGATCTCCCAGCCCTACATCGTGGCGAAGATGACCGAGCTGCTCGAGGTCGGCCCCGAGCACTCGGTGCTCGAGATCGGCACCGGCTCGGGGTACCAGACCGCCGTCCTCGCCCTCCTCGCGCGCCGCGTCTACAGCCTCGAGCTGGTGCCGGAGCTGGCGCAGAGCGCCATTCCGCGCATCCGGCAGCTCGGCTTCGACAACGTCAAGATCCAGGTCTTCGACGGCACCGTCGGCTGGAGCGAGTGGGCCCCCTACGACCGCATCCTGGTCACCGCCGGGGCGCCGAAGCTGCCCGAGCCCCTCCTCGGGCAGCTGGCGCCGGGCGGCACCCTGCTGATCCCGGAGGGGCAGCTCAACCTCCAGAAGCTGGTGCTCTACCGGCGCTCGCCGCGCGGCGAGATCCGCCGCAAGGAGGGGGAGGACGTCGCCTTCGTGCCGCTGCTCGGCCGGCACGGCTGGAAGCCGCAGAAGTGAGCGCCCCCCGAGCCTGCCGCTTCTGGGTGAGCGGCCGGGTGCAGGGGGTGGGCTTCCGCTGGGCCACCGTGCAGGCGGCGGAGGATCTGGGGCTCACCGGGCGGGTGCGCAACCTGGCGGACGGCCGGGTCGAGATCGCGGCGGCGGGGGAGCCCGAGCGGCTCGACGCCTTCCGCCGCTGGCTGCGCCAGGGTCCGCCGGGGGCCCGGGTGGCCGGCGTCGAAGAGGAAGAGATATCCCCCGTCCCCGCGTGGGACGGATTCACGATTGACCGCTAGACGGATCGGATCGTTAAAGAGGAGAAGACCATGGATGATCTGAAGTCACACATCCGCCAGGTTCCCGACTTCCCGAAGCCGGGGATCCTGTTCTACGACATCACCACGCTGCTGCAGCACCCGCTCGCCCTGCGGATGACCGTCGACCGTTTCGTCTGGCTGTTCGCCGAGAAGCGGATCCAGAAGGTCGTCGGCATCGAGTCGCGCGGCTTCATGTTCGCCCCCATCGTGGCCTACGACCTGAACGCCGGCTTCGTGCCGGTGCGCAAACCCGGCAAGCTGCCGGCCGAGAAGATCCGCGAGACCTACGAGCTCGAATACGGCCAGGACACCCTCGAGATGCACCGCGACGCCATCCAGCCCGGCGAGCAGGTGCTGATCGTCGACGACGTGGTGGCCACCGGCGGCACCGCCGCGGCGACCGCCCGCATGGTCGAGTCGCTCGGCGGCATCGTGGCCGGCTTCGGCTTCATCATCGAGCTCACCTTCCTCGACGGCCGCAAGAAGCTCGGCGAGCACCAGGTGGCCTCGCTGATCCAGTACTGACAAGGAGATACGGGGCGGCCTGCGGTATACTGCCAGTCCCTGCGGCTATAGCTCAGGTGGATAGAGCAGGAGTTTCCTAAACTCTTGGTCGGGGGTTCGAGTCCTCCTAGCCGCACCACCTCCTTCCCCCCGCCCTTCGGGTATAATCCCCCTCCGGCGCCGAGGCGGCAACGCCGCTGCGATTCTTCGCAGAGACAAAATAAGAATCGCAGAGACAAAATAAGAATCGCCGGCCTAAAATAAGGCTCGCAGAGCCAAGATAAGAATCGCTGAGCCGTCGGAAGAATCGCAGCACCAAAATAAGGATCGCAGAGCCAAGATAAGAATCGCTGGGCCGAGATAAGAATCGCAGAGACAAAATAAGAATCGCAGCGGGAAAATAAGCATCGCAGAGCCAAGATAAGAATCGCTGGCCCAAAATAAGAATCGCTGAGCCGTCGGAAGGATCGCAGCGACCTCCGGCCCCCGCCCTTCGCCGCCGCCAAGCTCAATCCACCGAGAGACTTAGCCCCGGACGACCACCCTTCCGGCCGGCTTCGCGAGAGGATGACGTCTCCGGGTTTCAACCCACCTTCTCGTACACCTCTCGCCCCTTCGGCGTTCTGCGTGACTCTCCGACCCTCGAGCTCCTGACGTAGGGGTGGGGACAAGTCCCCGTCTGGGGGGCAGGCCGAAGTCGCGAACCGACCGATCCCGGGCGCTTTTTTCCTCCCCTGTACTCGGGGGAGGCCAGGAGGGGGCGCTCCGCTCCAACCAAGGAAGCGCCCCGGCGCCGCGCAAGGTCCCCGCGCTCCATCCCTGCGGCCCTCCGGGCCTGAAACCCACCTCCAATCGGGAACGCGGGAGCGCTTCCTAGGGGTCACCCGGCGCCATCGCGGCGCCGAGTCCTCGCGCACCTCGACCGGCGGAGCGCACCTTCCTCTCCCTCCTCTACGGCACCGGCATGCACCTGATGGAGGCGCTCCGCCTGCGCGTCAAGGACGTCGACTTCGCCTACGACCAGATCACCCTCCTGGACGGCAAGGGCGCCAAGACCGGGTGACCATGCTGCCGGCGTCGCTCAAAGCGGAGTTGCGGGCCCACCTGACCAAGGTCAAGAAGCAGCACGAAGAGGATCTGCGGGCCGGCCGGGGCCGAGTCTACCTGCCGGACGCGCTGTCGCGGAAGTATCCGAGCGCCGCCGCCGAGTGGGACTGGCAGTACGTCTTCCCGGCGGCGGGCCTCTCCGCCGATCCACGCTCCGGAGAATGGCGCCGTCACCATCTCCACGAGAGAGGCCTCCAGCGCGCCTTCCACGACGCGGTCCGCGCCGCGGGGATCGTCAAAGCCGCCACTTGCCATACCCTCCGCCATTCCTTCGCGACCCACCTCCTGATAAGCGGCTACGACATCCGCACGGTCCAGGAGCTCCTGGGCCATCGGAGTGTCCAGACCACGATGATCTACACCCACGTGCTGAATCGGGGAGGCCGGGGCGTCCAGAGCCCCGTCGACCGGCTGTAGATGCTTACACGACAGACAATCTGTCGCATAAGCAGGGTCGGCCTCTCGGCGATCGTGCCCCGGAAGGTTCTACATGTCAGCACGTTAGCGGGACTGACCGACTCGCCCGAGTCGGTGCTTACCGCCGGGCACCTGTCGTGTAATATCTCTCGGAGCCAACTCGCCTCCCGCGCAGCCCCTTTGTCGTGTAAGCACTTCTCCTTCCCGCCATCCGGAAAGTTGCTTATGCGACAGTCTGAATAGCCTTGACGCGAATTCGGCACAGCGCTACTCTGCCAGCTAAGCTCAGCCAACAGAGAGAGATAGCCCATGGACGCCGCCGCCTGCTTCGACTGCCCAGTCTGCGGGAAGTTGTCGTGTTGGCTGGGTAAAGGGTGGGACGATTAGACGTTGAACCTAAGGTTATGCGTCAAGCATCGGTATTATCGTAGGCTAAAGCGAGAAGAAGTAACGTAGTCAGTCGACTGCATTGAATCAAGTAGTGAGCGCCGCTTAGCGCTAAAGTGGACTGCGGGTTTATCGCACGTCAGAAAGGAGCTTGACCATGGAGAACGAAGGGAGCGGACGTAGCAGGGAGAGGCCGTGGGGCACGTCGCGGGCACCGCCGTGCTGGGTAGCATTACCAGTGCCGCCTTGGCCTTCCCCGTCGTTGGCGCCGCAATCGTCGCCGGTGCTGGTGCTTTCGTTGTTGTCGCCGCTACAGCGGCTGTCTTGGATCACCTCGAAGAGAAGAGAAAATAGCGCGCCAAGGCCTCCCGCAACCGCGATAGTAGAAGCAGAATTTACAGTCGGACAACCCGGGCGGTCGAGCGGACGGAAACCGCAAACGCGCGGTTCCGCCGCTCACCGCCGAAGCGTTACGTGCCGCATTCGCAGGCGTAGGAGAGCACATGCAAGACGTAACAGTGACCGAGCCCGTACTCCTGATCCGCTCGCAAAGCAGTTCAGCGATCCGATTGACGTCCGACGCGGTCTTCGAGCCGACTCGAGGAGTGGGGCATGTCGGTGACCAGAGGATGTTGGCCGGTTTGCTCTCGCGGTTGCGAGAGGCGTGGTGAAGGAGGTCTTCTCAGTAAAGCCGGGCATCCAGCTGGTACCACCCACTATCAGACTCGGCCACTTCGGATGTACAGTTGCAGGCCGCTGGGAGTGCACCGGCGGGCGCACCGACTCATGCGAAGCAGCTATGTGGGCCGCCGGTCGCTCAGTTACTTCGCACGTCGAGCTAGCAACCCGGGTGCTCTATGTCAACGCGTCGGAAGGCACCTAACCCCTCCATCGAGCGGACGTTCCAAAAGGCCGCTTCGCGCCCTTTGGCGCGCCGCTCATGATCCAACGTTATGCGTCCTGAAAAGCGAAGTCATATGAGCACGTTAGATCAGCGACTTGACAAGCTATGGGACGAACTCGAAGGCCTTGTTTCCAGGCTCCCTACGGATGAGGTGGGAGGTGAGGGACCGTCGCTGTGGCTCCCCGGAGACGACGACGAGCATTCCGAAGAACAACTTGATGGCCGCGAGCAGTTCTTAGCTGAGGACTATCTTTATGGGAGGCTCCTGTTCCAGGTCTCCAGGCGTCTAAAGAGGTACGTTGAACAGCAGGAACTCACTAAAGTTCAAGAAATTTGGAGTGAGCTCACAGCGAATGTGAGCTACGCCGAGGAGCCTCTCCCTTTATCTTTACAGGAACGAGGGGAGGTCATAATTGACCAGCTTCAGGCGCTTACGCTCCGACGGCAACTAGTTAGTGTCAAGAGTTCCGATCCCAAGACTGACGTCTCAGAAATCACCTTGGAACTGGTAGATCCTTTGCTTCTAGATATCCTAGCGAAGCATCCCGAGCTCATGAAAACGCTGGACTGGCGTATGTTCGAGAAATTGCTCGCCCAGCTCCTCGAAGACCTCGGATATGAAATAGAACTTCAGCGCGGGACAAAGGATGGTGGTGTCGATATATATGCGCTAAAGAAGGATAGTATCTTTGGGCCTCATAGATACCTCCTTCAGGCGAAGCGCTGGACCAATGCGGTTGGCGTCGAACCCGTTCGAGAGTTGCTATTCTTGCACAGCCATCACAAGATCACGAGATCTTGCCTTGCTACTACATCGCGTTTTACAAGCGGAGCCTGGGAGCTTGCTCGCGACTACGCTTGGCAGCTTGAACTCAAAGACTTTGACAAGCTTCAGGAGTGGATTAATATGAGCCAGCATCTGCGCAGGGGGTCCGCGTAAGCCCGCATAACACCGCCAATGGAGCGGACGGATACCGCGCTATCGCACGGTACCGCCGCTCATTGGCATAGCGTTATACGGCAAAGCGGGCTCTGCACATTGAGGAGTAATCATGTATCCAAAGACCTATTACGCGACGACTCGACCAGAGCCAGAGCCTGCAACGGCTTTGTCTATGCCGTTCGCGAGCCAATTTCGCGATGTTTATGAGGCAATTCGTGAAATAGTGGAGGGCGCTGACTTAAACTTCACGTGCAGTCGGGCTGATGAGATTTTCGGCGGTGGACACATCATAGAAGACATTCTCCGCTGTATTGGAAGGGCAGAGGTCATTATTGCAGACGTTACAACGCGAAATCCTAATGTCTTCTATGAGCTAGGAATAGCTCACATGGTGAAGGATATGGAGAAGGTTCTAATCCTAGCCCAAGACATCGATGATGTACCCTTCGATCTTCGCCACTTTCGCTGTACAGTCTATGAACAGAGCCGACAAGGGCTACGACACCTGCAAAGTGCCCTGCTTGCTTCTATAAAAGAGATCGCCAGGGCGTCGTACAGGTTTGCAGTTAAGAATGGGGAGCAGTATAAATTTCCTCAAAAGCTCTTTGGTCTTGATCGGTGCTTTCATGACTTCGAGATCCCAACCATTTGGGTTGATAGAGAGGCGGCCAAATTCCAGCTACTAGAGTTTCGTCACGCCATCGGAAGGCCAGTTGAGACAGTCAGGAATGACACCTTTGGTCTTATGTGCGGAGAAGGCGTCGATCTCAAGAAGGCACCTTGGCGTCTTGTACTTGAGGAAACTAGCGCGGAAACAGCACGGTTCAGGCTTGTGCCGAGACCGGGAGGCGCATAACACGGGGCCTACAGCGGACGGAAACCGCATACTGCGCGGTCCGCCGCTGAGGCCCTAAGCGTTATGCGTCTAAGCCAAGCTGTTTGTTGCCGAGAGCTCTGATATCTATCATGTCGCGATGGGAGACGAACTAACCAACATTTCCACAAGGAATACCTTCAGTCACTTTAACGAGGAGAACTGGATGAACTTCAAACAAGTGGGATACGCTATGAAGTCAGTCGTAATCACTGTAGGGCCGAACGATGGGGGTGCGAACCCGAGTCCCGACAACTTCGAGGCGGCAGACTCAGGACATGCCCCCGGTCATTTGCACGAAATAGACCTACAGATACCTGCAGGTTCAAGGCTTTTTGCGGCCTGGTATACACCGATGGATCGGATAAATGCTCTGACTAATTTCGCCCTTATCGACGTAAGAATAAAGAGCAATACCGACGTAGTTTTGGAACTTTCTGCCGTTCCCAATGTGAGTTCATTTCTTAGAATACAGATTCATGCACTCTACGGAGTATCTGCCTGACAACTGCCGCATAACGAGTTGGCTCGAGCGGACTGCTGACGCAGCCGCTCAGCCGCAGAGGCGTTGGCCGTCGAGGAGAGGAATCTGTTGATGACCTTCGGAGAGTGGATACTCGAACATGCGCGCTGGGTGTTTAGCGGTATTGGGGTCGCCGGGATCGGCTATTTAGGAACGCTTTTTCGATCGCGTCGAAAGGGCAAGATGCATCGTCAGGCCGGGGGCACTCACAAGACGGTGAATATCAACGCCTCTTCCTCTGGCCCGGGAGACGCGAATGTAGCTACAGGCGACATTATCCTTGGCGACAATTACTACCCACCGGATGAGAGGGTCATGCTTCTCAAGGAGGCGAGGAGAGAGATTGAGACGATCGATACATCGATGCTTGCCGACGTCTTCCGGCCAGGATCGGACGTCTTGGCAGCATTCAATCGCTTTCTTCCTGGTGCGGCGCTGGCTGTACAGGTTTACGGTCGAGTTCGCTCCTTTCTAGAAGAGGAAAGAGCTACTCGGCTCGACGTATACCTCGCCAAGCACGAGGAATTTCAGATGGAGGTTCTGCTGAACGCTGAGAAGTACACTCCAGAGGTTTTGGAAACGGGAAAACAGCCTGCGGCACAGATGCTTGTTAAGGATGTAGGGAATTTATGGCAATTCATCGAAGCTTTTAAGCGGGAGCTCTCAGAACAGATTCGCGATTTGGTCTGATCAACGGGTGAGGCGGTTGCGGAAGGGAGATAGATGAAATTTCAACGTGCCGGTATAGCGGCCAACCCAAGCGGTCGAGCGGACGGAAACCGCAAACAGCGCGGTTACCGCTCGCTCACCTTTTGCGGCGTTATACGCACGAGCCTAGTATGAACTACGACGAAAGATTCGCGAGAAATTCTGAGTTGATTTTTCAGATCCCAGAAGACGGATCCCAGAAGACGGATCCCAGAAGACGGATCCCAGAAGACGGATCCCAGAAGACGTTCCACCCGAATCGTTGAGGACTAGGATTCACCGCGGCGTCTCGTGTGCGACCGAGGCTGCTTTCCGGCCCGAGATCGTTACTGGGAGGCCGAGCGGGCTGATTTCAAGGTCGTTTGCCGGGCCGGCGGCCTCAAATTGTGGCTTTCGGTCTCGTCTGGACACACGTACGCCTGAGACCGGGGCGTCTACCTACCCGCCCACGAAGGGCAGCGGTGGCGGGAAGCAGCCGGTGGGGAACTGTGCGTTGCGGTGCCCGGCGCGGAGCTTCTCGGCGGCGGAGCGGTAGGCGGCGACGAAGAGGAAGTAGGCGTTGCGCAGCTCGCGGCGGACGGCACGGCTGGCGGCATGGACGGCCGGGGCGGGCGATCTCTTGGTCTTGAGAGGGCGGCTTTCGGGGTTCTGGGTGAGGATGGCGGCCGGGCCGAGCGCCTGGACTCCGGAGCGCTCCAGGCGTTCGGCGGCCTCCGCTTCGATCTCCGAGACCATGGCGGCGGCGAGTCGCTGCCGCTGCTCGGATGTCAGGTGCTGCCAGCAGGGAAGGGGAGAGAGCTCCAGGGTTTCGCGGGTCGCATATTGGTAGGTGCCGAAGTCTTCGCCGCGACGGCGGGCGAGGTACTCCTGGGTACGGTCGAACCACCAGCCCTCCAGGACTTTGCCCTCGGTCAGCGCCCCGACACAGTGGACCCCTGGCCATTCCTGAGCTCGTTCGACCAGGCCCTCTTTGACGCCGTGGCTGAGGACATACCGGAGTCGCGCCATCTGCGCCTCGGGCTCGTCGCTGATCGGAATCGCCTGGTACCTGCGCCCGAAGATCTTCTCCCGCCAGCCGGTGAGCCGGCCGATCTCGCGGGCGACCTTGGAGTTGAAGTAGTTCATGAACCGGGAGAGCTGACGCGCGTCATCGACCTCGAGGATGAGGTGGAAGTGATTCGAGGCAAAGAAGAAGGCGATGATCCGCACCGCGTAGCGGCGCTGGGTCCGGGCGAGGGCCCCCAGGATGATGGCATCGAGGGTCGGCCCGGGACGAAGGAGGAAGCGGCTTTGGAGCGCCCGGCAGGTCACCTCGACCAGGGCGCCTGAGTCTGGGATGAAGCGAAGTTGTCTACTCATGCCCAGCAATAGACGGAAAATCGCCCCCGAAACTTTTTGAGCCTAGAAGATCAAGGGTTTCAGAGGTCCTTTCAGCCGCAGGAAGCCCAGCCGCGCGGCGATCGGGGGCGGGACAGAGCCTCGGTTTGGTCTCGATGGTTCGGGTGGCACCTGGAGGCCAGCTTCCATGAACACGAGTACAATGAGCAACGGCCAACTCCTTACAGCAGCTATCGCTGCAATCATTGCGGCCGTGGCTTCTATTTTGAATCTAGAGCTCTCGTCAGTCTCCCAGTATAGAGCCGATCTTCGAAAGGCCCGGCGTGAGACTCTAGCGCCCCAGTTGGTAGAACTCTCCGAGAATGCGTACGGAGTGATCGCGCTCACGGCCAGCTACCTTGAGTCTTCAGATACGGCAGTCCGTGCCAAGCGCCGTGAGAAGGCCCGCGAGGCAGCGAACGCGCTTGATTCAGCGAGAAGAAAGTCTCGGCTTTTCCTGGGAGAGATTTCGGAGGCAGTTCATTCCCTAGTTATTCTCCCTCGATTGGCGGAGCATGTCTTGAACACCCCTGAGCGTAGAGGACATCTCATCCAGCTTGCTACCGAGGTGCGCAAAGCCCTAGGCAGTGCCTGCGCGAGGCTTTCGTTGACGGTCGTTTCCCCACGGCGTCGGAGGAGTCTGCGGTGAGGGACGCCGCAACTGCACTCCGAGAGTTCTTTTCGGAAAGCAGGGAGTGGAACGATGAGAATGCCGGCTAACTTCTATTTAAATAGGATAACGTGCCATGGATCCATTTGATATTACGAAGGCCGCTCAGATTTATTCGAGTATCTCAGTCGTTCTCGCGGGCTTCTCCTTTGCTGTGCTGATGTATGTAATTCAATCCAACGAGAAGTTCTCAAGAGAGACAAGCGGAGATGCCGAGAGGGGACTCACCTTCATAGCCCTGACGTTTCTCGGAAATGTCGTCATCGCAGTTTTATGGGCCATGATTTCGGGAGAGCCGTCCGGAAAAATGAGACCTGAGATTGAAGGGTTTGTGGCCACGCTTCTCTTTGCCAGCAACACGCCGCTAACTTTTCAGGCTGTTACACTCTTTATTGCCGCAACCCGTCGCACTTCCTTGGTCCGGTTGTTTCGCTGGACTTATCTATTCACGATTATGATGGCCACGGTTTTCATTGTCGTCAATGTGGCCTATCTGCATGCCGAGATTCAAGCTGGGTCGAATGGTTACCCTCAGCCATTGAGTGCGCTGCATTCGGTTTATGGAAAATCTTTGATCGCTTTCTTGGCTATAGTTTTTCTGTCGGCTGGGCTTTCCCAGATGCCACGCCTCCGTTTCAAAATTGCCACCGAGAAGATGTTTATAGCCTTTACGTATGCGTGGCTCGCTGGCGGTTTAGCCCTTGTGACATTCTTCGCATGGGTATCTATGGGAGAGCCGGACACTATTGTTTCCATTAATTGGTTATACGTCCTGGCATTTTTCTGGTCTCTTTTCAACGGTTGGGCAACTATATTCACCCCTGGAGTGACTAAGGTCTCAGGAAGACGTTCCGCCAGCCAGCCAGAAGACGCAGACCGGAAGACGTTCCACCCGAATAGTTGAGGCCTCGCGATCCACCGCGGCACCTCGTATGGGACATAGGCCGGTGACCGGCCCGAGATCGTTCCTGGGCGGTCCAGGCACGCCGATTTCGAGGTCCAGCGGAGGGTTAGCCGGCAATCTCCGTCGTAATCCCCGGAACTTCCCATTTCCGGACAGTCCGCTCCGTACAGCCGACACTCCGAGCAATCGCCGCGTTGCTCGCGCCCGACTGAAGAGGTGCCACCCTAATCGTTGACGAGACAAGGATGGCGGCACGACGGGGGGGGGACGGTTCGGATGGCACCTGGCCAGGCACCTGGCGAGGGCACCCCTCCCGGCGCCCCGGCCAAGGCTCTCACCCGCGACCAGGTCCGCCGGATCGCCCGGACGAAGTACGACACGGAATTCCGGTAACCAACCGAGCCGCCGAGGGCCGGCTAGATCGCCGTGTAGCCGCCGTCGACGGCCAGCACCGTGCCGGTGACGTAGGAGGCCGCGTCCGAGGCGAGGAAGACCACGGGTCCGACGAGCTCGGAGAGGCGGGCGCGCCGGCCCAGCGGAGTGCGGGTGCGGATCCGCTCCTCGGTCTCCGGCTTGGCGTGCTCGCCGCGCATGCCCTCCATGATGTTTTCGAGATAGCCGGGAGCGATCGCGTTGACCCGGATGTTCTCGGCTGCCAGCTCGAGCGCCATCACGCGGGTGAGGAGGAGGACGCCCCCCTTGGCGGCGCTGTAGGCGGTCAGCCCCGGAATGGCGACGAGGCCGGCGATCGACGAGATGTTGATGATCGAGCCGCCGCCGCCTTGCGCTCGCATTTGGCGGATCGCGCTCTGCGAGGCGTTGAGCACACCTTTCAGATCGACGTCGAGGATCTTCGACCAGACCGCCTCGCTGACCTCACCCACCGGCTCGGCGATGTCGATCCCCGCGTTGTTCACCAGCACGTCGACCCGCCCGAGCCGCTCGACGGCGAAGCGCATCAGAGCGTCGCAGCTCGCCGCATCGGCGACGTCCACGCCGGTCGCGACCGCCTCGCCGCCCGCGGCCCGGATACGCTCCGCCTTCGCCCGGGCGCCGTCTTCGTCGAGATCGCAGACGACCACGCGGGCGCCCTGCCGGGCCAACCCTTCGACGAGGGCCTGCCCCAGGCCGCGCGCTGAGCCGGTGACGATGGCCACCCGGTTCGCGAGGGAAAAGAGATCGGTCGGCATGCGGGTTCAGGGTCGGAGAAGAGCGAGCTGCTCGCGGAGTCGATCACCGCCTGCTGCTGGAGGCGTCCGGAAGCTTAGCAGAGCCCCGGATCTGCCGCCCAGCTCATGACCCGGACGCCCTATCGACGCCGGCCCGGCGAAGGACGTAAAATCACTCCCAACGTTTCGACTTGGAAGGATGGCGATCAAGATGAAGGGGACGCGGGCCGCGGTGCTGGCCGCCGTCGTGGCGCTGGAGGGCGCGGCGGTGCATGGGCTCGGGGTGCCGTACCGCGTGGCGCATCTCGGCCAGGGGCGGCCGGAGTACGTCGACGAGGTCGGCTTCCTCGGCGAGGCGGGGGGGCGCGCCGTCGTGCTCAAGTCGGGGTACCGCTTCGACGGCGTCGAGGGGGAGCACCTCCAGATGGAGCTGTGGACGGGGGAGCCGGCGAACGGCGCGGCCGAGCCGCTGGCCGGCTTCATCCTGGGCGAAGGCTTCTCCCAGGTCCAGCTGCTCGGCGCGGTCCAGGGGAGGTTGCTGTTCCAGCTCGACGACTACCTTCCGGTGATGACCAGCGATGGAACCCGGGCCGGCACCACCGTGCTCTCCCCGGCGCTCGAAGCGGCGCCGCGCACGGCGGGTCACATCGCGCATGTCCGGGTCGGCGATCGCCTGCTCCTCTCCGACGGCAACTTCATGGCATGGTCGACGGACGGCACCGCCGCGGGCACGGAGCCGCTGGGCATCCCGTATCCAGGCGGGGTTCCCAACGACTCTGCGCTGCCCACTCTCGCCGGCCGCGCCTACTTCGTCCTCGGCAGGCAGATCGTCGGCAGCGACGGCACCGCCGCCGGCACGTCAACGCTGGCCGACCTCGGCGACGACGACCTTGACGGGCTGGTGGCGACCGCGGACCGGCTCTATTTCGTCCGCGGTACCGAGCACGCCCAGGAGCTGTGGACGAGCGACGGCACCCCGGCGGGGACCCACCGGGTGCGGCGCTTCGAGCGGACGGGCTGGGAACCGAGGATCGGTTCCCCGATGAGCCTCGCCCATGGCGTCGTCTTTCTCGACTGCCCGGACGCCGGCCCGCGGTGCCATCTCGACGCCGCGGGGGTGACCGGTCCCTACAGCGCGGCCCGGCTGACGCCCGACCGCCTCGCCTTCAGCACCTTCGCGCTCCACCTCGGCCCGTCGGGCCTGCTCTTCGCCGACGGCGACGGGCGGCTCTGGCGGACCGACGGCACGCCGGGCGGGACGGCCGCGCTCGGCCGCTGCGCCGGCGAGTGCCGGGCTCGGAGTGGGGTGTTTCCCCTCGCGCGGTCCGGCGGCCGGAGCCTGTTCGATGCCCTGACGGCCGGCGACGAGGGGTGGCAGGTGTGGGTGACCGACGGCACCGTCGCCGGCACGCGCCCCCTGGATGCCGACTGCGCCCGCCAACGCGATTGCACCACCCGCCTCGCCGCCGTGAACGGCGACGTCGCGCTCCTCGAGCGGTCCGCCGCGCCGCGCGAGGCGGCCCGGCTCGACGTGCCGTCGGTCCGCCCACTCCCCGTGTTGGGCGAGGGGCCCGCGATGGCGAGCGGCGATGGGTTCCTGGTCGCCGGACAAGAGCTCCTCGCCCGCCTCGCCGCCGACGGCAGCGTGCTGGCGTCGATGCCCGTGCCGGGGTGGCGCGACGCCGACGCGGAGCCGCGCAACCTGATCGCCCTCGGCGAGCGCCTGGTGTTCACCGCCTGCGACGGGCACCGGCAGCGGATCTTCCGGACGGAGGGCACCCCCGGCGGCTCCCTCGGCGGGGTGGAGGCGCTGGCCGATGGCGCCGCGGACTGCTTCGCCCTCCGCGGGCCGCAGCCGCCGCTCCGCCTCCCCGATGCGGTGGTCGTCGACGCCCGGGACCGCGTGATCCGCGTCGACGCGGCGGGGCACGCCACCACCCTCCTCGACTCCCGCACGGCCGCGATGGTCCCCGTGGGCGATGCGCTGACGCTGCTGGTGCCCCGGTTCGAGTGCGCGCCGGACTCGGACGACTGTCTGTCCGGGACCTGGCTGACCCGCGTTTTCGTCTCCCCGGACGCGGCCGCGCCGGCAAGCGAGGTGGCGACGCTGCCGATCGCCCCATTCCACGCCAACCTGGCGATGGGCGATCGCCTGCTGGTCTCCGACCCGGACACCGCGGGGGGATCTTCGCCTTCCGCCCCTCGTCGGCGGGCGAAGGGGTCACGCCGATCCGCTGCCCGGCCGGCGGCGAGGTCTGCCCGGCCGGCGCGCTGGCGCGGCTCGGCGACGTCCCCTTCCTGCTCGCCAACGATCTCTGGCGGATCGACGGCGACGCGGCCACGCGCCTCGCGCCGCCCGCCGGCCCCCCCGAGCTCTTCAACCGCTCCGACCTCGTGGCGTTCGGTGGCGCCCTGTGGTTCGTGGGCCAGCCGGTGGGGCAGGGGAGCGCGTGGCTGTACCGCTTCGACGGCAGCGGCACCGTGCCCCTGGCGCCGTTCGCCACTTCCTATGGCCGGCCTGACTTCTATCCGCTCGGCCTCGACGGCAAGCTGTTTTTCATCGCCTATACCCCGGAGCTGGGGGAGGAGCTGTGGGTGAGCGACGGTACGCCGGCCGGCACCCACCCGTTCCTCGATACGCGCCAGGGCCCCGCCCTCTCGCAGCCCTTGCTGCTCAGCGTGGCCGCCGGCCGGTTGTTCTTCGCCGCCGACGACGGCGAGCACGGGGTCGAGCTCTGGTCGACCGACGGCGTCCCCGCGCACACCGCCCTGGTGGGAGACATCGCCCCCGGCCCGCTGTCGTCCTGGCCGGGCCGGCCGGTCCTCGCCGGCAAAACCCTCTACTTCGCCGCCGACGACGGGGTCACCGGCAGCGAGCTGTGGGCGGTGCCGGTGGCGCCGTAATGGCGCCGCCGTCGACTCCAACGTTCGGAGGTGGAGATTGCTGATGAGAGAAAATGGCGGGATCAGTATCAAGGCTTTGGCATTGGGGGCCCTGACTGATATCGGCGGTTCCCTGATTTTTGGTTTTGCCCTCGGTCTGATCGTTATCGTTGTCTGGTTGGCCCAAGGCATCCCACTCAATCAATTGGCTGGGCGTGAGAAAGACCCGATTCTCGTTGTACCTGTTCTGATCGCTGGCTGGGGATTTACGCTCCTTGGAGGCTTTGTTGCGGGTCGAGTGGCGAAGAAGTCGGAGGTGATGCATGGCGGCCTGGTTGGTTTGATCGCAGTCTTGACCGGCATTTGTTTCTGGGGATCGACCCCGTTGTGGTACGGAATCGTCTCTTTGCTTGGCGTTATTCCGTTTGGGATGGCCGGTGGTCGTCTTTCGGTTGTCAAGCGGTCCAGTATTTCTAATGGCTCCGTCACCGATTAGGAAGATGCCAGCTCCGAATCAAGGCGCCACAGTTTTACTCCGGCTTCAAAGAAGAGGCGGAACCTGGAGACGTGCCGAGCGCTCCCGGCGTTCGGCGGCTTCCGCTTCGATCTCCGAGACCATGGCGGCGGCGAGTCGCTGCCGCTGCTCTGGAGACGTGCCACCCGAGTAGTTGAGGACTCGCGATGCACCGCGGCGCCTCATATGCGACCGAGGCTGGCTACCGGCCCGAGATGGTTCCTGGGCGATCCAGGCGGGCTGATTTCGAGGTCCAGCGGAAGGTTTGGACGGCAATCTCCGTCGTAATCCCCGGAACTTCCGGCTTTCGGTCTCGTCTGGACACACGTACCCCTGAGACTGGGGGCGTTTACCTACCCGCCCACGAACGGCAGCGGTGGCGGGAAGCAGCCGGTGGGGAACTGCGCGTCGCGTTGCCCGGCGCGGAGCTTCTCGGCGGCGGAGCGGTAGGCGGCGACGAAGAGGAAGTAGGCGTTGCGCAGCTCGCGGCGGACGGCTCGGCGGACGGCATGGACGGCGGGCGCGGGTGATCTCTTGGTCTTGAGGGGGCGGCTCTCGGGGTTCTGGGCGAGGATGGCGGCGGGGCCGAGCGCTTGGACTCCGGAGCGCTCCCGGCTTTCGGCGGCTTCCGCTTCGATCTCCGCGGCCAGGGCGGAGGCGAGTTGCTGCCGCTTCTCCGGCGGGAGATCCTTCCAGCAGGGGAGGGGAGAGAGCTCGACGGATTCGCGGGTCGCATATTGGTAGTACCCGTGGGCCTCGCCGCGACGGCGGGCGAGGTATTCCTGGGTGCGGTCGAACCACCACCCCTCGAGAGTCTTTCCGGTGGTCAGCGCCTCGACGCAGTGGACGCCCGGCCAGTCCTGAAGGCGTTCGACCAGGTTCTCCTTGCAACCGTGGCTGAGGACGTAGCGGAGGCGCGCGATCTGCGCCTCGGGCTCGTCGCTGATCGGGATCGCCTGGTACCGGCGCCCGAAGATCTTCTCCCGCCAGCCGGTGAGCCGGCCGATCTCGCGCGCGATCTTGGAGTTGAAGTGATTCATGAATCGGCTGAGCTGCCGCGCGTCGTCGACTTCGAGGATGAGGTGGAAGTGGTTCGAGGCAAAGAAGAAGGCGATGATGCGCACCGCGTAGCGGCGCTGGGACCGAGCGAGCGCGCCCAGGATGATCGCATCGAGGGTCGGCCCGGGCCGAAAGAGGAAGCGGCTTTGGAGCGCCCGGCAGGTCACTTCGACCAGGGCGCTTGGGGTCGGGAGGAAGCGGAGTTGTCGACTCATGCCCAGAAATAGACGTAAAGTCGCCCCCGAAACTTTTTCTGCCTAGAAGAACATGGGTTTGAGAGCCCCTCTAGCCCTCCGGGAGCCGGGAGGCGGGGACGGGCGGTCGGTTCGGGAAGGGGGCACCCGGAAGGGGGACACCGCGCCCGCCGCCGACTCTACCCCGGAAGGGGCAGCGCCTTTCGATTGACTCTCGCGAGATCTTGCTTTAACTTTTCAGGCTGAAAGGAGATTCTCATGCACAATCCCGCTCTTCGTCTCGTCCTCCTGGCTGCCGTCGCGTTGGTTCTGCTCGCCAGCCCGGCTGCTTTCGCCAGCTGCGCGACCGACTGCAAGTGTTCCACCTTCTGCGGCCAGTTTTGCACCAATGAGTCGGGACATGCCACCACCTGCAGAGCCTACGGCATCTGCAACGGGGCGTGCTTCGCAGCTCCACCCCCGACGAGCCCGGTGACTCTCGCCTCCGATCCACTCGCCTCCATCCTGGACACCTCCTGTGCCTCGCTGCCGACCGTGGAGGCAACGCACGCACCCGTAGCGGCTCGCTGAGGGCCGCCCCTCCATTCCACCCTGACGGGCGCACGGCGCCGGCGGCATCGCATGGGCGCTGTTGCAGCTCGCCGCCGCCACCGGCGACCGGCGCTTCCGGGAAGCCGCCGCGGCCGGCCTGGCCTATGAGCGCTCGCTCTATGTCCCGGAGCGGCGGAATTGGCCCGATCTGCGCAGCGGCGGCGAAGAGCCCGACGGCAGCCCGAGCTTCCTGAGCACCTGGTGCCATGGCGCGCCGGGGATCGCCCTCGCCCGCCTCGATGGGCTGCGGCATCTCGACGATGCGACCGTGCGAGAAGAGATTTCGATCGCGCTCGAAACCACCTTGCGGGAGGGCTTCGGCCGGGGGCACTGCCAGTGCCATGGCGACCTGGGGAACCTGGAGCCTCTGCGGCTGGCCCAGGAGAAGCTCGGTCTCGATCTCGCACCGCGGATCGGCCGGCTTCTGGGAGGAACGCTGGCCGACCTGCGGGCCCACGGCTGGCGCTTCGGCATGCACGGGCGCACCGAGCCGCCCGGATTCATGCTCGGCCTGGCGGGAATCGGCCATGGCCTGCTCCGGTACGTCGACCCGCACCGGGTACCGCCCGTCGTCGTCCTGGCACCGCCTCCACCGCGGGAGCGATTCATCGTGAGATCTCCGTCCGAGATGCTCTCGTGACGGTTTCGTGAGAGGAGATCGAGATGAAGAAGACCGTCGACATGGTGCGCGCCTTTCGTGACGAAGAGTACTTCCTCAGCCTGAGCGACGAAGAGAGGGCGAGCCTCGGCGCCCACCCCTCCGACCTGATCGACCTGAGCCCGGCCGGCCTCAGGGAAGTCGCGGGCGGTGTCGCCACCAGGAGCTCCTCCGTCGACACCTGCTCGGCGGCTTGCAGCCCCTGCCCTCCGTACTTCTGCTGAAGCCGTCTGCCCCTTCGGCCCGGAGCATGGCTCCGGGCCCTTTCTCCTACGAACGAGCGACCAACATAGATAGTAAGATGCCACGGAAGGCAGAGCTGATACGTTGTCGCCGTATTTGCCACGCGCATTGCTTCCGTCCGAAAGGAAGGTCCGCCATGATTCTCGATCGTTGGCTCGTCCGGCTCGTCGTCGCCCTGCTGGCCACCGCCATCCTGTCTCCAATCGCGCTGCTGGCCAGCAGCGCCGCCGCAACGCCCGCCGCGAGCCCAAGCCCTTCTTCCATCGCCGGCTACTGGGAGGGCGAGATCGAGACGCAGAACCCGAAGACGAAGATCAAGGTCCGCTTCTGGCAGGAGCACGGAAACTGGGAGGGCACGATCCACATGAGTCCGCCGGGCTTCGAGAAGTCACTCCGCGACATCAAGATCGACGGCGAGAAAGTCAGCTTTGTGATCGCCAAGGTGATGCGCGAACCAAGGTTCGACGGCAAGCTAGCGGACGGCAAGATCAGCGGCACCTACAACCATGGCGGCGCCAAGTACGACTTTCACCTCAACCGCAAAGCGGTCGAGACGAAGGCCCGGCCGCAGGACTCGAAGCCCCCCTCACGCAAAGCCGCGCCCGCACCTGTCGCTCCTCCCCCTGCCCGACGCGGAGGTGATTCCCGATAGGGAGTTCGCTCACGTCAGGCTTGCGTTCGCTTCGAGGAGCGGCGGTGGCCGCGCCGAAGGCGCTGAGATGGTAACCCTTTCCAGAATGGAGCACCCGATGAAGAAGCTCCCCCTGCTCGTGTCGGTCCTGACGGTCTGTGCAACCAGTCTTTCCAACGCCTGGGCGGCGGGGGCCCCGTCGGGCTCGCTGATCGTGAACGGGAGCTTCGAGGATCCCGTCATCGCCGGGCCCTTCCAGCTCTTCGGCTCGATCCCGGGGTGGGCACCCACGGTCTCGTGCGGTTCCGGCATCGAGATCGACCGGAGCTCCTTCGGCGCCGCCGCCGAGGGCAACCAGTTCGTGGAGCTGAACACGACGTGCGTGAACGGGGTCCGCCAGGCGGTTGCGACGACGCCCGGCGCCTCGTACTCGCTGGCCTTCGCCTTCGCGGCCAGGCCGGGCACCACCGCGCAGCAGAACCGGATGGACGTCGGCTTCGACGGCCTGGCCGTCGGCGCGCTCGGCCCGCAGGCGCCCGGCGCGGGGCTCGATTGGTCCCTCCATCAGTACGAGGTCACCGCCACCGGCTCGTCGGCCACGCTCAGCTTCCAGGGGTCGGACCCCACCGCCACCGACGGCGTGGGCACCGAGCTCGACTTCGTGTCGCTGGTCCCCCTGGTGCTCCGTGCGGATCCCTGGACGGAAATCCCCGGGCCGCTCTCTCCGATCGGCGTTGTCTGTCCCAGCTCTAACGTGTGCATCGTCATGGGTTACGATCCGGCCTCCGACGCCACGTTGACCGTCATCACCGACGGCGTCCCTGGGCCCACGCAGCGCATCCCGGACGTCGATCTGGAAGCCCTGACCTGCGTCAGCCCCACTTCGTGTTTCGCGGTCGGGAGTCGTGCGAGCCTCTTCGAGGGCCTCCTCGTGCCCATCACCAACGGCGTGGTGGGCTCGCCGCAGGCCGTGCCCGGGACGAGAATCCTCTACGGCGTCGCCTGCGGCAGCGCGACATCGTGTGTCGCGGTCGGCCTCGACTTCGCCGGCAGCTTCCCACCGGGCACCGCCGTCGTCGTACCGATCACCGGCGGCATCGCCGGTCCGCCTCAGCACCTGCCCGGCGCCATGGTGCTCCGGCACGTGACGTGCCCCAGCGCGACTTCGTGTTTCGCGATCGGGAGGACCAACGACGTCCAGGGCGTCCTCGTGCCCATCACCAACGGCGTCGCGGGTCCGATTCAGGTCGTCGCCGGGACGGACTACCTCAACGCCATCGCCTGCCCGAGCCCCGGCGCGTGCGTGGTCGTCGGCGGGCTCTCGTTCGCGAGCGGGGGCTTCGTCGTCGCCGTCACCGACGGCACGGCGGGGCCGGCCCAGCCCATTTCCCCCGACGTGGAGCTCGATTCTGTCGCCTGCACCGACGCCTCCCATTGCGTCGCGGTCGGCGACGATGTTCAGGGGGGCTTCGACGGCGTCGTCGTGGCCATCGCCGGTGGCGTGGCGGGCCCGGTCCAGAAGGTGCCAGGCACGGGCCTCCTCGTGAGCGTCGCGTGCTCCACCTCGTGCGTGGCGGTGGGCTCCGACAGCAGCTTCAACTTCGACGCGATCGTTCCGATCTCCGGAGGTGTCCCCGGTTCGGCTCAGTACACGGGCGGAGCGAGTGTCCTGTGGGAAATCGCGTGCGGCGCGGGGGGCTGCATGGCGGTCGGAGACGGCTTCCCAGGCTCGGGGGGCGGATTCCTGACCCTCCGGCCCGCGGCCACCCCGGCGATCTCCACCCTCGCGTCGCCTGCGGTCCCCGCGGGCGGCCGGATCTCCGACTCGGCGACCCTCACGGGAGGCTTCGCGCCGACGGGCAGCGTGACCTTCGCCCTCTACGGCCCGGGGGACGCGACGTGCTCGAACGCCCTCCACAGCACCACCGTGCCCGTGGGCGCTGGAGGCGTGAGCCACTCGGGCGATGTCGGGGCGGGCGCCGCCGGCACCTACAACTGGGTCGCGACCTACAGTGGAGACCTCAACAATCTCCCGGTCAGCTCGGCGTGCGGCAGCGAGCCGGTGGTGATCACGGCCCAGACGCTCCGCGGGCGCGCCTATGGCGTCTCGGCGAACGCGAGCCTGCTCGGCTTGACGCTGATCAACCAGCCGCCGACGCCCGACACCGGGGAGATCGCGACGACCCTGGACTCGAGCACGTCGGTGCCGTGCGTGGCGACGCTCTCCGGTCCGCTGAGCGCTCACGCTCTCTGCGCGTCGGTGACCACGGCGGCCTTCCCGGCGAGATCTACCGCGGTGGCCTCGGTGGCGGACCTCTCGCTCTCGCTCGCCACCCTTCCCACCGTCACGATCGGGGCGGTGCGATCGACCTCGACCACGCGCTGCGACGGGTCCACGGGGGCGGCGACGATCGCCTACCTCAAGATTGGCTCGACGGTCGTGATCTCCACACCGACGCTCGTGGCTCCCAATACGCACGTGACCGTGGGCCCGGTCTCGCTGGTGCTCAACGAGCAGGTCCCTGGTCCCCTCGGCGGCCTCACGGTCAGCGGGATCCACCTGAGCGTCAGCGGCGGCGGCCTGGCCCAGACGAACCTCGTCGTGGCCTCGGCCAGGAGCGATATCGGCAACTGCCCCTGACGCGATCCTCGGCCCGCGCCACGGCGGCGGGCGAGGTACTCCTGGTGGGGAGGGGGCATGCGCCGTTCCGAAGACGGCACCTGGAAGGGGCGCCCTACCGAGGCGCTGGCAGCCCCGTGGGTTCACATGGAGGATTGCGAACCCTGCCGCCCATGTGCTTTCACGACCGATCGTCACCGAACGTAGGGTCGCGACTCTGGTGGCGGACCACGAGAACCCGAATACCTATATCGACCGAGCGGTAGATGATGGAGTAAGGAAAGCCGCTGAGCGGATAGACGCGGCGCTCGTCTTTCGTAGGAGTGCCAATATCTGGGAGCTCTTCGAGAATCTTCACGACGCGCTCAAACTCCGTTAGAAACCTTCCGGCGACGCCGCGTCCTGCCTCCGCCTTGTAGAAACGGAATGCGTCGGTCAGGTCCCGCCCGGCGTTGGGATGTAGCGAGTAGCTCACTCGATCTCAGTGCGAAGTCGCGCAACGACCTCGTGTCCTGAGACAGCGATGGCTGCGCCCGACTCGATCTCGGCGTCGCGATGCGCAGCCAATGTATCCCAGGCCGCGTCACGCGCGCGGTCTGTGTCGAGGCTGGCGACGACACGATCGAGCAACCGAGACCGAGCATCAGATGGGAGCTGCAATACTTCTTCCGCAAGGGCTTCGATCGGGCGGGACATAGAGTTCTCCAGGTGGGCAAGCTCCTCAGAATCATCGACTTGAGCCATCCTACGCTCAGCCTGCTTGGGCGTCAATATGGTAACCCGGGGGCGGCTCTCGGGGCTCCAAAAAGACGTTCTAGGGCGCCAGGGCTCCAAAAGACGCGGCACCCAGTACCCACCCGGAAGGGCGCGGTCACCTCGACCGACGGACCCGGAAGGGTGGGCACCCGGAAGGGCCGGCACGGGCGGTTCAGCTGACCTGCGGTTATCACCGCCTGGCAAAGCCGCGGGTTGAGGCACTGACCGCGTTTGAGTGACGCGCCAAGTTCTGGGAGAGGCCGCCAAGCAGGGCGAGGCGCAAGTCCGGCGGTCATGGAGTGGCTGGACAGTGTAGAATGACCCTTGCTCCCGTCGTCGCCGGGAGCAACTTCCGTCCCGGAAATCCGTATCCGCCAGAGTCCGTGAAAAGGGAGAGTCTCGTCCTCATGATCAAGCGAATGATTCTGATGCTCGTCATCGTGGCCGCCTTCGTCGGGGCGCTGGCCGCGTATAAGGCCCACCAGGTGAAGGGCGCCATGGCGCAGGGCGCGGCGTTCAAGCCCCCTCCGGAGGCCGTCACCACGACCGTCGCGCGGCAGGAGGTATGGTCGTCGACCGTGAAGTCGATCGGCACGGCGACCGCTGTCCAGGGGGTTAACGTCAGCGCGGACCAGCCCGGCATCGTCGAGAAGATCTTCTTCGACTCGGGGCAGGCGGTGCGGGCGGGTGAGGTGCTGGTCCGTCTCGACACCCGCCAGGAGGAGGCCCAGCTCGCCGCCGCCGAGTCGGCGCGCGACCTCTCGAAGATCAACCTCGACCGTATGAAGGGGTTGAAGGAGAGCGGGGTCATTGCGCTGGCGGACTACGACAAGGCCGCCGCCGAGAGCACGCAGAACGATGCGAAGGTGGGCGAGATCCGCGCCACCATCTCGCGCAAGACGATCCGCGCGCCCTTCTCGGGCGTCCTGGGCATCCGCCAGGTCAACCTCGGGCAATATCTGGCCTCCGGCGCGCCCATCGTGTCGCTCCAGACCCTGCAGCCGATCTACGTCGACTTCGCCATGCCGCAGCAGCAGGTGGTGAATCTGCATCGCGGCACCGCCGTCCAGTTGTCCATTGAAAAAGGCGCCGCCGACGGCCGCGAGACCCAGGGGCACGAAGTCAAGGGGATCATCACCGCCATCGATTCGGTGGTCGATCCGGCGACGCGCAACATCCAGGTCCGCGCCACGTTCGCCAACGCGGACAACCGGCTGCACCCGGGCATGTACGTCGAGCCTCGCATCGTCCTCGGCGCCAGTCAGACGGGCCTGGTGCTCCCCGCGTCCGCGATCAGCTACGCCCCCTATGGCGATTCGGTCTTCGTCGTCGAGGACGTCAAGGGGCCGGACGGCAAGAGCTATCGCGGCGTGCGCCAGCAGTTCGTGAAGCTGGGCGGCACGCGCGGCGATCAGGTGGCGGTCATCACCGGCCTGAAAGCCGGCGAGGAGGTGGTGACCTCGGGCGTTTTCAAGCTCCGCCCCGGCGCCGCCGTCGTGGTCAACAACAAGATCCTGCCCGCCAACAGCGCGACGCCGAAGCCGGAGGACAGCTAGATGAAGGTGACCGATCTCTTCATCCGCCGGCCCGTGCTCGCCATCGTGGTCAGCCTGGTGATCGTGATCGCCGGCCTGCAATCGATCGGCTCGCTCAGCGTCCGGCAATATCCGCGCAGCGACATCGCGGTGATCAACGTCAACACCGTCTACGTGGGCGCCAATGCCGACCTGGTGCGCGGCTTCATCACCACGCCGCTCGAGCGGGCGCTGGCCAGCGCCGACGGCATCGATTACATGGAGTCGTCGAGCGCGCAGGGCGCCAGCACCATCACCCTGCACCTGAAGCTCAACTTCGACACCAACGCCGCCCTGACCCAGGTGCAGGCGAAGGTGGCGCAGGTGCGCAACACCCTGCCGCCCGAGGCGGAAGCGCCGATCATCTCGCTGGAGACGGCGGACAGCCAGTTCGCCGGCATGTACCTCGGCTTTTCCTCCAACGATCTCGATAAGACTCAGATCACCGACTACCTGGTGCGCGTGGTGCAGCCGAAGCTCTCCGCCATCAGCGGCGTGCAGCGGGCCGACATCTTCGGCGACCGCACGTTCGCCATGCGGATCTGGCTCGATCCCGCCCGCATGGGCGCCCACGGCATCTCCCCGTCGCAAGTCTGGGACGCGCTGGCGGCCAACAACTACCTCTCCGCGCTGGGCAATACCAAGGGCTCGATGGTGTCCGTGAACCTGGTCGCCAATACCAATCTCAAGACGGCCGACGAGTTCCGCCAGCTGGTGGTCAAGGAAGCGAACGGCGACGTCGTGCGGCTGGGCGACGTCGCCGACGTCGTGCTCGGCGCCGAGAATTACGATCAGGACGTCCGCTTCAACGGCGAGTCCGCCGTCTTCATGGGCATCTGGGTGCTCCCCACGGCCAACACGCTGGACGTGATGAGCCGCGTGCGCGCGGCGATGCCCGGCATCCAGGCGCAGCTGCCGGCGGGGATGAAGGGCGGAATTCCTTTCGATTCGTCGGTCTACATCCGCGACTCGATCCACGAAGTGCTGAAGACGCTCACCGAGACGCTGCTCATCGTGGTGCTCGTGATCTTCCTCTTCCTCGGCTCGCTCCGCTCGGTGATCATTCCGGTGGTGGCGATCCCCATCTCGCTGGTCGGCGCGGTGTTCATCATGCAGGCCGCCGGCTTCACCATCAACCTGTTGACCCTGCTCGCCATCGTGCTCTCGGTCGGCTTGGTCGTCGACGACGCGATCGTGATGGTGGAGAACGTCGAGCGCCATCTGCACGAGGGGAAGACCCCACTTCAGGCCGCCCTCGACGCCGCCCGCGAGCTGGTGGGACCGATCATCGCGATGACGATCACGCTGGCGGCGGTCTACACGCCGGTCGCCATTCAGGGAGGGCTCACCGGCTCGCTCTTCCGCGAGTTCGCCTTCACGCTCGCCGGCGCGGTGATCGTTTCCGGCATCGTGGCGCTGACGCTATCGCCGATGATGGGCTCGAAGCTCCTGCGCGCCGGCGACACCGAGCGCGGCTTCGCGGGCGTCGTCAACCGGCGCTTCGAGTCCATTCAGCACACCTACACGCGCATGCTGTCGAGCACCCTGCGCTACCGGCCGGTGGTGCTCACCCTGTGGGTGATCGTGATGCTGCTGATCGTGCCGTTCTACATGTTCTCGCAGAAGGAGCTCGCTCCGGCCGAGGACCAGGGCGTGGTGTTCGGCATCATCCAATCGGGCGCCAACGCGACGATCGATCAGACCAAGCTCTTCGCGGCTGAGATCTACAAGGTGTTCCAATCCTTCCCCGAGACCGACTCCACCTTCCAGATCGTCTTCCCCTCGGGAGGCTTCGCGGGCATGGTGGTCAAGCCGGTGAGCCAGCGCAAGAAGAGCACCGCGCAGCTCCAGGGGGAGGTGTCCGCCGAGCTGTCGAAGATCGCGGGCGTGCGGGTGATTCCGATCACGCCGCCGGCGCTCCCCGGTAGCGGCGGCGGCCTGCCGGTCGACTTCGTGATCGTTTCGACGGCCGAGCCGCAACTGCTCGCCGAGCTCGCCAACGGGATCGTCCAGAAAGCGCTCGCCAGCCACCTTTTCATGTTCGTGGACACCGACCTGAAATTCGATCAGCCGCAGACCGAGGTCGTCTTCGACCGCGACAAGCTACGCTCCGAGGGGGTGGACCTGAGCCAGGCCGGCCGCGATCTCTCGACGCTGCTGGGCGGCAACTACGTCAACCGTTTCAGCATCCAGGGGCGGAGCTACAAGGTCATCCCACAGGTCCAACGCAGCGACCGGTTGACGGCCGATCAGCTCAAGGATATTTATGTCACGGGAGCCGGCGGCAAGTTGGTGCCGCTCTCCACCTTCGCCTCGCTGCGCACCACCACGGAACCGCGCGACCTCAAGCGCTTCCAGCAGCTCAACTCCGTCCGCATCCAGGGCGCGATCCCGCCGAACGTCACGCTCGACCAGGCCCTGCGCTTCCTGGAGGACGAGGCGAAGAAGCTCCCTCAGGGGTACACCGTCGACTATTCCGGCGAATCGCGGCAGCTGCGCATCGAAGGGGGCAAGTTCCTCGGCACCTTCCTGCTCTCCGCGATCCTGATCTATCTCGTGCTCGCGGCGCAGTTCGAAAGCTTCCGCGATCCATTCATCATCCTCGCCGGCTCGGTGCCGCTGGCGCTGGCGGGCGCCCTGCTCTTCTCGTTCCTGGGGCTCACCTCGCTCAACGTCTACAGCCAGGTCGGATTGATCACGCTGGTCGGGCTGGTGGCGAAGAACGGCATCCTGATCGTCCAGTTCGCCAACCATTTGCAGGAGACGGGGCTGGCGAAGCTGAACGCGGTCATCGAGGCCGCCACCACGCGCCTGCGCCCGATCCTGATGACCACCGCGGCGACCGTGATGGGGCACATGACGCTCGTCTTCGCGCACGGCCCGGGAGCCGGGGCGCGCAACAGCATCGGCATCATGCTGGTGACCGGCATGATCATTGGAACCCTTTTCACCCTCTTCGTGGTGCCGTCGATCTACATCCTGGTAGCGCGCACGCACCGGGCCGCCGCGATCGAAGAGATGCGGGAAGTGGAGCGGGACGAGGACGACGAGCCGGAGATCGTGGCGGCGGCGGTCTGACGGATTCGCCCCATTGGTCTCGACAGGGCGGCTTTCGGGGCTCTGGGCGAGGATGGCGGCGGGCCGAGCTCCTGGACTCTCGTACGCTCCCGGCGTTCGGCGGCTTCCGCTTCGATCTCCGAGACCAGGGCGGTGGCCAGTCGCGGCCGCCTCTCCGGCGTCAGGTGCTGCCGGCAGGGGAGGGGAGAGAGCTCCAGGTCTCGCGGGTCGCGTATTGGTAGGTGGCGAAGTCCTCGCCGCGACGGCGGCCCGGTCGTGGGCCGAGGTCTTCGTCGACGGAGCGCCTGAACCACGGCTCGCGTGCGCCGGACGCGGGGGCTCTGGCGGGCCCGGATCGTCTATCATCTCGT
>CAVVXL010000006.1:0-146795 GCA_963752235.1 uncultured Acidobacteriota bacterium | reverse complement strand
CCCGCGGACGGCGGGGCGGAAGGTCAGGAGGATTAGGATGAGCGATCCGGCGGCGTGGCTGCGACAGATCCTGTCGGACCTTCAGGAGGGCAATCTCCTGCGTCCCGACTATTTTCGACGGATCGATTGCAACGAGGCTCTCTTCGCCCGCCGCGACGACGACGTGTTCACGTGGGAGCGGGCACAGGCCCTCGAGAGGAATGAGCTGTGGCCGCAGGCCGACATCAGCGAGGAGCTGAAAGCCCTGGCTGAGGACGTCCGCCGCGAGTCTTTCTTGACGGTCATCCGTGCCATCGAGGAGCCCGATCTGGCCGGCGCCGTTTCGGACGACTTCATGCTCATCGTCCGTGACAAGCTCCTGGGCTTGCCATCCCCGTTCCTCGACGAGCTCTGGGCGATCTACCGCCGCGGGGAGTTTCCCGTCCCGCCGCTCGCGGCGCTCCGCCCTTCTCTGCAGGCCCTATCCCTGGCCTATTGCATAGTGCTTCTGCCGCCTCCCCCTCGGGCACCCGGTGGAGGTCGCGCGTCAGGTCGAGAAACTCCCGGCCGCTCAGCACGTCGTAGAGATCGGCCCCCTCGGGGACGTAGCCGATGATCCGCCGCACCTCGTTCGCCTCGGTCGCGAGGTCGTGGCCGGCGATGCGCGCCGTGCCGCCGCTCGGCCGCAGCAGGGTCGCCAGCATCTTGATCGTCGTCGACTTGCCGGCGCCGTTGGGGCCGAGGAGCCCGAACACCTCGCCGCCGGGGATCGCCAGCGAGATCCCGCGCACGGCCGGCCGGTCACCGTAGCTGCGGGCCAGGTCGGTGAGCTGGATCAGCGGTTCCATGGCGGCCTGATTCTACTGATTTAACTGCCGCTCTTTCCCCACAGCTCCTCGAGCCGGTGGTCGCGCCCGCAGCTGGTGCGGTAGAAGTTGTAGCGTAGCGGGTTCTTCTTGTAGTAGTCCTGATGGTATTCCTCGGCCGGCCAGAAGGTGGTGGCCGGCACGATCTCGGTCTGCACGGGCTGCTTGAAGCGCTTCTGGATCTCCGCCCGCGAGGCGTCGGCGAGCTGCTTCTGCGCCGCGTCGTGGGTGAAGACGGCCGAGCGGTACTGCGTGCCGTGGTCGCAGAACTGGAAGTTCTTCGCCAGCGGATCGACATTGTGCCAGAAGGTGTCGAGCAGCTTCTGATAGCTGATCAGGGCCGGGTCGTAGACCACGTCGACCGACTCGGCGTGTCCGGTGGTGCCGGACGACACCTCCTCGTAGGTCGGGTTCGGCTTGCCGCCGCCGGTGTAGCCCGAGGTCACTGAGACGACGCCGTGCAGCACCTGGAACGGATGCACCATGCACCAGAAGCAGCCGCCGGCGAAGGTGGCGTGGGCGGTGGCGGCCGGGGCGGTCGTCGCGGCCATCGCGGGATGAACGGCGGGGGTGAACAGCGACGCGCCGAGGAGCAGCGCGGCGAGCAGTGAGCGGTTCCGGGGTTTCGTCATCGGGTTCTCCTTCTCATGGGGGCGCGTGCGAGATCGTTTGGGCCCCACCCGAGGATACGGCGCCGAGAGCGTGCCCGGATCGCCCCCGCCGCGCGGCGTCACTTCGCCTTCACCTCCGTCCACAGCTCGTCGATCAGCTGGGTGGTCTTGCCGAGGTCCTCGATCAGCTCGCAGCGGTCGAGGATCTCCTTGGGGGGATAGATCGAAGGGTTCTGGCGGATTTTGGCGTCGATCAGCGGCAGGGCGGCGCGGTTGGCGCCGGCGTAGTGGACGCCGTCGACGATCTTCGCCGCCACCGCGGGCTCCAGCACGTAGTCGAGGAAGGCGTAGGCGGCGTCGAGGTGGCGGGCTGCCTTGGGGATCGCGAGGTTGTCGATCCACAGGGTCCCCCCTTCCTTCGGCACCACGTAGGCCAGCCGGTCGGGGGCGCGGGAGACCACCTCGGCGAGCTCGCCGTTGAACCCCTGCGCGAGGTCGACATCGCCGGCCGCCAGCAGGTTGGCGAAGTCGGAGCTGTTATAGGTGCGCACCAGCCCCTTCTGCTCCATGAGCATCGCCGCCGCCCGGCGCAGCACGGCCGGATCGGTCTCGTTGATCGATTTTCCCAGCAGCCTGAGGGCGGCGCCGAAGGCCTCGCGGGGGTCGTCGAGCATCAGGATGCGCCCGGCGTGCTTGGGATCGAACAGCGCCCGCCAGCTGTCCACGCCCTGCACCTTCCGCCGGTCGTAGCCGATCCCCGTCGTCCCCCAGAGGTAGGGGAGCGAGTGGCGGTTGCCGGGATCGAATTTCTGATTCAGGAACCGCGGGTCGAGGTTGCCGAAGCGGGGGAGGCGGGCGCGGTCGAGCGGCCGCACCAGCCCTTGCGGGATCAGCGTCTTCAGCATGTAGTCCGAGGGGACGACGAGGTCGTAGTCGGCGACCCCGGACTGCAGCTTGGCGAGCACCGCCTCGTTCGAGTCGTAGGTGTCGACGTTGACCGTGATCCCCGTCCGCCGCTGGAACTCCGCGGCCACCTCGCGCGGCAGGTAGTTGGTCCAGATGTAGACGTTGAGCACCTTGTCGCTCGGCGCCTTTTCTCCGCCGCCGCAGGATGCGAGGGCGAGGATCAGGGGAAGGAAAGAAAAGCTTTTCTTCATGAGGATACCTTCATGACGATCCCTTGCCGAGCAGGCGATGGGCGGCGACGATCAGCACGATCGTGCCGGCGAGCAGCAGCGACGAGATGGCGTTGACCTCGGGGGTGACGCCGACCTTGAGCATCGAATAGATGTGCAGCGGCAGCGTCGTCGCCCCGACGCCGGCGACGAAGGAGGTGACCACGTAGTCGTCGATCGACAGGGTGAAGACGAGCAGGGCGGCGGCGAGGATGCCGGGCGCGGCGAGCGGCAGCGTCACCCGACGGAAGGTCTCGAAGGGGCCGGCGCCGAGGTCGCGCGCCGCCTCGGCCAGCGCGGGATCGAGCCCGGCGAGGCGCGCCCGCACCACGATCGCGACGTAGGAGACGCTGAACACCACGTGGGCGATCACCACCGTGGTGAGCGACAGCCGCAGGCCGACGGCGCCGAAGAAGGTCACCAGCGCGGCGCCCAGCACCACCTCGGGGATGATCACCGGCAGGTAGAGCAGCGCTTGGGTCGCCCGCCGGCCGCGCAGGTCCTGCCTCGTCGATTGTGCCAGGGCCAGCGCGGCGGGGGTGCCGAGGAGGACGGCGATCACGGTGGCCGCGCCCGCCACCACGAGGCTGTTGCGGACGGCGTGGAACAGCTCGGCGTTGGCGAGCAGCCGGCGGTACCAGTCGAGCGTGAAGCCGGCCCAGAAGGCGGTCTGCCGCGAGGCATTGAACGAGAAGGCGACGAGGATGGCGATCGGCGCGTAGAGGAACGCGTAGACCAGCGCCGTGTGCAGGGCGAGCAGCCGGCTCCCGGCTCCCTTGGCCACCTTCACAGCAGCTCCTCGCCGCCCCGGCGCTTCGCGTAGAGCGCGTAGCCGAGCAGCAGGAGGAGGACGGCGGCCATCAGCTCGAAGGCGAGCGCCGAGCCGAACGGCGGGTTGCGGGCGACGGCGAATTGGTTCTGGATCAGGTTGCCGAGCAGCATGCCGCGGGCGCCGCCGAGGAGGTCGGAGACGACGAACTGGCCGAGGCTGGGCACGAAGACCAGCACCACGCCGGCGGCGAGCCCCGGCAGCGAGAGCGGCAGCGTCACCCGCCGGAACGCCTGCGCGCCGCCGGCGCCGAGGTCGGCCGCCGCTTCGAGCAGCGAGCGGTCGAGCTTCTCGAGCGAGGCGTAGAGGGGGAGGATCATGAACGGCAGCTCGCCGTAGACGAGGCCGATCATCACCGCCGTCTGCGTGTAGAGCAGCTCGACCGGCCGGTGGGTGAGGCCGCTCCCCAGCAGCACCAGGTTGAGCAGCCCCTCGCTGCGCAGGATGAACATCCAGGCATAGGTGCGGATCAGGAAGCTGGTCCAGAACGGCACCATCACCAGCCCGAGGAGGAGCCCCTTCCAGCGCGCCGGCGCCAGGATCGCCAGGTAGTAGGCGACCGGGAAGCCGGCAACTGCGGCGAGCGCGGTGGTCGCCGCCGCCATCCACAGCGACCGCCAGCCGATTTGCAGATAGATCCCGGCGCACGACCGCGCGTAGTTGGCGAGGAAGGCGCCCGAGCGCAGATAGCTCCCGAGGTCGCCGACCGGCGCGACGCCGCCGTAGGTCCCCCGCTCCGCGAAGCTGACCGCCAGCATGAGGACGAGCGGCGCCAGGAAGAAGACCCCCAGCGCCAGCCAGACCGGCAGGAGGAGGGCGCGGGCGGCGCGGAAGCTGCGAGGTTTCCTCATTTCAGGTTCGTTTTTTCAGGTTCATTTCAGGGCTCCCGCAGCAGCACGCTGTGCCGCGCCTCCCAGCCCAGGAAAGCGGGGCTGCCGGCGGTGAAGGGGAGCGGCTCGCCGGCGTTCTGGGCGAGGACGGTGAAGCGCTCGCCGCCGCGCCCGCGGACGATCCACTCGGTGCTGGCGCCGTGATAGACGCGCTCCTCGACGGTCACCGGCAGCGACACCTCGGCGGGGGAGGGGACGGCGCGCAGGGCGAGCTTCTCCGGGCGGACCACGAAGCGCACCGGCTCGCGCCGCAGCCGTTCGCCCCCGGCGGCCGGCACGGAGAGCGGGGTGCCGTCCGGCAGCTCGAGGGTGAGGACGCCCCCCTCCTGCCGCCGCACCGCGGCGGCGAAGACGTTGCCGGCGCCCAGGAAGCGGGCGGTGAATTCCGTCTCCGGCGCCTCGAAGACCGCCGCGGGGGTCCCCACCTGCTCGACCCTCCCCCCGTTCATCACCGCCAGCCGGTCGCTCATCGCTAGCGCCTCCTCGCGGTCGTGGGTGACGAAGACGAAGCTGATTCCCAGCTCGCGCTGGAGCCCCTTGAGCTCGAGCTGCACCTCGCGGCGCAGGTTGGGGTCGAGCGCGGCGAGCGGCTCGTCGAGCAGCAGCACCTCGGGGGCGAGCACCAGGGCGCGCGCCAGGGCCACCCGCTGCCGCTGGCCGCCGCTCAACTGGTCGGGCCGCCGCCGCTCGAGCCCGTCGAGCCGCACCCGGGCCAGCGCCTCGCCCACCTTGGAGGCGGGCAGAGACTTGTAGCGCAGGCCGAAGCCGACGTTCTCCGCGACGCAGAGGTGGGGGAAGAGCGCGTACTGCTGGAAGACCATGTTGACCGGCCGCCGGTGGGGCGGCACCCGGGTCACGTCGTTGCCGCGCGATCCGGATCGCTCCCGCGTCCGGCGACTCGAGCCCGGCGATCATCCGCAGCAGCGTCGTCTTGCCGCAGCCGCTGGGGCCGAGCAGGGCGAAGAACTCGCCGCGGCCGATGGCGAGCGAGACGCCGTCGACCGCCGTCAGGGCGCCGAAACGCTTGGTGACGTCCTCGATCTCGACGCTGAATGGAGGGAGGGTGCTCATCGGCCGGCGGCCGGATGATACTCCAGGGACCGCGCCGCCGAATCCCTGCTCGCCCGGCCCTTACCGGAAATAAGCCTTTGTAGCATAAGATGGCTAAATCGAACTTGAAAGGGAGCCTGCATGCCGCTTCCGACGCCGCCGTCCTCTACAGCGTTCTGGCGGTGGACGCCGTCGACCCCTTCAAGCTGTACCTCGCCGCCGGCGACGGCCTGCTGATCAGCCACGACGGCGGCCGGACGCTGGAGCTCGATCGCACGCCGTTCGAGGCCGGGAAGACGGGGATCGCCCAGCTCTGGACGGACCGCGCTCGCCCCGGGCTCGTCTACGCTGCCGGGAGCTTCGGCGGGCTGTTCGTGGGACGGTTCGAGTAATCTTGAGAGCACCAAAGGAGAGGATCATGCCCAGAGCTCGGCGTATTCCATCGTTTCTGAGCCTCGTCCTGCTGGCCGGGGCCGTCCTGGCGGCAGGGTCTCCCTCCTTCGGCCAGCCGCAGCGGGCGGCCGCCAACCCCTGGAAGCCCTTCGGCCCGGGGGGCGGCGCGGTCAAATCGATCACGGTCGATCCGCGCAATCCGGCCGTGGTCTACGCGATCGGCAGCTCCGACTATTTCAACTCGTACGGAACGCTGTTCAAGAGCACGGACGGCGGCGCGACCTGGTCGGCGCGCGTGCTGGCGGAGGTGATGGCGCTCGATCCGGACCACCCCGCGACGATCTACGCCGGCGGCAGCAACCTCCTGCGCAGCGACGACGGCGGCCAGACGTGGGCCGACATCTCTCCTCCCCCCGGGGCCCAGAGCCTCTTCATCCTGGCTCTGGCGGTGGCGCCGGGAGGCGTCGTGCTGGCGGCGGACGGGCCGCGCCTGCTGCGCGGCGCGGACGGCGGCCAGAGCTGGTCGGTCGTCGCGCAGGACACCGTCGACATCCGTTCGATCCTCGTCGACCCCGCCGCTCCGCGCCGCGTCTACCACCTGAGCGACCGGGCGCTCTACCGCAGCGATGACGGGGGAGCGCACTGGGCGCTCGCCGGGCAGCCGGGGAGCACCGGCGGCGATTTCTACGCCTCCGGCTTCGCCCTGGCCCCCTCCGCGCCAAAGACGCTCTACGTCGCGGTGCCCAACGATCGCGTATTCCGCAGCGACGACGGGGCCACCACCTGGCGCCCGCTGGGAGCGACGCCGCAAGTCGACGGGCCGATGAGCCTGCTGGTCGATCCCCGCCTGCCCGGCAAGCTCTATGCGGCGGGCGGCGAAGAACCCTTCACCAGCACCGACGGCGGACGGTCCTGGCGGAAGATCGTCGCCGGCCTGCCGCCGGTGCTCGACCACCGGACGCTGCCGGTCCTCGCGCTGGCGCTCGCCCCCTCGCGGCCGGACACCCTCTTCGCCGGCACCTTGGGCTGGGGGGTCGCGCGCAGCGACAGCTCCGGAACGCCGTCGTGGCGGCTTGGCGACGCGACGGGCTTCCATGCCGCCGGCGTCGTCGGCCTGCAGTTCCATCCCCAGCGCCCCGCGACCGTCTACCTGTTCCAGGACGACGCCCGCAGCTTCCGCAGCACGGACGACGGCCGCACCTGGCAGCCCTTCGCCCGCGCCTTCGCCCGGAACGGCGTCGACCGCCTGGCCTTCGATCCCGCCGACCCCGACCTCCTCTACGCGAGCGATTCCGTGGCGACCTCGAAGAGCACCGACGGCGGGAAGAGCTGGGTGCGGATCGCCCCTCCCCAGGGCGAGCTCGCCGCCCTCGCCCCCGGGACCCTGCTCGGCTCCCGTTGTGGCCTCACCCGCAGCACCAACGGGGGCCGGACCTGGAACGTGGTGCTCCCCTGCGACACTGCGGACGGCGAGGGCTCGCGGATTCCGAAGTCGCTGTGGGTCGATCCGCGGACCCCCGGCACCGCCTACGTGCACTTCTACGTGCAGGGGAACAGCCATCCCCGCGGCCTGGAGGCCTTCCGGACCCGGGACGGCGGCGCCACCTGGACGCGGCTGGCGCTGGTTTCGCCCACCTACTTCGCGGTGGCGCCGAGCGACTCCCGCGTGCTGTACGCGGTGGACGAGGGAGCCCTGCTGCGCAGCGCGGACGGCGGCACCAGCTGGCAGGCCGTCGATCGGAACGTGCCCTGGGGGGAGAACCTCTACGGGGACATGGCGGTGGCGGCGGCCGATCCGAACACGCTCTACGTCGCGGACAATCCGCTGCTGATCAGCCGCGACGGCGGCGCCACCTTCCAGGCGGTCGCCACCCCCTTCCAGCTCGGCAAGCGGGGCGCGGCGCGGCTGTGGACCGACCGCACCCATCCCGGGCTGGTCTACGTCGAGTCGAGCCTCGGCGGCCTCTATGTGGGGCGCTTCGAGTAGGCTCGCCGGTCACAGCCCATCGAGGTTCGCCAGCAGCGGGCGGTCCCCGGGCCGGACCGCGAGCGTCAGTTGCCCCTCGCCGAGGCCACCGTTGTGCTTGGTGTCGCAGAGCAACTGGTTGCCGCGCAACACACAGGGGTCGGCGCGGCCATCGCCGTCGAAGTCGCCGAGGAGGGGAACGTCGGTTGGCAGGCCGAAGGCGATCGTGACCTCAGGGCTGCCGCCGTCGTGCGCGGTGTCACAGAGGAATCGATTGCCTCGCCGCACGCAGAGATCGGCCCGCCCGTCGCCGTCGAGGTCGCCCAGGAGGGGGATGTCCCCGGCCCTGCCGAAGCTCTCCTTCCACAATCCCGAAGCGGTGCGGCAGCGCAGGATTCCCTGCCGCCAGAGGCAGAGGTCCGCCTTGCCGTCGCCGTCGACGTCGCCGAGCAGGGGGGTGCCGGTGCCGTCGTCGCCGGGCGGAAAGTCCCCTTCCCACTCGAGGGGCAGGCCGCGATGGTCGAGGTCGCAGCGCAGGTGGGATCCGTCCACGACGCAGGGATCGGCGCGTCCGTCGCCGTCGACATCCCCCATCAAGAGGACCGCGGCGGGATCGGCCGAGAGCTCGAGGTCGATCTCCGGCGCTCCCCCGGTCCGGCCGGTGTCACAGAGCAGGTGCCCGCCCCGCGCGAGGCAAGGCTCGTCGGCCGGCGAGGCCGAGAACCGCGCGAAGTAAAGGTCTTGCTTCCCGACGCCGGGATAGACCGCCCAGACCGCGGCGAGGGTGCCGTTCTCCGCGAAGGCTACGCGGGGGTAGTCACCGCATTGATAGGGCACGGTCGCGAACGGGAACGTCCCGCCGACCGGCCGTCCGTCCGCGCGGTACAGGCGGCCGGCGACGCCGCAATAGTCCGGCGATTCGGCGAGCTGACCCCAGACGACGACGAAGTTGCCGAACTCGTCGGAGGCGATCGTGTCCTCCTCCTGGACCAGGCTCGGGCTGCTCCGCGACACCGCGATCTCCCGGCCGACACGCTGACCGTCCGCGGTGACGCGCTGGACGTAGAGACCGTCTTTGGGTGGATCGGACGACTGCGCGTCCCGAAAGAGGATCCAGGCCTCGCGCCCCCCAGGAAGCATTGCAACCTGGGGACAGATCGCCGTGCCTGAGCGTGGGTTGACCTGAAACTCCGGCCCGAGCTCGCCGGTGGCGGTGAAGAAGCGTGCCCGCACGTTTCCGGTGTGGAGGGTGGGGTTGGCGTCTACCGACCAGGCCACAGCTCCTCCGCCCTCGGCGGTTGCCGAGAAGCCGTAGCCGCAGGTCACGGGGCGTACCTCCGGAGTGATGGCCACGGGCCCGCCGACCTGGTTGCCGCCGGTGTCCACGACCTCCCAGAAGAGTGGGATCGACGCGGACGCGCCGAGCGCTGTCCAGAGCCCTCCCTGGCGCGGAGCGATCGACCAGAATCCTCCGATGTCGCGCCGGCTGAATCCTGTGACGCGCTGGCCCGAGGAGTCGAAGACCCGGCCCCGCAGCGCGCCGGGGTTCCCGTCCTGGCCAAAGAACAGAGCGAAATGGAGTGCGCTGGCCGGGGCCAGAAACAGGTCTCCGATCTCGGTGTCGACGACCTCTCCCTGGGCAAACTGCTGGATCGGCCCCAGCGCTCCTCGCGCGTCGATCGCGCGGGACCTGAGGAACTCCGTGTAGGGAGGAAAGATAAAGCGTGGGCTCGGCGACTCGATCCAGGCAGTGCGCCAACTTCCATCGCTCAGAGCGACCAGCCGGCCCTCGAAGTGATCGTCGAGTCCCGGCACGAGCTCATTCACCTGAATGTCCGGCCCGATCGGGCTCTGGGCCCAGGCGGACCCCGCGAGCAGACTCCAAGCCAGGAGCCAGGCGAGCCCGGGCGCGCCGGGCCTCCAGTCGTTCTTCATACCTCTCCCCGCAGCCGCTTCGCCGCGGACGCCGGATTGCCCTCGCTGTCGAAGTCTTGCTCGTAGCTTCCCTCCAGCTCCCCCTCATCGTTGATGGTATTCCAAACAATCCTGAGCTTGCCGTTCGCCTTCACCTTAAGGTCGACGAGGCGGTCGCGACCTTTGCCGTTGCCATGAACGGCGTGGGCAGGACCCAGTGGCTTGCCATCCCGGTGAAGCTTGCGGAAGTGGACGCCCTGCCCGGCTCCGGGTTTCGCTTTCGCCAGAGTCGTATCAGTCGGTGGCGGGTCGCTGGTCCATGCCACGACGACCCCTCCCGAGCCATCGGCCTGAACCTGGGAAGCGAACTGATTTCCGGGATCGTTGGTGACCATCAAGACATCTCCCGCGGGTGAGCCGCTGGGTCCGAAGACTTGGAGCCAGATATTGCCCAGGCTGCCGTCCAGAGGATACTCCGTCCAGGAGACGTAAGAGTAGCCGGCGCTGTCCGAGGTGACGGCCGGGTCGCCGTTCTGGGCTTCGGTCGCCGACGGAGTACCAAGTGGTGGTCGGCAGGGAGCGCACCTTGGGATCGGGAGGATGGATGAACGAGGAACGAGTCTCCATCGTGTCGCTGTTAGCATCGAGAAGCTGGGCCCAGACGCTGGCGGCCAGCGGTGGTTTTAGAGCCATTGCTCTATAGGCTTGCGGCTCTCCGGAACTCGTGGAAAACTCAAGTGATGGAAAATAAGCTCCTCCACAGGAGGTCGGCATCATGGACCCTCGCCTGGACTATGGCGCTTTTTTCCGTGTGTCTCCCACCTACTGCGACAGCTCATGCCGGCGTGGCTGCGATGCAGGACAGCTTAGGAGCGGTGCCGCAGGAAAAGCTCTCGGGAAAGACGGCGGGCGTACCCGGCGTGATTCATTGGTGCGCCGCGCATTGTATCACTCTCATTTGGCAGAACGGCCACTATACCAATGCCAGTGCACCGGAGGCTAGTGAGTGGACACTGGACAGTTTCTCCACAGAATCCTTCGTCATGCGTCGCACCGACTACCAAAACAAGGCAGGAGAGACCGTTGTTGGCGGAAAGGCGGTTCTTTCCGGAAGAGTTTCAGAGCAGGGTAACACTGTTGCTGACGGCAAGATAACCTGGACCTATCATCCTTGTTGCGGCACCGGCACTTCTAGCTTTACCGCAGCTTGGGGAGCAGCACTTGACACTGTTCCAGGAAGCGACGAGGAGCGTGACCATCGGCAGGCAACCCTTAGCATTCAACAGGTACCGCAGGCTCAGAATCAGTCAAGTATTGCTGTTATCCTCGATCAGGAATGGACGGATACTGGCGTCTATCTACGGCAGGGACAATCCGTGAAGGTCACCGCCTCCGGCACGATGAACTGGTATACAGGTGCCTGCAATGGAAAGTGTCTTTCAACTCCTGCGGGCATTCCCTGCCCAGGCGGTGGGCCGATGCGCTTTGGCCTCCCCTGTCAGTCATTGCTGGGCCGAATTGGTAAGGGTGGCAGGCCTTTCGAAGTTGGCGAATTTTCAGTATTCACGGCAAGCACTCCGGGAGAATTCTTCCTTGGTGTCAATGACAACAATCTCTCAGACAACACCGGAGCCTGGACAGCAACGATAAGCTCCACCTCCGATTTCGCGCAGGTCAAGGGCAGACAACAAACCTCGCTCTCGGTCTCTTTGGATCGCCCGTGGACCGACACGGGCGTTTATCTTGCTCAGGGGCAGCCGGTCACTGTCACCGCTCGGGGCACCATGAACTGGTACACCGGCTCCTGTAATGGGAAATGCCTCTCGACCCCGGCAGGGATACCTTGTCCTGGCGGCGGCCCTGAGCGCCTAGGCTTGACCTGCTTGTCGCTCATTGGCTTGGTCGGAGTGTCAGGAAGGCCTTTTTATGTCGGTGACTCCCTGACCTTTACCGCGCCCGCTGCCGGCGAGCTTTTCCTCGGCGTTAATGATGACAACGTGGCTGACAACACGGGTGATTGGACAGCTACGATCAACTCGCCGCTTGCCTTCGTTCAATGGGCGGAGGCCGGTCGAGTGCGCCAGCAACTACAGGCGCAAGCGCAGCGCACTCAGCCAGGGATCGGCCCTGTTGGAGGCCTGATTATCCTAGGGCTCGGACTGCTGGCGGTCGGTGCGATCGCCGGCGACTCGTCTGACGAATCGCCCGATTCCTGCGATGCAAAATGTCGAGATTTGAATCGTATTGCTAGAATCAACGCAGCAAGAATACGGTGCAATAACGGAGACAACTCGGCATGCTCAGATCCCAAAGAGCCGCCGCCGCCCGAGCCACCCAATAGGTGAATCACCCAACTTCGTCGAGCCGCATCCAAGTGCGACCCCGGGGCACGCAGGAAGGCGCGAGAGCCGAGCTTGGGCACCTCATCCGGTTGCCTCTCCTTTCTTGCCCCAATATAATTTCCCGCATGCGATACCTATCTCTGCTGCTGCTTCTCGCCATTCCCGCTCAAGCCGAGCTCATCAAACCGGACTCCAAGTGCGGCCCGGCCATCCCCCGCGAATCCGTCAAAGTCCTGGACATCTCCACCATGCCAGAGGATGCCGGCCAAGCCGAAATCCAGAAGCGGTTCGGCGCCATTCAGGTGGTGCGCTCCACTGCCGTACAGGCTCGTACAGTGTTCGGCCACGCCTGGAAGCGTGCGGAGAAGGAAGCCGCCGAGATGGGGTGTCCCTACGTCGTACTCCTGCAAAGCGGGTCGGTCGTGAAGGGCATCCTGGTCACGCCTACCTACATCGCTCCCGTCAAGCGGGATAGCGTCGTGGTCTGGTACGCGAAGCCCGCGGAATAGGCTTCATCCCGGCGGCCATTCCCTTCCAGAGCGGCAAGCGGGGCCGCGTCGCGGCTGTGGACCGACCGCAACGATCCCGGGCTCGTCTGGGCCGAGTCGAGCTTCGGCGGCCGCTATGCGGGGCGCTTCGAGCAGGCGGGCCCGTCCGGCTCAGAAAGCGTCCGAGTCCCCCGCGCTGGCGAAGCGCCCCGCCGGGTTGGTGTAGGTCCTGACCTTCCCCGTCGCGGTGTCGGTCACCCGCAGGGTGTACTCGACGTTCGAGAGGGCGCCGTAGAAGACCCAGAACTTGCCGTTCACCGCCCGGGCGTCCAGCACTTTCAGGATCACCTCGACGTTCGAGGGGTCGAAGAACCAGAAGGTGCCGGTATCGCCGGTGAGGCTCACTGCCTGGCCGCTGCCGGTGTGGCCGCTGAAGTCCTTCCAGGTGGCCTCCACGGCGAAGCGGCCGCCGTTCAGGCAGAGGCGCGTGGCGGACGGCTGGCAGGCCGGGGCGGGGGGGCCCGCCTGCTCGGCGATCCGCGGCGCCGGCGCCGGAGCCGGCCGCGGCGGTGCGGCGGAGCGCCGGGTGAGGTAGGAGCCGAGCGGGCCGAAGGCCTGGGTGTCGCCGACGCTGGCGAACTCCCCCACGGGGTTGAAGTAGTGGCGGACGAGCCCGCTCTGGGTGTCGGTCACCGTCAGCGTGTACTCGACGTTCGACAGCGCGCCGTAGAACACCCAGAAGTGACCGTTCAGGCTCCGCCCGTCGAGCACCTTGACCACCGCTTCGACGTTCGCCGGAGCGAAGAACCAGAAGGTGCCGGTGTCCGCGCTGAGCCCCACCGCCTGCCCGGCGCCGGTGCGGCCGTCCGGGGTGCGCCACGTCGCCTCGACCTTGAAGCGGCCGCCGTTCAGGCAGAGGTTGGTGGCGGAGGGCTGGCAGCCGGCGGCGCCCGCGAGGGGGAGCGACCACGGCTCGGTCCCCGACCGGCCGTCATCGGCGGCGAAGTAGAGCCGGTCGCCGGCCACGGTCATCTGGGCGGGGTAGGAGGAGTCCGCCTCCGGATCCAGATCCTCGACCAGGCGGGTCCCCGCCGCCGTGCCGTCGCTCTCGAAGAGCTCGAAGCCGTGGACGCCGTCGTCGGCGGAGAAGAACAGCCGGTCGCCGGCTACAGCGAGGTCCGTCGGCGCCGCCCCCGATCGCGCCCGGGAAGAGGTCCTTCACCATCGCCGTCCCCGCCGCCGTGCCGTCGCTGCTCCACAGCTCGGCGCCGTGGACGCCGTCGTCCATGGTGAAGAAGAGCCGGCCCGCGAACACGGTGGCGTAGGTGTTCAGCTCTCCGGTCCCGGCGCCGGGGGAGGGGAACCGGTAGACCAGGATGGTCCCCGCCGCCGTGCCGTCCGAGCGCCAGAGCCCGAAGTCGTTTGACGACTCGTCCGTCTGGTTGAAGAAGTAGAACGCTCCCCCATAGGTCACCACGTCCCGGGAGCGTCCGAAGAAGTCGTGCAGATGGACGCCGCCCGCGCCATCCACCTTCCACAGCTCATCGTGCGGGTTCCCGCTCGCGAGGAAGACGACGAGGCTCGAGCCGGAAGTGGCGAAGCCGCGGGCGTCGAGTGGCAGGCTGCTGGTGAAGACCTCGTGCAGTCCCGCCGCCGCGCCGTCCGTCCGCCAGATCTCGAACCCCGGCGTCTGCGGCGCGGTGGCGAGCACGTAGAGCGCGTCACCGGCGGCGAGGACGCCGACCGGCGTTGTCGCCGGGTCCGGCAGGTCGAAGGCCTTCCCCGTTCCCGCGACCGTGCCGTCGCTCGTCCAGACCTCGTTAGGGACCTCATCGTCCCCCTCCATCCAGTAGATCCGATCCTGGAAGGGGACGAGCCGGGTCTCGGCGAGGGAGAAGTTTTCCGCGTGGGTGGTCAACCGGCGGGTTCCCGCCGCCGTGCCGTCGCTCGCCCACAGGGTGGTGGTATAGAACTCCCCGGTGGTCCGCCAGAGGAAGAGGTGCTGGCCGGCCCGCACCACCTGCTGACTGGAGCTGGACGATTCGCATTGGGCGCCGGAGCCGGTGGTGAGCTGCACCGCGCCCGCCGCCGTGCCGCGCCAGAGCTCCTGGCCGTCGGGCAGGTCGCCCGAGCAGGCGAGGAAGAACACGTCCTCGCCGAGCGCGACGAAGCTTGTGGGGAACGAACTCCAGGCGCCGTTCTCGAGGTCGGTCACGATCCGCGTGCCGCCGGGCTGCCCGTCGCTTGTCCACAGCTCCTGGCTGTAGTTGATCGGTGCGCTGAGGTCGACTGTGCCGGCGGAGAAGAAGAGCCGATCGCCCACCGCGACGAGGTCGGTGGGCTCCGGCGAGATGGCGAGCGTCCCGTCGGTGTAGCGCCGGGTCCCGGCGGCCGTGCCGTCGGTGCGCCAGAGGGCGCCCGCCGCCTGGAAGGAGACCGGCCCGGAGCCGGGGTAGACCACGCCCGTCCCGCCGCTGCACGACCGCGGGCAGGAGTCGACCAGGAGCGCGGTACCCGCCGGAGTGCCGTCGGTGGTCCACGGCTCCTGGCCGTGAGCACCGTCCTGGGCCACGAAAAGGAGGCGCCCGCCGACCGGCGTGAGGCTCCTGCTGTCGTCGGTCAGCGAGCAGCGGGAGCCACAGAGGTCGGCCACCGCCGGAGCGGTCTCCGGGGAGACCGTCCAGGCCTTGTAGGCGGAACCGTTCCAGGTCACGAAGACGAGACGGTCGCCCACCGCGCCGACCGCGGCGGGATCGAGGCGGTCCAGCCCATCGGCAGGGCCGAAGTCGGTCATCTTCCGGGTTCCTTCCGGGGTGCCGTCGCTCTGCCAGATCTGCTGGCCGTGGGTCCCGTCGTCGTCGGCCAGAAGGTAGACCCGGCCGGCGGCCGGCTTGATCCAGGCGTCGAACGGGGCGACCGACTGGAAGGCGTGGATCCTCCGGGTACCCGCCGGGGTCCCGTCGCTCGCCCAGAGCTCGTTGTCGTGGAAGAAGAAGGCTTGGCTGCCAGCCGTGGCGAGGGCGTCGAGGCCGCCCGTGGGGAAGATCTGCGCCCGGATCGAGCGGCCGGTCCCCTGCACCGTCCAGAGCACGGAGCCGCCCTGCTCGGAGGAGACCAGGAAGACCCGGTCGGCGGTGGCCCGGAAGAGGCGGGGCGCATGGCTGGACGACGGAAACGGGCCGATCGGCTCGGTGCCGGCCAGCGTGCCGTCGCTGCGCCAGGCGCCGCAGCCGAGCGACGGAGTGCAGGCGGAGAAGTAGGCCTGCTGGGACAGCACGGCGAAATCCCGGTTGCCCGGGGTGAACTCGGGGGGGAGTGAGAGGGGCTCGCCGGCGACCACCAGGGGGACGGTACCGGCGCGGGTGCCGTCCGAGCGCCAGAGCGCGTCGTCGTCGCGGGAGAAGAGCACCCCGCCCTTGACGCTGGCGCGCATCGTCACCTGCGAGCCGCACCGCCCCGGGCAGGTGTCCGCGATCATCTGCGTCCCCACGCCGGTGCCGTCGGTGACCCAGACCTCGGCGCCGGCGTTGCGCGTGGTGGCGGAGAACAGCACCTTCCCCCCCAGGTGATGAGCTGGCTGGGGCTCGAGGAGTTTGCCGAATCGAAGGACGGGTTGATGTCCGCCACCAGGGAGAGGGTCTGGGCCTCCACGGCAGGCGGGGGAAGAAGGGAAAAAGCACCGAGCAGAACGGCGAAACCGGAAAGTTGCCTCAAGGGAAGCTCCTCTTGCTGGATGGCTTTCCGGAAAATTATTTCATACTTCTGCTCTGCTCCCCCTCACTTCCTTTTCGCCAGCTCGAACAGGTTGCGCGCCGTCGCCTGCTCGAGCGCCGGCCGGTCGTCCGTGTTCACGGTTTCGACGTTGCCCAGGAAGGCGGCGATCTGGTCCGGGCGGACGGCGGGGGAGTTGAGGAGATCCACCACCCCCCGCATGGAGAGGCCGAGCGCCGTGAAGTCCTGCGCCAGCGCCGAGCTGCGCAGCCGGGCCACGGTCGGCTCGAGCTCGATCTGGAACGGCTGCGGCGAGGCGAGCAGGATGACGTCCGCTCCCGACTGCCAGAAGGTGACGTTGGGGAAGGCCGTGGTGATCGTGCGCAGCCAGGTCCGGAAGTCCTCCCGCTTCATCTCGTCGAGCGGCACCGCCTGACTGAAGATGCCGTTCGCCGTCAGGTGCGCGGCCACGGCGCGGTAGTGCTCGAGGGTGAACAGCCCCGCCGCGCCTGCCGTCCAAGGGCTCGGCGACGCGGCGGTAATGACGTCGAAGCGCTCCCGTGAGGTGTCGAGGAAGCCGCGGGCGTCGGCGGCCACTACCCGCACCCGCGGGTCGTCGAGCGCGTGGCCGTTGGCCGCGGCGAACCAACCTCGCGCCGCCTCCACGACCAGCGGATCGGCCTCGGCGACGGTGATCCGCTCGGGCTCGGGATGGTGGACCGCGGCGCGCAGGGGGAAGCCGCTGCCGAGGCCGAGCAGCAGCACCCGACGCGGGTGGGGATGGAAGAGCAGGGGAAGATGGCCGAGCAGGACCGCCGTGCGGCTGTCCGCCAGCGAGGTGCCGGCCGCCGTCTTGCCGTCGACCTCGAGGACCCGGTTGGCCCCGACCCGGGCGACGTCGACCTCGCCGTAGAACCCCTGCCGGCGGTCGAGGGGCGTCAGGCTCCGCGACTCCCGTGCGTACGCCGCCAGGCCGCCCGCGCGCAGGCCGTGATAGAACAGCGATTCCCGGGGCATCTCGAACGGCATCAGCGCCGGCGACAGCACCAGCGCCAGGGCCAGCAGCACGGCGCACGCCGCGGTGTGCAGCCAGCGCCGCGGGCTCGGCGAGAGGGCCAGGAAGACCATGGTGGCCACGACGTAGACGGCGAGCGTCGCCACCATCAAGCCCTCGAACCCCCACACCGGCAGCAGCACGAGCCGCCCGCCGAGCGCGCCGAGCGCCATCCCCAGGGCGAGGGCGAAGAAGCTCCGTCCCGTCCATGTCCCAAGCTCCGTCGTCTCCCGGGTTCCTGCCCGCAACGCGGTGCGCGCCACGAGTGGCAGGCTGGCGCCGAGGATCAGGGTCGCCGGAGCGACGATCAGCAGGACGACGAGCCCCACGGCGAGCTGGAAGTCCTCGAAGCCGGCCATCCGGTGGAAGAGGGCGAAGTAGCCGCGGGTGAACGCTCCCTCGGTGCGGAAGACCAGCATGCCGCCGACGGCGAGCGCGCCGTAGAGGTAGGCGATGGCGGCGAACGGATCGCGGATGCGGTCGACGAAGCGCCCCATCAGCAGGCTGCCGGCGCCGATCCCGGCCAGCGCGGCGGCGGCGACCGCGAGCGTCGAGGAGATCTGCGTCCCGCTGAGCAGCGCGAAAAAGCGGCTCCAGCCGGTCGCCAGGAGGATCGCCGCGGCGCCGGCAGGGAACGTGATGAGGAGAGCCCCGAGCGCGCCCGGACCGGCCGCCGGCGCGTCGGCGATCTCCGCCGCGGCGTCGGGAAGGACGGCCCGCCGCGTCTCGCGGCTCTTCGCGCTCAGGACCACAAGGCCGAGCGCCACCCCCGCGCCGCTGAGCAGCCAGCTGGACGCCGCGAGCCCGAGCTCCGGGATCAGGGAGAAGCCGGCGAGCAGTGCCCCCACCGCTCCCCCGAGAGCGCCGAGGCCATAGACCCGCGCCAGGTCGCGGCCGAGCGTGGCGGGCGACCTGCCGAGGCGCACGGCGAGCGGGAAGACGGCGCCTGTCAGGAAAGCCGGCACGATCGTCACCGCCAGCAGGATCGGCAGCCGGATGAGAGCTGCAGCGGTCGGCGTCGGATCGCCCGGGACGATCGCCAGGAACAGCCGGTGCCCGAGGTCGAGGATCGTCGGCGAGAGCAGGGTGTAGGCCCCGAGCCCGATCTCGAGCAGGGCGAGCAGCCGCCACGGCCGCTCGCTACGGTCGGCCCCCCGGCCGCCGAAGAGGGCGCCGAGGGCGAGGCCGAACAGGAGGAGGGCCAGCGCCGAGGCGAGGACGCCCGCGGTGGCGCCGAAGAGCAGGGCGAGCTTGCGCAGCCCGACGCACCCGCTGGCGAACGCCACCAGGCCGTTGAGGAACACGGTGAACAGCAGCAGCGGCGACCGCGACCGGCCGGCCGCGGCCTCAGAGGTGGAGCGCGTCTTGGGAGCCTTCATCGGCCCGGGATCTTAGTACACCCCGGGGTTTGCGGCCCAAACGCCGGCCCCCGCCCCCAAATCGCCGCCGTTCGTCCCGGGAGCCCGGCCGAACACGCCACGGCGTCCATTGGCTCCCGGGCCGTTCTTTGAGGCTAAAACGGGCTTTTAGAGTCAAAGGATGACTTTCAGGTGCAAAAAATTCAAATTAGACCTTGTTCCTCGATTTTAGAGCCTGAGAATTGAGCGTCAGAGCCTAAAAATCGAACTCAGGCGCCAAAAATAGAATTTGGAGTCAATAATCCAATTTTTTGGACTGAAAATTGAAGAGAAGGCTCTAAAAAGCGGTTTCTTGGAGTCAGGCGCACTTTTAGCCTGTTCGAGCCGGCGCTTTCTCCAGAAAAGGCCCGGCGTCGAATCGCCCCCGCCCTGGCGCGATCCACCGAGGCCCCTGACCTGGATTGCCGTCCGACGAACAACCCCCTGGGGCGAAGGCGGTAGAGGCGTCTCCGGTGGGGCAAGGCGGATCCGAACGGCGAGGTCGTTCGGGGGCAGGCGATTTCGATTCCGGTCCACGTGTCAATTCGGTCCCCGCGTCTATGCATCAACACGCGTCCAAAGAATCGCATCTGTGTGCCCGCAAGGGACCTTGTGGGCTCGGGCCGACATTGCCCCTTCGGAGACGGGCCGCCGTCCCCGTGGCCTCGGAAGGTTCTCGTAAGGACCTGGCCCGTCATCGAACGCATGAAGTCCCTGATCCCCTGGGACGACAAGCCTGCGACGGTCTCCACCACGACCTTCAAGCGGATCAAGGACTACGTCCTCGGCCTCAAGGAAGAGGAATCGGCCGGCGAGGCGATCGTCACGCCCGAGGATCTCCGCGGCAGGCTTGAGGCCACCGATCTGATCCTCGCTGTGTACGGCATCTCACACCAGCACCCCGCCGTGGTCGATCTGCGCGATTCGCTCCGTGGGTTGGAGACGAGGTAACGAGCGAGGAACCCCCCCTCACCCCTCCTCGACCTCCATCATCAGCGCCTGATCGGCCGGCGACTCGGGGACCATCGGCTGGCTCCCCTTGCGGCCGCCGCGCGAGACCTTCTCGGGCTCGATCTCGGTCGCCAGCAGGACCTTGGCCATGGTCACCGAGCGGGCGGCGAGCTCGCGGGCGGCTTGGTGGAGGGATTCGCTCTGCTGGACATAGGAGATGTTGCGCTCCATGTCCTCGGCCGACCAGCCGCGCGAATGGGCGATGTAGGGGAACTGCGGGAAGAGGCAGCCGATCTCGCCGAAGAAGCCGAGCATCTGGCCGGCCACGGCCTGCACGTTGTCCTGGCCGCCGGTGATGATGAACGCCGCCACCTTGTTGCGCAGCAGCACCTTGTTGCGCAGCGTCACCTGGTTCTGCACGCAGTTCATCCGCTCGACCATCTTGTAGTAGAGCGAGCTCGCCGACCCCCAGCGGATCGGCGTCGCCACCAGGATCGCGTCCGCCCAGTGGACGATCCCCTCGTAGACCTCGGTCAGCTCGTCGGCGGGGTCCATCTGGGTGATCGAGCACGGCCAGGTGCAGGCGTGGGCGCTCTTCGAGTAGTACCCCTCGCAGGGGCGGAAGCGCAGGGCCGAGAGGCGCAGGCAGCGCGTCTCGGCGCCGGTGCCGGCCGCCGCTTCGAGTGCCGTCTCGAGCAGCGCCTCGGAGGTCGAGTAGCGCGGGAAGGCGGGGTCCATCACCGTCGTCGAGAGCCCCAGCACGCGCACCGGACCCGGCTCCCGGCGCACGGTCCGGGCGAGGGGGTGCGGCGTGTGCGGCAGCTTGTGGCGGCGGGCCACGGGCTGGAGGTTGACGTAGAGATGCCCGTCGTCCTGCTTCAGCTCGTAGCTCGGCACCCGGTCGGCCTCGAAGCCGGGCTCTCCCTCGCCGGTGCGGCAGTGGAACTTCCAGTGATGCCAGGGGCAGACGACGTAGTCGCCGTCGAGCCGGCCGTCGCCGAGCGGGCCGCCGACGTGATTGCAGGCGCCGGAGATCGCCCCGAAGCGGCCGTCCTGATAGGAGAGCGCGATCTTCGTGCGCCCCACGGCGACCTGCCGCAGGCGGTGCTTCGCCAGCTCCGCGATCGGTCCGAGGTCGAACCAGCGAGCCTCGTCGCTCATGCCTTCTCCTCCAAGAGATCCCGGCAGGCACGGACCGCCGAGGTGAGGAATCGTTCGCAGCGCCCCCGCTGGTCAGTGGTCCCGGCGAATTCCGTCGAATCGAGCACGGCGCCGAGCCACCCTTCCGTGTGCCAGCCGCCGCCGTCGAGCGCCGGCAGCGCCTCGGCGGGGCGCGCCGGTCGCGGCCAGGGGAGGAGGTAAAAATAGGGGCGCGGGATCGCGTCGTCCCCGGGGCTCAAACCGACGCCGATCGAGCGGGCATGCTCGGGGTCGGAGGGAGCCTCGTCGAGCTGGATCAGGATCGCAATGTCGAAGTGGTGCGGCCAGCAGCGCACGTGGGAGCTGCCTTCGCGCGCCATCAGGTCGCGCAGCAGCGAGTAGGCGTCCGCGAAGTAGCGGGAGAGCTCCGCCGGAGCCTCGGCGTCGGGAAAGGCGAACGGCGCGCCGTCGGCGACGGGATGGGCGGGGAGCCCCTCCGAACGCGCCAGCGGCTCGGCGAGCGGCCGGCCGAGGAGCGCCTCGACCTCCCGCCGCATCCAGTCGTAGGCCTCCTCGAGCGTGTGCCCGGCGAGCGGCAGCTCGCGCAGAACCTCGTCCGCCGGGCCGAGCAGCAGCAGCGCCGGAGGCGAGGGGCGCAGGGCAGGCCGGAACGGTTGCGCGCCGCCGACCAGCCCCTGCGCCAGCACCCGCGGACCGTCCAGCCATTCGCAGCTTTGCTCGCTGAAGTCCGGCTGATGGGGAAGCAGCTGCTTGCCGACCGCCGCGGCGGCCTGTGCCGCCCAGTGGATCTGTAGCCGGGCGTCGAGCAGGGTGTGCGGGTCCATCGTCAGAGGTTCCCAGTCGGACATGCGTATGGTCTCCCTTCGCGGTCTACTACGGGAGTGGGAGCGCTGGCGGTTTTACGCCTTCGCACGATCTGCGTTCCCCCTGCGGCGGAGGCGGTAGAGACGGGCCAGGTCGTAACGAGAACCTACCCGAGGCCACGGGGACGGCGGTCCGTCTCCGCCGGAGGGCAGGCCGGCGCCAAGGGCAAGGCGTGACCGGGGCAGGTTTCCGATGCCTCGTTTGAAGGCCTCTTTTGAAGACCCCTTTGAAGATCAGACTTACGGGAAGATCTTCCCTCCGAAGGGGTGAATCCGGCGACCTGCCCTACGAAGAGACGGACCGCCGTCCCCGTGGACTCGGTCAAGCTCTCGTTACGACCTGGCCCGTCTCTACCGCCTTCGCCGCAGGATTTCCCGTTCCCGGCCGTACGGAAGCTACACTTCCCCCGATGCCACTCCAACGCGCCCTTCTCCCGGCCCTCCTCGCCCTCGCCCTTGCCCTCCCCGCCGCCGCCCAGACCGCGCAATCCCTGCGCGACGACTACGACCGCCTGCAGCACTGGCAGTACCGGCGCGATCCTGTGAACGTACCGGTGGGGGGAATCCGCTGGACGGTCGAGGGGACGACGTGGAGCTTCGAGTCGGGGCGGATCTGGTTCGCGGAGCCGACGGCGGGCGGGGTGGTGACCGGCCTGGTGTTCGAGGGGAAGGGGCGGTTCGCGATGCCGGTGCCGGATGGGCGGGAGCTCGCGCAGCTCCGGCGGTTCGCGCGGCGGCCGGACCTGGCGGGGATCGACGAGCCGTTCAGCTCGCTCGTGCTGCGGACGTCCGGCGCGGCGGGCGACCTGCCGCTCGCTCCGGGGCCGTCGCCCGGCTCCGGCTTCGCCGTCAACAAGCTGGCCCGCGAGCGCCACGAGCAGTGGCTCACCCAGCGGGGGTTCGACGCCGACTCCCGCGTCGTCGAGGCGCTCGCCACCCCGGGGGACCGCTACCTGCGGGCCGACATGAAGACGGACGACTTCGGCTGGCTGACCTTCGACTATGACGCCCAGCGGCTGGAGGAGATCCACCTCGAGAGCTTCAACACACAGCACCCGGCGACCGAGATCTGGGTCAGCCTCGACCGCCCCGCGGAGCGCGACGAGCGCGGGCGCCCGACCAGCCGCTACCGGGGGGCGTTCGACCTCGAGCACTTCGACATCGCCGTCGACCTCACCGAGGGGGGGCGCGACAAGGACTGGATGAAGGGGAAGTTCAAGGTCGGAGTCCGCCTGCTGCCGCTGCGCGACGGCGCGCGCGCCGTGCACCTCTATCTGCGCAGCTTCGCCAAGATCACCGCGGTGAGCGAGGGGGGGAAGCCGCTGCCGTATCTCCGCGATCACCTCGGGGCGCGCCGCTCGACCCTCGACGACCGCCTCTACGACGTCTCGCTGGTGGTGCTGCTCGACCAGCCGCTCGCCAAGGGGGTGGAGCGGCGGCTCGACCTCGAGTACGAGCTCGACGTGCTCAACTACGCGCCGGGGCGCGACTGGTACCCGGACGGCGAGGGGGACGAGACCTTCCTGCTCGACTCCCACACCGCCCGCCTGGAGGTGACCTCGCGCAAGAAGTTCGAGGTGCGCGCCAACGGCCGCCTGGACGAGGCGGCGGGCAAGACGGATGGAAAAAACGTCACCACCGTCTGGATCGTCGACCACCCGATCAAGATGTTGACCTTCACCTACGCCGACTATCTCCACGAGGAGCGGATCACCCGCGACGGGGTGCCGGACGTGATCTGCTTCGGCTCCAAGGCGCCGCTGGCGAGCGGTTTCCGCTTCCGCGACGTGGGGGCGGACGTCAGCGGCAGCCTCGGCTTCTATCAGCAGCTGTTCGACCAGAAGCTGCCGGCGGCGCCGATCTACGTGTCGAGCATCAACGCCGGCCACGGCCAGGCTTTCGACGGCTTCATCCAGCTCGCCCACCGGAGCTTCGACCTCCTCGGGCCGGGGATCGGGGAGCTGTTCCGGGCGCACGAGGCGGCCCATCAGTTCTGGGGGGTGATGGTCGGCGCGGCGAGCTACCGCGACGCCTGGCTGGACGAGGCGTTCGCCGAGTACTCCGGGATGATGTACGTCGAAGCGACGATGAAGGACGGTCCCGCGCTCCTCGACGAGATCATCCACGCCTACAACGACGAGCAGAACGGCTCGATCAAGTCGGGCTTCAGCAAGTTCACCCGCATGGGGGTCAACCTGGTCAACCGCGCCTACGGCGACCGCACCGGTCCGATCGGCCACGGCTTCCGGGCCGACACCGGCGAGGTGCCGACCGCCTACGGCTCGCAGGTCTACGGCAAGGGGGCGCTGGTGCTCCACATGCTGCGCGGCATGCTGCGCGACACCACCGGCGGACAAAACGGCGGACAAAACGGCGGCGACCAGGTTTTCCTCGACGTCCTGCGCGACTTCCTGCACACCTACCGCGGCAAGGCGGCGTCGACCGGCGACTTCGCGGCCGTCCTCGCCAAGCACGCCCCGGGCGACTGGACGTGGTTCTTCGACGAGTGGGTGGAAGGGATGGGGATCCCCAGCTACCGCTGGAGCTACGGCGTCGCGGCGGCGCCCGACGCCGAGGGGAAATACCTGGCGACCCTCAAGGTCCGCCAGAGCGACGTGCCCGCCGGCTTCCGGATGTCGGTCCCGGTCGCCATCGAGTACCCCGACGGCCGCACCGAGCGCCGCCGGGTGATGGTCGAGGGGCCGGAGGTGACCTTCCCGCTGGCGTTGGCGGCGAAGCCGAAGAGCCTGACCTTCAATCCCGGCTCCGAAGTGCTTTCGAAGACGAAGCGGGACTAGAAAGGGATCAACGGCCTGCCGCTTGCATGCGGCTTTGGCGGGAGGAGAAGGCATGGAAACCCGCAAGATCGGCTCGCTGGACGTCTCGGTTATCGGACTGGGGTGCAACAACTTCGGCTGGCGGCTCGACTACGACCGCACGGTCGCCGTCGTCGACGCGGCCCTCGAGGCCGGCATCAACTTTCTCGACACGGCGGACATCTACGGCAGCACCGAGAGCGAGGAGTTCCTGGGCCGCGCCCTCGCGGGGCGGCGCGACCGGGTGGTCCTCGCCACCAAGTTCGGGATGAAGGTGGACGACCAGCGCCAGGGAGCGAAGCCGGACTACGTCCGCCGCGCCTGCGAGGACAGCCTGCGGCGGCTGCGCACCGACCGCATCGACCTCTACCAGCTCCATCAGCCGGACCCCGAGACCCCGATCGCCGACACCCTGGGCGCGCTCGACGCGCTGGTCGCGAGCGGCAAGGTGCGCGAGATCGGCTGCTCGAACTTCTCGGTCGCCCAGCTCCGCGAGGCAAAGGCGGCGGGGAAGGAAGGCGCGCGGTTCGTCAGCGTGCAGAACCAGTTCAGCCTGCTGCACCGCGAGCCCGAGGCGGAGGTGCTCCCCGAGTGCGCGCGGGAAGGGCTCGCCTTCCTTCCCTTCTTTCCGCTCGCCAGCGGCCTGCTCACCGGCAAGTACCGGCGCGGCCAGCCGCTGCCGGAGGGGACGCGGCTGGCGAAGAAGAGCTCCTCGTCGTTCCTCAACGACCGCAACCTCGACGTCGCCGAGGAGCTGATCCACTTCGCCGCCTTCCGCGGCCACTCGCTCCTCGAGCTCGCTTTCTCCTGGCTGCTGAGCCACCCGCCGGTCGCCTCGGTGATCGCCGGCGCCACCTCGCCCGAGCAGGTGCGGGGGAACGTCAAGGCGGCCGCCTGGCGCCTCACCCCGGCCGACCTCGCCGAGGTCGACAAGCTGGCTCCCGCCTGACGCCCGCCCGGCGCCCGCAAACCGGCGATGCGCGTTCTCCTCGACCACCAGATCATGGACGCCCAGGTCCGGGGTGGCGTGTCGCGCTATTTTCACGCGCTGAGCGGGGCGATGCAGAGGAAGCAGCTGGCGGAGGTGAGGTTTCCTCCCATCTATACCGACAACGAATATTTCAGGCCGAGGGATCGTCCGCGCGGCGCCGAGCCGGGGAGAGACAGCCGCGCCAACCAGCTGCTGGCGAGGACCCTGCGAAAGGCGAAATGCAGGCTCAACGAATGGGCCAGCATCCGGGAGCTCGAGAAACAGGGCTTCGACGTCTTTCATCCCACCTACTACGACCCGTATTTCCTCGACCATCTCAAGCAGAAGCCCTTCGTGCTGACGATCTGCGACATGATTCACGAGATCTTTCCGCAGCACTTCAGCCCGCGGGACAACACCCGAGAGCGCAAGGCGATCCTGGCCCGCGCGGCGACGAGGATCATCGCGCCCTCACGGACCACGCGCGCCGACATCGTGAGATATCTGGGCATCGAGCCGGCGAAGATCGACGTCATCCATCTCGCCAATGCTCTCGGCGGCGAGAGCGAAGCGGTGCCGGTTCCCGGGAGCTATCTGCTGTACGTCGGCGGGCGGGGGCGGCGCTACAAGAACTTCGCCAACTTTTTTTGCGCCTTCGCCCGTCTCGCCGCGGCTTTCCCGGCGCTTCACCTCGTCTGCGTGGGACAGCGCGGCTTCGCTCCGGAAGAGCTGGCGGTGATCCGCGGCTGCGGGCTCGAGAGCCGTTGCCGGAGCGTGCCGGCGACGGACCGGCAACTGGTGTTCCTGTACCGGCAGGCCGCCCTCTTCGTCTATCCTTCGCTCTACGAGGGCTTCGGCCTGCCGATCCTCGAGGCGTTCGCCGCCGGCTGCCCGGTGGCGCTCAGCGACGCCAGCTGTTTCCCCGAGATCGCGGGGGACGCGGCCTTCTACTTCGATCCGTCCGATGTATCATCGATCGTCCAAGCTCTCGCAACGGTCCTGGCGGACGAGGCCCTGCGGCGGACGTTGATCCACCGCGGGTGGAGCCGGTTGCAGGCCTTCTCCTGGGGCCTCACCGCCGAACGGACAGCGGCGCTCTACCGGCAATGTCTTGCTGCATCTTGAGCACTAACTGGAGGGAGAGAGAACGGGGAGCGGCCCGGCGCCGGCCGCCGTCCCCCGTCGAACGACCATGGCAACCGAGAACGCCACCGCCACCTTTCTGGACCGGCCCGTGCACGAGCTGTTGGACCTCTTCGCGGACGGCCGGAACACCCCCGGAGCCGGCACCGCCGCGGCGCTCGCCGGAGCGCTCGCCGGGAGCCTCCTGCAGACCGTCGCGCGGCATACCCTGCGCGCCACCCATCGCGCGGAGGGGAGCGAGGTCCAGGCTTCGTTCCACGAGCGGGCCGAGACCCTGCTCGGCCAGGCGCGCTCCCGCTCGCTCCTGCTGCGCGCGGCGATGGACGAGGACGCCGCCGCCTTCGACCGCTACTGGCAGGCGCGCAGCGAGGAGGCGCTGAAGCGGGCGACCGAGATCCCGCTCGCGATCGCCCAGCACTGCATCGCCCTCGCCGAGATCGGCATCGAGCTCTACGACTGGGGGTTCAAGAACGCCCGCGGCGAGGCGAGCGCCGCCACCCTCAGCGCCATCGCGGGGGGCGAGGCGGCGGAGCACTGCGCCCGCCTCAACCTCGAGTTCGCCGGCGCCCATCCCTGGGCCGCGGGGCAGCGGGAGGAGAGCCGCAGCATCCGCCACCGGCTGCGCGGCTTCCGCACTCTGATCGAGGGGCGGATCTACGAGACGGCGGACGAAGAGGAGCTGATTTGACGGCCCCCGTCCCCTATGGCTGCCGGAGCATGGTCGCGCCGCTGCGGCGGGTGCTCGTCCGCCGGCCGGACGAGGCCTTCGGCGACGCCGATCCGGCCCGCTGGCACTACACCTCGCGCCCCGACCTCGCGGCCGCCCGCCGCGAGCACGACGCCCTGGTCGAGCAGCTCGCCGCCGCGGGGGCCGAGGTGATCGCGCACCCCGAGCCGCAGCCGGAGCGCGCCGACGCCATCTACGTCTTCGACCCCGTCCTGATCACCGAACGCGGCGCCGTCCTGCTGCAAATGGGGAAGGCGCTGCGCCGCGGCGAGGAGGCGGCGCTCGGCCGCCGCCTCGAGGAAGTCGGCGTCCCCACCTTCGCGGCGCTCGACGGCGACGCCACGGCCGAGGGGGGCGACCTGCTCTGGCTCGACTACCACACCCTGGCGGCCGGCCAGGGGTTCCGCACCAACGCCGAGGGGCTGCGCCAGCTGCGGCAGATCCTCGCCCCGCTGGGCGTCGAGGTGATCCCTGTCGAGCTGCCGTACTTCGGCGGCCCCGAGGCGTGCCTGCACCTCCTCTCGCTGATCAGCCTGGTCGATGACGATCTCGCGGTGGTCTATCCGCCGCTCCTCGCCGTCCCCTTCTGGCGGCTGCTGCGCGACCGCGGCATCCGCCTGATCGAGGTGCCGGAGGAGGAGTTTGCGTCGCAGGGCCCGAACGTCCTCGCCCTCGCGCCGCGCCGGCTGCTGATGCTCGAAGGGAATCCGGTGACCCGCCGGCGCCTGGAGGAGGCGGGCTGCGAGGTTTCGACCTACCGCGGCCGGGAGATCTCCCTCAAGGCCGAGGGAGGGCCCACCTGCCTGACGCGGCCGGTCTGGCGGGCGGGCTAGGCTTTTTCAACGTCGGCGGTCTCCGCCGCCAGCAGGTCGGCGAGCAGCACGATCCGCCGCCGCAGCGACTCGAGATCGACGTACTCCTCCCGGGTGTGCATGCCGCCGCCGACCGGCCCCAGGCCGTCGAGGACGGGGATGCGGCTGGGGTCGGGGAGGAAATTGGGGAAGGAGATGCCCCCCCGGTCCTCCTCGATCTCCAGGTGCCAGCCGCGCGCGGCGGCGAGGGCGACGGCGCGCCGGCCGGCCTCGGCGTGAGGCCCCTGCGGGTCGACCGGGGGGATGCGGGCGCCGACGGTGAACGAGATCTCGGTGCCGGTGGCGGCGGCAACGTCCCAGGCGAGAGTCTCGAGGCGGCGCGCCAGGTCATCGCTCTCGGCCGCGCGCAGGAAGCGGGCCTCCCCTTCGACGATCGCGCGGTCGGGGACGACGTTGAGCTGGCGGTCGCTGCCGAGCAGGCCGTGATAGGCGGCGAGGCCGTCCACGAAGGTTGAATCCCCGGCCACGAAACGGCCGGCGTTGACCGTGGGACCGCCTCCCTGGCGCGACAGCGCCTCGGCCTCGGCCACCCAGTGGGCTGCGGCGTTCAAGGCCGAGTGGCCGTCCCAGTAGTGGAGCCCGGAATGGGCGGCCTGGCCGCGGGCCTCGAGGCGCCACTGGAACATGCCGCGGCGGCAGGCCACCATCGTCTCGGCCAGGCCGGCCGGCTCTCCCGGCTCGAGCACCCAGAGCGCCCGCGCCGCCTCGCCCCAGCGGCGGACGGCCGCCTGCGAGAGCTCGCCCCCCACCTCCTCGTCCGGCACCACCACCAGCAGCAGGTCGGCGGGGGGCTCCTGGCCGCGCTCGCGGAGGAGGTCGAGGGCGCCGAGGAAGGCGGCGAGCCCCCCCTTCATGTCGATCGCCCCGGTCGCCACCAGGCGGTCGCGCTCGAGCCGGGGCTCGCGGGCGGGGAGGACGGTGTCGAGGTGGCCGATCAGCAACAGGTGGCCGCGCGAGGTGTCGGCGCCGCGCGCCTGGACGCGGGCCTGGACGACGGGGAGAGAGGGCGCGCCCGCCGCCGCCTCCTCCTCACGGACCACCGCGGCGAGGCCGCGCTCGCGCAGCTCCGCCGCCAGCCGCTCGGCCATGCGGCGCAGCCCCACGGGATCGCCGCTGTCCGAGGAGATGGCGGTCAGCTCGGTCAGGGTGTGAAGGCAGCGCGCGAAGACGGTCTCGGGAACGATGGCGACGGCGGAGCTCATGCGGGGTAGGGTATCGTGTCCGCCGCCGGCAGGGGAATGGTTGACAGCCGGGCGGCGCTGGAACAGTCTAGAGCCTGCAAGGAGAACGAGCCATGACCCATCCGCGGCAGAAGATCATCATCGCGACCGACACCGACAAGATGATCATCAGCGGCATCAAGGGCGGCGGCGGAGACTCCTAAGCTCCCTTTCCCTTCAGGCGCGCGAGCTCGGAGAGCAGCCGGTTCCTCGTCTCCGGGTCGGCGACCCCCGCGATCAGGTCCCGCATTTCCGTATCGGCCGGTACCCCCCTTGACGACGTCCTCGACCTGCTCGTCGTCCAGACGGATGGCTTGCAGTTGCCAGCAGGCCCCGCGGGCCTTCTCCAGCTTCAGGACTTGCCGCCTTCCTCGTAATAGAGCTTCTGATTGGGGGAGAGCGGCGTCTTCTCGAGGCTCTCCGCCGCTCCCAGCGGCTGCCCGAGGGACTTGAGCACGTCGGCGCTGATCTCGTCGAGCCCCAGGAAGTCCTTGTGCGCCTCCAGGATCTCGATCGGCCCGATCTTTTTGATCCGCCCCGCGACCTCCTTGCCGAAACAGGCGAGGAAGGCGGCGGCGAGCAGGGAGGGGATCAGCACGGCGACCAGCTTGGCGTCCACGGGCTGTTCGCTGAACAGCGTCTGGAGCAGGGAGAGCAGCAGCAGCAGCGCCGCGCAGGCGGCGACGATGCGGAAGGCCTCCGGCCTCGCGCCGGCGAGCTCGCGGGGTGAGCCACTTCCTGATCCGGCGCAAGGTCTCCATGGGAGGGATCTCAGCCCAGCCTCCCTCGTCCCCACCCCTGGTATAGAGTTCCCTCCTAGGCGGAGCCGACCGGCTCCCGTTCAATCCGCGAGGAGGGCGTTCCGATGGTCAGTGCCGTCATTCTGCTGGTGGTGGAGAAGGACAAGGTCAACGAGGTAGCCGAGGGAATGGTCAACCTCAAGGGGATCACCGAGGTCTACTCGGTCGCCGGCCAGTACGACCTGGTGGCGATCGCGCGCGTCAAGGACAACGAGGCGATCGCCGACGCGGTCACCCGCCAGATGCTGAAGATCGACGGGATCATCCGCTCGGAGACCCTGCTCGCCTTCCGCGTCTTCTCCCGCTACGACCTCGAGCGGATCTTCTCGATCGGGGCGGACGAGCCGGCCGGCTGAGGCGCCTTGCGGCCGGGGGATCGTCGGCGGGCTTTTTGGGGTGGTCCCGTGCCTTTTTTAGCCTTCTCATGGCTTCAAACATTGTTCTTTCCCAAAGAACAATGTTTGAAGCCGTTGAACATTGGGCTGGTGGATTTTTACGTCCTTCGAGGCGCTGGAACAATGTTTTACGGCGTAGAACGTCGCGAGGTTGCCCTCCAACATTGTTATCATGGCTCAATCACGACCTATTTTCCCCGACAGAACATTGTTCTAGCGGCTGGAATCCTGTTCTAGGGCCGCAAAGTCTGGAAAAAGGCATCAGGGACAAGAAAAACGGGAAAACAGCCTGAAACACCGCGGCTGACTCTGGAATACGGGTCTTGCAACGGAACCGCGGGATTTTTCGACGTAAAAACCTCGGCGATCCATGTGAAAGACGCTCCATCAGCCGTTGGGAGGCATTTTGTGCGCGTCGCCAACAGAGAACTTTGCACGGTCCCTTGAAGCGCGCCCCGAAGGGGCGCGCCGTGGGGGATTCTTCCAGGGTGGTCTGTGGCGACGCGCACAAAATGCCAGCCCCGTTCCCAGGTGCCAGGCCAGTATTCCGGCACCGCCGCTCTTTCAATCCTTGTAGAGCTGCGGGTAAAGCGCTCGATCGGCCGCTGGGGCTCCCAGGCCGCCGCGGGCTTCGTCAATGCGGACTGCGCACTTGTTTCTTCTCCCACTCCTGGCGATGCCGGTTGGCCTCCGCCAGCGAGCGGAACTTGCGGACGCCGGGCTCGAACCTCCAGGGGTGGAGCGCGAAGCTCAGCTCGGTCAGCTCGCACGCGATGCGAAGGTTCTCCGGATCGAGCGGCCGAAGCGGCCGGACTCCAGGCATGTCGGTCACCGAGCGGTACTTGCGGACCGGCATCATTCGTCTTCCAGATCGAAGGCGTCACGAATCCGGGCGGCATCGGCACGGTCCTGCGGCCGCACCGTGTCCTTCTTCATGAGGTAGAGCATCTTTGGAGTGGCGACTTGGACGAGCAGGTCTCCCAGCTCGATCTCGTCGCAATTGGCGGCGAGATCCTGCCACGTGAAGGCCTCTCCGAGCCGGGTGAGGATGTCCATCGAGTAGTGGCCGTGCGGAGGGGTATATTCCACGGCCGGGTAGTCCCCGGCCAGCTCCTCGGGATCGATCTGATCGACGCTCGGGTCGTCGAACAGGCCGCGGAGCGCCCGCTTGACGGCCTCCAGATTCTCGATCTTCGGGGAGACGAACAGGTCGAGGTCGTGGGTCGCGCGGGGGAGACCTTGGGCTGCCATCGCCATCGAGCCGATGACCACGAACTCCACGTGCTCGTGCACGAGCGCGGCGAGAATCGCTTTGGCCTCCTCCAGCGTCACGCTTGCACTCTATCACCCCAACACCGGCTGTAAGCCGAGTCAGCCTCGATCCCCGTAGAGCTGCGGGTACCGCGCGCGATCGGCCGCCGAGGCTCCCAGGCGGATGGCGCCTTCGTGCGGATAGCGCGCTTCGACGGGCACGTTACGTTCCGATTGCAACGGCGCGGTCGCGTAGCGCACCCGCAGGTAGGCGGCCGGATCGCGAAAGGTTCTCAGGCGCACGCCGGCGTAGGGGAGCTCGATCGCGGGAAGGATGTGCTCCCGCACCGTCGAGCAATTCGTGGCGACGCTGCCGGAGAACAGCGAGGTCATCGTCATCGACAATGGCTCCACGGACGGGTGCGCCGACTTCCTGGCCGAAGGAACCTGGGAGAACGTTCATCTTATCCGTTCGGTCGAGCCGCTGGGCGTGGCCGCCGCGCGCAACCGCGGGCTGGCCGAGGCGCGCGGCGAGGTCGTGGTCTTTTCCGATGCCCACATGGACGTGCCCGAGCGCTGGTGGGAACCTCTCGTCCGCACGCTCAACCTGCCGGACGTGGGGATGGTCGTCCCCGGCATCGGCGTGATGGGCCGGCCGGAGCAGCGGGCTCTGTGCGGACAACGGATCGCCGAAACCAATCTGCGCCTGGAATGGCTCCCCTTGAAGTCCGCGGAGCCCCGTCCAGTGCCCGCGGCGGGAGGCGGCTTCATGGCCATGCGCCACGACACCTTGAAGCGGGCCGGGGCCTTCGACGAGGGGATGCCGCAGTGGGGCTCGGAGGACATGGAGCTGTGCGTGCGCTACTGGCTGCTGGGCTATGAGGTCTGGGTGGTACCGGAGGTCACCGTGCTCCACTACTTCCGCAAGGCGCGTCCGTACGGAATCCAATGGCATCTGCTCACCCACAACCTGTTGCGGGTCGCCCTGCTTCACTTCGGCCAACAACGCGTTTCCCGTGTGGCGTCGGCGCTCCGCAACCACCCGCGCTTCGGCGCCGCTCTGGCGCTCGCGGTGGAAAGCGACGTCTGGCAGAAGCGGGCGGACTTCGCGGCGCGCCGGGTGCGCGACGACGACTGGCTGTTCGAAAAGTTCAAGGACAGTTGTCACGTCTAGGCGGCGAAGCTCCAAAGGCCGTACCTCTTGGCCCCGCCGCCGGAGAGCACCCCTGGCGGGCGAAGACTGAAAAGTCCACGCTCAGAGCGGTGGTGTGAAGGTGAGGCTGGTGGTCCCCGTCGCCTGCGACAGGCCGTTCAGCAGGCAGTGGAGCAAGGCCAGGGGATCGCGAATGTTGACGATCTGAAGCTGGTCGCCGGCGAAACGTCCGCTGGTGACGGTGGCGGTCAGCCCGGCGGCACCGCCGAGGCTGCCGAGATTGAGCGCCAAGGTCGTGATATCGGCGTAGCTCACGGAGCTGTCCGCCCATACGATGTCTACTGTGCCGACGATGTTCTCGGTCGACGTGCACGTCACATTACCCTCGAGCGAGTAGGTGAACGTGCCGGTCGTGGGGCCTCCGCCGAGGGCCACGCAATTGGTGATCGTGCCGCCGCCGGTGACGGTGGTATGCGGCGCCGGTGTCGGCGGCAGCACGAGCCTCGCGGGGGGGGCGAAGTTGAGCGTGATCGAGGCGACGCAGGTGGCGTCGAGCTGCGCGGCGGCTGGGCTCGCGCACCAGATTACGGCCGTGGCCGCCAGCAACAAGGCCCATGCTTTCATACGGTGCCTCCTTTCGAGAGGGAAAAGGGTTTCCCGCCGATCCTCGCGCCGGATGGCAGATCGACCAGAACTTCATCAAGTATAGCGTAGGGTGCGTTCCTCCGCTCACGGGCGTTTTTTAGAGCCGGACCCGGGGCGCTCCCTAACGCCTGAGTCAAATCTTGGCGTCGCCTCACACTCGAGGTGCGGCGTTTTATGCGCGTCGCCAAAGAGCACCCTGGCACGGTCCCTTGAAGCGCGCCCCGAAGGGGCGAACATTTGATTAGCCCGGTGCTTCAGCGCCGGGTTTCGGAACCCTCCCCATCCACCCGCCCCGAAGGGGCGGTGCTCTTCTTGACCTCGCGCTCGCCGATCTGGTACAGCCCGCACAGGCACCGCCCCTTCGGGGCGGGTGGGGAATGGGGAACGTCCGATACCCGGCGCTAAAGCACCGGGCTACTCAAATTTTCGCCCCTTCGGGGCGCGCCGTGGGGAAGCTTCCAGGGTACCTTTTAGCGACGCGCACAAAACGCCGGCCCGCTGACGCCCTCCGCTAGCGCTTCGCCTCCGCGGCGGCGGCTTCCTTGAGGATCAGCGCGGCGAGGGCGTCGTAGTCGCCGCCGAAGTGGTGGGCTCCCGGCAGCACCTGCGCCTTGCCGTAGGCGGCGGAGACCTGCGGGCAGAGGCTGTCGCTCTCCTGGCTGCCGTAGAGGCAGAGGACGGGGGGGTGGCCGCCGAGCTTGTGGATTTCGGGGAGGATCGGCTGCCCCTTGCTGCCGCCGCCGAGCCAGTCGGTGACGTGGAACTCGAAGTCGGCCGTCTGGCCGGGGCCGAGGAGGGCCACCAGGCGCACCTTGGCGAGCAGGTCGGCCGGCAGGCGGTCGGCGAAGAAGGGGAGCACGTCGGCGCCGAACGAGTAGCCGATCAGCAGCACCTCCGACTTGTCCCACACCGCGAGGTAATGGCGGAGGATTCTTTCGAGATCCTTGGCGGCGGCGTCGGGCTTCCGGGCGGTCCAGAAGTACTGGAGCGAGTTCCAGCCCACCACCGGAATCCCCTTCGCCGCCAGCGCTCCCGCCACGTCCTTGTCGATCCCCGCCCAGCCGCCGTCCCCCGAGAGGATCATGGCGAGCGTCCTGCCGCCGGGCTTGGCGGGGACCTCGACGAGCGGCAGGTCGGCGGTCGACGGCACGGCCGCCGCGCCTTTCGCGCCACTGGCCGGCGCCGGCGCGGCGGCGGGTTTCCCGGGCGTCTTCTCGTCCACGATCCGCTTGAAGGCGTCGCGGAACTGCGGCGCCCACTTGTTGGTCTTGGAGAAGCCGTGGCCGACGTCCGGCAGGAGGACGGTCTGGCCGTTCTTGACCTGCGCCGTGTACTTGACGACGTCGTCCTTGAAGCAGACCTTGTCGATCGTCCCCTGGAAGGCGATGAACGGCTGCTCGAGGGTGTTGGTGGGGCGGAAGACGATCCCCTTCCCCTTCGGGCCGGGGTCGCTGGCGATCCCATGGCCGGGGCAGAAGGGGTGGACGAGCGGCAGGTCGGGGCAGAAGCCCATGCTGATCGCCCCCTTGAAGGTCGAGGGCGGGGCCTGGACCAGGGAGGCGTAGGCGAGCGTCGCGCCGGACGAGTAGCCGACCAGCACCGGCGGCTCGTAGTTGGGGAAGCCGAGCTTCTTCTGCACGAACTTCGACAGCAGCTCGAGGTCCGCGTCGGGGGAGAGGCAGCTCTCCTTCGAGGCGTTGAGCTTGCCCATGTAATAGGGGACGCTGATGCCGACCACCAGGGTGTCGTTGTCGGCGAGGATCTGCGCCATGTCGACCACCCCCAGGTTCCAGCCGCCGTCGCCCGAGAAGAAGAGGGCGACGTGGCCGGGGTGCGGGGTCCGGCGGTAGAGCCAGACGGTGCCGAAGCGCCCGTAGCTCAGGGTCTCGGTGGGCGGCGCCGGCGAGGCGCCGGTGGTCGAGTCGTTCGACGACTCGCTCTGCGAGCTGTCGGCGGCGGTGGCCGCTGCCGGCTTTGCCGCTGCCGGCTTCGCCGGCGGTTTGGCCGGCTTGGCGGCATTCGCGGCATTCGCGGCATTGGCAGCATTGGCGCCGCTGGCGAGGGCGAGGAGGAGCGAGAGGGAGAGCAGGGCGGTCTTGGTCATTTTGGGCTTCCTGCGTGAGCTTCGAGATCGGTCGTCAACTGGCGGTACCCGGGGTCCTGCCGCAGCGTCGCGAAAGAATCGTCGGCGGCGAGCGCCGCGCCGTCCTTGAACCCCTTGGCCGCCGCCTGGTGGAGATCGGCCAGCGCGCGCTTCGCGTCTCCCTTGCGGGCGTAGGCGGCGGCGCGGTTATACCAGATGAGCGGATCGTCCGGGTCGATCTCGGCGGCGACCGAGAGGACGAACGCCGTCTTGTCGTACTGCTTGCGCTCGCTGTACATCTGGGGGAGGTAGAAGCTGGTCTGCACCTCGTAGGTGTTGAGCAGCCGCCGGGCGGAGAGCCGCTCCTCGGCGTCCCTGGCGTGCTCCGCCCTGTCGCGCAGCTCGCGGACCTTGAGCGCCATCACCACCTGGGCGACCGTCGCCGGTTCGCCGGCGCCGCTGACCCCGCCGGCGCTGGCGAGGATGGCCGGCGCCGCGGCGAGCGCCTCCTTGTCGTTCCTGAAGCGGACCGCCCGTTCCTTCCCGTCGCGCTGGAAGGCGGGATTGGCGGCGATCTCCGCCGCCTTCGCCGCCGCCTCTCCGGTATCCCGCAGCCCGGAGAAATCCTCGGCGGCGCCGGCGTAGAAGCGGTGCGCCTGGAAGAGGTCCCCCGCGGCCTCGGCGTTGCGGGCGAGCGAGAGGGTCTCGGACCACAGCGCGTCGACCACCGCGGAGTCTTTGGGACGGGTGCCCGACTTCATCGCCTGGATCTCCATCCAGCCGAGGGCGCGGGCGGCGAGCGCCTGCGGCGGCCACTGGTGGGTGCCGTCGAAGATCTCGATGCGGTGGGGGATGCCGGCCGCGGCGAGGGCGGGCTCGAGGTCGCTCACCTCGTAGTAGTTGAAGTCCTGGTTGCCGACCGCGCCGAAGAAGAGGAACGGCTCCCCCTTGCGCGGCGGCGCGCCGAAGGGGTAGCCGGCGCCGGCGCCGACGAGGCCGGCGAGCGAGCCGGGGACGGCCCGGGCGAGGGCGACGGCGGCGCGGACGGTGCCCGAGAAGCCTGCGGCGTAGACCCGCTTGTCGTCGATCCGCAGGCGGGCGTGGCTGTCGCTCCACATCGCCCGCATCGCCGCCACGTTGGGATCGGTCGCGGTGTCGCTCGCCGAATTGTTGGAGCTGGCGAGCAGGTAGCCGTACTTCTCGGCGCCGGGGCGGAAGCGGTCGGCGGCGAGGACGCCGCGCCCGCGCGGGTCGAGCACGTAGAGGACCGGCCAGGCGCGGTCGGTGGTGTAGCCGCTCGGCAGGTAGAGAGCGTAGCTCTGCCCGGGCGCGCCGGCGCAGGGGATCTTCGCGATGATCTTGCCGCGCGGCAGCAGCTCCGGAGCGGGGAGGGGAGCGGCGGCGGGCCTGACCGGCTCGGCGGCGGCTTTGGGAGCCTCGGCGGCGGCCGGCAGGGCGGTGCAGAGCAGCAGGATCGCGAGGGCGGATTTCATGTCGTGTTCAATCTCCGGGGAGTGAGCGGCATTCCAGGCCGCGGATGATCGTACATCGCGGCGGCCACCTCAACCCCGTCGCGAGCCCGAACCGGGCAAGGAACTTGCAAAGACTCTCGGCGCCCAGCAGGTCGTTACTTCAGGAGATTCCCCATGGTGCTCAAGGCGGAGAATCAGATCCCTCAGGTCCCGAAGGCGAGGAGCGCGGCTTTCGAGCGGTCGCGGGGGCACCTGCGGCCGGTGGAGGACCTCGACGCGACGCTGCCGCTCGGACAGCACGCCCGCGTCCGCACCCCGGAGGTCCTGCCGATGCGCTGCCTGCGCTGCCAGGGCGCCGTCGAGCAGGGGACGGCGCCGGTCTACGTCGACCGCGAGGGCTACCGCATGGCCTGGGAGCAGGTCCCGGCCTGGGTCTGCACCCGCTGCGAGCTCGCCTACTTCGAGCCGGAAGAGGTGGCGACGGTGCGCCGGGCGCTCGCCGCCCTGCGCAGGCTGGGCCTGGCCGAGCCGCAGGAAGCCTGAGCCGCGGCGGGCGCCTGCCGCTGGGCCGCTTGTGATATCCTCCCCGCCCCCGCGGGGCATGCAAACTTTTCACGGTTTTCCCTTTTTTCCCCGAGAACGAGAGGACGCTTGAATTCCCAGACTAGAGACGACGTGCGCAACCTCGCCATCATCGCCCACGTGGACCACGGCAAGACCACGCTGGTGGACGCGATGCTCTGGCAGAGCGGTATCTTCCGCGCCAACGAACACGTGGCCGAGCGCGTGATGGACTCGATCGACCTCGAGCGCGAGAAGGGGATCACCATCATGGCCAAGAACACCTCCATCCACTACCGGGGGGTGCGCATCAACATCGTCGACACGCCGGGTCACGCCGACTTCGGCGGCGAGGTGGAGCGCACGCTGAAGATGGTGGACGGCGTGATGCTGCTGGTCGACGCCAGCGAGGGGCCGCTGCCGCAGACCCGCTTCGTGCTGCGCAAGGCGCTCGAGGCGAAGCTGGCGCCGATCGTGGTGATCAACAAGATCGACCGCCCGGACGCCCGCGTCGCCGAGGTGCTCGACGAGGTCTTCGACCTCTTCATCGACCTCGACGCCACCGAGGAGCAGCTCGACTTTCCGGTGCTCTACTGCAACGCCCGGGCCGGCAAGTGCCGGCGCCAGGCCGACGGCGAGGACGAGACGCTCCAGCCTTTGTTCGAGGAGATCGTGCGCTCGGTGCCGCCTCCCGCCTACGATCCGTCCTCGCCGCTGCAGCTGCTGTTCACCAACCTGGCCTGGGACGACTACGTCGGCCGCCTGGCGATCGGGCGGATCTTCAACGGCGCGGTGCGCAAGGCCCAGGAGGTGGCGCTCTGCCGGCTCGACGGCAGTTTTCTCCCCGCCAAGGTCTCGCTGCTCTACGGCTACGAAGGGCTGCGGCGGGTGGAGATCGCCGAGGCCGGCCCGGGGGACATCGTGGCCATCGCCGGCCTCGACGAGGTGAGCATCGGCGAGACCCTCTCCGACCGCGAGAACCCGCGCGCGCTGCCGCACATCCAGATCGACGAGCCGACGATCGCCATGGTGATGTCGATCAACGACTCGCCGTTCAGCGGCCGCGACGGCAAGTACGTCACCTCGCGCAAGCTCAAGGAGAGGCTGGAGAAGGAGGTGCTGACCAACGTCTCCATCCGGCTCGAGCCGACCGACTCGGCGGACGCCTTCCAGGTCTCGGGGCGCGGCGAGCTGCAGCTCGCCATCCTGATCGAGATGATGCGCCGCGAGGGGTACGAGATGTCGGTCGGCAAGCCCGAGGTCCTCACCCGCCAGGTCGACGGCCAGCTCCATGAGCCGATGGAGCAGCTGGTGATCGACTGCCCGGAGGACTACATCGGCGTCGTCACCCAGCAGATGGGGGTGCGCAAGGGGCGGATGACGAAGATGATCAACCACGGCTCCGGCCGCGTGCGGATGGAGTTCCGCGTCCCTTCGCGGGGGCTGATCGGCTTCCGCTCGGAGTTCCTCACCGACACCCGGGGGACCGGCATCCTCAACCACCTGTTCGACGGCTGGGACGTCTGGCACGGGGATATCGCCCACCGCACCAACGGCGCCCTGGTCGCCGACCGTCCCGGGCGCACCACCGCCTATGCCATCGAGGGGCTGCAGCCGCGCGGCGAGCTGTTCATCGCCCCCGGCGAAGAGGTCTACGAGGGGATGGTGGTGGGGGAGAACGCCCGCCCCAACGACCTCGACGTCAACATCACCAAGGAGAAGAAGCTCACCAACATGCGCGCCTCCGGATCGGACGACGCCGTCCGTCTGGTGCCGCCGCGCATCATGAACCTCGAGCAGGCGCTCGAGTTCATCCGCGAGGATGAGATGGTGGAGGTCACCCCCTCCTCCTTTCGCCTGCGCAAGCGCATCCTGCAAGGCAACCGCCGCAAGTAAGGGCCCCGGCCGCGCCGCCTCCCTCCCGCCGTTCCAGTGTTTTTGGAACGGCTCTTGCACGTTTCGCCGTTCGATTTGGCGGCCGGTGCTCGACTCTCGAGCGCCGCGCCGTTCGTCAACGGTCGGCCGGGCTCCTCCGGCCGCGGAATGGATCGGCAAGCAACAGAAAGTGGAGGCGATCGTGATGAAAAAGAGCATTCTGTGTGCGGTGGCCGCGATGGGGCTCGGGTGGGGAGCCCTGGCGGCGCCGGCGAAGGCGGCGGACTTCGGAATCTTCGGTTCCTATCAGGATACGAAGGATGCGGGCCATGGCTACGGCGGCGGCGTCAAGCTCGACTTCGGCCGCTTCGTCACCCTCAGGGCCACCTACCTCGGCGACATCACGTCCGGCACCCGGTTCAGCAACGGCGACGACCTCAAGCTGCGCGTCGTGCCGCTGGAAGCCGGTCTGCAGTACAAGTGGCAGCCCGATGCGCCGTTCTCCCCCTATCTGGGCGGCGGCGCGAGCTATTTCCTGCTCAACCCCGACCGCGGGAACACCAACAACGAGCTCGGCTGGTTCGCCATGGCCGGGGCGGACATCAAGACCCCGCACGGCTTCGGCGTGACGCTGGAGGGCATCTACCGCAGCGTCGACGCGACGGTGCGCAACAACACTTTCAGCTCGAGCGCCACGGTCTCCGAGCGGGTCCCCCTCCAGCTGCGCGGTTTCGGCGCCAACGCCGGCCTCGTCTGGCACTTCTAGCCCGGCACCCGGCACCTACGATGTCCTCAAGGGCGCCCGCGATGGGCGCCCGTTTTCCATTTCTGGGCGATTTTTCTCCGCACGGCTAGGCTCCGGAAGGCTCCCCGCATATACTTTCGCCGCTGTTCCGCAGTTTCATCCATTGCACCGACTCAAGGAGGAGTTTCATGAAGAAGAGCTGTCTCGCTCTCCTGCTGCTCGCGGGTTTTCTCGCCGCCGTGCCCGGCCGCGCCGTGATCTGCACGATCGACGCCGTGCCGGCCGCCACCCTGCTGCTGCCGTACTTCGAGGTCGATCTCGACAACATGTGGGGGATCGATACGGTCTTTTCGGTCAACAACGCCTCGGCGACGGCAGTGCTGGCGCACGTGGTGGTGTGGTCCGACCTGTCGGTGCCGGTGCTCGACTTCAACATCTACCTGACCGGCTACGACGTGCAGACGATCAACCTGCGCGACGTCATCCACGGCAGCCTGCCGCAGACCGCCTCGGCCGGGCAGGACCCGCACGACACCATCTCGCCGCAGGGGCAGTTCTCGCAGGACATCAACTTCGCGAGCTGCACCGGGCTGCTGCCGCCGCCGCAGTTGCCGGCCTCGTTCGTCAACGGGCTCGAGCAGTCGCTCACCGGCCAGCCTTCGTCGAACCTCGGCGGCCGCTGCGCCGGCCGCGCCTTGGGGGACAACATCGCGCGCGGCTACATCACCGTCGACACGGTCAGCAACTGCACCCTCCGCTTCCCGGGCGATCCCGGCTACTTCGGCCCCGGCGGCACCGGCGACGCCACCGACCAGAACGTGCTCTGGGGGGACTACTTCTACATCAACGACGGCGCGAACTTCGCGGACGGCAACACCCTGGTCCACATCGAGGCGAGCGCCACCAACCCCGAGACCTCCCTCGCCGGGAACTACACCTTCTACGGCCGCTACGACAACTGGACGGCGGTCGACAACCGCGAGCCGCTGGCGACCAACTTCGCGGCGCGCTTCGTCACCGGCGGCCTGTTCGACGGCGGCACCAGCCTGTTCGTCTGGCGCGACTCGAAGGTGAACCAGACGCCGTTCACCTGCCCGGTCGTCGCCGGTGTGCGGCCGGCGTGGTATCCGCTCGGCGAGGAGGCGATCGTCATCTTCGACGAGCAGGAACAGCCGCAGGTGCCGCAGAGCTTCCCGGTGTCGCCGCAGCCGCCGCAGCAGGGCCTGATCCCGTTCCCGGCCGAGGCCCAGCGTACCGAGGTGGGCGGCGCCGACCTGCCGGTGGCGCCCTACAGCTTCGGCTGGCTCTACCTCAACCTCAACTCCTTCGTGACGGCGGCCGGCGCGGTGCCGCCGGAGGATCGGTTCGCGGCGCAGGCCTGGGTGACGGTCGAAATGAAGGCCGGCGGCCGGTTCAGCGTCGGCTACGACGCCGTCAAGCTCGACAGCGCTTGCATGGCGCTCCACTTCTCGCCGGCGAGCGAGCTCTAGCCGCGGGGCTGACCGGCTAGTCGTAGATCCCGTCGGCGTACCAGACGCCGGTCGCGCGCTCCCGGTAGATCCGATAGAGCCCGCGGCCGGCGATTTCCACATCCCAGTAGTCCCGGCCCGCCGGATCGTCGTCCCACCAGTCCTCCTCCAGTCCCCAGGGGCCGGAGGCGACCCGCACCTCCCCCTCGACGCGGGGGCGCTTCGCCGCTTCGTCGCCCGGCAGCGCACGGATCTCGACCGGCGGCAGCCGGGCGTCGTCCTCGTTCTCTTGGCCGGCGGCGCTCCGCCCGCCGCCCATCCACGCTTGAGTGAGCACCTCGATCTCGACCGGCGGCCGCAGCACCCGCACGGCGAGCAGGCCGCGGCCGGCGCGCGGCTCGCGGCGCACCTCCGGCGGCGGCGGCGGCGAGAAGTCGACCAGGGCGAAGCCTTCCGGACGATGGCCGTTGACGGGCCGCGGCGAGCCGACGCGGTCGGGCCCGAGCAGCGCGAAGAGGCGGGCGAGGGTGGTGGCCAGCTTGTCGGGGGAGAGCGCCGCCGGCCCGTAGATCGAGAGCTGCGCCTCGTGCGGGCGGTCCGGATGGGCCACGAAGGTGAAGCCGGCCACCGGCGCTCCCGGCGGCCGGGCCTCGAGCTCCAGGCGCACCAGGGTGAGCAGGGTCTTGACGTCGAGCGTGGGCGCCGGCATCTCGACCGAGCGTGTCTGGAAGCCGTCCGGCTCGAGCCGCATCTCGAGCACCAGGCGCTGGCAGGCGAAGCCGCGCGCCTCCAGGCGCTCGCAGAGGCGGTCGAGCGCCGCCCGGCCGACGAACAGGAAGGGCTCGAGGGCGACCAGCGGCCATTCGAGGCTCATCCCCTCGTGGAAGGCCGGCGGGGGCTCGCGCGGCATCAGCGGCCGCGGATCGATCCCGCGGGCGGTCGAGTGCAGCTCGCGGCCGAGCCGCCCCAGGCGGCTCGCCACCCGCGACGGCGGCAGCCGCGCGAAATCCCCGACCGAGTGCACCCCCCAGCGCTCCAGGGTCGCGGCGAGGTCGACCTCCGGGCTGAGCCGCTGGAGCGGCAGCGGGGCCAGAAAGGGGGCTTCCTCCCCGGCGGGCACCACCACCGGCGGATGGGGGAGGCCGGAGGCCACCCGCGCCGCCAGCTTGCTCGAGGCGATCCCCACCCGCGCCGGCAGCCCCGCCGCCTCCGCGGCGTTCATCAGCGTGCGCCCCATCTCGAGCTCGGGGGAGGCGACGGGGTAGTGGCGCTCGATGCCGTCGGCGTCGAGATAGGCGATCCCCTCGCCGGCGTCCTCGACGCGCGGCGAGAACCCCTCCGCCACCTCGAGCAGCGCTTCCTGGGCCGCCCGCTCGCAGTCGCCGTCGCGGGGGCGGGCCACGAGCTTGGGGCAGAGCGCCCGCGCCTGCGGCAGGGTGAGGCCGGGGCGCACGCCGGCCGCGCGGGCGAGGCGGGTGGCCGCCACCACGCGGGCGGCGTTGCCGTTCCCCTCCACCACCACGAGGGCCTCCCGGGTCAGCTCGGGCTCGCTGCGCAACCGGGCGGCGAGGGGGAAGAGCGGGAGGTGGAGGCAGGCGATCCGCGGCATGGGGTCTACGGCGAAAGCGGGGTGCGCTTCAGCTCGGCTCAGCTCGGCTCAGCTCGCGACGGCGCGCAGGAGGGGACGACGGCGCTCGGCGGCCGCCGGGGCCAGCGGAAGCATCGGCGAGACCGGAGCGGCGGGCTTCATCCGCAGGCGCGGCGGCGCGGCGGGGCGCGGCAGCGCCTCCACGGTCAGCCGCAGGTCCTCGCTCCGGCCGGGGAGGCTGCCGCGGAGCTTCTCGAGCACGACGCGCGAGGCGAGGCCGTCGAGCAGCCACGGCGAGGCGCCGCCGCCGCGCCAGGTGCCGCGCCCGGGCTCCGCCTTCAGCACCGCGGCCGCCGCGGTGCCGCTCACCCGGTAGGGCGAGCCCACCAGCAGCGCCGCGTCGTGGGTGCGGGCCGCCCGGGTCAGGCGCAGCCAGGCGGACTCGATTCCGCGGCCACCGCGCACCGGGGGGGCCCCGAGGTCGAGCACCACCAGGCGGAAACCGCCGGCGATCAGCATCTCGGTCGCCGCCAGCGCATCCTTGAGGCGGGCCGGCCGGACCCAGAGGAGACGGTCGAGGTCGATCCCCAATCCCGAGGCGGCGGCCGGATCGAGGTTGTCCCCGAGATCGACCAGCGCCGCCGCCTCTCCCACGCCGGTGGCCGCGGCGAGCGCCGCGAGCAGGGTGGAGAAGCGGCCGCTGGTGCGCGAGCCCACGAGCTCCACCAGCTGGCCGCGCGGCAACCCGCCGGCGAGGAGACGGTCGAGCACCGGCACGGCGGTCGCGAAGGCGCCTTCGCCGGCGGCGTCCTGCCGCTCCACCGCGAGCTCGCGGGCGCTGCACAGCCGGCCGCGGAGCTCCTCCGGCAGCGCCGCCCGCAACCGGCTCAGCGCGGCTGGCTCCAGGATATGTTCTTGACGGCTGGTGAGCGGCTCGATCATCGTTCTCTCCCGCTCCCGAATATAGAGCGCAACAGAAGCGTAAGTCAAATAGAATCAAGTACTTACAATACATAACCGACGAGCGCCGCGAGCCGTTGATCGATGTAAAAGAACGTCGTGGAGAGACGTCTCCCGCCGGCGGTTTATGCCGCGAGACGTTTTGTCGGGCCGGTGAAGAACTTTCCGCCGCGCCGGGTGTGCGGATAGAATCCGCTGCGATGAACGTCTCCGACGTGCGCCGCGAGTACGGGCTGGCCGGGCTCTCCGAAAGCGAGCTCGCCGCCGACCCCATCGAGCAGTTCCGCCGCTGGCTCGAGCAGGCGCGGGCAGCCTCGCCGGAAGAGTTCACCGCGATGACCCTCGCCACCGCGGACCGCGAGGGGCGGCCGTCGGCGCGCGTCGTGCTCCTCAAGGGGGTCGACGAGCGGGGGTTCGTCTTCTATACCAACGCCGAGAGCCGCAAGGGGCGGGAGCTGCTCGCGAACCCCTACGCCGCGCTGGTCTTCTACTGGGGGATGCTCGACCGCCAGGTGCGCGTCGAAGGGACGGTGGAGCCCACCTCCCGCGAGGAGTCGGAGGCCTACTTCGCCTCCCGCCCGCTCGGCTCGCGCCTGAGCGCCTGGGCCTCTCCCCAGAGCCGGCCGGTCGCCGGGCGCGCGGAGCTCGAACGCTGGATGCGCGAGGCCGGCGAGCGCTTCGCGGACGGCCCCGTGCCGCTCCCCGCCCCCTGGGGTGGATTCCGCGTCCGTCACCAGGCGGTGGAGTTCTGGCAGGGGCGCCCGAACCGGCTGCACGATCGGCTGCTCTACACACGCACCGCGGGGGCGGGCGGGGAGGGGTGGCGGATCGAACGGCTCGCGCCGTAGCCTTCCGTCCGGCTTCCCGTGCGCCTCTCCCCTTGCAAACCATGACCTCGGTCGACGGCACCTGCGACGTCGCCGTCATCGGCGGCGGCCTGCTCGGGCTCGCCACCGCCATGGCGCTCGCCGTCGGCCGCGGCCTGCGCGTCGTGGTGCTCGAGGCGGAGCAGCGCGTCGCCGCCCACCAGAGCGGCCACAACAGCGGCGTCATCCACTCCGGGCTCTACTACAAGCCGGGGTCGCTCAAGGCGACCCTCTGCGCCGAGGGGGCGCGGGCGCTCTACCGCTTCTGCGCGGAAGAGGGGATCGCCCACCAGCGGGTCGGCAAGCTGGTCGTGGCGACCAACCCTGAGGAGCTGCCGCGGCTCGACGAGCTCGAGCGGCGCGGGCAGGCCAACGGCCTCACCGGCGTGCGCCGCCTACGGGCGGAGGAGATCCGGGATTTCGAGCCCGAGGTGACCGGCATCGCCGCCCTCCACGTGCCGGAGACGGGGATCGCCGACTATCCCGGCGTCGCCCGCGCCTACGCCCGGCGGATCGAGGCCGCCGGCGGGCGGGTGCTGACCGGCGCCCGCCTGCTCGCCGTGCGGCGCGACGGCTCCGGCCTGGTGGCCGAGACCTCGCGCGGCGCCTTCGCGGCGTCCCTGCTGGTCAACTGCGCGGGGTTGCAGGCGGACCGCGTGGCCCGCCTCTGCGGCGCCACGCCGGACGTGCGCATCTTCCCCTTCCGCGGCGAGTACTACGACCTCGCCGCCGAGCGGCGGAGCCTGGTGCGCGGGCTGATCTACCCGGTCCCCGATCCGCGCTTCCCTTTCCTCGGCGTTCACCTGACGCGGCGGGTGGATGGCTCGGTCGAGGCCGGCCCCAACGCGGTGCTGGCCCTGAAGCGCGAGGGCTACCGCTGGCGCGACGTCTCGCTGCGCGACATGGCGGGGATCGCCGCCTGGCCCGGCTTCTGGCGCCTCGCCGCGCGCTTCGGCGGCATCGGCGCCTACGAGGTCCGGCGGTCGCTGTCGAAAGGATTGTTCGTGCGCGATCTGCAGCGCCTGGTGCCGGCGATCCAGCCGGCCGACGTCCACCGCTCCGGCAGCGGGGTGAGGGCGCAGGCCCTCGATGCCAAGGGGGGATTGCTCGACGATTTCCGGATCGTGCGCAGCGAGCGGGCGGTCCACGTGCTGAACGCCCCGTCCCCCGGCGCCACCGCCTCGATCCCGATCGGCGAACGGATCGCGGCGATGGCGGCGGGGGAGCTCGGGATCGCCTGAGGCGGCGGTGGCGAGCGTCGTGTCCTGGTTTGAACCTGCTCGCCTCCTTCGGGCTCCGCTCCTTCGTCGCTGCCAGTCGGCTGCGCGGTCAAACTAGGACACGACTGAAAACAGCGCGTCACCGCGCGTCGGCGGTGTGGTCGACCCAGATGCGGACGGACTCGTGATCGTTGGTGACCGTCAGCAGCTCCCCCTCGCCGAAGCGGGTGAGCTCGTCGAGGGCGGCGTCGACGTTCAGGCGGTCTCCCGAGCCGGAGAGGAGCGCCGCCACCACCGGCAGCGGGATCCTCGCCTCGACATGGTCCTGCGATCCCACCTTGTCGTCGGCGCGCAGCTCCAGATAGTTGCCGCGCTTGCCGATCTTCACCTTGGAGGTCTGATCGTTGACGGTGATGTAGTTGGCGTCGGGGCCGTTCTCGACCTCGCGCCAGGCGTGGCGCAGGTCGGCGATGCTGTAGTCCTGGTCTTTGACGTGCACCTTGTGGGAGGTCCGCGCCTCCTCGGGGATCATGCCGGCGAGGTTGCGGGCCATCGCGATCGGCAGGTTGACCATCGCCTCGTCGGCCCCCTTCTCGCCATGCACCCTGACGTGCAGCCAGAGGTCCGCCGCCACGGCCTGCCCCACGCCGAGCCCCGCCGCGAGCAGCGCCACCCCGAAAATCCTGGTTCCGTTCATCGTCGTCTCCTTGGAAGGAAACCGTGCGTCCGGTTTCAAAGCAGAAGACGAGCGGCGAGGCGGTTCCGTTTCAGCGGACGCCGGCGGGTCAGAGCTCGATCCCCTCGAGCTCGTCGATCCGCGCCCTGACGAGGTCGAAGCCGCCCTGCCAGAAGGTGCGGTCCCGCATGTCGATCCCGACCTCGGCGAGGATGTGCTCGGGGCGGGCGGAGCCGCCGTAGGAGAGCAGCCGCATGTAGCCGGGCTTGAACGCCTCCCCCTCCTCCTGGAACCGGCGGTAGAGGGCGAGCACCAGGAGCTGGCCGAAGCTGTAGGCGTAGCAGTAGAACGGGGTCTGGTAGATGTGGGGGATCGACAGCCACTCGTGGCGGAACTCGGGGGCCACCTCGACGCTGTCGCCGAACTGCTCGCGCAGCTTCTCGAGGTAGAGCTCGGACAGCTCGTCGGTCGAGCGGCCGGCGCGGATGGCGGCGTGGGCCTCGCTCTCGAAGAGGACGAAGTAGGCCTGGCGCAGCACGGTGGCGTAGACGTCGTCGACGGCGGCGGCGAGCAGCTCGCGGCGGGCGAGCGGGTCGTGCTCCTCGCGCAGCAGCCGGTCGGTCATCAGCATCTCGCTGAACACCGAGGCGGTCTCGGCGAGCGGCAGCGAGGCGTGCTGGGTCAGGTTCGAACGGCCGCTCGCCATCATGCTGTGGACGGCGTGGCCGAGCTCGTGGGCGAGGGTCGCCACGTCGCGCACCCGGCCGGAGTAGTTGACCAGCACCCACGGGGTGTACTTGGGCAGCACGGTGTAGCAGAAGGCGCCGCCGCGCTTCCCCTTGCGGATCTCGCCGTCGAGGTGCCCTTCGGTGAACACCCGTTCGGCCATCTCGGCGAAACGGGGATGGAAATGGTCGAAGGTCTCGAGCACCGAGCGGACGGCGTCGGCGTATTCGATCTTGCGGTCGGAGCTGGCGAGCGGAGCGTAGATGTCGTAGCGGCGCAGCCGCTCGACGCCGAGCCAGCCGGCCTTGAGGCGGAAATAGCGCTGGAAGATGCCGCGGTTCTCGCGCGCCACCTCGAGCAGCACCTCGACCGCGCGGTCGGGGATGTCGTTGTCGAGGTTGCGCACCGCGATCGCCGAGGAGTAGCCGCGCAGCACCACCTGCTCGTCGTGCCAGTCGCGCGCGATGTTGGCGTAGATCTGGCCGAGGACGTTCGCCTGCTGCGAGTAGACCCGGTAGAGCTCGCGGTAGGCCGCCTCCCGCAGCTCGGGCCGCGGGGAGAAGGCGTGCCCCATCAGCTCGTCGCGGGTGAGCTTGTGGCTCTTGCCGTCCAGCTCGAGGTTGAACTCGAGCCCGTTGGTGAGCATCGAATAGAGGGTGACCACGGCGGCGATGCCGTTCTGGTCCTTGAGGTTGATCAGCTGCTCCGACTTCTCGTCGAGGGTGTGCGGCTTGAAGCGCCGCACCTCTTCGAGGTAGTGGCGGTCGTCGGGGTGCTGCGCCGCGCTCGGCAGCAGGCGCCAGGCCTCCTCGTCCGACAGGCTCCGCCACCAGAGGGTGAAGAAGAGGATGCGGTTGCCCGCCGCGGTCGCCGCCTGCCGCGTGCGGTTGCGGAAGGTGAGCGCCTCCTGGCTGCTGGTGTCGGAATAGAACCAGAGCGAGGTGTAGCCGTTGAGCACCTGCACCAGCTCGGTCAACCGCTTGTACTGCTGGAGGATGGCGAGGAAGAGCTCGGGGTCCATCTGCGCGTCGAGCTCCGCGCGCCGAGCCTCGAAGGTGGAGACGGCCGCCGCGAGCTCGGCGAGCCGCGCGACGAAGGCCTCCTCGCCGGGCTCGGGGCACAGCTCCGAGAGGTTCCAGCCGCTCAGGGTATAGGTCGGAAAGGATCTGGTGATGACGTTGGTGTCGCGCAAGTTTCGTCGCCCCCTGCTGATTATTTTAGCTGAACGGGAGGAGCGATGACCGCCGCCACCCCCTTTTCCCGCGCGAGCTGATTGAAGCGGACCAAATCGCCGTCCCAGAGGGCCCGCAGCCTGGCGAGCTGGGCGTCGATCGCCGCCGTCAACTGCTCTTTCGCCTGCACGGCCTGTGCCGTTGGGCGGTAGTCGCCGAGGGCGGCCGAGGAGGCCACGCCGTTGAGCTTGTCGTTCAGGCGGATGGGGAAGTTGAGCGGGTCCTCGGCGGTCCGGTTGTGGGTCTGGTAGAGCGCCTCCTCGACCGTGGTGATCTGCTTGCCGAGCTCCTTTGCCGCGTCGACGACCGGCTTCATCGCGGCATCCTTGGCCAGGCGCTTCTCGATCTCGCCGAGCTGCGCGCGGACCTCGCGGATGCGGCCGATCGCCTCATGGGTCTCGGTCAGCTTGTCGCGGATCTCCATCTGGAAGCGGAGCTGGGCCTCGAGGTCGTCCTGCGTCGCGGCGGAGCGCGGGTCCTTGCGGATCTCGAACGGCTGGGTGAAGGTGCCGCCACCGGCTCCCGGGACGGTCAGCCGGGCCTGGTAGGAGCCCGGCACGGCCGTGGGCTCCGGGACGCCGCCGGTCCACAGGATCATCTCCGGAAAGCTCTTCGCCGGCGGCCAGGTGAGGTCCCAGACGAAGCGGTTGAGCCCCGCCTCGACCGGCAGGCTCGGCTGGTCCTTGGGCTCTTCGGCCTCCTCGGCGTTCTTGTCCGCCTTGTCCGTCTTGTCCGGCGCCGGGCTCGCCGCGGGCTCGGCGGCGGCAGCCCGCCTGCGCAGCCGTCCCCTTGCCGGTCTCGGCGGCCTTGCCGTGGAAGGTGCGGATGAGCTTGCCGTCGCGGGTCAGGATCTCGAGCTTGACCTCCTTGGCCTTGGCCGCCGGGGGCGCCGCCTTGAGGTAGTAGTCGAAGACCGCGCCGGCCGGCGGGTTCTCGCCGGAGTTGGGCGGCTGGAAGCCGCCGCCGCCGCCGCTCTCGCGATCGGCCGCCGCCGGCGCGAAGAGGTGGACGCCGGCGCCGCCGAGGTCGTGCGCGGCGGCCAGCTCGCGCAGCGGCGAGAGGTCGTCGAGCGCCCAGAAGGCGCGGCCGTGGGTGGCGGCGATCAGCGTGCCGTCCTTGATCGTCAGGTCGTGGATGGGGACGATCGGCAGGTTGAGCTGCAGCGGCTGCCAGCGCGCGCCGTCGTCGAAGGAGACGTACATGCCGCGCTCGGTGCCGGCGTAGAGCAGGCCCCGCTGGACGGGATCGGCGCGCACGACGCGGGTGAAGTGGGCCGGGTCGATGCCGCTGTCGATCCGCGTCCAGGTCGCGCCGTAGTCGCTCGTCCTGTAGAGGTAGGGGCGGTCGTCGGCGGACTTGTACATCGTCGCCGCCACGTAGGCGCCGCCGGGCTCGAAGGGGCTGGGGTCGATCTGGTTGATCATGATCCACTCCGGCATCCCCTTCGGCGTCACGTTCTTCCAGCTCTTGCCGCCGTCGCGGGTGACCTGCACCAGGCCGTCGTCGGAGCCGGTCCAGATCACGCCGGGCGCCCGCGGCGACTCGGCGACGTAGAAGATCGTGTCGTAGTACTCGACGCTGGTGTTGTCCTTGGTGATCGGGCCGCCGGAGGAGGCCTGCCGCGCCTTGTCGTTGCGCGTCAGGTCGGGGGAGATCACCTGCCAGCTCTGGCCGCCGTCGGTGCTCTTGAACAGGACCTGGGCGGCGGCGTAGAGCGTGCCCGGGTCGTTGGGCGAGAAGGCGATCGGGAAGTTCCACTGGAAGCGGTACTTGATGTCGGCGGCGCCGTAGCCCATGGGGTTGTCGGGCCAGGGGTTGACGTCGCGGAGCTCGCCGGTGGCGTGGTTCAGCCGGGTGAGGAAGCCGCCGTAGGAGCCGCCGTAGACGACCTCCGGATTCTTCGGGTCGGCGAGGATGTAGCCGCTCTCTCCCCCGGCCGTCGGCTCCCAGTCGCGCGGGCCGATCCCCGCCCCCGAGCCGCGCGACAGGATGCGCACGGCCGAGTTGTCCTGCTGCGCGCCGAGGATGCGGTAGGGGACGTGGGTATCGGTCGAGACGCGGTAGAACTGGGCGGTCGGCTGGTTGTCCTCGCCCGTCCAGGTCCTGCCGCCGTCGTTCGAGACCGTGGCGCCGCCGTCGTTCGACTCGATCATCCGCAGCGGGTCGTCGGGGTCGATCCACAGGTCGTGGTTGTCGCCGTGCGGGGTGCGGATGCGGGTGAAGCTCTTGCCGCCGTCCTTCGAATGGAGGAACTGGACGTTGGGGGCGTAGACCCCTTCCTCCTCCTTGGGGTCGGCGTAGACGTGGCTGTAGTACCAGGCGCGCTGGCGCAGCTCGCGGTCGTCGCTGGTCTTCGCCCAGGTCTTGCCGCCGTCGCGCGAGCGGAAGAGCCCGCCTTCCTCCGCCTCGACGACGGCGTAGAGGTTCTCCGGATCGGTGGCCGAGACGGCGACGCCGTTGATGCCGATGGTTCCCTTGGGGAGCCCCTCGTTGCGGGTGAGCTCGCTCCAGTGGTCGCCGCCGTCGGTCGACTTCCAGATCCCGGAGCCGGGGCCGCCGCTCTCCAGGCTGTAGGGAGTGCGCTTGAAGCTCCACATCGAGGCGTAGAGGACGCGCGGATTGACCGGGTCCATGGCGAGGTCGACGGCGCCGGCGCGGTCGTTGACGTAGAGGACGCGCTGCCAGTGGCCGCCGCCGTCCTGCGAACGGTAGACGCCGCGCGTCTCGCTGGGGCCGAAGACGTGGCCGAGGACGGCCGCGTAGACGAGGTCGGGGTTCTTCGGATGGATGCGGATGCGCACGATCTGGCGCCCGTCGGCGAGCCCCGAGAGCTTCCAGGTCTTGCCGGCGTCGGTCGACTTCCAGAGGCCGTCGCCGTGCGAGACGTTGCCGCGCACGGTGACCTCGCCGCCGCCGGCGTAGACGACGTTGGGGTCCCAGTCGGAGACCGCGACCGCGCCGATCGAGCCGCCGAAGAAGCCGTCCGAGACGTTCTTCCAGCTGCGCCCGGCGTCGGTCGACTTCCAGACGCCGCCGCCGGTGCCGCCGAAGTAGTAGGTGTTGCGGTCGCCGCGCACGCCGGTGACCGCGGCGACGCGGCCGCCGCGGAAGGGGCCGATCTCGCGCCATTTCATCCCCTTGAACAGGGCGGGATCGACGGCCGGCTTGAGGGCGGCGTGAGCGTCCGGATGGGAGACGCGGGCGCCCGCCGCGGTGGCGACTGCGAGCAGGACGAGCAGGAGGGCGAGCGGGAGAGCGAATGATTTCTTCATGGCGGTAGGCTCCGGTGAAGCGTCCGCCGCTTTGTACCATATCGACGAAAAATACCGGAGAGGGAGAGGGAAGCGGGCGCCCGGGAGGGCGCCGGCTCCGGCAGCACAGGGCGGGCTTATCGGTAGTCTTCGAGGTTCAGCTTGTCGAGCGGCAGACCGAAGGGATAGAAGAGGTTGAACACCGGCTGCTCGATGGTCTCCGCGAAGCGGAGGAAGAGCGGCCCGTACTCCTCGACCGGTGACTGCCCGGCCTCGATCTGCTGGTACTCGTCGGCCGGGATCTCGAGCGCCTCGGCCATCTGCTCGGGGGTCTTGCCGCGGCGCTCGCGGTGCTTGCGGATCAGCTCGCCGGCCTGGCCGGCGCGGGTATCGGCGGAGCGGCCGCTGTCGGCCAGCAGGCGCGACGTGGGAGTCTCGAGCTTGATGGCGATCAGGGCCAGGCGCGGTCCCCAGGTCTCGGCCGGCGATTCTCCCGCCTCGATCTCCTGGTACTTGTCGGCAGCGATGCCGAGCTTGCCGGCCATATCGTCGGTCGAGAGCTTCTTGCGCTCGCGTTCTTTCATCAGCACTTGTCCGAGTTTCATCGTCCCCTCCTTGTCGCGGTTCAAGGCCCGGGAGACGACCGGGATTCCGGCCGGGCCGAGGTTGTTGGTCGCTCTGGGGCCTCGATGCTAGCACAGCGCCCCCGTTGCTTACTGTGGTGCGGCCCGGGGGTGCGGGCGGGACAGACCTCAGCGCCGGCGTTCGCTCGACAGCGCCTTCAGGGCCTCGATCGGGCGGCGGTCGGGGCTCATCAGCTTGATGGCGCGGCGCAGATGGGCTTCGGCGGCGACGGGGTCGCCGGCCTGGCGCTCGATCTCGCCGGCATAGAAGGCGGCGAGGCCGCAGTTGGGGTCGCGGCGCAGCGTCTCGGCGAGCTCCTTGAGCGCGCGGCCGGCGTTGGCGGAGCTGCTCAGGAAGCGGCAGTAGGCGAGCTCGGCGGCGTAGAGGCCGTTCTGCGGATCGCAGTCGGCGGCGAACTCGAGGAGCATCAGCGCCTCGCGGTACTTCTCGCCGTCCATCAGCGCCTTCCCCTTCTTGTACTGCGACTCGGCGTCGAGCAGATCGGTCTTGATCGCGAAGCTCGCCGCCGGCTTGCGGGCGCGCTCCTCGCGCAGGGTCCGGCGCCGGAAGAGCAGGGTGTTGCGCAGCTCGGCGTCCATCAGCTCGGCGAACGCCCGGGCGCCGGCGAGGAAGAGGTCGCGCGCTTTCTCCTGCATGCCGGCCTCCATCCCTTCCGGCCCCCCCTGGTCGAGCCGCCAGGGAGCGAACCGCCGGGCGAAGTCGAGGAACTGCCGCTCGAACACCGGCGGCGAGCCGTCCTCGGGAGCCGCCAGCAGGTCGAAGGCGTCCTGGCGCCGGTAGGCGAGGTAGGCCTGCATGATCTCGTTGCGCCGCCGCTCGATCTCCGCCGCGGTCGGCGTGGGGATCGGGGCGGCCGCGGGGGCGGGGGGGGCGGCGGGAGGCGGTGCGGGCGGCGGAGCGAGGACCGGCATCGGCACCGTCGCCGCGGACGCCGCGAGCGGCGGCGGCGTCAGGCTCGGGCGGGGGAAGGCGGCGGTCGAGCTCAGATCCCGCGGCAGCAGGTCGGCGGGCGCCACCACCCCGAGGATCGACAGCGCGTAGAGGATGCGGGTGATCTCGTCGACGGGCAGCCGGGTCAGCTCCGCCAGCTCGCCCATCCGCCGGCCGGGCGGGTGCAGCGCCTCGGCGATCTGGCTCTGGGCGCGGCTGAGGCGCAGGTCGTCGAGCGGGAAGGGGGGAGTCGGGTGGCGGACCAGCTTCTTGCCCACCAGCGGCGCCACCGACATGTCCACTTCCTCCTGGGGAGCGAAGTTGCTGACCCCGGTCAGGATCAGCTGCGGCACCTTCACCTTGAGCGACGAGGCCGAGGCCGGGGCCTCCTCGAGCCAGCGGAGCTCCCCCTCGCTCCAGGTGAAGAGGTCGAGCAGCTTCTTGGCCAGGTTCTGCTGCAGGATGCGGAAGAGATCGACGGCGGTCACCAGTCCGTTCTCGAGCAGGACCTCGCCGAACGGGACGCCGCGCGCCGCCGAGCGGGAGAGGCAGGAGGTGTAATCTTCCTCGCCGAGCTTTCCCTCGTTCACCATGTAGCGGCCGAGGGTCTCGTGGGCGAGGTTCGAGCGGCAGTCGACGGGGACGCCGTTCTCGATCACGATCCGCTTCCAGACCTGGCGGCGGCGCAGCTCGAGGACCAGGGAATGCTGCCGCAGGGCGTGGGCGAGGAGGAGCGGCGCGAAGGGGATCTCGCGGAGGCTCCCCTCCCGCAGGCGGGCGATCTCCTCCAGTTGCGCGGTCGTCGGGATCATCGGGGCTCTCGAAAAAACGTTCCGCGAAGTATATAGAGAAGAGGGAGGAGACGGGATGGAAGAACGGGGGATGATCTTCGATCTGCCGGCGAATCCGGCCGGTGCCGCGACCCTGGTGCTGGCCCACGGCGCGGGAGCGCCGATGGATTCGCCGTTCATGAACGCGATCGCCGCCGGCCTCGCCGCCGGCGGGCTGCGCGTCGTCCGCTTCGAGTTTCCCTACATGCGGCGGCGGCGCGAGACCGGGGAGAGGCGACCTCCCGGACCGCGAGCCGGCGCTGCGCGCGGCCTGGCTGGCGACGATCGCCGAGCTCGGGGGAGGCCCGGGGCTGGTGATCGGCGGCAAGTCGATGGGCGGGCGGATGGCGAGCCTGGTGGCGGACGAGGCCGGGGCGCGCGGGCTGGTCTGCCTCGGCTATCCGTTCCACCCCCCCAGCCAGACGGACCGCCTGCGCACCGCTCACCTCGCCGCCCTGCGCACCCCGGCCCTCGTCGTGCAGGGGACGCGCGACCCCTTCGGCACCCCGGAGGAGGTGGCGGGATACGCCCTCGCGGCGGGGATCGAGGTGGTCTGGATGGCGGACGGCGACCACTCGTTCAAGCCGCGGGCCGCCTCGGGGAGGACCGAGCGGCAGAACCTCGAGGCGGCGGTGGCGGCGGTGCTCGGGTTCGTGGGCCGGCTGCGCTAAGCTCCGCGCCCGTGCCGGCCCCCGTCTCCTCCTCCGCTCAGCTGGGACATCTGGCCGCCCTCGGCACGGCGGTCTGCTGGGCCTTCTCGGCGCTGGCGTTCGCCGCCGCCGGCCGGCGGATCGGCATCCTGGCGCTCAACCTGATCCGCCTGGTGATCGCCTTCTTCCTTCTTTCTGTAGCGGCCTGGGCGCTGCGCGGCTCGCCGCTCCCTCTCGACGCCTCGCCGCACGCCTGGGGCTGGCTCGGCGTCTCCGGGCTGGTCGGCTTCGTCTTCGGCGATCTCTGCCTGTTCCAGGCCTACCGGCTGATCGGGCCGCGCCTGTCGTCGCTCCTGCTGTCGCTGGCGCCGCCGCTGACCGCGCTGATCGGCTGGCTGGCGCTCGGCGAGACGCTGACCGGCCGCGACGCCCTGGGCATGGCGCTCACCGTCTCCGGCATCGCCTGGGCGGTCGGCGAACGGCATCCGCAGGCGGCACCGATGGTGCCGGCGGCGGGCTCTGCGGAGGCCGCGGAGCCTCCTGCCCGCCGTCCGCTCGCCGGCGTCGCCCTGGGGCTCGGCGGCGCCCTCGGCCAGGCGGGCGGGCTGGTGCTCTCCAAGCTCGGCATGGGCGGCTACGATCCGGTCGCCGCCACCCAGGTGCGGGCGGTGGCCGGCATCGCCGGCTATCTCCTCCTCCTGCTGGTCTGCCGGCGCTGGGCGAGCGTCGGCGCGGCGCTGCGCGACCGGCCGGCCCTGGGCAACGCCTGCGCCGGCGCCTTCTTCGGCCCTTTCCTCGGCGTCTCGCTCTCGCTCTACGCCATCCGCCACACCGTTGCCGGCGTGGCGGCGAGCATCATGGCGTTGCAGCCGGTGCTGGTGATCCCGCTGGTGATGCTGCTGCACCGCGAGCGGGTGGGGGCCGGCGGGATCGCCGGGGCGCTGGTGGCGGTGGCGGGGGTGGCGCTGCTGTTCCACTAGATTGACAGGTATGCCGTTCTGCCATAGAGTTAGAAAAGAAGATTGTCTGGTATTCGTTGTACGAGACCGATTCGTCATCAACTTCGAGGAGGATTGGGTATGAAGTCAAAGCCGATGCTGTGGCTTTCCGCTCCCGCTCTGCTGCTCGCGACCGCTGTCCCGATGCTGGGTCAGCCGCGCCCGGTGGGTAACGAGTTCCGCGTCAATTCGATCACCGTCTCCAAGCAGCGCAACCCGACCGCGGCGTACAACGCCAAAGGCTCGGCGCTGGTGGTCTGGGAGAACGACAAGGACGGCCTGCGCGGCCGCTTCTTCGGCCGCGACGGCTCGCCGCTGACCGGCGAGCTGGGCCTGGTGGCGAACCAGAAGCTCACCTCCATCCCCTCCCAGGGGCCGGAGACGGTGCGCAAGGATCCCGCGGTCGCCTTCCTCCCCTCGGGCGAGTTTCTCCTCGCCTGGACGGAGGAGAGCGACTACGTCGTCGTCGACCTCTTCATCGAGAACCGCCAGGTGCTCGACCGCGACGTCTACGTCCAGAAGTTCAGCGCCGACGGCGTGGCGGTGAGCTCGCCGGTGCGGCTCAACGGCACCACCGCCGGCTTCCAGAGCAACCCCAAGATCCTGGTCCGCAGCAACGCCGACGCGGTGATCGTCTGGCAGAGCGACGACCGGACCACGGGAGCGGCGGGCGACGGCATCTTCGGACGCATGGTGCGGCCGGCGAACGTCGCGCTGACCAGCGCCGAGCTGAAGCTCAGCTCGGTCGCCGGCCTGGCGGCCAACGCCGGCATTTCGGCGGGGGTGAACGGTAACTTCATGGTCGTCTGGGAGGCCGCGGACGCGAGCTCCCAGGGGGTCTATGCCCGCATCTTCAACCGCGCCGCGGAGCCCAAGGGGACCGAGCAGCGCGTCAACACCACGGTCGCGGGCCTGCAGCGCCGGCCGGCCGTCTCCTTCGACCCCAACACCAGCGGCTGGCTGGTGGCCTGGCAGGGTCAGGCGGGAACCATCAAGGACTCCCACATCTACGGCCAGTTCGTCGGCCCCGCGGGGAGCCTGGTCGGCCCCGAGGTGCGGATCAGCCAGGGGGTCGCACAGGGTCAGGTCTCGCCGTCGGTCGCCGCCGTCTCCGGCGGCAACTTCATGGTCACCTGGGTCGACTACCAGGACATCTTCCCCGTCGGCCTGTTCGGCGTCGAGGTCGACAAGCTCGGCCGCGAGGTGGGCGCCGAGGTGAAGATCAACACGGCGGGGATCAACTCCCAGACCCGGACCACGATCGCCGTCAGCCCCTTCGGCGACATCCTGGTTCCCTGGGAAGGCTTCACCGCCAGCCCGAACGCGCCGGTGATCTCGGCGCGCCGGGTCGAGTTCTAGGCTAGACTTCCCCGCGACCCCAAGGGCGCCCCGATCCCCGATGACAGGGCCAGGGCGCCCTCATTCATTTTCCCACGATCGCGTCACCCATGGACAACCCGTTCAAGACTCCCGGGACCGCCGGCCCGCCGCGGCTTCCCGGCTGGCGCAGTCTGGACGTCCTGCGCGCCGCCGCGCTGGTCTTCGGGCTCTACCTCTTCCTGCAGCTCCTCTGGCTGGCGCACGACCTCTTCTTCATTACTTTCCTCGGCATCCTCTTCGGCCTGGCGGTGGCGAGCGGGGCGGACTTCCTGGAGCGCTTCCGCGTCCCCCGCGCGGTGGGCGCCGCGCTGGTCGTGCTCTCCTTCCTGGGGGTGATCGTGGGGCTCGGCGCCTGGGCGGCGCCGACCCTGCGCGCGCAGGGCCAGGAGCTGCGGACCCTGTTGCCGCAGGCCCTCAACCGGGTGGAGGTCTGGGTCGACGCGCACCAGGACGGTTTCCTGGGGCAGATCATGCCGGGCAACGGCCCTGCGCCCTCCAGCGCCGTCGCCGCGTTGCCGGCCGCGCCGGCCGCGCCCGTGGCGGAAAGGCCGGACACCGCGCAGGCGCGCGATATCGCAGACATCGCAGACACCGGCCCACGGCGCCGGCTTCACCCTCCCCAAGGACCTCTCCGGGCAGCTCGGCGCCGCCACCCGCTACCTCTTCTCGTTCCTCTCGTCGACGGTCGCCGTGCTGGCGGGGGTGCTGCTGATCCTCTTCACCGCCCTCTACATCGGCGCCGAGCCGCGCCTCTACTACGAGGGTCTGCTCCACCTGTTCCCGCACGCGGCGCGGCCGCGGGCCGCCGAGGTGCTGGCGGCGATCGGCGCCAGCCTGCGCAAGTGGCTGCTCGCCCAGCTGCTGATGATGGTGGTGATCGGCGTCATCGACGCCGTGGGCTTCAGCCTGCTCGGCGTCAAGGCGGCGCTGGCCCTGGGGCTGATCGCGGGGCTGCTCGAGTTCATCCCGCTGCTCGGGCCGATCCTCTCCGCCGTGCCGGCGATCGCCATGGGCTTCCTCGACTCGCCGCAGAAGGCGCTGTTCGTGGCCCTGCTCTGCTGGGGGGTGCAGTTCCTCGAGGGACACATCCTGGCGCCGCTGCTGATGAAGCGCGGGGTCGATCTGCCGCCGGTGGTCACCCTGATCGGCCTGTCGCTGATGGCGATCGTCTTCGGCTTCCTGGGCATGATGGTGGCCGTCCCCGTCCTCGCCGCGCTGATGGTGGCGATCCGCATGCTCTACGTCGAGGACGTGGTGGGGAACGGGGGAGACAACGCCGCCGCGAGCCCGCCGCCCGCCGCCGCGCCGCACGTCCCGTCCGCCTGAGCGCGCTTCCCCCGCGCTCTTCACCCTATAATCGGAGCGGACGAAGAGTCCGGAAAGAAGAGGTCTATGAAGTCATCGCAGCGTCTTTTCCTCGGCCGTGGGCTGCTCCTCGCCTGCGGCCTGTCCGGCCTGACCGCTTTGGCGGACGCCGCGGCTCCCGCCGGCAAGCCCGCCGCCGGCAATCCCTCCGGGGGCAAGAAACCGGCCGCCGCCGCGCCGTCGGACCCCAACGCGTTCGTCGAGACGGTCAACGTCAGCGTCGTCAACGTCGACGTCTACGTCACCGACAAGAAGGGGAACCCGGTGAGCGGCCTGACCCGCGGGGACTTCCAGCTCTTCGAGAACGGCCGTCCGCTCGAGATCACCAACTTCTATGCGGTCAGCGGGGGGAAGGCCACGACCCCGCCGGCCGAGCTGGCGGCGGCCCCCGCCGCACCGCCCGGCGCCACCGAGGCCGGCGCCCTGCCCCCGGGAGTCCAGGACCTCGACAAGGTGCAGACGCCGGAGGAGCAGCGGCTGCGGCTGGTGGTCTACATCGACAACTACAACCTGCAGCCGTTCGACCGCAACCGGGTGATGCGCGAGCTGCGCGCCTTCATCGGCCATCAGCTCGGCCGCGACGACCAGCTGATGCTGATCACCTACGACCGCGAGCTGCACGTACGGCGCACCTTCACCAGCGACCCGAGCCTGATCGCCGCCGCGATGCTCGACCTCGAGAAGATCTCGGCGCAGGGGGTGCACCAGCAGTCGGACCGCCGCGACTTCCTGCAGAAGATCGCCGACTCGACGAGCGTCGCCGAGGCCGACAGCTACGCCTATACCTACGCGCAATCGACGTACAACGACCTGTCGTTCTCGATCGACGGGCTGAAGAAGACGGTCGACTCGATGGCGGGGATGCCGGGGCGCAAGGCGGTGGTCTACGTCAGCGACGGGCTGCCGATGATCGCCGGTCAGGACGTCTTCTATGCGGTGCAGAGCAAGTACGGGGAGAAGAGCACGGGGATGACGCAGACGCTCGAGTTCGACATCTCCCATCGTCTGGAGGAGCTGGCGGCGCAGGCCAACGCCAACCGCACCACCTTCTACACCATCGACGCCGCCGGCCTGCGCAGCTACGAGGGGACCTCGGCGGCCAACCAGGGGCCGGGCGCCTCGGCTCCCGGGATGTCGCAGCTGGTCGATTCGGTCAACATCTCGAACCTCCAGAGCACGCTGCAGCTGCTGGCCGAGAAGACGGGCGGCGTCGCCATCATCAACACCAACGTGGTGACCCCGCAGCTCGACCGCATCGCGCGCGACTTCAACACCTACTACTCGCTCGGCTATACGCCGCCGCACTACGGCGATGGCCGGTATTACAAGATCGAGGTCAAGGTGAAGGGGCGCAAGGACCTCCAGGTGCGCCACCGCGAGGGGTACCGCGACAAGAGCACCGAGTCGCGGATGAACGACGGCACGCTCGCCGCGCTCAACTTCCCCTTCGAGGAGAACCCTCTCGGCGTCGGGCTGGAGTTCGGCCAGCCGCGGCCGCGCGACGACGGTTTCTATCTGGTGCCGGTGATGGTGCACATCCCGATCGGCAAGCTGGCATTGATTCCGCACGAGAAGACGGACGATGCAAGAGTACGGCTGTTCATCGCCGCCATGGATACCGACGGCGGAGTCTCGGACGTCCAGCAGTCGCCGGTGCCGATCAGCGTCCCCAAGGCGGAGGTGGCGGCGGCGCAGGGCAAGCAGTTCGTCTATTCGGTGACCCTGCTGATGCGCGGCGGCTCGCAGCGCGTCGCCATCGGGGTCCGCGACGACTTCGGAGCCCAGGCTTCCTTCCTGAGCCGCGGGGTGACCGTCGGTCGGTAGGATTCACACTGAGGGGAGGGGTGGGATGCAAGGATGGATCGATCTGTTTCGCTCGTTGGGAGAGTCCCTGCTCGAGGTCTGGCGGGCCGAGCTCGCCACCCTCCAGGACGACTTCCAGCGCTCCGGACGCCACTTCGGCGTCGCCCTGGGGCTGTTCGGGGCCGCCGCCATGCTGGCCTTCTGGATCGTCGGCCTGATCCTCTTCGTCCTCGTCTCGGTCCTCCACATCTGGCTCGTCTGGTGGGGAGCCTCGCTGGTCGTGCTGGGACTCTTCCTGCTCGCGGCGGCGATCCTGGCGTGGCGCGGCGCCGCGCGGATGCGCCAGGTCGAGAACCCGCTCGAGACCGTGCGGCGGCGGGTCGACAGCCACTTCGACTGGTGGCAGCACAGCCTGCTCGCGTCACCGAAAACGCTGGACGTCGACGCTGCCACCGGAACCGGTGAGCCGCTCGGAAGGGAGCTGCCATGAGTGATCTGGAGGAGGCGCGGCGCCAGGCCGAGCGCCGTCTGGAGGAGAGCCGGCGCGAGGCGGAGCTCCGCCTCGCCGAGGTGCGCACCGCGGTGAAGACCGAGGTGGGGGTGCTGCCGAAGCGCAAGTACGTGTTGATGGCCCTGGCCGCCGGGGCGGCCGGGTTCGCGGTGGCGTTGCGGCGCGGCCGGCGCCGCGCCAAGAGCACCAAGCCGAAGAAGCTCAGGAAGTAACGTCAGCCGCGACCGGCCGCTTGAAGACCATGGCAATGTTGTCGGTCGCCCCGGTCTTGAAGTTGACGGAGGTGATGGAGACCAGCTCCCAGCCTTCGTCCCCGAGCAGGTTGAGCTGGGGCGCGGCATTCGGATCGAGACGATAGTTCTCGCTGCGGATGTTGATGATCTTGTACTCCCACTTACTCATTCCACACGCTCCTTCCAGAGATCGATGGGGCACAGAGGCGATCATTCTATCTCGGCCGGATGGAATTCCATCACCTTACCGTCACGCGGGCGTCCCCCGGGCAGGGTCTGTTCAAGATTCGTTCCACCGCAGCTCGACCCGCGCGCCGCGGGCGACCGACCAGCGCCGGGCGAGGTCCTCGCCGTTCATCGACAGCTCCAGGGTGCCGAGCGATCCCACCAGCATCGCCGCCTCGCCGGCGGGGATCTCGGCGTAGTGGGTGACGAGGCGGGTGACGGCGAGGTCGCCCACCTCGGCGCGGCAGTTTCCCGCTGAAAGCCCGACGGGAAGCCAGGCCGCCGGGAGGTCGGTCACCAGGTTGCCGTAGCGGTCGACGTGGGCGACCCGCCCGGAGGCGCCGCCCGCGTTGCGCCGGGGAGGCGGGAAGGCCAGCCGCACCGGATCGCTCACCGTCGGGCCCAGCTCGCTCAGGATTCCACCGCGCAGGAGCCAGGCCGCCGCCGGCGCGAAGCGGTCGCGGCCATGGAAGGTCGCTCCCGCCCCCGGGGGACGCAGGAAGAGATCGCTCCGCTCGACCGCCCGGACCTCCAGGGCGGCGTCGGCGTTCTCGAGAAGGGGGCCGAGGAGGCCGTTGTCCGGCGCCAGGAAGAGGCCTGAGGAGGTCCGCGCCGCCAGGATGCGCCGGCCGCTCCCCACCCCCGGATCGACGACCGCCAGGTGGACGCTGCCGTCCGGAAACGAGGGCGCGGCGGCGGCGAGCAGGAAGGCGGCCGCCTCGACGTCGCCCGGCGGCACCTGATGCGAGATGTCGACCAGCGTCGTCCCCGGCGCCAGGCGCAGCACCGTCCCCTTCACCGCGGCGACATAGTAGTCCGCGGTGCCGAAGTCGGTCAGCAGAGTGAGGATGGGCATGGCAATCCGCTAGAATCCGCCCCGTGTCCGCCTCCCGTCGCCTCCTCCTGTTCACCAAGCCGGCCCGGGAAGGGCGCGTCAAGACGCGGCTGATCGGAGATCTTACCGCCGCGGCGGCCGCGGCGCTCCATGCGGCCTTCCTGGCCGACCTGCTCGCCCGGCTGCGCGAGGGGGACTTCGATCTGCGGCTGGCCTGGGCCCTCGAACCGGGAGAGGCCCTGCCGGCCGCGCCGGTGCCGGGGGTGCGTCAGGAGCGCCAGGAGGGAGCCACGCTGGGCGAGCGGCTGTACCGCGCGCTCGCCGCCGCGGCGGCGGAGGCCGGGGTCGCCGCGGTCGCCGCGCTGGGGAGCGACCACCCGACGCTGCCGCTGGCGCTGGTCCACCGCGCCTTCGAGCGGATCGAGGCCGGCGCGGACGTGGTGCTGGGGCCCGCCGAGGACGGCGGCTACTATCTGATCGCTCTCTCTTCCACGGCCGTGGCGCCCCGCCTGTTCGCGGAGATCGCCTGGAGCACCGGCGCGGTGCTCGCCGAGACCCTGGCGCGCTGCCGGGAGCTCGGGCTCGCCGTCGAGCTGCTGCCGGAAGCGTCGGACGTCGATACCCCGGACGACCTGCGGCGGCTCGCGGCGCGGATGGCGGAGGCGGACGGCGACCTCGATTGTCCCCGCACCCGCGGCCTGCTCTCGTCGCTCGGCCTGCTCCCATCCAAACCGATTCCCTGTAGGAGGTGCCGAATGAGGATCCTCACCGCCGAGGCGATGCGCGAGGTCGACCGCGCCGCCGTCGAAACGCTGGGACTGCCGAGCCTGGTGCTGATGGAGAACGCCGCGATCGGCGTCGTCGAGGCGACCACGGAGGCCTTCCCGGAGGCGTCCTCGGCGGCGATCTTCTGCGGCCCCGGGAGCAACGGCGGCGACGGCCTGGCGGTGGCGCGCCATCTCGCCATCCGCGGCTGGGAGGTACGGATCTTCCTGGTGAATCCCGCCGGGAAAGCCGAAAAGACGGCCGCGGAGGAGCCGAAGCCGTCGGACTTCGCGACCCAGCTCGGCATCTGCCGCCGGGCGGAGCTGTCGATCTTCGCGGTCGGCGAGGAGAAGGACCTCAAGGTGGCGCTCGAGGCGACCGCCGAGTGCGACGTGGTGATCGACGCGCTCTTCGGTACCGGCCTGTCGCGGCCGCTCGACGGCCTCTTCGCCCGCGTGGTGGCGGCGATCAACCGGCTGGCGGTCCCCTGCGTGGCGGTCGACCTGCCGAGCGGCCTCTCCGGCAGCCAGGCGCAGCCGATCGGCCCGCACATCGAGGCGGTCCTCACGGTCACCTTCGCGGCGCCGAAGATCGCCCACGTCTTCCCTCCCGCCGCCGACGCGGTGGGGGAGATGGTGGTGGCCGGCCTCGGCATCCCGCCGCAGATGATCGACGACGTCGAGGAGGAGGCCGGCGACCTCCACCTGCTGATGGGGGAGGAGCTGGCGGACCTGCTGCCGGAGCGCGAGGCGGGGTCGCACAAGGGGGACTACGGGCATGCCTTGATCGTCGCCGGCTCCTCCGGCAAGGCGGGGGCCTGCATCCTGGCGGCGCGCGCCGCGGTGCGCTCCGGCGCCGGGCTGGTGACGGCGGCGGTGGCGGCGCCGATCCTGCAGACGGTCGATTTGGGGTCGATCGAGTCGATGACCCTGGCGCTCCCATCCGACGAGAGCGGGCGGCTCGCCGCGGAAGCCGCGGACGCCGTGCTGGCGGCGGCCGAGGGGAAGACCGTCCTCGCCCTCGGGCCGGGGTTGGGGCAGGCGCCGGCGACGGTGGCGGCCATCCGCCGCATCGTGCTCGAGAGCACGCTGCCACTGGTGCTCGACGCGGACGGGATCAACGCCTTCGCCGGCAAGGCGGGGGACCTCGCCGGCCGCCGGGCGGAGACCATCCTCACCCCCCACCCGGGCGAGCTCGGCCGCCTGCTGGGGATCTCGACCGCGCAGATCCAGGAGGACCGCGTGGCGGCGGCCCGCGGCGCCGCCGAGGAGACCGGGGCGATCGTGGTCCTCAAGGGGCACCTGACCCTGGTCGCCTCCGGCACGGCGGTGTTCGTCAATCCCACCGGGAACCCCGGCATGGCGACCGGCGGCTCGGGGGACGTGCTGACCGGCCTGATCGCCGGCCTCCTCGCCCAGGGGCTCGACGCGCTCGATGCCGCCGTGCTCGCCGTCTACGTCCACGGCCTCGCCGGCGACCTCGCCGTTGCGCGCCATGGCGAGGTGGGACTGGCGGCGGGCGACCTCGTCGACCTCCTCCCCGCCGCCTTCGCTGCGCTGAAGGGGGAGGACGAGGACGAGCACGAGCATCATGGCCATCATCACGGCCATCATCATCTTCCCGACCGCGGGCACGGCAGGCGGCCGCGTCGGCGGTGAGCCGCTGGATCACCCGTTCCGAGGCGGAGACCCGGGAGCTCGGCCGGCGCCTCGCCGCCGAGCTGGCCCCCGACGGCGTGCTGCTGCTCTCGGGGGAGCTGGGGAGCGGCAAGACGGTGCTGGCGCGGGGGATCGGCGAGGCGCTGGGGATCGATCCGCGCGAGGTGCTGTCGCCGACCTTCAACCTGATCCGCGAGCACCGGGGGAGCGGCGGCGTTCTGATCCACGTCGACCTCTACCGGCTCGCTCCGGAGGAGACGGCGGCGCTCGGCCTCGACGAGCTGCTGGCCGGCCCCGGGATCAAGGTCGTCGAGTGGGCCGAGCGGCTGCCTTTCCCGCTGCCGGGGGCGCGCTCGCTCCGCCTCCGGCGGCGCGGCGAGGACGGGGCCGAAGGGCGTGAAATCATCGAAGACGTAGAAGAAGATGTAGAAGACGTAGATGCGGTGCCAGACAACGACGACTCGCAGGATTCCAGATAGGAGGGATCGGATGAAGAAGATCAAGAAGGTGGGCGTCCTCGGTTGCGGCCTGATGGGCTCCGGAGTGGCCGAGACGGCGGCCCGGGCCGGCTACGAGACGGTGGTGCGGGAGGTCAGCGAGGAGCTGGTGGAGAAGGGGGTGGAGAAGATCCGCGGCTCGCTTGGCAAGGCGGTCGAGCGCGGCAAGCTCGACGCGGCGGCGCGCGACGAGGCGGTCGGCCGCCTATCGGGGACCGTCGACCTCGGCGCCCTCGCCGACTGCGACATCGTGGTCGAGGCGATCGTCGAGAACCTCGACGAGAAGCGGAAGACCTTCGGCGCCCTCGACGAGGCGGTGAAGCCCGAGGCGATCTTCGCCAGCAACACCTCGTCGCTCACCATCACCCAGATCGCCATGTTCACCAAGCGGCCGGACCAGTTCGTGGGGCTCCACTTCTTCAACCCGGTGCCGGTGATGAAGCTGGTCGAGGTGGTGCGCACCCTGCTGACCTCCGACGAGAGCTTCCACGCCGCCTTCGAGTTCGCCCGCTCGCTCGGCAAGGAGCCGATCGCCTGCCGCGACAACTCGGGGTTCGTGGTCAACCGCCTGCTCGTCCCCTACCTGCTCGACGCCGTCCGTGCCCTCGAGGAGGGGGTGGGGAGCGTCGAGGACATCGACAAGGGGATGCAGCTCGGCTGCGGCTACCCGATGGGGCCGTTCACCCTGCTCGACTTCGTGGGGCTCGACACCACCTACTACATCGCCAACATCATGTTCGACGAGTACCGCGAGAAGCGCTACGCCCCGCCGCCGCTGCTCAAGCAGATGGTCACCGCCGGCCGCCTGGGCAAGAAGAGCGGCCGCGGCTTCTACGAGTACGGCAAGAAGTAGGCGGGAAGGTCGCGGGATCAGGCCGCCTTCCCGCTCTGTTACACTGGACACCTTCCGGGGCGGCCCCTCATCGGGCCGTCCCGGGCTCCGATCCAAAACCGAAACGAGAAACGACACCCGATGACTCAAGTCACCCTTGCCGAGGAGGGCCTCGAGACCCTGTTCGGCACCCAGGACGAAAACCTGCGGCGGATCGAGCGCACCTTCGGGGTCACGCTGACCGCCCGCGGCAGCGCGCTCAACATCAACGGCGACCCCGAGCGGGTGACGGTGGTGGAGAACCTCCTCGCCGGCTTGAACGCGGTCACCGAGAAGGGCTACCGCTTCCGCCCCGGCGACGTGCAGACGGCGATCCGCGTCGTCGCGGACGTCCCCGACGCCTCCCTCGTCGACTTCTTCCTCCCCGAGGGGATGATGGCCTCGGTGCGCCGCCTGATCGCGCCGCGCACCTACAAGCAGCAGCTCTACATCCAGGCGATGATCGACCACGACATCGTGATCTCGATCGGCCCGGCGGGGACCGGCAAGACCTTCCTCGCCGTGGCCGCGGCCGCCGCCGCCCTGCTCGAGAAGCGGGTGAAGCGGATCATCCTCGCCCGCCCGGCGGTCGAGGCGGGGGAGAAGCTCGGCTTCCTCCCCGGCGACCTGGTCGACAAGGTGAACCCCTACCTGCGCCCGCTCCACGACGCGCTCCACGACATCATCGGCTACGAGAAGGTGGGGCGGATGATGGAGCGCGGGATCATCGAGATCGCGCCGATCGCCTTCATGCGCGGACGCACGCTCAACGACAGCTTCATCATCCTCGACGAGGCGCAGAACACCACCCCCGAGCAGATGAAGATGTTCCTCACCCGCATCGGCTTCAACTCGAAGGCGGTGATCAACGGCGACGTCACCCAGGTCGACCTGCCGCAGGGGCGGGCCTCCGGCCTGCGCGAGGCGCAGGAGGTGCTCTCCGGGATCGAGGGGATCAAGTTCTTCTACTTCGATCAGAAGGACGTCGTGCGCCACGCGCTGGTGCAGAAGATCGTTACCGCCTACGATGAGCACGACAAGCGCAAGAGCGAACGCGAGGCGGAGGCGCGCGCCGCCCGGCAAGCCGCCGCGCAGGCCGCGCAGGCCAACCTGGTGGGGCGGGGCAACCCGCCGTCATGAGCCCCGGAGGCGAGCCCCCCTCCGGGAGCCCAGGGGAGCGTGACCCCATGGCTCACGAAAGCGACACCGACACCTCGATCTCCGAGATCCGTCCCGTCACCCCGCCGGGGAGCGGGACGGGATCGTTCCGCCTGCGCCGGCGCACCCGGCCGCGCGACCTCTGGGACCGCGCCCTCGAGCTTCCCCTGCTCTGGCTCGGCGCCTTCCTGGTCCTCGGCGCCTGGTGCCTGCTGCCGGGCGCCTTCCTGTTCGCCGAGCACGCCGAGCCCGGCACCATCGCCGACCACGACTACGTCGCCTTGCGCGACCTGCTGCTCAACGACGACCTGGCGACCCGCCGCAAGCAGGACGAGGCGAGAGCCGCCGTCCTCCCGGTCTACGACTTCGACCCCGGCGTCCTCGTCCAGCGCGACACCCAGATGGCCCAGCTCTTCGCCCGCGGGCGCCAGCTGCTCCCGTCGGCGGCGGGCCGCAAGCCGGGGAGCGGCGAACCGGACGCCGCCTCGCGGGCGGCGGCGGTCCGCGAGCTGACCGCGGCTCCGGCTCCCCCCGACGGCGTCCGGCTCACCGAGCCCGAGGCCGACCTGCTGGCGCGCAAGGGTTTTTCGACCGACCTCGAGGAGCGCCTGCGCGGCGCCCTCACCCAGGCGCTGCACCGCGGCGTGGTGGCCAACAAGGGACAGCTGCTCGAGAACCGCATGCGCGGGATCCTGCTGCGCAACCTCGCCACCAACGCCGAAGGGTCGCACTTCGACCTCTTCGACTACCTGGGCTTCCCGGGCGAGGCGCACGACTTCTTCGACCTCGAGGTGCGGGGGTGGCGCGGCTTCAACCCCGAGGAGCGGCATCGGCTGGCCGAGCTGCTGGTCGCCAACCTGCAGCCCAACCTGCTGCCCAACCGCAGCGAGACGCTGCTGCGGCAGGACACCGCGGTGGCGGCCGTCGGCCAGGTGCTCAACCAGATCCGCAAGGGGCAGGTGATCGTCCGCAAGGGGGATCCGATCACCCCCGCCGCCGCCCGCATCCTCGCCCAGATGCGTGGCCAGCCGCAGCTCGGCCGCCGCCTGCCGCCGCTCGCCGCCACCCTGGTGCTGCTGGGGCTGGTCGCCCTCGTCGTCTGGTTCGCCGAGCGCACCGACCGCGTCGCCAACCACAGCCGCGGACGGCTGTTCTCGGAGAGCCTGCTCCTCCTGCTCGCCTCGCTGCTGGGGATGAAGTTCTGCTTCGTGGTGGCCAACGCCCTCTCGATGGCCCTCGACTTTGCCCCCCTCAACTCGGCGCACAGCTACGAGTACGCCATCCCCTTCGCCTCGGTGGCCCTGCTCGCGGTGCTGCTGCTGGGGAGGAACGCCGGCCTGGTGCTCGCGATGCTGTTCTCCGTCCTCGCCGCCCGCCTGACGGTCGAGGGGGAGGGGCTCTGGGTGGTCTTCTACGGCCTCGCCGGCTCGCTCGCCGCCCTCTACGCCCTCGACTGCTTCCAGTTCCGCCAACGCCTGGTGATGGCGCGGGTGGGGATGGTGGTGGGCGCGGTCAACGTCGTGATGATGCTGGTGCTCACCGCCCTCGACCCGGGCGGCCGCGGCCTGATGCAGATCGGCTTCGACGTCGTCTGCGCCCTCGCCGGCGGCCTGCTGCTCACCGCCGTCGCCGGCTTCGCGCTGCCGATCCTCGAATGGGCCCTGGGGATCACCACCGACATCAAGCTGGTCGAGCTGTCCAACACCAACCTGCCGCTGCTGCGCCGGCTCGCCTTCGAGGCGCCCGGCACCTTCCAGCACTCGCTGATGGTGGCGAACCTCGCCAAGGAGGGGTGCGAGGCGATCGGCGCCGACCCGGTGCTCGCCTACGCCTCCGGCCTCTACCACGACGTCGGCAAGGTGCTGCGCCCCGACTACTTCATCGAGAACCAGCGCCCCGGGCACAACCGGCACGACAAGCTCCTCCCCTCGATGAGCGCGCTGATCCTGATCAACCACGTCAAGGACGGCGTCGAGCTGGCCCGCGAGCACAACCTGCCGCGGGTGATCGAGGACGCCATCTGGCAGCACCACGGCACGCGGCTGATCAAGTACTTCTACACCAAGGCCCAGGAGCAGACCGATCCCGCCGCCGCGCCAATCTCCGAGGAGAAGTACCGCTATCCCGGCCCCAGCCCGCAGAGCAAGGTGATGGGCGTGCTGATGCTCGCCGACGCCGTCGAGGCGGCGAGCCGCACCCTGACCGAGCCGTCGACCGGCAAGGTGTACGGCCTGATCCGCACCATCGTCGACGACTGCCTCCACGACGGCCAGCTCGACGGCACCGACCTCACCCTGTCCGACCTGCGCAGCGTCTCCGAGTCGTTCAACCGCGTGCTGTCGAACATCTTCCACCAGCGCATCGACTACCCCGGCTTCGATTTCAACGCCGACCCGAAGGCCGGCCCGAAGAAGGAGAAGCGGCCCATCCGCCGAGTCTCATGACGGATTCGGAGCGACGCCAACGGGAGGGGACGGTGGGGGCGGGGTGTGAGCCGTGTGAGCCGTGTGAGATCATCCTGCTCAATCCCAACCACTATCCGGAGACGGCCGCGCGCCGGCTGCGCCCCTGGCTCGCCGCGCTGGTTGCCGCGCTCGCTCCCGCGGCGGGAAGCCTCGGCGCGCGCTTCGTGGGAGACCGCGAGATGCGGCGGGTCAACCGCCAGTTCCGGGCCAAGGACCAGACGACCGACGTCCTCTCGTTCCCGGGCGATCCGGCGGACGCTGAAGGGGGACCCCATCTGGGCGACCTGCTGATCTCGGTGCCGGCGGCGCGGCGGCAGGCGGCGGCGGCCGGCCATTCCGTCGGCCGCGAGCTCAAGGTTCTGCTCCTCCACGGCGTCCTCCACTGCCTGGGGCACGACCACGAGGCCGACCAGGGGGAGATGGAGCGCCTCGAGCGCCGGCTGCGCAAGGTTTGGATCGCCGTTGAAGAGGGCGGCGCGACGGATGCCTGACGCCGTACCGCTGTTCTCCCGCGCCCCGCTGCTCTGGGCGCTCGTGCTGGTGGCCCCCCTGGCGCTGATCAGCGCCACCCTCTCGGCCCTGCTCGAGCGCAGCGGACCGATCCGCCTGCGCCACTGGTTCGAGGAGGCGGGGGGCTCGCTGCGCAAGCTGTTCGAGTCGCCGACCCGCTTCGGGGTCTTCCGCTACCTGCTGTCACTGCTCGCCCGCACGCTTCCGATCGTCCTCGCCGCGCTCCTCTCCGCCCTCCTCGCCAGCCTGCACCGGGCGCATCCGACCCTCTGGGCGCTGGTCATCGTCCTCGTGCTCGTCGCGGTGGTCGAGGCGGCCAACCGGACGCTGGTGGGGCAGGACCCGGAGCGCGCGCTGCGCGCCACGACAAGGCTCTTCCGCGCCGCCCTCTGGCTGCTCTCGCCGCTGGTCGGGCTGCTCGCCCCGCTGGTCCCGATGGAGGCCTTCGAGCGCCACGAGGAGGGGGAGGACGACGCCGCCTCCGACGAGGAGATCGAGGCGTTCATCGACGTCGGCACCCGCGAGGGGATCCTCGAGCCCGAGGAGGGGGAGTGGCTGTGGGGGATCGTCGGCTTCGGCGAGAAGCAGGCGAGGAGCGTGATGACGCCGCGCATCGACATGGTCTGCGCCGCCGCCGACTCGACCCTCGAGGTCCTGGCCGACCGCTTCGTCGAGTCCGGCCATTCGCGGATGCCGATCTTCGAGGACTCGATCGACCACATCATCGGCATCCTCCACATCCGCGACGCCCTGCGGGCGCTGCGCGCCCCGGAGCCGCCGGCCGTGCGCAGCCTGCTCAAGGCGCCCCTCTTCATCCCCGAGACCAAGCCGCTCGGCGAGCTGTTGAAGGAGCTCCAGGCCCGCTTCCAGCAGGTGGCCATCGTGGTCGACGAGCACGGCGGCACCGCCGGCCTGGTGACCGTCGAGGACCTCCTCGAGGAGATCGTCGGCGAGATCATGGACGAGCACGAGGCGCTGGCCGCCGAGCTCGAGCCGCTCGACAACGGCGCCTACCGCCTGGACGGCCGCGCCCGCATCGAGCTGCTCGACGAGCTCTTCGAGGTGGAGATCGAGGACCCCGAGTACGAGACCGTGGCCGGGCTGATCTTCAGCGTCCTCGGCTACGTGCCACAGCAGGGAGAGACGGTGGAGAGCCACGGCCTGCGCTTCATCGTCGAGGCGGTCGCCGACCGCCGCATCCAAACCGTGCGCGTCGAACGGATCGACGCCGCGGCAGAGGCCCGGGAGATGGAAGCCTGATGCCGAAGTCCGGAACCGTCGCGCTGGTCGGCCGCCCCAACGCCGGCAAGTCGACCCTGATGAACCACCTGCTGGAGGAGAAGCTCGCAATCGTCTCCGACAAGCCGCAGACCACCCGTCACCGCATCGTCGGCATCCTCTCCGGGGAGCGCGGGCAGATGGTGTTCTACGACACCCCCGGCATCCACAAGCCGCTCCATCGGCTGAACCGCCAGATGGTGCGCTACGCCCTCGACGCGATGAACGACGCCGACGTCACCTGCCTGCTGGTCGACGTCACCGAGAAGTTCGGCTCGGGGGACGGCTATGTCCTCGACCTGGTGGGAAAGGCCGAGGGGCCGCGGGTGCTGATCCTCAACAAGGCCGACCGGGTGAAGAAGCCGGGGCTGCTGCCGCGCATGGAGCAGTACGCGAAGACCGGCCTGTTCGCCGAGATCGTGCCGCTCAGCGCGCAGACCGGAGAGAACTGCGACCGCCTGCTCGACGTCCTCTGGGATCTCCTCCCCGAGGGGGCGCCGATGTTCGACCCCGAGCTGCTCACCATCCATCCCGAGCGTTTCCTGGTCACCGAAAGGATCCGCGAGAAGCTCCTCGAGCTGACCACCGACGAGCTGCCGTTCTCGACCGCCGTCGTCCTCGAGAAATGGGAGGACGACCCCGACCGCGACCTGGTCCGCCTCTGGGCCTCGATCCTGGTCGACCGTCCCGGGCAGAAGAAGATCGTGGTCGGCAAGCAGGGGAGCATGATCAAGGCGATCGGCACCGCCGCCCGCCTCGACCTCGAGGAGTTCCTCGGCCGCCGCGTCTTCCTCGACCTGAACGTCCGCCTCGAGCCCGACTGGCGCGAGGATCAGGCCCTGCTGGCGCAGATCGACCGGGATGTGGATCTGGGGACGGGGTAGGGGGAGGGCGCAGAGCGCGGTCAGTGGTTGGAGCGACTTGCCCTGCGAAGAGACGTCCCGCCGTCCCCGTGGCCTGCGAAGGATCTCGTTATGCGCTGGGAGCGTCTCTACGGGCACATCGCCATATACCGGGCGCTTCTGAGCCATCGGAAATAGGGGTATCGCTCGATCCGCGGCAACGGACCCGTAGAGACGTTCCCAGCCCGTCCACGATACCGGCCGCAGGCCACGGAGACGGCGGGACGTCTCTCGAAGGCAATACCCTCCCCTCCGTCCCCGTCCGACCGAAGTCCCCAACCGACAACGCCCTCCTGAACCCCGATCCCGCCCCCCCAAACCTTTCCGTACTGCCGCCCGTATGCACGCTTGAGGAGACGCGCACCTCCTCCCGGCAGGAATTCTCCGATACGATAGGTGTTCCTATTGAAGGGAATGTTGAGAGCTAACCCCATCGCTGCTGCTGTCCTCCTCCTGCTGGGAACCCTGGCGGCCACCTCCGGCTGCTCCGGCGGGGGAGCGCGCGCGCAGTCGAGCCGGGAGACAGGGCTCGCCGTCCGCCGCGGCGCGTTCCGCCAGCGGCTGATCCTCTCGGGCGACCTGGCGGCGGCGCGGGGGGAGGCGCTGACGGTGCCGCGGACGGACGCCTTCCAGCTCACGGTACGCTGGCTGGCGCCGGACGGCAGCCGGGTCAAGGCGGGCGATCCGGTGGTCTCCTTCGACAACTCCCAGTTCGCCTCGGAGCTCGAGGAGAAGCGGCTCGCCGCCTCGCAGGCCGGGAGCGACCTCGAGACCGCCCAGTCCGAGCTCAAGACCAGCTCGGCCGAGCGGCACTTCAACGTCCAGAAGGCGCGCTCCGAGATGGCGAAGGCGAAGATCGCCGCCTCGGTGCCGCAGGACCTCCTCCCCCTGCGCGAATTCCAGGACCGCCAGCTCGCCTTGAAGAAGGCGCAGTCGGAGCTCGCCAAGGCCGAGGAGGTGCTGGCCACCGAGACCAGGGCGAGCGCCGCCAATGTCGACATCCAGCGCATCGCGCTGAGCAAGTCGCAGCGCAAGATCCACTCCGCCGAGGACTCGATCGAATCGCTCTCGCTCAAGGCGCCGCGCGACGGCATGATGCTGGTCGGCCAGCACCCCTTCGAGGGGCGCAAGCTCCGGGTGGGGGACTCGGTGTGGCCCGGCATGTCGGTCGCCACCCTGCCGGACCTCACCTCGATGATCGTCCAGGCCAACCTTTCGGACGTCGACGACGGCCGCATCAAGCTGGGAGCCGAGGTCCTCTGCACCCTCGACGCTTATCCGACCACGACCTACCGCGGCCGCGTCGTCGACGTCTCGCCGGTGGCGCGGGAGTCGCAGCGCAACCCGATGCTGCGCTATTTCCCGGTCCGCATCGCCCTCGACCACGCCGAGCCCGCCCGCATGCGGCCGGGGATGTCGGTGCGCGTCGAGGTGCTGGGGCCGGAGACCAAGGACGCCCTGCTGGTGCCGCGGGCAGCCCTCCGTTTCGGGAGCGGGCACGACCGGCAGACATCGCCGCGGGTCCTGCTCGCCGCCGGCGGCTCGGCCGCGGTGCGGCTCGGCCCCTGCTCGGCGAGCGAATGCGTGGTCGAGTCCGGCGTCACGGCGGGGACGCGGCTGCGGCACGTCTCGAACGGCGCGACCGGCGCGACCGGCGCTGAAGAAGGGAGCGCGGGATGAGCCCCCGCCAGCGGCATTATCGCCGATATGGCCGCTTCGCCGCCGCCGGCGGGGTGCTCGCCGCCGCCGTCCTCGGCCTCTGGCTGCTCGCCGGCCGGGCTTCCGCTTCCGCCCCCGGCGACTGGGCCGAGGTGCGGCGCGACGACCTGGTGACCGGCGTCCCCGTCGCCGGCACGCTCGCCTCGGTGCAGGCGGTCGAGATCGGCCCGCCGCAGCTCTCCGAGCTGTGGGACTTCAAGATCGCCTTCCTGGCCCCCGAGGGGGCCCAGGTGCAGCCCGGGCAGCCGGTGGTCGGCTTCGACACCTCGGAGCTCGAGCGCCAGCTCCTCGACAAGCGCGCCGAGCGCGACTCGGCCCAGAAGGAGCTCGAGAAGAAGCAGACCGACGCCGAGATCGCGCGCCGCGACCGCGAGCTCGAGCTGGCAGAGGCCGAGGGGCGCCTGCGCAAGGCCGCGCTCAAGGTCGACGTCCCCGCCGACCTGGTGGCGTCGAAGGACCTCGCCAAGTCGCGCGAGGACCTCGAGCTCGCCCGCCGCGAGGCCGCCTATCTCAAGGACCGCCTCCGCCTCGAGGCGATCCAGGCCGGCTCCGAGGTCGCGGCGCTGGCCAGGAAACGCGACCGCGCCGCCGCGCGGGTGAAGGAGATGGACGACGCCGTGCGCAGCATGATGGTAGCGGCGCCGCGCGGCGGCACCGTCGTCTACGTCGCCACCGACAACGGCGAGAAGAAGAAGGTGGGGGACTCGACCTGGCGCGGCCAGCCGGTGCTCGAGCTCCCCGACCTGCGCCGGATGGAGGCCGACGGCGAGGTCGACGAGGCCGACGCCGGACGCCTCGCCGTCGGCCAGCGGGTCAGCTTCCGCCTCGACGCCCACCCGGACGACGTCTTCTCGGGGACCGTCAAGTCGATCGGCGGCGCCGTGCAGACCAAGTCGGAGGTCAACCCGCTCAAGGTGGTGCGCCTGACCATCGCCCTCGACAGCACCGATCCCCAGCGCATGCGCCCCGGCATGCGCTTCCTCGGCACGGTCGAGGTCGAGCGCGCCCCCCGGACCCTGGTGGTGCCGCTCGAGGCGGTGTTCAACCGCCCGTCCGGCCCGGTCGTCTACCGCAAGGTCGGCTGGCGCAACGAGGAGGTCCACCCCGTCCTCGGCCGCCGCAACGACCGGCTGGTCGAGGTGCGCGGCGGCCTGCGTCCGGGCGACCTCGTGGCGCGCCACGACCTGTCGGCCAGCCCGGGGGAGGGCCGATGAAACGGAAGGCCTCCCGCCGGCTGGGTCTCGGCGCCGCCGCGCTCGCCGCGCTGATCGCCCTCGCGGCGTTCCTCCCCCGCTCGCCGCTGGTGGCTGGGATGGGCGCCGGGGACGGCGTGCCGACGCTGCGGGTCGAGGCGCGCCCCTTCGAGCGCAACGTGCCGGCGCAGGGGAACCTGCAGGCGGTGCAGGCCACCCCGGTCTCCGTCCCCGCCGGCGTCCCCGGTCCCTTCCGCATCGGCTGGCTCGCCCCGGACGGCTCGCTGGTCAGGAAGGGGGACGTCGTCATCCGCTTCGATCCCAGCGCGATCGAGAAGCGGCTGGTCGACGCCGAGGACGACCTCCACGAGGCCCACCTCAAGATGGAGAAGGAGCGGCTCTCCGGGCTCTCCGAGGTGCGCAAGCTCGAGCAGGACGCCGAGATCGCCCGCGTCGAGCTCGAAGGCGCCAGCCATTTCCAGAAGAAGGACCAGACGATCTTCTCGCGCAGCGAGATCATCGAGTCGGACATCGACCAGCAGCTCGCCGAGGAGCACCGCAAGCACGCCGAGGGGTCCGAGCGCACCCACCGGAAGCTCACCGGCACCGAGATCGCCCTGCTCGAGATCAAGGTCCGCCAGGCGGACGCCAAGATCGGCCAGGCGCGCCGCGCCCTCCAGGCCCTGGCGGTGACCGCGCCGCACGACGGCGTGCTGATCCTCAAGCGCAACTGGCGCAACGAGACGACGCGGGTGGGCGACAGCGTCTGGAACGGCCAGCCGCTGGCCGAGATCCCCGACCTCGCGGCGATGGAGGCCGAGGTCTACGTGCTCGAGGCGGACGCCGGCGGCCTGAAAGCCGGCAAACCGGCCACGGTGGTCGTCGAGTCCGCTCCCGGCGTCTCCTACGCCGGGCGCATCAAGCGGGTGGACGCGCTCGCCAAGCCGCGCATCCCCGGCTCGCCGGTGCAGTACTTCGCCGTCACCGTCGAGCTGCCGGCGACCGATCCGCGGGTGATGAAGCCGGGGCAGCGGGTGCAGGCGACGCTGCATCTCGAGGCCAGCCCAAACGCCCTGCTGGTGCCGCGCCAGGCGGTCTTCGAGCGCGAGGGGCGGATGGTCGTCTTCCGCCGCAACGACCGCCGGCCGGGGGGCTTCGAGCCGGTGGTGGTGAAGCTCGGCGCCTCGACGGTCGGCCGGGTGGTGATCGACTCCGGGATCGGCGCCGGCGACGTGCTCGCGCTGCGCGACCCGACGCGCCCCGCCGGCGAGCCCGAGATCAAGCCGGCGGCGCGCCCCTCGGGGCCGATCTCCCGTCCGTCGCGCGGCGGCGTGATGATCACGATCTCCGGCTGAGAGCAGACGCGGACGACCCTCGGATGACCCCACAGGAAGCCCTCCGCTCCGCGCTCGACAACCTGGCGGCGCACAAGCTGCGCTCGGCGCTCACCATGCTCGGCATGATCTTCGGCGTCGGCGCCGTGATCGCCATGATGTCGATCGGCGCCGGGGCCGAGCGGCAGGCCATGGCCTCGATCGAGCGGCTGGGGCTGCGCAACGTGCTGGTCCGCGCCAAGACCTTCAAGGAGGACGAGCTGCGCGAGATCCGCCAGAAGTCGCTCGGCGTCTCGCAGCGCGACGCCGCCGCCATCGCCGAGGCGATCCCCGGCGTCGACCTGGTGGCGCCGCGCATCCGCATCGAGCCCTACAAGGTGATCTCGCCGGGCGGCAAGAGCGACGGCGTCGCCGTCTACGGCGTCACCCCGCGCCAGTCGGAGCTCGCCCACCTGGTGGTGGCCGAAGGGCGCTTCCTCGATCCGCTCGACGAGAGCAGCCACGCCCAGGTCTGCGTGATCGGCCCGGCCGTGCGGCGCGACCTGTTCGGCTACGGCCCCGCCTTGGGCGAGCTGGTCAAGGTCAACGACGTCTGGCTGGAGGTGGTCGGCGTGCTCGCCGCGGACGCCGCGGCGGCCCCTTCGGGCGGCGCTTCCGGAGGCGCTGGGACGACGGGAGCGGGGGGCTCGGGAGAGGCGGGCGCTGCTCCGGGAGGCGCCGCCGCCGGGCCGGCGACGCGCGAGATCTACCTGCCGCTGTCGACCGCCGACCGCAAGTTCGAGCACCCCGACCTCGCCTCGCCGCTCGACGAGATCGTCGTCCGCCTGAAGGACGGCGCGAGCGGCGGCGAGACGGCGCCGCTGCTGCGCGACCTCCTCGACCGCCTGCACGCCGGCACCAGCGACTACGAGCTAGTGGTCCCCGAGGCGCTGCTCGCCGAGAGCCGGAAGACGCAGCGCCTGTTCAACGTGGTGATGGGGGCGATCGCCGGCATCTCGCTGCTGGTCGGCGGCATCGGCATCATGAACATCATGCTGGCGACGGTGCTCGAGCGCACCCGCGAGATCGGCGTCCGCCGCGCCGTCGGCGCGCGCGCCGGCGACATCCGCTTCCAGTTCATCGTCGAGTCGTTCGCGATCAGCCTGATCGGCGGCCTCACCGGCATCGTCGCCGGCCTCGCCCTCGCCCGCGGCGTCGCCGCCTACGCCGGCTGGCAGACGATCGTCACCACCGCCTCGATCCTGCTGTCGACCGGCGTCGCGATGGCGGTCGGCCTCGCCTCCGGCATCTATCCCGCCACCCGCGCCGCCGCCCTCGACCCGATCGACGCCCTGCGCTACGAGTAAAAAGCTCCTTCCGTCCGTCTTTGCGTAACATAGGTGGTGCTGATTGCGCCTATGTCGCTGCGGGGGTCTGTCGTCCCCGGGGAGCCGCCGTGAACAAAACGTCCCCCTTTCTGTTGCTTCTGCTCGGCCTGCTGGTCGGCTTTCCGGCCGCCCGGATGACGACCGCGCCGGCGAAGAGGGAAGCGCCGGCGCCGGAGGCCAAGCCGGAGGCCCCCGCCGCCGAGGGGAGGGCGCCCGCGGCCCAGGTGGCTCTCGACCGCGAGGACTGCAAGCCGGAAGCGCCGCAAGCGGCGGGCGCTCCGACGACGGCGATGCCGGCGATGCCGGCGACGATGGCCGCGGCGCAGCCCCCCCTCCACCCCTGGTGCATGCCGGTCCGCGTGCTGCGCGACTTCTTCAGCCTTCCCGCCGCGGTGGAGACGCCGCGCGGCGCGAGCTTGAAGGAGATCGTCGAAAGGGCGAAGGCGACCGGCTTCGACCTGCGCTTCATGGTGGCGCTGGTGCCGGCCCTGCCCGATCCCCGCATGGACCAGGCGCTCGACGCCATCCAGCGCGGCTTCGCCAACTCGAAGAACCGGCGCGCCGGAGGGTTCCCTCCCGCGCCCGACGACTATCTGCTCGACCGCGTCTGGCTCCCCTGGATGAGCGCCGGGCCCGGCGCGGCGAAACCGGCGCCGTCGGCGCCCGGGATCCTCCTCTTCCGCGGCGTCGAGCCGCGCTCCCTGGAGGTGGTCTTCGTGATCCCCGAGACGTCCAAGATGGGGATCGAGAAGGACACCTTCCGCGAGGCCCTGGAGCTCATCGCCGGCCTCCAGGACGCCGCGCTCGAGCCGCGGGTGGCGATCCTCGGCCCCTCGTTCTCCGGCTCGGTGGAATCGATCCGCCTGGCCCTGATGAGCTGGCGGCAGAGCCGGGGGGACGTGCTCAGCTTCCGGGCCGCCTCGGGCTCGGCGACGGCGGGCGGTCTCGAAGCGGTCTTCGCCGAGATGCAGGTCGACTTCTGCCGCGCGTCCCTCCCCGACTCCGTGCTCCAGGGCAGGGCGCTCCAGTTCCTGAGCCGGGAGATGGGATGGCAGCTCCGCCGCGTCGGCCTGCTGATCGAGGACGACACCCAGTACGGCCAGAGCTTCGCCCACAGCTTCGCCCATCCCGATTCCGCGCCGTCGGGTGGAAAGGAGCCGGGCTCGAAGCTGGTGCTGTTCACCTTCCCGAGCCATCTCGCCGACCTCCGCAACGCCTGGGAGGGGGAGCAGAAGACGGCGCAGGCGGCGGACGCCAACCCGCTGCCGACCACCCGCCGCGCCCTTGGCCTCGACCTCTCCGGCAACGAGCAGGAGCTGAATCTGGTCCCCACCTTCAGCTCGACGACGACCTCGATCAACGACCTGCTGGTCGCCAACCTGCTGCAGACCATCGCCCGCGAGGGGATCCGCTACGTGGGCATCGTGTCGACCGATCCGATGGACAAGCTCTTCCTGGCCGAGAAGCTGCGCCAGCTGGCGCCCGACGTGGTGCTGTTCACCTTCGACAACAATCTCCTCTACGCCCACCCCGACCACGCCGTGGAGCTCGACGGCATGCTCGTCCTCGGGAGCTATCCGCTGTTCACCGAAGGGGCGACCGGATTCCCGCGGATGGAGAGCGGAGCCGGCGGGAAGAGCCTCGAGGGTCAGCGGCGGCAGTTCGGCAGCGAATATCAGGAGGGGGTCTACCAGGCGGCCCGCTATCTGCTCGGCGCCTCGTCCCTGCCGCCGCCGCGGGCCTGGATCGCCGCGGTCGGCAACGGCTCGCTCTGGCCGGTCGCCCGCCTGCCGGTCGACGCGGAATCGTTCAAGAACGCTGGCGCTCAGTTCTGCCGGCCGGACCGCGCCCCGGCGCCGGAGCCGGATCCGGCCGGGCGGCCGCCAACCCCGGCCCCGCACGGTTTCGACGGCAGGGACGATCTGCAGATCCTGCTGGTGGCCGCCCTGTTCTGCCTGCTGGCGGTGGGCCTCCGCCGCGCCGCCCTGCTGGAGACGATCCCCGGAGCCCCGGTCGACCGCGACGACGGGCGGCCGATCCACGACGTGCGCGGCAACCGCGCCCTGCTGACCGCCGGCACCGCCCTGCTGGCGGCGGCCACCGGCGTCCTGCTGGCCGTCGTCACGCTCCCGCTCTGGTCGCAGAGCTGGAGCGGGGCCTTCGGCCTCGCCCAGCGCCCCGCGCAGTGGGTCTGCCTGCTGGTGCTGGTGGCGGCCTACGGGTGGCTGGTGCTCGGCGTCGCCCGCGCGGCGCACGGCGACCCTCCGCGTCCCCCCTGGCGCCTGGCGGTCTGGGCGGCCGGCGGCCTGGCGGCGTTCGCGCTGCTGGTGCTCGGCATCGTCTGGCTCTGCGTGCCGGGGAATCAGATGCAACTGTTCTACCTGCGGGTGCGGGCGCTGTCGAGCGGCCTGTCGCCGCTGGTCCCGCTCGGCGTAGTGGGGGGCGCGATCTATTTCTGGATCTGGAGCGAGCTGAAGCGGCGGCGGCTGCTGGTCCGCCTGGCCTCCGACTGTCCGCTCGAATCGCTCGGCGACCCGGCGGTCAAGGGGTACGCGCCGATGATGCGGGCGCTGCGCCAGCTCCTCACCCGCACCTGGCCGCGGCGGCTCGCCGGCGAGACGCCCCCCTGGGTCCTGCCGGCGATCGCCTTCGTTCCCCCGGCCCTCCTGCTCTGGGGGACCGTGCAGCCGATCGGCGAGGCGCGCCCCTTCGGCCGCCTGTTCATCCTCCTCGTCCTCGTCGCCTACGCGCTCGCCGCCCTCTCCTTCTACCGCTTCGTCCGCCTGTGGGGAGAGACGCGGCGCCTGCTGCAGCGGCTCGACAACGCCTCGCCCGCGGTGGCGGCGGCGTTCCAGGCGATCGCGGAGGAGCTCGACTGGCGGCCGATCAAGTCGTTCGGCTGGCGCATCCCGCCGTTCCGCTCGCTGATGCTCTCGGTCCAGAAGCTGCGGGAGCTGGCCGACGCGGGCAGGGTCACCCTGGCGGGCGGCCCGGAGTCGCTCGAGCAGGCGCTCCAGGGGATGTTCGACGGCGAGCGCAACGAGGGGTCCGTCGAGGAGATCGAGAACCGGCTCAAGGTGGAGCGGATGCTCGCCCAGGCCTGCGTCGACCTGCGCCCCGAGGCCGGCGACCCCGAGGTGAAGAAGTTCCTGGCGCTGCGGGTGGCGGCCTATCTGCGCTTCGTCTTCGCCCACCTGCGGAGCTGTCTGATCGCGGCCCTGACCTCGGGGCTGCTCGCCCTGATCGCGGTCACCACCTACGCCTTCGAGCCGAAGCACTTCGTCTCGCTGGGCGGCTGGCTGGCGCTCGCCGTCGCCGTGGCGCTGACCCTCTGGATCTTCCTCCAGATGGACCGCAACCCGACGCTGAGCCGGATCGGCGGCACCACGGCGGGGAAGGTGACGCTCGACGGCGCCATGATCACCAAGCTGCTGACCTACGCCGGCATCCCCGTCCTCGGCCTGGTCGCCACCCAGTTCCCCGAGGCGGGGCGGCTGCTGGGGAGCGTGGCCGGCCAGTTCCTGCGCATCGTGGGCGGCGGCTGAGGCAGCGCCGCGCGTGGTAGATTCCGCCGCGGTAACGCTGCACCCCATTCTCAAGGAGGAATCTCTATGCGAGCGACGTTTCGCGTCGGTCTGGCGCTCGCCATGGCCGCTTTGCCCGCCCTGGCGCAGCAGCAGGACTTTTCGAAGGTCGAGATCAAGGTGGTGCCGGTCGCCGGCGGCATCTCCATGCTGGAGGGGTCGGGCGGCAACATCGGCGTCTCCGCGGGGGACGACGGCCTGCTGATCGTCGACGACCAGTACGCCCCGCTGGCCGAGAAGATCCGCGCCGCGCTCAAGGGGATCAACCCGGGCAAGCTGAAGTTCGTGGTCAACACCCACTTCCACGGCGACCACACCGGCGGCAATCCCACCTTCGGCACCGAGGCGACGATCGTCGCCCAGGACAACGTGCGCAAGCGGCTGGCGGCCGGCTCGGAGATCTTCGGCACCAAGACCGAGCCGATGACGGGTCCGGGGCTGCCGGTCATCACCTTCGCGGAGTCGGTCTCCGTCCATTTCAACGGCGAGGAGATCAAGGTGATCCACGTCCCGCACGGCCACACGGACGGCGACAGCGTGATCTTCTTCACCAAGTCGAACGTCGTCCACATGGGGGACGACTTCTTCAACGGCTTCTTCCCCTTCGTCGACCTCGGCGACGGCGGCAGCGTCCAGGGGATGACCGCGGGGGTCGCCAAGGTACTCTCCGAGATCCCCGCCGACGCCAAGGTGATCCCCGGCCACGGGCCGCTCTCGGACGTCGCGGGGCTCAGGAAGTTCCACGCGATGCTGGTGGCGACGACGGCGATCGTCGACAAGCAGATGAAGGCCGGCAAGAAGCTCGACCAGATCAAGGCCCAGGGGCTCCCCGCCGAGTGGAAGCCGTGGGGAACCGGCTTCATCAAGACCGATCTGTGGATCGAGACGATCTACAACAGCCTCAAGAAGACGGTGCCGGAGAAGCCGGCGGCCGTGAAGCACCACTGATCGGGGCGCGAGGAGAGCGGAGGGGGGCGGTACGCCCACCCTCCGCTCTTTCGCCGTCTCCAAGATTTACTCATCGCTGCCTGCGACTCGCGGCGTCACACCCCCCATGTTGTCACTGACCAGTTTGAGGTAGTCCTTGAAGGACAGGATGCCGATCTCCTTACGATATTGGTCAACTTTTCCCAGATCCTCCAAGGGTAGAATATAGGGGTGTCCCTCCTTGTCGGCATCAATCTGTGTCCCATATCGCTGCCTATTCCCTAGGGTTATTTGAAGCTCATCGTAGAGCACTGAGTACATCTCGCCAGAGCCGCCATGTTTAATGACGTCAACTTCGACGACAGGGAGTGCAGCCTTCATTAGAGAAAGGTCGCTTCCATGCTTTGCAATGAGTATGGCCGCTGAGGCCGAGCTCTTCCCAAAGCGGGGAATGTCAATCCATCCAACCCTATGGGTAAGGCTGCGAAGATATTCGAGATTGTCCGCCATTATAGACGGACGAGCAGCCTTCCGTGCTGGGTCCTTAATCGCAGCTTGGTCGTTCCCGACACGTCTTAACAGCTCTTCTTCGATTTTCTTGACTTCGTCGGTCGCGATAACGGGGGGGCTGCTGGGGAAAACAGACGAGTCGACGTTAAGAGTTGGTGGTATCTGCGGAAGCGGCTGAAGAATTTCTGGATCTAAGCCCTTGAGCTGGAGAGTACCTTCACCAGGAAGCAGCGTCCAGATTGACTGCAAGCCCTGGTAGCGGACGTGCAGCTTGCAAGGTTCCTTTGAGAGAATCTGCGCTATGCTAAGGGCCCCGTCTTTCCTTATTGTGATTTCTCTTTCGTTAAAGAGAATTTGAAGTTTCCTGTCACTCGATTCCCAAGCGCTATGAGCTGCTGGCGGCTTTGCAACTGTGCAGTCGGTCTCCTGAGCGTGTAGTTGAGGGACTACAGCGGGCGCAGTCCATCGGAAGGCAATCAAGCAGGAAAGGACTGCGGCTCTCCGCGCATTCATGGGCTCTAAGCTCCTCTCTACGGTAGAGCAGGACCAACGCTTCCGCTCCAGAGTACTTAACCTTACGTTAAAGATTAGAGAGGCCCAAGTCAAAGGTCCGGCGTATTCGGGGCGCGACGCGAGGGGAGAGCCGGCTCACCCTCCCTCCGCTCTCTCGCCGTCTCCTCAAGCCACCGGAAACGGCCGGATCGTCAAACCGCAGACCCGAAACGCCCGGCGCAGGGTGCTCTCGATGGCGGCCCCGGCGTCCCGGCGGGAGAGAGCGCTCTCCGGCGTCGGCCGGCTGAGAGAGCGCAGCCCTTCCGCCGCCAGGGCGAGGACCGGGACCTCGGGAAAAGCTGACCGCAAGCCCCCGGCCAGAGCCTCGATTTCGCCCTGCCGTCCGCTGGCCGCGAGCACGAGCGCGAGGTCGACCGAGACCAGGGCGGCCTCCGCCGGGCTCGGCTCCGCAAGGAGTTGCCGCCGCACCGATTCGAGCAGCTCCAGCGCCAAGCCGTCCTCTCCCAGGTTGGCGAGGGCTCGCCCTTCCCACCAGACGACCCGATCCATCTCGCGCGGGTCTGCCACGTTGACATAGAGGCTCCACGTCTCACTCAGTGCTTGGCGCGCCCGGCCCGGCTGTCCCGCCTGCGCCAGGGCGGCAGCCAGCGCGAGCCCCACGCGCAACGCCGCCAGCGGCCTCGCCGCGCGGTCGAGCTCCGCCCAGCCCCGGCTGAGCGCCCCCAGCGCATCGGCGCTGCCGGCCTCCAGCAGCACGAGCCCCAGCAAGCCGCGACAGAGGGCGGCATCGGCTGTGAGGCCGTCCCGGGTGTAGAGGCTGGCCGCGTAGGCGAGGAGCGCCCGCGCCTCGTCGGTGCGCGCCTGCTCCCAGCGCAACACGGCGAGCGTCCGGCAGTAGAGGGCGCGCTCCGCGGCATCGGCCAGGAACAGGCTTCCCCGCGTGAGCAGGCGGTCGGCGGTGGCGAGCCGGGAGTCGAGCCGGAGCGCGTTGGCGGCGAGGCAGAAAGCGCGGGGCAGAGCCGCTACCGCCTCCGCGCGCTCCTGGGCCGCCTCCGCCGCTCGGAAGCCGGTCCCCAGGCGGATGGCCAGGCGGGCGAGCTGGGCCCCGTGCGCCGGATTCCGGAGCTGCTGCTCGTGGCTTTGTTCGAGCAGCCAGTCGAGGAGAGCGAGGCTCTGGAAGCGCGGCTCGGCGATCTTCCGCAGCTGCCGCGAGGGCTCCGTCTCCGCCAGCAGCTCCCGGTGGAGGCGCTCGACCTCCTCGCGCCGCTGCCGTGCCTCCCCGAGCATCTGCGGCGTCTTGCCGCGCAGGCGTTCCCAGACTCCCGCGTACCTCTCGTCCCGCGTGTCGTCGTCGTCGATGGCGGGCTTCATCAGGAGCTCTTCTCCGGCGACCTTGGCGCCGCGGCCGCCTGGAGGTCCCGCAGGGCCGGATCGAGGCGGTCTGCGAGCACACAGCCGATGGCGGTGCGGATCTCGGTCGCGGGGTCCATCGCGTCGTCTTCGCGGAGCGGGTCGTGCTCGAGAGGGGAGGCGGGCAGGCTCGCCTGCACTCCCAGCAGCCGGAAGCGGAGCGCTTCGAGGTCGCGGGAGATCCGGCGGAGCTGCTCGCGGGCGGCGGCTTCCGTGGCATGGGTCAGCATGGCGGAGACGCTAACCGGCTGGGGCGAGGGATCGCCAGCGGCGGTAAGAAAACGTCGCCGGAACCGATTCCGCATGGCCGGAAGGCGCAATTTGTATCTTGAGGAACGGCTGTGGATGCGATTACACTACGCCGTCATGACCGCCTTGCCGAAGGTCTCTACGAATGGCGACGTGCTGGCCATCCTGCGCATCGTCCGCGGGTGGAACCAGCGCGCGCTGGCCGTTGCCGCGCAGCTGCGGCCGGCGACCCTCTCCAACTTCGAGCGGGGCGAGAAGCCCCTGCCCACCCCCACGCTGGAGCGCCTGATCGCCGTGATGGGCCTCCCTCCCGCGCTGCTCGCCAGGACCCTCGCCTTTCTCGAGGAGGCCCGGAGCGCCCGGCAACCGCCGGATTCGGTCGCCGAGGAAATCGAGGAGGCCGCCGCCGCCTTCGGTAAGGCCGCGGCCGACCTGTACCGCCGCGGTCTTACGCTCTTCACGGCCCAGGGGACGGCGCTCCAGGAGCGCTGCCAGGGGCGCGGGCTGTGGGAGCGGTTGCAGCGCTACGGCGCGGGGGAGCGCCGCGCCATCGTGAGCGAGAATCCCCAGTTCTGGAGCTGGGGCCTGTGCGAGCTGCTCTGCGACGAGAGCGTCAAAGCGGCGGCGGACGACGCCGCGAAGGCCCTGGACCTCGCGGAGCTCGCCGTGCTCGTGGCGGGGCAGGTGCCGGGGCCGGAAGGCGGCCCGCCGCGCCTCCGGGGCTGGGCCTGGGCCTTCCTCGGCAATGCCCGCCGGGTCCACGGCAACCTGATCGCGGCGGACGAGGCGTTCGCACGCTCCCGGGAGCTCTGGGAAGCCGGCGCCTCAAGCGACCCGGGGCTGCTCGACGAATCTCGTCTGCTCGACCTTGAGGCCTCGCTCCGGAGAGACCAGCGGCGCCTCCCCGACGCCCTGGCGCTGCTCGATCGCGCCTTGGCGATCGGCGGCGGAAAGGGAGCCGGCCACATTCTCGTCATCCGGGCGAAGACCCTGGAGGAGATGGGCGACTACGAGGGCGCGGTGGCGACGTTGCGCCAGGCCGGTCCTTTCATCGATGGGGAAAAAAACCCACGCCTCCACTTGTGTCAACGGTTCAACCTGCTGGAAAACCTTTGTCAGATCGGGCGGCTTGTCGACGCGAGACCTATGTTTCCCGGGGTGCGCGAGCTAGCCATCCGGTGTGGCAACAAACTGGACCTGGTGCGCCTGCGCTGGCTGGAAGGACGGGTGGCGGCGGGCCTGGGGCAGGTGGACGAGGCGGTCTCGGCTCTTCATGAGGTGCGAGTCAAATTCGTGGAGGAGGGCATCGCCTACGACACGGCGCTGGTCTCCCTGGAGTTGGCCGTCCAGCTGGCGAAGCAAGGACGTTCCGGAGATGTCAAATCCCTCGCCCGCCTGATGGCTCCCATCTTCCAGGCCCAGGGCGTCCACCGGGAGGCCCTGAGCGCGATCGGCTTGTTTCGCCGGGCCGCGGAGCAGGAGGCTGTCAGCGTCGAGCTGGCCAGCGAGATCCTGGAGTTCCTCCGGCGCTCGCAGCACGATCCGGAGCTACGCTTCGAGCGCCGGGAGGAAGCCGTCCCTTAAGGCTACCTCCCGGCAATCCTGTTCAGAAGGTGCCCTTCCCCAGAGTCCTGCCGCTCACATTCCGCTGAGCTCCGATACCTGCAGGGATGTGCTTCGAGCAGGTGACGCCGTTAGGATCGGCGCTGCACCCGGTCTTGACGCAGCGGCCGTTTGGATCGACGGTGCAGCCGTTCTTGACGCAGCGGGCGCCGTTCGGATCAGGCGAGCAACCTTCTTTGGCACAGAGGATGCCGTTCGGATCGAGGGTACAACCCGCCTTGTTCAGGCTCCCCGCGATCCTTCCCCAGAGAAGCTCCAGGATCCCACTCGGACTCGCCGCGGAGGCGGTTTGCGCGCTCGAGGTCAACGCCAACAGGACCAGCAGGGTGAGGGCGGCGGCTCTGCGCAGGCTCTTGACAGACATCGTCGGCTCCTTTCGGGAGGCGGTCCGGGAACACGGCCTCCATGGCCGCGCGGCGCCTCCGTGCTTCACGGACGGCCCCGGTCAGGGGGCGAAAAAATTCACGGAAGCCCATCCTACATAGGTACCCGGGAATCGGTGTCCTCGCGTCGCGTCTTGCGGCAACTTTCCTCGTGGGAGGAGAGGACATGACGGAGGAGAACCTCGAGATTCTGGGCAAGGCGATCGCCATCCTGCGGATGGTCCGCGGGCGGGACCAGGCGGCTCTCGCGCGCGCCGCCGGCGTGCAGGCCAGCTCCATCTCCGACTACGAACGGGGGAAGGTGAGGCCCTCGGCGAGGACTCTGGACCGGCTCCTCTCCGGCCTGCGGCTGCCGTCGAGCGCCCTGGGAGCCGCCCTCGGCTTCGTGCGCTCCCTGCAACCAGGGGAGGAGAGCGCTCCCGCGGCCGGCCCGGAGGCGGCGGCGGCCGCGAGCCTCGGCGACGCGGCGGCGGGTTTCGTCCGCGTCGCGGCGGCGCACGCCGGGGAACGGGTGCAACCCTCGCGGGACGAGCCCGGCGCCGAAGCCGAGGCTGCGCAGCTCTGGGAGAAGCTGCGGCGCTACGGCTCCCGGGAACGGCGCGCCGTCGTCAACGAGAGCCCCCGGTTTTCGAGCTGGGGTTTGTGCGTGCTGCTCTGCGAGGAGAGCGCCCGGACGGCGACGGACGATCCCCGCAAAGCCGTGGACCTCGCGGAGCTCGCCTTGCTCGTGGCGGGACGGGTGCCGGGCCCGGAGCCCTGGCGGCTGCGCCTCCAGGGCTGGGCCTCGGCCTTCCTCGGCAACGCCCGCCGGGCGCAGGGAAACCGGACAGCCGCCGAGGAGGCGTTCGCCCGCTCTCGCAAGCTCTGGCAAGCCGGGGAGCCGGGCGATCCCGGCCTGCTCGACGAAGCGCGGCTCACGGAGCTCGAAGCTCGGCTCCCGTAGGACGCCGCGCTGTCCTCGATGCCGTGCTGAATCTGTCCTGGAGATGTTGACTCTGACGTGGAGATCGTGACTCCGTTCCGGAGACGCTGGCTCTGCCGCGGAGACGCTGACTCTGCTCTCGAAATCCTTGCTCTGTCCTGGAGACGCATCCCCTGTCATGGAGACTCTGACTCCGTTGTGGAGACGCTGACTCCGGTCTGGAGATCGTGGCTCCGCTCTGGAGAGGCTGACTCGGTTCCTGAGATGCCGACTCCAGCCTGGAGATCGTGGCTCCATTCCGGAGACGCTTCCTCCGTCATGGGGACGCTGACTTGATTCCGGAGATGCTTGCTCTGTCCTGGCGACGCTGACTCTGTCCTGGCGACGCTGACTCTGGCCTGGAGACCGTGACTCCGCCCTGGAGTTCCTTTCCCTGTCCTGGAGATCCTGACTCTGCCGTGGATTCCTGCGCCGGGCGGCGCGGAGGAAAAAAAAGAGGAGCGTGCCGGAGCACGCTCCTCGCGGGAGGGTCAGGCGGTGGGATGACCGGCGCCGGCCGCAACCGGCGGGGTCGCCGGAACGGGGGTGGGAGCGGGCGCCGGGGAAGGTGCCGGAGCCGGGGAAGGGGTCTCCGGCGTCTTGGCCTTCACCTTGCGGCCGCGGAACGGCTGCAGGCCGAACTCCGCGAGCTTCTCGGCCCGCGGGCCGTAGTTCTGCTGCAGCGCTTTCTGCGCGCTGGTCGCCAGCCGCCGCCCCTCGGTCAGCAGGCTGCGCAACTGGAGGGTGGCCTCCTGCTTGCTGGCGATGAGGGCCGCCTGCTGCTTGGCGGTGTCCTGCGCGTCCGCCAGCAACTTTTCCAGGCGGGTGCGGATCCCCTCCAGATGGGGAAGATCGGCAGCGTTCGCCGCCATCGCGGTGGTCAGCCGCGCCATCCCGCCCAGCATCCCCGAGTACGACTTGTCGATAGCCATGGTCTTTCTCCTTCTTTGAGCCCTTGAGGCTCGAACCCGGCGCCTCCATGACGCCGGGAATCCGGTCACGCTGGAATTCCCGTCCCGCGGCCGATTCCCCATATCCGGCGAGTCTTACCCGAAGCCATTTCCTCCGATATGGCATTCCGATTGCCACTTACCCGCTACAGCGGAAGGAAGTATGCATACTCCAGAATCCGTCGTCAAGGGGTCCGTTGCATGAATCTCAGCGGAATGCCATACTTCTTGAATTGTCGAGGAGGTAAACGATGCCGATGACCCGGCAGAAAAAGCGTCGTCTGGAGGCGATCGGAGACCTGATCACCGAGTACCCGTCGATCGGCTCGCAGGCGGAGCTGGTGGACCGTCTGCGCGAGATCGGCATCACCGCGACGCAGTCGAGCATCAGCCGGGACCTCCAGGAGCTGGGGATCAAGCGGGTGAAGGGGCGCTACGTGCTGAAGCCCTGGCGGGAGGTGGGGGCGGGGGACTTCGAAGGGATCCTCGGCTTCATCCAGCACGTCCGCCCGTCTGGCCCCTACCTGACCGTGATCACCACCAGCCCGAACGCCGCCCAGATGGTGGCGGACGCGATGGAGAGCGAAAACTGGCCCGAGGTCTCGGGAATCCTGGCAGGGAGCGGCACGCTCTTCGTGGCCACCGCCCGCCAGGAGGACCAGAACCTCCTCCTCGACCGCTTCCGCGCCTTCCTCAAACGCAGCGGCCCGCCGGGGGTGGACCATGCCGACCGGCCGGAGGAGCCCGAGGAGGGCGAGGAGGCGGAGGTCGAGACCGAGTGACGCTGGAGGTGGAAGACCCCGGCTCCTCAGCCCGCCGGCCGCGCCACGAGCGAGAACAGCTCGCCGAACACCGGATGGAGATCCGCCGCGACGCCGATCTCCAGCCGTTCCGCCGCCGCGGCCAAGGCGGTCTCGCCGTCGCGCAGCGTCAACGGCCAGCGCAGGGTGAGACGGTTGAGGCCGCGGCGCAGGTGGCGGCGTTCGATGCGGAAAGAGGCCCGGGTCCAGCGCTCGGCCGTGGCGATCGTTCCGATCTCCTCTTTTTCGACGACGATCCGCACCTCGCCGGCCCCTTCCGGCCGGCGGAGGGTGACGTCGAGCTCGACGTCCCGTTCTCCGTCGCAGATCAGGCAGAAGGTGGTCCGCGGCCAGGGCGAGCGCAGGGTGGCGCGGCGGGAGAGGTCCGCGAAGCTCATCACCTCGGGATAGAAGCGCTCGAGCGGCTCCCAGAGGTAGATCGGTTCGAGCAGCTCGGTCCCCTCGGCGCGGAGGGCGAGATGCTCGAGGAGCAGGCGGTCGATCTCGTCTCCCGCCGGACGGCCGCGGCGCGCGAGGACGTTGCGGATCGCCACGATCAGGTCGGCGTCGAGGTGGTCCCAGCGCCAGCCGTGCTGGAGGAGGAGGCGGTAGGGAGAGGCGAGGTTGCGCTCCTGGGCCGCGGTGAGCACGGCGGGACAGGGAGAGCAGCGGGCGGCGACGAGGTCGAGCATGGCCGCCTCGACGCCGGGAGAGGCGTCGAGCGCCGCCGCGCACCAAGACTCCAGAAGCGGCTGCTTCGAGCCGGTCGAGAGCAGCCGGTGGGCGGTGTGGACGGCGGCGCCGAAGCGGGCGGTCGCCTCCTGCTCGGGCGTGATCTCCGGGGCGGGAAGGCGGGGGAGGAGGGTCTGCCAGCTCGGGGTTTCCTCCAGCATCCCGGAGAGGTTGAGCACCTCGGCGGCCACGGCGGCCATGGCGACCTGGATCCCCTCCAGGGTGAGATGGCAGTAGTCGAGGAAGAGGCGGCGGCCGGGAAGCTCGGAGCCCGTGTGCGTCGTGAAGACCTGCCGCAGGTCGACGGCGAAGAAACCGTGCCGGCGCGCCGCCTCCCGCAGCAGCTCGCGGGCCGCCGTGGTTGCGAGCGGCGCGCTGAGGGTGGCGAGGGTGGCGTAGGGGGCGGCGTCGACCTCGGCTAGGCAGGCGGTGCGCTCGGCGTCGCGGTCTCCGCGTCCGCGGTGGGCGCGGGCGAGGAGGCGCCAGGTCGTCGCGCAGGCGCCGCCGTCGAGCCCCTGCATCGTCGTGGCGGTGGCGAGGGCCGCCGCGAAATCGCCGGCGTCCAGCTCTGCGGTGGCTTTCGCGTACAAGGCGTGCCAGCGGGAGTTGTCGTCTTCCGGGAGCCAGACCGGCGGCTGGCGCGTCTCCCAGTCGGCGAGATTGACCTCGGGGATCACCACCACAACCGGGATGCCGACCGCCCGCGCCAGCGCGGCGATGGTGCCGAGCGTTCCTTCGGCCACCTGCCGCAGGCGCTCCGCGGCGCGGCGTATCGGTCCGGCCGTCCCTTCTTCCCGCAATGTCTGCGCGTAGCGCTGCCGCGCGGTCACGGCAGGAGCGTAGGGAGAGATCTCCGGCGTCTCCAGCAGGTTCCAGTTGTTCCCCACGAAGAGCACGAGCACGTCCGGCTGGATCTGGAGGGAGGCGCGCACCGTCTCGGCCAGCGAGGGGAGGGTCTCGTTGGTGCGGGCGAGGTCGATCACCTCGAAATTGCCGTCGCCGCCCACGGCCTGTAGCTGTGCCTCCAGCACGCGGGCGGGAGTGACGTAGGGCGCGTAGAGGTAGCCCGCCGCCACCGACTCGCCGAAGAAGCCGACCCGCAGGGGAAGCTCGCTCACTTTCCGCCGCAGGGTCTTCGCCGCCGCGTGATGGTCGCCGAGCGGCTGCGGGTCGGGGCGCACCCAGACGGTCTCGCCCTCGGTGTCTCGAGAAGGTTGCGGCTGCCAGATGCTGATCGGCTCCGGCGGGCGGGGGATCGGCTGCGGCGCCATAACGGCGGGCGCGGCGAGCAGGCCGGCGGCCTGGAGGAGGCGGGCGGTGCGCAGACCCTCCGGGGTGGCGAGGAGGGCGGCGAGGGTGTCGGAGGAGGTCTTCCGGCCGTCGTCACTCATCGGGGCTGAGCCCTCTTCGCGGGCGACCGCGGGTCGCCCCTACAACCAAGGCCGAAGTCCCGTGCACAGCCCGGACCTCACCCACACCCGAGGCCGGTGTAGGGGAGACCCGCGGTCGCCCTGGGTGGCGGGGCGGTTTCATACGAAGGCGCTTCATACGAAGGTATACAGGTCCGCGGGGATCGCCGTCGAGCCCCGCGCGAAGCCGCTCCGCGCCTGCTCGCGCCAGGCGGGGAGGAGGTCGGCCCAATGCGCGGGGAGGGCCGCGCGGTCGATCAGGAAGTCCTCGAGCGCCAGGGCGTCGATGCCGGAGACGCCGAGGCAGGAGAGGGCGTCGACGGGGGAGGCGACGATCGGCTCGCCGCGCACGTTGAACGAGGTGTTGACGAGCAGCGGGCAGCCGGTCCGCCGCCGGAAAGCTTCGAGCAGGGCGGCGTAGCGCGGAGCGGCGATGCCGTCGACCGTCTGCGGGCGGGCCGAGCCGTCGACGTGGGTGACGGCGGGGAGGCCGAGCGGCGAGATCACCCGGCAGGCCTCCAGCATGTACGGAGCCAGATCGGAAGACAGTGGGTCGAGGTCGAAGTGCTCTCTGGCGTGGGAGGCGAGCACGCTCGGCGCGAAGGGGCGGAACGCCTCGCGCTTCTTGACCAGCCGGTTCAGCCGGTCGCGCATCCCCGGGTCGCGCGGATCGGCCAGCAGGCTCCGCCCGCCGAGCGCCCGCGGCCCCATCTCCATCGCCCCCTGGAACCAGCCGACCACCTCGCCGCGCGCCAGCCGGTCGACCACCGCTTCGAGCAGCGCCTCCTCGCGTCCGCGGAAGTCCTGCGCGGCGACGCCCGTCGCCCGCAGCAGGCCGGCGACCTCGTCCGCCGTCCAGCGGGGGCCGAGAAAGACGTGGCGGAGCGGCTCCGGCCGCCCGCCGCCGAGCTCCACGTGCGCCAGGGCGGCGGCGCCGAGGCAGGCGCCCGAGTCGCCGGCGGCCGGCTGCACGAAGAGGCGGTCGAACGGCCCGTCGCGCAGGAGGCGCCCATTGGCCACCACGTTGAGCGCGACGCCCCCCGCCATGCAGAGGTCGGGCAGGCCGGTCCGGTCGTGCAGCCAGGCGGCCTTTTCGAGCAGCACCTCTTCCAACACCGCCTGGAGGCTCCGCGCCACGTCCTGGTGGAAGCGGGTGATCTCCGCCTCGGGGCGCCGCGGCGGTGCCCCGAGGAGCCGGGGGAGGGCGTCCGAGTACATCCGCCGGCCGCGCACGAAGTCGAAGTAGCCGAGGTCGAGCCGGTACTGCCCGCCGGGCCCCGACGAGACCAGCCGGCGCATCTCCGCGAGGTAGGCCGGCTCGCCGTAGGGGGCGAGCCCCATCACCTTGTACTCGCCGTCGTTGACCTCGAATCCCAGGTAGGAGGTGAGGGTGGCGTAGAGGAGGCCGAGCGAGTGGGGGAAGTCCACCGTCTCGAACAGCTCGACCGACTCACCCCGCCCGCGGCCGTAGCTGGTGGTGGCCCACTCGCCGACGCCGTCGACGGTGAGCAGGGCAGCCTCCGCAAACTCCGAATAGAGAAATGCGCTGGCGGCGTGCGAGCGGTGATGCTCGCAGGTGACGATCGGCCCCTCCCACCCCAGCCCCTCGCGGATCGCCCGCTCGGGAGCCCCCGGGTCGAGCCACGCCAAGTCCGGCGAGCCCCCCTCCGGAAGGCCTGCCCAGAGCTGCCGGGAGAGCTTGCGCACCGGCGACTCGTAGTAGGCGACGGCGTCGAGGTCGGTCAGCCCGAGGCCGCCGGCGCGCAGGCAGTGGCGGAAGGCCGCCACCGGCAGCCGGGGATCGTGCTTCACCCGCGAGAAGCGCTCCTCCTCGGCCGCCGCCACCAGCCGGCCGCCGCGCAGCAGGCAGCAGGCGGATTCGTGGAAGAAGGCGGAGAGGCCGAGGACGTTCATGGCTGGAGCGCAAAAATTTGATGGTCTGCTGTAACGAAAGCCCTGGCACCTCGCCTAAGCAGGAGAGAGATACCAGATTTCGGGTCTGGTTTCTCGGCGAACGAGCCGGGCCGGGCGCCGCGCGCGGCAAGCCAGGAAAGGAGAGGGATTCATGCCAGTCCAGCTGAACTATCCGGGTGTCTACGTCGAGGAGATCCCCAGCGGGGTGCGGACGATCACCGGCGTCGCGACCTCGATCACCGCCTTCGTGGGCCGCGCCTCGAGCGGGCCGGTCGACGAGCCGGTCACCCTCAACAGCTACGGCGACTTCGAGCGGATCTTCGGCGGCCTGTGGGCGGACAGCGCTCTGGGTTACGCCGTCCGCGACTTCTACCTGAACGGCGGCAGCCAGGCGATCGTGGTGCGGCTCTACCACGCCCCCGCCGGGCCGCCGGCGCCGGTCACCAACGCCGGCCTGACGATCGATACGCTGCACCTTCAGGCGGCGAGCCCCGGGAGCTGGGGGAACCAGCTCCAGGCGATGGTGGACCACAACGTCGCCGGGAGCGACCCGACCCTGTTCAACCTCAGCGTCAGGCTGGGTGCCACGGGGACGCCGGAGGTGTTCCGCAACGTGTCGGTCGATGGGGCCAGCCCGCGCCGGGTGGACAAGATCCTGGAAGGCTCGCAGCTGGCGCGGGCCGTCGCATCGCTCCCCGTGGCCATCCCGGCCGTCACCGGATGGACCGCGGCCGGCCAGAGCGCGACCGACGGCCTCGCCCTGGTGGACAACGACATCCTGGGCTCCCAGGCCGACAAGACGGGGCTCTTCGCGCTCGAGAAGGCCGACCTCTTCAACCTGCTCTGCATCCCTCCCTACACCGCGGGCGGCGACGTCGGCGCCGTGGTCGGCCCGGCGGCGGCCTACTGCGAGACGCGGCGGGCGATGCTGCTGGTCGATCCGCCGAGCGCCTGGACCACCAAGGACCTGGCGAAGGCCGGCATCGGCGCCGGGGTGGGCACCACCAGCAAGAACGCGGCGCTCTTCTTTCCCCGCCTGCGGGAGGCCGATCCGTTGCAGAACAACCAGCTTGCGGATTTCGCGCCGTGCGGCGCGGTGGCGGGGGTGATCGCCCGCATCGACGCCCAGCGCGGGATCTGGAAGGCGCCGGCCGGGCTCGACGCCGCGCTCGCCGGCGTCCAGGGGCTGACCGTGCCGCTGACCGATCCCGAGAACGGCGAGCTCAACCCGCTCGGCGTCAACTGCCTGCGCCTCCGCCCGGCGGTGGGGCCGGTGGTCTGGGGGGCGCGCACGCTCCAGGGGGACGACCGGCTGGCTTCCGAGTGGAAGTACATCCCCGTCCGCCGCATGGCGCTCTATCTCGAGGAGAGCCTCTACCGCGGCACCCAGTGGGTGGTCTTCGAGCCCAACGACGAGCCGCTGTGGGCGCAGATCCGCCTCAACCTCGGCGCCTTCATGCAGGGCTTGTTCCGCCAGGGCGCCTTCCAGGGGAAGACGCCGCGCGAGGCCTACCTCGTCAAGTGCGACAAGGAGACCACCACCCAGAACGACGTCAACAGCGGCATCGTCAACATCGTGGTGGGCTTCGCGCCGCTCAAGCCCGCCGAGTTCGTGATCATCCAGCTCCAGCAGCTCGCCGGCCAGGTCCAGGCTTAGGAGAGAACAATGGCCCAGTTCAGCGTCAACGCGCAGCGGTTCGATCCGTACAAGAACTTCAAGTTCCGCGTCAAATGGGACGGCCGGTACGTGGCGGGGATCAGCAAGGTCGGCGCGCTCAAGCGCACCACCACGCCGGTCGAGCACCGCGAGGGGGGCGATCCGAGCAGCGTCCGGAAGTCGCCCGGGCAGACCAAGTACGAGGCGATCACGCTCGAGCGCGGGGTGACCCACGACAAGGAGTTCGAGCAGTGGGCCAACAAGGTGTGGAGCTTCGGCGCCGGCCTGGGCGCCGAGGTCTCGCTCAAGGACTTCCGCAAGGACCTGATCCTCGAGGTCTACAACGAGTCCGGCCAGCTCGCCCTCGCCTACAAGGTCTACCGCTGCTGGGTCTCGGAGTTCCAGGCCCTGCCGGACCTCGACGCCAGCGCCAACGCGATCGCCATCCAGACGATCAAGCTGGAGAACGAGGGATGGGAGCGCGACGTCGAGGTCGGCGAGCCGTCCGAGCCCAGCTTCACGGTGCCGCAGTGATCGGTCAGTAATCCAGGACCGGATCGATGCGCGCATTAACTCCCATCGGGTTGCTGGACGCCTGGGAACGCGGGCAGGGGGAGGGGCCCACCCTCCGCGCCCTGGCGCTCCTCGCCGCCGCTGACCCTGAGACCCCCTGGGAGGAGCTGTGCGCCTTGCCGCTCGGCGAGCGCGACCGCCGGCTCCTCGAGGTGCGGGAGGGGACGCTCGGCCGCCGCATCGAGAGCGTCGCCCGCTGCCCCGGCTGCGGCGAGCGGCTCGACCTCACGCTCGACACCCGCGAGCTGCGCGGCTCGGAAGGTGAGGTCCCGGCCGAGGGAGAGCTCCGCCGGGACGGCGCGCTCACCCTCCGCTTCCGCCTCCCCAACAGCCTCGACCTCCTCGCCGCCGAGCGCTGCGCGGACGTGGAGGAGGGGAGGCGGCGGCTCGCCGAGCGCTGCGTGACGGCGGTGCTGCGGGACGGCGAGCCGGTCCCTTCGGACCCCTCGGCGAGTCTCGACGAGGCCGGCGTGGCGGCGCTGGCGGCGGCCCTCGCCGTGGCGGACCCCGGGGCCGAGCTGCTCCTCGAGCTGCGCTGCCCGGCCTGCGAGCACGGCTGGCGGGAGCTGCTGGACGTCGCCACCTTCCTCTGGGCCGAGATCGAGGTGCAGGCCCGGCGCCTGCTGCGCGAGGTGCACGTGCTGGCGCGGGCCTACGGCTGGAGAGAGCCGGACGTCTTCGCCCTCACCCCACGCCGCCGCCGGCTGTACCTCGAGATGGTGACCGCATGAGCGCCCCCGCCGACTTCCTCGGCCGCCTCGCCTCCCGCGCCCTGGGCCAGGCGCCCCCGCTGGCGCCGCGCCCGGCCGAGCCCTTCGAGGGACCGGCCGGGCTGGCCGAAGAGGCCGCGGAAGGCGCGTCCCTGGCTCCAGCGGATTCTCCCCGGCCCACGCTCGCGGTGCCGATGGATTCTCCTCTCGCAGATTCCCTCCGTTCTGTGCTCGCCGACCCCCCGGAATCCCCATCGCATCGGGCTAGGGCTCACCCTCCGGAAACGCCAGCCCTGGAAGAACGGAATTGGGCCCGCACCGCGGAAACGCCCGCCCTGAAGGGGCGGAATTTGAAGAGCCTGGGGCTTCAGCCCCAGGTCAATCACGCCCAAGGCCCCCTCCGCCCTGAAGGGGCGGTGCCTGTTCTGGAGTCCCTGCCGTCCCTGTCCGTCCCTGGGTCCGTTCCGCCCACGCGCTCTGTGCTTGCGGAAGACCGCCCCCGCCTGGGGTTGAGACCCGAGGCCCCTCAAGCTCCGCCCCTTCAGGACGGGACCTGGTCGGCCGAGACAAGGCCCACGGAATCAATCGACGAAATTTCGCCTTCTTCCCTGACCCCCCGCGCCGCGCTGGAACCCAAGTCCCTCGCGCTTGCCGACCGCAACCAGGCGGCGCCGCGGGCCGCCGCCCCGGCGGCCGAGCCGGTCATCCGGGTGACCATCGGGCGGATCGAGGTGCGTGCCACCGTGCCGACGGGCCCCGCCGCTCCCGCTCCGCCGGCCGCTCGCCCCGCCGCGCCACGGCTGGGCCTGGCGGAATATCTGCGCCGCCGCGGCGAGGGACGGCCATGAGCAATCATCTCGCCTTCGCCAACGTCACCGCGGCCCTGCGCGACCTGCTGGACGCCGCCGCCAAGGCGGGGGTCTCCGGCGCCGGCGCGACCGCCGAGCGACCCGACACGCTCAAGGACGACAACCCGCGCGTCAACCTCTTCCTCTACCAGGTGACGCCGAACGCCGCCTGGCGCAACGCCGACCTCCCCACCCGGCGCCAGGACGGCACGGTGGGGCAGCGCCCGCAGGCCGCGTTCGACCTCCACTACGTCCTCACCTTCTACGGCAGCGACAAGCAGCACGAGCCGCAGATCCTCCTCGGCAGCGTGCTCGGCCTGCTGCACGCGCAGCCGGTGCTCTCGCCGGAGATCCTGCGCGGCGCCGCCAAGGACACCCTGGTCGCCTCCAACCTCGCCGAGCAGGTGGAGGCGGTGCGCCTGGCGCCGACCGGCTTCAACCTCGAAGAGCTGTCGAAGCTCTGGTCGGTCTTCTTCCAGGTCCCCTACAAGCTCTCGGTGGCGTTCCAGGCGTCCGTGGTGCTGCTCGAGCCCGAGGTGACGGTGCAGCCGGCGCTGCCGGTGCGCGCCCGCAACCTCGTCGTCGCTCCCTTCCGCCAGCCGGAGATCCACGAGGTCGTCGCCGCGGCCGGCCCCGGCCTGCCGATCCTCCCGGGCGACACGATCGCTCTGCGCGGCCGGAATCTTTCGAGCCCGTCGGGAGATGCCGTCCGGGTGCGGATCGGCGCCGCCGAGGTGACGCTCGCGCCCGCCGACGTCGCCGACGGCGAGATCCGCCTCCTCCTCGACGCGCCGCTCTTCCCGGCCGGCTCGCTGCGCGCCGGCGTGGTGGGTGCCCAGGTCGTCCAGCCCCAGCTCCTCGGGACGCCCCCGGTGCCGCACGCCGGCACGGAGTCGAACGTGGCGCCTTTCGTCCTCCGGCCGCGGATCAAGACGGTCGGGCCGAGCCCCGACGTCACCTTCGCGGCGGCGGTCGACGGCGTCCGCGCCGTGACCGTGGGGATCGAGCCGCCGGTGGGCGCCGGGCAACGCGTCGTGCTGCTCCTCAACGAGCCGGTGGCCGCCGGCCCGCGGGCCTTCTCGGCGCTGGCCGACCGGCGCCTGAACGATGCCGATCCGGTGGTCTTCCCGGTGCGCGGCCTCACCGCCGGGACGGTCCTCCTCGTCCGCGTCCAGGTCGACGGCGCCGAGAGCCCGCTGCACGTGGCGGCCGACGGCAGCTACGACGGTCCGCAGGTGACGGTGCCATGAGCGGCGGCACCGACTGGAAGGAGGCCAATCAGCGCCATCTCCTGGCCGCGCTGGCCGTGGTGCGCGGCGCCCTCGACCGGCATTCGGAAGGCGCCGAGGGGGCCGAGGGGGCCGCGCCCGATGCGGAGCTGGAGAAGGCCCTGGCGGAGGCATCCGCCGCGATGCCGGCGGCGCCGGCCCTCGACATCGTGGCCGAGCGGTTCGGCCTCTCCGCCTTCGAGCGCGACGTCCTCCTGCTCTGCGCGGGGGTGGAGCTGGACTCCGGCTTTGCCGCCCGCTGCGCCGCCGCGCAGGGGGACGCCGGCCGCCGCGCGCCGACCTTCAGCCTCGCCCTCGCCGCTCTTCCCGACGCCCACTGGAGCGCCCTGACCCCCGCCGCGCCGCTGCGCCACTGGCGGCTGCTCGAGGTGGGGAGCGGAGAGGGGCTCACCGCGAGCCCCCTGCGCATCGACGAGCGCGTGCTCCACTTCCTGGCCGGCGTCGAGACGGTCGACGACCGGCTGTCCGGGCTGGTCAAGCCGCTGATCGGCGGAGGGGATCTCGTCCCTTCGCAGCAGGAGCTCGCCCAGCGCATCGCGGCGGCCTGGTCCGAGGCCGCCGGCCGCGGCATCCTCCCGGCCGTGCAGCTTTCTGGCGGCGGCGGCGGCGGCGACGGAGCAGGGGCGCGGGGGATCGCGCTCGCCGTCGGCGCGCACCTCGGGCTCCACCTGCACGAGATCCCGGTGGCGGCGGTGCCCGTGGCGCCGGCGGAGCTCGACGGGTTGATCCGCCTCTGGGAGCGCGAGTCGGCCCTCTCGGGTAGCGCCCTCCTCGTCGACGCCACGGAGCTCGACGCCGCCGACGCGGCGCGCGAAGGCGCTCTGGCCCGGCTTGACCGACACAGGAGCTGCGGGGGCCGCTGCTGATCGTTCTCCGCGAGCGGCGGCCGGCGCGGCAGCGCCCCGTCCTCGCCTTCGATCTCCGGGTACCGTCGTCCGCCGAGCAGCGCGCCCTCTGGCGCTCGGCGCTCGGCCCCGCCGCGGCGGCGATGAACGGCCAGCTCGACGGCGTCGTCTCGCAGTTCAACCTCGGCGCCGCGGCGATCCGCTCCGCCGCCACGCAAGCCGGCAGGGGGAGAGGACGCGGGCGCCGCCCTCTGGGACGCCTGCCGCGCGCAGAGCCGGCCGCGCCTGGAGAGTCTGGCGCAGCGCATCGAGCCCGCCGCGGGGTGGAGCGATCTCGTCCTTCCCGAGGCGCAGCTCCGCACCCTCCGCGAGGTCGCCGTCCACGTCCGCCGCCGCCGCACCGTCCACGAGGAGTGGGGGTTCGCCGCGCGCGGCAGCCGGGGGCTGGGGATCAGCGCCCTGTTCGCGGGGCCGAGCGGCACCGGGAAGACGATGGCGGCCGAGGTGCTCGCCGCCGAACTGCGGCTCGACCTCTACCGGATCGACCTCTCGTCGGTGGTCAGCAAGTACATCGGCGAGACCGAGAAGAACCTCCGCCGCGTCTTCGACGCCGCCGAGGAGGGGGGCGCCATCCTCCTCTTCGACGAGGCCGACGCCCTGTTCGGCAAGCGCAGCGAGGTCAAGGACAGCCACGACCGCTACGCCAACATCGAGGTGAGCTACCTGCTCCAGCGCATGGAGGCCTACCGGGGCCTCGCAATCCTGACCTCCAACTTCAAGGACGCGCTCGACACCGCGTTCCTGCGCCGCCTCCGCTTCATCGTCCACTTCCCTTTCCCGGACGCCGCCCAGCGCGCCGAGATCTGGCGCCGCGCCTTCCCGGCGCAGACGCCGACCCTCGGGATCGACCCCGAGAAGCTCGGCCGGCTCTCCGTCACCGGCGGCAACATCCGCAACATCGCCCTCGCCGCGGCCTTCCTGGCGGCGGACGAAGGGTCGCCGGTCGGCATGCCGCACCTGCTGCGCGCCGCCCGCGGCGAGCTCGCCAAGATCGAGCGTCCGCTCTCCGACGCCGAGGTGCGGGGGTGGGTGCCGTGAAGATCGATCTCCACATCGAAGAGCTGGTCCTCGAGGGTTTCCGCGCCGCCGACCGCCACCGCATCGGCGCCGCGGTCGAGCGGGAGCTGGCGCGATTGCTGACCGAGCGCGGCCTGCCGCCCGGCCTCGCGCAGGGCGCGGACCTCGCGCGCCTCGACGGCGGCGGCTTCGAGGCCAAGCCGGGAGCGCGGCCGGAAGCGGTGGGGGCGCAGGTGGCGGGGGCGGTCTATGGAGGGCTGAAGCGGTGAGCTCTTCAGCGCAAGGCCGGACCAAGCCGGCCAGCCCTCCCGCCGCGGCGCCGGCCGTCCCGGCTCTCCTCCAGCGCAAGTGCGCCTGCGGCGGGATTCCCGGCGCGGACGGCGAATGCTCGGAGTGCCGGAAGAAGAGATTGCAAAGGAAGGCGCGAACCGCCGGACCGCTCCCAGCCGTGCCGTCGATCGTCCACGACGTCCTGCGCTCGCCCGGGCAGTCGCTCGACCCGGAGGCTCGCGCTCTCCTCGAACCTCGCTTCGGACACGACTTCAGCCGGGTGCGCGTACACATCGACGCGCGGGCCGCCGAGTCGGCGCGGGCCGTCGATGCCCTCGCCTACACCGTGGGAAGGGACGTGGTCTTCGGGAGCGGCCAGTACTCCGGAACCGGAGAAGGGAGGCGGCTGCTGGCCCATGAGCTCACCCATGTGGTGCAGCAGCGGGGGACTGCCAGCCTGGTGGGGCGAAGGGAGAGGCCGAGGCCGAGGCGGCCGCACAGGGGACGAGGCCGCGGAGCGGGAGGCTGCTGCGATCCGGCAGACCGCCGAGCCGGTGGCCGCGGAGACCCCCGCCGATAGCGACGAGGGGTTCCTCGACTGGTTGCTCCGGCTCCTCAACGAGGTGATCCGAGTCCTCGGGCAACTCGAAACCATGCCTGATCCGCTCCCCCGGGAGGCTGCACCGGCCGGCCTGCCCACCGGCTGCACGACGTTCGCCACGCGAGCCGATCTCGACATTCGCAAGGCGCACTGGGACGGCATCGTCGGGAGTATGGCAGTTCCCGACGTGATCAGTTGGATCATCGGAGTGACGGCACCTCCCTCCACGGCCGCCACGGAAGCCCGCCAGCAGATCGATTGTCTGATGGCGGCGATCCAGGCCTCCGCGAGCACTCCCGGTTCGCGCCTCAGCCTCCCCCCGCAAAGCCAACGGATTCAATCTCCACGTCGCAGCTTCTCCCAGCAGGAAGGAATTTGGAACCGCAAGTTCCAGTTTCGCGGCGACCCCTTCGACCGCATCAGCGGTCACGCGCGTGATGTCTGCGGGTCGCTCCTGCTGCCGTCGCAGACGCGGTGGGATCCGAGCAATTCCAGCCATCGCATCTGCTGGGGTGTGGACGCGAGTCCGGGGGCGCCTCATCTGACCGTTGACGAACGGCAGCAGGAGATCCTCCAGGCCTCGTCGGCGCCGGGAATCTCCCGCCATCACTGGGGGACCGACTTCGACCTCTTCGATCCGGATCTAGGTCCTGCGAATTGGCAGGCCGGACACCGCTTCGCCAATGAGTACGCCTGGCTGATGAGCAACGCGGCGACCTACGGCTTCATCCAGTCGTTCACCCCGATGTCGACCTTCATGACGACCGGGTACATCGAGGAGCGCTGGCACTGGTCCTACTGGCCGATCGCGCAGGCGTTGCTCGAATTCGCCCGCGCCCACCAATCGGATATCAACACCGAGCTGATGAGGCGCTGGGGGAGCCAACCGCAATTCAGCTTCATCCGCCGGCACTGGCGTGAGTTCATGTTCAATGTCAACCAGACGCCGAGGCTCTGACCATGGCGACGAATCTTCCTTTGCGGCACCGGTGGGAAGCCCCCTCGCGTTCGGCGGCGGGCGGGACCCTGACCGTGAATCGCCAAGCGCTCGCCGCCTCTCCGGGCCGGTCGCTCGACGCGGCGACGCGCAGCTTCATGGAAAGGGGCTTCGGCCATGATTTCAGCCGTGTGCGCGTCCACGACAGCCCCCGGTTGGCGGGCTCGGCCCGCGTCCTGGGCGCCCGTTCCTATACGGTCGGCCAGGACGTGGTGTTCGGCGCGGGAGAGCTCCGTCCCGGCGAGCCGGCGGGGCGGCAGCTCCTGGCTCACGAGCTGGCGCACGTCGTCCAGCAGAGCGGGGCCGGATCCGGATCGGGGGCACGGGTGCCGCTCGCAGACGCCGGCCATGCGGCGGAGGGCGAGGCCGTGCGCGCCGGCCTCGCCGTCGCGGCGGGGGGAGCGTTTCAGGTGGCGGAGAGCACGCCGGTTCAGGCCGCCTGCTCACCGCTCGACATCGCGGCGATCCGCCAGGACATCACCGATGGGTTGAGCACGCCGCCCGAGCTCTTCTCCTGGCTGCAGGTGACCGGCGAGCGCACCGGGGAGGTCGGCTTCGCAGCCTCTCCTCCGCCGCGCGGCGCCGCCTTCAGCCCGGCACCCGTGCCGACCGATCCGAGCCGGCCCCTCGACGCGTTCTTCTTCCCTTCCTATCTCCGGCACCACGAGCAGCGGGCGCTCGTCATGGGCGGCTTTCACGGCAACGAGAATCCGGGCTTCGAGATCGCCGATGCCCTGGTGGCGGAGCTGCAGGTGAATGCCGTGCCGCTGGCGTTCCATACCCTCGTCGTCCCACGGGTCAATCCGGGCGGCATCGCCGCCAATTCGCGCTGCAACCCGCAGCGGGTCGATCTCAACCGCAACTTTCCGACCGGCACGCCCGGCTCCTCGCCGGTCTGCACGAACACAGGCGCGGCGCCGGAGCAGCCGGAGACGGCCGCCGTGCGTCAGCTGATCGCCAGCTTCCAGCCGCATCGCATCCTCAGCGCGCATTCGATCAGCAATCCCGCCGAAGCGGGCGTCTACGCCGATCCTGCCGCGAATTCCACGGCGACGACGCTCGCCTGCTCGATGGCCGGCAGAGTGCTCGATCCCAAGCACAATGCGCGCGGGAACCGCTTGACCTCGACCCCCTGCAACGCGACTTACCCGGGGCCGGCGACCGGCGGCGCGAGCTTCGGTGTCTTCGCACCCACGCACAGCATCCCCGGGCAGACGGTCCCCGTGATCACCCTGGAAGCTCCGGAGCACCAATCCCTCAACGCGGCAGGACGTCCCGGGACGGCGCCGTTCCTGCCTGCCGTCCACGAGTTTCTGCAATGAGGCAAAAAGCGAGCGAGAACCCATGAGCACCTTCCCCAACTCCCCCCGCCTGATGAAAGGCGCCCTGGTGGCGATCGATCTGTTCAATCCGCTCGCCAGCATCACCGTCTTCCAGTACAACCCGGAGACGATGACGCGGCGGCTCCAGGCGCAGACGCTGGGCGGTGGGGAGGGGGACCGCACGGAGGCGATGCGGCTCAAGGGGGCGCCGATCGAAACGATCACGATCGACGTCGAGATCGACGCCACCGATCAGCTCGAGACGGGCGACGGCGTCGCCACCAGCTTGGGGATCTATCCGCAGCTCTCGGCGCTCGAAATGCTGATCTATCCCAAGAGCTCGGTGGTGATCGCCAACACGGTGCTGATGGCGCTGGGGACGATCGAGGTGGTGCCGCCGGTGGCGCCGTTCACCCTCTTCGTGTGGGGGCCGAAGCGGGTGCTGCCGGTGCGAATCAGCGATTTCAGCATCGTCGAGGAGGCCTACGACGTCAACCTGAACCCCATCCGCGCCAAGGTCTCGCTCGGCCTGCGGGTGCTCTCCTACAACGATCTCTCGGTGCTCCATCCGGGGTATCACATCTTCCTCGCCCACCAGGTGGTCAAGGAAGCGATGGCCGTCGTCGGCAGCGTCGGCAGCCTGAGCTCGGCCGGTTCCGCGAGCTTCGATCTCAAGCTGGGAGCCTGATCCATGTTCGATCCCAACAGCCGCTACTACAACCTGAAGACCCTCGTGCTCCAAACCCCCGAGGGAATTCCGCTCCCTTACAAGGCGCGGCGCATCCTGCCGCGCGGCGAGCTGATGCCGCAGCTCGCCCGGGTGACGACGGTCGAAGGGGACCGGCTCGACCAGATCGCGGCGCGCACGCTCTCGGATCCCGAGCAGTTCTGGCGGATCGCCGACGCCAACAATGCCATGGACCCCCTGGACCTGACCCGCGAGCCGGGGAGCGTGCTGCGCATCGGCCTGCCGCAGGCCGAGGGGATCGCCGGAGTGCCGGCGGCCGAGCCGGAGCCGGAAGGGTGACCCCGGGAGACCCGCGATGATCAACCTGCTGGGAATCCACCTGACGCTGCTGATCGGCCCCACGGTGCCGGTGCCGGCGCCCCCCGACCTGCTCGAGTCGCTGGAGAGCGTGAAGGTGACGCACGGCGACGACGGCACCTCGGGGTTCGAGCTGATCTTCAAGGTGGGGCGGTCGAGCCCGCTCGATCTGATCGATTACGGCGTGCTGCGCAATCCGCTGCTGCTCAAGCCGCTCAACCGGGTCGTGCTGCTGGTCACCTTCGGGGTGGTGCCGCAGGTGCTGATGGACGGCTTCATCACCCACCAGCAACTGTCGCCGGGGGCGAGCCCCGGCAGCTCGCGGCTGACGGTGATCGGCGAGGACGCGAGCGTGATGCTCGACCAGGAGGAGAAGTCGGCCGAGCACCCGGCGCAGGACGAGACGATCATCGCCAACAAGCTGATCCTCTCCTACGCGCAGTACGGGCTGATCCCGACCGTGATCCCGCCGCTGGCGATCGATCCGCCGGTGCCCACCGACCGCATCCCGTCGCAGCAGGCGACCGACTACGAGTACCTGCGGCAGATGGCGGCGCGCTTCGGCTACGTCTTCTTCATCACCCCGGGGCCGGTGCCGCTGACCAGCACCGCCTACTGGGGGCCGCCGCCGCGCCTCTCGCTGCCGCAGAAGGCGCTGTCGGTCAACCTGGGGGCGGAGACCAACGTCGACCAGATCGACTTTTCCTCCAACTCGCAGGCGCCGGTGCTGCTCGACGGCCAGGTGCAGGACCGGCTGACCAACCAGGCGCTGCCGGTGAAGACCCTCGCCAGCACCCGCGTGCCGCTGTCGGCCGAGCCCGCCTGGCTGGTGCAGCAGCCGAACGTGCGCCGCCGCCAGTTCCGCCACAGCGGCCTCAACGTGGCGCAGGCCTACGGCCGGGCGCAGGGGGAGACGGACGCGTCGGTCGACGAGGCGGTGACGGCGACCGGCGAGCTCAACGCGCTGACCTACGGCGCCCTGCTCCAGCCGCGCGGGCTCGTCGGGCTGCGCGGCGTCGGCTACCGCCACGACGGGATCTATTACGTGAAGAGCGTCACCCACACGGTGAAGATCGGCGAGTACAAGCAGCAGTTCAACCTCCGCCGCGACGGCTGGGGATCTCTGACTCCGGTGGTGCCGGTATGAGCCAGGCGACGAAGTTCTACGGCAAGTATCGCGGCAAGGTGGAGAACAACCTCGATCCGCAGCAGATGGGGCGCCTCCAGGTGAGCTGCCCGGCGGTGTTCGGCGACGGCTCGCTCGCCTGGGCGATGCCGTGCGCCCCGTTCGCGGGGCCGGGGGTGGGCTTCTTCGCCCTGCCGCCCGTGGGGGCCAACCTGTGGGTGGAATTCGAGGCGGGAAACCCCGACTATCCGATCTGGAGCGGCTGCTTCTGGGGACTGGGCGAGGTGCCGGGGCTCCCCGCCGTCGAGCAGGTCCACGTGATCAAGACGGCGAGCATCACCCTCACCTTCTCGGACCTGCCGGGGATCGGCGGCTTCACCCTCGAGGTCAATCCGCCGGCGGTGGCGACGCCGCTCAAAATGGTTTTCAATGCCGCCGGAATCGAGCTCACCAACGGCGCGGCGAGCGTCAAGCTCACCCCGGCCAGCGTGTCGGTCAACAACGGCGCCCTGGAAGTGATCTGAGGGATCCGATGCCCGGCTTCCTCCTCCACGTCGGCGCCTCGGCGATCTGCCCGCACGGCGGGCAGGTGACGATCATCCCTTCGAGCCCGCGGGTGCTGGTCTCCGGGCAGCCGGTGGCGACCCTCGCCGACACCACGCTGGTCGCCGGCTGCGCGTTCACCGTCGGCCCCAAGCCGCAGCCGTGCATCAAGGTGCAGTGGATCGCCGGCGCCGTGCGCGTGCTGGTCGGCGGGCAGCCGGCGCTCCTGCAAACCAGCCCGGGGCTCTGCCTGAGCGCCGAGCAGATCCCCGCCGGGCCGCCGACCGTCGTCGCCGGCCAGATTCGGGTGAAAGGCCAATGATGGCGAGGAACACGATGCAGATCGATTTTCCCTTCTCCGTCGACAGCCGGGGGCGGACGGCGGCGGCCGGGGACGAGAAGCACGTGCGCGACCTGATCGAGCAGGTGCTGTTCACCGCGCCGGGGGAGCGGGTGAACCGCCCGGGGTTCGGCAGCGGCCTGCTGGGAGCTGTCTTCGGGCCGAACGGCGACGTGATGGCGACCGCCGTCCAATTCACCGTGCAGGGATCGCTCCAGCAGTGGCTGGGCGACCGCATCCAGGTGGAGAGCGTCGACGTGGTGAGCGTCGACTCGACGCTCACCGTCACCGTGGTCTACCGCCTGCGGGCCGACGGCCAGCGCCGCACGGCCGAGCTCACCCGGGAGGTCTGACGATGGCCCGCTACGTCTGCCGCAACCCCGAGCGCCGCGCGGCGGTGATGGACCCCGCGGCAAAGGTGGTTTTGAACGGCATCGACTTCCTCGAGGTGCTGGACGGCAAGACCGCCGGCCATCCCGAGTGGGACGGCCTGCGCCAGCTCTTCCTGGCGGTGCGCCTGCTGCGCCCCGTCCCCGCCGGGCTGACCGCGGCGAACGTGCGGATCGACGGCGGCGTGCGGATCACGCCGGTGCGGGCGCTCTGGGCGCTGCCGCTCGCGGACGTCGCCGGCGCCGCCGCCGCGACCGTGCCGGCCCTGGAGAAGGCGTTCGTCGCCGCAAAGCTCGCCGGCGAGCCGGCGCCGGACCATCTGCTCGTGGTGCGCACCGACTCGTCGGGCGACTTCTCGCCGTATCGCCTGCGGCTGGTCGACCCCAGTGATCCAGTCAACCTGCCGCCTCTCGCGGGGTTCGATCCCCGCCTCTCGGACGTCGAATTCAGCTTCAAGGTGGAGTGCGCGACCGACTTCGACTGCAAGGCGGACGCGCCGTGCCCCGCGGCGGTGGCGGATGAGCCCGCGATCGATTATCTCGCCAAGGACTACGGGAGCTTCCGGCGGCTGATGCTCGACCGCCTGAGCGCCATCGCGCCGGCCTGGCGGGAGCGCAACCCGGCGGACATGGGGGTGGCGCTGGTCGAGCTGCTGGCCTACGTGGGGGATCAGCTCAGCTACTACCAGGACGCCGCCGCCACCGAGGCCTACCTCGGCACGGCGCGCAAGCGGGTGTCGGTGCGCCGCCACGCCAGGCTGGTCGACTACTTCCTCCACGACGGGGCGAACGCCCGCGCCTGGGTGGCCTTCACGGTGCGCGCCGGCTCGGGGGCGGACGGCGCGACCCTCCCCGCCCATACCGCCGTGCTGACCAGCGAAGGGGGAGACGGCGCGGTGGTGTTCGAGACGCTCGCCGCCCTGACGCTGGTGGCGGCGCACGACGAGATCGCCTTCTACACCTGGAGCGATCTCGACTGCTGCCTGCCGGCGGGGGCCACGGCGGCAACGCTGGTGGCACCGGTGCCGCCCCTCGCACCGGGCCAGCTCCTCCTCCTCGAGGAGGTGAAGGGGGCGTCGACGGGCGCCGCGGCGGACGCCGATCCCCACCGCCGCCACGTGGTGCGGCTCACCCGCGCGACCCCCGGCGCCGATCCGCTGACCGGCCAACAGGTGATCGAGATCGAGTGGGACGCCGCCGACGCCCTGCCGTTCCCGCTCGTCCTCTCCGCCACGAGCGACGACGCGCACGGCGCGCAGCCCGTTTCCGGGGTCAGCGTCGCCCGCGGCAACCTGGCGCCGGCGGATCACGGCGCCACGGTCACGGGGGAGGATCTGGGCGCCGCCACCGACCCGGCGGACCGTCCGTTCCGGCCGGTGCTGGCGCGCAATCCGCTCACCCAGGCGGTGCCCTTGCCGGGGGGGCCCTCGGGGTTCGCCGCCGCCCCCGCCGCGCTCCTCGGCGGTTTCGCGCCGGCCGACGCCGTGCCGGCGGTGACCCTCCTCTCCGCCGGCCAGACCTGGTCTCCGGTGCCGGACCTGCTGGCCAACGGCCGCTTCGACCGCGCCTTCGTGGTCGAGGTGAGCGAGGACGGCTCGGCGACCCTCCGCTTCGGCGACGACGAGAACGGCCGCGCGCCGGTGGCGGGGGCCACCTTCGCGGCCGCCTACCGGGTGGGGAACGGCGCGGCGGGGAACCTCGGCGCCGGCGCCCTCTCCCGGGTGGCCCTGCCGGCGGGGCTCGCCAGCCTGGCGGACGGCATCACGAGCCGTGCGCAACCCGCTGCCGGCGGCGGGGGGCGTCGAGCCCGAGAGCCTGGAGGAGGCGCGGCTCTACGCGCCGCAGGCGTTCCGACAACAGCAGCGGGCGATCACCGAGGCCGACTACGCAACGGTCGCCCAGCGCCACCCCGAGGTGCAGCGGGCGGCGGCGACCTTCCGCTGGACGGGGAGCTGGTACACCGTCTTCCTCACCGTCGACCGGCTGGGGGGCGCGGCGGTGGACGACGCCTTCAAGGCCCGCCTGCGCGCCTACATGGAGCGCTTCCGGATGGCCGGCTACGACCTCGAGGTGGACGGCCCGACGCCGGTGCCGCTCGACCTCGCCCTCGACGTCTGCGTGGCGCCGGACTACTTCCGCGGCCAGGTGCTCGCGGCGCTCCTCCAGCGCTTCGGCACCGGCCTGCTGCCGGACGGCCGGCGCGGCTTCTTCCACCCCGACGAGTGGACCTTCGGCCAGCCGGTCTACCTGTCGCGGATCTATGCCGCGGCGGCCGAGGTCGCGGGGGTCGCCGCGGTGACGGTGAAGCGCTTCCAGCGCTGGGGGCGCCCGCCGCGGACGGAGATCGCGGACGGCGTGCTGCCGGTCGGCCGGCTGGAGATCGCCGAGTTGGCGAGCGATCCCAATTTCCAGGAGAACGGCCGGCTGGAGCTGCAGATGGGAGGCGGCAAATGAGCACCCCTGCGCGATAGGCACGACCCCTCGACCCCCTGTCCGTGCGGCTGCTGCCAGGGGACGGGCGGGGCGCCCGTCCATCTCGCCAACCGCCCCGGCCTCCCGGCGCTCGCCTACCGGCTGGGGACGCACTCCCGGTTCAAGGGGGCGATGCTCGCCGGGATCTCGACCAAGCCGGCCCTCCAGGCGCTGACCACCCGCGACGACGACGATCCGGCGATCGCCCTGCTCGACGCCTGGGCGGCCTCGCTCGATGTCCTCGCCTTCTACCAGGAGCGGATCGCCAACGAGGGGTACCTGCGCACCGCGACCGAGCGGCGCAGCCTGCTCGAGCTGGCGCGCACCATCGGCTACGAGCTGCGCCCGGGCGTCGCGGCCTCCACCTGGCTCGCCTTCACCCTCGACGGCTCGCCCGGCTCGCCGCGGCAGGTGACGATCCCGGCGGGGACCCGCGTGCAGAGCCTGCCCGCCAAGAGCGAGCTGCCGCAGAGCTTCGAGACCGGCGCCGACCTCGTCGCCCGCCCGGAGTGGAGCTCCCTGCTGCCGCAGCGGCTGGCGGACCAGAGGATCGCCGGCACCTCGCTGTTCCTCGCCGGCGTCGCCACCCGCCTCCAGCCGGGGGACGCCCTCCTCTTCGTGCCCGACGGCGACGGCAGCAAGGCGGACTTCCGGCTGCTCACCGAGGTGACGGCGGAGAGCGCGGCGGCGGTCACCCGAGTGGTCTGGCAGGAGGCGCTGACCGTGCCGGCCGCGCCGCCCCCGAAGGTCTACGCCCTGCGCCAGCGGGCCGCCCTGTTCGGCGCCAGCGCTCCCGACTGGCGGGCGCTGCCGGACACGACCAAGACCGCCTACGGCGGCACGACCGGCGCGGGAGGGGAGTGGCCGAATTTCGCCCTCCAGCCCGACGGCAACGGCAAGTATCTGCAGGTCGACCTCGACGCCGCCTATCCGCGGATCGCGCCGCAGAGCTGGCTGGTGCTGCGCGCCTCCGGGGCTACGCAGGCGCTCCAGGCCACCGCCGCCGAGACCACGGCGCGCGCCGACTTCGCCGTCTCGGCGAAGGTCACCCGGCTCACCCTCGACCGGGAGGTCCTCACCGACACGTTCACCATCCCAGAGCACGGGACCTTCCGGGTCCCCCTCTTCGGCCTCCGCGAGACCGCCGTCTACGCCGAGAGCGAGGAGCTGACGCCGGCGCAGGTCGTGGTCACCGATCCGGTCGCCGGCGACGCGATCGTCCTCGACGGGTTGGTCGGCGGCCTGGTGGCGGGGCGGGCGGTGATCGTCCAGGGGCAGCGGATGCGGGCGCGGGTGGATGGTGACGGGCTGGTGCTCCAGGCCGAGGACGGCTCGGGGTCGGTGACCCTCGCGAGCGGCGAGACGCTGGAGGTCCTGGCGCGGTCGGTCGCCGGCGGGGCGGGCGGGTCGATCACCTGGCACCTGCGCGACCGCAACGGCTTCGAAGGGAGCGTCACCCCGCGTCCTCGCTTCTTCCCGCTCCTGGTCGGGTCCCTGGCCGAGACGGCGGCCGGCAGCTTCACCCCGCTGGCCGCTCCGGTGACGGCGCGGGCCGCCATCTCCCTGCGCGCCCCGTTGCAGGCGATCAAGGTGCGCATCCCGCCGGTGCGCGTGACGGGGGGCGGCTTCGAGCTGCCGCCGGTCCTGCTCGCGCCGTCGGCCCAGCTCACCCTGGTCCCCGCCGAGGCGGACGACCCGGTGGTGGCCGAGGTCGCCTTCCTCGCCGACGTCACGGCGACCAAGGAGGCGACCACCCTCGAGCTGACCGGCGCCCTGGCCAACAGTTTCGACCGCACCACGGTCGCCGTGCTGGCCAACGTGGCGGCGGCCACCCACGGCGAGACCCGGCGCGAGGTGCTGGGGGCGGGCGACGCCGCCAGGCGCTTCCAGCGCTTCCGGCTGCGCCAGAGCCCGCTGACCTACGTGCCGGCGCCGGTGGCGGGGGGAGGGGAGAGCACCCTTGAGGTGCGGGTCAACGGCGTCCTCTGGCACGAGTCCCCCGATCTCTACCGGCTGGGGAACCGCGACCGCCAATATGCCCTGCGCCGCGACGACGACGGCAACACCACCGTGCGCTTCGGCGACGGCGTCCACGGCGCCCGGCTCCCTAGCGGGGTCGAGAACGTGGAGGCCGTCTACCGCACCGGCATCGGCCTCGCCGGGCAGGTGGAGGAGAACCGCATCTCGCTCCTGGTCACCCGGCCGCTGGGGGTCAGGAGCGTCACCAACCCGGTGGCGGCCGCCGGCGCGGCCGACCCCGAGTCGCGCGACCAGGCGCGGAGCAACGCCCCGACCACCGTGCTCACCCTCGACCGCGTCGTCTCGCTCCAGGACTTCGAGGACTTCGCCCGCGCCTTCAGCGGCATCGGCAAGGCGCGCGCCCGTATGCTGTGGACTTTCGGCCGCCGGCTCGTCCACCTGACTGTCGCCGGGGTGAACGGCGCGCCGGTCGTCCCGGGCTCGGCCCTCGACCAGAACTTCCGCGCCGCGCTCGACGCCCTGCGCGACCCCTTCCAGGCGCTGACCGTCGAGAGCTACGAGCACCTCCTCTTCCGCGTCGCCCTGCGGGTGCAGGTCGATCCCGACTTCGTCCGCGCGGACGTGCTCGCCGGGGTCGAGGCGGCGCTGCGCGGCGCCTTCTCCTTCGCCGCCCGCGACTTCGGCCAGAGCGTCTTCCTCTCCGAGGTGATGGCGGTGGCGCAGGGGGTGGCCGGGGTGGTCTACGTCGACGTCGACGGGCTCTACCGCGACGACGGGGCCCCCGACCTCGCCACCCAGCTGACGGCGCTCCCCGCCCGCATCGACGCCACGGGGGAGGCGCTGCGCGGCCAGATCCTCACCCTCTCCCCGCTCCCCGTCGCCCCGGAGGCCATCCCGTGAGCACCCCAAGCAACTACGACGCGAACCATCTCTACGCGCTCCTCCCGGCCGTCTACCGCCAGCGCGACGCCGAGCAGGCGGAACGGCTGGGCACCGCGAACGGCCCGCTGCGCGACCTGGTCGAGATCCTCGCCGGCCAGGCGGTGCTCGTCGAACGCGACATCTTCCGGCTCTACGAGAACTGGTTCGTCGAGACCTGCCAGCCGTGGACCGTCCCCTACCTCGGCGACCTGATCGGGGTGCGCGGCACGAACGGCGCCGGCAATCCCCGCGCCGAGGTCGCCAACACCCTCGGATACCGCCAGGCGAAGGGGACCGCCGCCATGCTCGAGCGGCTGGCCCGCGACGTCACCGGCTGGCCGGCGCGGGCCGTCGAGTATTTCGCCCTCCTCGGCACCACCCAGCACGTCAACCACGTGCGCGCCGCCAATCTGCGCACGCCGGACCTGCGGCGGGCGGCGGACCTCGAACGGCTGGGCGGTCCCTTCGAGGCGGCGGCCCACACCGCCGAGGTGCGCCGCATCGCGGTCGAGCGGGGGAGATACGACATCCCCAACGTCGGCCTCTTCCTCTGGCGCCTCCAGGCGTACCCCCTGGAGCGGGTGACCCCGAAGCCGGCGGACGCCACGAAGCGGAACTTCACCTTCGACGTCCTCGGCCGCGACGAGCCGCTGTTCCACGGCGCGGTGGCCGAGACCGACGCGGCCGGGCTCGCCACGGAGCTCAACGTGCCGGCCCCCATCCGCCGCCGCTCGCTGGATGCCGATCTCGCGAGCTACTACGGCACCGGGATCGACCTCGCCATCTGGCCGGCCTGGACGCTGCCGGTGGGGAACCAGCCGCCGCAGGCGCCGCTCGCGATCACCGAGGTCGTCGCCTGCGACCTCACCGACTGGAACCGCCCCCGCCCGGCCGGCAAGGTGGCGGTCGATCCGGTGCTCGGCCGCCTGTCGTTCCTGGCATTTCCGGGGGCGGTCGACCCGGCGCAGGTGCGGGTGAGCTGCCGCTACGGCTTCAGCGACGACCTCGGCGGCGGCCCCTACCAGCGCGAATCGTCGTTCACCACGATCGCGGGGGAGACGACCCTACGGGTGGGGGAGAGCGCCGGGCCGGGGGGGTTCGCCACCCTCCAGGCCGCCCTCGACCACTGGAACGGCAGTGGCTCGGCGGTGATCGAGATCGCGGATAGCCGCACCTACGCCGAGAAGCTCGTCGTGAAGGCGATCCCCGACAAGGGGCGGCTCGAGCTGCGTGCCGCCGACGGCGAGCGGCCGGTGCTCCTGCTCGCTGGGGAGCTCAAGATCTCCGGCGGCGCCGCGAGCGGCTTCGAGATCAACGGCCTGCTGATCGCCGGGGGGACCCTGCGGATCTCCGGCGCCGTCGACCACGTGCTGATCCAGCACGCCACGCTGGCGCCGGGGACGCCGGGGGCGAACGCGCCGTCGCTGATCGTCGAGCCGGAGGCGGCCCGGCTCACCGTCAGCCGCGCGATCCTGGGCGCCGTGCAGACGGCCGCCGAGGCGCAGGCGAGCTGGAGCGACGCGATCCTCGACGCCAGCAACGATGCCGCCGTCGCCTACGCGGGGCTCGACGGCACCTCGCCCGGCGCCCCGCTCACCGTCGCACGCTGCTCGGTGTGCGGCGAGGTCCGCACGGCCGAGCTCACCCTCGCCGAGAACAGCCTGTTCCTCGACCCGGTGACGGCGACCCGGCGGCAGGCGGGGTGCGTGCGCTTCTCGTACGTCGCCCCCGGCTCGCGCACCCCGCGCCGCTTCCACTGCCAGCCCACGGACGAGACGACGGCGGCGCAGCTGCGCCCGCAATTCACCTCACTGCGCCACGGCGACCCGGGCTACTTCCAGCTCACCCTCGACACTCCGACCGAGATCCGCCGCGGCGCCGACGACGAGTCCGAGATGGGGGCCTTCGCGAGCCTGCGCCAGCCGCAGCGCGAGGACGCCCTGCGCATCCGGCTCGCCGAGTACCTGCGCGTCGGCCTCGAGGCCGGCATCTTCTTTCCGACCTGATACCGCGATCCACCGCGAGGAGCCATCATGAACGGGGACTTCAGCCGCTCGACCTTCAAACCCGAGAAGCGCTACAGCGGCGTCCGCCAGCAGCAGGGACGCGTGCAGCTCGACGCCGACTGGAACGAGCAGGTCGACATCGACGCCTATCTGCGCGAGACCGGCCGCGCCGACCTGATCGGCGGCTGCGGCGCACCGCGCTCGGGCGGCGGCTTCAAGGTGGGGCTGAGCACCGACGGCTCCGACCTCACCCTCTCGGCCGGCCGGCTCTACGTCGACGGCATCCTCTGCGAGCTGGGGGCGGACGCCCCGTTCAGCGCGCAGCTCGCCGGCCTCGACCCGGCGCTCGACGCCGCCCTCAAGCCGGCGCCGCTCACGGCGTCGGGGACCTACGTCGCCTACGCCGACGTCTGGCGGCGGCACGTCACCGCCCTCGAGGATCCGGCGATCCGCGAGACGGCGCTCGGCGGCCCCGACACCGCCACCCGCACCCAGACCTTCTGGCAGGTGAAGCTGGTCGCCGTCGACGCCGGCTCGAACTGCCTCTCCGCGGCCAGGAGCTGGCAGGATGTCCTCGCGGCGCCCACCGGCAAGCTGCGGGCGCGCACCCATCCCGGAGCGCCGGCGGCCGAGCCCTGCATCGTCCCCGCCAACGCAGGCTACACGCGGCTCGAGAACCAGCTCTACCGGGTGGAGGTCCACCAGGGGGGGACGTTGGGCGCGGGAGCCACTTTCAAGTGGTCGCGGGAGAACGGCTCGGTGATCTCGGAGTGGCAGTCGCTGGACGCCGGCAACCCAACCCGGCTCACCGTCCGCGACGGCCGCATCGCCCAGGTGTCGGGCGCCGACCAGCAGCCGCCCTGGGTGGAGGTCACCGACGACGTCCATGAGATCCAGGGGACTCCCGGCCTGCTGGTCCAGCTCAACGGCCTGGCCGGCCCTCTCCTCACCTTCCCGGCGCCCCTGGACGCGGGGAGCTTCCCCGTCCACCCCAAGGTCCGGCTGTGGAACGCGGCCGCGGCGCCGATCGCCGTGGCCGCCGACAACGACGGCTGGCTGCCGCTCGAGGACGGCGTCGAGGTCCACTTCGAGGCCGGCACCTACCGCACCGGCGACTACTGGCTGATCCCCGCCCGCGCCTTCATCGGCGAGTTCTCCGGCGACATCGAATGGCCGCTGGACGGGAGCGGCAATCCCGTCGCCCTGCCGCCGGCCGGCGTCGTCCATCACTTCGCCAAGCTGGCGGTGGTCGACTTCGACGCCACCAAGAAGCAGTTCGCCAACGTCCGCGACTGCCGCTCCCCCTTCCCCGCCGTCACCGAGCTGGCGCAGCTCCTCTACGTGGGGGGGGACGGCCAGCAGGCGGGGCCGGGCGAGATGCTCCCCGAGCCGCTCGAGGCGCGGGTGGCCAATGGCCGCTTCCCGGTCCCCGGGGCGCAGGTGAGGTTTCAGGTCCTCGAAGGGAAGGGGGGCTTGAGCGGCAGCCGCGACGCGCCGCCGGCCGGCGCCGCGTTGCCCACCAGTCTGGTGGTGACGACGGACGCCGCCGGTCTCGCCGCCGCCTTCTGGAGCTTCGGCGACGACGCGGCCGATCCCCGCCAGCGCGTCGAGGCGGTGCTGCTCGACGCCGCCGGCAATCCTTTCCCCGGCCAGCTGGCGCATTTCAACGCCTCCCACGCCCATCGCCCCGATCCTGGCATCGCCGTCCGGCGGGTGACGACGGTGAACGACAAGAAGGCGCTCGACAACGATGCGCCGGTCAACCTCGGCCGCTTCCTCGACGGCATCCTGGTGACCACCGACCGCAAGCTCGCCGACGTCTTCAGCTTCCCGCCCCCGGTCCCCGGGGCGGTGCTGCCGCCGTTTCCGCCGAAGCCGAATTTCCAGGTCATCCTCCACGTCCCCTTCCCGCAGGGGATCGGCGGCGGCGTCCTGGGGGACTTCCAGCCGGAATCGTCGGCTTCCAGCCTCTCCTGCTCGCGGGCACGGTCTCGCTCGCCGATCCCGGCGTCCAATGGGCGCCCACCGCCCTCTGCCGGCGGTGGCTGCAGAGCGCGCTGCTGCAGCAGCTCGACCCCAACCGGACCGCCGGCTTCCGCCTGTTGGTGCAGGTGATCCTCAAGGGGAGGTTCATCTGGAGCGCGGACGACGCCGGCGTCTTCCTCGACGGCGAGGCCTCGACCAAGCCCGCGGCGGCGGCGCAGACGCAGGCGCTCACCCTGCCGAGCGGCGACGGCCGGCGGGGAGGGGACTTCGAGACCTGGTTCTGGCTGGTGCAGGACCCGCTGGTGATCGGCCCCGCCGGTCCGGTCGGCCCGGTGATCGGGAATCCCGTGCTGAATCCCGTGCTGGTGAACCCGGTCCTCACCCCGTCCTCCGAGCTTCCCGAGGCTCCTGCCGCGCCCGTCGACGAACCGCCCGCCGATCCGGCCGCCGCGCGGCTGACCGACCTGCGCGGCATCGGCCGTGCCCGCGCCGCGCAGCTCGCCGGTGGGGGGATTCACACGCCGGCCGACCTCGCGGCCGCCGAGCCCGCCCGCGTGGCGGAGATCCTGGGGATTCCCGAGGAGACGGCCCGCGGGCTGGTCGCCGGGGCCGAGGGTGGCAAGGAGAGCTGAGCCGGCTGCCTACAGCCCGGCGCGGGCCTGCGCCTTCTTCTCGTTGCCGGCCGTGCCGAGCACGGCCAGCCGGCGGGCCGCCAGCGCGTGGGTGGACATCGGCTCCTCGCCGGGGAGCTTGGGGGCGGCCACCCGCCGGTAGTAGCCGCGCGCGGCGTCCGGCAGGCCGTACGCCTCGGCGAGGCGGCCGAAGACGTACCAGTCGCCGGCGGCGGGGGAGCCGTCGGGACGGGCGGCGGCCGCCTGCACGACGATCCGGTAGGCCTCGGGGGTGCGCCCCAGCTCGGCATAGACGGCGGCGAGGGTGTGGAGGAGCTCCGGCTCGGCGTAGTCGGTGAGCGCCGCCGCGCGTTGCGCGTAGTCGAGCGCCTCGGCGTCGACGCGGCCGAGCTGGAGGCGGAGCCAGGCGAGCGAGTTGTAGTCGCTCGCCGTCGCCTTGCCGGAGGCCGCGAGCTGCCGCAGCGGCGCCTCGGCCGCCGCCAGGTTCCCTCTCTGGAGGGCCGCGTCGGCCAGCAGCTCGAGAGCCCAGGGGTCGTCCGCCGAGCGCTCCAGGCGCCGCGCGGCCAGCGCCCGGACCTCGTCCCATTTCCCCGACCCCGCGAGCGCGCGGACGGCGAGGCGCTCGGCGGTCTCGGAGCCCGGAGCGTCGGCTAGCAGCCGCCCGGCCGCCGCGTGCATCTCGGCCCAGCGATGGAGGTCGCCGTAGGCGAGGCAGAGCGCGGTGTCGAACGCCTGGCGCCGCCGCGGCTCCGCCGCCGCCGCGCGGCAGGCCTCGAGCTGCGGCAGGGTCTTGCCGTCGGGAGCGATCAGCGCCAGGGCGGCGCAACGGGCATCCGCGGCGGCCGCGGCGCTCGGGCTCCCGGCCACCGGCGGCCAGAGCGCCAGGAAGGGGTCCGCCGCCTCGCCGGGGCTCTGCGGCTGCGGAGGACGCTCGCCGGCGTCGGCGTCGGCGTCGGCGCGCGCCCAGTCGAGCCAGCGGCGCGCCGCGGCGAGGTCGTTCCTGCGCAGCCGCCGCAGGGCCGCGGCGCCGAGCGTGGCGCGGGCGTCGCCGAGGGCCGCGATGCGATAGCCGCCGTCCTCGCGGACCACGTAGACGGCGAGCTCCCGGGCGTCCCGCTCGAGGGGGAAGGAGAGGACGACGCGGTAGCCCGTGGCGTCGTCGCCGCTGACGCTCTCGCGCAGCGCGGCGAGGGTGAAGTCGAGCGCCACTTCGGGGGGGAGGTCGCCGAGGCGGAGCTGGCGGCGGGCGGTGGCGCTGCCGGCGGCGAGCCGCCGCGGCCAGGAGCCGCCGGCGGCGGGTGACGAGTTGCCGGTCGCGGCCTCGCGCGACTCGCGCGAGAAGAGGGCGGCGAGGCGTCCGGCGTCGGGGCTCGGGGCCGCGGCGAGGAGCACCAGCCGGCGGACCAGCGTCTCCGGCGTCTCGGGCGTTTCCGGCGGGCCGGGCGGGACCTCCTCGTGGCGCCGGATGCGGCGCAGCAGGTCGGCCAGCGCGAGCTGGGCGGCGGCGTCGTCCGACTGGCGGCCGGCGCGCTCGATCAGCGCCGCCGCCTCGGGGTAGCGGCGCGCCAGCACCAGGAGCTGGGCGGCCGAGCGCAGGGCGGCGGCGCGGGGCAGGTTGTCGTCGAAGCGATGGTCCGCCTCGCGGATGGCGGCGTCGACGCCGTCCGCCGCCGCGACGGCGACCAGCGAGAGGACGCCGACCGCCGGCGAGTCCGGCAGCCCCGCCGCCAGCTCCCGCGCCTCGGCGTAGCGGCCGGAGCGCACGAGGTCGGTGAGCAGGCTCTCGTCGGCCGCGGCTTCCCCGGCCATGCCTCCGGCCGCGCCGAGCTCCTTCTTGAGCGCCCGGTACTCGTCGACGGCGGCGGCGAGGTCGGCCCCCGCCGTGTAGCGCCGGCCGCGGGAGTCGTGCTCGAGCAGGACGGCGAGGTCGCCGCGGGTGGCCGCGTCCTGGAGGTCGAGCTCCTTGGCTCGGCGCAGGGCGGCCAGGGCGCCGGCGCGGTCGAAGCCGGCGGCGAAGGGGCGGCCGAGCTCGTCGTGCTCGAGCACGCGGCCGAGGGCGCGCCAGGCGAGCGCCGACTTCGGCTCGAGGCGCACGGCCTGGCGGGCCTCCTCGCGCGCCGCCTCGCCCATGCCGCCGGCGAGCAGGGCGCGGGCGATGCGGGTGTGGGGGAGCCCCTGGCGCGGCTCCTGGGCCGCCTCGCGGGCGAACTCGGCGAGCGCCTCGCGCACCCGTCCGGCGGCGAGATGGAGCTCGCCGATCTGGTCGAAGATCAGCCGCGTCCCCTTCTCCTGGAGCGCCGCGCGGACGCCGGCGCGCAGCGCGTCGAACTCCGCCGGCGAGATGCGCCGCTTGCCGGTGTCGAGCCGCAGCGTGGCGGTGACCACGCCGGCGGCGTCGACGGCGTACTCCTCGCTCAGGGTCGCGGTGCCGAGGCGGCGGCTGCGGGCGGGGGGCAGGGGCTGCGCCACGTAGCCGGCCGGGGGGACGATGCGGTAGCGCAGCTCGGCGGTGAGCGGGCGGCTGAACACGTAGTCGCCGCGGCGCGGCTCGGGCTTCTCCCCCTCCTTCTCCTTGCCCTTGCCCGCGGGGGCGGCGCCCCCGGCCGCTCCCGCCGCCGCGCCGCCGGTGATCTCCTCGGGGAGGTGGGTGAGCAGGGCGGCCGGGTTCAGGCCCACGGCGGCGTTGCGCTCGTCGGTGAAGCCGCGGCGGGCGTTCCTGATCTCCATGCGCAGCACCAGCGGCGCCGCGAGGTTGGCCGGCTGCGAGTGGGCGACCGCCGTGAGGTCCCCCGAGAGGTAGGCGGCCGCGGCGTACTCGCGGAGAGCCTGACGCAGCGTCGGGCCGTCCTGGCCGGCGTAGACGGCGCGCAGGTCGCGCTCGACGGCGCCGTGGTACTCGCTGGTCGACACCACGCGCGACGGGCCGTAGCCGGCGAGGAAGAACTCGCGGCTCTCGCTCTGCCGGTTCTCGGCCGAGGTCGACTCCGGGGTCTTCACCAGCTCGGCGGCGGTGGCGCTGGCGATCAGCGCCAGGCGCCCCTGGTCCGCGGTCGGCAGCTCGCCGGCCCGCACGTAGGGGTCGGTGGGATCGATCCAGATCGCCGGCGATCCCGGCACGACGACGATCGCGTGGTCGAACAGGCCGAGGCCGGGGAGCGACGGCTCGACGTCGGCCTCGTCGTCGCCGGCGTTGAGCAGCGCCACGTAGGCGGGGATGTCCGAGGCGCGCAGCAGGGCGGTGAGCAGCACCGCCTTGTCCTTGCAGTCGCCGAAGCGGCGCTTCAGCGTCTCGGCGGGCTTCCTGGGGATCAGCCCCCCCTCGCCGAGCTCGATGCCGGTGTAGCGCACCTCGTCGCTCATCCGGGCGAGCAGGCGGTCGATGGTCTCGAGCTGCGAGGCGGCGGGGCCGCCGGCCGAGCGCAGGAAGGCGGCGACGTCCGAGCCGCGGATCGCCTGGTCGACGATCTCCGAATAGCGGCGCGCCAGCTCCCCCCACGAGCGGCCGGTCGAGAAGGCGACGTAGGCCGTGCGCGGCACCTCCGGCGGCAGCCCCGGCTCGGCTTCCTCCGCCGGCTCGAGGTCGCGCACCTCGAAGGTCAGCCGGCGGCGCCCGTCGTCGACCGTCTCGCGCGGCGCCATTCCGGGGAGCCCGCGGCTCACCCAGCGCAGGGGGATGGCGGCCGGAGCGTCGAGCACCAGCCGCGAATGGCGCACCAGCACCCCGGAGTCGAAGCCGTGCTGGCGCACCACGCCGGCGGCGAAGAACGGCGCGGTGTCGCGCACGGTCACCAGCTGCTCGACCACCGCCCCCGGCCGGATGGCGGGGAGGGGAGCGCGCAGCACCTTGCCGTCCTCGAACATGTCGGGATCGTCGGGGGTCTGCGAGCTCTCGGTCAGGGTGACCGGATCGAGCGGGTGCTCGATGCCGTCGGCGGTGACCACCCGCGCCCGCACCACCGGACGCTCCTGGTGCCACGGCTCCCAGCTCTCCTCGAACGTCGACCAGCTCTCCTGGGCGGCGGTGGTGAGGACGCGGTAGACCAGCCGCTGCGTGTAGGTCTCGCGCCCCGTCTCGTCGAGCCGGTAGGAGGCGTCGGCGAGCAGCACCACGGCGTCGTCCCCCTCCTCGCCCGGCACCTTGGCGGCGGCGGCGGCGAGGGCGGCGGGAGTCGCGCTGAACGGCTCTCCCTCCCACGGCTCGGCGGTGGCCGCCGGAGCCGCCGGAGAGGCCTGGGGGGCCTTCGCAGGACGGCTCGCGGCGATGGCGGCCCCTGCGGAGATTGCCAGGAGGACGAGCGCGGACAGGGCGAGACTTCGTCGCGTGCGAGGGGTACGAGGCATCGGTTCTCCAGGGGCCGAGGGGACTCATCCGGGACTCGGAACCGGTGGGGGAGCGATTCTATCATCAGGCAGACCACGGACTTACAGGCAGACCACAGACTTTCACGGACGCACACGGACCTTCACGGACAGGGAAGAGGTAACATCGCAGCCACCTCGTCGCCGTCCCTGCTCGTCCGTGTCAGTCCGTGCCCGTCCGTGGTCTGCCTCCAGTTTGCGGCCTCTTGCCTCCTCTGGTATCTTTGTGAGTCCTGAGAAAGGGAGGCGTTCGTCTTTGTCGCTGCGTGGCCATAGACTCGATCGTCCTCGAGAACCGTGACGGCCGACGGTCCAATCCTCGGCTGACAGACAACGGCCCCGCACGAGGCCACGAACAAGGAACCAGGAATGGGAAAGAAGCTCTTCGTAGGGAACCTGAATTTCAAGACCAACGACGACGATCTGCGCACGCTGTTCGCCGGCGCCGGGACCTGTGCCTCGGCGACGGTGATGATGGATCGCGCGACCGGCCGCTCACGGGGCTTCGGCTTCGTCGAGATGAGCTCGGACGAGGAGGCCGAGAAGGCGGTTCAGCAGTACAACGGCTATGAGTTCCAGGGCCGCGCGCTGAACGTCAACGAGGCCCGCGAGCGTACGCCCGGCGGCGGTGGCGGCGGTCCCCGGGGCGGTGGCTATGGCGGCGGCTACGCCGGTGGTGGCGGTGGCGGCAGCCGGGGTGGCTACGCGGGCGGCGGCGGCGGCGACTTCGGGGGTGGCGGCGGCTTCGGCGGCGGCGGTGGCTTCGGGGGGTGGCGGCGGCTTCGGCGGCGGGGGTGGCGGCGGCGACTTCGGCGGCGGCTTCGCCAGCGGTGGCGGCGGCAGCAACTTCAAGCCGCGCAAGGAAGGCGGCAGCCGTCGCGGGCTGCGCGCCAAGAAGCGCAGCCTCTAGGTCAGCCTCCCCGACCCCTCCCTTCTCGAGGAGCTCTCACGGGGCGCCGGATCGCTCGATCCGCGCCCTTCCCATGCCTTTTCCCGCCTCACTCCCCTCAGAACAGATCGAAGATCAGGATCCGTCCCTCCGTCGGGCCGTTCATCACCGGGATGCGGCGGCGGGGGCGCAATCCGATCGCCTTGCCGCGGTCCTCGCCGGTGAGCACCACCGCCGTCCATCCCTTGTAGCGGGCTTTCAGCAGGTCGCCCACGGCGCGCCAGCGCGCGGCGTCGGTCTCCAGGCGCTCGCCGTGCGGCGGGTTGATCAGCACCAGGCCGGGGCCGGCGGGGGGCTCGAAGGCGGCGGCGTCGCCGCGGCGCAGGGTGACGCGGTCGAGCAGGTTCGCCTGCTCGAGGTTGGCCCGCGCCGCGTCGAGCGCCTCGGCGGAGAGGTCGTTGCCGTAGAGGGCGACGTCGGGGCCGGGGGCGAAGACCGGCTCCTGGAGGATCTCGGTGAAGCGCTCCGGGTCGTAGCCCGGGAAGCGCTCGAAGGCCCAATGGCGGCGCAGGCGCCCCGGCGGCCAGCCGAGCGCGAACCACGCCGCCTCGGCGAGCAGGGTCCCCGAGCCGCACATCGGATCGGCCACCGGCCCGCGGCCGTCCCAGCCGGAGGCCAGCACGCAGGCGGCGGCGAGCTGCTCGCGCACCGGCGCGGCGGTGGAGACGGCGCGGTAGCCGCGGCGGTCGAGCGGGTCGCCCGAGCTGTCGAGCAGGAGGGTGGCGCGGTCCTGGTGCAGCCGCAGGCGCAGCGGCAGGTCCGGGTCCGCGCGGTCGACGTCGGCGCGCCGCCCCCAGCGGTCGCGCTGGCCGTCGACCAGCCCGTCCTTGAGCGACATCGCCGCCCAGCGGGTGTCGCGCACCTCGGAGGCGGTCGCCGTCGCGGCCACTGCGAAGCTGCGGTCGGGGTGGAAGAGGACGGCGGGGTCGAGCGCGCCGCGCTTCAGGTAGGGGCCCCCGGGGCGCCCGGAGACCAGCGCCCGCGCGCCGGAGGCGAGGGCGAGGCCGTCGTCGGCGTCCCAGGAGGCGATCTCGACCAGCACCCGGTTCGCCGTGCGCAGCCGCCAGTTGGCGCGCCAGCAGTCGCGCCAGCCGCCGGTGAAGGAGACGGCGCCGCGCTGCTTCGCGATGTCGCGGACGCCGAGGGCGGTGAGCTCCCGCTCGAGGATCTCCTCGAGGCCGAGGACGCAGGTGGCGACGAGGCCGAGGGGACTCTCGCGTTCGGACATCCGTTCAGGCATCAGCCCGGGTGCCGGTCGAGGAAGGGGAGGACAGCGCGGAGGAACGCCTCCGGCTCCTCCTCCATGGGGAGATGGCCGCTGTTGTCGAACAGCACGAACTCGGCGTGCGGCAGGCGCGCCGCCGCCCGCCGCCCGACCTCGGGGGCGATCAGCTCGTCGTGCGCCCCCCAGACCACCAGGGTGGGGACGGCGATCTTTTCGAGCACCACCGGCTCGCCCGCCGGCGCCGGGGCGGTGAGGCCGTAGAAGGCGTCGGTCGCCCCCTCGATGACCAGGCGTTCGTAGTAGGCCTCGACGAGCTCCGGGGTGACCAGGCGGTCGTCGTAGAACGAGTGGAGGAGCCCCTTGCGCACCATGCTGCGGCGCAGCGCGATGGTGCGCACGAAGAAGCCGGTCAGCGGGCGGAAGGCGGCGGCGCGGCTGCGGCGGTCGTTGGCGTAGGTGGGGGCGGAGCTGTCCACCAGCACCATGGTGCGGAAGCGCTCGGGATGCGTCTGCGCCAAGTACAGGGTGAGGCCGCCGCCGTAGGAGTGGCCGATGATGTGGGCGCGCGCGATCCCCAGGGCGTCCAGGGTGTCGAGCACCAGCTTTGCCTGCGCCTCCCGGGTGTAGCGGGCCCGCGCCTTCGGCCGCTCGGTGTAGCCGAAGCCGTTGAGGTCGATCGCCACCACCCGGTGGCCCCAGTGCCGCCGGCGAGCCCCGGCATCACCTTGCGCCACGAGTAAGACGAGGCGCCGAAGCCGTGCAGCAGCACCACCGCCTCGCCCGTCCCCGCCTGCTCGACGTGGACGAGCTGGTCGCCGACCTTGACGAGCTGGTCGGCGGGGAGCTCGCGGCGGACGGCGTCGAAGGGGCGCAGCGAAACGCAGCCGGCGAGGGCCAGGAGGGCGGCGAGCGCGAGAGGGAGGGGCAGGGAGAGGGAGGCGCGCACGGGCGGCAGTCTATACCGGCCGCGTCCTCTCCCTTGGTCGTCCTCTTCCTCAATCCTCAGCCCCGGTGCCCCACCTCGGCCGCGGGCTCGATCCCACTCTCCTCCGGCGCCGGGAGGGTCAGGCCGTCGAGATGGTGGTCGCCGATCAGCCGGTAGAGGGCGCTGGCGCGTTCGAGCGAGCGGCCGGCCTTCTCGTACTCGCCGAGGTCGCAGAGCAGCTTGACCAGGCCGCCCAGCAGGTCGGCCTCCTCGAGCAGGTCGCCGGTCCCCATCCCCAGGTTGATGCGCGCCTGGCTGAAGGCCAGGCGGGCGCCCGCGAAGTCGCCGGCGAGGCGGCGGGCGTCGCCCAGGGCGGCGAGGGCCTGGGTCCTGAAGTCGCAGATCCGCTCCTCGCCGTAGACCTCCGGGTCGAGCCGCTCGGCCACCGCCAGGGCCAGCTCGGCCAGCCCCACCGCCGCCGTCGCGTCGTTGGCGCCGGCCGCCTCGCGCCATTGCGCCAGCAGCCGCTCGAGCAATCCCCAGTGGTGCAGGCGCCCGTCGTTGCGCACCCTCACCAGCCGGCGGGCCGGCGGGTGCCCCGCGAGAGCGGACCATTGCACGGCCGCGAGCTGGCGCTCGCGGGCGATTCTCTCGTTGCTGGCGGCGAGGCTCCGCTCGGTCTTGCGGAACGCGTCGTCGTATTGAGTGGGATATAGGGTGGGAGCTTGGTCGTTACCCCTCCCGAGGCCCGTCGCCTTGCCGGCGAGCATCCGGCGCACGATCTCCTGGTTGTCGGTCCTCGCCAGCTCGCCCTTGAGGAAGCGCTCCAACCCCCGCGCTGCCCGATTTTCCTCCATGCTCAACTCCTCCTGAAGTGAACCATCAAATCGCCTTCAAAGAATAAGTTGCCGCAAGGCACCGAAAGGGGACAACAAAAGGGACGAAAGTTCGTCCCCGGCCGCTCGAGGCGGGGGCAGAGGTTCCAATTCCACAAGTTTTGTCACCGCTTTTCGACTGACGGCGTCACCGGTGGGTGGCTAGGCTTCGCGCGATGTCGATCGTCCTCGAGGATCTCACCAAGCGCTATGCCGGCCATCCGGTGGTCAACGCCGTGTCGCTCGAGATCGCCGACGGCGAGCTGTTCGTCCTCCTCGGCTCCTCGGGGAGCGGCAAGAGCACGCTGCTGCGGATGATCGCCGGCCTCTCGGAGGTCGACGCCGGGCGGGTGCTGCTGCACGGCCGCGACGTCACCGGCCTGCCGCCGGCCGGGCGCGGCGTCGGTTTCGTGTTCCAGAGCTACGCCCTGTTTCGCGGCATGTCGGTGGCGGAGAACGTCGAGTTCGCCCTGGCGGTGCGCGGGGTGGCCGCGGAGCGCCGGCGCGGCCGGCGCGACGAGCTGCTCGAGCTGGTGGGGCTGTCGGGGCTCGGCGGCCGCATGCCGCGCCAGCTCTCCGGCGGCCAGCAGCAGCGGGTGGCGCTCGCCCGCGCGCTCGCCCACCAGCCCGAGGTGCTGCTGCTCGACGAGCCGTTCGGGGCGCTCGACGCCAAGGTGCGCCTGGAGCTGCGGCGCACCATCCGCGAGATCCAGCGCGAGCTCGGCATCACCACCATCTTCGTCACCCACGACCAGGAGGAGGCCTTCGAGCTGGCCGACCGCCTGGCGGTGCTCAGCTTCGGCCGCCTGCTCGAGAGCGGGCCGCCGGACGAGCTCTACCTGCGTCCCGAGACCGAGTTCGTCGCCACCTTCCTCGGCACCGCCAACCTGATGGTGGGGGAGGCGACGGCGGCGGGGGTGCGCCTCGGCCCGGTCGAATTTCCCCTCAGCACCTGGGGGGAGCCGGCCGACGGCGGTGCCGCCGGGAGCGCGGGCAGCCCGCCGCGCCGGGTGCAGGTCCTCTTCCGCCCGGAGGACGTCGCCGTCCGCGAGTCGGCGGCGGCCCTCGGCTGCCCGCGGCTCGGCGAGGCGGTCGTCGAGCAGCGCTCCTTCGTCGGCTCGTTCGAGCGGCTGCGGCTGCGCCTTCCTCCCCTCCCCGGGGTGCGGGCGATCGCGCCCCCCGTCCCCTTCGGGCGCGACGAGGTGTGGGTCGAGGCGACCCGCCCGCAGGACCAGGCGCGGCGCTTCCCGCTCAAGCCGGGCGACGCGGCCTGGGTGGGGGTGCAGCGGGTGCACGCGCTGGTCCATCCGGGGCTGCGCTTCCTGGTGCTGACCGGCGGCGGATCCCAGGGCGCCCTGGCGCTCGGCGGCGAGCTCGCCCGCCGCGTGCAGGCCCGCGTCGCCGTGCTGGTGCCCGCGGCAGCACAGAGCGCCGCCGCCGGCGAGGCCGTGCTCCAGGAGGCGCGCGAGGCGCTCGGCACCGGCATCGCGGCGCTCGAGACCCGCCTCTCCGGCGAGGGGCCGGCCGCGGCGGTCGCCGAGGAGGTGGCGCGCCGCCCGTGCGACCTGGTGATCCTCACCCTGCCGCCCAGGGACGGCGTCGAGCTGGCGGAGGCGGTGCTCGCGGCCGGCCACCACCACCTGCTGCTGGCGCCGGCGTCCGCGGGAGCCGCGGCGGGCCGCGCCCCGGCGGTGCCGGCGCGCCTGCTGATCTGCGTCGCGGTGGGGGAGCCCGGCAAGGAGGACGTCGCGTTCACCGGCCGCCTCGCCCGCCACCTGGGGGCCGAGGCGACGATCCTCACGGTCCTCCCGGCGTCCGCCCGCGGCGGGGCCTCCGATCTCCAGGCCGAAGTGCAGGCCGAGCGCTTCCTCGCCGGCAGCGCCCGCACCCTGCGCCGCCTCGGCGTCCCGGTCGCGACGAGCATCCGCCAGGGCGCCGTGCGCGAGGAGATCCTCGCCCAGATCGCCGAGGGGGGGCACGACCTGCTGGTGCTGGGGGCGCCGCTGCCGGGGCGCGACGGCCGGATCGAGCTCGGCGGCTTCGTCGGCCGCCTGCTCCCCGCCATCCCCCAGCTGCCGGTGCTGATCGTCCGCTCGCCGGAGGCGGCGTCGTGAAGTCCCGTCCAACCGTTGCAACGAAGAAGAGGAAAGGTCCCATCATGAAGACTCGAAATCTCCTGCCGGTCCTCGGGCTGGCGCTGCTCGCCGCCGGCTCGACGTCTCTCCACGCGGACCCCGTCAAGCTGCTCAACGTCTCCTACGATCCGACCCGCGAGCTCTATCAGGACGTCGACGCCGCCTTCGCCCGGGCGTGGAAGGCGAAGACCGGCCAGGAGGTCAAGATCGACCAGTCGCACGGCGGCTCCGGCAAGCAGGCCCGCTCGGTGATCGACGGCCTCGAGGCCGACGTGGTGACCCTGGCGCTCGCCTACGACGTCGACGCCGTGGCCGACTCGGGGCTGATCGCAAAGGGCTGGCAGAGCCGCCTCGCCAACAACAGCTGCCCCTACACCTCGACGATCGTCTTCCTGGTCCGCAAGGGGAACCCCAAGAAGATCCACGACTGGGACGACCTCGTCCGTCCCGGCGTGGCGGTGATCACCCCCAACCCGAAGACCTCGGGGGGCGCGCGCTGGAACTACCTGGCGGCCTGGGGATACGCCCTGCACAAATTCGGCAACGACCCGGCGAAGGCGAAGGACTTCGTGGCCAAGCTCTACAAGAACGTGCCGGTGCTCGACACCGGCGCCCGCGGCGCCACGGTCAGCTTCGTCGAGCGCGGCCTCGGCGACGTGCTGATCGCCTGGGAGAACGAGGCGCTGCTCGCGGTCAAGGGGGAGATGGGGAAGAAGGGGGATTTCGAGCTGGTCGCCCCCTCCGAGAGCATCCTCGCCGAGCCGCCGGTCGCGGTGGTCGACAAGGTGGCCGCCAAGCACAAGACCACGGCGGTGGCGACCGCCTACCTCCAGTTCCTCTACACCCCGGAGGGGCAGGAGATCGCGGCCCGGCATTACTACCGGCCACGCAACGCCAACGTGGTCGCCAAGTACGGAGCGCAGTTCCCCAAGCTGAAGCTGTTCACCATCGACCAGGCCTTCGGCGGCTGGGCCAAGGCGCAGAAGGCCCATTTCGACGACGGCGGTCTGTTCGACCAGATCTACGGCGCCGGCCGCTAGGAACGAGGATGACGGCGGCCGAGGGGGTGATCGTGGGGGCGGGGAGCCCGCTGCCGGCGCGGCGCCGGAAACGGCTGCCGGGCGGCAGCGTGCTCCCCGGGTTCGGGCTGTCGCTCGGCTTCACCCTCCTCTACCTCGGCCTGATGATCCTGCTGCCGCTGTCGACCGTCTTCCTCAAGACGGCGTCGCTGCCGTGGTCGGTCTTCTGGGCCGACGTCAGCGGCCCACGGGCGCTCGCCGCCTACCGCCTGAGCCTCGGGGCGTCCTTCCTCGCCGCCTCGATCAACGCAGTCTTCGGCCTCCTCGTCGCCTGGGTGCTCGAGCGCTACCGCTTCCCGGGGCGGCGGCTGGTCGACGCCCTGGTCGACCTGCCATTCGCCCTGCCGACGGCGGTTGCCGGCATCGCCCTCGCCACTCTCTACGCCAAGAACGGCTGGATCGGCCGCTGGCTGGTGCCGCTGGGGGTGGAGGTCGCCTACACCCGCCTCGGCGTGGTGGTGGCGCTCACCTTCATCGGCCTGCCGTTCGTGGTGCGCACCGTGCAGCCGGTGCTCGCCGACCTCGACCCCGAGGTGGAGGAGGCCGCCGCCAGCCTCGGCGCCAGCCGCCTGCAGACCTTCCGGCGGGTGATGCTCCCCGAGCTGCTGCCGGCGGCGACGACCGGCTTCGTGCTCGCCTTCGCCCGCGCCCTCGGCGAGTACGGCTCGGTGATCTTCATCGCCGGCAACATGCCGATGAAGTCGGAGATCGTCCCGCTGCTGATCATGATCAAGCTCGAGCAGTACGACTACGCGGGGGCGACCGCGGTCGCCATGGTCTTCCTGCTCGCCGCCTTCACCCTGCTCCTCGCCATCAACCTCCTCGCCTGGCGCCGCGGCCGGCGGCTGCGCGCCGTCGACGGGGAGTCCTGATGGCCGGCGCCGCCGTCGCCCGCCTGCGTCCGGCCAGGGAAGCCGGGCAGCCCGCCGAGCGGCGCGGCGCGCTCAGCGAGCCGCGCTGGGTGCGCGCCCTGCTGCTCGGCACGGCGCTCACCTTCCTCGGCTTCTTTCTCTTCATCCCGCTGGCGCTGGTCTTCGCCAAGGCGTTCGCCGGCGGGCTCGCGGCCTACTGGGCGGCGATCCGCGATCCGGTGGCGCTCGCCGCCGTGCGCCTGACGCTGACCGCGGCGGCGGTCGCGGTGCCGGTCAACTTCCTGTTCGGCCTCGCCGCCGCCTGGGCGATCGCCAAGTTCCGCTTCCCGGGGAAGAACCTGCTGATCACCCTGATCGACCTGCCGTTCAGCGTCTCGCCGGTGATCTCGGGGATGATCTACGTCCTCCTCTTCGGCGCCCATGGCTACCTCGGCCCCTGGCTCATCGGCCACGACGTCAAGATCCTCTTCGCCGTCCCCGGCATCGTGCTGGCGACGATGTTCGTCACCTCGCCGATGGTGGCCCGCGAGCTGATCCCGCTCATGCAGTCGCAGGGGAACGACGAGGAGGAGGCGGCGCTCACCCTCGGCGCCTCCGGGCTGCAGACCTTCTTCCGGGTCAGCCTGCCGAAGATCCGCTGGGGGCTGCTCTACGGCGTCGTGCTCTGCAACGCCCGGGCGATGGGGGAGTTCGGCGCCGTCTCGGTGGTCTCCGGGCACATCCGCGGGGTGACCAACACGATGCCGCTGCACATCGAGATCCTCTACAACGAGTACCAGTTCTCGGCCGCCTTCGCCGTCGCCTCGCTGCTCGCCCTGCTCGCCCTCGCGACCCTCGCCGTCAAGAGCCTGATTGAGTGGCGAACCGAGGGGCGGACTTCGCGGTGATCTCCGGCCGACGCCGTAGAATCGCCGAATGCCGCAGATGCCGCAGCTCTCCCTCCCGCGCCGCCTGTCGCTCGGCACCCTGCTGATCGGGCTCAACGCCGGCCTCGTGCTGCTCGCCGTGGTCGGCGTCGCCGTCTCGGCGCTGGGGCTGATCGAGCGCTTCGCGGACGGCCAGGGGCTGGCGCGGGTCGACCTGGCCGGGGCCGCCGCCCAGGAGGCGGTGGCGCGCTCGGCGCGCGACGTGCGCACCTCGGCCCACCTGCTCGCCGAGCGCCCCACCGTCAAGCGCCTGATCGAAGGGGGAGACGCCGCCGGCCTCGGCGTCTTTCTCGAGCGCTTCCGCCGCACCAGCGCGCTCTCGGGGGTCGCCATCGTGACTCGGGGATCCCGCACCACCGCCGGCCCGGCGCTCCCCTGGGACGCGGTGCTGCGCCGCTCCATGGAGGAAGGGCCCGCCGCGATCCTGCGCCGGCCGGACGGCTCCCTCTTCCTGGCCGCCGCGGCCCCCCTCGCCGGCGTCCCGGCGATCCCGGACGCCACCGCCGCCGCGGCCTTGGCGCTCGACCCAGCCCTCGCCCGCCAGATCGCCGGCCAGGTGGGGCTGCCGGTCGTCCTGATGACCCCCGAGACGGCGCTCGCCGATGCCGCCGCGGACGATCCCCGGCGCCCGCTACGCGCCGCCGTGCTGGCGGACGGCAAAGCGGTCTCGGGCCTCCTGAAGCCCGCCGGGGTCTACCTCTCCGTCCGCCCGCTGCGCGGCCCGGGGGGAGAAGTGGCGGCGCTGGTCGAGACGGCGCTGCCGCGTGCCGGCGTCGCCGCGGCGCTGGCGCGATTGTCCCGCACGCTCCTCCTCCTCTCGCTGCTGGTGGCGGCGCTCGCCACCCTCTCCGGCTTCCTGATCAGCCGGCGGCTGACCCGCCCGGTGGCCGAGCTCACCCGCGCCGCGGCGCGGATCGGCCGCGGCGACCTCTCGACGGCGACGCCGCGCGCGCCGGGGGCCGAGCTCGGCACCCTCGCCGCCACCATGGAGGAGATGCGCCGCCGCCTGCTCGGGCTGACCTCGGAGCTGCGCCGGCAGCAGGCGGAGGGGGAGGCGATCCTCACCGGCATCGTCGAAGGGGTGTTCAGCGTCGACCGTGACCGTCGCATCCGCTACCTCAACCCGCAGGCGGCGGCCCTCCTCGGCGTCACCCCCGAGGCCGCCCTCGGCCGCTTCTGCGGCGACGTGCTGAACCCGCAGGGGAAGGACGGCCTGCGCCCCTGCGACGAGAGCTGCCCGATCGTCCACGCCCGCTTCCGCGGCGGCGCCACCGCCGCCGAGCGGCTGCTGCGCCCGGACGGCAGCCGGCGGACGGTGGTGATCACCAGCGCGCCGCCCACCGAGGAGCGGCAGTTCCAGGTGCTGCGCGACGAGACCGCCGTCGAGGCCGCGCGCCGCCAGCGCGACGCCGTGCTCGCCAACATCTCGCACGAGTTCCGCACCCCCCTCTCCGCCCAGCTCGCCTCGATCGAGCTGCTGCGCGACCGCCTGCTCCACGACCCCCACGGCGTCGACCCCGAGAGCCACGCCCTGGTCCTCGCCCTCGAACGCGGCAGCCTGCGGCTGACCCAGTTGATCGACAACCTGCTCGAGAGCGTGCGCATCGAGTCCGGGCAGGACTCGATCCGCGGCGGCGCGGTGGCGCTCGATGAGGTTGCCGAGGACGCCGTCGAGATGACCGCCCCCCTCCTCGCCCAGCGCGGCCAGTCGGTGGAGGTCGACCTCCCCTTCCCGCTGCCCGCCGTGCGCGGCGACGCCCCGCGGCTGACCCAGGTGCTGGTCAACCTGCTCGCCAACGCCAACAAGTTCGCCCCCGCCGGCTCGCGGGTGCGCGTCGGCGCCGCCGTCGAGGCGTCGCGGGTAACGCTCTGGGTGGAGGACGAAGGGCCAGGGATGCCGGGCGGCGGGGGAGCCGCGGCGCTCTTCGAGCCCTTCGTGCGGCGCATCGGCGGCGGCGAGGACGGCGAGGAGAGGGGCGCGCCGGAGCCGGAGCCGGCCGGGATGGGGCTCGGCCTGTGGATCGTGCGCTCGATCGTCGAGCGGCACGGCGGCACCCTCGAGGCTTTGCCGGGGGCCGGCGGGCAGGGGACGCGGATGCGGATCGGGCTGCCGCTGGCGGCGGGCGAGCTCGGGAAAGCGGGGGAGGCTGCGTGAAGATCCTGGTGGTGGACGACGACCTCGAGTTGGCGAACCTGATCGGCTACGCCCTGCGCCAGGCCGGCTACCTGGTGGTCGAGGCGGGGGACGGCGTCGCCGCCCTCGAGGCTTTCGAGCGCGAGGCGCCGGCGCTGGTGATCCTCGACGTCAACCTGCCGCGCCTCTCCGGCCTCGAGGTCTGCCGGCAGATCCGCGCCGGCTCATCCGGGAGCGCCGGGACGCGGACGCAGACATCGACGCCGATCATGATGCTCACCGTCAGGAACGCCGAGGAGGACCAGGTGCAGGCCCTCGACCTCGGCGCCGACGACTACCTCACCAAGCCGTTCAGCCCGCGCACCCTGCTGGCGAGGGTGCGCGCCCTGCTGCGCCGCGCCGGTGAGGAGAAGCCGCTGCCGCTCGCCGCCGGCGACTTCCGCCTCGACCTCGAGCAACAGGCGGTCGCCGTGCGGGGAGCCGACCCGGTGCGCCTCACCCGCCTCGAGATGCGCCTCCTCCAGCTCCTCCTCGCCAACGCCGGCCACACCCTCCCCGCCGAGCGCCTCCTCGCCCACGTCTGGGGCTCGCGAGGCACCGGCGACCGCCAGCTCCTCAAGCAGCTCGTCCACCGCCTGCGCCAGAAGATCGAACGGGACGCCGCGGAGCCGGCCTACCTGGTGACGGTGAGCGGGGTGGGGTACGCGCTGCAGCCGGGCGGGGAGGGCTAACCCAGCGACGCCGCGAAGCGGTCGCGGGCGGCGCGCAGCTCGGCGAGCTCTTCGTCGGTGCCCTGGGTGCGGGCGATGAAGGCGTCGAGCCGCTCCAGGGTCTCGAAGACCTCGTAGCGGCCGGTCAGCTCCTCGTCGCCCAGGAAGCGGCGCACCCAGAGGCAGAGCCGGACCGGCCCGGACTCGTCGGCGGGGTTCAGGGAGACTTCGAATTCGACCCGTTCGCGTTTTGGCATGGCCTTTGGTCTCGAGACTGGCGCGGGTAAGTGTACTCCGATCCCCCGGGATCACGGCCATGCTATCCTCTCGCCCCGGGCCGCTTGAGCCCCGCGTCCGCCAGATCCCAGACCATGCTCCGCGAGCTCTTCCACATCGGTTCCTTCTCCGTCAGCCCCTTCGGGGTGACGCTGGTGCTCGCCTTCCTGGCCAGCTACCTCCAGCTGCGCTGGGGGATGAAGCGGCTCGGCGTCGGCGACGACGAGGACGCGAGCGCCCTGGTGTTCGCCGCCGGCCTCGGCGGCATCGTCGGCGCCAAGGTCTACTACGCCATCCTGTTCAAGGACTGGCACCTCCTCTTCGACCGCTCGGGGCTGGTCTGGTACGGCGGCTTCATTCTGGGCGCCGCCGGGGTGCTGTGGACGATGCGCCGCCGCCGTCTCCCCGCTTGGCCGCTGCTCGACGCCGCCACCCCGGCCCTCGCGCTCGGCTACGCCATCGGCCGCGTCGGCTGCTTCCTGGTCGGCGACGACTACGGCCGGCCGACCGACCTCCCCTGGGGGGTCCAGTTCCCGGTCGGGCTCCCGGAGACCACCGCCGGCAACCTGCGCGAGATGTTCCACGTCGCCATCCCGGCCTCGATTCCCGACTCGGCGCTGCTCAAGGTCCACCCGACGCAGCTCTACGAGACCGCCATGGCGCTCACCATCTGGGGGGTCGCGATGTGGCTGTTCCGGCGCCGCCGCGAGCCCGGCACGGTGGCGCTCGTGGTGCTCTCCCTGCTCGCCGTCGAGCGCTTCCTGGTCGAGATCCTGCGCGCCAAGGACGACCGCTTCTTCGGTCCCTTCACCCTGGCGCAGATGATCAGCCTCTCCGTGCTCGTGCTCCTCGGCGTCCTCGCCTGGCTGCGCCGCCGCCGCTCGCCGTCGCAGTCGCCGCGGCCGGCATGAGACCCCGCCTCCGCCTGCTCACCATCGCCGGCTCCGACTCCGGAGGCGGCGCCGGCCTCCAGGCCGACCTCAAGACCTTCGCCGCCCACGGCTGCTACGGCCTGAGCGTGGTCACCGCCGTCACCGCCCAGAACACCCGCGAGGTGCGCGCCGTCCACGAGCTCCCCGCCGCGATGGTGGCGGCGCAGCTCGACGCCGTGCTCGCGGATATCGGCGCCGACGCGATCAAGATCGGCATGCTGGGCAGCGCCGGGATCGTCCGCACGGTCGCCGGCCGCCTGCGCGCTCATTTGGGGGTCACCTCGATCCGCCTCGATCCCGTGTCCTCGACCCGGTGATGATCGCCAAGAGCGGCGATCGCCTGCTCGCCGCGGACGCCGTCGCCGCCCTGAGCGAAGAGCTGCTGCCGCTCGCCACCGTGATCACCCCCAACGTCCCCGAGCTCGAGGTGCTCGCCGGCCTCGCGGCGGGCGCGATCGTCACCACCGAGGATCGCCTCCACGCCGCCCGCCTCCTCGCCGCGCGCGGCCCCGCCGTGCTCGCCAAGGGGGGGCACGCGGCAGGGGAGGAGATCGTCGACCTGCTGGTCTATGGCGTTTCCGCGGCCGGGGGAGACGGCCGCGTCGAGCGCTTCCACCATCCCCGGCTCGCCACCACCTCGAGGCACGGCACCGGCTGCACCCTCGCCGCCGCCCTCGCCGCGCGGCTGGCGGCGGGGGAGGAGCTGGCGCGGGCGGCGGCGGGAGCGATCGACTATCTGGCGGGAGCCCTCGCCGCCGCGTATCCTGTAGGGCAGGAGGGGGGCCACGGCCCGGTGGATCACCTGTACCGTCTGTTCCCCGGCGGAGGCCTCCCAGGAGTTGAGCGCGCGAGCGAAGAAGGAGCAAACTCATGAACGAAATTCTCGATCTGATCGTAGTCGGCGCCGGCCCCACCGGCCTCGCCATCGGCGCCGAGGCGCGCCGCCAGGGGTTGAGCGTGCTGCTGATCGACCGCGGCCCGCTGACCGCCGCCATCCAGGGGTACCCGACCTTCATGGAGTTCTTCACCACCCGGGACCGGCTGGAGATCGCCCACGTCCCGTTCTCGATCCCCGACGTCAAGCCGACCCGCCGCCAGGCGCTCGCCTACTACCGCATGGTCGTCGAGCACTACGAGATCCCCCTCGCCCTCTTCGAGGACGTGCTCTCGGTGACCAAGGAAGGGGAGACGTTCAGCGTCCACACCCAGCGCCAGCAAGGTGGCGAGCGCACCCTGCGCGCCCGCGCGGTCGCCCTCGCCACCGGCTACTTCTTCAACCCCCGCCACCTCGGCGTGCCGGGGGAAGACCTGCCGTGGGTGGCCCACAACTACAAGGAGCCGTACGCCAACTTCGGCCAGGACGTGGTGGTGATCGGCGCCGGCAACACCGCCGCCGAGGCGGCGCTCGATCTCTGGCGCAACGGCGTCAAGGTCACTCTCGTCCACCGCGGCGCGGCGCTGAAAGCCGGGGTCAAGTACTGGCTCAAGCCCGACATGGAGAACCGCATCGAGGAGGGGTCGGTCCCCGCCCGCTTCAACACCGAGGTGCGCGCCTTCCTCCCCGAGGGAGGGATCGAGCTCGCCACCCCGGACGGCCCCGAGCTGCTGCCGGCCCAGGCCGCCTACGTGCTGATCGGCTACCAGGTGGACGCCGACTTCGAGCGCCGCTGCGGCATCACGGTCGACGCCGAGACGCTGATCCCCAGCTTCGACCCCGAGAGCTGCGAGTCGAACGTCCCCGGCCTCTACGTCGCCGGCACCCTCCAGGCCGGCCGCTGGACCGACCGCATCTTCATCGAGAACTCCCGGGACCACGGCCCGAAGATCGTCACCCATCTGAAGGGCCGGCTGGCGGCCGTGCCGGCCGCTCCGGTCGTCCGCTGAAGGCCGACGGAGATTCCAACGCTTCTTTCGCGTCGCACCCTGAACCCGTCTCACCATTTTCGGAGGTTTCGATGAAAACCGTCCATGCTCTCGTAGCGACAGCAGCGATCCTTTGCGCGGGGTTGGCCGCGGCCCAGACCGCCCAACCGGCGGCGGGTACCTCGGCCCACGTCCAGATGGAAGCCAAGCAATTGAAATGGGGCCCGGTGCCGCCCATGCTCGCCAAGGGAGCCCAGATCACCGTGGTGGCCGGCGATCCCGGCAAGGAGGGGCCGTTCGTGGTGCGCCTCAAGATGCCCGCCGGCTACAAGATCGCGCCGCACTGGCACCCCACGGACGAGAACGTCACGGTGCTCGCCGGCACCCTTTCGCTCGGCATGGGCGACACTTTCGATCCGAAGGCCGCGAAGCCCATCACCGTCGGCGGTTTCGCCCTGCTGCCTGCGCAGATGCACCACTTCGCGTGGAGCAAGAGCGGCGCCACCGTGCAGGTGCACGGCATGGGCCCGTTCGTCGTCAACTACATCAATCCCGCCGACGATCCCGGCAAGGCGGCGCCGGGGAAGTAGAGCCGGGGGCCTCGCCTTCGCATAAACCGTCAAAATCCTGACGTAGGGGCGGGGCTTGTCCCCGCCCGTTCTGCGCCTGCGAGGCGTCGCTCGTGCGCCGCCTAACCATTCTCGCGAGGAAACATCCCGAGCGCGCGGGGAATGGAGTGTTCGACGGGAAAAAGGCGCGCAGCGGAAGGTGAAACGGTCCAAGGCTCGCGAGAAATCTCGCGGTAGTCGGGAGGAAGGCGTCCTCCATGAGGAAGCCAGACTTCTGCTCGAGTTGAAACGACTTCTCTCCGAGATAAAAGCTCTTCTCCACAGGGTGGAAGCTGTCCTCGATGCGCCGCGGTGAGCTCCCGAGGCGCTGGAATACCCTCTTCGAGACGTGGAAGCTCTTCTCCACAGGGCGAAAAGTCCCGGCAGAGCTCTGCAAAGTCGCCGAAGCGGAGAGGATGGGCGCAAAATGACTCAGCAACCTGGAGTCAGAGCCGTGACGGGGAGACTCTGTCCCCACTTCCACTCGTTTCCACAGTATTCACCTTTGGATAGACGCTCCTCCAAGCCGTAGAGCGCTGGGCGCGGCTCTCCTCAGCGGGGCTTAGGGGACCGCGCGACGAAGCGCAGGGCTTCGGTCGCCAGCGCCAGCCGGTCCGCGCCGGAGGCCGGATCGAGCGCCAGCCACTCCTTCATCAACCGGCCGTGGCCGGGATCGAACCGCTCTCCCTCGCCGCGGGCCACGAGCTCCTCGACGCGCTGCCGCGGCAGCTTGACGACGAAGCGCCCCTGCGAGGAGATCATCGCGAAGATCTTGCCGCCCATTTGGAGCGCCGACGAGCCGAATCCCTTCTTCCCTGTCCCCATGGTGACCCCGGGCTCGCCGGCCAGAGCCGCGGCGACGGCGGCGAAGCGCGGCTCTTCTTCAGTGTTCGGCGGGGTCGGTGATCCCATGGGGCGAGTATGCCACTTCCCAGAGGCACCTGTCTCCCGCCTGTGGCATCGCGGCCCGGGCGGCGCTGCCTTTGGCGGGAGGCAGGGACGTGCGCGGAATGGCGAGGTTCCTGGGCGCTTCTCCTGGGAGTGCACGGCCGTGGAGGGCCGGCACGGTCCTTGCCCTAGCAGTTCTCCAGTCATTGCAACAAACCGTTTTCTTTCAGAAAGGATACGACGATGTTAACTCTTTTGGAGCCAGTGACGCCAGCGCAGGACGCGAGTGCGGTCGCGGTGTCCTTCGACGTGACGTACACGGTGGAGGCGAGTGGAAACGGAACGATCAGCATTCCGGTCTCAGTTTCATCCGAGGGCGTCGTGCAGCTCCCTCCGGTCGCCGTACCGATCGGGACCTGGACCTTGTCTTGGAATCTGGTGAACGCCCCCGGTGATTCTTTCCTGGCCATCGGGACACTGACGGAAATAGAAAAAGTTCTTACCGTGCTGGAACAACCCACTCTGCAGTCAAATCTGCAATGGATGGCAAAGGTCAACAACCAGTTCAAGCCGGCAAGTTCTGTAGCCCCTGCTTCTCAGCCCCCTGAGTCTGCGGGCCGGCCCGCAAATGGTTTTGGTTATTGGGTCCAGGTGACCCTCCCGGGACGCCCGCCGGCTCACGCCCACCAGAGTCTCGCCGTCATTCAAGGAAAAATCGATGGGACGGCGACGACACTCGTTGTGAGCTATCTGATGGATCCGAGCGGTGAAAATCGCATTACCATTCCGGTGGTTGTGTCACAAGACGCTTCTGGAATCATCGTGGTGCAAGCTCCTCCGGTCGCCCTTCCTGCGCAACAGTGGACCCTGTATTGGGAATTTAGGGGCCTCTCCTTGTCATCGGTGAAGCTCGGGAAGCTCTTACCAGCTCAGAGCTTTGCTCCGGGTCCGGGCCCGGCATCCCTGTTTGCGCCACTGAGGGCAACCGTAACGAATACCAGTCAAGAGATGCCGTCCCAGCCCGTTCCCACCTTCCCTGAGCCGTTTTCCCAGCAGACCGACGGGCTCGGTTACTACTTCGGACTGCAAGGCACGAAGGAAAATCTGTTTGACTACATGGTCCACGACCCGAGCATCGCCGTGGTCCAGGACCCGATCGTCGGCTAGGCGGGCGGGGCGGCGGGCAGGGACAGGCGGCGGAAGGCGGGGTCGCCGCGTAGCGGGTCGAAGAAGGGGAGGGCGAACCAGTTGGGGTCGACCCGCAGCTCGGCGGCCTTGCCGGCGTAGAAGAGCGCCGAGCGGCGGTCGCCGATCACCGCGTAGACGACCGCGGCCTCGAAATCGAGCTGTGCGTTGTCGGGGCTCAGGCGGAGCGCCTGCTGGAGGGCGTCGAGGGCCTGGTCCGTCTTCCCCAGGTGGGCGAGCGCCTGGGCGCGGACCCCGAGGACGTCCCAGCCCGGCGACGCGCCGCGGGCCGTCGCCGCGTCGAGCCGGGCGTAGAGCGTCCGCGCCTCGGCGGTGCGGCCGAGCAGGGTCAGGCAGTCGGCGAGGTTGAGCGCGGGGTCGAGGGCCTCGGGTTGCAGGTCGAGGGCCTTGCGGAGGATCGCCTCGGCCTCGCCGTAACGGCGCAGGAACAGCAGGTTGACGCCAAGGTTGTTGAGGGAAAGGCTGCCGGGGTCGCTCTTCACCGCCTCGCGGAGCAGGGCGACCGCCTTGTCGGGATTGCGCAGCAGCTCGATCTGGGCCAGCAGGTTGAGGCTCGCGGCATCGCCGGGCGAGCGGGCCAGCGCCTGCTCGGCGTGTCGGCGGGCGTCGTCGAAGCGGCTCAGCTCGTATTCGACGTTGGCGACGGTGATCAGGGTCGCCCGCGAGGGTTGCAGGCGGACGGCGGCGTGGAGGAGCTCGAGGGCCTCCTCGGGATGGCCGCGCTGCTTGGCGAGCTGGCCGCGCTGGAGGCTGCTCCCCGCCGGATCGATCTCGTAGAGCCGGGCGAGCACCGCCTCGGCGTCGTCGAGGCGGCCAGCGTCGCGGTCGAGATCGATCAGCGCCTGGAACGGGGCGGGGTCGCCGGCCGCCTCCGCCCGTGGCAGCGCCTCGCGGGCCACCGCGAGCCCGCGGTCGAGATAGCGCCGCTCGCCGGTGTCGTGGTGGAGCCGGCGGGCGACTTTCGCCTCCAGGGTATAGGCCTCCAGGAAGTCGGGAGCCCGGCCGCGCAGCTCGTCGAGCCGGGTCAGCACGTCGTCGTCCACCTCCCCCTTCGCGATCCGCTGCCGCAGGTCGAAGAACGCCCGGTAGTCCGCCTCGTCGATCGCGAGCCCCAGCCGCGCGACGCGCAGCCGCCGGTCGGCGTAGACGTGGCGCAGGGCGGCGGCGGCGGAATCGGCGAACAGCTTGGGTTGCGAGGAGGGGAGGGTCAGCGCTTCGGAGCCCAGCACCCGGCCGTCGCGGCCGGCGAGGCGCTGCAAAGTCACCTGGCAGAGATCCCCTGCGCAGTCGGCCCGCGAGGCGACCACCTCGCCGGCCGCCACCGCCCGGGCCACCACCACGGGAGTGCCCTTCACCCGGTTGACCTGGGACGGGCCGAGCGCGGCGAGGCCCTCCAGCGCGGCGACCGTGCGCAGCAGGGAGGCCTGGAGGTTGGCGGCGACCCGCGCCTGGTCGTCGGGCGAGAGCGCGCCGGTGATCTCGGGAGGAAGGACCGCCACGTAGACCGGCGGCGGCGGCTTGCGGGTGAGCAGGAAGACGGCGAGAGCGAGGGCGGCGAGGAGGAGGACGACCCCCGCCACGGCGGCGGCGATCCAGGCGCGGCGGCGGCTCCGCCGGAGGGGGAGGCTCAGGGTCCCGCCGCTGCCCGACCCGCCCCAGAGCCCGGCGGCCTGGAGCTCCGCCAGCACGTCGCCGGCGGCCGGCCAGCGCTCCCCGGGAGCCTTGACCAGGCAGTGGGCGACGATCCGCTCGAGGGCGGCGGGGACGTCCGGCCGCGCTTCGCGCAAGGCCACCGGCTCCTCGTAGAGGATCGAGTGCACCATCCCCCGCTGCTCGCCGCCGAACGGCCGCCGGCCGGCGAGCATCTCGTAGACCACCACCCCCAGCGCCCAGAGGTCGGCCGCGGGCCCCGTGCGCTCGCCGCGCAGCTGCTCCGGGGCCATGTAGGCGGCGGTGCCGATGGCGATCCCCTCCTCGGTGATGGCGGGGGTGTCCACCCAGCGTGCGAGGCCGAAGTCGAGCAGCTTCACCCGGCCGTCCGGCAGCACCATCACGTTCTCCGGCTTGAGGTCGCGGTGCACGATGCCGGCGGCATGCGCGGCGGCGAGGGCGGACGCGAGCTGGCCGGTGATCGCGGCGGCGTCGGCGAGGGGGAGGCGGCGCTCCGGCGCGCGGGCGAGGAGCTGGGCGAGGGTGGTGCCGTCGTAGTAGGCCATGACCAGGAAGCGCGACCCCTCGTGCTCGCCGGCCTCGTAGACGGTGCCGATGTTCGGATGGTCGAGGCTGGCGGCGGCCCGCGCCTCGCGCCGGAAGCGCGCCGCGTCGGCGGGGCGCGCCTCGCGCCGCTCCAGGAGGAGCTTGATCGCCACCTGCCGCCCCAGCTCGACGTCCTCCGCCAGGTGGACCACCCCCATGCCGCCGCGGCCGAGCGGGCGCAGCAGCCGGTAATGGGAGATCTGCCGCGCCGGAGGCTCCGGCAGCGTCTCCGTCAGGCCGCCCGGACGCCCGGCCTCGCTCGCCACCGAGGAAGCGGGCAACGCGGCGCCGCAGGCCACGCAGCGGCTGTCGAACTCCGAGTTGGCCCTGCCGCAGGAGGAGCAGAGGAGCGCCTCCATCACTCCTCTCCGCGGACCTCCGTGCGGGCCGGGATCTCGCCCCCGCCGCCTCCGCGATACCGCGCCAGCAGCTTCTGCAGATAGCTGCGGTGGATACCCGCCTCGCGGGAGGCCCGCGAGACGTTGCCATCGCAGCGCTCCATCAGCGCCGCCACGAAGCTACGCTCGACGGCCTCGACCGCGGCATCCCGCGCCTCGTTGAGCCCCTCGTTGGTGAGCGCCGAGAAGACCGGCTCGGCCGCGGCATCTCCCGCCGCGCCCGCCATCTCGGGAGGCAGCAGGTCGACGTCGAGCTCCGGCCCGCGCGCCAGCAGGCAGACCCGCTCGACGGCGTGGGAGAGCTCGCGGACATTGCCCGGATAGGCATGCCCCTGGAGCGCCCGCTCGGCGCGCGCCGTCCAGCGCGGCCGTTCCCCCGGCCGCCGCCACGACCGGCGCAGGAAGTGGTCGGCGAGGAGGGGGATGTCCCCTCGCCGGTCGCGCAGGGGGGGCAGCACGAGGTCGAGCACCTTGAGGCGGAAGTAGAGGTCCTCGCGGAAGCGCACTTCTTTCACCATCTGCCGCAGGTCGCGATGGGTGGCGGCGACGATCCGCACGTCGACCTTCTCGGTGCGGTCGGAGCCCAGGCGCTGGATCTCCCCGAACTGGAGGAAGCGCAGCAGCTTCGCCTGCGCCTCGACGGGGATCTCGCCCACCTCGTCGAGGAACAGCGTGCCGCCGTGCGCCGAGGCGAGGCGCCCCGGGCGGTCGCGCTTGGCGTCGGTGAAGGCGCCGGCGACGTGGCCGAACAGCTCGGACTCGAGCAGCGTCCCGGGCAGCGCCGCGCAGTGCACGGTGACGAACGGCTTGCCGCGCCGCGGGCTGTTGACGTGGAGCGCGCGGGCGATCAGCTCCTTGCCGCTCCCCGTCTCGCCGAGCACGAGGATGGGGGCGTCCGCGCCCGCCACCTGGGCGACGACGCGCAGCAGCTCGACCATCCGCGGGTCGCGGGTGACGATCCCCGCGAAGTCGTGCTGGGCGAAGAGGTCGCGCTCGAGGCTCTGGTTGCGCCGCCGCAGCTCCTCGCGGTCGCTAGCCCGCTTGAGGAAGAGGCCGGCGATCTCCGCCAGCTCGGCGAGGAAGGCGCGGCTCTCGGTGGTGAAGCTGTCCACCCGCTCGCGGTTCTCGAGATAGACCACGCCGTAGACCTCGCCGCCGTACCGCAGCGGCGCCACCAGCACGCAGCAGCGGCCGATCATCAACCCGCTCTCGCCCGAGGCGAAGCGGGGGTCCTCGATCAGGTTGGGGAGATAGAGCAGGGCCCCGCTCGCGATCGCCTCGCGAACGAGCGTGCGGCTGAACCGGCGCTCCAGCTCGCTGCGCCGGCCGCGCTCCTCGCCGACCTCGAACTTCTGCTGGTAGGACCCCTCCTCGCGCACCACCACGAACCCCGTCTCCGCGCCGCACCGCTCCACGATGCGCCGCAGGAGGACCTCGGGGGTCCGTTCCGCGTCGTCCTCGGCCAGCAGGAGCTTCGAGATCTCATACAGATCCTCGTATAACACTCCGCCTGCCTCCAATCGGTGACATCTGCCTCTGGGAACAGGCAGAGCTTAACCGATTTGTGTGGGGAAGTGTTGGCGGCGGGGAGGTGGGCTCCTGGGATGATCCAACCATGAGCAGATCTCAGGGAGGGGGCTGCCTTCGCGGAGTGGCGGCCATGGAATCGGAAAGTGGCTGAAAAGCCTGGAGTATCAACGGTTTTCCGATGCCGCCTTCCTTGGCAGGAAGGTTGCTCTATAAGTCTGATGTCGGAAAAAAAAGTTTTTATCAGCCTAATGGCTCTCGGTTCAGAGAGCACTACCGGGTACCGCCTCGGCGATCCCAAGGAGAAGCAGATGTCTCAAACGAGTGTCACGAACATCCAGGTCAATGACTCGACCACCTTCATCAACCAAGCCCAGGCCGCGGGCACCACCGTCGGCATGGGCACGCTGCCGGCCGGATCGACGGTCCCACAAGCCGCGCACCAATTCGAGCAGGCCCTCATGGCCAAGCTGCTGAAGGACTTCGCTTCGACGTTTCCGAGCGTCACCCTGCCAGGCTCGAACACCGACAACGGCTATATGGGGCCGTTCACGAGCGCGATCTCAGGCACTGCGCCGCAGTGCGTCGTCCAGCAGGTTTCGGCAGACTTCAGCAGGTGGGGGCTGCCAACAAACACCAGCGTCCCGAGCACGATTGGACAGACGGTCACCAACGAGATGACCTACCAGGGCGGAGTGCCGAACTTCTCCAGTGGTACGTATCAGGTTTCATCCAGTGAGAACATTTATTGGATGGCCGGTTATAGCGCCTTCGACGTTACCCAGTCTGAGCTCGGCTGCATCTACGTGTTGGCAGCGGCTGTCGGTTTCAACCTCTAGCAAGGCATGCCGCGGCCGGAAATCGACGACGGTGGCAAATTCTGCGGGTTGGTTGAGCACGGCGGCGGTTACAGCCGGGGGTGGCGGTGGTACCCAGACCAGGCCGGGCGGCGGCGGGGCTCCTTCAATGCGGGCACCAATCAGACCCATACGCCAGCCGTCGAACGGAACCATGGCTGGGTCCACATCACCCTCTTCCAGTCCCGTAGAATCCGCCCGACAGCCTCTTTCAGCAATGAACGAAGGGCCCTCCCCAACGGGGGGGGCCCCTTGCCTTTACGGGTTCGTGGCGGCGGTATGGATCGTAAGCGTCCCCCCCGCGCCGGCGACCGTTGACGCGAAATGGTAGAAGCCTGGGGTGCCCACGCTGGAGGCCTCGTTCCAATAGAACCAGATGGTGTCGGCACGGTAGAGAGCACCGAGCCGAAATCGAAGCGGATGAGCGCCAGCAACGTCGCGGTCGTTGATTCCTGGGCGATCCTGGCGTTCCTGCGCGCCGAGGAACCTGGCGCCACGGCGATGCGCCGCTATCTCCGCCGCGCTCAAAGCGGCAACCTCCGCCTGCTGCTGAACGTGGTCAACCTCGGCGAGGTCTTCTATCGTCTACTCCAACTCACCGGGGAGGCGCAGGCGGAGGAACGCCTCGGCCAGGTGAAGGCGCTTCCGATCGAAATCGTACCGGCTCGCGAATCCCTGGTTCTCGAGGCCGCTCGCGTCAAAGCGAGGCACCCTCTCTCCTACGCTGACGCCTTCGCGGTTGCCACCGGCCGGCTGGAGAAGGCGCCCGTCCTCACCGGAGACCCGGAGATCCTGGCCTTGCCTGCGACGGTGGTCCGTGTCCGCGGGCTCGACCGGCACGCGTGAGCCTACTTCGACCGTTGCAGCCAGATCACCAGACTGCTCGGTCCCTCCGAGCCCTCCTTGCGCAGGAGCTCGTCGAGCGCCTTGACCAGAGCGCCCACAGTTGCCGCCTTGCCTCTTGGAAAGGTCCGGTTGCTGGTGAAGATCAATCCCCAGTGGGGCAGACGCCGGCCTCGATACTCGGCGTCCAACACGATGTAGTCCACGGTGTTCTCGGTGAGCAAGGCGCAATCGCGCCGTTGCGCTTCGGCAAACACGTCGGGATCGAGCATTCCGCGGAGGTCCGCCTCCTCCTGGACCGCGACGGCATCGTGACCCGTTTTCGCAACTGCCCGGCGACGGCAGGGGGGTAGTGCTCGTCGACGAGCAGTTTCAACGCAGCATTTCCTGCCGGCGCCGAAACAGCTCCTCCGCTTCGACTGCCTGGGCATCGACCTTCGCCAGCCAGGCATCGATCTCGGCCGGATAGTCCGCGTAGTACTCGACGGCGATCCGCACCTGGGCGGCCGAGAGGCCCAGCCAGCTCGCCGCTTCCGCGAGGGCCCGTTCGCCGCGCGCCGCCACGTTCCTCACCACCCGGACGACCTCCCAGACGTCGGGGCCACCGGCCAGGCCGGGCCGGCGGCCTGCCGCGCCGGGGCGGAACACGATGCCGGGGTGGCGGTCCATCCGGAGCCCCTCGTCGATGTACCGCTGGGTGAGAGCCGATCGGGTTTCCCCGCGAGCCTCCGCGGTGGCCTCCAGTTGTTCCCGGGTCTCCTCAGGCATCCGGATCGAGATCATGGCGTTCCTGGGCATTCTTCAGCTCCGTATCACGTGGTATTACATCGTACGATGTGCCCTCGATCAGGCCCACGGCCGCGCCGGTCCCGCCCCACCG
>CAVVXL010000005.1:0-67298 GCA_963752235.1 uncultured Acidobacteriota bacterium | reverse complement strand
CGGTCGGTCGAGTACGCACGCTGAGGAGTGGAGGCGGATGAAGCTCCTCTTCGTCGGCGACGTGATCGGCAAGCCGGGCCGGCGGGCCCTCCAGAACCAGATCCCGCGGCTGGTCGACCGCCACCGGATCGACTACGTGGTGGTCAACGTCGAGAACTCGGCGGGGGGCTTCGGCGTCACCCCGGACATCCTGCGCGAGATCGCCGAGCTGCCGATCGACGTCTACACGACCGGCAACCACGTCTGGGACAAGAAGGAGGGGGTCGAGCTGCTCGACCGCCATCCGAAGCTGCTGCGCCCGGCCAACTACCCGGCCGGCAACCCGGGGCGGGGGCTCCACCTGGGGGAGACGGCGGCCGGCATCCCGGTGGCGGTGATCAATCTCGAGGGGCTGGTCTACATGAGCAACCTCGACTCGCCCTTCCACAAGGCCGACGAGCTGCTGCGCACGCTCGACCCGAAATACAAGGTGATCCTGGTCGACTTCCATGCCGAGGTGACCAGCGAGAAGCAGGCGATGGGCTTCTATCTCGACGGCCGGGTGAGCGCCGTGCTCGGCACCCACACCCACGTCCCCACCGCCGACGAGCGCATCCTGCCGCAGGGGACGGCCTTGCAGACCGACGTCGGCATGACCGGCCCCTACGACTCGGTGATCGGCATGCGGGTCGACAAGGTGATGAAGCGCTTCCTGCTCCAGACCCGCTCGTCCTTCGAAGTCGCCAAGGGGGACGTCCGCCTCGCCGGCGCCATCGTCGACGTCGACGAGGCGACCGGCAGGGCGCGGGGGATCGAGCGGCTGCTGATCCCCGACCCGCAACCGTGAAGCCGGACGGCTGCGCTCCTTACTTGGCCTTTTCCTTGGCTTGGGGCCAGCGCACGAAGTAGCCGTCCATCCAGGTGATGTCCTGGTCGAGGTCGGCCGGCGGGAAGGCGCCGACCTCGTAGACGGTCGAGGCGAGCTTGCCGTCCTTGCCGGCGCTGCGCACCGCCATCACCCGGATGGCGTTCGCGTCCTGAGTGTTGAGCCGGAACTCGTAGGGGTGCCCCCAGCCGTCCTTCTCCGGGATGGCGGCGATGTACTTGGGGACCAGGATCTTCGCCAGCTCCTCGCGGGAGATCACCGGCACGGCGGCGAAGTCGACCGTCGTGGCCTTGCTCTCGCTCTCCGCCTTCTTGTGGCTCTCCTCGCTCCGGCGGCCCGCCACCTCGTCCTTGTACCAGTGAAACATCGCCGTGCCGACGTTGCGGGTGTCGGTGATCGTCTGCCTCGTGGCCGCGTCGCCATGGACCGCCGGCGCCGGCGCGGCGGCGGCCAAGAGGCTCACCGAGGTCAGGGCCAGCCCCGCCATCAATAGGAACTGCTTGCGTACATTCATCTCTGTTCTCCTTTTTCCGAGCGTTTCCGAGCGTTGGTTCTTCACGTCGAAGGAGAGTGTACCACCATGTGTATTACAACACCAATACACAATCATTCGGGCTCGGCGGCGACCTCGGGTACGCCGGGGCGAAAGCTGAGCCACACGTTGCGCAGGTAGATCACCAGGCCGGCTGCCTGCGGCACGATGAAGACCGGGTCCCTCTGGTGGATGGCGTAGGCGAGCACCAAGCCTCCGCCGGTCAGGCTGAGATACCAGAAGGCGCGCGGGATGACGGGCTGGCGGCGCCGCTCGGAGGCGATCCATTGCACGACGAAGCGGCAGCCGAAGAGGGCCTGGCCGAGGCCGCCGATGTCTTTCCATAGTCCTGGGTCCAAACCTCGATCTCCTCGCAGCTGCTGCGGTCGATCCAGCGCTTCTGCAGCCAGCGGACGGCGATCAGGTCGCCGAGCGAGCGCCAGAGGCGGTTGCGGATGTTGTACTTGGGGTAGCCGTGGCGGCGCGGCCGGTGATGGACGGGGATCTCGAGCACGCGCGCCCCGGCGAGCTTGAGCAGGGTGGGGAGGAAGCGGTGCATGCCGTCGAAGTGGGGGATCTGGCGCAGGGCCTCGGCGCGGCAGGCGCGCAGCGAGCAGCCGACGTCGGTGACCGCCTCGCGGGTGACCCGGTTGCGCACCCGGTTGGCTACCGCCGAGGAGGCTCGGCGGAGCCAGGAGTCCTGGCGGCGAGTGCGCACCCCGCAGACCACGTCCCAATCGCCGTCGCCGAGCCGGGCGAGCAGGCGGGGGATGTCCGCCGGATCGTTCTGGAGGTCGGCGTCGAGGGTGACCACGATGCCGCCACGGGCGAAGCGGAAGCCGGCGCCGAGGGCGGCGGACTGCCCGGCGTTGCGCGGTTGGCGGAGCACCCGCACGGCCGGATCGGCGCGCGCCAGCTCGCGCAGCACCCCGGCGCTGCCGTCCGTGCTGCCGTCGTCGACGAAGAGCACCTCGTAGGACCGGCCGAGCGGCGAGAGGGCCGCGCGGATCTCGGCGGCCAGCGGCGCCAGGCTCTCCGCCTCGTCGTAGACCGGAATGACGAGCGAGATCTCGGGATCGCCGGGGAGGAACGGTCGCATGCCGGTATCTTAAGCGACGCCGTCAGCGGCACCGCCTTGAGCCGGAGGCTCCTCCAGTGTTATATCCCCAGGCATGAGATCCCCTGCGACCGGCCCCGGCCGGCTTTGGTCCCTCCTGCCCGTCCTCCTCTTCTTCTTCTGCCTGGGGTGGCTCACGGCCCCGTCCGTCCACGCCCTCGGCCCCTCCGAGGTCTCGGTGAGCACGGGGGCCTTCGGCCTGCGCTCCGACACTCAAGCCGAGGTGGCGGCCGAGGTGCGCTTCGCCCATCACAAGCTGCACTGGCTGCCGCGCTTCATCCCGGAGCTGGCGCCGGCGACCGGCGTGATGGCGAGCTCCCAGGGGGCGTTCTTCGTCTACAGCGGCCTGCGTTGCGACATCGCCCTCGGGGCGCCGTGGGAGCTCAGCATTCAGTTCGCGCCCGGCATCTACAGCCACGGCGACCAGGGGTTCAAGCTCGGCGGTCCGATCGAGTTCCGCTCCGGGATCGAGCTCTCCCGCCGGTTCGGCGACCATAGCCGGCTGGGGCTGATGCTGTTCCACCTGTCGAACGCCCACATCTACGTGCACAACCCGGGCAGCGAATCGCTGGTCGTCACCTATGGCTTCCGGCCGTGAGCCCTGTGCTATCCTCTCGGGCCATGGCCGTCGATCCTGAGCTGCTGGACATCCTGGTCTGCCCCCAGTCGAAGGGGGAGCTGGAGCTGATCGAGATCCCCCGGGAGATCCGGGAGACTCTGGTGGAGAAGTACCGCGAGCACTTCCGGGACGAGGAGCCGGTGGTGGAGCAGGGGCTCTACTGCGCCACCTCGGGGCTCATCTACCCGATCGTCTCCGACATCCCCATCATGCTCATCGAGGAGGCCCTCCCTGCCTCCGCCGTCGGACGCTGACACCGCGGCCGAAGCCGCCGGACTCCGGCCCGCCGCGACCGCCGCCCCCGCGGCAGAACCCCTCTTCGCGGCGTCCGACCCGCGCGCCGCGCGCGCCGGCTACGGGCTCTACGTGGCCCATTTCGCGGCCCTCTTCGGCATCGCGATCTCGGAGATCCTGCTCGGCCTGACCGTCCTCCTGCTCCCCTGGTCGCGCCGGCGCTCGGTCCCCTGGCGCGACCTGGCGCCGATGCTGATCCCGCTCGGCGTCTACGTGCTGATGCTGCTGGGCTCGGTCGCCGCCTCGTACGATCCGGTCGCCAGCCTGCGCTATCTGTCGGACCTCTTCGCGCTGTCGACCCTGTTCATGGCCCCCCTGCTGGTGCGCCGCGAGCGGCAGGTGCGCTTCCTGGTCGGGGTGCTGATCGTCCTCGCGGCCCTCCTCGCCTGCGAGGGGGTCGCCCAGTACCTGCTGGGCGACGACGACATCACCCGGCGCATCCGCGGCCCCTTCTCGCACTACATGACCTTCTCGGGCTTCCTGCTGATCAGCGACCTGCTGCTGCTGGCCGCGATGACCTACGCCCGCCGCTGGCGCAGCGTCTGGCGCTGGGCGGCGCTGGCGGCGATCAACGCCGCCCTGCTCGGCACCTACACCCGAAACGCCTGGGTGGCCCTGGCGCTGTCGCTGACCGTGCTGATCCTGATCCGCGCGCCGCGGCTCCTCTTGGCCTACCTGCCGGCGGCGGCGCTGTTCGTCGTGCTGGCGCCGGTGCCGGTGCTGCAACGGGTGGCCTCGATCGCCGACCTGCGCGACGCCTCGAACTTCGACCGCCTCTGCATGCTGAAGGCCGGCCTCGCGATGGTCCGCGAGCGTCCCTTCTTCGGCCTCGGCCCCGACCTGGTGCGCGAGCGCTACGCGCTCTATCGCCCGCTCGCGGCGCCGCGCTTCGAGGTCCCCCACCTGCACAACAGCTGGTTGCAGATCGCCGCCGAGCAGGGGCTCCCCTCGCTCGCCGCCTACCTCGCTCTGACCGTCGCCTCGGCCACCGTCGCCTGGCGCTCGTTCGTGCGCGAGGGGGGGCACCGCGGTCCGCGGGCCGACCTCTACGTCGGCGTCCTGGTGGCCCTGCTGGCCTTCAACCTGGCGGGGCTGTTCGAGAACAACTGGGGGGACACCGAGGTGCAGCAGCCGATCCTCTTCGTGCTGGCGATCCCCTTCTGCCTCCGCCTGGCCGAAAAGAGCGGCGCGGCCCAGCCGCCGGCGAAGGGTGAGCCCGGGCGATGACCAAATCCGCCGTCCGCCTCGATCAGCTCCTGGTGGAGCGCGGCCTCTTCCCCAGCCGCGAGCAGGCCCGGCGGGCGGTGATGGCAGGGACCGTGGAGGTCGAGGGGCGGCGGGTGGACAAGCCGGGAACGGCGGTGTCGGGCGAGGCCCGCCTGGCGGTGCTGGCGCCGAAGGAGCCCTTCGTCTCGCGCGCCGGCCGCAAGCTGGCGCACGCGCTCGATCATTTCGGTGTCGATCCGGCCGGGTGGACCTGCCTCGACGTCGGGGCCTCGACCGGTGGTTTCACCGACTGCCTCCTGCAACGCGGCGCGGCCCGCGTCTACGCCGTCGACGTCGGCTACGGCCAGCTCGACCTGCGCCTGCGCAACGACCCGCGGGTGGTGGTGATGGAGCGCATCAACGCCCGCAACCTGGCGCCGGACGCGCTCAAGGAGCGCTGCGGCCTGATCACCGTCGACGTCTCGTTCATCTCGCTGCTCAAGGTGGTCCCCGCCCTGCTCTCCCACCTGGCGCCCGGCGGCCTGCTGCTGCCGATGATCAAGCCGCAGTTCGAGGCCGGCCGCGGCGCGGTGGGCAAGGGGGGGATCCTGCGCGACGAGGCGGTGCGCGGCCGGGTCGTCCGCGAGTGCGCCGAGGGGATCGCGGCGCTCGGCCTCATCGCCCTCGGCGTCTTCGACTCGCCGGTGGCCGGCACCGGGGGGAACCGCGAGGCGTTCGCCCTATTTCAGAGTGTGGGGAGCGCGGAATGAGCCCCGGCGAGCCGTTCCAGCGGGTCGGCATCGTGGCCAAGGTGGCGAGCCCCGAGGCGGTCCACCTCGCCTACGAGCTCGCCGAGTGGCTGCGCCGCCGCGGCGTCGAGCCGGCGCTCGACGAGGCCGCCTTCGAGCCCGGCGGCGACCACGGCCTGGTGGTCGTCCTCGGCGGCGACGGCACCCTGCTCTCGGTGGCCCGGCGGCTCACCCGCGAGGTGCCGATCCTCGGCGTCAACCTGGGCAATCTCGGCTTTCTCACCGAGACCAACCGCGCCGGGCTCTACCCCACCCTGGTCGAGGTGCTGGAGGGGCGTTTCGAGATCGAGGAGCGCTCGCTCTTCGCCGTCGAGCTGCGGCGCGCCGGCGGCCCGCCGGAGACCTTCCGGGTGCTCAACGACGCCGTGATCACCAAGAGCGCCCGCGCCCGCATCATCGAGCTGACCCTGCGGGTGGCCGGCCGCCTGATCGCCCGCTTCCGCGCCGACGGGCTGATCATCTCGACCCCCACCGGCTCGACCGCCTACAACCTGTCGGCGGGCGGGCCGATCCTCGATCCGCTGCTGCCGGTCGCCGTGCTGACGCCGATCTGCCCCCATGCCCTGTCGCTGCGCCCGATCGTCGTCCCCGACGCGGGGCCGATCGAGGTGACCCTCGAGACGCCGGCCGAGGAGGTCTTCCTCACCCTCGACGGGCAGGAGGGGAGCGCCCTCGGCTGCGGCGACACGGTCCGCATCACCCGCAGCGCCGCCAAGGTGCGCCTCGCCAAGGTCAGCGGCCGCAGCTTCTACGACAGCCTGCGCGGCAAGCTGCGCTGGGGAGGGCTGGCGGAGTCCTCCGAGGGGCGAGACCCATGGGCCGACGGGGGCGCCGGCGGCGGGGGGACGGCCGAGTGAGCGAGCCCCGGGAATCTGTTCCGACGGAGCCTGGGCCGGCGGTGCCTGCCGCACCCGCTGCGCCGACGCGCCGCCCCGGACGGGTCCGGCGCTGGGTGGTGCGCCCGTTCTTCTGGGCGCTGCTGCTGCTGGTTGCCGCCGTCGCCGGCGCCTGGTTCTTCTTCCAGAGCCAGCTCGCCCGCGAGAAGGCGCTCGAGCGGGCGGTGGCCGGGATGTCGCAGTATCTGCACCGCAAGATCGCCATCGGCAGCATCGACTTCACCCTTTTTCCGCTCGCCGTCGAGCTGCGCGACGTGGTGATCCCCGGGCCGCATCCGGGAGATCCGCCGGTCGCCCGGGTGCCGCTGGTGGCGGTCCAGATCTCCCTCGACAACCTGCGCCGCCGGGTGTTCGACATCGAGGAGATCGAGGTCTACCGCCCCGAGGTCTACCTGCAGTTCAACCCCGACGGCTCGAGCAACCTCCCCGACTTCGGCTCCCCGACTCCCGGGCGGCCCAGCCGCTTCGAGGTCCGCATCGGGCACCTGCTCGTCCAGGACGGCACTTTCCGGCTCAACGAGCGGCAGTCGCCGCTGCGCCTCGACGCGCGGGCGATCTGGGGACGGATGATCGGCCGCGCCGACCGGGGAGACCGCGGAGGTGACCGGCTCGACCTGCTGGCGACCGCCCAAGAGGTCGTCACCACTCTGCCGCGGGCGAAGCCCTACCGGCTCACCGTCTCGGCCAAGGGGAGCATCGTCCCCGACGCCGGCCGGATCCAGCTCGCCGCCGTCCGCCTGGCGGGGCCGGACCTCAAGGGGGTGGTCGACGGCTTCATCGCCTACCGGGCAAAGGAACGGCGGGTCGATCTCAACCTCAAGGCGGACGTCGGGGTCGCCTGGGTGAACCGGGTCGGTTACGCCGACCTGCCGCTCGCCGGCCCCGCCGCCGGGCGCGCGCACTTCGTCTGGGTGCCGTCGGGATGGAGCTATTCCGGCACCGCCACCTCGCCGCGCCTCGCCGCCCTCGGCCGGGTGATCCAGGACGTCGAGACCCGGTTCAGCGGCGGCCCCGACGGCGTCGACGTCCAGGTCGAGCGCTCCCGCTACGCCGGGGGCTCGATCAAGGGGCTGGTCTCGGTCGACACCGGCGAGAAGGGGCCCGGCACCCCGGTTTCGCTCGACCTCGAGCTGGCGGACCTCTCGCTCCACCAGCTCCTCGCCGACCAGTTCCCGGGCCAGGACCTGCCGATCGCCGGCGGCCTCTCGGCGCGGACGGGGGGCACTTTCGAGTACCGCTTCAACAGCGAGCGCCCGCTCGCCGGCAGCGGCAAGGCCGCCCTGCACCTGCGGGGGACGAGCGAGACCGGGCTGCCGGTCGACGGCGACCTGCCGGTCGTGCTCACCCGCGGCGTGATCTCCGGCCACGACCTCCACCTGGCGATGCCGGGGCAGGAGCTCGCCGCCTCCAGCTTCACCTACGACTTGCAGCACAACCGCGGGCAGGCCGGATTCCAGCTCGCCAGCCGCGACGTGGGGCCGCTCGCCCCCATCCTGCTGGGGACGCCGAAGCGCGGCGAGCCCCCACCTTTCTGGCTTCCGACGGTTGGGCACGGCACGGCGCAGGGGACGATCGACTTCGCCGGCAAGGAATATTCGCTGCGGCTGGGGCTCGACCTCGCTGGGGTGGTGGCGCCGGTGACGACGGCGGACACGGTGCGCGGCTCGCTCAGCCTCAACCCGCGGTCGGTCGACGACCTGCGGCTCGAGATGAGCCGCGGCGGCGGCGCGCTGATGGTCACCGGCCGTGTGCCGTTCGCCGCCGCGCAGCCGCTCACCCTGGCGATCGACGCCGCCCAGTGGCCGGCCGCCGGGCTCGCCTACCTGGTGTCGCCCGACCTCCTCTCGCAGTTCCAGGGGGAGCTCTCCGGGCGCGTCGACCTCACCGGCTTCTCCAACCATCTCTCCGGCCGCGTCGACGCCACCGTCGCCAGCCTGGTAGCCCACGGGGTGCCGCTCGGCACGGCGCGGGCGGCGATCGCCTTCGACGGCGACCGGATCACCGTCGAGCAGGGGCAGGTGAACACCCCGGCCGGCAGCGTCTTCGCCCACGGCACCCTCGACCAGGCGAGCGGGGCGCTGAGCCTGACCGCCCGCGGGCCGGCCCTGGCGCTCGACGCCGAGCCGTTCCGGCGCTACCTGGGCGGCGACCTCGGCGGGACCCTCGCGGTCGAGGCCGCAGTGACCGGGACGCTGAAGCAGCCGCAGGCGACCGTTACGCTGCGCGGCCGGGACCTCGTGCTGCGCGGCCAGCCGCTCGGACCATCGCCTGGACAATCGGGGGAGACCAGCGCCGTCGCCCATTGGGACGGCGAGCGGGTGGACGTCAAGGGATCGCTCCTCGGGCTCTCCACCTTCCAGGGGCAGGGGCGCCTCGACCGCCAGGGCGCCGACGTGGCGATCGACCTGCGCAGCGACCGGCTGGGAGCGCTGGCGCACGTCCTGTCGCCGCAGCCCCTGCCCGATTTCGACGGCTCCTTCGCGGGCACGGTGGCGCTGCGCTCCGACTTCGCGGCCGGCACCTTCCTGGCGACCGCCAAGCTCCCCGAGCTCAAGGTCGTCTACCTCAAGCGGACGATCGCCAACCGCGAGCCGGTGCTGGTGGAGCTCACCCCCGAGCGCGCCGCGATCCAGTCCTTCTACATGGCCGAGCCGGGGACCGACAACGAGCTGGCCGTCTCGGGCAATATCGGGCTGGCCCGCAACGCGCCGCTCGACCTGCGCTTCCAGAGCACCTTGAACGCCACCTGGGCGGGGCTCTTCCTGCCGCCGGAGTACCGGCCGGAAGGGGCCGTCGACCTCCTCGGCGCCGTGCGCGGCACCTTGAGCAACCCGACGCTGAGCGGCGAGGGAGAGGTGCGCGGCGGCCGCCTGATCGTGCCGGCGCTCGCGCAGTCGATCGACGACATCGACGGCTTCCTCGCCTTCAATCACGACCGCATCTCGCTCAGCGTGCCGCACGCCCGCATGGGGTCGACCGGCACCCTCCAGCTCTCCGGCGACCTCACCCTCCCCGGCCCCGGCCGCAAGCTCGCCTACAATTTCGTCGCCCACGCCTCGGGGGTCAGCGTGCGCTTCCCCCAGTTCCTCAACAACCGCGGCGACGCCACCCTGTCGCTGGTCTCCTCCGAGACCGGCCGGCTGATCACCGGCACCGTCGACCTCGACCGCTCGCTGTACGTGGAGGACATCAACGTCGACCTCCTCCAGCTCGTCCGCGCAGCCCTCTTCCAGCGCCAGACCCTGACCCTCGCCGAGACCGACAGCTTCCAGTCGACCACCCAGCTCAACATCGGCATCAAGAGCCCCGACGCGCTGCGCGTGCGCAACAACGTCGCCGATCTGCGCGGCGGGGTGAACCTCTCCGTGCAGGGGAGCCTGGCGCGGCCGGTCGTCTTCGGCAACGTCACCTTCGCCCCCGGCGGTACCCTCGACTACAACGACAACCGCTACGAGGTGCAGCGCGGGCAGCTCACCTTCAGCAACCCGAACCGGATCGATCCGGTGATCGACCTGCTCGCCACCACCCAGGTGCAGGGGTTCCACATCACCCTCAACCTGGCCGGGACGCTCGAGCACCCGGACATCCATCTGGCCTCCGACTCCAACCTGGCCGACCTCGAGATCTTCTCGCTGATCGCCGGCGGCCAGCGGCCGACCGAGGACCCGCTCGCCCCGCCCACCACCACCGAGCAGCAGGCTGCGCCGGGCCAGCTCGCCAAGGAGTTCCTCTACGGGCAGGCGACCTCGGCGATCTCGAAGCGAGTGGGCACGCTGTTCCGCTTCGACCGCTTCCGGATCGACCCGGTCGCCTCGCAGACCGGGCAGACGGGGACGGGGGTCGGCATCACCGTCGGCAAGCGCCTGTCGAAGGACATCTTCGTAACCTATGCGACCGAGCCGGCGACCAGCCAGCAGTACATCGTCCAGGTCGAATGGCGGCTGCGCCAGAACCTCACCCTGGTCCTCACCCAGGCGGGGGACGGCACCTACGCCGTCGACGCGCAGTGGCAGCGGCGCTTCTGAAGATGGGGAGGTCCCTCGCGCCGGCGCTGCTGCTCGCCCTCCTCCTGGCGGGGGGAGGCGCGCCGCTCCGCGGCCAGACCCCGCCGGCGGCGCCCGAGCCTGCCGCCGAGGCGCCCACCGGCGGGCCGACCGTCACCGGCGTCGAGGTGCGCAGCGACGCGCCGCTCGACCCGTCGCTCGACCTCGACACCCTGATCGAAACCGAGGTGGGGGAGCCGCTGACCGACGAGGGGATCCGCCACACCCTGCGCAACCTCCAGGCGAGCGGCACGGCGGCCGAGACCGAGCTCTACACGCGGGAGGATCCGGCGGGGGGCGGAGTGGTGGTGGTCATCGTCTTCCGCGCCGTGGTGCAGGTGGGGGAGATCCGCGTCCTCGGCAAGCTGGGGCTGGCGATCGAGGACCTGCGGCGGGCGATCCCGCAGCGGGTGGCCGAGCCGCTGTCGGAGGATACGGTGCTCCCGGGGGTCTACGCGCTGAACGCGCTCTACGAGCGCAGCGGCTACTTCCAGGCCCGGGTCCGCGTCGCCGTCGAGACCAACCCGCTGCGCCGCCGCGCCATCGTGACCTACAACGTCGACAGCGGCCCGCGCTCCAACCTGGCGGCGATCACCTTCGACCACCCGGTGACCCCCTTCCAGCCGGCGGAGCTGATCCGCCAGCTCCGGCTGCAGCCCAACCAGCCGTTCAGCCAGCGCGTCGCCGCGGAGGACGCCGAACGCCTCCAGTCCTGGCTCATCAAGCAGGGGTACGGGGCTGCGCGGGTCGATACGCCGCACGCCGACCATGACCCGGGGAGCCCCGCGGTCAAGCTCACCTATCCGATCTCGATCGGCCCCAAGATCTCGCTCGTCGTCGTCGGAGGGGACGAGAAGAAGCTGCGCCGCGAGGGGCTCCTGCCGTTCCTCGGCGAGGCCGGCTACGACGAGGCCCTGGTGCTCCAGGCGCAGGAGCGGATCAAGACCTACTACCAGCAGCAGGGGCATTACGACGTCGCCGTCGAGACCGAGGAGAAACCGGGCGCGGGGCAGCTCGTGCTCACCTTCCGGATCGTCCCCGGGCCGGTCTACACGCTGCGGCAGATCGCCTTCCAGGGGAACCAGGAGGTCCCCGACGCCAAGCTGCGCGCCGGCATGAAGACGACCGAGCGCGTCCTGCTGCGCCGGGGGAGCGGGCGGCTGGTGCAGGCGGACCTCGACGCCGACCTCGACACCCTGCGCCGCTACTACGCCTTGAACGGTTACACGGCCGCGGTCGTCGGGCCGCCGCGGGTCGAGCGCAAGGGGGAGGACCTGCGGCTGGTCATTCCGATCAAGGAAGGGCCGCGCGAGCGGGTGGTGCACCTCGCCTTCCAGGGCTTCACGGCGCTCGATCCGGAGGCGCTGCGCAAGCAGCTGCCGCTCAAGGAGAACGAGGGGTTCCATCCCGTCCTGCTCGACAACACGCTGGACCTGCTGCGCACCGAATACTCGGCCAAGGGGTACAACCAGGCCCAGGTCTCGGCCCGCCAGGACTGGGGCTCGGAGCACACCCTGGTCGACGTCACCTTCGAGGCCCTCGAAGGGCCGCGCCAGGTGGTCGACCGCATCCTGGTGCGCGGCAACGAGCGCACGCACAGCGACGTCATCCGCCGCACCCTCGGCCTCGACCACGGCCAGCCGGTCAGCCCGGCGCGCCTCCTGCAAACCGAGCGCAGCCTCTATCAGCTCGGCATCTTCTCCCGGGTCGACGTGCAGTTCGTCCCCTCCGACCTCGACGACACCCAGCGCGACGTGCTGGTGCGGGTCGAGGAGGGCAACGCGCACAGCCTGACCTACGGCGCCGGCTGGGACTCCGAGAGCGGCTTGCGGGGGCTCTTCGGCTACTCCGACAATAACATCTTCGGCAAGGCCTACAGCCTGCAGAGCAACGTGCGCTGGAGCCAGCGCGACAAGCTCTACCGCCTGCTGCTCAATCAGCCCTACCTGGGCGAGCACCCGGTGGCGCTCAACTCCAGCGTCTTCTACCAGCAGGAGGTGCCGACCGGCCGCCCCTACGAGGTGACCCGCTACGGCGGCCGCGTCGAGGCGGTCCGCGCCTACGGCAACCGCCGGTTCAGCGCCGGCTTCGACTACCGGATCGTCGAGCCGAGCGTCGACCCCGGCATCGCCACCAACGAGATCGAACGGCGCGACCAGCCCTATCAGGTCACCAGCTTCGTGCCGGCGTTCTTCTGGGACCGCCGCGACGACCCGATCCTCACCACCCGCGGCTGGAGCTCCCTGGTGCAGCTCGAGTACGCCTTCCCGGTGCCGGCGTTCCGCACCGACACCGAGTTCCTCAAGGTCTTCGTGCAGCAGACGCAGTTCTGGAACCTCGGCCGGCCTGGGGTGCTGGCCGCCAGCCTGCGCTTCGGGAGCATCGAGCCGTACAAGGCGATCCCGTCGTCGGGGGGGCTGAACCTCCCTTTCCCGAGCCGCAACATCCCGATCGCCGAGCGCTTCTTCGCCGGCGGCGACGCCTCGCAGCGCGCCTACGACCGCGACGAGCTGGGCATCCGCGGCGAGACCCTGATCCTCAACCCGAACGGCGGCGGCTACGTGCCGGTGGGCGGCGACGGCCTGGTCCTCTTCAACCTCGAGTACCGCTTCCCGATCCTCGGCGACTTCGGCGGCACGCTCTTCTTCGACAGCGGCAACGTGTGGCCCGACTGGCGCTCGATCCGCGTCAACGAGCTCAAGAAGGGGGTCGGCCTGGGGGCGCGCTACAACTCGCCGATCGGTCCGCTGCGCGCCGGCATCGGCTGGAAGCTCAACCGCGATCCGAAGGAATCGGGCTACGCCCTGTTCGTCAACATCGGCAACGCGTTCTAGGGGGCGGTTGACCCTCGTCCGATCCGGGGCGTAGACTCGCTGACGAACGGAATCGCCTCATCTTTTCCTGAAGCTCGGGGCGCCCTGCCCCGTTAAGAAAGCCGACATCATGACCAACGACACTGCCTTCGTCTCCATCGAGGAGGCGATCACACGTTTTCGCCGCGGCGAGATCGTCATCATCGTCGACGACGAGGACCGCGAGAACGAAGGGGACTTCGCGATCGCGGCCGAGAAGGTCACCCCGGCGGCGATCAACTTCATGGCCAAGCACGGGCGCGGGCTGGTCTGCCTGGCGCTGAACGAGGAGCGCTGCCGCGACCTCGAGCTGCCGCTGATGGTGGAGGACAACACCTCCCCCTTCGGCACCGCCTTCACGGTCTCGATCGAGGCCCGCGGCAAGGTGACGACCGGCATCTCCGCCGCCGACCGCGCCGCCACCATCCTCACCGCCATTGATCCGGCGACCCGGCCGGAGGACCTGCTCCGCCCGGGGCACGTCTTCCCGCTGCGCGCCAGGAAGGGTGGCGTGCTGAAGCGCGCCGGGCAGACCGAGGCGTCGGTCGACCTCGCCGCCCTCGCCGGGCTGAAGCCCGCCGGGGTGATCTGCGAGATCATGAACGACGACGGCACCATGGCCCGCGTCCCCGACCTCGTCAAGGTGGCCCACGAGCACGGGCTGATGATGATCACCGTCGCCGACCTGATCAGCTACCGCCTCCGTCACGAGACCCTGGTGCGCAAGGTCGCCTCGCCCAACCTGCCGACGATCCACGGCGACTTCCGCATCCACGCCTACCGTTCGGACGTCACCGGCGACGAGAACGTCGCCCTGGTGATGGGGGAGATCGAGCCCGAGGAGCCGACGCTGGTGCGCGTCCACAGCCAGTGCCTGACCGGGGACATCTTCGGCTCCTGCCGCTGCGATTGCGGCCTGCAGCTCGACAAGGCCCTGGAGCGCATCGCGGCGGAGGGGAAGGGGGTGCTGCTCTACCTCCTCCAGGAAGGGCGCGGCATCGGCCTGATGAACAAGCTGCGCGCCTACGAGCTCCAGGAGCAGGGGCACGACACGGTGGAGGCCAACGAGCGGCTGGGCTTTCGCCCGGACCAGCGCGACTACGGGATCGGCGCCCAGATCCTGCGCGACCTCGGCGTGCGCAAGATGCGGCTGATGACCAACAATCCCAGCAAGTACATCGCCCTCGACGGCTATGGCCTGGAGATCGTCGAGCGCCTGTCGCTCGAGGTGCCGCCGAACGACAGCAGCCGCGCCTACCTGCGCACCAAGCGCGAGAAGCTCGGGCACCTGCTGAAGCTGGTCTGAGAACGACTGGCGGACGGAGTCAGCGCACGGTCGCCGGCTCCGCCTTCTTCTCCGCCTTTTCCGCGGCGTGCTCGCCCGGCTTCCCATGCCCGCTCGGTCCGGCGGCATCCGCGCCGAGCCAAGCGGCGAGATGGGCCTGCTGCTCGGCGCTCGCCTTGGGGAGCACCTCGAGCGTCCAGCGGGGAGCGGGCTTCTTGCCGAAGGTGACCGGCAGGCGGGTCAGCCGGTCCCGCCGGGCGACCAGCAGCGAGACCTTCTCGCCCGGGCGATAGAACTTGAGCCTGCCGTCGAGCCCTTCGGGGGGGACGCGGTCGTCGCCGATGGCGAGGATCTCGTCGCCGACGTTGATCCCCGCTTCGTAAGCCGGCGTCCCCCGCTTGACGCCGGTCACCGTCAGCCGCCCGGCCTGGACCTCGGCGTCCATCCCCAGCCAGGCGGCGGGCAGCTCCGGCGGCTCTCCGCCCTCCTTCTTCTCCGCCTCCGGGGCGAAGCGCAGGCCGTACCAGTCGAGGGCCTCCGTGTAGTCGAGCTCCTGCGTCCCCTCGACCGAGCGCGCGAGCCAGGGGCCGAGGTCGACCCCCGCCACCTCCTCCAGCACCTTGCGAAGCTCCTCCGGGAGATACCCCTGCTCGCCCGAGAAACGCTGGTAGGCGAGGCGCAGGGCGTCGTCGAGGCTCCGCTTGCCGCCGGTGGCGCGGCGGATCCTGGCGTCGAGCAGGAAGGCGGCCAGCTCCCCCTTGGTGTAGTAGCTGATGCTGCTGTTGGCCGTGTTTTCGTCCCGCCGGTAGAGCTTGATCCAGGCGTCGAAAGAGGAGTCGGCGAGCGACTGCACGGCGCGGCCGGGGGTCGACTGCACCGACTCGATCGCCTTGCTCAGCCCCTTCAGGTATTCCTTGCGGGTGGAGAATCCCGCCCGCCGCACCAGCAGGTCGCCGTAGTAGGAGGTGATCCCCTCCACCACCCAGAGGCTCCTGGTGTAGGTCTCGTGCTCGTAGTCGAACGGCCCGAGCTCGCGCGGCCGGAGGCGCTTGCCGTTCCAGGCGTGGAACAGCTCGTGGCTGACCAGCCCCAGCCAGTCCAGATACCCCTCGCGGGTGCGGCCGCGCCAACGGCTGCTCATCAGAGTGCAGGCGTCCTTGTGCTCGAGGCCGCCGCCGCTGTCGGTGAGGAAGTTGAAGATGACGTAGCGCGGGTAGGGCGCAACGCCCCAGAGAGCGACCTGCTGGCGGACGATCTTCTCGGCGTCCGCCGCCGAGCGGGGGCCGTCCCAGACCTCGCCCTCCCCCTCGTTGACCAGGAGGTGGGGCCTGCCGGCGACCTCGAACGGGTAGGTTCGAGCGTTCCCCGCGTAGAGCGGGGAGTCGACCAGGGTGTCGTAATCGCCGGCGTGATACTCGTGCGCGCCGGCGCCCGCTGAAGCCCCCAGCGGGCTCGCCGAGACCTTCCAGGCGGGGGGGAGCTCGAGCCGCACGTCGTAGGAGCGGCGCGCGTCGTCCGCCAGGACGAGGAAGGTGGCGGCGCCGTTCAAGAGGGCGAACTCCGAGTCGACGAAGTTGGTGCGCACCGACATCTCGCGGCAGTAGACCCGGTAGCGGACGATCACCGTGGGCGCCTGGCGCGTCGCGATCCGCCAGCGGTTCTTGACCGTCTTCGCGGCCGCCAGCGGCTCTCCCGCCGCGGTGGCGGCGGAGACGTCCTCGACGTTGCGGGAGTACTCGCGGACGAGGTAGGAGCCGGGCGTCCAGACCGCCATCATCAGCTCGACCTCGGCGCGGCCGCCGGTGGGGATGCGCGCCTCGACCTCGACGTAATGGGTCTGCGGGGCGGGAAAGCGGAGCAGGTAGGAGATCGGCTCGGGCATGCTGGCTCCCTGCAGGCCGGCACCGGCGAACGCCAGCGCGAGGATAAGGAGGATTGTCGTTCGCGTTATCGCGGTCGCGGCGGTCGCGGCGGTCGTGCTCATTCTAGGGGACTATACTTCGGGGCATGTCCGCCCTGGCAACCCCGAACGAGCTGGAGGCGCTCAACGCCGCGCTCGCCGCCGAGGCTCCCGCCCTCTTCGCGGCGCTCTCCCCCCTGGGGCGGCGTGCCGGCCTCGCCGCGGAGCCGGCCGCTGCCCGGGTGGACCCGCCTCCGGCACCCCTGGCGGCACGGCGAGCCCTGCCGCCGGAGCTGCGGTCGGCGTTCGGCGATCTTGCGGGCGCGGACCTGGAGGCGGCGTTCGACGCCTCGCCCGTCGCCGGCCTGCCGGAGGTCCGGCGGCGCTGGCGGGAGTGGCAGCGCCGCGCGGCGCCGGCCGCGGTCCCCTCCAGCCTGCCGCTGGTGACGGTGGGCCTCAGCCATGCCCTCTCGCTGGTGGCGGATCTCCTGGGCGGGGAGGGACGGGCGGTGGCGGTGCCGAACCCGTTCTGGGGGAACTACCGGCAGGCATTCGCCGTGCGCACGGGAGCGCGGATGCTGACCGCGCCCGCTTACGTCGACGGCCGCTACAACCCGCGCGCCCTGGCCGACGCCCTGAGCCCTCTGCCGCCGGGCGAGGCCGCCGTCGCGCTGCTCAACATGCCGTCGAACCCCGGCAGCTACACGCCGGACGGGGCGGAGCGCCGCGCCACCGTCGAGTCGCTGCTCGCCGAGGCGGAGCGCCGGCCGCTGGTGGTGGTCTGCGACGACGCCTACGCGGGGCTGGTCTTCGAGCCGGAGATCTCCCGCGCCTCGCTGTTCTGGGACCTCGCCGGGGCGCATCCCAACCTGGCCGCGGTGAAGATCGACGGCGCCACCAAGGAGTTCTCCTTCTTCGGCGGCCGGGTCGGCTTCCTCACCTTCGGCGTCGCGCCGGACTCGGCGGCGGCGGACGCGCTCGAGCGCAAGGTCGGAATGCTGCTGCGCTCCAGTGTGGGGGCGCCGGTGGCGGCGAGCCAGGTGGTCCTCCTCCAGGCCCTCCGCCGGCCTGGAGTGGAGGCTGAGATCGAGGCGGTGCGCCTCCTCCTGGAAGGACGCTACCGGGCGCTCAAGGCGGCGCTCGGGCAGGTCGATCCCCGGCTGCTGACCGTCCTGCCGTTCAACTCGGGCTGCTTCGCGTTGGTCGAGATCCCGGCGGCGCTGGGGATCGATGCGGAGAGCGTGCGGCGGCACTTGCTGGCCCACCACGACACCGGGCTGATCTCGCTCGCCCCTCGCTACCTGCGCATCGCCCACTGCTCGGTCGAGGAGGCCGCCCTTCCCGAGCTGGTCCGCCGGCTCGAAAAGGGGGTCGCTGAGCTGGCGGCTCCTACTTGATCCGCTCGCCGTTCTCGCCGTAGGTGTAGACGCCGCGCCCGACCTTGCGGCCGAGCCGGCCGGCGCGGACGTGCTGGATCAGGATCGGGTTGGGGCGGTAGGTGTCGCCGAGGGCGCGGTGGAGGAACTCGAGGATCGACAGGCGGACGTCGAGCCCCACCAGGTCGACCATCTCGAACGGCCCCATCGGATGGTTGAGGCCGAGCTTGAGCGCCTTGTCGATGTCCTCGGCGCTCGCCACCCCCTCCTGGAGCATGCGGAAGGCCTCGTTGCCGATCAGCGCGTTGATCCGCGAGGTCACGAAGCCGGGCGCCTCGTTGACCACCACGATCTCCTTGCCCATCCGCTCGCCGACCGCGCGCAGGGTGTCGATCGTCTCCTGCGCGGTGCCGAGCCCGCGGATCAGCTCGATCAGCTTCATCACGTGGACGGGGTTGAAGAAGTGCATGCCGGCGAAGCGCTCGGGGCGCCCCGAGGCGGCGGCCATCTCGGTGACCGAGAGGGCCGAGGTGTTGCTGGCGAACAGAGCGTGGCTCGGCGCGAGGAGGGCCACCGCCCGGAAGATCTCCACCTTGAGCACCATGTCCTCGGGCACCGACTCGATGACCAGATCGCTGCCCTCCACCGCCGCGGTGAGGTCGTCGTGGAGCGCGAGCCCCTGGCGGGCCCGCTCGGCCGCGCCGGCGTCGACCTTCTTGATCTCGACCCCTTTGGCGAGGTTCTTGTGGATGCTCGCCTGGGCCTGCTTCAGGACCTCGGCGTTGGTGTCGTAGAGCCGGGTCGCGTAGCCGGCGAGGGCGGAGACGTGCGCGATCCCCCGCCCCATCGTGCCGGCGCCCAGCACGGCGATCGTCGAAATCTCAGGTGCCATCGAGTCCTCTGTCTTCCAGAATTAAGAAACGGGGATGTTGTGGATGCCGGTCGTCTTGGCGGCCAGGTTGCGCAGCTCGTCGGCGATCGCCAGGGTGTTGCGCACGGCGGAGGCGGCGAGCTCCTGGAGCTCCGGGGTGACGGCGTACTTCTCCAGGAACTCGCGGCCGAGATGGTAATGGTGGAACTCCTCGGGCTGGATCGTCTCGTCATAGAGCTTCGCCGTGCCGTGGTCGCCGAGCGAGCGGCAGAAGCTGACGAACTGGGCGTTGCGCACCTTGGCGATCGCCTCGCTGGCGAACGGGCCGCCGGCGATCCGCTCGATCGTGGTGCGCAAGCCGCGCAGGTACTGGTAGAGCGGGCTGTGCCCCTCGGCGAGAGGATCGAAATCGGTGAGGTCGGCGCCCAGCTCCGCGAGGCGCTGGCTGATCATGCCGTAGTGCTTCATCTCGTCCCCGCACTGGAGGGCGAGCGCCATCTTGGCCTCCACCTCCGAGGTGGTGGGGAGCCAGAAGCCGGCGAGCTCGCTCGCCTCGAGCTCGCTCTTCAAGGCGAGCCGCAGCAGGGTCTCGACGTCCACCTGCCCCTGCGATTCGGCTTCGAGCGTCTCGGTCTCGCCAAGCCGCGCGAAGATCCGGTCCATCTCCTCGACCAGCTGCGCGACGAATTCCTTGCTGTCCATGAAAAAACCCTCCCTCCAGGTTCTGCGCTCCATCGATCTCCTGCCGACGGCATTCTATCCGGGATCAGGAGTCGACGGTCCGCAGCACCGCCCGCACCGGCGAGGCGTCGAGCCCCGCGAGCTTGAGCGGCAGGGCGATCAGCTCGTAGATCCCCTCCGGGACGCCGTCGAGCATCAGCCCTTCGAGGATGGCGACGCCCCCCCGGAAGAGGGCGTGGTGGGCGTCGAGCGTCTTGCTGTCGAAGGGATCGACCGAGGGGGTGTCCATCCCCACCAGCACGGCCCCCCGCTCGCCGAGCAGCGCCGCGAGCTCGGGAGACAGGGCGGTGAACCGCTCGGGGAAGCTGCGGCGGTCGCGCACGCTCTCGCTCTTGAACAGGATGCGTCCCGGATTGGCGAGGTCGATCCCTTCGACGTGGCGGGGCTCGATCAGCGGCTGCGGCGGCACCCGCACCACCCGGCAGAGACCGAGATAGGCCTCGAGCGGCATCTCGGCCATCCCCTCGCCGCGCGCCTCGGTGTGGAAGGGCGCATCGGCGTGCGAGCCGAGATGAGGAGTGGTGGTGACCGCCGAAAGATTGACGCTGGCGCCGTCGGCGATCGACCAGGTCAACCGGGACTGAAACGCGGTGTCGCCCGGCCAGACCGGCGTCTCCGGACGGATGGTGGACGAGAGGTCATAGAGCATGGCGCGCCTCCTTGCCCCTCGCATCATAGCGGCAGCGCCGCGGCGGGACCAGCGCTCCGTGCCGTGCCGATCGGATGTAGGATAAGGGGCCGTTCGGCGCGACGCGTCGAGCCGGCAGCTGGAGGAGCCGATCCGAATGAGCGATGAGCCCGAAATCCTGGTTGCGGGGCGCGTGCCGGCGATCGCGGTGGCCGAGCCCGCGGGCTCGCCAGAGGAGGAGAAGGTCGCCACCCTCGCCCACCACGTGCGCGGGATCCTCTCCACCCTCGGGCTGGACCTGGCCGATCCCAACCTCGCCGAGACCGACATCCGGGTCGCCAAGATGTACCTGGAGATGTTCGGTGGCCTCGCCGAAGGGGCCGAGCCGAAGGTCACCACCTTTCCCAACCAGGAGGGGTACAGCCACATGGTGATGGAGAAGCAGATCCCCTTCTACTCCATGTGCGCCCATCACCTGATCCCCTTCTACGGCCACGCCCACATCGCCTACATCCCGCGCGACCGCATCCTGGGGCTGTCGAAGTTCGCCCGCATCCTGGAGTTCTACGCCAAGCGGCCGCAGCTCCAGGAGCGCCTCACCGAGCAGGTGGTGACCTACCTCGAGGAGAAGCTCCAGCCGATGGGCGCCATGGTCGTCATCGAAGCCCGCCATCTCTGCGTCGAGATGCGCGGCGTCAAGAAGCCGGGCGCGCTCACCGTGACCTCGGCGCTACGCGGCATCTTCCACCAGAAACCGGTCCGCGAGGAGTTCCTCGACCTGCTCCGCCGCCATGATTAAAAAACTCTTCGCTTCCGCGCTCTTCCTGATCGGGCTGCTGGCCGCCGGCTGTGGCGGTGGCGTGACCGGCTCCCGGCCGGTGGCCGAGCTGATCAACCCCGCGCTGGGGCCGGAGTACTCCTCCTGGCTGGTGGGGGCGGCGTCGCGCCTCGTCACTCCCGAGGAGGAGACCGGCTACCTCACCCTGCGCGACGACGCGGCGGCCGAACGCTTCATCGAGAGCTTCTGGGAACGGCACAACCCGACTCCCAACCGTCCGGGCAACGCGCTGCGCGCGGCGTTCGACGCCCGTTCGGCGGAGGCCGACCGGCTGTACAGCGAGTCCGGCGTGATCGGCCGCCGCACCGACCGCGGCCTGATCCACGTGCTCTACGGCCCGCCCCGCAAGACCGATCACGAGGTGTCGCCGGTCCGCAACGGCCCGTCCCTCGAGGTCTGGTTCTACGGCGAGAAATCCCCCTCCGGGCTCGACGGCGAGCGGCCGGCTCCGTTCTACCGTTTCGTGAAGAATGGCGACCTGACCGTGCTCTATGCCGGCCGCCCCGCGGCCCACCTGAGCGCGGCACCGGTGGAGCCCCCCTAGAGCCGGCTCCCGGCCGGGAAGGATTTCGAGATGACTCAATTCCGTGCCGTGCTGGCGGGGACCGGTATCTGCATCCCGCCCCTCGAGGTCGACAATACGATGCTCTCGCGCATCATCGAGACCAGCGACGACTGGGTCCGCGAGCGTAGCGGCATCTCGACCCGCTACTACGTCGAGGCCGGCGTCGCCTCCTCCGACCTCGGCGCCGCAGCGGCGAAGGCGGCCCTCGACGACGCCGGCGTCGGGCTGGACGAGGTCGACTATCTCGTCTGCGCCACGATGACCCCCGACCACTACTTCCCTGGCACCGGCACCCTGATCCAGCAGAAGCTGGGCTTGCGGCCGCTGCCGGCGCTCGACATCCGCCAGCAGTGCGCCGGCTTCGCCTATGGGCTGCAGATGGTCGATGCGCTGATCCGTAGCGGCATCGCGCGCACCGTGCTGCTGGTCGGCGCCGACGTCCACACCTCGCTGATGCCGTTCTCCGCGCAGACTTTCGAGGTTCTCCATGGCCGCGACCCCGGACCGCTCCCGGCCGCGGACTTCGAGTGGAACTCGCGCTTCCGGAACCTGCTGGTCTTGTTCGGCGACGGCGCCGGAGCGATGGTCTTCAAGGCTGCGGAGACGGCCGGCGAGACGGGGAAGGGCGAGGAGCGCGGCATCCTCGCCTCGGCCCTCTACGGCGACGGCAACCATCGCGACATCCTGTTCGTGCCGGGGGGCGGCTCGGCGTGCCGGCCGTTCGTCACCTCGGAGATGATCGCGGCCGCTCTGACCGTGCCGGCGATGGACGGCAAGCAGGTGTTCAAGCTGGCCGTCACCCGCATGCCGGAGGTGACGGTCGAGGTGCTGAAGCGCTGCGGCTACACCACGGCGGACCTCGACCTGGTGATCATGCACCAGGCCAACCTGCGCATCAACGAGAAGGCGCAGCAGGTGCTCGGGCTGCCGGGGAGCAAGGTGTTCAACAACATCCAGAAGTACGGCAACACCACCTCGGCGACCCTGCCGCTCGCCTTCCACGAGGCGCGCCAGGCGGGGCTCGCCCCCGAGGGGTCGCTGGTCGCCTTCACCGCCCTCGGCGCCGGCCTCCACTGGGGCGCGGTGCTGATGCGGGTCTGACGGACCGCATGCCCCAGATCCCCCAGATGCCGCTCTCCGCCCCCGACCCCGCCGCCATCGCCGGCGCGCTGTCGCGCCGGATCATGGGGCAGGACGAGGCGATCCGCGAGATGGCGGTGGCGCTCTCGAAGCAGCTCGCCGGCCTCCAGGTCGGCAACATCCTGATGATCGGCTCCTCGGGGACGGGGAAGACGACGCTGATGCGGGCCGTCGAGGCCTACCTCGCGTCGGATCCGGTGCTCACCGCCCGTTCGGCGGTGGTGCGCATCCACGCCAACGTCCTCGGCGAGGAGGCGGAGCGGGGACGGCCGGGCGAGGCGGTGCTCGGCCGCCTCCTCGAGCGGGCCCGCGAGCAGCTCGGACCCGCCGCGCCGGTCGACATGCTGCTGCGGCGGGCCGCCTCCGGGCTGGTCTTCGTCGACGAGGTCGACAAGATCCGCTCCCACATCAGCGGCCAGCCGAACGTCGCCGGCATCCGGGCGCAGGAGGCGCTGCTGACGCTGATCGAGAACGAGGCGGTACCGCTGACCCTCCCCGCCTGGGCGGGCGGCGGCAAGGTGGTGGTCAACTCGTCCGATCTCCTGTTCGTCTGCGCCGGCGCCTTCGAGGGGCTCTACGACTCGGTCTTCGACCGGGTGACGATCGGCCGCGACCGTGGCGCCCTGCAGCCGGTGACCGTGGTCGAGGGGGGGAAGGTGCTCGAGAAGCTGATTTTCCACCTCCGCGACTGGCTGCGCAACGAGGATCTCTTCGACTACGGGATGAGCCCGCAGTTCCTCTCCCGCTTCGACGCCGTGGTGCTGCTCCAGGACCTCGGGCAGGACGAGCTGGTGCGGATCTTCCTCGAGACCCCCGAGTCCGCCTTCCACCAGAGCCGCGCCTACTTCGAGAGCCGCGGCATCCACCTCGCGATCTCGCCCGCCGCCGTGCGCCGGATCGCGGCCGAGGCCGGCAACCAGCCGCGCCTGGGGGCGCGGGCGCTCAAGGAGGTCTTCCGCCGCGTCATCCGCGACTACGAGTTCGAGCCGGCGAAGTTCGTCAGCGAGGGGGCGTTGCTGGTCGACCTGCGGGAGGTGGAGGCGGTGCTGGGAAAGGCCTAGCCCGTCGTCGCTCGACCAGCTCCCAGTATCTCGCGCGCCGCTTGCGCGCCGTCCAGATCTGCGGGATGACGGTGAGCAGCAGGAGAGTGCCGATGACGGCGACCAGACGGCCGGCGATGCCGGAGAAGTTGCCGTTCGCCGCCTTGGGAAGCAGCGAGGCGAAGTAGGTGTAGGCGGCGATCGCCGGGATCAGCCCGATGGCCGTCGTGGACATGAACAGGCCGGGGCGGACGCCGGTCAGCGCGGCGGTGTAGTTGACCAGCGGATAGGGGATCGGCACGAAGCGGATCCCGACCAGCCCCCAGAACCCTCGCCGCGAGATCAGCCGCTCCGCCTTCTTGAGCTTGTTCCCCATCAGGTGCTGCACGAGATCCCGCCCCAGGCTACGACCCAGGAAGTAGGTCGCAACCCCGCCCAGGAAGGTGCCCACCACGTTGTAGATCGTTCCCCAGAGCGGGCCGAACACCATCCCGCCGGCGATCATCATCGGCGACGCCGGCACCCCCAGCGGGCAGAGGACGATATAGGCGCCGATCAGCGCCATCGGAGCCCACCAGAACCCCCGCACCTGGTCGAACAGCGCGGTGATCTTCGCGATCGTCAGATAGTGCGCGAGCGGCGTCCAGCGCAGGACGGCGAAGCCCGTGACGACGACGGCCACGAGCACGAGGAAGCGGAGGAGGAGAGGGCGCGGAACGCTCAAGCGAGCGCCTTAGGATTCCGACCCGGAGCCGAGCTTGGCTCCCGGGAACAGGAAGTCCCGCATGTGACGGTTGAGGGTCTCCTGAGCGGCGGGGTCCATGAAGTTGAGCCGCAGCTCGTTGATCACCATCACTTCCATCTTCTGCCACTCGTTCCAGCAGTCGGCGCAGATCGTTTCGCGGATCTCGGCGCCGCGGGGACCGGGGAGAGGCTGGCGGGCGAGGGCCGGGGCTTCCGGGCGGCCGCAGCGGGTGCACTGCACGGTGGCGGCCATCTTTAGGTCGAGCCTTTCGGTAGGTTCTGCATGGGGGTGATTCTATCCGCGGACTATCCGCGGATCACGCCCTGCTCGGCGAGGAGGGCGCGGAAGTAGGCGATCGTGGTCTCGAGCCCCTTGGCGAGCGGGACCTTGGGTTCCCAGCCGAGCTTGGCGCGGGCCTGGCCGATGTCCGGCTGCCGGGTCTGCGGGTCGTCCACCGGCAGCGGTTTGAAGATGATCGGGCTGGCGCTCCCCACCGCCGCCTTGATCGTCTCGGCGAACTCGAGGATCGTCATCTCGTGCGGGTTGCCGATGTTGCAGGGCTCTCGCAGGTCGCTCAACAGCAGCCGCCAGATCCCCTCGATCAGGTCGTCGACGTAGCAGAAGGAGCGCGTCTGCTGCCCCTGGCCGAAGACGGTCATCGGCTCGCCGGTCAGCGCCTGCTGCACGAAGGCGGGGACCACCCGGCCGTCGCGCGGGCGCATCCGCGGCCCATAGGTGTTGAAGATGCGCACGATCCGCACGTCGACCCCGTGGTAGCGGTGATAGGCCATCGTCATCGCCTCGGCGAAGCGCTTGGCCTCGTCGTAGACGCCGCGCGGCCCCACCGGGTTGACGTTCCCCCAGTAGCTCTCCTTCTGCGGGTGCTCCTGGGGGTCGCCGTAGACCTCGGAGGTCGAGGCGAGGAGGAAGCGCGCCCCCTTGGCCTTCGCCAGGCCGAGGCCGTTGTGGGTGCCGAGCGACCCCACCTTGAGGGTCTGGATCGGCAGCTCCAGGTAGTCGATCGGCGAGGCCGGCGAGGCGAAGTGGAGGATGAAGTCGACCGCGCCCGCGATCTCGAACGGCTTCGAGACGTCGTGCTCGAGGAAGGTGAAGTCGTCGCGGTGAAGGAGCGGCTTCAGGTTCTCGAGGCGGCCGGTCAGCAGGTTGTCGACGCAGACCACCTCGTGCCCCTCGGCGAGCGCGCGCTCGCAGAGGTGGGAGCCGAGGAAGCCGGCGCCGCCGGTGATGACGACCCGGCTCACGAGCGCGCCTCGGCCGCCGACTGCGGCTGCGGCTGCGGCTTCTCGATGGGGACGCCGTCCGGGCGGCCGATCGAGATGTAGCGGAACCCCTCGGCCGCCATCTGCTCCGGCTCGTAGAGGTTGCGCAGGTCGATCACCAGCGGCTCGCGCACCAGGCGGCGCAGGCGGTCGAGGTCGAGCTTGCGGAACTGGTTCCACTCGGTGGCGATCACCACCGCGTCCGTCCCCTCGGCCGCCTCGTAGGCGTCGCGGGTGTAGACCAGGGTGGGGAAGAGCGGCTTGCAGGCCGTCATCGCCTCGGGGTCGAAGGTGCGCACGGTGGCGCCGCCGTCGACCAGCGCCTGCACGATCGGCAGCGCCGGCGACTCGCGGATGTCGTCGGTGTTGGGCTTGAACGACAGGCCGAGGACGGCGATCGTCTTGCCGGCGCAGCCGCCGAGCGCGCGGTCGACCTTCTCGACCATCCGCTTCTGGGTCGCCTCGTTGACCTCGAGCACCGCCTCGATGATGCGGAACTTGAGCCCGGAGTCGCGGGCGATCTGGGCGGCGGCGCGGGTGTCCTTGGGGAAGCAGGAGCCGCCGTAGCCGGGGCCGGCGGAGAGGAACTTCGGGCCGATCCGGTTGTCGAGCCCCATCCCCTTCGACACCACCTCGACGTTGGCACCCCACGCCTCGCAGATGTGGGCGACCTCGTTGATGAACGAGATCTTGGTGGCGAGGAAGCCGTTCGAGGCGTACTTGATCAGCTCCGCCGTCTCGATGTCGGTGACGATGAACGGCACGTCGGCGGCGTGAAGGGGCGAGTAGACGTCCATCATCATGCCGGCCGCCCGCTCGTCGCGAGTGCCGATCACCACCCGGTCGGGGTGCATGAAGTCCTCGATCGCCGACCCCTCGCGCAGGAACTCGGGGTTGCTCACCACGGCGAAGGTGTGCCGGCTGCCGGCCCCCTCCTGCAGGATCGCCTCGATCATGCGGCCGGTGCCGATCGGCACGGTGCTCTTGGTGATGATGATCTTGTAGCCGTTCAGGTGCTCGGCGATCGAGGTGGCGACCTCGCGGATGAAGGTGAGGTCGGCCGAGCCGTCCGACTTCGGCGGTGTGCCGACGGCGATGAAGATCGCCTGCGCCTCCTCGATGGCGGGGGCGAGGTCGGTGGTGAAGCGCAGGCGCCCCTCCGCCATGTTCTTCTGGACCAGGGTATCGAGGCCGGGCTCGTAGATCGGCACCTTGCCGCGCGAGAGGGCCTCGACCTTGGCGTGATCCTTGTCCACCCCCACCACGTTCATTCCGAAGTCCGCCAGGCAGGCGCCCGTCACCAGGCCGACGTAACCGCTTCCCACGACGCAAATGTTCATCGGCGATGCTCTCGTTTATCTGGAATGGAGGTTCAGGTTCTGCGCGCTTCGGCGCGCTCGCGATACCAGGAGACGAACCGGGAGAGCCCGTCCCGGATGGGAACTTTCGGAGAGTATCCCAGGAGCCGCGCCGCCTTGGAGACATCGGCGAAGGTGATCGGGACGTCCCCGGGTTGCGCCGGAAGATATTCGATCCGCGGCTCGACGGCAAGCTCCTCGCCGATGCAGCGGACCAGATCGGCGAGCGAGGTGGTGTCGGCGCCGCCGAGGTTGAGGATCTCGAAGCCGGGGGCGAGCGCGAGCGTCGCGAGCAGGCCGTCGACGATGTCGTCGACGTAGGTGTAGTCGCGCCGGCTGCCGCCGTCGCCGAACATCGGCACGGTCTTGCCCCGGAAGATCAGGTCGGTGAACTTGTGGATCGCCATCTCCGGCCGCTGCGCCGGGCCGTAGACGGTGAAGAAGCGCAGGCAGGCGGTGCGGAAGCCGTAGAGGTGATGGTAGTTGTAGCAGAGTAGCTCGCCCGCCCGCTTGGTGGTGGCGTAGGGGCTGATCGGCTGGTTGACCTCGTCGCTCTCGGCGAACGGCACCTTCTCGTTGATCCCGTAGACCGACGACGAGGAGCCGAAGAGGAAGAGCTTCGGGCCGTGCCGCCGCGCCGCTTCCAGCAGGCGCAGGGTGCCGATGCAGTTGACGTCCTCGTAGAGGATCGGCTGCTCGAGGCTCGGCCGCACGCCGGCCCGCGCCGCCAGGTGGATCACGGCGTCGAAGCGCCCGCCGGCGAACAGGCGGTCGACCAGCGGCTCGTCGCGGATGTCCCCCTCGACCACCCGGAAGTCGCCGCCGTTCGCGGACGCGGCCAGGGACGCCACGTTCTCCCGCTTGCGCGCCGGGTCGTAGTAGTCGTTGAAGTCGTCGAGCACGGTGACGCGGTCCCCCCGGGCGAGCAGGCGCCGGGCGAGGTGCGAGCCGATGAAGCCGGCGCCGCCGGTGATCAGGAGGTTGGAGGGCATCAGCGGGCCGGGCTCCTCGTCACGGGCGGCGGGGGCGGCGGCGTCGATTCGGCAGGCGGCGGGGTGGCCGTCTGCGGTGCGGGCGGCGGTGCGGTCGGCTCCTGGACACCGGGGCCGGGGTCCGCCGCGTCGGGCTGGCCGTCGAGCGGCTCCGGCGTCCCGCCGGCGTCCTCGATCGCCTTTTTGGTGTCGCCGTAGCGCTTCTCGATCCCCTTCTTCTGGCGGTTGCGGATCAGCCAGCGCAGCAGCTTCGACTGGTTGACGCCGAGCATGATGTCGTTGACCGAGTCGTAGACCTTGGGGTCGTTGATCAGCTTCCCGGCGGTGCCGTTCCCCTGGTCGAGCTTGCCGGCCACCGCGTTCAGCCGCTCGACGAGCTGGCGGATCTGGGCGGTGACCTCGCGGCCGTACGCCTGATCCTTCACCAGGCGGGGGACCAGGGCGTCGCTCGAGTCGAGGCCGCCGGTGAATCCCTTGAGGTCGTTCGCCACCTGGTGCAGCGTGGCGAGCGTCTGGTTGAGCTCGTCGCGGCTCGCCGGATCGTTGAGCAGGGCGGGGAGGAGTCCCTGGCCGTGCTGCGCCTGGTCGAGCAGGCTCTGGACGCGGCCGAGCGACTGCGCGAGCTGGTCGCCCAGCGCGCGGTCGTTGAGCAGGCGGGGGAGCAGGCCCGGGCCGGTCTCGACCTTGAGCGCGATCCGCTGCAGGCTCTCCGAGGCGCCGACCAGCGAGCCCTGGAGCCGCCGCCCGTCCGGGGTGTCGCTGGTGAGCTGGCCGAGGATCCCCTCGCCCCGCTCCATGCGCCGGAGGATGGTGTTGAGCGAGTGGGTGATCACCACGACGTTGTCCATCACGTCCTCGCCCGAGGCGAACAGGGCGTCGACGTTGGTCGGCTGCGCCGCCCGGATCTCCCCTTCCTCGGGGATCAGCGGGTAGGCGGCCGAACCGGAGTTGACGTCGATGTACTTGTCCCCCAGCAGGCCGATGGTCTTGATCCGGGCCCGCGTGGGGGCCTGGTCCGGGAGCAGAGCCTTGGGATCGGCCGGGAAGCGCAGCCGCGCCGCGAAGTCGCTCTCGACGCGGAGCCAGACGCGGATCGTCTTTTTCCGCGGGTCCTCCGGCAGCACGACCTTCTCGATCGCGCCCACGTTGACGCCGTCGAGCTGCACCGGGCTGCCGGGCTTGAGCCCCGAGACCGAGCTGAACTCGACGAAATAGCGGCTCTTGTGCGAGAAGAGATTGCGCTTCGAGCCGATCATGAAGATCCCCGCCGCCAGGATGAGGATGGCGGCGAGGATCACCAGGCCGACGCGGACCTCGCGGCTCCTAGGCGACATGCTCGAGCTCCTCCTCGCGTTCCTCGCGGCCGGCGAGGAAGTCGCCCAGCCGCGCGTCGTCGCTCTGTTCGGCCTCCGGCCAGGTGCCGAGGAAGACGATCTTGCCGTCGACCAGCAGGGCGATGCGGTCGCCCACCCGGCGGGCCAGGGGGATGTCGTGGGTGACCACCACGGAGGTGACGCCGGTCGCCTGGCGGATCGAGTTGATCAGCTTGCCGATCGTCGCCGAGGTGATCGGATCGAGGCCGGTCGTCGGCTCGTCGAACAGCAGGACCTCGGGGTCGAGGACCAGCGAGCGGGCGAGGGCGACCCGCTTGCGCATCCCCCCCGAGAGGTCGGAAGGGGACTTGCGGTCGATGTCGCGCAGCCCCACCTGGCCGAGCACCTCGTGGACCCGGTCGGCGATCTCCGCCTCGGAGCGCCGGGTGTGCTCGCGCAGCGGGAAGGCGACGTTGTCGAAGACGTCCATCGAGTCGAACAGGGCGCCGCTCTGGAACAGCATGGCGATGCGCCGGCGGGCGGGGTAGAGCTCGGCCTCGCCGAGCTGCGCGAGGTCGGTGCCGTCGAAGACCACCCGTCCGGCCTCCGGCTTCTCGAGCCCGTTGAGCTGGCGCAGGGTGACGCTCTTGCCGGTCCCCGAACGGCCGAGGATCACCAGGCACTCCCCCTTGAGGATGTCGAAGTCGAGGTCGTCGAGAACGGTGCGGTCGCCGTACTTCTTGGTCAGGCCGCGGATCTCGTAGAGTGTTTCGGGCACGGCAAATTCCTCAGGCGTTCAGGCGCTCAGGCGGAGAACAGGATGTAGAAGAACTTGGTGAGAAAGAAATCGGAAACCAGGACCAGGATCGCGGCGAGCACCACCGTGTTGGTGGTCGCCCGCCCCACGCCGTCCGCTCCGCCCGTGGTGTTGAGGCCATTGTAGCATCCGACGATGGCGATAAAATACGCGAAGAAAAAGGACTTGGCGACGCCGCTGAAGACGTCGCCGAGGCTCAGCTTGGCATACACGTCGTTGAGGTATTGACCCGGCGTCAGGCTGAGCGTGCCGACGGCGACGATCAGGCCGCCGAGGATGCCGAGGCCGTCGCCGATCACCGTCAGGGCGGGGAGCATCACCAGGGTGGCGACCAGCTTGGGGACGACCAGCTTCTTGACCGGGTCGGCCGCCATCGAGCGCAGCGCGTCGATCTGCTCGGTCACCTTCATGGTGCCGATCTCGGCGGTCATCCCCGAGCCGATCCGCCCGCCGACGATCAGCGCGGTCAGCACCGGCCCCAGCTCGCGGACCAGCGACTTGGCCACCACCGAGCCGATGTAGTACTTGACCCCCAGCGAGGGGAGCGAGAGCGCGGTCTGCAGCGCCAGCACCATGCCGGTGAAGATGGTGGTGATGCCGGCCACCCCCAGCGAGCGGACGCCGATCTGCTCCATCTGCCGCACCCACAGGCCGACCTCGAAGGGGGGCCGGAGCATGGCGCGGAAGGCCCGGGCGGTCAGGATGCCGAGCTCTCCCGTCTCGGCGGCGATGTCGCGGGGCTTCACGAGCGGCGCATTACCGACGGAGCGTCAGGAACGGATCGGCAGCCAGGCGGCGGCGTGGACCACGCCGAAGGCGAGATCGGCCGCCGCCAGCGGCAGCAGGCCGCGCAGATCCGGGCCGAGGAAGGCGGCGAGCAGGAAGGCGAGGGCGCCGAGCGTCCGGCCGCCGATCGCGACGACGATGATGGCGCTGTAGCGGCGCGGGTCGTGTGCCGCCGCCAGGTAGAGCAGGGCGAGCATCGCGAGCAGCGTCGCCAGGATCCAGAGGTAGAAGGCGCCCCGGGGGAGCGGCGGCAGCGGCAGACCGAGCAGCCGCGCCGGAAAGGCCGGCGCCGCCACCATCAGCGCGGCGAAGGCGAGGTCGTAGGCCGCTCCGGCCACCAAGCTGGCGCGCAGCAGGGCCAGCAGGCGGAAGCGGCGGGCAAAGGGGCTGGTCAGGGGCATCTCGGTCGGCGATTGTAGGCGATTGTAGCAAGGAGGCGCGCGCGGCGAGTGGCGACGGGCTGCTGACGGCTAAGCAGGACGCGTGCCAGATCTCCTCACCGGGCGGCTGGACGCCACCCCGTCCTCTTGTATAAGAATGCAGCCTGACCGGAGACCGACTTGCCCGAGCTCCCTCCAGCCGCCCTCTCCTCCTCGCCGCCGCTCTGGCGGACCGCCGTCGCCAGCTTCACGGGGAACCTGTTCCTGCTCGTCGGCTCGGGGGTGCTGGCGCTGGCGACCCTGCTGGTCGCCTGGATCCCGCCGCGCGGGACCTGGTCGTTCGCCGTCATGCGGCTCTGGTCGCGCGGCGTGCTGGCGACCAGCTGGGTGCGGGTCGAGCGGCGGCTCGATCCGCAGCTCGAGCCGGGGAAGAGCTACGTCTTCCTGGCCAATCACCAGAGCCTGTTCGACATCCCGGTGCTGATCGCCACCGCTCCGGGCGAGGTCCGCATGCTCGCCAAGCGGAGCCTGTTCCTGATCCCCCTCTTCGGCTGGGCGCTGCGGGCCGGCGGCTTCGTGCCGGTCGACCGCGCCGACCGCAGCTCGGCCCGGCAGAGCTTCTCCTCGGCCTTCGCCCGGCTGCGCGAGGGAACCTCGGTCCTCCTCTTCCCGGAAGGGACACGCTCGCTCGACGACACCCTGCTCCCCTTCGAGCGCGGCGGTTTCCTGCTCGCCTTGAAGAGCGGCCTGCCGATCGTGCCGGTCGGCGTCCGCGGCTCGCGCGCCATCCAGCGCCGGGGGAGCTTCGCGATCCGTCCCGGCACGGTCACCGTCACCTATGGCGCGCCGATCGATCCCGCGGCCTACGGCCTGCGCCGCAAGCGGGAGCTGATCGGCGAGGTGCGCCGGCGCATCGCCGAGCCCGCCGGATTGCGGGTCGGGGAGGACGGCGAGGCGGGTTGAGACCGCTGTGGTACCTTCAGAAGATGGACGGAAGGAATCACCCCCGATGACGACCGATTTCGAATCCGCGATGTGGGACGCCCTCAAGGGGGTCAAGTTCCCCGGCATGAGCCGGGACATCGTGTCGTTTGGCTTCGTGCACCAGGTCACGGCCGCCGCCGGCTCGGTGGTGGTGGACCTGCGGATGGCGACCCACAACCCGGCGGCGGGCGAGAAGGTCCGTGAGGAGGTGGAGCGGACGCTGCGCGCCCTCCCCGGTGTCGAGGCGGTGCAGGTCAACATGAACGTGACCAAGCCCCCCTCGCGCGAGGAGTCGGCCCAGAAGGCGGTCTCCAAGGACGCGTCGCTGATCCCCGAGGTCCGCCATGTGGTGGCGGTCGCCAGCGGCAAGGGGGGAGTCGGCAAGTCGACGGTGGCGGCCAACCTCGCGGTCTCGCTCGCCCAGCTCGGCCACCGGGTCGGCCTGCTCGACGCGGACATCTACGGCCCTTCGGTGCCGACGATGTTCGGCATCACCCAGAAGCCGCGGGTGGTCGAGAACCGCATCTTCCCCTTCGAGAAGTACGGCCTGAAGCTGATGTCGCTCGGCTTCATCCTGGAGACCGACACGCCGGTGATCTGGCGCGGCCCGATGGTGATGCGGGCGATCGAGCAGATGCTGGGCGACGTCGAATGGGGGGCGCTCGACTACCTGATCCTCGACCTGCCGCCGGGGACCGGCGACGCCCAGCTGACCGTGACGCAGCGCATCTCGCTCGCCGGCGCGGTGATCGTCACCACCCCGCAGGACGTGGCGCTGATCGACGCCAGGAAGGGGCTCGCCATGTTCCGCAAGGTCAACGTGCCGGTGATCGGCATCGTCGAGAACATGTCGACCTTCGTCTGCCCGCACTGCGGCGAGACGACCGACATCTTCAAGCACGGCGGCGGCCGGAGGACGGCCGACCTCCTCGGCACCGCGTTCCTGGGCGCGATCCCGCTCGATCCCCAGATCGTCCTCGGCGGCGACGCCGGCGTGCCGATCGCGGTCGCCGATCCCGACGGGCCCCATGCCCAGGCGTTCCGGCTCGTCGCCCGCGAGGTGATCGCCGAGGTCGACCGCCAGGAAGCGGCGAAGCCCCGGCTGACCATCGTCTAGGCTTTAGAATCAGCTACCGAATCAGCTACCGATGCCGACCGCCCTCCTCGCCGACGCCCACCTCGCGGGCCCCGGCGGCCCCGCCGGCCCGCTGGCCGAGCAGCTCGCGGCCCTCCCGGGCCAGGGTTGCCGACACCTGGTGCTGATGGGCGACCTCTTCCAGTCCTGGGTGGGGTTCCGGAGCTTCGAGACCGCCGACGTCCGCGCCGTGGTCGCCGCCCTGCGCGGCCTGCGGGCGCGCGGGGTCAAGATCGAGTACGTCGAGGGGAACCGCGATTTCTTCCTCACCGGCAGCCCCTACGCCGATGCTTTCGACCGCATCGCCCTCGAGACCTCTTTCGAGGTGGACGGGGTCCGCTACCTCGCGGTCCACGGCGACGGGTTGAACGACCGCGACTGGAAGTACCGCTTCTGGCGCTGGCTGTCGAAGAGCCCGCCGGTCCGCCTCGCCGTCCGCGCCATCCCCGCCGCGCTGGCGCAGCGCCTGGTGGGCTGGACCGAACGCCGCCTGTCGAAGACCAACTTCAAGCACCGTGAGTTCCTCCCCGAGGCGGCGATCCGCGCCTATGCCGAGCGGCGCCTCGCCGAGGGGCACGACGTGCTCCTGCTCGGCCACTTCCACGAGGGGCGGGTCTGGCAGGTCGCCGGCGGCGAGGTGCGCCTGCTCGACGCCTGGTTCCGCAGCCGGTCGGTCGAGTGGCTGGGGTAGTGGCTGGGTTAATATGGCGGGTCCCATGTCTCTGCGCATCACCATGCTCGGCAGCGGGACGTCGACCGGGATTCCGGTGATCGGCTGCCCCTGCGCGGTCTGCCAGTCCGCAAACCCGAAGAACAAACGGTGGCGGCCGGGGCTGAAGCTCGAGACGGACGCGGGGATCGTGCTGGTCGACACGCCGACCGACCTGCGGGCGCAGGCCCTGAAGTTCGGCCTGCCGCGCGTCGACGCCATCCTGTTCACCCACTCCCACGCCGACCACATCTTCGGCCTCGACGACGTGCGGATCTTCAACTTCCGCCAGCACGCCGCCATCCCCTGCTACGGCTCGGCGGAGACCCTGCGCGCCATCCGGAGGGTATTCGCCTACGCCTTCGAGCCGGGGCAGGAGGGGGGCGGCAAGCCGCAGCTCGAGCTGATCGAGGTGCGCGCGCCGTTCGCGGTGCTGGGGCGCCAGGTCGTCCCGATTCCGGTCTGGCACGGCGAGATGGAGGTCTTCGGCTACCGGCTGGGCGCCTTCGCCTACGTTACCGACTGCAACCGCATCCCCGACGACAGCCTGCGGCTGCTCGCGGGGGTCGAGATCCTGGTCCTCGACGCCCTGCGCCACCGCCCCCACTCGACCCACTTCTCGGTCGAGGAGTCGCTCGCCATCGCGGAGCGGATCGGACCGCGCCGCACCATCCTCACCCACATGGCCCACGAGGTGGACCACGACGATCCTCTCCCCCCGGGGGTGGAGTTCGGTTATGACGGACTCGTATTCGAAATCGCTGATACCGACTGAGCCCTTCGCCGTGCCGAGCGGCCGGCGCGCGCGAGGGCGCCTGCGGGTCCCCTCGTCGAAGAGCCTGACCCATCGCTACTTCAACCTGGCGCTCCTCTCGGGCGCGCCGGTGGTGATCGAGCGCCCGCTCTACGCCGAGGACACCCGGCTGTTCCTCACCGCCCTCGGCCGTTGCGGCTTCGCCGTCGAGGAGAGCGAGGACGAGGTCCGGCTGACGCCGGCGGAGCGGCCGGCCGGGTGGATGGAAGAAGGCGAGGAGGTCGAGATTCATTGCGGCAACGCCGGCACGATGCTCCGCTTCCTGGTCGCCACCCTCACCGTGGTCCCCGGCCGCTGGCGGCTCGACGGCGTTCCCCGTCTGCGCGAGCGGCCGGTGGGGCCGCTGGTCGACGCGTTGCGCCGGCTGGGAGCGCGGATCGAGTACCTCGCCGCCGAGGGGTACATCCCGTTGCGGATCGACGGCGGGAGCCTGGTGGGCGGCGTCACCACCCTCGACGCCGGGGAGTCGAGCCAGTACCTCTCCGCCCTGTTGATGGCGGCGTTGCGGGCGCCGTCCGAGGTGGTGGTGGAGGTGCCGACGCTCACCTCGCGCCCCTACGTCGACGTGACGATGGCCGCCGCCGCCGCCTTCGACGGCCACATCGAGCGGGCGGGGCCGCGCGCCTACCGCATCCGGCCGTCGGCGCTGCGCGGCGGGCGCGCCCGCGTCGAGGGGGACTACTCGGCGGCCTGCTATCCGGCCGCGGCGGCGGCGCTGACCGGCGGCGAGGTGATCCTCGACGGGCTGTCGCCCGATTCGAAGCAGGGGGACCGCGAGTTCATGGACCTCCTCGCCGCGATGGGCGCCGAGGTGTTCTGGAAGGGCGGGGACCTGCGCATCCGCGGCGGCGCCCAGGGTGAGCTGCGCGGGATCAAGGCCGACCTCTCCAACATGCCCGACCAGGTGCCCACCCTCGCCGCCCTCGCCCCGTTCGCCGCCGGGGAGACGCTGATCCACAACGTCGCCCATCTGCGGATCAAGGAGAGCGACCGCCTGGAGGCGATGGCGACCGGGCTCAAGGCGCTCGGCGCCGACGTCCGCGAAGGGCGTGACAGCCTCTGGCTCCCCGGCGTCTGGGCCGGCGCCGAGCCTCCGACCGGTACAGTGCACGTCGATCCCCGCGGCGACCACCGCATCGCCATGAGCTTCGCCCTGGTGGGGCTGCGGCGGCCCGGCGTGGTGATCGATCACCCGGAGGTGGTGGCGAAGTCGTACCCGGACTTCTGGCGGGATTTCGTGAAGCTCGTCTGACTCGTCGCGGATCGCGCCCTCGGTTGCCCCGCGCAGCCGACTGGCAGTGAGCGCAGTGAGCGCAGCGAGCGCACACGAAGGAGGCGAGCAGGGGCAACCGAGGGCGTGATCCGCGACTTCAGTAATTGATCGCGCCTTTCCGCTACAATGCGCCGCCAATGTCCCCCCTTCGCCAGGCGGCGGGTATCGTCCATCCATGCCTCGCGTCTCCGCCGCGGTCGCAGGCGCTGGGGGAGGCTCGCCTCACCGACAAGCACAAGGTCGCGGCGCTACTGGAGGGAGCGGGGGTGCTGTCGCTGCTCGAGCGCGCCGGCTGGCGGCTCGCCGGCGGTTGGGAGGGCGCGCGGATCTCTGCCGCGGGACGGCTCATTCTCGGAGGGGACGGCGCAGCGCCGGGCCGCTCGGCGCTCCCCGCCGAGGCGGCGCTGCTCGACCTCGCCGCCCGCCTGTTCGGCGCCGGGGCGATCGCCGGCCGTGGCGAGGCGCGGCGCGCCGCCCGCATCCTGACCGACCTCTGGCACTGCTCGCTCGCCCCGGTGACCGCGGACGAGGCGGTGGCCGCCATTCTGGAGGCCGCCCCCTTCCTCTGGGGCGAGCCCGACCTCTCCCCCGCCCGGGAGTCGCTCGCCGGCGAGCTGGCTCGCGAGGGAGGTGCCTCCCGGCCGTGGATCGCCGGTCCGCGCGCCTTCCGCGAGCGCCTGCTCGCCCGCAGCCGGTCGGCGCCCGAGCTGCGCGCGCTGCTCGCCGGCTCCGAGGCGCGGACGCTGTGGGAGCGCGGGGAGGAGGGGGTGCCGCGGGAATTGATGGCGGCGGGGCGATGGCGGGCGGCCCTCGCCGCCTGGGAAAGCCAGCCGCCGGCGACCGCGGCGGAGCGCATCGAGCGCGCCGCGGCTCAGGCGGCGCTCGGCCGCCGCGAGGCGGCCCTGGAGTCGCTCGCCGGCGAGGGCTCGCCGGCGGCCCGCGCGCTCGCCGCCCGCTGTCAGCTCGAGATCGGGCTCCTGGCAGCCGCCCGCGCTACCCTGCGCGGTCTGGAGGAAGCGGCGCTGGCGCCGGCCGAGCTCGCCGAGGTGGCGGAGATCGCCGCGCGCGTCCACGCCAGCCACGGCAAACCCGGCCGCGCCGGCTTCTGGATCCGCCGCGCGCTCGACGAGACGGCCGGTGATCCGCGCGCCGCGCTCCTCGCCCGTTTCGCCGCCGCCGGCGCCGCCTGGGACCGCCACGACCGGGAAGCCATGGGGTGCCTTCTCGAGGCCACCCGCGGCGCGCTGGAGGATCCCGGGCTCGCTTGGCGCTGGCACCAGCTGCGGGCGCTCCAGGCGGGCGCGGAGGGCGATTCCGCCGCCGCGGTGGAGGCCGCGGCCCTGGCGGTGCAGGCCGGCCGCCGCCGGCTGACCCGGCGCCAGGCCGCGGGTCTGTGGAACGACCTGGGGCTCGCCCGCGCCCGCCGCGGCGACCTCGCCGGGGCCGAGCGCGCCTTCCTCCACGCGGCGCGGCTGGAGGCCGGCTGCGACGGGCCGCGCAAGAAGACCCTCGCCGCCTGCAACCTGGCCGAGATCCGGATGCGCCGCGGTCGCACGCAAGGGGTGCGCGAGATCGTCGCCCGCTCGGAGAGCGAGAACCGGCGTTCCGGCAACCTGCGCGGCCTCGCCCAGGACGCCGAGCTGTGGGCGCGCTACGAGCTGGCCCTGGGCCGGCCGGCCGCGGCCCTCGCCATCTGCCGCGAAGCGCTGCACGACCTCGAGCGCCAGCGGCTCACCTACCGGAGACCCGAGCTCGCGCTGCTCGCCGCCCGTGCCCTCGGCTGGCTCGGCCGCCCGGAGGAGGCGGCCCGCGAGCTGGCGGAGGTGCCGCCCGATACGCTGAGCGAGCTGGAGCCCGAGGAGCGCCCCGCCGTCCTCGCGCTGGCGGGCGATCTGGCGGGCGCCCGCCGGGAGGTGGCTGAGGCGGCAGCCGGCACGCCGCCCGGCGACCCATCCGCAGGGCTGTGGACAGCGCTCCTCGCCGGCGAGCCGCCGACCGCCCGCGACTGGCAAGGGCTCGCCGCCCTCGATCCCTACCGCGCGGCGCGGCTGGTGTTCGACGTTGACCTCCTCTCCCCGGGCGCGGCGCCGGCCCCCTGGCGTCGGGAAGCGATCGAGACCCTGAGGAAGTGCGGGGCCATCCCCTTCGCCGAGCGCCTGGAGCTGCGCGACGGCGGGCCCTGGGCGATGGTCGCCTGGATGCTCCAGGGGCTCGCGCAGTCGCCGTCCCTCCCCACGGTCGCGGCCGGGATGCCGGCGCCGCCATCCCCCGCCGGGACCGCCTCGCCGCTCGCGGCGCTGGCGGAGGAAGATGAGCTGCTCGGTGAAAGCCCGGCGCTGTTGGCGGCGATCGATCGCCTGGACCGCCTGGCGCCCGGCAACCTGCCGGTGCTGATCCTGGGCGAGAGCGGCACCGGCAAGGAGCTCGCGGCCCGGCGTCTTCACCGCCGCGGCGCGCGCGCGGGCCGGCCGTTCGTCTCGGTCAACTGCGCGGCATTCTCCGAAACTTTGATCCTCGCCGATCTCTTCGGCCAGGTGCGCGGTGCCTTTACCGGCGCCGACCGCGAGCGCAAAGGGGTGTTCGAAACCGCTCACGGCGGCACGGTCTTCCTCGACGAGATCGGCGATCTTCCCGCCTCGGCGCAAGGCATGCTGTTGCGCGTGCTGCAGGAAGGGGAGATCCGGCGGCTGGGCGAGAGCGCGACGCGGCGGGTGGACGTGCGCCTGCTCGCGGCCACGCATCGTGATCTTCCCGCGATGGTCGAGCAGGGAAGCTTCCGGCGCGATCTTTACTTTCGTTTGCGGGTCGGCTGCGTCGAGCTGCCGCCGCTGCGCGGCCGCGGCGACGACGTCCTGCGGATCGCTGATCGATTCCTCAGCGCTCTCCGCCCGCCGGCGCGGCTCACCCGCGAAGCGCGGGCGCGTCTGCTCTCTCATCCCTGGCCGGGGAACGTGCGCGAGCTCGAGAACGTGCTCGCCGTCGCCGCCGCGCTCGCCGGCGGCGAGGCGATCGGAATCGATCAACTCGAATTGCCGCCGTCCACGCCCGCCGCGCCGCCGGACGGTTCCTATCACCAGCAGGTGGAGTCCTTCCGCCGCGGCCTGATCGAGCAGGCGATCGCGGCGAGCGACGGCAATCACGCCGCGGCCGCCGGCCGCCTGGGCGTCTCGCGCCAGACGGTTTCCTATCTCGTCCGCCAGCTCGGGCTGGCGCGCAAGCGGCGCTAGGGCCGGAAGGCCGCGCGGTCGCCGCCGAGGCTGTCGCGCAACCGTTCGGCGAGGCGGGTCAGTCCTTCGCGATCGATTTCATCGAAAGCCGCCGGCCGGTGGGAATCGACGTCGAGCACGGCGACCAGCTCGTCCGCCGCGTCGTAGATAGGAATCACGATCTCGGAGCGGGCTCCGGCGTCACAGGCGATGTGGCCCGGAAACTGATCCACGTCGGGGACCACCTGCGCCGTGCGCTCTCGCGCGGCGGCCCCGCACACGCCGCGGTCGAATGGAATTTCGAGACATCCGAGCGGCCCCTGATAAGGGCCGACGCGCAGCAGCCGCGGCGCCACGACCCGATAGAAGCCGGTCCAGCTCGCGACCGCGAGGCGTTGGTGGACGACCGCGGCGCAGGTGGACATCGCAGCGATCGGATCGTCGATTCCGGCCAGCACGGCGTCGAGCTCGCGCAGGGCCAAACGGTAGTTTTCCCTCTTCTCATCCTTCTCATCGTGGCTCATGGCGGGCAATAGTACCTTGAGAATGACGCCAGCTTTCGCTCAAGCGATCTGCGCTCGGGGCGCTTCCGGCGATGGATCACGGGCAGTCCGGCGACTTTGATCGCTGCGAAATCGCGCTTAAGAAGGTGTCTTTTACCCGATCCGAGACTGCCGCGACGCCCGAATCCGTGCCTTTGGGAAGTTTTTACTCCCAAACTATTGACATGTCCGCCTTCTTTTTTATAATGGTACCGTTCTGCAACGACCTAGAACGACCTGGAATGACCAATATTTTTTGAATCACCCGAGGAGGCAAAGAGAAAAAGATGGCCGAACCCGAGAATCAGCGCCGCGGCGATAGCGCGGATCAAAAGCTCTACACTCTCTCCGAGATTTCCAGCAAGACCGGCATTTCGATGCCGACCCTCCAGCGATACAAGAAGACCTATCAGGACCGGATCCCGGCGGAAGGGCAGGGGCGCAAGCAGCGTTACCCCGAGAGCGCGCTGCCCGTGTTCGACGAGATCCGCAGCGAGAACGCCGGCAAGCGTGGCCGTCCGCGCAAGAACCCGGATGCTCCGCGTCCGGAGCGTCCGACGGCGAGCAAGCGCCGTGGGCGTCCGCCGGCCGCCGCCACCGCCGCCAAACGCGGCCGTCCGGCCGCTGCCGCCAAGCCGGCGCCGCGCGCCGCCAAGAAGGCTGCGAAGGCCGCCGTCAAGAGCGTCGCCAAGCGGGGCCGCCAAGCCACCGCCGCCGCCGCTCCTGCCGTGCCGGCGCGGCGCGGGCGTCCTCCGGGGCGTGCCAATCAGAAGCCCGCGGCGAAGTCCGGAAGTCAGAAATCCGGAAATCTGTTGACGCTGACCCAGATCAGCGACACCACCTCGATCTCCTATCCGACGCTGGTCCGCTACGTGCGCCTGCACGGTGATCGCCTGCCGAGCGAGGGGAAGGGGCGTGCGCGCCGCTTCTATCCGCAGGCGGTCGACGTCTTCCGCCAGCTCCGTCAGGAGAGCGGCCGGGGCGGCCGCAAGAAGGGGAGCGGCGCGGCGAAGAAGCCGGCGGCGGGCCGCGGTCGCGGGCGCGTTGCGGCGTCGGTCGCCTCGACCGGTGAGGCGCTCTCCGGCGCTTTCAACCAGCGCCTCAAGCAGATCGAAAAGGCCCAGCAGGGCCTCGAGAAGAAGCTCAAGGGTCTGGTCGACAACCTGACCAAGCTCTTCCGCTGATCGATCGCTCCGCGTCTCGGCGCGGAGCTTCCGTTTTCAATCAAAAGCCCCGGCCTCACCGCCGGGGCTTTTGATTTGGCCCAGTGAATGCGGTGAGGTGAATACGGTCAGGTGAATGCGGTCAGATGATCCCACCCGACGTCCGGCAGCGTCTCGCGAACCCCCGCGCGCAGCAGCGACACGCCGCGCCGCGTGATCCGTCCGATGCGCCGCGCGCCGAATTCCGCCGGCGGCACGGCCGCGTCCGGCAGGGTGAACAACAAGACGTAATCCTCGCCGCCGCTCAACGCCAGTGCCAGCGGATCGGCGCCGAGCGCGCGGCAGAGCGGCGCGAAACCGGCGGCGAACGGCAACGCCGCGGCGTCGACCTCGGCGCCCGTGCCGCTCGCGCGGCAGAGGCGATGGAGATCGCGCGCCAGGCCGTCCGAGATATCCATCCCGGCGCCTTCCTCCTGATCTCCCAGCCAGTGACCGAGCGCGAGCTGAGGGCGCGGCGCGAGATGGCGCCTGACCGCGCGCCGCGCGGCTCTCTGGATCGCGAGCGAAGAAAAGGCTTCCTTCGGCGCTCCCTGTTCAGGGCCGCGTTCGATCACCAGCCGCCCGGCGGCGGATTCGCCGAGCGTGCCGCCGGCCCACAGCGCATGCCCCGGCCGGGCGCCGCCGCGTTCGACCCACCGCTTTCCGGCTTTCGTTCCGAGCAGCGTCAGGCTGGCGCTCAACCGCTCCGGGCCGCGCGCCAGGTCGCCGCCGGCGAGTTGGACGCCGAAGCGCGCGCAGGCGGCGAGCAGCGCGGTGAAGAATTTTCGATGATCGAAACCCTCCGGCGCCGCGAGAGCCAGGAAGGCATGGGCGGGGACGGCGCCCGTCGCCGCGAGGTCCGAGAGGTTCACCGCCAGCAACCGTCGAGCCACGGCGGCGGGCGCTGTGTCGAGCGGAAAATGAACGCCGGCGATCTGATGATCGACGGTGACGGCATAGGCCTCCGGCGGCAGGAGCGCTGCGTCATCTCCGATCGAAGTTGCCCCGGACTGCCGGCGAATCCGGCGTTTCAGCCAATCGATCAGGTGGTCTTCGCCGCCCCGCTCGGGATTGCGCGGAGGTTTCACACCGTGGCGGGGAGCGGCAGCTCGCTGGCGATCTCGACCGGCTCCCCCGCGGGCGTGACGTCGGGTTGCCGCTCGTCGGGATCGATCAACGCGAGCTTCAGCACCTCGTCCATGTGCTCGACGAAATGGAAGGTGAGGCCGCCGGTGATCGTCGCCGGCACCTCCGCGAGATCGCGCCGGTTCAGCCGCGGCACGATCACCGTCTGGATGCCGGCGAGCTTGGCGGCGAGCACTTTCTCTTTCAGCCCGCCGATCGGCAGCACGTCGCCGCGCAGGGTGATCTCTCCGGTCATCGCCACCCGGCGGTTGATCGCATGGCCGGTGAGCACGGAGAGGATGGCGGTGCCGATGGTGATGCCGGCCGACGGGCCGTCCTTGGGGATCGAACCCGCCGGCACGTGGACGTGCAGGTCGTGCCTGGCGAAGAAGTCGTCGCCCAGCCCGTGCATGGCGGCGTAGGCGCGAGCGAAGGAGACCGCGGCCTGGGCCGACTCTTTCATCACGTCGCCGAGCTGGCCGGTGAGCAGGAGAAGCCCCTTGCCGGGGACCGCGACGACCTCGATGAACAGCAGGTCGCCTCCCGCCGAGGTCCAGGCGAGGCCGGTCGCGACGCCGACGCGGTCGCGGGTCAGCAGCTCCTCGGCGAAGTGCTTCCTGGCGCCGAGGAGCTCCTCGACTTGGGGCGCATCGATCACCACCCGCTCCGCTTCGCCGCGCGCCACCCTCACCGCCACCTTGCGGCAGATCGCCGCGATCTCGCGCTCGAGGTTGCGCAGCCCCGCCTCTTTCGTATAGCCGGAGATGACGGCCGCGACCGCCTCGTCGGTGAACACGATCTGTTCCTCGCTGAGGCCGTTCTCCTTGGTCTGCTTGGGGAGGAGATGGAGGCGGGCGATGCGCGACTTCTCCTCCTGCGTGTAGCCGGTCAGACGGATCACTTCCATGCGGTCGAGGAACGCCGGCTGGACCGGCTCGAGCATGTTCGCGGTGGCGATGAACATCACTTTCGACAGGTCGTAGGAGATGCCGAGATAGTGATCGACGAAGCTCCAGTTCTGCTCCGGATCGAGCACCTCGAGCAGCGCCGACGAGGGATCGCCGCGGAAGTCGGCGCCGATCTTGTCGATCTCGTCGAGCACGAAGACGGGGTTGCTCGTCCCCGCTTGCCGGATCCCCTGGACGATGCGGCCGGGGAGCGCGCCGACGTAGGTGCGGCGGTGGCCGCGGATCTCCGCCTCGTCGCGCACGCCGCCGAGCGAGATGCGCACGAACTTGCGGCCGAGCGAGCGGGCGATCGAGCGCCCGAGCGAGGTCTTGCCGACGCCGGGCGGCCCCACGAAGCAGAGGATGGGGCCGCGGGTATCAGGCTTCAGCTTGCGCACCGCGAGGTACTCGAGGATGCGCTCCTTGATCTTCTCGAGATCGTAGTGGTCCTCGTCGAGCACCTCCTGCGCGTGCTGGAGGTCGAGGTTGTCCTCCGAGGCGGTCCCCCACGGCAGCGCGGTCAGCCAGTCGAGGTAGGTGCGGATGATCTGCGTCTCGGCGCTCTCCGGGTGGCTGCGCTCGAGCCGGCGGATCTGGCGCTCGAGCTCCTCGCGCGCCTCTCCCGAGAGCTGCTTCTCGTCGGCCAGCTTGCGATAGTTGGCGATCTCCTCGCCGAGCTCCTCCCCCTCGCCGAGCTCCTGCTGGATCGCCTTGAGCTGCTGGCGCAGGAAGTACTCGCGCTGGCTGCGGTCGATCTCGCCGCGCGCCTGCGAGGAGATCTCCTGCTGGAGGTTGAGCACCTGGATCTCGCGGGCGAGCAGATCGCTCACCTTGCGCAGGCGCTCGATCGGGTCGATCGTCTCGAGCACCGACTGCGCCTCGGTGAGCTTGAGGTCGAGGTTGCTCGCCGCGAGGTCTCCCAGCCGCCCCGGATCCTCGAGGTTGGCGGCGATCACCATCACCTCGGCCGAGATCCCCTTGCCGAGGGAGACGGCGCGGTCCATGCTCTCCTTGACGCTGCGCACCAGGGCCTCGATCTCGAGCGACGGGGCGGCCGGGCGCGGCTCCTCGATGCGCTCGATCTTGGCCTGGAGGTAGGGCTCCATCTGGCTGATGTGCTGGACGCGGGCGCGCGCCAGCCCCTGGACCAGGATGCGGATGCGCCCGTCGGGGAGCTTGAGCATCCGCATGATGACGGCCGCGGTGCCCACCTCGAAGAGGTCGGCCTCTCCCGGGTTGTCGTTGGCGGCGTCGCGCTGGGCGACCAGCATGATGACCCGGCTCTCGGCCAGGGCGCGGTCGACGGCGAGCACGCTCTTGTCCCGTCCCACCGACAGCGGCAGGATGATGTAAGGAAAGACCACGGTGTCCTTGAGCGGCAGGACCGGCAGGACGTCCGGGATCTTGATCGCTTCCTCCTGTGGCTCGCCGGGCGCTTTACTCATCCGCGGCCTCCTCGGTTTCCTCGATTGGCAGCACCCGGGCCTCCTGACGCTTGTCCTGGATCTTCGGGAAGTCGAGCGTCAGCAGACCGTCGCGCAGGGCGGCCGTCCCCTTGTGCGTGTTGACCGGCGACAGGACGTGGATCTCGCGGGTGAAGCGCCCGTGCCCGCGCTCCAGGCAGTGGAAGCGGATGCGCTGCGCCTCGGGGAGGGCGGTCGACTTGGTGCCGGAGATCACCACGCGGGTCCCGCGCACCTCGACCTTGAGGTCGGCGGGGGTGAAGCCGGGGACCTCGGCGAGGATCTGCACCGCCTCCGGCGTCTCGACGACGTCGAGCGCCGGCTGCCACTCGCCGAGCGGCTGGTCGTTGTCGCCGATCTGCATCGCCTCCTGGAACAGGCGGTCGAGCTCGGCCTGAAAGCGGGAGATGAGGAACAGGGACTCGAAGCGGGCGGCCATTTAAGTCTCACCCCTCCTTGCCGGGCTTGAGCAGCGATTTGACCACGTCCATGAAAGCGTCGATGTCCTCGAAGCGGCGGTAGACCGAGGCGAAGCGGACGTACGCCACCTGGTCGAGCTCGCGCAGCCGCTCCATGATGAAGGCGCCGAGCTCCTGCGTCGAGATCTCGCGGTCCTCGCGCTCGTTGAGCATCGATTCGGCCTGGTCGGCGATCGCCTCCAGCTTCTTGAGCGGGATCGGCCGCTTCTCACAGGCCTTGAGCAGGCCGCCGAGCAGCTTCTTGCGGCTGAACTCCTCGCGGGTGCCGTCGTGCTTGACGACCATGTAGGGGATGTCTTCGATCTGCTCGTAGGAGGTGAAGCGCCGGCCGCAGGAGAGGCACTCCCGGCGGCGCCGGATGGTGGCGCTGTCGCGGCTCTCCCGCGAGTCGACCACCCGGTCGCGGTTTTCGGAGCAGAAGGGGCACCGCATCGCGCGCGCCCCCTATTCCTTGGAATTCAAGGCGATGTTGAGCCGCAAGAGGAGCTTCTCGAGGCCCGCGGCATCCTTGATCTCCACCGGCAGATCGCGCACCGCGTCCATCACCCGGTGCTGGTCGTCCTCCACCTGGAAGCTGATCAGCACCCGGCGGGCGCGCTGGAAGTCGGCGCGGCGCAGCGTCATCTCGATGCTGCGCGACAGCTCGCCGCGGCCGTTCGTCCCGGCGCCGGCGGTGCCGGCGGCGTGGACGACAGGGGCTGGAGGAGGCGCCGCCGGAGCTGGAGCCGGAGCCGGGCCGCCACCGGAGCCGGGGCAGGCCTGGGCGCCGGCGGGGGCGGCGCCGGAGCGGCGGGCCGCGGGATCGCCCCGGTCGTCGGTCGCTGGCCCGGCGCGGCGGCCTCGCGGCGGAGCTTCTCGAGCTCGCCCAGCACGTCCATCGTGCGCGTCCGGCCGGCGGGTGGGGGGGCTTTAGGCAGGCCGGTCGCTGCCGCCGCTGCCGGCGGAGCGGGCCGTGGCGCCATCTGGGGGGGCTGGGGCGGCGGAACGGCCGCCGGCGGCGAGGCCGGAGCGGCCAGGGGAGGCGGCGAGGGGGCCGCGGCCGGCCTCGGCGGCGGTGCCGCGACCGGCGGCCGGGCCGCCGCCGGCGCCGCCGGCTCGCTGCGGCCGAGCCGCTTCTTGAGCGCCATCAGGGTGAAGCGCGAGATCCCCTTGAGGGTCTCGAACACTCCCATCCCGGTCACCGCCGACGCCTCGAAGGAGGGCCAGTTGTGGCGGTTGAGGGCGGCGTTCATCTCCTCGACCGAGCAGATGTCCGCCAGGTCGCGCTTGTTGAACTGGAGCACCAGCGGCAGGGTCTCGACCGAGAGCCCCATCTCCGTCAGGTTGTCTTCGAGATTGCGGAACGACTCGACGTTGGCCTGCAGCATCGCGCGCTGCGAGTCGGCCACGTAGACGATGCCGTCCACCCCCTTGAGCACCAGCTTGCGGGTGGTGTTGTAGAACACCTGGCCGGGGACGGTGTAGAGCTGGATGCGGGTGTTGAAGCCGGCGATCGAGCCGACGTCGATCGGCAGCAGGTCGAAGAAGAGGGTGCGGTCGGTCTCCGTCTCGAGCGAGACCATCTCGCCCCGCGAGTCCCCCGTCGTGTGCTGGTAGATGTAGTGGAGATTGGTCGTCTTCCCGCACAGACCGGGGCCGTAATAGACGACCTTGGCCGCCATCTGCATCGTGCTGTAATTGAAGAAAACCATAGGGGTTTAGCGCGTTCGAAATGGGCATCGAAGCATAGCACCCGTTGCGGGGGGTGCGTCAATTGCAGGGAAATCCAGCGGCCCGGGGGGCCGGAGCGGTTTTTCCCCGGCGGTTTCCGGCGCCCTTTTCGTCGTCATTCGTCGTCGTCCGCGTCCTGGCCGGTCATCCGCAGGGTCTCGCGCATCAGGAACATGGCGAGCGGGAGCTTCTCGGGAGCGAGGCGGGTGAGCGCCTCGAGGTGGCGGCGCAGGGTCTCGCGGTCGCCGCGGGCGGCGGGGCCGGTGATCGCTCGGATGAGCGGGCGCCCCTCGTCGAGCGTGCCGAGGGCGGCGGCGATCGCCCCGCGGGCGAGCTCCAGGTAGCCGCGGCTCACCTCGGCCGGCAGGCCGAGGGTGGCGGCGATCTCCGCCGCGGCGGCGACCAGCGTGGTCACCCCTCCGGCCGCCAGGGTGGCGGCGAAGTGGTAGAGCGGCCGCGAGCCGGCGGGGACCTCGGCGGCCACCCCGCCCCAGGCCGCCGCCAGGCGGCTGGCCATCGCCCGCGCCACCCCGCCGCCGTCGACGGCGAAGAAGACCCCCCGCGCCTCGGCCGGGTCGGGGAGGGGGCGGGGAAAGGCTTTCAGCGGGTGCAGCGAGCCGACCGAGGTGCGCGGCTCGCGGAGCGCCGCGAGCACCGAGGCGTCGAGGCTCCCCGAGGTGTGGAGGACGGCCTGCGCCTGGGGCCTGCCGGCCAGCTCCGCCGCCACCGCGGGGATCTCGTGGTCGCCGACGGCGATCAGCAGCAGGTCCTGCCCCTGGGTGGCGAGGCCGGCCAGCTCGCGGAGCGCCGGGCCTCCGGCCCACGCCGCCTCGCCCGGCCGCCGTCCCGAGACCGAGACCAGCTCCGCCCCGGCCGCGAGGGCCCAGCGCGCGAGGCTGGAGCCCACCCGGCCGGGGCCGACCAGCGAGAAGCGCAAACCCTGTAAGTCGTCCACGGCCGAACGATAGCCTCTCGCCCGCGGCCTGGCAAGCCGCCGCGAGAGCTGGCATGGGATGAGAAGTCTTCTGTGCTCAGTGGTTTGGGCCCGGGCGGCTTGACACGGGAAGCTGCGGAGCGTACCATGCGTTAGCACTCTCATGGCGAGAGTGCTAACTTAGGAAGCGACGATGCCGGACGCCAGGGATCAGGGCAGGGATCCGGGAAGGTTGAGCCCGCGGGATCGCGAGATCCTGAAGGACGTCATCCTGACCTACATCCTGAGCGCCGAGCCGGTCAGCTCGCGCTCGGTGTCGAAGCACGCCCAGCTCGGCCTGTCGGCGGCGACGATCCGCAACGTCATGGCCGACCTCGAGGATTGGGGCTTCCTGATGCAGCCCCACACCTCGGCCGGCCGGGTGCCCACGGCGGCGGCCTACCACCTGTTCATCCAGTCGATGATGGAGGCGCGGACGGTGCCGGTGCGCGAGCGGCGCTACATCGAGGACCACCTCAAGGGGGGCTCGACGGACGCCGACGAGCTCCTCGGCACCGCCTCGCACCTGCTCTCGGAGCTGTCGAGCCAGGTGGGGGTGGTGGTCGCCCCGGGGATCGGCGAGACGGTGCTCAAGGCGATCGACTTCGTCCCCGTCGCCGGCCGCAAGATCCTCTGCGTGGTGGTCTCCGCGACCGGCTTCATCGACAACAAGGTGGTCGAGACCGAGGAGGAGATCCCGCGCGAGGAGCTGGTGCGGATCTCCAACTACCTGACGGCGAGCTTCGCCGGCCAGACCCTGCGCGAGATCCGCGAGCGGCTGGTGCGCATGATGGTCGAGGAGAAGGCGCAGATGGACCGCATGCTGGCGCGGACGGTCGAGCTGGCCCAGGCCGGCCTCGCCGCCGACGGCGCGCCCGGCGTGATGGTGGACGGCACCTCGATGCTGCTCGCCAAGCCCGAGCTCTCCGACGTCGCGCGGGTGCGCCGGATGTTCGACGCCTTCGCCGACAAGGCGCGGCTGGTGCGCATCCTCAACCGCTGCATCCAGGGGGGCGGCGTGCGCGTCCTGATCGGCGCGGACTGCGAGCTGACCGCGGACCTCGAGTTCAGCGTCGTGGCGACCCCCTACGGCCTGGGCGAACGCCCGCTCGGCACGCTGGGGATCGTGGGGCCCTCGCGGATGGAGTACGAGAAGATCATCCCGCTGGTCAATTTTCTGGGCGAGACCCTGAGCCGGGCGCTCGCCGAGGCGTTCTCCGGCGAGCCCGACCGCCGCTGAGGCGGCGGCCCGCGGATTCCTGGAATTCTGGACGCCTCGAGATCGATTCTTCACTGAACGGATGGACATCATCGCGAGCGACGTGATACCGGAGAGCGAGGACGGCATGGCAGAGGACATGAAGGACAGAGGCGAAGCTTCCGAGCTCGCCCTCGATCTGGACGATCCGAGCACGGATCTCGAGGCCGCCATGCGCGCCGCGGTGGCGGCGGTCGAAGGGGTGGAGTCCGGCGCCCGCCACGATGCGGGAGCCACGCGGGAGCCGCCGCGCCCGCGGGACGCGGGCACCCCCGCCGAGGTGGCGCGGCTGCGCCAGGAGGTCGCCGAGCTGCGCGACCGCGCGACGCGCACCCTGGCGGACTTCGACAATTTCCGCAAGCGCAGCGAGCGCGAGCGCCAGGAGCAGAGGAAGTTCGCCGTGCTCGAGCCGCTGCGCGAGATGCTGGCGGTGGCGGACAACCTCGACCTCGCGCTCTCCGCCCAGGGGTCGGCCGACGACCTCAAGCGAGGGGTGGAGATGATCCACCGCCAGATGGGTGAGCTGCTGCGCCGCTTCGGCGCCGTCGAGGTGCCGTCGGTGGGGCAGCCGTTCGACCCCACCCTGCACGAGGCGGTGTCGCGCGAGGAGAGCCGGGAGGTCAAGGCTCCCACCGTGGTGGCGGAGCTGCGGCGCGGCTACAAGCTCCACGACCGCCTGCTGCGGCCGGCGATGGTCCGCGTCGCGGTGCCGGCCGAGGCCGCCGCGGCGAGCTCGGAGGGGTCGCAGGGGCCGGCGGGCGGCGGCGAGGAGGGCCCCGCGCTGTAGCCCGGCTCTGTAGCCTGGAGGCTCCCGGCCCGTATTCGCCGGATTCCTTCCGGAACCACGTACAATAGCCGGAGCTTTCGTTCCGCAGGCGAGACGCATCGGCCCTTGGGGCTCCGCCCTCTTTCATCGGAGGAGGAGGAGCCCGCCGATGCGATATTGGTCAGGCCTGTTTTGCCGGGCACTTCGCCAGGCATTCGCCGGACAGCACGCGGAGAACCCTGGAACCCGACACCGGCGGCCCTAAAAGACAATGACCAAGATCCTCGGCATCGACCTCGGCACCACCAACAGCTGCGCCGCGATCGTGGAGGCCACCTCGCCGGTGGTCCTGGCGAATCGCGAGGGGAGCCGCACCACCGCTTCGATCGTGGCCTTCTCGGAGGAAGGGGACCGGCTGGTCGGCCAGATCGCCAAGCGGCAGGCGATCACCAATCCGCAGAACACGGTCTACGCCGTCAAGCGGCTGATCGGCCGCAAGTTCCGCGAGCCCCAGGTGGAGCGGGCGCGCGGCGTCCTCCCCTACATCCTGGCCGAGGCGACCAACGGCGACGTCAAGATCGAGATCCGCGACCGCCACTACAGCCCGGAGGAGATCGCGGCGCTGGTGCTGCGCGAGATCAAGGAGTTCGTCGAGGAGGGGCTGCAGGAGGAGGTGCGCGAGGCGGTGATCACCGTCCCCGCCTACTTCAACGACTCGCAGCGCCAGGCGACCAAGGACGCCGGCAAGATCGCCGGCCTCGACGTCGTGCGCATCCTGAACGAGCCGACGGCGGCCGCCCTCGCCTACGGCCTCGACCAGCCGGTGACCGCCGGGCAGGGGGCGAGCACCATCGCCGTCTACGACCTCGGCGGCGGCACCTTCGACATCTCGATCCTCCAGCTCTCGCAGGGGATCTTCGAGGTGCGCTCGACGGCGGGCGACACCTACCTCGGCGGCGAGGACTTCGACCAGCGGATCATGGACTGGCTGATCGCGGACTTCTCGACCGAGACCGGCATCGACCTGCGCCAGGACCGCATGGCCCTGCAGCGGCTCAAGGAGGCGGCCGAGCGCGCCAAGTGCGAGCTGTCGGCGACCGAGGAGACGACGATCAACCTGCCGTTCATCTCCGCCGACCGCTCGGGCCCCCGCCATCTCGCCCGCTCGCTCAACCGCGGCGAGTTCGAGAATCTGGTGCGCGACCTGGTCGAGCGCACCGAGGACCCCTGCCGCGACGCGCTCTCCCAGGCCGGGCTGCGCGCCGACGAGATCGACGAGGTGCTGCTGGTCGGCGGGCAGACCCGCTCGCCGATCGTGGCCTTGACCGTCGAGCGCATCTTCGGCAAGAAGCCGAACCGCGAGATCAACCCCGACGAGGTGGTGGCGATGGGCGCCGCCATCCAGGGGGCGATCCTGCGCGGCGACATCAAGGACCTGGTGCTGCTCGACGTCACCCCGCTGTCGCTCGGCGTCGAGACGCAGGGCGGCCTGTTCACCAAGCTGATCGAGCGCAACTCGACGATCCCCACCAAGAACACCCAGATCTTCACCACCGTGGTCGACAACCAGGGGACGGTGCAGGTCAACGTCCTCCAGGGGGAGCGCCAGCTCGCCTCCGAGAACAAGTCGCTCGGCCGCTTCGAGCTGGTGGGGATCCCGCCGGCGCCGCGCGGCATGCCGCAGATCGAGGTCACCTTCGCCATCGACTCGAACGGCATCGTCAACGTCTCGGCCCGCGACATGGCGACCAACCTCTCGCAGAGCATCCAGATCAACCCCGCCGGCGGGCTCTCCGAGGCCGAGGTGCAGCGCCTCGTCGCCGAGGCGGACCGCAACTCGCAGACCGACCTCGAACGGCGCGAGGCGCGCCAGCTCAAGAACCGGCTGGAGGGTCTGATCTACACCATCGAACGGGTCTTCGGGCAGTTCCGCGACATGCTCCAGGACGCCGACGCGAAGCGGATCCACGAGGCGCTGCTGCACTCGCGCATGGCGCTCAACAACGACAAGCGCGCCGAGCTGGAGGCCGCGATCTACGATTTGAACTCCGTCTCCCGCACCCTCTCCGAGGTGATGCTGACGCGGGCGGGCGGGCCGGCGAAAGGCTGAGCAGGAATGGCGAAACGCGATTATTACGAGGTGCTGGTGGTCGAGAAGACCGCCACTCAAGCTGAGATCAAGTCGGCGTACCGCAAGATCGCGGTGCGCGACCATCCGGACAAGAACCCCGGCGACAAGGAGGCCGAGGAGCGCTTCAAGGAGGCGGCCGAGGCCTACTCCGTGCTCTCGGACGCCGACAAGCGGGCGCGCTACGACCGCTTCGGCCACCAGGGGGTGTCGGGCGCCGGCGCCGGGGGGTTCGACCCGACGATCTTCGCCGACTTCTCCGACATCCTGGGCGACCTCTTCGGCTTCGGCGGCGGCCGCCGGAGCAACCCGAACGGCATGACCCGCGGCGCCGACCTGCGCTACGACCTCACCCTCACCTTCGAGGAGGCGGCCTTCGGCACCGACACGACGCTCAAGATCCCCCGCCTCGAGGGGTGCCCGAAGTGCGAGGGGAGCGGCAGCGCCGACGGCGCTCCGCCCACCGTCTGCCAGGGGTGCGCCGGCCGCGGCCAGGTGCGCTTCACGCAGGGGTTCTTCACCGTCGCCCGCACCTGCCCGCAGTGCCAGGGGGAGGGGCGGGTGATCTCCTCGCCGTGCACCGAGTGCCACGGCGAGGGACGGGTGGAGGAGGAGCGCTCGATCACCGTCAAGATCCCCGCCGGGGTCGACACCGGCGCCCGCCTGCGCCTCACTGGCGAGGGGGAGCACGGCCGCCGCGGGGGCCCCGCGGGGGACCTCTACGTCGTCCTCTCGGTGCGCCCCCACAAGGTGTTCCGCCGCGACGGCGCGACGGTGCTCTCGCGGCAGTCGATCAGCTACCCGCAGGCGGTGCTCGGCACCTCGGTCGAGATCGACACGCTGCACGGCAAGTCGACCCTCGATGTGCCGGCGGGGACCCAGCACGGGCGCGACTTCCGCGTCCGCGGCCAGGGGATCCCCCGCCTCGACGGCAGCGGCAAGGGCGACCACGTGGTGACCGTGGAGGTCGAGGTCCCCAGCCCGCGCAACCTCTCCGCCGAGGAGCTCCAGCTCCTGCGCCGGCTCGCCGAGCTCGGCGGCCACCCGGTCAAGGAGGAGAAGGGGGTCATCGAGCGGGTGAAGAATTTGTTCGGATAGGGGCGGACCATGCCCCACCTCCGCCGCATCTACGTCCTCCCGGCCGACCGCGAGGAAGCCGCCGTCGCCCGGCTCTGGATGGCCGGCACGCTCGGCGTGCAGACCCTGACCGGCGCCGACGGCCGGCTGCGCCTGGAGGCCTGGTTCCCTCTCGACGCCGCGGCCCCCGAGCCGCTGCCGGGGGTCGAGCTGGAGAGCGCGGAGACGGTCCCCGACGCCGACTGGTTCGCCACCTGGCGCGAGCGGGCGGTCCCCTTCCCGGTCGGGCGGACGCTCCACCTCGATCCCCGCGAGCCGGAGGAGGCGCCCGCCGAGGTCCCCGACGGGCGGCATCGCCTGCGCCTCCCCGCCCGCGCCGCCTTCGGCACCGGCAGCCACGAATCGACCGCGCTCGCCCTCGAGCTCCTGGAGGACGCCGACGTCCGCGGCCGGCGGGTGCTCGACGTCGGCACCGGCACGGGCGTCCTCGCCTTCGCCGCGCTCCTCTTCGGGGCGCGGAGCGTGGTCGGCTACGACGTCGATCCCGCCGCGCCGTTCCACGCCCGCGACAACAGCGTCTTGAACGGTCTCCACCCGCGCCTCTTCGCCGGGATGCTGGCGGCCCTCCGCGACCGTCCGGCCTTCGACCTCGCCCTGGTCAACGTGGTGCCGGAGCAGATCCTCCCCGAGATGCCCGCCCTGGTCCGCCGGCTGACCCCCGGCGGCGAGGCGATCCTCTCCGGCATCCTCGCCGAGCGCGGCCGGCAGGTGCTCGACCGCCTGCGCGGGCTGGGGTTCTTCGAGGTCGGGAGAAAGAGCGCGGGGGATTGGGTGGCCTTTCGGGTCGGCCGGGTGCGCTACCATCCCCTCCCATGATCACTCTCCTCACCGAGCCCGCCCTCTTCGACGCCCGCGAGCTGCGGGTCGAGGGGGAGTCCTACCAGCACCTCTTCCGGGCGCGGCGGGTGGCCGTGGGAGAGGAGATGCGGATCGTCGACGGCCGCGGGCGGGCGCGCTGGGGGAAGGTGGCGCGGGTCGACCGCACCTCGGCCACCGTCGCCCTGGGGGAACCGGCGCCCGCCCACGAGCCGGCGCTGCACCTCGAGCTGCTCGTCCCCACCTGCCGGCCGGAGCGCGCCTCGTGGCTGATCGAGAAGGCGACCGAGGTCGGCGTCGCCGGCATCCGCTTCCTCAACATGGCGCGGGCGCCGCGCGACATCGGCTCCGGCATCTTCGACCGCCTGCGCCGGGTGGCCGTGTCGGCGGTCGAGCAGTGCCACCGCTCGCGCCTCCCCGAGATCACCGGCCCCCACGCCTGGAGCGAGATCCGCTCGCTCGGCGGTGCCGGGGATGCGGGCGGCGACGGCGGCCGCTGGTTCCTCGACACCGAGGCCGTCGATCCGGGCGGCTGGGAGGCGGTCGACGGGAGCTCCGCCGCGCTGCTGGTCGGTCCCGAAGGGGGGCTCGACCCCGGCGAGCGGCGGGACCTCCTCGCCGCCGGGTGGCGGCCGGTGGGCCTGGGGGAGCGCACGCTACGCCTCGAAACCGCAGCCGTGGTGGGCGCCGCCTTCCTCTTGCTGCCTCCCGGTGGCGGAATCGCGGCACCCGCCGTACGAAATTGACCGGCCCGGCGGGTTCGGGCTAGCATCCTCGTTTCATTGGTGACTGCTCTAAAGGAGGCCCCCCGTGACCAACCCGTTTGCCGGTGTCCGCTGGATCTGGAAGAACGGCCAGCTCATCGACTTCAAGGACGCGACCGTGCACGTGTTGAGCCACGCGCTCCACTACGGCTCCGGCGTTTTCGAGGGGATCCGCTGCTACAACACCAAGCAGGGCTCGGCCGTCTTCCGCCTCGCGGAGCACGTGCGGCGCCTCGAGAACTCGGCCAAGGTCTACCGCATGCCGATCGCCTTCACCCACGAAGAGCTGAGCGAGGCGATCTGCGAGACGATCCGCGCCAATGAGCTCGAATCCTGCTACATCCGTCCGATCGTCTTCCGCGGCTTCGGCAACACGATCGGGGTCAATCCGCTGAAGAACCCGGTCGAGGTGTTCATCGCCTGCTGGCACTGGGGGAAGTACCTCGGCGAGGAGGCGGAGAGCGGCGTCGAGGTCTGCGTCTCCTCGTGGCGGCGGATCGCCGCCGACTCGATGCCGGCGGTGGCGAAGGCGACCGGCAACTACCTGAACGGCCAGCTGATCAAGATCGAGGCGGTGACCAACGGCTACGCCGAGGGTCTGGCGCTCGACGCCCGCGGCTTCGTCAGCGAAGGGTCGGGCGAGAACGTCTTCATGGTGCAGGACGGCGTGCTGCTCACCCCCCCGCTCGCCGCCTCGGTCTTACAGGGGATCACCCGCGACACGGTGATCAAGATCGCCCGCGACCTCGGCATCCCGGTGCGCGAGGAGCAGATCCCGCGCGGCCAGCTCTACACCTGCGACGAGCTGTTCATGACCGGCACGGCGGCCGAGATCACCCCGATCCGCGGCGTCGACCGCAATCCGGTCGGCCAGGGTTGCCCCGGGGAGATCACCCGGCGCATCATGGAGGAGTTCAAGGGGATCATCGCGGGCGAGATCGCGGACCGCCACGGCTGGCTCCATCCGGTGCACCACGGGGCTCACGCGCGCGTCCAGACGGAGACGGCCGCCGCTCCGCAAGGTCGGTAAATCAGTTCGTGACACCCGGCTTAGGTGCCGGGGGAGGCTCCACCCGATGAACATCAACGACCTGCTCAAGATCGCGGTGGAGCGCAAGGCCTCCGACCTCCATCTCAAGGTCGGGAGCCACCCGGTGATCCGGGTCGACGGCGACCTGCTGCCGCTCGGCGAGCTCAAGCGGCTGATGCAGGAGGACACCATCGCGATGGCGTTCTCGATGATGAACGCCCGCCAGAAGCAGCGCTTCAAGGAAGAGCTCGAGCTCGACATCGCCTACTCGGTCCCCGGGCTCGGCCGCTTCCGCTGCAACGTCTTCCAGCAGCGCGGGGCGGTGGGGCTCGTCCTCCGCGTCATCCCGGCGCGCATCCAGAGCGTCCGCGAGCTGATGCTGCCGCCGGTGCTCGAGCGGATCTGCGAGGAGCGCCGCGGCCTGGTCCTCTGCACCGGCACCACCGGCTCGGGGAAGTCGACCAGCCTGGCGGCGATGCTCGACTACATCAACTCGACCCGCACCGAGCACGTGATCACCATCGAGGACCCGATCGAGTTCCTCCACCGCGACAAGAAGTCGATCGTCAACCAGCGCGAGATCGACGTCGACACCCACTCCTTCGCCGGCGCCCTGCGCGCCGCCCTGCGCCAGGACCCCGACGTCCTGCTGGTCGGCGAGATGCGCGACTACGAGACGATCGAGACGGCGCTGCTCGCCGCCGAGACCGGGCACCTGGTCTTCTCGACCCTCCACACCCTGGACGCCACCGAGACGGTCAACCGCATCATCTCGGTCTTTCCGCCGCACCACCAGAAGCAGATCCGCATCCAGCTCTCGCAGGTGCTGAAGTCGGTGATCTCGCTGCGCCTGGTGCCGCGCGCCGACGGCATGGGACGCGTCCCCGCCGCCGAGGTGCTGATCTCGACCGCCTACATCCGCGAGTGCATCGAGAACAAGGAGAAGACCAAGTACATCCGCGAGCAGATCGCCCTCGGCACCAGCCAGTACGGGATGCAGACCTTCGACCAGTCGCTCTTCCAGCTCTACAAGAGCGGCCTGATCACCCTCGACGAGGCGCTCAAGCGGGCCACCAACCCCGACGAGTTCCGGTTGAAGATCCAGGGCGTGCAGTTCACCGCCGACATCTCGCGCGACCAGATGGACGAGTCGATCCAGATGCCCGGCGACAGCGAGTTCCTGAGCGGCGGCGACCTGTCGTTCGAGATCGAACAGAACTGATCGAGCCGAATTGAAGGACGCCTCCGCCTACCAGAAAGCCCTTCAGCTCCTCGCCGCCCGCGCCCACTTCCGGCGCGAGCTGGAGCTGAAGCTCGTCCAGCGCCATTTTCCCGCCGAGGAGATCGACGCGGCGCTCGCCCGACTGAGCGAGGAGAAGTACCTCGACGACCGCGCCACGGCGCGGGTGTTCGTCGAGTCGCGCCAGGCGCGGGGGGGCGAGGGGCGGACGCGGCTGCGCGCCGAGCTGCTGAAGCGGGGGGCGCCGGACGACGCGGTCGCGGCGGCGCTCGCCGAGCTCACCCCCGAGGACGACCTGCCGGCGGCCCGCGAAGCGGCTAAAGCCTGGCTCCGGCGCGGCGGCCAGGACCCTCGCGCCCTCGCCCGCCACCTCGAGCGCAAGGGGTTCTCCCGCCGTGCTATCGTCAATTTTTTGAACGACGAGCTGGACGGCCAGGAAATCGACGACGGATCATGAAGAGCCGCTTTATGAAGAGCATGGACATTCGCGCAGGCTTTCTCGACTTCTTCCGGGAGCGCGGGCATCGCATCGTGCCGAGCTCGCCCCTGGTTCCGCAGGGGGACGCCACCCTGCTGTTCACCAACGCCGGGATGGTCCAGTTCAAGGACAACTTCACCGGCGCCCAGCGCCCGGAGTCGCCGCGCGCCGCTTCCGCGCAGAAGGTGATGCGGGTCTCCGGCAAGCACAACGATCTCGAGAACGTGGGGCCGAGCCCGCGCCACCACACCTTCTTCGAGATGCTGGGGAACTTCTCGTTCGGCGATTATTTCAAAGAGGACGCGATCCGCTTCGGCTGGGACCTGGTGACCCGCGTCTGGGGGCTGCCGCCGAGCCGCCTGTTCGCCACCGTCTACGAAGAGGACGACGAGGCGTTCGACCTCTGGGTGAAGCTGACCAGCCTGACCCCCGAGCGCGTCCACCGCTGCGGCAAGAAGGACAACTTCTGGGCGATGGGGGAGACCGGCCCCTGCGGCCCGTGCAGCGAGATCTTCGTCGACATCCACCCGGAGCTCCCCGAGGTCTCCTGGGAGGAGGGGAGCGATTCCGGACGCTACATGGAGATCTGGAACCTCGTCTTCATGCAGTTCGACCGCGACGACAAGGGGGTCCTCACCCCTCTCCCCAAGCCGTCGATCGACACCGGCATGGGGCTCGAGCGGATCACCTCGGTGCTCCAAGGGGTGGGCTCGAACTACGACACCGACCTCTTTCAGCCGATCCTCGCCGCCGCCGCCGACCTGGCGCGCACCAAGTACGGCGCCGACTCCGAGAAGGACGTCTCGCTGCGGGTGATCGCCGATCACCTGCGCGCCGTCTCCTTCCTGCTCGCCGACGGCGTGATCCCCGGCAACGAGGGGCGCGGCTACGTGCTGCGCCGCATCCTGCGCCGCGCCGTGCGCCACGGCATGCGCCTCGGCTTCGAGGAGCCGTTCCTCCACAAGCTGGTGCCGGTGCTGGGCGAGGTGATGGGGAGCGCCTACCTGGAGCTGGCGGCGACGCGGCAGGCCTCGATGGCCACCATCCGCGCCGAGGAGGAGAAGTTCCTGTCGACGGTCGCCAACGGCGCGCGCCAGGTGCAGGAGGAGATCGAGCGGCTGCGCCCGCAGGGCGCGACGACCCTCCCCGGGCCGATGGTCTTCCGGCTCTACGACACCTACGGCCTGCCGCTCGAGGTGATCCGCGAGATCGCCGAGGAGGAGCGCTTCCAGATCGACGAGGCCGGCTTCGGCGAGGCGCTCGAGGCGCAGCGCGAGCAGTCGCGCAAGGCGACCGCCGAGGTGCAGAACCGCCTCTCGGCGCTGCGCGAGGTGCTGCGCGGCCACGCCGAGCTGACCGAGACCCGCTTCGAGGGGTACGAGCGGACCGAGATGATCGACACCCCGGCCGAGGTGGTCCGCCTCGCCACCTGGCGCGAGGGGGCGCCGGTGCGCGTCTCGACGCTGCAAAAGGGGCAGGTCGGGGTGGTGATCCTCGACCAGACGGTGTTCTACGCCGAGTCGGGCGGCCAGGTCGGGGATACCGGCGAGATCCGCTGGGACGGCGGGCGGGCCCGCGTCGTCGACACGCAGAAGGACCAGAGCGGCATCCTCTTTCACTTCATCGAGGTGGAGGAGGGGAGCCTCGCGCGCCACACCAAGGTGCAGCTGCGGGTCGACCATGACCGCCGCTTCGCCATCCAGCGGAACCACACCGCCACCCACCTGCTGCAGGCGGCGCTGCGCCAGGTGCTCGGCAAGAGCGTGCGCCAGGCCGGCTCACTGGTAGCGCCCGACCGCCTGCGCTTCGACTTCACCTACCATCGCGGCATGTTCCGCCAGGAGTGGGAGCAGGTCGAGGACCTGGTCAACGAATGGCTGCGCCGGGCGGTGCCGACCGACATCGTCACCCGCAGCTACCAGGAGGCGATCGCCGCCGGCGCCATGGCCCTGTTCGGCGAGAAGTACGGCGAGCGGGTGCGCACCGTCAACGTGCCGGGCTTCAGCCTCGAGCTGTGCGGCGGCTGCCACGTGCGCAACACCGGGGAGATCGGGCTCTTCCTGATCGAGTCCGAGCGCGGCGTGGCCTCCGGGGTGCGGCGCATCGAGGCGGTGACCGGCACCGCGGCGCTCGACGAGGTGCGCCGCCAGCGGGCGACCTACGCCGAGCTGGTCACCCGCCTCGGCATCCGTTCGGGCGACTACGACCAGCAGCTCCAGAAGGCCGACCAGATCCGCCAGCGCCAGAGCGATCTCGAGAACGAGATGCGCAAGCTGCGCATGCAGCTGGTCTCCGGCTCGGCCGGCTCAGGGAGCGACGAGGAGCTGCTGGTCGACGGCATCCGGGTGCTCGCCCGCGAGGTCCCCCCGGCCCCGGCCAACGAGCTGCGCGAGATCGCCGACACCCTGCGCTCGAAGCTCGGCTCCGGGGTGGTGGTGATCGGCACCCGCGGCGACGGCAACGTCAGCCTGGTGGCGGCGGTCTCCAAGGACCTCACCGGGCGCGTCAAGGCGGGAGAGCTGGTGAAGACCCTCTCGGCGATCGTGGGCGGCGGCGGCGGCGGCCGGGCCGACTTCGCCCAGGCCGGCGGCAAGGATCCCGAGAAGCTCCCCGCCGCCCTCGCCGCCGTCGAGGCGGCCGTGCGCGAGCAGCTGGGGCGGTAGGGCGAAGCAGACCACGGACTGACACGGACTTCCACGGACGAACAGGGACAGCGACGAGGTAGCTGCGCGGCTGCCTCTTCCCTGTCCCTGAAGGTCCGTGCTCGTCCGTGTCAGTCCGTGGTCTGCCTAAAGCTTGGAGATTTCCCGCGTAGCGGCTAAGATACCCCCAGCAGTTTCAGCTTCAGTCTGTCGGGGTGAGGTCGTCGTGATGAGAAGGGCTCTTCGTGGCATGGCTTGTCTGGTCCTCGTGCTTTCGCCCGCGCTCGCGGCGGCGGACGTGCATATCGCTGTCGGGGCGAGCGGCCGCAAGGTCATCCTCAACGAGAATTCGACCCAGCGCTCGCGCCGGCTGTCGACCAAGCTCGCCGACCTGCCGGACATCAACCTCGAGGCGATCATCGCCAACCACAGCGTCGCCCAGAACCTCGATCCCCGCCTGGTCCGCGCGCTGATCCAGGCCGAGTCCGGCTACAACGTCAAGGCGCTGTCGAACAAGGGAGCGATCGGGCTGATGCAGCTGATGCCCGACACGGCGAGCGAGCTCAAGATCCGCAACCCCTACGACCCCAGCGAGAACGTGCGCGGCGGCACCATGTACCTGCGGCAGATGATCGACCACTTCGCCGGCAAGATCGAGCTGGCGATCGCCGCCTACAACGCCGGCCCGGGCGCGGTCGAGAAGCACGGCGGCATCCCGCCGTTCGCCGAGACCCGCGACTACGTGCGTCGCGTGCTCTCCCTCTGGCGCGGCGCCGAGATCGCCCTCCCCACGGCGGCTTCCACCGCCGCCTCGATGCTCCTGCCCGGGAACCATCGCAAGCCGTACCTGATCCGCGGCGCCAACAACCGGCTCGTCCTCACCACCTCGCTCGGCGGCGCGCAATAGCCGCGACGTCCGGCTCTCCCAGCGCGCGCTCGTCCCGGACGCGGCGCCATGTAGAATGCCGCCGGCGCCCGAGCCTTCCCCGCTGAAGCGATGCTCAACCTTCCCAACGTCCTGTCGATCTGCCGCATCCTGCTGGTGCCGCCCCTCGTGGTGGTTCTGCTCACCAAGTTCGAGGGGAAGGAGTGGTGGGGGTTGAGCCTCTTCCTGCTCGCCGCCGTGATGGACTTCTTCGACGGCTATCTGGCGCGGCGGCGCGATCAGGTCACCCGCCTGGGGACGCTGCTCGATCCGGCGGCCGACAAGATCCTGGTCTCCGCGGCCTTCATCTCGCTGGTCGAGATGGACCACAGCAGCGGCCACACGGTGGTGCCGGCCTGGATCGTGGTGGTGATCATCGCCCGCGAGTTCGCCGTCACCTCGCTGCGCAGCTTCGCCGCCGCCGAGCACCTGGTGATCCCCGCCGGCTTCTCCGGCAAGGTCAAGACGATCGTCCAGATCGTCTCGATCGCCCTGCTGATCATCTACAACCAGCTCGGCGAGTTCCGTCACCTGGCGCCGGTCTCGCTCTGGGTGGCGCTGGCGGTCACGGTCTACTCGGGCGTCGAGTACTTCGTCCGCTTCGGCAAGCTCTTCCTGCGCGGCGGCTCGCCGCCTCCCCCTTCTCCCAATCCAGGATAGAGGGAGCGTTACGCTCCCTGGGTACGACGCTTGTCGAACCGGGGGAGCGTCATGCTCCCCGGTGTAAAAAGACGCTACCGGCCCAGCTCGATCAGCGCCCAGCGCGGCGGGCAGTCGAAGCGCAGCGGCAGAACGGACATGCCGATCCCGGGATTGATGTAGAGGGTGGTGAGCCCGCGCGCGTTGGGGGCCGCGAATTCGAAGCGGTCGCGGTCGTAGAAATCGCCCAGGGAGGAGCGGGTGAGCAGCGGACCGACGAAGGGGAGGCGCACCTGGCCGCCGTGGGTGTGGCCGGCGAGGACCACCGGAATCCCCCGCCGCGAGGCCTCGCGCACCACGTCCCCCATGTGGGAGAGGACGATCACCGGCGTTTCGGGCGGCACGGCCGGGCTCCTGGCGAGCGCCAGGGCGAGGCGGGTGCCGCGCGTCCCGACGCGGAATCCCGCGGGGGCGCGGCGGCCGGGCGGCAGGGTGAGCGGCTCGTCGAGCAGGAGCTTGCCGTCCTTTGTGCTCACCACCCGCAGGTTGCGGTAGACCACGGAGCCGCCGCCCGACGCCCAGAGCCCCACGGTTCCGGCGGTGACGCGGGTCGGCGAGCGGTCGACGGTGTCGGCCTGCCAGAGCGCCGGCTCGGGGGTGCCCACCGGCCAGACCTTCGCCCGCGCGGTCACTTGATCGGGCGTCACTTCAGTCCGCACCTTCATCCGGTACCAGCGCCCCGGCTCCGGCTTCACGCCGGTGTCGTTCCTGCCGGTGAGCGCCGAGCCGTCGGCGTAGAGCGAGAAGGTGCCGCCCCGGCTCCAGGGGGACTGGTCGCGGCTGAGCAGGATCAGCCGGTCCTCCCCCACGGCATAACGGCTGTGGACGGCGAGGCCGACGCTCGCCGCGGGGTCGTCGATCCGCGCCTCGCAGGTCGTCTCGTAGCCGCTCCAGGCGAGGGGGCCGTTCGTCTCGACGAGGTCAGGACCGACGAGCCCCTCAGGCGCCGGATCGTAGTGGGAGAAGAAGCTCCGGTACGGCGTCTCCCGGCTGGCGCCGTAGAGGCGCACGCCGTCCACCGTGAACGGCTGGAAGGGGGAGGGCCAGCGCCAGGCCCACTCGTCGAGCCCCACCTGGGTGTTGAGGCCGAGGAGGAGGTAGCCACGGTTTCCGGGGGCGGGACCGATCCGCCGTCCCTCGTTCGACAGCCAGTCGAGGCCGGCGGCCTGCAACCGGCCGATCAGCTCCCCCTGGTGCTCGCTGTGCCCCTGGACCGCGTAGAGGGGCGCGATCCGGCGCAGGGCGGCGACGAACCCCGCCGCCGCCGCCGCGATGGCGCGCGAGGCCGCCGGGTCCGGCACGTCGTGGATCAGGTCGCCGCTGATCACGATCACGTCCGGCCGTGCCGCCGCGACCTCGCGGAGCAGCCGGTGGAGGAGCGGCTGGCCGCGGACATTGCCGCGGATGTGGAGGTCCGAGAGGTGGGCGATCCGCAGCCGCGGGGCGGGGAGCTCGATCCGCACGTCGTCGCGGAAGAGCAGCCGGCGGGGCTCGATCCAGAAGGCGTCCGCGATCCCCAGCAGGGCCAGGGCGAGGACGGCGGCGAGCGTGCCCCGCCGCTGCTTGCTCGTCACTCGGCCGGCCGGATGCGGTGGACCCGCATCAGGTTGGTCAGCGGGCGCTCGCGCACCGGATGCCCCATCAGGATGATGATCTTGTCGCCGGGCTCGACGAGCTTGGCGGCGAGCAGCTCGCGCTCGACCACCGTGACGATGTCCTCGAGGCTCCCCACCTGGAACTCGGCGACGAACGGGCGCACCCCCCAGACGAGCTGCAGCTGGCGCGCCACCCGGGCGTCGGGGGTGAAGGCCATGATCGGCGACGGCGGCCGGTAGCGCGCCACCAGGCGGGCGGTGAAGCCGCTCTGGCTGAACGCCACGATGCGGCGGACGCCGATCTGCCCGGCGGCGAGCACGGCGGCGGCGGAGACGATGTCGGGGATGTCGAGCGACGGCTCGACGCCGGGGGCCTCCGCCGGCTCGGCGGGATCGGACGGATCGGCGGGGCTCGGGTGGTCCGGGTCGAGCGCGAAGGAGCGCCGGGCGTGGACGTGGCCGAGCGGCTGGAGGGCCGGCCGGCCGGTCGTCTCGCGGGCGTAGTCCTCGGCCTCCTGGATGATCCGCGCCATCGTCTCGACCACCAGCACGGGGTACTTCCCGGCCGCCGTCTCCCCCGAGAGCATCAGGGCGTCGGCGCCGTCGAACACGGCGTTGGCGACGTCGGTCGCCTCGGCGCGGGTGGGGCGCGGCTGCTCGACCATCGATTCGAGCATCTGGGTGGCCACGATCACCGGCTTGCCGGAGAGGCGGCCGGCGGCCACGATCCGCTTCTGCAGCACGGGGACGGTGTAGAGCGGCACCTCGACGCCGAGGTCGCCGCGGGCCACCATCATGCCGTCCGCCGCGTCGGTGATCTCGTCGAGCTTCTCGATCGCCGTCTTGCGCTCGATCTTGGCGATGATCGGGATGCGCCCGCCGGCCGCCGAGACCACCGCGCGCACCGCCTCGATGTGCGCCGCCTCGCCGACGTAGCTGGCGGCCAGGTAGTCGGCCCCCTCGGCGACGGCGAAGACGATGTCCGCGCGGTCCTTCGCGGAGACCTCGAAGGGGAGGTCGCTGTCGGGGAGGTTGATCCCCTTGCGGGTCTTCACCGGGCCGCCGTTGATCACCTTCGCCCGCACCCGGTCGCCGTCTTTCGAGAGGATGCGCAGCTCGATCAGGCCGCCGTCGATCAGCACCCGCTCGTCCGCCTTCAGGTGCTCGATGATCTCGGGGTCGACCGGCAGGTCGACGTCGTGCGCCTCGGGGCCGAGCACCACCTCCTGGTTGACCTTGAGCAGGCGCGGCTCGTCGGGGATGGTGCCCAGGCGGTAGCGCGGGCCCATCAGATCGAGCACCACCGGCAGGTGGCACCCTTCCTCGGCGGCGACGCGGCGGACGCGGCGCAGGGTCTCGCGGTGCTGCTCCTGCGTTCCGTGGGAGAGGTTCAGTCGGAACAGGTCGACCCCGGCCCGCACCAGCCCTCGCAGCACCGTCTCGTCGCGGCTCACCGGCCCCAGGGTCGCCATGATCTTGGCTCTTCGTTCCATAGGCAGTGCAGTATACCTATCCCCGAAAACGGACCCCTCGGGCTCCCGTGGTATCCTTCGGGGCCCCGAGAACCGCTCGCCCCCGAGCGCGCACCCGTAGGAGAGATACCCCGATGTTCGACGGTTTACAGGACAAGCTCCAGGACGTTTTCAACCGGCTCAAGGGCGAGGGACGGGTCACCCCCGAAGCGCTCGACGCGGCGCTGCGCCAGATCCGCATGGTCTTCCTCGAGGCCGACGTCCACTTCCGGGTGGTCAAGCCGTTCATCGAGCGGGTGCGCGAGCGGGCGCTCGGCCAGGAGGTCCTCGAGAGCCTCACCCCGGCGCAGCAGGTGGTCAAGATCGTCCGCGACGAGCTGACCGCGCTGCTCGGCGAGGAGGGGACGGAGCTGCGCTCCGACGGCCGGCCGACGGTGATCCTGCTCTGCGGCCTCCAGGGGTCGGGCAAGACGACCACCGCCGGCAAGATCGCCAAGCGCCTGAAGAAGCGCGGCCGTCATCCGCTGCTGGTGGCGGGCGACCTCCAGCGCGCCGCCGCCGTCGAGCAGCTCAAGCAGGTCGGCAAGGGGGTCGACGTCCCCGTCCTCGAGCCCGAGCCGGGGGAGGACGTGGTCGCCCTCGGCGCCCGCGCCCTCGGCGTCGCCCGCCAGCGCGGCCACGACGTGGTCCTGATGGACACCGCCGGCCGCCTCCACGTCGACACCGCCCTGATGGACGAGATCCGCCGGCTGGCCGACAAGATCGAGCCGCACGAGATCCTCTTCGTGGCCGACGCGATGACCGGCCAGGACGCCGTCAAGAGCGCCGAGCAGTTCGCCGCCGTGCTGCCGCTGACCGGCGCCATCCTCACCAAGCTCGACGGCGACTCGCGCGGCGGCGCTGCGCTGTCGATCCGCACCGTCGCCCGGGTGCCGATCCGCTTCGTCGGCATCGGCGAAAAGGCGGACGACCTCGAGCTCTTCCACCCCGAGCGGATGTCGTCGCGGATGATCGGCATGGGCGACGTGCTGTCGCTGATCGAGAAGGCCGAGCGCGGCCTCGACGCCGCCGAGACCGAGCGCCTCGCCAAGCGCATCGCCAACCGCCAGTTCACCCTCGAGGACCTGCGCGACCAGCTCCGGCAGCTGCGCAAGCTCGGCCCCCTCGCCTCGGTGCTCGAGATGCTCCCCAAGGTCGGCCCGCTGAAAGGCCTCGACGCGGCGAGCGTCGACGAGGGCGGCCTCAAAAAGGTCGAGGCGATCATCAACTCGATGACTCCGCACGAGCGCCAGCGTCCGGATGTCCTGAACGGCGGCCGCAAGAAGCGGATCGCCATGGGCTCCGGCACCTCGGTCGCCGAGATCAACCGCCTGCTCAAGCAGTACCGCACCATGCAGAAGATGATGAAGGGCGTGCAGGGCAAGTGGCTCCGCCGCGCCATGGGCTCAGGCGGCCAGGCCCGGGCGTAGGCGTCCCCGAAAGAGGTATCCGAAAGAGGTTCCTCGGAAGAGGTTCTTCCAGAAAGAGGTTCTCCGCGAAAGAGGTTCCACCCGAATAGCTGAGGATTAGCGACGCACCGCGGCGCTTGGTGCGCGACCGAGGCGAAAGACAGCCCCGAGATCGTTCCTGGGTGGTTCAGGGGAGCTGACTTCGAGGTCCAGCGGGACAGTTTAGGCAGTAATCTCCATCTCGGCGCCCACGAATTTCAAACGTCCGGTCTCATCTGGACACACGTATCCCAGGGCTCTCTTGTCCCGAGAGCTGGGATTGAAGCAGCCTTCAAGTCGAGCCGGCGATCCAGCGTCTATCCGCCCACGAACGGCAGCGGCGGTGGGAAGCATCCCAGGGGGAAGGGAGGGTCGCGCTGTCCGGCCCGAAGCTTCTCGGCGGCGCTCCGGTAGGCGGCGACGAAGAGGAAGTAGGCGTTGCGCAGCTCGCGGCGGACGGCGCGGCTGGCGGCGTGAACGGCCGGCGCGGGCGATCGCTTGGTCTTGAGGGGGCGGCTCTCGGGGCTCTGGGCCAGGATGGCGGCGGGGCCGAGCGCCTGGACTCCGGTGCGCTCGCGGCGGTCGGCGGCTTCCGCGTCGATCTCCGCGACCATGGCGGCGGCGAGCTGCTGCCGTTGTTCCGGCGGGAGGTGCTTCCAGCAGGGGAGGGGAGCGAGCTCGAAGGTTTCGCGGGTCGCGTATTGGTAGTAGCCGAAGTCCTCGCCGCGGCGGCGGGCGAGGTACTCCTGGGTACGGTCGAACCACCAGCCCTCGAGAGCCTTTCCCTGGGTCAGCGCCTCGACGCAGTGGACGCCCGGCCATTCCTCGAGCCGCTCCACCAAGCCTTCTTTGACGCCATGGCTGAGGACGTAGCGGAGCCGCGCGATCTGTGCCTCGGGCTCGTCGCTGATCTGGATCGCCTGATACCTGCGCCCGAAGATCTTCTCCCGCCAGCCGGTGAGCCGGCCGATCTCGCGGGCGATCTTGGAGTTGAAGTGGTTCATGAAGCGG
>CAVVXL010000004.1:0-224547 GCA_963752235.1 uncultured Acidobacteriota bacterium | reverse complement strand
CCGCCGGAAACAGGTGCCAGGCACTTCCTGGACCAGCGCGAGCTCGGGAGGATCCGGTCGCGCCGCCAGCCTAGGCAGGGTCAGCGAGGGGAGCCGCAGGAGGTGTGGGTCACAACCCAATAGGAAGCGCAGGTCGTCCACACGCCGGCAGGGTACATACACGCCGAGCTCGGTGTCATGAAGCTCAGGCAGCACGTCGAGCCGCAGGGGATGGCGGCTGCGGTCATCTTTGGCGAGGGAAGCAGGCAAGTCCCGGCGACGGCGAGGCTCAACAGCAGCTTTCTCAGGTTTCTCATGGCGTTCTCCTGAAAGGTGAAATGGACGGATGATCGTAGAATAGCAGATTCTGCTCGCGAGGCCACCTCTTGGCGCGAGGCTCCTAGCGCTCCGCAAGGACTTGGCTCGCTCGATCTCATCCGGCTCTGCCAAGGGGGTGTAGCCAGCACAAAGAAGCCACCGTCCTGAAAGACCATAATATGCTATGGTGTAGTTGGTCGCGCGAAACTAAAATAAGGTAATCCTAATGAAAAAAAATCGAGCCCCCAAGCTAATCCTTCACCGTGAGACGTTGCTGAGGCTGAATGTTACGGGCGGCATCCACGGGCCAACCGGTGGTCCTGGGACATGCCTGAGCGACTTAGGTGCGTGTGGCAGCAATGAAATAACTTGCAATAATAGCTGCGCCTATGGCTGTACCAACATGACATGCGACCCTGACTCTGAGTTCGCCTGCTGCGTCAGGTAGTGGCGGCGTAGGCCGACACCTGGAAGAAGAGTCTGGCGGCCAAGTCCGAGGGAGCGGCCGGAGAAGTCGGAGAAGGTAGAGTCGGCGGCGGGCGCGGTTGCCGTAGGTCTAGGGAGTTGCTGTTGCCGGCAGCTTTCGCCTTGATGCTGCCAGAAACAGGTGCCAGGCACTTCCTGGAGCCAGCCGGGCACGCCGCCGGCGGAAGCCTTCGCGACCTGGTTTGTAGTCTTGATTCCGACCGCAAGACCGGTACGAGCCCTCCATTGGGACACACCTCTGCCCTGGTAGGGTGATCCCACCCGAACAGGTGCCAGGCACTTCCTGGAACTGCGGAACAGGTGCTGGAACCGAAACAGGTGCCAGGCATTTCCTGGAACCAGCCGGACCCGACCGCCGGGTGAAGGCTTCGCCGCCGGGTCTGTAGCCCTGATTCCGAGCGCCCGATCGGTTCGAGGCCTCCGTTTGGACACACTTCTGCCCTGCCAGACGTGGTCCCATCGAGTGGGTGCGCCCTCGGCGGGCGGTGCGGCTGTCAAAGAGCGCGGCGGATTCAGCCGGCGACGAATGGCAGGGCCGGCGGGAAGCTTCCTCTGGGGAAGGGGGCGTCGCGGTTGCCTTGGCGTAGGGCTTCGGTCGCGGCTCGGAAGGCGCTGACGAAGGCGGCGTAGGCCTCGTAGAAGAACTTGCGGGCTGCTTTCGTCGCGGCGTGGACCCTCGGCGCCGGGGAGCGGTCGAGCTTGGCGGGCCGGAGCTGCGGGTCCTGCGCCAGGATCGCGGCGACGCCGAGCACGGGTCTGCCGGAGATCTTGCGGTCTCGCGCGGCTTCGGCGTCGATGTCGTCTACCAGAGCCCGGACGCGTCGACGATAGGCGGCGGGCGACAGGTGGGCCCAGCAGGGGATCGGCGAGAGCTCGACGATCTCCTCGGAAGCGAAGCGCAGAGGATTGAACGCTTCTCCCTGGTTCCGGGCGGCGTACTCCCGCGTGCGATCGAACAGTCCCGGAGAAGTGCCACCCGATTGGCGGAGGCTTGGGCTGGACGGCCGCGCAGACCCAGGAGAGAGCGCGGGGCGTCACAGGGGCCGGACTCTCTCTTCCTCGGGCGGCGGGAAGCGGCTATCCGCCGGCTCCCCGTTCGTCGGCTCGGACACGGCCAACGTTCGATGCTCCGTAGCGCTTATGCTACACTGAATCCATGAAGGCCATTGCCCAGCGAGAGCTCAGGAATCACAGCGGTGAAATCCTGCGGCAGGCAGAGAGCGGACAGCAGTTCGCCGTCACTGTGGACGGCCGACCGGTGGCTGTGCTCGGTCCCTACCAGAAACGGCAGTGGATTCCCAAGGCCGAAATCCTGAGCGCGCTCCGCTCCCAGCCCCCGGACCCGAAGTTTTTTGAAGACCTCGGGTCGCTGGGCGGCACGCTGGAAGAGCTCGAAGCTTCATGGAAGAGCTGAGCCGGGGTCTCCTCGACACCTCGGTCCTGATCGGACGCGAGGAGGACTCACAACTCGAGAGCTTGTTACCCCAGGAGATCGCGATCTCCGTGGCGACCCTGGCGGAGCTCCACTTCGGCGTCTTGGTCGCGAAGGACGACGCGACGCGGCAGCACCGGCTCCGCCGCCTGGGCATCGTCGAAGCCACCTTACAGCCGATTCCCATCGATGCTCCCATCGCACGGGCCTTCGCGACCATCGCCCAGGCGGTCCGCGCCGCGGGACGCCAGCCCCGAGCACGGGTCATGGACCTCTGGATCGCGGCGACCGCCTTGGCTCTCCAGCTGCCGCTGTATACCCGGAACCCGCAGGACTTCGAGGGCCTCGAGAATCTGATCAAGGTCCGCGCCCTCTAGGCGGCCGGACTCTCCCTTCCTCGAACGAGGCGGGAAGGGTATCGGCGGCGGCGAGCACCGCTGGTTTTCGGTCTTCGCCCGGCGATCACGGGGCTCGGCGAAGCGGATTTCTCGAAGCGCGCAAAGGTTCGCGGCCCTTTCCGTCCGGTTCCGCGTCTCCGCCCACTGAAATTTTGCTTGCGGGAACGAGGGGGAGGTAGTGTCCTATTTTGAAATTCGCCCCTCTTGACGTCCCCGCCCCCGCCTGAGTTGCGCTACCGTTCTCTCCCAGAGGGAGAGGACGTTCCTTTCCCCAAAAAGCAAACGGCCCGACGGAGCGCTGTGACCCGCACCGCCGGACCTGACCCGAGCAAAGGACGGACCCATGCCCGAGCTAACCCCGCAGTCTAGCGCACCCCCACCGCCCCCGCCCCCGCCCTTCTCCAACGATCCTCGCGTGCAGCCGCCGGCCTACGACTGGGAAGACCATCCCGCGTTCCGGTTCACGTTCCTGATGCACTTCACCAAGAACGCGGACCGCCTCGCCCTGGAACACCTTGGCGCCATGCTGTACGACCTCGCTCTCGAGGCCAGCGGGGAGTGGCCAGCCTGGAAGGAATCGACCACCCGCGCCGAGCTGCGCGCCGTTGCCGCCGACATCCGCCACGCGGAAGCCTTCCTGCTGGCCGTGGCGAAGGAACGCGAGACGGTATCCCTCGGGGTGGAAGACGAGCGGCTATCGTTCCAGGCCGCGCACTACGCCGAGCGGTGTAGCTCCATCGCGTTCGGCCTGGAATCGATGGTCGGGCCGCCCTGGGGTGCGCGGCCATGAAGACGGCCGCGTTCACCGTCCGCGCAACGGAGAAGCAATCGCTTCAATGGAAGCGCTGGGCGGCGGCGGAAGGTCATATCTCGGTCGGCATTTGGCTCGCGTTCGCCGCAGACCGCCACCTGGAGGCGGTACGGCGAGCGGGGAAGCCTATCCCCCTCGGATGGAGACAGGGCCGCTTCGATGTCACCCTAGCCGCCGGTACGGTCAACGTGCGGGGGATGATCTCCCTTCCGTTCGGCTACTACCGGGGCGACGATGGCCGGCGCGACATCCGCAGCAGCTTCTATACGCTGGTCCACCTTCCAACGGACAAGATCGTCGCAACCCTGCGGTCGGCGCGACAGGTAAAAGCTCTCGCGTCCGAATTGGCAGGCGCCCTACTCCGGGGCGAGCTACCGGATGCTGGCCCAGTTGTGGAGCGGCACGTCCGCGAGTCCGTTTAGAACCACGGGCGGCGCCTGTACGGGCCGCCTAACCCCGACCTTCGAGTTCCTGAATTCGCTCCTCAAGCTCCTGAATGCGGGCGTTGAATCCATCCACCATGCGGAACACCGCATTGCGGAAAGGGTAATACGAGATGAGGGGGATTGCTTCCAATATCCGCTGACCAAAGGGACTCTCCGCCCACCCAATGATCTCTTCGACCTCGCCGGGCGTAAAGCGAGCCGCAATCACCTCGACCTGCTTCGCCTGAACTTCCCGATGCTCTCCGAGATGTTCTCGCAACTGCTGAGCCACGGCCTCATGGTCCACCTCCGGTACGCCTTCCGCGAGCACCGACTGGGAGATCCGCGTCATCATATTCAGCAGCCCTACGATATTCGCCTGCTTATCGTCCATGCTAATCCTCCTTGTTGATCACGCCCATTCTACTGTTTGCGCGCTACCTCCACCGTGCTACCATGAGGGCATGCCTAAGCGCCCACGCAGGCCCCGCGACCCGAACGAACTTGCCTTCCAGGTGTTCCAGGAGGCTACGGGCGAGGCTCCGCCGTCACCGCCGGAGCGGGAGAAGAACGCCGCCGCCGTCGCCCTTGGGCGACTTGGCGGAGCGAAGGGAGGGGCCGCCCGGGCCGCGAAGATGACGCCGGAGGAGCGAGCGGAGAGCGCCCGGAAGGCGGCGGCGGCTAGGTGGTCGCGCCATCCTCCGAAAGATCAATCATGAAGGGTAGCCGATAGTTATCTCCGTACTTAGGAAATGCAGTGTCGAGTAAGACCATGAAGCTTCCCCAATCCCGAGAAGCTCGCATCAACCCCATGACCGCGTAAACATGCTGTGCTAAGGCAGGGTGCCCCACTTCGGCGGTAAGAAGCTGGTGGTGCTTGCCTTTTCTATTCCCCTTCTCATTTTTGGGATTTCTCGTCTCTAACTCCTTGAGGATTCCGGGCGCAAGCCGTGCCCAAACCGTATCGTTTGTGTAATGTGCAACAACTTGGGGGCGGTTTACCTTCATCCCCCGCCAAGGCCAACCCCGCAAGCGAAAAATCTGCTGATAGAACTCGTCGGGAAAGCGTTTGGACCAGGCGGCGAGTTCTTTCCGTAGAAATTGATCGAGAATCGCTTGGAGTGCGAGTCGGTCGCGAACTTCTTGGTAGCCTGTCGCTTCATCCACCAAAGCAACGATGCCGACATGCGCGAAGCCGCGTAGCAGGATATCCGCCTTGGCGGCAACTGATTTCTGCCGGGGCCCCAATACGCCGGCGCGGTCGGCGTCGATCCAGACCTCGCAGATCTTCGGGATCAGCTCCGCTTTGACTCCGTGGGCGATACTGCCCCGCGAAGTTCGGTATCGCAGCGGCTCTAAGTGCACACCGCCTAAGTGTCTCTCCGCAAAAGGGATAAGGTTCTTATAGGCCAGGGAAAGCGGCACCTGTGCACCGGCCTCGTTTGGGCGCCTCCGAGTAGACAGCGCCCCACTCCGATATAGGCCCATCGCCTTCATAAATTTCGACTCCGAGATCACCCGCGTACGGTCTTCCAGTACCGCGCAATCAAATTCGATATCCCCTATGCGTAGCGGGCCTGCATGCGTAGCTTTTGGAATCTGCCACCTCACCATGGCGGCCTGCCGTGCGATCTCCCGCCGCTCCTCGGGTTCGAGAGCGCGGGCTCTGGCATGCCCACCAGGGACCTTACTCTGATCCTTATCCGGCGCCGTTTTTTCGTCTTCCATGCTTGCATCCTCCTGAACACAATACTTGCATGGAAGGCGCCACCCGTGCAAGCATGAGCCGCGATGGAAATTTTCTGCATGCATTGACAAAACGGAGGCGCTCACGCATAATGTCTAGTATGGCAAACGTGCTCAGCACCGCGAAGCGAGTCCAGATCGTGTCCGCCCTGGTCGAGGGGTGCGGCATCCGCGCCACCGCCCGCATGGCCGACGTCTCGAAGGACACCGTCATGAAGCTCTGGCGGGAGATCGGCGAGGCTTGCATCCGGTGCCAGGATGAGGCGTTCCGCAACCTGACCTGCAAGCGCCTCCAGGTCGACGAGATTTGGAGCTTCGTCTACGCCAAGGCGAAGAACGTGCCGGCGGAGAAGAGGGGCGAGTGGGGCTTTGGAGACGTCTGGACGTTTACCGCGATCGACGCCGACACCAAGCTGATGCCGTCCTTCCTGGTGGGCTCACGGGACGCGGGTTGCGCCACCGAGTTCATGCAGGATCTCGCGGGCCGGCTGTCCAACCGGGTGCAGCTCACCACGGACGGCCACAAGATGTACCTGTCGGCGGTGGAAGAGGCGTTCCAGGGCTCGATCGACTTCGCGCAACTCGTGAAGGTCTACGGCCCGGCCCCGGAGGGAACGCACCGCTACAGCCCGCCGGAGTGCCTGGGAACGCAGAAGCACGCCGTCACCGGTTGCCCGGACGCGGAGCACGTCTCGACCTCCTACGTGGAGCGGGCGAACCTCACCATCCGGATGTCCCTCCGGCGGTTCACGCGCCTGACGAACGCCTTTTCGAAGAAGGTCGAGAACCACACCGCCGCCCTCGGTCTCTTCCATGCGCACTACAACCTGTGCCGGATTCACAAGACCCTGCGGGTGACTCCAGCCATGGCGGCGGGTGTCACCTCGCGGGTGTGGGAGATCGCGGATTTGGTGGCGCTGCTTCCGACCGCAACCGGCCAGAAGCGGGGCGCCTACGCCAAGAAGATTTCAAACTAGGACACTACCGAGGGGGAAGGTGCCTCCCTCTCATTCCCTGCTCCTTCCCCCTCATTCCCGGCTCGCTCCCTCTGCTTCCGCGTCTGCGGGAACGAGAGGGAGCTGATGAAAAACGAGAGGGAGCGTCCGAAAAATGAGGGGGGAGGACTCGGGAGGCAGAGGGAGCGGTTGAAAAATGGAGGGGAGCAACTCGGGAAGGAATGGCAGGAGACGAAAAACGAGAGGGCGGAAGCGTATTTCGTCTCCGCGAGTTCGGCGGAGCGGCTCGCGGAGAAGGAAACGGGCGAGCAGTAGGCCGCGAGGCGGCGGCTTTTCCGGTCCCTGGATCAGGGGCAGACGGTGTGCGTGAGCGTCCAATACGCGCCGCAGGTCGTCCAAGCGCCGTTGTAGCCACACCGGGTGTCCGGGGTTTTTTGACCCGAGGGGCTGTTGCAGCAATAGGTGCCGCAAGGGAAGGCGGCCACCGTGGGCTGAGGCGACGAGAGCAGGCAGGTCGCAGAAACGGCCAGGCACAAGAATAGCTTTCGCATCGTACTCTCCTTAGAAGTAGTCTCAATCGTGATTCGAAGTATAGCCGGATCCTGGGCAGCGCTTCGCAGGCACCGCACTGTGCCTGGGCTTTCCTGGAACTGGAATCGCACCCGTCGGAGTCTCCAGGAGGAGGACTCCCTGAAGATCCCGTAGCCCCTGCGGGGTCGCCGCGGAGGCCGCCCTGGGCTCGTTTGGGCCAAGCTCGAGCACCTTCAGGTCGACGGCGATGTTCGCCGCCAACCTCGGGTTCACACCCTGGAAGGAGTCTCTCGATGCGGAAGAAACTGATGTTGCTGTCCCTGCTTCTCGTTCTCCTGGGAGCCACTGCCCCCTTCGGCGCCCTCCACGCGTGCTCGGACATCCATTGCGAGTACCGCGCCGCGTGCAAGAACGTCGGGACCGCGGCAGATCATTACCAGAGCTACATCTGCCAGTCGAGCTGCGGCTATTGGTATCAGCAGTTCACCTGCTGCGACACGATATACCCCAACTCGCAGTGCTGAGCCTCGAAGGGCCATCCGGGCTCTGAAGCCCAGGACTCTCGTGCCGGCTCGCCGCCAGGAGGCAGGCGCTTCCTGGCGGCGTTCCATATCGACTGCCGGGTGGTGCAGCCTCCCCGGGGCCTGGTGCGTGACCCCCGAGTCCCGGGCCGTCACGAAACAGATCGATGATTCGGCCGACGGCAAGGCCGTGGCGCACAAGGTGCGCCTTCTGAGCGGAGCTGATCTCGTTTATACTCGGAGCGAGGGATTCTTTTGCAGCCTTGATTCGTGAGGGCATGGGATCGAAAGGAGGTCTCATGCGGAAAAGTGCATACCTGTTCCTGGTGGCCGGTCTGGCGGCCGCGCCGGTGTTGTCCCAGAGCCTCGAAGGGCCTCCCGCCGACATCGGCGAGGGGAGCTCCAGGGGGCGCGTCACCGGCTTTCAGGGCTCCTGCGGAACGCATCCTGTCGATCCGGTGACGCGGGCCGCGGTCCAGAAGCGACTGGCCGGCGCGGACCGGGAGCTTCCGAAAGCGGGATCGATCAGGATTCCCGTGGCGTTCCATCTCATCACCTCGGGGCGCGCGGGCGCGTTTTCGCGGAAGGTCGTCGACGTCCAGATGCACAATCTGAACGCCGCCTACGCGGGGACGCCGTTCTCGTTCTATCTCGCCCTACTGAACAAGACGAACAACGGTGACTGGTACTCCGACTGCTTCGACGCGGTCCACGAGGACGCCATGAAGCGGCGCCTCGCCTACAAGCCCGCCCAGGTGCTCAACGTCTACACCTGCAAGACGGACGGCCCGGGTCACCTGGGGGTGCTCGGCTACGCCTATTATCCCTGGGAGCTGCCGCAGCTGGCGTACCTCCAGGGGGTCGTGATCGATCCCGGGACCCTGCCGACCGGCGCGGGGATCGCGGGCTTCGATCAGTACGGCCTCAACCTGGTGCATGAGACCGGGCATTGGCTCGGCCTCTACCATACGTTCGAGGGCGGCTGCCTGGACCACGACGAAGTGGCGGACACGCCGGCGCAAGCCAGTCCCACGTTCACCTGCGATCTCGCCCGGGACAGCTGCCCGGCCTCTCCCGGTCTCGACGACGTGAAAAACTACATGGATTACGAGGACGATTTCTGCTACGACCACTTCACCGGCGGCCAGGCCGAGCGGATGGTCGAGGTCGTGCGGACCTACCGGCCAAGGCTGCGCTGACGCTCAGGCGGCCCGCCGCCGGAAGCAGGTGGGGACCGTGCTCCTTCCCCCTGGTTCCCGGCTCGCTCCCTCCGCTTCCGCGTCTTCGGGAACGAGAGGGAGCGTCCGGAAAATGAAAGGGAGGGTGCAACGAGACGTTTCACCGCCCCGTCGACTTGCGGAGGAAGTCCGCCACGTCCTTCTTCAGCTTCGCGTGATCGGCCTGGCGGATGTACATCATGTGGCCGGCCTGGTAGAGCTCGAGGTGGACGTTGCCGCGCAGCTCGGGGGGGAGATTCAGGTGGTCGCGGGTGAAGATGGCGTCGAAGTAGGGGGTGGCGAGGTCGAAGACGCCGGCCGCCATCAGCACCTGGAGGTGCGGGTTGAAGGTGATCGCGCGGCGCAGGATGTCGGCCATGTCCACGTACTGGTTCTGGAAGGTCCAGTCCCAGGGGCCGACCTTGTCGGTCAGCCGCTCGTAGACGAGGTCGTTCTCGTACTTCAGGTCGCGCCGGATGTAGTCGTTGATCGCCGCCGAGAAGGCGCCGTCGAGCGAGGCGCTCGCCGGGTCGAACTCGGTCTCCTCTCCTGCTGAATCGAGGTCGCGGCCGGTGAAGCGGGTGTCGAGGCGGCCGGTCGTCTTCCCCTCGCCGCGCAGCAGCTCCTTGGTGAAGCGCTGGATCTGGACGCAGAGGTTCGAGCGCTCGACGTAGTCGGCCGAGAGGCCGGAGTAGCGCGCGATCTTCGCGGCCAGCTCGTGGCGCCGGGCGTCGGGCAGCCGGCTCCCCTGGAGGAGCGCCGGCCCGTACTCGTCGAGGGCGAAGGCCTCGACCTCGGCCAGCGTCTTCGCCAGGTCTCCCGACAGCTCGGGCGGGAGCTTGTGGTGGTACCAGGCGGTGGCGGCATAGGTCGGCAGGTGGATGAAACAGGGACGGTCGTTGCCGGGGTGGAAGTCCTGGTCCTGCCAGTTGAGGACGGTCGAGATCAGGACGACGCCGTTCAGCATCATGCCGTAGCGGTCCGCCAGGTGGAAGGCGAGGCCGGCGGCGCGCGTCGTGCCGTAGCTCTCGCCGGCGACGAACTTGGGGGAGGCCCAGCGCTGGTTGCGGGTGACCCACAGGCGGATGAAGGCGGCGACCGATTCGATGTCCTGCTTGACGCCGTGGAACTGCTTGCCGTCCTGGCCGGGCGCGGGGCGGCTGAAGCCGGTGCTCACCGGATCGATGAAGACGAGGTCGGTCTCGTCGAGCAGCGAATCGGGGTTGTCGACCAGCCGCCCCGGCGGCGGCAGGGCCATCCCCTCAGGCGTCCGCTCGACCACCTTGGGTCCGAAGGCGCCGAGGTGGATCCAGAGCGAGGCCGAGCCGGGGCCGCCGTTGAAGCAGAAGGTGACCGGCCGGGCCGCGGGGTCCTTGACGCCGTCCAGGGTGTAGGCGATCGAGAAGACCGAGGCCCTCACCGTGCCGTCCTCGTCCTTGAGCAGCAGGGTGCCGGCGGTCGCGGTGTAGGGATAGGCCCGGCCGCCGAGGGTCAGGGAATGGTGGGTGACGGCGGACTTCTCCTCGGGCGGGGCCGGAGCAGGCGCCGGACGGCTCTCCGCCGGCTTGGCGTCCGGCGTGCCCGGCGCGGAGCTCGCGGGCTGGCCGAGGACGGGCGCGGCGAGGAGGGAAAGGGCGAGGAGAGCGGGGGTGAATCTCGTCGGCATGGAATCCTCCCGGGGTCGTGAACGATCCGATCCTATCCCCATGGTTACATTTGGTGAAAACCCCTCTCGATATCTCTGTGAACGTTGTACAATTCGCGGGTAGAACTTCTTTAGACCCCCGCAGTGAAGTCCACAGAAGGGCCTTTGCGGGTCTGACCACCGGCTTGGCCCTGTGCAGGAAGCCCAGGAATCGCAGGCCCCGGATGCAGGAGGAGCCCAGATGACGACCCTCGCGAACGAGTCCCTTGAACAGCAACCGGAAGCGGCGGCAGCCCCGGAATTGAAACGGCTGAGCCGGCGCTGGTTTCTCGGCGGGCTGGGGGGCGCCGCGGCGGCCACCGTCGCCTCGGGGGTCGTCGGCAGCGTCCTCGGCGGCCTGGCGCGGCCGGCCGGCGCGGCGCCGCTGCAGCAACTGGAGCCGGTCGAGGAGTCGGAGGAGATGCTGGCCGCCCGCGCCACCGATCCCGGCACCGTCCGCCGGCTGGCGTCCTACAACTACCGGCTGAGCTGCGCCACCTACTGGAAGAACCAGCCGGTCGTGCAGCACCTCAACAACGGCGACGAGGCGCGCTACCCGAGCCGCATCGGCAATTACAGCAAGGCGCTGCCGCACAACGCCTTCGGCGAGGTCGACCCGGCGGCCTACCAGAGCCTGCTCAAGGCGACCTCGAGCGGCCAGCCGGCCGACTACGACGCCATCGATCATCGGCGGCCCGATGAAGCTGACCAATCCGCAGTCCGGCCTGGCGTTCGACCTCCAGGGAGCCGACGCCTGGGCCCGCGCCGTGCCGCCGCCGCCGCCGATCGCCTCGGCCGAGATGGGGAGCGAAGGGGTCGAGAACTACTGGATGGCGATGCTGCGCGACGTCAACTTCACCGACTACCCCACTCATCCGGACGTCGCCGCGGCCTGCGCCGACCTCAACCGCTTCGGCGCCGACTTCAAGGGGCCGAAGATCAACGGCAAGGTGACCCCCAAGACCCTGTTCCGCGACGCCCTGCCGGGCTGCCTGAACGGCCCCTACATGTCGCAGTTCATGTACCTGAGCACCCCGTTCGGCGCCGAGTACGTCGAGCGGAAGCTCAAGACCGTGCACCCGGACACCGACCACCTGACCGACTACGACAACTGGCTGGCGACCCAGAACGGCCTGCTGGTCGAATCGTTCGCCGGCCAGCTCGATCCCCAGCGGCGCTACATCCGCAACGGCCGCGACATCGCCATGTGGGTGCACATGGACATCCTCTTCCAGGCCTACTTCAACGCCTGCCTGATCCTGATCGCCCTGCCCAACGACGATCCGACGGCGAGCGGCCTCGGCTGCACGCTCAATCCCGGCAACCCGTACCTCAACAACGACAACCAGACGGGTTTCGGCACCTTCGGAGCGCCGGCCATCAAGGGGTCGATGTGCGAGGTCGCGACCCGGGCCCTGAAGACGACCTGGCACAAGAAGTGGCAGGTCAACCGGCGCTTGCGCCCCGAGGAGTGGGGCGGGCTCGTGCACAACCAGAAGGTGCACAACCGGTACCCCGGCGTGCTCGACGCGCGGCAGCTCAGCTCGCCGGTGCTCGACCGCGTGCACGACAAGTTCGGCAGCTACCTGATGCCGATGGCCTTCCCCGAGGGGTGCCCGACGCATCCGTCCTACACGGCGGGGCACGCCACCGTCGCCGGCGCCTGCATCACGATCCTCAAGGCGCTGTTCGACGAAAATTTCCGCATCCTGAACCCGGTCGTGCCCGCGGACGACGGCCTCTCGCTCGACCCCTACTTCGGAGCCCCGCTGACGGTGGGCGGCGAGCTCAACAAGCTGGCCTCCAACATCTCGACCGGGCGCAACATCGCGGGGGTCCACTGGCGCTCGGACGCGCGCGAGTCGATGCGGCTCGGCGAGACGCTCGCCCTCGACATCCTGCGCGATCAGAAATCCTGCTACAACGAGATCTTCAAGGGGTTCAGCTTCACCAAGTTCGACGGTACGAAGGTCACGGCGTAGGCTCGGGATCCGGCGGTCGAGCGGTCGGGGCGGCTCCTCTCGGGGCCGCCCTGTTTCGTTTTACATCCCTTACATTTGACGAGCGGTCCGCGCTGCGCTATATCGCGGTGGGATGTCGTCGGTCCCGCTGGCTCCAATTTCTTCAAGCTTCGACCACGGGGGAGAACCATGCGCCGATCTTTGCTGTTGATCCTGCTCGCCGTCCTCGCGCTCGATTTCGCACCTGCCGCGCCCGCCTGGGCCGCGAAGCCCGCCCCGGCGGCTTCCACCGCGGCGGCGGTCGATCCCGACCTGCTCGCCGGGGTCGCCGCCCGCTCGATCGGTCCGGCCACGATGAGCGGCCGCCTGCCGGCGCTCGACGTCGTCGAGTCCAACCCGGACCTGATGTACGCCGGCGGCGCGGCGGGCGGCGTCTGGAAGTCGGTCAACGGCGGGCTCACCTGGACGCCGGTGTTCGACGACCAGCCGGTGGCCTCGATCGGCGCCATCGCGATCAATCAGGCCAATCCGGACATCGTCTGGGTGGGCACCGGCGAGGGGAACCCGCGCAACAGCGTGTCGATCGGCAACGGCGTCTACCGCTCGCTCGACGGCGGCCGGACCTGGGCCCACCTGGGGCTCGAGAAGACCGAGCACATCCACCGCATCGTGCTCCACCCGACCGACCCCAACGTCGCCTGGGTGGCGGCGCTCGGCCAGGTCTGGGGGGAGAACCCGGAGCGCGGGGTGTACAAGACGACCGACGGCGGCAAGAGCTGGCGGCGGGTGCTCTACGTCGATCCGCGGACCGGCACCGGCGACCTGGTGATCGACCCGAGCAATCCCAACAAGCTGTTCGCCGGCATGTGGGAGTACCGGCGCTGGCCGTGGGGGTTCAAGTCCGGCGGCCCGGGCTCCGGCTTCTACGTCAGCTACGACGGCGGCGAGAGCTGGAAGCGCTACGCCGAGGAGGACGGCCTGCCCAAGGGGGACCTGGGGCGGATCGGCATCGCCGTCTCGCGCTCGAACCCGGAGATCGTCTACGCGCTGGTCGAGGCCGAGAAGAGCGCTCTGCTGCGCTCGAGCGACGGCGGCCGGACCTGGAAGACGGCCAACGCCGACCAGCGGACGGCCGAGCGGCCGTTCTACTACGCCGACATCCGCGTCGATCCCAAGTGGCCGAACCGGCTCTACAACCTGACCGCCCGGCTGATGGTCTCCGAGGACAGCGGCGCGAGCTTCAACATGCTGGGGCGCTCGCGCGAGGTGCACGGCGACTATCACGCGATGTGGATCGATCCGCACAACCCCGACCACATGGTGACCGGCAGCGACGGGGGCCTGGCGATCAGCCGCGACCGCGGCGAGACCTGGCAGTTCGTGAGCACGCTGCCGATCGGCCAGTTCTACCACGTCGACGTCGACATGGACCGCCCCTACCACGTCTACGGCGGCCTGCAGGACAACGGCTCCTGGCGCGGCCCGAGCTCCGACTGGACGCAGGGGGGGATCCAGAACTCGGCGTGGGCGGCGATCGGCGGCGGCGACGGCTTCGATGTCCACCCGGACCCCGCCGACTCGATGGCCGGCTACTCCGAGTCGCAGGGGGGCGAGCTGGTGCGCTGGAACCTGCGCAGCCGCGAGCAGAAGCTGATCAAGCCCGCGCAGCCGGCCGGCCTGAAGCGGCTGCGCTTCAACTGGAACGCCGCCCTGGCGCAGGACCCGTTCGATCCCGGCACGCTCTACATCGGCAGCCAGTACGTCCACAAGTCGACCGACCGGGGGGCGAGCTGGACGGTGATCAGCCCGGACCTGACGACCGACAACCCCGCCTGGCAGCAGCAGAAGAAGAGCGGCGGCCTGACCCTCGACGTCAGCGCCGCCGAGAACTTCACCACCCTCCTCGCGATCGCTCCCAGCCCGTTGCAGCAGGGGGTGATCTGGGCGGGGTCGGACGACGGCCGGCTGCACGTCACGCGCGACGGCGGCAAGAGCTGGACGAGCCTCGAGAAGAACGTCCCCGGGGTGCCGGCCAACACCTGGATCCCGGACATCCTGCCGTCGAAGGTCGACGCCGCCTCGGCCTTCGTGGTCTTCGACAACCACCGGCGGCAGGACTTCACCCCCTACGTCTTCCGCACCGACGACTGGGGGAAGAGCTGGAAGAGCCTCGCCACCAATGAGCTGCGCGGCTACGCCCTGGCCATCGAGCAGGACCCGGCGGACAGGAACCTCCTCTTCCTGGGCACCGAATTCGGCCTCTACGTCTCGTCGGACGGCGGCGGCCACTGGATGAGCTGGAAGCACGGCCTGCCGACCACCTCGGTAATGGCGCTCAAGATCCATCCGCGCGACCTCGACCTGGTGATCGGCACCCACGGGCGCGCCCTCTACGTGCTCGACGACATCACGCCGCTGCGCGGGGTGACGCCGGCGGCGATGGCCGAGCCGGTCCACTTCTATCCCAGCCAGCCGGCCCTCCTCTACCGCGCCGCGCGGGGCGGCGGCATCCGCGGCGGCGGGGCCGGTGAGTTCCAGGGGAGGAACCGCGCCTACGGCGCTCTCCTCACCTTCTCGCTCAACGCTCCGGGGCTGCCGCTCCCCGACGACGAGAAGGAGCGGCAGCGCAAGGAGACCGAGCGCGACAAGGCCCGCGCCGCGGCCTCCGCCGCGGAGGCCAGTGGCGCCCAGCCGGCGACCGACCGCCCCTCCGGCTCGCCGAAGGAGGACGTCCCGGGCAGAGAGGAGCCGGCGGCGGCCGGTGGGCCGGGAGGAGGACCCGGAGGAGGCGGTCCAGGCGGAGCGGCGGCGGAGCGCGGCCCGAAGGCCGAGATCCGCATCTCCGACGCCGCCGGCAAGCTGGTGCGCACCCTGAAGCCGGCGGTCCGCCAGGGGTTGAACCGCGTGGTCTGGGACTTCGGCCGCGAGGCGTACCGCAATCCGGAGGGGCAGCAGCGCGGACGGCCGGGGGGCGACAGCGGCCCCAACGTGGTGCCGGGAACCTATAGCGTGGTGGTCAAGTACGGCGGCCACGAGGCCAGGGGGACGGTGACGGTGGAGGCCGATCCGGAGCTCAAGAGCTCGCCGACCGGCTGGGCGGCGTGGGACGCGGCGGTGGTCCGCGCCGGCGCCTTGCAGAACGCGGTGGCGGACGCCATCAACCGCCTCGGCACCACCCGCAAGGACGTCAATCTGGCGCTCGCCAAGCTCGAGGCTCGCGACAAGGATCGGGAACGCGACGCCGCCCCGGGAGCCGCCGCCAAGCCCGACGCGGGCGAGAAGGCGCTGCGCCAGTCGGCGCGCGACCTCCAGAAGAAGCTCTCTACCGTCGAGCGCCGGTTCTACGTGTCGGCGGACGTCAAGGGGCTGCTCGAGGACGACACCACGGCGCTCAGCGAGGTCGAGAACGTCCGCCGCGCGATCGGCAACTCCTGGGAGGCGCCGGCACCCAACACCATGGCCGACCTGGAGGAAGCCGACGCCACCACCCGCGCCGCGCTGGCCGACTTCAACAAGCTCTACGCGGAGGACGTCCCCGCCTTCAGGAAGCAGCTCGCCGACGCGAAGATCGACCTGCTGGGCGACGCGGGGCCGATCGAGATCGGCGGGCGGTGACTCTACGGTAGACCGGGGGCGCGGCCACACTGCGCCCCCGAGCTACCCCCAGGCTCCGTCGCGCAGGTGATTGAAGTTGACCGCGTCAACCCCGTTCTTTTGGAGCGCCGTGTAGAGATGGCGATCGTCCGTCAGAACCAGGAATTCCTGTTTTGCCAGCAGGAGGAGAGACGCATCCGTCAGACCGAGCCTGCGGAACTCTTCCACCCTGCAAGCCTCGCGGCTCGGAACATACCGCTCGTCGAAGACTTCGAGGAGAGCTGCCAGAATCAATCGTAGCTTGGTCTCGGCCTCGCCACCGATCTGAGCGGCCATGTTGCTGACTTCGGTCAGTACGTTGGGGGTCGTTGCGAGCCGGTCGAACTGGCGCAGGAACCGGTCCAAGAGGTGGTAGTCCTCAGCGAGAAATGTATCCGTCCTCTTGTGCTTCGAGATGAGGCCGGGATCCAGAGTGCCTACCACCCAGAGCACGAGGACGTTGGCGTCGATCAGCAGACCTTTCCTGCGCCAATCCGCTGGCAATTGGCGCATCTCCGCTCAATCCTCCGCTCTGGCAATGCTCGTCACGGCTCCCGAGCTCGCATCGACTCTGAAGACCTTGTATTCCCGCCGCGGCTCAGACTCAGGACGCGGTAGAACGTCATCCAGCGGCGAAGACTTCCGCGCCGCAGGATACGACCACTGCCGTGAGAAGCCGAGCGTTACCAACCAGTACTTTCTGTCCTCGGAGCGTTCAACGGCCTCCAATCCAAGCCGGGTGATCTGCTCCGGTTCGTAGATCTTGGCGGCAAACTCCTTGGCACGCTGCACCGCTTCCTTGACATCGATGGAAGTCACAAGATCTTCCTGGGCCGGCATTGTGATCTCCTCTAAGGACAACAGATTATATCTTCACACAGATCTTCCCGAAGTGCTCCCCCGCCGCCAGGTGCGCGAAGGCGGCGCGGGAGTCTTCGAGGGGGAAGACGCGGTCGACGACCGGCCGCAGGCGGTGGAGGGCGATCGCCCGGTTCATCGCCTCGAAGCTCTCGCGGTCCCCCACCAGGATGCCGTTCAGGCGGATCTTCTGCATGAAGACGTGGGTGAGGAGGAGCTCGGTCCTGGTCCCCGCGAGGTTGCCGATCAGGCTGATCGTGCCGCCGAAGCGGACCGCCTGGAGCGACTGCTGGAGGGTCCCCGCGCCGCCCACCTCGACGACGTGGTCCACACCGACGCCGCCGGTGAGCTCCTTGGCCCGCGCCCCCCAGGCCGGCACCTCGCGGTAGTTGATCGTCTCGTCCGCCCCCAGCGCGCGGACGCGGGCGAGCTTCTCGTCGCGGCTCGAGGTGGCGACGACGCGGGCGCCGAGGAGCTTGGCGAGCTGGAGGGCGAAGAGCGAGACGCCGCCCGTCCCCTGGACCAGCACCGTGTCCCCCGCCGTGATCCCCCCTTCGGTGACCAGGGCGCTCCAGGCGGTCACCGCGGCGCAGGGGAGGGTGGCGGCCTCCTCGTCCGACAGGTGCTCCGGAGTCTTGACCACCCCGTCCTGATCGAACACGGCGAGCTCGGCGAGGGTGCCGTCGAGAGGGCCGCCCAGCGTCGAGCGCAGCCGTTCGCGGGTCGGCCGGCCGGCGAGCCACTTCTGGGCGAAGAGGGTCGCCACGCGGTCTCCCGGCCGCACGCGGGTCACCCCGGCGCCGATCTCCACCACCTCGCCGGCGCCGTCCGAGCAGGGGACGAGCGGCAGCTTCTGCTTCGGGTTGTACTTCCCCTCGACGGTGAGCAGATCGCGGAAGTTGAGCGAGGCGGCGCGCAGCCGCACCAGGATCTCCCCCGGTCCCGGACGCGGGTCGGGCCGCTCGACCAGGGAGAGGTTGTCGAGGCCGAAGGCACCGCGGATCTCGACGGCGCGCATGGCGTCAGTTGACCGAGGCGTCCGGGGCCATGAGCGCCTGGCGCATCATCGCGAGCAGCCCTTGAGCGTCCTGCGGGGCGAGCGAGCCGGCGTCCCAGCCGATGCCGAGACCCTGGCGGCCGAGCCTGGGGATGATGTGGAAGTGGACGTGCATCACCACCTGGTGCGCCTCCGAGCCGTTGTTCTGGAGGATGTTGTAGGCGGTGGCGCCGGTCGCCTGCATCACCGCCCGGCAGAGGCGCGGCAGGACGCGGCCGACGGCGGCGGCCGCTTCGTCCGAGAGCTGATCGAGCTGCGCGCAGCGCTCCTTGGGAATCACCAGCGTGTGCCCCGCCGAGAGCGGGCCGATGTCGAGGAAGGCGAGGACGTGATCGTCCTCGTAAACCTTGTAGCTGGGGATCTCCCCGGAGAGGATCTTGTCGAAGAGAGTCGGTTGGTGTTCGCTCATGACGTCGTATTCTACAGAGCATGAGCCAAACCATGGACACCAGCCCGGAGAGCCCGCCCGCCTGGAGCGAGGACGACAGCCAGAGCTTCCTCGACTACGGCCGCTTTTTCGTCCCCGACCGCGAGGAGCAGATCGCCGCCGTCCTCGACGTGATCCCCGATCCCGGCGACGGCCTCCTCGTCGACCTCTGCTGCGGCGAGGGATTGCTGTCGCAGGCGATGCTCGAACGCTTCCCGCGGGCCCGCGTCCTCGGCCTCGACCTCTCGCCGGCGATGCTGGCGCGCGCGGAGACCGCCGCGGGCCCCGGGCGCGACCGCTTCACCGGACGGCCGTTCGATCTCGCGGACAGCGCCTGGCGGCGCTTCGCGGAGCCGGTGCGCGCCTTCGTCAGCTCGCTCGCCATCCACCATCTCGACGGGGAGGGGAAGCGGGTGCTCTACCGCGACCTCGCGGCGGCGCTGGCGCCGGGCGGGGCCCTGGTGATCGCCGACCTCATCGAGCCGGCGACCCCGGCCGCCCGCGCTCTCGCCGCCCGGGCCTGGGACGCGGCGGTGCGCCGCCGCTCCCTCGAGCTCACCGGCGGCCTCGCCCCGTACGAGGAGTTCGGCCGCCAGGACTGGAACCTCTACGCCAGCCCCGAGCCCGATCCGGTCGATCACCCCTCGCCGCTCTACGATCAGCTCCGCTGGCTGAGCGAGGCGGGGCTCGCGGACGTGGATGTCTACTGGCTCAAAGCCGGCCATGCCGTCTTCGGAGGGAACCGCCCGAGCTGAGGCCGGCTTCCGGCGTCGAACCTGGTTTCGGAATTGCATAATTCCACGGCCGTGAGAGGCGCTGTTTTCGCATCCGGAGGATTCCATTCGACCTCCCGTCCCGGCCTGGGCGCCGGATGGCGCCGCGCCGACCGCCTGCGCGGCCTCGGGTTCCATCTGGACGCGGTTTCCCGGCCGGCTGCGGCCGCGATCCTGCTCCCTCTTGACAGGGGAGAGAAGTCCGCTAGGCTTAACCTCGTGGACGCCAACGTGCCTCCCGACCAACCTCCGAGTACTCCGGACAGCCCGGCCCTGAGCATCCTCCCGCCGGGTCTGTTGGATGAGCTCCCCGTCTTCGCAACTTCCACGTTTTCTCTCCTTTCCCGGAATTCCGCGGCCGCCGCCGGTTGCGGTGTCATCCCTCACGGGTTGACCTACTAACCCATCATGCGAACGGAGCCCCCCGGGGCTAACCCGCCGGACGATTCGATCCGGAGGGGTCGTCGGACTTGGAACCCCAGGTTTCCCTTTACAACCTTGTTCGCTGCGAGCGGCCGCGGCCGCTTGGACGGAGGATTCTGGCGATGAAGCAAGAGGCATTCGCCTCGCTTGCGGTCGAGGCCACCCGCCGCGAGGAGATCTGCGCGATCTTCGACCAGCCCTACGATGCCGAAGCGTGGAACGATTGGCGCTGGCAGATGCGTCACCGTCTGACCCGTCTCGATCAATTCGAAAAGCTGCTCCGGCTGACCGACTCGGAGCGCCGGGGCCTGAGCCTCGCGAGCGAGAAGTTCTCGGTCGCGGTCACGCCCCATTTCGCCGCGCTGATCGATCCCGAGGATCCCCATTGTCCGATCCGGCTCCAGGTCGTGCCCCAGGAGAGCGAGCTGTTGGTGAGCCGGGGGGACATGACCGATCCGCTCGACGAGGACGGCTCTAGCGTGGTCGAGGGGCTGGTGCACCGCTACCCCGACCGCGTCCTCTTCCTGGCGCTCGACACCTGCGCCGCCTACTGCCGCTACTGCACGCGCAGCCGCCTGGTGAGCCAGGGCGAGCTCGATCCGATCGGCCGCCGGCTGGAGGCGGCGATCGCCTATCTCGAAGCGCACACCGAGGTGCGCGACGTGCTGCTGTCGGGCGGCGATCCCCTGCTGATGGCCGACTCGGTGCTCGACAAGCTGCTCGGCCGGCTGCGCGCCATCCCGCACATCGAGTTCCTGCGCATCGGCACCCGCATCCCGGGCTTCCTGCCGCAGCGGATCACCCCCGAGCTGGTCGCGGTGCTGCGCAAGCACCGGGTCTGGCTCTCGCTCCATTTCTGCCATGCCCGGGAGCTGACGCCCGAGGTGGCGGCGGCCTGCGACCTGCTGGCCGACGGCGGCATCCCGCTCGGCTGCCAGACGGTGCTGCTGCGCGGGGTCAACGATTCGACCGCGACCCTGCGCGACCTCTTCCACGGCCTGCTGAAGCTGCGCGTGCGCCCCTACTACCTCTACCAGTGCGACCCCGTGCTGGGCACCGGCCACCTGCGCACCAGCGTCGAGACCGGGCTCGACCTGATGGCCCAGCTGCGCGGCTTCACCACCGGCTACGCGGTGCCGACCTACGTGGTCGACGCGCCGGGAGGCGGCGGCAAGGTGCCCGTGCAGCGCGAGACGCTGACCGGGCTCGAGGACGGGGTCTGGCAGCTCCGCAACTGGGAGGGGAAGAGCTACTCGTATGTCGACCCCGCCGAGCGCTGAGCGATGAGGCCGCTGGCGATCGCGCTCTGCTACGACCTCAAGGCCGATTACCTCGCCGCGGGCTTCGCGCCCGCGGACGTGATGGAGTTCGACGAGGAGGAGACGGTGGCGGCGCTCGCCGCCGCCCTGCTCGCGGTGGGCCACCGTCCGGAGCGGGTGGGGCGCGGCGTCGAGCTGGCCCGCCGGCTTACCCGCGGCGAGCGCTGGGACCTGGTGTTCAATCTCTCCGAGGGGGTGCGCGGGCGCTCGCGCGAAGCCCAGGTGCCGGCCCTCTGCGAGATGTTCGATCAGCCGTACACCTTCTCGGACCCGCTGACCTGCGCCGTCACCCTGGACAAGGCGCTCGCCAAGCGGCTGGTGCGCGATCACGGTCTGCCCACCGCGGCGTTCGCCGTCGTCGAGCGGCCGGAGGATGCCGCGGCGGTGGATCTGCCGCTGCCGCTGTTCGTCAAGCCGCTCGCCGAGGGGAGCAGCAAGGGGGTGACGCGGTGCTCCCGGGTCGAGACGCGCGCGGAGCTCGCTGCCGCCTGCGCCCACCTCCTCGCCACCTTCCATCAGCCGGTGCTGGTGGAAAGCTTTCTTCCCGGGCGGGAGATGACCGTGGGGATCCTCGGCAACGGCGCCGAGGCCCGCGTGCTGGGGGTGCTCGAGGTCTCCTTCCGCGCCGGCTCCGACCCGGCCTACACGGCGGAGAACAAACGGGAGTACAAGGACCGCGTCGACTACTGGCTGCTCGACGGCGAGCCGGTGGCCCGCCGCGCCCGGCAGGTGGCGCTCGCCGCCTACCACGCGCTCGGCTGCCGCGACGTGGCCCGCGTCGACCTGCGCTGCGACGCGGCGGGCGAGCCCTGCTTCCTCGAGGTCAATCCCCTTCCCGGCCTGCACCCGACCTACTCGGACCTGCCGATCCTGGCGGAGCGGATGGGGACCCCGTACGCCGAGCTCATCGGCCAGGTGGTGGAAGCCGCGGCGCGGCGGTGGGAGATCGGATGAAGATCTCGCGGGTCCTGATTGCCCACAATATTGCGCACAATATTGCCCACAATATTGCGCAGAGCGACCAGCCGCCCGGGGGCGCGGACGACCCCTCGGCCGCGGACGTGCTGGCGCAGGTCGAGGCGGTGGCGGCGGGGCTCGCGGCGCTCGGCGTTCCCCACCGGATCGTCCCCGTGCCGGAGTGGCGTCCCTGGGGAGTCGTCGATGCCGATCCCGGCACGGTGGTCTTCAACCTGATGGAAGCGCCGCCGGGGCGGCCGGAGGCGCTGCTCGGAGCGGCGAGCGCCCTCGAGCTGCTCGGCCTCCCCTTCACCGGCTCGGCGTCCGGCGCCCTCTGGGTGACGACGGACAAGATCGCCACCCGCGCGATGCTCGCGGCCGAAGGGCTGCCGGTCGCGCCGGGAGGGCGCCTCGACCCGGACCGTCCCGACCTGCTCGACCGCGTCCCCGGCCCATGGATTTTGAAGCCCGCCTGCGAGGATGCCTCCCTGGGCATGGAGGGGGACCCGGTCTGCGCGACCCCCGAGGCGGCCGTGGCCCGGGCGCGCGAGCTCATCCGCCGTTTCCCCGGCCAGGCCGTGGTCGCCGAGACCTTCCTCCCCGGCCGCGAGCTGAACGTCTCCCTGCTCGCCAACGGGGACGGCGACGTCGAGGTGCTGCCGGTGGCCGAGATGGTCTACGAGGGGTTTCCCGCCGGGATGAGCCGCGTCCTCGGCTACGAGGCGAAGTGGCGCGAGGACTCCTTCGCCTACCTCCACACCGTGCGGCGGTTCCTCGACCCGGCAGAGGACGCCGCGCTGATCGCGCGGGCCGGCGAGCTGGCGCGGGCCGCCTGGCGGATCTTCGGCCTGCGCGGCTACGTGCGGGTCGACCTGCGGCTCGACGCGGCGGGCGAGCCCTGCATCCTGGAGGTCAACGCCAATCCCTGCCTGGCCGCCAACGGCGGGTTCATGGCGGCGGCGGAACGGGCGGGGCATTCGGCGGCGGACGTCGTGCGGAGGATTCTCGCGGACGCGGTCCCCGGGCGACCGCGGGTCGCCCCTGCGCCCGCGGCCAAGCGCTTCCCCGGACTCGCAGTTCGCCGCACGCTCGCGCCGGCCGACCGCGCGCCGCTGGCGGCGTTGATCCGCGCCACCGGCTTCTTCAATCCCGAGGAGATCGCGGTCGCCCTCGAGCTGGTGGACGACCGGCTGGCGGAGGGGGAGACGAGCCACTACCGCTTCCTGGTCGGCGAGCGGGACGGCCGCGTGGCGGGCTATGCCTGCTGGGGGCCGATCCCGGGCACTCTCGCCGCCGCCGACCTCTACTGGATCGTGGTCCATCCCGACTTCCAGGGGCAGGGGGCCGGCGCCGCCCTCCTCCGCGCCGCCGAGGAATGGCTGGCCGCCGAATCCCGCGGCCGGATCTACGTCGAGACCTCGACCCGCCCGCAGTATGAGCCGACCCGCGCCTTCTACCTGGCGTGCGGCTACCGGCTGGTCTCGGAGCTGGTGGATTTTTATGGTCCTGGCGACGGCAAGGCGACGTTCCTCAAGGTGCTCGACCTCGACTAAAGCCAACCAGGGACCCAAGGGACAGCAGGGGACACCAGGGACTCTGAGGTCTCTGTCTCTGGTGTCCCTGGAGTCCCTTAAGTCCCTTGTTGGTGCGTAACCGCCTGCTAAGCCACCGCGATCGGCACCACCTCATCCTCCGCCACCGCGAACACCCGATCGCCTGGCCGAGGCCGCACGGCCGCTCCACCCGTGAAATCACCGAAAGCGGGGAGGATTCCCACCCGCTCGCCGAACAGGAAGCAGGGGAGCCGCTCGCGCTGACGCCCGGGGCCGGAGAGGGAGACCGCGGGGTGGAGGTGTCCGGCGAGCACGTATCCCGACGGCTCCTCCGCGGGGTCCGCGGGCCCCGGGGGATGATGCCGGAAGGCGAACGGCGGCTCGGCTCCAGGGCTCGTCCCGGCAGTCGAAGCGCCATTCTCGCGGCGGATCGCCGGCGCCGCGATCGTGGTTGCCGCGCACCAGCAGGATCTCCAGATCGGCGTGACGCTGCCGCCACTCCGCGATCGTCGCCAGCGTGCGGGCGGCCCGCCCGGAACGGGCGTGAAAGAAATCTCCCAGCAGCAGCAGGCGGCGAGCCCCGGTGCGCTCGAGCGCCGACGTCAGCCGCGCCAGCGCCGCGGTGGTGGTGCCGCCAGGCATGGGCATCGCCGCGGCGCGGAAGGCGGCGGCTTTCCCGAGGTGGACGTCGGCCGCGAGCAGCGTGCCGGCGCGCTCCCAGAGCAGGGCGCGCTCGGCGAGCAGAGCCACGGATTCCCCCGCGAGCTCGACCCGGATCAATTCTCCACTCACTTGGCCGCCGCCCGTTCGAGCTGCGCCTGCATGCGGCGGACGCGGTCGGCGAGGGTCTCGGAGCTGAGCTTCTGGCGCATGTGGGCCACCCTCAGAGGAAAGGCGAGCGGGCTCGGCCGGGCGATCTCCAGCACGGTGACCCGGGACTGGGAGAGGCGCGCCAGGGCGAGGCCGAGGCGGCTGCGCTCGAGCTGCTGCTCGAGCACCTCGCGGTGGGCCTGGTGGAGGAGGAGGTTCTCCGGGTCGTACTTGGCGAAGACCTCGTAGAACAGGCCGCTCGACGCCTGGAGGTGGCGGGCGGCCTTGCGCTGCCCGGGGAAGCCCTGGAAGAGGAGGCCGGCGACGCGGGCGATGTCGCGGAACTGGCGCTTCGCCATCTCGGCGGCGTTCAGGCTGGCGGGGATGTCCTCGGCGAGGCCGGTGGGCGCGAGGAGCCCGGCCGCGAGCGCCTCGTCGAGCGGCGCCCGGTCGGGCGAGAGCAGCTCGATCCCATAGTCGTCGACCGCCAGCGTGAAGGTGATCGGGCGCAGGCGGGAGATCCGCCAGGCGAGGAGCGCCGCCAGCCCCTCGTGGACCAGCCGCCCTTCGAAGGGGTAGAGGAAGAGATGGTGCCCCTCGCGCGACTTCAGCCGCTCGACCAGGAGCTCGTCGGCCGCCGGGATCGCCGACCAGCGGGCCTGCAGCTCGAGGAGCGGGCGCATCGCCGCCATCTCGGGCCCCGCGAAGATCCCGTCCCGCGCCGCTTCGAGCAGGCGGCGGACGGCGGCGGCCAGCTCGCTCGACAGCGGCATCCGCCCCCCCATCCAGCGCGGCACGGCGTTGCTCTTCCCCTTGGCGCGCCGCACCCAGGCCGTCATGTCGCGTACAGCGTCGAGCTCGAGGACGCGGCCGGCGAAGATGAAGCGCTCCCCCGGCCGCAGCCGCGAGACGAACGACTCCTCGACCGAGCCCAGCCGGCCGCCGCTGACGTACTGCACGGTGAGCGCGGCGTCGCTGGTGATGGTGCCGATCGACAGCCGGTGCCGCCGCGCCACGGCGCGGTCCGGCACCGTGTAGAGGCCGTCCTGCTCCACCACCCGACGGTACTCGGGGTAGGCGGCGAGCGCCGGCCCGCCCCGGGTGACGAAGTCGAGCGTCCATTCCCATTCTGTCCACGTCAGCTCGCGGTAGGCCCAGGCCGTCCGCACCTCCTCGTACAGCTCGCCAGAACGGAAGCCGCCGCCCACGGCGACCGTCACCAGGTGCTGCGCCAGCACGTCGAGCGGCTTCTCCCGCGGCGTCCGCGGCTCGATCCGGCCGGCCGCGAGGGCGGCGCGGGCCGCCGCCACCTCGATCAGCTCGAAGGTATTGGTGGGGACGCAGGTCACCCGGCTGGCCACGCCGGGGCGGTGACCGCTGCGCCCGGCCCGCTGCGCGAGGCGGCCGATCCCTTTCGGGCTGCCGACCTGGAGCACCCGGTCCACGGGAGAGAAATCGACGCCGAGGTCGAGGCTCGAGGTGCAGACCACGCAGCGCAGGCTCCCGGAGCTCAAACCCGCCTCCACGAAGTCGCGCACCTTGCGGTCGAGCGAGCCGTGATGGAGGGCGATCTCGCCGGCCCAGTCCGGGCGGGCTTCGAGGATCGCCTGGTACCAGATCTCGGTCTGTGAGCGGGTGTTGGTGAAGACCAGCGCCGTCCTCCCCTCCTCGACCGCCGCGATCACCTGCGGCAGGAGCTGGAGCCCCAGGTGCCCCGCCCAGGGGAAGCGCTCGATCGTCGGCGGGATCAGCGAGTCGACGACGATCTGCTTCGGCGCGGCGCCGACCACCAGGCGGCTCTTCGCGGGGCCGGCGAGCGCCTGAAGCGCGACGTCGAGATTGCCCAGGGTGGCCGAGGCTCCCCAGGTCCGCAGGGCCGGCTGGAAGCGGCGCAGCCGGGCGAGCGCCAGCTCGGTCTGCGCGCCGCGCTTGTTGCCGAGCAGCTCGTGCCATTCGTCCACCACCACGAGCCGGAGGTCGGAGAAGAGGTCGCGGGCGTCGGCGCGGGAGAGGAGGAGCGAGAGGCTCTCGGGGGTGGTGACGAGGGCGGTCGGCAGCTTCTCCCGCTGGCGGTCGCGCACGCTGGCGGAGGTGTCGCCGGTGCGCCGCTCGAGGGTCCAGGGGATCCCCAACCCGGCGAGCGGCGCCCGCAGCGCGCCCTCGGTGTCGGCGGCGAGCGCGCGCAGGGGAGTCAGCCAGAGCACGCGCAGGGGAGGCGCCGCGGCCCGCCGCCGTTGCGAGGGCGGGCGGAGGTCGGGCTGGTGGGTCTCCAGCCATTCGAGGAGGGGCGCCATCCAGGCCGCGTAGGTCTTCCCCGTCCCCGTGCCGGCATGGATCAGGCCGCTCTCCCCGGCGCGGTAGGCGTCCCAGACCTCGCGCTGGAAGGCGAACGGGCTCCATCCCCGCTCCTCGAACCATGCCTCGACGCGGGCGACGGCGGACTCGGACAGAGCGAGAACGGCTGGCATCCCTAGGGAGTCGGGCTGGCCCGCGGCTTCTCGATCCCCAGCCAGCCCGAGACCCGGCCGGCGACCTCTGGATTGCGCACCGTGCCGGCGTTCCCCGGGGCGATCCCGGCGCCGAGGACCATGTAGATGCCGTGCATGTCCGGATGAGTGTTGAGGTAGCCGTGCATGCCGAGGGCGGTGCTGGGAAACGCGGCCTTCCCCTCGCGGAGGCCGTTGCCCGCCATGTACCCCTCGTTGAGGAAGAGGATCAGGTCGCCGCTGTTGGGGCTCGCGAGGCCGATCTCCGGAGCCGCCGCCTCCCGGCGGGTGAGGACGCGCTCGACCGGCGCCTCGCCAGGTCCGGCCCCCACGCGCCAGCCGGTGAACAGGTCGCGCAGGGTGGGGACGAGGTCCTCGTGCCCGGGCGCCAGGTAGACGTGGATCACGCCCCCCGAGCCGACGGCCTGGACGGTGGTGCCGTTCGCCACGATCTTCCCCCGGGGGTCGGTGGCGAGCAGCCCCTTCTCGCGCAGCAGCACGTTGGCGTCGACCTGGGTATGGACGGGGGCCATGCCGTGATCGCTCACCACGGCCACCACGGTCGTTCCGAGATCGAGCGTGGCGAGCAGGCGGGCGAGCTCGCGGTCCACCGACTGCCAGACGTGCAGGCGCGCCGCCGCGAGGGCGTCCCGGCGCTCGTCCGAGTAGCCCGCCTGGCGCGGATCGGCCAGATCGAGCTGGTGCCCCGCCTCGTCGATCACCGGGATGTAGCTCATCAGCAGGTCCCAGCCGGGACGCTGCGCCGCGGCGACCAGCGTATCGCCGAAGAAGCGGGCGAAGCGGTCGGACTGCTCGCTCCAGGTCGCGAGGTCGATCCCCGGCTTGCCGGCCCAGGTATCGCTCAAGCGGCGGTCGTCCGGCGGCCCGGACCAGACCAGCCCTTGGGCCGCCAGGGCCGCGGCGAAGTCGTCCGGGTAGGCGCGCAGCGGGTGGACGGCGCCGAAATAGATCCGCGTGGTGTCGAGGTCGGGCGCGATCGCGAGCAGCTTGACGGGACAGACGGCGTTGCGGGGAGCGCCGTCCGGCACCGCGATCTGGCAGGGAAGGTCCTTCCATTCACCCGCCTTGAGGGCGACCGCGTCCTTGCCCCCGGGGGGGATCACCGCCACGCTGTCGTAGTCCACCTTGCCGTCGTCCGTGGTATCCACCGCCAGGAGATCGAAGGATTGGCCCGCCCGCCCGCCGGAGCCCGCCTGCACCAGGATGCGGAGGACGGGCGAGTGGCTGGCGATCTTCCGGGCCTTGGCGACGTCGTCCGCCTCCTCCCACAGGCCGCTCTCCACCGTCACCAGGTCGGACCGCCGGTCGGGCTCCTCGGAGTAGAACATCCCCCAGTCGGCGCGGCGGCGCGGCCCGGCGCCGTCCACCCCCGGCCAGGTGGCGACCGCCACCCGCCTCCCCTGCCGGCGCGCCGCCTCCCACAGCGTCTCGGTCCCGATCTCCGCCGTGAAGCCGCTGGTGAGCTCGAGGAACGGCGAGCCGGCGGGATGGAAGAGATTGCTGACGATCCCCGTGCGCTCCGCGGTGTAGCCGGTCGCCAGGCTGATGTGGTTCGTGGAGGTGAGGGTGGGATCGACCGGCACCAGGCGGTCGGCGACCTGCCCCTCCCGGAAAAAGCGCGCGAAGCCCCCCGCGGTGAGCTCTCCCGCCGCGTAGAGCCGGTGCAGCGTGTCGGCGTCCGCGCCGTCCAGGCTCAGCAGCACGACCCTGCGCGGAGGGGGGGGCGGAGGGGGTGCCGCGGCGGGCGGTGCCGCCGGAGGGACGCTGCGGCAGGCGAGGACGAGAGCGAGAGCGGCGAGGAGGGGGAGAAAGGGGATTCGGTGCATCGTCATGGCGGGGTGATTCTAGGCGATCGTTCCGGAGATCGCCGCCTCTCCGCCCTCTAAGCCTAAGCCAGGCCCGTCGAGCCGAACCCGCCGCTCCCCCGGCCGCTGTCGTCGAGCAGCTCCGCCTCCTCCCACTCGATAGCCTCGACCCGGGAGATCACCAGCTGGGCGATGCGGTCTCCCCGCTGCAGGGTGAACGGCGCCTCGCCGAGGTTGATCAGGATCGCCCCGACCTCGCCCCGGTAATCGCTGTCGATCGTCCCCGGGGCGTTGACGATGCCGATGCCGTGCCGCAACGCCAGGCCGCTGCGGGGGCGGACCTGGCCTTCCCAGCCGGGCGGGATCTCGAGCACCAGGCCGGTGGGCACCAGCAGCCGCTCCCCCGGACGCAGGACGATGTCGCCCGCGATGGCGGCGCGCAGGTCGAACCCGGAGCTGCCGGCGGAGCCAGGGGTGGGCAGGGGAAGGTCGCTGGCGGCGGGGAGCCGCCTTATGCGCACCTTCATGGCTTGCCGCTGGAGCTCGTCGGCTTCGTCGGCTTCGAAGGATCGCCCGGCATCGTGCCGTTCTGCGGCTGCGCCTGATCGACGAACTGCATCGGCCGTCCCAGCCAGCGGGTGGAGTAGTTGGGGGTGACTGTGGCGTTCGGGTTGCCGACCCCCGGGATCGGCGAGCCGCGCCCGCTGCCCTGACGGATCAGGTCCTCGGTGAAGCGCCACTCGTCGTACCGGTTGTGGCCGTAGAAGACCAGGAACGACGTCTTCGGCTCTTGCTGTAGACGCCGACGATCGGGCCCATGGCGACGACGTCCCCCTTCTGGGGCCCGTCGAGCCCCGGCGGGGGGTTGTTCGGGTCCGGGGTGTCCCCGCCGCCGACGCCCACACCCGGCGGCAGAGGCTGGGGATTGTTGGCGTTCGGACCCTGGGGATTCGGATTGTTGGGATCGTTGGGGTTCTGCGGCTGGAGCGGATTCCCCTGGTTCTGGAAGATCAGCCCCCACTTGCCGTCCTTGGTCATCGGGTCCTTCCAGAGCTGGCGGATCACGCGGGGCTTGGCCTCGAGCAGCTCCTCGAGCTTGACCGGATAGCGCGAATTCCTCTGGTGGAAGAGCCGGATCGCCTCGGCGTACTGGAACCCCCGGAAGACCAGCTCCTCCTCCTTCTCCCGCCGGATCTCCGTGCTCATCAGGGGGAGCACCGTGGCCACGACGATGCTGAGCAGCGTGATCGCCACCACCAGCATCACCATGTTGTAGCCGGCCTCGGCGGCCCGGCCGCGATCTTCCGGACGGCGCATCACCATTCCTTGTAGGCTGACCCTTCGTAGGATTTGAGCGGCGATCCCGAATGGACGTCGACGATCCCCGGCTTGGCGGGGTCCGAATCGGTCTCCGCGGAAGGATGGTCGGGATCGTTCTCCTCGTAGACCGGGACCCAGGTGTCGCTGCTCTTGGTGAACGGATCGATCGGCAGCCGGCGGACGTACCCCTCGTCGACCAGCGCCGTGAGGCTGGTCGGATAACGCCCCTTGTCGCCGTAGTACTGGTCGATCATGTCGCGCAGGGTCCGCAGGTCGGTCTTCAGCACCGACTCCTTGGCCCGGATCGGGACGTTGCGCAAGGCGGGCATCGCGATCGTGGCCAGGATGCCGATGATCGCGATCACGATGATCAGCTCGAGCAGGGTGAAGCCGTGCTGGCGGCGGTCGCGAGGGAGCTTCGGGAGGCAACGTCTCATTTTCGTTTTCACCACTTCCGGTAGGCAATGCCGTTCAGACCCACACCCCGCGACAGGGAATACACGTCGTAGACGTCCTCGCCTCCCCAGGAGGTCGAGTCGAAGGCGTCCTGGTAGCTGCGCAGGCCCCATTCGCTCTTGCCGGTCATCGGATCGATCGGAATCCGCCGCAGCAGCTTGAGCTTCTTGTTCACCTGGCCGACCATCGACACCCCCTCGACCAGCACGTCCAGCTTCTTCGGGTACCCCTCGGTGCCGAGGTCGACGGGGATCAGCCCGGCGTCGCTGTAGCGCTTGTACTCGTCGACCGCCATCCGCATCTCCCGCAGCTCCAGGCGGAGGTCCGCCTCCCGCGAGCGCTTGGCGGTGAACTTGGCGACCGGCAGCGACACCGTGGCCAGGATCGCCAGCACGGCGGCGACCATGACCATCTCGGCCAGGGTGAAGCCGGCTTCGGATCGGCGGACGGCGGCGGACGGACGGCTACGGAACATCGTCTTCGGGCTCCTTCGATACCCTTAACGTCTCCCGGACGCCGCGGCTTCCCGCTGGGGCGCCGCCGGGGCCGCCGGACGGAGGGCGGGCTCGGCCCGGACCTCGATCAGGGCCGGGCGGGAGTGCACGGCGAGCGGCCGCAGCGACCCGTCGAGCGCCTTGCCGTCGAGGCTGAGCCCGCTCGAACCGGCGGCGACGGCGCGGAAGGTGATGCGCGCCACCGTCCCCGTCCCCTTGACCCCCGGCACCTTGCCGAGCCGGCTGGCGCCGATCACCAGGGCGCCGGGGCGGCCGAAGTCGGACATCACCTGCGCCTCTCCGGCACCGCCCAGGAACTCGCCGGCGTCCACCTTGTCGACCGCGAGGACGGCGGGATCGAACGACAGCGAGAGCGGGAGATGGGAGACCGGCTGGCCGGCCTCGGCCTGCACCCGCACCTCGAAGGTGTCGCCGGGCGCCACGGTCAGCCGGCCGGGGGCGAGCCACAGCCGCACCGCGGGCGCCGCGGCGGCCGCGGTCGACGCCAGGGCCACGGTGGCGGCCGGCGGCTCCGCGGCCGCAGTCCCGGTGGTGCTCTTGGGGAGCGCGGCGGTGCGCACCGCGATCGACGCCGTGCCGGAGGCCGGGCGCTGGGAGACCAGCCCCGCGGGCGGCTGGTCGTCTTCCGGCGGCGTCGCCGGCTGGGTGCTCGGCGCGCCCGGGGGGGTGCGCGGCTGGAAGATGCTCGACGGCGGCGCGGCCGGCACCAGGTTCACCCCGCCCTGGGGAGGCTGCTGCGGGTTGGGCTGGCCGGGGGCTCCCGGCGCCGTCCCGCCCTCGCCGTTGTCGCCGGGGCGCAGGCCGCGGGGCAGCCGCTGCAGACGGCGGCGGATGGCGTCCTGGATCTCCTCGGGCGATCCCTCGTTGCTGTCGAACGGCCCCTCGACCTCGGACTCGACGCGCGGGCTGCCGCCGCGGAAGGTGATGTTCTGCTCGGTGCCCACCCAGATCGGCGCCAGGTCCTCCTGGGTGATCTGGGCGTTGCGGATGATGTGCGGCGTCATCGTCAGGATGACGTCGGTGCGCTGCCCCTCGGTGCGCTTGTTCGAGAACAGGCGGCCGAGGATCGGGATCTCCGACAAGCCCGGGAAGCCGGTGTTGGTGTTGCTCTCGTCGGTGCGGATCAGGCCGGCCAGGAAGTTCGTCTCCCCGTCCTTCAGGCGGATCGTCGAGTCGATGGTGCGGGTGCCGATGATCGGCTGCGACTGCCCGCCCGAGCCCGCCACGTTGCCGTTCAGGTTCGACACCTCGATCTTCATCTTGAGGGTCACTTCCTGGTTGTGGTGGACCCGCGGCTCGAGCTCGATCTTGATGCCGACGTCCTGGTACTGGAAGGAGGTGATCGGCACGATCCCCCCCGAGTTGCCGGCGTTCTGCGTATTGAAGGTGGTGAGGGGGATCGGCACGCGGTCGCCGATCACCAGGTTCGCCTTCTCGCCCTCCGTGATCCGCAGCTGCGGCTTGGCGAGCAGCTGGGCGTCGGTGTTCTGCTTGATGAAGTTGTAGACGAAGCTGGGCAGCGTCAGCAGCCAGTTCGCCTGATTGATGAACGCCAGGTCGGAGAGCCGGATGCCCGAGGGGGCCGTGGTCGTGGTGGTGCCCGTCCCCGTGGTCCCGGTGCCGGTGGTGGTGTTCGTCTGCCCGAAGTCCAGCGACTGGGTGACGCTGTAATTGCTGAGGTTGACCCCCAGATCGCGCAGCCGGGCGGAGTTGATCTGCAACAGCTCGATGTCCACCACCACCTCGGCCTTCGACTTGTCGTTGGCCTCGATGATCCGCTCGGCCACCTTCACCTTGTCCGCGGTGTCGCGCAGGATGATGGCGTTCAACTGGTCGTTGGTGGCGATCTTCCGCGCGTCGATCAGGCTGCGCAGGATGGTCAGCATCTCTTTCATGTCGGCGTTCGACAGGAAGAAGGTCTGGATCACCAGGTCCTCGTAGGTGCGGCGGTTCTGCGGCGTGTCCTGGGCGATGATGATCGAATGCTCGTCCATCACCTTGTAGAACGAGCCGCCGACGCGCATCACCGCCTCGAGCGCCGACTGGGCGGTGACGTCCTTCAAGCTGATCGCCACCTCCTGGTCGCGCAGGTTGGGATCGAACAGGATGTTGATCCCGAACGCCTGGCCGAGCGCGCGGTAGATCGAGAACAGCGACACCGGCTGCGGGAACTCGAGCGAGATCGGCTGGTTCGAGCGCGGGTTGAGCACCGGCGGCTGCGGGCGGGCGCCGCGCGTCCTCTGCTTCATCTGCTCGATCGTCTCGACCCCGTGCCCCGCCTTCTGGGCGACGTACTCCTGGTGGACGTGCTCGAGCTGGGCCTGGGCGTACTGGTTGGTGGGATCGAGCTGCGCGGCCTGCTGGTACTCGACCAGCGCGCGCTCGATCACCCCCGCCTTCTCGAACTGGCGCCCCTTCTCGAAGTGCTCCTGGGAGGCCTTGATCTTGGCCCGCAGCAGCGCCGCCTGGTAGCTGATGTTGGTGGGATCGCCATCGATCGCCTTCATGTAGCTCATCACGGCTTCGTCCCAATGGCCGAGCTGCGAGGCGGTCTCGCCCTGCCGATAGTTCGAGTGGCTGGTGCAACCGATCAGGAGCCCGAGCGCGAGCGCGAGCAGGGGGACCGGCAGGCGACGATTGAGGTCACGCATCTTCAAGGTTTTCCTCCGACTTGTTGGCGCGGCGTCACGCCGACGCGTTTCGTGGGCCAGTCGGGAAACCCCACGAAGCGGATGTCCACGGATTCAAGGCCGATGTGGGCAACGATGAACTTGTTATCGATCACGTCACCTTCTTGTACGTTTTGGACGTCTTTCCCGTTGGTGAACACGGCGAGCTTCTTGTTCGCCGGACCGAAGCGCCCCAGGTACTGCAGGGTGAACTCGGCCGGCCTCGGCTTCGCCGCCTCGGCCGCCGCCACCTGCGCCGCGGCCCGCGCCCGCTCCTCGGCGGCCTTCCGTGCCGCCTCGAGCCGGGCCAGCTCCTCGGCGGAAGGTCCCTTGGGGACGATCGGCTTCGGGGGCGGCGGATCGACGAAGCGCCAGGGGTCGCGGCCGCCGGGAGATTCGGCGGGGACGCGGTCGAGGTCGGCCAGGCGGAGCACCTCCACCCGGTCGCCCGGGCGGGCGCCGTGCCGCTGCTCGTTGGCGTTGGAGCGCCCCGTCCGCGACAGGGGGTCTCCCTCGCCATCGGTCGCCGGCCGCGCCGCGGCGGCGGCGGGGGCGGGCGCTTCGTCGCCGCCGATGCCCAGCATCGGCGCCAGGAAGTAGCGCCAGGCGGCGATCAGCGCCAGGGCGATCAGGATCAGGATCAGCACCCGCTGCCGCGACGCGTTCAAGGCGCTCCTCCGGGGCCGCCGGGGCCGCCGCCGGTCGGCCGGGTCGTCGACCTGCCGTTCATGGTCCCCACCGCGGTGGCGCCGGTCGCCATCGAGGCGGGAGGCTCGTCCTGGGCGTCGCGGGCGAACAGGGTCGACAGCGTGAGGTCGATGCGCAGCTCGGGGCCGGAGATCTCGTTGACCACCGTGGCCTCGTCGAGGGTCAGGAAGGAGTGCGACCGCTCGAGCAGGCTGATGAACTTGCGCAGGTTGGCGTAGGTGCCGCCGACCGAGAAGATGAACGACCGTTTGATCAGGCCGTAGTCCTGGATCTCCTGCTCCGGGTAGGAGATCGATCTCGGCACCAGCCCCGCCTCCTTCGCCATCTGCTTGACCTCGGTGGTGATGCTGGTCAGCCGGTGGCTGCGGGTGGAGAGGCGGTCGGCGTAGAGCTGCTCGACCTGCTCCTCGTTGGTGCGCACGCTGGCGATCATCGTCTCCATCTGCGCGCGCTTGCCGTTGATCTCCTTGAGCTCCGCCGCCTGCTGCTTCACCCGGTCGTCGAGCGCCCGGACCTGCCCCGCATAGCCGAGGGTGTAGACCGCGAACGCCCCGGCGTTGACCAGGAAGAAGAGCAGCGCCGGCACCCAGATCCACGCCCGCTGGCGCCAGATCTCCCCCGCCATCCTCATCGCCGCCCTCCCTTCGGAGGCTTGGGGGACGGCAGCTCCTCGAGCCGCGGCGCCGCACCGGCGGCCGCCGCCCCGCCGGCCCCCGGCTTCGCGCCGGACGCCCCGGGGTGGTACTGCACGGTGAGCTCGAACTTCTTCAACTTGCTGTCCTCCGGCTTGCCGTTCTCCGCCTTGTTCTCCGCCGGCTCCTCGCGCACCAGGTCCGGATAGCTGAAGGGGGGCTTGTAGAAGGCGTCGACGAAGGTCATCAGCGCCTCGTCGTCGCGGTCCTCGCCGGTGATCGCCAGCGTCACCTGGTCGGCCGCCCTGGTGCCGCGTGTCGTGGAATGGCGCGAGCGCTGGAGCTCGCGCTCCGCCTTCTCGCCGGTCAGCGGCGCCAGGCGGTTCAGCCGCACCCCGTGCGGCAGCCGCTCGGCGATGCGGTCGAGCAGGGTGCTCCAGGAGAAGGTGCGGTTCTCGATCTGCCGGTTGAGGAAGTCGATCTTCAGGTTCTGTTCCTCGAGGTTGAAGCTGTCGAGCTTCTTCTGGAGCTGGCTCTGCGCGGCCTGCGCCTTCTGGATCTCCGCGTCGCCGCGGGCGATCTGGGCCCGTTTGTCCGCCGAGGCCTCCCGATAGCTCAGGAACCGCGACACGTTGCCGATCAGCAGCACGATCCCGAGGGCCAGGAGGAGGAGCGACACGCGCACCACCGGCCGGCTGTTGAGGAACGGCCGCCCCGCGAGGTTGAGCGGCTCGACGCGGTCGAGCGGCTTCGCCGCCGCGACGACGCCCACGGCCCCGGACGACGGCGCCGCGGCGGCCGGGCGCGGCGGCGGGAGGGGCTCGGGGACCTCTGACACCGCCTCGGGAGCCTCGTCGTACGGCGGGATCTCGGGGCTCATGACATCTCCTGCCGGGCGGCGCCGAGCATGGGAGCGAGGCTCCGCCAGGGGGGAACGTTCGACTCCTCGGCGCGCAGGGGAGGGAGGTGCCGGCCGTCGACCGGTGCCGCGGGCGCGCCCAGCCCCTCCGCCAGGCGGTCGAGCCACATCGGCTCGAGGTCCGGGGCGGCGAGCAGCAGCACCGACCCGATCGTGGCGCCGGGGAAGTGCTCGTCGAGGAAGTTGCGGGTGAGCCGGAGGTCGCGCCCCACGAAGCTCGCCCGCGCCGCTTCGGGGAGGTTGCCGGTGAACCCCTTGTAGCGATGGAGCACGGGGTCGCCGCCGCGGGAGAAGATCAGGGTGTAGCCCTCCTCGCCGACGGTGACCAGCGCCGAGAAGGTGCCGGCCGCGGGCGGCAGCACGGCGGCGAGCAGCGACAGGCTGGCGTTCGAGGTCTTGCCGATCCGCACGCCGGCGGCGGCGAAGGCCTCCTCGATCTGGGCGAGGAGCTGCTCGACGGCGAAGCCGAGGAGCAGCCGGCGCGGCTCCTCGGCCCCCGGCACCGGCGGCACCTCGGTGGCGCCGACCCGCAGCTCGTCGACGCGGAAGGGGACCAGGCGGCGCAGCTTCCAGCGCAGCACCTCGTCGAGCGCGTCCGAGGTCTTCGGCAGCTCGCCGCTCTCGGTGAAGGTGACCCGCAGCCAGGCGTCGGGGAGGACCAGCGAGGCCTCGCGCAGGCCGCCCGGGATCTCCTTGACCATCGCCGCGACCAGCTCCCGGAACGCCGCCGGGTCGCGCAGCGGGCCGCCGAGCGGGCCGTGCTGGAACGGATCGCGCGGCAGCTGCCGCTCGCGGAAGGCGCGGAGGCGAAAGCCGTGGCGGTCGCGGGCGAACTGGCCGTAGCGCAGCCGTTCGGCGTCGAGCGAGAAGACGTGCGGCGGCACCGGCACCGGATCGAAACCCAGCAGCCGCTTCCACCAGGCGCTGCCGCCGGCCCGGTCGCTAATCGACGAAGGTGACTTTGTTGATCTCACGCAGAGTGGTCACTCCCCGGAAAACCTTCTCGAGCGCCGATTCGCGCAGGAAGGTCATCCCCTCTTCTTTGGCCGCGCGCTTGATCTCCGAGGCGGGCCGGCGGTCCAGGATCAGCTCCCGGATGTGATCCGAGAGGTCGAGCAGCTCCGAGACGGCGACCCGGCCGTGAAAGCCCGTGCCGTTGCACTCGATGCATCCCCGCCCCTCGTAGAACGTGAAGTCGGCGTACACCGCCGGATCGAGGCCGCTCTCTTCCAGATGCTGATGCGTCAGCTTGAGAGAATACCTGCAATGCGGGCAGATCTTGCGCACCAGCCGCTGCGCCAGCACGCAGTTGAGCGCCGAGACGAAGTTGTAGAGGTCGACGTTCATGTTGAGGAAGCGCCCGAGCACGTCGACCACGTTGTTGGCGTGCACCGTGGTGAACACCAGGTGGCCGGTGAGCGCGGACTGGATGGCGATCTGCGCCGTCTCCTCGTCGCGGATCTCGCCGACCATCACCTTGTCCGGGTCGTGGCGCAGGATCGAGCGCAGGCCGCGGGCGAAGGTCACCCCCTTCTTCTCGTTGACCGGGATCTGGGTGATGCCGCGCAGCTGGTACTCGACCGGGTCCTCGATGGTGATGATCTTGTCCTCCGAGGACTGGATCTCGGAGAGGCAGGCGTAGAGCGTCGTCGTCTTGCCCGAGCCGGTCGGCCCGGTGACCAGCACCATGCCGTACGGCTCGCGGATGAACTTCCTCACCTTGCGCATCGTCTCCTCGTCGAAGCCGAGGATGTCGAGGCGCAGGTTCTTGAACTCCTTGTTCATCGACTCCTTGTCGAGGATGCGGATGACGCAGTCCTCGCCGTGGACCGAGGGCATGATCGAGACGCGGAAGTCGATCGTCCGCCCGATCAGCCGCAGCTTGAAGCGGCCGTCCTGGGGGACCCGCTTCTCGGCGATGTCGAGCTCGGACATCACCTTGATGCGGCTGATGATCGTCTGGTGATGGCGCTTGTCGATCGGCTCCATCGCCTGGTAGAGCACGCCGTCGATGCGGTACTTGATGATCACTTCGTTCTCGCGGGTTTCGATATGGATGTCGGAAGCCCGGCGCTGGATGGCGTTGAACATCGTCGAGTCGACGAGCTTGATGATCGGCGACGTGTCCGCCGTGATGCGGTCGATCGACAGGACCTCCTCGCCCTCCTCGTCCTCCTGGACGAGCTGGATGCGGAAGTCCTCCGAGGCCTCGTCGAGCACCCGCTGGGCGCTCTCCGACTTCTGCAGGATCTCGTCGATCGCCGAGCGCACGCCGACCTTGACCTCGACCGGCTGGCCGAGCAGCAGCTCGAGCTCGTCGATCTTCATCACGTTCGACGGGTCGGCCATCACCACCGCGAGGCGGCCGTCGAGCTGCGCCTCGGGGATGAAGCCGTAGCGCAGCATCAGCTCGAACGGCACCCGCCGGAAGAGGTCGTTCTCGATCCGGAAGTGCGTCATGTCGACGAACTCCAGGCCGTAGCGGGCGGCGAAGGTCTCGGCCTCGCGCCGCTCCTGGGCGACCCGCTCGCGCGCCTGCTCGACGGTCTCCGCCTCGGGCTCCTTGACCACCGTCCTGCCACTCATCACTGCCATCGCGTTTGCAACTCCTCTGAGCCCGCGGGCTCAAAACTTCGACCGGGCCGCGGAGCGCTCGCAAGCGCCGGCGGCGATTCCTTCCTCACAGGTGCTAGAACTTCGACGAACCGAGCATCGAGTACATCGGCAGATAGATCGAGATCAGCAGGATCGCGATGATGATGCCCATGAACACCAGCATCAGCGGCTCGACCAGCGACAGCAGCCGCTGCATCCGGGTCTCGACCTGCTCGTCCAGGAAGTCCGAGACGCTGTTCAACATCTCGTCGAGCGAGCCGGTGGCCTCGCCGACCTTCACCATGTCGATCGACATGTCGGTGAAGATCTCGCTCTCCTCGAGCGCCATGTAGAACGGCCGCCCCTCGCGCACCTTCTGCACCCCCGGGGTCAGCCGGTCGCGCACGAAGGCGTTCCCCACCGAGGCGATGCCGATCTCGAACGACGGCACGAGCGGGATGCCGCCCGACAGCAACGTGGCGAGCGAGCGGCAGAATTCCGCCAGCGCGAAGCGGTGCAGCACCGGCCCGAGGACCGGCACCCGCAGCTTCGCGTGGTCCATCGCGAGGCGCCCCGGCACGGTCCGCCCCCAGGCGCGCAGGCCGAGGACGGCGGCGATCAGCACCATCAGCATGAACACCCAATTGTTGCTCATGAAGGTGGAGATCCCCAGCACCACCTGGGTGATCATCGGCAGGTCGGCGTCGAGCTCGGTGAAGAAGCCCATGAAGCGCGGCACGACGTAGATCGTCATCACCGCGATCATGGTGATCGAGAGGACCACCAGCACGGCCGGATAGGTCAGCGCCGAGATCACCCGCCGGCGGGCGTCGAGCACAAGCTTCATGTAGCGCACGAAACGGCGGATCACCGCCTCGAGCTCGCCGCTCTTCTCCCCCGCCTTGAGCGACGAGGGGTAGAGGCGCGGGAAGAGGTCGCCATGCTCGGCGAAGGCCTCCGAGAGGTCGGTGCCGCTCTTCACCCGGTCGCGCACGTCGGTCAGCACCGCCCGGAAGGTGGGGTTCTCGAGGCGCTCGAGCATCAGGTCGAGCGCCTGGAGGAGGGGCAGCCCCGCCTTGAGCAGCGCCGCCAGCTCCTGGTTGAAGACCAGGAAATCCTGCACCGGCACCTTCCCCCGCCGCCCGCCGCGCAGCAGCGCGGGAAGCCCCATCTTCGGGGCCATCCCCTGGCGTTTCACCTCGAAGAGGTGATAGCCGCGCTTGCCGAGGTCGCTGCGGAGCGCCGTCTCGTCGCTCGCCGTGAACATCTCCTCGAACACCCGGCCGTCCGGCGTCCCCACTCGACAGATGAACTGCATGACTCTTCCCGAAGCTCCTTTGGTTCGTTCTAAAAAAGCTGGCTCGCCCTAGCGCCCATCGCGCAGGGTCAGCACGACCATCAGCGCCTCGTGGCTCGCCTCGCTCTTGGCGAGGCCGAGGCTGGTCGTCTGGTCGACCCAGAGGTTGAGGTTGGTCTGCAACAGCACGCCCGGCAGCTTCCCCTCCGCGCGGCGGGAGATCTGGAAGCTCGACAGCTTGAGCCGCTGGTCGGTCATCAGGGTGCCGAAGCGGAAGCTCAGCTTGTAGTCCGGCCCCAGCTCGTAGTCCACCCACTGCCCTTCGGTGCCGGAGAGCTGCGCCTGCGCCTGCACCTCGTAGACGTCGTAGGCCAGCAGGTCGCGCAGGCGCTTGGTCAGCGCCTCCGGCAGGTCCGAGCGCTGCACCTGCGGCGACACCGTGTTACGGCTGGCGCGCACCACGTAGACCTCGAGGCGCAGCGGCCGGGCCGGATGGTCGAACCCCTTGAGCACCGGCAGGATGCGGCGGATCGTCTCGCTGGTGTCGCGGATCACCACCGTGTTCCCCCCGGGTTGCAGCTCGATCGTCCCGCGCGGCGACAGCAGAGGATAGATCAGGGTCATCACCTCGCTCGCCCGCTGGTACTTGAACGAGTAGGCGCGCAGCACGATCTCCCCCGGTGCCGGAGCGGCCGGCGGCGCGGTCAGAGCCAGCGCCGCCGAGCCCCCCGAAGCGAGGGCCGACAGCAGGACCAGAGCCCACAGGAAGCTCTGCATGGAGCGGCGTTCGCGGGGCACGGGAAGACTCGGGAATCCAGGCTCGGGACAGCGGTCAGACATCGAAGCTCTTGTCGACGATCATCACCACCGCCATGTCCTTCCCCTTCATCTGGTAGACACGGGCGTCGGGGCGATTCAATCCTTCGAGCATCTCGGGGGTCCCCTCGAGGCGCGCGCCGACCGCGTCCTGCGGCAGCGCCAGCGGGGCGGGGAGCGGCGCGGAGACGACGGGGGACGGGTCGCGGCTGACCGCGAGCGCCGCCACCACGAGGGCGGCGGCGGAGGCCCAGCGCCGCCAGCCGGCGAACCGGCGCCGCGACTCCAGCCGGCGGCCGGTGCGCAGGGCGGCCACCGCCTGGCGCATCGACTCGACCTCCGAGCGCTCGGCGGCCTCGCCGAGCTGGAGGGCCGGCAGGCGGCGGAAGACCAGCAGCGGATCGGCCGCGAGGGCCTCCCGGCGGCAGCGCTGGCAGCCGTCGAGGTGCTCCACCGCCGCCGCCCAATCAGCGGAGGCCGTGGACGCCGCGGATTCGGGCCGCTTGGCCAATTCGCCGCGCAGCGCCGCCAGCCCCTGCCAGTCCGGGCAGCTCAAGCTTCCTCCTCGCGGCCTTCGCCCAAGGTGCCCCAGGCGCCGGCGTACTCCGGGTAGCGCCGCAGCACCTCGCGGCGCAGGTACTTCCGGGCATTGAACAGGTGGTTGCGCACGGTCGACTCGCGGCAGTCGAGGATCGCGGCCACCTCGGGGCAGGAGAGCCCCTCGAGCTCGTGGAGCAGGAAGGCGACCCGCTGTTTTTCCGACAGCCCCACCGACAGCTCGCGGAAGATCGCCCCCACCTCGGTCTGCTGGAGGGAGGAGAGGTCGCGGGTGGCCCGGATGTCGGCCACCTGCAAGAGGTACTGCCGCACCGGCTCCTCGCAGCGCTCGCGGCTGCGCCGCGACCGCAGGTGGTCGATGGCGAGATTGCTCGCGATGCGGTAGATCCAGGTGTTCGGGCTCCACCGGCCGTCGAACTTCAGGCGGTTCTCCCAGACCTTGAAGAAGGTCACCTGCACCACGTCCCGCCCCTCGTCGACGTCGCCGAGGATGCGGTGGCAGAGCTGGAGCAGCGGCTTGGTCTTGCGCTTGATGAGCTCGTTGAGCGCCGCCTCGTCTCCCTCCCGCATGGCCATCAGGAGGTCGCGGTCGGACACCTCGGCCCACGGCGCGGGCCGGGGAAGGGAAGACTGCCGGTTGGAATGGACGAGCTCGAGCATATGTCTTTATACGGACCGTGCCTGGGAAGCGTCTAGTGTCGCATACACATCCGTGGAGAATCGAGAAACGGCCCTGCCCTTACGAGCCGGACAATCCGAACGAGACATTATACTGCGCGCGAGATGCGCTCCGTCTTTTGGGGATTTTACCAGCTCGCGACCGGCGCCGCCCTGCTCGCGGCGGGCCCCTTCCTGCTCGCCCGCCGGGGGGGCCACTATCTCCCCACCCTCGCCGGCCGCCTGGGACGGGAGACCGGCCCGGCGGCAGGAGGCGGAGCCGCTCCTGGGGGCGCTTCTGGGGGAATCTGGCTCCACGCCGTCTCGGTGGGAGAGGTCGGAGTCGCCGCCACCCTGGCCCGGGCGCTCCCCCCCGACCTGCCGCTGCTGGTGACCACCGTCACCCCCACCGGCCAGGAGCGGGCCCGCGCCGCCTTCGCCCCCTTCGGGGGTCGGGCCACGGTGGCCTACCTCCCCTTCGACCTCGGCTTCGCCGTCCGCCGCTTCTTCGCCCGCCACCAGCCGCGCGCCCTGGTGCTGATCGAGGGGGACTACTGGCCGCTGGTCCTCCGCGAGGCGCGCCGCCGCGGGCTGCCGATCGCGGTGGTCAACGGCCGGGTCGGCGACCGCAGCTTCGGCAGGATGCGCCGCCTGCGCCCCCTGCTCGCGCCGCTGTTCTCCGGGGTCGGCGCCTTCGGCGTGCAGAGCGCCGCGGACCGCGAGCGGCTGGTGGCCCTCGGGGTCTCACCCGGGCGGGTCGCCGTCACCGGCAATCTCAAGTACGAGTCTCCGCAGCCGGCGCCGCACCCCGAGCTGGAGGCGGCGCTGCGCGGGATGGCCGGCGGCCGGCCGATCCTGCTCGCCGGCTCCACCATGCCGGGCGAGGAAGAAGCGGTGCTCGCCGCCTTCCAGGCGGCCGGCGGCGGCGAGCGGGCGCTCCTCGTCCTCGCTCCCCGCCACCCGGAGCGCTGGAACGAGGTCGACGCCCTCCTGCGCCGGCGCGGGGTGAGCACGGCGCGGCGGTCCGCTCCGTCCTTCGCGGCCCCGGGGGTTACGGCGGACGTGGTGCTCCTCGACAGCCTGGGGGAGCTCGCAGGCCTCTACCGGCTGGCCGCCGCGGCGTTCATCGGCGGCACCCTGACGCCGACCGGCGGCCACAACCCGCTCGAGGCCGCCCGTTTCGGCGTGCCGCTCGCCGTCGGGCCGGCGATGTTCAACTTCCGCGAGATGGCGGCGGCCTTCGATCAGGCGGGCGCCTGGCGCCGGGTGGCGGACGCCGGCGAGCTGGGAGCGGCCTGGAAGGGATGGCTGGACGATCCCGCCGCCGGGCGCGAGGTCGGCGGGCGCGCCCTCCGGCTGGTGGAAGCGAACCGCGGCGCCCTGGCGCGGACGCTCGCGATGCTGGCTCCGACGATCACGGCGGTCTCCCCAGAGGCTGCGGGTTGAAGGCTCCTCCCCCCCTTCCTCTCCCTGGCAGCTCTTCTACGGCGGTGCTCATCACCTCCGGCGGCGGTGGTATGCCGCGCGGGCCCGCTCCCTGCCGCGGCCGGTGGTGAGCGTCGGCAACCTGCATTGGGGAGGATCGGGGAAGACCCCCCTGGTAGCGGCGATCGCCGCCCATCTGCGCGATCGCGGACTGACCGTCTGCATCCTCTCGCGCGGCTACGGCAGCGCCGGGAGGGGGGTGCGGGTGGTGAGCGCGGGCGCCGGACCCCTCCTGAGCCCCCAGGAGGGCGGGGACGAGCCGGTGCTCCTCGCCGGACTGCTTCCCGGGGTCGCCGTGGTGGTGGGGCCGGACCGTCATCGGGCAGGGCTCGAGGCCCTCCGCCTCTACCCGGCGCCCGACCTCTTCCTCCTCGACGACGGCTTCTCGCACCTCGCGCTGCGCCGCGACCTCGACCTGGTGGCCTTCCCCGCCGCCGACCCCTTCGCCGGCGGCCGGCTGTTTCCCTCCGGCCGGCTGCGGGAGCCGCTCGCCGCCGTCGCGCGGGCGGACGCGGCGATCCTGACCGGCGCCGCACCCGGCGCTTCCGGAACCGGCCTCGCCTCTGCCCTCCGTCCGCACGGCTTCACGGGACCCGGCTTCGCCAGCGTCACCCGGCCGGGCGCTCCCGTCTGGATCGGCGGCGGCGAGCTGCCGCCGGGGACCAAGGTCTTCCTGGCGACCGCCATCGCCCGGCCGGAGGCCTTCGCCGCGACGGCACGGAGCCTCGGGCTCGACGTCGCGGGGGAGCTCCACTTTCCCGACCACCACCCCTACCCGCCGGCGAGCCTCGACCGCCTCGCCGCGGCCTGGCGCGCCAGCGGCGCCGCCGGGGTGCTCACCACCGCGAAGGACCGCGTCAAGCTCCAGGGACGAGTCGACCTGCCGCTCGCCGAGCTCCCCATCCGCGCCGACCCCGAGCCGGCGTTCTGGGAGTGGCTGGACGCGGCCGTGGGCCGGATCCGGGAGAAGATCGGCTGATCGGATGACCAGATGATGCGCCACCGGCTCGAATTCTTCCTCTATCTCCTCCTCAAGGGGTTTCTGCGCGCGCTGCCGCACCGGACGGCGCGCGCGTTCGGCCGCGGGCTCGGCGCCTTCGTGCACGCGATCGACCGCCGGCACCGGGAGATCGCGCTGCGCAACATGGCCCTCGCTCTGCCGGAAACCCCGGAGGCCGAGCGGCGGCGGCTGGTCGGAGAGTGCTTCCGCCACTTCGGCGCCGCGCTCTGCGACGCCATCTCCTCCTCGCGCTTCGACGCCAGGGACTTCTGCCATCTCTTCACCCTGGAGGGCTGGGAGCACGTCGAGGCGGCGGAGAGCCTGGGGAAAGGGCTCTTCCTGCTCACCGCCCACCTCGGTTTCTGGGAGCTCTCGCCGCCGCTCGTCGCCCTCACCCGCGGCCCGATGAGCATCGTGGTGCGCCCGGCGGACAACCCCTTCCTCGACCGCGAGCTGCGGGGGTTGCGCGAGCGCTTCGGCAACTCCGTCATCCCCAAGCGGGGAGCGGCGCGGGGGATGCTCGAGACGATGCGCGAACACGGCCGGCTCGGCATCCTGATCGACCAGCGGGTGCAGGAGAAGGAGGGGATCGCCGTGCCGTTCTTCGGCCGCCCGGCCCTCACCAGCCCGATCCTCGCCCGCCTCTCGCTACGCACCGGGGCGCCGGTGGTGCCGCTCACCGTCTACCCCGAGCCGGGCGGGCGCTACCGCGTGGTGGTGCGGCCGGCCATCCTGCCGCCGTCCGCTCCGGTGAAGGGAGACGAGGCGGCGCTCGCCCTCACCCGGCGCTACCTGGAGGTCGCCGAGCAGGACATCCGCGCCCACCCCGAGATGTGGCTGTGGATGCACCGCCGGTGGGACGAGAAGAAGCGAAGGTAGTCGGCAGGCAGGTCGAACCGTCAGGAAACTTTAGCCAGGCTTTGTTATCGCCGGAGCTCTTTATCTCCGACTTCTACCGTTTCATGCCGAAGGATTATGGCGGTAGAACGGACTATCTCATCATCTCTGGAAACCACTCTTCGAGATGTCGGGCGCTCGTGGGATCATTACCGCTTTCGCTTGGATCCTAGTCTCTGAACCTTGCCGGCCCCTCGGATCTCTCGATCCTCCATGCCGGCCTTGGCTGCCGATTATCCGTCCCCGGACTTTCCGGCAATTCACCCGATTTTCATCCGCCGCTCGCGCGACGGAGGGCCTCTGAATCAAGCCATCCCTGACGATCCGCTCACTCTTTGCCGATCAGGAACCTCCTGTCGAGAGTATAGGCCGGCCGATACCAACCGTCCTCGTAATGGTACACCACCAGGGGCTTGATGGGCGCGATCAGAGCTCCAAGGAGGGGCGCAATCACCACCGGCCCTCTATAAAAGAGGTGCAGACGGACAAAACTCGGGTCCTCTACCCACTCACGGACCTGGTCGCGAATCCTGATCGCCTCGGACTCCCAATGCTGGACATCCGGACTGACATATTCAGGCAGGGCAAAATCGACCAGGATCTCAGCCGCCACAAGGTCGAGCGACGACAAGGAATGCTCGACCACGGGGCGGATCGACTTTCCACCGACCGAGATCAGGATCAGACCCTCCTGGCCGCCCTTCTCGCTTGCGGAGCCCAGCCCGATCTGCGGACGCGGTTGGAAGGCGGGGATCACCACCTCGAAGCTGCCGGGCCCTGGGATGATCTGTGGTTCTCTTCCCGAGGTAGCCTTCGTCTCTCGCATGATCGTCCCCAACCCCTGACCGCTGGCCTGGGCGAGTTGGAGCTTCAGGAGAAAGCTGGCGAGAGACGGATTTCTCCACAGCGGCTGCGCGTCCCCTCTCCGCAGCCGTTCAGGATCGACGCCCGGGAGGGGACCTCCGGGGCTGGCGATCTCCAGGCGGTCCGAGAAGACTGTGACCCGGACGGGCTCGGCCGATTCGTAGTCGCGGTGAGCGAACGCATTCACCACCGCTTCCTGGACAGCCCGCAGCGAGTAACGAGGACGGTTCTGTTGGATCTCCACGGCGCTGGCGGACTTGTCGATGCTGACCCCGGTGTAGAGCTGCAGCCGGTCCATCAGATCCCGGATCAGGTTGGGGAGAGGGGCGGTCGCTTCGAAGCGGACACTGTGAGCCTCCGTTCGGGCAGGCCCGTCATAGACCAGGAAGACGACATAGGCGCCCGGGATGAAGCGGGTCGGCTCCCGGTGGAACAGCAGGACCGCCAGATACGAGGGCACCGGGTGAGCCTCTCCCGGGAATCCCTGGGCAAGGATCAAGGGATACGCAAAGGCGTCCAGGCGCGCTCCCGGCTGTAGATACTCCTCCGGCGGCCGGGGAAGGTTCGCCCGGGTCAGAAGCTCTCGGGCGGCATGGAGGTCGAGATCGGCGAGGGTCGCTCCCGGGCAAGGGCGCTGCAGGAAGGACGGGATACCCGGCTTCCCCTCCTGAAGCCTGCGGAGCAGATCGCCCCGAGCTTCCACCGTATCGCTGCCGGACCGCACCCAGTAGCGGGTGCTCCCACTCTGTTCGCGGAAAAAGTGCGCATGGGCGGATGCGGGGACATAGAAGACGAGGATTCGACGCGCGGGGTCTTCCGGCAGGAGGACTTCTTCGACCTCCGGAGTGAGCGACGGCACCACTCTCTCCCGGCACCACGCGAGGACCTTGCCTCGGATCTCCTGGAGCCTGCTGGCGGGGAGGCCCTCTCGCCGGGGGACCGGGAAACCGTGCGCGTCGCGGCCTTCCTCGATCCCACAGACAACCCAGCCGCCTTCGAGAGAGCCGTTCAGGTCGTTGGCGAACGCCGTGAGGGTACGGACGACGTCCTCGATGTCCGCCGCCCGCCTCTTCCATTCGACGTGCGAATCCTCCTGCCGCAGGAGGCGATCGAGATCGACCGGGGACATGGGCTTCGTCCGCTCCGCCCCTACTTCGCCACGCCCCCGCAGAGCTGGAACTTCTCCAGGAAGTCGTGCATCGCCGCCGGGTCGGCCGCGGTGCCGGCGTAGCTCGCCCCGGCGAGGGGCTTGCCGGCCTGCGGATCGGGGCCGATCCAGGTGCCGAAGCGGAGACGGTCGTCGGGGCACTCGGGGAGGATCATGGTGACGATCCCCTCCTTGGTCGTGCCGTCCTTGTGCGAGACCTCGCCGCGGTTGGCCGCGTAGAGGACCGCGAGGCCGCCGATCTTCAAGGCGCCGCGGCCGATCAGCTCCTTCTGCTGGAAGTTGACGTTCGACTGCCGCCAGCCGGAGCTGTCGGGGGCCGGCGCCTCGCCGCGCAGGTAGCGCTCCATCTTCTCCCGGTTGTCGCGCAGGTGGCGCATGTTCATGAAGATGAAGCTGCGCTGGTCGAACCCCTGCTGCTCGGGGCCGGCGGCGCCGGTCGGCGGCCGGTCGGTCAGGATGGCGAAGTCCATCAGGAAGGGGATCGACATCGCCCCGGCGGGGTAGTAGCCGGCCGGCAGCTCCTTGTAGGGGAGGACCTCGCGCGTCCGCTGCTCGCGGACCTGCGGGTTCTTGAACCCCTCGGCAATGTCCTTCCCCTTCCGGTACATGAAGAAGGTGAAGGCGGAGATGCCGAGCAGGCCGATCAGCACGCAGGCGCCGCAGCCGAGGCCGAGGTAGAGCCAGGGGGAGGTGGGCTTCTTCTGGGGACGTCCGTCCGCTTCCATTTACATTTTCTCCGGGACGGGAACCCCCAGGAGCTCGCTCAGGGTCTCGAGGCCGCGACGGAAGATCTGCACCGTCGCGAGGCGCGCGGCGCGGACCTGCTCGTCCTTCTCCTGGAGGATCGGGTGGCGATGATAGAGGGCGTTGAAACGCTGCGCGACCTCGAGCGCGTGGCGGGCGATGAGCGAGAGCTCGAGGTTCTCGGTGGCCTTCTCGACCGTCTCGCCGATCTGCGCCACCTCGAGGATGAGGTCCCAGAGGTCCTCGCTCCACAGCTCGTGGGGGACGGCGAGGGCGTCCTCGGCGAAGACGTCCGCCGCGATCCCCTCCTGCTGCAACCGGCGGCGGATGTTCTTCGCCCGCACCAGCGAGTACTGGAGGTAGGGGCCGGACTCCCCCTCGAAGCTCAGCGCCTCGTCGAAATCGAAGGCGATCACCCGGTTGTTGGTCGCCTTGACCATGAAGAAGCGCAGGGCGGCGACGGCGATCTGGCGCGCCAGGCCGTCGAGCTCAGCCTCGGCCAGGTCGCGGTTGCGCTTGCCGATCTCCTCGCGCGCCTTGACGATCAGCTGGTCCATCAGGTCGTCGGCCTTGACCCCGATCCCCTTGCGCCCCGACATCTCGAGGAACTTGTCCTCAACATCTCCGGCGCCCCCGGCGGCGCTGCCGTCCACGGAGCCCAGGAAGCCGAGCTGGCGGGCGGTGGCCGGCGACAGGGCGACCATCTCGTAGGCGAAGTGGACCGAGCGGTCGGCCTCGGCCGTGTGGCCGAGCGCCTGGAGCCCGGCGCGGACGATCTTCTGGAGATAGCTCTGGCGGACGTCGATGACGTTGAACACCCGCCAGGCGCCGCCGAAGAGGGGATGCCCCTCGACGCCGTCGCGGGTGGTCTCCCAGACCCCCTCCTGCTGCCAGAAGCGGTAGCCGAAGTCGCGCCCCAGGAGGCCGAACTTCCAGAGCTGGTAGGCGATGTCCTTGCCGACGTAGGTCACCGTGCCGTCCGAGCGGACGATCACCTTGTCCGGGTCCTCGAGCCCCGCGAACTCTTCGGCCTGCGACAGCGGCATCACCCAGCAGCCGGCGTTCTTCCCCTCGGCCTCCAGGTGGACGGCCCCCGACTCCTTGAGGCGGGCGAACGCCTGCTCGAAGAAATTCAGCCCCAGGATGTCGCTCTCGCGGGTCAGCAGGTCGTAGGAGACGTCGATCCGCCGCATGGTGGCGAGGTGGCGGCCGACGATCCGCCGGGTCACCAGCCGGCCGATCTCGGCGCGCTCCCCGGTCCCCGCCTCCATCTGGTGCAGGGTCTCGCGGCGCAGGCGCTGCCCCTCCGGGTTGCCCTCGTACCAGCGGCCGACCTCGCCGTAGAGGTCCCAGCAGTAATAGTCGAACGGCTCCGGCAGGGCCGCCACCGCGGCGGCATCCAGATGACGCAGGTCGAGGAAGCCCACCACCACGTCGGCGAGCTGCACCCCGGTGTCGTCGATATAGTTCTGGATCTCGACCGGATAGCCCAGGCTCTTCAGCGAGCGGCCGAGGATGTCGCCGAGCACGGCATTGCGCAGATGGCCGATGTGGGCCGCCTTATTGGGGTTGATGTTGGTATGCTCGATCACCACCTTGCCGCCGCGCGGGGCCGGGCCGCCGACCAGCGCGGCGTCCATCAGGCCGGCGGCGAAGAGGCGGCGGTCGAGGAAGAAGTTGAGGAAGCCGGCGCCCTGGACCTGGACGCCGCGGACGATCTCTAGAGTCTCCAGAGTCCCCAGGGCGTCCTTGATCTCCTCGGCGATCGCCCGCGGGTTGCGCTTGAGGACGCGGGCGAGCTGCATCGGCGCCGGCGAGGCGAGGTCCCCCAGCTCGCGGCGGGGGGGTACCTCCAGCAGGGGTGTGTGCTCGACACCGAAACGCTCCCGTATCACCCTGGCGAGGTCGGCCGCCAGCCGCGCTTTGAGCTCCGTCCACATGGCGCGGAGGAGTCTACACCATTGAGGATACAGGGGGCTGCTATGATGAACAGGGGGAGTACGATGGCTGAAACGACCGCGAACGACCACATCAACCAGCTCGGAAACAAGATGACCGTGCCCCGATACCGGCCGCATCTCGAGCTGGTCGAGGGGGACATCACGGAGCTCGACGTGGACGGCATCGTCAATGCCGCCAATGACCAGCTCCAGCTCGGCACCGGCGTGGCGGGGGCGATCCGCAGCAAGGGAGGGCCGTCGATCCAGGAGGAGTGCGACCGCATCGGCGGCACGCCCGTGGGGACGGCGGTGATGACCGGCGCCGGCAACCTCAAGGCGCGCTGGGTGATCCACGCCGTGGGCCCGCGGATGGGCGAGGGAGACGAGGACAAGAAGCTGGCCGCCGCCGTGCGCGCCGCCCTGGCGCTCGCCGACCGGCGGGGGCTGAAGTCGATCGCCCTGCCGGCGATCTCGACCGGCAACTTCGGCTTCCCCGTCCAGCGCGCCGCCCGCATCATGCTCACCGAGGCCCACCGCTTCCTCCAGGGGGGGACGAAGCTCGAACGGGTCGTCCTCTGCCTCTACGGCCAGGACGTCTTCGACACCTTCAAGAGCGAGCTGCGCCGCGGCTTCCGATGACGGAGTCGTGTCCTGGTTTGAAACCTGCTCGCCTCCTTCGGGCTTCGCTCCTTCGTCGCTGCCAGTCGGCTGCGCGGTTCAAACCAGGGCACTGCCGATGAAGGCCGCGCCTTGACCCGCCAGCCGCCCGCCGTCGTCCTCGTCCGCCCCCGGGTCGAGGGGAACGTCGGCTCCGCGGCGCGGGCGATGGCCAACATGGGGCTGTCGCGCCTGATCCTGGTCGAGCCGGCGGCGGCGATCGGCCGCGAGGCGACCGCCTTCGCCGTCGGCGCCGGGGCGATCCTCGCCGGCATTCAGCGGGTGGACAGCCTGCCGGCCGCGCTCGCCCCCTTCCGCCGCGTCGTCGGCACCACCTCGACCCGCGACCGCCGCCTGGGCGTCCCCCTGCTCTCGCCGCGCGAGCTCCCCGCCTGGCTGGCGGCCGATCCGCCGGACACCCCGACCGCCCTCGTCTTCGGCCCCGAGGTCGGAGGGCTGACCAACGAGGAGCTGGCGCTCGCCAGCGCCGTGGTCACCATCCCCTGCTCGCCCGTGCAGCCGACCTTGAACCTCGCGCAGGCGGTGCTGATCCTCGCCTGGGAGCTGTTCCAGGCCGGAGTCCAGGCCGGAGACGAAGCGGCCGCTCCGGTCGCGCCCCCCGAGCCCCCCGCCACCGCCGGAGAGATCGACGGCCTCCTCGCCCACGCCGGCGAGGTCCTGGGAAAGATCGGCTTCGCCCGCGACGACTCCTACGGCGGGGTGCTGCGGGATTTGCGCCGGCTGGCCGCGAGGGCCGCCCCGGACAGCCGGGACGTGCGGATCCTGCGCGGGGTGTGCCGGCGGGCGCTGGGGGCGCTGGGGAAGGAAGAAGGGACTTAACCCCCTCACGCGTCCGGGTCGCCGTCGTCGTCCGGCACCGGGACCTTGGTGAAGCCGCGGGTCACCATCTGGTAGGTCAGCGCGGCCATGCAGCGCCTGGCCACCTTCCTCACGCTCGACGGGTGGTAGCCCATGCGCTCGGCGACCTCGGTCGAGTCGAAGCCGAGGCCGTAGCGCAGGCGCAGCAGCTTGCGGCAGCGCGGCGGCAGCTCCTCGAGGAGGTTGTTCAAGTCCCAGAGCAGCTCGGAGCGCTCCTGCGGCGCGGCGACCGGCTCGGCGAGGAGCTCGAGGATCGCCGTGTCCACCGAGTTGTAGAGGCTGTTGCGGCGCTTGCGCCAGTAGACGACGCAGCGGTTGCGCAGGGTGACCAGGAGCCACGCCTCGGGATCCTGGATGACGTCCCACTTCTGGATGGTGGAGATCAGCGCTTCCTGCACCAAGTCCTCGGCATCGTGCGCCGGAATACGATAACGCCCGAGGACTTGCTTCAGTCTCGGCCGGAGCCGTCGCAGGAGCTCTTCCAGCGACTCTCGTTCTAGCGGTTGATCGGACACTGCCATCTGCCGTTAAAATCCTGACTGAAAGCGCTCCCCTCATGCGCGTCCGGCCATGATACTCCGGAAGCTGTTCCTTTCCCACCCGTGGCTGGATTCCTCACCGTTTGTGGATGATAGACTCCTCGCCCCATGGATACTACTGTCCTCGTCCGAGATTCCGTCGCGCTCAGCGTGCGCCGGGCGCCCCTCGTCGGCGTCGTGCGCACCCCATCCCGCGAGGAGGCGGCGGCCCAGGCGCGGACGCTCGCCGCCTGCGGTGTCGAGCTGGTCGAGATCACCTTCACCGTGCCGGGCGCCGCCGCGCTGGTCCGCGAGCTGCTCGCCGAGCGCCGCGGTGCCCGCGAGGCGGGCGGACCCCCGTGGATCGGGATGGGGACGGTGTCGACCGCGGAGCGCGCCCGCGAGGCGGTGGCGGCGGGGGCGGAGTTCTTCGTCACCCCCAACGTCAACCCCGAGGTGGCCCGCGTGGCGCGGGAGGCCGGCATCTACCTGATCATGGGGGCGCTCACCCCGACCGAGATCGTCGACGCGGCCGGGCTGGGAGCGGACCTGGTCAAGGTCTACCCGCTGCCGCCGGTAGGCGGGCCCGCCTACCTGTCGGTGATCCGCGGTCCGCTCGGCGACATCCCGATGCTCGCCGCCGGCGGCTTCGGGGTCGAAGAGATCCCTCTGTACGCCCAAGCCGGCGCGGTCGCCTTCGGCCTCGCCGCCCCCCTGCTCGGCGTTGGGCCGGCAGGGAACGACGAGGCCCGCCAGCGGATCGCGCGGGCTCTCACCCTGGCCCGCGGCAGCACGACCCCTGAGGAGACGAGATGAATGCCGCCACCCCCACCCCGCCGAGGCAGGTCGTCTTCGACCCCACGCCGGAGATCTTCGCCACCGACACCGCCGGCTCCTTCACCTTCCCGCTGCTGATCGCGGGCAAGGCGTTCCTCGGCACCAGCGCCTACGACGAGGTGCGCTTCGTGTTCTCGATCTGGCACCCGTCGGGACAGCGCACCATCGACCTCGACCGCGCCTACGTCGAGCTGCGCGCCTCCTTCGATCCCGACGAGGATCACTGGACCAAGATCGCCGAGATCGAGCCGGTGGTCCCCCCCTACGCGGGCGGCGAGAGCTTCGACGGCTGGATCGTCCTCCCCATCCTGGGCAGCACCAGCGCCTTCTCGGTCGTCGGCAGCGGCTTCGAGCCGCGGGCCCGCCTGCAGATCCGCGCCAGCGCGTACTTCGTCGCCTGAAAAGCGTTGTCGCCTGAAGCCTTTGTCGCCCGAAACCCGCCGCCTGAGCGGCTGAAACCCGGGGAGCTCCAGAAGATGAGCCAGAGACCGATCCGCGCCTACATCGTCTTCGCCGGCAGCGGCCCCCTGCTGCTGCTGTCGACCTACCCCAAGCTGACCGACGAGCGGATGGTCGGCAAGCTGCGCTACAAGGGGATCGACAAGTTCCTCGCCTACGAGGTGAACCTCGACGCCCTGCGCGCCCGCTACGCCGAATCCTTCGCCACCGTCGCCCGCGACCTCGACGGCGTCGAGGACATGCGGGTCCTCGACTTCAACGGCCACCAGATCATGGCCAACTTCTCCCTCGACGAGCTCGGCGACCCCATCAAGTTCGGCGGCTGACCACCCCTCGGGGGTGTGAAGTTGAAAAAAACTTGAAGGTGACAATTCCGCGCAGAGCTCGGTGCGAATTTTTGTTCACTGGTATGGAAGACGATGCTTGCATGCGGATCCGCGGATTTCTTCCCGGATCCTGCCTCTGTCCGAGGTCGTGATCGCCCTCTGTCAGTGACACGGGCTGACACTCCGCTCGGTTTGTCACGGTTTTCCCCCCTCGCGGCACGCCTTACAAATACCCCTCTCTCGCCGACTCTTTCTTGCAATCGGGCGGGATTTCCGTCCAGGCTCAGCCGATCTCGAACCGCTCGCCGGGGCCCGCCCAGCGGATCGGCAGGCCGGGGACCGCCTCCCGCGCCTCGCGCAGGGAGACCTCTGGATCGAGGGTGGGCCAGACGTGGGTGAGCGCCAGCTCCCGGGCGCCGGCGCGGCGGGCGGTGTCGGCGGCCTGGCGGGCGCTGAGGTGGAGGGGGGCCCCCATCCGCGCGTCCTGGTAGTTCGCCTCGCAGAGGAGGAGGTCGCTCCCCCGCGCGAAGCCGGCGAGGTCCGCCCCGGGGCCGGTGTCGGCCGAGTAGGTCAGCGTCCCCGCCGCCGTCTCGGCGCGCATCGCCAGGCAGTGGATGGGGTGATCGGTGCGCAGGAAAGTGAAGGCGACGCCGGCGATCTCCACCCGCTCCCCCGCGTCGATGCGATGAAAGTCGAACGCCTCGTCGAGCTGCTCGGCGCCGCCGGGATCGAGCAGCGCCCCCAGCCGCTCGCGCAGCCCCGGCGGCGCGTAGACCGGCAGCTTGAACCCGTTGGCCAGCCCGTAGCGGATCGCCACGTGGAGCGGGAAGAGGTCGGCGCAGTGGTCGGCGTGGGCGTGGCTGAGCAGCAGGGCGTCGACGGTGGTGAAGTCCGCCAGCCGCTGCAGCTCGGCGAAGGTGCCGTTGCCGGCGTCGAGCCAGAGCCTGGCCCCGGCATGCTCGAGGAAGAAGCCGGTGCTCGGATTTCCGGGGGCGGGGTAGCCGCCCGAGCTGCCCAGAACTCGCAGATTCATGCCGTGACCTCCACGCGGAGCATATCCCGTCGACCGGCAATTCTTACCATCCCCCTTTGCGCCAAAAAGAGCCCGCGCCTCTGGCATTTCCTATGCACAGGAGCTTGGGCAGCTGCTTCAGTAGACGGTTAAGAAGATCGAGCAGGCGTTTCACACCCGAAAGGGGGATTCAAATGCAGGGTCGAGGCTCAGCGCAGCAAGGGCTCCAAGGAGTCTCAGGTTGCCACGCCGTCGTCGTGGGAGGAAGCATCGGGGGCATGCTCGCAGCGCGCGTGCTCGCCGAACATTTCGAGCAGGTCACCGTCATCGAGCGCGATCAGATCCCCGAGAACAGCGACTACCGCCCGGGGGTCCCGCAGGCCCGCCATCTCCACTTCCTCCTCAAGCGGGGGCTCCAGGTGATCGAGGAGCTCTTCCCGGGGATCACCGCCGACCTCCAGGGGCAGGGCAGCCACCTCCTCGACCAGGGGAGCGACTTTCGCATCCTCTACCGCTCGGGCTGGTCGCCGCGCAAGGCGCTCGGCCTCGAGCTCATCACCTTCACCCGTCCCCTCCTCGAGACGGCGATGCGCCGCCGCCTGCTGGCCGATCCCCGGATCAAGCTCCTGCAAGGGTTCGAGGTCGCCGGCCTGATCCTCTCCGAGGACCACGCCCACGTCGAAGGGGTCACCCTCTTCCCCCGCCACCACGCCACCAACGAGCCGGGGGCGATGAACTCGATCGCGGCCGACCTGGTGGTCGACTCGAGCGGGCGCGGCTCCAAGGCCCCCGAATGGCTCGAGGCCGCGGGCTTCCCGCGCCCCAAGGAGACGGTGGTCGACGCTTTCTGGGGGTACGCGACCCGGATCTACGAGCCGGTCGAGGACTTCAAGAAGGATTGGAAGAGCCTGCTGCTGATGAACCGCCCCCCCTATCAGCCGCGGGCGGGGATCATCCAGCCGATCGAGGGGAACCGCTGGCTGGTGACGATCGCCGGGGTGATGCACGACTACCCGCCGACCGACGAGGAGGGGTTCCTGCGCTTCGCCCGCAGCCTCTCCTCCCCGGAGCTCTACCGGGCGATCGAGCACGCCCGTCCGCTGTCGCGGATCTGGGGCTACCGCAAGACCGAGAACCGGCTGTGCCACTACGACCAGGCCACCGTGCCGGCGGGGTTCGCGGCGCTCGGCGACTCGGTCTGCGCCTTCAATCCGGTCTACGGCGTGGGGATGACGCTGACCGGCCTCGAGGTCCTGGCGCTGCGCGACGCCCTGCGCGCCGGCCGCAAGCACCTCGATACCCGCGGTTTCCAGAAGGCGGTCGCCCGGCTGGTCGCCGGCCCGTGGGCGCTGACCACCGGCGAGGACCTGCGCTGGCCCGCGACGCAGGGGGGGAAGATCACTCCCAAGGTGAAGATGATGCACTGGTATCTCGAGCAGGTGTTCCAGCTGATCCCCCGGAGCGAGGACGTCTTCCGCCGCTTCCAGGAGGTCAACCACATGCTGAAGTCGCCCGCGGCGCTGTTCCATCCCGCCGTGCTGGGCCCGGTGCTCCGCCGGGCCTTCGGCCCCAAGCGGGCCGCGAAGACGGAAGAGGCCGCCGTCCGGGTCCCGCGGACCGCCAGCACCGGCACCACGTCCACGGTGGCGATCCGCCACTGAGTCCGCCGTAGGGGGGCGCCGGCCGGAGGGGACGGCCGGCGCCCTGGTTTGTTTTGATTCCTACTTCCTCCGCTGTCCTTCTCCCATCGAAGAAGCCCGCGAGTTGGGCATCGGCCGGGCGACGGTGCAGAAGTACCTCGCCATGTCGTAACCCGTCAGACGCGCCGCGGCTGGAGCACCAGGTCGGCCGCTTCCTCAGCCTCTTTGAGGAGCGTCTTGCGCGGCGTGCCTATCCGCGCACGCAGGGTCAGGCCACGAGCAAAATCCGTGACCTGGATCGCGCGCACGGCTACCGGAAAGTCAGGCGGGATGTCTCCCGCACAGATCCCCTCCCGGAAACGGCGCTCCACGAGCGCCGCGCCGCCCGCGACCGAGCTCTGCAGGAACCGCCGAACCTCATCGTCGTTCACGAGCGGCGCGACGCACACCAGCAGGCAGCCCCGGGCGGACCCTTTCTCGGTCGCACTTTCGACGGCGTACCTCAGAAAGCCCGCGATCGAATCGCGAAGACCCTGGGGCGAGAGGAGTGCCTTCGCGGCTGATGCGCCCTTCCGTTCCGCGTACGCCCTGAGGACGCGCAGGAATATCGCCCGCTTGTCCCCAAAGACGGCATACAGGCTCGGCCGTCCCACACCCATCCCGGCGACGAGATCGTCAATCGTCACTCCGTCGTAGCCCTTCGACCAGAACACCTGGGTCGCCTTTTCCAGCGCCTCCGTCTCGTCGAAGCTGCGCGGCCGACCCCGCGGCCTGGCGGTATTTTGAATCATGTGGTTCAAAACTCCTTGACACTCGCCATCGCGCCAATATATAACCGAACAGTTCGAAATTGGCAAGCTGGCTCTGCCCTCGCGGGGCCTCACGACTCGACCTTCACCCTACACCACGGAGACGCCCATGGAACCTTCGATCGCACTCGTCACCGGCACCACCTCGGGGCTCGGCTATGCGGCAGCCCGCTTGCTCGCCATCCAGGGCTACCGCCAGGTCATCGTCACCGGCCGCAGCCTGGCCCGGGTCCAGGAAACGGCCGCTCAGCTCGCGGCTGAGACCAAGACCCAGGTCTTCACGCCGCTGGAGCTGGATCTGAACGCACCGGCCAGCGTTCAATCCGCCCTCGCCGAGCTGGTCGAGCGAGATCGGCCGATCGATTTCCTGCTGCTGAATGCAGGGATGGTCCCAGGTAAGAAGCGCGTGCTCACCGCGGCGGGCGTCGAGGCTTCTCAGGCCCCGCTGATCGGCCATCATCAACTGACTGTCGGGTTGCTCCGCGCCAACCTGCTGAGCCCCAACGCGCGGATTGTCATCGCCGGCGCGGAGCCTGCCCGCGGGGACGTGCCCCTGTTCAGATTCACCGACCTGGCGGCCTTCGCGGCCAAACACCACCAGGGTGACCGAACCGCCGCTGTGGAAGCCCTGATCCGCAACGGGCCGAACGTGAAGTACGTGCCCAACAATGCGTATGCCGACGCGAAGCTCATCATCGCCTGGTGGGTCGCGGCGCTGGCCCGCCGGCTACCCTCCGGCATGGCCGTGTACGCTGTCTCGCCCGGCGCGGCGACCGGCACCAAGGTGGTGCGAAACGCTGGCCCGGCGTTGAAGTATCTGTTCATCCCAATCGTGAGCCTCATTCCCGGCATGAATCAGACGCCGGAGACCGCGGCCCGTCGGTACCTCCAGGCGTCGGAGCTCGGAACCGACGTCTCAGGGCAATTCTTCGCCTCGGCTCCAGGGAAGTTCACAGGCCCAATCGAGGCGCAGCGCCACCCACACCTCCACGATCGCGCCAGCCAGGAAGCCGCTTGGCAGGCCGTCGTCAAAGTGTCTGGGGTCGACTTCTCCTCCCAGCACCCTTGAGCCCGTAGGAAGCACTGCGTCCTTGCCGATCGCCGCGAACGCCTACCGCCCCGCCCCCACCCCGACCGGCAGCAGAAGCCAGAGCTTCCCGCGGTGCTTCATCCGCCCCGCCACCTCCTCCGCCTCCGGGCCGAAGCCGAAGAAGACGTCGCCGCGCACCGGCCCGCGGATGGCGCCCCCGGTGTCCTGGGCGACGAGCAGCCGCCGCAGCTTCAGGTCCCCCTCGCCGGCCCGCGGCGAGGGCATGCCGCCGGCGATCCAGACCGGGACCCCGAGCGGCAGGTACTTGAGGTCGACGGCGAGCGAGCGCCCGGGGGTGAGCGGCACCCCGGCGGCGCCCAGCGGCCCGTCCCCCTCCGCGGCCGCCCCTGCGGGCGGTGGGTCTCCTGGAAGAAGACGTAGGAGGGGTTCTTCTCGAGTAGCGCCGGCGCCTCGGCGGGATGGGCGGTGAGCCAGGCGCGGATCGTCTGCAGCGAAACCTCGGCGGGCTTGAGGGCGCCGCGGGCGATCAGCGCCTTTCCCACCGAGACGTAGGGGCGGCCGTTCTGCGCCGCGTAGCCGACCCGCATCTCCCCTCCCTCGGCGAGCTGGACGCGGCCGGAGCCCTGCACCTGGAGGAAGAAGGCGGCGACCGGGTCGTCCACCCAGACGAGCTCCAGCCTGCGCCCGGCGAGCGCGCCGGCGTCGATCTCCCGGCGGTCCGGGAAGGGGGCGAGCTCCCCCTTCTCGACCCGCCCGGCGATCCGCTTCCCCTTGAGGTCGTCGCGGAAGCGGCCGAGGTCGACCATCACCAGCTCGGGCGGCCGGCCGTAGAGCGGCACCGTGAAGCGGTCATGCCGCCGGCGGCTGCCGTGGAGGAGAGGCTCGTAGTAGCCGGTGAACAGGCCGATCGGGTTGCGGTGGTCGCGCGCCGACCAGGGACGGAAGCGGGACTCGAAGAAGCGCCGGGCCGCCGCGCCGTCCCCGGGCGGCACCTTCCCCCCCTCCGCGCACGCCGTCCGCCAGTCCGCCGCCCTGCCGGCGATCCCCGCCGCCTCTCCCGCCCCCCCGGCCGGAGCGCCGTCCGGCAGGGCGGCGATCCTCGCGCACGAGCGCAGCAGCGCGGGGAGCGCCGCCTCGACCGCGTCCTCGCGCCACCCCGGCAGCCGGTCGAACGAGGCCGGCTCCAGGGTCAGCTTCTCCTCCGACGGGAAGATCTCGAAGCGCTCGACGAACCCCGCCCGGTCGCGGGTGCCCAGGAACAGGCCGAGCCCGAGGACGAGCGCCACCAGGACCAGCAGGACGATGACGAGGAGGATGAGGAAACGGCGCGGCATACGGCTCAGGAGCGATCTCAACGTTGCACGGTCACAGTGTTACATGGCCCTGGAGGGAAATCCATGTCGGGGAGACACCACCCTGCGCCGAAGGCGGTAGAGACGTGACAGGTCGTAACGATAACCTGACGGAGGCCACGGGGACGGCGTCACGTCTCCGCCGGAGGGCAAGCCGGCGCCGAAGACAAGGCGCGACCGGGGCAGATTCGATGCCGTTTCGAGGATGCCGTTCTAGAGGATGGACCGACGCGACGGTGGTGAACTTAAACGACCTGCCCTGCGAAGAGACGTGACGCCGTCCCCGTGGCGGTCGAAACGTTCTCGTTACGACCTGTCACGTCTCTACCGCCTTCGCCGTGGGTTTCCCAGGCGGGGGCAGAGGTTCGGATAGGACGGGAAGAAAGAAAAACCTGGTAGCGCATACGGGATTCGAACCCGTGTTACCGCCGTGAGAGGGCGACGTCCTGGACCCCTAGACGAATGCGCCATACGTCCGATGCAACCGCCATCGAACGAGCCCAGGATAGCACAGACTTTTTGGGCGATTCAACCCGTCCCGCGCACGAAAAACCGCAGGAAAACCCGCTCCCCCGGTTTGTAGTACCGTATCGGGTACGGAGCCTTACCGCTTGGAACCGAGGTTCTCTTGCCCTTGAAACTGGTCGCCGCCACCGGAAGCCCGTCCCTCCTCGTCCGGGAAGGCCGCGCCTTCACGGTCGGCCGGGCGGCCACCTGCGACCTGCCGATCCAGGACCCCACCGTCTCCCGCCGCCACGCCGAGCTCGAGCTGGCGGGGGCCGGGGTGCGGGTGCGCGACATGGGGTCGACCAACGGCACCTACCTCGACGGCACGCGGATCACCGACGCCCTGGTCACCTCGGGGTCGCACATCGCCTTCGGCAAGGTCGACTTCGAGGTGGTGGCCGAGCTGCCGGCCGCCGCCCAGGAGACCGCCGAGGCGTTCGACGGCGAGGGGTCGCTCGACGCCACCATCCTGCGCCAGGTGCCGGTCGCGGCCCGCCCCGACATCGCCTCGCAGCTCGCCGCGACCGCGGACGGCTCCTCGCTGCTGCGCATCCCCGGCGCCTCGCGGGAGGAGCGCCAGACGCGCAAGCTCAACCTCCTCCTCGACATCGCCAAGGAGCTCTCGCGGCAGGCCGACGTCGACCGCCTGTTCGACAAGATCGTGGGGCTCACCTTCCAGGTGATGAACGTCGAGCGGGTGGCGGTGATGACGGTGGACGCGGGCGAGCTGGTGCCGCGCGTCTGGCGGAGCCGCGTCGCCTCGCCGGCCGGGAGCTGGAAGGTGCCGCGGCGGATCGCCAGGAAGGCGCTCGAGGAGGGGGTGGCGGTGCTCTCCGAGAACGTGCCGGCCGAGGACGCCGGGACGTCCGACATCCAGAGCGCCCTCTGCGCGCCGCTCCTCGGCAGCGAGGGGACGGCGCTCGGCATCATCTATCTCGACAGCCTGGGGGCCGGCCACTCCTTCAGCGAGGAGGACCTGCAGTTCTTCACCGCCTTCGCGGGCATGGCCGCGGTGGCGATCGAGAACGGCCAGCTGATCGAGCGGATGCGGCGCGAGGCGGTCAAGCTGTCGAACTTCCAGCGCTACTTCACCCCCGATCTGGCGCTCCAGATCGCCGGCCAGGAGGGGGAGATCCAGCTCGGCGGCGCCAAGCGGCAGGTGGTGGTGCTGTTCTCGGACATCCGCGGCTTCACCTCGCTCTCCGAGCGGATGAGCCCGGACGAGATCGCCGGCCTGCTCACCGACTACTTCACCGAGATGGTGGAGATCGTCTTCGAGCACGGCGGCACGCTCGACAAGTTCATGGGCGACGCCCTGATGGCCCTCTGGGGAGCGCCGATCTCCCGCCCGGACGACGCCGACCAGGCCACCCAGGCGGCGATCGCCATGCAGCGGGCGCTCACCTCGCTCAACGAGCACTGGACCCGCCAGGGGCGGCCGGCGCTCTCGATCGGCATCGGCATTAATGCCGGCGAGGTCTTCGCCGGCAACATCGGCAGCGCGCGCCGGCTCGAGTACACGGTGATCGGCGACGCGGTGAACACCGCCTCGCGCCTCTGCTCGGAGGCCGGCCCCGCCGAGATCCTGATCGCCGAGCCGCTCTTCGCCGCCCTGCGCCGGCCCCCGCCGGTGTCGGCGCTCACCCCCTGGCCGCTGCGCGGCAAGGCGCAGCCGGTGCCGGTCTACCGGGTCGAATGGCAGGAGCTCCCCGGCGCCCACGCCCCCACCCGCCCGCGCCCCGCCATCAAGATCTAGCCATCAAGATAAAAGAGGAGAAACCGTCCCATGGCCGAACCGAACGTCCCCGCCGCCTCCCTCGCGGACCCCTCGAGCGCCCTCCGTCCTCCCGCCGAAGCGCCCGCCGAGGCGCCCGCTGGGACACCCATGAAGGCGCCCCGGCAGAAGATCCGCGAGATGGAGCTGGTGATCTCGGAGGTGATCTGGGAGACGCCGGACACCGTGACGCTCAACCTGTTCGCCGGCGGCGGGCCGCAGGAGTACCAGGCCGGGCAGTTCCTCACCATCCGGCCGCAGCAGTTCCCGGCGCTGGAGAGCCTGTGCAGCTACTTCGAGGACGTCAAGGGGAAGAAGGAGCCCGGGCGCGCCTACTCGACCACCTCGGCGCCGCACGAGAAGCAGCTCGCGATCACCATCAAGGCCGAGACCTACGTCAAGGGGCAGACCAAGTACCCACCCCTGCTCTCCCCCTTCCTCACCTACGACGCCCGCCCGGGGATGAAGATCGTGGCGACCGGCTTCGGCGGCCCCTACGTCCTGCCGCCGGACGTCGAGACGCGCACCGACCACCTCATTCACGTCTGCGCCGGCTCGGGGATCGTGCCGAACTACAGCCTCCTCAAGTTCTGCCTGGAGACCGGGATGCGCCTGCGCCACACCCTGATCTACGGCAACAAGACCTGGAACGACATCATCTTCGGCCACCAGCTCCAGGCCCTCGCCGAGCGCTTCCCGGACAAGCTGCGCATCGTCCACGCCATCTCGCGCGAGCGGCGGACCGCCCCCGGCCTCGAGATCCGCCACGGCCGGGTCGGCGAGGAGCTCCTCCGCGAGCTGATCCCCGACCCCACCGCGGTCGAGATCTACACCTGCGGCCCCGGCCTCTCGAACTTCGAGAAGCAGGCCGCGCGGATCAAGGGGGAAGAGCCCACCCCTCGCTTCCTCGAGACCGTCCTCGCCGCCTTCAAAGCGATCGGCGTCCCCCCCGACCGCGAGCACCACGAGAGCTACGGGTAGGGCGGCTGGCGGAGGAGGAGCTGCGGGTACGCCCAGCGGTTCCGCGGGCGCTCCCGCTGATTTTCTGAGCCCTCCCCCTGGTTTTTCGTCTCCGGGAACGAGGGGGAAGGGTCCGCCCTCTCGTTCCCAAGCTCCTCCCTCTCGTTCCCACGTCGCTCCCCCTGATTTTTCGTCGCCTCCCTCTCGTTCCGCGCTTCGGGGAATGAGAGGGAGGAGCTCGCCCACTGAAGGGACGTACGAAAATTCGGCTGGGAGGCGGCGGGGAACGAGGGGGAGGAGGCGGAAAACGGCTTCCCGGACTCGGCGGAGACGCACGCGCAGGCGCGGAATCGTTCGGCGGGGACGCCTTGCCGCCGGGCGGAGACGCGGGATGGGATCGCGGAGACGGCGAATCGATGGGCGGAGGGAGCGGCCGGGTGGGCGAAGGCGGAGGGGCGGAGGGGGCCGGCGCGTCTCCGCCCGGCGATGAATCGCCGGGCTAAGAACAGCGCCGGATGAATCCGGCTTCAAGCCCCCTTCAGGGGGCGCCGTTCTTAGCCCGGGTATTCATGCCACCCTCTTATACACATCTCTAGGAAATGGCCTCCCGTGCTTCGAGGGCGAGGACGAAGTCGCGAGTGCGTTGGAGGCCGATCCAGAGTGCCTTGGGGCCAGGGAATCCATCTCCCTTGCGAGCTAGAAAGCCGCCTAGCTGGGCAATCATGACGAGAATCTCCTGGAGGACCGGAGGGCGGGAGGGTGGGCTTTTCCTCTGGGTTACCAGATAGACCGCCTTCCACTCTTCAGGGGCGAGCACCGCTTCACAGGAGATCTCGGGCATCGTTCGGCCCAGCATGATCAGGTACAGCACCCGCCAGGCGACAATCATGTAAAGGGCCAGAGCGACTTCCAGGCGGTTCCGTTCCTGCAACTGTAGCTCTTCGACCTTGCATCCACTCTTGAGAATGCGAAAGTAGACCTCGATTTGCCAGCGGCATACGTACCACTGCACCTTCTCCTGGGCCTCTTCGGCGTTCCCGATGGACAGATTGGTCAGGAGCAGCCATTCAATCGGCTCGACGCCTTCAGGAGGCTCCTCCTCCCAGGCCAGAATCGCCGTCACTTCCACCGGTGGCAGCTTCCTGTCGGGGCGATAGGGAGGCCTTAGCTTCAAGCGCTCAGCTCGCAGGGTTTGCACCACTCGACGCTTGGCGCGCTGGGGCGTGGCGGGCAAATCGAAGTCGAGAGTCCCCAAAACCTCCGCCTTGCGCATCGCGGACCAAACAAGTCCCCCCTCGACCAAAGCACGATCTTGGCTGCCTCGAATCAGCCAGTCCGCTTCTCCCCTCTGCCCCTGCTCAAACAACTCGAACAGGTCCGAGTCCCGGTCGGCGACATACACCAGCCGGGTTTGCGGCAAAGTGCTCTGCCAGTCGCAAACCCGCCGGTAGCCCTCGACCCAACGCAAGCTTTCCTTCTCCTCAATCGGCCTTTTCAAGCGATGCTGACGGTCTTTGCCACCGTGATCCTGCGGGTCCCGAACCCAGGTCCACTGATCCACGACTCCGAGGCAGAGCCGCTCGGGAGTGATGGCAAGCGTTGGGTGGATGTATAGACCCAGGGCCGCTTCATAGGTCAGAGGTCCCAAACCTTGGATCTGGGGCTTGCTCGTGAAGTCCAACTCCGTCGTGTCCTGGACGCACAGCACCACGGGAAACTCCTTCGCCCGCTCCAGCGTCGCGTCCCGATGCGGCTCTAACACCTTCTCCCAACTCACCTTCTCATTGTCGAAGAAACGGTAGGCGGCGACGGTCTCTGCCCAACTCTGGAAAGCGGAAGGGACGCTGCCCTCGGGGCGATCGGCGAGTCGGGAGAGAACCTTGGCCGCACGCCGATTCAGCCGCTCGTCCCCCAGATTGGCCGTCAGCATCTCCTGAGCAGCCCAACTCTCCTGATCTCCCGGTTCCTCTGCCAACCTTGAGCCCATTCTGGATCTCCTTTCCGAAGTTCCGCTATCACGCAACAGGAAAGCAGATCGCGTCGTCTCTGTCCAGAACCGAGTTATGTATAAGAGGGTGGTATTCATGCCCGGGCGGAGGGGGCGATGCCTTGCCTGGCGACCCTCGGGGTGTTTCGACGAATAGAACAATTGCTATGCTCTCTGTCTGGAAACCTGCGTTCCCGCAGATTCCCTACCTCCAGGAGGTTGTACCGGATGCGTAAGACCCTCGTTACCCTCGGCCTGCTGCTCGCCCTCTGCGCCCCCCTGACCCTCTCCGCCGCCACCCTCCCCCCCAGCCTCACCGCCCCCGCCGCGGACACCGCCTGCCCGCCGTCGGCGACCGCCACCGCCTCCGGCGATCTCCTCCAGGCGCTGGCGCTGACGACGCCTCCCGCCATCGCGAAGACGGTCTACACCATCGGCCGCTGCTCCGGCTCGTGCGACCCGGCCACCTGCGTCAAGGGACCCCTCGGGATCTGCAAGGCGGCCACCTGCTACATGGGAGTCTCCGGAATGTGCCCGGCCGGGCAATACTGCGTCCGGACCTGCGACGACATCCCCTGATCTTCGGATCTTCGCGCCGCCGAGCCGCTGGGCTGCGCAGAGGCGGAGGGAAGGTGGATCGCCGACCGGGTACTGCGCCCGACAGGCGCCCCCACCTTCCCCCGTCCGCTGGAGTTCTCGATCTCCACGTCCGTCGCGTCTTTGAGCGCCCTTCGCGACAGATCATGCAGATACACGACCAGCCTCTCTCCAGAATACCTCAGCTGCCACTCATTGACAACCGAAAATTTCCATATATTATACTCATATCTGGAGATGACCTCCAGAGCCCGGAGAAACCCCGATGATCCCAGAGACGATCGCCGCCGACCTGCTGGCCCCCCTGGCGCCGCTCCTCGCCTCGCTCCTGGTCGTCGTCCTCGTCCTCGTCTCCCTCCCCGCCGTCGAGGCGCTCCGCCTCCGGCTCGCGCCGAGCATCCGCAGCGTTCGCGGCGCCCGCTGGATTTTCCGGCCGCAGGCGTCCCTCGGCCGCGTCCCCCAACGCCGGGCTCTCCTGGGCCGCCGGCTCGCCGAGCCGAGACCCCACCTCTTCCTCGGCGAGACGCCCGCGGGCTTCCCCCTTCCGCTCCTCGCCGCCCGCCGGCTGAAGGCGCGACCTTCGTAGCGGGGACACGAGGACACCCCGCACCGCTCCTCCCCGAGCCCCGCGCCTTCCCCCCGATCGCCAGCCCGCCACGCGATCCGCCCGCACCTCTCGAATCCCGAAGCCCCCAACCTCTTCCCACCGAAGCTTCGGCAGCGCATCGAAGCTTCGCCAGCTCGCCGAAGCTCCGGCAACCCATTGTCAGCTGCGGCAGATTGCCGATCCTTCGGCAGGCCGTCGAAGCTTCGGCAGAACATTGTCGGCTTCGGCAGGCTGACGGAGCTTCGGCAGCGCATTGTCAGCTTCGGCAGGCTGACGGAGCTGCGGCAGCCTGTTGTTAGCTCCGGCAGGCTGCCGGAGCTTCGGCAGAGCATTGTTAGCTGCGGCAGCCCGCCGAAGCTCCGCTGGCCCGTTGTTAGCTTCGGCAGCGCGTTGTTAGCTTCGGCAGCCCGTCGTAAGCTTCGGCAGAACTTCTGCGGCATCTTTCGACGCAACTCGGCGCAGGGTTTACCCCGCGCGCCGCGCCGTCGCCAACTGAAGGGAGATACGAAAATTCGGCTGAACGCAGCGGGGAATGAGTGGACGGAGACGGAAACCGGCTCCGCGGACTTGGCGGAGCCGGCTTACTGACAGGGTGGAACCTCCCGGAGCCAGCACCTCCCGGGCCTCCCGGGGCCGACGTGCGTTTTGTGCGCGCCGCGACAGGCACTCTGGAAGGATCCCCACCGCGCGCCCCGAAGGGGCGAAAATCTGAGTAGCCGGGCGCTTCAGCGCCCGGCCGGCGCCCCCACCCTCCCCTCGCCCTGAAGGGGCGATGCCTTTCGCACCGCCTCGCCAAGAGGGTGGCACCTCGCAGCCTGGCGGCACCTCCCGGAGCCAACGTGCGTTTTGTGCGCGTCGCGATAAGGCCCTCTGGAAGGATCCCCACCGCGCGCCCCGAAGGGGCGAAAATCTGAGTAGCCGGGCGCTTCAGCGCCCGGCCGGCGCCCCCACCCTCCCCTCGCCCCGAGGGGGCGATGCCTTTCGCATAGCCTCGCCAAGAGGATGGTATCTCGCGGCTGCGGAGAGTGAGGCACCGGCATCCAAGCGAAAGCCGCCGGCAACAGCCACTCCCTCGACCTACAGGCCACCGCGCCCGCCGCCGACTCTACCCCGTCCTCCAGGCGCTCTCCCAAGACGGACGGAGGCTCAATCACGCTCCGAGTGCCACCTGACTGTTTCATCTCCCTCGTCAGCCAACCGGTCATGTCGCCGTGGGACGATGCTTACCGTGCTGCCCCTTCAGATCTGCTGAGAAACTGAATCACTTCCGTAGCTGACGGCAATATCTTCACAGACTGCGCAAGTGAGAGTGGCTTTATAACCTGAGCTAAATAGCCCCGCATTCGGCGATCAGCCGTGAACACACCCACATAAGGAAGATTGAATAAATGGTTGAAATCGGCTAGATCTGAGCCTAGAGTCTTGTCAGTTAGATTAGATGTCAATTTGTGCCAAACCTCAAACGCTAACCGCTTCGCGGGACACCTTAGAGGAGACCCGTAGATCCAGTTTCCGAGTGCTTGGGTATCGATGCCCTCACAGTCAACGGCGTACAAAGCTAAATCCTTTTCCACCACAACGGGAAAATGCCGGCGGAGGGTGGCCTGACCGGGCATCCGGCGATCTTGCTTAACAATTTGTTCGTAGCGCATCTTATGATTCGAAAATTCATCGAACAACTTTGGTTCATGTGCCCAGAGATCCCAGGCAGTTTCCGCCAATGAGTAGGAAATTAGTATTGAGGTCGATGCTTCTCCTGTCACTGGTATTGTCTGATCAAATCTTTGGACATAAGGATCAATCGATCGATACTCACGGCCTCTGCGGAAGGCCGTAAGCGCCTCTTCCAATTCCATGCGCGGGATTCGCGCGTCCGCTATGAAGGCCAACGGTAGGTGCTCAAGTCTTTCCAAAACGTCCATCACGTTAGTCTTAGCGCCTTGACGCAGGAGAGGAGCGGCAAGCTCGGCTATACTCGCAAACGAGATGGCTAATTGTGACTTAGCCTTCCGGAGTAGCCCTGCCAGGTCCTCCGATGCGATGGGCTCTGAACTCTCCAGAACATTGATCAAATCCTTCGTATCAAGATATATTTGCATACCTTAACCTAGTGTCAAGACCAATCCGATCTCAAAATTGCGCCGAGCTCATTGATTCGCTCTTGTGATATATACTTGCTCTCGCCAGGCATCACGACAGCAACGTCGGTCGGCCACTGGCATTTGAATTGCTACGGTGAAAACAGCAAACATGTTCATCGCGAACTCTTTAAGCGTATCATTTTTGATAAGTCCCACTTCGTTCAATGTCGCTAGCTGCCCCAAACACCCTTGAACGAGGTTCTCTTCCCCTAGCAACTTGTAACATAACGCCAAGAAATGGCCGACCAGCTTGGCGCGATTAGCTTGTACCCGCAGTCTTACCTTGTGTATAAGAAGAGCATTCATCCAGGATTCTGAGCCACGCCGAATAGTAGATAAATCAGCCTGCCAAGCCGTCTCAAGGTGATTGACTGCATTCCACAGCTGCGACTTCTGGTCTAGAGTGATCCGAAGATTCGCAAAGGCAGCTGCTGCGGCACGGAGCTCGATATCGACCAGAAGAGACTCCGGGCCAGTCCCATCGATATACTCTACGAAAGACTTCAGCGTGCGGGCAGCACGCACGAGGTTTATGGTTTCATCAAGCAAGCGCCTTACCTCTCGTGTGTCTCTTTCTCCCCATCAACGTCAGTCAAAGGGTGCAAACGATTCCAACCTCTAGCTAGCTGTCATGCGCGCCGACCCTTAGGCTTGTACTTTTCCCATACGGCGTCCATGTCCATCTCTGGCAGAGCCTTCTTCGCTAGGTCGAGTGCCTTGGGTGAGTATCTCTTGAAGGCTTGACTGCCTACCTTAAAGTCCTTGAAACACTCTTCATCCGACTGAAGGTCAAGGTGCCTTACCACTGCCAGCGCTCTATTGATACCGATGCCTAACTTTTTAGCGAGGTCTTTGAGGCCAAGCGAGTAGAAGTCAAGCTCGTTTACGCGTTTGACGGCTAGCACGGTAGCTCCTGGAGTACCCTCAGGGACAAGCTGGACCTTCTCGCCTTCCTTTTTAACAATGCGGAGTTGTACGTTGATCCCGGTGCCCTCTGTCGACACCTCTAGAGAAGCGACCCCGGGGAAAATGTCCTGCCAGCTCGCACCCGACCTCACTTTTCTAACAAGATGGTCAACCTCCATCTCGCTCGGCTGTGATCGGACGCCTGCAAGGGAAGACTCGACAATAGCCAGCGCCTTAAGCTTGGCCTTTGCCTCAATTTGGCGTCGTCGGCCAGGGCGAACCAAAGCCTTAATCTCCTCGAAGTCGGCCTCGACCATAGCATGTAGATCTCGGGGCGGCTCGGTGGACACTGGAAGCACCCTGCCCGGGAGGTAATTCGACAAGGGCTGTCCGAAAATGCGTAGAAGAAAATCGCGATATACTGTTACCCCCGCCTGTGAGTACATATACAGTTCCTGTTCGGAGAGTTCGACGATGTCGTGCTGGGCGGCGTCCCGCAAGCTATTGACGATCTGCATCGCAAGAGCTTCCTCTTCAGTCAGACACGCGACGCTCGAATCCGTAAGACATTTGCGAATACACTTGTCAAATCCGATAGTCTCCTTGCCATGGGGTTCCCGAATTTTCCCGCCCTTATATAAAATCGCAGCCTTTAGCAGCAGCTCAAAGGAATGGTCAAGAAGGATTAGGACAGCCTCAGGACGGCCCCGGTCCCATGGGCTATTGAAGTGTTCGATGGCCAATACCAGTGAGTCGACTGACTTCTCGAGAAGCAAAGATGCCTGCTTACGCACCTAACTCTCCTGTGGAGCCTAACCGTTACCCTTGGGCTGCGACCGCCGCATAAACGGTTCGTTGCTGAGTACTAATCTTTCCTGCCGCAGCTTCGTTCGCTGGAACGGCTCGGTTAGCAGCACTTTCACGAGCAATGGTTGCCCTTACATGGCAGCATCGTGGGCCAGCTGCTATCTCGTCAATCGTCGCAGGCCTAGCCGACTAACGGACTTAGATTATCGTTGATTCAGCTTAGCCCACACGACAACTTTACGCTGCCTATTTGGTCGGACAAGGGCAGTATTCATGGTTATCTCGTTTTTGTGGCTAGCTTAGTGAACAGATTAGCGCTATGCCGAAACCCCGTCAATCCCATGGAGACTGTCGCATAAGCAACTTCCCCGATGAAGGCAAGGATGTAGAGGGCCAAGTCTCTATGCAGAGATAACGGTGCCTTGCTCACGCCGACGCCGTGTCTCTGAGGTGAGCACGGCATCGCCCCCTCGGGGCGAGGGAGGGCGGTGAACAGCCGACCGGGCGCTGAAGCGCCCGGCTATTCAAATTTGCGCCCCTTCGGGGCGGGCTCTGAGGCACGGTCCAGCGCTACCTTGTCGTGGCGCGCACAAGGCGGCCAGCCAATCAGCGTGGGATCGGCATCCAATCTCTGCGGCTCGAAGCCACCTCAGTCGGGCTTCCACGACGACCCGCCCTGAAGGGGCGGTGCCTTGCTCCAAAGAACCGCAGGCCGGCGGTCCGATTCGCCTCTTCCCATGACAAGATCCCCTCTCCGCGCCGCTGTCGTCTCCGTCATCGAGAACTTCGGAGGACCAAGTTTCCCATGGCTGGAACCTTCACCCGTCTCCTGTATCACGTCGTCTTCAGCACCAAGTCCCGCTCTCGTTTCATCGGTCCCAAGCTGCGCACCGAGCTCTACCCGTTCATGGAAGGGATCATCCGCCGGCACGAGGGATGGCTCCTCGCCTTGGGTGGCATGCCGGACCACGTGCATCTCCTCCTCCGCCTGAAGCCGGATCTGGCGGTCGCCGATCTGGTGCGGCACGTCAAAGGTGGCTCCTCCCGATGGGTGCACGAACAGGACGGCCTCTGTCCTGAGTTTGCCTGGCAGTCGGGGTACGCCGCGTTTTCGGTGAGCGAATCGAGGGAGGGGACGGTGCGGTCCTACATCGCGCGGCAGGAGGCGCACCACCGGCGGACGACGTTCGAGGAGGAGCTCGTGGGGTTGTTGCGGAAGCACGGGATCGATTTTGATCCGAAATACATTTTCGATTGAAAGGTCCATGAGAACGGCATCGCCCCCTCGGGGCGAAGGGAGGGGGTGGATCGCTGACCGGGCGCTGAAGCGCCCGGCTATTCAGATTTTCGCCCCTTCGGGGCGCGCTTCAAGGGACAGTGCCAGGGTGCCTTTTAGCGACGCGCACAAAAACCTCTGGTCGTCAGCGCCGTCCCCTACTCCGCCTTCGGCACCCCGGGTACGGCTCCGCCGTTCTCCGCGGCGCAGCGCCAGCAGCTCGCCGACAGGAAGACGTCGTACCGGTCCTCTCTCCAAGCGGGCTGCTCGCCCTCGTCACCCGACGGTCGCGCGGCCCGCGGCGCCGCCGGCCGGCCGGTCGCTTCAGGAGGCGGGCGCCTCCCGGAAGATCACCCGCAGGTTGTCGGGGTCGTGGGTGACGAAGGTCATCCGCCCCTGGTCGTCTTTCTGGAGGCCGCCGGGGATGTTCTTCTCGCGCGAGAAGATCTCCTCGAAGGCCTGCTGGGCCGAGGGGACGTCGAGCACCAGGGCCGCCTGGATGCGCGGCCCCTGGGCGTTGTAGCGCTCGTCGCCGCGGCGGGGGTCCTCGCCGGCCGGCGGGCCGAGCATCTCGATCAGGGAGGAGCCGGCCAGGAAGACCACCCCCCGCTGGTCGTCGCGCTCCCAGCTCTGGATCTTCGGCAGCGCCAGCGCATCGCCATAGAACTTCAACCCGCGCTCGAAGCTCGAGACGCGGACCACCACCCGAAACTGCCGGATCTCCATCGCGTTCCTCTCCTTGGGGTCAAGAATTCTCCATCCCGCCGGCCGGGGCCGGCGGCACCCGAGCATTTACCACACTCGGCGGGAGAGTTGTAGGGCCGTGGATTCCCGATGGTATCCTCTCCCGCGTGAAAGACCGCCGTCTCTGGGCCTGCCTGCTCTTCCTCGTCGTGCTGCTGCCCGTGCTCGTCGGCGCCCAGGGCGAGCGGCCTCCGGCGCCGCCGCCTCCCGGCGCGCCTCCTCCCGGCGCGGCGGCAGCGGGGGCGGGGGCGGGGGCGCGCTCGGCGGTGACCCTCGAGGGGCGGGAGATCCCGGTGCCGGTCACGATCGGCCCCAACGGCCCGATGTTCGGCCTCTCGCCGCTGGTCGAGGCGCTGGGCGGCAAGCTGGCGAGCGACGAGGCGGGGGAGAGCATCACCCTCCACGTCGGCGACAAGGACGTGGTGATCGGCGCCGGCAACTCGATCATCACCGTGGGGGACACCATCGTCTCGCTGTCGCAGCCGCCGGCGCGCGGCGAGGGCGGGCTCCAGGTGCCGGTCGACTTCCTGAAGAAGACCTACGGCGACCTGATGGGCTACGCCTTCGAGTGGCACCCCGAGAGCTCGCGGCTGACCATCGCCCGGCGCGGCAACCGCGACCTGGCGGTGTCGCTCGACGTCGTCCACCTGCAGGGGATGACCACCGTCGTCCTCCAGTTCCCCGACGAGCCGCACTACCAGATCGACCGCTCGCAGCCGGGGGCGGTCACCGTGCGCATGCTGTCCGACCGGCTGACGCCTCCGAATCCGCCGAAGGAGGTGCAGGACCCGCTGGTGCAGGGGGTGACGATCACGCCGCAGCAGATCCGCCTCCAGCTCAGCCCCGCGGCGCAGGCCGAGAGCTACGTGCTCGCCAATCCCTTCCGGCTGGTGTTCGACGTCCATCCGACCTCGTCGGTCGAGGTCCCGGCCCGCCCGGCCGGCCCGTCGACGCAGGCGCCGGGGATCCACACGATCGTGATCGATCCCGGGCACGGCGGCGTCGAGACGGGGGCGATCGGCCCGAGCGGCATCCAGGAGAAGGAGCTGACGCTGGGGCTCGCCCGCGAGCTCAGCGCCCGGCTCGGCCGGCTCGGCGTGCAGACGATCCTCACCCGCAACGAGGACACCCTGGTGAAGCTCGACGATCGCCCGGCGATCGCCAACCAGAACAAGGCGGACCTCTTCGTCTCGATCCACCTCAACTCCTCGCTCGGCGCCGGAGCGCACGGCACCGAGACCTATTTCCTGAGCCCGCAGGCGACCGATTCGCGCGCCGCGCGCTCCGCCGCCACCGAAAATACGCCGAACCCGGCGACACGAGCACGACCGACGGCACGCCGCCCGCTGCCGGCGCCGAGCAGCAGGACGTCGACCTCATCCTCTGGGAGCTGGCGCAGAGCCGCCACATGGCCGAGAGCCAGCGCCTGGCGAACCTGATCCAGGGGGAGCTCAACGAGGAGCTGCAACTGAAGGACCGCGGGGTCAAGCAGGCCCCCTTCCGGGTGCTGGTGGGCGCCACCATGCCGGCGGTGCTCGTCGAGCTCGGCTTCATCAGCAACCCGGACGAGGAGAAGAAGCTCCAGGACCCCGCCTACCGCGGCCAGCTCGTCGACGCGCTGGCGCGGGCGATCGCCAAGTACAAGGCGGCGGTCGAAGGCCAGCCGGCGGCTCCCGCTCCCGGCGCGGTCCCTGCGGCCCAGCCTCCCGCCGCCGGGCAGCCGGGCCAGCCCGCTCCGCCCGCGGCGGCGCCCGCCGCCAAACCGGCGAAGCCTCCCGCCGCGAACCGCTCCGGGAAACCGCGATGAGCCGGCGGGCGGCCAGCTTCGTTCTGGGCTTCGCCCTCGCGCTGCTGGTGGGGGGCGGCCTGTGGTGGTGGCTCTCCGGCCGGGGCGGGGTGCGCACCGTGCTGAGCGGGCCGGAGGCGGCGGCTCCCACCGGACCGCCGGTGAGCTTCAACCTCTACTTCCCGGCGGACGGCGGCGGTCTGCGTCCCGAGACGCGGGCGCTGCCGGTCTCCGAGGTGCCGAAGGACCGCATCCGCAAGGTGGTGGAGGCGCTGCTCGCCGGCCCCAAGGCGCCGGGGCTCGCGCGCCCCCTGCCGGAGGGGGTGGCGCTCGGCGGCGTGCAGCTGGCGAGCGACGGCACCGCCTACGTGGACCTGCGCTGGCCGGACCATCCGGACCCGCCGGGAGGCGGCTCGACCGAGGAGATCCAGCGCGTCTACAGCCTGGTCAATTCGATCGTCCTCAACGTCCCCCAGGCCTCGACGGTCGTGCTGCTGTGGAACGGCGTGCAGCGGGACACCTTCTCGGGGCACCTCGACCTCTCCCGGCCGCTGGCCGCGGACCGCGCGCTCGCCACGCCCTGAACGGAGACCGCGAACCCATGGATGCGATCGGAGTCTTCGACTCGGGGGTGGGAGGGCTGACGGTGGTCTCCGCCCTGCGGCGGCGGCTGCCGGGCGAGTCGATCCTCTACCTCGGCGACACCGCCCGCCTCCCCTACGGCAGCAAGTCGCCGGACACGGTGACCCGCTACACGCGGAAGAACCTCGAGTTCCTGAGCCAGCGCGGGGTCAAGGCGGTGGTCGTCGCCTGCAACACCGCCTCGGCGCTGGCCCTGCCGAACCTCAAGCCGGGCGAGATGCCGGACGTTCCGATCTGGGGGGTGATCGAGCCGGGGGCGCGCAAGGCGGCGGCGGTGAGCCGCGGCCGGGTGGGGGTGATCGCGACCGAGGCCTCCGTGCGCTCCGACGCCTACCCCCGCGCCCTGCGCGCCCTGCGTCCCGAGCTCGACATCTGGAGCCAGGCCTGCCCGCTCTTCGTGCCGCTGGTCGAGGAGGGGTGGCACGACGACCCGATCACCGCGCAGGTCGCCGAGCGCTACCTGCGCCCGCTGCTCGACGCCGGCATCGATACCCTGGTGCTCGGCTGCACCCACTACCCGCTGATCAAGGACGTCTTGCAGCGGATCGCCGGGCCGGACGTGGTGCTGGTCGACTCCGCGGAGCAGGTCGCCGCCATGGTGGCCGCCGGCCTCGCCGAGCGCCACCTGGAGGCGACCCGTTCGCCGCAGCACACCTTCTGCGTCACCGATTCCGGCGAGACCTTCCAGCGCCTGGCGCGGACCATCCTCAAGGACGACGGCGTGGAGCTCGAGTGGGTGGAGGTGGTGTAGGGGGAGAGCCTCTTCCAGGGCTCTACCTGGGATCCAGGCGTCGACCGCGCGGCCGGTCCCTCACTCCCCCGGCCCCTCTCTCCCAGCCTCCCTCCCACCCGACCGGGCGAGAGGGGAGAACTAAAAAGCCAAGGGAGCTTTATCGCCGATCGCAGGGCCCCCCTCTTCTCCCGGCCGGAAGGGGGGGAGGCGGGGAGAAGAGGGCCGGGGTGATGAGGGCCAACGCCGAGTCCAAGGACAAGGCCTGAACCTCGCGTTTACCCCGCCGGTTTGATCACCCCGCAGGCCAGCCGGTCGCCGGAGTTTCCGGAGGGCTGGGTGGTGCAGTCATCCTTTCCCGCGTGCAGGATCACCGCCTTGCCGACCACCCCGTTCGCGCCGGTCAGGGCGAGCTGGGGGACGACGAGGTCCAGGTGGCCGCTGCCGTCCGCCTTCACCTCGACGTTGCCGAAGTCCCCGGCGTGCCGCGGGTCGGTCGGCGGGCAGGCGTGCGGCGCGCCGGTGGGATTGAAGTGCCCTCCGGCGCTGCTGAAGTGCTTCCCCGCCGCGTCGTCGTGGGTGCACTGGCCGTTCTCGTGGAGGTGGATGCCGTGCAGCCCCGGCGGGGCGCCGGTCAGATCGGCCACCACGTGGACGCCGGTTCCGGAGGGGGTGAAGGTGACCGTCCCGGTGAACCCCTGGACCTCGGCCCCCGCCTGCAATGTGGCGGCGGCGCCCAGGGGGCCGGGAGCGGCCGGAGGAGGAGGAGGAGGGACGGCGTCCTTCTCCACCGGCATCCGCTGCGGCGGCGGGTTGTGCGCCGGCTGCAGCGTCTGGACGGCCACCGGATCGTCGGCGGTGCGGGCCTTGGACATCCGCGGTCCGCAGGCGGCCAGGACCATCGCGACGGCGGCGGCGGCTCCGAGGGCGATCAGGCTCGTGCCTCTGCTGAATCGTTTCATGCACCGGCCTCCTTCGAGAAGAGCGGAGCCCTACTTCAGCTCCAGGTGAACGTCGGCGAGGTTGCGCGAGAGCAGGATCTCGACCGGGGTCGCCGCCTCGTCGCGCGAGAGCCAGAGGTCGAGCTTCCCCTTCCAGCGGTCGCGGTCGGGGAGGTCGACCCCGCGGATCGAGAAGTGGCGCAGCGGCGCGAGCTTGCCGCTCGCCGACCGGCGCCGGTCGAGCCCGAGCGGGACCACCACCACGGGATAGACCTTGCCGTCGGACCAGATCTCCATCCGCCGCGACTGGGTCGGCGGGTCCTGGCGGATGGAGTAGATCCCCGAGGCGATGTCGAGCACCCCCGCCTGCTCGATCGGCTCCTCCTTCGACTTGGTCTCGCCGCGCCAGGAGTAGGAGCTCCAGGCTTTGATCGGCCGCAGGGTACGGGTGTCGATCTCCGAGCCGTAGCGGAAGTACTCCCCCTGCCTGGCGGCGTTCGAGGTGATGGTCAGCTCGGAGCGCAGGTGGCCGTCGCCGACGGGCTTGAAGGTGAGCGAGCCGTCTCCGTGGTTGGGCAGGAAGAGGCCGGCGATGCTGCCGAGAAAGTTGCCGAGCTGCCAGCGGTACTGGAACTCCTCGTTCTGCCCCCGCGGCTGGGCGATCGCCGTCGTCCCGGCCGTAAGCAGGGCCAGGACGGCGGCGAGAAGGATGCAGCGTGTCGTTTGCGGCCCGGATCTCATCCCAATCCTTTTACCACGGCTTTTACCAGGGAGAGACACCGGGCGATCCGCGAGTCAGTCCCCGCCTTCGAGGATCTCGCGGATCTTGGCGGTCAGCTCGCGGCCGCTGAACGGCTTCTTGAGCAGATTGGCCTCGCCGCCCAGGTTCGAGCCCTCGGTGAGGCCGGCCGGGTAGCCGGTGGCGAACAGCACCCGCATCTCCGGCCGCTTGAAGGAGAGGCGCTCGGCGAGCTCGACGCCCGAGAGGCCGTCCATCAGGATGTCGGTGATCATCAGGTGGATGGGCCCCACGTGGGCCTGGCTGATCTGGATCGCCTCGAGGGCGTCGGCGGCGGCGAGCACCTGGTAACCGCGGCTCCCCAGGATCTGCTGCAACGGCCGGCGGACGTTCTCCTCGTCCTCCACCAGCAGCAGGGTCTCCCACTCGCCGGTCTCCTGACGGGGGAGGTCCCCCTCGTCGGCGGCGGTGCGCTCGCTGCTGGGGAGGTAGATGTGGAAGCGGGTGCCGCTCCCCGGCTCGCTGTCGGCCAGGATCTCGCCGCCGCTCTGGTGGACGATGCCGTAGGCGGTGGAGAGGCCGAGCCCGGTGATCTCCATCCCCCCCTTGGTGCTGAAGAAGGGCTCGAAGGCGTGCCGCCGCACCTCCTCCTGCATGCCGGGCCCCGAATCGCTCACCTTGAGCAGCACGTAGCGGCCGGGCTTCTCCGGGCGATCGCCCAGGGCGTCGCTCTCCGCCTCACCCGCCCCATCCGCGTCCGCCGCGTCCGCCACGTCGGCGTTCATCGTCTCGAGAGTCAGGCTTCCCCCCTGCGGCATGGCGTCGCGGGCGTTGGAGACCAGGTTCATCACCACCTGCTCGAACTGGTCGGGATCGACCAGCACCCGGTCGAGGTCGGGGTGGAGGTCGAGGCGGAGCTCGACGTCGTTGCCCAGGAAGCGCCGCACCCTCTCCTCCATGCCGCTCAGCAGGTGATTGAGCTGCAACACCCGGGGGTGGAGCACCTGCCGGCCGCTGAAGGCGAGGAGCTGGCGGGCGAGCGCCGCTCCGCGCTGCCCCACCTTCTCGATCTCGCGCAGGTTCTTGCGCACGGGATCGTCGCCGGCCAGGCGCGCCAGCGCCAGCTCGGTCTCGCAGGCCACGGCGGTGAGCAGGTTATTGAACACGTGGGCGATGCCGCCCGCGAGCCGCCCCATCGCATCCATGCTCTGCGCCTGGGCGGGGATCGTCCCCCCCTGGTGGCGCAAGCGACGGGTCTCGGCCCCGCGGGCCGTGATCTGGGCCTCTTCCGGGCTCAGGTCTTCCACCGCGCGCAGGGGGTTGTTGCTGTTCGGAGGGTTCCGCATTGGGTCTCTCTTTCGTGGCCAGGGTGACGCCGGGGGTCACGCGGAGGGGGCTCGTCCGGTCCCGGGAGGTCCCGCCGCTCGGTACTTCACGTTATGCAGGTTCTGGTCCAACCCGGAGCGGCGGGGGAAGGGTTTGCTGGTGCCGTGGCTTGGCCCTGCTCGCCTCCTTCGGGCTGCGCTCGCTCCGCTCGCTGCCAGTCGGCTGCGCGGGCCAAGCCACGGCACCCAGCAAACCGCGATCGGCTCAGGGGAGCGGCGCGTCGTCGCGGGAGGCGGCCGCCCACCGCTGGAGCCGGACGAGGCAGCGGCCGGTGAGCTTGCGGATGCTGGAGGGGCAGTAGCCGAGCCGCTCGGCGATCTCGCCGGCGCTCAGGCCCGCGCCGAAGCGCAGCCAGAGCGCCGCCCGGTGGCGGGCGCCGAGGCCGCGGGTGAGGCTCCGCAGGTCGAGCCGGACCTCCGCCTGCTCCTGCCCCGGCGCCTGCGGCGGGGCGAGCTCCTCCAGCCCGTCCAGGTCCATGGCCAGGAGGCGGTCGGAACGCTGCCGCTTCCAGTAGTTCGAGCACTTGAAACGGACGGCGCCGACCAGCCAGAGGTCCTTGTAACGGATGGTGTCCCACTTGCGGAGGGCTTCGAGGAAGGCGTCCTGGAGGACGTCCTCGGCATCCTCGACCGGGATGTCGTAGCTGCGCAGCACCTTCTTGAGGCGGGGACGGATCCGCTCGAGGAGCTCCTCGAGCGTCTCGGAACCGTCGTCGGGCGAAGGGAGGAAGGTCTGTTGTGTCACGGAGGCGATGACGGCATCCCGCGCGCTGAATCGCGCCGGGTACCGTTCACCGGAACTTTATCACCGACTCAGGGGATTCAGGTACCGTCGTCAGAACATCCCGAGCTGGAGGCGTGCCGCCTCCGACATCATGGAGGGGTTCCACAGCGGCTCCCAGACCAGCTCGACCTCGGCCGAGGCGACGCCGGGGACGCCCTCCACCCGGTCCCGCACCTCGCCGGGGAGCGAGCCCGCCACCGGGCAGCCGGGGGCGGTGAGCGTCATCTTGAGGTGGACGGCGCCGGCCGGCTGGATGTCGATGTCGTAGATCAGCCCCAGCTCGTAGATGTTGACCGGGATCTCGGGGTCGAAGATCTGCTTCAGCGCCTCGACGATCCCGTTTTCCAGCTCCGAGGCGTCTTCCGACATCGTGTGCGGACCGGTGGGCACGGCCTCTGGGACACCCGCGGCCGGGTCGCTCCCGGTCGTCTCGGGATTCAGGGAAATCTCCGGCTCGGTTTTCATGGCGTCTCCGTGCTGACGAGAAGGGTATGGGGGGCGGCGGGGGCGGCTTCCGCATCGAGGGCCGCCATCGCGGCGTGCCAGGCGAGGGTGGCGCACTTGACCCGCATCGGGAACTCGCGCACCCCCGAGAAGACGGCGAGCCGGTCGAGCCCGTCCTCGCTCTCGGGGACGGTCCCCAGGGTGACCAGCGCGTGGAAGCCGCGGAACAGGGCGCGGGCCGCCTCGACGCTCCGCCCCTTGAGGGTCTCGGTCATCAGCGAGGCCGAGGCGGTCGAGATGGCGCACCCCGCCCCTTCGAAGGCGACGTCGCGGATCAGGCCGTCGGCGACGTCGAGGTGCACCGTCACCCGGTCGCCGCAGAGGGGGTTGTTCCCCTCCGCCCGCCGGTTCGCCGCCGGCAGCGGGCCGAAGTTGCGCGGCCGGCGGTTGTGGTCGAGGATGACCTCCTGGTAGAGGTCGCGCAGGTCGTTCATCGGAACAGCTCCCGGGCGCGGACGAGCGCGGCGGCCAGCGCCTCGACCTCGGCCGCCGTGTTGTAGAGGGCGAACGAGGCGCGCGCCGTAGCCGGCACGCCGAAGTGGGCCATCACCGGCTGGGCGCAGTGGTGGCCGGCGCGGATCGCCACCCCCTCGCGGTCGAGGATCGTCCCCAGGTCGTGGGGATGGATCCCCTCGACCGTGAAGGAGACGACCGCCGCCTTGGCGCGCGCCGTGCCGACGATCCGCAGCCCCGGGACCTCGGCCAGCCGCGCGGTCGCCAGGGCGAGCAGCTCGCTCTCCCAGGCGGCGACGGCGGGGAGGCCGAGGGCGCTCAGGTAGTCGAGCGCCGCCGCGAGGCCCGCCGCCCCTTCGATGAACGGCGTGCCGGCCTCGAAGCGATGCGGCGGTGGAGCGTAGGTGGTGTTCTCGAAGGTGACCGTGTGGACCATGCCGCCGCCGCTCTGCCAGGGAGGCATGGCGGCGAGCTGCTCGGCGCGCCCCCAGAGCACGCCGATGCCGCTCGGGCCGTAGACCTTGTGGCCGGAGAAGGCGTAGAAGTCGCACCCCAGGGCCTGCACGTCCACGGCGAGATGGGGGACCGCCTGCGCGCCGTCGATCAGCACCGCCGCGCCGGCCTGCTGCGCCAGCGCGGTCATCTCGCGCACGGGATTGATCGTGCCGAGGGCGTTCGAGACGTGGGCGAAGGCGGCGAGGCGGGTGCGCGGCGAGAGCAGGCGCGCGAAGTCCTCCAGCCGCACCTCGCCGCGGTCGTCGAGCGGCGCCACCCGCAGCGCCGCGCCGCGCTCCGCGCACAGCCGCTGCCAGGGGACGAGGTTCGAGTGGTGCTCGAGCCCGGTGATCAGGACCTCGTCCCCGGGGCCGACGTGCGCCGGCCCCCAGGCGCCGGCCACCAGATTGATCGCCTCGGTCGTGCCGCGCACGAAGACGATCTCCTCGGCGCTCGCGGCGTTGAGGAAGCGCCGCACCGTCTCGCGCGCCCCTTCCCGATGTTGCGTCGCGAGCTGCGAGAGGGTGTGGACCCCGCGCTCGACGTTGGCGTACCACCCCGAATAGCAGTCGGCGATCGCCGCCGCCACCGCCCGCGGCTTCTGGGTGGTGGCGGCGTTGTCGAGATAGACGAGGGGCCGGCCGTGGATCTGCCGCGCCAGGATCGGGAAGTCGTCGCGCACCCGCGCGAGGTCGTAGGCGGGAGCCGCCGTCCGCCGTTCGTCGAGAGTCGTCGTCATCCGGTACGCCTTCGGCCGGCTCAAACCGCCTGGCGCACGACCTCACCCATGGGGAGCAGGGCGAACAGGTACTCCTCGAGGTCGTGGCGCACCGGCAGAACCTTGATGCGCTCGATGATGTCGCTCGCGAAAGCGTAGGTCAGCAGGCTCCTCGCCGCCTCGACGCCGATGCCGCGGGAGCGCAGGTAGAAGACCGCGTCCTCGTCGAGCTGGCCGACCGTCGAGCCGTGGGTGCAGCGCACGTCGTCGGCGTAGATCTCGAGCTGCGGATTGGAGTTCGCGATGGCGTCGCGGGAGAGCAGCAGGTTGCGGTTCGACTGCTTGGCGTCGGTCTTCTGCGCCCCCTTGTGGACGTGGATCAGGCCGTTGAACACCGCCCGCGACTTGCCGTCGAGCACCCCTTTGTACAGCTCGTGGCTGGCGCAGTGGGGCTTGGCGTGCTCCACCCGCATGTGGTTGTCGACCAGCTGGCGGCCGTCGCCGAAGTAGAGGCCGTTCAGGATGCAGTCGATCCCCTCGCCGTCGAGCACCGCGTTGACGTCGTTGCGCACCAGGGCGCCGCCGATCGAGATCGAGTGCGAGCTGGGGACCGAGGCGCGCTCCGCCTGCACCTGGAAGGTCGCCATGTGGAAGGCCTCGCGGCTCTCCTTCTGCACCTTGTAGTGATCGATCCGCGACGCCGCCCCCGCCACCATCTCGGTGACCGGGCAGGTGAAGTATCCCCCCTCGCCGGCGTAGGTCTCGACGATCGTCGTCTGGCTGTCCTCGCCGGTGACGAAAAGGTTGCGCGGGAAGGAGACGGTCGGCCGTCCTTCCTTTCCAGCACCACCCGACAGGAACAAGAGATGAATGGGACCGGTCACCGCGCCGCGCGGCACCCAGACGAAAGCGCCGTCGCGCAGGAACGCCGTGTTCAGCGCCACGAACGGGTGATCGGTCTTCGCGAAGCGGCCGAGCCAGGGCTCGACCCGCTCCGGGTGCCGCGCCAGGGCGTCGGCGAGGCTGCCGACGATCGTCCCGGCGGGGAGCTCGCCGACCGACGACAGCCGGGACGAGAAGCGGCCGTCCACGAACACCAGCCGCGCCGCGGCGTCGAAGAGGTGCGGGGCGAGCCGCGCGGCATCGACGGCTTCCGCCGCGTCCGGATCGCCGGCCGCCCGCTCGAAGCTCCCCTGGGCGATCGGCGCCACGTTGGTCAGCCGCCACTCCTCCTGGCGCAGGGTGGGGAAACCCAGCTCCGCGAAGCGCTCGATCGCCGCGCGGCGCATCGTCTGCAGCCAGCGCGGCGCGGCGGGCTCGCCCGCGGGGAGCTCGCGCGCGAAGCGCTCGAAGTCGGCGAGGTAGCGCTCGACCCCCGCGTGCACCAGGGTCTCCGTCGCCGGCATGGCGCTCAGGCTCCCACCGGCTGCGCCGCCGGCACGCCCGGGGCCACCTCGAGCCAGGAGTACCCCTTCTCCTCCAGCTCGTAGGCCAGCTCCTTGCCGCCCGAGCGGACGATGCGGCCGTCCACCAGCACGTGGACGTGGTCCGGCACGATGTAGTTGAGCAGCCGCTGGTAGTGGGTGATCACCAGGAACGAACGCTCGGGGCCGCGCAGCGCGTTGACGCCGTCGGCGACGATGCGCAGGGCGTCGATGTCGAGCCCGGAATCGGTCTCGTCGAGGATGCAGAGGCGCGGCTCGAGGACCGCCATGTGGAAGATCTCGTTGCGCTTCTTCTCGCCCCCCGAGAACCCCTCGTTGACCGGACGGTTGAGCAGGCTCTCGTCCATCTGCACCAGCTTCATCTTGGCGCGCGCCAGCTTGAGGAACTCGAGGGCCTCGATCTCCGAGAGGCCGCGGTGCTTGCGCACGGCGTTGAGCGCCGCCTTGAGGAAGTAGGTGTTCCCCACCCCGGGGATCTCCACCGGGTACTGGAACGCCATGAACACCCCCTCGCGGGCGCGCTCCTCGGGCGCCATGTCGAGCAGGTCCTTGCCCTCGAAGCGGACCTCGCCGCCGGTGACCGCGTAGGCCTCCTGGCCGGCCAGCACCCGCGCCAGCGTGCTCTTCCCCGAGCCGTTCGGCCCCATGATCGCGTGCACCTCGCCCGGCTTCAACACCAGGTCGATCCCCTTCAGGATCTCAGTCCCCTCCACGGCGGCGTGGAGGTTCTTAATTTCGAGCATTGCCGTCTCCCTCTCCCGATCCATATCCATCGTCGTCATCGTCATCAGCCGACACTCCCCTCGAGGTTCACCGCCAGCAGCTTCTGGGCCTCCACCGCGAACTCCATCGGCAGCTCGCGGAAGACCTCCTTGCAGAAGCCGTTGACGATCATCGACACCGCGTCCTCCGTCGCGATCCCGCGCTGGTTGCAGTAGAAGATCTGGTCCTCGCCGATCTTCGAGGTGGTCGCCTCGTGCTCCATGCGGGCCGTCGGGTTCTGCACGTCGATGTAGGGGAAGGTGTGCGCTCCGCACTGGTCGCCGATCAGCATCGAGTCGCACTGCGAGAAGTTGCGCGCGCCGTCCGCCCCCTTGAGGATGCGGACCGCCCCGCGGTAGGTGTTCTGGCCGTGGCCGGCCGAGATCCCCTTCGACACGATGGTGCTCTTGGTGTGCTTGCCGATGTGGATCATCTTGGTGCCGGTGTCGGCCTGCTGGTATCCCTTGGTCAGCGCCACCGAGTAGAACTCGCCGACCGAGTGGTCCCCCTTGAGGATCACGCTCGGGTACTTCCAGGTGATCGCCGAGCCGGTCTCGACCTGGGTCCAGGAGATCTTCGCGTTCGCCCCGTCGCACTTGCCGCGCTTGGTGACGAAGTTGTAGATCCCCCCCTTGCCGTTCTCGTCGCCCGGGTACCAGTTCTGCACCGTCGAGTACTTGATCGTGGCGTCCTTGCGGGCCACCAGCTCGACCACCGCGGCATGCAGCTGGTTCTCGTCGCGCATCGGCGCCGTGCACCCCTCGAGATAGGAGACGTAGGCCCCCTCGTCGGCGATGATCAGCGTGCGCTCGAACTGCCCCGAGTTCTTGGCGTTGATCCGGAAGTAGGTCGACAGCTCCATCGGGCAGCGCACCCCCTTCGGCACGTAGACGAACGAGCCGTCCGAGAACACCGCCGCGTTGAGCGTCGCGAAGAAGTTGTCCGTGTAGGGGACGACCGATCCCATGTACTCCTGGATCAGCTCGGGGTGGTTGCGGACCGCCTCCGAGAAGGAGCAGAAGATGATCCCCACCTCGGCGAGCTTGGCCTTGAAGGTGGTGGCCACCGAGACGCTGTCGAACACCGCGTCCACCGCCACGCCGGCGAGGATCGCCCGCTCGTGGAGCGGGATGCCCAGCTTCTCGTAGGTCTTGAGGATCTCGGGATCGACCTCGTCGAGGCTCTTCGGCCCCGACCCCTTCGCCTTCGGCCCCGCGTAGTAGGAGATCGACTGGTAGTCGACCGGCGTATAGCGGACGTTCGCCCAGGTCGGCTCGGTCATCGTCAGCCAGTGGCGATAGGCCTTGAGGCGCCACTCGAGCATCCACTCGGGCTCCTCCTTCTTGGCCGAGAGGCGGGCGATGGTCTCCTCGTTCAACCCCGGCGGGAAGGTCTCCTGCTCGACGTCGGTGACGAAGCCGAACTGATAGTCCTGCGCCGCGAACTGCTCGATGGTGCTGGTCTCTGTCGTTTGCATGTGTTTCCTCGCTGCCTGCGATGACTGCGAAGTCCCGGAGGACCTGGATTCAAACCTCTTGCAGCTGGCTCCCGGCTTCGGCGAAGGCGCCGCGGCCGAGGGTGACCAGCTTCTGGACCTTGGTGCCCGCCATCTCGGCGAGCGTGATCCCTTCGAGCGCGCCGCGCACGGCCTCGTTGATCCGGCGCCAGTTGCTGCGCACCGGGCAGAGCGCCTCGTGGGTGCAGTCGCTCTCGACGCTGACGCATTCCGTGATCGCGATCGGCCCCTCGAGCGCCACGATGATCTCGGCCATCGAGATCTCCTCCGCCGCGCGCGCCAGGCTGTAGCCGCCCTTGACCCCGCGGTGCGAGGCGAGCAGCCCGTCGCGCGCCAGCAGCTTCAGGATCTTGCTCGCCATCGGCAGCGGCAGCCGCGTCTCGGCCGCCAGCTCCGGAGCCGCGTACTGCCGGTCCGGGTGCGCTGCCAGATGGGTGAGCAGGACGATCCCGTAGTCGGTCTGCTTGGTGATGCGGATCATGCCTTGGGGCCCTTCGTGTTCCTGCTCCTAAAAACCGTACCGATTCGGTACGAATTCCAGCGAATCATAGCAGGGGCGGGGGGATTGTCAACCGGGAAGGGCAGCCCTGCCCATCATGGCATATAATCATGGCAGGAGGAATGCCATGGCAACTCGTGCGAACGTCAATTTTCACCTGCCGCTCACTCCTGAGCTGCACGACCAGCTTCGCGAGGAGGCGGAGATCTCCGGACAGCCGGCAACCACTGTCGCTCGGGAGGCTCTCCGGGTGAACCTGGCGCTGCGAAGAAAGCAGCGGCTTCACGCTGAGATCGCTGCATTTGCCACAGAGCATGGGGGTTCTGATCTCGATCTTGATAAAGATCTCGAGGAGGCTGGCCTCCAGGCTCTCAGCACCCTGGACCGAGCGTGAAACGCGGCGATGTCTACTGGGCCGAGTTGGAGCCCCGCTCCGGCTCCGAGCAGCGCGGCCGGCGGCCGGTCATCGTCCTCTCCCATGACGGGTTCAATGAGACTCCCAATTGGAGCTCGATCATCGTCGTGCCGTGTACCACCTCAAAGGCCCAAAAGCGGCGTGGACCCACGGTCGTCCTCCTTCCCCCGGGAACCGGTGGGTTGAAGGAGGACGGAGCAGCTGTCTGTCATCAGATCACCACGCTCGATCGCTCGAAGCTCATCCAGAGAATCGGTACCCTGCCGGAAACGGTTCTGCGCGCTGTGGAAGCAGGAATCCTCGCCGCGATCGATCTCGATCCCGAAAGACCCTAGTGTAGTGATATTCGGGATCATGATCGCGGCGATCTTTCGGCGACGATCACCCTGCGCGGAGTCGGACCCACTACACTAGAAGAACACCCGCTGCACCGACCAGTACAGCCCCACCGCCGCGATCGCGCAGGAGGCGGGGACGACCACGCGCTGGCGGTACCATAGCTGTTTTCGGAAGGGGAGGCCGACGAGGAGGAAGGCGATCCCGATCACGGTGAGCTGGCCGCACTCCACCCCGACGTTGAAGCTGAGCAGGGCGGTGACGAACTCCGAGCGCGGCAGCCCCATCTCGGAGAGGACGCCGGCGAAGCCCAGGCCGTGGAGGAGGCCGAAGGCGAAGACGAGAGCGATCCGCGACGGGCGGAGCTCGGGGGTGAGGATGTTCTCGACCGCCACGAAGACGATCGAGAGAGCGATCAGCGGCTCGACGATCGAGGGAGGGAGCCGCACGATGCCGTAGACGCTGAGCGCCAGCGTCAAGGTATGGGCGATCGTGAAGGCGGTCACCTGCTGCAGGATCGGCTTCAGCCGCCGGGAGAGCAGGAAGATGCCGAGCACGAAGAGGATGTGGTCGGGCCCCTGCGGCACGATGTGGGTGAAGCCGAGGGTCAGGTACTGCCGCACCACCTCCCAGCGGGTCGGCGGGATGACCGCCTTGGCCAGCGGGAACGGCTCGCTCGCGCCGCTCGCCTCCAGCCACTGCCAGACGGAGCTCTCGTCCCCCTGGTTCTGGAGCACCAGCGGGTAGGAGCCGACCTTGATCGTGTTCCGCCAGCCGAAGCGCCGCGCGCCGCCCGGGATCGGGCCGTGGAGGCGGAGGGTGACGCGGTCCGCCGGTCCGTCGGGATCGCGCGGCGCGATCGCCACCTCGGGCCTGACGCGGCGGCCGTCGAAGGAGACGGTGGCACCGTCCACCAGGGCGCGCAGCAGCCGTCCGAACTCGTGATCGGCCTGCGGCGTCAGCCCCGCGATCGGGCCGTACCGCGTCTCTCCCGCCGGCCCCCCCAGGTCCCCCGGCGTCATGTGCGCCGGGTCGAGCGGGACGTCGATCTGGTAGCTGCCGTCCTTGAGGAAGGTGGCATAGACCTGGAGCTTCCCGAGCTGATGGGCCATGGCGGCCGACGCCGCCAGGATCAGGAGGACGGCGAGGGCGAGGGGGCGCAGGATCGGGAAGAGTCGCAAGCGGTCGGGTCTCCGGAGAAGGGTACGGCGGCGAGCAGTCCACGGATGAGAAGGGGACCCGAGGGACCGCAGGGACATCAGGGCCCGGGCCGCCCCTTTGTCCCTGGCGTCCCTGCGGTCCTCAGGTCTCTGGTTCTTTCTTCTTCCTAGGTCACCTGGCCGAGCTGTCTCCGGACCTCCTGCTCCAAGTCCTTGGGGAGGCAGGGCTTGGTCACCACGGCGTTGCAGCCCACCTCGCGCGCCTTGTCGTGGGCGGCGGCGAGGGCATGGGCGGTGAGGGCGATGATCGGGATTCCGCGCGTCCGCTCGTCAGCCTTCAGGCGGCGGGTGGCCTCCCAGCCGTCGATCCCCGGCAGCGAGAGGTCCATCAGGATGATGTCCGGGAGCAGCGCGAACGCCTTTTCGAGCGCCTCCAGCCCATCGGCGGCCGTGGCGACGCGGAAGCCGCGAAACTCCAGGTACTCGGCGAAGATCTCGCGGCCGTGATCGACGTCGTCGACCACGAGCACGAGCGGTGCTGCTTGTACGTCTCCGCTCATGCGGTCCTCGATTTACTGGGTAGGAAGAGAGTGAACGTGGAGCCTTTGCCCAATGCGCTGACCAGCGTGATGCGCCCCTCGAGGAGCTGGGCGAGGCGGCGGCAGATCGAGAGCCCGAGCCCTGTTCCGCCCTGGCGCCGGGCGTAGGAGCTGTTGGCCTGCTCGAAAGCTTCGAAAATCGTCTTCTGATTCTCCTCGGCGACGCCGATGCCGGTGTCGGTGACGGCGATCAGGATCTCGTCGCCGGCGGGGACGTGCTCGAGGCGGATGGAGACCGAGCCCTCGGGGGTGAACTTGAGGGCGTTCGACAGCAGGTTCATCACGATCTGCTTGACCTTCTGGCGGTCGGTCAGGATCTCCGGCAGCTCCTGCGCGAGCTCGCGCAGGACCGCGAGCTTGGTGCCGGCGATCAGCGGCTCGACCTCGGCCATCACCTCGTCGATCAGCTCGGGGAGGCGGACCTGCTCGATCTGCATCGGCATCTTCCCCGACTCGATGCGCGAGATGTCCAGCAGATCGTTGATCACGGCGAGCAGGTGGCGGGCGTTGGCGTCGATGCGGTTCAGCTTGTCGAGCTGGGCCGGCTGGAGCTCGCCGGAAACCCCCTCGAGGAGCAGGTGGGTGTAGCCCATCACCGCATTGAGCGGGGTGCGCAGCTCGTGCGAGACGTTGGCGAGGAACTGCGACTTCGCCGCCGACGCCTGCTCGAGCTGGAAGGCCTGGCGGCGCAGCAGCTCGTTCTGCTCGGCCAGCTCGGCGGTCGCCTCGCGGACCTTCTGCCGCAGCTCCTCGGAGTGCCGCTTGACCTGCTCGTAGAGGCGGGCCTTCTCCTCCTCCTCGGTCAGGTCTGGCCCGGTCAGGTCTGGCAGGGGTTCGCTCGGTGAGGTCATGCGCGTTCAGGGGGACGAATCAAGGCGCGATCCTAGCCGACAATGATCGCCCATTCAATGCAAGACGTCTGCCGCGGGGCTGCTACCATGGCCCGGTCATCATCGCGCCGGAATCGCGCCAGACAGCCATTCCCCTTCGAGGGAGGAGACCTCCATGACGCCACGGAAGAGAATCCGCCACGCCCTGCGGGTGGGCGCCGCCCTCTGCGCCGCCACGCTGTCCGCCCTCGCCCTGCATGCAACCGCGCCCGCTCCCCCCGCTCCTGCTCGGACGGAGAGCTCCTCCGCGGCCGATCTTGCCGCCGCCCGGGCCGTCTTCGAGAAAAATTTACAGGCCATCCGCGACAAGAGCCGCGAGGCCTATCTCTCCTGCTACCTCGACTCCGAGAGCCTGGCGCTCACCAGCCCGGAAGGGTTCGCGCTCGGCTACGCGGGCCTCGCCGCCTCGGCCGGTAAAGGCTGGCCCGATCACATCGACGCCGCGGACCTCCACCTCACCCCGATCCGGCCGGGGATGGTCTACGGCACCTACCGCTACCGGGTGCGCTACGGCGGCCGGGAGGACGCGGGGCTCTCCGAGCGCCTCTTCCTGGCGACTCCGCGGGGGTGGAAGATCGCCCTCTCGACCGCCTTCTCCTCGCTTCCCGGCGTGCCGCCGCCGCCGCGGGCCCTGGTCGGCGCGACGCTCCTCGACGGCACCGGGGGCGCCCCGGTGCGCGACGCCGTGGTGCTCCTCCGCGAGGGACGGATCGAGTGCGCCGGAGCGCGCGCCGCCTGCCCGGTGCCGGCCGGAGTGGATTCGACCGACGTCTCCGGCCTGTTCATCACCCCGGGGCTGGTCGACGCCCACGTCCACTTCTCGCAGACCGGCTGGGCCGACGGCCGCCCGGACTCCCTCGACCTGCGCGCCCAGCATCCCTACGACAAGACGGTGGCCGACCTCGCCGCCCACCCGGAGCGCTTCGGCCGCACCGACCTCTGCACCGGGGTGACCGCGGTGTTCGACGTCGGCGGCTACGCCTGGACCCTCGGCCTGCCGCGCTGGGCCGAGGACGACCCCGAAGTTCCCCGCATCGCCGCCGCCGGCCCGCTGCTGTCGACCGTCGACCACTGGCTGAACCTCCCCGCCGAGCGGCAGTTCATGGTGCTCACCGATGCCGAGAGCGCGAAGGCCGAGGTCAGCTACCTCGCCGAGCGCGGCTCCGCGGCGGTCAAGGTCTGGTACATCGTCGACAAGGACCATCCGGTGGAGAAATCCGCCCCCGCCGTCCACGCCGCGGGCGAGGCGGCGCGCCAGCACAACCTGCCGCTGATCGTCCATGCGACCGGCCTCGCCGAGGCCAAGGAGGCGCTGCGGGCGGGCGCCCGGCTGCTGGTCCACAGCGTCGGCGACCAGCCGGTGGACGATGAGTTCCTCGCGCTGGCGAAGAAGGGAGGCGCGATCTACTGCCCGACCCTCACCGTCTTCCGCGGCTACTACAAGATGTTCACCGCCGCTGCCCAGCATCAGGCCCCGGCCGTGGACGATCCCAACGGCTGCCTCGACCCGCTGACCCGCGCCAAGGTGGCCGAGACCGCCCAGGCGGACGCGCCGCCGATTCCCGACGACAGGAGGAAGCGCCTGGAAACCCGGGTCACCGACGGCGAGCGGATCGCATCCGCCAACCTCAAGAAGGTCTTCGACGCCGGCATCCCGATCGCCATGGGGACCGACGCCGGCAACCCCCTGACCCTCCACGGCCCTTCCGTCTACGCCGAGATGGAAGCCATGCAGGCCGCCGGCCTCACCCCGCTCCAGGTGCTGACCGCCTCCACCCGCGGCGGCGCTACCGCCATGGGTCGCGCCAAGGACTTCGGCACCGTCGAGAAGGGAAAGCTCGCCGACCTGCTGATCGTCAGTGCCGACCCGTCCGCCGACATCGCCAACCTGCGCAAGGTCCGATTCGTGGTACGGGGCGGGGCCCTGCGGTCGATCGACGAGCTGAAGGCGCTGGCGACGATAGGAGAAAAGCCGGACGGGCAGTAAGCGGGCACATGCCCTTCAGGCCAGTCGCGCCAGGATCACGTCCTCAAGGTTTCGTCGGCTGTCGAAGAGTGCAACGATGAGAACGCGCTTGGCATCGATCCGGTAAAGGAGCCGGAAGGGCGGGATGACGAGCTCGCGGTACGTTGTAATCTCGAAGTGCGCGAGCTCGGGGACGACCCGCCCTCTAAGAGGAAGCGACTGAAGCGTCGTGGATTTCTCGGCGATGGCGTCGAACAGCCGCTCGGCCGCTAGAGGAGCCTCATGAGCGATGAAATCGACGGCCGCTCGAGATCCTTGATCGCCGCTTCTGACCAAAAAACTTCGAACTTTCCCCGGCTCATCGCCTACGGAGACGGGCGTGCACGCGAGCCAGAGCCTCATCCTGAGGAAGGACCCTGCCCGCTTGAAGGTCTGCTTCGCCCTGAGCCGCAAGCTGGAGGAGCATCGTGGCATCCCTCAGAGTCTCGTAGCTCTCCACATCCAGGACGACCGCCCGGGCCTCGCCACCCTCCGTGATGACGACGGGACGGCGCGAATCGTTGACCTGCTTCAGCAGGTCTGTCGCCCGGTCCTGAAGATAGGCAATGGGCTTGATGTCTTCCTTCAGGCGCATAGAGGCCCTCCAGTCGGCAGTTTACCACCCTGGATCGCGCCAGCCACCCGGGGGGGTCGAGCGGCTGGTGCCGCGGGAATCTGCTCCACCCTCTCAGCGTTTTTAACCTCGAGCATGAAAGACGCAATCCTCACTCCTGCCGACCCTGCCACCGTCCCTACCAAGTACTGGCACGCCCTCGACAACGGGCGGGTGCAATGCGACCTCTGCCCCCGCTTCTGCAAGCTGCTCGAGGGGCAGCGCGGGCTCTGCTTCGTGCGCGCCCGCCAGGACGACCAGATCGTGCTGACCACCTGGGGGCGGTCGAGCGGCTTCTGCGTCGATCCGATCGAGAAGAAGCCGCTGAGCCACTTCCTGCCCGGCACGCCGGTGCTCTCCTTCGGCACCGCCGGCTGCAACCTGGCCTGCAAGTTCTGCCAGAACTGGGACATCAGCAAGTCGCGCGAGACCGACACGCTGGCCGACCAGGCGACTCCCGAGGTGATCGCCGCGGCGGCCCGGCGGCTCGGCTGCGCCAGCGTCGCCTTCACCTACAACGATCCGGTGATCTTCCACGAGTATGCGATCGACGTCGCGGCCGCCTGCCGCGAGCAGGGGATCCGCACGGTCGCGGTGACCGCCGGAGAGATCTGCCCCGAGCCGCGGGAGGAATTCTTCCGCGCGATGGATGCCGCGAACGTCGACTTGAAGGGATTCACCGAATCGTTCTACCGCAAGATATGCGGCGGCGAGCTGGCGCCGGTGCTCGACACGCTCGCCTATCTCAAGCACGAGACGGACGTCTGGTTCGAGATCACCACCCTGCTGATCCCCGGCGAGAACGACTCCGACGGGGAGCTCGACGCGATGACCCGCTGGGTGGCGGCGAAGCTGGGGCCGGACGTGCCGATCCACTTCACCGCCTTTCATCCCGACTACAAGATGCTCGACAAGGGACCGACTCCCGCCTCGACGCTGACGCGGGCGCGGCGGATCGCGCTCGCCAACGGGCTGCGCTACGCCTACACCGGCAACGTCCAGGACGAGGAAGGCGGCAGCACCCGGTGCCACGCCTGCGGGGAGCTGCTGATCGGCCGCGACCGCTACGTGCTGACCGCCTGGAACCTCACCCCGGAAGGGAGCTGCACCTCGTGTGGCACTCCCTGCGCCGGCCGCTTCGCGGCCAGGCCGGGGAGCTGGGGGGCACGCCGCCTGCCGGTCCGGCTGCGGGATTTCGCGGCGCCCCCCCTCTCCTCGCCTTCTCTTACGGCGCCTTGACGTCCGTCTCGGCGCTCGCCAGCTTGCCGCTCAGCGGGTCGTAGGCCGCCACCACCAGGTGGTCGGCCTTGCCGTGGAGGGTGACGCTGGTCGTGTACTTCACCACCTTGCCGGCGGTCGGCGGATGGTCGGAGGCGAGGTTGACCGGCACCACCGGGATCTCCGAGGAGCTCCCATCGCTGTTCGAGGCCGCGAAACGCAGCTCGAGCTGGGCGTTGTACTTGCCGTTGATGGGGACCACCGTCATCAGGTCGACCGGCAGGCCGAGCGTCAGCGGCACCTCGAGCTCGCCGCGCCGGTTGCGCTTGATCTCCCCCACCTTCATCGGCATCGAGGTCCCTCCCGGCAGGCCGCCGAAGAGGAGGGCGCTCTCCACTTTCATCGACACCTCCGCCTTGTGCGAGAGATCGAGGAAGCCGGTGCGCGAGCGCACCCGCAGCCCCGGCCGCAACGCCTCGAGCCGGATGTCGTGCGGCTTGTCGTTGCGCTTCCAGTCCGGGGTGAAGCCGAGCCAGTAGAAGGAGCGGGTGTCGGCGCTGGCGCCGGAGAGCGCCGCGATGCGGTTCGAGTTGACCAGTGCCTTGCCGCCCGTCTGCTGGGCGAGGAAGTAGAGCGAGCCCTCGATCTCCTGCTCGCCGAGGCTGTCGATCCCGATCGGCGAGTCCGCCCCGACGTCGGCGGCGGCGGTCTGCACCCCCGGAACGTCGACCGGATAGAGGGTATAGCCGAGGAGATTGGCGGTGCGGGTGAGCGGCGCCAGCACCTTGTCCCCCTCCGGCAACTCGTGCGTCGGCATCCCGGTGCCGCCGGTGATGTAGCTCTGCACCGAGAACGGCCAGCCGCCCGAGAGGAGCAGCATCACCTTGCGACCTTGGGGCGCAGCGAAGGCGCGCATGGCGCTCACCGCCGCCTGGACGTCGGCGCGAACCTGCGCGACGAGCAGCGAGCCATAGGCGCTCTGCGTACCGGTCAGACCAGGAGCCCGCGAGTTGAGGTCGAGTGGGTCGCCGTCGCCGACCGTCTGGCTGGCGAAACCCTGGTCGTTCTTGAATCGGGCCTCCTCCGTCCGCCGCTCGAAGCCGTGGGCCTTGCGCTGCGCCGCCCGGTCGAGCGCCGCTCCGAGGTCGGCCGCCGAACCCGACCAGTTCGAGAGCATGGCGAGGCGCCCGCCGTCGTAGGCGACGATCGCCATGCGGTCCTCGGGGTTGAGCTTGGCGAGATCGGCTTTCAGCCCCTTGAGAACCTGGTCCCGCTGGGGTCCGACGGTGAAGTAGTCGTCGACGAAGACCAGGTAGTAGGTCCCCACCTTCCCTTCCGCCACCTGCTGCACCGGAGCTTCCGGCTGGGCCGCCGGCTTTTCACCCGGCCCGGCAGCGGCCGGGGCGAGGACGCGGCCTTCCTTGACCTCGCTGAAGTAGTCGACGGGGACCTGCTTGCCGTCGACCCGCAGCCGGAAGTCGCCGGGCTTGAGGCCGGTGACCCGGTTCCCTTGACGGTCGGTCACCACCGCCTCGACGTTGACCACGCGGACGTCCATCGTCTCGCCGAACACCGGCGGAGGCTGAGTGGGGACGTCCGCCGGTCGGGCCTCGGCGGCGATGCCGGAGCCGAAGCCGGAGATGGCGAGGAGTGCTACCGCGAAAACAGACGAGCGTTTGATCAATTGAACCTCCTGAGGTCTGAAATTGTCGCGCAATTTTTCAAAGCAAGCTTTCAAGGGATGGAGAGATCGGTCCGGCCGGCCGCGACCTTCCCGGTCAGCGGGTCGTAGATCGCCGCCACCAGATGGCTGGCCCGGCCGTGGAGGAAGAGGCTGGTGCTGTAGTGGACCTGCGCTCCAGCGACCGGCGGATGGGGGGAAAAGAGGCGGATGGCCACCGGTGGCAGGCTGGACTGGTTCCCCTCGTCGTCGATGGCGGCGAAGCGGAGCTCCGCCCTCGCCTCGTACCGGCCGTTCTCCTCGAGCAGCGTGACGGCGCTCACCGGGATCTCGAGGGCGAGGGGAATCTCCCGCACCCCCCGCTGCTTGCCGGCCACCGCCCGGCCCGCCTGGATCGTCAGCGGATCGGAGTCGGGCAGCTCGCCGAACAGCAGCGCGCTCTCGACTTTCATCGCCGCCTCCTCGCCGACCGTCAGGTCGAGGTAGCCGCGCCGCGACCGCGACCGCAATCCCCTGGGCACCATCTCCACCCGCACGTCGTGGCTGCTGCCGTCCTTCTTCCAGGTCGGCGTGAAGCCGAGCCAGTAGTAGGAACGGGTGTCGGCGCTGGCGCTCTCGAGGGCCAGCATCCGGTTGCCGTTGAGCAGCGCCTTGCCGCCGGTTTCGCGGGCGAGAAAGCCGAGCGTCGCCTCGACCTCCTGCTCCCGCGTCGAGCTGAACGAGGTCAGCATCGTCGGATAGGCGCCCCCGGTCGGGCTCTGCGCCACCGCCCCGGTGACGAAGCTGCCGCGCCCGTCGAGCGGGTTATTGGTGATGTTGCCCAGCGTCGAGGTCAGGCCTGGCACGTCGACGGGAAAAAGCGTGTAGCCGAGGAGATTGGCGGTATTGGCCAGCGCGCGCAGGGGAACCTGGCTCTCCGGCACCTCGCGTGAGATCGACAAGGGACGGTCGCCCTGGACGTAGCTCTGGAGCGACAGCGGCCAGCCGCCCGAGAGCAGCAGCAGCGCCTTGCGCCCCGGCACCGCAGGGGTCCCCCGCATGGCGCTGATCACGGCGTCGGCGGCGCCGGAGATCTGCACGCCCAGGGTGCGGGCGTAGGCGATCTCGGCGAGCGCCAGACCCGGCGTTCCACCCAGGATGCGGTCGAGCTGATCGTCCGCCCCTTCTGAGAGCGGTTCACTGGTCTCGGTGCTCAGCTCGCGGTCGCTCAGCAGCCGCCGCAGCTCCAGACTCTCGCGCAGACCATGCGTCGGCCGGGCCATCGCCGCGTCGAGCGCCTGCTCGATCTCCCGGCGCGAGCTCGTCCAGGGCGCCAGCCGCACCAGCCGCCCGCCCTCCCAGGCGACGACCGACATGCTGTCGGCGGCCCCGAGCCGGCCGAGATCCTTCTTCAAGGCGGTGAGCACGGCGTCGCGCTGGCGCCCGATCGAGAACAGATCGTCGATGAACACCAGGTAGTGAGTGCCGATCGGCGTTCCCGGCTCCGCTCCGGGCACCGTGCTGGCCTCCGCTGGCTTGGCGGCCGAGGCGGGCGCCGCCTGGCCGTCGCTGACCTCGGTGAAGAATTCGATCGGAACCAGCTTGCCGTCCACCTTCAACCGGAAATCGCCGGGCTTCAGGCTCGCCACCCGCTTGCCTCGCCGATTCGTCACCGCCACCTCGACGTTCACCAGCCGGACGTCGATCGAATCTCCGATCACCGGCACGGCCGCGGCCGGCGGTGTCTGGGCGGGAGCGGCGGCCGCGCAAACGATCCAGGCGAGGCCCGCCAGACCGCGCCAACTCTTGTTCTTCATGACTCCTCCTCTGAGATATTACAGCAACCCCCAAAAGGGCAAAGGAGATGCCAGCTCGAAGAAAGAGGAATAAATCCTTACCGGAGAGTTGTTTGGCCGAATCGTTCCAATCGGCCATGGCTCCGAATCGTCCCCCGCAGAGGACGCAAACGCTACCTCGACACCAAAAAAGAAAAGGCCCTCCGAAGAGGGCCCTTTCCTCAATGTCCGCTCCTGGTGGTCAGTACTGCCCGAGGCTGTACCGCGAACGGAAGCGGTCGGAGCGCACGATGTTCTCCACCACCTGCGCGACGTGGCCGTTGTTCAGGGTCTGGAGGTCCGACCGCCAGGAGCCCGGATCGACCTGATCGGGCGTCAAGCCGAGAAGGCCCTGATACATGGCCTGGAGGCGCTGCTCCATGGAGACCCCGCGGCTGGGGATGGTGAAGCGGCTCTCGTTGCTGTTCGCGATGCTGACCGCCGAGTCGACCAGGGCGTTGTAGCCGCCGTTGCGGATCGCATCGATGGTGCCGTGAGCCCCCGGATCGAGGTCGCGCATCAGGATCCCCTGGTAGAGCGCGCGGGTGAGGTCACGGGCCTTGTCGTCTCCCCAGCCATGGTCGCCATGGTCGCCGCGGCCATCGGTCGCCGGCGGCAGCGAAGCGTTGCCGTTGGGCACCACCTGGATGTTGATGGTCCCCTGGCGCAGGCGGGCCGGCACGTAGCTCTCGTTGATCTTGTAGGCGATCCGCTGGATGCGCCGCCGCGCGTTTCCCTTGAGCGGCAGGATCATCAGGTCGACCGCCGCGTTGGCGGCATTCGCCCGCAGGATCTGGATGCCGTTGCGGTTGAGATCGGTGAACACGGTGTTCGGGTACATCGGAGTCCGTGAGCCGTTCGCGGGCACCGCCTCGATGTTGACCCGCACGTGCACCCCTTCCGGCAGGTTGACCGTGCCGCCGGACACGAGGCGGACCGCGTCCGACTTGTCGTCGATGTTGCGCACCAGGATGTCGATTCCGCCGATCGGGGGGATCGCACGCTGCGCCCGGGCCGGCGGAGCCACCATCGGGCAGAGCAGCGCCGCGATGGCGGCCGACAGGATGGTTCTGCTGGCTATCTTCATGATCGACCTCTCATCTCTCGTTGGAAGGGCCCGTCCGGGGTTCCGGCGGGCCGGGTTGCTTGTCTCCCGGATCTTGTCTCCGAGGTAAAACAGCAAGAAGGGTGCCACCGGCTCCTCCGTCACAGACCCAGCTTCGAGAGGGAGGCCGCCTGCGTGCGAACCTGTTCGAAGGTGCACTGCTGCGGCCTCTTTTCCGGACGCCAGCGCAGGAACTTGGTGCCGTGGCGGAAGCGCCCACCCGCGAAGTGGTCGTAGCGCACCTCGCAGACCAATGCCGGCCGCAGGGGCTCCCACTCGGTCGAGCGCCCCTGGCTCCAGCGGCTGGGCCCGCCCGGCGCCTTGCCGGTGAAGCCGGGAGGCTCGCGCAGGGGCAGGAGGATCGGCGCCAGGGCGCGCCGCTCGTCCGCCGTGAAGCTGGCCGCGAAGCCGACGTGATCGAGCTTCCCGGCCTCGTCGTAGAGGCCGAGCAGAAGGGACCCCACCTGTCCTTCCTCCTCGCCCCCCTTCTGGAGCCAGCGGAAGCCGCCGACCACGCAGTCCGCCGTGCGCACCCGCTTGACCTTGACCATGCCGTCGCGTTCCCCGGAGCGATAGGGGAAGTCGGCTCGCTTGGCGATCACGCCGTCGAGCCCCGCCCCGCCCAGCTCTCGCATCCACCGCTCGGCGACCTTGCGGTCCGGGGTCGCCGGCGAGAGGAGGATCGAGGTCTCCTTCCCCCCCTTGCCGAGCTTTGCGAACAGCGTCTCCAGCCGCTCGCGCCGCTCGGCGAGCGCCCGTTCGACGAGCGGCTCACCGCGGCTGTCGACCAGCAGATCGAAGGCGTGGAAGCTCGCCGGCGTCTCCGCGGCGAGCTTGGCGATCCGGCTCGCGGCCGGGTGGATGCGCTGGAGGAGGGCGTCGAAATCGAGCCCGCCGCCGTCGCCTTCCTCCTTCTGGATGACGATCTCGCCGTCGAGGACGAAGGTCTCGACCGGCAGCGCCAGGAAAGCCGCGGCCAGCTCGGGAAAGTAACGGTCGAGCGGCTGGCCGCCCTTCGATTGCAGGGCGAGGGCGCTCCCCTTGCGGAACGCCAGGCAGCGGAAGCCGTCCCATTTCGGCTCGAAGAGCCAACCCTCGCCGGTCGGAAGATGCGCCGCCGCCCTCGCCTCCATCGGCGGCACCGGCGGCTGGACGGGAAGCCCGAGCTCCGGAAACTCACCGGTCAAGGCCTCGGAGGGAACAGCGGCGGCACCGACTCGGTCGGTTTTCTTGGCGGTCTTGCGCTTCGCCGGTTTGGCGGCTCTGGGCATGCCGGGGAAGCTCTGCAAGCGGCGCGCCCTGCTCTGTGCACCCGCCGACGGCCGCTCCGCATCCGCTGCGTAGGACTGCGCCACGACGGGGACAGCCGTTCCGCTCGTCCCGCGCTCCCTACCGCTTGATCCGCGAGCCGCCCTCTTCGGTGCCGAGGATCCAGCCGACGACCTTGCCGGGCTGGATGACGTCGACCTTGTGCCAGAAGCGGCGGTTGCGGAGGAAGCGGCTGGAGGAGTCGTCGACGGGGAGGGCGGCGATCTCGTCGCGGATCTTCTGGAAGCGCTCGACCCAGCGGGCGCAGTTGGCGAGGCGCAGGTCCACCCAGCCGTCGCGCACCCAGGCTTCCAGATTCTTCGCGGTGATCTCGACGCCGGCGGCATCCCCGGGGACGAGCACCTTGACGCCGCGGATCACCTCGCCCGAGTCGAGCAGGATGGGGATCCCCACCGAGACGACCTCGTTGGCCACCTCGGGGTCGGCGCGGACCAGGCGGTCGAGGGCGTCGCGCACGGCCTCGGGAGTCGACTCCCAGACCGCCTTCATGTTCGGGAAGGCGAGGCGCAGCAGATGGGCCTCGAAGAGGAGCTTCGAGTTGCGCGGCGGCCCCAGCATCTCGAAGGCGACGCTGTGCACGCCGTGCTCCTTCTCCATCTCGTTCAGCCGCTCGAGCGCCCAGTGGCGCAGGATCCCCGCCCGGTAGGTGGGGCCGAGCACCGCGCCGTCGAGCGCGTTCACGATGTCGAAGCCGGTGCCGCGACCCTCGATCTCGAAGACCAGATAGCGGGCGATCTCCTCCGGGGTCACGAACTCCATCTGCTCGTGGCTGGTGACGGTCGCGAACTCCTCGAGGCTGAAGACGCCGTTCTCGCCGGTGTCGATGAAAACGTTTTCATACGGCTTGTCGCTGACCTGGGCGGCGGTGGCGTCCTCGGTCGAGAAGGTGGCGCCCAGCGGGATCGGCCGGGCATCCATCCACTGCAGGGGCTTGCCGCCGCGGACGATCGGGCCGAAGCCCATCCCCTTCCAGGCGATCACCGCCGCCGGCTTGATCTCCTTGGTGATCGGCGCCCCGGGCGTGCGGGCCATCAGGAAGAGGAGCATCGACTGCGCGCCGGCCATCGCGCTCTTCGAGAGCAGCACCCGGCTCGGCCGCTCCTCGGAGTGCGTGTAGGGGATGTTGAGCCCCATGCCGCCCGTCCCGGTGGTGCCGATCTTGACGTAGACGCCGGTGCCGGCGTCGATCATCCCGCGGTACATGATCTGGATATGACGGATCAGCCGCGGCATGTAGAGGGCGTCGAGCAGGCGCTCGGCGGTCGCTTCCTGGACGCCGCCGGCCTCGAGCTGCTTCAGGACGTCCTCGGCCGAGCGGAAGATGTCGCCGTAGGCGATCCCCGTGGAGGTATTGACGCAGTCGACCACGATGTCCGGCCGCGACCTGGCGAGGACGTCGTAGAGCACGAAGGTGTCGAGGGCCTCGTCGTCGAGCCGGCGCAGCTCGGCGCGGATGAGGTCGCGCTTCGAGCCCTCCTGGACGAGGCCGAAGATGTTGCCGGCGGAGACGGAGAGCACGGTCGCCCCCGCCTCGGCCTTCAGCTCCTCGACGGCCTTCCGGGACTCTGCGATCCGCAGGCTGTGGATCTGGATCTCGCGCGGACGGCGCGCCAGCAGCTCGCGGCAGACGGCCGTCCCGACCAGGCCGTACCCCCCGAGCACAAGGATCTTCCGATTTTCAATGTTCAAAGCAAGCTCTCCTACCGGCTCCTGCCGGTTTCCTTCCAAAAAGGGGATCGGGATCTGCCGGATGTGGATACGGTGCCTGGCGGTGCCAAGTTTCTCCGGCTCGCGGGGGGAGAGGATAGCACTCTCTCACCTCCTGGGCCGGGCCCTGGCACGCTACGGGACCACGGTGGCGCGGGAAAACCCCTTCTGGGTATAAACTCACCCTGATTGCGTGCGCGCCGCGCTCCGGCGACGGCCGGGTGACAGCTCTGTTTCGTTTTTCGGAGGAATGCATGCCCCCTCGCAGGAGATCGGCACGCCTGGCGCCGCTGGCGCTGGCATTCGCCCTGGCGGCGCTCCCGGGCGGGGCGAACGCCGCGGCATCCTCTCCTTCCTCCGGAGCCTCTGCCCCTCCCGGCGCCAATGCCGCGCTCGACGCGCGGATCGACCAGGAGGCGCAGAAGGCCGCGCCCAAGCTCGTCGAGGTGCGGCATCACATCCATCAGAACCCCGAGCTCTCGAACCGCGAGAGCCAGACGGCCGAGCTGGTCGCCACCTACCTGCGGGGCCTCGGTCTCGAGGCGCGCACCGGCATCGCCAGGACCGGCGTGGTCGCCCTGCTCAAGGGGGGAAAGCCGGGGCCGCTGATCGCCGTCCGCGCCGACATGGACGCGCTGCCGGTGACCGAGGAGACCGACCTCCCGTTCAAGTCGACCAAACGCGACAAGTTCCTGGGGGCTGACGTCGGAGTGGCCCACGCCTGCGGCCACGACATCCATACCTCGGTGCAGCTCGGCGTCGCCACCGTCCTCGCCGCGGTCCGCGCCGATCTGCCGGGGAGCGTCCTGTTCATCTTCCAGCCGGCCGAGGAGGGGCCCCCCGCCGGCGAGAAGGGGGGCGCCAGCCTGATGCTCGAGGAGGGGCTGTTCCAGAAGGAGAAGCCGCGGGCGGTCTTCGCCCTCCACTCCTTCCCGGACCTCGAGGTCGGCCAGATCGGCTACAACCCCGGACCGACGATGGCCGCGGTCGACCAGTTCCGCATCCGGATCAAGGGGAAGCAGGCGCACGGCGCCTATCCCAATCTGTCGATCGATCCGATCGTCACCGGGGCGGAGGCGGTGGTGGCGCTGCAGACGATCCGCTCGCGCAACCTGTCGCCGTTCGAGCCGAGCGTGCTGACGGTCGGCATCTTCCGCGGCGGCGAGCGTTTCAACATCATCCCCGGCGAGGCGATGCTCGAAGGGACGGTGCGCACCTATAGCCCGGAGGTGCGCAAGACGGTCGAGCGCCGGATGCACGAGATCCTCGACGGCGTGACGCGCGCCAACGGCGCGACCTTCGAGATGGACTACCAGAAGAACGCGCCGGCGACGGTCAACGACCCCGCCCTGTCGCGCGAGGTGCAGCCGCTGCTCGAGCGCATCGTCGGCGCCGGCAACCTGAAGATCGTGGAGCCCAGCATGGCCGGCGAGGATTTCGCCTACTTCGCCGATCAGGTCCCCGGCTTCTTCTACCGCCTCGGCGTGGTCAAGCCGGGCGAGCCGTCGGGCGGCCTGCACACGCCGACCTTCCGCGGCGACGACAGCGCGGTGCCGGCCGGCATCCGCATCATGTCGCGCCTGCTGGCCGATTATCTTTCTGCGCAGACGATGCGCACAACCCGAAAAGGGCTGCTCAGGACGCTTTCAAAACAACAACTCGAAAATCACACTGAAACTTATCTTCCGAGGTGCGGAATGAAAAATGAAGGGCCTGTGGTCAGCAGCTTTGGGGTGGACAAGCAAGGCATCACCGGCGTCCAGACCGCCTACTGGAACCTGTCGCCGGCGCGCCTGGTCGAGCTCGCGGTCAAGCGCGGCGAGGCGGTGCTCGCGGCCGAGGGGCCGATCGTGGCGGAGACCGGCGCGCACACCGGCCGCAGCCCGAACGACAAGTTCCTGGTCAAGGATCCGGCGACCGACGGCGACATCTGGTGGGGCGACGTCAACCGTCCCTTCGAGCGGGAGAAGTTCGACGCCCTGCTGGCGCGCGCCCAGGACTACCTCAAGGGGAAGGACATCTTCGTCTTCGACGGCTACGCCGGCGCCGATCCCCGCTTCCGCATCAACGTGCGGGTGATCAACGACGACGCCTGGCGCAACCTGTTCGCGCGCAACATGTTCATCCGCGAGGAGGACCCCGCCAAGCTCGCCGATTTCGAGCCCGGCTTCACGGTGATCAACGTCGCCAATCTCTCGGCCGACCCCGAGCGCGACGGCACGCGCACCTCGACCTTCGTGCTGCTCGACCTCGCCAAGCGGATCGCGCTGATCGGCGGCACCCGCTACGCGGGGGAGATCAAGAAGAGCATCTTCAGCGTGATGAACTACTACCTGCCGAAGCAGGGGGTGCTGTCGATGCACTGCAGCGCCAATTACGGATCGACCAAGGACGACGTGGCGCTCTTCTTCGGCCTCTCCGGCACCGGCAAGACGACCCTCTCGGCCGATCCCGACCGCACGCTGATCGGCGACGACGAGCACGGCTGGTGCGATCAGGGAGTGTTCAACATCGAGGGGGGCTGCTACGCCAAGGTGATCCGCCTGTCGCCCGAGGGAGAGCCGGAGATCTACGGCACCACGCGGACCTTCGGCACCGTGCTCGAGAACGTGGTCTGCGACCCCGAGAGCCGGAAGATCGACCTCGACAGCGAGAAGCTCACCGAGAACACCCGCTCGAGCTACCCGCTGACCCAGCTCCACAACGTCGACCTCGGCGGCCGGGCCGGGCATCCGCGCAACGTCGTCTTCCTGACCTGCGACGCCTCCGGCGTGCTGCCGCCGATCAGCCGGCTGACCCCCGAGCAGGCGATGTACCACTTCCTCTCCGGCTACACGGCGAAGGTGGCCGGCACCGAGCGCGGCGTGACCGAGCCGAAGGTGACCTTCAGCGCCTGCTTCGGCTCCCCCTTCCTGCCGCTCCACCCCGGCGTCTACGCCAAGATGCTGGGCGAGAACCTCGCCGAGCACGACGTCCGCGTCTGGCTGCTCAACACCGGCTGGACGGGCGGCCCCTACGGCACCGGCCAGCGGATCAAGCTCGGCTTCACCCGCCGCATGGTGACCGCCGCGCTCACCGGCGAGCTCGACGGCGTGGACACCTGGACCGACCCGATCTTCGGCCTCGCCGTGCCGACCCACATCGAGGGGGTGCCCGACAAGCTCCTCCACCCCCGCGACACCTGGCAGAGCCCCGCCGAGTACGACGCCAAGGCCTCCAGGCTCGCCGACCTGTTCGCCGAAAACTTCAAGAAGTACGAGAGCGGCGTCGACGAAGCCGTCAAGGCCGCCGGCCCGAGCAAGGTGAAGGTGTAGGCGCGGGAGGAAACTCCGGTCTACACGGAAACGCCCCGCCGTTCCGAGGAACGGCGGGGCGTTTTGCTTGGGCCGGAACCTGTTGAGGTCTACCGGCAGTAGTAGGTCGTCTCAGTCGTGCGGTACGCCGTCCGGCAACCGCTGCGCGAGCCGTCGCAGCTGCTGTAGTAGCCGCACTCTTCGCTCTTGCTGGCATCGGTATAGATGGTGTCGATGAAGCAGTAGAAGCAGCTGGCGTGGGCGGGCTTCGCCGCCGGCCAGACGAACGCGAAGGCCAGCATGGCGGCGGCGACGGACAGCTTCGAGAGCTTCTGGAGCATCGGCGTCCTCCTCGAAAAAGTTTAGCGATATTAGAGCCATCGCTCGCCAACCTGTCAAGGCGACCTGAAGGAACCGCAGCTACCTGCGTTGGCGTCGCCTCCCGCCCGGCGCCAGACGGCTCACTGTCCTCAAGAGCTCTGAACACCCAGATCCCGCACCGCCGGCAGCAGCCCGAAGCCGTCCGCCTCGGCCACGCCGGTGAGGATCGCCTCGGCGACGGCGCGTTCGGCGAGGACGCCGACCTGGTTGACGTTCGCCTTGCGCTCGCCTCTTGAGAGAACGACGACGAGGTCGCCGTCGTACTGGGAGAGGGCGGGGGCGAGGGTGCGGTAGAAGCCGCCGAAGGCCATGTGGCAGACCTTGAGCGCCGTCGGCCTTGGTGAGGAGGGCGTCGGTCATCACCACGGCGAGGGTGGTGTTCCCCTCCCAGGGGCCGACGGTATCGGGGGGCAGGTTCGCCAGGATGCGCTCGGCGTGGGCCAGCTCGCGGGAGTCCGGCGCCAGGCGGCAGCCGGCGAGGAGGGTGCCGTCGAGCCGGCGGACGTCGCCGAAGGCGTTGACCGCCACCGCGGCGGCGACCGTGGGGCCTCCCGGCCCCCCCGGAACGGTCAGGCTGGCGAAACCGAAGCCTCCCTTCATCCCGTGGACCGGCCCGCCGTTCGCCTTGCCCACCGTGGCCCCGGTCCCCGCGCCCACGCTCCCCACCTCGACCGCCCCCTGGGCGGCGGCGGCGATCGCCGACTCGACGACCGCCCGCGAGGGACCCTCCGGCCGGCCGAGCGCGAGATCGAAGAGGATGGCGGTAGGGACGATGGGGATCGGTGCGATGCCGGTCTGGAACCCGTAGCCGCGCGCGGCGAGCCAGGCGACCACCGGATCGGCGGCCGAGAGGCCGAAGCCGCTGCCGCCGGCGAGCACCAGGGCGTGCGCCTTGCTCGACACGTGCTGGCCGGAGACCAGCGAGTCGAACTGCCGGGTGCCGGTCGCCGACCCGCGCACCTCGGCCGCCGCCAGTGCCCCCTCCGGGCAGAGGATCACCGTGACGCCGGTCAGGGCCTCACGGTCCGTGCCGTGGCCGAGGGTGAAGCCGGGGAGGGTCAGCGCGCGGGAGAGCGGTGGAAAAGGCGGCGGCAGAGGCATCGCTCGATCATTCTAGCCCCTCGGCCGCCGCCGGCTCGCGGAGGAGCAGGAACAGGTCAGCGGTCAGTTCGGCGCGGCGCAGAGCCTTTCGGGGCCGAAGTCCGGCTGAAAGGTGCTCCCTCCTCGGTTGGTCCCCGGAGGGCAGGGATTGTAGAAAGCGCTGCAGCATTGGGCTGACGTCGTGGTCCCGCCCGCCTGGAGGAACGTCTGGGTGCTGGGGTCGTAGCAGAAAACGGTGCAGAATCCGGTGATAGAGATGGCGTGGCCCGTCGTCGCAAACGCGCTGAGGCCGAGGGCGAAGGTGAGGGCGAAGGCGCGGAGCAGGTTCTTCATGGACTCTCCTTGTCGAAGCGTTCATAGCAAAGGTGCTCGAAGCGGCGTCCGGCGAGCCTCGGCCCTTCCCACCGCCCGGCTGGTGCTTTCCCCAGCCGTTCCTGTACGATACGCGCCGCTTTCGCGAGCGTCTCGCGGCCTGCGCTTGGAATCTTCTATAGACAAAGATGGCGGACTCAAACCTGGAATCCCGGCCTGAAGCCGCGGCCATCGCCTGGAGCTGGCGCGACCGCGCCGCCCGGGCGGAGGCGGCGCGCGCCCGGGAAGCGGCGGTGAACCGCACCAGGGGTCTGATCGGCGGCGCTGTCGGTCTCGCGGTCGCGGCGATCGTCTACTTCGTCCTCCACCGGCCGGTGGCGGCGGAGGTGATCGGCGCCATCGCGCTCCTCGTCGCCCTCTCCGCCCTCGCCTCGCCGCTCGGCCTCTTCAAGCTCCTCCAGCGCGGGCTCGACGTCTTCGCCCACGCCGTGGGGACGGTGCTCACCTGGGTGCTGCTGACCCTCCTCTACTTCGTCGTCTTCCTGCCGGCCGGGCTGATCCTGCGCCGCGGCAAGCTGAAAATCACGCGCGGGCCGGACAAGCGCTTGCCCACCTACTGGCTGCGGACGGACGAGCGCGAGAGCGCGCGCACCGCGGAGTCCTACGGCAAGCAGTTCTGACCATGAAGCTGCTCGGCATCTCCTGCTACTATCACGACTCGGCCGCCTGCCTGGTCGACTCCGGGCGGATCGTCGCCGCCGCCCAGGAGGAGCGCTTCACCCGCAAGAAGCACGACGAGGGGTTCCCCACCAACGCCGTGCGCTACTGCCTCGCCGAGGGCGGGGTGGGCAAGGGCGAGCTCGATGGGGTGGTCTTCTACGACAAGCCGCTCCTCAAGTTCCACCGCATCCTCGAGACCTACCTCGCGGTGGCTCCCAAGGGGCTGCGCTCGGCGATGATGGCGCTCCCCCTCTGGCTCCGCGAGCGGCTGTGGATCCCCCCCGCATCCTCGACGCCCTCGAGGAGTGCGGCGTCGGCGAGCCGAAGCAGATCTACTTCACCGAGCACCACGAGGCGCACGCGGCGTCGGCCTTCTACCCGTCTCCCTTCGAGGAGGCGGCGGTGCTCACCCTCGACGGCGTCGGCGAGTGGGCGACGACCACCATCGGCGTCGGCGAGGGTGGTCGCCTGGAGCTGATCCGCGAGATCTCCTTCCCCCACTCGCTCGGCCTCCTCTACTCGGCCTTCACCTACTTCACCGGCTTCCGGGTGAACTCCGGGGAGTACAAGCTGATGGGGCTCGCCCCCTACGGCGAGGCGCGGTACGCGGACGTCATCCGCCGCGAGCTGATCGACGTCAAGGACGACGGCTCGTTCCGGATGAACATGGACTACTTCGGCTATCTCGACGGCCTGGCGATGACCAACGACCGGTTCGCGGCGCTGTTCGGCGGCCCGGCGCGCAGCCCCGAGTCGGCGATCGGCCAGCGCGAGATGGACCTCGCGCGGTCGATCCAGGAAGTGACCGAGGAGATCGTCCTCAAGCTCGCCCGCCACGCCCGCGAGATCACCGGCAAGCGGAACCTCTGCATGGCCGGCGGCGTCGCCTTGAACTGCGTGGCGAACGGCGTGCTGCTGCGCTCGGGGATCTTCGACGACCTCTGGATCCAGCCCGCGGCGGGCGACGCCGGCGGCGCGCTCGGCGCGCCCCTCGCGGTGTGGTACAACGCCCTCGGCAACCCGCGGACGGTCGCCCGCTCGCCGCGCACCGGCAAGCCCACGGACGCCATGCGGGGGTCGCTGCTCGGCCCCGACTTCCCGCGCGACGCGATCAAGGACTACCTCGACGCCCACGGCTATCCCTACGAGGAGCTCCCCGCGGAGACCTGGGCGCGGCGGATCGCCGAGGTGATCGCGGGGGAGAACGTGATCGGCCTCTGCCAGGGGCGGATGGAGTTCGGGCCGCGGGCGCTCGGCGGCCGCTCGATCATCGGCGACTCGCGCTCGCCCAGGATGCAGTCGGTGATGAACCTGAAGATCAAGTACCGGGAGAGCTTCCGCCCGTTCGCCCCCAGCGTGCTCGAAGAGCGGGTGGGGGACTACTTCGAGCTCGACCGCCCGAGCCCGTATATGCTGCTGGTGGCGGACGTGGTCGAGCGCCGGCGGATCCCGAAGCGGGGGGACGAGCGCAACCTCCCCTTGACCGAATGGGTGAACCGGCCGCGCTCGGACGTCCCCGCGATCACCCACGTCGACTACTCGGCGCGCATCCAGACGGTGGGCGAGGAGAGCCCGGCCTACCATGCGATCCTCACCGAGTTCGAGAAGCTGACCGGCTACGGGGTGATCGTCAACACCAGTTTCAACGTGCGCGGCGAGCCGATCGTCTGCACGCCGGAAGACGCCTACCGGTGCTTCATGCGCACCGAGATGGACTACCTGGTGCTCGGTCCCTTCCTCCTCGACAAGCGGGCGCAGCCCCAGCTCGCGGAGAAGGGGGACTGGCGGCAGGAGTTCCAGTTGGATTAGGTCAGGAGAAATTCAATGCGTAAAGCCCGCTATCTCGGCTCCTTCCTGGGCGAGATCGTCCAGTTCGCCAAGCAGAACAAGGTCTATTGGATCCTCCCCCTGGTGCTCATCCTGGGGCTGGTGATCCTGCTGGTCGTCACCAGCCAGGCGGCGGCACCGTTCATCTATACGCTGTTCTAGGGCGCACTTGCCGTCCCGGGGGGGTTGGGACACAATAGCCCGACGATGCGCCGGTTCAGGCCAATTCATGGAGTGCTGATCGTCCTCTCGGTCTGGGGCGTGATCTGGGGCGCCGAGGTGGTCCTCGAGGGACGGCTCAACCCGTCCGGCTTCAAGCCCGTCGCCCCGGCGCGCGACGGGTCGGTGCGGATCGAGCTGGCGGATCTGAAGCCGAAGCAGGTGCGCTTCTACCGCTTCCTCAATTCGGGCAACCAGGAGGTGCGGTTCTTCGTCGGCCGCGACGAGGCCGGCGAGGTGCAGGTCGCCTTCGACGGCGACGAGCAGTGCGCCAAGTCCAAGCGCGGCTTCCGGCACGACGGCGAGTGGATGGTTTGTAACAAGTGCGACAAGGCCTTCCGCCTCTCCAGCGTGAATTCGGGCGGCGAGGGGTGCACGCCGATCCCCCTGCATCACCGGGTGGACGGCCAAGAGCTGGTGCTGGCCGAGAGCGACGTTCTCCAGGGGTGGCGGCTGTTCCGCTGACGCGCGCTTTCGCCAGGGACAAGTGACGTGAAATCAGAGCTTTGACGGCCAGCTCGCGATGTTGTATCGTCGCCCGGTCCGGAAAGGTTAGACAATGTGCGCAGCCGACTTCGTGCTCTACGAGGAGGAATTCAAGCACCTTGAGGAGGCCCTGCGCCGTCTGCGCCAGGAAGCCAACGCCAAGGCCGTCTTCCTCATCGACAAGAACGGCCAGCAGATCGCTTCCGCGGGGGAGGTCGAGCAGTTCGACACCACCTCCCTCGCCTCGCTGACGGCCGGCAACGTGGCCGCCACCGACGGGCTGGCCAAGCTGATCGGCGAGCGGGAGTTCTCGGTGCTCTTCCACGAGGGGCAGCAGGACCACATCCACATCTCGATCGTGGCCAAGCGGGCCATCCTCGTGGTCATTTTCGACGACCGCTCCTCGCTGGGGCTGGTGCGGCTGCGGGTGAAGCGGGCGAGCGTGGATCTGGAGAAGATCTTCGAGGTGATGCTGCAGAAAGGTGAGCGGGGGGCTCAGGGAAACACCCACGCGAGCCCCTTTTCCGAGATCACCGACGACGACATCGACGCGCTCTTCGGCGAGTAGCCGCGGCGCGCGGAGCCGGCGGGCGGCTGCGAGTCTCCGGACGAGCGCTCCGGGACCCCCGGCAGATCGCCTCGCGAGAAGGGGCGACGGAACGAGGCACGGACTACGATGACTTTTATCAATTACGCCAGCAAGGAGATCAACTGCAAGATCGTCTACTACGGCCCCGGCCTGTGTGGGAAGACGACCAACCTGCAGTACATCTACAACAAGACCGCCCCGGAGTCGAAGGGGAAGATGATCTCGCTGGCCACCGAGGCCGACCGCACGCTCTTCTTCGACTTCCTCCCGCTCGACCTGGGGAGCATCCGCGGCTTCACCACCCGCTTCCACCTCTACACCGTGCCCGGCCAGGTGTTCTACGATGCCAGCCGCAAGCTCATCCTCAAGGGGGTCGACGGCGTCATCTTCGTCGCCGACAGCCAGGAGGAGCGGATGGAGGCGAACATCGAGTCGATCCGCAACCTGGAGCAGAATCTGAAGGAGCACGGGTTCGACCTGGCGACGGTCCCCTACGCTCTGCAGTTCAACAAGCGAGACTTACCCAGCGTCGCGCCGGTCGACGAGATGTACCGTACGCTCAACTACAAGCGGGAGCCCACGTTCGAGGCGGTGGCGACGACCGGGGTGGGAGTTTTCGACACCCTGAAGTCGGTCGCCAAGCAGATCCTCATCGAGCTCAAAAAACGCTAGCGAGAGGGAGCCATGGCCAAGGCCGCCAAGCCCAAGACCCCGACCAAGAGCCCGGAAAAGACCCCGGAGAAGACCGCATCTCCCCCGGCTGCCGCCCCGGCGCCGAAGAAGCCCGCCGCCCTCGGCGACGACCCCTCCCTCGACGCCCTGACCGCGGGGCTCTCGGCGCTCCAGGCCAAGGACTGGAAGAAGGCCGTGGAGCTCTTCGAGCGAGCGGTCGAGACGAGCGACCGGCCGGAGGTGAAGGACCGCGCCCGCCAGTTCCTGCACGTCAGCCGGCAGAAGCTGGAGGCCGGCGGCGGCAAGCCGGCGCAGGACGCCGCGGAATCGGACCCCTACCTCCTCGCGGTCTACGAGAAGAACCGCGGCAACCTCGAGGGCGCCCTGGAGATGAGCCGCAAGGGGGGGCGCGACCAGAAGGACGAGCGCTTCGCCTACCTGGCGGCTTCGATCCACGCCGCCGAGGATCGCCTGGACGAGGCGGTGCAGGCCCTCACCCGGGCGATCGAGCTGAATCCCAAGAATCGCATTCATGCCTTTCACGACCCCGATTTCGCCGAGCTCCGCAAGAACCGCGACCAGCAGCGCGCCCTCTTTGGCCTCTCCTGAAACGGGGAGCGATCGCGATCGCCGCGATCACGACGCCGCGGCCGGCCGCGCGCTGGTCGCCATCGGCGGTGGCACCGGCCTCTCCGCCCTGCTGCGCGGCCTCAAGCACCACGTCGGCACCGCCCGGCTGCGCCAGCTCACCGGCGTGGTGACCGTCACCGACGACGGCGGCTCCTCCGGACGGCTGCGGCGCGAGTTCGGCGTGCTGCCGCCGGGGGACATCCGCAACTGCATCGCCGCCCTCGCTCCCGACGAGGACCTGCTGACCCGCCTCTTCCAGTACCGCTTCCCGAACGGCGGCGGCCTGCTCGGCCACTCCTTCGGCAACCTCTTCCTGACCGCGCTCACCGGCATCACGGGGGACTTCCACCAGGCGATCCTCACCGCCGAGTCGGTGCTCCAAGTGCGCGGCAAGATCTTCCCGGCGACGCTGACCGACGTGCGCCTGCGCGGGCGCGGCGTCTCGGGACGGATCTACGAGGGAGAGTCGGCGGTGGGGCTGTCGGGCGAGGAGCTGGCGGCGCTCGAGCTCGACGCCGCCAATCCACCGGCCTTCCCGCCGGCCGTCGCGGCGCTCGAGGAGGCGGACCTGATCCTGCTCGGCCCGGGGTCGCTCTACACCTCGATCCTACCCAACCTGCTGATCCCCGGCATCCGCCAGGCGCTCGCCAAGGCGAAGGCGCCGGTGGTGCTGCTGCTCAACCTGATGACCCAGCCCGGCGAGACGGACGGCATGATGGGCGCCGACCACCTGCGGGCGCTGGCCAAGCACGCCGGGGGCGGGATCGTCGACGCCGTCCTGGTCAACGCGACCCCGATCCCGGAAGGGCTGATCGCCCACTACGCCGAGACCGGCTCGGAGCCGGTGGCGGTCGACCGCGCGGCCCTCGAAGCGCTGGGCGCCGTGATCCACCAGGCCGACCTCCTGGCCGCCGACGGCGACCTGATCCGCCACGATTCCGCCAAGCTCGCCGCGGCCGTGCTGGCCTTGTCGGCGAAGACGACGGCTGCGGGGCAGCCTGCCGATTTAAAGTAGGGGAGGGGCTTGTCCCCTCCCTACGCTCCTGGAAGCGAAGGAGACTGAACCCGATGCCCGACCCCCGTCCCCGCGTCGCCGTGATCCTCGCCGCCGGCAAGGGGACGCGCATGCGGTCCGCCCTCCCCAAGGTGCTCCATCGCGCCGCCGGCCGGCCGCTCCTGCAATGGGTGGTGGACGCCGCGCGCGCTGCCGGCTGCGGCCGCATCCTGATCGTCGTCGGCCACGGCGCCGAGCAGGTACGCGAGGAGATTATTACGCCCGAGGGAGACGACGATCTCGTCTGGGTGCTCCAGGCCGAGCAGCGCGGGACCGGCCACGCCCTCGCCCAGGCCGAGGCGGAGATCGCGGGGGAGGCGACCCTGCTCGTCCTCTCGGGCGACGTCCCTCTCCTCCAGCCCGCCACGATCGACCGGCTGGCCACGGAGGCCGAGAACGGCTGGGGGGCGATGGCCGTCGCCGAGCTCGCCGAGCCGGGCTCGCTCGGCCGGGTGCTGGTCGACGAGGCCGGGGTCTTTCAGCGGATCGTCGAGGCGCGCGACGCCACACCCGCGGAGCTCGCCGTGAGCACGATCAACGCCGGGATCTACGCCCTGCCGGCGCCGGACGTCTTCGACTACCTCCGCCGCCTGAAGACCGACAACGCGCAGGGGGAGCTCTACCTCACCGACGCCGTGACGCAAGGGGCGGCCGACGGGCATCCCGTGCGCCTGATCGCCCTCCCCGACCCCGACGAGGCGCTGGGGGTCAACGACCGCACCGAGCTCGCCCGCGTCCACCGGCTGCTGATCGGCCGCCACCTGGTCGCGCTGATGAAGGCCGGGGTGACGATCCTCGAGCCCGAGCGGACGGTGGTCGAGCCCGGGGTCACGGTCGGCGAGGACACCATCCTCCACCCCGGCGTCTCCCTGCTGGGGAAGACGTCCATCGGCCACGGCTGCGTGATCCATCAGGGCGCCTGGCTCCAGGACTCGACCGTCGGAGACGGAACAAACATCGCCCCCTACAGCGTTTTGGAAGGCGCCGAGGTGGGCGACGCCTGCCGCGTTGGCCCTTTCGCCCGCCTGCGCCCCGCCGCCCGGTTGCGGCGGGGAGCGCGGGTGGGGAACTTCGTCGAGGTGAAGAATTCGGTGCTCGGGGAAGGGGCCAAGGCCAACCACCTCGCCTATGTGGGGGACGCCACGGTGGGCGACGGCGCGAACCTCGGGGCCGGCGTCGTCACCTGCAACTACGATGGGGTGAGCAAGCACCCGACCACGATCGGCGCCGGCGCCTTCATCGGCAGCGACACCATGCTGGTGGCGCCGGTGACCGTGGGCGCGGGCGCCACCACCGGGGCCGGGTCGATCATCACCAAGAACGTCCCCGCCGGCGCCCTGGCGGTGGGGCGGGTGCGGCAGAAGAACATGGAAGGATGGGCCGGCGGCCTGCGCCGGAAGGGCGCGAAGAAAGGGGACGAGTAGCCACTATGTGCGGAATCGTCGGATACGTTGGAGAGCGGGACGTCGTCCCCGTGCTGATGGACGGCCTGCGGCGCCTGGAGTACCGCGGCTACGACTCGGCCGGCGTGGTGGCGGTCGAGGACGGGCAGTTCCAGACCCTCAAGGCCGAGGGGAAGCTCGACCGGCTCAAGGAGAAGCTCGAGCAGCAGCCGCTCGCCGGCCACTACGGCCTCGGCCATACCCGCTGGGCGACCCACGGTCCGCCGAGCGAGCGCAACGCCCATCCGATGCTCGACTCGCGCCGGCGGCTGGCGCTGATCCACAACGGCATCATCGAGAACTTCCTGCCGCTCAAGAAGCGGCTGCTCGCCGAGGGGTGGACCTTCACCTCCGACACCGACACCGAGGTGGTGGCGAACCTCATCTCCTCCTACTTCGACGGCGACCTGCGGGCCGCGGTCGCCCGCGCCGTCAAGGAGCTCGAGGGGATGTACGCCTTCGCCGTGGTCAGCACCGAGACGGCAGGGCAGGAGATCGTCGCCGCCCGTCAGGGGCCGCCGCTGGTGGTCGGCCTCGCCAAGGACGAGCAGTTCCTCGCCTCCGACCCGGCGGCCCTGCTCGCCTACACCAAGGACGTCATCTTCCTCGAGAACGGCGACATCGGCCGCCTCACCCCGGCCGGCGTCGAGATCCTGGACCGCGCGGGGCACCCGGTGAAACGGCCCGTCCAGCGCCTCAACTGGGACCCCGTCCAGGCCGAGAAGGGGGGCTACAAGCACTTCATGCTCAAGGAGATCCACGAGCAGCCGCAGGTCGTGCAGGAGACCTTCGCGGGGCGCGTGGACTTCGAGCGCGCCGAGGTCCACTTCGACACCGTGAAGATCTCCCGCGAGGAGGTCGAGAAGATCGAGCGCCTCCACCTGCTCGCCTGCGGCACCTCGTGGCACGCGGCGCTGGTCGGCCGCTTCCTGATCGAGGAGATCGCCCGTCTGCCGGTCGAGGTCGACTACGGCTCCGAGTACCGCTACCGCGATCCGATCGTCTCGGACCGCGTGCTGGCGGTCGGCGTCTCGCAGTCGGGCGAGACGGCGGACACCCTCTCCGCCATGGAGGCAGCCCGCGATCGCGGCGCGCGCCTGTTCTCGATCTGCAACGTGGTGGGGAGCCAGGCGACGCGGATCAGCGACGGGGTGATCTACACCCACGCCGGCCCCGAGATCGGGGTCGCCTCGACCAAGGCGTTCACCACCCAGCTGGTCGCCTTCTACCTGCTCGCCCTGTACCTGCGCCAGTGCCGGATGGGCAAGCTCGAGCCGCACTATCTCGACGAGCTGACCCGCCTGCCGCAGGCGGTCGACGAGGTGATCCGCCGCCAGGAGGCGCACATGGACGAGCTCGCCCGCAAGTACCAGCGGGCGCAGAACTTCCTCTACCTGGGGCGGGGGATCAACTATCCGATCGCCCTCGAGGGGGCGCTCAAGCTCAAGGAGATCTCCTACATCCACGCCGAGGGATACCCCGCCGGCGAGATGAAGCACGGGCCGATCGCCCTGATCGACGAAAACCTGCCGGTGGTGGCGATCGCGACCGGCGATCAGCTCGCCGAGAAGACGAAGAGCAACATGCAGGAGGTGAAGGCCCGCGACGGCATCGTGATCGCCTTGACCGACCGCGATCCCGAGGAGCTCGGCGGCATCGCCGACGAGGTCATCGAGGTCCCCTCCGTCTCCGCGCGCCTGCAGCCGATCGTCAACGTCGTCCCCCTCCAGCTCCTCGCCTACTTCATCGGCGTGCGGCGCGGGGCGGATGTCGACCAGCCGCGGAACCTGGCGAAGAGTGTGACGGTGGAGTAGGGGGGCTTCGCGAAGGCGACGACGACGGCGCGGCGAACCCTTCGAAGAGACGCCCCGCCGTCCCCGTGGCCTGCAAAGGATCTCGTTATTCGATGGGAGCGTCTCTACGGGCACGTCGTCGTGAACCGGACGATTGCGCAGAGAGACGAAAATGCGTCATCGCTCCGGCCCGTGGCAACCGTCCCGTAGAGACGCTCCCATCGCGTAACGAGACCGTCCGCAGGCCATGGGGACGGCGGGGCGTCTCCGGCGGAGGGCAGATCGCCGCCAACGCCAAAATCCCACCGGGGCAGGTTTCTTGGGGCTTTCCGATATGGTTCCCCCATGCCCGAGCCTTCCTCCCCCGCCGCCCTCTACGCCCAACGCCGCGACGCCTTCACGGCCACGGAGCGGCGCCTCGCCGGGATCTCGTTCCGGTTCTCTCTCTTCCGCGGCGCCCTGTTCGTGGGATTCGCCGCCTGTCTGGGGGTGATCCTGGCCCAGGGGGGGACTCCGGGATGGCGATGGTGGGCGGGGGCGGGGTTCTGGCTGGTCGCGTTCTTCTGGGTGCTGCCCTACCACGACCGCGTCATCAAGCGGCAGCGGCGGGAGGGGGAGCTGCGGACGATCAACGCGGAGGGGCTTTTGCGGCTCGCCCGCGACGCTTCGGCGCTGCCCATCCCCTCGCTGCCGGAGCCGGACGACGCCGAGCGGCCGATCGCCCGCGACCTCAACCTGTTCGGCCGCGCCTCGCTCGCCCAGCTGCTGGGCACCGTCCACACGCCGCCGGGGAAGAGCGCGCTCGCCGACTGGCTGCTCCATCCCGCGGAACCTGACGAGATCCTGCGGCGCCAGGAGGCGGTGGCGGAGCTGGCTCCCGAGATCGACCTGCGCCAGCAGCTCGAGGTGCGCGCCAGGCCGATGGAGAAAGCGCGGCTCGACATCGAGCCCTTCCTCCAGTGGGCCGAGGGGGAGCCGTGGCTCCTCCGGCGCCCCGCGCTGATCTGGCTGTTCCGGCTGCTCACCGCGCTCACCCCCGCCGCCGGCCTCGCGGCGTTCGCCCCCGGCGTGCCGGCCGCGCCGTTCCTCCTGCTGGTGACGATCAACATCGCGGCCGGGTTTCTCCTCGGCAAGCGGACCTTCGGGACGTTCGATCGGGTGGAGGCGCGGGTGGGCGATTTCCAGCGCTACGCCGAGGCTCTGGAGACGGTGGTGGCGCATCCTTATGCCTCCGGCGAGCTGCGGCGGATCGTGGCGGAGCTGTCGCCTCGCGACCGTCCCGCGCACGCCTGGATGGACCTCCTGCGCCGCCGGATCGACCTCTCGGACGTCCGCCACTCCGCCTATCTTCACCTCCCCCTCCAATCGATCCTGCTCTGGGACTTCCACGCCCTGCTCCTGCTCGAGAAGTGGCAGCGCGACGCCGGCCCGGCGGTGCGCGGCTGGCTCGCGGCGCTCGGCCGCTTCGAGGCGCTCGCCGCCCTCTCGGTCCCCAAGTTCGAGCAGCCGGACTGGTGCTTCCCCGTGGTGGATCAGACGGTGGACCGCTTCGCCGCCCAGGCGCTCGGCCATCCGCTGATCCCCGACGGCCAGCGGAAAGCCAACGACGTCGAGGTGGGGCCGGCGGGGACCTTCCTGCTGGTGACCGGCTCCAACATGTCGGGGAAGAGCACGCTGCTGCGCGCGATCGGCATCAACGCGGTGCTGGCGCAGGCGGGGGGACCGGTCTGCGCCAAGGCGTTCCGCATGCCGCCGGTGACGCTCGCCACCAGCATCCTGGTCGAGGACTCGCTCGCCGAGGGGGTCTCCTTCTTCATGGCGGAGCTGCAACGCATCCAGAAGATCGTCGCCGCGGCGGACCGCTCGGCCGCGGGCACCGCGGGGACCGGGCGCCCGGTCCTCTACCTGCTCGACGAGGTGCTGCGGGGGACCAACAGCTACGAGCGGCAGGTGGCGGTGCGGCGGGTGGTGCTCCACCTCCTGCGCCGCGGCGCGCTCGGCGCCGTCTCGACGCACGACCTCCAGCTCGCCGAGGTGCCGGAGCTGGCGGCGGTCTGCGTCGCCGTCCACTTCCGCGAGACCCTCCATCCCGGCGGCGACCCGCCGATGACCTTCGACTACGTGATGCGCCCGGGGGTGGCGACGACGGTCAACGCGCTCAAGCTGATGGAGCTGGTGGGGCTGCCCGCGGAGGCGTAGCGATGCTTATTTGTCTCAGCGATCGATCGCCGGGACGAAATAAGCATCGCTGAGCCGTGCGAAGAATCGCTGAGCCAAAATAAGCATCGCACGGCGGAAATAAGAATCGCTGAGCCGTGCGAAGGATCGCCGGGCGGAAATAAGCATCGCTGAGCCAGCAGAAGAATCGCTGAGTCAAGATAAGCATCGCCGAGCCGAGATAAGGATCGCTGGCCCAAAATAAGAATCGCTGGGTCGAGATAAGAATCGCTGACCCAAAATAAGAATCGCAGCCAACGAAGAAGGGCGCCGCCCGCGAAGGCGACGCCCTTTTTTCGTTCCGGCTTGGGCCGGGGCTCAGCGCTTGGCGTGGGCGGCGGCGGGCTCGGTGGGAATCCGCATGCCGTAGAACGACCGCCAGACGAAGACCATCGAGAGGAGCAGGAAGACCCCCGAGAGGACCAGACGGGTGGTGACCTGCATCTCGACCGCCAGCTCGACGGCGAGCAGGCCGAAGAGGGTGGTGAACTTGATGACCGGGTTCATCGCCACCGACGAGGTGTCCTTGAACGGATCGCCGACGGTGTCGCCGACCACGGTCGCCTCGTGGAGCGGCGTCCCCTTCTCCTTGAGCTCGACCTCGACGATCTTCTTGGCGTTGTCCCAGGCGCCGCCGGCGTTGGCCATGAAGATCGCCTGGTAGAGGCCGAAGATCGCGATCGAGATCAGGTAGCCGATGAAGAAGTACGGCTCGAGGCACGCGAAGGCGAGCGTGCTGAAGAACACCGTCAGGAAGATGTTGAACATCCCCTTCTGGGCGTAAGTGGTGCAGATGGCGACGACCTTCTTGCTGTCCTCGATCGAGGCCTTCTGCGAGCCCTCGTCGAGCCGGATGTTCTGCTTGATGAACTCGACGGCGCGATAGGCGCCGGTCGACACCGCCTGGCAGGAGGCGCCGCTGAACCAGTAGATGATGGCGCCGCCGGTGATCAGGCCGAGCAGGAACGGCGGGTGGAGCAGCGACAGGTACTGGACGTACTCCGGCTGCAGGCCGTGGGTGAGCACCACGATGATCGAGAAGATCAGCGTCGTGGCGCCGACCACCGCGGTGCCGATGAGCACCGGCTTGGCGGTCGCCTTGAAGGTGTTGCCGGCGCCGTCGTTGGCCTCCAGGTGGTGCTTGGCGATCTCGAAGTCGGGCTCGAAGCCGAAGTCCTTCTTGATCTCGGCCTTGATGTTGGGGAGCGTCTCGATCGTCGACAGCTCGAAGACCGACTGCGCGTTGTCGGTCACCGGGCCGTAGGAGTCGACGGCGATCGTCACCGGGCCCATGCCGAGGAAGCCGAAGGCCACCAGGCCGAAGGCGAAGACGGCGGGGGCGATCATCAGGTTGGCCGGCAGCGTCGTGCTGACGCCGTAGCCGGCGCCCATCAGGGCCACGATGGTGAGGCCGAGCCAGTAGGCGCTGTAGTTGCCCGCGATCAGGCCGGCGAGGATGTTGAGCGAGGCGCCGCCCTCGCGGGAGGCGGTGACGACTTCCTTCACGTGGGCCGACTCGGTCGAGGTGAAGACCTTGACCAGCTCGGGGATCAGCGCGCCGGCGAGGGTGCCGCAGGAGATGATCGTCGACAGCTTCCACCACAGGGTGCCGTCGCCGTTCAGAGTGGGGATCAGCAGGTAGGAGGCGGCGTAGGTGACGGCGACCGAGAGCACCGAGGTCAGCCAGACCAGCGAGGTCAGCGGCGCCTCGAAGTTCATCGTGTCGGCGTTGCCGTAGCGGGCCTTGGCGATCGTCTCGTTGATGAAGTAGGAGACGGCGCTGGTGACGATCATCATCACGCGCATGGCGAAGATCCAGACCAGGAGCTGGGTCTGGATGGTCTGGAAGTCGGGGCCGGCGACGGTCGCGTTCACCGCCAGCAGGATGAAGGTGATCAGCGCGACGCCGGTGACGCCGTAGGTCTCGAAGCCGTCCGCCGTGGGGCCGACCGAGTCGCCCGCGTTGTCGCCCACGCAGTCGGCGATCACGCCGGGGTTGCGGACGTCGTCCTCCTTGATGTTGAAGACGATCTTCATCAGGTCGGAGCCGATGTCGGCGATCTTGGTGAAGATGCCGCCGGCGATGCGCAGGGCCGCGGCGCCCAGCGACTCGCCGATGGCGAAGCCGATGAAGCAGGGGCCGGCGTAGTCGCGCGGCACGAAGAGGAGGATGCCGAGCATCATCAGCAGCTCGACGCTGATCAGCAGCATGCCGATCGAGATGCCGGACTTGAGCGGGATCGCGTAGGTCGGGAACGGCTTGCCGCGGAGGCTGGCGAACGCCGAGCGCGAGTTGGCGAAGGTGTTGATCCGGATGCCGAACCAGGCGACGCCGTAGCTGCCGGCGATGCCGATCAGGCTGAAGATCAGGATGGTGATCACCTTGCCCAGGCTGTAGCCGCGCAGGAGGTGGAAGTAGACGAACATCACGATGCCGATGAACAGCTCGAGCAGGAGGATGAACTTGCCCTGCGTGGTGAGGTAGGTCTTGCAGGTCTCGAAGATCAGCTCGGAGATCTCGCGCATCGAGCGGTGGACCGGCATGTTCTTGAGCTGCACGTACATCATCAGCCCGAAGAGCAGACCGAGGACGCAGACGCCCAGGCCGCCCAGCAGCAGGTTGTGCCCGGTCATGCCGCCGAGGAAGGTGATGTTGGGGTTCGACAGGTCCGGCAGCACGAGGTCGGCCTCGCTGGCGGAGGCGGGCGTGGCGGTCAGGATGGCGAACAGCGCCATCAGCCCGAGGAACGGCAGCCGTCTCAGGGACTGGCCGATCCGGGCGAGGGGTGCGATAAAGGGCATAGTTCCTCCAGAATGCTTGCTTGCCGATAAGCTCACAGCGCGAGACGGTGGCTATCCCGCCCGGCGGCGGCCGGGCCGAATCCGTATCGCGCTGACGGGATCTTGGGACTCTTCGGGACTCTACCCGGCGGTCCGCGCCGCGCCTGCAAAGACAGGAGGACGCCGACCCGGGACCGACCTCGAAGATCCGGGGGACGGTATCACAGGTGCGGGGAATCCGGAGAGGGTGCCGCCGGGGCGCGCTCTGGTTGCCCCTGCTCGCCTCCTTCGTGTGCGGTCGCTGCGCTCCCTGCCAGTCGGCTGCGCGGGGCACCAGAGCACGCCCCGGCGGCCGAGCCTCAGTGCCCGGCCGCAAACCCCTGGTAGGCGTCGTAGGCCGGCTTGGGGGAGCCGTCGGGACGCAGGATCCCCCAGGTCGAGCTGCCGGGGTCGGCGCTGTCCTTGAGCTCGTAGAAGAAGACCTTGCTGAGCCAGCCGCGCCCGGAGCGGCCGGTGAACCAGTCGCTGAGCAGGCCCGAGTAGTAGCTCGCCTGCCGCGGCTCCCCCACCCGCGAGGATTCCCAGCCGGTCTCGGTGAGCCAGACCGGCTTGTCGGTCCAGCCGGTGCTCTCGAGGACCTCCTTGACCGAGGGGGGCACGTATCCCCAGAGCTCGGGGTGGCCGCCGAACAGGGTGCTCGCCTCGAGCTTCGAGGTGACGCCGCGGTTGCCGCTCGAGTCGTAGATGTGGTGGGTGATGAAGTCGAGCCGGTCCCCCGCCTCGAGGAGCGACTCGCGCAGCCAGTCGTACCAGTCGGCGTTGCCCGAGACCAGGTGGGCGAGGTCGGGGCCGCCGACCCGGGCCGCCCGGTTGCCGGCGTGGATCGCGTCGGCGCCGGTCTTCAGGATGACGTCGATGTACTGGCTGCGGCTCCCCGCCCAGAACTGCTGCAGGTTGGGCTCGTTCCACAGCCCCCAGTAGGTGATCTTGCCGCGGTAGCGCATCGCCGCCCGCTGGCAGATGCGCCGCCAGTCGTCCGGGTTGCGCGGCACGCCGGTGAGCTCCGGGCCGTCGGTCGCCCACGCCGGGGTGTAGGCGATGGTGGCGTAGATCTGCAGGCCGCGGGCGCGGGCGGCGGCGGCGAGCGCGTCGTAGGGGTGCCAGTTGTAAGCCCCCTTGCGCGGCTCGATGGCGGCCCAGATGAAGTCGATCCGCACCCAGCCGAGGCCGGCGGCCTTCACCCGGTCTAGCTCGGCGGCGAGCTCGGCGCCTTGAGGAGCGTGGATGTTGACGCCGAACGAGCCCGGGTCCGCTGCGGCGCCGCGCGCCTGGGAGAACAGCAGAAGAAGGAGGAGGAATGGGAGCCCGAGAGGGCGCAGGGACTTCAGGGGGTGCTTCATGCGCAGGGCCTTCTTGGTGACAACGTTGGTTCGCGATCGCTTTTCATTGCGAGTCATCTATAATAACCGACTCGGCTCAGAAGTGCACAGGGATGCGCGTGTGCGGCCGATCCTGGAGGAGGGATCGTGGCGATGCAGTTCCGTGAGCTCACCGACCGTTACCAGCTCGAGAAGATCCTGAAGTCGAACCGCTTCGGGACGGTGATCCGGGCGGTCGACTCGAAGTCGGGGCAGCCCGTGGTGGTGAAGCTGATCACCGTGCCGTCCCCCCCGCGGCTGGTGGCCGCCGCGCCGGAGTTCGCCAAGCTGGCCGCGGCGCTGTCGCGGCTCGCCGCGCCCGGCCTCCCCGCCGTGTTCGACGACGGCTTCACCACCGACGGCAGCGCCTTCCTGGTGATGGAGCCGCTCGAGGGCAAGGGGCTCGACACCCTCGGCAGCGCCTCGCCCGCCCGCACCCTGGCCCGCATGGGCCAGGCGCTCGACGCCCTCGACGCGCTCGCGGCGCAGGGGCTCGCCCATCTCAACCTCTCCCCCGACAACCTCCTGGTGATGGCGGAGGACGCCACGGGGGTCGCCGGGGCCGGCGAGCAGGTGAAGGTCCTCGGCCTCGGCACCGCCGTCTTCCGTCCCCGCGGCGCCGAGGCGGCGGCGGCGAGCCCCGGCGAGAACTCCCGCTTCCAGGCTCCCGAGCTGGCGGCGGGCGGCGACGGGCCGCCGGACGGCCGGGCCGACCTCTATTCGCTCGCCCTGATCACCTGTCTCGGCCTGGGGGCGACCGTGGGGTTCGGCGACTCGCCCGTCGTGCAGCTGCCGCTGGGGGTCAGCTTCGAGCTGGAGAACGACGAGGCGTTGCGCCTGGCGCTCGAGCGCTCGCTGCGCCGGCGCCCGGAAGAGCGGCCGTCGCTGGCGGAATTCCGCGAGGCGCTGCGCCTGGCGACGGGCGCGCCGGCTCCGGCGCCCGTCCAGCGGGTGCCGCCGCCCTTCGTGGCACCCCCCGCACCTCCCGTCGCCGTCCCGCCGGCGGTGAGCGCGCCCCCCTTCGAGGCGCCGGCCGCCTGGTCCCCGGCGACCGCGCCGCAGCCCGGCCCGGTGCTGTCGGCCGTGGCGCCGGCGCTCGCGCCCCCGGAGGCCCTCGCCGGGCTGCCTCCCCTGCCGCCTCTCCCACCCCCGCAGGAAGCGGCGAGCATCCCACCGGCGAGCGCGCCGCCGGAGTCCGGCGATCAGCTCTCGGCGGTGGACGACGAGATCCTGAACGCTCTGCTCAACGTGCCGGACCCGCCGCGGCGCCCGATCGGGCCGGGCTCGAAGTCGGGCGGGGCCAAGGTCGTCCCCTTCCAGAAGAAGACGGGGCCGCAGCCGATCCAGGGCGCCGGGTCCGCGGCATCCGCCGGGGCCGCCGAGGCCGCTGGGGCCGCCGGCCAGTCGGGCCGCCACCCGGCCGCCGGCCAGGGGGGCCTGGCACCGCTGCGGATGCTGCGCAAGCCGGCCGTGCTGGGAGGGGTCGCCGCCGCGGTGGTGCTCGCCGTCCTGGCCGGCTACTGGCTGCTGCGGCGGAGCCACGGGGAGGCCGTCGTGCAGGCGCCGTCGGGCGAGGCGCTGCCGCAGCCGTACTCCCGGCCGCCCCTCGAGAAGCTGGCGGAGGCGAAGCTCCTGCTCGCCGAAGGGAAGGACCTCGAGGCCCACCGGGTGCTGCGCTCGATCCCCTGGGGCGAGCAGGGATTGCTCCCTCCCGAGGGGTGCCGGACGCTCGCCGCGATCCAGCAGAACCTGGCCCTCGCCGCCCTCGAGCGGCTGCCCGCCGACCTCGCGAGCGGCCTGAAGACGGGGGACCTCGAGGTCCTCGAGACTGCCGTCGAGGCCGGCGCGGGCCAGGGGGCGGCGCTGGCGCCCGACGTCCGCGCCTCCTACGACAAGGCGAAGGGGATCCTCGACGCCTACGCTGAAGGCCGCGCCGCGGCGGCGGGGAACGATCCCGTGCGGGCGCTCGAACGCTTCGCCGCGCTCGCCGGCCTGCTCCCCAAGGTGAGCAAGATGAACGATCCGGACGACCTGCGCGGCCGGGCCGCCGGAGAGATCGAGAAGGAGGCCGAGGGATTGGTGCGCGAGGGAAAGTACGCCGAGGCGGTGACGCGGATCGCGCCGGTCGAGCGCACCTGGCCCGAGCGCACGGGGCTCAGGGACCGCGTCGCCCGCTACCGGCGCTACCAGCAGGACGAGCAGCGGCAGGAGGAGCTCCTCGCCACCCTCCCCGCCCTCGAGCGCTACAAGAAGCCCTGGGACGGCCTGCAGAAGCTCAACGGGGTGGAGCCCACGCCGCATCTCGCCCCGCGCTTCACGGAGGCCCGCGCACGGCTCGAGGAGCAGCTCTCCCGGCTCGACAAGCAGCCGCCGCAGCTCGTGCTGCGCGACGGCTTCGACCTCGCCTACGACCGCGGCACGGTGGTGAACCTCAGCTTCCGCGCCACCGACGACTACCAGGTCAAGGAGGTCAAGCTCTGGGCCCGCCCCGAAGGGGGAAAGTACCGCGACATGCCGCTCGAGAAGACCCGCACCGGCTACTACACGGTCGCCGTGCCCCCCAGCTTCCACCAGAACGGCACGGTCGACTTCTACGTGGTGGCGACCGACCTCTCCGGCCACGAGACCGACCTCGGCAGCCGCGACAAGCCGATGCAGCTCAAGCGGACGCAGAGCTTCCGGCAGCTGATCCGCTAAACGGGAAGCAGGGGCGCCCGCCCCGCGCCCACCGCGGCGTCGGCGGCCAGCGCCGGCACCTTCTCCGGCTCCTCCGGGGGGGCCTCGCCGGGATTGCGGAACAGGTTGGACTCGAAGTTGTACTGCCGGGTGTAGAGGGCGTGGTAGCGCCCGCTAAGCGCCAGCAGCTCCTCGTGGCGGCCGCGCTCGAGGATCTTGCCGTCCTCCAGCACCAGGATCGTATCGGCCCGGCGGATGGTCGACAGCCGGTGGGCGATGACGAACGTCGTCCGTCCCTTCATCAGCTCCGCCAGCCCCTCCTGGATCAGCGCCTCGCTCTCGCTGTCGAGCGACGAGGTCGCCTCGTCGAGGATCAGGATGCGGGGATCGGCCAGGATCGCCCGCGCGATCGCCACCCGCTGGCGCTCGCCGCCGGAGAGCTTGACCCCGCGCTCGCCGACGATCGTGTCGTAGTCGAGCGGCAGCTTGGCGACGAAGTCGTCGCAGCGGGCGATGCGGGCGGCGCGCAGCACCTCCTCGTCGGTGGCGTGGGGGCGGGCGTAGGCGATGTTCTCGCGCACCGTGCCGTCGAACAGGAAGTTGTCCTGGAAGACGACGGCGAGGTGCGAGCGGTAGTCGGCCAGCCGGAGATCGACGAGGTCCTTGCCGTCGACCAGGATGCGGCCGGCGGTCGGTTTGTGGAAGGCGGCCACCAGGCCGATCAGCGTGCTCTTCCCCGAGCCGGAGGGCCCGACCAGCGCCGTCGAGGTGCCGGGGAGGGAGGTGAACGAGATCCCCTTGAGGACCGGCTGATCCGGGTTGTACTCGAACCAGACGTCCTGGAATTCGATCCGCCCCGCCACCTCGCGCAGCGGCTGGCGCGCCGCCTCGCCGTCGTCCTCGGGGACCTCGTTGCGGATCTCGCGGATGCGCTCGAGGCCGGCGAAGGCCTCGGTGATCTGGCTGCCGATGTTGACCACCTGCATCACCGGCCCCACCAGCATGCCGAGGTAGATGGTGAAGGCGAAGAAATCGCCGACCGTCATCTTGCCCGACAGGACGTCGCCGGCGCCGACCGCCATGATCGAGACGCTGATCACCCCGAGCAGGAGGGTCGAGGCGGCGCCGATCGCCGAGAAGCTGGTCAGCGTCTGGGCGACGTTGCGGAACAGGCGGTGGGCCCCCTTGGTGAACACCAGGGCCTCGCGCTGCTCCGCCTGGTAGGCCTTGACCACCCGCACCCCGGAGAACGACTCGGTGAGCCGCCCCGAGATCTCGGCGTTGATCTTCGAGCGTTCGCGGAAGAGCGGGCGCAGGGTCTTGAAGGCGTACTGCATGATGAAGGCGAAGAGCGACAGCACGCCGAGGGCGATGAAGGTCAGCTTGGCGTTGAAGTGGAACAGGAAGCCGAGCGCGAAGATGGCGGTCACCATCCCGCCGACCACCTCCACCAGCCCCGTCCCCACCAGGTTGCGGATCCCCTCGGCGTCGTTCATCACCCGCGAGAGAAGGGAGCCGGCCTTGGTCTGCTCGAAATAGCCCACGGTCAGCCGGCCGACGTGCTTCTGCACGCCGCGCCGCATCTCGGTGATCGAGCGCTGGGCGGCCTTGCCGAGCACCTGGGAGAGGGAGAACGAGGTGATCGCCTGGATCAGGGTGGCGGCGCCGGCCACCAGCACCAGCTTCATCAGCATCTCGCGGTGCCTCTGGCCGATCACGTCGTCGAGCAGGAACTTGGTGGTGTAGGGAAGGACGAGGCCGCAGAGGCGGTTGATCGCCATCAGGCCGAGGCCGAGGGCGAGCCGTCCCTTGCGGGCGCGCACCAGGTCGAGCGCGTCGTCGAGGACGGAGCGCAGCTTGAGCGGCTTCTTGGGCTTCGCGTCGGCGGCGGCCGGCGGCGCCTGCGCCCCGGGCCGCTTCGAAGAGACGAGCCCGCCGTAGAGCCCCTGGCGGGCGGGACGGCGGGGCGAGGAAACGCTGGGATCGGTCATGGAGGGGGTAACGGCCGGGGAGCCGGCAGAGATTCCCTGCCGGGCTCCGGTCCGCGCAAACCTGCGCGCCGCGCCATCAGGCCTGGAGACCGGGAGCTTCAATTCCCGTCCGTCTCGACGACCCGGACCTCGACCGGCTGATCGAGCCGCAGGCCGAGCGCCGTCCCCTTGGGCACCACCACCTGCTCGGCGGGGGTGCGGGCGGCGATCACCGCCCCGGCCGCGGCGCCGACCAGGGCGCCGATCACCCCTCCCCGGCCACGGTCCGCGCCGCCCAGGATACGGCCGAGGACGGCGCCCCCGGCCGCGGCGCCGCCGATCGTCGCGGCGTCGCGCCCTCCCTTCCCCTTCCCCTCCTGGACGATGGTGGCGTCGATCGGCACCGTCCTGCCGGTGGGGAGGACGAGATCGGTGATCTTGAGGGTGAGCCGCGCCTGGCCGCCGATCTTCTTCCCGGGCGTCGCCGCGGTCACCTCGCCGACGACCTCGGAGCCGGCCGGGATGACCACCAGGCCGTCCTCCTGCGTCACGTCCTGGCCGATGCGGGCGCGGAAGGTCTCGCCCACCTTGCTGGTGTCGCTCGCCAGGGTCTTGGTCAGCTCGGCGGCGAGGTAGGTGCCCGCGGGGACGGTCACCGTGGTCGTCTTTGGAGGTTGAGGAGGCGCCGGCTGGGGGAGCGGCGCGGGCTCGGGCGACGGCTCCGCGGCAGGCTCGGGGGCCGCGGGAATTTCCGCCGCCGGGGCCGCCGGTGGCGCCGGAGCCGGAGCCGGACGGGGCGCCTCGGCGCGCTTCTTCGGCTGCTCCCGCGCATCGCGCTCGCGCAGCCGGCGCTCGCGGGCGTCGAGCGCGGCGGCACGGGCGGCCAGATCGCGCTCGCGGGCGTCGAGGCTAGGAGCGGCGGGCGGCGGGGCCGGTGGCGGCACGCTCACCGATTGCGGCGGCGGCTGGAGCTCGTTGACCGGGGGCGGCGGCGCCTGGGGAGGCGCCGGAGCGGCCTGGCTCTGTGCCACCCGGGAAGCCGGAGCCGGCGTGCGCTCCGCGCCGCGGTCACAGCCGGCGAGCAGCACGGCGGCGCAGAGGAACGCGGGCAGGAAGGATTCGATCTTGGTCTTTCGCATGGCTCACTTTCCAGAACCTTGCGAGGCCGCGGCGGAATTTCAGCGCCGCCGGGAGGGATCGAAGGGGATCACGCCGTCGGCGCGGGGCGCCGGCTTCTCGGGCGGCGGCGCGGGCTCGGGGCCCGGCGCGGGCTGGCCGGCCTTGCCGGGGTCTCCCGGGAGCACGGCGTCGAAGCGGAGGCCGAAGTCGACCGATGGGTCGGCGAAGGTGGTGAGGGCGGCGAAGGGGACCATCACCCGCTGGCGCGAGCCGCCGAAGCTCAACAGGAGGGAGAAGGCCTCGGGCGAGACCTCCAGCCCCCAGAACTGGTGCTGGAGGATGATCGTCACCTCCTCCGGATACTGGTCGCGCAGGAAACGCGGCACCTCGACCCCGGGATAAGCGGTGCGGAAGCCGATGAAGAGATGGTGCTCGCCGGGCAGCCCATGCTCGGCCACCTGCTCGAGGACCCGCCGCACGGCGTCCCGCAGGGAGTCCTGGACCAGCTGTGCGTAGTCGATCGTCTCCGGGTCCATGCATCCCTCCTCGCGGTCCGGGGAGAGTACGCCAAACCGGGGCCCGCCTCAAGGCGGAGCGGGATCAGGGCGGATCGGTATCAGGGTGGATCGATCGTGCCGAGCGGCGTCCACGGGCCGCAGCGGGCGACCCGCCAGGCGGTCTTCCAGCTCCCCTTCCAGGCGCCGTACTTGCGGATCGCCCCCTCGCCGTAGTGGCTGCAGGTGGGCTTGAACCGGCACTGCACGCCGAGGCTCCCCATCCGCGGCGACAGCGTCGCCTGGTAGAGATGGATGGCGCCGAGCAGGCAGCGGGCCGAGAGCTGGTCGCCGGGCGGGCGGGAGAAGTCGGCGGCGAGCACCACGCCGCAAGCACTGCCAGCAGGACGATCGCCAGGACCACGAGCCGGCGGCGGCGCGGAGGCGGCGGCGAAGGAGAAGGAGGGGATCTACCAGGGTAGCGTCCCCGTCGCCGCCCGCACCACCCAGAGGGCGCAGAGCCCGGCGGCGTGGCCGAGGAGGAGGGCATCGGTGGAGACCGGCAGGCGCAGGGGGCGCCGGACCGCCAGCGAGCCGCCCCAGGCGAGCCAGCCGAGGATCGCTTCGGCGGCGAGGAGCGGCGCGCAGCGGGTGCAGGGTGACGGCCGCCGCCCACTCCCCCTTGGCGAGATGGGCGAAGGCGCGGGTCAGGCCGCAGCCGGGGCAGGGAATGTTGAAGAAGCGCCGGGAGAGGCAGATCGCCTGCGCCGGATCGTTCGACGGCACCCAGACGTGGAGCACGGCGAGCCCGGCCACCCCGAGGAGGCCGGCGAGCCACCACGTCCGGGCATCGAGGCGCAGCTCCACGGCGGACCTAGTGGTTGAACATCGCCTGGACGATCGCCAGGCCGCCCCAGAAGAAGATCCAGAACGCCATCGCCGCGATGTAGATCGTGCCGAGGATGCCCAGGATGAATCCCGCCTTGGCGATCCCTTCCCCGGCGGCCGGGGACTGCCCCGCGGCGATCGCCTTTCCCTCCTGGTAGCCGAGGAACCAGGCGATCGGGCCGAGCAGCGGACAGCAGGTGAGCCCCAGGAGCCCGAAGACCAGGGCGGTGATCGCGGACGTGCTGGCGGACTGCGGCGTGCCGGGGTTTGCGACGGCCATCGAGACCTCCGGGTCGGTGTGGAAGGGGAGGAGAGATGGCCTCTCCTCCCGCGAAAAATGCGCCGGTCAGAAGCGGTCGGCGAACTCGCTGATCCCCGGGATCAGGACGCGCTGGCCGTTGTTGGCCTTGATGATCAGGTAGATGTGGAAGAGCATGAGGACCAGCCCCAGCAGCGGGAAGCCGAGCGCCGCCAGGCAGCCGAGGAAGGGGATGTGCACGAGCACCCCGAGGATGCAGAACAGGATCACCTCTGCGACCGTCAGCACCAGACCGTGCTTGGCGTGCCACTGCACCTCGGGATCGTTCTTCTCGGTGACCAGCGGGATCACCGCCAGGATGCCCAGATAGGCGAGCACGAGCATGATCCCGCGGTTCGGGCTCGGCGTTCCCGGCGGCGTCCCCATGGGCGGCGGCGGCGGCGTATAGGACGGCGGCGGCGGAACGTTCGGTTCACTCATCGCAGAGCTCTCCTTTCAAAGGGCTACGGGCTTGACCTTTTAGATGTCAGTCTATACAAGGGCGCGGCTCGCGACAAGAAAATCGGCGTAGCGCAAAATCTTGAGATGTGCTTCATTTCATCAGGAGGGATGCCGACGACGGCACAACTCCCATCTCCGCCAGCGCCTCGCGCAGGGCGCTCAGACGCTCCTCGTGGACGGCGAGCACCAGCCGCGCCGCCGCGCCGTACTCCTCGGCGGCGAGCTCGACCTCGGGCGGGCGCAGCAGGCGCTTGACGGCGCCGACCCGCTCGTAAGGGACGGTGAGGGCGAGGCGCACCGTCGGCACCCGCGCCACCACCGCGAGGCCGGAGAGCGCCTCGCGCACCGCCCCGGCGTACGCCCGGGCGAGCCCTCCCTTGCCGAGCTTGACGCCGCCGAACCAGCGGGCGACGACCGCCATCGCGTCCGCCAAGCCGGCGCCGCGGAGAACCTGGAGGATCGGCATGCCGGCGGTCCCCGCCGGCTCGCCGGCGTCGGCGCTACGCTCGCGCGGCGGCGAGCCCAGCCGCCAGGCCCAGCAGTGATGGGTGGCATCCGGCAGCTCCCTGGCGAGCGCCGCCAAGGTAGCCTTCGCCGCCGCCTCGTCCGCCGCCGGGCCGATCACCGCCAGGAAGCGCGACCCCTTCTCGCGGATCTCGGCGCGCGACTCGGCGGCAGGGGCGGTGTAGGCGGCCATCCGAGGGCCCGAGCTTCAGGGGAGGCCGGTCAGCCGCTGGTAGATCGCGCGGTAGCGCGCCACCACCGCAGTTTGACTGAACACCTCGACGGCCCGGCGCCGGGAGGCCGCGGCGAAGCGGCGGTGGAGGTCGGCGTCGCCGAGGAGCTTGAGGGCCGCCGCCGCCATGCCTTCGACGTCGCCGACCGGCAGCAGGTAGCCGGTCTCGCCGTCGACCACCACTTCGGGGAGGCCGCCGGCGTCGCTCGCCACCACCGGCACCTCGCAGGCCATCGCCTCGAGCGCCGAGAGGCCGAACGACTCGCTCTCCGACGGCAGCAGGAAGAGATCCGCCCCCACCAGCACCTCCTCGACCAGGGGGAAGCTGCCGATGAAGCTGATCGCGCCGCAGATGCGGTGCTCGCGGCAGTACTGCTCGACCTTGCCGCGCTCGGGGCCGTCGCCGACCAGGATCAGCCGGCTCGGCACCTTCTGCTGCACCCGCTGGAAGGTGCCGATGACGTCGAGCACCCGCTTGACCGGACGGAAGTTCGAGATGTGGACCAGCAGCCGCTCGCCCGGCTTCCCCCAGCGGCGCGCCCCGAGGCCGCCGCGCGCAACCTCGAAGCGGGCGGGATCGATGAAGTTGGGGACCACCTCGATCGCGTTGTGGACGTCCAATTGCTCGACCGTGGTGCGGCGCAGCGACTCCGAGACGGCGGTGACGGCGTCGCTCTGCAGCACCCCCCAGCGCGTGGTCTCGAGATAGTTGGGATCGTTCCCCACCAGGGTGACGTCGGTGCCGTGGAGGGTGGTCACCACCGGCAGCGGCTGCGGGGCCACGATCTGGCGCGCCATCACCGCCGAGACGGCGTTGGGGATCGCGTAGTGGGTGTGGAGGACGTCGAGCGGCGCGTGGCGGGCCACCTCGACCATCTTGGTCGACAGCGCGAGCGAGTAGGGGGGGTAGTTCTCGAACAGCGGATAGGTGGGGGTGACCACCTCGTGGAAGAAGATGCGGGGGTTGGTGAACGACAGCCGCGAGGGGAGGGCGTAGCTGATCACGTGCACCTCGTCCCCGCCCTCGGCGAGCGCCATGGCGAGCTCGGTCGCCACGATCCCCGAGCCGCCGTAGGTCGGGTAGCAGCTGATGCCGATCCTCATCGTACGCCTCCGGGGAGCAGCGCCATGGGGTCGGCCACCGCCAGCGGGTTGCGGCTCCAGAACGGCTCGCCGAGGGCGGCGCCGATCAGCTCCCCGAAGTGGCGGGCCCGCCCCTCGATGGCGAGCCAGAACTCGGGGGTCGACACCTTGGTAACCGGCGCCGCCGGATCGGCCTCCCGGCCGGCACCTGACCCGCCGACGTGGAGCTGGCTGCGGTAGGCGCGCATCGCGGCGATCTTGGCCTCCCAGGAGGCGGTGACGTCGACCACGAAGCTCGGCGGGAAGAGGTCGTGCTGCATGTAGGAGAAGACGGCGGCCGGGCGGTGCGCCGGTCCCGCCTCGGGGGCCCGGTTGCGCAGCCCGGCGTAGAAGCAGGCCGCCGCGACGAGCTGATGGGCCCGGCCGTGGTCGGGGTGGCGGTCGTGCGGGGTCGGCGACAGCACCAGGTCGGGAGCCCACTCGCGAATCTTGGCGATCAGCGCGTCCTCCTCGGCGCGGCCGGTGCGCAGGCCGCCGTCGCCGCAGTCGAGGTAGCCGAGCTCGACGGCGCCCAGCGCCTTGGCCGCCGCTTCCGCCTCGGCGGTGCGCGCCTCGGCGGTGCCGCGCGTCCCCATCTCGCCGCGGGTGAGGTGGAGGATCCCCACCTTCCGCCCCTGGGCGGCGAGCTTGGCCACGGTGCCGCCGCATCCCAGCTCGACGTCGTCCGGATGGGCGCCGATCGCCAAGACGTCCAGCTTCATGATTTGTCCCCCGAGGATTTGTCGTGCGGCACGATCACCTGCAGGTGCGCGGCGTCGAGCTCGAGCTGCTCCCAGTAGCTGGCGACCAGCTCCGGGCCGTACTTGCCCGGGTAGTGGGCGGTCGCCACGATGCGCTCCTGGAGCTTGCCGAGGGGGAGGCAGGCGTCGCGGATCTGCTGCACCCGGCGGTTCAGCACCTCGTTCTTGCGCGCCGCGGCGGCGACCGCCTTCTCGCCGAAGAGGTCGAGGGCGCGCAGGATCTGCTCGCGCGTCTTCTCGAACGGGCGCTCGAGCCCCGGGTCGGCGGCGAGGGCGGGGGCGCGCAGCGCGGCGAGCGCCGCCTCGAGCTGCTCGCGCACCGGCGTCACCAGGTCCCCACCCTCGCGCTCGGCGAGCCAGTGGTCGATGCGGTGGCGGTCGCCGAGCAGGGTGGCGAGCGGCAGCCCGAGCTCGGCCACCCGCTCGGCCTGCTTGGCCTCCATCAGCAGCGTCTGCGGGCGCAGGGCGACGTGGGTGGGCGCCACCTCCAGCACCTCGTGGGTGACCGCCGCCTGCGCCATGTAGGCGAGCTCGCCCGGCCCCACCACCTGGATGGCGGTGCCCAGCACGGCGTCCTGGATCGCCGGGCGGGCGAGGACGCCGGGCGAGACCACGCCGGGGTTCTCGTCGATGATCTCGAGCAGCTCGGCGACCGTGCCGGCGCCGTCCTCTCCCCCGCGCAGCCCGCGCAGGGTGAAGCGGTCCCCGGCCCGCCACTCGATCCGCCGCCGCTCGCCGTGGCGGAGGAGGAAGAGCGGGGAGACCCCCCGCTGCGGGCTGACCTGGAGCGGATATCCCCGCGCCTCGATCAGCGCGTCGCGCTTGGCGAGACACTCCTCGAGGACCACGCGGCGCTCGACCAGGCGGCGCAGCCACGGGCGCTCGGCGGTCTTGAGCGCGGGGAGCATGGCGTCGAGGAGGAGCGGACAGTGCTCGCCGAGCAGGTGCGCCATCAGGCGGCAGAAGGCCTCGCCGAAGCGGGCGTCCGGCCGGTACCAGCGGCCGAGCGTCGCCAGCCATTCGGCGTAGCGCTCCCCCGGCGCCACCTCGGCGATGCCGCGCAGCACCGCCTCGACCGCCGGCCCCAGCGTCCGCATGCCGACCGGCGCCAGCGGCTCGGGATCCGCCCCGAGGTCGAACGTCTTCGGCCCGTCGGCGCCCAGGATCACGGTCGAGGAGATCTCGGCCCAGTCGTGGTCCTCGGTCGCCACCCAGAAGACGGCGACCGCGGGCTCGCCGGCCGCCTCGAGCGCCGCCGCCCAGCGGGAGACGGCCACCATCTTGGCCAGGGTGTAGAGCGGGCCGCCGAGGAGCCCCGGCTGCTGGCCGGAGACGACGACCCGCACCTTCGGATCGGCGAGGCGGGCGGCCAGCCGGTCGGCATTCGGGTTGCCGTAGGCGCGGTTGGCGACCGCCAGCGCCGCCGCCAGGTCGCGGCGGTCGGGCTGCGGGTGGTCGGCGAGCGGCGACAGCTCCGGCAGGCCGCCGCCCAGGAAGTGGAGGGGCGAGAGGAGGTCGAGGTCGCGCCCGGCGAGCCACGCCGGCAGGGAGGGGGGCCAGCAGGCGCTCCGCGGCGAGGTCGAGGGTGAGCTTACGGTCGCTTGTGACCGAGGACGATGAGGCGTTGGCTGTCACGCTGGTAAGGGTCTCCGTGGAAGCTGCCGAAGAGTGAGCCGACTTCCAGACCTGCCCAACGCAGGCCGATGGTCACTTCTTCCGGCTGATAGAGCCGGACGCTCTCGAAGTAGGTGCGGGGAGGCTCGTCCGGCGCGCGGACGACGATGCGCTTGTGCATCCGCTGGGTGGCGGCGTCGTACCAGCGCTCGACCTCGGCCTCGCCGCCGGCCATCGCCTGGGTCTCCCGCGGCTTGAGGTTGGCGAGCACCGGCCCGGGGTTCATCAGGTCGATCAGGAACCGCCCGCCGGGGGCGAGGACGCGCGCGATCTCCTCGAGCACCAGGAAGTTCTCCCGCTCGGCGTCGAAGTAGCCGAACGAGGTGAAGAAGTTCAGGATCCAGTCGAAGCTGCCGGCGGTGAACGGCAGGCGGCGCATGTCACCCGCCACCCGCGGCAGCCCGCGCTCCAGCATGCGGGCGAGCAGGTGGAGAGAGAGGTCGACGCCGAGCGTCCGGTACCCCCGCCGGCGCAGGGCCGCGGTGTGCCGGCCGGCGCCGCAGGCGAGGTCGAGCACCGCGCGCGGGTGCGGCTTCCCGGCCCCAAGATGGTGCTCGACGAAGTCCGCATCCTGCTCGGCCTCGGAATCGTCGCGGTACGAATACAGCTCGGCATACTCCTCGCCGAACCAGTCCTTGTACCAGGCCATAAGGGGATCATAGCGGAGCGGCAGTCTGCTGCGCCCATGACATGCTAGGCCCATGACCCCCGAGTGGATCGACCTCGCCGGCGGCGCCTTCTGGATGGGGGCCGGCCCGCGGGACTCGCTCGACGGGACCCCGCGGGACAACGAGGCCCCGCGCCACGAGGTGCGGCTCCCCCCGTTCCGCCTCGCCCGCGCGCCGGTGACGCGCGGCGAGTACCAGGCCTTCCTCGACGCCGGCGGCCGGCCGGCGCCCCCCTTCTGGAGCGAGCCGGCCTTCGCGCACCCCCGGATGCCGGCGGTCGGCCCCTCCTGGGAGGACGCGGCGGCGTTCTGCGCCTGGACCGCCGAGACCTCGGGAGTCGTGGTCCGCCTCCCCAGCGAGGCCGAGTGGGAGGGCGCGGCGCGGGCCGGCCGCGACGTCGTCTACCCCTGGGGGGACGAGCCGCCGGAGTCGCTCCCCGACTACCCGCGCCGTTGGCGGGAAGGGCCCGAGCCGGTCGACGCCTATCCCTCGCTCCACCCCCTGGGCTTCCTGGGGCTGGGCGAGAACGTCCACGAATGGTGCGCCGACTGGTACGACCCGCGGTACTACGCGGTGTCGCCCCGCGACGACCCCCGCGGCCCCGCCGCCGGCGTCCGCCGCGCGTCGCGCGGCGGCTCCTGGCGCCACGAGGTCAAGGTCAGCCGCTGCGCGGCGCGCTCCGCGATCCCTCCCGGCAACCGCTACAGCGACTACGGCTTCCGGCTCGCCGCCGATGCCGCGACGACGGGAGAGAGCGATGACCCTGCACCCCTCCGGCCGCGCCGCCCGCACGGCGGCCGTCGTCGGCTTCCTGCTCCACACCGTCACCACGCTCGTCGCCTGGTGGACCTGGGGCGAATTCGGCCGCGGCAATCTCCTCGCCTGGATCGACTTTCCCGCCTCGCTCGCCTACCTGCACCTCGACGGCATCCCCCTGCTGCTCTGGAGCCTGGCGGCGGGAGGGCTCCAGTGGGCGATCATCGCCGCCCTGCTGACCCTGTCCCTGGGCCGGGCGGCGCGGGGGCGAGGGCGTTGACCCTGGCACGGAACTGCTGGTAGTCCGGGCTGTCGCGGATCAGCGCGGCGTTCCGCGGCGACCTCGGAAGCTGCGCGATCTCGGCGTGGACGTTCTGGATGCGCTCCTGGGTCAGGGGGTGGTCGGAGAAGAACTGCCCCACCTTCGACGGCCGGCTGCGCTGTAGGCGCGCGAGCTTGCCGAAGAAGTCCTCGAATCCCTGCGGATCGAACCCCGCCTTGTAGGCGTAGCCCACCCCCAGGGCGTCGGCCTGGCGCTCGGCGTCGCGGCTGTGGCGATTGATCGCGCCGGTCTCCACCAGCCGCGCCAGGATCAGCTTCAGCCGCCCCGGGTCTCGCCCCAGCACCAGCCGCGCCATCAGGTTGTAGCCGTACAGCCGGGTCATCATGTGGGTGCCGTGGCGGGCGGCGCCGTGGCCGACCTCGTGGGCCACCGCGTCCGCCAGCTCGTCGAGGGTGTCCGCCTCGGCGATCAGCCCGGAGTTGACGAAGACCACGCCGCCCGGCATGTTGAAGGCGTTCACCGAGCTGTCGCGCACGATGAAGAAGTCCCACCGGCGGTTGGCGAAGGGGGTCTGGGCGGCGAGCTTCCGGCCCAGGGCGTTGAGGTACTGCATCGCCGCCGGGTCGTTGACCAGCGGCTTCTGCTGGGCCACCTGCGCGAACATGTCGTTGCGCATCGCCCACTCCTGATCGACGGTGATCAGGTCGAAGCCCTCGCCGGTGCGAGGGGTGGCGGCCAGCACGGAGAGGCCCAGAACGGCGACCAGCAGGGCCGAGGGGAGCGCGAGGCTCCGGATTCGCGGTCGGGTGGGCATGGCATGTCTCCTCGTAGGTCCCCGTCCCCGGGGAACGCGGGAGAAGAGGTCTCCCGCCGGCTGCCTCCCTGAGCAAGACCGGCGCCAACTCGAGGCCGATCTTCTGTACCATCCGGGCATGCCCGCGACGACCCTGACCGAAGCCGCCGAGGCCGCCGCCCACGGCGGACCCATCGTGCCGGTGCTGCTCGGCCTGGTCGTCATCCTGCTGGCGGCCAAGGTGGGGGGCGAGGTGTTCGAACGGCTGGGACAGCCGGCGGTGCTCGGCGAGCTGCTGACCGGCATCCTGCTCGGCAACCTGACGCTCCTCCACTTCGGCGGCCTCGCGTTCCTGCAAGCCTCGCCCGGGATCGAGATCCTCGCCCAGCTCGGGGTGATCCTGCTGCTGTTCCAGGTGGGGCTGGAGTCGAACGTGGCCGAGATGCTGTCCGTGGGGCGGTCGAGCCTGCTCGTCGCCGTCCTCGGGGTGATCGCGCCCTTCCTCCTCGGCTGGGGGGTCTCGGCCTGGCTGCTGCCGCGGGAGGAGACGCTGACCCACGTCTTCCTCGCCGCCACCCTCTGCGCCACCAGCGTCGGCATCACGGCGCGGGTGCTCGCCGACCTCGGCAAGCTGGCGGCCCGCGAGTCCAGGATCGTCCTCGGCGCGGCGGTGATCGACGACGTGCTCGGCCTGGTGATCCTGTCGGTGGTCTCCGGGATGATCGGCGCCGCGAACCGCGGCGGCTCGCTCGCCGCCGGCGACGCCCTCCTCCTCGTCGTCAAGGCGATCGTCTTCCTGGCCGGCGCGATCCTGATCGGCGGCTGGCTGTCGCGCCGGGTCTTCCGCCTGGCGGGGTTCCTGCGCGTGCAGGGGACGCTCCTCGCCCTCGCCCTCGCCGTCTGCTTCCTGCTCTCCTGGCTCGCCGACCGCATCGGCCTCGCCACCATCGTCGGCGCCTTCGCCGCCGGGCTGATCCTCGACGGCGTCGAGTTCCAGGACCTCGGCGAGCGGACCAAGCACCGGATCGAGGAGCTGATCCATCCCATCGCCGGCTTCCTGGTGCCGGTCTTCTTCGTGCTGATGGGGCTGCGGGTCGACCTCGCGAGCTTCGGGATGCCCGGCGTCCTGGGGTTCGCGGCGATGCTTTCGCTCGCCGCCGTCCTGGGGAAGATGATCTGCGCCGCCGGCGTGCTGGAGCGCGGGCTCGACCGCGCCTCGGTGGCGGTGGGAATGGTGCCGCGCGGCGAGGTGGGGCTGATCTTCGCCGGCATCGGCGCCCAGCTCGTGCTGCACGGTCAGCCGGTGATCACGCCGCCGGTCTTCGCCGCCGTGGTGGTGATGGTCGTGGTCACCACCCTGGTCACCCCGCCGGTGCTCAAGCTCAGCCTCGCCCGGGGGGACCGGAAGCGGGCGCGGGCGAAGGTGGACCCACCAAAACCGACGTAGGGGCGGCGCTCGCCCCTACGTTGCTGTTGAGAGAAGGCCCATCCGTTTTCGTAGCCGCGTTCACCGCCACCGGGGCCTTGGGGTCGGGGAGCTCGATCACCACGTCGCCGGGGCGGACCATCCCCAGGTCCTCGCGCGCCAGTTGCTCGAGCATGCCGGGATCGTGGTGCAGGCGGTCGATGCGCAGCCGCAGCCGCTCGCTCGCCGTGTTGCTGGACGTGATCTGCGCGCGCAGCCAGCGCTCGCGGGCGCGGGCCGTCTCGAGGTCGCGGGAGCTCTTGAGGGCGGCGATCGCCAGCAGCGCGAAGAGGAGAAGCGCGGTCACGCCCAGGACGGGGCGGAACGAATCGCCGCGGACGGGTGCCTCGGGCTGCGTCACGGCTTCCAGCGGGGGAAGGCCCGGGCCCCGGGATAGGTGGCCACGCCCTCCAGCTCCTCTTCGATGCGCAGGAGACGGTTGTACTTGGCGACCCGGTCGCTGCGGCAGGGGGCGCCGGTCTTGATCTGCCCCGCCCGCGTCGCCACCGCGAGGTCGGCGATGGTGGTGTCCTCGGTCTCCCCCGAGCGGTGGCTGAGCACGTTGGCGTAGGCGTGGGTCTTCGCCATCTCGACCGCCTCCAGCGTCTCGGTCAGCGTGCCGATCTGGTTGACCTTCACCAGCAGCGCGTTGGCGAGCCCCTCGGCGATCCCCTTGGCGAGGATCTCGGGGTTGGTGACGAAGAGGTCGTCGCCCACGATCTGCACCCGGCTCCCCAGCTCGGCGGTCATCTGTTTCCACCCCGCCCAATCCCCCTCCGCCAGGCCGTCCTCGATCGACACCAACGGATAGGCGTCGAGCCACTCGCGGTAGAGGGTGATCAGGTCGGCGGCGGCGAGGCCGCTCTTCCCCTCGCCGGCGAGGGCATAGCGCGTCGCGTCCTTCGCTTTTTTCTTTCCCGCCTTCTTGCCATCCGCCTCCACCAGCTCGCTGGCGGCCACGTCGAGCGCCAAGCCGATCTGCGTTCCCGGCTTGTAGCCGGCCTTCTCGATCGCCTGCATCAGCAGGTCGAGCGCCTCGCGGTTGCTGCGCAGGTTGGGAGCGAAGCCTCCCTCGTCGCCGACGGCGGTGACCATGCCGCCCTTCTTCAGCACCCCTTTGAGGGTGTGATAGATCTCGACCCCCGCCCGCAGCGCCTCGGCGAAGCTGTCGAAACCGAGCGGCACCAGCATGAACTCCTGGATGTCCACCGAGTTGTCGGCGTGGGCGCCGCCGTTCAGCACGTTGAGCATCGGCACCGGCAGCACGGTGGCCGCGGGGCCGCCGACGTAGGCGTAGAGCGGCAGGCCGCTCGCCTCCGCCGCGGCGCGCGCGACGGCGAGCGACACCCCCAGCGTGGCGTTGGCGCCGAGGCGGCTCTTGGTCGGCGTGCCGTCGAGATCGATCAGCCTGCGGTCGATGCGCGCCTGGTCGCGGGCGTCCATGCCGCGCAGGCGCGGCGCGATCTCGTCCGCCACGTTGGCGATCGCCTTGCGCACCCCCTTGCCCTGGTAGCGCTTGCCGCCGTCGCGCAGCTCCAGAGCCTCGCGGCTGCCGGTCGAGGCGCCCGACGGCACCGCCGCCCGCCCCCCGACGCCGCCGTCGAGAACGCAGTCGACCTCGAGGGTCGGATTTCCCCGCGAGTCGAGGATCTCCCGGGCGACGATCTCTTCGATACAGAACATCCAGACCTCCTGGCGCAGTTTTTTCCGCTAAACTCCAGACGGAAGGTTATCCGTAAACCCCCGCCGCCTCAAGCATTTTCAAGGGAAAACGCTGCCTGGCCCCTTTAGCGAGTCATCGCAAAGCAAATCGGAAAGCAAACCCGATGCCCGCAAGAACGGCTCCCGCGGCCCTGCTCGCCGCCGCTCTGGCCCTGTCCGCGCTCGCCGCCGCCTGCAAGGGCGAGGCGGAGCGGCGGCCGCCGCAGCAGCAGCAGCGGCCGCGAAACGTGATCCTGATCGTGGTCGACACCCTGCGCGCCGACCGCCTGAGCGCCTTCGGCTACGGCCGGCCGACCAGCCCGAACCTCGCCGCCTTCGCGCGCAACGCGGTGCGCTTCGACGCCGCGCGGAGCCAGGCCGCATGCACCTTTCCCTCGGTCAATTCGATCCTCACCTCGCGCTGGCCGGCGGCCTTCCTCGGCCAGCCGAACCAGGCGCTCGGCATCCCGGCAGGGATCCCCTCGCTCGCCGAGATCCTCCAGGCGCGAGGCTTCCACACCGTGGCCGTGTCGGCGAGCGCGGTGGTGCGCAAGTCGCCCAGCCGCTTCAATCCCGGCGGCGGCTTCGCGCGCGGCTTCGACGTCTTCGACGAGGACTGCGTCTGGCAGCCGGCGAGCTGCGTCGACGCCGCCGCGGCCGGGCACCTTCGCCAGCCGATGCGAGGCGACAAGCCGCTCTTCCTCTATCTCCATTACATCGATCCGCACGGCCCCTACCAGCCGCCGCCGACCTGGCGGCGCCGCTTCGCCACCGGCAGCTCGGACAAGGAATGGGTGCGCAAGGGAAATCCGAATCCGATCGGCGACTGGCTCTACAAGGGAAAGCCTAATCCGGGCTTCACGCCGGCGGACCTGCAACACTTGAAAGATCTCTACGACGAGGAGATCGGCTTCGTCGACTCGCAGCTCGGCGCGCTGATCGGCCGCCTGCGCCGGAGCGGGCTGCTCAAGAGCTCGCTCGTCATCCTCGCCGCCGATCACGGCGAGGAGTTCCTCGAGCACGGCGACGTCAAGCACTGCCGGAACCTCTTCGACACCTCGCTCCACGTGCCGCTGCTGGTGCGGGTTCCCGCCACGCCTCCACGGGTGGTCGCGAGCCCGGTGCAGAACCTCGACCTGGTGCCGACGGTGCTCGATTACCTGGGGATCGAGACTACCGGTACATTCGCGGGGCGGAGCCTGCGCGCGGAGATCGAGGGAAACGCCAAGCCGGAAATCCAATATGCGCTCCAGGGCAGCCTGCGCAGCGCCGCGGACGGCCGCTACAAGCTGATCGAGGACCTCGCCGGCGGCAAGCAGGCCCTCTACGACCTGAAGGCCGATCCCGGCGAGACCAAAAACGTCCTCACCGCCGAGCGCCGGGCCTACGCGGCCCTGCGCGACGCGCTGGCGAAGTGGCTCGCGAAGAGCGAAGGGAAGGGCACGGCGGACGCGTCCCGCGCGGCGCAGGAGAAGCTGCGCTCGCTCGGCTACATCGAGTAGAGCGCTGGAGCCGGAATGCCTCCAGGCGCCCAGGCTCGCGCGGATTCCATTAAGCTTCCCTCCCAATGACACATTTTCTCTTCCTGCTCGGCGGAGTGCTCGGCGCCCTCCTGGCGGCGTTCGTCTACATCACGCTGGCCGCGAACGCCGAAGCGAATCACCAGGACCGGGTGATGAGCGTGCCGCCGATCGAGCCCGACCTCGACGCCTTTCTCCGCGCGCTGCACGGTGCCGCCGGCGAGCGCGTGGTCGCGGGCAACCAGGTCGAGATCTTCCAGAACGGCGACGACATCTTTCCGCCGATGCTCGCCGCGATCCGCGAGAGCCGATCGACCATCCACTTCTCGACCTACATCTACTGGGCGGGAGAAGTGCCTCGAGAGTTCGCGCAGGCGCTCATCGCCGCCGCCCGGCGCGGCGTCATCGTGCGGGTCGTCCTCGACAGCGAAGGGACCGAGCCGATGCCCCGCGAGCTGGTGGAGCAGATGCGCGCCGCCGGCTGCAAGGTCACCTGGTTCCGCCGGCTGCAGTGGTTCGACTGGATGAAGTACAACCACCGGTCGCATCGCCGTCTGCTCGTCGTGGACGGCAAGATCGGTTTCACCGGCGGCGTCGGCATCGCCGACGAGTGGACGGGCCACGCGCAGAGCCCCTGCCACTGGCGCGACACCCACGTGCGGCTCACCGGGCCCATCGTCGCCGCGCTGCAGAGCGGGTTCACCGACAACTGGAACCAGAGCACGGAAGAGCTGCTGCTCGACGCGCGGGATTTTCCGCACCTCCCGCCGACCGGCGACGTCCCCGTCTGCGCCGTGCTCAGCACTCCGGCCAGCGGCGCCTCGGCGGCGCAGCGCGTGATGGCTGCGCTCATCGCGGGCGCCACGCGCTCGCTGTCGATCAGCAGCGCGTATTTCGTCCCCGCGGCGTCCTTCATCGAGGCCCTGTGCGCCGCGAGCGACCGCGGCGTCGACGTTCGCGTTCTCCTGCCCGGCCCCTTCCATGACCAGAAGCTCGTCCAGCACGCGAGCCGCCACAGTTGGCCGCGCCTGGTCGCGCACGGGGTCGGCCTCTATGAGTACCAGCCGACGATGATGCACGCCAAGACCCTCGTCGTCGACGGCAAGCTCCTGCTGGTGGGCTCGATCAACTTCGATCCGCGATCGTTCGCGCTGAACGCGGAGTTCGCCGTGGTCGTCGTCAGCGACCGGCTCGCCGCCGAAACGGTGCGCGTCTTCGAAGCCGATCTCGAGCGCTCGATCCGCGTGCTGCCCGCCGCGCTCGCCTCGCGGGGCATCGCCAGCCGCGCGGTGGATGCGCTCTGCTACTGGGCGCGCGCGCAGCTCTAGGGCTGCCCCGGGCCGCTTCCCGAGGACGTTCGATGAACGGTGAGATGACCGCCCAGACCGTGCCCGCCGCCCGCTCCTTCCCGCTCGCCCTCGCCCTGGTGGCCGCGGCGGCGGTGGGGCTCTGGCTGTGGGCCGCCGTGCCGCTCGCGCTGGGCCACCGGACCCTCTTCTTCCGCGACGTCTTCACCACCCATCTCCCCCTGAAGGCGTTCGGGGCCGCCGAGCTGCGCCAGGGGAGCATCCCCGCGTTCAATCCCGCCTGGGGTCTGGGGCAGCCGTTCCGCGGCAACCCGAACGCGCTGCCGTTCTACCCGGGGAACCTGCTCTATCTCGTCTTGCCGTTCTGGAACGCCTTCAATCTCCACTACGCGCTCCACTGGCTGCTCGCCGCCTTGACCATGGCCGCCCTCGCCCGCGCCCTCGGGCAGCGGCCGGCCGCTGCCCTGGTCGCCGGCCTCGCCTATGCCGGCTCGGGGTGGATCCTCACGGCCTTGAGCTTCTACAACCTGCTCGCCGTCTCCGCCTGGTGGCCGCTGGTCCTCCTCGGCGCCGTGCGCGGCGGCCGGCGGGGGATCGCCCTCGGGGGGATCGCCTGCGGCCTGGCGCTCCTCGCCGGCGAGCCGGTGACGGCGCTGCTGGGGATCGCGCCGCTCCTCCTCGTCGCCCTCCAGCGCCACGGCCTCCGCCGCGGCATGATCACCACCCTCGCGATCGGCGGCACCGGGGTGCTGATCGCCCTGCCGCAGATCGTGGCCTCCGCCCGCATCCTCGGCTTCACGTCGCGCGGCGCGATGGGCGCCGCGGCGATTGGGGGAGGCCGCTTCCACCTCGGGCTGGCGCGGCTGCTGGAGCTCGTGGTCCCCTTCCCGTTCGGCCACCCCTGGGACCTCGGCAAGACCGGTTACTGGCCATGGGACGACCAGCCGGGGCTCCCCTACATCCTCACTCTCCACTTCGGCGTCGTGGCGCTCTGGCTGGCATTCCTGGGAGCAAGGAAGGCGCGGGGCTGGGCGCTGCTCGCGATCGGCGGCCTGGCCCTCGCCTGGGCCGGCGCTCTCGGGGGGGATGCGCTGTTGACGCTGTCGCACGGCCTGGTGCGCTATCCGGAGAAGCTCCTCTTCTGGTTCGCGCTCGGGGCAGCCCTGCTCGCCGGCTGGGGGGTGGAGCGGGTGCTGGAGAGCGCGCATCGCGCGCTTGGCGCGGCGCCGCCCTCGGCGCCGGGCTCGCCCTCGCCTCGGCGGCCGGGGTCTTCGCGGCGGGAGGGCGCCTCGCCGGGTGGCTCACGGAGAGCCGAGTCGATCCCGAATTCGCCGCCGACGCGGCGCGCAACCGGGTGGGGGCGTGGATCGTCGCCCTCCTCCTCGCCGCGGCCCTCCTCGCGCTCGCCGCCGTGGCCGCCCGGCGCCGCAGCGGCGCGGGGCTCGCCGCGGCGCAACTCGCCGCCCTCCTGCCGCTCGCCGGCCTGGTGATGACGGCCCCCGTCGCCGACTTCGCACCCTCTCCCTGGCTGGGGGTCGTCGGCCGCGGCGCCGGCGTGCTCCCCGAGATCCCCTCCGGCCCGTTCGCCGACACTTCCTATCTCACCCTGGTCCGCGCCGCCGCCTTCGACCTGGGAGCGGCGCCGGGAGCCCTGTACGGTCTGCGCTATCCGCTCGCCCCGGACCTCGACGGCCTCTACTCGCCGCTCGCGGCCCAGCTGCGCCTCCACTACTTCCAGCTCGACGCCGCCGGGCGCGCCAATTGGCTGCGCACGCTGGGGATCGTGGCCGCGGTGCTCGAAGAGAAGCCGGACGCCCCTGACCTCCAGCTCGTCTCGGTCGGCGGGCGGGCCGGCGGCACCAGCCGCCTCTACGCCGTCCGCGCGCCGGCGCCGCCCGTCTGGTGGCCGCGCTCGGTCGCCGTCGCCGCCAGCCCCGGCGACGCCTTCCGCACGGTGAGCCGCGCCCCCGATCCGGTGGCCGACGTGGTGGCGGACCGCCCGGTCGCTCACCACCCGGGGGCGCAGGCAAGACGGCTCGCCGAGACGCCGGACGGCTTCGAGGTCGACGTCTCGGGCGGCGGCGGCCTCCTGGTGCTCTGCCGCGCCTTCCAGCCCCTCTACCGGGCGACCGCCGAGGGAAAGAGCCTGCCCACCCTGCCGGTGAACCTCAGCCTGCTCGGCGTCCAGGTGCCGCCGGGGGCTCACCGGGTGCGGATCGCGGTTTCCGCCCTCCCCGAAGAGCTGGCTGGGGGGATTGCCCTGCTGGCCTTCGTGGCCGCCGCGGCCCTGGCGTGGCGCCGGGCCTAAGAAGCAGGGACCTTTGGTAGTCTTCCCCCCCATGCCCGAAGAGCCCTCGCCGGCCGATCTGCCGCTTGCCGCGCCGCCGCTAGAAACAGCGGAGCTTCGCCCCTGGAAAACCGCGCTCCTCCTCGTCGGCCCTCTCCTGCTGCTCCTCCTGCTCGCGATGCTCCCCCTGATCCGCGGCACGGAGACGCTGATCCTGCGCGACGTGCTCAACTCCCACTTCCCCATGAAGTGGTCGCAGGCGGTGGCGTTGCGGCACGGCTACTTTCCCCCTCATCGACCCTTACCGGGCCGGCGGACAGCCGCTGGCGGGGAACCTCAACGCGGCGCCGTTCTATCCGGACAACCTGCTCTTCCTGGTCGGCAAGATCTTCTGGGCGTTCAACGCCCATTTCTGGATCCACCTCTTCCTCGCCCCGTTCGCCTTCTTCTGGCTGGCCCGGGCCTGGGGATTGCGCCGCGAGGCGGCGTGGGCGGCGGCGGCCTGCTGGACCCTCTCCGGCTTCTTCCTCTCCCACCTGAACTTCTACAATCTGATCGCCGGCGCCAGCCTCGCCCCCGCCCTGGTGGCCGCCGGCCTCGACTTCGTCCGGCGCCCCGGCCCGGCGCCCCCTGCTGGCCCCCCTGATCGCCGTCCTCTGGACGCTGCTGATCCTCGGCGGCGACCCGCAGACGGCCCTCCTCGCCTTCCTGCTGACCGCCGGCGCCATGGCCCTCGTCTGGCGGCAGCGGCCGGTCGGATCGGGCCGGTGGGGCTGGAAGGATCTCGCGCTCCTGGCCGCCGCCTTCTTCGCCGGCACCCTGGTCGCGCTGCCGCAGATCGTCGAATTCCTGCGCATCTATCCGATGTCGCTGCGCGGCTACGTGGGCTACACCCCGGAATCGCTGACGATGTCCAGCTGGGACCCCCGCCAGGTGCCCGAGTGGCTGATCCCCTTCTTCTTCGGCCGGCCGGACATCCTCGACAAGGGCTCCTTCTGGGGGAACCAGTTCTTCACCGGGGTGCCGCCCTACTACTTCTCGCTCTACCCCGGGCTGCTGACCCTGGCGCTGGTCGCCGCCTCGGGACGCCCGCGCACCCGCGCCGCCGTCTGGGCGTGGACGGGGATCGCCTGCGGCCTCTTCCTCTCGCTCGGGCGCTTCAATCCGGTGGCGGCGTGGCTCTTCGTACACTCGAAGTCGCTGCGCTACCCGGTCAAGTTCTGGCTGCCGGTGGCGGCCGGCGCCGCCCTCCTCTGCGGGCTCGGCTTCGAGCGGCTCCGCCCGGCGCTCGCCGCCGGCCTGGTCCCGGGGAAGCACGGCCGGCGGACCTTCGGCTGGACGCTCGCCGCGCTGGCCGTCGCCTTCGCGGCTTTCTGGGCCTTCCTCAGCTTCGCGCCGCAGCCGGCCGAGGCCTGGCTCAAGCTGTTCATCCCGCGGCCGGCGGCGTTCATCGCCAGCGAGCGCGTGCGCTGGGCCGGCCTCGCCTTGGTCTCGCTCGGCGTCCTCGCGGCGCTGGCCCTCGCCTTTCGCCTCTCCCGCCGCTCCTGGGCGCTCGGCGGCGCGCTCCTCCTCGCCGTCCACGCCGGCGCCCAGCTCTGGCTGCTGCGCCCGCTCTATCCGATGGACGCCGTCGAGCCCTACCTGGTGCCGCCGCCGGCCCTCGCCTGGGTGCCCGCCGGCGAGCTGGTGTCGAACCCGGACTTCAACTACCTCTTCGGCCCCTCGACCCTGCGCCAGGGGACCTTCCCCGAGCTCCACACCCGCTGGCTCGAGCGCCGCTCCTTCTACGAGCTCTATCCGTTCAGCGGCCCGGTGTGGGGGCTCCGCTACGAGCTCAACACCTCGCCGGAAGGGCTCGACGCCTACCTCGCCCGCCGCGCCCAGAACGAGGTGCAGCACGCCAAGAACCCGGAGCGGCTGAAGCTCCTCGCCGCCTGGGGAGTGGGACGGCTGCTGCTCAACCATCCTCTCGACCCCATCCCGCCGCACGCCCGGCGGCTCACCGGCATCCCCAGCTTCGGCCGCGAGCTCGCCGTCTACGAGGTGACCGACCGCGCGCCGCAGGTCTTCCTCGCCCGCCGGATCTACCGCGAGCCGAACCTCCCCGCCGTCTACAGCCGGCTGATCAGCCCGGAGTTCGACCCGCGCACCGACATCGCCGCCATGCGCCCCGGCTCGGCCAAGCAGGTCACGATCGGCGGCACCGCCCGCCTCCTGCACGATTTCCACGATGGCCCCGAGAGCTTCGCCGTCGAGACCAACGCCGGCCCGGGAGGGGCGATCCTGGTCGTCCAGCGCACCAACCTCCTCTTCGAAGCCGCGCTCGACGGCCGCCCGGCGGCGATCTACACCGCCAACGGCTACCGCATGGCCGTCGACGTCCCCCAGGGGCGCCACCAGGTCCGTTTCTGGATCGACCGCCGGCCGCTCCACCGCGCGCTCGCCGGGGCGCTGGCGGGATTGCTGATGCTGCCGGGGCTGGCGTGGTGGGGCCGGCAAGGCCGGATCATTAACCGGATCAGTAACCGGATCAGTAACCGGATCAGCTAAGATACCCGCCCCGATGAGCGACCTCATTCCAAAGAAGCGCATCCGCAAGGTGCTGATCGCCAACCGCGGCGAGATCACGGTGCGCATCCTGCGAGGTTTGCGCGAGATGGGGATCCGCGGCGCGGTGATCTACTCGGAGCCGGACCGCCTGGGGCTCCCGGTGCTGCTCGCCGACGAGGCGTATCCGATCGGCCCGGCCCCTTCGCGCGAGAGCTACCTGCGCGGCGAGGCGATCGTCGAGCTGGCGGTGGCGATCGGCGCCGACGCCATCCATCCCGGCTACGGCTTCCTCTCCGAGCGCGCCGGCTTCGCCCGCCTCTGCCGCGACGCCGGCATCACCTTCATCGGCCCCTCCCCGGAGGCGATCGACGCCATGGGCTCGAAGGTCGAGAGCCGCCGGCTGATGATGGCGGCCGGCGTCCCCGTGGTGCCCGGCGGCAAGGACCCCCTCCCCGACCTCGAGTCCGCCGCGGCGGCCGCCGAGACGATCGGCTACCCGGTGATGCTCAAGGCGGCGGCGGGGGGCGGCGGCAAGGGGATGCGGATGATCCCCTCGGCGGCCGAGCTGGCGAGCTCCTATCGCGCCGCCCGCTCCGAGGCCGCGGCGAGCTTCGGCGACGACTCGGTCTATCTCGAGAAGTACATCGTCAATCCCGCGCCACGTCGAGATCCAGGTGATGGGCGACCTCCATGGCCGGGTGGTCTCGCTCGGCGAGCGCGAGTGCTCGCTCCAGCGCCGCCACCAGAAGGTGGTCGAGGAGGCCCCCTCCTCCGTGGTCGGCCCCGGCCTCCGCCGCCGCATGGGGGAGGCCGCGGTCAAGGCCGCCTCCGCGGTCGGCTACAGCAACGCCGGCACCTGCGAGTTCCTGCTCGACGCCGACGGGAGCTTCTACTTCCTCGAGATGAACACCCGCCTCCAGGTGGAGCACCCGGTCACCGAGCTGGTCACCGGCATCGACCTGGTGGCGACGCAGATCCGCGTCGCCGAGGGCGAGCCGCTCGGCCCCGAGTTCGACGACGTCCAGCCGCGCGGCCACGCCGTCGAGGTGCGCCTCTACGCCGAGGACCCGTGGAAAAACTTCGCCCCCTCGCCGGGCCGCATCGAGACGCTGCGCTGGCCCGACGGCCCCGGCGTGCGGGTGGACGCCGGCGTCTACGAGGGCTCGGAAGTCTCGATCTACTACGACCCGATGCTGGCCAAGCTGATCGTCTGGGCCGCCGACCGCGAGCGGGCGCTCCACCGCCTGGAGCGCGCCCTCGCCGAGCTGCGCATCGAGGGGATCCGCACCACCGCTCCCCTCTTCCGCGCCCTGCTCGCCGACCCCGACTTCCGCTCCGGCAACCTCGACATCGGCATGCTCGACCGCAAGCTCGCGGCCGGCGAGCTGCACCCCGTCGAGGAGGGCACCGAGAAGGCGCCGGACGAAGCACCCGACGACTTGGCGCTGATCGCCGCTGCCCTCGCCCATCACGACCGCACTTTGCGCCAGACCACCGCCGGCCCGGCCTCGCCCGCCGCCTCCCTGCGCTCGCGCTGGGGCGCCGCCGGCCGCCGCCAGGCGCTGAGGGGGGGAGCGTGGAGCTGATCGTCCGCCAGGGAAAGCGGGAGGAGAAGGTCCGCGTCCGCCACGAGGCGGGCGGCTACGAGGTGACGGTCGGCGAGCGCACTTACCGCGTCGACGCCCTGCCGGCCCGTCCCGGCCTCCTCAGCCTGCGGATCGAGGATGGCGCCCCACATTCTCCAATCACCCGTCAGCACGAGGTCGCCGTCCGGCCGCTCCCGCAGGCCGAGGGGACCTACTGGGTGAGCACCGCCGAGGGGGCCGGCCCGGTCGAGGTCGCCGATCCCTTGGCCCATCTCGCCGCCCAGACGCAGAGCGCCGGCGCCAAGCGCCGCCAGCGGGTCGACGCCTACATGCCCGGGCGCGTCACCTCGGTCCTCGTCGCCGAGGGAGACGAGGTCAAGACCGGCCAGGGGATCATCGTCCTCGAGGCGATGAAGATGGAGAACGAGATCCGCGCCGAGCACGACGGCAAGATCAGCAAGCTCCACGTCCAGCCCGGCCAGGCGGTCGACACGGGAAACCCGCTGTTCGAGATGGAGTAGGGGGGTGCTCTCCCCCCGGACGCTGAAGCTCCTCCTCCTCGCCGCCTTCGCCATCCTCTGCCTGCACGGCCTGGTCTGGGACTCCCCGACGGTCGACGAGTTCACGCACCTGCCGGTCGGCGTCTTCTACTTGAAGACGGGGGACCTCGACCTCGCGGCGCGCACGCCGCCGCTGATCAAGGTGCTCGCCGCGCTCCCCGTCCTGCCGCTCGACCCCCAGGTGCGCACCGCCAAGCCAGCCCGCGAGAGCGCCTGGTATCCCTGGCTCCTGGGCACCGATTTCATGCAGAAGAACGGCGCGATCTACGACCGCCTCTTCCTCCTCGGCCGGCTGCCGATCGTCCTCCTCGGTCTGCTGATGGGGGTCCTCGTCTATCTCTGGGCGCGCGATCTCTACGGTCCAGCCGCGGGAACCGTGGCGCTGATCTTCTTCGCCTTCAATCCGACGCTGATCGCCCACGCCCACCTGGTTACCGTGGACGTGGGCGCCGCGACGCTCGTGCTGCTCACCCTCTATCTCTTCTACCGCTGGGCCCAGGCGCCGAGCCCGGCGCGGCTTCTCTTCGCGGGACTGGCCCTGGGGCTCGCGCAGCTCGCCAAGACGACCGCCGTGCTGCTCTACCCCATCCTGTTCCTCCTCGTCCTGGTCCTGCTGGCCCGCCGCGGCGAGACATCTGAGGGGCGCGGGCGCCGGGCCGCCTCCCTGCTGGGCGCACTGGCGGCGATGGTGGTCCTCAGCCTCGTGGTGCTCAACGCCGGCTACCTCTTCCAGGGGACGGGCCGGCCGCTGGGATCGTTCGATCTCCAGAGCCGCTTCCTGAAAGGGCTCACCGCCCACCTTCCCGACCGTCTCCCCGTCCCCCTCCCGGCCCCCTACCTCGAAGGGTTCGACGGCGTTCGGCTCGACGCCGAGTCGGGCGAGTTCCCCAACTACCTCTTCGGCCACTGGTCGCGCCAGGGGACCCCCCTCTACTACCTGGTCTGCCTGCTGTTCAAGACCCCCCTGCCGCTGCTCGCCGCTCTCCTCCTCGCCCCCTTCGTCCGACTGCGGAACCGCCCCATGGGTGAGATCTTTCTCGTTTTGCCGCTAGCGGCCCTGCTGCTCTCCTCCGCGGTGCTCACCGGCAACGTGAACTACGGCATCCGGCACATCCTCTCGGCCTTCCCGCTCCTCTTCATCTTCGCGAGCCGATTGACCCCGTTCTTCGCCGAGCGTAACGCCGGTCTCCGACGGACCGCGCTCGCCGCGCTGGCGCTCTATCCCGTCTCCGTGCTGCTGGCCACGCCGGACACGATCGACTACTTCAATCTCCTCGCCCGCGGCCGGGGGGACGAGATCCTCCTCGACTCGAACCTCGACTGGGGGCAGGGGCTGAAGCGGCTCCGCAAGTACATGGACCGGCAGGGGATCGACCGCATCGGGCTGGCCTATTTCGGCCACGTCGATCCGGCCCTCTACGGGATCGACGCCTATCCTCCCCGGCCGGACCAGCCGGGGCTGGTCGCCGTCAGCGCCAATTTCCTCCACGGCTACGGCTACATGACCTACGCCGGGGGGCGTATGGTCCCCGTCCCGGCCGGCGCGTACGAGTGGATCGCCCACGACCCCCATGCGTCCCGCGTGGCGGACCTCGGCGGCGGTCTGTTGATCTACAAAATCACGCCCTAGCCGACGATCCGGCGCTATCATCCTCCCGTCCCAGCGATCCCTGTCGTCCGCTGCACCCTGGGGGAGCCCTATGACCGAGATGACCGAGCCGTCGTTCCGTTCCGTCGTCGAGATGTTCCAGCACCGCGTCGCCGCCACGCCCGACGCCGAAGCGATGTCCGGGCGGCGGGACGGCCAGTGGTACGCCATGAATTGGCGGGAGACGGAACGCCGCGTGCGGGCGGTGGCCGGCGGACTGCTGAGCCTGGGGTTCCAGAAAGCTGAGCGCGCCGCCATCCTCGCCACCAGCCGCCCCGAGTGGGTGATCGTGGACCTCGCCATCCTGATGGCCGGCGGCGCCACCTCGACGATCTACACCTCGAACACCGCCGAGGAGAGCGCCTACATCCTGGAGGATTCCGGCTCCCGCTTCTGCTTCGTCGAGAACGCGATGCAGGAGGCGAAGCTGCGCAGCATGCAGGGAGAGCTCGGCAACCTCGCGCACCTGATCCTGATCGACAGCGAGCCGTCTCCGGCCACGAACGCGGACGGCTGGACCCTCTCGCTGCCCGAGCTCGAACGCCGGGGGGACGCCTGGAACGCCGCCAACCCCGGCCGGCTGGACGAGGTGGCGAAAGCGGTCGGCCCCGAGGACCTCGCTACCCTCATCTACACCTCCGGCACCACGGGGAAGCCCAAGGGGGTGATGCTCACCCACGACAACTGGGTCTTCGAGGGGGAGGCGATCGATGGCGTGAACATCCTCGGCCCGACCGACCGCCAGCTCCTCTTCCTCCCCCTCGCCCATTCGTTCGGCAAGGTGCTCGAGATCGCCTTCATCCGCCTCGGCGTCCCCACGGCGATCGACGGCGTGATCGACGACCTGGTCCCCAACCTCGCCGCCGTCCGGCCCACGATCATGGGCGGCGTCCCTCGCGTCTATGAAAAGGTTTATAACCGGGTGGTCACCGGCGCGCGCGAAGGGGGCGGCGTCAAATACAAGATCTTCCAGTGGGCGCTCGACGTCGGCGGCCGGGTCTCTCGCCTGCGCCAGCAGGGGAAGCAACCGTCGGGGCTCCTCGCCTTCCAGCACCGCCTCGCCGACAAGCTCGTCTACTCGAAGCTCAAAGCGCGCCTCGGAGGCCGGCTCCGCTTCCTGATCTCGGGCGGCGCGCCGCTCTCGCGCGCCATCGCCGAGTTCTTCCACGCCTGCGACATCCTGATCCTCGAAGCCTACGGCCTCACCGAAAGCTCGGCGGGCAGCATCGGCAACCGCCCGGAGCACTACAAGTTCGGCACCGTGGGGCTCCCCTACCAGGGGGTCGAGACCAAGATCGCCGACGACGGCGAGATCCTGCTGCGCGGGCGCGGCATCATGCGCGGCTACTACAACCGCCCCGAGGACACCGCCGAGGCCCTCGAGGCGGACGGCTGGTTCCACACCGGCGACATCGGCCAGATCGACGCCGACGGTTTCGTCACCATCACCGATCGCAAGAAGGACATCCTGGTCACCGCCGGCGGCAAGAACATCGCCCCGCAGAACATCGAAGGGCAGCTCAAGGCAGGCTGCCCCTATATCTCCCAGGTCGTGATGCTCGGCGACCGCCGCCCCTTCTGCGTCGCCCTGGTCACGATCAACGAGGAGACCACCGGCAAGTGGGCCCGCGAGCACGGCATCACCTACCAGGATTACGCCGACCTCGCCACCCGCCCCGAGGTCCAGCAGCTGATCCGCGACGGCCTCGAAGCCGTGAACGCCAAGCTCGCCTCCTACGAACGGATCAAGGACTTCCACCTCCTCGATCACGATCTCTCCCAGGAGACCGGCGAGCTCACCCCCAAGATGAGCGTCAAACGCAAGGTCGTCGAATCCCGCCACCGCGAGATCCTCGACGGGTTTTACAAAGACACGGTGGCGCGGATCTGAGGATTCCATGTGGAACGTCAGCACCCTCGAAACCCGCCGGGCGGCGATGGACTTCACGTCCTCCGGGCAGGGCCGGCCGATCAAGTCGCAGCTCGTCTTCGATGGAGCCGTCGTCGCGAACGCCATCGAGCTGACGGACTGGAGCGAAGAGCCCGTTCAACTCGAGGTGTGCGCGGCCTGCGGCATTGAGCGATGCGCTCCGGGCGGCTGGGCCGTCGTCCGGCGCCTAGGAAACGCGCTCCTGATCCTGCCTGCGTTTGAGGCGATGGCAGAAGATCCTAAAGAGTACGCTCCTCCTCAGTGGATTGCCGAACGTGGCCCGGCTCTGATCGCCGAGGGTCTGATCGGAGCTTTGCAGTCTGCGGTCCCCGAGCTCCCCAAGGTCGAGACTCTGAAGCCGGTGACCGGCGCGGACGCCGCGCGGTCGATCCAGCTCTCGGCGCCTCGGGAGATCTTGGGGCAGCTCCCGAAAACCCCGGCGGTGCGGAGCGCGAAGGTCATCGCGGTCTCTCAGGGAACGATCGCCGAGGTGGTCCGAGAGCTCGACCGACTGTTGGCGGAGGCCGTGGCCCAGCCGGAAATCCGTCTCCGGGAGAATGCGGGCAATTCTGACCAAGTCACTCTGTATCTCGACCTGTCTGGCTTCCCCGTATGGTCTCCGGTCGCGATCAATGAAGAGAAGGCGTTCCAGCTTCTGTGGGGTGCGTACGCCGTCGATCTCCCATTCCGATCGCCGTCTGCGCTCAACCGCTGAATTCCGGCCGGGGAATCCGCTACCCTATCCGGTATGCCCGCCACCTCTCTCACCCGCCGCGATCTCGTCCGCCTCGGCCTCGCGGCAGGCGCCGTCTCGTCGCTCGGACTTGGCAGCGCGGCCGGCGAAGCTCCCGTACCGCCTCCCGCTCCGCCCGCGCCCGGCTATCTCGACGCCGCGGTGAAGGCGGCGCATTGGATTCGCACCGCCCGCATCGAGACGCCGGAGGGGTATGTCTGGCTCACCGGCCCCGAACGTCCCGAGGGGTTCGACACGGTTTCGCACCTCTACACGGGAGGGGCCGGCATCGTCCTCTTCCTGCTGGAGCTCGCCCGGGCGACGGGAGACAAGGCGTATCGCGAGGAGGCGGCGGCGGGCGCCAGTGCCCTGATTGCGTCGCTGCCGGAGAAGATCCGCCTGGACCGCGAGGAGGCGGGCTTCTATACCGGCGTGGCCGGCATCGGATTCGTCCTCGACCGGGTCTTCCGCGAGACCGGCGACGAATCCTTCCGCAAGGGGGCCGTCCGCTGCCGCGACCTGATCCATGCCACCGCGGCGCCGTCCGGCAAGGGAGTCGAGTGGGGGAAGGTCACGGACATCATGGCGGGCGGCTCGGGAATCGCCTCTACCTCTTGCACCTCGCCCGCACGACGAACGACGCCGCCTCCCGCGACTTGGCGGTGAGGGCGGGCCTGCGGCTGATCGAGCTGGGGATCGCCGAGAACGGCGGCCTCAAGTGGCGGATGGACCCGGACTTCCCGCGCGTGACGCCGAACTTCTCGCACGGCACCGCCGGCGTCGCCTACTTCCTCGCCACCCTCCACCAGGAGACCGGCCGCCCGGAATTCCTCGCGGCGGCCCTCGCCGGAGCGCGCTACCTCCAGTCGATCGCCAACACCGAGGGAGACTCCTGCCTCATCTTCCACGACGAGCCGGACAACAAGAAGCTCTACTACCTCGGCTGGTGCCACGGCCCCGTGGGCACCTCCCGCCTCTGGCTCCGCCTCCACCAGATCGACCCCAAAGCCGGCTGGCTCGCCTGGGCCCGCAAGGGAGCGAACGGCATCCTCGAAAGCGGCATCCCCGAGAAGCAGACCCCCGGCTTCTGGAACAACCTCGGCCAATGCTGCGGCGCCGCCGGAGTCGCCGACTTCTTCCTCGACCTCGGCCAGCTCACCGGCGACACCGCCTATCTGGAATTCAATCGCCGCGTCGTGCGGCACCTCCTGGACCACGCCACGGCGACGCCGGGTGGCGGCCTGAAGTGGCCCCACGCTGAGCACCGTGTCAAGCCGGAGTACGTCTACGCCCAGACGGGGTACATGCAGGGGGCGGCGGGGATCGGGATGGTGTTCCTGCGGCGGGAGGCGGAGGCGCAGGGGAAGGTTTGGGGGTTGCGGTTGCCGGATTCGCCGTCTGGTCAGACCTTCGCCTGATGGGTTCATCTCCGATTGCCGACAACGATCCCGTAGAGACGCTCCCAGCGCATAACGACACCCTCCGCAGGCCACGGGGACGGCGGGACGTCTCCGGTGGGGCACGGTCGGTTCCGAGGGCGTGACTTGCCGGGGCAGGCAGGATGATTTGCGTTGAGATACGGGAATTCCTGTCGACAGGCTCCCTGCGATCTCCGAGGCGGCGAGGCTGGTGACCTTCTCCCGGGTGGCAGCGGCCTGAGACGAGGTTGCCTTCGAAGAGACGTCCCGCCGTCCCCGTGGGCCTGCGTTGCGTTCTCGTTTATCGCTGGGAGCGTCTCTACGGGCTCGTTGTCGCGGACTCGGGCGACTGCCCGGGATCTGGAGGCCGAGGTGGATAAATCCACCTCGGGAGCTATGTGGCATCGCTCTGGGGGGGGGGAAATACACCACGAAGCCGAGCAGGGCCCTTCCGCCCCATGGCTGGAGGATCCTACGGGTTCGTCGCCCGGGTTCGGCCGACAATCCCGTGATCTGGAATCCAGGGTGGATAAATCCACCTCGGGAGTGATGTGGCATCGCTCTCGAGGGGGAAAATACACCTCGGGGCCGGACATGGCCCTGGTTGGGGCGCCTACGAGCCGGTTGCCGCGGGCTCAGAGGCCGGGCTCGCCGCCTCCAAGTCCCGGAACCAAAACCGCCCCCGCCCTTCCACCGGCCCGAGCTTGATCCCGATCGGCTTACGAAAAATCGGCCCGGCGTGGGTGAAGGTGTGAAACTCCCCGTTCTCGCCGCAGGGGTCGATGTCGGCCGGGAGGTCGCGCAGGAGATCCTCGTCGAAGGGACGGCCGGCGAAGACGGGATCGAGGACGTCTGTGTCCACGCAGACGAGGACGGCTTGGAAGCCGAGGTGGAGAAAACGCCTCGAGAGTGCTGTGGTATCGCTCATCCAGAGAGGAAAGACGGCTTCGAGGCCGAGCGCGGCCATCTGGCGCTCGCGGTAGGCCCGGAGGTCTGCGAGGAAGAGGTCTCCGAAGGCGACGTGGTGGATGCCCTGGGCCTGGATCTCGCGGAGGGCCGCCGCCAGGCGATCCTCGTAGATCTCGTTCGGGCAGTCCTGGGGGATCAGGACCTGGTAAAGCGGGAGCCCGATCGATTCCGCCTGTTGCTCCAGGAGGTCGCGGCGGACGCCGTGGATGCTGATGCGGTCGTAGCCTTCCGTGATCGTGGTCAGCAGGGCGGCGGGCTCGAAGTCCTCCGAGGCTTGGAGAGCGTGGAGGGCGAGGGCGCTGTCCTTGCCGCCGCTCCAGGAGAGGAGGATCGGAGTCTTCTGCGGGGTCAATCCCTCTTCCTCCAGACCAGCAGCCAGAGGAAGAACGGACCGCCGAGGAGGGCAGTGAGGATGCCGACCGGCAGCTCGGCAGGGGCCATCAGGGTGCGGGCTCCGGCGTCGCAGAGGGTGAGGAAGGCGCCGCCGCCCAGGACGCAGGCGGGGACGAGGAGGAGGTGGTCGTGCCCCACGAAGCGGCGCAGGGTGTGGGGGACGATCAGGCCCACGAAGCCAATCGGGCCGGCGACCGCCACCAGGGCGCCGATCATCAGCGAGGTGGCGAGGAGCACCTGGCGGCGGAGGCGCGCGAGGTCGACGCCGCGGCTCGCGGCCATCTCCTCGCCGGTGAGCAGGAGGTTCAGCTCCCAGCGCAGGGCGAAGAGGGCGAGGCTGCCGCCGAGCACCCAGGGGAAGAGCCAGAGCACCTCGGTGTAGCCGACCACGGAGAGCCCGCCCATCATCCAGCGCACCATGCGGAAGGTCTGCGTGGAGTCCGCGAGGTACTGCAGGAAGAGAATGATCGCGCCGCAGGAGAGCGACACGGCAACCCCGGCGAGGAGGAGGGTCGGCGTCTCGACCCCCTGCCGGCGCAGGGCGAGCCCCACGATCAGCGCCGTGGCCCCGATCGCCCCCGCGAAGCTGGCGAGCGCCACCAGCGGCAGGCCGAGGTACTGGCTCCCCTCGAAACGGAGCGCCAGCACGGCGCCGAGGGCGGCGCCGCTCGAGATCCCCAAGGTGTAGGGCTCGGCCAGCGAGTTGCGGAACAGGGTCTGGAACCCCAGCCCCGAGACGGCGAGCGCCGCGCCGCCGAGCAGCGAGAGGAGGACTCGCGGCAGGCGGATCTGCCAGAAGATCGCGGCCGCGGTGGGGTCGCCGTGCAGGATGCGCGGCAGCGAGATCGACTGGCTCCCCACCAGCGGCGCGCCGAGCAGCGTCAGCAGCCAGAGCGCGAGGAGCAGGAGGAGGGCAAGGCGCGGCGCCTTGCGGGCCGGACTGAAGGGGAAGCTCATCCTTCGGCTCCGCCGAGATCGAGCACGGTGACCGGCCGCTCGCCGCCGCGCACGACGTCGAAGCGGGCACGGAAGAGGCGCTCGAGGAGGTCGGGGCGGAGGATCTCGGCCGGCGGACCGGTGGCGAGCACCTGGCCGCCGGCGAGGGCGAGGAGGCGATCGCCGAGGAGCGAGGCGAGGTTGAGGTCGTGGGTGGCGAGGACCACCGTGTGGTTCGTGGTGGCGACGAGGCGGCGGAGGAGGGCCGCGAGATCGCGCTGGTGGCGGGCGTCGAGGTGGAGGGTGGGCTCGTCGAGCACCAGGAGCTCCGCCTCCTGGGCCAGGGCGGCGGCGATGAACACCGCCTGCCGCTCGCCGCCCGAGAGCTTGTCGACCGGCCGCCCGCGGAGGTCCTCGATCCCCACCACCCGCAGCGCCTCGTTCACGGCGGCGAAATCCTCCGCGTTCAGGGCCAGGCGGAAGGGGGAGAGGTGGGGATAGCGGCCGAGGAGCACCACCTCCTCCACGGCGAGGGGGACGCTCTCCGGGCGGATCTGCGGCACGTAGGCGATGCGGCGGGCGATCTCGCGGCGGGAGAGCGAGCGGAGGGAGCGGCCGGCGTACGAAATTTCCCCATCTTCCGGAGTGAGGAGGCCGGTCAGGCAGCGCAGCAGGGTCGTCTTGCCGGCGCCGTTCGGCCCCACCACGGCCAGGCACTCGCCGCGGAGGACGTCGAGATCGAGCGACTTCAGGATGGTCCGCTCGCCGGCCCGCCAGGTGAGGCCGCGGGCGCTGAGCAGGACGGGACGGCTCAACGCCCCCCCCGGGCCTTAAGCAGGGCCTCGCGCATCTGCCGGTAGAGCTCGGGGAGGCGCGGGCCGGGGATCAGCACGTAGTCCCCCGCGATCACCTCCACCCGGCCGTTGTGGACGGCGGGAAGATTGGGGAGCGCCTGCCAGTCGTGGACGATCGCGGCGGACTGGGCGGCGGAGAGGGCGTCGGTCCGCAGCTCGAGGATGACGTCCGGCCGGCGGGCCATCAGCTCCTCCATGCCGATCTGCGGGTAGAGCGTGGGCGAGTCCGCGAAGGCGTTCTCGGCGCCGAGGCGATGGAGGAGCTCGTCGAGGAAGGTGCCGCGCCCGGCGGCGGTGATCTCGCCGAGCTTGCCTTCCTGGCGGCCGACCGAGATCATGACTTTCAGGGGTTTGAGCGGCGGGCCGGGGAGAGGCGGCAAGGCGAGCCCGGCCTTCCACTCGGCGGTGAGCTTGCGTCCGGCGGCCGGCACGCCGCAGCGGTCGGCGATCGTCTGGAACGAGCGCTCGACGTCGGCCAGCGACTCGTCCGGCACGATCAGGAGATCGACTCCGAGGGGACGCAGCTTGGCGCCGAGGTCCTTCTCGCTGGGCAGCAGCACGGCGAGGTCGGGCTTCAGGCTGATCGTGCGTTCGAGATTGGGATTGAACAGCCCGCCGAGGCGCGGCAGGGCGGCCGCCGCCGGGGGATAGCTCACGTAATCGCCCACCCCCACCACGCGGCCGCCGAGCCCGAGGGCGAACAGGGTCTCGGCCAGGCTGGGGGTCAGCGCGACGATCCGCCGGGCCGGCGCCTGTCGAGAGGAACCGGACGGAGGGCTCCCACCCTCCCGCCGGCACGCCCCGAGCGGGGCGAGCAGCAGGAGGAGGGGGAGCAGGAGCGGCCGGAGCCGCCTAGAAGTTGAGCGCCAGTCCACCGATGAACGTCCTGCCGGGGGCGGGGAAGCCGAGCGCCATGCTGTACTTGCGGTCGGCGAGGTTCTCCACCCGGGCGTAGGGGGAGAGCCAGGAGCGGGCGGTCCAGCGGGCGGCGAGGTCGAGGCGGACATAGCTCGGATTGGTGGTGGTCGCGAAGCTCACCGGATCGACGTCGGCCCGCTCGCCTACGAAGCGCCCCACGAGGTTGCAGGTCCACGCGCCGGGGCGCGCGGTCAGCACCAGGTTGGCGCTCCGCTTCGGGCGCCGGAGGAGCGGCAGGCCGGTGTCCAGGTCCTCGGTGCTCAGCCAGGTGCCGTTCACCAGGGCGCTGAGGATACCGCGCTTGATCCCCGCCTCGGCCTCGATCCCCTTCGTCCGCGCCCGGCCGACGTTGACGTCCCGGAAGGTGGCGAAGTCGAAGTCGATCAGGTTGTGCAGGCGGTTCTCGAAACCGGTGACGCCGAAGCGGATGCCGCCGGCCTCGTGCTCGTAGCCGAGCTCCCAGCTCTGGCTGTCCTCGGGCTTGAGGCCGGGATTGCCGCTGCCGGGGAAGAAGAGCTCGCCGAGCGAGGGGGCGCGGAAGGCTTCGCCGTAGCTCGCCCGCAGCCGGTCGCCGGCGCCGAGCTTGAAGACGGTCCCCGCCCGCAGGCTGGTCTTGCCGCCATAGACGTCGTTGTCGTCCCGCCGCAGGCCGACCTCGAGACGGGCCGGCCCCACGGTCCAGTCCGCCTCGCCGAAACCGGCCCAGGTGCGCTGCCGGGCGCCGTCGAGGTTGGTCGCGAAGCTGTCGGAGTTGGTGACCTCCAGCCGCTCCACCTCGGCGCCGCCGGCGAGGCGCAGGGTGTCGCCGTCGTGCCAGGAGACCACGGTCCGCCCGCGCAAGGCCTGCGACCGGGTGTCCGACCGCGTGAAGCCGAAGGGATCGTCGGGGTCCCGATAGGCGTTGTCGAAGTCGGTCCGCGAGACCTGCGCCTCGACCTGCCAGGACCCCTGCTCGCTGTGGAAGGGGACCGCCACCTCACGCTCGCGCCAGGAGATCTCGCGGTGCGGGGTCGCGTCGGCGCCCGAGAACGGCACCCCCGTCTTCGAGTCGTCGGCGCGCACCAGGACGCCGAGGCTCGAGCCGGTGCCCAGCGACCACTGGGCGCGGGCCACCCCCTCCTGGCTGTCGAAGTCGTCGTTGGCGAATTCGCCGCCGCCGCGCCGGAGGTTGCCGGTGACGTCGAAGCGGGTCCGCCCGAAGTCCCCGCCGGCCGAGACGCCGGTCCGGCCATAGCCGTTCTCCCCCCCTTCGAGAGTCACCGTGCCCCCCTGGCGGGAGCCGGTGAACACCTGCACGACTCCCCCCAGGGCATTGCTGCCGTAGAGCGAGCTGAACGGGCCGCGCACCACCTCCACCCGCTCGACGCCGTCGAGCGGCACGAGCTGCCAGTTGGCGCCGCCGAAGTAGGGATCGTTGAGCTGGATGCCGTTCCACAGCAGCAGCGTCTGGTTCGAGTTGGTGCCGCGGGTGAAGAGGGAGGTCTGCTGCCCGGCGGCGCCCGTCTGCACGACGGAGAGGCCGGGGACGGTGCTCACCAGCTCCGAGAGGTCGGTCGACTGCCGGGCTTCGATCTGGGCGCGGTCGAGGACGGTGGCCGAGGCGGGCGATTGGCTCGCCGGGTCAGCTTCGAGGGAGGCGCTCACGACCACGGAGTCACTGAAGACGGGGACCGGGTCTTGAGCCTGCACCGGAAGTCCGCCCCCGAGGACGCCGGCGATCAGGATCGGGAGGATCTGACGCATCACGTGTTCCTTTTCGGTCGATCGACGTCCCCCCCCGGAATCATGGGAGGGGACCGAAAAGAGAGCACGCACGCGCGCACCGTCCCTCGCCCGCACCCCGGGGGAGGCGTCTGACAGAGCGGCAGGTCTCCTGGCTCCCGGATCTCCCTACTCCCGGCCCTTCCCACACGGACAACCCTGGTCGGATCGCGTCGTGCAGTGGGACTCCCGGTTTCGTACCCGGTTACAGTGGCGGGGGCCGCGCCGGCTTTGCACCGGCTTCCCTCTTGAAGACGCGAGAACCTCCCATTCCGGGAGGCCCGCCGCGTCACCGCGCTGTCTGGTTTGTCAAAGAACCCTCCCACGGCGGGAGGGCGGCAAGAAGCTGAGACTTCGCTCGTGGTCGCCCGTCCGCTTACGGAGGGGAGACGGGAATCGAGCTGATCGACGGCGCGCCCACGCCGCCCTCGTTCGCGCTCGACTCGGCCCCGCTGAAGCCCATATTCGGCAAGGAACCGAGCGCGTTGGTATTGCCGGAGCCGTTACCGGCCGTGCCGGCGAAGCCGGAGGGGATCCCCTGGGTCTGGCCGGGATCGACGAACTGCTGGATCGAGTAGTGGTTCTGCTTGTCCTGCATGTCGAGCATCTTGTTGGCGAGGTCGAAGAACTTGCTGTTGACGTCGTCCTTCCCCTTGGCGTCCGGCAGGTCGTTCGGCGACAGGCCGAGGACGACCACCTTGTCGTTGATCCGGATGCCGAACCCCTGGACCGGGTCCTCGCTACGGACGCTCGCGATCTCGTCCTGCGAGAAGCCGACCCAGTTGCCCACGTCGGTCAGCAGGAGCACCATCTTGGTGTCCCAGCTCGCCTGCTGCGGCCGGCTGGCGGTCTCGATCACCGTGCCGTTCTTGAGAGTCACGTGGAACACCTCGGCGTACGCCGGTACGGCGAGCAACGCCACGGCGAGGACCACCGGCGAGAGACGGAGCAGGTTGCGGAGCATGGACAGACCTCCTGCGGCAAGTCGACCGCATTGACAAGCTCCTATTAGCTTAACACTGAATTTGTCCAGCCGGGAAGGGAGGTTACCCGCCCCCAACCTGCGGTACCATCCCTCCAGACTCGCGAAGACCGCCTTTCATGAAGCGCTCCCGATCGCCCCGTGACCTCTGGGCCTCCCTGCTCCCCTTGGCGGGAGGGCCGTTGGCGCTCGCCGTGGCGGTGCGGTTCCCGGCGCTGCTCCAGACGCCGCCGATGCCGGTGTGGCTGCTGGTGACCCTCGGGGTCGCCGGGGTGGCCGCGGCGTGCCACCGGCCGGCGGTGGGGATGGCGACGCTCGGGCTCGGCACCCTGATCCTGCCGGCCGCCTTCCGGCTCTCGGGGGCGGTCCCCGCGGCGGCCCTGGCGGCGGCGGTCCTGCTCAGCGCCGAGCTGCTGCTCCACGTCGTCCACCGCCTCGCCAACTTCCAGCCCACCGAGCGGCGCGGCTTCCTGCCGCGGTCGCTCGAGAGCACCGGGCGGGTGGCCCTGGTGGTGCTCGCCGCCGGCGGGATCTGGACGCTCGGATCCGCTCGCGGCTGGAGCCCCACGGCCGCGCTCGGCGCCGCGGCGGCCGTCTACTTCCTGGTCTGGATCGGCCTCGAGATGGCGGACCGCAAGCTGCGGCGCCCGGATTCGCCGCTGCAGTGGCGGCGGATCCTGGTCCCGCTCTCGGTCGACGCCGGAGGGTGGATCGCCGGCGCCGCCGTGCTCTCGGTGGGCGAGCGGGCCGGCTGGCCTCTCGCGGCGTTCCTCGCCGGCTGCCTCGCGGCGCTCGGCGTCGAGATCACCCGCAACGGTCTCCTCCACAGGAAGGCCCAGGACCGCGCCCGCGACCTCGAGCGCCTGCGCCGGGCCAGCCGACGGATGACCACCCCGCTCGAAGAGATGGCTTCGACCGCCGACCGCATCCACACCGAGTGCGCCAAGGTCCTCGAGAAGTCCCACTTCTTCTGGTTCCAGTTCGAGGCGCTCGCCCCGGGGAGCGAGTTCAAGAGCTGGTGGTGGGGGCCGGACTCCGAGATCCTCGAGGAGGGGGTGCCGGTGCCGCCCCGCTATCCGCCGGCCCTGCCGGGGTTCCATCGCCGCACCCCGTGGCAGCTCGTCGAGCACGTCCTGCGCGCCAAGCCGGACAGCACCGTGCTCGGCCGCCTCCGCCTCTGGTGCGATCCCCGCCGCGTCGATCCCCGCGAGCTCGAGCTGCTCGACCACCTCCTGCCGCAGATGGCCGCCTCGGTGCAGCGCTGCCTGCTCGACCGCGAGGCGCGCGAGGACCCGCTGACCGGCGTCGCCATGCGCCGCGTCCTCGAGCGCCGTCTCCACGAGGGGCATGCCCGCTGCTGCGAGACCGGCGGGTCGATGACGGTGATCCTCTGCGACCTCGACCACTTCAAGAAGATCAACGACACCTACGGCCACCCCGCCGGCGACGCGGCCCTGGTGGCGGTCGCCGGGGTGCTCAAGAGCCTGCGCCGCAACGAGGACCTCTGCTGCCGCTACGGCGGCGAGGAGTTCGTCCTCCTGATGGAGGGGATGGGCGGCGAGGAGGGGCTCGCCGCCGCCGAGCGCCTGCGCGCCGCCATCGAGGCGCTGGAGCTCGACTTCGAGGGGCAGCGCATCCCGCTGACCCTGAGCGCCGGGGTCGCCTCCTTCCCCGAGCTCTACATCAAGACCGCCGCCGAGCTGATCCTCTTCGCCGACGAGGCCCTCTACGAAGCCAAGCGCCGCGGCCGCAACCGCGTCCTCCTCGACATCGGCCAGGGGCGCTACATGGACACCGAAGGGACCGTCCTCTCGACCGAGGAGGTCCACGCCGCGGCGGAGGTGCCGCGGATCTTTGCGTGAGGGGGGCGACGCCCGGCGAGGCGCGTCAGGGCTCGTCCGTCACCGCGGACACCGCGGATCGGGTACCGTTTGGTTCTCATTCCTGCCGCCATCTCCGCCCCACAGCGTGTGTGCACCTCAATGGACATCCGAGGCAATCGTCTTCTCCCCAGGATCGACCTCGAAATCAAGTCTCATGTAGAAGTAGGCCGCGATCGGTTTGCCCTTCCGGGTCGCCGGCAAGAAGGCCGTCCGCCAGATGGATTGGCCTGCGGCGTAGTCGAGGTTCGCGTTGCCGGAGGACTTTTTGACCTCGACGCTCACGACTTTGCCCTGCTCGTCGACGACGACCTCGCTGATCACTTGTCCTTCGACCTTCAAGAATTTCTCTTTCGCGGGGTAGAGGACCCCCGGGAAGTCGATAGGTACTGGGGGGTGGATGTCGATGTCTCCCTCGGGATGGACCGGCATGGCAGCGGCCCAGGCCGTCCCGGTCATTGGAAAGGCGAGAATGCCGAGGACCGCGGTCAGGGCAAGAAGACCGGTGAACGTGGTCATGAGGATTGCCATACGGGGACGCGACATCGGAACCTCCTTGCAGAGATGGATCACCCGCTCACGCAGGTGCCCGCGGTGGAAGAAGGGCAGACCCGGGACGGCAGCCTGCCAGGAACGGCTGGCGACGGCTCGCAGCGCTTCGAGATAGGCCCGGCGCGAGCCGGTGCGGCGGACGACCTCGCGGTCCACGACCTGCTCGCGGCTCAAATCGATGCGGGCGAGGAGCATCCAAACCGCCGGGTGGAACCAGAGCAGGGCGCGGACTGCTTCCTCGAAGAGGGCCCAGAGCCAGTCGCGACGCCGCACGTGGAGAAGCTCGTGACAGAGGATGCCGCGCTGGGCCTCGGGGTCGAGCTCCAGGAGCCCGACCGGCAGCAGGACCACCGGGTTCCGCCAGCCGAAGGTCAACGGGCCTTCGACCCGTCCGGAGACCAGCAGGCGCGCTCGCGTCCCCACGTCCTCGAAGGCGCGAGTCGCCGCGGACGACAGCTCGGCCGGGACGGCGTCGCGGCGCAGGGACCGCAGGCGCGACAGGCCGAGCCCGAGCCAGACCAGCCGGACGAGCACGCCGAGGCCGATCGCCAGGAGCAACACGCGGTCAGCGGTCCAGGTCTCCTTCCCGGCTCCGTTCACCGCGAGCCCGTTCAACCAGCTCGAGGTGACCCTCAGGTTGCCTGCGAACCTCATCCGCTCCGGCTCCGGCTGAAGCAGGGGCAGGGCGAGGACCGCGAGCAGCAGTCCCTGCCAGTAATAGAGACAGGCGCGCGGGTCCCGCAGGCGGAAGAGCTTGGGCAGGAGCAGGCCCACCCCCAGAACGAGGGCGGTCTGGAGGGCGTAGGCGGTCAGGCCCACAGCGGTCAACAAAGAGGGGTTCATGGCTCGTCCGGCGCCTCCTCGATGAGGCGGGAGATCTCCTCCAGGTCGCTCTTCGAAAGCTTCCGCTCCTTGACGAGATTCAGGAGCAGCCCCTGGGCCGCGCCGTCGAAGACGCGGTCTACGAACTCCTGGACCATCCCCGAGATCACCTGCGTCCGGGCCTGCGACGGCTCGTAGACGTAGGCGCGCCCCTCCGGCCGCTTCACCAGGTGCCCCTTGGCCTCCAGGATGTTCATCATGGTCGACACCGTGGTGTAGGCGACGGCCTTGCGCTGCAGCAACGCCTCGTAGACCTCGCGCACGGTGGCGGTCTTCTTTTCCCAGACCACCTTCATGATCTCCAGCTCTTGCTCGGTCAGGGTTCGGGCCTTGGTCTTCATTCTACTAATAGATTAGTACTAGAAAATTAGTTCGTCAATCCCCTCGACCGCCTTGGAGGATTGCTCGGCGGCGAAGGGAGGAGGCGTCGCCAGGGCACGCGGTGCCCACCGGCCTCGTCCCGCTACCAGGTTGCCAGCGCCTGCCGGATCGCCGCCGTGTGCAGCTCGGTGCGGAATCTCTCGCGGGCGTCGATCTCCGGCTGCCAGATCGCCTGGCAGGGGCCGTTGTCGGCCGCCATCGACTCAGGGCAGCCCGGCGGCGTCTTCAGCTTGTAGATGAACCAGCCGAGGACGAACGTCTTGTCGACGATCCGGCCGTTTTGCTTGAACGGCAGGGTGTCGTAGAGGAAGTCTGAATAGCCGAATTCATCGCCGCTCGGTCCGCCGCTGCCACCTTTGCCACGCTGCACGACGTGCTGGAGGAACTCCTCGACGATCGCCTGCTTCGCGGGGCCCGCTTCTCGCTGGACGACGGCACGCAGGGAGTTGTTGTTGAGCGGCCCGGTTGTCCTGCCGGTGATCGGACTGGTATAGGACGCACCGTTGTAGGTGAGATTGATCATGTTGCCCAGGAAGGCCTGGCGGGTCGAGTCCTGCTTGACGAACTGGAGCGTCTCGACCCCTTCGAAGATCTTGCCGAGATCGTAGAGCGTCGAGCGGTTCGCGGCCCACGGCACCGCCGGCCCGTGGGGTTGCGGGCAGCCGAAATACATCTGCGTCTGGCTGAGGCCCAACTGGAGCGCGCGGGGATTGAGCACGGCGGGCGGATATTTCGCCATCAACGCGTCGAGCGTGCGGCCGTGGGATTCCCACATCATCGTCGGCAGCGCGTCCTTGAGCTTGGCGCTGCCCTGCTGGGTGTTCGGCGAGCCGGGCACGAGGCAGCTCGCGTCTTTGCGCTCGTCGATGGCCGTGCTGGGATCGTCCACCGTCGCCTCGGTCCATGAAACGCTGGTACCGGCGAGCGTTGCGTTCCCCTGGTCGATTTCGATCATCGTATAGAGGTAGGGGAGGAGCTTCAGGGTGCTGAGCGGCTGGAACGGCCAGTCGCCCGCGAGGTCCGCGAGCGCCGCGCCGCCGACCGGTTTCACCAGAAAGCCGCGGATCACGCTCGAGCCGAATTTCGGATTCTTGTACGCCTGATAGATCAGATCGCGCAGGCGCCGCGTCTCCGTGTTCGCGTTGTCGAGAGAGATGAAAGCGTAGAGCCGCTGGCCGCTGCGTACGTAGGAGCGAAGGCCGACCAGGCGCGAGGCGGTCGTGGCGATGACCTCGTTCATCTGGTCCTGGCTGTAGTCGGTGCCCCACCACCAGGACGAGCCGTCGTTCTTTTCCATCACCACGGCGAGGCTGCCGTTGGGGAGGACCTCGATGTTGGTCAGCCGGGCGCCGAATTCGTTGATCCGGTCGGTGACGTACTGAGCCGAGGCGTTGGTATACCACCACCACGCCTTGCCGTCGACGCCCTGGTTCTTGATGCCGACGTAGGAATAGAGCGTCTTGCCGTTGACCTCGTAGGCGTCGAGGTCGACCAGGCGGATGCCGTGCAGGTTGATGTCGCTGGTGACCTGCTGCGGCGTGAGATCGAAATTCCACCACCACGATTTCGCGGCGTCGCCTTCATTGCGGATCAGGGCGAAGGCAAACCGCCGCTGGCCGTTGACGGTGTACGGCCGCAGATCGGTGATGCGGCCGTTGTTCTCCGCGACCTTGGCGACCATCTGGTCGCGCGTGAAGCCGAACCACCAGCCGTCGCTGCGTTGATACGTTCCGGAGCTCTGGACCAGCACGGCGTCGAACTTGCCCGCGTCCGAAGGCGACAGCTCGAGGCTGATGAGCCGCTCGCCGTTGCGGCGGAACGTATTGATCTGGTCCTCCGTTTGGTCCCGCCACCAGTGCCAGCTCGTGGGTGTCGTGCTTTCGCGGTCGGGGTCCTGCACGGCCGCACGCAGCACGGCCGGCGAGCCAAGAACGATGAAGAAGGCGGTCAGCAGAATGATCTTGGCCTGGCGCATGAGGTTCCTTAAGGGAAAGCCATAGGCGGCGGATGGCGTCGAGAAGCTCTCGTAAACCCTTGAACCGAACGGCGGAGGGGGTGGAATTCGAACCCACAGGTCGCGTGAACGACTGGGGGGTCAAGACCGCTGCCTTCCCCGGGCTTCCCCTCTGTAAAAGAGCTGGCTTACCTGAACGGGTTGATGATTTCCAGATCATCGATCTTGCGCCCGCTCTGTAGATCCTCGGAAAAAAGGACTTTACACCTCGAACGGAGAGCTGCTCGAACGATCAGGGCATCCCAGAAAGAGATCTGGTGAATCCGGTGGATGTCAATGGCTGACAGAATATCCTCAGCTTCAATTTGAACCAAATCGAAGTGGCTGAACAATTCGGTTTTTCGTCTGGCGATATCGGCAGGCACTTTGAGCTTCTTCGTCGATGTGACGAAGTACTCCTGGAGGACCTGCGTAGAGACGACGCCACTGCGCTCAAGCCGGCAGCGTTCGATGAGGTCAAGAGCCCTGGACTGCTTCTCCGGGACAGTGGCATCGTCACTGTAAACGAGTACGTTGGAGTCGAGGAAGCTACGAGCGCTCATGAATCACGTCGCGGTTGAATTTCCAGCCGCGCGAGTTTCCTTGTCCGGAAAGGTGACGAAGCTCAGCGATATCCTCCTCAGCAGAGGATTGCGTAGTGAGATTTTCCAAATAGTGCCGAATGAGCTGGTCCAGGCTCATCCCTTTGCTTTCGGCCACATGTTGGGCTCGTTCTGCGAGTTGCTCATCGAGAGACAAATGCAAAGTCATTCTCCACCTCCTATCTCCTTGCATGGCACCAGCAGACAAAGAGCTTACAATGGCGGAGGGGGTGGGATTCGAACCCACGGGTCGCGTGAACGACCGGCGGTTTTCAAGACCGCTGCTATAGACCACTCAGCCACCCCTCCGTGGGGTGTTCCGACAGCTTACTTCCTGGGCTCGATCTTCTCCAGCCCCCCGGTGTAGCGCCGCAGGGCCTCGGGGATCGTCACCGTGCCGTCCGCCTGCTGGTAGTTCTCGAGGACGGCGATCAGCGTACGGCCGACCGCCAGCCCCGAGCCGTTCAGGGTGTGGAGCAGGCGGGTCTTGCCGCCAGCGGCGGAGCGGTAGCGCAGGTTGGCGCGGCGGGCCTGGAAGTCCTCGCAGTTGCTGCACGAGGAGATCTCCCGGTAGGCATCCTGGCCGGGGAGCCAGACCTCGAGGTCGTAGGTCTTGGCGGCGCCGAACCCCATGTCGCCGGTCGACAGCGCCATTACCCGGTAGGGGAGCTCGAGGATCTGGAGCACCCGCTCGGCGTGGCCGGTCAGCTCCTCGAGCGCCTGGTAGCTGGTCTCGGGGGTGGTGAGCTGCACCAGCTCGACCTTGTTGAACTGGTGCTGGCGGATCAGCCCGCGCACGTCCTTGCCGTAGGAGCCCGCCTCGCTGCGGAAGCAGGGGGTGTAGGCCGTGAAGCGCACCGGCAGCCGCGCCTCGTCCAGCGTCTCGTCGCGGTAGACGTTGGTGACCGGCACCTCGGCGGTGGGGATCAGGTAGTACGGGTGCTTCTCGAGCTTGAACAGGTCAGCCTCGAACTTGGGGAGCTGGCCGGTGCCGAACAGGGTGTCCGCGTTGACGATGAACGGCGGCAGCACCTCGGTGTAGCCGTGCTCGCGGGTGTGGAGGTCGAGCATCAGGTTGATCAGCGCCCGCTCGAGCAGCGCCCCCGCCCCGAAGGAGACGGTGAAGCGCGCGCCGGTCAGCTTGGCGCCGCGCTCGAAGTCGAGGATGCCGAGCTCGACCCCAAGGTCCCAGTGCGCCTTGGGCGCGAAGTCGAAGGCGCGGGGGGTGCCCACCGTCCGCTCGCAGCGGTTCGCCGACTCGTCCTTCCCCACCGGCACGCTCTCGTGGGGGAGGTTGGGCAGCGAGTGCTCGATGGCGAGCAGCTCCGGGTCGATCGTCTGCAGGCGGCCCTCCAGCTCCTCGATCCGCCCCTTGAGCTGCCCCACGGCGGCGATCTCCGCCGACGCGTCGCCCCCCTTCTTCTTCATCTCGCCGATCGCGCGGCTCGCCTCGTTGCGCTGCCGCTTCAGCTCCTCGACCTCGCCCAGGGCGGCGCGGCGCTCGGCGTCCAGCATCTGCCAGGCATCGAGCGGAGTCGGGTCCGTCTGGCGGTTGAGCAGGCCCTGGCGGACCCGCGGGGCATCGTCGCGGAGGAGGTCTCGGGAGAGCATGGCCGGGGAGTTTAACCCGATCCGCCATACAATCCTCCCCGCCATGCCCGCGCCGCGACCTTTCCACACCCTCCGGACCGTGCTCGAAATGATCAAGATCGAGCACACCCTCTTCGCGCTGCCGTTCGCCTTCCTGGGGATGCTGCTCGCCGCGGGGGGGTGGCCTTCCTGGCGGACGGTGGGCTGGATCGTGGTCGCCATGGTAGGAGCGCGGAGCGCGGCGATGGCGTTCAACCGGCTGGTGGACCACCGGATCGACGCGGCGAACCCGCGCACGGCGGGGCGGGCGCTGCCGGCGGGGCACGTGAGCCCGGCGGCCGTCGTCCTGTTCACGGCGGCGAGCGCCGCCCTGCTGGTGGTCGCCGCCTGGCAGCTCAATCCGCTGGCGCTGGCGCTCTCCCCGCTGGCGCTGTTCATCGTCTTCCTCTACTCCTACACCAAGCGCTTCACATGGGGGGCCCACCTCGTCCTCGGCCTGTCGCTCTCCGGGGCCCCGCTCGGCGCCTGGATCGCGGTGCGGGGGAGCGTCGAGGCGACGCCGCTCCTGCTCGCCGGGGTGGTGCTCACCTGGACGGCGGGGTTCGACGTCCTCTATGCCCTCCAGGACTTCGAGTTCGACCGCAAGACGGGATTGTTCTCGATCCCGGCGCGGTTTGGAGTGGTGGGGGCGATGATCATCTCGGGGGGGCTCCACGTCGTGACCCTGGCGCTCCTCGCCCTCCTCCCCCGGGTCTACCAGGGCGGGGTCAACGGCCTCGGCGCCGGGTTCTGGGTAGGCTGGGCGGGATGCCTCCTGCTGATCGCCTACCAGCACTGGGTGGTGCGCCCGGGCGACCTGTCGCGCCTGAACGCCGCCTTCTTCACCGCCAACGGGGCGCTGTCGCTCTGGATCTTCGCCGCGACCGCCCTTGATATACTGAGGTCCTGATGAGCAGCCAACCTTCTGTCCCCGATCCGCCCCGAGGCGTTCCCGGCCCCCCTGCGCGACGTCGCCGCCAAGGTGCGCGACGGCGTCCGCCTGGACGCGGCCGACGCCCTGACCTGCTTCACCACCCCGCACCTCCTCCACCTCGGCAAGCTGGCCGATACGGTGCGGCGGCGGATCAACGGCGACGTGACCTTCTTCAACGTCAACCGGCACATCAATCCCACCAACGTCTGCGTCTACACCTACAACTGCAAGTTCTGCAGCTTCGCGGCGATGAAGGGGGAGGCCCACGCCTGGGAGATGAGCCACGAGGACGTCTACCGGCACGCCGCCGACCAGGGGGGGAACGCGGTCACCGAGTTCCACATCGTCGGCGGCCTCCACCCGGACCTCTCGATGGCCTGGTACGAGGAGATGCTGCGCGGCCTCAAAGCGCGCTTCCCGGACGCCCACCTCAAGGCCTTCACGGCGATCGAGATCGGCTGGTTCGCCAAGCGCGAGAAGCTGTCGATCGAGCAGGTGCTCGCCAAGCTCCGCGACGCGGGGCTCGGATCGCTCCCCGGCGGCGGCGCCGAGATCTTCCACCCGGACGTGCGCGAGATCATCTGCGACGGCAAGCTCGACGCCGACGAGTGGATCGAGGTCCACCGCGTCGCCCACCGCATGGGGATCAAGTCGAACTGCACCATGCTCTACGGCCACGTGGAGAAGCCCGAGCACAAGGTGGACCACCTGCTGCGCCTGCGCAGTCTCCAGGACGAGAGCCACGGCTTCAACGCCTTCATTCCGCTCGCCTACCACCCCGAGAACAACTACATGGGGCTCAAGTACCACACCACCGGGGTGGACGACCTGCGCCACATCGCCACCTCCCGGCTGGTGCTCGACAACATCCCCCACATCAAGGCCTACTGGGTGATGGTGACCCCGAAGCTCGCCCAGGTGGCGCTGCGCTTCGGCGCCGACGACCTGGACGGCACGATCGTCGAGGAGAAGATCTACCACATGGCCGGCGCCGGCACCTCGCAGCAGCTGTCGCGCCCCGAGCTCGAGCGCATCGTGCGCGAGGCGGGGTTCGTGCCGGTCGAGCGCGACACGCTCTATAACTCCATCGCGCCGATCGTGCCCAACAGCGCGCCGAGCGCGGCCCCGGCGGCGACCGCAGCGGCGGCGTCCGCCCCTTGAAGCCCGACATCCTCGGTTTCCACTACCTGGCGGTCGACGGCCCGATCGGCGTCGGCAAGACGACGCTGGTCGAGATGCTGACCCGCCGCTTCGAGGGGGTGAAGATCCTCGAGGACGTGGAGAACCCGTTCCTCGGCGACTTCTACCAGGACCGCCCCGGCGCCGCCTTCCAGACCGAGCTCTACTTCCTCCTCTCCCGCTTCAAGCAGCAGCGCGACCTCGCCCAGCGGGGGCTCTTCGACCGCGTGCTGATCTCCGACTACACCTTCTGGAAGAACCGCATCTTCGCCTACCTGAACCTCACCGACGACGAGCTGATGCTGTTCGACAAGCTCTACGCCCTGCTCGAGCCGCAGATCCCCGTCCCCGACCTGATCATCCACCTGGTGGCCGACGTCGACACCTGCCTGGAGCGCATCCGCAAGCGGGCGCGCAACATCGAGAAGACCATCTCCCGCGACTACTTGGCGGAATTGATTGACGCGTACAACCACTTCTATCATTATTACAGCCGGTCTCCGCTGCTGGTGGTGGACACGAGGTATCTCAACTTCCCCCAGCGGCCCGAGGACTTCGACGAGCTGCTCCATCGCCTGGCGAAGCCGATCAAGGGGACCGAATACTTCCAACCGCTTGGATCCCGCTGACGCGGGACTGAGACGGAGCACAGCGCCCCCTGCGGCGCGGCGCGGATGAGTGAGGGCCTGATCCCCCGGCGGGGACAGCCACCTCGAGCCTCTCGTCCAGCTGCCGCGAACCCGTGGGCCCCGCCCGAGGCCCTTCCGTCTCTTGCCAGCGGAAGGGCTTTTTGCATTCGGACCAACAAAGGAGCTTTCGGATGGCGACTGAGCCGAAGAGCGTCACGGTCCCCTGGGTGGCGGCGGCACCCGAACGCGGCGATCACCTCGTGATGGTGACCGCCTACGACTTTCCGCAGGGGCGCACGGCCGACGCGGCCGGAGTGGACGTCATCCTGGTGGGCGATTCGCTCGCCATGGTGGTGCTGGGCCACCCCGACACGCTGTCGGTGACGATGGACGAGATGATCCACCACACCAAGGCGGTCCGCCGCGGCGTCAAGCGCGCCCTGCTGGTGGCCGACATGCCGTACGGCTCGTTCCACCTCGGAACCGACCACGCCGTGGGCAGCGCGATCCGCTTCGTCAAGGAGGCCGGGGCGCAGGGGGTCAAGATCGAGGGGCACCGCCCGGAGATGGTGGCCGCCCTCACCCATGCCGAGGTGCCGGTGATGGCCCACCTCGGGCTCACCCCGCAGTCGGTCCACCGCCTGGGCGGCTTCAAGGTCCAGGGGCGGGACGACGCCGCCCGCCGCTTCATCCTCGAGGCGGCCGAGGCGGCGCAGGAGGCCGGCGCCTTCTCGCTCGTCCTCGAGTGCGTCCCCTCCGACCTCGCGGCCGAGGTCACCCGCCGCCTCTCGATCCCCACCATCGGCATCGGCGCCGGGGCGGGGTGCACCGGGCAGGTGCTGGTCTACCACGACCTCTTAGGGATGGAGGAGCGGATCGCGCCCCGCTTCGTGCGGCGCTACGCCGAGCTCGGCAAGCTCTCCCGCGAAGGGATCGCGCGCTACGCGGACGACGTCCGCGCCGGCCGCTTCCCCGCCCCCGAGGAAGGGTACGGCGGCGGCACGCCGGTGGCCGAGCCGGCGAAGCTCTACGGATAAGACGATGGAGACGGTTCACACCGCGGACGAGCTGCGGCAGGCGGTCGGCGCCTGGCGGGCGGCGGGCGAGCGGGTCGGCTTCGTGCCGACCATGGGCGCCCTCCACGCCGGGCACCTCTCCCTGGTGCGGCTCGCCCGCAAGCATGCGGAGAAGGTCGTGGCCTCGGTCTTCGTCAACCCGGCGCAGTTCGGGCCCAACGAGGACTTCGGCCGCTACCCGCGCCAGCCGGAGAAGGATGCCGGCCTGCTGGCGGAGGCCGGCTGCGACCTCCTCTTCCTGCCGGACGTCGACACCATGTATCCCCCCGGAAGCGCCACCTTCGTCGCGCCCGCGGGCGCGGCGGAGGGGCTCGAGGGGACCTGCCGCCCCGGCCACTTCCGGGGGGTGGCGACGGTCGTCTGCGCGCTCTTCAATCTGGTGCAGGCCGACGTCGCCGTCTTCGGCGAGAAGGATGCCCAGCAGCTCGCGGTCGTCCGGCAGATGGTGCGCGACCTCCACCTGCCGGTCACCATCGTTCCGGGCCCCACGATCCGCGAGGCGGACGGGCTCGCGATGTCCTCCCGCAACGCCTACCTCTCCCCCGCGGAGAGGAAGGCCGCGACGGTGCTCCACCGCGCCCTCTCCGCCGCCGAGACGGCGATCGGCCAGGGCGAGCGGCAGGGCGACGCCGTCCGGCGGCGGATGCGGGAGATCCTGGAGGCGGAGCCCCTCGCGCGGACCGAGTACGCCGAGGTGGTGGACGCCGAGACCTTCCAGCCGGTCGCGGACCTCCGCGGCCCGCTGGTCCTCCCCCTGGCCGTGCGGGTCGGGGGGACCCGACTGATCGACAACTTTCGTCTGACGCCCGCGGCCCAGAGCCCGGCCGCCGGAGGGTAGAGATATGAAGCGCACTCTTCTCAAGTCGAAGATCCACCGCGCCACGGTGACGGACGCCAACCTCCTCTACCAGGGATCGGTCAGCATCGACCCCGTCCTGATGGAGGCGGCGGACCTCGTCCCGCACGAGCGGGTGGAGATCTACAACTGCACGAACGGCGAGCGCTTCGCGACCTACGCCATCCCCGGCACGCCGGGCAAGGGCGAGATCGTGATCAACGGCGCCGCCGCCCACAAGGCCGGCGCCGGGGACGTGGTGATCCTCGCCACCTACGCCGACTACGAGGACGCCGAGTGCCGCGCCCACCAGCCCTCGCTGGTCTTCGTGGACGCCAAGAACCGCATCGTCGTGCAGTCCCACGAGCGGGTCGACGAAGCCCTGCTGGCGGCGGTGCGGTGATCCGGGCCGCCGGCTTCTTCACGATGGTCTCCGCGGCGCTCCTCGCCCTCGCCTGCGCGGGGTCCGCGGAGCCGCCGCGGACCCCTGCGCCAGCCGCCAAACCGGCGTCGGCGGCCTCCGCCGCCACGCCGGCCCCCGTCCCGCCCCCCTTCACCACGCTCGTCCAGCGGGCGATCCCGGGCCAGTCCGGCGGCGAGATCCGCAAGGTGGCGCGGGACGGCGACGCCTGGCTCGCCCTGTGGGCCGAGCTGCGGGAGGGCGCCTCCGCCGATCTCCTCCCGGTCGAGGCGCCGGCGATCGACTTCGCGCGCGAGATGGCCCTGGTGGTGGCGATGCCCACCCAGAGCTGCTTCTCCGAGGTGGCGGTGCAGTCCGTCGCCACGGAGAACGGCGAGCTCGTCGTCCACCTCCGCGAAGCCCCGCCGGCCGCCAACTGCCGCTGCTTCGTGGCCGCCCGCCCCCTCCACGCGATCCGCCTGCCGCGCCATGACGGCGCCGTGCGCTTCGTCGTCGAGCGCGGCGAGACCCCCTGCGGCAAGCCCGCCCCTTCAACCTCATGATCGGATGATCGGATCGGCAGGTGCCCGGATGAGCTGGACGCGCGGGCTTCCCCTCCGGGCGATCCTCCTGGCGCTCCTCGTGGTGCCGCTCGCCCTCGCCCTGCGCTGGGGGGGAGATGCCGAGCGCAAGGGGTCGCGCTTCCATCCCTGGCCGGACTCGGTGGAGTACGCCGCCGAGGCGCAGGCGCTGGCTCGCACCGGCCAGGCCTTCCTCCAGGTCGGCCCCTACCGGGTCCGCCCGCGCTATCCCCCGGGCTGGCCGCTGCTGCTCGCCGCCGCGATCCGCTGCGGGGTCGAAGGGCGAAACCTCTGGCGCATCACGGCCCTCTTCGGAGCCGCTCTCGCCTGGCTCCTCGGCATGGTGGCCGCGAGCGCCACCGCGGCCCTGTCGGCTCCCGATCGGAGGCCCCAAGGGATCGCCCCGCTGCTCGCCGGACTCTTCGCCGGCGTCCTCTGGGCGGTCGCGCCGGTGGCCGTCGACCTCGGCCAGACCCTGATGAGCGACGAGCCCACGGCCCTGGTCTGCCTGCTGGGATTGCTGCTCGCCGGCCTGGCATTCCTCCGCACGAGCCCCCAAACCCGGCCGAGCTCCTGGGCGCTCTCTCTGGCCGGCGGCCTCGCCTTCGGCCTCGCCGCCGCCATGCGCTCCGTGGCGGCTCTCCTGATGCTCCTCCCCCTCGCCGGCTTCCTTCTCGCCGCCCTGCGCCGGAGCGGCCTCCGCGCCACCCTCCCGCGCGCCCTCGCCTGGGCGCTGGGCGCCGCCGTGGTCCCCGCGATCGTGGTGCTGATCCAGCTCCGCTCCGGCTGGCCCGCCTGGCAGTGGTCCGGCTACGCCTTCTGGATGCCCGGCCGCTTCGCGCACTGGACGAGCCCCTTCGAGCTCCACACCGTCCTCTCTCCGGACGAGGTCTTCCCTCGCGAGGTGTCCGGCCGGCCGGTCTCCCATCTCGACCTGGCCGGCCGCGTCCTCCTCGGGGTCCCCGGCCTCCCGGCGTACCATGACCTCGGCTTCTTCTGGCCGCTCGCCGGCTGGCTGGCCGCCTTCCCCCTCTACCGGCTGGCGCGGCGCCGGGGGGGCGAGGCGGCGGCCGCCGCGGTCTGGCTGGCGCCGACGCTCCTCCTCTGGACCCTGGCGCACGTGGCTCTCTTCTCCCTCTACTTCTTCCCGTCGTCGCGCTTCTACCTGGCGCCGCTCGCCCTCAGCCCTGTCCTCCTCGCGGTTGCCTGCGGCGTCGGGCTCGCCCGGCCGCCCGTCTTTTCCCGCGGGTGCCGCGGGCCGGCAGCCGCTGGGATCGCCGGAACCCTGCTCCTCGCCGCCTGGGGGCTCGTCGCCCTCCGGCGCGAGCCGCCGCCCGAGATCGACTCCGAACGCACCCTCGTCCTCTTCGACCGCTGGCTGGGGTGGAGCGACGAGGAGCGGGCGCGGCAGAGAATGCCGTTCGATCCCGTCCACGCCCAGGCGCTCGGCCTGCTCACCCCCGAGGTGGCGTCCTCGATCCGCGTCTGGGGCGAGCTCGCGGATACGATCCACGCCCGGCGCCTGCGGGCGAACGGCTTCCTGGCGGCAGCGCCTGCCGCGAGGCGGGAAGGCGCCCCTGGTCCCGTGCGTTAGAATCCCTCGGGAGGTAGGACATGACCGCCACGCTCGCAGCCCCCGCAACCGACACGGACCTTCAGGTCGCGCCGCTCACCATCGCCGGCCGCACCTTCCGCTCGCGCCTCTTTCTGGGGACGGGCAAATATCCCGACTTCGAAACCATGGCCGCCGCCCTCGAAGCCTCCGGCACCGAGGTGGTGACCGTGGCCCTGCGCCGCGTCAACCTCGACGAGCGGGGGAAGGGGTCGCTCCTCGACTTCATCGACCCCGCGAAGTACCTGTTCCTCCCCAACACCGCCGGCTGCTACACCGCCGACGAGGCGATCCGCACCGCCCGCCTGGCCCGCGAGCTGGGCGGGTGGGACTGGGTGAAGCTCGAGGTGATCGGGGACAAAAAGACCCTCTTTCCGGACAACGTCGAGCTCCTCAAGGCCACCGAGCGCCTGGTCGCCGAGGGGTTCACCGTGCTGCCCTACACCAGCGACGACCCGGTGACCTGCCGCAAGCTCGAAGAGCTGGGCGCCGCCGCCGTGATGCCGCTGGGCGCCCCGATCGGCTCCGGGATGGGGATCCGCAACCCCGCGAACCTGCGCATCATCCTCGAGCAGGCGAACGTCCCCGTGATCGTGGACGCCGGCGTCGGAACTGCGAGCGACGCCGCCCTCGCCATGGAGCTGGGGGCCCACGGCGTCCTGATGAACACCGCCATCGCCGAGGCCCAGCACCCCGTCCGCATGGCCAGGGCCATGAAGCTCGCCGTCGAAGCCGGCTGGCTCGCCGCCCACGCCGGACGCATCCCCAGGAAGCTCTACGCCTCCGCCTCCTCCCCCGAGACCCACCTCATCGAATGAAGAAGTTGCCAGCCGCCCCAGGGCCGCCGTAGACTCGTCGGCAGCCCTCGGGGCCCGTGCAGCCATAGCTCAACTGGATAGAGCGACAGACTTCGAATCTGTAGGTCGGGGGTTCGACTCCTCCTGGCTGCACCATCTTCCCTTCCTGGGTGCCCCGCGTCAAAAGGGGGTTGCACGCCGAGCCGAGCTGTCCTACACTCCTCCCTCCTTATGGGGTTCTGCAGCCATAGCTCAATTGGATAGAGCAACAGACTACGAATCTGTAGGTTGGAGGTTCGAGTCCTCCTGGCTGCACCACTTCCTTTCCCCACACAAGCAAAGACTTAGCTCGATCCGCTTTCGCGGCGCGTAGAAGCTCGTCTGAGTCCGAGGGCGCACCGGGGGGTGCAAAAGGAACCAAGTCGTGCCCCCGGCAGGTGGAGCCGCTCCCGGGTCGGGGTCTTTACGATCGTGTCGTCTTGGAGCTCTTCCGGGAAGGCCGGAGATCGAGCTTCAGTTGCCAGCCAATGGCTCGCGCATAGCGCTCAAGAGTCGAGAAGCGGATGCTGCCGGCGCTGGTTTCGATGCGACTGATGGCAGACTTCTTCGTGGCGAGCCGCTCGGCCACCTGTTCTTGGGTGAGCCCGGCCTTCTCGCGAGCCTGACGGAGAAGGGCTCCAACTTTGAAGTCGCTATACCCTGCTTCGAGACCCTCAGCAAATTCGGGGTCGCGCGCGGCCCGGGCTTGGGTGTATTTCGTCAGATCGCTCAATGTCCTTGTCTCCTGCTCCGATAGTCCTGGCGGCGCGCGGCGTCTTCTCGGTCTTCTTCGCGAAGCCACCCACCTGGGAGCGCGGGTAGTACTTGCCGCGCTCCGCTCCCGAGAAGTCGTACTCCGGTTCGAGGTCGTCGTCTTCAGGTTCCTGACTCATAGCGCTCTTCGAGTATATCGGGCGAGTGAGCGGCCGGCGCTTTCCCGTCTCGCAGGGTTTGGGCAAGGGCTGGTCCGTGTCGTCGTCTCCTGGAACCTGGTGAGCCCGGGCTGTCTCTCATCGCCAGCACCTGCTGGGCGGTCCCGCAGCCGCGGGGATCTGCACCCATGGACAAACAGAGCGGCGACGGTGTGCCGGGGATCGACCGCTGTCCCGGGCCCCCGGCGTCTGCATCTCAAACACTGAAGATAATGGGGTTAGCCCGCTTCGAGATCTGTCCCGCGGCCCGGGTTTGCCCCCGAAAGGCCACCCCGATCCCGGAGAGGTTGCGCCCCGAGGCCAAGTGCCCTAGAATCATCGTCCCGCATGTGACCAACCCATGCAGCCATAGCTCAATTGGATAGAGCAACAGACTACGAATCTGTAGGTTGGAGGTTCGAGTCCTCCTGGCTGCACCACTACCTTGGCCCTTCGACGGCGCCTCCCTACGAAGCTAGACCCAGAGACGATCTAAGCCGCAGTTCGCCAAAAGGCTTGATTACTCATACTCTCTTATGTCTGTCTCCTGGCAGGAGGAGAACCATGGCGCTCGGACTAGAAGGTCGCTTCAATATTCTGAGACAGTCACCGCTTGATGCTTTTCCTGCTGAGCCACCTCCCGAAAAAGCTGCAGCCGAAGAGTGGGTCGTTCCCTCACGGTACAACATTCGAGCAGTGCTAACGGATGGGCGCCTTGTTCTCTGGAACACCTATTCCGGTACGCTCAGTGTCTTCGAGGCAGATCAGCGGGAGGCGATAGAGGTGCTCCTCGGTCGCGCAGGATTCTCGGCTCCTCCCTTTGGCCCAGTCAAATACCTTCTTGACCGGGGCTTTCTAGTAAAACAAGGGACTAATGAGTACCGTCGAATTCAGGTGGGCTTTGGGCAACAACAATTTCGCACCGACGTTCTTCAGTTTATCTTGTTGGCGTCAGAAGATTGTAACTTCAGGTGCGACTACTGTTACGAGGACTTTGCCCGCGGAACGATGAATCCATCGGTAAGGCAGGGAATAAAAAAATACTTAGGACGTAGATTGGCTACCTTAAAATATCTTTCGGTAAGTTGGTTTGGCGGCGAGCCTCTTTATGGAATGGATGCGATTGAAGAACTAGCGCCATTCTTTTTAGAGACAGCGCGAGATAATGCTCTAGATTTCGGCTGTCAGATGACCACAAATGGTTACCTCCTAACCCCCGACATCGCTGCCAAGCTACTTTCTTGGAACATTAGGGTCTTTCAAATAACCCTCGATGGCACTCCTGACGACCACGATAGGAGCCGTCCCGCTCGCACAGGAGAAGGGACTTTTTGGAAGATTTTTGAAAATCTACGGCATATGAAGAGCTTTGCAGATAATTTTATAATCGACCTGCGAGTCAACTTTGATCGTAAAAATAGTCCTGGCATGGGAGAATTTCTCGATCTCGTGAGCGCTGAATTCTCAAGCGATTCCAGATTTCGCATGCGATTCCGCACAGTCAGTCAATTAGGAGGCCCCAATGATAAGACTCTGGAGGTTTGCGGAACAGACGAAGGCCACCAACTTGAGATGCGATTGAGAGAAGAAGCCCGAAGAAGGGGGCTAAAACTGAGTGATGATATCCGCCAGATTCATGGCTTGGGGGCTCAGGTCTGCTATGCGGCGCGGCCGTACAATTTCATCATTGGTGCCACAGGAAAAGTGATGAAATGTACTGTGGATCTCGACAAGAAGGATCGCAACGTTGTCGGGCAGATTACTGAAGAAGGCCAAATGATCTTAGATACAGATAAATTTGCTCTGTGGACCGAACCGGCCTTTGAGAGCGATGGGCAGTGCCAAAAATGCGTAGTGCTTCCTGTTTGCCAGGGTTCATATTGCCCAATCGTACGCTTTGACACCGGGCACTCACCATGCACTCCCCTAAGGTTGACCGCCAAGAAAGAGCTTGCCGCAATTGCTTCTTCTTCGGAGCCATTAGAGAGCAGGCAGGTTGAGGTTGGTGGGGAGACATACGAGAGAAGATACCTCGAGAAGTAGAGTTACCTGCTTTGGAGCCGTTGTGGCTCTAGAAGGGAGATATCGATGAAGAAGAAGAAGCCGCAGGAAGTTCTAGCCGCGATGGGAAAATTCGGTGTCACGGAATTGGATGACAGGGATCTTTCCAGCGCCATGGGAAGTGTAGCGATGCCTGAAAATGGAAACTGCTATGGCTGCCCAGGTACGTCAGGTCCGGAGGCTAACCTAACGGAAACTGCCACGGGTGTGGCGCACCCCCGCCACCTCCAGGGTCGGCTTAGGTAGCTTGAACCAGTCCCTTTATAGGAAGGTTATGGGAAGGCTTCACGGTTTGGGGCCTTCCCTGTAGGGTACCTCGCGAATTCGGCCGGCTGCATTGCGCAGAGCCACCGCCCGGATGGCTTTCTGCTGCTTCTCGTCGAGGAGCGCCTCGCGGACGGCTTCATAGTCCTCGATGGGGACCAATACGTAGGAAGCCCGAGTCCGGGGATCCACGACTTGGAGAGGCATGGCGACCGCCGAGTCGATGGCTCGTTGCTGCTCTTCGGTAAGAGGGATCGCCATCGCGGCTCCGCCTGGAGAAATCTTAGCCATCGTCAAAGTATACCGGCTGGGGACCGGGCCGACCGTCTCCATCTCGCACGGTCCTCAGCGAAAGACGCCGTTCTCGTTGTAGCCCAGGATTTCCTCGGCTTCCCGGACATCAAGGTCGGGAAGTGCGCCGCAGCCTTCTCCGATGGCTCTCAGGGTCTCAGCAAGATCCGGAGCAAAGCGCGCCGGCTCGCCGCGGAGCTCGGGGATGTCCTGCGCGAGCCCTTTGCCAGCGAATCGGTTCGCGATCCTGGAGCCAAGCGGCTCCTGCGTAGTGCCCTCGTCCCGGACCGCATTGCGGAGGATCTCGCGGACTTCCTCTTCCAGGGTGTGGCCGTGACGGCGGGCGCGAAGCTGCAGTCGGGCTAGCTTGCAGAACGTGGATCGCGCGAGGAGACCGCCCGGCGCGCCCCGACGCGGAAACCAGGAGGAGGCAGACGATGAACATCCTGTTGTGGGTGCTGCAGGTCCTCGCCGCGCTCCTGTATGGAGCGTCGGGCGTCATGAAGGTCTTCCTGTTCGACAAGATCAGCGCGGAGGTCCCGTCGTTTGGCGCGTTGCCGCGGGAGGCCTGGACGGTTCTCGGCATCCTCGAGCTCGTCTGCGCGGTCGGGCTGATCGTCCCCGCGGCCTTCCACTGGCAGCCGGGGCTCACGGTGGTGGCCGCCACGGTCCTGGCGATCGAGAGCCTCGTGTTCGTCGGGGTGCACGTCAAATACCGCGAGACCCCATCCATCCTCATGAGCGGCGTGCTGGGCCTCCTCATGGCGTTCGTCGCGTATGGCCGGATGGTCCTGAGTCCGATCCTCTGAACGGCGGTCCGGCGCGCGTCGGACGGCAACCTCGCCCAGCGCTCCGCGCGTCCGTCCCCGCGGAATTTTGTCTCTTCCCTCTCGAAAGGCGGCACGAAATTTCGGAGGGCGGGCATTCCCCTCCGAGTTTTCGTGTCGTCCCCTCGGAGGGCAACGGCTGCCCCGCGAGATTTTGGACCTTCCCAGCAGTGGGCGGAGTCTTCCCTCTCGTTTTTTGGGTGCTCCCTCTCGTTCCCCGGTTCGGAATCTCAGAGGGCGGTGCCTGCCCTCTGAGGGGAAGCGATGAAATCTCGCAGGGCGGAGGCTCCCCTCTGAGATTTCGTTCCTTCCCCGCGGAGGGGAGAGCCCGCGAACGAGAGGGCGGAGCCGCGGAAACATGGGGGAGAGGCGCGGGAACCAGTGGGCGGAGACGGGAGAGCGCTGGCTTGTCTCGCCGGGCACGAGCCCCCGACCTCGCCGCTCCAACGACATCTGGACATCCTCACCCGAACGGGTTAGCTTGAAACCGTGGCGACCTCCGACGACGATCTTCTCAGCGACCGGCAGTTCGAGCGGATCTCCCGCGCTCTGGCCGAGCCGCGCCGGGTTGAGATCCTGCGGCAGATCGGGGCCTGCGACGGCGTGACCCCTTGCAGCGCCCTCCAGCAGGCTCAGCAGGTGAGCCCGGCGACCCTCTCGCACCACATCAAGGAGCTGGAGACGGCCGGGCTGGTGGCGACCGCCAAGGAGGGGAAGTTCATGAACCTCAGCATCCAGCGCGACGTCCTGCGCGCCTACCTCGACCGCCTGGCCAAGATCTGAGCCCGCGGGTTTTCGGCGGGCGCTTGACATCCCCGCTCGTCAGTTCGATACTTATCGAACCGTCGTATCGTCGACGGCTTGAGAGGAGCGTTCCAGATGAGCAGCAAATTGCAAGGCAAGGTGGCGATCGTGACCGGGGCGTCGAAGGGGATTGGCGCGGGGATCGCGAAGGGTTTGGCGGCGGAGGGGGCCTCGGTGGTGGTGAACTATGCCTCCAGCCGGGAGGGGGCGGACCGCGTGGTGGCGGAGATCACCGGCAACGGCGGCACGGCGATCGCGGTGCAGGGAGACGTGTCGAAGGCGGCGGACGTCGAGCGGCTGTTCGTGGAGACGGAGAAGGCCTTCGGGCCGCTGGACGTGCTGGTGAACAACGCCGGCGTCTTCCAGTTCGACCCCCTCGAGAAGGTGACGGAGGACGAGTTCCACCGCGAGTTCAATATCAATGTGCTGGGGCCGATCCTGATGACGCAGAGCGCCGTGAAGCGCTTCGGCCCCGAGGGCGGGAGCGTGATCAACGTCGGCTCGGTGGTGGTGCGCAACCCGCCTCCGGCCTCGGTGGTCTACACCGCGACCAAGAGCGCGCTCGACAGCGTCACGCGCGTCCTGGCGAGCGAGCTCGGGGGGCGGAAGATCCGGGTCAATTCGATCAATCCAGGCGGGGTCGAGACCGAGGGATCGCACACCGCGGGGATCATCGGCAGCGACTTCGAAAAGCAGATGGTGGCGCGCACGCCGCTGGGGCGCATCGGACAGCCGGACGACATCGCGCGCGTCGCGGTGTTCCTGGCCTCTCCGGAGTCGGCCTGGATGACGGGGGAGATCCTCGTGGCGGCCGGCGGGTTGCAGTAACCTGACACGAGTCCTGAACGCAGCACGTCACAGCAAAAAGGGGAGGGATGAGATGACCGCAGAAGAAATCATGGTGCAAAACGCCCTGGGCGCCTGGAAGCAGACCATGGGGCAGATCGACAAGACGCTCGCCGCGCTCGACGACGAGGGGCTCCAGCGCGAGATCGCGCCGGGCAGGAACCGGGTCTACTACCTCCTCGGGCATCTCACCGCGGTGAGCGACCGGCTCTTTCCCTTGCTGCGCCTCGGCGAGCGGCTGCACCCGGAGCTCGACGAGCCGTTCCTCACGACTCCGGACCGGGCTTCAGGGCAGGACCCGGTCGCGCCGGCCGCGCTGCGCGGCGCCTGGTCGGAGGTCAGCGGGAAGCTGCTGGCGGCGCTCGAGAAACTGACGCCGGCGGAGTGGCTGGAGCGGCACGATTCGGTGTCCGCGGAGGACTTCGCCAAGGAGCCGCTGCGCAACCGGCTGGCCGTGCTGCTGAGCCGCAGCCAGCACGCGGCGATGCACGAGGGGCAGATGCGGCTGGCGAAACCGCGCTGAGCGGCCGTCCGCTGAGCCCTCAGGGCATCCGGCCGTCGAGGATGGCGCAGAGCTTGGCGGTGTCGAGATTTCCGCCGGAGACGACGCAGACGATCTTCTCTCCTTCCGGGACTCCCGCGAGAGCCACGGCGAGGGAGGTGGCTCCGGCTCCCTCGGCGATGACGCGGTGGCGCTCGGCGAGCAGGCGGACGGCGGCGGCCACCGCTTCGAGGGGGACGCCGCGGGCTCCGGCGAGGAGGGTGCTGGCGAGGGGCCACATCTCGGGGAGGAGGGTCTTGCCGCCGATGCCGTCGACGAAGCTCGGCTTGTAGTCGATGGTCTGCGGGGAGCCGGCGGCGAGGGAGGCGGCGAGCGGCGCGGCGCTCTCCACCTCGCAGCCGATAGACGCGGGCCGCGGGGCGCAGGGCGGCGAGCGCGGCCGCGATGCCGCAGGAGAGCCCGCCGCCGCCGAAGGGGACGAGGACGGTGTCGACGTCCGGGAGGTCCTCGAGGATCTCGAGGGCGACGGTGCCGTTCCCCGCGATGACGTCCCGGTTGGCCACCGGATGGATGAACAGGCCGCCGAGCCCCGGGTACGAATGCTCCTGCATCACCTGCCACCAGCGCTCGAAAGGCACCTTGACGACCTTGCCGCCCAGCCGCTCGATGGCCGCCAGCTTGGTGGCCGGCGCGTGGTCCGGCACCACCACCGTGGCCTCGACTCCCAGCTCGCGGGCGCTCCACGCCACCCCCTGCGCCATGTTGCCGGCGCTCGCCGTGTAGACCCCCTCGCGCAATCCCTCCGGACCGGCCAGCCGCATGGCGTTGGCGGCCCCCCGCAGCTTGAACGAGCCGATCGGCTGCAGCATCTCGAGCTTGAGCCAGACCTCGCCCCGCACGCCTTCGGCGTTCAGGCGGACCAGCGGGGTGCGCACGATGGCGCCGGCCAGCCGCGCGCGGGCGGCCTGGATCTCGGCGAGGGTGGGAGCGGTGAGGGGTTGCATGGGGGGGAGGGTATCGCAAGCTTGGGGAGGGGGCGAGGGCTGGAAAGAGCAGAGACGGCGGCTCCTCCGCCCGGGCATGAATGCCCGGGCTAAGAACGGCGCCGGATGAATCCGGCTTGAAAGCCCCCTTCAGGGGGCGCCGTTCATAGCCCGGCGATTCATCGCCGGGCGGGGACCGGCCCGTCCGTATCCCCACCGCCCCGGCCCGCGTATAAGCTCGCATGGACTTGGAGACTTCCCCCGCCCCTGCCCCCGGCCGCCCTTTCGAGGCCCGCTACGTGGCCTTCCTGGAGACGATCGCCAATCTCCGTCCGAGCCTGCACCGCTACTGCTCGCGGATGACCGGGTCGGTGCTGGACGGCGAGGACGTGGTGCAGGAGGCGCTGTTCCAGGCGTACCGGATGCTGGAGACGTTCGACGACAGCCGGCCGCTGGCGCCGTGGTTGTTCCGCATCGCCCACAACCGGTGCATCGATCACCTGCGCCGGCGCGAGGTGCGGCGGGGAGCGGAGGCGACGCGGCCGCAGAGGACGAGGAGCCGGGCCGGGTGCTGCCGGTCGATCCTCCCGGGGCGGCGCTGGGCCGGGCAGTGGAGCATCTCGTGCTCAGCCTGCCGCCGAAGGAGCGCGCCTGCGTGCTGCTCAAGGACGTCTTCGACTACTCGCTCGAGGAGATCGCCGAGCTGGTGGGCTCCACGGTGGGCGGGGTCAAGGCGGCGCTCAACCGCGGGCGCTCGAAGCTCCCCACGGCGCCGGTTGCGAGCCCGCCGCGCAAGGCGAAGAACGCCGACGAGGCGCGGCTCCTCCATCTCTACGTGGAACGGTTCAATCGCCGGGACTGGGACGGCGTCCGCGAGCTGATCGCGGCCGACGCCCGCCTGCTCGTCGCCGACCGCTTCCTCGGCACCGTGGCCGAGTCCCCCTACTTCGGCAACTATGTGAAATGGCCCGCCCCCTGGCGCCTGGCCGTGGGCGAGGTGGACGGCGAGGCGGTCGTCATCATTCTCGGGCAACAGGAAAAGGATGCCGTCTGGCACCCCCACGCGCTGGTCCGCCTCGAAGTGGAAGGCCAGCGGGTGGCGGGGATCACGGATTACCTGCACTGCCCCTGGATGCTCGCCTCGGCGGAGGCCATGACGGTGGAGCCTTCCTGGCCGAATTGATCGATTCGAGACGCCGGCGGCCTGGGCTTCGAGGCGCTTCTTTTCTCTTCAACCCACGTATCCCCACCTCTCCGGGAGCCGTAATACCAGGCAGAACCGCAACTCACCCCGGAAAGGTGGACCATCGCCATGCACACCCAGGAAATCGCCGAGGAAACCCGGACTCCAACCCATGCCATCGTCTCGTCCGCGGAGTGGATCACGGCCCGCAAGTCGCTGCTCGCGAAGGAGAAGGAGCTGACGCGGAGGCGCGACGAGCTGGCCCGGGAGCGCCGGGAGCTCCCCTGGGAGCGGGTCGACAAGAACTATGTCTTCGCGGGGCCGGACGGGCCGGTGACCCTCGCCGAGCTGTTCGACGGGCGGAGCCAGCTCGTCATCTATCACTTCATGTTCGGCCCGGAGTGGGCGGCGGCTTGCCCGAGCTGCTCGATGGTGGCGGACCACCTCGGCGCCAGCGTGGTCCATCTCGCGCAGCGGGACGTGACGCTGGCCGTGGTGTCGCGGGCTCGGTTTCCGCAGATCGCGGCGTTCCAGCAGCGGATGGGGTGGCCCTTCCGGTGGGTGTCGTCCTTCGGGAATGACTTCAATCGCGACTACCACGTCTCCTTCACCCCGGAGGAGATGGCGCAGGGGACGATGCAGTACAACTACGGCGGCAAGGGTTTTCCCGCCGACGAGGCGCACGGCGTCAGCGTCTTCCTCAAGGGAGGCGACGGTGCCATCTTTCACACCTACTCCGCCTACGCCCGCGGCGCCGAGGAGCTCCTCGGGGTCTACAGCTACCTCGATCTGACCCCGAAGGGCCGCGACGAGGCGGATCTCCCCTTCCCGATGGCCTGGATCCGGCACCACGACCGCTACGAGGCCCCGAAGCCGGCTGCCGCGGACGCCAAGGCCGCGGGATGCTGCGCGGGGGAGGCGTCGGCATGAACCCGCACTGCTGCCAGGGGGCGCCGGCACCCTCGGGCGGCCGGCAGACGACGTCGCGGCGGCGGCGGAGCCTCGACGCCGGGGGCTCCGTGCTCTCCGCCGCGGTCCTGATCCTGCTGCCGAAGTGCCCCGCCTGCCTCGCCGCCTACCTCGCGGCGGGGGCCGGGATCGGGGTCACCCTCACCACCGCGAGCCACCTGCGGACGGCGCTCCTGGCGCTCAGCCTCGCGGGCTTGGCCTATGTCGTGGGACGGTATGCGGTCCGCTGGGCCGCCCGCCTTCAGGCCTGGCCCAGCAGCCGCCGGCCCTGATCGCTCATCAGCAGGTTCCCGGGATCGAGCCGGCGCTTGATCCCGCGGAACTCGGCGAGCCGCCCCTTGTAGGCCAGCTCGAGGTCGGCCGGGCGGAGGATGGCGTCTTTCGCCAGGTAGAAGCTGCCGCCGGCGGCGAGGACGCGGTCGGCGATCTCGCGGCCGAGCTTCCAGAGCGGGTCGCGGCGGGCGGGGGTGACCCGGAAGTCGAGGGCCAGCGACCAGCCGTCGAGGCCGTGGGTGAGGAGGAAGGGATCGGGGCGGTGGCGCTTGAGGACTCCCAGCGAGGAGACGATCCCCCGCTCGCGGCAGAGGCGGAGGATCTCCGGGAGGAGGACGCGCGCGGCGCCGTCGGGCACGAAGGACTGCACCTGGATCAGGCCGCCGGGGCCGTAGACCCGCCACCAGCCGGGGATGTAGTCGAGCAGGAAGGAGAAGGCGACCAGCGGCTGGAGGTACGCCTTCTTCTGCAGCCGCGACGCGGCGTACTTCGCGCTGTTCACCGCCCGCGTTCCGAGGTCGCCGGAGAACGGGCGCATCAGCCGCCACATCTGATCGCGCGGCAGGCCGAGGATGCGCGGCGGCAATCCCTGGCGCTCGACGTGGAGCGAGGCGCCGCCGGTCGGGTCCTCGGCGGCCGGCACGTAGTCCGCGGCGTGGATCTGGCCGCGGCCGCCGGACCAGCAGTCGACCCAGCCCACCAGATAGTCCGCGGAGCCCTTGCGCTCCTCGATCGCGTCCATCATCTCGGCCAGCGAGCGGGTGGCGAGCGGGGTGACCCGGAGCAGGCCGCTCTCCACCTTCTTCAGGCGCAGGCGCAGGCGGCTGACCACGCCGAGGAGCCCGGCGCCGCCGATCACGGCGTGGAAGAGGTCGGGGTTCTCCTCGCGGCTGCAACGCAGCAGCTCACCCGCGACGGTGAGCAGGTCGAAGTCGAGCACGTGCTCGCCGAACGTCCCGGCGTAGTAGTTGTTCTTGCCGTGGATGTTCATCGCCAGGCAGCCGCCGAGGGTGGGGAACATGGTCCCCGGCACCACCGGGGGCCAGAAGCCGTCCTCGATCGTCCGCCGCCAGAGCCCCTCGATGGTCATCCCGGGCTCCATCTCGGCGACGCCGGCCACAGGATCCCAGGCGAGCATCCGGTTCATCCCGGTGAGGTCGAGCACCACCCCTTCGGCGTTGAGCGACGCGTCGCCGTAGCTGCGGCCGTTGCCGCGCAAGGTCACGGGGAGCCGCTCGGCGGCGGCGGCGCGGAGGAGGGCCGAGAGCTCTCCGGCGTCGCGCGGCGCGGCGTAGCGGCTGGCGGCGCGCAGCGAGCGCCCGAACCCCTCCAGCACCCGCGAGGGGAGGCCGACGCGAAGGGTCTTCACGGCTGGCGGGGGCACCCGGAGTCCCCTAGAAATTGAGCCGCCGGAAGACGAACGACGGCAGGCCGCGGACCACCAGCGCCACCAGCGACCAGCGCCAGGGGACGAAGCCGGAGGCCGAGCTGCCGCGGCGGGCGAGGGCCAGGATGCGCTCGGCGGCGGCGGCGGGGGAGACCAGCCAGAAGAGCCCCGCCTTGCCGCGGGTCATCGCGGTGTCCACGAAGCCGGGCTTCACCGTCACCACGTTGACGCCGTAGCGCGAGAGGCGGTTGCGCAGCCCTTCGAGATAGGTGGTGAGCGCGGCCTTGGACGTGCCGTAGCCCGGGTTGCCTCGCCGCCCGCGCTCGCCGGCGATGCTCGAGATCCCGATCAGCGTGCCGGCGCGCTTCGCCTCGAAGAGGGGAGCGGCGCGGTTGAGCCAGGCCATGGCGCCCAGGAGGTTGGTGGCGACCATGGCGTGGTCCTTGGCGAAGCTGTATTCCCCCTCCGCCGTCTCCGGCATGACGCCGGCGGCGTAGACCACGAGGTCGAGCCCGCCGAGGTCGCGCACCACCCGCTCGAAGAGGTCCGGCACCTCGTCGTAGGCCGTGACGTCGTGGACGTAGGCGTGGACGGCCGACGCTCCGGCCTGCCGCGCCGCCGCCTCGACCGCGGCCAGCTGCTCCTCGCGGCGGGCGACCAGCGCCACGGCGGCGCCCGACCGCGCGAGCGAGAGCGCGATCGCCTCGCCGATCCCCGACGAGGCGCCGAGGATCAGCGCGTGCTTGAAGTGGAGGCTCAAGGTTTGAGTTTCCTTAACCGTTCGGCACTGTCGGATTATTGATGGAGAGCCGTTGATGGGAAAGCGTTGCCCTCGAGGAGGGCAGGCTCTGGCGGGCGAGAATACCATGCCGGCCAACGCGGACACGAACCCCGGGAAGGGGTGTAGGCTCTCGGGAACGGATCGTGCTTCTAGCCGTCCGAGGGGAGGCGTCCGCGCTCGTGCCGGACGGCCGTCCATTTGTAAGACATGTTAATTATGGGAGGCGATCGCGGAAACCGGGAAACCTCGGCCGGCTTCCCGCGTTCTACACGCACATGGATCCACTCGACAACAACCACAAGCAACGGCGCTGGCTGATCGTCGCCATCGTGCTGGTCCTGGCGGTGCTGGTCGGCTTGTTCTTCTTCCGGCGCGGCAAGGGGAGCGGCCCCGACCAATACCGCAGCGAGGCGGTCGACCGCGGGGACGTCACCTCGACGGTGAGCGCCACCGGCACGGTTTCGGCCGTGATCACCGTGCAGGTCGGCAGCCAGGTCTCGGGGATCATCTCCAAGCTCTACGCCGACTTCAACAGCCAGGTGAAGAAGGGGCAGATCCTGGCCGAGCTGGATCCGACGCCGTTCGCGCAGCAGGTCGAGCAGCGGCAGGCGGACGTCACCAAGTCGCAGGTCGACGTGGCGAACACCCTGGTCACCTACAACCGCCAGAAGCGGCTCGCCGCCGCCGGGCTGATCCCGCAGTCGGACCTCGACGCGGCCAAGGCCGCCTACGACGGCTCGCGCGCCTCGCTGTCGCTGACCCAGGCGGCGCTGCGGCAGGCGCAGACCAACCTCGGCTACACCAAGATCTATTCGCCGATCGAGGGGCAGGTGGTGGCCCGCCAGTACGACCTCGGCCAGACGGTTGCGGCCTCGTTCTCGGCCCCCACCCTGTTCACCATCGCCCAGGACCTCACCAAGATGCAGGTGCAGGCGGACGTCGACCAGTCGGACATCGGCCAGATCCGGGTCGGCGAGCCGGCGCATTTCAACGTCGACGCCTACCCCGACCAGGAGTTCCGCGGCGAGATCTCGCAGGTCCGCCTGAACGCCACGATCACCCAGAACGTGATCACCTACCCGGTGATCATCGCGGTGCCGAACCCCGACGGCAAGCTGCGCCCGAGCATGACGGCCAACGTCACCATCGACGTGGCGACCGTCAAGGACGTGCTGCGCGTCCCCAACGCCGCCCTGCGCTTCAAGCCGGAAGGCAAGCCGGACGCCAACGGCAAGACGGCGAACGCCCGGGGCGACAACGCGGCCCGCGGCGGCGACAACACGGCCGGCGCGGCGGCTTCCGGGACGGGAGCGGGCGCGGGAGCGGCCGGCGGCGGGGCCGGACCGGGCGGCGGCGGCCGGCGGCATCGGGGAGGCGCGGCCGGGGCGGACGCGGCCCCGGGCAGCCCGGCAGGCCAGGGGGCGGGCGGTGCCGCGGGGAGCGACGCCGCGGCGACGGGGGCCCCGGGAGGCTTCGGCGGCAAGGGCAGAGGCGGCCGCCGGCAGGGGCAGACCGTCTACGTGCTGGGCGACAAGAACGCGCTGCGCCCGGTCTCCATCCGCACCGGGATCAGCGACGGCCACTACACCCAGGTGCTGGGCGGCGAGCTGAAGCCGGGCGACAAGGTGGTCACCGGCGTCGCGACGCTCAAGGTCCAGGGCCCCGCCAATCCCGGCAGCGGCCGGCCGCCGGGCATGGGACGCTTCTAGGGGATCGCCATGAGCGACGCCAAGCGCGACGCCAAGAGCCCGGCGGCGGACTCGCCGGTCCTCGAGATCCATGGCCTGACCAAGGTCTACCACATGGGGGAGGTGGAGGTCGCCGCCCTCAAGGGGGTCGACCTGGTGGTGCGGCGGGGGGAGTTCGTGGCCATCATGGGTCCCTCGGGCTCCGGCAAGTCGACGCTGATGAACATCATCGGCTGCCTCGACCGGCCGACCGCGGGGACCTACCGGCTGGACGGCATCGACGTCTCGCGCCTCGACCGCGACGCCCGGGCGGAGATCCGCAACGCCAAGATCGGCTTCGTCTTCCAGAGCTTCAACCTGCTGGCCCGCACCCGCTCGACGGAGAACGTCGAGCTGCCGCTGCTCTACAGCGACCTGGGGCTCTCGACCCTCGAGCGCGGCCGCCGCGCGCGGGCGGCGCTCGCCAAGGTCGGGCTCGCCGGCCGCGAGGACCACTACCCGTCGCAGCTCTCGGGCGGCCAGCAGCAGCGGGTGGCGATCGCCCGCGCCCTGGTCACCGACCCGGCGCTCCTGCTCGCCGACGAGCCGACCGGCAACCTCGACTCCAAGACCTCGGAGGAGATCATCGGCATCTTCCAGGAGCTCAACGACGCCGGGAAGACGGTCGTCCTGATCACCCACGAGCCGGACATCGCGGCGCACGCCAAGCGGGTGGTCTACGTGCGCGACGGCCTGATCTGGCGCGACGAGCGGATCGTGCAGCGGCCGGCGCGCCCCGGCGAGACCGGGGTCAGCGCTCCGGACGAGGCGGAGATGGCCGCCGCCTTCCCGTTCCCGATCGCGCCCGCGGAGACCCCCGCGGATGCTGAAACCGTCCGACAACCGGAGAAGGTGGCGCGATGAAAGTCTCCCTGCTGCGTCTGTGGAACATCACCAAGGTCGGCCTGATGGCGATCTCGCGCAACAAGATGCGCTCGCTGCTCACCATGCTGGGGATCATCATCGGCGTCGCCTGCGTGATCACCATGGTGGCGGTGGGGACCGGCGCCTCGAGCGCCATCCAGGCGACGATCAACTCGCTCGGCAGCAACTTCATCATGATCTTCCCCGGCGCCTCGACCACCGGCGGCGCCCGCACCTTCTCCGGCGAATCGAAGCTGACGCCGGACGACGTGACGGCGATCAAGGCCGAGTGCCCGTCGGTCTCCTACGCCTCGGCGGGAGCGCGCACCAACGCCCAGATCGTGGCCGGCGAGCTCAACTGGGGGACGCAGGTCTGGGGGGTCGACGTCGACTGGCCGTTCATCCGCGCCTGGAACACGGCGGACGGCGACTTCTTCACCGACGTCGAGGTGCGCTCCTCGGCCAAGGTGGCGGTGCTCGGCGCCACGGTGGCCGAGAGCCTGTTCCCGGGCGGCAACGCCGTGGGCTCCTCGATCCGCATCAAGAACGTGCCGTTCAAGGTGGTGGGGGTGCTCGAGCGCAAGGGCGGCAACATGATGGGGCAGGACCAGGACGACCAGATCCTCGCCCCCTACACCACGGTGATGAAGCAGCTCATGGGCTCGCCGCGGATCAACCTGATCTACGTCTCGGCGCGCTCCGCCGACTCGGTGGGCGCGGCGCAGGCCGAGATCGACTCGCTCCTGCGCCAGCGCCACAAGGTGCAGCGCGGCGCCGACAGCGACTTCACCATGCGCTCGCAGGAGGAGATCGCCTCGACCTCCGCCCAGACCTCGAAGACGCTGTCGATCCTGCTCGGCTCGGCCGCCGCCATCTCGCTGCTGGTGGGCGGCATCGGGATCATGAACATCATGCTGGTCTCGGTCACCGAGCGCACCCGCGAGATCGGCGTCCGCCTGGCGATCGGCGCCAAGGGGCGCCACGTCCTCCTCCAGTTCCTGCTCGAGGCGGTGGCGCTGTCGATCGTCGGCGGAGCGATCGGCGTCGCCCTCGGCGTCCTCGCCCCCACCCTGGTGTCCAAGTTCGCCGGCATGCCCACCCAGGTGAGCACCGGCTCGGTCGCCCTGGCCTTCGGCTTCGCCGCCGCGATCGGAGTCTTCTTCGGCTTCTACCCCGCCCGCAAGGCCTCGCGGCTCGACCCGATCGACGCGCTGCGGTACGAGTAGGGGGGGCGCACCCGGGCGACCGCGGGTCGCCCCTACACCATGGCTCGGCGCGGTTGTAGGGGCGACCCGCGGTCGCCCTACTTCACCCACACCGTCTTGATGTTCACGAACTCCCGGATCCCCACCGCCGACAGCTCGCGGCCGTAGCCGGACTGCTTGACGCCGCCGAAGGGGAGGCGGGGGTCGGACTTCACGGTGCCGTTGACGAAGACGGAGCCGGACTCGATCTCGGCCGCGAGGTCCTCGCCGCGGCGCGAGTCGGCCGACCAGACGCTGGCGCCGAGGCCGAAGGGGGAACGGTTGGCGAGCTCGATGGCGTGCGCCGAGTCGCGGGCGCGGATCACCGCCGCCACCGGCCCGAAGGTCTCCTCGTCGAAGGCGGCCATCCCCGGCGCGACGCCGGTGAGCACCGTCGGCGGGTAGTACCACCCCTTGCCTTCCCGCCGCTCGCCGCCCGTGCGCAGGGTGGCGCCGGCCTTGACGCTCCGCTTCACCTGGTCGTCCAGCGCGTCGAGCAGGTCCTCGCGCGCCATCGGGCCGACGTCGGTCGCCGGATCCATGGGGTCCCCCACCGCGAGCCCTTCCATGGCGCGGGTGAATTCCTCCTCGAAGCGGTCGGCGATCCCCGCCTCGACGATGAAGCGCTTGGCCGCGATGCAGCTCTGCCCGTTGTTGATCGTGCGCGCCTTCGCCGCCTGGCGGGCGGCCTCGGCCGGATCGACGTCGTCGAGCACGATGAAGGGATCGGAGCCGCCCAGCTCGAGGACCGTCTTCTTGAGGCAGCGCCCCGCCTCGGCGGCCACCTCGCGCCCGGCGCGGTCGCTCCCCGTCAAGGTCACCGCCCGCACCGTGGGATGGCCGATCAGCCGCTTGACCCGCTCCGAGGTCATCAGCAGCGTCGTCACCACCCCCTCGGGCAGCCCCGCCTCGCGGAACACCGCCTCGATGGCGAGCGCCGAGCCGGGGACGTTCGCGGCGTGCTTGAGCAGCGCCACGTTCCCCGCCATCAGCGCCGGCGCGGCGAAGCGGAAGAACTGCCAGAACGGGAAGTTCCACGGCATGATGGCGAGCACCGGCCCGAGCGGGTCGTAGCGGATGTAGCTCCGCGCGGCGTCCGTCCCGACGTTCTCGGGGGCCAGGAAGCGCTCGGCGTTCTCGGCGTAGAAGTCGCAGACCCAGGCGCACTTGTCGACCTCGGACTCGGCGGCGGCGAGGGTCTTCCCCATCTCCTCCGTCATCAGCCGGGCGAGGTCCCCCTGGGCGTCGCGCAGGCGGTCGGCGACGGCGGTCAGCCGGACGGCCCGCTCCTCGAAGTCGAAGCGGCGCCACGAGCCGAAGGCCCGCTCGGCGGTCTCCAGCCGGCGGTCGACCTCCATCTCGTCGTGCTCGGGAACCTCGCGGATCAGCTCGCCGGTGGCGGGATTGATGGCTTTCAGCATGTCAAACCGAGGAAGAAAATAATGGCGGAGAGGGAGGGATTCGAACCCTCGGTCCGGGTTTACCCCGGACAACTGCTTAGCAGGCAGCCCTGTTCGGCCACTCCAGCACCTCTCCGTAAGGCCCGGCAGGGAAGGGACATTGTAGGGGGAGAGCGCGCCGGAGTCAAAACGTCCGCGATAGACTAGGCCCGCCCCGCCGTCCGGGGTCTTTCCGTGAAGGGAGCGCTGATCATGGCCGACCATGCCGATACCGCCGATAAGACCCCGCAGACCCTGGACCAGCTCGCCATCAACACCATCCGGTTCCTCTCCGTGGACATGGTCGAGGCGGCACAATCCGGCCATCCCGGCGCGCCGATGGGGCAGGCCCCCCTCGCCTACCTGATCTGGACGCGCTTCATGCGCCAGAACCCGGACAACCCCGACTGGCCGAACCGCGACCGCTTCGTCCTCTCCTGCGGCCACGCCTCGGCGCTCCTCTACTCGCTCCTCCATCTCGCCGGCTTCGGCCTCCCGATCGAAGAGCTGAAGCGCTTCCGCCAATTCGGCTCGAAGACCCCGGGGCATCCCGAGCACGAGCTGACCCGCGGCGTCGAGGTCACCACCGGCCCGCTCGGCCAGGGGATCAGCAACTCGGTCGGCATGGCGATCGCCCAGGTGATGAGCGCCGAGCACTTCAACCGCGACGGCTTCCCCCTCTTCGACTACCGGATCTGGGTGCACACCAGCGACGGCGAGATGATGGAAGGGGTGCCGCACGAGGCCTGCGCCCTCGCCGGCCACCTGAAGCTCAAGCAGCTCAAGGTCTTCTACGACGACAACCACGTCTCGATCGACGGCCCGACCTCGCTCTCCTTCTCGGAGGACGTCGGCAAGCGCTTCGAGGCCTACGGCTGGCGCGTGCTGCGCGTCGAGGACGGCAACGACCTCCAGCGCCTCGAGGCCGCCATCCAGGCCGCCGAGGCCGAGGACGACCGTCCGACCCTGGTGATCGTGCGCACCATCATCGGCTACGGCAGCCCCAACCGGCAGGGGACCTCGAAGGCCCACGGCGAAGCGCTGGGACCGGAGGAGACCGCCGCCGCCAAGAAGAACCTCGGCTGGCCGCTCGAGCCGACCTTCTACGTACCGGACGGCGTCGAGGCCCCCTTCGACGCCGCCAGGCAGCGCGGCCAGAAGCTGGAGCAGACGTGGAACGATCTCCTGGCGAGCTACCGCGAGGTCCACCCGGACCTCGCCGCCGAGCTCGACCGCCGCCTCTCCGGGAAGCTCCCCGACGGCTGGGAGGACGCCGTCCCCACCTTCGACTCCAAGGACAAGCCGATCGCCACCCGCGCCGCCTCCGGCAAGGTGCTGAACGCGATCGTCCCCAAGCTGCCGCAGCTCGTCGGCGGCTCGGCCGACCTCACCCCGTCGAACAACACCGCGATCACCGGGCGCAGCGACTTCGAGGCCGCGAACGCCGAGGGGCTCTACCTGCGCTTCGGCGTCCGCGAGCACGGCATGGGCTCGATCCTCAACGGCATCGCCCTCTCCCGGCTCTGGATCCCCTATGGCGGCACCTTCCTCGTCTTCTCGGACTACATGCGCCCGCCGGTCCGCCTCGCGGCCCTGATGAAGCTGCAGTCGATCTTCGTCTACACCCACGACTCGATCTTCCTCGGCGAGGACGGCCCCACCCACCAGCCGATCGGCGAGCTCGCCTCGCTGCGCGCCATCCCCGGCCTCCTGGTGATCCGCCCGGCGGACGCCAACGAGACGGCTGAAGCCTGGCGCGTCGCGATCCTCCACCAGCACGCCCCCACCGCTCTCGCGCTCACCCGCCAGAACCTGCCGATCCTCGAAGAGACGGCGAAGAAGGCCCGCGAGGGAGTGGCCAAAGGCGGCTACGTCCTCTCCGACCCCGCGGACGGCGACCCCGAGATCATCCTGATGGCCACCGGCTCCGAAGTCTGGCTCGCCGTCGAAGCCGCCAAGCAGCTCGCCGCCAAGGGCACCAAGGCGCGAGTCGTCAGCCTCCCCTGCTTCGAGCTCTTCGACCAGCAGCCCGACGCCTACAAGGAATCCGTCCTCCCCAACAAGCTCCGCAAGCGCCTCGCTATCGAAGCCGCCTCCCCCTTCGGCTGGGGAAAGTACGTCGGCCTCGACGGCGCCGTGCACGGGATCGAGCGCTTCGGAGCCTCGGCGCCTTACAAGGATCTGCAGAAGGCGTTTGGGTTCCTGCCGGAGGATGTGGTGAAGGCAGCGGAGGACTTGCTGGGGCGTAACGCGTAAGCGTAAACTGGGCGCTATGAACAGGAGCGCTGCCATGATGAGACCGCGTGAAGTCGGACCGGACGACAGGAAGATGAAGGAGCTGATCCTATATCTGGCCACCAAGTCCGAGGACGATCCGCGGTTCTCGTCGACCAAGCTCAACAAGCTCCTCTTCTACTGCGACTTCACCGCCTACCGGCGCCTCGGCCATTCGATCACCGGCCACAGTTATCAGAAGCTGCCCTTCGGACCGGCCCCCAAGGCCGTCCTCCCGATCCTGAGCCAGATGCAGGGGGACGGCGACTGCGAGGAGATCCGGAGGGACTACTTCGGACGGGAGCAGCGGCGGGTCCACGCCAACCGCCGCTCCGAGACCGCGCTCTTTTCCGTCGACGAGCTGCAACTCGCCGACGAGATCCTCCAGGAGCTCTGGGAGAGCAGCGCCACCGAAGTGAGCGAGCGCTCGCACGGCTTCATCGGCTGGCAGGTCGCCGATTTCTACGAGGTCATCCCCTATGAGACGGTCTTCGTAGGGGATCCTCAAACCCCCGTCACCGAGGACGAGATCGAATTCTGTCTGCGGCTCGAGCGAGAGGCGGAATGAGCCGGTCGCTCCGGAAGACAGCTCGTTTCCTCACCCAAGTCCAAGAGATCCACCCCAGCGTCCCCTATTTGCTCGAATCCATCGCGGGCGCGGAGTGGGTCCTGGTTCGTGATCCCGAGCGGGGCATGGCCGTTCGCGGGAGCCGCCTGAGAAGCTGGCCGATCCATCCCAACGAAGGCGTGAGCTTCAAGATTACCTACTTCTTCGATGAGCGTGAGGTAGTGATGGAGGGGCTTTATCCGGTGGTGTCGCCTTCGGGACGGTGAAATGGGACAGGTTTGTCACGGGTTCAGGCCTCTATCGAAAGTCGACCCGTACGAAGTTAGATAAGGTTTTGTCTGTGCAGGAATCCACCGAAAAAGAAAAGATGCGCTCCGGCGAGCTCTATAACGCCATGGACCCGGAGCTCGTCGCCGATCGCCTCCACGCGCAGCACCTTCTCTATCAGCTCAACGGGTCGCGTCCCGACGCCGCCGACGAGCGGCTGGAGCTGCTGCTGGAGCTGATCGCCTACTTCGGACGCGGCTCGGTGATCCAGCCGTCGTTCCGGTGCGACTACGGGTACAACCTCCTGATCGGACGGAACGTCTTCATCAACTACGACTGCGTCTTCCTGGACTGCAACCGGATCACGATCGGCGACGACGTGCTGATCGGACCCGCGGTGCAGATCTACACGGCGCAGCACCCGACCGAGGCGGAGACGCGGCGCTCCGGGCTCGAATTCGCGCTGCCGGTGACGGTGGGCGACAACGTGTGGATCGGCGGCGGGGCGATCCTCTGCCCGGGGGTGACGATCGGCGCCGATACGGTGATCGGGGCGGGGAGCGTGGTGACCCGCGACCTGCCGCCGAGCGTGATCGCGGTGGGGAATCCGTGCCGGGTGCTGCGGAGCTGCTGAAACTTTCTCTCCTTTCCTACGGAGAACTCTGATGCATTTCTTCGAAACCCTGCCTCCGCTCCAGGCCAGCCTGCTCAAGGTCGCGTTCCCCCTGCTGGCGATCGCCGTCGTGTTCCTGGTGATGAAGGTCCGGCGCCTCTCCTGGCGGGAGAACCTCGGACTGCTCGCCCCGCGCGCCGGCCAGGCCGCCCTCTGGATGGCGGTCTATCTCGCGTGGATGCTGATCACGAACGCGATCATGGATTGGCGGGGACCCTGGGACTTCTCCGTCTGGGCGCGGTCGCCCATGATCGTGAACGTGCTGCGCGTGCTCGCCGTCGGCATCCTGGGCCCGATCGCCGAGGAGCTGATCTTCCGCGGACTCCTCTACGACCGGCTGAGCCGGAGGCGGATCGGCCCGACCGTCGCCATCGTGCTGCTGGCGGCGGTCTGGGCGGCGATCCACATCGGCTACCCACCGGGAGTGATCGCCGTGCTCTTCGTCGACGGCCTGCTGCTCGGCTTCGCACGGAAGCAGACGGGCTCGGTGATCCTCCCTATCCTGATGCATGTGATGTGGAACCTCTACGCGGTCTGGTGAGCGCCGGACGGGGCCGAACGTGATCGCGGCGTTTTGTGCGCGTCGCCATAAGGCACCCTGGAAGTCTCCCCAGAGCGCGCCCTGAAGGGGCGAAAATTTGAATAGCCGGGTGCTTTAGCGCCCGGTCGGCCGTCCCACCCAAACCACCCGCCCTGAAGGGGCGGTGCCTTTCGGGCCGGATGCCCGGGGTCTCGCTCCTGTGCCTCCGACACTCCTGCAAGACTTTGTGCGAACGGCACCGCCCCTTCGGGGCGGGTGGGGATTGGGAATGTCCGCTACCCGGCGCTGAAGCACCGGGCTAATCAGATTTTCGCCCCTTCGGGGCGCGCCGTGGTGGCGTGTTCCAGGGCGTCTTGTTGCGACGCGCACAAGACCGCCAGACTGCCCGCGGGGAGGGCGGCGCAAACTGGGGTGTCCGCTGAAAACTCCCTCCTGACCTTCCTCGGCGGCACCCTCTTCTACAGAACGTCCCGCGGGTGACTGACGCCAGCCCGCAGGGCGGCATTCCTGTAGCCCAGGCCGTGAGCCCTGGGGTTGGCGCGGGGCATGCCTCGAAAGAATGGAGCGGGTACCCGCCGACGTTCCCAGGGTTGACACCCTGGGCTACAGGAAGGCCGCCCTGCCGGGCTGATGTCGAGGCATTGCAGACACTTGCGCCGAGAGCCCAGGATCTGGGCAGCCATCTCTTCCTTAGCGTAGCCGGTTTTGTATCCCGAGGGAGCGTCACGCTCCCCCGGTTCGTCGTTTCGGAGAACCCGGTAAACGTCAAGCTGACCTACTTCGGCGTTCCAGGAAACCTGTGCAACGTCACGCTGCCCTGGTTCCACGGTCCGTTGCCCTCAGGGAGCGTCACGCTCCCCCGGTTCCACAGTCTGGAGAACCAGGGAAGCGTCACGTTGCTCCACTTCGACGGTTGGCGAAACCGGTACAACGTCTCGTTTCACTACTTCACCGGCCCATGGAACCAGCGCAACGTCACGTTGCCCTACTTCCATGGCCGCAGAAACCAGGGGAACGCCACGCTGACCCAGTTCGACGTTCGAGAGAACCAGTACAACGTCACGCGTCACCACTTCCACGGCCCGCGGCACTAGGTAAATCTCACGCTTCCCTACTTCACCGGCCGGAAAAACCAGGGCAACGTCACGCTGCCCTGGGTCAACAGACCGCGGCACCGCCTCGCCGCATCGGTAAACTACTTCCCGGAGGAGACTGCCCCATGCAAGACGACCGGCCGAGCGTGACCGCATACCGCGTGGCGCTGCGGCGAGCCGCTCACCAGGTCCTGGACGATCCCAAGGTGTTCGACGATCCGCTCGCGCTGGCGATCGTGGGCGGCGAGGAGGAGACGAGGAGGCGCAGCGGCAAGGCGAAGTCCCGCGGACGCATCGCGCGGTCGATGCGGGCGTACATGGTGATGCGCAGCCGGTATGCCGAGGACGCTCTCGCGGCGGCCGTCGCGCGCGGCGTCCGCCAGTACGTAGTGCTGGGTGCCGGGCTGGACACCTTCGCCTACCGCAACCCGTATCCCGCCGACCGCCTCCACGTCTTCGAGGTCGATCACCCCGCGACGCAAGGGTGGAAGCGCCGGCGGCTGGCCAAGGGCGGCATCGCCATCCCGGAGTCAATGACCTTCGCGCCGGTCGACTTCGAGCGTCAGACCCTCGCGGACGGGCTCGCCCAAGCTGGCTTTCGATCCGGCCGGATCACCTTCTTCTCCTGGCTCGGCGTGGTCCCCTACCTGACGCGGAACGCCGTGCTGGAGACCCTCGCCTTCGTGGCCGCCCAGCCGGCCGGCAGCGAGGTCCTCTTCGACTACGGCCTTTCCCCCTCCTCCCTCAACTGGCTGCAGCGCCTCGCCTTCGCGAGCCTGGCGAACCGGGTCGCCGCCGCGGGGGAGCCGTTCCAGACCTTCTTCACGCCGGACGAGCTGGCGGCCGAGCTGCGCCGGCTGGGGTTCGGACACCTGGAGGACTCGGGGATGGACGAGATGAACCGGCGGTACTTCGCCCATCGCGCCGACGGCCTTCGCGTCGCCGGCGGCCTCGCGCATGTGATGGCGGCGCGGGTCACCCCACTCACTGCTTGGGCCGGAACCAAACCTTCCGCGCCTTCCAGAACCGGCTCGTCTCCATCGCCTTGAGCCGGCGCTCCTGCTCCGCGGCCCGCGCGTCGAGCTCGGTCAGCCGGCGTTCCTGCTCAGCCAGACGCTCGTTATACCTGGCGTGCCTTTGCGCCATCTCCCTCTGGAGAATCAGGGTGTCCAGCTGCGCCGAGCGGAGGCAGGCCGCAGCGATCGAGCCCGCGTAGAGGCTGATCTCCTCCCCGGTGCTCGCAACCGGCCGGACGGACAGCCGGGCGGCTTCGAGATCGGCGCCCTCCGGGAGCTCCACCGTCGTCTGGAAGCCCACCACCTCCATCGGATCGCTCGCGAAGGCCTGGGCGACGGCGGGGCGGGGTTCGAGATCCCGGCAGATCGCCACGAGCGTGCCGTCGATCGAGATCCGGATCTCGCGCGGCGGCACGCCGGTCACCCGGTCGGCGGCCCAGCCGCTCAGACGCAGCGAACGCTGCCCATCCCACGAGCAGTGCTCGAGGAAGCCGTCCGCCTCCCGCTCCACCAGCAGACCCGCGAAGGGACCTACGGACGAGGACACCGCAGCGGGAGCTTCCTCTTTGAGCACCACGTAGAGGTCCTGGAAGCTGGCGAGCCCGCGGGGGATGCGGAGGACCGGGCAGGCGCCGAGGGTCTCCCGGACGGCGGCGCGCACGAAGGCCTCGCCGACCCAGGTGCTGCCGTACTCCTGGGGATCGAGCGAGCCGCTCTCGCTCTGCGCCTCGAAGACGAAGCCCGACGGCGGAGCGGGGTCCTGGCGCAACGACAGGTCGTGCACGCTGAACAGGAGGACGCCTCCCGGGCTCACCAGCTCGCCCAGGCGGCGGAGCCAGGCGACGAAGCGCCGCTCCGGCAGGTGGGTTAAGAGCGAGGAGACCAGGATGGCGTCGAAGCAGACGGGGCACTCCCAGCGCTCCGGGTCGGTCGTCGAGACGAGGCCGTGGACCCCGAGCTGCTCCTCCTGGAAGGCGACCCCCTCGGCGTAGACGTCCGCGACCCAGACGCGCTCCGGCGGGATCTCCGCGACGAGGTGCCGGGTGACCCGGCCGTAGCCGCTGGCGAAGTCGAGCACGCGGCCGCTCCATGAGTCTCCGGCAAGCCCTCCGAACCGCCAGGCGAGGATCTGCCGCTCGGTCTCCCAGATCCGCCGTCCGGAGTCGAGGTACATCGCCACCGCCCGCTCGAGGCCGTGCCCCTGGGCGAACTGGAAGAAGTGGAGCATCTCGTCGGCGGTGCTGATCGCGAGCGGGACGCCGCGGACGAGGACGTCCCGGCAGAGCGCCCGCACGACGAGGCTGCCGGCGAGGTCGGAAGGGTGGAGGAGGTCGGAAGGCATTCGGGAGAGAATGTTACCCCGCGCCGGCGGCAAGGTGACGATCTTCAGGCCTCCCCGCCCCTCGCAAGCCGTTGTGTCAGGATAGCCCCGCCTGCAGAAGGAGGTCTTCCATGCCGATTGAAAATCCGCTCTCGCCTGAAACTCTCCGGAAGATGGACGCCTGGTGGCGCGCCGCGAACTATCTCTCCGTGGGACAGATCTACCTCTACAAGAACCCGCTGCTCAAGGAGCCGCTGACCCTCGAGCACATCAAGCCCCGCCTGCTCGGCCACTGGGGGACGACGCCGGGGCTCAACTTCCTCTAGGTGCATCTGAACCGCCTGATCAAGGCGCACGACCTCAACATGATCTACATCACCGGCCCCGGCCACGGCGGCCCGGGGATCGTCGCCAACGCCTATCTCGAGGGGACCTACAGCGAGGTCTACCCGGACATCTCGGAGGACGAGCCGGGGCTGAAGCGCCTGTTCAAGCAGTTCTCCTTCCCCGGCGGCATCCCGAGCCACGCGGCGCCCGAGACCCCGGGGTCGATCCATGAAGGCGGCGAGCTCGGCTACTCCCTCTCCCATGCCTACGGGGCGGTGTTCGACAACCCGGACCTGATCGCGGCCTGCGTGATCGGCGACGGCGAGGCCGAGACCGGCCCGCTCGCCACCAGCTGGCACTCGAACAAGTTCCTCAATCCCGTCCACGACGGCGCCGTGCTCCCGATCCTGCACCTCAACGGCTACAAGATCGCGGGCCCCACGGTGCTCGCCCGCATCCCCCACCAGGAGCTGGACAGCCTGATGCGGGGGTATGGCTACGCGCCGTACTACGTCGAGGGGGACGACCCGGAGACCATGCACCAGCGGATGGCGGCGGTGCTCGACGACGTGTTCGCCGAGATCCGGCGCATTCAGACCGACGCGCGGACCAACGGCTTCCGCACGCGCCCGTGCTGGCCGATGATCGTGCTGCGCTCGCCCAAGGGATGGACCGGCCCCAAGGTGGTCGACGGCAAGCCGGTCGAGGGGACCTGGCGCGCCCATCAGGTGCCGCTGGCCGAGATGGCGACCCATCCCGAGAACGTCAGGATGCTCGAGACGTGGATGCGCGGCTACCGCCCCGAGGAGCTGTTCGACGAGCACGGGACGCTGCGCGCGGAGATCGCCGAGCTGGCGCCGCAGGGGGAGCGGCGGATGAGCGCCAACCCGGTGACCAACGGCGGCGCCGTGCTGCGCGACCTGCGCCTGCCGCACTTCCGCGACTACGCCGTGGAGGTCCCCAAGCCCGGCGGCACCCTGGCCGAGGCCACCCGCGTGCAGGGCGCCTTCCTGCGCGACGTGCTGAAAAAGAACGCCGACGCGCGGAACTTCCGCATCTTCAGCCCCGACGAGACGGCCTCGAACCGCTGGAACGACGTCTTCGAGGCGACCGACCGCGAATCGACCGCCGAGCACCTCGACACCGACGAGAACGTGTCGCCGGACGGCCGGGTGATGGAGGTGCTCTCCGAGCACCAGTGCGAGGGGTGGCTCGAGGGGTACCTGCTCACCGGCCGCCACGGCATCTTCTCCTGCTACGAGGCGTTCATCCACATCATCGATTCGATGTTCAACCAGCACGCGAAGTGGCTGAAGACGATCCGCGAGATCCCCTGGCGCCGGCCGATCGCCTCGCTCAACTACATGCTGACCTCGCACGTCTGGCGGCAGGACCACAACGGCTTCAGCCACCAGGACCCGGGGTTCATCGATCACGTGGCCAACAAGAAGGCCGAGGTGGTGCGGATCTACCTGCCGCCGGACGCCAACTGCCTGCTCTCGGTGACCGATCACTGCCTGAGGAGCCGCAATTACGTCAACGTGATCGTCTGCGGCAAGCAGCCCGCTCCGCAATGGCTCGACATGGAATCGGCCGTCAAGCACTGCACGGCCGGGCTCGGCATCTGGGGATGGGCGAGCAGCGATCAGGGAGGCGAGCCGGACGTGGTGATGGCCTGCGCCGGCGACGTCCCGACGCTCGAGACGCTGGCCGCCGTCGACCTGATGCGGAGCCACCTGCCGGAGCTGAAGATCCGCGTCGTCAACGTCGTCGACCTGATGGCCCTGCAGCCGCCCGGCGAGCACCCGCACGGCATCTCGGACAAGGATTTCGACAGCCTGTTCACCCCGGACAAGCCGGTGATCTTCGCCTACCACGGCTATCCCTGGCTGATCCACCGCCTCACCTACCGGCGGACCAATCACGACAACATCCACGTCCGCGGCTACAAGGAGGAGGGGACCACCACCACCCCCTTCGACATGGTGGTGCGCAACGACCTCGACCGCTTCCACCTCGTCGAGGACGTGATCGACCGCGTCCCCGCCCTCGGCGCCCGCGCCGCCTACCTCAAGCAGGCGCTACGCGACAAACTGATCGATCATAAGGAATATATCGAAAAGTATGGCGACGACATGCCGGAGATCCGCGACTGGTCCTGGGGCGGCGAGGGCGCGCCCTCGCGAGGCGGCAAGGAGACCAGCAACGACGCCGAGGGAACGTCGGGCGATCAGTAAGGGATAACTTCGTGAGCGAATGCTCGTAGAATACGAGCATGGCCTCCAGAGTGTCGTCCGTCCGGAGCCGCGGCCTCCTCGGGGCCGCGGCCTTCATGCTCTCCTTCCTCTGCGTCCCGGCGTCCACGCCGAGGCGCAGAAACCCGAAGAAACCTTGCCCTTGGGAGAGACCCGCGAGCGTCCGATCGCGGCGGGGGAGACGCATGGGTGGCGGGTGCGGGTGGAGGCAGGGGACCGTGGTGGCGGTGGTGGTCGAGCAGCAGAGCATCGACCTTGGCCCTGAAGGCCTTGCCTCTCGCCGGTGGGGAGCCGCTCGCAGTGCAGGCCGCAAACGCCGGTGGGGGACCGCAGGCTTTGTTACTGGAACGGCCGGGCGAGTTTCGGCTGGACCGTCCGGCCGAGGGAGAGGCCGGTTGGACGGGACGCTATGCCCTGCGGACCGAATCCTTTCCTTCCGGGCCGACCGAGCGCCCGAGGCGCGAGGCCCTGGCGCTGATGAGCCGAGCGGGACAGGAGGGCGTTCCGGACACGGTCGAATCGCGAAAGCGAGCGGCGCCTCTCTATCGCCGAGCGCTGAAGATGAGCTCGGCAATCCCTTCGACGATCGCTCCTGGACGGCCGAGACCCTGATTTGCCTTGCCATGCTCGAAGAAGCTTGGGCGAGCGATCGTCGGCCCGGGCCTCCAGAGGATTTCGCTCCAGCTCTGGCATGACTTGAAGCGGCCGGAGCGTGAGGCCGAGGCCCTCGAGTGGCTGGGAGCGCTTTCGATGCAGACAGGGAGCACCGGCGAAGCGAGAAGCTATCTGGAGCGTCCCGCTCTCTGGCAAAGTCTCGCTCCGCCTCAACCGTCCGAGGTGGCTGCGGCCCGCTTCGCCGCCTGCTCTCTGGAGCACAGCCGAGGATCGGTCGCAACGCGCCCTCACCTGCTTCCAGGAGAACCTCGACTTTTTCCACGGGCTCGGCGATCGCGGGCAGGAGGCAGAGATCCTCAACCGCCTCGGCAGCGTCCACGACCTCCTGGGCGAGCCCGATAAGGCCCTGGAGTCCTATCAGAAATCGCCGGACCTCTGGCACGACCTGGGCGACCGGTCAAGGAGGCGAAGGCGCTCAACAACATCGCAGTGGTCCATCGCACTCTAGGCGAGTGGCAAGAGGCGCTCGACCTCTACGGCCGAATCCGTGAAGTCAGGGCTCCCGCCGTGACGATCGACTCGAGGGTGCGCGGCTCAGCAATATGGGCTACCTCTATATCAGCATGGGAGAGCCGGAGCGGGCCCTTCGCTATCTGAGCGAAGCCCTAAGATCCGCACTGCTGCCGGATAAGTCGGATGAAATCGCGACTCTGAACAACCTTGGGACCGTCTTGGCTCCAGCTCGGCAACCCTGTCAAGGCTCTTGAGTTACATCGGGAAGCGCTCTCGATTCGCCAAGGATCGAGAGGACGCAAAGCTGCAGGCGTCCAGCCGTTTGCTACTCGCCGAGGTCCACCTCGATCGCGGGGATGCTGCGCGGCGCTTCGTGAGCTCGAGGCCGCTCTCACATGCCGGGAGAAGGAGGAAGCCCCCGCATACGGACGGAAATCCTCCACCAGAAAGGCCGGGCACTCTTCCTGTCGGGCCGAGCCAAGAGGCTCCTGAGAGCCTGGAGGAAGCTCTGGAGGGACGGCGGCGCTTCGCGGGACCGGGCCGGCGAAGCGGAGACGCTGTACGAGCTGGCCCGGGCAGAACGCAGACTCGGCAATACGGACGAGGCCCTCTTCACGCCGAAGCGGCGGTGAACCTCCTGGAGGAGCTCCGGATCGGCGTCGTCGCCGCGGATCTGCGGACCTCGTTCCTGGCAACGCGGCATCGCGCCTATTCGCTGCTGATCGATCTGCTGATGGACTGGAAGTCTCCGACCCGGGGAAGGGTCACGATCAGAAGGCCTTCACGATCAGCGAGCGCGCCCGCGCCCGCAGCCTCGTCGACGCCTTACGCTCGGGCAACCCAGGCCGTTCGGGCGCCGCCGCCGCCGAACTTGCTGGACCAACGGAACCGCCTTCTACGCCAGTTGAGCGCGAAGATCGACCAGCTCCTCACGGCAGACGGTGAGCGGGCGCAGGCCCTGCAAGCGGAAATCAAAGTCCACCTCGCCGAAATGAGCACTCCGGAAACGAGATCCTCAGCCAAATCCGCGTTTCGCCGCCTTCAGCCTCGCCGCCCGCGGTTGATCTCCACGAAATCTACGGCTGGCTGGATCCTGGGACAGTGCTGCTCGAATATTCTCTGGGGGAAGACCGCAGCTTCCTGTGGGCCCTCGAAGCGGGGCAGATGCACAGCTTCGTCCTGCCGGGCCGAAAGGAGATCGAGGATCTGGCCCGCCAGTATCATCGGGAGATGAGCTCGGCCAGAGCTGGAAGCGCGACGCGCGGAAAGACGGCGGCAAGGCTGAGTCAGATCCTGCTCGGCCCCATCTGGCAGCCAGACTGAGGCGACGTCTCTCCGCCGGCTGGTCGTGGTTCCCGATGGTGCGCTGGGCATCGTACCCTTCGCCGCCCTTCCGGTCCCCGCTCAGGTTAAGAGTGGGGAAGCCCGGGAAATCCCTCTGCTCGAGCGCTCAGAGGTCGTCTCCATCCCTTCGGCCACCACTCTCTCCGCGCAGCGGCGCGGCCGAGGTCGGATCCGCCCAGAATGGGGGGCGGTCCTCGCCGATCCGGTCTTCGATGCCGGTCATCTGAAGACGGATCGCGCAGCGGCTAAGGGCGCCTCGATTGGCGGCGAGACCTCGGCATCGGGCTCGAATCCGAAGCCGGGCAGCCGAGGCGCCGGCTGGAGCGCTGGAACCCTTGCCGGCGACCCGCAACGAGGCGGAGGCCATCAAGGCTCTGGCTCCTCGCGGCATGGTCTGGCTCGGCTTGGGCCTCGACGCGAACCGCGAGGCGGTGACTTCCGGCAAACTGCGCGACTACCGCGTTCTGCACTTTGCCACTCACGCGGTGGCCGACACCCGCAATCCGGAGCTCTCCGGGTTGTTCCTTTCGCAGGTGGACGCCAAGGGGCGTCCTCAGAACGGCTTTCTCGGCCTGTCGGACATCTACGACCTCGACCTCGACGCCGGCCTGGTGGTTCTCTCCGGCTGCCGCACCGCCCTCGGCAAGGAGGTACGCGGCGAAGGAGTGATGGGGCTGACGCGGGGATTCCTGTATGCCGGCGTGCCACGAGTGGTGGCGAGCCTGTGGCCTGTTCAGGACCGAGCCACGGCGGAGCTGATGAAGCTCTTCTACCAGGCGATGTGGCGCGACCACGACCCACTGCCCCCGGCCGCGGCCTTGAGGGAAGCGCAGAGGTCGCTCAGCCGGCGCTACCCCGACCCCTACCTCTGGGCCGGCTTTGTCCTCCAGGGGGATTGGCGTTGAGCGGAAATGGAGATTCGAGTGAGACAACGAAGGGCCTCACGACAGTCCTGGGATGAACCGATAGGGTTCGAGAAACCCCTTGGAAAGGAAACTACAATGTCCAGCTCTCAAAATACCAATCAAAGCACGAATCAAACCCTGCCATGGACGACAACTCAAGGTTTTAGCGTCTCCGTCACAGGGCCGGGAACCAGCGAGCTCGGAGTCGCGCTCGCAGACAAGGTGACATTCGATGCCGCTACGAACGGGATTATGTTTCTGCGCAATGGCGCGATCACGGTGCCCTCGTGGGGCACCTGGGCACCGACCTCCGATCCCGACAAGCTGACCGGTTTCACCAACTCGTTGCAACCGTTCACCATCGTGCGCAGCGTGGGCAATGGCTTCACGGTGCTGACGTGCACCCTCGATCCCAGCCCCGCGGTGGCTCGGCGGATCCGCTCGACGCTCCTGGGGACACTGGCCGGCGCGTTGGTTGCTGCGGCGGTCGGCGCTCTGACACGTTTTTCTCTCGCCGGCCCCTTCCTGGTGGGCCTCGTAGGTGCCGCCGCCAGTATCCACGGTCACGAGCAACTCCGGGTTCGGTAACAAGGACGCAGTGATTCCTACCTGGGCGCGAGCGATGGCCCCAGCGGTAGACCCGGGCCGCAGCCCGGACCGTACCATTCGGGCTGGCGAGTCGCCTGACGGAGCTCGGGCCGCAGCGACCGCCTCCCCGGAGACCACCCCCATGCCTCCCTCGCCCTCCGGCTCCCGATCCCGAGGTAGAATGTTCATCGTTCACCAAGGATCTGGAGCCGGCACGGCCGGGGCGGTTCGCCCGGGTGGAGGTACGGTGGGCGTCATCAGCTCGGATCGAGGAGCCGAGCCGGAAGAGGAGGCGGTCGCCGCCGACCTCGTCCGGCGGATCGCGGCGGGCGAGGCGGACGCCGAGGGGGACCTCGTCGCCCGCTACCGCCGGGGGCTCGTCTATCTGCTGAGCCGCCTCGGGGCCCTGCCGGAGCTGGCCGACGACCTGGCGCAGGAGACCTTCCGCATCGTGATCGAACGGCTGCGCCAGAGCGGCCTCGCGGACCCCGCCGGCCTCTCCTCTTTCCTCCGCGGCACCGCCCGCAACCTGCTGATCGCCGAGCGCCGCAAGACGGCCCGCCGGCGGACCTGGGGGGACTCGGGCGAGCTGGCGCAGGCCGTGGCCCCGGCCCCGAGCCCGCTCCAGTCCGTGCTCGCCAACGAGGAAGCCGAGCTGGTGCGCCGCCTGATCGGCGAGCTCCCCACCGACCGCGACCGCGAGCTGCTGATGCGCTTCTACGTCGGCGACGAGGACAAGGAGACGATCTGCGCCGACCTCGGCCTCGAAAGCCTGCACTTCAACCGCGTCCTCTTCCGCGCCCGCCAGCGCTTCAAGGAGCTGATGGAGCGCGCGCAGAAACGGCAGGGCGACCCGAGGGGACCCGCGGGAGGGAAAGGCTGAGGATGGATCACACCTACATCGAAAGTCAGCAGATCGCCGACCGCTACGTGGCCGGGACTCTGGCGGCCGAAGAGATGGAGCGGTTCGAGAACCACTATCTCTCCTGCCCGGAGTGCCTCGACCGCCTGCAGCTCGCCGAGTCGTTGCACCGGGGGTTCAAGCGGATGGCAGGACAGGACGCCGCGGTGCTCGCCACCGCCCGGCAGCTCGCCCTGGTGGCGTGGCTCGTGCGCCTCGGACGCTCGCGGCAGGCGGCGGTGCTGACGATGGCGGTTCTCGTCCTCGTCCTCCTGCCGGTGGGCCTCCTGCGTGGGACCTTCGATCACGGGCAGGAACTAGCGCAGATCCGCGCCAACCTGGAGCACGAGCACCAGCGCTCGGCCATGGAATCGCGCCGCGCCGCGGAGGCGGAGAAAGGGTTGGAGGCGAGCCGGCGCGACTTGGCCGCCCAGCAGGCGGCGAACGCGCGGGCACGGGAGCAGCTGGCAGAGGCGCAGAAGCCGCAGGCGGGCCTCCGTTTCAATCTCGACGTGGTCCGCGACGCGGGCCCGCAGGAGAGCCCGGCGAATCTCCTCCGCCTGCCGGCGTCCGCACGCTCGGCGGTCCTCGCGGTTCCCGTCTACGCGCCCGTCGCCGCGTCGTATCGAGCCATCCTGAAGAATGCCAGCCACCAGGAGGTCGGCAGGATCGAGGGCGCGGAGCCGAGCACGGACCCGGCAGAATTGACCCTCCTCTTCCCCGCGAGCCTCCTCCCCGCGGGCGACTACGTCCTCCAGATCGAAGCGCTCACCTCCGGCGGCAAGCCGACCGGCACGCGCCAATTCTCGTTCCGCGTGCGGGGCCCTTCCTGAGACCGCAACGTCCCCGCAGCCTCAGCCCGATCCCCGTCCCTGAATCCGATCGCCCGTAGGGTGCGCTGTGAGTCTGTGAATTTTTTGATTTTGCCCCTTGGGGGCAGCGATAAGTCCTTTATTTTCAATGGTTATTTTGGCGCTTTGGTTCGTATTGCCAATAAATTCACAGACTCTGTGCGCACCAGCAGCCTTGACGGTGCGCGCAGCGCACCCTACGAAGAATCCCGTGGATGAAACGTTTCCCCGATTTCACCTGAGATAGCGCGCTGCTTCGCGGCAGTCCTCGCTCGAGCCCGAATCGATCGCTCGGAAGGAGGCTACAACGAAAAATAGAACCTCTCCGCCACGAAAGGTACATCAATAACGACCTCTCAATCCAAAATGATGACTCGAAAGAGGTGTTTGTCATGAGAAGGAAATTCACCCGATCCCTTATGATTCCAATGATCGCTCTCAGCGGCCTGTTGACCGCCGGGTCCCTGGCCGCGCAGACGCAGGATCAAGGCATCCTCAAAATCTGCAAGGTGGGCGGCTTCGGGATATCGCTCGGGACGCCGTTCACCTTCACGACGACCCAGGGCTCGGCCTCGAACACGACCACGGTTCCGGCGGGCCCCTCGCCCGGAGGCTTCTGCATGATCGGTCCGAGCTTCTCCATCGGTTCCACCGTGACCGTCACCGAAACGATTCCGGCAGGTGATCTCGTCACCAATATCGACGTGGCTCCCCCCACCCGGATGGTGGCCGGATCGCTGAACCTGGGAACCGGCACGGTCAAGGTCCAGATCGGTGCGGGGGTCACCGAGGTGACGTACACCAACCAGCGCATGGGCTTCGTCGAGATCTGCAAACGGGGGCACGCGACGGGAAACTTCTCCTTCACCATAAACCCGGGAAACATAGGCCCCTTCGTGGTCCCCGCAGGAGCCTGCTCGCCCTCCATCCCAGTGCCCGCGGGCACCGTGACCATTCACGAATTGCCCAACTCCGGCTTTGCCATGACGGGGTGCTCCACCCTTCCCACGCTCCAGCAGGGACCCTGCGATCCCGCGAACCAGAACTCGACGGTGAACGTGACGCCCGGGGATGTCTCGGCGGAGACCATCGCGGTGATCTCCAACGGCCCCAAGATCCCAATCCCCGGTGACGCCGGAACCCCGCCCAATCCGCAGGGTTAACCGCGAGGACGCCCAACGCCCCGGACCGGCGCGAGGAGCCCGATCCTCCTTGGCGCCGGTCTGGAGCCCTGCAACCTAAAGCCTTTCCACGATCCCCGCCGCATCGCGCGCGATCATCAATTCCTCGTTGGTCGGCACCACGAAGATCCGCGTCGCCGCTCCCGCGGGCGAGATCTCCGCCTCCTTCCCCTGCGCGTCCTGGTTGCGTTGCGGATCGAGCGTGATCCCGAGGGCTTCGAGGCCGGCCAGCGTCCGCTCGCGCACGGCGGGGGCGTTCTCGCCGATCCCTCCCGCGAAGGCGATGGCGTCCACGCCTCCCAGCGCGGCGACGTAGGAGCCGATGTACTTGCGCAGGCGGTAGCAGAAGAGATCGATCGCCAGCCTGGCGCGCTCGTTTCCTTTCTTTTCCGCTTCCAGCAGCTCGCGCATATCGTGGGAGAGCCCGGAGATCCCCAGCAGGCCACTGTGCTGATTCATCAGCGAGCTCGCCTCGGCGGAGCCCATGGCGTCGCGCCCCATGACGAAGAGGAGGGCCGCCGGATCGAGGTCGCCGCAGCGGGTTCCCATCACCAATCCTTCGAGCGGCGTGAAGCCCATCGAGGTGTCGACCGACTGGCCGCCGCGCACGGCGCAGAGCGAGGCGCCATTGCCGAGATGACAGGTGATCAGGCGCAGGTCGGGATCGGCCGCGTCGCGCCCCAGCAGCGCCGCCAGCCGCGCGGAGACGAAGCGGTGCGAGGTGCCGTGGAAGCCGAAGCGGCGGATGCCGTAGCGCTGGTAGAGGCTGTAGGGGAGGGCGTAGAGATAGGCCGCCTCCGGCATGGTGTGATGGAAGGCGGTGTCGAACACCGCGACCTGGGGCGCGTCCGGCAGCGCGGCCTTGGCAGCCTTGTACCCCTGGAGGTTCGCGGGGTTGTGGAGCGGCGCGAGGGCGATGTTGGCCTCGATCCCCTCGAGGACCTCGTCGTCGATCAGCATCGAGGCGTGGAACTTCTCGCCGCCGTGGACGACGCGGTGCCCCACCGCGCCGATCTCCTTTTTGTGCGGGATCACCCCGCTCTCGGGAGCGGTCAGCACGGCGAGCGCCTTGTCCACCGCCGCGCGGTGCTCGAACGGACCGATCGCGTCGCGCAGCGGCTTCTTCCCTTCCACTTCGTAATGCAGGATCGCCGTGCCGCCGGAATCCTCGACGAGCCCTTTGGCCAGGGTGCGCTCGTCGCCGGTCCGGTCGGAGCCGGTCTCGATGAGCTGGAACTTGAGCGACGAGCTGCCGCAGTTGAGGACCAGGACCTTCATGGGGTGCTTCTCCTTCCCGGGGTGAGGGGTTCCCGCTCCGCCTGGAGCTGGCGGCGGAAGATCGCGGCGCCGCCGTGGGCCGGGTGGCGGAGGGCGGGGGCTTCGAGGCCGAGGGTGGCGAGGGCGGCGCCGGCCGTCTTCCCCACGGCGAGCACGCGGGCGCCGGCGGTCTCCGCCAGCAGCCGCTCCAGCACGTGCAGGTTGGCGGCGACCAGGCTCTTCTCCGGCGTGCGGTTGCTCAAGGGGCCGCGGGCGGCGTGCGGGTGCCAGGGAAAGGAGTTCCAGAGCAGCGCGCCGCGGGCGTCGCCGCCGAGCGCGTCCCAGACGATGCTCCCGGACGGCTCGAGCCAGAGGGCGGGGTTGCGGCTGGTGGCCGCGAACGGCGGGCCCGCCCAGGGGAGGCGGCGGCCAACCTGGCCCCCCATGGCGTCGGGGCCGGCGAGCTGGCGCTCGCTGGTGAAGGCGATGCCCGAGAAGCGCCCGCCGCGGTAGCCGATCGCCTCGCCGACCAGCAGCAGCCGGGGGACCCCGACCCGCTCGAGATAGGCCTCGAGGTTCGCCCGCCGGCGGCGGGCGGCGGCGGGGCCGTCGAGCTCCCGGTCGGCGTCGGCGTCACGATAGGGATTGATCACGCCGGGGGCACCGCCGCGGAATCCCCGCGGTCCGCGGTACAGCAACCGGAGGACGGCGGAGAGATCCAACGCGTCAGGCCGCCGCGGTCAGCACCAGCGGCTCGCCGCGGGTGATGACGATGGTGTGCTCGTAGTGCGCGGTGAGCGACCGGTTGCGGGTGCGGATCGTCCAGCCGTCCGGCTCGGTGACGAGCTGCGAGGGCTCGGCCGAGATCATCGGCTCGACGGCGAGGACGAGACCTTCGGTGAGCGGCGTCCGCGATCGCGGATCGTAGAAGTTCGGCACCTCCGGCGCCTCGTGGATCGTCTGGCCGACCCCGTGGCCGCAGAGGCCGCGCAGCACGCTGAAGCCGTGCCGCCGCACCTCGCGCTCGACCGCCGCGCCGATGTCGTTGACCAGGTTGCCGAGGCGCGCCGCGGCGAGCCCTTTCTCGAACGCCGCCTTGGCGCACTTGCGGAGCTTGCGGGCCAGGGGAGAGACGGGATGGAGGAGCACGGTCACCGCCGAGTCCGCGATGTAGCCGCCGAGCTCCGCCGTGACGTCGATCTTGATCACGTCGCCGGGAGCCAGGAGGCGCGGGCCGGGGACGCCGTGGACGATCTGCTCGTTGACGCTGATCAGGTTGAAGCCGGGAAAGTTGTAGGTAAATTGCGGCGCCGACCGCGCCCCGCGCCGGCGCAGGAACTCGGCGCCGACCGCGTCGAGCTCCGCGGTGGTCATCCCGGCCCGCACCGCCGTCTTCATCTCCTGGATCGCCGCCGCCACGAGCCGGCCCACCCGGCGCATCCCTTCGAGGTCGTCCTGTGAGCTGAGCGTCATCCGGCGTCTCCCGTCGGCGTCTCCCGTTTTCTTGCGCGGCGACAGTCTATGCCGAGCCAAGAAGAACCCCAAGGAGTCGCCTGGCGGAAAACCATGACCTTCTGGCATCTCCTTTGCTCAATGTTTCGCCCGAAGGCGATTTCGCCTCGACTCCCAGGAGGACACCATGGAAATTGACAGCCTACAGAAGCTCTATGTGGAAGAGCTCCGCGACCTCCACAGCGCCGAGCGCCAGATCATCCAGGCGCTCCCCAAGATGATCAAGGCCGCCTCGGCTCCGGAGCTCAAGGCCGCCCTGCAGGAGCATCTGGAGATCACCAAGGAGCAGCTCGCCCGGCTCGACCAGATCTTCGAGAAGCTCGGCAAGAAGGGGACCGGCAAAAAGTGCAAGGGGATGGAAGGCGTGATCGCCGACGGCAAGGAGATCCTCGAAGAGGACATGGCCCCCGAGGTTCTGGACGCCGCCATCATCTCCGCCGCCCAGCACGTCGAGCACTACGAGATGGCGGGCTACGGCACCGTCCGCACCTACGCCGGGCTGCTCGGCGACAAGGCCGCCATGAAGCTCCTCCAGATGACCCTCGACGAGGAAGGCGACGCCGACAAGAAGCTCACCGCCCTCGCCGAGAGGATCAACGTCGAAGCCGAGGTGCCGGTCGGACGGTAGGAGAGCCTCAAGGAGTCTTCCGAGGCGGCCCTGGGCCGCCTCGGGGATCAGCGGCGGGAGGCCGGGGTCAATAGCAGGTGGTGTAGTGGCAGCTATCGGTCGCGCAGTAGTTGTCCGAGCAGCCGGCCGCCTTGGAGGGGAAGACGAGGCCGCCGTTCACCTGGCTCAGCTTGTCACCGTCGAGCAGGTTGATCGTCTCACGAGAGAGGCTCAGTCGCTTGATCTGCTTTTTCATGACTCAATCCTTCTGGGCGTGGCGCCCGGTGTGTCGCGGCGTCGCCGCGGGGTTACGTCGATGAGGCGACGCGGGGTGAGACAACACAACAGCGCGGCTCAGCGGACGACGATCTCGGAGCCCAGCTTCACGTCGGCCCCCGCGGCGAGGGCGGCGCTGGTGTCCTTTTCGAGGTCGGACTCAGGAGGCGGCAGGGGGCTTTCCCCGCGCATCAGGAGCGGCTGGTAGCGTCCGACGGCGTCGAGGAGGACGGCGGCACGTACCTCGTCCCCCTGGCGCGAGCAGGGGCGGTCGGTCGAGCAGCGCAATACCAGCTCGGTGTCGTTGCGGTAGACGCGGAGCTCCGCATGACGCGACCCGCCGGCCGCCGCCGTGAGCCGCAGGAGGTCGCCTGCTTGAGCCTCCCCACCGCGGCGGACCGTGGCGCCCGCCTCGATCTCGGCGCGCAGCGAGGCAGGCTGTGGCCCAGGGGGGCGGAGCAGAAAGAACCCGGCCAACGACGCGGCCACGCCGATCGGCACGATCCACCCGCGCCACCCGGTCCATCTCGGCCTTCGGCGCTCCCGGCGCTGGTCGAGCCGCTGCCAGACGCGGGACTGCCAGCCGACGGGCGGCTCATCCCCGGCGCCGAGGGCGGCGATCTCCGCGCCGAGCCGTTCGTGGAGGACCCGGGCCGCCAGACAATCCGGGCAGGCCGCGAAGTGCTCGTCGAGCGGGAGCCCCTGCTCGAGGAGGAGCAGCCCCTCGGTCTCGAACCGGTCGCAGCGGCTCAAGGAGCCACCCCTTTCTCTTCCAGGCAGCGGCGCAGGAGAGGCAGGGCGCGGGTGACCCGGATCTGGAGAGCCGGCGCCTTCTCCTCGGAAAGGCGGGCGATCTCCGGATACGACAGCCCCTGCTGGAAGCGCAGGAGCAGAGTGTCCCGCGCGCGCGGCGCCAGGGAGCGCAGGCAGTCCGCCAGCAGCCGGGCGCGCGAGCGCTCCACCAGGAGGTCCTCCACGTCGGCGCCCGGTCCGGGCAGGTCCGGCGCGTCGTCCAAGGGGTCGAACCGGCTGCGGCGGCGCCGGTCCACCTTGAGGAGATCCAGACAGCGGTGGCGGGCGATACCGAAGAGCCAGGTGCGTAGCGAGGAGCGGCGGCCGAACCGCGCCAGCCCCTCGTAAGCCTGGATGAAGGTCATCTGGTGCACCTCCTGCGCCAAATCATCGTCCGCCACCATCTGCCGGCAATAGCGATAGACGGCGGAGCCATAGACGCGCATCAACACGGTCAGGGCCTCGGCGGAGCTCCCCCTGTCAAGAGCCGCCAGGGCGTCTTGCTCGGGATCCGGCTCCAGGGAAGGAGCCGCGCGAGGCCCATGGACCCACGGCATGGCCGGCTACGGAGAGCCCTTCCCGGCCGGATGGGGTTTGACGACGCCGCTCATCGTGTGGCCCGCCTGGCCCGGGGGGGGCGGCGGCGGCGGCGTGGGGCAGTACCCCGTTCCGCCGCACCAGGGGCTGCCGTCCTTCAGCGCCGGGAGCAGCGAGGCGCCGTAGGCCGTGAGCTCTTCGAGGACACCCCGCTGCCGGGGAAGGCGGCACCGGCCGCGAGGGGCTTCGCTTGCGCGGGAATCCCGAAGCCGAGAATGAGAAGCGACAGGGTAGCGATACAACGGAGCCAGCGACTCGACATCTCTATCTCCTTTTCACGAAGGCATCCAAGGGCCGCTCCGATCCGAAGAGCACGAAGGCGGCCCACAGATGAGGCGACAGACCCTGGCGGATCGCAACACGCTGCACCCGGGCCAGCGCGGCGCCGGGGTCGGCGTCCCCTCCCTCGGCGTAGAACCGGCGCACCAGCTCGCGGGTCGGCCGGTCCTCGACCGACCACAGCGAGGCGAGCACGGCGCGGCTTCCCGCCGCCAGGAAGGAGGCGCCGAGCGACCCCCACATCTCGCGTCCCGGCCGCACCCCCGAGGCACAGCTCGCCAGCACGACCAGACGGGGGCCGATCCGGCCGGCCACGATCTCGCTGGCCGTCACCCGCCGGTCCGCGAGCTGAAGCCAGGCGCCGCGAGGCCCCAGGCCGGTGTGGGTGGCCAGGTGCAGCGTCCGGCTTTGGGCGGCCTGTTGCAGGCGCCGGGCGGTCGCCTCGCTGCCGTTCAAGGCCATACCCCCCAGCCGGTGGGCCACCTCCACGGCCTCGGCCGCCGCGGCGGGCAGGTCGCCGCGGGGGTCCCCGAGCGCCACGGCGGGCCGCGCGGGGACCGCGCGCGGAGCCTCCAGGGCGGCCAGCGCGTTGAGGCTGGGGACGAGGACGATCCCATGGTCCTCCACCAGGAACCGCCCCTGCCGGCGCAGCGCGGCGAACGGCAGGTTCCCCAAGGCGCCGTCCGCCACCACGTAGACCGGCTGCCCGGTCTCCGGCAGCGCCCCCGCCGGCAGCAGGATCTCTCCCAGCCGGGTGGCGAGGGAGGCATCGTCCGGGTGGCCCAGGAAGCGGTCCGCGAGATCCCGGACCTCGGCCGTCGGAGCCGCCAGCTTCCACAGCCGGAGCCGCGGCCCCCTCACGGCGATCAGCCACAGCTCGTCTCCGGCTTCGAAATAGACGAGACCGTCGCGGTCCCGCAAGGCGTCCAGAACGCGATCGATCGGTTGCAGGGCCGCCACCGGCGATTCGCTCATCGCCGGCAGCAGTGACTCGAGGTCTGCCATCCGTTGGCTCGCGGCGTCGGGCGACCAGGCCTCGCCGGCCGGCGTCGATTCGGAAGGGGCGGAGGCGGCGGAGGTGGCGTGCACGAACGCGTCGAGGAAGGTTCTCGCCTCGGCCCGCTCCGCCGTGGCGAGGCTCGCCGCGGCGCGGCCCGACCGGGCCTGCAGGCGGAACAACGCTTCGAAGGGCCGCCGCTGCTCCTCCAGGAGCCAGGACTTGAGCTCGTCGAAGGACAGGCCGCGGCGCATCTCCTCGAGAACGGCGACCGATCTCCCGTAGGCCGCTTCCGCGGTGCGGAGATCGCCCCGGGCCTCCGCGACCCGCCCTTCCTGATACGCGATCTTCCACCCCCACTCGGCGCTGAGGTCCGCGCGCGGGACCGGCGCGAGATCCTTCGCGGCTTCCGCCAGATGCCCACTGGCCTGGTCCACCCAGGAGCGATAGTAGAACAGGGAGGGCGGCGGCTTGCCGGGCTCCAGATGCTCCCCCGCCCGCTTCAGGTAGAGGGCCGCCCGCCCGACGTCGCCGCCTTCGAGGCTGACCTCGGTCAGGTCCAGGAGGACCCAGCAGGAGAGCTCGGCGTCGTGGCCGGCGCCCAGGCTCAGCGCCTGCTCGAAGTCGTGCCGGGCGAGCCCCAACCGGTGCTCGGCCGCCAGGACGGTGCCGCGGTTGTTGAGAAAGTGGGCCCGCTCGACGCGATCCTGCTCCGGAATCAGCCCGTCGACCCGCTCCAGGGCCTGCCGCGCTCCGGCGAGGTCTCCGACCTCGAACAGCGAGGTGTAGAGGGCCTGATCGGCGCGCACCTTCCGCTCGCGGTCTCCCGCCTTGGCGGCCTCCTGGACCGCTTCGCTGGCGATCAGAAAGGTCTGCCGGTAGCTGGAGTGCCGCCACGAGAGGAGGAAGAGCCGGTAGAGGACGTCGGAGGCGCGGCCGTGATCCCCCGCGGCGCGGCAGACGGCCAGATCGCGGCGGTAGGCCTGCTCCGCCGCCGCCGCCTCGCCGCGCTGCTGGTCGACGGCCCCCACCACTGCCCACACGCCGGGAGCGACCTTGCCGGCCTTCTCCAGGCGGTCCGCCCAGGCGAGCGCTTCGCCTTCCTGCCCCAGGGAGTATTTGGCGCGGACCACCGCCGCTCCCGCCCGCGGATCGCCGCTCGCCGCGAAGACGGCCGCGCACTGCCGGGCCGCCGTCGGATACCGCTTCGCCGCGAGCTCGTCGAGACACCCCTGGACGCCGCTCTGCCGGCCGCCCGAGAGAAGAGCGGCGAGCCCCAGGGCACCGCACCGAGCCCAACGCCGGAACATGATCCTCATCATGGCACAGGCGGACCCGGTACAATCGGCGGTCCATGGCGCTGGCCACGACGATCGACTCGACCCGGTATGCCTTCGCCGATCTCAAGGACCTGCTCGCCAAGGCGAGCCCGGCCCGCTCGGGCGATGCGCTCGCCGGGGTCGCGGCACGGAGCGCCGCGGAGCGCGTGGCGGCCCGGATGGTGCTGGCGGATCTGCCTTTGCAGCGTTTCCTGACCGAGGCGCTCATCCCGTACGAGAGCGACGAGATCACCCGCCTGATCCTCGATCATCACGACGCGGCGGCCTTCGCGCCCCTCGCCTCGCTCACCGTCGGCGAATTCCGCGAATGGCTGCTCGGCGACGCGGCTACGGGTGAGAGTCTCGCCGCCGTGGCGCCCGGCCTCACCCCCGAGATGGTGGCGGCGGCGAGCAAGCTGATGCGCAATCAGGACCTGGTCGCCGTCGCCCGCCAATGCCGCGTGGTCACGGCGTTTCGCGACACCCTGGGTCTCGCGGGGCGGATGTCGGTGCGGCTGCAGCCCAACCACCCCACCGACGACCCGCGCGCCATCGCGGTCTCCATTCTGGACGGCTTGATGTACGGCGCCGGCGACGCGGTGATCGGCATCAATCCGGCCTCGGACAGCCTGCCGGGGCTCGCCACCCTCTGGCGCCTGCTCGACGACGTCATCCAGCGCTTCGCGATCCCCACGCAGAGCTGCGTCCTCACCCATGTGACGCAACAGATCCGCGCCATCGAGGCCGGCTTACCCGTCGATCTGGTGTTCCAGTCGGTGGCCGGCACCGAGGCCGCCAACAAGGGCTTCGGCATCGACCTGGCTCTCCTGCGCGAGGCCCGCGACGCGGCGCTCTCCCTGCGCCGCGGCACGGTGGGGCACAACGTGATGTATTTCGAAACCGGCCAGGGGAGCGCGCTGTCGGCGGATGCGCACCACGGCGTGGACCAGCAGACCTGTGAAGCGCGCGCCTATGCCGTGGCGCGCCATTTCGAGCCCTTGCTGGTCAATACGGTCGTGGGCTTCATCGGCCCGGAATATCTCTACGACGGCAAGCAGATCCTCCGCGCCGGCCTCGAAGACCATTTCTGCGGCAAGCTGCTGGGCCTCCCGATGGGCTGCGACATCTGCTACACCAACCATGCCGAGGCCGACCCGGACGACATGGACTCCCTGCTGGTGATGCTGGGGGCGGCCGGCGTCAACTTCATCATGGGAGTCCCCGGCGCGGACGACGTCATGCTGGGCTACCAGAGCACCTCGTTCCACGACCAGCTCTTCCTGCGCGACGTCCTCGGACTCCGGCGCGCCCCGGAGTTCGAAACCTGGCTGGCCGGGATGCACCTCACCGACGACTCCGGCCGGCTGCTCCCCGCCCCGAGCGGGCACCGCTTGCATCGATTGCTGGCCGGCTTTCTTCCGGAGGCCCGTGAGCCTCTGCGCCGAAGGACCCCTGGGAGCACTCTCGCCGCCCTGACCCCGGCCCGCGTGGCCCTGGGGCGCGCCGGCTCCGGGCTGCCCACCGCCGAGCTGCTGCGCTTCGAGCTGGCGCACGCCCGGGCGCGCGACGCGGTCGGAGAGACCCTCGACATCACCAGCCTCCACGCGGAGCTCACCGCGACCGGCTTGCCTGTGCTCCACCTCACCAGCCGCGCCGCCGACCGCCGCACCTACCTCCAGCGCCCCGACCTCGGCCGCCGGCTCGACGAGGCGAGCGCCCATGAGCTCGCCGCGGCCCGCAGCGGAACAGCCGATGTCCCCACCTCGCCGTGGTGATCGCCGACGGCCTGTCCGCGCTCGCCGTGCTGCGCCACGCAGCGCCGACCGTCGCCGCCCTCCTGCCGCTTCTCGAGGGGCTCCGGATCGCTCCGCTCGTCCTCGCCACTCAAGCCCGCGTGGCCCTGGCCGACGAAGTGGGAGCCCTGCTCGGCGCGCGGCTGGCGCTGATCCTCCTGGGCGAGCGTCCCGGGCTCTCCGCGCCCGACAGCCTCGGCGCCTACCTCACCTTCGCGCCGCGCGTGGGGTGCCTCGACGCGCAACGCAACTGCGTCTCCAACATCCGCGCCGAGGGCCTGCCCCCCGACCGCGCCGCCCAGAAGCTCGCCTGGCTGATCCACGAGGCCTTGCGGCGGGAGCTGACCGGCGTCGGGCTCACCGACGAGAGCGAACGGGAGCTCTCGTCGGCGACTGTTCCGGAGTAAGCGCCCCGGCCGCACGGCGGCGGCGAGCCGAGCTGATTGGAACCCGATCGGTCGGTCTTCTGCACTTACCGATATTCGTAATATTCGCTTCTGCTGGCCGTGATAAAATCCCCTGAAACCCAAGCGGAGGAATCTCAATGGCCTCTCATCACTCCGTCTCAAAAGCCGCCCTACCACCGTCGAAGACCGATTTCCACTCTCTCGGCCTTCGGGACCTGCTCGATGCCCGCGATCAGTTTCACGTCCATCTCGCGCACAAACCCAATGTCTTCTCTACCGCCATCGGCCGCTACTACATCCGCAATTCGGATATCGACGCGGCTCAGTCTTCGGCGCACGCTGCGCGCAAGCGCCTCTCGCAAGCCGAACCGCGCACGCTCCTGAATTCCGCGATTCAGGAGTGGTCCTGGCCCTGCATCCTCGTTTTCGTCCATCGCTGGCAAACGCTTGACGAGCTCCACTCGCAACCCGAGAATGTCATTCCACCTTTCGTCTACATGCCCGATGGCCGTATCGTCCCAATCTGCGTGATTCTCGCAGAATCGGCGAAGCTTCCGACGCGCGCCATCGACCCCTCGCGCCTCGGTTCGACCTCTCTCGGTATTGGTTCGCCCATTTATGTGGACGCGCAGAGGATGCGCCGCATGGGAACGGTGGCCTGCATGGTTTCCGACGGCAGCGACTTCTACGTCCTCACCAATGCTCACCTCGCCGGCCAAGCGGGCCGCCCCGTGCACGCGCTGCTGCGCGGCGTTCCCGAGGTCGTCGGAACCACGCTCGGCACCCACCGCCTGACCGAAAAGAAGTTCTCCGAGGTCTACCCGTCGCTTCCCTGCCGTGACGAGGTGGTCAATATCGATGCCGGCATCGTCCGCCTGGACGACGTTCTGCGTTGGGATTCCGACGCGCTTACCCAGCCGATCGGCGAGGTCGCCGACTTCAGCGCGAGCACCGCTTCGCTCTCCTGGATCGGACAGCCGGTTGTCGCGCACGGCGCTGCGAGCGGTGAAATGCACGGCGAGATCAAGGCGATTTTCTACCGCTACAAATCGATCGGAGGACGGGATTATATCGCCGATCTCGTGATCGGCTCCCGCACCGGCGACGCCGATCCGCTCATGACACAGCCCGGCGACTCCGGCTCGCTCTGGTGCCTCGATGGCGTCGCTGTTCCGAATACCCGCTCGCCGCTCGCGCTCGAGTGGGGCGGCCAGCGGATCTCGAGCGACTCGGCGGCCGGCCAATACCTGCAGTTTTCGCTCGCGACGTCGATGGCCGTCATCCTCCGCGAGCTCAGCCTCGACGTCATCCATGACCCGACTGCCGAGCGCACCCAGTATTGGGGACCCGTCGGTCACTACAAGATCGGCCAGCAGGCGTGCTTCCTCGTCAAGGACCAAGCGCTGGGGCAGTTCTTCCAGGCCAACATCAACAACCTCAGCTTCAGCTCCGACCAGGATCTTCTGGCCGCAAGCCTCCAAGCTTCGAAGTTCGTTCCGCTGAGCGATGTGCCGGACGTCGTTTGGAAAACCAACATCAACAAGGTCAAGCCCGCCGTGGCCCGGGCCATGGAGAACTGGAACCACTATGCCGATATCGATCTCCCCGGCAAGGACGGCCAAACCCTGCTTGAGAAGTACCTTGCGTCCGAGGAGAGCTTGAACTGGCAGGAGTGGAGTGACTTCTACAAGGATGCACCGCTCCCCAGCGCTGCGACAAGCGAGACAAGAGCCGAAGGTGCTCTTCCCTTTCGCATCTGGCAGATCTTTGCCCAACTGGTCGGCTATGCCAGGGCGAACGATGGAACGAGCTTTCTGACCGCCGCCGGCTGTCTCGCCCATTACGTCGGCGACGCCTGCCAGCCTCTCCACGGCTCGCAGCACGCCGATGGATTGAACGGTGCTTCAACCGGCGTCCACTCCACCTACGAAGACAACATGGTAAATGCTTATCACGCTCAGATCGCCGCGGGCTTCGCTGAAGCTGCCGACAATCTGTCTTTCAAGCCCCGGACGATTTCGAGCCCGCGCGATGCGGCCTGCGCAACCATGGATCTGATGAGTTTCTGTCACGACACCCTGCCACCCGAAACGATCTGCCAGATCTATAACGATGCCCGTCCCGGAAGTCACAAGAGCGCCACCAAGGACAAAGCCGTGCTGAAGGCCCTTTGGGATAACTGCGGGGAACCGACCATCGTCGTGATCGCCGCCGGAGCCGTTACCCTGGCCGCGCTCTGGGAAGCCGCCTGGCAGCTCGGAAAGTCCCACGGCGACGCACCCTGGCTCTCAACGGCCTACGACGGCGCCGCCGATCTGCAGCCGATCTACGAAGACACGGCCTTCCTCCGTTCGCTTCACCTGGCCTACCTCGGACAGGCCGACCTGCCCGGCTCGAACGCGCCCACGAACCCTCTACCGCCGCCGGCGAAGCATCCGCCGTCCGCAGCCGACGATCGCGGTCATAAACCGCGCCGACCAAGCCGCGCGGCGACCTGAGCCGCTAAACCTGCGAGAGGAGGCCGCGGAAACGGCGCACTCTCCAAAGAGCGAGACCTTGCGGCGGGAGTTGGCCGAAGCGCAGCTCAACGGCGAGAGCGAACGGTCGCTCCCGCCGGCGATCTCAGGGTGAGCCTAGGCGGTCGGATCGGGGCAATTTACGCAGGTGCAGGTGAGGCATGCGCTGTGAGGATTGGAGCCCGTCTCGACCGCGGCGACTCCCCCCAGCGCGGCCAAGGTGAGGCGATGCAAGGTCTCGCGGTGCAGGCTGAAGTGCCCGAGCTTCTTCTTCACGATGTCTACCCTCTTTTTGAGCGACGAGGCTCCCCTTCCTGAAGAGCCCGACCCGCCGACGAACTCTACCGCACGGGGTTTTGGCGCGCCACCTGATGGCTGACAGATTGGCCGCGGCCGGTCGAGAGAATTAGTTAGGCTTCCCAGCGCTGAGTGGTGGCATGTCCCCTCGCATAGCTGAGACTCTCGGAACTACCCACATCCGTTCCAGTGGTCCTTGAAGGGTCCCCG
>CAVVXL010000003.1:0-844020 GCA_963752235.1 uncultured Acidobacteriota bacterium | reverse complement strand
CAGGCGCACTGCCAGCAGAGAGTGCCCCCCCAGCGAGAAGAAGTTGTCGTGGATCCCCACGCGCTCGACCCCGAGGAGCTCCGACCACAGCCCCGCCAGCAGCTCCTCGGCGGAGGTCCGCGGGGCGGTGTACGACTCGCCTGTTCCCAGGTCCCCCGGCTCGGGCAGCACCGAGCGGTCCACCTTGCCGTTCGGGGTGCGCGGCAGCGACTCCAGCCGCACGAACGCCGCCGGCACCATGTGCTCCGGGAGGCTCCGCCGCAGGTGCGCCCGCAGCGGCTCCGTCTCGTAGCCCGCTTCCGCGGCCACCACGTAGGCCACCAGCCGCAGACCCCCGGAGGCGTCCGGCCTCGCCACCACCACCGACTCCGAGACCCCGGGCGCGCCGCGCAGCGCCGCCTCGATCTCCCCCAGCTCGATGCGGAAACCCCGCACCTTCACTTGGTGGTCCACCCGACCCAGATACTCCAGAGAGCCGTCTCCCCGCTGACGTGCCACGTCGCCCGTCCGGTACATCCGAGCTCCACCCTGCTCAGCGAACGGATCGGGCAGATAGCGCTCCGCCGTCAGCTCCGCGCGGCCCAGGTAGGCCCGCGACAGGCCGAGGCCCGCGAGATACAGCTCGCCCCAGACCCCGGGAGGCACCGGCGACAACCAGCCGTCGAGCACGTACCCCCGCGTGCCCAGGATCGGACGCCCGATCCCCGGCTCCCCTGGCTCTCCGCGCTCCACCGAGAACAGGGTCGAGTACGTCGTGTCCTCCGACGGACCGTACAGGTTCAGCACCCGCTCCACCCGGCTCCCCGCGAAGGCCCGGCGCGCCAAATCTCCCGTCAAGGGTTCCCCCGCCAGGTTCAGCGTCCGCACCGAGGGGGGGAGGCCGCCCGCCAGCAGCAGCGCTCCCAGCGCCGAGGGGACCGTGTTGACCAGCGTCACCTCCCCCGCCGCCGCCAGCGACGGCAGCTCCAGCGCGTTCGACGCCAGGATCACCGTCCCACCCGTCGTCAGCGGTGAACAGCTCGAACACCGACAGGTCGAAGTTGATCGACGTCGACGCCAGCACCCCCGACAGCTCCGTCGCAGAGAAGGTCTCCCGCGCCCAGTCCAGCAGCACCGCGACGCTGCGGTGCTCGATGGCCACTCCCTTCGGACGCCCCGTCGAACCCGACGTGTAGATCAGGTAGGCCAGCGAGCCAGCACCGGCGCTCTCTGCCGCGCGCCGCACCGCGGGCCAGGGCTCGTCCAGGAGCAGCGTCCGGGCCGGCAGGGACGACAACCGGTCGGCGAGGCCGCGCTGGCTCAGCACCAGCTTCGCCTGGGAGTCCTCCACCATCAGCGTCAGGCGCTCCAGTGGGTAGGCCGGATCGAGCGGCAGGTAGGCTCCCCCGGCGCCCAGAATCCCCAGCAGAGCCGTCACCATCTCCGGCGTGCGCTCCAGCAGCACCCCCACCGGCTGCTCGGGACCCACCCCCAGCCCCGCCAGCACCCCCGATAGCTCCTCCACCCGCCCGGCCAGCTCGCCGTAGCTCCAGCGCTCCTCTCCCCACACCAGCGCCGTGCGCTCCGGCGTGCGCGACGCCTGCGCCGCGAAACGCTTGTGCAGGAGCAGAGACGAGGCCGTCCCGGCCTTCGCCGTGTCGTTCCACTCCGCGAGAAGCTGGTGGCGCTCCGCCTCGCCGAGAAGAGGCAGATCCGACAGCCGCGACCCCGGCGCCGAGACGGCCCCCGCCAGCAGCACCGTGTACTGGCGCAGAAAGCGCTCCACCGTTGCCCCGTCCCACAGGTCGGTGCTGTACGAGCAACTCCCGCGTAGCCCGGCGGAGCTCTCCTCCAGCAGCAGCGTCAGGTCGAGCTTCTCCGTCCCGCTGCTCACTGCCTGTTCCCTCGCCTCCAGACCCGGCAGGCGCAGGGAGGACCATGGCGAGATCTGATGCCCCAACATCACCTGGACGAGCGGGGCATGCGCCAGGCTGCGCTCCAGGTGCAGCTCGTCCACCAGGCGCTCGAACGGCAGGTCCTGGTGGCTCTGCGCCTCCAGGACCCCCCAGTGCACCCGCTCCAGCAGATCGCTCACCCGCGGATCGCCCGAGAGGTCTGTCCGCAGCGCCAGCGTGTTGACGAAGAAACCGATCAGGTTTTCGATCTCCGGGCGGTTCCGGTTCGCCACCGGAGTCCCCACCAGCAGGTCCTCCCGCCCCGTCTGCCGGGAGAGCAGCGCCTGGAAGAGCGCCAGCAGCACTCCGAAGACGCTCACCTCCGAACGGCGCGCCAGCTCCCGGAGACCTGCCGCCAGCTCCCTCTCCAGGACCAGGCTCCGCTGATCGCCCCGGCCGCTCTGCGCCCGCGGACGCGGGCGGTCCGCCGGCAGCTCCAGCACCGCGGGAGCCCCCGCCAGCCGCTCCTTCCAGAAGCCCAGGCGCTCCTCCAGAACCGGCCCTTGCAACCACTCGCGTTGCCACTGGGCGAAGTCCGCGTACTGGACCGGCAGCTCCGGCAGATCCGCCGGCCTCCCCGTCACCGCGCTCGAGTACAGCGCTCCGATCTCCCGGATCAGCACTCCCAACGACCAGCCGTCCGCCGCGATGTGGTGCAACGTCAGCAGCAGCAGGTGACGGTCAGGAGTCTCCCGCAGCAGGAGCGAGCGCAGCACCGGCCCCTTCTCCAGATCGAACGGCCCGCGCGCCTCTTCGTGGCTCCGGAAGGCGGCCTCCGACCGCGCCGCCCCTTCGGGAAGACCGCTCAGGTCCACGATCGGCAGTAGGGGCTCCGCGGCCTTGCCGATCACCTGCACCGGCGAGCCCGACTCCACCTGGAAGGTCGTGCGCAGCACCTCGTGACGGGCCACCACCGCGCCGAGAGCCGCCGCCAGCCCCGCCACCGACAGCTTCCCCCGCAGGCTCAGCGCTCCCGGCATGTTGTAGGCCGCGCTGCCGCGGTCCAGCTCCCACAGGAACCACAGCCGCTCCTGGGAGAACGACAGCGGCAGACTGGCGCTCCGGGAAACCCGCGGCATCCGCGGAATCCGCGACAGCTCCGTGCCCCGCAGATCCGCGAGCCGCGCCGCCAGCCCCGCCACCGTCGGCGTCTCCAGCACCGAGCGCAGCGGCAGCTCCACCCCCGCGCTCTCCCGCAGGCGAGACACCAGGCGCACTGCCAGCAGAGAGTGCCCCCCCAGCGAGAAGAAGTTGTCGTGGATCCCCACGCGCTCGACCCCGAGGAGCTCCGACCACAGCCCCGCCAGCAGCTCCTCGGCGGAGGTCCGCGGGGCGGTGTACGACTCGCCTGTTCCCAGGTCCCCCGGCTCGGGCAGCACCGAGCGGTCCACCTTGCCGTTCGGGGTGCGCGGCAGCGACTCCAGCCGCACGAACGCCGCCGGCACCATGTGCTCCGGGAGGCTCCGCCGCAGGTGCGCCCGCAGCGGCTCCGTCTCGTAGCCCGCTTCCGCGGCCACCACGTAGGCCACCAGCCGCAGACCCCCGGAGGCGTCCGGCCTCGCCACCACCACCGACTCCGAGACCCCGGGCGCGCCGCGCAGCGCCGCCTCGATCTCCCCCAGCTCGATGCGGAAACCCCGCACCTTCACTTGGTGGTCCACCCGACCCAGATACTCCAGAGAGCCGTCTCCCCGCTGACGTGCCACGTCGCCCGTCCGGTACATCCGAGCTCCACCCTGCTCAGCGAACGGATCGGGCAGATAGCGCTCCGCCGTCAGCTCCGCGCGGCCCAGGTAGGCCCGCGACAGGCCGAGGCCCGCGAGATACAGCTCGCCCCAGACCCCGGGAGGCACCGGCGACAACCAGCCGTCGAGCACGTACCCCCGCGTGCCCAGGATCGGACGCCCGATCCCCGGCTCCCCTGGCTCTCCGCGCTCCACCGAGAACAGGGTCGAGTACGTCGTGTCCTCCGACGGACCGTACAGGTTCAGCACCCGCTCCACCCGGCTCCCCGCGAAGGCCCGGCGCGCCAAATCTCCCGTCAAGGGTTCCCCCGCCAGGTTCAGCGTCCGCACCGAGGGGGGGAGGCCGCCCGCCAGCAGCAGCGCTCCCAGCGCCGAGGGGACCGTGTTGACCAGCGTCACCTCCCCCGCCGCCGCCAGCGACGGCAGCTCCAGCGCGTTCGACGCCAGGATCACCGTCCCACCCGTCGTCAGCGGTGCGAACAGCTCGAACACCGACAGGTCGAAGTTGATCGACGTCGACGCCAGCACCCCCGACAGCTCCGTCGCAGAGAAGGTCTCCCGCGCCCAGTCCAGCAGCACCGCGACGCTGCGGTGCTCGATGGCCACTCCCTTCGGACGCCCCGTCGAACCCGACGTGTAGATCAGGTAGGCCAGCGAGCCAGCACCGGCGCTCTCTGCCGCGCGCCGCACCGCGGGCCAGGGCTCGTCCAGGAGCAGCGTCCGGGCCGGCAGGGACGACAACCGGTCGGCGAGGCCGCGCTGGCTCAGCACCAGCTTCGCCTGGGAGTCCTCCACCATCAGCGTCAGGCGCTCCAGTGGGTAGGCCGGATCGAGCGGCAGGTAGGCTCCCCCGGCGCCCAGAATCCCCAGCAGAGCCGTCACCATCTCCGGCGTGCGCTCCAGCAGCACCCCCACCGGCTGCTCGGGACCCACCCCCAGCCCCGCCAGCACCCCCGATAGCTCCTCCACCCGCCCGGCCAGCTCGCCGTAGCTCCAGCGCTCCTCTCCCCACACCAGCGCCGTGCGCTCCGGCGTGCGCGACGCCTGCGCCGCGAAACGCTTGTGCAGGAGCAGAGACGAGGCCGTCCCGGCCTTCGCCGTGTCGTTCCACTCCGCGAGAAGCTGGTGGCGCTCCGCCTCGCCGAGAAGAGGCAGATCCGACAGCCGCGATCCCGGCGCCGAGACGGCCCCCGCCAGCAGCACCGTGTACTGGCGCAGAAAGCGCTCCACCGTTGCCCCGTCCCACAGGTCGGTGCTGTACGAGCAACTCCCGCGTAGCCCGGCGGAGCTCTCCTCCAGCAGCAGCGTCAGGTCGAGCTTCTCCGTCCCGCTGCTCACTGCCTGTTCCCGCGCCTCCAGACCCGGCAGGCGCAGGGAGGACCATGGCGAGATCTGATGCCCCAACATCACCTGGACGAGCGGGGCATGCGCCAGGCTGCGCTCCAGGTGCAGCTCGTCCACCAGGCGCTCGAACGGCAGGTCCTGGTGGCTCTGCGCCTCCAGGACCCCCCAGTGCACCCGCTCCAGCAGATCGCTCACCCGCGGATCGCCCGAGAGGTCTGTCCGCAGCGCCAGCGTGTTGACGAAGAAACCGATCAGGTTTTCGATCTCCGGGCGGTTCCGGTTCGCCACCGGAGTCCCCACCAGCAGGTCCTCCCGCCCCGTCTGCCGGGAGAGCAGCGCCTGGAAGAGCGCCAGCAGCACTCCGAAGACGCTCACCTCCGAACGGCGCGCCAGCTCCCGGAGACCTGCCGCCAGCTCCCTCTCCAGGACCAGGCTCCGCTGATCGCCCCGGCCGCTCTGCGCCCGCGGACGCGGGCGGTCCGCCGGCAGCTCCAGCACCGCGGGAGCCCCCGCCAGCCGCTCCTTCCAGAAGCCCAGGCGCTCCTCCAGAACCGGCCCTTGCAACCACTCGCGTTGCCACTGGGCGAAGTCCGCGTACTGGACCGGCAGCTCCGGCAGATCCGCCGGCCTCCCCGTCACCGCGCTCGAGTACAGCGCTCCGATCTCCCGGATCAGCACTCCCAACGACCAGCCGTCCGCCGCGATGTGGTGCAACGTCAGCAGCAGCAGGTGACGGTCAGGAGTCTCCCGCAGCAGGAGCGAGCGCAGCACCGGCCCCTTCTCCAGATCGAACGGCCCGCGCGCCTCTTCGTGGCTCCGGAAGGCGGCCTCCGACCGCGCCGCCCCTTCGGGAAGACCGCTCAGGTCCACGATCGGCAGTAGGGGCTCCGCGGCCTTGCCGATCACCTGCACCGGCGAGCCCGACTCCACCTGGAAGGTCGTGCGCAGCACCTCGTGACGGGCCACCACCGCGCCGAGAGCCGCCGCCAGCCCCGCCACCGACAGCTTCCCCCGCAGGCTCAGCGCTCCCGGCATGTTGTAGGCCGCGCTGCCGCGGTCCAGCTCCCACAGGAACCACAGCCGCTCCTGGGAGAACGACAGCGGCAGACTGGCGCTCCGGGAAACCCGCGGCATCCGCGGAATCCGCGACAGCTCCGTGCCCCGCAGATCCGCGAGCCGCGCCGCCAGCCCCGCCACCGTCGGCGTCTCCAGCACCGAGCGCAGCGGCAGCTCCACCCCCGCGCTCTCCCGCAGGCGAGACACCAGGCGCACTGCCAGCAGAGAGTGCCCCCCCAGCGAGAAGAAGTTGTCGTGGATCCCCACGCGCTCGACCCCGAGGAGCTCCGACCACAGCCCCGCCAGCAGCTCCTCGGCGGAGGTCCGCGGGGCGGTGTACGACTCGCCTGTTCCCAGGTCCCCCGGCTCGGGCAGCACCGAGCGGTCCACCTTGCCGTTCGGGGTGCGCGGCAGCGACTCCAGCCGCACGAACGCCGCCGGCACCATGTGCTCCGGGAGGCTCCGCCGCAGGTGCGCCCGCAGCGGCTCCGTCTCGTAGCCCGCTTCCGCGGCCACCACGTAGGCCACCAGCCGCAGACCCCCGGAGGCGTCCGGCCTCGCCACCACCACCGACTCCGAGACCCCGGGCGCGCCGCGCAGCGCCGCCTCGATCTCCCCCAGCTCGATGCGGAAACCCCGCACCTTCACTTGGTGGTCCACCCGACCCAGATACTCCAGAGAGCCGTCTCCCCGCTGACGTGCCACGTCGCCCGTCCGGTACATCCGAGCTCCACCCTGCTCAGCGAACGGATCGGGCAGATAGCGCTCCGCCGTCAGCTCCGCGCGGCCCAGGTAGGCCCGCGACAGGCCGAGGCCCGCGAGATACAGCTCGCCCCAGACCCCGGGAGGCACCGGCGACAACCAGCCGTCGAGCACGTACCCCCGCGTGCCCAGGATCGGACGCCCGATCCCCGGCTCCCCTGGCTCTCCGCGCTCCACCGAGAACAGGGTCGAGTACGTCGTGTCCTCCGACGGACCGTACAGGTTCAGCACCCGCTCCACCCGGCTCCCCGCGAAGGCCCGGCGCGCCAAATCTCCCGTCAAGGGTTCCCCCGCCAGGTTCAGCGTCCGCACCGAGGGGGGGAGGCCGCCCGCCAGCAGCAGCGCTCCCAGCGCCGAGGGGACCGTGTTGACCAGCGTCACCTCCCCCGCCGCCGCCAGCGACGGCAGCTCCAGCGCGTTCGACGCCAGGATCACCGTCCCACCCGTCGTCAGCGGTGCGAACAGCTCGAACACCGACAGGTCGAAGTTGATCGACGTCGACGCCAGCACCCCCGACAGCTCCGTCGCAGAGAAGGTCTCCCGCGCCCAGTCCAGCAGCACCGCGACGCTGCGGTGCTCGATGGCCACTCCCTTCGGACGCCCCGTCGAACCCGACGTGTAGATCAGGTAGGCCAGCGAGCCAGCACCGGCGCTCTCTGCCGCGCGCCGCACCGCGGGCCAGGGCTCGTCCAGGAGCAGCGTCCGGGCCGGCAGGGACGACAACCGGTCGGCGAGGCCGCGCTGGCTCAGCACCAGCTTCGCCTGGGAGTCCTCCACCATCAGCGTCAGGCGCTCCAGTGGGTAGGCCGGATCGAGCGGCAGGTAGGCTCCCCCGGCGCCCAGAATCCCCAGCAGAGCCGTCACCATCTCCGGCGTGCGCTCCAGCAGCACCCCCACCGGCTGCTCGGGACCCACCCCCAGCCCCGCCAGCACCCCCGATAGCTCCTCCACCCGCCCGGCCAGCTCGCCGTAGCTCCAGCGCTCCTCTCCCCACACCAGCGCCGTGCGCTCCGGCGTGCGCGACGCCTGCGCCGCGAAACGCTTGTGCAGGAGCAGAGACGAGGCCGTCCCGGCCTTCGCCGTGTCGTTCCACTCCGCGAGAAGCTGGTGGCGCTCCGCCTCGCCGAGAAGAGGCAGATCCGACAGCCGCGATCCCGGCGCCGAGACGGCCCCCGCCAGCAGCACCGTCAGCCGGTCGACCAACCGGGCCGCCGTCACGGCGTCGAACCGGTCCGTGCTGTACTCGAGGGAAAGCCCGAGGCCGCCGTCGATCTCCGCCGCGGTCAGGGTGAGATCGAAGAGGGCGGTGCGCTGCGGTAGATCGACGGATTCCAGGGTCAGTCCGCCGAGTTCCAGCCGGCTCCCGGAGCGGCGTAAGGCCAGCCCGGCCAGACCCTCGGCCCCGCTGCGGGGCTGCTGGAACACGAACAGGACCTGGAACAGGGCGGAGCGGCCGGCGTCGCGGTCGGGCTGCAGTCTCTCGGTGAGTAGCGCGAAAGGATACTCCTGATGCTCCAGGGCCTCCAGGACCACCCGCCGGGAGCGCCGCACGAGATCCCCGAAGGAGGGGTCTCCGGAAAGATCTCCCCGTATGACCACCGGGTTCACGAAGTAACCGACCACCCCGGCGAACGCGCTGGCGCTCCTCCCCGCGGTCGGCGTGCCGATGGCCAGGTCCTCCTGGGCGCCATGGCGAAGCAGCAGCGCCTGGAAAGCGGAGAGCAGCACCATGGAGAGGGTGCCTCCCTCCCGATGGCCGATCTCCTCCAGGCGAGCCCGGAGATGCGGAGATAGGTGGAAAGGATGCGCGGCGCCCCGGAAGGTCTGGGTCCGCGGCCGCGGCCGATCCGCCGGCAATTGCAGCTCGGGGACGTCCGGAGTGAGCCGGCGACGCCAGTACTCCCAGGACCTCTCCCCGGCGACGCCCGCCAGCTCGGCCTGTTGCCAGCGGACGTAGTCGCTGTAGCGATAGGGAAGCGGCGGTAGGGGGCTCGCCTCGCTGCCCGTGGCGAAGACCGGATAGAGCGCTCCCAGCTCCTCGGCGAGGGTGGCCAGGGACCAGAAGTCGACGGCGATGTGGTGGACGACGAGAAGCAGGAGGGATTTCCCGCCGGCGCGGCGGAAGAGGCGCGCCCGCAGCAACGGATCCCAGGCGAGGTCGAAAGGCCGGTGGGCCTCGTCGAGGAGCCGCGCGCGGAGACGGCGATCATCCCAGCCGACAACGTCCTCCTCTACGAAGCCGACGTCAGCGCCCGCCCGCACGCGGACCCGCGGCCGCCCCTGTTCTTCGACGAAGCTCGAACGCAATGCGGGATGCCGGTCGAGCAGGGCCTGAACGGCACGGCCCAGGGCGGCGGCATCGACCGGCCCCGCGATCCGAGCCGCCGCGGCGATGTTGTAGGCCGCGCTCTCCGGGCTCAGGCGATGGAGATACCAGAGGGAGCTCTGGCCGAAGGAGAGCGGGTGCTCCGCCACCTCGCCCCCGGGCTCCACCCGGGTCGTGGAGGGAGTCGTGGAGGAAAACACCTCTCCCGCGTCCAGGATCCGGCCGGCGAGCCAGGCGAGGCTCCCCCACTGCCACAGATCCCCCAGTTCCACGCTGTGGCCGAATCTCTCCTCGAGGAAGCTCTTGGTCTCGATGGCGCGCAGGGAATCGAGCCCGGCCTCGACCAGGGGACGGTCGGGCTCCAGCCCTTCGGGAGCGACGCGCAGGATGCCGGCGACCGCGAGACGCAGCTCCTGGAGCAACCGGGCGCGATGCTCGGTGGCGGGAACCACGAGATCGACGCCGGAATGCGGCCCGGGGCCCTCCGGGATCGCCCCGTCCTCCGACGGCTCAACCACTGGGGGGCTCTCCCACAGGGTTTCCAGCTCCCCGGCCAGCCAGGCTTTGCGGCAAGCCTGGCGCTGCACCTTGCCGCTGGTCGTCTTGAGGAGCCGGTTAGCGCCGATCAGCACCAGCCGGTGGACCTGCAACTCGTGCTCCTCGGCGACCGCCCGGGCCACCAGGGCCGACAGCGTCGCGAAGGGGGTTCCCTGGCGGTGGTCGACCTCCTGGACGACGACCAGCCTCTCCTCGCCATCGACGTCGAGAGAGAAAGCGACCCCGCAACTCGGGCGGAGAGCCGGATGGGAGCGCTCGACGGTCTGCTCGATGTCCTGAGGATAGTGATTGCGCCCCCGCAGGATGAGCAGGTCCTTGAGGCGGCCGGTGACGAAGAGCTCCCCGTCCCGGAGGAAGCCGAGGTCGCCCGTGCGCAGGAAAGGCGCCTCGCCGGTGTCGGTCAGGCGCGCTCCGAACACCTCCGCCGTGGCCTCCGGCCGCCCCCAGTAGCCCCCCGCTACGCTCGGCCCCGAGACCCAGATCTCGCCGACCCGGTCCGCGGGGCATTCCAACCCCGTTTCGGGATGCACGATCGCGATCCGCTGCTCCCCGGCATTGCGGCCGCAGCTGACCAGAGGGACGACCCGACCGCTCTCCTCCTCCACGGGCTCCACGACCCTGTCCTCTCCCAGGGCGATGGCGTCCACGGCGAGCACCCGCGGAGCTTCCATGCCCCGCAGGCCGGTCACCAGGAGCGTCGCCTCGGCCAGGCCGTAACAGGGGAAGAAGGCTTCCGCCCGGAACCCGCTGGGAGCGAAATGGCGGGCGAACCTCTCGAGGGTCTCCGCCCGCACCGGCTCGGCGCCGTTGAACGCGATCTCCCAGGAGCTCAGGTCCAGCGGTTCCAGCTGTTCCGGCTTCACCTTGCGGACGCACAGGTCGTAGGCGAAGTTGGGGCCGCCGCTGGTGGTGCCGCGATACCGCGAGATCGCCTCCAGCCAGCGGACCGGCCGCTGCAGGAAGGCCAGCGGCGACATCAGGACGCACCGGCTACCGGTGAACAGCGGCTGCAGCACGTTCCCGATCAGCCCCATGTCGTGGTACAGCGGCAGCCAGCCCACGACCACCGAGCCCTCGTGCTGCCGGAACGCCCGCTGGATCAGCGTCTCGTTGTGGATGAGGTTGCCGTGGCTCACCGCCACACCCTTAGGCGTACTCGTCGAGCCGGAGGTGTATTGCAGGAAGGCGAGGCTGCCGGCGTCGAGGCGGGGCCGCCGCCACTCCCCGGCCAGCCCGTCGGGGACCTCGTCCACGGCGACCCAGTCCGCGGGACTGAGCCCCAGCTCCGCGATCAACCCCGGATCGAGACGGGCCGCCACCGCGGCCGTGGTCAGCGCCACGCGCGGCGTTGCATCCGCCACGATGGCCTCCAGGCGCCCGAAGTTGCGGTTGCCACGCGGCGGATAGGCGGGAACGGCGACTACCCCTGCGTAAAGGCAGCCCAGGAAGCTCTCGATGAACTCTATCCCGGGGGGGAACAGCAGCAGCGCCCGCTCCCCCGCCAGCCCACGACTCTGCAGCATCGCGGCCAGGGCACGGGCCCGCACGTCGAGTTCCCCGCACGTGCGGACGGCCGATTCGGCTCCAGCATCCGACACCAGAGAATAGAGCGGGTGGTGAGGTTTCCGTTCAGCCAGCTCTTGGAGAATATCCGGAACGATGCCAACTCCCTCCGCTTCTACTATCAACCCTGGTGCACCCATAGAGAAGGTGCTTGACGTAAAAAAAACGGGACAACTCAAAACCACAATCGTTGAGGATAGGAGTGGCGAGAGGCGAGGGGCGCTACGCCGTTAGCCCTGTAGGTCCACATCCAAGCCCAGCCGAGTACAGCAGCCTCGGGCGGAATCACGGTCGGGATGCCGGTTGCCCGGCGCCCGCGCCGCGACCGACTCGGCGGTGGTCAACACATCCGCGGCATCGGCGAGATTGAGCCCAAGGCCCACGAGCGGCGGTGCGAGAAGGTCATCGCTCGCCTCAAGGGCAGCCTGTACTCCCCCTCTCGGCGCAAGGCGCAGGGCGGCCCCGACGACTCCGAGACGATGGGGGGCTCTCGCCCGCGAGGGCTTTCTGCCGGGCTACGGGCTGGAGTCGGGGAGCGTGACCGGAACGGCCGAACCGCCGCGCATGACGCAAGGCCTGGACGACTTCGATCCGCCCCGGCCGCCATCGCCAGGGCATGGAACAGAAGGCCCTTCTGAATGGGCGACAGCGGATAGACCGCCTCGACGTTGCTGCTCTTCTGACTGCTCATACCGTTAAACCTCGAACTCCACGTTATCCATCAACCGGTCCAGATCATCCTCGTCGAAACCCGACGGCAGATCGACCGGCACAGTGCCATCCTGGGGCGGGGTCTCGCCAGCGGCCGTCTCCGCTGCCGCGGCGGGCACCGCGCCCGCCACCACCTGCGCCAGATCGGCGATCGTCTGGTGCTCGAAGATGTCGCGCGGCGTCAGCGCGATGCCCGCCCGGTTGGCGCGGGAGACGATCTGGAGCCCGAGGATCGAGTCCCCTCCCAGATCGAAGAAGTTGTCGTGAATCCCCACCCGCGGGACCCGCAGCACCTCCACCCAGAGGTCGGCGAGCAGGCCTTCGACCGCATCCCGCGGCTCGGCGTAGACTCCGCGCTCGGAGCCACCGCTCTCGGGGGCGGGCAGCGCCTGGCGGTCCACCTTTCCGTTGGCCGTGAGCGGCAGCCGGTCGAGGACGACAAACGCCGGCGGCACCATGTAGTCCGGCAGCTTCCCGCGCAGGTACGTCTGGATCTCCGCGATGGGGACGCCGAGGGCGGAGAGGATCCGCGCGCGTTCCCTCCCGGGCTGGGCCGCGCCCTCCTCCGTGGCGTCCGGCGCTCCGCCGAGGAGGGCATGGAGGAACAGCTGATCCTCCCTGAGGTTGAAGAGCGACCGGATGCGGCTGAAGGCCATGTTCCCCACCGGGCAGAAGCCGATGCCGAGGGAAGGGGCGACCGCCATCAGGAGCTGCCCCATGGCACCCGCTTCCAGGAGGCAGAGATCGCGCGCCAGCTCGCCATACCGCGCCTGGACCTCGGTGGGCGACGCGACGAGGAAGAGCGAGAAGGCCGAGCCCTCGAAAGGCTCCTGGTTGACCGCCGCGTGCAGCGCGCGATCGAGCTCGCTCCGTTCGGTGATCCGCACCAGGCCGTGGTCCGCGGAGCGGTAGAGATAGGTTCCGGCCGCGACGCCGTCCACCCGGCCCGGCTTGACGTGGAGATAGACCTGGACCGGGTACAGGCCGGCCGCCGAGGGATACCGGCGGGAGGGGAGAGAGCCCGCGGACGGGAGCTCCGTCAACGCCCCCAGCATCCGGCTGAAGCTCTCGAAGGAGACGGTCCCCTGCAGGAACCGGCGGTGACTGCGCCGCTCGCGCCAGGCCTGGAGCCGCGCCTCGTCGAGCTCCGGAGGGGAGAGTCGCACCCGCGGCCGCGTGCCGTCGAGGTTGCGGATCCCGTGCTCGGCGAGCTTGAACTCCAGGCGCTCGACCTCGTCGAGGCGCCGCGCCGGCGCCGCTGCGGCCACCGCCGGCCGCCCGAGCGGCGGCTCTTCCGGCGGGGCGGGCTGCCAATGAGGCGGAGCCGAGGCGGCGTCCGCGGCGTCCGCGGCGACCGGCCCGGCGAGGAGGCTGTGGAGGAGGATGTCGCCACCGTCCAGCTCGAGCCCGGAGCGCAGGCGCTCGAAGTCGAGCGAGCCCACGGGGCAGAGGCCGAGACCGGCCGCGGGGGCGACGCCCAGCAGGAGCTGGAGCATGTACCCCGCCTCGAGCAGGCAGAAGTCCCGGGCCTGCGCTCCGTACACCGGCTCGATGGCGGCGAGATGACCGACCAGGAAGAGGGAGAACGCCGCCGCCTCGAAGGCCGGACGATGGACCGCGGAGTGGATTTCGGCTCCGATCGCGGCGCCCTCCTGGAGCAGGAGGAGCTGATGGCTCACCGGGTGGTAGTAGTAGAGCCCGGCGGACAGCCCCGCCACCCGGCCTTCCGGCACCTGGAGGTAGACCTGGACCGGGTAAAGGTGCCCGGCCGAGGGGTAGCGATACTTGGACAGCGACTCGTCCTCGAGCCGCGCCTGGCGCAGCGACGAGAGCAGCTCTCCCAGCCGGTCCAGAGGGACCGGCTCGCCGATAAATTGGCGGTGGAGCGAGCACCGCTCGCCGTCGAGGGAGGGAGGGGCGAGCTCGATCGCGGGGCGCCCGGCATCAGGGCCCGGCAGGCCCGGCGCGGCGCCGGAACCGGCGGCCGGGACGGCCGGCGGCTCCGGACCCGCTGGGAGCGGGCTCTCCTCGCCGTCCTCGGCCTCCTCCGGCACGATGTAGGCGACGAGCCGGCGGCTGGAGCGCTGCTCGCCGACGGCGGCCACGACGGCCGCCCGCACCGCCGGATGCTGCTCGAGCGCCGCCTCGATCTCGCCCAGCTCGATGCGGAAGCCCTGGATCTTGACCTGGGTGTCCTCGCGGCCCAGGAACTCGATCTGCCCCTCCGGCAGGTAACGGCCCAGATCCCCCGTCCGGTACAGCCGCTCCCCGGTGCGTGGATGCTCGATGAAGCTCCCCCGCGTCTTCTCCTCATCCTTCCAGTACCCCTTCGCCAGCCCCACGCCACCGATGTAGAGCTGCCCCGGTACCCACTTCGGACAGGGCTCCAGGCGACCGTCGAGCACCCAGAACCGCTGGTTCAACATCGGGCGCCCGTACGGAATGCTCTTCCACGCCGGATCGACCCGCTCGATCGGATAGAGGATCGACCAGATCGAGGCCTCGGTGGCCCCCCCCAGGCTGATGACGCGCGCCCGCGGCGCCAGGGCCCGGAGACGGTCGGGAAGCCCCACCGGGATCCAGTCTCCCGACAGCATCACCAGCCGCAGCGAGGCGAGGTCCGCTCCTTCCGGGTTCCCCGCGGCGTGTTCGACCAGCATCTCGAGCAGCGCGGGGACCGAATTCCATACCGTCACTCCCGCTTCGCGGATCAGCTCGGCCCAGCGCTGCGGATCGCGCGCCGCCGAGGGCTCCGGCAGCACCACCGCCCCGCCCGCCCCCAGCACCCCGAAGACGTCGTACACCGAGAGGTCGAAGCTCAGCGACGACAGCGCCAGCACCCGGTCTTGGGGTCCCACCCCGAACCGCTCGTTGACGTCCACCACGGTGTTGAGCGCACCGCGGTGGTCGGTCATCACCCCCTTCGGCACCCCCGTCGAGCCGGAGGTGAAGATCACGTAGGCCAGGTCCTCCGGCACCGCCGGCGACACCGGCGACGGTCCGGGCTCCTCGCCGTCGGCGAGGCCCGCCTCGACGCGCAGGAGCCGCACCCCCTGCGGCCATTCGAGGGCGGACTCAAGCCAGGGCTGGGTGAGCACAACCTCCACCTCGCCCGTCCGCAGCAGATAGCTCACCCGCTCGCCCGGCAGACCCGGATCGATCGGCAGGTAGGCGCCCCCGGCGCGCACCACGGCCAGCACGGCCACCACCTGCTCCCACCCCTTCTCCATCACCACCCCCACCAGCCGGTTCGGGCGTGCTCCCGCCGCCGACAGCCGGCTCGCCAGGGCTCCCGAGAGCCGCTCGAGCTCGCCGTAGCTCAGCGTCCGCCCCGGCGCCACCACCGCCGGACGGTCCGGCTCGAGAGCCGCCCGCCGCTCGAACGGGCCGTGCAGCAGCCCCTCCGGGACCGCCGCCTCGGTGGCGTTGTAGGCGCGCCAGGCGGCCTGCTGCGCTTCCGGCAGCCGGCTCACCCCCTCGTCGCTCCACCCTCCCTCCGCCCTCGCCAGCCGCGCGAGAAGGTCCTGATAGGCAGTGAACATCTCGTCCAGCAGCCCCGCCGGGAACAGCTCCTCCACCGCGTCCCACGAGAAGACCAGCACCCCCTGGCTCTCGCCGACCTGGTGGTCCAGCCAGACCTGCGGCGTCTGGGAAATGCCGTAGACCCTCTCGCCGCTCGACGGGTTGCGGCCGGCCGCCGGGTCCACACCGACGGCCCCGAAGAGGGTGCTGGTGAAGACCACCGGCATCATCGCCCCGACGGTCCGGCCGCGCACCCGGCCCAGCTCGCGCAGCACGCGCACCCCCCCGAGAGAGCGGTGCTCCAGGTCTTCCCAGAGCCGCTCCTGGAGGGCCCGGGCCCGCAGCTCGAAACCGCCCGGCACGGAGGCGTCGACCTCGAGCAGGGTGAGCGAGGTGAAGTCGCCGACGATCGCGTTGACCTGCGGGTGCAGCGGCAGCCGGTTGAAGGTGGTGACGTTGAGCGTGAAGCGCGCGCTCTTGCTCCACAGCGCCAGGATCTCCGAGAACGCCGTCAGCAGCAGCCCCGACGGCGTCACCCCGGCCTGCGCGCCGCGCGCCTTCAAAGCCCCCCACAGGTCGGCCGGCAGGCTCGCCTTGCGGCGCACGAAGCGCGGCTTCTGCAAGTTGGAAGGGCTGGCGGCGAGCGGCAGCTCCGGGGCGGGCGGCAGCGTCGGCAGACGGTCGCGCCAGTATTTCCAGGCCTGCTGCCAGACGGTGGTCTCCTGGAGGGCCAGCTCGGCCAGGACATAGTCCCGGAACGAGAGCTCCAGAGCCGGCAGCTCCACGTCCGGATCGCGGTAGAGCTCCGCGAGCTCGCGCCAGAAGATGCGGCTGCTCCAGGCGTCGAGCAGGAGGATGTCGATGCTGGTGTGCAGCCGGACGCAGCGGTCGAGCAGCGACACCCGGTAGTCGAACAGCGGCCAGCGGTCCGCCGCCAGCACCTGGTGCGACATCTCGGCCCGCACCGCGGCCAGGCTCTGCTCGACGGTCTCCGGCAACTGCCCGCGCAGGTCGATCACCGGCAGCCGGAAGAGGGGGACGGTGGCGAGGATCTGCTGCGTCCCGTCGGCATGGATGACCGCCCGCAGCATGTCATGGCGGGCGATGAGCCGCTGGAAGGCGAGCTCGAGGCGCTCGACCTCCAGCTCCGGGAACTCGAACTCCGAGTAGCTGTGGGAGGCGACGCCACCCAGGTCGAAGAGGTCGGTGCGGCCGATCCAGTACGCCTGCTGCACGTCGTTGAGCGGGAACGGCAGGTGCCGGCTCGCCGGATCGGGGACGAAGGGCGGCAGCTCGAAGGCCGGGGCGCCGGTCTCCTCCCGCTCGGCGCGCAGGCGGTGGATGACGGCTACGCTGCCGGCGACGGTGGGCTCGTTGAACAGTGAGCGCAGCGGAATCTCGACGTGAAAAGAGTGCCGCATCTGGGTCACCAGCTGGATCGCCGACAGGGAGTTGCCGCCCAGGTCGAAGAGGCTGTCGTAGAGGCCGATGCTCCCGGCTCCCAGCACCCGCGACCAGAGGGCCGCCACCTCGCGCTCCAGGGGGGTGCGCGGCGCTACGAAACCGCTCTCCTGGACCGGCGACGCCGCGGGGACCGGCAGCGCCTTGCGGTCGACCTTGCCGTTGGCGGTCAAGGGGAGCTCGGAGAGGAACACGAAGCTGGCCGGCAGCATGTGCTCCGGCAGCTTCTCCGCCAGGAAAGCGCGCAGCTCCGCCGTCTCCGGCGCCTCGCCCCCCGGCACCACGTAGGCGACCAGCCGGCGGTCGGAGCGCTGCTCGCCGGCGGCGGCCGCGACGGCCGACCGCACCGCCGGATGCTGCTCGAGCGCCGATTCGATCTCGCCAAGCTCGATGCGGAAGCCCTGGATCTTGACCTGGGTGTCCTCGCGGCCCAGGAACTCGATCTGCCCCTCCGGCAGGTAACGGCCCAGATCCCCCGTCCGGTACAGCCGCTCCCCCGTCTGCGGATGCTCGATGAAGCTCCCCCGCGTCTTCTCCTCGTCCCGCCAGTACCCCTTCGCCAGACCCACGCCGCCGATGTAGAGCTGCCCCGGAACCCAGGTCGGACGGTGCCGCAGCTGGTCGTCCAGCACGTGGAACCACTGGTTGGTCAGCGGCCAGCCGTAGGGAACGCTGCGCCACTCCGGGTCGATCTCGCTCGCGGGATACCAGTTCGACCAGATCGACGCCTCGGTGGCACCGCCCAGGCCGAAGATCTCCGCCCGTGGGGCCAGCGCCTTGATGCGCGGCGGCAGGATCAGCGGGATCCAGTCGCCGCTCATCATCACCAGGCGCAAGGTCGGGAGCGTCGGGAGCGTCGGGAGCGCCGGGGAGGAGCCCCCGCCGCGGGCGTACTCCACCAGCAGCTCCATCAGCGCCGGCACGGTGTTCCACGCCGTGACCCCGTGCTCGGCGATCAGCTCCAGCCACCGGCCCGGGTCGCGCGCCGCCCACGGCTCCGGCAGGACCACCGCGCCCCCTGCGGCGAGCGTCCCGAAGACGTCCCATACGGAGAGGTCGAAGCTCAGCGCCGACAGGGCCAGCACTCGGTCCTCCGGCCCGACGCCGAAGCGCCGGTTGACGTCGAGCACCGTGTTCAGCGCGCCGCGATGGTCGATCATCACCCCCTTCGGCAGACCCGTGGAGCCGGAGGTGAAGATGACGTAGGCCAGATCCTCCGCCGACTGCACCGGCGGCAGCGGCGGCTCCGCGGCGTCCGCCGGCGCCGCCGTGTCGACCTGCAGGCGCGCGACCCCCTCCGGCCAGGACAGCTCCGCCTCCACCCAGGACTGGGTGAGCGCGATCTCGACCTCCCCCTGCGCCAGCAGATAGGCCAGCCGTTCTCCCGGCAGCCCCGGATCGACCGGCAGGTAGGCGGCTCCGGAGCGCAGGACGGCGAGCACCGCCACCACCTGCTCCCACCCCTTCTCCATCACCACCGCCACCAGGGAGCCCGGCCGCGCCCCCCGCTGGCGCAGCTCCGCCGCGAGGCGCAGCGAGCGCCTCTCGAGCTCCTGGTAGCTCAGCACCCGGGCCGGCGAGATCACCGCCGGGGCCGCGGGGCCTAGCGCCGCCTGCTCGAGGAAGCCGTCGTGGAGCAGCCCCTGCGGGACCGGGCCGGCCGTGGAGTTGGCCGCCCGGCGGGGGGCCAACTGATCCGCGGGCAGCAGGGAGAGCGCCGGCGACCTCCAGGCCTCCTCGTCGCCGGCCAGCCGATGGAGGAACGGCAGGTAGGCGGCGAAGGCCGCGTCCAGGAACCCGGCCGGGAAGAGCTGCTCCACCGCGTCCCAGGTGATGCGTAGCGCTCCCTCCCGCTCGCCCGCCTGGTGGTCCAGCCAGACCTGGGAGGTCTGGCTGATGCCATAGACCCACCGCGTGTCCAGGAGCTCCTGCAGCGCCGCCGCGGGGGCCTGCGGCATGCCGAGCGTGCTGGTGAAGACGACCGGCATCACCATGGTCCCGCCGTGCGCGGCCCGGGATTCGCGCATCACCCGAACCCCGCTGACGTGCCGGTGATCGAGATCGCTCCACAGCTGCCCCTGGAGACGCCGGGCCCGCTCCTCGAAGCTCTCCCCCGCCGACGTGTCGATCTCCAGCAGCGTCAGCGAGGTGAAGTCCCCCACCACCGACTGGACCTGCGGGTGCAGCGGCAGGCGGTTGAACAGGGTCAGGTTGATGGTGAACCGCGGGCTCTTGCTCCACGTCCTCAGCAACTCGCCGAAGGCGGCGAGGAGGACCCCTGAAGGGGTGATCCCCGCCCGCCCGGCCCGTTCCTTCAGACGCTCCCAGACCGCCGGCTCCAGCCCCCCGGACATCCGGGTGAAGCGCGGCCGGTCGATCGAGGATGGCGAGACCGCCAAAAGGAGCTCCGGCGCCGGCGGCAGCGTCTTCAGCCGCTCCCGCCAGTAGGCGAGCGACCGCTGCCAGACCTCCGCCCCCTCCAGTCCGGCGACCGCCACCACGTAATCGCGGAACGACAGCTCGAGCGGCTCCAGTACCGCCTCGGGGTCGCTGTAGAGCGCCAGCACCTCGCGTTGGAGGATGCGGAAGCTCAGGGCGTCGCCGATCAGCATGTCGACGCTGACGTGCAGGCGGGTCCGCCCCGCGGACAGACGCGAGGCCCGCAGGTCGAACAGCGGCCAGCGGTCGCTCGGCAGCACCTGGTGGGACATCTCCTCCCGCACCTCCAGGAGGGCCGCTTCGGCTTCCTCGAGCGTCGCGGCGGCGAGGTCCAGCACCGCGATCCGGTACTCCGGCACCTCCGCCAGGATCTGCTGGCGGCCGTCCGGCAGCACGATCGCCCGCAGCATGTCGTGGCGCTCGACGAGGCGGCGCCAGACGCGCTCGAAACGGTCGAGGTCGATCCGCGAGCCTTCGACCTCGAAGTAGATGTGCGTCGCCACCGTCCCCAGATCGAAGCTGCCGCTGCGGCCGATCCAGTAGGCCTCCTGCACGTCGGTCAGCGGGAACGGCAGATGCCGCTCGGCCCGGGAGGGGACGATCCGCGGCAGCGCCGCGGCGAACAGGCCGCCTTCCTGGCCCGTCCGCAGCGCTGCCGCCATCCCCGCCACGGTCGGCGACTCGAACAGGCTGCGCAGGGGGAGCTCCACCCCGAACGCGTCGCGCACCCGCGCCACCAGCTGCGTTGCCAGGAGAGAATGACCGCCGCGGTCGAAGAAGTTGTCGAGCCGGCCGATCTTCCCCTGCAGGACCTCGGACCAGATCGCCGCCAGCCGCTCCTCCACCGCGTCGAGCGGCGCCCCGCCGGCCCTCTCCTCCGCCGATTCCAGAGCAGGCGCGGGCAGAGCCTTGCGGTCGAGCTTGCGGTTGGGCGTCAGCGGCAGCGCCGGCAGAGACACGAACGCCGACGGGACCATGTAGTGAGGCAGCCGCTCGCGCAGGTACTCCCGCAGCTCCGGCACCCCCGGCTCCTCCCCCGGCCGCGCCACGAAGTAGGCCACCAGGCGCTTCTCCCCCGGACCGTCCTCCCGCACCGCAGCCACCACGTCCTGCAGCGCCGGGTGGAGGCCCAGGGTCGCCTCGATCTCCCCGAGCTCGATCCGGAAACCCCGGATCTTCACCTGGTGGTCCGCACGCCCCGCGAACACCACGTTGCCGTCGGCGCGGTAGCGCCCCAGGTCACCGGTCCGGTAGATCCGGTCGTCACTCCCCGGACGCCAGGGATTGGCGATGAACTTCTCGGCGGTCAGGGCGGCGTCGCGCAGGTACCCCTTCGCCAGGTGCGGGCTGCGCACCCCGATCTCTCCCAGCTCGCCCACCCCCGCCTGGGCGCCCGAGCGATTGCAGACGAGCAACTGCACGTCCGCGACCCCCCGCCCGAGGGGGAGCACCTGCTTGCCGCGGTCCGCCCCCGTTCCTTCCTCCACGGCCGGGACCACGAAGTAGCCCACCGACCGCTGGGTCTCGGTCGAACCGTAGAAGTTGACGCAGGTCACGTTGGGCGCCAGCTCGCGCAGCCGGTCGGCGTCGCGGCGCGTCAGCGCCTCGCCTACCAGGAACGCATAGCGCAGCGAAGGCACCGTCATCCGCCCCACCGCCCCTTCGGCCAGGACCTGACCCATGGCCGGGGTCAGGTGGGCCACCGTGATCCCTTCGCGAGCCATCCAGCCCGCCAGCCACCCGGGAGCGCCCATCTCCTCGGGATCGGGAATGCACAGTGAGCCCCCGATCTGCAGCGGCGTGAAGATGTCGCGCTGCAGGGGATCGTGCGCCAGCCCTGAGAGCATGCTGAAGCGGTCGTCGCCGCTCAGGCCGAGCTCCCGGCACTGCCACGGGATGAAGTGCGACAGCGGACCCTGCCGCCCGAGAATCCCCTTCGGCAGGCCCGTGGAGCCCGAGGTGAAGGCGATCAGTGCCACGTCCTCCGGCCCCACCGGAACGCCGGGATCGGCGGCGGGCAGAGCCGCAAGCCACGGCTCGCCGTGTCCCGGGGAGAGGGGTATCCGCAGGCCGGCCGGCAGCGGCTCGAGGAAGGTCCGGACCGCCTCCGGCACCGGACCCGCGGCCGTCAACTCGATCCAGCCCCGCGGCCCGGCCATCCGCAGGCAGTCCAGGAGACGGCTCGGCGGGTAGGACGGATCGAGGATGACGAAGGCTCCCCCCGCCTTGAGCACCCCCAGCACCGCCCACGCCAGCGTGGCGCTGCGATGGCCGTAGATCGCCACCACCTCCCCCCGGCGCAGGTCCTGGCCGAGGAGGTGATGGGCCAGCCGGTTGCTCTGTGCCGCCAGCTCGCCGTAGGTCCACCGCTCGTTCGGATCGGAGACGGCGAGACGGTCCGGGAATCGCGCCGCCTGGCGCGAGAACACCTCGTGCACCGCCCCCATCCACTCCGCCGACAGCTCGACGGACGGGTCCGGAAGCGCCGCCCGGGCCGCCTCGGTGATCAGCATGAAGTGGCCGATCCGCTCCTCGGGATGCGCCACCGCCTGCGCCGCCAGCAGGCCGAGCTGCCCCGCCAGCTCCGCGATGGTGGAGGGATCGAAGAGGTCGCGGTTGTAGATCCAGGTCAGCTGGATCCCGTCCGCGACCTCGATCACGTAGACCGTGAGGTCGAACTTCGCGGGAGCCTCGGCCGCCGGCTGCGCCGAAAGGGTCAGCCCCGGCGCTGCCAGCTCCACGGACGGAAAGTTGAACAAATTGAAGAAGACCTGGAACAGCGGGGTCCGGCTGAGGTCCCGCTGGGGCCGCAGCTCTGCGAGCAACTTCTCGAACGGCACCTCCTGATGCGAGTACGCCCCGAGCGTCGTCCGCCTCACCCGCCCCAGGAGCTCCCGGAAGGCCGGATCGCCGGAGAAGTCGGTGCGCAGCACCAGCGAGTTGAGGAACAGGCCGATCAGCGGCTCGAGCTCGGCCCGTCCCCGGCCGGCGATCGGCGAGCCGACCACGATGTCGTCCTGGCCGCTCCAGCGGTGCGCCAGAACCTCGAAGGTCGCCAACAGCATCATGAAGAGGGTGGCGTTCTCCCGGCTTCCCAGCTCTCGCAGGCGGAGCGTCAGGTCGGCGGAGAGATGGGTGGACCACCGCCCTCCCCGGTAGGTCTGGACCACCGGACGGGGGCGGTCGGTCGGCAGGTCGAGCAAGGGCGCCGCGCCCGCCAGCGTCTCCCGCCAGTACGCCAGCTCCCTCTCCAGCCGCTCCCCTTGCAGAAGCTCCCGCTGCCAGTGCGCGTAGTCGGCATACTGGAGCGCCAGCCCGGGAAGCGCGGGCTCCTCCCCGCTCAGGGTGGAGGCGTAGAGCACGGTCAGGTCCCGGATCATCACTCCCGAGGACCATCCATCGCTGAGGATGTGGTGCAGGGTGATCAGCAGGACGTGCTCCGACCCCGCCAGGCGGACCAGGCGCACGCTCCACGGCGGCCCGGCCTCCAGATCGAAGGCGGTGGCTGCCTCCACGGCCTTCAGCCGCTCCAGCTCTCCGGCCCGCGCCGCGGCGGGCAGGGAAGCTAGATCGAGCCACGGCAGGGAGATCGGCCGGGCGGGCAGGACCGCCTGGAACGGAGAGCCGCTCACGGTCTCGAAGCGGGTGCGCAGGATCTCGTGGCGCCGCACCAGCTCCGAGAGGGCGCCCGCCAGGGCTCGCGGCTCGAGGCCGCCGCTCAGGCTCACCGCCGCGGGCAGGTTGAGCGAGGAGCTCTCCGGCGCGAAGCGGTCCAGGAACCAGAGCCGCTCCTGAGCGAACGACAGCGGCAGCGAGCCGCCGCGTTGCGCCGGCACGATCTCCGGCAGCGGCGGCAGGGCCTGCTTCCGGAGCTCGCAGAGCCGCTCCGCGAGGTCCTCCAAGGTCGGAGTCTCCAGCACCGAGCGCAACGGCAGCTCCACCCCCACCCGCTCCCGGACGCGCGACGCCAGGCGCACCGCCAGCAGGGAGTGGCCGCCCAGGGAGAAGAAATTGTCGCGCACCCCCACCCGCGCGGACCCCAGGAGCTCCGACCACAGACTGGCCAGCAGCATCTCTTCGGGCGTCCGCGGCGCGACGAACGGCCGGTCCGCTCCCGGATCGCCGGGCTCCGGCAGCGCCGAGCGGTCCACCTTGCCGTTCGGGCTCAGCGGCATCGACTCCAGACGCACGAACGTCGAGGGCACCATGTAGTCCGGGAGGCTTCGCCGCAGGTGAGACCGTAGCGACTCGACGGCGTACTCTCCTGCGGAAGCCACCACGTAGGCCACCAGCTGCGGGGAACCCGCCTGGTCCGGACGCGCCACGATCACCGCCTCCGAAACCGCGGGCTCGCCGCGCAGCACCGCCTCGATCTCCCCCAGCTCGATGCGGAATCCGCGCACCTTCACCTGGTAGTCGATGCGCCCCAGGTAGTCCAGGGAGCCGTCCTCCCTGCGGCGCGCCAGATCGCCCGTCCGGTAGAGCCGCGCCCCGCTCTCCGCCGCGAAGGGAGCGGGCACGAAGCGCTCCGCCGTCAGTCCCGGATCGCCGAAGTAGCCTCGCGCCAGGCCGACCCCGGAGATCGCCAGCTCCCCCGGCACTCCTGCCGGCAGCGCCCGGCCGGCGCGGTCCACCGTGTAGAGACCGTAGCCGGGAAGCGGCGAGCCGAGCGGAGCCGTTCCCCCGCTCCCGCACGCTGTTTCGCCGACCCGCCCGGCCGCGGCCCAGACCGTCGCCTCGGTGGGCCCATAGAAGTTCCACACCGCAACGCCCCAGGCCAGCAGGCGCGGCACCAGCCCGCCGGGCAGCGCCTCGCCGCCGCAGATCAACAGCCGCAGCGACGGCGACGGTGCGCCCGCCGAGATCTCCGCCAGGGCCCGCACGGCCGAGGGGGTCTGGTTGAGCACCGTCACCCGCTCCGCCACGAGCAGCGCGCGGAAGCTCTCCGGCGAACGCGCCGTCTCCAGCGGCACGATCACCAGCTTGCCCCCCAGCGCCAGCGCGCCCCAGATCTCCCACACCGAGAAATCGAACGCGGAGGAATGGAACACGGTCCAGACGTCCGCGTCACCGAGCAGAAAGCGGCTCCTGGCCACCGCCATCAGGTGCGTGACGCTGCCGTGGCTCACCTGCACGCCCTTCGGCTGTCCGGTCGAGCCCGAGGTATAGATCACGTAGGCCAGGTTCGCGGCGGACACGCCGGAGGCTGGAGACGATCCCGACTCCTCCTCGCCGAGCCACACCTCCGCCGCCGCGTGCGCCGGCAGCGCCGCGGCCGTCCGGCCCCGCACCACGACGGACGGCGCCGCGCCGTCGAGGATGCGCCCGAGGCGTGGCGCCGGATACGTGGGATCGAGGGGTACGTAGACCCCGCCCGCCTTGAGCACTCCGAGCAGCGCCACCACCATCTCCACCGAGCGCTCGACGTGCACCCCGACCCGCGACTCCGGTCCCACCCCCAGCCTGCGCAGCCGCCAGGCGAGGGAGTTGGCCCGCCGGTCGAGCTCGCGGTAGGTGAGCCGCTCCACGCCGCACACCACCGCCTCCGCCTCGGGCCGGCGGCGCGCCTGCTGCTCCACCAGCGCATGGAGGCCCTGCACGGAGACCGCCTCCGCCGGCAGCCCGTTCCACTCCTCCAGGAGCTGCCGCCACTCGCTAGAGGTCAGCAGCGGCAGCTCCGAAAGCGGGGTGTCCGGCGCCGCCAGGACCCCGTCGATCAATACCCCCAGGTGCCCGCGCATCCGTTCCACGGTGGTGCGGTCGAAGAGGCCGGTCGCGTACTCGAAGGCACCGCGCAGGCCTCCGGGCCCGTCCACCAGATCGAGCGACAGGTCGAAGCGCGAAACGCCGCTCTCGACCGGCAACGGCGCGAGGTCGAGGTCTCCCAGACGGTCGTCGTGGGACGGCAGGCCATGCAGGCCGAACAGGATCTGGAAGAGCGGATTGTGCGAGAGGTCCCGCCGTGGGCGGAGGGCCTCGACCAGCAGCTCGAAGGGGAGCTCCTGGTGGACGAAAACGGCCAGGACCGCGGCGCGCACCCGGTCCAGCAACTCGCCGAACGGAGGGTTGCCGCCGAGATCCATCGGCACCACCAGGGTGTTGGCGAAGTTGCCGATCAGCGGCTCCAGCTCGATGGCGGTCCGGCCCGCAGCCGGCGTGCCCACCACCAGCCGTTCCTCGCCGGTGTAGCGGTGCAGCAGGGCGTCGAACGCGGCGAGCAGCGCCATGAACAGCGTGGCGCCGTGCCGGCGGCCCAGCCCGCGCAGGGCTGCTTCCCGCTCCGCCGGCAGCGCCATGGGCAGACGGTCGCCGCGAAAGCTCTGCACGGCCGGACGGGGACGGTCGGCCGGCAGCTCGAGCGTGGCCGGCATCCCTTCGAGGCGCTCCTTCCACCAGGCCAGCTCGCGTTCCAGGGCCTCGCCCGACAGCCGCTCGCGCTGCCAGACCGCGTAGTCGGCGTACTGCACCGGCAGCAGCGGCAGCACCGGCGTCACGCCGCGCGACGACGCCTCGTAGATCATCCCCAGCTCGCGCTCCAGGAGGCCGATCGACCAGCCGTCACAGACCGTATGGTGGACGCCCACGAGCAGGGCGTGGTCCCTCTCGCCCAGCCGCAGCAGCACGCCACGGAGCAAGGGCCCGGCGGCGAGGTCGAACCGCCTGCGCGCCTCGGCCGTGGTCCACCGCCGCAGCTCCTCCTCGCGCCGGCCCGCAGGGAGGCCCTCCAGAGAGATCATCGACAGGGGCACCGGCCCGGGCGGTGCGATCGCCTGGACCGGCCGGCCGTCCACCACGGGGAAGCAGGTGCGGAGCGCCTCGTGGCGGCGCACCACCTCCCGGAGGGAGCCGGCGAGACGGCCGGCGTCGAGCGGCCCGGCGAGGCGCGCGGCGAGCAGCAGGTTGTAGAGCGCCCCTCCGGACTGGAGCTGCTCCACGAACCAGAGCCGCTGCTGGGCGAACGAAAGCGGCACCTCGTCCCCGCGCGGCACGGGCGCGAGGGGAGGCGGCGCGTCGCCGGGCCGATCCGCCAAGAGCCAGCGGGCCAAAGCGCCGAGGGTCGGCCGTTCGAACAGCGCGCGGACCGGCAGCTCGATGCCGAAGGTCCGCCGGACCCGCGACACCACCCGCATGGCGAGCAGGGAATGCCCGCCGAGAGCGAAGAAGTCGTCCTCGACCCCGACCGGCCGCCCGGTGCCCAGCACCTCACTCCAGATCCCGGCCAGGAGCTCCTCGGCCGGGGTGCGCGGTGCGACATAGGCTTCCTCCCGCCCCGCCGCCTCGGGCGCGAGAGCCGCGAGCGCTCTCCAGTCGACCTTGCCGCCGGCCGCCAAGGGAAGGGACGCCACGACGACGAACACGGCGGGAACCAGGGCGGTCGGCAGGCGCTCGGCCAGAAATGATCGCAGCTCGGGGTCGCCGAGTGACGCCCCGGCCTCCCGGGGCGTCACGTACGCCACCAGCCGGCGTCCGGCCGGAGAGGCGCCCACCGCCAGGATCGCCGCCTGCGCGACCCGCGGATGGCGGCGAAGCGCCGCTTCGATCTCCCCCGGCTCGATGCGCAGGCCGCGGATCTTGACCTGCCGGTCCATCCGGCCGAGGAAGTCCAGGCGGCCGTCCGGCAACCAGCGGACGCGGTCGCCGGTGCGGTACATGGGCCCCCCCGCGTCCGCCGCCAGCGGGTCGGGGACGAACGCCTGGCGGGTCTTCTCGGGATCGCCGAGGTAACCCTGACCGGCGCAGCGCCCGGCCAGACCGAGCTCGCCGGCGATGCCGATCGGCACGGGGTTCCCCATCCGGTCGAGCACCCGTGCCGCCACGTTGTCGATCGGCCGTCCGATCGGCACCCGCCCGCCCAGCTCGCTCCCCACCGTGTGGCAGATGCAGCCGATGCTCGCCTCGGTCGGACCGTAGAGGTTGACCAGGTGGACGCCGGGCAGCAGCAGCCGGAGCTCCCGCGCCGCGCCCGCCTCCATCTCCTCGCCTCCCACCACCACGGCGCGCAGCGTGGCGAGCCGGGCGACGGGCTCCCCTCCGCTCGCCAGCCGTTCGACCAGGGCGTTGAAGATCGAGGGCACGAAGTCCACCATCGTGATGCCATGCCGCTCGACGAGGCCGGCGAGCGCCTCGGGGTCGAGCCCCAGCCGAGGCGGAGTGAGCACGGTGCGCCCGCCCAGCGTCAGGGGCCAGAAGATCTGCCAGACCGCACTGTCGTAGATGCAGCGGGTGGTCTGCAGCACCCGTTGCGCCGCCAGGGCGCCGAAGCGCCGTTCCATCCAGAGGAACCGGTTGACGATGCCGCGGTGCGGGATGACGGCCGCCTTGGGCCGCCCCGTCGAGCCCGACGTGTAGATGGCGTAGATCGGTGTTTCAGGGTCGGTCGTCCCGGGGCCGGGAAGCGCCGCGCCGGGAGGCGTCTCCGCCGCCGCGTCGTCCACCCTGATCGCCCTCCGGCCGGGGACCGCCGGGAGTGCCGGAGACGCGGCATCGACCAGGACGATCCCGCGCGACGGGGCGGCGAGTTCGGAGAGGATCTCCTCCAGCCTGGCCGCCGGCCATTCCACGTCCAGGGGGACGAAGGCCGCGCCGGCGCGCATCGCCGCCAGCATCGCCACCACCAGGGCCGGGCCGGAGCCCAGGAGCAGAGGGACGAACGAGCCCTCGCCGGCCCCGGCGGCGCGGAGCCGCAGCGCCAACGTCCGGCTGCGGGCCGCGAGCTCGCCGTAGGTCAGCTCCCCGTCCGCGGAGACCACGGCGGTGGCCTCCGGCGTGCGCTCCGCCGCGGCGAGCAGCAGGGCGTGCAGACAGCGGCCGTCGCGCCCGTCGGAGACCGCGGTGTCGCACCACTCGGCGCGGAGCTGGTGACGCTCGGACGCGGTGATCAGCGGCAGGACGGAGAGCGGCCGGTCGAGGCCCTCCAGCAGCCCGCGGAGCAGGGTCGCGAAGTGCCCCTCCCAGCGGGCCACGGTGACGGCGTCGAAAAGGTCTGCGGCATACTCGAAGAAGCCGGAGAGGCCCTGCGGCCCATCGACGAGCGCGAGGCTCAGGTCCAGCTTGGCTCCCGCCGCCGGCAGCGTCTGCGGCCGCAGCTCCAGTCCGGGGATCCGGGCCACCTCGCCGGCGGCGTTCTGCAGCACGAAGAGGATCTGGAAGAGGGGCGAGCGGTCGAGCCCGCGCTCCGGGCGCAGCGCCTCGACCAGCTTCTCGAACGGCAGGTCCTGGTGGGCCTGGGCGGCGAGCGATCCCTCTCGCGTCCGGGCCAGGAGCGCGCGGAAAGGCAGGTCTCCGGACAGGTCGCCGCGCATCACCAGGGTATTGGCGAAGAGGCCGATCAGCCCCTCGGTCTCGACGCGGGTGCGGCCGGCGACCGGTGTGCCGACGGCGAGGTCCACCTCGCCGGTCAGCCGGTGCAGGAGGACCTGGAAGGCGGCGAGCAGCAGCATGAACAGGGTGCTCCCCTCACGCCGCGCAATGTCGCGCAGACGGGCCGCCGTCTCCGCGGGCAGGGCGAAGGGACGGCTCCCGCCGCGCCGGGTGGGGAGCGCCGGCCGCGGCCGGTCGGCCGGCAGCTCCAGAACCTCGGGCATGCCGGCCAGCCGCTCCCGCCACCAGCCGAGCTGGCGGTCGAGAACTCCATCCGCCAGCCAGGCGCGCTGCCAGGCCGCGAAGTCCGCATACTGGATCGCCGGCGCCGGGAGAGCCGGGGGGCTCCCGGCCCGCAGGGAGGGATAGAGCGCCGCGACCTCGCCGGAGAGCACCCCCAGCGACCAGCCGTCCGCCGCGATGTGGTGGAGCGCCAGCACGGCCAGGTGCTCGGCCGCGGCCAGCCGGACCACCGCCACCCGCAGCAGCGGGCCGCTCGCGAGATCGAACGGCCGCCGCGAGACGGCGCGGGCGATGCACAGGGCTTCGGCTTCCCGCTCCTTCACCGGCAGGACCGACAGGTCGAGCAGGGGGAGGGGGAGCGCGGCCGGGGGCCGGATCGTCTGCACCGGCGTCCCTTCGTCGTCGGCGAAGGTGGCGCGCAAAACGGCGTGCCGCCGCACCACCTCCGCGAACGCGGCGTGCAGGGCGGCCACGTCGAGCGCCCCGGAGAAGCGGATCGCCGCGGGCATCACGTAAGCCGCCGAGCCGGGTTGCAGGCGGTCGAGGAACCAGAGGCGCTCCTGGGCGAAGGAGAGGGGAGCGCCCGCTCCGGCCGGCAGGGGCGCGAGAGCCGGAGCCGCCGTCGCGTCCCCCAGCACCGTTCCGATCCGCTCCGCCAGGGCGGCCACGGTCGGGGCCTCGAAGATGGCGCGCAGCGGCAGCTCGATGCCCAGGCTCCGCCGCAGACGGGAGACCAGCCGGGTCGCGAGGAGCGATTGGCCGCCCACGGCGAAAAAATCGCTCCCGCTGCCGATCGCCGGGAGGGGCACCCCGAGCACCTCGGCGAAGAGACCGGCCACCAGTTCCTCGCTGGCGGTGCGCGGCGCCTCGCCCTCCCCCGCGCCGGCAGGAGCGGCCGGCTCGGGGAGGGCCGCCCGGTCCATCTTCCCCGTGGGGGTCAGCGGCCACGCTGAGACCACCGTGAAGGTGGCGGGGATCATGGCCTCGGGAAGATCCGCCCGCAGCCCGCGGCGGAGCTCTCCGGCCGGCGGCGCCGGAGCCAGCAGGTAGGCCGCCAGCCGGGTATCCCCGGAGGCGTCCTGCCGTGCCGTCACGACGGCCTCCCGCACGCCCGGCAAGGCGTTGAGCCGTGCCTCCACCTCCCCCAGCTCTACCCGCTGGCCGCGCACCTTGACCTGGAAATCGGCCCGCCCGACGAACTCCAGGGCTCCGTCCGGCAGCCACCGTCCGAGGTCTCCCGTCCGGTAGGTGCGGCGCTCCCCTCCCGCAGGGTCGGGAAGGAACGCCGCGGCCGTCAGCTCGGGCCGGCGCCAGTAGCCCAGCGCCAGGTAATTGCTGCCGATGGCGATCTCACCGACTCCGTAGAGCGCCGCCTGCTCGCCGACCGCATTCCAGAGCCGGACCGCGGTCCCAGCGACCGGCAGCCCCACGGGCACCGTGTCGCGCTCGACCGCGCTCTCCCGCGCGGCGAAGTGTTGCAGCGCCAACGTCGACTCCGTGGGCCCGAGACCGTTGACGAACAGGGCCTCGGGCGCGAAGTGACGGCGGAAGCGCTCGAAGTCGCCGCGCACGCACCTCTCGCCGCCCAGAACCACCAGCCGGACTGTGGGGAACCCGGCCTCGCCGGCTTCGTCGAGGAAGCGCCGGTAGAGCGTCGGCGTCGCGTGGAAGACCGTGATCCCCCGCCCGGCCACCCAGCCCGGCAGGCCGGCCGTCCCCTCCTCCTGCACGTCGTAGGGGCAGAGGACGGCGCCGTTGAGGAGCGCCCCGAAGATGTCCATCACGGCGGCGTCGAAGGCGAAGGAGGCGAGCAGGCTCAGCCGGTCGCCGGGGGCGAGGCGCAGGGCGTCGGTGTAGGCCCGGATGTGGTGGAGGACGTTGCGATGGCTCTGCGTCACCCCCTTCGGCTCGCCGGTCGAGCCGGAGGTGTAGAGGATGTAGGCGGGCGTCTCCGGGGGGACGGCCGGCAGCGGGAGCGCCGCAGCGTCCTCCGCGCCGAGCCCCACGAGCCGGACGCCCGGGGCGAGCTCCCGTGCCAGCTCGCGATGGGCGGCGTCGGTGAGGATGGCGCCGGCCTCGGCGTCCGCGACCATGAAAGCCAGCCGGTTGCGCGGGTAGCCGGGATCGAGCGGCACGCAGGTCTTGCCGGCCTTGAGCGCGGCGAGCAGGCCGGCGATCCGCGCCGCTCCCTGCGGGAGCAGCACGCCGACCCGCTCCGCGCCCCCGCCCAAGGCGGCGAGGAGGGCCGCAGCGCCACGGTCGGCGGCACGGTCGAGGTCGGCATAGCTCCAGACCTCGCCGTCCGTGCCGACGACGGCCGGGCGGCCGGCGTACGACCGCGCCATCGCGGCGAAGCGCTCGGGGATCGACCCCTCGACCGCCTCGGGAGGAAAGCGGTCCCAGTCGTTCGCCGGCGCCATACGCGCCGCGGCCGCGGCCGCGGCGGCGAGCGGCAGCTCCGACAACCGCCGCGCGGGATCTTCCACCGCCGCGGCGAGCGCAGCCGTCAAGTGGCGCCCCAGGAGCTCCATCTGCGCCGCCTCGAAGATCGCCGCGTCGTAGTGGAGGCGCAGCTCGAGCTCCTGGCCGGCGCCCGCCTCGCCGGCGAAGGCGGTGAGGTCGAGCTTCGGCGGCAGCGGCGGCAGGGCCAGCGGCTCGATCTCCACCCCGGGCAGGTCGAGCCGCGCCTCGGGCACGTTGAGCAGATTGAACATCACCTGGAACAGCGGCGCACGGTCGAGGTCGCGCTCCAGCCGCAGCTCCTCCAGCAGCCGCTCGAAGGGGAGCTCCCGGTGAGCGAGCGCTCCCAGACTTGTCTCGCGCACCCGGCCGATGACCTCCCGGAAGCTCGGATCGCCGGCGAGGTCGGTGCGCAGCGCCAGGGTGTTGAGGAAGACGCCGAGGAGATCCTCGGTTTCCAGCCGGTCGCGGCCGGCGACCGGCACTCCGACGCAGAGGTCGGTCTGCCCGGTGTAGCGGGCGAGCAGCGCCGCGAAGCCGGCGAGGAGGATCATGAACGGCGTCGCCCCCTCGGCACGGCCGAGCCGCCGCAGAGCGCCGGAAAGGTCCGGGCCGAGCCGCACGGCGGCCGATCCCCCGCGGCGCGCCACCCCGCCCCGCGGGCGGGCTGCCGGCAGCTGCAGGGACTCCGGCAGGCCCGCGAACCGTTCCCGCCACCAGGCGAGCTCGCCATCCAACGCGCCGCTGCGCAGCCGCTCCCGCTGCCAGCGCGCGAAGTCGTCGTACTGCACCGGCAGCTCGGGAAGCGGCGAGGGGCTCCCCTCCCGGGCCGCGGCATACAGCGCGTTCAGCTCGCCGGCCAGGACGCCGACCGACCAGGCGTCTCCCGCCACGTGATGGAGGGTCGCGGCGAGCCGGTGCTCCTCCCGGTCGAGCCGCAGCAGCAGGGCCCGCAGCACCGCGCCCGTCCGCAGGTCGAACGGGCGCAGCACCTCCGCCGCGGTCAACCGGGCCGCCTCGTCCTCGCGCCGCCCGGCCGGCAAGGCGGAGAGGTCGATCCGGGGCAGCGGGCCCGACGGCGACGACGCCACCGCCAGCACCGGCCCGTCCGGGGTTTCGGAGAACGAGGTCCGCAGCACCTGGTGACGCCGGACCACCTCGTTCCACGCCGCAGCGAAGGCCCGTGGGTCGAAGGCGCCGCGCAGCCGGAGGGCGAGAGGCATGTTGTAGGCCGCCGTCCCCGCCTCCAGCCGGTCGAGGAGCCAGATCCGTTCCTGGGCGAAGGAGAGGACCCGCGGCTCGCCGGGCAAGGAACGGACGAGGGGCTGGCGGGGAGGCGCCCCGGGCCGGGTCTCGACGGCCGCGGCGAGGGCGGCCACCGTGGGATGCTCGAAGAGCGCCCGTAGAGGCAGCTCGACGCCGAGCTCCTCGCGCAGGCGGGAGATCACCTGTACGGCGAGGAGCGAGTGGCCGCCGAGGACGAAGAAGCTGTCGTGGATCCCCACCCGCTCCACCTGGAGGAGGCCCGACCAGATCGCCGCCAGCCGCTCCTCGAGGGGAGTGCGCGGTGGCGCAAAATGGCCGTTCGGCGAGGTCCCGTCCGGCTCGGGCAGGGCGCGGCGGTCGACCTTGCCGTTGGCGGTGCGCGGCAGCGCCGCGAGCACGGCCCAGGCGGAGGGAACCATGAATCCGGGCAGGCGCCCGGCTAGCGCGCCGGCGAGCCCGGCCGGGGTGACCGCCGCCGTTCCGTCCGGCTCGACGTAGGCCACGAGCCGCCGGTCGGCCCCTTCGCCGCCCACCGTCACCACCGCATCGGCCACGCCCGGGCAAGCGGTCAGAGCCGCCTCGATCTCTCCGGGCTCGATGCGGAAGCCGCGTACCTTGACCTGGTGATCGAGGCGGCCGAGGAACTCGAGCTCGCCGTCCGCCCGCCGGCGGACCAGGTCTCCGGTGGGATAGAGCCGGCCGCCCGGGGCCTCCCCGAAGGGGTCGGGGCGGAAGCGGTCGGCCGTCAGCTCCGGCCGCCTGAAGTAGCCGCGGGCGAGCCCGGCGCCGCCGAGCCAGAGCTGGCCCGGGACCCCGGGGGGCGACGGCGCGAGCGCCGGGTCGAGCACGTGGGCCCGCGTGCCCGGCAGGGCCCGGCCGATCGCCGGCTCGCGCTCCAGCCGCCGCGGTACCCTCGCCGCCGTCGAGTAGGTGGTGTCCTCCGACGGCCCGTAGAGGTTGCGGACCGCCGCAATGCCGGGCAGCTCGTGGAGACGCGCCACCAGCTCGGCGCGCAGCGGCTCCCCCCCAGGTTGACGGCCCGCACCGAAGGTGGCACGGCACCCGCCCGGACCAGGGCCGCCAGCGCGGAGGGGACGGTGTTGATCAGCGTTACCTCGCCCGCCGCCGCAAGGCCGGGAAGGGCGAGCGCATCGTCGGCCAGCGCCACACCGCCGCCGAAGGCGAGCGGCGCGAACAGCTCGAACACCGACATGTCGAAGCTGATCGAGGTCGAGGCCAGCACTCCCGACAGCTCCGCCGCGGAGAAGGTTGCGCCGGCCCAGTCGAGCCGCGCCGACGCGCTGCGGTGCTCGATGGCCACCCCCTTCGGCCGCCCCGTCGAGCCCGAGGTGTAGATCAGGTAGGCCAGAGAGCCCGCCCCGGCGCTCGCTGGCTCCAGGGACAGCGAAGGCCAGGGCTCGTCCAGGCACAGCGCACGCACCGGCAGCGACGACAACCGGTCGGCCAGGCCGCGCTGGGTCAGCACCCACTCCGCCCCGGAGTCCTCCAGCATCAGCGCCAGGCGCTCGCGTGGGTAGGCCGGGTCCAGCGGCAGGTAGGCTCCGCCCGCTCCCAACACCCCCAGAAGCGCCATCACCATCTCCGGCGTGCGCTCCAGCAGCACCCCGACCAGCCGTTCCGGGCCCACTCCCAGGCCTGCCAGCACTCCCGACAGCTCCGCCGCCCGCCTCGCCAGCTCCCGGTAGCTCCAGCGCTCCTTCCCCCAGACCAGCGCCGTGCGCTCCGGCGTCCGCGACGCCTGTTCCGCGAACCGCTCGTGCAGGCACCGCGACGCCCCCGGAGCCGACCAGCCCCCCTCGGTCCATTCCACCAACAGCTGGTGACGCTCCGCATCCCCCAGCAGAGGCAGCTCCGACAGCCGGGCCCCTGGCGCAACCACCGCGCCCGTCAGCAGCGACGTGTACTGACGCAGCAGGCGCTCGACCGTAACCCCGTCCCACAGGTCGGTGCTGTACGAGCAGCTCCCCAGCAGACCCGCGGGGCTCTCCTCGAACAGCAGCGTCAAGTCGAGCTTCTCCGTCCCGCTGCCCACCGTCTCCGCGCTCACCTCCAGATCCGGCAGGCTCAGGGAGGGCCAGGGCGAGATCTGATGTCCCAGCATCACCTGGACGAGCGGGGCGTGCGCCAGGCTCCGCTCCAGGTGCAGCTCGTCGACCAGGCGCTCGAACGGCAGCTCCTGGTGGCTCTGCGCCTCCAGCACCCCGCGGTGCACGCGCTCCACGAGCTCGCTCAACCGGGGATCGCCCGCAAGGTCCGCCCGTAGCGCCAGCGTGTTGACGAAGAAACCGATCAGGCCTTCGATCTCCGCACGGTTCCGGTTCGCCACCGGAGTCCCCACCACCAGGTCCTCCCGCCCCGTCTGCCGGGACAAGAGCGCCTGGAAGGCCGACAGCAGCACTGCGAAGACGCTCGTCCCCGAACGGCGCGCCAGCTCCCGGAGCCCCGCAGCCAGCTCCCCTTCCAGGACCAGGTTCCGCTGATCGCCCCGGCCGCTCTGCGCCCGCGGACGCGGACGGTCCGCCGGCAGCTCCAGCACCGCGGGAACCCCGGCCAGACGCGCTTTCCAGAAGCCCAGGTGCTCCTCCAGCACCGCTCCTCGCAGCCATCGGCGCTGCCACTGCGCGAAGTCCGCGTACTGGACCGGCAGCGCCGGCAGATCCGCCGGCCGCCCGGTCACCGCGCTCGCGTACAGGGCTCCGACCTCTCGGATCAGGACCCCCAGCGACCCGCCGTCCGCCGCGACGTGGTGCAGCGTCAGCAGCAGCAGGTGATCCGCGGCACCCCGGCGCAGCAGGAGCGAGCGCAGCACCGGCCCCCGCTCCAGGTCGAACGGCCGGCGGGCCTCCTCGCGGCTCCGCAGGGCGGCTGCCGACCGCGCCATCTCCTCGGGAAGACCGCTCAGGTCCACCACCGGCAGGCGCGGCAGGCGGGTATCCGCGGCCTTGCCGATCACCTGCACCGGCGAGCCCGCTTCCACCCGGAAGGTCGTGCGCAGCGCTTCGTGACGGTCCACGACCTCGCCCAGAGCCGCCTCCAGCGCCGGCACGGACAGCCGGCCCCGCAGGCTCAGCGCCCCCGGCATGTTGTAGGCCGCGCTCCCGCGGTCCAGCTCCCACAGGAACCACAGACGCTCCTGGGAGAACGACAGCGGCAGACTGGTGCTCCGGGAAACCCGCGGGATTCGCGACAGCTCCGTGCCCGGGAGATCCGGGAGCCGCGCCGCCAGCCCCGCCACCGTCGGCGTCTCCAGCACCGAGCGCAGAGGCAGCTCCACTCCCGCGCTCTCCCGCAGGCGGGACACCAGGCGCACCGCCAGCAGAGAGTGGCCGCCCAGGGAGAAGAAGTTGTCGTGCACCCCCACCCGCTCGACCCCCAGGAGCTCCGACCACAGACCCGCCAGCATCTCCTCTGCGGGCGTGCGCGGAGCGATGTACGACCCAGCCTCCCCCAGCTCCCCCGGCTCCGGCAACGCCGAGCGGTCCACCTTGCCGTTGGGATTGCGCGGCAGCGACTCCAGACGCACGAACGCCGCCGGCACCATGTGCTCCGGCAGGCTCCGCCGCAGGCGCGCCCGCAGCGACTCCGCCGCAGATCCCGCAGACACCGCCTCGCCAGCCACCACGTAGGCCACCAGCCGCAGATCCCCGGACGCGTCCGGACGCGCCACCACCACCGACTCCGAGACCCCGGACGCGCCGCGTAGCGCCGCCTCGATCTCCCCCAGCTCGATGCGGAAACCCCGCACCTTCACTTGGTGGTCCACCCGCCCCAGGTACTCCAGAGAGCCGTCCCCCCGCTGGCGCACCACGTCGCCCGTCCGGTACATCCGCCCGCCGCAATCCTCAGAGAACGGATCGGGCAGATAGCGCTCCGCCGTCAGCTCCGCGCGACCCAGGTACCCCCGTGACAGCCCCAGGCCCGAGAGATACAGCTCGCCCCAGACCCCGAGGGGTAGGAGGCTCAGGGAGCCGTCCAGCACGTACCCCCGCGTGCCCAGGAGCGGACGCCCGATCCCCGGCTCCCCCGGCTCCCCGCGCTTTACCGAGTAGAGCGTCGAGTACGTCGTGTCCTCCGAGGGACCGTACAGGTTCAGCACCCGCTCCACCCGGCTGCGCTCATAGGCCCGGCGCACCAGCTCTCCCGGCAGGGGCTCCCCCGCCAGGTTCAGCGTCCGCACCGAGGGGGGCAGGCCGCCGGCCAGCAGCAGCGCACCCAGCGCCGACGGGACCGTGTTGACCAGCGTCACCTCCCCCGCCGCCGCCAGCGCGGGCAGCTCCAGCGCGTTCGACGCCAGGATCACCGTCCCACCCGTCGTCAGCGGCGCGAAGAGCTCGAACACCGACAGGTCGAAGTTGATCGACGTCGAGGCCAGCACCCCCGACAGCTCCGCCGGAGAGAAGGTCGCCCCCGCCCAGTCCAGCAGCACCGAGGCGCTGCGGTGCTCGATGGCCACCCCCTTGGGGCGCCCCGTCGAGCCCGAGGTGTAGATCAGGTAGGCCAGCGAGCCCACGCCGGCGCTCTCGGGCTCGCGCTGCAGCGCGGGCCAGGGCTCGTCCAGGAACAGCGTCCGGGCCGGCAGCGACGACGTCAGACCGGCGAGCCCGCGCTGGCTCAGCACCAGATGCGCTCCGGCGTCCTCCACCATCAGCGCCAGACGCTCGACCGGGTAGGTCGAATCGAGCGGCAGGTAGGCTCCCCCCGCTCCCAGAATCCCCAGCAGAGCCGTCACCATCTCCGGCGTGCGCTCCAGCAGCACCCCCACCGGCTGCTCCGGACCCACCCCCAGACCCGCCAACACACCCGACAGCTCCCCCACCCGCCCGGCCAGCTCTCTGTAGCTCCAACGCGCTTCTCCCCACACCAGCGCCGTGCGCTCCGGAGTCCGCGACGCCTGCGCCGCGAACCGCTCGTGCAGGCAGCGCGGCTCCCCGGGAGACGGCCAGCCCATCTCGTTCCATTCCGCGAGGAGCTGGTGGCGCTCCGCCTCGCCCAGCAGCGGCAGCTGCGACAGCCGCGACCGCGGCGCCGAGACAGCGCCCGCCAGCAACGACGTGTACTGACGCAGCAGGCGCTCGACCGTGACCCCGTCCCACAGGTCGGTGCTATAGGAGCAGCTCCCCCGCAGACCGGACGGGCTCTCCTCCAGGAGCAGCGTCAGGTCGAGCTTCTCCGTCCCGCTCCCGATCTCCTCCTGGCCTACCTCCAGACCCGGCAGGCTCAGGGAGGGCCACGGCGAGATCTGGTGACCCAGCATCACCTGCACCAGTGGGGCATGCGCCAGGCTCCGCTCCAGGTGCAGCTCGTCGACCAGACGCTCGAACGGCAGCTCCTGGTGGCTCTGCGCCTCCAGGACTATCCCGTGCATGCGCTCCAGAAGCTCGCTCACCCGGGGATCGCCCGACAGGTCCGTCCGCAGCGCCAGCATGTTGACGAAGAAACCGATCAGGCCTTCGATCTCCGAACGGTTCCGGTTCGCCACCGGAGTCCCCACCACCAGGTCCTCCCGGCCCGTCTGCCGGGACAAGAGCGCCTGAAAGGCCGCCAGCAGGACTGCGAAGACGCTCGTCCCCGAACGGCGCGCCAGCTCCCGGAGCCCCGCAGCCAGCTCCCCTTCCAGGACCAGGCTCCGCTGATCGCCCCGGCCGCTCTGCGCCCGCGGGCGCGGACGGTCCGCCGGCAGCTCCAGCACCGCGGGAACCCCGGCCAGATGCGCTTTCCAGAAGCCCAGGTGCTCCTCCAGCACCGCTCCTCGCAGCCACTGGCGCTGCCACTGCGCGAAGTCCGCGTACTGGACCGGCAGCTCCGGCAGATCCGCCGGCCGCCCGGTCACCGCGCTCGCGTACAGCGCCCCGACCTCCCGGATCAGGACCCCCAGCGACCCGCCGTCCGCCGCGACGTGGTGCAGCGTCAGCAGCAGCAGGTGATCCGCGGCACCCCGGCGCAGCAGGAGCGAGCGCAGCACCGGCCCCCGCTCCAGGTCGAACGGCCGGCGGGCTTCCTCGCGGCTCCGCAAGGCGGCTTCCGATTGTGCCGCCTCTCCCGGGAGACCCGACAGATCCACCACCGGCAACCGCATCCGCGACGGTTCGCCGATCACCTGAACCGGCGAGCCCGCTTCCACCCGGAAGGTGGTGCGTAGCACCTCGTGGCGGACCACCACCTCGCCCACAGCAGCCTCCAGCGCCGGCACCGACAGCCGGCCCCGCAGGCGCAACGCGCCCGGCATGTTGTAGGCAGCGCTCCCGCGGTCCAGCTCCCATAGGAACCACAGACGCTCCTGGGAGAACGACAGCGGCAGCGTTGCGCGGCGGGAAACCCGCGGGATTCTCGACAGCTCCGTGCGCCGGAGTCCCGACAGCCGCTCCGCCAGGCCCGCCACCGTGGGCGTCTCCAGCACCGAGCGCAGCGGCAGCTCCACCCCCGCGCTCTCCCGCAGGCGAGACACCAGGCGCACCGCCAGCAGAGAGTGGCCGCCCAGGGTGAAGAAGTTGTCGTGCACCCCCACCCGCTCGACCCCGAGAAGCTCCGACCATAGCCGCGCCAGCAGCTCCTCTTCGGAGGTCCGCGGAGCGGTGTACGACGCACCCGCCTCCAGCCCACCCGGCTCGGGCAGCGCCGAACGGTCCACCTTGCCGTTCGGGGTGCGCGGCATCGATTCCAGGCGAACGAACGCCGCGGGCACCATGTGCTCCGGGAGGCTGCGCCGCAGGTGCGCCCGCAGCGGCTCCGCTGCGTACTCCGCCTCCGGGGCCACCACATACGCCACCAGACGCAGTCCGCCGGAGGCGTCCAGACGCGCCAGCACCACCGACTCCGCGACCGACGGCGCGCTGCGCAGCGCCGCCTCGATCTCCCCCAGCTCGATCCGGAACCCCCGTATCTTCACCTGGTGGTCCAGACGCCCCAGATATTCGAGCGAGCCGTCCCCCCGCTGGCGCACCCCATCGCCCGTCCGGTACATCCGCCCGCCGCCCTGCTCCGAGAACGGATCGGGTAGATAACGCTCCGCCGTCAGCTCCGGACGGCCCCAATAGCCCCGCGACAGGCCAAGGCCCGACAGGTACAGCTCTCCCCAGACTCCGAGCGGCGCCGGCGACAGCGACAGCGAGCGGTCCAGCACGTAACCCCGCGTGCCCAGGATCGGACGCCCGATCCCCGGTTCTCCCGGCTCGCCGCGCTCCACCGAATAGAGGGTCGAGTACGTCGTGTCCTCCGACGGACCGTACAGGTTCAGCACCCGCTCCACCCGGCTGCGCTCGTAGGCCCGGCGCGCCAGGTCTCCCGTCAGGGGCTCCCCCGCCAGGTTCAGCGTCCGCACCGAGGGCGGCAGGCCGCCGGCCAGCAGCAGCGCGCCCAGAGCGGAGGGCACCGTGTTGACCAGCGTCACCTCCCCCGCCGCCGCCAGCGCGGGCAGCTCCAGCGCGTTCGAGGCCAGGATCACCGTGCCTCCCGTCGTCAGCGGCGCGAACAGCTCGAACACCGACAGGTCGAAGTTGATCGACGTCGAGGCCAGCACTCCCGACAGCTCCACCGGAGAGAAGGTCGCCCCCGCCCAGTCCAGCAGCACCGACGCGCTGCGGTGCTCGATGGCCACCCCCTTGGGACGGCCCGTCGAGCCCGAGGTGTAGATCAGGTAGGCCAGCGAGCCCGCCCCGGCGCTCTCGACCTCGCGCTTCAGCGCGGGCCAGGGCTCGTCCAGGAAAAGCGTCCGGGCCGGCAGGGAGGAGACTCGCTCGGCGAGGCCGCGCTGGCTCAGCACCAGCTCCGCTCCGGAATCCTCCACCATCAGCGCCAGACGCTCGCGGGGATAGGCCGGATCGAGCGGCAGGTAGGCTCCCCCCGCTGCCAGAATCCCCAGCAGAGCCGTCACCATCTCCGGCGTGCGCTCCAGCAGCACCCCCACCGGCTGCTCCGGACCTACCCCCAGACCCGCCAACACACCCGACAGCTCCCAAACCCGTGCGGCCAGCTCTCTGTAGCTCCAGCGCTCCTCTCCCCACACCAGCGCCGTGCGCTCCGGCGTCCGCGATGCCTGCGCCGCGAAGCGCTCGTGCAGACAGCGCGGCTCCCCCGGCGACGGCCAGCCCATCTCGTTCCATTCCGCGAGCAGCTGGTGGCGCTCCGCCTCGCCCAGCAGCGGCAGCTGCGACAGCCGCGACCGCGGCGCGGAGACCGCGCCCGTCACCAGAACCGTCAGCCGGTCGGCCAGCCGGGCCGCGGTCGCGGCGTCGAAGCGGTCCGTGCTGTATTCGAGGGAAAGCCCGAGCCCTCCGCCGATCTCCGCCACGGTCAGGGTGAGATCGAAAAGGGCGGTCCGCTGCGGTAGATCGACCGACTCCAGGGTCAGCCCGCCGAGCTCCAGCCGGCTCCCGGACCGGCGCAGAGCCAGCCCGGCCAGACCCTCGGCCCCGGTGCGGGCCTGCTGGAACACGAACAGGACCTGGAACAGGGCGGAGCGGCCGGCATCGCGGTCGGGCTGCAGTCTCTCGGTGAGCAGCGCGAAGGGGTAGTCCTGATGCTCCAGGCCCTCCAGGACCACCTGCCGGGCGCGCCGCACGAGCTCCCCGAAGGTGGGATCTCCGGAGAGATCGCCGCGGAGCACCACGGGGTTGACGAAGTAACCGACCACACCGGCGAACGCGCCGGCGGTCCTCCCTGCGGTCGGCGTGCCGATGGCCAGGTCCTCCTGGGCGCCATGGCGAAGGAGCAGCGCCTGGAAGGCGGAGAGCAGCACCATGGAGAGGGTGCCTCCCTCCCGATGGCCGATCTCCTCCAGGCGAGCCCGGAGATCCGGAGAGAGGTCGAACGGATGCGCGGCGCCCCGGAAGGTCTGGGTCCGCGGTCGCGGCCGGTCCGCCGGCAGTTGCAGCTCGGGGACGTCCGGAGAGAGCCGGCGGCGCCAGTATTCCCAGGACCTCTCGCCGGCGGCACCCGCCAGCCCGGCCTGCTGCCAACGGACGTAGTCGCTGTAGAAGTAGGAAAGCGGCGGCAGGGGACTCGCCTCGCCGCCCGCGGCGAAGACCGGATAGAGCGCTCCCAGCTCCTCGGCGAGGGTGGCCAAGGACCAGAAGTCGACGGCGATGTGGTGGACGACGAGGAGCAGGAGGAAATCCCGGTCGGCGCGGCGGAAGAGGCGCACCCTCAGCAACGGGTCCCGGGCCAGATCAAAAGGGCGGTGGGCCTCGTCGAGAAGCCGCTCGCGGAGACGGAGGTCGCTCCAGCCGGCGACGTCCTCCTCTGCGCAGCCGACCTCGACGCCCGCCTGCACGCGGACCCGCGGGCGCCCCTGTTCCTCGACGAAGCTCGAGCGTAGCGCGGGGTGCCGGTCGAGCAGGGCCTGAAAGGCGCGGCCCAGGGCGGCGGCATCGACGGAACCCTGGATCCGCGCCGCCGCGGCGATGTTGTAAGCCGCGCTCTCCGGGCTCAGGCGATGGAGATACCAGAGGGAGCTCTGGCCGAAGGAGAGCGGATGCTCCGCCACCTCCCCGGCGGGCTCCACCCGGGAGGAGGTGGAAACCCCTGCGCCCGCCTCCAGGATGCGGCCGGCGAGCCAGCCGAGGCTTCCCCACTGCCATAGATCCCCCAGCTGCACGCTGTGGCCGAACCTCTCCTCGAGGAAGCCCTTGATCTCGATGGCGCGCAGGGAATCGAGCCCGGCCTCCGCCAGGGGACGTCCGGGCTCCAGCCCTTCGGGAGCGACGCGCAGGATGCCGGCGACCGCGAGACGCAGCTCCTGGAGCAACCGGGCGCGAGGCTCCACGGCAGGAAGGGCGGAAAGAGCGTCCAGAGGCGGCCCGGAGCCCTCCGGTGTCGCCCCTTCCGGCTGGACCGCTGGGGGGCTCTCCCACAGGGCTTCCAGCTCCCCGGCCAGCCAGGCTTTGCGGCAAGCCTGGCGCTGCACCTTGCCGCTGGTCGTCTTGAGCAGCCGGTTGGCGCCGATGAGCACCAGCCGGTGAATCTGCAGCTCGTGCTCATCGGCGACCGCCCGAGCCACCAGGGCCGACAGCGTCGCGAAGGGCGTGCCCTGGCGCGGGTCGACCTCCTGGACGACGACCAGCCTCTCCTCACCTTCGACGTCGAGGGAGAAAGCGGCCCCGCAACCCGGACGGAGAGCCGGATGGGAGCGCTCGACGGTCTGCTCGATGTCCTGGGGATAGTGATTGCGCCCGCGCAGGATCAGCAGGTCCTTGCGGCGCCCGGTGACGAACAACTCCCCGTCGCGGAGGAACCCGAGATCGCCCGTGCGCAGGAAAGGCCCCTCGCCGGTGTCGGCCAGGCGCGCCCCGAACACCTCGGCCGTGACGTCCGGTTGCCCCCAGTAGCCGTTCGCCACGCTCGGTCCCGAAACCCAGATCTCACCGACCCGGTCCGGAGGGCACTCCATGTGGGTTTCGGGATGCACGATCACGATCCGCTGCTCCCCGGGATTGCGGCCGGAGCCGACCAGGGATACCGCCCGCCCGCTCTCTTTCACGGGCTTCGCGACCCGCCCCGCTTCGAGGGCCGTCGCGTCCACGTCGAGCAAGGCCGGAGCGGCGTCCGCGGTCCGCAGGCCCGTCACCATCAGCGTTGCCTCGGCGAGGCCGTAGCAGGGGAAGAAGGCGTCGGCGCGGAACCCGCAGGGGGCGAAATAGCGAGCGAACCGTGCGAGCGTTTCGGCCCGGACCGGCTCGGCACCGTTGAAGGCTACCTCCCAGGAGCTCAGGTCCAGCGCCTCCCGCTCCTCCGGCTTCACCTTGCGGACACAGAGGTCGTAGGCGAAGTTGGGGCCGCCGCTCGTAGTGCCGTGGTACCGCGAGATCGCCTCCAGCCAGCGCAGCGGCCGCTGCAGAAACCCGACCGGCGACATCAGCACGCACCGGCTGCCGGTGAACAGCGGCTGGAGAACGTTCCCGATCAGGCCCATGTCGTGGTGCAACGGAAGCCAGCCGACGACCACGGATTCCTGATGCTGGCGAAACGCCCGCTGGATCAGCGTCTCGTTGTGGATGAGACTGCCGTGAGTCACCACGACGCCCTTCGGGCTGCTCGTCGAACCGGAGGTGTACTGCAGGAAAGCTATGCTCTCGTCGCCGAGAGCAGGGCGGTGCCATTGCTCGGCCAGCTGGTCCGGGACGTCGTCGACAGCGATCCAGGCCCGCGGATCGAGGCCTAGGTCCGCGAGGAGGCCGTCGTCCAGCCGGGCCCTGATCGCAGCCGTGCTCAGCACCACGCCTGGCTTGGCATCCGCCACCGTGGCCTTCAGACGCCCCAGGCCTCGAGAGCTGCGAGGCGGATAGGCGGGGACCGCGACCATCCCCGAATAGAGGCTGCCGAGGAACGCCTCAACGAACTCGACTCCCGGCGGGAGCAGCAGGAGGGCGCGCTCTCCCTCGCGGCCCAACTGCTGCAGCGCGGCACCCAGAGCGCGAGCCCGCAGGTCGAGCTCCCCGCAGCTCCGGGTCTCGACCTCCTTCCCGGTGTCCAGGAAGGTGTAGAGGGGCTGATCAGGTTTGCGCTGCGCTAGCTCCCAAAGGATCTCGGGCAGGGTCTGCCGATCTCGGCTTGGAACGAAAGAATCCACCATCTAGTGAAGACTTATCTGTTGCATGATCTCTCCTGTGATTCTTGAGAAGAATCACCACTGTTTTTGGTGCCTGAACGGGCAAAAGCGGGACAACTGCAAAAATGCATCTTCTCCAGCTGGGAAATCGGCGAGCGGCGAATCATCCCCGGAGGGGCAGGGAAAGGCGCTAGAGCGTCCGCCGGAGCGCACGCGCCAGCCGGACGACCCCCTCCTCGATCTCCGCGGGCGACAGGCTGGCAAAGCTCAGGCGGAGGCACGAGTCGGCATGCCGTCCCTGCCCTGCCGCAAAGGCCCGGCCCGGACAGAAGGCGACGCGCTCGGTCTCGACGGCGGAGCGCAGCAGCTCGACGGTGTCGATGCCTGGGGGTCGGGACGCCTGGATTTGAGCCCGGGCCACCTGTACCCCATTCACGCTTCGCCGCTCCCACCAATTCCCACCAATTCCTCTAAACTACCATTACTGCTGTACTTATAAGCACTTAGCCGCGCCTCTCGCGAGGACGAACCCGCCTGTTTACCCCCGCAAAATCTCCATGTTATTGTCCCAGTGTTGTTCCGGTTTTTTGTTCCAGTTTGCGGGAGGGTAGAGTCTAGGAGCCTGCGCGCCAGAAATCGCGGGTATGCGCTAAAATAGGGCGCATGCCCACGACCTTTCGTTGCTACGTTCCGGAACAGTCGCTCCTTCTGCCGCCCTCGCCCCGGGATTGGCTTCGGGAGGGCCACTTGGCGTACTTCCTTTCGGACACGGTCGATGCCTTGGACCTGAAGGTGTTCTACAAGCCTTACGAGGGAGATGGCCGTCGCAACAGCCCGTACGATCCTCGGATGATGGTCAAGTTGCTGCTCTACGGCTACGCGACGGGAATCTTCTCCTCGCGCAAGATCGCCAAGAAGCTTGAGGAGGACGTGGCGTTTCGGGTCTTGGCCGGGGAGAACTTTCCGGCGCACCGGACGATTGCGGAGTTTCGCCAGCGCCACCTGCCGGCGTTCCAAGAGCTGTTTGTTCAGGTGCTCCTGGTGGCCCGAGAGGCAGGATTGCTCCAGATGGGAACGGTGGCGGTGGATGGTACGAAGGTGAAGGCGTCTGCGAGCAAGCATAAGGCGATGAGCTATGGTCGGATGAAACAAGAGCGCGAGCGTCTGAAGGCGGAGATCGCTGAATTGACGTCGCGGGCGGCCAGCGTGGACGCCCAGGAGGATGCTCAGTATGGGCCTGAAAACTCGGGGGACGAGGTACCCGAGGAGTTGAAGCGTCGCGAACAGCGTCTTGGCAAGATCCAGGAAGCCATCGAACGGCTACGGTCCCGTCAAGCCGCGGAGGATCGGGAAGCCGGCCGCCAGGAGTCGCCGGCCGGTGCCGAGGAGGGTAAGAAGAAGCGTGAGTTTGGCGAGCCGCTGGAGAAAAAGCAGGACAATTTCACAGATCCGGAAAGCCGGATCATGAAGACCTCCACAGGCTTCGATCAGTGCTACAACGGTCAACTGGTGGTGGAGAGTGAGTCGCGTCTGATCCTTGCGGCCAAGATCACGCAGGGTAACGATCATGATGAGCTTCTGCCCGTCTTGACATAGGCTGGCGCCAATGTCGGTCAGCTTCCTGGCGCCGTGCTGGCGGATGCTGGGTACCGCTCGGAAGAGAACCTCCAGAAGCTGGAGGCCTGTGGGATTGACGCCTATGTGGCGCTCGGGCGCGAGGGCAAGAAGGCGACGGTGAAGAATGAAGAAAAGCACCCAGCGACCCACCGGATGAAACAGAAGCTGCAAACCGAGGAAGGGCGCAAGCGCTACTCCAAGCGCAAGAGCATCGTGGAGCCCGTCAACGGCTGGATCAAATCTGTGCTCGGTTTCCGGCAGTTCAGCTTGAGGGGACTCCAGAAGGTTTCGGGAGAATGGACGCTGGTCTGTCTTGCGCTGAACTTACGCCAGCTCAGCCCGCGGATGGAGTGGAGGTGAGGAGAGTAGCCCGGCCGGAGAGTCAACTCTCCAGGACTTTACTCCCCTCTCCCTATTCACATCTTTCTGTCCCCGGCTCTCTCCGAAGACAACAACTCTAGACACTGCCATCGAGCCCGCCGGCCCGGGAAAATCCCGCTCCAGCCGATTTCTGGCGCGCAGGCTCCTAGGAGGAACGGGCGTGCCGAGAGCATCAGGCCAGGGAAGCCTCAATCGGGCGGTCAAAGTCATCAACCAGGAAGTGTTACGCCAGGCTTTCGCCACCTCGGCGAAAGATCGCTACTTCCTTCGAGAGAAGGGCGGCCGGGACTCCATCCAGGGCCTCCACCTCCGCGTCGGCGCGCGGGTGGTCTGGTTCGGACGTCGGAAGGGGGGTCCCTTCGTGCCCGTCGCCCAGGCCCGGCAGGACATGTCTCCCGACGAAATCGACGAGTGCCGCCGTCAGGTGCGGGCCAAGCTGGCGGAGGCCGTGGGCCCCCAGACACTACGAGGCCGGACCATGACCGTCAGCCAGCTCGGGGAGCTCTACCTCAAGGATCTGGAGGCGACCCGAGGGTCTCGAAGGAGTGAGCTAACCCTCGCGGGCTATGCCGAGCTCTGGGAGAACCATCTCGTGCCCCTCATCGGGACTCGAAAGCTCGAGCAGGTGACTCCCGACACGGTCCACGAGGTCAAGATGGCGATCCCCCAGCGGGTGAAGGCGCGCTTCCCCAACGCGAGCTACCGCGGGCAGACCGTCGCCAACCGGTCAGCTCAGCAGGCGGATGCCGCGTGGAACTTTGCGCTCCGGATGGAATGGGTGTCCCGCAACCCGTGGTCCGGCAGGATCGTCCGTCGCTACGAAGAAGAGCCGGACGAGCATCTGCTGACCGCGGAGGACTACGCCGCCCTCGGGCGCGCGCTTCGGGAGGCGGAAGCCGCTCTCGGCCGGCCCCGTCCTCCCCTCCCGATGCGCAGCATCGCTGCCATCCGGGTGCTCCTAGTGACGGGAGCTCGCCCCGGGGAGATCACGCCGGCCGTCATCTCGCCAGAGTTTCGCCTGGGGCCGGAGGGTACAGAGCTCCACTTCTGCGACCTGGACGCCCGCTTCCCCACCATCCGAGTCCCGCGGGCCAAGGGAGACCGGGGGGCCATCAAGCGCCCGCTCGGGCGGCTGATCTTCCTCCCCTCGGCGGCCGTCGAGACGATTCGGGAGGTCCCCCGTTCGGATGGCAGCATCCACGCCTTTCCTGGCGACCTTCCCGGCGAGCCCATCCGCCGGCTCGAAAAGGCCTGGGGTCACCTCCTCGAGGCGGCCGGGCTTCCCCACGTCCCTCTCAAGACCACGCGACCCTCGTGGCGCACGCACGCAGCCGACTGCGACGTTCCCCCGGAGCACGTCCAACTCCTGATGGGGCATGCCGGTCTCAAGATCACCGACACCGTCTACCTGAAGCGGATCGCGCCCAGTCTGTCGGCTTCAGCGCAGAAGGTCGGAGCCTATATCTGGAGCCTGTTGAATCCTTCCGAGGATGGGCAGGCTCAATGGCAGGTGGACGGCGGCACTCCTGACCTGCCATCGACAGCGAACGAAGCTCAAGAGCTTAGGGAACCGGCCTCTATAACCGATGACAGCCAGCGCCTCTAAACGCACAGCAGAAGAAAGCACTTAGCTGAGGTGCTGCTTCTCCCCCCAGTGCCGAGGATCATCGGTGGCTTTCACCTCGCACTGTGAAAGAAGCATGCCTTGCGCGACCCTGCCCACCGGCGCCCACAAGCCCTACTCGCTGGTGTCCGCCCTCATCACCACAGGGTGGCGAGTCGCCCGACTTCTTTGCGACAACGTCGTAACCGCAGACCAGGAAGGCGCGAGTGACCGTGCCCGCTTCGCATGGGAAGCGCAGCGTTCCCAGATCGTGCTCGCGGCCCCGGCCCAGAGCTTCGTGACCGGCGGGCAACTCGAGCACGCCGTGGTAGAGGCAGGGCCACTCGCCGCTCGCCACGCAGTCGACGTCGACGCCGCCGCACTCGCATGCCTCCTCAGGCCCATGCTCGCGCTCGTGCCGGGCGAGGAACCGCACCTCCAGGCTCGCCCGGCCGTCGGGATCCGCCAGCTCGAAGAAGAGCTCGACGCGACGGACGCTCACCTCCCGATGGCCCGGGAGGAAGGGGAAGCGCTCGCGCCCGAAACGCAGCGGCAGAAGCCCCGGCTTGCCGTGGTGCTCGCCGCCTGGCCGGTGGAGCCGGTGCCAGGCCTCGGGGAAGTCATGGCGGACGTCGAAGAGGCGCAGGCCGCCGCCGGGCAGGTGCTCCTGGGCCGACTCGTTCGCCGCCCGGCGCAGCACGTCGCCCCCCTCGCGCGCCGTGTAGTTGAGGTGCAGGACGGCGTCGCTCAGCGTGTCGAGGTCGAACTGGTTGTTCTCGGGCGGCAGCTCCAGGCGCCAGCGGCTGACGGCACCCGCGAGCTCGAACGGCAGGTAGCGCTCGTCGCGGAAGCTGAGCTCGAAGAGGCCGGAGTCGTTCTGGCCGCTGGAGGTGGCGATGCCCTCGGTGGCGGCGTAGGAGCGCACGACGCGCGGATCGCCCGGCCGCGCCCGATAGCGCCCCTCCAAGCCGCCGCCGTCGCAGCAGCCGGAGGGCGCGGCGAGCCGCGGTACGATCCGCGTCGCGCTGCTCAGCAGGGTCAGCCGGCAGTGCACTCCGATGTAGGGTCCGGCCACGCACGGCAGGGTCAGCGTCACGTTCTTGATCCGCCGCATGTAGTGGCCGGGATAGTCGAGGTCGAACATCCACTCGGGGATCTCGATCTCGCAGTAGCCGGTGGTCTGCAGGTGCACGAAGGCGAGCGGATGATTGAGCCGCAGGGAGATGTGCTTGGTCAGCTCGTACTCGCGGCAGTTGGCGTCGAGATAGGCGACCTCCATCTGGCGCAGGGCGAGCTGCAAACGCTCGCCGGCCATCAGGCCCTCGTGCAGGTCGTCCCAGGCGCCGGACGGGAGGAAGGTGCGGTGGGTGTGCCCGCGCTCCAGATTGAAGGCGGCTTGCGCCTCCGTGGCGACGTGCCGCGCCAGCTCGTAGCCCTGGTGGTAGAGGGCCGCCGTCTCCTGTTGCAGGAAGAGGTAGAGCTCCTGGTTGGTGAACTTGTCGCGCAGGAAGTCCTGCACCTCGACGGCGTTCTCGATCTGCCGCTGATGATCGTTCAGCTCGCGCAGGGCGGCGTCGCGGCGCCGCTCGGCGCCCAGGATCTGGCGCTCGATCTGCTCGACCTCGATGCCGAGCACCTCGACCTGGAGGCGCCACTCCTGCTCGCGGCGGTCCCAGCCGCCCTCGGTCAGGTTCAGCGAGCCGTTGGTGCTGCTGATCTCCCCCAGGGTGTTCATGACGCGCGCCACGGCGGCGAAGACGGCGGCGATCTTGCTGCCGATGGGGAACTGGTTGACCGCCAACGGCGAGCCAGCGGCGCCGGCGCCGCCGAACCAGAAGTCGGGAATCATGCCCATCGACTGGGAGACCGCTTCCGAGATGTTGCCCGCGGCCCGCTCCCCCATCGAGGTGCCGAGCAGCGACTGGTAGCTCGTCTCGCCGGAGTTGAGCCCGTCGGCGATCAGCCCGGTGTAGTAGCGCAGGCGGGCTTGCGCCCCCTCCTTGGTCTTGCCCAGCGCCTGCACCTGCCAGTCGGCGTCCCGCCACTGGTTCTGCCGGACCTCCAGCGCCAGCTCCAGGAGCTGCCGCTCGTGGGTCGAGCGCAGGGCGGCGAGCGCCTCGGCGTCCCCCTTCTCGTAGACGGCGAGCAGCTCGGCGCCGAGCCCGCGCACCTCGCCCGCCAGCTCCATCGCCTTCTGCAGGAGGTAGGTGAAGCGGTACGGCTTGCAGCAGGCCATGCAGCCGTCGTCCTCCCCCGCGCAGGAGGAGCAGCACTCCTCGGTCTCCGCACAGGCGGGTGCCGCTGTCGAGCAGCCACAGCCGGTGCCAAGGTCGCCTCGATCGCCCCAGTAGGGCATGTCGAGACCCGGCCGGCCGTTGCGGCGCCGGCGGCCGTTCAGGCAGTGATGGAGGAGCTCCAGACGGTCCGCCGTGCGGTCGTAGAGCGCCAGCAACCGGGGATTGAGCGGCGCCGGGCGCGGCACGAAGGCGGAGACCTTCACCGGGTTCTTGCCGTCGTCGCGGGCGTGGACCGTGGCTGGCCGCGCTCCGAGAAGACGCTCGAGGGTGTCGAAGATCACCGCCGCCTGCTGGAAGGCCTCGGGCGTGTTGCGGCACATCAGGGCGTCGCCCCAGGTGAGGAGGGTCTCCAGGTAGTGGAACAGGATGGCGCGCCGGCGGGCCACGTCGCCGCTCACCGGCTCGCTCGGGCAGCAGGGGACGCCGTCGCCGGGGATGCCGCGGCTGCCAGTGGTGTCATTGGTGGTGACAACGCGCACAGCCACGGCCGGCGGTTGCGACGGGTCTGGAGGGTTGGGATTGTCCGGGTTATTAGGGTTATTGGGATTGTTGGGGTTATTGGGGTTCGGATTGGGATTCCGGTCGCTCGGCGGCGGGCACTGGGCCCAGGTGTTGTCGCCCTGGAGCGGATTGAAGGCGAGCTCGTACCACTTGAGCGCCGGCTCGAAGCGGCAGTGGGAGCGCAGGGTGGCCGCCACGGACAGGGCGACGCCGAACGGCGACGGCGGCTCGAGATGAGCGCCCGGCGGGAAGTACGCGAAGAAGGGGTAGGCCATGAGACCGCCCGGCATTCCCGCAAGGTCCGGCGCGGGGGGAGCGGCCACCAGCGGCCGGACCACCGCCGAGTCGGTCGCCAGGTCGTAGCGGAAGCCCGGAGGCTCCGGGTCGAGATAGCCGGCCGGCTGCTCGCCGCCGTTGACCTGGAACCGTAGCGAGTCCGCGATCCGTCCTATGAACGTGAGGTGCGGTACCTCGCCGGGGGTCAGCAGGCGAGGATCGACGATCAGCGCCTCGTCCGACCGGCGAGCCGGCTGGAATTCGCCGTGATGCCAGCGGCTCCAGACGAGATGGAAGCCCGGCTTCGCGCCCCAGCTCAGCAGGGTCGGAAGCTGGTCGGGATTGTGCCAGTCAGAGGTCGTGTCGTTGTTGGGGTCGTTCGGCGACTGGGCGCCCTGGTCCGCGTCCTGAGCCACCGCCTCGAAGGAGCGGCGGCTCTCCAGCCAGAAGTAGTACTCGTCCATGACCGGCGGATGGACCCCGCCGCAGCAGGCACAGCAGGCGGACCCGCCTCCCGTCTCCCGCGGGACCATACGGGTCGAGGCCGGGGGCACGCCGGCCGCGGCGACGCGCAGGAAGCGGGTGCCGAGCCGCACCGCCGCCTGGAGCCACAGCGGCAGGCGCTCGACTTCCGTCGCAGGGGTCTCAGGGAAGGCCGCGCCGGCGGTGAGGCTGCGGACGGCGAGATTCGGCCCGCCGGCCGGATTGCCGGGCTGGCCGCCGCCGTCGTTGCCTCCCCCGTTCGCTCCGCCAGGGTTGCCGTTGCCGCCATTCCCGTTTCCTCCGTTCCCGTCTCCTCCCCCGTCGCCGCCCGGGCTCGGATTGGCGGTCCGGACGACCGGCGCCAGCCACGACGGCCGCGCCGAGCGCTCGGGGGTGCCGAGCAGGCCGAGACCCTCCGGCGCCGGATTCAGGAGCTGGATCTCGGCCGTCTCGCGGGCCTGAAGCAGGTTGAGCGAGGGATGGGCCGGCAGCGGCTGGGCGGGCCACCACTCCATGCCGCCGGGCGCGGCCACGGTGAGCGTCGAGCGGCGCAGCTCGCTTTCGAGGAAGCGGAAGGCCTCGCCCTGCCGGGCCGCCGCGAGCTCGTCCCAGTCGATCCAGCTCTCGCGGTAGATCTCGCGCCGCTTGCACGACTGCCAGACGCGATAGGCGGCGAAGCGCTTCTCCCAGAACTGGCAGAAGGCGGGCGAGACCGCAAAGCCGGGCTCCAGGCCGAGCCGGGCGCGCTGCACGAAGGTCTGCACGGCGCTGACGGCGTCCTCGATGCGGCTCGCCCGCTCGCAGAGGCCGGCCTCGACGTCCTGCAACAGCAGGTCCGAGAGGTCGGCAGGCCGCCGCGCGTGGAGTCCGGTGCTGCCTGTCCAAGGCGGCAGCGCCACGCGGTCCATGCCGCAGAGGTAGGCGAGGAGGGCGGCGCGGGCGCGCTCCCGCAGGCCATCGTCGAGCCGCCTGAGGTCGTCGTAGCGGCGGGGATCGCCGTTCTCGAGCCCGCCGTCCTGCACGAACCGCGTCAGGTTCTGATCGCCCGAGACGCCGCCGGCTCCGGAGGCTCCCGGGTCGTCCGCCGCCCACAGCGCGGGCTGCGCGTCGCCGATCCAGGGCGCCGCGAAGTGCCTCGCCAGCGCCCGCAGCCACTTCTCAGCGTGCCAGACGCGCACCGCCCAGCGCTCGTCCTCCAGGTCGGCCGCGGTGACCGTATAGAAGGCCGGAGTCGCGAAGTGGCTCAGCACGAGCGGCGCGTGGCGCAGGTCGACGCCCAGGTGGCGCAGCAGCTGCGCCGGATCGTCCGGCTGCCGCTCCGCGGCCTCGTAGAACAGCAGCCAAGCCGGCCGTTCCCGCGCCGGCCGCGTCTCGTGGCGCATCACGGTGTAGTCGAAGAGGCGCTCCCAGATGTCGAAGAGGGCCGCCTGCCGCTGAGGGCTCGGCGCCGCGCGCTGATCCGCCGCGGCCGAGGGGGAATGGAACGCATCGCGGACCGGCAGCAGGTTGAAGTCGAGCCACGCATGATGCGTGCCGATCTGGGTGGGCGAGAGCCGGTGATAGCAGGTGCCGAGAAACTCCTCGCCGTGCTCCAGCAGGTAGCCGAGCTCGGACTGATGCTCCCCATGGACGGGCAAGGCCACAAGCCGGAAGCGGTGCGCCAGGAGCGTCGCTTTGAAGGCCCGCTGGTAGGTGCGGCGGACGCCGCGCAGCGAGCTGGTGAAATGCCCGGCGAGGAACACCGCGGCGGCCCCCCCGAGGGTCTGGATCCCCGCGCCGAGGGTGCCATCCACGGTGTCGCGGAAAAGGCGGGAGAGGGGGATCTCGCTCACGCAATCGCCGGTGTCCGGCCCAGCGTACTTGATCGCGAAGCCGCAGTGCCGCGGGCAGACGTCCTCGGCGCGCTGGAAAGCCGGCTCGCGCTGCTCCAGTTCGGCGACGATCCGATAGATGCCCGGGCGCAGGTGGAGCGGCGCGGAGCCGGCGGCCGGCGCCTCCTCCCCGGGCCAGTCATGGTTCAGCACGATCCAGGTCTTCTGCCCCCGCTGGAGGGTCAGCCGCCAGGCGAGGCCCTCCGCGGCCTCGAAGTCCGGCTCCTCAGGACCCTCCCCGGCGGGCCGCGGCGCGCCAGCATGGAAGCGGTAGCGGCCGCCGTGCTCGACGAGCAGCGAGCCGCTCCACCGCACCTGGAACGGCTGGCCTCCGCCGAGCGGCTCGCCGTCGGCGTCGCGCAGGGCGAAGCCGTTGCGCACCGCCGCGAGGCGCTGCTGCTCGGGCGTCAAGGTCAGGGCGGGAGACGGCACGACGCAGGGGACCGGCGCGTTGTGCCGGTTCCGCTCGGGGCCGAAGGCGGTCAGCGGCCCGTGCACCTCGCGCCAGACGGTCGACTGGCCGTCACCCGGCCCGGGAACGCTGAACTCGGCCAGCAGGCCGGTACCCGCGAGGCCCAGCAGCGCCGCGAAGGCGCCGCCGTTCGACTGCGACCCCCAGGTGACCGCCGGCGGCTTGCCGGAATCGTCCTCCCACGGTGTCAAGGCGGCGTTCTCGTCCGCCCACAGGCTGCGCAGGACGCTCATCGCCACGGCCTCGCCTTCGGGCTTCTCCTGGCCCGTCGCGGCCTCGACGTGCTCCTCCAGGTGCCCGGCGAGGACGCGGCAGCGGCGGTGGAAGCGGGCGAACTGGCGCTGGAAGAACGCAAAGCGCTCCTCCTCGTCCTCCTCCCGCACCAGCCGGCCGACGGCCTCGCCGAAGTTGGCGAAGAGCAGCGCGAATGGCGCCAAGACGGCGCGCGGCGCGAAGTAGAGGTCGCGCACCGCCGCCGCCTCCTCGGCCCCGAGCTGGCGGATCTCGCTCAGTTTGGCGGCGACCGCCGCGTCGCGCAGCGGCAGCCGCGTCCAGAGCTGGCCGTGGGTGGCATCGATGGCCTGGAAGCGGAAGGGGCCGTCGGGAGGCGTGTTCCACATCGCCGCCGTGGTCTTGGACGGATCGAGATCGACCGCGAAGCGGCGGATTGCCGCGCCGCCCGAATGGCCCTCGCGCTCCAGCACCGCGGGGAAGAAGTGCTCGCCCAGCGCGTCGAGCGCGTCCGGGCCGGCCGCCGGCGCGAAGCCCAGCTCGTGGCGCAGCGAGGCCGCGATGCGCGGCCAGCTCCACGCCTCCGCCTCCCCTTCTTCCAGCTCGACGCACAGCAGCTTGTGGCGCAGCGCCCGCAGGCCGTGCTTCTCCTCCTCGTCCGGCAGGTCGAAGGGATCGTCGAGCGCCTCGTTCGGCTCCTCCATCGGGAACGGATCGTCGCCGTCGAGGTGATCGCCGGCGGTGAACAGGAAAAGGATCTCACCCACCGTGAAGTCGGAGGCGTAGATCTTCGACAGCACCTCGACGAAACGCAGCGTGCTCGCCGGCCGCGCGTACCAGGTGTCCGAAGGCGCCGCCGGATCGAAGCCCGCGAGACGCGACAGCGGATCGAGGTTCTCCGCGATCAGCTTGAGGAATTCGGGCCCCGTGCACAGGCTGCCGTGGCGGGCCTCGGCGTAGTCCTCGATGCGGTCGAGCAGCAGCGCCACCGCCCAATCCCACCTGGCGGCGGTGGGCCCCACCCAGAGCGCCAGCAGGTGCGTGCGGTCCGCGCCGGCAACCGGGTGGCCGTCGCGGTCGCTCAAGGGCAGGCGCAGGTCGTCCCTCAGCATCAGCAAAGCCGCGAGCTGGCGCAGGAAATCGGGATTGATCGCCCCGGCCGCATTGAACAGACCGAGCACGGCGCAGAGATCGGCGAGTTCGGCAAAAGTGATTTTCGGACCGGGAAGCTCCCGCAACCGCCGCCAGAGGCGGATGAAGACCGCCAGCTCGCGCAGCGCGACGAGGGGGTCCTGCGGCGGCACGAAAGCGATGCGGAGATCGTCCGCGCAGCACGGCAGGCAGTCCGGGAAATCCGTGCTCGCGCCTTCGCGCTGCCCCGTGTCGCGGCGGAAGACGACGAGCTGCGCCCGCCACAGCTCGAGAAACTCGCAGTACGTGAGCCCTGTGCGGGCGAGAAATTCGGGCACCTTCTCGACGACCGGAATCACCGCATCGGACGTCGAGCCATAGAGCGCGGCCAGCGTCACCCCGTCGTCGCGGCTGAAGAGGAGCGAGTACTCGTCCTGCGAGATCTTCAGATATTCGAGGGCGGTGTCGAAGCGCACGGGATACCGCCAGAGCTGGCGCTGGAAGTCGGCCGGCTCGTGCGCCGGATCGATCGCCAGCTCGGTGATCTCCTTGCGGAAGTGGCGCATGGCCGCGAAGCGGCTGCTGCCGAGCGCCTTCAGGTAGGACCGGCAGACGTCGAGCGCCTGCGGATACGGCAGGCCGGGCGCCGTGAAGTCGGTCCGCAGCTTGTCGTAGGCGGCCGGCCTGGCGACCGGTGTCGCGGGCGACGAGTGCTCCGGCAAGGCGGCGAACAGCGTCTGCGGATCGTGGGCGGCCGGCCTGGAAGGGCTGCCGCCCTCGAGCTTGTGCCCCGCCAGCTCGTCGCCGGCCGTATCGTAGACGGCGCCCCCCGTGGCTCCCGGCAGCCCGGCGGCGAGCGCCTCCAGGCTCTCGTTCACCAGGTCGACCCGCGGTAGCGGCGTCTCCAGGTTGGCCCGGGTCGCCAGCAGGTCGCCGAGCGCCCCGCGGCGGCCGGCGAGCAGGGCTCCCAGCGTCCCCTGCTGGCCGTCCGTCCCCGGGTTCTCGCAGGTCGAGCCCGCCGAGGCCTGCAACATCTCGCACAGGTACTCCACGGGCCCCAGCGGCGAGAGGTGGAGCGGCGGAATGCAGTCGGTCAGTGAGCCGTCCGGATTGACCGGCTTGAATCCTCCGGGCGCCGGCCCGGTCGCGGGGCCGGTGCCGCCGGTCTTGGCGTAGATGGCCGCCGCGTGATCGAAGGCGACGGTGCCGGTGAGCGCCTCCTGGAAATCGGCCTGGGAGAGCGCCGTGACGCTCGCGACGTCCGTAAATCCCCGTGCGTAGAGCGCCTCCATGAGCGAGAACTGGAGATCAGGATGGCCGATGTCGGTGAGCCGGAACAGGGCGTCGAGGGTCTCCAGCGCCTGTTGCAGCCAGGCCTGCGCCGCCTTGTCGCCGGGCAGGACGGTGGGATCGGCGATCGCGTTCCGGAAGGCGTTTGCGTCCCAGTCCTTACCGAAAGTGAACGGAACTTTGAGGCCCTGAAGGTTGTAGGCCGCCGTGAAGCGCGCGAAGACGTCGGCGATCGAGACGCCGAGCGTCGGCGCGGCGTCGACGGCCGCGTCCACCTTCGCCGCCACGTTGTAGGGCACGGTGAAGAACGTCCGCAGGTGGCGGATGAAGGCCTCGACCCGCTCCTCCGGCGTGCCCGGCTGGGTGAACGCCGGCAGCAGGGAAAGGCGCGGTGCCGTGGTGCCGATTGGCGGCGGGAAGGGGATGGTCGGCGGCGGGCCGGGGATCGGGAGCGGCTTGTCCAGAAAGAAAGCGCGCCATTGATCGTCCGTCACCAGGACGAGCTTCGCCACCGAATTGACGTTCGTCTTCACGGCGTCGATGAGCGGCTGGTAATCGTCCGTCACGGCGCGCAGGACGAGGTCGAGGTAGTCGGCAGAGAGGGATGCCGCCTCGCCGGCGGGTCCTCCCCAGAAGTTGGTGTCGATGTCCGCGCTGGTGCCGGTATACGCGAGCCAGTCCGTCACGATCGGAGCGAACGGCGCCGGCAGCGCGATCACCGGATCGGAGCCGGCATCGGAGCCGAGCGCGGTCAGCCGGCGGGCCGCCTGGTTGGCATTGATCGTGGGCGGCGCAGGCGGCCCGGCGGGCAGCGTCGCGGGCGCCGCCGGCACGGCGATAAAGCCGGCGTCGACGGCGGTCTGGAAATTGGTAAGCAACTGCGGCTCACGGTTGAAGCGCGCCATGTCGTAGCGCTGCGGGGCGGCGACCTGCACCGGCAGCATCGCGCCGAGCGCGTAGAAATAGGCCGCGGGAACGAGGAACGGCGGCACCAGCCCGCCGGCTTCCGAAAGAATGATGCCGGTCTCCGGGATCGTGGTGGGCGACGAGGCGCCGGTGATCAGCGGCACGGTGAAGCCGGCGCGCGCCGCCTTGGCGCTCATCGCTTCGCAGACCACCGCCGTCACGGCCGAAAAGACGAAGGATGCGAGGCGGTCGGCCCCTGCGTTGTTGAGCGCGTAATAACCCGCGAGCTTTGCCTCGAACTGTTTGCGGTCCTGCTCGTCCGGGTCGGCGGCACCGGAGGTGCTGGTGTACATCTCCTCCAGCGGCTTCGGCGGCGTGGGCAGCGGAAAAACCTGACGGTTCCAGACGATCTCATAAGCAATGTGCTTGCACTGCGCGGCGGTCAAGGCTTCCAGCTTCGCCCGCAGATCGTCGTCGCTCGCCACCGTCGGATCGGCCTTCAGGACCTTTTCGATCGCGCCGAGCATCTCCGCAAAGGCCGGCGGCGTGCCGTCGGCCGGCAGATCGACCGCGGCGGCGTCCGCGCTCCCTGCGGCGGGTGGCGCGGATAGCGAGAGATAGAAGCTCACCGGGCCGATGAAAAAATCGCTCGGCACGCCCGCCGGCAGCGCCGGCGCCACGTTCGGGTTGGGGAGCGACGCGACGGTGTTCCAATCCACGTTGTAGTCGATCTTGCGATCTACGATGGTTTCGCTGCCGCGGGTGATCTGGAGCCGCACGTCGCTGCTCAGGTACTCGACGGCGCCCGCGGGCACCTCGATCACGGCGGTGGCTACAGACTGATACGCCGGGAGCGGCGGGGCTGGAAAGGGCTGGGGAACCATTTTGAAGTGCTGAAAGATACGGCCCTTCGGATTCGGCTTCTTGTTGGGCGCGGTCGGCAGGTAGCTCGCCGGGTTTCCGATCTGCTGGCCCTGCAGATTGTTGACGGAGAGATCGAAGGCCGTGATGGTCAGTCCGTTCAGGTAGGACGTGAACGTGCCCGCGTCGACGGGCGTGACGGGGATGAGCCTTATGATGATCAGGTTAGCCATGGGTTTACCTCTCTCCGCCGGTACTGGGGAGGTTTCGCTCTGATTTCTGTGGTTGCCGGTACATGACGTTGCGCCCTCAAAAGGCTACGCCGATACTGAGCTGAAAGCTTGTGTTCCTGAGCAGGGATGGCGAACCCGTCGGCGTGCTCACCTGGGTGCTCTCCCGGAAAAGGTAAGCGGTTACACCCACCAGCTGACGGGGAACGAAGGCCGGTTTGCCCGACGTGCCATCGATGCGGAGGGGAGACTCTTCCTTCCCGCGAAGATAGGTGACACCCAGACCCACCCCTCCACGCAAAGAGGTCACATTGGGAGAATACCCGGTGGTAGGATCTGACTGGCCTTTTCCAGACAGCCCATAACCTACGAGCTCGGGAGCTATGGTCAATCGCTGGGTGGCGGCCCAGCCCACGGAGACCTGAGCACCACCCGAAGCTGCGTTGTCCAGAGTAACTCCGGTATTGGTCTGGAGCCCCCTGCCGCCGGTCCCGACGAAATTGACGTCCAGCGTAAAGTCCTTGCCCAGCTTCTGCTCGCCGACGAGGTTGATGGAGCCGACCGGAGCCGGCGCTTTCGTGAAGGCTCCCGGCGTGGTGGCGTTCAAGGTAAGCGACGTGTAAACACCATATCCACGCGGGTGAGTATCATCGGCAGCGGAGCCAATGTGAGTGGTTACGCCACCGGTCCAGCCTCTGGTCGCTCCCTGCTTCGATGCGTAGCTCGTCGATCCCCCGAGGAGAAATCCGCTATCGACCGTATAGGTGTGGCCGAGAAAATCGAATTGCCCCCAGCCCTTTCGCGCCGCCACCAGCGCGCCCCCACCGAGGGTGGACTCACTGCTCGGGTCGTTCGATGCCTTGCCCTGAAACGTGAAGGTACCGGTGGCTTCAGTGTCGATCTTGCCGTAAGCCGTGCTCCCCGCCGAGTTGGTCAGCGAGAGATTGACCGCACTCGGAGCCGGACGGTCCACGGACGGGCCGTTTTGCTTCTCATCCTTGTCGTCGCCCGGCTTGCCGTCCTCACCATCCTTCGCTGCCTTCGCATCCTTCTGGGTTTCATCCGGCTTGGTCTTGTCGGTACCCTCGGTACCCTTCGGATCGGTGAAACGGACCGGATTGTCCTTTCCGAAGTGATAACCGTTCGTGCCATCGACCAGTCCCGCTGGATCGGCGCTCGTCCATCGTCCCAGCCACGGCGCGTAATAGCGTGCGCCGTGATAGTAAAAACCGCTCTCCTCGTCGCGCTCCTTGCCGGTGTAGCGGTACCGTTTCGGCGTCTCGGTCCGGCCGCGTACCACCTGATAGGACGTACTGCCGTAAGGGTAGTATTCTTCGTAGGAGATCACCCGCGCTGCGGCGTCGAGCTCCAGGACCGCCGAATCCAGATGATTTCCGAGTTGGTAGCGAACGAGCTCGGCCGGCGCCGGGTCTCTGCCCTGCGTGCGCGTTTCGATCAATGCGACACGCTGCTTGTCGTCCATCACGTGCAACGTTTCGCGCTCCAGGCTGACCGTACAACCGTCACTCTCATACTCTCGGTAGACCTCGAAGCCGCCGAGATAGATCCGCTCTTTGGAACGCGCCGTCCGCTCTGTAACTTTGCGCACCCGCTGGCCGCTCCCGTCGTAGACGTAATAGGTCGTCTCCCGCGTCGCATTCTCACCCGCCGCCTGTCGCGCAACGGCCTCGAGCTGATCGCGGAAGTCCCACTGCATCAGAGACAGATGGGATATGGCGGTCATGTTACCGTCCGCATCGTAGGTGTACGGCTGGGCGGCGTGATGGCCGGTCTGCGTGCTCGTCAGGCGATTGCTCACTTGCGACGCATCGAGCTGGCTCGGCTCGTCGTAGCGGTAGGTTCGAGTCCAGCCGCCGGAGGCGTGGGGCTCGCCATGATGGATCATGCGGAGGAAGTTGCCCACTTCGTCGTACTCGTAACGCTCGCGATAGCGCCCCATCGCCGCGCCGTCGCCCGGGTGCGGCAGACCGACGCGCGGCGCATCCGTCCAGCTCGTGGGCTCCGGTGCTCCTCCGCCCTGTCCCAGATGCTCGCGTCCGGTCGCCGCGATCAACCGGTACAGCGCGTCGTAGGTATAGTCGGCGCTCGGCTCAACCGCCTGATTGCGGAAGAAGATCGTCTCTTGCGCATCGTCCAAGATGTGGGTGATGTTGCCGGTCGGATCGAAGACATAGGTGAGGTCCTGGAGCGCGTGCTCGCCGCGCACGGTGCGCAATCGCTGTAGACGGAAGGTCAACGGGTCGTAGTCGTAACCGGTCCTGACGCCATTGCCATATTCGATCAGTACACGCTGGCCCTTGGCGTTGTAATCGAGGTTCGTCACGGCGTGGAGCTCCGCCGTGCCACCGTCCAGCAGCGCCAGAGGCTCGACGTCGACATGGGGCCAGACGTCCATCTTTTCGAGCAGTGCCGCCTCATTGTAGCCAGGCTGGACTACGGCCATCCGGCTTCCCGCGGCATGCGGCGCCACGGCCTGGATCAGACGGTTCAGGGCGTCGAACCTCGAGCTGCTCGCGTACGCCTCGGCCTCCAGCTCAGGCGACGCGGACCAGTCGGGCACCTGCTTGTAAACCGTCACGAACTGGCGCCTGGCGGTGAGCAGGTTGCCCTTGAAGTCATACCGCTCGTGGGTCGCGATGCCCGCGGTATCGAAAATCTGGTGCGCCTTGCCGCGGAGATTGTTCAGCTCCTGGTCGAGGATAGTCTCGCCATAGACCGTGCGACCGATCTGTTTTTCTTCGCCGGTTCCCTCGCGCTGGAAGATCTCGGCCGGACGCCGCAGCGCATCGTACGTGGTGCGCAACGCGTTCTCCCGGCTGTTCTGGGTGAAGACCGGTTTACCGGCGACGTCATTCAATATCCAGCGCTCCCCCGCCTCCATGCTCGCCTGGTGGATGCTGTGGCTTTGCACGTCGTAGTCGTAGCGCGCAACGCTGCGCTGCTTCGCATCGACGATCCCGCGCTGGTTGCCTTCAATATCCAGGACGACCCGCGTCGCAAGACGCTCCTCGACAGGCTCGCCGTCGCGCAGGAACCGATTGTTCGCGACCGTCAGGAAAGTGCGGCCGAGGCTGTCGAAGCAGGCGACGGTGGGCGTTTCGGCGTGCACCGACGTCTTGCGCGCGGCGTCCTGCTCGCGGCGCCCGAGATCCCCACCGGCCCGCTCCTCGTACCACGTGGGCAGGTAATCGTCCTCGGGCAGACGCACGAAGAAGCCGCCGGCGTCCGGGTCTTCGCGCGGGTCGAGCAGCACGGTGTCGTTGACGTCCCAGGACTCCTGCCGCCAGGGATCGAAGACCACCTTCTCCCAGGTGTGGTTCGGGTGCAGGGTGACGACCACGCGGCCGGCCGGGTCGTAGCAGAGGATGGGGCTGACGCCCACCTTCCGCGCCAGCTCGAAGCGGTGGGTGGCGGTGAAAAAGGGCTCGTATTGCCGGACGGGCTTCCCCTTGTTGTTGAACACCGTCCAGCCGCTGCCCACCCAGCGCGGGCTAACCTTGGGACCGCCCTCCTCCACCGGACCGGGCTCGGCCTGGATCTTCTTCTGGGTCTCGCGGCCGAAGCCGTCGGAGTAAGAGAAGCTGAGCTGGATCTTCGTCCGCTGGCCTGGCTTGAGATCGCTGTCGTGCGTTTCGCGCGCCAGGGTGTGGACCACGGGGCCCTGCGGCTGAGCGTCCTCGCGGGTGCGTTGGTAGGCGAACAGGTCATAAACCAGCCGCGTGGTGGCCCGCTTTAGAATGCCGTGGGGATCGGCGAACGGATCGCGCAGGTGGGCTGCGATCACCGAGGGCGGCAGGTCGGCCGCGAAGCCTTCCAGCGAGTCGCCCAGGGTCTCCTCCGGCTTGCCCTGGACGGCCGTGCCCACCACCATGCCGAGGACGTCGAAGGCCACGATCGCGCGGTTGCGGTTGGCGTCCATCAAGAGCCGCGGCTGGAGCACGCGGTAGTCGAGGCCGGAAGCGATCAGGTCTCCCGCCGCGTCGCGCTCGCCGGCCGTGGCGCGGTTGCCCAGCGCGTCGCGGGTCTCCAGGATCATCAGGTCGTGCGCGTCATACTGCACCGTGGCGGTCTGGCCGAAAGGATCGCGGAAGCGGTGCGGCAGGAAGAAATGCCGGCGCGCGTGGGCGAGCTCCTGATGCGGCGAATCGCCGTCCCGCGGTGAGTAGAAGATCTCGCCGGACGGGATCCACCAGTTTTCGTCCCCTTCGCTGTGCCGGTATCCGCCCTCGGTCTCCAGCATGGCCTCCGTCACCCGGTCGCCGTAGACCTGCGCCACCAGCCCCGGCGTCAGGGCCAGGGACAGGCTCTCGAACGGCAACGCCCGCGGCTCGACTCGCCCCAGCGGCAGCGGACGGCTCAAGTCGTCCCGCCGGTAGAGCGTGCGCTTCTGCTCGATCAGGCGGCGGTACGGATGCTCTTCGACGGCGCCGCTCGCGTTGAGATCCTCATAGGGCAGGTCGTGCCGGCCGTCGCCGGCCCGCTCGAGCCCGCGGCGCATCTCCTCCCATCGGAAGAGGTTGGTGACCTCGGGGATACCCGCGGCAGGCGCGAGCTTCAGCACCTCATAGGTGCGGGCTTCGCTCGACAGCGGGGTGCGATAGGCATCGTCCTCCAGGACGGGGTTGGTGAAGCGGTTCTCCGTGGCGGTGATCCGCAGGCGCTTCTGCTCTTGCCGATCCTCCGCGGTGAGCACCGGATCGGGATCGTCGTGACGGCGGCCATAACCGACGGCGGCCGACTGCAAAACGTTGCCATAGTCGTCCACCGCGAGGACCAGCGAATGGGTCACGCGCGGATCGGCCAGCCCGCGGCAGCCGATGGCAAAGAGCTTCCGCTCGTAGTGGAAGTCGACCGTCTCTCTGGGGTGGGCGAAGAACACCGCGTGCCGGTTGCCGCCGCGCGGCTGGATGGGCTGCAAGGTGTAGTTGCGCTCCGAGACGCTGTAGGGCCGGCCGGCCGCTTCCGTGCCGTCGAGCGCATAGATCTCCAGGCGCAGGATCGAGCCCTTGAGCGACCGGCACGCCTCGCGCGCCGCCGGCGTGGAGAGGCCGGCAGGCAATACCGTGTCGTCGAGCCGCATCGCCCGCGCCTCGGAGCCGCTCAGGCCCGGCTCCGGGTAGTACTCGTGCTCGAACTGCCGGGAGACGCGGCCGCGCGCGAAGAAGACGCCGGTGTGGAACCAGGTGCGGGTGAGCATCGGCGGCACGTGCGATGCCGCGTCCCAGTTGGTGACGCCCGCGGTGTCTGGGCCCAGCGTGGAGAATTCTTCGGTATCCCACTGCTCCACCATGCCAAAGCCGCGGAACTCGCGCTCCACGCCGTCGAAGTAGCCATGGTGGTAGGCGTAGCGGGTGACGAAACGGTTGCCGCCGACGCGATCGAAAATCTCCACGCGCTCCACCACGTGCACGGGGAAGGGAAGGCGCGTGATCCAGGGCGTACCGGCGGCGCGGTCTGCGAGATAGAAGCGGGTGGACGGCGCGTAGTGGATCCGCGTCTCCGCGCCGAGATTGTTGCGCATCGCGATCAGCAGGTTCGGCTTAGTGCCGCCCATTAGATCGACGTAGCGCAGCGGCGAGCCCGCCTCGGCGGGGAGCGGCGAGGACCAGACGAGGCAGGCGGTGCCGTTTCCCAGCAGGTCGACGACGGTCACATCGTCGAGCCGGCTGGTGACGGGGAACTGCGGCAGCGTGCGGGCCGCGCTCCAGCCGTTGCCCGACTGGTTGAAGTAGATCCGGATGCCGTCCGCGCCGAGATAGACGAGGTCGGTGGTGCCCGAGCCGTCGATGTCGGCCAGGCGGAGGCGCCGGGGGTCGAACTGGTCGGCGTAGTCGAAGACCGGCGAATGGTCCATCGTGACCTTGGCGCCGAAGCGCCCGTAGCCGAGGTTCGGCCAGTAGCAGACCTCGCCGTTGCGGATGCGGACGAGGTCGATCAGGCCGTCGCCCGACATGTCGGCCAGGAAGATGGTCTCGCTGCGATCGGCGAAGACCAGCGCCGGCCCGCGCTCCTCGTCGAGCGGACGCGGGACGCGCTGGGCCGGGCCGAAGCCGTCCCGCACGCGCGACGGGTACCAGGTGAACACGTCGTCCTCGCTGATCAGGACGTCCGCATGCCCGTCGCCGTCGAGATCGATCATCTTCAGATTGGGGCTGTCCCAATCGAGGTTCGGCGCGTGCTCGAAGGGCTGGAACGGCAGCCACCCCTCGTCCGGAAGGCGCTCGTAGAAGCCGGCCATCGGCCGCGCGAGCTGTACCAAGCTGAGGTGGCCGTCGCCGGCGAGGTCGATGAAATGTTGCCGGCCGCCGCCGAGATTGGCGAGCGACGGCTTGCTCGCCACCCACTCCAGCGGCTCGAAGCGGGCCGTGGTGCCCTCCTCGCGCGGCAGGGCGCTGACGTTGCGCTTGTAGAACCAGGCGTTCGCCTGCTCGGTGAGGATGCCGGGCAACCCTTCGCCGTCGAGGTCGATCCATTGATAGCGCCCACCGTCGACCCCCGCAGGCAGGTTCTCCAGGCTTTCCCGGTCGACCCGGCGCAGCCGGTCGTCGATCGTCGCCGCGGAGTATTCGATCTCCAGGGCTGGCAGCGAGCGCGGGCTGAGCGACTCGCCGGTCTGTGGGTCGCAAACGCGATATCCGCCCTCCTCCGGATTGCGCAGATAGCCCGTCTGCGTCGCCGCGACCAGCCGCGAATGGAGCGGCGTCTCCTCGTAGGTGAAGTCCGTGGACCGCACCAGGCAGGGCTCCTCGCCCAACTCGGGGAAGTGATGGAACATCAGTACGCGCCGGCAGAGACGGTGGGTGCGGACCTCGAAGCCGGCGCGGTAGGTGGAGAACGCGTCCGGCCGGCCCGGCCAGACGCCGTCCTCCTCCACGCGCGGCGCCGCCGCGTCGTGCTCGCCGTAGTCGAAGACCAACTGGAAATGCCAGTCGCAGGGCAGGGCGGGATTTTGCGGATCGTACGGCTGCGCGTTGCCGTAGAGGATGCGTTTGCAATAGCGGTTGGCGACGACACTGCGGTGCCGCTCGTGGAGCGCATCTGGCACGCCCTCGCGGTTTTCCGCTTTATATTCGTAGACGGCCAGGTTGCCGCGGTCGTCCCAGGTCCGGGCCAGCAGCCAGGAGAAGACCCGCGCGGGATTCTCTGGGTCTGCGATGCGGCTGGCGGGCGAGTCGCCGTAGAGGCTGAAGAGATTTTCGCGCGAGATCGTCCGCCAGTGCGTCTCGCCGGTCGCGGCGTCGCGCCAGCGCTCGATGCGCGCGAAGGCGCCTTCGACCCGCGGCCGGTAGCGCCGCACCTTGAACGTCGCGCCGCCGCGAGTTACCTCGAATTCGTCGCCCTGCCAATCGCCGTCGCACTGCACCAGGGCGGGAACCAGATCCTCGGCGTCCGAGATCAGGAAGACGTCGGACTCCTCCTCAGGGTGGTCCTCATAGAGCGGCAGCCCCTTGTCCGTCTTGCGGGTGATGGCAGGAGCAGAGAGGCGCCAGCCGAGGCCGAACGGGCCGTTGCCGGCGCCGGAGTCGTAGGCGAGCGCCAGTTGCGGCCCGAAGCCGGAGCGCCCCGGGCTGGCGGCGATGGGTACCGAGAGCGAGCCCGTGCCGGTGACCGGGTTGGCCCCGAACTTCTCGCCGATGCCGCGAATGGCGCCGCCCCCCTTGGGCAGCGACAGCGAAGGCGCCGCCATCGGGTCCGTGCCGGCGGCCGTCTCTGTGCTCTTCTCGGATGCGGGTGAGCTACTACGATGTGGCATATCTTGGTCTTCGCGGTCGTAGGACCGAATCTGACATTCTTGGAGTTAGGCGGGGAAGGCGAGGTTTTCGTTACAGGGGCTGCGTGGCGCACGCAAATCGAAAAGCCACTGCGCTAAGACTCTAACGCTTCACTCTTGGACGAACGTAGAATGGATTGGCCAGACTGTGTGGATCGAGGCCTAGTTGCCGGCTTTTTTGGATGAAAACTTTTTTGTCTGCCTTCTCCACCCCAGCTCCAATGGACCTATTGTCACTACCACGCTGCGCTTTGATCGTTGTTGTTTCCCCAGGGCGCAGCCTCGAGTACGGGATTCCTGCATGCCCTAGATCCAACTCTCTCTTATCTGGAACTGGTCCTGGACCACCCCACCATCGAAGGGCTCTCTCCAAAAGGAGCTGGTTGTCCTTACGCCGCCGGTTGACGCTCCTTGAAATTGAACCATGCTTAGGCCCTATCGTCTTCGTGCGGAATAGCTCATGTGTCATAACTGTAGGTTTACCGTCAGCTAATTTCTGACTCGCAGAGCGCGCAGAATCTTCTTCTGATTCCAATACTTGGCGGTGGCCAAGCCGCGGCGTCTTCGCGATTGACTCTGCTCTCTCAGCGACGTCCAAGTATGGCGCACCAACAGCATTGGCCAATTCACTCACGGGCGCTGTCTGCTTGAGAAATTCGGTGGAATCTCGATCCATAATTTCAAGAGCAACTGCAAAGGGCAGGTTCACGCCAGATGCTTCGATTGCAGCCATTTTCTCTTGGAATTCTTGATACACGGAAACATGGAGCTTCCCGTCGCCCACATATTCGCTGATAGAAGGCTGTGGGTTTAGGTCAAACTCTCTTATTTTTAGGCCACCAATAAAGGCCGCCGACACGCTATCTTTTGCGGCCTTCCTCGCCATGGCTTCTCTTGAATAACAGACTGAAACGCCAAGAGAGCTAGAATCAGTTCCGCCGGGGTCGGACAAAAGCGTCGGCCGATTCCGCGCGTAGCTGTATATATTGACTCCGTCGCCGAGGCCAGTTGGATCGCATGAAATCCATCGAGCTATCCAAGGCGCATAATAGCGATGTGAGTGGTACGAGAACCCGCTCTCCTCATCCCGTTCCTTGCCCGTATATCGATACCGCTTCGGCGACTCCGTCCGGCTGCGCACCGCTTGGTAGGACGTGCTGCCGTAGGGGTAATACTCCTCGTAGGAAATGATCTGTGCCTGCTCGTCCAGCTCCAGCGTGGCCGAGCCGAGATGGTTGCTCATCTGATAGCGCACGAGTTGGGCCGGCGCCGGGTCGCTGCCTTTGGTGCGCGTTTCGACCAGCGCGACACGCTGCTGGCCGTCCATGACGTGCAGGGTCTCGCGCTCCAGGCTGACGGTGCAGCCGTCGCCTGCGTACTCCCGGTAGACCTCGAACCCGCCCAGATAAAGGCGCTCCTTCAAACGCGCTTGCGTCTGGGATCGCTCGGTCACCTTACGGACTCGTTGCCCGGCGCCGTCGTAGACGTAGTACGTCGTCTGCGGCGTGACGCCGTCGCCGGTCACCTGACGCGCCACCGCCTGGAGCTCATCCTTGAAATCCCATTGCATCACAGACAGATGAGGCATGGCGGTCATGTTGCCGTGAGCGTCGTAGGCATACGTCTCGGCGGCGTGGTTACCGGTCGCCGTGCTCGTCAGCCGGTTGCTGACCTGGTCCCGCTCGAGCTGGCTCGGCTCTGCGTACCGATAAGTCCGAGTCCAGCCCCCGCGAGGGTCACCCTGGTGGATCGTCTGAAGGAAGTTGCCCACCGCGTCATAAACGTAGCGCTCGAGATAGCGCCCCATGGCGTCGCCGTCGCCGGGTTGCAGGAGGCCGACGCGCGGCGCGTCCGTGGGGCTGGTAGGCTCCGGTCCTCTGCCCTGCCCCAGATGCTCCCGGCCCGTCGCTTCGATCAACCGGTACAGAGCGTCGTAGGTATAGCCTGCGCTCGGCTCGACCGCGCGATTGCGGAAAAAGATCGTCTGCTGAGCATCGTCGCGGAGATCGGTGATGTTGCCGACCGGATCGAACGTGTAGCTCAGATCCTGCAGCGCGTGCTCGCCGCGCCGGGTTCGCAGGCGCAGGAGCCGGAAGGTCTTCGGATCGTACTCGGAATCCGTGCGCGCGCCGTTGCCGTACGCGATCCGCGTGCGCTGGCCACTCGCGTTGTAGTCGAGGTTCGTGATCGCGTGCAGATCGGCCCCGGCGGCGTCCAGCAGCTCGGCCGGCTCGCCCTTGAAGCGGGGCCAGACGTCGAGCGTCTCCAGCAGACCGGCCTCGTTATAGGTGGGCTGAAGGACGGCGGAGTAGCCGTCCTCGGCGCCCGCGGCTTTCAGAGCGTGCGGCGCGACGATCTGAATGGGACGGTTCAAGGCGTCATGGACCGTGCGACCGACGAAGGTCTCCGCCTCCAGCGCGGGCGACGCCGACCAGTCGGGCGTCTGTTGGTAGTCCTCCGCGAGCTGACGCCGCGTATCGACCGCGTTTCCCTTGAAGTCGTACCGCTCGCTGGTCGCGACGCCCGCGGTGTCGAAGATCTGGTGGACCTTGCCGCGGAGATTGGCGGCCTCGGCGTCCGGCAGCGATTCGCCATAGACCGTGCTCCCGATCATCGTCTCGGGTCCGTCGCCGTCACGCAGGAAGACGTCCGCCGTCCGGCGCAGGGCGTCGTAGGTGGTGCGGATGGTATGGCCGCGGCTGTCCCAGAGATAGATCGGCTTGCCGGTGACGTCCTGCAACATCCGGCGCTCGCCGGCTTCCTGGCTCGCCTGCTGGATGCGGTGGCCGAGCAGGTCGTAGCCGTAGCGCATGACGCTGCGCTGCTTGGCATCGACGACCTCGCGCTGGTTGCCCTCGACGTCCGTCACCACGCGAGTGGCAAGCCGTTCCTCGACGACGGCGCCGTCCCGCAGGAAGCGGTTGTGGGCGAGGGTCAGGAAAGGGCGGCCCAGGCTGTCGAAGCAGGCGACGGTGGGAGTGCCGGCGTGGACGGCCGCCTTGTGCGCGGCATCCCGTTCGCGCCTCCCGAGCGCTCCGCCGGCCCGCTCCGCGTACCACGTCGCCTCAGGGCTCTTGCCGGGTTCAGAGAGTTGCAGGAGATCAGGCATACCTTGCTCTTCGCGGCCCGGAGACTGGATCTGACACCGCCGCTTCCTTTTTAGGCGTTTCCTCCTGATCTTTCGTTACTACGGGTGCATTGAGGCCGCTGCGGAAGCTCGGGAGGGTGACGCCGCGGGCCCGCTCTCCTCCTTGCATCGTTCGCCGCTCCTGCGATTTCCTCGGACAGCCGGTCAAGGACAGGCCGGGCGCGGCCCACAGACCGGTGTCTCACAGTGGAACCGTCCTTGAGCCTCAAAGCCGAAGATCAAGCAGAACGGGTCATCGGGTGGGGGTGTGTCCTCAATGACGGCGCTGAGGCTGGTCCCATTCACTCCAAACCCCTCAACCGCGCCGTCCGGCGAGGTCACCGTCTCGAGCCGGTAGCCGAGCGGCCCGCCGAGCGTCGGGGCATCTCCCGCGAATCTGAGGACCGGCTGGCCGGTGGGATCCTTCCCTTGGCAGACCAAGGGTTTCGGCGTGACCGCGAGACAGGCTTGCGGCGTTGCACACTTGCACTTTCCCGCTCCTCCGGCCGCGAAGATCGCCGACACCTCTGTAGGGTCCAGCGCGCGCTTGAAGACCTCGAGCTCGTCGATGCAGCCGCTGAAGTAGGAGGAGTCACCGCCAACCGGCCGCTCGGCGGCGATCCAGAGGGGTGAGGCGCTGTCGAGGCTCAGGAGGCGGACCGTCGGATCGAAGGTGCCCACGGCGGTGCCGTCGACAAAGAACGTACCGCCGCCGGCGAGCCCACGCCGTACGGTCACCGCGACGTGATGCCACTGGCCGTCGGCGACGCTGGTGCCTGCCGGGGCGGCGAAGTTGGTGCAGGCCGCAGTGCCGGCGCTGGAACAAGTGGTCGATCCCGCCCGGTCCGCCATCTGGAGCCCCAGCCGCCCGTTGAAGAGGAAAAGACTGTAGCCGCGAGGATCTCCGGCGGTGGTCTGCCGTTTGTCGAGGAGAGTCACGACACCGCTGGCGGTGGTAGTCCTCACCCAGCTGTCGATCGTGAAGGCCCCCACGCCAAGCCGCAGCTCCGGGCTGTCCGGGACTTCCACGTGCGCCGAGACGCCGTCGAAACAGAGGGCGCCACCGACCCGGCCAGGGCCGGGCTGCGGTCCGCCTGCCGGCGTCCAAGAGCCCTCGTTCGCCACCAGGCCGGCGCGGTCGTGCACCACCGGTCCGCTGGGCTCGTCGAACGACCACCAGGCGGTCATGCCGGAAGGCGGCGGGGTGCAGACCGGACAAGGGGGCGTCAAGACTTGAGAGGGGACACCGCCGTCGTACCTCCACACGGTCCCGTCCCCTTCGAGAGCAACGAAGAAATCGGGACCCCCGCCCGCGATTCCCTTGACATCGTTCAATACCGAGACCGCCGTCGGTACCAAGCGGCCATCTCCCCAAGAGCGGACGGTGCCATCGTTCAAGACCACGGTTGCGGAGTTTCGGAGGTAGCTCGACAGCGCCATCGCCACCACTCCGGTCAGCAGGCCGACGCCGTTCGTCCCCTTGACCTGGACCGGCGGGCTCCCGACCATCGCGGCGTTGCCATCGCCCAACTCGCCCGAGCCCCAAGACCAAACGGATCCGCCTGCCTCTCGGGCCAGGCTTTGATAACCACCGGCGGCCACGGCCGTGATCCCGGACAGGCCCGGTACCTGGATCGGCTGGAGAGCCGCCGTGAGATGCGTTGCGCCGCCAAGCTCACCGTGGTGATTGCCACCCCAGGTCCAGACCGTGCCATCGGACCGAAGTGCGACGGCAAAATCGAAGCCGGCCGCGATACCGATAAAGCGAGCCCCGGAAGGGCCAAGCACCTGCGAGGGGACAGGCGAGCTGGTACTACCGTTGTCGTCGTTGCCCAGCACTCCTCTGGATCCGACACCCCAGGCCCAGACGGTCCCGTCGTTCTTGACGGCCAGGTAGAAGTAAGTCCCCGCGGCGACAGCGACGACCCCCGAGAGGCCGGGGACTTGGAAGGGGTAAGGCTCTGGCTCGGGGGTGGGATCGGCCGGTGTCAATCCCCAGCTCCAAACAGTGCCATCCGACCGGATCACGAGCGAGTGTAATTCACCCACGGAGATGGCCACCACGTTGGAGAGGAACCCCGTTCCACCCGGGCCCCGGACCTGGACCGGTACACTGGTGGATTCGTTGCCCCCGTCACCGAGCTCGCCGTCACCGCCAACCCCCCAGGCCCACACCGTGCCGTCGTCGCGGAGCGCGAGCGCGAGCCCGTCCTCACTGCCGCCGGCGGCAACGGCGATGAAACAGCCATGCGCCGGCTGGGGATTCACGGCGGTCGGGTCGCAGGCCCAGTTGTTGCCGGGATTCGAGTCGAGCGCGGTGGATACGGTGGCGCAGTTTTCGATCGCTGTCTGGCCGCAGGGAGCGACGACGGTGATCGTGAAGTTGGTGCTTCCGCCGGGCGGGATGGGGAGATTCCGGGTGCAGATGACCTGAGAGCCGGAGGCGGCGCAACTCCAGCCGTCGCCTCCTCCCGAGAGGAAGGTGACACCCGCCGGAAGCGGATCGGTGACGGTGTCGGGAGGAGCCGAGGGGACGTTCCCCGCATTGGTCACGCCGACAGTGGCGAACCGGACCGTGGCGCTCCTGCGGAAGGCTTTCACCCGGCGGTCCGGTGGGGGTGGTACCCGGAGGCCCGACCCAATCCAGCCAAGGGACACGACTTCCACCCGGAGAAGCGCCGAGGCAAAGCCCTCTCGCCCGAGCAGCTCGCCGCGCTCGGTGCCGTCCTCAAGGTTGAAGGTCCCTCGATCCCCGGCTCGGCCATTCTCCTGACCCTCCTCACAGGCTGTCGGCCGGGGGAAGCGTTGACTCTGCGCTGGGCAGACGTCGACGGACCGCTGTGGCACCTCGAGGAGGCGAAGACCGGACCGCGGACCGTGTTCCTCGGCTCGGCCGCACTCAGAGTCATGGACACCCTGCCCCGGATCAACGAGTGGGCGTTTCCGGGCCGCGTCGAGGGCCGTCCCTTGGAAAGCACCCGAAGGCTGTGGCTTCGCCTCCGGCAGAAGGCCAAGCTCCCGGACGAGATGCGCCTCTACGATGCAACCCGCCACACCCATGCGACGGTCTGCGAGGAGCTGGGGATCGAACGGCACAGGCGGAAGGTGCCCGCCGGCCATGCAACGGACGGCGATATCACGGAGCGGTACGTCCACCGGAGAAGGGAAAGCCTGCTCGCGGATGCCGACCGGGTTTCCGAAGCGATCGCCTCCGCGCTGAGGGGCGAGGACGAAAGAGGGCAGGTTCTTACGATCTATCAGAAGACCGCTTCCTAGCCTTCCTGCAAAAGCGGCTCGCCGACGAAATGCTGCTGCGTGGGGAGCGCCGACGTCGCTGGCGAGGATCAGATCCCCCAAATCCGTTCCGGATTTCTCTCGTGCTTTGGAGGCCCGCTCTGCGGCTGCATTACAAACCGCTGCTTGCAACGACCCGCCGCAACGCACACCCCAGAGGCCGGTCTGCGCAACAAGCCAGGAGATCCGGGCGGTTGGACAGTCCAACCGAAGGGTTCAACCTCTTGACCCGGACTGAAATGTTCAAACCTCCATGGGTTGAACTGCCGGCGCCCCTCGCTCCGCCCGCGCGATGCACGTTCCCAGGATCTCGGCGAGGGTCTCCACATGGGGCGCTCCGATGATCGTTTGGTGGTTGCCGGGGACGGTGTGGACCTCCACGCCGCCCGCCGCGACGGTATCCCAGCCGAGAGTGGGATCCTCGAAAATCTGCCGCCGTTGCGAGGGCAATTCCCAGAGGGCAGCCTGGTCGACGCTGCTCGCCCGCAACAGGGTGATCCTTCCCGGATAGGTGGAAGCCCTGTAGCGTTCAGCGGCTGTCGCTCTGGAGCTCCATCCCAGGGTCAGATCGCGCAGCAGAGGGATGTCGAAACCCGGTCCGAGCGCCTCCATGCTTCCGAGGACCTCCAGGCCTCGCGCGAGCTGGAGCTCCAGAGGAAGACCGCGCAGCTCGGCTGCATGGAGCGCCGGCGTGATCCCCTGGTCGCGGGAGTGGTGCCGCACCATGTCGGCGATGACGGCCGCGGTGTCGACTTCCGCGGCTTCGTCGCACAAAGGAACCCCCTCATCCAGGATGGCGAGCAGCGCCACTTCCTCTCCGGCGCTGGTAAGCTGTCGCGCCATCTCGAACGCGACAATCCCACCAAAAGAGTACCCAGCTAGGAGGTAGGGGCCGGCGGGCTGAAGGCTCCGCACGGCATCGAGGTACTCGGACGCCATATCTTCGATCGTGATCCGCGGCGCTGCGGCCTGCCCGGTCTGCCCGTCAATGGGCCGCGCCCGGAGGCCGTAGAACGGGCGGTCTGTACCGAGCTGGCGAGCGAGGGGGTAGTAGGCGAGGACCTCTCCTCCGAGCGCATGGATGCAGAAGAGCGGCACCTGCGCTCCGAGGGGCTGAATCGGCACCAGCGGGGACCAGGGGGCGCCACCCTCCTCCTCGAGCCGTGGGGTCAGCGCGCCCAAGCCCTCCTTGCTTTCCCGGCCGTGCTGGATCAGTTGCCGCAAGGCTTCGGCATAGGCTGCGGCCAGATGCTCCGCGGTCTCCCGGCGATGGATCCGCGAGCCGTAGGTCAGGGTGATCCGGAGCCGGCCATCGGCGACGAGGCCGACGATCTCCAACGGATGGGTGCGGTGGGCGCGCGGGCTCTGCATGGGGCCGGCGGAGGCACTGGAAGCCCGGAAAAGAGCCAGCCCCTCGGAGGTGGAGTCGACCTGGCCCAGATAGTTGAACAGGATCTCGGCCGCCGGAGCCGCCTCCGTGTTGCCGAGATAGCGCAATAGACCGTAGCCGATACCGCGCCCAGGCACTGCGCGCAAACGCTCGCTGGCGCTCACCAGGGCCTCCCCGGGATCGGCGTCGCCCGCCTCCAGGACCACTGGGTACAAGGAGGTGAACCAGCCCACGGTATGCGAGACGTCGAGGTCATAGACATCGCCGAATATCGGCTCGCGGCCATGCCCCTCCAGGTCCACCCTCAGGCGCGGAGAGCCGGTCCAGTTCGCCAGAGCCCGGACCAGAGCGCTGAGCAGCGCATCGTCGATGCGGTTGTGGTAGACCGACGGCAAGGTCTGAAGCAGGTCCGCAGTCTCTTCGGCGCTGAGCTCGAAAGAGACCGTGGCCTCGTCTCCGACGAGATTGCCGCGATTGCCGGCCCCCGACGTGGAGGAGCCGAAGTCCACCGGCAAGAGGGGAACGGGAACCCGAGCGGTCTCGCGCCAATGATCCAACTCGCCGGCCAACGCATCGGAGCTGGCATATTCAGCCAGGCGGCGAGCCCACTCCTGGAACGAGGTGGTCTTGGCCGGAAAGATGGGACGCAGCCCGCGCAGGGCCTGGCGGTATGCCCCCTCCAAGTCTTCGAGCAGCACGCGCCAGGAGACCCCGTCCACCACCAGGTGATGAACGGCCCAAAGCAGCCATGCCGGCTGTCCGGGGCCGGCGTTGATCAGGCAGAGGCGGGTGAGCGGTCCGGCCGACAGGTCAAAGCCTGTCTGGAGAGCCGCGGCCGCCTGCTCGAAGGTCTCGCGCCAGCGAGGCGCCGGCAAGCCCGAAAGGTCAACTTGGTGGAAAGGCGCCACCGGCTCGGCCAGAGCGTTCTCCTGCCGCCAGCCGCCCTCCGACGTGAAATCGAACCGCATGCGCAAGGCGTCGTGGTGCTCCACGACAGCGGCCATGGCGCGTTCCAAGGCGGCAGGGGCGAGGTGCTCCCGCGACTCCAGCAGGACGGCTTGATTGAAATGGTGAGGGTCTGCGAAGCCCTGCTCGAAGAACCAGCGCTGGATCGGGGTGAGAGGCACCTCACCCGCCACCGGCCCCTGCTCGGCGGGCGGAGCACCGGCGTCACCCATGGTCGTGGCGCAGAGAGCGAGCCCGGCCACGGTCTGATGCTCGAAAACCTGTCGCACTGTGAAGTACAGGCCGGCCTGACGCGCCCGGGCCACGATCTGGACGGAGAGAATCGAATCGCCGCCGAGCTCGAAGAAGTTGTCGCCCACTCCCACCCGTGGCGCGCGCAAGACCTGCGCCCAGACCGCCGCCAGGATCTCCTCCTCGCGGGTGCGAGGCGCCACGTAGTTCTCGTCCGCGCCGGGCTGCTCCGGAGCCGGCAGGGCTTTCCTGTCCACCTTGCCGTTGGGGGTGAGAGGGAACTCGGCGAGTTGGACGAAGGCGGACGGCACCATGTACTCCGGCAACCGCTCACGCAACGACCGGCGCAGCTTATCGGCCGTCATGTCGCCGGCCTCTCCGACCACGTAGGCCACTAGCCGCCGCCCGGCGGACCTGCGGGGGGCGCTATCCTCCCGCACCCCATCCTCCCGCACCAGCACGATCGCCTGCTGGACCCCGGGCAGAGCGGCCAGGGCCGCCTCGATCTCCCCCAGCTCGACGCGGAAGCCCCGAACCTTTACCTGATGGTCCAGGCGGCCCAGGATGTCGAGCGAGCCATCGCGCAGCCAGCGCACGAGGTCGCCCGAGCGGTACATCCTGGCGCCGGGCTGGCCGCTGAACGGGTCGGGGATATAGCGCGCGGCCGTCAGGTCGGGCCGGCGTACATAGCCCCGCGTCACCCCCACTCCGCCCACCATTTCCTCACCGGCAATGCCGATTGGCACCAGCCGCATCTCCGGATCCACCACGTACAATCGGCTGTTGGCGATCGGCCGGCCGAGCGGGACGCGGTGCGGGTCCTGCCCCGGCATGCAGACCCAGCGTGTGGTGTCGATGGTGACCTCGGTCGGCCCGCACAGGTTGTCGATAGGGACGCCCAGCCGGGCCAGCGTCCGCTCGCGCAACTCCGGGGTGAGCGCTTCCCCGCCCACGAAGACCTGACGCAGCGAGGTGCAACTCTCCACGTCCTCCTCGTCGAGGAACGCCGCCAGCATCGCGGGAACGAAGTCCACCAGGGTTACACCGTACTCCCGGATGAGGCGCACGAGATACGGACCGTCGCCCTCCCGGCCCGGCTCGGTCTGCACCAGCCGGGCGCCGGCCAGCAGCGGCGTGAAGCACTCCCAGACCGAAACGTCGAAGCCGAACGCGGCCTTCTGCAGGAACGCGTCGCGCTCGTCGATCCGGTTGGTCGCCACCGCGCTCCACAGACGGTTGCAGACGCCCCGGTGCGGCACCATCACGCCTTTCGGCTTACCCGTCGATCCGGAGGTGTAGATCACGTAGGCCAGGTGGTCGGGGGAAACCTCCACCCCCAGCGGCTCGCCCATGTCCTCGCCGGCGTCCCAGCGGCCGTCCAGCGGCACCGCCGCGAGGCCGGCCGCCGCCACCCGCCCGCGCAGGTGGTCCTGAATCAGCAGGATCCGGACCCCGCCGTCCTCGACCAGGAACCCCAGCCGCTCTGGCGGATGGACCGGATCGAGCGGCAGCCAGGCGCCGCCGGCCTCCAGCACCGCCAGCATGCCCATCACCATGGCGGGCGAGCGCTCGACGCAGAGGCCCACGACCACGTCCGGGCCGACGCCTAGGGTCCGCAAGTGGCGCGCCAGGCGGCGCGCGCTGCCCACCAGGCGGCGGTAGGTCCAGCGCTCGGCCTCAAACTCGATGGCCACGGCGGACGGCGTCCGCGCCGCCTGCGCCGCCACCTCGTGATGCAGGCAGGCGTCCGTGAACGCCTCGATCTCCGTATCGTTCCACTCGTACAGGATCTGGGAGCTCTCGGCCTCGCTCGCGACCGGCACGTCGAGGGCCTGGCGGTCCGGCTCGGCGGCCGCACCGGCGAACAGCCTTTCAAAGTGGCCGATGAAACGGTCGATCGTCGGGGCGTCGAACAGATCAGTGGCGTACTCGACCTCTCCGGCCAGCTCCCCTTCCTGCTCGCTGAGAGTGAGCGAGAGGTCGAGCTTCGCCAGCCTCCTCGTGTTGTCCATCAGGCGCAGGCGCAGATCCTTGATCTCCAGGCTCTCGGCGGGCAGATTCTGCAGCGCAAGCATCACCTGGAACAGGGGCGTCTGGGCGAGGTTCCTCTCCGGGGCGAGCTCGTCGACCACCTTTTCAAAGGGCACGTCCTGGTGTAGATAGGCGGCCAGCGCGGTCTCGCGCGCCCGGCCGAGCACCTCGCGGAAGGTGGGGCCTCCGGGCTCCGCGCCGGTGAGGTCGCCGCGCAGCACCAGGGTGTTGAGGAAGAACCCAATCAGGCCCTCGATCTCCTCCCGGTTGCGCCCGGCAATGAGGGTGCCTACGGCGAGCTCGTCCTGACCGCTGTAGCGCGCCAGCAGGGTCTGGAAAGCGGCAAGGAGGACCATGAAGAGCGTGGCCCCTTCGCTCCGGGCGAGAGCCTCGGCCTGCCGAGTGAGTCCGGCCTTCAGGGACACCAGCCGCACGGCTCCCCGGTCGCTCCGGATGGCGGGCCGTGGGCGGTCGGCTGGCAGCTCCAGGAGAGGAGGCAGGCCGGCGAGCTGCCGCCGCCACCAGTCGATCTCCCGCTCGAGGACTTCGCCGTGCAGCCAGGAGCGCTGCCAGACCGCGTAATCCGCGTACTGCACCGGCAGCTCCGGCATGGACGGCGGCCGGTCTTCGGCCAGCGCCGCGTAGAAGGCGGCGACCTCGCGCACCAGGATCCCCATAGACCAGCCGTCGCTGGCGACGTGGTGCAGGGTGAGCGCGACGGTATGGTCCTTCTCCGCCAAGCGCAACAGTACACCCCGCAGCATCGGATCGCGGGCAAGGTCGAAAGGTTGGGCGGCCTCTTCCGAGGCCAGGGAGCGGGCGGCCGTCTCGCGCGCGGTCTCCGGCAGCCCCGACAGGTCCACCAGCGGCAGAACGAAGGGTGTCGGAGGTTGGATCACCTGCATCGGCTTGCCCTTCGGCGCGGCGAAAACCGTACGCAGGGCTTGGTGACGGCTCACGATGGCACCGAGGGTGAGCGCCAGCAGTCGGGGGTCCAGAGGCCCTTCGGCGCCCAGCACCAACGGCATGTTGTAGGTCGGTCTTCCCGGCTCGAGCTGGTCGACGAACCAGAGCCGCTGCTGGGCAAACGACAGGGGCAGCGCTCCCTCCCGCGGCACCGGCAGGAGAGGGGGGACCGTCAGCCCCACGCCGGTCCGGCGCGCCACTTCGACTCGGGCGGCGAGCCCCTCCACCGTCGGGGCTTCGAAGAGGTCGCGCAGCGGCATCTCGACGCTGAAGGCGGCACGCAGGTGCGACATCACCTGCGTCGCCAGCAGCGAATGGCCGCCCATCTCGAAGAAGTTGTCGTTCACCCCGACCCGTGGCAGGCGCAGGACCTGCGCCCAGATTCCGGCGAGGACCTCCTCGACCGGAGTGCGGGGCGCCAGGTAAGTCTCTGGAGCGCTCTGCCGTTGCGGCGCCGGCAGGGCCTCGCGGTCCACCTTGCCGTTGGCGGTGAGGGGGAGCGCCGCGAGCGTCACGAAGGCGGCGGGGATCATGTAGTCCGGCAGCCGCTCCCGCAGCGACCTCCGCAGCTCCTCGACCGCGATGGCGCCGACCACATAGGCGACCAGGGACCGATCCGCCCGCGCCAGCACAACCGCCTCGCGGACTCCGGACACAGACACCAGCGCCGCCTCGATCTCTCCCAGCTCGATCCGGAAACCGCGGATCTTGACTTGGTGGTCCGAGCGGCCCAGGAACTCGATCCTCCCGTCCGGCAGGCGGCGGGCGAGATCGCCCGTCCGGTAGAGCCGCTCTCCCGGCATCCCGAAGAGGTCCGGGACAAGCCTCTCGGCTGTCAGGTCGGGCCGGTGGAGGTACCCGCGGCAGAGGCCCGCGCCGCCGATGTAGAGCTCACCAGGCGTCCCCACCGGGACCGGAAACAGCTCCGGGTCCAGGATCAGGATCCGGGTATTGGCGATCGGGCGGCCGATGGGCACCGGCCCGGCCGGCGGAACCGACGCCGGAATCTCATAGGCGCAGCACCCCACCACCGTCTCCGTCGGCCCATACTCGTTGATCAGGCGCAGGCCCGGAGCGTGGAGACGCCAGAAGGCGAGCTGCTCGCCGGACAGCGGCTCGCCACCGAGGACAAAGGCCTCCGCGCATCCTGCGACCCGCTCGGGCGGCAGCAGCCGCTGGAGGACGTCCAGGTGCGCGGGAGTGAGCTTGACCAGCCCGAAGCCACCCTCAGCGAGCGCCGCGGCCAATCCCTCGACCCCGTCCTCCTCGGGCACCAGGTCGACGCGGCGGCCGGCGAGCAGAGGCAGGAACAGGCTGGTCACCGTCAGATCGAAGCCGATCGGCGAGTGAACCGGGGCGCCCCTCCCCTTCCCCACCGGATAGGCCTCCATCGCCCAGAGCAGGTAGTTCGCGAGCCCGCGGTGGGGGATCGCCACTCCCTTGGGCGTACCGGTCGAACCCGAGGTGTAGAGGACATAGGCGAGGTTGTCGGCCGCCGGTCGCAGGGCTTGCCCTCCGTCGTCGGCGATCTCCGGAAGATCGTCGAGGCACACGACGCAGCAGGAGTGCTCGGGAAGGGCCGGCAGCAACCCCGTCCGGGTGAGCAGGAAGGGTGCTCCCGAGTCGTCCAGCATGAACGACAGCCGTGGGCCTGGGAGTGAGGTTTCGAGCGGCAGGTAGGCGCCGCCCGCCTTCAGCACCGCCAGCAGAGCCACCACCAGATCGACCGAGCGCTCGAGGAAGATTGCCACGAGGACGTCGGGCCCGGCACCAAGAGCCCGGAGGTGGGCGGCCAAGCGATCGGAGCGGGCGGCCAGCTCGCCGTGAGTCAGTTGCTCCTGCCCCTGGACGAGGGCCGGCAGCTCCGGAGCCTGCTCCGCCCGGGCCGTCAAGAGGTCGTGGAGGAGGACCTCGCCCACCGGTGGCGCTACCGTGTCGTTCCATTCGGTGATCGCCTGGTGGCGTTCCGCCGGGGAGAGCAGCGGCAGCTCCGCAACCAGCCGCTCCGGCGCCGCCAGGGCCGCGGTCAGCAGTCTTTCGTAATGGAGAATCAGCCGGTCGACCGTGGCGGCGTCGAACAGATCGGTGGCGTACTCAACGGTGCCGACCAGCCCACCGTCATACTCCGAGAGGTTGAGCGTGAGATCGAACTTCGCCAGGGTCCCCGTATCACCCATCGGCCGCAGGCACAGAGCCTCGATCTCCAGGCTTCCCACGGGAGCGTTCTGCAGGACGAGCATCACCTGGAACAGGGGCCCGTGGGCGAGACTCCGCTCGGGGGCCAGCTCCTCGACCAGTTTTTCGAACGGCACGTCCTGGTGCAGATAGGCGGCGAGAGCGGTCTCGCGCACCCGGCCGAGCAGCTCGCGGAACGCAGGCGCGCCCGCCAGATCGCTCCGCAGGACCAGGGTGTTGACGAAGAACCCGATCAGGTCTTCGGTCTCGACCAAGCCGCGACCGGCCACGGGGGAGCCCACCGCGAGGTCGTCCTGGCCGCTGGCGCGCGCCAGAAGGGACTGGAAGGCGGCTAGCAGCACCATGAACAGCGTCGCTCCCTCGCGCCGGGCGAGAGTCTCCAGCTCCCGGGTGAGCCCGGCCGGCAACCGCACCGGTCGGTTGGCGCCCCGATAGCTCTGCGCCGCCGGCCGCGGTCGGTCGGTGGGCAGCTCCAGGAGAGGTGGCAGGCCCGCGAGCTGGCGGCGCCACCAGGCGATCTCCTGCTCCAGGACCTCGCCGCGCAGCCAGGAGCGTTGCCAGACCGCGAAATCCGCATACTGTACCGGCAGCTCCGGCAAAGGCGACGGCAGGCGCGCGGCAAAGACCGGGTAGAGCGCCGCGATCTCGCGGATCAGAAGCCCCAGGGACCAGCCGTCGCCGACGATGTGGTGCAGGGTCAGCCCGACGGCGTGGTCCCTCTCGGCGACGCGCACCAGCAGGCCCCGCAGCAGCGGACCTCGGGTGAGATCGAACGGCCGGCCGGCCTCCTCCTGGATCAAGGTGAGGGCCAGCGCTTCACGTACGCCCTCCGGCAGCCCCGACAGGTCCACCACAGGCAGCGGGAAGGGTTGCACCGGTTGGATCACCTGGACCGGCAAGCCCTCCGGCGCGGCGAAGACCGTGCGCAGCGCTTCGTGGCGGCGCGCGATCTCCCCGAGACAGAGGGCCAGCACCGCGCCGTCCAGCAGCCCCTCGGCCCATAGCGCCCCGGGCATGTTGTAGAGCGGGCTGTCCGGTTCGAGCTGAGCGATGAACCAGAGCCGCTGCTGCGCGAACGACAGGGGCAGCGCCCCCTCGCGCGGCGCTGGGAGAAGAGGCGGAGCGGGCAGGATCGCGCCCGTCCGCCGGGCCGCTTCGACCCGGGCGGCGAGAGCCTCCACCGTCGGGGCCTCGAAGAGATCGCGCACCGGCACCTCGACGCCGAAGGCGCGGCGCAGGCGCGACACCACCCGCGCCGCCAGCAGCGAGTGCCCGCCGAGCGCGAAGAAGTGGTCCGCCGCCCCCACCCGCTCGAGGCCGAGGAGCTCGGCCCAGATGCCGGCCACCACCTCCTCGACCGGCGTGCGCGGCGCTAGGAAGCTCTCCTCGGCGCGCTCCCACTCAGGCGCCGGCAGGGCCTTGCGGTCCACCTTGCCGTTGGGGGTAAGGGGCAGGGTTTCGAGGGTCACGAAAGCGGCCGGCACCATAGTTTCCGGCAGCCGCTCACGCAACGACCGGCTCAGCGCATCGCCTGTGGCCTCGCCGGTCACATAGGCGACCAAGCGATCCCCGCGCACCACTGCCACCGCCTCGCGGACCCCGGGCAATGCCGAGAGCACCGCCTCGATCTCGCCCAGCTCAATGCGCTGGCCGCGGATCTTGACCTGGTTGTCCACCCGGCCGAGGAACTCGATCTCGCCGTCGCGGCGGTAGCGGCAGAGGTCTCCCGTGCGATAGAGCCGCTCCCCCGCTCCCCAGGGGTCGGGCAGGAACCGTTCCGCCGTGCGGCCCGGGTCCCCCAGATAGCCACGGGCGAGCGACGGGCCGCCCACCCAGAGCTCCCCCGCCACCCCCGGCGGCCCCGGTTGCAGGGAACGGTCGAGCAGATGGACCCGCAGGCCCTCGATGGGACGGCCGAGGGTAAGGGAATCGCCGGCGCTGGTCACCACCGACGCCTCCGTCGGACCGTAGTGGTTGATCAGGCTGAAGCCGCGCCCCGGCTCTGGACGGACGACGAGACGGTCGCCGCCCACCAGCAGCCGGCGCAGGGTCGGAACCCGCGGTCCCCCTCCGGAGAAGAGCGCCTCGGCCAGCGGGGTGGGCAGGAAGGCGACGGTAACTCCGCGCTCCGCCATCCAGGCGGCCAGCCGCGGCGGGTCCATCCGCGCCGCCTCCGGCGGCAGATGCAGAGCCGCCCCGGAGGCCAGGCAGGCCCAGATTTCCCAGACTGAAGCGTCGAAGCCCAGGCTCGCCACCTGCGCGCGGTGGTCTCCGGGACCCGTGCCGTGCGCGCGCAGGTCCCAACGCACCAGGTTGAGCAGACCGCGGTGCGGGATCTGCACGCCCTTGGGCCGTCCGGTCGAGCCGGAGGTATAGATCACGTATGCGAGCTGGTCCGGCTCCACGGCCTGGCCCGGCAGCGGAGAACAGATCGCGACTTCCTGGTAGTCGCGGTCCAGGCAGACGATCCGTCCCGATACCCCAGGCAGCAGGTCGATCAGCGCCTCCTGGGTCAGCACCACCGGGACCGCCGTTTCTTCGAGCATGAAGGCGAGGCGCTCGGCGGGGTGGGCGGGATCGAGGGACAGGTAGGCCGCAGCGGCTTTCAGGACGCCAAGCTGGGCCACCAGCAGATCCGCCGAGCGCTCCATCAGCACGGCCACGATGGACTCCGGTCCTACCCCCAAGCTCCGCAGGAAGCCGGCGAGCCGGCCGGAGCGCTCGCCGAGGTCGCCGTAGGTCAGCACGCGGCCCGCCGCATCCACCACCGCCGCAGCGTCCGGCTGCTCGTGGCACCAGCGCTCCACGAGGGACGTCATAGGGCCTTCCCAACGCTCCCCGCCCGTATCGTTCCACTCGATGAGCACCTGGTGGCGCCCGCTGGAGGAGAGGAAAGGCAGTTCCGCGACCCGCAGGTCTGGGTCGGCGGCGGCGGCCGTGAGCAGCCGCTCGAAGCTCGCGATCAGCCGGTCCAGGGTCGCGGCGTCGAAGAGATCGGTGGCGTACTCAACCGTCCCGCTGAGCCCGCCGTCGTGCTCCGAGAGGCTCAGCGTAAGATCGAACTTCGCGGCCGTCGGCTCCGGGTTCACCGCCCGCAGCCGCAGGTCTTGAACCTCCAGGCTCCCTCCGGGAGTGTTCTGCAGCGCGAACATCACCTGAACCAGGGGAGCGTGGGCGAGGCTCCTCTCCGAGGCCAGCTCCTCAACCAGCTTTTCGAACGGCACGTCCTGGTGCGCCTGGGCGGCGAGCTCGGTCTCGCGCACCCGGCCGAGCAGCTCGCGAAAAGTGGGATCTCCCGCCAGGTCGCCGCGCAGCACCAGGTTGTTGACGAAGAACCCGATCAGCCCCTCGATCTCCAGCCGGTTGCGCCCGGCGACTGGGGTGCCCACCGGGAAGTCGTCCTGGCCGCTGTAGCGGGCCAGCACGGCCTGGAAGGCGGCCATCAGCACCATGAAGAGGGTTGCCCCTTCGCGCCGGCCCAGCTCCTCGGCCTGCCGGGTGAGCTCGGCCGTCAGTTGGATCGGCCGCGCCGCGCCGCGGAAGCTCTGCACCGCGGGCCGCGGCCGGTCGGTAGGCAGCTCCAGGAGAGGCGGCAGGCCGGCGAGTTGCCGCCGCCACCAGTCGATCTCCCGCTCCAGGACCTCCCCGCGCAGCCAGGAACGCTGCCAGACCGCGAAATCCGCGTACTGCACCGGCAGCTCCGGCAGAGGCGAGGATTGCCCTTGGGCGAACGCGGCATAGAGTGCGGCCACCTCGCGCACCAGGGTGCCCATGGACCAGCCGTCGCTGGCGACGTGATGCATGGTGAGCGCCAGGACATGGTCCTCCGCCGCCAAGCGCAGCAGCACGCTGCGCAGCATCAGGTCGCGGGCGAGATCGAACAGCCGGCCGGCCTCCTCTGCGGCCAGGGTGAGAGCCGCCGCCTCGCGCGCGGGCTCCGGCAGCCCCGACAGGTTGACCCGCGGCAGGACAAAGGGCGCCGGTGGTTGGATCACCTGTACTGGCGCGTCTCCTTGCAGTGCGAAGACGGTGCGCACGGCCTCGTGGCGACGCACGACCTCGCTCAAGGAGCGCTGGAGCACAGCGGGTTCGAGCGGCCCTTCGACTCGCAGCACCACCGGCAGGTTGTAGAGCGGCGTATCCGGCTGGAGCTGGTCGATGAACCAGAGCCGTTGCTGGGCGAAGGACAGGGGCAGGGCCCCCTGCCGCGGCGCCGGAACGAGCGGCGGCGCCACGTCCAAGGTATCCCCCCGGCCCCGGAGCTGCTCCACCTCCGCCGCCAGGGCGGCCACGCTAGGCGCCTCGAAGAGGGTGCGCAGGGGAATCTCCACGCCGAGCCTGGCCTGTAGGCGCGAGACGAGCTGGAGGCCCAGCAGCGAATGGCCGCCCAGCGCGAAGAAGTTGTCATGGGCTCCCACCCGGTCAATCCCGAGCAGCTCTCCCCAGATCGCGGCGAGCCGCCGCTCGAGATCGGTGCGCGGCTCCTCATAAGGCGTGTCGATCCCGGGCCGCATGTGGCCAGCGGTGGGCACGGTCTCCGGGGTTGATCGGGGCTTTGGAGCGAGGAGCTCATCGAGAGCCTCGGGCGTGGGTGGGCCCGGAGGGAGGGCCACCAATCGGTAACCGCGCGACTCCAGCGCGGCGGCCCAGGCCGGATCGACAGCGGCTCCTTCCGGCAGCAGGAGGGCCACGGGAGCCGCCGCACCGGCCAGGCCCGCGCGGCCCGGCTCGATCCAATACCGCTGCCGCTCGAACGGATACGCCGGCAGGGACACCCGGCGGCGCCGCTCCTCGCCGTGGAACCCGGACCAGTCGATCTCGACGCCCGAGAGCCAGAGGCGCCCCAGGGTCTGGAGCAGGAACCGCTGGTCCGGCTGCCGGTCGAGCTCGTGACGCAGCGAGGAGAGGACGGCGCGATCCGCCGCTCCTTCCGCCGGAATCTGTTGGAGGGCCAGGCTACTCAGGGTATGGCCGGGCCCCATCTCGATCAGCACCCGTCCGGGCTCGCGCCACAGCTCGGCGACGCCATCGGCGAAGCGGACGGGCGAGATGAGGTGGCGCACCCAGTAGTCCGGGTCTGTGGCCTGGGCGGCCGTGATCCAGGTCCCTGTGACGTTCGAGAGGTATGGGATGCGCGGGGATGCCAGGGGGGTGGCGCGCAGCAACTCCCGGAGCTCGTCCACGATCGGCTGCATCATCCAGGAGTGGAAGGCCTGGTCCGCCTGTAAGCGGCGGCAGGAAACTCCTTCTTCCGCGAGCCGCCGCTCCAGCCCGGCGACCGCCGCGGGGGGGCCGGACACCACCGACACCGTCGGGGCATTGACCGCAGCGAGGGAAAGCTCCGGGGTGAGCCGCGCCCTCGCTTCCTCCTCCGCCAGCGGCACAGCCAGTAAGGCCCCCGGCGGCAACTCGCCGATTCGGCGGGCGCGCCGGGACACCAGCGCCAGGGCGTCGGGCAGCTCCAACACGCCGGCCAGGCAGGCCGCCGTGTACTCCCCCAGGCTGTAGCCGAGGAGGGCCGCCGGCCGCACGCTCCAGCTCATCCAGAGCTTTGCGAGGGCATAGCCTACGGCAAACATCGCCGGCTGCGCGATACGGGTCTCCCGCAGGAGCGCTCTCTCCGGCCCTTCCTTGCGACCGCTCCGCCCGAGCAGAGCGCGCAGGTCGGGTCCCGTGGGCGCCGCTGCCTCCGCCGTCTCCTCCCCCGCGAACAGCAGCTCGCGAAGGTCAAGCCCGAGGTGCGGCAGGAGCAGCTCGGCGCAGCGATCGATCTCCTGCCGGAACACCGGCTCCTCGCGGTAGAGGCCGCGGGCCAAGCCCGGGTACTGGTCGCCGACCCCGGGCAGCAGGAAGGCCACGCCGCGGCGGCCCGCTGGTGTTTCCCGGGGAGGCGCGGTCCAGACCCGTTGCGGATCGCGCGTCCGCAGCGCCTTGACGGCCTCCTCGTGGGTCGCCGCCAGCACCGCGCGGCGATGGGCGAAGAGGCGCCGCCCCACTCGCAAGGTGTAGGCGGTGTCGGCCAGGCTCAGCTCCGGGTCCCTGCCTTTCAAACAGGCCAGGCGGTCGGCGAGGGCGTCCGTCATCCGCTCCAGGGCGGCGGGCGTGCGCGCCGCGAGCAGCAGCACCTGCCAGGGGCGCGACGGGCCGGATGGCACGGCGGGAGGCGCCTCCTCCAGCACCGCGTGCACGTTGGTGCCGCCGATGCCGAACGCGCTCACCCCGGCGCGGCGGGGCTCTCCGTTCGTGGTCCAGTCGGTCAGGTGGTCGGCCACCCGGAACGGGCTCGCGGCGAAGTCGATGGCGGGGTTAGGCGACGTGAAGTGCAGGCTGGGCGGGATCTGGCGGTGCTCCAGGGCCAGCGTCGTCTTGATCAGGCCGGTGACGCCGGCCGCCGCGTCCAGGTGGCCGACGTTGGTCTTGACCGAGCCGATTAGGCAGAAGCCGGTGCGGCCGGTGTCCCGGCGGAAGGCCTTGGTGAGGGCGGCGACCTCGATGGGATCGCCCAAGGGTGTCGCGGAGCCGTGCGCCTCAACGTAGGCGATGCTCTCCGCAGAGACCCCGGCGTCGGCGAGCGCCGCGGAAATGACCGCTGCCTGCCCGGCAACGCTCGGAGCGGTGTAGCCCGCCTTGCCGGAGCCACCGTCGTTGTTGGTCGCCGAGCCGAGCAGGACGGCATGGACGGTGTCCCCGTGCGCCAGCGCGTCTTCGAGCCGCTTGAGCACGACGATGCCGGCGCCGCTCCCCCCACCGTGCCTCGCGCCGCAGCGTCGAAGGCGCGGCAGCAGCCGTCAGGGGAGGCGATGCCCCCCTCTTCGTAGAGATAGCCGGCACGCTGCGGCAGGGCAATGGACACGCCGCCGGCCAGCGCCATGTCGCAGGCGCCGAGACGGAGGTTCTGGCAGGCCAGGTGGACCGCCACCAACGAGCTGGAGCAGGCCGTCTGGACCGTCATGCTGGGTCCCGTGAGGTCCAGTTTGTAGGAGACGCGGGTGGCCAGGAAGTCCTTGTCGTTGCCCAGCAGGAGCTGGAGCCCACCCGCTGCCGCAGGATCGGCGCTGGTGAGGACCTGATGCAGGTAGCGGCTGAACCCCAGGCTGGCGAACATGCCGACCGGCCCTGGCACGCGCTGGGAGTCGTAGCCGGCATCCTCCAGCGCCTCCCACGCGCATTCGAGGAACACTCGTTGCTGAGGATCCAGGAGCTCGGCCTCGCGCGGGCTGTAGCCGAAGAAGCCGGCATCGAACAGCTCCGCCCCGTCGAGCAACCCGGCGGCCGGCACGTAGCGGGGATCGCGCCGCAGCTCGGGAGCGACGCCGGCGGCGGCGAGCTCCTCGTCGCCGAAGCGGGCGATCGAGGCGACGCCGTCGCTCAGGTTGGTCCACAGATGCTCGACGTCGGGAGCGCCGGGGAAGCGGCCGGCGAGGCCCACGATGGCGACTGCGCCACTGCCGGGCGCTGTTGCTCCGGCGGCGCGGGGCGCGGGCTCCGCCACGACCAAGCCGGGCTCCAGGTGGCGCGCCAGCGCACGGACGGTGGTGTGGGTTAGGAGATCTAGCAGGCTGACCTCGCGGCCCAGCCGGTCGCGCAGCCGCGCCTGCACCTGGGGGAGCAACAGAGAGTGGCCGCCCAGGTCGAAAAAGTTCTCCTCGCCGCCAATCCATGGCACGCCCAGGACCTCGCGCCAGACGGCAGCCACGGCCTCCTCGAGCGCGCTACGCCCCTCTTCGGGCGGCAGGTCGCTGGAGAGCGGAACGGGCGCCGGCAGGGCTTTCCGGTCCACCTTGCCGTTGGGGGTCAGCGGGAGCGCCGCGAGCGGCACGAATACCGCGGGTATCATGGCGCTCGGCAGCCGCTCGCGCAGTTTTTCTCGTAAAGGCGTCCGCAGCTCGTCGATCGCGGCGTCTCCCACCACGTAGGCGACCAATTGCCGGTCCCGCACTACCACCACCGCCTCGCGGACCCCGGGCTGCTCCAGCAACGCCGCTTCGATCTCGCCGGGCTCGATGCGTTGGCCGCGGATCTTGACCTGGTGGTCCACCCGGCCGAGAAACTCGATCTCGCCGTCGCCGCGGAAGCGGCAGAGGTCTCCCGTGCGGTAGAGCCGCTCCCCCGTCGCCCAAGGGTCGGGCAGGAACCGTTCCGCCGTGCGGCCCGGGTCCCCCAGATACCCACGGGCGAGCGATGGCCCGCCCACCCATAGTTCCCCCGCCACTCCCGGCGGCACCGGCTGCCGGAACCGGTCCAGCAGATGGACACGCAGGCCGCCGATAGGCCGGCCGAGGGTCAAGGGCTCCCACGTCTCTCTGTGCCGCCGGGGCGGCACCGGGCCAGCGCTGGTCACCACCGACGCCTCCACCGGACCATAGTGGTTAATCAGGGCGAAGCCGCTCCCCGGCACAGGCCGGAGCCCGAGCCGGTCGCCTCCCACCAGCAGCCGGCGCAAGGTCGGAATCCGCGGTCCCCCACCGGCGAGGAGCGCCTCGGCGAGAGGGGTGGGCAGGAAGGAGACGGTGATCCCACGCTCCGCCATCCAGACGGCCAGCCGCTGCGGGTCCAGCCGCGCCTCCTCTTCGGGCAGGTGGAGGGTCGCCCCGGAGGCCAGGCAGGACCAGATCTCCCAGACCGAAGCGTCGAAGCCGAGGCTCGCCACCTGGGTGCGGTGGTCCCCCGGACCCGTGCCGTACGCGCGCAGGTCCCAGCGCACCAGGTTGCGCAGGCCGCGGTGCGGGACCTGCACCCCCTTGGGCCGTCCTGTCGAGCCCGAGGTGTAGATCACGTAGGCGAGCTGGTCCGGCTCCACCGCCAGGGGCGGCAGCGGAGCGCCGAGCGCGATCTTCCGGCGCTCATGGTCCAGGCAGACGATCCGCGCCCGCGACCCAGACAGCCGGTCGAGCAGGGACTCTTGAGTCAGCACCAACGGGGCCGCCGTCTCTTCGAGCATGAAGGCGAGGCGCTCGGCGGGATAGGCGGGGTCGAGGGAGAGGTAGGCCGCACCGGCCTTTAGGACGCCCAGCTGGGCCACCACCAGCGCAGCCGAGCGCTCCATCAGCACCGCCACGACGGACTCCGGCTCAGCTCCCAGGGATCGCAGGAAGCCCGCCAGCCGGCCGGCGTGCTCACCGAGCTCGCCATAGGTCAATCCGTGACCCGCCGCGTCCATCACCGCCACGGCGTCAGGCCGTTCGCGGCACCAGCGCTCCACCAGGAAGGTCACGGGACCCTCCCAGCTTTCCTCCCCGCCCGTGTCGTTCCACTCGGTGAGCACTTGGTGACGTTCGCCGGATGAGAGGAGCGGCAGCTCCGCGGCCCGCACGTCCGGATCGACGAAGGCCGCCGCGAGCAGCCGCTCGAAGCCCGCGATCAGCCGGTCCACGGTGGCGGTGTCGAAGAGAGCGGTGGCGTACTCCGCCGCTCCCTCCAGCGCGCCGGCGCTCTCCGCGAAGCTCATCGTGAGGTCGAGCTTCGCCGTCGTCCCCGCGACCTCGACCAGCCGCAGGCGCAGGTCCTCGATCTCCAGCCTGCCGAATGGAGCGTTCTGCAGAGCGAGCATCACCTGGAACAGGGGCGCGTGAGCGAGGCTGCGCTCCGGGGCCAGCTCCTCGACGAGCTTTTCGAACGGCAGGTCCTGGTGTTGCCAAGCGGCGAGCGCGGTCTCGCGCACCCGGCCCAGCAGCTCGCGGAAGGTGGGGCCTCCCATCAGGCCGCCGCGCAGCACCAGGGTGTTGACGAAGAACCCGATCAATCCCTCGGTCTCGACCCGGTTGCGGCCGGCCACGGGGGTGCCAACCGCGAGGTCGTCCTGACCGCTATGGCGCGCGAGAAGGGCCTGGAAACCGGCCAGCAGAACCATGAAAAGGGTCGCTCCCTCGCGCCGGCCCAGGGCCTCGGCCTGCCGCACCCACTCGACCGGCAGGCGCACCGGTCGGGTGGCGCCGCGGTTGCTCAGCACCGCGAGCCGCGGGCGGTCGGTGGGCAGCTCCAGGAGCGGGGGCAGCCCAGCGAGCTGTTGCCGCCAGAAAGCGATCTCCCCCTCCAGGACCTCGCCGCGCAGCCAGGAACGCTGCCAGACCGCGAAGTCCGCGTACTGCACCGGCAGCTCCGACAGGGGCGACGGCCGGCCCGCGGCGAAGGCCGAATAGAGCGCCGCGATCTCGCGCACCAGGATTCCCATGGACCAGCCGTCGCTCGCGACGTGGTGCATGGTGAGCGCAACGGCATGGTCTTCCGCCGCCAAGCGCGAAAGCAGGCCGCGCAGCAGCGGTCCGCTGGCGAGATCGAACGGGCGGGCCGCCTCTTCGCCGGCCAGGGCGAGGGCCCGCGCCTCGCGAGCGCTCTCCGGCAGCCCCGACAGGTCGACTACCGGCAGACCAAAGGGGGCCGGTCCTTGGATCACCTGCACCGGCGTGCCTTGCGGCGCGACGAAAACGGTGCGCAGCGCCTCGTGTCGGCGCACGATCTCGCCGAGGCAGCGGGCCAGCACCGCGGCGTCGAGCGGCCCCGCAACGCGTAGCGCCGCCGCGATGTTGTACAGCGGGCTGCCCGGCTGGACCCGATCAATGAACCAGAGCCGCTGCTGGGCGAAGGAGAGGGGAAGGTCCCCCTCGCGCGGCACCGGGACTAGGGAGGGAGCGGCCGGCGCTGCGCCGTCCCGGCGCGCCTCTTCGATCCGGGCGGCGAGGTCCGCCAGCACCGGCGCCTCGAAGAGGTCGTGGAGCGGCATCTCGACGCTGAAGGCTTGGCGGAGCCGCGAGCTCACCTGCGTCGCCAGCAGGGAATGGCCCCCCAGGTCGAAGAAGTGATCGGCCACCCCGACCCGCTCAAGCCCGAGGAGGTCGGCCCAGAGGCCGGCGAGGACCTCTTCGGTGGGCGTACGAGGCGCCAGATAGGTTTCCTCACCACCGGGCTGCTTCGGAGCGGGCAGGGCCTTGCGATCCACCTTGCCGTTGACCGTGAGGGGGAACGCGGCGAGCGTCACGAAAGCGGCCGGCACCATGTAGTCCGGCAGCCGGTCGCGCAGTGACCGGCGCAGCTCCGCCACCTCCGTGTCGCCGACGACATAGGCGACCAGCCGCCGGTCTCCGCACCGGTCTTCTCGCACTAGCACCGCCGCCTGCCGGACTCCGGCCACCGTCGCCAGCGCGGCCTCGATCTCCCCCAGTTCGATGCGGAAGCCGCGGACCTTCACCTGGTGGTCCAGCCGGCCCAGGTACTCCACGTCGCCGTCGGGGAGGAAGCGCCCCAGATCACCCGACCGGTAGAGCCGCTCCCCCGGTCCGCCGACCGGGTCAGGAACGAAGCGCTCGGCGGTCAGCTCCGGCCGGCCCAGGTAGCCGCGAGCCAGCCCCGCTCCCCCGACCACCAGCTCGCCCGGCACGCCGATGGGCGCCGGCAGCAGCCTCCGGTCCAGCACGGCGAGCGACAGGTCGGGAATGGGCACGCCGATGACGCTACGACGATTGTCCCGAGTGTCGGCCCGGGTCAGCGGCCGGTAGGTGACGTGCACCGTCGTCTCGGTGATCCCGTACATGTTGACCAGCCGGGGCTTCGCGTCGCCGTGGCGCTCGAACCAGGGCTCCAGGCTCGCCGGGTCGAGGGCTTCGCCGCCGAAGATCACCAGCCGCAGCTGTGGGACCGCAGCCTCGCGTAGCGCCTCCGCCTGGGCGAGTTGGGCGAAGGCCGAGGGGGTCTGGTTGAGCACCGTGACCCGCTCACGCTCCAAAAGATCCAGGAACAGCTCGGGCGAACGGCTCGTCTCCCAGGGCACAACCACCAGCCGACCGCCGTATAGAAGGGCGCCCCAGATCTCCCAGACCGAGAAGTCGAAGGCGTAGGAGTGGAACAGCGTCCACACGTCCCCCTCGCCGAACTCGAACCACGCCTCGGTGGCGTCGAAGAGCCGGGTGACGTTGCCGTGGGTGATCACGGCGCCCTTGGGACGGCCGGTTGAGCCCGAGGTGTAGATCACGTAGGCCAGGCTCGACCCGTCGGCGAGGGATTCGAGATTGCCGGCCTGGAGGCTGTCTAGCAGTTCCAGCTCCTCCACCCCCACCACGATCCGGATGTCCGCGTCCTCCAGGATAAAGGCCTGCCGTTCCCGTGGCGAATCGGGATCGAGCGGCACGTAAGCCGCCCCGGCCTTGAGCACCCCCAGGACGCCCACCACCAAGTCCATGGAACGGTCCAGGCGCAGACCCACTCGGCTCTCGGGGCCCACGCCCTGCCGGCGCAGCCAGCGGGCGAGCTGGTTGGACCTCCGGTCCAGCTCGCCGTAGCTCAGCGTTACGTCCCCCCAGGTCAGGGCCGGGGCCTCGGGGTTTCGCCGGGCGATCGCCACGAAACGGCCGTGGAGCGTCGAGTCCTCCGCAAATTCCGCCTTCCTCCCCCCCCACTCCAGGAGCTGCCGCCGCTCCGCCTCCCCGAGCAGCGGCAGCTCCGCGGCCCGCAGCTCCGGCCCGGCCACCGCGGCCGCCAGCAGCCGCTCGAAGCTGCCCAGAAGACGGTCGATGGTCGGGGCGTCCCAGAGGTCGGTAGCGTATTCGACGAACCCGAGGAGCCCGCCGTCGTGCTCCGAGAGGTTGAACGTGAGGTCGAACTTCGCCGTATTCCCCTCCACGCCCAGGGGTCGCAGGCGCAGGTCCTCGACCTCCAGGCTCTCGACGGGAAGGTTCTGGAGGACGAGCACCGCCTGGAACAGCGGGGTGTGAGCTAGGTTGCGCTCCGGGGCCAGCTCCTCGACCAGCTTCTCGAACGGCACGTCCTGGTGCAGCCAGGCGGCCAGCGCCGTTTCGCGCGTCCGGCCGAGCAGCTCGCCGAAGGGGGGATCTCCCGACAGGCCGCCGCGCAGCACCAGGGTATTGACGAAGAATCCGATCAGTCCTTCAATCTCCACCCGGTTGCGGCCGGCCACGGGGGAGCCCACCGCGAGATCATCCTGGCCGCTGTGACGCCCCAGCAGCGCCTGGAAGGCGGCCAAGAGCACCATGAAGAGGGTCGCCCCCTCGCGCCGGCCCAGGGCCTCGGCCTGCCGGACCAGACCGGCCGGCAGCCGCACCGGCCGGGCGGCGCCCCGGAAGCTCAGCGCCGCGGGGCGGGGGCGGTCGGTAGGCAGCTCCAGCAGTGGCGGCAGCCCGGCGAGCTGGAGACGCCAGAAGGCGATCTCCTGCTCCAGAACCTCGCCACGCAGCCAGGAGCGCTGCCAGGCTGTGAAGTCCACGTACTGCACCGGCAGCTCGGGCAGGGGGGACGGCCGCCCGTCGGCGAAGGCCGGATAGAGTGTCGCGACCTCGCGCACCAGGATCCCCATCGACCAGCCGTCGCTGGCGATGTGGTGCAGGGTCAGCACGACGGCGTGGTCCCGCTCGGCGAGGCGCAGCAGCAGGGCGCGCAGCAGGGGACCACGGGCGAGGTCGAACGGGCGGCCTGCCTCCACCGCGGCCAGGGCGGGGACCAGGTCCTCGCGCGCGCTCTCCGGCAGCGACGACAGGTCCACCACCGGCAACTCGATGGGGGCCGGCGATTGGATTACCTGCACCGGCCAGCCCTGCGGCGCGGCGAAAACCGTGCGCAGCGCCTCGTGCCGGCGCACGATCTCTCCCAGGCAGAGCGCCAGCACCCCGCCGTCCAGCGGCCCCTCGACGCGGAGAGCCGCCGGGACGTTGTAGAGCGGGCTACCCGGTTCGAGCTGGTCGATGAACCAGAGACGCTGCTGGGCGAACGACAAGGGCAAGCTCCCCTCGCGCGGCACCGGGACAAGGGGTGTAGAGAGCTGCCCAACGCCGGCATGCAGGGCCTCCCCGATCCGGGCGGCGAGGTCCGCCAGCCTCGGGGCCGCGAAAAGATCGCGCAGCGGCAGCTCGACGCCGAAGGCGCCGCGCAGGCGCGACATCACCTGGGTCGCCAGCAGCGAGTGCCCCCCCAGAGCAAAGAAATGGTCCTCGGCCCCGACCTGTTCGAGACCGAGGATCTCGGCCCAGATGCCGGCAAGGATCGCTTCGATCGGCGTGCGCGGCGCCAGAGAGCTCTCCGAGGTCTGCTGCTCTGGAGTCGGCAGGGCCTTGCGGTCCACCTTGCCATGCGGGGTGAGAGGGAGCGCCGCGATCGTCACGAAGGCGGAGGGCATCATGTAATCCGGCAACCGTTCGCGCAGCCACGAGCGGAGCGCCTCGGGCGTGGCGTCGCCGGCCACGTAGGCGACCAGCCGGCGATCGCCGGGCCTGTCCTCCCTCACCACCACGACCGCTTCGCGCACCGCCTCCAGCTCTCCCAACGCCCCCTCGATCTCCCCCAGCTCGATGCGGAACCCGTGGATCTTGACCTGATGGTCCAGGCGGCCGAGGAACTCTAGGACTCCGTCGGCCAGACGCCGCGCGCGGTCGCCGCTCCGGTAGAACCGCTCACCTCCGCGCCACACATACTTCGCCGCCGTCAGCTCCTCCCGGTCCAGATAGCCGCGGGTGACCCCAGGGCCGCCGATCCACAACTCGCCCGGAACCCCGATCGGCAGAAGCTCTCCCTCCGCATCGCAGACGTGGAGCACCGCGCCCGGCAGGGACCGGCCGAGCAGCGGCTTGGCCGGGTCGGGCGGCGGCGGCACGGGGTGCCCGGAACAGAGGATGGTCCCCTCGGTAGGCCCGTAGAGAACCCAGACGCGGGCGCCTGGGAAGGTCTGCCTAAGGTCTTCCAGCAGATCGGCCGGCACCGCTTCGCCGCCGACGAAGACCTGGCGCAGCCTCCCCACGTCCGGCGCTTCCTTTCCGCGGCGCCGGAGCGCATCGACGAGGCTCCGCATCAGCGCCGGAACGGCGTGCAGGCAGGTCAGCTCCCCCAGGTGGTCGACCACCTGTTCGACGTCCAGCCTCGGTTGTATGGGGAAGAGCACAGCCGTGCCGCCGGCCAGAAGCGGCGACAGCAGCTCAAAGAGAAAGATGTCGAACGTGGAGAGCGCCAGGCAAGGCATGCGGTCACCGGCGGTGAAGCCGAACCGCTCGCGGGTAGCGGCGAGGGTGGCCGCGAGCATGCCGTGCTCGACCTGTACGGCTTTCGGCCGGCCGGTGGTACCCGAGGTATAGATCCGGTAGGCGAGATCGCCGGGAGCGGGGGACGGCGAAAGGCCACTCTCCCCCACCGACCCTTCTCCGCCCGGCAGGACGACCTCTGCACCGTGCGGCGGCAAGCTCGCCAACAGATGCGATTGAGTCACCAGAACTCGAACCGCCGAGTCCTTCAGGAGAAAGGCGAGCCGCGCCGGCGGGTGAGCGGGATCGAGCGGCACATAGGCGCCGCCCGACCGGAAGATTCCGAGCACGGCCACCGCCAGCTCCGGGCCGTGCTCGACACAGAGCCCCACCGGAACCTCCGGCCCCACTCCCAGAGCGCGCAGGCGTTCGGCGAGGATACCCGCCCGGCGGTCGAGCTCGCGGTAGGTGAAGCTTTCCCCCTCTCTCCCGGCGAGAGCCACGGCGACAGCGTCCGGCGAGCGTCGCACCTGAGCCGTGAAGAGCTCGACCACTCCAGGCGCCGATGCCGGGGCCGGCATGTCGTTCCACTCGCTCCGGAGCTGGTGGCGCTCTCCCTCGGATAGCAGGGGCACCTCTCCGAGACGCCGGCCGGGGTCGGCCGTCACGGTTTCCAGGAGCGTCAGCAGGTACCGGGACAGGCGGAGGACCGTGGTGGGAGCGAAGAGGTCGCTCGCGAAGTCGAACCTGGCGCTCAGCCCGTCCCCCTCCTCCAGGAGGGTCAGCTCCAGGTCGAACTTCGCCGTCGTCGTGTCGACCGCCACCGGCGAAAGCGACAGGCCCGCCAGCTCGATCCCCTCATAAGGGAAGCTCTGCAAGGTGAGCATCACCTGGAACAGGGGGGCGTGCGCGAGGCTCCTCTCCGGAGCGAGTTCCTCGACCAGCTTCTCGAACGGCACGTCCTGGTGCAGCCAGGCGGCGAGAGCCGTCTCCCGCACCCGGCCGAGCAACTCGCGGAAGGCGGGATCTCCCGACAGGTCGCCCCGGAGGACCAGGGTGTTGACGAAGAACCCGATCAGCCCTTCCGTCTCGACCCGGTCACGGCCGGCCACGGGGGAGCCCACCGCGAGATCGTCCTGGCCGCTGCAGCGCCCCAGGAGCGACTGGAAGGCGGCCAGCAGCACCATGAAGAGGGTCGCCCCCTCGCGCCGGGCCAGGGCCTCGGCCTGCCGGACCAGCCCGGCCGGCAGCCACACCAGCCGAGTGGCGCCACGGAAGCTCTGCACCGCGGGGCGCGGTTGGTCGGTGGGCAACTCCAGGAGGGGCGGCAGCCCGGCGAGCTGGCGGCGCCAGAAGGCGATTTCCCCCTCCAGAACCTCGCCCCGCAGCCAGGAACGCTGCCAGACCGTGAAGTCCGCGTACTGCACCGGCAGCTCTGGCAGGGGCGACGGCTTGCCGGCGGCTAAGGCCGGATAGAGCGCGGCGACCTCGCGCACCAGGACTCCGATCGACCAGCCGTCGCTAGCGATGTGGTGCAAGGTCAGGGCGACGGCATGGTCCCCCTCGGCGAGGCGCACCAGCAGGCCGCGCATGAGCGGGTTAAAAACGGGACCGCTAGTAAGATCGAACGGCCGGCCGGCCTCCACGGCGGCGAGGCAAGGCACTAGACCCTCGCGCTCCTCCTGCGGCAGCGCCGAGAGGTCCACCACGGGAAGCCGGAAGGGCGCGGCCGGTTGGATCACCTGCACCGGCGCGCCGGCCCGCGCGGCGAAGACCGTCCGCAGCGCCTCATGCCGGCGCACGACCTCGCCGAGGGTGAGCGCCAGCACGCCGGGGTCGAGCGGCCCCTCCACCCGCAGCGCCGCCACCACGTTGTAGAGCGGGCTTCCCGGCTCGAGCTGGTCGATGAACCAGAGCCGCTCTTGGGCGAACGACAGGGGCAGGTCCCCCTCGCGTGGCGCCGGCCGGAGGGGCGGCGAGGGCGGCAGGGCGCCGGAGCGCCGCGCCGCCTCGACCCGGGCGGCGAGGTCCGCCAGCCGGGGGGCCTCGAAGAGGTCGCGCAACGGCAGCTCAACGCCCAGAATGGCGCGCAGTCGCGACGTCACCCGCGTGGCGAGGAGCGAATGGCCACCCAGCTCGAAGAAATGGTCGTCCGCCCCGACCCATTCGAGCCCGAGGAGCTCGGCCCAGATGCCGGCGAGGATCTCCTCGACCGGCGTGCGCGGCGCCTGATAGCCCTCCTCGCTGCCGGGCCGCTCTGGAGCCGGCAAGGCCTTCCTGTCCACCTTGCCGTTGGGGGTGAGGGGCAAGGTGGCGAGGGTTACGAAGGCGGCCGGCACCATGTAGTCCGGCAGCCGCTCGCGCAACGCCGTACGCAGGGCATCGGCGGTGACCTCACCGGCCACGTAGGCGACCAAGCGCCGCTCGCCAGCTCCACCCGCGGATCGATCCTCGTGCACCACTACAACCGCCTCGAGAACCCCGGGCAACGTCACCAGAGCCGCCTCGATCTCCCCCGGCTCGATGCGGAAGCCGCGCATCTTGACCTGGCCGTCCAAACGGCCGAGAAACTCCACCGCGCCGTCCGGCCGCTGCCGGACCAGGTCGCCCGTCCGGTAGAGCCGCCCCCCCGGGCGCGGGCCGAACGGGTCGGGCACGAACCGGGCGGCGGTCAGCTCCGGTCGGGCGTGATAGCCCTGCGCCAGACCGTCACCGCCCAGGCAGAGCTCGCCCGCCACCCCTACAGGCTGCAGGGTGAGCCCCGCCGCCAGGACGTACAGGGTCCCGTTAGCCAGCGGCCGCCCGATAGGGACGGTCTCCCCCGGCGGCACCGTGTCCACCCGCAGCCAGGTGGCGATGGTCGTCGCCTCGGTCGGGCCGTAGGCGTGGAGCAGATGCGCGGGCGGGCCCTCCCGCAACACCGCGCGGACCGCCGCGGGATCGACCATCTCGCCACCGAAGAGCAGGACGCGCAGCGGTGCGAGCCCGGCCGGCACCTCGCGCGCCATCAGGTTGAACAGGGCGGTGGTCAGGAGCAGCACGCTGACGCCTTCGCGGCGCAACGCGGCGCTCAGCCGGCTGGGCGAGAGGGTGGTCTCGCGCTCGATGCCGACCAGCCGGCAGCCGTTGAGCAGCGCACCCCAGATCTCGAACGTGGCGGCGTCAAACGAGCTGTTCGAAACCTGCGCCACCCGGTCGTCCGGGTCGAGCTGGATGTAGTCGGTCTCACGCACCAGGCGGACGATGGCGCGGTGAGTCACCACCACTCCCTTCGGCCGGCCGGTCGAACCGGAGGTGTAGAGGACGCAGGCGGGTTCGCCGGGCGAGGAGAGGCTCGCGAGCCGCGGCCCGGCGGGGGTGGGGTCCTCCTCTCCGCCGGCCGCCTCACGGCCCAGCAGCTCGACGCGAAGGCTCGCGCGGGTGGGAAGCCGTCCTACCAGGCTCTGCTCTGCGACCAGCACGGTGGTACCGGCATCCTCCAGCATGAAGGCGAGCCGTTCCTCCGGATAGGTGAGGTCGAGCGGCACGTAGGCACCCCCCGCCGCGAGGATGCCCAGCATCCCCACCACCAGCTCCGGCAAGCTTTCGGCGCAAAGGCCCACTAGGGAGCCGGGGCCGACGCCAGAGTGGCGCAGCCGCTGCGCCAGCCGGCGCGAGCGGCGGCCGATTTCCTCATAGGCGAGCTCCCGGCCGTCGAAGGCCACAGCCACGGCGTCCGGAGAGCGCTCCGCCTGCTCGGCGAACAGCTCGTGGATGCAGGCCTGTGGATAGTCCCTGGCCGTGGTATTCCAACCCGCAAGCTGGAGAGCTTCCTCGGCGGTGAGCAGGCTCACCTCGCCGATGCGACGCTCCAGCCCTTCGGCCATGACTGCGAGCAGCGTGCTGAAGTGCCCGAGCAGGCGCCGTGCTGCATCCTCGTCAACGCGAGTGCGGTCGTACATCAGTTGCAGAGCAACCTGGCCTGCCGCCGTAAGGGCCAGAGTGAGCGGGTAGTTGGTGCTCTCGAAGCTCTGCAGGTTGCCGATCCCCAGGCTGCCGGAAGGGCCGTCGCCCCCGGCTTCAGCGTCGGGGTAGTTCTCGAACGCGTAGAGCGTTTCGAACAGCGGCGAGCCGGCGGGCACCTCGCTCCAGCGCTGAATCTGAGCCAGTGGGGTGTGCTCGAATTCCTGCCGGGCGAGCTGGCGCTCCTGGAGTCGTTGCAGCCAAGCAGCCAGTGGCTCGGCGTCGTTCACCCGCACCCGCACCGGCAGGGTGTTGACGAACATGCCGACCATGGTTTCGACACCGGGCAAAGCGGCCGGACGGCCGGAGACCGCACTGCCGAAGACCACGTCCTCCTCGCCGCTGTAGCGGCTTACGAGCACGGCCCAGGCACCAAGGGTGACGGTTTGCAGAGTCAATTTGTGCCGCGCCGCCAGACACTGGAGCTCCGCCGTGACCTCACGGGAAAGCCGGATTCCGTGCTCGGTGTAACCGGAAGCCCCTTCAGCTCCCACCGGGGGGGCAATACCCAAAGGATTGGGGCCGGTGAACCCCGCGAGCTCCCCGCGCCAGAACGACTCCGCCCGCGACTTGTCCTGCTTCTGGAGCCAGGCGACGAAGTCGCCGAATGGCCGCGCCGGCGGCAAGGCCGGCTCCCTGCCCTCGTGCAGAGCCCCGTAGACGGACACCAGCTCCCGCACCAGGAGAGGGAGCGACCAGCCGTCCAGCAGCAGGTGGTGGCACGTCCAGATGAACGCCAGCTCGCCGTCGAAGCGGACCAGGGAGAAACGCATCAGCGGCGCCTTGTTCAGGGGCAGGGGCGTGTGCCGGTCGCGATGCCGCAGCTCTTCGAAGCGGCGCTGCCGCTCCTCCGCCGGGAGGCCACGCCAATCCAGGTCCTCCCAAGGGATCGAGACGGTCTTGCGGACGACCTGCAGGGGCTCGTCCAGGCCGTCCCAAAGAAAGCCCGTGCGTAGCACCCCATGGCGTTGGATGAGCCTCTCCCAGGCCTGCTGGAACAGCCGGCCATCGAGATCCGCCGGCAGGTTGCAGGTGACCTGGGTGACGTAGACCCCAGACTCGGGCGCCATCAAGCTATGGAACAGCATGCCGCTCTGGAGCGGCGTGAGGGGATAGATGTCTTCGACGTTCTTCATGGTGCTTAGGTTTCTCGTGCAACGGGTTCAATCGGACTCGGCGAGAAGAGCCTCCAACTTATCGAAGCTGCGGGCATCGAGCCCGGCCTTGGGAAAGTCGGAAGGCGTGAACACCTCCTCGCCTGCCCGACTCTGCTGGATCAGTTGGCGCAGCGCGCCGGCATAGGCTTCGGCCAGTCGCTCCGCGGTCTCCCGACGATGCGTCCGCGAGCCGTAGGTCAGAGTGATCCGCAGCCGGCCATCCATGACAATACCGACGATCTCCAAGGGGTGGGTGCGGTGGCCGCGCGGGCTCCGGCTGGAGCCGGCGGAGGCTGTGGAAGCCCGGAAAAGAGAGCGCTCCTCGGAGGTGGTGTCGGCCTGGCCCAAATAGTTGAAGCTGATCTCGGCCTCCGGGGCCGCTTCCAGGAGGCGGGCCGCCTCTCCGTTTCTGAGATATCGCAACAGACCATAGCCGATGCCGCGCCCGGGGACGGCGCGCAACCGCTCCTTGGCGCTCACCAGGCTCTCACCGGGACCCGCGTCGCCCCTCTCCAGGACGACCGGGTATTGTGAGGTGAACCAGCCCACGGTGCGCGAAACGTCGAGATCATCGACCTCGCCGAAGATCGGCTCGCGGCCGTGCCCTTCCAGGTCCACCCGCAGGCGCGGCGAGCCGGTCCAGCCCGCCAGAGCCCGCACCAAGGCGCTGAGCAGCGCATCGTCGATGCGATTGTGGTAGACCGACGGCAGGGTCTGGAGCAGGTCCGACGTCTCTTCGGTGGTGAGCTCGAAGGAGACCGAGGCCTCGTCGCCGGCGAGATTGCCGGCCTCCGATGTGCCGTCGGAGGGGAAGTCCACCGGCAGACGAGGCACGGTAACCCGGGCGGTCTCGGACCAGTGATCCAACTCGCGGGCCAACGCCTCCGAGCCGGCATGCCCGGCCAGGCGGCGAGCCCACTCCTGAAACGAGGTGGTCTTGGGCGGCAAGGTGGGGCGCAGCCCGCGAGCTGCCTGGCGGTACGCCCCCTCCAGGTCTTCAAGCAGCACGCGCCAGGAGACTCCATCCACCACCAGATGGTGGGTGACCCAGAAGAGCCGTACCGGCTGCCCGGCGCCGCCGTTGAAGCCGTCGAAGACATTAAACAGGCAGAGGCGGGTGAGCGGTCCGGCCGACAAGTCGAAGCCGGCCTGGAGAGCCGCGGCGGCCCGCTCCAAGGCGTCGCCCCGGCGAGGCATCGGCAGGCCCGAAAGGTCCACCTGGTGAAAGGGCGCCACCGGCTCGGCTGGCGCATTCTCCTGCCGCCAGCCCCCTACCCCACCATCGGGATCAATATCGAACCGCATGCGCAAGGCGTCGTGGTGCTCTACGATGGTAGCTATGGCGCGTTCCAGGGCGGCGGGGACGAGGGGCTCTCGGGGCTCCAGCAGGAGGGCATGGTTGAAGTGGTGGAGGTCCGCAAAGCCCTGTTTGAAGAACCAGCTCTGGATCGGGGTGAGCGGCACCTCGCCCGCCACCGGCTCCTGGCGGGCAGGGGCGGCACTGGCAGGATCCGCGGCCATGGCGTGGCGGGCGAGCCCGGCCACGGTCTGGTGCTCGAAAATATGCCGCACGGTGAAGAGCAGGCCGGCCTGACGCGCACGGGCCACGATCTGGACGGAGAGGATGGAATCGCCGCCGAGCTCGAAGAAGTTGTCGTTCACCCCCACCCGGGGCAGGCGCAGGATCTGCGCCCAGACCGCCGCTATTATCTCCTCCTCGCGAGTGCGTGGCGCCATGTAGCCCTCGCGCGGGCCCGGCTGCTCCGGAGCCGCCTCCAGAGCCAACAGCGCCTTGCGATCCACCTTGTCGTTGGCTGTCAAGGGCAACGCCGCGAGCGCCACGAAGGCGGCCGGCACCATGTAGTCCGGCAGCCGCTCGCGCAGTTGTTCTCGCAAGGAGCGGCGCAACTCTTCGACCGCGATACCGCCGATATCGCCGACCACATAGGCAACCAGCAACCGGTCTCCTGCATCCTCGCGCACCAGCACGACCGCCTCGCGGACTCCGGGCAGGGCGACCAGCGCTGTCTCGATTTCCCCAAGCTCGATGCGGAAGCCACGCACCTTGACTTGATGGTCCAAGCGGCCCAGGAAGTCGAGGGCGCCGTCAGGCAGCCAGCGCACGAGATCGCCCGTGCGGTACAACCTGTCGCCGGGCTGGTCTCCGAACGGATCGGGAACGAAACGCTCGGCGGTCAGGTCAGGCCGGCGCAGATAGCCGCGCGTCACACCCGCTCCTCCCATCAGCAGCTCGCCGGTCACTCCGACCGGCACCGGCCGCACCTCCGGATCCACGACATACAGCCGGCTGTTTGCGATCGGCCGGCCGATCGGCACGCAGTATGGCGCCTGCCCGGGTGCACAGACCCATCGCGTCGTATCGATCGTCACCTCGGTCGCCCCATACATGTTGTCCAGGGGAACGGGCAGGCGTGCCAGCATCCGGTCGCGCAGCTCAGGGGCGAGCGTCTCGCCACCCACTACGACCTGGCGCAACGAGACGCATTTCTCCACGTCTTCCTCGGCGAGGAACGCAGTCAGCATAGAAGGGGCGAAGTCGATAAAGGTGATTCGATGCTCGCGGATGGCGCGAGTAAGATAAGCGCCATCGCCTTGCCCACCCGGCTCGGCCAGAACCAGCCGCGCACCTGCCAGTAGAGGAGCGAAGCATTCCCAGACCGAAACATCGAATCCGAACGACGCCTTCTGGAGGAACGCGTCACGCTCGTCGAGCCGGTAGACCTCCAGCGCCCAGCGCAGCCGGTTGCAGACTCCCCGGTGCGTCACCATCACCCCTTTCGGTTGGCCGGTCGAGCCCGACGTATAGATGATGTAGGCCAGGTTGCTGGGAGTCACGTCTGTTCTTAAAGGCTGCCCCATGTCCTCACCGGAATCCCATCGCTCATCGAGGAGGACCACGTGGCGGCTCCCTACCGGCATCCGCTTAAGGAGGGACTCCTGGACCAGCAGGACCCGGGCACCCGCGTCTTCGAGCATGAAGGCCAGCCGCTCTGCGGGATAGCTGGGATCGAGCGGCAGCCAGGCACCGCCGGCCTCGAGGACGGCCAGCATGCCCACGACCATAGCTGGCGAGCGCTCAGTGCAGAGGCCGACGATTGAATCCGGGCTAACGCCCAGCTCCCGGAGGTGGCGCGCCAAGCGTCGAGCACTGCCGATCAGACGGCGATACGTCCAGCGCTCGGGCCCCATTTCGACGGCTAGGGCTGAGGGCGTTCGCGCCGCCTGCACCGCGACTTCCTGATGTAGGCAAGCCTCCGTGATCCCCTCGGCCCGCGTGTCGTTCCACTCTCCAAGGATCTGCCTGCGCTCGGCGGCGGTGAGCAAGCCAAGCTCGCCGGCGCTGCGCTGCACCCCTTCGGCCACGCCGGCAAGCAGGGTGGCTAGGTGTTGAAGCAGGCGGAGCGCCGCATCCCCATCCACGCGAGCGCGGTCCGATGCCAAGTACAGAGCAACCTGGTCTGCCGCCGTGAGGGCCAGAGAAAGCGGGTAGTTGGTGCTCTCGAAGCTCTGCAGGTTGCCGATCCCCAGGCTGCCGGAAGGGCCGTCGCCCCCGGCTTCGGCGTCGGGGTAGTTCTCGAACGCGTAGAGCGTTTCGAACAGCGGCGAGCCGGCGGGCACCTCGCTCCAGCGCTGAATCTGAGCCAGCGGGGTGTGCTCGAATTCCTGCCGGGCGAGCTGGCGCTCCTGGAGTCGTTGCAGCCAAGCAGCCAGTGGCTCGGCGTCGTTCACCCGCACCCGCACCGGCAGGGTGTTGACGAACATGCCGACCATGGTTTCGACACCGGGCAAAGCGGCCGGACGGCCGGAGACCGCACTGCCGAAGACCACGTCCTCCTCGCCGCTGTAGCGGCTTACGAGCACGGCCCAGGCACCAAGGGTGACGGTTTGCAGAGTCAATTTGTGCCGCGCCGCCAGATACTGGAGCTCCGCCGTGACCTCGCGGGAAAGCCGGATTCCGTGCTCGGCGTAATCGGAAGCCCCTTCAGCTCCCACCGGGGGGGCAATGCCAAGGATGCCGAGAGAATTGGGGGTGGTAAACCCCGCGAGCTCCTGGCGCCAGAACGGTTCGGCCCGCGACACGCTCTGCCTTTGCAGCCAGACGATGTAGTCGCTGAACGGCCGCGCTGGCGGCAATGTCGGCGATGCGGGCTCCCAGCCTTCCCGCAGAGCCGCGTAGACGGAACCCAGCTCCTGGAACAGGATGGGAAGCGACCAGCCGTCCAGCAGCAGGTGGTGAGACGTCCAGATGAACACCAGCTCGCAGTCGAGGCGGATCAGGGAGAAACGCATCAGCGGCGCCCTGGTCAGAGGCAGGGGCGTGTGCCGATCGCGATGCCGCATCTCTTCGTAGCGGCGCCTTTGCTCCTCTGCGAAGAGGCCGCGCCAGTCCAGATCCTGCCAGGGCAGAGCACAGCTCTTGCGGACGACCTGCAAGGGCTCATCGAGACCGGCCCAGAGAAAAGCCGTGCGCAGCACCTCGTGGCGTTCGACGAGCCTCTCCCAAGCCTGCCGGAACAGTCGACCATCGAGATCCGCCGGCAGGGTGCAGGTGACCTGGGTGACGTAGACCCCGGACTCGGGCGCCATCAGGCAGTGGAACAGCATGCCGCTCTGGGCCGGTGATAGAGAGTAGACGTCGGCGACGTTCTTCAGGGTGAGACCCAGGCCTCCGGCCATGGATTCCACCGGATCCGAGAGAAGCGATGCCAGCTTGTTGAAGCTGTGCACGTCGAGCCCAGCCTTGGCAAAGTCGGAAGGCGTGAAAACTTCCTCGCTTTCCCGGCCGTGCTGGATCAGTTGCCGCAGCGTGCCGGCGTAGGCCGCGGCCAGACGCTCCGCGGTCTCCCGACGATGGGTCCGCGAGCCGTAGGTCAGAGTGATCCGCAGCCGACCATCCATGACAATGCCGACGATCTCCAAGGGGTGGGTGCGGTGGCCGCGCGGGCTCCGGGTAGAGCCCGCGGAGGCTGGGGAAGCCCGGAAAAGAGAGCGCTCCCCAGAGGCGGCATCGACCTGGCCCAGATAGTTGAAGCTGATCTCGGCGTCTCCGTTATCGACATCCTCAGCGTTTCTGAGATAGCGCAACAGACCGTAGCCGATGCCGCGCTCCGGCACTGCGCGCAACCGCTCCTTGGCGCTCACCAGGGCCTCGCCGGCGCCGGCGTCGCCTCCCTCCAGGACAACCGGGTACAGGGAGGTGAACCAGCCCACAGTGCGCGAGACGTCAATATCGCCGAATATCGGCTCGCGGCCGTGCCCTTCCAGGTCCACCCGCAGGCGCGGAGAGCCGGTCCAACCCGCCAGAGCCCGCACCAAGGCGCTGAGCAGCGCATCGTCGATACGATTGTGGTAAACCGACGGCAAAGTCTGGAGCAGGTCCGATGTCTCATCCGCGCCGAGCTCGAAGGAGACCGTGGCCTCGTCACCCACGAGATCGTCGGCGGCGGGGAAGTCCACCGGCAGGCGGGGCACAGGAATCCGGACGGTCTCGCGCCAGTAGTCCAGCTCTCCGGCCAGCGCCTCCGAGCCAGCCCGCGCGGTCAAGCCGCGAGCCCACTCCTGAAACGAGGTGGTCTTGGGTGGCAAGGCGGGGTGCAGCCCGCGCATGGACTGGCGGTATGCCCCTTCTAGGTCTTCGAGCAGCACGCGCCAAGAGACCCCGTCCACCACCAGGTGGTGGGTGACCCAGAGGAGCCGTGCCGGTTTGAAGACATTGAACAGGCAGAGGCGAGTCAGCGGTCCGGCAGACAGGTGGAAACCTGCCTGAAGAGCCGCGGCTGCTCGGTCGAAGGCCTCGCGCCAGCGAGGCGCCGGCAGGCCCGAAAGGTCCACCTGGCAAAAGGGCGTCACCGGCTCGCCCGGCGCATTCTCCTGCCGCTGGAAATCGAACCGCATGCGCAAGGCATCGTGATGCTCCACGAGGGCGGCCATGGCGCGTTCCAGGGCGGCGGGGGCGAGGGGCTCCCGGGACTCCAGCAGAAGGGCCTGGTTGAAGTGATGGGGGTCCGCAAAGCCCTGCGCGAAGAACCAGCGCTGGATCGGGGTGAGCGGCACCTCACCCAACACCGTCCCCTGCCCGGCATGGACGGAGGTCTCTATGGCCGTAGCGTGGCGGGCGAGTTCGGCCACGGTCTGGTGCTCGAAGATCTGCCGCACGGTGAAGCGCAAGCCGGCCTGACGCGCCCGGGCCACGATCTGGACGGAGAGGATCGAATCGCCGCCCATCTCGAAGAAGTTGTCGTTCACCCCGACCCGTGGCAGGCGCAGGACCTGCGCCCAGATTCCGGCGAGGACCTCCTCGACCGGAGTGCGGGGCGCCAGGTAAGTCTCTGGAGCGCTCTGCCGTTGCGGCGCCGGCAGGGCCTCGCGGTCCACCTTGCCGTTGGCGGTGAGGGGGAGCGCCGCGAGCGTCACGAAGGCGGCGGGGATCATGTAGTCCGGCAGCCGCTCCCGCAGCGACCTCCGCAGCTCCTCGACCGCGATGGCGCCGACCACATAGGCGACCAGGGACCGATCCGCCCGCGCCAGCACAACCGCCTCGCGGACTCCGGACACAGACACCAGCGCCGCCTCGATCTCTCCCAGCTCGATCCGGAAACCGCGGATCTTGACTTGGTGGTCCGAGCGGCCCAGGAACTCGATCCTCCCGTCCGGCAGGCGGCGGGCGAGATCGCCCGTCCGGTAGAGCCGCTCTCCCGGCATCCCGAAGAGGTCCGGGACAAGCCTCTCGGCTGTCAGGTCGGGCCGGTGGAGGTACCCGCGGCAGAGGCCCGCGCCGCCGATGTAGAGCTCACCAGGCGTCCCCACCGGGACCGGAAACAGCTCCGGGTCCAGGATCAGGATCCGGGTATTGGCGATCGGGCGGCCGATGGGCACCGGCCCGGCCGGCGGAACCGACGCCGGAATCTCATAGGCGCAGCACCCCACCACCGTCTCCGTCGGCCCATACTCGTTGATCAGGCGCAGGCCCGGAGCGTGGAGACGCCAGAAGGCGAGCTGCTCGCCGGACAGCGGCTCGCCACCGAGGACAAAGGCCTCCGCGCATCCTGCGACCCGCTCGGGCGGCAGCAGCCGCTGGAGGACGTCCAGGTGCGCGGGAGTGAGCTTGACCAGCCCGAAGCCACCCTCAGCGAGCGCCGCGGCCAATCCCTCGACCCCGTCCTCCTCGGGCACCAGGTCGACGCGGCGGCCGGCGAGCAGAGGCAGGAACAGGCTGGTCACCGTCAGATCGAAGCCGATCGGCGAGTGAACCGGGGCGCCCCTCCCCTTCCCCACCGGATAGGCCTCCATCGCCCAGAGCAGGTAGTTCGCGAGCCCGCGGTGGGGGATCGCCACTCCCTTGGGCGTACCGGTCGAACCCGAGGTGTAGAGGACATAGGCGAGGTTGTCGGCCGCCGGTCGCAGGGCTTGCCCTCCGTCGTCGGCGATCTCCGGAAGATCGTCGAGGCACACGACGCAGCAGGAGTGCTCGGGAAGGGCCGGCAGCAACCCCGTCCGGGTGAGCAGGAAGGGTGCTCCCGAGTCGTCCAGCATGAACGACAGCCGTGGGCCTGGGAGTGAGGTTTCGAGCGGCAGGTAGGCGCCGCCCGCCTTCAGCACCGCCAGCAGAGCCACCACCAGATCGACCGAGCGCTCGAGGAAGATTGCCACGAGGACGTCGGGCCCGGCACCAAGAGCCCGGAGGTGGGCGGCCAAGCGATCGGAGCGGGCGGCCAGCTCGCCGTGAGTCAGTTGCTCCTGCCCCTGGACGAGGGCCGGCAGCTCCGGAGCCTGCTCCGCCCGGGCCGTCAAGAGGTCGTGGAGGAGGACCTCGCCCACCGGTGGCGCTACCGTGTCGTTCCATTCGGTGATCGCCTGGTGGCGTTCCGCCGGGGAGAGCAGCGGCAGCTCCGCAACCAGCCGCTCCGGCGCCGCCAGGGCCGCGGTCAGCAGTCTTTCGTAATGGAGAATCAGCCGGTCGACCGTGGCGGCGTCGAACAGATCGGTGGCGTACTCAACGGTGCCGACCAGCCCACCGTCATACTCCGAGAGGTTGAGCGTGAGATCGAACTTCGCCAGGGTCCCCGTATCACCCATCGGCCGCAGGCACAGAGCCTCGATCTCCAGGCTTCCCACGGGAGCGTTCTGCAGGACGAGCATCACCTGGAACAGGGGCCCGTGGGCGAGACTCCGCTCGGGGGCCAGCTCCTCGACCAGTTTTTCGAACGGCACGTCCTGGTGCAGATAGGCGGCGAGAGCGGTCTCGCGCACCCGGCCGAGCAGCTCGCGGAACGCAGGCGCGCCCGCCAGATCGCTCCGCAGGACCAGGGTGTTGACGAAGAACCCGATCAGGTCTTCGGTCTCGACCAAGCCGCGACCGGCCACGGGGGAGCCCACCGCGAGGTCGTCCTGGCCGCTGGCGCGCGCCAGAAGGGACTGGAAGGCGGCTAGCAGCACCATGAACAGCGTCGCTCCCTCGCGCCGGGCGAGAGTCTCCAGCTCCCGGGTGAGCCCGGCCGGCAACCGCACCGGTCGGTTGGCGCCCCGATAGCTCTGCGCCGCCGGCCGCGGTCGGTCGGTGGGCAGCTCCAGGAGAGGTGGCAGGCCCGCGAGCTGGCGGCGCCACCAGGCGATCTCCTGCTCCAGGACCTCGCCGCGCAGCCAGGAGCGTTGCCAGACCGCGAAATCCGCATACTGTACCGGCAGCTCCGGCAAAGGCGACGGCAGGCGCGCGGCAAAGACCGGGTAGAGCGCCGCGATCTCGCGGATCAGAAGCCCCAGGGACCAGCCGTCGCCGACGATGTGGTGCAGGGTCAGCCCGACGGCGTGGTCCCTCTCGGCGACGCGCACCAACAGGCCCCGCAGCAGCGGACCTCGGGTGAGATCGAACGGCCGGCCGGCCTCCTCCTGGATCAAGGTGAGGGCCAGCGCCTCACGTACGCCCTCCGGCAGCCCCGACAGGTCCACCACAGGCAGCGGGAAGGGTTGCACCGGTTGGATCACCTGGACCGGCAAGCCCTCCGGCGCGGCGAAGACCGTGCGCAGCGCTTCGTGGCGGCGCGCGATCTCCCCGAGACAGAGGGCCAGCACCGCGCCGTCCAGCAGCCCCTCGGCCCATAGCGCCCCGGGCATGTTGTAGAGCGGGCTGTCCGGTTCGAGCTGAGCGATGAACCAGAGCCGCTGCTGCGCGAACGACAGGGGCAGCGCCCCCTCGCGCGGCGCTGGGAGAAGAGGCGGAGCGGGCAGGATCGCGCCCGTCCGCCGGGCCGCTTCGACCCGGGCGGCGAGAGCCTCCACCGTCGGGGCCTCGAAGAGATCGCGCACCGGCAGCTCGACGCCGAAGGCGCGGCGCAGGCGCGACACCACCCGCGCCGCCAGCAGCGAGTGCCCGCCGAGCGCGAAGAAGTGGTCCGCCGCCCCCACCCGCTCGAGGCCGAGGAGCTCGGCCCAGATGCCGGCCACCACCTCCTCGACCGGCGTGCGCGGCGCTAGGAAGCTCTCCTCGGCGCGCTCCCACTCAGGCGCCGGCAGGGCCTTGCGGTCCACCTTGCCGTTGGGGGTAAGGGGCAGGGCCGGGAGCGTCACCAGGGCAAAGGGCACCATGTGCTCCGGCAGCCGCTCCCGCAACGACTGGAGCAGCCCGTTCGGCGTCATGTCACCGGCCATATAGGCGACCAGCCTCCGATCCCCGGCCGGGCTATCGCGGGCCACCACGACCGCCTCGCGGACTCCGGGCAGCTTGCCCAGCACCGACTCGATCTCTGCCAGCTCGATGCGGAAGCCGCGAATCTTGACCTGATGGTCGAGCCGGCCCAGGTGTTCCAGGTCGCCCGACGCCAGCCAGCGGGCCAGGTCACCGGTCCGGTAGAGGCGTCCTCCGGGCCGCGCCGCGAAAGGATCCGGGAGGAACCTCTCCGCCGTCAGGTCCGGGCGGCCGAGGTAGCCCCGGGCGCCGCCAGCCCCGGCTAGAAACAGCTCGCCGGGCACACCGCCGGGGACCGGCTTGAGACTGCCGTCCAGCACGTAGGCCCGGGTGCCGGGGAGAGGTCGGCCGATGCTCACCCGCCCGGCGCCCCGCTCGACCCGGGCGCCGGTCGAGTAGGTGGTGTCCTCCGTCGGCCCGTAGAGGTTGAGAACCCGCTCGACCTGCGGATGGCGGTAGATGCGTGCCGCCAGCCGCGGTGGCAGCGCCTCGCCGGCCAGGTTCACCGTGCGGACCGCGGGCGGTAGCTCGCCCGCGGCCAACTCGGCCATGGCGGAGGGAACCGTATTGATCAGCGTCACCTCTCCCCGGGCGGGCAGCACAGGCAGCTCTAGGACGCCGCCGGCCAGGATCACCGTACCGCCCCAGGAGAGGGGTGTGAAGATCTCGAAAACCGACAGGTCGAAGCAGATGGAGGTCGCGGCCAGCACCCCGGCGAGGTCCGCCGCGGGGAAGATCGCGCGCGCCCAGTGCATCCGTTCGACCGACGAGCGGTGCTCGAGAGCCACCCCCTTGGGCCGTCCCATGGAGCCAGAGGTGTAGATCACGTAGGCCAAGTTGCCAGAGCACGCTAGCGGCTCCGGGTTCCCCTCGGGCTCGCGGGAGATGGCCTCCCCGGCGGCGTCGATCTCGCGGCGGCCGGGTAGCTTCCCAGTCCACCGCTCCCCGGTCAGCAGGAAGTCGATCCTCGCATCCTCCGCCGCGAAGGCTAGCCAGTCCTTCGGATAGGCCGGATCGAGCGGCACATAGGCGGCTCCCGCCTTGAGGATGCCCAGGAGCACCGTGATCAGCTCGCCGGAGCGGCCCATCAGGACGCCCACGCGCTGCTCCGGGCCGGCGCCGAGCCGCCGCAGATGATGGGCCAGACGGTTGGCCCGGCGGTTCAGGTCCTGGTAGGTCCAGCGCTCCTCTCCGAAAACCAGGGCCGTGGCCTCGGGGGTGCGCGCCGCCTGCGCTTCAAACAGCTCGTGCAGGCAGCCGGTCCCCGCCGGTTCCCCGCTCTCCGCGCCGCTCCAGACGCGCAGGATCTGGTCGCGCTCCCCGTCCGCCAGCAACGGCAGCTCAGCCACCGGCCGGTCCGCGACAACCATTTCCGCGATCAGGCGGTCGAGATGGCCGAGCATCCGCCCGGCGGTCGCCGCGTCGAACAGGTCGGCGTCCCATTGCAGGGAGAGAGCGAGCCCCCCGGGCAACTCGGCCGCCGTGAGGGAGAGGTCGAGTTGGGCGGTCGGCGGCTCCAGGGAGAGCGTCTCCAGAACCAGCCCGCCGAGGTCGAGCCGAACGCCTGGCACGCCCACGGCGAAGGCCGCGAACGCGGCGAGCTCCGGCCCCGGGGCCTTCTCGAAGGTCAGCATCGCCGCCACCAGCGGCGGCCGGCTGAGGTCGCGCTCGGGTTGCAGGCGCTCGGCGAGGAGGGCGAAGGGGAGATCCTGGTGCGCCAGCGCGTCGAGCACGGTGCCGCGCGTCCGCGCCATCAGATCGCGGACCGCTGGGTCTCCGGATAGGTCGGCGCGCAGGGGCACCAAGTTGACGAAATAGCCGACCACCTCGCCCCACTCACGAGCGGAGCGGCCGGCCATGGGAGCGCCAGCGATAAACTCCTCCTGACCGCTCCAACGGGATAGCACGGCCTGCCAAGCGGCGAGCAGGGCGACGAAGGGCGTACAGACATAGGTGGCCGCGAGCCGGTGGACCGCCTCCGCCCGCTCCGGCGAGGGAGGAAGAGTCCGCCCGCCACCGCGCAGGCCCTGCACCGGCCGCCGCTGCCGGTCAGTGGGAAGGTCGAGCTGCGGCGTGCCGGTCAAGCGCTCCCGCCAGTGCTCCCACAACCGCTCCCCCTCGGAGCTCTCCAGCATCCGCTCCTGCCGGCGGGCGAAATCGATGTAGAGGGCCGCCGGAGGGGAAGGAGCCTCCCCGGCCACCAGAGCGCCGAACTCGCGGGCCAGCAAGGCCATCGACCAGAAATCGGCCGCAATGTGGTGCACGGCCAGGGCGAGGAAGGTCTCGCCGCCGCGCCGTAGCAGGACCGCCCGCAGGAGCGGGCCGGTCGCCAGGTCGAACGGGCGATACGCCTCCGCGTGCAGCCGCGTATCCACCTCCGCGTCGCTCCAGCCGTCCGCGTCTACGGCCTCGAACCCGGCCACACCCCGCTCCCCCACCCGCTGCACCGGGCCCTCTGGCGTGTCGGCGAACGTGGCGCGCAGCATCGGGTGGCGGTCTACCAGGCCCTGGAGCGCACGGTTCAGGGCTTCGGAGGAGACCGGTCCGAGCCGCGCCGCGCCGGCAATGTTGTAGGCGGAACTCTCCGGCGCCAAGCGGTGGAGGAACCACAGCGAGCGCTGGTTCCAGGAGAGCGCGTGCTCGCCCACCGCTTCGCCGGTGCCAGGCGGAAGCTGCATCGCCGCCATCGTCTCCCCCCCGGCCACCCGCCGCGCCAGCTCGCGCAGGGTCATGCCCTCCAGCAGGTCCGTGAAAGGTAGGGAGAAGCCGGCCACCTCCTCCACCCTGTGCTTCAGCTCCACGGCCGCCAGCGAATCCAGCCCCGTGGAGGAGAGCGGAAGGTCCGCATCGATCCGGTCGGGATCGATCCGTGCCGCGGCGGCGAAGGCCCGGCGCAGCCAGTCCGGCGATCCCACCTGAACATCGACCCGAGGGTCCTCGTCCGCAGCGGCGAGGGAAAGGCGGCTAGCGCCGAGCACGCGCAGTCTGCCCTGGAGATACAGATCGCGGCAGACGTGCCGCTGCACCTTGCCGCTGGACGTCCGGGGCAGCGTTTCTGGCCGGATCAGCACCACTTCCGCGACGCTCACCTCATGCTCTTCGGCCACCCCCCGACGCACCGCTGCGGCGATCTCCTCCGTCTTTTTGCCTTCCATGCCGGCGCAGGCGTGGCGCTCCACCTCGTGGACGATCACCAGCCGCTCCTCCCCGGCGAGATCGACCGCGAAGGCGGCGGCGCCGCCGGCACGCAGGCCGGCGTGGCTGCTCTCGGCGGTCAGCTCCAGATCCTGCGGATAGTGGTTCCTGCCGCGCAGGATGATCAGGTCCTTCAGGCGGCCGGTGAGGAACAGCTCGCCCTCGAAGACGAATCCGAGGTCCCCAGTGCGCAAGAAGGGGCCGGTGCCGTCAGCGAGACAGGCGCCGAACGTCGCAACCGTCTCCTCCGGCCGCTCCCAGTACCCCTGGGCGACGCTCGGGCCGCCCACCCAGATCTCGCCGACGCGGCCAGGCGGAGAAGGCACTCCCGACTCCGGATCGACGGCAACGACGGTCTGCACCGTGGCGCCGCAGCTCACCAGATCGCGGCTCCGCGCAGGGTCCCCGGCGTCCGCGGCCTCATGCCGTTCCAGAGCCTCCGCATCGAACGCATGCATACGGGGCTCCCCCTCCTGGTGCCTTCCCGAGACGAGCAGCGTCGCCTCGGCGAGGCCGTAGCAAGGGCGAAACGCCGAGGCGCGGAAGCCGCAGGATGCGAAGGCCGCAGCAAAACGCCTCAGCGTGCCGGCCCGCACCGGCTCGGCACCGTTGAAGGCTACCTGCCACGAGGAGAGGTCGAGGCCCTCCCGCTGCGCCGCTCCCACCTTGCGCACGCACAGCTCATAGGCGAAGTTGGGGCCACCGCTGGTCGTCGCGCGGTAGCGCGAGATGGCTTCCAGCCAGCGCGCCGGCCGCTGCAAGAAGGCCCCAGGGGTCATTAGGTAGCAGACGGCCCCGGTATAGACCGGCTGCAACAGCGTCCCGATCAGACCCATATCGTGGTAGAGCGGCAGCCAGCCCAGCACCACCGAGCCGGACGACTGCGCGAAAGTGTGACGGATCAGCTCCTCGTTGTGCAGGAGGTTGCTGTGACTGACCATCACCCCTTTGGGGGACGAGGTCGAGCCCGAGGTGTACTGGAGAAAGGCGAGCGCCTCCGGGCGCGGCTCCGGCCTTTGCCAGTCCGCATCCCCCTCCGGCGCGGGAGCCATCCGGCAGGCGGCGGAGAGCTCCGGGATCTCGGCGGCGGCGCTCTCCAGGGCCGGCAACTGGTCGGGGGTGGTCAGTGCCACCCGCGGGCGGGCGTCTCGGCAGATCGCCCGCAGGCGCGGGTCGACGCCGCGACGGCGCGGCGGCAGGGCGGGAACCGCGACGGCGCCGGCATAGAGGCAGCCGAAGAAGGAGGAAATGAAATCCGGTCCTGGAGGGAGTAGCAGGGCGACGCGCTCGCCAATTGCCCCCGCCGCCTGCAACGAGGCGCCGATCGCCCGGGCGCGGGCGTCGAGCTCCGCGTAGGTGAGCCGCTCCTCGACCATGCCGGCCTCGCCATAGGACAAGAAGACGTAGGCCGGGCGCACTCCCTGTTGCGTAGCCCGATTCTCTAAAATTTCAGAAATCGTTTCGTACTTCGACATTGCCCCTCCGTGACATAGGGTCTGCCAGGAGCTCAGCCTAGATGCCGGTGAAGGCTTCTTCTGCCGGCGTGCACAGTGCCACCCCCGGCACCCACGATTTCAGCACATAGCAATGCCCGCATGCCGGGCTATTTGCAACCGCTCGCCGGTCGGCAAAAATTTCCGCGAGCTGTTGCAGGATGACCACCAGGGGGAATCATCTGTTGATGCTCACCAAAATCGTAGAAATCTGAGCCTGTAACTCGGGCATTCTCTGCGCGGAGCGCGGCGCGGGGGTTCGAGTGGGCGTTCGCCAAGGGCTACGACTACGTGCTCCTGCTCAACAACGACATCGAGGTCGAGCCGGAGATGCTGAGCGAGCTGGTGAGGCTCGCCGAGTCGGCGCCGGACGTCGGCTGCGTGGGGCCGAAGTGCTACTTCCACGGCGACCGGCGGCGGCTCTGGTCGGCGGGGGGAAACCCTCCGCTTCCGGGAATCGATCACCCGCGAGCGCGGCTACGGCGAGATCGACCGCGGCCAGTACGACCAAGACGCCGAGGTGGACTACGCCAACGGCTGCGCCATCCTGATCCGCCGCGCCGCCGCCGAGGCCGCCGGAACGTGGGACGACCTGTTCTACATCTGCGTCGACGACGCCGACTTCTGCACCCGCGTCCGGCGCCACGGCTTCCGCTGCCTCTATGCCCACAAGGCGGTGCTCTACCACATGGTGGCCTTCACCACCGGCGGCTACAGCGCGGGGAGGAACTTCCAGCTCGGGAGGAGCGGAGCGCTCTACGTGCGGCGCTACGCGAAGCCCTGGCAGTGGCTGAGCTACCTCGCCTGGAACGCCGCCGCCTTGCCCCTCGCCTGGCTCCGCGAGCTGCGCCGAGGCAACCAGGCGGCGGTGGTGGCGAAGCTCCAGGGGATCCGCGCCGGGCTGCGGGCGGAGATCCCGCCGCCACCCGCACCACCTTCCCCAGGAGTGACGTCCGGCGATCAAGCCAGACCACCGCTCCGCGAAGCCCGAGCGGCTTCCAATCCGCTGGTCCCCTCTACTCGCCCTCCTCTCTTCCTAATCCCAAGCGAACGCTCCGCTGACGCTTCTCTGTTCGCCTCCAAAGCCAGTTAGCTCGAGTTAGTTCTCGGCCTGCCCAGCCTTTCTCCCCGCGCCTCGCCCACCGCCAAGCATCCCCTCGCGCGGATCTTTGGATCAGGAGCGAGCCATGTTTTGCACGACGCGATACTCGCGTCTAGCAAAACGGCTCGCCTTCCCCTCGCGCTGCTCGGGTCAGGCGTGGGTTCCGCCCCTTTCAAATAAATTTCCTCCGAACCCCTCTGGAACGCGCCGAATTCCGACGCTCTCCGCTTTAAGTTGCGGACTGCTTCGATCACCGACTCCGAGGGTCCTTATGCGTTTGAAGAAGCGTCAACCTGGCCGTCCTTCCCTGCCGCTCAGCGAGCGGAGAGATTGCCAGCTTCCCTTGTACTTCTCCCGCCGCGAGCTCCGCCTGCTGCGGCGTCGCGCGGACTACGCAGGACTGCCAGCTCACGCCTTCACCCGGGCTCTCGCCCTCTATGGCCGGATCGAGATTCCTCCGGTTCCGCGAGCGAACTACGCCGTCGTCGGCCAGTTGGGCCGGCTGGGCAACCTGCTCAATCAAGCGGTTCGCCAGGTGAACGCCGGCCGTCTCGCCCCGGAGCTACGCCCACTGATCGAGACCGCCTTTCAGATGCTCGCCGACCTTCGACGGCACCTGGTGAGCGGCGAATGATGGCGAGCCTCCAGCCGGGAAAGGCCCTTCGAGGGCTTGGGTCTTCGGATCGGGGGTCGCGATGATCGGGATGATCTATCGCGGCGATGGGGCCCGGGGGCTGCTCGACTACTTGGCAAACCAGGAGGGATCGCGGCTCCTGTCGACCAACCTCGACGGTGTGACGCCTCCCGAATTCAGTCGGCAGATCGGCGAAGTCCGCCGGCTCTACTTCCGTGAGCAGGTAGCCCATCCGGTCGCCCACATCATCCTGCGCCCTTCTCCGGGCGAGGACCTTACAGACGAGGAATGGGAGGACACCGCCCAGCTCGCTCTCGAGCGCTTGGGCTACGACTACTCCCCTTACGTCGCCTATCTCCATGACCACGGGGAGGGGCGCCATCTCCACGTCGCGACCTACCGCGTCAACTTCGAAGGGCGGCTGGTCAGCGACTCGAACGATCGCTTCAAGCTGATGGAGCTGGCTCGGGACCTCGAGCAGACCTACGGGCTCGAGGTTGCGACGAAGAGGAACCCCATCACTTTGACCCGGGCGGAGATCGAGCGCCGCTTGAGAGACCCCGGTCGCGAGGCGGCGCAGCAGTCCCTCCGGGACGCGATCGATCAGGCGGCCTCGCAGCATCAGACGGTGCGCGCGTTTCTCTCCGAGCTTCATCGCCTGGGGATTCAGGCGAACCTCAAGGTGGCGAGGAAGAGCGGCGCCGCTCAAGGGATCACCTTCACCCTTCCGGACGGCACGACGATCAAGGGCTCCGATTTGGGGAAGAAGTACTCGCTCGGCGCGCTCTGCAATCGACACGAGCTTCGCCTCGACCTCAAGCCCGAGGGTCCCTATCTCGTCGCCTCGGAGATCAGCCAGCGCGAGTACAGGGCCCTCGAGCGGGATGATCTGGCGGCGGATGTTGCCGACCCGATCCTCGCCGCGGCGACTGCCACCTCGGATTTTGCCTTGGAGGATCTCTACAAGGCGGGCGACCGGCCGGTGACGCTCTACCTCGTGATCGATCCCAATTCGATCAAGCGGCTCTCCGATCACATCCGCATCGTCATCTCTCAGATCGCCGCGGCTCTGACGCGGGAGATGCCGACCGAAAAGGCGCGGCACCCCTTCCTTCTCCTGCTCGACGAGTTTCCGGTCTTCGGGCGGATGAAGGTCGTCGAGACCGCCCTCGCCTACCTTCGCGGCTACAGGGTGCAGGCGTATCTGGTCGTCCAGCACGTGGGGCAGCTCCACACGGCCTATGGCCGGAGCGAGAGCATCTCCCCAAACTGCTCGGTCCATATCGCCTTTGCGCCGGCGGACCTCGAGACGGCGCGGCAGCTCAGTCAGCGGGCGGGGAACCGGACGGTTCACTTCGAGCGCGGCAGCGTCTCTCGCCGCAGCGTCTCGACCCAGGAGGCCGACTCGGGGCGCCCGCTCCTCACCCCCGACGAGATCATGCGGTTGCCGAAGGGGGAGGCGCTGGTCCTGCGGACCGGCACCTTCCCGCTCCGGGTCCGCCCGCAGCCGTTCTTCAAGCACCCTCTGCGCTCGGCCGCGGCGAGGATTCCGCTTCCCGCGAGCGAGCGTACGGAAGCCGATTTCTCCCACTGGCTCGACCGCAAAGTCCCGCCCACCCCGACGACGGGGAAAGGGGAGAAGCGGACCGCGTCGCTTCGCCGGCTGGTCGATCCCCCGGGGCTCGTGCCGTGATGGATTCCGGGCTCATCGCGGCGCTCCAGATGTTTCTCGGCGAGTACGTGCTGGAGCTCCTCGCCGATCCGTCGGTCTCGGAGATCTACACCAATTCCGACCTGGTCGTCCGCACGGACGGCGCCGGGGGGCGGCGGGCTCACCCCCACGTCTTTGACCTCGAGCGGCTGATGGGGTTTCTGCGCGGCATCGCGAACCACGCCGGGCTCCCGCTCGACTCCGATCATCCGATCCGGGACTTTCAGCTCCCCCACTCCTTCGGCAGTGGGCGGCTCCACGTCAAGGTACCGCCGGTCGTCGGATCGCCGGTCTTCAACCTGCGAAAGCCGCCACGGGAGCTCTTCCTGATCCCCCGGCTCATCGAGCTGGGATGCCTGACCCAGGCAGCCGCCGACTACCTGACGGGAAAGATCGCGAAGCGAAAGTCCGTGCTGATCGCCGGGCCGACGAACAGCGGCAAGACCAACTTCCTCAATGCTCTGCTCCACGTCGCGGTCGTTGTCAGCCCGCCCGAGACCCGCTTCAACATCCTGGAGGACGTGCCGGAGATCGTCTGCCCGGCGGCCGACACGCTGGTCTCCCGCACCACCGACAAGGTCACCCTCTGGGACCTCGTCCGCGCCACGATGCGCTCCTCCCCGGACCGGACTGCCGACAACCGTTGGGGTGGCGACTACGGAGTCCACCTCAAGCCCTCTCGCGGCCAGAAAACGCTCTAGCCCGACAGACTTTGTTCCAGGTTGTTCCAGTTTTGTTCCAGCTCCCGGAACGGTTGTCTCAGTCGAGGACTAGAAACCGGTAAATCTATGATTTTAAAGGAGGAAATTGGTCGGGACGCCGGGATTTGAACCCGGGACCCCCTGAACCCCATTTACGCCGCGTACCGAACACCCAGCCAGTTTTTCCCTTGTTTCCCTCTGTAGGCTAGCCCAGCTCGCCCTCCGCCTTAGGCACCTTAGCCGGCGCAGTCCGTCTTATCCCGCCTTTTCCGGCAGCGGGAATGTACAAGGAATGTACTACGGACTTAGCCGCCGGAGGAGGTTAGAAGCATGAGGGAAAGAGGATGGTCGGGACTCGCCGGGGCGGGGGTGCACTGATGCCGCGAGCCCCGAAGAACACAGTACCTCGCGTCACCCAGGACGTGGTGCGACGCTACTACGGACGCCTCCCCAAGAACGGGGCGAACGACTATTACGTCCTCGAGAGCGGCCAGCATGCCATCCGGTGGTGCGTCCTCCGGGTCCAGCGCACGCAGATCCAGATCGGCCTCCGCAAGGGACAGAGTTGGCACCCTGTCTCGGTCGTGGGCAGGGAGGTGAGCCTGGAGGATGTCGAGGCGTTCCGGGATGCCTGCCGGAGAAAGTCCCGAGAGCTCGAAGACGAGGATGCAGAGCCGTCCCTGCGCGAGGGGCGCCGGATGACTTGGGCCCAATGTTAGGCGGCCTTCCGGGATGACTACACCCGTAAGCGGCTGCCGTCTGGATCTCCCCGGACGCTTGAGTTCTACGACAACCTCTTCGCGGCGCACATCCTTCCTCTCTACGGCGAAGTCACCCTGGGGGACTTCGCCGGTCGCCGGCCGGCTGAGATCGAGGACATCCCTGAGGTCATCGCCGGCAGGGTCAATGCGGGGCGTCCCCACTACTCGGGCCGCCATACGGGCAACCACTGCGTGCGCGCCATGCGGATGGTCTGGGAGCGCTGTCGCCGGCGCGGGTGGGTTGCAAGGGACCCCTTCCTGGACATGGTCGAGCTACCGACAAAGTCGGCGGACGTCTACCTCGAAGACGCAGACCTCGCCGCCATTGGGCGGGCACTCCGCCACCTCGAGATGCTCGCCCGGTCAGGATCGGCCGACACCCGACAGGTTCCCTCCGTTGGAGCTCTGCTCGCCACCCGGGTGGTGCTCTACACGGGATGCCGGCATGTCGAGGAGTTGCTCCGGGGCAATCGGTCCTGGCTGCGGGAGGACCATGGGATCCCTCGCCTCGAGGTTCCTCGGGCGAAGGGACAACGCGGAGGCGAACAGGGCAGGATCGTCTACCTCGGACCGGATGCCCTCCGATGCCTGAAAGAGATACCGAGGCCGGAGGGCTGTGAGGACCTGGTGCCCGGCCGGCGGCCAGGGACCCAGATGTTCAGGTTGAGCGATGCTTGGGAGCGGGTCGTCTTGGAGGCCCGGCGGATCTTGGAAAAGGAGGCTTGCCAGTCTTCCTCCTCCATCCTGCGGGCTCGGATCGTGGGCTATAAAGGCGAGAAGCGGGTCAATCTCTTCGAAGGGCCGGTCCGAATCCCGGTGAAGGCCACGCGACACACGGTCAAGACGATTCACCCCCGGGCGGGAATCGTGCCGGATCACTCCCGCCAACTCCTCGGCCATGAAGCCGCTAGCCTTGGGGACAGGGTGTATCTCCACCAGCACGGGCCCAGCCTTGCGGCTGCTGCTGGGGTCGCCGAGGACTACCTGCGCCGATTGATGGGGGACCTCGACTCAGGGGTGCTCCCATTCAAGAAAGGAGTGCGCCGATAAGGCGGAGTTCCCTTGTCCGAGAGCCGCGGACCGGCCGCCGCCGGTCGCAACGCACGTTGGTTTGGTTGGGCGGCCTTATCGGCCGGCGGAGCTCTACGCTCCGCTGCTGGGCGGCCTTATCGGCCGGCGGAGCTCTACGCTCCGCTGCTGGGCGGCCTATCGGCCGGCGGAGCTCTACGCTCCGCTGCTGGGCGGCCTATCGGCCGGCGGAGCTCTACACTCCGCTGCTGGGCGGCCTATCGGCCGGCGGAGCTCTACACTCCGCTGCTGGGCGGCCTATCGGCCGGCGGAGCTGTGCGCTCCGCTGCCAGGCGGCCTTCGGCCGGCGAAGCTCGACGCTCCGCTGCTGGGCGGCCTATCGGCCGGCGGAGCTCGACGCTCCGCTGCCAGGCGGCCTATCGGCCGGCGGAGCTCTGCGCTCCGCTGCTGGGCGGCCTATCGGCCGGCGGAGCTCTGCGCTCCGCTGCTAGGCGGCCTATCGGCCGGCGGAGCTCTGCGCTCCGCTGCTAGGCGGCCTATCGGCCGGCGGGGCTCTGCGCCCCGCTGCTGGGCGGCCTTCGGCCGGCGGAGCTCGACGCTCCGCTGCTGGGCGGCCTATCGGCCGGCGGAGCTCTGCGCTCCGCTGCCAGGCGGCCTGTCGGCCGGCGGAGCTCGCGCCGCTGCCAGGCGGCCTATCGGCCGGCGGAGCTCGACGCTCCGCTGCCAGGCGGCCTATCGGCCGGCGGAGCTCTACGCTCCGCTGCTGGGCGGCCTATCGGCCGGCGGAGCTCTACGCTCCGCTGCCAGGCGGCCTATCGGCCGGCGGAGCTCTACGCTCCGCTGCTGGGCGGCCTATCGGCCGGCGGAGCTCTACGCTCCGCTGCCAGGCGGCCTATCGGCCGGCGGGGCTCTGCGCCCGCCGCTGGCCGGCCTACCGGCCGGCGCTGGTACCCGGAGGCCCGACCCAATTCAGCCAACGGACAGGACTTCCACCCGGAAAAGCGCCGAGGCGAAGCCCTCTCGCGCGAGCAGCTCGCTGCTCTCGGTGCCGTCCTCAAGGACGAAGGTCCCTCGATCCCTGGCTCAGCCATTCTCCTGACCCTCCTCACAGGCTGCCGGCCGGGGGAAGCGCTGCGCTGGGCGGATGTCGATGGGACGCTGCGGCACCTCGAGGAGGGGAAGACCGGACCGCGGACCGTGTTCCTCGGCTCGGCCGCCGAGGCCGTGCACCAGCACCAGCGGGCTCCGCCGCTGCAAGCGTAATATTGTGTGTCATGCGCTCCGGTTATTCTCCGCTCCGTTGATCGTCATGGCGCACGCGAGTGCATCAGTCTTTCGAACGGTTCGCAGATAGACACCTTCTTCCAAGCGTTGTCGAGCTGCAACCTCAATTGGAATGGGAGGAGCTCTCTATGGTAACCACGAAGTCGAGCATGGATCGGTTGATGGAGATCGACGGCGCGGTCGGGTGTTGTCTCGTCGACAGCAACAGCGGCATGGTCCTCGCGCAGGCGGGCGGCGGGCCGGCGTCCGAGAAAGACGTCAGCGTCTGAGCCCGCACGCAACCGATAACTTTGATTAGAAATATCGAGGAGAGAAATGGCTACCGAAAAACAGATCGTGGAAACGCTGGAAAAGATCGCCGGCGAGATGTCCGGGTTCATCGCCGCCTCGCTGGTCGACATGGAGTCGGGGCTGACCCTGGGCGCCAAGTCGGTGCGCTCGGACTTCGATCTCAGCGTCGCCAGCGCCTACAATAGCGAGCTGGTGAAGCAGAAGCTCAAGATCATGCGCGCGCTCAATCTCAAGGGAAGCCTGGAGGACATGCTGCTCACGCTGACGGATCAGATCCACATCATCAAGCTGATCTCGCCTAGCGTGTTCCTCTATCTGGCCGCCGAACGCGACACCACCAACCTCGCGATCATGCGTTCGGCGGTGAACAAGCACGTCGCCGCGCTGAGCTGACCACCGGCGCCCGGACGAGCGGCAGGAGCTGGTGATGAACTCGGGAGCTATCCGCCGCCCCGTCCGGGGTCATCTGCAGAACGTGGCCCCCGCGGCCTTCGTGCAGATGATCGCCATCGAGCGGGAGACCTGCGCTCTCGGCGTGCGGGCCGACGGCCGGCAGGGGACCCTCTTCTTTGTCGACGGCGACCTCTGCCATGCGGTGGCGGGCGAGCTGCGCGGTGAAGAAGCGGCGCTGCTGATCCTCGGCTGGGACCTCGCCGACGTCGAGACGCAGGCGGTCGCCGAGCAGCCCCCGCGCTCGATCAACGCTCCCCTCACCTTCATCCTGCTCGAGGCGATGCGCCGGCGCGACGAGCGCGCCAACCCCGGCGCGCGCGCCGACGACCCGCAGGCGCCGCGGGAAGGCTCGCTCCAGGCGCTGGCTCACGACCTCGACGGCGTGGCGGCCGGCTGGCTGATCGACCTCGCGACCGGGGTGCCGCTCGCCGAGCAGGCCGAGCCGGAGGCGGGGTTCGAAGGCGTGCGGGTGAGCGCCGCGATCCGCGAGCTGGTGGCGACCGAGCTGTCGCTCCTCGCGGCGCTCGGCGGGCGCTCGGCGCTGCGCGAGATCGTCCTCACCTGCGACGGGATGCTGGTGGTGATCCGTCCGCTCGCCGCCGGCCTTCTGCTGGCGGTGGTGGCGGACCATGCGCGGGTCGGCCTGCCCGCCCTCCGTGCGGCGATGCAACGGCTGGGCAGCGCCGAGGAGGAGCCTTCGACATGGCGCGACTGACTCCCGAGGCTGACGCGCTGGTCGTCCGGCTGGTCTATGACGGCCCGCCCCGCTCGGGAAAGACGACGAGCCTGGGCGCGCTCGCCGGCGGGATGGCGCGCGACGTCTTCACGCCGGCCGAGCAGGACGGGCGAACCCTCTACTTCGATTGGCTGGAGTACGTCGGCGGCAGCTTCGAAGGGATCCCGATCCGTTGCCAGATCCTCAGCGTCCCCGGCCAGCCGGAGCTCGCCGCCCGGCGGCGCGCGCTGCTGGCGGAGGCCGACGCCATCGTCTTCGTCACCGGCAGCACGCCGGAACAGCTGATCGCCGCGGCGGCGCACCTCGGCGAGCTCCGCTCGTTCCTGGCCACCCGCGCGCTGCCGCGGCCGGGGGTGGTGGTGCAGGCGAACCATCGTGACCGGCCGGCGGCGCTGCCGCTCGGGGAGCTGCGCGCCGCCCTCGACCTCGACGGGCTCGCCCTGGTCGCTTCGGTGGCCACCGAGAACCAAGGGATTCGCGAAGCCTTCGTGCTCGCCGTCCGCCTGGCGCTCGACCGCGCCCGCGAGCTGCTGGCCGAGGGCGACCTCGCCCCCGGCCCGGACGGCATCGACTGCCCGGCTACCCTGCTGGCCTGGCTGCATCCTGTGCACCCACGATCTCGACGGGCGGCTACTCAGCATCACGCCGGCGGCGGCGGGAGCGCTCGGCTTCACCCCCGAGGAGCTGACCGGGCGAGAGCTCGCCGGGATGCTGGCGCCGTCGGTGAGCGACGGCTTCGCGACCTACCTCGAGAGCATCCGCCGCGGCGAGCGCAGCGACGGCCTGATGCGCCTGCTCACCCGCCAGGGCGAGGAGCGCTTCTGGATGTACCGCAACGTGCTGCACTCTCCCCTCGCCGGCCCCCCCTACGTGCTCGGCTTCGCCTTCGACATCACCGACTCGAGGCGCGCCCGGAACAAACTCGCCGCCAGCGAGCGCCGCTTCCGGCAGTTCCTCGAGGCGTCGGGCGACATGATTCAGAGCCTCAACGCCGAGGGGACGCTCAACTACGTCAACCGGCGTTGGCGGGAGGTCCTCGGCTATTCGGAGGAGGAGGTGCGCACGTTGCGCCTCTCCGACTTCGTGGTGACGCGCGAGATCGAGCACTGCGCCTCGATGCTCGCCCGGCTGGAGGCGGGCCAGGAGTTGCCGATGGTCGAGACGGTGTTCCTAGCCAGTGACGGCCGCGAGGTCGAGGTGCAGGGGACGATCAGCGGCAGTTTCGAGGACGGCCGCTTCGTCTCCTGCCAGGGTTTTTTTCGTGACATCGGCCGCAGCCGCAAGCTCGAGGCGCAGCGGCGCGCCTACCTCGGCCAAATCCAGCACCAGAACCTCGAGCTCGAGCTGCACCGCAAGCAGGCGGTCAACGCCAACCGGCTGAAGAGCGAGTTCCTGGCCACCATGAGCCACGAGCTGCGCACCCCGCTCAATGCCATCATCGGCTTCTCGGAGCTGCTCGCCGATGACACCCTGCATCCGCTCAGCGAGCATCAGAGCTTCCACCTGACCTTCGTCCGCCGCGCCGCGGATCACCTGCTGGGGCTAATCGACGACGTGCTCGACCTGTCGAAGATCGAGGCGGGACGCTTCAAGCTGTCGCCGGAGGCGCTGCGGGTCGGCGCTATCCTGCCGGAGGTCCTCTCCACCCTCGGACCGCTGGCGGCCCAGAAGGGGATCGCCCTTCACTCGCGCGTGCCGGACGACCTGCCGGTCTACGCCGATCGCCTGCACTTCAAGCAGATCCTGCTCAATCTGCTGAGCAACGCGGTCAAGTTCACCCCCGGCGGCGGCACTGTCACCTTCCACGCGGCGAGCGCCGGCGAGAGCACCCTGCTGTCGATCGCCAACACCGGCTCGCCGATCGATCCCGCCGAGCACGAGACGATCTTCGACGAGTTCCAGCAGGCGTCCCGCGGCGGCGGCGAAGCGCGCGGCGGCACCGGCCTCGGCCTCGCCATCGTCCGACGTCTCGTCGAGTACCATGGCGGCAAGGTCTGGGTGGAGAGCTCGGAGGGCGCCGAGACCACCTTCGTCGTCCTCCTCCCCAGCCGGCAGGAGGCCCGCGCCGCCGCGTCGCTCGCGCCGCCGAGCCTCCCGCGCGCGCAGGGGACGAGCGGTGGGGTCCTGCTGGTCAGCGACGACCTCCCGGCGCGGCGGCGCTGGAGCGCGTTGCTCGAGCTCGAGCGCTACCGCGTCCGCGCGGTGGCCTGCCACGACGGCGAGGATGGCGAGCCGGGCGAGGCACAGCTGCTGATCCTCGATCTCGCCAGCACCGGCGAGGACGGCTGGCGGCGGCTCGGCGGGCTGGCGCCGGCGGCGCGCGCCCGCACCCAGGTCCTGGCGCTGGTGGCCGCGGCGGGGGACCAGCGGCAGGCCTTTCTCGCCGGTGCCCATGGCTGCCTCGTGCTTCCCGTCGACGACGCCCTGCTGGTCAAGCTCTGCAGGCGTCGCCTCGAGCCCTTCGACCTGGCGAGGGTGGTGCTGATCGTCGAGCCGGACGAGGAGCGCCAGCGCCTGCTGACCGAGGCGGTGCTCGCCGCCGGCCTCCGGCCCGTGGCCGTGCCGACCGGCCGCGACGCCATGCTGACCGCCGGCTCGATCCACCCGCACGCCATCGTGCTCGAGCTCCGGCTTCCGGAGCTCGACGCCTACCAGACGATCGTCCGCCTGCGCTCGCACCCCGACACGGCGCAGATCCCCGTGCTCGTCCTCGCCCAGAAGGGAGAGGACGCCGTCGAGACACAGCTCTTCGCCGGCCCCACGCGCCTCCTCTGGCTTCCCGAGGACGACTGGCAGGACACCGTGCAGATCGAGATCCTGCGCACCGTTGACGCCGAACGCTGGCTGGCCCCCGCCTGAGCCTCGAGCAGATGCCACCGATGAAGAAGCACATCCTGTTCGCCGAGGACGACCCCGCGAGCGCCACCCTGCTCACCGAGCTGCTGAAGCGCTGGGGGTACGACGTGACGGCGGCGTCCAACGGCCAGGAGGCGCTCGACCGGCTGCCGGACCGGCTGGTCGACCTGCTGGTCCTCGACCTCCAGATGCCGGTGCTCGACGGTTTCGCCACCCTCGCCGCGGTGCGCGAGCAGAGCGGCCTCGCCTCGCTGCCGGCGATCGCGCTGACCGCCTGCGCCATGCGCGAGGACCGCGAGCGCATCTTCGCCGCCGGCTTCGATCACTATTTGACCAAGCCGGTGCACTTCGAGCAGTTGCGCCAGGCGATCGCCACGGCGCTCGAGCGCCTGCGCTGAAAGGACTCTGAACGAACCGCCTCGCTCGGCCGCCGAGGCACTGCGGGGCAAGCACCGACGCCGCCGCCGAGGACTCGGCCGACCCTGCGGGCCAGTACTCAGGATGAAGCCGCCCAGCTCGGTCGCCGAGACGTTAGCGGCAAGGCGCACGCGCGCACTAGAGCGTCGGTATCGCTCCGCTTCTCCCAACCTCAAACCCCCTCAGCTCTTGCAGTACCGTCAGGATAGTTCCGAGGAACGCGCTCACCGCCCGTCGATCCTGCGGCCGTAGTCCTTCGACCTGTCGAAGGAGCGACAGGGCTTCACTGAGCGAGAGCGGCCGTTCCTCGGGATTCTCGTCGAGAAAGGCAGAGACGCTGACGCTGAATGCCCCAGCTAGCTGGTAGAGGGTGTATGCCGGAGGGAGCGATCTTCCGTCCTCATAGCCTTGGAGCCATGCAACCTTGATCTCAAGGATCGAGGCGAGGTGCTCTCGGTTCCAGCGCCGCTCTCGCCGGAAGGCTTTGATTCGACCGCCAACCACCCGAGCGAGTTCTGAACTGCTGTAGAGCCTAGACTGGAGCTTTCGCATACCCCATCATCGGCAGAATGAGGTCATTTTGTCAACAGGTGAAGCTAAAATCGGATCATTCCCCGCGAATGGGTCCCAGGGGGTCGCCAATGCTCGGCTTCAGACGACCGGATCTCCCGTTTGTAGCTGGATCAAGATACGAGCTATCCTTCCGTTTCCGGATCACGCGCCATAGAGGCTGTCGAGGTTCCGTCACTAAGGGAGGATCGCATGGCAGCAAAGAACTTCAGGATCATCGCTCTCGCTCTTCTTCTCACCTCAACCAGCGCGGGTGCCTCGGTGCATTGCGCAGGTCCCGGCCCAGCCTTTTCAGAATGGCTCATCGGGAGCTTTGTCCCCTCTGTCCTTCGTCCACGGCTCAACAGCTCGTACTCGAGCCGTCATGCAACCGACTCCAGAGGCCTCCGGAAGTGCAGCGGGGGAATCGACCCGAACGGCAAGTGTCTCTAACCCCTCGGTGCTTTCAAGAAGGCACCATGGAGTCGGCCTGCCCGATGGTGCCTCCCTCCGGCATGCCCATGAGAGAATAAGTCGGCACCGGAGGAACTGAAGTGGCAAAGGATCAGCTGGACCCAATCTCTACCCTCGACCTTCTGCTCGAAGCGAGCCGCGATTGTCGCTACCGCGATCCTTCGCAGATGGTCTATCTCGCCGAGCTTGCCCAGGCTGTGGCCGAGCGTCTCTCGACTGAGACCTATGGCTCCAGGCGGGTTGGGGATATCCAGGCACGGGTATGGGCTGAGCTCGGGAATGCCTACCGCCTAGCCGATCTTCTTGACCAAGCGGAGACAGCCTTTGAGCGGGCACTCGACAGTGCCGAGCGCGGTAGCGGCGAGGTCACCGTACTTTCCCTGATTGCCGATCGCTTCGCCACTCTGCTATGCCACCGGCGAAGGTTTCCGGAAGCACTCGCGCTCCTCGATCGACTGGCGGCGCTTCATCTCTCGCTCGGTGACCCGCACCTAGCGGGACGCGCGTTGATAACCAGAGGCCTTTACACCGAAAACGCTGGCGATTCTGCCGCGGCCTTCTCCTACATCGCGCAGGGGCTGGACCTCATCGATGCGACGCGGGACGGGTCGCTGGTACTCGCGGCGATCCACAATCTCTTCTGGTGCGCCACCGATCTCGGGCAATACTCCGCCGTGGCGGAACTACTTCCCCGCGCCCGAGCTCTCTATGGCACCGATAGGCTGAATCTTCTTCGGCTCGAGTGGCTTGAGGGGCGGCTTGCTGCCGGACTCGGAGACCCTCTCGCCGCGGAGCGGCATTTTCAAGCGGTCCGGGCTGGATTCGCAGAGGTGAAGCTGCCCTTTCCCGTGGGGATGGTTTCTCTTGACTTGGCGCTTCTCTGGGCGCGGGAGGGACGTCACGCTGAGGTTGTCCCGCTTGCCGAGGAGATGCTTACCTCGTTTCAAGCCCTTCGGATCGACCGGGAGTTCATCGTCTCGCTCGTGCTCCTCCGCCTCTCCTGCAAAGAGGAGGGCCACGCTGTCGCCACTCTGGTCGTAGAGCGAATACTGGCGGCGAAGACGCTGCTCGAAGAGCTCGAGCGGCGGCCTCGTTAGGACTTTAGCTGGTCTTTCTGCGCCGCCAAGGCCTTCGTCACGGCCTCCTGGACGCGTGTCGAAAACTCTTCCTCGGTCATGATGGGCGGCACGAGGAGAGGCGGCGTGGTCGGCTCGCCCAGCCCCTGCATGAGACGCTCCGTCAGCGGCGTCTCTCCATGGACTAAGCGATAGAAGGCGAGCGGCTGCACCTTCAAGACCGTGAGGATTTCAAGGAGTTGGCTGACTCTGAGATCCCGCTCCCCTCTGAGAAGCCGGGCGGTGGCTCCGGGCTTCAGGTTGAGCCGGCGAGCGAGTTCCCGGCCGGTGATCTCCTGCTCGCGCAGAAGCTTCGCCAAGACCGTTATGTATCGGAGGACCTCATTGTCTGCCGTCACGGCTAGAATTCTATACCAGCCATGCCTGAGAAGCTGTCCCTTCGCTCTCCTCGGATGCTTGATTCCGCCAAGAGGTGCCTTTAGAGAAACAAGTATGATTTCTGCGGCTGCTGTTGGAGCCACTGCGTACTTGTTACCGCTTTATAGAACCGGCCAGAGAAGCTTTCCGGGCGCTTGCAGCGTCTAACTGCCGACCCCTCAGTTACTTACGGGCCCTCCCGGCGGACGAAGCCGCTGGTGTCTGGAGTAAAGTCCTTCCATGGAAATGTTCCGGAATCTGGGCTCGGCGCTCCGCATCGTCAGGGAACAGCGCCTCTTAGCGCAGGCAGCGCTCGCTCGAGCGGCCGGCCTTGGGAAAAGCCAGCTCTCCAAGTACGAAAGCGGTAAAGAGAAACCTAAATTGGATTCTCTCGAGAAACTTTTTGTTGCCTTGAATATCCACCCACTCGACTTTTTTACCTTATTGGCATCGCTCGATCGTGAGCTCGATCGCCTCGCTGCGCCAGAGAATGGTCAGCCCTCGGAACTGGTCTTGTGGGGACTGCTCCCCGAGAATGTGAGCACAGCCTTCGAAGCTCTTCTAAGGAACCTCTTTGGGCTTCACGGCGCTCTGGTCAGTGAGTCCGTCCGCGCTGGGATCGGAAAAGGAGGCAAATGAGGCCGATCGGGGAGGACACAGAAGGCCTCTTCCGCGAGATCGAACTCAAACAGATGCCGCCTGATGCCATCGCTGTCTTCAGGGAATTCGGCCGCAGAGTGTACTTCTGGGGACTTGAATACAGCCACCACACACCGACTACGGGAGAGGCTAACCGAGACGACCTCACGGCAATTGTCGCCGATCTCAGGTGTCTGTCCGGCCATCTGACTATCGTTGCGACTCATGGTGGTGCGACGGCAGATGAACGCCGCTTGGCTCGCCTGGCGAAAAAGCAGTTGCCGAATCTCGAAGAGCTTATCCTTTCTCTATCCACCGGCTTAGGGCAAGCTCGTCGCCGAGCGAAGAGATTGGCGCGGTCGAAGGGGAAGAGGCTATGAAGCGCCCTTGCCGCTGTTCCTCCTGCCGGAACGTTTCTGCCGAGGTCAAGAGTGGGACCGTCGAGTTCCTACACGCCTACGGCGAAGCTTGTGAAAATTGCGGCTTCTATTCCCTGGCCCGGCCGGATGGTTCCGAAGGAATATGTCAGAAGTTTGCAGTCCGAGCGCAAAGTGGGGGAATGGCCCTCGTACGCCGCCGACGAGGTATGCTCCCTCAGAGCGCTCTCCCGTTCATCATCGGCGGTACATACAGTTGTGGAGGGTTTCGCCCGATCCATGATGTTCCAGTCGCTGAGGATGATCCAGCGAAGGCATTCTGGTACTCTGCAGACGTTTGAGCCTTTCATCGCCATCGGAGGATGGGTTGGCTGTAGGGCATCGAACTCTTAATGCAGCTGTCTCACTCCCCCCCGCTGTTCCATCTTTAAAGAAACGGACCGTAGTCGCCGGCAGGGAGCTGGTCAACTCTGCGGACCGGGACTCGGGATAAAACCTCTAGCTTAAGCCGCAGCGGCCCTCCGCGAGGAGCCTCAGCGTCGCCGGCAAGGAGCTGCAGGCCCTGCGGGCCGGGACTCGGGATACCGTCGCCGGAAAGGAACTGGCGGATCCGGGGCGGGTCCGGCACGTGAAGCGGGGCTCGATCGGCGATTCGCAAAGGCGAAGTCCCGAGCGCCAGGCTCACCTTGATGATGAGCCCAACAGCAGCAGGCAGAGATGGCTTCCCCCGCCCCCTCTGTGGTTCAATCTGCCCCGATGCCGCTGACCTTCCCCCGAGTCGCCGCCGTTGTGGTGAACTACAACGGCAAGGAGATCACCCTCGAGGCCGTCGCCAGCCTGCGGCGGATGTCCTACCCCAACTTCGACCTGGTGGTGCTCGACAACGCCTCGACGGACGGCTCGCCCGAGGCGCTCGCCGCCGCGTTTCCCGATCTGCTCCAGGTGCGGGTGGAGGTCAACCGCGGCAGCGCCTCCGGCTACGCGAGGGGGTTCGAGTGGGCGTTCGCCAACGGCTACGACTACGTCCTCCTGCTCAACAACGACATCGAGGTCGAGCCCGAGATGCTGAGCGAGCTGGTGAAGCTCGCCGAGTCGGCGCCGGACGTCGGCTGCGTGGGGCCGAAGTGCTACTTCCACGACGACCGGCGGCGGCTCTGGTCGGCGGGGGGAACCCTGCGCTTCCGGGAATCGATCACCCGCGAGCGCGGCTACGGCGAGATCGACCGCGGCCAGTACGACCAGGACGCCGAGGTGGACTACGCCAATGGCTGCGCGATCCTGATCCGCCGCGCCGCCGCCGAGGCCGCCGGAACGTGGGACGACCTGTTCTACATCTGCGTCGACGACGCCGACTTCTGCACCCGCGTCCGGCGCCACGGCTTCCGCTGCCTCTATGCCCACAGGGCGGTGCTCTACCACATGGTGGCCTTCACTACCGGCGGCTACAGCGCGGGGAGAAACTTCCAGCTCGGGAGGAGCGGCGCGCTCTACGTGGGCGCTACGCGAAGCCCTGGCAGTGGCTGAGCTACTTCGCCTGGAACGCCGCCGCCTTGCCCCTGGCCTGGCTCCGCGAGCTGCGCCGGGGGAATCAGGCGGCGGTGATGGCGAAGGTCCAGGGGATCCGCGCCGGGCTGATGGCGGAGGTCCCGCCGCCGCCCGCACTGCCTTCCCCGAGCGTGACGTCCGGCGATAAAGCCCAGCGATGAATCGCCGGCCTAAGAACAGACGCCCCCCTGCCGGCTCGCAGAAGGTCGCCGCCCGCTGCCACTAGTGCCCTGGACCACAGCCTTCAGTTCGACGGCGCCAGACCACCGCCCCGCGAAGCCCTCCCAGCTTCCAATCCGCCTAGTACCCTACCTGCTGTCCCCTTTTCCTTCCCCCACGCGAACGCGCTGCTGCGCTTCGCTGTTCGCTTCCTAAGCCACAGTTAGCTCGAGTTAGTTCCCCGGACTGCCCAGTCCTTTCTCCCCGCAGTTCTCGCCCACCACACCGGCATTTCCTCCCCCGGTCCTTCGGTCAGGAGCCAGCTATGTTTTGCGTGCCGCAAAACGCTGGGGCGCCCGCCTCACGTTGTTCGCCGTGCCTCAAGGGCGGTGGTCACGCTGCTCCCGCCCTCCTCCTCCGATCACGCTGTTCTCGTCGCCGCATCCGCCGACTGCGCTAAAATAACGTCTGTTATTTAATCGTGTCACTTGACACGATGGCGGCAACGGCCTATCTTTCCGTGCGCCGGATTACTCGTCCTGTTATATGAACCGCCCTGAAACGCAAGGCCGACGGCCTCAGCTTCCCCGCCGCAACGGCGGCCGGCCGCGCGTCTCCGCTGGCCTCGCCCGACGTTGTCGGCTATCCCTGAATCTCACTCCAGACGAGCGCGAGCTTCTCGAGCTCCGCGCCCGCCTGGCCCAGCAATCGCCCAATCGCCTGGCGCGGCTCCTTGCGCTCTACGGACAGCTGCCCCTCGTCGCAGTTCCCACGGTCAACTACAGCTGCTTCGCCAACCTCCATCGCATCGGCACGCTCCTCAATCAGGCGCTCCGGGCCATCCACTCTGGAAGCCTACCCGGCGACTTTGACGCCCTTCTCCGCGAGCTGCTCAGCGAGCTCAAGGAGACCCGCAAATCCCTGGTTACCCCCCCGCACCCAACCGACGAGGCCGCCTCGTGATCGGCAAAATCTATCGGGGCAATGGCGTCCGCGGCGTCCTGAACTACATTAGCGAGAAGAGCCAAGCTCACCTCATCGCGACCAACCTTGAAGGGACCACGCCCCGGGACCTGGCTCGCCAGTTCGGCGAGGTCCGCGCCCTCTACCCCCGCGACCACGTAGCCCAGCCTGTCGCCCACCTCATCCTCCGACCCGCCGACGGCGAGGATCTCTCGACAGACCAATGGCGCACGGTTGCCGAGCAAGCTCTCCAACACCTGGGCTACGACAATTCGCCTTTCGTCGCTTATCTCCATTCGCATGACGGCGGCCGCCACCTCCACATCGCGACCTACCGCGTTACGTTCGAAGGCAAGCTCGTCTCCGACTCCAAGGATTACAAGGCCATGATGGCTTTCTCCGCGAAGGTCGCGGCGCAGTATGGCCTCACCCACGCCCCCGCCAGCAAGACGGACCAGCGAGACCTAACCCGGGCTGAAATCCGCCGCCGCTTGGCCGAGCCGAATCGCGAAGCAGCACTCGCCACCCTACGAGCAACCATCGACCGCGCTGGAATCAAGACCCGAACTTATCGGGATTTCCTCACCGAGCTCCACCGCTCCGGCGTCGAGTTCAATCTCAAAGTTGCCAGCAAATCAGGCCAGGTCCAGGGCATCAGCTTCACCCTTCCCGATGGCTCGACGCTGAGGGGCTCCGACCTCGGAAAACGCTACAGCTTCGCGGCGATCGCCAATCGCCACGAGCTACGTGCTGACCTCAAACCTCAGGGAGACTTCGTCCAGATACGAGGTGTCCACGGACGCCAATACAACCTCCTCTTACAGGATGGGCTCCGGCCCGACTTCCTCCGCCAATCCGCCCGCGGTGAGCACACGCTGGGCTGGCATCTTCCTCAGAACCGCAAGCAGGAGTTCGTCGACATGATCGCCAGCCGGATACCTGCCGGCTTCATCACCTATCCCGCCCCGCCTCCGAATCCCCCTTCGCCCGAGGTCCTCACCGCTCGCGAGAAGGCGGCGGAGCTCTGGGCAGCCCTTCTCGAGCGCCCCTCCGCCGCTCCCCGTCTCGCCCTACAGCCTCCGGCCCCCGACGCCAACAAGGCATCTAGCTTCGCCTCGCGCGTCGACGATCTCCTAGACCTCTCCCGCCAATTGCTCGTCGCTCCGAACCAGGAGCGCCTCGCCGCGTACGCTGACCTCCAGGCTCGCATCATCCCCGAGGTCCTCGAGGGCCTACGTGGTCAGCGTGCTGACCACCCCTTGTCTGCTCCATTCAATCCCGCGTCTCCGGCTACCGCATCCGAACGCGATCAACCCCTTATGCGCGTAATCCCACCCGCATCAGGCCACCCGCCCTCACCAATCAATTCCACTGAAGTCCCCTTCGCTATCGCCTACTTCCGCCTCGAGCAGGCCGAGACCGAATTCTTCCGCCTACCTTCGCCCCAGACCGCCGTCGCCTGGCGCGAAGCCACCGCCCAAGTCGCCGCCAACAGAGAGGCCTCGCGCGCCCACCGCTCGCCGGCACAAAACAGCGATTCCGTCGACCACCCGCGCCCCGGTCTATCGGATCGCGTCGCCACCGTCGCTCGCCGCTCTGTCCGGATTCTCGAGCAGGAATTACTCGGCAATGCCCGACGCGCGGACCGCATGGCCGCGCGCCTCGCGTCGTCTCTAGCGGCTCGCACTCCGATCGGCCGCCTCGCCCAAACAGCCCTCCACCCCGCACGCACAGCCATCCGTAACCTCCCTGGAGGATCTCTTGCACTTCAGGCTTACTCCACCTCCGTCATCACTGGCCAGGCTCTTCGCCGGGCCTACGCCACCTACCTCGAGCTCCGGGCAGCCCACGACCGTCTCCAACGCCCTACCACCCTCGCCGGCGGGGACTTCTCCAGCCGTGCCCTCGCCGAGGCTGCTGCCCGAGCTCCAAGAGCCGCCGTCGTGGCCCGACCGGTACCGGCCACACTTCCCGAGGCCATCCGCGAGTCGAGGTCCTCGGAGGCAGCTCTCCGGCGGGCCTACCGAAGCGCCCGCCGCAATCCAGCCAGCAAACCTCAACTCGCCCTAGCCGCGCGAGACGCCCTCCAGGCTCGCGCAAACCTTACGGCCTGCACCCTCACTTCCTTGGGGGTTCCCTCCTTCCCCAATTTCGCCGCCGCCCTCGGGAGCACCTCCGAAGGAGCTCGAGCCCTCACAGGCTTAGTCGGCGTTCTCGACAAAGCCGGTTTCACCCCCAAAACCATCGCCTTTGTCGCTATCGAAGCCGCACCCTTCATCTCCCTGCAGCTTGGAGCCGCCGCCCTTAAAGCTGCTGCAACCCGCGTCGTCCGCCAACTCGTCAATTACTTCAAGCTCGAAGCGAAGGCCATCGTTGATCAACAAACCCGTGAGCGGCGCTGAAGGCGAACGCCGTTCGCCTTCGCGGACAGTCCTTCTGTCCCTCTCGAAGCTAATGCTTCTGGGGCTCCTCCTTGCCTGTTGCAGTCGCTACCTGCGATTCGTCCTCACACCGAGCATTCCCCGCGGCCTCTATGTGCTCAATCCCTCGGCCCGCAATCTCACCTCCGGCGACATCGTGGCCTTCTGCCCTCCTCCCTGGCTCGCGAAGGACCTGGTGCGCCAGAGCTTGGAGCCGTGGGGACACTGCCCTGGCGGCTCGATACCGCTCGCCAAACGAGTCCTCGCGATCTCTCCCAAACTTTGCTCCTCCTCCTCTGGCATCGCCGTCGACCGCCTCTTTCTCCCATGGCCGAGGATCCCCGCGTCCATCGAGCTTCCGCGCCTCTCCTACTGCGGACCAACGCCGCCCGACGCTCTTTTTCTGGTTGGAGAGTCCACCGATTCGATCGACAGCCGCGTCTTCGGAACCATCTCGACCCGCTCGATCACGGGGCGCCTGACCCCAGTCCTGGTTGTGCAATGAGCCACCAAGCCTCCGACCTTTACACCCTGCCCCCACGGCGGTCCGGGGCCACCACCACGTTCATTCTGGGACTTTTCCTCCTCGCAGCCGCGCTCTATCTATCTCTAATCGCTGCCTCTACCTGGCTCGCGCATCGCCTTTCGTACCCCCCAGCCTTAGGACAGCCCATTTTCTCCGTTCATCTATCTCTTTGGCTCCGCGCCGCCGCGCTCGCGGCGAGCCTCCTCCCCCCCGCTCTGTGCCTCCTTTCACGGAGCTGGCGCCTGCTTCCTTCGTTTCTCACCACGTCCCTTGCGGTCTGGCTCGCTACGACCTTTCCCCTCTATCCGCCGAGCGCCTACCTGACCGCCCGCGCCGCCTTCGCCCACTCGGCCTACGCTCCCATCGCCTCGACCAGCACACAGGTCGCGCTCTACAGCTTTCTCCTGGTCACCGTTGCAACCGGATTCCTCTTCTATCCCTATTTTGCCGGCCTCTTCCGCCCGAACGACCTCCACGGAAGCGCCAAGTTCGCGACCGCCCGCGAGGCCGCTACGGCGGGTTTTACGGTTCAACCGCCTTCCCTTGGCCTAGCGCCATCGACCGATATCCCGATCGGAGTCATCGAGGAGAAGGGGAGGAAGCTTGAAGTGCGGGTCACCGGCGACAGCCATTTCCTGGTCGTGGCGCCCCCAGGCGCCGGCAAATCCACCGGCCTCGCCATTCCTCTCCTACAGGACTGGCAAGGTCCAGCCATTGTCCTCGACGTCAAGGGCGAGCTGCGCGAGAAGACCGCCGGACACCGCCACCAGCATGGCTCACAGGTCCTCACCATGGACCCCAGCCGCATTGACCCGTCCCTCGTCTGCTACAACCCGCTCCTCTCGGTCAGAGCCTGGCCCTACGACGTCACCGACGTTACGACCCTCTGTCAGATCCTCGTCCCCGATAAGCATTCCGGCGACCCTTTCTGGGGCCAGGCCGCAAGGACTCTCCTCGAGGGGGTTTTACTCCATGTTCTCTACCTTGGCCCCACGAAGACCCTGGGGGCCTGCTACAGGTTCCTCTGTGATCCGGTCATTCCCCTCGAGGACCAGTTCGAAGCGATGCTGGTCGCCGACCACGACCCCACGGGCGCCGCCGGCTGGAGAACCCACCCTCGCGTCGCCATGTCGGCTCGAACCTTCATCGACATGCCAGGGGTTACCCGCGGCGGCGTCATCGCCCAGGCCCAGGCGAGCCTCGCTCCCTACGCCGACCCCACTCTCGACCGCGCCACCTCCACCAGCGATTTCGCGCTGGAGGACCTCTTCACCCCGCGCGCGCGACCGGTGACCCTTTACCTCGTCATCGATCCCAATTCACTCCACAGGCTCTCCGCCCACGTCCGGATCTTCGTCAGCCAGCTCACCAGCTCCATGACCCGGCAGCTGCCAACCGGCCGTTCCGCATCCGACCGCTGCCTAATGCTCCTCGACGAATTTCCGACTTTCGGAAAAATGGAAGCGCTTGAAACGGCCCTCGCCTATCTGCGCGGCTATGGGATTCAGGTCTACATCGTGTGCCAGCACCTCGGCCAGCTCAATCAGGCTTACGGCAACAACGAGGGAATCTCGCCCAATTGTGCCGTCCACCTCGCTTTCGCTCCCGCCCATCTCGAAACCGCCAAGGCCCTGAGCTCCCGAGCCGGCACCCAAACCGTCGTGTTCAGCCGCGGCTCGACCTCGAGCCAAGGCGTCCTTCGCTCCTCGAGATCCCTGCAGACGGCCGACTCCGGCCGCCCTCTCATCGCGCCCGATGAGATTCTCCGCCTCCCCAAAGGGATCGCGCTTGTCCTTCGCACCGGTAGCAGGCCACTTCTCGTCCGCCCTGTTCCCTATTACGCCGACCCCTTGCGGGTCGCGGCATCTCGCTTGCCCGTTCCGCCCAGCGAGCCGACTCAGCCCGATTTCAGCCACTGGCTCAACCGCGCCAGTGCGCCGCCACCCGCGCCCAAAGGCCGGCGCGAACAGCGTCTCGGCCTCCAGCGCCCCGCTCCCATCCTCGACCCGGAACGCGTCTCATGACAGCGTCCCTGCTTGATCCGGCTGTGCTCGAAGCTTTCCTGGGAAGCTACCTCGTCGATCTGCTCTCCGATCCAGCGATCTCCGAGCTCTACTGCAACGACGACCTCGTCCTCCGAACCGACGGAAGGGGCGGCCGCCGCGACACGGGAATCCGCCTCAGCGAGGTCAAGCTCCGAAGCTTCTTCCAGGCGATCGCCGTCGCCGCGGGCCGCGAGCTCGACGACCTCCACCCGATCGGGGACTTCCAGCTCCCCCGCGAGCTCGGCGCCGGCCGCCTCCACGTCAAGATTCCCCCGGTCGTCTCCACCCTCGCCTTCAACATTCGCAAACCGGCCACCCGTCTCCTACTTCTCGACGAGCTCATCGAGCTCGGCACGCTCACGCTCGCCGAGGCGACCTGTCTCCGCGAAGCCATCGCGAAGAAAGACTCCATCCTCGTCGTCGGTCCCACGAACTCCGGCAAGACCAACCTCCTCAATGCCCTCCTACACGTTTCCATAGCCACCCATCCCGGCAACACCCGCTACGTGGTCCTCGAGGACGTTCCCGAGATCGTCTGTCCCGCCGCAGATGTCTCCTACGCACGGACCACCCCGACCGTCACTCTCTGGGACCTCGTACGCGCCACGATGCGGTCCTCGCCCGACTTCATCGTGGTCGGCGAGATCCGAGGCAATGAAGCCTTCCCCTTCCTCGATCTCGCCGCCTCCGGCCACGGCGGTGTGTTGGCCTCCATCCACGCCGATACGCCTCTCGGAGCGCTCAACCGTCTCAATCGGCTTGCACGTCGCAATGATCCAGACGTCCCCGACCAACACGAGCTCATCGCCGAGGTCGTGCAAACCGTTGTCTGCCTGACCGGCGGCTCTCTGGGCCGCCGCGTCAGCGCCATCGCCCGGATTAAAGGGTGGAACCGAATGTCCGGTTACGCCCTCGACTGGCCCGTCCCGCAAGACGGCCGTGGAGAAGCCCAATGAAAGCTCGCGTCCTACTCGTCGTCCTCGCTCTTCTGCCCCTCTACGCGTACCCCGCCCACGCCGCAGGCGGCGGGACCACCCTCGCCTTCAACACCACACTCGACACCCTCCAACAAAATCTCACCGGACCTACCGCCACGACCGTATGCGCGATTCTCGTCGTCGCAGGGCTCATCAGCGTTGCCGTCGGCAAGGACAACAACATGATGAAGACGCTCGGCGTTCTCGCGATCACCGTCGCCTGCATCGCGAAGGCCCCCACCCTGATGACACAGCTCGGCCTCGGCGGTGCCACCGGCCGACCGAATACCTGGGGTTGGTCGGCCTGCCTCTTGTTCGCCTTTTGGGGCTCCCTCTGCTTTGCAGCCATGCGCTGGCTGGCCGGAGCTCCGCCCGCTTCGCAGAACTAGAAACTCCCATGCTTGACGAGCACAAGATCCACGCGAGCCTCCTCCGCCCACCCCTGACCTTCGGGGTGGAGCGGAAGCTCTTTTTCCTGGCCACCAGCCTGGGAACACCGATCTTTACCTACGGAGGCTTCAACCTTCGCTCAGGAGTCGCGCTCGTGCTCTACGGCGCTGTCGCCTACTTCGTCTGTACCCGCGTCACCGCTCGCGACACGAACTATCTCGACCTCGTCTCGAGCAATCTCAAATACCGCGATCACTACCCACCCCACCCCCAGCCGGGCCGCAAACCGCGGCCCCCGGCGAACTCACCCAAACGCTGATGTCAGCGATTTTCGATGTCTTCACCCTTTGTGCCGGTTATGGAGCAGCTCGCCTGCTCGACAGCCTCAGAGACTGCCCGCCCATCCCGCGCAAGCCCATGCCCGAGGCCGCGCTGGTCGAGCTGCTCCCCTACTTCATGGTGGTCGACCCTGGCCCCCCCGCCGTCGTGCTTCTCAAGAACGGTTGCTTTCTCTCCATTCTGGAGTTTCAGGGCCCGGACCGCGCCAGCAGCACCGACGAGGAGCTCAACCACCTCGTTCGCCACTTCAGCCGCACTCTAACCCCTTACACGAACGACTGGACGTTTCACTGCGACCTCCAGCGCCAACCCGCCCCCTCCTACCCTCCGGAGGGGGCCTTCCCCCATCCCCTCCTGTCGTTCCTCGACGGCCAAAGGCGAGCCTCGTACCTCGCCCAGTCAGCCCTCTTCGTGTCGCGGAGCTTTCTAAGCGTCACCTTCAGACCTCCCGCCGAGGTCTACCGCAATTTCCTCTCCCGCTTCCAGCAAGGGGTCGAGCACCAGCAGATGGACTGGCGCCAGAATCTCTCAACCTACATCCAGGAGGTGAAAACCCTTCAAGCCCGCCTCGCCACGGTCCTCAAGGTCCGCCCGCTCGACCCGACGGCAACCCTCTCCCATCTCTACTCGTGCATCACCAACGTCTATCAGGACGTGTTGGACCCCGGCGAGGGTGTCTACCTCGACCGAGTGCTCGCAACCCGCTCGCTCACCACCGGCTACGAGCCCCGAATCGACGACGACCAGGTGGTAATCCCGGTCAGCATCTTCCACCTTCCAAGCTCCGTCTCGCCGGCCTATCTCCACGCGCTCGACGACCTCCCCTTCAAGTTCCGTCTCAACGTGCGGATCAGCCCCCTCGACAGCCGAGCCGCCGGCGCCGTGATCGCCAAATACACCCAAGGCTGGTTCATGGGTCAGAAATCGCTTCGCGACCTCCTGATTACGAAGCAGAAGGAACACGCCGGCGACGACCCCTTTCTAAACCAGCACGCAGTCGCCATGATGCACGACGCCTCGGCCGCCGCAGCCGTCAACGCACAGGGAGAACATCGCTTTGCCTACGTCACCGCGGTCGCTCTCGTCCCCGGAGCGAACCGCGCCGAGGCTCTCGACCACGCGAATCGCCTGACCAAGGAGCTCGGCGACCTCGGAATCACCACCAGGATCGAAACCTACAACGCTCCGGCGGCATGGCAGGGAGCACTCCCCGGAGACTTCTCCTCGAATCTCCGGGCTCCCATCGTCAACGTCCTCCCCACCTCCGACCTGCTCCCTCTCACCACCCTTTGGCCTGGCCTTTCAGAGCATCCGTCCCAGTTCCACAGAAAAACGGATCCTCCACTCCTTGTCGCTCGCACGGACGGCAACACCCCTTTTCGTCTTCTCCTTCACCATGGAGACCTAGCCCATACCGTCATCGTCGGACCTCCGGGAACCGGGAAGTCCACTCTTCTCTCCGCGCTCGCACTAGGCCACTTGCGCTACCCCGGGAGCCGGGTTTGCCTCTTCGACCGCGACCACTCCGCATGGCTGCTCGCAACCGCCGCCGGAGCCACCCACTACGACCTCGGCGGCGAGAACGCTCTCGCCTTCCAGCCTCTTCGCGACCTCGAGACCGACGCCCAGCTCGGTGCTGCTCAGACCTGGCTCGAGAGCCTGGTTGCTCTCCAAATCCCCAAAGTTACGGTCGACCATTCCCGCGCGCTCGCGGCCGGCCTCTCCGCCATCGCCACTCTCGAAAAGCGCTTGCGAACCCTCTCCGTCCTCGCCGGACAGATCAGCGACCGTACCCTCCGCGCTGCCATCGAGCTCTTCACCGTTGGCCCCTACAGCACTCTTCTCAACGCCTCTGAAGACCGCCTCGACGCCTCCAATCGATTCGTCTGTTTCGAGATGCGTCAGCTCCTCGACCTTGATCCAAAGGTCCACCTTCCCGTCCTCCTCTACCTCCTCTCGAGGATCGAGCTCGGCCTCGACGGGAGTCCCACGATGATCATCCTGGATGAAGCAGGCCTCGCCCTCCTCCATCCGACCTTCTCCGCGCACATCAGCGCCTGGGCCCTCACGCTCCGGAAAAAAAATGCCCACGTCGTCCTCGCCTTCCAGACCCTAAGCCAGCTCGACGCCAATTCCTCGTTTTCGACGCTCCTCCAAAGCTGCCCCACCCGGATCTACCTTCCCAACGACAATGCGGTAAGCCCTGACGTCCGCCGTGTCTATGAGGCCTGCGGCCTCAATCCCCGCCAGATCGAGCTCATCGCCCAGGCGCAACGCAAGCGCCACTACTACTTCGACAACCCCGATGGCGCTCGCCTCTTCGAGCTCGCCCTAACGCCCCCCGAGCTCGCGTTCTACGGAACCCTCCCAGGCAAAAGCCTGCAGGAAACTCACGCCGCTATGAAGAGATGCATCGAGGCCTACGGCGCCAACTGGCAAGTCCACTGGCTCCGCCTCGCCGGCGAACCCGCCGCCGCGGCCGAGCTCGACAATTACCTGAACCGCTGACGAAGGAGCCACCCCTTGAACAAGAAGCGCTTAGCCTCCGTCCTCCCCTTTGCACTCGCAATCGTTTTCACTCTCTTCTCTGCTCCCCGAGCCGAGGCGCAGATCCCCGTCACCGACATCGCCCACATAGCGGTCAGTATCGCCGGCGAGATCGAACGCTATGTCCAGGCCGCGGCTCAATACATCCAGGGCGCCGAGAGCCTTTACAACCAGTACAAGCAGATCGAGTACCAGGTCGTAGCGCTCAAGAAGCTCAACGTCCGGAGTTGGCGGGATATAGGCCCGCTCTACCACCAGCTCCAATCAATCCTTGGCGAAACCGAAAGCCTGAGCTATCGCCTCGAGGGGCTTGAGGATAATTTCAGGACCACCTTCCCCGGCATCGCTCCCTACGTCAACTACGTCGACGACCACACCCGACAAGCGACCCGGACCCTCAACACTCTGCGCATCACCCTCCAAGGCCTGCACCAACAGCAGCAGGACAATGACGGGAGCCTCCAGGTCCTGGGGGAGATTCAGAACCACGTCGACGCCGCCGTTGGGCCCGAGCAGACCCAGGAGGCCCTCGCCGAGCTCGGCAGCTGGCAGGCCGACCAAGCCGCGCTAATCGGCTCCACACAGCTCTCGATCGCCAACGTCAACCTGGTTGCCGCCGCCTACCAGATCAATGAGAAGGTCCAGCAGGAGAAGGCCGCATCCGACGCCGCGATCACCCTCCTTGGCGCCGCCCAGGCCGAGGCTGACGACCGCACCACCTACGACGTCATCCCGGGATGGATGCCGGTATGAAGCACCGCCGCTCGAGCTTGCCCTCGATCCTTCTGGCCGCGGTCGCTCTCCTGGTCGTCGTCGAACCATCGGCTCACGCCGCCGGCCAGCTCAACGAGGTGGTCCGTGCTTTCTCTGAAGCCTCCGAGCACGTTCTTTGGCGTGCCCAAGTCCAGGGACAAGTCGCCTTCAAGCTTCTCGCGGGCCTCGAGGTCCTCATGATGCTTTACGGGTTCGCGCTCCTTTTCCTCTCCGGAAAACTCACCGCTGGAGGTTTGCTCGCGGCCACCATCAAAAAGGCGATCCTCCTCGGGCTTGGCCTCCTCGCGCTTAATTTCTACCCGATCGGCGTCCCCTTGATCCTCAAGACGTTCACCCAAGCGGGGAGCGTCAATGTCGGTTTGCCCGGAATGACCCCCACCGCCCTCCTCGGCCAGGGCATCTATCTTTGCGGCCGACTCCTCTACACCACCAACAACGCCGGCTTCGTCTTCGCCGGCCCGGTCACCTTCCTCTGCTGGGCCGCCGGCACAACCATCTTCGTCTGCTTCGTCCTCCTAGCCTACCGGGTCGTCGCCACTCTCGCCGAGAGCTTCGTCCTCCTCGGAGGAGGCATCTTCTTCCTCGGCTTCTGGGCCAACCGGGTCACGGCCGCCCTCGCTGAGAACTACATCGTCGCCGTCATCCGCCTCGGTATCACCACTTACTTCCTCTACTTGATGGTCGCGATCGCCAACGCCCTCCTCCCGCTTTGGACAGACGCCCTGTCGGCTCCCGTCAACTCGGCCGACGGTCTGCTCCCCATGATGACGACGCTCGGCGAAGTCGTCATCTTCACCATGATCGCCACCCGCATGCCTCCGCGGATCGCCTACGACCTGACCGCCCCCTCGAGCTTCCTCGGTCTGCGGTCTGCAATGGCCACGAATCCCTAATTTTTCCCAGGAGCTTTCTCAACGTGGCCCTCTTCAAACGCGAACGCCGTTCGCCTTCACCTCAGGAGGCTCCGCGCACCCCCGCGGACGAATTCCAGCACCTATTCCTCAACGCCGGCCGGCAGCGTCACCAGCTCCTGGTCATCACCGTTCTTTCCCTCCTCCTCTCGCTGGTTCTCCTGGTCTCCTATATCAAGCTGGCCCACGCCTCCCGCTTCGTCCCCTACCTCTATGTCGTCGATCGAGCCGGCGAGGTCCTCGCGCTCGGCGGAGCCAAACCCCTCCCCGCCGACACCGACACCGTCGTCTACCAGGCCGTCGCCTCCTTCATAACCGGCCTCCGAGTCGTCTACCTCGATCCCAACGCCCAAAGGACCGCTCTGTCCTCCGCCTTCAATCACATCCAGGACACCCCAGGCGCGACTACGTTCGCTTATCTCAACACCTACCTTACCGACCACGATCCTCGCGAGATTGCCAAGCAGAGTACGCGCTCCGTCGAGATCACCAGCGTCGTCAAGCTTCCGGCCCGGGCAGCCGTGCCCGGCAAACCCAAGACCACCACCACCTGGAAAGTCAACTGGCGCGAGACGACCTATCCGACCTCCGGAGTCGGCACCCGGTCCACCTCTGACTGGGAAGCGTTCCTCCTCGTCCGTGTCAGCCCAAAAAAAGTAATCGAAGGTTTTGACCCCAACCCCTTCGGCATCTGGGTCGATGGCCTGTCCTGGAACCGAATCACGCCCGAACGGACTCTCTGAAGCCTTTAGAAAGGACTCCCATGATCTTCGTAAAGCGTTTGTTTCTCGCTGCCCTCGCCGCCGCTTTCCTACTTGCCCCTGGCGCCGCTTCGGCGGACACGCCAGCCTGGCGGGACATCACCTATGGGGGAGAACCTCCGACCCTCGTCTGTAATCCGCTCTCCGCGTGCCTCGTTGCGCTGCAGCCCGGCGAGGTCGTCACGTCGCGTTATCTCGCCGACACCGCGAACTGGGAGATCGAGGTCGGGTCGACGACCGGCAATGGCGTTCCCCTCATTGCGATCAAGCCCCATGTCTGCAACCGCTCGTCGAACCTCTACGTCGCGACCGACCGGCGCGTTTACTCCTTCGTCCTCGACTCTCCCGTCTGTGACGCGCCGACCCTCAAAGCTGCCTCCGTTCCGATCACCCGCTTCACCTACCCCGAGGACTTCGGCAGGACCTGGGGGGAACAGCCGCCCGCGAAGGCAACGCCCGGCATTCAGCTCCAAGCCTCGAACCCCGCAAACCTCAACTTCGACTACTCCGTCTCGGCGGGGCGCCACGCCATCAAGCCCGACCAGGTCTACGACGACGGGCAAAGAATCTACGTCGTCCTCAGCTCCTCTGACCGCAATGGCCCCGCTCCGGCGGTCTTCGTCCTCGGAGAGAAGAACAAGCTCGAGGCGATCAATTTCCAACCCCCGTCCGCCGGCGGCAATACCTACATCGTCGACCGCCTCGTTCCGCAGCTCGTCCTCGTCAGCGGCCCCGACAAGAACCAGCGGACCGAGATCCGCCGCAAGGGGGCCCGGTAAATGTCCACCCCCACCCTGCAGGCCCCGGGCCCCCTCTCGGCGCCGCCGAATCCCGTGCCCCCGGAAACGCCTCCCCCCGTCGCCCGACGGGTGACCCGCACGGCCATCATGATCATCGTCGCGGCGGGCGTCCTTTTGCTCGCGACGGTTGCCGCGCTCGTCACCTCTCCCGCTTCGTCGGCGAACAAGCAGGCCTTCGAGCAGCCCAAGGACACGAATGGCGCCCCGCTCAAGCCCACCATATTCACCTCGCTCCCCAGGGTCCCTCCTCCCCCGCCGCCCCTGACCCCGGAGGAGCAGCTCGACCGGTACATCAGGAGCCACCAAGGCTCCGGCGCAGCTCGGCGCCCCCTCCCGATATCGCCACCTTCTGCAGGCGACGCGACGCTTCCCGCCGCCACCCCGGGCGACCTCCCCTCTGCCACCCCGTCGCCTGGAGCCGTCGCCGAACTCCCCACTGAGGCTTCTCCCGCCAGTGACCTCCCCCTCGGTGCTTACAGTCCCTACCGCGTGCGTCGCAGCTTCACGCCAGGCGCCAACCCCGAATCCGCGGAAGCAGCCCCCTGGAAGGCCGGCTTCGCGAGCTCGATGGTCGCAGGCGCCGCCAGCGCCCAATCCGCGCCAGTCCAGGGCCCCATTTCCGGTACGCCGCCCTCGGCCCTCCCCACCATGCCGCCCATCGCGTCGTTGGCGCTTCCCGGGGCCTTCCAGGCCCCGCCGAGCCAGGCTGCTACGCCCTCTTCTCCCGCCTCCGTCAACCGCTCGCCCGTTCGCCCTACCGCTTCGCGGGCCAATCGCCGCTTCATTCCGGCCGGAACCACCCTCAATCTCATCCTCCTCACTGCGGTCTCGACCGAGGTCCCGGGCGACGCCGTCGCCCACCTGGTCAACGACGTCCACGCGGCCGACGGCTCCGTTCTCCTTCCGAAGGGCACCAAGCTCATCGGCTCCTACACAAGCCTTGTCTCGCTCGGTAACAACCGTCTCCAGCTCGGCTGGGACAGGATTCAGCTTCCGAACGGCGTCTCCCTCAAGGTTCCCGCCGTCCCCAGCGCCACCCCGGACGGTGCGGCCGGCGTCCACGGCGACGTCAATAACCACAGCGGCTTGGTCTTCGGCCGCGCCGCGCTCCTTTCCGTAATCTCCGCCGGCGCACAGCTCAGCCAGCCCCGCCAGTCTCGACTCGGCGCGAGTCTCGGCGCCGGAGAGGTCGCAATCGGCGCGGGCAGCCAGCAGTTCTCCCAAGCCGGTACGGCTCTCCTCCAGCGGGCAATCGACGTCACCCCCACGATCACCATCCCCGTAGGCACCGCCCTCAGCGCATTGCTCCCCTACGACCTCGACCTCCAGTGAGACCCACCAATGCCTGAACTTTTGCTCTCATCGATACGCCCCGATCCCGACCAGCCGAGGAAACACCTCGCTCCCGACGCCATTGCTGAGTTCGCCGCTTCGCTCTGGCGCACAGGCTTGGTCACCCCCATCTCGGTTACCCAGAATGCTGAGCCGAGCGACGACATCCTCTATACCGTCCTGGCGGGTGAGATGCGCTTTCAGGCGTTCCTCGTCAATCGCAAGAAGGCCGTCGCCTTCTTCGACTTGACGACGAATCCCAAGCCGGAGGACCAGGCACTCGCCGAGCGCTACGAGCGGTGGACTGCCATCCCGGCCATCGTCCAACCTGCCCCTCCCCCTGCCGAGCGCCTCGTCCTGCAGCTCGTTGAGAACGAGAGGCGCCACAGCCTGACGCTCTCTGAAGCCGCCCTCGGCTGGGCTCGGGCTTTCCAGGAATCGGGCTTGTCCCAGAGAGCCTTTGCGGAACGCTTCGGTGTTCAACGCACCTACCTCTCCGCCTACGTCCAGATTGCCGCCACCACCTCGGAGCCTCTGAAAGCCGCTCTCGTAAACTCCGTCATTGGGGACGCTCTCGTCGTCGCTTCCTTCGTCAAGTTGCCTCCCGATCTCCAGGCAGCCCTCGTCGTCCGAGCCACCCGCGACCACCAGCAGGTCAGCCGTGAGGTCGTTCAGCGGGAGCTCGAGCAGCTCGAGCGGGCCCGGACCGCCAAGGAGCGCGCTGCGGCCGCGCCACCCCGCACACCCCAGAAGCAAGATGACGTCGCCCCGGAGCTCCACCCGGAGACCGCCGAGCAGCCATCGATCTCCCTTCACGCGGTCGAATGGCTCCTCGGACACCTCGCCCCCGAATCGACGCCCGAGGCCGTCGAAATCAGAAGCAGCCTAAAGGAGGCTCTCGACCACTCACACCCCTTGATCCTCCTTGAGGAGCGAGGCTTTCTTCCCGCTGGCGCCGGCATCCCCGGCCAGGCTGTGCACCACGTCTGAATGAAAAACGCCGCGAGGCGGGAGCTGGTACCTCCCGTCTCACGGCTCGATTAACCGATCGACTTCATGGGACAACGAATTATGAAACGACTCCTCACCCTCCTCGCCGCGGCCGCTTTCACCGCAACGGTGGGACGCGCCGCGACCACCTTCAACACCCAACTTCTTGGCTACACGGACGTCAACGGCAACGGCCAACTCGACTGCGGCGAGCCCGTGAAAGTGGGGGTCTTCTACCAGACCGACGCCCCGAACTCCGCCCAGGTCGACAAGACCCTCCACGGCTTCGTGACTCTACCCGACACCACCGACACGATCGGCCTCGAATATCTACCCGGCACGATCCAGACCGACAACAACTTCACCACGGGATGCTACGGTACCGTCCTCCAAGGCAACATCACCTCGCCCGCCGACACCCACGCCAAGGTCGAGGTGACCTGCTTCAAGGACCCCATCGCTCTGCCTGGCGGAAGCACAATCCTGTTGACCTACAACGCTCTTTACCTCAGCGCCGGCGCGCCCAGCTTCACCTCGACCGCCGACATCTTGCTCGACGCTCTTTCCCCTCCCAACAATCACCTCCACGCCTTCCAGACGCGGCCCGCGGCCAACGCCTGCACCTCGGCGCCCCCCACTGTCACGATCCACAAGACCGCGATGTCCCCGACCGCGACCCCGGGGAACGTCCTGATCTACAACCTCGCGATCACCAACGCTTCCGGCCTCCCGCTCGGCGGCGAGTACGCTCGAGAGACGGTTCCCGACAACGCCTCCTGGGACTCCACCAATAGCGCCCCCGGATGGTTCTGCACGAACAGCGGCGCCGCCGGCAGCGCCTGTAGCTATCTGTTCTCCCAGCTCCCGACCGGCACCACGAACATCCCCTTTGCCGTCCGCGTCGCCAGTCCCCTCGCGCCCGGAGTCTCGTCGATCTCGAATGTCGCCTGTGTGGCGCAGTCCCAGACCGTTCAGGGGTGCGATTCGACCTCCACTCCCGCCGGGGGCTCGCCGCTCCTCACGCTCACCAAGTCGATCGTCGGCGGCACGCCCGCCGCTCCGGGGACCGTGGTCAATTTCTCCATCGCCGTCCGCAACTCGGGTCCCCGCGGATCCGCCGACGTTACCGTGACCGACACCATCCCGGCCGGCCTCACCTACTCCTCGAGCGGCAGCAGCGCCTGGTCGTGCTCCGGCTCGACCTGCACGGCCGACCTCGGGTCTCTAGCCTCCGGCGAGGTGAAGAGCCTCGCGATCAATCTCCAGGTCCCCACTCCTCTCCCCGCCGGTAGCCCTGGCACCTTCACCAACACTGCGTGCGCCTCCCCGGTCGAGGGAGGCTCGCCGAGCTGCGGCTCGGCCGCCTTCACCGTCTCGGCCGCCCCCCTCATCAACATCGCGAAGACCCTCACCCGGGGCGACGGCTCTCCCGGGTCCGACCTGGTCTACGCGATCGCCGTCCGGAACGACGGCAATCAGGACGCCGCGGCGATCGCGATCACCGAGACCTACCCCAGCAACACGACTCCGGATCTCGCGGCCAGCGATCCGGGGTGGACCTGCTCGGGAAGCACCTGCAGCTTCACCCTCGCGTCTCTCGCCTCCGGCCAGGCGCGCTCGATCGCCTTTGCGGTTTCCATCCAATCGCCACTCCCTGCCGGCGTCCAAACCTTCACCAATGGCGTCTGCGCCAGCAGCTCCTCCGCTCCCACGGCCTGCTCGACGATCGGCACCCCGTCGAACGGCCATGTAGCTTTGGCCCTCACGAAGATGCTCGCCGCGCCGGTTCCCGGAGCTCTCGCCACCCGGAAGGTCTTCTCCGGCGACCTCGTCCTCTACAGCCTCACCCTTGCCAATACTGGCGACCAGGACGCGGCGGGACTCACCATTACGGAGAGCGTTCCAGCCAATACCACCTTCGACGCGGCCCACAGCGACCCATCCTGGTCTTGCACCTCGACCGCCGCGGGCTCAACCTGCACTCTCGCCATCCCCTCTCTCCCCGCCGGCCAGAGCAGGTCTTTCCGCTACGCCGTCCTGGTCGGCACTCTCCCCCCCGGCGTCTGGACGGTCTCGAATACCGCCTGTGCGGCCGACACCGCCAACCACACCAGCTGCGGCAGCGTCGACACCCCCCCCAATGCGCCGGCGTCGCTCGCCGTCGACCTCGCCGCTGCGCTTGCGACCGACACCGACTTGTCGGGTTCCGTCTCTGCCGGCGACGTTCTTCTCTACACCGCAACCATCGCCAACACCGGAACCACGACCGCGGGAGCCGCCGTCTTCTCCATCAATCCTCCCGATCACACCCATCTGGTCGTGGGCTCTGTCACGACGTCCGCCGGCTCGATCTCGACCGGGAACGCGCCCGCCGATGCCTCCGTCCAGGTCGCGCTCGGCGACCTCACGCAGGGGAGCTCTGTCACCGTCACCTACCGGGTCACCCTCGCCGCATCGCTCCCCGACAGCGTGACCCAGATCGTCTCCCAGGGCTCGATCGCGGCGAGCAACGCCGCGGCCGCCCTCTCGAACGACCCCACGACGCCGGCGCCGCTCGACCCGACGATCACCCCGGTCACGCGCGCCGCTACCCCCCCGCCCCCTCCCCAGAACGTTCCGACCTTGAACGAGGCGGGCCTGAGCCTCCTCGCGGTCCTGCTCGCCTTTGCCGGCGTCTTCGTCGGCCGCCGGCGGCGGACCGCCCAGTAGCGCGTCGCATCGGGTCCGGCGGCGCCCTCACGGGCCGCCGGGCCCTCTTTTTACCTGGGAGATTCCCCCGAATGATGCCCGAAGCCTTTACCCAGCTCCTCGCGGCCTTACTCGTCGCCGCGGTCACCTCGTCGACCTCGTCATCGGCGACATCGACGAATCAAAGCCCCGTCGTCTCGTTCACCACTCCAGGCGTCAAGACCGTGACCCTCAAGGCCTGCAATTCCGCGGGTTGCTCGACCATCACCAAGACCGTCACCGTCCTTGACCCCTCGCCGCGAATTCTGGCGATCGCGGGTCCCACCGTCCTCTCCCCCTCGACACCCGGGATCTATGCAGCGACCGTGAGCGGCCGCCCACCCTACTCCTACGCCTGGCGGCTCACCCGGCCCGATTCGTCGCAGGCAACCGGCACCGGTCCCACCTTCACCTGGACACCGGCCGCCGCCGGCTCCTACCAGCTCTCGCTCACGCTGTTCAACCTCTCCGGCTCTGCGACGGCAAGCCTTCCCATCTCCGTCACGTCGACGGTCTTTGCGGACGTTCCGGCCAACTACTGGGCGCGCTCGTTCATCGAAACCCTGTACTACACCGGGTTTACAGCCGGCTGCACGTTCGACCCTTCGACGGGCATCCGTACCTTCTGCCCCGAGAACAACGTCACGCGCGGCGAGCACGCCGTCTACGTCGGCAGGGCTCTTCACCCTTCGCCCTTCGTCCCACCGCCCGCGACCGGCCTCGTCTACGCCGACGTGGCCGCCTCGAACAACGCGGCTCCCTGGATCGAGCAGCTTCACCGAGACGGCGTCGCGACCGGTTGCGACGCGACCCACTACTGCCCCTCGACTCCGGCGACACGGGCCGACACGGCAGTCCTCATCGTCCGCTCGTCCCACGGCCTCGCCTTCAACCCTCCCCCCGCCACCGGGATCTTTCAGGATGTCCCGACGACCGACCTCAACGCCCGGTGGATCGAACAGTTCTTCCACGACGGCATCACCGGCGGCTGTTCTGCGACTCCTCACCTCTTTTGCCCGCTCGGCCCCCTGACCCGTGCTCAGCTCGCGGTCTTTCTGGTCACCGCCTATCACCTCGCGGCCGTCCCCACGCCCACGACCTTCCTCGCGACGCTTTGTAGCGCCGCCTCCTGCACGTACCCGAGCGGCATGCCGCTCTCCTTTTCGGTTCGCCTCCAAGGCGGATCGCCCGGCAGCTACAGCTATGACTGGAATGGCGACGGAACCTACGAGGAGACGGTCACCTACCCCGTCTCCCATGCCTACACGACCGCCGGCACCTACACCCCACGCCTGCGGCTCAACGCCGGCAGCTCGTCGACGGTGATCACCCATCCCTTCCCCATCCGGATCACCACGGCCTCCGGCCTTCTCGCGCCGCCGGCGTCGATCGGCGCAACCGCCGTCGCCTTGGTTCCTCCGGCGCCGACCGACCCGCCGGGGACACCGCTCCGAGTCGCCTACGCCGTCTCGGCCTCCCCTCAGACGGGGCTCGCCGGTTATGCCGCCTACGTCAATCCGGGGACCGGCTCGGGCTACGTCTTCGTCACCCTCCTGCAGCCGAATCGCAGCTCCGCCACGGACCAGCTGCTGTTTCCCCCGGGAATGCCTGGAGTCCCGCGGTACCTCTATCTACGGCCCTTCACCCCCCAGACCTTCGGGACGGCATCGCTCCCCGTCCAACTCCCCTGATTCACCAACCTGATTCACCGAGGAGATACGCCATGGCCATCATCCCCAATCAACCGAGCGAACCGCTCGTCGCCCTTCGCAAGCTCCACACCCAAGCCACCCTGGTGCTCGATTTCGACTTCGAATACGACGGCGACCAAATCGTCCGCTTCACCTTGCTCCAGGTCTTCATCTCGCGCCACGCCATCCTCGTCGATCCCACCCGCGAGGATCACTCTGAGCTTCGTCTCGGCCTTGCCGCCCAGGCGGCTCTTCTCGCCTCCCTCTGGGGGTCCTTCACCGCTCCCCTCTTCGACGGCTATGTCCACGCGACACCCGAGAGCCTCAATCTGCTCTTCGGCATCACCGTCGACAGGGTCGCCCACAACGCCTTCAAAGACGGCACCTTCGCCTTCCGGCCGGCCCATACCTTCCGCCGTAAGCTCGCCTCCCACCTCGATCGCTTGGTCGCGCTCCTCGGGGCCGACTCCATCCGCCTTCCAGACGTCGCCGCCCTGAACGCAACGGCCGCCGACTACTTCGCCTATCTCGCTTTCTTCCACGACGGGCTTCCCACCAACGGCCGAGAGCCGGGTAGCGCTGCTCTCTCGGCCGAGGATGTTCCGGACCTCAATCGAAGCGCCTGAAAGTTTGGCCGTGTCCCCCGGTCCGAACAAGGACCGGGGGCCGCTCTCTCCTTCCTTCTCCTCAGGCCCTGCGGGCCTTCTGGGGAATCCCTCCGAGACCTCACCGGGCTCCGCCTCCGGCTTCGCGCAGGGCCGCGGAGCGACCCTTGGGCGGGCTCTTCGCTGCTGAGTCGCGGCTCCTCGCCCCGGCTGGGCGGCCTATCGGCCGGCGGGGCTTGGTCGCCACCGTCCCCACAAGCCCCGCCAGATCCCGCGTGAGCTTTGCAGTGCAGTACATATGGAATTGTTCGCAGGGGAATTACGCCGCCATAGACCTCGCCCCTCAAACGAGGCAGCGCAAACGATTTTGGCGACTTAGTCGCCACAAGCTGGCCGCTGGCTTAAAGTTGAGCCAGTACATCGGAAAGCTTTAAGTGAACATCTAATTTTTCCATGTGCAAGATCTCGGCGTACGTAAAGACATAAGAATCGCCGACTTGACAGATCCCTCGTCCAAAAAAATCGCGATAAGACTTGGCATTATATCGCCTTTTCAACATGGTTAAGGAAGTCTTCCGTCCAAGAGCATTGAGAAAGTCGACGGCCATTCTTCTAGTAAGAATAATGCTGAAGTCCAATTGACGCGACAGGGCTATGTCAAAATGGCCTGATATATCCATTGGGCTAAGTGGGCGCGGTGGATATCTATGATCCAACCGTAACGATTCTGCCAATGCCCTCGCCAAGGTGCGGCGAAACTCTACTAAGGGATGGTTAAGAATTTTCTCCTCGGCAAGCCTCAAGGGATCCGCGAACATGACAACGAGAGCCGAGTCTTCAGACGCGACAAGCCCAAGAACTCTATACGCCTGGACCGGCTCCCCACTTCCCTCAACCAGATTTATAGTAAAGCGCTGGACCCTTACCCGGTCACGGACCAGCTCACAGGTCGACTCACTGATCAGCACCATCCCCGATCTGGCGGTCTGCTGCAGGCCAAGAGCCAAGCCGATGGTGGTGGCGCCCTCGACGGAGTGCTCCATGCGGAAGGAGCCACCGTCGTCCAGATCGACCCGGCCGGTATTGAGACCCATCCGGACCGTGACCCCCTTGAGCTCGAGTCCATAGGGTCCGACCGGGCTGGTACTCCAGACGCCGCTAGCCTTCTGAAGGCTCACAGCCGCAAGGACCGCACGGCGCGCATGATCGGTGTGGCCGATCGGCGATTCGAATACTGCCAGGATGCCACCGCCCTGGTACCGATTGACAGTCGCACCATAGGGGGCGATTAGTTGCATGCACAGTTCGAAGGACCTGTTTACTAGAAGATGCATCGCCTCCGCTCCGACCCGCGACCTCAGACCTGCGTCTAACAATAGGTCGCAGAAGAGAACGGTCACTTGCTTACGCTTTCCTTCCAGCGAACCGGTTAAGACAGAATGCGAGGTGGGCTCGTTGCTTTGTGGTGTAGAGGGTCCGACGGTCTTAAGCAAGTAGAGAAGGGTCGCGAGGCTCTGTTTGTAGCCTTCCTGCTGGCTGAAATCGACGACATACCTAAATCCCGAGAAGCCCTCCTGGGAGGAGTCGACCAAGAGAGTTATGATGGGGCGGTCGGCCTTCTGTGCGATCTCGACCTCCAAGTTTGCTCCATGACTTGAGGAAAAGCGCCTAGAGAGCACCAACAGGAAAACATCGGCCGATCGAATGGCTTCAGGGATCAGCGTACTACTAGCACCGCCCTCAAGATCATGTGGCGCTGACCAGACGTGCACTCCGTAAGATTGAAGAGCCGGGCGCAGCCAATCGACAAATTCTCTATCATTGAAGGGATAGCTGATGAAACAGCGCCCGTAGGAAGTTGAGGAGGCAGCTTCCGTCCTCTGCTCCCGCCCGGCTTCCCGCTGCGCCAGCAGCTCCCGCGGCGACCGCAGGGTCACCCATCCGATCTTGAGCTCCTCATCCGGCAGCCGCTCCAATAGGTCCAGCGCGTCCGCGGCTCTCCCCTGTTCCAAGGCTTCGAGCCCTGCCGCGTAGGTCAGCAGCTTCGGATACCTCGCAAGGGGCACGGACAGCGCTCCAGCTAGGCCGCTGAATTGGACCCGGGCGGCTAACTCTCCCTGCGTACCCTGATCCAACGCGGCGGCGAGTTGGAGTGCGGCGGCCTCAGGTTGTAGGAACGCTAGCGCGACCCAGCCCTGGATGGAAAAGTAATCTTCCGCGAGGCGGTCCTGGTCCGCGCTCAACCGGCGGTGCTGCAGAGCCACAGAGGTCACCAGGAAATCGGCAACTCTCTGCACGCGCGAGACCCTCTCGCCGGGATAGGTTGGATCGAGATGGTCGAGAAGCTGGCGCCGGGCTTCAGGATCGAGCTGGTAATAACCGCCGCCGGTATCTTCGCAGAAGGGAGCGAGGAGGACATCGGCCTCGGTTTCGTGAGTCGCTTCGGAGACGAAATTCAGACGTATCAGATGAAGAAGGTCCGGGCGGAAGCTCTGGGGCACCGCGGCATGCAGGGCCAGACGCAACGCGGGCTCGCCCCGTTCCGCTGCGAAGCGCATCACCGCTTCGTAAGCCTCCAAAGGACGCATCAGGCGCTCCGCTGCCCCCTCAGGAGATCGATAGCCTGGACCAGACCGTCCTCGGTCAGCTCGGTCATGGTGAGGTTCGGAAACCGGGCAATCCGGTCCGCAGAGGTGCCTTTCCAGCGGCGCCGCGGCATCGGGTTGACCCACGCTACCGGCTGCCATTGGCCGGACACCCGGTCCAGGAACCGGCTTGTGGTCTCGATCCGCTCGCGATCACGCCGGCCGCGCGCCGCACCGGCGTCGCTCACGATCAACAGTGTGCTGTCGGCGTGCCGCTCCAGCAGATCTTCAGTCGAGCCGGGTCCGGTGAGCGTATCCGTTGCATAGAGTCGCTCGCCGGGTACGTTGTGGAAGTAGTAGAGCACCGCGAGACCCAGGCGGCTCTCGCGCAAAGACTCCGCCAGTATGGGATTCCAGGGCTGCCAGGCGGTCATGCTCGGGCTGACATCCACGAGGACCACCAGTCGAGCCAGGTTGCGCCGCGCCGGAACGAGGACGGGTTGATCCAGAAAACCGCGCCGGCTCTGCTCCGCGATCGTGGCCCCGAGGTCAAGCTCCACTTTCGGGCCGGAACGCAGGGCCCGGCGAAATCTTCGCCAGATCACGATCAGAGACCGTAGGCTCACCGGCGGCCGGGGCTGGAGAATGAACGGCTCCCGGCCGGAAGGAATCACTTGCGCCTGCGGCAGGCCAAGCCCGGTCTGTGTAGGCGCGGAGAACTCGATCTGCGGGACCTGCGTTTCGTCCACCGGTGTCTCTCGATCGTCGCAGCCCTCCCTGTGGTCATCGGCTGTCTGCTTTGGATCGGTCTCCTGTCCCGTCCAGGCCGCAACCTCCTCGTCGGTTGGGATGGGAATCCCATGGAAGAGCAGGTTGAGCTGTCGGGATTCTTCATCGCTTCGGGCCCAGAGCGTCTCAAGGAGGTGCAGGAGGCTCCGCCGGTCGCGCCCGCCAAAGCCGAGCGCGAGCGCGCGCAAGGCGTCCTGGTAGTCCCGGACCGTCAGGGAAAGGCCCCGATCGTTCACCAGGTACAGGAAGAGGCTTTCGAGCGGCAGCTCCGATTCCATGTTCAGCTCTGTCGGCGTTGTGCCAAGCCGGGGTAGGTGTCGAGGTCGCCCATGGTCTTGAAAAGCGTTTCCCAGAACGGCGGGAGGGCCGGATTTTGTGTCAAGCTCTCCGGCGTCTCTCCCTTCCAGTGAAGGATTCTCACCCAATCGATCAGCTCGCCGGTGCTGGGCGGCTTCTGTGTGTTGCCGACTGCGGTCTGGCGGACGGCGAGGAAAGACCCGATCGCGGCGCTGAGCACCCCCTCGCTCAGCTCCCTGGCCGTGAGCTTTGTGTTTTTGCGCACGATGTCGCGTAGCTCGTCAATGCTCTCCGGAAAGCGGAGGCGAATGTAGAGGCAGCGACGAAGAAATGGCTCGGGCAGGCGCTTCTCTCGGTTGCTGGTGATCACTACGATCGGGTGCTTGCCATCCTCGCTTTGAATGGTCCTTCCAAAACCCTTGTCCTCGCGGCAGAGCTCCTCTTCCTCAGGGGGGAGATCCTCAATTTGAAAGGAGAACCGCTCGAGCACGTCGAGCATGTCATTGGGAAAATCGATGTCAGCCTTGTCGACCTCGTCGATCAGCACGACGGTGCGCTCCTTTCGGTGGATCGCCTGTCCGAGTGGACCAAGCGAGAGGTAGGGATAAAGATATTGGGCGCGCTGGTTCTCCCGGCTCTGTGCGTCCTGGAAGCGGCGGAGAGCATTGAGTCGGTAGAGCAGATCCTGCGCGCGAGTGGTACTCTTGACCGAAATCTTGACCGGCTCGCCCAGCCCTTTCTCCGCGGCGATGGAATACGCGAGCATGGTCTTTCCGCACCCCGGCTCTCCTTCGACCAGGAGCGGCCGGTTGAGCGCGACCGCCAGGTTGACGATGTCGGCCACCTTGTCCTGGGCAGCATAGAAATCCGTTCCTTTGCCGGTGTAGAGGGTCTCATTCATCGTCCTCGTCCTCGAGCCACAGAGGGTGGCGTTGCAGGCGGTCGAAGACCCGCAGAGGGGTCCCGTCGGGTTTACTCTGGTCATCTTTAAGGACGCTCTTGGCGAGCTGATCCCACAGCTCCGCAGGCGCCTCGATTTCTTCGAGCCAGCGGAGGACGTCTTTGCGCTTGAATCCGGCCAGCTCGGGGAGGAGCAACAGCTTCGAGAAGTCCGCCGGCTCCCCGTCGAAGTCGGGGCCGCAGACGGCGGCGCCCCAAGCCAGGGCATCGCCCGAGTACTCCGTCACCACGGCGATCAGGCGGTGCGTCATCGGCTGGGTTGCGCGCAGTTCCTTCAGGCGCTCATAAAGAGGTCGCCAAAACGAATCCCGGAAGACGGTGAGTCCTCCGCTCAGCCGGCTCACCTGATCCAGTGCGAACCAAAGCGGCTGCTGCTTGAGCTCTGCAGCCACCCGGTCGGCAAGCTCGTCCGGAGTCTTGATCTCGGCACCGCCCCCAAGGCCCAGCGCCTTGGCCACCCACTGGATCAGGACGGCAGTGTCGTAATGGTCAAGCGGCGGCCGGCCGAGCCTGGAAGGGCGGGCGTTCTTGAACGATCTCGTCCGCAGGAGCGCCGCGAGAAAGGCCCGCTGGCCAGCGTCTTCGCCGCCAGAGACGAGCAGGCAGACCGCTGGGACGTCGGGCTGGGCGGCCAGCTCCACCAGAAGGTCTCGCGCAGCATCCAGCTGCGTCTCACGTCCCAGGAGACCGAGTTGTTCATCCGTCAGCCGTGGGCCGGACGCGACAGGCGTTATCTTCCCTTGAGCCGCAGCCTCGAAGGTCTGTCCTTTCCAGATCAGGCATGACGTGAGGCTGTACTCCCGCAAGTCGTGCTGATCCTTGAACTCGCGGACCGTCCGCCAGGATTCGAGGCCTCCTGCAACCTGGCTCCAGAAAGAGTCCAAGAGGCTGTCGTGCTGAAGCCTTTCGGGATATTGCTTTTGGATCAAAGGCTCGGCCGCCGTCCGCAGCTCCTGGTCGGCCGGGCTCTGCGGCTTGGGGCGGAACACCGCGAGAGGGGGAAAAGGCAGCTTCCCCCATTTGCCGAAGGCCCACTCGAACTCCAGATGCGTGATCGACTTCTGTTGGCCCGGGGGGATGGAGCCGTACCAGTAGCCCATCATCAGAAAGAATCCGTGAGAAGCCTCGACCCGGGCCCTACACTTCTGAACCGTATCGTCATACCCGCCCGGCCAATCTTCGCTGAGAAAGACTGCGACCTCGGCTTTTTGGAGAAGAACCTCCTGAACAGATCGTCGGTAGGCTTCGAAATCCATGATGGTGGAGCTCAGGAAGATCTCCGAGCAGCTCATACCTGAAAGTCCCATGGCGAAAAAGGGGCGCAATGAAATCGGGGGCCCCTCCCCCTTCAAGACACGCTTCTCATTTGTTCACCTATCCTACCAGCAAAAGCGACAGTCCTGCCCTCAGTCACGCTTGCCTCAGCGTGCCGGCCAGCAAGCTTGCCAACTTGGCATGCCGCCGCGTGCTCGGATGGTGGCGAGGACAGTTCCGCTTTGAGACTCGAAGCGTCCTCGCGCGCTCCCCCGAGATCGCTTCTGCGAGCTCGCCCTGAACGCCACATGCCGCCGACTACTTCGCCATCTCGCCTTCTTCGACGACGTTCTTCCCGGAAACGGCCGCGAGCCGGGAAGCGCTGCTCCGAGGATGTTCCGGACCTCAATTCAACAGCCTGAAACCTTGGCCGTGTCCCCCGGTCCGAACCAAGACCGGGGCCGGTCTCTCCTTCCTTCTCCTCAGGCCCTACGGGCCTTCTGGGGAATCCTTCCGAGACCTCACGGGGCTCCGCCTCCGGCTCCGCGCAGGGCCGCTCCGCGGCCCTTGGGCGGACTCTTCGCTGCTGGGTCGGGGCTCCTCGCCCCGGCCAGGCGGCCTTCGGCCGGCGGGGACCCCTACACCCCGCTGCCAGGCGGCCTGTCGGCCGGCGGGGACCCCTACACCCCTCTGCTGGGCGGCCTGCGGCCGGCGGGGACCCCTGCGCCCCGCTGCTGGGCGGCCTACGGCCGGCGGGGACCCCTGCGCCCCGCTCTACGACTCCAACTCAATCCGGGAACAATCCCTACCCACGACTTTCCGAACCCTCGACGCCTCCTGACGCAACTACTCCAGTCCTCGACATCTCCCCCCTCTTGCAATCTCGGCGTCGCGACCTGGGCCCCTCCCCTACGGGGCCCCTCCCAGCACCGCGCCGCCGCGCTGGTGTACTCCTCTGATGATCCACACTCGATTCAAACCATTCCCTTTATTCCCTTTCCCTCTGGAGGTCTCTTTCCTGTCCGCCGGCCCTCTTTTTTATCGTCGCCGGGGGGTGGTCCTCCGTCAAGGCAATCCCCTTCGGGGCGGACCTACGGCCCGTCCTTGACTGGAAGCCCACCCCCGGCGTGGGCGCTTCGCGCCCTGACGTGCTCCGCAAGGGCCGCCGGACAGGAAAGAGACCTCCAGGGGGAAAGGACCCCCTGCTGAGACACCATCCCGGCCCGGGAGACCTTCTGTGAATCCTTCCGAACCTCCTTCTCCGACCCGCTACCCCGGCCTGACGACCATCAAGCTCGAGCTCGTCACAGACTGCAGCGCCGCGGACCTCGTCCTCCACATCCTCCATGTTCCCCAGCGCGTCCCACGCCCAAGCTGATCACCCTGCTCGGCCGGCTCTAGGCCGGCCGAGCCTCTTTCTCGGAGACCACCATGCTTGACGACACAGAAGATTTCGAAACCCAGCAGGTCTTTCAGGACTTCCAGACCGGCGAGGCTGACCCCTCCGCCCCATCCTGGACCGTCCTGTGGCCGAACGAGGACAACACCCTGGTCGTCGACCACGTCACCGCCGACGATCCGTTTCTCGCGCTCGAGGCCGCCGCCAACGAGCACAACGGCGACGAGATCGACCCCGAGACTGCCGTTGTCATCTCCGGCCATCACTTTGATGCTCTCTGCGACTTCGACCCGACCCGCCCCCAAGGGATGCAGAACTGGACCGTCGTCTGGCTCGACAATGAGCTACGGATCGCGCTGGACCACGTCGAGGCCATCGACCCTCGGTCGGCGATTGAGGCCGCGAAGGCGGACCACAACGACGACCCCGACTCCGTCGCTGGCGACATCGTCGTCCTCCTCGGCCACCGGGACGACGAGCTCTACGCAGAAGCGCAACGACTCCGCAACTTCGACCCCTCCAGAGATGCCAACCTCTCCTCCTCCACTCGCCGGCAAGCCCGACCCTTCGGAATCGATTGGAGCCGCCCTCGAGTCTCTTCGCCCCTCCCTCCACCGAGTCCTTCGCCACCACCGGATTCCGCCAGACGGATGACGCCCAAGACCAGGAGGTCCGCTCGACGCGATCACAGGAATCCATGCCCAAATGGCGAAACGGCAATACGAAAAATCACCCGATTTGACTTGCTTTGGCCCGGAAAGGCTCTAAGATTCCCTTGCGAGCCGATGGTGTTGCGCTTTGAGACGAAAAATTTCGGCTCCGATTGGATTGAGCGTCCTGTTTTCGGCCATATCGGCCGTCTATGTGGCCGCTCCTTTGGGAGAAGATATGTCTTCTAGAATCCGCGTTCTTGCAGCAGGTCTCCTCGCGATCGGATTGACCCTCTGGTGGGGTCCAGGCTCTGTTGATCGCTTGCCAGCTTCGGCCGGCGGTCCTCCTTAAAGCCTTCGGGAAGGGTGGGGTTTCGCGTCTCTAAACAGTACCTCGGCACTTGATTCTTGGAGCTGGCAGGTGCCTAGATCTCTGAAGAGAGTTGAGTAGACGCTAAGCTGTGAGGAGAGGTAATATGTTTCCTGGCCACAAGACTAACTCTAAGCTCGTTTATGTTGCCCTATCCGTTGCTCTCCTCGTTATAGAGCTTGAGCACATCGCAGACTTCCTCTGGGAGCGCAGCCCTCTCTGGGCACGACATCTCGCGCTAGCCCTTGTCCCCTATGTGCTCCCAGTAACGGGAGGTTTTGCCCTCGGCCTCATCTACGCCGTTATCTTTCCGGGGCACCTAAGGCAGATTAGGCTCTTTCTGCAGCGGAGGCTCGAGGGGAAGGGCGCCTAAATACTTGACGGAACAGAGGAGCTTGATGAGTAATGGACAAAATTGTTGAGAGCCATGAACTTGACATGCAGCTCTTAAGGAACTCCGAATACTGAGACTACCTCGCGCTCTCTTGCTAGCTCTCAGTATCGGAAAAGTCTGGCGGTGAAATCTCGCTGACGCCAAGAATCAGTACACCGGCTCGATAGAGCTACCGGATGCGAGCTAATCACGTAAAGGTTGTTCCTGGATCTTAGAATTGGGCCTTCATCGAGAAGAGACCAGCACAGGCCAATAAACCTGCAAGACATCTCAAGGGTTCTCTTGATACCCCCGAAGCTACTCAGTTCCCGGTATAGACCGGAGACATAGGTAACAAACAGACCGGGCAGATGGGTAACAGTCTCGGGAAGAGGGAACATTGAGTTCCGGAAGGGAGGAACTCGATGCCCTGGGACGAGCCGACCCGAATGGAACAACGAGAGCGATTTATTGGCGACCTGGATAGCTACCTGTTCACGATGACGGAGCTGTGCGAGCACTACGGCGTGAGCCGCAAGACCGGGTACAAGTGGGCGGAGCGTTACGCTGGCGGTGGCGTGGAGGGCCTTCGGGACCGTTCGCGGGCTCCGAAGAGCTGTGCTTGCGGATTCCGGCCGAAGCCGGCCACCCAATCCGACGTCAATCCGGCCACTGATTCCGACAGCAAGGCGGCCACCCGTTCCGGGGTGAAGGCGGCCACCTGTTCCGACGTGAAGGCGGCCACTTTTCAGTGGTCTTCGGAAGGGGTGGCCGGCTTGCCGTCGGAATGAGCGGCGCTCAGGGCTCCGACAGCGTGGCATCGTGGTTCCCTGCTGGAAGGGAGCGCGATGTCAGCACGGAGAACGAGCATGCGGAAGGTCCAAGAGGTGTTGCGGTTACTGCTGGCCTGTGGATTGAGTCAGCGTCAGGCCAGTCGCGTCAGCGGGATGGGTCGTGCGAGTGTGGCGGAGTACCTGGTGCGAGCCTAGAGGGCGGGATTGCTGGAGACGAAGGAGTGGGAGAGCTTGAGTCGGGAGGATCTCGAGCAGCGGCTGTATCCGCCGTCGCCGGCGACGAGGGTGCGGCGCGAGCGTCCGGAGGTGGGTTGGTCCGAGGTCCACGAGGAGCTGCGTCGGCGGCGAGGACCTGGGCCCCTCCCCTGCGGGGTCCCTCCCAGCACCTCGCCGCCGCGCTGGTGTACTCCCTCTGATGATCCACTCTCGATTCAAACATTCCTTTTACTCCCTTTCCCTACGCCTCTCTAGGCAAGTACCGGCACGAATCCCGGTTCCCCGACGACTCCGGCTCCGCGCTCCTCAAGCACAGCTCGGCAACCTTCGCCGGTCAGCCTGTAGTAGATCCGGGGCCGTCCCCCCCGCGCCGGCGCCGTCTCACCCGCGAAGCTCGTAAGAAGACCGTCGCGCTCCAGCTCGCGCAGCAACGGATAGAGATTGCCTGACGAAAGGCCTGCCTTCGCCCCGCCCCGCAGCCTGACCCGCTCCAGGATCTCAAGGCCATAACCGGGACCGTTGATCAGCGCCCCGAGAACCTCCCGTTGACGATCGTTCATTTCTCGTCCTTCCTCTGAGCTGCCGAGCCTGCATTGCCCTTCACCGCCGAGACCCCCTCGCGCACCGTGTTGAGAAGGAGAAAAATGCACGTGCTCCCGATCTTGAGCCACCGCTGCCAGCGAGGACTTCTGGATCGGTCTAGGGCATCCAAAACCTCGAGCGCGTCGCCGAGATCCTCGATATACAGTCGGCGTGGCAGGAGGAGAGCGATGGCCCGGAACGCCGCCGGGTAGGTTCTAGAGCTAGAAGGCTTCCAGTCGGACGTCACTGAAAATTCGGACCAGCTGACATTCGGCGCTATCCATCTTCTCTCCTCGACTGATCCGTCTTCATTTAGGAAAACTCCTTTTAAGAGCAATCCGCGCCGCTGCACCATCATCAGCCTGGGTTCTCCAAGAAGCGTCTGCTTTGCTGCCACGGCCCCCTCCTCCTTGATAGGCAAAGTCTTCACCCGAACACCGGCTCCCCGCCGGCGAATCCGAAAAGCCCCTGCGCCTCCTCGCGTTCCTCCTGCGCGACACGCCGCCCCTCCCCCGTCAGCCGGTAGTAGATCCGGGGCCGCCCCCTCCGCTCGGGCACCGTCTCGCCCTCGAAGCTCTCGACGAGCCCCTGTCGTTCGAGCTCGCGCAGCGCCGGGTAGAGCGATCCCTCCGAAAGAGGGGTCTTCCCCCCGGTTCGGGTCCTGATCCGCTCCATCAGCTCAAGACCGAAGCCCTCGCCCTCGGTCAGCGCCTGCAGCACCACGGTTTTCGCTTCCACTCTCATCGGGTCCTTCTTTCTATCGACGCGCCAGCCGATCGACAAACATCGCCGCGTACTCCCGAAGCCCGTTGACCGCCACCTCGAAGTACCGTCCCCAAGACCAGAGCCAGGTCCTCCACTTCGGAATCGTCAGATCCTTCCTCCGAGCCTCCAGCTCCTCCAACAAATCGCCCAAGTCGTTCTGTGCAACGCTACGTGGTAAGAACAATTCCAACCAAAAGAGCGCGGGTCTCTTGTTTGATAAATACTCAAGCCAATTCAACGCCAATGCACCGGATGAGACTATTCCAACGACGACTCCTACTCCTAGACCTATTTTTGCTTCAAGATTGAAGATTTCAGTTCTTGCAGCGTGTGATATTAAGAACCCTGCCCCAAGCAAAGCGACTAAGCTCATGAAACACGCGTATTTTTCGCCGGGTGACATTCGGTGGGGCACTTGGTCAAGTCCTCCTCGCTCTTCCATTATCCTCACTTTCTGAGACAAAGCAAGGCCCTGGTAGCCTCGAACGTGCGCCGACCCACCTCGGCCGCACGAGGCTCCCCCAGAACCGCCCCCTCACGGCTCCGTGACCGTCGGCACCCCTTGGACCGTGCAGCGAAACCTCGCGAGCCGTGGCTTTTCGATCTGATCCGGCTCCCAGACGTGCACCTCGGCCCGCCAGCGCCCCGAGCGGCTGACGAGCCAGGCGGTCTCGTGGCCGCTGAAGACCTCCAGCAGCACCGCAAAGTCCTTGACCACCTCGGGCCACAGCCGTCCGCTCGTCCGACCCCGGGTGAAGCGCAGAGGCACCGGCTCGCCGCCCCCCGCCACCTCCAACCGCCCGCGTTCTTCCGTCATGCCCCACCTCCCTTCCTTAAGTCGTAACACCCCGACCGGCGGCCCGGCCCGCAGCGCCGGCGACAGAGCGCCGGCGTAGACCGCGAACGAGGTTCGCGTGGGAGGTTCGATCGGCCCCGGCAAATACCCCAGCGCCGGCAGCGCCCGCCAATAGGCTCGGCCTGCGATGGGACGCTTCCCGAGGAGCGATCCAAAAACGGCAGGGCCACTCAAGCTCCTCGCGATCGCGCACGGGATGCTGCGCGCTTCTCTATAGCCCCGCCCTGCGGCAGTAACCGCTAGTGTAGTGGGTCCGATATTCGGGAACTTCCGTTATCCATGAGCTTTTCACCCCGCTGCTAGGCGGCCGACAGCCGGCGGGGACCGCGTCGCCCACAACGCTTTCACAGACGGCACTTTCGGCTTCCGGCCGGCCCATACCTTCCGCCGTAAGCTCGCTTACACCTCGACCGCCTCGTCGCGCTCCTCGGGGCCGACTCCATCCGCCTTCCAGACGTCGCCGCCCTGAACGCAACTGCCGCCGACTACTGCGCCTATCTCGCCTTCTTCCACGATGTTCTTCCCACCAACGGCCGCGAACCCGGAAGCGCTGCTCTCTCGGCCGAGGATGCTCCGGACCTCAATCCAACCGCTTGCAACCTTGGCCGTGTCCCCGGTCCGAACCAGGACCGGGGGTCGGTCTCTCCTTCCTTCTCCTCAGGCCCTACGGGCCTTCTGGGGAATCCTTCCGAGACCTCACGGGGCTCCGCCTCCGGCTCCACGCAGGGCCGCTCCGCAGCCCTCGGGCGCACTCTTCGCTGCTGGGTCGGGGCTCCTCGCCCCGGCTGGGCGGCCTGCGGCCGGCGGGGCCCCCTGCGCCCCGCTCTACGACTTCCACTCAATCCGGGAACAATCCCTACCCACGACTTTCCTAACCCTCGACGCCTCCTAACGCAACGACTCCAGGCCTCGACATCTCTCCCTCGTGCAATCGCCGCGGCGCGGACCTGGGCCCCTCCCCTACGGGGCCCCTCCCAGCACCTCGCCGCCGCGCTGGTGTACTCCTTTGATGATCCACACTCGATTCAAACCCTTCCCTTTACTCCCTTTCCCTCTGGAGATCTCTTTCCTGTCCGCCGGCCCTTTTTCATCGTCGCCGGGGGGTGGTCCTCCGTCAAGGCAATCCCCTTCGGGGCGGACCTACGGCCCGTCCTTGACTGGAAGCCCACCCCCGACGTGGGCGCTTCGCGCCCTGACGTGCTCCGCAAGGGCCGCCGGACAGGAAAGAGACCTCCAGGGGGAAGGGACCCCCTGCCGAGACACCATCCCGGCCCGGGAGACATTCTTTGGAACCTTCTAAGCCTTCCTCTCCGACCCGCTACCCCGGCCCGACGACCATCAAGCTCGAGCTCGTCCCCGACTGCAGCGCCGCGGATCTGGTCCTCCACATCCTCCTGGTTCCCCAACGCGTCCCACGCCCAAGCTGATAACCCTGCTCGGCCGGCTCAAGGCCGGCCGAGCCTCTTTCTCGGAGACCACCATGCTTGACGACGCAGAAGATTTCGAAACCCAGCAGGTCTTCCACGACTTCCAGGCCGGCGAGGCTGACCCCTCCGCCCCATCCTGGACCGTTCTGTGGCCGAATGAGGACGCCACCCTGGTCGTCGACCACGTCACCGCCGACGATCCCTTTCTGGCCCTCGAGGCAGCCGCCAACGAGCACAACGGCGACGAGATCGACCCCGAGACCGCCGTTGTCATCTCCGGCCATCACTTTGATGCTCTCTGCGACTTTGACCCGACCCGCCCCCAAGGGATGCAGAACTGGACCGTCCTCTGGCTCGACAATGAGCTACGGATCGCGCTGGACCACGTCGAGGCCGTCGACCCTCGGTCAGCGATCGAGGCCGCGAAGGCAGACCACAGCGACGACCCCGACTCCGTCGCCGGCGACATCGTCGTCCTCCTCGGCCACCGGGACGACGAGCTCTACGCAGAAGCGCAACGACGCGCCTGAATTCCAATTGACGCTCGCCGGCGACTCTCCACGACCCCTCCCTTGAGCTAAAATCCTGCGACTCCGCAACTTCGATCCTTTTAAACATGCCGACCTCTCCTCCCACGATCGCCGGCAAGCCCGACTCCTCGGAATCGATCGGAGCCGCCCTCGAGTCTCTTCGCCCCTCCCTCCACCGAGTCCTTCGCCACCACCGGATTCCGCCCGACGACGCCCAAGACCTCGTTCAAAGATGCTTCCTCCAGGTTCTCCCTATTTGGGATCGAATCGAGTCCAAAGAGGCCTATGCCGTCACCGCACTCCGCTTCCTCTGTATCGACTATTGGACCAAGCGCCACGCGGAACGCGTCGACTTTCTCGACCCCGCCCTCCTTCTCAAGCTATCGCCCTCGGAGGCTCCCACTCAGGAACTACTTCAGCTCGTCAAGAGCCTCCTTCGCGAACTACCCCATCGCCATCACCGAACCGTACTCCTCCTTCGCTTGGCCTACGGATTCACAGCCCGGCAGATCGCTGACCGCCTGGGCATCTCCGCCAATTACGTCCGGAAGCTCATTACCCGATCCCGATCCTTGCTCGTCCGATCCTCAGTCCCCTCCCCCGACCCTCCCCGCGTCCAACCTCGCCCCGAGGAACGAACCCCCAGCCGCCAAGTCCAAACCAGCCGCCGCTCGCTTGGCTAAATCTCGCCTTCGAGGCCAAGAGGCACGCCCTTCAATGGACCGCCTTTGATTCGCCGCCCTTCGTTCGAGGCCCAAATCGCGCCGTGATCCCAGATCCGCTCTCTTCCTTTCTATCCTGAGGTGATCCCCTCCCAGTCGACGCTTCCTCACCACCGCTCGGCCTCACCTAGCACGCCGCCTGCAGGTCGAAGCGAAGGTCCCTCGCATGTTTCGTAGGCCTTTTGCCCACCTCCCCTCAAAGCCAGTCTCGTCGTCCTCGCCACGCTCCAAGACGCCAGGGCCGCTCCTCTCCCTGAAGTCCCACCGAAGTTGCCCTAGAGCTACGACGTCGACGGACTGGTGCTGGAGCTCCTGGGGCCTCCTCCCTTTCATTGGGGAACCTCCTTTTCGGCTCCGGGCCCGCCCATCACTTCTCGTCTTTTTACCCGAGGGGCGGAGGGCCGCAAGGCAACCCTTCGGGCGTGCTGCGCACGGCCTTGTCGGCCCTCCTTTCCTCCCCTCGGGTCATTTCCGAGGCGTGACGAACGAACCCAAAACCGAAAAGGAGATCCCCATGAAAAAGCAGCCCAAGAAGCCCCAGCACCAGACCGTCGACCTCTACGGCAACCTCGGTGGCGACCCCGTGGAGCGCACCATCCCCGCCAAGACCGTGACGAAGAACGTCTACGACAACATGATTGATGAGGTGGTCGAAAAGACCTACGAGACACGCGAACGATATTTCCTCACCTTCTCCCTCGCAACCGGCGGCTACGGCGACAAGCCCACCCGCTGGCATAACGTCGTCGACTGGGAGGGCATCGCCTTCCAGCTCCGCCAAGGCGACCGCATCCGGGCCACCGGCCACTTCGAGGACCGTACCTACAAGAAGGACGGCGAAGAAAAGACGGCCCGTCAGTTCGTACTCCACTCCTTCAGCATCGAGAGGCTCAAGAGCGAGCAGGCCGCATGACGCCTTTGGCCCCCGGGGGTTCCTCCCCCGGGGGCAGGTCCCTCCGGGCAAACGCCGTAGCTTTCACGGGAGGGTCTCCCGCTCTTTTCGGACCTCTCCGCGAGCGCTACCGCTCGACCCAACTCGGAGATCGACCCTATGTCTTCAGACCGCTTCCACGGAGCGATCGAAGGTCCGCTCGGCGGAATGGCCTTCAAGGGCGGTACATCTTTATCGTTTTCCCTTCATCATGACCAGGTTCCTCTCCTTCTCGAGATTGCTGCCGAGGCGAAGGAAGGAACTCCCTGGCTCACGATCAGAGCCGCCGAATAGGAACCCGGGGCTGCCAAGCGCCTCCTCTTCGACGGACCCCTTGCCGCCCTTATGGAGTGGCCGCTCGGGTCTGCGCCCGTCGAGCTTTTGGTTGCGTCTCCCTCCACACCACCGCCCCCGGTCCACATTTTGCTCCGCTCGAGCTCGGTCCTCTGCGGCGCCCAGGGCGACACAGCGTCGAACGATCTCGGCAACGTCACTTGTGATGCTTGCCTCGCCATCTACGACGAGATCGGCGGTTGCGGCGATCCGAGCTGCCCCGGCTGGTGCATCATGAATGCCCAGCCCCCACTCACTCTTGGCGAGGTCCAAGCCTGCATCGACTGCGGGCGCTTTACCGACGAGGAAGCGATCGAGCTCGCACGCGCCTCCGGCTGCAGCGTCCGCGACACTGGCACCGTCCGCCGCCTCTCACCTGAGCTTCAAAGCGCTCTGGCCGATTGAAGCCCTTCGACTCCGCCGCGGCGCTGCGCGGCGGAACGTCATCCCTTCCCGATCCGAACACCACGGCCTCCGGCCTTCTCGTGCCGCCGGCGTCGATCGGCGCAACCGCATGTCTTCCGCCGTAAGCTCGCCTCCCACCTCGATCGCCTCATCGCGCTCCTCGGGGCCGACTCCATCCGTCTTCCAGACGTCGCCGCCCTGAACGCAACGGCCGCCGACTACTTCGCCTATCTCGCGTTCTTCCACGACGTTCTTCCCGGAAACGGCCGCGACCCCGGGACTGCTCACCTCTCGGCCGAGGATGCTCCGGACCTCAATCGAAGCGCCTGAAACCTTGGCCGTGTCCCCCGGTCCGAACCAGGACCGGGGGCCGGTCTCTCCTTCCTTCTCCTCAGGCCCTACGGGCCTTCTGGGGAATCCCTCCGAGACCTCACGGGACTCCGCCTCCGGCTCCGCGCAGGGCTGCTCCGCGGCCCTTGGGCGGGCTCTTCGCTGCTGGGTCGGGGCTCCTCGCCCCGGCTGGGCGGCCTGGCGGCCGGCGGGGACCCCTCGCCCCGCTGCTGGGCGGCCTGGCGGCCGGCGGGGACCCCTCGCCCCGCTGCTGGGCGGCCTGGCGGCCGGCGGGGACCCCTACACCCCGCTGCTGGGCGGCCTGGCGGCCGGCGGGGACCCCTTCACCCCGCTGCTGGGCGGCCTGGCGGCCGGCGGGGACCCCTTCACCCCGCTGCTGGGCGGCCTACGGCCGGCGGGGACCCCTAACCCCGCGGCTGGGCGGCCTGGCGGCCGGCGGGGACCCCTTCACCCCGCTGCTGGGCGGCCTACGGCCGGCGGGGACCCCTAACCCCGCGGCTGGGCGGCCTGGCGGCCGGCGGGGACCCCTTCACCCCGCGGCTGGGCGGCCTACGGCCGGCGGGGACCCCTAACCCCGCGGCTGGGCGGCCTGGCGGCCGGCGGGGACCCCTTCACCCCGCGGCTGGGCGGCCTACGGCCGGCGGGGACCCCTAACCCCGCGGCTGGGCGGCCTGGCGGCCGGCGGGGACCCCTACACCCCGCTGCTGGGCGGCCTACGGCCGGCGGGGACCCCTACGCCCCGCTGCTCGGCGGCCTGCGGCCGGCGGGGACCCCTGCGCCCCGCTGCTCGGCGGCCTGCGGCCGGCGGGGACCCCTATACCCCGCTGCTGGGCGGCCTACGGCCGGCGGGGACCCCTAACCCCGCGGCTGGGCGGCCTGGCGGCCGGCGGGGACCCCTACGCCCCGCTACACCGTCGGACAGAAATGGCCCGCCACCAGCCCCGACCAGTCCCCGTCCCCTCTTCGTCCCCACCCCCACCACATCCGTATTCGCTTGGCGCTCCTTTCGTGCGGCTCGCCGCCCATGCACGGCCGGGCTTTTACCCGGGGTCGGCCGCCGCGGCAAGGCAGACCCCTACGGGGCGTGCTTCGCACGACCTTGCCCCACGGCCTTTTCCCCCGGGTCTGGCCCTTCCGTCATGGACGTCAAACCGCACAAAAGGAGCCGCACATCATGAAGTTTCAAACCGCCCTTAAGACCTGTCAGTCCCTTCTCGACCAACGACTCTCGGTCCTCGTTACCGGTGCCCCAGGTATCGGAAAGAGCGCCCTCGCTCACCTCCTCGCCGAGCGGATGGGCTGCCGCCTCATCGTCTCTCACCCTGCGATCGCCGACCCCACCGACTTCAAGGGGCTCCCCTTCCTGGTCGACGGCCACGCCAAATTCCTGCCCTTCGACGAGCTCCTCGAGCTCATCAGCGCGTCCAGGCCCACCCTCTGGTTCATCGACGATCTGATCCAGGCTCCCACCGCCGTGCAAGCCGCCCTCATGCAGCTCATTCACCCCGACTGCCGTCAGCTCAATGGCAACAAGCTCTCGCAGCACGTCAGCATCGTCGCCTGCTCGAACCGTCGTCAGGACCGCGCCGGAGGATCGGGCTTCATCGAGCCCCTCAAGCAGAGGTTCGTCCCCCTCGCGCTCGAGACCGACCATCGCGAATGGACCCAATGGGCGCTCCGCCAGAATCTGAACCCACTGATCGCCGCCTACCTCAGTTGGCGCCCCACCTCCCTCCTCGTCGAGCAGCCCACTCCCGATCTAACCGGATCCCCGAATCCCAGGTCCTGGGAGTGGTGCTCCCGAGTGCTGCGGGCCGATCTCGACCCGGCAACCCGTACCGAGATGATCCACGGCATCCTCGGCCCCGGCGTCGGCACCGAGTTCTCTGGCTTCCTTGAGATCTCCACCAAGCTTCCCGACCTTTCCGAGATTGCCCACGACCCCGATGGCGTCGAGGTGCCAGACGATCCCACGATCCTCTACGCGATCGTCGGCTCCCTCCTCGGCTGGTCCACCGACCTCCCCGCCGAGAACCTGTTCCGCTATCTCGAACGGCTTCCCAATGAATTTCAGGTTCTCTTCGCCAGCTTTGCCACCGCCCAAAATGCCGCGATCCTCAACACCAGTTCCTTCGCCTCTTGGACCGTCAACCACCAGCACGCCTTTGGCCTCGCCGCTTGAACCTCTACTTCCAAGGAGATCCTTCTCATGACTCATTCCTCTGATCTTGCTCTCGCCGGCGTCATCTCCAAGCTCACCATTCGCCTCTGGAGCGGTCGCAAGGGCGACCGTCAGGCCGGCCGAGATACGGCAGCGCGCCACAACGCCACGGATGGCATGGTGCGCGTCTCGAAGACCCTCGTCCCCAAAACTGCGCTCGAACCCCTCCAGAAGCTCGCGACCGAGGCCCGCACCTACCACTACGAGCACACGATCGTTTGGGCTGAAGGGGCTCAGTTCCTCCCCGCCCGCCTCACGATCCCCTACAGCACCGCTCTCCAAGACTTCAGACTCCGCTTCGATCAGCTCGCCTCAGACTTCACCCGGCAGTATCCCCAGCTCGTCGACACCGCACCCGACCTTCTCGGCCAGCTCTACCAGGAAGACGACTACCCCACAGCCGACTCGATCCGGGACCATTTCAGCCTCGACGTCTCCTACGAGCCCGTCCCCGAGACCGGCAATTTCTTCGCCAATCTCGCCTCGTCGACCCTCGACCAGTTCCGCCGCGATCTCGAGGAGAAGAATCTTCGCCGCGAGCAGGAAATGCGCCGCGACCTCTGGGAGCGCCTCCGCGGCCCCGTCTTCAAGATGGCCGAGGCTCTCTCGAATCCGGATCGCATCTTCAGGGACAGCCTCGTCGCCAACGTCCAGGACATTGCAGAACGGATCGACCTGCTCAACGTCTTCGACGATCCCCAACTCACTGAGATCGGCGCGGCCATCCGCCAAACCCTCTCCCCTCTTGACCCCCAGGATCTTCGCCACTGCGAGGCCGACCGCACCGCCGCCGCCAAGAGCGCCCAGGACCTCGCCGACCAGATCGCCAGGAACATGCGGGGCTATATGTCCCTCTCCCTGCTCGCCGCCGCCGCTTGACACGTCGTCCTCTGAGGAGAATCCCGATGGCAAGTCCAGACCCGAAGCTCGCGACCGCGACCTCCTACCTCATCCTCCACCACCCCTTTCTCGCCGTCCCCCTCCTGCGCCTTCGCCTCGCGCCAGACCCATCGTGCGAGACGGCGTTCACCGACGGCCGCGGCATCTACTACAACCCGACTTTCATCGACTCTCTGACCCTCAACGAGTGCATCTTCCTACTCGCCCACGAGGTTCTCCACGTCGCTCTCGCCCACCACCTGCGCCGCGGCCAAAGAAATCTCAAGGCTTGGAACGCCGCGACGGACTACGCCATCAATCTCCTGCTTGAGGCCGCAGGTTTCGCTCTCATCCCAGGGCTCCTCCTCGACCCCGTCTTCAAGGGTTTCTCAGCCGAGCAGATCTACCACTACCTCTTCCGCAAAGCCCAGGACGAGCTGCGCCTGGCCTCTTCAAGCAGCGACCCAGGCAGCCCCCAGGGAACCCTCGAGGACCATCTCCCTCAAGGCACCGGCGGCCAGGTCACCGACCTCAAGGCCGAGGACGGCCAGGAGCTCTCCGACTCCGAACGCACTATCGAGGAGGGAAAGCTCGAGGTAGCCCTCCAGCACGCCCGGCACTTCCAGGCCATGGGTTCCTCGAACCAGTCCCTGGCCACCGCCGTCTCTCGAGCCGTCGCTGCCCCACGCTCGCCCAGCTTCCAAGCTCGTCAGCATCTGTCGATCTTCATGTCGCAGGCGCTCGGCCGCGAAGACTATTCGTGGACCCGTCCCAATCGACGGTTTCTCCCCGCCGGGCTCTACCTCCCCTCTCTCTCTAGAAGCGACACCCTCCTCGACCCCATCGTCGCCATCGACACGTCGTGCTCCATCACGCCCGAGCACCTCGCCTTCCTGGCTGGAGTCTGCGACGACATCCTCGAAGCCTTCCCCCTCACCGAGCTCCGCCTCCTGTACTGCGACACCGAAGTCCGCGCCTCCGAATCGGTAACCCTCCTCGATCGGCCCATCCGTTTGGAAAAGGCCGAGGGTGGCGGGGGGACCCGCTTCGCGCCCGTCTTCGAGTGGGTTGCCCAGCACGGACTCCAGCCCAATTTCCTCATCTACATGACGGACCTCGCCGGCCCGATGCCCGACGACCCAGGCTACCCCGTCGTCTGGCTGGTCATCGACTCCAATATCCCCGCTCCCTTTGGGACCCGGATCTCCCTTCCTTGGATGGATGCGTGAGCCCGCGACGAAGAGGATCAACCGGGCGGATGCCGCTGGACGCACATCGCGGCCAGCCCATGGCCCTCTATCCCTAAACGGCGCCGGCGGCGGTTTGAAACGGCGTGATTCCGGCGATCAGGAAGGCGTAGACCAAGCGGCATCATCCTGGCGCCGCAGCCGCTGTTTACAGCCCCTCATTTTTCATCGAACTGACATATTTCTGGTGTCCCCTTTCCCGCGTCGGAAGGTCCGGCTCCGCTCCTGACAAGCGCGGTCCTACCCGAGGGGCGTCCCAGCCGTCAAGGCTAGCCCCTGCGGGCGCGCTGCGCGCGGCCTTGACGGCCGGGCCTGAGAGCCCCTCGGGTCCCTGCGCCCTGTCAGGAGCGAATCCAAACCTCCTCGACAGAAAGGAGACCGCTTGTGATTGAAGACCTTCCATTCGAAGGACAGCTCTTCAGGGGCGCAGCCGCCGCCGCCTCGGACCCCGTAAAGCGCGCCCGCGTGCAGGTCTGATGTACCGGAGGACGATCCTGATCGAGAGCAAGCCTCAGCGCGAGGGGCAGAAGAGCCGGTCCTTCAGCGTCGAGCTTCTCGCCTGGGTTCTGGCCAATCCCTTGTGGGAGCTCGGGGGTACCGCCAAGGAACGCGTCTATCGACCCGCATTCCTGGCCTTCGCCGGCACGAGCTCCGCCTCGCGCTCCTTTGTCGCCAATCTGCAATGCGGACGTCCCGCCCTCGAGGGGACCCAAGGGTACGGACTTCGGTTCGAGATCCCTCGTTCCGCCGGCTTCCGTTACGAATCGGTAAGCCAGCCCGCCGGCACCTTGACCCTCGCCTACCTCCCCCATGTCTTCTCGATGCAGCCCGGAACGACTGAGGAGACCTCCATCTCCTTCGTCTCGATGCCCCCCACAGCCTGGGTCGACGAGCAGGTGGCCGCGATCGGCGACACCCTGGGCTCTGATGCGAGGGAGGCGGCTATGGCGGCCTACTTCGTTGCCTACCTCGATGCCCGGACGCCCCTTCCCATCGCCAACGACCTGCGCTTTCACCTCGAGCTCTTTCGAGCCGCCAAGCAGCAGCCGTGGTGCTCGCTCTCCGAGGGAGACGACACCAGCCCCGACGGGGATTTCTTCGCCGCGGGAGTCTCCTCCCTCGGCTTCGAAGCGCCCGTCCTCTGCAATGTCACCCCCGCTGTCTTCGCCCAGTTCTTGGCCCAGCAGACGGCCAAGCACCTTCCCCGTGAACTACCGAACGAGGTCAACCTCCATGGCACGTCCAGCCTCCATCGCCCTGGCCGGGTACTTCCCTACGCCGGCCCATCTTCTGCCCAGCTTCGCCTCTTTGGTGACCTTTTCCCTCCCGGAGTCGAGGAGCCCTCACGTCCTCGTCGATCCGTGCGCCGGTGACGGTGCGGCGATCAGCGGCCTGCGCAACCTGTGGTTCGGGGAGGAACGGTCGAGCTCGCGCCACAACGTCCATGACGCCCATCTCTTCCTGGTCGAGCTCGAGAAGGACCGGTACAAAGCCGCCGAGTCGCGGCTTTCCCACTTCGGTTCTTATGGGGGGCGGTGGGATACCGTTCTCGAGGCGGACGCCTTCCACGTCGACATCAAGCCCAACGACGGAGCGTCGCTGCTCTTTCTCAATCCGCCCTACGACACCGACGCCGTCGAAGGCCGGCTCGAGCACAGGTTCCTGAAACGGTGGACCGGATGCTTGATGCCCGGGGTTGGGCTCCTGATGTTCGTGCTGCCCCACTATGCCCTGAAGGCGAGCGCCACCTTCCTCGCCTGCCAGTTCACCGACCTCCGCGCCTGGCGGTTCCCCGAGGACGACTTTGCGGCCTTCCGGCAGTGCGTCCTGGTCGCCCGCCGGCGGACCGCGGCCCTCCCTGAGAACGATCTCGACAGGAAGCGGATCGAGCGGTGGAGCGAGGCGCCGGAGGTCCTCCCGGTGCTCGAGGAGCTGGGTGCTCCGGCGTATGGCGTTCGGGGGGAGCACCCCGGCCTGACGCTCGAGGCGATCCCGCTCGACGTCCAGGGGCTGCTCGACGGTTTTCGTCCCTGGGCCAACTCGCCGATGTTCGGAACGCACCGCTCGGTCGGCGAGCTGATCGGGGCTCGCTATGAGGTTACGTTGCCACCCCGGCCCGCGCACATCGCTCTCGCACTCTCGGCCGGCATGTTGAACGGCAAGCGGCTCGCCCCCAACCGTCACGGCCTTCCTCCTCTGCTGGTCAAGGGCTCGTTTCGCCGCGACTTCAGGGTGGTCGAGGAGAAGTTCGACCGGCACGGAGCGCCAACCGGGAGCGTCCAAGTCCAGCGCCCGAAGCTCACGCTTCACGCCCTGCGCCTCGACACCCTGCAGTTCCTCGAGCTTCAGCCGGGAACGGTCCCGTCGGGTGCTCAGGAGCTCTCAGGCTTCAACACCGCCGACCTGGTCGAGTCCTATGGCGAGTCGCTGGGCCGGCTGATGCGGAGTCAGTTTCCGGCCCTCCATGACCCCTCGAACCCGGAGCATGCGATGGATCTCCCGGAGCTCGGCCGGCGTCCCTTCACCATCCAGAGGCATCTGATCTCGGCGGGGTTGAAGCTCCTCGCCCGGGGAGAGAACCCGATGGCCGCGGCCGAGGTCGGCACCGGCAAGTCGACGGTCTCGCTCTCGATCGCCGGGTACCTGGCTCCGGAGCATTTCTCCCGGACCACCTCGGAGCTTCGCCGGTTGGGGTTTGATCCCTCGGGACTCCGGCCCGTCCGCCAAACCCTGATCCTCTGCCCTCCTCACCTCTTGAAGAGCTGGCGCGACCAGGCGGCGGCCGTGCTCCCGGGTCACCGCGTCCAGACCGTCGAGACCCTCTCCGATCTCGACCGCCCGGCGGATATCTACCTCCTCAGCCGGGAGACGGCGAAGCTGAGTCATGGCTTCCGGGGGCTCGAGAGGCGAACCCGAGGCGCCCGGCAGTGTCCCCGCTGCGGACGCTTGGTGACTGCCGAACCCGACGCTCTCGCGAACCGCCGGGAGCGCTGCGGCCACCAACGGCGCGTCGCGACCAACCGCGCCGCCGCTCTCGCCGAGAACCTCGCGGCGATCCTCGTCACCCCCTACCCCTTTGATCCCACGGTCCGGTCCCTTGTCGACGACCACAACATGCTGAGCCGATGGCTTCCTGCCGCAGCCGACGAAGCCGCCGAGGACGACCTCCCCCAAGGTCCAAGTCCGGAGAGCGGCAAGCTCCTTGCGATCGCCCGAGAGGCCTTGCAGCTTCTCGGCGGTCCCGCCGCCGACTACTCCCACGAGGGCTACCGGCTCAAGCGGGCGATCGAGCTGCTGACCGGCGTGGCCGATGCGCCCGCCCTGATCTGCGACGAGGCCCGCCAAGCGGCCGATCACTTCGCCAACGAGGCCACCGCGGCCTCCACCCGAGGCTCGAGCAGCTATTCGCAGGAGGTCAGCCGCCCCCGCTCGGCCGCCGCCGAGCTCATTTCGCTGGTTCGACTCATCGAGGACTCCGACCCGGCGGATGACCCGACCGAAAATCCGCTGCTCCGGGCTCTCGAGTCGCTCCTGGCGTGCGGGCGCTGGGAGGATCGAGACCCCTGCCAAGAGCCGTTGTTTCAGGCAGTGCCGGAACCCCGCCGCTACTCCCTTGCACGCTACCTGCTGCGCCATCGCCGGCAACTCGCCTGCAACCCCGATCTCCTGATCCTCGACGAGGCTCACGAGTTCTCGAATCTCGGCAGCGCCCAGCAGAAGGCGGCTCACCGACTGGTCGAGCTCCCGGGTGTCCCCACGATCGCCCTCTCCGGCTCCCTGATGGGGGGCTACGCCGGCTCTCTCTTCGCCAACTTCTGGGCGATGAGCCCCCGTTTCCGGAAGGCCTTTCGGCGGACGGAGAAGGGACCGTTCGTGACCCGCTACGGCTTCCGCAAGGTCTTCGTTCCCGCAGGCCTCGAAGGGAAGACCGAGGTCGTCGGCTACGGCTCCCGCAGTGACCGCGAGGAGCGCGAGACGCCTGAGATCCGCCAGATGGGTGAGGCCCCAGGAGTCCTTCCCCTGTTCATCCTGGAACACCTCCTCCCGGTCGCTCTCATCATGCACAAGGAGGATCTCGAGGGCGAGCTGCCGCCCTGCCGGGAGATTCAAGTCCCGATCGAGATCCCCGAGGACGACCTGGTCGGCCAGGAGATGCTCGCCGAGCAGGAGCGGATGGCGGGCTGCCTGATGCAAAAGATCCGGGCCGATCTCTATAGCGAGAACGCCGGCAAGCTCTGGGGGGCCTTGAGCCTCCTGCCGTCGTACCTCGATCGAGCCACGGACGATCTCGCCCCCTTCGTTCTCAAGTACCCGGAGGAGGTCGGAGGCGCGATCGTCGCCGAGGGAAAGCTCTTCCCCGCGAGCGAGCTGATGCCCAAGGAGAGGTGGCTGCTCGCGCGGGTGCGCGGCTATCTCGAGGAGGGACGCAATGTCTTGATCTTCCTCCTCCACACCGGCAAGAGCGGGCTCCCCAAGCGCTACCTCCGCCTCTTCAAGGAGCACCTCGGAGAGACGCCGGTCTTCCTCGACGTCAACAAGGTGAAGGCCGCCCAGCGAGAGGACTGGCTCAACGCCCAGGTCATCGAGCCCGGACGCCGCATCCTCATCACCAACCCCAAGGCCGTCCAGACCGGGCTCAACAACCTCGTCGCCTTCTCGCGGGCGATCTGGGTGGAGGGAGTCGACTACGATGCCCGGGTCGTTCGCCAGGCCAACGGCCGAGTGCATCGGATCGGACAGAAGCTCGATGTGACGATCGAGGTTCCCTTCTACGCGGCCACGATGCAGAAACTGGCGGTCGACCTGGTCGCCCGCAAGATCACCGCCTCGGTCCAGGTCGACGGCCTGTCGATCGAGGGCGCTCTCGAAGGCGCCGGCGCCGCCACCGAGAGCAGCGAGGCGAATCAGGTAGCCCTCGGAATCGGTCAAGCGATCTATGACACTTGGAGCGCCACACACTAACCAGAGCTTCCCACGACCGTTATCATCGCCACACGACGGACACCATCGAATCATGCCTTACGACGACACGCTTCTTCTCCGCTTCGACACCACCACGACGAGTGCCTTCGGTTACCTCCGGTGCCCAAGGTGTGCTACCGAAACCTACGACAGAGCGCTTTACCACAGGCCCGCCTGCCAACACGCCGGTCCCTTGGAATTTTGGCTCGGAGAGAAAGCCATCGCCCGAATCCTACTCGGCTCCGACCACGTCAATCCCATCTCTGAAGGCCATCTTCGGGCTCAACTTCCCGCACACGTTGCCGCCTCCGACCTCGTCAGGCGCCTTCCGCCCGTCGCCGGCGAGACGCCGACAGCAACTCAGGCTCTTCCGACGCTCATGACCAGAGCCGCCAGCCATACCAGTGTCGCCGCCGCCTCGCATCCCCAAGTGAACGGGCCCCTGCCAATCCCCCAGCCCGCCAATACCCCCCAGGCGCCTTCACCCCCGAGGTGCTCTACTCCGTAGTCCGCCCACCAATGAAAGCCGGTGCCGATCTCATCTGGAAGAACATGTCCCGCCGCGGCTGACTGAGGCGCTGGCGGCGTCTGCCGCCGCCAGCGCTTCGCCGCCAGCGAGCCGGGAGAGGCGAGCCCGAGTTGCACGGCTCGGATTGCAACAGAATCCGCCGCTGCCCCGGCGCAAGCGCCGTCCCGGCGGCCCTCACGCGGCCACCGCGGGCGGGCCGCTTTCGCTAGTCGTAGAAGCCGGCCCAGAGCTTCGAGCCGCTCACCGTGAAGACCTCAGATGCTATAGAATATCCTCTCCTTGGAGGAACACCGTGACCAATACCCTGTACTACGGCGACAATCTAGATATCTTGCGGCGATACCTTGCCGACGAATCGGTAGACCTGGTCTACCTCGATCCGCCATTTAATTCAAACCGAGACTACAACGTCCTCTTCGCGGAAAAGGACGGGTCGCGAGCGGCCGCGCAAGTCAAGGCGTTTGCGGACACTTGGCAATGGGATCATTCTGCGGCGGTGGCCTTTCAGGAAGTCGTCGAGCGTGGAGGAGCGGCTTCTCTCGTTCTGCAAGCTTTTCGCACCTTTCTCGGAGAAAGTAATCTCATGGCCTACTTGGCTATGATGGCGCCACGACTGGTCGAACTTAGGAGAGTTCTAAAATCGACAGGAAGCCTATATCTTCATTGCGATCCGACGGCGAGTCATTACCTCAAGCTCCTCATGGATGCCGTGTTCGGTCCCGCTAGCTTTCGAAGCGAAATCATCTGGAGGCGAAGTACGGGACACAACAAGCTCACAAAGCAATACGGCCCTATTCACGACACAATTCTTTTCTATTCGAAAGGAGATACGTTCTACTTTCAGCCTGGAGTTCGTCCGGTTGCGCGCGGGTATATCAAGGACTGGTTTACCGGAGAGGATGAGCGGGGCCCATATCGCACGAATATGCTAACTGGCCCAGGGCGACGCACTGGCAGCAGTGGTCAACCTTGGCGAGGGTTCGATCCATCCTCGGTAGGAAGACACTGGGCGATCCCTGCAACCCTGCGGGCGGAACTACCAGCCGAAGCGGCTGACTGGGATACCCAGAGGTCCTTGGACTACGTTTTCGAACGCGGACATATATATATTCCCCGTGAAGGGCTGGGACAGCCCAAGTATAAGCAGTACGTCAGCGCAGGAGTTCCTTATCAGGATATATGGGCTTACCAGCCATATACCCAGGGCTGTCTTTACGGCACAGATGAGTGCATTGACGAAGATGTGAAATGGCTTCAGCATGAAGAGGAGCGACTGCCATATCCGACACAGAAACCAGAGGGCCTACTTGCGCGAATCATCGGCAGTAGTAGTCGCCCGGGGGATATCGTACTTGACCCATTCTGCGGATGCGGAACAGCGACGGTCACCGCTCAAAGATTGGAGCGGAATTGGATTGGAATCGACATAACTCACCTTGCGATAAGCTTAATCAAAGCAAGACTGAAGGACAGCTTTGGGATGATTGAGTACCGTGTAATCGGTGAACCTGTCTCAATGGAGGATGCCTCTAATTTGGCTTCAACGGACCCTTATCAGTTCCAATGGTGGGCGCTGGGGTTGGTTGGGGCGCGGCCGGCTGAACAGAAGAAGGGGGCGGACAAGGGAATTGATGGGCGCCTCTATTTCCATGACGAAGCTACCGGCGGGAAGACGAAGCAGATCATCTTCTCAGTTAAGGCTGGCAAGACGGGCGCTGCGCACGTCAGGGATTTGGTGGGAGTCCTGGATCGAGAGAAGGCTGCAATCGGAGCCTTGATCTCGATGCAGGAGCCCACGCGCGAGATGCGCAAGGAAGCAGCATCCGCAGGCTTCTACTCTTCTCCCTGGGGAACAAGCCATCCTCGGGTGCAACTCATAACTATCGCCGAACTCCTGCAAGGGAAGCGAGTCGATTACCCTCCCACTCAAGCAAACGTGACTCTGAAGAGAGCGCCGAAAGCTAAGAGGTCCGAGGCTGCACAGCCGAACCTTTTCGGCAAGTAGGACTTGACGACACCGATATAGGATCGATGGCTCCTTGCAAGACCACGGCTTGAGCAGACTGAATGAAAAAGCTTCAGCGAGGTCGAACCGACCCACCTTCCTTACCGGCGGGAGGGAACAAACGCTGCAGTGAAGCAAGTACCTGGCGCCGACGACTCCAATCTGAATCCGCTTCAACCGCAGCTCTGCTCAACAAATGCGCTCTCTCGCCAAGAAGCTCTGACAACTGCGTATCTGCCCTGGCAAGATCGAACAGCCCCCACTCGGCGTCGGCCGCAAAGCTCGCGACGCAATATCGCGTCCCCTCCTCGCCATAAGAGCTGGGGGATTCAATCTCCGCGAGCTCAATGACTTTCCAGCCCCGACAAAACGCTTTCAGCTTGCCAATCTCGGGAATCTTCTTGGCGGCTGCCCGGCCTGACTTACCCTTAGCCCTTGCGGACTTGGCAGTACCTTCGCAAGCGGCAAACTCCTCGTCCAGCTCTGCCCGGAGAAGCGCTGAACCCAAATAGCGTATACGCACCGCATAGCGCACCTCCGCCGTGATGGCGCTCCTGAACGCATCTTCACTTGCAAGTCGCCACAAGCGGTTCGCATCACGCTTTGCGCTAGAGACGACCCCCTTTTTCTCCATCCTCAAGAGAAGGACCTGAACGGTTGAGGGAGTCGTTCCGTCGTGAAGATGATCGGCCAACTGCGGCGCCGTAGCCTGGCCCAACTCACGAAGCACGATCAGTACTCTGAGCTCGGTGTCGGAAAGCAACCTCACGATTTCATCTTGATTTGGTTCCATTCACTCTAGTCTACACGGATCTGACACGTCCTGGCATTCCCCAAGCCTTGGCTGGATCTCGGGTCGAGCGACGATTCCAGAGCCATCACGCGCTTCGTCACGTAGCGTATATCGCCACACCACCGCATCCCACATCGCCCCACAGCATCACACATCACCACACAGGACCCCGTAACACAGCACACGTAGGCATAGACCGACGCAAGGGAGCTCGTACCACCTCATCATAACCTGTGTTACGATGCGCCATCATGCGTTATGATCCAGGAGGACCCTTGAGGAGACCTCGAACCATCGCCATTTGGACCGAAAAGGGAGGCACGGGCAAGTCGACCACTGCCGTCAACTTAGCGAGCGCTCTGGCCGCTCGCGGCAGAAGAGTCCTCGTGGTCGACCTCGATCCGCAGGGAACAGCGACGGACTGGATCGGCTGGCGCCCGGAAGAAGGAACACCCCTGCTTTCCGTACTTACCGAGATGCGCCGCCTCGCGCCGCTCGTTCAGACGTCCCGCGCGCCTGGCGTCTCTCTCGTCCCGAGCGACGGCCGTCCCTTGAAACGAGCTGAGCACGCGTTGCGGGCCGAGATCGGCGGCGAGCGCCGGCTGGCCGTTGCCCTCGCGCCCCTGTTTCCGAGCTTCGACTACATACTCTGTGACACTCCCCCCGCCGCCGGCGCCTTGGCCGCCGCCGCGCTTGAAGCTTGTTCCGAGGCCCTGATCCCCTTGGACAACAGTTCCATGTCGGCAGTCGCTCTGGCCTCAGTCGTCGACACACTTCGCCGGTGCGTGTTGGGGGGCTGTGAGATCCAACTGCTTGGCGTTCTCCTCTGCCGGTACACCCCGGGCACGCGCATCTCAAGAGAGCTCGTCACTCACCTCCAGGAGGTGTACCCCGATACTCTTCTCCGTACCCGAATCCACGAGGCGACGAAGTGGCGGGAATGCTTCTCGCACGGCCTTCCGATGAACCTCTACGCGCCGGACTCTCTCGCCGCAGCCAATTTCTCAGATCTGGCCGCCGAGGTCGAGTCACGGAGCCCGTTGCCGCTTCTTCAGAAGGAGGTTGAGATCGATGTCTAGTCGTCGCGCGCCCGCACTCGGATCTACGATGTTTGACCGGCCCTCGCAGCTCCCAGGAGGGGCGCTCGCCGCAATGGACGAGGCCCCGGACGCCGGCCTAGACAGTCACCCTCAGCTTCGCCCGGCCCCGCCAGCCACCCCGGTCTCGCTCAAGCCAGGTGAACCGCAAACCGACTCGAGACCCGAGAGAATCACGACTCACGTCTCCGCGAGACATCTCGAGATGCTACGGCGCGGCGCTCATTGGGGGCGCTCGAGCCAGCGGGCCTTCCTCGAGGCCGCGATCGAGGCCGAGGCTGAGAAGGTGGCGATCCGGGAGAGGTTGGATTGGCCGTTACCGGCGATCCCATAGTCGGCCGCGCTTGCAGAGGCGAACCGAGACCTCTCGCAAACGGCAACAGAGTCGCCGAGGCAGTTCGTCGGAAGCGGTCAATTCGGTGGCATTCATCAGCAATCCCCTCTTGAACCTGCTTCTCCGCGGCGACACCTCTCCATCGAAGCCTCAAGATCCGCGTCCCACTCGAAACCGATCCAGGTCGACCCGTTGGGGTCGACGCACTGCAGCTCAGGGTACAACCGCCTGACGGTGCCGAGGGTCGATTCCAAGGATGTTGCCAACCGCTCCTCGGCCTCATGGAGCCGCAGAAGCAGCTCTAGAGTCAGCAATTCGAGAAAGATGCCTCGTTCCATGCTCTTAGCCCTCTCGGACCTGCGGTAAGGATTTGCGGAAAAAAACCTCGAGGGGCCGGCACCGTCACGAAGGGACTCGCCAGCCAGGTTCAAGCCTTGGAAGGCTCGCCTCTGTTCAAGCTATCCGTTTCGCTAGGCCGTCTTGCCCCTCGAGGCTTCAGACCTCCAGTCTTCTGCTCCATCTACTCCATACTCCAGGACAGCCTCCTCGCCGCGACAAACCAAAACCGCAGTCCTGCCCCTACTCCGGTTCGGGTTGCTGGCACATCCAGACCCGGAGAACTCCTTGCTTGGTCTTGAGGAGCGAGGGGTGCGCCACACCTCGAAGCTGCAGCACCTCAGTCTTGCCATCCTCCCCCTGCGTGCACAAGCTGGCCTGCGCCGGATTCTCCGCCGCCCGCTCGGCAGCACGCTCGCGATGAAGTAGCCGGAGCTCCTCCTCTAGTCGCTGCATCCGTTCGACCGGGTCGAGAGGCATCACCACCAAGGTCTTGCTCTCGGTCAAGGTCCAGTGGCATCCGACAGATTCACAGACTTTATTCAGCACTCGCTTAAGATTGACGTCCCGAAAGCCGATCATTAGCATCCCTTGGACTTCCTCCGAAGCAACGAGGGTCAAGCCGGCCTGAGCGGCGATCTCCCTTAAAGCTCTCTGAACGTTCTGGTTAGCGTCGACAGTCATCGGTTGCTCCAGGAGCTCATTGCTTCCCGGCACCTCAGCACCCCTCCCGGCCAGTTGACCGGCACCCAGAAGAAGAAGGAAGACCAGCAACGTTTGTCGAACCATCTCAAGCCTCCTTTGAATCGTCAGGGGACCTCCTAGGGGTCCAGTGTTTGAGCGCCGGGAGCCGAGGCCTCCTGCGCCCCGCCTACTCGACTGAGAGCAGAGCTGCGCCGCCTCCTCATTCCTCAGGTTGGGGGAAGAGGCCGACGACTCACTCCCCTTCCGCTGCCCGACCCGAAGATCACCTCGCGAAGCTCTCGAAGCCTCTGTGCGAGCGCCAACCTCTCTTCGCCCTCGGTCTCGGGTCGAGTGAGAGCCGCTTCGGCTTCCCCTAGCAGGGTCTCAGCGCCCAGTCTGGCGAGAACTTCTCTTATGTATTGCATGCTGAAACTTTAGGGGCTCCGGTCGGCCCAAAGGCGAACCGCGTTGCCTTGGGCACCATTGTTGACCTCTGACCCCTAGCCTACACTTTTGCTGCCTACCAAGCAATAACTGCATCTCAGGAGGCCATAATGCCGCTACTATCTCGTCGCATCGGAGGAATCCTCGGGGGTATAGGTATAAATTTCGCCGTCTCAGCGGCTCTTTATGCCGCAATCGTAGCTTTAACGACGTTAGTTGGGGTATCCTCGCGCGCGACTGGCGGGAGGCGCCTCAAGGTGTCAGGTGGGTAGTTCTATCCGGGTCTTGGTACGAAAGCTGAGGAAGAGTATGCACTCGACGCGAATTTTTGAGGGACCCTCCTCGACTGCGTTCTTTTTTGACGATGACGACCTGCTGATCGTCAACGACGTAGGAGAAGAAGCCCGCCTGGACCGCCAGAAGCTCCAAGGCTTTTTACTCTACCTGGCGGACCGGGCGATCGCTCTCCTGTCCGAAGGGGAACCGGGGTCCCTTCAGCCGCCTCGCCTCATTCCGGCGGTGACCTTGGGCGATTGCAGTTTCATCTTCGAAGTCGACTCCGTCTTGGTCCTCGGCTTCGAAGGCACGGCGGCCTGGATTCCCCTCCAGGACCTTCGGGCGTTGATCAAGCATCTGCTGCCCAGATCCTCGATCAGCGACGTCCCTGAGCGAGCGAGCGACCTACGTCGACAGCCGGGGCCATAGACAGCTCTTCGGGCTGCATCCCTCTAAGGGTCGTTCCTCCACGGCCGGCCCACACCATGCGCCCGATCTGCGATAAACTTGGGGAGACATGGCCCCCAACGAGCTGTCCCCCGAGATCAGCAAGGTCATCTCCTACCTGGAGGTGCTCATCACTGCGAAGAAGCTGGGAATCCGGGAGTTTGAGCGCCGGCTGACGATGAGTTACGGCACTCTGGCTCGAATCTTCAGCGGGAAGACCACCCTCAAGTTTCAGACCGTCCTCGACATGCTGGAGGTGCTCGGGGTCTCCCCCCAAGCGTTCTTCTCCACGGTCTTTGCCGGTGGCGAGATGAATTCGGAGGGGGCCCAGGAGCTACTACGGAAGGTCCAGAGTCTGAGCTTCCCGGATACCCTGCCTGTACCTGTCATCTCCCGGGACGAGATCAGGCGGATGATCGACGACGCCCTCTCGGAACGGCAGGACCCCTCCTCCGGGGATAGCTCGCCTGAGGGCGAACCTCCGAAGAAAGTGCGCCGGACGGCTCGGAAGCCTCGCCGGCGGCCGGATCCGCGAGCGACCCGCTAGACTTCGCTGGCCTTCTTCCCCCGGCGCGGCGCGAGCTCCGGCAGCAGCTTTACCAGCGACTCAATTTGGCCACAGAGCGCCTCGACGGGACGATGCTGCTCGCAGGATTTCTTAAGCAGGATTAAGCTGGCGAACGACTCCCGAGCAATGCCCAGAGCCGCGAAGGTGCGGAGCATGTCGTCGACCAGCCAGATCACTTCGCGCCTGCGGCCCTCCTTGGCATAGATCCAGGAGAGATCCAGCGAGACGAGGGCAGAGTCGAAGAACTGGTCCACTCGACGAAACGCCAGACGCGCGGTGTTGAGCTTGGCCTCCGCCTTCCCGTACTCGTGAAGGCCAATGGCGATTTTTCCTTCGAGCCAGAAGCGGCGAAACTCGTTGAGCCTTCCCCCTCGCCGGTATAGCCGGTGATGGCGTCTGAGGAGGCTCTGAGCAAGGTCGCAATGACCTGACTCGACGAGATTCAAGGCGAGGCCGTGAATCGGAGCCAGTAGATTTTCGCTGTCCGGCCTCATTCGGCGGAGAGCCCGAAGGTAGGCGATCACCGCCCGCTCGGGTTCGTTCGCCTGAGTCAGCATATGCGCCAACCCGAGAAGGGATCTCTCGACACCTGCTCGCTCATTGCACCGCCCATACAAATCTTGGGCCTCTTCAAGCAGCGAGATCGCCTCCGAGAAGCGGCGAAGGTCAGCGAGATACGAGGCCATCAACTCTGAGACCCTCGCGACGAGGAGGGGTGAGCCCGTCCCTCCGCCTGCCAAAGTCTGGGCCTGCGCAAAGGCAGCGCTCGCCGCCTCGAAGTCGTCGACCACTCGATGGGCGTTCGCGAGCTCCGCCCACACCCGGGCTCTTATGTCTGTCACCACAGCGCGGCCATACCGCTTGGTGCTGAGACCTTGGGCGACGGCGCAGGCTGCCTTCGCTAGCGACACCATCCTTTGCGGATCCTGGAACCTGGCGGCGAAACCCTTCTCCAGAAGATAGTCGACCAGGGGCCCTCGAGAAAGAACCCGCCGCTCCGAGGCGGTAAGCTCCCGCCATTGCCGATCGCCTCGACGGAGCTCGGCCAAGATCGGCTCAGCCTGAGCCCGATCCTCCTCCAGCGCCATCAGCCCTCGCGCTATTAACTCCCGTTCGGTAGAAGGTCGGTGTCCCACGCGCCCTCCATTGCGCTAGCGGTAATACTCCATTGTCGCATATCTCGGATTCCGGGAACAAGTGACCACTTGGCGCGCCTGACGCTCTCAGGCGCGCCGTGAGGATAGGAGCTAGGGAATACAAACGGGACGACCGTTTGGATCGATGCTGCAACCGTGCTTCGGAGTGATGATCGTCGGGCACTTCGGCGTGCCATCTGGGGAGATACTGCAACCGGCTTTCGGAGCACAAACCAGGTTCCCGTCAGGATCGATGCTGCAGCCGTGCTTCAGGTGAGCTCCGCCCAGGAAAACGGCCTCCAGGCGACCCAGGAGGCCGCGGCCCTCGTCCGAGAACAAGCCTTCCCAGCGGAACGGAGCTGCCGAGGCTCCTGAGACCAGGATGAGACTAAGAGACAGCGCGAGAAGCGAAGAACGAAGCGAGATTCGGAACATGACTCCCTCCTTGTCAACCGGGATCGCGCGCGGCTCAGGATGAACCCGCCGCCCGGTTAGACGGTGTCGTCAGGCCATAGTCTCGGGCAATTCGTTCCCAAATCCCATGCCGAAAGTTGCGTACGCCGCAAGTCCGTGCTTCCGGATTCTCTGGCTGCGACGCTCCATCTTGGTTCCGGATTCCGGAGCCAGCAATTAAAGCCGCATAGATTGACTTTTTTGACGCACTTACGGCATGATGACTAGTTTTCCCTGGGTACCGTCTTTCGACGCTTGATTCTCGGATTTTTTGCCAGATCGTACCCGTCGCCACTGGGCCGGCCCGGGCCTTGCGTGCCGCGCAACCCCGGGCGCGCCCTCATGGATGGCCCTTCCCCCCCTCCGAACCGCTATTCGCTGAACGCGCTTCCCACCGGGGTGTGCGAAGCCGCCAAAGTTAAATGATCCTTCTATGTTGACAATTTTGCCGCGTATGCCGCAAAATACTTCGCTATGCCACCCCTACGAGCCGACCGACCGCCGAAGAGATTTAACGAAGCTGTAGGTGCTCTGATCCGGGAAACTCGCCTGGGACGCAGGATGTCGCAGCGCGACCTCGCGGCCCAGACCTTTCTGCGACCCCATTCGCTGAGCAAGTACGAGAGCGGCACTCACCCGCCGACCGTTCGCTCCTTGTCTCGAATCGCGCAAGCGCTGAGAGTGCCCGTCGACTGTCTGCTGCCAGAGCTCAGCTTCGAAAACAAGGTCGATCGCGACCTCTACCTGCACTTTCGTCAGCTCTGGCTCCTCCCTTTGGAGTCCAGAACCGTCATCGCGACCCTCCTGAGCTGTCTCTTCACCTTCAATCAGGCGGCTTTCCCCTCAGCGGGCCGGCCTTGCGGAGACTTCCATGCACTTGGACGCTGAGGCCTTTACTGCTCTCTTTGCCGGCCAGACGGTCGAGACGCTGCAGCATCTCCTCACGTGCGCTCGCTGCCGCCGCCGGCTCAGCGGCATCTTGTTTGACCTCGATCTTCCCGCCGAAGAGCCCGGAAAAGCCGAGGCCGCCACCACCACCATGGCGGCGCCCAACTCCCTCCGGGCGCAGGAAAGGGCGCGAGAAATCCTCCTCGTCGCCATCGAGCGGTTGGTCACCGAAGAACGGCGCCCTAGGACGCTCCCGGAAGCGAGACAGCTGGTCGACGGGCTCCTCAGGCTGCCGCCTGAGGTTCGCCTGGAAGCCATTGAGGGCCAGCCCCGCTACCGAACAGGCGAGATGGCGGAGGTCCTGCTCGCCGAGGCCAAGAGAAGCGTCGATCCGACGATTTCCCGGCATCTGGCTCAACTGGCGGGCGCAATCTTAGGCTTCCAACCGAGCTCCGCTCGCAGGCAGCGGGTCGACGCCCTGGTCTCTTGTCTGCTCGCAGACGCCGAGCGGCGCATGGGCCGGCTGGACATCGCGGAAGACATCTTCCGCAATGCCGCCGACGCCCTGCGCGACCAGCCCCTCATCCTCGAGGAAAGAGTCGTCCTCTGCCGGACCTTGGCAGCCCTTCGCCAAGATCAAGGCCGAGTCGACGAAGCCCTCGGGCTTCTCGAGCATGCATCGATGGTTTCAGAAGAGCTGGGAAGCTTCCACGAGCTCGCGTTGGCGCGGCTCGCCTACGGGTGGCTCCTTCTCGAGGAGTACGACTCCGAACGAGCCATCCTCCCCCTCCGAGAGGCTCTTTCGCTCACCGGCTTCGACCAGCCGCGGGTTGATCCTTCAGCGACTCCCTTCTCGGATGAAGATCCTCAACCTGCCTTCTCTGCCCTTCACGCTCTCGCATTGGCGTACGCCGAGCTGGGCGAGGATGAGCTCGTCGCCCAGACCTTCGAAGCGCTCGACCGGGTCGCCAACTTCCTCCCTGACCCTCTCGACCGGATCAGAATCCGCTGGATCCATGCGCGTGCCGAGGTCCGGCGCAACCAGTACGAGGAGGCACTCCCGGAGCTTCAAGGAGTCTTTGATGCCCTCCTCCGCTTAGGGCCAGGGTTCGAGGCCGCTTTGGCGGCTCTCGACCTGGCTCGGATCACCGCCGAGCATGCGTTGGACGATCCAGACTACCCGGCCGGCTTGGAGCATCTCAGCAGGGAGCTGTTTAGCCTCCCTCCCGATCGTCTCGCTCCTCACCTGGTCTTTGCGCTTCGCTTTGCCCTTGAGTTTCCTAAGCGGCGCAAAGGCGCCCTTCTGGACGTCCTTCTGAGCGCCTCCGCCTACGTCGAGCGCGCTCGCTTCAATCCGGACTACGCCTACTACCCTACTCCGGAGCCCGAGCGCATCATGGTCTGGCGCGACCTCTCCCGCTCGCAGCGACTCCAGGCCGCGATCGCCGCTGGCGTCCAGCTGGGGCCGGACAACTACCCCAAGAGCGCCGAGGATCACCTCCTCATCTCCTGGACTCATGAAGCGCTAACGGGAGTCCGCATGCAGTTGCCCTTCGGCCTCGAGGATGAGACTCGCGACTGAACACGGCGCGACAATCCGCGCCAGATCCTTCCAAGATAAGATAGCTCCGATGGGTCCCCTCTTTCTTGGAAGGAACCGTACCCGGCCGACTATGCCGAACGGTGTTCGCCGTGGTCGCCGCTGTGCGCTCCAACCGAAGGGGGAGCGAACCGCCCCCGTTCTCGCCCTACCCCTCCTTGCGCACGACCGGAAAGAGACGTCATGAGTCCTAGGAGCTCGCTTAGTCAGAAGTTGCTCTCGCCCTACGAGTGGCGAGTTTTTTGGATCGTGTCGAAGCGACACCCGCTCACTATCGCTGAAATCTCTCGAGAGCTGGTTCGGATCGACCCTGAGAAGCCGCCGCCCAACGACAACACCGTCCGGACCTTTGTTGCGCGACTTGTCAAGAAGGGCTACCTCGTCCGGACAAAGGGGCAGGAGGCGCACGCGTACGAGCCGTGCGTCCCTTATGACGCCGCACTCCGGTTTCACGCCGCCGACTTCCTCCAGCGGTTTGCCCTCGGAGGCCGGCGCGACCTCGAAGCTGTGTGTGACGTCGCCACGCAGCGGCTTGAAGCCATCTAAGGTTTTTCAAGCTCAAGCGGCTGCGGGGCTCGGACCTCGCGCCCGTGGCGGTCGAGATCCGAGATCACTACGGTTGTAGTACCATGCCGCCGTCAGGCTCACCCTGTGGACTTCCACGGAGACGATTCGGTGTATCGAGTAGAACTACAAGCGTCGTGGTCTTCCGCTGCGGGCCGACTCCGCAAGTCCTCGAAAGCGCGGGCGCCTCGGTGAAGAAGGATACCGCCCCCCTTTCCCCGGCAGAGCTCTTGCCGGCAGAGCCTAGGGCCCCTCAGAGAATCTCGCTGCTCGACCAAGCGCTTCTCTTCCCGGAGCCCGAGAACCCTGAGACCTCCATCGGCTTCACGACCCGCCTTCTGGTGGCAACGACTCTGCCCCATTCACGACCTGACGACAACGAGTTCACGCGAAGCAGCGGGCTCTACGATCTGTGCGTCTTGACGCCGCGCCGGATCGGATTGCCGTACGGCCGCTATCCCCGCCTGGCGCTCGTCTGGATCATCACCGAGGCTGTCTGCCGGCGCACGCCACTGCTCTACCTGCCGAGGAGCCTCTCCTCCTTTGCCCAGCAACTGGGGATCACTCCATCCTCACGACCCAAGGGCACCCTCGTACAGCTCAGGGAACAGCTCCACCGCCTCGTCAACGCGACCTTCTCCTGTCTGGGAACCGGCTCTGCCGAGTCCGGTTCCGGCCCCGGGCCAGCCTTCTATGAAGGCGGAGGTATCCACCCCATCAAGCGATACCACCTTTGGTGGGACGAACCGAGCCCGAGCGAAGAGAGCCCCCCGTTTCTCTTGCTCAATGACGACTTCTTTCAGGAGCTTCTTGCCCACCCCATCCCCATCTCGCTCGATGCTCTGCGCTCCTTGCGGTCGCCGCTCGAGATGGACGTCTACATGTGGCTCACCTGGCGAAGCTTCCGCTCCTTGCGCCTTCAACGTCCCGAGCCAATCTCCTGGCAGGCGCTCCAGAACCAGTTCGGCGCCGACTACAGAGAGGAGAAGGCGTTCCGCTTCAATTTCCTGCGCGCTCTTAAGAGAATTTTGAAAGTCTATCCCGCCGTCCGGCTCAAGCCCACCCGCCGAGGCCTGATCCTCCACCCCTACCCTCCCCACGTGCCTCGGCGTCCTTTGCCACCGAAGGAACTCTGACGGTCTGGCTTGAAATCCCACGATCTGCGAAGCGTTAGCCAACGCCCACGCCGCGGTAAATCCAGTCCCAGCAGCACTCTGCGGAAAACGGCTCGTTTTCCCGAAGGAACGCTAACCGCTTGACCCCAGCGAACCGAAGGAACGCTGACGAAAGACCGAAGGAACGCTGACGGCTACCGAAGGAACGCTGACGCAATCGCTCGCAACCATAAGATTCCAAAAGGCTTACTGGCCCCCAAGTATTTCTTTTCAAGTATCCCACATAGGAAACACAAGTAGTAGGCGACCCACCTGTGGAAAACCTCTGGTCGGCCTGTCCAACCGATTCAAGAAACGGCGCCGCTTGAATCCGATCCTCCGTTGCACTACATTTGTCGCGCTACTTGGTTCCCCCGAAGACTCGCGGAGGAATCTTTGAAGCGAACGTGTGCCCACTCGAACTACGCTCGTAGTGACCAAGGAGCTTTTCACCCATGTCTCGATTGCTGGACATCAAGAGTGTTGCCGACCGGATCTGCTTTTCCCGTTCCTGGATTCGTCTCAAGGTCAAGGAATTGGAATTCCCAACTCCCGTCGTCAAGTGGGGCAAAAGCCTCTGGAGGGAGGAGGACATCGACGAGTGGATCGAGAGAAACGTCCCCCTGGTGGGTCTTCCCGCCGATCCGCCCGAACTCGGCGTGCCGCTCCCAGAGAAGCTACGAGGGGCAGGCGAAAACGAGCTGGTTCATCCCTGCAAGGACTGAACGGAAGGATTGGAAGATGCCAGACGATGCCACGCTCGCTTCGCCTCCTCGCCTCGGAACCTTCGCGGTAGAGATTCCAGGCTATGACGCCCTGCTCATGGCCTGCCACAGCCTGACCGAGGCGTTGAATTCGACCAGCGGTCCAGTCCCCCAGGAAGTACCCGAGGGCGTGCGACCGGATATCTACCGCGTCGCCGCGGTGCTGTCCCTCCCGACTTGGTCCGACGTCGTAACCTGGTCGGCAAGGCTCAATGTCGACCTGAGGGATCTCACCACCCGCGAGTTCTCCTACCTCGAGCATGTCAGCGAGAAGACAGCGTCCGAATGGAGGACCCAGGGCATCGGTCCCAAGTATCGATGCGAGGTGCGGATCTTGTACCCCCTCGCGGAGATCTGGGAATGGCGCAAGTCGGGCAGGCAGAGCCAGGTAGCCCAGAAACAACGCCGGGGGCGCCGGTCGACTAGCTGAATGTACGGGATATGTACTAAGCTACCGATTGCGCCAGCGGTTGTCGAGCTAAGTCTTTGAAAACAAGAGAGGAAATTGGTCGGGACGCCGGGATTTGAACCCGGGACCCCCTGAACCCCATTCAGGTACGCTACCAGACTGCGCCACGTCCCGACCGAAACTGCGGTGCTGCGGTTCTCAGAGCGACTTCGGCCCCAGGAGGGTGAGAATCTCACGGGCCTCCGCGAGGGCTTCAGTGATCCCCGAGAGGAGACGTTGTACCCGTTCGGCCGCATCGGTGTCAAGCGCGGCGGGGGGTTCCCCTGCCGGCGGCGCCCGGAACGCGGGCTTGGGCTCGGGGAGGTCGTCGGCTTCGGGCAGGAGGGTGGCTTGGAGGGGCGTCTGGTCCGCGGCTCCCCCGGCGGTTTCCTCGACGGCCTCCGTTGCTTCGCCGTCGGGCTCGCCCAGGGCGCCGGCGGCGAGCTCCCCTTCGAGCTTCTTCTTGGCGCCGGCGATCGTGTACCCCTCCTCGTAGAGGAGCTCCTTGATCCGCCGGATGATCTCCAGCTCCTTCTCGCTGTAGACGCGCTGGCCGGAGCGGCTCTTGCTGGGGGTGAGCGCCGGGAACTCGGTCTCCCAGTAGCGCAGCACGTAGGGCTGGATGCCGAGGGCTTTGCAGGCCTCGCCGATCTTGTAGTACAGCCTCTTCTGGGCCCGGGCCTTCGGCGCCATCCCGGGTTACTCGGGCTTCTTGGGGGAAAGGAGAGCGGGGTGCATGACCTCTTTCAGCCGCCGCGCGGGCTTGAAGCTCAACCCCTTGTGGGCGCGGATGAACATCCGCTCGCCGCTCATCGGGTTGACCCCCATCCGCCCCGGCCGCTTCGTCACCTCGAAGGTGCCGAAGTTGGTGATCCGCACCGGCCGGCCGTCGGCCAGCGAGGTCTTCACCGTGCGGAAGATGACGTCGATCACCTCGGCCGCCTCATCCTTGGTCAGGCCGCCGTGGCGGTCGTAGACCACGTCGACGAGGTCCGCCTTGGTGACGCCGGGATGGAGGGTTTTCTTGATGGCCATGGGCGCGAGCGCAAAATTGTCTTCGCCGGAGGGGCTGAAGAAGTACCTGAAGTATAGGGAATCAACTCCCCTCCGGCAAGAGAGATCGGAGCGGGTCGCCCGATTCAGAAAGCATCTTGAGTTGGGGCACTGACCGCGCCGCCGATCCCTCACTCCCCCGGCCCCTCTCTCCCATCCTCCCTCCCACCCGACCGGGCGAAAGGGGAGAACTGCAAAAGCCAGGAGGGAACCCTGTAGCCTCATCGCAGGGCCCCCCTCTTCTCCCGGCGGGAAGGGGGGGAGGCGGGGAGAAGAGGGCCGGGGTGATGAGGGTCAACCGACCGAGGACGCAGACCTGGAGGAGCCCGAGCTAACCGGAGATCTCCCGACGGCCATCAGGTACCCCTCCCGGTAGCGCGCCGCGACGGCGTCCCAGGTCAGCGCGGCCTCGGCCCGCCGCCTCCCCCGCTCCCCCATCGCCCGCGCGGCGGCGGGAGCGGCGAGCAGCCCGCGGAGGGCGGCGAGCAGGGCCGCCGGGTCGGCTTCCGGCACCAGGCGGCCGGTCTCGCCATCCACGACCGCCAGCGGGATCCCCGAGATCCCCGAGGCGACCACCGGCAGGCCGCTCGCCATCGCCTCCAGGATGACGTTGGGCAGCCCGTCGACGTTCCCCTTGGAATCGTGGACGGCCGGCAGGGTGAAGAGGTCGGCCGCGCGGTAGAGGTCGGGCAGGGTGTCGCGCAGCACGGCGCCCGGGAAGTGGACCCGCTTCTCCCAGGGACGGGCGGCGGCGCGGAAGCGTTCGAGGAGGTCGCCGCCGCCAGCGAGGACGACGTGGAGGTCGGGAAACTCTCCGAGGAGGGACGGCAGGATCTCGATCAGCACCTGGAACCCCTTCTTGGTCGCCATCCGCCCCACCCCGAGGAGGAGGGGGGCGGCGTCCGGGATCGCCAGGCGCCGGCGCCAGATCTCGCGCCGCGCGGGGTCCGGCGCGAAGGTCTCGACGTCCACCCCGTAGGGGATCACCCGCGAGCGCTCGGCCGGGAACCCCAGCGCCCGCACCCGCTCGACCAGCTCGGGGGAGCAGCCGGTCAGCAGGCGCGAGCGCGCGAGGGCCCAGCGGGCGAGCCGCCGCACCCCCGGCTTCTCGGCCAGGAAGACGTCGCTGCCGTGCAGGCCGATGGCGAGCGGGGCGCGGTTTCCGATCGCCGCGGCGGCGGCCACCAGGCCGTTGGGCACGATCCAGTGGGCGTGGACGAGGTCGCAGCGGTGATCCGCGAGGTGGCGGCGGAGGGCCCGCCGGGCGGCGAGGGCGTAGAACGGCGCGGCGAGGGCCGCGGCCCCCTTCACCCGTTCGTCGGCCTCGAGGCTGCGGCTGTAGCCCAGCACCTCCAGGCGCTCCGGGGCATAGCGGAAGGAGCGCACCGTGACGCCGTCGTCCATCGCCCCGCGGGCCCAGGCGGCCCCGACCCCCGCGGCGTGCGGGGCGAGCACGGTGACCTGGTCGCCGCCGCGCACCAGGGCGCGGGCGAGGTCGCGGATGAACGGGCCGGCGGTGTCCCCGGGGAAGCGGGGGTAGGTCTGGGTGAGGAAGAGGAGATCGAGGGGGGCTCCCCCGGTCACTCCAGCCATTCCTTGATCGAATAGCTGTCGCGGCGGCGGAAGTTCTTGAAGGTGATCATCTCGCCGATCAGGCCGGTGGTGAGCACCTGGATGCCGAGCACCATCAGAAGGATGCCGAGTTGGAGGAGCGGCCGGTTGGAGAGGTTCTGGCCGCCGAACCAGCGGATGGCGAGGTAGCTGTCGATGCCGAACCCGCCGAGCAGGAAGAGCAGGCCGATGGCGCCGAAGAGGTGGAGCGGGCGCCGCGTGTAGCGGGTGATGAAGAGGACGGTGATGAGGTCGAGGAGCCCCTTGTAGAAGCGGTCCCAGCCGTACTTGCTGAGGCCGTGGCGCCGCGGGTGGTGGGTGACCTCGATCTCGCCGACGGCGAAGCCGCGCCGGCTCGCCAGCACCGGGATGTAGCGGTGGAGCTCGCCGTAGATGGCGATCTCCGCCAGCACCTCCCGGCGGTAGGCCTTGAAGCCGCAGTTGAAGTCGTGGAGATCGACCTGCGCGAGGCCCCGGGTCACCCAGTTGAAGAGGCGCGAGGGGATGGTCTTGCTCAACGGGTCGTGGCGCCGCCGCTTCCAGCCGGAGACCAGGTCGAGGTCACCCTCCTCGAGGGCGGCGAGGAAGCGGGGAATCTCGTCCGGATCGTCCTGGAGGTCGCCGTCCATGGTGATCACGAGGCGGCCGTTCGAGTGGTCGAAGCCGGCGCAGAGCGCGGCCGCCTTGCCGAAGTTCCGCCGCAGCCAGACCAGCTTGACGCGCGGATCGCGCGCCCGGGCCTCGCGCACCCGCGCCGGCGTGCCGTCGCGCGAGCCGTCGTCCACGAAGAGGATCTCGAAGCTCTTCCCCAGCCGGTCGAGGATCGCCGCCACCCGCTGGGAGAGCTCGGCGACGGAGTCCGCCTCGTCGCGCACGGGGACGATGACGGTGATGTCCAGCTCGGACGGCTCGGGAGGGGCGACCGGGGGCGGCACGGGAAACGGGAGGCGGCTCATCGCGCCGTATTGTAACAGCAGCCGTAACAGCAGGCCCGGGATCTCCCTTCCTCCGAGGATCTCCCTATAATCCCGCCCATGCCGCCACCCGTTCTCCGCTTCGGAAGCTGGGCCGTGCTCTGCCTGCTGCTGGCGGCGACGCTAGCCTCCGCGCTCTCCTTCGACCGGCGGAGCTGGCCGGGGCTGGTCGGCGACGAGGCGACCTACCTGATGCAGGCCCAGAGCCTCGCCTGGGATTTCGACGTCCGCTACTCGCGTGTGGACTACGACCGCTTCGTGGCGCAGTGGGGGGTGAAGCCCGATGGGCTGATCCTGCAGAGCGGCGACGGCGGGCGCACCCTGGTCTACGCCAAGCCCGCCTCCTACGCGCTGTGGATCGCCCCTTTCCTGCGCCTCTCGCCGCTGCGCGGCGCCGCGATCGCCAACGCCCTCCTCCTCGCCCTCGCCGCCGTGCTGTCCGCGCGGGTGCTCGCGCGGCGCCTCGGCCCCGCGGCGCCGCTCGCGGTGGCGGTCGCCATCTACGCCTCGGTCAGCTTCGCCTACGTCTTCTGGGCCCACTCCGACCTCTTCCTGATGTGCCTGGCGGCGATCGCCCTGGCGCTCGCCTACGGCGGGCCGCGTCCCGGGGAGACATCGGACGAGACGCCGGACGAGACGCCGGAGCCGGCCGCGCGGGCGGCGCTGCGCTTCGCCGCCGTCGGCTTCCTGCTCGGGCTGGTGTTCGCCTCCCGCCCTTTCTACGGCGCCCTGCTGGTGCCGGCGGCGTTCGCCGTGCCGCCGTCCGGGCGAGCGCGGCGACGGCTGGGGATCGCGCTGCTGGTCGCCGGCGCCGCCCTCGCCGTCGCCGGCTCCGGCCTCACCCATTTCGCGGAGGCGGACTCGTGGAGCCCCTACTCCGGCGAGCGCCAGAGCTTCGACGCCAAGAGCGGCTTCCCCGCGGTCGATCTGCCGCCGGGGAGCTGGCAGCAGCGCGGCGCCGGGCGGGGGAACCGCTCCTGGCTGCCGGCGGACGTCGTCGGCCCGCGGCTGACGGCGTGGAACGCGCTCTACTTCCTGGTCGGCCGGGACGTCGGCGTCCTCCCCTACTACCTGCCGCTGCTGCTCGGCCTCTTCGCCTTCCGCCGCGGCGAAGGGCGGGGATTCCTGCTCCTCGCGGTGCTGGCGGCGGCGGCCTGCTTCCTGCTCACCCGGCCGTTCAACTTCTACGGCGGCGGCGGGGCGATCGCCAACCGCTACTTCCTCCCCCTCTACCCGGCCTGCTGGTTCGCCGCCGGCCGGCGCCCGCGCGCCGCCTGGACGCTCGCCGCCGGCGCGCTCGTCGCCGCGCTCGCCGCCGCCCCCTTCCTCGCCGCCCTCTGGCGCCAGCCGCGCGCCTTCTTCCTCGACGAGGAGAACGGCTACCGCTACGTCACCGCGGCGGCCCGTCGCCTCCTCCCCTTCGAGACCACCCAGTCGCACCTGAAGCCCGGCGGCCGCGACGACTTCATGCAGAACGGCCTGTGGATCAAGCCGCTGACGACGAGCGCGGCTCCGGAGGCCGGCGGCATCCGGATCGCGCCTCCCGGCGACGGCGAGCTCCTGGTCGGCGCCGCCCATCCGCTGCCAGGACTGCGGATGATCGTCCTGCCGGAGGTGCCGGGGACGGCGGAGACGGCGACCGCGATCGCAGTCGCCGGCGCCGAGGTGCGGGCGAGCCATCCGCGGCCGGGAGGGGGCGCCGTCTATCTCCTCCACCTCGGGGCTCCCGGCGCCGTGCACAAGATGTGGTGGAGCGAGAACGACCAGCCCTTCTACCTCTATTCGCTCCGCCTGACCGCGCCGGCGGGCTTCGCCTTCCAGCTCTACCCCACCCTGAAGTGAGAGGAGGAGATACCGATGCGCAAGAAGCTGGCCCTCTCCACCGTCTCGATCCTCTTCACTCTCCTCCTCGCCGAGGCGGCGCTGCGCATCCTCGGCATCGGCGCCGTCTCCCGCGGCTCCGACTGGTTCGCCGGCGGCAACCATCCGCGCTTCCTGTTCCAGCCCGACCCGATGAGCGGCTACACCCTGCGCCCCGACTTCTCGGGCGAGGAGATGTCGCGCGGCCACGAGTTCAGCGTGCCGGTCACCATCAACGGGCAGGGATGGCGCATGCAGCCGCACACGGCGCCGCTGCCGGTCGCAATCCTCGCCGCCGGCGATTCGATGACCTTCGGCGAGGGGGTGCCGGCCGGCGCCACCTACCCGGCGGTGCTCGAAGGTGCGCTCGGGGTGCGGGTGTGCAACGCCGGGGTGCCGGGATACAGCAGCGCGCAGATGCTCGGCCGGCTCCGTCGCTTCCTCCCCGTTCTCCACCCCCGGGTCGTGGTCATGACCCTCTCCCCCACCTGGGACCGCCAGCGCTGCGCCATCCCCTTCGTCTACAAGGACGGCTACATCGTGGGGGCCGAGTACGCCGATCGTCTGCTCCTGCTCGACGGCAACCTCTATCTGCGTGAAACCAAGCTTCCCGTTCTCGGCACCGCGACCGCCTACGCCGAGCGCTATTCGAACCTGCTGCGCCTCGCCCTCCCCGCCCTCGCCAAGGCCGGTCACCGCGCGCTGCAACGCCCTCGCGAGGAAGCGCCCACGGCGGTCGCCGTCGAGCCGACCGCCCGCAACCTGCAGGAAGGGGAGCGGCTGGCGAGCCAGGCCGGCGCCCGCTTCCTGGCGCTCTTGATCGACGACCGCGGAGAGGATTTCGCGCGCGACAGGAAGGCGCTCCAGGCGCGCCTCGACGCGCTGCGGGTCCCCTGGGTGGCCGCCGACGACCTGCTCCCCCACGCGAACTGGAACAAGCTCAGCTATCCGCTCGACGGCCACTGGAACGCCGCCGGCCACCAGCAGGTCGGGCAGGCGCTGGCGGCCAGGGTCAAACCGCTGCTGGCGGCTCCTCGCTAGGCGATCTCACGGCGCCGCTCGGGGGTGAGCTTGGCCGCTCGCTTCTCGCCGCCCTCAGCCGCGCCACGGCGCACGGCGACCGCCGCCGGGGTGTTCTCCGGTATCGGCTGAGGGCAGCTTCCCCGATGATCTCCAGGTAGAGCTGGTGTGCCGCCTGGACGGGGTCATTGGATCGTTTGGGGCGCATCGGCATGGCTCCTCTACGGTAACACGGGGCGGCCCGTACAGGCGCCGCCCGTGGGATCTAGACGGACTCGCGGACGTGCCGCCCTACGATCGCCCCAGCGTCCGGCAGCTGGCCCCGCAGGAGGGCGCCTGCCAATTCGGACGCGAGAGCTTTGACCTGCCGAGCTGACCGCAGCGTCGCGACGATTCTATCGGACGGCAAGTGAACCAGCGTGAAGAACGTGCTCCGGATGTCGCGCCGGCCGTCGTCGCCCCTGTAGTAGCCGAACGGCAGGGAAACCATCCCCCGCACGTTGACCGTACCGGCGGCCAGGGTGACATCGAAGCGGCCTTGTCTCCAGCCGAGCGGGATGGGCTTCCCAGCTCGCCGTACCGCCTCCAGGTGGCGGTCAGCGGCGAACGCGAGCCAAATGCCGACCGAGATATGACCTTCCGCCGCCGCCCAGCGCTTCCATTGAAGCGATTGCTTCTCGGTTGCGCGGACGGTGAACGCGGCCGTCTTCATGGCCGCGCACCCCACGGCGGCCCGACCATCGATTCCAGGCCGAACGCGATGCTGCTACACCGTTCCGCGTAGTGCGCGGCCTGGAACGATAGCCGCTCGTCTTCCACCCCCAGAGAGACCGTCTCCCGCTCCTTCGCCACGGCCAGCAGGAAGGCTTCCGCGTGACGGATGTCGGCGGCAACGGCGCGCAGCTCGGCGCGGGTGGTCGACTCCCTCCAGGCGGGCCACTCCCCGCTGGCCTCCAGAGCGAGGTCGTAGAGCATGGCGCCGAGGTGTTCCAGGGCGAGACGGTCCGCGTTCTTGGTGAAGTGCATCAGGAACGTGAACCGGAAGGCCGGATGGTCTTCCCAGTCGTAGGCCGGGGGCGGGATGCGGGGATCGTTGGAGAAGGGCGCCGGGGGCGGGGGCGGTGCTGCGCTAGACTCTGGAACCAGCTCGGGCATGGGGGTCTCTCCTGTGCTCGGGTCAGGCTCGGCGGACGTGTCGCAAGCACCCCGCCGGGCCGTTTCAGCGTCAGGGGAGAACGTTCCCCCCTTTCAGGGGGTAACGTATCAGCAGAATCAAGGGTTTACCGGGGAAATTTCAAAATAGGACAGTGCCAAAAAACAATGTTTGAAGCCATGAAACAATGAGATGGCCCATGAAACAATGTTTAAATCCACAGACACACTCTCCGGGCGTTTCAAACATTGTTTCACGGGAAAAAACAATGTTTGACGAGAAAAAACAATGAAAAACCGATGGGGCCGGTTGTAGCCGGGGAGCGAGGACGAGTTACCCGGCGCCGTTCGAGGGCCTCTCCCTAGAGCGCGCGGACGAAGCGCGCCATCGCCGGCAGGGCCAGATCCGGGCGCTCGCGGTGCGGTGAATGCCCGCAGTCAGGGATGGCGAGCGCCTCGACCGGCCCGCCCGACTGCCGCGCGATCGCCTCCACCTGGCGCCAGGTGCCGTACTCGTCGTCCTCCCCCTGGAGGATGAGGATCGGGGTGCGGATCGCGGGGAGGAATTCCTCGAGGTTCCAGGCGCGGAAGGCGGGATCGAGCCAGACGTCGTTCCACCCCCGGAAAGCGATGTCGACGTTGGCGCCGTGATGGCGGGCCAGGCGCTCGCGCAGGTCGGTCGTGCGGTAGGCCTCGCCGATCTTCGCGATGCTGGCCAGGCCATGCGGCTCGGTGAAGACGTGCGGCGCCTCGAGGATCAGCCCACGCAGGCCGGGGGCGGGAGAGCTGCCCGCGAAGATCAGCGCGATCGAGGCGCCGTCGCTGTGCCCGACCAGGATCGCCTCGCGGATCCCGGCCTCTGCCAGCACCTCGGCGAGGATCGCCGCCTCGTCGTGCATGAAGCGGACGGGGCGCGGCAGGGGGGACGGATCGGACCTCCCGTACCCCGCGCGCGAGTAGACCAGGGCGCCGCAGCCGGTCTCGGCGGCCAGGCGGTCCGGGAAGTCCCGCCAGAGGGAGGCCGAGCCGAGCCCCTCGTGGAGGAAGACCAGGGTCGGCGCCGCCTCCGGCGCGGGGCCGATCCAGCGGGCCTCCAGGCGGGCGCCGCCGGCCTGGAGAAAACCGGCTTCGATCATCGTTTGGAAGACGCGGCGGGAGCGGCGGCGGTCGCCTCGCGCAGGAACCCCGCGACGTCGGCCTTGAGCTTGCGATGGTCCTCCAGGCGGGTGTAGACCATGTGGCCGCACTCGTACTCGACGAAGCGGATGCGCGGGCGCTCGGCCGCCGGCAGCACCATGTGGGCCACCGAGAGTTCGGCGTCGAAGAAGGGCGTCGCGAGGTCGTAGTAGCCGCTCGCGATCAGCACTTTCATGTCCGGGTTCTTCATCATCGTCTGCCGCAGGGTCTCGGCGAGGTCGGCGTAGCGGTTCTCGTGGTTCGGGAAGTGCCAGGGGAAGACCTGGTCGTTCAAGCGCTCGTAGACCAGCTCGTCCTCGCGGTAGCCGAGGTCGCGGCGCAGGTAGTCGACGATCGTCTCGGCGAACGGCGCGTCGTAGCGCGTCAGGCTGGGATCGAACTCGCCAATCTCCCCTACCGCGTCGAGGTCGGTGGTGGTGAAGCGCGCGTCGATCCTACCGATCGTCTGCCGGCGGTCGCGCAGCACCTCCTTGCAGAAGCGGCTCTCCTCGATCCGCAGGTTGGCGCGCTCCACGTAGTCGAGCGAGAGCCCGGTGTAACGGGCGAGCTTCGCGGCGATCTCCCGCCGGCGCTCAGGGCCCAGCCAATCGCCCAGGAGCAGGGCCGGGGCGTACTCCTCGAGGGCGAACTTCTTGACCTCGGCGAGCGTCTTGCCGAGGTCCCCCGCCAGCTCGGGCGGCAATTTCTTGTGATACCAGGCCGCCGCCGTGTAGGTCGGCAGGAAGGTGACGTAGGCCATGTCGTTGCCGGGGTCGAAGCCGCGGGAAAGGCCGTTGAGCGCGGTCGAGATCAGCACCAGGCCGTTGAGGCGGATGCCGTAGCGGTCGATCAGCCGCGCGCCGAGGCCGGCGGCGCGGATCGTGGCGTAGCTCTCGCCGAGGATCAGCTTCGGGCTCGCCATGCGGCCGTTGCGGGTCAGCCAGAGGCGAATGAAGTCGGCCATCGAGCTCACGTCGTTCTCGAAGCCGTGGAACTCCTTGGCGTCCACTCCGGGCGCCGGCCGGCTGTAGCCGGTCGACACCGGATCGACGAAGACGAGGTCGGTGGCGTCGAGGATCGAATTTTCGTTGTCGACCAGGCGCGCCGGGGGCGGCAACGGAAAGCCCCGGGCGTCGAGGTCGACCCGCCGGGGGCCGAAGCCGCCGAGGTGGACCCAGACGGCGGCCCCGCCGGGGCCGCCGTTGAAGGCGAAGGTCACCGGCCGCGACGCCGGGTCCTTGACCCCGTCGCGGGTGTAGGCGACGGAGAAGACGGCGGCGCGCGGCGCCCCCTCCTCGCCGCGCAGGATCAGCGTGCCGGCCGTCGCCGTATAGGCGATCCGCTCACCGCCGAGCTGCACGGCGTGCTGGGTGCGGGAGAAGCGCTCCTCGAAGGGGGGCCGCGGGGGCGGCCGCGGCGGCCGCCGGGACCGGCTCGGCGCGCAGACTCGCCGGAACGAGAGCGAGTAACGCCGACGCGGCGAGGACAGGGACCGTGCGTCCGCTCATCGGAGATCCTCTCTGATCATTTCGCGCCGGCAGCTTCCGGAGCCCAATCGATCCACACCGCCTTCAGGTTGGCATCGAAATCCATCAACAGCGTCCGCTCGCCGCTCGTCACGCTGAACGCCGGCTCGTTCAGGTGGTTGGGGACGAGGCCGCGGAAGTACGGCAGCTCGGCGGCATCGAGATCGCGCACCGCCGCCTTCCCCCGCTTTGAGGAAGCGCGCGGCCACCAGCTCGCCGAGCTTCGGCGTGGACCGGTGGCGGACGATTCCCCCTTCGACCACCACCTGCCCGAGCTTGGCGCCCCCCTCGGTCAGCCAGGTGACGTTCTGCTTCTGATCGGCGGGGACCTTCGCCGCGTCGACCGTCTGCAACCCGGCCCGGCTCGCCAACCCCTTGTCGACCAGGAGGTAGATGGGCGCCACGTCGGCGCCGAGCTCCGGCTTGATCGCCGACCACAGCCGCGGACCGCAGGTCACCGCGTCCGCCCACAGCCCCGCGAGGGAGCCGGAGCCTTGCGCGTCGACCGCCCGCAGCACCTTCTCCCGCGCCGCCGCCCTGGCCTCGGGGGAGAGCGGTTTCACGACGATCTCAGCGGCGGAGGCGGCGAACGCGGGGCCGGCGAGGAGGAACAGCAGGAGGGAAGACGACAGCGAAAATCTCATCTCATGGGCCTCGTTTCGTAGAAGGGATCACCGGTTGAACGGGTACTCGTTGATCCAGTGGAAGCCCCGGTTGACCAGCAGGAACTTCGAGCGGTCCTCGCGGTGCGTCATCGCATGGATCTTATGCCCGTCGAGCACGCCGTCGAGCACCAGCCGGTCCGGCGCCGGCTGGGAATAGGCGAAGACAGCCCGCCATGCCTTGTCCTTCGTCATCGGCCCCTTGGTCAGGGTCAGGGTCTTCGCCTTGGCGTCGACCACCACCGCGTAGAACGACTTCGAGCGCGCGTCGGTCGCCCCGATCGGCTGCAGCGCCACGTAACCGGGGTAGGCGAAGACCACCCGCCGCCACCGCGTCGCGTCGGTGAGCAGCGGCGGCCGCACAGCCCCGTCGCTCACCATCTCGTCGACGTTCCAGGCGCCATAGAGGGGAGGCTTGGGGGCCTGCTCGCCGTCGGTCTTGCTCATCTTGTACGCATCGTAGAACGACGAGCCGAGGAAGGCGACGACGAGCAGCGTGCGCAGCGCCAGCGTCCCCTGGTGCGACCACCGGCGGCGGAACAGCGGCACGTCGGCGGCCCGAGGTGCCGGCCGGTTGAGCAGGAAGAGGTTGGCGAGCCGCCGCGCGTCGTGCGCCGCGAGGAAGATCGCCATGCCGAGCAGGTGGACCGAGAAGATCTTGACCGGCACGTCGTAGCTGAAGTTGAGCATCACGATGTTGGTGATCACCCCGATGCAGACCAGGGCTCCCAGCAGGGTGGTGCGGCGCAGGGTGAGCAGCAGGCCGCCGAGCACCTCCGAGGCGCCGCCGAAGAAGGTGTAGAGCGTCGAGGCGCCCATGAAGGTCCACAGCAGCCCCATCGGCGAAGCCTCGCCAAACGGTTGCAGCAGGCGGTCGGGGGACGGGCTCGGGAACTGGAGCTGGATCACCTTGTCGATGCCGTAGATGAACATCGTGATCGCGAGGTCGAAGCGGACGTAGGCCCGCAGCCACGCGTAGAGCCGCGCGTAGTTCGCCCGCCGGCGGTCGAGGAGCGACCAGACGAGCGCCGCGGCGAGCGACAGGATCAGGAAGCAGAAGATCTGTACGTAGTTGAACGTCGTGTCGCCGCTGCCGTTGGGAAAGATTTTGATCTGCTGGTGGAAGAGCACCCTGCCCACCCAGGGAACGATTTTTTCCCAGAGGCTTTCGTACGCCTTGGCGACCGCTCCCAGCCCGGGGATGACGTTCACCGGGAAGGGAAAGATGAACAGGACGAGATAGCAGAAAAGGAAACGGAAAGCCGCCCGCTTTGCCGGGCTCCACAGCGCCGCGGCGGCGGCCGGTGCCGCCGCCGGGGCTGACGGTTCCTCGCTGGGGGCCGGGGACGGGGCGATCTCGGACAGCGCTTCGTCGCTCAACATGGCACTTCTCCTCCTGCCACCGCCGGGGCGGTGGGCGCCTGAGATTTTGCCTCCTGCTACGCTGCCGAGATCACAAAGTTCAAGTGGTGAGCTGATTGTACCTCTACCGTTTGCGGGCGCGGTAGAGCAGCGCCAGCCCGCCCTGCGAGCGGTGGATCAGCTCGTAGCCGGCGTCGAGCTGGGTCAGCACCTCCTGCACCCGCGGCTCGAGCCAGCGCGAGTCGCGCAGCCCCCAGAGCAGGACGTAGTCGACCGTGCCGCCCGTCCGTGCCGGATAGCCCTGGAGGTCGACCGCGGGCGGGTCGAGCTCGATCCCCAGCGGCTGGGTGGCGAGGTAGCGGTAGGGGTTGAGGCGGGGCTGGAAGTAGATCGGGAAGTAGTCCTCGTTCGCCTCGTAGAGGGAGAGGTCGACCAGCGGGCGGCGGGCGGCGAGGTAGCCCCCGGCATGGAGGTAGGGCTGCGTCCGGAAGGTGCCCAGCTGGAGGTCGCGGTCCGCGTCGAGGGGCACGTAGGAGAGGAAGACGAAGGTGTGCCCCGGCGGGATGAGCCGGCCCGCCCCGGCGATCTCCGCGAGCCCCCGGTTGAGCCGCGCGTAGACGGGGACGAAGGCGGCCAGGAAGCCGATCGCGATCAGCGCCGCCGCGGCCTGGACGGCGAGCCGCCGCCGCGGCGGGTGGTCGAAGCTGCCGAACCAGAGGATCAGGGCGAGGAAGGGAAAGAGGTTGAGGCGGTGGTTGATGAAGCCGCCCCCCGCCAGGTCGCTGGGCGCGGCGAAGTAGGCGAGGGCCAGCACGGCGACCGCCGCCAGCAGGCCGTCGGCAACCCCCAACGGACGCCGGCCGCGCTGGCGCAGGCAAGCCAGCGCCAGCAGATAGAAGAGGACGGCGAGGAGAGCCGCCAGCACGATCGACCCGCGGCTCAGCGAGGCCAGCGAGTAGAGGCCGGCCAGCTGCTTGAGCTTCGTCCACATCGGGAGCATCCGGATGCGGGCGCCCGTCCGGGAGCCCAGGAAGCTCGCCATCAGGAGCAGCGCGGGGAGGGAGGCGGCGAACGGGAGCGACGAGCCAGCGGCGGATGCTCTCCCACCACCCTTTTTCATGGTCGAGCAGGACCCGCCACCCCGCCAGGGTGAGCAGCACGGCGACCGTCAGCACCAGCGTCACCGGATGGCAGAAGTAGGCCCAGAGGATCAGCGCGGCGAGCGCGGCCGTGCGCGCCACCCCCATACCTTCCGGTCGCCGCAGCCAGAAGCCGAGGGCCAGGAAGAAGACCGGCAGGCTGAAGCAGAAGTTGAAGAACCCCATGTGGAACATGAAGTTGTAGACGAACGGAAAGGCGAGGACGGCGAGGAAGGACGCCCGGCGGTCGATCGCCCGCAGGGCGTAGCGCACCGCGACGGGAAACAGCACGACGTAGGCGGTGAGCAGGATCTTCTCGGCCAGCGGGATGGCGACGAAGGAGAGCGCCCGGCTCTCCAGGAAGAAGAAGAACCAGTTGGGCAGCGCCTCGCGGTTGAGCTGGTAGTACTGGCCGAGCAGCCCCGCCCCGGGATGGCCGTACCAGCGCAGAATGAAGGAGACCGCCTGGTGGTCCGGGCCGTCCTGGCTGGGGAAGAAGGGGAAGGCCCAGAGCGGCACGGCGTAGAGCGCCAGCAGCCCCCAGAACAGCAGGGTCTCGGCGGCGGGCGCTCGCTGTGGGCTGTCGGGAGGGACCACGGGGGGATCGTAGCAGCAGCGTCCCCCCGTGGTTGCCTGGTCAGTTGCCGGCGGCGAGCGCCTGCCGGAAGTGGTCGATGGCGAAGGCGAGCGACGAACGGGTCATCGTGCCGGCCGGCTGGAAGGCGCCGCCGGTCGTGGTGAGGATGCCGCGGTTGAGGGCGATCTGCACGTAGCCGCGCAGCGCCGACGGGATCCCCGCCTCGTCGCTCACCACCGTCGTGGTGCCGGGGGTGGTGACGTCGGACCCCGCCAGGGCCGCGGCCGCCGCGTCGAGGCCCAAGGCCTTGACCAGGGCGACGGCGACGTCGGTCCGGGAGACCGCGCCATCGGGCTTGAACGTCGCTCCGGCCGCCGTCATCATGCCGGTGGGGGTGAAGTCGTAGTCGCGCAGCGTGGAGCCGTTCGCCGTCACCGCCTCGGCGATCGCCTCCTGCGGGCCGTTGACGTCGTTGTGCAGCGGGCTGGCGGCCAGCGACTGGCGGAGCTCGGTGTTGAACACCAGGGCGGCCGCGAAATCACCCCGCGTCACCTCCACACCGGGATGGAAGAGGCCGTCGCTCTGCACGTCGAGCATCCGGTTCTTGAGCACCAGCTCGATCTCGGCCTGCGCCGGATCGCCCTGGATGTCCGCCACCGCCGGCAGCACGTAGACCTGCTGGGTGATCGAGCCGTCGACCGGACCCGGCAGCGCGGCGCCCGAGGTGGGGAGCGCGACCTCGGGGAGAGCGGCCAGGCCGCGCACGCCGCGGACCTCGAGCCGCCAGGTCCCCGCCACCGGATTCTTCACCACCACCTCACGGCTCGGCGCGTCGAGCACCGGCAGAGCGACGCCGCTCGAGTAGACGGCGCCGTTCGGGTCGGTCAGCAGCAGGCCCACGGTGTTCCCCTCGCCGAGCCCCAGGACGTCGTTGATGGTGGCGAAGACGTCGAGCACCGAGATGCCGGCGGCGACGGTGAAGGTCTGGGAGTTGGCGCTCCCCGCTCCGGGCAGCGCCGCCGGGTCGTAGTCGACGTGGAAGGGGGCCTGCGAGACGGTGTTGGTGGCGATCTGGAGGTTGTAGCTCTGCAGGTCGTACGGCCCGCCGTAGCTGCCGTACGCCTTGCTCCGGTGGTAGACCTTGTCGACCGCGGCGTAGACGTTGACGTAGCCGGCTCCCCCCTCGAACTCGGAGACCCCCGGCATCTGCGAGGCGGTCGAGGTGAGGATCGCCTTCACCTGATCGGGGGTGAGGGTCGGGTCGGCGCTCAGCAGCAGCGCCGCGGCGCCGGCGGCGAACGGCGTCGCCATCGAGGTGCCGCTGATCTCGGTGTAGTAGGGGAGATCGGTGGGAGCCAGCTCGACGTCGGCCTGCGACACCTCGCCGTTCTCGATCAGGTTGGTCTTCGCGCGGGTGGAGACCACGTCGGAGGTGAGCCGCCCCTTGTCCGACGCGAACTCGCGCCCCGTCCCCGGGGCGGTGAGCGTCGGCGCGTTGGCGTCGCCGGCCGGCCGCTGGGATTTCGGCACGCCGCGCGACGAGAAGGCCGCCAGCCCCCCCTCCTTGGTCCCCGCCGCGACGCTGATCACCCAGGGAGCCTTGGACTGCGGGCTCATGGTGTCCTTGCCCGGGCCGGAGTTGCCGGCCGCGAAGAGGACGACGATGCCGTGGTCATGCGCCGCCTTGCTGGCGATCGCGATCGGGTCCGCGGGATCGAAGGCGCCGGAGCCTCCCCACGAGTTGGAGATGACGCGGATGTTGTAGCGCGCCTGGTTGTCGATCGCGTACTCGAAGCCGCCGAGGCCGTTCAAGACCAGCAGCACCGCGCCGGAGCCAAAGCCGATCAGGTTGCTCCCCGGGGCGACGCCGGCGTAGCGGCCGCCGGAGGCGGCTCCGGTCCCCGCCGCGATCCCCGCGCAGTGGGTGCCGTGGCCGCTGTCGAGGTCGGTGTCGGGGACGTTCTCGACGTTGGGCGGCGGCAGGAAGCCGGTGAGGCCGGTCAGCGAGCCGTCGACCATCGCCAGCACGTTCTGCACGACGTGGGTCGAGAACGGGAGGTCCGGGTGGGTGGCGTCGATCCCGGAGTCGTTGATCATGATCCCGATCCCCTGGCCGGAGACCGGCAGCCCGCCATGGAGCCGGGTGAAATCGGGGTCGCTGCGCATGCGGTCGACGCCGGTGAGGACGCGGGTCTGGTCGTTGAGGTAGTGCAGCCGGTCGTTGAGCCAGAGCGAGCGGACGGACGGGTTGGCGGCCAGGGCGCGGACCTGGGCCGCGGTCGCCGGCACCGCCACCATGCCGAGGCTCTGGAGCGTCACCCCGCGGGTGACCCCGGCCAGGGCGAGGGCCGTCAGGTGCGAGGCCTGGAGGCCGCTCGTGGTGTTGAAGGTCACGATCACCGTGCCGACCGGGCTGGCGTTCGCCAGGCCGTTCAGCTTGGCGGCCAGGGACGGCCCGAGCTTCGCCGCCGCGGCAGGGGGCACCACGGCGGCGGCCAGGAGCGCGGCCGCGCAGAGGATGGGAGCGCAGATCCGCAGCGCGGAGCGGCGGGAGCGGCGCAGGGTGAGACGTTCATTTCCCTCTCCTTTCAGCAGGCGTGCAGCAGACGCGGAGGACCGGCGCGCAGTCCTTTGGGGCCGGGGCAGCGCTCCGGACGAGGAGGGGCTATGCGAAAATCAGACCCGCCGGCCGCCGGGAGCGGCCGGGGCGGGGGTCTGCGGCTCATTTACCGCGGGAGTCGAGGAAGCGCCGGAGGGCGCGCTGCACCAGCAGGACGTTGCCGGCCGCCTCCGGACCGAAGGCGACGCCGACGGTGTCCCCCTCGCGCCAGGTGATGGCGCCCTCGACCTGGAGGATCGCGGGCTCGGCGAGCAGGCCGAGGCGGAAGCGGACGTGGCCGCCGACCTGCCAGTCGTCCGGGATGCCGGAGAGGCCGACGCCGCCGAGCGACAGGTTCTCGAGCTTGACCGCCAGGCGGGTGCCGTCCGGGAGCTCGACGACGGCGTCGACGCCGAGCCGGATGCGCACGTCGCGCTGCCCGGCGAGCCCCAGCAAGGCCGAGATGTTCATGCCGTGGCGGCGGATCACCTCGGCCCGCAGCTTGAGCTCGAGGCCGGGGTTGGCGGTGAGGATCTCGACCAGCGCGGGCTTGGCGATGCGCAGCAGGACGCTGGGCGCGGCGGTGCGCGCCGAGGCGTAGCGGCGGGCCTTGTCGTTGAGCAGCCCCATCTCGCCGAAGAAGCCGCCGGCCTCGAGGCGGCCGAGCGCCTGCTGGGGCTTGCCCGGCTCGTCGCGGAAGATGGTGACCATCCCCTCGCGGACCAGGTAGAAGGCGTCGACCTCGTCCCCTTCGCGGAAGACGAGCTGGTAGGCGGGGTGGCGCTCCTCCTCGATCAGCGACGCCAGGCGGTCGAGCTGGCCGTCGTCGAGATCCCTGAACAGCGAGACCTGGCGCAGGAAGTCCTTCAGCGCGGGCGGCACGGGCGGCACGGGCTGCCGCTCTCCCCCGGAGCTCACCCGCCGAGCTCCCTCACCAGCGCCTCGAGCTTCGCCTTCTCCCCGCCGTCGGTCTCGAGGAGGAGGGCGCGGCGGAAGCAGCGCAGGGCGTCGGTGCGGTCGTCGAGCTCCTCGAGGTAGATGGCGCCCTCCGTCTTCCAGAGGTCGCCGCGGTTCGGCTGCAGGCGCAGCAGCTGCTCGTAGACCAGCGACGCGTCGCGGAACCGCTTGAGGTCGAAGGCGGTGCGGGCGGCGTTCTCGAGCGGCACCGGGTTGGCCGGGGCGCGCCGCGCCGCCTCGCGGAAGTCGCCGAGGGCGCTCTCGAGGCTGCCGGATTCGGCGCGGGCGGTCCCCCGCTCGAGGAAGATCTCGGGCTCGTGGGCGCCGGCGCGCAGGGCGGTGTCGAGCACCGCGATCGCCTCCTTGCGCTCACCGCGCTGGCGCAGCAGCCGCGCCAGGTTGCTCGCCGCCGCCGCCTGCGCGGGATCGAGGGCCAGGGCGCGGCGGTACTCCTTCTCGGCCTCCGCCTTGCGCCCGAGGCCGAGCAGGCAGCCGGCGGCGTCGGCGATCGGCACGGCGTTGATGTCGTTCTCCTTCTCGGCGCGCTGGAAGAGGTTGAGCGCCGAGTCGAGGCGCCCCATCTGCTGCAGGCAGAAGCCGGAGAGGGTCAGCGCCGGGAAGTTGTGGGGGTCCTTCTTCACGATCGCCTGCAGCTCCGGCAGCGCCTCCTTGCAGTGCCCCTCCTGGACGCTCTGGGTCACCCGGTGGAGGTCCTGGGCCACGCCGACCATCGCCCGCGGGTCGGGGAGCGCGGCGGTGACCGGCCCCGCCGCCACGCCGCCCAGGTAGCCGAGGCTCGCCAGCTGCCGGCGCTGGTCGGCCGAGAGCACGTTCTCGGGGCGGACCGGGACGTCGAGCTTCTCCCCCATGCCGCGCAGGAAGCCGACCAGCGTCGCCTCCCAGGAGCGCGCCGCCTTGGCCTGCGCCGGCGCCACGTCGCGGCTCTCCCCCGGATCGGCCGCCAGGTCGTAGAGGCTGCTCTTCGGCCCCTTGACGTAGAGGAAGCGGTCGTCGCCCAGCGAGCGCAGCGGGTACCACTTGTAGGCGAAGAAGGGGAGGAAGCTCTCGGTGTAGCTCGGGCGCGAGCAGCGATTGCCGGCGGTGCCGGCGGGGAGCGGCAGCAGGCTGCTGCCGTCGAGGCCGGAGGCCTGGATGCCCGCCAGGGCGAGCAAGGTGGGGGTCACGTCCACCGTCCGCACCAGGCAGTCGCTCACCTTGCCGATCGGGATGTCCGGGCCGGCGAGCAGGAGCGGCACCCGCCGGGCGGCGCGGTTGAGCAGCAGGCCGTGGGTCGCCTCGCCGTGCTCGCCGAGCATCTCGCCGTGATCGCCGACGGCGAGCACGTCGGTGCCCTGGGGCAGCTTCTTCAGCAGCTCGCCGATCTGCTCGTCCATGAAGGCGATCTCGCCGTCGTAGAGGCGGTGGGGGCCGCGGGAGAGGTCGGCGAACTTGGTCGGCGGCCGGTACTCCTCGTGCGGATCGTAGTAATGGACCCAGAGGAAGAACGGCGCCTTCAGCCCCGCCAGCGCGGCGAGCGCCGCGGCGGTCGTGTTCTCCGCCGTCCGCTCCGAGACCAGCGACCCCTGCGTGTAGCCGGCCCCGAGGTCGTCGTCGTAGATGCGGAAGCCCTGGTCCAGCCCCTGGCGGCGCGCCAGCACCACGGCGGAGATCACCGCCGCCGTGTCGTAGCCGTGGGCCGCCAGCCGCTCGGCCAGCGTCTCCACCTTCGGCGACAGCACGAAGGTGCCGTTGTCGCGCACGCCGTGCCGCGGCGGGAAGAGTCCGGTGAGGATCGTCGAGTGGCTGGGGAGGGTGATCGGCGCGGCGGTGTCGACGCGCGCGAAGCGGGTGCCGCGGGCCGCCAGGGCGTCGAGGTTCGGGGTGTGGGCGTCGCGGTACCCCCACGCTCCGAGGTGGTCGGCGCGGGTGGTGTCCATGGTGATCAGGACCAGATTGGGGAGGGTCCGCTTGCCGGCTTCCGTTGTCGTTTTTGGCACTGCCTTGGGCGGCGGGACGGCGGCGAACGCCCCGAGCAGGGCGGTACCCACCACGAGCGCGAAAGCCAAAATGGCGGCAAAGCGACAGAGTTGAAAAAAAGTGGAGCGCTTTTCCGCACGGCTCGCACTGAGACTGTAGGTAGCTTTCATACGCGGCATCCGCCCCCAGCATTTCGACATCCGTTGGATCGGGGGCGCGAGTATAGCAGTGGCGAAACGTCAGGCCAGGTGAGTGCCTCGAAGGGGAGACGGTTCTTCCTCACCGATAAAGGCAATCAGAAAGCGCCGAGCCTTCTCCCTGCCGTTCCTTTCGAGGCTCGCTTTGAGCGTCAAGGCGCACTGGTTATTGGGTAAGCCCAGGTCATTCAACAGGAGCGGGCGGGAGATCACCGAGCAAGAATTTAGCATTCCTAAAGAGTTAAGGAGGCGTTTTGCCTCTTTCTGCTGTCCCCTTTAGGAGGGGGGACTTTTTATGATGGCCAAATCGAATGTGTCGCTGTGGGTCCGTCTCACGCAGTCCGTCCTCGTCAGCGCTCTGCTCGTCGCCCCGGCGATGGCGCAGGTCGCCAAGCAGGGCAACGATGTCCTGTCGTCCCTCTCCTTCGTCCACGAAAAGCTGAACGCTCAGGATCAGATCGAGCCGATCCAGAACGTCCGCTCGGTGATGGACAAGTCGCTGCAGAACGGCTGGGAAGCCTTCCGCATCGGCCTCCCCACCAACGCCGAGTGGAACGCCTCGGTCGACAAGCGCACCGGCCTCGTCACCTTCGCCGAGGGTGGCAACATCGCCTGGGTCCCCGGCCACGGCAACACCCTCACCAACCAGGATCTCGGCGCCTTCCTCAAGGCCAAGCCGCGGGTCGACCTCGACGTCATGGACGCCATCGCCCGTGACTTCCTGCCGCGGGTCAAGGGGCTCCTCGGCGTCGATCCGGCGCAGCTGGTGCTCAACCGCGCCCGCTCCGGCCAGCCGGCCGGGCACGTCTGGTTCGTCGACTACGACGTCGTCCGCGAAGGCATGGTCGTCGAAGGCGCGCGGGTCGTCTTCCGCGTCAACAACGGCAACCTGATCCAGTACGGCTCGGAGAACCTGCCGGTCGTCAACGCCCGGGTGCCGGCCACCAAGCTGACCCCCAAGCAGGCGCTCGCCGCCGTTTCCCAGTACATCGGCGGCTTCCAGGTCGGCGACACGATGCGCGACGCCGGCAGCCTCCACCTGCTGCCCTCCGCCATCCTCAGCGCCAAGTCGGCCGACGGCTACGACTTCGGCAACGGCCGCGGCCTCACCAAGGTCTACCAGGTCACCTTCAAGCGCGCGGGCGTGATGGGCACCTGGCAGGCGCAGGTCGACGCCACCACCGGCGAGGTCCTGTCGTTCGACGACGTCAACAAGTACGCCTCGGCGCAGGCCACCGGCGGCACCTACCTCAACTCGCCGGCCACCGGCTCCGAGGTCGTCCGCCCGATGCCCTACGACAACGCCGGCACCGGCGTGTTCACCAACGCGGCCGGCATCTACAACAACACCGGCGCGGTCACCTCGACCCTCGCCGGCCAGTTCGTCAAGATCACCGACACCTGCGGCGCCATCTCGCAGGCTTCGGACGCCTCCGGCAACATCGCCTTCGGCACCTCCACCGGCACCGACTGCACGACGCCGGGGCATGGCGGCGCGGGCAACACCCACGCCTCCCGCGAGCAGTTCTACCAGGTCAACCGGATCAAGGACGTGGTCAAGGGCTGGCTGCCTTCGAACACCTGGCTGACCCAGCAGCTGACCGTCAACGTCAACCTGAACCAGACCTGCAACGCCTACTGGGACGGCACGGCGCTCAACTTCTTCAAGTCGGGCGGCGGCTGCAACAACACCGGTGAGATCGCCGGCGTCTCGCTCCACGAGTTCGGCCACGGCATCGACCAGAACGATTCGACCGGCACCGCCACCGACGGCGCGACGGGCGAGTCCTACGGCGACACCACCGCCCTCATCGCCCTCCACAACTCCTGCCTCGGCGCCGGCTTCCTGAGCAGCAACTGCGCCGGCTACGGCGACGCCTGCACCTCCTGCACCGGTGTGCGCGACGCCGACTTCGCCAAGCACGCCTCGAACACCGCGGCGACCGCCAACAACTTCATCCGCGTCGACTGCCCGGCGGCTTCCGGCGGCGCCGGCCCCTGCGGCAAGGAAGTCCACTGCGAGTCGTACGTGCCGACCGAGACGATGTGGGACCTCGCCGCGCGCGACCTGCCGAGCCCCGGCACGGGCGTCGCCTGGACGATCCTCGACCGCCTCTGGTACCTGTCGCGCAACACCGCCACCAAGTCGTTCTCCTGCACCACCGGCACCACCTACACCTCGAACGGCTGCTCCGCCGGCTCGCTGTGGAAGGTGTTCCGCGCCATCGACGACGACAACGGCAACCTGAACGACGGCACGCCGCACGGCGGCGCCCTGTTCGCGGCGTTCAACCGTCACGCCATCGCCTGCACCACCGACACCGGGGCCTCGACGACCTTCGCGGGCTGCACGCCGCCGGCCGTCCCGACCCTCTCCGTCACCGGCGGCAGCAACTCGGCCGCGCTCTCCTGGACGGCGGTCGGCTCGTCGACCTACGACGTGTTCCGCAACGAGACCGGCTGCAACGCCGGCTTCACCAAGATCGCCAGCGGCACCTCGGCGACCTCGCTCAGCGACACCGCGGTCGGCAACGGCCTGACCTACTACTACCAGGTGACGTCGTTCCCGAGCGGCAACGAGGCCTGCGCCTCGCTCCCCTCGACCTGCATCTCGGTCACCCCGAGCACCACCACGACGCCTGACTTCACCATCGCCGCGGCGCCGACCTCGGTGTCCGTCGCGCAGAGCGGCTCCGGCAGCGTCACGGTGACGACCGGGGTCTCCGGCGGCTTCAACTCCGCCATCTCCCTGTCGGCCTCCGGCCTGCCGGCCGGCGTCACGGCTTCCTTCAGCCCGGCCTCGATCGGCGCGCCCGGCTCCGGCAGCTCGACGCTGACCTTCACCGCCAGCTCGACCGCCACCCTGGGCACCTCGACGGTCACCATCACGGGCACCGGCGGCTCCACCACCCACACCGCCACGGTCAGCCTGACCGTGACCAGCGTCCCGACCCCGAACTTCACCATCTCGGCTTCGCCGAGCGCGGTCTCGATCGCGAAGGGTGCGGCGGGCAGCTCGACGATCACGACCGCCGTCTCCGGCGGCTTCAACTCCGCCATCGCGCTCTCGGCCACCGGCCAGCCGGCCGGCGTGACCGTCTCCTTCAGCCCGGCCTCGATCGCGGCGCCCGGCTCCGGCAGCTCGACGATGAACATCACCGTCGCCTCGACCGCGGCCACCGGCGTCTCGACGATCACCGTCACCGGCACCGGCGGCTCCACCACCCACACCGCCACCGTCACCCTGACGGTGACCGGCGGCGGCATCACGCAGCTCCTCGGCAACCCCGGCTTCGAGAACGGCTCGGGCAGCCCGGCGCCGTGGACCGTCACCGCGGGCGTCATCGACAGCTCCACCGGTGAGGCGGCTCACTCCGGTTCGTGGAAGGCGTGGATGAACGGCTACGGAACGACCCACACCGACAGCATCCTGCAGACGGTGACCATCCCGTCGACCGCCACCACCGCGACCCTCGCCTTCTGGCTCCACATCGACACGGCCGAGACCACCACCACGACCGCGTTCGATACCCTGAAGGTGCAGATCCGCAACACCGCGGGCACGGTGCTCTCGACCCTGGCCACCTACTCCAACCTGAACGCGGCCACCGGCTTCGCTCAGAAGAGCTTCGACGTGACCTCGTTCAAGGGCCAGACCATCCAGGTCTTCCTGGTCGGCACCGAGGACAGCTCGCTGCAGACCTCCTTCGTGGTCGACGACTTCACCCTGAACGTGCAGTAACCCAAGGGCCGAAGTCTCGGTACACCCGGCGCCCCTTCCCCTCGCGGGGGAGGGGCGCTTCTCTTTTCAGGGCTCGCCGGAGGGGCCGGTCCGCACCTGTTCTTTTGCAGTCTGTCCTCGTGTTTGTGTGTCCTATCAATGTGTGGAAGTAGAAAAGGAGCTCGGCTATGCGAAAGCCGTCCCTCGTCGTGCTGTTGTCCCTCTCTCTCGCCGCCGCCGTCACTGCCGCCCCCCCGCCCCGTCAGGCTTCGTGGCCCAGCGCCGACCAGCAGCTCAAGCGCGCCCGCGTCGAGCCCGGGAGCGCGCTCGAGAAGCTGATCCTCAACAACCAGGACTTCGGCATGCTGCGCGCCGCGGAGGCCAGCGACAAGATCCCGGTGCCGCTCTGGCTGCGCGTCTACTGGCGCAAGGGGCACCCCGAGGCCAACTACTCGGCGGCCGATCCGACCGGCGGCTATCCGCACGTGCTGAAGGAAGTGGCCGAGTGGATGCAGCTGCATCAGGAGCTGGTGCCGACCGAGGCCGACGAGGGGCGCGCCCCCGGCTTCGACGCCGACTCCGACGCCGACGCCGAGGCCAAGGCGCTCACCGGCAAGACCACCGTCAGCCCCAACGGCCGCGTCTCGGGAGCGCAGACCGTGCCGCGCAGCGAAGCCGACATCCGGATCAACTTCTGGAATCCGACCAAGGTGATCGCCGCCTCGAACAACATCGGCGGCACCGGCCAGCAGGCGCAGTACTACTCGAGCGACGGCGGCGCCACCTGGGGCCAGAGCTTCCTGCCGCTGACCGGCAGCGACAGCTTCCACTCCGATCCGGCGGTCGACTGGACCTCGGACGGCACGGCCTGGTCGGCGACCATCGGCATCAGGGGGAACACCCTCCAGATGCGCGCCTACAAGTCGACCAACGGCGGCGCCACCTGGACGTTCGACAACACTTTCTCCGGCACCCAGAAGAACACCGACAAGGAGCTGATCTGGATCGACCACAGCGCCACGTCGCCGTTCAAGGACACCATCTACGCCTGCTGGCACAACGGCAACCCGGGCTACGTCAACCGCCGCACCGGCCCTTCGGGGTCGTGGGGGACGCCGATCCAGGTCACCGGCTCCGAGTCGACCGGCACCGCCATCGGCTGCTCGCTGTGGAGCAACGCCAACGGCGACGCCTTCGTCTTCTGGCCGACCACCGGCAACAGCCGGATCGTGATGGCGAAATCGACCAACGGCGGCACCAGCTGGGCGACGCCGAAGGTGATCGCCACCACCAAGGACAGCTATGACATCGGCGTTCCGGCGATGGCCAGCCGCCGCGCCCTGATCTATGTCTCCGGCGCGGCTTACAGCAGCGGGACGGTGAACAACGTCTACGCCTCGTGGGTCGACCTGACCGGCGCCACCGGCTGCACCGCCCCCGCCAACGAGCCCGGCACCAACGTCTCCTCGACCTGCAAGTCCCGCGTCTGGTTCGCCCGCTCGACCGACGGCGGCACCACCTGGTCGGCGCCGGTGATGACCAACAATCAATCGACGCTCAACGATCAGTTCAACCAGTGGCTGGGAGTCGACCCGACCACCGGCCGCATCGCCCTGATCTATTACGACACGGCCGGCGGCACCTCGCGCAAGAAGACCGACATCTGGTACCAGACCTCGGCGGACAACGGCGCCACCTGGAGCGCCGCCACCAAGCTCACCACCGGCCAGACGGACGAGACGGTCACCGGCTCCGATTCCGGCAACCAGTACGGCGACTACAACAGCCTGTCGATCTACGCGAGCAAGATCTTCCCGATCTGGACCGACCGCCGCAGCGCCGGCAAGGAAGAGATCTGGACCGTGCCGGTCGCCGAGCCGTAGCGGCGGCCTGACGGCTCAGGGTTCGACCGCTCAGGTTTACATGCGCTCGGCGAGGAGGGCCAGCGACCGCTCGAGGTCGGGCGCCTCGCCGAGCACCGGCAGGAGCGGATCGCTCTTCCGCTTACGCAAGCGAGCCGGCACGGTCCGGACGTTGAAGGCGCCGACATCGAGACGGCCGTCGACCTCCTTCCAGTCGAGCGGCGTCGAGACCGTGGCGCCCGGCCGCGGGCGGACGCAGTAGGGGGCGGCGAGGAGCTTGCCGCGGCCGTTCTGCAAGGCGTCGACGTAGACCCGGCCGCCGCGGGCCGCGATGGCCCGGGCGGTGGTGGCGATCAACGGCCGCCGCGCCACGATCACCCCGGCGAGCAGCTCGGCGAGCTGCCGCACCGCCTCGTGCTCGAGCCTGGCCCCCATCGGCAGCAGGACGTGCAGGCCGCTGCCGCCGCTCGTCTTGACGTGGCAGGGGAGCTCGATCTCGCCGCACAGCGCGCGGATGGCGAGCGCGATCTCGACCACGTGAGCGAACGGCGCGCTCTTCGGATCGAGGTCGAGGATGCACCAGTCCGGCCGCTCGATCGAGCCCGCTCGGGCTGCCCCGACGTGGAACGGGATGGCCCCCAGGTTGACCAGATAGAGCAGGTCGTCGACGTCGTCGCAGACCAGCGGCGCGGTGGATCGTGCGCCGGCCGTCTTCTGGAAGAACGACTTGCCGGCGATGCCGTCCGGATAGCGGTCGAGCGTCACCGCCCGCCCGCGCAGGAACGGCAGCATCCAGGGGGAGACCGCCCGGTAGTAGTCGATCAGGTCCCCCTTGGTGATCCCCTCCTCCGGCCAGAAGACCTTGCCGAGGTTGGTGAAGGCGGTCGGCGTCCGGTCCGGCTTCTCCGGCTTCTCCGACTCCTCCGGTTCGGCATCCTCCCTCTCTTCTCCCGGACGGAAGCACTCGGCCGCCGTCTTGTCGTCGCGCCGGCGCAGGTAGACGGGATGGCGGAGGTGGCCGCCGTCGGTCCACTCCTTGTAGCGCACCTCGACCACCAGCCCGGGCTCCACCCAGACGGCCTTGCGGTCGGCGGTGGCCATTGTCCGGGGCAGGGGAGGCGACTCCCGGCGCAGCGGATCGAGCCCGGCGCGGATCTCCTCCTGCTCCTGGCGCCCGAAGCCGGTGCCGACCGTGCCGGCGTAGGCCAGCCCCGCGCCGCCGTCGCGCACCGCGAGGTGGAGCCGGCGCAGCCCCTTGCTCCCCTCCGGCTCGAAGCCGACGACGGCGAAGTCGGAGCTGCGGTCGACGCGCACCTTCAGCCAGTCCGCCGAATAGCCGGCGCGATACGGCGAGTCCCCCCGCTTGGCGACGATCCCCTCGAGCCCCATCGCGGCGACCGCGGCGTAGAGGTCCTCGCCGCGCTCGGGGATCTCCTCGCTGAGGCGGATCAGGGGGTCGTCGGCCGGGATCAGCCGGCGCAGCAGCCGCTTGCGCTCGGCGAGCGGCAGCGGCCGCAGGTCGAATTCTTCGAAGGCCAGCAGGTCGAAGACGAAGAAAGTGGCCGCCCGCCGCCGCCGCGTGATGAACGTCGGCGCGGCGGGTGCGCAGACCCCGCCTTTGCAAGCGCTGGAAATTGGGGCGCCCCGCCGCGTCGAGCACCGTCACCTCGCCGTCGAGCAGCAGGCCGCGCCACGGCAGCGCGGCGATCCCGTGGACGATCTCCGGAAAGATCGCCGTCGCGTCGTGGCCGCTCTTGTAGTAGAGCCGCGCCTCCCCCGCTCCCCCCGCCGCCAGCAGGCGGAAGCCGTCGTACTTGAGCTCGAAGACCCAACCCTCGCGGTTGAACGGGCGCTCGCGGGTCTCCGGCTTCATCGGCCGCACCGCCGCGGCGTCGACCGGCGCGCGCGGCGCGCCGAGCCGCGCCAGGTCAGCGCGGATCCCGCGGATCTCGCGCGCCGCGGCGGTAGCGGAATCAGAGGTCGGAGTGCGCGGTTTCAATCACTGCGGTTCTGTAAAAAGATTATATTGCGCGCCGGCGGAGAGGTTCGGCGAAGCGCTGGAGTTCCGCTGCTCGCTTCCGGTTAAATCCAACCCGGCCCGGCGGTTGGATGATATATTACGCTTCATGAGCGCCCGCCCTTTCGCCTCCGGAATGATCTCGTTCGGTCTCGTCACGATCCCGGTAAAGCTCTATTCCACAGGGGAGAGCGCCGCCGGAATCCAATTTAACATGCTGCACAAGAAATGCCGTTCCCGATTGAAGCAACAATACGTCTGCCCGATCGATAACGAGGTCGTGGGACGCGACGAAATGGTGAAGGGTTACGAGTACGCGAAGGGACAATATGTCCTGTTCACGGAGGACGAGCTCAAGGCGCTGACGCCGGAGCCGACGAACGCGGTGGAGATCCGCGAGTTCGTGCCGCTCGAACAGGTCGATCCGGTGTATTTCGAAAAATCTTACTATCTCGGCCCCGACAAGGGGGGCGACCGCCCCTACCGCCTGCTCTCCGAGGCGATGCGGCAGACCGGCCGCGCGGCGCTCGCCCGCTATGTCGCGCGCGGCAAGGACCAGCTCGTGCTGCTGCGCCCCTACGACGACGGGCTGATCATGCAGCAGCTGCGCTACTCGGACGAGTTGCGGCCGTTCTCCGAGGTGCCGCTCGGCGCCGCCGAGATCAAGGAGCCCGAGCTCAAGCTCGCCATCCAGCTGATCGATCAGATCGCCGCCGACACCTTCCAGCCGGAGGCCTACGAGGATACCCAGCGCCAGCAGGTGCGCTCGCTGATCGAGCGCAAGGTGCAGGGCGAGGAGATCACCGCCGTGCCGGTCGAGGCGCCGAAGGCGCAGATCATCGATCTGATGGCGGCGCTCAAGGCGAGCCTCGCCGCCGCCAAACCGGGGACCGAAGCCGCCGGCGCGCCGATCTCGCTCGCCGCGCGCAAGCCGCCGAAGCGGTCGCCGCACACCGCGATCGAAGCGGCGGACGAGGTGACGACGGCGCCGAAACGAAAAGGCTCGAAGCGGTAGGCCGGCCGGGTTACACTGGAGGGCGATGAAGGGGTCTTCCGCTCTCAAAGCCCAGGACGACCGCGCCGCCGGCCTCCCCGCCGGCGGCTACTCGACCAAGGACGCCGCGGCGCTGCTCGGCCTCTCCGCCACCCAGGTGCGCTCCTACGTGCGGGCCGGCTTCCTCTCGCCACCGCAGGGGCCGCGCGGCGAATACTCCTTCTCCTTCCAGGACCTCGTGCTGCTGCGCACGGCCAAGGCGCTGCTCGCCGCCCGCGTGCCGCGGCGCCGCGTGCGGCTCTCGCTCCAGAACCTGCGCGGGCAGCTCCCCGACGGGCGGGCGCTGACCGGCGTCCGCATCTCGGCGCAGGGGCATCAGGTGGTGGTGCGCGACGGCGGCGAGCTGTGGAACCCGGAGTCCGGCCAGGCCCTCTTCGACTTCGAGGTCGCCGTGCTGGCGCGCGAGGCCTCGACGCGCGAGCTGCGCGCGTTCTCCGCCGGGTCCGGCGAGCCCGCCGCGCAGGATGCGGGCGGCGAGCCGGCGGCGGCGGCCGGCGGCTGGTTCGCGCGCGGCGAGGAGCTCGAGGCGGAGGGGTCACCCGCCGCGGTCGCCGCGGCGATGGCGGCCTACCGGCAGGCGATCGCGAGCGAGCCCGGCCTCGCCGACGCTCATCTCAATCTGGGGCGGTTGCTGCACGAGCAGGGAAAGACCGGCGAAGCGGAGCGGTGCTACCGGGAAGCCCTCGCCGCCCGCCCCGGCGACGCGACCGCCGCGTTCAATCTCGGCGTCGCCCTGCAGGACCTCGGCCGCCTGCGCGAGGCGGCCGAAGCCTACGAGGCGGCGCTGGCGATCGACCGCACCCTGGCCGATTCGCACTACAACCTGGCCGGCATCTACGAACAGCTGGGCGAGCCCGAGGCCGCCTTCCGTCATCTGCGCACCTACCGCACCCTGATCCAGGGGTGACTCAGTCCGCCCCCGTCCAGCTGTCTAGCTCCCCGGCTTGCCGGCCGGCAGCGAGATCACCAGCGACTCGACGAGCTCCTTGAAGGCGGCGAGCTCGGCCGGAGTCGCCGCCCCCTTCTCCCGCCCCAGTGACACGTAGACCGCGTAGGGCTGGGCGCCGCCGGGATTGAGGTAGGTCACGTACTGGTAAAAGCCGCCGGGCTGCGAGAAGACGCGGCCGTAGGTGGCGTACTTCGGGTGCTTCACGTCGAGCGTCCCCTGCTCCACGTTGGGAAACTGCTTGCGGAAGCTGTCGGCGTCGCTCTGCAGGCGCAGCCCGACGTTCTCGTCGAACTTGTGGTACGTGCTGACCAGCAGCACGGCGCCGCTGTCCGCCTTGCCGGCTTCCGACTGCGGGTGGAAGAGGAACTTGCCGTTGTACTTCTTCACGCCCTCGGCATCCGCCTGCCATCCCGCCGGCCGGTGCACGGTCAAGATGTAGTCCTTCTCTCGCACCGTCAGGTAGCTCGGGTCCGCGGCAGCAGCCGGCGCCGGCTGCGCCGCGGCAGGCGGCGGCGTCTGGGCTGCCGCCGGCACGGCGGCGGCGCAGAGGATGAGCGTGACTCCGAGGGCGATCGACGTCTGGGAAGATTTCATCAGGGTTCTGACTCCGTAGAGGATGGGTCCGCCCCGTCTCAACCTCGGCGGGGGGAGCGGCGATTCCCGCAGCCTTGCATCCTACCGCAGGCAGCCGAGGCGACGGGCGCTCTACGCTACACTTCCGCGCCATGAAGATCCGCGCCGCCGTCCCGCTCGTCCTCGGCCTGTGGGCCGTCTCCGCCGCGTTCGCCGTCGAAGGGAAATGGACTCCGGAGCAGGTGCTCCAGCACGACGCGAAGTGGCTGCGCTCCCTCGGCCTCGAGATCCCGCCGCGGCAGCTGTGGTCCCCGGAGGGCGGCGGGCTGCTCGAGGCGGCGGTGAGGATCGAAGGGTGCTCGGCCGGCTTCATCTCCAGCCGCGGGCTGCTGATCACCAACCATCACTGCGCCTTCGCGATCCTCCAGCAGCACTCGACCCCCGAGCGCGACCTGATCACCCACGGCTTCCTCGCCCGCTCCCCCACCGACGAGCTCGCCGGGGCCGGCCTCCACGCCACCCTGCCGCACCGGATGACCGACGTCACCCGCGAGATCGAAGCCGCAGCGCGCACCGCCGACGACGACCTGGCGCGCTTCCGCGCCATCGAGCGGCGGGAGAAGGAGATGGTCGCCGCCTGCGAGGGGGCGGCGAGCCACCGCTGCCAGGTGGCGGCGTTCGACGGCGGCGTGCGCTACGTGCTGATCGACAGCCTGGAATTTCCCGACGTGCGGCTGGTCTACGCGCCGCCGCGGGCAGTGGGCGAGTACGGCGGCGAAACCGACAACTGGAGCTGGCCCCGCCACACCGGCGACTTCGCCCTGCTGCGCGTCTACGCCGGGCCCGGCGGCGAGCCGGCGGCCAAGCGGGAGGGGAACGTCCCCTACCGGCCGCGGCACTTCTTCCCGGTGGCACCCCAGGGGATCGCGCCGGACGCCTTCGTCATGGTCCCCGGCTATCCCGGCCTCACCTTCCGCTCGTTCACCGAGGCCGAGATGCGCGAGCGCGCCGAGCTCTTCTACCCGTGCCGCTCCGCGCTCTACGCCCGCTGGATCGAGCGGATGGAAGCCGCGTCGCGGCGGAGCGAGGGGGCGCGCATCGCCCTCGCCGACCGCATGAAGGGCCTCGCCAACCAGGAGAAGAACGGGCGCGGGCAGGTGGCGGGGATCCGCCGCGGCCACACCCTGGAGCGCAAGGCGGCCGCCGAGCGGGAGGTCCTCGCCTGGGCGGCGCAGCGGGCGGACCAGCGCGCGGCGCTGGCGGCGCACGACGAGCTGGCGCGGCTCGTCGCCGAGCGGCGGCAGACGTGGGAGCGCGACTTCCTGCTCACCCAGATGCGCTTCGGCCCCAAGCCGCTCGACCTCGCCCTCACCCTGGCGCGCTGGGCGGGCGAGCGGGCGAAGCCGGACCTCGAGCGCGAGCCCGAGTACCAGGAGCGCAACCGCCAGCGTCTCGGCGAACGGCTGGAGCGCGAGCAGAAACGGATGGACCCGGCCGCCGAGGCCGACCTGCTCGCCGACCTCCTCGGCCGCTTCGCCGCCCTCCCTGAGGGGAGCCGTGTGCCGGCCGTCGACGGCGTCCTCGGCGTCCTCACGGGTGCCGGCGCTCCCGAGGCGATCCGCGCCCGGGCGGACGACCTCCTCGCTCACACCAGGGTCACCGACCTCGCCGAGCGCCGGCGGATGTTCGGCGAGAGCACGGCCGAGCTCGCGGCGCGGCACGATCCGCTGCTCGACCTCGGGCTCGCCCTGGACGGCGAGCTGCGCGGCGTCAAGGAGAGGGAAGACCGTTTCCTGGGCGCGGTGTCGCGCCTGCGCCCGCTCTGGCAGCGCGCCGTGATCGCCCATGCCGGCCGCCCGCTGGCGCCGGACGCCAACGGCACCCTGCGCGTCTCCTTCGCCCATGTCCAGGGGTACAGCCCGCGCGACGGCGTCTTCATGCGCCCGCAGACCACCGTCGCCGGCGTGGCCGAGAAGAACACCGGCGCCGAGCCGTTCGCGGCCCCTCCCGGGCTGCTGGCCGCGGCTCCCCTCGCCCCGAAAAGCCGCTGGGCGGACCCCGGGCTCCACGACGTGCCGGTCGACTTCCTGGCCGACGCCGACACCACCGGCGGCAACTCCGGCAGCCCGGTGGTCAACGGCCGCGGCGAGCTGGTGGGGGTCAACTTCGATCGCGTCTGGGAGAACGTCGCCAACGACTTCGGCTACGACCCGGAGGTGGCGAGGAACGTCAGCGTCGACGTGCGCTACCTGCTCTGGATGCTCCAGGCGCTCGACGGCGACGCCGCGGGGCCCCTGCTCCACGAGATGCTCGACGGCAAACCTTAGGCCGCGATCAGCGCGCCGCGGCCGGCTTGCCGGCCGCGGCCAGCGCCAGCCGCTTGAAGCCGCGCGCTTCGGCCTCCTTGCGCAGGGCGGCGAGGGTGGCCGCCGCGGCAGGGTCGCCGGCGCCGCGCTGAACCTCGCCGAGGGCGAGCCGCGCCTCGAGCCCGGCGGTGGTGAGCCCCAGGGCCGCCGCCTCGTCGACGGCGCGGCGCAGCTGCCGCAGGGCCTCCCCGGGATCGGCGGTCGCGGCGGCGAGCCGCGCCAGGCGGACGCCGGCGGCGAGGCGGATCTCGCGGTCCTCGCTGGTCTCGAGGCGCGAGCGCGCGGCGGCCGCCGCGACCAGCGCCTCCTGCCGCATCCCCTGGCGCAGCAGAGCCTCGGCGAGGATCGCCTGCGCCATCGCTTCGCCGCCGGCGATCTCCCGGCTGTGGTACCAGCCGGCCGCCTGGCGCGCCAGGTCGGCGGCCTTGCCGGGCTGGTCCTCGGCGAGGGCGAGGACGGCGAGGTCGAGGCGGACCTCCGTCGCCTGCTGCTCGGCGGCGGCGGATGAGCTGACCCGCAGCGCCTCGGTGAGCCCGGCCCGCGCGGCGGCGAGGTCGCCGGCGGCGAAATCGGCGCGGCCGCGGTTGTCGAGCGCCACGGCGGTGAGCGAACGCGCTCCGGTGTCGTGGGCGATCCGCAGCTGCTCGTCGGCGAGCGAGCGCGAGGCCTCGAGGTCGCCGAGCTGGTAGGCGACGCGGGCGCGCAGCCCGAGGATGCGGCCGGCGCCGATGCGGTCGCCCGCCTGCTGCTTGGCGGCCAGCGCCTGCGCCGAGCGCTGCCAGGCCTGGCGCAGATCGCCGAGCTTGGCGAGGGCGCTCGCCGAGTCCGCCAGCGCCGCCGCCGCCGCGCTCAGGTTCCCCACCCGGTGGAGCAGCGAGAACGCCTCCTCGTGGCGGCGGCGGGCGCCCGAGAGATCCCCCTGCGCCTCGAGCACCCTCGCCAGGTTGGCGAGCGCCACCGCCTCGTCGGTAGGGTCGTTGAGCGACTGGCTGAGCGCCAGCGCCTTCTCGCAGCGCTGGCGGGCGCCGGCGAGGTCGCCTTGCGAGACCAGCACGCCGGTCACGATGTTGAGCGTCCGCGTCTCCATCAGCCGGTCGCCGATCTTGACGTACCACGCGATCGACTGGTCGAGGTCCTTGAGCGCCTCGGCGAGCTCGCCGCGGTCCTGGTGCAGGGAGCCCAGGGTGAGGTACTGCGACGCGATGCCGATGCCGCTGCCGAGCTTCTGCGCGATGGCGAGCGCTTCGAGATTGACCTTCTCGGCACCGTCGAGGTCGCCGAGCGCCTGCAGGGCGACGCCGACGTTGGCCAGCGCCTGGCCGTATCCCCATTCGTAGCCGGCCTTCTTGGCGAGCTCGGCGGCGCGGCGGAAGCGGGCGACGGCCTCCTGCGTGCGTCCCTCCTTGAGCACCGCGTCCCCCTCGTAGATCAGGGCCTGCGACACCACCAGGCTCTGGCCGGAACGCTCCCCCTTCTCGATCGCCGCCCGCGCGGCGCGCAGCTCGGTGACGCGGTCGGACTGGCGGCTCGCGTTCTTCGCCTCCGCGACGTCGATGCGCGGGTCCGCCCCCGCCGGCGCCGGCAGCTTGCGCAGCGACGCGATGGTGGCCGCCGCCTCGGCGGTGCGCCCGCCCGACATCAGGCTCTCGCCGAGCAGCAGGCCGTGCTCGATGTCGTCCGGATAGAAGGTCCACAGCGAGCGGTAGGTCTCGGCCGCCTTTCCCCAGTCCTTGCTCACCTTGTAGAGGCGCCCCTCGATGGCCAGCCGCTCCTCGCGCGACAGCGGCCCGGCCAGCTCGCGCGCCCGGCGCGCCTCGGCGACCGCCCGCGCGTCGGCGCCGTAGGTCGACCATGCCTGGGAGAGCGCGGAGTGGATCACCGCCGAGCCGGGGTCGGCCTCGGCGGCTCGTTGCAGGAGCGCCAGGGCGCCGGGCGGATCGAAGGCGCGCAGCCGGGCGAGCCCCTCGGAGTAGAGGCGCGACGAATCCGGGCTCGACGGCCGCAGCGCGACCGTCTCCCGCACCTGCTGGGCCGACAGCTCCTTGACCCCCAGCCGGTCGCGCAGCTTCTCGCCGGTGCGCGATACGAGGTCGAACAGCCCCGGCTGGCTGCCCATCTCGACCAGCGAGACCACCGTCTCGCCGCTCGGGATCTGCACCACCCGCAGGTCGAGGCGGATCTGTCCCTTGATCGGCAGGAAGGAGCCCATCACCACCATGTCGGCGCCGAGGGTGTTGCGCAGCCGTTCGAGGTCGGCCGGCCTGAGGCTCGCGGGATCGCCCAGCGCCAGCGAGCGCACCGCCTGGGCGACCCGCTCGCCGCGGATCACCCGCATCTTGCCGCCGGCGGCGAGCTCGGTGGTCAGCATCTCGGAGAAGGCGGTCTCCAGCCAGCGGGTGTCGGAGCTCGGCGAGAGGCTCTTGAAGTCGAGCACGGCGATGGCCGGGCGCACGCCCCTCGCCGCCCCCGGCTTGGGGTCGTGGAGATGGCCGAGCACGTGCACCGCCACCGCGGCGAGCAGCAGGAGGAGGACGCCGGCGGCGCCCCACCCGAGCAGCGCCCGGCGCCGCGGCGCGATGGGCTCTGCGAGTGGCGCCGGCACGGCGGCCGCCGCCAGGGCCATCTCGCCGGTCGACGGCGAAGACGGCGGCGTTGGCGGGGGATCGGCGGTCAGCCGCAGCGGCGGGAACGGGTCCGGCGCCCCGGAGGTGGAATCCGGGGCGGCCGGCTCGTCGATCACCACGATCGGGATCTCGGAGGTGACCGAGCGCTCGAAGCGGCGCACCTCGCCGGCGAAGGTGTAGCCCTGGCCGGGAACGGTGACGATGTAGCGGTTGTCGTTGGCCCGCTCGCCCAGGCACTTGCGCAGCGAGAAGACGTTCTGGGTCAGGTTCGCCTCGGTGACGAAGGCGCCCTGCCAGATGCGCTCGATCAGCTCGGACTTCTCGACCACCTCCCCGGCCCGTTCGAGCAGGATGAGGAGGATCGAGAGCGCCTTCGGAGTGACCGGCACCAGCTCGCCGTCGCGCAGCAGGAGGCGGCGGACGGGATCGACGCGGAAGGCGTCGAACTCGTACATCACCTTTTCTTCCGAACGGGAGATCATTCCAGGCATCGGCTCGAGCTTGAGGTTGGAGTGAATTCTAGCGCACCGGGGGCCCCGCCGCGAAGCCGGGATCTGACGGGAAGACCGGCGGGAAAACCAGCGGCGGGTCCGTCTACCTGCAAGGGTGAGGGAGAGCGTCAGGAATCATGCTCACCAACGATCCGGCCCTCACCCTAATTTTTCCCCCGCCGTCCCCACCCCTCCCGGCTCAGCCCTGCCGCAGCGCCGCGAGGAACCTCCCCTTGAGGTCGGGATAGAGCTCGCGGTAGTCCTCGCGGCTGCGCTCGATCACCTCACGGGCCTCGGCGGCGCCGTAGGTGCGGGTGATCTCGACCGTGCTGACGGCGGCTCCCGGCGGCCGCTTGTAGGTGAGGAAGTAGTGCTTCAGCCGCTCGATCAGCGCCGCCGGCAGCTCGCCGATCTCGCGGCAGTGGCCGTAGGCGGCGTCCCCCTGGAGCACGGCGACGATCTTGTCGTCCGCCTCGTTCCTGTCGATCAGCCGCAGGCCGCCGACCGGCACCGCTTGCAGGAGTACGCCGCCGCGCGAGAACTGTTTCTCCGACAGCACGCAGATGTCGAGCGGATCGCCGTCCCCCTCGAGCGCCGCGGGGACGCCGGGCGCGTTGCCGAAGGCGGCCACCCGGACGCCGCAGTAGGTCTGCGGGACGAGGCCGTAGAGCGTCGGGCAGACGTTCGAGAACTGCTGCGGCCGGTCGACCTTGAGATGGCCGCTCGGCTTGTCGATCTCGTACTTGACGGTGTCGGTGGGGACGATCTCGATGTAGGCCGAGACCCGCGCCGGAGCCTCGGGACCGATCGCCACGCCGTGCCAGGGATGGGCCTGGAACAGGAGCCCCAGCAGTTCCCAGGTCCGCTCGTCGTCGCTCATGCCGCGCAGTCTACCCGAAGGCCACGGGATCTACCCGGCGGCGGGCTGCTGGAAGACCCGCCAGTCGTCGAGCCTGAGGGCGGTCAGCTCGCGCCCCCAGGCGCAGCCGGTGTCGAGCGCCGCGATCCCGGCGCCGATCTGGAGGCCGAGGGCGGCCCAGTGGCCGAAGATCACCGTCACGCCGGCGCTCTTGCGGCCGGGGATGGCGAACCAGGGGCGGCAGCCGCGCGGCGCGAACGCCGGCGGGCCGCTGAAGTCGGCGCAGACGCGGCCGTTCTGGTCCAGGGTGCGCAGCCGCGCGAAGCCGGTGAGCGCCACCCGCGCCCGCTCCTGGCCGGAGAGCTCCTCCTTCCAGCGCGCCGCCCCCTTCGGATCGGCCGCCGCCAGCAGCCGCGTCCCCTTCTCGCCGCGCAGCCGCTCCTCCACCTCGCGCGCCAGGCGCTCCGCCGCCGCCGGCGTCCACTCGGGAAACAGGCCGGCGTGCACCAGCAGGGTCTCCCCCTCGCGGTGGACGAGCGGCCGCCGCCGCAGCCAGGCGAGAAGGTCGTCGCGGTCCGCGGCCTCCAGCACCGTTTCCAGGTTGTCGCGCTTCTTCGCCGCGAGCCACCCCGGCGGCGCGGGCGAGCAGGTGGAGGTCGTGATTCCCCAGCACGGCGACGATCCGCTCGTCGTGGGCGACGGCCCAGCGCAGCATGGCGAGCGATCCCGCCCCGCGGTTCACCAGGTCGCCCACGAACCACAGGCGGTCCTCCCGGGGGTCGAAGGCGATCCGCCGCAACAGGAGCTGGAGCGTCGCGAAGCTGCCGTGGACGTCGCCGATCGCGTAGGTCGCCATAGGGGCGTAAAGATCTCTCGCCGGCACGAACGGATGCAACCGTCCTGCCGGAAGGCGGGCGATGCTGGCCTGCGTTTTGCTAAGCCGTGTTCCCGGAAGACGCGACGACGATGAAGACGCCAATCCTTTCGACCGATCGATCGACGCCAGGGATCAGGGGGGCCGTTTCCGCCCTCCTCCTGCTCGCCTGCCTGGGCGGCGCCGGCTGCCGGACGCGCATGGACGACGCGCCGCCGCCGGGCGGATCGCCGCCGCCGGCTCCGCACGGGACCGGAGTGGCCGGCGCGCGGGTGGCGCCGCAGCCCCCGGGGCAAGACGACGGCCAGTGGCTGATGCCGGCGAAGAACTACGCCAGCACCCGCTACAGCGAGCTCGCCCAGATCGACGCCCGCAACGTCGGCAACCTCAAGGTCGCCTGGACCTTCTCGACCGGCGTCACGCGGGGCGAGGAGGCGGCGCCGCTCGTCGTCGGCGCCACGATGTACGTGGTGGCGCCGTTCCCCAACTATCTCTATGCCCTCGACCTGGCCAATTCGGGAGCGTTGAAGTGGGTCTACAAGCCGCCGGTGGACGCCGCGGCGCAGGGGGTCGCCTGCTGCGACCAGGTAAATCGTGGCGCGACCTTCTCCGCCGGCAAGATTTTTTACAACACCCTCGACGGCCAGACGGTCGCGGTGGACGCCGCCACCGGCAAGGAGGTCTGGCGCACCGCGCTGGGCAGCATCAACCAGGGCGAGTCGATGACGATGGCGCCGCTGGTGGTCAAGGACAAGGTCCTGGTGGGCAACAGCGGCGGCGAGTTCGGCGTCCGCGGCTGGTTGACGGCGCTCGACGCCGCCAGCGGCAAGATCGCCTGGAAGGCGTTCAGCACCGGCCCCGACCGCGACGTGCTGATCGGCCCCGGCTTCAAGCCGTTCTACGCCAAGGACCGCGGCAAGGACCTCGGGGTCGCCACCTGGCCGCCCGAGGCGTGGCGGACCGGCGGCGGCACCGTCTGGGGATGGATCTCCTACGACCCCGAGCTCAACCTGATCTATTACGGCACCGGCAACCCCGGCCCGTGGAACGCGGCGCAGCGGCCGGGAGCGAACCAGTGGACGTCCGGCATCTTCGCCCGCGACGCCGACAGCGGCCAGGCGCGCTGGTTCTACCAGATGAACCCGCACGACCTGCACGACTACGACGGGGTCAACGAGAACGTGCTGCTCGACCTCGACGTCCGCGGGACGCGGCGGAAGGTTCTCCTCCATCCGGACCGCAACGGCATCCTCTACATGCTCGACCGCGCCACCGGCGAGATCCTCTCGGCCGACGCCTTCGCCTTCGTCAACAGCAACGCGGGGGTCGATCTCAAGACCGGCGAGCTGCGCGTGGTGGAGGCGAAGAAGACGAAGCAGGGGGAGACCGTCAGCGACATCTGCCCGGCCTCGCCCGGCGCCAAGGACTGGCAGCCCTCCGCCTTCTCGCCGCGCACCGGGCTGCTCTACATCCCGCACAACAACCTGTGCATGGATTTCCAGGGGATGGAGGCCAACTACATCGCCGGCACGCCGTTCGTGGGGGCCAACGTGAAGATGTACGCCGGCCCCGGCGGCAACCGCGGCTTCTTCACCGCCTGGGACCCCGCGACCGGCAAGCCGCGCTGGCAGATCAAGGAATTCTTCCCCGCCTGGAGCGGCGCCCTGGCGACCGCCGGCGACGTCGTCTTCTACGGCACGATGGAAGGGTGGTTCAAGGCGGTCGACGCGCGGACCGGCAGCGAGCTCTGGAAGTTCAAGACCGGCTCCGGGATCATCGGCCAGCCGGTCACCTACCGCGGCCCCGACGGCAAGCAGTACGTCGCCATCCTCTCCGGCGTCGGCGGCTGGTCCGGCGCGATCGTGGCCGGCAAGCTCGATCCGCGCGACGCGACAGGCGCCCTCGGCTTCACCGGCGCGATGACCGATCTGCCGAAATACACCACCGCGGGAGGCACGCTGTATGTGTTCGCGCTGCCGTAGCGGGATCGGCCTCGCCGCCCTGCTGATCGTCGGCGCCGGCGCCGGCGCGATGGCCTGCGCCGGCAAATCCGCCGCCGCCCCGGTGCCGCCGCGCCGCGAGCTGCGGGTCTGCGCCGACCCCAACAACCTGCCGTATTCGAACCGGCGGCTGGAAGGGTTCGAGAACCGCCTGGCTGAGATGGTCGCCCGCGACCTCCACGCCACCGTGCGCTACACCTGGTGGCCGCAGCACCGCGGCTTCATCCGCAACACGCTGAAGGCGGGGACGTGCGACGTCCTGATGGGGCTGCCGAGCAGCGTCGAGCTGGCGCTCACCACCCGCCCCTACTACCGGTCGACCTACGTCTTCGTCTATCCCGAGAATCGCGGGATCGCCGTGCGCTCGCTCGACGATCCGGCCCTGCGCAAGCTGCGGGTCGGGGTGCAGATGATCGGCGACGACGGCACCAACTCGCCGCCGGCGCACGCGCTCGCCAACCGCGGGGTGATCCGGAACGTCGTCGGCTACTCCGTCTACGCCGACTACGCGCAGCCCAACCCGCCGGCCCGCATCGTCGAGGCGGTGGCGCGGGGGGACGTCGACGTGGCGGTGGTCTGGGGGCCGCTCGCCGGCTACTTCGCGCCGCGCCAGGGAGTGCCGCTGGCGCTGGTGCCGGTGTCGCCGCAGATCGACCGCCCGTACCTCCCCTTCGTCTTCGACGTCTCGATGGCGGTGCGGCGGGGGGACGACGCCCTGCGCGCCGAGCTCGACGCTTTCATCGAGCGCCGGCAGCCCGAGATCGACGCCCTGCTGGCGCGCTACGGCGTGCCGCGGCTGGGAGGGGCGGCGCCGGCCCCGGCTTCCTGAGGTACCTTGAGATGACGCGACGCTCTCTCTGCCTTCTCATCCTGCCGGTCGCGCTGATCGCGGGCCTGGCGCTCGCCGGCTGCCCGCGCGAGACGCGGAGCTTCCGTTCGCCGCCGGCGGCGAACGCGCGGCCGCTGCCGGTCCGCATGGTCAGCCTGCAGCCCGGCGCGGCGCTCCCCCAACGGGCGGCGAGCGGCAAGTACGAAGGGAACGCCTGGGCGATCAGCCAGGGGGAACGGCTCTACGAGCAGTACAACTGCGCGGGGTGCCACTTCCACGGCGGCGGCGGGATCGGGCCGCCGCTGATGGACGCCAACTGGATCTACGGCGGCAGCGGCCAGAACATCCACGACACCATCGTCGAGGGGCGCCCGAACGGCATGCCCTCGTACGGCGGCCACATCCCCGACGACCAGGTGTGGATGATCGCCGCCTACGTGCGCACCCTCTCCGGCCAGGTGCCGAAGGCCGAGAGCCCGACGCGCAGCGACGAGCTCTTCCCCCACCCCTCCGAGCAGGCGATGCCGCGCAAGACGCCGCAGCCGGCGCCGGCGGCTCATCCATGACGAGCGGGAGGATGAGCGGGACGATGAACGGGATCGACTGGATCGGCCGCCACTCCGCCCTCCACGCGCACGGCGTCGAGGCCGCCCGCATCGGCCATCTCTGGTGGCTGATGTTCTGGGTGACGTCGGCCGTCTTCCTGCTGGTGATGGTGGCGCTCGGCGCCGCCGTCACTCGGCGCCCGCAGGCGAGCGGCCTCCCCGGTCCGGTTTCGCCGCAGGGGAGGCTGCGGCGCAACCGGGTGGTGGCCGGGGCGATCGGCCTGACCGCGCTCATCCTCTTCGTCCTGCTGACCGCCAGCATCACCACGGGACGGGCGATCGCCTCGCTTGGCGATGTCGGCGATGTCGGCGATATCGGCGACGGCGGCCCGGCGCCGGGGGCGGTGATCCAGATCACCGGCCACCAGTGGTGGTGGGAGGTGAGATACCAGGACCCGCGGGAGGACCGGACGGACCGGTCGGACCGGACGGTCACCACCGCCAACGAGATCCATATCCCCGTCGGCCTGCCGGTGCTGCTCCGGCTGGTGTCGGCCGACGTCATCCACAGCTTCTGGGTGCCCAGCCTCCACGGCAAGCGCGACCTGATCCCCGGCCACGACTCGTCGCTGTGGATCCAAGCGGACCACCCCGGCGTCTACCGCGGCTTCTGCGCCGAGTTCTGCGGGCACCAGCACGCCCACATGGGGCTGCTGGTGATCGCCGACCCGCCCGAGCGCTACGCCGCCTGGTACGCCGGCCAGCTCCAGACGCCGCCGCCGCCGGCCGATCCGCTCGCCCAGCGCGGGCGCCAGATCGTCGAGGCGGCCCCCTGCGCCCTCTGCCACACCATCCAGGGGACGCAGGCCTCCGGCGGCCTCGGCCCCGACCTCAGCCATCTCGCCAGCCGCCGCACGCTCGCCGCCGCGACGCTGCAGAACACGCCGGAGAACCTCGCCGGCTGGATCTCCGATCCGCAGGGGATCAAGCCCGGCAACCAGATGCCCGCCAACCCGCTCGCCGCCGCCGATCTGCAAGCCGTACTGAAATACCTGGAGAGCCTGCGATGAGCGCCGAGCCGATCGTCGAGCGGATGGGCGAGCAGGACGCCGCGGACCGCCGCCTCCTCGAGCGCACCTGGAAGTACGCCTCCGGCCTGCGCGGCTGGCTCGCCGAGGTCGACCACTCGCGGATCGGCGTGCGCTACATCGTCACCGCCCTGCTCTTCTTCCTGGCCGGGGGGATCGAGGCGCTGGCGATGCGCGTCCAGCTGGCGCGGCCGGAGAACCGCTTCCTCGGCCCCGACCTCTACAACCAGGTGTTCACCACCCACGGCTCGACGATGATGTTCCTCTTCGCCGTGCCGATCATGCTCGGCCTCGCCACCTATCTGGTGCCGATGATGGTCGGCACGCGCAACCTCGCCTTCCCGCGGCTGAACGCCTTCTCCTACTACGTCTACCTGATCGGCGGCCTCTTCCTCTACACCGCCTTCTTCCTCAACACCGGGCCCGACGCCGGCTGGTTCGCCTACGTGCCGCTCTCCGGCCCGCAGTTCAGCCCGGGGAAGCGGGTGGACGTCTGGGCGCAGATGATCACCTTCACCGAGATCTCGTCGCTGGCGGTGGCGGTCAACCTGATCACCACGATCTTCAAGCAGCGCGCGCCGGGGATGTCGCTCAACCGCATCCCGCTCTACGTCTGGGCGATGCTGGTGACCTCGTTCATGGTGGTCTTCGCGATGCCGGCCGTGATGCTGTCGAGCCTGATGCTCGCCCTCGACCGGCTGGTCGACACCCACTTCTTCAATCCGGCGCAGGGGGGCGACGCCCTCCTCTGGCAGCACCTGTTCTGGTTCTTCGGCCACCCGGAGGTCTACATCATCTTCATCCCGGCGACCGGGATCGTCTCCTCGATCCTCGCCCCGTTCACCCGCCGCGAGGTGTTCGGCTACATGGCGCTCGTCCTCTCGCTGGTGGCCACCGGCTTCATCGGCTTCGGCCTCTGGGTGCACCACATGTTCGCCACCGGCCTGCCGCAGATGGGAACCAGCTTCTTCACCGCGGCGAGCATCCTGATCGCCATTCCCGCCGGGACCCAGATCTTCTGCTGGATCGCGACGCTCTGGGGGGGCCATCTCCGCTTCAAGACGCCGCTCCTCTACGTGCTCGGCTTCCTCTTCACCTTCGTGATCGGCGGCCTGACCGGCGTCATGCTGGCCGCCGTGCCGCTCAACCTCCAGGTCCACGACACCTTCTTCGTCGTCGCCCACTTCCACTACGTGCTGATCGGCGGCGCCGTCTTCCCGCTGCTCGGCGGGCTGTTCTACTGGTTCCCCAAGATGACCGGCCGCATGCTCTCGGAGACCTGGGGCAAGGTCTCCTTCTGGCTGGTCTTCCTCGGCTTCCAGATCACCTTCTTCCCGCAGCACATCCTGGGGCTCGAAGGGATGCCGCGCCGGGTCTACACCTACTTGCCGGAGACCGGCTGGGGGCCGTTGAACCTGCTGTCCACCGCCGGCGCCTTCGTCCTCGGGCTCGGCGTGCTGGTGTTCGTGATCAACGGCTGGGTAAGCCTGCGCCGCGGGGCGCCGGCCGGCGCCGATCCGTGGGGGGCGGACACCCTCGAGTGGTCGGTCTCCTCGCCGCCGCCCCCCTACAACTTCCAGTACCTCCCCACGGTCAGCGGGCGCTCGCCGCTCTGGCTCTGGCACGACGAGCACCCGGTGGTGACCGGCCTGCGCAGCGACCGCCGCGAATTCCTGATCACCGACCTGCTCGACGCCGAGCCGGACCACCGGCAGGTCTCTCCCGGCCCCACGCTCTGGCCGTTCGTCCTCGCGCTCGGGGTCGGCGTCACCTTCATCATCGGCATCTTCACCCCCTGGGGGCTGCCGATCGGCGCCGTGCCGTGCGCCGTCGCGCTGGTCGCCTGGTTCTGGCCGCGGGGGGACCAGGGGCACGAGCTGCTCAAGGCCAAACGGGGAGACAAGAGGGGAGAGCGGCAATGAGCGAGGGGATTGCGGGGAGCGCGGGGAACGGGCGCCGGGACCTCGACGTCTCCGGCCTGCCGACCACCGCCTTCGGCCCGCGCGACCCGCTGTGGTGGGGAGTCGTCGGCATCATGAGCATCGAGGGGACGATGTTCGCCATCATGGCGGCGAGCTACTTCTACCTGCGCGGCGGCACCCGCGTCTGGCCGCCCCCCGGGGTGCTCCATCCCGGAATCGGGATCACCACTCTGAACCTCGCCATCCTGCTCGCCAGCCTCTTTCCGATGCACCGCGCGGCGCAGGCGGCGGGGCGCGCGGACCTGCCGCGCATCCGCTTCTGGCTGATCGTGTCGACCGTCCTCTTCGTCGCCTTCCTCAGCATGCGGATCGCCATCCTCAACCGCCTCACCTTCTTCTGGGACAGCCACGCCTACGGCTCGCTGATCTGGACGACGGTCGGCCTGCACACCCTCCACGTCCTCACCGGCATCTGCGAGAACCTCCTCTTCATCACCGTGCTGACCCGCGGCCCGGTCGAGGACAAGCTGATGGACGACCTGCGCCTGAACAGCCTCTACTGGTACTTCGTGGTGGCCTGCTGGGTGCTCTTCTACTGCATCTTCTTCCTCGATCCCGGGCTGCTCGCCCGGCTCGGCGGCCGCTGAGCGATGAGCGGGATGAGCCGATGACCAGCCCAACGACCGACCCCGGCGCCGAGCTCCGCGAGCAGCATCCTGAGCGCGCTGAGCGCGCCAGGCCCCTCCGGCCAGGCGACGTCCAGCTGGTGACCGCCGTGCTCGCCGGCCCGCTCGCCTGGGCGCTCGCCGAGGTGGCGAGCTACTCGCTCGCCCCCACCGCGTGCTGGCTGGGGCACCCCCTCGTCCTCTACCTCGTGCCGCTCGGCCCCCTGCTCGTCGTCCTCGCCGGCGCCGGGCTCGCCTGGCGCCGCTGGCGGCGGGAGCCCGCGGGGTCGACCGAAACGGGGGAGCCCGAGGGCTCCCGCGCGCGCTTCCTGGCGCTCGCCGGCTTCTGGCTCTGCCTCGGCTTCGCGCTGGCGATCGTGGCCTTCGGCCTCCCCCCTCTGCTGCTCAAGGTCTGCGATTGATGGCCTTCTGCTTCCTCTTTCTCTTCCATGGCGGGCACCACCTCGATGCCGGGACCGTCCTCTCCTGGTGGACGTGGGAGCCCTACACCGTCTTCCTGCTGGCGCTCTCCGCGGGCCTCTACGCCGCCGGCCTCGCGCGGCTCTGGCGGCGGGCGGGTTGGGGCCGGGGGATCCGGCCCTGGCAGGCCGCCTGCTTCGCCGCCGGCTGGCTGGCGCTGATCGCGGCGCTCCTCTCGCCGGTCGACGCCCTGGGCGGCATCCTGTTCTCGGCCCACATGGCGCAGCACGAGCTGCTGATCCTGGTCGCCGCGCCGCTGATGGTGCTCGGCCGGCCGCTCGCGCCGATGCTCTGGGCGCTGCCGGGGCCCGCCCGGGAGACGGCCGGCCGCTGGTCCCAGGCGCCGGCCTTCGCGGCGGGGTGGCGGCGGCTCACCGCGCCGCTCGCCGTCTTCCTCCTGCATGGCCTGGCGCTGTGGATCTGGCACCTGCCGAGCCTCTACCAGGCGACGCTCGACAATGACTTCCTCCACGCCCTCCAGCACCTGAGCTTCTTTCTCAGCTCCGCCCTCTTCTGGTGGGCGCTGATCCACGGCCGCTTCGGCCGTCTGGGGTACGGCGCCGCCGTGCTCTACGTCTTCCTCACCTCGCTGCACAGCGGCGTCCTCGGCGCGCTGCTCACCTTCGCCCCGCGCCTCTGGTACCCGATCTACGCGGCGCGGACCAGCCGCTGGGGGCTCTCCCCGCTCGAGGACCAGCAGCTCGCCGGCCTGATCATGTGGATCCCGGCCGGAGCGCTGTTCATCGTCCTCGGCCTCGGGCTGTTCGCCGCCTGGCTCGGCGAGGCGGAGCGCCGGGTGGCCCACACCCGCAGCGAAACGCTGCTGCGCACGCTGCGCGAGGACCTGGGAGGAGAGACGCGATGACGATCGGACGCCGCGACCTGCTGCGCTCCCTCCTCACGATGGCGGCGACGGCGGCGCTCGCCGGCCACGGCCTCGGACGCCCCGCCTTCGCCCAGCCGATGCCGCTCCCCGCCCCCAAGGCCCGCCGCTTCTCCTTCGGCCTCCTGCTCGACCCCGCCACCCCCGAGGGGCGGGGGGCGGCGCTCGGCCTCGACGAGGCGCGGCGGGTGGGGGAGCTCCTGCACGTCGAGATCTCCTCCGGCCCCACCTCCGAATTCGTCCTCATCGGCGCCGCCCCCCCGAAACAGGCGACGGCGGCGCTCTTCCTCGCCGTGGGCGGACCGGACGGCGCGGCCTGGAACGTGACGTCCAGCCCCGCCTTCCGGCAGCAGGCGCTCGCCCGCCACCCCGACCGCAAGGAGCTGCGCGCCGCCGACTGGCACTCCGGGCTGATGAAGTTCGGCGCCGAGGAGCTCAACGTCCGCTTCCGCCGCCGTTTCAATCAGCCGATGGACGAGCGCGCCTGGCACGGCTGGATCGCCGTCAAGTGCGCCGTCGAGCTGGCCCTGCGCTATCCGGGGGGCAGCCCGAAGGCGAAGATCGGCGAGCTGCGCCTCGACGGCCACAAGGGGATGATGCTGCGCTTCGATCCCAAAGACCGTCACCTGGTCCAGCCGGTCTATCTGGTGGACGCCGCGGGAAAGCTGGTGGAGGCCGTCGAGCCCGAGGGGGAGGCCTGAGATGGGCCCGATGAAGACGATGAAAACCTGGAGCGCGCTCTTCCTCTTCGCCTGCGCCTTCGTCTCTCGCCCCGCCGCCGCGGAGCCGCTCGCCTACGTCAGCAACGAGGTGGCCGGCACGGTGACGATCCTCGACACCGCCACCAACCGGGTGGTCGCGACGGTTGCCATGACCCCGGCGGGCGCCCGGCCGCGCGGCATCCAGCGCACCGCCGACGGCAAGCGGCTCTACGTCGCCCTGAGCGATCTCGCCCACCTCGCCAAAGGGCCGGCGGACGCCGTGGTGGCGCTCGACGCCAAGACGTTCAAGGAGCTGCAGCGCTTCGACGTCGGCACCGACCCCGAGCGCTTCGTGGTCAGCCGCGACGGCTCCCGCCTCTACTCCGCCAACGAGGACGCCGGGACGGCGACGGTGACCGACATCCGCAGGAACAAGGTGATCGCCTCGCTGGTGGTGGGGATCGAGCCCGAAGGGGTGGCCTTGAGCCCGGACGGGCGCTGGGTCTACGTCACCGCCGAGACCAGCAACACCGTCTCGGTGATCGACACCCGCACGCTCAAGGTGGTCACCACCTTCCTGGTCGATCCCCGCCCGCGGGTCGCCGCCTTTTCGCCGGACGGCAAGCGGGCCTACGTCACCGCCGAGGTCGGCGGCACCCTGGCGGTGGTCGACGCCGTCCATCACCAGGTCCTGCGCACCATCAAGCTGCCGCCGCGCTCGAAACCGGTCGGCGTCGTGGTCTCGCCGGACGGCCGGCGGATCTACGTCGCCAACGGCCACGCCAACTCGGTCTCGGTGATCGACGCCGCCAGCGAGACCCTCACCGCCACCATCCCCGTGGGGAAGCGCCCCTGGGGGATCGACGTCACCCCCGACGGCCGCCGGCTCTACACCGCCAACGGCCTGAGCGACGACGTCTCGGTGATCGACACCGCGACCCTGAAGGTGATCGCCACGATCCCGGCGGGAAAAGGGGCCTGGGGCGTGATCCTGGGAAAGTGACCTGTTTCTCCTGGCCCCTACTAGACCCCACCCAGCCAGGGGTACCCCTGATCCTCCCAATACCCGCCCGGCCGCTCGCTGGTGAAGGTCACCTTCGTCAGGTATTTGGTCAGCTTGTAGCCGAGCTTGACCGGCGAGTAGACGCGCACCGGCGCGCCGTGCGCGGGGGTCAAAGGGCGGTCGTTGTAGGCGTAGGCGAAGATGGTCTGCGGGTGGAGGACGCTCTTCCGGTCCCAGCCGTTGTAATAGTTCGCGTCGAAGGTGTCGAAGCGGACGTATTTCGCCTCGTGGGTCGGCTCGGCCATCGCCACCACCGAGGCGATCGGCACCCCCGTCCAGGTGCCGATGGCGGACCATCCCTCGACGCAGTGGTGCTTGACCGTGTAGGTGATCCGCGGCATCGCCTGGAGCATGGCGAGGGTGAGGCGCAGCGGATGGCGCACCTTCCCCCCGACCTCGAGCGCCCAGGCGGCGGGATCGGCGACCTGCGGCAGCGGCCGGGCGATCGAGTAGGCCGGGAAGTTGTGCTCGGGCGTGCGCTCGGTGATCAGGTACTGGGGTGCCAGGCGGTGGCCGGCGAGGAGGACGTTCTCCCCCACCCAGTCGTTGAGCCCGGCGGCGCCCCTCATGGCCGGCGAGACCTTGGTCCCCAGCCAGTCCTTGAATCTCGCGAGCAGGACCGGGTTCTGCTGCCCGCAGGCAGTGACGAGCGTTGCCGCGCCGGCGGTGAGCCCCAGGCGGAGAAGGTCGCGGCGGCTGAACGGACGGTCAGTCATGGCTCGGGAACCTCCCCCGGTACCAGCCGGTGATCATCGCCCGCAGCGAGGCGGGGTCGACCAGCAGCACCAGGGCGACGTGGACGACGAGGAAGGCGACGAAGATCCACACCGCCCAGAAGTGCCAGTAGCGGGCGAGCTCGTAGCCGCCGAAGAGGGCAGTCAGCCAGGAGAGCTCGACCGGCTTGTAGACGGCGAAGCCGGTCGCCACCGAGAGGGCGCCGAGCAGCACGATCGAGGTGTAGGCGAGCTTCTGTAAGGCGTTGTGCTTCCCCTGCGGCGGGTGCTCGCGGCGGAGCTTCAGGTAGTAGAGCTGCATCTGGATCGCGCGCGGCACGTCGCTGGGCCGGAAGAGCAGCGAGCGCCACTCACCCGTAAGGGCCAGGTAGCCGACGTAGAGCAGGCCGCTCGCCGCGAACGGCCAGGCGAGGGCGAAGTGCCAGTTGAGCCCCCCCGCCAGCCAGCCGCCGAGCCGGCTCCAGGGCGGGAACGGCTTGCCGTCCCACGGGTTCGGAAAGTAGTGGCTGCCGCGGATCCCGAAGTGGGTGAACGACATGTAGATCTGCAGGCCGCTCGCGATCATCCCCAGCAGCAGGACGAAGTTCGCCCAGTGGGTGAGGCGGACGATCCAGTGATGGCGGTGGACCAGCGGCCGGCGCGTTGACGCGATGGGTGCGGCTTCGGCGGCGGAACGGGGCGCTTGCTCGATCGGCTCGGCGGTCATGGGTTCCTCTTCGTACCTCCTGCCACAATACGGCGGACGGCGCCCGGTCGGACTCGTCCCGCGCCGCAACTTTCCGGCGTCCCGTCCCGTAAGGCGAAGCGGCGAATCAAGGAGATGCGATGAAAAAGGTAGCACCGTTCCTGCTCGGCCTCGGCCTGCTGATCCCCTCCCTGGCAGGCGCCCAGACCCCGCCGACCCCGAGCCCGCGGCCGATCTATCAGAAACTGAAAGCCTGCAAGGTTCCCGGGCTCAAGGAGGACGGGCTCTGCGGCACCCTGGCGGTGTGGGAGAACCGGGCGACGAAACAGGGGCGGAGGATCGACCTCAACGTCGTCGTCGTGCCGGCGGCCGACGCCGACCCGGCGCCCGACCCCGTCTTCTACATCAACGGCGGCCCCGGCTACGGCTCGACCGGCGCCGCCGGCTTCGCCAACTTCCTCGCCGACGTCCACCGCCGGCACGACTTCGTCCTCGTCGACCAGCGGGGGACGGGGAAGTCGCACCCCCTCCACTGCGTCCTCCCCGGCGGCCCCGCCGACCTCCAGGGGTATGTGCGGACCCTCTTCCCGCTGCCCGTCCTCGCGGCCTGCGAGAAGAAGCTCGCCGCCGACGCCGACCTCACCCAGTACACCACCCCGATCGCCATGGACGACCTCGACGACGTCCGCGCCTGGCTCGGCTACGAGCGGATCGACGTCTTCGGCGGCTCCTACGGCACCCGCGCCGGGCAGGCCTACCTGCGCCAGCACCCGGAGCACGTGCGCAGCGCCGTCCTTACCGGGGTGATGATCATGGACGGCCGGATGCCCCTCTACCACGCGCGCAAAGCCCAGGAGTCGATCGACAAGCTGCTCGACGACTGCGCCGCCGACGCGCCCTGCCACGCCGCCTTCCCCACCGTGCGCGACGAGCTGCGGCAGGTGATGGCGCGTCTCGACCAGGGGCCGGTCAAGCAGGCGATCGAGGATGCGAAGACCCAAAAGCCCGTCGAGCTCGCGATCGCCAAGGGCGCCTTCACCACCACCCTGCGCTCGATGCAGTACAACGCCGCCCTCTCGGCGCGCATCCCGCTCTACCTGCACCTCGCCGCCGGCGGGGACTACCGGCCGATGCTCCGCATGACGATCGCCGACCGCACCGACCCCGACTGGGACATCGGCATGTACCTCTCGGTCACCTGCGCCGAGGACGTGGCGCGGATCGATCCGGCGAGCGTCCCGGCGCTGGTCGCCAACACCTACCAGGGGGACGACCGCATCCGCGACCAGGTCGCCGCCTGCGCCTTCTGGCCCAAGGCCCAGGTCGCGGAGAGCTTTTTCCAGCCCCTCGACTCCGTGGCGCCGGCCCTCCTGCTCACCGGCTGGCTCGACCCCGCCACGCCCCCCGAATGGGCAGCCGAGGTCCAGCGCCACCTCCCCAACAGCCTCAACGTGGTGCTCCGCGACGGCCACCACGGCCCGGGCGGCCTCGCCCACCCCGAGTGCTACGCCAAGCTGATCGGCGACTTCATCGCCAACGGCACCCCCTTCGGCCTCGACACCACCTGCGTCCGCGAGATGAAGCGGCCGCCGTTCCTGCTCAAGGATGCGCCGCTGCCGGAGGGGGACTGAAGGCCGGACTCCCCTACTCCCGCCTGAGTGCCTCCAGCGCATCGATATCCAGCGCCCTGCGCGCCGGGAGGTAACTCGCCAACGCGGCGGTGGCGGCGAGGATCGCGGCGATGACTCCGAAGCTCGCGGGATCGTTCGGGCTGACGTTGTAGAGGATGCTCGCCACCGCCCGCGAGGCGCCGAAGGCGAGCGGGAAGCCGAGGCCGATGCCGAGCAGGGCGAGGAGGAGCCCCTGGCGGAGGATCAGGCCGACGACGTCGCCGTCCTGCGCGCCGAGCGCCACGCGCACGCCGATCTCGCGCACCCGCTGACTCACCGAGTAGGAGAGCACGCCGTAGACCCCGATCGCGGCGAGCAGGAGGGCGACCAGGCCGAAGACGGCGAAGATGCCGCCCAGGAAGCGGTCCTTCCAGAAGCCCTGCCGCCGTACCTCCTCCAGGGTGAAGACGTTGAACACCGGCAGGTTGGGGTCCGCGGCGCGGATCTCGCGCCGTGCCGCGGCCACGATCCCCTGCGGCTCGGCGCGGGTGCGAATCGTCAAGCCGTTGTTGCGTTGCGCGTCGTACGGATAAGGGACGTAGGCGCTCGCCTGCAGCTTGTTGTTCACCCCGCCGTTCTTGAAGTCGGCGACGACGCCGATCACCGAGAACCAGTCCTGGCTCTTGGCGTCGAGCAGCCGGAAGCGCCGCCCCACGGGGTCCTGCCCGGGCCACAGCTTGGCGGCGAGCATGCGGTTGATCAGCGCCACGCGCGACAGCGACCCTCCTTCGGCGTCGGTGAAGCTCCGCCCCCGCTCCGGGCGCAGGCCGAGGGTGCGCAGGAAGTGCGGGGTCACCCCCTCGAAGAAGATGACCGGCTCCTCGCCGCGGGGAAACTCCTTCCCTTCGACGGCGATGCGGCCGCCGCTGCCGCCATCCCCCAGCGGCACGTTGTTCGACGCCGACACCGCCTCGACGCCGGGGAGGGCCTCGAGCCGCCGCACCACGTCGGCCACCCGGGCGCTCATCTCTTCGTCCTTCTCGTAGCGCCCGGCCGGCAGGTAGATCCGCATCGACATCAGGTGCCCGGTGGTCAGCCCTCCCTTCTCCTCCTGGAGCTTCAGGGTGCTGCGCACGAAGAGGGCGGCGCTGACCAGCAGCGCCAGCGACAGCGCCACCTGCGCCACCACCAGGGAGCTGCGCAGCCGGTTGCGCCGCAGGCTGCCGCCGGCGCCGCGCCCCCCTTCTTTCAGGGTCTCGTGGAGGTCGGTCTTCAGCGCCTGGAGCGCCGGGGCGAGGCCGAAGAGGAGGCCGGTGAAGACGGCGATCCCGAAGGTGTAGAGGAGGACCGTGCCGTCGATCGTGAAACGCATCCAGTACGGGGGCGGATTGTCCGCCGGCATCGACAGCTCGATCGCCCGCAAGCCCCAGTACGCGAGGACCACGCCGCAGGCGCCGCCGGCGAGGCCGATCACCACGCTCTCGGTGAGCAGCTGGCGGACCAGGCGCACCCGGCCGGCGCCGAAGGCGGCGCGCACCGCCACCTCGCGCTGCCGCACGGTGGCCCGCGCGAGGAGCAGGTTGGCGACGTTCGAGGCCGCGATCAGCAGGACACAGAGCACCGCCCCCAGCATGGTGAGGACGACCAGGCGCAGGTTCTTGTCGGCCATCTCCTCGCCGAGCGAGAGGGCGCCGCCGCTCCAGCCCGCGTGGGTGGCCGGCGACTGCGCGGCGATCCTCCCGACGATCGCCTTCACCTCCGCCGACGCCTGCTCGAGCCGCACCCCCGGCTTCAGCCGCCCGAACACCGCGAGCTGGCGGGCGAAGCGCGGGTCGTCCTTGACGAACGGCTGCAACGGCACCCAGGCGAGCTGGTTGTGGGGGAAACCGAAGCGGGGGGGCATCACCCCCACCACGGTGCTCGCCGCCGCGTTGACCAGGATCGTGCGGCCGACCACCTGGGGATCGGAATTGAAGCGGCGGACCCACAGCTCGTGGCTGAGCAGCACGGCGCCGGGCGCCCCCACGCGGTCCTCGTCCGCGCGGAAGGGACGGCCGAGGTCCGGCTTGACGCCGAGGAACGGGAAGAGGTTCCACGAGACCGAGGCCCCCTCCACCCGCTCGGGATCGCCCTCTCCCGAGAAGGTCAGGCTGCGCTCGGCGTAGGCAGCGGTCGAGGCGAACGAGGCCGCCTGCTCGCGCAGGTCGCGGTAGTCGAGATTCGAGAAGCCGGCGCGGTCGATGTCCTGCTTCAGCATCGTCTCGTGGAGGACCGCGATGCCGTCGGGGTCCGCGAACGGGAATGGGCGTAGCAGGATGGCGTTGACGATGCTGAAGATCGCCGTGTTGGCGCCGATGCCGATGCCGATGCAGAGCACCGCGGCGATGGCGAAGCCGGGGCTCTTGGCGAGCGTCCGGACGGAGAAGCGCAGGTCCTGCAACAGGGTTTCCATGGCGGGCACCCCTTTCTGGGGGCGCTACGCTCGCGGCGAAGGCGTTGAGTTCCGGGGACGGCGGGGCTTCGCGGTGGTGGGAATGATCTCAACGTAGGAGCCGGGACCTAGTCCCCGCCCACGGGCTGGGGGCCCAGCCCAGGGCTCCGGCGAAGGCCGATGCTCTGGTCAGGGGCGCTTTTTTCCTCCCCGCGACTCGGAGGGGTCAGCGAGGGGCTCGGGCAGCGTAGAGCCGGACGGCGAGCGCAGCTCTCGCGGCCTCGCGAGCACCGCTTTGGTTTGCTTTTCCCATCCTTCCAGGGCATCGGCCTGCGGCCTCAGCCCTGGGCTATGCTCTCCGGCCCGTCAGGCCACCGGATGCCGCATGCCGCCTGGCTGGTTACGAGGCGCCGATCCTGTGTACACCCGACGAGCTTATGGGAGAGGACTCTCATGTCGATGCCCCCTGATGAGCCACTGACTCCGTGGGTCGATCCGATCGTCGCCGAAGTCCGAGCTGCGCGCGAACGGATCGTAGAAGACGTCGGCGGCGACCTCCACGCCTTGTGCGAGCAACTTCGCGCTCGCCAGGCAGCCGCTGGGAGGATTCCAATACGGCACGCTCCACGCCCACCGCGGTCGAAGTCTGGGCAGGCGGCGTAGCGCTCTTGGATTGCACAGCTGACAACCGCCTTCAAAATAAGTGCTGCCCAGAATAAGTGCCTGGCACTTTTCCGTTGCCCGATTAACTTCAGAGAAGCAGCGAGCGTGATCGAGATCAATTTGCGTCGAGCGTTTAGGGTCTGCAAATCGCGAATCAGACCGTTCCCTGTGGCTTGAGTCTCGGCTCGGCGCCGGTCTGATTTGGGCGGGCATCTTCGGTCGGGCATCTTCGGTCAGGACGAACCGGCTCAAGTTCTCGGCTGGCGCAGTCCACGGCTCCAGCCGCTGCGCTCGGCTCAGCTATTATCAGGTAGGGTGGGCCGTCAAGACTCGGAGGCCGTAGGCGAACGCCGTTCGTCCACAGTGCGCGGCTCAGCGATCGAGCGATTTACCACTCGGCCGTAGCGTTGAGGCCAAAGGCGAACGCCCGTTCGCCAGAACAGCACGACTGAGCAAGGCCTGGCGCCGCGAAGCTATGAATGCCCAACCGCCTAAGGGACCGCAGCGCAAATTGCTCTCTGCTCATTTGTGTATTTCGCATCTTCTCGATTTGACGTCCTCCCAAGAACAAGCGTAGCCTGAATTCTATAAGCGGGAACCTCTCGCGCACTTTTTAAATGAGCAGCAGATCTCTCTGTCATGGTGCACACATTCCAATCCATAGAACGAACTGAGGACTCCACCTCAGTTTGAGATGGCTTATAAGACAAGGAAAGGAGATCGCGTATGCCCAGAGATCCCGAGAAAAAAAGACTCTTTAGTGGTTGGTGGTAAGTTGTTTTGCTGGGGAAGCATACTCGTCAAACCCAATCCGACAGAGCCAGCGATCGAGATACGCAATCCCGGCCTCGCTTTTGACAAGGAGTTTGATGGTAAACCCTATTCAGTGGTCATAAGCTATAACGCCAATACGACCGGAACCGTGTATGCCACCTACAATTACGAGGTGACTAGCAAAGAGATAAGTACGCTCATCGGAAGATCCTTACCCGGCGACTCAACGGACGTAGATCGAGTAGAGGTCAACTATCTCGCGATTGGTCTGTCGAAATAGACGACTGCAACGGAGTGTAGCGTCGAGTTGCCACGAGGATGCTCCCAAGCCGGCCTGCCGCGCTGCCCGCCGCGCCCGAACGCGAGACGGGAGGCTAAGCCGGGCCAGGCCTTCTCCAAGCCGACCCGAGCAACGCGAGGGGAGGCACGGCGTTTCGGCGACCCAAAGCTCGAGCTCGGGCTGACGCCCGAGCTTTGGGTCGTCCGAAACATGGCTGGCTCCTTCTCCATGATAGATATTATCGTTGCCGGCCGCTAGTTAGGATTAGCTGCCGTTATACCCTTGATCCGCCAGCCATCGTCATACAGCTCGAAACTTGCTTGGCCACTACCTGTGATTTCGGCGCGGGCGAGATTCTCGTTCACTAGCGGGCCGATCGGAGTAGGAGTAACAGTATACTTGAAGTCTGCTCTTGTTGAAGTTTTGTTGGAATCATTGACGAGTCCTGTTACCTCTTTAACCACTATATGCGCCGTAATAATAGCGGAGCAACCTTCATCGGGCTTTATCAGAAAAGGCCTTGCCAATGGAGAGAAGCGGAAATGTTGAAAATTTCCAGTGGTTATATTGGTTGATACAATATACCCCTTACTCCTCAGGGCATCCGCCATAGCGGTTTGCGAGTCTTGATAGTGTATCGGATAACCGCATAGGATCTCCTGGGTAGTCGGGTGATCAGCGAGGTAGGCCGCGATCTTCTCCTTCGCATCGCTTCTCGACAAGGTTTTGCTACAAGAGAGGAGCACTTCGAGCATAAGCAGCATAAGCAAGTGCCTCACCCGCGTCATAACTAGGACCTTTCTTAAGTAGTCAGGCGTCAGAACGGAGCATGTCCTCCAATTCTCCGGGCTCCGGCCCTGCCTGTCCATCCGCCGCCCTACCGCCCTATTCGCCCTTCGGGATAGGCGCACGTCACAAAATGTCCTCTCGGCCACGTCAGACTGGTGCGATCTTACAGTGCGCAGCCGTAGAACAGATTGTGAATGGTCTTAATAATAATGCCCTAGGTTCATGCAAGAGCTTAGGGTTGGCGGCGAACTAGAGGGACATCACCAGAGATGGCTCAAGTCACCAGCAGAGCGCCGCTCGCAGCGCCCTGCGTAAGGGCCGAGGGCGTAGGCGAACACCGTTCGCCTACGCTAGAGGGGAGCGAGCAGAGTACCGCTCATCCCGTTCACCTGATGCCCCCCGGGTCACCACCTGACCGCCCCCCCCCCCAGAAACTGCCGCCCCTCTGAACAGGCTTCTCTTTTCCTCGCTCCTCCTACCCCAGCTTCCTTAACCCCGAATCCCCCGGGAACCTCCCCTGCGCAAAGCGCAGCAGCCGGGTCGCCGAGCCGGGGTCGTTCAGGATGCGCAGGGTCTTCACCGCTTCGGCGTAGGCGGGGGGGAGGGGTTCTTCTCGACCATGGTCTGCAAGGCGGCGGAGACTTCCGGGTTGCGGCCGGTGAGGGCGTAGAGGATCGCCAGGCTCGAGTAGGCGCGGAGGCTGTCGGGGAAGAGGCCGAGCTCGGTCTTGAAGGCGCGCTCGGCCCCCTCGGCGTCCCCCTGGTCGGCGAGGAGCTTCCCTTGGATCAGGGCGAGGCCGCGGATCAGCTCGGGGTCCTTGGCCTCCCTTTGGTTGTAGACCTCCGCGGCCTTGCGGGTGAGCTCGAGGGCGCCGGCGTCGTCCTTCCTGGCGTGGAGCACCTCGGCGAGGGTGATCATCGGCCCCAAGCGCAGGCTCTTCTCGTCCATCGCGGCGCGCGCCTCGCGCTCGGCGGCGCCGAGGTCGTTGCGCTGCAGGGCGATCTGGGCGAGCAGGCCATGGGCGAAGGAGGCGTGGGTGCCGAGGGCCATCCTGGCGTGGGTCTCGGCTTCGTCGAGACGGCCGAGGTCGAAGTAGAGCGAAGCGGCCGCCACGGCGATCTGCGGCGAGCCGTTCGACACCTTGAGCGCCTGCTGGTAGGCGGCGAGCGCCTCGTCGGACTTCCCCATCCGCTGCAGCGCGCGGGCCAGGAACTCCCAGGCGTCGACCATCTTGGGGTTCTCGGCGATCACCTTGCGGAAAGCCGCCGCCGCCTCCGGGAACCGCTTCGCCGCGGTCAGCCGGAACCCCTCGCGGAGATCGCCGAGCGAGCCGATCTTGCTCTTCGGATCGGGGAGCGGCCCGTCGTCCGCGCCGGCGCCGGAGCCGATGTAGCCGAGGGCCTTCATCGCCTCGCGCGTCTCGTCGTCGACCGCCGAGGGGGGAGCGAGACGGCGGTCGAACGCCGCGAGGTCCTGGCGCATCGAGCCGTAGACGCGCCGCTCGTCCTTCAGGACGTTGGTCTTCTCGCGCGGGTCCTTCCGGCGGTCGTAGAGCTCGGGGTCCGGCCCTTCGATGTAGTGGTCCTTCTCGTCGACCAGCGAGAACAGCTCGCTCCAGCCGAAGTGGAGGCGCGGATAGAAGGTCTCGGAGTAGATCCGCCGCGGCGGCACGTTCTGCGCGAGCAGCGACAGCCCCGGCATCGGCTTCGGCACCTTGAGCCCCAGAAGGCCGAGCACGGTGGGGGCGACGTCGAGGAGCTGCACCGGCCGCGCCGTGGTGCCCCCTGCCTGCTGCGAGCGCGGCAGCTTGAGGATCAGCGGCACGTGGATCGCCTCGTTGTAGAGCAGGACGCCGTGCTCCTCCTCGCCGTGGTCGTTCAGCCCCTCGCCATGGTCCGAGAGAAGGACGACCAGCGCTTTGTCGTAGACGCCGAGCGTCTTCAGCTCGGCGACGAGGTCCCCGATGATGTGGTCGGCGGTGGCGATCTCGCCGTCGTACTTCAGCGGGTAGCGCGAGGCGTAGGGCTCCGGGGGCGCGTAGGGGGTGTGCGGCTCGTAGATGTGGAAGAAGAAGAAGAACGGCTTGTCCTTCACCGAGGTCAGCCAGTCGTGCGACAGGCGGAGGGTCTCCCCTCCCGGCCGCTGCAGGCCACCGAGGCCGGTGCCGGTGCGGAACTCGATGCCGTCCTCGTAGAAGTCGAAGCCGGTCGAGAGCCCCGTCTTCCCTTGCAGCACGTAGGCGGAGACGGCGCCGCCGGTCGCGTATCCCGCCTGCTTGAGGATCTCCGGCAGGTACGGCAGCTCGCCGCGCTCCACCTTCCCGGGATCGAGCTTGTAGCCGACGTTGTCGCGCACCCCGTGCACGGCCGGCAGCACGCCGGTCAGCAGGGTGGTGTGCGACGGGAAGGTGAGCGGCGTCGTCGAATAGGCGCGCTCGTAGAGCACGCCGTCGCGGCGCAGCGCGTCGAGCGCCGGCGTCTCCACCCCCTTGTAGCCGTAGGCCGGCAGATGATCCGCGCGCAGCGTGTCGATCGAGATCAGGATCACCGGCGTCCCCTTGGGCACGTCCGCCGTGCCGCCGCCCGGATCGCGAGCAGGCGGCGAGGAGGAGAAGGGGAAGGAGCAGCAGGAGGACGGGGACGGATCGGACGTAGGGTGCGCTGTGCGCACCGGCAGCGTTGCGGTGCGCACAGCGCACCCTACGGGCTTGCCGCGGGCCGCGGGGGTTCCCTGCTTTCATGGCACCCCTCATTGCGCTTGTTTCAAATACGCCCGCGCCTTCTCGATGTCGGCGGCGTAGCGGGCGGGGGGGGCTCCGGCGGCGAAGCGCTCGAGGGCCTTGCGGGCCTGGGGATTGCGCCCCTGGGCGGCGGCCTGGGTGCCGAGGTTCCAGAGGGCGTCCCAGAGATCGGGCTGGAGGTCGACCGCCTTCTGCCAGGCGTCGAGCGCCTCCGCTTTCGCGCCGAGCTGGAAGAGGGAGACGCCGAGGTCGTTCCAGGCCAGCGGCAGGGTGGGATTGAGCTTCAGCGCCTGGCGCGAGCGGTCGCGCGCCTCCGCCCAGTGCCCCTGGCGGAGCGCGATCAGGCCGAGCTGCTCGTAGGCCTTGGGATCGCCCGGATGGGCGGCGAGCACCCGTTGCAGCACCTCGGCCGCCTCGGGCTGCCGGCCGGCCTCGGAGAGCACCAGCGCGTAGGCGTCGAGCGTCTGCGGATCGCCCGCCGGGACCATCGGCTTGAGGACCTCGATCGCCTCCTTCGCCCGCCCCACCTCGGAGAGGGTGAGGCCGAGCTGGCGCAGCAAGCCGTCCGACACCACCCCCTGCTTCCTGGCGGCGAGCATGACGTCGAGCGCCTCCTGCGTCCGCCCGGCCTGGAGGAGCGACTGGGCGAGCAGCGAGTGGCCGAGCGACATCGTAGGGCGTTTGGCGACCACCTCGCGCCCCAGGCGGATCGCGGCGTCGAGCTTCCCCGTCATGTAGAGGTCGATCAGGTCGTGGATCTGCTGGTCGAGGGCGACCAGCCGCTTGGGGTCGTCCTCCGGGCCGTAGCTCGCGCGCAGGCCGGCCGAGCCCGAGATGTAGCCCAGCGCCTCGAGGCTGGCGGCGGCCTCGGCGGTGGGGTCCTCGCGCTTCGGCGGCCAGGCCGACTCCCTGGGGAGGGCGGCGAAGACCCCGCGCGCCGCCTGGCTCTCGGCCGCGAAGCGGTTCTCCTTCTCGTGCGGGTCCTTGGGCAGGTCGTAGACCTCGGGGAGCGGCAGCGAGATGAACTTGGTGCCGCCGCGCAGCAGCCCGCGCAGCGGCGCCCAGCCGCGGTTCAGGGTCGTCGACAGCGACTCGAAGTAGGAGTCGCCGGCGTCGGACGGCGGGGCGAGCAGGGTGCGCCCCGGGCGGCGGACGGTCGCCGCCGGCGGATTCACCCCCGCTGCCTGGAGGACGGTCGGGAAGATGTCGACGTGGCGCGCCGAGCGGGGGTCGCGCCCCGGCGTCACGCCGCGCCCCCAGACGACGAGCGGCACCTTGAGCGTCGCCTCGTAGGCGAACAGGCCGTGCGTCTGCTCGCCGTGCTCGCCGAGCGACTCGCCGTGGTCGCCGGTGACCACCACCAGCGCCGGCTTCTCCCGGCCGTCGAGGAACGGCCCGAGGAGCGGCGCCAGAAAGGAGTCGGCGGCGGCCACCTCGCCGAGGTAGAGGTTGGTCTTGAAGCGCGAGGCGAACGGCTCGGGGGGCTCGTAGGGGGCGTGCGGATCGTAGAGATGGACCCAGAGGAAGCGCGGCTTCCCCGCCTGCGCCCGCCACCAGGCGAGCGCCAGGCGCACCACCTCGTCGCCGCGCCGCTCGGGGAGGTAGAACTCGGTGACGTGCGACCCCTTGGGATAGTGGTCGTCGTAGACGTCGAAGCCGTGGTCGAGCCCGAACTGCGAGTCGAGCGGAAAGGCGCCCACGAAGGCGCCGGTCGCGTACCCCGCGCCGTGCAGCACGGTGGCCAGGGTCGGGAAGGTCGACGCCAGCCGGAAGCCGGTGTTGTCGCGTATCCCGTGCTGGAAGGGATAGAGGCCGGTGAGGATGTTGGTGTGCGAGGCGAGGGTCACCACGTTGTGCGCGTGCGCGTTGGTGAACACCCGCCCCTGCGCCGCCAGACGGTCGAGCACCGGCGTCTGCGCCTTCGCGTTGCCGGAGAACCCCGGAGCGTCCGCCCGCAGGGTATCGATGGTGATCAGGACGATGTCGCGGGATGCGGGCGCGGCCGGGCGCGGGTGCGGTTTCGGCGGCGGGGCGGCGGCGAGCATCAACCCGGCCAGCGCGGCGACCGCCGCGAAACTCCACGTCTTCATCAGGCGGGGGATTGTAGCAGGGGGGCGCGAGGGGAGACGGGGAAGCCCAGGTCCGGAGGGGCGGCAACGCCCGCAGGCGACGACGGCAGCCCGTCAGGGCGGCATTCCTGTAGCCCAGGGTGTGAACCCTGGGTGGGGGGCGGAGGTGCACGCCTCGAAAAAGGAGGCGCGCACGCCGACGGTCCCGCCGACGGTCCCAGGGTTCACACCCTGGGCTAAAGGAATGCCGCCCTATCGGGCTAGCGTCGAGGCGATTCCTGAAGGTTTGTGGGGATGGAAACGTTGTTCCCACGAAAAAACCGGCGCTCGCAACCTTGGGAGGCGACTCCACAAGCTTCGCGCGGCTCACTGCGGCCTTATCTTTCGTCTCCGCTCGCTTGGCACCGGCCCCGTCGAGCTGATTTCAGGGCTTCACCGATGATTTTCGTCGTTCACCGAGCTGGCGAGATCGTATTTCCAGGCCGTCTTGCGCCGCGCGAGGCCTCGCGCGGCGCAAATCGAGCGAGTTTCCACGTCCGCGAAGCTTCGCGGTACCGCTTTCTCACCCGCGGCGCTCCCTGCGCAGGTACGCGGCGAGCTGTTGAACCAGCTCGACGGTCAAACGTTCCTCCTCGCAGGCGCGCTGGAAGATCAGCAGGGCCACGATCGCCTCGCGGTGGACGTCGCGCGACTCGAAAACGGGCATCAGCTCCGCCGCCAGACGCTTCAGATCGTCCGTACACCCCTCTGCGGCGAGGAGACGGGCGAGATCGAGCGAGACGAGGGCCGCGTCGTAGCCCATGCGCCGCTCCAGGAACTCCCGTTGGACCTCCCGGAAGGCGGCCTCGGCGGGACCGCGGCGGCCGAAGCCGAGGTCGATGTTCCCCTGCACCCAGCGCAAGCGGACGAGGTCGAGAGGCTGCCCGGCGTCGCGGAGGTAGCCCTCGATTTCGGGGAGGAGACGCTCGGCCTCGCCGTGGCGCTCGGCCAGGATCAGCGCGCACAGAAGGTTGAAGCGGGCGTAGACGAAGAGGCGCGCCTCGCGGATCGGGATCGATCTCGGAGTCCCCCATCTGGCGGAGCAGCTCGATCGCGCCGCCGAGGTCCCCGGTCTCCTCGCGGATCTTGGCTTTCTGAAGCAGCGACTTGCCCGTCCCGTGCGCATCCCCCAGCTCGCGATACAGGACGAGCGCCTGATCGATCAGCTCGAGCGCCTCGCTGAGCCGGCGCTGGGCCCGCCGCAGGGAGGACTTCAGATCGAGGATCTCGGCTGCTGCCTCGAGGTTCCCGGAGGTGCTCGCGGGCGAGGCAGCTCTCCGCTCTTGACGAAAGCGTCCTCGGCGCTGCGCAGTTCGCCGAGCACCCGGCGGGCGTTGCCGAGCGACGCGAAGCAGCGCGCCCGCAGCTCGAGGACCCAGCTCGGATCGTAGGCCGCGCCGAGGTGGCGCACGACGCGCAGCGCCAGATTCGCCAGCTCCACTCCGCGTGCCGGGTCGCTGAAGGTCGCCTCGCGGCTCTTGCGCAGGAGGAGGCGGCAGAGCCCCCAGGTGTGGAGATCGTCGCCGTCCTCGACCTCCCGCAGTTGCTCGGCGTAGGGGAGATCCGCCAGCCGCGCCCAGAGCTCCGGCGCGTCCTGCCCTTCGACCACCGAGATCTCCGGGTCCCAGTGCCCCATTTCCTTCTGCAAGCGCAGGATCTCCGCGTGCCGTTCGCGGCAAACCGCGCACTGCGCCAGGAGATGCGGCACGATCAACCGCTGCACGTCGTCGTGCTCCAGGGTCCCCGAGAGCCACTTCGCCATCGTTTCCACGCCAAGATGCCCGTTGTCCATCCACCCTCCTCCAGTTCGGCTCGATCGATGCCGTTCTAAAGGACCAAGTCACCACTTGGTGCGCTTTCGTGACACCTGGAGACAAAAAAGCGGGCCGGAGGGCATCCGGCCCGATCTTGCAGAAGATTACTGCCGGCCGTTGGGATCGATCGACATCCCCTCGTCGGTCTTCGCCGGAGCGGTGGTAACCCCGGAGTGGTGGTTGCCGTCGGGGTCGATCGACATCCCTTCCTTCAGTCCCATCTCCGGACGTCCGAGATGGGCCACCAGGCTCAGGAAGCGGGCGAAGATCCCCTCCTCGCCGGACGCGGCAACGAGCGGACGGCTCGCCGACGGCCGCCGCGGCGCCTGCGCCTGGAGGGGAAGGCCGGCGAGAGCCAGCACGGCGAGCAGGGCGAGGACGGAGAAAGCCTTCTGGGAAGCGGACTTGCTGAACATGAGTGAGCTCCTTCGGAGATGGGCCTCGCGCCCGGCGGCATGCCGGCGGAGCCGCATCCTCCAAAAGAAAGGTTGCCTCAAACGGAAAAAGCGCGCCCGGGCCTTACGGCCGAGCGTCGAGCCCCAACGCCAGATTGCGTGAAAATAAATGCTGACATAGCATTACACTCTCAGCAACACTTCAATAGAACCTTGCGCCGCTGGAAAAGGAGGCGAGTCCAATGCCGTCAAAGCATTTTGGTTCCCCGCGTCGGATGCTGGCGATCACGCTCCTGGCGATCCTCGCCGCCGCCGGCGGTGGCACGCTCCACGCCCTGCCCGCGACGCCGGTCTCCTGCCCGCTGGCCGGTTTCGCGAACGCCAGCACGTTCGATGGTTTTTACGTCGACGGCTACACCGGCAACAACCTCTCCCTCGTCACTCTTGCCTATACGGCGAGGGTCGCGCAGGAATACGGCATCACGCTGACCGCCCACCGCAACACCTACGACGGACCGATCGTCGGCACCGCGCAGACCGCCGTGGTCAATCTGCCGATGAGCGGCGAGACGGTGGTGACCTTCGACTTCCACGGCGCCCCGGTGACCCCCGGCGACCGCATCGCCTTCACCCAGGACGTGGCGATCCTCGGCCCCACCGGGACGTACGTCTTCTACGACGGCGGCGCCGGGAGCTGTCCCGGCGTCGTCCAGACGACCGGCGCCTACCCTCCCCTCGGCGGCGGCGCCGTCGGGACGGCCGGCGTCACCATCACCGAGTTGGTGCCTCCCACCGGCGGGCCGTTCCCGCTGGGGTGCATCCCCAGCGACACCACGCTCTGCCTGGACGCCTTCCCGGGCGACCACCGGTTCGCGGTCACCACGAGCTACGACACGTCGCTGGCCGGCGGGCTCTCGGGGAACGCTTCCGCCATCCCGACCTCGCCGCTCGGCGTCAACCGCGCCGGACTGTTCTGGTTCTTCTCTCCGGACAACCCCGAGATGCTGGTCAAGATCCTCGACGGCTGCGCCCTGAACGACCGCTTCTGGGTCTACATCTCCGCCGGCACCAACGCGGGCTTCACGGTGACGGTGACCGACACCACCCTGGCCCACGTCGCCAAGACCTACACCAACCCCGACCTCACGGAGGCCGTGCCGGTGCAGGACACCTCCGCCCTGGCGAGCTGCGGCGGCTGCGACACCGACTCCGACTGCCGGACGGGGCTGCTCTGCTGCCACCTGCCGGGCGGCGGCCCCATGGGCTGCCTGGTCCCCACCGGCGGCTTCTGCCCGGCGCTCCCCTGAGGGACACTGCCCTCCGCCCAGGGCCCCTCCCTTTCCGCTTGGGATAGACTGCGCGTCTAACCCCAAGCGGGAGGGTGCCCATGGTCAAGTCCGTCTCGACGATCCCCGAGCTTTTCCTGCAAGCCGCGTCCTACAACAAGCCGGCGTGCCTGATGTCCAAGGTCGGCGGCACCTACCAGCCGACGTCGACGGCGGAGCTGGTCGACCGCGTGCGCCGGCTGTCGAAGGCGCTGGTGGGGCTGGGGGTCGAGAAGGGGGACCGGGTGGCGCTGATGTCCGAGAACGGCCCGCACTGGCCGACCGTCGACTTCGCCACCCTCTGCGCCGGCGCCGTGCTGGTGCCGATCTATCCGACGCTCCTCCCCGACCAGTCCTCCTATATCGCCGCCAACTGCGGCGCCAAGGTGGTGGTGGCCGAGACCCCCACCCACCTCCAGGGCTTCCTCGACCACGCCGCCGAGCTGCCGGACGTGCGCCACTTCGTGCTGATCAAGGGGGAGTCGAACGATCCGCGGGTGGTGTCCCTCGACAAGCTGATCGTGCAGGGGGCCGGGGTCGACGTCGCCGAGTTCGAGGCGCGCGCCCGCGCCGTCCGCCCGGAGGACCTCGCGACCTTCATCTACACCAGCGGCACCACCGGCACCCCCAAGGGGGTGATGCTCACCCACGGCAACCTGGCCTCGAACGCCAGCACCGGCAGCGACCAGCTCCATCTCGACGGCGGCTATCTCGCGCTGTCGTTCCTGCCGCTCTCGCACTCGTTCGAGCGCACGGTCGACTACTGCTACTTCCTCTGCGGCTGCACCATCGCCTACGCCGAGTCGGTGGCGGCGGTGGCGCAGAACATGATGGAGGTCAAGCCGCAGGTCTTCGTCTCGGTGCCGCGGGTCTACGAGAAGGTCTACAGCAAGGTGCAGGAGGGGGTGGCGGCCGGCTCACCCGTCAAGCAGAAGCTCTTCGCCTGGGCCGTGCGGCTCGGCCGCGAGGCGCTCCCCTACCGCCTGAAGCGCGAGAAGCCGCCGGGCTTCCAGGGGGTTAAGCTCGACCTCGCCGACAAGCTGGTGTTCTCGAAGATCAAGGCGCGCCTCGGCGGGCAGTTCGAGTTCGCCCTCTCCGGCGGCGCGCCGCTGGCGCGCGACCTCGCCGAGTTCTTCTGGGGGGCCGGCATCCCGATCTACGAGGGGTACGGCCTGTCGGAGACCTCGCCGGTGATCTCGGTCAACACCCAGGAGCACGTCAAGATGGGGACGGTCGGCCAGCCGATGCCGGGGATCGAGGTCAAGATCGCCGAGGACGGCGAGATCCTCGCCCGCGGCCCCAACATCATGCAGGGCTACTGGCACATGGAGAAGGAGACGGCGGAGGTGCTCGACGCCGACGGCTGGTTCCACACCGGCGACATCGGCGAGCTCGATGCCGAAAACTTCCTGCGCATCACCGACCGCAAGAAGGAGCTGATCATCAACGCCTACGGCAAGAACGTGGCGCCGGCGCCGATCGAGAACGCGCTCAAGGCCAGCCGCTTCCTCGAACAGGCGGTGGTGATCGGCGACCGCCGGAAGTTCCTCTCGGCGCTGCTCGTCCCCGACTTCGCGGCCCTCGGTCCCTGGGCGGAAAAGCAGGGGATCGCGGCCGGCGACCGCAAGGCGCTGCTCGCCGACCCCAAGGTGCGCGAGCAGATCGGCCAGGAGGTCGCGGCGGTCAACGCCAAGCTCGCCGGCTTCGAGAAGATCGTCGCCTGGGAGCTGCTGCCCGACGAGTTCACCCTGGAGACCGGCGAGCTGACGCCGACCCAGAAGATCAAGCGCCGGGTCATCAACCAGAAGTACGGGCCGATCATCGATCGCCTCTATGCCGAGGCGGACAAGCACGGGGGGTAGGCCCCGGGCGGGAGGTTTCACCGTGTCACCCAACTTTCATCTCGAAGTCGGCGCCGACCGCCTGGCGACGCTGACCTTTGACTCCCCCGGCCGCAAGGTCAACGTCTTCTCCCGCGAGGCCTTCCAGGAGCTCGAGCGGCTGCTCGACGAGCTGGCGGCGCGGCAGGACGTCGGCGCCCTGATCCTCCTCTCCGGCAAGAAGGCGGGCTTCATCGCCGGCGCCGACGTCGAGGAGATCGCGCGGGTGACCGATCCGGTGGAGGCCGAGGCGGGCTCGCGGGTCGGCCACCGCCTGTTCTCCGCCTGGGAGGCGCTCCCCTTCCCCACCATCGCCGCCATCCGCGGCACCTGCCTCGGCGGCGGCCTCGAGATCTCCCTCGCGTCGACCTACCGGGTGGCGAGCGACCGCCCCGATACCAAGATGGGGCTCCCCGAGGTGCGGCTGGGGATCCTCCCCGGCTGGGGGGGCTCGACGCGCCTGCCGCGGCGGATCGGCATCGCCGAGGCGCTCGACCTCATCCTCACCGGCAAGACGGTGGTGGGACGCAAGGCGCTGAAGCTCGGGCTGATCGACGCTCTCCTCCCCGACGCCCGCTTCCTCGACAACGTGCGCGACTTCGCCCTGGCGCGCCGCGACCAGAAGCAGCGCGCCGAGGAGGCGTTCGACTTCAAAGAGATGCTGCTGGAGAAGAACCCGCTGGGCCGCAAGATCCTCTTCGACCAGGCGCGCAAGAAGACGCTCGAGACGACCCGCGGCCACTATCCGGCGCCGCTGCGCGCCATCGAGGTGGTGCGGGTGGGGATCGAGGACGGCCCCCGCGCCGGCTTCGACGCCGAGGCGCGGGCGGTCGCCGAGCTCGCCATCTCGCGGACGGCGAAGAACCTGATCCACGTCTTCCGGCTGACCGAGGAGGCGAAGAAGGAGAGCGGCCTCCCCGGCGCCGCGCCGCGCGAGGTGCGCTCGACCGCCGTGCTGGGCGCCGGCGTGATGGGCGGCGGCGTCGCCCAGCTGATCGCCGACCAGACCGGGCTCCCCGTGCGCATGAAGGACGTGCGCGACGAGGCGCTGGCGAGCGGCATGCAGCACGCGGCCCGGCTGTTCACGAAGCAGGTCGAGCGGCGGCGGCTGACCGCCCCCGAGGCGCGGCGCAAGATGGCGCTCCTCCATCCCACCCTCGGCTTCAGCGGCTTCAAGACGGTCGACCTGGTGGTCGAGGCGATCGTCGAGAACCTCGGGGTCAAGCAGCAGGTGTTCGCCGACACCGCGGCGCAGGTGGCGGACGGCGCCATCCTCGCCTCCAACACCTCGTCGCTGTCGATCGCTGCGATCGGCGCCCGGACGCCGCACCCGGAGCGCGTCGTCGGCATGCACTTCTTCAATCCGGTCGACAAGATGCCGCTGGTCGAGGTGATCGCCGCCGAGGGGAGCGATCCGGCGGCGGTCAACACCGTCTTCGCCTACACCCGCAAGCTCGGCAAGACCCCCATCCTGGTCAAGGACACGCCGGGCTTCCTGGTCAACCGGCTGCTGATGTTCTACTCGACCGAGGGGCTCTGGCTGCTCGACGAGGGGTTCCGGATCGAGGACCTCGACCGCGCGATGTCCGACTGGGGGATGCCGATGGGGCCGATGGCGCTCACCGACGAGGTGGGGATCGACGTCGCCACCAAGGTCGCCCACATCCTGCACGACGCCTTCAGCGAGCGCCTCCCGGTCCCCGACTGGCTCGACCGCGTGCCGCAGAGCGGCCGGCTGGGGACCAAGAACGGCAAGGGGTTCTACCTCTACGAAGGGCGCGAGAGGAAAGGCCCCGATCCGGCGGTCTACGCCCTGCTCGGCCTCGACCCGCGGGTGGACAACCCCGACCCCGGGCTGATCGCCGACCGCATGGTGCTGCCGATGGTCAACGAGGCCGCCCGCTGCCTGGAGGAAGGGGTGGTGCGCAGCGCCGCCGACCTCGACCTGGCGCTGATCTTCGGCACCGGCTTTCCCCCCTTCCGCGGCGGCCTCTGCCGCTGGGCGGACCAGGAGGGGCTCCCCTGCATCCTCGCCACCCTCGAGCGCTTCGCCAGCTCGGTGGGCGACCGCTACACCCCCTCGGAAGCGCTGCGGGCCACCGCGGCCGCCGGCGGCTTCTACGCGCGGTTCGGGGGGAAGGGATAGCGCCCGAGCTCAGCGTCGTTCTGGTGGTGGGCGAGCGGCGGGACCGCGCCGCCGTCGCCCTCGCTTCGCTCCTCGCCCAGGACGCCGTCGCCGAGCTCGAGATCCTCCTCCTGGACCTCGCTCCGGGCGAGCCGCCGCCGATCCCCGGGAGCTCCCACCCGACGGTACGGCGGCACCGGCTCCCCCCCGACACCCTCTTCTCCGCCGCCAAGGCGCACGGCGTGCGGATCGCCACGGCGCCAGTGGTCGCCTTCCTCGAGGAGCACTGCCGCACCTTCCCCGGCTGGGCGCGGGCGCTGATCGCGGCCCACCGCGGCCCGTGGGCGGCGGTGGGGGCCGAGGTGCACAACGGCAACCCGGGAAACGCCGTCAGCCGGGTGGTGGCGCTAATGAACTACCACCCCTGGCTTCCCCCCGCGCCGCGCGCCGAGTTCGCGATGCTCCCTGGGCACAACGCCTCCTTCAAGCTCGCCGTGCTCACCGGCTACGGCGAACGGCTGGAAGATCTCCTGCGCGCCGAGATCGTACTCCACCGCCGCCTCCACGAAGACGGCCACCGCCTGCTCCTCGAGCCCGCCGCCCGCTTCGCGCACATCAACGAGAGCAGCCTGGCGAGCATCGTCCGCGGCTACTTCCTCTTCCACCGCTGCTACGGACCGATGCGCGCCGAGACCTTCGGCTGGTCGGCGCCGCGCCGCCTCTTCTACGCCGCCGCCACCCCGCTGATCCCGCTCTATTTCCTGGCCAAGCTCTGGCGCACGCTGGCGCGGCGGCGCCCGGAGCTGCTGCGGTCGATGCCGGCGGCCATCCCGCGCATCCTGGTGGCGCAATGGGCGAGCGCGGCAGGACAGGCGGTGGGGCTCGTGTTCGGCATCGGCGACGCCGAGGCCCGCTTCTCCCGCTTCGAGATGAATGAGTACCGTCAGCTCGACAGCCCACCGGACGTCGGCGAGCCGCACCCGGCATGATCGCCGTCTCGGTGATCCTCCCCGCCTACCATTCGCAGCGCACCCTCGGCGGTTGCCTGGAGGCACTGGCGCGCCAGACCTTCCGGGATTTCGAGGCGATCGTGGTCGACAGCAGCTCGGGTGCGCAGGCAGCCCGCGAGACCCGCGCGGAGGTCGAAGCCTACGCCACGCGCGTGCCCGGGCTCCGCCTCGAGCGCTCGCCGCGCCGGCTCCTCCCGCACGGCGCGCGCAACCGCGGCGTCGAGGTCGCGCAGGGCGAGATCCTGGCGTTCAGCGACCCCGACGTCTATGCCGCGCCGGACTGGCTGGAGCGCCTGCTCGCCGCGCACCTGCGGACGGGCGAGCCGGTAGTCGGCGCCCTCGCCTGCCATGGCGGGCGCTGGCTCGACCAGGGGATCCATCTCTGCAAGTTCAGCAAATGGCTCCCCGGCGGCCCGCCCCGCGAGGTCGACATGAGCCCGACGGCCAACATGCTCCTCTCGCGCCGGCAGTTCCTCGCCGCGGGGGGATTTCCCGGCGAGCACTTCCTCGGTGACGTGTCCCTCTCCCGCGCCCTGCGGCGCGACGGCCGGCGCCTGGAGCTCGAGCCGCGGGCGGTGGTCGCCCACCATCACCTGCAGTCGCCGGCCGCCTTTCTCGCCGAGCGCGCCGTCCGGGGCAGTCTGTTCGGCGAGTTGCGGCTCGGCTGGAAGGGCGGCGGGCGCGCCACGGCGCTCCGCTGGCTGGCGGTCACCGCGCTCCCCGTCCGGCTGCCGCGCATCCTGGCACTGGTCGCCCTCCACGCCTTCCGCGCCGGCTGGGGCGGGCGCTATCTCGCCGCCCTGCCGGTGGTTGCCGCGGGGCACGCCGCCTCGCTCGCCGGCGAGAGCCTCGCCTACGCGCGCGCCCTGCTCGGCCCCGCGAGGAGCGCCGGGAAGGCCGGCGATTTCGAGACACCCGTCCGCGGACAGTGATGCTTCCCGGCGCGCGCAGTGCGCCCTACGGGAACGCCGCGAACACGATGTGCTCGAGGCCATGGAAGAGCGTGCGCTTCTCGGGGGTCATGTCGAGCTTCCCGGCGACCCCTTGGGACGGCAGGTTCTCGGGGCGAGTCGCCCGCCGCTTCTTCGTCGTTCCACAGGCTCTCGACCATAGCGGCATAGACTAACCGAACCCTCACCCCCGTGCGAGCTGCCGCTGCCTCCCCGCCACGGCGGCGAAGCCGAGGAGCGCCGTGGCCGCCAGGTAGGCGAGCGGCATCCCCGCCTTCACCGCCGCCGGCGCCGACCCCAGGAAGTCGAGGGCGGCCAGGTGCTGCATGGGGCCGAGGTACCAGAGCACGAGATAGATCACCTCGAACAGCTTGCCGCCGCCGCTCCACACCCCCAGCGCCAGGGCGAGCGTGGGGATGAACAGCGCGCCCACCAGCCAGGCGCCGACCCCTGTCCAGTCATGGGCGAGGAGAAGGCGCAGCGCCACCGCGCCGCCGGTCGCCATCGCGAGGAGCGCTCCGGCCCCCCAGGCGGCGGGGAGCTGGCGGCCGAGCGGATGGGCCGCCGAGAAGACCAGGCCGCCCGTGTCGTGGCGCGCCTCCCGGCTCCCCAGCGCCGACCAGAGGAGGAGCGGCCAGATCCAGGCGATCGGGAGCAGCACCCCGCGGGCGGTGGCGAGCGGCGTCACGAGAGCCGCGATCGAGAGCCCGAGCGCCACCGCGTACCACCACCAGCGCTGCCCCTGGAGCAACAGCCGCATCTCGGCCGCGAGCAGCCGGAGGAAGCCGCGCCCACCGAAGCGCCGGTGCCGGGCGGCAGCAGCGAAAGGGGAGTGAGCGGCGTGAGGGCGGCCGGAACGGGAAACGGGATCGCGGCCGTCTCCGCTTCGGCGGCGGGCAGCCGACGGACGAGCCCCAGCCGGCGCCGTGACGGATCGAAGCGGTCGAAGAGCAGCGCCGCGACGAGGGCGATCGCGGCCGCCCCCAGCAGCCAGGCGAGCTGCCCGAGGACGATCGCGCCCGTCCACCGCATCCCCTGCCAGACGAAGGTGTGGGTGTGCCGCTCGTCGGCCATCGCGCCGAGCGTCATCGAGTGATCGGTCTTGCCGAACCGTTGGTACATCTCGCGGAACAGCGCCGTGGTCACCACCCCCAGGCCGAAAGGATCGCGGAACCCTTCGATCAGCAGGGTGCTCGGCGCGATCCCGCCCCAGGCGAAGAACCAGACCGCGTTGCCGAGACCGCCGGAGAGGGCGGGAACCATCTCGAAGAGGACGGCGAGCGCCGCCACCACCGCCATCGCCGGCACGCAGAGGAAGAGGAACGGAGAGAGGAGCGCCCCGAGCTGGAGGTGGCGGTCCTCCCCCGCCACCCACTGGGCGACCACCCCCATCGCGGCGAGGACGCCGACCATGGCGAGCAGCACCGCCAGGTTGCTCGCCGCCTTGCCGAGCGCGTAGAGCGGCTTCGACAGCGGCGTGGTGGCGAGGATCTGCCCCACCCCCGTCCGGCGGTCGCGCTCGACGGCGTTCTTCACCACGTAGAAGCCGGCGAGCGAGAGGAACATGTTGGCGACCAGCGCCATCAGCAGGCCCACCCAGGCCGAGTTGTAGACGCCGCGGTAGTCGCCCAGCCAGAGCTTGAGCTGCCCGGCGCTCACCACGTAGCCGAGGTAGACGGCGAGCCCCAGGGTGATCAGGAAGCCCGGACGGCGCACCCGCTCGAGGAAGTCGGCCTTCGCCAGGTGCCAGAAGGCCCGGCTGACGACGCGGAGCCGGCTCACGCCGCCACCTCGGCCCGCGCGCGGTCCCCCTCGAGCACCGCGAGATAGGCATCCTCCAGGCTGGGCTGCGCCGGGCGGGCCGTGGCGGACGGCGGCAGGTCCGCCACCACCCGCACGTGCACGCCGTCGGCGCGGCGGACGGTCGAGCTGACTTTCCAGCGCCCGCGCGCCGCGGCCAGCTCGGCGCTGGCGATCACCCACTCCCACACCCGCCCCTCGACGGCGCGCAGCAGCGCCTCGGGCTCGGCGCAGGCGAGCAGGCGGCCGCGGTCCAGGATGGCGATCCGGGTCGCCACCGCCTCGACGTCCGACACGATGTGGGTCGAGAGGATCACCAGCCGCTCGCCGCCGAGGTCGGAGAGGAGGTTGCGGAAGCGCACCCGCTCCTCGGGGTCGAGCCCCACCGTCGGCTCGTCGACGATCAGCAGCTGCGGATCGTTGAGCAGCGCCTGGGCGATGCCGATGCGCTGCCGCATCCCCCCCGAATAGCCGCCGAGCGGACGCTTGCGCGCCGCGGTCAGGTTGACCAGCGCCAGCAGCTCCTCGATCCGCCGCGCCGCCGCCCGCCCTTCAATCCCCTTGACCGCCGCCATGTACTCCAGGAACTCGACGGCGTTGAGGTTCGGATAGACGCCGAAGTCCTGCGGCAGATAGCCGAGCACCCCGCGCAGCCCGTCGGGCGAGCGCGCGATGTCGACCCCGTTCCAGGTCACCCGCCCCTCGGTCGGCTTGGTGATGGTGGCGAGGATCCGCATCAGCGTCGACTTCCCGGCCCCGTTCGGACCCAGCAGCCCGAGCACGCCGGAGCCGAGCTCGAGGTCGAGCCCGCGCAGCGCCCAGACATCTCCCTTGTACCGCTTCCCCACTGCCGCGACCTTGAGCTCCATGGCGATTCCTCCTCGTCCCTTCTACGCCGGCGGCGAGGAGACCTTACGGCGGGCGCCGGTTCTGGCACGGCTCCTGCTCGAAATCTGGAACGAACTTTGGACGGGTGGAAGGAGATCCCCTCATGAGCCGCACCACATCCCCAGCGTCCCCCGCATCCCCAGCATCCCCAGCATCCCCCGCATCCCCCGCACCGACACTGTCGCGTCGAGACCTGCTCAACCTGGCCGGCCAGAGCCTCGTCGTGGCCGGCGTGGCGGGCGTCCTGCCGCAGAGCGCCGCCGCCGCGCCGCCGCCCGGAGAGCGCGGCCCGATGCCCCCGATGCCGCCAAAAGTCGAGCTTCCCTCCCTCTCGGCGCCGACCGAGCAGAAGCAGCCCCCCACTCCCAACCCTTTCCCGCCCGGGCACCGGGTGGGCTACGCCATCGTGGGGCTCGGCCGCATCGCCCTCGAGGAGATGATCCCCGCCATCGCCCAGAGCCAGCGCTCCAAGGTTACCGCGCTGGTCAGCGGCCATCCCGAGAAGGCCGCCGCCGTGGCGCTGCGGCTGGGGATCGATCCGCGCAACATTTACAGCTACGAGCGGTACGACGAGCTGCGCAACAACCGCGACGTCCAGGGCGTCTACATCGCGCTCCCCAACTCGATGCACGCCGAGTACACGATCCGCGCCGCCAGGGCCGGCAAACACGTCCTCTGCGAAAAGCCGATGGCGACCACCTCCCGCGACTGCCAGGCGATGATCGACGCCTGCAAGGCGGCGGACCGCCATCTGATGATCGCCTACCGCCAGCAGTACGAGCCGCTCAACCGCGAGGTGATCCGCCGCGCCCGCGCCAAGGAGCTCGGCGACCTCAAGCTGTTCACCGCCGACAACGGCCAGAACCAGGGAGACCCCACGCAGTGGCGCCTGAAGCGCGCCCTCTCCGGCGGCGGCTCGCTCCCCGACGTCGGCATCTACTGCCTGAACGCGGCGCGCTACATCACCGGCGAGGAGCCGGTGGAGGTCTTCGCGCGGACGTTCTCGACGCCGAACGACCCGCGCTTCCGGGAGGTCGAGGAAACGGTGATCTTCCAGCTCCGCTTCCCGAGCGGCGTCCTCGCCGCCTGCTCCTGCGGCTACGGCAACCACCGCCTGCAGCGCTACGTGGTGGCGGGCTCCCGCGGCTGGGCCGAGCTCAATCCCGCCTTCGCCTACCGCGGCCTGCGCCTGCGCACCGCCCGCGCCGAAGGGAAGAACGAGCGGATCACCGAGGAGCACCTCGGCGAGCCGAACCAGTTCGCCCGCGAGATCGATCACATGTCGCAGTGCATCGCCGAGAACCGCCGGCCGCACACCCCCGGAGAGGAGGGGCTGGCCGACATGCGCATCATCGAGCAGCTCTACGCCTCGGCGCAGGCCGGCCACCCGATGACGCTGCCCGCGGCGCAGGGATTGGACGCCACGCGCGGCCCGGCGCCGACGGAGGAGAGCTAGGCGGTTTGCCGCGGGTGCTCAACGGCCGGGACGGATCCACGTCCACAGCAGGCAGAGCGAGGCCGCCCAGATCGCCGCGGTGGTGAGGCCGCCCAGGAGGTTGAGCCCCCAGCCGTTGACGCGCTCGCCCATGACCTTGCGGCTGTTGGTCATCAGCAGGATCAGCAGCATCAGCGGTGGGGTGGAGAATCCCTGCACGATCCCCGACCAGACGAGCGCCTTCATCGGGTTGACGCCGAAAAAATTCATGCCGACCGCGACGGCGGTGAGCACGACGATCGCGGCGTAGAACTTCTTCGCCTTGCCCGGCTTGGCGTGCAGGCTGTGCCGCCAGCCGGCCGTCTGCGCCAGGTCGTAGGCGGCGCCGGTCGTCATCACCGGGACGGCGAGGAAACCGACTCCGATGATGCCGAGGGTGAAGAGGATCCCGGCCGCGCCGCCGGCCAGCGGGCGCAGCGCCTGCGCGGCCTGGGCCGCCGTGCTGATCTGGGTCTTTCCGGTCTTGAACAGGGTCGCCGCGGTGGACAGGATGACGAAGTACATCACCAGGTTCGAGAAGAACATGCCGAGCAGGACGTCGCGCCGGGAATGGCGCAGTTCCTCGTCCGTCGCCCCCCGCCGCGCCTCGACGGTGGTGCGCCCCAGGGCGATCTCCTCCTCCACCTCCTCGTTCGACTGCCAGGAGTAGAGGTAGGCCGAGAGCGTGGTGCCGATGACGGCGACCAGCATGGAGAGGAACTCGCGGTCGAAGCGGAGCGTGGGGATCAAGGTCCCGCGCAGCACCGCCCCCAGCTCGGGCTTGGCCAGAAAGGCCGACACCACGTAGGCGAGCAGCGCCAGCGCCAGCCAGCGGAAGACGTTGCGGATGAAGGTGTACGACCCCCAGATCTGGAAGGCGAGGATGGCGAGCGCGATCGCCGCCACGATCCAGCCGATGGGGACGGGGATCAGCAGGTTGACGGCCGCCGCCATCCCGCCGAGGTCGGCGCCGGCCTCGATGGTGTTGCCGATCATCACGCCGATCAGCGCGGGATAGAGAATCCAACGCGGGTAGTGCTCCTTGATCACCGCGAACAGCCCCTTGCCGGCCACCTGCCCCAGCTTCGAGGAGAGATAGACGACGGCGAACATCATCGGGAACGTCACCGGCGCCGTCCACAGGAACGAGGGGCCGAGGGCGGCCCCGGCGCTCGCGTAGGTACCGATCGCCGACGGGTCGTCGTCCGCGGCGCCGGTGATCAATCCGAGCCCCAAAGCCCGGAAGACGCCGCGGCCGGGCCGGGACGCGCCGGTCTTGGGTGTCCGCGGCGTCTGCGGAGGAGTGTGCGAGGAAACGGAGTCGGGAGGTGCTGCGGCGGAAGACCGCGCCGGAGTTGCCATGCGGTGAAATCCTTGTTGTGACGACCGCCGGCGAAGCGGCCGTTCCGGTTCGGCGCAACAAACGCTTCAATCGGCATGCCAGGACGCCGCCGGCGAGGCTCCGCGGCGGCCTGGGGCGGCCTAGGAAGCGGGCGGTTGCGCTGCGGCCGGGACGGGATTGACGAACTCGATCGTGCGGATCGGGGACGGCATCGAGATCCCGTTCTCGTCGAAGGCCTGCTTCAGGCGCTCGATCGCCTCGCTCCTGGCGCGCAGGTAGTCCGCCTGCTTGGCGACGAAGGGGATCCAGAAGCGCACCACGAGATTGATCGTGCTCTCGCCGAATTCCTCGAAGAAGAGCTCCACCTGAGTGTTCTCCATCCGCGTCGAGACCTGCTCGATCGCCGCGATCCCCACCTTGCGCACCGTCTCGAGGTCGTCGCCGTAGCCGACCCCTGCCTTGAGGTCGACCCGCCGCCGCCCCGGAGTGGTGAAGTTGGTGATCGGGTTCTCGAACACCTGCTTGTTGGGGACGAGGAGGACCTGCCCCTCGGGGGCCGCGATCTCCGTCCAGCGCAGGCGGATGCGGTGGACGACCCCCTGGATGTCCTTGCTGCGGATCAGGTGCCCGGGGCGGAAGGGGTGCTCGATCGAGAGGTAGATGCCGGCCATGAAGTTGGCCGCGATGTCCTGGAAGGCGAAGCCGAGGGCGAGGCCCAGGATGCCGGCGCCGGCGAGCAGCGAGGCGAGCGTCTTCTGGAGATCGAGGATGCCCAGGGCGATGAAGAAGCCGGCGGCGATCAGGGCGAGGTAGATCGCCTGCCCGAGGAGCTTGTTGACCTGCTCGCTGTGGGAGATCCGCCGCAACAGGCGGGCCATCACGTTGCGCGCCAGCTTGGCCAGCAGCCAGAAGCCGACCTGCACCGCCACCGCCACCGCGAGGTTGGGCAGCAGCAGGATGAATTCGCGCATCCATCCCACCAGCTTCGCCGTCAGCAGGCCCCACGCCTTCTCGATGCCCACGGCGGGGAGGAGATTGCAACCCGCGGGCCAGGCGGGGGGCGAAGCCCGCCCGGAACCCTATCGAGCCGGCGGTCAGGATCACCTGGACGCTCCCCTGGACCGAGGTGCCCTGGGCGCCGACGGTGATCGTCACCGTCCCCGGCGTGGTGGTGTTCGGGAGGAAATCCGCCCCGGCCATGCCGTTCACGCTGGTGGTGACGTTGGTGAACACCCCGACCGGCTTGCCGTCGGCCGTCGTCGCCTGGAAGGTCACCACCGTGCCGTCGGTCACCATCCCCTGGTCGCGCAGCAGGGTGGCGGTGACGTGGATCTTGGTGCTCGCCGCGGCGGTGGCGATCGGCGGGTCGGCGGCGGCGGTGATCACCGTCGGCAGGGCGCGCACGAACTGGATCGCGACCTCGCGGGTGACGCCGTTGACGGTGGCCGAGACGCGCGCCGTGGTGATCGTCTTCGGGCTGATCAGGTCCGCCGAGGCGCGCCCACCGGCGTCGGCGGCCACCTGGACGGTCGGCGCGCCGCCGGGGGCGAAGGTGCCGGCCGTGGTCGAGAAGGTGACCTGGCGCGAGCCGGCGGGGAGCGACGAGGAGATGGCCACCGTGAAGGTGGTCGCCGTGGCGCCGTCGGCCGGCGCCTGGGGCGGCGCGGTCACGAAGCGGATCGTGTCGTCCGCCCCCGCCGGCGTGAAGGTGACGGTCAGCGAGGCGAGGATGCCGGGCGCCGCGGCGGGGGTGGCGGTGACCGTCGCCGAGCCCACCTGCTGCGAGGCGACGAGATCGATCTGCGCGATGCCGTTGCCGTCCGCCTGCACGGTCCGGCAGCCGGTGCAGCCGGTGCCGGGGGTGCCGCCGTCGAGCGTGCCGTTGGTGGTCGAGAAGACCACGGTGCGGTTGGCGAACGCCGGATCGCCCGGCAGGCGGGCCTGGAGGTGGAGGCGCGAGAAGCCGTCGGCCGGGAGCGTCGTCACGCCGCTCGTCGAGCTCAGGGTGATGACGTCGTTGGCCAGCGGCGCCGTCGGCGAGTAATCCGATTTCTTGTAGCAGCCGAGGGCGGCCACGAGCAGGAGCGCGAGCGGGAGGACGGGCCGCAGTCGGTGCATCATCAAGGACGGTCCTTCAGCTCAGGATGGCGAGGGTGACGCTGTCGTGCGTCTTCGTCTCGGCCTGGATCAGTTGCTTGAGGATCACCTGGGCGATGCTGGTGCCGGCCCCGTGCAGCACCAGCGAGACGGTGTCGGTGCGCTCCGTCGTGCCGCCGGGGATCTGGGCGCTGACGTGGATCTGCTTGACGGGGCCCTGCGGCGTCTGGAAGGCGACGTTGTGCCGGCCGTCGAGCGTGTAGGTGATCTGCGCCGGCTCGCCGCCGAGGTCCGAGTGCAGGCTCTGCCGCAACAGGATCGGCCCGCTCGGCAGGTGGACCTGCGAGGGCGCGGCCGTCAGATGTTGGTCGATCACAACCGCCATGGTGGATGTCCTCCGTCCGCCGTCCATCCCCTCAGGGCTTGAACAGGCCGCCGATCCCCTTCAGCGTCGGCACCACGTCGATGTCGAACGAGAGGGAGAAGAAATAGGTCGTGGTCAGCTTCTTGTCCGTGTTGAGCGGGTTCGGGCTGAGCTTCTGGAACACGATGCTCCCCGCCGTCAGCCGCACCGAGTTGGTCATCCGCACCCCGAGGCCGACGACGAGCGACTGGGTGCCGAACAGATCCTCACGGGTCTTGCCGTCGCCGATCCCGTTCACCGTCAGGCCGATGGTCGCCGACACCCGCCGGTCGAGCGTCTGGAAGAAACCGCCGAACTGGCTCAAGGGAGCGGCCTTGTTGACCGGCCGGAAATAGATGTTGGTGCCGACGTAGGTGCTGCACGAGCTGAGCTGGGGCGCACAGGCGACGCCGGTGTCGGCGCTGATGTAGTTGTTGCTCTGGGTCTCGAAGCTGCCGGTCGTCGAGCCGGCGATCAGGACCATGTTCTGCACCTGCGTCCGGTACCGCTCGGCCAGCGCGGCGACCGCCTGGGCGCGGCCGGCGAGCAGCCGCTGGAGGCCTTGCGAGAGGATACCGGCGGCGCGCGCCATCGCGCGGTCGACGCCTCCCACCAACCCGCGCGGCTGCCCTGCGGCGACCAGCGTCTTGAGGTCGTCCGGCGACAGCTTCCCCTCGGTGATCAGCGGCGCCAGGAAGGCCTGCGGCGCGCCATCCTCTGCCATCAGATTGCCGGCGAGCAGGGCGCGCAGCTTCGCCGTCTTCGCCATGGCGTCGGCGAAGTAGGGCGCGCTCGCCGTCACGAAGGCGGAGAGGTCGGCGGCGCTCTGCCGGTTCTGGTGCGTCAGCACCGGAGCGTCGGCGAGCGCGAGGGCCGCAGCGACCTCCTCGGCCTGGGGCTGGACGCTGGGAGCGGCCGCCGCCCGGGCAGCCAGGGCGGCGCGCAGCCGGCCCAGCGCCGGATCGCTCCGCATCTGCTCCAGGCTGGCATTGAGGTTGGCGATCGTGTCCTGGTAGTCGCCGTCCGCGGCGGCGATCTGCCCTTGCGCGCCGCGCACCGGCAACAGCGCGGCGTTGAGCGTGTCGCGCACGGTGTCGAAGGGGGTGTCCGGGTTGAACAGCGACCCGGCCTCCGGGAAGCGGTCCGCGCCGGTGATCCGCTGCAGCGCCTGGGTGAGCTGGGCGCGGATCGCGGCGAGCTCCTGCACCGTCAGGTCGCCGGCGAGCGGCAGGCTCGGCGCCATCGCGGGATCTCCCCAGACGGCGGCGTCGACGATCCCCTGCACCTGCTGGGCGAAGGCCGCGGCTTCCTGGGGGGTGATCTTCTTCTCGAAGCTGAATTTGAACTGGTAGTACTGCTCGGCGTCGAGCCGCGGCACCAGCATGCGGAACTGCGGGTTGGGAGCCGCGGTGTCGACCGTGTTGCGCCACACCAGCGCGCCGCCGTCCCAGCAGTCGCCGTCCGGCTTGGCGCGCAGCCTCTCCGCGCCGACCAGGAGCGGCTTGCCGCTGTGCTTGCCGTTGCTGGTCGGCAGCTTCCAGCAGCGCAGCTCGAGGGTGGTGGCCCCCTGGGGTACCCCGCCGGTGAGGATGAACGGCACGTCGAAGGGGAGGACGCGGTTGAACATCTGACCGTTGAGGTCGACCTGCACCACGTCGAACCCCGAGCCGGCCGGCGGCGCCGGCGTCAGCCTGCCCGGCGGCGCCGCGGACGCCGAGCACCGCGATCCACACCGCCAGAAGGCGGCGGCGAAGCCTCTCCTGCGAGCAAACCTTTCCACGTCCGGCTCTCCCCCTCGTCCGGCGCCGCGCGCCGGCAGAAACCACCAGATCCCGTTGTCAGGGCGCGGGAAGGGTACCACCGGCGATCCCGCCGGGCCAAGCCTTCAGCGTACGGCGTGGATCTCGATCGGGAGCCCGAGATCGGCCCAGATCCGATCCGTAGTGATGGCGGGAAGACCGAGGACGGCGGCGAGCGCGAGGCAGGCCCGGTCGCCGAGCGAGAGACCCGCGTGGCGGGTGGGAGGCCGCAGCCGGGCCGCCGTCTCGGCGAGCGGCGCTGTGAACGGCGCGATCTCGAGCCCCAGCGCTTCCAGGTCGTGCCGGAGCCCTTCGATATCCGCCTCCCAATCGAGGGATTTCTGCGCCACCTCGGACCAGTTCACACTCGAGATCGCCGCGCTCTCCAGAAGCTCCTGTACGAGCTCGCCGCCCGGCTCGCCTTGCAGCAGCGCGAGCAGAGCGGAGGCGTCCAGCACACAGCTCCGCGCCCCTGGCAGCGGCACCGGCCCTTACTCCTGCCTCGACTCGTTCCGCCGTTGGACGATCAGCTCGTCCGCCAGGCTGACGCCGGCGGGGATGTGCGCGAAGCGCTGCCGCAACCGTTGGAGCACGGAGTCCCGCTTCTCCAGCACGAGCCGCCCGTCCTCGACGAAGGCAATGAGGACGTCGCCGGGGGCGATCTCCAACTGGCGGCGGAGCTCGGCAGGGATCACCAGGCGGCCCTGCGGCCCGACGGGAACCTTAGTGGCGGCGAGGGGCTCTTTCATGGCCTGAACATAATGCCATGAAAACGCGAACCGTGCCACTCCCGAGCGGCAGTGGCACGTTCTCCTGAATCAACTTTGGGGAGGATCACATTTCACGCAGTCCAACTCGGCGCCCAGCCACTTCTCGCGCTGTTCAGGATCGACGACCCAGGGCCGATTCATCCACGGCGGATTGTGGCGAACGTGCTGGGCGTGCCCGCACTCCAGATCGGCGACCCAGTCCAGCCGTTCGTCCTGATGAAAGGCGATGATCTTTCGCCGCATGACATTTTCCAGTCTATGGCTAAAGGAGGCCGCCGAGCGGCGGCCTCCTTTCCTTCGGCGCCTTCCTGGGGGCTGCGGCGCCTACTTCGCCGCCTTCCGCATCACCCCCTTCTCCCCCGCGTTCCCGAGGTCGAGCGTGGCGTCGTCGGCCATCACCACGAAGGGGCGGGGGTCGACGGTGAGGCGGCCGTGGCCGTCGTAGACGACGACCTGGACGGTGCCCATGCCGTAGCCCATCGGGCCGCGGCTGTAGTAGTTGACCCAGAGACGGTAGGGGCCGGCGGCGCGGGTGGCCGGGTCGCTCACCGCGAAGCATTCGGGGCCGTAGCCGGTGGTGACGTCGGCGAACAGCTCGCCGCCGGTTGGCAAGGTTTTCGCCTCGTAGTAGGCGTGGTTGCCCTTGCGGTCGTAGACGTGGAGGTCGACGTCGTTGGCGTCGGTCTCCCAGGTGAGGACGAAGCGCAGCGAGGGTCCGCTCGCGAGGTGCGCGTCGTGCGCCTGGAGACGGTCGAGCACCTCGGCGCGGTGGGCGGGCGCGGCTGCGAGCCAGGCCGAGCCCAGCAGGCCGAGATCCTCGCGCAGCACGCGATCGACCCCGGCGAAGCGGCCGCCCGGATACTTCTGATCCAGACCTTCCTCGAGCGCCGCGAAGGCTTCCGCGTAGCGGCCGGCGCGCAGCAGGGCCCAGGCCAGGAGGCGGTGGCCGGACGGATGGTCCGGCCGCTGGGCGACGGCCTTGCGGTAGGTGTCGATCGCCAGCGGCAGCCCGGCCTCGCCCGAGGTGCTCGAGGCGCTCCCCCGCCAGCCGCCTGAGGTCAGCCCGGCTGGGGAAGAGATCGATCAGCGAGCCGTAGGCCCGCGCCGCCGCGGCCGGCTCGCCGGCCGCCTCCCAGGCCTCGCCCAGCGCCAGCAGGCCGAGCACGTCGCCCGGCGCCTCGGTGTTCCACGCCTCGGCGAGGGCGCGCGCCTCGCGGACGCGGCCGGCGGCCAGATGCCCCTTCACCTCGCCGAAGCGGCCGTTGTAGGGCGCCACCTGCCCACCCTTGCTCCGCGCGGTGCGACCCCGCGGGCCGGGAGCCTTCGGAATCGGCCGGCACTCCCCCGACGACTCCGGCGGCCACCTCGAGACGCTCCTGGAGCATGGGCGCCGCGGGCGACGGGGACGGTACCTCGACCGGCTGCACGGCGGCGACGCCTCCCGGTACGCCGTCCGGGAGCGCCGACTCGCGAGTCACGACCATCTCGTCGGCTTCCTCGGCCGGCTCCGGAGCGGACCCGGGAGCGAGGTCAGCGGCGGAGTCTTCGAAGGGGGCCGCCGGCCGGCGGGGCGACGGGGCCGCAGGCTTCGCCGCCTGGAGCTCGCGGTCCGGGCGCACGGCGGAGCGGCTGCGGGCGAGCACCTCGAGGCCGCCCGGGCCGACGGTCAGGATGTCGGCGAGGCTCTTCTGATCGAGGCCGAAGCGCTGGTAGTCCCATTCCGACTCGAGCACCAGCATGGCGGTCAGCGGGCTCAAGACCCGGTGCTTGACGCTGACCTCGACGATCTGGAGGCTGAGCGCCTTTCGCAGGTCCTCGTCACCCGGGAGGGCGGCATCGCGCGAATGGACCAGCCGCTCGATGCGGGCGGCGGCCCAGGCGCGTTCGAGCAGCGGGCGCTCGGTCGCCGCCGGCTCAGCCGTGGCGACCGGCCGGCCGTCGACGGTGAGACGCAGCGGACGGTCGGCCGGCAGATCGGCGTAGACCAGTGCCTGGTCGCCGGCCTGGACGCCGTCGAGGGTCTCGGGCCAGATCCACTCCGCGCCGTCGATTCCCACCTTGAGACCGGAACGGCAGGCGAGGGTCAGGCGGCGGGCGATCTCAGGAGTCGGCGCGGCGCCGTCGAGGCGCTGGCCATCGTGCGGAAGGTTGCCGGTCACCAGCTCGCGGAGGACCGCGTCGTCGCGCAGGCCGCCGACGGCGAGGACGTCCAGCCGCTCGACCCCCTTGGCGCCGAGGGCGTGCACCGCCGCCTTGAGGGCCCGCGTCTCGACGTTGCCGGCGGTCGCCTCGCCGTCGGTGACCAGGAGAACCCGGCGATATTTGGCGTTGCTGCCGTCCAGGCGCCTGGCGAGCCAGCCGAGCGCGCGGTCGAGGTCCGAGGCGCCCAGCGGGCGGCGCGCGGCGAGGCGCTGGAGCTCCTGCGTCCCGAAGCCGCCGGCCGTTCCCTCGAACAGCGGCGCCACCTCCTGGTCGAAGGCGGCGACCCCCAGCGGGATACCGCGGCCGGCTCCGTTCTTCCCCTCGCGCAGGCCGGCGATCAGCTCGCCGATCCGGCGCACCTGGGCGGCGTAACCGAGGGCGCGCGAGGCGCTCGAATCGACCAGCACGTAGAGGCCCTCGATCTCCTCCGGCACGGCGGCGACCGGCGCCGCGACGCGGACCACCGCCAGGTTGCCGTGGCGGAGGCCGGCCCGGCTCGCCACCTGCGACTGCGGGATCTCGAAGTCGCGGTCGGGGGTCCAGTCCCGCTTGTGGAGCTCGATCACGCGGCGATCGCTGACCTCGCCGCCGAGGTTGCTCGCGGTGTCCGATGCATTCCCCACCGGCCGGCCGCCGAGGAGGACGCGGAGGTCGAGGCGGCCGATCGCCGAGAGGCCGCGCAGAGGGAGGACGTAGGGCTCGTCGGCGCGGGTCAGGGCGTGGGAGTAGGAGACGATCAGCTCCTTGCGACCGCGGGCCGGGATCGGGAAGACGCGGGCCGAGAACTCGTTCCCCGCCTCCTGCTCGAGGAGCGCCGGGTCCTGCTTGCGGTGGAGGAAGTCCTCGTAGGCGACCTGGGCGCGCCGGCGCTCCACCACCTCCCCCTCCTGCCAGGCGCCGCCGATCTTCATCGCGAAGCGGCTGAGCGCCGCGCCCTGCGGCAGGGCGATGCGGAAGCGCCCTTCCATCACCTGGTCGCGCGGGTTCTCGAAGGTGAGATGGAGCTCGGTGAAGGCGAGCGGCGGCTCGAGCACGCCGTTCGCCTCGACGGCCACCAGGGCGAGGCCGGTGCCGTCGGAGGCGGTGAGGCCGATCGGCGGCGCCGGCTCGGCGTCCGGCCGGTCGCCCGGAGCCTTGGCGAAGCGGAACGAAGAGGACACGGGACCGGCGGTGTCGCGTGGCGATTCGACGAGGCCGGTGGCGCCGGTGAAATCCGCCAGACCCGCGCCGAGCAGCACGGCGATCAGGAGCACGGCGGCGAAGACGTTGAAGCCGAGGAATGTGGCGTTGCGAGGCATGGAGGGCCTCCTCCCGGATGGACGGCCCCGATCTTGAGGCCGCCTGTGGGCTTAGACACCGGGGGAGGAGAAAACGTGCCTGGGGGAAACCGCCCCTCTCTACTCCACCGCCAGGGCGATCTGGTTGGCGAAGGCTTCGAGGAAGTGGAGGCGTTCCGGGGCGGCCAGACCCTCGGGGTCGGCGGGATGGACTCCGAGCACGCCGACGGCGCCGCGCGAGGTCTTGAGCGGGAGGTAGAGCCCCTTGGCGGCGGGGAGGGTGCCGGTGGTCTTGCCGGCGGCCTGGCCGTGGTCGAAGACCCACTGTGCCACGGCGTGCTCGCGGGTGTCGAGGACGAAGGTGACGCTCTCCCCCGCCCGCTCGGCCAGCCGTCCGTCGGCGTCGGGAAGGAGGAGCAGGACCTGGCTCAGGAAGACGGAGTGGATGTGGCGCGCCGCGGCCTGCAGGATCTCGTCGGTGTCCTTCGCCGCCGCGAGGTCGCGGCTCATCGCGTAGAGGGCGGCCGTGCGCCGCTCGCGGTCGTCCGCCGCCTCGGCCTGCTGGCGCAGGCGGACGGTGAGGGTCGAGATCAGCAGCCCCGTGATCAGCAACACGGAAAACGTGAACAGATACTCGCTGTCCGCGACGCGGAAGGTGTAATACGGCGGCACGAAGAAGTAGTCGAAGGCCGCCACGCTCAGCACCGAGGCAAGGACGGAGGGGCCGCGGCCGAAACGGAAGGCGGTGGCGACGATCCCGAGCAGCAGGATCATCACCAGGTTGGTCGAGCCGAGATAGGCCCGGGCGGGGACGCAGAGGCCGGTCGCCAGCGCCGTGATCAGAACGGCGGCGACCCAGCGTTTGACGTCGAACCCACGGCGCGCGCGGGGGTCGCGGCGAAGCGGCGCCGCTCCCCCCTCCCCCACCTCGCCGGCGATCACGTAGACGTCGATGTCGCCGCTCGCGCGCTCGAGCTGGTCGCGTACCGAGCCGAAGAAGACATCGCGCCAGCGCGGGCGGATCGGCTTGCCGACCACGATCTTCGAGACGTTCCTCCGGCGGGCATAGCGCAGGATCTCCGCCGCCGGGCGCTCGCCGCTCAGCCCGCTGAGGACGACGGTTTCGGCCCCCAGCCGCTCGGCGAGCCGCAGGGTCTGCCAGACCCCCTCGCGCTCGTCTTTGGCGACGCGCAGCTCGGCGGGGGTCTCGACGTAGACCACCACCCACTCCGCCCGCAGCCGCTCGGCGAGGCGCCGCGCCGCCCGCACCAGGCGCGCGCCGCGCGGGCCGGAGCTCACCGCCACCAGCAGCCGTTCGGCGACCGGCCAGGTTTCGGCCACGCCGTGCAGCTCGCGGTAGCGCTGCATCTGGGCTTCGACCCGCTCGGCCGTCTTACGCAGGGCGAGCTCGCGGAGAGCGATCAGGTTTCCCGGCCGGAAGAAGCCGTCGCGCGCCCGTGCCGCCTGCTCGGCAACATAAACCTTTCCCTCCTGGAGCCGCTTCAGCAGCTCCTCGGGCGGCAGGTCGACCAGCTCCACCTGGTCCGCCCGCTCGAGAATCGAGTCGGGAACCGTCTCGCGGACCACCACCCCGGTGATCTTGCCGATCAGGTCGTTCAGGCTCTCGAGGTGCTGGACGTTGAAGCGCCGTGTAGACGTCGAGCCCGGCGGCGAGCAGCTCCTCGACGTCCTGCCAGCGCTTGGTGTGGCGCGACCCCGGGGCGTTGGTGTGGGCGAGCTCGTCGACCAGCGTCACCGCGGCGCGGCGGGCGAGGGCGGCGTCGAGATCGAATTCCTGGAGGGTCACCCCGCGGTGCTCGTCGCGGCGGGAAGGCAGGACCTCGAGCCCCACCACCAGCGCCTCGGTCTCCGCGCGGCCGTGAGTCTCGACGACCCCCACCACCACGTCGACGCCCCGCCGCCGCAGCTCCTGCGCCGCCTGCAACATGGCGAAGGTCTTGCCGACCCCGGCGGTGGCCCCGAAGAAGACCTTGAGCTTCCCCCGCCGCTCCCGCTCCTCCTCGGCTTGCGCCAGGGCGAGCAGAGCGTCGGGGTCGGGACGGTGATCGGAACGGTCGGTCATTTCTGATCGAGCGCCAGATTCAATTTCAACACGTTCACCCGCGGCTCGCCGATCAACCCGAGCCACCGCCCTTCGACGTGGGCTGCGACCTGCCGGTGCAGCGCCGCGGGATCGAGGCCGCGCGCCGCGGCGACGCGATTCACTTGATAGAACGCCGCCGCCGGGCTGATGTGGGGATCGAGCCCCGAGGCCGAGGCGGTCACCAGGTCGACGGGGACCGGGCCGCCGCCGCTCCCGCCATGGGCAGCGCGGAGCCGCTCGACGTCCGCCTTGACCCGCTTGATCAGATCCGGGTTGGTCGGCCCGAGGTTCGAGCCGCCGGAATTGTCGGCGTTGTAGGGGACCGGCGTGGTCGCCGACGGGCGTCCCCAGAAGTAGCGGGGGCCCGCGAACGGCTGGCCGATCAGCTCCGAGCCGACGGCGTGGCCGTTCCGCATCACCAGGCTGCCGTTCGCCTGATGGGGAAAGACGGCCTGCGCGATGCCGGTCACGGCCAGAGGGTAGAGCAGGCCGGTGAGCACCGTGAAGACGAGAAAGATGAGGATCGAGCTTCTGAGTTGTCGCATGGCTTTGTCTTTCATTCGATCAGACCACTCCGATCCCTTGCAGGATGAGGTCGATCAATTTGATGCCGAGGAAGGGGACGATCACCCCGCCCAGGCCGTAGATCAGCAGGTTGTCGCGCAGCAGGCGCGAGGCCGTGTGGCGGCGGAACTTGACCCCTTTGAGCGCCAGCGGGATCAGCACGATGATGATCAGCGCGTTGAAGATCACCGCCGAGAGGATGGCGCTGTTCGGGCTCGCCAGATGCATCAGATTGATCCGGTTCAACACCGGGTAGGTGGTGGCGAAGGCCGCCGGGATGATCGCGAAGTACTTGGCGACGTCGTTGGCGATCGAGAAGGTGGTGAGGGTGCCGCGGGTGATCAGGAGCTGCTTGCCGATCTCCACCGCCTCGATCAGCTTGGTGGGGTTGGAGTCGAGGTCGACCAGGTTCGCCGCCTCCTTGGCCGCCTGGGTGCCGGAGTTCATGGCGACGGCGACGTCGGCCTGGGCGAGCGCCGGGGCGTCGTTGGTGCCGTCGCCGGTCATCGCCACCAGGCGCCCGCCGGCCTGGTAGTCGCGGATCAGCTTGAGCTTGGCCTCCGGCGTCGCCTGGGCCAGGAAGTCGTCCACCCCGGCCTCGGCGGCGATGGCGGCGGCGGTCAGCGGATTGTCGCCGGTGATCATCACCGTCTTGATCCCCATCGCCCGCAGCTCGGCGAAGCGCTCGCGCATCCCCCCTTTGACGATGTCCTTGAGATGGATCACGCCGAGCACCCGCGACCCTGCCGCCACCGCGAGCGGCGTGCCGCCCGACCTGGCGATGGTCTCCACCTTGTTGCGCACGTCGGCGGGAAAGGCGCCCCCCTTGGCGGCCACGAACGCCTCGACGGCGTCGGCGGCCCCTTTGCGGATCTGCTGGCCGTCGAGGTCGACGCCGCTCATCCGGGTCTGCGCGGTGAACGGGACGAAGCGGGCGCCGAGGGCTTGGATGTCGCGCTCGCGGATCTGGTAGCGCTCCTTGGCGAGCACCACGATGCTGCGCCCCTCGGGGGTCTCGTCGGCGAGCGAGGAGAGCTGCGCGGCATCGGCCAGCTCGCGCTCGGGAACGCCGTCGGCGGGGAGGAATTCGGTCGCCTGCCGGTTGCCGAGGGTGATGGTGCCGGTCTTGTCGAGGAGGAGCACGTCGACGTCCCCGGCCGCCTCGACCGCGCGTCCGGAGGTGGCGATGACGTTCGCCTGGATCATGCGGTCCATGCCGGCGATGCCGATCGCCGAGAGGAGGCCGCCGATGGTGGTGGGGATCAGGCAGACCAGCAGGGCGGTGAGCACGGTGACGGTGACCGGCGTGCCGTGGCCGGCGGCGGTGACGCTGTAGAGCGAGAACGGCAGCAGGGTGACGGTCGCCATCAGGAAGACCAGGGTGAGGCCGGCGAGCAGGATCGAGAGGGCGATCTCGTTCGGCGTCTTCTGCCGCTTCGCCCCCTCGACCAGCGAGATCATGCGGTCGAGGAAGGTCTCGCCGGGGTTGGCGGTGATGCGGACGACCAGCCAGTCGGAGAGCACCTGGGTGCCGCCGGTGACCGAGCTCCTGTCGCCGCCGCTCTCGCGGATCACCGGCGCGCTCTCGCCGGTGACCGCCGCCTCGTTGACCGACGCCACCCCTTCGACGACCTCGCCGTCGCCGGGGATGGTATCCCCCGCCTCGACGAGGACGTGGTCGCCGAGGACGAGATGGGTGGAGGCGACCGGCGTGTAGGTGGCGCCGTGGCGCGGCTCCCAGAGCTGCTTGGCGAGGGTGGTCTTGCGGGTCTCGCGCAGCGCCGCGGCCTGCGCCTTGCCGCGTCCTTCGGCCATCGCCTCGGCGAAGTTGGCGAACAACACGGTGAACCAGAGCCAGAGGGCGATGCCGAGGATGAAGCCGGCCGGCGCTTCGCCATGGCCCGAGAAAACCGCCTGGACGAAGAGCCCGGTGGTCAGCAGGCTGCCGACGTAGACCACGAACATCACGGGATTGCGCACCATGCGCCGCGGATCGAGCTTGCGGAACGAGTCTTGGATCGCCGGGCGGACGATCCTGGGATCGAGCAGGGACGTCTTGCGTTTGGCCATGTTCAGTTACCTCCGGCGCTGCCGCCGATCATTTGCAGGTGCTCGACGATGGGTCCGAGCGCCAGCGCCGGGAAGAAGGTCAAGGCGCCGACCAGCACGACGACGCCGATCAGCAGGACGACGAACAGAGGGGTGTGGGTCGGCAGCGTGCCGGGCCCGGCCGGCACCAGCTTCTTCTTCGCCAGCGAGCCGGCGATCGCCAGGGTCGGAACGATCAGCCAGAAGCGGCAGACGAGCATCGCGACCGTACCGGTCAGGTTGTAGAACGGGGTGTTGGCGGAGACGCCCGCGAAGGCGCTGCCGTTGTTGTTCCCCTGCGAGGTGTAGATGTAGAGGATCTCGCTGAAGCCGTGCGCGCCGGGGTTGGCGATCGCCTTGAGCCCGGGCTCGACCACCACCGCCACGGCGGTGAGCAGCAGGACGACGAGCGGCATGATGAGCACGATCAGCGCCGCCATCTTGATCTCGTACGACTCGATTTTCTTGCCCAGGTACTCGGGCGTCCGGCCGACCATCAGGCCGGCGAGGAAGACGGCGACGATGACGAAGATCAGCATGCCGTAGAGCCCCGAGCCGACGCCGCCGAGGATCGTCTCGCTGAACTGCATCAGGAAGAGGGGGACCAGGCCGCCGAGCGGCGTGAAGGAGTCGTGCATCGAATTGACGGCGCCGCACGAGGTGGCCGTGGTGGCGGCGGCGAAGAGGGCCGAACGGGCGACCCCGAAGCGCACCTCCTTCCCTTCCATGTTGCCGCCCGGATTGAGCTCGGTCGCCGTCTGATCGACCCCCAGCGCCGCGATCCGCGGGTTCCCCTGCGCCTCGGCCCAGTAGCCGAAGAGCTGGAAGCCGAGCAGCACGATCAGCATCGCGGCGAGGATCGCCCACCCCTGCCGGGTGTCCCCCACCATCTTGCCGAAGGTGTAGCAGAGCGCGGCGGCGATCATCGTCTCGCTCAGGATCAGCAGCAGGTCGGTGAACGGGCTCGGGCTTTCGAACGGATGCGCGGCATTGGCATTGAAGAAGCCGCCGCCGTTCGTCCCGAGGTGCTTGATCGCCATCTGCGAGGCGACCGGGCCGACGGCGATCACCTGTTCGGTGACCGCCTTGCCGTCCGCATCCTTGGTGGCCTCGACGAGCGGCACGGTGTGGTACGAGGAGAGGGTCTGCACCACCCCCTGCGACACCAGCACCAGGGAGAGGACGAGCGAGAGCGGCAGCAGGATGTAGAGGGTCGTCCGGGTCAGGTCGACCCAGAAGTTCCCCAGCGTGGCAGACCGCCGGCGCGCGATGCCGCGGATGAAGGCGGCCAGGATCGCCATGCCGGTGGCCGCGGAGGTGAAGTTGTGCACGGCGAGCCCGGCCATCTGGGTCAGATCGCTCATCGTGGTCTCGCCGACGTACGCCTGCCAGTTGGTGTTGGTGGTGAAGCTCGCCGCCGTGTTGAGCGAGGAGTCGGCCGAGACGGCGCCGAGCTTCTGGGGATTGAACGGCAGCCACGGCTGCAGCCGCTGTTGCAGGTAGAGGACGATCATCCCCACGGCGCTGAACAGGAGGACGGCGAGGGCGTAGACCTTCCAGTCCATCTCCTCCTCCGGCCGCACGCCGCAAAGGCGATAGATCAGCCGCTCGACCGGCCCGAGGACGCGGTCGAGCCCCCACAGCGGCCGGCCTTCGTAGACCCGCGCCATGTAGGAGCCGAGCGGCCTGGCGACCGCCACCAGGACGGCGATGAAAAGGAAGATCTGGAGCAATCCGTTAGTCGTCATCGTTTATCTCACTTTCAAAGCGCTCGCTTTAGAAGCGCTCCGGTTTCAGCAGGGCCACGAACAGGTAGACGGTCAGACCGAGCGTCACCAGCAGGCCCAGGACGTAAAGGCCGTTCATTGCGCTCCCTCCCGCGGGTTTTCCGCCCGTCCGGTGTCCATCGAGTCGCAGAAACGCACGAAGAGCCAGGAAAGCCAGAAGAAGAGGACGGTGGCGGCGATGTAGACGAAGTCCATGATCGATTCTCCTTGTCGGACGTGCTTAGAATCGGGCGGAGATCCCGAAGCCGAACAGCCAGTCGGGCGAGTCGGAGGTCAGGCCGCGGTCGAAGCTCAGGTCGAGCTGCACGTCGTTCGAAATCAGGTACTTGACTCCGCCGCCGAGAAACGACGAATCGCTGGCGCCGGAGAGGTTGGTGGCCACATAGACGGCCTCGCCATAGGCGCTCCATTTCTGCGACGGCAGCGAGCGGCCGAGCGAGACGCCGAAGGTCCCCTGCCCGTAGCGGTCGCCGCCCGAGGCACCGTTCAGACCATATCCGGCCAGCGCGCCGATCCCCCAGCCGCTCGCGAGGTTCCACTCGGCCATCGCGTTGAGCTGATAGATGGGGTGATCGGCGGTGAACCCCGTGGCGCCGGTCGGCACGACCACCGAGGGGATGAGGGCGAACGAGGGCTGCGCGCCGTGGTTGTCGAGCAGGTGCCACTTGGCACCGATCTCGAGGTCGCCGAGGCCGTGCTCGGTGGCGCTTCGGCCGCCCACCGTGACGCGCGCTTCGTTGTAGACCGGGCTGTCCAGGCGCAGCTCGAAGGCGTCCGTCACGCCGTAGCGGACGAGGCCGAAGAGGCTCGCCAGGCGGGTGCTGACGCCGGCGGCGGCGTTCACGGTCACGGCGGGGATCCCCCACTCGGTCTCGACGACGCCACGGCCGACGGTGAGGCTGCTGAACAGGAATCCGGGACGGTCGGTGACCAGAGGCGAAGGCGCGGCGCTCTGCCCGAGAGCGGCGCCGGCCGGAAGGAGCCACAGAACGAAGATCGCGGTGCGGCGAAACGTGAGCATTGCATCAATCTCCAATCTCCCCCCTCCCTGCGAGGGAAGGTGAGATCAATATCGTCGACCGGGCCTTAAGAAGTCCGGAGGGAGATCGAAAGAGTTCCTAAAGATTTTTCCAGGCTGTGGAGAGGGCGCCGCAAGCTTCCGAGACGTCCTCCCAGGCTTCAAAGACGTTCCACGGCGGCTTGTCCGTTCATGGCCCGCACAGGACAGCCCGGGTTCTCTTCACGGGACGAAGTGGGTCAAAAGGAACGAAATGGATCGCCAGCTGTTGACATCTAGGGAGGAAGACCGCCTAACGGATCGAGCCTGCTACGTTCCCAGAGATCTCTCATGCGCAACGCGCGTCGATCGTACGAAAGGGCCCGCTGATGCCCACCGCCACCGCCACCGCCCACCCGCATCTCGCCCATGTGACGACCCTCCTCCACGCCGCCCGCCGGGGGGACCGGGGAGCCGAGGAGGCGCTGTTCGCCCGCGTCTACGGCGACTTGAAGCGCCTCGCCCGCGCCCAGCTCGCCGGCCGCCGTCCGGGGGGGACGCTCGACACCACCTCGCTGGTCAACGAGGCCTACCTGCGCCTCGGCGGCGCCTCCCGGCTCGACGCCACGGGGCGCGCCCACTTCTTCAACCTCACGGCGCGGGTGATGCGCAACGTCGTGGTCGACTTCGCGCGCCGCCGCGATGCCGAGAAGCGGGGCGCCGCGCTGCAGGTCACCTGGCCCGAAGGGCTCGACCCGGAGGCCCGGAGCGAAGGGTCGGAGCTCGACCTGCTGGCGCTCGACACGGCGCTCGCCCGCTTGCAGGCGGAGAGCCCGCGGCTCGCGCGGGTCGTCGAGCTGCGCTTCTTCGCCGGCCTCGCCCTCGAGGAGATCGCGACCCTCCTCGACGTCGGCGAGCGCACGCTGAAGCGCGACTGGCGCAAGGCGCGGGCGTTCCTCCTCGCCGAGCTGCAGGCGGGGCCCGGGGCATGAGCCCGCGCACCGCGGCGGCGCTCGCGGAGGATGCCGAGGACGCCGGTACCACGGCCGCCGCCCCGGCCTGGGAGGAGCTCTTCGACGAGCTGGCCGAGCTGGCGCCGGCGCCGCGCGCCGGCCGCCTCGCCGAGGTCGCGGCCGAGGAGCCGGCGCTCGCGGCGCGCCTGGCGCAGCTCCTGGCGGCGGACGGCGAGGAGACCGACTTCCTCGCCCGGCCGGCGATCGAGCTGCTCGGCGGCGGCACCGGCGCCGGCACAGCAGGCGGCGAGGAGCGCACGGCCGACGCGTCGCTGCCGGCCGGCACCCGGATCGGCTCCTGGCGCCTGCTCGGGCTGCTCGGCCGCGGCGGCATGGGCGAGGTCTACCTCGCGGAGCGCGACGAGGGGAGCTTCACCCAGCGGGCGGCGCTCAAGCTGATCAAGCGGGGGATGGACTCGGCCGCCATCGTCGAGCGCTTCGTGCGCGAGCGCCTGATCCTCTCCCGGCTCGACCATCCCGGCATCGCCCGCCTGCTCGACGGCGGCAGCACCGCCGACGGCCGCCCCTACTTCGTGCTCGACCGCGTCGAAGGGGCCCCGATCACCGTCTATTGCCGCGACGAGAAGCTGGGGCTCGAGGCCCGGCTGCGGCTGGTGCAGAGCGTCTGCGCGGCGGTCGCCAGCGCCCACCGCGGCCTGGTGGTGCACCGCGACCTGAAGCCCGCCAACATCCTGGTCGCCGCCGGCGGCACGGTGAAGCTGCTCGACTTCGGCATCGCCAAGCTGCTGGCCGGCGACGAGGGGGAGGAGGCGGCCGAGCTCACCCAGATGGACGCCCGGGTGCTCACCCCCGCTTACGCGGCGCCGGAGCAGATCCTGGGCGAGCCGGTCACCACCGCGACCGACGTCTACGCCCTCGGGGTGCTGCTGTTCGAATTGATCACCGGCGCCCTGCCGCACACGCGCGAGCGGGGATCGCTCGGCGCGCTGGCCGGCGCCGTGGTGCGGGAGACGACGGAACGGCCGAGCGCCGTGCTGGGCCGCCTGGCCGGCGAGGAGGCGCCCCGCCTCGTCCGCCGCGTCGCCGGCGACCTCGACCTCATCGTGCTCACCGCCCTCCACCGCGACCCGGCGCGGCGCTACGCCTCCGCGGCGGCGCTCGCCGACGACCTCGAGCACTTCCTGGCCGGCCGGCCGATCGGCGCCCGGGCCGACACCCGCCGCTACCGGCTGCGCAAGTTCGTCGGCCGCAACCGCCTGCCGGTGACGGTGGCGGCGCTCGGCCTGGCGGCGCTCCTCGGCGGCCTGGGCCTCGCGCTCTGGCAGGCCCACGCCGCCCGCCTCGCGGCGCGGCGGGCCGACGCCGCGACCGCCCGGGCCGAGCGCGTCAAGTCGTTCCTGCTCTCGGTCTTCCGGCAGTCGGACCCCGAGGGGGCCGGAGGGGGCGCGGTCACCGCCCGCGAGCTGCTCGAGGGGGGGGCGCGGCGGATCGACGCCGAGCTCGCCGGCGATCCCATCACGCAGGCCGACGTGTTCGACGCCGTGGCCCGGATCGAGAACAACCTGGGCCTGACCGGGCCGGCGCTCGCACACGCGGCGCAAGCCCTCTCCCTGCGCGAGAAGATCCTGCCGCGGGGGGACGGCAGGATCGCCGACAGCCGCGTGCTGCTCGGCGACGCGCAGCGCGCCAAAGGGGACCTCGGCGCGGCCCGGCCGATCCTGGAGAGGGCGCTCGCCGAGACCCTCGCGGCCCATGGCTCCGGCAGTCTCGAGGCGGCCCGCGCCCGGCGCTCGCTGGCCGACTGTCTGCACGACCCGGGGGATCGTGTCCGCGGCATCGCGCTTCTGCGACAGGCGTTCGCCACCTTGCGCCACCGCCTGGGCAGCGACAACGTCGAGACGGCCATCACGCTGTCGGCCCTCGGCGGCAGCCTGGAGATCGCCCAGCAATACAAGGAGTCCGAGTCCGCCTACCGGCGGTCGCTGGCCCGCCTCACGCGGACTCTCGGACCGCAGCACCCCAGGGTGGCCATGGTGCAGGCCGATCTCGCCGGGCTGCTCGACCGCATGTCCCAACCCGCGGAGGCGCGGCGACTCCTCGAAACCGCGATCGCCACGCAGCGGGCCGTCCTCGGAGCGCACCATCCGGACCTGGCGACCACCCTCTTCTCCTATGGAGTGCTGCTGCTCGGCCAGCAGCAGCTCCCGCAGGCCGACGCGGCGTTACAGGAAGCGCTCGGCATCTTCGGGCCGGACCGCTACGACGCCGGCCACTGCCTGCGCTATCTGGGCCTGTCGGCGATCGATCAGCACCGCTACCAGGACGCCGCCGACCTGTTCACGCGCGCCGCCGAGACCTTCCGGCGCACCCTGGGCGCGGACGACTTCGAACGCTGGCGGACGCTGGCCAACCTCGGCCTGGCCCATCTGCGTCTCGAACAGGTCGCCCGGGCGCGGCAGGAGCTGTCGACGGCCGTGGCCCAGATCGAGCGGCTCACCGGCCCGCAGAGCTACGAGCTGCGCCTGCCCCTCAAGGAGCTCGGGGAGGCCCTCACCAAGGCGGGCGCTGCTTCCGAGGCGATCGCCGTCTACCAGCGGGTGCGCCATGTCGAGGAGAAGCTGTTCCACACCATCCGGCATCTCTCCGTGGCCGGCTCGGATCTCCTGCTCGCGCAGGCCTACCTCGCCCGCGGCGCGGCGGGAGATGCAGGAGAAGGGCGCCGCTGGCTCGACGAGGCGCTGGGGATCTACGCCCATCTCGGCTCGCGGGACCTGCTGTATGGCGACGCGCTGAGGGAGAGCGGCAAGCTGGCGCTCGCCGAGGGGAACCCCCTGCGCGCCCGCCGCGAGCTGGCGGCCGCGGAGCCCCTCCTCCTCGCCCACCTCGCGCCCGGCGACGCGAGAGTCCGGGAGATCCGGCGGCTGCTGGCGCGGGCCGGTCAGAGAGCTCCTTCCGTCTCCTCCGCCGCTCGGCCAGGAACCTGTAGCCCACCCACGGCTCGGTGCCGATGTAGCGCGGCTCGGCGGGATCGGGCTCGAGCTTGCGGCGCAGCGAGCCGACGTGGACGCGGACCGTGTCGCTGGTGGTCGCCGGCGCCCCCTTCCAGACCGTGGCGATGATCTGCCGCAGGGTCACCGGCTTCCCCGCCTGCCCGGCCAGCAGCTCGAGGATGGCGAGCTCGGTGGGGGTGAGGCGGATCTCGCGGCCGTCGCGGACCACGGTGCGGCGGGCGCGGTCGATCTCGAGGCCGGGGAAGCGGAGCACCTCGGGAGCCGTCCCCGCCGCCAGCCGCCGCAGCTGGGTGCGCACCCGGGCGAGCAGCTCGCGCAGGGAGAACGGCTTGGTGACGTAGTCGTCCGCCCCGAGGTCCAGGGCGCGGACCTTGTCCTCCTCCTCGCCGCGCACGGAGAGGACGAGGACCGGCGTCGCGTCGACCCGGCGGACGGCGGAGAGCAGGGCGAAGCCGTCCGCCCGCGGCATGGCGAGGTCGGTGATCACGAGGTCCGGACGGCGCTCCGCGAACAGCTCCTGGCCGGCCAGACCGTCCGCCGCCGCCACGGCGTCGTAGCCGGCGAGCGCCAGCTCGCGCGCCAGGGTCTGGCGGATCGAGGGGTCGTCGTCGACGACCAGGATCAGCGGCCTGGCGCGGGTCATGGCTCGGCGTCCTCCGGCGCGACGGTTTCGATCACGGCGGGGAGCGTCAGGCGGGCGATCGTGCCGCCTCCCGCGCGCTCGAGGAGCGCGAGCGCGCCGCCGTTCGCCGCCGCGAGGCCGCGGGCGATCTGCAATCCCAGGCCGCCCGCGGCGCTGTCCCCCGAATCGCCCGCGGACCGCAGCTCGCGCGGGCTCGCGAGCAGCCGCCGGACCCCCGGCGGCAGCCCCGGCCCGCGGTCGCGCACCTCGATCCATACGCTCCCCGCCGCGTCCCGCCCGTCGAGCCCGGGGCCCGCCGCCAGCTCGAGGGGCTTTTGGGGGGGCGCGGCGCGGGCCGCGTTCTCGAGCAGGTTGACCAGCACCTCGAGGGCGAGCGCCGGGTCCGCCCAGAGCTCCGGGCAGTCGGCGGCGACCGCCAGCGCGAGCGGCCGGCCGGCGAGGATCAGCGCCAGGCTCTCGCGGGCGGCGCGGAACAGGGAGGCGGCGGGGACCGGCTCGGGGTGCGGGCGGGCCACCCCGGCCTCCAGCCGGGCCAGCGACAGGAGGTTGTCGATGCGGCGCGCCAGGCGTTCCTGCTCGAGCGACAGCCCCTGCACGATGGCGCGCCCTTCGCGGTCGTCCGCCAGATGGCGCTCGAGGCTCTCGATCTCCAGCCGCATGGCGGTCAGCGGCGTCCGCAGGTCGTGGGAGACGGCGCGCAGCAGCGAGGTCTTGAGCGTGTCGCTCTCCCGCATCGCCACCAGGTGCGCCGACTCGGCGAGCAGCCGCTCGCGCTCGACGGCGAGCGCCAGCAGGCGCGCCGCCGGCGCGAGGACGGCGCGCGGCGCGAGCGCCCCGCGCGCCACCAGCAGGCCGGTCAGCACGCCGCCGATCTCGAGCGGAAGGTAGGTGATCCGTCCCCCGTCCGCCTCCCCTTCGACAATGCGGTGCGAGGCGCGGGCCTCCGCGGCGGCCTCCGGGCTCACCTCGATGGGCTCCTCGCCGAGATCGCCGATGATGCTCGCCACCTCATCGCCTTCGCCGAGGAACAGCACCCCGGCGCTCGCCTCGATGGCGGCGAGCGTGCGCGCCGCCGCCTCGCCCAGGGCCCCCGAGCGCTGGCTGGCGGTGAACAGGCCGAAGCAGAGGTCGTAGAGCGTCTCCACCTGCCGCCGGCGCTGCTGCGCCTCGTCGGCCTGCCGCCGGGCGGTCGCCACCAGGCGGCTGGCGAAGGTCGAGGCGACGAGGAAGGAGAGCAGGGCCACCCAGTTGGCGGGCTCGGCGATGGTCAGCGTGCCGAGCGGCGGCAGGAAGAAGTAGTTGAAGCAGAGCATCGCGGCGACCGACGCCGTGGCGCCCACCGCCCATCCCCCCCAGGCGGCGAGGCCGAGGACGGCGACCAGATAGATCGACCCGATCGTCGGCGCGTTGGCTCCCGCCCAGCGCCCGAGCGCGGTGACGGCCGCCACCGCGAGCGGCGCGGCGAGCCAGGCCAGGCGCCGCGCCCGCCGTACACGCTGGAGAGTCGAGAGCATAGAGCGCAGTCTACCGCTCCGGCTTCAGGCAGCCGCCCCCGCCTTGACAGGAGAGGCCGGTTCTTGCGAGCCTGCGACGGATTCCAGATCCTGATTCAAGGAGGCTCCCTTGCCCATCCGCCGACTGGCGCTCCCGCTCGCCCTTGCTGTGATCATCGCCACCGCCGCCGCGGGCCAGCAGCCCCCCGCGGCGCCGCCGATGTCCGAGGCGCCCGCAGCCCTGCCCCCTCCGGCTCCTCTTCCGCCACCACCCGCGCCCGACCGCGGCGACTTCAAGGTGGTCTACGAAAAGGCGAAGAACCCGGACTACCGGGGGCTCCAGGAGGTCTTCCGGGGGACGCAGCTCCTCGAGGAGACCGCCAAGGCGCTGAACGAGAAGCTGGCGCTCCCCGCCGACGTCACGGTGACGCTGCGCGAGTGCGGCGCCGCGGACGCCGCCTACGAGGCGGACCGCCACCGCATCTCGATCTGCTACGAGCTGGTCGACGCCTTCGCCGGGCTCTTCCTCGCCAACTCCGGCAAGGCGCCGGACGCCCACCAGGCGGGAGCCGCCGTGGCGGGCGCCACCCTCTTCGCCCTCTTCCACGAGAGCGGCCACGCCCTCCTCGACCTCTATCATCTGGGGGTCTGGAGAGCGGCGGGATGGGAAAAGAGAAGGAAGAGGAGGCCGCCGACCAGCTCGCCATGCTGGTGCTCACCGGCAGCGGCCGGCAGGGGGCGGCGACGGCGATCGACAGCGCCTCGACCCTCCTCGTCCTGGCGCGCGACGCCGCCGCCCGGGGAGCGCTCGCCAAGGTGCCGTTCTGGAGCGGCCACGGCTTCGACGAGCGGCGGCTCGCCAACATGATCTGCTGGGCCTACGGCAAGAACCCGCAGGGGCTCCAGGAACAGCTCGCCGACGGCACCCTGCTCGCCGGCCGGGCCGAGGGGTGCGCCGGCGAATACGCGAAGACCGCCGAGAGCTGGGCGGCGCCGCTGGCGCCCTACCTCAAGGGGTGGACGCTGATCCCGGCGGCGCCGGTGACTCCTCCGGCGCCGGGCGCCGCGCCGCCCTCGCCTACCGGGACGCCTTCGCCGTCGTCCCCGCCGTCCCCGCCTTCACCTCCGCCACCCACGCCTTGATGTTCCGCTCGAGCAGGTCGAGCGGCACGGCGCCGTTGCCCAGCACGTGGTCGTGGAAGGCGCGGAGGTCGAACTTGTCTCCCAGCTCCTTCCGCGCGTAGGCGCGCATCTCCTTGATCTTCAGCTCGCCGATCTTGTAGGCGAGCGCCTGCCCCGGCGAGACGATGTAGCGGTCGATCTCGACCTCGATGTCGTGCTCGGCCTTGGCGGAGTTGGCCTTGAAATAGTCGATCGCCTGCTGGCGGCTCCATCCCATGGTGTGGATGCCGGTGTCGACCACCAGGCGGATCGCCCGCCACATCTCGTAGGTGAGCTGGCCGAAGTGGGAGTAGGGGTCCTTGTAGAGGCCGATCTCGCCCCCCAGGCTCTCGGCGTAGAGCCCCCACCCCTCGACGAAGGCGGTGTAGTCGTCGTACTTGCGCCACTGCGGGACCCCTTCGAGCTCCTGGGCCAGCGCGAGCTGGAGGTGATGCCCCGGCACCGCCTCGTGCGAGGTGAGCGCCTCCATCTCCCACTTCGGGCGCGACTTCAGATCGTAGGTGTTGGCGTTGAACTCCCCCGGCCGGCCGGCCGCGAGCGAGCCCTCCTCGTAGTAGGCGGTGGTCTGCGACTTCTCCGAATAGGCGGGGACGGGGATCACGCCGTAGGGGAGGCGCGGCAGCTTGCCGAACAGCTTGACCAGCTCGGGATCGATCCGCTTCGCGATGTCGCGGTAGCCCGCCAGGAGGTCCTCGGGCTTGTCGTAGAAGAAGCGCGGATCGGTGCGCAGGAAGTTGCAGAACTCCTCGAAGCTCCCCTTGAAGCCGGTGGCGGCCATCTGCGCGTCCATCTCCTTGCGGATGCGCTTGACCTCGGCGAGGCCGATCTGGTGGATCTGCTCGGGCGTCAGGTCGGTGGTCGTGTAGCTGCGCGCCTGGAAGGCGTACCAGGCCTTGCCGTTCGGCAGGTCGCCGGTGGCGATCGACTCACGGGCGGCCGGCAGATAGGTGTTGACCAGATAGCCGTGCAGCTTGCGGTACGCCGGCACCACCTGGTCGGTGAACGCGGCCACCGCCTCGCGCTTCAGGCGCTCCCGCTCCGCCGTGGAAATCGAATCGGGGAACTGCTGGAAGGCCTTGAGCATCGGGCTCTTCATCGGGTCGTCGACCAGGACGCTCTCGACCTGCGCGGGGACGTCGCGCAGCGTCACCTTGGGGGGGGTGATCCCCTCGGCGAGCCCGCGGTCGAGCAGCGCCATCGACTGGTCGATCACGGTGGGGATGCCGCGCAGGCGGGCGATGATGTTCTCGTAATCCTTGACGTTGCTCCCCGGCATCACCGACAGCAGCTGCGGGATCCCCTGCTGCACGCCGCCGAGCTGGCTGATCTGCAGGTACTCGCCGTGGAACTTCTCCCCTTCGATCCCCTCGTCGACGTGGTGATGGGCGAGGTCGTAGTTGACCTGCTCGGCCGCCTTGAGCTGTGCGCGGTCGATCGAATCGATGGCGACCAGGATCTTGTGGCTGAGCTGGCGGCCGAAGGCGATCGACTCCGGGGAGGAGTCGGACCAGCGGTCGTTCAGGCCCGGATAGCCGACGTAGGTGGCGAACTCGGGGGAGGCGTGCATCTGGAGGTCCCAGAAGAGGTCGAACAGCTTCTGCAGCCGCTCGCTCTCGCTCCCCTGCCCCTTGGTGGCGGGGAACTGGTCGAACCGTTGAGCGAACGCGGCGACGTCCGGCGGCACCGCCGCGGCGGCGATGCCGGCGGAGAGCAGCAGCGCGGCGAGGAGGAGGGTTAGTTTCTTCATGGTCGAGGTCCTCGGAAGAGGTGAAGCGGATACGTCAGGGTACAGAGACTCCTGCTTCTCTTACGGGATGGGCCACGGAAGGTTTTGTCACCGCCACCCAGGCTTTGATGTTCTTCTCCAGCAGGGCGAGCGGCAGCTGGCCGTGGGCGAGGATCTGGTCGTGAAAGGCGCGGAGATCGAACCCGGGGCCCAGCTCCTTCTCGGCGTAGGCCCGCAGCTCCTTGATCTTCAGCTCGCCGATCTTGTAGACCACCGCGCCGCCGGGCCAGACGATGTAGCGGTCGATCTCGACCTCGATCTCGTGATCGCTCCGGGCGGAATTCGCCTGCGCATAGTCGATCGCCTGCTGGCGGCTCCATCCCAGGGTGTGCAGGCCGGTGTCGACCACCAGCCGGATGGCGCGCCACATCTCGTAGGTGAGCTGCCCGAACCTGGAGTAGGGATCCTGGTAGAGGCCGATCTTCCCGCCCAGGCTCTCGGCGTAGAGCGCCCACCCTTCGGACATCGCGGGATAGACGTCCCACTTGCGCCAGTCCGGCAGCTCCCCCAGCTCCTCGATCAGGGCGTACATGATGTGGTGCCCCGGCACCGACTCGTGCGAGGCGAGAGCCTCCATCTCCCACTTCGGACGCGACTTGAGATCGTAGGTGTTGACGGTGAACCAGCCCGGCCGGCCGGCGGCGAGCGAGCCGTTGGCGTAATAGGCGGTGGTCTGCGACTTCGCGGTGCTCTCCGGGACCGCCCGCACGCCGTAGGGGAGGCGCGGCAGCTTGCCGAACAGCTTCACGAGCTGGGGATCGATCCGCTTGGTGATGTCACGATAGCCGGTGAGGAGATCCTCGGGCCGGTCGTAGAAGAAGCGCGGATCGGTGCGCAGGAAGTGGCAGAAGTCGGCGAAGCTCCCCTGGAAGCCGGTCGCGGCGATCAGCGCGTCCATCTCGCCGCGGATGCGCTTCACCTCGGCGAGGCCGAGCTGGTGGATCTGCTCCGGCGTCAGGTCGGTCGTCGTCGAGGTCTTCAGGATGTAGGCGTACCAGGCCCTGCCGTCCGGCAGGTCGCTCATCGCGATCGATTCCCGGGCGCCCGGGATGTAGGTGTGGACCAGGTAGTCGCGGAGCTTGCGCAGGGCCGGCGCCACCTGCTCGCGGAAGAGCCGGGAAGCCTCGCCGCGGAGGCGCTCCCGCTCGGCGGCGGGGATCGTCCCGGGGATCTGGCCGAACGTCTCGAGGACCGGGCTCTGCAGGGGATCGTCGGTCAGCAGGCTCGCGAACTGGCCGGGCACGTCGCGCAGGGTCACCCGCGGCGGCGTGATCCCCGCCCGGAGCCCGCGGGCGAGCAGGACCAGCGTCTGGTCGACCAGGGCGGGGACCTGGCGCAGGCGGGCGAGCCGGTTCTCGAAGTCCTGCGCGGTGCCGGCCGGCATGCTCTCCAGGAGCCCGGGGAGATCCTCCTGGATGCCGCTCAACTGGTGGACCTGGAGGTACTCGCCGTGAAACCTCTCCCCCGCGATCCCCTGCTCGACCCGCCAGACCGCCAGGTCGTAATCGACCTGCTCGGAGGCGGTCAGCCGGGACCGGTCGATCGAGGCGAAGGCCGCCCGCTCCTCGCGAGCGATGCGGCGGGAGATCTCGAACGCCTCGTCGGAGGCGTCGCCCAGGCGGTCGTCGTAGCCGGGGACGCCGACGTAGGTGGCAAGCTCCGGATAGCCGGCCAGGCGCGTGCTCCAGAAGAGAGCGAAAAGCCGCCGCAGCCGCTCGCTCTCGCTCGCCTGCCCCTTGGTGGCGGGAAACGCCGCGAGCTGGCGCGCCGACTCGGCGAGGTCCGGCGGGCTTGCTGCGACCAGGGGAATCGCGGCGCACCCGGCCAGCAGGAGCCCGGCCAGGAGCGCTCGGCTCACCGCTTCGACCCTCCGTAGGTCACGTCGAGCGAGACCTGCTGCCCGTCGCGCACCACCACCGCCGTGACTTTCTCCCCGGGCTTCGCCCGCTCGAGGACGTACATGAAGTCGTGGATGTCGCGCACCGTCTTGCCGCCGAGCTCGACCAGCAGGTCGCCGCGGCGCAGGCCCGCCTGCTCGGCGGGGCCGCCGGCGCGCACCCCGGCGAGGAGGACGCCCGGGCGGCCGTCCCCCGCGTAGTCGGGCACGGTGCCGAGCGAGGCGCCGTAGGAGCGCACGTCCCCGCGCGGCGCGGGGGCCGCCACGCTCTTGTAGGTCGGCCGCTCGGCACGGGTGTCGATCACCAGGGCGAGGTCGGCGACCAGGGCGGCGATGCGGGCCCCGCCGCCGGCGTTGATCTTGTCGGCGTCGTCCGACGGCTTGTGGTAATCGCCGTGCGCGCCGGTGAAGAAGTGGAGCACGGGAACCCCGGCGGCGTAGAACGGGCTGTGGTCCGAGGGGCCGTAGCCGTCCCCGGAGAGGGCGCAGGCGAGCCCCTCGCGGTCGCAGGCCGGGGGGACGATCTGCTTCCACTCCGCCGCCGACTCGGCCCCCAGCACGGTGACCTCGTTGCCGCGCAGCCGGCCGACCATGTCCATGTTGAGCATGGCGACGAGGTCGGCCGTCTTCAGGCCGGCGGTGGGATGGCGGGTGAAGGCGGTCGAGCCGAGCACCCCTTCCTCCTCGCCGGAGAAGGCCATCAGGTAGACGTCCCGCCGCAGCCGGCCGCGCTCGCCGGCGAGCTCGCGCGCCGCCTCGAGCAGGGCGGCGGTGCCGGAGGCGTTGTCGTCCGCCCCGTTGTGGATCTCGTGCGAGTCGGGAGCCAGCGACCCGGCGCCGCCGTGCCCCAGGTGGTCGTAGTGGGCGCCGATCACCAGCGCGCCGGGGAGGCGCTCCGCGGCGGACCCTTGGGGATGGATCACGCCGACGACGTTGGCGGCCGGCTTGGTCCGCCGCTCGAGCGCGACGGCGAGCGCCGCGCGGTGGGCACCGGTAAACAACGCGGCTGCCGGCCGACCGCTTGAGCACCACGGCCGGCAGGCCGACGTCGCCGCCGGCGTCGACCGGATCGATCGCCAGCGCGGGGAGCGGCGCCTCGGCCGCGGCGCCTGACGGGGGCGCGTCGACGACGATCACCCCCTTCGCCCCGTGCTCGCGGGCGTTCCACGCCTTGTAGCGCAGGTCGCCGTAGCGGCGCTCCGCCTGCGGATCGGCGAACGGCTTGCCGTCGGGGACGAAACGGCGCACGGCGACGATCTTCCCTTTGGCTTCGATCCCCTGGTAGTCGTCGACCCCGAGCTCCGGAGCGCTGATGCCGTAGCCGGCCGCCACCACCTCGCCGGCCGCCTCGCCGGAGGCGGAGAACGAAGCGGGGCGGAAGGCGTCATCCGCCACCGCCGCGCCGTCGAGGGTCATGCCGGTGCCGGCCTTCACCTCGACCCCGACGGGAACCTCGAAGCTCTCGAAGTAGCTCCCCGCGTCCCCGGCCGGCTCGACCCCCAGGGCGCGGAAGCGGTCGGCGAGCCAGGCCTTGGCCGCGTCGAGGCCGGCGGTGCCGATCCCCCGGCCCTCGCGGGCGTCGTCGGCCAGCCAGCGCACGTCGTCGCGGAAGCGGTCCGCCGCCGCGGTCTCAGGCGCCGGGGCCGGCGCCGGACCGTCGGGATTCTCCACCCAGCGGGCCACGAAGACGTCGGTCTCCCCCGGCTGCGTGCCGTTGCGGTTGGAGGCGAAGGCGAGGTGGGTGCCGTCGGGGGAGATCAGGGGAAAGCCGTCGAAGCCGGGGGCCCAGGTGATCCGCTCGAGGCCGCTGCCGTCGAGGTTGATCGCCCAGACGTCGAACTCCCGCCCCTTGGGGTCGCCGTAGTTCGAGGCGAACAGGATGCGCTTGCCGGAGGGGAGGAACGACGGGCCGAACGAGGCGGCGTTCAGATAGGTGACCTGGCGGGCCTGGCTGCCGTCGGCGTTGGCGGTCCAGATCTCGAGCTGGGTGGGGCGCACCAGCCCCTGGGCGAGCAGGCGGCGGTAGTCGTCGAGCTCGGCCTGGTTCTTCGGCCGCGAGGCGCGCCAGACGATCTGCGAGCAGTCGGGGGAGAAGAAGGCGCCGCCGTCGTAGCCGGGGGTGTCGGTCAGCCGCCGCACGTTCCTGCCGTCGGCGTCCATGCGGTAGAGGTCGAGGTCGCCGTCGCGCGTCGAGGTGAAGATCAGCGAGCCGTCCTTGGCGCAGACGGTGGTCTCGGCGTCGTAGGCGTGGTTGTCGGTCAGGCGGACGGGGTCCGAGCCGTCGGGCTTGACGCTCAGGATCTCGTAGTTGGGGTCGATCTGCCAGACGTAGCCGTGCGAGCGGTCGGGGGGCGCCGGGCAGGCGGGATCGTAGAGGTGGGTCGACGAGTAGAGGATGCGGCGGGCGTCGGCCGTGTAGTAGGAGCAGGTGGTCCGCCCCTTGCCGGTCGACACCAGGGTCAGCGGCCCCGAGCCGTCGGCGGGGGTGCGGAAGATCTGGTCGCAGCCGTAGGGGGGATGGGTCGACTGGAGGACCAGCCCCGTGCTGTCCGGCGACCAGTAGGCCTCGGCGTTCTCGCCGCCGCGGGTGATCTGGCGCAGGTCCGCGAGGTGGACCTCGCGCGGGTCGAGGGCCGGCATTTTCTCCGCCGCCGGGAGGCCCGCCAGCAGGTCCGCGGTGAGGAAAAACGCAAGGAAAACAGGCAGAGTCCGTGGTCGCATCGGGTTCCCCGTCGTAGAATAGGGTTGGAACGTTGGCTGACGCCTGCTATTCTGCACCAAACGGAGGGAGCCCGCGCCCGCCCTCCGCAGCCCCGGACAAAGGAATTCCAGACTACCCCCATCGGTTAAAGATTTTCCCGGCTCGGTAGTTTCACGGACCCGCCGGAGCGGCTGCCCCCAGGCAGGCCGGTCCGCAAAGCGCCCGAGTTGCCTGAAAATCCCAAGAAGAGTGGAGAAGAAATGAACGATCAGGAAAACCAGGAACCGCAGGACTTCGGCCAGGTCCTGGCCGAGTTCGAACAGGAGGCCCCGGCGAAGAGCGAAGAACCTACGGTCGGCCAGAAGGTCAGTGGAAAGGTCCTGTCGATCGGCGACGAGTGGGTCTTCCTCGACCTCGGCATCAAGGCCGAGGGGCGGATCGCCGCCGCCGAGCTCAAGGATGCCGAGGGGAACCTCACCGTCAAGGAAGGGGACACCGTCGAGGCGACGGTGACCGGCACCGACGCCGAGAGCGGCGCCCTGGTGCTGCGCCGCCGCGCCGGCGGCGGCAAGAGCAAGAAGTCGGCCGAGGTCGTCCCCGAGATCCGCCAGGCGCACGAGAACAACCTGCCGCTCGAGGGGCTGGTCACCGGCCTCAACAAGGGGGGCGCCGAGATCCAGGTCTTCGGCATGCGCGCCTTCTGCCCGCTCTCCCAGCTCGACCTGCGCTACGTCGAGAACCCGCAGCAGTTCGTCGGCCAGAAGCTCCTGTTCAAGGTCAACCGGCTGGAAGAGGGGAACCGCGGCGGCCGCGGCCCCAACATCGTGCTGTCGCGCCGCCAGCTCCTCGAGGAGGAGCAGCAGACGCGCGCCGCCGAGACCCGCGACAAGCTCCAGGTCGGCGCCGTGCTCACCGGCAGGGTGACGTCGCTGACCACCTACGGCGCCTTCATCGACCTCGGCGGCATCGAGGGGATGCTGCACGTCAGCGAGATCGGCCACAGCCGTACCGCGCACCCGCAGGACGTCTTCTCGATCGGCCAGGAGGTCGAGGTGCAGGTGATCAAGATCGAGCAGGGGAAGGACGAGAAGCGCCCCGAGCGGATCTCGCTCTCCCGCCGGGCGCTCGAGAGCGATCCGTGGAACGACGCGGCGTCCCGCTTCACCGAGGGGACCGAGGCGACCGGACGCGTGGCGCGCCTCGAGACCTTCGGCGCCTTCATCGAGCTGGCGCCCGGCCTCGAAGGCCTGGTGCACATCAGCGAGATGGGGGCCGGCCGGCGGCTGAACCACTCCCGCGAGGCGGCGCAGCTCGGCCAGGACGTCCAGGTGCGGGTGCTCGGGGTCGACACCGCCCGGCGCCGGATCTCGCTCTCGATGGGAGCCGGATCAGGGGCGGGCGCCGGCATGGCGAGCGGCGGTCCGTCAACCGGTGGCGGCGGCGAGCGGCGCGAGGAGCGTCCGCGCGGCGAGCGGGGCGGCGGCGGCCATCGCCCGGGCGGCGGCGGCGGCGTGACCGCAACCGCGGTGGCGACCGCGGCCGCGGCGGCGACCGCGAGAACCGCGGGGGCGGCGATCGCGGCGGCGACCGCGGCGACGACTCGTTCGCGCGCGGCACCGGCGTCGTCACCTCGAGCGGCTCGGGCTTCGGCTCGATGGCCGACTTCTTCTCGAAGGCCAAGAAGCAGGGCTGAGCCGTTACCCGGGCGCTTGACGGGTGATCGGGGGCGGGGGCGGGGGGCGGGTACTCTTCACCGCCCCCTCCCCGCGCTCACTTCTTTTCTTCTACTTCTTTTTTGGCCAGACCCGCAGCACCGGCTTCCTGCCGCTGGCGCCCTCCGTGAAGCTCCACTCGCAGCCGAGCGACTTGCAGACGGCGTCGAGCGTCTGATCGACCGGCACGGCTTCCAGAGTCAGGCTCACCTGCCCCGCGACCCCCGGCTCCACCACCAGCTCCGCGCCCAGGATCTCGCCGTAGGTCCTGAGGACGTCCCGCCCGTCGGCCTGGGTCACCTTGAGGTCGATCGGCTCTTTGATCGGCGTCTTCTGGACCCCTTCCCCGTGATCCTTCGCGGCGAGCGGCACGACGAACAGCTTCGGAGGGGTGGCCGCCGTGGCGGCCGCCACGCTCCAGCGGCAGCCGATGCTCTCGCAGATCGCGTCGAGCAGGGTGCGGGCGCGGACGTTGTGCAGCTCGATCGTCACCGGACCGCGGACGGCCGGATCGACGACGGCGACGGCGTTGGGGCCGAACAGCTTGGCGAAGGTGCCGAACAGGTCGGACGGCGCCGCGTTCTTGAGCGCCATGTCGATCCGCTCGTCCAGCTTGTCGCCCGCGCCCGCCGGCTCGGCCCGTGCCACACCGGTGGCCGCGGCGAGCGCGGCGAGAAAGCTCAGCACTGCTCCCAGTTTCCAGATTCGTTTCATCGCTTGCCTCCGTGAATGAAGATGACGGATCCGCTCCTCTGCGATCCCTTGCCGGTCTCCCCGTTGTGGATGAGCCAGCGCCCTCCGTCGCGGGGACGGACGACGATCACGTCCCCCACGTTCTCGATCGCGATCGCACCCGCGGCAGCCGGCCGCCGCGGATGCGGATGCGGCGACGCCACGAAGAGCGCCGCCAGGGCGAGCAGGGCCGCCGCCGCGAAACCCGCGGGCACGAGCCGGCCGGCGGGCCGCGCCGGACGCCCGGCGCCCAGCGCCTTGCCGATGATCCGCTCGACGGCCTCCGGCATGGGCTCCAGCGCCTCCCGCAGCCGGCGGACCTGGCGGTCTTGGTCAGGGGGGGTGTCCATTGCGATCCTCCAAGAGTTGCTTCAGCCGCTGCCTCGCCCGGTGCAGGCGCATCTTGAACGCCGGCGCCGAGATGCCGAGCGCCGCGGACGCCGCCGCCGTCCCGAGGTCGCCCGCCGCCACCAGCAGCAGAGCTTCGCGGTCCCGGCGCGGCAGCCGGCGTAGCGCGGCGAGGACGCGGGCGAGCTCGGCCCTCGCCGCGGCGCTCTGCTCGGGTCCCGGCAGGCGGCTCGCGACCTCGCGCAGCCGTTGCAGCGGCTCGAGCAGGCGGCGCCGCAGCATCGTGCGGCCGGCGCGGCGCCGCGCCACGGCGAAGGCGAACGCCGCCGGGCAGTCCGGGGCCCCAAGGCGGCGCCAGCGCGCGACGAGGGCCGCCAGGGCATCCTGGGCGACTTCCTCGGCCAGGGCGGCGTCGCCGGTGCGCCCGAGGCCGTAGCGGAGGAGTTGGGGGGCCAGCTCGGCCACCGCCGTTTCCAGTTCCATAGGCAGGATGTACCCGGAGTGTGAAATCGGTCACACTCAGCCGCGATCCCGGGCCCGCGATCGCGCAAAGTGGCTTGAAATCAGACGATTCTATGGTACCTTCAGCGAGTAGTTTTGGCGTTTCTCGTCCTCGACACCGCGCCGCTGGCGCATGGGGCCCCACAACCGGTATGGAGTTTCGGACACCGCCCATGCAGAGCCCGTTCCGTTCGACGAATCCCCGTCTCCGCCGCAACGCGGCCCTGTCGCTCCTCGCGCTGACGACCTGTGCCGCGCCGCTCGCGCACGTCGCCGACGCCCAGAGCCTCCTCGGCTCCCACGAATCGCTGCTCAAACAGAACGAAGAGGCGCGCGACCACGACTTCAGCTACCTGCGCACCGCGGCCGAGGTGCGGGAGTACGCGCAGCAGGGGGTCCTGGTGCGGGTGCCCGGGAACGCCGACTACGAGCTGGCCACCGAGGAGGTGTCCTTCCCGTACGCGCGGCCCGAGGTGAAGCTGTTCATCGAGCGCCTGGCGGACCGGTACCACAGCGCCTGCGGCGAGCCGCTGGTGGTCACCAGCCTCACCCGGCCGATCGACCGCCAGCCCGCCAACGCCTCGGTGATCTCGGTCCACCCCACCGGCATGGCGGTCGACCTGCGGCGCAGCGACGGCGCCGGCTGCCGGCAGTGGCTCGAGACCGTGCTCCTCGACCTCGAGGGGAAGGGTGTGATCGAGGCGACGCGCGAGCAGTACCCGCCGCACTACCACGTCGCGGTGTTTCCCAACCCGTACCTGCAATACGTCGCCTCGGGGGCTGAGCTGCCGAAGATCCTGGTCGCCAGGTCGACGGTCCGCGAAGGCTCCTCCCGGGTGCGCGCGGTCCACTACCGCCGGGGGCGGGCGGGCCGGACCCGCACCGCGATCACCCGGCACTCCGGCAGGCACGGCCACGCGGCGCGGGCGGGCAGACATTCGAGCCGTGCGAGCCACGCCAGCCGTTCCGGCCATCACCGCGCGGTCGCCGCCAGGAGCGGCCGCGCCGTGCGCGCCACCAGCCATCGCGTCTCGCCGCGCCACCGGGTAGCCGTCGCCCGCTCGCACCACGCGAAGGCGAAGCGCGCCCGCGCGGTCGCCGCCCGCTAGCCCCCACTCCGAACGAAAGGTTTTCCGCGAAAACCAGCCTGACAAGGCTGGTTTTTCCTTTTTCTGGCCCACGTCTTGCTTCAAAAGCGGGTGGGACGGCTAATCTGACTTAGGAGGTACATCAATGAATAACAGCCGTTGGATGAAGTGGGGGGTTTTGGCCCTGTCTCTGGTGCTCGCCCTTCCCGGGATGGCGCTGGCTCAAACCGGGAGTGGCGGAGGCACGGGGAATGGGAATGGGAATGGCGGCACGGTGAACGGCCGAGGCGGAAGCAGCACCTTCCGTGCGAACAATCCGATGCCGGTCCTGATTTACACGACCTGGGGCCTGAACGGCTCGGGAAGCGGCAGTGGCTCCGGCGTGAGCGCCTCCTCGGACGTGAGCACTCTCGTGGTCTATGACAACGGCCTGGCTACCTGGAGCCAGTCGAACGCCGACGGCAGCGGCAACAGTGGCTGCAGCGGCAACTGCCTCAACTCCGTTCAGCTCTCTTCGTCGCAGGTGAATGCCTTCGTGCGGAGCCTTCGTCGGTCCGGAGCCTTCCGGCAGAACTCCAACAACGGGAGCGCCGGCGCGAACGACGACACGCTGGTGACGCTCACCGTCTTCACCTACACCCAGGGATCGGTCAGCACGGCCAACACCTTCAGCTACTACACGTCCGCCGGCCAGAGCAGCAACGGCAGGACGTCGGGCGTCCAGAACGCCTTCTCGGGTTTCTTCAACACCAACTTCGGCACGACCGGCTCGGGTAGCGGCAGCGGCGGAGTGGCAGCGGCAGCGGCTCGGGTGGCGGCTCCTAGTTCGTCGAGGGAAATCCTGCACGTCATTGTAACTTCAGCTCTCAACCGTTAACCGAGCCGTCTCTTCTCCGGCGCCCGGCCAACCTCGTCCCCGGCCGGGCGCCTTTACCCTCCCGCCCGATACCCCTCTCGCCTCTACCCTCTCGCCACCCGGTACGCCAGGATCTTCTGCTGCAAACCCTTGAGCTGGAACTCGCCCAGCGGCACGGTGGGAAGCGCGCCGGCGAGCAGGCGATGGGTCTCGGGGCCGATCACGATCTCGTCCGGCGGAGCGATCCCCTCGAGCCGGGAGGCGACGTTGACGGTGTTGCCGAGCACCGTGTAGTCGACGCGGCGGGCGCTGCCGATGTCCCCCACCACCACGGGCCCGCTGTTCAGGGCCACCCGCGCCTTGAAGCCGGGCAGCCCCTCGGCCACCCGCCGGGCGTTCCAGGCGCCGAGCCGCTCCTGGATCTCGAGGGCGGCGCGCACCCCGCGCAGCGCGTGGTCGTCCTGCGCCACCGGCGCCCCGAAGAAGGCCATCACGCAGTCGCCGATGAACTTGTCGAGCGTGCCGCCGGCGCGGAAGATCGCTTCGACGGCGAGGTCGAGGAAGGCGTCGAGCGACTCCGCCACCCGTTCGGGGAGGGCGTTCTCGGCGAAGGCGGTGAAGCCGACCAGGTCGGCGAACAGCACCGTCGCCTCCGCGCTCTGCAAGCGCCGCATCCCCTCGTCGCCGCGCCGCAGCACCTCCTCGATGACCCCGGGCGAGTGGTAGCGCTCGAGGCGCGTGCGCGCCATCCGCTCGAACTCGGCCTTCTTCGCGAAGCGGATGCGCTCGACCGCCACCGCCACGTAGTTGGCGAGGGTGGTGAGGACGTCGAGGTCGCGCTCGCCCACCGCTCCCACCTGGAGCGGCGAGTCGACCTGGATGACGCCGATGATCCGCTCGCCGGACCACAGCGGAGCGCACATCGCCGAGCGGATCTGGTGCAGGCGGATCGACTCCCCGCCGGTATAGCGCTGGTCCGCCTGGGCGTCGAAGGTGATCAGCGCCACCCGCTCCTGCATCACCGCCTGCAGCATGGTGCGGGAGACCGGCACCTCGCCGGCTGGGACGGACCTCCACGTGGTCCTTGATCCGCGACCGTTCACAGACCAGCTCTCCCGCGTCGTCCGACAGCAGGATGAAGCCGCGATCGACCGGGAAGGCCTCGAACGCCAAGTCGAGCACCCGCGCCAGCACGTCGTCCACCGAGTCCGCCAGGGTGAGCATGCGCGCGAGGCGGGTGAGGAAGCCGAACATCCGGTGGACGTACGCCTGCTCCTCGGTCTCGGTGACGGGCGGGCTCGGCGCCACCGCAGCGCCCTTCGCGGGCGGCGCCTTGGCGGCGATCTCGCCGAGCCCATAGGCGGCGGCGAAATCGGACAGCGGCCGGATGATGGTGGCGTTCGACAGCCCGGCGAGGGTGCTCTCCCCCACCTCCTCGAGGAGGCTCTTCGGCCGCGGCGGCGGCTCCTCCGCGTCGAGCCGCATCTCGAACGAGCCGATGGTCAGCAGGTCGCCGCCGGCGAGCGGCGCCCGCTCCACCGGCACCCGGTTGACCTCGACGCCGTTGGTGCTCTGGAGGTCGTGGATCGACCAGCCGTTCGGCTCGCGCAGGATCTCCGCATGGTAGCGGGAGACCGAGACGTCCGACAGCACGACGTCGTTGTCGCTCCCCCGTCCGAGGCGGAGCCGGCCGCCGGTCATCAGGACGGAGCGCTCTTCGCCGTTGACGATGTAGCGCAGGCGCAGCATGGTGGCCGGGCTCTAAGGGATCAGGTCCGGATCGGCGACGGCGAGGCGCACCTGCTCCGCGATCTCCAGCCGGAAGCGGCCGCCCGCGAACAGGCTCTCGAAGGCGGCCACCACGCGCGGGCAGAACTGCGAGCCGGCGCCGGCGCGGATCTCGGCGGCTGCCCTCTCCGGCGGCAGGCCGGCCCGGTAGGGGCGGCTGGTGGTCATCGCGTCGTAGGTGTCCGCCACCGCGATGATGCGCGGCGGCAGCGGGATCTCCTCGTCGGCGAGCCCGTCGGGATATCCCGTGCCGTCCACCCGCTCGTGATGGCTGCGCACGCCGTCGAGCACCCAGGGATTGGCGAGGTAGGAGACGATCGAGGCGCCGTCGGCCGCATGGCGGCGCATGATCGCGGCCTCTTCGGCGTCGAGCGGCGAGTCCTTGCCGAGGATGCGGTCCGGGGTGGTGATCTTGCCGATGTCGTGCAGCGTGGCGGCGAGCTGCAGGTCGCGCAGCTCCTCGCGCGCGAGCCCGAGCTCGGAGCCGAGCAGGATCGCATAGCCGACCACCCGGCGCACGTGGCCGCCGGTGTAGGGATCGCGCTTGTCGAGCGCGTCGGCGAAGGCGGTCACCATGTGGAAGAACTGCCGCCGCTGCGCCGCCCACAGGCGCGCGTTCTGCAGCGTCGGGGCGAGGATGGCCGCGAACTGGCGCATCTTCCACAGATCCTCCGCCGTGAAGCGGTCGCGCCCCACCGGATTGAGCAGCTGGACGACGCCGATGACGCTGCCCTGCGCCCGCAGCGGCACGGTGAGGATGGCCCGCGTCTGGAAGCTGCTCGCGGGGTCGCCCTGCCAGCGCGCATCGGCGGCCACGTCGTTGACCATCTCGGCCTCGCCCGACTGCGCGACGCTGCCCACGATCCCCGCGCCGACCGGCACGCGGACGTCGCGGATGGCGCCGGCGGCCCTCCCCCGCACGATGCGGAAGAACAGCTCCCGCCGCTCCTCGTCGAGCTCCCAGATCGAGCTCGTCTCGGCCCGGCAGACCTCCTCGGCGTTCTCGAGCGCCAGCTCGAGCACGGTTTCGAGCTCGCGCGTGCCGGAGAGCTTGACGCCGATCTCGAGCAGCCGCTCATATTCGGCGAGACGGTCGGCGAGGCGGCGGTCGGGCTCGAACGGCGGCTGCGCCCCTGGGTTCCCTGATTCCGTGGCGATCATCCTACCTCCCTCCCTTCGTCGCTGAACGCCGGCGCGGCCCCCAAACCCTCAGGCGTCGCGGCGCTTGGGGCTCAGGCGCTCAACGCCTCGAGGTCGCGCAGCAGCTCGGCGACCGAACGGTAGCGCTCGCCGGGCTCCTTCTTCAGGCAGCGCAGGATGGCCGCCTCGAGCGGCGGCGGGATCTCCTGCCATTTGGTGCTCGGCGGCGCCGGCTCCTCGCGCAGGTGCTTGACCAGGATCTCCATCGAGGTGGGAGCGTCGAACGGCAGCACGCCGGCGAAGATCTCGTAGAGCACGATGCCGCACGAGTAGACGTCGGAGCGGAAGTCGGCCTCCTCCCCCTTCAGGATCTCGGGCGCCAGATAGTGCGGCGTCCCCACCACCATGCCGGCCTGCGTCTCGCCCGGCGTCGCGCGGTTCACCGGCCGGGCGATGCCGAAGTCCATCAGCTTGGCGTTGCCGGTCGACTCGAGGATCAGGTTCTCCGGCTTGATGTCGCGGTGCAGCACGCCGACCGCGTGGGCGGCGGCGAGCCCCGAGCAGAGCTGCTTGGCCAGGCGCAGCCCCGCCGAGTAGGGGAGGCGCCGCGTCTGGTCGAGCATGTAGCGCAGGGTCACGCCGCGCACGTACTCCATCGAGATGTACGGCATGCCGTCCAGCTCGCCGAAATCGTAGGTGCGCAGCACGTTCGGGTGGGTGATCTTGCGCGCCAGCTTGAGCTCGCTCTTCAGCCGTTCGAGCTGGCTCGGGTCTCCCCACAGATCGCGCTGCAGCATCTTCAAGGCGACCAGGTCGTCGAGCTCGCGGTCGCGCGCCTTGTAGACGATCCCCATCCCCCCCGCGCCGAGCACGGAGAGGATCTCGAAGCGGGTGCCGATCAGGGCGCCGACCGCGATGCCGGTCAGGGTGGCGCGGTCGCGCGGCGTCATCTTCGTCTGGGTGCCGGCGCGGCCGGTCAGCCGCGACGCCACCTGCGCGCCGACGACGTAGAGCGGCTGCGGCGAGATCAGCCCGCGGCGCGGCGCCAGCCGGTAGCCGGCGGCCTCGAAGGTCTCTTTCAGCTCCTCGTGGACCTCGCGCGACAGCAGGATCTCCCCCGGGGTGGCCTCGCGCAGCAGGCTCTCGAGCTGCTGCACCGGCTGCCCGACGAGCGCCCGGTCGGCCCGCTCCCCCCAGGTGACGGGACCGGTGACCGCGCGGCCGGAGGTGAGGGCGACCACCGGCTCCTCGGCCTCCGGGTCGCCGCCGGGGACGAGCTCCAGCACCCGCGCGGCGACCGCCAGGGCGTGGACCCCGCGCCCCTCTCCCTCGAAGCGGGCGAGCACCCGGTGCCCCGAGACCGCCTCCACCTGGCCGCGCTCGCGGGTCACCGCGGTGGTCGCGCGCTCGAGGTCGGCGGCGAGCTCGACGAGCGTCTGCCGGGGGTCGCCGCTGGAGCCGGCGCGCGCGTAGCGGCGCAGCTCGATGCCGAGCAGCAGCACGTCCCGGCTCTGCGCCTCGCCGAGCAGCCCGCGCACCGCCGGGGCCTCGGGCAGGTTGCGGGAGAGGTCGTTGACGTACTCCTCCATGTCCCGCTTCTCGCGCAGATCGGCCAGCAGCTCGTGGAAGGAGTGGGCGAGCCGCCCCACCTCGTCGGTGCGGTCCGAGTCGATCTGCTGGTCGTAGTTCCCCTGCCGGGCCGCCTCGGCGGCGGCGGCCAGCTGGCGCACCGGCGCCAGGGCCCGCCGCACGAAGAAGAATGCGAGGAGCGGGGCGAGGAGGAGCGCCGCGAGACCGGTCGCCAGCAGCACGTTCTGGATCTGGCGGTAGGCGGCCAGCTCGCGGTTCAGCGAGGCGAGCGCCACGGTGGCTCCGGCCAGCGTGCCGTCGGCATCGCGCAGGGGGGATTCGAGCGCGATCCAGGGCTCGCCGTTGAGCGTCAGGTCGACCTGCGGGATCGCCCGGCCGGCGCGCAGGGCCGGCCCCATCCCGCCTCCCGCGACGAGCGCCCTGGCCAGGCTCCGCGCGGTGCCCGGCGGCAGCGTGGTGGCGGCGATGTGCGGCCCGGCCGTGCCGAGGGTCATGAAGGCGATGTCGGCGCCGCTCACCTCGCGGATCTGGCGCACCCCTTCGCCCTGGTCGGTGATCTGGAAGGCGGTGATCAGATAGGCGAAGGGGGTGAAATCCTTCACCACCGGCACGGCCACGGCGTAGTAGAGGTCGTTCCCCTCGCGCCACACGCCGCGGCTCTCCCGGTTGTCCGCGGCGAGGGCGGCGGCGACCAGCGGCCGCTTCGCGAGGTCCTGGCCGGTCGCCTGCGGCTGGTCGGTGCGGGCGACGACGTGCCCCTGGGGATCGAGGACGATGGCGAAGTCGCACTGGAGATCGTTGCGCCGCTCGCTCAGCAGGTCGAGGATCGAATGGGTGTCGCGGGTGTTGGCGGCCTCGGAGAGGTAGGCGCTGAGGTTGGAGTCGGCGGCGAAGATGCGCGAGATCAGCAGCAGCTGCCGGTAGCGCTGCTCCTGGAACGCGCCTTGCGCCGCCGCGCTGCCGCGCAGCGATTCGAGCGCCGCGCCGCGGGCGATCCCCCGCAACATCACCGAGGTGACCGCCACCGCCCCCACCACCAGCACGGCGATCAGCAGCGAGGTGACCAGGAAGATCCGGGTCTCGAGCGACAGGCCCGCGCGGCGACGGCTAGCGGTTGTCGTAGCGGTCCCCCCGCGCCCGGAAATACGATTCTCCCGACTTGTTGAGATGGGAGGGGATCAGCGGCCGCACGACCTCGAGGCCGATCGCGAGCGGCCCCCCCTTCTGCGGCAGCTGCGGCAGGTCGACGTCGACCGTCCGCAGCTCCGTCTGCTCGTGCCAGACGGAGAGCTTGCCGGCGCCGCGGGGGAGCCCGGAGAGGACGAGGTCGCCGTTGGCGTCGGGCGCGCCGTGGTAGGGGGTGGCGAGCACGAGGAGGTAGGCGACCATGTCGTGGTGAACGTTACAGTACACCCGCACGATGCCGGGCTGATCGAAGCGCTTCTCCTTGCCCGGCGATCCCTTGTAGAGGCCGAGGTCGAACTGGTTCTGGCCGGAGACCGAAAAGACGTTGTGCAGGATCGGGTCCTCGTTGGGGAAGCGCACCCGGCTGCCGCGCGGGATCACCAGGATGCGCGGGTCGAACTCCTTGCGCCGGGTGGTCATCACGAACGGCACCGGCGAGGGCTTCACCGTCACCGGCACGGCGGGCTCGTAATAGACGATCGCCTGCCGCACCTCGCTCCCCCGCGCCGGCCCCTTCCCCCCCTTGGCGAGGAGCTGGACGTGGACGCGGAGCTCCTCGGCGCCGGCCGCGGCGGCGGCACCCGCCAGGACGAGGACGAGCGCCAGCAGGCACCCGGCGATCACCGGACGCCGCATCAGATCCTCACCCTGAGGGTGGTCAGCAGCTCGTTGTCGCTCCGCTTCGCCCCGCTCTTCAGCGTGAAGCGGTTGTCCGCGTACTCCACCGTCAGGTCGATCTTGCGGTAGACCCCTAAGCGGACGCCGGCGTCGACCTTCACCCAGTCCCAGGCGAAGCTCGGGCTCGGCGTCACCGCCGGGGCCAGGAAGCCGTTGTCGAGGCGCGAGTAGCGCACCGCCGGCGCGATGAAGGTGAAGAGCTGGCGGTCGGCCACCGCCCAGACCAGCGGCAGGTCGAAACGCCAGGCGGCCTCCCCCTCGAGGCCCGTGCGCGGCAGCCCCGCCAGGTCCTGGTCGACGTACTGGGCGAAGAAGGAGAAGCCGCCGAGGTAGACCCAGACGTTGCCGCCGGTCTCCCGCTTCTCGTCGTTCTTGATCGGGAACGGGAACTTGCCGAACGGCCCCTCGATGATCAGCAGATCGCCGCCGTAGAAGGAGCCGTGGAGCTCCACCTTGTCCTTGAGCTTGCGCTTGTTGGTCCAGGCGAGCAGGTCGACGCCGTTGCGCCCCTCCTCGTCGGCCGTGCGCCAGCCGATCCCCCCTCCCGTCTCCAGCTTGCCGTCGGTGTAGAAGTTGGCGAAGTGAGCGTTGTAGAGGATGTCGACGCCGGTCTTGAGATCGGGGTCCGGGTTCGGGTGCAGGAGGATCGGCGTGCCGTTGTCGCCGGCGAGCGCGTTGGGATCGCGCAGGAAGACCGGGTTGCCGATCGCCGCCCGCGCCTTGAGGTAGAAATGCCGGCCGAGGTCGACCCCCAGCTCGGAGCCGGTCTCCTCGAAGCGGTTGAAAGCGGTCGAGACCAGGCCGTAGCTTTCGAGATGGCGGTCGTTCTGGCGCTCGAGCTTGGCGAGCTTGCCGAGCTTGAGGTAGACGCCGCTGCGCGCAGCCAGGATGGCCGTCGGCGTCTCGCGGCCGAGCCGCACCCAGGCCTCGTCGAGGTCGACCTTCTCGCCGGTCGAGGTGGGGTTGCGGTCGTAGAGGTCGATGAGGTCGAGCTTGACATGGGCGGTGAACCAGTCGCTCCAGGCCGCGCTCGACTCGACGCTCACGTTGGACAGCTCGTAGTGCGCACCGGCGTCGACCGTCTCCTCGAAGCCCTTGGTCTGCCCGAGGGGGAGCTCGATCGGCTTGAACTGAAAGGGGACCGGGAAGCGGTTTTCCGTGCTGTTCCGGTAGTTCCCCTTCGCCTCGAGATCGAGGCTCAGCTTCCAGCGGGAAGCGTCCGCGGGCCGCGGCTCCGGGTCGGGGGCTTGTGAGGCCAGGGCCACAACGGGAACCGACAGCGCGGCCCCGAGTAGCAGAACGCACGATCTCCGACGAGATCTCGAACGGTTCATCGGTAAGCTGACCTCCCCAAAATGCTACGGGCGCGGGCAGTAGCTTAGATCGATGCCGCCGTTCAGTAAAGGGAATGCGGCCGCCGGCGGACCCTCATCCGCCGGCCGGCGGGCGGGAGATCACCGGTCAGGCGTAGCGCCGCCGGCGATCCCGCACCATGCGCGCCGCCACGACGACGCCGAGCACCCACAGCGGGACGGTGAAAAAACCCATCCTCACCCGCTGGTTCAGCACGCCCTTCACGTTCTTGGTGGCCTTCTTCATCTTGCTCATCACGATCCTCCGCGCGGCCGCGGCCGCTGGTCGTCAATGCCGGTCGTCAATAGAGTGGCGAAGCCCCAGAGCGATGTCCTCAAAAGCCTCACGGGCGGCACTATGGATTCTGCAAGCCAAGTGCCACGGACCGCGCCCGAATCATGGGAGAATCGGGAGCGCTGAAACAACCCACGGACTCCGGGGTCTGGGTGGGAAAGGAGAGGCTCGTGATCTCGTCGGAAGAATTTCGCAAAGCGCTACGCCATTTCCCCGCCGGCGTCACCATCGTGACCATCCGCGCCGGCGAGCAGATCCACGGCCTCACCGTATCCGCCTTCTCGTCCGTGTCGGCCGAGCCGCCGATGATTTCGATCACGATCGAGAACCGCCACAAGGCGCACCACATGCTGCAGGAGGCGGAGGCGAGCTTCGCGGTCAACATCCTCGGCGAGCAGCAGACGGAGCTCTCCAACCGTTTCGCCTGGCTGAAGGACGAGGACCGCTTCACGCTGGGCGACTGGCAGCGTGCCGCGACCGGCGCCCCCGTGCTCGCCGACGCCATCGCCTGGCTCGACTGCCACATCCATGCGCGCTACCCCGCCGGCTCGCACACCATCTACGTCGGCGACGTGGTGGCGAGCAACGTCCCGGTCGAAGAGGCGCCGCCGCTGGTCTACTGGAACCGCGGCTACCGCAAGCTCGGGCTCCACGAGGAAACGCCGGACTGACCGCTCAACGGGGCGCGCCGGCAGCACGGGCGGTCGCCCGCGCCACCGCCTGGAACCCCGCCCCGACCAGGAGCCCCACCGCGCCGCAGCCGAGCCACAGGACGCGCGGCCCCAGCTGCTCGTAGACCCAGGTCCCCGCGAGCGGCGCCACCACGAAGGCGGCGGCGAACGAGAGGCTCAGCAGCCCCATGTAGGTTCCCCCGCTCTCCTCCGGCGCGCGGGCGGCGACGGCGCTGGTGACCAGCGGGAAGACCAGCATCTCCCCCAGGGTCCAGATCACCACCGTGCAGGCCAGGTAGCCGAAGCCGCGGCCGAACGGCAGCAGGGCGAGGCCGCCGCAGAACAGGACGGCGCCGGCCGCCGCCACCTTGAGCGGGTCGCGGCGGGCGAGCGAGTGCACCAGGACCATCTCGAAGAGGATGATGATCAGGGTGTTGACCGCCAGGGTGAGGCCGATCCACGCCTTCGAGAAGCCGTAGAGATCGCGCAGCGAGAGCGGAAACGTGCTGGCGATCTGGAAGGTCACCGTATTGAGCAGGAAGACCAGGCCGAGGATCGCCAGCAGCGGCCGGTCCCGGAAGGCGGAGCGGCGGGGCGGCGGGTTCGACGCCTCGAGAGCCGGTGCGGCCACCACGGAGCCGCCGGGAAAGGCGATCTGCAGCAGGCCGGCGGCGAGGATCGACGTCGCGCCGTCGACCACGAACAGCCAGTCGTAGCCGTAGGCCGCCAGCAACCCGCCCACCGACGGCCCCACCGCCATGCCGGCGTTGATCGCCAGCCGCAGCAGGGCGATGCTGCGCGAGCGCTCGCCGGGAGCGCTCGCCGCCGTCAGCGCGGTGAGGTTGGCGGCCCGGAACACCTCCCCCACCAGGGCCAGGAGGATCACCATGCCGGCGATGGCGAGCCGCCCTTCGACCCGTCCCAGCGCCAGGAAGGCGAAGCCGGTCAGCAGCAGGCTCCCCTTCAGGATGCGGACCGCCCCGAAGCGGTCGCACAGCTTCCCCCCGGCGTAGGAGGCGACCATCGCCGCCAGCCCATAGAGCGCCAGGGTCCGGCCGGCCTCGGTGGTGGTGAAGCCGCGCTTCTCGACCAGGAACAGCAGCAGGAACGGCATCACCATCGTGCCGGCGCGGTTGATCAGCGAGGCGATCGACAGCAGCCAGACCGGCCGGCCGAGCCCCGCGAAGGCGGCGCGATAGGTGGCGAGGAGCGGGCGGATCATGAAAGAAATGTGTTAGAAGAGATCGTCTCGCAACTGAGATTCCAAAGCTGACGCCCCGCTTGATCGCCCTCCTCCGCCCCGACCGCTTCCTGCTGCTCGCGGGGCTCCTGTGCGGAGCGGCGTTCGCGATCCTCACCCCTCCCTTCGAGGTCCCCGACGAGCCGGCGCACTTCGCCCGCGCCTATCGGGTGAGCGAGGGATGGCTGGACCTCGATCCCCAGCCGGGGCGGACCGGCGCGCTGCTGCCGGCGAGCGTGCAGCGGATCACCAACGACCTCGTGGCCGGCATCCCTTTCCACCCCGAGAGGAAGATCGCGCCGGCGGCGATCCGCGCCGCCCTTCAGATCCCGCTCGAACCGGCGAGGCGGGCCCCCTTCTTCTTTCCGAGCGGCCTGCAATATACCTTCGTGCCGTACATCCCCCAAGCCCTGGGGATCGCCGCCGGCCGGCTCTGTGGCGCGCCGCCGCTCGTCCTGCTCTACCTCGCCCGGCTGATGAACCTCGTCTGCGGGGTGCTGGCGCTCGCCTGCGCCGTCCGCCGGCTGCCGGCCTATCAGTGGCTCGCGACCCTCGTCGCGCTCACCCCGATGGCGCTCTCCCTGCTCGCTTCGGCCTCGGCCGACGTGACCACGCTCGCGGCCTCCTTCACCCTCGTCTCGACCGCCGCCCGGCTCGCCTGGGGGAGCGGGGAGCCCGCCCGCCGGAGCGACCTCGCGCTGCTCACCGCCGCCGCGATGCTGCTCTGCGCGTCGAAGCCGCCGTACCTGCCGCTCCTCCTGCTCGCCTTCCTGATCCCGGCGCCCCGCTTTCCGCCGGGCCGGCGCCTCCGCTTCCTGCTCCTCCACACCGGCCTCTCGCTCGCCATGGTGGCCTGGTCCACCTTCAACGCGCGCCGGGTCGCCACGTTCCGCCTCAACGCCGGCGTCGACGCCCCCCGCCAGATCCACGACTCCCTGCTGCACCCCTGGCGCTTCCTCAAGGTGGTGGCGGTCGACTACGTCGTGCACGCCCCCCGCTACCTCTCCGAGCTGGTGGGGAACCTCGGCTGGCTCGACACCCGAATGCCGAAGCCGTTGGTGATCGTCTATCTCGCCGTGCTCCTCGCGCTCGTCCTCCTGGACACCGGCTCGGGCCGCCCCGCGATCAATCCGCCCCTGGCAGCGGGGGGTGGTCACCGTCGCCGTCCTCGCCACCCTGACGCTGATCAGCGCCTCGCAGTACGCGGTCTGGACCCCCTACGGCGCCGGCTTCATCGCGGGGCTCCAGGGGCGCTATTTCCTCCCCCTGCTCCCCGCCGCCGCCTGGGCCCTCCACAGCCGGCGAGCCCCACGATGGAGGGGACGCCTCACGCCGGCGGCCCTGAACGCCCTCCTCGCGGCGTTCAGCCTGCTGTCGTTCGGGATCGCGGTGGGGACGCTGGTGGAGCGGTACTACGGGACTTGAGGACTGGGAGCCTTGGAACGTGGACGGGCATCTTCCTATCTACCCTTCTTCCCACTTCAGAACTGTATACCGGCTGAGCCTGACCTCCGGAGCCCAGAAGCCGCGCGGCAGGCCGGCTTTGGTCGCCAGGTGGGCGAGAAAGTCGCCGGGATCGGGGAGCTGCTCCCAGACCTGCGGCAGGAAGGTGCCGCGGCGCCCGCGGTATTCGAGGATGACGCCGTCGATCCCCGGACGCAGGAGCCGCAGCGCCTCCGCTTCGGACAGCGCGGGGAGCGGCTCGGGGGGCGAGAGGAGCGAGACCTCGAGCGAGATCTCCGCCAGCTCCCGCGGCGCGAGCGGCGGGAAACGGCTGTCGTGAAAGGCCGCCGCGACGGCGTTGTGGGCGACGTCCTCGGCGAGCGGCCGGTGGGCCTCGATCGCCCCCACGCAGCCGCGCAGCTCGCCGTCCGCCCGGCGCAGGGTCACGAAGGTCGCCCCGGGCTCGCGCAGCCAGGGCTCGTCCGGAATCGCGGCGTGCGGGCCGCCGAGCGCCTCGGCGAGGGCGGCGCGGGCGATCCCCAGCAGGATCCTTCCCCGCTCCTCCGTCCACGGATTCGCCGGCTCAAGCGGGCTCATGGAATGCGAAGGCTCCATAGCCGACCACCCGCGACGGGTCGCCCGCGGTGTCGGCCGAGTTGCGGAGGTCGAGCAGCTCGGGGACGAGCCCCCTCGCGCGCGCCGCCGCCAGCAGCCCGTTGATCGGCAGGGCGCCGCACGCCTGGAGGGGATCGAGCGGGCCGCCGAGCGCCAGGATCTCGCCGGCGGTCGCGCGGTCGGCCTGCTGGGCCGCCGCGTACGGGAGGAAGTGCGAGAGGTCGGAGCTGACCACGATCAGCGTCTCGGGGCCACCCCAGACCCGGTCCAGCACCTCGGCCACCTCGGCCGCGCCGGCCTCCCCCACCACCAGCGGCACGAGCTCGAACTCGCCGAGCAGCACCTGCAGGAAGGGCACCTCGACCTCGAGCGAGTGCTCGCGGGCGTGCGCCTGGGGAAAGACGCGGACCTGCGGCAGCCGCAGCGACGCCTGAGCCCCGTGGTGCCCGATCGCCACCTCGCCGAGCGGCGTGGCGAAGATCGGATCGCCGGGCAGGGCGAGCCCCTGGAGGCGCACGAAGTGGGAGGGCCCGAGGAGCACCACCCGCTCGATCGTGCCGGCGGCCGGCGCCACGGCGCGGAAGGCGCTGCCGGCGATCGACCCCGAGTACACGTAGCCCGCGTGCGGCGCGATGATCGCCTTCGGCGCCCGCCGGGCAGGGCGCGAGGCGGCGGTCTCCTCGGCGAGGAACCCCGCCACCATCCGCCGCAGCTCGCCGGGATCGGCGGGATAGAACTGGCCGGCGACGGCGGGGGCGCGGACGGTGAACATACGAGGAAAAAGGGAATTCTCCGCCGGAAGATTCCCGCCACTTCCCGCCGGCTACCCCCCCTTCAGCACCTGCCGGCAGCGCCTCCCGGCGCGGTCGCGGTCGGGGAGGGGGAGCTCGCCGAAGAGGGTCAGGGAGCGCTCGCGGCCGCTCGCCAGCAGGGTGAGGACCTCGCGGAACTGGTGCTCGGCGCGCTCGCGGTCGCCCAGCCGCAGCAGGCAGTCGGCGAGCAGCACCCGCACCTGGAAGAGGAGCGGATCGAGGTAGAGGGCGGCGCGATAGGAGCTCACCGCCTCGCCGGTGCGCCCGCAGAGGTCGTGGAGAAAGCCCGCGAGGGCGTGCGCGGCCGGCTCGGAAGGGTCCGCCGCCAGGGCGGCGGCGAGGGTACGGGACGCTTCCTCGACGCGATTGGCCGCGAGGTCCCGCGCGGCGGCCGCCAGGCGCTCGCCGGTGACGTCACCCGGCGAGGTTGCGGCGGGGGTCGGGGGAGGCAACGGGGCGGGCGCGACGCTCCGGGCGCGGGGGCTCGGATCGAGCCAGCGGCGTTCCTCCGCGGGCGCGGCCGGGGGAGCGGGGTCCGGCGGAGGCGCGGGCCGGCGCTGCGGCCGTTTCGAGGTCGGCGTGGGTACCTCCGGCGCCGGCTTGCGGTGGCGATAGGCGAAGCAGGGGCCGAGGTCGACCGCCTCGAGCTCGTCCTGGATCTGCCACAGGGTCTCCGAGGCGCCCAGGAAGAGGAACCCCTCGGGCGCCAGCATCTGCCCGGCCTGGGAGACCACCCAGCGCTGGAGAGGGCGGCGGAAGTAGATCAGCACGTTGCGCATCAGCACCAGGTCGCACTGCTGGAACGGCAGCGTGAACGGCGCATGGGCCAGGTTGATCGACTGGTAGTCGATGTGCGCGCGCAGGGCGGGATCGAGCTCGAAGAGCTTGCCGCGCCGCTTGAACCAGCGCTCGAGCAGCGGCGGCGGCACCTGGGAGACCGCGCGCTCGCCGTAGAGCCCGGTGCGGGCGCCGGCGAGCGCCTCCTCGTCGAGGTCGGTGGCGACGATCCGCCAGCTCCACCCGGCGAGCGCCGGCTCCTCGGCGAGCAGGATGGCAAGGGTCGCCGGCTCCTCGCCGCGGGCGCACGCCGCCGACCAGAAGCGCAGCTGGCGGGAGGCGGCGCGGGCGCGCACCAGCCCGGGGAGCACCTGCTGGCGGATCGCCTCGAACTGCTGCGGAGCGCGGAAGAAGTAGGACTCCTTGATGGTGACCAGCGGGATCAGGCGCTCCCACTCGTCGGGGAGCAGATGGGCCGCCAGCGCCCGCACGTAGTCGTCGAAGGGAAGCCCGCGCGCCGCCGCCCGGCGCCCGGCGAGGTCCTCGAGGAAGCCGTGGCGGGCGGGCGGGAGGGCGTTCCCCGTGGCGTCGCGGATCAGCCCGACGAGCTGTTGCAGAGGGTTGAGCTCGGGCGAGATCATTTCTCGGGCGGAATCATGGCTCGGGCGAAATCATGGGCGGACGCGGTTGCGGCCGGCGGCCTTGGCCTCGTAGAGCCTGCGGTCGGCGAGCGAGACCAGCAGGTCGCTGCTCGGCGCGCCGGCGATCTCGTCGCGGTCCGCGACGCCGAAGGAGGCGGTGATGTGCAGCTCCTCGCCGCCGGGGAGGACCACGGCATGGGTCTCGAGGCCGCGGCGCAGGCGCTCGGCGGCGAGGCGCGCGGCGCCGAGGTCGACCTGCGGCAGCACGGCGAGGAACTCCTCGCCGCCGTAGCGCCCGAGCAGATCGGTGCTGCGCAGGCATTTGCGCAGCACCGCCGCCCCCTCGCGCAGCACGGCGTCGCCCGCCAGGTGGCCGTGGGTGTCGTTGATCTCCTTGAAGTGGTCGAAGTCGCAGAGCACCACGCTCAACGGGTATTTGTAGCGGCGGGCCCGCTCGAGCTCCTCGGTCAGGCGGCCGTAGATCACGCGATGGTTGAGCTGGCGGGTCAGGCCGTCGAGCGTCGACAGCTCGTGCAGCCGCTGCGAGAGGCGGGCGTTGTCGAGCACCAGCGCGAGGTGGACGGCGAGCGCCTCGACCAGCGAGCCGGTCGCCGAGACGTTGAACTCGTGGGGGTCGCGGGGGAGGAAGGAGAGGATGCCGGTGGCGTCGCGCACCGGCAGCGGCAGCCAGATCGCCCGTTGCAGGTCGACCGCGGCGTCCCCCCGCTCGCCGCTCACCCGGATCTCGACCGGGACCTCCGGCGCGGTGCCGAGCGCGCCCGAGAGCAGGTCGCTCAGCTCCTCGACGTCGGCCTGCCGCAGCGGGTCCTGGAGGTGGACCTGGATCATCCCGGCGTCCGTCTCCGCCACCGCCACCGCCAGGAACTGCGCGTCCACCACCTGGGCGAGGGTCGCGAGCGCCCCGTGCGCCGCCTCGTGGAAGTCGTTGGCGGCCATCCCCCCTTCGAGCAGGGTGTTGGTCACCGTCGCCTGGAGGAGCGAGGCGTCGAGGTGGCGCGCCACCCGGGCGAGCACCTCGACCGGGCTCATCGCCTGCAAGTCGAGGGGGCCGCTGGCGCGCGCTCCCAGCGGCGAGGCGTTCGCCGCCGCGGACAGGCGGTTGACGATCTCGACCAGCTCCCTCGGCTGGTGGTCCTTGGTGAGGTAGGCGTCCGCGCCGGTGCGCAGCCCCCAGTAGCGGGAGGCCGCCTCGCCGTGGCTGGTGACGATCAGCACCGGGATGTGGCGGCTCGCCGGGTCGGCCTTGAGCAGGCGCAGCAGCGGGAAGCCGTCCATGGTCGGCATCTCGAGGTCGGTCACCACCACCGCCGGCTGCTCGCGCAGCGCCGCCATCGCCCCCTCGGCGCCGTCGCGCGCCTCGAGCACCTCGTAGCCGGCGCCGCGCAGGGTGCGTGAGAGGATCGCCCGCGTCACCTCGCTGTCGTCGACCACCAGCACCCGGCGGTTCACCGCTCCCCCTTCGCCCACAGCCGCGTCAGGGCGCGCGCCAGCTCGCGCGGCGGCAGCGCCACTTCCGCGGCGCCGCGCTCGAGGGCGACGCGCGGCATGCCGAAGACGACCGAGCTCGCCTCGTCCTGCACCAGGGTGATGCCGCCCGCCTTGCGCAGGGCGAGCAGCCCCTCGACCCCGTCCGACCCCATGCCGGTCATCAGCACGCCGGCGACCTCGCGCGGGCAGGCTTCGGCGGCGGCGAGGAACATCTCGTCGACCGACGGCCGGTGCCCGCGCCGCACCGGCGTCTCGGAGTCGAGGGCGAGCACGCCGCCGGCCTCGAGGCGCAGGTGCGAGCCCCCCGGCGCCAGCCGCACGGCGCCGCGGCGCAGCGCCTCGCCGTGCTGCGCCAGGCGGACGTCGAAGGGGAGCTCCTTGTTGAGCCAGTCGGCGAAGCCGAGCTCGAAGCCGGAGGCGATGTGCTGGACGATCAGGAAGCCGACCGGAGAATCGGCCGGCATCTCGTCGAGCAGCTCGCGGATCGCCGCCGGGCCGCCGGTCGAGGCGCCGATCGCCACCCAGCGGATCTCCTCGCCGCGCGCCGCGCCGGCCGGCGGCGAGCCGCCCGGGCCCCCCGCGGCGGCCGCCCGCGGCCGCCAGGGCCGCGGCGCCGCCCGCGCCTCGGCGACCGCCCGCACCGTCGCCGGCAGGCTCTCGGCGAGCTGCTGCCAGCTCGCGGTGTCCTCGGGCTTCGGCAGCACCTCGACGGCGCCGCGCCGCATCGCCTCGAAGGCGATCTGCATCTGGTTGCGGTTGGCGCGCGAGGAGAGGACGACGATCGGGGTCGGCCGCAGAGCCATGATCTGCTCGGTCGCCGCGTAGCCGTCGAGCACCGGCATCTGGAGGTCCATCACCACCACGTGCGGCTGGAGGTCGACCACCGCCTGCACCGCCTGGGCGCCGTCGCCCGACTCCCCCACCACCTCGATGTCGCGGGTGCGGCGGAAGATCCGCTTGAGCACCGCCCGCACCGACGGCGAGTCGTCGACCAGCAGGACGCGGATCATCGTCGTGCCCCCTCCCGCCCCAGGGGGCCTCCTCATCGCCCGCTCCCGGAGAGGCGGCGCACCAGGTCGACCAGCTCGCCGGCGTCCAGGCTCTGCTTGGTCAGATAGGCGTCGGCCCCCACCTTGAGACCGCGCAGGCGGTCCTCCGGACGGTCGCGGGTCGAGACGACGATGATCGGCAGGTGGGTGAAGCTCTCGATGCCGCGCAGGTGCGCCGCCAGCTCGAAGCCGTCCATGCGCGGCATCTCGATGTCGGTGACCACGCAGTCGAAGCTCTCCTCGCCGAGCAGCGACAGCGCCTCCTCGGCGTCGCCGGCCGCCGTCACCTCGAAGCCGGCGTCCTCGAGCAGGCGCCGCTCCATCTCGCGGGTGACCAGCGAGTCGTCGACCAGCAGCACGCGCACCCGCCGGATGACCACCTGCGGGCGCGCCGCCGGCAGGGCGCGGAGGTATTCGCGCTGCGACAGCACCGACGGGGAGAGCACCCCCACCGGCTCTCCCGAGGCGAGGAGAGCCACCCCCTCGAGCAGCCGGTCGGTGGGGGCGCGGCGGGTGATCGGGCGCACCAGCACCTCCTCCTCCCCCTCGACGGAATCGACCGCCAGGGCGAGCGGCAGCCCCGACACCACCCCTTCGAGCAGCAGCTGGTTCTCGGCCGCCGGCTGCCCGTAGAGCCGGGCGAGGGGGACGAAGGGGACCAGGCGGTCGCCGAGCGCGGCGAGGGTGCGGCCGTCGCGCTCGATCACGGCGTCCGGATGCAGGCGGGTCGCCCGGCGCACCACCGCGGCGGGGAGGCCGATGCGCAGCTGGCCGACCTTGAGCAGGATCACCGACTCGCCGCGGCGGGCGACCGGGACCTCGAGGATGAAGGTCGTCCCCTGCCGCGGCTCGGTCTCCACGAACACCTCGCCGCCGACGCGGTTGACGATGGTCGCCACGACGTCGAGCCCGACGCCGCGGCCGGAGATCTCCGAGACCTGGCGGCGGGTCGTGAAGCCGGGGGCGAAGAGGAGGCGCAGCGCCTCCTTCTTCCCCATCCCCGCCGCCGTGCCGGCGTCGACCAGCCCCACCGCGACCGCCTGCTCGAGGACCCGCGGCACGTCGATGCCGCCGCCGTCGTCCTCGATCAGCAGCCGCACCTTGGGGCCGTCGGCGAGCGCCTTGATGCGGATCCGCCCCGCGCGCGGCTTGCCGCGCCCGACGCGGACCTCCGGCGCCTCGATGCCGTGGTCGACCGCGTTGCGCACCAAGTGGAGGAGCGCCTCCTCGAGCTCGCGGGCGATGCGGCGGTCGAGCCGGGTGTCCTCCCCCTCGAGCTCGACCTCCACCTCGCGCTGCAGCGAGCGGGCGAGCTCGCGGGCGTAGCGGGCGAAGGAGAGGAGGAAGCCGCGCAGCGGCTGGAGCTGCAGCGAGAGCATCTTCTCGAGCTGCTCCTCGGCCGAGCGGATCAGCCGCCCCTGCCCCCCTTCGAGCTCGACCGCCACCCGCCGCAGCATGGTGGCGAGCACGGCGAGCACCTGCGTCGGCTGCGGCTCGTGCAGACCGTCCTCGGCGAGGCGGGCGAGGTCGTAGATGCGGTTGACCACCTGCCGCCCGGCGACCGCCATGATGCGCACCTGCGTCGCCCGCTCGGCCACCGCGTCGAGCGCCCCGGCGTCCACCCGCACGTCGCCGCCGGTGGCGGGGGTCACCGTCTTGCCGGCGGGGGCGGGCGGCGCCGGCTCTGCCTCGAGAGCGGTCGGTTCAGGAGGGGGCGGCGCAGCCTGCGGCGGCTCGACCGGAGGCGCGGGCGGTGGTGGTGGCGCCGGCAGGGCGGGCGCCGGCGCCTCCGGCACCGCGGTCACCGAGGCGTGGAGCAAGGCGATCAGCGCCGTGTCGGTCGGCGGCTCCTCGCCGTGCGAGACGGCCTCGACCAGGGCGGAGAGATCGTCGACCACCCGGGTCAGCAGGGCGATCATGCCGGGGCGGGCGGCCTGCAGGACCTCCTCGGCGGCGTGGCAGAGCTCGGCCAGGGCGCCGATCCGCATCATGCGGCCGGCCCCCTTCAGCGTGTGCAGCTCGCGCTTCGCCTCGACCACCGCCAGCGGATCGATCTCCAGCCGGGGGACGTTCGTCGCCAGCCGCTCCAGGCGGTCGCGCGCTTCCTCGACGAAGAGGGGGATGAGATCGGCGAACTCCGAGTCCAAAACCGCTCCGGCGTCAGATCTTGGTCCAACTGTCGACGTTGACGTCCAGGCCGAGCACCCCTTGGAGCTCGCCGTGGTCGTAGATCGGCGTGGCGGTGGTGAAGATCGGCCGCCCCGAGAAGAGCGAGTTGAACAGCGGGGTCAGCACCGTGTGCCCCTCCTTGACCGCCGACTTGTACCACGGACGCTCGGAGAACCCCTCGCCGTTGCGCACCGCCCCCGGCACCTCGCGGTCGCCGACGATGCCGCGGTTGACCACCAGCGCCGTCTGCCCGTGCCGGCCGTCGTAGAAGTAGAGGCACTCGACGAACCCCTGGCGGTGCACCAGGTCCTCGAGCAGCCGCTCGATCGCCTCCCAGTTGCCGAGCCGGCGCCGCACCTCGCGCGCCCACAGCTCGGCGGTGTGCTTGAGCGAGTGGTCGGAGTCGAGGTGGAACGACTGCGCGAGCATCTGGATGATCAGCCCCAGGCGGTTCAGCCGGTCGGCCGTCTCGGTGAAGTGCTTCAAGCCGTCGGCCATCCGCTGCACCACCTGGCTGACCTCCTTCAAGGTCAGCACCACCTCGTCCGAGGCGGAGTTCTGCTGCTGGGTGGCGAGCGAGATCTCGCGCGCCACCCGCGCCGTGTCGCTCGAGGCGCCGCGCAGGTCCTCGATCGCCGAGGCGGCGGCGCGTGCCCGCTCGAGCACGCGGCCGGCCTCCTTGCTCCCCTCGTCGGTGGCGACCACGGTGGTGCGGATCGAGCCCGCGAACTCGTCGAGCAGGTTGCGCACCGACTCGACCGATTCCTGCGAGCGCTGGGCGAGCCGCCGCACCTCCTCGGCCACCACCGAGAAGCGCCGCCCGTGGTCCCCCGCCGCCGCCGCCTCGATGGCGGCGTTCAGCGACAGGATGTGGGTCTCCTGGGCGATCTCGGTGATCAGGTCGAGCACCCGGTAGATCTCCTTCGAGCGGTTGCCGAGGATCTCGGCGCGGCTGGCGATGCCGCTGATCCGCTTCTTGACCTCCTCGACGCCGTCGACCGCCTCCTCGACCGCCCCCTGCCCCGCGTTGCCGCTCTCCTCCGCCGCCTGCGCGAGGTCGGCCTGCGACGAGGCGTTGTCGGCGATCTGCGAGGCGGTGCGCGCCAGCTCCTCCATGGCGGCGGTGATCTCGACCACCGAGGCCGCCTGCTCCGAGGAGCCCGAGGCGAGCTCGGAGGCGATCTCGTTGACCGAATTGGCGGCCGAGGCGACCTCGATCGAGCTGGTCTGGATCTGCTGCGCCAGCACGTCGAGCGCGTTGGTGGCGTTGCCGAGCGACTGCGCGAGCCGCCCCGGCAGCGCTCCCGCCGCCGCCGAGCAGTTGACCAGGTCTCCCGCCCGCAGGCGGTCGAGCGCCAGCACCAGCGACGTCTCGATCCCCTGGCGCCGCCGGTCGGCCCCCTCGACCCGCTCGCGCAGGTTCTGCTGGGTGCGGTAGACGACCTTCACGTAGAGCGCCAGGATGCCGATCGAGATCAGCAGGAAGAGGTTGAACAGCCAGTTCTGGCCGCCGCCGGCCTCGGCCACCAGCAGCAGCAGCAGGCCGGCGAGCGCGATGCCGCCGACGATCGCGAGACCGATCCTGGCCTGGTTGAAGCCGTCCCGCATCGGCTCGAGAGGCCGGCTCATCGTCGCTTCCGTCATCGCCTCAGTCATCCCGTCCATCCAATCGCTCTCCTCCGTCGATTCGCAGCGCGGCGGGGGGATGGCGCGGATCGACCATCACCACCGGCTGCCCCCCGTGCACCGCCATCCCCACCGGCGCCTCGGGCCAGAAGCGCCGGATCACCGCCGGGACCGGGCGCACGGTGAGATCGTCCACCACGCCCAGGATCTCGTCGGCGGCGAGCGCCCCCTCCCCCGTCGCCACCCGGTACTCCGCGCCCTCCCGGGCGAGCCCGTCGACCACGGCGTTGGCGATCCCCCACAGACCGCCGCCGCGGCGCAGCAGGAGGAAGCCGCGGGCGTGCGGAACGCTCATCAGCGCCCGAGCGCGTCGAGGTTGAGGATGCGCACCACCTCGCGGCCGACCGGCGCCTCGCCGAGGATGAAGCCGCCGTCCCCCGCCACGATCGAGCCCGCCGGCACGTGGACCACCTCGAGCGCCGCGTCCGCCGCGAAGCCGATCATCTCCCGCGCCTCGGCCGGCCCCACCCACGCTACCACCGTCACCGGATAGGAGGGGTTGGCGCCCGGCGAGGCGTTGACCAGGCGGGCCAGGTTCAACACCGGCAGCGGCTCGCCGCCGAACTCGGCCAGCCCCTCGAGCTCCCCCGACGCCCCGGGCAGCGGATGGACGGTGAGCGCCCGCACCACCCGGCGCACCGCGGCGAGCGGCAGGGCGCAGGCGTACTCGCCGGCGCGCACCAGCAGGTGCGTCCCCTCGTGCCGCGCCTTGCGCTCCGCGGCGGCGGGAACCGGGAGCCCGGCCATCAGTCGCCTCCCATCGGCTGTCTCATCAGATGCGCGTCCAGCCGGTGACGTTGATGTCGATCCCCAGGACCGCCACGATGTTCTCCACCCCGCTCCCACCAATGATCCCGCCCTGCCCGTAGATCGGCGTGCAGACGGTGAAGCAGGCCTCCGAGTTCTGGATCGACTCGTAGGGGGGGATCAGCGTCGTGCGCCAGTGCCGCGACACGCTCTTGAACCACGGCCGCTGGCGCACGTCGGTCTCGCGCACCTTGGCGGCGAGCGAGCGCTGCCGCTCGTCGAGCAGGTCGCGGTTGAAACAGAGCGCCATGGTGCTGCCGTCGAGCCCCATCAGGTAGCCGAGCTCGACGAACGGCGCGTTGCGCACCAGCTCCTCGAGAGCGTGCTCCTGCTCGGGCAGGGTCGGCAGCGGCTCGATCTTGCGCGCCCAGTCCTCGACCAGGTGCTTGAGCGAGCGCGGCGACTCGAGGTGGAACGACTGGGCGAGGAGCTGGATGTCGAGGCCGAGCTGGTTCAGCCGGTCGGCGGTGCTCGACAGGTTCTTCAGGCCGCCGGTCATCCGCTGCACCACCAGGCTCACCTCGCGCAGCGTCATCACCACCTCGTCCGAGGCGGAGTTCTGCTGCTGGGTGGCGAGCGAGATCTGGCGGGCCACCCGCGAGGTGTCCCCGGAGGCGCCGCGCAGCTCCTCGATCGCCGCCGCGGCGGCCCGCGAGCGCTCGAGCACCCGGCTCGCCTCCTTGCTCCCCTCCTCGGTGGCGACGATGGTGGCGCGGATCGAGCTCGAGAACTCGTCGAGCAGGTTGCGCACCGACTCGACCGACTCCTGCGAGCGCTGGGCGAGGTGGCGCACCTCCTCGGCGACCACCGAGAAGCGCCGCCCGTCGGCCCCCGCCGCCGCCGCCTCGATCGCCGCGTTCAACGACAGGATGTGGGTCTCCTGGGCGATCTCGGTGATCAGGTCGAGCACCCGGTAGATCTCCTTCGAGCGGGTGCCCAGGGCGTCGGCGCGGCTGGCGATCGCCGAGATCCGCTTCTGCACCTCCTCGACGCCGGTGACCGCCTCGAACACCGCCGCCGACCCCGACTCGCCGCTCGCCTCGGCGCGCGCCGCCAGCTCCGCCTGCCGCGAGGCGTTCTCGGCGATCTGCGAGGCGGTGCGCGCCAGCTCCTCCATCGCCGCCGTGATCTCGACCACCGAGGCCGCCTGCTGCGACGACCCCGAGGCGAGCTCCGAGGCGATCTCGTTGACCGCGTCGGCGGCGGCCGCCACCTCGATCGAGCTGTCCTGGATCTGCTGCGCGAGCTGCGACAGCGCCTCGCTCGCCGCCTCCGAGATCTGCGCCAGCCGGTCGGGAAGGGCGCCGGTGTGCTGGATGGAGCGCACCAGGTCGCCGGCCCCGAGCTGCTCGAAGGCGGCGAGCAGCTCTCCCTCGAGCTTCGACCAGCGGTCGCGCCCCTCCGGCAGCCGGCGCTCGAGGTCGCGGAAGTAGGGGAAGACCCAGAGGCCGTAGCCGGCCACCCCGGCGAGGCCGAGGGCGAGGAAGGCGTAGCGCGGCCAGGCGGGGCCGCCCGCCGCGCTGCCGAAGGCGAGCAGCAGGAAACCGACCAGGGTCAGCCCGACGACCAGGATCCAGCCCAGCAGGGCGTTCTCGGTGTGGTGCCCCGCGACGCCCGGATCCACGGCGGGGTGGTCTCCCGCGGCGGCGGCGGCGGTGGAAAGGGTCGACTCTGCGTCCATCCTGGCTACTCTCCTGGGGAGGCCTGCACGGCGTCCGCGGATCGGTGACACGTCACTGACAGCGCTTTCGTACGGTGCGTTGCGCCGTAGAATAGGGGTTTCCCCACCCCGCCGCAAGCCGCTCCAGCGTCCGCGGAGGAGCTGGAATCCCTCTTACCCGCCGGCTACCCGTTGAAAAGGTGCGCGAATTGAGCTATACATCTACCCAATACTTTCGTTTTAGCTTTCATACGGGCTTGAGTTTGCTGGACGCCCTCGGACGCCTGAGGACGTGTACCCGCTTCACGCTTTTTTAGGGAGATTGGAATGAACCGCAAAGCTATCACCCGGTTGCTCGTCCTCGCCCTGGCCGCCACTCCGGCGGCGTTCGCCGGCGACGGCCACACGCTCCACGGCGTCGGCGCCGTCAACAGCTCGATGGGCGGCGCCGGCGTGGCGCTGGGGATCGACACCCTCGGCGGCCTGCTGCTCAACCCCGCCCTCGCCACCCAGCAGGACGGCAGCCACTTCGCCTTCAGCGCCGAGTACAACCAGGCCAAGAACTCGGTCTCGAGCTCGATCGCCTTCCCCTTCGGCACCGTCAGCGGCAAGACCCACGATGCCGGCGACCGCGTCCTGATCCCCGCCTTCGGCTGGACGCACCACGACGCCGGCTCGAACTTCGCCTACGGCATCGGCTTCCTCGGCCTCGCCGGCTTCGGCGTCGACTACCCGCAGGACCGCACCAACCCGCTGCTGAGCCCGCAGCCGAACGGCTTCGGCCGCGTCTACGCCAACTACCAGCTGCTCAAAGTGCCGACGGTGCTCGCCTGGAAGCTCAGCGACCAGTTCTCGCTCGGCATCTCGCTCAACGCCGCCTACGCGCAGCTCACCGCCAATCCGGCCGGCTTCGCCAGCCCCGACTGCTCGGGGCCGCAGGGCCCCTGCTACTTCCCGTCGGTCAACAACGACGGCGCCTGGGGCTACGGCGCCGGCATCGGCCTCCAGTACAAGCTCAGCCCCTCCCTCGCCCTCGGCGCCTCCTACAACTCGAAGACCAAGTTCCAGGAATTCGAATGGAACTCGACGGTCGCCAACCCCAACCTGCCGACCTACGGCACGGGACGCAAGATCCGCCAGGAGATCGACATGCCCGCCGTCGCCATCGCCGGCCTCGGCTGGACCCCGACCCCCGGCCTCTCGGTGGCGATCGACGGCAAGTGGATCAACTACGCCGACGCCGCCGGCTTCAAGGATGCCCTCGGCTTCAAGAACATCACCGTCGGCGAGATCGGCCTGCAGTACAAGCCGACCGACCGCTTCGCCGTGCGCGCCGGCTACAACCACAGCCAGGTCGCCGTCCCCAACGACCGCACCTTCGCCACCGTCGAGGTGCCGGCGATCTTCAAGGACCACTACTGCGTCGGCATGGGCTACCAGGCGACCCGCAGCCTGAAGCTCGACGCCGCCTACTACCACGTCCCCCAGAACTCGATCACCGGCCCCTTCCTGGGCGCCACGGGACCGGTCCCCGGCACCTCGGTGACCACCTCGATCGGGATGGATTCGTTCCTGCTGACCTTCAACTTCGCGCTGGCGGAGTAAGCCGGCCGATTCCTGACGGAGGGGACGCGGGCCAGGGCGTCGCTGTTCCCCCTCCACCCGTCCGGCGGAGGCCGGCGACCCCGGGAATCCAACGTTGCCGGGGCTCCCGCAGTCGCCCCCATCCTCCAGGCCTGGCCTTCTCTCCAGGCCACCTGTACCGTTCGACACCTCTTCCCAGGGGCCGAGCCAGCGGGCCAGGGTGGCGGCCAGTTCTTCCGGATCGATCGGCTTGCCGAGGTGGTCGTCCATGCCGGCGGCGAGACATTTTTCGCGATCGCCGGCCAGGGAGCTGGCGGTCAGCGCCACCACCGGGAGACGGCGGCCCTCCCCTTCGCGGCGGCGGATCTCGCGGGTGGCCTCGAAGCCATCGAGGTTGGGCATCTGGCAGTCCATCAGCACCAGATCGTAGGCACCGCGCCGGCAAGCCTCGACCGCCTCCCGGCCATCCCTCGCCACGTCGACCTCGTGGCCGGCGTGGCGCAGGAAGGCCAGGGCGATCATGCTGTTCACCTTGTCGTCTTCGGCGAGGAGGATCCTGGCCGGCCGCGCCGCGATTTTCTCTCTCGAGACGGGCCTTTGCGCTTTTTCGGCCGCCGGCAGCTCGGCCTCGAAATAGAAGCGGCTGCCGCCGCCTGCGCGGTTTTCAAAACCCGCCTCGCCTCCCATCAACGAAGCGAGGTGGCGCACGATGGCGAGGCCCAGCCCGGTGCCGCCGAAACGGCGGGTGGTGCTGGCATCGGCTTGCGAGAACGACCGGAAGAGCCGCTCGCCGGCCGTGGCGTCCACGCCGATCCCCGTGTCTTCCACCGCGAAGCGAATTCTGTGGCCGGCGGCTCCGACCTTCACCCCCACCGCGCCCCGGGGGGTGAACTTGACCGCGTTCGCCACCAGGTTCGACAGCGCCTGGCGCAGCCGTACGGTATCGCCCAGGACGTATTCCGGCAGGCCGGGCGCAACCTCCTCGCGAAAGTCCAAGCCCTTGCGCTGCGCCTCCGGCCGATGCACCGCCATCACCGTCCGCACCGCGGCCCGCAGGTCGAAAGGCACCGACTCGAGATCGAGCTTGCCGGCCTCGAGCTTCGAGAAATCGAGAATCGCGTTGACCGTGCCCAGGAGCTGCTCGCCGCAGGCCTGCAAGGTTTCCACATACTCGCGCTGGTCCTTGTCGAGAGAAGCCCGCAGCAAGAGGTGGGAGCTGCCGAGCACGCCATTGAGCGGCGTGCGGATCTCGTGGCTCAGATTGGCGACGAACTCCGATTTGGCGCGGCTCGCCGCCTCCGCCGCCTCGATCGACGCCTCGAGTTGGGCCTTGCTCGTGGCCACCACCGCCAGGAGGCGGCGATTCATCGTGACCACGATGCCCAGCGTCCAGACGATCGCCGACAGGCTCGCCACCAGCAGGAGCAGACCGCCCATCCAGTCACCGCCGGCGGCCGGGGCAGCACCCCGGCCCAGGCCGCTCGCCTTCTGCACGGCGCGCGCTCCGGCGGCCAGAGCGTGGATCCCAAAGGCGCCGAGCACCAGACGGGTGTAGGCGCCATCGCCCCGCCCACCCCTCCAGGCGCTCCAGGCCGCCGCCGCCAGCAGACCGCAGAGGGCCGCGCTCTCCAGCACGATCCGCGGGTTGGGGCTCGGCCCCACCTGGAACGGGTACGACAGCAGCGTCGCGACCACCACCGCGACCAGCACCGGGCGCCGCGGCTCGAGGCCGTAGAAGAGCCTGACTCCTTCCAGGATCAGCGCGGTGCCGGCGCCGAAGAGGAGATTCGCCCCGAAGATGGTGACGACCTTCGGCAGCGGTCCGTCGAAGGCCACCAGCAGCGCGCCGAGGAAGATGCCGCCCTGTCCGAGCGCGAGCCGGCCCACTCCTATCGACGGGTTCTCCCGCCAAACCGCAAAGAGAATCAACGTCAGCAGGCCGTGGCTCAATCCGAAGACCACGAAGAGAGTCAGAAGATCGAGACCGGGGAACATCGGCCTCCATCATGCACCGAGGGCCCTCCGTTCGGGAAGCGGCCCTCGTTTTCGCCCGGCGACCGCGGGTCGCCCCTACACCCTCCGATCCGAATCAGGCGCACCACGGGAAACCAGGTGTAGGGGCGACCCGCGGTCGCCCTCCACCCGCTCGGTGTTGACGTAGTTTGGCCTGGCACCTCAGGCGCCAGCTGCCCTTATGTCCGCGGCAACCTCCGCCAAGCCGTTCCTGAATTGATGCCCACCTCCCTCGTGCTCCCGGGTGGTGGCGTGTGGAAGCCTTGCGGCATAGAACGCAAGGTGGGCGAAGGGTACGGTTTCGTCGTCCCGATTGTGGTACAGGCAGATTTGAGGGATCGCCGAAAGCCTGAGGGCAAAGTCTTGCGGCAACTTCATCTCGGCATAATTCCACTTCTCGTCCGCGCCAAAGAAGGGCGTGGCGAGCAGGAATAGCCCGGCGATCCGCTTCTCGATCCGTTCCTCGACCAGATACTTCAACAGGATCGAGCCGCCCACCGAGTGGGCCACCAGAAGCACCTCATCGCCGAGGCTCGAGAGCTCGGCCGCGATGTCCGCTTTCCAACCCGCATACCCGACGTCGTCGTCGAACGGCATCTTCGGATAGCGCACCTCGTAGCCGGCACCCAGATCCTTTCGCAGCGATCCCACGAGGAGCCCATCGGCCTCGTAGGCGGCTTCTCCCCCGGCGCCGCGTAGAAAGAGCACCTGCTTGGCCATAGCGTTTCTCCTGGTTTCCTGGAGTTGAGCCCGCGCCGGGCTCCCGCCTTCTTCCCTCGCAGGGCGCCTCGCCGCCGGGGCGGAGTAAGCGGAGCCTGCCTCTACCCTCCCTCTCCGGCATGCCCTGAGGAGAGGGGCGCTTGGCGCGTACCGATTAGTATGATCGATCATCATACTCGGAGGTGCCAGATGCCCAAGCTCAAAATCGCCGTCACCCTCGAACATCGCCTGCTCGACGAGCTCGACGCGCTGGTTGACGCTCACGAGTACCCGAACCGCAGCCAGGCCATCGAGGCCGCGGTGGCCGACGTCCTCGCCCGGCGCGCGCGGACCCGGCTCGCGGCCGAGTGCGCGAAGCTCGACCCGGCCGAGGAGCGCGCGCTCGCCGAGGAGGGGATGGGAGCCGAGGCGTGGCCGGAATACTGAAGGGCGAGATCCGCTGGGCCGACCTCGATCCCACCCGCGGCCACGAGCAGGCCGGCCAGCGGCCGGTCCTCATCCTGAGCGCCGACGTCTTCAACGAACGCTCCGGCACCGTGATCGCCGTCGCGCTCACGAGCCAGGAGCCGCGCGCGGGCTTCCCGCTGACGCTGGAGCTGACCCGCGCGGGCTCCCCAAGCGCTCCTGGGGTGAAGGTGAGCCAGATCCGCACGCTGGCCACCGAGCGCATCGGGCGCCGGCTCGGGCGCGCTTCGGCTGAGGAGCTGGCGCGCGTCCTCGACGGCCTCAACGAGATCCTCGGCGACTGAGCAACGCTCGCACGACGGCGATGCCGATCGTAGCCTACTGCTCTACAGACCGCGTCTCCTGCTCGTTGGCAGTGCGCTCCACCCGCAGTCGGGTCTTCATTTCCGTATAGCGTGCCTGAATGGCCTGCCAAGCAGCGAGTGAGGCGCGCACAAGCCAGCCTTCTCCGACCTCATCGCTTGATTCCGGAGGTTCTAGGTGCGGGCAGCCATCCTGCCACCACAGGCTCTCGACTGTAAGATTGCCATCCGAGTCTCGCCACCTGAAATGGCCGTCTCTGACGAAGGTCCAGCCTAAAGCACGGGCAACAGCCGGATTGAAGGCCAGGAAGTAAGGGGCCGGTGATTCAAAACGGAAGTTCGCACGGCGGACGATCAGGGTTCGTCCATTGAATGGTCCTTGCTCGTACTCCGAGGCCAGACCTGACCACTCCTGGCAAAGTGAGCCGAGAAAATCCTTCTCCGGTCGCGGAGTAAGTCCAGAAGGTACGACAACACCATAGCGATTTTCCGTAAGCCTGGGCCAATCAAGCCAAGAAAGGCAAGTCTGTTCAGCCAGGATGACCCAATTTGAATCTGAGTTTGCGCTCCTCAAAGCTGACGTCTCTAAAGAGACATGGCTCGTCCAGTCCTCGTGGGATCTGCGATAGATCTCATCTCGATCGGGCAGTATGGAAGGGATACATAGTGGTCTTGCATGGGGCCGTAGCCTAAACATCATGGGATCCGTGTACCTCAAGAGCCCCTCAAGGATTTTAAGGGGTCCCCGATCCAGACGCCCCGCATCGGCCAACTCGGCGACGATCAGGAAGAGCGCAGCCCGGACGAGATCGGTACGAGGCCGCCGAAACGGGATTCTGAGCCCTGCGCTCTCAAGCTGTTTCCGAAGCTCCCTTTCCTCCTCGTAGATATCCGGTCCCAACGGATCACGTACCAGCTGAGCGACCCGGTTGTACAGTGCCGCCATTTGAATCCCCGTGAAGTCCGAGATTACACCCAGCTCACCTCGGATGATCATGCTGATGGCGACAGGATCTTCGGTGGGCGGCAAGGGTTGATCGGCTTCTACCGGCCGAAGCAGATGAGGCTCGTCCCGTTCGGGGAAAGCCAGGTCGTACACGGCGGGAAGCTTTCGAGGCTCCGGCTTGGGGAGCGGCCACACACCTAAATTGCTGAGAAGACGGGAAACCGCAGCTCGTTCGTCAAAGTGCGGAGAAAGGGCAAGCCCTTGAAGCTCAATCAGGAAGGGACGATTCGCTTCGGGATTCTCTTCCGCTACAGCTTCCAGGCAAGTGAGGAGTCTCTGCCGAGGGTAGGCCGAATCGGACAAGGCAGATGCGATAGGAGCTATGAGAGTTGTCTCCCCCTTCCGAAGGAGATCCACCACGATCCGCTGAGCCCCATGTCCAATATCGGCAATCGGATGGTTGATGAGCCCGACCACCAGAGCACCGAGGACCGATGCTGATTCAGGGAGATTTGTGGCGTCACCTCCGAAATCAGAAGGCTCCACGGTGTCGGCCAGCGGGAAGAGAGCCTTGACATAGGGCTCAAGCTCTCCCCAGATTTTCTGAAACGATAAGTTGTCGCCTAGGAGAGGCGCGATCCTGTGGAGTTCGAAACCGAACGATGAAAACCCGATCCGGCCGATGCGCAGATCCTCGAGCAGCATCTGGAATGCCCTCCCGCTCGCTTTGTCCGGATCGATCTGGTGAAGGACCGAGAACGTCTCTACCCGGGTTCCTCCTGTCATCCGTCGGATCCAGCCTGAAGCCTCCGTTGCTCCAAGTGCAAGCTCACCAACCTTCCAAGCCTCTTCAGTCGCACCCAGAGACAAGAGCCTCTTGGCGATCTGGTTCAGGGAGGAAACGAGGTGATTCTGCCCTCGGATCAGCTCGGCCAGCCGGACCAACTCGGCCGTGTTGAACCGTTCGAGGACGCCTACCAGGACATCCTCCAAACTGAGAGAGGAGTGGGACGGCGGATGGGCCAGATACGCCTCAACGTCTTGAAAAGATTGGAAGCTCTTCCGAAGCTCCGCTTCTTCGCGGCGCCGTTGGGCGTCATGGGAAGAGCTTCTCTCTAGATCCGCTTGGTGTACTGACTGGAGGGTCCCGGATAGAGCCTCCTGATTTTCGACATTGGCAGCGATCCGGTCCCAAGGGATGCCTGCCTTCTCTACCACAGACTGGATGTCGTCAATCCAGGTTCGCCGTTTGGAGCCCAATGCAGCGATCAGGACTCTGTCGACCAGTTTGGCCAAACCTCGCTCGCCGCCACCCCTCTCGACGAGACTCTCCACGACCTTCCGGCCGAATTCTTCGTCAGCGGTCCTCATCAAAGGCAGGAGGATTTCGCCGAATAGAAGAACTGCGACCCCGGCCGCCGCTGGTTCACTTTTCAGCCCTTCCGCTATCAAGACCTGCAAGCCGTCGGCAAAGCCTGTGAGGCCTTGCCGCAGCATCCATTCAAAAAGTGCCAGGGAGCCTCCGGGCTTCCAGCGCCAAGCGGCTTTCAGAAGATCTCTTGCGGCGTGCCTTAAGACTTCTTTGCCTTCCAGGTCCGGGAGGCCGGAGGCGAGGAGTTGGAGACGCCTGGAAGCGTTGGAGGGATCTTCCTCATTGGCCCGTTCCGCCCACGCAATCCAACTGTTCGTCTGCGTTTCCTTGGTGTGGACGCCCAGAGATCTGTGCATCAGCAGGTCGAAGGCTGCTTGCGCTCGGTCTTTGTCATCGAGGTCCAGCCATGAGCGGACTTGCGAGGCCAAGTGCTTGAGCCGCTCGGGGACATCTTTTTCGTCGAGGGCCTGAGTCCCTGTCTGTTCACACCAAGACGCTACCCAGAATTTCGGCGCGCCGGCATCCAAGAGCTCCAGGGCGCACTCTCGAATAAGGTCCAATGGCCATGGCTGGCTGACCACCGGGTGTGTCCACTCCTGTTCGAAAACCTGCCGCAGGGCCTCCAAGGCTTCCGGGCCATGGAGACGGGCGGCTCCGATGAGAGTTCGGCAGAAGTACCCGCGATGGTCTTGGACCTGGTACCAGGAATGCCAGCCAGGATCCGGCCGCCGAAAGAGCAGGCGAAGGACGTTTTCAGCCTCCCGCCCGAATTCGGAAGCTGGCCAGAGCCGGTTCGCCCAGGCTGCCGCCCAAAGGCGAGCGACCAGAAGGATGGCACGTTCAAAGAGAGTGATCCCCTGATCGCTCCTGTTGCGGGCATCGGGCACGGTCTCTGACAAAGACCGGCGATCACCAAGGAATGCGCGGACTCGGTAGAAGTAAAACCGGGTCACAACTTCGTCAGCCGTCAGATCCAGGGAATCCAACGCGGAGAGGGGTTGGAGGGAAACCCCGTTGAGGAGGTCGCGCGCCTCTTCCGTCTGGCCCAGGACCCGGATTAGGCATTCAGACAGCGGTATCCGGTCCTCGGGTGTAAGGTCACGCTGGCTGGACTGGGACAAAAGGTTCTCGACGAACTCTACTGCCATCGCCTTTTGACCGGATGACCAGGCTTTGCGTGCCGCGTGAATATGTCCCCAAAACCAAAACAGCCGGTCTTCTTCCTCGGCAGGATCCCAGCAGCTAATCACCCTGGCGTGATCGGACCAGCGGCCAAGCTTCTGCAAAGCTCTTAGAAGCTCGTAACGTAGACGGCCTTGGAGCTCGCGTGTGGCATCTTCTGGGGAGCTTTCTCCGAAATGGGAGCCGTCATCCTCACACCGGATCTGCCCGATGACTCTCAGCAAGCGAGGAATGTCGCGGAACGCGGGTGCCACCTCTACCCAGACTTTGAGCAGATCGCTCTTATCGCGCAGTTTACGATGCGGTATTGCCTCGCCGCTCCCCAGGATGTCCAAAGGTTCAGAGAGGTCGAAGGCCCTCCCCGCCTCTTCTTTCAGCCCAAGTTTGGCGAGCGCGGCAGCGAAGCGGAGCCCATCCTTGGCTTCCAGACGCCCTTGCAATCCTTCCCGAGACCAGCTCAAAGCTGCCTTGATCTTGCCGAGACGCAACAGAAGCTCAGGGATCGGGCAATCCGCATATTCGTCGAGATTGAAGGCTCGCTGCTCGATCTCCATGCCGATGAAAAGGAGCCTCGCTAGATCCTCGACATCGCGGCGCGGCAACGGCAAAGGGAGGAGAAGCTCAAGATCCTCCCGGATCTCGGACCATGCGCGTCCCGCGAAGAGCTGCTCTCGAAAGGCTGAGAGGGTCGCAAGCTCCAAAGCCCGCTCTTCTTCCCCGGCCTTGACGCGGTAGAAGACCTCATCCCAGGACCAGGGCGGACCAGCCGAAGCCGCGACATCGGCCAACCGCCCGTACAGTGATTGAGCGCCTGAGGAGGAGCTGATCCCCGGAAGTCGTTCCGTCTTTTCCAGCAGAAAAATACGGAAGCTATTGTGGAAGAAACACCACCGGCCTGAGGCTTCCTGCCGGAAGTAGTAACTGAACTCGCTGTAGAGCCGGTACAGGGCGTTTTGTGAGGCCCACTTCTCGACCCAGGGAATCTCGATCCCCCCACGGACCCGGGCGAGCATGGCCAGCAAATCGACAAGCTCCCTGTCGGATTGGATCTGGCGCCAGTGAGCCGTGTACTGTGCGTCGATTCTCCCAGGGAAGGGCTCGGCCTCGGTGAGGATCTTGGAAACTCCTGAGCCGGAGGTCCGCAGGCGGTTCAAGAGGTAAGCGAGAGCCAAGGGGTGACCGCCTGAGAGCTGATAGATCCGATCCTTTTCCTCAGCCGTGGGGGTGGGATTGAACCCTGTCTGCGAGACGATGCTCAGAACGGCCTCCCGCCCCAGAGGTTCCATCGTGATACGCCTCTCGGGTTGCTGGATCTGGTCCACGACCTCGGATGGTAGGTCCCGGAGCTGATCGGTCTGGGAGCCGAGCAGGATGTAGACTCCGTCCGGAACTCGTGAGGGTGAGGGCAGGTCCGCAAGGAGCGAGCGAGCGGGGGACTGCTCTCGGGGGATGTGATCGAGACCGTCAATCAGGAGAATCGTCCTTCTCCCTGTCTCCGTCCACTTCTCGTGGAGGAGCCGGAGTTGGGCGTCAAAGCGCTCGGCGAGCAACACCCGGTCTAACCCTTGCAGGCTCTGGCCGGCACGAAACCCTCGTTCCGCCAGCATCAAGGTAATGTCGTGGAGGAAGTTCTCCGACTCGCCGCGGTTGATGTTCTGCGCTTGTGGGACAAACGCGTAGTAGCGTATCGACCGCTCTTGTCTGTATTTGAGAGTCTGGGTCAGCAGGGTGGACTTTCCAGAGCCGGGAGTGCCGAGCAGCAGAATGTACCCTCCAGCCAGTTGCTCCAGGGACTGCTTCAGAGAATCGACCGTCGGCTCGATCTCCTGATAAATCGCTGGCTCGGGAAACTCATGGGGATGGCGAAGCTCCAGCCTCCCGTGCCAGCCCAACTCTTCGATCAGTTGGTTGCGAGGAATCTCCACTATGTGGCGGGGATCTGCGACCAATCGAAAGAGAGCATTCCCGATGGCGTTGACGTCCCGCAATCTGACTTGCCGGTCCCGTGTAGAAGGGGAAACCGTCGGCTCAGCGGGCTCCGGGAGAGCGAACTGGAAATCTAGGCGGCAGTCGCGGGCAAAGGCGCGGAATTCGTCCGGAGCTAGACCGCTGGCAACTTGGATCTTCTCCCAGGCCTCCTGCCAGCGGGTAGGAACTGGGCTTTCTGGTTCCTGGTTCGCTCGGGGCTTCCAGCACTCAGTCCAGAAGTGCGCCAGAGGGCCGCCTCCTCGCGTCGACGGATACGCGTTCGTCACAAGGTGGACAACGACATGACGGTCCGAGGCCCGGGCGCTGAGTTTCGTCCAACCGTCCGCGAGTTGGGCGATGAGGGATGGCTTGTCGTCCGAGTGGGAGATTAGTCTGTGCAAGGTGAACGGCTCGGGGTGTCTCTCCCATTTGACGGAGTAGGCATCGAGCCGCCCCATGCTGAGCAGTTGGAAATCATCCACCCGGCCGGCCTCGGGATCGGCGATCCGCACGCCTTCAAGTGCACCATTGAGAAGGGCCTCGTAGGTAAGGAAGGCGGCTACTTGGTACTGGGCGCGCAGGCCGCCGGCTGCCCGGCGTTCCCCCAAGGCTGGGGCTATTGGGTTACTCAAGATTGATGGTTACCTCATGTGGGCTTCCATGACGCCCTGTTTACGCCAATCCTGCCACGAAGCGCAGAGCGCCGCAAGCCGGTATTCCTACGATCAGGGGTGCCTGTCGCGAGTCAGTCGGCCTCCGGGCTTCGGCCAGCACGGCGGCCGCCACCAGGCTTCTTCAAGGGCCACCCAAACAGCGAAGGCTGGCTCACCCTTTGGCTGGGCACCTGGTGTAGCTCAGAGGCTCACCAGCCGGCTGGCGCCCAAGGATATCGATCGGCCTGCGGGCACACCCTCCTGGCCTCCCCCGAGTACGGGGGAGGAAAAAGGCTCGCGGGATCAGCAGGTTCGCAACTCCGGCCGGCCCCCACCCGGGCGGGGACGAGCCCCGCCCCTACGTTCAGATCTTCGCAGCGGCGCGGAGGAGGTCGCAGGCCGCGAGCCTCGATCCTCTTTACCCCAGCAACACCTTCCGCGCCGACTTCACCCCATCCAGGCCGTTGAGCTTCGCCAGCACGTCCTCCCTCGGCTCCTGGTCGAGCCGCAGGACGGCCAGCGCGTCCTGGCCGCGGCGGGCGAGGTGGATGTCGGCGATGTTGACGTGGCCCTCGGCGAGCAGGGTGCCGATCTTCCCCACCATGCCCGGGCGGTCGTGGTTCTCGAGCACCAGCAGGGTCCCCTGCGGCCGGAACTCGAGCGGGTAGTTCTCGAAGCGCACCACGCGCGGCTCGCCCTCTCCGAACAGGGTGCCGCCGAGCTCGACGCTGCGTCCGTCGCAGGTCAGCGTCACGTCGACCAGCTGCGGGTACTCGCTCGGGGTGCTGGTGTGGGTCGAGCGCACCACCTCGACCCCGCGCGCCTCCGCCATCCGCTCGGCGTTGACGTAGTTCACCGCGTCGCCGAGGAAGGGGGTGAGCACCCCCTTGAGCACGGCGACCGTCACCGGGTGGCGCAGCGCCTCGTCCACCCCCCAGACGTCGACCTGCAAATGCCGCGGCGCGGTGCCGAGCAGCGCCCCGGCCAGCTTGCCGAGCGATTCGCCGAGCGCCATGTACGGCTCGGCCTTACTCCCGGCCGGACGGAAGGGCAGGTTCACCGCCGCCACCGCCAGCGAGCCGGCGAGCGCGGCGACCACCATCTCGGCGGTCTCGATCGAGATCCGCTCCTGCGCCTCCCGGGTCTGCGCTCCCAGGTGGGGAGTCGCCACCACCTGCTTGTGCCGCACGAGGCGGAGGTCCTTCGGCGGCTCCTCGGCGAAGACGTCGAGCGCCGCGCCGCCCAGGTGCCCCGATTCGAGCGCGGCGAGCAGCGCCTCCTCGTCGATCACTCCGCCCCGCCCGCAGTTGACCACCAGCGCCCCCTTCTTCATGGTGGCGATGCGCTCGGCGTTCAGCAGGTTGCGGGTCTCCTTGGTCAGTGGGGTGTGGAAGGTGATCGCGTCCGAGCGCGACAGCAGCTCGTCGAGCGAGAGCAGCTCGACGTCGAGCTTCTTGGCCCCAGCGGCGTCGAGGAACGGGTCGTAGGCCGCGATCTTCATCGCGAAGGCGCGCGCCCGCTCGGCCACCCGCTGGCCGATGCGGCCGAAACCGATCACCCCGAGGGTCTTCCCCTGGAGCTCGATGCCGGTCAGCTTGCGGTCCCATCCCCCCGCCTTCATCGAGGCGTCGGCCTCCGGCACCCGCCGGGCGAGCGAGAGGAGGAGGGCGAAGGTGTGCTCGGTCGCCGACAGCAGGTTGGCGGTCGGCGCGTTGACCACCAGGATGCCGAGGTCGGTCGCGGCGGCCACGTCCACGTTGTCGACGCCGATACCGGCGCGCCCCACCACCTTCAACCGCTTGCCGGCCTTGAGCAGCTCGGCCGTCGCCTGCGTCGAGCTCCTCACGATCAGGGCGTCGAAGTCGGCGAGGATCTCCGGGAGGCGAGGCCGCTCCTCGGCGGTGAGCTGATGGACCTCGGCGCCCGCCGCCGCGAAGATCGCGAGGCCGGCGGGGTCGAGGGTGTCGGCGATCAGGATTCTGGAGGCTGCCATCGCCATCGTTCAGCGCGCCGCCGGAGCGGCCGCCTTCTCCAGGATCTGGTCGATCACCGGCAGCAGGGCGTCGAGGTCGGTCTCGCGCACCTCGCCCATGTGGCCGATGCGGAAGGTGGTCGGCTTCCAGTCGCCGTAGCCGCTGCCGATCGTGTAGCCGTTGGCCGTGCACCCCTTGACGATCACCTGCGGATCGATCCCGGCCGGCGGGTGGAAGCAGCTCACCGTCAGCGAGCGCGCGTTCTCCGCCGAGGCGTAGGCGCAGCCGCGCTGGGCCGCCCACTTCGCCGTCTTCTCCTGGAGCCGCTGGTGGCGGGCCCAGCGCGCCTCCATCCCCTCGGCGAGCATGCGGTCGAGCTGGACGTCGAGCGCCCAGAGCAGCGGGATGGCGGGGGTGGTGATGAAGCCCCCCTCCTTGTGCTTGTCGACGTAGCGCAGCAGGTCGGTGTAGAAGCCGCGGTGCGGCACCTTCTTCGCCTGCTCGGCGGCGCGCGCCGAGAGGGTGAAGACGGTGAGACCGGGCGGCACGGCGATCGCCTTCTGGGTGCCGGCGAGGGTGATGTCGATCCCCCAGTCGTCGGTCTCCACCCGCGCGCCCCCGAGCGAGGAGACGGCGTCGACGATGATCAGCGCGTCGCTCTCCTCGCGCGCCACGGCGGCCAGCTCGGCGATCGGGTTCATCACCCCGGTCGAGGTCTCGTTGTGGACCACGGTGATCGCCTCGTAGCGCTTGCGGCGGAGGGCCGCGCGCAGCGTCTCGGGATCGATCGCCTGCCCCCAGGGGGCGGCGAGCTGGTCGGCGGCCTTGCCGCACGACTTGGCGATCGAGTGCCAGCGCTCCGAGAAGGCGCCGTTGGTCAGGCACAGCACGTCCTCGCGGACGCAGGAGATGACCGCGCTCTCCATCACCAGCGTCGAGGAGCCGCTGGCGACCATCACGTCCCCCGCCGTGCGCAGCAGGTGCGGCAGCTTGGCGGAGAGCTTGACGTAGAAATCCTTGAAGCCGGGCGACCGGTGCCCCACCATCGGCTGGGTCATCGCCTGGCGGGCGTCCATGGGCACGTAGGTCGGACCGGGGAGAAAGAACTTGATGGGCTCGTTCAAAGTACACCTCTCTCTGACGGGAAGGGCCGGGGGGCGCCTCGTTGATGCCGCATTGTGGCAAATGAGGAAGGGGGTAGCAAGGGGATTGGAATCTGGTACTCTTCCCCCGATGCCGCAACGCGGCACCGCGGCGCGGCAAACCGCCGTCGCGATCCCTGCACGACCCCTAAAGGAGAGGAGCCATGTCGGAAGAGCAACGGAAGGCCGGCGTCACGGATCTCGCCACGAGTTGGAAGCAGGAGCCGCGCTGGCAGGGGATCGTGCGCACCTACGGCGCCGAGGACGTCTTCCGGCTGCGCGGCAGCGTCCGCGTCGAGCACACGCTGGCGCGCCTGGGGGCCGAGCGGCTCTGGAAGCTCCTCCACTCCGAGCCCTGGGTGCCGGCGCTGGGCGCGATGACGGGAAACCAGGCGATCCAGCAGGTGCAGGCGGGGCTCCAGGCGATCTACTGCAGCGGCTGGCAGGTGGCGGGGGACGCCAACGGCGCCGGCGAGGTCTATCCCGACCAGAGCCTCTACCCGGTCGACAGCGTGCCGAAGCTGGTCAAGCGGCTCAACAACGCCCTGCTGCGCGCCGACCAGATCCAGCACGCCGAAGGGGCGATGGGAGCGCCGAATCGCACTGGCTCGCCCCCATCGTGGCCGACGCCGAGGCCGGTTTCGGCGACAACCTCAACGCCTTCGAGCTGATGAAGGACATGATCGAGGAGGGAGCGGCCGGCGTCCACTTCGAAGATCAGCTCTCCTCCGCCAAGAAGTGCGGCCACATGGGGGGCAAGGTGCTGGTGCCGACCGCCGAGTTCGAGCAGAAGCTGATCGCGGCGCGCCTGGCGGCCGACGTCCTCGGCGTGCCGACGCTGGTCATCGCGCGCACCGACGCCAACAGCGCCAAGCTGATCACCAGCGACGTCGATCCCCGCGACCGCCCCTTCCTCACCGGCGCCGAGCGCACCTCCGAGGGATTCTTCCCGCTGCGCGGCGGCATCGAGGCGGCGATCGCCCGCGGCCTCGCCTTCGCCCCCTACGCCGACCTCCTCTGGTGCGAGACGTCGAAGCCCGACGTCGCCGAGGCGCGGCAGTTCGCCGAGGCCATCCACGCCCGATTCCCGGGCAAGCTCCTGGCCTACAACTGCTCCCCCTCCTTCAACTGGAAGCAGAAGCTCGACGCGGCGGCGATCGCCTCCTTCCAGCGCGAGTTGGCGGCGATGGGCTACAAGTTCCAGTTCGTCACCCTCGCCGGTTTCCACGCCCTGAACCTCAGCATGTTCGAGCTCGCCCGCGGCTACAGGGAGAGCGGCATGAGCGCCTACTCAGCCCTCCAGGAGCGCGAATTCGCGGCGGAGACGGAGTCCGGCTACCGGGCGGTGAAGCACCAGCGCTTCGTGGGCACCGGCTACTTCGACCAGGTGGCCCAGGTGATCGCCTCCGGCGCCGCCTCGACCGCCGCCCTCGCCGGGTCGACGGAGGACGAGCAGTTCGTGGCGGCCGCGAAGGCGAGCTGAGCCTCACCCCAACGAGCGAAAGGAGAGAGCGCCATGGCGACGATTCGGGTGGCAGGACCGGGGTCCCCCGCGGCGGAGCGGGTGCTGACGGCGGCGGCGCTGGACTTCGTGGCCGAGCTCCAGGGGCGGGTGGGACGGGCGCGCGAGGACCTCCTCTTCCAGCGCATCCTGCGCCTGGGGGATTTCGCGCACGGCGTGGCGCCGGACTTCCTCGATCACACCCGCTCGATCCGCGACACCGCCTGGGAGGTGGCGCCCGCCCCGCCCGACCTCGACGACCGCCGGGTCGAGATCACCGGCCCGGTCGAGCGCAAGATGATGATCAACGCCCTGAACTCGGGGGCCACCGGCTTCATGGCCGACTTCGAGGACTCCCTCTCCCCCACCTGGGGAAACGTCGTCGAGGGACAGGCGAACCTGATCGACGCCGTGCGGCGGGACCTCCGCTTCACCAACCCCGACGGCAAGGAGTACCAGCTCCACGACACCTTAGCCACGCTGATGGTCCGCCCGCGCGGCTGGCACCTCCTCGAACGCCATCTGCTGATCGACGAGCAGCCGGTCTCGGCCAGCCTCTTCGACTTCGGCCTCTACGTCTTCCACAACGCCGCGGAGCTCAAGGCGCGCGGCACCGGCCCCTACTTCTACCTGCCGAAGCTCGAGAGCCACGTCGAGGCGCGGCTGTGGAACGAGGTCTTCGTGATCGCCCAGGACCTGCTGGGAATCCCGCGCGGCACCATCCGCGCCACGGTGCTGATCGAGACGCTGACCGCCGCCTTCGAGATGGACGAGATCCTCTGGGAGCTGCGCGACCACGCCGCGGGCTTGAACGCCGGGCGCTGGGACTACATCTTCAGCATCATCCGCAAGCTCCCCTCGGCCGAAAGGGTCCTCCCCGACCGCTTCCAGATCACCATGGAGGTCCCCTTCCTGCGCGCCTACGCCGAGCTGCTGGTCCGCATCTGCCACCAGCGCGGCGCCCATGCCATCGGCGGCATGGCCGCCTTCATCCCCAGCCGCCACGACGAAGAGGTCAACCGCACCGCCCTCGAGCGCGTCCGCGAGGACAAGGAGCGCGAGGCCGCGCAAGGCTTCGACGGCACCTGGGTCGCCCACCCCGACCTCGTCCCCGTCGCCCGCGAGATCTTCGACCGCGTCTTCGGCGACCGCAAGAACCAGAAGACCGTCCTCCGCGACGACGTCCAGACCACCGCCGAAGATCTCCTCGACTTCGACATCGAGGACGGCAAGATCACCGAGAACGGCCTGCGCTCGAACATTTCCATCGCCCTCCAATACCTCGACTCCTGGCTCGCCGGCCAAGGAGCCGCCGCCATCCGCAACCTGATGGAAGACGCCGCCACCGCCGAGATCTCGCGAGCCCAGCTCTGGCAATGGCTCCACCACGACGCCAAGCTCGAGGATGGGCGTGCGGTGACGGTCGAGCTTTACCAGGCGATGCGGGGGGAGGAGCTGGAGGCGCTGGGGGGCGAGGGATCAGGAAGCGGACATGGTCATTTAAAGGAGGCGGCGGAGATTTTGGATCGGTTGGTGCTCAGCCGGGAGTTTGTTCCTTTCTTGACGGTGGAGGCTTATGGGGAGTTGGAGTAGGGGAGCGGATGGGATGTCCCTGCGTGCCAAAGCGGACGCTTCCAAGAACGCGATCCCCAGGCTGAGGCCTTGGACCTTGGCTCCGGAGGAGCCCCGGAATGTAGCCAGGGGTGCGAACCCCTGGTTACGGGAAGGATTCCATCCCATTCCAGAGCCCCAGAGGGGCGGCGGAACCGGCGGGGCCTCAGGCCGGGCGGTGATGCGGCGATTCGAAAATCCCGCCGCCCCTCTGGGGCTTAGGAGAGGTTGGGGTGGTTGGCGCGTCTCCAGGGGCTGGCGCCCCTGGCTACATTCCTTGGCTCCTCCGGAGCCCGGGGCGGGGTGCCCGAAACCGGCGATGTCGATGAGGCGAAAATCCCGGCGCCCTCGAGCCGCAGCGAATCGGCTGGACATCTGGCTGTGGAGGGCTCCGGAGGAGCCCCGGGATGTAGCCAGGGGTGCGAACCCCTGGTTGACGAGAAGGGTTCCATCCCATTCCAGAGCCCCAGAGGGGCGGCGGAACCGGCGGGGCCTCAGGCGAGCCGGCGCCGGTGATGCGAAATCCCGGCGCCCCTCTGGGGCTTTGGGAAGGTTGGGGTGGTTGGCGCGTTTCCAGGGGCTAGCGCCCCTGGCTACATTCCTTGGCTCCTCCGGAGCCGGGGGCGGGGTGCCCGAAACCGGCGATGTCGATGAGGCGAAAATCCCGGCGCCCTCGAGCCGCAACGAATCGGCTGGACATCTGGCTGTGGAGGGCTCCGGAGGAGCCCCGGGATGTAGCAGGGGTGCGAACCCCTCGAGGGTTACCAGCCCATGAAGGTTGCCAACCCATGGAACCGGTATAACGATTGAGCCGAAGAGCTTCGCCTGATAGGTTGCGTGCGACAAAACTAGCCCGATGGCTTGGAACGAAAACGGAGGAGGGGCTGCGTGGGGAACACCTATACGAATCTTCTGTACCACATCGTTTTCTCGACGAAGGATCGGGTACCGGCGATCCAGGAAGATCTGCGGGATCGGCTCCACGGATATGTCGGCGGAATCATTCGTGGCGAAGGAGGCGTGCTCTTGGAAATCGGGGGAATGCCCGATCACGTGCATCTCCTGATGAAGCTCAAGAGTGACATGCCGGTGGCGACGATGGTGCGATTGGCGAAATCGAGATCGTCCAGATGGGTCAACGAAGCGAGCGGTTCGAAGGCAGGTTTCAGATGGCAGGTCGGATATGGCGCGTTCTCGGTCAGCGAGTCGCAGGTGGCGAAGATTCGGAGATATATCCAGAATCAGGAGATCCACCACGCGCGGGTCCCGTTCAAGGACGAGTTGATCGGGTTGCTCAAGAAGCACCGGATCGACTACGACGAACGCTACATCTTCGACTGAAACCGCGAGCCCCACGACGCCAACCCGCCTGCGGCTCCGGAGGAGCCCCGGAATGTAGCCAGGGGCGCGAGCCCCTGGTCACATGGATCGATTCGGTGCAACCTCAGCCGCGGCGCGCCGCCTCGATGGCCGCGATGTCGATCTTTTGCATCGTCATCATCGCATCGAACACGCGCTTGGCGACCGCGGGATCGGGATCGGTGACCCCTTGCGACAGGGCGATCGGCGTGATCTGCCAGGACAATCCCCATTTGTCCTTGCACCAGCCGCAGTCGCTCTCCTGGCCGCCGTTGCCGACGATCGCGTTCCAGTAGCGATCCGTTTCGGCCTGGTCCGCGGTGGCGACCTGAAACGAGAACGCTTCGGTGTGCTTGAAGTGGGGTCCGCCGTTGAGCCCGAGGCACGGAATGCCCAGCACGGTGAACTCGACGGTCAACACGTCCCCTTGCTTCCCCGACGGGTAGTCTCCGGGGGCCCGGTGCACCGCGCTGACGGACGAATCGGGAAAGGTCTCGGCGTAGAACCGCGCCGCGCCCTCGGCGTCGCCGTCGTACCAGAGGCAGATCGTGTTCTTGGCTGGAGTCATCAGGTCACCTCTCGGTCGTAAGGAGCCGCCCGGAGCCGCAGTCCAACGATGGCGGCCGGGCGGCAGTTCGGCCCCACTGGACAGCAAAATCCGTACCCTCGGAGCCGGTCCGCGGCGGAGGAAGCGCTGAGCTCATCACGATGATCCCACCCGCAGCGTTTTAGGCCCTAAATCTCGCTCTTAGCGCCTAAATTTCATTATTAGCTCCAAAATTTTGAATTTGCATCCCAATTTTTGATTTCTAACGGCTAAATCCTGGTTTTAGGGGCTAACCCCGAATTCTGAGAGCTGATTTCTTATTTTTAGGGCTGGATCGTGAAAGTTTAGGGCTAAAAATCGTCCGCGGGCTCAAAAACGGGATGAAGGGGCTGCAACGAGGCGCGAGGGGGCAAAAAAGGGCTGGGACGCCCGGCGCGAGCGTCCCAGCCCTGAAAACCACCAGCAGCTTCCGGAAGGGTCCTAGTACCAGCCGTTCCCTTCCGGGTTGATCACCGCCTGGCGCAGGCCGGCGAGGGCTCCCGCGGTCCAGCGCGCGGCGTCGGCGTCATAGGGGACGACGACGTAGCGGACCAGGCCTCCCGCGGCGTGATAGTCGTTGTGAAACGCCACGTAGTCCTTCTCGGTCCTCTTGGCGCCGAGCGTCGACCCCAGACCCGGGGCCAGGAAGACGACGTAGACCGCGTTGGGGTCGACCGGGCCGTTCACCAGGGCGTCCAGGCGGGCCTGGATCTCGAGGTCCGAGAGGGACGAGGTCGACAGCGGATCGCCGGTGAGGTCTTCGACCAGGGGGAGCGAAGCCTCCCAGGGCTTGACCTTGTACTTCGCCAACGAGCTCGCGTCCGCCGGGGCCTGCAGCGCCTTCAGGGCCACCGCTTCCTTCTCGCGGTTCTCCGGCTGGCGCCAGGCGCTGCCGAGGAAGACCGCCTGCACGCTGCCGTGGGCGAGCACCGGCCCGCCGTGGTATTTGGCCTCGCGTCCCTCGCCCTCGCGGCGCGGCACGATCTGCGTCCGGCCGCCGTCGTCGTCGAAGACGATGCTGCTCTTGGCAGCCTTCTCCGGAACGGCCGCGCCGGGGGCGGCCGGGGACTGGGTCGGGACCGCGGCGTACGACGAGGCCCCCGCCAGGATGAGGGTCAAAGTTGCCAGGATGCATGCTCTGTTCATGGTTCTCCTCGATTCCTTGGGGCTACTGGACGTTGAGAGCGAAGTCGTCGACGACGAACGAAGTCTGGTTGGTCGAGTCCTCGGTCGCGGTCAGGTAGACCCGGATCGTTTGACCGATGTACGGCGAGAGGTCGAACGTCTTCTGAGCATACCCCGAGCTCGCGTCGAGGTTGGAGTAGGTGGCGAGCGTCGCCAGCAGCGTGCCGCTCGAGTTGCGGATCTGCACCGCCAGGGTGTCGAAGGCGGTCGTGGTGGTGGTCTCCGCCGTGTCGACGTGCAGCCAGAAGGTCAGCGTCGCCGAAGTGTGGGTCGAAAAGATGGCGACCTGCTGGTAGAGGGTATCGGTGTGGGTGGTGCCGTAGCCGTCGAGCCACGCCTTCCACGAGCCGCTGTGGGGCGCCTCCGCGGCGGTGGTGTTGATGACGCTGGCGCTCGCCGTCCACGTCGTGTTGCCGGACTCGAAGCCGGGGTTGACGAGGATCTGCGACACGGTGCCCGAGGTCACCGTCAGGGTGAGCGGCGCCGTGTGGGTCTTGCCGCCGCCGGTGCCGGTGACGGTGAGGTTGTAGGTCCCCGCCGCCGCCGTGCCGGTGGTGATCGTCAGCGTCGAGGAGCCGGCGCCGGGCGCGGCGATCGAGGCCGGGGAGAAGGAGCCCGAGGCTCCCGTGGGCAGGCCGGAGACCGCGAGCGCCACCGCGGAGCTGAAGCCGCCGGAGACCGTCGTGGTCGCCGTCGCGGTGCCCGTGCCTCCCGTGGCCACGGAGAGCGAGGCGGGCGAGACGGCGAGCGCGAAGTCGGGCGAAGCGGTGGCGGTGATCGTGAACGAGACCGCTGCCGTGTGCGTCTTGCCGCCGCCGGTGCCGGTAACGGTCAGGTTGTAGGTGCCGGTGGCGGCGCTCCCCGCCGTCAGTTGGAGGGTCGAGGAGCCCGACCCGGGAGCGGCGATCGACGTCGGGGTGAAAGTCGCCGAAGCGCCCGTGGGCAGCCCCGAGACACTCAGCGCGACCGCGGAGTTGAAGCCGCCCGAGACCGCCGTCGTGACGGTGGTGCTCACCGAGCTCCCCTGCGCGGCTGACACCGAGGCCGGGGAGGCGGCGAGCGTGAAGTCGGGCGTCGCGGTCCCCGTCACCGTGAACGAGACCGCCGCCGTGTGCGTCTTGCCGCCGCCGGTGCCGGTGACGGTCAGATTGTAGGTGCCGGTGGCGGCGCTCCCCGCGCTCAGCTTGAGGGTCGAGGAGCCCGCGCCGGGAGCGGCGATCGAGGTCGGGGTGAAGGTCGCCGAAGCGCCCGTGGGGAGGCCCGAGACGCTCAGCGCTACCGCGGAGTTGAAGCCGCCCGAGACCGCCGTGGTGACCGTGGTGTTGACCGAAGCCCCCTGCGCGGCCGAGACCGCGGCCGGCGAGGCGGCGATCGTGAAGTCGGGAGAGCTGGTGGGATTGAAGACGATGTCCAGGATCGGATGGATCTCGATGCCGTTGGGGGCCACGCCGGTCTGCCCGTGCAGGAAGTCGAACATGCCGACCCCCGTGATGCGGACCGGGATGCTCACCGTCTGGAAGCTCGAGGTCGCCGTGAGCTTGGCGTTGAATTCCGCGCGGGCGTTGGTGATCTTCGACAGGAACGGGCTGCCGGTGCCGACGCAGGCGGGCAGCGGGATCTCGCCGATCAGCGTGTTGCCGGCGGCGTCGGAGAGCACCAGGTGATAGTCAGAATCGCTTTCCGACTTGTACTTGGTGAGAGTGGCGTCGAGCACCCAGACCGTCGTCTCGTAGGGAGTGACGCGATTGTTGGCGGGGATCGGGCTGGGCGCGGGCCAGCCGCGCATGGTGGTGATCGTCTGCGCGGTCGTGGCGGAAAGATTGATCTTTCCCACGTCCGCGTCGGTGCCGGTCTTGACGGACCAGCGTTCGACGCCGCAGCTCTGCGCCCAGGAGGCGGAGGATCCGAACGACGCGGTGCACAGGAAACCGACGGCAAGCAGCACTCGCCACACACGTTGGGTCATGAGACCTCCAGATTGAGGACGTCCAGCAGTGGATCAAAAAAAGCAACTCGCTATTCAATCTGGTGCGTGGCGGAGAGCGGAACGAGCCGGTTTTTTACATTACAGAATTGCCGCGAAAAAACTGATCCGTAGCGACGTAAAGATCGCTGGGAGATTCGCGGGATGAAACGATTTATCTCGTTTTATGGCGATCCGGAAATCGCCGGCGCACGGTCGTACCCGGCGGCGGGCAGCGCGGACCGCGGGCCGGCCGCGGAGGACCGGTCCCGAGATTCATTGAAAGGTTATTCAGCTTGGGCGGGGCGCGAGGAGCCGCGGCCCAGGGCGGGCGGTGATGCCTTCAGGAAAAAGGATGCGGCTTGCGCAGGGACTCGGCCAGCTCGACGGTGGAGAGCCGGCGGGAGGCGCCCTCGGAAAGCGAGAGCCGCCAGGCCTCGCCCTCGAGCTCGAGCCGGGGCGCCGCCACCTCGCCCCGCACCAGGACCAGCACGCACCCCCGGAAATGCTCGCGCAGGAGATCCCGCAGGACCGTGGCACCGCGCAGCGGCTTGACGGCGACGGTGCGCCCCTCCCCCACCGCGACGGCGCGCAGGACGCCGAGCGAGGCGGCGCTCGCGAGCGGCTCGGGGAGGGGCGAGACCGCTCCCCCGAGGTCGAGCCAGCCGATGCGGAGACCCAGGGCGCGGGCGGCTTCGATCAGCGGCGCGAAGCCCGCGGGAGGGTCGGTGACGCGGAGGAGATGGGGGGATTTCACAGGCATCAGCATCCTTCCTCGGGGTACAGCAGGATCTGCCGCCGTTCCTCGCGGAAGGCCGCTTCGTCGGCCTGCCAGCCGGCGATCCAGCCGTCGAGCCCGTCGCCGCTCTCGATCGCCTGGCGGCACTCGGGGCCGCCGGTCAGCAGATCGATCGCCGGACGGTCCGCGACGAACTCGTAGGGAGCTTCGCGCCAGGCGAAGTCCTGCGGCCAGAGGCGGCGGAGGGTGGCGAGGAGCTCGACGCCGGTGCGGTAGGAGGCGAAGGCGGCCGGATCGCTCACCAGCAGCTCGACGCCGCCGCAGAGGGCGCCGCGGTGCTTCTGGAACTGCGGCCGGTAGTAGGTGGGGACGAAGGTGACCCCCGGCAGGCGGCGCGCGTTGAGCTTCCCGGCGAGGCGCTTGGGATCGACGAACGGCGCGCCGGTGAGCTGGAAGGGGCGGGTGGTGCCGCGCCCCTCCGAGAGCTCGGTCGCCTCGACCAGGCAGCCGCCGGGGTAGACCCGCGCCGTGGTCACCGTCGGCATGTTGGGGGAGGGGGCGATCCACGGCAGGCCGGTCTCCTCCCAGGTCATCGCGCGGCGCCACCCCTCGAGGTAGAGGACGCTGAAGTACGCCCGGGCATCGCTCCAGTGGCGGCGCAAGGCTTCGAGGCGGAAGAGCTCGCCGAGCGTCAGGCCGTGGCGGACGGGGAGGCGGAAGGCGCCCACGAACGACTCGTAGCCGGGGGCGAGGAGGTTCCCCTCGATCACCTCGCCGCCGAGCGGGTTCGGGCGGTCGAGCACCCAGACCTCGCAGCCGGCGGCCATCGCCGCCTCGGCGGCCCAGATCGCCGTGGCGGCGTAGGTGTAGTAGCGCGCGCCGACGTCCTGGAGGTCGATGAGCAGCAGGTCGAGGCCGGAGAACGCCGACGGGCTGGGGCGCAGGGTGTCCGCCGAATCGCCGTAGAGCGAGAGGAGCGGCGCGCCGGTCCACGGATCGGTGCCGCCGCCGGCGGGGATCATGTCCTGCTCGACGCCGTAGTAGCCGTGCTCGGGGCCGAACAGGGCGCTGGGCGCTCCGGCCGGCCCCGCCGCCAGGGCGAGGTGGATGGGCACGCCGTGGCGCGAGACCGAGGCGCCGTGGGCGAGGATGCCGTAGCGCCGCCCGGCGAGGCGCGACGGGTCGGCGAGCAGGCGGTCGAGGCCGGTGCGGACGCTCATCGGAATGCCTCCGATTCGAGCCACAGCGTTGAGCTTGACGGCTGCCGTGCCGCCGGGCCCTCACTCCCCCGGCCCCTCTCTCCCCGCCTCCCTCCCGTCCCGCCGGGAGAGAGGGGAGAACTATAAAAACCTCGAGAGGAATCCGCGGCCTCCTCGTAGGGCCCCCCTCTTCTCCCGGAGGCCGGGGGGGAGGCGGGGAGAAGAGGGCCGGGGTGATGAGGGCCCGGAGCGGCGGAGAGCGCCCGCACCAAGGCAACGGCCGGCGGCACGGAAAACGGCGCGATCTTCATCCCTCGCGCCCTTCTTGTCCGTGGCGCCGGAACGTGCCCGTCCGGCCGCCGCTCTTGGCGTCCAGCCGCAGGTCGGTGATCACCGCCCCCTTCTCGACCGCCTTGACCATGTCGTAGAGGGCGAGGGCGGCGGTCGAGCAGGCGACGAGCGCCTCCATCTCGGCGCCGGTGCGGGCGTTGACCACGACGCGGCTGCGGATCTCGACCCCTTCGGCGATCGGCTGGATCACGATGTCCACCTGGTCGAGCGGGATCTGATGGGCGAGCGGGATCAGCTCCGCGGTGCGCTTGGCCGCCTGCACGCCGGCGAGGTGGGCCACCGCGAAGGCGTCGCCTTTGGGGAGGTTGGCCAGGCGGACGAGGGTGGCGGCGGAGAGCAGCACGCGGCACGAGGCCTCGGCCACCCGGCGGGTGACGGGCTTCTCGGAGACGTCCACCATGTGGGCGCCCCCCTGGGCATCGAGATGGCTGAACGAACCTTGCGGGCTCATGAGGTCGGCGGCTCCAGCGTTCCGGCGGGTACGAGGCTGCGGGGCTTTGAGCCGGACCCGGGAATCCGGCGTCGGCATGCTAGCATCTCGCCGCTTTGAACCCCTTGAAACTGGCGATCGTCGTGCCCACCCTGAACGAGGAGGACACGGTGCGCCGCCATCTTCCCGCGGCGCTCGCGGCGGCCGACCTGGTGGTGGTCGCCGACGGCGGCAGCCGCGACGGCACGCTGGCGGCGGCGCGCGCGCTTGGCGCCCTCGCCGTGACCCTCCAGGGGGGCGCGCCCGGCCGCGGCGGCCAGCTCAACCAGGGCGCCGCGGCGGCGCTCGCGGCGGGGGCCGACGTCCTGCTCTTCCTGCACGCCGACACCACGCTGCCGCCGGGGGGCGGAGCCCGGGTCCGCGCGGCGGTGGCGGCGGGAGCGCCGGGGGGCGGCTTCCTGCTCCGCTTCGACACCGACCGGCCCATGCAGCGGCTGGGCGCGTGGCTGATCAACCGGCGCACCCGCTGGCTGCGCGTGCCGCTCGGCGACCAAGCGCAGTTCGCGACGCGCGAGACGTTCGAGCGGCTGGGCGGGTTCCGCGACTGGCCGATCCTCGAGGACCTCGATTTCATCCTGCGGCTGCGGCGCCTCGCCGGCTTCACGCTGATCGTCGAGCCGGTGACCACCGGCGCCCGCCGCTTCGTCGAGCAGGGCGCGGTGCGCACCGTGGCGATCAACTGGCTGATCTGGGGGCTCTTCCTCTGCGGCGTCTCGCCGCATCGCCTGGCGCGGCTCTACCGGCACATCCGCTGATAGCGCTGATAGCGCTGATAGCGCTGATCGATCAATTGAATGTAAATCTGTTCTAAAACGTATGAAGCCCCGGCGGCGGCACGCACGGGGCTTCCAAAAAATCAGCGGAGCAAAAGTCTGCGGAGGGAGTGGCGCTCGCCCAGGCGGCCCTGAGCTACTTGCGGCCGCGCTTCTTGGTGTTGACGGCTTCCTTGAGGTCCTTGCCAGCCTTGAAGCGGACCGTCTTGCTGGCCTTGATCGTGATCGACTCGCCGGTGGCGGGGTTGCGTCCCTTGCGGGCGCCGCGCTCGGCGACCGCGAAGCTGCCCAGGCCGGGGATCTTGACCGACTCGCCCGCCTTGAGGGAATCGGAGACCGCGCCGACGACGGCTTCGAACGCCGCCGCGGCCTGGCGCCGGGTGAGGCCCTCCACGGCGTCCACAATGCTATTCACCAGATCAGCCTTACCAGCCATCTCTCCTCCTCCTTGGTCGTGTTCTTGAACGAAAGTGACTGCCGGAAACGATAAGGCAACGGGGGTGGGCTGTCAATACAGCACCAGGACGCGGTCAGGTCGTACGGAACCGCCTAAATCCGGGCCTTCTCGAGCACGTTGACGGTGAAGCCGTCATGGTCCCCGCCGGTCAGCAGGCGCCACGCGCCGGGCCCCGTGACGCCGGCCGCGAGGGGGGTGTCGAGGATCGCCTCGAGCGGCAGCGGCGAGAGCTCCGGATGGAGGGTGAGAAAGCGCGCCATCACCTCCTCGTTCTCCTCGGGCTCGAGCGAGCAGGTGATGGCGACCAGGCGGCCGCCCGGGGCGACCAGCGGCGCCGAGCCTTCGAGCAGGCGCAGGGCCTGGCGCGACAGGCGGCCGATCTCGCTCTCGCTGATCCGCCACTTGATCTCGGGGTGGCGGCGCAGCGTGCCGGTGCCGGTGCAGGGGAGGTCGAGCACCACGCGGTCGAAAGCGCGCGCGAACGGCGGCAGGCCGGCGTCGGCGATGGCGAGCGGCAGCGTGCGCCGCAGGCGCCGCAGGTTGGCGCGCAGGCGTCCCGCGCGGGCCAGGGAGACGTCGCTCATCGTGATCCGCACGCTCGGCTCGGCGGCGAGCAGCGTGAAGCTCTTGCCGCCGGGGGCGGCGGCGGCGTCGAGCACCGTCTCGCCCGGCCGCGGCGGGGGGATCAGCGCCGCGGCCTGGCTCGCCTCGTCCTGCACGTAGAGGTCGCCGCGCTGGAAGGCCGCGGTCGCCAGCGGATTGCCGCGCCGCACGATCAAACCGAGCGGCGAGAGCGCCGCCGGCTCGACCTCCAATCCCTCGTCGATCAGCGCCTCGGCCAGCAGCTCGCGGCCGCCGCGGTCGCGGAAGGCGAGCAGGTGCATCGGCCGCGGGCGGTTGTTGGCGTCGAGCAGGTCGAGCGTGCGCGCGGTGCCGAAGCGGTGCAGCCAGCGGGAGACCAGGAAATCGGGATGGCTCTTCTCGAGCGCGATCCGGCGCACCGGGTCGGACTCCTCGACCGGCCAGGCGTCGGGGTGCGGCTCGCGCGCGATGCTGCGCAGCACGCCGTTGACGAAGCTCGCGCCGCCGCGGTGGGTGAGCTGATGGGCCTGCTCGACGGCCTCGTGGACGGCGGCGTGCGCGGGCACGCGGTCGAGGAAGAGGAGCTGGTAGGTGGCGATGCGCAGCGGCGAGCGCAGGACCGGCTCGATGGCGTCGAACGAGCGGTTGCTGGCGAGCGAGATCACGTGGTCGAGCCGGCGCAGCCAGCGCAGGCTCCCCATCACCAGCTCGCGCAGCAGCCCCTGGTCGCGCTCGTCGAAACGCGGCAGCGCGCTGTCGAGGAAGGAGTCGGCCGGGGCCAGCGACTGCAGGGTGCGTTCGAGCACCCAGGCGGCGGTGGCGCGGACGTTGTCCTGCTGGCTCCGGCGCGAGGTCTGGCGCCGGCTGCGGCCGGGGCCGGTCTGGGAGTCGGGGTGCGGCGTGGAGCGGTGTTTCGACATTCTCGCGGAATCGTTCGGAACGGGGGTCAGGAGAAGCTCTCGCCGGCGCGCAGACGCTCTCCGTTGATGAAATCGGCGGCACGCTGGGGACGCTTGCCCGCGCGCTGCAGCTCGGCGATCGCGAGCACGCTCCCCGCGCCGCAGGCGACGGCGAGACGGCCGTCGCGCAGGCCGAGGAAGGTCCCCGGAGCCGCGTCTCCGGCGCCGGCGTCCGAGGGAGCCGCGGCGACGATCTTCACCGGCTCGCCGCGCAGACGGGCGGTCAGCCCCGGCCACGGCGTGTAGGCCCGCAGGCGGTCGTGGAGGCGGCGCGCCGGCAGCGTCCAGTCGGCCTGGCCGCTGTCGCGGCTGAGGCGCGGCGCATAGGTGACCCCCTCGGCGCTCTGCGCGCGGGGCGCGATCTCGCCGCGCTCCAGCAGCTCGAGCGTGCGCACCATCAGCGGGCCGCCGAGCGCGGCGAGCCGCGCGGTAAGCTCCTCCGCGCTCTCCGCGGGATCGATCGCCGTCGCCTCCTCGAGCAGCACGGGGCCGGTGTCGAGCCCGGCGTCCATCCGCATCGTCGCCACGCCGGTCTGCTCGTCGCCGGCGGCGAGGGCGGCCTGGATGGGCGAGGCGCCGCGCCAGCGCGGCAGCAGCGAGGCATGGAGGTTGACGCAGCCGTGCCGCGGCAGGTCGAGCAGCGCCGGCGGGAAGATCTGGCCGAAGGCGACGACCACCGCCACGTCGGGCGCCAGCGCCGCGGCCTCGGCCAGGAACTCGGGGGCGCGGACGCGCGCCGGCTGCGACACCTCGATCCCGTGCTCGCGCGCCCAGCGGGCGACCGGCGGATCCTGGGGCGCGCTGCTGCGCCCGGCGGGCCGCGCCGGCTGGGTGATCACGCGCACCGGCGACCGCCCCGCCGCCACCAGCGCGGCGAGCGTCGGCACCGCGAATTCCGGGGTGCCGAAGAAGAGGATGCGGTCGATTCCCGAGGTGATTCCCGACATGCCGCGAAGGATAGCACCGGGGAGAAAACATGGCCCGGAAGCATGGCGCCGCGGGCCCCTGAAACACGAACGCCCCATCCGGTATCGGATGGGGCGTCGAGGGAACAACCGATGGAGCGGAGAGGCCGCTAGCCGCCGACGTTGTTGACCACGAACCGCTTCTTGCCGACGTAGGTGGTGACCCCTTGGTTGTCGGTCACCACCACGTCGAGGAAGTGCTCGCCGTTCGGGAGCAGCGTGGTGTCGAGCTGGAACTGCCAGCCCGGCCCCGCGACGTTGAAGTAGCTGGGGTAGTAGGAGAGCGCGAGGACGTCCGGCCGGCCGAAGCCGTAGTGAGCGGTGCCGAACGGATGGCCATCGACCAGGATCTGCACCGCCGCCACCCCTTCCCAGTCGAGCGCCCAGCCGCTCGCCGTGATGGTGCCGTGATAGAGCAGACCGTTGAGCGGCAGGTCGATGTCGCCGAAGGAAGCCTCGTTGCCGGTGTTGGCGTCGCAGCTGAAGGTGACCGGGAACTCCGCGATGTTGCGCGTCTCGTTGGCGAGGTCGCCGGCGCGGATGGTCAGCGTGTGCTGGCCCTGGGTGTAGACGCCGGTGGCGATCATCGCGCCGATGTCGATCACGAAGCGGAAGCCGCTGTGCGGGCTGTCCTTGAGGCTCGGATAGACGCGCTCGATGTCCAGCCGCTGGATGCCGTAGCAGTTGGTGGAGCCGCCGGTGACATTGAGGAAGGTGCAGTCGGTCTGGCTGTTCGACCACAGCGAGCGGTCGATCAGCAGCTCGACGTAGCCGACGCCGGTGTCCTCGAGCTGCGTGCCGGCGTCGAGGGCGTACCCGGAGATCACGCTGAAACGCCGGTTCGGGCTGACCAGGTCGCACTTGCCGCGCAGCTCGGCCTGCGGCTTCGGGAACTCGATCTGGCCGAACGGCGCGAGGTCCGCCTCGACGTTGTTGAAGTAGATCGGCTGCGGCGGCAGCAGCGCCACCTCGCCGCCGCGGCTCTTCACCCGCACGACGACCGAGTGGACGCCGTTCAGGTAGTGCGTGGTGTCGAGCTGGAAACCGAATCCGGGGTGCGCCGAATCCGGGAAGCCCGGAAACCGCGCGGTGACGCCGGCGCGGGCGCGGCCGTACGCGGCACGGCCGGCGACCAGGCCGTCGACCAGGATGTCCACCGCCTGGATGCCGTTGTCGTCGAGCGCCCAGCCGGTCAGCGGCAGCAGGCCGGCGCCGGAGTTGCCGCCGCCCACGATGCCGTCGAAGGTGCCGAACGGGGGCGCGGCCGCGATCGGAGCCACTGCCAGCAGGGCCACCGCGATCGCAGACAGGATGACGTTGCGCTTCATGCTCCTACCTCCTCCACAACCAGACCTCACTCGGCCAGCCGGTTTGTGAAAACCTCGGAAACAACCGAAGGACGCGGACCTTACCGGTCACCCTTCAAGTATTACGTGAACTTTCGCGGATTTTACGGGGAGTGCGGCGGGAAGTCAATCATTGGCTTTCTTCTATAGGGTTTCACCGCTACGCCCGCCCCAGCCCTTCGAGGTGAGCCTCCACCAACCTCGGGAGATTCTCCAGGTCGTACCCCCCTTCGAGCAGGGCGAGGACGCGGCCGCCGCAGAGCTCGGCGGCGAGCCCGGCGCACTGCTCGCCCCAGCTGCGGAACCCTTCCTCGGTCACTCGCATGCCGCCCAGCGGGTCGTGCTGCCAGGCGTCGAAACCGGCCGAGAGGATCAGGACGTCGGGGGCGAAGCGGCGCAGCGCCGGCAGGATCGCGCCCTGGATCGCCTCGGCGTACTCCTCGTCGCCGGTGCCGGCGGGGAGCGGGACGTTCAAGGTGAACCCCTCCCCCGCTCCCGTCCCCCGCTCGCTCGCCGCCCCGGTGCCGGGGTAGAAGGGATACTGGTGGGTGCTGGCGTAGAAGACGTCGGAGCGCGCCGAGAACAGGTGCTGGGTGCCGTTGCCGTGGTGGACGTCGAAGTCGAACACGGCCACCCGCGCCGCGCCGTGGCGGCGGCGAAGGTGCTCGGCGGCCACCGCCGCGTGGTTGAAGAAGCAGAAGCCCATGGCCGTGGCGCGCTCGGCGTGGTGGCCGGGCGGGCGCACCGCCGCGAAGGCGGTGCGCTGGTTTCCGCCGGCGACCCAGTCCGCCGCCGCGAGGGTGGCGCCGACGGCGCCCCAGGCCGCCGGCCAGGTGCCGGCGGAGAGCGGGTTGTCGGCCGAGTCGAGCAGCGAGTCGCCGCGCGCCGCGGCGCGCTCGAAGCGGGCGACGTAGGCCTCGTCGTGAACCGCGAGCACAGCTTCCCGCGCCGGCGCGGCGGCCGGCTCCTCAAGGACGGCGTCCGCGAAAGGCCAGCCGCCCGCGCGGAGGTGGCCGATCACGCCGGACAGCCGCTCCGGCCGCTCGGGGTAGCCGGGCGGGGCGCGGTGCGCGAGGCAGGCGGGGTCGGTGAAGACGCGGAGCATGGCGGAGGATCATAGCTCGCGTCTCCGCTCGCGGGCCGCCAGCGGCGCCGCGGCGATCCGCCGGCGGGCGCGGTGCACCACGGAGTGGACGGTGCTGGGGGCGAGGCGCCCCCCTTCGGCCTTGATGATCTCGGCGGTGCTCCAGCCGCCGAGGAAGGTGCGCTGCAGGATACGCACCGCGCGCCGGTGGTCCGTCGCTTCGAGCCTGGCGTCGGCCAGCGCGTGGCAGTACTCGAAGAACAGCCGCTGGCGCTGGCGGCGCAGGGCGTTCTGCTCCGGGCTGGCGCGCGGGTCGATGGCGCGGTCGGCGATCTCGGTCAAGCGCCCTTCGAGGGTGATGCGGAACCCCTTCCCCCGCTTGACGGCGGCCCGCGACCGCCATTCGTCGAACACCACCCCGTTCGCCACCCGCGCGAGATAGGCGGCGATCCGCGGGTAGCTCCAGCCGCGCATCTGCCGCAGGCGGGGAGCGCCGCCGGCGAGCAGGCGGTAGAAGGCTTCCTGCACCCAGTCCTCGAGCGGCTCGCGGCCGGCTTGAAAACCGGCGCGCAGCGAGGCGCGGCAGACGTGCAGCCGCAGCAGCCAGCCGTAGCGGTGAATCAGATCGTCCCAGTCCCTGGGCGCGGCGCGCCCCTCCAGCATCGTCCTCATGGCTCTCCTCCGGGAAAGGAGGGAGGTGGGGCGCGGGAACGGTCAGGAAATGGGAAGATGCCGGAGCCGGAGAGGCGCCGTCACGGAAAGGGAAGATCTTTATACCGTATTTCGGGAACCGCCCGCAAGCCGGCCCGGGCGTTGACAACCCGCACCCCGTTTCCTATCATTGCCGCTCCTTGGCGGCAGAGGGAGGTTAGCTCAGCGGTTAGAGCACCTGCCTTACACGCAGGGGGTCGCGGGTTCAAATCCCTCACCTCCCACCACGGTGGGAATGCCGCTCGGGAGAGAAGTTCTTTGCGGGGCTGTAGTTCAGTTGGTTAGAACGCCGGCCTGTCACGCCGGAGGTCGCGGGTTCGAGCCCCGTCGGCCCCGCCATCTAACCCAAAAAAGAAGCGAGAAAAACGCGATGCGCGAAAAGATCAAGTTGGTTTCCTCCGCCGGCACCGGCTACTTCTACACGACGTCGAAGAACAAGAAGCTCTCCACCGAGAAGCTGCGGATGAAGAAGTACGACCCCAAGGTCCGCCAGCACGTCGAGTTCGTCGAAGAGAAGCTGCGGTAAGACCTCTCGATCCCGCCGGTCCGTCTTGAGACCCCCCTCTGCGGGGGTCTCAGTGTTTCTACTCACAGATTTCTGTAAGAATACGCTCCGGGCCGGGGGGCAACACCTCAAGCTCGCCCTGCCCCCCCTCGCACTTCCGCGCCGGCGATCCGCCTTGGGACCCGCCCGTCGCGGCCATCCGAACGCTACCCACAGGAGGGACGCCACCATGCCGTACCAATTGCCCGCGCTGCCTTACGCCTTCGACGCGCTGGAGCCTCACATCGACGCCAAGACGATGGAGATCCACCACGACAAGCATCATGCGACCTATGTCGCCAAGCTCAACGACGCCCTCGCCACCCACCCCGACCTCCAGGGCAAGTCCGTGGAGGACCTGCTGCGCGGCATCGACCAGGTGCCGGAGGCGATCCGCGGCGCCGTGCGCAATCACGGCGGCGGCCACGCCAACCACTCGCTGTTCTGGGAAGTGATGGGGCCGGGCGGCGGCGGCGTCCCCGCGGGCGAGCTGGCGAGCGCCCTCTCCCGCGACTTCGGCAGCTTCGAGGGCTTCAAGGAGAAGCTGACCAACGCCGCGGCCAACCAGTTCGGCTCCGGCTGGGGGTGGCTGGTGGCGAGCGGCGGCAAGCTGGAGGTCGTCGCCAAGCCCAACCAGGACAGCCCCCTGATGGAGGGGAAGACCCCGCTCCTGGGGGTCGACGTCTGGGAGCATGCCTACTACCTGAAGTACCAGAACAAGCGTCCCGACTACCTGACCGCCTGGTGGAACACCGTCAACTGGCCCGCCGTGGCCCAGCGGCTCAGCGCCGCCTCCTGAGCAGTTAACCGTGCATCCTTAGCTCATCCTCGGGGCTGCTCAGTTCTTGAGCAGCCCTGGCGTCTCTTCCTCTTTTCACGGCTCGGCTCCCCAGCGGTTTCCCCTCGTTTCCTCCTCAGAAGGGGGGAGCCTTGTCCCGTTTCAGCCCCCTCGCGCTACTCGCAGACCATTCTCACAGCGCACGCAACTTTTTGGTTATAGAGAAGTTTGCACCTGTATGCTAACAAATTGAGCAGTATGCTGCGTCCTGCGACTGGCAGTATCAAGTGTTATTCAAGTGTACGGCCTCTACAATGTGTCTATCGGGGCGGCGAAGGATTCAACCCCCGCCTCAAGGAGACAATTCGGCCATGGCTAACATCGATCGCGGCATCCACAACTTCCGGCGCGAGGAACGGCATCTGACCAAGGTGTTCAAAGCTCTGTCGGACGGCACGCGCCAGGAGATCCTGCGCCTGCTCGAAGGGAACCAGCGCACGGTGGGAGAGATCGTCGGCAACTTCAATCTGTCGCAGCCGACCATCTCGCGCCACCTGTCCGTGCTGAAAGAGGCTGATCTGGTCGTCGATCAGCGCCAGGGACAGAACGTCATCTATCGGCTGAACGAGCCGGCGCTGTCGACTTCGATGCAGGAATTCTTCGGCCAGTTCCGTAGCTGTCAGGAAGTGATGCGGTAAATCTCGTCTTGTCGAGGCCAGGCCGGTCCGGGGACCGGAGCGGTCGGCGCATTCCCTGCGGATCGCCCGCTCCGTCCCGTGATTCCCTCCTCTGAAGTTTTCCTGGACGCGCTCGGGCTCGTCGACCGGGCTCAATGCTCGGACTCGTAATGAGCGCCCGTCTTGGGTATAATCCCGCCCGATCGCAAGGCCGTCCATTGGGCGGCCGTCTCTCTTCCCGGCAGCTCCTTGGCGGTGTAGCTCAGTTGGTTAGAGCGAGCGGCTCATAACCGCTAGGTCATGGGTTCGAGTCCCGTCACCGCTACCAATTCCCCGTTGCAGGTAATCTCCCTGAATCCCCTGGATGCCGCCCTCGCGGCCTTCTTCCGGGACGCGGCCCCCCTCGCGGCCGGGGACGGCGTCGTGGTGGCCTTCTCGGGCGGCGCGGATTCGACGGCGCTGCTGTGGGGGATGTCGCGGCTCGCCGCCGCGCGCGGGCTCCACCTGACCGCCGCCCATTTCGACCATGCGCTCGATCCCGGCTCGGGGCAGCGCGCCGCGGGCGCCGCCCGCCTGGCCGCGCAGCTCGGGGTGGCGCTGGTGACCGAGCGCGCGGCGGCTGATCCCGCGGGGGACCGCGCGGGGGGCGCCGGGGAGAGCCCCGAGGCGGCCGCCCGCCGGGCGCGCTACGACTTTCTGGAACGCACGCGTGCCGCGCTCGGCGCCCGCTTCATCGCCACCGCCCACCACCTGGACGATCAGGCCGAGACGGTGCTCCTGCGCCTCCTCTTCGGCAGCGGCCTCGCGGGGCTCGCCGGGATCCGCCCGCGGCACGGCGCCGTCGTGCGCCCCCTCCTGAACCTCCCCCGCCGCCGGCTCCTGGAGGCGGTCGCCGCCGCCGGGCTCGCGGCGCTCGACGACCCCACCAACCGGGCCTTGAGCGTGCCGCGCAACCGGGTGCGCCACCGCCTGCTGCCGGCGCTCGCGGCGGCCGATCCAGGATTCGCCGCGGACCTCCCCGAACGCCTCGCCGGCCTGGCGACGCGCGCTCGCGGAGCCAACGGGGCGATCGACCGCCGGCTTGTCGAACGGCTCACGGTCCTGCCGGCCGCCGGCGGGATCGCCGTGCCGCGCCAGGCCTTCGCGGCGCTCCCCCCCGAGCTCCATCCCTTCGCCCTCGCCTGGCTGCACCGGCAGGCCGGCGCCCCCTATCCGGCGAGCGCGGCGGCCCGCGCGGAGCTCGGCCGCCAGCTCGCGGCCTCGCCGCGCGCCGGCTGCGCCGCCTGCGATGCTGGCGGCGGCTGGCGCTGGGAGGCGACGCGCGAGCGGCTGATCCTGCGCCGGGACGAGGGTGCGCGGGAGCGGGTGGCGGATTTCACCTATACTCTGAAGATTCCGGGAGAGCTCGCGATCCCGGAGATCGCCGTCCGTATCGAGATCCGCCGCCGCGCCGTGGAGCCCTGGATGTTCGCCGGGGCCGCCGACCGCGCCGCGCTCGCCCTGCCGTTGACGGAGGGAGATCTCGTCACGGTCCGCAACCGCCGCCCCGGGGACCGCATCCATCCCCTGGGAGCCCGTGGCAGCCGCCGGTTGAAGGAGGTCCTGATCGACCGCCGGGTGCCCCGGCACCTGCGGGACCGGCTGCCGCTCCTCGTCGTGGGCGGACGCATCGCCTGGGTGGCGGGGGTGACGATCGACGAAAGGTTCCGACTGGCTGGAGATGCGACCGCCTGGGTCGCCGAGGTTACGATCCCATGACCCTAGAAGACTCCCCTCCCGGCATCGAGGCGCTGTTCGACGCCGGGACCGTGCGCGAGAGCGTCGACGCCCTCGGCCGCCAGATCGGCGACGAGATCGGCGACGAGAACCCCCTGCTCCTCGCCCTGCTCGGCGGCTCGGTCATCTTCCTCGCCGACCTGGTGCGGGCGATCCCGCGGCCGGTGCGCTACGAGCTCATCGACGTCGCCTACCGCGCCGCCACCGCCGCCGCCGGCAACGAGGAGGGCGGCGACGTGCTGCGGATCGAGTATCCGATCCCGATCGACATCGCCGGCCAGAGCGTGCTGGTGCTCAAGGACGTGGTCTCCTCGGCGGTGACCGAGCCCTACCTCGAGCAGCAGCTGCGCGACCACGGCGCTTCCCAGGTCCGCTTCGCGGCGCTGATCGACATGCCCGACGAGCGCAAGACCGCCTTCGCCCTGCACTACAGCGCCCTGCTCACCCATCGCCGCGGCATCCTGGTCGGCTACGGCCTCAAGCACCAGGGGGAGTACGGCAATCTTCCCTACGTCGGGCGGCTGGCCGATGAGATCTGAGGCGCGACGGCGGCCGGGAATCGACGGACGGGCCACCGGGTTGACACAGGGAAGGGACGTTCCGTTCCTGCCTGAACGAGCCCAAGCGCCGCGGGGAGCCGCACCCTCCGCCGTAGCTTCTTATGAGGTAGCCGAGCTTTGAACTCTACTGTCAAAACCCTGTTTCTCTGGATGGCGATCTTCGGGGTGGTGATCCTGCTCTGGAACACGTTCCAGGGCGGTAAGGCCGTCCAGAAAGAGCTGACCTATACCGACTTCCTCGCCAGCGTCGAGCAAGGCAAGGTCGCCGAGGTCACGATCCGCGACCGTCAGCTGACCGGCAAGTACAAGGGCGAGTCGCTGGCGGCTCAGGAATTCAAGACCACCCTCCTCAACGACGATCCCCAGCTGGTCCCCGAGCTGAGGAAGAGCAACGTCAAGATCCGCGCCGAGGAGGCGCGCGAGAACCCGCTGCTCGCCATCCTGCTCACCTGGGCCCCGGTGCTGCTGATCGTCGGCCTGTGGATCTTCTTCATGCGCCAGATGCAGAGCGGCGGCAACAAGGCGCTCTCCTTCGGCAAGAGCAAGGCCAAGCTGCTGAACGCCTCCGGCAAGAAGGTGACGTTCAAGGACGTCGCCGGCGTCGAGGAGGCCAAGGACGAGCTGCAGGAGATCGTCGAGTTCCTGAAGGAGCCCCAGAAGTTCCAGAAGCTGGGCGGCCGCATCCCCAAGGGGGTGCTGCTGATGGGGCCGCCGGGAACCGGCAAGACCCTGCTCGCCCGCGCCATCGCCGGCGAGGCGAACGTCCCCTTCTTCTCGATCTCCGGCTCGGACTTCGTCGAGATGTTCGTCGGCGTCGGCGCCTCGCGGGTGCGCGACCTCTTCGAGCAGGGGAAGAAGAACGCCCCCTGCATCATCTTCATCGACGAGATCGACGCCGTCGGCCGCCACCGCGGCGCCGGCCTCGGCGGCGGCCACGACGAGCGCGAGCAGACGCTCAACCAGCTGCTGGTCGAGATGGACGGCTTCGAGTCGAACGAAGGGGTGATCCTGATCGCCGCCACCAACCGCCCCGACGTGCTCGACCCGGCCCTGCTGCGCCCCGGCCGCTTCGACCGCCGGGTGGTGGTCGACCGTCCGGACATCAACGGCCGCCTCGGCATCCTCAAGGTGCACACCCGCAACATCCCGGTCGACGAGACCGTCAACCTGCTGGTGATCGCCCGCGGCACCCCCGGCTTCGCCGGCGCCGACCTCTCGAACCTGGTCAACGAGGCGGCCCTGATCGCCGCCCGGCGCAACAAGAAGAAGGTCGACATGGGGGACTTCGAGTTCGCCAAGGACAAGGTCCTGATGGGGGCCGAGCGCAAGAGCATGATGCTGACCGACGACGAGAAGTCGATCACCGCCTATCACGAGGCGGGGCACGCCCTGATCGCCTGCTTCACGCCGGGGGCGGACCCGCTGCACAAGGTGACCATCATCCCGCGCGGGCGGGCGCTCGGCCTCACCATGCAGCTGCCGACCGAGGACAAGTACACCTACAAGAAGCAGTACGTCGAGGCGCAGATCGCCATCCTGATGGGCGGCCGGGTGGCCGAGGAGCTCACCCAGGACGACATCACGACCGGCGCCGGCAACGACATCGAGCGGGCGACCGAGATGGCCCGCCGCATGGTCTGCGAGTGGGGGATGTCCGAGCTCGGGCCGCTCGCCTTCGGCAGCAAGGAGGAGCCGGTCTTTCTCGGCCGCGACTTCGCGCAGCGCGCCGAGTACAGCCAGGACACCGCGGTGCGCATCGACCGCGAGGTCAGCCGCATCGTGCAGGACGGCTACGAGCGGGCCAAGAAGATCCTGGTCGAGTACCGGTTCGTGCTCGACCGCATCTCGCGCGACCTGCTCGAGCGCGAGACGCTCGACGGCGAGGAGGTCTACCGCGCCATCCGCGAGATGACCGGCAGGGATCACGCCCCGACCCGCGAGGTCCCCCCCGGCGAAGGCCTCGTCATCGGCGGCCACGAGGTGCCGGAGGTGGAGATCGTCCCCTCCTCCGTGCGCACCGGCGCGGGGGACATCTCCCCGGAGCTCTCACCGACCTGAACGTCCCCTTCCCCCCCGACCCTGCGAACGCCCGGCCCCCGTGCCGGGCGTTTCCGTCTGTCTCCCCGGCGCGCAAGACGCGATAGACTTGGAGCCGGGGCTCGCCGCCCCGCCGGATGGAGACCTCGACCTCACTCAATCGTGCCCCGACCTGGACCCTGAGGCTCCCCGGCGGCCGCTCCCTCGCCCTGGGCGGCGCTGGCGAACGGCCGCTGGTGATGGGAGTGCTGAACCTCACTCCCGACTCGTTCAGCGACGGCGGCCTCTGGCTGGATCCCGGCCGCGCCGTCGCGCGCGGCCTCGAGCTGCTCGCCGAGGGCGCCGACCTGCTCGACCTCGGAGCGGAGTCCACCCGCCCGGGCGGCGGCGTCTACGGCGCGGGGGCCCGCGAGGTCTCCGCCGCGGAAGAGGCGGCCCGGCTCCTCCCCGTGCTCGCGGCGCTGCGCGCGGCGACCGGCGCGCCGATCTCGGTCGACACCCGCAAGGGGGAGGTGGCGCGGCAGGCCCTGGCGGCGGGCGCCGACCTGATCAACGACGTGGGCGCCGCCGCCGACCCGGGGCTCGCCGCGGCGGTGGCGGCGGCCGGCTGCCCGCTGGTGCTGATGCACAGCCGCGGCGAGCTCGCCACCATGCAGAAGGAGATCCGCTTCGACGACCTGCTGGGCGAGGTGGCGGCCGAGCTGCGGGCGGCCGTCGCGCGCGCCGTGGCGGCGGGGGTCGACGAGGCGCAGCTCGTCCTCGATCCGGGGCTCGGCTTCGGCAAGACCTGGCGCCAGAACCTGGCGCTGATCCGCCGCCTCGACGCGCTCGCCGCGCTCGGCCGGCCGCTGCTGCTCGGCGCCAGCCGCAAGAGCTTCCTCGCCCGCGCCGCGGCGCGCCCCGGCAGCCCCGAGGCGAGTCCCGCGGACCGGCTGGGCGGCAGCCTCGCCGCCGCCGCCTGGGGGGCGGCCCACGGCGCCGCCATCGTGCGAGTCCACGACGTCGCCGCGACCGTCCAGTTCCTCGCCGTCTGGCGCGCCATCTCCCAGGCGCCGCAGGCATCGCAGGCGTCGCAGGAAGCGGGGATCTAGGGTTTGCTGCGCTTCCTCGAGATCCTCACCTGGCGCGACGCCGTCGACGTCCTCGCCGTCGCGATCATCATCTACAACCTGCTGCTCCTGATCCGCGGCACCCGGGCCGTGCAGATGGTGCTCGGGCTGCTGTTCATCGGGCTGATGTACTACACCGCCCTGCTCGCCGAGCTGCCGACCCTGCAGCGCATCCTCGAGAACCTGCTGATCGTCCTGCCGTTCGCCGTCATCGTGCTGTTCCAGCAGGAGATCCGCCGGGCGCTCGCCGATTTCGGCCGCAACCCGCTGTGGGGGCTCGCCAAGCAGCAGAAGGTGGTGGCGTCGTTTTCCGAGATCGTGCTCGCCGCCACCACGCTGTCGACCCGGCGCATCGGCGCCCTGATCGTGATCGAGCGCCTGCACGGGCTGCGCAACTACATCGAGAACGGCATCGCGCTCGACGCCGTGGTCTCCTACGACCTGCTGATCAACCTCTTCCAGCCGGACACGCCGCTGCACGACGGCGCGGTGATCGTCCAGGACGACAGGATCGGGGCCGGCGGCTGCTTCCTGCCGCTCACTCCCAACCCCGAGCTCTCGAAGGAGTTCGGCACCCGCCACCGCGCCGCCCTCGGCATCACCGAGGAGACCGACGCCGTGGCGGTGGTCGTCTCGGAGGAGACCGGCACCATCTCGCTCGCCTTCAACGGCGTGCTCACCCGCGACCTCGACAGCAACAGCCTGCGCAACGCCCTCTACCGCTACCTGGTGACCGACCTCTACCCGCAGGGGAAGAAGGTGGCCCGGCGATGACACCGACCACGAGTGAAGCGTGGCGCAACTGGGGCTTGCGGCTGCTGGCGCTGGGGATCGCGATCGGCATCTGGTTCAACGCCTCGGTCGAGGACCGCCTGGTCTCCAGCGAGCGGGTGGTCGAGGCGAGCGTCAGCTACAACCGTCCCCACAACTTCATCGTGATCAATCCGCTGTCCACCGTCAACGTGCGGCTGGGCGGCAGCAAGAAGGCGGTCCGCCAGCTCAACCCCTCGATGGTCTACGTGCAGGTCGAGCTGACCCAGCACCAGGAGGGGTCGGCGACGATCACCCTGGGGCCCGACAACGTCACCGCGCCGGACGGCCTCGAGGTGGTCTCGATCGAGCCCGGCACGATCCGGGTCGACCTCGAGAAGGAGGTCACCCAGCGGGTGCCGGTGTTCCCCAAGCTCACCGGCGAGCCGGCGGCGGGCTCGACCGTGCAGGAGCCCGAGGTCTTCCCCAACCAGGTGCTGGTCACCGGCCCGGCGTCGATGCTCGCCAAGGTCGACTCGCTCACCACCCTCCCGATCGACCTCGACGGCCACGCCATCACCTTCGAGGAGACGGTGCAGGTGGTGACCCCCGATCCGCTGATCCAGATCGTCCAGCCCTCGAAGGTCACCGTGCGGGTCCCGATGCAGCCGCCCGTCCTTCACCCCACCGAGACCCCGAAGCGAAAGGGAAAGCAGCCTTGAGCGACTCTTCGACCCGCCTGTTCGGCACCGACGGCGTCCGCGGCCACTTCGGCGAGCCGCCGCTCGACCGCCCGACGGTGACGGCGCTCGCCGTCCATCTCGGCGAGACTCTCCGCGAGCAGCGCTCGGGTGAAGGCGCCCCCCCGCGGGTGGTGCTCGGCGGCGACACCCGCGAGAGCACCCCCGAGATCTGCCGCTGGCTCGCCGCCGGCCTCGCCGCCTCCGGAGTCGAGGTGTGCTATGCCGGTGTGATCCCCACCCCGGGGGTGGCCTACCTGGCGCGGCAGACCGGCGCCGAGGCCGGCGTCGTCGTCTCGGCGAGCCACAACCCGTACCCGGACAACGGCATCAAGCTGCTCGATCCGCGGGGGACGAAGTGGAGCGACGAGGCGGAGGCGGCGCTCGAGCGCCGGCTGCGGGCGCGGCCGGAGGTCGGGGACATCGTCGTGGACCGGCAGCCCGACGCCGATCCGGCGATGCGCGAGAGCTACCTCGACCACCTCGCGGCGACCGTGACCGCCGTGCCGGGCGAGTCGGCCGCTCGCCGGGCTGCGGGTGGTGCTCGACACCGGCAACGGCGCCGCCTCGGGATTCGCCGCCGAGCTCTTCGCGCGGCTCGGCGCCGGCGTCACCTCCCTCCACGCCGGGCCCGACGGCCGCAACGTCAACGCCAACTGCGGCTCGACCGCCCCGGGAGAGATGGCGGCGCGCGTCGCGGCGGAAGGGGCCGACCTCGGCGCCGCCTTCGACGGCGACGCCGACCGCTGCATCCTCGCCGACGAGAACGGGATGGTGCGCGACGGCGACGCCATCCTCTATCTCTGGGCGACCGGCCTCCACCGCCAGGGCGCCCTCGATCCCCCCGCGCATCGTGGCCACCTCGATGAGCAACCTGGGGCTCGAGCGCGCGCTGGCGGCGGAGGGGATCGGCCTGGTCCGCTGCGCCGTCGGCGACCGCTACGTGGTGGAGGCGATGCGGCGGGAGGGGATCCGGCTCGGCGGCGAGCAGTCTGGCCACATCGTCGAGAGCCGGCTCACCAGCACCGGCGACGGCCTGCTGACCGCCGTCCAGATAGCGCTCCTGCGCCACCGGGACGGCCGCCCCCTGTCGGCGATGCTGGCCCCGTTCCGGCGCTATCCGCAGGTGCTGCTGAACGTCCGGGTGAAGCACAAAGCGGCGTTCGAGACCCTGCCGGCGGTCGCCGCCGCCGCCCGCTCGGTCGAGGAGCGCCTGGGCGCCGACGGCCGGCTCGTGCTGCGCTACAGCGGCACCGAGCCCCTCGCCCGCATCATGATCGAGGGGCCCGGGCAGGGGGTGATCGACGCCCTGGCCGAGGAGATCGCCGTGGCGATCCGAGCGGAGCTGGGAGCGGGCTAACCCGCCGCGATCGCCGCCAGCATCTCGCGGACCGCGGCGTCCATTCCCACGATCGCCGCGCGGGCGATGATGGAGTGGCCGATGTTGAGCTCCTCCATCCCGGGGATGCCGGCGAGCGCGCCGACGTTGGCGGTGGTCAGGCCGTGGCCGGCATAGGCGTGGAAGCCGGCCGCCGTCCCTTCGCCGACCACGCCGGCGATCTGCCGCAGCTGCTCGGCGAGCGCCGCGGGCTCGGTGGCCCGGCTGTAGAGGTCGGTGTTGATCTCGAAGCCGGTGACGCCGCTCGCCGCGAGCGGCACCAGGGCCTGGATCTGCCGGGGGTCGGGATCGATGAACAGCGAGACGGCGATCCCCGCCGCGCTCAGCCGCTCGGCGACGTCGGCGATCCGCCGGCCGTAGAGGATGAGGTTGAGCCCCCCCTCCGTCGTCACCTCCTCCGGGCGCTCCGGCACCAGCGAGACCTGATCGGGCTTCACCCGCAGGGCCACCCGCACCATCTCCTCGGCGCTCGACATCTCGAGGTTGAGCTTGCCCTGAACGCTCGCGCGCAGCTGCTCGACGTCGGCGTCCTGGATGTGCCGGCGGTCCACCCGCAGATGGACGGTGATCCCGGAGGCGCCGGCGGCCTCGGCGATCCGCGCCGCCTCGAGCGGATCGGGATAGGAGGTGCGGCGCGCCTGCCGCAGGGTGGCGACGTGATCGACGTTGACCGAGAGCCTCACGGCATTCTCTCCGGGTGCCGCGGCCGAGGCTGCCTTGCGCACGGCCATCAGCGCTCGATCTCCAGCTCGGAGCCGGTGGCCTCTTCGGGCTCGCGGCTGATCAGCACCGTGCCGTGGATCGGAAACAGCGTCCGGTGGACCCGCTCGCCGAAGGTGCAGTTGACCTCGTAGTAGCCTTCGGCGTTGATCTGCAGCAGCACCCCGCGCCCCCCCTTCACGCCCAGGGTTTCGTTGTGGATCAGCACCTCGGTATGGAGCTCCATGTCCCCTCCTCAATCTTCCTGAATGTAACCTTCATCCTTGTACTCTTTGAGCTTGCGTTGCAGCGTCCGCAGGCCGATGCCGAGGATGTCGGCCGCCTTGGCGCGGTGGCCGCCGGTGCGGTCGAGCGTCTCGAGGATCGCCTGGCGCTCGATGTCGGCCATGGTGCGCGGCTCGCCGGCCGCCGCCTGCACGGGCGAGCCCGCGGCCGAGACGGTCGAGGATTCCCGCACCTCGACCGGCAGGTCCGCCGGGGTGATCTCCTCTCCCTGGCTGAACACCACGGCGGACTCGATGACGTTGCGCAGCTGCCGCACGTTTCCCGGCCACGGGTAGCGCAACAGCAGCTCGAGGGCGCCGGAGCTCAAGGCTTTCTGTGCCTTGCCGTGCTCCTGGCAGAACAGCGCCAGGAAGTGCTCGGCGAGCTGCGCGATGTCGCCGGGGCGCTCGCGCAGCCCCGGGATGCGCAGCGTCACCACCTTCAGCCGGTAGTAGAGGTCCTCGCGGAAGCGCCCCTCGACGACCTCCTTTTCGAGGTCGCGGTTGGTGGCCGCGATCAGCCGGAAGTCGACCGAGATCAGCTCGCTGCCGCCGACCCGCATCACCTGGCGCTCCTCGAGCACCCGCAGCAGCTTGACCTGGAGCTCCGGGTAGAGCTCGCTGATCTCGTCGAGGAACAGGGTCCCCTTGTGGGAGAGCTCGAACTTGCCGATCTTGCGGGTGACGGCGCCGGTGAAGGCGCCGCGCTCGTGCCCGAACAGCTCGCTCTCCAGGATGTCGCTGGGGATCGCGCCGCAGTTGATCGCCAGAAAGCGCTCGTTGCGCCGCGGGCTGGCGCGGTGGAGGGCGTTGGCCACCAGCTCCTTGCCGGTGCCGCTCTCGCCGATCACCAGCACGCTCGAGCGCGTCGGCGCCACCAGCCGCATCTGTTCGAACAGGCGCTCCATCGGCGCCGAGCGGCCGATGATGCTCTCGAAGCCGTAGCGCTTGTCGAGCATCTCGCGCAGCGTCGAGACCTCCTCCTTGAGCTGCTGCTTCTCGATCAGGTTCATCACCCGCTTGCGCAGCTCGTAGAGGTCGACCGGCTTGGTCAGATAGTCGTCCGCGCCGACCCGCATCGCCTCGACCGCCGACTCGATCGAGCCGTAGGCGGTGACCAGCATCAGGCTGAGGTCGATCTTGCGCTCGCGCACCTCGTGCAGGAAGGCGAGGCCGTCCATCCCCGGCATCCGCAGGTCGCAGACGGCGAGGCGGGCATCGTTCTCGTCGAGGAACTCGAGCGCCTTGCGCGCGTCGTCGAAAGTGCGCACGGCGAGCCCCGCCTTCTCGAGGGCGAGGGCCATCGACTCGCGCGAGCCGGTTTCATCGTCGATCACCAGGACCAGGGGTTTCTCAGCCATCCGCGGGTCATTTTGGCACAGACAGCCCCAGGGGTCGAGCGGCGGGGCGCGGAACCGGATTGGAACCTCGCCGCGACTGACGGCGTCACGTCGCGTCCTTAAGCTGGGGACCGTCCGGGATGCTACCCCAAGGAGGATCGAACCATGATCGCAGCGACGAAGAACCCCGCCCCCTCCACCTCCTGGCTGCCGGCGGTCCGGCGCGACCTCGCCGCGCTCGGCCTCACCCCCGAATGGCCGGCGGAGTCGGTGGCGGTCCCCGGCGCGCGCGCCCGCCGCCTGGCCGAGTGCTCGCTCGCCCGGCTGGCCGACTTCGGGCTGCGCCCCGAACGCATCTTTCCCAGCCTCGACGGCGGCGTCACCCTCGCCTTCGGCGCCGGCGACCGCTACGCCGAGGTCGAGTTCCTCGACAGCGGCGAGGTGCTCGCCACCTGCTCGGGGGCGGACGGCGACGGCGTCCGCGTCTGGCCCGTCCATGCCGACCTCGGGGGGACGCTCGACCGGATCGCCTCGTTCCTCGCCGGCTGAGTATTGTCCTGGTCGGTGTCTAGAGGCGGCGCCAGTTCTCAACGGTCAACCCGGAGACGCGCTGAAACTCCCGCTCGTTGTCCGTGGCGAGCGCAAGCCCCTGGGACAAGGCATGGGCAGCGATCATCAGGTCGTAGGGGCCGATCGGCTCGCCCTGGGCCTCGAGGGAGGAACGGAGGCGTCCGTAGATACGGGCGGCGGCGAGGTCGAAATCCAGGCACTGGATTTCCGCCGTCAGGATGTCGATCCGGTCGTGATTCTCGGCCTTCCTGGCGCTGCGGTCCGCCCCATAGCGCAGCTCGGCGACCACCACGGAGCTCAAATAGAGATCGTCGGGAGAGGAGCTATGGATCCGCTCCGTTACGCTCGGATGGCGCCGGTTCAAGAAATCGATGCAGACATTGGTGTCGAGAAGGTACTTCACGGCTCGAACTCGGGTCCAGGCTCCGCCGGCGGCGGCTCGTCCGGATAGGGGAAGTCCACGTCGGAGTCCCCCAGCGCGAGGAACTTCCGGCTCCACGTCCGCTTGACGGGCTCGAGAATCACGCGATCCCCCTGACGTGAGACGAGAACCTCCTCTTCCCCTTCGAAGCGGAACTCCTTCGGTAGCCTGACCGCCTGGCTCCCACCGCTCTTGAACAGCTTGGCACGTTGCGACATCCTCGCCTCCGGCGGCAAGTATATACGGGATGTAGCTACGTTGCCAGGCGAGGACCTGCCGCGCCGAAGAGGCGGTCCCCGGGAAAGGCGATAGACTGCTCACCGCCGAACCGGCGGTTATGACCCTCCCCTTCGACTCCCGAGAGACCCGCGACACCGCCGCCCAGGCGACTCTGGAAGGGGTGCTCGAACGGGTCGTGTTCAGCAACGAGGAGAACGCCTGGAGCGTGGTGCGCCTCCAGGTGGCGGGGCAGAAGGATCTGGTGACGGCGGTCGGCAACCTGCTCGGCGTGCAGCCGGGGGAGAGCCTGCGCCTCTCCGGGAGCTGGCTCAACGACCCCAAGTACGGGCGGCAGTTCCGGGTCGCCTCCTACGCCACGGTGATCCCCGCCAACCTCGGCGGGATCGAGAAGTACCTCGGCTCCGGGCTGATCCGCGGCGTCGGCAAGGTGATGGCGGCGCGGATGGTGGCGGCCTTCGGCCTCGAGACCCTCGACGTCATCGAGAACCATCCCGAGCGGCTGAAGGAGGTCGAGGGGATCGGCCCCAAGCGGCGGCAGGAGATCGCCCGCGCCTGGGCCGAGCAGCGGGAGATCAAGGAGGTGATGATCTTCCTCCAGTCGCACGGCGTCTCCACCCACTACGCGATCAAGATCTACAAGGCCTACGGGGCTCACGCTACGCAGCTCGTCCGCGACAATCCCTACCGCCTGGCGGCGGACATCCACGGCATCGGCTTCCAGTCGGCCGACAAGATCGCGCGGGCGCTCGGCATCCCGCCGGACGCGCCGCAGCGCATCGAGGCCGGCACCCTCTACCTGCTGGGCGCCGCGGCCGACCGCGGCCACATCTACCTGCCGCGCCAGGCGCTCGGTGAGGAAGCCGAGAAGCTCCTCGGCGCGCTTGCCGCCCAGATCGACGCCGCCGTGGCGGCCCTCGCCGGCAGCGAGCAGATCGTCCTCGAGCCGCTCGCCGCTCCGGCAGATACCGCCGACGCCACGGAGACGGCGGTCTTCCTGAAGGCGCTCCACGCCGCCGAGTCCGGGGTGGCGGCGCGCGTCCGCGCCCTCCTGGTGCAGCCGCTGCTGCCGCTCGAGATCGACCTCGACCGCGCCCTCGACTGGTTCGAGAAGGAGGAGCGGATCGAGCTCGCCCGCCAGCAGCGCCAGGCGATCCGCGCCGGGCTCACCAGGAAGGCGCTGGTGATCACCGGCGGCCCGGGGACCGGCAAGACGACGCTCGTCCGCGGCATCGTGGCGATCCTCGCCCGGAAGCGCCAGCGGGTGCTGCTCGCCGCCCCCACCGGCCGCGCCGCCAAGCGCCTGGCCGAGGCGACCGGCGCCGAGGCCTCCACCCTCCACCGGCTGCTCGAGTTCAACCCGCAGACCCGGCAGTTCGACCGCAACCGCGAGCATCCGCTCTCCTGCGACGTGCTGATCGTCGACGAGGCGTCGATGCTCGACACGGTGCTCGCCCATCACCTGCTGCGCGCCGTCCCCGACCAGGGGCGGCTGATCCTGGTCGGCGACGTCGACCAGCTCCCCTCGGTCGGCCCGGGGAAGGTGCTCGCCGACCTCATCCGCTCGCAGGCGGTCGAGGTGGTGCGCCTCACCGAGATCTTCCGCCAGGCCGAGCGCAGCCTGATCGTGGTCAACTCGCACCGGGTCAACCAGGGGATGATGCCGATCCAGGAATCGGTCGACAGCGACGGCGACTTCTTCTTCTTCGCCCGCGAGACCCCGGAGGAGATCGCCGAGACGATCGCTCAGCTGGTCGCCCGCCGCATCCCGGGGAAGTTCGGCTTCGACCCGGTCGACCAGATCCAGGTGCTCACCCCGATGAACCGCGGCCCGCTCGGCGCCGACAGCCTGAACGCCGCCCTGCGCGACCTGCTCAACCCCGAGGGGGCGACGGTGACCCGCGGCGGCCACAGCCTGCGGGTGGGCGACAAGGTGATGCAGGTGCGGAACAACTACGACCTCGAGGTGTTCAACGGCGACATCGGGCGGGTGCGCGCGATCGACGAGGTCGAGCAGATCGTCACCGTGGCGGTCGACGGCCGCGAGGTGGCCTACGACTTCGGCTCGATCGACGAGCTGGTGCTCGCCTACGCCTGCTCGATCCACAAGTCGCAGGGGAGCGAGTACCCCTGCGTGGTGATCCCCCTCCACACCACCCACTACGTGATGCTGCAGCGCAACCTGCTCTACACCGCCCTGACCCGCGCCAAGCGCCTCGCCATCCTGGTCGGCGAGGAGCGGGCCCTGCGGGTGGCGGTGGGAAATCGGCGGGTGCGACCGCGCTTCACCCGGTTGGCCGAGCGGCTGGCGGACAAGTAAGCGTCCCGCCACCCCCTTGACACGCATAGGTTGGCGTGTCACGTTTCCCTCGCGCACGTGTAATTTCAAGGAATGCCTTCTCTGCGGAAGGGAGAGGTGTACCGAAAACGCGACCTCATTGGCAGGTGCTGCCTTGCGGCTCTCTCGGCTCGCGGGCAGCCGGAGCGCAGCAGAAGAATCTCGTGTTCTTGGGAATACGTTCTGATCACATCCTATCGACTGAATGCTCGACGGATGTCCGTTAACAAAGCAGGGTGAGCAAGGGGGAGATGAATTTATGAGAGCTTGGCGTCTTTTGAGTTTTCTCATTGTGCTTTCGCTGCTCGCCGTTCCGGCGGCTTCGGCTCAAGAGACGACCGGCAGTGTGATCGGCACTGTGAGCGACACCCAGGGAACCGTGTTGCGTGGCGTGAAAGTCTCCGTCTCCTCGCCTTCTCTCATCGGTGGTCCCAGAACGGCCGATACGGGAGCTGACGGAAGATTCTCTGTCACCCAGCTCGTTCCGGGCGTGTACGACATCCACTTCGAGCCGTCTGATTCCAAGCAGTATTGCTTCGAGCCGCATCATATAAAAATCGAGGTTGCCTTGAACCGTACGGTCACGGTGCTCCCCAAGCTCAAGTTGCTCCTCAAGCCGAAGGTGCCGCCCGAGCCTCAAGGCGAGATTGAAGAGTCAATTACCGTCACAGCCCAAGCGGATGTCACGCAAACCGGAATCAGCACGATCTTTCCTGCCGAATACCTCGACCATACCGCGATCAGCTCGCAGGGTCGGACTTATCAATTGGCTATCGGCAGGACGGCAGGTGTGGATAGCAGCACTGGAGAGCCTCGCGCCTTCGGCTCGATCGTGAGCGAGAACAGTTATTTTATCGACGGCATCGACACGACGGATCCATTGACCGGGACGGTCGGGGTCAACTTCCCTTTCGATGCGATAGCTGAGATGTCGATTCAGACGGGCTTCGCCGCCGAATACGGGCGCGCGACGGGAGCCGTGGTCAATATCGTCACCAAGTTCGGCGGCGAAAAGTTTTCCGGCACCCTCGACGCCCGCTACAGCGGCAACCAGTTCAACGAGAACGGAACACACTTCAATCGCGATACGAACAAGACCGAGTTCCTGAAGCCGGCCGCAACTTTGGGCGGACCGATCCGATCCGGCAAGATCTGGTTCTTTACCGCCTTCGAGTCGATCGACAGCAAATCGACGCCGGCGGGCTCGGCCTTGACCGCGGATCTCAGGGGCACGGACTCTCTCATCAAGGGCACCTTTCAGATGACCCCAAACTGGAGCGGGGTCGCCAAGTACTCCTCCGCCCCGATCCATATCGACAACTTCAACGCCGACCTGGGCGTCGAGCCGGCGGCGGCGGAGGAGCAGCGGCAAGGAGGCTCGATCTATCAGGCGGAGGTCGCCTGGGATGATCCAAACTCGAAGCTTCACTTCCAGCTTCGGGGCGGCGTTGAAAACAGTGTCCTCGATAGGTTTCCACAGACCGGCAATCTCGAAACCCCGGCGATCGTCGATCAATTGACCGGCATTTCTTCGAACAACTTCTTCAACTCCCAGTCCTCGCGGCGCAACCGCGACGAGCTCCAGGCCAGCCTCGCCGATTCCGTCGAGCAGGCTCTTGGCAGCCATGCTTTCAAGCTCGGCGTCAGCCAAAGCAACACGCGCCTCCTCGCGAAAAATAATTTTACCGGCGGCGCTTTCTACCAGGACTTCAACGGGCCGATCAATCCAAATGCCTTCCTGCTGCTCCAGGAGCCGCTCGACTTCGCGCGTTTCACAGGCGTCCTCGATTCCGCCTTTTTGCAAGATGCTTGGCAGCCATCGGAGAGAATCACCCTCCAGCTCGGCTTGCGCTATGACCAGGTCAAGTTCAAGAATGACGCCCGCGTGCAGATCTCCAATCAGCATTCCCTCCAGCCACGCCTCGGCTTTGCAATCGACCTCACCAACGACGCCAAGACGGCGCTGCGCGGCAGTTATGGCCTCTACATGTCTCCCAACAGCCTGGCCCTGCCGCTTCTAACGCGCACGAATAACGCACCTCTCCTTCTCTATGCTCCCTGCTCGGCCTATTTTTCGAACGCGGCCGACTGCGCGGCGCACGGCCCGTTCGGCCCGGCTGGCTACCTCCAGAACGACCCGCTTCGTCGCGATCCGCTGGGCTACTTCAAGTTCACCGAGCTCAATACAGCACCTACGGTCATCCAGCCCGACCTGAAGCCGATGACCACCACCGAGTACACCGTCGCTCTCGAACGTCGGATCTCGGATCAGACGATCATGGAGCTTTCCTACATCCACAAGCGGACCCATGACATCTTCGAGGACACTTGCGCCGAGAACGTCCCCAACCCAACCTTCGATCCGAACGAGAGCAACTGCCCAACTTTCGAAGTCGCCAATCTGCCGGCTGCAAAGCGCGACTATCAGGGGGTGCTGCTGACCTTGGACAACCATCTGAGCGAGCATTTCCAGGTCAAAGCCTCTTACGTGTTTTCCAAGTCGCGCGGCAGCATCGAGTACACCCAGAATGCCGGCCAAGACTTCGATGTCTTCCCGACCCTCTTCGTGAATCGCTACGGCTATCTCTCCGATGACCGCAGGCATCGCGTGCGGCTGGACGGCTTCGTTCGCCTGCCGCTCGACTGGAACTTCGCCATCCAGAGCGACTATTCCTCACCCTTCCCCTACAGCAAGGTGACGCCGGCTCTCACCGACGTCGAGTACCTGGCACCGCGCGGCGCCTTCCGCGCCAACAGCACGTTCAACATTAGCCTGGAGGTCCGCAAGAGCTTTCCGATCGGACCCCTCCACGGCGAAGTGATCGGCAGCGTCCTCAACCTCCTGGGCACCGAGCAGGTCACCAGCGTCTGTGAGAACGCCCTCGGCTGCGGCGGGTCCATTGCGTGGGGCGGAGCGACCGGTTACACGCAACCGCGCCACTACGAGGTCGGTTTGCGGCTGGTCTTTTGAGCCATGTCCGTGTTTCTGGCATGTGGATGAAAGCGTTTCTGAGCTGGTATGGCGAGAGGGAAGGTTTTATTTTCGGCATCTCAGAGGGTAGATGGAGCGCTTCTTAAGGGGACTAGGCCGTGACTGAGAACAATCCATATTCCAGCCTGATCATACTCTGGGTGTTCTTAGAAGTTCCGTTCTTTATGGCAGCGACCACCAGTGTCATGGGGTGGCTCTACCGGCGTGACCTCCTCCGGAGGGAGCATCATTCACGGTGGACGCCGGATCCCCCGCCTGACGAGGGAGAATCTCGGCCTGACGGATCGCAGCTGCGCTTGATATCAGCAGAGGTGGGCGTAGGCCTCGGCTCGACGGAGGATCAGGTCCTCAAGAAGGCCCGTGCTGCAGCGACGGACACCCGCTTCGCCTACTTGGTTGCGGCGCTTGCCTATGCAGCGTTTTCGACCGCCGTTCTCGTACAGGCGTCCGCCGTGGGGTGGTACATTCAAGTGCTCATCATGTCGTACCTCGTTTTGGCACCACAGATCGTGGTCGTCACCTGGTTTATGAGAATGCCGCTTCGTCAGCGCCTATCGGTCTTTCTCGGGTATTCGTTGATCGGCAGCATTTTAGCTCTTCTACTCGCGGTCACGGGAACGAAGGGAATTTTAGGTTTTGCCAACGTCCTCTCCTCTCTCATCTACCCCATCGGCGTCTTCGTTATCTGCCCCTTGGCCGGTTTGTACTTCTTGCTCGCACGCCGAATGCAGCCATTTCTCGCCTTACTGGCCGCCAGCCTCCTCTACATCGGAGCGGGAGCGGTCGTGTTCTATTCGATCATGTCAGATCCTGCTCGAGAAATTCTTGCCGCTGCCAGCGAACGGCCTTGGTTGATCCTAGTCGGTCTTGCCAACGTTGTTCTGGGTGTGATTCTGGGCGGCAAGCTGCTGAGGCTGCGGCCTCGGTACTGGCGACTGTTTAAGCTGGCGACTCTGATTCTGGCTATAGTTGCTTTTTTTTGGAGTAGCATGCCTCTCCAGGGCGCGCGCTCGGTTCTGGCGATCTTGTCCACCACTGCCGGGAGCGTCCTGGGAGTGCTTTTCGTCTGGGCAGTCTTCAAAGTTTTTATCTGGTTTCAAGAGCAGGTACGTTGGCTGACGCCCGAAATCATCGAGGCGCATTTTTGCTGGGCCTACCTGACGCTCTTTATCCTGGTCTGTGTCTTCTATTTGAGAGGAACCTTGTTCAGCGACTCTGGATTGCTGTTCTTGGGTTGTGTGGTCGCCTTTGCGCTCCAACTCGCCGTTTTGCACACTCAGTTTTGGCGAACTCGTTCGCAGCGTCCAAGTCGAACGCCGAAGCGGCTTTTGCTACTGCGAACCTTCGGGAGAGCGGACGAACCTGAATACCTTCTCGATGCTCTGGACGACACCTGGCGCCGGATTGGTGTCGTCGACCTCCTTGCGGGCAGCGACGTCGCCTCGCGGACTCTTCGCTCGAGTATGCTGGAAGCCTTTCTGTTGCGCCGAAGCGCTGATCAATTCCTCAAGACAGACGAAGAGGTCGACAAGCGGCTTAGCAGGCTCCGGTCGGAGGTCGAAGGGGACGCGCGGTACCCGGTGAACGGCGTCTTCTGCTATACCAGCGTTTGGCGGCGGGCCTTCACCTGGCTGGCTAAGGATGCGGCCGTAGTACTGATGGACTTGCGAGGCTTTACTTCCGACAACAAGGGCTGCATATGGGAGCTCGACTACCTCGTGAGGCATATGCCGCTACGGCGCATCCTTCTTCTCGTTGATGATGACCCCAAACAGCGGGCGCTCGTCGAGCAGGAAGCACGGGTGGCATGGAGGTATTTGCCTCAGGATTCGCCGAATACGAGCGACCAGAAGCCAGAGCTCAACTATCTGACCTATCACCGCCGATCAGCGGCTGACAGGCAAAAGCTTTTCAGGCTACTGCTTAGAGCGGCTGGAGATTCTGCGGCGACATGAGCCCTCACTCTTGGTGGAGGCCACCAGTTTCGAAAGCCGCCGAATAGGTGCCGTCGGTTTCAGAGATTCTGGAGAAAGCGTAATGAGAGTGTATCTGAGTTGGCCAGACGAGATGGATCGCATCATTTTCGGCCTCGCGAGGGCCCTTGGGCCACTTTTTAGGAGGACTGGGCTGTGGCTGAGTGCGGTGTTTGCCCCGGCTGAAGAATCCCTGTATTCCAAGATTTCTCCCCTCGTGGCATTTTTAGCTGTTCCGCTCTTGCTCTCAGTAGCTGCCAAAATTATGGATAGGCTCTATCGGCGCGATCTGCTCCCGAAGGATCATGCGCCGAGCTCGCCGAATTTCCCTTCTGACGTTGCAGGACCCCTGCGTGACGGATCGGAATTGCTCTTAACACCGGACGCACGCGCGAACCTTGATTCGACGGAAGATCCGGTCGTCAAGGAGGCCCGCGATGTGACGATGCGCGTTCGCTTCGCCTACTTGGTCGCAGCGATCGCCTACGCGGCGCTTTCGACCGCCTTCCTCATGCAAGCGGCCGCCGCAGGACAGACAATTCCGGTGCTCATCATGTCGTACCTTTTCCTGGCGACACAACTCGTGGCCGTCACTTGGTTTCTCAGGATTTCAGCTCACCAGCGCCTGTCGACGCTTCTTGGGTATTCGTTGATCGGCTGCCTTTTAGCTCTCCTCCTCTTAGTCGCGAAATCGAAGGGGATCCTGTGGCTACTTAAGATTCTCTTTTACCCGCCCGGCGGGCCGCTTACCTTCCTCCAAACTCCTGTCGGTCTCTTCGTCATCTGCCCCTTGGCGGGTCTATATTTCTTGCGCACACGCCGGACGCAACCTTTCCTCGCCTTGCTGGCCGCCAGCCTTCTCTACATCTGGACGGTAGCGATCGCGTTCCATTGGTTGTACCCTACGAAAGCAATATTTCGAGATACCTTGACCAAAGCCAACGCAGAATTTCCTTGGTTGATCCCAGCCGGCCTTGCCAATGTCGTGCTCGGAGTGATTTTAGCCGGCAGCCTCCTTAGGTTGCTCTCCCGGTCCAAGAGAAAGTTCTGGGTGGCGATTCTGGCTATGGTCGGGGTTGTTATTGTCGGCTGCGGAATGCCTCTTCACGGCGCGCCTTTGGTTCTGTTGATCTTGTCCACCACTGCTTGGAGCACCCTGGGGGTGCTTTTCGTCTGGGCGGTCTTCAAGGTTTTTGTGTGGCTTCAAGAGCAGGGACGTTGGCTTACGACCGAAATCATCGCTGTGCACTTTTGCTGGACCTACCTAACTCTCTGTCTCCTGCTCTATGCCTGGGGGTTTAGGGGCAGTCTATTCAGCGGTTCTGGTCTGTCGCTTTTGGTGTTGTCCTTGGGTTGTGGGGTCACTCTTGCACTCCATCTCGTCGTTTTGCACGTGCTGTTGTGGCGAATTCGCGCACCCCGCCCAATCCCGGCGCCGAAGCGGCTTTTGCTACTACGAACCTTCGGTAGAGCGGACGAGCCTGAAGACCTTATCGACACTCTGGACGACACTTGGCGCCGGATTGGCTCCGTCGACCTCCTTGCAGGCAGCGACGTCGCCTCGCGGACTCTTCGCTCAACGATGCTGGAAGCCTTTTTGTTGCGCCGCAGCGAAGATCAATTTCTCAAGACAAACGAAGAGGTCGACAAGCGGCTGCTAAACGAAGAGGGCGACAAGCGGCTGCTCAAGCTGCGATCGGAGGTCGAAGCGGACGCGCGGTACCCGGTGAACGGCGTCTTCTGCTACGTCGACGCCTGGAAGCGAGCCTTCATTCGACTGGTTCAGGATGCGGATGCGGTGCTCATGGACTTGCAAGGCTTTACTGTCGGAAACCAGAGCTGCATCTGGGAGCTCACCCACCTCGTGAAGCATACTCCGCTACGGCGCATCCTTCTTCTCGTCGATGGCGGCACCGAGCTTCCGGCACTCAGGAAGGCAGCGCAGGAGGCGTGGGCGCATTTACCTCTGGATTCGCCGAATGCGAACGACCAGGAGCCGGAGATCAAGTTTCTGATCTACGACCCCCGGCGGGAGGCTGACGGACACAGGCTTTTCAGCCTGCTGCTCGAAGCGGCTGAAGATTCTGCTGGCATAAACCCCTACCGCCCCTCCTCCGGCGGATACACCCGCCCATCGCTCAGCGGCAGCTCCCCGGTCGCCGGGGGGACCGGGTGCGAGTACGCCGGGGGCGCAGGTGCCGAGTATGGGGACGGCGGCGGGTAGGCCGGGGACGGGGCGTAGGCCGCGCCGCGGCCGGGCCAGTAGCCGGGGGCGAGGCCGAAGCGGGAGAGGATGACGGCGCCGAAACCGGTCACCAGGGCGGCGATGGTGGCGAGCGTGCCGAACAGCCAGCAGACGAAGGCGAAGAAGCCGAACGGCCAGGGGAGGAGGTCGAACAGGTTGCCCAGCACGATCCACCCCTGGAGGGCCACCACGCCGGTGAGCGCCGCCGCGTAGTCGCCGGCGATCTTCAGCCCGAGCCGCCCGACCAGGAAGAGCCCCAGGCGATAGGAGACGGTGGCGTAGCCGAGGATCAGCAGCAGCCCCACGTAGAGCAGCAGGAACGGGTAGAGCAGGAACAGCACGCAGCCGACGATGGTGATCGCCAGCAGGATGGTGACCACGATGAACAGCGGCCAGAAGAAGATCGAGCCGGCGAGCCCCACCGCCACCGACGGCCAGGTCTGGGTCACCAGCATCCGCTCCACCCGCTCGAGCGGCCGGCGCGCCACCATCAGCACCAGGCAGACCAGCAGGCCGGTCAGCACGAGGCGGACGAGGCTCCCCATCAGGTCGGAAACGCCGCCCCAGAACCCCCACGTCGGGCCGTAGTGGAGGAAGTGGCGGTGCCGGCCGAACGGCGTCATGCCGACCTCGGAGGTCGAACCGTGGATCACGGCGCCCGGATCGCGCTCGATGGTGCCGCCGACGCTGGTGACGTCCCCCGAGACCACGGAGTGCGGGCCGAGGTAGACGTTGCTGCCGATCGAGACCACGTCCCCCCCCACCTTCCCCTCGATGCGGGCGGGGCCGCCGACCGCCGTCACCGCGTGCTTGACGTCTCCTTGCACGTCGGCCGTGCCGCCGATCGCCACCACCTGATCGGCCAGCTCGTCCTTCGCCACGTGGACGCTCCCCCCCACGTTCACCCGCCGCCCGGAGGAATGACGGTCCCTGGACGGCACGGCCTCCTCCGCGGGCTCCGGCGCCTCCGGCGGCGCCGGAGGCTCGGCCATCGAAGGCTCCTCGCTGGTGTCCGAGGTCTCGGCGGCATCCGCGGCATCGGTGTCCGGGTCGGAGGTCGCCGCCGGGGGAGCCTCCCTCACGGCGGCCGACGTGGGCTGCGAGTGGACGGCGGGCTCCGCGCCGAGCCCCAGGAGTTGGCGCCGGCCGGCCGCGGGGACGGCCTGCAAGCGGAGCAGGACGCCGGCGTCCTCCCCCAGCCAGTCGCGCAGGGTGCGGGCGCTGACCACCGGCTCGCCGTTGACGGCGATGCGGTCCCCGGTCACCTCGACCGTGCGCACCCCCGCCTTCGCCTGGCGCGGCTTGAGCAGGACGCCGCCCGAGATCGGCAGGACCTCGTAGCGGGCCTCGATCGCCGCGCGCAGATCGCTCTTCTCCTGCGCCGTGGCCGGCGGCCGGTCCGGCGACTGCGGGGTGGGAGCGGCGTTCGCGGCTCCCAACAGGCCGGCGGCGAGGACGGCGCCGAAGAGAACGAGCCGCCGGACGGACCGGAGGCCGGAGCGTTGCGGGGTGAAATTCCGCGCGTCGTGCGCGTCGTCAGATCGGGTCCACATGAGTCCACCTCTCGCCCGTGATCTGGTCACGGAGAAAACGGAAAGCCAGGCTCGAAGCGAGCAGGCCGCCGAGCAGGAGAGCCGTCACCTGCGGCGCGGCCAGGGGTTGCGCCAGGGCGCGCTCGAGCGTCAGCAGAAAGTCCCAGGTCTGGAGGAGCGCGGCCAGCCATCCGGCGGCGGCGATCAGCAGCCGCGTCCCGCCCTCCACCATGCCGCTGAAGCTCCACAGCACCGACAGGGCGCGCAGCGCCGGCGGCAGCCAGAGGGCGCCGAGGCCGGTGGCGATCAGGCAGAGGGTGAGCACGATCCGCAGCGGGCGCCAGGCGAAGACGTCGCGCCGATTCGCCGGCAGTGCCGCCGGCGCCGGGAGGCTCACCCGCGCCATCACCCGGTCGGCGAAGCCGGCCGGCGGCGCCGAGAGGGGGAGCGCCGCGAGCAGCTCGCGGAGCGCTCCCTCGGCCGCACCGTCACCGTCATCGCGGTCGTCCCGCTCGGCGGCGAGCCAGCGTTCGAGAGCTTCGGGTTCGGGACGGCGCATTTTCGTCATTCTCCTCTGCGCCATCCTACGAGAGGGGAGCTCCGCCGGTTTCAGGGGCCCAGCCGGCCCCGGTCATCAGCGCCGCGAGCTCCTTGCGCGCCCGGTGGAGGTTGGTCTTCACCGTGCCGAGCGGCAGCCCCGAGACGTCGCAGATCTCCTGGTAGGAGGCGCCCTGGACGTAGAACATCAGCACCGCCTGGCGGTACTCGGGGCGGAGGCGGGCGATCGCAGCTTCGAGCGAGCGCGCGAGGTCGTGCCGCTCCGCCGCCGCCAGCGGGCTCTCGGCCGTGGGATCGGACAGCGCCCCCGCCAGGCTCCCTTCGCCGCCGTCCCCCCCGCCCTCGATCGGCACCGTCTCGAGAACCCCTCGCCGCAGGTGGTCGATCGTCGTATTGTGGGCGATCTTGAACAGCCAGCTCGAGAATTTCCATTGCAGGTCGTAGCTGTCGAGGCGGCGGAAGGCCTTGACGAAGACCTCCTGGGCGAGGTCCTCCGCGGTGGCGGCATTCTGCACCATGCGCAGGATCAGGGTGTAGACCGGGCGCTCGAAGCGCTTCACCAGCTCGCGGCAGGCCGCCTCGGAGCCCCGGAGGGCGTTGGCGACCAGCTCGGCATCGGTCCGCATGACGCCTCAGGATACGGCGCGCCGCCCCGCGGGTTGCGCTCGAGGCATCTGCCGGCGTCCCGGCGCACGGCGGAATGCTAGACTCGCCGGCCAAGCCGCAACGATCCAGCTCACTGGAGGACCCCCGGATGCGAATCGTAGCCCCCGCTCTCCTCGCCCTCTCGCTCACCCTCTCGGCCGGCGGCCACGCCGCCGGCGCCGGCACGCTCGCCGGGGTCACCCTCCCCGACAAGACCGACGTCAAGGGGCAGAGCCTGGCGCTCAACGGCATGGCCCTGCGCACCAAGTTCTTCATCAAGGTGTACGTCGCCGGCCTCTACCTCCCCCAGAAGGAGAGGGCGGCGGCGAAGATCCTGGCGGCGGACGTGCCGCACCGGATGGTCATGCACTTCCTCTACGGCGTCAACAAGGACCAGATGTGCGACGCCTGGAAGGAGGGGCTGGAGCAGAACACCCCCAAGGCCCTCCCCGAGGTCAAGAAGGCGTTCGCCTCGCTCTGCAACTGGATGGAGCCGATTCCGAAGGGGAACGAGCTGACGCTGACCTACGTCCCCGGCGAAGGGACCACGGTCGAGGTCAACGGCAAGGCCAAGGGGACGCTCCCCGGCAAGCCGACGGCCGACGCCATCCTCGCCACCTGGATCGGCCCAGACCCCGCCCCCGGTGCCGACTTCAAGAAGGGGCTCCTGGGGCAATAACAGCGCGGACAAGCGGGCGCGACAAAGCGGACCGCGGACACGGCGCCGGCCGCAAAAAAAGAAGGAGCGCTTGGGCGCTCCTTTTTTGGGAGGGATGAGAGGAGGATTGCCTCCCCGCATTTGGAAGAGTAGAGCACTCATACGCACTTGTCAATATGAACGCTCCATCTTCTTAGCGGAAATAGAGAGCCGCGAAGATCACCGCCGCCAGGATCACCCGGTAGACCACGAAGACGGTGAGATCGCGCCGGCGCAACCACTCGAGAAGCCAGGCGATCACCGCGTAGCCGACCACGGCGGAGACCACGAGGCCGATCGCCATCGGCACCAGCTCCGCCCTCCCCACCCCCGCGTCCATCAGGTCCTTCGCCTCCTTGGCGGCGGCGAGGACGCTGATCGGAATGGTCAGCAGGAAGCTGAAGCGGGCCGCCGCCGGCCGCATGAAGCCGAGCAGCAGCGCCATGGTGATGGTCACCCCCGAGCGCGAGGTCCCCGGCACCAGGGCGAGCGCCTGCGCGCAGCCGACCAGCAGGCCGTCCATCAGGGTCACCTGGTCGATCGTGCGCACCTTGCGCCCGATGCGGTCGGCGGCGAAGAGGAGGAGGCCGTAGACGAGGGTGGTGCAGGCGATCAGCAGCGGGTTGCGGGCGTAGTTCTCGATCCAGTGCTTGGCGAGCAGCCCGGCGATGCCGGCGGGGATGGTGCCGACGATGATCGCCCAGGCCATCGGCCGCGGCGCGAACTCGCCGTCGCGCGAGCGCGGCGCGCCGGTGAAGAAGCCGGTGATCAGGTCGCGCACGTCGCGGTGGAAGTAAGCGAGGAGGGCGATCAGGGTCCCCGTGTTGGTCGCGATGTCGAAGGCGAGCCCCTGGTCGGGCCAGTGGAGGAAGAAGGGAACCAGGATCAGGTGCCCCGACGAGCTGACGGGGAGGAACTCGGTGAGCCCCTGGACGATGCCGAGGAGGATGGCCTGGAGCGGGGTCACGGCGCGACCCGAGGGAAAATTGTCATCGGAGGATCTCCTGGTGAAGCCGGTGCCGAAGCCGATCACGAGGCCCCGTCACAGCGGCGCGATTCTAACCCCATCTAACCTGAGTAGACGCCTCCCTGCCGCGCGCTCGTATACGGCTATACTTCCCCGCTGCCGACGCCCCCCGGGGCCCAAGAGACCTCTCACCATGGAAAACATCCTCATCACCGGCGGAGCCGGATTCATCGGCTGCAACTTCGTGCGGCTCGTCCTCGCCGAGAGCGCCGCCCGCGTCGTGGTGCTCGACAAGCTCACCTACGCCGGCAGCCTCGAGAGCCTCGCCGACGTGCTCGGCCATCCCCGTTTCGCGTTCGTCGAGGGGGACATCGCCGACCGCGGCGCCGTCCGCCGCCTGTTCGCCGAGCGGCGCCCGACGGCGGTGGTCAACTTCGCCGCCGAGAGCCACGTCGACCGCTCGATCGACGACGCCAGCGCCTTCATCCAGACCAATATCGTCGGCGCCTTCGAGCTGCTGGAGGCGGCCCGCCACCACCTGGCGGCGCTCGCCGCAGCGGAGCGCGGCGCCTTCCGCTTCCTCCACGTCTCGACCGACGAGGTCTATGGAAGCCTGGGGGCGACCGGCGCGTTCTCGGAAGTCACCCCCTACGCCCCCAACTCCCCCTACGCCGCCTCCAAGGCGGCGGCCGATCACCTGGTGCGCGCCTATCACGAGACCTACGGCCTGCCGGCGCTGGTCACCAACTGCTCGAACAACTACGGCCCCTACCAGTTCCCCGAGAAGCTGATCCCGCTGATGGTGCTCAACGCCCTCGACGGCCGGCCGCTGCCGATCTACGGCGACGGCGGCAACGTCCGCGACTGGATCTACGTCGAGGACCATTGCCGCGGCGTCCTCGCCGCCCTGGAGCGCGGCCGGCCGGGGGAGAAGTACAACCTGGGGGGGCGCAGCGAGCGCACCAACCTCGAGATCGTCGACACCCTCTGCGCGCTGCTCGAGAGCGAGCGGCCGGCAGCCGCCAACCCCGCTCTCCGCGAGCGCGGCATCGCCTCCTACGCGGCGCTCAAAACCTTCGTCGCCGACCGCCCCGGGCACGACCGCCGCTACGCCGTGGACGACGACAAGATCCGCGGCGAGCTCGGCTGGGCGCCGCGCAAGAGCTTCGAGGAGGGGCTCCTCGCCACGGTGCGCTGGTATCTCGCACGGCGCGACTGGTGCGCGGCGGTGGCCGGCGGCGGCTACGGCCGCGAGCGGCTCGGGCTCGGAGCTCCATCGGAAGCGACAGAATCGGACGCGACAGGAAAAACAGAAAAAGAGGTCGAAGCGGAATGAAATTCTTGCCAACCGCGATTCCCGAGGTGGTGCTGGTCGAGCCCGACGTCTTCGGCGACGACCGCGGCTTCTTTCTCGAGACCTACCAGAAGCTGAAGTACGGGAGCGCCGGCCTCCCCGAGGAGTTCGTGCAGGACAACCACTCCTACTCGGTCCGCTCGACCCTGCGCGGGCTCCACGCCCAGGTCCGCCGGCCGCAGGGGAAGCTCCTGCGCGTGGTGCTCGGCGAGATCCTCGACGTGGCGGTGGACATCCGGCCCGAGTCGCCGACCTTCGGCCGGTGGGTGAGCGCCCTGCTCTCCGGCACCAACCATCACCAGCTCTGGGTCCCCCCAGGGTTCGCCCACGGCTTCTGCGTCACCTCGGACGCCGCCCACGTCCTCTACAAGTGCACCACCCTCTACGACCGCGACGACGAGATCGCCATCGCCTGGAACGACCCCACGATCGGCGTCGAGTGGCCGACCGATTCCCCCCTGCTCAGCGCGCGGGATCAGGCGGCCCTTCCCCTGGCGGAAGTCGTGCATCAATTGGCGCAACATGGAGAAGCTCAGCACTGAAACCGCCGCCGGCCGCGGCACGTCGTCCGTGATGGCGGCGACGGCCACGATGGCCGCCGCGGTGACTGCCGACCCCGCGGGGGACCTCTTCTCGCCGCGCGACCTCCGCCAGATGGCGGAGATGGGGATCGCTCCGGCGGAGGCCGCCCGCCAGGTGGAGATCTTCCGTCATCCGCCGCCCTACACCCGGGTGCTCCGTCCCTGCCGGCCCGGCGACGGCATCCGCGCCATCGCGCCGGAGGATCACGCCACGTTGCTCGGCCATTTCGACGCCGCCGCGCGCCGGGGACGCACCGCCAAGTTCGTCCCCGCCTCCGGCGCCGCCACCCGGATGTTCAAGGACGTCGTCGCCTACCTGGCGAGCCCGCCGGGGAGCGAGCCCGGCCCGGTGCTGCGGACGCTGCTCGAGCACCTCCCCCGCTTCGCCTTCTACCACGACCTCGCCGCAGTCCTCGGCCTCCACGGCGCCGGCGTGCGCAAGCGGGACTGGCGCCGCGTGCTCGCCGCCCTGGTCGGGACCCCGGGGCTCGGCTACGCCGAATGCCCCAAGGGGCTCCTCCCCTTTCACCGCTATCCGGGAACGCGGGAGGGGGCGCGCACGCCGTTCGAGGAGCACCTGGTCGAGGCGGCGGCGATGACGCGCTCCGACGACGGCCTCTGCCTCCTCCACTTCACCGTCTCGCCCGAGCACCAGGAGGGGTTCGAGCGCCTGCTCGACCGCGTCCGCCCGGGGCTCGAGGAGCGCTACGACTGCCGCTTCGAGGTCTCCTTCTCCACCCAGCGGCACGCCACCGACACCCTCGCCGTCGACCTCTGCGACCGCCCGTTCCGGCTCGCCGACGGCTCGCTCCTGTTCCGTCCCGGCGGCCACGGCGCCCTGCTCGACAACCTCAACGAGCTGGGGCAGGACGGCTGGGACATCGTGCTGCTGAAGAACATCGACAACGTCGTCCCCGACGACAGGAAGCCCCTCGTCCACCTCTGGAAGCGGCTCCTCGGAGGATGCCTGCTGGCGGTGCGCGAGCAGGCGTTCGCCCACCTCGACCGCCTCGAGGCGCTCGACGGCGTCAAGGGGAAGCGGGCCGAAGGGGTGTTGCGCGAGGCCGCCGAGTTCCTCGACCGCGAGCTCTGCCGCCCGCTGCCGGCAAGCTTCGCCAAGAGCGATCTGCGCGAGCGGCAGCACTTCCTGACCGACGCCCTCGACCGGCCGATCCGCGTCTGCGGCGTGGTGCGCAATCTGGGCGAGCCGGGGGGCGGCCCCTTCTGGGTGGAGTCCTCGACGGGGCCCGCGGGCGAGATCTCGCCGCAGATCGTCGAGACCTCGCAGATCGACCCGCGCGACGCCGGCCAGCAGGCGGTCCTCGCCGCTGCGACCCACTTCAATCCGGTCGACGTCGTCTGCGGCCTGCGCGACCGCCACGGTCGCCCCTACGACCTCCACCGCTTCGTCGACCCCGCGGCCATCTTCATCGCCGAGAAGTCGCACGAGGGGGTGCCGCTCAAGGCGCTCGAGCGCCCCGGCCTGTGGAACGGCGCCATGGCCGGCTGGAGCACCGTCTTCGTCGAGGTCCCGGACGCCACCTTCGCGCCGGTCAAGACGGTGCTGGACCTGCTGCGGCCGGAGCACCAGCCCACCCCTGAGATGCCTTAACGCCGGATAGGCGGCCTTGTTCCTCCCCCGTACTCGGGGGAGGTTAGGAGGGGGTGCCCGCAGGCCGGCCGGTTTCCTTGGTTGGAGCGCCCCCTCCTGGCCTCCCCCGAATACAGGGGAGGAAAAAGCAGCCCGCTCCGGTGAGCTATCTCAGGGGCGGGGCGGTTTTTTCCCCACCATCCCGAAATCCTGGAACCCGAAGAGCAGCTCGTCCAGCCGGTCGCGCAGGCGGTTGACCCCGTCGGCGAGCGGGCGCTGCTCGGCGGGGAGGAGGGCGAGGTCGATCTCGGGGAGGCGGTCGGCGGTGGGGAAAGGGCGGAGGTCGAGCCGCTCGACCGGCTCGAAGCCGGCCAGCTCGTAGATCAGCCGCAGGCTCTCCGGGTGCACGGGGCGGACGTGGGTGGGATCGAGCCAGAAGTTGCGCGCCGCGACCACCATCGACAGCGGGTTCGGCGTCTCGAGGATCAGCACCCCGCCGGGGCGCAACGCCCGCCAGGCGAGGCGCACCAGGCGGTCGAGCGCGCCGCCGGGGAGGTGCTCGATGACGTGGAACGACACCACCCCCGCCAGGCTCTCCGCGGGGAGCGCTTCCAGGAACGCGAAGAGGTCCCCCGCCTCGGCCTCCAGCCCCCGCTCGCGGCAGAGCTGGACCATGCGGGCGCTCGAGTCCACGCCGCGGCCGGGGATGCCGTGGTCGCGCAGCAGGGCGAGCGCTTCGCCCCGCCCGCAGCCGAGGTCGAGCACGGGGACTCCCGCGGGCAGATCCTTCAGGTAGGACAGATAGGCGGCGATCCGCTCGCGGATCTCGCTCTCGGTGCCGCGGTAGCGGCGCTCGAGCTCGAGGTAGCCGTGCTCGTCGTGGGCGCGGGCGATCGTCTCGATCGCGGCGCTACTCCCGGCGGGCGCCGAGCGGACGGCGGCGAGCGCCGCGCCGAGGCTCCCCAGCAGGTCGCGCGCCTCGCGCCGGTAGCGGTCGAGCTTCTGGTCGGCGCGGGCGAAGAGGGCGTCGTTGTGGCGCATCACCTCGTGGATCCCCTCGGCGTCGAGCGCCTCCTGGTACTCGATGCGCCGCTGCTGGTCGGCGCGCGCCGCCTCCAGCCGCGCCAGGTGCTCGACGAGGATCAGGTTGAAGGTGCGCTGCCGCTCCCAGAGGTCGTTCTGGGGGGTCTTGACGAGGGGACGGAAGAGGCGCTTGACGCCGACCAGGAGACGGCCGAGGAGGCCGCGATGGCTCCGGATGGGGAACGCATGGTCCCCCGCCCACAGCCATCGCCAGTCGGTGAGATCACGGGTGGGCTCGACGAGGAAGTCGTCGAGGGTGGGGGCGCGACGCTCGGGAGCCGAAGGAGCCTCGGGAGGACGACTGTCTCGAGATTCCATACCGCGCCGGCGCCCCGCCCCGAGCGAGGCCGCCTACTCTTCCCGCACCACCGAGACGGTCATCTCGGCGACGACCTCGGGATGCAGCTCGACGCGCACCGTATGATCGCCGAGGGTCTTGATCCCCCCCTCGAGATCGATGCGCCGGCGGTCGACTGCGAAGCCCTTCTTCTCGAGCAGCTCGGCGATGTCGCCCGCGGTGACCGAGCCGTACAGCGTGTCGGTCTCGCCGACCCGCTTGGGGATCTCGAGACGCAGGCCGGCCATCTTGTCGGCGATCGCCTGCGCGGCGTCGCGCTCCCTGGCGTGCTGGGCGTCGATCTTGACCCGCTGGTGCTCGAACAGCTTGATGTTCGCCGGCGTCGCGGCGAGCGCCATCCCCTGTGGCAGCAGATAGTTGCGGCCATGGCCCGGCTTGACGTCGACCACCTCGCCACGCTTGCCGAGGTGGCGTTGATCGTTGAGCAGAATGACTCTCACGCTTCCCTCCTAGTCCGTGGTGAACGGGATCAGAGCCAGGTGACGCGCCCGCTTGATCGCCTGCTGGAGCGGGCGCTGGTGCGTGGCGCAGGTGCCGGAGATCCGGCGCGGCAGGATCTTCGAACGCTCCGGGATGAACTGCTGCAGGAGCTTGACGTCCTTGTAATCGATGTAGTCGATCTTGTCGGCGCAGAACTTACAGACCTTGCGCCGGCGGAAGAAGACCTTTCTTGCGCGTGCCATCTTAAACCTCCCCCTCGGGCGCCGGCTCGGCCCGGTCTTCCCCGCTATTCGCAGCCGTCGCAGGCGTCGCAGCCGGCGGAGCGCCCGCGGCCGGCGGAGAGGTCGGAGCCTCTCCCGTGCCCGCGGGGACGCCGGACGCGGCCTCCGGACGGCGGCGGGCCGCCCGCTTCAGGTCCTCGTCGGTGCGCACCGTCAGGTAACGCAGGATCTTGTCGTTCTGGCGCATCCGGTGCTCGACCTCGGGGAGGCCGCTCTTGCCGGTCTCGCTGCCGACATAGAAGAGGACGTACTTGCCCTCGTTCAGCTTGTCGATGGGAAAGGCGAGCTTGCGCCGTCCCCAGTTCTCCTCGCCGGTGATCTGGGCGCCGCCGGCGGTGATCATGTTCTTGTATTCCTGCGTCATGGTGACGACGTCCTCGTCGGAGACGCGAGGGTCGACCACGAACATCAGCTCGTAGGTACGCATGGGTGTTCTCTGTCCTCCCTATGGCCTGGGATCGGTCCCGCTTTCACAGCGGAACAGAGAGGTGGAAGAATCGGCGGTGCCGGAGACGGCCCGCCCGGTGACAAGGGGGCGAATTATACACGACGGGGGAGGAACTGCAAGCGAGGGCGACCGCCCCTCGCCCCTACGACCGCTGGGCGTAGGGGCGACCCGCGGTCGCCCGGGTGCCCGGGCGCACTGCTCTACCCGTTGAAACGCCCCATCGCGGCGTCCACCCCGTCGCCGAGCCAGGCCTCGCAGGCGTCGGCGGCGCGGCCGATCATCTCCTCGACGGCCTCGCGCTCCTCGGCGGCGAACGGCGAGAGCACGAAATCGACCAGCTCCTCGCCCCCCGCCGGCTTCCCCGCCTCCGGCGCGACGCCGAGGCGCAGGCGCGGCACCTTGGCGCTCCGCAGGTTCTCGATCACCGACTCGAGCCCGCGGTGGCCGGCGGGGCTCCCGGCGCGGCGCAGCCGCAGCTTCCCCAGCGGCAGGTTGACCTCGTCGTAGACCACCAGCACGGCGGCCGGATCGAGCGCGTGCCGCTCGGCCAGGCAGCGCGCCGCCCAGCCGCTGCGGTTCATGTAGGTCTGGGGTTTGACCAGCAGCACGCCGTCGTCCGCCACCGAGCCCTCGACCGGGGCTGCGGCGCGGAGGGCGGCCAGGGCGTTGCACTCCTGTCGGTCGAAGGGGATCTCCCAGCGCCGGGCGAGCTCCTCGACCACCCGGAAGCCCACGTTGTGGCGGGTGGCGAGGTACTCCTCGCCCGGGTTGCCCAACCCGAGGATGAGGCGCATGCGGAGAGTGAGACCCTAGCTCTCGCCCTTGGCCTTCTTGACCACCTCGGGCTCGGCGCCCTCGCCGGCCACGGCGGAGTCCGCTTCCTTGGTGTGGGTCAGCGAGGCGAGGACCTTCTCCGGCTCGTCGAGCAGCGTCACGCCGTCGGGGAGCTTGATGTCCTTCGCCGCGACGTGCTGGCCGACGTGCAGGTCGGTGACGTCGATCTCGAGGTGCTTCGGGATGTCGGCCGGCAGGCACTCGATGTGGACCTCGCGGGTCACGAAGTCGATCAGCCCGCCCTCGACCTTGACCCCGACCGCGGTGCCGGTGAGCTCGACCGGCACGGCGACGCGGATCTTCTGGTCCATCATCACGCGCTGGAAGTCGATGTGGATCACCTGACGGCTGATCGGATCGACGTCCATGTGGCGGATCATCGCGTGCCGGTCCTTGTCGCCGAGCTTGAGCAGGAAGATGGGGTTCTCGCCGGAGTGCCCCTTCAGGTGGTCGAGGAGGGCCTTGCGGTTGACCTCGATCGACACGCTCTCCTTGCCGCCGCCGTAGACCACCGCGGGGATCTTGCCGGACGCGCGGGAGCGCCGGTTGGCGTTCTTCCCGGTCTCGTGCCGGGGCTGGACTTCAATCTTCATCGTCTCGCTCATGGGTTTCCTCGCTTCTATCTTCTGGTGTTTCCGTCGACTCTAGACAAATAGGGAGCTTACGGAGCTGTTCTCGTGAATCCGGCGGATCGCCTCGCCGAGCAGCGGCGCTACCGACAGGGGGTGCAGCTTCGGCAGGCGGGCGAGCTTGGCGTCCACCGGCGTCGTGTTGGTGATCAGGACCGCTTCTACGGGTGAGTCGGCGAGGCGCTGCAAGGCCGGCCCGGAGAGGATGCCGTGCACCCCCGCCGCCAGCACGCGCTCGGCCCCCTTCGCCTTCAGCGCCTCGACCGTCTTGGCCAGGGTGCCGGCGGTGTCGATGATGTCGTCCACCACCAGGGCGTTGCACCCCTCGACGTCGCCGATCAGGTGCATCACCTCGGCCGTGTTGGGGGCGGTGCGGCGCTTGTCGATGATCGCCAGCTCCGCCCCGAGGCGCTTGGCGATCGCCCGCGCCCGCTCGACCCCGCCGGCGTCGGGGGAGACCACGACGAGCTTCGGGATGTGCATCTCGCGCACCGCGTCGAGGATCACCGGCGCGGCGAACAGATGGTCGACCGGCACGTCGAAGAAGCCCTGGATCTGGTCGGCATGGAGGTCCATCGTCAGCACCCGGTCGGCGCCGGCGCGCGAGATCAGGTCGGCGACCAGCTTGGCGGTGATCGGCACCCGCGGCTTGTCCTTCTTGTCCTGCCGCGCGTAGCCGTAGTAGGGGATGACCGCCGTCACCCGCGACGCCGAGGAGCGCTTGAGGCTGTCGAGCAGGATCAGCAGCTCCATCAGGTTGTCGTTGACCGGGTTGCAGGTCGGCTGCACGACGAAGACATCCGAGCCGCGCACGTTCTCCTCGATCTGGACGAACGTCTCGCCGTCGGAGAAGTTGAACGCCGAGACCTTCCCCGACTCGAGGTTCAAGTACTCGCAGATCTCCGCCACCAGCGCAGGGTGCGCGCGTCCACCGAAGATTTTCAGCTCACCGGCCATTCTCTTCCTCTTATTCGCCCGTTACCGCCCGCTGGACGGGGACCTCGAGGTCCCCGCCGCGGAGCGGGCTCACGCGTTTGATTGCGGCTGGGAAAAGCCTGAACTGGTTGGGGCGGGAGGATTCGAACCTCCGGTAGCCAGATTCAAAGTCTGGTGCCTTACCACTTGGCGACGCCCCAGTCGAGGTGCCCTGCCGGGCGACTTCCACACCTGAGGCAGCCGCCAGGCCCACCCGTGCTCCTCTCCCCAAGCCCCGGAGACCGGGTGCTCCAAGCTTACACGTTCCAGAAGGAGTCGCTGAGATGGATCTCCTCGACTTCCTCCATCGACTTCTCCGGCGCCGCCATCGCAGCGGTCGCGGCAGGCGCAACGGACGGAACCGGCGCGGCCGCGGCGATGCTGTGGACCTCCTCGAGCATCCCGGCCGCTTCGTACGCCGGCCGCGAGGCCCGCTCGCCGCGCTCTGCCGGCGGCTCGCCGCGCTCGCGGAGCGCGGAATCGTACTCGACGAGCACCTTCTCCTCGATCATCCGGCGCGTCTCGTTGTTGAGCGGATGGGCGACGTCCTTGAACTCGCCGTTCTTCTTCTTCCGGCTGGGCATGCTGATGAACAGCCCGTCGCGCCCCTGGATGATCTTGATGTCGTTGATCATGAAGCATTGATCGAAGACGATGGAAACGAACGCCTTCAGCTTCTCTTCTTGAATGGGAAAGACCTTGACCTCTGTGATCTCCATTTGCGCGTCCTCTCCGGGTCAGCCCTAGCTGTTCCTCGGCGGGTATGAAAACGCGACAGGTGGCGCCGCGAGCCGGGCTCAGGGCACTTGGGGGTCGCGCGGAGGCTCCTTCGTACAACGGAAACGGCGCCGCTTTCCGAAGGAGAGCCGCAATTCATACACGCGTCGGGCATCGTTCCGAGCATTATATACTGGCGCGACCTCCAGAGCACCGACGACCGGAGAAGCGTCCCCCCAAGAGAGCTCGCCAGGACGGACGGCGACCCCACGAGGGCACTCTATCGTAGGGATGCGGGGCGAGGCTGTCAAACCGGGGGATGGCGGTCCGCGCGGATACGGCGCCCTCCTAGCTATAGCCTCCGTTCCGCACGTTGCACTCCAGCCCTCCCATAGGGCTCTCGCTGCGTGGTCTCCTCCTTCCTAGCGGTGCGCAAAGCGCCGACCTATAACCGAAAGGAAGAAACCTCATGAAAGAGCAGAAGTTGCTGCAGGTGAGTATGCGGGCCGACGGAACCTTCCTCGATGTCCTAAGGAACAGTGATTTGGACATGGCCGAGCTGTCCAAGCAGCGATGGACGATCGAGGCTATCGTGAGCCAGGGTGCTGGCCACCTCGTGATGCAGTTCGAACGGACGATGCCGATTCGGAGCGGGAGCGGATGCCTGCCTCTGTAAGTCGTCCTAACCGGAAGTAGGTGGGGAGGAAGGCTTCAATATCTCCTTGCCTGGAGAAGAGGGTGCCCAGAGGGGAGGTCAGGAGGGGGTTCGCAACATACCGGACAAGGAAGCGTCCCCGACTCCGGAACGCCCCCTCCTGGCCTCCCCCGAGTACGGGGGAGGAAAAAGGCGCCCGGGATCGGCAGGTTCGCAGCTCGGGCCAGCCCTCAGGTCACCGATCTCACTGCACTCTGCCCCCCTACGGATCGTCCGGCGTCGGCGCCGCCGCCCCTTCGGGCAGCGCGGGGTCGCCGCACTCGGTCTCCTTGTAGCCTTTGGGGATCTCGAAGCGGGTGGGGTCCTTCTCGAGGTTCTCGCGCACGGCTTCCTTCCAGCGCACCTGGACGCCGCGGTCGCGCTCGGAGAGGATCGACCAGTCGTCGCGGTGCATGTACCAGGCCTTAGGGGTGCTCCCCTCGGAGAGGATCCACTGGGTGACGATCCCCTGCTCGCCCAAGACTCCGGTCCACTTGCGGTCGGTGTCGTCCTTGAACTCGAAGGTGCGGCCGCGCGGCTGGGCGGTGGGCGAATTCGGCCCCGGCTGGGCGGGGACGCGGCCGAGCAGGAGGGCGGGGAGCGAGAGGAGGGGGAAGGGCCCCAGCGGCACGCCGGTGATGTCGAAGCGCCCTTCGAGATGGCAGAAGGTGCGGTTGTGGTGGTTCAGGGCGAGCCCGGCGTTGTCCTGCACGTCGAGGCTCCAGAGGGCCCTCCCCACGGGGTCGACCGCCTGGAGCTGGTAGCGGGCGGGCGAGACGAGGCGCAGGGTGACGCGGAAGGAGCCCTCCCCCTCCGGACCCGAGTAGGTCATCCGGTAGAGGCGCTGCGAGCCGTAGGAAGCCTGCGGGATCTCCCACGGGGAGAGCGTCGGGGCCGGCAACGGGCGGGGGGACGGGGTGCTCCGGGCGCATCCCACGAACAGGGAAAGGCCGAGCAGCAGACAGGCCGCCGCGGCGGCCCGGCCGCCGGCGCTAATGGGCTTGGGTCTTGTCGAGATCGCCGAGCTTGTGCCGGACCTTCTCGGGGGCTTCGCCGCCGAGATCGAGCGCCCGCCGGTAGGCCTGCCGTGCCCTCTCCGTCTGCCCCAACGCAACATAAACATCCCCCAGGTGCTCCTGCAATGCGGCGTCCTCGGGCTCCAGTCGGGAGGCCCGTTCCAGAGAGTCGCGGGCGAGCTCCGGACGGCCGAGTCGAAAATAGGTCCAGCCCAGCGAGTCGACGTAGGCGCCGTTGTCCGGATCGAGCGCCACCGCCCGGCGGATCAGCTTCAGCGCCTCGTCGAGATGGATGCCGGCCTCGGCGAAGGTGTAGCCGAGATAGTTCAGCGCGGCATGGAAATCCGGCTGGATCTTGAGCACGCGCCGGAGCTCCGCGACCCCCTTGTCGCGCTGCCCCGTGCGCTCGTAGGCGGCCCCCAGCAGGAAGCCGACGGGCACCTGGTCGGGATGGGCGGCGGCGATCCTCTCGAGCACCGGGATCGACTCCGGGTACTTTTCGAGCCGCTGCCAGGCCTGGACCGCGGCGAGGGCCGAGTTGTCGTCCCCGGCGGCGAGGCCGGCGAGCAGGCTCGCGGACTCCGCCTCGCGGCCGGCCCGCGAGAGGATCTCGGCCCGTTTGGCGGTGATTTGGGGGAGCCTGGGGAGAAGCCTGGCCGGCTGCCGGCGGAGGCGCGGCCGGGTCCTTCGCCTTGAGCTCTTCCCTGGCTTCCTTGTCGAGCAGGGCCAGCGCCTCGTCGTAGCGCTTCGCCTTGACGAGCGCGTCGGCCTCCTGGTTCACCGCCTGGAGCCGCACCCCTTCGTCGGCCGCGGTGAGCAGGGGGCGCAGGATCTCCCCCACCTTGTCCCACTGCTTGCCGTTGAAGTAGACCTGGGCCGCCTCGAGGCGCGCCTCCTGGGCCTCCTTGGCTTTGCCGTCCTTGTCGAACGAGGCGGCGAGGTCGGTGAGCAGGCGCGCCGCGTCGTCGCGCCGCCCGGCGCGCTCCATCACCCGCGCCAGGGTCAGGGCGACCCCCGAGTCCTTAGGGTCGGCGTCGTGCAGCTTGCCGAGGGCGGCGAGCGCCTCGTCGGTGCGCCCCTGGGCGGTGAGGATCAGCCCGCGCAGCAGGGCGATCGCCTGCGCGCTCTCCTTGCCGCCCACCTTCGCGTCCTTGTCGGGGGGCGGGATGGCGGCGAGCGCCTTCAGGGCCTCGTCGAGGTCGCCGTTCTGGTAGAGCGCCCAGGCGATCTGGCGGCGCAGGCGGGGATCGTCGCGCACCTCGTCGGGAGCCTCGCGCAGCGTCTTGAGCGCCGCTTCCGTGTCGCCGTTGCGGGTTTCGAGGTCGGCCAGGGTGAGGCGCGCCTCGAGCGAGCCGGGATCGAAGCCGAGGATGTCGGCGAGCGCCCGGCGCGCCTCGTCGGGCTGGTTGGCGCGCAGCAGCGACTCGACCAGCAGGGCGTAGGCCATCCGCTGCTCGGGGACGTTGTTGATCAGCTCGCGGAACACCTCGGCCGCCTTGGCGGGCTGGTTCTGGTCGAGATAGATCCGCCCCAGGGTGAGGAAGGCCTGGGCGTCGCGCGGATCGCGCTTGCGCACCGCCTCGAGGGCATCGCGGGCGGTGGCCATCGCGCCGGGGTCCGAGGCGGCGAGATCGACGTTGATCTCGCCGACGGCGCGCAGCACGTCGAGGTTGTCGGGCGCCAGGCGGCGGGCCTCGGCGACCTTCTCCGCCGCCTTGCGCAGCGAATCGTCGCGCAGCGCGGCGCTCCGCGCGTACTGCGACATGCGGTCGAGGAGCTGCGCGTGCTCGACCAGCACGTACGCGGTCTCCCTGGCGCCGGGCGCCAGCTTCTCGGCCTCTTCGAAGGCGGCGAGCGCGTCGTTGACCGAGCCCTCGACGGCCAGCAGCTTGCCGAGGGCGAACTGGAACGAGGCCCCGGAAGCGGCGGCCGGGGGGGCCGCGGCGGCCACCGGAGCGGGCGCGGCGGCGGCCGGAGAGGGCGCAACGCCCAGGAAGGCGGGGAGGAACGTCAGGCTGGCGGCGCAAACCGCTGAGAAACAAAGCTTCACGCCGCCCAGGATAGCAGCCGGCGGCGCTCCTTTACAAGGCTATCGAGCCCCCTCTATAATGACGCCCTTGCGCTTAAATATCGTCCAGTGAACAAGTTACAGAGACCCAGATGACGGTGCACACGACAGCCGTATCGCACGGCAGGCCCCCGGGCGGGAAACCAGGCTGAATGGCTAAGCTCGGACAGCTCCTGGTGGCGCGCGGCTGGATCACGGTCCAGCAGCTGACGCGCGCCCTGAAGAACCAGAACGTCGCCGGCGGCCGGCTCGGCACCTGCCTGATGGAGATGGACGCCATCACCGAGGAGCTGCTGCTCAAGGGGCTCGCCGAGCAGCTCGGCGTGCCGACGGCGAGCGGCGACGACCTGCGCGGCGTCCCCGAGGAGGTCGTCGGGCTGCTCCACGAGAAGCTCGCCCGGCGCTGCCGCGCGATCCCCTTCCGGGTCGAGGGGGGACGGCTCGACCTCGCCCTGATGGACCCCCGGAACCTCTCGGCCCAGGACGAGATCGCCTTCGCCTCCGGCAAGCGGGTCAAGGTCTTCGTCGCCGAGGAGGTCCGCATCCTCGAGGCGCTCGAGCGGTACTACGGCGAGGAGTGCCCGTCGCGCTTCGCCATGGTCCTCGACCGGCTGAACCGCGCCCGCTTCCTGTGGGAGAAGAAGCCGGTCGAGCAGCCCGAGCCCGAGCCGCTGTTCGACAGCCCGTTCGCGCCGCCGCCGAGGATGAAGCTGGCGCCCGACCTCCCGGAGCTGACGCCGCTGCCTCCCCCGCCGGTGCCGGCGGCGATCCTGTGGAGCCCGGACGAGCTGCCGCCGCCGCGCCCCGGCCTCACGGGCGCCCAGCCGGCGGCCGCAACCGCAGCCCCGGTCCCGCAGGCGGCCGCCCCGGTCCCGATCCAACGCGCGAAGAGCGTCTCGCTGACGCCGGAAGAGCGGGCGGAGCTCGGCCCCTTCGCGGCCGAGGCCCCGGCCGCCCTCCCGGCGGGCCCGACGAGCCCGCGGGAGCTGCCGCCGACCCTGCCGATGCCGACCGTGCAGCCCTCGCCGCCGCCGCCGCAGCAGCAGCCGGCCAGCCTCGAGGAGGCGACCGCGGCGCTCGGGGAGGTCTCCGACCTCGAAGAGGTGGCCCGCGTCCTCCTCGGCTACCTCGGACGCAACCACCGGCGCGTCGCCCTCTTCCAGGTGAGCCGCGACCGCGTCAACGCCTGGAAGGTGCAGGGGACGGGGATCGACCGCGACGCCTTCGCCGCCTTCTCGGTCGGCTTCGACCAGCCCTCGATCTTCCTCAACCTGCGCCATGGCGGCGGCGTCTACTTCGGCCCCCTGCCGCCGATGCCCGCCCACCGCCAGCTCGCCCGCACCTGGGGCGGCGACCTGCCGCGCGACTGCGTGATCCTCCCGGTCCGCATCAAGGACCGGCTGATCCTCATCCTCTACGCCGACGGGGCGGTCAAGGGACCCGTCGAGCTGCCGCAGATGCAGCGCCTGCTCGACGCGGCGACCGCCGCGGTCGAGCGCTGCATCCTCACCAACCGCCAGCGCGGAGAGGCCAAGTCCTAGCAGGATCTCGATTTGTTGACACCTTTTGAGACCCGTTGCTAGACTCGCCCCCGTTCGGAGCCGCAAGCCCAATGATCAAGTCGGACATCGTCGACCAAGTCGCGGAAACCACCGACGTCCCCCGGGTGAAGGCGGCGCAGGCCGTCGACACCATCATCGAGGCGATGAAGAACGCCCTCTGCGAGGGGAAGCGCATCGAGCTGCGCGGCTTCGGCGTCTTCCAGGTGCGCGACCGCAAGAAGGGGGTCGGCCGCAACCCCAAGACCGGCGTGGAGGTCGCCATCTCCCCCGGCAAGACGGTCCGCTTCAAGCCCGGCAAAGACCTCAAGAACCTCTGAGCCCGCGGTCCGGGCCGCGCCGCAGACATCCGCAGACCTCCGACGATGAGCGAAGGCACCCCCGACGGACGGCCGGGTCCGGTGTCCGCGTACCCAGTCATCGACCTGATCCCATCGGCGCCGGCGGGCGAGACCTACGGCGATGGGGCGGGCGGGATCTACGCGCGTGCCGTGCGCCCGGCCCCGCGCTTCCCCTGGGTGCAGCGCTACGGCCGGGCGCTCCTCTGCTTCGCGCTCACCTTCCTGTCGACCACCACGCTCGGCCCGGCGATGTACATCGCGAGCCGCACCGACCTGCGGGCCGCGTTCGACCCCTACCTCACCTTCGGCCTGATCGCCGCCGTCTGGGGTCACCTCCCGATGCTGCGGATCGGCCTCGCCTTCTCGATCCCGGCGCTCGCCATCCTGCTCTGCCATGAGATGGGGCACTACGTGGCCTGCCGGATCTACGGCATCCCCTGCACGCCCCCCTACTTCCTGCCGGTCCCCTTCAACTTCGGCACCTTCGGCGCCTTCATCCGCATCAAGGCGCCGATCTACAGCAAGCGCCAGCTGTTCGACGTCGGGATCGCCGGGCCGCTCGCCGGCTTCGTGGCGCTCGTCCCCTTCCTGCTCTACGGCATCGCGAAGTCGCAGCCGGCGCGCCTCGCGGCGACGGGCGGCGAGGGCATCCTCTACCTCGGCCACTGCCTGGCGATCGAGCTCGTGAGCCGGGCCTTCCACGGCCGGCTGGCGCCGGGGATGGTGCTCAACCTCCACCCGGTGGCGATCGCGGCCTGGCTCGGACTCTTCGCCACCTCGCTCAATCTGCTGCCGCTCGGCCAGCTCGACGGCGGCCACATCCTCTACGCCGCCCTCGGCCGCCTGCAGCGCCGCGCCGCCCTCCCCCTCTGGCTCGGCCTCGCGCTGCTCGGCTTCTACTGGCCCGGCTGGCTCCTCTGGTGCGTGGTGGTGCTGGTGATCGGCCTCTTCCATCCGCCGGTCTCCGACGAGAGCCTGCCGCTCGACGGCAAGCGCCGCGCCCTCGCCGTCGTCGCGCTGCTCCTCTTCATCCTCTGCTTCATCCCGGTGCCGATCCGGGCGCTGGCGGGGTGATGAACGAATCCTCCGGCACGCCAGCTTTGGCGCTGCTGCGCGCGGCCCGCCGGGTGGGGCTCGTCCTCTCGGGGGGCGCGTCGCGGTGCGCCTTCCAGGTGGGGGTGATCGAGGCGCTGACCGAGCTGGGGATCGCGCCGGCGGTGTGCGTCGCGGTCTCGGGGGGGACGTGGAACGCGGCCGCGGTGGCGGCGGGGACGGCGCCGCGGCTGCGCCACTACTGGCGGAGCTTCACGCGGATGCCCCGGCTCGATCTGCGCAACCTGCTGCGCGATCACTCCCCCTACCGCTTCCCGGAGATGCATCGCCGCACCTTCGGCCGCTTCGTCGGCGCCGAGCGGTTGCAGCGGCCGGGGGCGCCGGAGCTCTGGGTCGGCGTCACCCGCCTGCGCGACCGCCAGGGGGCCTTCTTCGACGCGCGCCAGGTCGAGGATCCGCTCGCCCTCTGCCTGGCCTCGAACTACGTGCCGCCGTTCTACACCCACGCCCCGCGCATCGCGGGCGAGCGCTACGGCGACGGCGGCCTGACCGACAACATCCCCTATGAAAAGGCGTTCGCCGAGGGGTGCGACGCCGTGGTGGTGGTGACCATGAAAGGGGAGAGCGAGGGGGGGCTCTACCGCACCGCCCGGGACTCCGAACACGTCATCCCCGCCCCCTACGCCGAGCGGACGGTGGTGATCCGCCCCCGCCATCGCCTCCCCTGCGCCTGGGTCGAGTCGCGCTGGGAGGTGCTGCGCGCCACCATCGACCTCGGCCGTCTGCGCGCCCGCGAGGTGCTGCTCGCGGAGACCCATCCGGAGACCGAGGCGCGCGCCCAGCTCGGAGCCGTCGATCTGTTCTTCCGGCGCCTGATGACCACCCGCCTCCTCGCCGTCTCGACGCGCCGCCGCAGATCCGGCAACCCTCCTCCTTAATGTTGCCTGTAATCTTCGCCAGGTAAGCTCGCTTCCTCTTTCAAGACGGACGAAAAGATCTCCAGGTTGGCTGCGGGGCGTGCCGCGCGACGGCGGCGCGCCCCGGCGGTCTGGGCCGCGGGCTGCCCGCCGGGAGGCTCAGCGCCCCGGCGGCTTGGCGGGCGGAGCCTCGGGCGCCGGTGCCGCCGGCTTGGCGGGGACGCTGTCGAGCGGCGGCCGCGGCGCTGGCACGCAGGGGACGGCGAAGCTGCGGCGGCCGTTCCTGCCGACGCTGCGCACGGCGAAGTACTCGTTGTCGGTGCTGGTCCTCGCCAGCACCACCTCCCCCGGCCGCGCCACCGTGCGCAGCACGTGCCAGCGGGCGTCGGTCGTCTCGCGGTGCAGGACCTCGAACCCCGAGCGCTCCGCGTCGTCCGCCGCCCCACCCATCTGGATGTCGATCTTGGCGTCGGGGGTCACCGCGCCGGTGAGCACGGCCGCCTTCGGCGGCGCCGGGGCCGCCGCCAGCTCGCCGAGGAGGAGCTGGTCGAGGGCGGCCACCTCGGCGACGAACGGGAAGTCCATATATTGGATCAGGTCGCCGTACTGGATTCCCTTCTCGAGGCGCACGTTCTGGTGCTGATGGTCGTAGTCCTCGAGCGGCTCGGTGACGCGGATCGCCGGCAGCCCCGCCTCGACGAACGGCAGGTGATCGCCGCCGCGGCCGAAGCGGTCGCGCCGGAAGACCAGCCGCACGCGGGAGGGTCCGGCCAGCTCGTCGAGCCGGCGCGCCATCTGCCGGCCGGGGGAGTCGACGCCGTCCGGCCCCCCCTCGCTGAACACGCGCGGCCGGCGATCCGTGGAGCCGTTGGTGGCGCCGACGATGTCGTCGGTGATCATCCCCCCGACCTCGTACCCCTGCTCGGCGAGCCACGCCTTGAGCCGCGTCGCCCCCAGCAGCCCCTGCTCCTCGCCGGCCACGGCGGCGAAGACCAGGGTGGCGCGGAAGGCCGGCCTTTTCGCCATCGCCTCGGCGGAGAGGATCGAGACGATCACCCCCGAGGCGTCATCGTCGGCCCCCGGCGCGTCGCTCGTCGCGTCCATGACGTCCGAGGCGCGCGAGTCGAGGTGGCCGGAGATCACGTAGGCGGTCTTCCGCCGCTCCGGATCGCTCCCCGCCAGGACGGCGTAGACGTTCTCCATGTGCACCGCCACCTTGCCGGTGCGCGGCCCGCTGGTCTCGTACCGGTCCACCACCACCTCGAGCCGGCCGCCGCTCTCGGCCGCGATCGCCGCGAGCCGCCGCACGACGTGATCGCGCGCGCAGCCGATCCCCCGTTTCGGGTCGGTCCAGGAGGACATCGAATGGCGGGTGCCGCAGGCCACCAGCTCCGTATCGATGGCGCGGGCCTCGGCGGCCGGGCCGCCCGCCGGGAGCGCAGCGGACGCCGCGCTCTTCGCCGTGGCAGCCGCGGCAAAGGCCGCCGGGACCAGGAAGGAAAGGAGGAGGAGAAGGGGGATCGGGAAGACGCGCAGCCGGGCCATGCGGGCTCCTTTCGAGAGGTCGCTCCGGACGCCGCGGATCTTACAGGATCGGCTCGCGGGGCGGCTCGACCGCTCAGGGGCGCGGCACGCCCCCGCGCGGCTGCCCTTCGAGGGCCCGCTGGGCGAAGGCGCGGTAGCCGCTCAGCTCGGCCTGGCGGCGGACGTTCTCCAGGGTCGCCGTAGCCGCGGCGGCGTCGCCGGTCTGTGCCTGGAGGAGCCCGAGCTCGAGGCCGGCCTCGAGGTTGGCGGCGAGGAAGCCGGTGCGGCCGGACTCGACGGTCGCCCAGCGCAGCAGGTCGAGGGCCGCCGCGGGATCGCCGGCCGCGGCCTCGACGGGAGCGACGGCGAGGGCCACGGCCAGGCGCTGGTCGAAGCTCTCGCTCCCCTCGGCGATCGCTTGCGCCTCCTTGGCCGCGGCCTCGGCCGGCGCCGTGCGGCCGTCGGCGAGGAGAGCCTGCGCGAGGCGGGCGAGGGCGAGGGCGCGGTAGCCGGCCATCCCCTGCTTGCCGTAGGCCGCCGCCGCCGCCGTGGCGAGGCGGGCGGCGTCGCGGGGAGATCCGGCGCGCCGCAGCACGTCCGCCAAGTCGAGCCGGACCGCCGCCGCCTCGAGCTCCTCGCCGTCCTGGACGCGCAGGCGCAGCGCCTCCTCGAGCCCTTGGCGGGCGGCGGGGAGGTCCCCGCGGTCGAGGCTGCGGCCGGCCTGGTTGCGGAGGGCGGCGGCGACCAGCGTCTGCGAGCCGACGCGGCGGGCGAGCGCCATCTGCTCGGCGCCCAGGCGCTCCGCCTCGGCGAGGCTGCCGCGCCGTTCCGCCAGCTCGGCGAGCCGGCCGAGCACCTCGCTGGCACCGAGCCGGTCCCCTCCCTGGCGTTTCATCGCCAGTGCCTGCGCGAGCCGCTTCCCGGCCTCGGCCAGCTCGCCCTGGCGCATCAGGACGCCGGCCGAGGCGGCGAGCGCCGAGGCGCCGCGGATCGGGTCCCCCAGCCGGTGGGTGATCTCATAGGCCTGATCCTGCAGATAGCGCGCCTCGCCGAGGGCGCCGAGCCGTTCGAGGACGAACCCCTGGCCGCTGAGCGCCCGCGCCTCGTCGGTGCGGTTGCCGGTCTGGCGGCTGATCGCGACCACCGAGTCGAACCGCTCGCGGGCCGCCGCGAGCTCCCCCCGCCCCAGCAGCACCGAGGCGATCGCGTAGTCCATCCGCGTCGCCATCACCCGGTCGCCGGCCGCGGTGTAGGCGGCGAGGGCCGACTCGAGCAGCGGCTGCGCCTGCGGCATGGAGCCGGCGTCGAAGTCGAGCATCCCCAGGTTGGCCGTCTGCAACGCCGTCCCCGCCGTCCCCTGAACGCCGCCGGCCCGCTCCTGCGCGGCGAGGGCCTGGCGGTAGAGCTTCTCCGCCTCGGCGAGCTCCCCGCGCTCGTGGAACGTCATGCCGAGACGGGTGAGGACGACCGCCAGCGCCGCCTGGTTCCCCGATCTGGCGAACAGGTCGCGGGCCTCCTCGAGGCGGGGGGCCGCCTCCGCCGAGCGGCCGACCAGGACCAGGCCGTCCCCCTCGAGCGCCAGCGCCTGCGCCACGATCTGGGTCGCCCCCGACTTGCGCCCCTTGGCTTCGGCGCTCGCCGCCGCCTGCATCTCGCGCGCCGCGTCCGAGAGGCGTTTGGCGGTCCACGCCTCGGTGAGGTCGACGCGCGGGTCGTTCCCCGCCGGCGGTGGCAGCTTGCGCATCTCCTCGACCGCCGCCAGGGCGCGCTCCCCGTGGCCGCCGGCGGAGAGGCAGTCGGCGAGGCGCAGGCCATACTCCAGATTGTCGGGGTAGAACGTCCACAGCGAGCGGTAGAGCTCGCCCGCCCGCGCCCAGTCCTTCTTCACCTCGCTGGCGCGCGCCTCGATCGCCAGCCGCTGCTCCTGCGGCAGGCGGGCCGCCAGCTCGACCGCCTTCTGCGCCTCGGCGCGGGCGCGGACGTCGTCGCCGAGCCCGATGAAGGCGAGCGACAGGGAGGAGCGGATCATGGCCGATTCCGGGTCGGCGCCGGCGGCCTGCGCGAAGAAGTCGCGGGCGCCCCGGGCGTCGAAGGCGCGCAGCCGCGCCAGCCCCTCGGCGTAGAGGCGCGCCGCGGCGGGATTTCCCGGCAGCAGCGCCTGGATCTCGCGCACCTCCGCCGGCGACGGGTCGGACCATCCGAGAGCGCGCCGCAGCCGCGTGCCGAGCCGCGCCGCGAGATCGAACAGGCCGTCCTCCGACCCGACCTCGGCGAGCGAGGCGAGGGTGTCGCCGGTGGCCACCTTCACCACCCGCAGGTCGACCCGCAAGCCCCCCTTCTCGCCCGCGCCGAGGGCGAGATAGGAGCCGACCACCACCAGATCGGCACCCAGGTGGTCGCGGATCTGCGCCAGCTGAGGAGCGCTCAGCTCCTCCGTATAAGGGAGCGAGAAGGTCTCCTTGAGGCGGAACACCTCGTCGCCGGGCACCAGCCGCGCCCGCGAGCCGGGCGCCAGCTCGGTGACCAGCATCTCGGAGAGGGCGGTCGCGAGCCAGGCCTGGCTGCGCTCCTTGTTCAGGTTGCGGAACCCCAGCACCGCCAGCGCCGGCCGCGCGGGCGCCGCGGCGGCGGGCCCGGCGCCGTCCCCCGCGGCCGCGGGGGCGCGATGCCGCGCGCGGTAGGCCTGGAAGGTGCCGACCGCCGCGAGCGCCAGCAGCACTCCCAGCACGACGCCCGCGAAGAGGAAACGCCGGCGGCTGCGGGGCGGCGCCAGGAACTGCACCAGGGTGGTCTCGAGCGCCTCGCGCTCCGCCGTCGGCTCCGGCTCCGGCGCCGGCGCCGGGACGGCCGGCGGCGGCAGGGGCAGGGGAAGACCGGCGGCCGTCGCCGTCCCGGCCGTCTCGGCGGCGCTTGGAGCGGGGGGCTCGAGCGCCGCGGGGGGAGGGATGGCGATCTCGCCGGTCGACTCGCGCGGGATCTCGAGGACCTCGGCGACGAAGCTGTACCCCCGGCCGGGCACGGTGACCAGGTAGCGGTGGTCGTTGGCGCGCTCGCCCAGGACCTTGCGCAGAGAGGAGACGTTCTGGGTGAGGTTGGCCTCGGTGACGTGGGTGTCCGGCCAGATCCGCTCGAGCAGCTCCTCCTTCTCCACCACCTTCCCCCGGCGCTCGAGCAGGTAGATCAGGATCGAGAAGGCCTTGGGGGTGAGCGGCACCGTCTCGCCGCCGCGCAGCAGGCGGCGGCGGACGGGATCGACCCGGAAGCCGTCGAACTCGTAGACGCACTTCTCGGCGCGCGTGACCGGTGGGCTCGTGGGCATGGGGAGAAGCAGGGTGCGCCGAAGGCGCCGCGACGACGGGCCATCGCCCGCCATCGACAGGCGGGGAAGTGCGATGGAGCCCTCTCCGGGATGCAGCGTGACCCTAGAAAGGATTGTACTCCAGTCGCCGGAGACCCGAAACAGCTGGTTTTTGATATTTTTTGAGGAAGCTTGAGCCGGATCGTGAGGACTCTTGAGCCGCCTCCCTCTAGACTCCTCCTCGCTGCACCCGGGGGGAGACGGGGTGGCCGGTCCGGCCACCCCCATTGAAGTCTTGTAGGTCTGCCGTTCTGTTTTGAAGTTCTGTCTGGAGGAGAGAGAGAGATCTTATAGTTTCTTGAATTGCTTTGTGGTGCGTGTGGAGGGTCGAGACCCGGGGGAGCCAATCCGCCCGGGTTTTTTCTTTTGGCCCGGGCGCGGCGGAATCAGGCGAGAATGACGGCCATGCGAGTCGGGATCCTGGCGGATACGCACAACCTGCTCCGCCCTCGGGTGCTGGAGCTCCTCGCCGGCTGCGAGCGCATCCTGCACGCGGGCGACGTCGGCGACCTCGCCCTCCTCGAGCCGCTGCGCCGGATCGCGCCGGTGACGGCGATCCGCGGCAATACCGACTCCGGCGCCACCGCGGCGGCGCTCCCCGACACCCTGGCGGGCGAGCTCGGCGGGCTCGCCTTCCGCCTCGTCCACCGGCGCGAGGACGTCGACCCCGTCTGGCTGCCGGGCCTTGCCCTCCTCGTCTACGGCCACTCCCATCGCCCCGAGATTTCCTGGCATGGCTCCTGCTTATGGCTCAACCCCGGAGCTTGCGGCCCTCGGCGCTTCCATCTGCCTCTCACCCTCGCTATTCTCGGGGTGTCCGACCGCCGGATCGTGCCCGAGATCCTGGCGGTGGAGTGAAGGGGCGGCACAGGGGAAGACCGCAGACCCCCGCAGGCCCCATTTCAGGCCTCACTCGGGTCAGGTCATACTGGCCTATTCAGGAAGCTCAAGGAGAGACCATGCGTCAGAAACGCCGCGTCGTCGTGCTGTGCCTGCTCACCGCGTGGCTGGGAGCTCGCCTCGCCTCGGCCTCCGGTTTCGGATTGTTCCAGCACGGCGCCCGCGCCATCGGCCAGGCCGGCGCCTTCACCGCCCGGGGCGCGGACCCCTCGGCCGTCTTCTACGATCCGGCCGCCATCACCCAGCTCGCCGGCCTGCAGGCCCAGGCCGGCCTCGACATGAACAATCCCACGCTCAGCTACAACAGCAACAGCGGCCGCTTCGAGGACCGCCACATCATCCAGTTCCCCCCCTCCCTCTACGTCACCTGGAAGCAGAAGAGCGGCCCCTTCGCGCTAGGCCTCGGCTACGATTCGGCGATCAACGACAGCCTCAACTGGGACCCCGCGCTCTTCCCCGGCCGCTTCCTCACCAAGCGCTACGAGATCCGCGTCTACGAGCTGCACCCGGTGGTGGCCTACGACCTCGGCGAGGGGTGGAGCGTCGCCGGCGGGCTGCGCTACGCCTTCGGCAACATCGACCGCGACAACAACGCCATCGAGACCCTGCAGGCCGGCCCGAGCCCCGGCCCGTTCACGCCGGTGACCCTCGAGGTCGAGCGCGACTCGACGGCCAAGGTCGACGCGCTCGCCTGGGACGTCTCGGTCCACTACGGCGCCCCCTCGTGGGGATGGGGGGCGGTCTACCGCAGCTCCGAGAGCCTGAAGGGAAACGGCTCCGTGGGCTACCACCCGCGCGACGTGCCCACCGGCATCCCGGGGCTCGACAGCGCGCTCCAGACCACCTTTACCCAGGGGAAGGTGCACGAGACGTTCGAGCTGCCGCAGGAGGTGCGGGGAGGGATCTGGTACGCGCCATACCCGGAGCTGCGCATCGAGCTCGACGCCAGCTACCAGACCTGGTCGAGCCTGAAGACGACCGACATCACCTACTCGCCGAACGTCTTCCACCCGCTCAGCGCCACCGAGAGCATCCCGCGCGACTGGAAGGACACCACCAACCTGCGCCTCGGGATCGAGGGGAACCTCACCGACGCCTTCGTGATCTTCGGCGGCGTCGGCCGCGAGCAGTCGCCGGTGCCGGACCGCACGCTCGAGCCCGGCTTCCCCTACGGCGACGCGACGGTCTACGCCGCGGGCTTCAGCTACGACTTCGCCACGATCTCCTTCGACATGGCCTACTCGTACCACTCGTTCGACAGCCGCACGGTGGGCAACCAGGAGCCCTTCAACCCCGCCCGCGCCGGCACCTACTACGCTCGCGACCAGGTGTTCGGCCTCACCGCCCGCTGGCGGTTCTGAACCTTCCGCCGAGAAGCTTTTACTGGCGGCCCTCTCGGGCCGCCAGCCGTTTGCGGAAATGCTCGCGCCAACCGGCGGCCAAAGCCTCGATGCTCGCCGCCCGCCGCAGCAGCTCGGGATCGCACTCACCCTTGCGGTCCAGATAGAGGCGGACGACGTCGACCACCGTCACCCCCTGCTCGTCTTCATGGACCCGCTGCATGGCGTCGCCGGCCCCGATCTCCCCCTCCTCCACGATCGCGAAGTAGATTCCGGGGCGCCCGCTCTCCAGGAAACGCTCGACGATGTCGTCGCGGTCGAGGCGGAGCGCCAGCTTGAAGCAGGGCATCCGCGGCTGGGTGACGACCAGCTCCACGCCGCCGATGCCGCCGATGCGGAAGCGGTCGCCGACGTGGACCTCGTCCTCCCACCACCCCTCGGTGGTGAGGTTCTCGCCGAAGGCGCCCCAGGGGAGGGCTTCCTCCAGCTCCAGCTCCCGCCGCCAGAAGGGATAGTGCTCGGAGGGGTAGGCGTAGACCGCCTTCTCGGGGCCGCCGTGGACGGAGAGGTCCGCCTGGGCGTCTCCCGCCAGGTTGTGCCGGCGTAGCGCGACTCGTCCCGCGACCGGCTCTTTGAAGATGCCGGTCATGATCCGCCGGCCGCGCCAGCTCACCGGCTTGGGAAGCCCAACGTTCAACGACAGGATCTTCATGCGGACGAATTCTAGCGCCACTCTCTTTTCAGTGTTGCAGCCTAAACTGGTTATGCTAAAATTTAGATCTTACAAAAAGGAGAGAACATGCAGTCGAGAACCCGCATCTCCCTCGTCGCCCTCCTCCTCCTCCTCCCCCTCGCCGCCGCCCAGGCCGTTCCCCTGCACTGGACCGCCGTCGGCTCGGCCGGCACCATCGATCCGACCTTCAACAACGGCGGCGGCTACGTTTACACGGGGGCCGGGATCAATTTCGGCTCCACGGGAACCAATTCGATCCTCGCCCGCTACAACGTGGTCAACCCCACCGGGACCGAAACCCCGGCCTGGACGACTCTCGAGATGGGCTTTTCGGATCCGACCGCCGGCGGCGGAGTGTCGACGTCTCTCGTGCAAGTCGACCCCTGCACCGGCAACACGACGACGATCTGCACGGTCAGCAGCGTGACGGCCACGCAATCGTGCCGGACCTGCACCTTCGCCAATACCACGTTCAACTTCGGCACCAAGCTCTATTACGTCCAGGTCACTCTCAACCGGACGAGCACGTTCAATTCGCCCGTGCTGTTTACGCTGCGCCTCTTCTGAGCCGCAGGTAGCCGGAGCTGCCACCGCCCACGCGCGCGATCAGCCCGCTCAGCCCTTGGCGCCGTGGCGGACGAGCAGCTCCACCACCGCATCCTGCTTGCCCGCCTGAGCGTGGCGGAGCAGGGGGATGCGGTGGGGCCCCTTGAGATCGATCACCGTGGGATCGTCCGCCAGGTAGGCGCGGACGATATCGAGCTTCCCCGTGGCGGCGGCGCAGAAGACGTCCATGCGGGCGCCGCGGGAGAGCAGGAAGGCGGCGATCTCCCGGTTCCCCATGTGCGAGGCGCCGCCGAGCGCGGTCTCCCAGTCGCCCGCTCCCCAGTCCCAGGCGGCGTTGATCAGGGAAGCCTGCTGGTCGAGGAGCTGCCGGCAGCGGGCAAGGTCGAAGTGGCCGGCGACCACGAAGTCGTGGACCAGCCCGGGGTCGAGCCGGGGCGGGCGCTCCGGGGCCGGCGCCGTGGCAGAGGTGGCGGCAGGGGCGGTCGTGGGGGTCTGGGCTCCGGCGATCGCGTTGGCAACAAAAGCTCCGGCGGTCATCAGCAGTCCTCCTTTGAGCAGGTCTCTCCGGGATCGGGTCATCGCTCGTCCTCCTTCCGTCTTCATCGTAGGCGGCCCTGCCCGCCGCCACATCTGGCGTCAGGGGTAGGCGCCGTCTATGCCTTCCGGCCGATGCGCGGCGGGAGACGGCGAGCGTAAGATCGCGCGATGACCGCCGTCGATTCGCGGTGGCTCCGCTTCGGGGGGCTCGCCGCCTGGCTGGGAGTGGGGGTGCCGCTCTGGCTGCAACGGGAGCAGGTCCGTCCCGGCGCCGTACCAGGCTGGCTCGCCGCCTGGCTCCTCTTCGCCGTGGCGCTCTGGCTCACCACCTCGGGTCGGCTTATTCACCGGACGCCGAGCCGGCGCGCCGCGCTCGCCCTCCTCGCCGTGCAGGCGATCTCCGTGCTGGCCCTGGTGCTCCAGCTCTGCGACGGCTTCGAAGGGACGCTCCTGGTGGTCGTCGCCATGCAGCTCGCGCCGCGGGTCTCCCGCCGCACGGGCCTCGCGTGGATCGCCGTCCAGTCGCTGCTGCTGGCGGCGGCGGTCACCCTCCACTGGTCGCTCCGTCCCGCTCTCCTCCTCGCCCCGCCGTACCTCGGCTTCCAGATCCTCGCCTTCCTCGCCGTCGAGGCGCTGGACGGGGAGCGGCGGGCCAACGCCGAGCTGCGGGCCGCCCGCGACCTCCTCGCCCAGGGCAGCCGGCTGGCCGAGCGGCTGCGCATCGCCCGCGAGCTGCACGACGCCGTCGGCCATCGCCTGGTCGCCCTCAGCCTCAACCTGGAGCGCGCGGCCTATCAAGAGGATGGAGAAGCCGTACGGATGGCGCAGTCGCTCGCCCGCCGCGTGCTCACCGACATCGGCGAGATCGTCGACACGCTCGGGCGGGCGGAGCCCCTCGACCTGCGCCAGGCGCTCCTCGGCTTGCGCGGCGAGATCCCGCGCCCGCGGGTCCACCTCAGCCTGCCGGACGGGCTCGCCGTCGCCGACCCGGAGCTGGCGCACCTGCTGCTGCGCTGCTGCCAGGAGATCGTCACCAACGCGGCGAAGCACGCCCAGGCGGAGAACCTCTGGCTGGAGGTCATGGAAGAGGACGGCGTGATCGGGGTGCGCGCCCGCGACGACGGCCGCGGCGCCGCCGCTGCCGCAGACGCCGCGGCCGGCCGGGGGCTCACCGGGATGCGCGAGCGGCTGGAGCGCGCCGGCGGCCGGCTGGAGATCACGACCCGGCCGGGCCAGGGGTTCGCGGTCGCCGCCTCGGTGCCGTGGCCCAGCGGGAGTGGGGGAAGCGGCGGGGGCGGCGTCCGGCCATGAAGGACGAGACCCTCCGCGTCCTGCTGGTCGAGGACGAGACGCTGGTGCGGCAGGGGATCCGCAAGCTCCTCGAGCTCGATCCGCGCTTCGCGATCGCCGGCGAGGCGGCGGACGGCGAAGCGGCGTTGCGCCTGATCGCCGAGACGCGGCCGGACGTCGTCCTCCTCGACGTGCGGATGCCGAGGCTCGACGGCGTCGGCGTGCTGCGCGCCCTGCGTGAGACGGGCGGGACGGAAGGCGCCCCGCCCTGCCTGGTGCTGACCACCTTCGACGACCGCGCCCTGGCGCTGGCGGCGATCCGCGAGGGGGCGCGAGGGTATCTCCGCAAGGACGTCACCCTGCCGGAGCTGATCGCCGCCGTCGAGACCCTCGCCGCCGGCGGCACCTACCTCCAGCCGGCGCTCACCCGCGCCCTCCAGACGGGCGCCGCCGACCGCCCGCTCGCGAGCCACTCCGCCCCCTCCCCCGCCGAGCCGCTCACCCCCCGCGAGACCGAGGTCCTCCGCCTGATGGCGGCCGCCTACACCAACCGCGAGATCGCCGAGGCGCTCGGCACCGCCGAGGGGACGGTCAAGATCCAGGTCTCGAACGTCCTCGCCAAGCTGGCCGCGCGCGACCGCACCCACGCGGTGCTGCTGGCGCTGGAGCGGCGGATCTTGTAGGGCGCTTCCCGCAACCCCCCGGCCCACCCCTGCGTACAGGTATAGTAGAAGGGGTCCCCGCAGGGACCTTTGGAGCTCTCCGGGAGGTTCAATCTTGACGAAGGATCGCGCGACGGGCCGGGACATCGTGCTCGCCATCGGCGAGAACATGCGCCAGAGCCTCGAGCCGCTGGTGACGAAGACGATCGCCCCCAGCCTCTACCAGGTCTATCTGCACGGCGACGACCACGATCGCCTGCGCACCCTGTTCGGCGAGCTCGAATCCGAGGCCAAGACCCTCCTCGACACCGAGCTCGCCCGGCTCAACCGCGGCTCGGCCCCTCCCTTCTCCCGCATCCTGCGTAAGAAGAAGGAAGGCGCCGAGGCGGCGCCCCGCTTCGTCAGCGCCGAGGGGCGCTGGTCGATCCGCTTCCAGGAAGACCCGAACGGCACCCTGAGCCCCGGCGACGTCGAGGTGATCTCCGAGTTCGCCCGCCCCCCCGAGTCGGGGTACGGCGCGGGCTCGAAGACCCACCGCATCTCGACCACCCGGCGGCTGGGCGGCCAGATGACTACCCACCGCGACGCCCAGAGCCAGGAGGTAGCGCAGGGGGGGGCGCCGCTCGCGGCACCTCCCGAGCCGCCGGGGTTCGCGCGCATCGTCTACAAGGACGACCGCGGCACGCACACCTTCCGGATGGCCAAGGACGAGATCGTCATCGGCCGCCAGGCGCCCGACGTCTGGGCCGACCTCTCGATCGACACCTCGCTCGACGTCTCGCGCGAGCACGCCCGCCTCCAGCGCACCCCGGAAGGGACGTTCCGCATCAAGGACCTCTCGAAGCTGGGGACCACGGTCAACGGCGTCGAGATCCCTTGCAGCCTGGCGAGCACGGAGGCGGGGGTGCGCGACCTCGACCGCTGGGAGCCCCTCCCCGACCGCGCCCGCATCGGACTCGCCGGGGTGATCCTGCTCGATTTCGAGAAGGTGGCGGGGGCGCCGCTGCCGGCGAGCCCCGCCGCCGCGGCGATCTCCGCCAGCGCCGCCCAACCGGCCAACCCCGCGAACACCGTCCGGCTCCTTGACTCCCGGGACCCCGCCGACCCGGACAACACCCTCGTCGAGAGGACCGCCAAGCCGTGACCGCCCTCTACTTCGCCCGTCTGGCCTTCGTGGCCGCCCTGGTGATCCTCACCGCCACCCTGCTGGTCCTCGCCTTCCGGGAGGGGAAGTAGGTTGTCCGCGGCGACCGCGAAGCGATCGCTGGCGGCGGCGGGGAGCGACCCCGGCCGGGCGCGCGACAACAACGAGGACCGCGTCCTCTGCGACCCCGAGCGGGGGATCTACGCCGTCATCGACGGCGTGGGGGGAGAGTCCGGCGGCGAGATCGCCGCGCAGACGGCGCTCGAGATCCTGCAGGCCCGCCTGTCGCGGCGGACCACCGACGACGCCCGCCTGATCCGCGAGGCGATCGCGCTCGCCAACAAACAGATCTGGGAGCAGGCACAGGCCAATCCCGCCCTCGCCGGCATGGCGTGCGTGCTGACCGTCGCCGTGATCGACGGCGCCCAGGCGACGATCGGCCACGTCGGCGACAGCCGGCTCTACCTGCTGCAAGGGGGCGAGATCCGCAAGATCACCCGCGATCACTCCCCCGTCGGCACCCGCGAGGACGCCGGCGAGATCTCGGAGAGCGAGGCGATGGCGCACCCGCGGCGCAACGAGATCTTCCGCGACGTCGGCTCAGCGCCCCACGAGCCGGACGAGGAAGGGTTCATCGACATCACCCGCGTCCCCTTCGCGGCCGACGCCGCCCTCCTGCTGTGCAGCGACGGCCTCTCGGACCTGGTGACCGCGCAGGCGATCCGCGCCGCGGTCGAGGGGAACGCCGCCGACCCGCGCGCCGCCGTCCAGGCGCTGATCGACGCCGCCAACCAGGCGGGGGGGAAGGACAACGTCTCGGCGGTGCTGGTCGAGGGGGAGCGCTTCGCCGCCGCCGTCCGCCAGCAGCCCGCCGCCACGACCGCGGCGCCCGCGCGGACGGGGGTCTACGGCTCGGCGGTCGCGAAGTCCGGGAGGGGGCGGGGCTTCAGGATGCTCGGCGCCTTCGCCGGCCGGCCGGCCTTCCTCCTCTATGGTGCCATCCTCGGCGCGGCCGCCTTCGCAGCCTTCGGCCAGAACCTCCTCCAGACCCTGCAGACGGCCCGCGGGACGACCGCCGCGCCCGCCGCCGACGTGCTGCGGGTGGGGACGGACGGCTTCGCCACCATCGCCCAGGCGCTGGCGGCCGCGCAGGCCGGCCAGACGGTCGAGGTGGCGCCGGGGACCTACCACGAGTCCCTCCAGCTCCCCGCCGGCGTCGAGCTGGTGAGCCGGGTGCCGCGGGCGGCGGTGCTCCTGCCTCCCCCCGGCAGCGGCGCGCCGGCGGTGAGCGCGCAGGGGGTGACCGGCGCCCGCCTGGCCGGCTTCCGCATCGCGGGCGACGCCCAGTCCCCGCTCCAGGTCGGGCTGCGGCTCGCCGACTCGCAGGTCGAGGTGGAGGGGATCGAGATCACCGGCGCCCTGACGGCGGGGATCGACGTCTCGGGGGCGGACCGCTCGACCGTCCGCGCCAGCTACCTGCACGACAACCCCGGCGGCGGCGTGCTGATCGCGGAGAGCTCGGCGCCGCGCCTGCTCAACAACCTGATCGCCGCCAACGGCCGCGCCGCGGGCTCCCCCGTCCACCCCGGCGTCGAGGTAAGGGGGGCGGCGCGGCCGGAGCTGGTCGAGAACCGCTTCCAGGGCAACGGCGCCGGCGGCGTGCTGCTCCCCACCGCGGAGCGCGGCGACGAGCTCTTCGCCTGGAACTCCTTCGCGGGAGCCCTCCGCGCCGACGCCGTCCGCCTGGCGCCGCCGGCACCTCCGGCCGCCCCACCGCAAGGAGCGGGCCGGCGGTGATGACGGCGCAGCAGGTGGGGCGCTTCGAGCTCCGCGACTTCCTGGGGCGCGGCGCGATCGGCGACGTCTACCTTGCCTGGGACCCCGAGGGGCGGCGCGAGGTGGCGCTCAAGGTGGTGCGCGCCCTGCGCACGGACCCCGAGATGTTGCAGGCCGAGAAGAACGGCGTCGCCCTCCAGGAGCAGCTCTCGCGGGTGGCGCCGCAGGTGGCGGCGGTCTACGAGTCGGGCGAGGACGACGGCTTCTTCTGGGTGGCCATGGAGTACGTCGACGGCACCGACCTCTCGCAGCGCCTCCACAACGGGCCGCTCCCCGAGGACCGCGCCGCCTCGATCGCCTGCCAGCTCTGCGACATGCTGGAGGCCTGCCACAACTTCTCGGCCGAGGTCGGCGGGCGCAAGGTCTACGGCATCGTCCACGGCGACATCAAGCCGGAGAACATCCGCCTGCAACGCCGGGAGGACCGGGAGCGGGTGCGGGTGCTCGACTTCGGCATCGCGAAGCTCCTCTCGCAGACCCGGAAGTTCACCGTCAATCTGTTCGGCAGCCTGCCGTACACCCCCCCCGAGCGGCTCGACCGCGGCGGCGTCGACCGCCATTCGGACCTCTGGGCGGTCGGGGTCGTCCTCTACCTGATGGTGGCGGGCTACTCGCCGTTCGACGGCGAGGACCCCGAGGCGGTCGAGGGGAAGATCCGCCGCGGCGATCCGCCGGCGCCGCTGCCGGAGGGCGTCGCCCCGGGGCTGCGCCGGATCATCGTCCGCAGCCTCCAGTTCGCGGTCGCCCGCCGCTACCAGACGGCGGCCGGGATGAAGGCGGACCTCGAAGCCTGGGATGCCGGCCAGCCGCTGCCGAGCGAGCTGCCGCGGCCGGCGGAGCCCGGCGGCCCGGAGGACGATCCGGCCGAGGATCTGAGCGCCACCCGGCGCACCCATCGCTCGATCCCTGGCTCGCTCGACGACTCGGGAGCGTTCCGCGCCGCCGCCGCCGGCTCCGCGACGCGGCGCACCGGCGGGCTCCAGCCTCCCCCGCTACCGCCCGCCGCCGCTGCCTCCGCCGCCGCCGCCGCCGCTGCCCCCGCGCAGCCGTCTCTCGCGCCGCCGCCGGCGCCGCCCCCCAGCCGGCAGCGGCGCTTCCCGCTGCAAGGCGCGGGGCTCGTTGCTCTGCTCGTCGGGTGCCTGCTGTTCGCCGCGCAGATCTGGGTGCGCAGCGAGGCCTCCGAGATGCGGCACGACCTGGCGACCCAGGCGACCCCCGACCTCGACACCCTCGCCACCCGCTACCGCAAGCTGGCGCCGTTCAGCCTCCCCGGCTCAGGGTTGGGCGACGTGCGCGAGGAGCTGCGCGGCGCCCTGCTCAAATCGGCCGACCACGTCGTCGATGCCTACCGCGGCGACGCGCCGAGCTCGACGGTGAAGAGCTGGCAGAAGGCGCACGACCGGCTGCAGACGGCCGTCGACCTCGACTACCGCGACCGCCCCACCCGCGCCAAGCTCCTCCTCGCCCAGGGGCACCTCGACCGCATCGAGGCCCAGAACCTGCGCGCACAGGGAAAGAAGGACGAGGCGCGGCAGAAGGTGCGCGACGCGATCGACGAGTTCCAGGACGCCGCCAAGCTCGCTCCGGACTGGCCCGACCCCTACCTCGGCCTCGCCCACGTCTACGCCTACGAGCAGTTCGACCTGAAGCAGCTCGAGGCGGCGCTCGCCGAGCTCGAGCGCCGCGGCTATCCGGCGGGGCGCCGCGAGAAGGCGGTGCTGGCCGACGGCCAGCGCATGCAGGCCGAGCAGATCCTCCTCCAGGCGCAGGCCGCCAGGGGGAGCGAGCAGGAGACCGACCTGCTCGAGAAGTCCCGCGACACCTTCACCGCGGCGATCGGCCTCTACCGCGACGCGGACGGCTTCGGCAACGCCAAGGCCAACATGGCCGCCGCCGCCGAGGAGCTGCGCGGCGTCCTCGCCCGCCTCGAGGAGCTGGGGATCTCCTGACGCCATGGCCGTGACCCGCAGCACCGCCGCCGACCGCCGGCGATCGGAGACCTCTCCGGCCGCCGGCGGCAAGGGCGCGCCGGGCTTCCCCGTGCAGGGGATGCCCGCCCCCCCCTCCCGCGACCGCGAGAGCGTGCTGCTCGCCGCCGCCGCGCTCGTCGTCCTGCTCGGCCTGGTGCTCGTCTACCTCGCGATGGCGAAGCCGCTCGCCGAGCTGGCGCCGAAGATCGCCGCCGGGGAGGTGGTCGACCTCAACGACCTGCGGGGGGCGGACCAGCTGCTGCCGGTGCTCGACGTGCTCGACAGCTCGGGCGAGCGGGCCTTCGTGGCGCAGCAGATCTGGCAGCGGGCGCACCAGGGACCCCTCCCCAACGTCGGCGAGATCGAGCGCCTGCGCATCCCCGCCGCGACGATCGAGGGGGACCGCCGCCTGACCGGCCTGCGCGAGCGGCTCGACGCGCGGCGCGCCGCAGGGGTCGCCGGAGATGGCAGGGAAATCTCGATCCCCCTCCTCTCGCTCGCGCAGCTGCGGCAGATCAAGCCGCGGCTGATCGTGCGCACCCCGGCGGAGTTCCGCGACTCCTTCTGGCTCTGGTCGGCCGTCTTCCTCGCCGCCTTCCTCGCCGTCCACGCCGCCTGGCGGTGGCGGCGCTTCGCCGGCGACGACCTCATCCTGCCGGCGCTGCTGCTGTTGACCGGCGTCGGCCTGATGATGATGGCGACCGTCCGCGATCCCTTGCGCGACCTGCCGCTCTACCGCGGCGCCGCGGAGGGGGCGCTCGCCGGCGCCGTCCTCCTCTTCGCCGCCAGCCAGGTCGACTACGAGCGCTGGCGGCTCAAGCGGGCGAGCCTGCTGCCGCTGCTCGCCGCCTTCCTGCTCTCCGCCGTGCTGATCGTCTTCGGCAGCGGCCCGGGCGGCAGCGACGCCAAGGTGAACCTGTTCGGCTGGCAGCCGGTCGAGGCGATCAAGATCCTCGTCGTGCTCTTCCTGGCCGGCTACTTCTTCGACCGCTGGGAGTTCCTGCGCGAGCTGACCGAGACGCGGGCGGGCCTGCCGCGCGCCCTCGGCATCCCGCGCCTCGAGTACCTGCTGCCGCCGCTCCTCGCGATCAGCCTGGTGATCCTCTTCTTCTTCCTGCAGAAGGACCTCGGGCCGGCGCTCATCCTCTCCTTCCTCTTCCTGACCCTCTACTGCGTCGCCCGCGGGAAGCCGTGGATGGCGCTCGCCGGCACGGCGCTGGTCGCCGCCGCCTTCCTGGTGGCCTACAAGATCGGCTATCCGGTGACCGTCAACGGCCGGCTCAACATGTGGCTCTCGCCGTGGGACAACGCCTTTCGCGGCGGCGACCACCTGGCGCAGGGGCTGTGGGCGGCGGCGGGCGGGGCGCTCTCCGGCACCGGCCTCGGGCTGGGGCAGCCGCAGCGCGTCCCCGAGGTGCACACCGACCTGGTGCTGGCGGCGGTCGGCGAGCAGCTCGGCTTCCTCGGCCTGGTCGCGGTGCTCGCGCTCTACGGCCTCCTGGTCTGGCGCGGCTTCCGGGCGGCGTTCCGTTCCGGCGCCGCCTACAGCTTCTTCCTGGCGCTCGGGCTCGCGGTGCTGATCGCCCTCCAGATCCTGCTGATCGCCGGCGGCATCTTCGACGTCCTGCCGCTCTCGGGGGTGGTCTCCCCCTTCCTGAGCTCCGGGCGCACGGCGATGCTCGCCAACTTCCTGATCCTGGGGGCGATCCTCGGCATCTCGGGCCGCCGGTCCTTGGCCGGGGCGCCCGATGCCGCCGAGGCCGCCGCGGCCACGCAGCGCTTCCAGGGCGCCGCGAAGTGGGCGGCGGTCGCGCTCGGCGCCGTGCTGGCGGCGATCGTCGTGCGGGCGGCGCAGGTCCAGGTCTTCCAGGCCGACCGCTTCCTCGCCCGCGGCGCCCTGACCCTCCAGGGGGACGGCTACCGCCGCTTCGAGTACAACCCGCGGCTGGTCGACATCGCGCAGGGCTTCCCGCGCGGCGACATCGTCGACCGCAACGGCGTCCTCCTCGCCACCAGCGATCCGGCCCAGCTCGAGAAGAACCGGACGGTGCTCGAGCGGCTGGGGGCGGTCCTGCCGGCGGCGGGCGAGCGGCAGGAGCGCGGCCATCGCTACTACCCGTTCGGCGGCCGCGCCTTCCATCTGCTGGGGGACCTCAACGACCGCACCAACTGGGCGGCTCCCAACACCTCCTACGCCGAGCGCGACTCGCGCATCCGCCTCCAGGGGTACGACGACTTCGCCGGCATCGTCGACGTGCCGCAGCCGAAGGGCAAACCCACCCGCGAGATCCGCCTCGACTACGGCGAGCTGATCCCGCTGCTGCGCCATCGCTGGCAGCCGGACCATCCGGCGGTGCGCCGCCTCCTCGACCCCGACCACACGCTGCGGATGACGATCGACGTCCGCCTCCAGCTGCGCGCCGCCGACATCCTCGCCAAGTACGCGCGGCAGGCGGGCTTCGGCGGCGCCGCCGTGGTGCTCGACGCCGCCACCGGCGACCTCCTCGCCGCGGCCAGCTACCCCTGGCCGGCGAGCCTCCCCGTCTCCGCCGCCGGCGATGGCGGCAATGGGGCGGCGGCCGGCGGCGCGGCCGAGCGGACGAGCCCGCTGATCGACCGCGCCCGCTACGGCATCTATCCGCCCGGCTCGACCTTCAAGATGGTCACCGCCATGGCGGCGCTGCGCAAGGACCCGCAGCTCGCGGCCCGTACCTTCGCCTGCAAGCTCCTCTCCGACGGCCGGGTGGGGAACGTCGTCAAGGGGTGGGGACGGCCGATCCGCGACGATCCCACCGACCGGACGCCGCACGGCGACGTCAATCTGGAGAAGGGGATCGTGGTCTCCTGCAACGCCTACTTCGCGCAGCTCGGCACCTACGCGGTCGGGCCGGAGGCGCTGCTCGCCACGGCGAAGGCGCTCGGCATCACGGTGGCGCGGCCGAACACGGCGGCGCAGCTCAAGGAAGCCCTGCCGCAGTCCTCCTACGGCCAGGGGCAGGTGGTGGCGACCCCGTTCCAGATGGCCCGCGTGGCGGCGACGCTCGCCGACGGCGGCGCGATGCCCGAAGGGCACTGGATCATGGACGCCAGCAACACCCGCCGGGCGCAGCCGGCGCGCGTCCTCGAGCCGAGCCTCGCGGCGCTCCTCGGCCGCGCCATGCGCCGCGTGGTGACCGAGGGGACCGGCGCGCGCTACCTCTCCGGCGTCTCGCCGGCGATCGCCGGCAAGACCGGCACGGCCGAGGTGAAAGACAAGGGCTCGCACTCCTGGTTCATCGGCTACGCTCCCTACGAGGCGCCGAGCGGCCGTAAGATCGCCTTCGGGGTCCTCGTCGAGCACGGCGGCTACGGCGGCCGGCTCGCCGCCCCGGCCGCGGGGGAAATCGTGCAGGCGGCCGCCCAGCTCGGCGTCCTCAAAACTCAGCCCTGAGATCCGGGAGAGGGACGAAAGGACGACATGATCGGCAAGGTCCGCGACTGGCTCAAGCCCTGGATGAAGGGGACCTCCCCGCTCGAGATCCGCCGGGCGATCCTCGACGACGTCGAGTCCCACGTCGTCGCCCTTGGCGAGGGGCGGCGGATCTTTCCGCACAACCTGCTGCGCGTCCATCTGCGGGTGGCGGGGCCGGAGGAGCGCGTCCGTTTCGAGGCGATCGTCCGCGAAGGCTGGGACCTCGAGCGGGAGATCTCCGGGCGCCTCGCCGAGATCGGCTGTCCGCTCCCCCCCGGTTTCGCGCTGCGCGTCGACCTCGACGAGGAGGAGCATCCCCGCTTCGCCGAGCGCCGCTTCTACGTCGAGTACCTGAGCACCGAGGCCCCCGCGGCGGCCGGGACACCCGCGGCCCCGGACGATTCCTCCCCGGCAGGCGCGCCGGCGGAGCGGCCGCGGCTGGAGCTGACGGTGCTGAAGGGGGTGGCGACGCAGCGCGTCTACGAGATCGAGGGCCCCCGCGCTTTTCTCGGCCGCCTCGAGGAGGTGGTCGACTCCGACGGCCGGGTGCGCCGCCGCAACGACGTCGCCTTCCTCGAGGTGGGGGAGATCAACTCCACCGTCTCCCGCGAGCACGCCCGCATCGCCTGGGACGCCGAGGGCGGAGGCTACTGGCTGCGCGCCGAGCAGAACGCCTCCGGCACCCGCATCTACCGCGGCGGGCGGACGATCGACGTCAGCTCCCACGACCGCCGCGGGGTCCGTCTGCAATCAGGAGACGAGGTCTATCTGGGACGCGCCTGCGTCAAGGTCGGAATGCGCGACTGAGGCGGGCGCAAAAAAAGATGGCGCATTGTTGTCACCTTTTCGTCCCTGGACGCACCACACTAGATAAGGACCCCAATTTAGTTCTTGGAGGCCTGCGTAGATCGGAATCACTGTAGTTTGACTGACTGGGCACCGGGAAACCCTTCGCGGGCTCCTGCCGCCCTTCTTGGAGGGATTTTCGATGTCTCGATCCGTCATTCGTCGCTGCACCGCCACCCTCGCGCTCCTGGCCGTGTTCGGCCTCGCCCTGCCGGCCGGGGCCGCCCCGGTCCGCCAGCATTCTCCGGCTCCCGTGGCGTCGATCGGCTTCTTCGACCAGATGTTGACCTGGCTCGGCCTCTGGACCGCGCCCGCGGCGCCGGCCAAACAGCCGATGCGGACCAAGGGCATCAGCACGTCCGGCTCGCCGACGTCACCCATCGGGACGGGCGCCAGCAGCACCGACCGGGGCGGCGCCATCGATCCCTGGGGCGGGTCTTGAAATCGGTCGTCGCGCTCCAGGAGAGAGACGATTTCGCGGGCAAGGGCTTCGTCACACGGCTGAAAGAACTGTGCGACAATTACGACACATCTGCTTTTCTGTGGGGAGGATGCAATGGCTGAAGGAAGGAGAACCAATCACCCGAGGCCTGGAGAGTTGGACCGTTTTCTGCTCGGCGAGATGTCGCCCGGCCAGGCCGCTCCGATCATCTCCCACCTGCTGAGCGGGTGTGTGCAGTGCCGTGAGGCGATGATGCCTCTCGCCTCCGCCGTCCTCGCTCCGGAGCCCCTGGCTGCCAGGTCTCTGCCGCTGTCGCCGCTCTTGGCGGAGCCCGGCTCCGAGTACGACCTGCCGCTGCTCAAGGCTTTTGCCGCCGCCCGGGAGTACGCCTCCACGACGGCACGCCCGCTCGAAGCTCCGGCACCGGACAGCCGGCAGCAGCTCGATTGGAAGCGCTGCGAGGCCCTCCTCGAGCTCTGCCGCAACCTGCGCTACAGCGATCGGGAAAGACTGACCCTCTCCGCCTCCTTCGCGGTTACCCTCGCCGAGAAGGCGACGGCGACGGAAGGCGAGCTCCCCGAGCTCGCCGATCTCCAGGCACGCGCCTGGGCCGAGCTCGGCAATGCGTACCGCGCGGCCGACGACATGGGCGCGGCGGAAGCCGCGCTGGGCCAAGCGTTGATGCGCTCGGGCCAGGGGTCCGGCGACCCGCTGCTGCTCGCCCGGCTGATGGAGATGACCGCCGCTCTCTGCACGGACCAGCGCCGCTTCTCAGAGGCCCGCCGTCTGCTCGATCTCGCCGGGACGGTCTACCAGCACGAGGGGGATGCGCAGGCCGGGGCGCGAACCCTGATCAGCAAGGGAGTCTCGGCCATCTATGCGCTCGACTCCGAGCAGGCGATCGGCTTCCTGAGCGCGGGGATGGGTCAGATCGATCCGCAGCAGGATCCGAAGCTCGCCCTGGTGGCGGTGCATGGCCTGCTCTGGTGCCTGGTGGAGTGCGGGCGCGCTGCCGAGGCCCGCAAGCTGCTCGGCGAGTCCTACCCGCTGTACGAAGCGCACGGCCAGCACTTCGACCAGCTCAAGCGCGTCTGGCTGGAGGGGCGGATCGCCACCCAGCTCGGCGAGGACGAGAGTGCCGAGAGAGCGTTCCAGCAGGTCGGCGAATGGGTACCGCGAGGCGGACCTGGCCTACGATTTCGCCCTGGTCTCCCTGGATCTGGCCGCTCTCTGGGTCGGCCAGAAGAGGACGTCCGAGGTCCGCGGGCTGGTGGACGAGATCATCACCATCCTGCGCGCCCGCAACATCCAGCGCGAGGCGCTCGGCGCCCTTCTCATGCTACGCAAGGCGGTCGACGCCGACCAGGCGACCGCGGCCCTGTTGCAGACGGTCGCGGCCCAACTGGCGCGGCTGGAGCGTTTCCCCGCCCGGAAGGCGGGCGCCGCGAGCTGACCCTTCGGCCCGCCGCGTCTACGCGGTGCATCTACCCGGTGCACCTACCCTTATCTAGGAACGCGCCGGCTTGCCTCCGCCCCGGGGATTCGGCTTTCCCCGGGGTTTCGTGTTTTCGGGCGAATCCGCGCGCGCCGGCCGCTCCGGGGCGGCGTCCACCGCGCCGGCCAGGGCGGCGCGGACGGCGTTCTGGATCATCCGCTCGAGCTCCTGGGGATCGAGAGCGGGGCCGCGCGGCGGGGCCGGCTGCACACCGAAACCCAGCTTCTGGAAGCGGCGCAGGAACTCCTCCATCACCACCGCGTCCGTCGCCGGCCGATCCTCCGGATACAAGGTCTGAAAGAAGACGCTCGGCTCGACCTCCAAAGCCCGCAGAATCGCGAGGATGTGGCGGAACTTCAGCTCCATCCGCCCGGTGAGCACCTGACTGATGTACCCGGGACCCGCCCCCAGCTTCTGGTCGAGATCCTTGCGCGTCAAGCCGGCCGCCTGCATCACGGTCTCCAGGAGCTTCGTCGCCCTCCGCACTTCGTCGTCGATTGTCATGCCATGAGCCTACTACAACACTGAATTCTGCTAAAGAGGTTTGGTCCTTCAAATCCGGCAGGAATTCTGCCAACACACGCATCTGCATTTAGCAATGTTTTGCGATACCAGCCGACGGTCAGGACATTCACGAGGCGGGCTCCGCCGCGGCGCGCGCTTCGCGCAGGAGGTCCTCGCCGATGACTTCCCGTCGCCACCCCTCGAGCTCGCGCGGCAGGCGGGGATCGGGCCGGTCGACGTTGAGCCGGAGGAGGGCGTCGAGAGTGCGGCGGGGAGCGAGGATCTCGGGCGGCACGTCGAGCTCCGCGGCGCGCTCCCGCACCCGCTCGCGCAAGCGGTTCTCGACCTCGCGCGCGGCGGCTGAAAAGGGCTTGCCCGAGAGCCGGTTGGGCAGCTCGGGCTCCGGCCGCGCCGCCGCGTCGGCGAGGAGCTGGAGCCAGGTGGCGCCGTCCCGCGCCGCCTGGCGGGGATCGAACGACGGCAGGCGCTGGAGGTCGCGCACCTCTTGCGGCTGGCGGGTGGCGAGGTCGAGGAGCAGCCCCTCTTTCAGCACGAAGTTCCGCGGCAGGTCGCGGCGGCGCGCCTCGTTCTCCCGCCACGCCGCCAGGCCCTGCAACGCGCCGAGCTGCCGGCGGTCGAGCCGCCCGGCCCCCTTGATCCGCAGGTAGGCGCTCTCGTCGTCCTCGGCGAAGCGGGCGGTGTCGAGGAGCGCGGCGGAGTCCTCGAAGACCCAGGCGAGCCGGCCGAGGGCCGCGAGCTCCGCCGCGAGCTGCTCGTAGACTGGCAACAGGAAGGCGACGTCCTCGGCCGCGTAGCCGAGCTGGCCGGCCGAGAGGGGGCGCGCCAGCCAGTCGGTGCGGGTCTCCTCCTTGGCGAGCTCGACCCCCAGGCAGGCCGCCACCAGCTTCTGATAGCTCAGGAAGGCGCCCTTGCCCGCGAAGGCCCCCGCGATCTGGGTGTCGAAGAGCGGCGCGGGGAGCACGCCGAGGGCGCGGTAGAACACCTCGATGTCCTCGCTCGCCGAGTGCAGGATCTTGATGCCCGGCGAACCGAAGACCGCGGCGAGCGGCGCCAGATCGCGCGCGGCCAGGGGGTCGACGAGCCACGCGGCGCTGCCGTCGAAGACCTGGATCAACCCCAGGCGATGGTAGAAGGTGTTGGTGCGCACGAACTCGGTGTCGAGCCCGAGCATCGGGGCCTCGGCCCACCGCCGCGCCGCCTCGCTCAGCTCCGAGTCGCTCTGAATCAGGGTGAAAGCTTCGCGTTCGCCGGCCATGGGCGGCGATTGTATCGGGAAACCCGGGATGCGTGCCCACGGCGGAATTCCGGCGCAAGAATCGGGTGGATCGGGGCGCGGAAGGCCGCTATATTGGCGCCATGGCCCTGGCGCGAGAACGCATGATCGACCCGCACCAGGAGGCCGTCGAGGGGCTGGTCGAGCAGGTCCGGCGGGAGCCCGCCGCCTTCCGGGAGGCCGACGACCTCGGCCGGGTCTCCGGGCTCGGCGCCGCGAAGCTCCACGAGCTGGTGCGGCTGCATTTTCACTCGACCCCGGCGCAGATCCTCGCCCGCGCCCGCGTGGCGGCCGCGCAGCGGCTCCTGCTGGCGACCGAGCGCACGATCGCCGAGGTCGCCTTCGCGGCCGGCTACGAGGGGCTCTCGACCTTCAACGCCAGCTTCCGCCGGCTGGCGGCGATGAGCCCCGCCGCCTACCGGCGCCTGCTCGGCGCCGCCGGTTTCCAGATCGCCCTCCCCGCCGCCTACTCGCCGGCGCCCACCCTCGAATACCTGGGGCGCGACGCGAAGAGCCTGACGATGCGGGTCGAGGGACGGAGCTTCGCGACCGGCATCCGGCTCGGCGGCCGCCCCGCCGTGCTGCGGGGCGAGATGGGGAACGGCGCGGTGCGTGCCACGATCGAGGCCGCCGGCTCTGGGCCCCGGCCGCTCCCTGCCGACGCGGCGGCCGAGGCGCACGCCCATCTCCTCCGTCTGCTGGGCCTCCACCGCGACCCCGCCCCGTTCGAGCGGCGCATCGCCGCCATCCCCCGCCTGGCGCCGCTCGTCGCCGGGCGCGAAGGGTTGCGCATCCCCCAGATCCCCGACCCGTTCGACGCCCTCGCCTGGGTGATCCTCGGCCAGCAGATCACCCTCGGCTTCGCCTTCACCCTGCGCGAGCGCCTGGTGCAGCGGGCCGGCGTGCCGGCCGGAAGCGGGCTCTTCGTCCCCCCCACCGCCGAAGCGGTGGCCAACCTCGACGTCGCGGCGCTGGCCGCCGACCAGTTCTCCCGCCGCAAGGCCGAGTACCTGACCGGCGTCGCCCGCCTGGTCGCCTCCGGCGAGCTGGCGCTCGACCGCCTGGCCGCCGGCTCCGCCGTCCGCATGGAGGCCGAGCTGCTCGCCGTGCGCGGCCTGGGCCCCTGGTCGGCGAACTATCTGATGATGCGCTCCGCGGGCTTCGAGGACTGCCTGCCGGTCGGCGACGCCGGCCTGGTGCGCGGGCTCGAGCGCTTCTTCGGCCTCCCGGCCCGTCCGGACGCCGACGCCACCCGCGAGCTGATGCAACCCTTCGCCCCGTACCGGAGCTGGGCCACCTTCCACCTCTGGCAAAGCCTGAAGACTTGAGCCTTCGCGAGGACTTTTCGCCATGACCTGCTACACCAGCGTCGAGGACAGCCCCTGCGGCCCCCTGCTCTGCGTCGTCGACGAGACAGGGGCCGTGGTCCGCATCGAATTCATCGATGGGCGCGAGAAGCGCGAGCCCCCCCGCGCGCCCCGCGACATCGCCGCGGCGATGCAGCAGCAAGGGATCGACGTCGTCGAGGATGCCGCGCGCACGGCGGAGCTGCGCCGCCAGCTCGGCGAGTACTTCGCGGGCGAGCGCCGCGAGTTCGCGCTGCGCCTCGCCCCCGCCGGCACCCCGTTCGAACGCTCGGTATGGGACGAGCTGCTCGCCATTCCCTTCGGCGAGACCCGCAGCTACGGCGAGATCGCGCAGGCGATCGGCCGCCCCGGCGCCGCCCGCGCCGTGGGACGGGCGAACGGCGCCAACCCGATCCCCATCGTCGTCCCCTGCCACCGGGTGATCGGCGCTGACGGCTCGCTCACCGGCTTCGGCGGCGGGCTGGCGGCGAAGTCGCGCCTGCTCGAGCTCGAGGGGCGGCGGCTGCCCTTCTCCTAGCCCGGGATCGCCGAGGTGTCCCCCTGGCTGCCGAACTGGTGGGCCGGGTTCGTGTAGGTCTTGCGCAGGCCGGTCACGGTGTCGATCACCGTGATCGTGTACTCGAGGTTCGACAGGCCGCCGTAGAAGACCCAGAAGTGGCCGTTGATCCCCCGCCCGTCGAGCACCTTGACGATCACCTCGACGTTGTCCGGCGAGGTGAACCAGAAGTAGCCGGTGTCGTCCGAGAGCGGCACCGCCTGTCCGGTCCCGGCCTTGCCGGAGAAATCCTTCCAGGAGAGGAGGACCTGGAAGCGCGCGGCGCCCAGGCAGAGGCTCGCCGGCCCGGCGGCGCACGCCGCCTTGGTCTCCGCAAGCGGCGCGGGCGCCACAGCCTCCGGCAGAGCCTCCTCAGCGTCCGCAATGGAAAGGGCAGCGGCGGCGGTCGCCGCGAAGGCCGCGGTGTCGCCGGCGCTGGCGAACTTACCGGCCGGGTTCGAGTAGACCTTGACGGCCCCGGTCACCGTGTCGGTGATCGTCAGGGTGTACGCGAGGTTGGTCAGGCCGCCGTAGAAGACCCAGAAGTGGCCGTTGATGGCGCGCCCGTCGAGCACCTTGACCACCAGCTCGACGTTGGCCGCGTCGACGAACCAGAAGTAGCCGGTGTCCCCGGAGAGCGACACCGCCTGCGCGGGCGCCGCGACCCCGTTGGCCTTCCAGGTCACCTCGGCGCGGAAGCGGTCACCCGCCAGGCAGAGGTAGGGGCCGGCCGTGCAGGAGCCGGTGGCCTTCGCGGCCGCCGCCAGGCCCTGGTCGACGATCAGGCTGTAGCTCCCGGGCGGCACCTCGAGGAGGCCGGCCTTCTGCCCCAGGCCGAAGGTGCCGTTGAGGGTGGCCGAGCCGCCGCTCCAGGCATAGGCGAGGGTGGACCCGGTGGGCGCCGAGGGGGTTGCGCCGGCGCTGTCGGGGGAGGGGACGACCCGCAGGTCCCCCTCGTGGGCGCCGAAGATCTGCTGGTTGGGGAGGGCGCTCTTCCTCGTCGCCCCCCGCGCGCCGCGGAAGACGGTGAGGGCGTTCAACCCCCCGACGGTCGTCCCTCCCGGCGCGGCGAGGGTGTCGACGTAGACCAGGCCGCCGAACGCGGTGGCATTGAAGCGGTTGCCGTCGTAGCGCATCTCGTTGGTCGGCCCGCTCTGCGGATCGACGTCCCAGATCGGGATCCCCGGATTCTCGCTGAACGTCGAGTTCGAGACCACGCCGCCGACGTTGCGCGGGTGCGCCGGATCCATCTGCGGGATGGTGTAGATCGCCGCGCCGCGCGAATCGCTCAACCCCTCGGAGATCCCCGGCACCACGTCGTCGGCGTAGAAGCGGCTGCCGTCGATCTGCACGGTCGAGCCGCTCACGAAGAGCGCGCCGCCCCACTTCTGGGCCGAATCGTGGGCGAAGGTGGTGCGCACGATCCGCGCGTTCGACTCCTGGAGGAGCGCCAGCGCGCCGCCCCCCGCGTTGTTGCCGCGGGCGTCGGAATCGAGGACCATCGAATCCTCGAGGTCGAGGTCGATCATCGTGCCGTTGAGCGCGCCGCCGAGGCCGCTGCCGGGCTCGGCGCTGGCCGCTACGTCGCAGTCGGAGAAGACGACGCCGCGGATCACGACCTGCGCCCGGTTCTCCTCGACGGTGCCGATCGGCGTCACCGCCCCGCCGTAGACCCTCCCCGCGTCGCCCGCCACCAGGATGCACCCGCCGCTGACCGGCGCCTGCGCCACCCCGCTCCCCCCCTCGATCAGCGATTGGCTGATCACCAGCCGGGACGGCCGGCGGTTGACGTCGCCGTCGCTCGCGGAGTCGGCGGAGAGCGCCGAGATCGCTCCGCCGAAGCCGCCCGCGGGCTTGGCGAGGGTGGTCTGGTTCGCCTGGAAGACCGCGCCGTCGACCTCGACGTCGGCCCGGTAGTCGTCGAGTCCGCCGCCGACGTCCGCCCGGTTGAGCGCGAACAGGGAGTCGTGCACCCGCAGCGTGGTCAGGTCCTCGGCGTGGACGGCGCCGCCGAAGGTCGACTCGCTCTGCGTGCAGCACGGGTCGGGCACCGCCTGGTTGGCGACGAAGGTCGCGCCGGTGACGAAGACGTTGGAGCCCGCCTGGTCCCAGACGCCGATCGCGTAGATGGCCCCGCCCGTCCACCCCGCCTGGTTGGCCTCGAAACGGGTGCCCGTCACGTTCAGGGTGCCGTCGATCACCGCGATCGCCCCGCCGACCGACCGCGGATCGTGGCCGGCCAGGTTGGTGCGGTTGCCGGTGAATTCTCCCCCTTCGATCGTCGCCGTCGCGTCGCGCACCACGATCGCGCCGCCGCGCAGATTCGAGCTGTTGCCGTCGAAGGAGCAGCCGGTGAAGGTGGCGGTCGAGCCCAGGACCGCCTTGACCGCGCCGCCGCCGGTCAGCGGGCTGGCGGCGCGGTTGGCCGCGAACCGGCAGTTGCGGAACCGCGCCGCCGCCGCCGACAGGGTGATCCCGCCGGCGAAGCCGGTGTCCGCGCTGTAGCCGTTCTGAAAGGTGATCCGCTCGAAGGTCACCAGCTTCCCCCGCGCCAGGTTCGAATTGACGTAGCGGATCAGCTTGCGGCTGCCGCCGCCGTCGATGGCGACCGCCGCGCCGGCCGCGGCCCGAACGGTGAACCCCTTGTGGGCATTGCCGAGGAAGAAACCGCCGGGCGGCGAGGGATAGGTCCCCGCCGCCATCTCGACCACGCCGCCGTCCGCCACCCGGCTGATCGCCGCGTCGAGCGTCCGGGCGTCCTGCGGCACGCGGACCAGCTGGTTGGAGGCGGCCGCCGCGGGCGAGATCGCGCCACGGCCGACAGCCATCAGGATGAAGAGGCAGAGACCGCCGGCGATCCGTGGCGCGCGCATAGGGATTCTCCATGGGATCCCCGGGACCTGCTCCTGCCGATGGGTGCTGCGGAACCGAAGATCTTTGTTTATTGAGATTTTAGCATGGGGCGGGGTGCTCCTGGAAAGCCTGGGTCTCCATCTGCACCGTGATGTGGTCGATGCCGAAGCGCTCGTGGAGGGTGACCCGGATCTCGCCCAGGATGTCGCAGTCGAAGCGGCGATCCTCCACCACCACGTGCGCCGAGAGCGACTCCATGCCGCTGGTGATCGTCCAGACGTGGAGGTCGTGCACCTCGAGGACGCCGGAGACCTGGGCCAGCATGTCGTGCACCTCGTTGACGTCGATGTGCGCCGGCGCGCTCTCCATCAGCACCCCGGTGGCCTCCTTGAGCAGCGACCAGGCCGACCAGATCACCAGGATCGAGATCAGCACCGAGGCGACCGGGTCGGCCCACTGCCAGCCGAGCCCCCAGATCAGGGCGCCGGCCACGATCGCCTGCACGGTCCCCAGGGCGTCGGTCAGCACGTGCAGCCAGACGCCCCGCATGTTGAGGTTGTCGTCCCGGCCGCCGTGCAGGATGGCGAGCGCCGCCAGGTTGACCAGCAGCCCGCCGGCGGCGATCCCGATCATGCCGCCCGCGTTCACCGCCGCGGGGCTGCCGAAGCGGTGGACCGCCTCGACGATCACCAGGATCGAGATCGCCACCAGCGTCGCCCCGTTGGCGAGCGCCGCCAGGATCTCCAGCCGGTGATAGCCGTAGGTCTGCTTCGCCGTCCGCGGGCGCCGGGCCATCGACATCGCGAACATCGACAACCCCAGCGCGGCGGCGTCCGAGAGCATGTGGCCGGCATCCGCCAGGAGGGCGAGCGACCCGGTCAGCCAGCCGCCCACCGCCTCGGCCACCATGTAGACGAGGATCAGCCCCAGGGTCCACGCCAGGCGCGTCGAGCTGCCGCCTCCGGTATGGCCATGAGAATGGGAATGAGAATGGGCGTGCGAGTGCCCGTGAGAATGGCTGTGCGAAGGGGCGGCGCTCATGGCAGGGAGGAGGGTAGCAAAAAGCGCTGCGCCATGCGCGGCGGAGCCCAGGCGATCTATGCAAATTGTTCGATATGCTTGCCGTCAAGCTTGCGGGCGCGTAGCCTTTTGCCATGGCCCTCCGCTCCGGCGGCGGCCAGCCCACCCCAGGCGGACGCCGAGGTCTGCGCGTTCCGCCAGTTGATCCGTAACGGCCGCGCGCTCTCCCGCGCGGCTTGCCGGCCCCCGGGCCGGTCCGGATTCACCTCTGGACCGGCAGCCGCTCCCGCGGCCTTTCCGGGGGCCGGATTATTATTTCTCCATCCTGCAACCGATCCCGTAGTACGATCCTTCCCGATCCCGGCAGCGCTCAGTCCCTGCGGCGGCTGCGGCGGGCCGTGATCCCCATCTGCACCGCGATCCCCGCGACGGCGAGGACGATCAGCAGCAGGCGCGCCGACCCCGGACCGGGATGCACGGCGGCGACGACCAGGTCCGCCCCGGCGAGCGACGAGAGGACGATGAGGGCGAGGTCGAACAGCGCGATGGCCAGCAGGGCGGCGATCACCCCCGCGACGATGAAGATCACCAGGTCGCCGCCGCGCGGATTCGCCAGATGCAGGCCGAGGAGCTGAGCGGCGAACCAGCCGCCCGCGAAGAAACCCGCGAGCGCCACCGCCACCCGCTGCAGGAAGATCGCGAGCAGGATCCCCACCACCCCCGCCAGGGCCGCCAGCAGCCATCCCCCCGAGGCCATCGTGCCGTGCGCCGGCGCGAACCAGCGGTACACCGTCACGAAGCCGACCAGCCCCACGAAGAGCCAGAACAGCCGCCGCCCCGCGATCAGCAGGGCGACGCCGGCGATCAGGGTCAACAGGGGGGCTTCGGTTCCGATCATCGGTAAATCCTAACGGAGCGTCCGGGGATTCGAACAGCGGCTCCGCGCCGGTGGAAGCCGGCCGGCGCTGAGCCGCGCGAAAAAATCAGTGGATCAGAGGCCGAAGGAGATGCCGCCGGCGATCTCGCGGCCGCCGAGGTCGAGCCGCCCGAGGCCGTCGAAATCGTCCTTGAGGTCGGCCTTGACGCGGGTCCACTTCCCCTCGGCGAAGAGGGAGACCCGCCGCGAGATGGGGAATTCCAGGCCGGCGAGGAAGTAGTAGCCGAAGGCGGTGTCGCTGGTGGTCAGCCGGTCCCGGACGACCGGCAGGCTCGCCTGGCTGAAGTCGATGAAGTCGCCGTGCTCCTCCAGCCGGTAGGAGTAGGCGCCGCCGCCGGCTCCCACGTAGGGCTGGATCGGCGCGTTGATAGGGGCGAGGTGGAAGACCAGGCCGACGGTCCCCGAGGCGATGTCGAGCCGGGTGTCGTGGCGGATGCGGTCGTCGTGGTTGTCGAGGAAGTCCCGGTAGGACTGCGTGGCGTTCCCCTCGTACCAGTTGCCGGAGAACATCACGCTCATGCGGTCGTTGAGCGGCAGCAGGTAGTCGAGCCCGAAGTTGGGGGCTTCGAAGTCGCTGGGAGCGGAGTTGGTGAAGTCGTGCCGGATGCCGTCCCAGTAGGACGACTTGCCGTCGGGACGAAAATCGCCGACGCGGAGGCGGAGCTCGCCGGCGCCGCGGCCGGAATAGCTGCCATACCCTTGGGCGAAAGCCGGCAGCGACAGGACGCCGAGCCCGGCGAGGGCGATCAGGACGCGAGTGGGTCTCGAAATCATCGTTATTCTCCTTTGGGTGATACCCCTACACCGTCGGTCTACAGGCAATGCCGATGCCAGGCGCTCCCGGACCGGTGCGGACGCCGGAAAGTCTATCCCCTCCTGAGGTACGCAGAAATTGAAGCGGTGTTACAAGGCACCGCGATCGTCCCTTATTGAGGACGGCATTATTGAGGACGAAATTATTGAGGACGAATGATGGAGGACGGAGCGCGGTCCGGCGCCTCAGGAGGCAGCGGGAGCCGGGCGGGGGACGATCACCCGCAACGCCTGCCTGCGGTTGCGGTAGAGCAGCGGCGAGTCCATCCGGGCGACCTCGCCGTCGAAGGCGACCGGGATGCGCCGCTTCCTGCGCACCTCGACCTTGAACTCGGGGAGGCGGCGATCCTCGACGCTGCGGACGTTCTTCAGGTCGCGCACCAGGCCCAGGAGGGCGAGGCCGATCAGCCCCAGCCGGCTCCGGCTGCGCGAGATGTAGAGATGGAGGTTGCCGCCGTCGTCCTCCAGGGCCTCGGACGCGCCGTGGACGAAGGCGTTCAGGGTGTACTCGTGGACGCCGACGAAGAGGACCTCCGTCTTGCGCTCGACCTGCCAGTCGCCGGCCGAGATCTTGACGTGCAGGGAAGCGAGCTTCGGCAGCAGCCGGAAGGTGGCGAGGGCGGCGGCCACCCACTTGTTGCGCCGCGCGCGCCGCATCTCCTGATCGCGGGCCTGGACGATGGGCGGGTAGAAGCCGAGCGACGAGTTGTTGAGGAAGATCTCGCCGTTGACCTCGCCGACGTCGACGGCGCGGACCTCCCCTTCGGCGATCAGCCGGACGGCGGCTTCGAGGTCGGCCGGGATCTCGAGGTTGCCGGCGAAGTGGTTGAGCGTGCCGAGAGGGAGGACGCCGAGGGGGATCTCGCCGCCGACCAGCACCGAGGCCACGCTGCGGATCGTGCCGTCGCCGCCGCCGGCGATCACCGCGCCGGTCCCCGCCTTGACCGCGGCCCGGGCCGCCTCCAGGATCTGATCGCCGGGAATGAGCCGGACGTCCGCCCGGGTTCCGGCTTTCTGGAACATCTCCCGCAGGCTCTCGGCCGTGATCTTCTCTTTGATCACCGTGCCCGCCGAGCGATTCACCAGCACCGTCACGTCCATCGACGCATCCTAGCATTCATGTCTGCCGCGCCCCTGGCCCTTCTTCTCGCCCTCGTCCTGTCGCTCGCGCCCCAGCTCCCCGGAGCGGCCGAGGGGCCGCCCTCCCCCGAGGCCCTCCGGCATCGGCTGCTGGCGGTGATCAACGACGAGCGGGCGGCGGCGGGAGTGGCGCCGCTGCGTCTGCTCGCCGCCTTGAGCCAGGTGGCGCAGCAGAACGCCGAGGAGGCGCGCGACAACCAGGCGGCGCTCTACGACGAGAAGGCGATCCCGCGCATCCAGTCGCGCCTGCGCCAGGCCGGCTATCACGCGCACGGCTGGCACCAGGCCTATGCGGCGGGGAAGGAAGAGCCGGCGGCCCTGGTGGCCTGGCTGAAGAAGGAGAACCCGGACGCCTACAAATCCTTGCTGGCGGCCGACTACCAGGAGCTGGGGATCGGCATCAGCGAGATCCGCGGCACGCCGCTCTACGACTTCTTCCTCGCCTGGCGCGAGAGCGAGTCGTTCGCGCGCCAGACGGCGAGCCTCGCCGACCTCGCCGCGGCCCGCGCCGCGATGCTCGCCCGCGTCAACGCCGAGCGCGCCGCCGCCGGCCGGCCGCCGCTCGTCCTCGATCCGCATCTGAACGAATCGGCGCAGCGCCACGCCGAAGACATGCTCCTCCACTCCTACTACAACCACCTCTCGCCGCAAGGGACCGCCCCGGCCGACCGCGCCCGGCAGAGCGGCTACGCCCCGCGCATCCTGGCCGAGAACATCGCCCGCGGCCCGTTCACCGTCGGCGAGGTGATGGACGACTGGATGCTGAGCCGCGAGCACCGCGGCAACCTCCTCCACCCCGCCTTTCAGGATCTCGGCGTGGGAATCGCGGTCGGCAAGAATTCCGTGGGGTACACGGTGCTGTGGGTGCAGGACTTCGGGGTCAGGTAGGGCTTACGGCTTCTTCCCCAGATCGTTGAGCATCAGCGCCACCAGGGCCGTCCACCCGGTCTGGTGGCTGGCGCCGAGGCCGCGGCCGTCGTCGCCGTGGAAGTACTCGTGGAACTGGAGCAGGTCCTTCCAGTGGGGGTCGGTGGCGAAGCGCGGATCGCCGCCGAAGCAGGGGCGGCGGCCCGACTCGTCGGCCCGGAAGATCCCGGCGAGGCGGCGGCGGAGCTCGCCGGCGACCTGGCCCAGGGTCATCAGCACCCCCGAGCCGGTGGGGCACTCGACCTTCAGCGTGTCGTGGTAGAAGTGCTGGTAGCGCTCGAGCGCCTCGATCAGCAGGTAGTTGAGCGGGAACCAGACCGGCCCCCGCCAGTTCGAGTTGCCGCCGAAGAGGGAGTCCTGCGATTCGCCGGGGGTGTAGCGGACCCGCGCGACCTGGCCGTCGTAGGGGAGCTCGAAGGGGTGCTCCAGGTGATGGCGCGACAGCGACCGCACGCCGTGGGGGGAGAGGAATTCCGTCTCGTCGAGCGCGTAGCGCAGCACCCGCACCAGCCGCTCGCGCGACGGGATGGCGAGCAGGTAGATGGTGTCGTCCGGGCGCCGCGGCGACTCCATGAAGGAGATCTGGCTGGCGAGGTCCTGGCGGTTGCGCAGGAACCAGCGCATCCGCTTGGCGAAGCCGGGGAGGCGGCGGAAGACCACCTCCTCGTTGATCGCCGAGACCGCGAAGAGGGGGATGATCCCCACCATCGAGCGGATGCGCAGCGGCAGCCGCTGGCCGTTGAGCGCCATCTGGTCGCAGTAGAAGCCGTCCTCCTCGTCCCACAGGCCGCTGCCGCCCAGGGTGTTGATGGCGTCGCTGATCGCGATGAAGTGCTCGAAGAACTTCGAGGCCACGTCCTCGTAGGCGGGGTCCTTGCGCGCCAGCTCGAGCGCCATGGCGAGCATGGTGATGCAGAAGAAGGCCATCCAGGCCGTGCCGTCCGCCTGCTCCAGGGTGGCGCCGCCGGGCAAGGGGCGCGAGCGGTCGAAGACGCCGATGTTGTCGAGCCCCAGGAAGCCGCCGGAGAACAGGTGGTTCCCCTCGTCGTCCTTGCGGTTCACCCACCAGGTGAAGGTGATCAGCAGCTTCTGGAAGGCGCGCTCGAGGAAGAGGCGGTCGCGCTGGCCGCGCGGCGCCGTCATCTTGTAGACGCGCCAGCAGGCCCAGGCGTGCACGGGCGGATTGACGTCCGAGAACGACCACTCGTAGGCCGGGATCTGCCCGTTGGGGTGCATGTACCACTCGCGCAGCAGGAGCAGGAGCTGCTCCTTGGCGAAGTCGGGATCGATCTTGGCGAACGCCACGGTATGGAAGGCGAGGTCCCAGGCCGCCCACCACGGGTACTCCCAGCTGTCCGGCATCGACACCACGTCGCGGCTGTGCAGGTTGCGCCAGTGGCCGTTGCGGATCGCCTTGCGCTCCGCCGGGGGCGGCGGCTGCCCGGGATCGCCGTCGAGCCATTCCGCGACGATGAAGTGGTAGAACTGCTTCGACCAGAGCAGCCCCGCGAAGGCCTGGCGGGCGACCCGGCGGCCGTCCTCGTCGAGGCCGGCGGCGATGTGCCGCGCGTAGTACTCGTCGGCCTCCTGCCGCCGCTGCTCGAAGGTGTGGGTGAATTCGTCTCCAAACGGTACGTCCGGCCCCTCCCCTGCCATCGCCAGCCGCAGTTGGAGCACCACCTCGCCCCCCGCCGGCACCTCCAGACGGTAGTGGAACGCCGCCTTGGTCCCCGTCCCCTCCGGGTCGACGGCGTCGGCGCGCCGCTCGACCAGGTAGCGGTGGAAGGCGTCCTTGACGTAGGGGGAGCGGTTGGCCGCCCCGAACAGGCGCTCGACGTTGGTCTCGTTGCCGGTGAAGAGGAGCGCCGCCGGCGCCGTTTCGGCGCTCAGCCGCAGCGAGCCGAGGCCGGGGTGCTCGGCGGCCAGCGCCCGCTCGCCGTCGCGGCGGATCGACCCCTTCGGCCAGCACCCCTCCTCGCCGGCGCGCCCCCAGGCCCAGGTGTTGCGCAGCCAGAGCGTCGGCAGCACGTGGAGCACCGCCGCCTCGGGGCCGCGGTTGGCGACCGTGACGCGGATCAGCAGGTCGTCCGGCGCGGCCTTGGCGTACTCGGCGAAGACGTCGAAGTAGCGGCCGTCGTCGAAGATCCCGGTGTCGAGGATCTCGAACTCGCCCTGCTCCTTCCCCCGGCCGCGGTTCTCGGCGACCAGCCGGGCGTAGGGGAACTCGGCCTGCGGGTACTTGTAGAGCGCCTTGGCGTAGGAGGCGGTCGGCGTCGCGTCGAGGAAGAAATACTGCTCCTTGACGTCCTCGCCGTGGTTCCCCTCGGGGCCGGTGAGGCCGAACAGGCGCTCCTTGAGGATCGGATCGCGCTCGTTCCAGAGCGCCAGGGCGAAGCAGACCCGGCACTCGCGGTCGCAGATCCCCAGCAGGCCGTCCTCCCCCCAGCGGTAGGCGCGGCTGCGGGCGTGGTCGTGCGGCAGATATCCCCAGGCGTCGCCGTTGGCCGAGTAGTCCTCGCGGACGGTCCCCCACTGGCGCTCGGAGAGATAGGTCCCCCAGCGCTTCCAGTTCTTCTCGCGCTTGGCGTCCTCCTGGAGGCGCAGGGTCTCTGGGTCGGACGGCACATCGCCAGGTAGATCGGCCGGCGCCGGATCGGGGGGGAGCATTGGGAGAAGCTTACATCGCTTTGCGGTAACGGCTGAAGGAGCCCGTGGCGAGCAGGCCGCATACGAGGGCGAAGGCGGCGAGCAGGCCGAGAGAGAGCAGGATCTCGCCGGCGTCTTTCCCCTCGAACCGCCCCTCGAATCCGGCGCGCGCGGCGGTCACCGCCCAGTTCACCGGGTTGAAGCGGGAGATCCCGCGGATCCATCCCGGCATCAGGTTGCGCGACATGATCATGCTCGACAGGAAGGTCGAGGGGAGCACCACGAAGTTCATCACCGCGATCACCAGCTCCTGGCGGCGGGCGGCGAGGGCCAGGGCGTTCGAGAAGGCGGCGAAGGCGGCGCCGAGGAGGGCGGCGGCGAGGAAGACGACGAGGACGCCCGGCAGGCCGCCGTGGGGGCGCGCGCCCAGCAGGCAGGCGACGAGGAGGATGAGCGCCGCCTGGATCACCACCTGGAACGCCGAGTGGAGGATGCGGGCGGCGATCAGGGCGCCGCGCGAGACCGGCGTCGCCAGCAGGCGGTCGAGCACGCCGCGGTCGATGTCCCCCAGCATCCCCATCCCCGAGTAGGCGGCGCCGAACAGCGCGGTCATGATCGAGATCCCCGGCGCCAGGAACTGCACGTAGCTCGTGGCGCCGAACCCCGGGATCGTCGTCACCTTGGCGAACAGCTGCCCGAAGAGCAGGACCCAGAGGATCGGCTGCACGATCGAGATGAGGACGAAGACCGGCATCCGCACCGTCGCCCGCAGGAGGCGCACGAAGAGGTGCCAGGTATCGAGCAGAAAGCCCATCAGCGGTCCTCTCCCCGGTAGGGATGCCCGGTCGCCTTCAGATACACGTCGTCGAGCGTGACGCCGTCCCCGGGGATCTCCCGCTTCAGCTCCTCGGGGGTCCCGGCGGCGACGATCCGGCCGCCGTCGACGATGGCGATCCGCTGCGCCAGCTGATCGGCCTCCTCGAGGTAGTGGGTGGTCAGCAGCAGGGTCAATCCCCCCGCCGCCAGCCGCCGCACCTCCTGCCACATCACGGCGCGGCTCTCCGGGTCGAGGCCGGTCGTCGGCTCGTCGAGGAACAGCACCTCGGGGCGATGGACCAGCCCCATCGCGACGTCGAGCCGCCGTTTCATCCCCCCCGACCAGGTCGCCGCCGGACGGTCCGCCGCCGCCTCGAGCTGGAAGAGGCGGAGCAGCTCGGCGGTGCGCGCGCGGAGATCGGTGGACGGCAGGCGGAAGAGGCGCCCCTGGAGGGTGAGGTTCTCGCGGCCGGTGGCGGTGGGATCGACCCCGGAGCTCTGCGCCACCGAGCCGATCCGGCGGCGGACCTCGCGCGGCTGGCGGACGACGTCGAAGCCGGCGACGCGGGCGTGGCCGGCGGTCGGCGCCGAGAGGGTGGTCAGGATGCGGACGGTGGTCGACTTGCCGGCGCCGTTCGGGCCGAGCAGCGCGAAGACCTCGCCGGGCCGGACCTCGAAGGAGACGCCGCGCAACGCTTCCACCCCCCCGGCGTAGGTCTTGCGGAGATCCTCGACCTCGATCGCCCCCATCCCGGACCCTGGTCCCGACCCTGACGAGATCAGCGCGAGCCGGGGACTCGGCCCGGGATCAGGCTGCCGGGGATGTGCGTGAGCTCGCCGGAGCCCTGCCCCCACTGTCCTCCCTGCCCCCCCCGATGATGCTGGTGCGGCGGCGGCACGGGCTGGCCGACCCCGGGGCCCATCGGGCCCCAGTAGCCGGTGAATACGCCGAGGGGAATCCCGTAGGAGCCGTCGTAGGCGGGCGGATAGGGAGCCGGATAAGCCGGATAGGCCGGATAGGCCGGCGCGGCCAGGCTGCGCACCACCGACAGCTCGGCGAGCGCGGTCAGCCGGTCCTCGCGCGCCTGCTGCTCGCGGGCGGCGCGATGACGGGCCTGCTCTTCCTCCTGGGCCCGCGCCTTCGCCTGGTACTCGTCGCGCGAGAGCCACTGGCCGTTGGCGAGCACGAACCCCCGCCGGCGCATCGAATCGGCGTACGGGGTCCAGCGGTCGAGCTGCGGGTCGTAGACGTAGCCGTAGGCGCGCAGGATGGCGGCCAGCCCGTCGAGCTTGGGGTCGAGCGCCGCGCCGGCCAGCGCCGCCTCGCGGGTCGCCTGGTCGAGCTCCTTGGCGCGCGCCCAGCGGGCGAGCTCCAGCCAGTCGGCGGCGCGCGCCGCGGGGCTCTTCTTGAGCGCCTCCTTGCGGCGGAGGTACTCGGCGAGGTTCGAATCCCCCGCCTCGATGCGCAGCACCTGCTCCTTGGGCAGGCTGATCACGCCCTCCCTGCATCCGGATGTGCACCTGCGCTCCGCCGGTCTCCGCGATCACCCCCTCGAACTTCCGCCCATTGACCAGGTAGACGTCGTCGGCGAGCACGGGAACGGCGGCGAGGGAGAGGAGGAGAAGGAGAGGAAGAGGCCGGATCTGCATGGAAGCTTCCTTTCGTCCAGAGCCCGTGGGCATGCGACATCTTAACACCCCGGCGCCTGCTTCATGGCCTCGTTGAATAGTTACGCACTATGCTGTAGAGTCATAAAAAACCAAGGAGGATTCGATGCGGACGATGAAGACCGCTGTTCTCACCCTGGCCGGCGTCCTGCTCGCCTTCCCCCTCTTCGCCCAGACGCCCCGGGGCACGGAGATCAAGGTCAACAACCTGCAGGCTTCCAGCTATTGGGCTCCGCAGGTGGCCGCGGCACCGAATGGAGGGTTCGTCGTAGTCTGGCAGACCGGGTACTTGGGGGATCCACCGGTGGAGAAACCGGTTGTCTGGGTCCGCCTCTTTCGGGCTGATGGGACTCCGAAGACCAATCAGCTCCGGGTGAACCCCGGCTCGTCCCCCCAGGTGTTTCCGAAAGTCGCCGTCGGCGCAGACGGCTCCTTCGTAGTCGTCTGGGAGGACATATTACCCACGGGCGGCACCGTCTCCGGCCGTCGCTTCGACGCCGAAGGCAGACCCCGAGGCCGCAGGTTCCGCCTCAACTCCACTCCCGTGGGCTTCTATTTCGAGCCCGCGGTCGCCCTCGCTGCCGACGGCAGCTTCGTCGCCGCCTGGACGGGCGACGGCGTCACTGCCCGGCGCTTCGATGCCGCCGGACAGCCCCTCGGCCCCGAGTTCCGCGTCAACACCACCACGTTCGACGAGCGCGAAACCCCTCAGGTCGCGATGAACGCGAGCGGCGCCTTCGTGATCGGCTGGATCGCCTACAACGGCGAAGGATCGTTCTTCGACATCATGGCCCGCCCCTTCGCGGCGGACGGCACTCCCCAGTCCGACGAGATCCAGGTCAACTCCGGGGAGAACACGCGCGCCAGCCAGGACCAGTTCGCTCTGGGGGTGGCGCAGGACGGCTCCTTCGTCGCGCTGTGGACCGATCAGGTGGAGCTCATCCCTCCTTTTCCCAACGGCTTTTTCGGCCAGCGGTTCACGCCCGGAGGTGAGCCCCTCGGCGCGCCGTTCCGGATCAATTCCTCCGCGCAGACCGTGCAGCGGGAGCCCGCCATCGCGGTGGCGGCGGACGGGAGCTTCTTCGCCGTGTGGAGCAGCTACGTGTCCGGAACGACGGGGCCGGTCTCCATCGTCGGCCGCCGGTTCGCGAGCGACGGCACACCCCGCGGCGGCGACCTCCGTATCGATCGGTCCGCGACCCCTAAGGGAGGCCCGTCCGTGGCCCTGGGCGGTGACGGCCGGGGGCTCGTGGTCTGGATCCAGGACGACGGCATCGTCGCCCGCCGGCTCGCTCCCTGACCCCGGTCCTGGCCTCATTCACTGCAAACAAAAAGGGCGGCCTCACGGCCGCCCTCGGTATTTCCAGCAGGAAGGAAGGAGCTACTCGCTCTCCAGGACCTCCTGCGGCAGGCTGCGGATCTCCTCCTCGCCGAACTCGAAGAACAGCTCCTCCTCGGGCTCGGACTCGGAATCGATGTACTCCTCGGCCATGTGGAAGTCGTGGTAGTACCCCATGCCGGTGCCGGCGGGGATGACCCGGCCGACGATGACGTTCTCCTTGAGACCGCGCAGGCCGTCCACCTTGCCGCTGATCGCGGCCTCGGTGAGCACTCGGGTGGTCTCCTGGAAGCTCGCCGCCGAGATGAAGCTGTCGGTCGACAGCGACGCCTTGGTGATGCCGAGCAGCAGCGGCCGGCCGATGGCGGGGGTGCCGCCCGCGGCGATGACGCGGTCGTTCTCCTCGCCGAACTTCCAGCGGTCCACCTGCTCGTCGATCAGGAACTCGGTGTCGCCGACCTCCTCGATCTTCACCGACCGCATCATCTGGCGCACGATCACCTCGATGTGCTTGTCGTTGATGGCGACGCTCTGCGACCGGTAGACCTCCTGGATCTTGTCGGTCATGTAGCGCTGCAGCTCCTTCTCGCCGAGCACCTGCAGGACGTCGTGCGGGTTGATCGGACCGTCGATCAGCGGATCGCCGGCGCGCACCCGCTCGCCCTCCTGCACGTTGATGTGGATCGAGCGCGGCACCAGGTACTCGCGGTTGTCGCCCGAATCGCTCTCCACCACCACCTTGCGCATCCCCTTGTGGACCTCGCCCAGGCGGACGGCGCCGTCGATCTCCGTGATGATCGCCGGCTCCTTCGGGCTGCGCGCCTCGAACAGCTCGACGACCCGCGGCAGACCGCCGGTGATGTCCTTGGTCTTCGTCGTCTCGCGGGGGATCTTGACCAGCGTGTCGCCGGCGAAGATGTCCTGACCGTTCACCACCATCAGGTGAGAGCCCGAGGGGAGGAGGTAGCGCTTGGTACGGCCGTCCTCACCGTTGATCATGATCGCCGGCACGCGCTTCTCGTTGGCCGACGCCTCGACGATGATCTTCTGCGACAGGCCGGTGACCTTGTCGGTCTCCTCGCGGACGTTCTCCCCTTCGACGATGTCCTGGAGCTCCACCGTGCCGCCGATCTCGGTGAGAATGGCGTAGGTGAAGGGGTCCCAGGTCACCAGCTCGGTGCCGGGCTCCACCTGATCCCCCTCGTGCACCAGCAGCTGCGACCCGTAGGTCAGGGCGTAGCGCTCCCGCTCGCGGCCCTTCTCGTCGGTGAGGACGAGCTTGCCGCTGCGGTTGATCACGACCAGCGAGCCGCGGCGGCTCTCGACCGTGTTGACGTTGAGGAACTTCACCAGGCCCGGGTTCTTCGAGATGTGCTTCGACTGCTCGGACACCCGCGAAGCGGTACCGCCGTAGTGGAAGGTCCGCATGGTGAGCTGGGTGCCCGGCTCGCCGATCGACTGCGCGGCGATGACGCCCACCGCCTCGCCGATCTCCACCTTCCGCCCGGTCGCCAGGTTGCGGCCGTAGCAGAGGATGCAGACGCCGCGCCGGGCCTCGCAGGTGAGCACGGAACGGATCCTCACCTTCTCGATGCCCGCCGCCTGCACGGCGGTGCCCAGGGTCTCGGTGATCTCGTCGCCCACCGAGAGGATCATCTCGCCGTTCATCGGGTCGTAGATGTCCTCCTGGCAGATGCGGCCGACGATGCGGTCGCGGAGAGGCTCGAGGATCTCGCCCCCCTCCATGATCGCCGTCACCGTGATGCCGTCGATCGTGCCGCAGTCCTCGACGTTGATGATGACGTCCTGCGCCACGTCGACCAGCCGGCGGGTGAGGTACCCCGAGTCCGCCGTCTTGAGCGCCGTGTCGGCGAGGCCCTTGCGGGCGCCGTGCGTCGAGATGAAGTACTGCAGCACGGAGAGCCCCTCGCGGAAGTTCGCCGTGATCGGGGTCTCGATCACCTCGCCCGAGGGCTTGGACATCAGACCGCGCATCCCGGCGAGCTGGCGCACCTGCTCGCGCGAGCCGCGGGCGCCGGAGTCGGCCATCAGGTTGATCGGGTTGAAGACTCCCGTCTCCTTCTCGATCTCCCGCATCTCGCGGAACATCTCCTCGGACACCTTCTCGGTCACCCGGTGCCAGATGTCGATGATCTTGTTGTGGCGCTCACCCTGCGTGATGACGCCGGCCGAACGCTGCTTCTCGATCTCGACCACCTCGTTGCGCGCCCGCTGGAGGATCTCCGGCTTGCTCTTCGGCACCACCATGTCGTCGACGCCGAACGAGATCCCCGCCTTGGTGGCGTAGAGGAAGGTGACCTCCTTGATCTCGTCGAGCATCTCGACCGCCTTGTCGTTGCCGAGCGTGATGAAGCAGAAGCCGACCAGATCCTGGAGCCCCCGCTTCTTCAGCAGGCCGTTGACGAACGGGATCTCCTTCGGCAGGTGCATGTTGAGGATCACCCGGCCGACGGTGGTCTCGATCAGCTGGCGGTCGAGCTCCTCGATCTCGGCGTGCACGATGTCCTGCTTGTCGAGCTGCGTCTCGAGGCTGATGTAGGCCCCCGAGTAGCGCACCTTGATCGGCGTCAGCGTCTCGACCTCGCCGGCGTCGAGCGCCAGCAGGACCGAGTCGAAGTCGGGGAAGATCCGTCCCTCGCCCTTGGCGCCGAGCTTGGGGAGCGTCAGGTAGTAGCCGCCGAGCACCAGGTCCTGCGTCGGCACGGCGACCGGACGGCCGTGCGCGGGGGACAGGATGTTGTTCGACGCCAGCATCAGCACCTTGCTCTCGATCTGCGCCTTGGGCGACAGCGGCACGTGCACCGCCATCTGGTCGCCGTCGAAGTCGGCGTTGAACGCCGCGCAGACGAGCGGATGGATCTTGATCGCCTTGCCCTCGATGAGCGTCGGCTGGAACGCCTGGATGCCCAGGCGGTGCAGCGTCGGCGCGCGGTTCAGGAGGACCGGATGATCCTCGATCACCTCCTCGAGCGCGTCCCACACCTCGTCGACCTCGGCCTCCACCAGCTCCTTGGCGGCCTTGATCGTGCCGACCAGCCCCTTCTCCTCCAGCCGGTTGTAGATGAACGGCTTGAACAGCTCGAGCGCCATCTTCTTCGGCAACCCGCACTGGGAGAGCTTGAGCTCGGGGCCGACGACGATCACCGAACGCCCGGAGTAGTCGACGCGCTTGCCGAGCAGGTTCTGCCGGAAGCGCCCCTGCTTGCCCTTGAGGGTGTCGGAGAGCGACTTCAGGGGACGGTTGTTCGACCCCTTGAGCACGCGGCCGCGGCGGCCGTTGTCGAACAGGGCGTCGACCGCCTCCTGGAGCATCCGCTTCTCGTTGCGCACGATGACCTCGGGGGCGCGCAGCTCGAGCAGCTTCTTCAACCGGTTGTTGCGGTTGATCACGCGCCGGTAGAGGTCGTTGAGATCGCTGGTCGCGAAGCGGCCGCCGTCGAGCGGCACCAGCGGCCGCAGCTCGGGCGGGATCACCGGGATGACGTCGAGGATCATCCACTCCGGACGGTGTCCCGAACGGCGGAAGGCGTCCACCACCTTGAGCCGCTTGGCGGCCTTCAGGCGGCGGATCTGGCTGGTCTCGGTGCGCATGATGATGCGCAGCTCCTCGGCCAGCTCGTCGACGTCGATGCGCTGGAGCAGCTCCTTGATCGCCTCGGCCCCCATCTTGGCGGCGAAGGCTTCCTCGGAGTACTTCTCGCGCAGCTCGCGGTAGCGCTCCTCGGTGAGCAGCTCGCGCTCCTTGAGCTCCGTCTCACCGGGATCGATGACGACGTAGCTCTCGAAGTAGAGGATGCGCTCGAGGTCGCGCAGGCTGATGTCGAGCAGGTGGCCGATGCGCGACGGGAGCCCCTTGAAGAACCAGACGTGCGACACCGGGCAGGCGAGCTCGATGTGGCCCATCCGCTCGCGCCGCACCCGGGACCGGGTGACCTCCACGCCGCACTTGTCGCAGATGACGCCACGGTGCTTCATCCGCTTGTATTTGCCGCACAGGCACTCCCAGTCCGTGATCGGACCGAAGATCTTGGCGCAGAAGAGCCCGTCCCGCTCCGGCTTGAAGGTCCGGTAGTTGATCGTCTCCGGCTTGGTGACCTCGCCGAAGCTCCAGGACCGGATCTTCTCCGGCGAAGCGATCGAGATCTTGATCGCGTTGAAATCCTTGAGCGCGTGTGTCTTGTCAAAGCTGCTGAATGGTTGCAACTGTCTGTCCTCCCATTAGACCTTGAGGAGTTCTACGTCGAGACAGAGGCTCTGGAGCTCGCGCACGAGAACGTTGAAAGATTCGGGCAGACCCGGAGGCTCCGGAACGTCCCCCTTGACGATCGCCTCGTACACCTTGCTGCGCCCCTCGACGTCGTCGCTCTTGACGGTCAGCAGCTCCTGGAGGGTGTAGGCGGCGCCGTAGGCTTCGAGCGCCCAGACCTCCATCTCTCCGAAGCGCTGGCCGCCGAACTGCGCCTTGCCCCCCAGCGGCTGCTGGGTGATCAGCGAGTACGGTCCGATCGACCGCGCGTGGATCTTGTCGTCGACCAGGTGCGACAGCTTGAGCATGTAGATGTAACCCACCGTCACCTTCTGCTCGAACGCCTCGCCGGACATGCCGTCGTAGAGCGGCGTCTTGCCGGAATCCGGCAGGTTCGCCTCCTTCAGCAGGTCCTTGATGTCGATCTCGCGGGCGCCGTCGAACACCGGCGTCGCGAACTTCAGGCCGAGCACCTTGCCGGCCCACCCGAGGTGGGTCTCGAGGATCTGCCCGACGTTCATGCGGCTCGGCACGCCGAGCGGGTTGAGCACGATCTCGACCGGGGTGCCGTCCGGCATGTAGGGCATGTCCTCCTCGCGCAGGATGCGCGAGATGACGCCCTTGTTGCCGTGCCGGCCGGCCATCTTGTCGCCCACCTGGAGCTTGCGCTTCATGGCGACGTAGACCTTGACCAGCTTGATCACCCCCGGCGGGAGCTCGTCCCCCTTCTGCAGCAGGCCGACGCGCTCCTCGTTGACGCGGTGCAGGACCTCGATGTGCGAGTCGGTCTTCTTGTAGACGATCTCGACGGCGTCGATCAGCCGCCGCTCGTCGACCGGCACGCGCAGGATCTCCTGCCGGCTGAGCCGCTCGAGGACGGCCATGGTGATCGCCTCCCCCGCCTTCAGCAGCTCCTGGCCGGTGCGCGCCTTGACCGACGAGGAGACCTTCTTGCCGATCAGCAGGTCGCTCACCTTCTTGTTGCGCTCCTCGGTGAGGATGCGCACCTCGTCCTTGATGTTCTTCTCGAGCCGGCCGATCTCCTCCTGCTCGATCTCCTTGGCGCGGACGTCCTTCTCGACCCCCTTGCGGGAGAAGATCTTGACGTCGACGATCGTCCCTTCGATCCCCGGCGGCACCTTGAGCGAGGCGTCGCGGACGTCGCCCGCCTTCTCGCCGAAGATGGCGCGCAGCAGCTTCTCCTCGGGGGTCAGCTGGGTCTCACCCTTCGGCGTCACCTTGCCGACCAGGATGTCGCCCGACTTGACCGTGGCGCCGATGCGCACGATGCCGCTCTCGTCGAGGTCCTTGAGCGCGGTCTCGGAGACGTTCGGGATGTCCCGCGTGATCTCCTCGGGTCCGAGCTTGGTGTCGCGGGCCTCGATCTCGAACTCCTCGATGTGGATGGACGTGTAGTAGTCCTCCCGCACCAGCTTCTCGGAGATCAGGATGGCGTCCTCGAAGTTGTAGCCGCGCCACGGCATGAAGGCGACCAGCACGTTGCGGCCGAGCGCCAGCTCGCCGAGCTCGGTGCACGGACCGTCGGCCAGCACGTCCCCCTTCTTGACCCGCTGCCCTTCCCAGGAGATCGGCTTCTGGGTGATGCAGGTGTTCTGGTTCGAACGGCGGAACTTGATCAGCTGGTAGATGTCGGCGCCGAAGTCCTTGGTCTCGCCGGTCTCCAGGTCCTCGCCCTCGACGCGGACGATGATCCGCTCGGCGTCCACCGAGTCGACCACGCCGCCCCGCTTGCAGAGCACCACGGCCCCGGAGTCCTGGGCCACGATCCCCTCGAGCCCGGTGCCGACGATCGGCGAGTCGGAGCGGAGCAGCGGCACCGCCTGGCGCTGCATGTTCGAGCCCATGAGAGCGCGGTTGGCGTCGTCGTTCTCGAGGAACGGGATGAGCGCCGCCGCCACCGACACCAGCTGCTTCGGGCTGATGTCCATGTAGTCGATGCGATCCTTCTCGACGGTGAGGAAGTCGCCGCCGGCCCGCGAGCTGATGCGGTCGCTGATGAAGTTCCCGCTCTCGTCGGTCCGCGAGTTGGCCTGCGCGATGATGTACTTCTCCTCGTCCCAGGCCGACAGGTAGAAGGCGTGCGGCTCGGCGTCGACCGCCCGCTTGCCCGCCTTGGCGAGACGGTCGTTCTCCGTCTTGAGCTCGTCGCCGGTGACGATCTGCCCGAGGCGGAACTGGCCGTCGCCCACCTTCATGATCCGGAAGTGGTCGAGCACCCGCCCGGCGTCGACCTTCTTGTACGGGCTCTCGATGAACCCGTAGTCGTTGATCCGCGCGTAGGTGGCGAGCGACGAGATGAGGCCGATGTTCGGCCCTTCCGGCGTCTCGATCGGGCAGATGCGGCCGTAGTGCGTGGCGTGCACGTCGCGCACCTCGAAGCCCGCCCGCTCGCGCGACAGACCGCCCGGTCCGAGGGCGGAGAGCCGCCGCTTGTGGGTGACCTCCGACAGCGGGTTGGTCTGGTCCATGAACTGCGAGAGCTGCGAGGAGCCGAAGAACTCCTTGATCGCCGCGATCACCGGCTTCGAGTTGATCAGGTCGTGCGGCATCGCCGAGTCGATGTCCTGATGGACCGACATCTTCTCCTTGATCGCCCGCTCCATGCGCACCAGGCCGATGCGGAACTGGTTCTCGAGCAGCTCGCCGACGGCGCGCACGCGCCGGTTGCCGAGGTTGTCGATGTCGTCCGTGCGGCCGACGTCCTTCTGCAGGCGGAGGAGATACTCGATGACGCGGAAGAAGTCGTCCGCGCCGAGCGTCTTCTGGTCGACCGGCACCTCGGTGTCGAGCTTGATGTTGAACTTGAAGCGGCCGACCCGCGAGAAGTCGTAGCGCTTGGCGTCGAAGAACATGCCGTAGAAGAGCGAACGGGCGCTCTCCAGCGTCGGGGGGTCGCCCGGCCGCATGCGGCGGTAGATCTCGATCAGCGCCTCGCGCGAGTTCTTGGTGGTGTCCTTGGCGAGCGTGTTCGACAGCGTGGCGCCGACCAGCTCCCAGTCGGGGAAGAAGACCTCGACCGGCGTCGAGCTGCGGCCGTCCAGCCGCTCGTCGACGTCCTCGGGGACCAGCTCGTTGGCCTCGAACAGCACCTCGCCGGTGTCGAGGTCGACGACGTCGCCGAGGAAGAAGGCGCGGTCGAGGTCCTCGCGGTCGACCTCGAAGGCGAGCGTCTGGCCGGTGTCGAGCTTGCCGATGTGCTCCTTGGAGAGGTTGATGCCGGCGAAGATCGGGTAGCTCTCGCGGCGGCCGCGGCTCTGGCGGTCCTTCAGGCGCTCGGGGTCGAGCACCTTGGGGCCGACGTGCAGGGTGAACTTTCCCGCTCCCTCGGCCGACAGCCCCACCGGGGTGTAGAACTGGCGCAGGATCGACTCGTCCGACTCGAGCCCCAGGGCGCGCAGGAAGACCGTGCCGTGGAACTTGCGCTTGCGGTCGATGCGCACGCTCAGCACGTCCTTCTGGTCGTACTCGAACTCCACCCAGGAGCCGCGGTAGGGGATGATCTTCGACAGGTACGAGCGCGGCCCTTCCTTGGTGAAGAAGACGCCCGGGCTCCGGTGGAGCTGCGAGACGATGACCCGCTCGGTGCCGTTGATCACGAAGGTGCCGTTGTCGGTCATCAGCGGGATGTCGCCGAAGTAGACCTCCTCCTCCTTGGCGTCACGCATCATGCGGGTGCCGGTCTCGGGGTCGCGGTCGTAGACGAAGAGGCGGAAGGTGACCTTCAGCGGCACGGCGAAGGTCATCCCGCGCTCCTGACAGTCCGAGATCGAGTACTTGAGCTGCAGGTCGACGGGGTTGCCGCAGATGTCGCACTTCGTAACCCGGTTCTTGTTCACGAAGCCGCACTCGGTGCAGGTCACCGTCTCCTCGTGCGGATGGTCGGTCATGATCTTGGCGCTGCAGTTGGTGCAGGTCATGCGGAGGTACTCGAGCCCCTTGAGCTCGCCGCACTTGCACTGCCAGTCGCCGATCGAGTACTTGACGAAATCGAGCGAGCAGGTCTCGCGAAAATCGGAGAACGGGAAGATGCCCGTGAAAACCGCCTGCAGCCCCTGGTTGCCGCGCTCCTCGGGCAACAGGTTCATCTGCAGGAAACGCTCGTAGGACCGCCGCTGGACGTCGATCAGGTTGGGGATGGGTAGCGACGTCGTGATTCGGGAGAAGTCCTTCCGATGGCCGTCGCGCGTTGGAATCTGCGGGGTGGGAAACGTATCCATAGGGGTCTTGCTATCTCCTCGATGCCTGAGTAGATGGGTGCGGCTTCTACGCGGCAAGCAAAGTTACTGCCGTGGGGGCGTCCGGGTGTCCTCTTTCGAGGGCGGGTTCCGGAAGCAGGAGACACCATGCCCGGCCTTCCGCTCGCCTCGCGGAAAGTCCCGGTGCATGGTGCGCACAGGCCAGAACAGGACCGACGCCCGGTTTATGCCCGGGCCGGTCCTGGTTCCGGCTTCTTGTAGCTCTCGTCGGCCTGCTGGCAGGCCGCCTCTGCGAGGCGTAACGCGTGGCGTCGCTCTCCTCTCGCTCCGCGTTACTTGATCTCGATCGTGGCTCCGGCCTCTTCGAACTTCTTCTTGATGGTCTCGGCTTCGGCCTTGGAGACCGCTTCCTTGACGGTGGCCGGGGCGGACTCGACGAGGTCCTTGGCCTCCTTGAGGCCGAGGCTGGTAACCTCGCGGACCGCCTTGATGACGTTGATCTTCTTGTCGCCCGCCGCCTTGAGGATGACGTCGAACTCGGTCTGCTCCTCGGCCACCGGGGCCGCCGCCGCGCCGCCGCCGGCCGGAGCCGCGGCAACCGCCGCCGCCGCGGAGACGCCGTAGTGCCCCTCGAGGGCCTTGACCAGGTTGTTCAGCTCGAGGACGGTGAGCTCGTCGATCTGCTTGATGAAGTCTTCGGTCGCGATAGCCATGTTCTCTCCTTAGCGCTGCGGACCGCGAAAGTCCGGAAATCGGTTTTCTTCAAACTCGCGAAACTCGCGAAAATTCTCGAGGCCGGGGCGGACGCGCCGCTCCTCAGGCCTGCTCTTCTGGTTGCTCGGTTGTTGCTCGTGCCGCTTTCTTTCTTGATCCGGACCTGGTCCAGAACCATCACGAACGACTGCGGGACCGCCGCCAGCACCCGGACGAACCCCGAGATCGGCGACTGCAGGAGGAACAGCAGCTTGGCGATCAGCTGGTCGCGGCTGGGCATCGAGGCGATGTCCTTGATCTGCTCGGCGGCGATCGCGCGCCCCTCGACCAGACCGGCCTTCAGCTTGATCGCCGGCACGTCCTTCGCGTAGTCGGTCAGCGCCTTGGCGATGGCGACCGGGTCGGTGAGGCTGTAGACGACCGCCGTCGGCCCCACGAAGTGCTCCTTGAGCTGGGCCAGGGCCTGGCTGTCGATGGCGCGCAGGGCGATGGTGTTCTTGACCACCACGTACTCGCCGCCGCCGAGCCGTACCCGGTTGCGGAGCTCGGTCACCTGCGGCACGGTGATCCCCTGGTAGCCGACCAGGAAGGCGTGCGGCGCCTTGGCGAGGCCCCCTTCGTAATCGGCCAGGATCTGTTCTTTGTCGCTACGGGTCAGTGGCATGTCGCCTCCTACGCCTCGACCGTCGTCATGGCGGTATCGTCCACCTGGATGCCGGGGCCCATCGTCGAGGAGAGGCTGACCCCCCGCACGTACTTACCCTTCGCGGCGCTCGGCTTCGCTTTCAACACCGCGCCGATCAGCGCCTCGGCGTTGTCCTTCAACTTGTCGCTGCCGAAGGAGAGCTTGCCGACGGCGGCGTGGATGATCCCCGTCTTGTCGACGCGGAACTCCACCTTGCCGGCCTTGATCTCCTGGACCGCGCGGGCGACGTCCATGGTCACCGTCCCCGCCTTCGGGTTGGGCATCAGGCCGCGGGGGCCGAGCACCTTGCCGAGGCGTCCGACGACGCGCATCATGTCCGGGGTGGCGACCACGGAGTCGAACTCCAGCCAGCCCCCCTCGATCCGCTTCGCCAGCTCGTCGCCGCCGACGACGTCCGCGCCGGCCTCCTCGGCCTCGCGGAGCTTCTCACCGGACGCGAAGACCAGCACCCGCGACGTCCTGCCCAGGCCGTGCGGCAGCACCACGGTGCCGCGCACCATCTGGTCGGCGTGCTTGGGATCGACCCCGAGGCGCATCGCGACCTCCAGCGACTCGTCGAACTTCACGTACGACGTCTGCAGCGCGAGCTCGATGGCCTTCGGCAGCGCATAAGGCTTGGCCTCGACCTTCTCGGCCGCCTGCCGGTACTTTTTTCCATGCTTCGGCACGACTGTTCTCCTTACGCGTTCCTTGATCCTGGATCAAATCCTGGATCGACTAACCCTGGATCTCGATGCCCATCGAGCGGGCGGTGCCCTCGATCGTCTTGATCGCGGTCTCCAGGCTCGCGGCGTTGAGGTCGGGGAGCTTCGTCTTGGCGATCTCCTCGACCTGCGCGGCCGTCACCTTGCCCACCTTCTTCTTGTTCGGCTCGCCCGACCCCTTGTCGATCCCCGCCGCCTTGATCAGCAGGATCGCCGCCGGCGGCGTCTTGGTGATGAACGTATAGCTGCGGTCGGCATACACGGTGATGACCACGGGGATGATCAGACCCGACTGCGCCGCCGTCCGGGCGTTGAAGTTCTTCACGAAGTCCATGATGTTGACGCCCGCCTGGCCCAGGGCCGGCCCCACCGGGGGAGCCGGCGTCGCGGCGCCGGCCGGGATCTGCAGCTTGATCATTCCAGTTACTTTTTTGGCCATCGAGTCTCAACTCCCGCGCGAGGCGCTCAGAGCTTCTGCACCTGCGAAAAATCCAGCTCGACCGGCGTCTGCCGGCCGAAGATCGTCACCATCACCTTGAGCGTGTTGCGGTCGAGGTTGACCTCGTCGACCACGCCCGTGAAGTTGTTGAAGGGGCCGTCGGTGATGCGCACCGGCTCCGCCTTCTCGAACATGTACTTCGGCTTCGGCTTCTCCTTCGCCGTCACCACCTGCTCGAGGATGTTGTTGACCTCGCTCTCGGAGAGCGGCGTCGGCTTCTTGCCGGTGCCGACGAAGCCCGTCACCTTCGGCGTGTTCTTGACCACGTGCCAGGCGGCGTCGGACATCTCCATCTCGACCAGGATGTAGCCGGGGAAGAACTTGCGCTGCGTCTCCTTCTTCTTCCCGCCCTTGTACTCGACCACCGTCTCGGTCGGAATGCGGATCTCGCCGAAGGCGTCCCCCATGCCGAGCGCGTCGGCGCGCTGGCGCAGGGTCTCCTTCACCCGCTCCTCGAACCCGGAGTAGGTGTGGACGATGTACCACTTCCGGTCGGGACTGGTCTCCTCGGTCATCCGAACACCTTCACGATGCTCTGATAACCCCAGATGATCAGCCGGTCGGAGACGAACAGGAAAACGGCGAAGACGAAGCTCGTCACCAGCACCACGACGGTCGTACCCACGACCTCTTCACGGGTGGGAAAGCTCACCTTGCGCATCTCCGTCCGGACTTCCGTCACGAACTCTTTCGCTTTGGTCCACCAATTCATCGTTTGGGCCCCGATCCCTTATTGCCTAGATATCTAGATCTCGAAACTGGCAGGCCAGGAGGGACTCGAACCCCCAACCCTCGGTTTTGGAGACCGATGCTCTACCATTATGAGCTACTGGCCTGTGTGTAACCCTTTGAATCCAAAAACTTTACTTCACGATCTCGGTGACCGTGCCGGCGCCGACGGTGCGGCCCCCCTCGCGGATGGCGAAGCGGACCCCCTTCTCCATCGCGATCGGCGCGATCAGCTCGATGTCCAGACCGATGTTGTCCCCCGGCATCACCATCTCCGTCCCCTCGGGAAGGGTGGCCACACCGGTCACGTCCGTCGTCCGGAAGTAGAACTGCGGACGATAGCCGTTGAAGAACGGCGTGTGACGGCCGCCCTCCTCCTTGGTCAGGATGTACACCTCGCCCTTGAACTTCGTGTGCGGCTTGATCGAGCCCGGCTTCGCCAGCACCTGACCCCGCTCCACGTCGTCCTTCTTGGTGCCGCGCAGCAGCACGCCGATGTTGTCGCCCGCCTGACCCTGATCGAGCAGCTTCTTGAACATCTCGACGCCGGTGACGATCGTCTTCGCGGTGTCGCGGATGCCCACGATCTCGACCTCGTCGCCGACCTTGACGATCCCGCGCTCCACCCGGCCGGTGACCACCGTGCCGCGGCCCGAGATCGAGAAGATGTCCTCGATCGGCATCAGGAACTCCTTGTCGATCGCGCGCTCCGGCAGCGGGATGTAGCTGTCCACCGCGTCGATCAGCTCGATGATCTTCTTGCCCCACTCGCTGTCCGCCGTGCCGGACTCGAGGGCCCGCAGCGCCGAGCCGCGAATGATCGGAATGTCATCGCCCGGGAAGTCGTAGGAGGAGAGCAGCTCGCGCAGCTCGAGCTCCACCAGGTCGAGCAGCTCTTCGTCGTCGACCATGTCGCACTTGTTCATGAACACCACCATCGACGGCACCCCCACCTGACGCGCCAGCAGGATGTGCTCCCGCGTCTGCGGCATCGGGCCGTCCGCCGCCGAGACCACCAGGATCGCGCCGTCCATCTGCGCCGCTCCGGTGATCATGTTCTTCACGTAGTCGGCGTGCCCGGGGCAGTCGACGTGCGCGTAGTGGCGCTTCTCGCTCTGGTACTCCACGTGCGCCGTGGCGATCGTGATGCCGCGCTCGCGCTCCTCGGGAGCCTTGTCGATCTGATCGAAGGCCACGAAGCTCGCCAGGCCCTTCGAGGCCAGGACGCGAGTGATCGCCGCCGTCAGGGTCGTCTTGCCGTGATCGACGTGACCGATGGTGCCGACGTTGACGTGCGGCTTCGAACGGTTGAACTTCTCCTTGCCCATGGCGCTCCCGATGCCTCCTAAAAGCTTGTATTTTGATCTCGAGACGAGCTCGGTTGTTTCGCTTCTTCGCTTCGCTCGGTGTTTCGATTCGGTTCGGTTTGCCCTAGCGGCTCCCCGCGGAGCCGGACGCATGGAGCCCACGACCGGATTTGAACCGGTGACCCCTTCCTTACCAAGGAAGTGCTCTACCACTGAGCCACGTGGGCTTTAGACACCCGTACAACTGACCGCGGCCTGTGCCGGAGCCGGTTCCTACGGCCAAACCGCGCGATCCTACATCCTCCCCCGACTCGTGTAAAGCCCCTGAAATCGCCCCAGACCTGAAGGGTAACGCTTCTCCGGAGAGGGCGTCCCCGGCAAGGGGCGCCCGAGGGAAGGACGAACAGTGTGCCTGAAGACGGGCGATTTGTCTAGTGGAAACTAGTAGAAATTTTGCCCCGCGCGCTCGAAGAGCCACCACTCCCCGTCGCGCTTTCCCACCAGCCCCAGCCGCCGCGGGTCGCCGCCGAAGGCGGCCCTGACGTCTGCCGGCCCCCCGCGGACGAGGAAGTAGCGGAACCTCCCGCCGTGCCGCCGGTAGTCGAAGAACTGCGGATTCCACTCGTTCCATTCCCGCAGCAGGTCGTCCCAGCTCTTCCCCGGCCGGAACCTGGCCGAGGTCTGGAACAGCTCGGCGAAGGAGAAGAGGATGCGCCCCCCCTTCTCCACCTGGTAGAAGGCCGGGAAGTGGAGGTAGACCGGCACCCCCGGCCAGCTCGCCGACCCGCGGTCGACGACGAGCCCCGCCAGGCTCTCCCCCGGAGCGGTGCCGGCCAGCAGCTCGTCGAGCCCCGCGCTCTCGGTCCGGAAGCGGAGGAAGGCCGAGACGGTCTGGCCGAGCTGGAAGACGACCACCGCCGAGGCCACCAGCGCCACCAGCCGCCGCCGCTCCGGCCGCACGGCCGGCAGCGCCAGGACGCCGACCATCGCCGCGAACGGCGCCACCCGGGAGGCGATCAGGTACCCAGCGCGGAACTCGGGGAGGATCAGATAGAGCAGGAAGAGCCACCCCGCCAGCGTGGCGAAACGGGTGCGGTAGAGCCAGGAGCCCTGAGGCCCGTAGGGTGCGCTGTGCGCACCTTCAGCACCGCTGGTGCGCACAGCGCACCCTACGGGCTTCTCCTTGAAAACAATGGCCAGCGCCGCCGCCACGATCACCAGCCCGGTGAGCACCCAGGCGGTGCGGTCCGGGTGGGAGCCGAACAGGAGGTCGGGGAGGGCGGCGAGCTTCTCGCCCAGCGGCAGGCGGAACGGAGGCGCGCTCCGCATCCGCCGCTCGTACTCGGAGATCACCCCCACCGGCGAGCGCAGGACGCCGTAGGCCATCACCGCTGCGCAGGCTGCGAGCCCCGGCACCAGCGCCGACAGCCAGAGGGCGAGGCGGCGCCATCCCGGGAGCCGGCAGATCGCCAACCACCCCACCATCCCCGCGAACAAGAGGAGGAACTGCAGGTGCACCGTATAGAAGAGGAGGGTCATCCCGGCGAGCGCCAGCCAGGACCGCGGGCCGAACGGCCGCTCGAACAGCGCCTCCGCCATCGCCACCCCGGCGAGCGCCAGCGGGAAGGCGAGCAGGTTGTCCACGAACCCCCAGTAGAAGACGGGGTTGTAGGTCATCGCCAGCGCCAGCAGGGCATAGGCCGCGGGCTTCCCCGTCCGCCGGCAGAGGGCGAGCGCCGCCGCCCCCACCCCGAGGAGCGCCGCCGACACCACCAGCTTCCCCGCCACGTTGATCGGCATCATCAGCGCCAGCCCCGCCGTCAGCAGCTTGAACAGGCCGTGCGGCGCCCACAGCGCCAGCTCGTAGGTCTCCCGGAAGCGCCGCGCCGGGTCTGAATACCAGCGCAGGATCGCCGACAGCGCGAGCTGCTGCGGGTAGTCGACCATCGGCGGGAAGGTCACCAGCCAGAGGGGCAGGACCCAGAGCGCGGATGATAACGCGCCGGCCAGGGCTTTCCGCCGGGGAAGTCCTAAAGTTTTAGTTGACATGGCGCCGAGGCGAGATTATCATCCTAATTCATTAGGAGGTAACACCGATGGCGCGCAAAGCCGGCGATCCGCTGACCCCTCTCGAGCTGGAGATCATGAAGGTCCTCTGGGACGGCGGAGCCGCCGCGGTGCAGGAGGTCCAGGAACGGTTGGCCGCCGAGCGCCCGCTGGCCTACAACACGGTGCAGACGATGCTCAACGTGCTGCTGCGCAAAGGGAAAGTGCGGCGCACTCTGAGCGGGCGCGCCTACGTCTACGCGCCGGTGGTCAGCCGGACCCAGGCGGCCGGGCAGGCGGTGGGGGACCTGGTGAGCCGGATGTTCGGCGGCTCGGCGGAGAGCCTCGTCCTCAGCCTGGTCGAGGCCCGCCACCTGACCGCCGAGAAGCTGAGCGAGCTCTCGGCGCTGGTTGAAAAGAACGAAGAGGCGGGCCCTGGAGGCGAGCATGGAAACGATTGACGCTGTGATCCCCTTCGTGACGACGTTCCTGCTCAACGCGCTCTGGCAGGTCCCCGCGGTGGTCGCCGCCGGCCTGCTGGGCGACCGCCTCCTGCGCCAGATCCCAGGCCGCCTGCGACACCTCTTCTGGCTCGCCGTGCTCGCCGCCTGCCTGCTGTTGCCGGCCGCCAGCCTGCTGCCGGCGAGGGCGGTGTCCGCCGCGCCCCCAGCCGCCCCCGGGTCCCTCGCTCTGCCGTCCAAGGCCACGGCTCCCCGCCCTTCCCCAAGAGATACGCCGCAAGGGCTTCCCCGAGCCGGAGCGATCGCCCAGCCCTCGCGGTCGTTGACGCTGCCGCCTCTGAGCGGCCCGCTCGCGCGGTTGGCCGCCCTGGCGTACGCCCTGAGCCTGCTCGGCTTCGGCCTTCGCCTCGGCCTTGCCTGGGGACGGACCTTCGGACTGGCCCGCCGGGCCCAGCCGGCGGAGATCCCTGACGGCAGCCTCGACGTCGTAGCGCGCTGCCGGGAGGCCTTCGCGGCCGGGATCGTGGATCGCGTGGAGATCCTCGACAGCCCCGACCTCGCGAGCCCGGTCACCCTGGGCGCGTTCCGGCCCGTGATCCTGCTGCCGCCAGGGTTCTTCGCCACGGCGTCCGCCGACGAGGTCACCACGGCGCTCGGCCACGAGATGGCCCACGTCCGCCACCGGGACTACGCGGTCAACCTCCTCTGCGAGCTCAGCCTCCTCCCCGTCGCCTTCCATCCGGCGGTCCGGCTGGTCCGCCGCCGGCTGGCCGAGACGCGGGAGCTCGCCTGCGACGAAGCGGTCCTCGAGACTCTCCTGCGCCCTCGCGCCTATGCGCGGTCGCTGCTCTCCCTGGCAGCCGCCGCGGCCGGCCTCCCCCGGCCGTCGATCACCCTGGGCGTCGTCGACGCCCCCTTCCTGGAGGTCCGGATGAAAAGCATCCTGAATCACCCCATCGGCCTGAGCCCGAAGAGAACCCGCGCCTCTCTCGGCGCCGCCCTCCTCCTCCTCGCCGCCCTGGGCACGGCGGCGGCGTCCTTTCCCGTTGCGCGCCGCCGCCGAGGAGAGCCCGGGAACCGCCGCCGCGGCCGACGCGCCGCCCTCGATCCCTGCGCGGGGCCCGGCCCGCGGTTCCTGCTGGCCGCCGAGGAGACCGGCTGGACGAACATGGTCCCCCCCAACCAGAACGGGCAGACGTTCACCGCCACCCGTCCCCACATCACCGGCGTCGAGGTGGACCTGATCACCGGCAACCCCAAGGCCCGGCGACCGCGACACCCTGACCCTCACCCTCGCGACCCTCGGCGGCGACGTCCTCGCACAGGCCCACCGCACCCTGGCCTCGGGGACCGACGGCTGGGTCTGCTTCGCAATGCCGCCGGGAGGGATCGACGTGACGCCGGGCGAGACGCTGGCGTTGCGCCTCGAGGACACCGGCAAGGTGATCTTCGGCTGGCGCTATGGCACGGATGGCTATCCGCGCGGGCATGCCCTCTGGGCCGGCCGCCCGGACCGACGCTTCGACCGCGCCTTCCGCGTCCACGACGCGATCACGGCCGCGGCCGAGACCCGGTAAGACGGCGGAATGCCCTTTGGCACACCGGGTGGGTTTTTAGGAGCTCTCGGACCTTTTTTGGCCTAATCTCAGGTTTTAGACGCTAAAAATTCAAAGTTAGAAGCCAAAACCAATTTTTAGACTCTACGGATTGTTTTTAGCGGGTCCCGATCCTTTTTTAGAGTCAAAAAACGAATTTAGGCGCTAACAATTGAAATCAGGATCTAAGAATTGAACCTTAGGCCCTAAATTGTAAATTTAGCTCCTAAAAACTGGGATTAGGTCTTAAACAGCGGATTCCGGCGTTGAAATCCCGGCGTTATCTCTACGACCGACCAGGCTGCGGGTCCGAGCCGCCGGCCGGCCGATCCATGGCAGATAGGCGCCCACCCTGCGGCGAAGGCGGTAGAGACGGGCCAGGTCGTAACGAGAACCTATCCGAGGCCACGGGGACGGCGGTCCGTCTCCGGCGGAGGGCAGGACGGCCCGAACCCGCAAGGTACCGCGAAGGCACACCGACGAGCTGTTTTCCAGAGCCCGGACCCGCGGACAACCAAAAAACAGACGCGTCCGTGCGCCCCCAAACACCCTACCCTGCCGGAACCCCCTTGCCCCGCCGGAGACGCACCGCCGTCCCCGTGGCCTCGGATGGGTTCTCGTTACGACCTGGCGCGTCTCTACCGCCTCCGCCTCAGGATTTGCCCAGTACCCGTCGGAACCGCGGTCATCAAGGTCACAAACGACCTTCACGCCTTCGAGCGGTACTCCGCGGCCTTCTCCGGCTTCCCCCAGGCGGTATAGAGGTCGACGATCCGTTGCCGGGCCTCCGCCGCGTGCTTGGCGCCGTCGCCGGAGTCCTTCAGGAGAACAGGGTAACTCTGGGTCAGGAGCGGCTCGGCCTCCTGGAACTTGCCTTGGGCTACAAGGCAGCTTCCGAGGACGCTGTCAGCGTCGGGGGTCCGCCAGGTTTGATCCGGCTGGCGATGGAAGATCGCAGCGGCTTCTCGAGCCTTGGCCTCAGCTTCGGAAATTTTCCCTTCTGAAATCAAAACAGAAGCGAGATTTCGTAGATAACCGGCTCTTTGGTGATGATCTGGTTTCAGCGTCTTATCCGCTATTTCCAACGCCTCGCGATAACATTTTTCTGCCTCCGCAGTATCCCCCCGTGCCTGTAGGACGTGCCCTAGATTATTCAAGGAAACTGCAACCCTCGGATGAACATTCGAGTAGACCTGACGGCGCATCTTGAGCGCTTGACGGTAGAAGTCTTCGGCACCGGCCAAGTCCCCTCGATCCTCTTGAAGCGAGGCGAGATTGTTCAGGCTCGTGGCAACTTCCGGATCAGGCCGGCCACCCGCGACCTTTAGGCGTTTGCCAAGCGCATCCTGGTAATACCGTTCGGCAACTGCGTATTGACGCCGGGCTTGGTAAAGCTTTCCCAATGAGTTGAGGCTGGTTGCTATATCTCCTTCGCCAGCCTCGGGCAGAGTCCGCTTGATCGCCAATGACTCCTTGTAGAGCGTTTCGGCCTGATTCAAATCCCCTTTGGTCTCGACGATTGCACCAAGATTCGTAAGGTTCTTTGCGTAGTCGATATTATGAGTAGCTCTTTGCTTGCGCTGAATTCGCACAGCGTCACGAAATAGCGGCTCGGCTTCCGCTGTCGTCCCCATGTCATGAAGAAGATTGCCAAGATTCTGTGATTTTTGCGCCACAAGAAGATCGTCGTCGCCTAAAATCTGGCGATTCAAGTTCAAGGCCTGTGTGAGGAGTGCCCGGGCAGGCTCGTAAAGGCCGAGCTTTCTGTAGACCCGGCCCATCGTTTCCATCAAGTCGGCCTTCAGCTCTGGCTGATTCTTGAGACCGCTACCGATGTCCTTGACCCCGCGATCGAGGATCTCCTTGGCGGTGACCGTCTCACCATGCGCCTTACTTGGGTCCGGGCTGTTAAACAGATCTTCCATAAAACCCGAGACCGCCTCCGCCCGCTGTTCCTCCCGCACCGCCCTCTGCCAAAGCACCGTCGCCATGATGCTGAATCCCAGAATCATCAGAAGGAGAAGGGCCGCCACCGCCACCCCGCCCGGGTGCCGCTCCACGAACTTGCGGGTGCGATATCCCACCGTGTCCTTGCGCGCCATCACCGGCAATCCCTGCAGGTGGCGCTCGAGGTCGGCCGACAACTGATCCACGGAGGCGTAGCGGCGTTGCGGGTCCTTCTGCATCGCCTTGAGGACGATGTTGTCGAGGTCTCCCGACAGCCGGCGGCGCAGCAGGCGCTGCTCGCCGTCGCGGACGCGGCTGACCGACTCCGGGGTCAGCGTCGTGGACGGAGCCGTCGGAGCGTTTCACCTCTTCCACCCGGGCGACGACGCTGCTCGGCCGCGGGGGATCGCTCTCGCAGATCGCCCGCGCCAGGTCCTGCGGCGCCTGCGTCGACGGGCGGTAGGGACGATGGCCGGTGAGCAGGACGTAGAGCAGGACCCCCAGCGAGTAGATGTCGCTCGCCGTGGTGATCGCCTCTCCCCGCACCTGCTCGGGGCTCGCGTACTCCGGCGTCATCATCCGCAGGTCGGCGCGGGTGAGGGCGAACGGCTCCTGGTCAGGGTCGACGAGCTTGGCGATCCCGAAGTCGAGGAGCTTCGGCTTGCCGTCCGCGGCGACCAGGATGTTGCCGGGCTTGAGGTCGCGGTGGACGATCAGGTTCTGGTGCGCGAAGTGGACCGCCGCGCAGACCGTGCGGAACAGCGCCAGCCGCTCGGCCGTCGACAGCTTCCGCGCGTCGCAGTCCTCGTCGATCGGCTTTCCCTCGACGTACTCCATGACGAAGTAGGGACGGCCGTCCTCGGTCGAGCCGCCGTCGAAGAGCTTGGCGATGTTCGGGTGGTCGAGGTGGGCGAGGATCTGCCGCTCGGCGCGGAAGCGATGGACGATCTCCTCGGTGTCCATGCCGCGCCGCACGACCTTGAGGGCGACCCGCTGCTCGAACTCCTGGTCGGCCCGCTCCGCCAGGTAGACCGACCCCATGCCGCCGCGCCCGACCTCGCGGACGATCCGGTAGGCGCCGATCCGCTGCCCGGCGGCGAGGGGCGGGCCGGCGCCTTCGGGATGAATGCGGAAGACGGGGATCTCGATGAAGTCGCCGAGCTCGCGTTCCGTGGCGAGGAGCGACTCCACCTCGCGCCGCAGGTCGGCGTCCTCGCGGCAGACGCCGTCGAGGAACCCCGTCCGTTCGCCGTCCTCCCGATCGAGGGCTCCGGCGAGGACGATCTTGATCTGTTGCCAACGCTCGGGTGTCACCGTACCCCCGGAGCCGGATCGGCTCCCGTCGCATTCCTCATCTTCCTGAAACGCGAGAGACGCCCGCGGAACGGCTCTTTCGGGGCGCTCCTAATCCTTGCGCAGCTCGCGGAAGAGCCAGAGCCGAGCGGTCTTCCACTCGCGCTTGATCGTGGTCACGGAGACCCCGAGGACGTCGGCGATCTCCTCGTGGCTCAGGCCCGTATAGAAGCGCATCTCGACGATCTGCCCCTGCCGCGGGTCGAGCTCGGTGAGCCGGGTGAGCGCGTCGTCGAGCGGCGCCACCCAGTCGAGGTTGTGCAGGTCGGTGACGGCGATCGTCTCGTCGAGTGGGACGTTGGGAATGCCGCTCCCCCGCTTCGCCGCCTGCCGCCCCTTGGCGTAGTCGATCAGGATCCGCCGCATCAGCATCCCGGCGACGCCGAAGAACTGCTCGCGGTTCTTCCACTGCACGTTCCGCTGCCCCTTTAGTCGAAGATAGGCCTCGTTGACCAGCGCCGTCGGCTGCAGCGTGTGCCCTTCGCTCTCGCCCTGGAACATTCGCCCGGCGATCTCACGAAGATCCTTGAAAACAAGAGGGATGAGCTTTCCGAGGGCCGAGGTATCGCCCTGGCTCCAGTCCTGGAGAAGCTCCGTGACGTCCGATTCGGTTTTAGCCATGAGGGAACGCGATTCTAGCAAATACCGTGGGCTCTTTCCTCCCACCGTCTCGCGTTCCCCTCAGGACCGGTCCCCAAAGGACCGGCCTCCTCGTCGAAGGGGCGGACCGCAGCCGGGGTTAACGACCGCCCCCCGGCTGCCGGTGCCGCCCCCTTTTTTGCCTGCTTCCTACGCCGCCAGCCGGACCGCCGGATCGCCGAAGACCACGAAGTTGCGGGCGTCGTTGTGGGCCATCCAGAGGGCGGAGAACCAGGCGGGATCGACGTCCTCCCAGGCGTGCTGGGCCTCCCACAGGCGGGCGAGCTCGGCGGCCATCACGGCGTGGGCCTGGTTGAAGTACTCCATCGCCCAGCCGACGGTGTGGCCGGCGAGGAGGCGGCGCAGGGCGTTGCGGAAGATGTCCACCCCTTCGCCCTCGGCCGAGCCGTCGAACGAGGTGGTCCAGGCGCGGTCGACGTGCCCGATCACGGCGAGGGCGCCGCCGTTGGGATGGCCGAGCAGGCGCTGCGGGAGCTGGGAGACGAAGGCGCGCGGCGCGATCTCCGGCGGCTTGCCGAGCGCGCCCGGCGCGAAGTTGTCGCGGCGGGGGGTGCCGACGCTGTAGCAGGCGAAGAGGAAGGCGATCAGGCCGTGGAGCCCGGCGTCGCGCGAGAGGTCGCCGGCGGCGAAATATTGCCCGCGGTCGACCCCGGCCTCGTCCCCCGGCCCCGGCCAGTCCTGGCAGACCAGGGCGCCCTGCCGCTGGAGCTGGCGGGCGTCCTGCGGCGGGAAGCCCACTCCGTGGCTGGCCGAGAAGAGGAGGGCGGGCGTGTCGGCCCCCCCGAGCAGCCGGGAGAGCCGCGCCTTGTCCGCCCGCGGGCCGAGATAGGCGCGGAAATCCCAGCTCTTCTCCTTGCTGCCCACATTATTTCCCACGGTATCGGCCAGCGGAGTGACCAGCTCGTCGGCCGTCTGGCCGGTGGCCTGGTCTCCTTGGTTGCGGACGCCGAAGAAGGCGGCCTGCCGGGGGAGGGCCGGGGGGCGCTTTCCCGTCTCGGCGTCCACCACGCTGGCGGCGTACCTCCGGTAGGACACCAGATCGTCGAAGCAGAGCCGCCCCACGCCGTAGTTGACGTCGAGCTCGGCCTGAAAGGAGAAGGGGATCGCCTCCGGGTCCCCCACCAGCAGCAGGTAGTAGGGGAAGCGGTCGGCGTCGGGGCAGGAGCCGAACTTGGCTCCCTGCCGCGCGAGGAACTGCGCCACCCCCTCCCCCGCCACGTACTCGCACTCCCGGTAGTAGGAAGCGCGGCAGCCGCCGGCCTGCTCGCGGCGATGGGCGAGGAGGGGAGCCAGGGCCTTCCGGACCTTCTCGCCGGTGCCGGGAGCGAACACCACGCCCCAGCCCATCTCCGCCAGGTTCCGCGGGTCGCAGTCGAAGACCGGATCGCGGCCGGCGTCTCCGCCTCTCCGGATCACCGCTGGCGAATCCTCTCTCCCGGCACTCCGCCCGAAGGTCACCACTTCCCGCGACGTCATCGGCGGCAGGAGATAGCGCCCCGTCGCGCCGTCGAGGCCGTTGAAGAAGAGCCGCTTCGCAGTCCTCGCGTTCACTGCGGCTCCTGCGACGGCGGCGGGCTCGCCGGCTTGCGCTTGCGGCGGTCCGGCCCCACCCGCGGCGGCGGCAGGTCGCTGCCGGGCTTCTTGACCACGAGCACGGGGCCCGAATCCTGAGCTTCGAGGCCCCCGCCGTCCTTCGTCGAGTCGCCCAGGAAGACGAACCCGGCCCAGTTCCAGGGCGCGCTCCAGGCCGGATCGTCGAGCATCGACCGCTGCGCCCTCGCGAGGGCCTCGGCCGGCGGGTGCCCCGCCTCGAGGAGCTGGTGATAGAAACGTTTCATCAGCTCCGCGGTGCTGCGGTCGTCCACCTTCCACAGGCTCACCACCAGCTGGGACACCCCGGCATAGAGGAAGCCGCGGGTCATCCCCAGCAACCCCTCGCCGCGCTGGTCCTTCCCCGCCCCGCTCTCGCAGGCGCTCAGCACCACGAGGCCCGCGTCGAGGTCGAGGCCATAGATCTGGTGCAGGGGGAGGAAACCGTCGCGCGGCGCTCCTTTCTCGTCGACCATGGAAAAGAGGATGCCGGAGAGCTCGGGCTGGCGGTTGTCCATCAGGCTGTGAGTGGCGATGTGGATGATGTGGTAGCCGCGCAGGCTGCCGCCGGTCAGGAGCTCTTTTGTGGCGTCGAAACCGAAAGCCCCCAGCGGCTTCTCCTTCTTCACCATCTCGAGAATGGAGTCGGCCTCCTGGCGCGTGTAGGGGAGGCGGTCGAGCGCGCTCGCGCCGAGGTCGCGGACCGAGCGGGTCAGCTCCCGAGGGAGGGGCGCGGCCACGGCCGGCATGCCGTTCGTCCTCACCCGCGGATCGTCCGCCCGGAACACCGGATCGGCGATCACGGCGATACGCAGCGCCTCCAGGGGTTTCCGCGTTCTTCCCTGGTGCCGAAGACGGAGCTGCGAGAGCACGGAAGCCGAGGGGAGATTGGTGATCTCGTGGCTCCGGACCAGCAGCTGCCCTTTGCCGGCACCCGCGGGGAGCGCCGCGAACGGCACGAGTTGGAGGACGCCGTCGCCCACGATCAGAAGACGCCGAAAACCGGCGAGCCGCTCCCGCGCCGGCGCCAGCACGAGGGAGGAGAGGGCTTCGGCCGCCCTGTGCTCTGAGGCCTGCGCCTCGCGGCTCGTCTGTGGCAGGAGATCGAGAAGCTGCCGCGCGGCCTCCTCGATCGGCCGGCGGCCGGGAAGAACGTGGCTCTCGAGGCTCTTTGCCGAGACCGTCCACAGGTAGCTGCGCTCCTCCCCCAGCGAGTAGACGAGGAGGAGGGTGTTGGGGTCGAGAAGGTGTTGCTGGATCTCCTCCACGGTCAGCGGCGCCGGCGGCTTCACGTCCGTGCCGTCCTCTTCCGCGGTCCGCGCCTGCAGGAGATCCAAACGGGTGAGGAGGTCGCGGACCTGTTTCTGCGCGGTGGCGAGCCCGGCGGCGGCGCTCTTGTCCTTCTGGAGAGAGGAAAGCCGGGCCTCGGCCAGCTGCAGACCCGCTTTGACGTCCCGCGTCTCGGCGGCAAGCTCGGGGAGCTCCTGAGCCGGCGCCGCGCGATTCTCCGCCAGCGCATCGAGAAGGCTGCGGGCGCGGCGCCGCTCCACGGCCTCGAGGGCCGGCACCACTGCATGCCTTTGCATCAGGATATCGACGTAAAGGTCCCAGTAGTGCTGCTTGCTGGCGAAGTAGGAGGCGCGGAAGCTCAGGCTCGGCGCCTCCCCGCGCAGCCCTTCGACCAGCTGGAGAGCCGGCTCCAGCTCTTGCTGAGCGCCGGCGAGGTCTCCGAGGCGGACCAGCGAGCGGGCGGCGCCGTAGCGAGTCAGGGCCATCCCCTGCCGGTTGGCGGTCCGCTCGAAGATCGCCCGCGCCTTCCTCTGGCGCGCCACCGCCTTGCGATCCTGGCCGCGGGCGTGATCGACGCGCCCTAGGTTGGAGAGCGCGATCCCTTCCCCCGTGCCGTTTTTCAATTTCCGGAAGAGGGCCAGCGACTCCTCCTCCGCGTTGGCGGCACCGTCCAGATCGCCCGCCTTGAGCAAGGCCGTGCCCAGACTGGCGAGGGTGATCGCCTCCCCGCTCTCATCCTTGATCTGCCGCTGGAGGACGAGAGCTTTCGCCAGGCTCTCGCGGGCCCCGGCCAGGCGGTCCTCGCGCTGATCGAGCTCCCCGAGATGGCTCAGGGCGTTGGCCTGGAGGTCAACGTTCTGAGTCTTCTCGGCAGCCCTCAGGGCAGCTTCGAGCGTGTCCCGGGCTTCCTGCGGTTTCCCTGCGTCGATGTAGGCCCTGCCAAGATCGAACAGGGCCTTTCCTTCGTTCTTGGCGTCGCCCAGCTTTTGCCAGAGGAGCAAGGCTTGCTCATAGGATTCGACGGCGGGCCGGGCCCGGTCGACCGCGAAGGAGGCCGCACCGATATCGGTGAGCGAGGTCGCCTGGCCATGAAGGTCGTTCAGCTTTTCGAAGATCGCCAGCGCCTGCTGGAACGAAGCCACGGCCTCGGCGGTCTTCTGCTCGCCGACGTAGGTTCCTCCACGGTAGTTGAGCACGATCGCCTCGCCCCGGAGGTCGCCGGCTGCCCGATAGGCGGCCATCGATGAACCGTACGCCTCGAGGGCCGCCGTGGCGTCCCCCTGCTTCTGCCGCATCCAGCCGATCCGGTGAAGCGCGGTCGCCTCCCCTTCGCCGTCCTTCAGCGCGCGCCAGAGGTCGAAAGCCTGGCGATAGCTCGCCTCCGCCCCCTTCCAGTCGCTCTGTCGCCGCCAGTGCTCACCGATCGAGAAGATCCGCTCCGCCCTCACCCGGGTGCGGTCCTCCGCGGTCGCCGGGCGCAGCGCCTCGACCTTCATCTCGTAGCGTCCCGGCTTCGCCTTCGCGTCATCCGACCTCACCACGATTCGATAATCGCCCGCCGTCTGCGTCACCACCGAGGCCTTCTCCGGGCCCTGGCTGCCGGAGGGGCTGTCGACCTCCGCAATGAGCCGGCCGTCCGGCGCCAGCAGGCGCAGCACCACGTCGATCCCCTGCTGGTCGGCGGCGCAACGGACGTACTGCCCGGCTTCGAGCTTCATGCGATACGAATCGCTGCCGCCGCCGGCGAGGTCGCGCAGGATCGGATGCCCCACTTCGAGAGTCATGTCTTCGTTCATTTTCTTCCCTCCTGAGTCGCAGGCAGAAACGATGGCCACGAACAGAAAAAATATTGTGATCTGTGGACGGTGCCGGCTCATCGCGCGGGCTCCCCGGCGGTCCGGATCTCCACCGCTTTCTCGCTCAGGATCTTCCCCGCAGCGCCGACGATCCGCACGCGGTACTCGCCGTCCGGGCAGCAGACCTGCGCCGGAGGACGAGCTTGAATTCGCCGCCCGCCAGGGCGACCGACGGCCCGCGCCACACGATTCGTCCCGTGGCGTCGGAGATCTCGAACCGCCCTTCGCGGGCCTCGATCGAGGGGTCGAGCACCAGGACGAGCAGCACGTGGCTCGCCGACGGCGGGATCTCCAGCACCGTGTCTCCCCGGCTCTCTCGTCCCAGGACGACCTCAGCCGTGGCAACGCCGAAGATGGGCGCGGAGAGCAAATCCCGCTCGCGATGAAGCCGGCCGATCTCGCGCTGCTGCTGTACCCCCCAGACCCCGAGGCCGAGGGCGGCGAGGGCGAACAGCGCGGCCAGCCGGTGGGCGGGCCCCCAGGCGCGGCCCGCGAACCGCTCGGTTTTTTGCCGCCCGCCTGCGAAAGCTGCGGAAGCCGCGGAGGCCAGCGTCCGCGCCGGCTCCAGCACGTCGCGGAGCCAGTCCCGATACTCGGAATCGACGTCGACCTCCTCCGCCAGCGGAGAGGAAGTCCGCGCCCCGGCCGCCAGCCGGCGGTGGCAGCGCCGCGCCGCGGAGAGCGTCTCGGGCGCCAGCGTGCCGGTGCGCAGCTCGGAGTCGCAGGCCCCGGCGTCGAGCCAGACGGCGAAGCGGCAACGCAGGGTCAGGGGTCCGGCGAGCGCCTCGGGCCCCACCGCGAGGTCGCCGGTGCCCACCAGCGGGTTGGTGTCCGCCGGCACGGCGAGCAGCCGGCCCTCCCGCCGCTCGAGGATCGCCCATTCGATCGGCAGGTCGGCGGTGGCGCGGAGGACGAAGAGGTCCCCCGGCTCGGCGGGGAGGTGGTCCAGGGACAGCGCTTCAGCGGTCATGGAGAAGGCTCCTTCTGTGAGTGGACGGATCTCTCCACTAATGCGATAACGGCGCTTTTTCCGGAAATGGCGGCGCGGCAACCGTTCACCAGCTCGCCCAGAGTGCCGTAGAGCCCCGGCAGCCGCTCGCGGGGGATGCGCAGCTTTTCGGCCAGGCTGCGCAGCGACGGGTTCTCGTCGTCCTCTGCTGTCTCCACGGCCAGCGCGCGGTCGAGCCGGGAGGCCGGCGCCGCCACGGTCCCCTCGGAGGCCTGCACGCGGAGGAACTGCCAGAGGACGGCGAGGTACTCGCGTGTCCTGCCGCCGGTGTCGAGACGTTCGAGGCGCTTGAGCACGCAATCGATCAGTTTTTGGAACAGTTGCCGCTCCTCGATCCCGGTGTCCGGACCGACGGCGCGCACTCCCTTTGCGGACCCCTCCTCGTGCTGCGGGACCGGCTCCCCCTCCTCCAGCTCGAGGATGGCGGCCCAGCGCGCCCGCACGTCGGCTTTTAGAGGATCCACCAGGTCCTTGAAACGGAAGGAGAGAAACCCCCAGCGCTGGAGGTCGGGGAGGCGGGCGCCCAACTGCGCGACGACCTCCTGCTGCCGGCGGCCGCGGGAGGTGACCAGCCCCGGCAGCAGCTCGTCGTTCCACCGCGCCACCCGGCAGGCCAGGGACCCACCGCGGCTCCCCGGCCGGTCGAGCTCGTGCGGGAAGCCGAGCACGGTGTCGTTGCGCACCGATTCGTCGCCGGAGAGCACGCGCAGCTCTCCCCTTTCGACCGCCGCGCGCACCGCCGCGCGCACCACCTCGAAGATCTGAAACCCGATCGGATCGTGGCTCTTCTGCCGCTCGTGGAGGAAATGCCGGATGTTGAGCGTCACCAGCCCTTCGACGTTCGGCTTGACCAGGAGCTGCGCCTGGAGGCTGCGCAGGCGGTCGACGAAAATGTAGACGTAACACTCGGCGAGCAGCTCCTCGAGCGGGCCCTGCGCGGCGATCCCCGTGAGCCCCGCGGGGCCCGCCTGCCAGCTCTCGCCGCCGTAGACGCCGAGGAAGGCCGGCGCGCTCTCCCACAGCCCGCGCCGCCTGAGCTCGCGCCGCAGCGCCGCGCCGAGCGCCCGCCACAGGGTTGCGAACTGCCGGTCGTCGAGCGCTCCGCCGCTCGCCAGGGCGCGGACGTGATCGCTGAACACCTGCGGACCGTCGGCCTCGGTCCTGGTTTCCTGCTCGCGCGGGGTGAGGTCGGAGAGCTTCACGGCATCTCTACAAGACACCCCGGCCGGCGCAGGGTTTAGCCGCGCTGCCCGATTTTTCCTTGTGATCGGTTTCCCGCCACTTTTCGACAACCGCCCCGTTAGTCAGCGCCTGAGGCGAAGTTGGGACGCCTCACGCCGGCCGGCGAGCTCAACCGATCGGACCGATTTCGCGGTCCGGCCGGGATCCCAGAAACGCGATGCATTCAACCGTTTTTTGGGGCCGTGTGGCCTGAAGGGAGCTGTTCCATGTTCTATCGGTGCGCCTCGATCCATCACAATTTCGTTTCGCTTTTCGTTCTCACTCTCGCCGGCTTGGCAACGATCGCCGGCCTCGCCAGCCCGGCCGCCGCCCAGGACTGCCAGACGGCCCTGGCCAATTCGACCGGCGCCGTGTCGATGACCAACGCCAGCAGCACCTCGAAGTCGAAGGGGGTGGACGAGTGGGACGGCGAGGTGGTCAAGGTGGTGACCCCGCTGCCCGGGGTCCTCGAGATCGAAGGGGACGGCGACCCGGCGCAGAGCTCGCTCTACACCGCCGGCGACACCGAGACCCATCCGCTGGTCGACAGCGCTTCGCTCAGCACCGGCTCGCGGACGCTGCGCGCCATCGTCCCCGCCGGCACCCACTGCATCCAGGTGGCCCCCTCCTCCGGCGCGACCGGGGACTTCGAGGTCTTCGCCACCTTCACCGACGTCTGCCATCTCGACGCCGCCGACGATCATGGCGACAGCTTCCTCTGCGCCACGCCGATCGCGCTCGCCGGCTCGGACAGCGGCGAGATCCTCTCCGCCAGCGAGGCCCCGGACCTCGACATGTTCACCTTCGTGCTGACCACCGCCACCACGGTGACCATCGCCAGCTCGGGGAGCGGCCACGTCTCGGGGACCCTGTTCGACAGTACGGGCGCCACGGTGGCCACCAGCAACGCGGCTCTCACCAGCGCCACGTTCTCGCTGGCGAATCAGTCGCTCGCCGCCGGCCGCTACTACGTGCAGGTCGCCGGCGCGGAGGAGAGCAGCTACGGGATCAGCGTCACGGTGGTGTCGACGCCGTAGGCGGGCCGTAAGACACGGCGCGGCGAGGGGGGGAAGTTGACGGCCCGGGGGCAACCTCCGGGCCGTTCGTCTTTTCTGTCGCCTATTCGCCTTCGTTCCCCACCACTTTTTCGATCCGGCGGTCGGGGATGAACCACATTACGGCGACCGCCACGTAGATCGCGACCGCGATCGACGGCCACCGGAACGCCAGCGGGATCGCCACCGCGTAGAGGATCATCGACAGCCATCCCTTGTCGTCCCGCCCCACCGCCCGCGCCAGCGTCGAGTCCTTGCCGTGGAAGGCGATCAGCAGCCGCACCAGGATGAAGTAGGCGACGCCGCACATCAGCAGCGCCATGCCGTAGATCGCCACCGGCACGGCGGCGAAGTGGTTCTCCCCCATCCAGCCGGTGATGAACGGGACCAGCGACAGCCAGAACAACAGGTGGAGATTGGCCCACAGGATGCCGCCGTTCACCTTGTGGGTCGCCGCCAGCAGGTGATGGTGGTTGTTCCAGTAGATGCCGACGTAGACGAAGCTCATCACGTAGCTCAGGAAGACCGGCCGCAAGGGGGCCAGCGTGGCGAACGACGCCCCCCCAGGCACCTTGAGCTCCAGCACCATGATCGTGATGATGACGGCGATCACCCCATCGCTGAACGCTTCCAGGCGTCCCTTCCCCATCGGCTCTCCCTTCTGAATCGGCGTCTTCGGAGACCTCAAGATACCGCGTTCCGGGCGACCGCAGGTCGCCCCTACACCAGATCTCGACCGAAGGTGTAGGGGCGACCCGCGGTCGCCCTGCCTTCCCTGTTGACACCTCCGATTCACTGTGTATACTCAGTATGTGGGTATACACAGTGACTTCATTCTCTCCAAGACCGACGGCCGTCCCCTGTATCTGCAGATCATGGAGCAGATCAAACAGCGGATCGCCGTCGGCGATTGGCCCCGCGGAGCCGAGATCCCCTCGATCCGCCAGCTCGCCGTGGCGCTGCAGGTCAGCGTCATCACCATCAAACGGGCGTACTTCGAGCTCGAACGGGAGGGGGTGATCGTGACCCAGCACGGCAAGGGGTCGACGGTCGCCGCCGATCCCGCCTTGAGCCCCCGGCTCTACGACCAGGACCTGGCGCAGCAGCTCGACCAGGTGGTCCGCCTCGGGGGATTGCTCGGGCTCACCCCCGAGGAGCTCGCCGACCGGCTGCGCGAAGCCGCCGGTCGAATGGTTGACCCAAGAACGGAGGAACAATCCAATGAGTGACCTCGCAGTGCGCCTCGCGGGGGTGGGCAAGCGCTATCCCCACTTCACCCTCGAGGACGTCGACCTCGAGCTCCCCACCGGCACCATCATGGGCTTCATCGGCGCCAACGGCGCCGGCAAGTCGACGACGATCCGGATCCTGATGGGGCTCGTCCACGCGGACCATGGGACGGTCGAGGTCCTGGGCTCCGCCATGCCGGCCGAGCAGGCCGCGGCCAAGCGGGAGATCGGCTTCGTCTCCGAGGACATGCGCCTCTACAAGGCGGCCACGCTCGCCTGGCACATGGGCTTCATCCGCTCGATCCACGCGAGCTGGGACCAGCCCTACGCCGAGGAGCTGCTGCGGCGCTTCGACCTCCGGGCCGAGGCCAAGATCAAGGGGCTCTCGCACGGCCAGCGGGTCAAGGCGGCGCTCCTCCTCGCCCTCGCGCGGCGCCCGCGTCTGCTGGTGCTCGACGAGCCGACCACGGGCCTCGATCCGGTGGCGCGGCACGAGGTGCTGGGCGAGCTGACGGCCGTCCTCGCCGACGAGCGCCGCTCGATCTTCTTCTCCTCCCAGAACACCCTCGACGTCGAGCAGATCTCGGACCGCATCACCTTCATCGACCGCGGCCGGATCATCGATTCCGGGGACAAGGAAAGCTATCTCGACCGCTGGCGGCGCGTACGCCTCGACGTCCCCCCGGGCGTCGTCCTGCCGCCCCTCCCCGGTGTCGTCGCCACCTCGGGGCGCGGCGGCCGGCTCGCCGTGCTCACCACCGACCGCTTCGAGCCCGCGATGGCCGCCGCCTGCACGGCCGCGGGCGCCACCGTCCACGCCGTCGACTCCATGACGCTCGAAGAGATCTTCGTCGCCAACGTCCAGAGCCGTAGAGACCGGGACAGAGACCAGCACAGAGACCAGCACAGAGACCAGCACAGAAGGGACCACGCCGCATGAACGCCACCGCCACCCTCCATCCGACCCATCCGACCCATCCTTCGATGATCAAGCGTCTGATCCTCAAGGACTGGTATTTCCTGCGCGGGCTGATCGCCGCCTATCTGGCCGCCGGCGCCCTCGCCCTCGTTCTGATCGCGGCGGGCAACGAAGCGCCGGTCTACATCGGGACCATCCTTCTCCTGACCGTCCTGATCGGGCTGGGCATCCACCTCGCCATGGCGACCGTGGTCCAGGAGCGCACCGACCAGACGCTGCCGTTCGTGATGAGCCTGCCGATCTCCCCCCGCGACTACACCACCGCCAAGGTGCTGGCCAACGTGATCCTCTTCCTCATCCCCTGGCTCACCCTCACCCTCGGCAGCATGGCGGTGATCGCCGGCCGCAAGTCGTTGCAGGACGGTTTGATCCCCTTCGTCGCCGTGATCATGGGAGAGATCTTCGTGAGCTATTCCCTGATCCTCGCCACCGCCCTGGTGACCGAATCGCAAGCCTGGACCATCGGCGTGATGGCGACGCTGAACCTCGCCTTCCAGGGGTTCCTCTACTTCGTCTCGCACCTGCCCAGCCTCGCGGCGGTGATGAAGGGAGACGCCGTCGTCTGGCCGCCGGCCGCCCTCGCGCTGCTCGCCGCGGAGCTCGCCGTGATCCTCCTCGCCCTCGGCCTCACCTTCTTCTTCCAGGCGAGGAAGACCGACTTTCTCTGACCGTCTGATCGTCCGGTCCGCTTCACAACCTAGCGAATTTCTTTGCGCCTGCTCGACGCAGGCCAGGAGGGACGTCCATGCGCCGCACACCGCGTGAAATCGCCATCTGGCTGGGCAGTATCGCCGGCATCCTGCTCGGCGCCCTGGCCGCGCTCTTTCTGCTCGTCGCGACCGGCCTCGCCCTGGTGCCGTCGCCTGAGCTCACCTACGCCGCCAACACCCTGAAGGTGAAGGTCGGCGCCTGCCGCGACGGCGCCGGGGTGCGCTGCTTCCGGATGCGCGACGGCGCCCTGCTCGCCGCGCGGACGCTGCCGCCTCCCGTGGCCGGCCGCGGGCCCATCGTGGTCCTGCTGCACGGCATCCTGAGCACCGGCGCCGAGCTCGAGACGACGGCCCGGGAGCTCCAGGCGACGACGGGCGCGCGAGTGATCCGCCTCGACCTGCGCGGCCACGGCCTCTCCGCCCACGGCCCCGCCGAGACGCCGGGCGACCTCGCCCACATCGGCCAGTGGGAGGAGGACGCGGCGGATGTCGTCGCCGCCCTCCGCCGCGAGAGCCCCGGCGCGCCGATCGTGCTCGGCGGCCACTCGATGGGGGGCGGCATCGCCATGCGCTACGCCCTCCGCCGCAAGGAGTCGCACGATCTCCCGGAGGTCGACGGCTACCTGCTCTTCGCGCCGCACCTCGGCGAGAAGTCCCCGACCACCCGCCAAGTCCCGGCCGGCGATTCAGGGAAGGCCGGCGGCAAGAGCGCGCCGCCGCCGATCCGCGTCAACGTCCCCCGCATCCTCGGCCTCGCTCTGCTCAACCTGGCGCGCATCGACGTCCTGAACGGGCTCGACGTGCTCTCCTTCGACCTCCCCTTCCCGTTGCCGTTCCGCTCGTACACCTTCCGCGCCATCGCCAGCAGCGCGCCCGAGGACTACCGCGCTGCCCTGACCGCGGACGCCAAGCCCCTGCTCGTCGTGGTCGGCGAGCAGGACGAGGCGTTCCATGCCGAGGAGTACCCGGCCGTGGTGGCCCTCCACCGCAACGGCAAGGCGGTGATCGTGCCCGGCGAGAGCCACGACGGCGTGCTGCGCAACCCCGCGGCGCTGACGACGGGCGCGCACTGGATCAGGACGTTCTACGGAGCGAGGGAGTCCAGTGCCGCCGCGAGCTCCACCACTCCAGTGGGATGACTGTAGGGTGACGGTCAATTCTGGCGTACCTTACAGCTCGTCGAACGACCAAGGAGATGCCCTATGAGCTCGGACCCAGTCGACCTCGCGCTCCTCCGCCGGCTCGAACGGGCGGCGCGTCCCCTCGAGCCGGGAGCCGGCGAGCGCCGGCGGCTGCGCAACGCCGCCGTCGCCTCCGCGGAGCGCTTCCTGCACGCGATCGATACGCTCAAGGCGTTCGACGAGTCGGGAGACCAGGGGCGCGGGCTGCTCGCGGCGCCGATCTCCGAGCACGGCCTGCCGATCGAACGCGCGATCGAGATGCTCGAGCAGGACGTCCTCCGCCCCGGCGGCAATCCGGCCTCGGCCGGGCACCTCGCCTACATCCCGGGAGGTGCGATCTATCCCTCGGCGCTCGGCGACTACCTGGCCGCGGTCAGCAACAAGTACGCGGGGATCTTCTTCACCGGCCCGGGTCCCGTCCGCATGGAGAACCTGCTCCTGCGCTGGGTGGCGGACCTCCTCGGCTACCCCGCGGCGGCCCGCGGCAACATCGCCTCCGGCGGCAGCCTCGCGAACCTGACGGCGATCACCACCGCCCGCGACGCCCACCGCCTGCGGAGCGCGGGCGTCCCCGCGGCCGTCGTCTACCTCACCTCGCAGGCCCACCACTGCATCGAGAAGGCGCTCCACATCGCGGGGCTCGGCGAGGCGCAGGTGCGCCACATGGCGATCGACGAGCGCTTCCGCATGCGCCCCGAAGCCCTGGAAGCGGCGATCGCCGCCGACCGCGCCGCCGGGCTCACGCCCCTGGCTGATCGTGGGCTCCGCCGGCACCACGGACACCGGCGCCGTCGACCCGCTCGACGCGCTGGCGACGATCGCCGCGCGCGAGCGCTGCTGGTTCCACGTCGACGCGGCCTACGGCGGCTTCTTCCTGATGACGGAGGCCGGCCGCGAGCGGCTGCGCGGCATCGAACGCTCGGACTCGGCCGTGCTCGATCCCCACAAGAGCCTCTTCCTTCCCTGGGGCTCCGGCATCGTGATGGTCCGGAACGGCGCGGCGCTCACCGCCAGCAACCACTACTCGGGCGCTTATCTCCAGGACATGGCGGAGAACGCCGACCAGGACCCGACCGAGGTCTCCCCCGCCGACGTCTCGCTCGAATTGACCAAGCACTTCCGGGCGCTGCGCATGTGGCTGCCGCTGATCCTGCTGGGGACGAAACCGTTCCAGGCGGCGCTCGACGAGAAGCTCCTGCTCGCCCGCTACTTCCATCAGGAGATCCAGACCCTCGGCTTCGAGGCCGGTCCGCCGCCCGACCTCTCGATCGTCACCTATCGCTGGGCGCCTCCCGGCGTCAGCCTCGAACGGGCCAATCAGGTCAATCAGGAGATCGTCGAGAGGATGCGCCAGGACGGCCGCATCTTCCTCTCCTCGACGCTGCTCGACGGCCGCTTCACCCTGCGCATGGTGGCCCTCGCCTTCCGCACCCACCGGAAGACGATCGACCTCGCGCTGCGGCTGCTCGGGGAACAGGTGGCGGCTCTATAGTTTCCGCCCCCCTCACCGGTCCTCCTTCGGCAGCACCACGATCCACCGGAAGTTGTCGCGCAGCTGGGCGATCTTGCTCATCTTCGCGTGCAGGTGTTGACCGTCCAGCATCCCGTCCAGCACCAGGTCGTCCGCCGTCGGCCGGGCGAAGGTGAGCTCGGCCTGCCAGCCGGGCTCCTTCACGGGCTTCCCCGCCGCATCCTGCACCACCCCCTTCTCGGGGTCCCAACGAGTCTTGGCGAGCACCATCCGCTTGCCCTTCGTATCCAGGTCGAGGGCGAACCACCGATACGAACCGATCATCTCCTCGACCGAGAGCACCCCGGGGAGCTGGAAAGTCACCCAGCGCCAGCGCTGCGGGTCAGTGGCCTTGGGAATCACTTTCCCGTCGAGCGAGAACTCGTCGACCGACCAGATCCCGTAGAGCGGCGGGCGCGGCGGATGGAACGACGCGTAGCTCTTGGAAGCCATCTCGAATCTCGTTCCAATGGCATAGACGCCGAACAGGAACAGCAGGATGTGGGGAGCCCGGTTCAGCCAGCGGTTCGCGAACAGCGGCGGCGTCACCGCCGGCGCCACCGTCCGGTTGAGCAGGAACAGGCGGGCCAATCGCGAAGCGTCCGGAGCGATCAGCAGGACGGACATGAAGAGCAGATGGAACGAGAACAGCTTGACGTGGACGTCGAAGCACATGTTCAGCGTGAAGACCATGGCCATGTCCCCGAGGCAGACCAGCGACCCCAGCAGCACGGTGCGCGGCACCAGCAGCAGCACGCCGCCCAGCAGCTCGGCGGCGCCGGTACACATCTCATAGGCCGTCGAGGAGCCGACGAAGATCCACAGCAGCCGCATCGGAGGGAGGTCGCCGATCCGCTGTTTCAAAAGCCCCAACGGCAGCGGCGAGGCCATCTGGACGGGGATCAGCTTGAGCGTCCCATAACTGATCATGGCGCCCGCCAGCGAGTAGCGCAGCAACAGCCTCACCCACTGGTGAAGGCGCGTGTAATTCGCCCGCCGGCGATCGAGCAGCGACCAGACCAGGGTGGCGACGGCGGCCAGCGCCAGGTAGCAGCCGAACAGGATCGTGCCGTACGCCGTATTGTTGATGTCGGCCTCGCCGTCGATCGGATAGAGCTCGTACCGGGTATGCACGACGTGCCGCCCCACCCAGGTGACCACCGGCGTCCAGAACGCCTCGTGGTGCCGGACGAAAAATCCGCTGAAGGGGAGGATGCCGACGAGGTCCGACGGCACGAGGTAGAGCACGAAATAGCAGACCACGAAGCGGAACGCGATCCGCTGCGCCAGGCTCCAGCGCGGGCTCGCCGCGATCTGCGGGTTCGGCGGGTGCGTCTCCGGAGTCATCTCCGCTGGCAAGGGCTGCACGCCGGCGATCCTCAGGCCGACAATTCGTAGGCTTCCGCGAGCCAGGAGATCAGCTCCTGGTCGACGTCCGCCGGCGCGGCCAGCTTGATCTCGAGGTGCCAGCGGTGCGCGGAGGCCTGCTCGCGCTTGACGACGCGGGGGCTCGCGATGTCCCGGTTGGCCTTGATCGTGAGGACGATCGCCTCCCTGCGGGTGGCGACGCCGGCGAAGGCCGTCCTGCGGTTGAGGTGGATCGAGGTCTTCTTGGGATCCTCCGCCACCTCGCCGAACGGACGCACCGCGGCGAGCAGGAGGTCGTAGAGGGCGCGGACCTTGGGGTCCTTGCCCACGAAGTGCTGCTCGACCGAAGGACTCTCGGGATTCATGTCCGCTCCGTTCCGCTCGAGGTCTGCCGGCTTGCCAATGGTTTCACCAGTATAGCGGAGAGGGCGGCGCCTCCCACCTCCCCTGCGCTCCCCTGCCGGCTCGCCTTGGACGGCGGGGAGCACCGTAGGAGGTGAACCGCTGAACCTTTCCCAGGAGGAATCTCACATGACGTCTCGGATGGCGAAGTCTCTCGTGTTCCTGGCCCTCGCGCTCACCGTGGTCCTCGCCAGCCCGGCGCTGGCGACGGTCGTCAACTACGGTACCGGCATCCATCACTGGGTGCTGGAGTGCGGGCCGTACCCGCCGGACGGGCACGGCAGCGCCGCGTACGTGAGCATGTATGCCTGCCCGCCCTACGTGACCCTCCCGGCGGGCTGCACCTGCATGTTGACGCCCTACGATTTCCCCGTCGGCAACCCCTACCCGGCGATTCGCGTCCAGACGGCTGTCGACAACGGCAATCCCGGCCACATCAACGTGATCCTCGACCAAAACGAGGTCATCCAGTGCGGCGCGACGGTGGAGCCGACCGACCAGGATCCCTGCGGCGCTCCCTACAACGTCGTGCCGGCGGACACCAAGCAGGTCAATCCGAATATCCTGCGCCTGCTCGACTCACTCCGCCCGGACATCCAGCAGAAGACCGGCGCTCCGGTCGAGTCGTTCACCTACTGGTACGCCCAGCCGCAGACGCAGTCGGCGCAGCCGCAGAAGTAGCCCCGCGGTCCGTAACGGGGCGGTCCTCGCGGAGCCGCCCGCGTTCGTTCCGACTCCCTTATCCGCACTCCCAACGAGCGTCAATCCGCCCGACCAGAGAGTAAGCCAGCCGTCTATCTCTTCCGATCCAAGGAAGCGATCCGGTGGACGGTTCGCTTCTGCTCGATGGGAGGTCTGTGCAGGTGGCCGGCGTCCTTCCAGCGGCGGCGCGCCTCCTGACCCGCCCACCCCCTACCCCCCACCCTTGATCGCCTTCCGCCGCGTCGCCAGCGACGCCTTGCCGCCCATCACCGCAGCGCTGCGGAGGGTCTCGCGGACGTGACCGAGGTTCTTCTCGAGGAGATCCACCAGGTCGGCTTCGGACTGGAAGGTGGCGGACTGGTGGAGGATGTCCTCCTCCAGGCGGCCGAGCTCGACGAAGAGGCGGGCGCGGAGCTGGTCGGCGGGCATGCCGAAGGGGGGATTGGTGACGTACAGCCGCAGGTTGTCGACGACGCTGTAGACGGGCTCGCCCAGCGCCGGGTCCTTGGCGGCCTCCTTGCGGGCGTCCTCGACCTTCTGGCGCGCCTTGCTCAGCGACTGCGCCAGCGTCATCGGCGAGACGGAGTCCGCGGCGTCGGTCAGATCGGCCAGGATCCCGAGCTTGCGCCCCAGCTCCTCGCTGCGCATCCGCGCGTCCCGCTGATAGGCGTTGATCGCCTCGCGGGTGGCGGCGATCACCCGGACGGTGTCGCTGCCGTCCTGCGCGAGGGCGGGACGGGTGCCGAGAAGAAGGAGAAGGAGAACGAGGAGGAGGAAGAGGACAGGCACGACTCGCACGATCCTGGGCATGGCGCTCTCCATGACCGCAACTTCCGGCCGGACGGGAAACCGAGACGATCTTCAATTTCTACGCAGCATCCGGCCTGTACGTTGGGGGCCCCCGCTCCCCTTTCGTCGCCGGCGGTCCTGTTCTTCGGCGTCGTATAATCGCCGGATGATCCTCACCGCCGCGGTCCAGCTGACGTCGACCTCGAACGAAGAGTCCAACTGGGAGCAGGCGCGCGCCCTGATCGAGCGCGCCGCCGGGCTCGGGGCGCGCTTCGTCGCCACCCCCGAGAACACCAATTACCTGGGCCCCCACGAGGAGAAGGTGCGCCGCGCCGAGCCGCTCGACGGAACGACCGGCCAGCGCTTCGCGAACCTCGCCCGGACCTTAGGACTCCACCTCCTCCTCGGCTCCTTCAACGAGCGGAGCGACGACGCGGCGCGCTGCTACAACACCAGCGTGCTGTTCAGCCCCGAGGGGACGATCCTCGCCACCTACCGTAAGGTCCATCTGTTCGACATCGACCTGCCGGACCTGAAGTTCATGGAGTCGGCGACCTGCCTTCCCGGCGTCGGGCCGGTGGTGGTCGCCACGCCGTTCGGCAAGCTCGGGCTGTCGATCTGCTTCGACCTGCGCTTCCCCGAGCACTACCGGGAGCTGGTGGAGAAGGGCGCCGAGATCCTCCTCATCCCCTCCGCCTTCACCCGTCCCACCGGCAAGGACCACTGGGAGATCCTGCTGCGCGCTCGCGCCATCGAGAGCCAGTGCTACCTCGTGGCCCCCGCCCAGGTCGGCCAGCACGACGACGGCGGCCTCAAGGAGAGCTGGGGACACTCGATGATCGTCGACCCCTGGGGCGTGGTGCTGGCCGACGCGCCGGACGGCCCCGGCGTCATCACCGCCGGGATCGACCTCGAACGCGTCGCCGAGGTCCGCCGCCGCCTGCCGCTGCTGCGCGCTGTCGGCGCGAACGACCGCGCCGAGGCGAGCGTCACGGCCCGATAAAGCCTGAGAAACGCTTCCAGACCGACTTGTTCAGACAGGCCTCCGGCCGGCTTCCGAACGCGGAGCCGGCCGGCGGGTGCATCCCGAGGATCCGAGGATTTAGTGGGTTGACGAAGCCGGCGGGCACTCGGGGAGGAGGTCCGAGCTCTTCTGCCCGTCGCCCAGGCCGACGATCTGCTTCAGGTGGTCGTACTTGGTGAGCTGATCCGCGGTGAGGATCGCCGAGAAACTGGTGTCGAAGGCGGTGAGCGCCGTCGTGATCTTGTCCTGGTTGTCGATCAGGGCGAGGTAGTCGTTCCCCACCGTGGTCGCATTCGGGTGGGCCGCGGCGACGTCCGTCCGCAGCGTCTGGCAGAGCGGCCCCTGGGCCGTCCGCACCCCCTGAACGGCCGTGTTCAGGGTCTTCAGAAAGCCCTGGAGCTGCGTGTTCTGGGTGGCCGACAGGTTGAGGTAGTGGGACAGGAGCCGGGGGTTGGTCAGCGCTCCGTCGCCAAAACCGGAGCTTCCCGGGCCGCCATGGTCCGCGAACGCGGGAAGGACGCACAGCGATCCGAGCAGAAGGGCGAGGACGAGGGTCTTGGGCTTCGACATCATGACGCGTCTCCTCTGAAAAAGGAGGGGTTCCCCAAAGCTCCCCGACCTGGGAGCTCCGGGTCCACCGCCCTCCTCGATCGTGCCTCCAGGATACTCCGGACGGTCCAAGTTGCATAGATTGTCGGGAATCTATGAGTCGCCATGACCATCCTGCGGCGAAGCCGCCGCCAGTCCGGGGGCTCAATCAGGGTCGAAGCCGGCGTCCGAAGCCGCGCGCGCCTCGGCCCCGGCCAGCCCCGGCTCGCCGGCGAAGGCGTTCCGAGCGGCGCGGATGGCCTCGTGGTGATCGTCGGCCCACTGGATCAGGGTGGAGAGCGGGACGAGGAGCGAGCTGCCCAGCGGGGTCAGGGCGTACTCGACGCTCGGCGGGGTGGTGGCGAACACCCGGCGGCTGATCAGGCCGTCGCGCTGGAGGTCGCGCAGGGTCTGGGTCAGCATGCGCTGGGAGATGTCCGGCACGGCGCGGCGCAGCTCGCCGAAGCGGTGCGGCCGCCCGCCGAGGGTGATGAGGAGCAGCGTGCTCCACTTGTCGCCCATGTGATCCAGCACGTCGCGCACCGGGCACCGGGTCCAGTCGGGAGCGGCGCCGCTCCGCAGCTGAAAGCGCTCGGCGAGCTCGCGGCCCAGGATCTCGGGTGTCTGCATGGCGGTGGTTCCCTCCAAGTAACCAGGAGCGGTCAAGGTGCCGTCTTGCGCCGCTCCTGGGAATCGCTATTCTACATTGTATCCCTGGTCTCAAAAAGAGACCAGGCTGCAAGGAAGGAGCTCTCGATGTCTTCTACTCTTCTGGTCACCGGCGCCGCCGGTCAGCTCGGCCAGCGCGTGATCGCGCACCTCCTGGAATCCCGGCACGTCTCCCCCGGCCGGATCGTCGCCTCGACCCGCACTCCCGAAAAGCTCGCCGGCCTGACCGCCCGAGGGATCGAGGTCCGCCGTCTGGACTTCGACGACCCCGACACCCTGAGTCCGGCGCTCGCGGGAATCGACCGGATGCTCTTGATCTCGACCGACGCGCTCGACCGTCCGGGGCGCCGGCTCGAACAGCACCAGGCGGCCGTGGAAGCGGCCCGCCGGGCCGGCGTGAAGCACGTCGTCTATACCTCGATGCCGAACCCCGAGAGCTCGCTCGTCCTCTTCGCGCCCGACCATCTCGGCACCGAGCAGGCGCTCGCCGCGAGCGGGCTCGGATGGACGATCCTGCGCAACAACTGGTACATGGAGAACCTGTTCATGGCTCTCCCCGCGGCCCTGGCGTCGGGACAGTGGCACACCTCCGCGGCGGACGGGCGGGTGGGCTACGTCGCGCGGGAGGACTGCGCCCAGGTCGCCGCGGCCGTCCTCGCCGCGGAGGAAGGCGCCGGCGAGCGCTACGACGTCACCGGAGCGGAGTCCTTCACCGTCGAGCAGGTAGCCGCCGCCATCCGCGAGATCACCGGCCGCCCGCTCGCCGTCGTCGCGGTGAATGACGACCAGCTCCAGCAAGGCCTCCTCGCCGCCGGCGTCCCCGCGTTCCTGGCGCCGCTCCTGGTCTCCTTCGACGCCAACACCCGGGCCGGAAAGCTCGACGTGGTCTCCGACACGGTCCGGCGGCTCACGGGGAAGCCCCCGCAGGCGCTACGCGCCTTCCTGGAAGAGCACAAGGCGGCGCTGGCCGGCTCCTGACGGGTCCCTCGCCAGCCCGGGCGACGTGACGGACGCCGGCCGCCCTACCCCGTACGGCCAGACGATCCGTGCGATGCCCGTCGTGTAGCAACCCAGCTGGGTTCCATTGCAGACCACGCATTCGTGGTGGGCGCCGCCGGCCGAGCGGCCGCAACGGCCGGCAGGAGGAAGATCAGGCAGACGGCCAGCAGGCTGGCGGAAGCGCATGGGAATCGAACCCACCCTCGATGCCGCGGAACCGATTATCCGAGCAGGCAGTCCAAGCAGGCATGACCCAGACTGGAGAGCCGCCATGAGCGCCGCGTCCGCGTTCCCCTTCTACCTCGCCCTGCTGCTCCTGTTCGGAGCCTATTCGACGGCTCCAACCGGCCGGCCGCGGCCCCCCCTGGTCTTCAACCCCGTCCGCGAGAGCTACGGCTGGCAGCTCTACCTGGAGGCCCCGGACCCAGACCTGCGCTACGAAATCCTGGTCCGTGACGAAGTCAGCGCCCCCGAGTGGTACCGCCAAGACCGGCGGAGGCGCGTGGACCCGCGCCTCCTCACGCCGGGCCGCCACCGCATCGAAGCCAGGATCGCCGGCCCCAAGGAGAAGATTTCGAGCCCCCAGATCTTCTGGTTCGACCCCGTCGAGACGATCCTGCGCGCCGCGAAGCACCAAGCCGATCAGTCCGTGGCCCGCTGGGCCAGCTTCCACGAGGACAGCGATCGGGATTTAACCTGGCTCTTCTTCACGGTGCTGGACGTCCGCGATGCGCTGCGCGAAGTCCGCTACTCGCTCGATGGCTGCGCCCTGGACCGCCGTTTTCCTTTCAAGCCGTGGACCGACCTGGAACACGCCCCGGGGTACGTGGACGGCGAGAAGAGCTACACCGAGATTCCGAAGACGACCGCCTCGGTCTGCGTCCAACTGGTGTACCTCGACGGCGCCACGACCGAGCCCCAGACTTTCTTCCCCCACCCGGAGCGGGTCGCCCCCACGCCCCCTTGGAAGGAGATTGAGGCGGGCCAGGCGTCGGCGCCTGTGGCCGCCGCCGCCCATCCTTCCCCTGTCGCGTTCCGGACCCAACGCGGCGAGGGATGGGACATCTTCCTCGGCGTCGCGGAGCCGTCGGCCTGGCGCGAGATCCGCTGGCGGTTCGCTCCCGATCCGTGGCGCTCCACCGGTTTCGAGCCCAGGATCGATCCCAGGACGGGCCGGCGCGCCCCGGTAACGCGGGTCTCCGTGCCGCAGGCGAAGATCACGCCCGGCCCGCACGAGTTGGAGGTGCAGCTCGTCGATCTGGGGGGGCGGGAGATGGGTCCCTACCCGTTCTCGTTCTACCCCGAGCGGGAGATCCTCGAGCAGACGAAGCAGGGGCTTGGCGCCCCCGGTGCAAAGTGGGCCTCCTTCGACGCCAAGCTCTACGGCGGCGAGGCCGTCCTCTACGTCATGGACCTGCAACTGAGGAGGGACGCCCTGCGGGAGATCCGCTACTCGATCGATTCCTGCGATCTCGACCAGCGCCTGCCCTTCCGGAAGTGGGACGACCTCCTCCACAGCCCGAGCGCCTCCGAGGGCGAGCTCCTCCGCCTGCCGGCGGACGTCGCCTGCGCCTGCTTCCAACTGGTCTACCGTGACGGCGAGGTGACGGAGCCTCGGCGAGTGGAGCGCGTAAAGGGGGGCCGATGCGCGGTTCGCTGAACGGAGAGCCTACTTAAAATGTACGACAGAGAATGCCAAGACCCAAACCGGAGGTGGAATGTCTGGACAGAGGAATGGCGAATCCACAGGCTGAAATCACCGTCCTTGCCCCTTGTCCAGGTAGCTTCAACTTGCGATGAAATCGGAGGAAAGCTCGAGCCTCAACGTCCCGAAAAACGGGTCCTTCTTGCCGGCAAGGAGGGTATATATCGCTGCTGCCGGAAATCGTATCTGGCCGTTCTCCAGGATCGAGCACCACCCGGCCGCGGTCGTCGGCCAGGGCGAGCCGACGGACCGACCTGACTGCTTTTCCTGGAAAAGGTACGAATGGAGCGGGAGACGGGATTCGAACCCGCGACCAACAGCTTGGAAGATTGTTGGTTGATCTACCTCTGACTACTTCGACCTACTCCTAGCCTCGTAGCACAAGGCTCCTAAGCCTATACATCTACTGAGTTTTGCGGTATCCTACCTACCGGTTCGTTTCCCAGTGCTTACCCTACGCTTACCGATTTTTTGCTTACCCGAATGCTTACCCGATGAGATGTGAGGCCCAATGTCGAAGCTGACCAAGCGCACCGTGGATGCCACGAAGCCGGAGCCCGGTAAGGATGTCGTCCTTTGGGACGATGAAGTCCACGGTTTCGGTCTCAGGGTCAAGCCGAGCGGCCGGAAGAGCTACATCGTCCAGTTCCGGAACCGACAGGGCCGGTCTCGCCGGCTCACCCTTGGTCCCCATGGCGTCCTCACCCCCGACGAAGCACGAGACGAGGCCAAGCTCCGCCTTGCCGAGGCCAAGCGTGGGTTAGACCCTGTGTCCGAGCGTGAGAAGCAGCGGCGAGCCGCGACGGTCGCCGAGCTGGCAGAGACCTACTTGGAGCGGCACCTGATTCCCAAGGGTAGGCCGCGAAGCGTCATTGAGTTTCGGCGCTTGATCGACACCTACATCCTTCCCAGCCTGGGCCGGCTCAAGGTCGCCGAGATCACGCGATCCGAGATAGAAGCTCTGCATCGGTCTATGCGCAAGATCGCTGTCACAGCGAACAGGACCCTCACCGTCCTCTCGGCCATGATGATCTTCGCCGAGCGTGAAGAGATTCGCCCAGCCGGGTCCAACCCTACCCGGTACGTCCAGAAGTACCCCGAGGAGCGGCGGGAGCGGTTTCTGTCCGCCGAAGAGATGGCCCGACTTGGGGATGCCCTGGCAGAAGCCGAGCGCTCCGGCTCAGAGATGCCAGGGATGATTCTCGCCTTGCGCCTTCTCGCTCTCTCCGGGATGAGGCGCACCGAGGTTCTGACCCTCAAGTGGGAGTTCCTTGATCGCGATCGAGCATGCCTCTACCTCCCCGAGAGCAAGACCGGCAGGAAGACTGTGCCGCTCGGCGCTCCGGCGCTCACTCTCCTCGTTGAAGCGCCTCGACATGAGGGAAATCCGTACGTCTGCCCCGGCGAGCGAGCGGGAGCCCACATTGTGGGAATTGATCGAGCCTGGAGAAGGCTTACGAAGCGTGCGGGGCTCTCTGCGGTACGAATCCACGACTTGCGACACACCTACGCTTCGACCGGAGCCGCAGCCGGTCTCGGCCTTCCCGTAATCGGAAAGCTTTTGGGCCATAGCTCAACTGGCACGACGCAGCGCTACGCCCACCTTGCCGACAACCCTGTTTGGGCTGCGGCCGACCGAATCTCTGGCGAGATTGCCTCGGCGATGGCCCGACGCGACGGAGAGGTACTTCCTTTCAAAAGAGCTTGAACGACCCAGGGGTGGCATACGCCGCCCGTTCTACCTAAACGGCCCGGCGGGGTGCTACGAACACTCCCGCCGGACCTGACCCGAGCAAGGAGATTACCCATGCCCGAGCTAGCGCAAGAGTGTACTCCGGTACCCGCTCCGCCTCCCCCTCCTCCAGGTCGCCGGCCGATGCCGCCGCCGGAAGCTCCCCCGCCGGCGGCCATCCCGCCGATCATCGACCCCGAGCAATTACGAGGAGTTCATCACCTTCCGGGAAGCCTTCCTGGTCTTCGTGACGGACCCCACCGCCAATGCCGCCCTCCGGGGCTTTGGCAAGCTCCTGTTTGACGGCATCTTGGCCGTCTGGGGGGACTGGCCCGACCATCCGGAGGGCTTGTTCCGGGCCAGTCTGCGAGCCGTCATCGCCGACCTGCGCCACAGCCAGGGAGCTCTCCTGGAGTGGACGGGTGGGAGCTTCAGTTACGACACACCCCATGAGGAATACCTTGCGGCCGTGGGAACCGAAGTGGCCCACGCTCTGGGCGAGCTTGTAGACCGCCTGGAGGGGGAGCTGGGCTCATGGCGGGGGGAGGCGTAGCCATGTCGTGGGGCAGCATCCTCAGCGACCGGGAGAGCTTCACGGTGGACGCCGACCGCGAGCGGGCGGACCTGTGGCGGGCGGCAGCGACGGAGCGGCGCACCTCCGTTTCCTCCTGGCTGGCGGACACCGCCGATGCTCACCTCCGCGAGCTGGCGAGGACGGGCCGCGCCACGCCGCTCCTCTGGGATCGGGGCCGCTTCCTGGTCCGGTTGACGGACACCTCCCGGAATCCCTCAGTCGCGGCCGATGTCGAGGTCGCGGGTTACGTCTCGCGGCCTTTCGGCATCTACCGGGGGACCACTCGCGGGGTTGGCGCTCCCGGGAGTGGCGCGTACACCCTCGCCCACCTCCCGACCGCGCGGACCATCGCCACCCTTTCGCTGCGGAAGAGCTGCATGGCGCTGGCGGCGGAGCTGGCGGGCCTGGAGATCGACTGGCAGGAGACGGACCCGGAAAAGGTGCTCGTGGGCGCCCCGGACCAGGGGAAGGCTCAAGCGCTCATCCGGCTGTACGAAAAGCTCACCCGCACGTAAGCAAGCACGATCGAGGGCGGTTCCTTTGCGGGGGCCGCCCTCTTTGTCTTTCCCCAGAGAGGGCCGAGCAATGAACAGGAAGAGCGTTAAAGCATGGTGCGACGAAACCGAACCGCCCACCACGTGGAAGGGGGTATCTACCGCTTTCCGAGCAGGAGCTAAAGCCAGGGCGGCTGGTAAGGATCGCACCGAGTGCCACTATGGGAGAGAGGATCTCGCTCAGGCTTGGCTAAATGGGTTTGATGGAATGGACGGGTTTCTCTCGGGCGGTGGAATTCTCCTTTGCGAGCTTTGCGGCCAGGAGCTTAAGAGGCCAGGGCCATAGGCTAGGCGGGACATCGATCCGGGCCGGAGACCTCACCAGTCTCCGGCCTCCATCCCCGGCCACCCCAGCACCCTTCCAGACTCCTATAGAGATTTCAGCAATTCAGAGGGGGAGGTCTGGAGAGCAACTGCAAGCCGGACGATGTTTAGGAGTGCTGGATTGCGCGCCCCGCGTTCCACCAGCGACACGTAGGTCCGGTCGAATCCCGCCAAATCCGCCAGATCCTCCTGCGTGAGGCCCAGCTCTAGGCGCCGGCTCCGGACCCTTTGACCAAACTTTTTGAGAGAACCACGATCCTTCGCCACCTCGTCATCGTTCGACTATGATGACGATGCGTCCACGGACGATAAGTCACATCCAGGAGAGCGAGGAGTATATGAGCCACTGGTACTATCTTAAGGGCGGCCGGCCGATAGGTCCCCTCACTGAGGACCAGCTAAAGACGCTACAGACTTCGGGCGAGATAGCTTCCGACGCCCTTTTGTGGAACCCGTCGCTTCCCCAGTGGGCTCCGGCCAGCTCACTCCCCGGAGCCCTGGTGCCTCCGCTTCCCGAACTGGCAAAACCCAGAAAGTCCATGAGCACCGGAATGAAGATCGCCCTTGGAGCAGTCTTCGGCATTCCGCTCTTAGGGCTTCTCTTCCTGATCTTGCTGCTGGTCATAGGAATATCCGCTGAGGAATCTAAGACCCTGTCTTCACCAACTCAATCGGTGCCTCAGAGTCCCATTCCTCAGATCCCAAAAAATTTGGTGCCTCAGAGTCCTACGCCTCAGACCCCAAAGAAGCCCACCGGGCCGTATACTGAAACTCCTACTTTCTACACCGATAAGCCAAGGCTCTACGATGTTTCCAACTTTGCCTTCCTGCTTACCGACACGGACTTTAGAGACCGGGCGGAGTCGATGGGGTTACATTTCCTGGATTCGCCTGGAGAATCATTCACGCTTGGAGGGCAAGGATTAAAACTCTACTTTGAATGCAAGAACTTGCCCTCACCAAGATGCCTCGGCTACGAAGTTAGCCTGACTGCCGAGCGCGATGTAATCGTTTCAGCATTGCGCCACACTCTCGTTGCCGTCGCTGGACTTCCTCCTGCGGCTGTGGAAAATATAGAAATTCCCTCACCAAGTGAGCTGCGATGTGCCAGCGTGGGGTCCATACTCATAAGATTTGGACCCGCAGGAGGAATCGAGATCGAGGATGCGAAGCACTATGCTGTATGGGAGAAGATCTTTGACGAGAGGGCAAGTGCATACAGAGCGCAAAGCCAAATTGATTTAAGGGCTCTTCCATCGGAGATGATTCGCATCTCACAGCCAAATGGCTGCCCAGAAGACGAGGACATAGCCTTATTCTTGCATGAAGCCAATCCGTCACCGCGCTTGCTCGCTGCATTCGGCTGTAATCTCTGGTCAGAGGGCATCAACTTGGCCACCTTCTTCGATACGAAGGATGTGCGCTTCCTTCCTTCAGGAGAACTGGTAGATCCGAACGACATGCAACAACACTGGCTAGGCGGAATGCTTGTATTCAGCAAGCCATCCGGCTGGATTTCTATTACGTATGATAAGAAGGGCTATACTGTAGACTGTCCCACAATGACGATAACACCTAAAGACTAGTGAGCAACCTCGCAACAGGATATTGGATTTCACCCGAGGGGGACATTATTGAGGCCCCCCAAACTCATATTGGTTCCGTGATCGTCAAACCAGAAGCATTCGGCCTCACTCTCTCAGAGATCCGAGAGGTTTACGAAAAATTTGACGAGCCACTGGGCTTTGAGGGATCGGCTCGTGAGGAACTTCTTCGTGCTGTCCTAAAGAATGGCTGGATTCGGGTACGGTTTTACCCTAGGTTTAGTTACTTCTCGATAGAGTTGCACTCGCTTACGGAGTCTGCAATGGAGGGGATCTCCGTCTGGGCGAGAAGTATTCTTTCTGCGGATCGGCTTTACGATGTCGTCAAAGTTTGCGAGTTGGGGAGAAAGAACCTCCGGCATGCATTCGATCTAGCAGAGTTAGCCGCAAAGGCTGAAGGTCAAGGAAAAATCGTCTCTGACATTCAGACTCATGAAGACCGAGGATGATACTACCCGAGGAGCTGTAGACCTGTACTCTTTGGCTAGAAGATTTACCTGTCCCTATCCCCTAGAAAAAATGGAACTATCTACACCACAACGCTCAAATCCGGTACCCAGATAGAACCTCAGACCTCTCCTCGAAATGGGAAATGGACAACATCTATCTCCTTAGGTTGAAGAGTTAACGTTGGTGGATTCGTCCTCGACTCTTAGGTTTGGGAGTCCACCCTTCTAGAACTTCCTTGGCTAAGCCTTCCAATACCTCTGGAGAAGACCAGCACCTAATGTGGAGTCAACATCACCGGAGAGTGAAGGCACAGGAACCGATCTAGCGTATGTATATCTCAAGAGGATGTCGCGTTGTTTCCGTTGGGTGGACGCCAAGGAGGCTTTCGCCTTATAAGCTGCATCTGAATCCCGGAACGCTGCCCTCAACTCGTCTCCGCCCTTTGAGACCCGCAACTGCCCCTTGAGAGCTTCCGAGATTGTCAGCAGTTGCCTGGTATCTTCGCTGGAAGAGGAATGATAGCCTTTGTGCATATACGCGTATCTACCGGCAGCTTCTCTTGCCAGCCCATCACCCGTGCCTTCAAGAAACTGGATGTCTACATGGGGGACGTAGTCCAGCGCCAGCGCTCTCCTCCAGCCCTCTTGAAATCGCTCGACGGTGGGTTTCCCAACGTCGTAATAAAAAACAAGCATGTGTGCATGCACCCCGAAGCCTTTGGGACCCCACGTTACTTCGACTCAGCGCGCAAAGCCCATGATCTTCAGATCTCGGCCGTCGAGGAAAGCCGTCACGCGGGAAGAGAACCATCGCACGCGCTCTCGAAGATCTCCCCCCTCGAAGGGCCGGGCGGTCAAGGTGACGAACGCACAGCGGAGATCTGGCAATCGCTCAAAAAGCAGCGAGAAGGCGCTCCGACCCTTCGCGAAGCTCCGACGCTGACGGACTAGCCGGCACAGAGGGCACACCGGGTCACTGCAAGGCTTGCCCTGCCGGAGGTAGGGGCGGGACTTCTGTTCTTTGACTCTCGGGTGTAGCAGTGCAGTGGCGTCCGCGCACTGCTCCAACTTACGGGCCAAGCAAAGGGAGTCGGCATATTTCGTCCTTCGCAGCCGATTGACGATCCCTGCCGATTCCATTTGCGCCCGGCTGAGCTTCTCCTGAAGAGGCTCCGTCGAATTCGAGGTCCATGTAGTAGCCACCACAGCTCCTCGCCATGGATCAGGCCGACCCGGGATCGCTGGTGGACTTTCTTAATCGCTCTGCAATGAACCGCTCGACATCTTGGAATCGGTACCTCACCGCCCTGGCACTGAGACGCACGAACTGGGGTCCCTCTCCCGTCGTGCGCCATCCCTCAATAGTCCGGTTGAAACACCAAGAAGCTCTGCGGCCTTTCGCTGGTCCAGGAGCTTCGACAGGTTGCTCTCCTCCATCGGCTGACCTCCTCATCTCAAACGGGGCCTTCACTTTGCCGTGATGGCTCTGTAGAGATGCCCTGGAACCGCAGCAACTCCCTTCGTCACCGGGCTGGTTCTCACTGACCCTTTCGGCGGAACCCGCTCGGCTTGTGGAGAAGGACGGTCTATGGACTGGAGGGCAGGTACGGCCAGAGGGAGGGAGAGTCCGAGGCGCAAATGGACCGTAGCACCTCCGGGCCTGCGGAAGAGCATCAGCCGTTCCCCCGGGCCGAAACCGATCCTGCGGCTTACCTCCTGCTTACCTGGGACCCGAAGGAGCAGAGGGCGTTTGCTGTAAGTGATTGAAACGAATGGAGCGGGAGACGGGATTCGAACCCGCGACCAACAGCTTGGAAGGCTGTGACTCTACCCCTGAGTTACTCCCGCGAACCGGAACACCGACGACTGCGCAGAAGGAAATGGTGGAGGCGGGAGGATTCGAACCTCCGTAGGGCGAAGCCCGGCAGATTTACAGTCTGCTGCCATTGTCCACTCGGCCACACCTCCAAAGAACTGCTGCGCGCCGGACCGGGGTTGGAGCCGGCACCCGGATTTGAACCGGGGACCTACGGTTTACAAGACCGTAGCTCTACCCCTGAGCTATGCCGGCGAGCCGAGACCCGGAGGCCACAGCTCCACCGAGTCACTCCCGATCCAGGAGCCGGGAGAGTCTAGCCGCTCCGGCGGGCGGTGGCAAGCGGAGGGGCGCTCGCTCCTCCGGAGCAGGCCGCCAGGCCGCTCACCGGCGCGACCTCAGCCCGGTAGGTCGCCCGGTCGATCCCATAGCACAGCCTCTCCCTTCCGAGATGGTGGGTGCGCTCCTGCAGCCGCTCGCCGATCCGCTCCGCGACCCGGATGGAGGCCCGGTTCTCCGGATGGATGAGGCTGATCACGCGCTCCTTCTCCAAGGCGGTGAAGGCATAGGCCAGAGCCTCGCGCGCGCCTTCGGTCGCGTAGCCCCGCCCCCACCAGCGCCGCATCAGAGTCCAGGCGAGCTCGAAGCCCGGCCAGCCCTCCGGCGCGGCGAAGCCGACCATCCCCACGAACGCACCCGTCTCCCTCTGCTCCATCGCCCACATCCCCGCGCCCCCGAGTTGCCAGTGCCCGATCAGAAACGCCTGGTGCCGCCAGGACCGGCCGCGGTCCCACGGCTCCCCGCCCCCGATGTAGCGCAAGACTTCGGGGTCCGCGTTGAGCGCGGCATAGTCTTCGACGTCGCTCTTCTGAAACGCCCTCAGCCGCAGGCGTTCCGTCACCAGGATCGGGATTTCGAGTCCGTTCATTTCCCAGTTTCCTCTCTACGCCACGGTCTTCCTTCTCAAGGCATGCGCTTGTCCTAGAGTCGCGATCGGCGGACACTCCGGCCGTAGGGACACCCACCACGGGCAACGGCGCTCGTGCTGTCACCAGTCCCTGAAGGGAGAAGCTATGCTTCGCCTGGTCCTGCTCGTGGCTTATCTCATCGTTTCGTCCGTCACCCCGCCTCACACCAAAGGGGGCGGTGGTGCAGACCCCCTGGGCCTTACCCAGCCCCCCCGCCGCCACCTCATACCGACGGGGGCGGCGGCTGGGACCCTCTCGGCTAGTTCTCCCAGTCGGAGCCGCAGCAATTGCGGCTCAGCTCTTTTTGGCTATGCTAGATTCTCTATACTTCATGGTCAGATAACTTCCGGCTCACTTTCACCGCCCTGAAGGATTGATTAAAATGTTCGAAGAGGCTCATGAGAACCTCGAGGGGTTGCGCAGGTTGTTCGCCGGCCAGGCGTCTCCGGTCGAAGCCGAGCGGGCCGCGGCCCACCTGGTGGGCTGCCGCGAATGCTGGCTGCTCGCCACCCGCGCCATGGCCGCTCAGAAGACCGCAACCGGCGGGATCACCGTTCAAAGTCCGCTCAGGCCGCTCGTCGAATTGCATGAGATGGAGCAGGCAAGGCTGGAGGAATGGCTGGAAGCACAGGCGATCTGGGCTAAGCTTCAGCCCCTGAGCCCCAAAGCCAAACGGGACAAAGTACGCCTCACCCGCTCACTTCATGCATTGAGCTTTCTGAAAGCGCTCCTTGAAGAGGGCGCCGGCGGGGGCTCCGGCAGAAAGCGAAGAGCTTTTCTATCTTGCCCTTCTTGTAGCAGGGCAACTCCCTTCGCCCAGATTTTCTGTTGAATTGAAAAACGATCTCTGTGCCGAATGTTGTGCGGAGATAGCCAACGCCCGCAGGCGATCGGCCAAATGGGGCGCAGCCCGGGATGCACTGAAGAGAGGCACAGAGTATGCTCAGAAGAGGACCAACAACGGAGTTGGCGAGGGAAAATTGCTGTGCGTCGGGGGAGCCCTCGAAGATGATCTCGGCAACTCTGTGGAAGCCGCAGCCATTCTGCGCCAAGCGGCAGGACTCTTCGAGGCAGCCACGCAAACCTTTTCTCAGCAGGACCTTCGTTCAACTCGCTTACATCCTGGTAGATCTAGATCCTACCGAGAGTCTCCATCGTAGAGCATGCCATGTCACTGATTCCGGCAGACAATCCACGCCTTACCGTTTTCGCAGAGGGATCAAGATCCACTGCCTTGTAGCGCTAGGCGCGACTCAGGAAGCTCTGTTGAGATTCAACGCTCTGAAAAGGCTATATGAACAATTTCGAGAACCGATCATTCAGCTCAGGAGTCAGTTTACTGCGGCCCGCATTCTCGAGCACCTTGGACGAGGCCAGAAGGCGGAGAGCCTATTTCAAGAGGTCATCGCCGGTGACCTCGAACACGGCTTGGTGAAAGAACTTCTTTCTGGACCTCGTCTACTTGTTAGGCTTCTATCTCCGCAGAGGGCAAACATCGGAAGCGATCGCCTTGTGCCGCCGCGCCGGTCAGGAGCTCTCCCTCCTGGACGACGAGGAAGGGAGCGGCGAGCCCGCGCGCGACCAGATGCGGCAGGTGTGGCGGAGCCTGGAGGAGGAGGTCCGCAAGGGAACAGTGGGACTGGGCGCGACGACGGTGCTCCGGAACTACATCAAGGCCCACTGGAGAACCCCGGCGAGCGAGCCGCCCTCGTTTCAAGCCTGAGGGAAGCCCGACGAGGTACCCGGCCGAGGAGCCGGGCACCTGTTTCTGCGTAGAGGCTACGGAGCGATGAAGATCGCGAGGTCGTGATCGTAGGTCGCGATCGCGCCAGGGAGGAGCATCGAGCCCGCTCCGCCCGGCGTGCAGGTGGCCGCGCCGGGCCAGACCAGCGTGTCGGTCCGGAACGGCGTCGGCGTGCCCGCGGCGTTCACCGCGTTCTTGGGCACGAAGTACTCCACTTTGTAGGTGGCCGCCGCGGTGCCGAGGCAGACCGAGAGCTGACCGCCCCCCTGCCCCGTCGCCGAATACCCTCCGGCCGTGACGATCGCGTTGTAGCCGTCCTGGACCAGGTTCCGGTCCGTGCTGTTGTGGGTATAGAGCAGCCAGCGCTTGATGCCGGCGGTGGCCGTCGGCTCGAGGGCGGCCCAGTAGCGGAGCGCCCCATTGATCTGGGCCGTCTTGGAGGGCTGGGGATTGATCCAGCTCGGGTTGATCGGGTCGGAGGTCCGCGTCCTGGTCACCATGTTACCGGGTTGGTCAGGAACTTTAACAGCACCCCCATCTGGCGGCGGGTCTCGAAGTAGTCCGTGGTCGGCGTGCACTTGTAGCCGAACTGGTCGTAGGTGCCGCCCTGGTTCACCATGAACTCCCAGGCCTCGGCCCGGCCGGCGTCGACCGTCCCCGCGGTGTTCACTCCGCCGCAGGCTCCGCCGGTGATCTTCGTCTCGTTGAAGCCGAAGATCTTCGGCTCGGCGTTGTACTGCCGGATCATCTTGACCGCCGCCCCCAGGCCGATCCCCGAAATGTTCGGGACGGTGGTGTTCTTGGGCCGGAACACGGTGCAGTGCGAGTTGACGATGGAGCCGGCCGTCGAGTTGACCCCCTCTCCGACGAAGGTGTCGGCGGCAGTCGTAGTAGAGGGTTCGACCGCGACCAGATGGTTGCGGGTGAGCACGCCGGTGTTGACGTAGTTCGTCGTCTCGTAGCTCTTGAGCTCCGCCGCAATGTCGGCCTGCCAGGCTGCCACGGTCGCCGGATCGGTCTGATTCGAGGCGCCCCAGCCGCATGGATTCGTGGAGGAAGGCTGGATGTTCTCCGGCTCGTTGGCCACCTCATAGTAAACGTTGGGGAACGTGGCGAGCGCATCGACCGTCCAGTGGACGACGTTGAACACGTACGGTTTCATCGCCACATACTCGGCGGACGTCTTATTGGTGAAGTTCGCCGTGTTGCTGAAGCCCGTGAGCTGCGTTCCGCTGTTCAGGAAAGCGTGCGCATGCGAGTAAGGGCCGAGGCCGATGTAGCTGGTGAGCGGCGAAAACAACGTGACCTCCACGAACATCGGGGGGATTCAGGCTGTTGGCATAGCTCACCACGACGCTCAGGCGATTGAAGTAGTCGACGTTGCGTCCGTCGAGGCGCCACCGCCCCAAGCCGTCCGGCCCCGGGCTCGAAGCATCATAGTTGAAGGGGTGATCCCCCACCGCGCTGGTATCACCGGTGCAAGCGGTGGTGTTGCCGCCGCCGCCGACGATGCTCACCCACAGCCGGATGACGTTAAGGCCTGAGCGTGCGCGTCATTGAGGAAGGTCTGATAGGCGTTGCCGGGATAGTGGCACAGCTCGGCGGGCGTCGAGTTGAAATGGCAGGCGTTGTCCGCGGAGACTCCGATCAGCAGGGTCGGCACCCCGTTGTACGAGAAAAGTGATTGGTGGTATTGGTGACCGGCGTCACCGCCTCGAAGCTCGCATCCTTGGTCGGCGCGGCGAGCCCCAGCGGGGTCACGGCGTGGCGGCGGCCCGCCTTGGCAGGGGGACCATCGAACAGCGACGGGTCCTCGGCGCTCGGCGCCACGTCCTGCCCCAACGTGGAGGTGTATCGGTCGTCCTGGTCGGACGCGGACGGCGGGCTCTTGTCCTTGCCATCACCCGCAGAGGCGAGGAGCGGCATACCCAGGCTGAGAAGGACCGTCGCAGCCAGCATCCATCGGACGGTTCTCCCCAATAGCCGGACTGAGCTTCGGAGTAGGCTTCTTCATAGAGGGCTCCTTGTGAAGGCGAGCTTGCTCAAGTGCAGAACATATATCTACACCAAATAAAGATTCTGAAATTCCAATATAGCTCCGAAGCACCTGCCCGAGCCTGCGGAATTACCTGCCTCACCGCCCCGAAACGATCCGGGCCCGCACCAGGTGGTCCAGCTTGGGGAAGCTCGCATCGAGGTAGGCGTTCCCGCCTTCGAGCATCTTCCCCTGCCGGCCACCGCGCATGCCGCCGCCCGCCCCCTCCATTGGGGCTCCACCCTTTCCCTTCCGGCGAGACCCCACCCTCTCCAATGCCAAATCTAAGTCCCATAGATCGGCCCTAGATCCCGGCGGAATCCCCAGCCCTGCCAGCGATTCTACCGGGTTCTGCCCTAAATACACACGCAAGAGAAACTTGTCCGTCGAGGTTGCACTTTGGCGATCCGGCCAAGCGCTGAGGGAAGACGAACAACCTCATCCCTTCCGCCATCGAGAGGGCAGAAGTTTACAGCGTAATGCCGAGAAGCCAACCAAACAACCCTCCGACGCCGAGGCGCGTTCGGACTTAAGGCTGCAATTCACTTCGTGACGGCGTCCCGCGGTTATCGCCCTGATGTCTAGTCATGGGAGGGCGCGTGTAACTCAATAGATCTTCACGCTTCCAATTAGTGATCCTAGTGAAATTTTGTCAATCATCATAAAACGAGGACCACGGTAATTGAGCTCTGGACGATCAACTGGCATTAGGAAGCCATCTTTTCTGCTCAGCAACGAACGGAGGGCTCTTTTTCCGAGATGGGGGCCGTACAATGCAGCGTACTCAACATAGTAGGGGCCATTGTCAACGTAACGACATACCCCTAGCACAGCGTATCGCATGATTTTCTGCTGCGTACTCTTAAAGTGCTCATAAATGCCAGTGACCACAGATCCTCGCACAAAGTCGTCAGCCTCAGCGGCACTGGACCCTTCTCCTCGCGCCACACTCGCCATTCTTTCTAATCTGTTTCGACGGTTGAGTTCTTGTTTATATTTATTATCTAGTTCAGCCATGACTTATCCTCCTCTTTACTATTCTACGCCCGGCAAGAGATCGTTGATATAGGGTGCATTGGTTTCCATATTTGTCGTATCAAGATATGGGACTAAATAAAACGCAACAATCGAATGCCGAACGTCCCGGTCGTGAACTGGCAGGACCGAATGAGGCGTCGGCGGCAGGATACCAAGCCCAATTTTTTGGAGACATAAGCCGGAAATCAATACTGCATCATTCCACTGACTATCTGCAGGAGGATACTCTATAGGAGCGAACAAACTACTGTATCTAATCTCGGACGTAACATACTTTCCTAGTCTGTAAGATACGCTCCGGTCATCAGAGTTTAGAAGAAGGCTTAGAGCAGACTTATCGAAGTGCGGGTCGGTCGCAAATCGATTAGGATTCTTATTATATCGCAGCACCTTGATAATGATAGGAGCAAGACGACTGTCATATAAGAGCTGCGGCCTTATCTCCGGAACTGCCGCGGTGATCGAATCTATGGCGCGAAAGAAAAGGCCGGCGCACACAAAATGAAGCTCTTCCAGCATACCGAATAGATTGACTACAGCGCCCTGTTTCGAGAGAGAGCTGTCTTGGAACACGTCGGACACTGCAAAGTCCAGAGAGTACTGAAGATATTCCTTGTCCCGCTTGTCTGTTCTCGTCGAGCGGTCACGAAAATCCGTTGGCGCTGCACAGAAAAACTGGCGCGTATCTCTAGTTCTTTGCCATGACTCGACGCAGCGATGCCAATCGTCTAGTAAGGCAGGAACTTCTAGGAGGAGCCTGGAGACGTCATCATAGAACTTGTACAAACTATTGAACCAAAGGCGACTAGGCAAAGCCTGCTCGAACACTACGTAATTGTGAGTAACAAGGTCGTGCATGATTTTGTGATTGTCTCGAATTTTCGCTTTTTCACGTAAGAGACCCTCACGAAAGAGGACTGCTGCAGTATGGAGAGGGGGCACTTGTGGAACGGCTGACTCTAGAAGCCGACCCACGTTTACACCTGTAGACTCTGACATTGGAATACCTCCCGCTTGGATAGGAAACACCATATGCCTCTTATCGCGTTGTAAGCTTCGCTGTGAGTATCGCCCCTCCACATCTACCAGCATTACGCCGCCTCATTAACCGCATGGCCCTTGTCTTATTAGCTACTCTAACTAGCTGCTCATGACTTGAGCTTGCAAGTGCTGCGCCAGTGTCCTGCGGGGTGTACTTACCTAAGGTAGATGTCAGAATGGCAAAGAAAAGTGCCAATAGAGGCGTTGGTGCCTAAACTTCAGGCTCTAAGTGCGTGTTGACTCTTTCTCGATGTCCTCCACTGGGAACATCGATGCCTGTCGGGGCGACTGATCTACAGTCGGTTTATCCCACAGAGGGCAAGTTGGTGGGCTCCTCTCGGCGGAACCGACCCCGAAGAATTAGCTGAGAGGGCGAGATGGGCAGATTACAGTAGTGGACGGTGGCAAGGGAGGTGCCGGCGAGGCTCCCTCCGGCTCACCCCACGCCGCCCGTGGCCTCACCGCCCCGCGACGATCCGAGCCCGCACCAGCCGGTCGAGCTTGGGGAAGCTCGCGTCGAGGTAAGCGTTCCCTCCGGCCAGCATCTTCCCCTGCTGGCCGCCGCGCATGCCGCCACCGGCGCCTTCCCCATACCCCGCATAGAGCCGGTCGACGACGTCCATCCCGGAGACGACGCGGCCGATTGGCGCGAAGCCTTGGGCGTCGAGCCGCGCGTTGTCCGCCAGGTTGATGTAGATCTGCGTCGAGCGGGTGCCGGGGCCGGTCATGGCGTAGGCGAGGGTGCCGCGGAGGTTGCTCTGCCGGCTCTTGCCCGGGGGGTCGTCCGGGATCGTCCGCCCCTTCCAGGCCGCCGTGACCTTGGGGTCGCCGGCGATTCCGAACTGGGCGATGAACTTCGCCACCACCCGGAAGAAGCGGGAATCGTCGAAGTACCCCGTCGAGACCAGCTCGCGGAAGCGGGCCACCCCCTGCGGCGCCCACTCCCGGTGCGCCTCGACGACGAAGACGCCTTGGGTGGTTTCGACGCGGACTTGGAAGACCTGCGCAGGCGGGGCGGGCTCGCCGGAGGAAGGCGGCGGGGCGAGAAAGAGGACGAGCAGGAGCGCGAGGACCGTGAAGGCCTTCGTGCGGACCACGCGCCGCTCGGCATCAGCCGTCGACCTCGCCATGGTGGGATTGTCCCTCCAGGCCTGGGGAAGCGCAAACCCGCGGCGGGCCGGCGCGGCTTCAGCCCTCTCCGCCCCCCGTGGTATCTTCGGGCCCACAAACTCTTCTTTCCCAAGCCACGAAAGGGTAAGCCATGAACGGAACGTCTCAACCCGTCCCCCCTCCCCCCGGCGTGCCTCCGGCCAAGAAGGGCATGAGCCCGCTGGCGTGGGTGGCGATCGGCTGTGTGGTGATCCTGATCTTCTGCGGCATCGCCCTGGGGGTCATGGGCTGGTTCGCCAAGCGCGCGGTCGACAAGTTCGCCAAGAACCCGGGGATGGCCGCCGCCGAGCTGATGGTGCGGGCCAACCCGGACCTCGAGATGGTGAGCAAGGACGAAGCGAAGAACTCGATCACGGTCAAGGACAAGAAGACCGGCGAGGTGATGACGATGAGCGCCGACGACCTCAAGAACGGCAAGTTCTCGTTCAAGACCGACAAGGGGTCGACGACCTTCGACGCCTCGGGCGGGGCCAACGGCGGCGCGACGATCAAGACGACGGACGAGAAGGGGCAGCAGACCACCTTCAATGCCGGCGCCGGGACGCCGACGAACCTCCCTTCCTGGCTGCCGTCCTATCCGGGCGGCACGGTGCAGGGGACGATGGACACCACCGGACCCGAGGGGCGCGCGGCGGCGTTCACGGTGTCGAGCAAGGATGACTCGGGCAAGATGCTCGACTTCTACGAGGCGCAGCTCAAGAGCACCGGCTTCAACCCGACCAAGAACACCTACAACACCACCAGCTCGACCGGCGGCACGCAGACCGGCGGCACCGTCACCGGCAAGAGCGGCGACGGCAAGCGCGAGGTGAGCGTGATGGTCTCCTCGACCCCCGACGGCGGGCAGGCGGTCGTCACCTTCAGCGACAAGAAGTAGCGCCGAGCTCGACGCAGACCCCATGCGGGCCGCCTCCGTCCGGAGGCGGCCGTTTTCCCTCGGAGGAGCCCGATGCCCCGGATCCGGATTCCGATCACCCTCGGCGACTGGAAGGTGCTGACGGAGGCCGTCACGCCGGAGACCCGGCAGGGCCGCGCCTACCTGGAGCACGCCCACGCCAAGCTCGAAGGCTTCCTCGCCGAGGCGCTCCGCCTCACCGCCGAGCGGGCCGACCACCAGGCCAGAAAGCAGGAGGCCACGCGCCGCATCAACGAGATCGTGGACGAAGGGCGGCGCCTCGCCAACAGCCTGCGGCAGGCGCTGAAGGAGGAGCTGGGGCCGGAGAGCGAGGATCTGGTCCGCTACGGCATCCAACCGTTCCGCCGCGGAAAGTCCAGGAAGCCGAAGAGCCCGTCCCCGAAGAAGCCCGCGGAGACCGTCGCCGCGAGCCGGGAATCGTCCGAAATCTCCGAAACCTAGCTTGGGCGAACCGGGGGAGCGTCACTCTCCCCAGGTTCTCCATGACGCCGAACCCGGGGAGCGTCGCGCTCCCCCGGTTTTCGGAACGTGGAGCGCGGGGAGCATCGCGCTCCCTCGGGTTCCAGGACGTGGAGCCGAGGGAGCGTCGTGCTCCCCCGGTTTCGCGGAACGTCGAAGGCGGGGAGCGTCACGCTCCCTCGGTTTCCTGGGACGTTGAGCATGGGGAGCATCACGCTCCCCCGGTTTCCAGAGCGTGGAACGCGGGGAGCGTCATGCTCCCTCGGGTTTCCGGAGCAACCAACGGAGGGAGCGTCATGCTCCCTCGGTTTCCAGGCCGTCGAGCCGGGGGAGCGTCACGCTCCCCCAATTTTCCCAAACCGGCGAACGGGGGAGCGCGACGCTCCCTTGAGTTTCCGCAACGGCGAACCACTTCGCGCTGATATCCTCCCTGCGTTTCGGCCCGCGTCCGGGCTCGACGGAGGAGAGCACACGATGATCAAGCTGGTCCTGCTCCGCCACGGCGAGAGCGCGTGGAATCTGGAGAACCGGTTCACGGGATGGAAGGACGTGGACCTCTCGCCCCAGGGCCTCGAGGAGGCGAAGGAGGCGGGCCGCCTGCTCGCCGAGGGGGGATACACCTTCGACGTCGCCTACACGTCGCTCCTCAAGCGGGCGATCCGCACGCTGTGGATCGCGCTCGACGAGCTCGACCTGCTGTGGATTCCGGTCCACCGGAGCTGGCGGCTGAACGAGCGCCACTACGGAGCGCTCGAGGGGTTGAACAAGGCGGAGACCGCCGCCGAGTACGGCGACGAGCAGGTGAAGATCTGGCGCCGCAGCTACTCCCAGCCGCCGCCGCCGCTCGACCGCGACGATCCGCGCTTCCCCGGCCGCGACCGGCGCTACGCCGGCCTGCGCCCGGAGGAGCTGCCGCTCGCCGAGTCGCTCGCCGACACCGTCGCCCGCTTCCTCCCCTACTGGCATGGCACCATCGTTCCCGACCTCCAGGCCGGCAAGCGGGTGGTGATCGCGGCGCACGGCAACAGCCTGCGGGCGCTGGTCAAGCACCTCGACGGCATCTCGGAGAGCGAGATCGTGGGGCTCAACATCCCGACCGGCATCCCGCTGGTCTACGAGCTGGACGGGGACTTGAAGCCCCTGCGCAGCTACTACCTGGGGGATCCGGAGGCGGCGCGCCAGGCGGCGGAGGCGGTGGCGAAGCAGGCGCAGGGCGGGCAGGCGCCAGCGCCTTAGTACACCATCACTCCAGGAAAGATGGGTAGAGTTTGCGCAGCTTCACCCGAGCATCCTCAGTGGTGAGCTTCCAATTGGCTCCAATAGCGGCCTGGTCGGACTTCGCTCATCAACCGCTCTCAAGGCTCTCAGATCAGCCCCCGCGAAGCCAGCTCATCCTTCAGGTACGCGTAGTAGATCGGCGCGGCGATCAGGCCGGCCATGCCGAAGGCGGATTCCATGACCAGCATGGCGAGGAGAAGCTCCCAGGCCTTGGCTTTGATCTGGGTGCCGACGATCCTCGCGTTCAGGAAGTACTCGAGCTTGTGGACCACGATCAGGAAGGCCAGCGAGCCGAGGGCGACGCCCGGGGAGTGCGCCAGGCTGACGATGACGATGACGGTGTTCGAGATCAGGTTGCCGGCCACCGGCAGCAGGCCGGCGAGGAAGGTGAGGACGATCAGCGTCTTGACCAGGGGGAGGCTGACGCCCAGGATCGGCAGCAGCACTCCCAGGTAGAGGGCGGTGAGCAGGGTGTTGACGGCCGAGATCCGCACCTGGGCGAAGACGACGCGCCGGAAGGCGTCGCCGAGGCGGCGGGCGCGCTCGGAAAGCGCCGCGGCCAGCGGACCGCGCGAGCCGGCCGTCGCCACCTGGCCGAGCGAGACCAGGGCGCCGATCACCATGCCGATCAGGGCGTGGACGAAGCCGCGGCCGATCTGGGCGCCGACCGTCTGCAGCTCGCCGGCGTGCACGCGGAGCCAGGTGACCCCGAGGTTCCGCAGCTCGTCGGCGTTGTCGGGGATCTCGCTCGCCAGCCACGCCGGCAGATGCCCCTTGGAGGCCTCGAGGATGTCCGCCATCTGGGCGAGCAGCGCCGGGAAGCTGGCAATCCCGGCGCGGCCGCGGAAGAAGGCCATCAGGCCGACGACGATAAGGGTCAGGACGGTCACCACGAGCACCGCCAGGATCACTACCGCCCAACGCTTCCCCGCCGCTCTCCGGCCGCGCACGAACGGCAGCTTCTCGCCGAGGACGTGCACCAGCTCGTAGGCCGCGTACCCCCAGAGGAACGCCGACAGCAGGTGGAGATGGAAGACCAGGAAGAGGGCCAGGGCCGCCAGGAGCCAGGAGGCGATCTCGGCCCCCGACGGGCGGCCCGGTCTCCCGAGGGGACCGGCGGCGACAGGGTCTTTTATCGCGGCAGGGGCGGCAGGGGCGGCTGATTTCCCGGATCTCACGCGCGGATCGTATCCTGGCTCGCGTCCGCGGATGAGCCTTGACAACGCGCCTTGACAAGGAGACGCCGGCAGGATAATTTTGAACCGTGGTTCAAATCTCTACAGCCCGCAGCCCGGAAGCCCGCGAGAAGGTCTCCGACCGCAAGCGCGAGATCCTCGACGCCGCCTCGCGGGTCTTCCGCCGCCGCGGCCTGCCGGCGACGGGGATGCGCGACATCGCGGCGGAGCTGGGGATGGCGGTCGGCAACCTCTACTACTACTTCAAGGACAAGGAGGAGCTCCTCGCCTTCGTCCAGGAGGACGCCCTCGCCGGCCTGCTCGCGCTGGCGGCGCGGGTGCGGGCGACCGGGCTGCGCGCCGACGCCCAGCTCTTCCGGCTGATCGAGGAGCACGTGGTGCGCTTGAACGAGGGGACTCCCGGCTCGCTCGCCCACCTCGAGGTCGAGGCGCTCGGCGAGGCCTGGCGGGCGGAGGTGCAGGAGCGGCGCGACGAGTACGAGCGGGCCTTCCGCACCCTGCTCGAGGAGGGGATCGCCGCCGGCGTCTTCCGGCCGGTCGATCCCAAGGTGAGCGCCCTCGCCATCCTCGGGGCGGTGAACTGGACGGTGAAGTGGTTCCGGCCGGACGGCGCCAAGAGCGCCCGCCAGATCGGCCGCGAGCAGGCCGAGCTGCTGGTGCGCGGGGTGCTGGCGCCGGGGATCAAATTTTCTGATGACGTTTCGGAGGACGCATGCACGACGAGCTGACCACCCTGAAGCTGCGGATCAACGGCGAGGAGCGCCCCGTGGTCTTCCCCACCCATCACACGCTGCTCGAGGTGCTGCGCGAGGAGTGCGCGCTGACCGGCACCAAGCACGGCTGCGAGCTCGGCGAGTGCGGCACCTGCACGGTGCTGGTGGACGGCCGCGCCGTGCTCTCCTGCCTGGTGCTCGCCGCCGAGATGGGCGGCCGTGCGATCGAGACCGTGGAGGGGATGCAGCTCGGCAACGACCTCCATCCCTTGCAGGCCGCCTTCGCCGACCTCGGCGCCGCCCAGTGCGGCTACTGCACGCCGGGGATCCTGATGACCGCCAAGGCGCTCCTCGCCGCGAATCCCGCCCCGAGCCGCCCCGAGATGAGCGAGGCGCTCGCCGGCAACCTCTGCCGCTGCACCGGCTATCACAAGATCCTCGAGGGGATCGAATGGGCCGCCGCCCGCATGCGCGGCGAGGACGGGACGCCGCCGCGCGAGGTCTTCTACGGCGCGGCCGATCCGACCAGCGCTCCCCGCGGACCACGACCCGTGTAGGGTGCGCTGTGCGCACCAGACGACCGACCGGCAAGGCAGGACGGTGCGCACAGCGCACCCTACGATAGGACATGAGGTAATCATGGCTGAACCGATCCGCAATCCCGAGCCCGACGAGGCGCCGCAGCGCGAGAACAACATCATCGGCAAACCGTTCCGCCGCGTGGACGGCCGCGCCAAGGTGACCGGCGCCACCAAGTTCGCGGACGACCTCGCCTTTCCCCGCATGGGCTTCGTCCGCCTCGTGCGCTCGACCGTCCCGCACGCGCTGATCAAGGCGATCGACGTCTCGGAGGCGTCGCAGGTCCCGGGCTTTCTCGGCTATCTCACCGGCCAGGAGACGCCGATCCCGTTCGGCATCCTCCCCGTCTCGCAGGACGAGCACGCGCTCTGTCCGGACCGCGTCCGTTTCGTCGGCGATCCGGTGGTCGCGGTGGCCGCCACCACGGAGGATGCGGCCTACGAGGCGGCGCTCAAGGTGAAGATCGAGTACGAGCCGCTCACCACCATCTCCTCGATCGAGGAGGCGCTCGCCACCCCCGAGCCGCAGATCCACGACTACGCCGACCGCGGCAACCTGCACAAGATCGTCTCGATGACCTTCGGCGACGTGGAGGGTGGGTTCGAAACGGCGGACGAGATCTTCGAGGACACCTTCTACTACGAGGGGAACACCCACCTGCCGATGGAGCAGCACTCGGCGGTCGCCGTCCCCGAGGACGACGACCGGGTCACCGTCTATTCGTCGAGCCAGACCCCGCACTACGTCCACCGCGCGCTCGCCAAGGTGCTCGAGCTGCCGGCGTCGCGGGTGCGCGTCGTCGCCACCCCGAACGGCGGCGGCTTCGGGGGGAAGAGCGATCCGTTCAATCACGAGATCGTGGTGGCCAAGCTGGCGCTCAAGCTCGGCCGGCCGCTCAAGATCACCTTGAACCGCGAGGAGGTCTTCTACTGCCACCGCGGCCGGCATCCCGTGCTGATGCAGATGCGGACCGGCGTCAAGCGGGAGGGCGGCAAGGTCTCGATCGTGGCCCAGCGCCTGCGCACCGCCCTCGACGGCGGCGCCTACGGCAGCTATGGCGTGGCCTCCACCTACTACACGGGCGCCCTGCAGACGGTGACCTACAAGCTGCCGGCCTACGAGTTCCAGGGGGTGCGCTGCTTCACCAACAAGCCCCCCTGCGGCCCGAAGCGCGGCCACGGCACGCCGCAGCCCCGCTTCGGCTTCGAGGTGCAGCTCGACAAGATCGCGGTGAAGCTGGGGATCAATCCGGCCGACCTCCGCCTCGGCATGCTGGCCGAGCCCGATTCGATCACCGCCAACTGGCTGAAGATCGGCTCGATGGGGCTCGGGCGCTGCATCGAAGCGGTGGTCGCCGGCAGCAAGTTCCGCGAGCGCTGGGGGAAGCTCCCCGAGGGGCGCGGCCTCGGCCTCGCCTGCGGCTCCTACCTCTGCGGCGCGGGGCTGCCGATCTACTGGAACCACATGCCGCAGTCGGGGGTGATGCTGAAGCTCGACCGCTCGGGCGGCGTCGCCGTCTTCTGCGGCCAGTCGGAGATCGGTCAGGGGTCGGACTCGGTGCTCGCCGCCATCGTCGCCGAGGTGCTCGGCGTCGCGCTCGCCGACATCCGCCTCTGCGTGGCGGACACCGACCTGACCCCGGTCGACCTCGGCAGCTATTCGTCGCGCGTCACCCTGATGATGGGGAACGCCGCCCTCCAGGCGGCCGAACGCGCGCGCGAGATGATCGCCAAGGCGGTCGCCGAGCAGCTCGAGGTCCCCATCGCACGGCTGGTGTTCGCCGAGCGGCGGGTGTTCGACGCCCAGGACCCCGACAAGGGGATCGGCTTCCAGGACGCCGCCATTGCCACCGAGGCGCGCTTCGGCACCCTCGCGACGACCGGCAGCTACATCCCGCCCCGCTCTCCCGGCCGCTACCGCGGCGCCGGCGTCGGCCCCTCCCCCGCCTACTCCTATTCGGCGGCGGTGATCGAGGTCGAGGTCGACCCCGAGACCGGCCTGTGGAACCCGCTCCACGTCTGGATGGCCCACGACGTCGGCCGCGCGCTCAATCCGGCGCTGGTGATGGGGCAGGTCGAAGGGGGGATCTACATGGGGCTCGGCGAGGCGATGATGGAGGAGCAGGTCTTCCGCCGCCTGCCGAAGCACCTCTCCTCGGCCCTGGTGCACAAGCATCCGTCGGTGCTCGAATACAAGAGCCCGACCTTCCCGGACATGCCGCCGGTGACCACCTACCTGATCGAGGAGCCCGACGCCCAGGGGCCGTTCGGCGCCAAGGAGGTCGGCCAGGGTCCGCTGCTCCCCGTGATGCCCGCGGTGGCGAACGCGATCTACGACGCCGTGGGGGTGCGGGTCGACCAGATCCCGATCCATCCCCACATGGTGCTGAAGGCGCTCGACGCCAGGCGCAAGGGAGCGGAGGCGCGCTTCGGCCCCAAGGGGTTCCCGGAGGTCGACTTCGGCGAGGAGCTCCACGTCCCCACCCCCGCGCAGGGCGGGGACGGCACCGCGATCAACGAATTCCGCGACAAGCTGCGCTCCGGCATGCGCTCGGCGTCCGGCACGATGATGACCCGCGAGGAGGCGCTGAAGAAGAAGAACCTGTCGGCGCTCACCACCGATCTCAAGGGCGCCGAATTGAAGGGGGGCAGATAGCCATGCTGCGCCTCCCCCAGTTCCAGTTCCTCCACGCCCGCTCGCTCGCCGAGGCGGCCGACGCCCTCGCCGGCGAGGGGGCCGCCGAGGGGAAGCCCGTCCGCCTGGTCGCCGGCGGCACCGACCTCTGGCCCAATCTCAAGCGCCGCCACCAGCAGGCCTCGACGGTGGTCAGCCTGATGGGGATTCCCGGCCTCGCCGGGATCGCCGTCAACGGCGAGGTGACGATCGGCGCCACCACGCTGCTCAGCGACGTGGTGGCGAACGAGGCCGTGCGCGCGCGCTACCCCGCCTTCGCGGCGGCCGTGCAGTCGATCTCCTCGCCGCCTCTGCGCAACATGGGGACGATCGGCGGCAACCTCTGCGTCGACACCCGCTGCACCTACTACAACCAGACCGAGGAGTGGCGGCGCTCGATCGACTACTGCATGAAGGCGGAGGGAGAGATCTGCTGGGTGGCCCCCAGCTCGCCCCGCTGCTGGGCCCACACCGCCACCGACTCGGCGCCGATGGCCAGCGCCCTGGGAGCGCGGGTGACGCTGGTCTCGCAGGACGGCGAACGGACGATCGCGCTCGACGACCTCTATCGCGACGACGGCATGGAGTACCTCGCCAAGCGCCCAGAGGAGATCCTTACCGCCCTCCACCTCCCCGCGGACGCCACGGCCGAGCGCTGCCGCGCCGCCTTCTGGAAGCTCCGCCGCCGCGGCTCGATCGACTTCGCGGTCCTCTCCGCCGCCGTGGCGGTGTGGACGGCGGCGGACGGCACGGTGGAAAAAGCGCGGGTCTATCTCGGCGCCGTCGCCTCGCGTCCCCTCGCCGCCCAGGAGAGCGCCGACTTCCTGCTCGGCAAGAAGCTCGACGAGGAGACGATCGCCGCCGCCGCCAAGCTCACCCGCAAGGTCGCGACGCCGATGGACAACACCGATTTCCAGACCCAGTGGCGCGGCACCATGGTCCAGCGCTACACCGAAGCCGCCCTCCGCGAGGTCGCCGGCCTCGACCCCGGCCGGCTGGCGCCGAAGCACGGGCCGGCGTTGCCGGTGATCGAATAAAGAGATCATCTAAAGTTGACCGGCTTTGGACCAAGCCTTATCTTGGTCCAAAGCATGGGAGACCCATTTGATGACCGACAAATCTGATCTTCCCGACCTGGAAAAAGATCTCCCCACCACGCCGGAAGATCTTCGTGCATTGCGGGAGAATCGTCCTCAGCCTGGGCCCGACTGGTTGGATCAGCTCTCGGAGCTCTCCGAGCTGTTCCCGAACGCCGAAGAGGCCCGGCATCGGCGTCGCACGTTCGAGGGGTGCGAGCCTTTCGAGCTTTGAGATTTCAGATAGCGAGATCCGATCCCCCCTCCCCCGGGGTTTGATACGCTGTGCTTCACTTTGGACACCCTCTCGCTCAGCTTCCACGTCACTCCCGCCGAAGGGCCGCCGTTCGATCATCCGCTGCGGACCGACTCGCTGGTGGTCGGCCGGTCGCTCGACGCGGACCTGACGCTGTCCGATCCGTTCCTCTCGCGCCGGCATTCGCGCTTCTTCCGCACCGGCACCGGGGTCTTCGTCGAGGACCTCGGATCGCGCAACGGCACGATCGTCAACGGCAAGGCGATCCAGGGGCCGACGCGGATCGAGGTGGGGGACGAGGTCAAGATCTCCAACAGCTCGATCCAGGTGCTGGTGGACCTCTCCCCTCCGGTCCCGGCACCTCCCGAGCCCGCGGACGAGTTCCTGGACGGGACGATCTTCCGCCGCGCCGCGGACCTGCTCGACCGCCAGAGCGCTCCGGTGGCCACCAACGCCGCGGACCTCCAGCGCTACGCCGACCGCTTCAAGCTGCTCAACGAGGTCCATCACGCGCTCGGCCGCTCGCTCACCCTGGACGAGCTGCTGAAGCTGATCCTCGACCGCGCGTTCGACCATCTCCATCCCGACCGCGGCGCCATCCTGCTCAAGGACGCCACCGCCGAGAGCGGCTACCGGCCGGCCGCCAGCCGCACCGACCAGGGAGGGACGGAGGAGCTCGCCTTCTCGCGCAGCCTGACCCGCGAGGTCGCCGAGAAGGGGATGGCGGCGATCGTCTTCGACGTCCAGGCGGACGAGCGCTTCTCGGCGGCCCAGAGCATGCTCCTCTCCGGCATCCGCAGCCTGGTCGCCGCTCCCCTGCTCGATCCGGAGGGGACGCTCGGCCTGATCGTGCTCGAGTCGCGGGCCGGCGTCCGCCAGTTCGCGGACGAGGATCTCGAGCTGCTGGTCTCGCTCGCCGCCGTCGCGGCCCTCCACCTGCGCAACCTGGCGCTGGCGATGGAGGCCGCGGAGCGCCGGCGCCTCGAGGAGGAGCTGGCGCTCGCCCGGCGCATCCAGGTCGCCCTGCTCCCCGACCGCCTGCCGGAGATCGCGGGATGGGACCTCTACGGCGGCAACATCCCGTCGCGCGGCGTCTCGGGGGACTACTACGAGGTGGTCGAGCGCTCGGGCGGGCGCGAGTGCGTCTTCATGATGGCCGACGTCTCGGGCAAGGGGATGGCGGCCTCGCTGCTCACCGTCTCGCTCCAGGCGCTGTCGACCGGCCCGATCGAGGACGGCCTGCCCCCCGAGGAGATCTGCACCCGCCTGTCGCGCCTGCTCTACCGCCGCACGCCGCCCGAGAAGTACGCCACGGCGTTCCTCGGCGTCCTCGAGACGGCGAGCGGCCGGCTGCGCTACACCAACGCCGGCCACAATCCGCCGCTGGTGCTGCGCGCCGCGGGGGCCGCCGAGGAGCTGGGCGCGACCGGCGTCCCCATCGGCCTCCTGCCGCAGGCGGTCTACGCGGCGGGCGAGACGGTGCTCGCGCCCGGCGACGTCCTCGTGCTCTACACCGACGGCCTGGTGGAGGCCAACGATCCGGAGGGGAACGAGTACGGTCTGGAGCGCCTGAAGGAGGTCTGCCGCTGCGGCCGCGGCGAGAGCTCGGCGGCCCTCGCCAGGCTGATCGCCCGGGACCTCGAGGATTTCGCCCGCGGCGTGCCGTTCGCCGACGACCGGACCCTCGTGCTGGCGCGCCGGCTGGAGGAGACGCGGGCGTACTCGTACTGAGGCCGAGCGGCGCGATGCCCAATCAGGAAACCCTCGCCATCCTCCCCGCCGCCGGCGGCTCCCGCCGGATGGGACGCCCCAAGCTCCTGCTCCCCCTCGACGGCGGCCCCCTGGTGGCCCGCCTGGTCAACGCGCTGCTCGGCGGCGGCGTGACGGAGATCCTGTTGGTGACGGCGCCGGACGACCTCGATCTCCAGGGCTGGGCGCGGCGGGCCGGCGTCGCGAGCACCGTGAACCCCGACCCCTCGCGCGGCATGCTGTCGAGCGTCCGCGCCGGGATCGCCGCGCTGGGCGGCGGCGCGGCGCTGGCGCGGCGCGGCGCGATCCTCCTGGTCTCCCCCGCCGACCTCCCGGACCTTCAGGCCGAGACCGTCCTCGACCTGCTGCGGCGGATGCGGGCGGCCGACGCGCCGCTCGCCGTCCCCGTCTACCTCGGTCGCCGCGGCCATCCGCTGGCGATCGCGCCGGCGCTGATCCCCGAGATCGACACCCTGGATTCCGCCGTCGGCCTGCGCCAGCTGCGCGACCGCCACGCGGCGGAGCTGCTCGAGGTCGAGGTCGGGGATGCCGGGGTGGTGGACGACATCGACACGCCGGAGGACTACGAGCGGGCGGGAGGCGAGCCCTGAGCCGCGCGGAGAGCCCGCCAAGCCGTCCTCTCCCTCTCCCCTCCGGGGGCCCGCTGGTGATCGCCCATCGCGGCGCCAGCGGCTACCGCCCCGAGCACACGCTGGCCGCCTACGAGCTGGCGATCGCGCTGGGCGCCGACTTCCTCGAGCCGGACCTGGTGGCGACCGGCGACGGCGTCCTCATCGCCCGCCACGAGAACGAGATCTCCGGCACCACCGACGTCGCGGCGCACCCCGAATTCGCCGGCCGGCGGCGGACGAAGGAGATCGACGGCGCCGAGGTCGCGGGATGGTTCAGCGAGGACTTCACCCTCGCCGAGATCAGGACGCTGCGCGCCCGCGAGCGCCTCCCCTTCCGCTGCCAGGAGCACAACGGCCGCTTCGAGGTCCCGACCTTCGCCGAGGTGCTGGCGCTCGCCAGCCGCGCCAGCGCGAAGACCGGCAGGACGATCGGCGTCTACCCGGAGACCAAGCATCCGAGCTACTTCCGCGCGCTGGGGCTGCCGCTCGAGGAACCGCTCCTCGCCGCCCTCGAAGCGGCCGGCTACCAAGGGCGGACGGCGCCGGTCTTCCTGCAGTCCTTCGAGGTCGGGAACCTCAAGGCGCTGCGGCAGCGGACCGACCTGCCGCTGATCCAGCTCCTCGAAGCCAGCGGGCAGCCGTGGGACCTCAGGGCCGCGGGCGATCCCCGGACGTACGGGGATCTCGCCACGCTGGCCGGGCTCGCGGAGATCGCCGCCTACGCCGACGGCATCGGACCGGACAAGCGGCTGATCGTGCCGCGGAGCCCCGACGGCAGCCTCGCCCCGCCCACCTCGCTGGTGGCGGACGCCCACGCCGCCGGCCTCGAGGTGCATCCCTGGACCTTCCGCGCCGACGCCGCGTTCCTCGCCGCGGAGTACGGCGGGGATGGAGAGCAGGAGATCCGGCAATTCTTCCGGCTCGGCGTCGACGGCGTGTTCAGCGACTTCCCGGACCTCGCCGTCCGCGCCCGCGAGAGCCTGGGCTGAGATACCCTTGGCGCTTCGACGACTTCGACCAAGGGAGAGGCGATGAGCATCGAAATCCACAACGACGAGGCGGCGAAACAGTTCTACACCACGGTGGACGGCCACCAGGCGGTGATCCGGTACGCGAAGACGGGGGACGTCTACGACCTCGAGCACACCTTCGTCCCCGAGGAGCTGCGCGGCGAGGGGCTCGCCGAGCAGCTCGTCCTCGGGACGCTGGCCGAGATCCGCCAGCAGGGCGCCCGCTTCATCCCCACCTGCCCCTACATCCAGACCTTCCTCAAGCGCCACCCCGAGCAGCGGGAGGGCGAGGCGGAGGGGTAGGAGCGCCGAGCCGGTACGCTTCCTTGGCTGGCGCGCTGGCCCTCATCACCCCGGCCCTCTTCTCCCCGCCTCCCCCCCAGCCGACCGGGAGAAGAGGGGGACCCTACGATCAGGCCGCGGAGGACTCCCTGGTTTTGCAGTTCTCCCCTCTCGCCCGGTCGGGTGGGTGGGAGGCTGGGAGAGAGGGGCCGGGGGAGTGAGGGACCGGCGGCACGGTCCACACCGTAATTCAAGGTGCTCTCCGGATCGGCAATCCCTCATCCCACCACACACGTCTCGAAGCTGAACGCGTAGGCGCGCACCCCGGCCTGCGGGAAACGCAGCACGAGCCGCCGCCGCCGGAAGGTGTCGGAGGCGACGAGGCGGACCAGCCGGGGGCGCTCCCAGACGGCGAAGGTCCGCCCCTGGCGCTCGATCACGTCGGCTCCCCGCTCGGCCGCGGCCACGGGCGCGCCGTCCACCTCGATCTCCAGCTCCCCGGCCGGTTCTAAAAGCAGGTTGACCCCCGCGGCGTCGCAGACCAGCTCCAGCCCGGCGCCGGACTCACCCGATTCCAGGTACTCGGCCTCGTGCAGCCAGCGCCCGCGGGCGGTGAAGGCGCCGGGCGGCGGCGGCTCCTGCTCCTGCCGGTGGGCGACCACCTCCCCCGGCCGGTACCCCTCGGCCGCCAGCAGCCGGCCGCGGTGGAAGCCGACGTGGGTCTCGCGGGTCGCCGGATGGCAGACGGCGCCGGGGCGGTCGGTGTCGCGCACGGGGGTCAGGATCGCGGGCATCGGCCCAGCGTCGCCGGCCTCCCGCAGCAGCCGCTGGATCCAGCTCTCGGTCTCGCCATAGGCCCCCTCGCCCGCGTGCTCGTAGCGCAGATAGCCGCGGCCGTCGATCAGGTGCGCGGCCGGCCAGTAGTGATTGGCGAACCGGGTCCAGGTGGCGCGGTCGGCGTCGAGCAGCACGGAGTAGGGGATCCCGAAGTCCCGCACCGCCGCCGCCACCAGCTCCGGGGCGGCCGAGAGCTCGAACTCGGGGGTATGGACGCCGACGATCGCCAAGCCGCGCGCAGCGTAGCGCTCGTGCCAGGCCTCGAGATACGGCAGCGTGCGGAGGCAGTTGACGCAGGTCGATTCCCAGAAGTCGACCAGCACCACCCTGCCGCGCGCGGCGCGGATCGAAATTTCCGGACCCTGAATCCAGCGGCCTGGAGCCAGCTCGGGAGCGCGCAGGGGGACGGTGATCGGCGGCACGGAGGGAGAGAAGAGAAAGGGAGGGAGGAACGCCGGGCTCGGCTCGTTCGAGCCCGGCGCGAGGAGCGTGCGGTCTTAGTGGATCGAGACCGTCTGGTTGTAGACGTTGCGGGTCGACGAATTCAGGTAGACCTCCCAGGTGAGGAAGGACGCCTTGCTGCTGGTGTTGGTGAGCGAGATCGTCTCGGAGTCGCCGCTGCCCGTCGAGGTGGCGACCGGCGGGGTGCCGCACTTGGCGTAAGCCGCGAGGTCGATGTCGCCGTCGCCGTTCGAGAAGGCGAGGGTCACGGTGACGGTCTTGTGCGGCGGCACGCTGATCCGGAACCAGTCCGGATCGTTGACCTTGACGATGCGGCTCTTCAGCGTCCCCTTGCCGACGTTGCGCGCCCGGGCGCAGGAATCGTTCGGCTCGGAGTTGTCGTCCGACCCCGCCTTGAGGAAGGTCTTGATCCGCGTATAGGTGGTCGAGAACGCCCCGTAGCAGTCGAAGCGGTCGGCCGGCGCCGCGTCACAGGACGACGGGCCGAAGAAGAGCTGGCCGAAGAGCTGCTGGGTGTCCGCCTTGTAGATCCCCGAGCCCGAGGAGCCCGGCTCGGTGACGCCGTCGTTCCAGGCGACGCGCACCAGCTGCAGCCCGTCGGTCCCCTGGAAGTCGAAGCAGGCCGAGTTGTCGACCTTGGTGCCGAAGCTGATCCGCTTGAAGTCGCCGTTCGGGTGATGGACCGCCACGGCGTCGAGGTTGTTGGGGAGCACCGCGCTCGTCCAGCCCGCCCAGAAGAGGTTGTCGGGGAGGGCGCCGTTGATCAGCAGCAGCGTGTAGTCCGAGGTCGGATTGGTGGAGACCAGAGTCGCTCCCAGCGAGTGCGGGACCGAGGAGAGCGACGGCGGCGTGCCGTTGCACTGCGCGGTCTGGTAGAACCAGTAGAACTCGCCCGAGGCGGCCTCGCCCTGGCTCGACAGGCAGTGGTTGGCGGTCAGCCAGTAGGGGGTGAAGTCCTGCGCCTGGGTGTTGAGGAGCTGGCCGGAGCAGAAGAGGGAGTCCTGGCCGGCGACGCCGATCCCGGAGACCGCGCGGGCCACGTCCGCCCACTCGGGGTGACAGGTGACGTCGTTCTCGCAGGAGCCGGCGGCGTCCTTGACCAGGCTGCGGGCGATCTGCTGGACCGGGTCGAGGTAGAGGTGCTGCAGGCGGTCGACGGTGAACGGCAGGTCCTCCGCCCCGGCGGCGCTGGCGGCGGCGGCCGGCGCCAGGTACTCGATGCGCGTCCGGTCGCCGAAGAAGGAGCCGGTCCAGAAGTCGGCGCGCTGGGCCGCCGAGCCCTGGTGGAATTCGACGTTGCGCTCCGGGTCCATCAGCGCGGAGCCGCTCCTGGCGACTCCCGCCGCGCCGGGCGAGTAGACCGCCAGCTCGGCGCCCTCCGGCAGGTGGGCCCCCTTGAAATGGAGACGCAGGCCGAGGGCGTCGGTCGAGACGACCTCCCCCACCCAGAGCCGGGCGCCCCCCGCCACGTCGTACCAGTGGCCGTCCGCGGCGGAGACCTTGAGGTCGCGGCCGACGCCGTAGCGCAGCCCCTTGACGTTCATCCCGCCGAGCTTCTTGGCCATCGCGTCCTCGCGCAGCAGCGCGTCGCGATCGATCCCGGGCAGGCGGACCTCCGGCGGCGTGCCGAGGGTGACGCCCAGCTTCTCGGACGGGGTGAGGCGGACCGGCTTCGCCGATTTCGCCGCCGCGGGGCCTTGCAGGCCGAAGGTCTCGGCCGCTTTTGCGCCAGAGAGGGCGCCCGCGGGGGCACCCGGGGACGCGGCCCAGCTCGCGCCGCTCGCCGCCAGCAGGGAGCTCAGCCCGATCGCCAGCGCGAACGCCGGACGCTGGGCACGATCGAAGAATCTAGACATCCTGATCTCCTTTGTGTGGCGGTTGCTGCCGCCTTAACTCATCGAACTTTACCACTATGTTTGAACGTGTCGCGAAAGACTGTCTAGTGGACAGTAACCGTCATGTCGTAGCTGTTGCGGGTGTCGGAAGCGAGCATCACCCGCCAGGAGACGACGGCCGCCGTCGCCGCCGGATTGGCGAGGGTGACGGTCTCCTGGTCGGAGGTCCCCGCCGAGACCGCGGCGGGGGCGCCGCCGCAGGCCCGGAAGGCGGCGAGGTCCAGGTCGCCGTCGGCGTTGCGGAAGGCGAGCCGCACGGTCACGCTGCCGCCGGCCGGCACCGTGATCCTGTACCAGTCGGGGCTGCCCGCCCTGGCGATCCGGTTCCGGAGCGTGCCGGCGCCCACCGCCCGCGCATGGACGCAGAAGGCGTTCGGCGCCGAGTCGTCGTCCGTCCCGCCGCGCAGCAGCCCCTGGATCTGCGGATAGGTGGTAGCGAAAGCGCCGTAGCAGTCGTAGGTCTCCCGGCCGCAGGCCGAGGGGCCGTCGAAGAGCTGGCCGAAGAGCTGGTGGGTGTCGGCGCGGAAGATCCCGGAGCCCGAGGAGCCCGACTCGGTCGGGCCGTCGGTCCAGCTGATCCGCAGCAGGCTCGGGTTGCCGTGGTACGAATTCTTGCAGACCGTGTTCGCGTCCTTGAAGCCGAAGCTGATCCGCTTGTAGTCGCCGCGCGGGTGGTGGATCGCCGCGGCCGGGGTGCCGCCCGCCACCTGGGCGCTGGTCCAGCCGGCCCAGAAGAGCCCGTCCGGCAGCGCCCCCTCGACCATCAGCAGCGAGAAGTCGGACCCCGCGCTGGTCGCCAGCAGCGTCGCCCCCCCCGAGCGCGGCACGCTGGCGAGCGACGGCGGCGTCCCACCGCAGGTCGGCGTCTGGTAGAGCCAGTAGATCTCGGCCGACTGCGCCTTGGCCGCCGTGTTGACGCAGTGATGGGCGGTGAGCCAGTAGGGGGTGAGGTCGTGCGCCTGGTCGTCGAGGAGCTGGCCGGTGCAGAACAGGGAGTCGCGGTTCACGAAGCCGATGCCGGAAACCGCCCGCGCCACGTCCGCCCACTCCGGGATAGCAGCTGACGTCGTTCTCGCAGGAGCCCGCCGCCTTCGCCGTCAGCCCCTGGGCCAGCTCCGCCACCGGATCGCGGTAGAGGTGCTGCAGCCCGTCGATCGAGAAGGGCAGCGAGAACGGCAGCGATGGCGAGCCGGCCGGCGCCAGGTACTCGACGCGCACCCGCTCGCCCGAGAACGAGCCGGTCCAGAAATCGGTCCGCTCGCCGGGGAAGAAGAACTGCGGCTGCGTTTCGGCGTCGAAGCGGGAGGAGCCGTTGCGGAAGCTCCCGGCGCTCGCCGCGACCGGCACGGAGACCGCCAGCTCGCTCCCCGCCGGCAGGTGGACGTCCCGCAAGTGGAGGCGGACGCCGAGCGCCTCGGCCGCCACGATCTCCCCCACCCACAGCCGGCCGCCGTCCGCGAGGTCGTACCACCGGCCGTCCGGAGCGCTGAGCCGGAGAGCGCGGCCGACGCCGTAGCGCATCCCCTTCGCCGACGCCTCGCCGCTCGCCTTCGCCGCGAGGTCCTCTTGCAACAGCGCATCGCGGTCGACGGCCTCCAGGCGGAGAGCCGGCACCGGAGCCGGCGCGACGCCCAGGCGCTCGGAGGGGAGCCGCCGCGCCGCCTTGTGGGGGGCCGCCGCGGGGGCCTGGACGCCGAAGGTTTCCGCAGGCGTGCGTGGCGGACGCGGCGAAGGATGCCCCCGGAGCGAGCATCAGGAGGAGCAGCGCGCGCGAGCCGAACCGGTTGAACATACCTGGAGCCTCCTTGGACGGTGATTGAAACCCCCGGAGACGAAGAATCCTCCGGCGGAATCTCAGTCGATCCCAATCCCGTCGATGCCACGAGAGCATATAGCGATTCTCACACAAGTCCGCTCTCTTGGTAAGCTTCCGCCCCTCGATGACCGATTCTCCGCCCGCGATCCCCGTTCGCCGCCGTCGCCGCCGGCACCGCCTGCTCCTCGCCTGCCTCGCCCTGCTGGCGGCGTGGCTGGCCTTCGAGGCCGCGACCTGGCCGGACGTGGCGGGGCTCGCCCACGCCCATCCGCAGACGACGGCGTTCATCGAGAAGTACCGCGGCTGGGGGATCTTCGGACCCAAGAGGAAGGTCGAGCAGGTCTGGGTCCCCTACTCGCGCATCGCCGCCAGCTTCAAGCGGGCGGTGATCGTCAGCGAGGACATGCGCTTCTTCGCCCACAACGGCTTCGACGACGCCGAGATCCGCGCCGCGCTGAAAGACGCCTGGCAGGAGAAGACGTTCCCCCGCGGCGCCTCGACGATCACCCAGCAGGTAGCCAAGAACCTCTGGCTCTCGGGCTCCTACAACCCGCTGCGCAAGGTGAAGGAGGCGATCCTCACCCACCAGCTCGAGGCGAACCTCCCCAAGCGGCGCATCCTCGAGATCTACCTGAACGTGGTGGAGCTCGGCGACGGCATCTACGGCGCGGAAGCCGCCGCCCGCCACTACTACCACCGCTCGGCCGCGGGGCTCACCGACCGCCAGGCCGCCGAGCTCGCCTCCGCCCTCCCCCGTCCTCGCTCCTGGCACCCCGGCGTCAAGAGCCGCGCCTACCAGCGCGACGTCCGCATCACCCTGCGGCGCATGGCGGTCGCCCGCTGGGTGGCGCGGGAAATCTGACCGCTCGCGCAGACTACCGCACGCTACAATACGCCCGGACCGCCGGACCGGAGGGAGGACGCATGCGACTGTACGCCTTCGAAGGATTGCACTATGCGCCGAAAGCAGGGGATGCGGGCGAGCTGGCGGCGCCCCCCTATGACCAGATCAACGACGCGGCGCGCGACCGCTTCCACGTCCAGTCGCCGCACCAGTTCGTGCACCTGACCCGGCCGGTGGCCCCCGAGGGGGGCGACCCCTACCGCTTCGCCGCCGCCCTCCACCACCGCTGGCTGAAGGAGGGGGTGATCGCGCGCGATCCGCGGCCGGCGATCTATCCCTACGTGATCGAGCTCGCGGGCGGCGGCGAGCGCCTCGGCCTCCTCGGCCTGGTCCGCTACGAGGACCCGTCGGTGATCCGCCCCCATGAACAGACGCTCGAGAAGGCGATCGCCGACCGCACCGCGCTCCTCGCCGCGACCCGCGCCGACCTCGAGCCCGCCCTCCTCCTCTCCGAGGACGGCGGCCGCCTCGACGCCCTGCTGCGCGAGGACCTCGCCGGCGTGGCCGGCGCGGCGCCGCTGGTGCGCCACCGCGACGCCGACGGTCATTTCGCACGTGGTGTACAAGATCGACGATCCGGCCCGCATCGCCCTCTACCAGCAGGCGCTCGACGTCCCCTCGGCGATCGCCGACGGCCACCATCGCTACAAGGTCGGCCAGCGCTTCGCCCGGGAGCACGGCGCGGCGCCCGACACCGCCGCCGCCGCCAAGCTGACGGTGATCACCAGCCTCGACTCGCCGGCGCTGACCATCGATCCCATCCACCGCGCCTTCAAGGAGCCGATCGACCTCGCCAAGCTCGCCGGGGTGCCGGCATCCACCCACGCGTTCCGCGACACCGGGGGAGCCGCCTTCGCCGCCGCCGTGGCCGCCGCGCCGCAGCCGGCGATCGGCGTCTGGGTGCGCGATCACGCCCCCGAGATCTGGCACCTCGATCCCACCACGATCCCCGATCCGCCGAGCCCCCCGAGCCTCGGAACGCCGCCGAAGCTGGCGGTCGAGCTGTTCCAGGAGACCCTCCTCCCTGCCCTCGGCCTCCCCCCCGAGGCGTCGACCAACGGCACCGTGGTCTACCGTGCGAATCCGGACGAGCTTTGGGACCAGGTCGCCGCCGGCGAGCTCGGCACCGGCGTCTGGCTCCCCCCGATGACCCCCACCGCCTTCGCCGGAGCGATCGCCGGCGGCCAGATGCTCCCCGCCAAATCCACCCGGTTCCTCCCCAAGGTGATGTCGGGGCTGGTGTGGGCGGATCATGATTCGAAGGTGCTATAGGGGAGCCGTCGCTAGCCTCGACGGAATACCGATGCCTCGACGAAAATTGGGGATCGCAGTCTCCGAAAAGCTCCTATCCGAGAAAGCCGCCCGGACCCGCCGTGATATCGGCGTCACCCAGCGCTTAAACAACCTCTTCGCCCGAGATGAGCTTGCCCAAGAACAACGTCGTGTAGCGAACGAATTGGAACGCATGGGGACCGATTGGAGCGGCGAGCATTGGTAATCCGTGAAGCGCGACCTCGAAGCTCCTCGCCGCGGAAAGAACACCTGCATCGGCACCTTCTCCCTAGTCGCGAACACCACCGGCGCCCTCAATACGGCGACGGCGCGCTCCCTTCGAACACCAAAGGGAGCACCAACACGGCGGGCCAGGCGCCCTGAAGAGGCTGGAGTCAAGCACCGGTAGATTCACTCAACACGGCAATGCCCCGCCCCTCACCCCCGTTCGGCGGGGGTCGGGGCGGCTTCGGGCTGGCGGGCGGCTTTCTTCTTGCCGGCGCCGCCGGGCATCACGCCGTCGCCCATGCGGTTGCGGGCGGAGACGTGGGCGGAGTAGGAGGCCTCCACCCGCTTGAGCTCGTCGCTCTTGAGGTGGCACCTCTTGTACTTCTTGCCGCTGCCGCACCAACAGATGTCGTTGCGGCCGATCGGAGTCTTGAGGTCCGGCTGCTTACGGGGGGAGAGAAGATTGCGGAACCAGGTTGCCAGCGACACGGGATTCTCCAGTCGTCGAGGATTTATTTTCGGGGGTATCAACAGGCCGCCGCCCGTCTGCATTTCAGCACGCGCGGACGGCTGCGGACGGCGCGGAAGGATAGCATGCCTCCGCAGCTACCCCGGCAGCCAGCAGACGACGGCGGTGCCTCCCCCTGAGCGGCGCTCGATGCGGAGGCGGCCGCCGTGGGCTTCGACGATCTCGCGGCAGAGGGGGAGGCCGAGGCCGGAGCCGCCGGGCTTCGAGGTGTAGAAGGGGAGGAGCGCCTGGCGCATCCCCTCGTCCGTGAGGCCGGTGCCGCGGTCGAGGACGCGGAAGCGGACGCCTCCCTCCCCCGCCGCCTCGACGGCGAGGCGGACCTCCTCGGGCGGGCCTCCTGCTTCGTGGGCGTTCTTGAGCAGGTTGATCAGCGCCTGCTGCATCTGCCCGGGGTCGAAGCGGCCGGGCTCCTCCGGCGGCTCCGCCGTCAGCTCGCAGGGGACGACCTGCCGCAGCTCGGCGAGGAACGGCCCCCACGCCACCTCTCGCGGGACGGGGGGCGGCAGCTTCGCGAAGCGGGCGTACCCCTCGAGGAACTCCTTGAGGTGGACGGTGCGCTCCTCGATGACGTCGAGCGCCGCGCCGAGGCGATCCGCGTGCTCGGGATTGCCGGCCATCAGGCGTACCGAGCGGGCGAGCGAGGCGATCGGCGCCAGCGAGTTGTTGAGCTCGTGCGAGAGGGTGCGGATCGCCCGCTTCCAGACGTCCACCTCCTGGCGGCGGAGCTCGGGGGTCAGGCGCTTGACCAGGGTGAGGTCGTGCCGCCGGCCGTTGAGCTGGAAGCTGCGGCGGGCGACGTGGAAGACCTCCTCCTCGCCTCCCTGGTCGAGCGAGAACAGCGAATCGCGCCCGCTCGCCAGCGCCTCGCGGACCCCGGCCGGGCACTCGGCGAGGACGTCGGCGAAGCGCCTCCCCTCGAAGCGGCCGCGGCTGGCGAACAGCTCGCGGGCGGCGCGGTTCGAGAAGACGATGCGGTCGCGCGCGTCGGCCAGCACCAGCGCCGTCGGGGTGGCCTCGAAGGCGGTCTCGAGGAGCATCTCGCGCTGGATCAGCGCCGAGCGCTCGTCGCGCAGCACGTCCCCCATCGCGTTGTAGAGCGAGACCAGCTCCCCCAGCTCGTCCCCGCGGTCGACCGCCAGGTTGAGGCTGAAGTCGTGGTCGCGGTAGCCCTGGACGCCGTCGCGCAGCGCCTGGAGGACCCGCGCGGCGGGGAGCAGCACGCGGTCGAGGGTCCACCAGCCGAGCGGCAGGCCGAAGCCGGCGCCGGCGAGGAGGACGGTCCACGGCGAGGGGAAGAAGTACGCCGCCGCCACCGCGGGGAGGAGCGCCGCGGCCAGACCCGCCAGGAAGGCGAGGCGGACGCGGGCGGCGAAGGAGAGGGTCACGGGATCATCCCCGGCTTCAGCCCCGGCCTCATCCTCGGCATCATCCCCGTAAGCGCCGCTCGACGGTGAGGCCGTGCTTCTCCATCTTGCGGTAGAGCGCCTGGCGGGAGAGGCCGAGGATCTCGGCGGCCTTGGCCACGATCCCTCCCGCCTCGGCCAGGGCGCGCTCGAGCTTCACCCGCTCGGCGAGCCTCGGATCGTCGCCATCCTCGCCGGGCGAGCCGAGGGGCGGCTCGAGGGGGGACACCGCGCCGAGCCCCAGGTCCTCCGCCCGGATGCGGTCGCCGGCGGCGACCAGCGCCGCCCGGCGCAGGGTGTTCTCGAGCTCCCGCACGTTCCCCGGCCAGGGGTGGCGGACGAGCCGCTCGCGGGCCGCCGGGTCGAGGTGCCAGAGAGTGCCGGTGGGGGCCGGCGAGAGGTCGCGCAGGAAGCGCTCGGCGAGGGGGAGGACGTCCTCCGGGCGCTCGGCGAGCGGCGGCACGGCGAGCTCGATGACGTTCAGGCGGTAGAAGAGGTCCTCGCGGAAGCGGCCGGCGGCGATCTCGCGGCGCAGGTCGGCGTTGGTGGCGCAGATCAGCCGCACGTCCACCCGCCGCGTCTCGCTGCTCCCCAGCCGCTCGAACTGCCCGCTCTGCACCACGCGCAGGAGCTTCGCCTGCCCCGAGGGGGAGAGGTTGCCGATCTCGTCGAGGAAGAGGGTGCCGCCGTCCGCCGCCTCGAAACGGCCGATGCGCCGGCGGGCGGCGCCGGTGTAGGCCCCGGCCTCGGCGCCGAACAGCTCGCTCTCCAGCAGCTCGTCGGGCAGCGCCCCGGCGTTGACGCGCACGAAGGGGGCCGCGCGCCGCTGCGAGTTGGCCTGGACGATCTCGGCCAGCTTCTCCTTGCCGGCGCCGGAGGGGCCGGTGATCAGCACCGGCACGTCGCCGCGCGCCACCTGGAGAGCGAGGGCGACCACGGCGTGCATCGTCTCGCTCGCCCACAGGGCGCCGCAGAGGTCGTGGCGCTCGGCGAGCTCCTCGAAGCTGCGCCGCCCGCGCCCGCGCAGCCGGGCGTTCTCGAGCTGCAGCTCGCGCAGGTGGCTGAGGTTGCGCACCGCGGCGAGCAGCTTCTCGTCGTCCCACGGCTTCGCCAGGTAGTCGCTCGCCCCCTCCTTGACGAGCTGGACGGCGGTCTCGAGCGAGGTCCAGGCGGTGAGCAGCAGTACCGGGAGGCCGGGATCGCGGCGGCGGATCTCGCGGAAGAGGGCGATCCCCTCCTCGCCCGAGGTCGCCTCGGGGCTGAAGTTCATGTCCTGGACGACGACGCCGATCCCCTGCCCCGCGGCATCCGCGTCGAGCCGGCGCAGCGCCTCCGCGGGCGAGCGGGCCACGGCGCAGGCGATGCCGCGGATCTCGAGCAGGACCTGGAGGGCGGTCGCGACGGCGGGCTGATCTTCGACGACGAGGACCTTCAGCATGGGGATTCCTTCACGGCTCCGCGGCAGGATACCAGCTCGCGGCGTCCCCTCCGGCCGCCCCGCGCGCACTGAAGCATTGGGATTTCAGAATGTCTCTGAGCTCCCCCGCCAACGGAGGTATTCCGAAACATGCGCAAGAAGATGATGTTCCTGGCCGTGGCCCTCGCCACCGTGGCCGGCGCGCTCTCGGCTCCCGGCGCCCAGGCGGCCGGCAACCATGCCTGCCAGCTGTGCAGCGGCTCCGGCGCGACGCTGTGCTGCCGCAGCTGCGTCTGCAACTCGTCCGGCTTCCCGATCGCCTGTACCAACGTCGTCTGCAACCCCCAGTAAACACCGCTTAGAACGGAGATCCACCGCATGCGCAAGAAGCTGCTCTTCCTGGCCCTCACCCTCGCCGTCTCCGCCACCGCGGCGCTGACCACCCCCGTGCACGCGACCACCTACGTGGGCTGCCCGCAGTGCATCACCTATTCGGACGGCTCGCAGTGCTGCGTGAGCTGCATCTGCGACGGCAAGGGGAACGTGGTCGCCTGCACCAACAACTACTGCCCGCCGGAAGGCGGGGGCGCCTAGTCCGATGAGAAAGAATCCGATGAGAAAGAAGATGCTGCTCCTGGCCCTCGGCCTCGCCGCCACCGCGGCCTCGCTCACGGCACCGCGGGCCCAGGCCGGGCCCTTCGGCGGCGGCCCATTCCATGCCTGCCCGCAGTGCACGACTAACCCCGACGGCTCGCAGTGCTGCATCAGCTGCGAGTGCAACGCCAGCGGGGTTCCGGTCCTCTGCGCCCAGAACGCCTGCGTCCCGGCAATCTAGCCGGCTCGGGCGAGCGACCAGCGTGTAGGGGCGAGGAACCGCGCCCCTACACGTTGCGGGTGGCGATCGCCGGCGCCACCCGCGCGCCGCGCAGGGCCGGGCCGAGGGCGGCGCCGAGGCCGATCGCCCACAGGGCCGCCGCGCCCGCCGCCACCACCGCGGGGCTCAGGCGCGCCCCCGCCACCCAGGTGACGAGGCCGAAGTTGAGCCCGTAGGCGAGCAGCGAGCCGAGCACGACGCCGCAGCTCGTCACCATCCAGTTCTCGAGCAGGAAGTGGCGGAGGATCATCGCGCGGTCCGCCCCCAGGGCGCGGCGGACGCCGATCTGCCGCTGCCGCTCGGCGACCGAGAAGGCGGTGAGGCCGACGATCCCCAGCGCCGTCACCAGCACCAGGAGGGCCATCACGGCGTCGAGCGAGGCGACCAGCAGCCGGTCGCGGCCGTGGAACTCGGTGCGGTCGTCGACCAGGGTGTGGGTGCGCACGAAGCGTCCCTTGTCCCCGGCGAGCAGAGCCTTCTCGAGCCGCGGCAGCAAAGGCCCCGGAGGGCCGTCGGTGCGCACCAGGTAGGAGGCGCCGTGATCGAAGCCCGCCGAACGGCCGGGGACGAACATCGCGCGCGCGCTCTCGCCGGCGAACGGGTTGTAGAAGCGCTCGATGATCCCCACCACCAGGAAGTGCTGCGATTCGTCGCCATCGGAGATCTGCCGGCCGACGGCGCCGCCGGCCGGGAAGAGCTGGCGGGCGAGGGCGCGGGTGAGGACGACGGGGAGCACCTCGGAGGGGGGCGCGTCGGCGCCGTGGTCGTACTCCGCCTCGGTGAACCCGCGCCCCTCGGCGATCGGCACCCCCAGGGTGGCGAAGACGCCGGGGTCGGCGTCGGCGCGCTGCGTGTGCACGGGCTCGCCGTGGGTGCCGGGGAGGCGCACCGTGGTGACGTTGCCGCTGCGCGCCCAGGGCTCGAGGCTGGTGTCGGTGACGGCGCGCACGCCGGGGACGGCGGCGAGGGTGCGGCGGTCCTGGTCGACCAGTTGGTTCAAGGCCTTGGGGTCGCGCAGGCGGTCCTCGAAGGGATTGCTGCGGACGACGGCGATGTGCTCGTCGTCGAAGCCGGACGGGCGCGCGAGCTGGGCGCGGGTGTCGAGGATCAGGCTGAGGCAGTTGACCACGATGGCGAGGGTCAGCGCCACCTCGGCGACGATGAGGACGACCCGCGCGCGGTTGCGCAGGAGGGAGCGGAAGATGGGTCCGAATTCCATGGCGGTCTCTCCTGCGGGCTACTGGCTCTTGAGGTGGCGGGCCGGCGGGATGGCGCAGATCCGCCAGGCGGGATAGAGGCCGGCGATCGCTCCGGCGGCGAGCGAGAGGGCGACGGCGGCGAGGACCATCGGCACGTCGAGCTGGAAGAAGGCCACCCCGTCCGGGCCGTCGCCGTAGACCTTGTTGAGGACGGCGAGACCGGCGAGCGACAGCAGCACCCCGAGCAGGCCGCCGGCGAGCCCCATCAGCTCGCACTCGACGAGGTGCTGGAGGAAGATCGTCCAGCGGCTCGCCCCGAGTGCCCGCCGCACGCCGACCGTGGCGGCGCGGGAGAGGAACTTGCCGAGGAAGAGGCCGATCAGGTTGAGCGCCGCCACCACCAGGAAGAGGAGGGAGATCACCGCCAGCGCCTTGGTCTGCGGCGGGACCACCTTGAGCTCGTCCATCAGCGCGAGCAGCGGCGTCACCCGGTCGTTGAGCGGATGCGGGAAACGGCCGAGCTTCTTCTGCTCGGAGACGTAGGCGTCGACGAAGCTCTTGTACTGCGCGGCACGCCTGGCGTCCGGCAGCTCAGCCCAGAAGCCGAGGAAGAGCGCCTCGTCGAGAATCATCTGCGAGGCGTAGGGAAGCTTCTCCTCTCCTGGTTGCGGCGTCCGCCAATTCATCTGCACCTCGGCCGGGCGGATCTCCATCGGCCCGGCGAGGGCGAGCGGGATGAACAGGGGCTCGGGCGCCGCCAGCGGATCGGAGACCAGCGCGAAGGCGCGCACCCGCGGGCGCCACGGCTTCAGCACGCCGACCACCTTGAGCTCGCGGTTCTCCACCCGGATCGTGCGGCCGACGCTGTCCGCGCCGCCGAACAGGCGGTCGTTGAGCGCCGCGCTGATCACCGCCACGGCGTCCGGACGGGCGTCGGCCTCGCGGCTCCACGGGCCGCCGTAGCGGAAGGGGGCCGCGAACATCGGGAAGAAGTCGGCGGTCGCCAGGCGGAGACCCTGGCGGAACGGCCGCGCCGCGGCATTCCGATCCTGCGGAAAGACGGTGACCCGCGAGGCGAAGGTCGCCGTGCTCCGCACCGGGATGCGGCTCTTCAGCAGCTCCAGGGCGTCGCGGTAGGTGACGAGCGGCGGCGGCGTCCGCAGGAACGGATCGTCCGGCACCCCCCAGGAGTTCATCCGCACGTAGTAGAGCGCGTCGCTCTTCCCCGGCACGGGGTCGCGCGCCAGCACGTGGTAGGCGGTGATGAAGGTCGTCGAGACGCCGACCCCGAGCGCGACGCCGAGCAGGATGAGCGCCGAGAGGACCGGGTAGCGGCGGACGCTCCCCCAGGCCAGGCGGAGGTTGTAGAGCAGCATGGAGTCTTCCCTTTCTTCCTACCCGACCACTTGAAGGGCGGGCTCGGGGCGGTTGAGGGGGAAGGGGGCGATGCGCTCGAAGTCGACCATCCGGCCGTCGGCGATGTGGAGCTGCCGGTGGGCGCGCGCCGCGTGCTCCGGGTTGTGCGTCACCATGACGATCGTGGTGCCGGCCTCGTTGACCCCCTCGAGGATCTCCATGATCTCGCGCGCCATGGCGGAGTCGAGGTTGCCCGTCGGCTCGTCGGCGAGGATCAGCTTGGGATCGCCGGCGAGCACGCGGGCGATGGCGACCCGCTGCTGCTGCCCCCCCGAGAGCTGCGAGGGGAGGTGGCGCAGCCGCGACGACAGCCCCACCATGGCGATCGCCTTCTCGATCCGCTGGCGGCGCTCCTTGGCGGGGAGGCGGCGGTAGCGCAGGGGGACGTCCACGTTGTCGAAGACGTCGAGGTCCGGGAGCAGGTTGAACCCCTGGAAGATGAAGCCGATCTTCTCGTTGCGCACCCGCGACATCTCGCGGTCCGAGAGGCGGGAGACGTCCTGGCCGTCGAGCCAGTAGGTCCCCTGCTCGAAGGCGTCGAGCAGCCCCGAGACGTTCAGGAAGGTCGTCTTCCCCGATCCCGAGGGGCCGGTGATGGTGACGAACTCCCCCTCCTCCACCTTCAGCGAGAAGTCGCGCAGCGCCCGGGTCTCGACCAGCCCGGTGCGGTAGATCTTCGAAACGTTCTCCATCCTCAGCGTCGGCTTGGCGGTGGTCATGGCAATCTCCTGATCGTTTAAAAAAAGATTTCAGCGCCGCACGAGCACGGTCCTGGCGCCGTTGAGCCCTTCGGTGTCGGAGAGGAGGATGCGGTCCCCCTCCTTCAAGCCGGCGACGATCTCCACCTCGGAGACGCTGGTGGCCCCCACCTGGATCGGGCGCAGGGTGGCGAGGCCGTCGGCCAGCACGTAGGCCTTGCGGCCGCCGCCGGCCTCGAGGAACGGGCCGCGGGGAACCTTGAGCACGTTCGGCCGGGTCTCGAAGACCAGCCGCACGGAGACCCGCTGGCTCTGCCGCAGCCCGGCGGGGGGGGCACCCACGAAGCGCACGGTGGCCGCCACCTGGCCGGCCGCCACCTCGGGGGAGACGGCGGTCAGGGTGCCGGGGACCTCGCGCCCGCCGAAGGAGACCGCGGCCGGCGTGCCGACCGCCGCCTCGGCGGCGTACGACTCGGGGATCTCGACCTGCACCTCGAACTTCGCGAGGTCGACCAGGGTGAGGAGAGGCGCGTTGGGCGCCACGGCGTCGCGGTCCTGGGCGTCCACGGTCGCCACCAGGCCGTCGAACGGAGCGCGGACGGTCAGCTCCCCCACCCGCCGCTCGAGATCGGCGACCACCAGGCGCTGGCGCTCGACCTGGCGGCGGCGGTCCTCGACCTCGAAGTCGCGCGCCTCGCGGCCCAGCCCGCCCCCCTGGTCCGCCTGCTCGAGCTGCACCTCGGCGATGCGCACGGCGTCGCGGCTGCGCTCGTAGTCGACCTCGTTGAGCAGCCCCTGAGCGCGCAGCTTCTCGGCCCGCTGGAGGTCGCGCCGGGCCGCCTCGAGGCTGACCCGGCGGAGCTTGACGGTCTGCTCGTCCCCCTGGTTCTGCTGGCGGGCGGCGAGGCCGCTCCGCGCGAGGTCGGACTCGATCGACTGCAGCCGCGCCGACTCCTGGGCGAGCTGCGACTTCAGGTCCGGGCTGGTGATGGTGGCCAGCACCGCCCCTGCCTTGACCGCCTCGCCCGCCTTGACGGTGAGCGAGACGATCCCCTGCTCCGGGCTGTACAGCCGGGGGTGGTTGGCGGCGACGATCTTTCCCTGCGCGGAGACGTCGCGCTGGAGGTCCCCCCGCACCACGGTCGCGATTTGGAGGCGGTCGAGGTCGACCGACTGCTCGGCGCGCGCCCAGCGCTCGAGGGAGGGGGCAAGGGCCACGGCGAGCGCCACCGCTCCGGCGGCGACGCTGAAGCCGATCTTCAAGCGCCGGGAGAGCCCCGGTGCCTTGGCGACGATCTGGTCCATGGAATCGGTCTCAGGGATCATGCCGGCCCTGAAGAGCAACCGGTGTGCCAGCGGCGCGTGGAGCTACAAGTTGTTTTTTTCTATAGACTTGCAGGATCGGACAGGCGTCCGGACAGGCGGCGGCTTGACAGGTGTCCGGGGGATGGGCGGACAGGTGTCCGGGGATTGACGGCCGGCCTGTCATGTGTGAGTCTTTGTGTAGAGGAGACCCGAATGGCGACGAACTTGGCTCTCGACGACAAGCTGCTTGAAGAGGCTCTCAGGCTCGGTGGGCATGCTACCAAGAAGGAAACCGTCAACGAGGCACTGCGCGAATACATCCAGAGGCGGAAGCGCCTGGCGGCTGTCAAATCCTTTGGCACGTTCGACTTCGATGAGCGATTCGACTACAAGCAGGAACGCGGAAAACGGTGATTCTGCTCGATACCTCGATCCTCTCTCTGGCATTTCGTCGGCGCAGCCCGCAAGTGGCGCATAGGGCCGTGGCGATCCTCGAGCGCCTGATCGCAGAGGACCGGCCGATGGTCGTTGCAGGTGTTGTCCTGCAAGAGATCCTGTCGGGGGTTCGCACCTCGCAAGAGTTCGATCGCCTCCTTGGGGAGCTGGAAGGATTCCAGGTGGTAACGGCCAGAATCGAAGACCATCTCAAGGCGGCCGAGGTCGCCAACTCCTGTCGTCGCTCCGGGATCGCCTCCTCGGCGGTCGACTGCCTCATCGCCGCACAGGCCATCAACCTCGGCGCCAGCCTCTTCACCTTGGACCAGGATTTCGGACGGATGGCGTCCTGCTGCGAGCTCGATCTCTTCGAATAGGCAAAAAAAGGGGGCGTACGTCGGATCGAACCGCCGCACACCCCGGGAGGAGGCGCCTTTTCGCTGACAGAAGTCAGCTCCCGGCGCTTGTCAATGTCTTCTTGCTTACGCTTGCGAGGGGCTCGTTCACCTGCGGATTGGGACCGTGACGAGCCGCTCTAGTAGTAAGTTGCCGCTAGCCGGTTTTTTTTGACACGAAATCCAAAATTTCTTTTACGAAGTTTGGCCGGGCTCCCGCCAAGCCCGTCCACAGAGCCGGACGCCGGGGTCCAGCAGGTTGGATCGGGGGCCGGCCCGACCCCCGTTTCTCCTCGGCCAACGGAGGAAAACGGGGTGGAATCATCCTTGCTCTGGGCCTCTTCATCATGCTCTCACCGAGATCCCTGGCGATCCTGGTTCTGCTGGCGCTGCCTTCGCCCGCGGCGTCCGCCGCGGCTCAGAGCCCGACCGCCTGGGCCGGCGGGACGGTGGTGGACGAGGCCGGGCTTCCCTTCGCGGGAGCCCGGGTCGAGCTGCTCCGCGCGGACAGTTCCTTCATGGACACCGGGCGGCGCAACGCGGCCAGCCAGATCGAGGTGCTGCGCCTCGGCGACGAGGAGGCCGGGCCGGAGCCCAGATTCCACGCCCTCTCCGGAGCGGACGGCCGATTTCGCATCGCCGATCTCCCGGCCGATACCTGGTTCGTGCTGCGGGTGCTCCAGAACGGCTTCACCGTCCTCTGGCAGCGCGGCGTCGCAAGCCCGGCGGCGGGCGGCCAGCTCGCCCTCGGCACCCTCCGGCTGCCCAGGGTGCCGGCGGTCCACGGCCGGGTGTTCGACTCGCTGGGTCACCCGCTGGCGGGAGCGCAGGTCTGGGCCTTGTCTCAGCAGGACCTCGACCTCAGGAGCCGGTTCGTGGAGTCCCAGGCCCCGGGCGGCGGCGCGGCGCCGGTGGCCGTGACGGACCGGGACGGCCGCTTCTCGATCCCCCGTTTCGCGCCGGGGATCCTGGAGGTCTGCGGCAAGGGGCTCGCCCCCACGCGGGTGAGCCCCGTCGCCTTGCGGCCCAATCGGATCGTCCTCACCCCCCCTCGCCCGCCCCGGCGGCTCGCCGGGCGGGTGGTCGACGGCCAGGGCCTGCCGGTCGCCGAGGCGAGGGTCCACCTCAAGGCCCAGGGCCGCGACCCCTGGCTGGTGGTCGCGCAGGAGCGGCTGTGGCATCCCTGCTCGCCGCGGCCGACCGGCAACGAGTCCGTGCCCGTCTACGACAAGACGAGCTCGGCCGAGGAGGTCACCGCCCTCTCCGGACGGGATGGGCGCTTCGCCTTCGAGCTGGCCGGACCGGTCGCCACCCAGGAAGCGATGGAGGTCCGCCCCGAGGCCGCCGGCTATCTCCGGCAGGAGAGCACGCCGGTCCCCGCCCCGCCGCGGTTCCCGGCGAAGGTCGAGCTGGTGCTGGAACGGGGAGCGGTCGTCTCCGGGCGCGTCCTCACCGCCCGGGGGCTCCCCGCCGCGGGGGCGGAGGTGGCGGTCTCCGGCGGCCGCAGCGAGGCGGCCGAGCCGGTGCGGACCGATGCCGCGGGGCGCTACCGCGTGCCGGGGATCGAGCCCGGCGCGCGCGACGTGATGATCCGGCACGCCTCCGGCAAGGCGCGCCGCCACCTCGAGGTCGCCGCGGGAGCGAGCCCGCAGCCGGACCTGATCCTCGACGATGACCCCGTGCGCGAGATCCGAGGGCGGGTGAGCGGCCCGGACGGCGCCGGGCTGGCGGACGTCTTCGTGGGGGCGGCGCTGGTTCCCGCGCTCCAGGCGTGGAACGAGGGCGTGACGAGCGGAGCGGACGGCGCCTTCCGGCTGGAGCTCCGGGAGAGCGACGCCGCCGGCAGGACGCTCACCCTGGAGGTCGAGAAAGAGGGATTCGCGTTGCGGCACCTGGAGCTCGATCCGGCCGCGATGGCCGCGGCGGCCGCGGCGCCGCTCGCGGTCCGGCTGGATTCGGGGGCCCGTCTCGTCGGGCACATCCTCGGCGTCGAGGCGGAGAGGCTACCGGAGGTCATCGTCGAGATCCTCCAGGGGGCCGACCACTATCTCTCACCGGTGAGCCGGGATGGGGAATTCCGGATCGCCGGGCTCGCGCCCGGAGATCTGGTCGTCACAGCATGCTACGAGGACGGCTGCGGCTCCGTCCGGATGACGGTGGAGCCCGGTGTCGAGGAAGCCGTGCTGAACCTCGAGATCCCCGCCGGCCTCGAGGAGGCGGGGAGGGTCCTGGCGCCGGACAGCAGCCGTGAGACTCAGTCCGGAGGCGGCACGCAGCTCGTGACGCAGGTGCCGCAGCTGTAGTGCAGCGGGTTGGTGCCGCAGCGGGTCACCAGGCAGGGCTGGGACTTGGTCGAGGTGCAGGCCCGGCAGATGCCGTAGGCGATACAGACGTCGGACTTGGCGGGGCGGACCGCCACGGTGGTCATCAGGACCGCCGCGGCCACCAGCAGAAGCTTGAACCGGTTCATGAGTCCTCCTTGTCTGAACGGAGCCCCGAGTCGGGCTCCAATCAGAAGGTGCCGCGGGGAGCTGAATCCGAGGCAGAACGATGGGAGAGGATATCCGGCGGGCTCGTCTAGGCCAGACGCCGCGGGATCTTCTTGAAGCCGTAGACGGCGACCAGCAGCAGGGCCCCGAGCAGGATGATCGCCGGCCCCGAGGGGAGGTCGTAGTCGAAGGAGAGGACGAGGCCGCCGAGGGTGATGCCGACCCCGATCGCGACGGACCCCGCGAGCACGCTGCGCAGGTCCTTCCACAGCATCAGGCTGATCACCGAGGGGATGGTGAGCAGGGCGACCACCAGGATGATCCCCACCACCTGGATCAGGATCACCACCGACAGCGCGATCATGCCGAGCAGGAGCGCCATCACCAGGCGCACCCGCACGCCGCGGACGCGCGCGAACACCTCGTCGAAGGCGACCGCCACGATCCCCTTGAAGAAGAGGGCGAGGGTGGCGAGCACCGAGACGGAGAGGACCAGGATGGCGAGCAGGTCGCGGCGGGTCACCAGCAGGATGTTGCCGAACAGATAGGTCATCAGGTTCGGGGCGTAGCCCGGCGTCTTGTAGACGAAGACCACCCCCACCGCCATCCCCACCGCCCAGAGGACGCCGATCACCGCGTCGTAGGAGCGGATCGTCTGGCGGTCGACCGCCCCCAGGGCGAAGGCGCAGGCGAGGGCCACCGGGATGGCGCCGAGCAGCGGATCGACGCCGAGGAAGAAGCAGATCCCCATGCCGCCGAACGCCGCGTGGCTGATGCCGTCGCTGATGAAGGCGAGCTTCTTGACCACCACGAAGGTGCCGATGACGCCGCAGAGGACGCTCGCCATCACCCCGGCGAGGACGGCGTTGCGCAGGAACTCGTAATGGAGGGCGTCGAGGAAGCCGGGCATCGAAGGGTCTCGGGGCTCCCTAGTGATGGTGGTCGTGGAGGACGCGGTGGGGGACGCCGTGGGTGACCAGCTCGACCGGGCAGCCGTAGACCTCCTCCATCACCTCGCGGGAGAGCTCGGGGTCGCCGTGGTAGAAGAGCTTGCGGTTGATGCAGGCGATCCGCCGCACCATCGGGGCGAGCGAGGTGACGTCGTGGGTGACGACGACGATCGGGATGGTGCGGTTCAAGTCCGCGAGCAGCTCGCGCAGCGTCTCGCGCGATTCGGCGTCGATCGAGGCGGTCGGCTCGTCGAGGAAGAGGATCTCGGGCTCGGAGACCAGCGAGCGGGCGATCAGCGCCCGCTGGAGCTGCCCCCCCGAAACCTCGGCGACGTGCGAGCGGGCGACGGCGGCGAGCCCCAGGCGCTCGATCACCCCCGCGGCGGCGGCGCGGTCCTCCCGCGAGTAGGGGCGCAGCAGCCGGCGGCGGCTGAGCCGCCCCATCAGCACCATGTCGAAGAGGCGCAGCGGGAAGTCGCGGTCGAAGGTCGAGAACTGCGGCACGTAGCCCAGCCGGCCGCGCGGATCGCTCCCGGAGGGGAGGCGGTACTCGATGGTGCCGGAGGCGGGGCGCACCAGCCCGAGGATCGCCTTGAGCAGGGTGGTCTTGCCGCCGCCGTTGGGGCCGATCACCGCCAGGAAATCGCGCGGCTGGATCTCGAGGCTGACGTGGTCGAGCACCACCTCGCGGCCGTAGGCGAAGGTGACGTCGCGCACCGCGACCAGCGGTGGACCCGTTCCCGGTTCAGGCATGCGGGAGCGCCTCCTGGAGCTCGCGGGCGACGCGGCGCAGGTTGCCGAGCCAGTCGGGGTCCTGGGGGTCGGCGACCAGCACCCGCCCCCCCACCGCCTCGGCGATCACCTGCGCGCTCTTGCGCGGGAAGCCGGCCTGCACGAAGACGACCTTCACCCGCTCCCGCCGCGCGCGGTCGATCAGCCCGATCAGCCGCTGGGCGCTCGGCTCCTTCCCCTCGGCCTCGATCGCCACCTGCTCGAGCCCGTATTCGCGCGCGAAGTACCCCCAGGTGGGGTGGTAGACCATGAAGCGGTCCCCCCGGGTGCCGGCGAGGCGGGCGCGGATCTCGCGGTCGAGGCGGGCGACGTCCGCCTCGAAGGCGGCCAGGTTGGCGCGGTACTCGCCGGCGTGCGCGGGGTCGATCCCGATCAGGGCGGCGGCGACGTTGCGGGCGGCGACCGCCACCGTCTCCGGCGCCACCCAGACGTGGGGATCGCCGCCGGCTTCTCCCGCGTCCTCATCTCCCTCGACCTTCCCCGCGATCAGCCGCATGCCGCGCGACATGTCGACCACCTGGAGGCGGGGGAGGTCGCGCAGCACCGCCTTGAGCTGCACCCGCTCGAACTCGAACGCCGGATGCCCCACGGCGATGTAGAGCCGCGCCCGGCTGAGCGCCGCGACCTGCCGCGGGGTGAGCGGATAGTCGGCGTGGGAGTAGCCGGGGGGGATCATCACCTCCACTTTCACGTGATCGCCGCCGATCCGCTGCACGAAATAGCCCTGCGGCGGCACGCTGACGGCGACCCGCAGGCGGCCGTCGTCTGTCGCCGAGGCCATCGGACGGCAGGCGGCGAGGACGAGCGCCAGGAGGAAAAGGGGGGCCTTCATCGCCCGAGATCATAGTCGGATCGGCGGGTCCGCCAGGTATCCAACCTCTATAATCCCCTGTCATGACAACCACGACGCCCCAGCAACGCATCGAAGCCGACGTGAAGACCGCCATGAAATCGGGGGAGAAGGAGAAGCTCTCGACCCTCAGGATGCTCCTGACGGAGATCAAGAACGAGCGCATCCGGCGGGGCGACGAGGTGGACGAGGCGGGGTTCATCTCGCTGGTCCGCAAGTCGCTCAAGCAGCGCGAGGACTCGATCTCGCAGTTCCGCGCCGGCGGCCGCGAGGCGCTGGCGGCCAAGGAGGAGGCGGAGATCGTGGTGCTCAACGCCTACCTGCCGGCGCAGGTCGACGAGGGGCAGATCCGCGCCGCCGTCCAGGAGATCGTGGACGCCCAGGGTCTCTCCGGACCGGCCGCCATGGGGCCGATCATGAAGGGGGTGATCGCCCGCTTCGGCACCAGCGCGGACAACGCCACGATCAGCCGCATCGCCCGCGAGGTGCTGGCGAAGCCCGCCGGCTAGGCTTCTCCGTCCGCCATTCCCATGCGTCGCGTCATCGTCGGCACCGCCGGGCACATCGATCACGGCAAGACCAGCCTGGTGCTGGCCCTGACCGGGATCGACTGCGACCGCTGGGCGGAGGAGAAGGCGCGCGGCATCACCATCGATCTCGGCTTCGCCCACCGCACGGAGGGGGACCTCCAGCTCGGCTTCGTCGACGTCCCCGGGCACGAGCGCTTCCTCCACAACGCCCTCGCCGGGCTCGGCGGCATCCGCATCCTGCTGCTGGTGGTGGCGGCGGACGAGGGGGTGAAGCCGCAGACGCGCGAGCACCTGGCGGTCTGCTCGCTGCTCGGCATCCCCGCCGCCGTGGTGGCGCTGACCAAGGTGGACGCCGTCTCGGCCGACCTCGTGGAGCTCGCCCAGCTCGAGGTCGAGGAGCTGCTCGCCGCCACCCCGTTCGCGGGGGCGGCGATCCTCCCGGTGTCGAGCCTCACCGGCGAGGGGATCCCGGCTCTCCTGGACGCCCTCGTCGCCCTCGCGGCGGCGCACGCCGTGCCGGACCAGCCCGAGCGGCCGGCGCGCCTGCCCGTCGACCGGGCGTTCCATCTCAAGGGGCTGGGGGTGATCGCCACCGGCACGCTGGGGAGCGGGGCGATCCGCGCCGGCGATACGCTGGAAATCCTGCCGCCCATCAAAGACGCCGAGACGGTGCGGGTGCGCAGCGTCCAGGTCCACGGCGAGGCGCGCGAGGGGGCGGCGGCCGGCGAGCGCACGTCGCTGCAGCTCACCGGCGTCCCCCTCGAGGAGCTGGCGCGCGGCCAGCAGCTCGGCACCCCGGGCGCCTTCGAGACCACCACCAGCCTGCTCGCCCGCTTCACCCTGCTGCCGGACGCGCCGGCGGCGATCCGCGGCTTCGTCCCCGTGCGCCTTCACCTCTACGCCAGCGAGGTGCTCGGGCGGATGCGTCCGTTGACTGGCGACAAGGGCACGGAGGGGATCGCACCGGGCGAGACGGGCGTCGTCGAGATCCGGCTCGAAGGGGCGGTGTCCGCGGTGCGCGGCGACCGCTTCGTGATCCGCCGCCCCTCCCCTCCCGCCACTCTCGGCGGCGGCGAGATCCTCGATCCGCGCTGGCGGCGCCACCGCGGCAGCGTCCTCCAGCAGGGGCTCGCCGCCTTGCAGAAGGACCTCCAGGCCGCCCTCGCCTTCTGGGTGCAGGAGGCGGGCGAGCGGGGGATCGAGGCCGCCGAGCTGGCGCGCCGGCTGGGGGTGCCCCCGGCGACGGTGGCGAAGCGCCTGGCGGCGCTCGCCGCCGGCCAGAAGCTGATCGAGGTCCCCGAGGAGCACGGCCGGGCGCGGCGCTGGCTCGCCCCCGCCGCCGTGCAGCGGGTCACCGAGCGGGCCCGCCGCGTGCTCAAGGAGCATTTCCAGCGGGACCGCCTGGCCGAATCGATCCCCAAGGCCGAGGCGGTGCGCCGCATCCTGCGCGGCCGGGGGGCGGAGCTGGCGGACGTCTATCTCGGCTGGCTGGCGGCGCAGAAGGTGCTCGCCCTCCAGGGGGACCTGGTGACCCTCCCCGGCCGCAGCGCCCAGCTCACCGGCGAGGAGTCGAAGCTCGCGGTCGACGCCCTGGCCGCCTTCGACCGCGCCGGGATCGCACCGCCGTCGCCGGGGGACGTGGCGCGCGCGCTGGGGGCGAAGCCGCAGATCCTCGAGGGGGTGATCCGGCACCTGGTGGCCCGCGGGCAGCTGGTCAAGCTGCCGAGCGGGCTGATCCTCGCCGCCTCCGCCTTGACCGGCCTGCGCCGCGACCTGCTCGCCACCCCTTGGGAGCGCTTCTCGGTCGCCGACTTCAAGGACCGTTTCGGCCTCACCCGCAAATGGGCGATCCCGTTTCTCGAGCACCTCGACTCGACCGGCGTGACCCGCCGCGTCGGCGACGATCGGATGATCGTGCGCTCCGCCACCCCCTGACGTGCCCTTCCCTCAAGGAGACCCGATGCAACACCCGTTGCAGTACCCGATCACCCTCAACTTCAAGCTGGTGGCCCTGGCGCCGCAGATCTCGGCCACCGACGCCTCCGGACGCGAGATCCTCTACGTGCGCCAGAAGCTGCTCAAGCTGCGCGACAAGATCCACGTCTTCGCCGACAGCTCGCAGTCGGTTGAGCTCTACGAGATCAACGCCGACCGCATCCTCGACTTCTCCGCCCGCTTCGCCTTCACCGATCCCCAGGGGCGGACCGTCGGCGCCGTCCAGCGCCAGGGGATGCAATCCTTCTGGAAGGCGACCTACGACATCCAGGACGGCGCGGGACGGGACCTCTACCAGATCGTCGAGGAGCAACCCTGGCTCAAGGTGATCGACTACTTCACCGAGGAGATCCCGTTCGTGGGGATCTTCGCCGGCTACCTGTTCAGCCCCACCTACGGCGTCACGAACCTGGCGACAGGGCAGACGGCGCTGCGGATCACCAAGCGGCGGACCTTCCTGGCGCGGACCTTCACCATCGACAGCCTCGCGGGGGTCCTCCCCGAGCCCGACGAGGTGGCGACGCTGCTGGGCATCCTGATCATGGTCCTCCACGAGCGCCGCCGCGAATAGGAGCCGCGCCTTGCCCAGCCGCCCCTCGCTCCTTTCGGACACCGAGCTGCTCGCCCGGCTGGTCGGCTTCGACTCGACCAGCCGCAACAGCAACCTGCCGCTGGCGGACTTCCTCTGCGACTACCTGGACCGCCCGGGGGTCCGGATCGCGCAGAACCTCTCGGCCGACGGCGCCAAGACGAACGTCATCGCCTGGCTGGGCCCCGAGCCGGAGGATCAGGAGGAGGCCCGGGCAGGGCTCACCCTCTCCGGGCACATGGACGTGGTGCCGGCCGAAGAGGCGGGGTGGCGGCACGACCCCTTCGCGCTCACCGACGAGGGGGACTGCCTGGTCGGGCGCGGCGCCTGCGACATGAAGGGATTCCTCGCCCTCGCCACGAATCTCGCCAGCGAAGCGCGGCCCGAGACCTGGCGGGCGCCGCTCGCCCTCGTCTTCACCTACGACGAGGAGGTCGGCACCCTGGGGGCGAAGCGGCTGACCGAGAGCTACCCCGCCGCCGCCCGGCTGCCGCGGAGCGCGATCATCGGCGAGCCCACCTCGCTCCAAGTGGCGCGCACGCACAAGGGGCACGCCAAGCTGCGCATCACCCTCCACGGCGTCCCGGCGCACAGCGGCTACCCCCACCTCGGCGCCAACGCCATCGAGCCGGCGGGACGGGTGATCGTCGCCCTCACCAAGCTCCGCCGGGAGCTGGAGGCGGAGATCGCGCCCAACCGCGAGCTGTTCCCCGAGGTCCCCTACGTGCCGCTCAACCTCGGCACGGTACACGGCGGCGCGGCGATCAACGTGGTGCCGGACCGCTGCGCCGTGGAGGTCGGCTTCCGGCCCCTGCCGGGCCTCGCCTCGGAGGTGCTGATCGAGCGCATCGCCGAAGCCGCCCGCGCCGCCGCCGCCCCCTTCGAGCCCACGGTCGAGCTGCTCTCGGACAGCCCGCCCCTGCTGCTCGACGCGGGCTCCCCCATCCACCGCCATCTCTGCGCCCTGGTCGGCCAGGAGGCGGGGGCGAGCGTCTCCTTCGCCACCGACGCCGGCTGGCTGCAGCGCCTGGGGCTCGACTGCGCCATCTTCGGCCCCGGCTCGATCGCCGTGGCCCACAAGCCGAACGAGCTCCTGCCCAAGGACGAATTCGCGGCGGCGCGGGGACTGCTCGCGCGGACGATCGAGCATTTCTGCGGAGGACGCTCATGAGCGGTGTCCACGTGATCGAGGCCGACCTCACCTGGACCGGCGAGCGGTTCGAGTCCGGCGTCCAGATCGTGGTCGGCGACGACGGCCGCATCGCGGAGATGGGGACCCTCGGCAGGGTCCCCGACCAGCGCCTGGCCGGCCTCGCCCTCCTGCCGGGGATGGTGAACGCCCACTCGCACGCCTTCCAGCGCGGCTTGCGGGGTCGCGGCGAGACCTTCCCGGCGGGGAGCGGCAACTTCTGGACCTGGCGCGAGGCGATGTACGCCCTGGTCGGCCGGCTCGATTCGGCCGAGCTCTACGCGCTGAGCCTCCAGGGGTTCCGCGAGATGCGCGCCGCCGGCATCACCACCGTGGGGGAGTTCCACTACGTCCATCACCGCGATCCGGACGCCGCCGATTACGGCTTCGACGGGGTGGTGCTCGCCGCCGCCGCCGAGGCGGGGATCCGCATCGCCTTCATCCAGTCCTATTACCGGACGGGGGCCGTGGGGCAGCCGCTCGCCGGCGCGCAGCGCCGCTTCGATTCGCCCTCCCCCGCCCGCTACTGGGAGCAGATGGACCGCCTGGCCGCCCGGCTCGATCCGCGGCGCGAGAGCCTCGCCGCCTCGGTGCACAGCCTGCGGGCGGCGGGGATCGAGGACCTGGCGGCGATCTACGCCGAGGCCCGCCGGCGCGGCCTCCCCTTCCACATCCACGTCGAGGAGCAGGAGCTCGAGATCGCCGACGTGATCGCCTACTACGGCCGGCGGCCGATGGCTCTCCTGCTCGACACGCTCGGCACGGCGACCGACCTGACGGCCGTCCACTGCACCCACACGGACGGCGAGGAGATGGAGCGCTTCCTCTCGGCCGGCGGCCGGGTCTGCCTCTGCCCGCTGACCGAGGGGAACCTGGGGGACGGCATCGCCACCGTCTCCCGGGTGCCGGCCAACGCGCCGGCCTTCTGCCTGGGGAGCGACTCGAACGCCAGGATCTCCCCCATCGAGGAGATGCGCTGGCTCGAGTACGTCCAGCGGCTGGCCACCGAGAGCCGCGGCGTGCTGCGCGACCCCCAGGGGCCCGCGGGGAACGTCGCCTCCGTGCTCCTGGCAGCGGCGACCGCCGGCGGCGCGGCGGCGCTCGGCGTCGAGGCGGGCCGTATCGCCCCCGGCCTGTGGGCCGATTTCGCGGCGATCGATCTTCACTCTCCCCTCCTCGCGGGATGGAATCCCGAGACGCTCCTCGAATCGGTGATTTTCGGCGCCACCGAGGAGGTGGTGGCGGCGACCGCGGTGGGCGGCCAGTGGCAGGAGCACCGGGGAGGGTTGTCCGAACCGGCGCGAAAAGGGCGCTTCGAAGCACCTTAGGATGTAGGGAGGAGCTCGGGCCGGAGCGCGCCGGTGCCCGAAACTTTGGAGTCTTCTGATTTGAACCTGCGGACCAAGTCTCTCTGGCTGGTGGCGGCGATCGCCGTGGCGGTCCTGGGCATCGCCCTGTTGCTCGTCGGCAAGCTCGTCGCCGTGGCGAACGACCGCGAGCTCGCCTTGCAGATCGGCTGGAACCTGCTGTTCATCGCGCTCTCGGCCGGCATCCTCGCCGCCGGAGCCGCCTTCTGGGTGGTGCGGCGGATCACCCGCCCCCTGCGCCGGCTGGCGAGCACCATGTCCGGAATGGCGCGGACGGGGCAGATCGCCGGGGACTTCCCGAGCGCCGGCGGCGGCAGCGAGGTGCAGCTGATCGAGGAGACCTTCCGCTCCCTGACGGTGTCGCTCGCCGAGTCGCAGAAGGCCCGCGAGCGCTCCTACGTCGAGGCGGTGGGGGCGGTGGTGACGGCGGCCGACGCCCGCGATCACGAGACGAGCGGCCACTCCTTCCGCGTCGCCCTCTACGCCGTGGCGCTCGGCAAGGCGATGGGCTTCCATGCCGAGGCGCTGAAGGCGATCGAGTGGGGGGCCCTGCTCCACGACGTCGGCAAGATGGTGGTGCCGGACGAGATCCTGCGCAAGATGGGGCCGCTCACCGAGGGCGAGTGGCACATCATGAAGCAGCACCCCTCCTGGGGGTTCGACATGCTGGCCGAGGTGAGCTTCCTGCAGCCGGCGTCGCTCGAGATCATCTACAGCCACCACGAGCGCTGGGACGGCGCGGGGTACCCGCGCGGTATCGCCGGCGAGGCGATCCCGTTGAGCGCCCGCATCTTCGCCGTGGTGGACACCTACGACGCCATCACCTCGGACCGCCCCTACCGGCGCGCCCGCCCGCACCAGTACGCCGTCAACGAGCTGCGGCGGGTGGCCGGCCAGCAGCTCGACCCCGCCGTCGTCGAGCATTTCGACGAGATCCCCGAGGTCGACCTGCGCCGCCTGCGCGAGCTGTGCAAGCGCGTCCACCCGGGGCTCGGCCTCCCCGAGGACCTGATCCACTCGCTCGCCGAGCCGGAAGCCCTGGCGGAGGCCGGATCGTAGGTCCCGGACGGCCGCTCCATCCCGAGCTCTCCGCCGCGGAGCGCGAGCGCCTCCTCCGGCTGGGGATCGACCTCTTCAACAGGCGAAAAGTTCTTCGCCGCCCACGAGGCGTGGGAGGAGATCTGGCGCTCGACCACGCCGGAGCCGCGGGATCTCTTCCAGGGCTTGATCCAGGCCGCCGCCGCCCTCCATCAGATCCTCGACCTGAAGCGGACAGAGGGCCCCCGCCGCACCCTCGCCAAGGCGCGGGCACGCCTCGCCGGCTACGCGCCGGAGGCGCTGGGAATCGAGGTTGGAACGCTGCTGGAGCAGCTGGTGGCGTGGGAGGAGTGGCTGGTGTCGCGGGAAGGGGAAGCTCCACCGCTGCCTCGGCTGGCTAGGGAATCCCGTACCGGCGCCGCTTCTCCCACAGCGCCTTGCGGCTGATGCCGAGCAGGGCGGCCGCCTGCCCCTGGTGGCCGCGGGTGTAGGCGAGGGCGTTCCGGATCTGCTCCTTCTCGACCTCGAGGAGCGGCCGCGGGACGGCGGCGAGCGATCCCGCGGGCGCCGTCGGATCGATCGGCGCGCCGCCTTCCGCTCCCGCCAGGACGAGGCTGCGTTCGAGGGTGTTGCGCAGCTCCCGCAGGTTCCCCGGCCAGGGATAGTCGAGCATCCAGGCGCGGGCCGCCGCCGAGAGCGCCGGCTCGGGGATGCCGAGGCGCTCGCCGAGGTCGGCGAGCAGGCGGTCGAGGATCGCCGGCAGGTCGGCCCGCCGCTCGCGCAGCGGGGGGACGCGGAAGGCGACGACCTCCAGCCGGTAGAAGAGGTCGGCGCGGAAGGTCTCGCGGGCGACCCGCTCGGGGAGGTCCTCGCAGCCGATGGCGATGAAGCGGACGTCCGCCGCCACCTCCGCCCCGCCGAGGGGGGAGTAGCGCCGCTCGGCGAGCAGCCGCAGCAGCTTCCCCTGCGAGTGGAGCGGCAGCTCCTCGACGTGGTCGAGCAGCAGCGTCCCCGCCCTCGGCGCGGGCCACCCGTCCGGAGGCCGTCTGGTCGGCGCCGGAGAAGGCGCCCGCCCGGTAGCCGAAGAACTCGCTTTCGAACAGGGTGCTGGGGATGGCCCCGGGGTCCACCTCGGCGAGCGGCCCGCCGGCGCGCGGGCTGGCGCCGTGGAGGGCGCGGGCGAGGGTCGAGCGCCCGCTCCCCGGCTCGCCCAGGATCAGCACCGGGGCCTCGGTCGCGGCGGCGCGCTCGGCTCCCCGCAGGCGGGCGGCGAGCGCGGGGAAGTCGGCGAGCAGACGGGCGAGCGAGAGCGGCGAGGGCGGCGACGGCGCGGGGGTCACGCGCGCAGCTCGGCCGAAACCTCGGGCGCGTCCCCCCACAGCCGCTCGAGCGCGTAGTAGCGGCGCGGCTCCTCGAGGAAGACGTGGACCACCAGGTCGCCGTAGTCGAGGAGCACCCACTGCGCGCGGGCGAACCCTTCGATGTGGAGGGGGCGCACCTTGTGCTCGCGCAGGCTCGCCTCCACACCGTCGGCGATCGCCTGCACCTGGCGCTCGCTCGAGCCGCTGCAGATCAGGAAGTAGTCGGTGAAGTCCGTGACCTTCTCGAGGTGCAGGACCTTCAGGTCGAGCGCCTTGCGATCCTCGGCGGCGGCGACGGCCAGGCGGACTCGTTCGAGGGTGGGGGTCGGCTGGGGGGGTATCGGTTCTGGATTCATCGGTAGAGGGCGTACTTTTGCAGGTATCGTACCACCAGGTTGGGGACCGCCCCCGCGGGGAGGGGGAGGCCGGCGGAGAGCAGCTCCCGCAGGCGCGTCGAGGAGACGTCGACCGGCGGTTGATGCAGCAACAGGGCGCGGCCGGACTCGACCAGCCGGCCGAGCTCGGGAGGGAGCGGGACCGCATCCAGCTCCCACCCCGGACGGGTCAGCACCACCAGCCGCGCCAGCTCCGAGATCTCCCGGAAGCGCACCCAGTGATGAAGGTCGGCGAACGAGTCGCCGCCGATCAGCAGATGGAGCTCGGCCTCCGGCATCGCGCGCCGGAAGTGCTCGAGCGTCTCGACCGTATAGGCCGGGCGGCCGAGGGTCAGCTCGAATCCCGAGACCTCGAGCCCCGGCTCGTCGAGCAGCGCCAGCTCCACCATCGCGTAGCGCGAGAGGGCCGGGGCCAGCGAGCCGTCCGGCTTGTGCGGCGGCTGCGCGGTCGGCAGGTAGATCACCCGGTCGAGGCCGAGGGCGCGCCGCGCCGCGATGACCGGGTCGAGGTGCCCGCGGTGGATCGGATCGAAGCTGCCGCCGAAGAGACCGATCTTCATGCGCTGGCTGAGGCCGTCGCCTTGGCGGCCTCGAGGCGCCGGGAGAGGTCGGCGATCAGCTCCTTGATCCCGTGCCCCGTCGCCGAGCTGATCTCGCGGTAGGGGAGCCCGCGCTCCGCGGCCGCCGCGCGCAGCTCCTCCCGCCGCTCGTCGAGCGCGGAGTCGAGCTTGCTGCCGACGATCAGCCGCGGGCGCTCGAGGAGCTCCGGGTTGAACCCGGCGAGCTCCCCCTCGACGATCGCCAGCTCCTCGGCGGCGCTGGTTTCCGGATTCGACAGGTCGACCAGGTGGAGCAGCACCCGGCAGCGCTCGATGTGGCGGAGGAACTGGATGCCGAGCCCCGCCCCCTGCGCCGCGCCGGCGATCAGCCCGGGCAGGTCGGCGATCACGAACGGCTCGGCGAGCGGCCCCTCGGCCACCACCCCGAGCTGCGGCACCAGGGTGGTGAACGGATAGTCGGCGATCTTCGGCCGCGCCGCCGAGACGACGCTGATCAGCGTCGACTTGCCGGCGTTCGGCAGGCCGATCACCCCGACGTCGGCGAGCAGCTTGAGCTCGAGGCGCAGCCGCAGCTCGCCGCCGTCGCGCCCCGGATCGGCGCGCCGCGGCGCCTGGTCGGTGGCGGTAGCGAAGCGGGCGTTCCCCCGCCCTCCCTTGCCGCCGGCCGCGACCCGCAGGCGCTCGCCGTCCTTGAGGATCTCGCCCAGGACCTCCCCCGTCTCCTCATCGATCGCGACGGTGCCGAGCGGCACCGCGATCTCGAGGTCCTCGCCGTCCTTGCCGGTCTTGTTCGACCCTTCGCCGTGACGGCCGCGCTGGGCCGCGTAGAGCGAGGTGAAGCGGAGATGGTAGAGGGTGTTGCGGTTGGCGAAGCCCACCAGGTCGACCGATCCGCCGTGCCCGCCGTCCCCCCCCGAGGGGCCGCCGCGGGGGACGTACTTCTCGCGGCGGAACGCCACGCAGCCGTTGCCGCCCCGTCCGGCGCGGACGTGGATTTTGGCTTCGTCGAGAAAGATCAAGGTCGGTTTTTCTGCGGCTGGCGGCTGGGTCGGGCGGCTGAAGTGGCGGAAATCGCGGGGAGCCGGGCGTTGCGCCCGGCTCCGGAAGCCGGTTATTCGGCGGCGGCGGCGGCCGGCGCGCTGTCGCCCGCGGCGGCGGCGCGCCCCTGCGATATCGGCCGCGGTCAGGATGTGGATGAAGGTCCCGCGCCGTCCCCGGTTCTGGAACTTCACCACGCCGTCGGCCTTGGCATAGAGGGTGTCGTCCTTGCCGCGGCCGACGTTGTCGCCGGGGAAGAACTTGGTGCCGCGCTGGCGGACGATGATCGAGCCGCCCGTCACCTGCTCGCCGCCGAACCGCTTGACGCCGAGGTGCTGCGAGTTCGAGTCGCGGCCGTTGCGGCTGGAGCCCTGTCCTTTTTTATGTGCCATGAGCTGATGCCTCTCTCGTTCTTATCTGAGGGTCTGCCGGTCCGCCCTAGCGGGAGGAGGACGGCAGCTGGATCTCGTCGATGCGCACCCGGTGCATGTGCTGCCGGTGACCGGCGTTGCGCCGGTAGGTCGAGCGCCGCTTCTTCTTGAACACCCGGATCTTCGGTCCCTTGACCTCACCCATCAGGGAGGCCGTCACGGCCGCCCCCGCGAGCGCCTTGCCGAGCCGCGGACCCTGGTCTCCAGACTCGCCCGACCCGGAGACCATGAGCACCTGGTCGAAACGGAGCGAGCCACCCTCGCCCGGCTCACCGAGGAGCTCGACGTCGATCACGTCGCCCGGGGCGACGCGATATTGTTTACCGCCAGTTTGAATCACTGCATACATTGGAAACGCTCCCAGAGTCGTCACAGACGCGTGGACGGCGAACCCTACCACAGGAGAAATGTCGGGTCAACGAGAGGGAATCAGGTCTAGAATCGTCCGGCCCCAACCGACGGAGCCCAGGAGGCGGAAAAACCATGTCGAGCCCCGAATATCTGGTCTGCCTGGAGTGCGAGACCCCTTGCTACACCTTCGAGTGGAAGGACGACAAGGTCACCGAGGTCCTCTGCCAGTCCTGCGGCAGCGAGGACCCCGAGCAGTTCGCGAAGCCCGAGGATCTCGAGGAGATGGACGGCTGATCTGAAGTATCCAGACTCAAGTTTCCCCCGAGCTCCCAGCCCTGCTTGTCGCCAGCAGGGCTTTTTCACGTCCCAGTCCTCTTTCCTGATGGTGAGCCGCTAATATTTCTTGCCCCGCGGGCTTGACAAGACCTTAGTGCCGACCTATCATCTCTTCAGATCGCGGGACGTGGCCGAGCGCCGGCCCGCGATCCCGAACGAGCACCAAGACCCTTTCAAGGAGGATGGAGCCATGATGAACAACATGATCCGCTGGAATCCCGCCCCCGCCTATCTCAACCGTGAGCCCCTGGCGCGCCTGTTCGATACTTTCCTCAGCGACCTCCAGGGCGAGGAGGTCTCCAACCGCAGCTGGATCCCCCCCGTGGATATCCAGGAGACCGAAGAGGGGTACCGGCTGACGGCCGAGCTGCCCGGGCTGACCAAGGACGACGTCCAGATCACCCTGGAGAACGACGTCCTGCGCCTGACCGGCGAGCGCAAGCTCGAGAAGGACGTCAAGCGGGAGAGCTTCCACCGCGTCGAGCGGACCTACGGCTCCTTCAGCCGCGCCTTCGCCCTGCCGCACAAGGTGGACGGCGAGCGGGTGCAGGCGAGCTTCGAGAACGGCCTGCTGACCGTCCTCGTGCCCAAGGCCGAGCAGGCGAAGCCGCGCAAGATCACGATCAGCTGACCTGACTCAGAGCTCCGGCAGCTTAGAGGGCGTCCTTCCGGGCGCCCTTTTTCTTTTGGGATCGTCTGAATCTCGGGGGAGAGCCGTCAGGCCTCGACCGCCGTCCCCTCGATCGCCGCCGCGCCCGCCGCACGCGTGGCAGTCTCCGAAGACACCACCGCCGGCAGCTCGAGGCCGACCGTGGTGCCGGTGCCGCGGGTGCTGCGGACGGTGATCCGCCCCGCGTGGGCGCGGGCGATGCGCTCGACGATAGCGAGGCCGAGCCCGGTCCCCCCCTTGCGGGTCGAATAGAAGAGCTCGAAGATCCGCGCCCGCTCGGCGTCCGTCATGCCGACGCCGTTGTCGGTCAGCGCGAGGGTCACCGTCGCCCCCTGGCGGGAGGCCGTCAGCCGGAGGACCGGCCGCCGCCCCGCCTCCTCGGCGGCGTTGAAGGCGTTCTGGGCGAGGTTGAGCAGCAGCTGGCTCATCTGTCCGGGATCGACGCGGATGCGCGCGCCGCCGCTCTTGTCCTCGACCACCACCTGGGCGCCGCGGCTCTGGATCTCCCCCGCCAGCAGCTCCCGCATCCGCTCGAGCGGCCGCGCCGCGGGGACCTCCTCGAGCTCCAGGGGGCGGGGCTTGGCGTAGGCGAGGAAGTCCGAGACCAGGCGCTCGAGGCGGCTGAGCTCCGAGCGGGTGATCGACAGCAGGCGCTTGCCGGTAGGGGCCGAGCCGTGCTCGTCGATCTCCTCCTCGAGCATCTGCATGTTGAGGTTGAGCGAGTTCAGCGGGTTCCTGATCTCGTGCGCCAGGCCGGAGGCCAGGGTGCCGAGGTAGGCCAGCCGCTCGGCCTCGGCGGCCTGGATCTCGAGCCGTTGCGAGCGGCGCAGGACGAGCCAGACCACGACGTAGGCGGAGATCAGCAGCAGCATCGAGGAGATGCCGATCACCCCCGTCTGGCGGATCAGGTCGGAGCGGAGCACCTCGATCCGCTTGCTGAGCTCGAGCGGGCTGATGGCGATCTGGAGGTTGCCGTACTCGCCGATCGGCACCTGGATGTCGGGGACCTCGAAGGTCGATTCCGCCTCGTGCACGCGGTTCGAGATGCGCGCCTCCACCCCCGGCACGGCATGCCGTTCGATCTCGGGCGAGCCGAGGACCGGCGGCGCGATCGGGCTGGCCCCCGGGGCGGGGCCGGCGCGCAGCCGCGCCTCGCTCCTCCCCTCGTAGACCAGGACGCCGTTCCTGTCGCGGATCTCCACCCGCTTCACCAGCTCGCGCTGGCGCATCATCTGGTCGATGTAGGTCTGGGTCTCGCGCTCGATCGCCACCGCCGTGTAGAGGTCCTTCCCCTCGCGGTCGGCGCGGCGGGCGATCTGCTGCGCCAGCTTCTGGGCCTCGGTCCTGGTCTCGAGCAGCACCCGCTCGACCTCGCGCTGCGACAGCGAGCGGAAGATCAGCCAGCCGAAGAGCGCGATGTCGCAGAGGACGAACAGCCCGAAGACCAGCGAGGCGATCAGCAGCTTGCGCGAAGAGGCGGAGGGCGGGAGGCGTTCCATGCCGGTTTCAGGATAGCACCGGTATCCTGGTTCCCCGTGGGTACCCCTGCTCGCCTCCTTCGTGTGCGCTCGCTTCGCTCACTGCCAGTCGGCTGCGCGGGGCACCCACGGGGAACCAGGATACCGGTGCTCCGAGACTACCCTTCTTTTTCCACCCCCGGTCGAGTACCATGCCGGGCACCCCATGCTCCGATCCCGAGCCCTGATCTTCCTTCTCGCTGGCGCGCTGCTCGCCGGGGGGTGCAAGGCCGGCCCCGAGACCGCCGCCTCGGCCGGCTCCACGCCCCGCCGCGGCGGCACGGCGGTGATCGGCTGGCCCGCCCAGCCGGGCAGCGTCAATGAGCTGATCGTGCCCGCGAGCCAGATCACCAAGGAAGTGCTGTTCCAGATGTTCCTCCATCTCACCGAGGAGCAGCCCGATTTCCAGGAGCACCCGCCCTCGTTCGCGCCCTCGCTCGCGACGCGCTGGGAGTGGTCGGCGGACCACAAGACGCTCACCTTCCACCTGCGCGAAGGGATCGTCTGGAGCGACGGCGTGCCGGTGACCGCCGACGACGTGCGCTGGACCTGGACGGCCCAGCGCAATCCGGACATCGCCTGGAACAACGCCGACGCCAAGCAGTGGATCACCGATGTCGAGGCGGTGGACCCACGGACGGTCCGTTTCCACTTCTCGCGCATCTACGCCAAGCAGTTTCTGGATGCCAACGAGGGGGTGATCCTCCCCCGCCACGTCTGGGAGAAAATCCCCTTCGCCGAATGGAGGAAGAGCAGCGACTGGTTCCGCCAGCACCTGGTGGTCGACGGCCCGTTCACCCTCGTCTCCTGGGAGCCCCAGCAGCAGATCGTCCTGCAGCGCAATGAGCGCTACTACGAGAAGGGGCTCCCGCGCCTCGACCGGGCGGTGATCCGCCAGATCGCCGACCCGGCGGCCGGCTTCACCCAGCTGCTGAGCGGCGACGTCGACTTCGTCCCCCAGATCTCCCCGGCCGACATGGCGCGGGTGAAGAAAGACCCGAACCTCGAGCTGGTCACCTACTGGGCCAACCTGATCGTCTCCGTCGACTGGAACAACGATCATCCGCTGTTCCGCGACCCCGAGGTGCGCCGCGCCCTGACCCTCGCCATCGACCGCAAGACGATCGTCGACACGATCCTCGGGCCCCTCGGCCGGGTGGCGAGCACCCCGTACATGACGAGCATCTGGGCTCACGATCGGACGATACAACCCTTGCCCTACGACCCGGAGCAGGCGCGGCGGATCCTCGCCGCCAAAGGGTGGAGGGACACCGACGGCGACGGCGTCCTCGACAAGGGAGGCAGGCCCTTCGCCTTCGAGCTGCTCACTAATGCCGGCAACCCCTTGCGCGCCGACGCCACGGTGATGATCCAGGACCAGCTCAAGAAAGTGGGGATCCGCGTCACTCCGCGGCAGATCGAGTTCAACACCCTGATCGCGCAGACGAACGCCGGTACCTATGAAGCTTCGATGTTCGGCTACACCGTCGACACCAGCCTCGATCTGACCAACAACTTCCGCAGCAACATGGTCGGCGAGCCCGGCAACCTCATCCGCTACCGGAACCCGGAGGTGGACCGCCTGCTCGACACCGCCGCGGCGCAAGCCGACCCGCTCGCCGAGCGCCCTTATCTCGACCGCATCCAGCAGATCCTCCACCGCGACCAGCCGCTCACGCTGCTCTGGGAGTCGCAGCGGCCGACCGGCGTCAACCGGCGGGTGCGGGACGTCAGGCCGACTCCGAACTACTCGCTCTTCAACCTCAAGGAGTGGTGGATCGCGCCGAAGGTCTAGCCGCTCCGGCGGACCCCGGGGCTCCCGCCGTCGCCAGATTGCTCGCCTTCGTCCTGCGGCGGATCGCCGTCTCGCTGCTGACCCTGCTGCTGGTCCTCAGCTTCACCTTCTTCTTCCTCCACCTGCTGCCGGGCGATCCGGCCTCCCTCTTCGAGGGGGGACGCCTCACCGTCGCCCAGCACCTCAAGCTGCGCCAGCTCTACGGCCTCGACCGCCCCCTCCCCGAGCAGTACCTGGTCTGGATCTCCTCGGTGGCGCGGTGGGACTGGGGGACCTCGCTCGCCCAGCAGCGGCCGGTCTCGACGGTGCTCTTCGAAGCCCTGCCGGCGACCGCCCTGCTCGCCTTCGCCGCCCTGGCGCTCGAGTACCTCCTCGCCCTGCTGCTCGGCATCGCCTCCGCCCTGCGGCGGGGATCGCTCCTCGACCACGCCGTGCGGGTGATCACCCTCCTCCTCTACTCCCAGCCTCTGTTCTGGCTGGGGCTGATGGCGATCCTCCTCTTCTCCTACGTCTGGCCGGTGCTGCCGGCGGGGCACATGCGCTCGGTCGACGCCGACCTCCTGCCGCCGCTGGCGCGATGGGTCGACCTCGCGCGCCACCTGCTCCTCCCCGCCCTGGTGACGGCGCTCGGCGCCGCCGGCGGGACGGCCCGTTTCCTGCGCGCCAGCCTGATCGAGGTGATGAGCCAGGACTACATCCGCACCGCCCGCGCCAAGGGCTTGAGCCCCCGCCGGGTGGTCTGGGTGCACGGCCTGCGCAACGCGGTCTCGCCGCTGATCCAGGTCTTCTCGCACTCGCTGCCGGTGCTGCTCTCCGGCGCGCTGATCACCGAGGTCGTCTTCTCCTGGCCCGGCCTCGGCCGGCTGACCTTCGACGCCCTCCTCGCCCGCGACTACCCGGTGATCCTCGGCGCCACCGCGCTCAGCGCCGCCCTGGTGATCCTCAGTAACCTCCTCGCCGACGTCCTCCACGCCCTGGCCGATCCGCGGGTCCGCGAGGAGATGGGCGATGCCTAGGCTGACAAGGTGGTTGCGGGTCTCTCCCTCCCTCGCCTGGGGGGCCGGGCTGACCCTCGCCCTGTTCCTCGCCGCCCTCTTCGCTCCCGCTGCTCGCGCCCTACGATCCGAACGAGCAGCTCGATCCTCCGGCCGGCCAATACCGGCCGCCCGGGACGTCGCTCGCCGCCGTCCATCTCGCCGACGGCTCCTGGCGCCTGGCCGAGCGGGCGCGGCGCACCCCCGCGGGGATCGCCATCGTGCGCCGCGGCGCCGCCGAGACGTACCCCGCCGCGCGGGTCCTCAACCTGACTCCGCACGGGGTCGCCGACCGCCGCCTCTTCCTGCTCGGCAGCGACCGCTTCGGCCGCGACCTGCTCTCGCGCATCCTCTACGGCGCCCGCGTCTCGCTCGCCGTGGGGCTGCTCGCGGCCGTGATCGCGCTGACCCTCGGGGTCGCCGTCGGCTCGGCGGCGGCGCTCGGCGGCCGGCTTCGTCGACTCCCTGCTGATGCGCAGCGTCGACGCCCTGCTCGCCTTCCCCTGGGTGTTCCTGATGCTGGCGCTCGCCGCCTTCTTCCGGCCGAGCCCGGCGGAGGTCATCGGCCTGCTGGGCGGCACCGCCTGGATGGGGATCAGCCGGCTGACCCGGGCCGAGCTGCTGGGGCTCCAGCGGCGGGATTTCGCCCTCGCCGCGCGGGCCATGGGGCAGCATCCGTTCGCCATCCTCTGGCGGCACCTGCTCCCCAACGCCCTGACCCCGGTGGTGATCCGCACCACGCTGATGACCGGCCAGCTGATCCTCCTCGAGGCGTCGCTCTCCTTCCTCGGCCTCGGCATCCAGCCGCCGACGCCGAGCTGGGGGAACCTGATCGCCGAAGGGCACGACGTGCTGATTCAAGGCTGGTGGATCGCCACCTTCCCGGGCGCCGCCCTGGCGCTGACGGTGATCGCCGTCAACCTGCTGGCCGACGGCCTGCGCGACGTCCTCGATCCGCGCCTCTCGCGGGGCCCCGCCGTCCCCGCCCCTGCCCTCCCGGACGGCGGTGTTATGCTCCCGCCGCCGTGAACGAGCCCCAGGAATTCCACGCCGCCCCGCGCCGCCGGGCGCGGCTCACCATCTTCTTCACCATCCTGCTCGACCTCATCGGGTTCGGCATGATCGTGCCGTTCCTCACCTTCTACGCGCAGGAATTCCACGCCACGCCGCTGCTCATCGGCCTGCTCTTCTCCTCCTACAGCCTGACCCAGCTCCTCTGCGCGCCGCTGCTCGGGCGCCTCTCGGACCGCCTCGGCCGGCGGCCGGTGCTGCTCGCCTCGATCGCGGGGAGCGTCGTCGCCTACGCCCTCTTCGCGGCCGCTCCCAACTACGCCGTGCTCCTCCTCGCCCGCGCGCTCGCCGGGGTGGCCGCGGCCAACTACGCGATCGCCCAGGCCTACCTCGCCGACATCACCCCGCCGGAAGGGCGCGCCAAGGCGATGGGCCTGGTGGGCGCCGCCTTCGGCATCGGCTTCGTCCTCGGGCCGGCGCTCGGCGGCCTGCTCGCCCACGCCGGCAGCCTGACCCCCGCCCTCGCCGGGCTGGGGCCGCGGATCGTGCCGGTCGCCGCCGGCCTGCTCGCCGCCGTCAACCTGGCGTTCGCCGCCGCCAGCCTTCCCGAGTCGCTCTCCCCCGAGGTGCGCCTGCGGGCCGGAACGCGCAAGGGCTCCTGGCTCGGCCTCGCCGAGCTGCGCGAGGTCTGGCGCGACTCGCCGCTGCGCGGCCTGATGCTCCTCTTCTTCCTGGTGATGTTCTGCTTCGCGATCATGGAGACCACGCTCGCCCTCTTCTGCCAGGCCCGCTTCGGCTACGGCGCCCGCGAGACCTCGTGGCTCTTCGTCTTCGTGGGGGTGGTGCTGGTCATCGTGCAGGGGGGCTTGATCGGCCGGCTGGTCCAGCGCTTCGGCGAGCGCCGCATGATTCTCGGGGGCATCCTGCTGATGGCCCTCGGGCTCGCCGTGCTGCCGCTCGCCCCCGTCTCGATCCCCCCGGCCGGACTGGCCCTCGCGCTCCTCCTCGCCGGCCTCCTCCTGCTCGCCGCCGGGCAGGGGATTCACAGCCCTTCGAGCCTTGGCCTGCTGAGCCGCCTCACCCCGCAGGAGTCGCAGGGGAGCACGATCGGCCTGTCGCGCTCGTTCGGCGCCCTCGCCCGCATCCTCGGACCGGCGGCCGGTACGCTGATCTTCGCCACCGCCGGCGCCGGCTGGCCGTTCTGGACCGCCGCCGCCCTCATGCTGGTCGCCTTCGCGGTCGCCGTGAAGGTGCTGCGCCAAGCCCCCGCGGACTAGCCCCGCGGACTCGAAGAGCCGGCCGTGCGGACGGACGATTTCGACTACGACCTGCCGGCGGCGAGCATCGCCCAGCAGCCCGCGCCGCGCGGCGAGAGCCGCCTGCTGGTGCTCGACCGCCAAGGCCCTGACCGGCATGCCCGGGTCTCCGACCTCCCCCGCCTGCTGCGCCCCACCGACCTGCTGGTGCTCAACGACACGCGGGTGATCCCGGCCCGCCTCTTCGGCCGTAGCGCCGGCGGCGGCAAGATGGAGCTCCTCCTCCTCGAGAAGATCGCGGAGCGCGAGTGGGAGGCGCTGGTCAAGCCGGGGAAGCGCGCCCGCCCGGGCTCGATGATCGAACTGGACGGGCTCGGGGCCGAGGTGGTGGAGAAACGGGAGGACGGCGCCGCGCACCGCTATCTCCTGCGCTTCTCGGAGCCCGTCGAGCCCCACCTCGACCGCCTGGGGCACATCCCCCTCCCCCCTACATCCACCGCCCGGACACCGCCGAGGACCGCGAGCGCTACCAGACCGTCTTCGCCCGCACCCCCGGCGCCATCGCGGCCCCCACCGCCGGCCTCCACTTCTCGGCAGTGCTGCTGCGGGAGATCGCAGCCGCCGGGATCGAGACGGCGCGGGTGACCCTCCACGTCGGCCTCGGCACCTTCAAGCCGGTCGCCGTCGAGCGGATCGCCGAGCACCGGATGGAGAGCGAGCGCTACGTGATCGGCGAGGAGGCCGCGGCGGCGATCCGCGACGCGCGGCGGGAGGGGCGGCGGATCGTGGCGGTGGGGACCACGGTGGTGCGGACGCTCGAGAGCGCGGCGGCGGCCGATGCCCAAGACGGTGGAGACGGCGAGGTGCGGGCGGGGAGCGCCGCGACGGCCCTGTTCATCACTCCGGGCTTCCGCTTCCGGGCGGTGGACGTGCTGCTCACCAACTTCCACCTCCCGCGCTCCACCCTGCTGATGCTGGTCTCCGCCTTCGCCGGCCGCGCCGGCCGCGAAAGAGTGCTCGCCGCCTACCGGGAGGCGATCCGCGAGGGGTACCGCTTCTATTCCTACGGCGATGCGATGCTGGTCGAGCGGGCTTCCGACGCTCCTTGAGCGGCGCCGGCCGCGCGGGCGATGCGGCTGGCGAGGACCGCGGCGCCGTACCCGTTGTCGATGTTCACCACTCCGATCCCCGGCGCGCAGCCGTTCAGCATGGTGAGCAGAGCGGCGAGCCCGCCGAAGCTCGCCCCGTAGCCGACGCTGGTGGGGACGGCCACCACCGGCGCCGGGACCAGGCTCGCGACCACCGTCGGCAGGGCGCCGTCCATCCCGGCGACCGCCACCACCACGTCGGCGCGGCGGATCGCCGGCAGGTTGCCGAGCAGCCGGTGGAGCCCGGCGATCCCCACGTCGTAGCAGCGCTCGACCTCGTGCCCGAACCAGGCGACGCAGACCGCCGCCTCCTCCGCCACTCCCAAATCCGAGGTGCCCGCGGCGAGCACGGCGATCCGCCCCGGCAGCGCCGCCCCCTGCCCATAGGTGAGGATGCGCGCCCGCTCGTGGTAGACCGCCCCCTGGTGATCCGTCCGCAGCACCGCCGCGGCCTCCGGGCGCAGGCGGGTGACCAGCACCTTGCCATGGGCGGCGATCATCCGCGCGGCGATCTCCGCCAGGTCCTCGGTCCGCTTCCCCTCGGCATAGACCGCCTCGGGGAGGCCGTTCCTCAGCTCGCGATGGAAGTCGAGCTTGGCGAAGCCGAGGTCGGCGTAGGGGAGCTCGGCGAGGTCGCCGAGCGCCTCCGCGGGGGACCGCTCGCCGGCGGCCACCGCTTCCAGGAGACGCTTGAGCTGGTCGGGATTCATGAGAGAGGCGATCCCCCGGTCGCGAGGTCCGCGCCGCCCCGGCGGTAGCCCTGCGGGTCGTAGGCGACGCGCTCGAAGCCGAGCGAGCGCAGCCGCGGCTCGAGCTCGCTCCACCCCGCGGCGAGGCGGGAGACCTCGTCCGGCCCCACCTCGACCCGCGCCGCGCCGCCGTCGTGGCGCACCCGCACCACCCGGAAGCCGGCGGCGGCGAGCACGTCCTCGGCGGCCTCGATGCGGCGCAGCTTGCCCAGAGTGACCACCTGCCCGTGCGGGATGCGCGACGACAGGCAGGCGTTGGCCGGCCGGTCCCACGCCGAGAGGCCGAAGGCACGGGCGATGGCGCGGGTCGCCGCCTTGTCGACCCCGTGGGCGAGGAGCGGCGAGTAGACCCCCTGCTCGCGCACGGCGCGCAGCCCCGGGCGGTCCGGCCCCGGGTCCGAGGCATTGGTGCCGTCGCAGGCCACCGCGTACCCCCGCTCGGCGGCGAGGCGCACCATGGTCCCCATCCGCATCCCCTGGCAGACGTAGCAGCGGTGGCTCGGATTCGCCACGAACTCGGGATCGTCCAGCTCGCTGTAGGTCACCACCTCGTGGCGGATACCGATCTCCCCCGCCAGCCGCCGCGCATGGTCGAGCTCCGACCCGGCGAGCGTCTCCGCCGCCGCGGTCACCGCGAGAGCCCGCGCGCCGAGGGCCCGCTGCGCCAGCGCCGCCACCACGGCGGAATCCACTCCCCCCGAATACGCCACCAGCGCCGATCCCCGCGCCGCGAGGTCGGCGGTCAGGCGTTCGATCTGGGGGGTGGGGTCCGGGGTTGCTTCCTGCATGACGGGGCTCCTTCCGCTCCTCGATCGTCCTCGACCCTGGGGATTGTATCGCCGCTCGCTCCCCTCGTGCGGGTCCGGGAGCCCGTCCCGCGGCTGCGCTACCTGGAATTCCGTCTCCGCCCCTCCGTTACGCGGCACAAAATCTCAGAGGGCAGCGGCTGCCCCCTGAGTCCGCGTCGTCGCGAATGGCTGGGACGTCACGAAATCTCAGAGGGCGGTGGCCGCCCCCTGAGCCCGCGTCGTCGCGAAGGGCTGGCGCGAAGGGCTGGGAGGACACGGAAAACCGGCGGGCCCTCCCCCAAAACGGATTCGTGGATGCGCGCGGCCGGAGGGACGACAGGGAATCGTAGCGGGCCGGCCCGCGGAGCCGCGGGGGCGTCCCGGCCGGAGCCGGCCGGGACTCGGACGGCTTCAGCGCGTCTCCTCCCGTGGGTGGAGCCCGAGCGCAGCGAGGAAGGCCACGTTCGCGGGCCGGCGGCCCATCCGCGCGTAGTCCAGGGCATCGAGACTCATCCCATCCACGTCCTTGAGCCGCGCCCCCCGCTCGAGCAGCAGCTTCAGCATCGGGACGCCGGCATGCTGGGCCGCGTGCATCAGCGGCGTCCGCCGCGGGTGCCGGATGAAGCGATAGGCGCCGCAGTCCGCGCCCACGGCCTCGGGGTGGGGCTCGAGCTCTGCCTCCTTCTTGTAGGGGTGATTGACGTCGGCGCCATGGTCCAGCAGGAGCTTCACCAATCGGAGATCTCCCAAGCCGATGGCGTAGAACAGCGGCGTCTTGCCAAAACCGTTCGCGCGATCGGCCGACGCTCCGCGCTCGAGCAGGAATCTCACATTGTCAATGTCGCCCAGGGCGAAGAAGACCGCCGACTCGTTCCCCGCGTCGAGCGTCTTGAGCTTCGCCGTCAAAAGCGAGAGATACGGCCGCGGCTTGCCGTGGAGCAGCGCGACCTTCAGCGCCTGATCGATCACATCCTGCCCGGGAGCGGGCTGCGCCGCGAGGGCGGCCCGCAGATCGGCGAGGTTGCCCCGGGGACTCTCCGCGAGCTCCACCAGCGGGGGCACCGGCGCACTCAGATCCTCCGCCGAAAAGTCCCCTGCCGCCCGCTGGACGAACAGCCCCAAGGCGTGCCGGGCCGCGGCATGGGCCTTCGCTTCCGAAAGGTGGAGATTCCGCTGATAGTGCTCCGCCAGCTTCGGCAGCGCGCGTTCGGACTCGGCGAGAAACTCCCGATGCGATCGAAAATTGGAGAAGCTGCCCTGAGACCATGCCGCAAAATATTGCAATGGATGGGAATACAGGCCGCGCTCCCGCTTCTCGGCCCGCGCGGCCTCCCGCAGGAAGAGCTCCGGGGCCAAGCCGGCCTTCAGGAGGTCGAACAGGTACTGCCTCTGCTCGGAATAGATGTGCGTCCCGTTGCACTCCCGGGACTCCTCGCCATGGCTCACCTCGGCGAGCCGGGCGAGCCGCGACAGGAACGGGAGCTGGCCGAGGCTCTCCGCGCAGCGATAATCCTCTTGAGCCCAGTCGCTGATCGGGGCCCCCAGATCCGCCGGCCGGCTGAACACCTTCGCGGGGTGCTTCCGCATGAAGTCACACGTAATGGGTTTGTGGTCGTAGTCCACCTCGGCGACCGCCCCCTCGGCGGCGCCGAGCACTGCGCCCAGAATCAACAGCCCCACGGGGCAGAATCGTTTCATCGCACTCTCCTCGCAGAAGGTCAGCGCGGCGCGGCCGGACGCGGGTGCAGTCCGAGCGACGTCAGAAAGAGGACGTTCGCGGGTCGTTGGCCGAGGATCGCATAATCCAGGGTATTGAAGCCGGCGCCGTCGACGTCCGCGAGCCGCGCCCCGCGCGCGAGCAGGAGCTTCAGCATCGCGATGTCCGCATGCTGGGCCGCGTGCATCAGCGCCGTCCGCTCGGGGTGGCGGATGAAGTGATATTCGCCGCAACCGAAGGAGTCCGCGTCCGGCGCCAGCTCCGCCGCCTTCTTGTAGCGATGATTGACGTCCGCCCCATGGTCGAGCAGCAGCGTCGCCAGCCGGCGGTCGCCCATTCCGATCGCATAGAACAGCGGCGTCTTGCCGAAGCTGTTCGCGGCGTCGACCGCCGCTCCCCGGTCGAGCAGCCACGCCACGTCGTCCGCGTTGCCCAGAGCGAAGAAGATCGCGGACTCGTCTCCTGTCTCGAGCGTCGTGAGCTTCTCCGCCAGGAGCGCCAGGTAGGGCCGCGGCTTGCCGTGGAGCAAAGCGACTTTGAGCGCCTGGTCGATCGTCTCCTGCCCGGGAGCAGGGGTCGCCGAGAGGGCGTCCCGCAGCTCGGCGAGCGTGCTCCCGGGGCTCGCGGAGAGCTGCACCAGCCGCGGCGGCGCCGCGAGGACGTCCTCGGGGAAGGTGCCCGCCGCCCAGCCGACGAAGAGCATCAGCCCGTGCCGGGCCACGGCGCGGGACCGCGCGGCGGAAAAGTGGAAGCTCCGCCGGTAGTGCGCCGCGAGCCGCGGCAGGGCGCGGTCGTACTCGGCGAGGAAGGCCCGGTGCAAGCGAAAGTTGGAGATGCCCTCGTGCGACCACGTGGCGAAATGGCGGAGCTGGTTGGGATAGAGGTCATCCGAGCGATAGTCGGGCCCCCCCCTCCGCGCCTGTACCTTCTCGGACTCCCGCTGGAAGAGCGCCGGGGCGAAGCCGGCCTCGAGGAGCTCGAAGTCATGAAACCGCCGCTCGGCATAGATGATCGTCCCGTCGCAGTCGCGGTCCTGCTGGCTGCGCACCGCATCGGCGAGATGGGCGAGCCGGCGCAGGAAAGGGAGGCTCCCCAGCCCCTCCGGGCAGTGGTACTCGACCTCGACCGGCGAGCTCATCCCCGATCCGAGGTCGATCTCCTCGGCGAACACCTGCGCCGGGTGCCGCCGCATCTCGGCGCAGGTGAGCTCGGTGCGGTGGAACGGCTCCGGAGGGTCGTCGGGGACGTCCTGGGCGACGGCGACCTGGACGGCGCCGAGCCCGGCGCCAAGAATCAACAGAATCAAAGGGCAGAATCGTTTCATCGCATCCTCCTCGATCGGGTGGGCCGGCGGGAGCCGCCCGGCCTTGAAGATGAGTCTGCCGTTCTTAGAAGGACCGGGTATGAACGGGTCGTGAAGGTTGGAAGAATCGGTGGGCGTCAGCGCGTCTGGGATAGGGTAGTGGGTCCGATATTCGGGATCATGATCAGGGTGGACCGTCGACGATCACCCTGCGGCGGAGGCGGTAGAGACGGGCCAGGTCGTAACGAGAACCTGTCCGAGGCCACGGGGACGGCGGTCCGTCTCAGGCGGAGGGCAGGCCGGCCCGAACCCGCAAGTACCGCGAGGGCACATCGACGCGCCGTTTCCAACACCCGGGCCTGCCGACAAAAAGACAAACGCGTCCGCGTGCCCCCGAACACCCTACCTCGCCGGAACCATCTTGGCCCACCGGAGACGCCCCGCCGTCCCCGTGGCCTCGGAGAGGTTCTCGTTACGACCTGGGAGCGTCTCTACCGCCTCCGCCGCAGGATTTGCCCAATCCAAAGGTCACAGGCTTCGGCGCACTACACCACGAATGGAATCTGCCCTCGGAGCCGCCGACTGTCAAGCCCGCCCCACCGTGCTACCATGCCCGCCCCTCACCAGGGAAGGCCGCGGGCATCTCCTCTGTTAGGAGGGGTAGCCCCGGAACCGGCCGGTTCAGGCACTCACCGGCCGAGCGCGGAGCACAATCCATGGACAAGACGAACGATCCGGTCTCCCGACGGCGAACCTTCGCCATCATCTCGCACCCCGACGCGGGGAAGACGACGCTCACCGAGAAGCTGCTGCTGTTCGGCGGCGCGATCCAGCTCGCCGGCGCGGTCAAGGCGCGCGGCGAGGCGCGGCGCGCCCGCTCGGACTGGATGAAGGTCGAGCAGGAGCGCGGCATCTCGGTCACCTCGTCGGTGATGACCTTCGAGTACGGCGATTGCACCTTCAACCTGCTCGACACCCCGGGCCACGAGGACTTCAGCGAGGACACCTACCGCACGCTGACCGCCGTCGACTCGGCGGTGATGGTGATCGACGCCGCCAAGGGGATCGAGGCGCAGACCCGCAAGCTGTTCGAGGTCTGCCGGCTGCGCAACGTGCCGATCGTGACCTTCATCAACAAGCTCGACCGCGAGGGGCGCGATCCCTTCGACCTGATGAGCGAGATCGAGCAGGACCTCCAGCTCCACGTCACCCCCGCCGCCTGGCCGATCGGCATGGGGCAGGACTTCCTCGGCGCCTACGACCTGCGCCACGACCGCCTGGTGCTGATGGACCGCGCCCGCCGCGACGTGGCCCGCGACGGCGAGGTCGTCGAGGGGCTGGACGATCCGAAGCTCGACGCCCGGCTCCCCGCCTACGCGGTGACCCGGCTGCGCGAGGGGATCGAGATGGCCCGCGGCCTCTGCCCCCCGCTCGACCTCGTGGCCTATCGCGAGGGGCATCTGACGCCGGTCTTCTTCGGCAGCGCGGTCAACAACTTCGGGGTCCGCGAACTGCTCCAGGGGCTGGTCGAGCTGGCGCCGCCGCCGCGCCCGGCGCCGACCGAGACGCGGCTGGTCGATCCGCACGAGGAGAAGGTCTCGGGCTTCGTGTTCAAGATCCAGGCGAACATGGACCCCAAGCACCGCGACCGCATCGCCTTCGTCCGCCTCTGCTCGGGGCGCTTCGAGCGCGGGATGAAGCTGCTCCACGTCCGCTCGGGGAAGACGATGTCGATCCACAACCCCCTGCTCTTCCTGGCCCGCGAGCGCGAGCTGGCGGAGGAGGCCTGGGCCGGGGACATCCTGGGCATCCCCAACCACGGGAATCTCAGGATCGGCGACGCGCTGACCGAGGGGGAGGAGCTGCGCTTCACCGGCATCCCGAGCTTCGCCCCCGAGCTGCTGAAAAAGGTGCGCGCCGAGGACCCGATGCGCTCGAAGCACCTCGGCCGCGCCCTCCTCCAGCTCGCCGAGGAAGGGGCGGCGCAGGTCTTCCGCCCCACCTTCGGCAACGAGTGGATCGTGGGGGTGGCGGGCGCCCTGCAGTTCGAGGTGCTGGCCGACCGCATCCGCACCGAGTACAACATCCCGGTCCACTTCGAGGGGACCACCCTCTACACCGCCCGCTGGGTCGACTCGGGCGACCACCAGCTGATGAAGAAGTTCACCAACGCGAACCACGCCGCGATGGCCGAGGACCACAACGGCTCCCCCGTCTTCCTGGCGCGGAACGCCTGGCATCTGAAGACGGCGGGCGAGGAGTGGCCGCAGATGAAGTTCCTGAAGACGAAGGAGCAGGTGCAGTAGAGGACTTTTTCTCCGCACGACACGGCCGTTCAGGTCGGACCGGACGCGAGCCCGCAAGGGCGGCCTTCCTGTAGCCCAGGGTGTGAACCCTGGGCGAGTGCGAACTCGCGAGCCTGAAGATCAACTCTGAGCGGACGCACCCACGGCGCACCACGCAACTTGGTTCCAGGTCCCGCCAAAACCACATCCACATCCAAGCTGGGAGGGCTGGCCTCTTCCGCGCCCAGGGTTCACACCCTGGGCTACAGGAAGGCCGCCCTGACGGGCTTGCTTCGAGGTCTTCGGATCCCTCACGTCTCTCTTTCCCTTCCAGCCCGCACATCCTTGAGGGGATCGCCCCACGCGCGTCGTTGTACGGCGCACGCTTGCTCGAGAGTCCACCAGCGAGCCACTCAAGGAGGGTCATCACTCATGGTTCAGGTCATCAAGAAGCCGGTTCTGTTTCTTCTCGCGGGGATCCTGCTCCTCCCCCTGCTCGCCGCCGCGCAGCCGGTGTCGCCGATCGAGCGGCACGCGCTCGGCCACGGCGTCGCCGAGTATTTCTTCACCGTGCAGGTCGGCTCCGGGACGTACGACCGCATCGGCATCCACCGGATCGTCAAGGAGATCGCCCCCAACGTGCCGGCGCATGCCTCGCGGGCGGTGTTCATGGCCCCGGGCGACATCTGGAACTTCCAGGCCGCCTTCGAAGGGCGGGCGAACCCGATCCCGCTCTTCCTCGCCGAGAACGGCGTCGACGTCTGGGGGATCGACTACCGCTGGACCCGCGTGCCGGCGAGCGTCACCGACCTCAGCTTCATGAAGAGCTGGGGGCTCGAGCAGGACGCCCACGACCTCGGCATCGCGCTCGGCGTGGCCCGCGTCACCCGCGGGCTCACCGGCAGCGGTCTGGGCAAGATCTTCCTCCTCGGCTGGAGCCGCGGCGGCCAGATCAGCTACGCCTATCTGAACGACGAGACCCGGCTGCCGCCGGCGCTGCGCCAGGTGCGCGGCTTCATCCCGGTGGACATCTATCTCAAGACCGACGTGCCGCAGCTCCAGAGCCTCGCCTGCCAGCGGCAGCAGGCGAGCGCGGCGGCGGTCGCGGCCGGCAACTACGCGGCCACCTCGGGAAGTCTGATCCATCTGATCGGCACCCTCGCCACCACCGATCCGGCCGGAGCGTCCCCGGTCGTGCCAGGATTCAACAACCACCAGGCCGGCCTGTTCGTGGGCGAGCTGACCTTCGCCCTGCTCGGCGGCCTCGAGCCGGTCCCCTTCTACCACTTCACGGGCGGCACCCTCGACGCCAACGGGGTGCCGACCGGCCTGCTCTACTCGAACGAGGCGGACCTCTTCCACCTGGAGATCGGCGCCTCCCCCTACCAGCCCAACCAGGAGCTGGCGGACGCCGACGCCGCGACCTGCGGCTCGCCGGCGGTGTCGTTCGACGACCACCTGCACGACATCACCGTGCCGGTGCTCTACATCGGAGCCGGCGGCGGCTTCGGCGAGTACGGGCTCTACAACCTGACCCTCCTCGGCAGCACCGACGTGACGACCCACATCGTCCATCAGGCGCCCGCCGGCCAGCGCCTCTCCGACTTCGGCCACGCCGACCTGTTCCTCGGCAACGCCGCCCAGACGCTCGCCTGGCAGCCGATCCTGGACTGGGTGCGGGCGCACTGAGGCGAGCCCTTTCTGTCGGACAATCGTCGTCGTCGTCTGTCGGACATAAACCGGAGGCTCTGTCCGGTTTATGTCCGACATTCCTCGCCTCGCTTTGACACAATATAAAATCACTTGGTTGCCGTCCTTTCCCAGGAGAGCTCGAGCTGGCCCGCCGGTTGCAATCGTCGTCTTCCGTCCGACGCACAATCGAGGAGCCAATCAAGGCTACCTCCATTCGATGGGAGATCGAACGATGGCCACCGCCAATGCGAGCACGATCCAGTATGCCGGCTACGGGGTCTACAACTCCACCAACAACGCGACGCAGCTCGTGCAGCAGGCGTACGCGAATGGAACGCGCAACTTCACCGCGGGCAACCAGTGGGGCGGCGATCCCGCTCCCGGCGAGCGGAAATACCTTTACATCGTCTGGAACCAGGGCGGCGACCCGGGCTCGGGAGTCACCGGCGAAGGGGACAATCACGGGGTCCAGGTGCCGTAGCCCGCTCCTGGCCGGCGGGACGGAGGCTCGCGGCAGGGCCTCCGTCCCGGGGCTCGCCATACCGGAGCTGCCTTCCGTCGTACCCGCCGAACACGAGTCGCCTCGTTCGCCCTAAGATCCCTTGGACCAGCGTATATACGGTGTATACTTCCTTGGAGACAGGGGGGACTCGATGACCGCAAAGATCTTCTGGAGCGGGAACAGCCAGGCCGTGCGCCTGCCCAAGGAATTCCGCTTTGAGTCGGGGACGGAAGAAGTGGCGATCCGGCGTGAGGGGGAGCAGGTCATTCTCGAGCCGGTGAAGGTCGAGGAGTGGCCGGCGGACTTCTGGCGCGCCTTCGAAGGGATGCCGGAAGGGTTCGAGCGGCCGGCCCAGATGGCACAGAGGCGCGAGGACCTCGACCTTTGACCTATCTGCTCGATACCAACATCTGCGTCTACGCGCTCAATCGCCGGCCTCCGCAGGTCCTCGAAAAGCTCCGCTCGCTCAGCCGTTCGGTCCTCGCCATCAGCGTGATCACGGTCCTCGAGCTCCGGCAGGGGGCCGAGAAGAGCCAGGATCCGGAGCGGGCGCACCAGAAGCTCGACTTCTTCCTCTCCTCGATCCGCGCTCTCCCGTTCGATCAGGAAGCGGCGCTGATCGGCGCCCGCATCCGCGCCGACCTCGAGCGCCAGGGCCGGCCGATCGGAGATCTGGACAGCCTGATCGCGGCCCACGCCCTGGCCGAGGAGCGGGTTTTGGTGACCAACAACCTGCGGGAATTCGCGCGGGTTCCCAACCTGCGCACGGAGAACTGGGTTTCCTGATGGCGCACCCCTGGAACGACGACCCGGAGGCCGAGGGCGAATTCGCCGTCGAGGAGCGGCGGCGGACGAAGCGGCCGCGGCGGTGGAAGGTGCTGCTCCACAACGACGACTTCACCAGCATGGAGTTCGTCGTCGAGGTGCTGGTGACCCACTTCCACAAGGCGCCCGCCGAGGCGACCCAGGTGATGCTGACGGTGCACAGGAAGGGAGTGGGCGTCGCCGGTGTTTACACCTTGGAGGTGGCCGAGACCAAGGTGGCCGAGGTCACCGACGATGCGCGGGTGCACGGCATGCCGCTCAAGCTCACTCTCGAGCCGGCGGAAGAAGGAAGCGGCGACGACGAATGAAGATTTCGATTTCCGAGGATCTGCAGATCTCCCTCACCGTGGCGATCGACGAAGCCAAACGGATGGGGCACGAATACGCCGGGCTCGAGCACCTGCTCTACGCCCTCACCTTCGACGAGGAGACCGCCGAGGTGCTCAAGAACGCCGGCGCCAACCTCGGCCGGGTGCGCGAGACGCTGACCGAGTACCTCGCCGAGGAGCTGGAGTCGCTGGGCGGCAACGGCGGCGCCCCGCCGCGCCTCACCCTCGGCGTGCAGCGCGTGCTCTCGATGGCCGCGGCCCGCGCCGACAGCACCGGCCGCGGGGAGATCACCGGCCCGGACGTGCTGGTGGCGATGTTCGACGAGGCGGACTCCTACGCCGTCCAGGTGCTCGAGGACGGCGAGGTGAGCCGGCTCGACGTGGTGAGCTTCCTCGCCCACGGGGTCTCGAAGATCGGCCAGCCCCCCTATTTCGGGGGCGCCGCCGCCTCGGGCTCGGGCGCCTCCGGGATGCCGGCCGGCGACGAGGAGGACGACGACGACGAACCCGGCCGGCGCGGTAACGCCCCGGCCGGCGATCCGCTCAAGGCCTTCGCACAGGACTTGACCGAGCTCGCCCGCCGCGGCGGCATCGATCCGCTGATCGGCCGCGACAAGGAGATCCTGCGCACCCTCCACATCCTGCAGCGGCGGCGCAAGAACAATCCGATCTACGTCGGCGATCCCGGCGTGGGGAAGACGGCGCTGGTCGAGGGGCTGGCGCTGCGCATCGCGCAGGGGGAGGTGCCGGCGCCGTTCCGCGACACCCGCGTCTTCCGCCTCGACCTCGGAGCGCTGATCGCCGGCACCCGCTACCGCGGCGACTTCGAGAACCGGCTGAAAGCCGTCCTGGCGGCGCTCGCCGGGCTCGCGAGCCCGGTCCTCTTCATCGACGAGATCCACACGGTGGTCGGCGCCGGCAGCGCGGGGCGCGGCACGATGGACGCCTCGAACCTGCTCAAGCCCGCCCTCCAGGACGGCACCCTGCGCTGCATCGGCGCCACCACCTGGGAGGAGTACCGCCAGACCTTCAGCGCCGACCAGGCGCTCGCCCGCCGCTTCCAGAAGGTGGAGCTGACCGAGCCCTCGATCGAGGAGACGACGAAGATCCTGGGCGGTTTGAAGGAGCGTTACGAGAAGCACCACGGGGTGGTCTATACCCCGGAGGCGATCGACAACGCCGCCCTGCTCGCCGACCGCTATATGCGCGACCGGCGGCTGCCCGACAAGGCGATCGACCTGATGGACGAGGCCGGCGCCGCGGTGGCCCTGCGCCGCCCGGACGCGGCGACGGACTCCGGAAGCGAGGCGGAGCCGACGCGTCCCGCCCCTCCGGAGGTCACCGAGGCCGATCTCGAGGAGGTGCTCGCCACCATGGCGCAGGTGCCGCCGCGCCGGGTCAAGGGCGGGGACAAGGAGCAGCTGCGCCAGCTCGAGAGCGAGCTCAAGGCCCGCGTCTACGGCCAGGACGAGGCGATCGAGCGGCTGGTCTCGGCGATCAAGGTGTCGCGCGCCGGCCTGCGCGACGGGCAGAAGCCGGTCGGCGCCTTCCTGCTCACCGGCCCCACCGGGGTCGGCAAGACCGAGGTCGCCAAGCGGCTCGCCGAGGTGCTGGGGATCTCCTTCCTGCGCTTCGACATGAGCGAGTACATGGAGGCGCACAGCGTCTCCCGCCTGGTCGGCGCCCCTCCCGGCTACGTCGGGTTCGACCGCGGCGGCCTGCTCACCGAGGCGGTGGCGAAGAGCCCGCACGCGGTGCTCCTCCTCGACGAGATCGAGAAGGCGCACCCGGACATCTTCAACATCCTGCTCCAGGTGATGGATCACGGCACGCTGACCGACAGCAACGGCAAGCCGACCGATTTCCGCCACGTCATCCTGCTGATGACCTCGAACGTCGGCGCCCGCGAGCTGGCGGCGCGCTCGCCCGGCTTCCTCCACGACGTCCACGACGCCGACGGGATGCCGGCGCGTCCCCACAAGGACTCCGACTCCGACCGCGCCGTCGAGCGCCTGTTCAGCCCCGAGTTCCGCAACCGGCTGGACGCCCGGCTGCGCTTCAATCCGCTGTCGCCCGTGGTGATGGAGCAGATCGTCGACAAGTTCATCCGCGAGCTGTCGCTCCAGCTCGCCGAGAAGAAGGTCGTGGTGGAGATCACCGAGGCGGCCCGCAAGCGCCTCGCCGAGAAGGGGTTCGACCCCGCCTTCGGCGCCCGCCCGCTCGGCCGCGTGATCGAGGAGACGGTCAAGCGCCCGCTCACCGACGAGCTCCTCTTCGGCTCGCTCGAGAACGGCGGGACGGCTACGGTGGATGTCGAGGCAGGGGAGATCGTGATGCGGTACGGGGGGATGGAAGCGGCGGGAGAAGCGCCGGCGGCCGAGACGGCAGAGCATGGTGCCCGGGCATGAATGCCCGGGCTATGAACAGCGCCCCCTGAAGGGGGCTTCGAAGCCGGATTTATCCGGCGCCGTTCTTAGCCCGGCGATTCATCGCCGGGCGGGGCCGGCCGGCCCCTCTCCTTCCCTATTCCCCCTTCCGCGCCTTGTCGGTCAGCCACTGCTGGAGGACGCGCAGGGCGTCCGGCCGGATCTCGTGCCCCATGTCGAACTCGCGGTAGGTGAGCGCCACGCCGTAGGGGCGCAGCGCCTCGCGCGACTCGCGGGCGCGCTCGACCTCGATGCGGTCGTCGCGCGTGCCGTGGAGGATGAGAACCGGGAACCCCTCGTGCTCCGGCCTCTGGGGGAGGATCTCGGCGAGCGGCGGCGGGAACCAGGAGGAGAGCGCCGCGAGGCCCGCGAAGCGCTCGGGATCGCGCAGGGCGACCTCGTACCCCATCATCCCCCCCTGGCTGAAGCCGGCGACGACGAAGCGGCTGGGATCGATCGGATAGCGCGCCAGCGCCTCGTCGACGAACCCCTTGAGCAGGTCCGCGGCATGCTGGAACGCCACGACGTCCGGCGGCTGCCCGGCGCGTAGCGGGAACCAGCCATAGCCGTACTGGCCGCCGCCGACCGGAATGGCCACCGGCCCCTGCGGGCAGAGCACCAGCGCAGTCCCGTTCATGAGAGCGGGCGCGAGCCCGAGGAGATCGTGAGCGCTGGCCCCCCAGCCATGGAGAGCGAGAATCGCCGGAAACGGGCCGTCGCCGGCGGGAACGTGGGCGGTGTAGAGAAGATTCATGGTTTGGGCAGGTTCATTCCGCGATGAAAGTTTCGAGGTCACGCCAGCCGAGAGTCTGCGACCTTTTTGAGTGCGCTTCCGATGGGGACTGGGCAATCCTGCGGCGGAGGCGGTAGAGACGTGACAGGTCGTAACGAGAACCTGTCCGAGGCCACGGGGACGGCGTCACGTCTCTTCGCAGGGCAGGTCGCCTGGGACTGCCGCTTCGGAGGGATCACCTTCCGCCGGTCCGCCTTCCTTCGAAAGAGGCCTCAAAACCTGCCCCGGTCACGCCTTGCCCGTGTCCTTGGACAATCCACCGGCCTGCCCTTCGGCGGAGACGTGACGCCGTCCCCGTGGCCTCCGAAGCGTTCTCGTTACGACCTGTCACGTCTCTACCGCCTCCGCCGCAGGGTGATCGTCGCCGAAAGACCGCCGCGATCACTAGCGATCCCAAGTCTCACGCTCCGACCGGTGCTACCCCGTCCTACGAGACCGCGATGACCGGCTCGATCGAGCCGATCGGCGGGTCGCCTTCGTAGGATACCCGCTCCAGGAACAATCCGGAAGGCGGCGCCGTCCACTCGGCGGGGAGCCCTTTTCCGGCCTTTGGCGTTCTCGCTTCCAGGAAGTCCTCGAAGGCGCGGCGGTCGAGGTCTCCGGCGCCGAGCTGGACGAGGGTGCCGACGACGCGGCGCACCATCTTCCAGAGGAAGTGCGAGGCGGAGAGGCGGACCAGGATCAGGGCGCCGTCGGTCACCACCTCGGCCTCCTCCACCACCACCAGCGTGCTCGGCTGCTCGGCCGGGCGCTCGCAGAACAGCCGGAAATCGTGCTTCCCCGCGAGCAGGGCGGCGGCGGCGGCCATCCTCTGCTCGTCGAGCGGGCGCTTCACCCACCAGACGAAGCGCTTGGCGAGCGCCGTGCGGCGGCGCGAGATCTGGTAGAGGTAGGAGCGCGACACGGCGTCGTGGCGGGAGTGGAAACGGTCCGCGGCCGGGGTGAAGGCGAGGAGGCTGATGTCCGGCGGCAGGCGGTCGTTGACCGCGCGGCGGAAGGGCTCGGGATCGACCGGCCGCGCGAGGCGCAGGTGGGCCACCTGCGCCAGGGCGTGGACACCGGCGTCGGTGCGCCCCGAGCCGCCCAGCTCGCCGACCGCCGCGCCGCACTCCTCCATCGCCCGCCGCAGCTCGCCGGCCACCGAGCGCGCGTTCTTCTGTTCCTGCCACCCGTGATAGCGGGTCCCCTCGTATTCGAGGGTCAGACGGTAGGTCGGCATCGCTCGGCGTCCCTGCTTTCTCCCTGAAAGGCTCGTGGTAGGATCCAAAGTCCGACGAAGCTTCGCGGGCTCATGACGAGCCTGCACACAACCCGGCAACCGAGCCGGTACTGGAGAATACTGCGATGAAGAAGACGACTGTCGTATTCCTGACCCTGCTCTCCCTCACCGTGGCCCTGGCGGCCAGCGCCGCCACCAAGGGCTCCTGGACCGGCTGGGTCACCGACGAGCATTGCGGCGCCAAGGGCGCCAGCGCCGACCACAAGGCCTGCGCCGAGAAGTGCCTGAAGAACGGCGGCAAGCTGGTCTTCTACAACACCGCCGACAAGAAGATCTACAGCCTCGACAACCAGGACATGGCCAAGCAGAACATCGGCCACGAGGTGAAGGTCAGCGGCGAAGTGGATGGCAAGAGCATCAAGGTCGCCTCGATCGACGCGGCCGCTCCCGGCAAGTAACCCCTCTCGGGGCTGTATCCCCCGTTTCAAGGGCGGCCACCGTTCGACGGCAGGCCGCCCTTTTCGCGTTCCGGGCCCTCAGATCCTCGCCTTCCGGCTGACCATCGTCACGTTGCCGTCCTGCATCGGGGAGGAGGTCGCCGGCCGGGCGGCCAGCAGGGCTCCGGCAGCCGGCGGCAGGTCGTAGGACTGGTCGACCAGGTACCAGTCGAGCGGCTGCGGCGGCGCGGCGGCGTCGGTCACGATCTCCACCTCGGATCCCGTGGGGTCGAGGGTCCAGAAGGTGAAGGGCCGATACCCGTTGGACGCCCGGCGCGCCGCGCGGGGACGGCGGGGCGGAAGCGGCACCGGCTCCCCGGCGACGCGGATCGAGGTCAGCCCGGCGGCCATCGGCACGTAGAGGGTGGCGACCGGCGCGCCGCGCTTCGAGGCCAGCCGCAGCCGCAGGTGCCGCTCGCCGTTGGAGGTGGTGTCGGCGAGCACCGTGATCTCCGGACCCGGCACGTTCAGCGGGGGGGCCGGGGCGATGATCGCTTTCCGGTACGGCGTCCACGGGAAGAGCGGCGCCGGGCGCCGGGCGAACGCGGCGGCGGCGCGCATCGCGGGGGGAAAGGGAGCTGGTTCTGCACCGCCCAGCGGCTCTCGCCGCTGTCGCCGTCGACCAGCGCCATCACGTCGAGGTGCTGGGGAAAGGCCGGCGAGTAGGGGGACGCCGTCCGCGCCCCGACGGCGAGGAGCACGGCGAGGACCAGGGCCGCCGCCGGCAGCCAGCGCCGCACCGGCACGCCGGCCCCGGCCGTCAGCGGGGTCAAGCCGCTGAACACCACCGCCAGCAGCGCCCCGGCGAGCGCCGCGCCGAGCAGCCCCAGACCGATGTAGAGCGCCGAGAGGACCGGGAACCAGAGCAGGGCGGCGACGAAGACGGGGAGCACCGCGGCCGCCGTCCGCCCCCCTTCCGAGCCGCCGAGCAGCAGGCCGCAGACGCCGGCCACCAGGGCCGGCACCAGGAAGAGGTAGCTCACCCCGGGAAGCAGGAGGCCGACGATCAGGCCGAGGCAGGACCACAGGATCCAGACGCCGGCCCACAGCCCGGCGAGGCTGGCGCGCCGCCCCATCAGGGCCGCCAGGGAGAGGACGCCGCCGAAGGCGGCCAGCCAGAAGGCCGCGAGCGCCATCTGCGGCCGGGCGACCCAGGGGGTGGGGAAGGCGCCGGCGACCACCCAGCGGACCAGCAGCGCCAGGACGGCGGCCCAGATCAGCGCCGCCAGGGGAGCGGTGAAGCCGAGGATGAACGAGCCGCCGCGCAGCCCGACGCCGCGCCGGCGGATCAGGAAGGCGGCGGCGAGGGTCAGCGCCAGGGCCAGCACCCCGAGCAGGGGCGAGAGGCCGGCCGGCCAGCGGACCACCACGGCCTGGAAGAGATCGAAGAACACCGCGCGCCCCCGCGGCGGGGAGGCGAGGTCGACGTTCGAGTCGGCGAGCCCGCGCACCGCGGCGATCGCGTTGTCGCCATGGTGCTGGAGGCTCGCGGGCGAAGCGTCCGCGAAGTTGTCGAGCGTCGTGTGGTACTGCGCCGGGCCGCCGATGAAGGCGAAGTTCAGCCCCGGGATCTTCCTCTCCTTGAACACCGTCAGGTCGGTGTCGTTTGGCAGATACTGATAGAGGGTGAAGAACAGCGAGCTGCCGGAGGGGTGCGCGGCGCCGGCCGCGAAGCGGGAGAGCATCCAGGCGTCCGGACCGCTGGTCTCGAACAGCAGGCTGGGGCCCGAGGAGCCGCGGGCGTCGAGGTTCACCACCGCCCCCACCTCGGCCATCGCCGGGTTGTGCTCGGCGAACGCGCGGGCGCCGAGCAGCCCCGCCTCCTCCCCCTCGTCGAGGAGGAGGATCACACCGTGGCGCAGCGGCGCCGCCGCCTTGAGCACGCGCGCCGTCTCGAGGATCGCCGCCACCCCCGCCAGGTCGTCGCTGGCGCCGGGGCCGGCCCCCACCGAGTCGTAGTGCGCCATCAGCAGCACCGACTTGCCGGGCTCGCGCCCCGGGAGGCGCGCGATCACGTTGTGGACCCGCGCGCAATCGCCGTAGGGGGCGCAGGCGACCGCCTCCTGGACCTCCGGCGAGAGCCCGAGGGCGGTCAGCCGGGCGACGATCCGCTCGCGCACCCGCGCGGCGGCCGGGGAGCCCACCGGGTGGGGAGCGCCGTCGCCGAGCAGCTCGCGCAGCACCGCCTGCGCCCGGCCGGCGGAGAACTCCGCCGGGGGTGCCGACTCCGGCTTCGGCGCCGGCGGGCCGGAGGAGAAGACGGCGAGCAGCAGCGCGACGGCGAGCAGCGCCAGGGCGGCGGCGATCCCCCAGCCGGGGGCCCTGCCGCCCAGGGCGATGGCGTCTCTGGATCCAACCGGGTCCATCCTCGGGTCCGTCATCGGGGGGTCTCTCCTTTGCGATCGTCGTTTCCGCACAGCGGATTCTAGACCAGATCGCGGAGGGCGGGAGGTCGGCGCCGGGCGTTGACGCCCGCCCCCCGCCTCCACTACCCTGCGGCTGATGGCCCCGGCATCGGACGACCTTCTGTTCGGGCGGATCGCCCTGCACTACAAGCTCGTCACCCGCGAGCAGCTCCTCGCCGCGTCCCAGCTCCAGGCGAGCCGGGGCGGGCAGCTCGGCCTGGCCGAGATCCTGGTCGACCAGGGGGTGCTGCAGCCGCAGCAGGTGGCGCAGATCCTCGCCGTGCAGCGCGACTACGTGACCCGCCAGCGCGCGCAGCCGGAGGCCGCCGCGGCGTCCCCGCAGACGAGCGCTCTCGAGCCGCAGCCGATGCCCGCCCTCGCGGTGCAGCCGATGCCCGCGCTGGCGGTCGCCGCGGCGCCGGCTCCGGCCGCCGCGCCCGCCCCGCCCCGCCTTCGACCTCGAGGCGCCGCGCGCCCTCGACCGCCTGCTCGAGCGGGCGCTCGAGATCGGCGCCAGCGATCTCCACGTGCACAGCGGCGCGCCGCTCAAGATCCGCGTCCACGGCCGGATGTCCGACCTCGGCGGCGAGGTCCTTCCCGGCGCGCACCGCCGGGCGGCTGGTCGAGGAGATCCTGAGCCCCGAGCAGCTCGCGGTCCTGCGCGAGCGCGGGCAGGTGGACTTCGCCTACACCCTGCCGGGGAAGGGGCGCTTCCGCAGCAACGCCTACCGGCAGCAGCGCGGCACCGACGCCGTCTTCCGGGTGATCCCGCCGCGCCCCCCCACCCTCGCCGAGCTCGGGCTCCCCGAGTCGCTCGGCCGGCTGGCCAACTTCCACCAGGGGATGGTGCTGCTGACCGGCCCGGCCGGCTGCGGCAAGTCGTCGACCCTCGCCGCCCTGCTCAACATCATCAACGAGGACCGCCACGACCACATCATCACCATCGAGGACCCGATCGAGTACATCCACCCCTCGAAGAAGTGCGTGGTCAACCAGCGCCAGGTGGGGCCGCACACCGGCTCCTTCGCCCGCGCCCTGCGCGGCGCCCTGCGCGAGGACCCGGACATCATCGCGATCGGCGAGCTGCGCGACCTCGAGACGATCTCGCTGGCGCTCACCGCGGCCGAGACCGGCCACCTGGTGCTCGCGACGCTGCACACCAACAACTCGATCCGCACCGTCAACCGCATCCTCGGCGTCTTCCCGCCCAACCAGCAGGACCAGATCCGCACCATGGTCTCGGAGTCGCTGCGCGCCGTCATCTCGCAGCGCCTGATCCCGCGCGCCGACGGCAACGGCCGGGTGGCGGCGCTCGAGATCCTGATGGCCAACAAGGCGGTGGGCAACCTGATCCGCGAGAACAAGACCTTCCAGATCAAGTCGGTGCTGCAGACCGGCGCCAGCCACGGCATGTGCCAGCTCGACGCCTCGCTCGCCGAGCTGGTGAAGAGCGGCACGATCACCCGCGAGGAGGCGGCGAGGAACGCCGACGACCCGCAGCGCTTCCTGGGGGCGGCCTGAACCATGGCGCGCATCGACGAGCTCTTCTACTACCTCAAGGACCACAAGGGATCCGATCTCCACCTGGCGGCGGGGCTCGAGCCGCGCATCCGCGTCCACGGCGTGCTCGAGCCGGTGGCGGGATGGCCGGTGTTCTCGAACGCCGCCCTCCTCGACCTGCTGCGCGAGATCGCCAGCGACGCCCAGTGGGAGGACTACGCGGGCTGCGGCGACCTCGACTTCGCCTACGGCCTCGAGGGCTTCGCCCGCTTCCGCGCCAACTACCTGCGCCAGGAGAACGGCGCCGGCGCCGTCTTCCGGATCATCCCGGAGACCATCGTGCCGCTCGCCGACCTCAACCTGCCGAAGGCGATCGACACCCTCGCCCACCTCCAGCAGGGGCTGGTGCTGGTGACCGGCCCCACCGGCTCGGGGAAGTCGACCACCCTGGCGGCGATCATCGACCGCATCAACAGCACCTACCACAAGCACATCGTGACGATCGAGGACCCGGTCGAGTTCGTGCACCAGAACAAGCTCTCGGTCTTCTCCCAGCGCGAGGTGGGGGCCGACACCGAGAGCTTCGGCGCCGCGCTGCGCGCCGCCATCCGCCAGGACGCCGACGTCGTGCTGGTCGGCGAGATGCGCGACCTCGAGACGATCGGCCTCGCCATCACCGCCGCCGAGATGGGGGCGCTGGTCTTCGGCACCCTGCACACCAACGGCGCGGCGAACACCATCGACCGGCTGATCGACGCCTTCCCCGCCGACGAGCAGTCGCAGATCCGCACCACCCTCGCCGAGTCGGTGGCGGGGATCGTCTCGCAGCTCCTGCTGCGCACCGCCGACGGCAAGGGGCGCTGCGCCGTCAACGAGATCCTGCTCAAGACCCCCGGGCTCCCCAACATCATCCGCGAGGGGAACACGCCGATGATCACCTCGATCATCCAGGGCGGCCGCCACCAGGGGATGCAGCTGATGGACGACGCCCTGATGGCCCTCGTCGAGCAGCAGCGCATCACCCCCCGCGAGGCCTACATGAAGGCCACCAACAAGGCGAAGTTCGAGGCGCTGGTCAAGGACGACGAGGAGTGATGATCGGGACCTCTTCCCGCCCGGCGATGAATCGCCGGGCTAAGGGCTGCGCCGGATAAATCCGGCTTCAAAGCCCCCTTCAGGGGGCGCCGTTCCTAGCCCGGGCATTCATGCCCGGGCGGACAAGGCCGAGCCAGATCCCCATGCCCCACGTCCTCGCCCTCGATCAGGGGACCACCAGCTCGCGCGCCATCGTCTTCGACGAGGCGGGGTCGGTGGTGGCGATGGCGCAGCGCGAATTCCGGCAGATCTTCCCGCGTCCGGGGTGGGTGGAGCACGACCCGATCGAGATCTGGGCGTCGCAGCTCGCGGTGGCGCGCGAGGCGCTGGCGGGCGCGCGGCTCGCGGCCGGGGACGTCGCGGCGCTCGGCATCACCAACCAGCGGGAGACGACGGTGGTCTGGGACCGCGCGACGGGAAAACCGATCGCCAACGCCATCGTCTGGCAGGACCGCCGGACGGCCGAGGCGTGCGCGGCGCTGAAGCGCGCCGGGCGCGAAGAGCTCTTCCGCGCGCGCACCGGGCTGGTGCTCGACCCCTACTTCTCCGGCACCAAGCTCGCCTGGATTCTCGATCACATCCCCGGCGCCCGGGCGGGGGCGGCGGCCGGCCGGCTCGCCTTCGGCACCATCGATTCCTGGCTGCTGTGGAACCTCACCGGCGGACAGCTCCACGCGACCGACGTGACCAACGCATCGCGGACGCTGCTGTGGGACCTCCACACGGGCGAGTGGAGCGCGGAGCTGGCGGCAATCCTCGACGTGCCGCTCGGGATGCTGCCGGCGGTCCGCGCGTCGAGCGAGGTGTACGGCGAGACGCTGCCGGACCTCTTCGGCGCGCCGATCCCCATCGCCGGGGTGGCCGGCGACCAGCAGGCGGCCCTCTTCGGGCAGGCCTGCCTCGCGCCCGGGATGGTCAAGAACACCTACGGCACCGGCTGCTTCCTGTTGATGAACACCGGCGACCGCCCGGTGCGCTCCGCGGCCGAGTTGCTGACCACACCGGCATGGCGGCTCGGTGCGGGCTATCACGGATGACTACGCACTCGAGGGGAGCGTCTTCGTGGCCGGCGCGGTGGTGCAGTGGCTGCGCGACGGCCTGGGGATCATCCGCTCCGCCGCCGAGGTGGAGGCGCTGGCCGCCAGCGTGCCGGACGCCGGCGGCCTCGTGCTCGTCCCCGCCTTCACCGGCCTCGGCGCCCCGCATTGGGACCCCTACGCCCGCGGCGCACTGCTCGGCATCACCCGCGGCACCACCGCCGGCCACCTCGCCCGCGCGGCGCTCGAGGGGATCGCCTTCCAGGTGGCGGACGTCCTCGACGCCATGGCGGCCGACTCGGGGGTGCCGGTCGCCGAGCTACGGGTGGACGGCGGCGCGGCGGCCAACGACCTGCTGATGCAGATGCAGGCCGACCTCGCCGGGGTGCCCGTCGTCCGCCCCCGCGTCCAGGAGACTACCGCCCTCGGCGCCGCCTACCTCGCCGGCCTCGCCGTGGGGGTGTGGCGGAGCCCGGACGAGATCGCCGCCCGCTGGCAGGTCGAGCGCCGCTTCGAGCCGCGCCTCGACCCGGCCGATGCCGCCCGAAGGCGGGGCGAGTGGCGCCGGGCCGTCGAGCGGGCCAAGGGGTGGGAGGAGGGGGCGTAAGGATCCGGCTCGACGCCGGCAACCATCTCGCAGGGCATTTTTTTCTCCCCAGAGGACAACCTCTTCTACACATCTCCAGACAAGGAGATGTTGAAGGCCTGCGACCTCACCCTCTGTCTCCCTCTCCTAAAGGAGAGGGAGGACGCTTCACAAAGGTGATCCTTCGTAGGGTGCGCTGTGCGCACCATCAAGGTTTCTGGTGCGCACAGCGCACCCTACGGGCAAGACGCTTCGGAGTCGTCCCCCTTCTCCTTCAGGAGAAGGGGATAGGGGATGAGGTCGCAGGCCACAGCAGCCAGAACAGCGAGATGGGTATATAAGAGGGTGCCCAGAGGGTCAGGAGGGGTTCGCAATGTGGCGGACCAAGGAAGCGCTACCCCCTACGTCGGAGCCGAAGCGCCCGACTCGACCTCCAAGCGAAAAATTCTTCGCCGAGCCGCGACGAAAGGAAGGTTGCAGAGCTTGTAGAGCAGGTTTCAAGCTTGCGAAGCGACCCGCGAGCGCTTCGCAGAACGTTTTCAGAGCTGCTGCGGACGTTGCAAGAGCTGCCGAGAAAGGTTTCAAACCTCGGCGAGAACGTTCCGAACCTGCGGAGAGGCGCTTCCAACGCTCGCGGAACCTTCCGGAAGCTCGCGAGACGTTCTTCCTCGGGAGCACGCCCCGGTCGCAAGGCGCCGATCAATCCTCGCGCTGGTGCGGCGCCACCTCGATCATCGCGGCGATCTCATCGGGGATGGGGATCGCCTTGATCCCCGAGGGATCGTTCAGCACGCAGCAGGCGCAGGTCATCTTCCCCTTGGCGAGCATGGCGTCGCCGCGGGTGATCTCGAGGCCGTAGGTCAGCGAGCGCGTCCCCTTGCGCAGCACGCGGACGCGGATCTCCAGATGGTCGCCGAAGCGGGCCGGCGACAGGTATTCGCAGGAGACCGCCACCCGCGGCCAGCCGAGCTCGCGCCCCTCGGCGTCCCGCCACTGCACGCCCGGCCCCACCGCCTGCAGGAAGGCGTGCTCGGCGTTCTCCATGAAGACGAGGAAACGGGAGAAGTGGACGATGCCGCTCATGTCGGTGTCGGCGTACTCGACCTTCCTGCGGATGCGCTGCTCGTGCATGGTCCCTCCTCGTCGATCGGTTCGGGTGGCGCGTCAGCGGCTCGCCGCCGGACGCGAAGCGGCGGGCGCCGGCGGGCGCAGCCCCATCCCTGATCCCGGCCGCCTGCGGTGCCGCCGGCGGTGATCCGCGCCTTCCGGCGGCTCCGGGGGCGCCGGCTCCTGGGCCCGCTTCCGCGCCCTCGCCAGCAGGTCCGGGTACTCCGGCCGCGAGCGCACCGCCGCGAGGTCCGGGTCCTGCTCGAGCAGATCGGGCTGGCGGAAGCCGCGGTGCAGGGAGAGGCCGAGCAGGCGGATGGCGCGCCCGGGCTCCCCCTGCGCGGCGCGCAGGCAGGCGAGGTTGTACGGCGGCAGCCAGGAGTCGGGGCGCAGGCGCTCCGCCTGGAAGAAATAGCGCGCGGCGGCGTGGGCGTCGCCGGCGTGGCGGGCCGAGTTGCCGGCCTGCAGCATGGCCTCGAAGTCGTCGGGGGTGATCGCCAGCGCCTTGCGGTAGTTGGCGAGCGCCTGGGGGTAGTCGTCGCGCTCGTAGTAGAGGTCGGCGAGCCGCCGCCAGACGCGCGGGAAGGTGGGATCGGTGGCGATCGCCTGGCGGTACCACTCCTGGGCGAGCCGCGGGTTCCCGCGCAGGTCGGCGAGCATCCCGAGGTTGCTCATCGCCTCCACGAACCCGGGCGACACCGCGAGGCCGCGCCGGTACTCCTTCTCGGCGCCGTCGAGGTCGCCGGCGATCAGGTCGAGCGTCCCCAGCATGCCGTAGACCCGGAACTGCCCGGGGTCGAGGGCGAGCGAGTGCTGGTACTCCCGCTTGGCCCCCTCGAAGTCCTCCTGCTTCAGGCGGGTGAGGGCGAGGATGTTCTGCGCCGAGAGGTTCTTGGGCGTCACCACCATCACCTCGCGCAGCAGCTTCTCCGACTCCGCCCAGCGCTCCTGCTGCGCCAGATGGCGGGCTTCCTCCACCTTGTTGTAGAGCGGCATGCCGTCCTTGGGGTCCATCCCGGAGACCGCCTCCCGCTGCGCGCGCGGGGCGAGGTAGCCGAGCGCCTGGAGCGCCTCCTGGGTCTCGTGGTCCATGGCGTTGGCGCGCGGTTTCAGGGCCCGCCGCCGGCTGTCGTCGAGGATTCCCTGGAGCGTGCGGTCGAGGATCGCCCCCCGCCGCGCCTCCTTGGGGTAGAGGTTGTTCACCTCGCGCGGGTCGCGCTTCAAGTCGTAGACCTCGGGCTTCGGCGCGCGAATCCACTTGAGGCCGTCCTGGCGGACGCCGTAGAGCGGCGCCATGCCGAAGCCGACCTCGGAGAGCAGCGACTCCGAGTACTGCGGCAGGTCGGGAGGCGGGACGTCGCCGCGGAAGGCCGGCCCGAGGTCCACCCCCTGCGTCTCGCCGCCGCCGGGGAGGTGGAGCATTCCGAGCACCGTCGGCACGATGTCCACCGAGCGCACCGGCCCGCCGTAGGTCTTCCCGCGCGGCAGGGCCCCGGGGAAGCGGAAGAAGAGGGGGACGCGGACGGTGGCGTCGTAGATGAAGACGGCGTGGGTCTTCTCGCCGTGCTCGCCGAGGCTCTCGCCGTGGTCGGCGGTGAGCACCACCAGCGTGTCGTCGAGGACCCCCTGGCGTTCGAGCTCGGCGAGGATCGTCCCCACCCCGCGGTCGGCCACCGAGATCTCGCCGTCGTAGGGGGTGGGCGACAGGCTGAGCTCCGCCGGGGACGCCGTATAGGGCTGATGGGCGTCGAAGAAGTGGACCCAGAGAAAGAACGGCTTCGGCTTCGCCGTCTTCGCCGTCTTCGCGGTCATCACGCTCGCCGCGGCGTCCTGCTTCTTCGCGGTCGTCGCCGCGTTCTGCCGCTGCCAGGAGCGCAGCCAGCGGACGGCCCGCGCCGCCGTCTTCGGGCCGGGGCGGCTGCGGATCATGAACAGCCGGGGGTCGTCCTCGGCCCACAGGTCGTCGTCGTAGCCGTCGAACCCCTGGCTCAGGTTGTAGCGCCGGCTGAGCACGATCGCCGAGACGATCGCCTGGGTGCTGTAGCCCGCCCCCTTCAGGCGCTCGGCCAGGGTGACCGCGTCGTCGCCGAGGGCGTAGGAGCCGTTGTCACGCACCCCGTGGGCGGGGGGGTAGAGGCCGGTGAAGATCGTCGAGTGGGAGGGCATGGTGATCGGCGCCGCCGAGACGGCGTCCGCGCAGCGCACCCCCTCGGCCCCCAGGCGGTCCAGGTTGGGGGTGCGCGCCAGCTTGAAGCCGTAGGAGCCGACGTGGTCGGCGCGCAGAGTGTCGATGGTGATCACCAGCACGTTCGGGCGCGCCGCGGGGCGGCGGCAGCCGGTCAGCAGCGAGCCCGCGAGGACGGCCGCGAGGAAGCCGGCCGCGAACGTCGCCCGGGACCCGAAGGAGGAGAAGCGGTACGCCATGACCGGGGAGTCTAGCGCGTCAGGTCGTCCAGGGCTCGGGCGACCCCCGAGGTCTACCCAGAAGACTGTTTTTGTGGTATAAGTGCATAAATCTAAAGAGATTTCTTGGGTTGCACCATTTATTCCAAAGATCGAGGGAGGTTGAAAACGTGAGACGGCTGATCGTCTGTGCCCTGTTCACCCTGTTCACAGCCCAACTCGCCTCCGCCGACGTCTCGCTCGTCGAGCGGCGGGCCATCGGCAAGGACCTCAAGCACGCCGCGAAAGTGGCGGCCGGCCGCCCGACGAAGAGCGGCGTCAAGCCCAAGGCCACCGGCTCGATCGCCCTGATCGACGCCTCCGGCCTCAAGTACTTCATCAACACGAACATCACCTTCAGCACCACCAGCTCCGCCTCGGGAGCCATGTCGGAGGCGAGCTACACGGCGGCGGTCAACGCCACGACGCTCAACGGCGGCACCACCAGCTCGACCCTGAACGACGCCTTCGACGGCTACAACACCGCCTGCATCAGCCTCAACGGCACGATCGCCAACTGCGAGACGGGGAACGCCAACTTCGTCATCTACAACAAGAACGGCCCGGCGACCACCGAGTGCGGCGGCCGCCAGGTGGTGCTCCCCACCCAGTCGATCGTCGTCGGCCGCGACGTCATCCAGATGACGCGCAAGGTGTTCGTGCCCACCAACGACAGCTTCGGCCGCTGGCTGAACATCCTGACCAACACCGGCGCGACGCCGGCGACCTTCGGTCTGGTCATCGCCAACAACCTGGGCTCGGACAGCAACACGATCCTCGTCACCAGCTCGAACGGCAACAACACCGCCGAGACGACCGACACCTGGCTCACCTCGTTCCAGAACTACTCGGGGACCACGTCGTCCGACGTGCGCCTCGGCCACGTCATCCAGGGGCCGAGCTCGGGGAACCCGGTGACGGGGATCCACTTCGTGAACGGCGACGACAACCCCTTCTGGGGTTACACCGTCACCCTCCAGCCCGGCGAGACGCGGATCATCACCAACTTCGTGGTCGGCCAGCCGAGCAAGGCGTCGGCCGCCGCCAAGGCGGCGGAGCTCGCCTCGCTGCCGCCCAACGCCGTGCAGTGCCTGACCACCGCCGAGCGGGCGGAGATCACCAACTTCGCCCCGCCGCCTCCCCCGGTGCCGACCCTGGGCCAGACCGGCCTCGTCACCCTCGGGATCCTGCTCGCCCTCGGCGCGCTGCTGATCCTGCGCCGCCGCTCGGCCGTCGCGTAAAGCCCGGCTCGTCGTTCCGATCCTGAAAAAGGCGGCCCCTGAGCGGGCCGCCTTTTTCTTTTCCACCGCGCTCTCCTGTGGTACAACTATTCGACCCCTTGAGTGCAGCACTCGGGATCCCATTCTTCTTCTTTTGAACCGAGGGAGGTTGTAGCCTGTGAAACGGCTCGTCGTCTGCGCCCTGTCCGTCCTGTTCACCGCCCAGCTCGCCTCCGCCGACGTCTCGCTCGTCGAGCGCCGGGTCCTCGGCAAGGACCTCAAGCACCAGTCGAAGTCGGAGGCCGGCCGCCCGACCAAGAGCGGCGTCAAGCCCAAGGCCACCGGCTCGATCGCCCTGATCGACGCCTCCGGCCTCAAGTACTTCATCAACACGAACATCACCTTCACCACCTCGAGCTCCGCCTCGGGGGCGATGTCGGAGGCGAGCTACACGGCGGCGGTCAACGCCACCACGCTCAACGGCGGCACCACCAGCTCGACCCTGAACGACGCCTTCGACGGCTACAACTCGATCTGCATCGGCAACAACGGCGCCACCGGGCCGTGCCAGTCGGGCAACAGCGGCGGGGCCGGCGTCGCCGCCCGGACGGCGAAGGGAAACCTGCCGACCAAGGGTTCGGCCCTGCCCGACTACATCATGTACAACCAGAACGGCCCGGCGACGACCGAGTGCGGCGGCCGCCAGGTGGTCCTCCCGGTGCAGACGATCAATCTGCCGACCTCGACGATCCAGGTCTCGCGCAAGGTGTTCGTCCCCAGCAACGACAGCTTCGGCCGCTGGCTGAACATCGTGACGAACACCGGCGCGGCGCCGGTGACCTTCAACCTGATCACCTCGAACAACCTGGGCTCGGACAACAACACGAAGATCGTCACCTCCTCGAACGGCAACGCCACCGCCGAGACCACCGACACCTGGATCAACTCGTTCCAGAACTACTCGGGGACCACGTCGTCCGACGTGCGGCTCGGCCACGTCCTGCAAGGGCCGAGCTCGCCGAACCCGGTGACCTTCATCCACTTCGTGGACGGCGACGACAATCCGTACTGGGATTACACGATCACCCTCCAGCCCGGCGAGACGCGGATCATCGCCAACTTCGTGGCCGGCCAGCCGAGCAACGCGGCGGCGGCGGCCAAGGCGGCCGAGCTCGCCAACCTGCCGGACAACGCCACGCAGTGCCTGACCACCGCCGAGCGGGCGGCGATCACCAACTTCGCCCCGCCGCCCCCGCCGGTGCCGACCCTCGGCCAGACCGGCCTCGCCGCCCTCGGGCTCCTGCTCGCCGTCGGCGCGCTGATGATCCTGCGCAAGCGTTCGGCGACCGCGTAACCTCCAGGTCAGCGGGTTGAAACCAGGGCGGCCCCTCGCGGGGCCGCCCTTTGTTTTGCCACGAACATTTTCAGGCATACTCGCTCCATGCCCGAGGACGCCGGTTGAACCGCGCCGAGATGCTCGCCCGCCTCCTCGCTCCCGAGGAGCAGCCGTGGGACGTGCTGGTGGTGGGCGGCGGCGCCAGCGGCCTGGGGGCGGCCGTCGAGGCGGCCTCACGCGGCTACCGCACCGCCCTGATCGAAGGTCACGACTTCGCCAAGGGGACCTCCAGCCGCAGCACCAAGCTGGTCCACGGCGGCGTGCGCTACCTCCAGCGCGGGAACGTGGCGCTCGTCCTCGAGGCACTGCGCGAGCGCGGCCGGCTGCTGCGCAACGCCCCGCACCTGGTGCGCGACCTCCCCTTCGTGGTCCCCAGCTACGACTGGTGGGAGGCCCCCTACTACGGCGCCGGCCTCAAGCTCTACGACCTGCTCGCCGGCAAGATGGGGCTCGCCCCCTCGCGCCACCTCTCCCGCGAGGAGGCGCTCGACCGCATCCCCACCCTGGAGCCGCGGGGGCTGCGCGGCGGGGTCGTCTACCAGGACGCCCAGTTCGACGACGCGCGCCTGGCTGTGACCCTCGCCCTCACCCTCGCGGACCTCGGTGGCGTGGCGGTCAACTACGTCTCCGCCGTGGGGCTGATCAAGGAGGGCGAGCTGGTGCGGGGAGCCCGTGTCCGGGACGAAGAGAACCGCGATGAGGAGAGCGGCGCGGAGGCGGAGGTGCGGGCGCGGGTGGTGATCAACGCCACCGGCATCTTCGCCGACGGCCTGCGGCGGATGGACGACCCGGCGAGCCCGCCGCTGCTGGCGCTCAGCCAGGGGGTCCACCTGGTGCTCGACCGCCGCTTCCAGCCGGGGGAGAGCGCCATCCTGGTCCCCCACACCGCCGACGGCCGCGTGCTGTTCGCCGTCCCCTGGCACGACCGGGTGGTGGTGGGGACCACCGACACGCCGGTCGCGGCCCCGGCGCTCGAGCCCCGCCCGCTCGCCGCCGAGATCGAGTTCCTGCTCGACCACGCGGGACGCTACCTGACCCCGCGCCCCGGCCGCGGCGACGTCCTCTCCTGCTTCGCCGGGCTGCGCCCGCTGGTGCGCGGCAACCGGGCGGCGGCGAAGACGGCGGCCCTGTCGCGCGACCACACCCTGCTGGTCTCCCCCGCCGGCCTGGTCACCCTCGCGGGGGGGAAGTGGACCACCTACCGCCGGATGGGCGAGGACGCGATCGACCACGCCGCCCTGGTGGCGGACCTCGACGAGCGCCCCTCGCGCACCGCCGACCTCCCCCTGCACGGCTGGCGCGCCGAGGGGCCGCACCATCACGACTTCGCGGTCTACGGCGCCGACTCCCCCGCCGTCGCCCGCCTCGCCGGCGAGCACCCGGGCGGCGACGCGCCGCTCCACGCGAGCCTCCCCTACCGCGCCTCCGAGGTCGTCTGGGCGGCCCGCCACGAGATGGCCCGCTCGGTCGAGGACGTCCTCGCCCGCCGCACCCGCGCCCTCCTCCTCGACGCCCGCGCCAGTGCCGAGATCGCCCCCGCCGTGGCGGCGCTCCTCGCCGCGGAGCTCGGACGGGACGAGGCGTGGCAGCGGCGGCAGGTCGCGGAGTACCGGGAGCTCGCGCGCGGGTATTGGCTGGAAAATTAGTCCTTCAGGTGATCGAGGAACCCGCTCTGCACCGCCTCGCGCAGCGCGCGCAGGCGCTCCGGCCGCGGCTCGGCCTTGCGGGCCTCGGCGAGCAGGATGTGGGGTAACCCCTCGGTGTCGCCGTAGGTGTCGTGCACCTCGAGGCCGCGGAAGAAGGGGAGCTCGCTCTCGCCCCGCCGCGGCCAGCGGATCTCGGCGAAGCCGCAGGCGGCGAGCGCATCCTCCAGCATCTCGCGGTTCCACAGGAACTGGTGGCGCCAGCCGCGGAAGGCGCGGTTGATGGCGAGCGCCGCGCCGCGCTTCTCCGCCCCCTCCCCCTCCAGCCGGTAGTGAGTGAGCCAGACCCAGTCGAGGTTGGGGGTCGACAGACGCAGCCACCCGCCGGGCGCCAGGACGCGGTGCACCTCGAGCAGGAAAGCCAGGGCGTCGTCGATCGCCAGGTGCTCCAGGAAGTGCTCGGAGAAGACCGCCTCCGCCCCGGCGAAGTCGAGCCCGCGCGTCACGTCGGCGATCACGTCCACCCCGGGGAGCGGCTGGACGTCGACGTTCGTCCAGCCCGGGAGGCGCACGTTGCCGCTGCCGATGTGGAGGAGGGTAGGGGGCATCAACGCTCAGCTCCTCGGCTTCCCCGCCAGCTCCCCCAGGTGCTCGGCCTTCCAGCGCATCGCCATCAGGATGCGGTTCCGGCCGCTCGGGTGGTCGAAGAAGATCCACTCCTCCAGCGGACCGGGCTCGAGCTTGCGGTACTCGGAAAGGATCAGCGAGACCTCGGCGAAGCCGTCCGGCTGGCGGGAGGCGTTGAGGCCGAAGATGTCGGCCTCCGCCTCGTCGGTGCGGATCATGGTGTTGTTGAGCGGCGTCAGGACGAAGAAGAAGATCGAGAGGAGGACCGCCATCAGGGGGAGCCCGGCCGGATCGGCGACGTCCCGCACCCCCCAGCGCGCACCCCAGCGGCCGAGGGCGCGGTCGAACCCGAAGCGCAGGAAGGCGAAGCCGGCCACCAGCACGACGCCGAAGTAGAAGAGCCCCTTGTAGACGTGGTTGAGCACGTAGTGCCCCATCTCGTGCCCCATCACCGCCTGGATCCCCGCCGGCGAGACGCGCTTCAGCAGGTTGTCGTTGAGGGCGATCCGCGTCGTCCCCAGGGCCCCCGCCACGTTGGCGCTCACCCGGTTGGACTGCTTCGAGGCGTCGACCACGTAGACGTGCTCGGCCGGGATGCCGTTCGCCCGCGCCAGCGACAGGATCGGCCCGCGCAGCGCCGGGTCGCGCAGCTCGCTGTAGCGGTTGAACAGCGGCTCGATGAACACCGGCGCCAGGGCGGCGGTGACGGTGGCGAAGAGGATCGAGACGATGGCTCCCCACAGCCACCAGGTCCTCGGCGCCTTGCGCAACACCCAGTAGAGGGCGGTCAACGCCAGAGAGCCGAGGACGAGCCCGACGCCGAGCCCCTTCAACTGGTCGGTTATCCAGGCCGGGAAGCCCTGCGTCGCGAGGCCGTACTGGTGCTCGCGAAAGAAGTCGGCGTAGACCGACAGCGGGAAGCCCAGCACGAAGCTCACCAGGATATACTGGAGCGCGTAGAGGAGGGTCTGCAAGGGCCTCCAGCCCACCGTCCGCTCGGCGAGGTCGCGCATGCGGGCCGACAGCCCGGTGCCGAGCAGCAGCCACGCCACCCCGAGCCCGTAGAGGAACCCCCAGAGGGTCAGCCAGTAGCCCCCCTCGAAGTAGGCGTCCGAGCGAGCCCGCTTCGCCTGGTCGAGGGTGCCGAGGTAGGCGGCGGTCGCCGCCTCGGGGTCGAAGGGAGCCGTCACGGCCGGCGCCGGCGTCACCGCCTGCGCAGCCTGCACGGCCGGCGGAGCCTGGCTGGGGACCGGGCTGGTAACGGCCGCCGCCGGAGCGCCGAGCGCCAGCGCTCCGAGCCCCAGGAAGGCAATTCCTACAATCGCACAGCGCATCATCGTCTCCTCGTCGTCTCCTCGTCATCTCCTCAATACCCTGGAAGGGCTGGACGGAGTTTATACGCCCCAGAGCAGCCGCGGTTTCACCTGGCCCGGTGAGCGGGCGTGCTCTTTGCACATTTTTTTGCCGGGAGGGAAATGAATCATCATGTCTAACATCGACTCCGAACCGCAACACCGCTTCGTCACCTGGCTTCTGGCCCTCGGTCTCCTGCTGCTCGCGATCTGGGGAGTGGCCAAGGCGATGGAGCGCCACCCCGCCGCGACGGCCCACCCCGCGACCACCTCGGCAGGCTCCCGGAGTGACGAAACTCCGCCGCCGTTACGACAATATGCGGCGGTCAACGCGGCAGTGAAGCCGGCGATGCGCGACGCGGCCTGAAGCGCGCGCCGGCTCACTTTCAGGCCATCCACACGTCGCTCCGCTTTCCCCGGGGGCGCCCTCGGCGACCCCCCGGTGGATTTTCGCGTAGCAATATGCTAAAAACTTCCAGAACTTCCGACGTCGAAGGCCCGGCACGGCAAGGAGCACCTTGCGGATCAGCACGTGCCGTAGCGCGGGAGCCGTTCACCGGCCGGGTGAGCGGCCTCCATCCTTGGTCCTCCCTGCGCAGGGCTCTTGTCGCCGGTCTCATCCCGACCTTGGGAAGCGGAGCATCGTGGAGCAAGAGCTACCGATCATCCAGATTCGCAACTGCCTGCTGGTCAGCATCCAGACCGAGTTGCACGACCGCCTGGCCCTGGACCTCCAGGCTTCGCTGATGGACCGGGTCCGCACGGTCAACGCCCGCGGCGTCATCCTCGACGTCTCGGCCGTCGAGGTCATCGACAGCTACATCACCCGCATCCTCAACGACATCGGCAAGTCGGTGCGCTTCATGGGCGCCCAGTGCTTCATCGTGGGGATCCGGCCGGCGGTGGCGATGACCCTGATCGAGATGGGGGTCGAGCTCGACTCGGTCAGCACCGCCCTCAACCTCGATCTCGCCCTGGAAAGGCTCGACCTGCTGCAATGAAGACGGTCGAAAAGGAGATCGGCTCCATCCTGGCCGGGACGATCTCGTCGATCACCCAGCGCAGTATCTTCAATCGCCTGGGGGGTCTGGCGACGACTCCGGTCCACCAGCTCACCGCGACCGACCGCGCGACCATCATGCAGGAGCTCGAGAACTCGGTGCGGCTGTTCGCGCGCAGCAACAGCGCGCAGCTGATCGCCGCCTGCGACCGCGCCCTCTCCTCCGGCGCGGGGGCCGGCGGGATGGGGGCCGAGAAGGCCCCCTCGGGCCTCGCCCTGGCTCCCAAGAAGCTTCCCATCGTGCAGGAGAAGGACATTGCCACCGCCCGCCTCGAGGCGTGGTCGGAGGCGGTGCGCATCGGCCTTTCGAAGTTCGCCTCCGTCAAGGTGGCCACCGCCGTCTCGGAGCTGGCGCGCAACATCATCTTCTACGCCGGCAAGGGCACGGTCGAGCTGCGCTCGGTCAAGGACGAGCGCGGCATCCCGGGCCTGCAGATCATCGCGAGCGACCAGGGGCCGGGCATCCCGCAGGCCAAGCTCGACGAGATCTGGGCCGGCACCTACAAATCGCAACGCGGCATGGGCAAGGGCCTGGTCGCCGTGAAGAAGCTCGTGGACGACTTCCTGCTCGACACCCGGCCGGGCATCGGAACCACCGTGACCTGCGTCTTCAAGGGGGAACGTTGAGAACCGGTGCTTTCAGCCGTCCGTACAAAGGGCTGTCGATCTGCGGCGACAGCTTCCTGATCGAGCACAACGCCACGGAAACCCTGGTCGCGGTGATCGACGGCCTCGGCCACGGCTACGAGTCGTCGGTGGCCGCCGAGCTCGCCGTCGAGGTGATCAGGAAGTGCGCCGACCAGCCCGTCGGCTCGATCCTCAACCGCTGCCACCAGGAGCTGCGGGTGACGCGCGGCGCCGCCGTCGGCGTGCTCAAGGTCGATGCCGCGGGCCAGGGCGAGTTCTGCGGCATCGGCAACATCGAGGTGCAGAGCCTCGCCGGCACGCCGCCGAGCCTGTTCTGCCTCGCCGGCATCGTCGGCCACAACATGCGCTCCTCGAAAGTGATGCGGGTGGCGATGAAGCCGGGCGACATCTACTGCCTGATGAGCGACGGCATCTCCAGCCGCGGCAACCTCAAGTCCTGCCTGCCGGGGACGGCCGAGGCGGTCGCCCGCCGCATCGTCGAGCACTGGGGGAAGGACCACGACGACTCGACCGCCCTGGTCCTCGGCTTCGGCGACGACGCGTCGCTCGCCGACAAGCTCACCGGGACGCCCGAGGGGAACGCCGCCGCGGCGCCGCCGAGCCGCGAGCCGGTGCGGCGTTGACCCGTTTTCTGTGCATGTCCCGGCAGTCTGTCCGGCGAGGGAGATGAAGATGGCGACCGCGGCCGAAGAACGCTCGAACCCGGCGAACCTGATCGCCGGCAAGCACCTCACCTATTTCGAGGAGCCGGACATCATCTACCTGCGCTTCGGAGCCGCCGCCACCGCCGACGACGCGATCGAGCTGCTGCGCCGGCAGCTCGTGATGGCGGAGGGAAAGCGCGTCCTGTTCTTCCTGATCGACGCCGAACGGCTGGACAACATCGCGCCGGAGGGGCGGCGGGCGGTCGCCGAGACGCTCAAGGAGATCCCCCTGCGCGGCATGGCGGTGATCAAGGCGCCGCTCAAGGCGCGGGTGGTCACCAAGCTCGTCATCACCTCGATCAACCTGTTCCGCCGGGATTCGAACCTCAACCCGATCGCCTTCTTCGACACCGAAGAGCTGGCGCGGAAATGGCTCACCGAGCGGCGCGTAATGTTTGCCGCGGCCTGAAGCCCGGGACGCGGCCTGAAAATTTTCGATTCATCATCAGCTCCATAATCAGCTTCATAATCCGCTTCATAATTTATCGCGAGGAAGAAAAGCATGGCCGAGAACGAAGAGCCCCACGTCATCGTCACCTCCGAGCGCCTGCAGTCGGTCATCGAGGCGCTCTCCTACGCCAGCGTCGACGAGTTCGACTCCTGCCTCTCGCTGCTCGAGCGCTCGGGCGAGATCAAGGACGAGTTCTCGGAGCTCGAGACGGCGTTCTCGATCTTCGTCCGCGAGCTCGGCGAGGCCAAGTCGGAGCTCAACCGGATGCTCACGCAGCAGGAATCGATCAACCGCGATCTCGAGGGGAAGCTGGAGACGATCGAGATGCAGCAGGCCGCCATCCGCGAGCTGTCGACGCCGATCATCGAGGTCTGGGGAGGCGTCCTCTGTCTGCCGGTGGTGGGGATCGTCGACAGCCAGAGGAGCGCCGAGATGACCGAGACGCTGCTCGAGACGATCGTCGCCAAGCAGGCGCGCATGGCGATCGTCGACATCACCGGGATCGACGTGATGGACACCAAGACCGCGGACCACTTCATCAAGATGGCCCGCGCCGTGCGGCTGCTCGGCGCCGAGTGCATCATCTCCGGCATCAACCCGGGAATCGCGCAGACGCTGACCCACATCGGGGTCGACCTGACCGGCATCCGGACGCTGCGCAGCCTGCGCGACGCCCTCCAACTGTATCTGCGGGAGACCGAGCAGGTCGTGCACCAGAACGCCCGCCGGCTGACCGCCGAGGCGTAGCGGTTGGACGGGCCGGATCTCCCCCCCGAGGAGGTACTGGAAGTGCTGGAGCCGCTGGAGGTGCCGGTCGCCAGCCGGGTCTTCCCCATCCGGGAGCGCACCGGCGCCATCGTGGCGGCCGGCCAGGCGCGGCGCTTCGCCCGGGCGGCGGGCTGCAACGCCCGGCGCGCCGAGGAGGTGGCGATCGTGGTCTCCGAGCTCGCCTCGAACATCGTCAAGCACGGCGTCGAGGGGGAGATCCGGATCAGCCATGACCCCGCCTCGCCGCCCGCCGGCGAGCTCTACGTCGAGGCGAGCGACGTCGGCCCCCCGATCCGCGACCTGCGGATGGCGATGACCGACGGCTACGACGACCAGGGACCGATCGACCCCGCCCTCATCCTCGGCCGCAAGGGGATCGGCACCGGCCTCGGCGCCGTCCTCCGCCTGGCCGACCGCCTCGAGCACCGCGCGACGGCCGAGGGGAAGGTGCTCACCGCCCGCTTCTTCCTGGGCTGATTTCCGGCCGAGCCGGCCGAGCCGACTACTCGTAGCGCAGGGCGTCGATCGGATCGAGCAGCGACGCCTTGCGGGCCGGGTAGAAGCCGAAGCCGACGCCGATCAGGCCGGAGAACAGGACGGCGATCACGATCGCCCGCGGCGGGATGATCATCACCCAGCCGAGCACGCTCGAGAAGACGCTGGAGGCGACCACGCCGAGGAGGACGCCGACGGCGCCGGAGAGGGCGCAGAGCAGCACCGCCTCGACCAGGAACTGCGTCTGGACGCTGCGCCGGGTGGCCCCCACGGCGCGGCGGACGCCGATCTCCCGGGTGCGCTCGGTGACGGTGACGAACATGATGTTCATGATCCCGATGCCGCCGACCAGCAGCGAGACCGAGGCGATGCTGGCGAGCAGGATCGTGAAGGTGCGGCTGGTCTCCTGCTGCGCCTTGAGGATCTCCTCGGGGCTGCGGAGGTTGAAGTCGTCGGGCGAGCCCGGGCGCAGATGGTGGCGCTGGCGGAACAGGCGGACGATCTGCTCCTTGGCCGGGCCGATCGCCTCCGGCGAGACCGCCGAGGCCACGATGTCGTCGAGCCAGTTGATCCCCTTGATCTTGTGCTGCACCGTCGAGCTCGGCATCAGGACCGTGTCGTCCTGGTCCTGGCCGGTGGCGGTCTCCCCCTTGGCGGCGAGCACCCCGACCACCCGGAACGGCTGATTGCCGACGCGGATCTTCCTGCCGATCGGGTCCGCCCCGCCGAACAGCATGCCGGCCACGGTCTGGCCGAGCAGGCAGACGTTGGCCGAGAGGGTCACGTCCTGGCGGGTGAACGAAGCGCCGCGGGCGACCGTCCAGCGGCGGATGGCGAGGTACTCCGGCGTCACCCCCCGGTACTGGGTGAACCAGTTCTGATTGCCGTAGATCACCTGCGCCCGGCCGTCGACGTTGGGCGACACGCTCTTGATCAGCGGCACGGCCTCGCGGATCGCCTGCGCGTCGCGCAGGGTGAGGGTCTTGGTGGCACCGGTGCCGGTGCGCACCCCCTGCACGTTGCGGCTCCCCGCCTCGACCCAGATGAAGTTGTCGCCCAGGCTCTGGAACTGCTCGCGGACGCGGTTCGAGCCCCCTTCGCCGATGGCGACGGTGCAGATCACGGCGGCGATCCCGATCGTGATGCCGAGCATGGTGAGCGCGGTGCGCAGCTTGTTGGCCGCCATGGCGCCGAGGGCTTCCGGGAGGAGGATACGCAGCTCCATGGTTTGGGTATGATACCCCCATGCCGACAGCGCTCCCTCTCTCACGGCGGCGAGTCCTCCTCCCCGTCGCCGGGGCGGTCGCCGCGCTCCTCCTCCTCGGCTTCTGGATCGGCGGACGCTCGACTGGGCCGCAATACCTGACCGCCCCGGTCCGGCGCGGCTCCATCACCTCGGCCGTCGAGGCCACCGGGAGCATCAACCCGCTGACCACCGTCCCGGTCGGCTCCTACGTCTCGGGGACCGTGAAGCTCGTCTTCGCCGACTTCAACACGCAGGTCCGCGCCGGGCAGGTCCTCGCCCAGATCGATCCCGCCGTCTACCAGGCCCAGGTGGTCACGGCGCGCGGCAACCTGGCGAGCGCCGAGGCGAACCTGCGGCACCTCCAGGCGGGCCTCGGCTCGAGCCAGGCGCAGATCGAGACCTACCAGGCCAACGCCGCCAAGTCGGCCGCCGACACCGCCTATGCGCGCGCCAACGCCCAGCGCCTCACCAAGCTCTACGGCCAGGGGCTCCTCCCCCTCGACCAGAAGGACCTCAGCCAGTCGACCCTCGGCCAGTCCGAGGCCGGGGCGCTGGCGGCGAAGGCGCAGGTGAACCAGGCCCGGGCGCAGTACCAGGAGGCGGTGGCGCAGGTCGAGCAGGCGCGGGCCGAGATCTCGGCCATGCAGGGCTCGCTGCAGCAGGCGGAGGCGAACCTGCGCTACACGACGATCCTCTCCCCCACCGACGGGACGGTGGTGGCCAAGAACGTCACCGTCGGCCAGTCGGTCGCCGCCTCCCTCCAGGCCCCCAACCTGTTCACCATCGCCCAGGACCTCAAGCGGATGCAGGTCTACGCCAAGACGGACGAGTCGGACACCGGCTTCATCAAGGTCGGCGGCGACGCCACCTTCCAGGTCGACGCCTTCCCCAACGAGACCTTCCATGGCCAGGTGGGCGCCATCCGGCTGAACGCCTACATCGTGCAGAACGTCGTCACCTACGACACGGTGATCGACTTCGAAAACCCCGACGGGCGGCTGCTGCCGGGCGAGACGGCCTACGTCACGCTGCCGACCGGCCACGCCGAGAACGTCCTCGAGATCCCCAACGCCGCCCTCACCTACTCGCCCGACCTGCCGGCGGCGGACCTCGGCAAGCTCTACGAGCGGTTCCGGATCCCGGAGGCCGCCCGCACCTCCCACGCCGGCGGCCAGCAGGTCGTCTGGAAGCTCGCCGCCGCGGATGAGCTCCAGCCGGTCCTGGTCAAGGCCGGGATCTCCGATTTCGCCAACACCCAGCTGGTCCAGGGGAACCTCAAGGAAGGCGACCTCCTGGTCACCGGTGCCTTCGCCGCCGCCGCGGGGGACGGCAAGGCGAAGCCGGTCCGGCCGCCGGGGGCGGCGGGGAACACCGGGAGAGGGCGATGAACGGACGCCGCCGCCTCGTTCCCCTCGTCCTCCTCGTGATCCTGCTCGGGCTGGGGCCGGGGGGCGCCGCCGTGGCTGCCCCGGCGGCGCCGAACGAGCGGGAGGAGTTCTTCATCGTCGCGTCGATCGACGCGGCCCGCGGCCGGGTCGTGCTCAAGCATCCGACCGAGGTGACCCTGCTGATGCGGGTGACCGCCGAGACCGCCTATCGCGACGAGCAGGGGCGGCCGCTCCGGCTGGCCGACCTGCGCACCGGCGACACCGCCTTCATCACCTACCGGCAGAGCCCCGGCGGCGAGCCCACCGCGGTCCGCGTGCGGCTGGGGCCGATGACCGTCGAGGAGCTGCAGCGGCGCTATTTGCAGGCCGGCGTCAAACGGTAGGGGGCCAGCGCCGCGACGAACGGCGGCGGCAGCGGAATCGGCCGCAGATCGGCCCGCGCCACCGCCACCACCACCGCGTACCCCTCGGCGGTCAGCTCGCGCTCCCCCTGCGCAGCCACCCGGCGCATCTCGAACTCCATCCGCAGCGACGAGGTCCCCACCCTGGCGATCCAGATCTCGACGTCGAGATGGTCGTCGAGCAGCGCCGGCTTCCTGAACTCGAAGTGGAGCTGGGCCCGCGGCAGCCAGAAATCGAACTCCTCGAACAGCTTCGAATAGGGGAAGCCGATCGCCCGGAACAGCTCGGTCTCGGCGATCTCGAAGAAACGCACGTAGGCGCCGTAGCAGATGATGCCCGCGAGGTCGACGTCGCTCCAGCGCACGAACTCGCTGATCCGGAAGCGGCCGGGAGAGGGGGAGGGTTCGTTCTGCGCGGTGGTCACGGCATCCATTCTTTATTTCCCGACAGTTATTTCTCGACAGTGTCTAAACTCTAGCAGGTCACCGCGGCTTGCCGCCCTGCTCCGCCGCCCGCAGCGGCAGCCGGGTCGAGACCAGGAGCCCGAGGAGGATGAAGCCGGCGCCGTAGGTGAGCGCCTTGCGGTCGCCGTCGGTGATCGCGACCCGGCGGGCGGCGGTCATCTCGCCGCGGATCGCCGGCGGCAGGCGGTCGAAGGGGCCGCCCTGGCCGCCCTCGCCCGCGCCACCCGCGCCATTGAACGCCAGGCTCGAGGCCTGCTGGCGCAGCAGGCGGTCGATCGCCGGCTTCTCTGGCGGCGGGATGCGCGGGCTCCGCCCCACCGTCGCCTGGAGGTCGACGACGATCGAGGTGAGGAGCACCGAGCCGATGATCGCCGCCCCCAGCGACGAGCCGATCTGCCGGAAGGTGTTGGTGACCCCGGAGGCCTCTCCCGCCTCCTCCACCGGCACCGACGACAGGGTGAGGTTGTTGATCTGCGACAGCACGAGCCCGAGGCCGATCCCGTAGAGGGCGAGCCCGGGGACCAGCCAGCCGAGCGGGGTGTCAACGCCGAGCGCGAAGCGCAACGCGAGGAGGGCGCCGACGTTGACGATGAGCCCGGCCTGCACCAGCCGCTTGTGGGGGATCTTCCGGGTCAGCATCGCCGCCGCCGGCGAGACGATGAAGAGGAGCACCGACATCGGCAGCAGGGTGAGGCCGGTGTGGAAGGCGTCGAGCCCGCGCACCGATTGCAGGAAGACGGGGAGCGAGAAGATGACGCCGTTCTGCCCCAGCATCATCACCCCGGTCACCCCGGCGCCGGCGAGGAAGCTGCGGTTCCCGAACAGGCGCAGCGAGACGAGCGGCATCCCCCCCGCGCGCTCGACCCGCCGCTCCCAGAGGAAGAAGCCGGCGAGGATCACGAGGCCGAGGAGAATGGCGAAAGGCACGATCGAGAGGCTTCCGAGCGGCAGCTCCCGGCCGGCGACGGCGAACGGCTTGAGGGCGTGGATCCAGCCGTAGGACGACGCCTCGATGATGCCGAAGACGACGGCGAGCAGGCCGAGCGCCGAGAGCAGGACCCCCACGAAGTCGATCGTCTTCTTGCCATGCACCGGCTCGTCGCCGATCGCCAGCGAGCCGAGCAGGAGGAGGGCGACGACGCCGATGTTGATCCGGAACCCCCAGCGCCAGCTGTAGTGGGTGGTCAGGAAGCCGCCGAGGACCGGCCCGACGGCGGAGGCCGCCGCCGCCACGCCCCCCCAGACCCCGAAGGCGAGGGCGCGGTCGTGGCCGCGGTACTTGGCGACCAGCAGCGAGGCGGTGGCCGGCATCATCAGCGCCGCGCCGATCCCCTCGACGATCGACTCGCCGGCGATCAGCGTCGGCACCGAGCGGCTGATCGAGGCGATGAACGAGCCGGCGGCGAAGAGGATCGCGCCGAGCCTGAACATCCGCTTGCGCCCGAAGATGTCGCCGAGGCGCCCGCCGGTGACGGTCAGCGCGGCGAGGGTCAGCGAGTAGGCGGAGATCACCCATTGCAGGCTCTGCAGCGTGGTGTGCAGCTCGCGGATCAGCGTCTCGAGCGAGACGTTGAGCAGCGTGGTGTCGATGATGATGATGGCGAGCGCCAGCGAGAGGACGAGCAGGCTTCCCCACTTGCGCATTCCCGTGGGCTGAGCGGACGCCGGCGGCTCGGCGGTCGGATCGGCGGGCGCGTTCTCAGGGCGGGGGCGGGGCTTCTCTCGGGGCTCGGCCATGGGGCTCAAAGAGCGGAGCAAGGCCTGTGCCGGGATGAGAAAGCCTGCCTTGTCCCGGCACCCCGCGGCCGCGCACCTTCGAAGGACCTAGACTCCCCCGCCCAGATATCCCGCGAGGAGCCTCGCCCCCTCCCCGAACCTCTCCGGCTCGGGGAGGAGGGAGAGGACCAGGAAGTCGTCGGTCGCGAAGTCGAAGAAGTAGCCGGGATGGACGAGGACTCCGGCGTGCTCCAGGAGCTCGAGGACCAGATCCTCGTCGGCGACCGGCAGCGAGATGCGCAGCAGGACCGCCCACCCGCCCTGGGGCTCGAAGAGCTCGACGGCCGGCAGCCCCGCCACCGCCGCCCGCAGCCGGGCGAGGTTGCCCAGGGCCCGCTCGCGGATCGCCCCCCGGATGCGCGGCGCCAAGGCCAGCACGCCGCCGAGCGCGGACTGCACCGGCGTCGCCACCGACAGGTAGCTGTCAGCCACCAGCTCGAGGGCGGCGACGGCGCGGCGGCGCAGCTCGGGGGCGCCGCCGACGCGGATCCAGCCCAGCTTCCACGACGGCAGGCCGGCGCTCTTCGACAAGCCCCCGAGCGAGAAGGCGAGCGCCTCTCCCGACGCCGCCGCGGGGCCGGCGCGCGGCTCGTCCGGCGTCTCGGCCAGCGCGTAGTCGGCGAACACCTCGTCCGAGATCAGCGGCAGGCCGCGGGCGGCGCAGAGGGCGAGGACCGCCTCCTGCTCCCTGGCGGCGAGGAAGCGGCCGGTCGGGTTGCCGGGATGGACCAGGGCGAGCAGGCGGGTGCGGATCGACAGGGCCAGCTCGACCGCCTCCGGATCGAGCTCGAAGCGCCGCCCGGGCGGCAGATAGACCTGGGTGAGCACCAGCGAGTCGAGGGCCGCCAGGTTGTCGAGCAGGGGATACGAGGGGGCCGCCGTCAGCACCTCGTAGCCGGGATCGGCGAACAGCTTGAACAGGTAGGAGTAGGACTCGCTCGTCGAGGCGGTCAGCACGAGGTTGTCCGGCGACACCGCATCGCCCTCCCGGGAAAGGACCGCCGCCAGCGCCTCGCGCGCCGCCGGAATTCCCCGCGGGTGCGGCTGGTACGCAGTCGCCCCGCCGCGGCGCAGGAGCTCCTCCAGCTCTTCCTCGGGATAGGGAATCCCGGCCCGCATCGGGTTGCTGCCGGTGAGGTCGATCACCGGCAATCCCTGCGCCGCCCGCTCCTCCAGGGCCCGCGTCAGGCGGTTCTGCGGATGCTCCCAGGGCAGGCGGCGGGAGAAGCGGAGGCGGAGGGGGGGCATGGGGAGAGTGTAGCGGTTCGGCCCCTTCCTAAAGCAGTCTCCCCTCTCTCCCGGCCGGCCGGGTGGGAGGCTGGGAGAGAGGGGCCGGGGGAGTGAGGGACCGGGGGCACGGTCGACGCTGGAGCCGAGGGGGTTTTCGGATCGGCCGGAGCGGCGACTCCGACCCCAAGGCCTTCGTTTTTCCAGCGGTGTCCGCCCCGCCGGGCCCTCATCACCCCGGCCCTCTTCTCCCCGCCTCCCTCCCGACCTCCGGGAGAAGAGGGAGTGGTTAGTCAAAAAACCAACGCCGAGCCCCCGCGACCCGCAGGATTCTCACCCCCGGCGGGTTCCAGCTCTCAACGGTCCGCAGGGCGACCGCTGGGAAGCGGTTTGCCCGGCCGCACCCTGGGAGTTGTGTCCGCCCCGCGGATGTCGGAGAATCGGCCGTCCCCAAAATCACCATGAGCGTTGCAACCCCCCGGGCCCAGGCCTCCGATTCGACCGTGACCCCCGCTCGCCCGGCGAGCCCACAATATCTGCACAAGATCTTCGAGAGCGTGGCCGGCCGGCTCCCCGGCCAGGTCGCGATCGAGGTGCCGCCCGCGGGCGCCGCGCCCCGCCGGCAGCTCACCTACGCCGAGATCGACGCGCTGGCCGACGCCCTGGCGGCGCGCCTGGCGCCCTTCGTCAGGAGCGAGAGCGTGGTCGCCGTCCTCCTGCCGCGGGTGAGCCACCTCGTCTACGTGGCGCAGCTCGCCATCCTCAAGGCCGGCGGCGCCTACACCTGCATCGAGCCGGACGCGCCGCGCGAGCGCATCCGCTTCATCCTCGAGGACTCGCGGGCGGTCGCCGCCCTGGTCCTCCCGGAGGACCGGGAGCTCGTCGCCGGCCTCGGCTTTCCGCCTGAGCGCACGGTGGTGGTGGAGGACGCGCCCGCCGCCGCGCCACTGGCCACTCCTCTCCCGGCACCCCCCTGGCTCGCCCCCTCCACCCTCTGCTACGTGATCTACACCTCGGGGACCACCGGCAACCCGAAGGGGGTGATGGTCGAGCACCACAGCATCGTCAACCTCGTCCTCTCGAACGTCGACTACTTCAGCCTGGGCCCGAGCGACCGCGTGGGGCAGAGCTCGTCGGTGGCCTACGACTCGTCGGTCGAGGAGATCTGGCTCGCCTTCGCCTGCGGCGCCACCCTGGTGGTAATGGACGACGACGTGGTGCGCCTCGGCCCCGACCTCGCCCCCTGGCTGCGCGCCGAGCGGATCAACATGTTCTGCCCGCCGCCCACCCTGCTGCGGATGAGCGCCACCGAGGACCCCGAGCGCGACCTCCCCGATCTCCACATCCTCTACCTGGGGGGCGAAGAGCTGCCGGCCGACGTCGCCAACCGCTGGGCGCCGGGACGCTGGGTCGAGAACGGCTACGGGCCGACCGAGTGCACGGTCACCGTGGTGCGCGGGCGGGTGCTGGCCGGCGAGCCGGTGACGATCGGCGTGCCGGTGCGCAACGCCACCGCCTTCGTGGTCGACGAGGCGCTGCGCGAGGTGCCGGCGGGGGAGACCGGCGAGCTGGTGATCGGCGGCCAGAGCGTCACCCGCGGCTATCTGAACCTGCCGGAGCTCACCGCAGAGAAATTCGTCCACCATCCGGATTTCGGGCGCATCTACCGCACCGGCGACCTCGTCCGCCGCCTCCCCGCGGGGGACCTCGCCTACCTCGGCCGCGCCGACTCGCAGGTCAAGATCCGCGGCCACCGCATCGAGCTCTCGGCGGTCGAGGCGGAGCTCTGCGCCCGCCCCGGCATCCGGGCGGCGGCCTGCAAGGTGCAGGATCACCCCTCGGGCGCCGGCAAGGAGCTGGTCGCCTTCCTGGTCCCCGATCCCGCCTCCCCTCCGGACCTCGACTTCCTGCGCGCCGACCTGCGCGCCAAGCTCCCCGAGCCGATGGTGCCGGTGCGCTTCGCCCTCGTCCCCGAGCTGCCGGCGAGCCCCTCCTCCGGCAAGCTCGACCGCAAGGCGCTCCCCGACCTGCCGCCGGAGGCGGTCGCCGACCGCGCGGTGGTGGCGCCGCGCAACGCGGCCGAGCGCCTGGTGGCCGACGCCTTCGCGGGGCAGCTCCACCGCGGCGCGGCGGTGTCGATCCACGACGACTTCTTCCTCGACCTCGGCGGCAACTCGCTGCTCGCGGCGCAGGCGGTCTCGGCCCTGCGCAAGTCGGCCGTGACCTCGGCGCTCACCGTGCGCGACGTCTACGAGGCGCGCACGGTGGCGGCCCTCGCGGCCCTGATCGCGCCGACCCCGTCGATGCCCGGGCCTGCGATCCCGCCTCCCGCTCCCCCCGCGGCCAGGCGCGCCAAGCACCCGGGATTGACCGCCCTCCTGCAGCTCGCCTTCATCCTCGGCAAGGCGATCGCCGCCTCGGCGGCGGCCTATCTGATCGCCTTCCGCCTGCTGCCGGCGACCACCGAGAACGTCGAGACCACCACCTTCGTCCTCCTCCTGCCGGTGCTGGCGCTCGCCGCCCTGGGGGTCTACGCGCCGCTCGCCCTGCTCGCCACGGTGACCGCCAAGAAGCTGCTGATCGGCCGCTACCGCACCGGGCGGCACGCCTATCTCGGCAGCTTCTACCTGCGCAGCTGGATCGTGCAGCAGCTGGCGCGCATCATCCCCTGGGAGCTGGTCGAGGGGACGGTGTTCAAGAACGCCTTCCTCCGCGCGCTGGGGGCGAAGATCGGCAAAAAGGTTTACATCCACCGCGGCGTCGACCTGCGCAACGGCGGCTGGGACCTGCTCGAGATCGGCGACGGCGCCACCATCGGGCGCGATGTCTCGCTGGGGCTCCTCGAGTACGAGAACCAGGAGCTGGTGCTCGGCACGGTCGCGATCGGCGCCGGGGCGACCCTCGACGTGCGCGCCCGCATGGCGGGCAACAGCGCGCTGGGCGAGGGCGCCGTGCTCACCGCCCTCTCGATGCTCCCTTCGCACGCCGCGATCCCCGCCGGCGAGCAGTGGAAGGGAGTGCCGGCGGCCTACGAGTCGGCGTCCCCGCCCACCCCGGAGCTGACCCCGGCGCCGGGGTCGCGGCGCCGGCAGTCCTGGCCCGCGGCGCTCCACGGCGCGCTGCTGATGCTGGCGCGGCTGGTGATCGCCCAGCTCGCCTTCCTGCCGCTGGTCCTCCTGGTGGTGGTGATCGAGCGCGGCGCCGCCGAGTCCTGGATCGAGGCGCTCTACTCCTCGGAGTCGTTCGACGCCGCGCCGATCCTCCTCGCGCTCGGCATCGCGGTCGCCGGCTTCGCCCTCGCGCTGCCGGTCGAGGCGCTCGCCGTCCGCCTGCTCGGCGCCATCCGCCCCGGCACCTACCCGCTCTACGGCTGGACCTCGCTCGCCGTCTTCGTCAAGGAGCGGATGGTGGAGGCGGCGGCCAACTCGCTGAGCGGCACCCTGCTCTGGCCGCGCTGGCTGCGCTGGGCGGGGATGAAGGTCGGCAGGAAGTGCGAGATCAGCACGATCATGGAGGTGATCCCGGAGCTGATCGAGATCGGCGACGAGTGCTTCTTCGCCGACGGCATCTATCTCGGCGGCCCCTGGCTCCACCGCGGCACGCTCTCCGCCGCGCGCACCACCTTCGGAAGCGGCACCTTCCTCGGCAACCACGTGGTGATCCCCGCCGGCGCCGAGCTCCCCGGCGACATCCTGATCGGGGTCTCGACGGTGGCCGACGCCCGCCGCATCCGCCCGGGCAGCTCCTGGTTCGGCAACCCCGCCTTCGAGCTGCCGCGCCGCGAGGTGGTGGAGAGCGACCGCCGCCTCACCCACGACCCCGAGTGGTACCGCTGGGTGACGCGGGTCTTCTGGGAGTACCTGCGGCTGCTGATCCCGGTGGTGCCGCTCCTGCTCGGCATCCTGTGGTTCAAGCTGCTGCCGCTCTGGCGCGCCGGCGAGTCGCCGGCGCAGTTCTACCTGCTCACCCTCCCCGCCTCGACGATCGCCCTCGGCGCCTGCCTGGTCGTGCTCGTCCTGATCGGAAAATGGGCGCTGCTCGGCCGCGTGAAGGAGGGGCGCCACCCGCTCTGGTCGTGCTGGTGCAGCCGCTGGGACTTCCTCTACGTGGTGTGGGCCGCCTACGTGCGGGGGAGCCTGGCGAGCTTCGAGGGGACGCCGTTCATGAGCCTCTGGCTGCGGGCGATCGGCGCCCGCATCGGCAAGCGGGTGGTGCTCGGCACCTCGTTCGCCCAGGTGGTCGATCCCGACATGCTCAACATCGGCGACGACGCCACGGTCTCCTGCCTGCTCCAGCTGCACAGCTTCGAGGACCGCGTGCTGAAGATCGCCCCCGCCTACATCGGCAAGCGCTGCACGGTCGGCGGCGGCACGGTCCTCCTCTACGGCGCCAACATCGGCGACGGCGCGCGGGTCGAGGACGGCAGCGTGGTGATGAAGCACGAGACGCTGCTCCCCGGCCAGTACTACGTCGGCTGCCCGACCCGCCCCGCCCCGGCGCCGGCGCTCGCCCTGATGCCGGTGGCGCTCGCCGAATAGCCGCCGTGCCCTTCGTCCTCCACCCCACCCTCGCCCGCGACGCCGTCGAGGTGGCGCGCCTGGCGCTCTGCCGGGTGCTGCTGAGGAACGACCGCCGCTTCCCCTGGCTGATCCTGGTGCCGGAGCGGGAGCTCTCTGGAAAGCCGGTGCGCGAGATCCACGAGCTGGCGCCGGCCGACCGCGCCGCGCTGATCGAGGAGATCGCCCGGGCGAGCGAGGTGCTCACCCGCCTCTGCCGTCCCGAGAAGCTCAACGTCGGAGCCCTCGGCAACCTCGTGCCGCAGCTCCACGTCCACGTCGTCGGCCGCTTCGCGGCCGATGCGGCGTGGCCCGGGCCGGTCTGGGGGTCGGGAGCGGGGAGGGCGGTGGCTTACTCCGAAGGAGACCTTGGCGCGGCGCGGGAGTGGCTGGCGCGGGCGTTCGCAGAATAAAATTCCCGGCATGCACAGCAAACTCCGGCACCTCGCGCCCCTCGCCGGCGCCGCCCTCCTCTGCCTCGGAGCCGCGGCGCCCTCTGCCCGCCCGAACACCCACGACACCGTGGCCGCGATCCTCCAGCGGCAAACCCAGGAGATGGCGGACGCCATCGCGAGCGGCGGGGCGGCGGTGTGGGACCGCTATCTCGCCGACGGGCTGCTCTATACCGACGAGGCCGGCACGGTGATGAGCAAGGCCGAGATGGTGAAGCAGACCAAGGGGCTGCCGCCGGGAGTCTCCGGACACATCAAGGTGACCGGTTTCAAGGTCGCCCTGCATGGCTCGGTGGCGGTCGCCAGCTACGTGGACGACGAGGAGGAGACCTATCACGGGCACCCGCTGCACTGCCAGTACCGCACCACCGAAACCTGGCAGAAGTCGGCAGCCGGCTGGCGGATGATCGCCGGCCAGGTCCTCGCCCTGCGCACCGACCCGCCGGCCGTCGCGCTCAAGCCGCAGCAGCTCGACGAGTACGTCGGCCGCTACGCCCTGACCCCGGAGATCACCGCCGAGATCCGCAAGACCGCCGACGGCGGCTTGGAAAGGCAGCAGGTCGGACGCCCGGCCGAGCCGCTCGAGGCCGAAGCCCCGGACGTCCTCTTCGTTCCCGGCAAGCCGCGCTACCGCACGATCGTGAAGCGCGACGCCGAAGGGCGCGTCGTAGGCTTCGCCGAGCGGCGGGAGGCCTGGGACTTGGATTGGAAACGGTTGCCGTAAGTTTTTTCCTGGGACGCGTCCAAAGGCGACCGCGGGTCGCCCCTACACCCTTCGTTCGAGATCCGGTGTAGGGGCGACCCGCGGTCGTCCTTGGACGCCCACCTACCCCCGCCGCACCAGATCCCGCGTGATCTCCTTCACCGTCGGCGCTCCGGCGAGGGCCATCGCGAGGTCGAGCTCGTCGCGCAGCAGGCGCAGGACGTAGGCGGCTCCCGCCTCGCCGTCGGCGGCGAGCCCCCAGAGGATGGCGCGGCCGAGGAGCACGGCGCGGGCGCCGAGGGCGAGAGCTTTCAAGACGTCGGTCCCCCGCCGCACGCCGCCGTCGAGCAGCAGCTCGATGGCGTGGCCGTGGGCGGCCAGGGCGTCGGCGATCTCCGGCAGGACATCGAGGGTGGCCGGCGCGGTGTCGAGCTGCCGGCCGCCGTGGTTCGAGACCACCAGGCCGGCGGCTCCCACCTCGGCGGCGCGCAGGGCGTCGTCCGGCCGCACGATCCCCTTGACCACCACCGGCAGCTCGGTGATCGAACGCAGCCAGGCGACGTCCTGCCACGACAGCGACGGATCGAGCAGGGCGGCGACGTAGGCGGCGAGCCCGGAGTCGGCGTCGGCCGGCGGCAGATCCCCGTACCCCTCCGGCAGCATGTTGGCGACCGAGAGCCCCGGCGGCAGGCGGAAGCGGTTGCGCACGTCGCGCTCCCGCCGTCCGAGCAGCGGCGCGTCGACGGTGAGCACCAGCGCCCGGCAGCCGGCGGCCTCGGCGCGCCGCACCAGCGCCGCGGTCGCCCCGCGGTCGCGGTAGACGTAGAGCTGGAACCACACCGGCCCGGAGGCGGCGGCCACCACCGCCTCGACCGGGCGGGTGGAGAGGGTGGAGAGGATCATCACCGTCCCCGCGGCGCCGGCGGCGCGCGCCGTCGCCACCTCCCCCTCCGGAGTCGCCAGACAATGGAAGGCGGTCGGCGCCACCAGCATTGGCATGGAAACCGGCATCCCCAGCACGGTGGTCGCGGGGTCGCGCCGGGAGACGTCCACCAGCACGCGGTAGGCGATCGCCAGGCGCTCGAAGGCGGCGCGGTTCGCGCGCAGCGTCACCTCGTCGTGGGCGCCGCTCGCGTAGTAGTCGAACGATTGCAGCTCCATGCGCTCACGGGCGCGCGCCTCGAGCTCGAAAATGTTGATCGGTTCCATCCCCGCCTCCTTGTCGCCTTGGGGCGATTCTACGGGAATCCCAGCCTTGTCACCGTAACCTTTCTTGCCTTTGCTCCGCCTGAATGCTAGAAGGTTGTCGATGCACGCAAGCCCGTGGCTCCTGGCTCTCCTACTCCCCCTCGTCTCCGCGGTCGGCTACCCGGCAAGCGGGCCGAGCGAGGTCGGCGAGGTGGCGTTCGCCAACTCGGGCGCCGCCGCCGCGCAGGAGCCGTTCCTCTACGGGCTCGCGCTGCTCCACAACTTCGAGTATCCCGACGCCGCCGAGCAGTTCCAGAAGGCGGAGGCGATCGATCCCAATTTCGCCATGGCGTACTGGGGCGAGGCGATGACGCACAACCACGCGGTGTGGATGCAGCAGGAGCCCGACGCCGCGCGCGCCGTGCTGCTCCGCCTCGGCGCCACCCCCGAGGCGCGCCTCGCCAAGGCGCCGACGGCGCGCGAGCGCGACTACCTGCGCGCCGTCGAGATCCTCTATGGTCCGGGTAACAAAGAAGAGCGCGACTTCCGCTATGCGGACGCCATGGCGGCGCTCCATCAGCGCTATCCGGACGACGTCGACGCCACCGCGTTCTACGCCCTCTCGCTCCTCGGCACGGCGCACCAGGGGCGCGACTTCGCGATCTACATGCGCTCGGCGGCGCTGCTCGAGGAGGTCCTCCCCACCCATCCGCGCCATCCCGGCGTGCTGCATTACCTGATCCATTCCTACGACGATCCGATCCACGCCCCGCTCGGCCTGCGCGCCGCGCGCGTCTACGGCGGCGTGGCGCCGAACGCCGGCCATGCGCTGCACATGACCTCTCACATTTTCGTCGCCCTCGGCTGGTGGGACGACGTGATCGCCGCCAACGAGAAAGCGATGAGCGTGGTCAATCACCACCGCGCCGAGCATGGGCAGGGGGCGAAGACCTGCGGCCACTACGTCTCCTGGCTCGACTACGCCTACCTCCAGGAGCGCCGCTTCGACGCCGCCCAGCAGCAGCTCGAGGCCTGCCGGCGGATGACGCTCGCGATCCTGAGCCATCCGCCCCTCCCCGCGGATGATTCCTTCCTGGAAGATTATGCGGAGATGCGCGTCTTCCACGCCATCGAGACCGGCCACTGGGACGCCGCCGATCCGTTCACCGTGCCGGCCGGCCCGTACGCCGGCACGCGGCTGACCCTCGCCTACGGCGAGGCGATGGCGGCCGCCGCCGCTGCCAAGACGACCTCAGGCCCCGGCCTCGACGCCTTGAAGGCCGCCGCCGCCCGCCTCCACGACCGCCGCCAGGCGCTACTGAAGGAGATCGAAACCAAGGCGTCGGACCCCGCCGCCAGGAAGCGGGCCGATCTCCTGGTCGAGCAGGTCGACGCCCTCCTGGAGATCCGCGAAGGGAAGCAGGACGCGGGGATCGCCCGCCTGCGCAAGGCCGCCGCCGAGGAGGGAGCGATGGCCTTCGAGTTCGGCCCGCCGGCGATCGAGAAGCCCACCTGGGAGCTGCTCGGCGACGAGTTCCAGGCCCTCGGCCGCAACGCCGAGGCCGAAACCGCCTACCAGGCCGCCCTCGCCCGCGCTCCCGGCCGCACCAGCTCCCTCGCCGGGTGCCTGCGCGCCGAGCAGGCCCTGGGCAAGACCGACGCCGCCGAGCTCACCCGCGCCCAGCTCCAGCGCTACCTGCGCCCCGCCGCCGCCGCGCGCTGGACGGCGGACCCTAACGCCGACGTGAAGTGAGGCGCCCCCGCCTGTCTCGCTTGGCACCTTTCCGACACCCCAGAGAGTAGAGGGGCGGCATCGAGCAGCCTCGCTTCAAGGAGAACCGATCATGAAAAGGCTCTTGTTCGCCCTGCTGGTCAGTGGTACCGCCATCCTGGCTGCCGGCCAGGCACCGAAGGTCGAGGCCGACTGCGTCCATCTGCGGTACTACTACTACACCGCTCCCTTGGGCGGTACGGAATGCGGTCTCAGCTACGTGTATTGCAATGCCGATCCCGTGCGCAGTGGCTGCGAGACGCCCTATTTCCATGAGTATGCCGGGTGCGCGTGCCCCTGAGCCGCGTAGGCGGCGGGAAAGACCGTCGCCGCTGAGCGACGGACGTCAATGCCGACGTGAAGTGAGGCGTTACCCCGCCTGGAAAGGGGGCGGTTATGCTAACGTCTCTCGCCATCATGATGAAACAGATCGGAACGACGACTCGGGTCGGGGCCCTGGTGAGCCCTGTCGTTTGCAAACCCCTGGCGCCCGCCGCGCTCGCCGCCGGCCTGCTGCTCCTGGCGCTTGCCGGGCGCGCGGGCGCCACCGTGATCACCGCCGTTCCGCTCGACTTCTCGGTCGCCGAGGCCACCGCCTTCAATGACGCGGTGGCCAGCTTCACCGACGACGACCCGTCGGTCAATGCCGGCTCGTTCACCGCCACCATCGACTGGGGAGACGGCTCGCCGGCGACGCCGGGGACCATCGCCGCCAGCGAGGACACCTTCTTCGTCATCGGCCAGCACACCTATGCCGACGAGGGTGCCTTCACGGTGACCGTGACCATCGCTGACCAGCCGCCCGGCACCGGCACCGCCACGGTGATGCCGACCGGCACGGTGACCGAGTCCGACGCCCTCTCCGGCTCGCCCGTCGTCTTCTCGGCGCCCGCGGGCGCCAGCTTCACCACCACGGTCGCGACCTTCACCGATACGCTCACCTCGGCGGTCCCCAGCGACTTCACGGCCACCATCAACTGGGGAGACGCGACGACCTCGCCGGGCACGGTGAGCGGCGGCGGCGGCACGTTCCAGGTCAGCGGCACCCACACCTACGCCGCCGCCGGGACCTTCCCCGTGACGGTGACCCTGAGCGACGACCCGCCCGGCACCGCCACCGCGCAGACCACCAGCACCGCGCACGTGGCGAGCGGCCTCGCGGTGACCGCCACCAGCTTCTCGGTAGCGGAGGCCGCGCCCTTCAACGGAACCGTGGCGACCTTCTCCGATTCGAACACCGCTCTGACCCCCGCTTCCTTCACGGCCACCATCGCCTGGGGAGACGGCACCACGACCGCCGGCACGGTGACCGGAGGCTCGGGCTCGTTCACCGTCACCGGCCAGCACACCTACGCGGACGAAGGGAGCTTCACCGACACCGTGACGGTCACGGAGATCGGCGGAGGGGGCGCCACCGCCTCCGCGTCGGGCACCGCCACGGTGAGCGAGTCCGACGTCCTCTCCGGCACGCCCCGCACCTTCACCGCCCTGGCGAACGTCCTCTTCACGGGAGCCGTGGCGACCTTCACGGACGCCGACACGGCGAACGGCCCCGGCGACTTCACGGCGGTCATCGACTGGGGGGACGGCACCACGTCCCCCGGCACGGTCACCGGGGGCGCCGGCACCTTCACCGTCTCCGGCAGCCACACCTACGCCACCGCCGGCTCCTTCCCGGTCAAAGTCACGCTGACCGACGACGCGCCCGGCACCGCCACGGCCACCGTCACCAGCACCGCCAACGTGGCGGACTCGATCGCCTCCATCCCCACCCTGGGCTTCCCCGGCCTGCTCGCCCTGGGGCTCACCCTGGCCGCCGCCGGCTTCTGGCTGCTGCGGCGAGGCTGATCCCTCCTAGGAGCGCCGGCGCGCTCCCAGGAAACCCCCCTCACTCGCCGCGCCCGAAGCTCTGCACCCAGACCACCCGGTACCCGCCCGGCGCCGCGTCATACCCCGCTCCCACGGCGAGCCCCAGGCCCACCTCGCGGCTGTCGGGATCGAGGATGTTCCGGCGGTGCCCCGGGCTGTTCAGCCAGGCTTCGAGCGCCTCCGCGGTCGAGAAGCGCTGCTCGACGAGGTTCTCGCCGATCCCCGAGCGGTAGCCGTCCGCCCGCGCCCGCTCGGAGGGGCCGAGCCCTTCGGGGGACCGGTGGCCGAAGTAGGAGCGCAGCAGCATGTCCTCGGCGTGTTCCTGGGAGACCCGGTCGAGGAGGGGATTGGCGGCGAGGGAGATGAGCCCCTGCCGCCTTCTGACGTCGTTGATCCGCGCCAGCATCTCGGCCTCGACCCGCGCCCGGTCGTCGAGCCCGGCGGTGACGTCGGCGAAGTAGGCTCCCTGGTGCCAGCCGAAGAGGAAGACATAGAGGGTGCCGCTCGCCGTCGCGGCGACGCCCACCCCAAGGTCGCGGAAATGGCCGTCGAGCAGCGCCCGGCAGCGCGCCTCCCGTGCGACGCTCGCCGGCCCGTCGACCTCGCCGGCCAGCACGTAGCTCTCGCGCCAGTCGTGGGCCGAGTACCCCACCCGCCGCAGCCGCGCGGAGACCTCCGCCGCCGACACCTCGCGCAGCCCGCTCCTCTCGCCCGCCATCGTCTCCGCCTGCGCCTGCGCCACCTGGTCGAGCACGGGCGAGGCGAGCAGCGGGCGCACCCCCCGCGCCTCCCGCTCGCGGTTGAAGCGCGCCAGCCAGCCGTCCATTTCTCCGTGGTCGGACGCGGCTTGCGCTCCGGCGACGAGCGCGCCAAGGGCCAGTACCAGGGCACAGACGGACCCCCGAATCGACCTCGTCACGGCCGCAACCTCGCCTCCGAAGAAAGTACCGATGAGGATACTCCAGGCCGGGGAAGGGTTCAAGGCGCGAGGCGGGGTGAGGGGAAACCTGCGCCTCTACAAGTTCCTCGACGGCCTCGAGAGCCTCGGCCTGATCGCGCGGCGGCAGGCGTCGGACGAGGTCCTCACCGGCGGGCTCGACGCACCCCCGACCGCCTCGCCCTCCAGTTCTTCTGGACCTACTTCCTCCTCGGCGCCGATGCCTGCACCAGCCGCCTGCGCGAGGTCGAGTGGTACACCGAGGCCCTCGCCACCCTCGGCTTCGCCGACATCCGCGTGATCCCCGGCCCCTTCGACCTCGTGGTCGCGACGCGGTAGAATCCTGGCTCGTGAGGAGCTCGCGCGTCGCGCGCCCAGGGGTCCCGAGGAGACTGAGATGATCGTGGAACACCGTTTGCGGGTGGTAATCGCCGAGGACCACCGGGTCGTGGTCGAGGTCCCTGAAGACGTGCCCGCCGGTCCGGCCGAGCTCATCCTCCGGGTGGAGCAACCGGAAGCGCTTACAAAGGGAGACCCCCCCATGCCCCAAAGCGCCAAGGCCCGCTTCGAGAGCCTGGCCGACGAGTTGGCCGCGGATCCCCGCCCGTTCCGGGATCTCTCGCCGGTTGAACGGAAGGCCCGTCTGCACCAAGTGGTCGGCATCGGCCGCGAGCTCTTCTCTCCGAGCGAGGAGCTCTCCCGCCGGAAGGAAGAAGAACTCGCGATCGAGGAGCGGCGCTTTGGCCGCTGAGTTGACGCTGGTCTTCGACTCTTGCGCAGTGATCCGCCCTGTTCCGAGGAGAGAGCGGAGCTGAGACGGTCGCCTCCCTCCTGGGAGAATCGAAGCACCGATGCCGCCTCCACGCCGTCAATCTGTGCGAGGTCTACTATGACGGCCTGCGCCGCGGCGACATGGCAGATGCCGCCCGCCTTGAAGATCTGCTCGAGAAAAGCGGCTTCGATATTGCGACGGAGGTTCCTCAAACCCTCTGGGAATCGGCAGGCCGGTTGGCCCGAGGTGAAACGATGGAAAGGTCTGCTGATCGGGGTCGCGGCCGGCCCGCTGCTACTGCCGCTCCTGATGGTTGTGAGGGCCGGAGCCGACGCGCCCTCCCTGGATCCGGCCGTGGTGAACGCGGGGATGGAGCACGTCCGGCTCGAGAACGACCACGTGCGCGTCCTCGAGGGCCTGCTGCGGCCGGGCGACCAGGAGAAGATGCACTCGCATCCGGCTTTCGTCACCTACGTGATCGCCGGCGGCCGGATCCGCAACCACTTCGCCGACGGCAAGACGGTCGAGGCCGAGCTCAAGACCGGCGACGTGCTCTATCGCGAGCCGCAGACCCATTGGGTGGAGAACATCGGCACCACCCCCCTCCACTTTCTGGTCACGGAGCTCAAGAAGCCGGGCTGAGAGAAGGACTTCTCGGGAGCGCTCGCTAGTGGAAGTAGTTCCACACCAGCATCACGATCACGAAGACCACCAACCAACGCACGGCAAAGTTCACGTCTGTGCCCGTGCCCTTCTCCCGTCCTACAACCGGGAGCACGTATCTGCTAAGAACATGTATACTTCTTACTCTTCGGTAAAGGCCGAGGACTAACGAAGGGAGACTCTTGTGAAGAAGAACAAGAAGAATCAGCAGAAGGCCACGAAGAAGCTGGCGCTCCACCGCGAGACGCTCCGCGCCTTGGAAGAAGGAAAGCTCCAGGTTGTCGCTGGTGGCGCCACGAGGTGCCCCACCGCATGCAGTGTCTGCTGAGGGCAATTTTCGTCAGAGTGCTCTCCTGAGCTAATTTTCCTGATCCAGGAGCTTCTTGTTTCAAGGAGCTCCTGGAGCCAGTCGCCCGATTGCAGCTATTCATCTGGATGTTGGCGTGATCGTCCCCTCCGGCGGATGAGTTTCCAGGTACTTCTGCGGGCTCTCCGACCCCAAGGGCTGCGGACTCCGACCGGTTGACGATTCGGCTGGCACTTCCCCTGGCGTCCGAGGGGCTGATCTCAGCTCTGGAAACCGGTTGGACGGAGCAGGTTTGAGAAGAGATCCTCCGGGCGTCCCTGCGGGTCACGAGCCCGCGGCTCTCCGCCGGGCCTCAGGGGAACGAGCGGCGGACCCGCTCGGCGCGGCGGTAGACGCCCACCCGCGCCGCCCAGCCGGCATAGACGACGAGGACGAGACCGGCGGCCAGGAGGCCCAGCACCAGCTTCGACGCGCGGGGTTCCCCGAAGCTCGAGATCCCCAGGAGGACGAGGCCGGCGGCGAGGGGGACGATCCCGAGGCGCGAGATCCAAGCGGTGCGCCCGCGGTACCGCTGGACCGCGACCCGCACCGCCTCCTCCTGCTCCGGCGAGGGCGGAACGGCCAGGGGTGCTTGCGCCACCCAGCGCTCGCTGAACACGGTGCCGCAGCGGCCGCACGAGCCCACCGCCAGGCCGCGGGTGAAAGCGCGGCCGCACACCGGGCACCTCCAGGCGACGAGATGATAGATCGCGCAGAGGACCACCACCCCGATCGCACCGGCGACCAGCCCCTGCCCCCTGAAACCGAGCACCTGGAAGTCCGGATCATCCTTCGACAAGCCGATCACCAGCAGAGCGGCCACCACGGGGATCGCCGCGATGATCGCGCGCTCCCGGCGCTGCTTGAACGCCGCGAGGATCGCCCTCCTCCTCCCCACTTCGTCGAGGCTCATGCAACTTCCCTCCTTGCGCTCGGCTGCGAAAGGACCATTCTACCCTTCGCGCTCCTCGGGAAGCCGTGCCTGACGCGGCGAATCGGCTGGCACTTCTCCAACTCGGTTCATGATCGCAGCTCTGGAAACCTGTTGGAGCGGAGCAGATTGGGAAAAGACCCTCGAAAAGGAAAATTCACCCAGGAGGGTACTCCTTGAGGCCTGCTGCTCTATGCGGTCGAGCCCTTACGCTAAGGCGCCTGTCGAGGACGCACCAGAGCCTGCGCTTCGTTGACGGGGTCCATGACGCCCCCTCCCGTCTTCCGGTCCAGCATCTTCACCAGATCCGCGAGGTCTGCATACTGAACCGACGCCCGCGATTCCAGGTTGCGCTGCCGCATCTCGGGCGTGCTGTGGTACTCGACCGCCCAGCGTTCGGACAGCCCCCCCGAGCTCGAGTTCGCCCCTCGCGAGATCGGGATGATCCGAAGGAACGCAAAGCCCTTGAGCCGCGCGACCCGCCGGTTCAGGACATGATCCAGCACGAAGCCGCGAAGCGACTCCGCGGGGAACGCCAGCTCATAGGCGCGGCGGTATGCCCGGAAATCCACGTGGACCCACACCTGATGACGCGCGTGGAAGATGCTCGCTTCCGCGAGCTGCCACATGGGCAAGCGAAGGTCTCGCGGCGGCGGGTCGTGAGCCTCGACCAGCAGCGCCCGGCGGCGCTCGCCGCTCTCGAGGACCTTCGCGATGCGCCCCACGTACCGCTCCACCGCGGCCTCGTCCCGCGCGGCCACCGGGACGTAGAGACACAGGGGCAGCCCCGACCGCTCCGGGATCCGCACCGCCTCCAGGTCGATTTCCCGTTCTGGCATGGACGGACCTCTATCACATCGTGAGGTGACTCGGTTCCTCTGGACCCGCTCCGCTCTCTGATGGCGGAGCTTTTCGATGTCTCCGTGCCGACGGTCAACGAGCACTTGCACAACATCTTCGAAGAAACGGAGCTGGACCCTCTGGCAACTATTCGGAAATTCCGAATAGTTCGTCGCGAGGGCTCGCGGGAGGTCGCCCGGCTCATCGACCACTGGGGTTTGAGGTGGAGTGATTCCCCTCCTAAATCCCCAACTCCAACTGCTTCCGCCGCAGGAACCGCGTCGTGGTCTCGAGCACCGTCACGCTCATCTGCCCCCTCTCGATCGCTTCCTGGAGCAGGAGCACGGTGCTCAGGAGCTCGCGGTGGATGTTCAGGGAGAGGAAGATCCCGGCCGAGGTGAGGCTTTCCTTCATGGCTTCCTCGGTCTTCCCTTGCCGCAGGAGGGCCGTGGCGAGGTAGAGCCCCTCGATCGCGCAGACGAAGCTCAGGCCGGCTTCCTGGAAGCCCTCGCGGACCTCTCGGAAGATGCTCTCGGCGCCCGCGTAGTCCCCCAGCCCATAGCGGATTTCCCCTTCGATGCCGCGCAGCTTCAGACGGGCGACCCGCCCCTCGCTCTCGCGCTGGGAGCGCAGGTCGAACAACAGCCGCCGGGCCTCCCGGTAGCGTCCGCACTCCACCAGGATGAGCAGGCGGTTGTGGGCGATCACCGACAGCAGCGACGGATCGCGGTCGGTGTCGACGAGGGCGATCCCTTCCTGGAGCAGGGCGTAGGCCGCTTCGGTGTTTCCCTGGTAGAAAGTGTAGAGCCCCTGGGTGATCAACGCCCGGCCGGCGAGATGGTCCTCCCCCGCGGAGCGATAGAGATCGACGAGGAGGGTCAGCCGCTCCTGGGCGACCTTGAAGTCCCGCAGGGTGCCGAGGAGCGAGGCCTCGAGGTCGAGCAGGCGCATCAGAACCCGCTTGTCGCCGGACCCCTTCTGAAAGAATTCATAGGCCTTGCCGAAGGCGGTTTGCCCCTCGCGGAGACGTGCCGCGACCCGGAAGGCGTTCGCCAGCTCGCCCCAGGCCCGCGCCGCCCAATCGGCCATCGTCCACGGGCCGAGAACCGCCGAATCGAGGGAATGCGTGATCTCGACGGCCGCCTGGGCGAGGTCGCACATCTGACGCGGGTCGTCGTAGCGCAGAGCCCAGCTCCGCGCAAGGAGAGCTTCGCAGACCCCCAGGCCCGAGAAGGGGATATCCAGCTCCGCCTCCAGGGCACGCGCCTCGCCCCCCTTCTGAAGGAACGAGAGGGCCTTGCGGAACGCCTCCCGCTCTTCGACGGGGAGGCCCAGCGCGCGACGGGCGAAGTCCTCGGAACGGTCGAGCGCCGTGTTGTAGGCGGCGCTCACCGCCGGCGGGAGAGAGAACTCCCCGGAAGCCCTGACGGAACGGCGCTCCCGCTGCCGGGCGGCGGCCTGGCATTGCGGGCAGCCGCGCAGAAGATGGCGCAGGATCTCCCGCGACGTCTCCGCGGGCAGCCGGCCGTTCAGCCCGTCCTCGATCTCCTGCGGCGAATAGTGCTCGCGCATCCACGCACCCTCCTGTGCTCGATTCCGGTAATTATAGAAGAAGAGAGGGAGAAACCGCTCCGGAGAGCCCGGATTCGAGTCGGACGGCCAACTCTGGGGCCAAGCTCCGGGTGAGCCGTCCGGCCTCGGCTCAAAATTGCAGCTCAGCCATTGGGATCGAGACCATGCCCCTCATCCGACAAGATCCCGCTGAGGGACCCGGGAGAAATGGGCGGCGGCGGAGTTCTCGGCCCTCCCAGGCCCAACCCATCCTTTCGCAATCCCCCGGCGCTCCGAGCCCCGTGCGCCGGCTGCGGAGCGACCGGCCCCATCCACAGCGCGGAGATTCCCTGCGTCCAGAGCTGCTGGAGCCATCCCCAGGTGCCTGCGGTGCGGAGCTCGCGGGCCTGGGCCGAGCCGGGCTGGGCCACGAAGAGGATCATCGCCAGGGTGCCTACGATCGCGAGGCGTCGAACTATGGGCTGTCTCATGAGAGCACTCCCCCCACGCGGAGCGGGCCGGACCGGCATGGCCCGGCGGTCCGCGAGCTGTCCGTCGTAATGTCCAGCGAGTCAATGGGGCGGAATTCTCGCACGGCCCAGCTCTCTTTTCCGCGATCTGTTCCGCCGAGGCCCTACAATAGCTACTGTGCAAGCGATCGTCTTTTCGGGGATTCAGGCGACGGGGAAATCCTCGTTCTACCGCGAGCGGTTCTTCCACACCCATGTGCGGATCAATCTCGACATGCTGCGGACGCGGCACCGCGAGCGGGTGCTGCTGCGGGCCTGCCTCGAGGCGTTGCAACCGTTCGTGGTGGACAACACGAACCTGACGCGGGAGGAACGGGCGGTGTACATCGCGGCGGCGCGGGCGGCCGGTTTCGCGGTGGCAGGGTACTACTTCCAGTCGAAGGTGGACGACGCGCTGCGCCGGAATGCCGCGCGGCCGGCCGCCGAGCGCATCCCGGAGCGCGGGGTGCGGGGCTCCTTCGCGCAGTTGCAGGTCCCCGGCCGGGACGAGGGGTTCGACAGCCTTTCGTACGTGACGATGGTGGCGGGCGGCGGCTTTGCTGTCGAGGAGTGGCGCGATGAAGTTTGACGACCTCGATGCGCGGATGCGGGTCTACGAGACGGTGGACGATCAATTCATCCCGGCCGGGATCTTCCCGGTGGTCCGCCTCGACGGGCGAAGCTTCACCCGCCTGACCAAGGAGCGGCTCGACCTCGAGGCCCCCTTCGACCGCCGCTTCAGCGACTTCATGGCCGCCACGGTGGAGCACCTCATGGAGTGCGGCTTCCGCGTCCTCTACGGCTACTCGCAGAGCGACGAGATCTCCCTCCTGCTCGACCCGGCGGAGACGGCGTTCAGCCGCAAGGTGCGCAAGGTCAATTCGATCCTCGCCGGCGAGGCGAGCGCCCGCCTGTCCCTGCTCGTGGGGCAGGTGGCTTGCTTCGACAGCCGGATCTGCCAACTGCCGTCGCCGAACTTGGTGGCCGACTACTTCCGCTGGCGCCAGGAGGACGCGCGGCGCAACGCGCTGAGCGCCTACGGCTATTGGGAGCAGAGGAAGCGCGGCGCGACGGTGGCGGCGGCGACCCGGAGCCTCGAGAGGATGTCCACCGTGGCGAAGCACGCCCTCCTCGCCGGCTTCGGGATCGACTTCGATGCGCTCCCCGCCTGGCAGCGGAAGGGCTTCGGAGTCTCCTGGGAAAGCTACGAAAAAGAGGGCCGCAACCCGCTCACCGGCGAGACCGCCCCCGCCGTGCGCCAGCGGCTGCGACTGGATCGGGAGCTGCCGGACGGCGAGGCGTATGGGCGGTTCGTGCGGGCATTTCTCGCGCCGGCTTGATGCCGAGATCGCGGCCCACAGACGTGGCCCTTCGTAGGGTGCGCTGCGCGCACCATCACGGTTTCTGGTGCGCACAGCGCACCCTACGGGCGATAAGCTTGCGCGTTGTCCCGGAGCGGTAACCCGCCGCATCGAGACCATCGATCCCGGGCCTGCCGCGATTCGTAACCAATTTCTTGAGCTGGCTTCAATATTAAGCCTTCGGCGCGGAGCCGATGTTCGATCTTCACTGGCTCGAAAAACCTTCCGAAGCCTTACAATCCCCCGCATGATCTCTCAATCGACCGTCGGCCGTCTGTTCTTCGCGATCTCCATGATGGCGTTCGGGATCCAGCAACTGGTGACCGCGCAGTTCGTGCGCGTGGTGCCGCCGTTGCCCGCCTGGATGCCGGCGCCGGGGCTGTGGGCGTATGGGATCGGCATCCTGCTGATCCTCGCCGGAGCGGCGCTGGCGACCGGAATCCGGGGACGCGAGGCCGCGGTGGTTCTGAGCGGGCTGATCGTGCTCGCGATCGTGCTCCTGCACCTGCCCCGGGCGCTCGCGGAGCCGGGGGTGGGCTTTCACTGGACCAACCCCTGCAAGGCGCTGGCGCTGCTCGGCGGCGTGCTGATCGTGGCCGCCACGCTGCCGATCCGCCCGGCGGACGGCTCGGCGCGGCTGGCGCGGGGGTTCGAGCGCCTGGCGCCGCTCGGTCCGCTGTTCCTGGCGATCTTCCTGATCCTCGGCGGCATCCAGCACTTCGTCTACGTGCCCTTCGTGATGCAGCTGGTGCCGGCGTGGATTCCCGGCCCCCGCTTCTGGGTCTACCTCACGGGGACCGCCCTGATCGCGGGCGGGATCGGCATCCTCCTGCCGCCGGCGCGGCGCCTGGCGGCGACGCTGGTGGGGATCATGATCCTGCTCTGGGTGGTGCTCCTCCACGTCCCCCGCGCCCTCGCCAGCCCGCAGGACCCCGGCGAGACGTCGGCGATCTTCGAGGCGCTGGCGCTGAGCGGGGCGGCGTTCCTCCTGGGGAGCCGCGAGTGGGGTCGGCGGGGCGGAGACGAGACGCCGGCGAGGCTGCGCTAGCGGGCGAGCCCCTCCCTACAGCGGCCGAGCCTCGGCGCCGCTCCCTCGCCCCGCCGCCGCCTCGGCCTTGCGCGCGATCAGCAGAAACTTCCTCGCCTTCGCCTCCTGGGCCAGCTCGCGGAGACGGCCCGCTCCGGCGTCGGCCTGCGCGGGGTCGCGGAGGTCGAGCTCGCCGAGGACCAGCCGCGCCTCGAGGACGGAGGCCAGGGCGCGCGCCTTCCCGGCGCGGGCGCGGGCGGCCTCGGCGAGCGCGCGGGCGGCGGCGAGGTGGCCGGCGGCGGCCTCGACGCGGCTCTGCGCGAGGAGGACGAAGAGGTGGGGCTGGTTCTGCCGGTTGTCGCGGATCGCGGCCTCGCCCGGCCGCCGTCGGCCGCGGCGGCGGGGAGCTGATGGAGGGCGATCTCGGCCAACGCGGCGGTGGCGAGCGCCAGGGCGGCGTTCCCCGACTGGTGCATCGCCGCGAAGGCCTGGGCGGACTGGCGGGCGAGGGCGAGCCCCTCCGCCGGATGCCCCTCCTCGATGCGCAGCTGGGCGAGGCTCATCCGCGTCTGCGCGGCGGCGTCCTCCTCCCCCACCTTCCCGCGCGCCGCGAGGGCGTCCTGGAAGGCGCGGTCCGCCTCCGCCAGGCGGTCCTCGGCGAAGAGGACCGACGCCCGGTCGTCCTCGTGGCGCGCCACGCCGCCGGCGTCGTGCAAGCTGCGGCAGAGGGCCAGCGCCTCCGTGTAGCCGCGCTCCGCCGCCTCGAGGTCGCCGGCGGCGAGATGGGTGTCGGCCAGGGCGCCGAGGCAGAACGCCGTGTACTCGCGGTCCCCCATCTCGCGGCTGAGCGCCAGCGCCTCGCTCTGCATCGCGAGCGCCTTTTCGATCTCCCCCTGGTCCGCGAGGGCGTTGCCGAGCGCCCCCAGCCCCCAGACGATGCCGCGGCGGTCGTTGATCTCGCGGCTGAGCGCGAGCTCGCGCCCGGCGGCGGCGAGCGATCCCGCGACGTCCCCCGCCAGCCAGCTGGTGTTCGCCAGATCGCTCCAGACGTGCGCCGCCCCCTTGCGGTTGCCGGTGCGCTCGTAGGCGGCGAGGACCTGCCGGTAGCCGGCGAGCGCGCCATCGTAATCGCCGCGGTCCCCCTGGGCGTTGGCGAGGCCGAGGAGGGCGCCCGCCTCCGCGTTGGCGTCCCCCAGGGCGTGGAAGAGATGGGCCGCCTCCGTCCGGGCCGCGAGGGCGGCCCGCGGCTCGCCGAGAGCGTCCTCGGCGCCGGCTTCGTCGAGCCGCGCCTCGCCGAGGAGACGGTCGAGATGCCGCGCGCGGGCCGCCGCCTCGGCGCGCCGGGCGGCGGCGAGCTCCCCCGGCCAGTCGGAGAGCGCGCCGGAGGCCTCGGCCGCGGCCAGGTCCAGGCGGGGGTCCGGGCTTCCACCCCGCGGCGCCTGCCGCCGCAGCGCGGCGAGGACGGCGAGCGCCTCCGCGGCCTTGCCCCCCGCGGTCAGGGTACGGGCGAGGCTCAGGCCGTATTCGAGGTTGTCGGGGAAGAAGGCGAGCAGGGAGCGCTCGGCGGCGGCGGCGGCCGTCCAGTCCTTCTGCGCCTCCGCCAGGCCGGCGGCGATCTCCAGCTGCTGCGCGCGGCTCAACGGAGCGGAGAGCGCCGCCGCCCGCTTCGCCTCGGCGATCGACGGCGCATCGTAGCCGAGGGCGGAGAGCGCCTGGCTGAGCGCCGCGTGGGCGAGGGGGAACGCACCTTCGAGCGCGATCGCCCGCGCCAGCAGCGGACGGGCGCCGAGCGCGTCGTACTGCCGCAGCCTCGCGAGCCCCTCCGCGTAGAGGCGGGCCGCCTCCGGCCGGGTGGGGAGCACGGCGGCCGCCGCCGCGGTGGCCTGAGCCGCCGGGGGGGCCAGCCCGAGCCGGGCGCGGAGGCGCGCCGCGGCGTCGTCGACCAGCGCGAAGAGGCGGCTCGCGGCGCCGGTCGCCGACACGGCGCCCACCGTCTCCCCCGAGGCGGTGCTCTGCAGGACGACGTCGAGGCGCAGCACCTCCCCCTCGGGGCCGGAGAGGGTCAGGTACGACCCCTGGACCACGTAGTCGGCCGCGAGCCGCGAGCGCGCCGCGGCGAGGGCGTCGCGGCCGAGCACCCCGGGCGCCGGAGGGAGGGTGCGGGCGAGCTCGAGCGCCTCGGCGCCGGGGACCAGGCGCAGCCGCTCGCCGGCGGCGAGGTCGGCGCTCATCATCTCGGTGAGCGCCGTGGCGAGCCACGCCGAGTCGCTGCGCCGCGACAGGTTGGCGAAGCCCAGCACGGCGACCGCGGCGCGCGGCGGCGCGGCGGCCAGGGAAGTCCGCCCCGCCTCGCCAGAGCCCGGGGCCGCGGGGCCTGGCGGACGATGAAGGCCCGCGCTCCCAGCAGGGCCAGCAGAGTCAGGATGACGATCAGGACCGCGCCCGCGCCGAGCGCCGCGCGGCGGCCCGGACGCGGCGGAGCGGCGTCCCGCGCCGGAGCGGCGGCCTCCTCCTCCGTCTCCGGCCCCGGCCCCGGCTCCGGACCGGCGCGCTCGACGGGGCCAGGAAGCGGTAGCCGGTCCGCGGCACCGTCTCGATCCATTCGCTGGACGCCGTGGGCAGGCCCTCGCCGCCGCTCGCCGCCAGGGCGCGGCGGATCAGCCAGACGTTCTTCGCGAGGGTGCTCTCCTCCACCACCGAGTCGGGCCACAGACGGCTGAGCAGCTCCTCCTTGGGCACCAGGTGCCCGGCCCGCTCGACCAGATAGAGCAGGGCGTCGAAGGCGCGGGGCTTCAGCGGCACGGCGACGCCGTGGGCGAGCAGGCGGCGCTCGCGGGCGTCGAGCGTGTAGCCGCCGAAGCGGTAGGTCCGGGGTTCCTCTGCGGTCAAGCCTGCGAGCGCCTCCACGCCGCCAGCGGCCGGCGAAGAAAAGGAGAACGAACGGCGAACCTTCGTCCGGGACAATCTTAGCCTCTCGCGCCTACCTTCTCCTCCAGACCGGCGTCCACCCGGGCGCCCCGACACCGAGGAGACTTCTCATGCCATCGAATTTCACCGTCCGCTCCCTGGCCGCCGCCACCCTCGCCGCCGTCCTTCTCGCCACCGCGGCCTGCCAGAAGCCGGAGCCCGCCGCCGCGCCGGATTCGTCTTCCGCCTCGTCTTCCACGCCTTCCACCTCTTCGACGTCTTCCGCCGCACCATCCCCGGCTCCGGTTTCGGCGCCCGCCCCGCCGAAGGTGCAGGTCTGCACCCTCCTCTCCGCCGCGGAGGTGAGCGCGATCGTGGGCAAGAAGCTGGTCCAGGACGGCTGCACCTATGGGCTCGATACCACCGACCAGCAGAAGGCCCTGGCCGAGAACCAGGGGCAATTCGGGCAGGCCCAGAAGCGCGCCCAGGCCGGCGACATGAACGGCTTCATGAAGGGGATGATGCAGGCCGGGGCCGGCCAGCAGAAGGCAGGGAAGGCGATGATGAACCAGGCGAACATCACCGTCGAGGCGAGCCGCGACGATCAGACGGAGGACGCGGTGAAGGCGATCTACGCCAAGACCGGCGCGACGGTGCGCGGCGCCATGGCACCCCTCGCCCCCGAGCAGCGCGGGGTGAACGGCCTGATCCAGGGGCTCGACGAGGTGAGCGGCGTGGGGGACTGGGCGTTCGCCACCAACGTGGCGGCGGTCAACATGGGGATGGGCTTCTCGACCCGCGGCCGCATCCTCGAGGCGCGCAAGGGGCCCTGGCACGTGACGGTGAGCGCCACCGTGGCCCCCGACCCCGGCGCCGCCGCCCTCGACCGGCAGATGGCCGGCGTGGCCCGCGCGCTGATCGCCAAGCTGTAAGGGGGGCGCCCTACCGGATCGCCCCCTCGTGACCGAGCAGGCGGCGCAGCAGGCCGATCTGGCCGCCGTGGTACCCCTCGTGGAAGGCGAGCAGAGCGAGCCGCTGCGCCACCGGCTCGCCGCGCTCGTCGGCCGCCGCCAACCGCTCGGCGGAGGCCTCCCGCAGGGCGGCGAGGAGGAGCTCCTGCGAGCGGCCGAGGCCCGCGCGGAGGCTGTCGAACGGCTCCGGGTCGTCGTCCGGCCCTAGCGGGGCGCTGCCGCGGGCATAGCGGGCGGCGAGCGACGAGTCCCAGGCGGGGGGCACCCCGAGCAGGCCCAGCATCTTGTTGCGGTAGAAGAGCAGATGGCCGAAGACCCAATTGAGGCTGTTCCCGCCGGAATCGGGCGCGCGCAGCGATTCCTCCTGGGTGATCCCCGCGAGGTTGCGGGTCAGGATTCCGTGGCTGAACTCGAGCATGGCGATGAGCGTGGGGGCGTCCATGGCGGATAGGATACCGCCGTGTCCCCTTTTCCACCCGGATTGCGCATCCAGAGATAGCCCCCAATCGAGGCTTCCGTCCGGGACAGCACCGTCCCGCGGAATCGCAAGGAAAAGAGACTACGTCCATGAAAAAGACCCTGAAGAGCCGCCTGACCCTCAACCGCGAGACCCTCCGCGCCCTCAACGCCGAGGAGACCGCGGGCGCCCAGGGCGGCGGAACGGCCACGGCGGGGGCCAACTGCACGATCAGCGTCGTCCCCTCCGTGATCAACGTCTGCGTGAGCCAGACCTGCCCCACGCAGGGCGGTCAGTGGTACTGCTACCACGTCTGAGTAGGTTGCCCGTGCCGGTTGTCCGCCGGTGATTTCTGCAAGACCCTCCCGGGGCGCCGCCGGCGCTCCGGGATTTCTTCCCTGCCGCCCGAGCGTTCTCCGGGAGTGAAAACCCTCCCTCCCCGCCGCCCCCGCGATCCTCCCGTGGATCCGGTGAGGGGAGTCGGGGGGATGGATCGTTGGGTACCCTCGTGGGGTCGGGTAACAGCTCGTTCCCGACGCGGTCCCGCACGGTGCGGCGATCGCTTTCCGAGATCCCACGAGCCACAGCAGAGGAGACACCATGCCGCAGCACAACGTTCGTACCGCTCAGACCCTCGAGGAAGCGGGGGTGCACGCCGACCCGCCGAACGCGGAGCAGGCCGCCCACCGCAGCCGGCAGCACTACGCCAAGCTCGTCGCCCAGTACTTCGACTACGCGCACAGCAACCGCCTGGAGGAGGTCGTCGCGATGTTCACCGACGACGCCTTCGCCACCTTCGTGGTGGCCCCCGAGCCCTTCTCCGGCAAGGAGGCCATCCGCGGCTTCTACGCCCAGCTCTTCCAGGACTACCCGCACATCGAGCCCGAGATCTTCGCCGTCATCATCGAGGGGAACCGCGCCGTCACCGAGCAGAAGATGACCATCGTCCGCCCCGACGGCAGCGAAGTGGTGATGCCCTTCAACACCAACCACTTCACCTTCGAGGGCGACCTCATCAAGACCCTGCGCGTGATGGGCAGCCCCGGCTGAGACTCCGCCCCATAAGCCGCGGCGTCCTCACCTCCCCGGGAGCGGTTTTGGCTCGCGGGGAGGGGGAGGGCCGCATCACCGAGTCCATTCTCCGCGAGCGCGAAGCCCTTCGCCGGCTCCGGCCGCTGATTTTCCGCGCCGTCCCCGCGCTTCGCGGCCCCGCGGAACCCGTTCCGCGCCTCCTCCCTCGCGTTCCCGGCTCCAAAATCTCAGAGGGCAGCCATCGCCCTCTGAGATTTCGCGTCCTCCCCCTGAAACTTTGTCTCGCGGAACGAGAGGGATGGTTCCGTCCCCTGCGAGGGACGTGACGAAATCTCGGGGGCAGTGGCTGCCCTCTGAGGGTACGGCCCGAAATCTCACAGGGCAACGGCTGCCCTCTGAGGGTACGTCACGAAATCTCAGGGGGGAGCGGCTGCCCTCTGAGGGGAGGAGACGCAAAACCCTTGGGCGGCGACAGGAACCGAGAGGGCGAAGGCCGAGGGCGGGGATTCCGGGACGGCGAAGCCGAGGGCGAAAGCCGCCGATGTAGGGGCGCTACCAGCGACCTCCTCCCCGTCCACGCCCACCCTGCGGCGGAGGAGGTAGAGACGTGGCCAGGTCGTAACGAGAACCTCTCCGAGTCCACGGGGACGGCGGTCCGTCTCCGCCGAAGGGCAGGCGGGCGGGTGGCGGGTAGGCGCTGCGGCAGTTTTCAGGTGGGAAGCAGGGCAACCCCATAGTCTCGAAACATGGAGTCGCGGGTGACGATCGTCAGCCCCTCGGCCTGCGCCTGGGCGATCAGCATGCGGTCGAAAGGGTCTCCATGGTGGCGCGGGAGGTGGGCCGCCGCCGCTGCATGGCGGGCCGTGATCGGGAGCTCGACGAAGTCGTTCGCCTCCACCTCCCCCAGGAGGTCGGCCCCATCCAGGCTGAGCTTGCTGAGGGAAGCCTTGATCGACAGCTCCCAGACCGTGGCCGCGCTGACGTGGACGACCGACGTGGGGTCGGCCACCGCCTGCCGCGCCGCCGCCGTGAGCTTGGGATCGTCCGCGAGCCACCAAAAGAAGGCATGGCTGTCCAGCAGGAGCCTCACTCCCCTTCTCCGCGGAACGCCTTCAGAATCTCCTCCGGGAGCGGATCGTCGAAGTCGTCCTCCATCCGGATCCGCCCCTTCAGCCGCCCGGGCCGCCGAGGCTCCGCCGAGATCCGCACCAGCTTCGCCACCGGCCGGCCGCTCTTCGCGATGATGACCTCTTCTCCCTGCTCCACGCGCTCGAGGAGGCGGGAGAGGTGAGTCTTGGCATCGTGAACGTTGAAGGTGCTCATGGGCGCATCTCTTAGCTAAGTTAGTCTAGCGGGAGCGAGCCTGCGTGTCGAGACGAAAGTTGGGCTTCCTTGAATTGGAAGACCACTCGCCTGGACTCCTCCTGGGTTGAGCAACTGCCCGCAACCGCCTGATAGCCTGGACCCCTATTCGCCCTACCTGTGGGTTGGAGTATCCTCCCCAAGACAAGACACCGAGCCCTCGCTCCGGCGAGCCGCCGTCCGGCGGCCACGCCTTGGGGATCTTTGGCTCATTGCAGGAAAGGCACGGATGTCGCGAAAGAGGGATGTGCTGGAGCAGTTGAAGCAGCCCGAGCTGGCCACGGCCGTGGACCGCTTCGATCTCCCCGTCAAGGATCGCCGGTCGAAGGGTCTCCTGATCGAGGCCCTGGCGGGCTCGCGGAAGGCAGGGCTCGCTGAGATTCTCACGGACTTGTCGCGGGATCGCCTCAAGGAGATCTGCCGCGCGCTCGGCCTGGACGACTCCGGGCGCGAGAGGGTGGTGATCGTCGCCCGGCTCTCCGGAGAGTCTCCCGCCCCGCGGCCGGCCCCTGAAACCCCCCATTCCTCTCGGCAAAAGACCCCGGACTCACGAACCGTTTCCACTCCAGGCTCGACCGGCGCCGCTCCCCGCGCCGCGAACCGACCGAGACCCATGGCCCTCAAAAAATCCGAGCTCTACAACTCCCTCTGGCAGAGCTGCGACGAGCTGCGCGGCGGCATGGATGCCAGCCAGTACAAGGACTACGTCCTCGTCCTGCTCTTCCTCAAGTACGTCAGCGACAAGTACGCCGGCCGGCCCTTCGCCGAGATCACCGTCCCGGCCGGCGCCAGCTTCACGGATATGGTCGCCCTCAAGGGGAATCCCGACATCGGCGACCTGATCAACAAAAAGATCATTGAGCCGCTGGCCAACGCCAACAAGCTCTCCGACTTCCCCGACTTCAACGACGCCGCCAAGCTCGGCGACGGCAAGGAGAAGGTCGACCGGCTCACCAACCTGATCGCCATCTTCGAGAATCCAGCCCTCGACTTCTCCAAGAACCGCGCCGAGGGCGACGACATCCTGGGCGACGCCTACGAATACCTGATGCGCCACTTCGCCACCGAGAGCGGCAAGAGCAAGGGCCAGTTCTACACCCCCGCCGAAGTCAGCCGCGTCATCGCGCAGATCCTCGGCATCCGGGACGCGAAGACCACGCATCGACACGACCGTCTACGATCCCACCTGCGGCTCCGGCTCGCTGCTCCTGAAGGTGGGCGACGAGGCCGGCACCGCTGTCACGCTCTACGGGCAGGAGAAAGACGCCGCCACCAGCGGCCTCGCCCGCATGAACATGATCCTGCACGACAATCCCGACGCGCTCATCGTGCAGGGCAACACGCTGACCGATCCCAAGTTCAGGGACGGCGGCACTCTCAAAACCTTCGATTACGTCGTCGCCAATCCCCCCTTTTCCGACAAGCGCTGGAGCACCGGCCTCGATCCGCTCAACGACCCTTTCGAGCGCTTCAAATCCTTCGGCGTGCCGCCCGCCAAGCAGGGCGACTATGCCTATCTTCTGCACATCGTCCGCTCGCTGAAAAGCACCGGCAAAGGCGCCTGCATCCTGCCGCATGGCGTGCTGTTTCGCGGCAACGCCGAGGCCGACATCCGCCGCAACCTCGTCCGCAAGGGCTACATCAAGGGCATCATCGGTCTGCCCGCCAACCTGTTCTACGGCACCGGCATCCCCGCCTGCATCGTCGTCATCGACAAGGAGGACGCCCAGGCCCGCAAGGGCATCTTCATGATCGACGCCAGCGCGCGGCTTCATGAAGGACGGCCCCAAGAACCGCCTGCGCGCGCATGGACATCCACAAGATCGTCGATGTCTTCAACAAGCAGCTCGACGTTCCGAAATACTCGCGCATGGTCCCCTTCGAAGAGATCGAGAAGAACGACTTCAACCTCAACCTGCCACGCTACATCGACAGCCAGACACCCGAAGACCTTCAGGACATCGAAGGCCACCTGCAGGGCGGCATCCCCGCCGCCGACATCGATGCGCTCGAGCCGTACTGGACTGTCTGCCCACAAGCTCCGGCACGCCCTGTTCAAGCCGCAACCGCCCGGGCTACCTCGACCTCGCCGTGGAGAAGTCGGCGATCAAGTCCGCCATCTACAAGCACCCCGAGTTCGCCGCTTTCATCGCCGGCATGAATGCCCATTTCGCCGCCTGGCGGAAAGAAGCGCGACGACACTGCTCAAGGCTCTGAAGGCCGGCTGCCATCCCAAGGAGGTCATCGCGCGACTCTCGCGAAGACCTGCTCGCCCACTACGCCGGCAAGCCGCTCATCGACAAATATGATGTCTATCAGCATCTGATGGATTACTGGGCGACACGATGCAGGACGATTGCTACCTGATCGCCGCCGACGGCTGGAAGGCCGAGACCTACCGCATCATCGAGAAAGACAAGAAGGGCAAGGAGAAGGACAAGGGCTGGACCTGCGACCTGGTCCCCAAGCCGCCTCATCGTCGCCCGCTATTTCGCCAAGGAGCAGGCCGCCATCGACCAGCTTGCCGCCGAGCTGGAAGGCGTCACCGCCCAGCTTGACCGAACTGGAGGAAGAACATGGCGGCGAGGATGGCGCGTTCTCCGAACTCGACAAGGTGAATAAGGCCAACGTCGCCGCCCGGCTTAAAGAGATCAAAGGAGACAAGGACGCAAAGGACGAAGCCGATGTGCTGAACGCCTGGCTGAAGCTCAACACCGAGGAGGCCGATCTCAAGAAACGTCTCAAAGAGGCCGAGGCCGCGCTCGATGCCAAAGCCTACGCCCAGTATCCGAAGCTCACCGAAGCCGAGATCAAGACGCTCGTGGTGGACGACAAATGGCTCGCCGCGCTGGATGCCGCCATCCATGGCGAGATGGACCGGGTCAGCCAGGCGCTCACCCAGCGCGTGAAGGAACTGGCCGAACGATACGAAACTCCGCTGCCGCAGATGGTCAGCCAAATGGCCGGACTGGAGGAGAAGGTGAATCGCCACCTCGAGAGGATGGGATTCTCATGGACGTGAACTCCGGGTACCAGCAGACCGAGGTTGGGATAATTCCAAAGGCTTGGCAAGTTGTTCAGATGTCTGCGATTATTAGTTTCCGAAACGGCGTAAATGCAGATAGCCACTCCTATGGTAAGGGAGTACCCTTTGTCAACGTTCTCGAGGTTATCAATACTTCGCACCTTAGCCTTCAAAATATTCCGGGTCGCGTCAGTCTTCCACGAGCGGCGGTCGACTCGTACTCCGTGCGCCGAGGCGACATCCTTTTCAATCGCACATCTGAAACGCAGGATGAATCGGCTTGGCATCTGTCTATATCGACGATGATCCGATCGTTTTTGGTGGGTTTGTTATCCGCGGACGCCTGGTAAACAATCGCCTCGATGGCAACTATGCAGGCTATGGACTTCGCGCCACAAACGTTCGAGCTCAGGTAATTGGTCGCGGGCAAGGCGCAATCCGCGCTAATATAGGTCAATCTGATTTGAAGCAAGTATGGATTCCTCTACCACCGCTCGCTGAACAAGAAGCCATCGCCGACGCGCTGAGTGATGCCGATGCCCTCATCGAATCCCTGGAGCAACTCCTCGCCAAGAAGCGCCAGATCAAACAAGGCGCCATGCAGGAGTTGCTCACTGGCAAGAGGCGTCTGCCGGGGTTTAGTGAAGAGTGGGAGGTGAAACGGCTGGGGGAGGTCGCCCATATCAAGACCGGCAGCCGCAACAACCAGGACAAAGTCGAAGGCGGTGAGTATCCATTCTTTGTTCGCTCGGCGACGGTAGAACGCATCAACAGCTTTTCCTATGACTGCGAAGCCATCCTCGTTCCAGGAGAGGGCGGGATCGGCAACATTTTTCACTACATGCGGGGTCGCTTCGAGGTGCATCAGCGGGTCTATGCGATCACTCAGTTTAACCCGAAGACGTCAGGTAGGTTTGTCTTTTTCTACATGAGGGAAAAGTTCGGCTCTCATGCGGTGCAGAACTCGGTCAAGGCGACGGTGGATTCGCTAAGGCTACCGACCTTTCAGAACTTTGAGATCGTAATGCCGTCGACTGCCGAGGAGCAAACAGCTGTCGCCACCATTCTTTCCGACATGGACGCCGAGATCGCCACGCTGGAAGCCAAGCTCACCAAAGCCCGCCAAATCAAGCAAGGCATGATGCAGGAGCTGCTCACCGGAAGGATCCGCCTGGTATGAAGGAGAGTCAGCAGGTCGAGTGGAAGAGTTCCTGGAGGGATGACTACCTCCGGTGGATCTGCGGCTTCGCCAACGCGGAAGGAGGCCGGCTGGTCATCGGGCGCGATGATCAGGGTGTGGCCGTCGGCGTCAAGGACGCCGCGAGGCTCCTGGAGGAGATTCCCAACAAGGTGCGGGACATCCTCGGCATCATGGTGGACGTGAACCTGCGGAAAGTGGAAGGCAAGGAGCTGGTCGAGATCTACGTCGAGCCCTACCCCAGCCCGATCAGCTACAAAGGCGAGTACTACTACCGCAGCGGCAGCACCAAGCAGGAGCTGAAGGGTGCGGCGCTGGAGCGCTTCCTTCTGAAGAAACGCGGCCGCCACTGGGACGATGCGCCGGAGCCTTCCTTCACCGCGCGCTCTTGCAGCGCCGCGGCCTTGCGACTGTTCAAGCAAAGGGCGATCGAGAGCGGGCGCATGGGCCGGGCGGTCTTGCGGGACAGCCGGGAGGTCGTTCTCGGCAACCTGGAGCTGACCGAAAAGCACGGCCTCAAGCGCGCCGCCTGCCTGCTCTTCTCCGATCGCCCCGAGCAGTACGTGAGCGGCGCCTGGATCAAGATCGGCTTCTTCGTGACGGATGACGACCTCCGCTATCAGGACGAGATCCACGGGAGCCTCCTCGAGCAGGTCGAGAAAACGCTCGACCTCCTGCACACGAAATATCTCAAGGCATTCATCAGCTACCAGGGCTTGCAGCGAAGGGAAACCTTTCTCTTTCCCGAGGCCGCGCTCCGCGAGGCCCTGCTCAACGCCGTGGTGCACAAGGACTACGGCAGCGGCATCCCGATCCAGATCAGCGTGTACGACGACCGGATCGTGTTCTGGAATCCGGGCGACCTGCCGGACCACTGGACGCTGGCGAAGCTGCTGGGCAAACACCCGTCTTGTCCGTTCAATCCGCTGCTCGCCAATGCCTTTTTCCGCGCCGGCTACATCGAAGCCTGGGGACGCGGCATCGAGAAGATCCAGCGCGAGTGCCGGGAGCACGGCATCGAGCCGCCGGTCTACGATTTTGGCATGGCGGGCCTGATGCTGACCTTCCTGGCCGACCCTGCGCTTCGCCAAGCCGATGAAGATCGGGCGGTCACCCCCCAAGTCGCAACCCAAGTCGCACCCCAAGTCACACCCCAAGTCGAGCGCCTCCTCGCTGTGCTCCAGGGTGAAATGGACCGGGAAAGCCTACAGACAGCTCTCGATCTCAAGGCTCGGAAATCATTCCGGGAGCGCTACCTGCAGCCCGCTCTGGAGGCGGGTTTCATCCAGATGACCATCCCCCACAAGCCCAACAGCCGCCTGCAGCGCTACCAGCTCACCCCAGCAGGAGAGGCCTATCGAGTGGCACGGCGGCAGGAGGGAGAGCTACCATGACCAGCATTGGCAAATCCGAACGCGCCACGCAGAAACGCGTCATCACCCTGTTCCGCGAAGAGCTGGGCTACCGCTATCTCGGCGAGTGGTCCGACCGTGACGGCAACAGCAACATCGAGGAGGGCGTGCTCTCGGAACGGCTGACCTGAAGAGCGCTACACGCAGGCGCAGATCAGCGCCGCCCTCTACAGGTTGCGGACCGAAGCGGACAACCACAGCCGCTCCTCTACGACAACAATGAGGAAGTCTACAGGCTGCTGCGCTATGGCGTGCCGGTGAAGATCGAAGCGGGCCAGGTAACGGAGACCGTTCACCTCATCAACTGGCGGGAGCCGGAGCAGAACGACTTCGCCATCGCCGAGGAGGTGACGCTCAAGGGCAACCTCGAGCGGCGGCCGGACCTCGTGCTGTACGTGAACGGCATCGCCGTCGGCGTGCTGGAGCTGAAGAACAGCCGCGTCGGCCTCGGCGACGGCATCCGCCAGCTGCTCTCCAACCAGCAGACGGAGTTCAACGAGTGATTCTTCACCACCGTCCAGATCGTCTTCGCGGGCAACGACTCGGAAGGACTTGCAATACGGCACCATCGGCACGCCGGAGAAGTACTTCCTGAAGTGGAAAGAGGACGAGGAGGACAACAGCCGCTTCAAGCTGGACAAGTACCTGCTCAAGATGTGCCGCAAGGACCGGCTGATCGAGTTGATGCACGACTTCGTGCTCTTCGACGGCGGCGATGAAGAAGCTGCCCCGCGCGCACCAGTATTTCGGCATCAAGGCCGCGCAGGACGCACGTGCGGCGAGCGCAAGGGCGGCATCATCTGGCACACGCAAGGCAGCGGCAAGAGCATCGTGATGGTGCTGCTGGCGAAGTGGATCCTGGAGAACAATCCGAACGCCCGCGTGGCCATCATCACCGACCGCGACGAGTTGGACAAGCAGATCGAGCGGGTCTTCACCGCCGCAGGCGAGACCGTCAAGCGCACCAGCAGCGGGCGCGAGCTGATGCGCCAGCTCGGCCAGGCCCGGCCCCGCCTGCTCTGCTCGCTCGTCCACAAATTCGGCGCCGGGACGTGGACAACTTCGAAGCCTTCGTCAAGGAGCTCGAAGCCCAGCCCAGCCAGACGGTGGGCGAGGTCTTCGTCTTCGTGGACGAATGCCACCGCACCCAGAGAGGCCAGCTGCACCGGGTCATGAAGGCGATGATGCCCAACGCGGTCTTCATCGGCTTCACCGGCACGCCGCTGCTCAAGAAAGACCGGCCGACGAGCCTGGAGGTCTTCGGCGGATACATCCACACCTACAAATTCAGCGAGGGGGTCGAGGACGAGGTCGTGCTGGATCTCGTCTACGAAGCGCGGGACATCGACCAGCGGCTCGGCTCCGAGGACAAGATCGACGCCTGGTTCGACGCCAAGACCAAGGGCCTGAACGACTGGCAGAAGGACGAGCTGAAGAAGCAGTGGGGCACTATGCAGCAGTGCTCAGCTCCGAGTCTCGCATGGATCGGGTGGTTCAGCGACATCGTCTTCGATTTCAGCGTCAAGCCGCGTCTGATCGAGCGAACGCGGCAACGCCATCCTCGTGGCGTCCAGCATCCATGAGGCCTGCAAGTATTTCGCCCTCTTCCAGAAGACGCCGTTCAGAGGCAAGTGCGCGGTGGTGACGTCCTACAATCCACAGGCGAAGGACGTGACCACGGAGGAAGTTGGCGCAAACACCGAGACCGACAAGCAATTCATCTACAAGACCTATACCGATCTGCTGAAGGGCTTCGAAGCCAAGCCGGGCATGACCAAGACCGAGACCTACGAGGAATGGGCCAAGGATCTGTTCATCAAGCAGCCGGCGAACATGAAGCTGCTGGTGGTGGTGGACAAGCTGCTCACCGGCTTCGACGCGCCGTCCTGCACCTACCTCTACATCGACAAGTCGATGCAGGACCACGGCCTGTTCCAGGCGATCTGCCGCGTCAATCGGCTGGACGGCGAGGACAAGGACTTCGGCTACATCGTGGACTACAAGGACCTGTTCAAGAAGGTCGAGAACGCCATCGCGGTCTACACCTCCGAGCTCGATCACAGCGCCGGCGGAGTGAGCTCCGGAGGTGCTGCTGCAGGACCGCCTGCAGAAGGGCAGGAACGGCTCGACGACCCTGGAAACCCTCGACCTGCTGTGCGAACCCGTGGAGCCGCCGGAGGGCGAGCTGGAGCACATCCACTACTTCTGCGGCAACACGGAGATCCCGGCCGATCTCGCAGGAACGGGAGCCGCAACGGGCCGCACTCTACAAGGCGGCCGTGGCGTCTGGTGCGCGCCTACGCCAACATCGCTGACGACCTGGAGGCCGCCGGCTATGACGAAGCCGGAGTCGGCCGGATCAAGGAGCGGCTCGGCCACTACCTGGACGTGCGCGAGATCATCCGTAGGGCCAGCAACGAGATCCTCGACCTGAAGCCGTATGAAGCCGACATGCGGCACCTGATCGACACCTACATCGAGGCGGACGAGCCGAGGACGATCTCACCCTTCGAGGGCATGGGCTTGCTCGACCTGATCGTGAAGACCGGTATCGCGAATGCGATCGCTTCTCAGCTCGGCGGATTTAAGGGGAACCGGGACGCCATCGCCGAAACCATCGAGAACAACGTCCGCAGCAAGATCATCAAGGAGCACCTGAACGATCCGGCCTATTACGAGAGAATGTCGGCCCTGCTTGACGAGATCATCGCCCTGCGCAAGGCCAAGGCCCTCAAGTACGAGGACTATCTGAAGCGCATCGCCGTCGCGGCGATCGGGGTCCAGACAGGACACATGGACGATACCCCCGAGCCCTTGAAGCGCAGCCCGGCTCTTCGAGCTCTCTACAGCAATCTCAAGGGGACCGACCGGAAGCTCGCGCAGGCGGGCACTGTCGCCGCCCCGCCCGCCGGGGAGTCGGCTACCGGCGACCCGGTTCTCGATCTGGCGGTGCGGCTCGATACGGCCATCAAGCGCTACCGGCCGGACGGATGGCGGGGCGTCCAGGCCCGGGAACTGACGATCAAGCAAGCCATGTACAACATCCTGGGCGATGCCGACGAGGTGGAACGAATCTTTCCGATCATCAAGGCGCAGAGTGAGTATTAGGTCGCAGAGCGAAAATCAGGCCAAAGATCGATGAAGGCTCAGATCGAGCTGGGGGACGTCACGGCGGACGTAGTCCTCAAGGACATCAAAAACGTCCATCTCAGCGTCTATCCCCCGGCAGGACGCGTGCGGATCTCCGCTCCGAAACACATGAGCCTCGACACCATCCGTATCTTCGCCATCTCGAAGCTGGGCTGGATCAAGGCGCAGCAGGCGAAGCTGCGGGACCAGGAGCGCGAGTCGCCGCGCGACTACGTGGACCGCGAGAGCCACTACGTATGGGGAAGGCGCTATCTGCTCACCATCGCCGAGAGCGATGCGGCGCCCGCCGTCGAGCTGCAGCACCACCGGATGCTCCTGCGGGTGCGGCCGGGAACCGGCCAGGAGAAGAGAGAGGCACTCGTCGAAGAATGGTATCGGGAGCAGCTCAAGGAGGCAATGCCGGCCTTGGTAGCGCGCTGGCAGCCGCGGCTGAGCGTAAGCGTGGAGCGCTGGTTCGTGCAGCGGATGAAGACCCGGTGGGGAAGCTGCAATCACCAGGCCCGCACGATCCGCCTCAACACCGATCTCGCCAAGAAGCCGCCGGAGTGCCTCGAATACATCGTGGTCCACGAACTGGTCCACCTGCTGGAGCCCACCCACAACGCTCGCTTCATCGCGCTGATGGACCGCGCCATGCCCAACTGGCGATTCCACCGGCAACTTCTCAACAGTCTGCCGGTCAGGCAGGAGCAGTGGACGTACTGAACGGAACGCGGGGTGCCTGGCCGTCCGAGAAGCAACCATCTGCGCCGTTTTGTAGGGCCTCGGAGGCTGGTTTTCGCCCGCAGCCGTCGTGAAAGCGCTCCACAGGCTGGAATAGGGCCGGAAACGGAGTTGCAGCGCCTGGGACGGGGTTCGCCGGGCTCGGAGCCTGGAAAAGGGGCGGCGAGGGAGTCCAGCGCAACTCGTCGCGTACCGTGGGCCGGAACCGTCTCCGCACTACGAAAACGAGACGCACCGCGTCTCGTTTTCACCAAGTCCGACAGCCCACGCCAAGAACAGACCCGAGGATCATTCGGCCCATCTCGCCAACTCGTTGATTTTGAGGGGTTTAATGGTGCCCAGGGACGGAATTGAACCGCCGACACCGTGATTTTCAGTCACGTGCTCTACCAACTGAGCTACCTGGGCACAGGTGGAGCCGCGGGGGGCTCCGGGGGAACGGGATTCTGGCAGGGGGAGGGAGGGCGCGTCAAGGGGCCGGGCGGTCCGGGGGCTTTCTCGGGGGGCCCTTCTCGACCAGGGAGCGGAGGCGGCGGCCTTCCTCTTCGTTCAGGGCGAGGAGGCGGTGGCCGGCGCGTTCGCACCAGATGGGCATGTCCTCGCGGATGCCGGGGTCGTCTCCCAGGACCTCCAGGAGGTCGCCGGGCTGGAGCTTGCGCATCTCCTTTGCCGCGAGGAGGATCGGCAGCGGGCAGAGGGCGCCGGTGACGTCGAGGCGGTGGATCGGCTTGGGCAAGGGTTGAGTTGGCATCCCTGGACCGCGCGGACCTCCGTTCCACCGCCTCGAGGCACAGACCTGGGGGGCAGCGAAGATCGCCCTGCGCTCGCGACGCGCGAAGAGGCTCTACCGTCGGGCCAGCGCGCCGGAGCCTAGCAGAGCTACGGGCAGATGTGGCCGCAGCTCCCCAAGGTACAGCGGTTCGAGCACGCCGTACAGGTGTCGACGACGGTCGCGGCCGCCCCGATCGCCTCCCGGATCTCCTGCGGATCGAGTTGGCGGAGAGATTCACGGTGCAGCACGAGCTTCTTGACGGTCTGCCTCTTCATCTTCGCACCTCCAGAGGGTCAGGGCCCCGGAATCGCGGCCCTACTTCAAGGGGTGCGCGTCAACCAAATAACGAGTCCGAGCGGTGCATCCGGTTCGCGTCTAGAATAGGCCCCCTCATGCGGACCTGGCAGACATCACGCATCCTCCCCGGCGTCGCGGGATGGGTCCTGCTGAGTCTCGGGGCCCTCCCGGCGCTCGCCTGGACTCCGGCCACGCAGGCGGTCATCGCCCGCGAGGCGGCCCATCTCTCGCCCCCGGACCTGGCGCGGCAGATCGAGAAGCACCGCCGCGAGTTCGAGGCCGGGGTCGGCGCGCCGTTCGCGGACACCGACGCCGGCCGGCACATGAAGAACCCGGACGGCTCGGGGTCGCTCGACCGCGTGATCGAGGCGGAGGCCGCCGAGGCCGTGGCGATGATCCAGGGGCACAAGCCGTTCGCGGAGGTCGTGCGCAAGCTCGGGGTGGTGTGCCACTACGTGGCGGACGCCAACAATCCGCTCGCCACCTCGGCGGACGACGCCGAGGAGGGGCGCTACTTCGTCGACTACCTGCGCTACGCGCAGTCGGCCGAGAGCCGCTTCCCCCTCGTCTTCTACGGCCTCCAGCCGGGGCTCGACAAGAGCCGCTCCCTCGAGCCGCTGGTCGACGCCGCCCTGAAGCGCGGACGCGAGCTCTATCCGATGATCGGCCGCGAGTACCGGCGGATCGACTTCGCCTCGGGGCAGGGGCGCTTCGACGACCGCTCGACGGCGTTCGGGGTCGCCTCGGTGGCGTTCAGCCACGCGGTGACGGACGTCACCCTGGCGCTGCGCTATATTTGGCTCGCGTCCGGGGGGATCGACGACCGCGCGAACCTGCCGGCCGGCGGCACCCGCCTGATGCTGCTGCCGCGGGCCGGGCACGCGCGGCCCTGAGCGCCCGGTTTCGAGAGATCTGGTGCGCGGAGCGCACCCTACGGTAAACACCGTTTCTCAGTCGAAGCTTGCAACTGACCCAAGGAGAGCCCCATGCTTGCCGCACGCCGCGCCCTGATCTCCGTGTTCGACAAGACGGGCCTCGACGAGCTCGCCCGCGGCCTCACCCGCCTGGGGGTCGAGATCGTCTCCACCGGCGGGACGCTCAAGTCCCTCGCCGAGCAGGGGATCCCGGTGGTCGCCGTGTCCGACGTCACCGGTTTCCCCGAGATCCTCGACGGCCGGGTGAAGACCCTCCACCCCAAGATCCACGGCGGCGTGCTGGCGAACCGCGAGGTCCCCGAGCATCTCGCGGCGCTCGCCGAGCACGGCATCGAGCGGATCGATCTGGTGGTGGTCAACCTCTATCCCTTCCAGGCCACGGTGGCGCGCGGCGCCTCACCTGCGGACACGGTCGAGATGATCGACGTCGGGGGGCCCACCATGCTGCGCGCCGCGGCCAAGAACTTCGGCGGCGTGGCGGTGGTGGTCGATCCCGCGGACTATCCCAGAGTGCTCGCGGCGCTCACCGCCGGGCGCGGGGTGATCCCCGAGCCGATGCGCCGCGAGCTCGCCCTGAAGGCCTTCCGCCACACGGCGGAGTACGACGCCGCGATCTCGGCGTGGCTGGGCGGGCAGAGGGCGCCGGCTCCCGCGGCGGCTCCCGAAACGAAGCAGCCGTCCGACCTCGATTCCCCCTTCCCGCTCGACCAGAGCCTCGGCCTGCACCGCGAGATGGTGCTGCGCTACGGCGAGAACCCCCACCAGGGCGGGGCGGTCTACTCCACCACCGGGCGCTCCGGGGTGTTCGGCGGCTTCCAGGCGCTGCAGGGGAAGGAGCTCTCCTGGAACAACCTGCTGGACGCCGACGCGGCGCGCAAGATGGCGGGGCTTTTCGACCCCAGAGGGCCGAGGGAGCCGCGGTGGTGATCGTGAAGCACAACAACCCGTGCGGCGTGGGGCGCGGCGCCACGCTCGCCGAGGCGTACGCGCGGGCGGTGGCCACCGATCCGGTGTCGGCGTTCGGCTCGGTGATCGCCTTGAACCGGCCGGCGGACGGCGCGCTGGCCGCGGCGATGGCCGACCTCTTCGTGGAGGTGCTGATCGCCCCCGGCTTCGACGACGACGCGCGGGCGCGCTACGGCGCCAAGAAGAACCTGCGGGTGATCGAGTGCCCGCTCTACCGTCCCGGGCGGGACGAGGTCGAGCTGCGGGCGATCGACGGCGGCTTCCTGGCGCAGCCGCCGGACGCCTTCGCGGACGACCCGGCGGCCTGGACCTCGCCGACGAAGCGCCAGCCGACGCCGAGGAGCGGCGGGCGCTCGACTTCGCCTGGCGGGTGATGCGCTACGTGAAGTCGAACGCCATCGTGGTGGCCAACGCCGACCAGACGGTGGGGATCGGCGCCGGGCAGATGAGCCGCGTCGACTCCTGCCGCCTGGCGACCGAGAAGGCGCAGCTCCCCGTCCCCGGCTGCGTCGCCGCCTCGGACGCCTTCTTCCCCTTCCGCGACGGCCTGGACGTACTGGCCAAGGCGGGGATCACCGCCGTGGTGCAGCCGGGGGGGAGCAAGAAGGATCAGGAGATCATCGACGCGGCGGACGAGGCCGGGATGGCGATGCTGATGACGGGGGTCCGGCATTTCCGGCATTGAGGAGCGATTTGCGCGGCGGGAGCGTCGGCCCTCATCACCCCGGCCCTCTTCTCCCCTCCTCCCCCCCTTCCGGCCGGGAGAAGAGGGGGGCCCTGCGATGTACAGTCGAGCCGAGCTTGGAGCCTTTTTCCTCCCCCGTACTCGGGGGAGGCCAGGAGGGGGCCTTCCGGGAAGCTTCCTTTAGCCCCCTTTGTTGGGTACCACGAGGTTCCAAGGAGGACCACCGATGCGAGCTATCACCATGAAACGACCCAGCCTCTTGCTTCTCGCCGCCCTCGCCCTGTTCCCTCTGGGCGCGGCGGGCGCAGACCGCTCCCGCCGCGCCGCCCGCCCCAGCCGCGGCGCGCCGATCCCTGGGCGACGTTGAAGAGCGTGCGCTCGAGCCTGGTGGAGGCGGGGCCGCAGGGGGCGAGCTTCGTGCAGACGTTCATCGCGGCGGGGTTCTCGTCGGGGGACCAGGAGTCGGGGAAGCTCGCGCTGTCGCTGCCGGACTGCATGCGGTGGGACTACACGAATCCGTTCCCCAAGAGCTTCCTGCTCTGCGGCGGCACGGTGCACGCCTGGAACGAGGGGGACCAGACGGGGCATCGCTACCGGGTGGACCGCAAGAACGAGCCGGGGCTCGACCTGCTGCTGCTGGGGGTCGACGAGCTCAAGGCGCGCTACCAGGCGACGGCGAAGACGGCGGCGGACGGCAAGGTGGAGATCGCCTTCGTCCCCAAGAAGAAGGAGGGGACGCTGACCGACGCCACGCTGACCGTGGAGCCGGCGAGCAAGCGGGTGGTGGGGGTCGCCTACCACGACCGCGACGGCAACCTCACCCGCTTCGAGATCTCGGGCTACCAGGAGCTCGCCCACCAGGGGCAGTTCTCCCCCCCGGGGACGCTGAAGTGGGTCGAAGGGACGCAGTAGGCCGACGCAGTAGGACGGCCCCGACCGTTTCCGTATAATGGCGCCGGTCCCTGAGAAAGCAGGGCGGTTCGCTTACAGCTTTTGATCATCCTATGGCCGCAGAAAACTCATTCGACATCGCCTCCAACGTCGACCTCCAGGAGGTCCGCAACTCCGTGCAGCAGGCGGAGAAGGAGATCGGCAACCGCTACGACCTGAAGAAGGCGGCGGCGACCCTCAAGCTCGAGGGGGAGGAGATCGAGCTCGAGGCGATGGACGAGTACTCGCTCGGCCAGGCGCTCGACGTGCTGCAGTCGAAGCTGGTCAAGCGCGGCGTGCACCTCAAATCGCTGCGCTACGGCAAGATGGAGGCGGCGAGCCACAGCCGGGCGCGCCAGAAGATCACCCTCCAGCAGGGGATCCCCATCGAGACGGCCAAGAAGATCGTGGCCGAGATCAAGGCGAAGAAGCTCAAGGTGCAGGCCGCGATCCAGGGGGACACCGTGCGCGTCTCCGGCAAGAACCGCGACGACCTGCAGACCGTGATCGCCGTGCTCAAGGGGCTGGACCTCGACGTCCCGCTCACCTTCACCAACTACCGCTCCCAGTGAAATCCTCCGCCTTGAAAACGCATCCTTCCAGACCCCTCTCCGGGCCGCTCGCGGCCGGCGCCGCGCTCGTCCTCTTCCTCTTCCTCGGCCTGGCGGCTCCGGCGCCCCCGGCGGAAGCCGCGGTGCGCTACGACCAGGGGCAGCGCATCCAGGTGACCGGCATCGTCGCCGACGCCCAGGGACAGCCGCTCTCGGACCTCCGCGTGGTGCTCGAGGTGTCGCGGACCTACTTCAGCATGCGCGAGCTGCGGCGCACCGCCGACCCGGACCTGCGGCGGGTGAGCGCCACCACGAACTCGCACGGCGAGTTCACTATCGAGTGGCCCTGGGACTCCTACTTCAATCACTTCGAGCTGGTGGCCGGGGTGCCGGTGCACTCCCGGGTGGAGGGGAAGCTCGGCGAGCGGGTGGAGGAGCTGGCGCGGCAGGACATCACGCGCCGCATCCAGGGCGGGAGCCCGGCGGTGATCGCGGTGACGGTCGACAACCGGAAGTTCCTCGACGCCTTCCACCAGCTCCTGGCCTCGATGACCAGCGACGAGATGCGCAAGGTCTACCAGGAGATGGGCAAGCCGGACAAGGTCCGCAACGTCCAGTTCCCCGGGCACCTCGAGATCTCCTGGTGGTACTTCGACGCCGGCCGCGTCTACCGTTTCCGCGACGGCCGCCTCGAGCAGGTGACCCCCTTCGATCCGGTCCATCCCCTTTGAGCGCGCTTCCGAAGCCGAGGACCGATCCGGTGTCGAACCCACCCCTGGCGAAGGCCCCCGGCAGCCCGGCAAATATCTCGGGAAATGCGTCGGGGACCGCGATGACGGCGGGGCCCCCTGCGCAGGCCTCGCGCTTCGTCGACCTGGTGGCGGACAAGCTGCTCGCCACCGAGGCGGTGTTCCGCCACCACCTCGGCTCGGACGTGCCGTTCATCGAGAAGGCCGGGCGCTATCTGGGTGAGGGCGGCGGCAAGCGGGTGCGCCCCGCCCTGCTGCTGCTGGCGGCGCGCCTGCTCGGGCACGACGGCGAGGAGGAGGTCACCTACGCGGCGGTGGTCGAGCTGATCCACACGGCGACGCTGATCCACGACGACGTGATCGATCACGCCTCGCTGCGCCGCGGCCAGACCACCTTGAACCACCTGTGGGGGAACAACCTGACGGTGCTGCTGGGGGACTGGATCTACACCAAGGCGATGCAGATGGCCCTCTCGCACGGCCAGATCGAGGTGGTGCAGAGCCTCTGCGCCGCCACCCTCAAGATGACCGAGGGGGAGCTGCTCGCCTTCCAGCGCCTGGGCGCTCCCGACCTCGGGGTCGAGGAGTACTTCGAGATCATCGAGCGCAAGACGGCCCACCTGTTCGCCGCCGCGACCTCGATCCCCGCCCTGATCCCGCCGGCGCGCCCCGAGGCGGGGCAGGTGCTGGCGCGCTACGGCCGCTCGCTCGGCATCTGCTTCCAGCTGGTCGACGACCTGCTGGACTTCACCGCCCGCGAGAGCGAGATCGGCAAGCCGGTGCTCTCGGACCTGAAAGAAGGGAAGCTGACGCTGCCGCTGATCCTCCTGCTGCCGCGGGTCGACGCCGCCCGGCGCCGGCTGGTCGAGCAGGTGCTCGAGGACCGCAGCTTCGGCCGCGTCGCGGCGGCGGAGATCCTCGAGCTGGTGCGCGCCGAGGGGACGATCGAGGAGGTCATCGCCCTCGCCGAGGAGTACGCGGCGGCGGCGAAGCGCGAGCTAGAGCTCTTTCCCCCCGGCGACGCCCGCGAGGCGCTGGAGTTTGCTCCAGACTTCGTCCTCAACCGGCGTTCGTAGCGGCGGCCCCTCGATCCCGAACACCCGGGTCCCCACCCTCTCCGGGGGCCGCACGGTCCCCGGCGGCAGCGGCAGGACCGCGGCCGTGGCCGGCCGGTCCAATCCCACCAGCAGGGCGTAGCGGAAGCGGCGCGGGACGGCGTCCATCCAGTCGCGCCGCGCGGATTGGATCAGCACCGGGGCGTCGGGGCGGGCGCGCAGCGGATCGGGGGGGACGTCGCCGGTGAACAGCAGGGCGTGCTGCCCCGGCTCGACGGCGGGAACGGCGAGGGTGAGGTACCCCTCGACGGGCCGCCCCCAGTCGTAGAGCACGGCCTCGCTCGCCGCGTTCTCCGCGCCAGGGCCGGCCGACGGGGTGAGGGTGGCGGGAAGAGCGAACGGCTGGGCCACGGCGGCAGGGAGGGGCTTCCCTGCGGCCTCGGCGAGGAGCGCCTTCGGCTCCCCCACCCGCGGCATCCCCCAGCGCCCGAGCGGCGGATACCCCCAGACCTGCGCCGGCGTGCCGCGGCCGAGCGGAAGCCAGCCGCGCACCAGGCCGAGCTCGTGGCGGGGGAAGGTGCGCCAGAGGGCGTCGCTCCCCACGATCATTTTTCCCTTCCCAGCGCCGGAATCCTCGTCGATCAGGCTGGCCAGCAGCCCGCCGGTGCCGCGCCCGCTACGCAGCTCGACCAGCAGGCGGTTCCCCCCGGGGAGGAGCAGCGGCCCCACCTCGTAGACGTCGAGGGCCTTCTCCGGATCGAAGGCGCCGGCGCCGATCCGCCTGGCGTTCAGGGTGACCACGTACTCCTCGTCGGCGGTGATCAGCAGCCGCGCGCGGGCGGGAGGCGCGGCGAGGGAGAAGTCGCGGACGGCATAGAACGCCGCCGGGCTGTGGTCCGCGCGGTCGACCGGCCGCCAGATCCACTGCGCGCCGGCGGTGGGCAGCGAGCGCGCCCGGAAGCCCGGCAGCGCCCGCGTGGCGAGAGCCCCCGCGGCGACCACGAGGGCGGCCACGACCACGACGAGACGGACGGCGGCCGGACGCAGGTAGGACGGGGAGGAAGACCGGGGAGCGGCGGGCACGGCGAAACTGTATACGAATCAGGGGGGGTGGACGGTTGGGGGCACCCCCCGTCGTTGACACCCCCCGGCCGAACGCTTTAGATTAGGTCGTGCACCCCACCCTGTTCCCTGCTTCGCCGCCCGTTGCCGGAGGCGGGGGAATCGTGGGCGCCATCCCGGCCCGTTACGGGTCGACCCGACTCCCTGGCAAGCCGCTGCTCTCCATCGCCGGAAGGCCGATGATCGAGCACGTCTACGCGCGGGTGGCGCGGGCGAAGGGGCTCGCGCGGGTGGTGGTGCTGACCGACGACGAGCGGATCGCGCGCGCCGTCGAGGGCTTCGGCGGCGAATGGGAAATGACCCCGGCGGAGTGCGCGAGCGGCACCGACCGGATCGCCTGGGCGGCCCGCGGCTGGGGCGCGGCGGTGGCGGCGGTGATCAACATCCAGGGGGACGAGCCGCTGATCGATCCGGACGAGGTGGCGAAGATCGCGGCGCATCTGGCGGCCCACCCCGGCGATCCGGTGGTGACCCTGGCGACGCCGGCCACGCCGGAGGAGATGGCGAGCCCGAACGCGGTCAAGGTGGTGCTCGGGCGGGACGGCGCGGCGCTCTACTTCAGCCGCTCCCCGATCCCGTACCCGCGACACTCCGGAGCCGGCGCCGCGGCGCCGCTCAAGCACCTGGGGATCTACGGCTACCAGCGCGAGGCCCTGCTGCGGCTCGCCGCCCTCGCGCCGACCCCCTTGGAGCTGAGCGAATCGCTCGAGCAGCTGCGGGCGCTCGAGAACGGCATCCCGATCCGGGTGCTGATCGCCGCGCGCGGCGCGGTGGGGGTGGATACGGCGGAGGACCTGGAGCGGGTCGAACAGATGTTGAGGGCGAATCAGAATTCCTGACGGGCTCATAGACCGGACCAAGGAGAAACATACGCATGGCGACCAAGTACATCTTCATCACCGGCGGAGTGGTGTCCTCCCTCGGCAAGGGGGTGGCCGCGGCCTCCGTGGGAGCCATCCTCGAGTCGCGGGGGTTCTCGGTCACCCTGATGAAGTTCGATCCCTACATCAACGTCGATCCGGGAACGATGTCCCCCTACCAGCACGGCGAGGTCTTCGTCACCGACGACGGCGCGGAGACCGACCTCGACCTCGGCCACTACGAGCGCTTCACCCACAACCTGGCCACCAAGCGGCACAACTACACCACCGGCAAGATCTACTCCTCGGTGATCGACAAGGAGCGGCGCGGCGACTATCTCGGCAAGACCGTGCAGGTGATCCCCCACATCACCGACGAGATCAAGGAGGCGCTGCGCCGGGTCGCCGAGGACCACGACGTGGTGATCGTCGAGATCGGCGGCACGGTGGGCGACATCGAGTCGCTGCCCTTCCTCGAGGCGATCCGCCAGTTCCGCCAGGAGCTGGGGCGCGGCAACGCGGTCAACATCCATCTCACCCTCGTCCCCTACATCGCCGCCGCCGAGGAGCTGAAGACCAAGCCCACCCAGCACTCGGTGCGCGAGCTGCGCGAGATCGGCATCTCGGCGGACATCGTGCTCTGCCGCGTCGACCGCGCGCTGCCCGAGGAGATGAAGAAGAAGATCGCGCTGTTCTGCAACGTCGACCCGCGGCAGGTGATCGCGGCGCGCGACGTGTCGACGATCTACGAGGTGCCGCTGATGTTCTCGCGGGAAGGGCTCGACGACGTCGTCCTCGAGCTGCTCAACCTCCCCCACTACGACCGCGACCTGACGCGCTGGGAGAGCCTGGTGGCGCGGGTCAAGAACCCCCACCACCGGGTGCGGGTGGGGATCGTCGGCAAGTACGTCGAGTTCCCGGACGCCTACAAGAGCCTGAACGAGGCGCTGATCCACGGCGGCATCGCCAACGACGCCAAGGTGGAGCTGGTCTACATCGACGCCGAGGAGATGGAGGGGAGCCGGGGAAGCTGGCCGCACCAGCTCTTCGAGGTCGACGCGCTGCTGGTGCCGATCGGCTTCGGCCAGCGCGGCACCGAGGGGAAGGTGCGCGCCATCCGCTACGCCCGCGAGCACAAGATCCCGTTCTTCGGCATCTGCCTCGGCATGCAGTGCATGACGATCGAGTACGCGCGGAACGTCTGCGGCATCAAGGACGCGACGTCGTCCGAGTTCGACGCCGACACCGAGCACGCCGTCATCTACATGCTGCGCGACCTGCTGGGGGTCGAGGAGCTGGGCGGCACCATGCGCCTCGGCGCCTACCCCTGCAGCCTCAAGGAGGGATCGCTGGCGCGCAAGATCTACGGCGCGCCGGAGATCAGCGAGCGCCACCGCCATCGCTACGAGGTCAATCAGAAGTACCTGCCCACCCTGAGCGAGCACGGCCTGGTGATCTCCGGGCTGTCGCCGGACGGCAAGTTCGTCGAGATGGTGGAGCTGCCGCAGAGCGAGCACCCGTGGTTCCTCGGCTGCCAGTTCCATCCCGAGTACAAGTCGAAGCCGACCGAGCCGCACCCGCTCTTCGTCTCCTACATCGCGGCGGCCCTGGCCCATGCGAAGGCGAACGCCGAGCGCGCGGAGCACGAGGCCGCCCCGCTGCCCGCCCCGCGCGTCCTCTCCGACGGCCCGGGCTCGACGGTGAAGGAGCAGCACCCGTCCGAGCTCCCCTCCGAGATCCAGGTCCAGGGTTGATGGCCGAAACGACTGCGGTCGAGCTGGCGCCGGGGATCCTGATCGGGCGGCGGGAGCACGGCGTTCCCGGTCATCGCCGGCCCCTGCGTGATCGAGAGCGAGGAGCTGGCGGTCGAGACCGCCCACACCCTCGCCGCGATGGCCGAGCGCCTGGGGCTGGCGCTGGTCTTCAAGTCCTCCTTCGACAAGGCGAACCGCAGCTCGATCGGCAGCTATCGCGGCCCCGGGCTCGCGGAGGGGCTGCGGGTGCTCGCGATCGTCAAGGCGGAGACCGGCCTGCCGGTGCTCACCGACGTCCACGAGCCGCACCAGTGCGCGCCGGCCGCCGAGGTCTGCGACGTCCTCCAGATCCCCGCCTTCCTCTGCCGGCAGACCGACCTGGTGGTGGCGGCGGCGCGCACCGGCCGGGCGGTGAACCTCAAGAAGGGGCAGTTCATGGCCCCGGACGACATGCTGAAGATCGTCGAGAAGGCGCGGAGCACGGGGAACACGAAGGTGACCGTCACCGAGCGCGGCGTCTCCTTCGGCTACCACAACCTGGTGGTCGACATGCGGAGCTTCGCCATGCTCCACGAGGACGGCATCCCGGTGATCTACGACGTCACCCACTCGCTGCAGCTCCCCGGCGGCGGCGCCGAGAGCGGCGGCCTGCGGCGCTACGCCGAGCCGCTCGCAAGAGCGGCGGTGGCGGCGGGCGCCGACGGCGTCTTCCTCGAGGTCCATCCCGACCCCGAGCGCGCCAGATCGGACGCCGCCGTGCAGCTCGACCCGGAGCGCGCCGAGAAGCTCCTCGCCTCGCTGCTGCGGCTGAGGCAGGCGCTGTGAATTCCATGGACGTGCGCACTCCCCGCCAGGTCGCCGCCGAGGTGCTGGAGACCGAGGCGGCGGCGATCCGCGGGCTGGTCGGCCAGCTCGACGAGCAGTTCGACCGGGCGGTCGAGCTGCTGCGCGCCTGCGCCGGGCGGGTGGTCTGCACGGGGATGGGGAAGAGCGGCCTGGTGATGCAGAAGGTGGCCGCCACCCTCGCCTCGACGGGGACGCCGGCCTTCTTCGTCCACCCCGCCGAGGCGGTGCACGGCGACCTCGGGATGATCGTGCCGGGAGACGTGGTGCTCGCCGCCTCGTACTCGGGGACCACGGCGGAGCTGCTCCGCCTGGTCGAGACTCTGAAGCGCCTCGGCGTGCCGCTGGTGGCGATGACCGCCAACGCCGCCTCCCCGCTCGCCCGCCACGCCGACCTCCACCTGCCGGCGGCGATCGACCGCGAGGCCTGTCCGCTGGGGCTGGCCCCCACCGCCTCGACCACCGCCACCCTGGCGCTCGGAGACGCCCTCGCCATGGCGCTGATCGAGGCGCGCGGCTTCACCCGCGAGGACTTCGCCAAGCTCCACCCCGCCGGGCAGCTCGGCAAGCAGCTGCTCCGCGTCGACCAGCTGATGCACGCGGGGGACGCCCTCCCGCGCGTCGAGCGTCTCGACGCCGATGCGCGAGGCAATCTACGAGATGTCGAAGAAGGGGCTGGGGATCACCGCCGTGGTCGACGCCGAGGGGAGGCTCGCCGGGTGCATCTCGGACGGCGACCTGCGGCGCCTGCTCGAGACCGAGGACGGCACGATCCTCGGCCGCACCGCCGGCGAGCGGATGACCCGCGCCCCGCGGACCATCGCCGGCGCGGAGCTCGCCGCCGCGGCCCTCAAGGTGATGGAGGACCGCCGCATCACCTCCCTCTTCGTCTGCGACGAGGCGGGGCGGCTCGAAGGGGTGGTCCACCTCCACGACCTCTGGGGTCTCGAGCTGTTCTGAAGCCATGAGGACAACGGAATGAAGATCGCCGACGAGGAGCTGGCCCGCCGGGCGCGGGAGCTCGACTGGCTATTGTTCGACGTCGACGGCTGCCTGACCGACGGCTCGCTGGTCTACGGCCCCGCGGGCGAGGAGTGGAAGGTGTTCAGCGTCCGCGACGGGGTGGGGCTCAAGCTCGCCAAGCAGGCGGGGATGAAGATCGGCATCCTCTCCGGGCGCGGCAACGCCGCCCTCGAGGCGCGCGCCAAAGAGGTGGGCTTCGATACGCTGCTCCAGAACCATCACGACAAGGACACCGCCTTCACCGCCTTCCTCGCCCAGCAGGCCGCCGATCCGGCGCGCGTCGCCTACATGGGGGACGACCTCCTCGACCTGCCGGTGATCCGCCGCTGCGGCCTCTCCTTCGCCCCCGCCGACGCCGTGGCCGAGGTGCGCCAGCGGGTCCATCGCGTGGTCGCGGCGAACGGCGGCCACGGCGCGGCGCGGGAGATGTGCGAGCTGGTCCTCCACGCCCGCGGGCATTGGGACCAGCTGGTCGCCCATCTCCTCGCTAACTGGTAGAAACCCAATGCCGCGCCGCAAGAAGAGCCGGCTGCGGGCGAGGCTCGAGCCGGCGCTCCTCAACGGCGCCCTCTGGCTCCTCTCCTCCACGCTCGGCCGCCTCTCCTGGACGGGATCGCAGCGGGTCGGGCGAGGGATCGGCTCGCTCGCCTGGCGGCTCTCCCACCGGGACCGCCGCCGCGCTCTCGACCACCTCGCCCTCGCCTTCCCGGAGACTCCTGAAACCGAGCGCCGGGCGCTGGCGCGCGGCTGCTTCCGCCATCTCGGGGAGACCCTCGGCGAGTGCCTCCACCTCTTCCATCGGGACTGCGCCTTCGTGGGCGAGGTGGTCGAGATCCGCGGCTTCGAGGAGATCGAGCGGGTGCGGCGCGAGGGACGGCCGCTGGTCCTCTTCACCGGCCATTGCGGGAACTGGGAGCTGCTCGGCGCCGCGGTCAACTGCCGGGGGGTGGGGATGACCGTGGTCGCCCGCTCGCTCGACGAGCCGGAGCAGCAGGAGATGCTGGCCGGCCTGCGGGCCCGCTTCGGCACCCCGACGATCGAGCGCGGCAGCGAGGGAGCCGCCCGCCAGCTCCTCGGCACCCTGCGGCGGGGCGGAGCTCTCGGCATGCTGATCGACCAGGACAGCGGCAAGATGGACGGCGTCTGGGTCCCCTTCTTCGGCCGCCCCGCCTTCACCCCCGTCGGCGCCGCCAAGATCGCCCTCAAACAGAAGGCGGCGGTGATCCCCGTCTTCATCGAGCGGCTGGAAGGCGGCAACCACCGCATCACCTTCCAGCCCCCCTTGGACCTGACGGACGATCCCGTGGAAGCCACGGCGCGGATGACCGCGAAGATCGAGGAGCAGATCCGGCGGCGCCCCGAGCAGTGGGTGTGGATGCACCGGCGGTGGCGGCGGCAGCCGGCTGGCGAGGGGTAAAACCCGCTGGGGAAAGGTTGGCGTTTCCGGAGCGCCAGCCCTCATCACCCCGGCCCTCTTCTCCCCGCCTCCCCCCTTCCGTCCGGGAGAAGAGGGGGGCCCTGAAGAGGAAACGGTCAGGTCGCTGGCGCTTTTCTCCTCCCCCGTACTCGGGGGAGGCCGGGAGGGGGCCTCAACCTCACCACCAAGGAAGCGTCCCGGACTCCGGACCGTTGCGCCCCCTCCTGGCCTCCCCCGAGTACGGGGGAGGAAAAAGGCCCCTCGCAGCTGCTGGTCGCCGACATCTGTAGCCCTTACCGTCCCGGAACGGGCGGCCCCCGGTGTTAACATCGCCCGGCGTGCGACGCCCCCTCTCTCTGCTCCTCACCCTTCTCCCGCTCCTCGCCGCCTGCCACTCGAAGACCGCCGCGGAGGCCGCGGGGGCGTGGAGCCGGTTGGACCTCTGGGGAACGGCGTCGACCGTGGAGTCGACCCCTCCGCAGTGGCAGGAGGCGGTCTTCCCGCGGATCTCTTATCTGGGCTCGGCGGAGGTGCGGGACATGCGGCAAGTCCCGCCCCAGCAGCTCGTCGCCTTCCCCACCCGGAGCGCGGGGCAGGTCAAGGCGCTCGAGCAGCGGGCCAGCTCGCGGGTGCGCTGGACGCTCCATCCCGGCAAGGACGCCTATTTCTCCTTCGTCCCCCTGGGGACCGCGAACGGCTGTGCCTGCACCTACCGGGTGGGGATTCGCGAAGGGCGTCCGGAGGACGGCCGGCTCACCGAGCTCCACAAGGTGGCGGCGAGGCCGATGGGGCCGTTCGCCCCCGCGGCCGTCGAGCTCGATCTGGCTCCCTATGCCGGACGGCAGATCGATCTGCTGCTCCAGGTCGACGGCTCGGCGGATCACCCGCCGGACCGGCCGGTACCGAGCGTGCTGTGGGGAAGCCCGGCGGTTTATGACCGCAGCGAGGCGCCCGAGATCCGCCGCGGGGGGGCGCCCAACATCCTGCTGATCGGCGTCGACACGCTGCGCGCCGACGCCCTCGGCGCCTGGGGACGGAAGCCGAGCCTCACCCCGTCGCTCGACCGCCTGGCGGCGGAGAGCGACGTGTGGCCCGAGGCCTATACCGCCTTCAACGTCACCAATCCGAGCTTCGCCTCGATCTTCACCGGCCTCTACGGCAAGAACCACGGGGTCTACGACCTCAAGACGCCGCTCCCCCCGAGCCAGACCACCCTCGCCGAGCTGCTCGCCGGCGCCGGCTACCGGACCCTCGCCCTGATCTCCGCCAGCCACCTCGGCGACCACAACTCGGGGCTGGGGCAGGGGTTCGCCGAGGTGCAGACGGCGACCGAGCAGGCGGCGGGCGAGATGCCGGTCGACGCCACCATGGACTGGCTCGCCGCCACGACACGGAAGGGCCGGAGCCCCAGGCCGTTCTTCGTCTGGCTCCACCTCTTCGATCCCCACACGCCGCACACCCCCCCCGAGCCCTACGCCCTCGGGCAGCGCCCCGCCGCGGCGATGGGGCTCTCGCCGGTGCGCCTCTGGACCCCCTTCCGCACCGTCGGCCCACGCCCCTTCGTGGAGCAGGTGCTCGCCGGCAACCGCGACCTCTACGACGGCGAGGTGGCCTACGCCGACCGCCAGGTCGGGCGGCTGCTCGACTTCCTGGCCAGCCGCGGGCTGCTCGAGAACACCGTGGTGGCGCTGGTCGCCGACCACGGCGAGAACCTGGGGGAGCACGGCATCCTGTTCCGCCACATCGGCCTCTTCGAGACCACCACCCACGTGCCGCTGATGATCCGCTGGCCGGGAGCCGAGCGCCGGGGGCGGCGCCTCCCCGGGCTGGTGCAGACGATCGACCTCTTCCCCTCCCTCCTCGCCGCCGCCGGCCTGCAACCGCCGCCGAGCGACGGGCAGGACCTGAGGAAGCTGACCGGCGAGGGGCAGCCGGGGCGCCGCGCCGTGTTCACCGAGCACTCCGACCGCCTCGGGGTCTCGGTGCGCACCCGGGCCTATCGCTACGGCTGGAACGAGGGGGAAAACCTGCCGAAGGCCCTTACCTCGAGGCCCCTATCTCTATCGACCTGAAAGCCGATCCGGGCGAGATCCGGAACCTGGCGGGGCGGGGGCTCGCCGCCGAGAAGGAGCTCAACGGCCTCCTCCTCCGCTGGCTCTCCGACCATCACAGGGGATCGGCCCCGCAGCCGCGGGAGCCTTCGGAAGAGGAGAAGAAGAAGCTGCGGTCTCTGGGGTATGGGGGGTAGAAACTACTCTTCGGACTCGGCATCCGCTTCCGCGGCCAGCTCGGCGGCGCGCTTGCGCCGCATGTTGACCGCCAGGAACGAAGCGCCCACCCCCAGGAAGTAGAGGCCGACCGCCGGGATGGCGAAGATGCAGAGGTTCACGATGTCCGGCGTCGGCGTGATGATCGCGGCGGCGATGAAGATGGCGACCACCGCGTGGCGCCAGAAGCGCATCATCAGCCGCGGCGTCACCACCCCCATCAGCGACAGCAGCAGGACGAAGACCGGCAGCTCGAACATCAGCCCGAGCCCCAGGATCACCGTCATCAGAAAGCCGAAGTACTTGTCGATGGTGATCACCGGCATGAACTGCTGGCCGACCCCGAGCAGGAACTGGGCGGCGAACGGGAAGGTGACGTAGTAGGCGAAGGCGCCGCCCGAGAGGAAGAAGAAGGTGGTGAGCAGCACGAACGGCAGCGCGAGGCGCTTCTCCCGCTGGTAGAGGCCGGGAGCCACGAAGGCCCAGATCTGGTAGAGCATGAACGGCGAGGCCAGGAAGACCGCCGCCAGCGATGCCACCTTGAAGTAGAAGATGAACGGGTCGGTCAGCCCGAGGAACGCCAGCTTGAGGTTGGGGGCGATCTTGTGGATCGGCTGGAAGAGGAACTGGAAGATCTGCTCGACGTAGTACCAGCAGGGCAGGAAGGCGAGGGCGAGCGCCGCCCACCGACCAGAAGACCCGCTTGCGCAGCTCCTCCAGGTGCTCGAGGAGCGACATGCGCCCCAGCTCCTCCTGCTCCTGGGCGGTCAACGGGCGAGGCTCTACAGGCGGCATGCGTCGCTCGGCGTCCGGAACCGGGAGGAGCTCAGCGCGGCTCCGGCAATTCCGGAGAAGCCGGCAGGGCCGGAGCGGCGGGGGCGGCCCCCGTGAGGTCGGCGGCGTTGGCCGCGTGGGCGGCCACCGCGGGCTCGGTGATCTCCGCGGCGATCGGCAGCTCCGCGGGTGCCGCGGGCGCCTCGGGGTGCACCGGCGGCGGAAAGGAGGTCATGCCGCTCCGCGCCTGCGTCTGCGCGGGGGCTTCATAGGGCGCGGCAAAGACCTCGTGGCGCTCCGCGGGGGTCGACAGCGGGAGCGCGGCCTCGGCCTCCATCGCCGGCATGACCGCCGTCGCCGCGGCCATCGGCTCCACGGGCTCCTCCAGCCGGCGGGTGCGCAGCACCGGCGGCGTGGGAGTCTCGTCGAGCGCCAGCTCGGTGTTGATCGAACGCTTCAGCTCGTCCGTCGCGCGGCGGAACTCGGAAACTCCCTTGCCGAGCGTCCGCCCGATCTCGGGGAGTTTTTTCGGACCGAAGATCAGCAGCGCAAGAACCAGAATGAAGACGATTTCAGGCAGACCCAATGAACCCATGCGGACCTCCAGGAGCCGATCATCGAGCGAGGACGCAGGGAAAGTCAAGGCGGCGGCGCGCCGGTTTCCCCCCGGCGGAAGGGGGAGGGCTCCGGAATGTCAAGGCCGGGAGCCGCGGGAGCGATGCTACACTGAAGGCTATGAGACGTTCATGGCGCATCGCAGCAATCGTTCTTTTCACAGTCGCGCTGGCGCTCGGCGGCTTGCTGGGCGACCGGCTCCTCGCCGTCACCGATGAGACGCGCGATTCCTTGCGGCTCTACACCGAGCTGGTGAACGTGGCGCACGACCGCTACGGGGCCGAGGTCAGCTATCGCGACCTCGTCTACTCGTCGGTCAACGGCATGCTCCGCTCGCTCGATCCGCACACCGCGTTCCTGAGCCCCGAGGCCTACGAGGGGATGCGCGAGAAGCAGCAGACCAGCTTCTACGGCCTGGGGATCCTGGTCGGCGTGCGCAACGGCCAGCTCACCGTCGTCTCCCCGCTCGAAGGGACGCCGGCCTCCCGCCTCGGCATCCAGGCGGGGGACGTGATCAGCACCATCGAGGGCGAGGCGACCGAGACGATGACTCTCGACGACGCCGTCGGCAAGCTCAAGGGTCCCAAGGGGACCCAGGTCAAGATCTCGATCGTCCGCCGCGGCCTGGCGCAGCCGCTCACCATGTCGGTGACCCGCGCCGAGATCCCGCAGACGACCGTCCGCCAGTCCTACATGCTGAACCCCTCGACGGGGTACATCCAGCTCACCGAGTTCGCCCGCGGCTCCGGCCACGAGATGGCGGAGGCGATCGAGAAGCTCCGCGGCACGGGCATGAAGCAGCTGGTGGTCGACCTGCGCAACAACGGCGGCGGCCTGCTCGACCAGGCGATCGACATCGCCGACCAGTTCCTCCCCGACGGCTCGATGATCCTGCAGACCAAGGGGCGGACCCGCGACTCGTTCCAGTCCTACAAGGCGGACGGCAAGTACCCGGCGCTCGACATGCCGGTGGTGGTGCTGGTCAACGAGGGGACGGCCTCGGCCTCCGAGATCCTCTCCGGCGCCATCCAGGACCATGACCGCGGGCTGATCGTCGGCACCCCGAGCTGGGGGAAGGGGCTGGTGCAGACGGTCTACAACCTCTCCTACGGGGCGGGGCTGGCGCTGACCACGGCCAAGTACTACACGCCGTCCGGCCGGCTGATCCAGCGCGACTACACCTCCTATTTCGACTACTACACCCACTCCGACGCGGGGTCGCCCGAGCTCACCGGCAAGAAGGTGGATCCCAAGGACATCTTCCACACCGACCTCGGCCGCAACGTCTACGGCGGCGGCGGCATCACGCCGGACGTGATCGTCAAGGACCAGGAGCTGTCGCCGTTCGAGCAGTTCCTGCTGGCCAGGAACGCCTACCTCAACTTCGCGCTCGAGTACACCGCCCGCAACCACCCGAAGGCGGGCTGGAAGCCGGACACCGACAAGGTGCTCGCCGAGTTCGGCCAGTGGCTGACCAAGGAGAAGCTGGCGAGCCCCGAGGAGGTGGCGAAGAACCTCCCCTTGAAGGAGGTCCGCGACGGCTCGATCCTCCAGATCCGCGCCGAGATCGCCAACTCCGTCGGCGGCCAGGAAGCCCGCCACCGCGTGCTCACCGAGGGGGACATCCAGCTCCAGCAGGCCCTCAAGCTCTTCGACCGCGCCGGCGCCATGCTGGCCCAGCGCCGCGAGAAGGGGAACCCGAAGGTCGAGCAGGGGACGCAGACCAAGGGGATGTAAGGAAACCTACAGATCCGCAAACGGGAAAGGCCGGCGGTTTCGCCGGCCTTTTTCTTTGGGGGCTGATTCCGATCCGGCCAGTCGAGCGATTCAAGCGTGGACGGTGCCGGCGGGCCCTCATCACCCCGGTCCGATCCCCCCGCTACTCCTCGCCCCCGCGCACCTCGTCGATCTCCTCGAAGTAGTCCGGCTTGACCAGCACCTCGCGCGGCTTGGAGCCCTGGGCGGGGCCGAGGAGGCCGTCGCGCTCCATCATGTCGATCAGGCGGGCGGCGCGCGAGAAGCCGACGCGCATGCGGCGCTGGAGGAAGCTGGCGGAGGCCTGGCGCTCGGCGATCACCAGGCGGGCGGCCTGATCGTAGAGCTCGTCGTCGTTGTCGCCGCCGTCCCCGTTGTTCCCCCCCTCCGCCTCGGGGGACTTGAGGACGTCGGCGTCGAGCTCCGGCTTGCCGAGCTTCTTCAGCCAGCGGATCAGGCTCGCCGTCTCCTGCTCGGAGATGTAGGCGCCGTGGAGACGCATCACCCGCGACGAGCCGGGGGGCATCATCAGCATGTCCCCCTTGCCGAGCAGCTTCTCGGAGCCGACCTGGTCGAGGATGGTGCGCGAGTCGTGGCGGCTCGCGGTGGCGAACGAGATGCGGCAGGGGAAGTTCGCCTTGATGGTGCCGGTCAGCACGTCGACCGAGGGGCGCTGGGTCGCCACGATCAGATGGATGCCGACGGCGCGCGCCATCTGCGCCAGCCGCGCGATCGAGGTCTCGACCTCGGAGGAGGAGACCATCATCAGGTCGGCCAGCTCGTCGATCACGATCACGTAGTACGGCAGCGGCTTGAGGTCCGCGGCGGTGAACAGGCCGTCGCCGCCGTCCGAGAGCGAGAGGCGCTGCTGCGTCTCGGGGTCCGAGATCGCGCTGTTGTAGTAGGCGATCGAGCGCACGTGGACCTCGGCGAGCAGTCGGTAGCGGCGCTCCATCTCGGCCACCGCCCAGCGCAGGGCGTTGGCGGCCTTCTTGGGATCGACCACCACCTCGCACTTCAGATGCGGGATGTCGGCGTAGACCCCGAGCTCGATCCGCTTCGGGTCGATGAAGATGAACTGCACCTGGTCGCGCGTCGCCTTGTAGAGGATCGAGGTGATCATGCTCTGCAACCCGACGCTCTTGCCGGCCCCGGTCGCCCCCGCCACCAGCAGGTGGGGCATGGTGGCGAGGTCGGCGTAGTAGGGCTCGCCGTGGATGTTGGTGCCGATCGCCATGGTGAGCACCGAGGGCGCCTTGCGGAAGCGCTCGTCGGACAGCATGTTCCCCAGGCGGATGATCGAGCGCTCGCGGTTCGGCACCTCGATGCCGAGCGTCGAGCGCCCCGGCATGCGGTCGATGCGCACCGACTCGGCCTTGAGGGCGAGCGCCAGGTCGTCCTGGAGGTTGACGATCTGGCTGACCTTCACCCCCGGCGCCGGCTGGAACTCGAAGACGGTGATCACCGGACCGGGGCTGATCGCCTCGACGGTGCCGTCGACCCCGAACTCGGCGCAGCGGCTGCGGATCATCTCGCCGAGGCGGACCAGCTCGGCCTCGTCCTGGGCGCTCCGCCCCTCGGACATCTGGAGCAGGTTGACCGGCGGCAGGGTGCCCGGCGTGATCTCGGCCACGAACGGCAGCGCCTTCTGCGGCGCGGGGACGGGGGGCATCCGCGGCGCCTGAGCGGCGGGCGGCGGCTGCGGCGGCCGGGCGGGCGAGGCCACCGGCGCCGGAACCGCGGAGCGCAGGGGAGCCGCTGCGAAGTCGCCGTCCGCCTCGAGGTCGGGCGAGACCGGTCCGGCCACGCGGCGGATGGCGAAGTCGGACTCCCCCTTCTTCTCGGTCACCCGGACCGGGGGCTGCCGCATCGGCAGGTCGAGCCGGTCGGGGGGCGGCGAGCCGACGGAGAGCGCGGCGGCGGCCATCGAGGGGCGGTGCGCCTCGGGAGCGGCGGGGGCGGCCTTGCGCTGGCGCTCCTCCACCACCCGCTGCAGGTGCTTGGTGATCACCCGCCGGCGGTTGCGCTCCTTCTCCCGCCGTTCGTGGCGGCGCTCGCGCGCCAGGGTCTGGTTCTGCCAGATCTGGCGCAGGCGGTCGCGCCAGGCGGCGAGGACGTTGCCGAGGGTCGACTGCACGGCGAGCGCGGTGCCGATCGCCACCGCCGTGCCGAGCACCACCAGGGTGCCGGCGAGGTCGAGTCGCGCGCGCAGGAGGTCGGCGAGCAGCACGCCGAAGCCCCCCCCGGCGGCGACCGAGCCGTCCGTCCAGCCGACGCGGCCGAGGCCGACCTGGAGGAGGGCCGGGGTCGCGGCGAGTAGGAGCGCCGCGCCGAAGCCGCGCCCCACCACCCGCGGCAGGCCGTGGCGGCGCAGCCGCCGCCAGCCGGAGATCACCAGGAAGAGCGGCACCAGGAAACAGGTGAGGCCGAAGAAGCCGAACGCCACGGCGGAGACCTGCGCGCCGACCTCGCCGGCCCAGTTATGGACCGGGGCCGCAGGCTCCGTGGGGACGCGGTGCAGCAGGCTCGGGTCCTGCGGATGATGGCTCCCCAGGCAGAGGATCAGGAACGCGGCGGCCGCGAGCAACAGGAGGCCCAGCAGCTCGTTCCCCTTCTCGGCGGAAAGCGTGGGCCGCTCCGGGCTCGTGCTCTTCTTGCGGACGACGGCGACGGACATGACGATCTCTGGCAATCTCTAGAAAATGGATGAGCGTTCGACTCGCAAATACCTTTGAAGTCTAGCATAAGGAGATTTGGAGTTCCGCGAGGCCTCCGCGGGATGGCGGAACGCTGCCAGGAAGCTCTGAGCAGCAGGCTCCGAGGTTGAAACACGGCATCGCAGGCTCCGCAACGGTGGCGCAGGACGTTTTTCGCTGCGGTGCGACGGATTGGCCGGGCATGGAAGGCGTCGCAACGAGCATCACTCGTCCGTTCCACGGCAAAACTCTTCGGGGTTGCCGCAGAAACTTCGGTAAGTACGACGATCGAGGGTCCAAGCCGCGCGCAGGAGCCTCGCGGCCCGTCAAACGAAGGTTCGCGCAGATCAATCCAGCATTCGCACTACCGTTCTCAAGCGACGCAGATCGTTTTCGAAGGCAGGCGAGAACGACCGTGGCCGAGCCGGGGCGGCTATACTCCCAAACCTGAGCCCCTCCCGATGAGCGCCGATCAATATCTGAAGAAGATTCTTGCAGCGCTCAATGAATCGCTGCGCGGCAAGGGGTTCCGCAAGAAGGCCGCGACGTTCTGGCGCGAGCGGGACGGGCTGATCCACCTGGTCAATCTCCAGCAGAGCCAGGCGAGCACCCTGGCGAGCGTGCGGGTCACGGTCAACCTCGCCGTCGTCTACCGGCCGATCCTCTCCACCTGGGAGCCGCCGTTCTCGGTCTGGTCGGGGCAGTGGAAGGCGCGGATCGGCTCGCTGATGGTCCCTCCCTCGGACAAGTGGTGGCAGATCGACTCGATGGCGGACGCCGAGCGGACGGCGGCGGAGATCCGCGCCGTCCTCGAGGAACGGGCGCTCCCCGAGCTCGAGGCCATCAACTCGGTCGAGAAGCTCACCGAGCACCTGCAATCCGGCTCGGTCCGCGGCGTCACCGAGATCGAGCGCCAGCGCCATCTGCAACGCCTGGCGGCTCTCAAGGGATGAGAGCAGATCGATAGATCTCCAGAAACGCTTCCAGCCCCAGCTCCTCCGCCCGCGCCCGTTCGCCGATCCCGGCCGCCGCCAGCGCCGCTTCCGCCCGCTCCCTCCCCCACCCTGACGCCAGCGAGTTGCGCAGCGTCTTGCGCCGCTTTGCGAAGGCGAGGCGGACCATCGCGATGAAGGCCGGCATCTCGCCGGCCGGCAGCGGTGGCGGCTGGAGCTCGAGACCGACGAAGGCGCTGTCGACCTTGGGGGGCGGCCGGAAGCTCCCCGGGCGAACCCGTCCCAGCAGGCGCGGCCGGGCTTGCGCGGCGACGATCACGCTCAGCGAGCCGTAGGCCTCCGTCCCCGGCGCGGCGACCAGGCGATCGGCGACCTCCTTCTGGACCAGGAAGGCGGCGCGGGGGATGCGGGCGTGGTGCGGCAGGAGGTCCTGGACGATCGCCGTCGCCACGTTGTAGGGGAGGTTGCCGGCGACCCGGGTCGGCGCCGGCAGGCGGTCCCAGGCGATCTCCAGGGCATCCCCCACCACCACGGCGAGGCGGGGGTCCGGGAAACGGCGGCGCAGCTCGGCGGCCCAGGCCGGGTCGAGCTCCCAGCCGAGCACCCGGGCGCCGGCGGCGAGCAGCTCCGCCGTCAGCACCCCGCCGCCGGGGCCGATCTCGAGCACCCGCTCGCCTGCGGGTTCTAGAAATTCGACCAGCGGCCGGCAGACGGCGCCGTTCACCAGATGATGCTGGCCGAGCGCTTTCCGGAGCAGAGGAGCGGGGGGCTTGCGCACGGGGTGGACGCTATCAGACCATTCCCCCGACCCTATTCGGACGGCTGCGCCAATTTGGCGCTCAGCTTCTTCGGAAAAACGTCGGCAAACGGCGGCAGAGCGGCCGCGAGGGGAGCGTTCTCCTCGGAGAGATGCCTGGAAAAACCCGTGGCACTACCCTTGCAGCCGAGGCTTACGGAGTGCTTATGGAAACTGACGTCGCGACCCTGAATCGAGAGATCGAACGTGAAACCCTGACCCTCAAGCGGGTCGAGGCGGAGCTGCGGCGGGTGATCGTGGGGCAGGACTACCTGCTCGACCGCCTGCTCGTCGGCCTCCTCGCCCGTGGCCATATCCTGATCGAGGGAGTCCCCGGCCTCGCCAAGACGCTGGCGGTCAAGACCCTCGGCCAGACGCTGGCGATGGACTTCCAGCGCATCCAGTTCACCCCCGACCTGCTGCCGGCCGACCTCGTGGGCACGCTGATCTACGACCAGCGCAGCGGCGATTTCCTCGCCCGCCGGGGGCCGGTCTTCACCCACCTCCTGCTCGCCGACGAGATCAACCGCGCCCCCGCCAAGGTGCAGTCGGCGCTGCTCGAGTCGATGGAGGAGCGCCAGGTCACGCTCGGCGACCGCAGCTACCACCTGCCGGAGCCGTTCATGGTGCTGGCGACCCAGAACCCGATCGAGCAGGAGGGGACCTACCCGCTCGCCGAGGCGCAGGTCGACCGCTTCATGATGAAGCTCAAGGTCACCTACCCCTCGCGGCAGGAGGAGGCGGAGATCCTCGACCGCATGCTGGTCGCCGGCGACCTCAAGGCGGCGCCGGTGCTCGACCGCGAGCGCCTGATCGCCCTGCGCCAGGTGGTGGACACCGTTTACCTCGACGGCAAGATCCGCGGCTACATCCTCGACCTGGTGCAGGCGACGCGCGACCCGCGCGCCGCCGGGCTCCCCGACCTCGCGGACCTGATCTCCTTCGGCGCTTCGCCGCGCGCCACCCTGTTCCTCGCCCGCGCCGCCAAGGCGCTCGCCATGGTGCGGGGGCGCGGCTACGTGATGCCGGAGGACGTCAAGGAGCTCGCTCCCGACGTGCTCCGCCACCGGATCATCCCCACCTACGAAGCCGAGGCCGAGGAGATCACGACCGACGCGCTGATCGCGCGCCTGCTCGACCGTATCCCGGTGCCCTGAGATGCCGGGCTTCCTGTCGCGGTTTCTCGCGCGAGCCGACCGTTCCGAACACGGCCGGAACGCAGCTCCTCCGGCGGAGATCCGGCGCCCCCGCGGCGCGGGCCTGCCGGCCGACCTCCTGCGCAAGGTGCGGCGCATCGAGATCGCCACCAACCGGCTGGTCGACCAGGGGGTCGCCGGCGACTTCCACTCGGTGTTCAAGGGGCTCGGCATGGAGTTCGCCGAGGTGCGCCCCTACCAGCCCGGCGACGACGTGCGCACCATCGACTGGAACGTCACGGCGCGGATGAGCACCCCGTACGTCAAGAAGTTCGTCGAGGAGCGCGACCTCACGATCTTCCTGGTGGTCGACGTCTCCGGCAGCCTGTCGTTCGGCTCGCGGACGATCCTCAAGCGCGAGCTGGCGGCCGAGATCGCCGCCCTCCTCGCCTTCGCCGCCCTGCGCAACCAGGACCGCGTCGGCTGCGCCCTGGTGAGCGACCGGATGGAGCTCTTCCTCGAGCCGCGCCGGCGGCGCACCCAGGTGCTGCGCATGGTGCGCGAGATCCTCGACCGTCCGGCCGCCGGCGGGACCGACCTCGAGCGCGGGCTCGACGCCGTGCTGGCGACGCTCAAGCGGCGCTCGGTCCTCTTCGTGATCTCGGACTTCCTGGGCTCCCCCTGCACCCGCGCCCTCAAGGCCGCCGCCTCGCGGCACGACCTGATCGTGGTCGAGATCGTCGATCCGCGCGACCAGGAGGTCCCCGCGGTGGGGCCGGTGGTGCTGCGCGACGCCGAGACGGGGGAGACCGCCTTCTTCAGCGGCCGGCGCAACGCGCGCCGCCACGCCGAGCAGCGGCGCCACGAGCGCGCCGAGCTGCTGCGCCTCACCCGCAAGCTCGGCGTCGACCGCCTGGAGCTGCGCACCGACCGCCCCTATCTCAATACTCTGCTGACCTTCTTCGAGCAGCGCAAGAAGAGGCTGCGGCGGTGAGAGCGCACCCCACGGTCCTGCTGGTCTCGTTGGTCCTGACCTCCGCCTCTCTCCTCGCGCAGGCTCCGGCCCTGACCGTCTCGCTGACCCCCAAGGCGCCGACGGTCGGCGATCACGTGGTGGCGACCCTCACCTTGCGGGCACGGACGGCGGACCTCGCGGCCGAGCCGCGGTTTCCGGTGTGGGGGAAGAGCTGGGGCGAGGCGGAGATCGTCCGCAAGGAGGAGCCGGTCAAAGTCGGCGAGCAGGGCGGGGTCGCGACCTGGGAGCAGAAGGTCGAGGTCGTCCCCTTCCGTCCCGGCGCCGTGCCGCTGCCGCCGATGACCGTCGCCCTCCCCCTGAAGACGGGGACCGTGCAGGCGGCGACCCCCGCCGCCCTGGCGCTCGCCGTGCGCTCGGTGATCCCCGCCAACGAGAAGGCGCCGCAGGCGAAACCGCCTGCGCCGCCGCGCCCGCTGGCGCTCGGCGCGCGCTTCTGGTGGACGGTGGCGGGGCTCGGCGCCGCCTGCCTGGCCGCCTTCGCGCTGCTCTGGCTCCAGCTGCGCAAGCGGGCCAAGGCCGCCCGTGCCGTGCCGGCGCTGCCGCCGCTCGCCGAGCTGAGGGCCGAGATCGCGGGGCTGGCGGCCGAGCCCTCGATGCTCGCCCTCCACACCCGGCTGAGCTTCGCGCTGCGCCGCTACCTCGGGCGCCGCCTCCCCTTCCCCGCCGTCGAGAGCACCACCGGCGAGGTCCAGGCGCAGCTCGCGGAGCGCCGGATGCCGGGAGCGCTGGCGCGGCAGACGGTCGAGCTGCTGCGCGCCTGCGACCTGGTCAAGTTCGCCCGCCAGGAGGTCGGCTCGACGCAGGGCCGCGCGCGCGCCGAGGCCGCCGCCCGCCTGGGCGAGGAGTGGGAGGCGCACCTCGCTCCGGTCGCGCCGGAAGGAGCCGAAGAATCCGAGCCTCTGGAGGCGACGGGATGAGCGGCGGCATCCCCCATCTGGCGAATCCGGCCTGGCTGCTCCTCCTGCTCGCCCTGCCGCTCCTCGCCTGGGCGCATCACCGCCGCGGCGGGATGGGAGCGCTGACCTACAGCCGCCTGCCGGCCACCGTGGCCGCCGGGAACCAGCGGTGGCGCGGCGCCTGGCGCCTCCACCTGCCGTTCTACGCGCGCCTCCTCGCCTTGGCGATGCTGGTGCTGGCGCTCGCCCGGCCGCAGCTCGGCTACGCCTGGGAGGAGAGCCTGACCGAGGGGATCGACATCCAGCTCCTGCTCGACGTCTCGGGGAGCATGGGGGCCGAGGACTTCCAGCCCAAGGACCGGCTGACGGTCGCCAAGTCGGTGGTCAAGGACTTCGTGGCCGGCCGGCCGGGAGACCGCATCGGACTCTCGATCTTCTCCGGCGCCGCGATGACCCGCTCGCCGCTGACCACCGACCGCGACATGCTCAATCTGCTGATCGATTCGATCGAGCTCAACAGCCTGCCGGACGGCACGGCGATCGGCGTCGCCCTGGCCAACGCCGCGTCAAGGCTCAAGGACAGCGCGGCGAAGACCAAGATCGTGGTGCTGGTCACCGACGGCGGCAACAACGCCGGCGCCATCGATCCGATCTCGGCCGCGGCCTTGTGCAAGGGGCTGGGGCTCAAGGTCTACACGATCGGCGTCGGCTCGGCCGGCCAGGTGCCGGTGCCGCTGCCGATGCAGGACCCGGTGACCGGCCAGATCGTGACCCGCCGGGTGATGATGAACGTGCCGGTCGACGAGGCGCTGTTGCAGCAGATCGCGCAGAAGACCGGCGGCACCTTCTACCGCGCCACCGACCGCGAGAGCCTGCGGCGGATCTTCGCCCAGATCGACCGGCTGGAGAAGACGCCGCTCCAGGTCAAGCGCTACGTGCGCTACCGCGAGGCCTTCCCGCCGCTCGCCTGGGCCGCCCTCGGCCTCCTCCTCCTCCCCCTCGCCGCCGCCGGCCTCCAGGTGACCGCCGAGCCATGACCTTCGCCGCCCCCGACCTCCTCTGGCTCCTCCTGCTCGCCCCCGCGGCGGCGGCGGCGGCGGCGTGGCTCTGGCGCCGGCGCCTGGCGGCGGACGCCGCCTGGGCCTCGCGCGCGCTCTGGAAGCGGCTGCTGCCGGCCTACGCGCCGCGCCGCTTGACCCTGGCCGTGGCCACGCTCGCCGTGGCGGTGCTCGGCGCCTCGTTCGCCCTCGCCCGGCCGCGCTGGGGGTCGGGCGAGCAGAAGGTCGAGCGCAAGGGGGTGGACGTCGTCTTCCTCCTCGACTCCTCGCTCTCGATGGCGGCGATGGACGCTCCCCCCTCGCGCCTCTTCGTGGCCAAGTCGCTGATCCGCCGCATGGTGCGCGAGATGCCGGGGAACCGCGTCGCCCTGGTGCAGACCGAGGGGGACTCCCTGGTGCTGGCGCCGCTCACTCTCGACGGCGCGGTGATCGACCTGCTGCTCGACGCGGTCGACGCCGGCTCGCTCCCCACCCCGGGCACCGAGCTCGCTCCCGGGATCACCACGGCGCTGCGCCTGTTCGGCCAGGGGAGCGAGAAGCACCGCGCGCTGGTGATCCTCTCCGACGGCGAGGACTTCGGCGGCGGGCTCGACGGCGAGATCGGCCGCCTGAAGGATGAGGGGGTGGTGGTCTTCGCGGTCGGCACCGGCACGCCGCAGGGGACGACGCTGCCGATCCCGGGCTCGCCGGGCGAGCTCAAGAAGGACCAGGACGGCAACGTCGTGGTCAGCCAGCTCCACGAGGAGACGCTCGAGAAGCTCGCCCGCGCCACCGGCGGCGCCTACCTGCGCGCCGGAAGCGCCGCCGCCGATCCGACGCCGATCCTGCGGCAGATCGACCGCCTGGAGAAGCGGACGATCGACAGCCAGTCCCTGAGCACCCTCGAAGAGCGCTTCCAATGGCCGCTCGCCCTCGCCGCGCTGGCGCTCCTCCTCCACCTCGGCGTCGGGCCGTTCCTGCCGGACCCCAAGCTTCGCCAGAACGCAGGGGCGGGGCTGGTCCCCGCCCGTGGGCAAACGGCCGCGGCCCCCGCCCCCGTCACCGCGCGAGGCCACCTCGCGCCGGCCCTCCTGCTCCTCGGCGCCCTCGCCTTCCCGTCGCTGCCGTGGCAGCCGCACCTCCCCGACTGGGTGGAGCGCTGGCTCTACAACCCGCGCGAGCGGACCGAGCGCTCGAGCGAGGCCTACGCGAAGAAGAAGCCCGACCAGGCGGTGGGGCCGGCGGACACCGCGGTGCGCCTGGCGCCGAACGATCCCACCGTGCAGTACGACGCCGGCACGGCCCACCTCGCCGCCGGCGACCATCGCAAGGCGGTCTCGCTGCTCGAGAAGGCCGCCAAGGGGGCGGCGCCGGAGCTGGCACCGGCCGCCCACTACAACCTCGGCAACGCGCGGCTCGCGGCCGGCGACGCCGGCGGGGCGGTCGAGGCCTTCAAGCAGGCGCTGCGCGAGACCCCGGGGAACGCCGCCGCCAAGTTCAACCTCGAGCTGGCGTTGCGCGAGGAGCAGAAGAAGAAGCTGGGGGGCGGCGGCAAACCCGCGGGCTCGCGCGGCAATCAGAAGCAGAACCAGGACCCCGCGAGCCAGGGGGCGGGGAACAATCCCCAACCGAGCCCGAACAAGCCGCAGGGGGGCAACCAGCCGCCCAATCCTCAAGGCCAGGGGCAGCAACCCAAGCCGGGGCAGACCGGGGAGTCGAAGCAGGCCGGCGGCGCCGGCGGGGACGACCGCCTGCCGCAATTCCGCAATCAGCCGGAGATGAACGGCCAGGAGGCGGCCTCGGTGCTCGCCGCGATCGAGAACCTGGAGCGCCAGCAGCGCCGCGACCAGGCGGCGCGCCGCGCGCGGCAGCACGCCGTCAAGGGGAAGGACTGGTGAGGGGCTTTCCGACCCGGCGGCTGCCCGCCCGGCTGCTCATCCCGCTGATCGCGATCGCGGCGATCTCCGCCGTTCCCGCGCGCGCCGCCGAGGAGGTCAAGGTCACGGTCGAGCCCGAGGTCATCGGCCTCGACGAGACGGCGACGCTGACCATCGAGGTGCGCGGCGACGGCCTGTCGAGCCTGTCGAGCCTGCGCTTCCGGCCGAGCTTCGAGCTCGACAACCTGGAGACCGTGGGCGGCCCGGCCCAATTCGACGACATGCGCTTCACCAACGGCCGCCTGTCGCGCACCTTCCGGCTCTCCTTCGAGCTCAAGCCGCTCGGCCTCGGCAAGGCGCGGGTGCGCGCCATCTCGGTGCAGCTCGGCGACGACGTCCAGCAGCTCCCGGCGCACGAGATCCGCGTCCAGCAGGAGCCGACTCAAGGCTCGCCGAGCCCGTCGCGCCCGCAGCGCCTGCAAGCGGACGACGATCCGTTCCAGCAGATGCTCGGCCGCATGCGCAACCCGTTCCAGCGCGCGCCGCAGCAGCCGGACGTCTTCGTGCGCTGCGAGCTCGAGCCGCAGCGGCCGGTGGTCGGCCAGCAGCTCCTCTACTCCATCTATCTCTACACCCGGGAGGACATCGCCGCCGTCTCGCCGAGCTCGCTGCCGGCCCTCCAGGGGTTCTGGGTGCGCGACATCCCCCTCCCCCAGCGGCTGCCGATGGAGATGGTGGACCTCGACGGCCGGCGCTATGCCCGGGTGCCGCTGCTCAAGAAGGCGCTCTTCCCCTTGCGCCCCGGCCACTTCCAGCTCGAGCCGGCGGTGATCGACCTGACGGTGCAGCACTACGACCGCGGCTTCTTCTTCGGCCCGGCGGTCGCCCGCCCCGAGCAGGTCCGCCTGCGGACGGCGGGGCTGGCGGTCGACGTCGACCCCCTGCCGCCGGCGCCGCCGGGCTTCGGCGGCGCCGTCGGGCAGATCACCCTGGGCGCCCAGCTCGATCCGCCGCAGGTCCACCTCGGCGAGGCGGCGACCCTGACGGTGCGCCTGGGCGGCGTCGGCAACTTCCAGGGGATCCACGAGCCGCGGATCACGCCGCCGCCGGGGCTCACCCTCCTCCCCCCGCAGCAGGAGGGGAAGGACGAGCTCAACGGCACCGCCGTGCGCGGCCTCCGCGTCTGGCGCTACGCGGTGATCCCGCAGCGGGCCGGCCGCTTCACGCTGGCTTCGCCGGGGGTCACCTACTTCGATCCCGCGCAGCGGATCTACCAGGTGGCGACGGCTCCCGCCCTGGCGCTCACCACCCTTCCCCCCCTCTCCCCTCCCGCCATGGCGCGGACGGGCAAGGGTCCGGCCGGAGCCGTGGCCGGGGCCTCGACGCGCGGCGAGCTCGCCGACCGCCGCTGGGCCCCGCTCCTCGCCTGGCTCCTGGTCCTCCCCTGGGGGCTGGCGCTGGTGGTGGTGCTGGTACGCCACCGGCCGGCAGCCGGTTCGGCGGCGGGGCCCGCGGGCTCGGAGGAGGCCCGCGAGCTCGAGGCGGCGCTCGCGGCGGCCGCCGCCGAGGAACAGCGCCCGCGGCCGCTCGCCCTGCGGCTCGAGGAGGGATGGCGCCAGTTCCTCCGCCAGCGCTTCGCCGTGGCGCCCGAGACTCCCCCCTCCCGCTGGCGCGAGCTGCTCGCGGCTCAAGGGGTGGACGGCGCGGCGCTCGACGACCTCGACCTGCTGATCGAGGACCTCCAGTATCTCCGCTTCGCCCCCCAGCTCTCGACCACCGACAGCCTGCGCGCGGACGCCCTCGAACGCAGCCGGCGGCTGCTGCGCCGGCTGGCCTGAGTGTCGGCGTAGTCGTGAACCGACCGATCCAGGAGCTTTTTTCCTCCCCTGTACTCGGGGGAGGCCAGGAGGGGGTGTTCCGGAGTCCGAAACGCTTCCTTGGTTGGCGCGTTGCGAACCCCCTCCTAACCTCCCCCGAGTACGGGGGAGGAAAAAAGCTCCCTGCGAGATCAGTTGCCGCTGGTCCAACGTCTCCCCGAGGCCATGCCGCCGGCTTTCGTCGCCCTGCAACTTCTGCTATCTTGGTCGCGTTCATTCTGCTTGGGGTTTACGGCATGTTTTTAGGGACGGGTGACAGTCGGGAGCGTCTTCCATGAGTGACGCACTCGTGCGGGTTCGCATGCCGGAGGAAAGCTTCACCACCGCCGACGCCTACCACAGCCTGGAGGCCGTGCAGCTCGAGCGCTTCCTGGAGCGCCGGCGCGCCAATCCGAGCTTCCCGCTGGAGCTCAGCCTGGCCGAGAACCTCGTCGAGGTGCTGCGCCGCGCCAACGGCTTCGTCCCCTCGGCCGCCGGCTCCATCCTGCTCGACGATCCCTCGAACAAGCAGGAGGACCGCCGGCGCAACAGCCTGACCTTCATCGCCGCCTTCGGCGACAAGTCCTCGTGCCTGGTCGGGCAGGTTATCCCCGCCGACCAGGGGATCGCCGGCCGGGTGTATCTGACCGGTCAGGCCTACTCCACCCCCTACGCGCCGGGCGACCGCTTCTTCTTTCGTGGCATGGACGAGCAGACCCGCTACCAGACCGAGTCGCTGGTCGCCATTCCGATCCGCATTGGAACCGAGGTCTGCGGCGTGCTCGAGCTGATCAACCGCTGCGACGCCCCGGGCTACAGCCAGGAGGACCGCAACCTGCTCGAGATCTTCGCCGGCTACATCTCGATCTCGATCCAGAACGTCCTCGACGGCCGCCAGGCCCAGGAGATCGCCAAGCGCGACAACCTGACCGGGCTCTACAACGACCGCTACCTGCACATCGCCCTCACCGAGACGATCGAGCGCTGTCGCGCCGAAGGGGTCGACCTCGCCCTGCTGTTCCTCGACCTCGACTACTTCAAGCACGTCAACGACACCCACGGCCACCTCGCGGGGAGCCAGGTGCTGCGCGAGGTGGGGCACCTGCTGCACCGCAGGGTGAAACGCGCCAACGGCATCCCGGCCCGCTACGGCGGCGACGAGTTCGTGCTCCTCCTCCCCGCCTCCGACCTCGACTCCGCCATCGACATGGCGGAGGAGATCCGCGCCGCCATCGTGAGCAGCACCTTCTGCGCCGGCCCCGGGGACATCCAGCCGGACCCCCTCTCCCTCAAGGGGATCACCTGCTCGATCGGCGTCGCCACCCTGCAGCAGCACCTCGAGCCCGACCTCTCGCTCGACGCCGCCAAGAGCACCCTCCTGCGCCTGGCCGACGCCGCCATGTACGTGGCCAAGGAGACCGGGCGCAACAAGACCGCCCTCGCCGGCCGCCCGGTCCGCCGCCGCCCCAACGCCGACGGCTAGGGGCGGGTCGGTTGCCGGCTTTGGCCCGCGCAGCCGACTGGCAGTGAGCGAAGCGAGCGCACACGAAGGAGGCGAGCAGGGCCAAAACCGGCGACCGACCCGACGCTAGCTGCGGCCCCCTGGGGGTGTGCTAGCATGCCGCGATTTCCTCTGGAGGCGGGACTCTGCCGCCTCTGAACCCCCGTTTGACTCCCCTCGTGGGATCGAATTCGCAGGCGACTCCACGGAGAGCCGGAAGAGGATTGCGCGGCCATGAGCAAGAAACATCAGATCGTCATCGCCGGGGCCGGCGGCATGGGAAGCGCCGTGGGCCTGTTGCTGCGGGAAGCGGGAGACTTCGAGGTCGACCTCTACATCGGCGACGCCGACGCCGCACGGGCGCGCGCCGCCGCGGCCTGGATCCGCGAAGGCTCGACGAAGCCGGGCGAGGTACACGACTTCCACCTCCCCGCCGCCGGGACCAACCCCGCGCTCGACGCGGCGCTGGCCGCGGGGGACATCCTCCTCGACTGCCTGCCGGGCAAGGAAGCTCCCCGCATGGCGGGCTTCGCGCGCCAGCACGACCTCCACTACACGAACCTCACCGAGCACGTCGAGGAGACGGAGCAGATCCAGCAGATCGCCGCGGGAGCCTCCCGCGGCTTCCTGCTGCAGACCGGGCTCGCACCCGGCTACGTCAACGTCCTCGGCCACAGCCTCTACCAGCGCTTCTGCCGGGAGTGCGGGACCGACCAGGCCGACTCCCTGGAGATGCGGGTCGGCGCCCTGACCCCCACCGCCCGGCCGCCGCACCACTACGGCTTCACCTGGAGCCCGAGCGGCGTCGCCACCGAATACGTCAAGCCCGCCACCGTTCTGCGCGACTACCGGCGGACCACCCGCCCCTCGCTCTCCGAGCGCTGTACGGTCGTCCTCGACGGCATCACCTACGAGGAGGACCTCACCTCGGGCGGCGCGGCCGACCTGCCGGCGGCGCTCGAGGGGAAGGTGCGCAGCCTCGACTACAAGACGCTGCGCTATCCCGGGCACTATGCGTGGATCGAGCAGCTCCTGGCGGCGGCGCCGGCCGGCGAGGAGCCCATCGCCTACCTCCAGGCCACGATGGAGAAGACCGTCCCTTTCCTGGAAGACGACCTGGTGGTGATCTACGCCGCGGTCGAGGGATGCGGCGCGGACGGCACCCGGCGGCGCCTCGAGAGCTCGCTCCTCATCCGCCCTTCCCGGGTGGGCGCCCGCACCCTCAAGGCGATCCAGTCGACGACCACCGCCGGGCTCGCCGAGTCGGCCCGCTTCCTCCTCACCGAGAACCCGCACGGGGTTTGCCTGCAAAGCCAGATCGACCCCGCGCACTTCATGGCCGGGCCGTTCGTCGCCGGGATCTACCACCGCTGAAGAGGGCCTTCAGGGAGGTTCGCGGGGACGAGCCTCCGAAGCTGTGGAAAATATCCTCCTCCTGCGGGGAGGATTTCGGCCAGAGGCCTATTTCCCTCAGAACATATTTTTCAAACCATTGAGGGGAAACCACTTGCCACGATTGCACAAAAAACTGTTCAAAGTGTGGAAAGTCGATATGATGCCGAGGCTTTGGTCCCTTTCGCCGGTCCTTTCCCACAAGCTTTTCCACAGTGGTTGCGGAGATCGGCCCGCCGCATCTGAAACGCTCACTGGGTGAGCAGGAGCTGCCCACCCAGTGGGCGGCGACACGGAGAGGCGTGGAAAAAACCCGCCGAGGTTCCCTGCGAGGCCGCGGCCGGGGGGACGCGGAGCCTCTCCAGAGCCGGCTGCCGCACCGCGATCAGGTCCCAGCGCACCGGCCAGGGGCGGCGGCGAAAGGCGGTGAGCGAGATCGTCCCCTGCGCCTCGTCGTCGATCCCCACCGCCAACCTGGAGAGCGGCTCTCCGGCCGCCGCGGGTGGCAGCGACGCCGCCGCGCCCAGGAAGGCCTCCTTCCAGCCATCGTCCACTCCCGGCCAGGCGCGCACGGCGGCGAGCGAACGGGCGAGGAGATCGGGGTGGCGCCCCCAGAACAGCGCGGCGGCGAGCCGGGGCTCGGCGAGCAGCGCCTGCGCGCCGAGAGCCGGGGCGTCCGCATCCTCAGGGCCCACCAGCATCGCGTAGAAGGGCGGAAAGGGGTCGAGGGGATCGAGGGTGCAGGCGGCTTCCAGAGCGCCGCCGGCCCAGGGGCGGTGCGCGGAGTAGCCGAGGATGCCGGCCACCAGCCAGAGCGAAGGGACGGCTTTCCCCTGCTGCGCGGCCTGCCGGGCGAGATCGGCGGCGACGGCTTGCTCCGCGGGCCGGCCGGCGCGCAATAGCGCGAGCCGCAGGGGATAGAGCGGGAAGGCGGGGTCGAGCCGCACCGCCGACGCCAGCTCGGCCTCGGCGGCCGCCGCCCGGCCGGCGCCGGCCGCGGCCACCGCCCGGTCGTAACGCCAGCGCGCGAGCTCCGTCGGGACCAGGGCGAGCAGCGCCGCCAGCGCGTAGATGCGGACCGGCAGCGGCGAGCTCCGCCGCGCCTTGCCCCGCCCGCTGCCGGCGAGCGCCGCGCCGGCCGCGAGCGCGGCGGCCAGCGGCAGGGCGGCCACCGCCACCGCGCCGCTGCCGAGCGAGGCGACGGCGCCCCCCGCCAGGCCGAGCATCCCTCCCAGCAGCAGCGCGGGGTCCCTCCCCTCCTCCCGCTCGGCGATGCGGCGCACGAAGAAGAGGACCGCCAGGGCGGCGGCGAGCAGGAAGCCGGTAACCCCCAGCTCATAGGCGAGCTGGACCGACAGGGAGTGGAGATCGCCGACCGACTCTCCCCAGGGGTTGACGCCGGGGACCGGATCGAGGAACGCGGTCGCGGTCCACGGGGTCGACCCCGGTCCCCAGCCCAGCATCGGCCGCGCCGCGAACCCCCGGATGCCGGCCGCGAGATAGGCGCTCCGCGCCCGCACCGACGGGTCGCCGCCGGCGGCGATGCGCAGCACCCGCGGCGCCTGGGCCAGGGAGAGGGCGACCGCCACGACGAGGAGCGCGCCCCAGGTCCGCCAGGGACGGGCTCGCCCGGAACGTGCCGCCGACGCCGCGAGACCCAGGCCGGCCACCGCCACCAGCGCCACGCAGCCCGCCAGCGAGCGGCTGGCCAGCACGGCGGCGGTGACGAGCCCGCCGGCGGCGAGGCCGGCGAGCCGCCAGCGCCCCGGCTCGCGCGCCGGCAGCACGGCGAGCGGCAGCACGATCACCAGCCAGGCGGCGAGCAGGTTGTGATGGCCGAGCGGCATGGAGGCCCGCGGCGAGCCGAGGAAGGCCCAGTCGATCAGCGCCCACAGGGAGACGCCGGCCGCCACCAGCGCCAGCGCCCGCAGCCCGCGGCGGCGCTCCTCCTCGCGGCGCCAACAGCGCTCGACCGCGCCGGGAAGGGCGAGAAAGGCGGGGGACAGCAGGAGGAAGCTCCAAGCCGCCCGCGGCACCGGCGAGGCCCAGGCGCTCGCCGCGGCGGCGATCCAGAGGGCGGCCGGCAGCAGGCGCCCCGAGGCGCCGAGCCGCAGCGGGTCCTGCCAGGAGGGGGCGGCCCAGAAGAGCGTTGCCAGGAGAGCCGCCGCGGCCACGGCGCTGGCCGCCGCGGCGGGTCCCCAGGCGAAGGTTCCGCACCAAGCCCCATAAAGGGCGAGGAGCAGGGGCGGAAGGAGGCCGGCCATCGTGCGGCATTGTAGGCGATTGGGGTATCCTGTCCTCCTCCCGCAGGCGAGCCTTGCAGAGCCCTCGAGCGTACCTTTCAGAACTTCCAGGAGAAATCCTCATGACCGTCCATACAGAGATCGAGACCGACAGCAGCGTTTCCCAGCTCCTCGATGCGCTCGGCATCGCGGCCGAGAACCCCGGCGCCTTCGACGGCGAGTGGATCGCCACCCACGGCGAGCGGATCGAGTCGCTGAACCCCGCCACCGGGGAGCCGATCGCGGCCGTGCGGATGGCGACGGTCGAGGAATACGAGCGGGTGGCGGCGGCCACCGTCGAGGCGTTCCGCGAATGGCGCACCTGGACGGCGCCCCGCCGCGGCGAGGTGGTGCGCCAGCTCGGTGAGGAGCTGCGCCGCCACAAGGACGAGCTCGGCCGGCTGGTGACCCTCGAGGTGGGCAAGGTCCTCTCCGAGGGGCTGGGCGAGGTGCAGGAGATGATCGACATGGCGGACCTCGCGGTCGGCCTGTCGCGCCAGCTCTTCGGCCTCGCCATGCACTCCGAGCGGCCGCAGCACCGGATGTACGAGCAGTGGCACCCGCTGGGACCGGTCGGCATCATCAGCGCCTTCAACTTCCCGGTCGCCGTGTGGGCCTGGAACGCCATGGTCTCCGCCGTCTGCGGCGACTCGATGGTCTGGAAACCCTCGCACCAGACGCCGCTGACGGCCCTCGCCGTCACCCGCATCGCCGACCGCGTGCTCAAGGCGAACGGCGCGCCGCCGATCTTCAACCTGGTGATCGCCGGCCGCACCGGCGTCGCCGAGCGCCTGGTGGCCGACCGCCGCTTCCCGCTGATCTCGGCCACCGGCTCCGGACGCATGGGGCGCGAGGTGGGGAAGGTGGTCGCCGACCGCTTCGGCCGCGCCCTCCTCGAGCTGGGGGGCAACAACGGCATCCTGGTGATGGACGACGCCGACCTCGACCTCGCGCTGCGCGCCGTGCTGTTCGCCGCCGTCGGCACCGCCGGCCAGCGCTGCACCTCGACCCGCCGCCTCTTCCTCCAGCGCGGCATCGCCGCCGAGATGAAGCGCCGCCTGGTCGAGGCCTACCCCTCGATCCGCATCGGCGATCCGCTGGCGCACGGCACGCTGATGGGGCCGCTGGTCGACGAGACGGCCGTCGACAACATGATGCAGGCGCTCGAGCGGGTGAAGTCCGAAGGGGGGAAGGTGCTCTACGGCGGCCAGCGGCTCGACCGCCCCGGCTACTACGTCCAGCCGGCCCTGGTCGAGGTGCCGAAGCCGCTCGCCATCACCTGCGAGGAAACCTTCGCGCCGATCCTCTACGTCTTCGAGTTCGACGACCTCGACGAGGCGATCCGCATCCACAACGACGTGCCGCAGGGGCTCTCCTCGGCGATCTTCACCCTCAACATGCGCTCCGCCGAGCGCTTCCTGGCCGCCACCGGCAGCGACTGCGGCATCGCCAACGTCAACATCGGCACCTCGGGGGCGGAGATCGGCGGCGCCTTCGGCGGCGAGAAGGAGACCGGCGGCGGCCGCGAGGCCGGCTCCGACTCCTGGAAGGCCTACATGCGGCGCCAGACCTGCACGATCAACTGGGGGACCGAGCTGCCGCTGGCGCAGGGGGTGGAGTTCACGGTCTGACCGCCTCCGAATCATTTTGCGGCCAGCCGGCTCCGGCTGGCCGCAATCCTTCCCAACAGCCGCCAATCGACTCGTACTTGCGGCCAAATTGCTCGCCGGCAATTTGGAAGTATTTGGTGGCGACTTGAGAGATATTTGCGGACAGGGGGGCGCAACTTGCGGGCAAAGTGAGCGATTCCGTAAGGCGCGAAGCGCTGTCAGTCTTCGCGGAGCCGCTGATCAGTCTTCATCATCCGCATCGTACGCATCCTCGCTGGCAGGCTCGCTTGCGAGAATTGCTTCCTTGCCCATAGCCTGCTCTATGAGCATCAGCAATGCCGCCTTACGTTCTTGAAAAAAGCCATCGAAATCGTCTGCACGTATACGCTCAGGGTTGATGCTGTGAGTCTGCAAGATAGAGTCCATCTCTGCATCAGTGAGTTGAACCGTCGGATCATCCTGAAGCTGGCGCAGATAAAAGGAAGGCGCATGGCCACCGATCTTACGATTTGCCCTGTAAGAGATGGCCGTCTTATTGATGACGGAGTTGTAGATACGAGGCGAGATCCCCCGATCATCACACCACTTTCGCGGAAATATATGGTGGATGTCAATGTCTTTCTCGTTAAGATCGAGATCCAGCGTTCTAGCCTTCCAATAGAAGTCCCGCGCGCCCTGCTGCTGAAGCAAGACGTACAAACCTCTATAAGCAGCAGAAGTTCGGCTCCGCATAGTATCGAGCCGACTCGATTGAAAACCTGCACCTGATACCGTTACCGGCAGCGGGGCTGCTGGCTGGTTGAGCCAGCCTAATAATTGCTGAAGATCGAGAGCGATACGCGTTTCAGTTGCGCTCCCGTAGAGTTCGCCAAAAACCCCGGACCAATACCACCGGGCGAGCTTGTCCTGTACTTGGGGCTCCAACCAACGATCGCCGAGATTCGTAAGCGCTGCAGCGAGCGGGATAAGTTGCGCGCGATACGGTAGGAATTTCGGGTGATGAAAGCCCAAATGGCGGATAAATTGCTCAGCCTCAAGGAAACCCTTCGTCAACGGTTCGGCCCAGCGTTGGTATGCTGCTAGTGGCATATCAAGGATGTGTTCACGCTTGGCACTAACGCCGGTCACTTCTTTTCCTGTCTTTCCTACCGCTTGATCCTGTTGTTGGCAATCATAGGTATGAAGAAGGCTAAGGCCTTGAAGAAAGTCCGTTGGAGCTGTAGCTCGCAGCAACGGCTTACCAGCAAAGCGTGCATAGCGACCCTTGACACTACCTTCCCCGAACCAGTCCCGGCGCAGATTAAAACCATCCGCTGCATACGTTGCGGTCACCAACTCGAAGACAGACAAGGGGACTCCACCAGTATTTACCTTTTCGAAGACAAGGCAGACCGCCTCTTTAGACGTCGCCTTTTTCAGCTCGATCACCGGGACTAGATAATGGCGAAATGGCTCCAAAATCTGCTCCGAGAACTGCAGAAACTGCGGGACCCGATCTTGGCGATGCTGCATCAAACCGTACATCCATTGGTTCGCCTCGAATACCTGATTACAAGGAAAGTAGAATGCGTCATATTCCTTCGTGGCTGAGCTCAAATCGAGCACAATGTCGCGGCCGAAATTCTCGCGAAGGATGCGGTCTTCGCCAATCGCAATCACTGACGCCTCCAAGGCATCCGCTCCACTGAGCGCCTTCTCAATGTCAAAATAATAATAGCGCTTAACTTCACGCTTCTTCTCGTCTTTTGTCGATACAGGGGCTGAGAGTTTGAGCACCTGAATAAGGGAGGTAAGGCGTTGCTGCCCGTCGAGAATCAGCCTCTCGGCGTGCTTGTCAGCGGGCAGGGAAATGCCTTCCACTGGCCGTACTTGGAAACGTGCATCGCCGCCAGCTTCCAGCAACATCACCGCTCCGATAGGAAATGAGCGGGCAATGCTTACCAGCAGCGACCGAATATGCTCGTCATCCCACACCCAGCCACGCTGAAAGTCAGGCAGCTGGATTTTTCCTGCGATAATCTCATCGAGAAGTGTTCCCAATCCTGTCTTGGTGGAATCAAACGTAGACATAGTTGTTTCTTCTCTCTCAAACGTAAGCCGGCAAGGCTTCATGGAGAAGGACTCCCCACTCAGGTCCTTCGGCCACGAATTTGTTTTGAACATGTATACCGTAGCACATCGAGAACTCTTCGCCCGAAGGATCTTCAGCGGTTAGGCGTTGTACCTGACGTCCTCAGCAAACAATCCCCAGCCCGCCCGGCACCACCTCCACCGTCACGGGCTCCCCTGCGGCCATCGGCCGCAGCGGCTCGCCGCCGCCGTACATCGTCATCGCGCGGTCGAGGGTGATCTCGGCCCGCCGGGTGCGGACGAGGGTCACCGCCGGGTGCCCGACGTGCTTGCCGCCGTAGACCTTGGGGAAGATCGACAGCAGCACCGGCTTCGGCACCTCCTTGACGATCACCAGGTCGAGCAGGCCGTCGTCGATCCGCGCCTCGGGGGCGATCCGCATTCCGCCGCCGAAGCGCGGCAGGTTGTTGACCACGGCGAACATCACCTTCCCTTCGAACTCTCCTCCGTCGTAGACCACCCGCATGCGCGGCGGCACGAAGGTGATCAGGGTGTGAATCACGGCGTAGAAGTAGATCAGCGGCCCGCGCAGGATCTTCGTCTCGTTGGCGTAGCGGGTGACCTCGGAGTCGAAGCCCACCCCGGCGTAGCTGACCGAAAAGGTCTCCCCCACCCGGGCGAGGTCGATCCGCCGGATCTCCCCCCGGACGGCGCGCTCCACGGCGACCTCGAGGTCGGGGGGGATGCCGAGGGTCGCCGCGAGGTCGTTGCCGCTGCCGAGCGGGATCACTCCGAGGGCGCAGGAGGTGCCGGCCAGCCCCTGGATCGCATGGTGCATGGTACCGTCCCCGCCGGCCACCAGCAGGCGCTCGACCCCATCCTCGGCGGCGCGGCGGGCCTGCTCGGCGAGATCCGCGACCTTGCGCGAGACGCACAAACCGGCGCCTAGCCTCGAGGCCAGCACGCGGATGCGGTCGAGGTGCGCTCTCCCCGTGCCGCGCCCCGAGGCGGGGTTGAGCAGGAAGCGGAGGCTGCCGGGCTCCGTCATCTCAGGCCTCCATCACCGCGGAGATGTCCTCGGGGAGCGCCGGCTCCCGCCGTCCGGTCCATGCCGTCGCCAGCAGGAGCACGACGAACGAGCCGGCGAGCGCCACCGCCGCGGGGAGCGCCCCCTTCGGAAGCGGCGGTTTCGGGAGGACGGGAAAGAAGGTCTGCCGGGCGAGGAATTCGAGGCCGACGCTGAGCGCCGTGCCGGTCACGATTGAGGCGGTGGCCGCCCTCGCCGTCACCCGCTTCCAGTTCAGCCCCACCGCGAGGGCCGGCGCCAGCGCGGCGCCGAAGGTCCCGAAGGAGAAGGTGCCGAGGAGGGCGATGAGGTCGTTGTAGCCGAGCGCCAGGGCCGCCGCCGCGAGGGTGACGCCGACCGTCGCGATCCGCCCCCAGAACAGCTCGTCCGTCACTCGCCGGCCCAGGGCGCGGGGGAGATCCCGCACCAGCACCGCCGCCCCGAGGTTCATGAAGGAGTCGGCGGTCGACATGATCGCCGCCAGGATCGCCGCCACCGCGAGGCCCGCCAGCGGCTCCGGCGTGAAGCCGAGGAGGAAGGAGGGGGAGGCGTCGTCGGGGCGGGCGAGCGGTGCGAGCTTCCCCTGCGCCACCAGCGCCGGCACCGCGAGGCCGATCCCCAGCCAGATCAGCAGGCAGAGGGTCTGCGAGCCGCCGAGCACCAGCGGCAGCCACTTCAAGCGCCGGGGGTCGCGGATCATGTAGAACTTGTTGAGCATGTGCGGCTGACCCAGCACGCCGATCCCGAAGACGAAGAAGAAGCCCAGCGCGGTCAGCGCCGGCGCTCCCCCCAGCGGCTCCAGGAACGAGCGCCCGAAGCGCGGCGAGGCCGCGATGCTGTGGACCACCTGCCCGAAGCCTCCCCCGGCCGACATCGCGTAGGCGAACACCGCGACGGCCGCCAGCACCATCAGGGAGCCCTGGAAGACGTCCGTGTAGACGCCGGCCATCATGCCGCCGGCGACGCCGTAGAAGAGGAGGACGGCAAGGCCGATCCCCACCCCCACCGGCAGGCTGAGCCCGAACACCGCCTCGGTCAACGTCCCCAGCGCCAGCAGCTGAGTCCCCAGGTAACCGACCGTGCCGACCAGGACGGCGACGGCCGCCGCCCCCGAGGCCCAGCGGCTGCCGTAGCGGGCCAGCACGGCGTCGGGGATGGTGTAGACCTCCCGCACCTCGGCGAGCAGGCGCAACCGCTTGGCGAGCGTCCAGGCGAGCAGCGTCGGCGTGAAGCCGATCGAGAGGTTGATGAACAGCGACGAGAGGCCGATCCGGTAGGTCAGCCCCGGGCCGCCCAGGAAGACGAAGCCGCTGAACGCCGCCGCCATGGTGGCGAGGCCGGTCACCACCACCCCGAGCCCCTGGCGCGCCACCCAGAAGTCCCTGGCGCTCCGCGTGCGGCCGAGCGCCCACACCCCGAGAGCTAGGCAGGCCAGGAAATAGAGCAGGACCGCGACGACGATCAGCGGCCGGCCGAAGAGAGGAGGATGCGGCATCTCACTCTTCCCCGGAATGGGCACGGCGCAGGCGCCGCATGCGGTCGAGGTCCTCCGCGCTCAGGCCGTGGCGGTCGAAGCGCGCGGCGTAGAGCCAGCCCAGCCCGAGGAGCGGCACGGGGACGAGGACGAAGATCATCAGCGCCGTGGCGAGCGGCAGGCCGCCGGCGAGCGCGACGTCCGGGCCGCCGTGCGGCAGGGCGAGGACGGCGCCGAGCCCCCCGGCGAGGAGGAGCCAGAGGAGCGCGAGCGGCAGGGTCAGCGTCAGGGTCCCGAGCCGCCCCTGGCGGACGCCGGCGAGCGCGATCAGCGCCACCGGGAAGGTGGCGCCGGCGAACGCCGCGAGCCAGGGAGCCGGAGCGGCGCCGAGCCCGAAGGCGGCGAGCGAGGCCAGCGCCGCGAGCGCCAGCAGGACGAGGGCGAACGATCGAGCCAAGCTTGGAGCTCCTCCGGGAACCCGCGCATTCTATCCGCCTTTGGCGTCCGCGTTTGTCCTCCGCTATATTCGTCCGCATGGCGAACCCCCGGATCCAGATCCTGGTCTGCCTCAACGAGCGTGAAGGCGACAAGAAGCCGAGCTGCGCCCCGCGCGGGTCGCTCGCGGTCTACCACCGCTTCAAGGACCGGGTGAAGGAGCTCGGCATCCGCGACCGGGTGATGGTGACCCGCACCGGCTGCCTCAAGCATTGCAGCCAGGGGATCACCGTCGCCGTCTGGCCCTTCAACCTCTGGTACCGCCAGGTGACGCCGGAGGACGTCGAGGAGATCCTGCAGCAGACCGTGCTGGCGGACGGCCGCGCGGTCGAACGCCTCCGGATGCCGGATATCCCCTGGGAGTAGCGGCCCTTCAGTGGCTGAGGAGCCTCGCCTTCCCGGCCTTCCTCACCTCCCGCGGAGAGATCCCGAACTCCCGGCGGAACGCGGCGGTGAAGTGGCTGTGGCTCGAGAAGCCCAGGTCGAGCGCCAGGCCGCCCAGATCGGCCTTGCCTCCCAGCACCGGTTCGACCGCCTCGCGCAGCCGGAGCCGGGTCAGGTAGTGGTGGATCGGCAGGCCGGTCTCCTCCTTGAACAGCCGGCACAGGTGGAAGGTCGAGACGTAGAGGGCGCGGGCGACGTCGTCCAGGTGGAGCTTCTCGCGGAAGCGTTCCTGGAGCAGGGCCTTGGCGTCCTCGACGTAGCGCCGGCGCGCCCGCGTGCTCTCGGCGGGGGGCGGCGGCAGGCCGCGCAGGCGCGAGTGCTCCGTCACGATCTCCCCCAGCAGCTCGAGGACGGCGGCCTCGAACGCCAGCGGGTCGAGCGGCGCCGATCCGCGCAGGCGCTCGACCAGCAGGCGCTGGCGCATCCAGACTCGCGAGAGGCCGCGGACGTGGGAGGTGGTGAACAGGGCGCCGCGCCGCTCCTCGGACGCCGGATCCTGCCGGCGCATGACGTCGAGGAGAGCCTCGCGGCGGACCACGATGGCGCTGCCGTGATCGCAGCAGCCGAAAGGATGCGAGGACCGATAGGGAGCCTGCGGGTTGTAGAGCAGGACGGCCGTGGGGTCGATCAGCTCCGAGCGCCCCGCGGAGTGCAGGACGAAGGCGCCCGAGTGGACGAAGCTGACGACGTGCCATTCATGGGCGCGCTCGGCCGATAGCGAACGCTGGCCGGTAGCGGCGCAATCCCAGCGGGTGACCCCGAAGGCGGGGCTGCGGAAGAGCCAGTCGATGCTCATGCCCGGACGGCTCCAGGGGGTGTTGTCGATGGCGGGCTCGATGGTTTCGCTCATGAAATGCGGACCTCCGTAGTGACACTTCCCACGGTAGGGCCGCGAGCCGTCCGCCACCATGAGCGGAAGCTGAGCGTTCGCTGAGAATGCCGGGAACACGAGAACCGCGACGGGAGTTGAACGTATAAAGGCCATGACCGATCCCCAGCGTCTCCTTTTCGACGAGTTCGAATTCCATCCCGGCAGCGGCGAGCTGTACCGGGCCGGCGCGCCGGTCTCCCTGCAGCCGCAGCCGGCGAAGGTCCTCGAAGCGCTCGCCGGGCGCGCGGGCGAGGTCGTCACGCGCGAGGAGATCCGCCAGCTCGTCTGGGGGGAGGCGTTCGTCGACTTCGACGCCAGCCTCAACTTCTGCATCAAGCAGATCCGCCGGGCGCTGGGAGACCCCGCCACCGCTCCCCGCTACATCGAGACCATCCCGCGCCGGGGCTACCGCTTCCTGCGCCCGGTCCGCACCGAGCCGGCGGCGACGGCCGTACTGGGGACAATGTCAGCCCTGGCGGCGGACGCCGCCCAGCCCGCGAGCGAGATCGTCCCGATCTCTGCGCCGGCGCCGGCGCCGAGCCCGGTGCCGCCGCCGCGACGGTGGACCTGGCTGGCGGGGCTCGCCTTCCTGCTCGCCGCCACGGTGCTGCTGGTCTCCCTGGTGGCGAGCCGCTTCCGCTCCCCCGTCGCGGGCTCGCGGCTCGCCATCTTTCCCCTCGCCTGCAACAGCGTGGACCCCGCGGACCTGAAGGTCTGCGGCGGGGTCACCGAAGCGCTCACCGCCGAGATCACCCGCCGCTTCCAGGACCACCTCGCGGTGATCGCCTCCACCTCTCCCCTGGTCTACCAGGGGACCCGCAGGAGCCCGCGGGAGGTGGGCAAGGAGCTGGGGGCGACCCACCTGATCACGGGAACGGTCGACATCTCCGGCGGCCAGCTCCGCATCGACGCGCGGCTGGCGACGACCGACGGCGACCCCCTCTGGCGGCAGAGCTTCGCGGGCGACCTGATGGATGCGCCGGGGGTCTACGAGCAGATCGTCCGCAAGGTCGCCGGCACCCTGAAGCTCCGCTTGCCCGCCACCCGGACGGCCGAGGCCAGGCCGCCGCGGGAAGCTTCCGAGGCCTATCTCAAGGGGATCTACCTGCAGCGCCGGTGGAATCACGACGAGGCGGTGAAGAGCTTCGAGGAGGCGATCCTCCTCGCGCCCCGTTTCGCGCCCGCCTATGCGGCGCTCGCCCGCAGCCGCGTCGAGCAGGGGCGCCCGCCGCGCGAGGACGCGCCCGCCAGCCGGGCCGCCGCCCGCCAGGCCCTGCAGCTCGACCCGCGGCTTCCCGAGGCTCACCTGGCGATGGCGAACGTCCTGTTCAAGGACCTGGTGGACTGGGACGGCGCCGGCGCCGAGTACCGGCAGGCCCTGCTCTTGAGCCCGGGCAACGCCGACATCCTCCACGCCTACGCCGTCTATCTGATCGCCCTCGGGCGGACCGACGAGGCCATCGCTTACGTCACCCGGGCTCGCGAGCTCGATCCGGCCTCGATGGAGGTCAGCTCCGACTATGCCTGGTTCTTCTATCTCGCGCGCCGTTACGACGAAGCCATCCGGCAGGCCTACGCGACCCTGGCGCTCTCCAAGATGACGCAGGAGTCGATCCCGATGATCGCGAAGTTCGGCCACTCCTGGTCGTACTATGTCCTGGTCCACAGCTCCTTGAAGAAGGGGGACGCCGAGACCGTCCTCAGCACCGTAAAGGCGAGAATGCGGGAGCTCGGCAAAGGGGAGGCGGCCGACCGCGTCAGGTCCCTTCCCCAGCTCCTGGAGTGGCGGCGGCAGTTCACCGAGGACGACGCCCGAAAGAACCCGGGACACACCTTCGGCCTGGCGATGGTCGACGCCTCGGTGGGCCGGGCCGACGGGACCCTCGCCGCCCTGGAGCAGCAGTGCCGCAACGGCGGCGAGGGAATGATGTTCAACTTCGTCGCCATGGAGCCGATGTTCGATTTCGTCCACCGGGATCCCCGCTTCGCGAAGATCGTCGACTGCACCGGCCTCCCCCCCACCGCCCCGGCGCGCCGGAGGCTCCAGCAGCCGCAGCCGCCAGGCGAGGGACCGAGAGCGGCGGGGAGCTAGGAGCTAACCGAGAACCGGCAGCAGCGCCGGAGAAGCCGAGGAGGAGACCAGGTCCCGGTTGGCGGCGGTCAGCGAGTGGCGGTACTTCTGCGCCATCCCGGCCGTCTCCTCGCGGGTGACCAGCCGCTCGTAGAGGTTGGTGCGCTGCCGCGGGACGTAGCCGGCGGCGGCGATCAGGTGCTCCATTTCGTCCTGGCTCATCCGGTAGGCGGTGCCGGCCGAGGCCACCACGTTCTCCTCGATCATGATCGAGCCCATGTCGTCCGCCCCGAAGGCGAGCGAGGCCTGGCCGATCTTCTTCCCCTGGGTGACCCAGCTGGTCTGGAAGTGGACGATGTTGTCGAGGAAGAGGCGCGACACGGCGAGCGTCCGCAGGTACTCCTCGGCGTAGGTCTCGGGGACGTCCGGCATGTCGGTGTGGTCGTGCTGGAAGGTCCAGGAGATGAAGGCGGTGAACCCCCCCGTCTCGTCCTGGAGGTCGCGCACCCGCTGGAAGTGCTCGACGCGGGCGGCGATCGGCTCGCCCATGCCGTACATCATGGTCGCCGAGGTGCGCAGCCCGTTGCGGTGGGCCTGCCGCATGACGTCGATCCACTCCTCGGCCGTGCACTTCGGGTAGGCCAGCACCTCCTTGCGGATGGCGTCCGAGAGGATCTCGGCGCCGCCGCCGGGGATCGACATCAGACCCGCCGCCTTGAGGCGCGCGATCACGTCGTAGAAGCTCATCCGCTCCTTGCGGGCGATGAACTTGATCTCCGGCGGCGAAAAGGCGTGCAGGTGACAGGCCGGGTAATTCGACCGCAGGTAGCGGAGGAGGTCTTCGTAGAAGGAGAGCGGCAGGTCGGGGTGCACTCCGCCCTGCATCAGAATGCCGGTGCCGTTCAAGGCCAGCGTCTCCTCGACCTTGCGGCCGATCTCCTCGAACGGCAGCAGGTACCCCTCGGGGTCGCCGGGTTGCCGGTAGAAGGCGCAGAAGCGGCACTTGTAGACGCAGATGTTGGTGTAATTGATGTTGCGGTCGACGTTGTAGGTGGCGACCGCGGGGTCGTTGAAGCGGTCGCGCACCTCGTGGGCGGCCATTCCGAGCTCCAGCAGGTCGCCGTCGAGCAGCAACGTATGGGCATCGCCGGCCGAGATGCGGCGGCCGGCCAGGGCGTCGTCGAGAATCTGTTGGACGGGACGTCCGGAGGGTTCGAGGTTCATCGCCATGACCCCCCTACTTTACCCTATTGAGCCGCTTATTGAGGGATTATCGAGCCGGCTTGGCGCTCTTGTGGAGGGCCCGGAGCGCCGCGTGGATCCGGCTGTTGAGGTCGCGCTCGGTGTCAAACCCCCAGCCGCTGGCGACGTGGAGGATCTCTCCCTCGGGGCTGACCAGCACGTAGGTAGGGAAGCTGTTAACCCCGCACTGCTGGGTGAACGCCTGCCGCTGGTCCCAGACCTGGGGCCAATCCATCTGGTTCTTGGCGACGAACTCGCGCAGGGTCTTCTCCTCGGCATCGGTGCTGATGCTCACCAGCCGGAACGGATCATCCTTCAGGCGATGGCTCAAGGCGCGCAGGCTGGGGACCGAGGCCACGCAGGGCGGACACCAGGTGCCCCAGAAGTCGAGGAGCAGGACCTTCCCCCGCAGATCCTCCGCGGTGAGATAGTCCCCCGCCAGCGTCGTGAGCTCGAAGTCGGGGACCAGCCGCTTCCTCGCCCGCACGGGGTTCGCGATGAGCTTCCTGGCGATCTCGGCATCCGCCGCTCCCGGCCCCTTTGCCAGGTACTCCTTGAGGATCGCCACTCCCTCCTCGTCGCGCGACATCTGCAGCAGCGTGACGCCCAGGCTGAAGCGGATCGAATTGATCGCCCCGTCGCTCATCTCGAGAGCCTGGCGGAAGGCCTTCGCCGCCGCCTCGAGCTGCTTCGGATCGTTCGCCGCCAGCCCGACGAGGGCGACCCCCCGCTCGTTGGAGGCCCCGATGAGGATCGTCTTGTTGGTGGTCACCCCGGAGACCGAGTCGATGTTCTTCAGCGCCTCCTTGTAGGCACCCAGCTTGTCGAACGCCTTCGCCAGCCACAGTCGGCACTCCGCGCACGAGCCGTTCGCCAGCTTGTCGGCCTCCTTGAACGACCGGACGGCCTCCTTGTACTTGCCCGCGTCGTACAGGCCGCGCCCTTCCAGGAGCTTGTCCGTGGGGACCGGAGTCTGGGGAGGAGCCGCGAGAAGGGGAGGCGAGAGGAGAGCCAGCAGGCCGACAGCGAGACCCACCAGCCAGCCGGCGCGGTGCCGATTTCTAGATTCCATGGATTTATATTGTACCGTACCCCTGCAATGGAGGAGCTGCGCGTGGTGGTGGTGAGCGACGATCCCCTGGCGCGGACCGGGATCGCGCTGCTGCTCGGCGGGAGCGAAGGGCTGACGGTCCTCGACCCGGTCGGTGTGGACGAGGACTGGTCAGAGCCGGGCGAGGAAGAGGGGCCCGACGCCGCCGTCTGGGATCTCGGGCTCGGGGATCGCTCGGGACTCGACGCCCTGCGCGCGCTGCCTGCCGCGGCGCCCCCGGTGGTGGCGATCGTGGCCGACGCGCTCGACGCCCGCGAGGCGCTGGCCGCCGGCGCCGTGCGGCGCTCCCCCGCACCGTCGACGGTGAACGGCTCGCCGCCGCCCTCCGCGCCATTGTCCAGGGGCTGGTGGTCCTCGACGACTCCTTCGCCGCCGCTCTTCTCAGAGGGGTGCGCGACACCCCGCCAGCCGTCCCGGACCTCCCCGAGAGCCTCACCCCGCGCGAAAGCGAAGTGCTCCAGCTCCTCTCCCAGGGGCTCGCCAACAAGGCGATCGCCCAGCGGCTCGGCATTAGCGACCACACCGTCAAGTTCCACGTCAACGCCATCCTCGGCAAGCTCGCCGTCCAGAGCCGCGGCGAAGCGATCGTCCAGGCCGTCCGGCTGGGTCTCGTAGCTCTTTAGCTGGGATCGACCTCCCCGAAGGTCTAGGCCTCCCCTGATCCTTCGGGCGATGTGACCTCTTCCCGGGCGGCCTATCCTCGAGTCTTATGAGAAGGAGACGCGATGAACGATTTTGCCTGGCAATTTTCCGAGAGTCTCGCCGGAGTCGTCGACAAGGCGGCGGCCGGCGTGGTGCGCATCAACGGCCGCCGCCGGCGGCCGTCGAGCGGCGTCATCTGGTCCCCCGGCGTGGTGGTGACCACCCATCACGTCCTCGAGTGGGAGGAGGACATCGGAGTCGGCTTCCCTGACGGCAGCACCTCCACGGCCTCCGTCGTCGGCCGCGACCCCTCGACCGACCTCGCCGTGTTGCGCGTCGCCGGAGCCACCCCCGAACCGTCCGAGTGGGGGGACGCCGGAGAGGTGAAGGCCGGCCATCTGGTGATGTCGCTCAGCCGGCCGGGGACGAAGATCCGCGCCGAGCTGGGCCTCGTCGGCGGCGTCGGCGAGGCCTGGCGCACTCCTCTCGGCGGCCGGATCGACGCCGAGATCCAGGCTGACCTCGGCATCCACACCGGCTTCTCCGGCAGCGCCTTGGTCGACCTGCGGGGACGGGTGCTCGGCGTCAACACGGCCGGCATCTACCGCGCCACGGTCAGCCTCATCCCCACCGCGACGGTGCGGCGAGTCGTCGAGGCCCTCCTCGCCCACGGCCAGGTGCGCCGCGGCTACTTGGGGATCGGCACCCAGCCCGCCCGCCTGCCGGCCGAGCTCGCCGAACGGCTGGGGCAGCCGAGCGCCCTGCTGATCCTCTCGGTTCAGCCGGGCAGCCCGGCGGACCAGGCCGGCCTAGTGCTCGGCGACGTCATCCTCGCTTTCGAGGGAGCCCCCCTCCGCCATCCCGGCGAGCTGCTGCCGCTGCTCGACGAGGAGCGGGTCGGCAAGCAGATGACCCTGAGCATCCTGCGGGCGGGCGAAGTGCGCGAGGTCCGCGTCACCGTCGGCGCCCGCAACGGCAAGGAGTCGGAGTAAAGAGCGGCGCCGGTCTCGGTCCCACTACTGCGCCGGGACCGGCATCTCGTCGGGTTTTTCCCGCAGGTAGAGGTTCAGGTAGGCGGTGAGGAATTTGACGAAGCTCTTGTTGTAGATCTCGTTGTGACCGGGGATCAGGTTGGCGCCCGCGCGCAGGACGAGGTAAGGGGACGACCTGTCCCACTGCGGACGGATCTCGGTCAGCTTGAGGCCGTCCGGCAACACCTGTTTGAGATCGTTGGCGTCCAGCGCGCGCAGGGCAGCGCAGGGCTCCGCGGCGGTCGAGGCGACGGTTTTCCGGGATTCCGTGAAGGCCAGCCGGATCTTGCGGATCTCCTCGGGGGACGGGAAGGGACAGCCGCAAGAGCCCGGCTTCGCGGCCGTGGTGTCGGCCGGGCCGTCGTAGTCGAGCTCGTGGGTCACCTGCGGAGCGTAATGCCCGGCGCCGGTGAGCTCGGCGCGGAAGTGGCGCCAGTGCCCCGGGTGCCAGAGGAGCCAGAGGAAGCGGCCGGCGGGAAAGGCGGTGTTCACCGCGTCATCGCCCTTGGAGGCGACCGTCACCAGGACCGGGCACTCTGGCTCGTAGCGGCCGGGGAGCGCAAGGTCCTGGTCGAAGAGGCGGTAGCGCTCCGCTTCGAAAGCGGGATTGATCAGCAGGACCAGGTCGCCCAACTCCCGGCGGTGTCTCTTGATCCCGGCATCGTCGGCCAGGGGACCGACGCCGTCCCGCCCTCCCCACTCGCCCACCAGCGCCTTGTCGACGGCGGAGAAGACCAGGGCGCCACCGAAGCTGTGCCCGGCCGTCACCATCGTCACGAAGCTGTGAGAGCGCCGCTGGTAGAGCTCGGCGTTGAGCTCGTCCTCCAGGGCGGCGAGGTCGAGGAGCACCTTGGCGCCGCCGTTCTCGCCGATCGTATGCGCCGCGTGTTTGCGGTTGTAGAAGGTCGCCCCCTGCAGCATGCGGATCCGGCTGGAGTCGCCGCGCCAGCCGAGGTAGATGCCGATGACCGGCCCCTTGTTCAGCCGGTCGGGATCGTCGCTGATCCCCTGCAGCACGCTGCGGAAGCAGGAGACGTTCGAATCGCAGACGCTGGCGCCGTGATGCCAGCCGTGGACGAAGGTGAGGATCGTCGCCCCCTTCTCCCGGGCGACCTGCCGCACCATGTCGAACACCTGCTCCTTCTGTACCTCGTCCTTGATGTGGCCGTCGTCCGACAGCTCGATGAACCCCAGCGTGAAGTCCTTGTAGCGCTCGATCGACCGCGCCGCGGCCTCCGCCCGGATCGGGTCCCCAGGCTGGCTGCCCGCGAGAGCCTTGAGATCGAGCAGGCGGTCGGCGGTCGCCGTCCCGCGGACCTGGCTCGTGGGGGTGCAGGCGCAGAGCAGCGCCAGCGGCAGGGCGAGCAAAGACGAGAGGAGTCTCGACATGGCGCTCCTTCGAAGACCAGGGCGAAGTCTCAGCTCCAGAATTCGAGCGGCCGCGGCTCCAGGATCAGGCCGTGATTGTGGGCACGGCGGTAGAACTCCTCGAGCCCCGCGATCTCCTCCTGGCGCAGGAAGAAGGAGAGGTTCTCGGTCAGGTAGGAGCGGACCTCGGCGGAGTCGAGCCCCATCTCGCCCGCCGCCTCGCGCACCAGGATGTCGAGCGAGGAGAGGCCGTAGCGCAGGCTGCTCTTGAAGTAGAACGGAAGGTCGGGGATCTCGACCTCCGGCCGCACCGCCCAGACGGCGAAGACGAAGGGGAGGCCGGTCAGCGTCTTCCACTCCGCCGCGAGGTCGATGATCAGGTAGCGGTCGCGGTCGACCCGCAGGGCGGGATCGCCGATCAGCAGCGCCGCGTCGGCCTCGGCGAGCATGCGCTCCGGGTCGGGGCGCTCGTGGAGATACTCGGGGTCGAGCCCCCAGCGCTCGCGCAGCAGGACGCGGATCAGCGTCGCCGAGGTGCGGCTGTTGGTGTCCAGCGCCACGCGGCGGATCTGCTCGACCGGGACCCGCGAGACGAGCAGCACGCTGCGCACCTCGTGCTGCGCCGCCACGCACATGTCGGGCATCACGCGCAGGTTGGGGATGCGCTGCACCTCGATCGAGGGGATCAGACCGATGTCGAGATTCCCCTGCGCGAGCAGGCGAGCCACCATGGCGGGAGGATGGTAGCTCGGCGCGAACAGGTCGGCGTGGTGGCCCTTGAGGAAACCCCAGGCCAACGGCTTGCTGTTCAGGAAGTTGACGATGCCAACGCGGAGCTTGGGCAAGGTCGCACGGCTCCCCTACTTGGACATCGCGTTCAGGAAGTCCTGGTTCGTCTTGGTCTTCGAGAGCTTGTCGAGCAGCAGCTCCATGCTCTCCACCGTCGAGAGCGGATTGAGCACCTTGCGCAGCACCCAAATCCGGTGCAGCTCGCTCTCCGGCATCAGCAGCTCTTCCTTGCGGGTGCCCGACTTGTTGATGTCGATCGCCGGGAAGACCCGCTTGTCGACCAGCTTGCGGTCGAGGTGGATCTCGCAGTTGCCGGTCCCCTTGAACTCCTCGAAGATGACGTCGTCCATGCGGCTGCCGGTGTCGACCAGGGCGGTCGCGATGATGGTGAGCGAGCCCCCCTCCTCGATGTTGCGGGCGGCGCCGAAGAAGCGCTTCGGCCGGTGGAGCGCGTTGGCGTCGATACCGCCCGAGAGCACCTTGCCCGACGGCGGCTGCACCGTGTTGTAGGCGCGCGCCAGACGGGTGATCGAATCGAGCAGGATCACCACGTCCTTCTTGTGCTCGACCAGACGCTTCGCCTTCTCGATCACCATCTCGGCCACCTGCACGTGGCGGGTGGCGGGCTCGTCGAAGGTCGAGGAGACGACCTCGCCCTGCACCGAGCGCTGCATGTCGGTGACCTCTTCCGGCCGCTCGTCGATCAGCAGCACGATCAGCATCGCCTCCGGATGGTTCTTCTCGACCGAGTGGGCGATCGACTGCAGCAGCATCGTCTTGCCGGTGCGCGGCGGCGCCACGATCAGCGCGCGCTGCCCCTTGCCCATCGGGGTCGAGAGGTCCATCACCCGCGACGACATGTCGCCCGAGACCTCGAGCTTGATGCGCTCCTGCGGATAGAGCGGCGTCAGGTTGTCGAAGAAGATCTTGTTGCGGGCGACTTCCGGATGCTCGAAGTTGACCGCCTCGACCTTGATCAGGGCGAAGTAGCGCTCCCCTTCCTTGGGCTGGCGCACCTGCCCCGAGATGGTGTCGCCGGTGCGCAGGTCGAAGCGCCGGATCTGGCTGGGCGACACGTAGATGTCGTCCGGCCCGGGCAGATAGTTGTATTCGGGGGCGCGCAGGAAGCCGAACCCGTCGGGGAGGCACTCGAGCACCCCCTCGGCGAAGATCAGGCCGCTCTTCTCGGTCTGCGCCTGGAGGATCTTGAAGATCAGCTCCTGCTTGCGCATCCCGGTGGCGCCCTCGACGCCCAGATCCTTGCCGATCTGGGTGAGCTGCGTGATGTTCATCTCTTTGAGAGCCCGAATGTCGAGCGACTCCACCGAGCTGCCCTTTTCCGCGGGGTTCTGTTGTGACTTTGCCATGTCGTTCCTCTTCGTATCAATCATCTTGTGCTCGCCTCGAGACGGGGGGCGATGGCGCCCCAGAGCTCTTTGATTCCGTCTCCCGAGCGCGCGGAAACGGGTAGGACGGGGATTTCACTGCTCAAATTCAGCGCTTTCCGGATGTCGCGGGTCATCAGCGGCCAGCGTCCACGGGAGAAGCGGTCGACCTTGGTGGCGACGACGAGGACCTCGGCCTGCAAGCCGCACAGATACTCGTACGCCTGCTCGTCCAGCTTCGTCGCCCCCACGTTGCCGTCCACCAGCAGCACCAGCAGCGCGGGCAGCGCCTCCCGGAAATAGCCTTCGACCCGTGCCGCCCACTCCCGCCGGTCTTCCTTGCCCGCCTTGGCGTAGCCGTAGCCCGGCAGGTCGACGAAGTAGAAGCGCCGGTTGATCAGGAAGTAGTTGACCGCCTGCGTCCGCCCGGGTGTCGAGCTGGTGCGGGCGAGCCCTTTTCTTCCCAGCAAACGGTTGAGCAGGCTCGACTTGCCGACGTTCGAACGCCCCACGAACGCAACCTCGGGACGCCCGTCTCGCAGGTAGTCCCCGCTCCCGTGAGCGGAGAGGACGAATTCCGCGGCCTCGACCTTCACACGCCTCGCCTGCGGAATGGGAGCCCGGCTCTGGCCGGTGACGACAATTTTTTCAATATTTGAATTCCGCCTCCGGGCCGCCGCGCGTCAGGATACCGCGCGGCGACCCGGCTGCAGACGTAAGGGTCAGGTCAATGGGCCAGGGAATCCGAGCCGACGGGCGACTCGGAGACCGGGTCGGTGAACTTGCCGTCTTTCTTCGGGAGCGGGACGAGAGCGCCGTCGAGCGCGAGCCGCAGGACCTCGTCCATCGACTCGACCAGATGGAACTCCATCGCCTCGCGGACCTCGTTGGGGATCTCCTCGATGTCCTTCTCGTTCTCCTTGGGAAGGATGATCTCGTTGATCCCGCCGCGGTAGGCCGCGAGCACCTTGTCCTTGATCCCGCCGACCGGCAGCACCTTGCCGCGCAGCGTGATCTCCCCCGTCATCGCCACGTCCTTGCGGACCGCGATCTTGGTCAGCGCCGAAATCAGCGCCGTCGCCATGGTGATGCCGGCCGACGGACCGTCCTTGGGGATCGCTCCCTCCGGGACGTGCAGGTGGACGTCGACGCTCTCGTTGAAATCCGGCTCGATGCCGAACAGGTGGGCCCGGCTGCGCAGGTACGACACCGCGGCGCGGGCCGACTCCTGCATCACGTCGCCGAGCTTGCCGGTCAGCGTCAGCTTCCCCTTGCCGGGCATCAGCCCGACCTCGGTCTCGAGCAGCTCGCCGCCGACCTCCGTCCAGGCGAGGCCGGTGGCGACGCCGATCTCCGACTCCTCGTTCTTGCGGCGGGCCCGGAACCGCGGCTTGCCGAGGAACTCGAACACCATCTGCGGAGTCACCGTCAAGGTCAGCGCCGGCCCCTCGCGGACCACCCGGCGGGCGATCTTGCGGCAGATCGACGCGATCTCGCGCTCGAGGCTGCGCACCCCCGCCTCGCGGGTGTAGCTCTCGATGATCACCCGCACCGCCTCGGCCTCGACCGCGATCTTCTCCGCGGAGAGGCCGTGGTCCTTGAGCTGCCGGGGGACCAGGAACTGCTGGGCGATCGCCAGCTTCTCGTTCAGCGTGTAGCCCGAGAGGTTGATCACCTCCATGCGGTCCTTGAGCGGCGGCGGGATCGAGTGCGTGACGTTGGCGGTGGCGATGAACATCACCTTCGAGAGGTCGTACTCGACGTCGAGGTAATGGTCGAGGAACGAGTCGTTCTGCTCCGGATCGAGGACCTCGAGGAGCGCCGCCGACGGGTCGCCCCGGAAGTCGGTCGACATCTTGTCGATCTCGTCGAGCAGGAAGACCGGGTTGATCGTCCCCGCCTTGCGCATCATCTGGATGATCTGCCCCGGGAAGGCGCCGATGTAGGTCCGGCGATGCCCGCGGATCTCCGCCTCGTCGCGCACGCCGCCGAGCGACAGGCGGACGAACTTGCGGCCGGTGGCCCGCGCGATCGACTTGGCGAGCGACGACTTGCCGACGCCCGGCGGGCCCACGAAGCAGATGATCGAGCTCTTGGTCTGGCCGATCAGCTGGCGCACGGCGAGGAACTCGAGGATGCGGTCCTTGATCTTCTCCAGGCCGTAGTGGTCCTCGTTGAGCACCCGCTCGGCATGGTCGAGGTCCTTCCTCTCCTTGCTCCGCTTGCGCCAGGGAACCGCCACCATCCAGTCGATGTAGTTGCGCGAGACGGTCGCCTCGGCCGAGACCGGCGGCATCGCCTCCAGGCGCTTGAGCTCCTGCTCGGCCTTCTCCTTCACGTCCTTGGGGAGGCCGGCCTTCTCGATCTTCTCGCGCAGCTCGGAGAGCTCGTCGCCGCGCTCGTCCTTGCGCCCCAGCTCCTGATGGATGGCCTTGATCTTCTCGTTGAGGTAGTACTCCTTCTGGGCCTTCTCCATCTGCTTCTTGACCTTCACGTTGATCCGCTTGTCGATGTTGATCTTCTCGATCTCGACGTCCAGCAGGTCGTGGAGGCGCTGCAGGCGCTCGTAGGGGTTGATCAGCTCGAGCAGCGACTGCTTCTCGGCGGTCGCCACCATCAGGTGGGCCGACAGGATGTCGGCGACGCGGTCGGCGTCGTCGAGCTTCAGGGTCGACATCAGCCCTTCGAACGCCAGGTGGTGCGACATCTTGGCGTACTGCTCGAAGGCGGAGAGGACCTTGCTCATGTAGGTCCGCAGCTCCTCGCTCAGCGGGTAGTTGACCTCGTAGGTCTCGACCTCGCAGCCGAGGGCGCCGTCGGTCTCGGCGACCGAGACGATCTTGCCGCGCTGCACCCCCTCGACCATCACCCGCACGTTGCCGTTGGGGAGCTTGAGGTTCTGGATCACGGTCGCGATCACGCCCATGTCGCAGATGTCGTCGCGCAGCGGGTCGTCGATCCGCGGATCCTTCTGGGCGGAGAGGAAGATCCGCTTGGTCGGCCCGGCGAGCGCCTGCTCGAGGGCCCGCACCGAGCTCTCGCGGCCGACGATGAACGGCGCCATCATGTGGGGGAAGACCACCATGTCCCGCAACGGGACGAGGGGGAGGATCTCGCGCTTCTTGTTGATGAACGATGCAGCAGCCATTTGGTTTGCGCTCTCTTCTGTTTCCTCAGGGGGCTCAGCCGGCCTTCTTGTATTGCATGATCGGCTGGACCCGGCTCGCGACCACTTCCTCGTTGATGAGGATCTGCTTGACGTCGCGCTGCGAGGGAATGTTGTACATGAGGTCGAGCATCAGCTCTTCGAGGATGATGCGCAGGCCGCGGGCGCCGACGTTGCGCTTGAGCGCCTCCTTGGCGACTGCCTTCAGCGCCTCGTCCGTGAACTTCAGCTCCACCCCCTCGAATTCGAGGATGGTCTGGTACTGCCGGATCAGGCTGTTCTTGGGCTCGTGGAGGATGCGCACCAGCGCCTCCTCGTCGAGCTCCTCGAGGGTCGCGACCACCGGCAGGCGGCCGACGAACTCGGGGATCAGCCCGTACTTGATGAGGTCCTCGGGGAGCACGTGCTCCAGCATGGCGCCGGTCTTCTTCTCGCGCTTCCCCTTGATCTCGGCTCCGAAGCCGAGCGACTTCTGGTTCATGCGGCGCTCGATGACCTCCTCGAGGCCGACGAAGGCGCCGCCGCAGATGAACAGGATGTTGGTGGTGTCGATCTGCAGGAACTCCTGGTGCGGGTGCTTGCGGCCGCCCTGCGGCGGCACGTTGCACTGCGTCCCCTCGAGGATCTTGAGCAGCGCCTGCTGCACCCCCTCGCCGGAGACGTCGCGGGTGATCGACGGGTTGTCGCTCTTGCGGCAGATCTTGTCGACCTCGTCGATGTAGACGATGCCGCGCTGCGTCTTCTCCTTGTCGTTCCCCGAAGCCTGGTAGAGCTTGAGGATGATGTTCTCGACGTCCTCGCCGACGTAGCCCGCCTCGGTCAGGGTGGTGGCGTCGGCGATCGTGAAGGGGACGGAGAGCAGCCGCGCCAGCGTCTGGGCGAGCAGGGTCTTGCCCGTGCCGGTGGGGCCGATGAGCATGATGTTGGACTTCTGCAGCTCGATGTCGCCGTGCGACTTCTCGGCGAAGTCGATGCGCTTGTAGTGATTGTAGACGGCGACCGCCAGCTTCTTTTTCGCCTGCTCCTGGCCGATCACGTACTCGTCGAGGAGCGCCTTGACTTCCTTCGGCTTGGGAAGCGTCGTGTCCTGCTGCTGCTCGAGCATGCGGTCCTCGGCGATGATGTCGAGGCAGATGTCGACACACTCATCGCAGATGAAGACCGTGGGGCCGGCGATCAGCTTCTTGACCTCGCGCTGGCTCTTGTTGCAGAACGAGCACCTCAGGACTTCATCGCCGCTGTCTTTCTTCGGCATTTCTCCTCCGTTGTGGGCGAACGCTGACGGGCCTTTTTTGCGATGCTAGGAGCGTGGACGTGCCCTGTCAACGTCTTGCCAGCTAGAACGGGAGCGCGGCGGCAGCTATTTCCAACCTCGCCGGTCGCGCCCATCCGCTCTTCGCGGGGCTCCCTCACCCAGTTCTCTGGACATAAGGTGTCGCGAGAGCCCAAAAATGCGTCACCGGACGGGAACTGGTGTCGCTTCCGGCCGCCGCCGCGACATCACCCGGTCCGCCAGCCCGTACTCGACCGCCTCTTTCGCTGAGAGAATCCTATCCCGTTCCGTGTCGTGATGGATCTCTTCCTTGGTCTTGCCGGTGTGGTACGCCAGGATCTCGTCCAGCCGGTCGCGCATGAACAGCATGTCCTTGGCGTGGATCTCGATGTCGCTCTGCTGCCCCTGCAGCCCCGAGATCAGCGGCTGGTGGATCAGCACCCGGCTGTTGGGGAGGAGCGTGCGCTTCCCCTTGGTCCCCGCCGCGAACAGCACCGCCGCCATCGACGCCGCCTGCCCCACGCAGTAGGTGGAGACGTCCGGCTTGATGTACTGCATGGTGTCGTAGATCGCCATGCCGGCGCTCACCGAGCCGCCGGGGGAGTTGATGTAGAGCGAGATGTCCTTCTCCGGGTTCTCCGCCTCGAGGAAGAGCATCTGGGCGATGATCAGGCTCGCCTGGTCGTCGTCGACCGGGCGGCCGAGAAAGATGATGTTGTCCTTGAGCAGGCGCGAGTAGATGTCGTAGGCGCGCTCGCCCCGGTTCGATTGCTCGACCACCATCGGAATCAGCATGCTTCGTCAGTCTCCTTGACCCGCGGTCATCCGGTTATCAATTCGGGGGATGCGGCGCCGTCGGGGGTCTCCGTCGGCTCTCCGAGCAGGGTACGAATCGTCTTTTCCCGCCGCAGCTGGGTGCGCAGCGGCGCGAGACGGCCGTCCTCGTCCAGCTTGCGGCGCAACCCCGGCGTCGAGGCTCCCTGTGAGCGAGCCAACATGGCCAGAGTGCGCTCGAATTCCTCTTCCGTGACGGCGATCTCCTGCTCCTCGGCCACCGCGTCGAGCAGCAGCCGCGCGTGGACCCGCTTCTCGGCGAGCGGCACCATGTCCTCGCCGACCCGGTTCCAGTCGAGCGGCGCCTTCTCGACGTCGACGCCGCGCCGCGCCAGGCTCTCGGCGTACTCCTGCACCATCCCCTCGACCTCCCGCCGCACCACCCCCTGGGGAAGGTCGATCGGATGGCGCTCGCGCAGCTGATTGAGGAGAGCCTCGTGGCGCGCCTCGCGCCGGGCCTCCTCCTTCTGCTGACGCAGCCGCTGGACCACCATCTCGCGCAGCGCCTCGAAGCTCTTGATCTCCGGGTTCACCTTGACGGCGAAGGCGTCGTCGAGCGGCGGCAGATCGCGCTCCTGGATCTCGTTGATCCGGGCGCGGAACTTCTGCTCGTGGACCACCGCCGCGGCGCCCTCCTCTTCGGCGGGGTGCTCGTGGCGGCGCTCGAAGGTCGCCTCCTCGCCGGTCGAGAGTCCCCGCAGGGCCTCCGACAGCTCCGGCCAGACCTGCGGATCGCCGATCTCGACCTGCACCGGATCGGTGTGCTCCTCCGGATGCTCGGGCGAGCCGAGCGCCGTGACCTCGAGGCGGGCGCGGTCGCCGCGCGCCGCCGGCCGGTCGACCGTCACCCACTCGGCCATCTGCTTGCGGATGTTCTCGATCGTCTCCTCGATCTCCATCGTCCCGGGATCGACCTCGGGGTCCGGGAGATCGAAGTCGCGGGTGTTGCCGAGCGCGATCTGCGGCCGGGTCTCGACGGTGGCGAGGAAGGTGAGCGGCTCGCCGGGAACCAGCTCCGAGACCTCGTCGACCTCGGGCGGCAGCAGCGGATCGATCGAGCTCTCCGCCTGCGCCTGCTTCCAGTAGCGCGGCAGGAGACGCTCCTTGACCTCCTGGTCGATGTCCTTGGCGAAGCGGCGGCGCACCAGGTCGGTCGGCACCTTCCCCTGGCGGAAGCCGGGGAGGCGGGCCTTCTGGCCGTATTCGCGGACCACGCGCTGGGTCTCGGCCTCGACGGCCGGGGCGGGGATCTCGACCTTCAGCTGCTTGCGGCAGGGCCCGACATCCTGCAAAGAAAGCACAACGCTCATCCGTTTGTCGTCCTCATCTGATCTGGTTTCTGACCTGATACTGGTGCGAAAGGGGGGACTCGAACCCCCAACCCGATCACTCGGGACTAGATCCTAAGTCTAGCGCGTATACCAGTTCCGCCACTTTCGCGGTGAAACCTCCGGTTGGGGAGGGAGTTTATAACAGAGGTGGGTGGTGAGCCGCGAAGGAGTCGAACCTTCAACCCGCAGATTAAGAGTCTGCTGCTCTGCCAGTTGAGCTAGCGGCCCGTTCGAACCGGATCATACTGCAAAGAGGAGAGCGGTGACAACGCCTGGGAAGCACCTCTTTCCGCTTCCCCTCCGCTCGTCTCCGTCCGCCCTGGGAACGCCCGGCGGCCGGAGCGTATTCCAGCCCTAACCGCCCTGGACGAAGTGCACCACTTCCAGCCGGTCCCCCGCGCCGAGCGGCGTCGCCGCGAAGCGGGCGCGCGGCACCAGGTCGCCGTTGCGCTCGACGGCCACGGTGCGCGGGTCGCGCCCGAGGCCGGCGACCAGGTCCGCCACCGTCGCCCCCGCGGGGACCTGGTGCGGCTCGCCGTTCAGGAAGAGGTCGAGGAGGGAGGACATGGGTGCGACGGGCGGCGCCCCTACAACAGGTGCTTCAGCTCGGCGCGGCCGATGCCGCTGACCGCGTTGATGATCAGGGCCGAGGTGCCGCGGCCGACCTCGGGGATGTCGAAGCCGAGGGAGAGCACGCCGCTCTCGTCGGTGCGGCCGCCGGCGAGGACGCGCGGCTCGGCCACCGTCGAGATCATCCGCACCGAGATCTGGGTGCCGACGACCGGCTGGCCGCTCTTGCTCGAGCTGGCGCGCAGCACCAGCGTCGCCCGCGACCCGAGCACCATGTCACGCTCCTCCTCGAGCATCAGCACGAGCTGCTCCTGATCGGCCTCGCTGGTCAGGTACTCGAGGATCACCTGGTCGAGCGTGCGCTCCGGCGCCGGCGGCTTCGCGGGGCGCGCCGCCAGCGGCTCCATCGGGGTGTCGGGGGTCAGCGCGGGAGCGGAGACGGCGACCGGCCGGGCGACCGTCTCGCCGCCGACCACCGCGCGCGCCATGGTCTCGCTGGCGGCCAGACGGCCCGGCGTCGGCAGCTGCGGTGGGAGCGGGGCGGCGGCGGGTGGCTGCGCGGTGAGGCGCGGCGGCGGCGAGACCGGCGAGACGGGCGCCGCCCGCCGGGACGGGTCGACCGTCGCCATCCCGGCGCGCGGCGTCTCGCGGCCGAGCACCGGCATGGCGCCGGTCTGGCGGCCGGCGGCGAGCGAGGCCAGCTTGGCGTCGAGCTTGCCGTGGCGGATCGCGGCGATCATGGTCCGGTGCTGGTGGTCCATGAAGGCGACGATCTCCTTGTCTTCCTTCCCCTCCGCCAGCAGATCGGCGTAGGACGCCCGCTTGCTCGCCAGCACCTGCCCGCCCACGTAGACGAGGCTCTCGATGAAGGGGTTGCCCAGCCCCTTGTCCTCGGTCTGGACGTGGAACACCACTTCGCCGTGGCGGACGTCGGTGTTGTAGCCGGTATTCATGCGGAGGGCGGCGGGAGAGAGACCATTTTTCTAGACTGCCGGAATGAGGATTCTAAGAACAGTGCGCCGGGGAATCAAGCGCGCCCCCGTCGGCTGCCATTCCGGCAGAGATGGTCCCGGTCGATATCCCGGTATAGAATACCTCAGCCCACCGAGCCTGCTCGGGCCCTCCCCGGAAAACGGCGGGAGAGCAGGCCGATAGGGCGGTCCGGGAAACCGGGCCGCCTCCCGTGTTTGGAAAGGCGGGGCAGAGAGCCGAAGGCTCGGGGGCAGGAGCATTGTATGAGCCCCCTGACCATCCTCGACCAGCCCCGCAAGACCGTTCCTCCCCTGGGACCCGCGCTGGCAGGTACGCCGGCGCTCGAGGAGAGCTCGTCCGGCACCCGCCTGGTCGACGCCTTCGGGCGGCGGCTCACCTACCTGCGGGTCTCGGTCACCGACCGCTGCAACCTGCGCTGCACCTATTGCCTGCCGGAGGACGCCGATTTTCCGTTCGGCGACCGCGACTTCCTCTCGCCGGAGGAGATCGAGACGATGGTCGGCGCCCTGGTGCGGCTCGGCATCCGGCGGGTGCGGCTGACCGGCGGCGAGCCGCTGGTGAGGAAGGACCTGCTCGACATCGTGCGGCGGCTGAAGGCGCTCCCCGGCCTCGAGAACCTGGCGCTGTCGACCAACGGCACCGGGCTCGCGCGCCTCGCCCCGGCGCTCCGCGCGGCCGGCGTCGACCGGGTCAACATCAGCGTCGACACCCTCGACCCCGAGCGCTTCCGCGCCATCACCCGCCGCGGGGACGTCGCCGAGGTCTGGCGCGGCGTCGAGGCGGCGCTCGCCGCCGGGCTCGATCCGGTCAAGCTCAACGCCGTCCTCCTGCAGAGCAACCGCGAGGACCTCGAGCGGCTGGCCGCCCTCACCCTCGATCGCCCCCTCCACGTGCGCTTCATCGAGATGATGCCGACCGGCACCAACCATCACCTCCAGCCGGATGAGCTCCTCCTCGCGGACGCCACCCGCGCCGCCCTCGAGGAGCGCTTCGGCCCGCTCACCGCCGTCGAGGCGGGGGAGCTCGGCCCCCGCACCGGCCCCGCCAAGGCCTTCCGCTTCCCGGGCGCCGTGGGGACCGTCGGCTTCATCACCCCCCTCTCCCACACCTTCTGCGCCGAGTGCAACCGCCTGCGCCTGACCGCCCGCGGCGAGCTCCGCCTCTGCCTCTTCGCCGACCGCACCCACCCGCTGCGCCCCCTCCTCGACACCGCCGACCCGGACGCCGCCCTCGAGGCCGAGATCCTCCGCGTCGTCCAGGAGAAACCCGCCGAGCACATGCTGACCGCCGGCAACTACGGCAACCTGATGAGCTTCATGGAGATCGGCGGCTAGGGCGCACTCCATCTCGAACGGGCCGCGTCCGAGACGTTTGCAGCGGCTTCCGTCAACCTTCCCGAGCCTCGCAGCATCCCGGGGCCGTCAAAGAACCTGGGAATCCATCGCCTGGCAACGCGGGGGACGGCGCGGCAACCCGGGGCGAAGGCCCGGCAACGCGGGTACGAGCCCATCCCCGCCGGGGACGTCGCGGTCCCTCCCAGCTACAGCCTCTCCCCGCTGGGGATGTCGAGATCCCTCGAAGGTACGGGCCGCTCCCTGATGGATACGGGCCTTCCCCGTCGGGGATGAGCCCGTACCCGCGAGGGACGAGCCCGTACCCGCGATGCTGGGCCTTCGCCCCGCCATGCGCCGTGGGAGCGCGGGCTTGCCGTCCTGGAAGCGCGGGCGCGCCGGAGTCGGGCCATCCCCTGCGACGGTCTGGGCATTCCCTCGCCTCTTCGGTGACCTATACTTCCGGGATGCATTCCGTCGTGGACGACCTCCGCCGCGAGGACCGCGAGGCCTTCGCCAAACTCCCCCTCGAGGAGCGCATCCGCCGCGTCTTCGAGATGGGCGAGATCGGCCTCGAAGCCTTCCGCCAGGCGCAGGGAGTCGATCGGGAAACGGCGATCCGGCTGCTCGAGCGCCGGAAGCAGGCGGGGCGTACCCCTTCCAAGTGCATGGACGAGCTGATCGGGTGAGCGGGCCCGGATGAGTCTCGTCAGCCGTCGTCGCGGCCCGCCAACTGGCGGCGAAGGCGGACCAGCTCTTCCCGCACTTCCTGATCGCTCAGCAGACGCTCGCCGGTCGCCGGCTCGATGAGCCGGAGCCGGTGGCCTTCCGGCTTCAGCTTCAGCCCGGTCGTCCGGCTGAGCAGCGCGCCGTCGATCTCGCGCGGGATCGGCTGATAGCGACCCTGAACGAGGCCATAGCCTTGCAGGCGCGGTTCGAGGTACTCGCCCAGCGGGTCGAAAAGGACGTACTCCTCGACTCCGAGCCGCTCGTAGCAGCCCTTCTTCCGGGAGAGATCCTCGTCCTGGGTGCTGTCCGAGGTGACCTCGATCACCAGGGTGGGAGCTTTCCCCTCCTCCCACAGCTTGTAGACGCGGCGCAGGCCCTTCGGGATGCCCAGGGTCACATAGACGTCCGGCGAGACGACGGCGCGGGGATCTCCCGGGATGTAGTAGAGGAAGAGATTGCCGCCCACCTGCACGTCCGGCGCCTCCCGATACCGGCTCTGGAGGGCCTGGATCAGGTAGGTCATCTCCTCACGGTGGAGCTCGGTCTCCCCCATCGGTTGGCCATCGGATTCCGGGTACATCTATCAACCTCCCTTCACGGCGCCAGCGCCCGGGTGGGATCGACCTGCGAGGCTCGGCGGGCCGGCGCCCAGCTCGCCAGCAGCGCGGCGGCTGCGAGCACCAGGACGACCCCGGCGAAGGTGGCGGGATCGGTCGCGCTCACCTCGAAGAGGATACCGGCCATTACCCGGGTGAGCGCCGCCGCGCCGGCGACCCCGACGGCGAGCCCCACCAGCACAGGGCGCATCGCCTGCCCGACGATCAGCGCCAGCACCTTCCCCTCGGTCGCCCCGAGCGCCATGCGCAGCCCGATCTCCTGGGTGCGCTGGCCGACGTGGTAGGCGATCACCCCGTAGATCCCCACCGCCGCGAGCAGCAGGCCGATCACGCCCAGACCGAGGAGGAGCAGGGTGTTGAGGCGGGTCAGGGCGAAGAGGGCGGCGCGGAGGTCCTCGAGGGTGGCCACCGAGTAGAGCGGGACGGCGGGATCGGCGGCGCGCACCGCCTGGCGCAGTGACGGGGCGAGGACGGCCGGCTCGCCGACCGTGCGGACGGCGAGCGCCATCGAGATGTCGTCGGCCGACCAGGCGAAGGACGGCGCCTGCTCGAGCGGCACGTAGAGCTCGGGGCGGATGTCGTCGCTCAGGTTCCCCTGGCGGATGTCCCCCACCACGCCGACCACCTCCAGCCAGGCCTTGTCGTAGTACCAGAGGCGCTGGCCGACGGCTTCCCGCCCCGGCCAGGCCTGGCGGGCCAGCGCGCGGTTGACGACGACGACCGGCCGACCGCCCTGCCGGTCGCGCCCATCGAGGTCGCGGCCGGCGAGCAGGGGGACGCCGAGAGTCTTGAAGTAGCCCGGCGTCACCACCCGCACGTTCCCCTCCAGATCCTCGCCCGGGCGGGGCTCTGGCCGGTCGAGGTTGACCGTCGAGGAGGAGTTGTTCCGCGACAAGGGGAGGATCGTCGCCAGGGCGGCCGACTCGACGCCGGGCAGGCGGCGCACCTCCGCGACCACACGTTCGAAGACCTGGAAGGAGCGCGGCAGGTTCCGCTCCCCTCCCTGCGGCACCGCCACCTGCGCGGTGAGCACCCGCGTGGGCTCGAAGCCGAGCTCGACCCGGCCGAGCTGCACGGCGCTGCGGATCAGCAGACCGGCTCCGACCAGGAGGACGAGCGCGAGCGCCACCTCGACGACCAGCAGGCCGCTCCGCATGCGGTCGCGCGGCGAGCCGGCGCCGAGGCTCCGGCCGCCCTCCTTGAGCATCCCCTGGAGGTCGGGGCGGGCCAGGCGCAGCGCCGGCACCAGGCCGAAGAGGAGGGTCGCCGCGAGCCCGAGACCGAGCGCGAAGGCGAGGACCGGGCCGTCGATCCGCACTTGGTCGAGGCGGGGGATGCCGGCGGGGCTCGCGTTGCGCAGGCCCCGGATCATCGCCGCGGCGAAGGCGAGCCCGGCGGCCACCCCGCCGAGCCCCAGGACCAGGCTCTCGGTGAGGAGCTGGCGCACGATGCGCCCGCGCCCCGCCCCCAGCGCGGCCCGGATGGCGATCTCCCGCGAGCGCGCCGCGCCGCGGGCGAGCAGCAGGTTCGCCACGTTGACGCAGGCGATCAGCAGCACGCAGAAGACGGCTCCCTGCAGCACCACCAGCCGCTTGCGGAAGCCGCCGACCGTGCCGTCGAGGAACCCCTCGAGCCGCGCCCGATAGCGCGCGTCGTCCTCGGGATGCTCGACGGCGAGCCGCCGCGCCACCGCGTCCACCTCGCCCTGCGCCCGTGCCAGCGAAACTCCGGGACGGAGGCGGCCGACCGGACGCAGATAGCTGTGACTGAAATCGGCCTCGTCCCCGGCGTCGAAGGCCAGCGGCACCCAGAGCTCCGGACCGTCGGCGCGCAGGTCGAACGACGCGGGCATCACCCCGACCACCGTGTAGAACAATCCATTCAGGCGGATCGCGCTCCCCACGACGCCGGGAGCGGCCGCGAAGCGCTGCCGCCACAGCCGGTGGGAGAGCACGGCGATCCGCTCGCGGCCGAGGCGGTCGTCGCCGGGAGCGAAGACGCGGCCGAGCGCTGCCTGAGCGCCGAGGGCGGCGAAGTACTCCGCCGTCGCCCGCACGCCGCTCACCCGCTCGGGACCTTCCCGGCGCACCAGCGTGAAGTCGCTGCCCCGCGTGGCGGCGAGGTGGGAGATCGAGCGCAGGCCGCGCTGGAACTCCCGGAAGTTCCCCGGCGAGACCGAGCGCGGCTCCCCCTGGTCGAACGACCAGAGGAAGACGATGCGCTCCGGATGCGGGAAGGGCAGCGGGCGCAGCACCACCCCGTAGAGGCCGCTGAAGATGGCCGTGGTGGCGCCGATCCCCAGCGCCAGGATGAGGATGGCCGCGAGGGTGAAGCCGGGGGTCTTGCGCAGCTGGCGGAGGGCGAAGACGGCATCCTGCTGCAGCTCCGTGCCGAGCTCGCTCCAGCGCCGCCCGCGCAAGGTCTCCCGGCCGATCTCCCGGCATTGCCGGCGGACGCCGCCGACCTCGCCGAAGCAGCGCGACGCCTCCTCGCGGGCGGCGGAGGGCTCCATCCCGTCCGCGATCAGCTCGCGCGTCCGCATCTCGAGATGGAAGGCGATCTCGTCGTCGACGTCCTGCTCGACGGTGCCCCCGCGCAGGTGGAGGCGGAACACTCGGCGCCAACTCGCCATCGCCGGTCCTTTCCCCTACGCCGTGGCCCGGTGGAGCACCTTGCCCACCGCCTCGGCATAGCGTTGCCAGGATTCCGCCTCGGCGTGCAGCTGGCGCCGTCCCTCGGGGGTCAGCCGGTAGAACTTCGCCCGGCGGTTGTTCTCGGAGACTCCCCACTCCGCCTCGATCCACCCCCGCTGCTCCATGCGATGGAGCGCCGGGTAGAGCGCGCCCTCCTCGATGCGCAGCGCATCGCCCGTGCTCTGGGCGATCCAGCGCACCACCGCGTAGCCATGCAGCGGCCCCCACGAAAGAGTCTTGAGGATCAGGACGTCGAGCGTCCCCTGGAGCAGGTCCATCTTGGCCATCGGGCTCTCCCCTAAGCTGTCCAGGGGAGAGAATAGAACTACTCCCCTAAGACGTCAAGGGGAAGTGGACGCTCTTCCCGACTCGTGGGACAATACGCCGCGATGCCTTGCCCGGGTCCCGTCGGCCCGGCTTCAAAACCCCGCAAATCCCGAGGAGAGGAGATCCATATGGCTGAGTCCACCGTTGCGGAACCGACCGCCGCGCAGCGCACCCTGGTCCACTACGAGGTCAAGGAAGGCGTGGCGTACCTCACGCTCGACGATCCGCCGGCCAACACCTACACCCACGAGATGATGCGCCAGATCGACGACTGCGTCTTGAAGGCGCGCTTCGACAAGGACGTCTACGTCATCGTGATCAAGGGCGAGGGGGACAAGTTCTTCTGCGCCGGCGCCAACATCAACATGCTGAAGTCGTCCGATCCCTACTTCAAGTACTACTTCTGCCTGCACGCCAACGAGACGCTGAACCGCCTCGAGCAGACCCCCAAGCTGGTGATCGCGGCCCTCGAGGGGCACACGGTCGGCGGCGGCCTCGAGATCGCCATGGCGGCGGACATCCTGATCGCCAAGAAGAACTCCGGCAAGGTCGGCCTCCCCGAGGTCACCCTCGGCGTGCTCCCCGGCACCGGCGGCACCCAGCGGCTCGCCCGCCGCGTCGGCAAGAGCCAGTCGATCGAGCTGATGGTCACCGGCCGCCTGATCGACTTCGAGGAGGCGCAGCGCATCGGCATCGTCAACAACATCTTCGAGGCCGACAACTTCCTCGACCAGGTCCACGAGTACGCCAAGCAGTTCTGCCCGCCCAACAAGGCGGCCAAGGCGGTCGGCCGGATCAAGCGGGCGGTGCAGTCCGGCGCCGAGGTCCCCTTCGAGAGCGGCCTGGCCATCGAGCGCGAGCTGCAGCAGCAGCTCTTCGAGAGCCCGGACGCCCGCGAGGGTCTGGACGCCTACATCTCGAAGCGCAAGCCGGAATTCCGCGGATATTGAGCGGTTATTGATCGTGGCCCCGCCCGGGCGACCGCGGGTCGCCCCTACAACCTCCGACGACGGGTGTAGGGGCGACCCGCGGTCGCCCGGGGCGTAAGCCCCTCCGTCGATCCAGCAAGGACAGAATTCATGGCAGACCAACACGATACCGACATCGTCCTCGCCGCCCCCGTGCGCACCGCGATCGGCAAGTTCGGCGGCGTTTTCTCTTCTCTCTCGGCGGCTGACCTCGGCACGGCGGCGGCGGTGGGGGCCCTCGGCCGCGCCGGGCTCGATCCGTCCCACGTCGACCAGGTGATCTTCGGCCATGGCCGGCAGGCCGGCGGCGGCCCCAACACGGCGCGCCAGATCGGCTTTCGCGCCGGCGTGCCGGTCGACCGGCCGGCGTTCACGGTCAACCAGGCCTGCGCCTCGGGGCTCCAGGCCGTCCTCTCGGCGGCCCGCGCCATCCTCCTCGGCGAGGCCAAGGTCATCCTCGCCGGCGGCACCGAGAGCATGTCGAACACCCCCTACTTCCTCCCCCGCGCCCGCTGGGGCTACCGGATGGGGAACGCCGAGATCGTCGACGGCATGTACCAGGACGGCTTCAACGACCCCCTCTCCAAGCTGGTGATGGGCGAGACCGCCGAGGAGCTGGCCGCCGAGACGGGGATCGACCGCGCCGCCGCGGACGCCTACGCCCTCGAGAGCCAGCTGCGCTGCGAGCGGGCGCGCGGCGAGGGGCGCTTCGCGAGCGAGATCGTTCCCGTCACGGTCACCGGCAAGAAGGGGGAGACCACGGTCACCAGCGACGAGCACCCGCGCGACGGCATGACCCTCGAGGCGATGACCAAGCTCCCCGCCGTCTTCCGCAAGGGCGGCGTGGTCTCGGCCGGCAACGCCTCGGGGATCACCGACGGCGCCGCGGCGATCCTGGTCGCCTCGCGCGCCGCCGCCCGCGAGCTCGGCCTTCCCATCGTCGCCCGCCTGGTCGGCTGGGAGGTGGTCGGCGTCGATCCGCGCATCATGGGGATCGGCCCGGTCCCCGCCGTGCGCAAGCTGTTCGCCAAGACGGGGCTCGACAAGGCGGCCATCGACGAGGTGGAGCTCAACGAGGCGTTCGCCGCCCAGGTGCTCGCCTGCAACCAGGAGCTCGGCTTCGATCCCGCCCGCCTGAACCCGGACGGCGGCGCCATCGCCCTCGGCCATCCGATCGGCGCCACCGGCACCCGCATCCTGGTCACCCTCCTCCACGGCATGGAGAAGCGCGGCGGCCGGCGCGGCCTCGCCACCCTCTGCGTCTCGGGGGGCATGGGGATCGCGGCGCTGGTCGAGCGGGAGGCCGCTTGAGCGCCAGCGCCGGATCACGCGGACCGATCCTCGTCTCGACCGCCAGCGACGAGCGCGCCCAGCCGTACGTCGAGGCGCTGATGGCCGTCGGCGTTCCCGAGGGTGCGATCCAGATCGTGACCCCCGGCTCGAAGCTGCCGGAAGCCCACCCCTCCGGGCTCCTGCTCTGCGGCGGCCTGGACGTCGACCCCGCCCGCTTCGGCGAGGCGATCCTGCCGGACGCCGACGTCGAGCTCAACCTGGAGCGCGACGCGCTCGAATGGGATCTCCTCGACCTCGCCCGCGAGCGCCGGCTCCCCGTCTGGGGGGTCTGCCGCGGCATCCAGGTGCTCAACGTCTACCTCGGCGGCTCGCTCTGGCAGGACCTGCCGACGCAGGCGCCCAGCGCGATCGACCACAGCCAGTCGGAGACGCCGGACCAGCTCGCCCACACCGTGCGGGTGATCGAGCCCGGCGCCCCGGTCGGCGAACGGCTCGAGCAGCGGCGGCGGCAGGACAATGGCCAGCGCGTCAACAGCCGCCACCACCAAGCGGTCCGGCGGCTGGCGGACGGCTTCGTGCCGGTCGCCCTCGCCCCCGACGGCTTGGTCGAGGCCGCGGTGCTCGACCGCGGCGGCTGGTGGGTGCGCGCCGTCCAGTGGCACCCCGAGAACCTGATCGCCCTCGGGCCCCAGCGCGCGCTGTGGACCGACTTCGTCCGCGCCGCCGGTTTCGACGCCCCCTGAGCCATGGCCGACGCCGCTGAAGCCGCCGACGCCGCCAAACCTCCGCCTCCACCGCGAAGGCCGCGTCGCGACGCTGACGATCGACCGCCCGCCGCTCAACATCCTCGACATCCCGACGATCGACCGCCTCGGCGCGGCGCTCGCCGAGGCGGCCGCCGATCCGGAGACGCTGGTGATCGTCCTCCGGTCGGCAAGCGAGCGCGGCTTCTCGGCCGGCGTGGCGGTCCAGGACCACACCCCGGACCGGGTGGGCCCGATGCTCGACAGCCTCCACGGGACGATCCGCCGGCTGCGGGATCTGGACGCGATCACGATCGCCGCCGTCCACGGCCACTGCCTGGGGGGCGGCATGGAGCTGGCGATGGCCTGCGACCTGGTGATCGCGAGCGGCGATGCCCGCTTCGCCCAGCCCGAGATCGAGCTCGGCTGCTTCCCGCCCGTCGCCACCGCCCTCCTCCCCCGCCGGATCGGCGCCGGCCTGACCCTCGACCTCGCCCTGACCGGCCGGATGCTCACCGCCGAGGAAGCCGAGCGCCTGGGCCTGGTGACTCGCTGCGTGACCGTCGGCGGCCTCGACGAGGCGGTGCGCGACCTCGCGCAACGGATCGCCGCTCACAGCACTCCCGTCGTGCGCCTCACCAAGCAGGCCGTCCGCGCCGGCCGCGACCTCCCCTTCGCCGCGGCTCTCGCCGAGACCGAGCGGATCTACAAGGAAGAGCTGCTGCCACTGGAAGACGTGGAGGAAGGGGCCGCCGCGTTCCTGGAGAAGCGGCGGCCGGTGTGGAAGAACCGGTAGGCAGAGCCTTGCAGCCGTCGAAGGCGAGCCTTCGCGATACAATACCCCCACTCGACGATCAACCTTCAGGAGAGAGCGAATGTCCGACCTTGCGAGCTTGCAGGCTCTGGCCTCGGGACTCGACGTCTCCAAAGATCAAGGCAGCGTGGCGTGGGGCTCGGTGGCGGATGCCGGCTACGTCTTCACTTTCATCAAAGCGACGGATGGCCAGACCTACGTCGATCCGATGTTCGCGCAGAACTGGCAGGAGGCGGGCGCGGCGGGCCTCCTGCGCGGCGCCTATCACTTTTTCCGCGCCGAAGACGACCCCGAAGTCCAGGCCACCTGGTTCTGGCAGACCGTCGGAGCGCCCGGCGAGCTCCCCCTGGTGGTGGACGTCGAGGAGACCATGGGCCAGCCCGCCTCCGTGGTGGTCGCGAACCTCACCGCGTTCCTCGCCAGCCTGCAGCAACTGACCGGAAAGCCACCGATGATCTACACCGACCCCGGCTTCTGGAACGGCCTGGGGACCAGCGCCTTCGGCGGCTATCCCCTCTGGGTGGCGAACTACGGGGTCTCCCAGCCCACGCTGCCGACGGGCTGGGCACTGTGGGATTTCTGGCAGCACAGCCAGACCGGCCAGGTCGCCGGCATCGAGGGGCCCGTGGACCTCGACGTCTTCAGCGGCCCGTCGAGCGCGCTTCAGAAAGCGTTTCCGGCCGGCGGCTGAGCCGAGACCAAACGAGCGCTTGGTCAAACCAGATAGGGCTTCGCCCTGACAGCTTCACTATCGATATTCAGATCCCGGAGAGTGCCATAGGCTTGTTTGGCGATACCTCGGACTTCGCGAAATTTCCCCTGACGAAGCAATAGAGGAAGAAGGTCCAGGTCTACGATCGCTGAAGTGTGTGGAAATTTTCCATCCAAGAATTGGGCACGTACTTCGAACAATGCACGCGTGGCTGCCGAGGCTTTCCCGAGACCTGCCAGCAGTTTGCCCTCCGTCCATCGGATTCTTGCAAGACCGAGGGGGCTATTGGAAAAATTCTGTCGTAGACCGCTCTTTAAGAACAGCTCACCGGCTTTCCGATATTCGCCTAATCCTAGCAAAGCGTCAACCATGCACTGCTGCGCCACAGCGAGCAGCACTGGATCCTGATCAACATTAATCATTGGTATCGCCTTCCGATAAACCTTGACAGATTCAGTATATCTATTTTCGTAAAACAAGGCGGCTCCCTTCAAAATCAATGTTCTACCTGCCAGGTGCCGATCGCCCAACCTGGTATAGAGAAAATGAGATCCGGAGAGCAGCTCATGAGCTTGATCCAGCCTACGTTGATCGATGTGAAAACTGGCCTCAAGGCAACAGAGGTGAGCGAGCAGGTAAAGGTCCTGAGTGCCCTTCTGTAGCAGAGCGCGCGCCCTCCCGAATGCCGCCCCTGCCTGATCCTTCGATTCCCCTATCGCAAATGAGTTGGCCAGCTCGCCCCATGCTCGAGCTTGGAAGTCGCCCGCCCCCACGGGCCTGGTCCGCAGCCTCAGCCGCCGGCATCGAGCGGCGGCGAGACGCGGGGCCCGACGGCGGACGGCGCCGGCTCGAGGGGAAGGGCGGGTTCCCGCCCGGCGGCCGCGGCCTCGCCCAGCCAACGCTCCAGCTTCTGCCGCAGGTCCTCCTCGACGAACGGCTTGGTGATGTAGTCGTTCATCCCCGCGGTGAGGCAGCGGTCGAGATCCTCCTGCATCGCGTGGGCGGTCAGCGCCACGATGGGGATTCGCCGGCCCTTCTCCGCTCCCTCGCGGATGCGGCGCGTGGCGTCGTAGCCGTCGAGCTCCGGCATCTGGCAATCCATCAGCACGAGGTCGTAGTCGCCGCTCTCCAAGGCTTTCAGGGCCTCCCACCCATTGTGGACGGCGGCGACGTCATACCCCAGCACCTTGAGCTGCTCGACGATGACGAGCTGATTGATCAGATTGTCCTCCGCCACCAGGATGCGGTGACGCGGGCCTGTCCGCCGCGGCTCTCCGGTGCCCGCCGCCAGCGGCAGGCGCGGCGGGAAAGCGGTCTCGAAGCTCAGGATGAACCAGAAGGTCGAGCCCTCCCCCGCCTTGCTCTCGAATCCGATCTCGCCCTGCATCTGCTCGACGATCCGCTTGCTGATCGCGAGGCCGAGCCCGGAGCCGCCGAAGCGCCGCGAGGTCGAGCTGTCGCCCTGCGAGAAGAGGCCGAACATCCGTCCCTGGCTCTCGGCGGGAATGCCGATCCCGGTGTCGCGCACGGCGAAGCGCAGCCGGCCGTCGGCGAGCCGCCGCACCTCGACGTCGACCGTCCCCGCGGCGGTGAACTTCAAGGCGTTGCCGATCAGGTTGGTGAGCACCTGCCGCAGGCGGGCGGGATCGCCCCAGGCCCACTCCGGCACGCCGGCGCCGAAGGCGAGGGTGAGCTCGGTATCGCGGCTGGCGGCGGTGAAGCGCAACAGATCGACGATCTCGTTCAAGGTGCCCTGGAGATCGAAGCGCACCCGCTCGAAGGTGAGCGCGCCGGCCTCGATCTTCGAGAAATCCAGGATGTCGTCGATCAGCCGCAGCAGCGAGGTCGTCGAGCTCTGGATCAGCTCGGCGTAGTGGCTCTGCTGCGCCGACAGGCTGGTCTTGCGCAGCAGGCCGGTCAGCCCCAGGATACCGGCCATCGGCGTGCGGATCTCGTGGCTCATGTTGGCGAGGAAACGACCCTTGGCCTGATCGGCCTGCTCGGCCGCCTCTTTGGCCAGCCGCAGCTCCTCGGCCCGGCGCCGCTCCGTGATGTCGCGATTGATGCTGAGGATCGCCGGGTGCCCTTCATATTCGATCGCTGAGGCGTTGATCTCGAGGAACATCCGGCTGCCGTCCTTGCGCCGCTGCACCGTCTCGAAGTTGTAGAAGCCCCCGTGCTCCACCGTCTCGGTGACCTGCAGCCGTCCGCGCTGAACGTTTTCGGAGACCGCTTCGAGCGACATCCCGAGGAATTCCTCGCGGCTCAGGCCGTAGATCTCGCAGGCCCGGCGGTTGACGTTGAGGACGACCTCCCCTGCGGGGGACAGGACGAGGATGGCGTCGTGGGCGTTCTCGAAAATCCGCCGATAGTCGAGGCTCGCCCGGCGCAGCTCCTCGGCGCGCTCGTCGACCCGCCGGCCGAGCTCGTCGCGGTCCCGGCGCAGCTCCTCCTGGGCCGCCTCGAGCTCGGCGGTCCGCACCGCGAGCTGATGGGAGCGCAGGAGGCCGGCCCACCGCTCGCGATAGAGCTGGCCGCCCAGCACGAGCAGATAGAGAAAGAAAACCGCCTGGCAGAGATACTCCCAGCCGCCGAGGTGCCAGGCGGACAGGCCAAAGGCGCCGGACAGGGTGAGGATCACCGGCAGGCAGAGGGCGACGACGAAGGCCGCGACGGCGCGCGGCGCGTGGGAGTAGAGCAGGACCGCCATGTTCGCGATCACCGCCACGATGGTGAGCGCGAAGAAGGACTGCACCCCGGGGCCGAGGCTGACGATCGCGGCGACGAACAGCCAGCCGAGCAGCATGGCGTTCAGCACGAACGTGGTGTAGAAGAGGGTCCGCCACCGCCGGGGGCCGGCGTGGAAGAGCGGATCGAAGCGCAGGGTCAGGGTGACGCGCACCGCGGCGAGCACCAGGACGACGGCCACGGCGCCGGCGAAGAGGAGCGGGGCCTTGCGGTGGAGGCCCGCGGTCAGGCCGAGGACCAGCACGACGAAGGGATAGCTGGCCGCGCCCAGAAGCGAGCGCTGGGCGGACAGGCGGTCTGCGGCCTCCCGGACCTCGGGAGGGATCTGCGGCGGACTCCCCGACCGAGCCACGACAGACTCCTTCACAAAAGCTTCAAAACAAGAGGCCAGAGTCTAGCAGACCGGTTTCCCCCGGGACAACGCCGGGGTGCGGAGAGTGACTCCGTTGGGCTTTGCCTCCTCCGCCCAGGGCATGAATGCCCGGGCTAAGAACAGCGCCCCCTGAAGGGGGCTTCGAAGCCGGATTCATCCGGCGCCGTTCTTAGCCCGGCGATTCATCGCCGGGCGGGGGAGGCTGAGCTCAACGGAGCCGCCGTCGTGGAGCCGCCTGGAGACCGTGAAACAGGAAACATCCGCTATGCTCCCCAGACGGATTCGATCTTCCCTCGGAGACCCCTATGCCTCGCTTCTCCTTCGTGGCCTCGCTCGTTCTTTTCTCCCTTCTCGGCGCCTTCTCCGGGTCGGCCGCTCCGGCCGCTCCGGCTCCCAAGCCCCTGTCGCCGGACCTGCGCGACTTCTACATCGATCTCCACCGCAACCCGGAGCTCTCGCTCCACGAGGAGAAGACGGCCGCCAAGGTAGCCGACCGCCTCCGCCAGGCGGGCTTCGCGGTGACGACCGGGGTCGGCGGCACCGGGGTCGTGGGCGTGCTCCAGAACGGCTCCGGCCCCACCGTGATGCTGCGCACCGAGCTCGACGCCCTGCCCGTCGAGGAGAAGACCGGCCTCCCCTACGCCAGCACCGTGCGGGTCAAGGACGACGCCGGCGCGGAGGTCTCCGTGATGCACGCCTGCGGGCACGACGTCCACATGACCGCCCTGGTGGGGACCGCGGCCGAGATGGCGCGCCGGAAGGGCGACTGGCACGGCACCCTCGTCCTCATCGGCCAGCCCGCCGAGGAGCGGATCCGGGGCGCCAAGGCGATGCTCAAGGACGGGCTCTTCACCCGCTTCCCCAAGCCCGACTTCGTGGTGGCCCTGCACGACAGCCCGAACCTCCCGGCCGGCCAGCTCGGCCTCACCTCGGGCTACTCCCTGGCGAGCTCGGACTCGGTCGACCTCACGATCTACGGCAAGGGGGGCCACGGCGCCTACCCGCAGACCACGGTCGACCCCGTGGTGATCGCCGCCCGCACTGTCCTCGCGCTACAGACGATCGTCTCCCGCGAGCGGGACCCCCAGGACCCGGCGGTCGTCACCGTCGGCTCGATCCATGGCGGCAACAAGCACAACATCATCCCGGACGAGGTGAAGCTGCAGATCACCGTCCGCGCCTACAAGCCCGAGGTCCGCAAGCACCTCCTTGCCGCCATCGAGCGCATCGCCAAGGCGGAAGCGATGGCGGCGGACGCCCCCAAGGAGCCGTCCTTCGCGGTCGTCGAGAGCACCGGCGCGACCTACAACGACCCCAAGCTGACCGCGCGCATCGCCACCACCTTCCGCCACACCTTCGGGGACGCGAACGTCGTCGACGTGGCGCCGCAGATGGGCTCCGAAGACTTCAGCGAGTTCGGCCTGGCGGGAGTCCCCGCCGTCCAGTGGAGCCTGGGAGCCGGCGACCCCGCCAAGCTCAAGGAGCTCGCCGCCGCCGGCCAGCAGCCCCCCTCCCTCCACTCCAGCCTCTTCGCCCCCGACCGTGACCCCACGATCGCGACCGGGATCGCGTCGGAGGTGGCGGTTTTGATGGATTTGCTGGGGAAGTAGGAGGATTGCTCGCGAGAGGACGAGAAGCCCCAGGGGTGTCGAGCGGATGCGAGCCATCAAGATTCAGACCCACGTCGAGAAGGATCACACCCTGATCCTCAAGCTCCCAGAGGATGTGCCCGAGGGTCCGGCCGAGGTCATCGTCTTGGTCCCCGACAGAACTCCGAAGCCCCTCCACTCGCTCAACGATTTCCTCGACCGCTTGGCGGGCCGCCCCCGTCACATTCTCTCCAGGGATGAGATCGACCGCCACTTGGAACGCGAGCGCCAGAGCTGGACTAGCGGGCCGTTCTGGACGCGGGCGGCTCCCCCGCCTCCTCACCCCAGATACGGCCTGACCTTCGCGGCCTCCGAGAAAATCTTCAGATCGCTGCAGCGTTGCATAGCTTTTCCGGGCGGTCTGGCGGACCTCTCGGGCCTTTCCCTGTCGCTGCAACAAGGGGAGGAGGTCGAGCCCGACCATCGCGGCGGTGTAGGGTAGCTCACGGTCCAGGAACTGGGAGCGCACGTCCAACAGCTCGCGCGTGGCCTCTGCCGTCCTTCCCAGACCGCTCCACAGCTTTCCGTCCCCCCAGCGAATCCGCAGGAGTCCCATCGGGTTCGCGGCGAACGCTCGCCGCAGCTCCATCTTCTCCAGCCGTCGGTCGGCTTCCTCGAACTGACCCGAGGCCATGAGCGACGAGGCGGAACACTGCTGCCCCACCAGGACGAGCTGCGGGTCCTGATCGGCATCGATCATCGTTAACGCCTTCTGGTAGACCTTGGCCGACTCGGCCACCTTCCCTTCGTAGGCCAACGTGGTTCCCTTGGAGATCAGGGTTCTCCCGGCAAAATGCCGGTCCTCCATATTGAGGTAGAGCCAGTAAGCCCCTGCCAGGAGCTCCCGCGCCTCCGCCAGCCGGCGCTGGTGGATGCGGAGGCACGCTTCGAGCCAGGAGACGTGGGCCAGCAGGCCAGGGTCCCCGCTGCCCTGCTGCAACAGAGCGCGGCCTCGCCGGAACGCAGCCTCCGCTTCCGCGTATTTCTCGCCGACCTTGAAGGCATTGGCCAGCTCCGCCCAGGCGCGGGCCCGCACGTCGCGGATCCCCGCCTGCGGACCGTCTTCCCGCTCCAGGCTCTCGGCCGCCATGAGGGCCTGGAAAGTCAGATCCTCCATGGCCCTGGAATCCGTGTACCGGAGCGCGAAGCTCCTGCGGAGCAACGCCTCGACGAGCTCTTTGCCCCGTAGGCGCGGCTCCGCCGGAGGATTGGCGGCGTTCTGCCCTGCGGCCCTCGCCCGCAAGGCCTGCAAAGCCCGCTCGAGCTTGCGGTCCTCCGCTTCCCGGCCGTCCCGTCCGCGAGGAACGGAGCCGCCGCCCTTGCGCACAGCCGCGCTACGGCGGCAAACCGCGCACCCCGCCAGGAGATGCCCAACGACCCGCCGCTGCTCGGCAGGCTCGAGACGAGCGGTCAGGAAGCGTTCCAGTTCGTCCTGAGTCGGATGGCTTGTCATCTTCTCTCCTCGGAAAGGCCATGGGCCTCGCTGCCATCTTCGGCAAGCCTGGAGCCTTTTGCCTGCGTTCCAGAATCCTGTGTGGGTGGACGGACGGGATCTAGGATTTCCGCGGCTCTCCAGGCGGCTTCAGAAGGACCGCCTGATGGCGACGATCAGTATCCGGATGCCCGAGGACGTGGTGGAGGACCTCAAGCGCGTCGCCCCGCACCTGGGCTTCTCGGGATATCAGCCCCTCATCCGCGCCTACATCGGGCAGGGGTTGCGGGTGGACCTCGAGCGGCTGGACCGCAATCCAGGGCTCGAGAAGCTGGTCGAGAGCCTGCGGCGCCAGGGCGTGGCGGAGAAGGTCATCAGCTCGGCGATCGCGGAGATGACGTCGAGCTGACATCCAACTCTTCTTCGGGCCACCCCAGTGCCGGAGGCGGCTCGCTCGCGGCCCTCTCCTGTACCAGGAAGGGAAAGGAGACTTTATGAAGACAATGCTCCGTATCGGCGGATTGAGCCTCGCCCTCACCCTCTCACTCCTCTCCAGCGGCGGCGCCACGACCTCCGGCCTCTGCACCACGCGGTGCAGCCGCACCGAGGTCGAACAGTGGACGGCGTCCTCGCAGGCGGCATGCTGCGATCAGACCTCGACGGTCTGCTCGGACGGCGTCCCGCGGACGGGGAATTCCTTCATCCCGTCCGGCGGGGTCGCGGTGAAGTGCGGCTCCTGAACCTTCTCGATCCCGCGCCCAGGAGGAGCGAGTAGCCGCCCTGGGCCGGGTGGCTTCTCCGGCTCCTCACGACAGATATGGCTTGGCCTTGGCCGCCTCCGGGAAGATCTTCAGGTCGCGTAGCGTGGCATAGCTCTTCCGGGCGGTCTCCCGGACCTCGCGCGCCTTCCCCTGTCGCTGCAGCAGCGGCAGGAGGTCGAGCCCCACCATCGCGGCGGTGTAAGACAATTCGCGCTCCTGGAATTGGCCGCGCACCTCCGACAGGATGCGGGTGGCCGTAGCGGTCTTGCCCAGTCCTGCCATGAGATTTCCCTCGGCCCAGCGGATCCGCGAAAGACCCAGCGGCTTGGCGGCAAAAGACTGCCGTAGATCGCTCCGCAGGAGCAGCTTTCCGGCCTCCCCATAGTCGCCGGAGGCCACCAGCGAAACGAAATAACACTGCTTTCCGATCTCTGCGAGATCCGAATCCCGATCCCCGTCCAGCAGGTCGAGCGCTTTCTGGTAGAGCCTGGCCGACTTGGGAAACTCTCCCTGATGATGAAACGTAGTCCCGCGAGCGATCAAGGTCTGTCCCGCCTGACGCCGGTCTCCCAGCCTGACCGCGAGCAGATACACTCCGGAGAGCAGCTCGCGGGCTTGGGTCAGTCTGCGCTGCGCGATGCAGAGAGTGGCCTGAAGGCCGGTCAGATGAGCGAGCAGATGCAGGTCGCCGGTCCCTTGACGGAGCAGGGCACGGCCCTGCTGGAACGCCGCTTCAGCCGCCTCAAACCTCTCGTTGATCCGAAAGGCATTGGCCAGCTCGGCCCAGACCTGCGCCTGGAGGTCGCAGACGACGGTCGGGGCGTGATCCTCGGCCCGCAAGCCTTCAGCCGCCTGCAGGGCTCGATATGCCAGCCGTTCCATGGCCCTGGAATCCGTGAACCGGAGCGCGAAGCTGCTCTGGAGAAGGGCTTCCACCAGATCCCGGCCGTGGAGGGGCGGAACTGGCTGAATTCCGGAGGCGCCAGGGGCTTCCGAGGCGGCGCGAAGAGCCTCGAGCACGCTCGCGAGCTGTTGGTCTTCCGCGGGCTGGGTTTCCTGCTCCCGAGCGGCCGCCGAGGGGCGCGTTGCGCGGGAGCCGCGCCCCTGGAGGGCGCCGATGACGCGGCTGCAAGCGGCGCAGCCAGCCAGGAAATGCCGAACCACCCTTCTCTGGTCGATGGGGTCCAGACGAGCGGCGAGGAACTCTGCCAGCTCCTCCTCGGTGGGATGGTTGGGCATCCTTCGCCTCCTGGTTCTTCAGATCGGTTGTCCTATCGTGCCGGAGCCCCCCTCAAATCAGAATAAATTAATTAGCGTAGTGTAGCTTGATTCATCATCTCGCACCAGCGACAGTGGCGAGGGGGCACCAACTCCTCCTCGCGCGCCACCAATGCGGCTTTGGGTGCCCCTTCACCCGCGGATGCCGTTTCAAACAACGTATCGGAGACGCCAACATTGCTTACGAGAAGGCACAACATTGGAGCGAAAAAAACGATGCTTGAAGCGGGGCGAGCGCGGCTCCGGGCCAGCTCTACCCGGAGCTCAGCACGAACTGATTCCCGTCCGGGTCCGCGAAGACCGCCGAGGTCCCCCACGCCTCCGCCTTCGGCTCCTTGACGAAGACCACCCCCTTGGCCGCCAGCTCGCGGCAGGTCGCCATCACGTCGTCCGCCGTGAAGGAGATCCCGGTGAAGGTCCCGATGCGGTCCTTGAGCTGCGGCGGCGTGAACAGGGTGATCCCCGTCCCCGAGTGCCCGATCCCCAGCTCGATCCAGCGCTGCTGGCCGTCGAACGGCTGGTCGGTGATGATGCGGAAGCCCAACGTCTGGGTGTAGAACTCGAGCGCCCGCTGCTGGTCGCCGACCGGCACGCTGACGAACTTCATGGCCTTGATCATGGCTTCTCCTCCGAAGGGTTCATGGACCGCGCGACCCCCCGAATCATGACCGCCCGGAGAATTGCGGCGCAAGGCGGGTGAAGGCTACTATGGCAACGATTGCCATACCCAGGGAGACGGGATGACCAAGGTGCCGGTGGACGCCTACGTGCTGGACTCGCTGATGGCCGACCTCGTCGGCCACGACCGCCAGCCCTCGGCCTTCCTGGTCTACCTCTTCCTCTGGCGCCGGACGCACGGCGGCGCCAAGGGGGAAGAGGGCGAAGCCGGAGCCGACGCGGCGCAGGTGAGCCTGCTCGACATCGCGACCGGCACCGGCCTCTCGAAGCGCGCCGTGCAGGAAGCCTTGCGGACGCTCGCCACGCGGCGCCTGCTGGCGATCGAGCGCGAGGGGATCACGGCGATCCCGGTCTACACCGTGCTACGCCCGTGGCGGCGGTGAGCCTTCTCGCCCGAGGCCACAGCCGCGAGCCCCTCTCCCACCCTTGTAGATGGTTGAATACGAACAACCTATCCATCCCACGAGCGCCCGTTTCGCCGAGGGCCCTTGTGCTCTGGAAGCAGGAGAAGGGCCGACTGCGAAGCGTAGGGCCCGTAGGGTGCGCTGCGCGCACCGGAAACCTTGGGGGTGCGCACAGCGCCCCCTACGAAGGATCGCTTACCGAAACAGATCGGCAACCGCGCAGGAAAAGCCCGGCAGCAGATCGTCCGCACCGGTGAGGGCTTCGCCTCGCTGAAAGATCCGTACCTCGGAGGGAGAGCGATAGGCGTGGACCGACGCCGTCCCTGGATAGAGCATCCAGACGGCGCGGACGCCGGCGGCGAACCAGTCCCGGAGCCGCTCCTGGACCTGCTCGGCCGATTCGCTCGGGGAGACGACCTCGACGGCGAGGTCGGGGGCGAGCGGCCAGAATTTCTTGGGTGGGCGCCCCTCGCCCAGCCGCTCGCGGGAGATGAAGGCGGCGTCGGGAGCGCGCACGGTGTCCGGGTCGCGGCCGACGAGGAACCCCGTCTCGGCCGCGCAGACCAGGCCGAGCTGGTGCTGCTCGACGAACATCAGCAGCCAGGCGCCGATCCGCATGGCAATGACTCCATGCTCCGCCCCGGCAGGGCTCGTCCGCAGCAGTTCGCCGGCAAGGAGCTCAGCCTTCTCGTCTCGAAGCTCGAGGCGGAAAAGCTCTTCTGCGGTCAGCCGCTGATTCGGCGGTGTCGCGACTTGGAACATGCGATCGCTCCTCTTGGGAAACGTATCAGCTTCGCTTCACTTCCAAGCCGCCACGTACAAATCACTTCCCAATGTAGGCCGTCACGCTGAGCGGAGACGGATCATGCTTTGGTAGACGCTCAGACCTATCCTCCGATGCCGTCCGTCGGGATATTTTGCACCTAGTCGCACGAACAAGAACTGCATCGTAGCCAGCCGGGCTTCTTAGCGCCTGCGAGCCTTGAGCGCCGGGCACTTTGCCGGAGTTAATTCGACCTCTCGAACAAGACCCCGGCGACAGGCCAGACGGACTCCAAGCAGAGACCTTCAGCTCCCATGGCCGAAAGGATAACGGGAGGAAAATCACCGCCACTGGCAAGGCTTTCCAGTACGACCATATTATTTACGGTTGATCGAAGCCTCTTGAAGTAGCGATTATCATCAGAGTCAATCGCTATAATGGGCCGACCCTCCAGCCTTCGCAACTCTTCAATGGAGGTTACTTTTGGCCGAACGACCAAATATTGGCCGTCGAGAGCCAGAGGCTCGGCGCTCTCGCCTGCAATCTCTACAAGGCCTAGCGCACCTGAAGTCAAAAAAGAGAGAGCCGCTTCACCGCCGCAATCACAAATCTCGATCCCGGCTTGCTCAGTCACTTGGCTCGGCCGATCAAACACTACCCCCACTACTTTGTGCAAGACAAGCGTACTTTTCTGAGCAACTAACGGCGGAGCAATCATTCTGGGATTTATCGACTGAGCGGTCAATACCGCCACATCGCTAAAATCCTCAGATAGCTCGAATCTACGAGCCAGGATACGCTCGCCACTGATAGCGACCACCAGAGATTTAGGTGACGGCTCACCATGCTCTCTTACGAGAAGGATATCCCCTGGTCGTGCGACAGGCTCGAGGGTAGAGGCGACAAGCCGATATGCCCAATGATGGCCTAAGACCACACGAGAATGGTTTTCCGGCGAAAACTCTTCTACGCTAACCAACCCGTCCGCAACCCGCCCCTTACTTAGAGCTGCTGCTCGACCTAAAACCTTTAGCGGAATCGTCCGCACTTTTTCTTTATACCCTTCAGGAAGGGCAACGGTGGGAGCAGGAGCATGCAGAACCTTTGAGCCCCCATGCAGTAGCCGATAGTCGCGGGCTACCCGGAAACCTCTCTCTAGTTCGACGCTGAGAGTTTTCCGCCAGTGCTTCTCAACATTGAGAGCCTCACCCATACCAAACCCCAATCCAGTTGTATGGTGAGACCCTTCAAGATACTGTATTTCGGCACGTCCCTTATCCAAGGCGGCAAGCAAGCCTTTAAAGCCATAATTATTCCAAGGAGGAATACCCGCATCTTGCAAGAGCTTAATTCTTACGCGACATTCGTTTAGGGTAAACATTGGAACTCCGGGATCCTCTCCGCGAAGCATCAACTTAAGCATGCCTTCCAGGTGAACTCTAACTGCCATCAAATATTCACGGGCAGCCTCAGCCGTATTAACTTTTCGGACACTATCCCATTTACGATCGAGCGCATTTCCCTCAAAGACCGCAACATGCCCCAACCCGGAACTGGCCGCCGCGATCAAGGCCCTGCGACCAGTAATTCCATCCATCTTGACCAGCCCCAAAAAAGTCTCATCAAATGTAGCCAGAATTAGCTGAATCTTAGAGCTTCCAGATTGAAGCTGAGCTACATATTGCGCCCACCGATGGCGATGCTCTGCGTCAAATGTGGCCTGAGGATCATCAAACAAAAAAAGTGGAAACGAATCCCACCCAAGCTGTTCAATCGCTTCCTCGCGCAAGGCGAACAAAAATGCCCAAAGAACAGCGCGCAACCAGGAAGTATTGGCAACCAACGTAGCATCGATCCGTAGTTGTGACGCAAATCCACCTCGGACTACAATTCCCTCTTTGCGATCAAGGCGAGTGTTGTAGAAGCGAAAGCGCTCCGAAATATGGATCGACTCAAGGATAGCCCCAATCCGATCAGAGAGCTCAGTAATCGCCTGTCGGGCAATCTCCTCAGCAAGCCCACTCAAAGTCTTCAGAGGTAGCAGAGCCTTCGCTATTTGCTCTCGACCAGCCTGCTCCCTTTCCACAACCACGATATCTTTTCCGACTTTCCAAGCCTTACGCATAGCTTCTGCTGCTATTTTGTAAGGTGCCGCGGCATCGACAGCTTCAGTTAGTCGAGACAAATGCGCTAAAAGGCTTTCTTTCAGCGCTCCTTCCTCTCCCGCATGATTGCCTACATCCGAGCCAGCAAAATCTTCGGTCAGAAGCCTCTCTTTTGGTTCGTTCTCAGTAACTAACTTCCACCAATTGACCCATTCCTCCCTCCGATCTTGAAACCAGAAAGCCAGCTCCATTGCACGCCTAGTCGACACTATTCGCTCGAACAAAGGCATCGCAGCATCAGGAATTCGGCCCCCTGAGCCTTCCTCTTCATCAATGTAGGTTCCGCGAGGTGCCCGAGCTTCAGCCGCCTCAACCATAGAAGCAAACTTACTGAGAACATCAGAATGTCCATGACTACCAACCAATGTTAATTTGATCTCACCAAGAAGCTTTGCACGAGGATCCAAACCAAGAAGAACTGCCCTACTTGAACGAATAACTTGCGGAACGGCAAGATCTAAATCAGCAGCGATAGCGTTAATATTATCCTGAAATGAGCGCCCTGCAGATTCGTTACTAGTGCGCAACTCTAAAAGCTCGGCCGCCAAGGCTCCGCGATCGCCTAGAGACTGCTCGCAAAGCGGACAAACGGGAGCGGACTCATCTCCTGAGTATAAGTGGGCAGCCACGACCTTGAGCCGCAGTCGCGTGTCCAATCGGCTCCTTTCATCTAGGCTGATCGCATCTTTCAAATCCTGCCGAGCTTGACGAATCACATCGAAGAGACGGTCCTTGTGCTCTGATTCAATTGCACTAGCCATCGAACTAAGAAGTTTCCATGTCGGCAAACTGTCTAGGCCACAAATAATACGTTCTCTAGCGTCGTGAATAGCAACAGCAATAGATTGCTGCACTTTCAATTCACCAAGATTTAACCCGGGAGCCAAGTCATCAGCGATTACCTTGGTCAGTGTTACCGCTCGTTCGCTGAGAAACTTCCCAAATTCCGCCATTGGTCCGCCAGAGATATCTGTCTCTTGCGGAGTAAAAGCTCGAACCGGAACGGATACTTGTGCCAAAGCTTCCCGCGCCTTGTCAATGTAGCTCTCGAAGTCGATCCTTAATGTTACAATGCCATTATTGCGTGCATGGGCAAGGTACTCACGCGCCTTATGGCAAAGCCCGTCTGCCAGAGTTCCAATATCGCTAAGCTCGTCTAATCCAGTGAGTTTCTTAACAGCATCCGTCAGCCTGTTCTCCCCCTCTTTTAGGCGGATTTGACTCAAACGAGCTGGCATTAGAACACCTGTTTCCAGGAGAATGATTGGAACCTCTAGCCTCGGATCCCTTACTAGCTTGATCTCATTGCCGACTAGACTTCTCTCTATATCAGCTACTGCGCCATTCGGATCTGCAAAACTGAGCTTGACTCGCACGGCAGGCTCTGCTTCGTTAAGCGTCTCAGCGTCCGGTGGGTAACACGCAATCGGCGGCCAGCAACCTGCGGGCTTATCATCCTCTGCGTAGACAGCTTGGGCTTCGTTAGTTGGCCCGTCCGTATGATCGCGAGGACGTTCACCCGTCAGAGCCCAAATAATAGCGCCGACTAGAGAGGACTTACCACTGCCATTTGGACCCTCAAAAAGGAAACTCTCTTGGTTAAAGTCGTAGCTAAAGGAACTTCCTCCCCATATATTCAAACCTCCAAACCCCTCGGCCACTATAGATTGAAGGCGCCAGGGCCCAACGTTGGCGACACCTTCTCCTAAGTCCGGTTTCGTCTGAGCGGGGTCTTCGGTAGCATTATACGTTTGAGATAGCGAGGCCACGAATTCGGGTGACAGTCCCTTAGGATCTCGCACCTGGGACTTCAATAGAAGTGCCAACAGACGGCGTTGCTCGGGAGTATCGAGCGCTAACCGCTGCTCTTTCCTATTCCTATCAAGCCATCTCAATGGCTCTCCAGCTAGTAAAGACTTAATTATGGCGGTCTTCGTTAATCTATTCATAAGTGACCTTCCATACAGATTGAGCCATATCGAGAACCAGGTTAGGGCAACATAAATCTTAGACACTATACTAAGACTGAGGCTCAAGACTATACACATGGCCGCTCTCGTGCAACCCTTGCAAATTAGGCCGACGCTCTCTTGGAGTGAGTTTAGGCCTAATATGAACTTCCTCGTTGAGGCTTTAGTGCATCGGAAGAGGGGTAGGAGCCGTGAGCTTGGTAAATTACTACTTAGAAGTCTAAAAAGAGCCCAGCGGACGATCCATGCTGCTCTACAGGAAGGCTCACTCCATCAAGCTGCTAGAAGGTACAACATCCGCTTGCCTTGACGAGAGGAGGAGGTCTTCGATGGCCAGCCGCTGGTTCGGCGTCCGACTTGGGACATGCCATCGCTCCTTGCAGGAAGCGTATCAGGTTGCCCCCCTACCTACTTCCCGTCGTGGAAAATGATCCCGAGCGTATGCCGCCGCCCCGAGCGCAGCCGGCTGACGCCGTGACGCAGGTTCACGCGGTAGGCTCCCGCGCGTCCCCTGCACCGGGCGGTGATGCACCGCGAAGATCACGCCGTCGCCCTTGGGCAGCGGGACCACCTCGGCGCGGGACTGCATGCGCGGGCGCTGCTCGGTGAGCACGAACTCGCCGCCGGTGAAATCGCGCCCGGGCTCGGAGAGCAGGATGGCGACCTGCAGCGGGAAGACGTGCTCGCCGTAGAGGTCCTGGTGCAGGCAGTTGTAGTCGCCCGGCGCCGTATTGCAGCAGCAGCGGCGTCGGGCGGGTCTGGCCCGGCGGCGTGGCAGCGCGCCAGGAAGGCGGCGTGGTCGTGCGGGATAGCGGACGTCGATCGCCCATCGCCTGCGTTCCAGCGGTTGGCGATCGGCGCGAGGCGCGGATAGAGCGCGTGCGCAGCCGGCGCGATCGGCGTCGGCAGCGGATAGGCGAAATACTTGTACTCGCCGCGGCCGAAGCCGTGGCGGGCCATGACGACCCGGCTGCGGAAGCGGCTCGTCGCGGCGTAGAGCGCGGCGAGCGCCGGCACTCTCCGCGGCGAGCAGCCAGCCGGCGATCAGGCGCGCAGCCGTGGGCGTCGAGGTCGGCCGCGAGCGCGCGGCCAGTCCAGCGACTCGACGCGGCGCGCGATCACCCTCGCAGCTCATACCCCCGCCTCGCGCGCCAGCAGCGCGCGCTTGCGCTCGACGCCCCAGCGGTAGCCCGACAGCGCGCCGTCGCTGCGCACCACGCGGTGGCAGGGGATGGCCACGGCGAGCGCGTTGGCGGCGCAGGCCTGGGCCACGGCGCGGACCGCTTTCGGGGCGCCGATCGCTCGGGCGATTTCGGCGTAGCTCGCCGTCGCGCCGGCGGGGATCTCCCGCAGCGCCTGCCAGACCCGCTGCTGGAAGGCGGTGCCGCGCACGTCGAGCGGCAGGTCGAGGCCGAGCGCGGCGCCTCGACGAAGCCGACCACCTGGGCGACCGGCGCTCGAACCCGGCGTCGCCGCCGACCAGCGCGGCCTTGGGGAAATGGTCCTGGAGATCGCGCACCAGCGCGTCCGGATCGTCGCCGAGGAAGATGGCGCAGACCCCCTTCTCCGTGGCCGCGAAGAGCACGGCGCCGAGCGATCATTGCGCGACCGCGAAGCGCAGGGTCGCCCCGGCGCCGCCGCTGCGGAAGCCGCTCGGGGTCATGCCGAGGGTCTCTGCGGACTTGGCGTAGAACGGGCTGTTCGACTGGAAGCCCGCCTCGTAGATCGCCTCGGTCACCGTGGGGCGCCGGGCGAGCTCCTCGCGCACCCGGCGGGCGCGGTGGGCCACCGCGTAGGCTTTCGGGGTGAGGCCGGTCACCGCCTGAAGACGCGGTGGAAGTGATAGGGGCTTAAAGCCGCCCCCGCGCCAGCGCGTCGAGCGCCGGCGGCTCCTCGGCTTCCAGGGCGCGGCAGGCCGCCGCCACCTTGCGGCGCGCTCCTCGGCGAGCATCGATCCCTTGGGCGAGCAGCGCTTGCAGGGGCGGAACCCCGCCGCCTCGGCCGCCTCCGCCGAGGGGTGGAAGGCGACGTTCCGGCGCAGCGCCCGACGCCCATGGGCAGGAGGGGCGGCAGTAGACGCCGGTGGTCCGGACCGAGTAGTAGAAGGTGCCGTCCGCGGCGGGGTCTCGGGCGACGACGGCTTCCCACTTGGCGTCGTCGGTGAAATCTGCTGGGGGCTGGGCACCGCTGGCCGACGAGCGGCGGCAACCTCAAGAGGCCCCTCGGGGACCGTGCTCCGCACCGCCGCGCCGGTGGACAACAACGGAGACGGCAGCTCCTTCTCCCCCACCGACCTCGCCGCCGCCTCGCTGGGCGCCTGCATGCTGACCCTGGTCGCCATGGTCGGCGAGCGGGAAGGGATCGACCTCACCGGCCTCGCCTTCCGCCTCGAGAAGCACATGGAGGCGAACCCCCGCCGCATCGGCGCCATCCCGGTGACGATCCAGATGCCGGCCGGCCTGACCGCCGACCAGCGCAAGAAGCGCGAGAACGCGGCCCTCACCTGCCCCGTCCACAAGAGCCTCGCCGAGGGGGTGAAGAAGCCGGTGGAGTTCGTGTACGCGGAGGAGACGGTGGCGGCGGGGAAGTGAAGCGGGAGGAGCCGTGAAGGACTACCCCATCAACATCTTTCCTAGCGAAGAGGATGGCGGGTACATCGCCGACATCCCCGATCTCGAAGCGTGCTCCGCCTTTGGCAAGACTCCCAGAGAGGCGCTCGCCGAGGTCGAGACCGCGAAAACCGCGTGGATCGAGGCCGCTCAGGCCGAAGGGAAGCCGGTTCCGGAACCGCGGTATCGGCCCGTCATCGATCAGACATCCTCGTAGAGGCGGCGTAGAAGCGAAGGTCTGCCCCCCTTTTCTTTCCCTTTGGAGAAGAATCCGGAAGACACCCGACGGATTCTTCATCCCGGCCCGCTTGGTGCGGGCTCCTTTTCCTCCCTTGCCGACACCTAGCAGCCCGTGACAAAAGTGCCCTCGGTAGCTTTTTCGTGTCCGTAACTCTTTTGGAATCACTGCATGATTTTCTACAAAACGACTTCTGCCACGGGCTGCTAGAGAGAGAAGGCCGCGACTCTCTCGCGGCCGGCTCGGGAACTGACAAGGAGGTTCATCATGGAGCGACATTCGTTCCGCGCCTGGGGCCTGGCGATCGCCTCTGCCTGTCCGCCGCCGCCGTGCGCGCCCAATCGAGGCGGTAGGTCAAGTGCCTTATTTGAGAACCTCCGCAGGCCACGGGGACGGCGGGGCGTCTCCGCCGGAGGGTTGGGCGCCGGTCCGCCCCGCCGGCGAGAAGGCCGCCGGCACCCCCTCCGATCCCGCGGCGACCGAGAGGGGGCTCCTCTAGCACTGCAAGCTGGGCACGCAGAGGCATGCAACAGGACCGTTGCTGGTCCGGCAGCCACAGGTCTGGAGGAGGCAGGTGTACCCCTCCGCCGTATACCCCCCGGCCACTCCCTCCAGGTCCGGTCCCCCGAGCCGCTGGACGGTCTCGCGGGAAAGCTTCAGTTTCTTGGCGTTCTTCTTCATGATTTCCTCCGTTGAGAATTCTTCGTAGGATCACCCTAGCAGCACTGCGTCATGCCGGTGGTGGCGCAGCCGTTGTTCTGGAAACATACAGCTGAGCAGTCGGTCACCGAACAGTTGAACGGGCCGGTATTGGTTCCCCCGAAGATCCGGAGCTCGGTCTGCTGGAGGACACGGAGGGTCTCGCGGGACAGGGACAGCTTCCGCAGCTTTCTCATCACAGATCTCCTTGAATGTTGAGTCAGCAGCCCCTGGTGAAACAGGGCGGGACGGTAGTCGGGCAGGTCTTGCAAGTCTGGGCCTGAGTGTAGGTACAGATCACGGTGGCTCCTCCCATGACCTGTTCGAGGTGGATCAGCGTCTCACGGCTCAGGACCAGCTTCTTCGCAGTCTTCTTCATGATCTCTCCTTCAAGGGTCCGCCGCCGTCAATCCAGCGGTCTGGCGACGATTCTACAGGTCTCCCCTCCGGGTTTAGGAGCGCGCCCACTGGTTTTCCGTCTCCGCCCACTGATTTTCCAACCCGCCCTCCTCGTTTTTTGCTCGCTCCCCACCACTCCCTGATCCCTCCCCCTCGTTCCCTCGACCCTCCCAGCCATTTTTCGTCGCTTCCCTCTCATCCCGCGTCACCGGGAAGCAGGGGGAGCCCACTCTGCCAATCTTCCCTGAGACACAGAAGCCCGAATCAATTAGGGTAGGTCCAGGGAGGTGAGGAATGGGTTGGAAAGCAAGAGAGGCGCAGATGGATCGGGAAGGCGAGGAGAGGGCGCGGGAGTCGGGGGAGCCGGCCGGCTCCCCCGACTCCCGCGCCTTGAGATCGAAGGCGATCGGTCTACGTCCCGTTTCGGACCCGGAGGTGATGGCCAAACCCAAGCGCCGGCAGTTTACGGCGGAGTACAAGCTGCGGGTCCTGCGGGAGGCGGATGCCTGCAAAGAGCATGGGGCGATCGGAGCTCTGCTACGCCGAGAGGGGCTATACACCTCGCTGTTGGGCAAATGGCGCGTCCAGCGAGAGCAAGGAGAGCTGGAGGCGCTGAGCCAGACTCGAGGGCGCAAGGTGGATCCTGAGACAGCTCTCCGGCGTCAGGTGCAGCAGCTCGAGCGAGACAAGGCGAGGCTCCAGCGCAAGCTGCGTCAGGCCGAAGCCATCATCGAGGTCCAAAAAAAAGTCTCGGAGATCCTGGGCATCAGCTTGGCGACCCCGGAAGACGACGAGATGAGCTGAGACAGCTGGCCCAAGAGCTCGCACCGACCCTGAGGCTGCAGGCAGCGTGCAAGGGGCTTGGTGTGGCCCGGGCCACGATCTACCGCCAGCGCCGTCCTCAAGCTCTCGACAAGCCGCCTCGCCGGCGGCTGGCCTCCCACCGGGCCCTCAGCGGCGAGGAGCGCCAACAAGTCCTCGAGCTACTGCACAGCCCGCGTTTCGTCGATGCCTCTCCCAGTGAGGTGTATGCCACTCTGCTCGACGAAGGGCTTTACCTGTGCTCCCAGCGCACCATGTACCGCCTGCTGCATAGTCACGACGAGGTGCGGGAACGCCGAAGGCTGCGGCGCCACCCTCAGTACTCCAAGCCGGAGCTGCTCGCCACCGGCCCCAATCAAGTCTGGTCCTGGGACATCACCAAGTTGCGCGGACCGAGCCGTGGAGAGCACTACAGCCTCTACGTCATCCTCGACATCTTCAGCCGGTATGTCGTCGGCTGGCTGCTCGCGGACCGGGAGAGCAAGACCCTTGCCCAGAGGCTCATCGAAGAGACCGTGGCCAAACAAGAGATCCCCGCCGGACAGCTCGTCCTGCACGCCGACCGGGGCTCGGCGATGACCTCCAACACCGTCGCCCAACTCCTGGCCGACCTCGGAGTCCTCAAGAGCCACAGCCGGCCTCACACCAGCGATGACAACCCCTTCTCCGAAGCCCAATTCAAGACCCTCAAGTACCACCCGCTCTTCCCCGATCACTTCGCCGGAAAGCACGACGCTCGCCAGTTCTGCCGGGGCTTCTTCGATTGGTACAACCGCCAACATCGCCACTCCAGCCTCGCTTTCCTCACACCCGAGCAGGTCCACTCCGGCCGCTCAGAGAATGTCGTCCAGCAACGGGCTCAGACCCTCAACGCCGCCTATCGCTCGCATCCTCAACGCTTCGGGCGGCCGCCTCAGCCTCAGCTCCCCCCGACCGCTGCCTGGATCAATCCTCCGGCCCCGAGCCAACAACAATCTCCCCTCATTCCTCAGAGCTTTCTGTCTCAAACGGGTTGACAGGTTCCGGAGCGACCAAAAAATGAAAGGGGAGGACGCGGGAACGAGGGGCAGCGATGCGGGAACGAAGGGGAGGTGACGAAATCTCGGAGGGCGATGGCTCCCCGCCGAGATTTTGTCGCGAAATTTCAGGGGGCGGGACCGGCGAAGCGGGTTTTTGGAGCGCGCAATGTGTAGCGCAACGCGGCTACCCTTTCGCCTCGTACCAGCTCTTCCCCCAGCCGGCTTCGACCTCGAGGGGGGCCTTGAGGTCGGCGACTCCCTCCATCTCGGCCTTGACGATCGCGGCGACGGGCTCCACCTGCTCCTCGGGGACTTCGAGGACCAGCTCGTCGTGGACGGTGAGGAGGAGGTGGGCTCCCGGCTGCTCGTCGCGCAGGCGGCGGTCGACGGCGATCATGGCCAGCTTCAGGATGTCGGCGGCGGTGCCCTGGATGCGGGCGTTGATCGCCATCCGGCGGGCGTTCTCGCGCAGGTTCCAGTTCTTGCTCTTGATGTCGGGCATCCAGCGCACGCGGCCGTAGAGGGTCTCGACCTTCCCTTCGCGCTCGGCCGATTCGAGGGTCTCCTCCATGTAGCGCTTCACCCCGGGATACTGCCCCATGTAGGCGGCGATGAAGCGCTCCGCCTCCTTGGACGAGATCCCCAGCTCCGTGCTCAGGCCGTAGGCGCTCATCCCGTAGAGGATGCCGAAGTTGATCGTCTTGGCGGCCCGCCGCTGCTCGCCGGTGACCAGCGCGGGGTCGACGCCGAGGACCACGGCGGCGGTGGCGCGGTGGATGTCCTGGCCGGCCGCGAAGGCGTCGAGGAGGGCCTTTTCGTCGGCGATGTGGGCGAGGATGCGCAGCTCGATCTGGCTGTAGTCGGCGACCAGCAGGACGTGCCCGGGAGGCGCGACGAAGGCGCGGCGGATCCTCTGGCCGAGCTCGGTCCTCACCGGGATGTTCTGCAGGTTGGGGTTGGTCGAGGAGAGGCGCCCGGTGGCGGCCACCGCCTGATTGAAGCGGGTGTGGATGCGGCCGTCGGGGCCGGCGAGCTCCGGCAGGGCATCGATGTAGGTCGACTTGAGCTTGGTCAGCTCGCGGTAGCGCAGCAGGAGCTTGGCGATCGGGAACTCCTTCTTCGCCAGGTCCTCGAGGGTCTCGGCGCCGGTCGAATAGCTCTTCGTCTTCTGCGTCTTCTTGCCGGCGGGGAGCCCCATCTTCTCGAACAGGATGGTGCCGAGCTGCAGCGGCGAGTTGAGGTTGAAGGTCTCCCCCGCCGCCTCGAAGATGCGGGTCTCGAGGGTGGCGATCTCCGCTCCCAGCTCGGCCGACATCGCGCGCAGGTAGTCTGAATCGAGGAGGATGCCGTTCTCCTCCATGCGCAGCAGCACGGGGACCAGCGGCGCCTCGATCTCGGTGTAGACGCGGGCGAGCGAGCCGGCTTCGAGCTCGCGGCGCATCGCCTCGGCCATGCGGCGGGCGATCACCACCCGCTCGGCGGCGTAGGCGGCGAGGCGGGAGTCGCCGACCGCCGGCTCCTGGCCGCGGTCCCAGCCGACGTCCTTGGGGGTGAGCGGCTTGCGGCGCAGGCGCTCCAGAGCCAGCTCGTCGAGCGAGTGGCCGTGGATAGACGGCTTCAGCAGGTAGGAGATCAGCATGGCGTCCGCGAGGTCCGAGGCGCAGGGGGGCTCGGGGCAGAGGCGGAGGACCTCCTTGAGGTTGTGGCCGGCGAGGCGGATCTCGGAGCTGCCGATCCAGTCCTTGAGGCTCGCGAGCACCGCGTCGCGCACGCCGTCGCGCCGGAAGTCGGCGTAGAGCACCGGGCCGTCGCCCGAGGCCGCCACGGCGAGGCCGAGGGGCCGCTCGTCCCCCAGCAGGGCGACGTAGATCTCGCCGCCCGCGAGGCGCCCGGCCTGGTCGGCCCAGGCTTCCGAGGTGACCGCCTCCTCGGCGGAGGGGATCTCCTCCTCGGCGGCGTCGGTGGCGCCGGCCGGCCCCAGCTCCTCGACCAGCGAGAAGAACTCGAGCTCGGTCAGCACCTGACGCAGCGCCTCGACGTCCGGCGGGTCGCGGCGCAGGGCCTGCGGGTCGAAGGCGACCTCGAGGGTGGTGTGGATGGTCGACAGCTCCTTCGACAGGCGCGCCTGGTCGGCGTGCTGCTGGAGCCCCTCGCGGTAAGCCTTGCGGGAGACCTCGCCGGCGCGCGCCAGGAGGTCTTCCAGCGTGCCGTACTCCTGGATCAGGCTCTTCGCCCCCTTCTCGCCGATCCCGGGGACGCCGGGGATGTTGTCGATCGCGTCCCCCATCAGGGCGAGGACGTCGGCCACCTGGGCCGGCGGCACGCCGAAGTCCTCGGCCACCTCGGCGGGTCCGTAGAGCTTGTTGCGCCCGGTGTGGTAGAGCGAGACGCGGGGCTCGACGAGCTGCATCAGGTCCTTGTCGGCGGACACCAGCACCACCTGGTAGCCCGCCGCGGCGGCGCGGCAGGAGAGGGTGCCGAGGACGTCGTCCGCCTCGTAGCCGGCGAGCTCGAGGATGGGGATGCGGTAGGCCTCGAGGACGCGGCGGATCCAGGGGAGCTGGCTCGCCAGGTCCTCGGGCATCGGAGCGCGGTTCGCCTTGTACTCCTCGAACTTCTCGCTGCGGAAGGTGCGCCCGCCTTCGAGGGCGACGCCGATCAGCTCGGGGTTGTCCTCGCGCAGGAGCTTCTTGAGCATGGTCAGGAAGCCGTAGACGGCGTTGGTGGGCTCGCCGCGCGAGTTCGACAGGTTGCGGATGGCGTAGAAGGCCCGGAAGATGTTCGAGTAGCCGTCGATCAGGAACAGACGGGGGCGGGGAGTTTCGGGTGTCGCGGACATGGCGGGGACATTCTATGCCGGCTCGGCGCCGCGCCGAGCGGCCGCGCTGGCACGCCTCTCGCTAGATTTTCCCGCCGCGGCGGGCTTCGCCGGCCGCCCTTTCACTCAATAGGAGACGCGGATGAACGGTATCCTCTCGTGGATCATCTTCGGCCTGATCGCCGGCGCCATCGCCAAGTTCCTCACCCCGGGGCGCGATCCCGGGGGATGCATCATCACCATCATCATCGGGGTGGTCGGCGCGCTGCTCGGCGGCTGGCTCGCCACCGTGCTCGGCTTCGGCGGGATCTCGGGGTTCGACTTCCGCAGCTTCGTGATCGCCATCGGGGGGTCGATCCTGCTGCTGGTGATCTGGCGGCTGCTCTCCGGGCGAAGGGTGTAGGAATCAGCCCGGCGGCGCGTCGGCCGTCGTCGGCCGCCGGGCCTGGCCGAGCAGGTGGGCGGCCTCGGGGAGGATCAGCTTCTTCATCGCCAGGCTCACCGCCTTGGGGGAGCCGGGGAGGAGGAAGAGCCCCTGCGTCCCGACCAGGCCCGCGGTGGCGCGGCTGAGCATCGCCGCCGCTCCCACCGCCTCGTAGGAGAGCATCCGGAAGAGCTCGCCGAACCCCTCGATCGGGCGCTCGATCAGCGGCCCCAGGGCGTCGAGGGTGACGTCGCGCGGCGAGAAGCCCGTCCCTCCCGTGGTCACCAGCACGTCGACCCCGGCGGTCGCCAGCAGGCCCCGGCCGGCGGCGCGGATCGCCACCACGTCGTCGCGAACCAGGGTAGAATCCACGATCCGGTGGCCGGCCGCCTCCGCCAGCGCGCGGATCGCCTTGCCGCTCGTGTCGTCCGCCCAGACGCGGCTGTCGCTCACCGTCAACACGGCGAAGCCGAGGGCGCGGGGGCTCAGGGTACGGTGCTCTTCGGCGCTCATCGGCGGAAGCGTAGCACGCGCGAGGAAGTGTCCGATCCTGGGACGGACGCATCCCGGAGACGAACACTCCGGGCCCGTGATTGAACGCTTAAAATTTTTGGAATCAGTGGGTTGCGGCCTCTGAAACCTTGGCACGAGGGATGCGTAGACTGACCGGAGACCACAAAGCCTATGGATATACCCCGGACAGGAGAAGCCCAGAAGCGCCGCATGCGGCGGACCATCTTCATCGTGGTGGGAATCGCGATCGTCGCCCTGGTCACCATCGGGCTGTCGCGGCTCGAGCCGGCGGCGCCCACGGTCCAGAAGGACACCCTCTACATCGACACCGTGAAGCGCGGCCCGATGATGCGCAGCGTCCGCGGCCCGGGCATCTTGGTGCCCGTGGACGTGCAACAGATCTCGGCGCCGGTCGACGCCCGCATCGAGAAGAGCCCGCTGCTCCCCGGCGTCACGGTTACCGCCGACACCGTGCTCCTCGAGATGAGCGACCCGCAGATCGAGCAGAACGCGCTCGAGGCGGAGTCGGGCCTCAAGGGAGCGCAGGCCGACTACGAGAACCTGAAGGCCCAGCTCGACAGCCAGATCCTCAGCCAGGAGGCACAGGTGGCCTCGGTCAAGTCGCAGAGCGATCAGGCGAAGCTCCAGGCGCAGGCCGACGACAAGCTGTTCAAGGAGCAGATCCTCCCCGACATCACCCACCAGATCTCGGCCCTCAAGTCCGAGCAACTGGTCAAGCAGCTCAAGATCGAAACGGCACGCCTCGACCAGAACAAGCGCTCGGCGGCGGCGCAGCTCGCGGCGCAACGGGCGCGGGTGGAGCAGAACCAGAACCTCTTCGCCCTGCGCCGCCGCCAGATCGAGTCGCTCAAGGTGCGGGCCGGTATCCCCGGCGTGCTCCAGGAGCTGCCGGTGCAGGTCGGGCAGCGGGTGACCGCCGGCACGCTGCTGGCGCGGGTCGCCCGCCCGGAGCGGCTGAAGGCGCAGCTCAACATCCCCGAGGTGCAGGCGAAGGACGTGAAGGTGGGGCTGGTGGCCTCGATCGACACGCGCAACGGCGTCGTGGCGGGACACGTCATGCGGGTCGCCCCGTCGTCGACCGACGGCACGGTGATCGTCGACGTGGCGTTCGACGGCAAGCTTCCCGACGGCGCGCGGCCGAACCTCTCGGTCGACGGCACGGTCGAGATCGAGCGGCTGGACAACGTCCTCTTCGTCGGCCGGCCGAGCGTCGGGCAGCCGAATAGCAAAGTCGAGCTGTTCAAGCTGACCGACGGCGGCAAGAACGCCGTGCGCGTGCCCGTGGAGCTGGGGCGGATGTCGGTGAGCACGGTCGAGATCGTCAAGGGGCTGCAGGCCGGCGACCAGGTGGTCCTCTCGGACACCTCGGCGCAGGACGGCGTCGCCAAGGTCCATTTGAACTGACCCGTTAAGACACGCACTGCCGCCCGGCCGGAGCCGGCGGTTGAGACTTGGAGGAACCCGATGAATGCAACGTCCGATCCGCTGATCCGCCTCGACGGGGTCACCAAGGTGTTCATGACCGACGAGGTGGAGACGCACGCTCTCTCCGGCATCCACATGGAGATCCGCAACGGCGAGTACGTCTCGATCGCCGGCCCGTCCGGCTGCGGCAAGACCTCGCTGCTGTCGATCCTCGGGCTGCTCGACACCCCGAGCGACGGCAAGTACACGCTCAACCAGAAGCAGGTGGCCGACCTCTCCTTCTCCGAGCGGGCGCGGATCCGCAACCGCGAGATCGGCTTCATCTTCCAGGCCTTCAACCTGATCGGCGACCTGACGGTGTACGAGAACGTCGAGCTGCCGCTCACCTACCGGGGGATGGCGGTCAAGGAGCGCAAGGAGCGGGTGCAGGAAGCGCTCGAGCGGGTCGGCATGTCGCACCGCATGAAGCACTACCCCTCGCAGCTCTCCGGCGGCCAGCAGCAGCGCGTCGCGGTGGCCCGCGCGGTGGTCGGCAAGCCCTCGATCCTGCTCGCCGACGAGCCGACCGGCAACCTCGACTCGAAGAACAGCGAGACGGTGATGGATCTCCTGGCGGACCTCCACCGGGACGGCGCCACCATCTGCATGGTCACCCATGACCCCCGCTTCGCCCGCTACGGGCAGCGCACCATCCATCTGTTCGACGGCCGGGTGGTCGAGGAGGAGACGGGGGTCCAGCGCGAGCTCGAGAGCCGCGAGCTGAAGCGGAGCGGCTTCGAGGTCGTCTAAGGAAACAGGTACCCCGCGCGTCGTGCACGGGTGATGTTCGCGCGCCTTTTGAAGGCTGCCGCCCCGATCGCGGCAGCCCTTTTTTTTGGCTTTCGGGTACAGTCTCTCCATGGACGGCGCCGCCCACAAACCCCGGGTGCTGATCGCGGACGACCAGCGCGAGGTGCGCGAGGCGTTGCGCCTGATGCTCAAGGCCGAGGGGTTCGAGACCGAGACCGCCGCCTCCCCCGCCGAGGTGCTCGCCGCCGTCACCAGCCGTGATTTCGACGCCGTGCTGATGGACCTCAACTACGCCCGCGACACCACCTCCGGGCGCGAGGGGCTGGAGCTGATCGACCGCCTGCGCGCCGTCGACGAATCGCTGCCGGTGGTGGTGATGACCGCCTGGGCGAGCGTCGACGTGGCGGTCGAGGCGATGCGCCGGGGGGCGCGGGACTTCGTCGAGAAGCCGTGGGACAACGCCCGGCTGCTGCGCATCCTGCGCAACCAGATCGACCTCCACCGGGCGCTGCGGCGCGGCCAGCGGCTGGAGGCCGAGAACGAGCTGCTGCGCGCGACCGGCGGCGAGCCGCTGCTAATCGCCCGCGCCCCCGCGATGCGGCCGGTGATGGAGCTGATCGAGCGGGTCGGGCCGTCGGAGGCGAACGTCCTGATCACCGGCGAGAACGGCACCGGCAAAGGGGTGGTGGCGCGCGCCCTCCACCTCGCCTCGAGCCGCGCCGGCGTGCCGATGGTGACCGTCAACACCGGCGGCCTCTCGGAGGCGCTGTTCGAGAGCGAGCTGTTCGGCCACGTGCGCGGCGCCTTCACCGACGCCAAGACCGACCGCGTGGGGCGCTTCGAGCTCGCCGACGGCGGCATCCTCTTCCTCGACGAGATCGCCAACATCTCGCTCAACCAGCAGGCGAAGCTCCTGCGCGTCCTCGAGACCGGCGAGTTCGAGCGGCTCGGCTCCTCGAAGACGCGCACCGCCGACGTGCGCATCCTCTCGGCCACCAACGCCGACCTGCGCGAGGAGGTGGCCGCCGGCCGCTTCCGCCAGGACCTCCTGTTCCGGCTGAACACGGTGGAGATCCGCATTCCGCCGCTGCGCGAGCGCCGCGAGGACCTGACCTCCCTCGCCGCCTTCTTCCTCGACCAGCACGCCCAGCACTACCGCAAGCAGTTCCGCGGCTTCGAGGAATCCGCCGTCGAGGCCCTGGTCGCCCACCCCTGGCCGGGCAACGTGCGCGAGCTCAGCCACGCCGTCGAGCGCGGCGTGCTGATGGGGCGCGGCGACTGGGTGCGCACGGTCGACCTCGGGCTGCAAGGGCCGGTGCCGGCGGCGCCGCCGGTCCCCCCCGCCTCGAGGACCTGCCGCTCGAGGAGGTCGAGCGGGTGCTGATCCAGAAGGCGCTCGCCCGCCACGGCAACGTCAGCCAGGCGGCGCAGGCGCTCGGCCTGTCGCGCAGCGCCCTCTACCGCCGGATCGAAAAGTATGGCCTCTGAGGCACCGCGCGCGGTGGCCGCCCATCGGCTCGGGCGCCGGCCGCGCGGACGGCGGCGCCCGTTCCGCGGCTGGCTGCGCCGCCGGTCGCAGCTCCTCCCCTTCGAGGACCGCGTGCTCGTCTTCGCGCTGGTGACCGGCCTCCCCGGCACCCTGTTCAGCCTGCTCCTCGTCTGGCTCGATCCGCACTCCCCGAAGCTGCGCTGGACGGTGACCCTGATCGTCGTCTTCCTCTGGGGGTGGCTGGCCGTCAACCTGCGCGACCGCGTGGTGCGGCCGCTGCAGACGCTCGCCAACCTCCTCTCGGCCCTGCGCGAAGGGGACTTCTCGCAGCGCGCCCGCCAGTCGGAGGAGCCCGACGCCCTGGCGGAGGTGGTCCAGGAGGTCAATGCCATCGGCGAGATCCTGCGCCAGCAGCGGCTGGGGGCGGTGGAGGCCACGGCGCTCCTCCATCGCGTCGTCGACGAGGTGGAGGTCGCCGTCTTCGCCTTCGACGAGCAGCGCCGCCTCTGGCTGGTCAACCGCTCGGGGGAGCGGCTGCTCGCCGAGCGCAGCGAGCGCCTGCTGGGCAAGCCGGCCGACGCGCTGGGGCTCGCCGAGCTGCTCGACGGCGAGGTGTCGCGCATCCTGCCGCTCACCTTCCCCGGCGGCCCGGGGCGCTGGGAGATCCGGCGCAGCAGCTTCCGCGAGGGGGGGGTGTCGCAACGGCTGCTGGTGATCGCCGACCTCTCGCAGACCCTGCGCGAGGAGGAGCGCCAGGCCTGGCAGCGGCTGATCCGCGTGCTCGGCCACGAGCTCAACAACTCGCTCGCCCCCATCCATTCGATGGCCTCGACCCTCGCCGGCCTGCTCACCCGCGAGCCGCTCCCCGAGGACTGGATCGACGACATGCGCCAGGGGCTCGACGTGATCGGCAACCGTTCGGGGGCGCTGATCCGCTTCATGGCCGCCTACGCGCGGCTCGCCCGCCTGCCGCCGCCGCGGCGCACGCCCTTCGAGCTCGCCGGGCTGATCCGCCGCACCGCCGCGCTCGAGACCCGCCTCCCGGTCTACGTCGAGAACGGGCCGGAGGTGACGATCGAGGCCGACCCGGACCAGGTCGAGCAGCTGCTGATCAACCTGATCCGCAACGCCGTGGACGCCGCCCTGGTGACCGGCGGCGGGGTCGGGGTCGGCGTCGGCTGGCGGCTGGACGGCGAGCAGATCGAGGTGCGCGTGGAGGACGAGGGGCCGGGGCTCTCCAACCTGGAGAACCTCTTCGTCCCCTTCTACACCACCAAGCCCGGAGGCACCGGCATCGGCCTCGCCCTCTCCCGGCAGATCGCCGAGGCCCACGGCGGCAGCCTGACCCTCGACAACCGCGCCCCCGAGCCCGGCTGCGTGGCCCTGCTGCGGCTGCCGCGCAAGGAGAAGGCGGAGAAGGAAGGGAGGGAGGAGGCGCCCACCCCGGCCACGTTCGAGCTGGGGTGAGGGAAGGGCGACCGCGGGTCGCCCCTACACCCTCCGTTTCAGGTTGCCTTAGAGCGAAGGGTGTAGGGGCGACCCGCGGTCGCCCTTCCCTCCTCCGCACCCCCCTACTTCAGGTACGCCAGCATCTCCTTGGCCGTGGCGGCGTCAGAGTCCTGGGGGGCCATCTGGAGGAAGGTCTGCAGCTGCTGCTTGGCCTCGGCCTTCTTGCCGTCCTCCTTGGCGTAGGTCATGCCGAGGACGTAGTGCGCTTTCGAGAACTTGGGATCGGCCGGCGCGATCGCCACCACGTGCTCGAAGTAGACCGCCGCCTCGTCGAGCTTGCCGGTGCGGGCGAGCTCGGCGCCGGCATTGAAGTAGCGCACGGCGGTGTCGGGATTCTGCGGGTCGGCCGCCGCCAGGGCGTCGAGCGCCTCGCGCGACTTCTCGTTGTCACCCGCCGCCTTCAAGGCGTCGTAGCGCGCCCGCAGGCCCCGCGGGTCGCCCGGCTTCAGGGCCAGGTAGCGGTCGGCGGCGGCCAGGGCGTCGCCGTAGCGCTTGAGCTCCAGGTAGACCTCGGCGAGCGTCGCCTGCGCCTCGGCGAGGGCGGGGTTCAGGGTCGCCGCCTTCTCGAGGTTGGGGAGGGCCGCCGCCACGTTGCCGCCGCGCAGGGCGGTGACCGCCTCGTTGTAGGCGGTGATCGCCTGGTCGGCGCCGGAGAGCTCCTTCGGCGCCTCGGCAGCCGCGGCGCCCGCTTTGGGCCCGGCGGCCTTCGGGAGGGCGAAGGTGAGGCGGATGGTGTCCTGAAGCTTCGGCTTCACCGGCCCGTCGTAGGCGCCGTACCCCTCCTTCTCGATGTGCAGCCGGTACTCCTTGGTGGCGTCGAGCACCAGCAGGGTGAGCTGCCCCTTGGCGTCGCTCACCTTCTCCAGCTTGTATCCCCCCTCGCGGGAGAGGGTCGCCCTGGCCCCCGCGATCGGCGCGTTGGCCTCGTCCGTCACCGTGCAGATCACCCGCCCCTCGCCGACGGCGTGGAGCGTTCCGGCGCCGGCCAGCGCCAGGGCGAGCGCGGCGAGGGCCGCGCGGCCGGATCTCATCCTGCTCCTCAAGGTGTCTCGCCTCATGCTCGTCTCCTGTCGTCGCCGGTTGAAGGGAATCCCGGGAATTGTAAAGCGAAAGGGGAGGCCTTGCACTCGGCATGCCTGTAGGGTGGAACACGGACGGACAGGGACGAGCACAAACCTCCACGGACAGGAGGAAACCTTGACCGCGGCGCTGCCTTTTTCCCCTGTCCCTGAAAGCCGGTGTCAGTCCGTGCTCGTCGGTGAGCCCGTGTTCGTCCTGCCCCCCGGCGTCCACTTTTGATACCATCCCCCTCCTCTACAGGGAGGTGTCATGCTGGCCCAACGGATCCCCGAAATTCAGGCGGCCCTGGCCGAGTCCGGCCTCGACGGCTGGTTCTTCTCGTGCTTCCAGCAGAACGACCCGCTCGGCATGTCCCTCCTCGGGCTCGCCGGCGAGGGGAAGCTGGTGAGCCGCCGCTGCTACTACCTGATCCCGCGGCAGGGGGAGCCGAAGAAGCTCGTCCACGCCATCGAGCCCGCGATGCTCGACCACCTCCCCGGCACGAAGACGCTCTACAACACCTGGCAGATGCACGGCGAGGGGGTGGCGGCGCTGGTCTCGGGCTTCCCCCGGCTCGCCGCCCAGTACAGCCCGAACAACGAGCTCCCCACCGTCTCGCGGCTCGACGCCGGCACCATGGAGCTGCTGCGGGCGGCCGGCGCCCACGTGGTCTCCTCGGCCGACCTCGCGCAGCAGTTCGTCGCCACCTGGACCCCCGGGCAGCTCGCCGGCCACCGCCGCGCCAACGTCCACCTGCACCGGATCGCCCTCGAGGCGTTCAACCGCGCGGGGGACGCCCTGCGCCGCGGCGAGGAGATCGACGAATACGCGATCCAGCGCTTCATCCTGGACGCCTTCGGGGTGGCCGGGCTGTGGGCCGAGTCGGACCCCATCGTGGGGGTCAACGCCCATAGCGCCGACCCGCACTACCAGCCCGGCCCCGCGAGCTCCGCCCCGATCCGCCAGGGGGACTTCCTGCTCATCGACCTGTGGGCCAAGGAGAAGGCGGCGGAGAGCGTCTACGCCGACATCTGCTGGGTGGGGGTCTGCGCCGCCGCCCCCAGCGACCGCCAGCAGGAGGTGTTCAGCGCCGTGGCCGACGCCCGCGACGCCGCCTGGGAGCTGGTGCGCAGCCGCTATCCGCAGCGGCCGGTGCGCGGCTTCGAGGTCGACGACGCCGCCCGCGAGGTGATCCGCGCGGCGGGGTACGGCGAGCTCTTCCTGCATCGCACCGGCCATTCGATCGGCGTCACCGACCACGGCCAGGGCGCCAACATGGACAATCTCGAGACCCACGACACCCGCCTGCTGCTGCCGATGACCGGCTTCTCGATCGAGCCCGGCATCTATCTCGCGGGGGACTTCGGCGTGCGCTGCGAGATCAACGTCGCCCTCACCCCCGAGGCGGCCGAGATCACCGGCGCCGATCCCCAGCGCGAGCTGCTGCGGCTGCTGGCCTGAAGCGGAGGAGATGCGATGAGACTCCGCCCGCTCGCCGCCATGGTCTCGATGGGACTGGGCCTCCTGGTCCTGGGGACCGCGCCGCTCGCCGCCCAGAAGCCCGCGCCCGACACCGCCGCCGCGAAGCCCCCCGAGACGCCCGGCCCCTGGTCGGGGCTCGCCGACGCCATCAATCCCGACCGGCCGGACTTCACCAACGGCCCTGAGATGGTGGCGCCGGGACATCTCCAGGTCGAGACCGGCTATACCTTCGCCCGCGGCGGCCCACAGAAGTCGAGCTCGCTCGGCGAGCTCCTCCTGCGCTACGCCTTCGACGACCGCTGGGAGGCGCGGCTCGGCGTCAATTCCTACGAGTGGCTCGACTCCGGCGCGCCGGGCGAGAAGCGGATCGCGGGGTTCCAGGACCCCTTCGTGGAGGCGAAGGTGCGGCTCAACGACCCGGAGGCGGAGCACCGCGCCCCCGGCGTGCCGGCGATGGGCCTCCTGCTCCAGACCACCCTGCCGGTGGGGAACCGGCGGCTGACCGCCGACGCATGGCAGCCGCGCGCCGCGCTCGCCCTCGAATGGGAGCTGACCAAGAACCTCTCGCTGGCCAGCAACCTCGGCTGCGCCTACCTCGAGGATGGCTCAAATGCCGGCGAACGTTTCACCCAGTGCTTCGCCAGCCTCTCCGCCGGCCTCCAGCTCGACGACGAGGTCGGCGCCTTCTTCGAGGGATTCGCCTTCAACCGGGAGAGCGCCGGCGGCTCGGCCACCGAGTACCTCGACGCCGGCTTGAGCTACCAGGTGTCGAAGGACCTCCAGCTCGACGTCCGGGTCGGCGCCGGGCTCAACGCGCCGCGCCCGAACTGGTTCACCGGGCTCGGCGCGTCGTTCCGGTTCTGAGGCTGCTAGTAGCTCTCGCCCGGCTTGAGGCCGATCACCTCGCAGGAGGAGCCGAGGTCGCCGAGCGCCTTGACCAGCTTCTCCGGGGTGCCGGTGAGGACGGGGAAGGTCCCCCAGTGGATCGGGATCACCTTGCGCAGGGCGAGGTAGCGGCAAGCACGGGCGGCCTGCTGCGGGTCCATGGTGAAGAAGTCGCCGATCGGCAGGAAGGCGAGCTCGGGCCGGTACATCTCGCCCAACAGCTGCATGTCCGAGAAGAGCGCCGTGTCCCCCGCGTGGTAGAAGGTGAAGCCGCCGGGGAGGCGCACCACGTACCCCGCCGCCACGCCGCCGTAGAGGGTCTGGTCGCCGTCGGTCAGCCCGCACGAGTGGTCGGCGCGGACCATGGTGACCCCCATTCCCAGCACGTCCTGGCATCCCCCGAGGTTCATGCCCGAACAGTTCTCGACCCCCTTTTGGGTCAGCCAGCCGCAGATCTCGTAGTTCGCCACCACGATCTTCGGGCGGTGGAGCTTGGCCAGCTCCACGGCGTCCCCCATGTGGTCGGAATGGGCGTGGGTGATCAGCATCGCGTCGATGCGGTCGAGCTTCTTGAGCTCCGCCGGGCAGGCCGGGTTGTGCTCGACCCAGGGGTCGATCAGCACCGTCTCCCCGGAGGGGAGCTCGCAGAGGATGGTGGCATGGCCGAGATAGGTGAACTTCGGACGCGGATGCTGGCTCATTGGCTTTCCCTCCCCAGAAAGTCGTCGCCCGCGGATTCTAACCCGTCGACGGCCGTGTGACGGCGGGGAGGCTGAGCGGAGACGCAAAAGGAAAACGGCCGGGGAATCCCCGGCCGTCTTCGAAAAGGCAACCCCGCGCGGCCTGGCGGCCGGCGCGGGTCAAAGGTCGGTCAGACCTGGAACTGCTTGAAGAAGTTGTCGCGGAGCTTGGCGTTGAAGTCGTGCTCGGTCAGACGGTAGTAGATGGTCTGAGCGTCGCGGCGCGGAGCCACCAGCCCGTAGGCCTTGAGCTTCGCCAGGTGCTGGGAGACGGCCGAGACCGACACCCCGAGCATCTCCGCGAGATCGCACACGCAGAGCTCTTTCATGTTCTCGAGCAGGTAGAGGAGCTTCAGGCGGGTCGAATTCCCCGCGAGATTCATCAGCTCCGCAGCCTCCTCGATATCCGGCGTCCCTTCCAGGTTCTGCCGGATCTGGGCCATTTCCTTCGATGACATGTTCGGCGCCTCGCCTTTCATACTCGTACCTCCAGACTTCATAGAATGCATCGTGCCTTCTTACACCCTTCAGCGGTGCACCCGCTGAACGGATTGCAAGCGTTCCTCGACGTGTTTCCCGGTGCGAGCCCCAGCGATGTTGAACAAGCTTGATTATACTCAGAGCCGCCGACTAAATCCAGCCTTCCGGGAAATTTTTGTGCGTCCTTGTCCCGCTTTCGCGGCTTGGCGCACCCTACACGCCACAACAGAGCAGGCTGGGCATTTCATTCCTCGCGTGAAGTATGCTCTTGCGCGCCTTGTAGAATAGCGCTTTCAGGAGGACCCGATGCCAACCCACGACGATTCCCTGGCGATTTCCATCGAATACTGCACGAGCTGAAACTACTACCCCCGAGCCGCCGGTCTGGCGGCTGAGATCGAGAGCAAGCTCGGCCTGCACCCCCAGCTCATCCGCGGCCGGGGCGGCGTCTTCGAGGTCAAGGCCGGCGACGAGCTGATCTTCTCGAAGCGGCAGCTCGGGCGCTTCCCGCAACCCGGCGAGGTCGAAGCCGAGCTGCGGCGGCGCCTCTCCGCTTGACCCCGAGGATCCGACCCGGACGATGAGCCCCGCCCTCGCCCTCGCCCTGCTCCTCGGCACCGCCCTGCTCGCCACGGCGCTCTCGACCGAGGAGCGGCGGCGGCGGGCCCCGCCCCTGCCGCCCCCGCTCCCCGACGTCCCCGCCACCACCGTCCTGCTCCCCGTCCGCGACGAGCGCCTGAACGTCGAGGCCTGCGCCGCGGCGCTCCTCGCGCAGACGGCGAAGCCCAGGGTGCGGGTGATCGACGACGGCTCGACGGACGGCACCGCGGAGCTCGCCGCCATCCTCGGGCGCGACGAGCCACGCCTGACCCTCCTCGCCGCCGGCCCCCTCCCCGCCGGCTGGCCGGGGAAGGTCCACGCCCTCGCCGTGGGTGCCGCGGGGGTCGACACCCCCTGGCTGCTGTCGACCGACGCCGACACCCGCCACGCGCCGGACCTGCTGGCACGCGCCCACGCCGCGGCGGCCGAACGGGGTCTGGACGCCATTTCCCTCGCCGGCTTCCAGGAGGTGGGAGGGGCCGGGGAGAGCCTGCTGGTCCCCGCCGTCTTCGCCCTGCTCGACGCCATGCTCGGCGACTGGCAGGCGGCGGCGGAGAGCGGCGGCCCGGCGGTCGCCAACGGCCAGTTCATCCTCCTCCGGCGGGCTGCCTGGGAAGCGTGCGGGGGGTTCGCGGCGGTGCGCGGCGCGCCGATCGACGACGTGGCGGTCGCCGTCCGGCTGCGCGCTCGGGGCCTGCGCACCGGCTTCTTCCGCGCCGCGGGGCTCCGGGTGCGGATGTACCGCGGGTTCGCCGCCGCGGCGCGCGGCTGGCGGCGCAACCTGGGAGGGATCTTCGCGCCGCTGCCCGGGAGGGCCGCGGCGGCGCTCGCCGTCCTCCTCCTCCCCGCCGCGGCGCTCGCCGCCCTGGCGCTCGCCGGCGCGACGGTGGAGGCCGTCCTGCTGTGGGGCGCCGGCGCCGCCGCCTCGATGCTCCTGCGCCGCGGCAGTGGCCACGCCCCGGCCTGGGGGATGCTCTATCCGCTCGACGCCCTGCTGCTCGCTGGGCTCCTCCTCCTCGGCCTCGCCGACCGCCGGCGCGGCAGACGGGTGCGCTGGAAGGGGCGGGAGATCGTGTAATCGCCCGATCCGGCCTTCCCGCCCGGCGATGAATCGCCGGGCTAAGAACTGCGCCGGATGAATCCGGCTTCGAAGCCCCCTTCAGGGGGCGCTGCCCTTAGCCCCGGCATTCATGCCCGGGCGGAGGGGGAGCAGGCGTCACCCGCGCCTCGTACCAGCACTCCTGCCCCGCCGTCTCCTCGACGGCGATGGCGAGGCTCTCCACCCGCGAGCCGGCGAGGTGGGGGGCGAGCTCCTGCCAGAGCATGCGGGCGAGCAGCTCGATCGAGGTGTTGGCGAGCGGCAGCACCAGGACGTCCGCCGCCGGGAAACGGTAGTGCCGTTCGCCGCAGCGCACCTCGACGGCTTCCGCCTCGTTCCCCTCGTCCCGGCGCGTCCACTTCACCCGCGCGCTCTCCCCCGGGATCAGCGTGCGGCTGTCGAGCCCGGCGCAGCGCGCGCGCAGGGCCCGCTTGAACGCCTCGATGTCCACCAGCAGCCCCTCGCCGTCGAGCCCGCCGCCCGAGAGCTCGGCGCGGACCCGGTAGTTGTGGCCGTGCAGCAGCTCGGCGCGCCCGTCGCCGAAGAGGGTGAAGTGGGCGGCCGAGAACTTGAAGTCCTCCTTGGCGAGGATGACGCGGTAGCGGGCCATCCGGCGATTCTATGCCGGACGCCCCGGGCACAGGGCCGGATATAAGATGTCGCACGTCTCGCACGTCTCGGACGCCGCACCGACCACAAGGGGACCCCATGCGCCACAGGGCAGACCGCCGCCGGCTCCTCGCCGCCCCGCTCCTCAGCCTCCTCGGCCTGCTCGGGGGCGCGGCCTCGGGCCTGGCCGCGGGGCGCGGCTTCGCCCCCGAGGGGACGCCGATCCGCTACATGCCGACCCGGCAGTTCGACCTCCAGCACCTGCGGCTCGACCTCGCCTTCGACTGGGACGCGAAGAGCGTCGCGGGGACCGCCACCAACACCCTGGTCCCCCTCCTCCCGGGGCTCGGCTCGGTGGTGCTCGACGCCGCGGAGCTCGACGTCCGCAAGGTGCGCGTCAACGGCGCCGAGCGGCCGTTCACCCTCGACCCGCAGGCCGAGACGCTGACCGTCCAGCTCGACCATCCCTACGGCCCGGAGGACCGCCTGGAGGTGGCGGTCGACTACTCCGCGCACCCGAAGACGAGCCTCTATTTCGTGGGCCCCGACGCCGGCTATCCCCAGAAGCCCGAGCAGATCTACTCGCAGGGGGAGGCGGACCTCAACCGCCACTGGTTCCCGAGCTGGGACTCGCCCAACGACCGCACCACCACCGAGATGGTGGCGACCGTCAAGCGCCCGCTGGTGGTGGTCAGCAACGGCAAATTGCTCGCGGTGACCGACCTCCCCGACGGCCGGCGCACCTACCACTGGAAGATGGATACCCCCCACTCGACCTATCTGGTCTCGGTGGCGATCGGCGACTACACCCGGGTGGCGGACGAATGGCACGGCCTCCCCGTCGAGTACTACGTCCCGCCCGGCGTCGACGAGGCGACCACCCGCCGCTCCTTCGGCGCCACGCCGCGGATCCTCGACTACTTCTCGCGGGTCACCGGCCGCCCCTATCCTTACCCGAAGTACGCCCAGGCGATCGTCGTCGACTACATGTGGGGCGGGATGGAGAACATCTCGGCCACCACCCAGACCTCGCGCACCCTGCACCCGGCGCGCGCCGACCACGACGCCCCGAGCGAGGGGCTGGTGGCCCACGAGGCCGCCCACCAATGGTTCGGCGACCTGCTCACCTGCGAGGACTGGTCCCATGCCTGGCTCAACGAGGGGTTCGCCAGCTACTTCACGGCCCTCTACCGGGGCGACGCCCATGGGCAGGACGAGCTCGACGTCGAGGTCGACGACATGCGCAACGCCTATCTCGGCGAGGCGAAGGACTACCGGCGGCCGATCGTCACCAAGCTCTATCCGGACCCGATCGACATGTTCGACAGCCACACCTACGCCAAGGGAGGGCTGGTGCTCCACACCCTCCACTACCTGCTCGGCGACGACGGCTGGTGGAAGGGGATCCGCTCCTACGTCGAGCGCTTCGCCGGGAGTACGGTGACCACGGCGGACTTCGAGAACGCCCTCGAGCAGGCGACCGGCGTCTCCCTCGCCCCGGTCTTCGACGGCTATGTGTACGGCGCCGGCATCCCCCAATTGCAGGTGAAGTGGGATTACCAGGCCGAGACCCATCAGGTCCACCTCGAGGTCAAGCAGACCCAGAAGCTCGACGCCCAGACCGCCCTCTTCTCCTTCCCGCTGGAGGTCGCGCTGATCGGAGAGACTACGAATGAGAAGGACGAGGCGGTGCGGCGCGTGCCGGTGGCGGCGCGGGCCCTCCAGGACCTCTACATCCCGAGCGCCCAGCGCCCCCGCACCGTGGTGCTCGACCCGCGCGGCGGGATACTGAAGACGCTCGACTTCCCCAAGCCGGCCGCCGAGTGGGTGCTCCAGCTCACCCGCTCGAAGCCCCTGCCGGCGCGGCTCGAGGCGATCCGCGCCCTCGGCGCCCTCGGCGGTGAGGAGGCGGTGGCGGCGCTCGGCCGGGCGCTCCACGACGATCCCTTCTACGACGTCCGCAAGGAGGCCGCGCGGGCGCTCGGCCAGATCGCGAAGGACCCCGCCCTCGTCCCCCTGCGCGCCGGCCTCGCGGACGCCGACAGCCGCGTGCGCGCGACCGTCGTCGAGTCGCTCGCCGCCTTCCCCGAGCACGCCGAGCTGATCCCGGGGCTCGCGAACCTCCTCACCACGGACGACAGCTTCACCGTCCGCGCCCGGGCGGCCGCCGCGCTCGGCGAGCTCGCCGGCAAATCGCAGGGTAAGGCGGCGGGCCGAGCGGGAGGCCGAGGGAAGGACGAGGGCGAGGGCGAGGGAGGGAAGCGCCGGCGCCGCGAGGAGATCTCCGGTTTGCTGTTCGCGGCCCTCTCCCAGGACAGCTTCCACGAGCTGGTGCGCGGCTCCGCCCTCCGCGCGCTGGCCAAGGTCGATCCCGCCCGGGCCTGGGAGCCCGCCCGCCGGCTCGCCCGCTACGGCGCCCCGATCGACAGCCGCGGCGAGGCGCTCGATGCCCTGGTGACGATCGCCGAGCAGGACCCCGCCCGCCAGGACGAGGTGCGCAAGCTCCTCGAGGGCTACCTCGACGACCCCTACTACTCGCTCGAGGAGCACGCCTTCCGGGCGCTCGGCAAGCTGGGGGACCCGGCCGCCCTCCCCGCCATCACGCGGCGGTCGCGGCTGGAGTCCGACAGCCGCCAGAAGCGCAACGCCGACAAGGCCATCGAGCGGATCGAGGCCAGGCAGGCGCAGGGGCGCGAGGACCAGGCGCTGCGCGATCGCGTCGAGCAGCTCGAGCGGGAGACCGAGGTGCTCAGGGAGCAGGTCCGCCAGGCGGGAGAGAAGAAAGGGACGGGCTCCGGGCCGCGGTAGAGGCCGTCCACGATCACCCTGCGGCGGAGGAGGTAGAGACGTGACAGGTCGTAACGAGAACCTGTCCGAGGCCACGGGGACGGCGTCACGTCTCCGCCGAAGGGCAGGCCGGTCGATTGCCAAGGACACGCCAAGGCGTGACCAGGCAGGTTTCGAGGCCTCTTTCGAAGGGCAGAGGAAGGGCGGACCGGCAAGAGGTAATCCCTCCGAAAGGGCAGTCCCAGACGACCTGCCCTGCGAAGAGACGTGACGCCGTCCCCATGGCCTCCGAAGCGTTCTCGTTACGACCTGTCACGTCTCTACCGCCTCCGCCGCAGGATTTTCCCCGTCCCTACGGCTTGGCGTTCTCCGGCAGCCGGGCGCGCAGCCGGGCCGCGGCCTCCGCCAGGGCGGCCAGCTCGGCGGCCCGCGGGTTCCCCGCCACCCCGCGCGCCGCTTCCCGGATCTGGCGGGCGATCGCGCCGAGATCCCGCGGCGCCCACGGATACCCCTTCAGGCTCTCGGCGAGCTCGGCCGCCAGGGCGGCGAGCCGGAAGCCGGGGCTCGCCGTCTCCCACGACGCGGCGAGGCCGGAGAGCGCCAGCTCGCGCTCCTCATCCTGCAGGGCCGGCAGGCCGTGCACCCGCAGCGTGGCGATCCGGCCGCTCGCCGCGTCGTCGCGGAGCTCCACCTCGTAGAGCGTGGAGAGGCCCGGGCCGGCGCCGATCTCCCGGTAGCGCGCCACCACCGCGGGATTGAGCTCCACCTCCATCCGCGCCCCCGCGGGCACCGCTTCGCCGCCGCGGAGGCGGAACAGCAGCAGCCGGGAGCGCGCGTCGCCGAACGGGTCCGGTGCCCCCGCGGCCTCGAGAACTTGGGCCGCAGCCTGCACCGTCGCGGTGACCTGCTTCTCGAGTCGCCTGCGCCCGGCGCCCCCAGAATCGAGGAAGCCCAGGAAGTCGCCGACGCGGACCGATCCTGGCGCGGGGAGGCGGCCGGCGGCGAGCTCCCGCCGCGCGTGCTCGCAGGAGCCCGAGTCCGCCCCGGGCTCGTAGGTGAGGCGCCGTCCCGCCGCCGTGTCCCGGAAGGGAGCGGCAAGGGCGGGAGGCGCCGCGGCGGCGAGCGACGGATGCGGCGGACGCTCCTTAGCCTTGGCGGCCTCCTCCACGGCCCGGGCGCCGGGCCCCGCGTAGCTGGCCTGCTGGCCGGATTCGTTGCCGCCGACATTGATCCGATCGGTGAGTTGATCGGCGCCCTCCGGATTCAGGACGGCATTGATCCGATCGGTGAGTCGATCGGCGTCGCCCTTCGGAATCAGGACGGGTACGTCTTGGGAACCCGCCGGAGCGGCCGGCTTGGCGGCGGCGTCCGGACTGAAATGATCGAAATCCTTGAGCTCTTTCTTGCTCTCCCGGTCGCGGGCGGCCTGCCGTTCGTCGACCAGCGGGCTCTCCGCGACCCCAGTGATCCGCTCCTCCTCTCGCGGTGCCGGTTTCGGCGCCGGCGCCTGGACGGGCTGTGCGGCCGGTGCAGGCGGTGGAGCCAATGCGGGAACGCCCCCCACGACCCCTCCCGGCACCCCTCCCTCCACCGTCCCCACCGTGCCGCCGGCCACCCCTCCGGAAAGCCCCCGCGGTTCGCGCTTCGGCGGCTGGGGGAGGGCGATCCGCGGCGCCGGGGCCGGGGCATCCCGCCGCAGGGGGATCGCATCCGGCGCTCCCGGCGGTCTGGGCTCGGCGGCCGGCCTCGCCTCCTTCCCCGGCGCCGCCGGTATGGGGGGCGGCGCCTGCTCGCGAACGCGCAGGGCGAAGAGGCCGGCGCCCAGCATCGCCACCAGCGAGGCCGCGAGCAGCCAGCGCTGGCGGGCCTCTCGCCCTCTCGTCCCGCTTCGCCTCCGCGCCCGGCGCCCCGGCGCCGAGCTGGATCGTCACCGGAATCTCGCTCTTGATCCGCGCGAGCAGCCCGGCGGGGGGATCGAGCCCCTCCCGCTCGGCCAGCTGGCGGGCGATGTCTCGTTCCTTCGCGCTGCTCAACCTGCCACCTCCTCGAGGGTCAGCGCCAGCATCCGCAGCGCCTTCTTCAGCCGTTTCCGAATGGCGACCGACGTCACCCCCTCCTCGCGCGCCACTTCCTTGACCGCCAGCTCGCCCCAGAAGGAGGCGGTGACGGTGCGGCGCAGGTCCTCCGGCAGGGCGAGCACGGCGCGCCGCAGCCGCTCTCCTTCGACGTCCCGGCCCATCACCTCGTCGGCGGCCGGCGCGCCGTCCTCCAGGGTCGCCTCGTGCTTCTCTTCGAGCGGGACGAGCCGCCGGGGGCGGCGCAGGTGGTTCAGGAAGGTCGTGTAGGCGATGCGGAAGAGCCAGGTCGAGAACTTCGCCCGGCGGTCGAAGCCGGCGAGCGAAGCCCACGCCTTGCGATAGGTTTCCTGCGTCAGGTCCGCCGCCAGCTCGGCATCGCCCGAGAGCCGGCGCAGCAGGGCATAGACCCCCTGATACGTCATCTCCACCAGCCGCTCCGCCGCGCTCCGGTCCCCCGCCGCCAGCTCGGCCAGCAGCCGTCCCTCCACGTCCTCCTCGGCCCGCTCGCGCAACGCGCCTCCCCACAGACGGTTCGAAACGGCTGTCCGTAGCGTGCTCATCCTATAGCTTGGACACCGGCGTCGGAGGAAAGGAAACCGGGCCGGAAGGCTTGCTTCTGAGAGCTGACCCGTAGAACATGAGAAACCTCTAGTTCATACCGACAAAAGGAGACCCGATGAGAAAGCGACTGAAGAAGCTGACGCTGAACCGCGAGACCCTCCGCCACCTGCAGGCGATCCAGCTGGGCCCCGTGGGGGGCGGCGGCAACACGCACGAGCTCAATACAGGGTGCGCCTGCACGGACACCTGCGCAACGCACGCCGGTTGCGGGACAGGCGGCGGCAGCGGTGCCGCCTGCACCACCGGCAACACGCACGAGTTCCTGTCGGGGTGCGCGACGAACTGCTGAGGACCTCGGAAGCTGGGCGGCGGGCCTTGGCCCGCCGCAGGGCAGGTCGCCCGCTCACTTCACCGACACCAGCCCGTGAGGGCGGCATTCCTCTAGCCCAGGGTGTCAACCCTGGGGATTTCGGCGTGTCACCCCACCTTTTTCGAGGCGCCCGTTCGAGGTTCCCCCGCGCCGACCCAGGGCACACGCCCTGGGCTACAAGAATGCCGCCCTGACGGGCTGGCGGTTCCGGACGAGGCGGCCTGTTACCGCGGAAACCACTCCCGCAGGCATCTCTTCAGCTTCAGGAAGGCGGGATCGGTGCAGCGTTCCGTGCCGACGGACCGGGCCAGCTCGAGGTAGATCGAGGAGGAACGCGGCTTGCGGGCGGTGCGCAACACCCGCTCGACGGCCTCTCATGAAGGCCGCTGCAAAGGTCCTGCTGTCGCCCTTTCAGGGCTCTGGAAATGGTGGGACCTCCGACCTGGGGCTCACGCCCCAGGCTCTATGCTGTCGCCCCTTCGGGGCTGCGTACGACTAGCTGGCGGGGATTTCCTCATCCGGCGCTGCCGCCTGGGCCTGGGCCGTCTCGGGAGGCCGAGGCTCGAGGGAGAGAGGCTCCAGGGTCTCGGCGGCTTCCTCGGGCTCCACGGTGCCCGGGATCTCCGAGACCTCCGCCTCGGGGTCCTCCAAAGCCTCTGGAGTCCCTGCCGTCTCTTCGCTCTTCGCGGCCCCAGCCTCCTCCACCCCTTCCTCGAGCGCCACCTCCTCCGCCTCCTCCTCCTCCTTCACCCGCACCATCTGCACCACCACCTCCATGTGCCCGGTCTGCGGGAAGAGGTCGAAGAAGGTGAAGCTCTCGATGCGGAAGGTGGCCGGCACGAGCTGGCGCAGGTCGCGGGCGAGGGCGGCGGGGTGGCAGGAGACGTAGGTGAGGCGCGCCGGCGGCCGGGCGGCGAGCGTGCTGCGCACCTCGCGGGACAGGCCGCCGCGCGGGGGATCGACGATCACCCGGTCGAGCCCGCGCGGCATGCGCTGGATCCAGCTCTCGACCACCTGATTGACCGCCTCGACGTTGGCCCGCGAGTTGCGGCGGATGTTGAGCCGCGCGTAGCGCGAGCCGATCTGGTCGGACTCGACTCCCATCACGTGCTCGTACCTGGTCGACAGCGGCAGGGTGAAGAGGCCGGCGCCGGCGTAGAGATCGACCGCCGTCTCCCCGGTCCACGGGCCGACCGTCGCCTCGACCAGGCGCGGCAGCAGGCCGCGATGACCCTGGAAGAAGCCGCGGGCGTCGTAGGCGTAGACGAACTCGCCGACGCGGGCAGACACCTCGCCGTGCGGCAGCCCCTCGATCACGGGGGCCACGGTGACGGCGCCGTCGTCCCCCGCCGCGAGGTCGATCCGCGACGGCGCACCGGGCCCCAGGTGCGCCGGCAGCTCGCGCAGCAGCTCCTCGAGCTCGGGGACCAGCAGCGGGCAGCCGGAGACGGGGATCACCTCGTTGGTGCCGCGGGCGTGGTAGCCCACCCGCACGCCGCCCCCCACCGGGTCGAGCTCGGTGTGCACCTGGGTGCGCAGCCGGTACCCCCACGGCTCCCCCTTGACCACCTCGACGTCCGCCGGCACCGTCACGTGCCCGAGGTGCTCGAGGGTCTCGCGCACCGCCTGCACCTTGAGGCGGGTCTGGAGGTCGTCCTCGAGGTGCTGGAGATCGCAGAGGCCGGTGCGCGACAGCTCGGGCGCGGGATCGGCGCGGCGCCCGGGACCTGGCTCGAGGATGGCGACGATCTCCGCCCGACCGTAGTCGGGGTGGCGCTCGACGATGCGCGCCCGCACCAGGTCGCCCGGCGCGGCGCGGGGGATGAAGATCGGCACCCCCTGGAAGCGGGCGAGGCAGTCTCCCCCGGCCACCATCTTCTCGACCCGCGTCTCGATCTCGAGGACGTCGATCAGCTTCGCGCCCGGCGGCGGCGCGGGAGGAACGGCGCCCTCGGGAGGAGGAGGCGGAGCGGGAGCCACGGCTTCGCGGCGCCGCGGCGCCGCCCCGCCCTGGTGGGGGGGCCAGGCACGGTCGTCCCGCGCCCGCGGCGGTGGGCCCGCGGGGCCGGAAGGACGCCGATCGTCGTCACGGCGCGGATGAGGCGGACGGCGGTCGTCGTCCCGGCGCGGATACGACGGTCGGCGGTCGTCGCTCCCCTGCGGACGCGGCGACCCGGACGGACGGCGGTCGTCATCCCGACGGACGAACGGCGGACGCCGGTCCTCCCCTCCCTGCGAGCGCGGTGGACCGGACGGGCGGCGGTCGTCGTCCCGGCGGGGATACGAGGGCCGCCGGTCGTCGCTCCCTTGCGGGCGCGGCGGGCCGTATGGGCGGCGGTCGTCGCCTCCTTGCGGGCGCGGTGGACCGGAGGGACGCGGTGGACGCCGGTCGTCGCCGCGCGGCGGACCCGAGGGACGGCGGTCCTCACTCTCCCGACGTGCGAACGGCGGACGCCGGTCATCCCCTCCCTGCGGGCGGGGCGGGCCGGACGGGCGGCGGTCGTCGTCCCGGCGGGGATACGAGGGCCGCCGGTCGTCGCTCCCCTGCGGGCGCGGCGGGCCGGAGGGACGGCGGTCGTCGTCCCGGCGGACGAAGGGCGGACGGCGGTCGTCCCCTCCCTGCGGGCGCGGCGGGCCGTAAGGACGCCGCTCTCCTCCCTCGCGCGGCGGGCGCTGCATGGCCGGCGGCCGCCGGTCCTCGTTGTCGCGGCGCAGGAAGGGGGGACGCCGATCGTCGCCCGGCCCCGAGGGGCGCGGCGGACGCGCCGGTCCGCGGCTCTCCGGCCCCCGCGCGCCGCGATCGGGGCGGTCTCCGCGATCGGGGCGATCGGCCGGTGGCCTCCGCGGCCCGTCGCCGCCCGGTGGACGTCCGCCGGGGCCTTTGAAGCCGCCGCCGCCGCCCGGTCCTCGTCCATGGCCTCCGGGGGCTCCCGGTCCTCCCGCTCCCCGCCCGCCTTGTGGTCCTCTCATCCTGCTGTCTCCTCGACCAGAATATGGATCCGCGGCGCCAGCGCCGGCATCCGCCGCTCCACCTCGGCCCGCAGCTCCGCGACGCGGAACCGGCGCGACAGGTGGTGCAGCACGATCGCCTCGTTGTGCAGCTCGTCCGCCCACGCGGCGATGTCCCCGAGGTGCAGGTGCTTGAAGCGCTCCCCCTTGTCGCGGTGCTCCTCGCCGAGGAAGGTGCACTCCACCATCAGCACCTTGCTCACGAAGAGCCGCGGCTCCATCTCGAAGATCCGCGGGCTGGTGTCGCCGCAGTAGGTGAGCCAGAGATCCTCGACCGTCTCCGCGGTGTCGATCCCCTGCCCGTGCAGGGCGATCAGCTCGGCCGGCGCCAGCCCCGCGAAGGCGGGGGCCAGCCGCCGCCGCGCGTGCCAGAGGTGATACCCCAGGCTCGGCACCACGTGGTCGGTGGCAAAGGCCTCGACGGCGAGCCCCTTGCCCACCGGCACCCGGTCGCCGGCGGTGAGCGGCACCACGTCGTAACGGTACGCCGCCCGCTCCATCTTCTCCGCCGCGGCCACGAACCCTTCCACCGCGCCGGCGATCTCCGCCGGACAGTACACCCGAGTATGCGCCGACCGGTGGAGCGAGCGCTGCGAGAGGACGTACGGCAGCCCCATCGCGTGGTCGAGGTGGCCGTGGCTGAGGAAGACGTCCTGCGCCCCGGCGAGCTGGAGCGCGCCGCGCCCGACGTCGAGCGCCAGCCCCGGCGGATGGACGCGGAACCAGTTGTCGTCGCCGGCGCGCGACGATCCCTCGATCCTCAGGTCACCGAAACGCAGCTCGACGGGTCGCATGATAAATCTCGCGGCAGGCTCCGCGACGGCTTCGAGGGTGGTCGCGATCAGATCTCCCGGTACAGCCAGCGGCGGATCGGCTGCAGGCGGCTCCTGACGCTCTCCCAGTCGGGCTCGATCAGCCAGAGGGCGGCCGACACCGAGGAGAGGAGCGAGTTGCCGTCCTGCGGCGTGAAACAGAAGCCGTAGACGTCGCGCTGCTTGCGCACGGCGAGGGTGGGCATCACCGCCACCGTCTGCGACAGGATGCGCCCGTAGTAGCCGTGGTCGCGGCCGAAGCTGAAGATCAGGTTGGCGAAGCGCTTGTCGGTCACCGCCACCAGCGGGTTCTCGCGCAGGCGCCGCTTGACCTCCTCGAGGGTGATGTCCTCCTCCAGCTCGAGGTTGAACCAGATCGAGTGCATGTACTGGGTGTTGAGCTTGACCGTGCTCGAGAAGAGGTTGAGGTCGAGATTCAGCGTCTCGAACACGTGGTGGGCGTCGCGGGCGTGATGGGTGCCGAAGTCCGGATCTTCGTGCCGGCCGACGTTCGGGGCCGGCACGAAGCCGTCCGCCTGCGAGATGTCGTTCGAGCGCCGCATGCAGACGAAGGTCCCCTTCCTGAGGCCGTACCTGCCGTCCTCGTGGGCGATCGTCTTGACCAGTGTCGCGATGTTGTGGGTGTTGCAGGAGACGATCTGCAGGAAGCGGTCCTCGCCGGCCACCAGCGTGTCGTCGTTGATGCCGCGGGCGTACGGCTTGCCGAAGCCGAACTCGCTCCCCTGCGCCAGGAACCCCTTGGGGCCGGAGAGGTTCTCGTAGTACTTCTCGCGGTTCTCGTTCCCCGCCGGCGTGCAGTCGACGATCACCGTCGCCCGCTCGAGCGCCTCGCGCGACTCGTAGCTCACCTCGTGACCCAGCTTCTCGAACTCCGAGCGCACGTGCTCGTCCACCGCCAGCTTGGCGCCGCGCTGGATCAGATGGTTGAGCTTCGCCCGGTCGGACTGCAACGGCGTCCGCTTGTGGAAGGTGACCTCGTCGATCCCCATCTTGTCGCGGAAGTCGGTGAAGAGACCGAGCAGGGGCTCGCCAATCGTGCCAGTGCCCACGACGTGGACGATCTTTTTCATGGATCCCTCTCGAGAAAGCGGTCGAACGGAGGAAAGCTCAGGGCCCGCGGGGCGCTAGCCGGTCGGGAGAAGGTTACCACAGGGGGTGCCATCTTGGCGGGGAGGGGAGCGGCTCAGGCCCCGGTCCGCCCGGGCATGAATGCCCGGGCTATGGGCAGCGCCCCCTGAAGGGGGCTTTGAAGCCGGATTCATCCGGCGCAGTTCTTAGCCGGGCGATTCATCGCCGGGCGGGGAGGAGCCTCGACGGCCTGGGGGTTCCGGACAGGCGGCGAATTATTGTAAAGTAGCTATATGCTGATTCGCCTCGCCCCCGTCACCGACGCCTCAGCCCGCCTCGCCGCCCTCGGTCCCGATCTCCCCATGCTTGCCGCCGCCGCGCCAGTTGGGGTCGCGGCGGGCGAAGGAGTCCATCTCCTTGGGCACTTCGACCAGCGTCCGGGTGACCGCGGGATCGCAGGTGCCGTTCTCGCACTCGTAGGTGTAGACGTTCCATTCATCGCGCTGGCCGAAGGCGGTCAAAGTCTGGTAAGTGTTGCAGTTGCCGCACTTGATTGAAATGTTCCGGATGTTGATGGCGTCGCTCGTCGGGTTGGGTGCTGCTTCGGGCATGGTGACCTCCAGGGCGCTATCTTGCCACGATCCCTCTCCAGGTGGCCGCCTCTTGCTGGCTTGCCCCTTGCTGGCCTGTCGCTTGCAAATACTGGGCACCGCATGAAAGCAGCCCTCCTTCTGGCGGCCACCGCGGCCCTCTCGAGCTTGACGCCGAGCCTTCCGGCGCTCGCGCAAGCCCCGCCGCCGGCCGCCGCCGCCGCTCCGGCCGACTCCTTCCAGGGCCAGGTCTCCGTCGGCTACGTGCTCGTGCCGGTGGTCGTCCGCTCCGGGGCGGGGTTCGCCAAGGACTTGAGCCAGAAGGACTTCCAGCTCGAGGTCGAGGGGAAGCCGGTGGCGATCGAGAGCTTCGAGAAGCGCTCGGACGCGCCGGCCAGCATCGTGCTCCTGCAGGACCTCTCGGGGAGCATGGCGAACGGCGGCAAGCTCGAGGAGAGCCGCGAGGCGCTCCGCTTCTTCCTCGACCAGGCGCTCCCCGGCGACGAGTTTTCGATCGCCACCTTCGCCAGCGGCCTGTTCGACATCGAGGTCCCGTTCACCAAGGAGCAGTCGGCGCTGCGCGAGGCGAGCGCCACCTGGCGCGCCTACGGCACCACGGCGCTCCACGACGCCGTCTCGCGCCTCCCCGGAATCTCCCTCGAGGGGCGCAACCCGAAGCGCTTCGCCCTGCTGATCACCGACGGTGTGGACAACGCGAGCCGCATCACTCCCGAGGCGGCGCGGGCGATCGTGCAGGAGGCCCACCTCCCCACCTACGTGCTGGGGCTCGACGCGGGAAATCCCTACGATCTGGACCAGGCCGGCAAGAAGGTCTACCGCTACGCGGACGTGCTGAGCCTGCTCGCCGCGGTGACCGGCGGCCGCTACTACCCGATCTCCAACCATGAGGATCTCCGCAAGGCCCTCGCGGAGATCCTCGACGACGTCCGACATCAATACGTCCTGGGGTTCTCGACGGGGGACGGCGCGGTCAAGTTCCGCTCCCTCTCCGTCGAGGTCAAGAAAAGCCGAGACCGCCGTCCGGTCGTCTTCCGGCGCGGTTACAAAGGGTCTCCGCCCGCGGCACCCCGCGCGGGCGGCTGAGCCACAACCGGGGTCCGTCCTCGCGAGGGGCGCCCCCGATAGGTCAAGGAGGACTGAACTCATGACTCGTAAACCGTGGATCGTAGCCCTGTCTCTCGCCGCCGCCCTGGTCGGCACCACCGGCTGCGCGACCAAGAAATACGTCAAGCAGGAGACCGGTGCCGTCAACACCCGGGTGGACGACGTACAGGGTCAGGTCGAGCAGGCGCAGACACGCCTCGACAATCATGACAAGCGGATCGGCGAAGTCTCGCAGACCGCCCAGGACGCGCTGCGCCGCGCCCAGGAGGCGGGGAAGCTCGCCGAGGGGAAGTTCCTCTATGAGACGATCCTCACCGACGACAAGGTGAAGTTCGGCTTCGACACCCACGACCTCTCCCCCGAGGCCCAGGCCGCCATCGACGAGTTCGCGGCCAAGATCAAGGCGGACAACAAGAACGTCTACGTCGAGATCCAGGGGCACACCGACAACATCGGCTCGGCGAAGTACAACGAGGAGCTCGGCATGCTGCGCGCCGAGGCCGTCCGCCGCTACCTCAACCAGAAGCAGAACTTCCCGCTCCACCGCATCAACGTCATCTCGTACGGCGAGACCTCGCCGGTGGCGGACAACAAGACCCGCGAGGGACGCTCGCAGAACCGCCGCGTCGCCCTCGTGGTGCTCAACTAGACCGCAGGGAAGTCCCGGAAGGAGACTCCGGGCGGCCTGCCGCCGCCCGGCCCCTTATCCGAATCGAGCTGCCGTGGCGCAATGTCGGCTGACTTTTTGATTCGGTCGCCTGCGTGGCGCGACGGCAGCTAGGCCCCGGCTTTGCGCAGGATCTCGTGCAGGCTGTCGGCGTCGGCGAGCCCGGACTCGAAGTAGACGACCGCCCCCTTCTTGTCGACCACCATCAGCGTGGGGAGCGCGGTCAGCCCGAGCTTGGTGCCGACCGCCTGGTCGGAATCGAGCAGCACGGGATAGGGGAACGGCTTCTCCTTGAGGAACTTCTTCACCTCGGCCGGCTCCTCCCCCCAGTCGGCGGCCAGGAACTGCACGCCCCGCCCCTTGTACTGCTGGTAGATCGGCTCGAGGATCTGCGCCTGGATCCTGCACGGCATGCACCACGTCGCCCAGAAGTCGACCACCACCACCTGCCCCGGGAAGCTCTTCGGCCCCAAGGTCCGCCCATCGAGCGACGGCAGCTGAAAGCCGGTATCCACCTTCGCCGCGCTGACCGGCGCTCCCGGCCTGCGGGCCGGCTCGGCGGCCTGCTGGTCGGAGGCCCCGTTCTGGCAGCTCGCCAGCAGAAGGCAGCCCACCGCGGCCAGGGTGAGGAGCGCGGAGCGGGGATTCGAGATTCGGGAGAGGATCGTCGTCATCATGGCCTCGTCAGGATAAGGGATCAGGCCCCGAAGCGGGCGCCTGGATCGGGAACAAGAAGCGGGCGGCGGGAAATCCCGGCGCCGCTCGTTCTCAGTCGGGGGCCGCGTCGAGCGCCGCCGCCAGCTTCCTGGGAGCCACCCGCCGGTAGGCGTCGACCACCAGATCCGCGACCTGATCCCAGTCGACCGCGACGTCCAGATACACCCCGAGCCACCCGCGGTGGCCCACATAGGGCGGCACGAAGAACCGCTCCGGATCTTCCGTGACCAGCGTCTCCTGCGCGCCATCGGAAGCCGCGCACCAGAACGCCAGCCGGTCGTCGTGGTGATGATCAGCGAACATCACGAACGTCTTCTTGCCCTGGACGAACCACGTCGGCTCGCCGTGGGAGAGACGCTCGGTGACTTCCGGGAGGGCGAGGCAGAGCTTGCGGAGGCGGTCGAGGGGGTCGGTGGGGGTGCTGGGCATGGGGAGGATTCTGGCATGAAAGAAGATATTTCTTTATAACAAAATATGCTAACTTGCGACGGATTGTTGTGCGGATTCTCCGCCCAGCCGGAGCTTCAGGAGGAATCACTCATGCGTCATCTTCTTCGCGCCCTCATCCTGGCCATCGTCCTGATCCCCGCCCTCGCCGCCGCGCCACCCGCCCGAGCCGAGTCTCCCGTCCGCGAAGCCTGCATCAATGGCGGAGCCTGCAGCGTGACGGGTGAGGACTGCACCGTGAACGCGGACTGCAGGCCGCACCCGCAAACCTGCGTTTGCAACTAAGCCCCGCTAAGCCTGCGGGGCGCAGAATGGCATTCTGCGCCCCGCCGATTGGATCGAAACGGCACGGATCGATGCCCGCCCGCAGGACGCCAGCCCCTCGAGCCGGCGTGGCCCGCGACCGCTACTCGCGGCCGGCGTTCTCGAGCTTGCCCGCCAGCTCGTTCAGCTGCTTGACGGCCAGCCCTTGAATCCGGGCCTGGGCCTCACCGTCATGGTACTGGTAGCCCATGTTGAACATCGTCAGGGCCCGGAACATCTGTAGGCTGATCTTGCCGCCCACCGGAGTTTGATCCCACGGCTCAGGAGTCGGTCCCTCGGCGGGAGTGCCCAGCGATTGGTGGGGCCAGGGCCAGGGCCACCACCGCGGACAGAGCTCGATGTCGTCGTCGAGCCGGATGTCCCCGCTGGACCGGACGACGTCCCCCGGCTGCAGCTTCGCCGTGAGCTCCGCCACCTGGCCGAGCGCCAGCCGCTGGATGTGAGCCCTCGCCTCGCCGTCGTGATAGCGATAACCCATGTTGTAGATCGTCAAGGCGCGGAACAGTTGCAGGCTGATCTGCCCGCCGGCGGGAATCTCGTTCCAGGGGTCGGGCTGCGGTTTTTCCACGACCAGATGATGGCGCCACGGCCAGGGCCACCAGATCGGGCATATGTCGATGTCGTCCATGCGGGTATCTCCTTTGGGTTGATGTTGCCGTCTGTTTCCTTAGGCTCCGCGAAACGCCTGAAGTTACAGACCCGCGGGAGAATGGATACCGCCCCGACGCGCACGAACCGGAATCGCCGCCTCCGGGTCATGGAGCGGCCTGCTCACCTCACTTCATGCAGATAACTAACCTCGCACTCCCCTCCGAGTTCTCCGTAAACCCTTTGACAACGCCGCCTCTCTCCAGATATTATTCTCATATCTTGAGATGATTTCCAGAAGTCCTAACCCCGGAGAAACCCCGATGATCCGAGAGACGACCGCCGCCGACCTGCCGGCCACCCTGGGGCCGCTCCTCGCCTCCCTGCTGGTCGTCCTGGCCTCTCTCACCGCCGTCGAGACGCTCCGCCCCCGGCTCGCGCGGAGCGTCCGCGGCGTTCGCTCGAGTCTCCGGCCGCAAGCGGCCCTCGGACTCGCCCCTCAGTGCCGGGCTCCCCTGGGCCGGCGGCTCGACGGGTCAAGCCCCACCCCCCTCCTCGACGCGAGGCGGACCGGCTTCACCCTGCCGCTGCTTTCCGCCGCCGGCTGAAAGCGCGACCTTCGTAGCAGGGTTGCCCCACCCCGCGCCTCCCGCCCGATCCGCCAGCCCGCCGCGCGATCCTCCCTTCCTCTCGAGTCCCTCAAGCCTTCAACCTTTTCTTGCCGAAGCTTCGACCGGTCGTCGAAGCTTCGCCGGCGCATCGAAGCTTCGGCAGCTCGTCGAAGCTTCGGCAAGCCATTGTCAGCTTCGGCAGGCTGTCGATCCTTCGGCAGGCCGTCGAAGCTTCGGCGACGCATTGTTAGCTTCGGCAGCTCATCGAAGCTTCGGCGGCGCATTGTTAGCTTCGGCAGAGCATTGTTAGCTTCGGCAGCCCGTCGAAGCTTCGGCGGCGCGTTGTAAGCTTCGGCAGCCCGTTGTAAGCTTCGGCAGAACTTCTGCGGCATCTCTCGACGCAACTCAATGCACGGGGCCGACGTCGATCCAAGATATATTTCGATCGAAGGTTGGCGAGAAGAGCACCGCCCCTTCAGGGCGGATGGGAGGGTGAGGGCCTCGGAACCCGGCGCTGAAGCACCGGGCTAATCAAATTTTCGCCCCTTCGGGGCGCGCGTTCAGGTGATTTTCTAGTTACCTTTTGACGACGCGCACAACACGTCGAGAAACGAGGAGGGATCGACCGGCTGGCGGTGTGCGCGCCGCCGCACGACATTCTGAAACTCACCACAAAGGCGCGCCCCGAAGGGGCGAAAATCTGAGTAGCCCGGTGCTTTAGCGCCGGGTTCCGGACGCCCCCCCACCCCATCCGCCCTGAAGGGGCGGTGCCTTTCGCTCGGATCCCACGGCGGTTGATTTCGTCTCGCGACATGACAAAATCCCTCCACGTCGCCGCGCCGGTCATCACGATCGAGAACTTCGGAGGGCCCAGTTTCCCATGGCTGCAACCTTCACCCGTCTCCTCTACCACGTCGTCTTCAGCACCAAATCCCGCGCCTCGTTCATCGACCCCAAGGTGCGCACGGAGCTTTATCCCTACATGGAAGGGATCATCCGCCGTCACGAGGGATGGTTGCTCGCCCTGGGCGGCATGCCGGACCATGTCCACCTCCTCCTCCGCCTGAAGCCCGATTTGGCGATCGCGGACCTGGTGCGGCACGTCAAGGGCGGTTCGTCGAAATGGGTTCACGAGCAGGGCAAGCTTTGCCCCGAGTTCGCCTGGCAGTTGGGGTACGCGGCGTTTTCGGTCAGCGAATCCAAGGAGGGGGCGGTGCGGTCGTACATCGCAAGGCAGGAGGCGCACCACCGGCGGGCGACGTTCGAGGAGGAATTGGTGGGGTTGTTGCGGAAGCATGGGATCGAATTCGATCCGCGGTACATTTTCGATTGAAGGTCGGCGCGAACGGCACCGCCCCTTAGGGCGGGTGGGGATGGGTGGGGCATCGGACCCGGCGCTAAAGCACCGGGCTAATCAAATTTTCGCCCCTTCGGGGCGCGCGTTCAGGTGATTTTCTAGTTACCTTTTGACGACGCGCACAACACGTCGAGAAACGAGGAGGGATCGACCGGCTGACAGTTGTGCGCGTCGCCAAAAGGCATCCTGAAACGCGCCACAAAAGCGCGCCCCGAAGGGGCGAAAATCTGAGTAGCCCGGTGCTTTAGCGCCGGGTCCCAGACGTTTCCCCCACCCCATCCGCCCTGAAGGGGCGGTGCTTTTCAGCGCCGAAAAGCAAAGGGGCGAGAACCCCCAACGGAATCCCCGCCCCCGCCCTTCACCAGAAACCGATCAGTTTTCTAGCTGCAACCGCTCGTCGACCCGCAGTTCAGGCACTTGTAGCAGCTGCCGTTCCTGACCATGATCGAGCCGCAGTCGTGGCAGCTCGGGGCGTCGAGCTGGAGGAGGAAGGTCGGCTTCTGCATGTCCATGCCGACGGCGTGGGCAACGGTCTCGAGACGGCCGCCGCCGAGGAGGGGCATCGCGGTCGGCATGTCGCCGGCGAGATCTTCCCGCAGCACGACGCCCGCCGCGATCTTGTCCTCGCGCGACAGGAACTTCGAGGCCAGCCAGCGGAACAGGTAGTCGGTGATCGACTTGGCGATCGGGATCTCGGCGTTCTTGGTGAACCCCCAGGGCTCGAAGCGGGTGTGGCTGAACTTGTCGACCAGGGTCTGCAGCGGCACTCCGTACTGGAGGGCGATCGAGATCGCGGTGGCGAAGGAGTCCATCAGCCCGGAGATGGTCGAGCCCTGCTTCGCCATCACCAGGAAGATCTCGCCCGGCGTGCCGTCCTCGTAGAGGCCGACGGTGACGTAGCCCTCGAATTCATTGATCGAGAACTTGTGGGTGATCGCCTGGCGCTCGTCCGGCAGCTTGCGGCGGACGGCGCGGCGCTCCTGGAGCGGGATGACGGCCGGGGCGACCTCGTCCTTGGTGGTCGACAGCGGCTGGCTGCGCTTGCAGTTGTCGCGGTAGATGGCGACCGCCTTGAGCCCCATCTGCCAACCCTCGACGTAGGCCTGGAGGATGTCCTCCGGGGTCGAGTCCTCGGGCATGTTGATCGTCTTGCTGATCGCTCCCGAGATGAACGGCTGCGCCGCCGCCAGCATCTTGAGGTGCCCCATGTAATGGATCGAGCGGCTCCCCTGCGCCGGCTTGAAGGCGCAGTCGAAGACCGGCAGGTGCTCTTCCTTCAGGTAGGGAGCGCCCTCGATGGTGTCGCTCTCGTCGATGAACTCGACGATCGCCCGGATCTCGTCCTTGTCGTAGCCGAGGCGCTTCAAGGCCGCGGGGACGGTGTTGTTCACGATCTTGATCATGCCGCCGCCGACCAGCTTCTTGTACTTGACGAGGGCGATGTCCGGCTCGACGCCGGTGGTGTCGCAATCCATCATGAAGGCGATGGTGCCGGTGGGGGCGAGGACGGAGATCTGAGAGTTGCGCAGGCCGTGCTCGTCTGCCGAGCTGCACCACCTCGTCCCACGACCGCTTGGCGGCCTGCAGGAGGTCCATCGGGACGTGCGAGGTGTCGATCGTCTTCACCGCGTCGCGGTGCTTGCGCATCACGCGCAGCATCGGCTCGCGGTTGGCCTCGAACTCGTCGAAGGGCCCCATCGCCTCGGCGATGCGCGCCGACTGGGCGTAGGAGGCGCCGGTCATCAGGGCGGTGATCGCCCCCGCGTAGTCGCGGCCGGAGTCGGAATCGTAGGGGAGGCCGCGGGCCATCAGCAGGGCGCCGAGGTTGGCGTAGCCGATCCCCAGCGGGCGGAACTTGTGCGAGTTCTCGCCGATCCGCGGGGTCGGATAGCTGGCGTTGCCGACGATCACTTCCATCCCCGAGATCACCACCTCGCAAACGTGCTTGAAGCTCTCGACGTCGAAACCCTTGTCGGCGTCGAAGAAGCGCATCAGGTTGAGCGACGCCAGGTTGCAGGCGGTGTCGTTCAGGAACATGTACTCGCTGCAGGGATTGCTGGCGTAGATGCGGTCGGTGTTCGAGCAGGTGTGCCAGTCATTGATCGTGGTGTCGTACTGCATGCCGGGGTCGCCGCAGACCCAGGCGGCGTCGGCGATCTTCTGCATCAGGTCGCGCGCCTTGTAGGTGTCCATGGGCTTGCCGGTGATGCGGGCGCGGGTCTTCCACTCGCCGTCGGCCTCGACGGCGGCCATGAAGTCGTCGGTGACGCGCACCGAGTGGTTGGCGTTCTGGTAGGCGATCGAGTCGTAGGCGCCGCCGGGGACGTTGAACCCCCCCTCGAAGCCGGCGTCGATCAGCGCCCAGGCCTTCTTCTCCTCGACCTCCTTGCACTTGACGAAGTCGACGATGTCCGGGTGGTCGATGTCGAGGATCACCATCTTGGCGGCGCGCCGGGTCTTGCCGCCGCTCTTGATCACGCCGGCGAAGGCGTCGAACCCCTTCATGAAGGAGACCGGCCCGGAGGCGGTGCCGCCGCCGGCCAGCGGCTCGCGCGAGGAGCGCAGCTTCGAGAGGTTGCTGCCGGTGCCGGAGCCGTACTTGAACAGCATCCCCTCGGTCTTGGCGAGGGTGAGGATGGAGTCCATGGTGTCCTCGGCGGCGTTGATGAAGCAGGCCGAGCACTGCGGCTTCGCCTCGATGCCGACGTTGAACCAGACCGGCGAGTTGAAGCAGGCATACTGGTAGACCAGGATGTGCTTGAGCTCGGCGTGGAAGGTCTGGGCGTCCTCCTCGCTGGCGAAGTAGCCGTTGCCGCGGCCCCAGGCGGCGACGGTGTCCACCACGCGGCCGATCAGCTGGCGGACGCTCCTCTCGCGGTCGGGCGAGCCGAGCTGGCCGCGGAAGTACTTGGAGACCACCACGTTGGTCGCCGTCTGCGACCAGAACTTGGGCATCTCGACGTCCTTCTGCTCGAAGACCTTCTCCCCCTTTTCGTTCGAGATCAGGGCGTTGCGCAGCTCCCACTCGACGGTGTCGAAGGGGTCCACCCCGGGGGTGGTGAAATAGCGCTCGAAGCGCAGGCCCCGCGCCACGGCCGCCGCGGGGGCTTCAGCCCTCGGGGTGCCGGTCGCCACGGGCCGGTTGCGGATCGCTCGGCCTCTCGCCTCGTCGGATTGCAAAGGGGAATGGGGCTCCATGCTCTCTCCTCGATGTGGTTCGCTCGTTGACTTCGTGGGCGCCCGCCTTGAAGGCAGCCGCGCCCGCCCGTGACAGACCCGTTCAGCGCTCCCAGAGCAGGACTACAGATCAGGTCGGGAAAGCCCTTCCGGCCGGGCCGGAATGCCTGGGCTTCGCCTCGCCTGGATAAGAATCGAAAGCTCGCGTGCATGGGATGCAATTCGTGGTGCCGCATCTCCCAAGCTACGCCCGAGGAAGGTCGCTGTCAAGAGGTAAAACCACAAGATGTAGTGGTTTGTTCCGTAGATTGCCCCAAGAATTGGGCAACCCGGTCACGCAATCCTTACAATCCATATCTTCTCGACAAGATTTCCACAGCCGGATTTACGCGCTCCCTGCGGGGCCTTGCGGAAATCTATATGTAGGGGTGGAAGCTGGGGGAGGCGCAGGATGGAGGGGTGGGGAGGGGTAGAACAGGGACGAACACGGACGGGCAAGGACAGGACACGGACAGGGTGGAGCCTGTCCGTGTGAGTCCGTGTTTCGTCCGTGCTTCGCCCTGTTGCGCCTACTGCGCCGGCGCCTTCGCCTTCCCACCCTTCTTGGCCTCGCGGTAGCCGGCCTGGAGGGCGGCGGCCTCGGTCATGAACTGCCCCTTCTTGGTCTTGCCGTACCAGGGGTCGCCCTGGCGGTGGAAGACCTTGCTCTCGAGGTTGACCCACACCATGCCGGGCGAGGGGGGGACCTGGGCCGTGATCTGGGAGGGGGAGAGGTGGCCCGGAGCGCCGGCGGCGGAGGCCGGGGCGGCGGGCCGCGCGGCGGGCGCGGGAGCGGCGGCGGGAGCCGGCATCGGGGCCGGGGCCGGAGCGGCGGCCCGGGCGGGGGCCGCGCCGGCGCCGACGGTGACCAGCGGAGTGATCTGGGTCACCGTGCGGGCGGGGACGCCGGCCCGCGCGAGGTCGGCCGCCGAGCCGTAGGGGCGGCCGGCGATGATCTTCTTCGCCGTCGCCGGACCGACGCCGGGGAGCGCCACCAGCTGCGCCTCGGTCGCGGTGTTGAGGTCGACCGGGCCGGAGGCCGGGGCGGCCTTGGCGGCGGCGCTCCGGGTCCTGGCCGGGGCCGCGGGGGCGGCCGGCGCCATGGGAGCCGCCGGAGCCGCCGGAGCCGCCGGGGCGCCGCTCACCGTCACCAGCGGGGAGACCTTGGTGATCGTCCTGGCGGAGACGCCCGCCCGCGAGAGGTCGGCCACCGAGGTGTAGGGGCGGCCGGCGATGATCTTCTTCGCCGTCGCCGCGCCGACGCCGGGGAGCGCCACGAGCTGCGCCTCGGTCGCCGTGTTGAGGTCCACCGGACCGGCCGCGGGGGCCGCCGCGCGCGGCGGGAGCCTTCCTGGCCTCCGCCGCCGGCGCGCCGGCAAAGAGGACGGGGACGAGGACGAGCGCCGCGCCGAGAGACCGCATTCCTGCCCTGCTGAATTTGAACGCCATGGTAGTTCCTCCAGAGCTGGATCGGCCGCGGCCACCAGGGACCCGCTCCGACCAGATGCCCGCATTCTAACCGGCCGCCCCGCCGTCGTAGACTGCAGGGATGAATCCGCGCGCTCTCTCGCGTTGCCTGGCCGCCCCTCCTCCCCCTCCTCGCCGGGCTGGCCGGGCCGCCCCGGCCGGCCGCCGCCGCCGCCGCCGCACCTCAAGAGGACTACTCCCAGATCCACGCCCTCTACCAGCAGGCGACCGCCGCCTACAAGCGGAAGGACTACAAGACCTACTACGCCAGGATCTCCCGCCTGGGCGAGCTGTTCCCCAACGACTCCGAGATGATCTACCGGCGCGCCGGCGCCTCGGCGCTGACCGGCCGGACGGCGGACGCCGAGCGCCTGCTGCGCAGCCTGACGGCCCGGCAGGCCTGGTTCGACGTCGCCGGAAACCCGGACTTCGCCGCCGTCCGGACCAGCGCGGCGTTCCGCTCCACCGTGGCCGCCCTCGCGGCGCTCAAGCAGCACCCGATCGGTACGCAGACGGTGGCCTTCCGCCTCACCCGGCCGGCGGAGAAGGACCTCATCCCCGAGGCGATCGCCTGGGACGCGGGCACCCGGAGCTTCCTGCTGAGCAGCGTCCACCACCGCAAGGTCGTGCGCGTGGAGAAGGACGGCGCGGCGCGGGACCTGGTGCCGGAGGGGAGCCACGGGCTCGGCTCGGCGCTGGGGATCGGGGTCGACGCGCCGCGGCGCATCCTCTACGTCTGCAGCTCGACCCTCAAGCAGAGCCGCGGCGCGCGCAAGGAAGAGCTCGACCGCGCGGCGCTCTACGCCTTCCACGCCGACAGCGGCAAGTTCCTCGGCCGCTGGCCGCTCGGCGGCGGCAAGACCGGGCACACCTGCGACTCCCTGGCCGTCTCCTCGACGGGGGAGGTCTACCTCTCGGACGGCGTCACCGGCGAGATCAGCCGCCTGCGGCGCCTCTCCTCGGGCGGCGCGGCGCTCGAGGGGGTGATCCCTCCCGGCCGGCTGGTCTCGGCGCAGAGCCTCGCCTTCCTGCCGGGCGAAAAGGAGCTCTTCGTCGCCGACTACGGCCGGGGAGTCTTCCGGGTGAGCCCCGCCGCCCGCACGGCGACCCTGCTGCCGAGCCCTCCGGAGGTTGACCTCGACGGGATCGACGGCATGGTGATCCATTCCGACCGTGGCGGCGACAGCCTGATCGCGGTGCAGAACGGCCTCGATCCGGCGCGCGTGCTGCGCCTGCGCCTGTCGCCCGGGCGCGACCGCATCGAGCGCGTGGAGACCCTCGCCCGCGGCCTGCCGCTCTACGACGATCCCACCCTCGCCACGGTGGTCGACGGCACCTTCTATTACATCGCCAACAGCCAGTGGGGGAAGTTCGACGACGACGGCAGGCTCCCGGCGGCGGCCAAGCTCACCGGGCCGGTGATCCTCAAGATCCCCCTCTGAAGTGGATAGAATCCCCGGCATGGCCACCGACACCCCCCCCGAAGCCGCCGCCTCCGCCCAGCCCGCCGCCGACGAAGGGCGGCAGACCTCCTCCGCGATCCCCATCCGGCGCTTCTACCGGCCGCGCGACGTGGCGGGCGTCTCCTACCCGGAGAAGGTGGGCGATCCCGGGGAGTTCCCCTACACCCGCGGGCTCTATGCGGAGATGTACCGCAAGCGCCACTGGACGATGCGCCAGTACGCGGGGTTCTCCTCCGCCGCCGAGTCGAACCAACGCTACCGCTACCTGCTGTCGCAGGGGACGACCGGCCTCTCGGTCGCCTTCGACCTGCCGACCCAGATCGGCTACGACTCGGACTCCCCCCTCGCCCTCGGCGAGGTGGGACGGGTGGGGGTCGCCATCGACTCGCTCGACGACATGCGGCTGCTGTTCGACGCCATCCCCCTCGACCGGGTGACCACCTCGATGACGATCAACGCCACCGCGGCGATCCTCCTCGCCCTCTACCTGGCGGTGGCCGAGGAGCAGGGGGTGGCCTGGGAGAAGGTCGGCGGCACGGTGCAGAACGACATCCTCAAGGAGTACGCCGCGCGCGGCACCTACATCTATCCGCCGCGGCCGTCGCTCAAGCTGGTGACCGACATCATCTCCTTCTGCGCCGACCGGGTGCCGAAGTGGAACACGATCTCGATCTCCGGCTACCACATGCGCGAGGCGGGCTCGACGGCGGTGCAGGAGGTCGCCTTCACGCTCGCCAACGGCCTCGCCTACGTCGCCGCGGCGCTCGAGCGCGGGCTCGACGTCGACGACTTCGCGCCGCGCCTCTCCTTCTTCTTCAACGCCCACAACAACTTCCTCGAGGAGGTGGCGAAGTTCCGCGCCGCCCGCCGGCTGTGGGCGGAGCTGATGCGGGAGCGCTTCGCGCCGAAGGACCCGCGCTCGCTCTGGCTGCGCTTCCACACCCAGACGGCGGGCTCGACGCTGACCGCCCAGCAGCCGCAGAACAACGTGGTGCGGGTGGCGATCCAGGCGCTGGCCGCGGTCTGCGGCGGCACCCAGTCCCTGCACACCAACTCGCTCGACGAGGCGCTGGGGCTGCCGACCGAGGACGCGGCGCGGCTCGCCCTGCGCACCCAGCAGGTGATCGCCCACGAGAGCGGGGTGGCCGACGTGGCGGATCCGCTCGGCGGCTCCTACGTCGTCGAGGCGTGGACGGAGGAGATCGTCGAGCGCTCGCGCGACTACATCCGCCGCATCGACGAGATGGGGGGGCGCTCGCCGGGCTCGAGAGCGGCTTCCAGCAGCGCGAGATCGCCGACGCGGCCTACCGCTACCAGATGGCGGTCGAGGAGAAGCGGGAGATCGTGGTCGGGGTCAACGCCTTCGAGGCCGCCGGGGAGAGCCCGACCGAGGTGCTGCGGATCGACCCGGCGGGCGAGCGGGCGCAGGTCGAGCGGCTGCGGGCGCTGCGCGCCCGGCGCGACGCCGCGCGCGCCGCCGCGGCCCTCGCCACCCTGGGGGCGGCGGCCCGCGAGGAGCGCAACCTGATGCCGCCGATCCTCGACGCCGTGCGCGCCGAGGTCACCCTCGGCGAGGTCTCGGACGCCCTGCGCGAGGTCTACGGCGAGTACCGCGAAGCGGGGCTCGATTAGCGGCTCGGGGGGCCAGCCCTTCCCCCGTCAGCCCTCCTGCATCTAGAATCGTCTTCCCAATCTTCTGATCGAAGAGGATGCGGTTGGCCGCGTCTGTTGCGGCCGGACGGGTTTTCATTCGTCATGCGAAGCCGAATCGTCCATCTCCCGCCGGGAGCGTGCCGGCAGGAGATGCTGATCGACGCCTCCCGCGAAGCCGGGAGGCTGCCGGACATCGCCCTCGCCTTCCTGCCGCCCGACGACCGCCTGCGCGACACGCTGGCGGCGATGACGGGCGCGTGGCCGGACGCCCTGCGCTTCGGCTGCGAGGCGATGACCCAGTTCGCCGACGGCGAGACGACGAGCTCCGGCGTCATCCAGCTCTTCTGGTTCGACGACCCGCGGCGCCACCACGCGGCGGTGGAGGTGGTCCCCGGCACCCACGGCGAGCCGCCCTCCGCGCGGCGGGTCGAGGCGGTGGCGCGCCGCATCGCGGCGGCCGACGGGGCGCTGCTGCTGGTCGACGGCCTGCGCTTCCCCACCGAGCCCTTCCTCGGCGAGCTGCGGCGGACGCTGGTCAGCGTTCCCCCCCACGTCGCGGGGGGGCTCGCCTCGCAGGGGGAGCCGGTGACCCAGGCCGGCTCGCGGGTGTTCGTGGGCGACCGGGTGCTGCCCTCCGCCTGCCTGGTGGTGACCCTGCACGGCGTCGAGATGCGGGTGGAGGTGGTGCGCGGCTGGAGCCCGGCCTCGCCGGTCTACACGGTCACCCGCGCCGAGGGGGGGATGGTCCACGAGATCGACGGCGAGCCGGCGGCCGCCTGGTACCGCCGCTTCTTCACCGTCGACGGCGTGCTGGCGCCGATGCCCGCGGCCGCCAACCGCTTCCCGCTGATCGTCGAGGGGCCGCTCCCCGAGCGCCAGGGGCTCTACCGCGGCATGCGCCGGTTCGACGATCCTCCCGGGACCGTCACCTTCCTCGGCGACCTCGAGACCGGCGACCACGTGCGGCTCGGCATGGGCAACGACCTCTCCCTGGTGCGCACCGCCTCCGAGCTCTCCGCCGGCCCGCAGCCGGAGGCCGCCATCCTCTACTCCTGCACCGGGCGCGAGAGCGTGCTGGGGGAGCGCGCGGGGGACGAGGCGGCGGCGATCTCGCAGGCGCTCGGCGGCATCCCCCTCTCCGGCTTCTTCACCTGCGGCGAGATCGGCCCCACCCGCCGCGGCAACCTCGCCTTCTATAATCTGACCGCCATCCTGGTGCTCCTCCGCGAGGTGGACGCTTGACCCTGGGACCGCTCGAGCTCGACAACGCCATCCTGCGCAACCTGCTCGCGTCGACGACGCGCGCCTACGAGACCCAGATGGCGGAGCTCTACGCCGAGAAGGAGCTCGCCCAGGTCACGCTGGCGTCGATCGGCGACGGCGTCCTGGCGACCGACGCTCAAGGGTGCGTCAAGTACCTGAACCCGGTGGCCGAGAAGCTCACCGGCTGGGAGCGCGGCACCGCCCTCGGCCGGCCGCTGCCGGAGATCTTCCATCTCAGCGGGCAGGGGGGGAGCGCGAGGACGTCGCGGCGCTGCTGCGCCACTGCCTCGAGGAGGGGCAGAGCTTCCGCCTCGCCGAGCGGGTCACCCTCGAGCGGCGCGACGGGCGGCGCTACGCGATCGAGAGCACCTGCGCCCCGATCCGCGCCCACGACGGCCAGATCGTCGGCGCCGTGCTGGTCTTCCAGGACGTCTCGGACCAGCGCCTGATGGCGCTCCAGCTCGCCCACCAGGCGACCCACGACGAGCTCACCGGCCTGCTCAACCGCCAGGCCTTCGACGGCCACCTCCAGCGCGCCCTCGAGGAGGCGCGGTCGCTGTCGAACGTCCACGCCCTCTGCTACATGGACCTCGACCAGTTCAAGCTGGTCAACGACACCTGCGGCCACCTGGCCGGCGACGAGCTGCTCTGCCGGGTGACCACCCTGCTCCAGGACTCGATGCGCGACACCGATCTGGTGGCGCGCCTGGGGGGGACGAGTTCGCCGTGCTGCTCTCCCGCTGCACGCTGGCCGACGCCGAGCGGCGGGCCGGCGAGTTCCACCACGCCCTCCAGCACTTCCGCTTCACCTGGCGCGACAAGACCTTCACGGTGGGGGCGAGCATCGGCGTGGTGCCGATCACCCGCGAGTTCCGCACCGTCGCCCATCTCCTCTCGGCCGCCGACCACGCCTGCTACGCGGCCAAGGACAAGGGGCGCAACCGGGTGCAGATCTACCAGGAGGACGACGCCACCTTCGTGCGCCGCCACGGCGAGATGAACTGGGTGCTGCGCATCCAGCAGACCCTCGAGCGCGACCGCTTCCGCCTCTTCTCGCAGCAGATCCAGCCGCTGTCGGCGAGCGCCCCGCCGGGGCTCTACTTCGAGGTGCTGCTGCGCATGGCCGAGGACGACGGGCGGATCCACCTGCCGTCGGACTTCATCCGCGCCGCCGAGCGCTACGGCCTGATGCGGGCGATCGACCGCTGGGTGATCCACAAGGCGATCGAGACCCTGCGCCACCAACCGCCGCCGTTCCTCGACGCCCTGCGCCTGTGCGCCATCAACCTCTCGGCGGTGTCGCTGGGGGACGAGGGGTTCCTCGACTTCCTCTCCGCCGAGCTCGACGGCTCCGGGGTGCCGGCCGGCAAGCTCTGCTTCGAGATCACCGAGACCGCCGCGATCGAGAACCTCCCCCAGGCCCGGCGGCTGATGGACCAGCTGGTGGCGCGCGGGGTGCGCTTCTCGCTCGACGACTTCGGCACCGGCATGTCCTCCTACAGCTACCTCAAGGAGCTGCCGGTCTCCTTCCTCAAGATCGACGGCAAGTTCATCAAGGACATCGTCACCGACTCACTCGACCGCGCGATGGTCGAGTCGATCAATCAGGTGGGGCACGTGATGGGGATCCAGACGGTGGCCGAGGGGGTGACCAACGCCGCCGTGGTGGAGCGGGTGCGCGCGCTCGGCGTCGACTTCGCGCAGGGGAACTGGATCAGCCCGCCCCGCCCGCTCGTCGCTCCGGCGGACGCGGCGGAGGCCGCGGACAATCCGCTGGCGGGCGCGGGTGACATCGAGCGCGTCCCCCTGTAGGATGGGGCGAATTTTCTGGGGGGAATCTATGTCCGAACGGTCGGAACGGTCGGAAACCACGCCTGCGGCCGCCGGGCACGGCAAGGAAGCGACAACCGGCTTCGTCCGCGAGCTCGGGCTGCTCGACTCGACGATGATCGTCGCCGGCTCGATGATCGGCTCGGGGATCTTCATCGTCCCGGCGGAGATCTCCCGCCAGGTGGGCTCGGCCGGCTGGCTGCTGATGGTCTGGGTGGTCACCGGCCTGCTGACCATCGCCGCCGCCCTCTCCTACGGCGAGCTGGCGGCGATGATGCCGAAGGCGGGCGGGCAGTACGTCTACCTGCGCGAGGCCTACTCGCCGCTCTGGGGCTTCCTCTACGGCTGGACGGTCTTCCTGGTCATCCAGACCGGCACCATCGCCGCCGTGGCGGTCGGCTTCGCCAAGTTCCTCGGCGTCCTGATCCCCCACATCGGCGACGACGACTGGATCGTGCGGCCGATCGACCTCTCCTCCAAGTACGCGATCAGCCTCTCGGCGCAGCAGCTGGTCGGCGTCCTGCTGATCGTCTTCCTCACCTGGCTCAACACCCGCGGCATCAAGCTCGGCAAGGTGATCCAGAACACCTTCACCTCGGCGAAGACGCTGTCGCTGATCGCCCTGATCGTGCTCGGCATCTTCGTCGGCCGCAACGCGGGGGCGATCTCGGCCAACTTCACCGACCTCTGGACGCCGCACGACGTGACGACGATCACCCCGGACCTCCCGTTCGCGGCGCCGGTGGCGGCGACGCTGGGGGCCTTCGGCCTGCTGGTCGCCTTCTGCGTCGCCCAGGTCGGCTCGCTCTTCTCGTCGGACGCCTGGAACAACATCACCTTCACCGCCGGCGAGGTGAAGGACCCGAAGCGCAACATCCCGCTCTCGCTCGCCGCCGGCACCAGCCTGGTGATCGGCCTCTACATCCTGGCGAACGTGGCGTACCTCTGCACCCTGACCCTGCACCAGATCCAGACCGCCCCCTCCGACCGCGTGGCGACCGCCGCCCTGGAGGCGATCTTCGGCCCGACCGGGGCGACGATGATGGCGATCGCGATCATCGTCTCGACGTTCGGCTGCAACAACGGTCTGATCCTGTCGGGGGCGCGGGTCTACTACGCGATGGCGCAGGACGGCCTCTTCTTCCGCCGCACCGGGACGCTCAACCGCCGCCACGTGCCGGCCTTCGGCCTCGTCCTGCAGTGCATCTGGGCCTCGCTGCTGGTGCTGCCGCGCACGCGGACGATCGGCGCGGGCGGTGCCGTGGCCTACGGCAACCTCTACGGCGACCTGCTCAACTACGTCATCTTCGCGGTGCTGATCTTCTACGTGCTGACCATCGGCGGCCTCTTCGTGCTGCGGCGCAAGCGGCCCGACGCGGAGCGCCCCTACCGGGCCTTCGGCTATCCGGTGGTGCCGGCGCTCTACATGGTGGCGGCGACGCTGATCGCGCTCGTGCTGCTGATCTACCAAACACGGACGGCCTTGCCGGGCCTGGCGATCGTGCTGACCGGCATCCCCGTTTATTTCGCCTGGCGCCGCAAGTCCAGCTAACCCTTCCACGGAGGATTCACCGGATGTCGCAGCTGACTCGAACGAAATCGATCGACAAACTGATCGCCGAAGGAGCGGCGACCGGCGAGGGGACGCTCAAGCGCACCCTCGGCCCGGGTGCGCTCGTCGCGCTCGGCATCGGCGCCATCATCGGCGCCGGTCTGTTCGTCCGAACCGCCGCGGCGATCGCCGACCGCGCCGGTCCGTCCGTGGTGATCGCCTTCCTGGTGGCGGGCGTCGGCTGCGCCCTCGCCGGCCTGTGCTACGCCGAGTTCGCCTCGATGATCCCGATCGCCGGCAGCGCCTACACCTACTCCTACGCCACCATGGGCGAGCTGGTGGCCTGGATCATCGGCTGGGACCTCTGCCTCGAATACGCCGTCGGCGCCGCCACGGTGGCGATCGCCTGGAGCGAGTACTTCAACCGGGTGCTCCACCTCGTCGGCATCGGCGCCATTCCCTACCAGTGGTGCCACTCGCCGATGGAGCACATGGTGGACAACCAGAGCGTGCACGGCATCATGAACCTGCCCGCGATCGGCATCCTGTTCGTGCTCACCGCTCTCCTGGTGCGGGGCACCCAGGAATCGGCCTGGGTCAACAACATCATCGTGATCACCAAGGTCGCGATCGTGCTGATGGTGATCGTGCTCGGCTGGGGGTTCATCAACCCGGCGAACCACACCCCCTTCATCCCCCCGGCCACCCAGTACGTGACGCACACCATCCCCCCCATCACCCACAACTACGGCGGCATCATGGGCATCCTGGGGGCGGCGGGGGTCGTGTTCTTCGCCTTCATCGGCTTCGACGCCGTGTCCACCACGGCGCAGGAGGCGAAGAATCCGAAGCGTGACATGCCGATCGGCATCCTCGGATCGCTGGCGGTCTGCACGGTGCTCTACGTATTGTTCTCGTACGTGCTGTCGGGCCTCGCGACGGTCGAGGACTTCCGCACCGTCGGCCGCGAGGCCTCGGTCGCCTTCGCGATCACCAAGTACATGCCGGGGTACGCCTGGCTCTCGAACTTCGTGACCGTCGCCATCCTCGCCGGCTTCTCGTCGGTGATCCTGGTCATGCTCCTCGGCCAGTCGCGCGTCTTCTACTCGATGAGCCACGACGGCCTGGTGCCGAAGGTCTTCTCCGACGTGCATCCGCGCTTCAAGACGCCGTACAAGTCGAACTGGCTGTTCTTCGTCTTCACGGCGCTCTTCGCGGCGTTCGTGCCCGGAGACATCGTGGGCGAGATGACCAGCATCGGAACGCTCTTCGCGTTCATCCTGGTCTGCGCCGGCGTCTGGATCATGCGCGTCAAGCGGCCCGACATCCCGCGCGGCTTCAAGGTGCCCTTGCTGCCGGTGACGGCGGTCCTCGGCATCGTGGTCTGCCTCTCGATGATCTACGGCCTGGGTTGGACCAACTGGGCGCGGCTCATCGTCTGGCTGCTGCTCGGGTTCATCATCTACTTCGGCTACAGCAGGAGGCACAGCCTCTTGAACAACGAGACCGGGGCCCGCAAGTAGGCGCACACCCCGTCGCGGACATCGGCGGACACCCGGGCGCCTCTGCGGAGGCGCCCTTTCTCTTTTCCGGCCAAAACGCGGGCAAAAAAAGACCCCGCTCTTGGCGGGGCTTGGAGGAGGGAGGTTTGGAGAGGAGATTGTCTGTGTCTCTTTTCCGTCTCCATCTATCTATACGATGCAAGGGCCCGAAGTGTTTATTATGGCCGGCGCCGTTCTCCTCAGAACCTGCAGACGCCGGAGCACAGGGTGGCGCCGTTGGTCGTCCAGAATCCATGGATGCACGACTGGCCGTAGTACGCGGTGTGGCTTCCGCAGCAACCGTTGTAGACCCACTGATTGGCACCATCGGTGCACTCGGTGGCGAAGGCTGGAATGTTGAGGGCCACGGTGGAGAGGGTCAGGGCGGAGGCCAGGAGGAGGGCGCGGACCACGGTCTTGCGCATGACATTCATGACGAGGGCTCCTTCGAAGATTTGAAGCGTCTATATTAACGCCGCAAGCGCTTCTTAGCTTATGGAAATGTTGCCTTAACGACAAGAGCTGGAATCCACGATCAGGAGGCTTGCAGCACCCCATGAGAATCGCCACCTGGAACGTCAACTCGGTCCGCTCGCGCCTCGAGCGGGTCGCCGCCTGGACGGAGCGCGAGCGGCCGGACGTGCTCTGCCTCCAGGAGATCAAGACCACCGACGATCTCTTCCCGCTCGAGCGCTTCACGGATCTCGGCTACCACGCCGAGGTCTTCGGCCAGAAGACCTACAACGGCGTCGCCCTGCTCGCCCTGGCGCCGATCACCAAGGTGGAGCGCAACCTGCCGGACGACGCGCCCGACGCGCCGCGGCGGCTGATCGCCGGGACGGTCGGCGGGGTGCGGATCGTCAACGTCTACGTCCCCAACGGGCAGTCGCCGGAGAGCGAGAAGTTCGTCTACAAGCTCGACTGGCTCGCCCGCCTGCGCGCCTACCTCGACGCGGCGGCGAAGCCGGGCGGCTCGCTGGTGCTGCTCGGCGACTTCAACATCGCCCCCGAGGAGCGCGACGTCCGCTATCCCGACCTCTGGCGCGGCGGCATCCACTTCCATCCCAAGGAGCACGCGGCGCTCGCGGAGATCACCGCCTGGGGGCTCCACGACCTGCTGCGCGAGCATCACGAGGAGGGTGGGCTCTACTCCTGGTGGGACTACCGCCAGCTCGCCTTCCAGAAGAACAACGGCCTGCGCATCGACCTCATCCTGGGGACCAGGAAGATGCTCGCCCGCTCGACCGGCGTCGAGATCTTCCGCGACGAGCGCAAGGGGGAGTCCCCCTCCGATCACGTGCCGGTGGTGGCGGCGTTCAAGTGACCCGGGCCCGCGGGCCGTGTCCTCGTTGGACTCTGCTCGCCTCCTTCGGTCTACGCTCGCTTCGCTCGCTGCCAGTCGGCTGCGCGAGCCCAACGAGGACACGACCCGCGGTCGCCCTTTCAGGTCCCCATCCAGCGCGCCGTCTCCCAGCCGTTGTGGCCGTGGGCGTTGAACAGGCGGAGGACCGGCCGCTCCCCCCAGTCGACGACGCTCAGGGTGCCGGGGTCGAGGAACATGTGGCGGGCGGTCGCCAGCGGCGCCCCCAGGGCGGCGCAGAGCAGGGCCTTGATCGGCCCGACGTGGCTGATCAGGGCGATCCACTCCCCCGGGTGGGTGACGGCGAGCTCGCCGACGAGGTCGAGGGCCCGCTCCTGCACCGCGGCGAGCGACTCGCCGCCCGGCGGCGCCGTGCCGAGGTCGGCCTCCCAGCCGAGCAGGCGCGCCGCGTCCCGCGCCAGCACCTCGGCGCGGGTGAGCCCCTCCCACTCGCCGAACGACTGCTCGCGCAGGCGCGCCTCGAGCCGCAGCGGCAGCGGCTGCGAACGGGCGGCGGCGATCGGCTCCGCCGTGGCGCGGGTGCGCGCGAGCGGGCTGCTGTAGACGGCGGCCAGGGGGAGCGGCGCCAAGGCCACCGCCAGGCGTTCCGCCTGCTCGCGCCCGGAGTCGGCCAGCGGCTCGTCGCGCGAGCCGACGTAGCGCAGCTCCCGGTTCGCGAGCACCTCGCCGTGGCGGACCAGCAGCAGGCGGAGGGGGGGAGCGCTCATCCGGCCTAGACTATCGCGTTCGCGCCTCGGCTTCGGGCTTGTCGCGGACGCCGCCCTGCCTGTATCGTAAAGCCCAGCCTCATGCGACGCTCTCTCCGCCTCCTCGCCCTGACGGGCTTCGTCTCGGCCGCTCTCGCGGCGCCGGCCGCGGTGCGCGCGCTCGACGCCGGTCGTCCGATGGCGCCGATGGCTCCGGTGGCCCTGGTGGCGCCGGCCGCGGGGGCGACGCTCACCGCCGGCACGACCGCCGAGCTCGAGTGGGCGCCGCGGGCCGGGTACGCCCGCCTGGCCAAGGTCGAAGAGTGGGAGGCGTTCCTCAGCCTCGACGGCGGCGTCACCTATCCGGTGCGCGTCACGCCGCACCTCGACCAGGACCTCCGCCGGGTGCGCTGGCAGGTCCCCGCCACCCCCGCCGCCGACGCGCGCCTGCTCCTGCGCTTCGGCGACGAACGCCGGGAAGTGGCGGTCGAGCTGCCGCAGCGCTTCGCGATCGTGGCCTCGCCCACGACCGCCCCTTCCTTCCTGCTCGCCCGGGTGTCCCCCACGCCGGGCGAGGCGCCCCTCGCGGGCGAGCCCGGGGTGGTCGCCTGGGTCGCCGGGACGCGGCGCGGCGGCGCGCTGCGCCAGGTGGTCGCGGCGGCGCAGCCTGGTTGGCAGGCGCGGGTGGAAACGGCCTCGCCGGCCGCTGAAACGGCGATGCTCGCCGATGGACGGGCGCCTCTCCCGCTTCCGGAACCGGCCCGGGAGAGAGCCGCCCGCGAACGTACCGCCGGACCGCCCTCCCGGCTCGCCGGCGCCGGCGAAAGCCCGCTCCGGGTCTTCGACATCCTCCTCCTGACGCAACGCCAGAACGAATAGACCGGCAGCTCGGATTCTCCCGATGCCGCCGGGCCGCCCCGTTTTGGGAGCGGCCGCTCTATCGTCCGCTTCTTGTCCTGCGTAGGAGGAGTTTGCGCATGTCCTTTTCTCAGCGTCTCCACGGGCTTTTCAAGCTCGCGTCTTTCGTCATCGTCCTGACGGCTGGAACTTCCTTGGCCGCCGCCCAGACGGTTCCCCCGGAGCCGGCGCCCCACCGTCACCGAGACGATCCAGGTCACCGCCACCCGGACGCCCGAGGACGTCGAGACCGTTCCGGCCTCGGTGACCGTGATCTCCGGCGAGGACATCGCCGCCCGCGGCGCCGTCGACCTGCAGTCCGCGCTCGCCCTGGCGCCCGGCATCGCGGTGGCTCCCGGCGGCGAGAACGGGCCGGCCGGCTCGGTTCCCGAGATCTGGGGGCTGCGCGAGTTCGACGCCTTCCTGCTCGTCGTCGACGGCGTCCCCTGGGGGGGCGCCTTCAACCCGGCGCTCCCCAGCCTCGACCTCGTCGACGTCGAGCGGATCGAGATCCTCCGCGGCTCGGCGCCGGTGATGTACGGGGCGACCTCGTTCTCGGGGGTCATCCAGGTGATCCACCGCGCCGCCGGGGCGCCCGGCGGCTCGGTCAGCGCCTGGGGAGGCAGCTACAGCTCGGGCGGCGCCGCCGTCTCGGCGCCGCTGCCGCAGATCGGCGGCTTGCGCCAGTCGCTCACCGTCGACGGCGAGCGCCAGGGGTTCAAGGACGACCGCACCCGCTTCGACCGCGGGCACCTCCTCTACCGCTCCTCGCTCGACGCGGCCGGCGGCTCCTTCCGCTTCGACCTCGACGGCTCGATCGTCGACCAGAAGCCGGCGAGCCCGAACCCGATCATGGACCCCAGCGTCTCGCGGCTGGTGCGGCTCGACTCCAACCAGAACCCGAGCGACGCCAAGCTCGACGAGAACCGCCTCCACTTGGTGACCGGCTTCGACCGCCCGCTGGCCGGCGGCGCCTGGACCACCACCCTGGCGCTGACCCACACCCAGAAGGACTCGATCCGCGGCTTCCTCACCTCCGTCTCGGAGGACGACCCGAACGCCGAGGGGTTCACGCAGAGCCTGAAGACCGACGACGTCTACTTCGACACCCACCTCGCCTGGCGCCTGGGGGCGAATGCCCGCTTCGTCGCCGGCGTCGACCATCTCTACGGCAAGGCGAAGGCCGACTCCGAGACCTTCGACTACTTCGTCAACCTCGACGGCTCGCATCCGCCGTCGAGCGCCGCCCAGCCGCGCAATCACGGCTTCAACCTCGACGACGAGCGCAATTTCTCCGGTCTCTACGTGCAGACGGAGTGGGACGTCACCCCCCGCTTCCACCTGCTCGCCGGCGCCCGGCTCAACCACACGCAGGAGAAGATCACCGCCGGCGACCGCGAGCTGAGCTTCCCGGACCCGGGCGACCAGGGGACGGACAAGCTGACCAAGACCCGCGGCAGCGGCACGATCGGGGCGAGCTTCCTGATCGCGGGGGACGCCGCCAGCGGCCTCTGGCTGTTCGGCGACTACCGCAACACCTTCAAGCCCGCGGCGCTCGACTTCGGCCCCGAGGCGGAGCCGAGGATCCTGCAGCCGGAGATCGGCCAAGAGCTACGAGGCCGGCCTCAAGGGACGCATGGCCGGCGGCTTCGAGTGGGAGCTCACCGCCTTCCAGATGGACTTCGAGAACCTGGTGGTGGCGCAGTCGGTCGACGGCCTGCCGAGCCTGATCAACGCCGGCGCCGAGCGCTTCAAGGGGCTCGAGCTCGACACCAGCGGACGCCTCTGTGCCGACCTCGGGTGGCGGGCGACCTATGCCTACCATGATGCCAAGTTCCGCGACTTCGTGAAGCTGCTCGACGGCGAGAACGACCAGCTCGCCGGCAACCGCCTCCAGCTCTCGGCGAAGCATCTCGCCTCGGCCGGCCTGGTCTACTCGCCGGCCCACGGACTGTTCGGCTCGCTGACCGTCGACTACACCGGCTCGCGCGTCCTCGACGAGCAGAACGAGATCCTCGCCCCCGCCTACACCACCTGGTCCGCCGGCCTCGGCTACCGCGCCGGCCCCTGGGAGGTCCGGCTCGACGGCTACAACCTCAACGATTCCCGCGCCCCGGTCTCGCAGAGCGAGCTGGGCGACGGCCAGTACTACCTACTGCCAGCTCGCGCGTTCCGTCTCGGTCTCGGCTACCGATTCTGAGGCGGGGCGTCCAGGGTCCCTGCACCACACGGCAGGGACCCTCTTTTTGGGGCTGACCCCTCAAAGCTTCCTCAAGCCTCGGCAACCTCGGCCAGGGGCCCCTCCGCCGCCGGCGCAGCCACCGCCGTATTGATCCTCTCCTTGAGCGCCGCGTACTTGCCGTCGAGCAGCTCGAACACCCCGGCGATCTGCTCCAGACGCTGGTCGAGATCGATCGTCCAGTGCTCGTTCCGGACCGGCTCGAGCTTCAGGCCGCTCACCCGGTACGAGAGAGCGTCGAAGCGCAGCGGGACGGCGCCGACGTGGATCTTGGCCGACAGGATCTCGGCCCCTTCCTCCAGATAGCGGTAGAGCTCGTTCAAGACGGCGCCGGCGAGGCTGACCCGCGCCTCGCGGGTGGCGAGGCGGACGCTGCCGGCCTCCGGCTCCACCATCACGTCCGGCTCCTCGAGGAGGACGCGCAGGAAGCGGCAGCCGAGCACCGACTCCCCCGGCTCCCGCGGGATGACGACGTCGCTCATCTCGTCGGCCTCCGGGGCCTCGTCGAGCCAGGGAGCCTTGAAGTCCCCTTCGACCCCGGCGTGCCGGAGCAGGGAGATCACCGTCCCGAGATAGGTCTTGGCGGTGCTCGCCACGTAGAGGATGGGGCCGTCGATGCAGCACTCGACGATCTTGGTCCGCGGCGCCTGCCGCATGGCGGACTCGGCCTCGGCCAGATCGCGCAGCTTCTTGCGGGTCTTGGGGCCCACGAACGTCTTGCCGGTCGCCTCCATCTCACCCTTGATCAGCTCGCGGAGGCGCTCCTTGACCGCGGTGGCATCGGGGCGGATGCGGTCGATCCGCATGCGGAAGACGTAACGCCCCTGGGCGACCTCCCAGGGAGCGTCGAGCTCGAAGGGGACGAACCCCATCCGCTCGCGCACCTCGGAGCCGGGCTCGATCTCCCAGAAGCGGGCCCGCTCGAAGTCCGGCCCCTCGGCGGGGACGGCGACGTTGAACCGGGTGACGGCGACAGTTCCACTCAAGAGTCCCATCGTGCGCAAAACCTCCTGTGAACGGGGTCGGAAGGGGGAGAGACGAGAGGAGATCTTAGCCGATGGGAGGAGGGATCGGAGCCTCCGCGGCGTCCGCGGCGGTGGGAGCGGGCGGCGGCGGAGCGGGCGCTCGCGGAGGGACCGGAGGGGCGGCGGGCTCGACGGCCGCAGGGGAATCGACGGCCGGAGGAGGCTCCATCTCCTGCTCCTCCTCGGGGGCCGCGGCGCTCCCCTCTTCCGCCACAGTCGCCGACTCCATGGTCGGGACCGCCTCGATCCCCTGGAGCGGCTCGCCGCCGGCAGCCTCCGCGGGAGCCTCGGAAGACGCGGCCGGGTCGGTCACCGGCTGAGCCGGCGGCGCTGGAGCCGCCGGCCCCAGGTCGACGGTGAACACCTGGCCGATGTCGGAGTCGACGTAGAGGTCCTGGACGGTCTCCTCCGCCGCGGCCATCGGCTGGGCGGGCACGGACTTGCGGACGTGGACGGCGTCGGCGCTCCATTCTCCCCGCAGCTCGCTGGTCGCGATCAGCGCGTTGAGATAGGAGGCGAGGTCGAGGGAGGCCTTGCCGATCCGCGCCGCCTCGGCGCGGAAGCGTTCGAGCTCGGCGGCGGAGACCGCGTCGCCGTGCCGCCGCGCCTGGTCGCGCAGGCGTTGCAGATTGACGGCGAACCGCCGCTCGGCGCTCTGGAGCCGCTGGAGCTGCGCCTTCTCGGCCGCGTTCAACGGTCCCCCCTGCTGCTGGCGGACCCCTTCGCGCCCGTACTCCGAGCGCAGCGTCCGGTAGGCGGCGGAAGCGGTCCGCAGACCCTCGGAGATCCTGGGGTCCCGCGACCCCGTCCGCGCCCAGTCGACCCGCAGCTCGCCGAGGTCGGCGCTCCCCTGATCCACCAGGAGGAAGAACGCACCGTCCCGGCGGTCGAGCGCGCCCTCGATGTCGCGCACGCGGGCGCTCCAGCGCGCCAGGGCCTGGCGGAAGGCCACGGCCGGCGCGCCCTTCCCGGCGACGCCGCTCGCCGGCTCGCCGGCCGCCCGCGCCACCTCCTCGAGGACAGAGCCGACCGTCTGCGCCAGCCGCCGGGCGTCCGGCCCCGGCATCTCGGCCCGGGCGGCGGCGAGCGTTCCAGCCGCCAGCAGGCCCAGCAGCGAGACGGTGAGGACAGAGCGGAAATCTCTCATGCGGCGGGGGCTCCAGGGGTGGGGGAATGGACGCAGCGGTGGCTCAGGATCGGGCTCCTTGGAAGGTCATACGTACCGCGGGAAGAAAACGTCCAGGCTGGAGAGAACAATCAAGGCCGCGCCGCTGCGGGATCAGCGGCGCAGCCTTAACTACAACAGGAGAAAGACCATGGCTGAGGATAGTACCCGGTTTTTTCGCCCGGGGGAAGACAGGCGCCCTCGAGCTCACTCCGCGAAGTCGAGCTGCAGGTCGGTCCACATCCTGCCGGGGACGTCGTCGCGGGTGGCCGGGAAGTAGCGCACCTTGCGGGCCGCCGCGAGCGCCGCCTCGTTGAAGCCGAGTCCGGACGCGTCCCCCTCGCGGATGCGGGCATCGATCACCTGGCCGTTCTCGTCCACCAGGACGCCGACGCGGATCGAGACCTTGCGGCCGCTCCCCCTGGCCGCCGGCGGGTAGGCGTAAGCCGGCAGGTCGCCGCGCACCTCGGGCGGCTGTACCCCCGGCTGGCCGGCGCGGATCAGGGTTCCCGGCTGCATCGGCTCGACGGCGCCGAGGGCGGGCGCCGGCTCCTCCGGGAGCGGCTCCCGGGGCGGGCGCGATGCCGTGGCAGGCGGCGGGACCGGGGCTCCCGGCGGCAGCCGGGCGGCCGGGGACGCGGCCGGCATCACGACCGACGGGGACTTCACCGGGACGATCGTCGTCGCGGCCGGCAGGGAGGGCAAGGAGGACGAAGAGACCGGCGGAGCGGCCGGCGGCTCCGGTCCGCGGCGCGATCCCCAGAAGATCCCCAGGACGACCAGCGCCGCGGCCCCCGCGGTCGCCGCCGCCGCGATCCAGGGGGTGCGGCTGCGGGGAGCCGGCGGAGCCGCCTCCACCTTCGGAGGCGGCAGGGAAGCGGGCTCGGGCGGGCGAGGAGGAGCGCCGGTGCGCAGCGGACGGGCGGCCCAGGTCGCGTCGAGATCCATCGCGGGCGTGACCCGGCGGGTCGGCTCGGAGGGGACGATGTCCCGGGTCTCGGCGAGGGACCGCGCGTCCCGCACCGCCGGGTTGAGACGCGGCGCCGGCGTTCCCTCGCCGGCCATGCGCAGCGTGGGCTCGCCCGTCGACGTGCCGGTCCCCGGCGTCCTCACCAGGCCGAATTGCAGGTCGAAGCGGTCCTGAGTCGAGCCCGGCTGCTCGACGGGGAGCGGCGAGCTGCCGGTCGCCAGCGGCAGGAGCACTCCCCAGACCTGCTCGAGGTCCTCCCGGAGGAGCGGGAAGCGGTCCTGGAGCATGGTCAATTCCCAGATCAGCTGCTCGGCGCTGGCGATCCGCTCCTCCGGCTTCTTGGCCAGGGTCTTGAGGACCAGGGCGCGCAGATCGTCGGGGATCCGCCCCGCGGGGTCGCTCTCGGCGAAGTCGAGCGGCGGCCGGAAGAGGTGGCCCGCCATCAGGGCCGCGGGCTCGCTGGCCGGCGAACGGCGGCCGGCCGGTGAGCAGCTCGTAGAGGACGACGCCGAAGGAGTAGAGGTCGCTGCGCGCGTCCGAGGCGCCGCCGCCGAAGCGCTCCGGCGAGCCGTAGCGGGGCTTGCCGAGGAAGACCCCGGTGGTGGTGAGCCCACCGGTCCCCTCGAGAGCCTTGGCGATGCCGAGGTCGATCAGCTTGACCAGCGGATAGCCGTCGACGTCCCGGGTGAGCATCAGGTTGTCCGGCGAGATGTCGCGGTGGACGATCCTCAGCCGGTGGAGGTAGCCGAGCGCCTTGAGCGACTGGCGGGCGATCTCGAGGGTCAGCGCGAGCGGGGGCGGCCCGAACCCGGTCAGCAGCTCGAGCAGGTTCCAGCCGTCGATGTGCTCCATGACGATGAACGCCTGCCCGTCGCCGGCCACCGCGAAGTCGTGGAGCACCGCCACGTTCGGATGGCGCAGCTTGATCGCGGAACGCGCCTCGCTCAGGAAACGATCGGCGGCGTCCCCCTCGACGTCCCCCTGGCGGGAGCGGATGACCTTGACGACGCGCACCTCGTCGAGGAGACGGTGGCGCACCTTGTAGATGGCCCCCATCCCCCCCTCGCGCAACTTGCCGAGGATCTCGTACTTGCCTTCGATCTGTTCGTTGAGGATCGCCAAAAGCTTCGCCTTTCCGGCTACAGCCGGGCCGCATCTAGGTTGGGCGAATTTCCAGCAAGAATATTACCGGACCGGGTCGGGCCACAAGAAGAGCCGGCATGCCGCCGGTTTTTGCCCTAGTCCCCCGGGTAGTCCTCGACCAGCCGCCGGCGGGGACCGCGCAGGGTCTTCTTGCGCGAGCGGCGCTCGAAGAGGCGGATCTGCAACAGCTCGCGGTCGGCATGGTCGATCGTCTGCTCCAGGCTCTCGGTGCCGTGGCGGGTGGCCCAGCCGAGCGAGAAGGAGGGGACCTCCTGCTCGGCGGCGGTCAGCCGCAGCCGCTGCCCGACCTCCGCCACGTAACGCGCCGAGGCGCCGACCAGCAGGAGCAGGAACTCGTCGCCTCCCATCCGCACCACGGCGTCCTCGGCGCGGGCGTTCTGTTGCAGGAAGCGGCTCACCTTGACCAGCACCTCGTCTCCCGCCTGGTGGCCGAAGTCGTCGTTGAGCTCCTTGAAGTTGTCGACGTCGACGACGATCGCTCCCCACGTCCCGAAGGCCGCCAGCCGCTCCTGGACGTCGTGCAGGAAGCGCCGGTTGTAGCAGCCGGTCAGCGGATCGAGCCGGCTCGCCGCCAGGAAGCGCCCTTCGAGCTGCTTGCGCACCGAGATGTCGATCAGGATGCCGTGATAGAGGGTCGCTCCGCTCTCCTCGTCGCGGACCGCGTGGCAACTGTCGAGCACCGTGCGCTCGCCGCCGTCCGGCCGGCGGAGGACGATCTCGACCTCCCGCACCTCCCCCTCGCGGGCGAGCAGCGCCGTCTCCTCGGCGCGCAGGGCGGGATCGGCGAACAGGTCCTGCGCCTTGTAGCGGCGCAGCTCCTCGACCGAGGCGACGCCGAAGATCTCCAGGCATGCCGGATTGGCGTCGAGGATCTCCCCGTCCTCGTCGGTGATGTACACCCCTTCGCGCAAATTCTGGACGAACCGCCGCAGCGTTTCGGGGTCTTCCAGGCTTCTGTAGCGTCCTTGGGGCATGGTGCGCACCTGACCTCTCCCTGGGATGAGGCAAGATCGAGGCCAGGAATCCACCGCCGCAGGCGGGTGTTACGTCCCCGGGAGGACTCTTCAGATGAACCGAGCCGTCTTCGCGTTGGCGTTGCTTCTCTCCACCCCGGCCGCCGCCTTCCCCCAGACGCCGCCGGCGACGGCCGAGCAGATCCGCAAGGACGAGGCGCGGCGGGTCCTGCCCACCTGCCAGAGCGTCCACGAGGTGGACGCCGCGACCGGCGCCGTCGTCCAGAAGACCCGCACCGTGCCGCAGGCGTTCAGCTTCGATCCGCTCCTGGTGTGGACCTCGGATCAGCCCGACTCGCTGATGTTCGTGGTGATGGGCAACGGCAAGCCGATGAAGTACACCGGCTGCTTCACTCTCACCCTGACCGCGGACGGCCAGCCCGTGACCCTCGGCAAGCTGGAGCACGATCGCGCCCCCGACAGCCCGGTCGAGTACATCCGCACCGAGATCCCGTGGAGCGAGGTCCGGAAGCTCGCCGGGGCGAGGACGATCGCCTACACGATCTGCAAGGACGACTACAAGGCGGACGGCGAGTTCGTCTGCGAGGCGAAGGACCTGATCGGTCAGCCGCCGCGACCTGGAAGCGGCAGCAGCCCGGCAAGAAGTAGCTCCGGCCCCTCCGCAGGGTCAACTGCTAGCGGGACACCGCGAACCGGAGGCTCCGAGGCCCTCCCTCCCGGGAGGTTCCAGGAGCCCGCGGATGATCCGGCGATAGGGTGCCACGGTCCGTTGCACCTGGCACGAGTGAGGTTTCCCTGGTTTTTTCGGACGGTGATACGTGCAACGTGACGTTGACGTGGTTTTTCGGAACGAAGAACCCATGCAACGTGACGTCGCACCGGCTTTTCCAGACCAAAGAAGTGGTACGTCGTGCCGTCGCACTGGTTTTCCGAGAAGAACAACTGTGCAGCGCGACGTTGCACCGGTTCACCGGGACGAGAACCTGTGCATCCTGACGGTGCACCGTTCTCCAGACCGAAGAAGTAGTGCAACGTGACGGTGCACCGGTTTTCCGGAACGAAGAACCTGTGCAACGTGACGTTGTACCGGTTCTCCGGGATGAAGAACCCATGCAGCGTGACGGTGCACTGGTTTTCCAGATCGAAGAAGTAGTACATCGTGACGTCGCACTGGTTTTCCGGAACGAAGAACCTGTGCAGCGTGACGGTGCACCCGTTCACCGGGACGATGAACCTGTGCAACGTGACGTTGCCCTCCTTCACCATGGCGATGAACCGAGGCTACGTCCTCAGCCACGGCTGCAAAGAGGGTCTGGTCGAGCGCTCGAGGACTGGCCCGGAATCCCCATTGCGCCCGAGCCTTGACGCACGGCGCCGCTCTCGAAGGCTGGTGGTTCGACCGCACGCAGGAGTACCGCGCCCGCCGGCGGGGAGAAGACTTCGGCTTCTACCAGTATGCGACCCGCGAAACCCTGGAGCTCGCTCCCCTCTCCTGCTGGCACCCCCTGACGCCGGAGAAGCGACAGCAACTCGTCGTCGCGATGGTGTCCGAGATCGACGGGGAGGCCGCTGAACATCGGGAGCGCATCGGAGTCCAGTCCCTCGGACCCGCCGCCATCCTGGCCTCGCCGGCCTCGCCGTTCGTGCGCGCCCCTTGCTCGAGTCGCTTATACTTTGCGCGCCGGGAGGTCGTCCTGGCGCCACAAAGAAGGAGAAGCCCGAATGAAGAAGCAAAGGAAGCTGGTGTTGACGAGGGAGACCCTGAGGGGTCTCGACGACAGAGCCATGACAGAGATTGCAGGCGGCTTTGGCGGCGAATCGATAGGGTGTACAACCTACAAGGGAGGCGGCCCGGACACACTGACTTGTGGTGCCTGTACAGCGCCCACTCCCGTCCAAGGCAACAGCACCCGATGCGGCGCGAACTAAACTGCGGGTTCGCCCGCAGCGTCTGGAAACGCGAGGCTCGGTAGGCAGGTCTGCAAGGCGGCGGCTCCTCGTCGAGGCGCCGCCGCATTGCGCCTCCCAGCCGCTCCCGCCGGACGCCGCGCCGGGCCCCGCGCTCAAGCGAAGCCACCGGGTCCATCATCTCCCCTTCGCCGAGCTCGACGCTGATCTCCTGCGGCCGCAGGACGGCGAACGAGCGAAGCGACCGTCCGCTGCCATGTCCTGTCAGGCGGCCACCGCGCGCCCCGGCGTGACGCGGAGTCGCCGCCCCTCCAGATCGACACCGGGCCGGTTACCTCGTCGCCGGGAAGCAATGCTTCCCAACAGACGTCCTCACGCGTGCGAGCGGCATTGTCGAGAAACAGACTGAACTCCCAACGATCTTGCTTCCGCGACCCCGTGCCAATCCACGCGCGCCCGGTGACTCGAGGAATGGGATCGTCGAGCCGGTACTGTTCCGGAATGAAGCCGTCGCACACAGTGATTGGAGGGCTTTATCCTCCATCCCCTCGAGTTCGCGACACACGCGGAACTCCAACTTCACTCAATAGTCTGCTTCCGTCACCGAGCGTCTCTCTCCCAGCCGCCTAACGGCTTATGAGCTCAGAGGCGCCAGCCGCCTGAGCTGACAAGCGGAGTCACTTTTGTTCGACGACAGGTGCGAGGACGTTGCCCAGTTTACCCCGGTGGCGTCCGCGGCAGCGACGGTTAAGCGGCGGGTTAGGCGGCGGGCCACTACCGACGCCCTACCAGTACCATTGCCTTGTCCTCATCGATATGCAGCCCGCGCGAGCCATTTTCGGAGAGCCAACCTAGCGCTGACATCGCAGTGCTCAGATCTTTCAGGGACAACTGAACGTCCGATGGCCGACGCGGATGAGTAAGACGGTCTCGGACGGAAAAGGCCTCTAGAAAAGCGGACCATGCGCTCCCGCTTGTCTGAGGTGTGAAGCCGATACCGAGTGCGGCGGAGAAGGCCTGAATTGTGGCAGCAAATCTAGTCGGCACTGGTGTGCCCTTTGGGTGCGAGGGGATTGGAATCTTGCTCTTTCGCCAACGAACGGCCCGCATAAAGAAGAGCGCGAAGCCAGCTTCGCCTTCCGCGGTAGTGGCGACGGTACGTATGGCGCGCCGAACAGCACGACCGATGTGCCGATCGTCGTAGGGCGGCGTCAGTGCCGATCTGCAAAAAAACAGAACATCCTGAAGCTCGGAGTGCAACTTTCGATTGAAACGATCGATGTAGGCAATTGCGGCGCCTGGAACGGATTCGAGATGAGCGTAGAAATCGCGATTCAGTGTATCCGAAGGATCCGGGAATCTAGCCGGTGGGAGTTTGTCGACAAGTGGTCCCGGAATACCTTTTAGTGGGATCTGGAGGTCGCTAGGTACAAAGGAGAGCTCTCGACGCAGTAAGGATGAATACCAACCAGCAAGATGACGGAAGCTGTCGTACGCGTGTACGGGCGACAAGTACTCAAGCTTGATGGGGTGGGTGAAGAGGTTGCGTGCTTTTGCGACGATCTTGAAGTGAGCGACATGTTCATCTGACCATTGCTCGACTGTACCTCCGCAGGCGGTAATGAAAGTCCTTAGTGCCGCTTCCGCGCGTTTCTCCAGCGAATGTTGGCGTGGCGTGTCGAGACACGTATCGGCGTTGGAGTCGTACTCAAACCCGAAGAGGATGGCTCTATCCGAGGGCGAAAGCGACACACCGGTGGCGAGAACAGCAGATGTGAACGCATTGGCAGTCGATTCGATTAGCCCGAACAGTGATTGGATAGAGCACTTGAGGTCAAGGGAGAAGCGATCGAGCGATATCTGGTCGCCAGTCGAAGCGTGAAGATCGGCCACCACCGCCTCAATGTCGTCGGCTAGGTCCCGATAGAGATCGGGCAAGATTAACTCGAGAAGTTGCACCGCTGCTCGGAGACTTCTCGGGCCATCTGGAAGTGCTGGTGAAGTCATGAATCGTTCTTACGCCGCCTAACGTTCAGAAGCTCACCGGCGACGACCGCGCGAAGCTCGGTTGGCGTCCGGTGCAGTGACCTTGTTGGGCGCCTTACCTTTGTTAGCTGGCTTAGCCTGCTCCTTCTCTTCTGAGGCTGCAGCAAGGCTAGCTTTCAAAGCCGCCATTAGATGCCGAATTCGCGTCAATACCATGCAGTCTGTCGCATAAGCAACTTTCCGGATAGAGGGAAGGGCTATACCGGGCCAAAATCGGTGCTGAGCGGTGTTCGGCGACAGGCCAAGACGATAGAAGCGTTCTAACAAAACCGGCCCAACGGGCCGGGAGAGTGGAGCCCAGGGCTGAGGCCGCAGGCCGATGCCCTAGGGAGGGAACGCCCGATCATCCCTGCGGCCTGTAGGGCCGCGAGAACTCCGCCCAGCCATTCAGTTTCGGGATCGAGATTCTTCTCGCGGCCTTACAGGCCGCAGGGAATTTTGACCTCCGTCACCCAGGGCATCGGCCTGCGGCCTCAGCCCTGGGCTGGGTTCTCCCGGCCCGTTGGGCCGGTAGGGTGCCTACACCCCGAAATACCGCGCGTCCGGATGGTGGAAGACCAGCGCCGAGACGCTCGCCTCGGGGTCCATCATCTCCCCCTCGGTGAGCTCGACGCCGATCTCCTCCGGCCGCAGGGCGGCGAACAGGCCGTGCTGGAAGGCGAGGTCCGGGCAGGCGGGGTAGCCGAAGCTGTAGCGCTTGCCGCGGTAGCGCGCGGCGAGCTTGTCCTCGAGCGGCAGCCCCTCCGGGTCGGGGAATCCCCAAGCCTCGCGGATGCAGGCGTGGACGTACTCGGCGGCGGCCTCGGCGGTCTCGAGCGCCAGCGCGGCGAAGGCGTGGCTCTTCAGGTACTCGCCGGTGCGCTTCCACTCCTCCACCCTTTCGCGCACGCCTTCGCCCGCGGTCGTCACGAAGAGCGCCACGTGGTCGCCCGGCAGCACGTAGTCGGCGAGGCAGAGCCCCCCCTCGCGGTTCTGGCGCGGGAAGTCCCAGGCGGCGGCGACAGAACCCGTCCGCGGACAGCGCAGGGTGATCCGGTTGCCGTCCGCCTCGGCCGGGAAGAAGCGCCAGACGGCCCGCGCGTGGAGCGCGCCGGCGCGGCCGAGCTCCTGGAGCCCTGCGATCACCTCCTCGAGCTTGGCGAGCTTGGGATCCCCCTCGGCCTTCAGCCGCTTGACCGCCCCCTTCAATCCCAGGTGCTTGCCGTAGATCATCTGCGGGTTGAGGTGGTCCCAGACGCGGTCGAGGTCGAGCTCCACGACGTGGCGCTCGACGTCGGCGGGAGCCGGCACCGGGATCTCCCGGCGCACCTCGGCGGCGGCGTTGCGGCCGGCGGCCGCCGTCTCCACCGCCTCGGGCGCGGCGTCGGCGGTGTCGGCGGCGAGCAGGTCGATCACCTCGCTCTCGAGCCCCGGCTTCTGCGCCGGATCGAGCAGCCGCTCGACCAGCTTGAGGCCGTGCATGGCGTCCTTGGCGTAGGTGCAGAGGCCCGTATAGGCCTGGGCGATCTTGCGGTGGGTGAAGCGGCGGGTGAGCGCCGCGCCGCCGACCAGGAGCGGGGTGTCGATGCCGACCGCCGCCAGGTCGCCCGCCGTCAGCACCATCTGCTGGGCGCTCTTCACCAGCAGCCCGGAGAGGCCGATGACGTCCGGCCGGTGCTCGCGCACCGCCTGGATCAGCCGCTCGGAGGGCACCTTGATCCCCAGGTTCACCACCGTGAAGCCGTTGTTCGAGAGGACGATGTCGACCAGGTTCTTGCCGATGTCGTGGACGTCCCCCTTGACGGTGGCGAGCAGCACCTTGCCGCGCGAGGAGGAGGAGCCGTCGACCGCCTTCTCCATGTGCGGCTCGAGGAACGACACCGCCGCCTTCATCACCTCGGCGCTCTGCAGCACCTCGGCGACGATCAGCTGGTTGTCGTTGAACAGGCGGCCGACCTCGCTCATCCCGGCCATCAGCGGACCGTTGACGATGTCGAGCGCCGCCGGCCAGCGCGGGTCGGCGAGCGCCTCGGCGAGGTCGCCCTCGAGCCCGGTCTTGCTCCCCTCGACGACGGCGCGGGCGATGCGCTCAGCGAGCGGCAGCTCGGCGCGCGGGCGGACGGCGGCGGAGGTGCGGCCGCGGAAGTGGGCGGTGAACTCCTCGACCGCCTGGTTCCCCGCCTCGACGTCCCCCAGCGGCAGGAAGATCAGCGCTTCGGCGAGCTCGCGCTCACTCGCCGGGATGTCGGCGTAGCGGGCGAGCTTCTCGGTGTTGACGATCGCCGCGTCGAGCCCCGCCTTGGTGCAGTGATAGAGGAAGACCGAGTTGAGCACCTCGCGGCCGGCGCCGGGGAGGCCGAAGCTGACGTTCGAGATGCCGAGGATCGTCTTGGTGTCCGGGAACAGCTCCTTGACCGCCCGCACCCCCTCGATCGTCTGGGCGGCCGAGCCGAGGTAGGTGGCGTCGCCGGTGCCGCAGGGGAAGACCAGCGGGTCCCACCAGATGTCCTCGGGCTCGACCCCCATCTCCTCGACCAGGATCTGGTAGCTGCGGCGCGCCACCTCGACCTTGCGCTCGACGTCGACCGCCATCCCCTTCTCGTCGATCAGCCCGACCACCAGGGCGGCGCCGAAGCGGCGGGCGAGCGGCACCACCCGCTCGAAGCGGCTGCGCCCGTCCTCGAGGTTGATCGAGTTGAGGATCGACTTCCCCTGGCAGTAGGTGAGCGCCTTCTCCATCACCACCGCGTCGGTCGAGTCGATCATCAGCGGCGCCTTGACCAGGCGGACCAGGCGGTCGAGGAACCCTTCCATGTCGGTGATCTCGTCGCGGTCGGGGTCCTGCAGGCAGACGTCGAGCACCTGGCCGCCGGCCTTGACCTGCGCGCGCCCGACCTCGGCGGCGGCCTCGTGCTCGCCGGCCTGGATCAGCCCCTTGAACTTGCGGCTGCCGAGGACGTTGGTGCGCTCGCCGACCATCGTCGGCCGCTGCGCGTCGGAGAGCTCGACGGCCTCGAGGCCGGAGACGAAGGAGCGCCGGTAGCGGGGGATCGCCCGCGGCGGCCGGCCGCGCACCAGCCCGGCGAGGGCGGTGACGTGGGCGTCCGTGGTGCCGCAGCAGCCGCCGACGAGGTTCAGCCAGCCGGCGTCGAGGAAGCGGCCGAAGACGCGCACGAAGTCCTCCGGCCCCTCGGTGTACTTGCCGTCCTCGTCGGGCAGGCCGGCGTTGGGGACGCAGGCGACCCGCGTGCGGCAGAGCTCGGAGAGGGTGCGCACGTGGTCGGTCATCAGGTCGGGGCCGGTGGCGCAGTTGAGGCCGACGTAGAGGAGGTCGGCGTGGAGGAGCGAGACGGCGAGCGCCTCGGCGTCCTGGCCGCCGAGCGTGGTGCCGGTGGTCTCGATGGTGGCCGAGACGGCGACCGGAACCTTCCACCCGGCTTGCTCGAACGCCTGCTCGATGCCGATCAGCCCGGCCTTGATGTTGCGGGTGTCCTGCGAGGTCTCGAGCAGCAGGTAGTCGGCGCCCCCCGCCATCAGGCCGAGCGCCTGAACGCGGAAGTTCTCGATCAGCCCCGCGAAGGTGATGCCGCCGGTCACCGAGATCGCCTTGGTGGTGGGGCCCATCGAGCCGCAGACGAAGCGGGGCTGCTCCGGAGTCGAGTGGCGGGTGCAGGCGGCGCGGGCGATCGCCGCCGACAGGCGGTTGAGCTCGTAGGCCTGGTCCGCCAGGCCGTACTCGCCGAGCACCAGCGGCGTGCCGCCGAAGGAGTTGGTCTCCACGATGTCGCAGCCGGCCCGGAGATACCCCTCGTGAACGCCGTCGACCACGTCGGGACGGGTGGCGCAGAGGTTCTCGTTGCAACCCTCGAGCTCGGGGCCGCCGAAGTCGTCGGCGGTCAGCACCACCCCCTGGAGGGCCGTGCCGGTGGCGCCGTCGAGCACCAGGATGCGTTCGTCGAGGGCCGCCCGCAGGAGCGCCGTGCGCTGTTCCACATCAGAAGGCTTCGTCGGAAACGGGACTTCGAAGACCGGATCGCTCACTGGGCGTTCTCCTCTGGGGCCTCTTGGGCATACAAAAAGCCCGCCTCGCAAGCATCACGAGACGGGCTTTCCGCTCCGGACACTTAATTGTCACCGATCGGGGCGACCGCATCCTCGTCCTCGGAAGAACGAGAGGGCACCTTGGGTGTCCGTCCCAGGTTGCCGAGCCCGGCGGGTGCCGGGCCGCTCGTAATGCAGGGGGATGATACCGGGGGAGGACGGCGGATGTCAAAGGATGGAAGTAGACTTCCCCTCAGGCCATGAACAAGACCCTCCTCGCTCTCCTCGCCGCCGGGGTCCTGGTCTACTACGGCTGGTCGTGCCCCCATGCTTCGGGGACGGCCGAACCGATCGACGTCTCCGCGGAGCCCCGGCAGGAGCCGACGACGCGGCCGCCGTTCTCCCTCGACACCCGCAAGGGGACGGTCACCCTCGCCCCCCGCGCCGCCTTCGACGCCTCGGCCGTGGTGGCCGGCGACGAGCACTATCGCATGGACGACGGCGCCTTCCTGGTGCCGGTCGACCTGGTGATGACCTGGGGGAAGCTGCCGGAGGAGCCCTACAAGTCGAAGGTCTCCTACGGCCAGATGACCCGCTACTACTTCTGGCGCATCCCCTGCGGCCGATCTCGACCTCCACTACATCGAGACCCACTCGGCGAACATGCACATGATTCCCGCCGACGAGAACGTCCGCCGGGCCCTGCTCGCCGTCGGCACCGGCGACCGCGTGCGGGTCCACGGCCTGCTGGTCGACGCCCGGCGCGCGGACGGCTTCTACTGGAACAGCTCGCTCACCCGCGAGGACACCGGGCCGGGCGCCTGCGAGCTGGTGTACGTCGAGGAGCTCCAGATCGGACGCAAGCTCTACCGCTGAGCCTGCGCCCGGTAGCCGCGGCACGCGACGACCGGCAGGGGGGGATAGCGCGGGAAGCCGGGGTCGGTGGCGGCGAGGCCGCAACGCACGAAGACGCTGCGGCGGGAGGCGAGGAGGCGCAGGTGCTCGCAGCTCGCGCAGAGGCCGGGCGGCACGGCGAGGCCGGCGAGCCGGCGCCGTTCCTCCTCGGAAGCCCTCCGTTCCTCGTCGTCCATCCGAAGAGGAGCTTAGCTGCGCCGCAGCAGCACGAGCGTCTGGTCATCCCCCTGCGGCAGCCCCTGGGAGAACTCGCCGATCGCCTGCGGGATGGACTCCACGAGCTCGGCGAGCGGGCGCTCCCGCCCGGCGCGCAGGAGGCCGGTCAGCCGCTCCATCCCGAACTCCTCGTCGTCGGGAGCCGCGGCCTCGGTGATGCCGTCGCTGTAGATGCAGAGCAGGTCCCCCGGCTCCATGGTCAGGGCGCGGGACTGGAAGCGGGCGTCCGGCATCAGGCCGATCGGCATGCCGCCGGCCGGCAGCTCCTCGGCCCGGCCGTCGGCCCGCAGCAGAATCGCGGGGTTGTGCCCGGCGTTCATGTAGTGGAGCCCCCCCGTCGCCGGGTCGAGCTCGGCGAGCAGCATGGTGATGAATTTGTTGGAGGCGCTCGACTCGTGGACGTGACGGTTCAGGCGCTCGAGCATCAGCGGCCCGAAGCCGTCCTGGTCGAGGAGCAGGCGGAGGGCCGAATGGAGGACCGACACCATCAGGGCCGCCGGCATCCCCTTGCCCGAGACGTCCCCCACCACCAGGCCGACCCGTCCGTCCGCGCGCCGGAAGAGGTCGTAGTAGTCCCCCCCACCTGCCGCGCCGGGCGGTACCAGCCGATCAGCTCGAAGCCGGCGACGACGGGGGCCCCCTTGGGGAGGATCTGGCGCTGGATCTCGGCGGCGAGGTGCATCTCCCGCTCGAGGCGCTCCTTCTCCAGCGCCTGGAGGTGGAGGCGCGCGTTCTCGAGCGCCAGCGCCGCCTGGTTGGCGAACAGCGAGAGGGTGCGGCGGTCCGAGGCGAGGAAGGGGCCGACCCCGCGGCGGCTCTCCTTGTCCCCCACCGCGATCAGCCCCCGCGAGCCGCTCTCCACCTCGATCGGCACCCCCTGGAGATAGCGGGCGCCGGGGAGCAGGTGGGCCGGCGCCTCGCCTCCCGCCACCAGGAACTGGCGCAGCTCGCCGTCGCCGCCCGCGAACCACGGCGCCGCCTCACCGCCGAAGGTGCGGTCCAACCGGTAGCGGCCGTCCTCCAGGATGTAGAGGGCGCCGCGCCGCGCGTCGAGCAGCGACACGGCGCGCAGCAGGATCTCCTCCGACAGGCGGTCGAGGTCGAGGGTCGAGGCGACCGCGAGCCCCACGTCGTAGAGGGCCTCGAGCTCGACCACCCGGTAGTTGACCTGGAACTGCTGGTCCTTGAGGTCGTACTTCAGCCGGCAGCTCTTGAGCGCGGAGGCGAGGAGGAGGGTCAGAGCATGGTTCGCCGCGCCGTTTCCGGCCGGCGGCGAGCCCGGGGTGAAGACGAGCCGGCCACCGGGAAAATCGAGCCTGCCGAGATCGCCGCGCTCCCCGGGAGCGTCCCCCTCCAGGACCTCGGGGAGCCCATCGCCCACCGCGGACTCCCGCTCGAACCGGCCGCCGCGCTCGAGGTAGAGGCCGGCCGCCTCGACGCCATGCTCCCGCCGCCAGAGGTCGAGCAGACGCTCCATCATGGGGCGCTCGCTCGTCTCGTCGCGAGAGAGGATCAGCAAGTCGTCCCAGGCCTGCGCCATCGTGCCGGCCCGCCCGATGCCCTCCATGGCTATCTCCTACGGATGCTTGGTGCGGAGTCCGCTCGGGACTCAGGGGCGAAGCTGGGACATCGCGGCCGCTTCGTCGCTGAAGATCGGAGCGTACTGCGCGAGGCCCATGATATGGAAGGTCTTTTCGATGGTCGGAGTCAGGCAGCAGAAACCCAGCTTGCCGTCGATCTCGATCATCTTCTCGATGATCTCGATGAGGATCGAGATGCCGATCGAGTTGACGATCTTCGTCCCCGCCAGATTGAGGAGGAGCGTCTTGAACCCCTCGTCAAGGAGCTTGTAGGCAGCCTTGGCGATCTCCTCGCCCCCCTGGTTGTTGATGTACCCCTCCGTGTAGATCACCGCCAGGCCCTCGCGGCGATCCACGGTGATGTTGAGGCTCTCGGTCATCGGCTCGCCCCCGTTTTCATCGCAGCTTACTCATCACGATCGTCGTCCCTTCGGAGCCCGAAACGATCTCCACCTCGTCCATCAGTCCCTGCATGATCCGGAGCCCGTGCTTGCGCTTGCGCAGCGGCGGGCTCGAGCCCTCCGCCGCCGCGGGCTCCTGGAGGAGCTCCGGAGGGAAGCCTACACCGTTGTCGCGGACCATGATGCGCAGCTTCTCCGGATCCCCCGGCAATCCCACCACCTGGAACGTCACGTAGACCTCCTGGTCGGTGGCATGGCTGTGCTCCAGAGCGTTGATGCAAGCTTCCACCACCGCCAACCGTACCTCGTCGACTCGATCCGGGCTCATCCGGATCGACTCGGCGATGGCGGCCGCGGTCTTGCTCGCCTCGAGCTCCATCTCGGGGACCATCGGCAGTGCCAGCATGACCTCCCTCAAAACGCCTTCAGCCATGTCCTTAACCGTACCGGCCGTCGGGTGGCGATCAGAGAGAGAGATAGAGCTGGAGAGCGTAGATCACGATGGGATGGACCAGGTCGTGAGACAGCAGCCAACCAAAGCTGGCCAGGGAGCCCACGGAGAGCAGCACCTTGACCGGCACATACGGGACGGCTACGTGCTTCCGAACGGAGTCTAGCATGACGTTCCTCCTCATCCGCCCCTGGTCTATCGCAAGCCTGTTGCCAGCTCCGCCGGAAACCGCGCCGTACCATCCGATACCTATTGTTTACAGTAACTTAACGGGAATGCCACAACCTTGAGACCCAACTGTCGCAGACTTGATCGCGACATTATGCCCCGCGTCAGGGCCCTGCACCGCGACCCCTGGTGACAGAACGCCTATTTTGTCGCGGTTCGCAGAGGTCCGGGACAAAAAGTCCAGGCAGGGAGAATTTGTCGCAGATCGTTTGCTTCAACGATTGAACGGCTCAGAAGCCCTTCCGCTGCAACGTCTTGCGGTCGCCTATGAGGGAAGCGCAGGTCTCCTGGCCCGCCAGTCCTTGATGAAATCGATGTACTCGACGATTTCCAGAGATTCGATGTCTCTCCGGGAGTAGCGCAGTCGCTCAAAGGTGAGCTCCAGATCTCCTCGAAACGAGCTGTACTGCCCCCAGATGCTGCTGCCGCTCGGCAACTCCATCCGGGTGGCCACCTTCAGCCAGTTCCGCACTTCGGTCATGAGAGCCACAGGATCGCCACCGTGAGCCCGGATGTCGTTACCAGAAACGTCGGACAGCACCCGCTGATAGCGATAGCGCTCCCGCTCCAGGATGAGACACTGTTTGCCTTCCAGCCGCTTGCCGCCGTAGTACCTGCACCCCAGGTCGAGGCCGAGCTCGAAGGGCATATTGAAGCGGGGAAGGTCTCCTGCCCGGAGAGGCTCGATCCGCGAGATGTCATGGATGCTGAAGCGGCAGGAGCGGATCAGATCGCGGATCTTCTGGACCCGGACCTGCCCCGAGTCGGCATTGTCCAGGGCCAGCCGCGGCTCGAGCCCGCACTCGAGAACGGTGAAGACCAGACCTTGAAGGAGAGGCTGGTACTCCGGATCAAACGGGCAGTTGACGAACAGGCTTCGCTCGAAGCGGTCGGCACCGGCTACCATTCGGGCGGAGTTGAGAGACGGGCTAGCCGGAGATCTCGCGAAAGCTGAGATGCTCTTGGATGCGGCCATCGCGCCCATGGATGATCAGCTCGCCCTGAGACTCCATCGCGAGCTCCCGGGCCTGCTGGATCGCTCTGTCCTTGGTCCGCACCGTCAACGCTGCCAACGCTGCGCGCCGGTCTCCCCCGCTCTCCATGACGATCCACCGGCTCCGGTACGGAATCACGTGGTAGCGGTGCTTTTCCGCTGCTACCCGCCGCATCTCCGTCAGGATCTCGGCTCGCTCGGCATTACTGAATTTCATCTCTGGGCTCCGGCTTCCATTATATATCTCTTCCGCCGGCGACGAGCAACCTCAAAAGCCCTTCCGTTGCAACGTCTTGCGGTCGAGCCCGAGGATCTTCGCGGCCTCGCTCTTGTTGCCCGCGGTCAGCTTGAGGACGCGGGAGATGTGGCGCCGCTCGAGGGTGGCGAGGTCGAGCGCTTCCGGAGAGGCTTGGGTGGGAGCGGCGAGGAGCGAGCGGATCAGCTCGGCGTCGATCTCCCCGTCGGCGAGCGAGACCGCCCCCTCGACGACGTTCTGGAGCTCGCGGACGTTGCCGGGGAAGTCGTAGCCGAGCAGCAGGGCCAGCGCCTCGGAGCGCAGGGTGGGGACCGGGATCGCTTCGCGGCGGCAGAACTCCTCCAGGAAGGCGCGCACCAGGTGGGGGATGTCCGCCCTGCGGTCGCGCAAGGGAGGCAGCTCGATCTCCACCCCCTTGAGGCGGTAGTAGAGGTCCTCGCGGAAACGGGCCTCGCCGATCAGCTTCTCGAGGTCCTGATGGGTGGCGGCCACCAGCCGCACGTCGACCGGGATCGGCCGCCGGCCGCCGACCCGCGTCACCTCGCGCTCCTGGAGAACGCGCAGCAGCCGCACCTGGAGGGAGGTCTGCATGTCGCCGATCTCGTCGAGGAACAGGGTGCCGTGGTCGGCCAGCTCGAACTTCCCCGGCCGCGCCTGCACCCCCGTCGCCACGCCCCCCTCGATGCCGAACAGCTCGCTCTCGAGCAGCCCCTCGGGGAGCGCCGCGCAGTTGACGGCGATCAACGCCCCCTCGCGGCCCGAGAGGTGATGGATCATCTTCGCCACCAGCTCCTTGCCGGTGCCGCTCTCCCCGCGCACCAGGACGCTGACGCCGCGCGGGGCCACCCGCTCGATGACGTCGAGCACCCGGCGCATCGGCGGCGCGTGGGCGACGATCCGGCGGCCGGCGACGTCCTCGGCGAGACGTCCCTTGAGGGCCTTGTTCTCTTCTTCCAGGCGCTCGCGCTGGGTCTCCAGCCGCTCGACCTGGCGGGCGGCGTCGAGCGCCGCCGCCGCGAGCGCGGCCACGGAATCGAGGAAGCGGCGGTCGTCGGGGGTGAACGAAGGGTCCGAATCTCCACGGACCTCCTTGTCGAGCACGGCGACGTAGCCGAGGAAGACGCCGCGATAGGCGAGCGGCGCGGCGAGGAGCTGCTCGTAGGGGCGCCCGGCGAGCACCCCCTGCGAGCGCGAGAGGGTGTGCCCCTCGGTCAGCAGCTCCCGCCAGATCGGCGCCGCGAGGAGGGCGTCCCCGGCCGGCAGGTCGTCCAGCCAGCCGACCGAGGCCACCCCGCGCGCCCCGCCGTAGGCGTCGCGGGAGACCGCCACCGCCGCCCCCGGGTCGAGCACGGCGCAGACTCTTTGCAGCAGCTCGTCGACCAGCTCCTGCTCCGGGCGCTGCGCGTGGAGCGCGATCGCCAGGTCGTAGAGCGTCTCGAGCTGGAGGATCCGCCGCTTCTCGGCGAGCTGGGCGTCGTGGCGTGCCATCGCCCTCATTGTACGGCCTCAACCGGCGCAGGGTTGCTCGGGCTCAACAATTCGCCGGGTCATCGAGCGCCGCGAGCGGTGAGCGCCGACTATCAAAAGATTGCTCTCATTTCGCTAAAGGATTGATTTGTGAAAGTCCGGAGAATAACCTTTTTATGTATTCGAGGGAGGCTGTCACATTCCTCAACCAGGGCACCTTTGAAAGGAGCACGTCATGTTCGATTCGTTGCAGCGCCGTTCCATCTTCGCCGTGAAGATGGCCCTATCGATCGGAGCGATGAGCGCGTTGGTCGCCGGCCCGGCTCAGGCTTTTCCGACAGGGCCGATGCTTTATTCCGGCCACGTCTACAACGGCGGCAGCCCGCGCTGCCTGGATTCCGGAACTCCCACCGGCGCGCAGTTGTGGACCTGTTCCAGCTCGGTCTATCAGCAGTGGACCTACAACCCCAGAGTCGGCCAGATCGTCGGCAATTCTCCGACGGGATGCCTGGATGACGGCGCCGGCACCAACGGCACCCCCGTACCGCTGGTCGCCTGCACGGGCGCGGCCAGTCAGAAGTGGACATATGACAGCTTTTCCCGGCTGGTGAATCAGGCGAGCGGCCGCTGCCTCGACGCCGACCTCGGCACCATCGGTCACGGCGGCACCAAGGTCCAGGTCTGGGACTGCGGCTCGGGGTCCAACCAGCAGTGGGTGTTCGAGAACACGCCGTAAGCAGGCGAGGCTAAGCAGGCTACCGCCGCCCCCCCGCCCGTTTCTTCGTCTTGGGCGGCGGTAGCACCTGGCGCAGGTAGTGCCCGGTGTAGCTCTCCGGGACCGCCGCGATCTCCTCGGGAGTCCCCTCCGCCAGCAGCCGGCCGCCGCCGGCTCCCCCTTCCGGCCCGAGGTCGATCACCCAATCGGCCGTCTTGATGACGTCGAGGTTGTGCTCGATCACCACCACCGTGTTCCCCAGCTCGACCAGCCGGTGCAGGAGCTTGAGCAGCTTGCCGACGTCGTCGAAGTGGAGGCCGGTGGTCGGCTCGTCGAGCAGGTAGAGGGTGCGGCCGGTCGAGCGCTTGCAGAGCTCGCGGGCGAGCTTCACCCGCTGTGCCTCGCCGCCCGAGAGGGTGGTCGCCGGCTGCCCGAGCCGGATGTAGCCGAGCCCCACCTCGTTGAGCGTCTCGAGCACCCGCTCGACGGTCGGGATGTTGCGGAAGATCTCGTACGCCTGCTCGACCGGCAGGTCGAGGATCTCGGCGATGTTGAGCCCCTTGAAGTGGACGGCGAGCGTCTCGCGGTCGTAGCGCTTGCCGCCGCAGACCTCGCAGGTGACATAGATGTCGGGCAGGAAGTGCATCTCGATCTTGATCTGCCCGTCCCCCTTGCACGCCTCGCAGCGCCCGCCCGGGACGTTGAAGCTGAAGCGCCCCGGCCCGTAGCCGCGCATCCGCGCCTCGGGCGTCATCGCCATCAGGTTGCGGATCGGGTTGAAGACGTTGGTGTAGGTCGCCGGGTTCGAGCGCGGCGTACGGCCGATCGGGCTCTGATCGATGGCGATCACCTTGTCGAGCTGGTCGAGGCCGGTGATCCGGTCGTGCTCGCCCGGCTTGTCCGAGGCGCGGTAGAAGTGGCGCGCCAGGGCCTTGTGCAGGATGTCGTTGACCAGCGTGCTCTTTCCCGACCCCGAGACGCCGGTGACCACCGTGAAGGCGCCGACGGGGAACTCGACGTCGAGGTTCTTGAGGTTGTTCTGCCGTGCCCCCTCGATCACGATCTCGCCGCGTCCCTCGCGCCGCGTCTCCGGCACCGGCACCTCGAGGGCGCCGGTCAGGTACTGGCCGGTGAGCGACTGCTTCGACTTCTCGATCTGTTTCGGCGTCCCCTGCGCCACGATCTCGCCGCCGTGGACGCCGGCGCCGGGCCCGAGGTCGATCACCCAGTCCGCGGCGCGGATCGTCTCCTCGTCGTGCTCCACCACCAGCACCGAGTTGCCGAGGTCGCGCATCCCCTGGAGGGTGGCGAGCAGGCGGGCGTTGTCGCGCTGATGGAGGCCGATCGACGGCTCGTCGAGCACGTAGAGCACCCCCATCAGCTTGCTGCCGATCTGGGTCGCCAGGCGGATGCGCTGGCTCTCCCCCCCCGACAGGGTGGCCGACGAGCGGTCGAGGGTCAGGTAGCCGACCCCGACGTCGTCGAGGAACGACAGGCGGTCCTGGATCTCGGTCACCACCTTCTCGGCGATCGCCCGCTCCCGCTTGTCGAGCGGCACGGTCCCCATCCACAGGCGCAGGTCCGACACCGGCAGGCGCGACAGCTCGTCGATCGCCTTCTCGTGCAGGGTGACCGCCAGCGCCTCCGGCCGCAGCCGCCGCCCCTCGCAGGTCGGGCAGAGGTGGACCGACATGTACTTCTCGATCTCGCTGCGGATCGCGACCGAGTCGGTCTCCTTGTAGCGCCGGTCGAGCATCGGGATCACCCCTTCGAACTTGCCGGTCCAGGAGTAGCTCGACTTCTTCCCCGAGAGGTTGAAGCTCAGCTCCTCCTCGCCGCTCCCCTGGAGGATCACCTGCCGCGCCTCGGCCGGCAGCTTCTTCCACGGCGTCGAGAGCGAGAACCCCATCGCCTTCGAGAGGGTGTCGACCATCTTCAGGCGCCACGACTTCGAGCCCTCCGGCCAGGGGGCGACGGCGCCGGCGAGGATCGAGCGCTCGGGGTCCGGCACCACCTTGTCCGCATCGACCCCCATCAGGGTGCCGAGCCCCGAGCAGGTCGGACAGGCGCCGTAGGGGCTGTTGAAGGAGAACAGCCGCGGGGTGATCTCGGTCAGGCTGGTGCCGCAATCCGAGCACGAGTAGTTCTGCGAGAGGGTCTCCTCGGCGGCGCCTTCGGGCGCCAGCACGACCAGCCCGCCCGCCACCTTGAGCGCCGTCTCGATCGAGTCGGCCAGGCGCTTCTCGATGCCCGCCTTGACCACGATGCGGTCGATGACGATGTCGATCGAGTGCTTCTTCTGCTTGTCGAGGCTGGGCGGCTCGCCGGCCAGCTCGACCATCTGGCCGTCGATCCGGGCGCGCAGGAACCCTTCGCGCGCCATCTGCTGGAGCTGCTTCTTGTACTCCCCCTTCTTACCGCGGACGTAGGGGGCGTAGATGACCAGGCGGGTCCCCTCGGGGAGCTCGGTGACGCGGTCGACCATCTGCTGCACCGTCTGCGGGCGGATCGTCTTGCCGCAGGTCGGGCAGTGCGGGACCCCGACCGAGGCGTAGAGGAGCCGCAGGTAGTCGTGGATCTCGGTCACCGTGCCGACCGTCGAGCGCGGGTTCTTGGAGACCGACTTCTGCTCGATCGAGATCGCCGGCGACAGCCCCTCGATCGAGTCGACGTCCGGCTTCTCCATCTGCTGGAGGAACTGCCGGGCGTAGGAGGAGAGCGATTCGACGTAGCGCCGCTGCCCCTCGGCGAACAGGGTGTCGAAGGCCAGCGACGACTTGCCGGAGCCGGAGACGCCGGTGATCACCACCAGCTGGTTCCGGGGGATCTCCAGGCTGATGTTCTTGAGGTTGTGCTCGCGCGCACCGCGGACGGAGATGCTATCCATGGGACCGGTCATCCTACCAGAGGGGGCGGGACCAGGGGTGGTCCCGGCGAAGCAAACGCCGGCACCCCCGGAAGGAATTCCCGCCTCGATGCCGCCGTGCGCTCGGGTGCCGGCGCTCAGAGATCGAGCGCGAGCTCCCGGCGCAGCCCCTCGCGCCCGGCGACCGTGAGGCGGAGCGCCCGGCCGTCGCGGCGGCGCGCCAGCCAGTCGAGGGCGAGGAGGCGGGAGAGCAGGGCGGCGCCCAGCGCGCCGGCGAGGTGGGGGCGCCGCTCGCTCCAGTCGAGGCAGGAGCGGGCGAATGCCCGGCGCCCACGGCCGGCCGCGTCCACCTCGACCCCCAGGCCGGCGAACCAGGCGGCGCCCGCCGCGGTGAGCTCGAAACCGTCCTCCGCCGGACGCAGGTACTCCCGGCCGGTCAACGCCTCGGTGACGGCCACTCCGACCCGTCCCGCCAGATGGTCGTAGCAGCTGCGGGCGAGCCGCAACGCCCGGGTGGGCTCGTCTTCGGGCGCCGGGACCCGCGGCGGCGCCGCGAGCGCGCCGAGCGCCTCGAGGCAGTGCGCCACCTCGGGGCTTCCCAGCCGGTAGTAACGGTGGCGCCCCGACCGCTCCATCGCCAGCAGTCCGCTCTCCGCGAGCTTCTGCAGATGGGAGCTCGCGGTCTGCGCCGACACGCCGGCCCGCAGGGCGAGCTCGGTCGCGGGAAGCGCGATGCCGCCGAGGAGGCTCTGCAGGATGGCGCTCCGCGCCGGATCTCCGATCAGCGCGGCAATGCGGGCGATGTCCGGATCTGCATCCATACTTCGATCGTAGGTGAAACATTTCGGCAAGGCAAGTGGATAAGGTTCTCCCGCAGCGGCAAAAGCCGAGTGCCGAGGAGGAGCGTACGATGACCGAAACCCTGGACGAGTCGCGAGATCCGCACGATCCAATCGCCGCGGTGACGCACCGCGACCCTTATCCCTACTACGCGAAGCTGGTGGCGGAGCGCCCGCTCTACCGCGACGACGCGCTGGGCCTCTGGGTGGCGACGAGCGCCGCGGCGGTGACCGCCGTGCTGACTCAACCCGCCTGCCGGGTGCGCCCGCCGGCCGAGCCCGTGCCGCGGGCGATCGCGGGATCTCCCGCCGGCGAGGTCTTTCGCCAGCTCGTGCGGATGAGCGACGGAGAGGGGCACTGCCCGTTCAAGCGCGCGGTGGGGGCGGCCCTCGACTCGCTCGGCGAAGGAGGAGACGAAGGAGATGCCGTGGCGCCGAGCCGCCATTGGGCCGCTATCCTCGCCGGCGAGGCCGATTTCGCGTTCAGGCTACCGGTCTACGTCACCGCCAGCCTGCTCGGCGTCCCGGCAGACAGGCTGGCGCGGACGGCGGAGTGGACGCGCGATTTCGTGAGCGGCATCGCGCCGGGCGCCGGGGCCGGCGAGGTGGCGGACGCGAATGCCGCGGCGGCTTCCCTGTTGGAGCTGTTCAGCTCCCTACTGGGGAGCGGGGATGGATTGCTCGCCGTGCTGGCGCGGCAGGCGGAGCGGGGCGGACGGTCCGACCCCGGCGTCATCGTCGCCAATGGGATCGGCTTCCTTTCCCAGGGCTACGAGTCGACGGCGGGGCTGATCGGCAACGCGCTCCTCGCCTTGAGCGCCGACCCTGGATTGTACGATTGGGTAAAGGCCGAGCCCCGGAGGGTGCGCGACGTGGTCCGGGAGGTCCTGCGCTACGACTCGCCGGTGCAGAACACCCGGCGCTTTTTGGCGCAACCCGCCGAGGTCGCGGGGCAGGAAATGCAAGCGGGGGACGCCATCCTGGTCGTGCTGGCCGCCGCCAACCGCGATCCCGCCGCCAATCCCGACCCGCACCGCTTCGCCGTGGCGCGTCCGGACCGCCGGACCTTCAGCGGCGGCGCCGGGGTCCATGCCTGTCCCGGCCAGGACCTCGCGGTGACGATCGCCGCCGCCGGCGTCGAGCGCCTCCTGCTCTCCGGCGGCGATCCCGCGCGGTGGCGTCGACCCGCGAGCTATCGCGCTTCCGGCAACGTCCGGGTGCCGCTCTGGGGCTGACTCGAAAAACCTTTCAACACACGATCGCCCTGCCGGCGGCGCCGGCAGGGCGATCTATCGAGAACCGATCCAGGCGATGCGTCAGACGACTCGTCTTCCCTGGATGAGATGGACGACCACCACGATGACGGCGATGACCAGCAGGATATGGATCAGCCCGCCGCCGACGTGAAACGCGAAGAGGCCGAGGGCCCAGAGGACCAGAAGAATCAGACCGATGATCAGTAACATGACAGTTTCTCCTCGTTAAGGCAGTTAAACTTCGTTATTCCGCGGCTTTCTCTTCGGTGCGTCCCAACGTCTCCTGCAGCTTCCCAAGGTTCTTCTCCGTCTTGCCCTTCAGCTCCTGGCCGAGATCACCGGTGACGGCACCGGCGACTTCGTTGACTTTGCCCGCTACCTCGTGTCCAGCTCCCTTCACCACGTTCTTGTCGCCGTGCTCGCCGATTCCCATCGCTATTCTCCTTGGCGGCGGATCGCCGCTCGTTGCGTTCATCCAACGGGATTTGCTTTTTGCAAGCTTCGGGCCACCCTCGCTATAACGCGGGGTGACAGGCAAGGAGGGCGCAGCGGATCAGGAGGCGGCGGTGCGGCCGCCGCGCCAGGCGGCGAAGAGCCAGATCAGGCCGCTGATGCCGAAGGCCACGGGGAGGATCAGCATGGCGCGGCTGAGCGAGGAGAGGTCGGAGACGTAACCGATCAGGGGAGGCGAGGGGACGTCGCCCAGCAGGTGAATGGCGAGGATCGAGAGGGCGACGGCGGTGGCGCGGCGGTCCGCCGGCACCACGTTGATGATCGCCGAGTTGACCGGCCCCGTCGACATGAAGATGAGCACCTCGGCGACGACGATCGCGGCGGTGTAGACGGTGCGGTCGTGCGCCGTGAAGGCCAGCCAGGCGAACGGCACGGCGGCGAGCGTGCTCCACCCCGAAACCCAGAGGTAGGACTCACGGAAGCGCGGCAGCAGGCGGTCGCCGAGCCAGCCGCCGAAGAAGGTGCCGACGAACCCGGTCACCACCACGATGGCGCCGAACTGCACCGTCGCGTCGGTGCGCGCGAGCCCGCGCTCCCGCTCGAGGAAAGCCGGAGTCCAGAAAGCGAGGGCACCGAGCGCGAAGGTGTAGGCGGCGTAGCCGAGGACGGTGAGCGTGTAGGGGGCGTTGCCGAGCAGCGAAGCGTAGGCCCGCAGGGCCTGACGGCCGACCGATACCGATCCATGGCCCGCCGCCGCGCCTGCCGCGCCAGCCGCGCCCGGGGCGTCCTGGCCGCCCCGCGGCGGGTCGAAGAGCCGCGAGGTGAGATAGGCGAGCAGGAGACCGGGGACGCCGGCGACGAAGAACGCCGCCCGCCAGCCGAAATAGTGGTCGACCAGGCCGCCCAGCACGTAGCCGGCCGCCGAGCCGATCGGGATCGCTGCGGAGAAGACGGCGAACACCCGCCCGCGCTGCTCGGCCGGGAAGTAGTCGGCGAGCAAGGCCGGCGAGACGGTGCCGTAGGCCGCCTCCCCCACCCCCACCGTCGAGCGGGCGAGGAACAGGCTGCCGTAGCTCCGCGCCAGCCCGCCGAGGGCGGTCGCCAGGCTCCAGATCGCGACCCCGGCCGCGATCAGCCGCGGGCGCTTGCCGCGGTCGCCGAGGGTGCCGAAGATCGGCGAGGTCAGCATGTAGACCAGGATGAAGCCGGTGGCCAGCCAGCCGAGCTGGGCGTCGGTCAGGTGGAGCTCCGAGCGCTTCAGGCTCTCGACCAGCGAGGCGACGACGAAGCGGTCGAGGTAGTTGAACAGATTGACCAGCGTGAGGACGAAGAGTCCCCAGCGGGCGACGCGGACCGGATCGGTGCGGCTGGGCGCGGGCATGATGGCGGCAAAGATTGCGGCGAAAGAATCGACGGAACTCTAAACGCCCAAACGGCCGAGCGTCAAACCCGCCGTCCGCCTGGCGGCTGCGCTTGGCCCTGCTCGCCTCCTTCGGGCTCCGCTCGCTTCGCTCGCTGCCAGTCGGCTGCGCGGGCCAAGCGCGGCCGCTAGGCGGATGGCGGGTGCAGCCGGGTCAGGAAAGCGGCCAGCTCGGCGGCGTCCTCCACCCGCGCGCAACGGTCGTGGAAGACGAAGCCGACAGTGCGGCCGGGCGCCGGCTCGTGGAACGGGACGTAGCGCACCAGCCCCGAGCAGTCCGCGCCGGCGACCAGCGTCATCTGCGGCACCAGGGCACAGCCGTTCCCCGCCGCCACCAGGTGGCGCAGGGTCTCGATGCTCGCCGCCTGCAAGGGGCTGAGCGTGGCGTCCGGCGTGGTGCCGCAGGTCTCGAGCGTCTGCTCGCGCAGGCAGTGGCCGCGTTCCATCAGCAGCATCTCGCGGGATTCGAGCTGACCCGGGCTGACCGCCGCCAGCGCCGCCAGGGGGTGGCCCGCGGGGACCGCCAGCACGAACGACTCGCGGAACAGAGGGGTCTCGGTCAACCCCTGCTCGCCCGTCGGCAGACAGACGATGGCGGCGTCGAGGGCCCGCTGGCGGAGCATCTGGAGCAGCGCCTCGGTCAGCGCCTCGGTCAGCACCAGCTCGAGGCGGGGGTACTCGGTCCGCAGCCGGGCCAGGAAGCGGGGGGCGTAGTAGGGGCCGATGGTGGGGACCAGGCCGAGCCGGAAGCGTCCGCAGAGGAGGTCCGGACGGGCGCCGCCGCGGCCGAGACCGGACATCTCCTCGAGCGCCGAGCGGATGCGCTGCACCGTCCGCTGGCCGGCGGGGGTCAGCGCCACGTGCCGCGACGTGCGCTCGAAGAGGAGCTCCCCCAGCGCCTCCTCGACCTTCTTGACCGCCGCGCTCAGCGACGGCTGGGCGATCGACAGGTCCTCCGCCGCCCGCCCGAAGTGCAGCCGCTCGGCCAGGGCGACCACCGCGCGCAGGTCGCGGATCGACAGCCCGTCGAGCCCATCCATGGAGAAACGCGATCGCATCGATAGAAATCCTCGGCCTGTCTATCGAAGTAGACCCCCTGATGTCAATGTAGACTTTCCCGCGGGGAGACCGGTCAGGGCTCCCCGCCGACTCTCCGGAGGTCCGCTCGGAAAGGCGCCGCGAACCTTTTGGCTCCCGTCTTCGTCTAGAGAAGAGAGAGAGCCATGAACGCCGCGACGACCTCCCCGACCTCCGCCACCTCGCCCGATCTGCTGCTCGCCCGCCTCGCGGCCCGCGGGCGGGCCGATGCCTGGGACGAGCTCCTGGCGCTCTACGGCGAGCGGGTCTACAACCTGGCCTTTCACTTCGCCGGCTCGACCGCGGACGCCGAGGACCTCACCCAGGAGATCTTCCTCCGGCTCTATCAGAACCTGCGCCTCTATCGCGGCGACGTGCCGCTCGCCGCCTGGGCGCTGCGCCTGTCGCGCAACCTCTGTATCGACAACTACCGGCGCACCCGCCGGGAGCGCCGCGCGACCATCGTCTCGGAGGAGATCCTGGCCCAGCTCCCCGCCGGCGACGACCCGCAGGCCGAAGCCCTGAAGCGCCAGCAGCTGCGCACCGTCTACCGTGAGCTCGAGGAGATGAGCGAGGAGCTGGCCGAGGTGGTGCTGCTGCGCGACCTCCAGGGCTGGAGCCAGGAGGAGACCGCGACCTGGCTCGACGTGCCGGTGGGGACCGTGAAGTCGCGCCTCCACCGCGGCCGCCTCGAGCTCGCCGCGCGGGTCACCGCCCGGCTCGGCGCGCACGGGCCGGCCCTCCGGCCGATCGCAGCCCTGGAGGCGAGGTCATGCTGAACGCCGCCTGCCGGCGCTTCCGGTCCGCGTTCCATCCCGGCTCGGGACCGGGATCGGCCCATCCGCACCGCCGCGCCTGCGCGGAGTGCGAGGCCTACGCCGCCGCTGTCGAGAGCGCCGCCGGCGTCCGCCTGCCCGTCCCCTCCTCCCTGCGTAGCAACCTGCGGGCGATCGCCGGTCCGGAGCCGGGAGCCGTATTGCCGTTCGCGGTTCCCCGGATGGCCATGCCGGCGGCTCTCACCGGGCGCCTGCGTGGCCTCGCCGCGACGCCCGGAGCAGCCAGGCCTTCCCGGCCGGCACCCCCTTTCTGGATCCTCCACCCCCGCTACGCGGTGGCGGCGAGCGCGCTGCTCGCCCTGCTGCTGGCGCCGCTGCTCGCGACGGCCATGGACCATGGCCGGCAGGTGCTCGGCGCCGTCGATGCCGAGGTCACCCCGCTGCTCGCCGAGGGCGGCGAGAAGGGGCGCGAGGAAGCCGGCAAGCTGCGCGCGTCGGCGGCGCGGGCCGCCGCCGCCTGCCGCTCCGCCGGCCGCTCGGTCGAGAGCTCTCTGGGGCGCCTCGACGCCGGGATCACCGATTTTTCCGTCCGTCTGAAGGACGCCGTCGCCAAGAACCTTGAACGCAACCGGGACCCCAAGCCGCACGCCCAAGGGTCCGTGAGGAGACCGTGATGAACCCCGCACCCGCACCCCAAGAAGCCTGGCAGACCCACGCCGGACCCATGGACCCCGCAGAGCAGAGAGCTCCTGAGATCACTCCGCCGCCGGCCGCGGCCGGCGTGCCGCCCGCGGCGATCAGCCGCAAGAACCCCGGCCTCGCCCTCGTGCTGTCGCTCTTTCCGGGGATGGGGAACATCTACAACGGCCTCTACATGCGCGGCCTGACCTTCTTCCTGGTCATCGCCTGCCTGATCGGCATCGTGGTCGACGGCCGGCACCCCCTGTTCGGCCTGGGGATCGCCTTCTTCTGGCTGTTCAACCTGGTCGACGCCTACCGGCAGGCGACGCTGATCAACTACGGCTACGCCCAGGATCTCGGCCTGCTCGACCTGCCGAAGGTGCCGCGGGCCGGACAGGGTGGGATGGTCGCCGGCGCCCTGCTCAGCCTGGTGGGGATCACGGCGATCGCCGACCGCTACTTCGACATCCGCTTCGACTGGATCTTCGACCTCTGGCCGTTCGCCCTGGTCGCCCTGGGCCTCTGGCTGATCGTCTCGACCGTCCGCGACCGGCGCCGGACCTGAAGGCTGGTCACGGACGGTCACGGACTGACACGGACGAACAGGGACAGCGAAGAGGTCGCTGCGAGGTTACCTCTTCCCTGTCCGTGAAGGTCCGTGCCCGTCCCTGCCAGTCCGTGGCTCAGAGCGCTGAACCCCCTCCTGACCTCCCCCGAGTACGGGGGAGGAACAAAGCCCCCTGCGAGATTAGTTGCCGGCATCCAGCCGGGGCTCCCACCCCTTCCCCGTTCCTCGCCGGCGATCCTGGCACCAGGCTCGCAAGAGACGACGGCATGCAAAAGAGCCGCTATGCCGAAGTGCTCCCTCTCATCCTGCTGGTAGCGATCGCCGGCGGGATCTGGGCGTTCGCCGGGCTCGCCGGCGAGGTGCGCGAGGGAGAGACCCGCAGCTTCGACGAGCGGGTGCTGCTCTCCCTGCGGAATCCGGCCGACCGCGCGGACCCGCTGGGGCCCCCCTGGGTGGAGGAGACCGAGCGCGACTTCACCGCCCTCGGCGGCGTCGGCGTGATGTCGCTGCTGACCCTCGGAGTCGCCGGCTTCCTGCTGCTCGACCGCAAGCGGGGAGCGGCCATGCTGGTCCTCGTCGCGGTCGGCGGCGGCCTGCTCCTCAGCAGCGTGCTGAAGCACGACTTCGAGCGCCCCCGGCCGGACCTCGTCCCGCACGGCTCCTACGTCTACACCTCGAGCTTCCCCAGCGGCCACTCGACGATGGCCGCCGCCACCTATCTCACCCTGGGCGCGCTGCTGGCGCGGGTGCAGGCCCGCCGGCGGGTCAAGGTGTTCCTGCTCGGCTTCGCCATTCTCATCACCCTGCTGGTGGGGGTGAGCCGCGTCTACCTCGCGGTGCACTGGCCGACCGACGTACTGGCCGGCTGGACCCTAGGCGGCCTGTGGGCGCTGATCTGCTGGCTGGTGGCGCGCCAGCTCCAGCAGCGCGGCAAGGTGGAGACCGCCGGGCCGCCGGAGACGCCGGTGTCATCGGCCTCCTGATTTCCACCCTCCTCGCCTCGCGATACACTCCGGGCCGGTAAACTTGCCGCCTTTGGAGGGGTCTCCCATGCATCTCCGTCGCCTCGGCCTCGCTGTCCTCTGCTTTCTGGCCTTCTCCGTTTCCGCTTTCGCCGCCGTCCCGCCGGAGGATTACTCGGCTTTGCGCTGGCGCCTCGTCGGCCCCCTGCGCGGCGGCTGGGGGACCTGCGCCGCGGGGGTGCCGGGGCAGCCCGAGACCTTCTATTTCGGGGCCGCCGACGGCGGGGTCTGGAAGACCACCGACGCCGGCCGTTCCTGGAGCCCGCTGTTCGAGCACGAGAAGGTGGCCTCGATCGGCGCCCTCGCCATCGCCCCCAGCGATCCCGCGGTGCTCTACGTGGGGACCGGCCAGGTGACCTCCCGCTGGGACATCGCCGCCGGCGCCGGCGTCTACCGCTCCGGCGACGGCGGCAGGAGCTGGGAGCCGCGCGGCCTCGAGGCGAGCCGCCACATCGGCCGGCTGTGGATCGATCCGCGCAACGCCGACGTGGTGGTCGCCGCCGCGCAAGGTCACTTCTTCGGCCCCAACCCCGAGCGCGGCATCTTCCGCACCGCCGACGGCGGCAAGCATTGGGATCGGGTCCTCTTCGTCGACGAGAACACCGGCGCCACCGACCTCGCCGCCGACCCGGCCGCGCCGGACATCCTCTTCGCCTCGACCTGGCAGGTGCGCTACTACCCCTGGCTCTCCTACTTCACCCCCAACGTCGGCGCGGGGAGCGGCATCTTCAAGTCGGCCGACGGCGGCAAGAGCTGGACGCGCCTCACCGGCCACGGCCTCCCTGCCGAGGCGATGGGCCGCATCGGCCTCGCCGTCGCTCCCGGCAGCCGCGGAGCGCGCGTCTACGCCTCGATCCACACCATGGGCCCCGGGGTCGGCCTCTACCGCTCGGACGACGGCGGCGCCACCTGGCAGCGGACGAATGCCGACCCGGCCTTGACCGGCGATTACACGGCGAGCGTCACGGTCGATCCCCGGAACCCGGACACCCTCTACGTGATGGGGCAGTCGATCCGCCGCTCGACCGACGGCGGCAAGACCTTCCAGTTCTTCCGCGGCGCGCCGGGAGGGGACGACTACCACTTCCTGTGGATCGACCCCGAGCGCCCGGAGCGGATGGTGGTCGGCAGCGACCAGGGGACGGTCGTGACCGTCAACGACGGGGCGAGCTGGAGCAGCTGGTACAACCAGCCGACCGGCCAGTTCTACCACGCGGCCACCGACGACCGCTTCCCCTACTGGATCTACAGCGGCCAGCAGGACAGCGGCACGGTGGCGGTGGCGAGCCGCAGCGACTACGGCCAGCTCACCTTCCGCGACTGGCACCCGGTGGGAGGCGACGAGCGCGACTACGACCTCCCCTTCCCCGGCGATCCCGACATCGTCTACGGCAGCGGCCTCGGCGGGCGCCTCTCGCGCTGGGACGCGAAGACCGGCCAGGTGCAGAACGTCGCCCCCTGGCCGGTGTCGAGCTACGGCCAGCGGGCGACCGGCGTCCGCTACCGCAGCACCTGGATCACCCCGATCGCCATCTCGCCGCTGCCGCCGCACGCGATCTACCTCGGCGCCCAGGTGCTGTTCCGCTCGGACGACGGCGGCAAGAGCTGGCGGACGGTGAGCCCCGACCTCTCGGGAGCAGTCGCCGGCAGCGCCGGCACCCCGGACTGCGCCACCGGCGACGTGCCGCTCTCCCGCGCCCGCGCCTGCGGCTTCGGCACCATCTCGACGATCGCGCCGTCGCCGCTCGTCCGCGACCAGATCTGGATCGGCACCGACGACGGCCTGATCCGCCTCACCCGCGACGGCGGCAAGAGCTGGCAGAACGTCACTCCGCCCGGCCTCGCCGAATGGAGCCGGCTCGCCCAGATCGACGCCTCGGCGACCTCGGCCGGCACCGCCTACGCGGCCGTCGACCGCCACCGGCTCGACGACTTCCGTCCCTACGCTTTCGTCACCCACGACTTCGGCAAGACCTGGCGCGCCGCCACCGCCGGCCTGCCGGACGACGCCTGGGTGGGGGTGGTGCGCCAGGACCCGAAGCGGGAAGGGCTGCTGTTCGCCGGTACCAGCCGCGGCGCCTTCGTCTCCTTCGACGACGGCGCCGCCTGGCAGCCGCTGCAGCTCAACCTGCCGACGACGGGCATCAACGACCTCACGATCCACGGCGACGACCTGATCGCCGCCACCGAGGGGCGCTCGCTCTGGGTGCTCGACGGCTACTCGCCGCTGCGCCATCTGGGCACGTCCGGCACGTCCGGCGCCACGCTCTTCCCGCCGGCCACCGCCTTCCGGGTGAGCAACAACCAGAACCGCGACACCCCCCTGCCGCTCGACGAGCCGCGGGCGCTCAACCCGCCGGCCGGAGCGGTGATCGACTACCTGCTCCCCGCCGCGGCCCGCGGTCCGGTCAGCCTCGAGATCCTGGATGGCAAGGGGGAGGTGGTCCGCCGCTTCGCCAGCGACGACGCCGCCAAGCGCCCCGAGGCGGGACAATACTTCGCCGCGGACTGGCTGCAGCCGCCGAGCGCGCTCCCGGCGCGCGCCGGCCACAACCGCTTCGCCTGGGACCTCCGCGGCCCGCGGCCGCTCGTCCTCGAGTACGAGTACTCGATCGCGGCGGTCCCCGGCGCCGACACCCCCGAGCTGCCGCAGGGGCTCTTCGTCCTGCCGGGCACCTACCAGGTCCGCCTCACCGTCGACGGCCATGCCACGACCCAGCCGCTCGCCGTCGCCATGGACCCGCGGGTGAAGACGCCGCCGTCCGACCTCACGGCGCAGCACGAGATGTACGCCGCGATCGCGCGGGCACTGGCGCGGGCGACCGCGGCCCAGGAACGGATGCAGGAAGTCGCCGACCGGCTCAAGGCGCTCGACGCCGACTCCAAGGCTCCCGCCGGTCTGCGCGAGGCCGTTCAGCACGCTGCCGACGACCTCGCCCGCTTCCAGGGACGGCGGGGCGGCGAGGACAGCCTCGCCGCCGCCGTCGGCGTCCTCACCCCGCTGGCGACCGACCTCGAAGCGGTCGACCAAGCCCCCACCGGGCCGCAACGCGAGGTCTTCGAGCTCTACGGTAAGCGGCTGGAGAGCGCCCTGGCCCATTGGCAGGCGCTGCTCGACGGCGAGCTCCGCGAGCTCGACGCCAAGCTCCGCGCGGCCGGCGTGAGCCCGGTCGCGCGTTGAGGCTGGAGGGTGTGGCGGCTGGGGCGGGCCGGGAGGCGAGGTCGATCAGACCGGGCAAATGCCGCCGCAGCGCCTCCCGCAGTTATTGAAACTGGTGTTGCAATTCGCTTGGCACGCGATAGTGTGGCAGCCGGCCTGACAGGCATCCAGGGCGTTCTGACAATTGACACAGCAGGAGATCGCCTGTCCGGTCTGCGGCAGGAAAGCGGTGGCGATCAGAAGGGTCGTGGCCACGAACAGCTTGGTGACGGTTCGGCTCATCGTCGGTCTCCTCAAATTGTGGTGGGCGGCAGCCTTTAAACCAAGGCTTCATACTCTCTAGGTGCACGGCAGCCGAAAAACGGTCCACCGCTCCGTCCGCCGCTCGGGGCGGCGTCGAATCCGATACCATCTCGCCGCCAGCTCCGGCTTCTGACCGCCGGAGAATCCGGAAGGAGATCCGCCATGCCCACAGCCGACTTCAAGACGTCCGTCCTCGAGCGCTTCCTGCGCTACGTGACCTTCGATACGCAGTCGAGCGAGACCTCCGACACTTACCCCAGCACGGCGAAGCAGCTCGACCTGCTGCGGGCCTTGGTCGGCGAGCTGCAGGCGATCGGCCTCGCCGACGCGGCGATCGACGAGCACGGCTACGTGACGGCGACGATCCCCGCCACCTCGAAGAAGGCCAACGTCCCGGTGATCGGCTTCATCGCCCACGTCGACACCTCTCCCGAGATGAGCGGCGCCGGCGTCAAGCCGATCGTCCACCGCGGCTATCAGGGGGGTGACCTGGTGCTGCCGGACGATCCCACCGCGGTGATCCGCGTCGCCGACGTCCCCTATCTCCGCGAGCGGATCGGCGACGACGTCGTCACCGCCTCGGGGACTACCCTGCTCGGCGCCGACAACAAGTCCGGGGTGGCCGAGATCATGGCCGCCGCCGAATACCTGATGGCCCACCCCGAGATCCCCCACGGCACGATCCGCGTCGGCTTCACCCCCGACGAGGAGGTCGGCGCCGGCACCCGGTTCTTCGACGTGCCGAAGTTCGGCGCCAAGTATGCCTACACGATGGACGGCGGCCAGCGCGGCGAGATCGAGATGGAGACCTTCTCGGCCGACGCGATGACGCTCACCTTCGTCGGCTTCAACACGCACCCCGGCTATGCCAAGGGGAAGATGATCAATTCGATCAAAGTCGCCGCCGAGTTCATCGCCCGCCTCCCCCAGGGGGAGGTGTCGCCGGAGACGACCGACGGCTACGAGGGGTTCGTCCACCCTTACGTGCTCAACGCCAGCGTCGAGCGCACGGCGGTCAAGGTGCTGATCCGCGACTTCCAGACGGCGGGGTTGCAGGAGAAGGAGGACTTCCTGGCGCGCCTGGCCCAGGAGACGGTCGCCGCCTTCCCCGGCGCCGCCGTCGAGACCCGGGTCGAGGAGAGCTACCGCAACATGCGCGAGGTGCTCGACCACCATCCCGAGGTGGTCGAGAACGCCCGCGAGGCGATCCGCCGCGCCGGCATCGAGACCCGCGAGCGCCCCATCCGCGGCGGCACCGACGGCTCGAAGCTGAGCTTCATGGGTCTCCCCACCCCCAATATCTTCGCCGGCGAGCAGAATTTCCACTCCCGCCTCGAATGGGTCTCCGTGCAGGACATGGAGAAGGCCGTCGAGGTGATCCTCCACCTCGGCACGATCTGGGAGGAGAAGGCTTGAGCTTCCCCTCCCACCCGATCGTCTAGCCGGTCTGCTGTCCCGTCGAGATCGTGCAGCCGCCGCCGCACGAGACGAGATAGCAGCTGTCGATGCAGGAATCGAAACCCCGGACGGTGACGTCCTTCTGGGTGTCGATCTGCGCCAGGGTCTCGCGGTTCAGGCTCAGCTTCCGGGCTCTCTTCATCATCGTCTCTCCTTTGGGTTCAAGGGAGGCAAGTATCCCATAAAGAAAAGCTCTACAAAGAAAAAGCGCCTCACCCCGGACCGGGATGAGGCGCTTTCCGATGGCGCTGGGTCGGGCGCGGCTTTACGTCCTGGACGCCTGCCGGGGGCGCCGGCGGAGCGTGATCCAGGCGGCGAACGCGAGGCCGAAGCCGAGCGCCAGCAGGCCGAAGTCCGACAGCGTCGGGATGTCGGCGATCCCCGCCGCGGCGACGGTGATCGTGGTCGGGTCGTTGGCGCCCGGCTTGGTCGGGTCGTCGGTGGTGCCGGTCGACTCGTTGGTGCCGTTCAAGTCGGCGTCGTAGGCGAACGTCGCCTGGTTGGAGATCACGCTGTCCGCGGCGCTCGCCTTGATCGTCGCGGTGATCGTGATGGTGACGCTGCCGCCGGCCGGAACGCTGCCGTTCCAGGTGACGGTGTTGCCGGCGGTCGCCGCCGTGCCGCTGGTCGCCGTGGCGCCGGTCAGCGTCAGGCTGGAGGGCAGGACGTCGGTGAGCTCGTTGCCGGCGTTGTCGGGCGTCGCCGAGCTCACCCGAGTTGCTGAGCACGATGGTGTAGGTGACCGTGCCGCCGGGCTTGAAGGTGCCGCTCGCCGTCTTGGTGCCGGTGAGCATGGCGCTCGCCACCATGAAGGAGGTCGGATTGGCCGCGCCGGCGACGCTCGGGTCGTCGGTCAGCAGGGTGGCGTCGTTGACGTTGTCGTTGTTGCTGTCGTAGGAGACGGTGCCCTGGTTGCTGATCGTCGTCCCCTGCGTGCCGGAGTTCACCGTCGCGGTGATGGTGATCGTCACGCTGCCGCCGAGCGGTGCCAGCGTGCCGTCCCAGTTGACGGTGTTGCCGGTGGTCGCCGCCGTGCCGCCGGTCGCCGTGGCGCTCACCAGGGTGAGGCCGGACGGCAGGGCGTCGGTGAATTCATGCCCGGCGTTGTCGTTCTGCGCGCCGGTGCCGTTGTTGGTGATCGTCACCGTGTAGGTCACCGTGCCGCCGACCGTGAACGCGCCGGAGACCGTCTTGGTCGCCGTCAGGCTCACCGCCGCGGCGAAGGCGGTGCAGTCGAAGTGGACGGGAGTGACCTGGATCGACCAGGCGTTGAAGGTGCCGTTGCCCGCCGGGCACTGGTTCGCCGCCGCGGAGAACACGTCCGCCACCAGTGCCGACCAGGTCCCCTTGGTGCTGGTTCCCTGATAGCGCTTCAGGTCGCCGTTGGGATCGGCCGGCAGGGCCGGGTTGACCAGCGCCGCCCAGGGCGAGTTGTAGACCGGCAGCCACGACTTGCTGTACGGAGCGTTGGCGGCGGACGCCTCCACCATGTCGTTGGTCGCGATGGCGGGGACGTTGTCGTCGATCACCATGTTGGTGATCGTCGTGCCGCCGCAGTCGTTGAGGCCGGAGATCAGGGCGGCGAGGTCATGGCCGAGGCCGCCGGGCGAGCGCAGCATCACGGTCAGGTCGTCCACCGCCGGGTCGGTGATGCTGTCGATCCGGAAGTTGAGCTTCGGCGATCTCGAAGTCGTCGGCGACGGTGATCTGGTGGAAGACGCCGCGCGGCCGGTTGTCCGTGATGACCAGGTCCGGGTTCGGGTCGCCCGAGTAGGTGACGACCGGATCGGTGCCGTTGCGGTTGCCGAGGCGGACCCGGAAGGTGGTCGAGGTGGTGCCGAGGCTCGACACCGTGGTCAGCGTGAAGTCGATCGCGCTGCCGCAGGGGACGGTCGTAGCGACCCCGATCAGGAAGGTGTCGCCGGTGGCGCTCCCCAGCGGCGCGATGGCGCCGTAGGTCGAGCTGTTGTCGTAGATGGTGATCCCCGGGGTCGAGGTCGAGAGCGTGGCCGTGGCGCTCGCCACCGCCTTGCCCGCGCCGCGCCACGGATTGGTCAGCTTGACCGTCAGCTTCACCGGCTCGCCCGGATCGATCACGCCGTTGTTGTTGGCGGCGCTGTCGTCGATCGTGACGTCGGTCAGCGGATTGACCACGTCGAGGAAGGGGACGGAGAACGATTCATGGACCGCTTCGTGGCTGCCGACGTAGCGCCCCTGGACCTTGAAGGGAGCCGCGGCGCCGTAGCCGAGGCCGCGGTCGGCGAAGCCGGCCCAGATCGAGCTCTCGTTGGCGCAGGCGTTGGTGGCGCAGTCGGCCTGGAGGATGGCGTCGCGCGCCTCGATGAAGGACGGGTTGAGCGGCGTCATCTTGAGGCCGTCGGTGATCAGCTGCAGCGAGGTGTGGTTGCCGGTCGGCACGTCGCCGTTGGCGCCGGCGGGGTCGCCGATGATCCGCGCCCGCACCCCCCACAGGGTCAGCGCCCAGATCTCGCCCGAGTTGTGGACCTCCATGCCGCCGTTGTTGTTGAAGCCGAGCGGGTCGGGAGCGATGCCGCCCGAGAGGTTGTTGGTGACGTCGTCGACGTCGGCCCAGGTCATCGGGTTGACGCTATGGTCGGTGGTGTACGGGAAACGGCGGATGCCGTAGACGTAGTTGTCGGTGTAGGCGAGGCCGGCGAGCTTGTAGGTCGCCCAGGCGCCGCTCGCATAGTGGCCGTTGGGGTTGTCGGCGTTGGTGTTGTTGACCAGCGAGAGGGCGAAGAAGTCGCTCCACCCCTCGCCCATGCCGCGCGCCGGGTCCCAGTTGAGCCCGGCGGCGTTGCCGATCAGGCGGTTGCTGGTGCCGTGGGTCAGCTCGTGGAGGAGGATCTCGGCGTCGAGGCCGCCGTCGCGGTCGATCGTCGGGCCGGTGAAGCGGTACATCTGCGCGCGGCCCGAGGTGCCGTCCGGCGGCGTCGCGAAGTTCGCGTTGTTGGTCCCCGAGCCGTCCTGGGCGTCGGCCTTGACGCGGTCGTTGCCGAGCCCCATGCCGCTGAAGTTCGTCTGCTGGAAGTTCCCCGCGGCCTCGTCGAAGCCGAGCCGGTAGAGCTTGTCGTGGTACCAGTTGACCATGTAGAACATGTGGGTCATCAGCCCGCGGCGGTACTGGTCGATCGGCAGGGTGCCGTTGTTGCCGGCGCCGGTCGCGGTCTGGCCCGCCTCGGGGTTGCCGCCTTGCGGCGCCGGCAGGAAGCCGGTCTGGAAGTCGCGCGGCGTGGTGCCGAGGAAGTCGCGGTTGCGGCCGTTGGCGTCCGGGTTGCCGGTCGGCCGGCCGTTGCCGTCGATCACGCTGGCGGCGTCGGTGTCGCAGATGTTGACGTCGTCGTTGGTCGTGACCTTGGTGCTCGTGCGGTCCATGCAGACCAGAGTGTTGTTGCCCAGCGTCTGGGTCTCGTTGGCGGTGCAGCCGCCGGCGGGGCAGTCGTTGATCCAGCCGTTCTGGCTGGCCACCGGGTCGTAGGCGGTGTGCATGCTGACGATGGTCGGCGCGATCTCCGGGAACTGGGTGCCGGAGCCGGGGGCCACCGTGTTCGGCGACTGCGGCGCCGGGCTGTCGGCCGGGGTGACGCCGTCGGCCTGCACGTAGACCCGGAAGCGGGCGTCGTGGGCCGAGGCGTAGTCGCGGATCCCCTTGCGCCAGAGCAGGTCGCCGGTCTCGGCGTCGACGACGGCATAGTAATCCTGATCGCCGGAGGTGAAGACGACCAGCGACCACGCCGGCACCAGCATCCCCGGGGCGAGCGGGAAGAGCACCTTGCGGGCGGTGACCGGCCCGGCCACGAAGCCGTCGGTCGCGGCCAGCTCGAGGCGGCCGTCCTTCTCGCCGGTGACCTTGAAGGAGGCGGTGCTCGCCGCCTTGTTATCGACCGCGAGCAGGCGGACCACCGCCTCCTCGGGGGAGATCAGCCGCGCCGACTTGAGCTCCGGCGCCAGCGACCGCGCGTGCGGCACCATCAGGCCGGCCGACTTCACCAGGCGGCCGTCGCGGTCGAGGAGGAAGCGGGTCTCGCTCTGGAACACCGGCAGGCCGTCGATCTGCTGCTCCATGCGCAGCATGCGCAGGCCGCTGGTGCCGCCCGGGCTGTCGCCGAGGACCACCAGGTCGCTGAGGTCGGCCGCCGACAACCCGTAGAGGTCGCCCTGCTCGCCGAGGAACTGGCGCACGATCTCCTCGCTGGCGCGGCCGGGAGCCGCCTGGGTCAGCGCCCCGGCGTTGTTGATCACCGACTCCGGCCCGCCGGTGAGGTTCGAGACCTTCACCTCGAGCGCCGGCATGCTCCGCTTGAGCGTCTTCAGGCGGGCGGCGAGCGCCGCCACCTGGCGCTGGGCCGCCGTCAGCCCGGATTTCTCCATCCCGGCGCGCGCCGCGGTGGCCCGCGCGAAGGATTCCTTCAGATTGACGCGGGCGTCGACCATGATCCCCAGCGCCGGTTTGGCGAGCAGAGGGGGAGGCGCGACGACGGCGGTGACGGGGACACTGGCGAGGGCGAGGAAGCCGGCGAACACGACGCAGCTTCGGACGAGCTTCAACATGCGGGGCATCTCCTGGACATCGAAGAAATGAACGATCTGGAGCAGAGACATGGCAACGTACCATAGTTTTTCGAAGGGAGGAAGCCTTTTTCAGCTGAAAGCTTCACCCGCGGGCTCGCCGGGAAGAGCTCATCGCCCCGGCGAGTTATCGGCTCGCCGCCTGTAACAGGCCTGGCTCCGGATGATCATTGTAAATACATATATAATGTAATATTATCTCCAATGCCGCGAATCTACGCGCCAACCTCGGAAGGAGACGCTCCCATGTCGTTGCGTACCCCCTTGATCGCCCTCTGTCTTCTCTGCGCCGTCCTGCTCGCCGTCCCTGCCCATGCCACGTCGGCCAACTTCCAGATGAGCTGCGCCTTCGGCTCTCCCTCCACCCTGGTCACCTGCACCGGGGATCCCAGCAAGCCGACCGCCAGCCCCTCCTCGTGCGGCTCCTCCTCTTTCAACTCCTACTTCTGGACCTGGGGCGACGGCTCGAGTCCGCAAGGGGCGCTTCACACCTACAGCGACTCGCACCAGTACAACACCCCCTCGACCTACGAGACGGTCTGCGTGACCGTGCTCTGTGCCGACGGTACGTACGCCACGGGATGCCGGACGCTCTGCACGTTGTCGAACCCCGCCAGTTGCCCGAGCGGCGACATCACCGTCACCGGCAGCTTCAACTAGCCCATCCGCGGGACGACCGGCCCGCCCGCGCCATCGGGCGCCGCGGGCCGGCTGCGATGAAAGGAATCCGATGATTGATCGGCCGAACGGACGACAGATCGCCTGGCGGCTGCTCGCCGCGCTCGCCGCCGCCGCTTGCCTGGCGGCCGGCTCCCCCGGCCCCAGCTCGCCGCCGGCCGCGGTGCGGGGGAGGGTCACGGATTCCGCGGGCCGGCCGATCGCCGGCGCCCGCGTGACCCGGCTGCCGGCGCCGTCCACGCCCGGCGAGGAGGTGCTGACCAACCAAGCCGGCCGCTTCTCGCTCGCCGGCCTGCACCGCGGGGTGCGCTATGCCGTTGCGGTCCGCAAGGAGGGCTACGTGCCCCTCCGCCTGTCGGACGTCGCGGCGCCGGCCGCCACTCCGCTCCGCGTCACCCTGATCGCGATCGGGGAGGTCGCCGGCCGCCTGGTCGACGAGCGGGGCAAGCCGGTGCCCCATGCCGCCGTCGCGCTCGTGCGCGGCACGCGGACCTTCCGCGGCCTCGCCGGCTCGGGCCAGCGCCTGACCTCGGATGCCCAGGGGCGCTACCGGCTCGACCACCTCGAGCCCGGCCCGGTCACTCTCCAGGCGGTGGCTCCGGGGACCCTGGCGGTCGAGAGCGCCGGCTTCGAGCTCGTCGCCGGCGGAGGGCTCGCGATCCCCGACCTCGTGCTGCCGCGAGGCGCCGCGATCGAGGGGCGGGTGACGACGGCGGATGGACGCCCCGCACCCGGCGCCCGGGTACGCCGGACGGACGGCCGCACGGGCTTTCTTCCGGACCGGGAGGCGGTCGCCGGCGGCGATGGGACCTATCGGCTCGCCGGCCTGCCGGAGGGGCGGCAACGGATCGTCGTCGAGCACTCCGATCACCCCGCCGGGAGCGCTTCCCTCGACGTGCGGGGCGGCATCAACCACCTCGACCTCCAACTCGGCGAGGGGTATGCGGTCTCCGGGGTGGTCACCGGCGGTGACGGCCGGCCGCTCGCGGGCGCCGCCCTCACCCTCTCCGCGACCGCCGGCGAGCACCGCACGGAGTCGGCGGCGGACGGCGCCTTCGCATGGACCGGCATTCCCGACGGCACCTATCGCCTCGACGCGGCGAAGCCCGGCTACGCGCCGGTGCGCCTCGACCGGCTGCGGATCGACGGCACGCCCGTGTCCGGGATCGACCTCCGCCTGGAGGCCGGGAGCGCGGTCTGCGGCCAGATCCTGGGGCTCGGCGCCGCGGACCTCGCGCAGGTCCGGGTGGTGGCCGAGGGCGGCGCCGGGACGACACCGGCGGTGGCCGCGCTCGCCGTGGACGGCACCTACCGCATCGAGCACCTGGGCCCGGGCGACTGGTCGGTGACGGCGATCGCCGGCAGCGGACGCAGCCTCGAACGGGGTGTCACCCTGACGCCGGAGCTGGCCGAGGCCCGCCTCGACCTCGACTTCGGCGGTCTCCTCGCCTTCACCGGGCGCGTGCGGGTCGCCGGCCGCGTCCCCGCGATCGCCGAGGTCCAGCTGCGCAGCCTCGGCCCCGGCCGCTTCCTCGGCAGCAGCCCCGTCGACGAGGAGGGCAGCTTCCGGCTCGGCGGCGTCCCTCCCGGCTCCTACACCCTGGAAGTGGTGGCGGCGGGAGCCCGGCCGCTCCGCCGGACGCTCGATCTCGAGACCGACGACGACGCCACCTTCGACCTGCCGCCGGCAGCCGGCCCGCGGCTGGAGCCGTGAGCCTTGCCGCCGCCTTGGGATCCATGACGTGGGAGGTCGCCGAGAGCTATACTGGAGCAGCTATCCTCGAGGTCAAGACCGGGTCGGCTCCGGTGAAAGGAAAACGATGATGAACCTTGTGCACGGAAGACGTGTCGCCTGCCTGCTGCTCTCCACGTTCCTGGTCGCCGCCGTCTCCCTGGCCGCGGGACCGCCCCCGCCGCCGCCCCCGCCGCAGCAGAACGCGGCGCACGGCAGGGTCGTCGATGCCGCCGGCCAGCCGGTCGCCGGCGCTCGCGTCACCGCGCTGCCGGCGCCGCCGCGGATCAGCGGCGAAACCGCCCTCCAGGACCAGATCGTCACCGATCGGGACGGCCGCTTCTCCTTCCCCCTCCCCCCGAACGGCAAGGGCAACCTCCAGGGGGTCGCGGTGCGGGCGGTGGGCTACCCGGTCGCCATCATCCATGGCGCCCATGGCGCCAAGGCCGGCCCCCGCGGCGGCCCGGTCGACCTCGGGACCATCGTGCTCCAGCGTCAGACCCCCGCCGAGTAGGCCGCGGCCCACCCGAACGGGGGCAGGGACCGCCCTACCCCCGCTTCGACCTCCCCAGCGACCCGAACCACACATAGAAGCAGAGCCCCAGGAAGAGGACGATCGAGACGATCTGGGCGATCGGCTCGTTGTCGAAGAAGGGGGTCCTGATCAGGCTCTCCCGATACCAGGGGAAGAGGCGGAGGCCGGCGCCGAAGACGCCGCCCAGGGCGCCGCCCGCCATCAAGCCGGAGGCGATGATGACCCCCCGCTCGCGGACGCTGCGCCCCGCCTCGGGCGCCATCCGCTCGGAGCGCCGGGTGAGCCAGTGGGAGAGGAAGCCGCCGACCAGCGCCGGGGTGTTGAGCTCGAGCGGCAGGTACATCCCGAGGGCGAAGATCAGCGCCGGCACCCCCAGCATCTCCATCACCAGCGCCACGATGCCGCCGGCGCCGAACAGGATGTAGGCGACCGGCTGGCGGCTCATGAACCCCTGCACCAGCGCCTTCATGATCGACGCCTGCGGCGACGCCAGCACCACCCGCGTATCCCCCGGCGCCGCCTCGCCGAACTGGAAGGTGCGCGCGAGGAGGACGATGGTCAGCGCCGCCGCCACCGCCGAGGCGAGGATGCCGAGGAACTTCACCCGCTCCTGCACCGCCGGCGTCGAGCCCAGCCAGTAGCCGGTCTTGAGGTCGGTGATCACCTGCCCCGAGACCGACAGCGCCGTGCACACCATGCCGGCGACCGCCATCACGAAGAACATCCCGGTCGTCCCCGAGAGGCCGAAGCGGAGCATCACCAGCGACGAGATGATCACCGTCAGCATGGTCATCCCCGACACCGGATTGCGCGCCGTGGTGGCGATGGCGTTCGCCGCCACCGAGGCGAAGAAGAAGGAGAAGAGGAGGGTGAGCAGCAGGCCGATCAGCGCCGCGATCAGCGTCCCCTCGAGCGTGTTGAAGAAGATCCCCGCCCCCACCGCGGTGAGGATGACGCCGACCAGCAGCGTCATCACCGGCACGTCGCGGTCGGTGCGCTCCTGGCCGTCCGCCTCGCCGTGGCGGAAGGCGCGGGCGGCGATCGCGAAGGAGCCGGCGACGATGCGCAGCGACTTGATGATGCCGAAGATCCCCGCCGTGGCGATGGCGCCGACGCCGATGAAGCGGACGTAGCTCCTGAAGATCTCCCCCGCCTCCATGGCGGCGATCGGATGCGCGCCGGGGTAGACGGTCAGCGCCGGGATCTCGCGGCCGATCATCCAGATCAGCGGCACCAGCACCAGGTTCGAGAAGAAGCCGCCGGCGCACAGGATCATCGACGAGCGCAGCCCCATCACGTAGCCGAGGCCGAGGATGAAGGAGATGGCGTCGAAGCGGAAGACCATGCGGGCGCGCTCGTTCAGCGCCCGCATCACCGGCAGGAACTGGAAGTCGACCGTCTCACGCCAGACCTGGAAGGTGGTGACGAAGAAGTCGTAGGCCGCCGAGATCGCCGTCGCCTGGAGGAGCAGCGCCGCCTGCGAGCCCCCCTTCTCGCCGGTGACCAGCACCTCGGTGATCGCGGTCGCCTCCGGGAACGGGAACTGGCCGTGCGTCTCGCGCACGAAATAGCGCCGCAGCGGGATCAGGAAGAGGACGCCGAGGCAGCCGCCGGCGATCAGGATGAACGAGGTCTGCAGCGGATTGACCGACAGGTGGAGGATGTAGAACGCCGGCAGGGTAAAGATCGCCCCCGCCACCATCCCCCCCGAGGTGCCGCCGATGTTGGTGAGGATGACGTTCTCGAGCAGCGTCGAGCGGCGCCGGAAGGTGCGCGCGAGGCCGATCGCCAGGATCGAGATCGGGATCGACGCCTCCATCACCTGGCCCACCTTCAGCCCCGAATATGCCGAGGCGATGGTGAACACGATGCACAGGAAGACCCCCCAGCCGACCGAGCGCACCGTCGCCTCCGGCTCGCTGACGCCGGCGGGGACGATCGGGACGTAGGTCTCGCCGGGGGCGAGCGGCCGGTAGGCGTTCTCGGGGAGCGACTTGGTGTCGGGTGCGTCCATCCGTCCTCCTGTGACAAGCTGAAAAGTGGGGAGACTGTAACCCAAGACGCCGGCCGTGGCGCCCACCTCCCGGACGCCTCGTCTACAATCACGCGGCGATCCGACGGTAACCGCGACTCAAGGAGGGAATCGACATGGCCGTAAGCCTTACCGGAGCACCCCCGCGCAAGGGGCTGCACGTCACGCTGTGGGTGGTGCAGGTGCTGCTCGCGCTCCTCTTCCTCTTCGCCGGCGCGATGAAGTTCATCATGCCGCCCGCGGAGATGACCAAGGGGATGCCCTCGATGCCCATCACCTTCCTTTACTTCATCGGCGTCTGCGAGTTCCTCGGCGGCCTCGCCATGGTCCTCCCCGGCCTGCTCAAGATCAAGACCGGCCTCACCCCCCTCGCCGCCGCCGGCCTGATGATCATCATGATCGGCGCCGTCGTCGTCTCCTATCAGGTGCAGGGGACGAAGGGGATACCCGCTCCGCTCATCGCCGGAGTCCTGTCGGCCTTCGTCGCCTACGGCCGCTGGCGGCTGGTGCCGCTGCCGCAGAAGGCGTAACGGTTAGGTTCCGTGACGTTCTTGAGGTCGTTGTAAAGGAGAGGATCTGCTCTTCGAGAGAGACGTCCCGCCGTCCCCGTGGCCTGCGGGCGTTCTCGTTCATCGCTGGGAGCGTCTCTACGGGACGGTCGCGAGTCGGATCATGCCGCTTTGCGGGAAATCCGGATCGTCCGGTTAGCGACGACGTGCCCGTAGAGACGCTCCCAGCCCATAACGAGAACCTGGGCAGGCCACGGGGACGGCGGGACGTCTCTTCGAAGGGCAGGCCTCCCCAGCCGCCCGCGCCGCCCTGGACCCCACCCGCCTATCCGGCCAGGATCTGCCGCAGCAGCGCGATGTTGTCGCGGTGGCCGGTGAGGCGGGCGGTGACCTTGCCGCGGATGGGGTACCCCAGCAGGTAGAGGTCGCCGATGATGTCGAGGATCTTGTGGCGCACGAGCTCGTCGGGGAAGCGGAGCTGGGTGTTGAGGATGCCGTCCTCCCCCACCAGGATGAAGTTGTCGAGGCGCCCGCCCGAGCCGAGGCCGAGCTCGTTGAGCATCTTCAGGTCCTTCATGAAGCCGAAGGTGCGCGCCGGCGCGATCTCCCGCGTGTAGTCCTCGGCCGTCGAGAGGGTGAACTCGTGCGACTGCTCGCCGACCGGCGGCGGATAGCGCAGCAGGTAGGAGACCGAGAACTCGTCCGCCGGCTCGATCGCCAGGATCTTCTCGCCTGGCGTTTTCTGCGGCACCTCGTAGCGCCGGTCGATGACGATCTCGCGCTGCGGCTCGTCCTGCTCGGTGATCCCCACCTCTTCGAGGATCTTGCAGAACTCGAGCGCCGAGCCGTCGAGCACCGGGATCTCGCCGTTCACCTTGATCAGCAGGTTCCCCACCCCGTAGGCGTGGAGCGCCGAGAGCAGGTGCTCGACGGTCTTGATGCTCTCCCCCTCGCCGGAGAGGGTGGTCGCGTAGTCGGTCTCCGCCACCGCCCGCACGTGGGCCGGGATCTCGACGTCGGTCGGCAGGGTCACGAAGTGGATGCCGCTGTTCTCGGGGAGCGGCTGGAGCACCATCCCCGTCCGCTGCCCGGAGTGCAGGCCGAGGCCGTAGACCACGGTCGAGCGGCTGAGGGTGCGCTGGTGGCGCCGCGTCTCGACGAGGAGCGGCAGCTCCGGCGGCGCCAGGAACCGGCGCTCCGCCTCCGCGCGGTCGACCGGCTTGCGCCGCTTCTTCCGCTTCCCCGGCAGGCCATCCTCCTGCCCCTCCTGCAAGGTCCGCTTGTAGGCGAGCGCCCCCGCCGCCGCGTCCACCGCCCGCTTGTACGACAGCGGCTTCTCCAGGTAGTCGAAGGCCCCCATCTTGATCGCCTTGACGGCGGTCGCCGCCGTGCCGTGCCCCGACATCATCACCACCGCCGCCGTCGGGTCCGCCTCGCGCAACGCCTGCAACGTCTCGAGCCCGTCGCGGTCGGCCAGCCAGATGTCCAGGAAGACCACCGCCGGCCGCTTCTCCTCATAGAGCGCGAGCGCGCTCTCGCCGCTGGTGGTGGTGACGGTCGTATACCCCTCGTCCGACAGGATCCCCCCCAAGGTGGAAAGGATCCCCGGCTCGTCGTCCACGATCAGGATCAGCTCGCTCATAGGTGGAGGAAGGATAGCAGGCGGGGCCTACCTTCCCCCTCCGTTGTCCCCGCCCCCCGGCGCATCGTCGTCCCCGGTCTCCTCCCCCGCGTCGGCGTCCACCTTCCCGGGGTGCCCGGTCGGCTTGACCTTGTGGTTCAGCCGGCCGATCACCAGGCTCCGGCGGTCCGGGGTGAACGCCTCGGACGCCTTGGTGACGCTCCACGAGTAGGCGGCGATCGTGCCGTCCGCCGCCGCGTAGAGGCGGAAGAGCCCTTCGCCCACGCCGTTGTGGAACTTGCCCTTGGCGTAGTGGCGGGTGTCGGTCGGCCCGTGGCCGGTGTGCGAGGAGTCGATCACCGAAATTTCGTACTGCGTGGTCCCGGCGACCACCGGCTCGGTCGCCCGGCGCTCCTCGGGGCGCGACGCGGCGAGCAGCACGTGCCCGGTCGGATGGCTCCCCTCCGGGTACTTGATCGCCAGCACGTCCCCCGGCCGGATCTCCGCGATCTTGCGCACGCGGTCGAACCCCTTCCCCGCCGCGATGGCGTCATGGAAATTCGAGGCGCGCGGGAAGCGGTCGCCCAGCCACGCTGCATAGTCGGCGGCCCGGTAGCCGTACGCCTGCATCATGGTGTGCGCCACGAGCGAGCTGCACACGCTGCGGTTCCGCGTCTCGGTCGCCCCGTTCACCCCGCTCCAGGTGACCACCGTCGGCCGCGACGCATACGCATTGGTCTCCGGCGTCACCCCAGCCACCAGCCGCCGGGCCCACTCCAGATGATCGGGTCCGTCCGCATAACCCAAGCGACCCCCGAGAGACACGACGAAAACGAACAGCATCGCCGCCGTCATCCATCGGCGGCAGCGGCGACCCGAATCTTTGAGCTGGCGCATGTTTGTTGTCTCCGAGCCGAAGTCTATCCTGCCGGAATCTCCATCCACCCCTCGCTCACCAGCACCGACGCCCCGCCCACCCGCACCGCCGTCACCGCGCCGTCGCGCTTGTCGACCTCGAGGTGCAGGAGGCTCGGCCGCCCCATCTCGAACCCCTGCTCGATCACCCATCGCAGGGTGCCGTCGCGCTCCGCGGCCCGCGCGGCGAGATAGCCGCCGAACGAGGCCGTGGCGGCGCCGGTCGCCGGGTCCTCGACGATCCCCATCCGCGGCGCGAACATCCGCGAGCGGATCTGCGAGCCGGGAAGCTCCGGATCGCGGGCGAAGACGTAGACCTCCGTGGCCCAGAACCCGGCGACCAGCGCCTCCCAGCGGTCGATCCGCACCCGCGCCCGGCGGACGGCGTCGCGGTCGCGCAGCGGGATATAGAGGAAGGGGACGCCGCAGGAGACCGCCTCGGGAGCATCGTCCCCGTCCAGGAGATCCTCCGGAGCGAGCGACAGCATCTCCGCCAGCTCGCGCACGGCAGGCGGCGCCGGCCCCACCTCGGGAAGCTTCGCCGCCGTGAGCTCCGAGAACACCGGCCGCCCCGCCACCGCCCGGATCGTCACCGGCACCGGCCCCACCCCCTCCTCGAACACCACGCGCGTCGTCTCCCCCGTCAGCGCCACCTCTCCCGCCGCCGCCAGCACGAACGCCGTCCCCACCGTGGGATGCCCCGCGAACGGCAGCTCCGTCGCCGGGGTGAAGATCCGCAGCTTCCGTGTATGCCGGGGGTCCACCGGAGGCAGCACGAACACCGTCTCCGAAAGGTTGAGCTCGCGGGCGACCTGCTGCATGCGGAGGTCGGAGATTCCGCGCCCGTCCGGAAACACGGCGAGCGGGTTCCCCCCGAAGGGCTGGTCGGTGAAGACGTCGGCGGTCAGGTAGCGGTAGCGCATGGTGGCGGGGAGGGTAGCATGGGGGGGACGGCCCGCCCTTCCGGTATGATCCACCGGTCCGGAGATCGGCCCATCTTTCGGCTGCCAGCGGCCGTCTCCGGCCCAACCTCGAAATTCCCATCCGACCGTGGAGGAGAGCGCGATGACCGAGACCATCCTGATGGAGCGCGCGGGGCGCGTCGCCATCCTGACCATCAACCGACCCGACAAGCTGAACGCCCTGAACGAGGCGGTGCGCAACGACATGCTGGAGCTGCTCGGCCAGATCGAGAGCGACGATTCGGTGGGGGTGGTGGTGATCACCGGCGCCGGCGAGAAGTCGTTCATCGCCGGGGCCGACATCGGCGAGTTCGCCGGCCGCACCCCGTTCGACCAGCGCCAGGCGATGCGCAGCCCGCGGATCTTCGACGTCATGGCGAGCTTCCCGAAGCCGGTGATCGCGATGATCAACGGCTTCTGCCTCGGCGGCGGCTGCGAGCTCGCGATGTCGTGCGACATCAGGATCGCCTCCGACAAGGCGCGCTTCGGCCAGCCGGAGATCAACCTCGGCCTGATCCCCGGCGGCGGCGGCACCCAGCGCCTCGCCCGGCTGGTCGGCACCGGCCATGCCATGCGGCTGATCCTCACCGGCGACATGATCCCGGCCGCCGAGGCGAAGGAGATCGGCCTGGTCGAGATGGTGGTCCCCGCCGACGAGCTGCGCGCGAAGACCCTCGAGCTCGCCAACAAGATCGCGTCCAAGAGCCCGCTCACCCTCAAGGTCGCCAAGGAGGCGCTGCGGGCCAGCGAGCGGCTGCCGATCGAGGACGGCATCACCTACGAGCGCGACCTCTTCTGCCTCTGCTTCTCCTCCGCCGACAAGGAGGAGGGGGTGAAGGCGTTCCTCGAGAAGCGCCCGGCGCAGTGGACGGGACGCTGATCTCATGGCGAACCCGGCTCCCCACGAGGACCTGCTGTCGCTGCGCTCCGAGTTCCCGATCCTCGAGCGCACGACCTACCTGATCAACAACTCCCTCGGCGCCATGCCGCGCGGCGTCGAGGACGAGATGGCCGCCTTCACCAAGGCCTGGGGGGAGCGCGGCGTGCGGGCCTGGGGCGAGGGGTGGTGGGAGATGGCGGCCGAGACCGGCGACCTGCTGGCTCCGCTCCTCGGCGTGCGGCCGGGCTCCGTCTCGATGCACCAGAACGTCGCCGTGGCGGGGGCGATCTTCCTCTCCGCGATCGACTATCCGGCGGAGCGCAACCGCATCGTCTACACCGGGCTCAACTTCCCGAACGTCATGTACCTCCTCGAAGGCGAGCGCAAGAAGGGGGCGGAGATCGTCGTCGTCCCGTCGGACGACGGCATCGGCGTCCCCACCGAGCGGCTGCTGGCGGCGATCGACGAGCGCACGCGGCTGGTGCCCATCTCCCACACCCTCTTCCGCAGCGCCTTCGTGCAGGACGCCCAGGCGATCGCCCGCCGCTGCCGCGAGGTGGGAGCGGTGCTGCTGCTCGACGTCTACCAGTCGACCGGCGTGCTGCCGCTCGAGCTCGAGGCCTGGGGAGTGCACGCCGCCATGGGAGGCTCGGTCAAGTGGCTGTGCGGCGGCCCGGGCGCGGGCTACCTCTGGGTGGAGCCGGACTTCGCCCTGACCCTCCAGCCGTCGCTGATCGGCTGGCAGGCGGACGAGGCGCCGTTCGCCTTCCGTCCCGGCCCGGTCCATCTGCGCGACGAGCCGGCCTGGCGCTTCCTCACCGGCACCCCGAACGTCCCGGCCCTCTACTCCTGCCGGCCCGGCTACCGGATCGTGGCGGGGGTGGGAGCCCGGAAGATCCGCGAGCGCTCGCTCGCCCTCACCGCGCACCTGATGGAGCTCGCCGAGGAGGCCGGCTTCGAGCTGCGCACCCCGCGCGATCCCAAGCACCGCGGCGGCACCGTCTCGATCTTCCACCCCGACGCCGACCGCCTCTGCCACGAGCTGATCGACCGCGAGATCATCTGCGATTTCCGCCCCAACGCCGGCATCCGCCTCTCGCCGCACTTCTTCAACACGGAAGCCGAGCTGGAGCACGCGGTGGCGACGCTCAAGGAGCTGGCCGGCCGCTGAAGACGCTGAAGGAGAGAACCCTATGTGCGGACGCTACACGCTGACCTCGAAGGGCGACGAGCTCGCCCTCCTCTTCGATCTGAGAGAGCTGCCGCTCCTGGCGCCGCGCTGGAACATGGCGCCGACGCAGGAAGCGGCGGTGGTGCGGGTGCTCGAGCCGGGCGGCGAGCGGCGGCTCGATCCGCTGAAGTGGGGCTTGATCCCCTACTGGGCCAAGGAGGCGAGCATCGGCAACCGGCTGATCAACGCCCGCGCCGAGAGCGTCGCCGAGAAGCCCGCCTACCGCTTCAGCTTCAAGAAGAAGCGCTGCCTGGTGGCGGCGGACGGCTTCTACGAATGGAAGAAGGAAGGGAAGGCCAAGCAGCCGTACCTGATCCACCGCAAGGACGGCAAGCCCTTCGCCTTCGCCGGCCTCTGGTCGACCTGGAAGGACCCGGAGCGGGCGGGCGCGCTGGTCGAGACCTTCACCATCCTGACCACCGACGCCAACGACCTCCTCCGCCCGCTCCACGACCGCATGCCGGTGATCGTGGCTCCCGAGAACTTCGACCTCTGGCTCGACCCCCGGCAGGAGGACGCCGCCGTGCTCCAGCCTCTCCTGGTCCCCCACGCCGTCGAAGGCTTCGAAGCCTTCCCCATCAGCCGCCTGGTCAACAGCCCGGCGAATGACGTGGCGGGGTGTATCGAGCCGCTGGTGGTGGATTAACCAGGGACGAAAGGGACTGCAGGGACGGGCAGGGACAAAAATCCAGCTTGGCGCCAAGCATCTTGTCCCTGAGGTCTCTGCTGTCCCTTTCGTCTCTTGTTCCTAGAGCACGTACGCCGTCAGGAAAATCCCCACCATGGTGAAGATCAGGGCCAGCTTGCCGGCGGCGGCGAGGAGCATGCCGAGCCAGGTGCCGAGGCCGACGCGGCCGGCTTGACGCCAGTCGCGGCGGGCCAGGTACTCGCCCACGAAAGCGCCCACGAAGGGGCCGAGAATCAGGCCGGGAAGGCCGAGGAAGATCCCCACGATCGCGCCGACGACGGAGAGGGCGAGCGCCAGCCAGCTCGCTCCCACCCGTTTCGCTCCCATCGCGGTGGCGAAGAAATCGAGGACGAAGCTCCCCAGGGTGAGCAGCGCCAGGATCGAGAGGGTGAACCACCCCACCTTCTGGAAGTGGTCCGCCCACGCCGCCACCAGCAGCCCCACGAAGACCAGCGGCACCCCGGGGATCGCCGGCAGCACCGTGCCGGCGATGCCGAGCACCACCAGGATCACGCCCACGAGCAGGAGGAGGCTTCCGGGGTCGCCCATCGGCCGATCTTACTCCTGAGCCCGCGGGGGCATCTCGCGGTCGAAGAAGTCGGCCGCCGCCCGGTAGGCCGCGAGCCAGCTCGCGTGGCGCAGGAAGCCGTGGATCTCGTCCGGGAAGATGAGCTGCTCGACGTGGACGTTCCGCTGGCGGAGCGCCTCGACCAGGTTCACCGTCTCGCTGAACGAGACGTTGCGGTCGTCGTCGCCATGGATCAGCAGCACCGGCGACCTCCAGCCGTCGAGCCAGGCCATCGGCGACGACTCGAAGGCGAGCCGCTCCTCGTCCGGCGCCGGATGGTAGTCGGGGAGGAAGGTGTGGATCCCCACGTTCCAGTTGTGGACGCCGTGGAAATCGACGCCGGCCGCGAACAGGTTCGAGGCGCGGGCGAGGCCGAGCGCCGTCAGGTAGCCGCCGTAGGAGCCTCCCCAGAGGCCGATCCGCTGCGGATCGACGTCGCTCCGGCCGCGCAGGTAGAGCCCCGCCCCCAGCACGTCGTTGAATTCGCTCGCTCCGGACGCCCCCTGCGCCGGCGCCTCGCGGAACTTCAGCCCGTAGCCGATCCCGGAGCGGTAGTTGACGGCCAGCACCACGTAGCCGCGGCTCGCCAGGTACTGGTTCATCGCGTAGGCGTGGTTGTAGTAGTCCATGGAGTGCCAGCCGAGCAGCATCTGGCGGTGCGAGCCGCCGTGGAAGAAGAGGAGGGCCGGATGGCGCTCCCCCTTCTTTCCTCCTGGCGGCAGGAAGAGCTGGCCGTGGATCGGCAGGCCGTCCGAAGCCGGAAAGATCACTTGCTCGGGCTCGACCAGGGCGCTCTCGGGGAACGCGGCCGGCACCGTGCCCGGCGCCAGCTCCCTTGCCGCTCCCCCTCCGACCTGATCCGCGGCCGCGCCGGCTCGCGCGCCCCGGAGCGAGATAGGCGAGCGCCTTGCCGTCGCTGGTCCGCACCGGCAGCCACTCGAGCCCCTTGCCCTGGGTCAGCGCGACCGGCGTCCCTCCCGCGGCGTCGACCTGCCAGAGGTGGCGGCGGTCGATGTCCCCCTGGTTCGAGCTGAACAGGAGCTGGCGGCGGTCCGGGGAGAGGTTGACGGATTCGACCTCGAAGTCACCCGGCGTCAGCAAAGTCGCCTTCGGGGTGCGGCCCCACCCGCCGCCGGGACCGAGTAGAGATGGAGCCAGCCGTCGCGCTCCCAGGGGAAGACGAGGCGGTCGCCGGCCGCCCACAGGATCTGGTTGGCGGCGGTCATCTCCGCGAAGGCGCTGCCGGGCCCGGGATCGGCGGTCCAGACGGTTTTCGCGGCTCCGGTCGCGGCCTCGGCCACCACGATCGACCAGGGCTGCGCGCTCGGGTTGGGGTGGAACAGCGTCATCTTGGTCGAGGCCGGGATGCGCAGGAAGGCGAGCCGCGCGCCGTCCGGGGACCACACCGGGTCGGTGTCGCTGTCGACGCTGGGATCGATCCAGCGCAGGGTCTTGGCGGCGACGTCGTAGATGCCGACGAAGCTGTGATCCCCCCGCGCGCTGACGAAGGCGAGCCGGGAGCCGTCCGGCGAGAAGCGGAGCTGCCGGGCGCCTCCCCGCGGCTTCAGCCAGGAGACCGGCTCGGCTTTCGTTCCAAAGGCCGCCCAGAAGACCTCGCCGCGGCGGCTGAAGGCGATGCCGTCCCCCTTGGGCGAGACCGCGATCCCGGCGCCGACGCCGATCCGCTGGGGGGCGCCGCCGTCGAGCCCGACCCGCCAGATCGCCCGCTCGGCGCCGGCCGGATCGCTGGTCGGATTGGGGACGTCCCCCTGCCCGTTGGCGGCGCCGCCACGGACGTAGAACAGGCCTTGAGCGTCCGCCGTCCATTCGAGGCCGCCGATCCCCTGGCCGTCGTCGGCCGTGTAGCGCGTCAGCTGGCGCCCCCGGTAGTCGGGCGGCTCGGCCACCCAGACGTTGCGGGCCCCCTGGGCGTTCTCGATCCAGGCGAGCTTCGCCCCGGTCCGCGAGGCCAGCAGCTCCTCCGGGAACGGCGCGCTCATCAACCCTTCGAGGGTGATTTTCTCGGGCGGGGCCGCCGGCTTCTGCGCGGCGGCGGCAAGGCCGGGGAGCAGGGCGAGAAGCGCGGCAGCCGCGAAGGCGAAGCGGGCGGAGATTCGGAGCATCGACCCCTCCAGGTTGGAACGTCGACCGGAGGGGTCATTCTGTAGCAAAAGCGGGATCCGGGCTATGGCCGGCTCTCGAACCGGCTCTCGAACCGTAGGGCCGGATCGTACTGCGCCCGCCGCAGGTAGGCCGCCACTCCCGAGACCACCTCGAAGGTCGCCCGCTCCGCCTCGGCCGCCTGCTGGAGGTAGGCGAGGGCGGCGAGCGCCTCGCGGTGGATGTTGAGCGAGGAGAAGATCGGCACCATCTCGCGGGCCAGCCGCTTCAAGTCCCCGGGCCTCCCCTGCTCGGCGTAGAGCGTCGCGAGCTCGAGCGAGACCAGCGCGGTGTCGTACGGGATCCCCTCGCCGACGAAGCCGTCGCGGGCGGCGAGGAAGAGCGATTCCGCCTGATCCGCCTGCCCCAGCCCGCGCGCGATCTTCCCCTTCACCCATTTGCGCCGGTTCTGCGACCAGGCGTCCGGAAAGCTGCGGTAGAGCGGACGGGTGGCGCGATAGAGCCCTTGCGCTTCGAGATAACGGCCGCTATCGGCGAGATCATCGATCAGGTTGTGGCGTGCACAGAGCAAGCAGGCGAGGCTCCTGTTCGGGATCGATCAATCCGATCGCCTGAAACAGTAGAGGGATGCACTTCTCGGGCTCATCGGCATAATGATGGACCGTGGAGAGATTCACCAGCGACCTACCGGCGCGATGGGATTGATCGCACTGCAGGAAGATCGAAATCGCGCGTTCCAGGAGCCGCTCCGCTTCGTCCAATCTGCGCTGATCTCGACGCAACGAAGCCTCGAGGTCCAGAAGGATGGCGCGTTCCATCGGATCTTGAGTTCCGTTCCGGAGGCTGGCATACGCTCTGGAAAAGGATTCTTCCGCCGCCTGGAGATCGGAGCGCAAGCGATAGGCGTTGGCGATGAACCCCCACGTACGAGCTCGCAAATCCTCCAACAGCGAGGCGCCGTAATAATCCTTGTCCAGATATTCCGAAAGCTCCAGAGCCAGGTGCCCCAACTGATTGGCGCGCTGAGGGTTGGTGATGCTGGCCTCGAGGGTGCGCTCGACCAGGAGCTCAAGGACTCCCCAAGTCCAAAATTCGGGAGCGTTCTTGATGACCTCTCGTTCAGGCAGCTGACGGGTCAACTGGACGAAAAGCCCGGGTGCATCCGCTCTCTCTTTGATCATGGCCTGTTCGCGATCCCGGAGCTTGGCCTCGCTTTCCAGGATCAAAGACCTGTAGTCGACAGCACCACTTGGCCAGGAAAGAACATCGGCGACCTTCATCGCCAAGGGTCCCGATCGGCGCCGAAGCCCAAAGAACCGGCGACGACAGCTCATGCAGACTACGAGATGCTCCACCACGCCGAGGTGTTCCTTCGACAGAGACAGCAGGAACTCCTCCAGCGCAAAGTCATTCGGGTGGATCTTCAAACGCCCCCTCCTTTCAAGTACCAGGCAAGAGTTGCCGAGTACCCCCTCTAAAGGACTAGTTGCCGCAGAGCAAGGAATTGGGACAAGCAAAGGAAAAAAAAAGAGGCGCCGAACCGACACCAGCGCCTCCTTGAGAACTATTCGGGCTACTTGAGGCCATTCGGGTCCATCTGACTGCCAGCATCGGTTGTCGATCCCGGATAATTCGTGACCGCGTGGAATCCATCCGGATCCATATGGCTGCCGGCCTTCGCCGGGATGCCAGGCTTGGCGGCCGGGCTGACCGGAACGAGCCACGAGGTCAGCCAGCTCCAGGCGGCAGCGAGCCCCGGGGTGCGGGCGGGGACCGGCCGGCCGGCGAACGACAGGGCCGGGGCGGCGGTGGACACCAGGGTGGCGAGGGTGAGAGCGAGGACAGCCGAGCGGATCATGCGAGACATAGGAAATCTCCTCTCCTCGATGGACGCGATCCGGCGGCCGCCATTGGCCGCCATTCTCCATCTACCGTAGAGAGTGACACTTCTTCCCTCAAAGCGTGCCGCTCGCGTGGTGCGCGAGGAAGATTTTTCCGCTCGGGGCGGGTCAAGCGTTCAAAGCGGAGACTTCAGCGGGGCGGCTTGGAGGGCTTTGGCGGCGTGACGGGGGAGGACGACGGCGGCGGCTGGAGGGTGAAGCCGAGCTGGCGGAAGAGCTCGATCTGGTCGTTGAAGATCCAGGCCTCGCGGACCTTGCCGCCGGCGAGCCGGAAGAGGGTGGCGCCGGTGACCTCGACCGGCTTGCCGCCGCCGCCCGCCCCCTTGCGGGTCGCCCGCACGGTGTAGCGGGCGGCGACCCGGTCGCCGTCGGCGAAGAGGTCGTCGACCGCGTAGCGGACGTTCTCGAACAGCTCGCGGGCCCGGCGCTGCGAGGCGCGGATCGCCTCGGGACCGTGGAGGTCGCCGGGGGTCCCCGGCGTGCGGTCGACGAAGTCGGCCCCAATCACCTGGTCGAGGTCCGCCAGGGCGCCGCCGCCGAGGATCTGGAAGTAGCGGCGGACGACGGCCTGGTTCCCCTCCGGAGTGTCGGCCGCCGGAGCCTGCCCCGAGGCGCCGGCCGCCGCGAGCAGCGCCAGGAAGAACACGGGCAGGAGACGGTGCGCGCGCGCCATCCGTTCCCTTCCTACAGAGCCTCGAAGCAGCGGCGGCCGTCGCCGCAGCGCGCCTCGTCGGCCACCTGGCCGTCCGGACCCAGGCAGGTCATCGTCAGGCTGCACCAGCAGAAGCCGTCGCGCGGGTTGGGGACGTGCGGATCGTGCTCGACGTCGATGAACATCCCCTTCCAGCGCAGCCGCGAGCAGCAGGTGCGGGGGCCGGTGCGGGTGGCGTTCCTCGTCAGCTCCATGGCGTCAACCCTCCTCCTCGACGATCCCCAGCGCGGCGAGCAGCGCCCGCTTCACGGCGACCCGGGCGAGCTGGATCTTGTAGCGGTTGCCGGGGAGCGCCGCCGCCTTCGAAACGGCGGCGTCCGCCGCCCGCGCCGCCAGGGCGGCGTCGACCGTCTGCCCCTTGAGCGCCGCCGCGGCCTCGGCCGACACCCAGGGGACCGGCGCCACCTGGCCGAGCACCACCCGCCCCGCGATCACCCTGCCGTCCGCCCCCACCTCGAGCGCCACCGAGGCGGTGGCGAGCGACCAGTCGAGGGTCTCGCGCTGGCGCACCTCGTAGCTCGCGATCCGGCGGCCGGCGGCCGGCGGCAGCAGGACCTCGGTCAGGATCTCCCCGGGCAGGAGGTCGTGCTCGCGCTCCCCCTCCTTCGCCGGGGTGCGGTAGAGCTTCTCGAGCTCGATCTGCCGCTCCCCCTGCGGCCCGAACAATCCCACCCGCGCGCCGGCGGCGATCAGCAGCGGCGCCAGGGTCGAGGGGCTCACGAAGTAGGCCGGCCCGGCGTTGCCGAGCACGGCGTGGTACCGGTAGTCGCCGGCGGGGATCATCGACTTGCCGCCCTGCAGCGCGAGCAGGCCGAAGCCGTTGCGGTAGTACCAGCAGCGCGGGCGCTGGAGGAGGTTGCCGCCGAGGGTCGCGACGTTGCGGATCTGGGGCCCGGCGAGCCGGCCGGCCGAGGCGGTGACGGCCGGGTACTCGAACCCCAGCACGGCGTCGGAGGCGAGATCGTCGAGGACGCTGAGGGCGCCGATCCGCAGCCCGCCTTCCTTCTCGGCGCGGACGCCGGTGAGCCCCGCGACCTCCTTGAGGTTGACCAGCCGCTTCGGCGTCTCGACCCCCGACTTCAGCAGGGCGAGCAGGTCGCTGCCGCCGGCGAGCGGCGCCGCGGCCGCCGGATCGCTCCCCAGCAGGCGGACCGCCTGCTCGCGGGTCTGCGGGCTGGCGTACTCGATCGGGTGCATCAGGCGATTCCCTTTCCGGCGGCGGCCAGCGCATCCAGTACCCGCCGCGGGTGCAGCGGCGCCCAGGGGACGCGGACGCCGATCGCGTTGGTCACCGCGTTGGCGATCGCCGCGAGCGGCGAGACCATCGGCGGCTCGCCGACGCCGATCACCCCGCGCTCGTCGTAGCCGGGGCCGCTCATCATCCGCACCACCAGCTCGCCGACGTCGCCGATCCCCGCCATCTTGTAGCTCTCGAAGTCGTGGTTCAGGGTCATCCCGGTCACCGGATCGGTCACCTTCTCCTCGGCGAGCGCCGTCGAGATCCCCATGATCAGGCTGCCGTAGACCTGGCTCTCGGTGGTCTTCAGGTCGACGATCAGGCCGCAGTCCTGGACGGCGACCATCTTCTGCATCTTGACGATCCCGGTCTCGACGTCGACCGTGACCTCCGCCATCTGGACGCCGCCGACGCCGCTGTCGGTCAGCTCGCCCGGCCCGGGATTGGCGCCGCTGGCGGTGACCGGCGTGCGGCCGAAGTGGGCGAGCGCCTGGCGCCAGGTGAGCGCGCGCGCCGGCGCCGCCTTGACGCGGATCTTCCCCTCGGCGGCCTCGAGCTCGTGGGGCGCCGCCCTGAGCTCGGGCGCCACGCGGGCGTAGATCAGCTCGAGGGCGTTGAGCGCCGCCCGCCGGGTGGCCGCCGAGACGCCGCCGACGGTGGTGCTGCCGCCGGAGCCGCCGGAGGCGGGATAGCGGCTGTCGCCGATCCGCGCCTGCACGGCGTCGAGCGGCAGGCCGAGGGTCTCGGCGAGGACGATGGCGATCACCGTGCGGGTGCCGGTGCCGATGTCCTGCGAGGAGATCTTGGCCTCCGCCGTGCCGTCGGGATGGATCGTCACCTCGCAGCTGCTGCGGTGGCCGCGCCCGCCCCAGGTGTGGAGCGCCATCCCCAGCCCCCGCTTGACCGGCCCCTTCGCCACGTCGCCGCGCGGATGCCAGCGCTGCCGCCAGCCCATCAGCTGGTCGGCGACCTCCAGCTCCTCGCGGTAGATCTTCTCGAGGCGGCCGGTCAGCGGCAGGTTCTGGATCACCAGGTCGAGCAGGCTGATCCCCAGCGCGGCGGCGAGGTCGTCGAGCGCGCTCATCGCGAGGTAGCACCCCTGCGGGTGGTTGGGAGCGCGCCAGGCGCGCGAGCTCGCCTTGTGGGTGGGGACGGCGATGTGCTGGTGTCTGCGGTTGGGGATCTGGAAGACGTAAGGGAGCGGCGGGTTGCCGGCGCTACCCAGCCCGCCCGACCCCCACGACTTCGAGATCCAGGCGGTGAGCGTGCCGTCCTTCTTCGCCCCCACCTCGATCTCGGCGAAGGCCGACGGACGATCGCCGGCGACGGCGAGCTCTTCGTGGCGGTCGAGCATCAGCTTCACCGGCGCGCCGGCCAGCCTGGCGAGCTTGGCGCACTCGATCCCCCAGCGGTCGATGCCGAACTTGCTGCCGAAGCCGCCGCCCACGAAGTCGGCGATCACCCGCACGTTGGCGGCCGGGATGTCGAGCCCCTCGGCGAGCTGCGAGGCGACCCCCGACACCGCCTGCGTCGAGCACCAGGCGGTGAGGTGGTCGGGCGCCGTCCAGTGGCAGATCTGGCCGTGCGCCTCCATGCAGTTGTGGGCTACCGAGGGGAGGTTGTAGCTCCCCTTGATCTTCACCTCGGCGGCGGCGAGCGCGGCGACGGCGTCCCCCTCGGTCTCCTCCTTCCCGGGATCGGTCTTCGGCGCCGCGGCGAGGTTCTCCTCGGTGACGAAGTGCGGCAGCACCTCGTACTCGACCGTGATCGCCCGCAGGGCATCCTCGGCGAGCGCCTCGGAGGTGGCGGCCACGGCGGCCACCTCGTCGAGCGACCACTGGATCTCGCTGCCCGGCCCCTGGATCACCCGCACCGCCTTGACCCCCGGCATCCTCTGCGCGGCCGCGACGTCGAGCGCCTTCACCCGGGCGTGGGCGTGCGGGCAGCGCAGCACCTTGGCCCACAGCATCCCCGGCGGCTTCATGTCGTAGGTGTACTCGGCCCGCCCGCTCGCCTTGGCCGGGCCGTCGAGGCGGGAGATCCGCGTGCCGAGGAGCTTGCGGTCCTTGGTGTCCGGCCAGGCGGGGACGGGAGTCGTCGGCGGGGTCGGCGGCGTGGGATCAGCCATGGGCCGCTCCTCCCCTGGGATCGCCCTTGGGAGACGGCGCAACCACCTCGCCCCCCTCCTCCACCTTGACGTCGTCGTCGTTCATGTGCGCCGCGGAGGCGAGCACGGCCTGGCGCATGCCGGCGTAGGTGCCGCAGCGGCAGAAGTTGCCGGAGAGGCCGTGATGGACCTCCTTGAGCGTCGGGCTGGAATTCTGGTCGAGCAGCGCCTTGGCGGCCATCACGAAGCCCGGGGTGCAGAAGCCGCACTGCTGGGCGTCGTGCTCGACGAAGGCGGCTTGCAGCGGGTGCAGCCGGTTCGGGCGCGACAGGCTCTCGATCGTCCAGATCGGCTGCCGCTGGACGTCGACGGCGAGCAGGCTGCACGCGTAGACCGCCTTGCCGTTGAGGATCACCGTGCAGGCGCCGCAGGTGCCGCGGTCGCAGACCCGCTTGGCGCCGGTCAGCAGGAGATCGTCGCGCAGGGCGTCGAGTAGGGTGGTGCGCGGCTCGAGCCTGAGGTCGGTCGGCTGGCCGTTGATCCGCAGCCGCACCGGCACCGGACCCGGCCCCAGGATCTCCATCCCCGCCTCGACCGCATGAGGCGGGTGCGCCGGCTGCTTCGCCGCCTCGGCGATCTCCCCCACCAGCATCCCCGCCGTCCCCAGCGCCCCCGCCGCCGCCCCGCCGCGCAGGAACTGGCGCCGGGAGAGGCCGGAAGGACCGGAAGGAGATGAGTCGTCGCGATCGTCGAGCTTGGCCATAACGGGGAGCCTCCAGGCAGGCAGCAGTCCGCGGGTTTCGACGGTACCACAGGTGGGCGGGGGTGGTTCGGGGGTGGGCCTTGAGACCGTCGACAATCACCCTGCGGCGGAGGCGGTAGAGACGGGCCAGGTCGTAACGAGAACCTCTCCGAGGCCACGGGGACGGCGGTCCGTCTCGGGCGGAGGGCAGGCCGGCACGAACCCGCAAGGTACCGCGAAGGCACACCGATCCGCTGTTTCCAACGGTCCGTGGGCCACCCAACGTCCACCCCCGCTGGAGCTCCCTTGCCCCACCGGAGACGCCCCGCCGTCCCCGTGGCCTCGGAGAGGTTCTCGTTACGACCTGGGGACGTCTCTACCGCCTTCGCCGCAGGATTTTCCAGATCCCCATCGGAAGCGAACTAAAAAAGGTCCAAACCTCGGCTCATTCCTCTAGAGTGGAGCTGAAGCGGAAACAGGTCACCGAACGATGATCGTCGAATTACGCGAACGCGACGCCCGCCATCCCGACCTGACGCCGGGCCAGCCCTACGTGGTCCTGGGCATCGAGTCCGACGACCTCCGGATCTTGAACGACCAGGGGCGGCCCTACCTCTACGCGCGAGAGATCTTCACCGTCGTCGACGCCCGCGAGCCGGAGGATTGGGTGAACGAGCGCGGCGAAGACAACGAGCGCTACGCCTATCCGCCCCCTCTCAACCCTCTTGGCTTCTTCGAGGACTACTTCGACGGCAAGCCGGAGGCCGTCGCCACCTTCTGGCGGGTCATGAACCGCCGCCTCTCCACCGCCGCCTGACCGGGGGCGGTCCGGTTCGCCTCAAGGCCAGCCCATCCAAAGGTAAGCCTTCGTAGGGTGCGCTGTGCGCACCATCAAGGTTTCTGGTGCGCATAGCGCACCCTACGGGGCAATCGGCTTCGGAGCCGTCCCCCTTCTCCCCCCTCGCGGGATGGCGCTCACCTGCCTCGGAGAGTTCCGCGATAAGATGCCGTCCATTCCGCAAAGGCACAACTTGGATCTCTCCACCTCCTCCGAAGTCGCCCGCGCCGTTCTCGACACCGGGGGTCTGACCAAGGCGGAGGTGCGCGAGGCGTGGGGGCTCGGCGAGGAGGACTACCGCGAGCTGCAGCGGCGCCTCGCCGATCACCCCGAGATCGAGCTGGGGCCGCAGGGAACGGGCGGTTTCCAGGCGCGGCGCCGGCGGGGGCGGCTGCCGGAGGAGGAGGCGGGGCGGGTCGTGCTGCTGCGGGCGGAGTGGGAGGCGCGGGCCGTGGAGCGGCTGGTCGAGCTGCTGCCGCACGCCGAGCTCGAGGAGCTGCTCGGCTATCTCCTCTATACCCTCCGCCAGGCTCGCAAGGAGGCCGAGGGGGCCGACCGGCGGGGGACCAAGCGCGAGTGGGGCTCACCGCCACCCCCTTCCGCATGGAGTACCTGGGCGACGACCCCGAGGAGGGGACGCGCGAGCTCAAGGAGATCTTCCACCGCCTGGTCGAGCCCGTGCGCACGCTGGGCGAGAGCCCGCGGATCACCCTCCAGGAGATGGGGGTGCTGGCGCTCCCCGTCTTCGTGACCCTGCGCACGCCGACCACCATCCGCCTGCCCGAGCCCCCCACCTCCGACCTGCTCTCCGAGGCGGAGCTCGAGCGGCTCGACCGCGTGCTCGCCATCCGCACCGACAACACCCCGCGCCGGCTGGTCGTCTTCCAGCACCTGCTGCCGCTCGCCCGCGACCCCGCCCACCTCATCCTCTACTTCGGCCCCAGCGTGCGCGACGCCGAGTGCATGGCCTTCCTGCTGCGCCAGGCGGGAGTGGCGGCGGCGGTGATCAGCGGCACGACCCGCGACGTCACCCGCCGCCAGGTGGTGACCGAGTTCAAGCAGGGGGAGCTGCGCGTCCTCTGCAACTGCGAGGTGCTGACCACCGGCTTCGACGCCCCGCGGGTGACCCACGTGGTGATGGCGCGGCCGACCGTCAGCCGCGTCCTCTACGAGCAGATCGTGGGGCGCGGCCTGCGCGGGCCGCGTTTCGGCGGCACCGCGACCTGCGTCGTCGTCGACTGCGAGGACAACTACCGCGGCGACCGCCCGCCGATGGGCTACGAGGCGTTCCGGCGGGTGTGGTACGGCAAGCGCTCCGGCTGACTTCTCGCCTTGCCAAAAGATTTTCGTTCAGGGTGCGATAGCCGCCCGGCTCGTCCCACTGTCGAGGTGTGCGCAGCGTTGGTTCGGAACCATCGAACGAGCCTGCATCGCCTCGAAACTGAATCTGAATCGAAAGGGAGGTCCACCATGTCGAAGCCTGTCGCCGCCGTCACGTCCGCACCGAGCCAGATCGGGGGCAATGACAACAATACGAGCCTCGACTTCCAGTTCCTCGAGCTTCCCGCCAGCGGCAACCTGACGGTGAGCATCGAGAACAACCCCAACTC
>CAVVXL010000002.1:0-192776 GCA_963752235.1 uncultured Acidobacteriota bacterium | reverse complement strand
GCTTGGCCCTCAGCCTCGCCCTGAGCGCCCTCTGGGTCGTAAAGCGCCGCCCCCGCCCCTTTGTTGGGAGGCGTTCATGACTCGCCGCTCGGTCTTCGCACCTCGTAACGAAGCTCCACCGTGCCGCTCTTGTAGGCTTTGACCTCCGCGAGGTGGAGGGCGACGTCCCTGTCGAGCTTGTCGAAGAACGGGATTCCCTCACCAATCAGGATCGGCAGGATCGAATAGCGAACTTCGTCGGCCAGCCCGAGACGCAGGCATTCGGCGGCGACGGCACTGCCGCCAACGAACCAGATGCTACGAAACGCGGGACGGAGCCGCCCGTTCACGAGCTGGGCGAGATCGCCTGAGTGGAGCTCGACGGTATCCCGGGTCCGCGGCAGATCGCGGCTGGTGAGGACGAAGGTGGGTTTGTCCCCGTACGCCCAGCCGAACCCCTGGGCTTCGAAACGCAGCGCGGTTTCATAGGTTCGCGAACCCATCACGTAGCAGTCGATCGTCGCGAGGAACGCCGCAACGAATCCTGAGTCCAGGGTGTCCCCGCCGGCGAATTCGTCCGAGGTCTCCATCCAGTCGACGCGCCCGTCCTGGCGCGCGATGAAGCCGTCGAGGCTCGCCGCCATGTGGATCGTTACGCGAGACTCAGGATTTGCCATCGCTCACTTCCCCTGGATGAACTCCCCGATGTCTCGCGACAGCTGCTCGAGCGAACCCTGGTTGAGGTACATCATGTGCCCCGCCGGGTAGGTCCGCATCGTCACCCGCGCCGGGTCGATGCCGCTGTGGTGCAGCATGTAGGCGTTGGCGAAGTAGGCTGTCGCCAGGTCGTAGTAGCCGTTGGCGGTGAACACGCGCAGCGCCTCGTTGTCCTTGGTGCCCTGCGCCAGGTCGCCGGTGACGTCGACGTAGCCGGCGAAGGCGCCGGCCGCGTTCTTCCGCCGCTTCCAGCTCTGGTTGGCGTCGCCGTTCTGGGGCAGGTAGGGCTCCTGGATGTCGGCGCCCAGATCATTGCGCAGGTACTGGTGGAAGAGCGAGCCGTAGATCGGCCCGGTCTTGGCGTCGAACGGGTCGCTGTTGGGGGTTTCCGCTGCGTTGTCGAGCTCTTTTTGCGCGTACCGGCTGTCGAGGAAGCCCGTGGCCCTCCCCTCGCCGCGCAGCAGCTCCTTGGCGAAGCGGGGGGCGTAGAGGCGCAGGTTGCTGTCGAGGATGTACTGCTTGGAGATGCCCGTGTAGCGGTGCAGCTTGTCGGCGATCTGCCCCTTCTCCGCCGCCGAGAGCGAGTCGCCGCGGAAGAGGGCCTGCAGGTACTCGCCGGAGGCGAACTGCTCGGTCTCGGTGAGCAGCGCCTGCAGGCTCGGCCAGGAATCCGGGAGCTTCTTGTGGTACCACGCCGTCGCGGCGAGCGTCGGCAGGTGCGTGGCGTAGGTGAGGTCGTTGCCGCCGGTGGCGAAGGGCAGGGCTCCCATGTTGATCGCCGGCGAGATGAGGATCACGCCGTTGAGGCCGATGTTCATCTGCCCCTGGAGCCGCGGCACGAGCATCGAGCCGCGGATGCCGCCGTAGCTCTCGCCGAGGACGTACTTGGGCGAGTTCCAGCGGTCGTGCACGGTGAGGAAGGCGCGGATGAAGTCGGCCACGGAGTCGGCGTCCTCGTCATAGCCCCAGAAGTCGGCGTCCTTCTTCTCCCCGAGCGCGCGGCTGAAGCCGGTGCCGATCGGGTCGACCTCGACGAGGTCGGTGACGCGCAGCAGGCTCGACGGGTTGTCCTTGAGCCGGTAGGGCGGCGCGCCCGGGTCCTGCGCGTCGCTCGGGATGTCGATGCGCTTGGGGCCGACGAAACCGAGGTGCAGGAAGACCGAGGAGGAGCCCGGCCCGCCGTTGAAGAAGAACGTGATCGGCCGGTCCTCCTGCCGCTTCACCCCCTCCGCGAGGTAGGAGATCGTGAAGAAGCGCGCCGTGGGCTTGCCGTCGCGGTCCTTGAGGTCGATGTCCTCCGCCGTGGCGGTGTAGGGAAGGTCCACCCCGCCCGCGGTGAAGCGGTGGTGGGTGAGGAACTTGCGGGGTGCGGCCGGCACCGGCGCGGCCTTGTCCCCGCCTCCCGGTTTGTCCCCCTTGGGGGCGTCGTCAGCGCGGACGGCGGTGGCGGTCGAGACGAACAGGGTCAAAAGGACGGCGAGCATCGGGTTGCGCATGCGCAGATCTCCCTCGAGGTTGAGCCAGATACGCCGGGAACGGGCGGATGTTTCAGGGGCTCGCCGGCGGCGCTCGGAGCGCCGGCGGGCGCGACGCCTGGCACGTCTTCCAACGGGACGGAATCTCCCCTTTCGAGCGGTGATATCCTAAAGCACAGTATGAAAACTCGGCGGCTCTTCCTGATCGTGGCCCTGGCCACGCCCTGCTCTCTCGCCGCGGCGTCCGGCCCGGCCAGCCCGGCCACGGCGGTGGGGAGCGATCTGAGGATCTCCGGGGTCCAGATCAGCGTCTGCCTGACGTCCGACGTCCGCGTCAACTTCTGGGATCCACTGAAGATCGTCGCCGCCACGAACGACTACACGGGGACGAGCGCGGACCAGTTCTACTCGACCGACGGCGGCAAGACCTGGGGACAGTCCGCCCTCCCCCTGCTGCCGGGCGATGCCTACTCCCTGAATCCGGCGGTCGACTGGACCTCGGACGGCACCGCCTGGTCGGTGGTAGTCGCCGTCAAGTCCAGCGCCGGGGAGTACCGGCTGCGGGCCTACAAGTCGACCGACCACGGCGCCACCTGGACGTTCGACGGCACCCCCTCGGGCACGCAATCGAACGTGTACCAGGGGGGAATGCTGTGGGCGGACCACAGCTCGTCGTCGCCGTTCAAGGACACCTTGTACACCACCTGGCAGAACCTCGGGCTGGGCTACGTCGGCCGGCGCACGCCCGGCGCGGGCGGGAACTGGCAGACGCCGGTGCGGATCGGCGGCGCCGAGACGACCGGCACCCCCGTCGGCTCCGAGATCAAGACCAACGCGAACGGCGAGGTGTTCGGCTTCTGGAACGATGCCGGAAGCCGCCGGCTTTTCGTCGCCAAGTCGACCAACGGCGGCGCTTCGTTCGGCGCGGCGGTGGCCATCGCCTCCACGTGGGACCTCTATCAATTCAGCGTGCCGGCGATGCGGAACGCGCAGATCTCCGTCTCGGGCGGCGTCCGCCGCACGGCGACGAAGAACCTGGTCTATGCCACCTGGGCCGACCTGACGGGGGTCAGCGGCTGCGACGCCCCCATCTATGAGCCCGGATCGGACGCCTCGTCCCCCTGCAAGACCCGGGTCTGGTTCGCGCGCTCCACCGACGGCGGGGCCACCTGGTCGACGCCGGTGAAGATCAACGACCCGGCCTCGCTCGACGACCAGCTCCATCCGAAGCTGGCGGTCGACGAGACCGACGGGACGCTGGGGATCACCTACTACGACACGGTCGCCGACCCGCGACGGCGGAAGGCCGACGTCTGGTTCCAGGCGTCCCACGACGACGGCGTGACCTGGTCGGCGGCGACGAAGGTGACCTCGGCACCCACCGACGAGACGGTGGAGACGGCCGAGCCGAACAATCAATACGGCCTGCACAACGGCCTGTCCGGCGTCGCCGGCCAGTTCTTCGCCACCTGGACCGACCGGCGGACCAACGGCAGTGAAGAGATCTGGGGGGCGGGGATCCGGGAAGCCGTCTGCACCAGCCCCGGAGCGCCGGCGGCCGGCAGCGCCGCCGGCGTGGGCGCGAATCAAGTGCAGGTGAGCTGGGGGAACGGCTCGCCGTCGGCCGCGCGGTTCAACGTCTACCGTGCGCGCGGCACCTGCGCCGCGCCCGGCGCCTTCACCCGCGTCGCCACCGCGGTGGCCGGCTCCCCCCTCCTGGACACCGACGTGTCGGGGGGCTCGACCTATGCCTACCAGGTGCGGGGGACCGACGCCAGCGGCGTCTGCGAGTCGGCGCCGTCGGGCTGCGTGCAGGCGACGGCGACCGGCGCCTGCCGGCTGCCGCCGGCCTTCGCCGGGATCGCGAGCGCGGTCAATCTGGCTGCTTCGGCGTGCGGCATCACCCTCTCCTGGCCCGCGGCGACCGCGGCGTGCGGCGGCCCGATCAGGTACAACGTCTACGTCTCGGGGAATCCCGTGTTCACGCCGGGCCCCTCCAACTTCACCCTGCTGGCCAGCCACGTCACCGGCACGAGCTATCTTGACCTCCTGCCGGCGGGGTCGGACAACTTCCCCCTCTACTTCATCGTCCGCGCGGTGGACAGCGCCAACGGCTTGGAGGAGGGCAACCTGGTCACGCGCGGCGCCACCACCACCGGGCCGGCGGCGTACCTCCTGAACGAGACCTTCGAGGGGCCCGGCGGCTTCGACGCTCCCGGCTGGACCCATGCCTCCTATACGTTCGAGCCCGGCACCGACTGGACGTGGTCGACGGCGCAGTCGCGCTCGGCCGCCCACTCCTGGTTCTCTCCCGGTTGGAGCAGCGTGGCGCAGAAGGCCCTGATCTCCCCCTCCTTCGTCCCCCAGGCCGGCACCCTCCTCTCCTTCTGGCACACCTACTCGTTCGACGACAGCGCCGGCTGCTACGACGCGGGCCTCCTTCAGGTCTCGACCAACGGCGGCGGCGCCTGGTCGACGATGCCGGACGCCGCCTTCCGCTGGGGCTCCTTCAACGGCACCGTCGCGAACGGCTACTCCAACGGATACGCCGGCAGCCGGGCCTGGTGCCACGGCACCATCGGCCCGATGACCCTGGTCGAGGTCGACCTCTCCGCCTACGCCGGGACGCCGATCCAACTGCGCTGGATCGAAAGCGACGACACGCTCATCGGCTTCACCGGCTGGTACATGGACGACGTGACGGTCGCCAACGCCGCGGCCTGTCGTGACAACCCGCTGTTCAAAGACAGCTTCGAGAACGGCAACCTGGCGGCCTGGACCGGCACCACTCCCTGAGCGGTCAGAAGACGGCCTCAGGCCAGGATCTCCGGGTGGCCGCCGTTATCCTTACCCGGAACGGAGAATCCTTTTCTCGTACCATAGGAATCCGAATCGGCCTATAATGGAAGCGTGAAGACCACCGTCGATATTCCGGAGAGCGCGTTGAATGAAGTCATCCGCCACACGCGCGCCAAGACCAAACGCGACGCGATCGTGATCGCGATCGACGACTTCAACCGTCGCAAACGACTCGAGAAGCTCGCCGAGCAGCTCGGGTCCTTCGACCATGTCATGTCGCGGGAAGAGCTTCTCCGGCTTCGCGAGACCGAGTGACATGGCCCTGCCACTGCTCATCGACACCTCTGCCTGGGTGGAAGCAATGCGCCGTCAAGGAGACGAAGCCATGCGGAATGCCGTCTACGCAGCGCTCACAAACGGGAGCGCACGCTTCTGCGACATCGTTCGGCTCGAGCTCTGGAATGGCGTCGGGGATGATCGGGAGCGGAAATGGCTTCGCGAGCTGGAACAGGCTGTCGAATCCGTTCCCACGGACACCGCCGTGTGGATGGAAGCCACGAGACTCGCCCAGGAATCCCGCCGACAAGGACTCACGGTGCCTTCGACGGATCTGCTCATTGAAGCCTGCTCCCGAGTCCACAAGCTCGAGATCCTGCATCGAGACAGCCACTTCGATCGTCTGGCCTCGATTCCACCCGCCACTCCATAACCCCCGACACACTCTCCCCCGCCCATGTTCGCCTTGATCGTCGGCCGGCAGGCGGTGGTCCTCCTCTCTCCTTCGTCATGTTTCCTCTCCTCCGTCGGCCTCACCCCAGGATCTCCAAGTATCCCTCGGTTCCCTGCACGCGGATGCGCTGCCCGTCCTGGATCAACCGGGTCGCGTTCTCCACGCCGACGACCGCCGGCAGGCCGTATTCGCGCGCGATCACCGCGCCATGGGTCATCAGCCCGCCCACCTCGGTCACCAAGCCCTTGATCGACACGAACAAGGGAGTCCAGCTCGGGTCCGTGAAGGCGGTGACCAGGATATCCCCCGCTTCCAGCTCGGCTTCTTCCATCCTTGAGAGGACGCGGGCCCGTCCCTCGACGACCCCCGCGGAGACGCCGAGACCGGCCAGGGCGCCGGCGGGGAGATCAGCTCGCTGGTACGCACCTGCGACGATCTCCCCCTCGGACGTGAGGACTCGCGGCGGCGTCAGCTTCCCGTGGCGCTCGTGCTCGGCCTTCCGCTGGCTGACGACCTGGCTCGTCCAACTTGTGCGTTCTGCACGACCTCGCGCAGCTCCTGGAGCGTGAGGTAGTCGATGTCTTCCCGGCTCTGGAGCACGTTCGCCCGCACGAGCCGCCCGGCTTCTTCCAGGAGAGCCTGCTTGTAGAGGAAGTAACGGTTGACCAGGGCGTACTTCGGATACTCGCGGTAGCCGATGAAGGTCCGCAGCCGGCGGATCCTCCGTTGCGTTTCCGCGGCCTTCTGCGCGCCATCCGGCAGTTGCTCCAAGCGTTCCAACAGCTCCCGCTCCTTCTTCGCGGCCTCCCGCCGCCCCTGCTCGAATTTCCGGCCGCCGGCCCCCGGCGCGAAATTCCTGATGTTGCCGAGGAGCAAGGGAACCAGGGTCGTGGGGGCTTCGCTCCAGCGCATCCTCGTCACGTCGATTTCCCCGGCGCATCGCATGCCGTACTTGTCGAGATATGCGCGGAGGGCGTCGTGGGCTTCCGGTCCCCCCGCCAAGGGGAGCAGGCCCTCCAGGAAGCCGTCGTCCTTCGCCTGCCGGAGGTACGCGATCACCTCCGGATGCGGACGGATCACGTCCGCGACGTCGAGGAGCGCCAGCCCCATTTCCGCGGTGACGTTGTTCGGCGCCGACTGCGCGAGCGTGTCCGCGGCGTTCTTCTCCCCCAGCCACTCCAACATCCGCTCGTTGATCCAGGCCGCCGCGTCGATGCCGGCCCGGATCGCGTCCAGGTTCCGCGGCGCGAACAATCTCTGCCTCAAGAGCTGGATGTCTTCCAGGATGAAATCGAGGAGATCCGTTCCGGATTTCGTCCGGATGTCCCGCTCGAGCGCCGCGTTCGACGCCTGGCTGCGCGCGATCAAGTCGGCGACGATCGCCGGATCGTCCTCGAGCTCCTGAGAGCCTTCCTGTGAAATCCACGGCTTGCCTTGACCGGGGCCCGGAGCCTCCGGATCAGGGGGAGACAATGGGATGATTGATTCGATAAAACGGCGCTCGATGAGGGTCGTCAGGGCGTCCTTGATCAGCGGATCGGAGCGGCCCAGGAGGTTCAAGAGCCCGTCCCGGCCGGCCGGCGTTGCCAACTGCTTCGTGATGTCGACGAACAACCTGCCGCCCGCCGCGACCATGCGTCCCGCCGCGGTCAACTGGAACAAGGACAACCCCAGGGGCTTCATGGGGTCGGTCATCATCTGCTGATGGCCGACGGAGACGTAGACGTGGCGGCCCTGATCCGCCGCCTCCGGGATCGGGTACAGGGTGGTGATCGGGCGGCTCTGGACGACGTGCAAATCGTCCTCGACCCAGCACCATTCGATGTCCTGCGGCTGACCGAAATGCCCTTCGATCCGCCGGCCCAGGCGCTCGAGCCGCACGATCTGCGCCTCCGTCAGCACCTCCCGGCCCTGCCGCTCGACCTTCTCGAGAACCTGGCCGTCCCGCACCTTGTAGCGATCGGCGTTCACCCGGCCGGAGACCAGCGCCTCGCCCAGGCCGAAGACCGCCTCGATCGCCGAGACCTTCCGGTTCCCGGTGACGGGATCGGCCGTGAACAGGACGCCCGCCGCCCGCGGGAAGAGCATCTTCTGCACCACCACCGCCATCCGGACCCTGCGGGGGTCGAAGCCGTGCTGGAGGCGGTAGGCGACCGCCCGCTCGGTGAAGAGCGAGGCCCAGCACCGGCTGACGTGCCGCAGGATCGCCGGCACGCCGACGACGTTCAGATACGTATCCTGCTGGCCCGCGAAGGAGGCCTCCGGCAGATCCTCCGCCGTCGCGCTGGACCGCACGGCGTAGGCCTCCTGCTCCCCGAGCCTGGCGAGGCAGCGGGTGATCGCTTCCTCGACGTCTTCCGGGAGGGCGATCCCTTCGATCACCCCGCGGATCGCCGCGGCCCGCTCGCGGATCGCCGCACCCTCCTCGACCTTCAGCCGCGCCAGCCGATCGAGCAGATCGCCGATCGCCGGCTCCGCGCCCAGGACCCGTTCGAAGACCGCGGTCGAGACGCAGAAACCCTCCGGCACGCGGACCCCTGCGAGCCTGGAAAGCTCCCCCAGGTTGGCGCCTTTCCCCCCGACCCTTCCGAGGTCGTTCCGCCCGACCTCCTCGAAACCCAGCACATCTCCACGCATCGGTTCACCTCCCGCAGCCGTGTTCACGGTCGCGAGGATAGGCCCTCGATGCGTCCTTGCCGCAAGCCCCGGTGGCTGGCATACTGTAGAAGTAGGGAGGGATGAGCTCGTTCCCCGCGACGCTCGAATCCCTCCGGGTCCGTCGCTCCGCCGCCCCCCTCGGCCACTCTTCCGGGCGTACCCCCGATTTCAGGATCTCAGCTCCTCCAACACTCTCCCGCCGCTTTGAACATTGTTTTTTCCCGTAGAACAGACTTGAGATGCCCTGGAACATTGTTTTTTCCGCCGGAAGAGCGCTTGGGCCGCTTTAAACATTGTTCGACGGCCAATCCGACTCTTCCCTTGCGCTGCTTCATTGTTTCACCGGCCCAAAACATTGTTCAAAGCGCCGGAAGTCTGGGAAAAGGCACCGGAGGCCGTAAAAAGGGAACGGCAGGCTGTTTTTTGCCGACAATCGCCGTTCTAGCGCTCCCCAGAGCGCGATAGGGCCTGAGACCGTGTTCCAGCGCACGGAACAATGTTCCAGGAGCTCCAACTCTGGGAAAAGGGAAAAGACCGGCAAGAAAAGCTCGCTACCGCCCAATCGGCCGGAACTGGCCGCCGCCACGGTGTCGGAGATCGAAGCAGAAGCCGCCGACCCGAGAGCGCACAGGAGTCCAGATCCTCGGCCCCGCCGCCATCCTCGCCCAGAGCCCCGAGAGCCGCGCAGCGATTCGGGTGTAACCTCTCCTCGTGAATCCCATAGCACCTCGTCCTGCGAGTCGGCCACCCCGGAGGTAGCATCATGGATATCAAGATTAGTCCCTCAAGCGGAAATGTATTCACTGACCTCGGCTTCGGCGACGATGAAGCGGAGCGCCTTCGGCTTCGTTCTACGCTTATGATCCAGGTGCGTAAGCTCATCGAGGAACGCAAGCCCTCCCAATCTGAAGCGGCTCAGCTGTTCGGCGTCACGCAGCCGCGGATCAGCAACCTCGTTCGCGGAAGGATTGATCTCTTCAGCATCGATACCCTAGGAGCCTGCGCGCCAGAAATCGGCTGGAGCGGGATTTTCCCGGGCCGGCGGGCTCGATGGCAGTGTCTAGAGTTGTTGTCTTCGGAGAGAGCCGGGGACAGAAAGATGTGAATAGGGAGAGGGGAGTAAAGTCCTGGAGAGTTGACTCTCTGGCCGGGCTACTCTCCTCACCTCCACTCCATCCGCGGGCTGAGCTGGCGTAAGTTCAGCGCAAGACAGACCAGCGTCCATTCTCCCGAAACCTTCTGGAGTCCCCTCAAGCTGAACTGCCGGAAACCGAGCACAGATTTGATCCAGCCGTTGACGGGCTCCACGATGCTCTTGCGCTTGGAGTAGCGCTTGCGCCCTTCCTCGGTTTGCAGCTTCTGTTTCATCCGGTGGGTCGCTGGGTGCTTTTCTTCATTCTTCACCGTCGCCTTCTTGCCCTCGCGCCCGAGCGCCACATAGGCGTCAATCCCACAGGCCTCCAGCTTCTGGAGGTTCTCTTCCGAGCGGTACCCAGCATCCGCCAGCACGGCGCCAGGAAGCTGACCGACATTGGCGCCAGCCTATGTCAAGACGGGCAGAAGCTCATCATGATCGTTACCCTGCGTGATCTTGGCCGCAAGGATCAGACGCGACTCACTCTCCACCACCAGTTGACCGTTGTAGCACTGATCGAAGCCTGTGGAGGTCTTCATGATCCGGCTTTCCGGATCTGTGAAATTGTCCTGCTTTTTCTCCAGCGGCTCGCCAAACTCACGCTTCTTCTTACCCTCCTCGGCACCGGCCGGCGACTCCTGGCGGCCGGCTTCCCGATCCTCCGCGGCTTGACGGGACCGTAGCCGTTCGATGGCTTCCTGGATCTTGCCAAGACGCTGTTCGCGACGCTTCAACTCCTCGGGTACCTCGTCCCCCGAGTTTTCAGGCCCATACTGAGCATCCTCCTGGGCGTCCACGCTGGCCGCCCGCGACGTCAATTCAGCGATCTCCGCCTTCAGACGCTCGCGCTCTTGTTTCATCCGACCATAGCTCATCGCCTTATGCTTGCTCGCAGACGCCTTCACCTTCGTACCATCCACCGCCACCGTTCCCATCTGGAGCAATCCTGCCTCTCGGGCCACCAGGAGCACCTGAACAAACAGCTCTTGGAACGCCGGCAGGTGGCGCTGGCGAAACTCCGCAATCGTCCGGTGCGCCGGAAAGTTCTCCCCGGCCAAGACCCGAAACGCCACGTCCTCCTCAAGCTTCTTGGCGATCTTGCGCGAGGAGAAGATTCCCGTCGCGTAGCCGTAGAGCAGCAACTTGACCATCATCCGAGGATCGTACGGGCTGTTGCGACGGCCATCTCCCTCGTAAGGCTTGTAGAACACCTTCAGGTCCAAGGCATCGACCGTGTCCGAAAGGAAGTACGCCAAGTGGCCCTCCCGAAGCCAATCCCGGGGCGAGGGCGGCAGAAGGAGCGACTGTTCCGGAACGTAGCAACGAAAGGTCGTGGGCATGCGCCCTATTTTAGCGCATACCCGCGATTTCTGGCGCGCAGGCTCCTAGTGGGCATGCTTGCCCGTGCCGGCATCCACGTCGATGTTGTCCTCTCCACAGCCCACAAGGGAGCCGCCTAACGCTATGCCGATGAGCGGCGGCGCCGTTTGCCGTCCGCTCGATCGGCCTGGTTGGGCGCCTCTTTGTCTGCTCCATGCTGAGACACGCTTCCCTTACAACAGCCCAAGTTGGTCAAGAACAGCGAGGAACCCAAGCGCCAACGCTCCAAATAAAATATATAGAGCGAGCTTGAACGAAGCGGGATCACGTCGCGCATACTCCTCCAGCCTCAGACCGGAGCGCCTGAAAAAGACAGTGCTCAGCCACAGGAGGGGCAACGCAGGAAGGCCTGCCAAGATGACAGGATAGTAACCGGGCGGAAGCAACTGCCAGGTCACTATAGCAACTGGCATTATCCCGAGGAGACAAGCGACTCCACCTAGAAAGAAGAACACCCGCCTGCCAAATTCTCCTTGGCCGCTCTCTGACAATCAGGGCTTCGCAGGCGCGACAGTGAACGCTGCCCTCCACATACTCGGCATCGCATTTAGGGCAAAACAATTTAGCCTCTCCGAAGGTTGAACGCCCGACAGTATAGGCCTCACCGGCGGAACCGCGCATTGTGCGGTTTCCGTCAGGGAGCAAAGCGACCGACCCCGCCCCCCCGCCTGTAACGGCGGGTTAGACCGCCTCGGTCGCATCTCCTCGGAGGATCTCGATCCTGCGTGCCTCGATACGAACGAGTTCGTCAAAGGAGGCCGCTGGATAGTGGGCATCTCGAACGGTTCCGGCGCCCGACCGTTCCTCGTCCAGAGCTGACGCCAAGATCCAAAATCGGTGAAGATCCTTCGCATCCCTGTTTCGCCAGTACCCATGAGACAACCGTCGACATCCCTGCTCCGGCGTCACCACTCCAGCAAGGATCTCCCGAACAGTGTCTCGCAGTTCGTTCGCGTACAGCGCCGTGCGGGATGGTTCCGTCCTGCCAAGTTCACGGATGGCTTCGCCCAGAAGCGCTTCCACCTCGAAGAAGTTATAAAGGGGAACCAGTCCAGCGAGTGAGGAGAGCGCTGGACTCGCCGATGCGGACTGCAATTCGTGGAGCGCCCAGGCTACGGCATCCGCGTCTCTGTACTCGCCGAGGGCTCGCTTCCAAAGGAGCTCGCGAAATAGCATTCGTCCACGCTCGGTCGGTCTAACGTCGTAGCGACTCAGCGGCGCTTGGCCGCATTGGCTGAGCCTAGCAACCAGCCTACCGCGACGGTGCATTCTCGTCAACGCCATAGCGCCTGTCGTATAAGCCACTTTGCGGCTGCGGTTTCAGAGGAGGCTTACACGACAGAAGGACCACGTAGCGCCCGAGGCGGGCAGTTCGATGTTAGACGACAAAGGGTGTCGGTATGCACCTGCTCCGGAGGTCAGCAGTTTGGCTCAAGAGGGTGACTGGCAAGAGCTTAGGGCTCGTCACGAAGTAATTGTGTCACTTCCGCGTCCGGCCCAACGGGTCGGGAGATCCCAGCCCAGGGCTGAGGCCGAAGGCCGATGCCCTGGGGAAAAAGGCGATCCAGTCGTTGCGGCCTGAAGGGTCGCGAGAACCCGACTCGCCAAGACAGCTCTCGCGACCTTTCAGGCCGCAGCGCGTTGTCATCCCTCCACCCAGGGCATCGGCCTTCGGCCTCAGCCCTGGGCTCCATTCTCCCGACCCGTTGGGCCGGACGGAACCGAACGGCTCAAGGGCTGAGCTCCCGGAGAGTTGGTGCGGTTATTCTGTGACGAGCCCTTAGAGGGTGAGAGTGTCCACAGGAACCATTCTTATGCGACAGCTTTTCTGTCGTGTAAGCTCCGGCGGCAGCCGGTCGAGACCGGCAGGGCGTCCCCCGTGGTTCAGAGCCTGGGCGTCGATGTGCGACCCGGAGGGCGCTCAGGTGACCCGGCGATTCCTCTGCGCCCTCTCCGCTTCTCCACGATGAAAGCCGCCACAAGGGTGCCGGGGGACGGACCGGCTCGCGCGGCCCGTCCCGCGGTAGGAATCAGAAGGTCCCGACGAGATAGTTGAGCACGCCGCGCCGGGTGTACGTCACGACCGTCACGCCGTTGTTGTTCGCGGCCACGACCGGCGCCGAGCCGAAGACATCGCGGATGGGAGTCGGCGTTACCGGCCAACCGATCCGGTTGCCGTTCACACTCCCGAAGAAGTAGGAAAGCTGGGAATCGGCCTCGCCCAGGTCGTGGACCTCGATGGCGATCTGGCGGCTGGTCAGGGCGATGGAGGGGGAGGGAGTGGCGTCGTCGCTGCCGCCTCCCGTCCGGGTATCGTAATATTGGATGCCGCCTGCGAGGTTGTGCGATTTGGGTTGGACCGTTCCCAGGTTATAATAGAGGTCGTAGCTCGAGGTTTCGGATCGATGGACCTCGGAGGCCGCGGCGCCGTTGAGCGCGACCTTGGGGACCTGGCCCGAGTCGTACTTGCTGGAGCCGCCCCACGCGATGATCCCTTTGCTCCGGTCGTAAGGCCCGACGCGGCAATAGACCCCCGCCCCGCTCTCCGACATGTGCACCTCCAGCGCGCTCCCGCTGTCATTGATCCCGACGCCGGGGCGCTTCCCGGAGTCATATCTCGTCTCGGGGCCGAACCGGATGCTGTCGCCCTCGACCGGGCCGGCCATGGAGTAGACGCTCTTGCCATCCCGCTCGAAGACGCAGACGACCAGATTGTTGTTGTTGATGGCGATCGTGGGAGATTCCCCCGTGGCCAGGAACTTGTCTCCGCCGAGGCGCAGCGTCCTGCTCTTCTTGTCGACCGTCCCGACTTGATAGTGGATCGATCCTCCCTCCACGTGGGCTGCCACGACGGTCGACGGGTCGTTGACGGCGATGGAAGGGGAGTCTCCCCGACCCTGGGAAAGAGGCGTTCCAAACGTGATGGCCATGTGATCTCCTCCGTGCTTCGAATTGATGGGTCTCGACTGAGCCGCCGCGGAGCCACGCGCTTGCGGGCGGACGCCCCCTGGAAGGGCAAGCTCCGTACCCGCGACGCACCAACGGCCAAGCCTCTGAAAACAAACGGTTCGAAGGATCGGAGAGAGGAGCGGCCAGGACCGTCCGCGACTGTCGCACTGTCCGCCGGACGGTCGGACGGTCCGCCCCGGGCATGCTAGGCTACGGGCTCATCGACCCCGAGGAGGAGAACCATGGATCCCGTGAACGCTGACGCCGCAATCGACGTTGTATTCGATCCAACGCGGGCTCCGGGGAACCGAGTGACGGTCAGCAAGGCCTCGATCGACGTGATCGCCCGCGAGCGCGGGACGGTCACTTTCATGCTCAAAGTCCGTCAGGGTCCGGGAGCGGAACCCACCCCGGTCGCGGGGCCGGTCCCGAATCCCAGCTTTCCATCGAACCCGATCCAGTGGGTCGACAACGCCACCGATCACAATCCGATCGATCCGCCGTCCGTGGCCAGCGTCAGCCGGAGCGAGACCCGTCTCACGATCGAGATCAGCACCTCGCCGCGGACCGAGACGTACTCCTTCTTCATCATCGTCCAGACTTCGGATGGAAGGTTTTTCGGCACCGATCCGACGATCGTCACCATGCGCCCCGGGGACGGGGGCTAACGCTCGAGACCGAGGCCGTCGAACCAGGGGAAGGAAAACCAGCGCCGGTCATAGCCGGCGCCCCGCGCCCGCCCGGCGTGGACCCGTGCCGAGGAGGCGTCGCCGACCAGGGCGTAGACGAGCGACGCCTCGTAGGCCACCTGCGGATTGTCGGGCGCGGCGCGGAGCGCCTGCTGGACGGCGGCCACCGCCTCGTCGCGCCGTCCCAGGTGGGCCAGTGCCTGGGCGCGGATCGTCTGGGTCTGCCAGAAGGTCGGCGCGGGATCGCGGCCCGCCAGATCGATCACATTTCGATAGAGCGCTTCCGCCGCGGCCTTGCGGCCGCGCAGCCACTCGGCATCGGCCAGGTTGAGCACGGCCGCCGGGCTTTCCGGAAGCAGACCGAGGGCCCGCCGGAAGCTCGCCGCCGCCGGCTCGTAGCGTCCCAGCAGGAGCTGCGCGACACCCAGATTGCTGAGCTCGGTGAAGGTGGGCTCGGCACGCACCAGCTCGGCGTAGAGGTGGGCCGCGGTTTCGGCGCTGCCGCTGCCCAGCTCGAGCTGGGCCAGGAACGAGCGGGCGTTGCGATCGTCCGGGAAGCGGGCGAGGAGGGTCGCCAGGGTCCGGCGCGCGTCGTCCATCCGTCCCAGCCGCGACTCCAGGTTCGCCAGGCCCAGCAGATTGGCCTGCCCCGGACGGCGCCGAACCGCGGTGCGCATCCGCTCCAGGGCTTCGTCCGGCCGGCCCTGGCGCTCGGCGAGAAGAGCCTGCAGAACGTGCACCCGGTTGTGCCCGGGGACCTGCCGCTCGAGCTCGGCGATCGCGGCCTCGGCGTCGGCGGGCTGCTCGGCGGCCAGCGCCACGGTCGCCAGCAGCCACAGCGGCCGGGGATCGCCGGGAGCGAGGCGCCGCGCCTCGTCCAGCAGGCTGCGCGCCCGGGTCGCGTCGGCCGGGTCGCGCGAGCCGAAAAAGCGGAGACTGGCCAGATTGGCCTCCAGGAGGACCACCTCGACGAAGCGCGGCGTCTCCTGCCGGAGAGCCTCCACCTGGTCCAGGAGGCGCTGCGACGGCGCGTTGCCGCGGTGTTCCCAAGACTCCTGGTCGAGCCGCACGTAACGCTCCCAGGCCTCGCGCCCGATTTCGGGCTCCGCGGCTCCCGGGCGGCGGGAGAAGCCGTCGTAGCCTCGCCGGAGCGCCGAGCCCACGGCGGAGGAGAGCAAGGAGAGGTCGTCGCTCGGAGCTTCGAAGCTCTCGGTCCACACCACGCGTCCGTCCGCGGCCTGGAGGCGGCTCAGCGAGACCCGGCAGACCCGCCCGGCACAGTCGAGGCGCGACACCAGGACCTCGTCCGCGGCGAGCTGCCGCGCCAGGATCCGTGGCGCCGCGGCAGCGTCGGGCTCCGGCGTCAGCACCGCGATCCGGGTGAATCCGGCGAGGTCGCGCAACAGGGCAGCCCGCAGGCCCGCCGCGGCGAGAGCGGTCTCCGGATCGCCGGATTTTTGCTGGCTCTGGCGGGCTGAGACCTGCGGCTCGGCGACCGCCACGTAGAGGGGCTCGCGGTGGCGCAGGACCCAGACGAGCCCGGCGGCTCCGAGCAGGAGGAGGGCGAGCCCTCCGGCGGCCCAGCGCAGCCCGGCGCGGCGCCGCGGACCGGTCACCGGGCGGTGCACGATCGTGGGGGGCTCCTGCGCGAGCTCGGCGCGCGAGCGGGCGCCGCTACCGCTCTGGAGCGCGGCGAGCCGGACGACGACCTGCGCGGCGTCCGCGGGCCGGCGCTCCCGGTCCTTCTCCAGCAGGCCGGCGATCAGCTCGGAGAGGCCCAGCGGCGCCGCCGGATTGAGCTCCGCCGCCGGCGGCGGATGATGGGAGCAGACCCGGTGCAGCGTCTCGACCGGCGTCGCCGCCGCGAAGGGGGAGACGCCGGTCACCGCCTCGTAGAGGAGGGTGCCGAGGGAGAAGAGGTCCGTGCGCGGGTCGAGCGCCTCGCCGTTGGCCTGCTCGGGAGACATGGCCCGGGGAGTGCCCGCGACCTCGCCCTCGCGGGAGAGGCCGTCGCCGGTCCCGGACGCCGCGGGCCAGAAGCGCTTCGCCAGCCCGAAGTCCAGGATCTTGGCGTGGCCCGAGCGGGTGACCACCACGTTCTCGGCCTTGAGGTCGCGGTGCAGGAGCCCGCGGCCGTGCGCCTCGGCGAGCCCTTCCGCGATCTCGCGGGCGAGCGGAAACAGGCGCCCGAAATCCAGCGGCCCCTGGCGCAGCAGCTCGGCCAGGGTCGGCCCCTCCACCAGCTCGAGGACGATCCAGTCGGCCTCCTCCGTCTCGACGACGTCGAAGACCTGGACGATGGCCGGATGGGACAGCCGGGCGGCGGCGCGAGCCTCCCGGCGCAGGCGCTCGCGGCGGCGTGGATCGGGCGGCGCTCCGGACGGCTCGGGCTGCACCCGCTTGATCGCGACGCGGCGCTCCAGCCGCTCGTCCCAGGCCTCGTAGACCACGCCCATGCCGCCGGCGCCGAGCCGGCCGGTCACGAGATAGGGACCGACGCGCGAGCCTTCCACGCGCCTCCTACAGCCCCAGCTCGGTCATGCGGAGTTGCAGGCCATGGCGGGAGACCCGCAGCTCCTCCACCGCCGCGTCGAGGTCCTTCCCGTGCCGTGCCATCGCCTCCGCGATCTCGGTCCGCTCGAGATCCGCCGCCTTGCGGATGCCGGCGCAGCGATCGATCAAAGTGTAGAGCGCGGTGCGCGAGAGCCCGAGCTGGGCCGCGGTGGGAACCAGCTTCCAGCGGTTGGCGGCGAGCGCGGCCAGCAGCTCCTCCTCTCCGACGTCCGCGGGGCGCCGGTAGGCAGGGCGAGACGGCGGCGGAGTCCGCGGGACACCGGAGCCACCCTCGCGCCGGCGTCCCAGGATTTCCAGCACGGCCGGAGGCAGGGCGGCCTGCGCGGCGCCGCGGTTCGCGATGGCGATCTGGCGGGCCGCGTTGCGGAGCTGGCGCACGTTGCCCGGCCAGTCCGCGGCGGCCAGACGGGCGACCAGGGGAGCCGGCATCCAGGCGTCGCCGCGCGGCCCGGGATCGGCCAGCCGCGCCTCCTCCCCCATCCCCTCCAGCTCCTGGCGCAGGAAGGCGAAGAAGAGCTGGCCGAAATCCTCCCGCCGCTCGCGCAACGCCGGGAGGCGGATCTCGTAGCCGTTCAGCCGGTGCAGGAGCGGCGCGCGGAAGCGGCCGGCGGCGATCGCCGCCTCCAGGTCCGTATCCGTGGCGGCGAGGACCCGCACGTCCACGCGCCGCGGCGCCTCCGCCCCCACCGGCTGGACCTCGCCCGTCTCCAGCGCGCGCAGCAGGAGGACCTGCACCTCGGCCGGGGTCTCGCCGATCTCGTCCAGGAACAGGGTCCCGCCGTGCGCCTGACTGAAATAGCCGGCGCGCCGCTCCCCGGCGCCGGTGAAGGCCCCGCGGGCCGCGCCGAACAGCTCCGCCGCGGCCAGGGTCGGCGGGATCGCTCCCATGTTCACCGCGAGATAGGGGCGGGAGCGCCGCGAGCTGCCGCGGTGGATCGCGCGGGCGACCAGCTCCTTGCCCGTCCCGGTCTCCCCGCGCAGCAGGACGGCAACCTCCAGGTCGGCCACGCGCCGGAAGTCCGCCCGCAGCTGGGCCATCGCCGCGCCGTCGCCGATCAGCCCGAAATGCTCGATCTCCCGGACCGGCGCCGGCGGCATCCGATGGAGGACGAGGACGATCCGTCCGGCCAGGAGCAGCACGGCGCCCCGCTCGAGATCGGCCGCGGAGCACAGGTGCTCGGCCCCCACGGGCCGGCCGTCCACCTCCACCGCCGTCGACGAGCCGCCGCGGCGCACCAGCACCGATCCCGGCGTCGATCCAGGACCGAGAAGCAGGGGGCTCCGGCTGAGGTGAGGATCGGCGAGAGGCTCGGGAGCGCCGCCGCCGGGTGGCGAGAACAGGGGGGCCAGCCGCGACAGCTCGACGTTCCGGCCCGACGAGACCTCGGGCAGCGCGACGCGCTCGCCGACCCGGCGGACGTCCGGATGGGCCACCAGGGTCAAGCCTGGAACGCGCGGAGCGCCCGCTCCAGGAGCTCCGGAGGGCCCGGTCAGGGTGCTGGCAGCCAGCTCCTCCCGCCACTCCCCGGGGTGATCCGTCATGATGGCGCAGTCTAACCCAGCCGCACACCAGCCGACCGTCCGGGCGGACGGCCCTCACCTCCCGAGGCTGGCAGAGTCAGCCAGCTCCATTTTTGACGCGATAGGGACATCGAGCTATCCTGTAGCCACAATCAGGTGGCTACTTGCAGGCCAGGAGCGGAGATGACCAGCAGAATCGGCGTACGGGAGCTCAAGAATCGCGCCTCCGAGATCGTGCATGAGGTGAAGGAAAAGGAGGCGGAGTTCATCGTCACCCTCCGGGGAGAGCCGGTGGCCGTTCTGCGGCCTTTCCACCCGGCAGGCGGAGACGACCTGCGCCGGGCGCAACGGGAAGAGGCGCTCCAGAAGCTGGATGCTCTGGCCGAGCAGATCGCGCGGTCCTGGCGCTCGCCGAAGACGGCGGCCGAGCTGATCGACGAGCAGCGTCGGTAAACATGCCGGTCGTCGACGCCAGCGTCTGCGTGGCGCTCTTCCACGCCGAGGATCCCGGTCATCCCGCGAGTCGCCGCTGGCTGGCGGAGAATCAGGGCGAGGCCGAACCGATCGTTGCCCCTGTGATCCTCCTGGCCGAGGTAGCCGCGGCGCTCGGCCGAGGTCTCGGCGATGCGGCTCTCGCCCGGGAAGCCGTTCGCCTGCTCCGGGGGCGGCATCTCGTCGAGCTCTTTCCGGTCACCGAAGCTCTCGCGGCCCGCGCCGCGGAGATCGCCGCCGAAGAAAAGATCCGCGGCTGTGACGCCCTCTATGTGGCTCTGGCCAGACAGCTCGAAATGGAGCTCGTCACCGAGGATCGGCAGCAACTCGAGCGCGGGGCCGCGATCATCGCGACTCGGAGACCCTGACGTTGTACGCCGCTTAGGGCTGGTCACAGAATCAATCTGCCAGCTCTGATCGAGTCGACTTCAGTCCGGCCCAACGGGCCGGGAGAGCCCAGCCCAGGGCTGAGGCCGCAGGCCGATGCCCTGGGAAGACAAGGCACCCCCATCGTTGCGGCCTGAAGGGTCGCGAGAACCGGCTCGGTCCTGCCCAACTCAGCTCGGCACGCGCCCCTGGACCGCGTTGGCCCGCGCGCTCACGGTGATCCGACCGGCGGCATCCGTCGGCAGCCGCGCGCGCATCCGCTCCTCGAGCCGAGCGATCTCCTCGGACGCCATCGCCGCGAGCGCTGGACGGACGCTCGGTCCGGCGAGGATGGTCGTCCAGTAGTCGTCGAAATCGGTAAACGTCCGTTGCACGGCAATCTCCCGCGTCTCGACGGCCTCCAGACCCGCATCCGTCCACAAGTCCCGCAGGGCGTCCATCCGCGACGCTTCAGGGCTCGGCGGCATCGGAACCGCGACGCCCATCCCGCGCATCTCCACCCGCAACGCATCGTAGGGAAATCCATCGCCCAGCATGTCCCACGTATAGGCCGCGACGATGCCGCCCGGGCGGACCACCCGCGCCATCTCGGCAACCCCGCGGGCCGGGGCGGGAACGAAGAAGATCACCAGCGGCATGACCGCCGCGTCGAACGTATCGTCGGGGAAAGGGAGCGCCATCGCATCGCCCTGATGAAACGACGCCCCCCGCGCCGCGGCTCGCGCGCGGGCAAAGGCGAGCTGCTCTTCGGACGGGTCGATCCCCTCGACCGAGACGGGCGCGCACCGCCCGACGAGCCTTTCGGTAAAGGCACCGTTGCCGCAACCGACGTCCAGCCAGCGCAAGCCCGGTTCTGGAGCGAGCCAGTCGAGAAAGATCTCACCGGCCAGCCGGCTCCACGTCCCCATGTATCGTTCGTATCCCGCCCCGTCCTCGAAGCGGATCTGCTGGTCTGCCATCCAGTGTCTCCTTTGCCGCGTCCCGGATTTTACTGCGACTGCAGGGCCTCGGCGGGATCGACGGCCGCCGCGCGCCACGCGGGGATCCAGCTGGCGAGGAACGCGACGGCCAGGAGGGCCGCGGGGGTCGCGCTCAGCGTCACCCAATCCGTCGGACTCACGCCATAGAGCAACCCGCGGAGCAACTGCGAGGTGGCGAGCGCGCACGCCGTTCCGATCCCGATGCCGATTCCCGCGAGGCGCAAGCCCTGCAGCGAGACTCTGCGGCGGATGTCGGCCGGCCGGGCGCCGAGCGCCATGCGAATGGCGAGCTCGCGGCGGCGGAGGCTGATGCTGTACGCCAGGATGCCGTACAGACCGACGGCTGCGAGGAGCAGCGTCACCCCGCTGGCGATCGCGAGGAGCACGGCGAGCGCGCGGGCGCGGGCCGACGCGTCGTGCACGAGCTGTTGCAGCGAGCCTTCGTCGTAGGTCGGGATGGTGGGGTCGAGCGCCGCGACGATCCGGCGAATCGCCGACAAGGTCTCCCCCTCTCCAGCCTCGGTGCGCACGACCAGAGAGAGCGCGGGCGGCAGCGATGCGACGGTGTCGTGCGGCCCGAGGCCGACGATGGGAAAGTAGACCATCTCGCCCGGCGGCTGCTCGAGTCCCTCATAGCGCACGTTCCCCACCTCGCCGACGATGGTGTACCAGCGGTCACCTAACGGGCGAACGCGTTTGCCGAGCGGGCTCGTGCCCGGCCAGTACCGCTCCGCGAACGCATGGCTCACGATCGCCTCGCTCATCGGTCGGGCCGCGTCCTGAGCGCCGAACGTCCGGCCGCGGAACAGCGGGATGCGCAGCGCGTGAAAATAGGGGCCATCCACGTGCGCCACGGCGTGCTCGGTCCCGCCGGCGCTCGCCCGGGAGGGATCGTCACCTTCCACCTCGATCCCCGTGTCGTGACGGTCGCCGCTGAGCGGCACCCAGTCCGTCAGTGCCACCTCGCGCGCGCCCGGGATCGCCCGCGCCTCGCGGACCAGGGCCTGGAAGAAATTCAGGCGCATGCCGCCGCCGTACCTGGCATAGGGCAGCAGCACCCGCGAGACCACGATGTGCTCGGCCGCGAAACCGGGCCGCACGTCCTGCAACCGAAGCAGGCTGCGCGTCATCAGCCCGGACGCAGTGACCAGCACGACGGCCAGGGCGATCTGCGCGACGACCAGGGCGTTGCGTGCTCGGTGCGATGCGCGGCCGCCCGCCGGTCCGCTCCCGGCCCCGCGCAGGACCTGGGCGATGGGGACCCAGCGCGCGCGGAGGAACGGGAGCACGCTCACGAAGAGCGCGCAGAAAACGGTGATTCCCAACGCGAACAGCAGGACCGGGGCGTCGACTCCGACCTCTTCCAGACGCGGCAGCGAGAGCGCCGCTCCCGTGCTCCGCACCCCTCGCAGGCTCGCCACCGCCAACAACACACCGGCGCCGCCTCCCAGCCCGCTCAGCAGCAGGGATTCGCTCAAGCTGAGGGCGAGGACCCCCAGGAAACCGGAGCCGAGAGCCGCGCGCACGGCGAGCTCCCTCTGCGCGCGCTCGGCCCGCACGAGAAGCAGGCCTGCGACATTGGTGCAAGCGACGAGGAGCACCAGCAGCACGCTGCCGAACACGAACCAGAGCAGCCGTGCCGGGGGGCCGACGATCGAATCCCGCAGCGACTGCACGTGGGGCGCGATGTGCGTTTCCCGCCAGGGGGCCGCGGGGGCGCCGCCCTGGAGGTCGCCTTGGAAATAGGCGCCAGGGTTGGCCAGCACCCGCGCGAGGTCCGCCCGCGCCGCCGCGCTCGACACGCCGCGTTTGAGCCGTCCGATGCCGATGAGATCGAGCGTGGCGGGACGCGTATGCGCCGGATCGAGCGCCAGCGGCAACCAGAGCTCCACATGGTTCGCGGGATACGCGAAACGCGGCGGCATGATCCCGATGATCGTGCGCGGAACGTCGTTCACGTCGATCTGCCGGCCGATGGCGTCGGGGGCACCGTGCAGGCGTTCCTGCCAGATGCGGTGCGAGAGGACGACCACCCGAGCGGCGCCGGGCCGGTCGTCCCCCGGGGCGAACGCCCTGCCGAGCGCGGGGGGAACGCCCAGGACGTCGAAGAAGCTCGCCGTGACGCGCGCGCCACGGACGCGGACGGCGGGCTGGTCTGCCCCCGAGGGGCCGAGGTCGCCATCGTCGAATCGCCACGCGGCCACGCCGTCGAAGGCGCGCGCTTCACTCTGGTAGAGCATGACGATGGCGTCCGAGAGGTCGACCGTCGCGCGCCCGGCACCGCTGGCGGTATGCGTCAGCCGAACGAGGCGGTCCGGCTCCGGGTACGGCAGCGGCGCGAGCAGGATGCCGTGCACGAGGCTGAACAGGGCAGTCGTCGTGCCGACGCCGAGCGCCAGCACGAGGACGACCGCTGCCGCGAAAGCCGGGGCGCGCCGGAGGCGGCGCGCCGCGAACCGGAGCTCGGACCGGGCGAGGAGCTGGCGCCGGTCAGACATTCTCGGGTCAGACACTCGCGCCGAGGGCCGACAGGTCGAGATTCCGCAGGCGCGTGGGATCGGCGAGGATGTCGATCGCCGCGATCCTCCCCCGCCGGACCGTGAAGCCGATGACGGAGAACACCCGTTCCGCGTGGCGGATCACGATCCCCGGGTCGCCGTTCACCCGCGCGGGCTGCGCGAGCCACCCCTCCGCCGAGAAGCGGAACCCCAGGCCGATCACGTCCTGCGCGCCGCGCACCTCGCGCGACGCCATGGCGGTTCCGGCCGCCGCCCGGCCGCGGTCGAGCCGCAGCACGACGTCGGGGTCGAGCAGGGTGAGCAGAGCCGCGAAGTCGCCGCCGCGCGAGGCGGCGAGGAAGGCGTCGACCACCTCCCGCTGGCGGCGGGGCGGGGCATCGGGCGCCGTGGCCGTTCCCTGCACCCGGCGGCGGGCGCGGCTCGCCAGCTGCCGGGCCGCGGCCGGGGTCCGCTCCACGATGGGAGCGATCTCCTCGAACGGGACGGCGAACAGGTCGTGCAGCACGAAGGCGAGCCGCTCGGCGGGGGCCAGCCGCTCGAGCACCACGAGCAGCGCGAGCCCGACCGCGTCGGCCAGCAGCGCCTGGTGCTCGGGGTCGCCGCCGTCCTCGCGCGCCACCACCGGGTCGGGAACGTGGAAGCCCAGCGGCTCCTCGCGCTGCGCCTTGCGCGAGCGCAGCCGGTCGAGGCAGACCCGCGCCACCACCGTGGTCAGCCAGCCGCCCAGGTTCTCGACCCCCTCCTCGCCGGCGCGGCCGAGCCGCAGCCACGCCTCCTGCACGGCGTCGTCCGCCTCGTCGAGCGAGCCCAGCATCCGGTAGGCCACCGCCCGCAGATGGCCCCGGTGCGCCTCGAACCGCTCGCTCGTTCCCTCGCTCGTTCCGGAAAGCTCGTCCATCCGTCACATCCTCCTTTCCCGTTCCGTCATAGGGGTGACGGACGAAGGACGGCGGATGTGACGCGACGATTACTCATTTCGGATCAGGAGGTTTCTACCATGAAGGGACGCACGATCGGTTACTGGACGGCAACGGGGCTCACCGCCCTCGTCTTCGGCTCGGGAGGGATCTTCCAGCTCACCGGGAACCCCGGCGCGGTGGAGGGGATCCGCCATCTCGGCTATCCCGCCCACTTCATCCTCCTCCTCGGCGTCTGGAAGCTCCTCGGCACCCTGGCGGTGCTGGCGCCGCGCTTCCCCCGGCTCAAGGAATGGGCCTACGCCGGCATGCTCTTCGACCTCACGGCCGCCTCCGTGGCCCACGCGGCGGCGGGCGACCCCCTCGGCAACGTCGTGGCGCCGATCGTCATCCTTGGGATCGTCATGGCCTCGTGGGCGCTACGCCCCGAGGAGCGCACGCTCGCCGGCGCGCGTCTCCTTCCAGGGCGGCCGGCGGCGATCCCGATGGCGCGGATGGCGGGAACGACGGAGTAGAGCCGCCGGTATGGCGTCCCGGCGCCGGTGCCCCGGCGCCGCTCCAAGCGCGCAGCGAATCGGCTGGTACTTGGCGACGCTCGGTCCTACCGCTCAGAACTGCGACCAGAGGAACTGGTTCGTGACCTCGTGATGGAACTGCACCTCGGAGGCCTTGATACAGGTGCCGAGGGCCTTGGGGCAGCGTTCGGCCTGGGCGAGCTTGAGCTCGGCGAGCTTGGCGTGCACCTCCTCCCCCATCGCCTCCTGCATGAACCGGCTCCCCTTGAACAGTCGGATCGCGTCGTAGATGTTGTCGGGCAGGAAGCGGGTGCGCGGCCGCTTGTCCCCCTCCTCCTCGTTCTGGGGGCCTTCGAGCCCGGTCTTGAGCAGGGTGTAGATCGCCATGTACGGGTTGGCGTCGGGAGCGATGGAGCGCACCTCGACGCGGGCCGAGCGCTCGTTGCCGAGAGGGATGCGCACCATGGAGCCGCGGTCGATCGCCGAGGCCTTGATCTGGTTGGGCGCCTCGAAGTGAGGATCGAGGCGGCGGTACGAGTTGACGCTCGAGTTGAGCACCAGGCAGATGTCCGAGGCGCTGGCCAGGATGCGGCCGATGAAGTCCCAGCCGGCCGCCGAGAGACCGTCCTTGCCGTCCTTCTCGAAGAAGAGATTGGTCGACTGGCGGGTCAGCGAGAGGTTGGTGTGCATGCCCGACCCGTTGATGCCGGTCACCGGCTTGGGCAGGAAGCACGCCGTCATCCCCAGGCGCGCCGCGACCTGCCGGGAGAGCAGCTTGTAGAGCTGCACCTGGTCGGCGGCCACCGAGGCCTCGGTGTAGCTGTAGTTCATCTCGAACTGCGAGGGCGCCACCTCCGGGTGGTCCTTCTCGTTGGCGAAGCCCATGGCCCGCTGCGCCTCGGCCGAGGTGTCGATGAACTGGCGCAGGGCGTCGCCCGGCAGCGAGTGGTAATAGCCGCCCGTGGAGATGAACTCGAAGCGGCCGGTCGCGTGGTAGGCGCGCTCCGCGTCGCGCCCCTGGAAGAGGAACCCCTCGATCTCGTTGGCGGCGTGGGCGACCATGCCGTCCTGGGCGTACAGCTTGTCGCCGTACCCCTTGAGCACCGTCCGCATGTCGGCGCTGTACGGGCTGCCGTCGCGCTCGAGGACCCCGCCGAAGGCGAGCACCTTGCCGGGGCCGAAGATGTCCGACGGCAGCCAGTAGAAGGCCGGCCAGTCGATCGCCAGCCGCAGGTCCGACTCCTGCTGCCGCGAGAAGCCGCGGATCGACGAGCCGTCGAAGGTCAGATTGTCCGCCGCCTTGAGCAGGAACTTCTTGTCATAGTCCAGCATGTGCAGCCGGCCTTCGAGGTCGGTGAAACAGACGGTGACCGCCTTGATGCGCTTCTCGTCGTTGAGATAGCGCATCCGCTGTTCGCGGACCACGTCGGCGGGCCGCCGGGCCAGCCGCTCCTCCTTGGCCTCGAGGTTCATCTCCTCCAACTGGTCGTAGGGGATCTCCAGAAAGTCGCGCAGCCCCGGATGCGAGGCGCGGGGCGCCGGCCGCGCCATCTCCTCCAGCTTCTCCGGGGTCATGGCGGCGAGCGCCTCGTCTCGGCTCGATTCCGTTGCGGGCATGGTCTTCCTCCTTGGATGGATGGCTGCTTCTGAGATAGATTCTACGCTCGCTAGGCTAATTGTCAATAGAGTTAGGCTAAGAAGACGTAAGAATAGCCTATCCGTGACCTCGAAGCTGGCAAGCTCGTCCCCGCAGCTCTCCGCGAATCGGATGGCACCTGGCGGAGCAGGCACCACGGCGCTACCTCAAACGGCGTGAGCGCCGTCACCGCGCGCCGGCCGCGCCACCCGAGGGGGGCAAAACGCGCCGCAGGTGACTCCCTCCCCATTGGACGGCATCCCGCCGGAACCCGTGAAAGGAGATCTATGCGATCGCAAGGAACATGGCACCGTGGCAGCCTGGCACTCCTCCTGACCCTCCTGTTCGCCCCTGCGGCCACGACGTTCGCGCAGGCGACGGGCACGACCGACCCCGGCGGCTCGGTCAGTGGCGACCCTGAAAACGACGGCGCCGTCGAGGCTCCCGGCACCCTCGTGAGCTGCTCCCCCTGGGGCGGCACGTACGGAAACTCCTTCGAGACCCGCACCGGGTGCTTCATCCAGCGCAACGGCAGCGGCTTCAAAATGCCCTGGCTCATCCAGGACGACAACACGATCTACAACGCCAACTACGTCATGAAGGGCACCAACTTCATTCCCATGGGCGGCGACGAAGGCGGCGGCTGGAACGGCTGGAACATGTGGACGTATCTCGATCCGGGCTATTCCGATCCCACCATTCGAAATCTGATCTACAACCGTGACCTCGACAAGGCCCGCCTCGTGCGCTCGAACGTCATTCGCGTCTTCCTCAACGTCGATCAGTGGGGGGGCGTGCCGAACATGTACGGACAGTACATCCCGTTCAACCCCCGGCTGCTGACCGCGCTCGACCAGTTTCTGTGGCAGGCCAACGAATGGGACATGAAGGTGATCGTGACGTTCTACGACGGGGTGAACACGCCGACGCCGGGATGCACCGGAAAGCTGGGCAATCGCTACAATTCCGGCTGGGCGGAGGCGGGAGCCTACCTGGAGCACGTCCAGCGCATCGTGGACTATTTCAAGAACGACGTGCGGATCGCCGCCTGGGACGTGATGAACGAGCCCGATCACCTCGCGCATCTGCATCCCGGCGGCTGCTCGAACACCCAGTATGACATGGGGTGGCTGACCGGTTGGATGCAACGCGTGATCGGCGAGATCAGGGTGAGGGACACCAAGCACCCGGTCACGGTCGGCCTCTACGGCTATTTCGTCAACCGCAACACCGGCGCGATCAACACCACCGAGTACAACGACCTGTTCAACACCCTCAATCAGGGCGGGCAAGGCAATGCGTTCGCCGGCTTCCACTGGTACGGCACCGAGGACTCGAGCTGCAACATCGACCCCAACTGCCAGTCCAGGTTCCAGAATGCGCTGGTGGGCCTGCGCTCGGCGACCGGCATGCCGGTGGTCGTGGGCGAGATCGGACTCGCCGACAGCGGCCTCAACAACCCCTGGAACCGCACCTATCTCGAGCAGTGGACGCGCGCCTGGACCAACGTCGCGTCCCAGTACGCCGACGGCGCGCTGGCCTGGATCAACACCGACTTCAAGCGCACCGGGAGCGTGGTGTGCAGTGGGCCCCAATCCAGCAACGAGTGCTTCTTCGGCATGGTCGACATCAACACCGTCCTGAAGCCGGCGGGCGTCGCCTTCCGCGACCGACTCTACAACTGCACCACCCCGTACATCCGCCTCAAGACGGCGCACGGCGCCTACGCCACCAGCCTCGGCGACGGGCAGGAGCTCAAACAGACCACCACCTCACCCACGAGCAGCAACCTCTTCGTGATGGACCCGAACCTGCATCGCTTCCTCTTCTACCTGAAGCCCACGAACGCGACCCAGTACGTCAAGGCGTTCGGCACCTCGAACGAGCACCTGCAGCTGCAGCCGTTCGACGGCGGCGACAGCTTCCAGTGGCGCTTCTACCACCTCCCGATGAGCAAGCGTCTCACCAGCGGCAGCCAGACCTATTACGAATTCGCCTTCAAGCCGCGCAACAACGTCTACATCCACGCCGATCCCCCCTCGTGGGGCGGCTCTCTGGGCTACAGCCGCAAGTGGATCGGCCCCTGGGAAACCTTCCGGATGGAGTGCTCCAACTCCCTCGAGGCGGACGATCCGAGCGCGCTCCAGGGCGCGAACTGAGCGCCGCGTCCGAGCTCGCCAAGAGGGACCGCGTTCGCCGCGATCGCGGTCCCTCCCCTCGTCGACGGAACAGGCCGGACCTCGTTCTCGACCTCGTCTTGCAGCAGCCGCGAATCCGGGATGCCCTCGGTCTCCCTTTTACTGGAGGCGATACCCATGCCTGGAACCTTGGCGATGCCGATCCCTGCTGCTCCTATTCCTACGCGCTCTACAACCCGGAGGCGCCGTTCAATCCCATCCCCGGCGACTGCTTCCCCCCGGGTTGAGGATCTGGCTCCAGGAACCTACTCAGGTCCTTGTTCTCCTGGATTGAGATCGAAGCGAGAGGCAAGGGAGATTCAGGCCCTCGAACCACAAGAAGCTTACCCGCCGGCTCGGTCCACTGCATTGGCTGGTTATGCCGCAGCCGAGCCGCCTACCCGACGGGAACGAAGTCCGGCGGGCCGGAATACCAGGACAGCAGGACACAACCGCCGGACGAGCCGTGCGGGCCGTGCGGGGACCCCGCCTTGGCGACGAAGAAGCTGCCCGGCCCGTAACTCACGCCGTCTTCGACGAGGTCCCCTTCGACCACGAACACCATCTGGTCGGCGTGTGTGTGGCTGTGTGCCGGGATCGAGCTCCCGGCTTCCATCCGCATCATCCCCGTCATTCCGCCAGTCGACTCAACCTGCTGGAGCATCTTCATCGAGACGCCGGGCCATCCCCCCTGCGACCAGGGGAGGGCGGACGTGTCGATCTTCAACTGGTACATGCGAGTTCCTCCTGTGGCATAACGTTTGACTTAAGCGGCGTGCCGAAGGCGCGTCCGCTTGACAGAGCGGCGGCGCAAAGGACGCGAAGCGGCCTTTGGACGTCCGCTCGATGGAGGGGTTAGGCCTGGTCGCCAAGCTTAGGCAAAAATTTCCACTGCCCCTCGGACACGACCTCGGCAGCGCCGTCGACTACTCTTATGGCAGTTTGGTCGTCGATCGCGTAAGCAGGACTTCCGATGCCTGCTGCCCAACGTTCTGCATTGTCCAAAGTGTTCTCGGGCATGAGTTCATGGTCCAAGTGAGGGAAGATCGAAAAATCGACTAGGCCCAACATTTCGTCTTTCCCGCCGGGTACCTTCCAGTTTTCGAAGTCCTGCCCTATCTCAGGAGTCATCACCATACTCCCGGCGCTCATTCCCACCCAAACGGACTTGGTCAAGGACGGTAGGAGAGCCGCCAGCCCCGACTGTCGCATCCAGTGGCAAAGGTAGCCCGCGTCGCCGCCGTCCACAAGCAGAACGTCCGCCTCGCGAACCCAAGGAACCCATCGCTCTTCACCCAAGCTGGGCAGCGCGGTGAGCTCCAACAGACCCAACGACTTCCAGCCTAGATCGCACATAGGCGCCGGACTTCGGCCCGAGACAAAACGCCAGGCTGAAGCAGGCGTGCACATCGGGTGCCCGTATTCCGCCGTGGGAATGCACAGCGCGCTGGACTCTGCGATCGGCTTCCCCAAAAGATCAACAAGCGCGTCGCGGATGCTCGCGTTGCTGATACCTCCGGAAGTTAAGAGAAGTTTCATGGTCCCCCTGCTGATTTCTACGGGGTCTAACCTTGGAATCAACGCCTAATCATCCCGTCCCTACCCTGCCACACGACAACTTCCCGCTGCCTTGGGAATCGGAGAGAGGGAGGGCATTCATGGGCTATCTCGTTTTGTTGGCTGGGCTTAGATGTCAGCCTAGCGCGACGGTGCAGTCTCGTCAATGCCATAGCGCCCGTCGTATAAGCGACTTTGCGGCTGGGGTACCAGAGGCTTACACGACAGAAGCACCACCGTAGGATCTAAGGCGGACTGTTCGCGATCGGAGCTCCGCCGAGATGCCTCCGCAATTCCGGGCATGGGCGTCGATGTCCGGCCTGGGGACGCTCAGGCGCCCACCGGTTCCTCTGCGCCATCGCGACTTCTCCACCAAGCGGTCTGCTGCCGCCCTTTCAGGGCTTGGGAAGGTCGGGGGCCGGTTCCCTGGGGGCTGCCGCCCCAGGCTCTATGCTGTCGCCCTTTCAGGGCTGGCGGTGGGGGCTTCTCGGGCGTGAGGGCCCAAGGTTGACGCGACCAGGGTCCCGCGGGCGTCAGACTCCGCCTGGCGCCTTCTGCCCGATCCACAACCGGTTCCCGTCCGGGTCCTCGATCCGCAGCTCGGTCATGCCGTAGAAGGTGACCTCGAGGTCCGGGACGTCCAGGCCGCTCTGCCGCAGTTGCTGGTGGAGCTCGGCGATGTCGTCCGGGTAGAGATAGAGAACGGAGGTGCGGGGGACGCCCGGGTGGAGGTTGATCGACTCGTCCACCATCAGAGAGCAGTCGCCAGAGACGGGCCAGGTCGTAACGAGAACCTGACGGAAACCACGGGGACGGCGGTCCGTCTCCGCCGGAGGGCAGACCGGCGCCAGCGGCAAGGCGGGACCAGGGCAGGTTTCGTGACCTCGTTCGGAGGTCGGGGGAAACGAACCGATGGGGATGGGAAGGTGACCCTCTTCAGGCCTCCTGGGTGGACCCGGCGGCCTGCCCTGCGAAGAGACGGGTCGCCGTCCCCGTGGACTCGGAGAGGTTCTCGTTACGACCTGACCACGTCTCTACCGCCTCCGCCGCGGGATTGCCTGAACGGATCGAGACCGTGCTCACCAGGGTCGCGGCGCTGTCCCTTCTCGCCGCTGCAGGCGGGGGCGTTGGGGAATCCGGAGCGTTGAGCCCCCTCCTGACCTCCCCCGGGTACGGGGGAGGAAAAAGGCTCCCGGTGGGGTGGGTTGGAGGAGTACGGGCGGGAGTCAGGCGATCGGCGCACGATGGGCCTCGCGAGCTGTTTCAGGCGGCGGAATTGGATTTAGGCTCCAAATTCCGTTTTTAGAGTCTAAAGATTGATTTTAGGCTCTACGGATTGATTTTAGCTCCAAAAATTTGAATCTCAGGCTCTAAGAATTGCTTTTAGACCCTATGGTTTAATTTTAAGACCTATCCCATATTTTTAGAGCCCAAAAATCGAGAATAAGGTCCAAAAATCAAAATTTTGGACCGAAAGACGACTTCAGCGTCAAAAAGGGATGGGGAGACCTAAAAAGACGCTGGAAAAGCCGGAAAGCTCGGGAATCTTTCAGCCGAGAACCCGCAGATCCACATACGGCGGCGGGGGCTGGAGGGCGGAGTAGTCGTTCTCCATCAGGGAGACCTCGCCCGTCTTCTCCACCTCGCGAAAACCGGCGAAGCGGTAGGTGATCAGCATCTGGCGGTTGCGGTCGTTCGAGACGAACTCGGCGCGCAGCTTGACGCCGGCCTCCTTGGCCAGGCGCAGGACGTGGTGGATCATGATCGTCCCCACCCCCTTGGACATCACGCGGCAGGACATCAGGAGGAGCTTGACGGTCCAGACCTCGGGGCCGGTCTCGATCAGGGTGAGGCCGATCTTGCCGTAGGAGCCGTGGCGGTCGTCGAGGCTCGAGATCAGCAGGCGGTGATCGGGGGAGCGGCGCAGGGCGTCGAGCTCCTCGTAGGAGTAGGTGTAGCCGGTGGTGTTGAGCTGGTTGGTGCGCACGGTCAGCTCCTCGGCCCGTTGCAGGTCCTCCTCGCGGCAGGGGGCGATGGTGAACACCATGCCGAGGGTGGCGAGGAACTCCTCCTTGGGGCCGACGTACTCGGCTTCCCGCTTGTTGCGCTCGATGTCCGCCTGGTACATGGAGCGGCGCAGGCGCGAGTCCTCGGTGACGAAGCGGGGGTTGAGCTCGGGGCGGTCGAGGAGATCGTCGAGGAGGGCCGAGTCGAGGCAGAGCACCTTGCCGTGCGTGAAGGCCACCTCCTCGCGCTCGAACGGCTGGTCGTCGACGAAGGCGAGGGCGTCGAGGCCGAGGTTGAGGTCCTGGGCGATCTGGCCGACCGAGGAGGCCTTCGAGTTCCAGTTGATCTGCGGGTAGAGGAAGTAGTCGGCGATCCCGAATTCGACCAGCTTCGCCATCGCGGCAGCGTGGTCGTTGCGGCTGGCGATCGAGTGGAGGATCCCCCGCTCGTCGAGCGTCTTCAAGAGATGGACGACGTGCGGGCGGAGCGTCACCTCCGCGTCCTCGAGCAGGGTGCCGTCCCAGACGGTGTTGTCGAGGTCCCAGACGACGCACTTGATCGACTGCTTCTCTTTCTTCTTGGCGGCGTGGACGGCGGCGGCGTGGCTGGTTTCAGCGTCCACGGCGGTGGCGGCGGCGATCTCGTTGGGGGCCATCTAAAGCTCCTGCAGCTCGAAGAGCGGGATGTTGATCTGCTGGATCTGCGTGCTCCCCTCGATGATCTCGAGCACCCGGGAGTCGCGCAGGTAGCGTTCGACGGGGTAGTCCTCGGAGCAGCCGTTGGCGCCGTGGATCATCACGGCGGTGTTGGCGGCGCGGGTGGCCATGGTCGAGGCGTAGTACTTGGCGACCATGATCTCGCCGGCGGCGCCGGGGTCCCCCTGGTCGCGCAGCCAGCCGGCGCGCAGGCAGAGCAGGCGGGCGGCGCGCACCTCGGCGATCATGTCGGTGAGCAGGCGGCGGATCAGCTGGTGGTCGGCGATCGGGCCGCCCCCCTGCCGGCGCTCGGCGGCGTAGGCGCGCGAGGCGTCGAGGCAGGCCTGGCCGACGCCGACCGATCCCCAGGCGACGCTGTAGCGCCCGTGCTCCAAAGCCGCCGAGACCACCGCCGAGAGGCCGAAGCCGGGGCGGCCGATCAGGTTCTCCTGGGGCACCCGGCAGTCGTCGAGGAAGATCTCGGCGAGCATCGAGGCGCGGGTGCCGGTGATCCCCCCGAGCGGCTTGACGGTGACGCCGGGGGTGTCGCGCTCGACCAGGAAGGCGGTCGCCTTGCCGTCCGCTTGCGCCAGCACCAGGAAGAGGCCGGCGAGCTGACCGAAGGTGGTCCACTTCTTCCGGCCGTTCAGAATCCAGGAATCGCCGTCTTGTACCGCAGCGGTCTCGACCGCCTTGGCGTCGCTCCCCGCGTTGGGCTCGGAGAGGGCGAGGGCGCCGAGGAGCTCCCCCTTGGCCATTCTCGGCAGGTAGCGCTCGCGCTGCCCCGCGCTCCCCCACCGCTTGATGGCGTGGGCCACCATGTCGTGCACGGTGAGCAGCGAGCGCACCGAGGAGCAGGCCTTGCCGATCTCCTCGGTCAGCAGGCCGTAGGTGATCATGTCGCGCCCCCCCGGAAACTGCCCGCCGTGCTCCGCCGGCACGTTCGAGCCGAGATAGCCGCGCTGCCGCAGCGCGTCGAGCAGCGACGGGGGGACGGCGGAGGCGCGGTCCCAGGCGCCGGCGTGCGGCGCGATCTCGGCGGCGGCGAAGGCGCGGAATTCGTCGCGGGCGGCCCGCTGCTCGGCGGTGAGCTCGAGGTTCAAGCGGCGGCGCCCCGCTTGCGCGCCACCAGGTCGGCGATCGACCGGATGCTGCGGAAGTTGTCGAGGTCGAGGTCGGCGTCCGCCACCGCGATGCCGAACTCCTTCTCGACGAAGGCGACGAGCTGCATGGCGAGCAGCGAGTTGACGAAGCCGAGCGAGAAGATGTCCTCGTCCGGCTGGAGATCGTGGTTCTTGAAGAACCGCGACAGGAAGGCCTTGATCTTGGTCTGCGTCTCGTCCATGGGTTCGGTTCCGTTCCGGGTCAGGAGATGCCGTAGTCGTAGAAGCCCTTGCCGTTCTTGCGGCCGTGCAGGCCGGCGTCGACCATCTTCTTGAGCAGCGGGCAGGGGCGGTACTTGCTGTCGTTGTAGCTCTCGTAGAGCGCCTCGATCGAGTAGAGGATGGTGTCGAGCCCGATCAGGTCGGCGGTCTCGAGGGGGCCCATCTTGTGGCCGAAGCAGGTCTTGAACAGCTGGTCGACCTGGCTCGCCTCGGCGACGCCGTCCTGGACGACGTAGACCGCCTCGTTGATGGTCAGCATCAGGATCCGGTTGGAGACGAAGCCGGGCATGTCGTTGACCAGGATGCATTCCTTGCCGATCTGCTTCAGGAACTGGCGGCCGATCTCGATCGTCGCCTCGCTGGTGTGATGGCCGCGGATCGCCTCGACCATCGGCTTCATCGGCACGGGGTTCATGAAGTGCATGCCGATCACGCGGTCCGGCCGCCGGGTGAGGGCGCCGACGCGGGTGATCGAGTAGCAGGAGGTGTTCACCGCGAAGACGGTGTGCTCGGGGCAGATGGCGTCGATCCGCGGGTAGATCCTGCTCTTGATCTCCCACTTCTCGGGCACGTTCTCGACCAGGAAGTCGACGTCCGCCAGGTCCTCGAGCAGGGTGGTGAAATGGATGCGGCCGAGGACCGTGGCCGAATCTTCCTTCGGCGCGCTCCCTTTTTGCAACATCCCCTGGAAGCGGAGGTTCTTCTTGATCTCGGCCCGGGCATGGTCGAGGACCTCGTCCGAGATGTCGACCAGCACGGCTTCGAGGCCGCTCTGGGCGAGGTTCTGCCCCAGCCCAACCCCCATCACTCCGGCGCCGACGACGCCGACCTTCTTGATTTCCATCCCGGTCTCCCTGTGATTTCCTGAAAAGGCGTTCCGCGGCGCCGCTCCCGATCCGCTGCCGGTCCGGAGTCGGCGCCCGCCATGGTAGCCGATGCGGCCGGCGTCCTCGGTCTCTCAGCTCGACCTGCCAGCTCGACCTATCAGGATGTGCGGCGGAGGGCGTCAGGAGGGACAGGCGGAGACCGGGGGATCAAGTTGGCTCGCTCCTTGCTTCAGCACCGAAGCGGGTGGGGCCGGCAACACGGCCCGGCCGACGAGCGGTCCCGGGGAGACGATCCTCCGCTGCTTCCGGCCTATGTCAAGGCGGTTCCCTGGTCAATCTCCCTGGCAATTCTAGCGACGGGAATCCTCCTCCTCGCCGTGCCCCGCCCCTTCTTCCATCCCTCTTCCAGATAGCGCGTCGACGCGGACGGCCCCTTTTGGGGCTGAGCCGCGTTGGGGGATTGCGGGCGCGATGGTATGTTTTACACTCCGCTACCTCAGCTTGACAACGAATCTCTGCTGACGGAAGATCGGTTTGCATCGTAGACTGGTTACGTCTCAGGGAGAGCTCATGACCAACCGCGACCTCGACCGCATCCGGTTCGTCACCCGTCACTTCAAGGAACTTCAGGGGCTGCGGTTGCTGATCCCGCTCGGGCTGCTGCAGATCGCTTCCGGGATGACCGGGGGATTTGCCAAAGTGCCGAGACTCGCGCCGTGGACGCTCGCCTTGCATGGGATGGCGGTGGTGGTGGCGTTCTTCCTGCTCTTCCGCGCGGCGTCGTATTATCGGTCCTACGGCTACGTCGAGCCGCAGAGGGGAGCGCCCTTCGCGAGGGACCCTGCGCTCTCGATCTTCAGCCCGGACGGCCCGGCGCCGCGGCTCGCGGTCGATCCGCCGCAATTTCGTGGTCACCTGTGGTCTCTTCTGCCCATGGGGGTGGGGCTCGTCCTCCTCGCGAGCCTGCATGCGATCGGTCCCCGCGTCGAGCTCCTTACGGATGGGTGGACGCTCGATCCGTGGCTGCAATTCACTCCTCCGGTCGTGTTGAGGACCGACTCCGGCGAGGTCGCGAAGATGAGCCGATCTCCCTGGTTTCGGTTCGAGGAGACGAAGCACATCGTCCGTCTGCTTCAAACCGAGGGGATGTATGCCTTGTGGGGGTCGCTCTTTCTCGGCATTTGGCTGCTGCGGGGACGCCGCCTCTCGCAGGCCTACTACTTGGCGCTCGCCCTGCCGTTGCTGGGGCTGGCGGCTCTCGGCGCTTCGATGGAGCTCGTTCCGCCGCCCGCGCTGTTCTCGTATGTCCTGCTGGCGTTGGCCCACTCCTGGATCGCCCAAGTCCTTCAGGGCTCCGCCATGCTCCTCGCCGGCCTGCTGGACCATCTGCAGCTCGTCCGCGCGTTCGGAAGGAGCCCGCGGGCCCCGGTCGCTGAGGGCTTCTAGAGTGCGAGCCCGTCCGTGCCCGCCCCGCAGACCACGGCGCAGGCGGAGCGGACGCCGGCGAGGGGGATCTTGCCGGTGAGGATCGCCGCCAGGGCGGCGGCGCCGGAGAGCTCGGCGGCCACTCCGGCCTCGAACCAGAGCCAGCGGGCGGCCTCGTACATCTCCTCGTCGGTGACCAGGACGACGTCGTCCACCGTCTCCTGGATGATGGCGAAGTTCAGCTCGTGGCTGCGGCGCGGGGCGAGGGTGTTGGCGGCGGTGCTGACGGCCGCCAGCTCGATCACCCGGCCGGCGCGCAGGCTCTGGTGGATCTTGGGGGCGCCGGTCGCCTCGACGCCGATCATCCGGATTTCCGGGTTCCGCCCCTTGACGGCGGTCGCCACGCCGGCGATCAGGCCGCCGCCGCCGATCGCGGCCACCATCAGGCCGGTCGCCGGCTCGTCGTCGAGAACCTCGAGGGCGAGCGTCCCCTGGCCGGCGATCACCTCCTCGTCGGCGAAGGGGTGGAGGTAGGTCGTCCCCTCCCGCTCGGCGGCGGCGAGCGCCGCCTGGTTGGCCTCGTCCCAGACCTCCCCGACGCGGACCACTTTCGCCCCCCAGCGCTCGAGCTTCGCCGCCTTCGCCGCCGGCACGTTGGCGGGGAGGAAGATGGTCACCGGCGCGCCGGCGAGCCGCCCGGCGTAAGCGACCCCCAGCCCGTGATTGCCGCCCGAGGCGGTGACCAGCCCGCGCGCCACCTGCTCAGGCGGCAGGGTCAGCATCCTGTTGGTCGCCCCCCGCGCCTTGAACGAGCCGGTCACCTGGAGGTTCTCGAGCTTGAGGCGTAAACGGCTCCCCGCCTCGCCACCGGGCAGGGGGCCGGCGTCGAGCAGCGGAGTGCGGCGCACGTAGGGGGCGATACGGCGGGCGGCGGCGCCCAGGGAGGAGGAAATGGAGGCGAGATCGACCATGGAGGGGATGCTAGCGCACGGTCGGAAAGGAAAGGCGGAAAGGGCGTAAATTACGCCTTGACTTACGCCACAATTACGCCTATTCTCCTACCATGACGAAAGGGGCTGAGAAGTGAGCACATCGACCCTGAATGGCCTCGGCCAAGCGCTCCGCTGGTTGCGCGATCGGCAGGGGAAAAAGCAGTACCAGGTGGCGGACACCGCCGGAATCACCAAGGGGATGCTCTCGGCCTACGAAACCGGCCGGCAGCGCCCGTCGCTCGAGACTCTGGAGAAGGTCCTGGAGACTCTCGGGTGCGATTTGAACGACCTCCACAACGCCATCCAGATCATCAACGGCCGCCCCGAGAAGATGAAGCGCCGGGGTGAGGGGGTGGGCAACGAAGAGGCGTCGCCGGCCGCCGGCGACGCCTCCCGGGACAATCCCCAGGGGGTGGACGAGAGCGGCAGGACGGCGCTCCAGCGCGTCCTCGGCAAGAGCGAGGCGCTGCCGGTCGAGGAGGAGCGGGCGTTCACCGAGATGCTCGACGGCTTCCACCGGCTCCTCCGCTACTTCCACGAGACGTTCTCGCAGGAGCGGCGGCGGCGCGAGGGGGGCGGGTAGGCTTGGGGGAGCGGGCAGACGGTAGATGTTGAGGAAATCGCCAGCCCGACAGGGCGGCCTTCCGGTAGCCCAGGCCGTGAGCCCTGGGCTACCTGCGGTCGCGGGGCAGGAGACAGGTGGGTGGTGTGGGCGGGTGGCGGGCGGACGGTGGTGGGTATTCCGGCGGCAGTCCCAGGGTTTACACCCTGGGCTACAGGAATACCGCCCTGCCGGGCTGGCCTCGAAGCCCAGCCCAGCCCTCCCCCGACTCCGCCGGCCGCCCTTCCAGCAGCTACCCGTCCACCAGCTTCCCTTCCAGCACCGTCACCGCCTGGCCGCCCAGCCGCACGCGCTCCCCTTCCACCCTCACGCGCAGCACCCCGCCGCGCGCCGAGGCCTGGTAGGCGAGGAGGTCGTTCTTGCCGAGCTTGGCGGCCCAGTAGGGGCCGAGGGTGCAGTGGGCGGAGCCGGTGACCGGGTCCTCGTCGACCCCGGCGCCGGGGGCGAAGAAGCGGGAGACGATGTCGAAGGGGGGCGCGTCGGCGCGGGCGGTGACGATCACGCCGCGCACCGGCAGCTTGCGCAGGGCCGCGAAGTCGGGGGCGGCGGCGCGCACGGCGTCCTCGGCCGGCAGCTCGAGCAGGTAGTCGTAGCGGCTCTTGCCGACGAAGACGGGCCCGGCGTTCGACCCCTGAAGACCGAAGGCCTCGAGCAGGCCGTCCGGCGGCGCGACCGCGTCCACCGGGCGGGCGGGAAAGTCGAGCTCGATCCAGCCGTCCGCCTTCTGGTCCGCGGTGAGCAGGCCGCTCAGGGTGTGGAAGCGGGCGGTCTCCCCCGCCGCCAGCCGTCCGGTCTGCCAGAGCACGTGGGCGCTCGCGAGAGTCGCATGGCCGCAGAGCTCCACCTCGACCGCGGGGGTGAACCAGCGCAGGTGCCAGTCGCCCGCCTCGAAACCCGGCTTGGCGCCGCCGGGCGGCACCGGCGCCGCCGGATACAGGAAGGCGGTCTCCGCGAGGTTCATCTCGCGCGCGACGTCCTGCAGCCAGCGCGGGTCGCGGGCTCCCGGCAGCAGGCAGACGGCGGCCGGATTGCCCGCGAAGGGACGGTCGGTGAAGGCGTCGACTTGATAGAGGTTGAGTGGCATGCCTGGAAGGATAGCGAACCCGCGCGGACTTTACTCCACAAAGTTCTTTCGCTTACAATCCCGCTTGTACCCGGGAGGAACAATCTCTCGGAGCTTTCGGTTACACTCGGCGGATTCGCGGCGGCCTTTTCCCGGCCTCTCTCAACGGCGATCTGACGGTACGACGCGCAGGGGACCACAGACCAGGTATGGGACTATCGACCGAGGCTCCCTCGACCGCCCGCACCACGGCGGCGCCCGAAGGGTTTTCCGGCCTGCTCGCCGGCTTCCGTGCCCGGCTCGACCGCGCGCTCGCCGCCTGGCTCGCCGCCAAGCGGGAGGAGGCGGCCGCCGCGGGGTCGCCCGAGACGCTGGAGCTGATCGACGGCGTCGGCCAGCTCGCCACCGAGGGGGGGAAGCGGCTGCGGCCGGCGCTGGTCTACTACACCTACAAGGCTTGCGGCGGCGGGGCTGAGGCCTCTGAGGAGGACCGAGCCCTGCCGCTGGCGCTCGCCACCGAGCTCCTCCACACCTACCTGCTGATCCACGACGACATCATGGACCACGCCGAGGTCCGGCGCGGCCAGCCGGCGGCCCACGCGCGCTTCCGCGCCGCCCACGAGCGGCAGGGGCTGCACGGCGACGCCGCGGACTTCGGCCGCTCGGTCGGCATCCTGCTCGGCGACCTGGCGCAGAGCTGGGCGGTGGAGCTGGCCTCCCCGTTCTTCGGCTCGCGGGAGCTGGCGCGCTGCTTCTCGGCGATGTGCCAGGAGGTGATCGGCGGCCAGTACCTGGAGCTGCTGGTGGCGCAGCGGCGCGCGGCCTCCGAGGAGGAGCTGCTGCGGGTGCTGCGCCTGAAGTCCGGATGCTACACGGCCGAGCGGCCGATCCAGCTCGGCGCCCTGCTCGCCGGCGCGCCGGCGGAGCGGGTGGCCGGCCTGTCGCGCTACGGCGCCGCGGTCGGCGAGGCCTTCCAGCTCCAGGACGACCTGCTCGGCATGTTCGGCGACCCCGGCACCGTCGGCAAGCCGGTGGACGCCGACCTCAAGGAGGGGAAGTTCACCTTCCTGATCCACCACGCCCGCGCCCTCGCCACCCCGGAGCAGCGCCGGACCCTCGAGGCCGCCCTCGGCAATCCGCAGGCGACCGCCGGGCAGGCGGCGGCGGCGCGCCGCGTCCTCGAGGAGTCGGGAGCCCGCGCCGCCGTCACCGCGATGATCGGCGAGCGCCTGCGCGCCGCCCAGGGGGCCCTCGCCGGGCTCGCCGGGCTCGACCCCGAAGGGCACACCTTCCTCGCCGGCCTGATCGGCTACCTCAGGGAGCGCGAGCAGTGAGCGCGGCTTCCTCCACGGCAAAAATGGCGGTCGTGACGCCGTCCGCTCCGGCGGCCGGCTGTGCGCAGCCCGAGGAGCGCGACCGCAAGGCCGAGCACATCGAGCTGGCGCTCGACCCGCGCATGCAGCTCGGCCACAATTTCTTCGACGACTACCGCTTCGAGCCCGCGGCGCTCCCCGAGATCGACCTCGCGGAGATCGACACCTGCGTCGAGTTCCTCGGCCGCCCGCTCGCCGCTCCCCTGCTGATCTCCTCGATGACCGGCGGCACCGCCAGGGCCGGGGAGATCAACCGCAACCTGGCGCTCGGCGCCGAGCGCACGGGGGTCGCGCTGGGGGTGGGATCGCAGCGTAAAGCGTTGGAAGATCCAGCGAAAGCTGATACCTTCCGGGTTCGCGAGGTCGCTCCCGAGGTCGTCCTGCTCGCCAACCTCGGCGCCGTCCAGCTCAACTACGGGATGGGCGTCGCGGAGTGCCGGCGGGCGATCGAGATGATCGGGGCGGACGCCCTGATCCTCCACCTGAACGCGCTCCAGGAGGCGCTCCAGCCCGAGGGACAGGGAAACTTCTCCGCGCTGCTGCCGAAGATCGGCGAGGTGGTGCGCGAGCTGGGATCGCCGGTGGTGGTCAAGGAGATCGGCTGCGGGATCTCGGAGTCGACGGCGCGCGCCCTGGCGGCACAAGGAGTGCAGATCGTCGATACCGCGGGCGTCGGGGGGACGAGCTGGGCGCGCATCGAGGCCGAGCGCGCCCGCGACCTCGAGATCGGCGAGCTGTTCGCCGGCTGGGGGCTGCCGACGCCGGAGTCGATCCGGCAGGTGCGCCGCGTCGAGGGGCTGACGGTGATCGCGAGCGGCGGAGTCAGGAACGGGCTCGACGTCGCCAAGGCGATCGCCCTCGGCGCCGATCTCGCGGGCCTCGCTCATCCTTTCCTCGCGCCGGCTCTCGAGTCGGCGGAGCGGGTCGCCGAGAAGGTGCGGCGCACCGTGCGCGAGCTCAAGATCTGTATGTTCTGCCTCGGGGTGAAAACCATCGCGGAGCTTCGTTCAGCGAAGCTCGTAAAAGGGTTTTGAGATGAGCAAGATCGCCAATCCCGCAACCGCCGCCGCCGCCCCCCCGCTCCCCTGACCCGCGAGGAGCTGGTGCGCTCTCTGGTGGCGGGCGAGCGCCGCTTCCACGAGATCCCCAAGGACCTGTCGGCCGAAGAGGCGGCGGCGATCCGCCGCGAGGCGCTGGGGGAGATCACCAGCTCGCCGCTCGCCAACATCGGGCACCACTCGCTCGACGTGCAGCGCGCCTCGCACCGCAACTGCGAGAACTTCATCGGCGTGGCGCAGATCCCGATGGGGGTGGTGGGGCCGCTGCCGGTGCGCGGCAAGTACGCCGACGGCGACGTCTACGTGCCGCTCGCCACCACGGAAGCCGCGCTGGTCGCCAGCACCAACCGCGGCTGCGCGGCGCTGCGCGAGGCGGGCGGCGCCGTGGTGCGCGTCGAGGACGTGGGGATGACCCGCGCCCCGGTCTTCCGCACCTCGGGGATCGTGCAGACGCAAGCCTTCCTGCAGTGGATCCAGGATCACCACGAGGAGATCCGCGAGCTCACCGAGAGCACCAGCCGTTATCTGCGGCTGCTCGAGGTGCGCCCCTACGCCTTCGGCACCACGGTCTTCCTCCGCTTCCGCTTCGACACCGGCGACGCGATGGGGATGAACATGGCGACGATCGCCTGCGACCGCGCCGTCAACGAGCTGATCGAGCCGGCGACCGGCGTCCCCTGCATCGGTCTCTCCGGCAACTACTGCGTCGACAAGAAGCCGGCGGCGATCAACTGGCACGAGGGGCGCGGCAAGCGGATCTACGCCGAGGTGCTGCTCGAAGGCCAGATCCTCCATCACATCCTGAAGACCGACGCCCGCAGCCTGGTCGAGGTGCAGTACCGGAAGAACCTCCTGGGCTCGATCGCCGCCGGCTCGATGGGGTACAACGCCCACTACGCCAACGTCTGCTCGGCGTTCTTCATCGCCACCGGGCAGGACCCGGCGCACGTCGTCGAGTGCTCGCTCGGCATCACCTGCATCGAGTCGCGGGGGCCGGACTCGGTCTTCGCCTCGATCTTCATGCCCGACGTGCCGCTCGGCGCGATCGGCGGCGGCACCGCGCTCGACACCCAGCGCGAGGCGCTCGCCGTGCTCGGCGTCTCCCCCGACCCCGAGCGCCGCGGCAGCGCCGTCATCCGCCTCGCCGAGATCCTCGGCGCCGTGGTGCTCGCCGGTGAGCTGTCGCTGATGGCGGCCTTCACCTCCAACGATCTGGCGCGCGCCCACGAGAAGCTCGGGCGCGGCGAGATTCCCACCCGGCCGCTCCCGACCTAGCGGAGGCCGGGCTGCTCCCCCGCACCCTCCCTTCCCCTCCCGGAACCGGGGCCGCGCCGGCGGCGGCCCCGATCTCGGTCTCGGCCCCCGGCAAGCTCATCCTGATGGGCGAGCACGCCGTGGTCTACGGCCGGCCGGCGATCGCCGCCGCCCTCGACCTGCGCCTCACCGTCAACCTCACCCCCCTGCCCGCCGCGGAGGCCGACGCCATCCAGCTCGATCTCCCCGGCCTCGCCCACGCCGAGGAGACCACCTGGGACGAGGTGCGGGCCTACGCGCGAGCCGCCCGGGAACGCTGGGACGCCTACGCCGCCGAGCCTGCCATGGGGAGCTTCGCCACCGTGCGCGGCGAAGACCCCGCCCACCTGGTCAAAGTCGCGCTAGGCGAAGTCGCCGAGGAGCTGGAGTCTCTGTCCTTGCCTTTCTCCTCCCCATTTTCTGGATCGGGAGGGGGCCTCCGCCTCCAGGTCCTCTCCGACCTCCCGGTCGGCTCCGGCTTCGGCAGCTCGGCGGCCACCGCGACGGCCGTGGTGGCGGCGCTCGTCGTCCGGCACGGCGGCTCGCTGGAGAACGCGGCCGACCGCGCGGCGATCGAACGGATCGCCTTCGCGGCGGAGCGGCGCCAGCACGGCCTCCCCTCGGGGATCGACGGCGCCACCGTGCTCCACGGGGGGCTGCTGTGGGCCCGCAAGCTCGCCGCCGGGGGGCTCGAGACGGCGCCCATCGCCTGGCGCTCCCCCATCCTCGACCAGATCCGGGTCTATGACACGGGGATGCCGGCCGAGCCGACCGGCGCCGTGGTGGCCGCGGTGCGCGCCCGGCGCGAGCGCGACCCGCCGGCCCACGAGCGCACCCTCGACCGCATCGCGGCGGCGACGGCCGCCTTCCGCGCCGAGCTGGAGGCCGCGCGGGCGGACCCGGCGCGCATCGTGCACCTGATCCGGGAAGCCGAGGAGTGCCTCGAGGAGCTGGGGGTCGTCCCCACCGGGGTGCGCGCTCTGGTCCGGCGGATCGAAGCCGAGGGAGGGGCCGCGAAGATCTCGGGCGCCGGTTCGCTCACGGGGCCGGGCGCCGGGTCGCTCCTGGTCTATCATCCGGAGCTGGAGAGCCTTTCGGCTTGGAGCCTGCTCCGGCCGTTTTCGTTTTACGCCGTTCGCTTGGGAGCCCCGGGGCTCCGTGGGGAGACCGACGCATGAGCAAGGCCACCGTATCCGCGCCGGCCAATATCGCCTTCGTGAAGTACTGGGGAGCGCGCGACCTGGCGAGCGCCACGCCGATGAACTCCTCCCTCTCGATGACGCTGGAGCACTGCGTCTCCCTGTGCACGGTCGAGACCCTCGACCACGGCGGCGAGGACGAGGTCTGGCGCGCCGAGCCGGACGGCGGCTTCGGCACGCCGGACCCGGAGTTCGCCCGCCGGGTGCGCGCCCACCTCGACCGCATCCGCGACTGGTCGGGGCGCAAGGAGCCGTTGCGGGTCGCGACCCGCAACTCCTTCCCCACCGCCGGCGGCCTCGCCTCCTCGGCCTCCGGCTTCGCGGCGCTCACCCTCGCCGCCGTCAAGGCGTTCGGCAAGGTCGCCTCGCCGAAGGACCTGTCGGTGCTGGCCCGCCGCAGCGGCTCGGGCTCCGCCTGCCGCTCGGTCTTCGGCGGCTTCGTGGAATGGCCGGCCAAGGGCGAAGGGGAGACCGGCGAGAGCTACGCCCGCCAGATCGCCGACGCCGACCACTGGGACCTGCGCAACGTCATCGCCGTGGTCGAGATCGGCCCCAAGGCCGTCCCCTCGATCGAGGGGCACCGCCGCGCCACCACCAGCCCCTACTACACCAAGCGCCAGGAGCTGCTGCCGGAGCGCTTCAGCAAGGTGCGCCGCGCCATCCTCGACCGCGACCTCGCCGCCCTCGGGCCGGTGCTCGAGGAAGAGGCGATCGACCTCCACCTGATCGCCATGTCGTCCCATCCGCCGATCTTCTACTGGAGCCCGGGAACCCTCGCGGTGCTGCGCGCCGTGCGCGAGCTGCGCCAGGAGGGGCTCGCGGCCTGGGCGACCATGGACGCCGGCGCCAACGTCCACGTGATCTGCGACGCCGACTCCGAGGACGACGTCGCCGAGCGCCTCGAGGACCTCCCCGCCGTCGGCTTCGTGATCCGCGACGGCGTCGGCTCCGGCCCCGACGAGGAGGGGGAGCACCTGTTCTAGTCGATGAGCCGGCCCTCACGGCGGCACCCTGTAGAGACGAGACAGGGGCGGAACGAGAACCCGGCCTCAGGCCACGAGCAGAGGGCCTCAGGTCTCGTCGCAGGGCAGGTACGCCTGGGGCAAGAGGACAGCGAAACCTGCCGCGGTATCGCCGTGCCTACGGGGGCCGCGTCTGCCCTCCGGCGGAGAGCGTGACGGGCCAGACGTTCCGGGTGGCGTACGACAGACGATTTTTCATTTTTTCTCCTTTGCCGTAACGGAAACTGTCACGTCTCCTTACGGCGTGCGCGGCTGGGCGGGCGAGCTGGAAAGGATCAGGCCCCCCCCGACATCGTCCTCCTCAAGCTCGGCGGCAGCCTGATCACCGAGAAGGCGCGGCCGGAGACGCCGACGCCGCGCCGCGAGGTGATCGCCCGGCTGGCGGGCGAGATCGCCGCGGCCTCGCACGACGCCTCGTTCCGCCTCGTCGTCGGCCACGGCAGCGGCTCCTTCGGCCACGTCGCCGCCCGCGAATCGGGGATCGCCTCGGGGCTGCGCTCGCCCGCCCAGCTCCCCGGCGCCGCGCGGACCCAGGAGCGGGCCGCCGCCCTCCATCGCCTGGTGATCGAGGCGCTGCTCGCGGCCGGCGCCGCCCCCTTCTCGCTCGCCCCGTCGAGCTGCCTGGTGGCCGCCGCCGGCCGGCCGGTCGCCTTCGCGGCCGAGCCGCTCCTCCTCGCCCTCGACGCCGGCCTCCTTCCCGTTCTCTACGGCGACGTGGTGACCGACCGCGAATGGGGGGTCTCGATCTGCTCGACCGAAACCCTGTTCGAAACCCTGGCGCGGACGCTGATCGACGGCGGACGGACGATCCGCCGCGCCGTCTGGCTCGGCGAGACGGACGGCCTCTACGATGCCGAGGGGCACACCGTTCCCCGCCTCGCCGCCGCCGACTTCGAGCGGGCCGTCTCAGCGATGGCGGCGATCGGCGATCCCGCGGGCACCGACGTCACCGGCGGCATGCGCCACCGCGTCGAGAGCGCCCTGGCGCTGGCGCGGCTCGGCGTCCCCTCGCTGCTCGCCAACGGCCTCACCCCTGGCCTGCTCGTCGAAGCGCTCGCCGGGCAGCCCGTGCCCGGCACCGAAGTGCTTTAGAGGTCTGCTATCCTCTCCCGCGTGCAGGCGGAGACCGAACCGAGGGAGTCGCGCAGCGTGGATCTCGAACAGCTCCTGATCTCGACCAGCCGCACCTTCGCGCTCGCCATCCCCCTCCTCCCCGAGCCGACGCGCCGCGAGGTCACCCTCTCCTATCTCCTCTTCCGCGTCGCCGACACCTTCGAGGACGCGGCGAGCTGGCCGCGCGAGCGGCGGATCGAGGCGCTGGCGCATTTCGACCAGCTCCTCGCCAACCCCGGGCGCGAGGCGATCGCCGCCGTCTCCGGCCGCTGGGCCGAGGAGGTGCCGTGCGAGCAGTCCGGCTACCGCGAGTTGCTCGCCGAGCTTCCCCAGGTCCTCGACGCCTTCTTCGCCCTGCGGCCGGAAGCCGTCGAGTTGATCCGCGACCACGTGCTGCGCACCTCGCACGGCATGGCCGGCTTCGTGGCGCGCACCACCGACGACGGCGAGCTGCGGCTCGGCGACATCCCGGACCTCCAGGCCTACTGCTACGTGGTGGCGGGGCTGGTCGGCGAGCTGCTGACCGAGCTCTTCCTGCTCGGCCGCCCGCCGCTCGCCCGCGTGGCGAGCGAGCTGCGCTCCCGCTCGCGCGCCTTCGGCGAAGGGCTCCAGCTGGTCAACATCATCAAGGACTCGGCCTCGGACGCCAAGCAGGGCCGGCGCTACCTCCCTCCCGACACCGGCCTCGGCGAGGTGCTGGCGCTCGCCCGGCGCGACCTCCAGGCGGCGAGCCAGTACGTGCTCGCCCTGCAGCGCGCCGGCGCCGAGCGCGGGCTGGTCGCCTTCGTCGCCCTGCCGGTGCGCCTGGCGACCGCCACCCTCGACCGCATCGAGCAGGCCGGCCCCGGCTCCAAGCTCACCCGCCCCGAGGTCTACGCCATCGTTCAGCGGATGAACCGCGCGCTCGACCACGACGAGCCGGCGGTGGCGTGAGGAAAGATTGAGCCGCCCTCCCGCCCGGCGATGAATCGCCGGGCTAAGAACGGCGCCGGATGAATCCGGCTTGAAGCCCCCTTCAGGGGGCGCTGTTCCTAGCCCGGGCATTCATGCCCGGGCGGACGGGTCGAACGAACGGATTTTCCCCCACCGATCTGCTGTTCTCCCTTCCCGAGGTAACACCACGATGAAGCCCTTCCGCGCCCCCGCCCTCCTCCTCGCGCTTGCAACCCTGGCCGCCTGCGGCGGCGGCGTCACGCCCACGCCCCGCCCCACGGCGACGAACCGGCCGGCGCCCGCGCGGCCTGCCGCACCCGCTCCCACCCCCGTAACCCCGTCGCCAGCGCCCGCCCCGGCTCCCGCGCCCGTGGCGCCGGCGGTCAAGGGGGCGGCCGACACGGCGCTCGATCCCCATTCGTTCGCGCGTCCCGAGGAGGTCGCGGTCGAGCACCTGACGCTCGAGCTCACGGTCGATTTCGCCCAGCGCACGCTCACCGGCCGCGCCAGCCTGCGCCTCAGGAACCGCGGCGGCGCCACCCGCCTGGTGCTCGACACGCGCGACCTCGACATCCGGGGGGTCAGCCTCGACGACGGGAAGAGCGCGGCGCAGTGGAAGCTCGGCGACGCGGTAAAGTTCCTCGGCCGGCCGCTCGAGATCCAGATCACTCCCACGACCACCTGGGTCAACGTCGACTACGCGACGAAGCCGCAGGCGGCGGCCCTCCAGTGGCTGACCCCGGCGCAGGCCGGCAGCAGCTATCCTTTCCTCTACACGCAGTCGGAGTCGATCCTCGCCCGCACCTGGGTCCCCTGCCAGGACAGCCCGGCCGTGCGCATGACCTACGAGGCGACGATCCACGCGCCGCGCGGCCAGCTCGCCCTGATGAGCGCCGAGAACCCGACCGCGCGCAGCGCCGACGGCGTCTACCGCTTCAAGATGCCGCAGCCGATCCCCTCCTACCTGCTGGCCTTGGCGGTCGGCGACATCGACTTCCGGGCCCTGGGGCCGAACAGCGGCGTCTACGCGCTGCCGACGGTGATCGAGCGCGCCGCCTGGGAGCTCGCCGACACGCCGAAGATGATCGCCGCCGCCGAACGGCTCTACGGCCCCTACAAGTGGGGACGCTACGACCTCCTCATCCTGCCGGCGAGCTACCCCTACGGCGGCATGGAGAACCCGCGGCTGACCTTCGCCACGCCGACGATCCTCGCCGGCGACCGCTCGCTGGTCTCGCTGGTGGCGCACGAGCTCGCCCACTCGTGGTCCGGCAACCTGGTGACCAACGCCACCTGGAACGACTTCTGGCTCAACGAGGGGTTCACCACCTACTTCGAGGGGCGGATCATGGAGGCGGTCTACGGCCGCCCCTACTTCGACATGCTGGCCGTGCTCGGCCGCCAGGACCTCGACGACGCGGTCAAGGAGGCGGGCGGCCTCGACAGCCCGGACACCCGCCTCCACCTCGACAGCGCCGGCCGCGATCCCGACGAGGTGCTGGGCGACATCGCCTACGAGAAGGGGGCGCTCTTCCTGCGCCTCCTGGAGCAGTCCGAGGGACGGCAGAAATTCGACGCCTTCCTCCGCACCTACTTCGACACCTTCGCCTTCCAGTCGATGGACTCGGCGCGCTTCGTCGCCTACCTGAAGCACAACCTGCTGAACGACGACCCGGCGGTCGAGAAGCGCCTGCAGATCGACGCCTGGGTCTTCTCCCCGGGCATCCCGGCGAACGCGCCGCGCCCGCATTCCGAGGCCTTCGCCGCCGTGGACCGCGCCGTCAAGGGATTCGCCGCCGGCACGCCGGCGGGAAAGCTGGTCACCACGGGATGGACGACGCACCACTGGGTGCACTTCCTGAAGACGCTCCCCCAGCCGATGGATGCGGCCAAGATGGGCGATCTCGACGCCGCTTTCCATCTCAGCGACTCGGGGAACTCCGAGATCCTGAGCGCCTGGCTCCTGCTGGTGGTCGACAACCATTACGAGGCCGCCTATCCGGCGCTCGAGCGTTTTTTGATCGCGGTGGGAAGACGGCGCTACATCCAGCCCCTCTACGCCGAGATGGCGAAGACGCCCGAGGGTGCCGAGCGGGCTCTGCGCATCTACGAGAAGGCCCGCCCCGGGTACCACTCGGTGTCGCAGGGGTCGATCGATCAGGTTCTGGGGTGGCGGGGGTAGGGGGAAGCCTACCCTTCCCGCTCGATCATCACCACCGTCACGTCGTCCGCCACCGGGTCGGCCGTCGCAGAAGGCGAGGACGAGGTCCATCAGGGCGTCGACCGCCTCGCCCATGGGGCGACCGCGGAGCGCCTTGAAGGCTTCCTCGAGGCGGTCGAGGCCGAGCTCGTGGTCGGCGGGGCTCCTGGCTTCGAAGGTGCCGTCGGTGAAGGCGAGGAGGCGGTCTCCCGGCTCCAGGCTCACCTCGCGCACCGGCAGGGCGCGGTCGTGGAAGAGCCAGTGCAGGAGCGGCCCGGTCGAGCTCAAGGGCTCGACGCGGCCATCCCCCTTCAGCCAGAAAATCGGCGGGTGCCCGGCGCTGAGGTAGCGGACGCGGCCGTCCGGGAGCAGCAGGGCGTAGAGCATCGTGGCACAGGCCGCGCCTTGAAAGAAATCGATGCCGCGCAGGATGCCGCGCCCCACTCCCTCGGGCTCCGTTCCCCGCCGGCGGGCGGCGTCGAGGGTCGAGCGCAGCATGCCGGCGTACATGGCGGCGCTGACCCCGTGCCCCACGACGTCGGCGACCGCGCAGGCCACCCCGGCGTCCACCGCCTGCGCCGTGTAGAAGTCGCCGCCCAGGGCGTCGCAGGAGAGCAGCCGCCCCTCGACGCGCCAGCCGGCGGCCGTCACCGGCTCGCTCGGCAGCAGGCTGTGCTGGAAGAGGCGCGCCTTCTCGAGGTCGGCGGCGAGCTCCCGGGCGTAGCGCTCGTTGCTCTCGCGCTCCCGTTGCAGGCGCAGGCAGCGCTCGACCAGCGCCAGCAGCACGCGGCGGTCGAACGGCTTGAACAGGAAGTAGAAGGCTCCCTCCTCGAGCGAGCGGAAGAGCTTCTCGTCCGGCTCCGAGATCGAGCCGGTGATCAGAATCACGTCGGTCTCCGGCCGCCGGGCGCGGATCGCCTGGCAGAGCGAGTAGCCGTCGCCGTCCTTGAGCCGCACGTCGACCAGGGCGAGGTCGAATTCCCGCCGTTCGAGGAGGGCCATCGCGCCGCTCGCCCCCTCCACCGAGGCGACGTCGTACGCCGCCGCCAGCACGCGCTCGATCGCCCGGCGCATGCCGGGATCGTCGTCCACCACCAGGATGCGGTCGTGGTCGCGATCCTGTCCTCCGTCGATCGGGCTCATGCCGCCGCCTCCTCGCTCGCCAGCCGCAGCTCGACCTCGGCGCGCGTCCCATGCCCGGAGGTGCCGGCGACGCTCGAGATCTCGAGGGCGCCGCCGTTCTGCCAGGCGAGCGAGCGGCAGATGGCGAGCCCCAGCCCGACGCCGCCGTGCTTGGTCGAGAAGAACGGCTCCTGCACCTTGTCGAGCAGCTCGGGCGGGATGCCGGGGCCGTCGTCCGCCACTCTCAGGAGGGCTGCCAGGCGGGCCTCGCCGCCGCCGGTCCGATGAGTCGAGATCACCACGCGGCTGCCCTCCTCCGCCATCGCTTCCAGCGAGTTGTTCACCAGGTTGAGCACGATGTGGTGGAGGTCGTGGCGCGAGAAGCGCACCGGCGGCAGGTCGGGGGCGAGGTCGAGCACCGTCGCGATGCCGCGCCGCGCCGCCGCGCCCTGAAAGAAGGGGACCGTCTCGCGCACCACCTGATTGACGTCGACCGGCCCGTCGCCGCTGCGGCCGCCGCCGGCCACGCGCAGCATGTTGCCGAAGATCCGCTTGCAGAGCTGCGCCTTCTCGACCACCAGCTCGAGGTCGCCGTCGAGGGTCGCCGGATCGACGGGCCCCCCGCGCAGCTCGGCGCGGATCTGCTGCACCAGGGGGAGAATCGTCCCCACCGCGTTGTTGACGTCGTGCGCCACGGCGCTCGCCAGCGTCACCAGCGTCGCCTTGAGCTCCGCCTGGATCGCCTGCTGCTCGAGCGACATGTTGAGCCGCGCGTTGCGGATCGACACCGCCGCCGCGGGGAGGAAACGCTCGACGACCGCCGCGTCCCAGGCGTCGAACGGCCGCCGCCGCCAGGTGGCGATCTTGAGCAGCCCGAGGAGCTCGCCGCCACCCGCTCCGAAGAACAAGGGCGCGCAGATCAGGCTCGACGGCGCCGGCATCCCCCGCCCGCGATGGTAGTTGAGCGCCTCCCAGAGCGGATCGGCTTCCGCCGCCTCGTCCGCCGCGGGGGTCAGCCGGCGGATGCCGGGATGGTCGCCGAGCGCGCCGACCAGCCCGTCGGCGGGGATCTCGAGCCCCACGAAGGCGCTCTTCCCCTTGGTCCACACCATCTTCTCGGCGTCGATGCGGAAGAGGGCCCCGGCCGGGTCGTAGGTGAGCAGGGCCGAGGAGTGGTCGTAGTCGACGAGCTGGTGCAGGCTGTCGAGGATCTGGTAGGCGAGGTCGCGCGGGCGCAGCTCGGAGACGATCTTCCCCCGGATGCGGTCGAGCACCTTGGTCAGCCGGGCCTCTTCGCGCCGCTCGAGCTCGCGCGCCAGCACGCCGCACAGGCGGTCGAGCGTGCGGCGGGACGCCTGCCCGAGCTCGCGCTCGCGGCGCGCCACCCCCACCACCGCCACCTGCCGGCCGTGGACGCTCACCCTGGCGAGCACCGCCGTCCGCGTGGTGGGCAGGCGCTCGTCGCGCAGGAAGGCGGCGCCGCGGGCGAAATCGCACAGCGCCGCGTCGCCGCGCACGATCCGCACCTCGGCGTCCTCCCCCATCACCCAGGCGCACTCCGCCCCCAGCCGCAGCAGGACGGCGTCGGCGAAATGGCCGTAGAGCTTGCGCGTCGCTCCGATCCCCTGGAGATTGCTGTCGAGGACCTGGGCGAACAGCTCGGGCGGGGCTTTGCGAAGGTCGATCATGAGCGCGGTACCAGAAACGGAGCGTAAGAGAATACCATGGCGCGAGAACGCTCCGGCTCTGCCATACTCCCCGCCATGACCGACAGCTCGCAGCTCAGCGGCCCCGCCCCGCTCCGGCCCCATCCGCTCCTCAAGCGCTATTACAGCGACGAGGAGGACCGCCGGCGACAGATCGGCGCGCTGTTCAATCACGCCGCCTGCGACTACGACTGGATCAATCAGGCGATCAGCTTCGGCTCGGGCGCCTGGTACCGCCGGCAGGCGCTGCTGCGCGCCGGCCTAGCCCCGGGCATGAGCGTGCTCGACACCGGCGCGGGGACCGGCGGCGTCGCCCAGCAGGCGCAGGCGGTGGTAGGGCGCGGCGGCCGGGTGGTGGCGCTCGACCCCAGCCTCGGCATGCTCAGCCACGCCACCAAGCGGGGGGTGAGCCGCCGGGTGCGCGCGGTCGCCGAGGTGCTGCCGTTCCCGGATCAGAAGTTCGACCTGCTGAGCATGGGCTACGCCCTGCGCCACGTGGTCGACCTGCGCGCCACCTTCCGCGAGTACCGCCGCGTGCTCAAGGACGGCGGCAAGGTGCTGCTGCTCGAGATCACCCCGCCCTCCTCGCGCCTCGCCCATCACGTGCTCGGCTTCTACATGGGGCGGGTGATGCCCCTGATCGCCCGCTTCGGCCGCGGCGGCAAGAGCACCCGCGAGCTGATGGAGTACTACTGGGACACCATCGAGAGCTGCGTCCCGCCCCCCACCATCCTGCAGGCGCTCGAAGAGGCCGGCTTCAAGAACCCCGTCCGCCACGTCGAGCAGGGGATCCTCTCCGAGTACTCGGCCGTGCGCTGAGGGGGCGGCCTCTCCGGCCGTCCATGTTCTCACTTTCCAGAACTCCGCGAGATCCCTCCAGAATTGGGACTCTCCACTCCGCGGGACGATTCCGTCTTCCGGGAACAAGGCTAAAACTTGCTCGATTTCAGGCAAATCTGTCCGAATTCAGATCTGGAAGTGTCGTACTTATTGACATTGACGAAAACTCTCAGATCCGTACCATGTTCTTCAACCATGCGCACGGTGCTACCTCCCAAAGATGTCGGCGAAGCGCTTTTGCGGTTCCGGCGAAAAGCCGAGTTGACCCAAGAGGAACTCTCCCAAAGGACCGGGGTCAACGTCAGCTCGATCTCCCGCTATGAGCTGGGGAAGGACCGGATCGGAACGGTCAACCTCAAGAAACTCTGTAAGGCTCTCTCCTGCTCGCCCGAGGATTTTCTCAAATATGCCTGGACGATCTCGCAGGAGGAGATCGGCGGTGCTCGCCCCGTCGCCAAGGCGGAATTCCCCGCAGCCGAGCTCGAGAGGATCTACGACGAGTTCGCCAGCTTGGGGAAGAGCCTGTTCATGGAAACCTGCCGCGCCGTCTTCGATACCTCCCAGGACGCGATCACCCCGCCGCTCCGAGGGAACGGAAGCGCGCTGCCGCCGAAGGACTCCTGAGCGAGCCGGACTGAGCGGGCAGGATCGCTTGGACTGTGAGCCGAAGGCCAGCTCTATCCGGGACGGCTCGGCTTCAAGGAGAGCGTCGCGCCGGGCGACAGGAGGCCCGAGTCGCAGCTCGCTCCCTCGGGCACCGAGCTCCAGGCGACGATCAATTCGAGAGCGCGCGGTACGAAGCAGACCCGGTACTCGCCGGGGGCGACATCGGGAACACGCCAGGTTGGATCGACGCTGTCCCGGGACAACCCGTGATCGGAAGCCCATTGGCTCAAGACCGAGGTGGGAATCGGCAAGCCGTTCTGGAAGGCGACGAGGACGAGGTTGTCCCGCAGGAGGTCCTCGCGGGTCAACGGAAGTGCCACCTCAAGGTTCCCCTTGTCCTCGGTCACCTGCAGGAGAAGGGGCTTCGGGTCGGCCGTCGCATCAAATGCTCGCAGGGCGAAGCCCGGAGCGCTGGCGATGGCGACGACCCTGGATGCGGCCTGGGGGAGGTCCACCTGAAAGGCGCCCTCGGTGTCCGTCGTGGCGACCGCTCCCCCACCGTCGGGAGTGCGCGCCAGAATCATCACCCGCGAGCCTGCAACGGGGCCAAGAGACGACAGCACCAAGCCGTTCAATCGTTTGGTCGCACGGAGCTTCAGCTCGACCGGACCGATGGCGCGCCCCTCCACGACGTTTGCGGACACGCGGTCGCTGATCCGTGAAGCGGTTTCCGCTCCCAACCAGACGCCTCCTTCCGGCAGCCCTCTCACTTCAAAAGCGCCCGCCGAGTCCGACACCGCGTGGAAGTCGAGACTCTCCCCCCGCACGGAGATGTCAGCCGCGGGCACGACCTTCTCCTGTTCGTCCACCACACGTCCAAAGAGTCGAGTGTCCGGCAAGACGACGTCCAGGCTTGCCTTACCGGCCCCATTGGCCTGGACCTCTCCCTGCGTCCAGGTCGAGAACGCAGGCTTCTTCGCTTCGACCTCGATTCGCCATGGACCTTCGTGGGGCAAGACGCCGTGAAATCGGCCCCCAGCGTCGGCTTCCATTTTGACGGAGGTCGTGCCGGACCGGCCGCCGAACCAAAGGACGGCGTCCAGCGGCTCCTCTCCCAGGCGGACCTTTCCTGAAAGGGTCACGAAACGAACTTCGATGGGTTGCGGAGCTCCCGCGGCAATGTCGATCGAATGCTCGCCGGAATAGAGGCGATTCCCCAGGGAATCCTGCAGGCTGACCCGGAAGCGTCCCGAAGACTGCCCCGGAACGGTGAGGTGCCCCTCCTCGTCCGCCCGGCCTTCAAAGACCAGGGGAACCGGCGACCGCTCTCCCAGCCTGAAGACCTGAGCTCGCCAGGGGCGATCCAGCCAGTCGAGAGGGGGACGGATCTCGAACTGCAGATCGAGTGCGTGACGCAGGACCAAGGGGTCCGGCAGGAAGGTCTCGACTCCTGGATCGACATGGATCGCGAGCGCGCGGGCTGCCTGATACCCTGGCTGTTGCGCTTCCAAGGTGTAGCTACCGGGAGCGAGGCCGGTGAACTGGAAGAAGCCGTCCTCGCGCACCTCCTGTTGGCGGGTGGTGCGTCCCAATTCGGCGGCGCTTTGGAGGGTCGCTCCTCCAGACGTCCGAATCGCCAGGCGGGCAACACACCGCCGCGGTTCGATCCGACCTTCCTCGACAGCGACCCAACCGGCGACCGAAGCCCCCCGCTTGAGCTCGACCGTGCCGAGCGACAGCGTCTTGCCCGCCGGAACCTGAACATGCCAGCGATAATCGGGCGCCGACCCTTCGGCCGAGATCACGAGGTCAAAGATCGTCGCAGGAAGCGCGCAATTCCAGGCCCCCTTGGCGTTCACGGGGCAGTCCAAGGCGCCCTTGGGAACCGTCGGCCGTTTCAGGAAAGAGGGCACAGCCAGCGTCTTGACGAGGATCTGCTTCGGGATCGGCGTTCCCTTCTCTTTGAATTTCACCGTGCCTGAGACCGTGCCCATCGGCCACAGATCCAGAGTGAGCCGGGTCGGCTGGTCCTGAGATCCGACCGCCAAGCTCTTCCGCGGCACCCAGAAGCCTGGCAGCTCAGCGGAGACCTCCCATGAGAGGCCTCGAGGAACCTTCAAGGAAAGCGTGGATGCGGAGGCGACGGGCACCCGGAGCGGTTCAGCCTTGTCCTCCCCCGAGCGAAGAACGACGAAGCCCTTAACCGGCAGCTTCGAAGCAACCTTGGGGAGGAAAGAAATCTCGACCTGGGAAGCTTGAGCTCCGTCCTGAGCGGCAGCCCGCTCGAAAGTCACTCCGAAGAGAGTAACGCCAGCGGCCAAGAGAAAAGCGGCTGGGCCGCGTTGGAACATCATGGGAATGTCTCCACGCAGGGAGCTAAACAGCAGGCCTACCGCCGCCACTACAACTGAAGCACTCAGCCGGGCAGGCGCCCGAAGTCTGACAGGTGTTACCGCCGCCAGCGCTACCCCCGCCGCCTGTTCCTCCTCCACCACCAGCCGTAATATTCTGGCAAAAATTCCCGCTTTCCTCGCAAGAAAAACCGCCGATCGGATCGTAGTGATCGGTGCAGATCGTCGCGCCAACCTCGCTCTCGGTTACCGGCTGGCAAGGGGAATAACCCAAGAAAAAGTGATACTGGCAGATCTCACAACCGAACGCCCCTTGCGGCGGAGCGAAAGTCGACAGACCGAGAATCGCGAGCAGCAGCAGGCGCGGAGAGCGGGGAAACCTGGGCATAGGGATCTCCTTGCAGAAATGGCCGTGCCATAGAGCGCTCCGTTATCAGACGCCACCGAAGCTCTCAAGTTGCAGGCAAGAATCTACTCAGAAAAAGAATTCCTGTCAATACAACTTCGGCGTGAAGAAGGCGGCAATGCATGCCGCCATCCTTCACGCCGATTCCGAGGTGCGGACGGAGCGCGGCTCTACCCTAACAGCCCGGCTTTGCCTGGACGTCCGCACGGCTGGCGGGGACGATCATCAGCAGGCCGCCGTTGTCTCGGAGGGTGCCGGTGACGCGGGCCTGCTGGGGGAACGCGAGTCCGAGGTCGTCCACCGTGCTGACGTAGATGCCAGCGGTCGCGTCCTGGACCGCGAACCCCTTGTCGGAGAAGGTGGAGGCGAAGATGGACGGGGCGGCGACCGCGCCCTCGACGGTAACCACGGTGCCGAGCGGCAGGTGGCGCGCCTCGTTGATGCTGATCGGCGGAGCCGGGAGAGCGGCGGTCGAGAGGGCGAGAACGGTGAGCAAAGATCCGGCGAGCATGAAATCTCCTTGGCCTGCGAAGGTAGGCTCGAATCGTCCCGAGCCCTGGAGGTCGCGCCTCCGTCCGTCATTCTACAACAAAGGCGACAGCCTACGCCTCAGAAGCGCAGCAGGTCGCTGGGGAAGCGGGGGTCGATCTCGTAGTCGATGAACTGGCCGCTGAAGCCGGTGACGATCACGAACTGGCCGGGGTGGAGGCCGGCGACGCTGATGCCGGCTCCGTCGTTGAGGAAGACCCGGATGATCCCCGAGCCGTCGTCGACGAAGACCTTCTGGCCGAACGGCGCGTCGTCCTCCAGGCTGGTGATGCGGCCGGCCACCACGACGATCGACCCTTCGGTCGCCTCGCCGATGGCGCCGGTGCGCGAGAAGCGCGGCAGCACGAGGGCGCCGCGGCCGCGGACCGAGACGTCGGAATCATGGGCGGGGACGATCACCAGCAGGCCGCCGCTGTCGGTCAGGGTGCCGGTGACGCGGGCCCTCTGGCGGTAGGCGAGGCCGAGGTCGTCCGCCATGCTGACGTAGATGCCGGCGGTCGCGTCCTGGACGGCGAACCCTTCGTCGAAGAAGCTGGAGGCGAAAACCCCCGAGGGGACGGTCACCGAGCCTTCGACGGTGACCACGGTGCCGAGCGGCAGATGGCGCGCCGCGGCGATGCTGATCGGCGGAGCGGCCTGGAGCGCGGCGGTGGAGAGGGCGAGAACGGTGAGCAAAGATCCGGCGAGCTTCGCGAATCGACGCATGGAAACTCCTTGTCCTGCGTAGGCAGGGCCCGAGCCCTCCGAGCCCTGAGGTTAGACCTGCGCCGTAAGCTTATCGCAAATGCGTGAAGCCGGATCGATTCGCTGCTTCCCTGCCGTCTTCCAGACTCTAAGCTTTCTTCTTCGCCTTCCCGGTGGCCGGCGGCGTCGGGTTGACCCCGGCCTGCTGGAGCATCTGCAGGGTGATCGAGTCCTGCGGGATGCGCAGGTCGACGAGCGACAGGCCGCGGTTCGTCTTCGCCGTGACGAGCGCGGCGTCGAGCTCCTCGACCGTGGTGACGGTCGCCCCCCAACCGCCGCCGAACACCTCGGTCAGCTTGGCGTAGCTCCAGGGATGGAGGAGGTCGAACGGCTCGGGCGGGTGGCGCTTCCCCTCCGCGTCGGGGACGAAGTAGTAGGGATCGACGAACGCCTGCTCGATGCCGTAGAGGGCGTTGTTGAACACGAAGATCACCGCGTCGTGCCCGGAGCGCACGATGTCCGAGACGGCCTGCACGATCTCCTGGAAGCCGCCGTCGCCGCAGAAGACCACCGCCTTCTTCTCCGGGCTGGCGTAGCCGACCCCCACCGCGGCTCCCGGCGTGTAGCCGATCGAGTTCCACGCCGCCTGCGCGATGAAGCCGTCGCGCAGCCGCGCCGGCAGCTCGGCCGCCGAGTAGAGCGCGATGCTGGTGTCGGCCAGCAGCACCATCGAGTCGTCCACCCAGTCCTTCATCCGCGCGAAGAAGCGGTCGTAGGTCACCTGGTCGGCCTCGACCTTCGCCGTCGGCGCCATCGCCGACAGACGGAGCTTCGCCTTCTCACCCGGGGTGGGCACCCGGCTCAGCACCGCCGCGGCGCCGGCCGGGGCGTGGTAATTGCGCTCGGAGAGCCGGGCGATCAGGCGGTCCATGAAGGCCGCGAGCGGCACGTCGGCGAAGGTCTTGCGTCCCACCCGCACCGAGTTGCCGTAGGCGAGGATGATGTTGTCGTAGTGCTTCTCCACCCATACCGCGAAGTCGTCGGTCACCAGGTTGCCGAGCCCCAGCACCCAGCTCGAGGCGTCGAACAGGTCCATCACGTTCTTGACCGCCGAGGCGCCGTCGAAAACCCCTTCGAAGCCGGGATGCTCCTCCGACAGCACCGACTTCCCCAGCAGGTCGGTCGTCCACGGCAGTCCCGTGGTGCGGATCACCGCTTCGAGGCGGTCCTGGAGGCCGAAGCGCTGCACCTCGACGCCGGCCCAGATCACCGGCACCGTGGCCCCCTTCAAGCGCTCGAGCGTCAGGTCGACCGCGCGCTCGAGGGAGCGCTTCGACAGCGGCAGCTCCCCCTTCTCGAGCGGCCCCGAAGGCTGCCGGCAGACTTCCGTCCACACGTTCTGGTAGACCTCGATGTAGACCGGGCGCCGCCAGGTGAGCGCCGCGTTCAGGGCGCGGTCGATCTGCGCCGGGGCGCCGCGCCCGGAGCGCACCACCTCGGAGGCGACCACCACGTTCTTCACCGACTCGGCGTCGGCGGTCAGCTTCCCGGTCGAGTGGTGATAGAGCACCCCCTCGTGGCGCTCGACCTGCCGGTTGGCGAACGACGGGCTGCCGACGATCAGCGCCACCGGCAGCTCTTCGACATACGAGCCGGCGAGGGCGTTGAGCACCCCGAAGGTGCCGACGCCGTAGGTCAGGCACATCGCGCCGGTGCCGCGCAGCCGCGCGTAGGCGTCGGCCGCGTAGCCGGCCACCCACTCGTTGGTGACCCCGACGCGGGTGATCACCCCGGTCTTGTCCACCACGCTCAGGAACGGGCCGGCATAGTCGCCGGGAACGGCGAACAGGTGCTTGGCGCCAAACTCCTCGAGGCGCCGGATCAGGTACTCCGCGACGGTGATCTTCGGCTTCGCCATGATGATTTATAAAACCTTTCTAAAATCTCAGATCAATAACCAGATTAATAACCGAAATTGTAGTCGGACGGCAGCCACTTCGGGGGTTTGAGGCCGAAGTGCTCGTCGAGCATCAGCTCCGCGGTCTGCAGCGCCCCCTCGACCCACCCCTGATTGATCGAGTAGGCCTCGCCGCAGATGTAGACCTCCTCGCTCGCGACCGGCTTGCGGATCTTCGGCATCACCTTCCAGAACTCGACCCCCGCCTTCCAGGCGTGCCAGCCGGCGCCATAGGGGTCCTCCGACCAGTCGTGGTAGGCGGCGGTGAACGGCTCGGGGACGAAGTCCAGGCCGTGCACCTCGCGCACCAGGCTCTGCGCCGCGTCGACCATCTGGCGGGTGATGTCCTGCGGCGTCGCCGGCAGCTCTCCCCCCTTGGGCACGAACGGGTTGGGGCGGCCGCGGAAGATGGAATCAGGTCCCAGCGTCTGCGCCTCGAGCGCCTTCCAGAACGGCACGCTGCCGAGGTCGTTGTAGCTCACCATCATCAGGGAGTTGTAGTTGTCGGGGTCGGCCCCCTTCTGCTCCCCCTCGGTCTGGAAGTAGAAGGTCTGGCGCAGCGGCATGTCGGTGATCGAGCGGCCGGCCTGGAGCCCCAGCACCCGCCACCAGGGGTACGGGTAGCCGAGGAAGATCTTGAACGCCGCCTGGCTGATCACCGAATTGACCATCTCGCGCACCGACTTCTCCTCGACCAGCGGCTCCCAGGCGACCAGCTCGAGCGAGCGCCGCGGCATCGCCAGCACCACCTGCTTGGCCGACACCTTGAGCGTCTCTTTCGTTCCGGGGATCGTGTGCCCGTCGGTGCAGCCGCGGTTGTCGGTCGCCGTCTTCACGAACAACATCGCGTAGTGGTCCCCCCGCTTGGCCAGCGAGTCGAGGCGGAGGTTCGGCCGGAAGTCCCCCTTGAGCTCCTGGAACGCCTGCGCTACGGCGCGCGGCAGCGCCTCGTAGCCGGCGTCGAGGGTGCGGTACTTGACGTCCGGCCCGAACTCGAAGACCGGCAGCGAGAGGACGGAGGTCGAGTTCGCCACGTTGGTGTAGTAGCCCCCGGCGTCGTCCATGAACTGGTAGGCCTCGCTGGTGAGCACCTTGTAGAGCAGGTTCCAGAAGCCCGTCTTGTAGAGGTCCTCGCCGTTGAACACCTTGGTCGCGTTCCACTGGTCCTGGGTCAGGTTCGCCGCGTTGGGAACCAGCGAGTCCATCACGTAGCGCTGGAGCTGATCGGGGTTCATCCCCTGCTCGGTCGGGTTCAGCAGGTACGGCACCTTCGCCGGGTCGTTCAGATCCTTGGCCCGCATCAGCCGCCGCCGGAGATACATCAGGTTGTTCATCCCGCCGGGGTCGTCCGCGGCGCCCATCGGGAACTCGCGGCTGGGGAGCCCCAGGGTCTCGATCAGCTCACGGACGAAAGCCTGCGACTTCGGGATGTAGCGCATCCCCCCCAGCTCGGCGTTGATGTGCGGCATCCCGGGGAGCGGCACCGAGTAGAGGCGCCCGCCGACCCGGTTGCTGTACTCGAAGAGCGCGACGTGCTTTTCCGGATAGCGCTCCTTCAGGCGCCAGGCCGAGTACGCGCCCGAGATGCCGGCGCCGACGACGGCGATATCGACTTCGAGATCGGCCTTTTGGGAGGGGACGAAAGCCTCGTGGACCAGGGGGTGCGCCATGGAGTCTCCTTGTGTGGGAAGCGCTCCTTTCTATCCTAAAGAGGCGCTCCCGGCAACATCACCCGCCGCTCGCCGTCGCCAGCCGCGGCACGGCGACGGGGGCGGGAGCGGCCGGCCGGCGCTCGCCGATCTGCTGGCGCCACATGGCGTAATAGAGCCCCTTGTGCTCGAGCAGCTCGGCGTGGCGGCCGGACTCGACGATGTGGCCGCGCTCGAGGACGTGGATGGTGTCGGCGTGGAGGATGGTCGACAGCCGGTGGGCGATCAGGATGGTGATCACCTGGCTCGACGCCACCTCGCGGATGGTGTCGGTGATCTCCTCCTCGGTCAGCGAGTCGAGCGACGAGGTCGCCTCGTCGAAGACCAGCAGGCGCGGCCGGCGCAGCAGCGCGCGGGCGATCGACAGCCGCTGCTTCTCGCCCCCCGAGACCTTGACGCCCCCCTCGCCGATCACCGTGTCGAGGCCGCGGTCGGCGCGCGCCAGCAGGGTGTCGCAGGCGGCCTTCTTCAGCACCTCCAGGCACTCGGCGTCGGTGGCGTCCGGATTGACGAACAGCAGGTTCTCGCGGATCGACCCCGAGAAGAGCTGGGTGTCCTGGGTGACGAAGCCGATCTGCCGCCGCAACTCGTCGAGGTCGAACGCCGTCCCCGGCTGGCCGTTGTAGAGGATCTGCCCGTGCTGCGGCCCGTAGAGCCCCACCAGCAGCTTGACCAGCGTCGTCTTCCCCGACCCCGAGGGGCCGACGAAGGCGACCGTCTCGCCGCGCTGCACCCGGAAGGAGACGCCGGTGAGCGCCGGCGACGACGCCGTCTGGTGGGTGAAGCCGACCTCCTCGAAGGCGAGAGTGGTGAGCTGGCCCAGCGGAACCGGATTCACCGGCTTCGGCTCGATCGGAATCGCCAGGATCGTCTGGAACATGTCGAGCGAGGCCTCGGTCTCGCGATAGGTGTTGATCACCGTCCCCAGCTCCTGGAGCGGCCCGAAGATGAAGAACGAGTAGATGAAGAGCGAGAAGAACTGACCGATCGAGATCTGCTGCGTAAAGATCAGGTAGAGCATCAGGAAGAGGATCGAGGTGCGCAGCGCGTTCACCGCCGTCCCCTGGATGAAGGCGAGGAGGCGCAGCGAGCGCACCTTGCGCAGCTCCAGCTTCAGGATCTTGCCGGTGATCGAATTCAGGCGCCCGATCTCCTGGCGGGCGAGCCCCAGGCTCTTGACCAGCTCGATGTTGCGCAGCGACTCGGTGGTCGAGCCGGCGAGCGCCGTGGTCTCGGCGACGATCACCTTCTGGATCTTCTTGATCCGCTTGGAGAGCAGCGAGCTGAGCACCGCCAGCACCGGCACGGTGAGCAGGAAGGCCGGCGCGATGATCCAGTGCACGGAGAAGGCGTAGACCATCACGAAACCGATGCCGACCAGGGTGGTGAAGAGAGTGTTGACGGCGATCGCGATCAGCTTCTCGACGTCGGCGCGCACCTTCTGGAGCTTGCCGAGGGTCTCGCCGCTGCGCTGGTCCTCGAACAGCGAGTAGGGCAGCTCGAGCGAGTGGCGCACGCCGTCCGAGTAGAGGTCCGCCCCCAGCCGCTGGGTCACCACATTGACGTAGTAGTCCTGGAAATTCTTGGCCAGGCGCGACACGAACGCCACCCCCACCGCCGCGGCGAGGAGCAGGCTCACCCCGCGGAAGAACTGACCCGTGGAGTACTCCTTGTAGCGCGTCGCGTACTGGTCGATGACGTGGCGGAAGATCAGCGGGTCGAGGAGCGAGAAGATCTGGTTGATCGCCGCCAGGACCAGGGCCAGGACGACCAGGGTCCAATAGCGGCGCAGATAGCTGTAGAGGAGTTTCATAGGGCCCTATGGTAGCGCGGCGGCGTGACCGTCCGCGCGCAGGACCCTTCGCGCTCTTCACCTCGCAGCAGTATCATCGTCGTCGTGAAGCCTTTCCACGTCACGATCCTCCTGCCGTTCCTCCTCGCTGTCTTCCTCGTGACGGCCGCCCCGGGCAGCACACAGGAAAAGGTGGGCTCGGCCCTGCCCTCGACGTTTCCCGGAGTCTCCTCGGTTCTCTGGATCGCGGCCCACCCGGACGACGAGGTGCTGGCCGCCCCCCTGCTGAGCCGCCTCTGTGTCGGCGAGAAGCTCCGCTGCTCGTTCCTCGTCCTCACCCACGGCGAGAACGGGGACTGCGGCCTGCCCGGCGGCTGCCGGCCCGATCTGGGCGCCGTTCGCGCCGCCGAGATGGCTCGCTCGGCGCAACTGTTCCATGCCGGCCTGACTCTGTGGAGCCTCCCGGACGGCGGGGCAGCCCCGGACGGCTCGGCGGGGACGTGGGATGCGGCCGCCGGGTCTCACGCGGCTCTCCTCGCGGCTCTCCTCGGCGTCGTCACCCAAACCCGTGCGGATCTCGTGCTGACCTTCGACCCCCGCCACGGCACGACCTGCCACCCGGACCATCGCGCGGTGGGAGGGCTCGTCCTCGAGATGCTCTCCAGGATGAAGTCGCCGCCTCCCGCTTTCCTGCTCGAAACCCGCCTGGTCGAGCAGGGCTCGCCGGTGGCGATCCGCTATCTTCCCGCCGCTCTCGCCGCGCAGGGGGTCTTCGCGTTCGACGGCAACCCCGAGTGGGAGGCGACGAACGCGGACGTCCGCATTCACGCCAGCCAGTTCGATGCGCCGCTGCGGCGGGCGGTGAGCCGGATTCCCACCAGCCAGCGGGCGGTGTTCCTTGGGCCCGCCGCGCTGCTGCTCGCCGCGGACGGCGTCTGGGACTGTCGCTGAGGCCGCGAAGACGCTCTACTGAGCGTCTTCCTAAAAATCGACTGGAAGAAATAGAGGCGGGAAAACTGGGGCCGGCAGGCCGGCCCCGGAGAGGGAACGTCTACCGCAGCCGGCGCCGCGGGCGTTCGGCCGCCAGGCCTCGGCCCGGCCAGGGGTTGGTATCACCCCCACTGCTGCCGCTGGCACCGCTCTGCCGCCGCGGCTCAGAGGCGCTCGCGCCGGGCCGGAAGACGGTGACCCGGGACTCGCGGGCCGGCGCTGGGGCGCTCGCAGGCGAGGACGAGCGGGCGGGCGCCGAGCGCCGGGCCGGCTGGGAGGACGGCGACGAGTGTCCCGCCGGCTTGCGGTCGGACTTGGCCCGCGAGCGGTCGCGGTCGCCGGCCCGCTGGCTGCGCATGGCGGCCAGCCGCTCGGCGAGCGGGATCTCCAGCTTCTCCGCCTTCGCCTGGTAGTCGAAGCCGTCGAGCGTCCGCTTCGGCAGCACCTTGGAGACCGCGCGCTCGATCGCCCGCAGCTCGTTCATCTCGTCGGGCGACACGAAGGTGAGCGCCTGGCCGGTGGCGCCGGCGCGGGCGGTCCGCCCGACGCGGTGGATGTAGTCGTCGGGGACGTTCGGCACGTCGAAGTTGACGACGTGCGACAGCCCCTCGACGTCGATGCCGCGGGCGGCGATGTCGGTCGCCACCAGCACCCGGTAGCGGCCGCTCTTGAAGCCGGCGAGGGCCTGCGTGCGCTGCGGCTGGCTGCGGTTGCCGTGCACGCGGTCGCAGGAGATGCCGTTGCGCTCGAGGAACTGGTGGAGGCGGTTGGCGCGGTGCTTGGTGCGGGTGAAGACGATCGCGTTGTCGATCGCCTGGTCCGCACCGCCGTCACCGCGCAGCAGCGCCAGCAGCAGGGCCGACTTGATCTCCTGACGCACCGGATAGATCGCCTGCTCGACGCCGGTCGCCGGCGCCGAGGGGCGCTCGACGTTGAGCGACACGGGGTTCTTCAGCATCTGGCGCGCCAGCTCGCGGATCGGCGCCGGCACCGTGGCCGAGAAGAAGAGGGTCTGGTCGACCGGCGGCAGGTGCTTGAGCACCCGGCGGATGTCGGGGAGGAAGCCCATGTCCAGCATGCGGTCCGCCTCGTCGAGCACCAGCACCTCGAGGCCGGCGAGACGGGCGTAGGGGTACTGGAAGTGATCGAGCAGCCGCCCCGGGCAGGCGACGATGACGTCGACGCCGTTGCGCAGGGCGCGCGCCTGGGGGTCCATGCCGACGCCGCCGTAGACCGCCGCGGCCTTCAGCGAGGTGTGCCGGCCGAGGTCGTTGAAATGCTCGACGATCTGCGCCGCCAGCTCCCGCGTGGGAGCGAGCACCAGGGCCCGGGTGGTCCCCCGCGGCTTGCCGAGCAGGCGCTGCAAAATCGGCAGCACGAAGGCGGCGGTCTTGCCGCTCCCCGTCATCGCGCAGGCGAGCACGTCGCGGCCTTCGAGGGCCGGCGGAATGCCGTCGCGCTGAATCGGGGTGGGATCGGAGAAGCCGAGATCGGCGACGCCACGGAGCAAGCTGGGATCGAGAGCGAAATTGGTGAAGCTCATCAGGTGTAGGGGTACTTTCCGACGGCGCGGAACGCGACGTCACTGCAAATCCGGCTGGATTCTTGAACGGAGGACACTAAGCCGGCGAGGCCGCCGTTGGGGGCATTGAGCCCGGTGAGAGTCAATCCGAAGCTCCTGGGAGAGCCCCGACAGAAGGAAGGATCGCACAGATCGGCCAATTTGGCAACTCGCGGGGGATCTCCCCCCATGTCCCCTGCCGGACGGTGAGCGCGCATCTGGAAGTTGAGCGGGTCCGAAGGCATTCTCGGAAAAACCCTGGAAAACCTTCCGATTCCACGCGCTCCGTCCCGGGATCCACCCGGGAGGAAGACTCAGGAGACATTCCCCATGGGAGCCTCTACACGAAGCTTCGTTTCGAGCCTGGTCGCCATTGCGACTCTCGGCATCCTCTCCCTGCCGTCCCCCGGCGCCGCGCAGCCCTGCGCCAGCGGCACCGACGTCCGCAACCTCAACGACAGCGCCGTGCCGCAGTCGCTGAAGAATCAGATCCTCGGCAACCCCGGACTGATCATCAGCAAGGCGAACACGGCGCAGTATCCCTCCGGCAAGCTGGTCGTCATCCGCGCCGCCCTGCAGGACGCGGCGGTGAACCCCGCCGTCACCCCGGCCTACATCAACGAGATCTTCTACGGCAGCGTCGCCGGCGAGAAGAACATAAAGGGATATTACGCCTCAAATTCCTATGCCCAGTTCAGCATCACCGCCGGCAGCACGCCGGACTGGTTCACGCTCCCCAAGAAGATCACCGACTACACCAACGGCATCGAGGGGAACGCCACCTTCCTCCAGGACGTCCTCAAGAAGGCGAACGTCAACTGGAGCGCCCTCGACGCCAACCATGACGGCGCGGTCGGCATCCCAGAGGCGCAGATCATCATCCTGGTCCCCAACGGGCTGCCGGGGACTGGTTTCGCCAGCACCCGCACTGTGAACGCCGGCAGCGTCGCGACGCCGACCGGCACCTTCACCTTCAACAACCGCCGGATCATCATCTTCAGCCTCAAGTCGGTCCTCGATCCGCAGTACAACATCAACCCGATCCGTTCGCTCCCCACCGTGGCGCACGAGCTCGGCCACGCCTTCTTCAATCTTCCCGACCGTTACGGCGCGAACACCGGCACCGGCGAGTACGACATGATGGGCTCCGCCGGCTCCAACAAGTGGGTCCACTTCCCGATGCACGACAAGATCAAGATCGGCTGGATCGCGCCCAAGATCATCCGCCAGCACGGCGGCCAGTGCCTGCAATTCCTCGCCTCGGAGCTCCAGGCGGTGGCGCTGGTGGTGGTGCCGATCGACCAGTTCCTCGCCAGCCCGCTCGAATACTGGGTGGTCGAGAACCGCGACCGTCTCGGCGACGGCGGCGGCTACGACGACGACCTTCCGGATCACGGGCTCGCGGTCTGGTACACCAGCGTCGGCACCTTCTTCGGCTTCGACGACGTCCGGCTGGTGGATTTCAGCAAACCCGATCAGGCGGGGACCTCCTACAACAACCCGGGGAGCAACGCCCTCTTCACGCTGAACCCGGCCGACCCGCAGCGCCTTCTGTTCACCCGCGACGGTCAATGGAACCTGCTCTGGTTCCAGAACGTCTCGGACGTCAACGACAACTTCTCCGGCCTCTTCATGTTCGCCGAGTTCTAAAGGGCCGCTTCTCGTCCCTCCCTTCCCCGCCGGGATCCGCGCTCGCGGACCCCGGTGGGGCTTGGTATCATCCAGCCATGAGCTCAAAAATCTCGGTGATGGCTGGGGCCCGCGTGGCCGCCGCGTACCTCCTCTCCGCCCTGATCTCTCCCGTCGTTCCGGCGCACGCCCAGGCGACGGCTCCGCCTCCTCCCGCGGCCGTCGAGCCGGGCGCCGACTGGCCGGCCTGGGGCCACGACGCGGGCGGGCAGCGCTACTCGCCGCTCGCCGCCATCGACCGCGGCAACGTCCAGAAGCTCAAGGTGGCCTGGACCTTCCGTACCGGCGACGCCTACGCGCCGAAGGATTCGCGCCCCACCGCCTTCGAGGCGACGCCGCTCTACGTCGACGGAACCCTCTACCTCTCGACGCCGCTCGGCCGCATCCTGGCGCTCAATCCCCTGACCGGCGAGCAGCGCTGGGCCTACGACGCCAAGATCGATAAGGACGCCGGCTACGGCGACTACACGAGCCGCGGCGTCGCGACCTGGAAGCCCGCCGCCGGCGCGCGCCGACTCTACCTCGCCACCATCGACGCGCACCTGGTGGCGGTCGACGCCGCCAGCGGCAAGCCGTGTCGGGATTTCGGCGTCAACGGCGTGGTCGACCTCCGCCGCGGCCTGCGCATCACGCCGGACGCCCACCACTACGCCGACTACGAGGAGACCTCGCCGCCGGCCGTGGTCGGCAATACGATCGTGGTCGGCTCGGGGATCTCCGACAACGGGTCGGTCGGCCAGCCGAGCGGCGAGGTGCGCGGCTTCGACGCGGTCACCGGCAAGCTCAAATGGAGCTGGGACCCGATCCCACAGAATCCGACCGATCCCGCCGCCGCGAGTTGGAAGAACGGCAGCGCGAAGCGCACCGGTGCCGCCAACGCCTGGTCGGTGATCGCCGCCGACCCGGAGCGCGGCCTGGTCTACGTCCCCACCGGCAGCGCCAGCCCCGACTATTACGGCGGCGAGCGCCCGGGCGACAACCTCTACGCCAATTCCGTGGTGGCGCTGCGCGCCGACACCGGCGAGCGGGTCTGGTCGTTCCAGACCGTGCACCACGACCTGTGGGATTACGACGTCGCCTCCCCGCCGGTGCTGTTCGACGTCCACCGCGGGGGGCGGACGATCCCCGCGGTCGGCGTCGGCTCGAAGACCGGTCACTTTTTCATCCTCGACCGCACCGACGGCAAGCCGGTCTTCGGCGTCGAGGAGCGGCCGGTGCCGAAGAGCGACGTGGCAGGCGAGCTGGCCTCGCCGACGCAGCCCTTCCCGATCCTTCCGAAACCGCTCTCGCCGCAGAGCCTGAACGTCGAGCAGATCCAGGGCTCCGAGGCCGATCGAAAATGGTGCCGCGAACGGATCGCGGCGCTGCGTTCCGAAGGGATCTTCACCCCGCCCAGCGTGCGCGGCTCGCTGATCGTCCCCGGCAACGTCGGCGGCATGGCCTGGGGGGGCGCGGCGTACGATGCCGCCCATCACCTGCTGCTGATCCCGGCCAACAACCTGGCCGCCGAGGTCCGCCTGGTGCCGCGCGCCGACTATGCCAAGCAGGCCGAGGCCGTCGGCCGCGACCTCTCCGGCGGCTGGGAGCTCGGCCGCCAGCTCGGCACCCCCTACGGCATGGCGCGCCGCTTCCTCCGCGCGCCGGGCGGCTGGCCCTGCTCGCCGCCCCCCTGGGGAACCCTGAACGCCGTCGACGCCGACAGCGGCGAGCTGAAATGGAGCGTGCCGCTCGGCAGCCTGCCCCAGATGGGCCCGGCGACGAAGCCCCCCGCGGAGTACGGCTCGATCAGCCTCGGTGGGCCGATCGTCACGGCGGGCGGGCTGGTCTTCATGGCCGGCACGCTCGACGCCGCCCTGCGCGCCTTCGACGTCGAGAGCGGCAAGGAGATCTGGAAGGCGGACCTCCCGACCAGCGCCCGTTCCGTGCCGATGACCTTCCGCGGCCCGGACGGCAAGCAGTACCTGGTGATCGCCGCCGGCGGCCACGGCCTGCCGGTCGCGCCGCTGGGGGATTACGTGATCGCCTTTGCGCTCGCGCCGTAAGCGCGCGGCGCGCCGTAGTTGACCGCGGGGCGGCGCTCCTTTAGGGTAGAGGCATTCACGAAAGGGAGGGCTGCTATGCCTTTCTGGAAGGCCACGAGTCTAATCTCGTCCGTCGTCTTCGCCGCCACGCTGTTCCTGCTTCCCCAGCCCGCCGCCGCGGCCCCCGGGGGATGCCAGGCGCCGGCCGACTGGTTCACCGGCATCCCCGCGGTGCCGACCTTCGAGCCGCGGAGCACCTGCCAGTTCCAGCAATGGTCCTGGCAGGCCTTCCTCGCCCTGCTCGAGACCGATCGCGCGCAGCCGACGCCGCTCTATCTCACCTGGCCCTTCCCCAAGGACGTGCTCTCCTCGCTCTACTGCGAGCGGCAGTGCAGCAGCCACGCCAAACCGTTGCAGGCGCAGTGCACGGCGCCGACGCAGGAGGCGGTCAACGGCTCGACGCAGCCGGGCTTCGTCCCCGCCGGCACCTCCGGCGAGCTGATCGATCAGACGGGGCAGGCGATCTATTTCACCTCGCACGTCAGCCCGGCCTGGGCGGACTTCATCAACGCCGAGCGCCTCTACGACAACCAGGTGCTGGAGAACGCCAGCCCACAGCTCGCGTTCCAGGCGGGGGCGTTCGAGATCAAGACCTCCTGGCGCTTCACGAAGGGGATGCACCCGGCGGAGAAGGCGCAATACTTCACCACCACGGCCTGCGTCATTCCGGAGGACCGCTCGACGCCGTTCTCGGCGGAGCTGGCCCTGGTGGGGTTCCACATCACGGGCGGCGCTCCGAACCACCCGGAGCTCCTCTGGGCGACCTTCGAGCACGTCCGCAACGCGCCGGACTGCGATGTGACGCCGGCGCCCGGTGCCTGGTCGTTCTACGACGGCAAGGCGAATTGCAGAGGCGGCTCAGGAAACTGCAACCACCCGAACCCGAAGCCGCTGAAGCCGGGTCAGACCGCGCCGCCGCCGATCAACGTCTGCCGGAAGCTCGCCTACGGCGGGGCGAGCCCGCTGGTGGCGCGGCAGATCGCCGCCCTCAACCAGGACGTCCACGACCGCCTGCCGCCCGATTCGAAGTGGCGTTTCTACGAGCTGGTGGGCACCGTCTGGGGGGCGAATTCGAACCCACAGGGATCTCCCACCTTCAATCTCCAGGAACCCACCGGCTCGCCGCTGCTCGCCAACTCGACCCTGGAGACCTTCAAGCAGAACGTGAGCTGCTTCGGCTGCCACAACGCCCAGTTCCCCGGCGAGCTGGCGGCGGGCGCCCCCTCCTCGCCGGCCGTGGTTGAGACCAAGAACCTCTTCGTCAGCCACGTCGCCCTCTTCCCCCTCTTCTTCGCCGAGGCCGGCTGCGCCAAAACCTGTACGGGCTCTTCGTCGGCGACCGCCGGACCGGGAAAAAAGTGACAGCAGCGGGGACCGCGCTCGCCGGCCGGGCCGCCTTCGTCACCGGCGCCGCCCGCGGGCTCGGGCGCGCGGCGGCCGAGCGGCTGCTGGCGGATGGCGCCCGGGTGGCCGTCAACGTCCGCCGCCCCGAGCAGGGGGAAGCGCTGGTCCGCGATCTTGGAGGAGATTTGCTGGTTCTCCTCGGCGACGTCAGCGTGGCGAGCACGGTCGCCTCGTTCGTCGCCGAGATCCTCGCCCGCTTCGGGCGGCTCGACATCCTGGTGAACAACGCCGCGGCCGCCTACTCGACGCGCTTCGAACAGATCACCGAGGAGGAGTGGCGGCGCGCCCTCGACGTCAACCTCACCGCGCCCTTTCTCTGCACGCAGGCCGTGGTCCCCACGATGAAGGCGCAAGGCTACGGCCGGGTGATCAATCTCTCCTCGACCGCCGGCAAGAGCGTGAGCACGCTGGGCGGCGCCCACTACACGGCTTCGAAGGCGGGGCTCCTCGGCCTCACCCGCGCCTCCGCCAAGGAGCTGGGACCCTTCGGGATCACGGTCAACGCCGTCTGCCCCGGCCTGATCGACACCGAGCTGACCCGCGAGCATGCCACCGACGACGAGCTCGCGGCCCACGCGCGCTCCTTCCCCATCCCCCGCCTCGGCACCGCCGCCGAGGTGGCCGACCTGATCGCCTTCCTGGCCTCCGAGGCGGCCGGCTACATCACCGGCGCCTCGCTCGACATCAACGGCGGCGATCTGATGATCTGACGATCGACTTTCTAAACTTTTTTACAGCAGCGTGCCGCGCAGGATCACGTAGGCGACGCTGAAGTAGATGACCAGGCCGGTGACGTCGACCAGGGTGGCGACGAAGGGGGCCGAGGCGACGGCGGGGTCGAAGCCCAGACGGCGCAGGATGAACGGCAGCATCGAGCCGGCGAGCGAGCCGAAGGTGACGACGCCGATCAGCGCCGCGCCGACGGTGAGCGCCACCCGCGGCCAGTGCACGCCGTAGTCGTACAGGTGGAAGTGCTGCCAGAGGAAGATCCGCACGATGCCGATCACCCCGAGGATGGCGCCGAGGCAGAGCCCGGCCGGCAGCTCGCGCACGGCGATCCGCCACCAGTCGCCGAGGCGCACCTCGCGCAGGGCGAGCGCGCGGACGATCAGCGAGGTCGCCTGCGACCCCGAGTTCCCTCCCGAGCTCATGATCAGGGGGATGAACAGGGTGAGCACGATCGCCCGGCTGAGCTCGCCTTCGAAGTGCTGCATCGCGGTCGCGGTCAGCATCTCGCTCAGGAAGAGGGCGCAGAGCCAGCCGGCGCGCTTGCGGATCATGGTGCCGAAGCCGATCTCGGTGTAGGGCTTGTCGAGCGCCTCCATGCCGCCGAAGCGCTGCGCGTCCTCGGTCTGCTCGGCGACGATGGCATCGATCACGTCGTCGACCGTCACGATGCCGAGGATGCGCCCCTCCTCGTCGACCACCGGCGCCGCGAGCAGGTTGTACTTCGAGATCAGGGCGGTGACGTCCTCCCGGCTGTCCAGGGGGCGAACGGTGAGCGGCGGGCGCCGCTTGCCGACCTCGAGGACCGAGGCCGCCGGATCGGCGATCAGCAGGTCGCGCAGCGACACCACATGGACCAGGTGAAGGTTCTTGGGATCGACCACGTAGACGGCGTAGATCGTCTCCTTCTCGCGCGCCACCTTGCGGATCTCGGCCAGGGCGCGCTCGACCGTCCAGTCGTCCCCGACGCTGACGAACTCATTGGTCATGATGCCGCCGGCGGAGGTCGGCGGATAGGCGAGGAGGAGGGCCAGGGCCGCGCGGGTCTCGGGGTGAAGAGCGGCGAGGAGGCGGCCGCGCTCGGGCTCCTTGATCTCGCGCAGGAGGTCCGCCTGCTGATCGGCCGACATCGCCTCGAGCAGCGGCACCGCCTCCCCTACCGGCAGGCACTCGAAGGCGCGCGGGCGGCGGGTGAACTCCGGCTCGTCGAAGAGCTGCACGGCGAGGTCGAACGGCAGGGCGGCGAGCACCCGTGCCGCCGACGGCGGAGGGAGCCGGTCGAGCTCCTCCGCCAGGTCGGCGCTGCGCATCGCGGTGACGGCGCGGGCCAGCTCGTCCGGGTCGCCGTCGACCAGCTCGCGCAGGATGGGTCTCGTCGGGCTCTTCAACAGGGCGTTGGCGGGCATCGGGCGTTCCTCCTGAGGGCGTATTCACGCACAGGACGATGCTTTCCGCAATGAGGATGGGGGCGCCTCCCGCCGCCAGGTCCTGATCCTCGGCGGATCATAAAAGTTAAGGTAGATGGGGGATATCAGTGACAAAACATTAAACGTACTTGGAAATTTACCGACTTCATTGCTTCGAGCTTGGAGCTTCGCAGAATCGTGCCAGCCGACGGTGAAGGGAAAAATCCCCCCATGGGCGCGCTTTGGAGAGGCTCCAGCACTCTACCCTATAGAGATGCACTCAGTTCCAAGCACCGAGCCACCAGAATCGAACGAACAGCTCTCCAAGGAATATTTTAATTGATTCTGTACCGTTTCCGTCCAGCCGTCCCCGGGCCGGTGAAGTCTTGCCGTCTCGACACCGTTGCCTCCAGGGCGCAGCTCTCATGAGGAGAGTCGGTTCATGCCCTGGTGGCGTCATGTCCGGTTTCTGGAGGATGCACGCAATGACGAGCAGAGGTTTGAAGTTTGTGTTGGCACTGTCTTGTGGTCTGCTGGCTGTTGGCGCGAACGCTGCCCCCGTCGACAAGGCGCATCAGTCTTTCGCGGATCGCGATCACGTCATCTATGCCCCGATCAAGGGCGCGGCTCATCTCCCGACGAAGTCGCAGCTCACCAACCATGGCGGCGGTGTGGTCACCTCCGCGAAGGTAGTCTTCATTTTCTGGGGGCCGAGCTTCAACAACGCCGCTTCCCCCGACTTCGCGTACGCCCAGACGCTGCAGGCGTTCCGCAATCAGTTCGGCACGACCCCCGAGTACAACACGATCACGCAGTACTCCGGAATTCAGCTGGCGAACCTGGGCTCGGGAACCGCCGACATGTTCGACACCACGACGCCGCCGACCAACGTCACCGACGGCATCGTTCAGGGCGAGGTCAACAAGTACCTGACGACCCACGCCTACAACAGCAGCACGATCTATGAGGTCGTGATCCCGAGCGGCTCGTACTCCTCGAGCGGCAGCAGCACCTCCTGCGGTGGACCGAGCCTGTCCTACTGCGCCTACCACGGCTCCTACAGCGGCTCGAACGGCACCACCCTGTACTCGATCGAGCCGTATCCGAGCTGCGGTGGCTGCTCGGTCGGCGGCTGGTCGGCCGCGCAGAACGCCGAGCACTTCGTCTGCCACGAGACCCGCGAGGCCGTGACCGACCCGGTCAACGGCTGGTGGGACGGCCGCACCGGCGAAGAGGCCGACGACAAGTGCGCCTGGTCGCCGACCCCCTTCATCGGCACCAACGGCTATTCGTACCAGTACGAGTGGTCGAACGCGTCCCGCGGTTGCGTCCGTACCCGGTAGACTTCCCGAGCGGCCTCGCGCCGCGGCCAGTGATACGAAAAACCCCGGTGGGCTCGCCGGGGTTTTTTTATCGTCGCGCCTTCAGCGTCGCCCAGCGTTTCCGGGCAGCGGATGCCGCCCTCTCCTGCCTGCGCGGCCCTTCGAGCTTGCAGCTTCACTGTGCCGTCTCGTGGCCGCCGGAAGAAAGTTTCAGGAAAGCGGCTCGCTTTTGACCACGGCCCGCACACTACCCAATAGAGAGCCATCTACCCTTCAGGATGTGAACACCCGGAGGGGGTGAAGAGAGCTTTCCTATTGAAATGATTCTACTTCTTGCATGTTTGTCTCCGTCCAGCCGTTCCCGAGCCGGCGATGTCTTGCCGTCTCGACACCCTTGCCGCCAAGTCTCGGCTCTCATCGGGAGAGCTCGATGCCTGACGGTTTCATGTCCGGTAACTGGAGGATGCACGTAATGACGAGCAGAGGTTTGAAGTTTGTGTTGGCACTGTCGTGTGGCCTGCTGGCTGTTGGCGCGAACGCTGCGACCGTCGACAAGGCGCATCAGGCCTTCGCGGATCGCGATCACGTCGTCTACACTCCGACGAATGACTTCGTCCGCCTGCCCACGAAGTCGCAGCTCACCAACCATGGCGGCGGCGTCGTCTCGTCGCCCAAGGTGGTGTTCATTTTCTTTGGCCCGAGCTTCAGTAACGCGGCTTCGCCGGACTTCGCTTATGCGCAGCAGCTCCAGGCGTTCCGCAACCAGTTCGGCTCGACCCACGAGTTCAACACGGTCAGCGAGTACGGCATCTCCTGGCCGGTGAGCCTGGGCTCGGGCACCGCCGACATGTTCGACACCGCGACCCCGTCGACCAACATGACCGACGCCAGGGTGCAGGCCGAGGTCAACAAGTACCTGACCACCCACACCTACAACTCCAGCACGATCTACGAAGTGGTCATCCCCTCCTCTTCGTACTCCTCGAGCGGCAGCAGCACCTCCTGCGGCGGCCCGAGCCTGGCCTACTGCGCCTATCACGGTTCCTACAGCGGCTCGCACGGCACGACCCTCTACTCGATCGAGCCGTATCCGAGCTGCGGTGGCTGCTCGGTCGGCGGCTGGTCGGCCGCGCAGAACGCCGAGCACTTCGTCTGCCACGAGACCCGCGAGGCCGTGACCGACCCGGTCAACGGCTGGTGGGACGGCTCGACCGGCGAAGAGGCCGACGACAAGTGCGCCTGGTCCCCGACGCCGTTCATCGGCACCGGTGGCTACGGCTACCAGTACGAGTGGTCGAACGCGGCCCGCGGCTGCATCCGGACCAAGTGATCCCTCCAGGGGCCTAACGCCCCGCCAGCAGAAGGAAAACCCCGGCGGCCTGCCGGGGTTTTTTTATGATCCAGCTTTTTGGCTCGTCCGGCACCCTGCTCAATACGATCACCGGACACCCCGGGCATTCTGCTGGCATACTGAGCTCGCTCCAAAGAGGAGGGATCGACGATGTCCATCTGGGGTCCTCTCGCCGAACGCTACGAGACCGAGCGTCCGCGCAAGCTGCTCGCTCTGGACGGCGGCGGCATCCGCGGCATCCTGACCCTCGAGGTGCTCGCCAGCATGGAGAGCCTGCTCGCTCGCGCCACCGGCCAGGGGAGCTCTTTCCGGCTCTGTGACTTCTTCGACTACATCGCCGGCACCAGCACCGGGGCGATCCTCGCCGCCGGCCTGGCGTGCGGCCTGTCGACCCGCGAGCTCCTCGCCTTCTACCAGCAGACCGGCCCCGCGATGTTCGACAAGGCCTTCCTGCTGCAACGGATCAAGCACCTTTACAAGTCCGAGCCGCTGGCCGCTGAGCTGCGGAAGACTTTCTCCAAGATGGACGAAAACGGGAAGCCGCGGGACCGCACGCTCGCCCCCGACGACCTCCGCTGCCTCTTGCTGGCGGTGACCCGCAACGTCACCACCGACTCCCCGTGGCCGATCTCCAGCAACCCGCTCGCCCATTACAACCATCGGGGGAGGAAGGACTGCAACCTGCAGATCCCTCTCTGGCAGCTCGTCCGCGCCAGCACCGCCGCGCCGATCTTCTTCCCGCCCGAGGTCCTGCAGTGGGACCCGGACGATCCCGCGAAGACCTTCGTCTTCGTCGACGGCGGGGTGACCCCCTACAACAATCCTTCCTTTCTCCTCTTCCGGATGGCCACGCTGGCGCCCTACAAGCTGGCCTGGAAGACGGGGGAGAAGAACCTCCTGCTGATCTCGGTGGGCACCGGCGCCGCGCCGACCCTCGACGGCGACATCCTCTCCCCCCAGAAAAACCTTGCTGCCAACCTCGCCGGCCTGCCCGGCGCCCTGATGTACGGCGCCCAGGTCGATCAGGACATCAACTGCCGGACGGTGGGGCGCTGCGTCCACGGCGCCCCCATCGATCGCGAGCTGGGGGACCTGATCCCGCGCGACGAGGCGGGCGTCGAGATCCCCCTCGCGCAAGACCTCGGCCGTGCCTTTCTCTATGCCCGCTACAACGCCGAGCTGACGCGTGGCGGGCTGGACGCGATGGGGCTCCAGGACGTCGACCCGGAGCAGGTCGGCAAGCTCGACTCGGTCCAGTTCATTCCGCAGCTCCGCCGGATCGGCCGGAAAGTTGGCGACGAGGTTAAGATCGAGCACTTCGGGAGCTTCATCCAGGCTTGACCCTGGGAGGTTGCAACGATGCGCGCTTTCATCATCCGGCCGTTCGGCGTCAAGCACGGAACCAAGGGCCAGGACATCGACTTCGACCAGGTCGCCCAGAAGCTGATCGATCCGGCGCTGGCCCGGCTCGGGGTTACCGGCCGCGACACGATCGAGATCCTGAAGCAGGGGAACATCCGGATCGACATGTTCCAGCGCCTGCTGACCGCCGACCTCGTCGTCGCCGATCTCTCGATCCACAACGCCAACGTGTTCTATGAGCTGGGGATCCGCCACGCCCTGCGCGGCAAGCGCACCTTCCTCCTGCGCTCGGCCCAGGACGCCTACCCCTTCGATTTGCAGACCGACCGCTATCTCACCTACGACCCCGATCGGCCGGAGGCGAGCCTCGCCCTGCTGACCGAGGCCCTGCGCCAGACCCTCGCCTCCGACGATCAGGACAGCCCGGTCTTCCGTTCGCTGCCGGACCTTCAGGAACCGGAGCGTTTCCGCTTCCTCGCCGTCCCCCGCGGCTTCCGCGAGGAGGTCGATGTGGCCGCGGGGAGCCATGAAGTGGGTGACCTCGGCCTCCTGGGGGCGGAGGCGGAGGGATTCGAGTGGGAGAGCGAGGGATTCCGCATCGTGGGACGCGCCCAGTACGGCCTCAAGGCCTACAGAGCAGCGGAGGCCACGTGGGAGTCGATCCGCCGGATCGATCCACTCGACCGCGAGGCGAACCTGACGCTCGGCACCCTCTTTCAGCGCCTGGGGGACGTCCGGCGGTCGGACCAGGCCTTGCAGCGCCTGCTCGACCAGAAAGGCATCGAGCCGGGCCTGCGCGCCGAGGCCTACGCGCTCCTCGGCCGCAACGCGAAGGCCCGTTGGAAGGAAGCCTGGAGCGCCGAGCCAAGCCTGTCTACGCGGCGCGAGAAGGCCCTGCGCTCCCCGCTCCTCGATGATTCGTACGTGGCCTACTCGCGGGCTTTCGGCACCGATTTGAACCACTTCTACTCCGGCCTGAACGCCCTGGCCCTGCTCACCCTCTCGACCACGCTGGCCGAGGATCTTCCCGCGATCTGGAGCGACCGCTTCGAGCGGGAGAGCGATGCCGCGGCGGAGCTCGAGGAACGGCAGGAGCAGCGGGCGAAGCTCGCGGCGGCGGTCGAGCTGTCGGTCGCGGCGGCGCAGGCCCGGCTGGAGCACGAGGAGAAGACCGACCTCTGGGTCGAGATCAGCGCCGCCGACCTCTGCTGTCTGACCTCGAAGCGGCCGGGGCGGGTGGCGGACGCCTATCGCAAAGCGCTCGCCAGCGCGCCCGACTTCGCGTCCGGAGCGGTGCGCGACCAGCTGCGCATCTACCAGGACCTGGAGATCCTGACCGCCAACGTAAACGCGGCGCTGGAAGCCCTCGGCCCCGCGCCGAAGGACGACGGCAAGCCGGTGGCCGCGCCGGCGGTCAACCGGGTTCTCCTCTTCACCGGCCACATGATCGACCAGCCCGGGCGCGAGAAGCCGCGCTTTCCTCCCGACCACGAGGGGGCGGCCCGAAAGGCGATCCGTGGGGCGATCGAGACCGAACGGGACCGGCCGGGCGGAGTGGCCTTCGGCATCGCCGGGGGCGCGAGCGGCGGCGACATCCTGTTCCACGAGATCTGCGCCGAGCTCGGCATCCCCACCCGGCTCCTCCTGGCTCTGCCCAGGGACGCGTTCCTCGAGCAATCCGTCGCACCCGCCAAGGGCGACTGGACGCAGCGCTTCGACCGGCTGGCCGAGAAGCTGCCGGTGCGCGTCCTCGCCGCCTCGCAGGATCTGCCGAGCTGGCTCGCCGAAAAGCAGGATTACGGCTTCTGGCAGCGCAACAACCTCTGGCTGCTCCACAACGCCCTCGCGGCGGGGGGCAGGGACGTCACCCTGATCGCCCTCTGGAACGGCGAGACCGGAGATGGACCGGGCGGCACCGGAGACCTCGTGAAGCGTGCCAGGCAGCGCCAAGCAAGGGTGGTGATCCTGGATACGAAGCAGTTGTTCCAGTAGCGGCTCACCCGGCGAAAATCTATTGCCTCGAGGGAACTGCAGCCGGCGCCTGCCTTACGGCAGGATCCACTAAATGCTCCAGCGCCGGCTGGCTGGTCTTCCGATCGCTCAGATTCTGTGGCGAACCGAACCGCGCCCGCCCCGCGCGGAGCGGGCGCGGAAGACCGTCAGAAGACCCGCATGCTTGCGGCGTTGATGCTCTGGCTTGTCGAGCTCCGGCCAAGGCTCAGGTCGATGAAATAGTTGTTGTTGGCGAAGTCAAAGGTGCTCGAGGAGAAGGTACACGTCGAAGTCGACGTGGAGCCGCTGGAGGCGGCAACGGCCGTGCAGATGGCGCCTGTCACGCCCGTGGTACGGACCTGCCGGTAGAGGGTCGCGCTGACTCCCACGCCCAACCCGCCGCCGCCGCCGTTCGCCACCAGCTCGAGCGTGGTCCACGCGGGGTTGCCCGAGTTGAGGGGATTGGTCACGTTGAGGGTGGCTTCCACGTTGCCGGTCGCGGTGGAGCGGAAGAACAGCGTGCCGAGATTGGTGGCGTAGGTTCCGGTGTACGCCTCATCGATCGCTCCGGACGCGGCGACCGCGGTCCACACCTGCGCCTTCGCGTTCGCGACGAGAGCCAAGGCCATGCAGCCAGCGAGAATCAGGGATTTGCGGAACATGAGGTTCCTCCTTACGACGCGTGCGCTCCATGATCGGCTCGCAAGCAATTCGTGCATGCAGCTTACGAGAAGACCGCGGCGGAGACTGCCAGAAACTTGCGCTCTTGCAAACGTACCATGCCGGAGACAGATCGCTTATTTTCCTGACCAGAGATTTGCTCTGAGCGCCGGGCAATTCGGCTCCGTGTAGACCGGATCGAGATCCGGCAGAGCTCCGAGGGTCGTCGGGCCACAGACCTGAGTTTTGATCGCACCGTGGAAGGTCCTGAACGATGGTACGGACCTTCGCACCGGTCTTCGCTGAGAATCGAGCGAGCGCAAATCAGCCTGGAGCGTTGCGCAGCCGGCTGATTGCAAGCCGCGCCAGTTTTTTCCCGTCAGCACCTTGCGAGCTCGCAAAGCCCGTCCGCGGGCGGCCGATCGAAGCGACGGGAACGCCAACGACGGCTCGCTGCGTGCGTGAAAAACCTTCGGCGCTTCGAAACGAGCCTTCTCCCGAGGCAACTCTCGGGAGAAAGCTCGGTGCCGAGCTATTTCTTCGGCGGTAGAAGATCCGTTTCGCCCAACAGAATCTTGCCGCTCAAGGGGTCGAAGACCGCGACGCTCAGGTGGCTCGGCTCCTTCCGGATCTTGATCTTGGTGTCGTAGCGGATGAAGGTGCCGGGCTTCGGGGCGTCGTTGCCGGTGAGCGACATCGGGATGACCGGCACCTGCGCGCGGCGGCCGGCGGCGTCCTCGACCGCGATGCGCAGCTCGAGCTCCGCCTTGTACTTCCCCTCGAGCGGCACGAAGGTGATGGCGTCGACCGGCAGCGCGATCGAGATCGGCAGCTCGAGCTCGCGGCGGCCGGCGGCGACGGGGGTGCCGAGCTTGATCGGCATCTGCCGCAGGTCGGGCGAGTTGCCGAACAGCATGGCGCTCTCGACGATCAGCGAGTTCTCGGCCTTGCGCGACAGGTCGAGGAAACCGGTGCGGGTGCGCACCTTGAGGCCGGCGGGGAGCACGGCGAGCGTCACCTTGTGGCTCTTGTCGTTCCCCTGCCAGGCAGGGGTGAAGCCGAGCCAGTAGTAGGAGCGGGTGTCGGCGGCGACCGTCTGCAGCAGCCCTGAGCTCGCCGAGTTGACCATCGCCTTGCCGCCGGTCTGCTCGGCGACGTAGAGCAGGGTCGCCTCGTGCTCCTGCTCGCGCATGTTGAGCCGGTTGGCCATCGGACCGAAGCGCGAGGCATCGACCATCTCTCCTTCGATGCCTGGGACGTCCACCGGATAGAGGGTGAAGCCGAGACGGTTGGCGGTGTCGACCAGCGGCTTCAGCATCTCCTCGCCCGACGGCACCGGGCGGTCGGTGATCGGCCGGTTGGGGTTGTTGATCACGTAATCGACCGCCGAGAAGGGCCAGCCGCCGGCGAGCAGCAGCATCACCTTGCGGCCGGGAGGGGCGGCGAAGCCGCGCAGCGTGCTGGCGGCGGCGGAGACGGCGTTCTGGGTCTGCGACGCCACCCGCTCGACGAACTCGACCTCGTCGAGGTCGAGCTGGCGCGAGGCCGAGCTGCTGCCGGCGCCCTGGAGCGCTCCGAAACCGGGGCCGAGGCGCCGCGACTCCGAGAAGCTGCGCAGCTCGGCGATCCGCGCCAGGCCGTTGGCGGGCTCGCCGATCGCCTTCTCGATCGCGGTGGCGAGCTGGCGCTCGGAGCTCGACCAGCTCGACAGCATCTCGACCCGGCGGCCGTTCCAGGCGACGATCGCCATGCGGTCCTCGGGACCCAGCTGGGCGAGCTGCCCCTTGAGGTCGCGCAGCAGGGCGTCGCGCCGCGTCGGCTGCGAGAAGAAATTGTCGATGAACACCAGGTAGCTGGTACCCACCGGGCTCCCTGGAGCCAGGCTCGGCAGCCCCTTGACCGGCGAGCTCTCCTCGGCGGCGCCGGGGGCGATCGCCTGGCCGCCGCGCACCTCGTTGAAGTACTCGACGGGGACCGGTTTGCCGTCCACCGAGAGGCGGAAGTCGGCGGGCTTCAAGCCGGTCACCCGGTTCCCCTGCTTGTCGACGACCACCGCCTCGACGTTGACCACCCGCACCTCGATCTGCTCGCCGAAGGAGCTCTGCGGCGGCGCCGGCGGGGCCGTCTTCTGCGGGTTCTGCGCGGCGGCCGGGGCCAGGGCGGCCAGCGAGGCGGCCAGCGCCAGCCCCAGCGTATGGAATCTCTTCATGGAGGATCTCCCAAGGATGAAAACAGGGCCGGCCGCGATGGGCGCCCAGCGGGTTCTGCCTGCGACAACAAGCGCGCGCTGAACTTCATTCTCGCAGTATTCTCGCGTAACGCGCGGCGCGGCTCAACGCTGGGCGACGGCCCCCTTCCGCGCCGCCTCCCGCGGCGCGTAGGCGGCCTCGCCCCAGAGGGAGCTCCCCTTGACCGGGTCGAGCACGGTGAACACCAGCGTCTGGCCGATGTCGCGGACGAGGATCGCCGTCTGGAAGCGCGCGAAGGTGCCGGACTTGGGGAGGGCGCGCAGCGTCACCCGGAGGCGCGTGGGCGGCAGGTCGGCGCGCCCTCCCTTGACGTCGGTCGCCAGGACGGCGAGCGGCGTCTCGGCGACGAAGCCGCTCTTGCGGGCGGTCAGCGCCAGCGACTCGACCGGCACGCCGAGCGTCACCGGGATCTCGAGAAGGCCGTGCGCCGCCCGCCGCGGCTCGCCGAGGCGGACGAGCAGCCGCCGGTCCTCGGCGGCGCCGCCGAAGAGCGCCACGCTCTCGGCCTTGAGGGCATTGACCGTCCCCTTCGACAGATCGGAAAAACCGTCGCGCGAGCGCACCTTGAGACCGGCGCGGCGCGGCGCGATCGTGATGCGGTGCCGGCCGTCGTCCGCCTTCCAGGCGGGGGTGAAGCCGAGCCAGTAGTAGCTCCCGGTGTCGGCCACCACCTCGCGGAAGCTCTCCAGCTTCGCGGAGACCACCACCCGGCCGCCGGTCACCGCCGCCAGCGCGTCGAACCCCGAGACGTCGGCGAGGCTCGAAGCCCCGAGGTCGACCGGATAGATCGTGTAGCCGAGCCGGTTGGCGGCCTCGAGCATCGGGGCGTAGAGCTGCGGCGCCACCTCCATCGTCCAGGCGGCGGAGAGCAGGAGCATCACCTTGCGCCCCGGCGGGACTTCGAAACCACGCAAGGCGCCCGCCGCCGCCGCCGCCGTGCGGCCGAGCTGGGTGCGCGCCTCCGGGCTGATGCGGTGCCCGGCAGCCTCCAGAAAGGCGGCCAGCTCGTCCGGCTCGAGGCCGACCTCGCGCGCCCAGTCGACGTCGCGCTGCAGCCCGCGATGTTGCATCAGCTTCTGCGTCCCTTCCGAGTGGCTGTTGCGGACGCGCTCGAGGGCGGCCCGCAACGCCGGGACGTCCGCCGTCCAGCCGCTCTCCACCGCGATCCGCCGGCCGTCGAAGGCGAGCACGGCCATCCGGTCGCCCGGCTGCAGCAGGGTGAGGTCGCGCTCGAGCTTGGTCAGCAGCGCGTCGCGCATGTTGGCGAGCACGAAGGAGTCGTCGACGTAGACGAGGTAGCTCCGCCCCACCGGCTGCCCCGGCGGCAGCGCCGCGACGGGGCCCTCCGCAGCGGCAGAGGAGGCCGCCTTCCCCTCCGCGATTTCGGTGAAGTACTCGACCGGCACCTCGCGGCCGTCGACCAGCAGGCGGAAGTCCGCCGCCGCCAGGCCGCGCACCAACTGCCCCTTGCCGTCCGTGACCACCGCCTCGACGTTGACCAGGCGGACATCGATCGACTCGCCGAACGTCTCCACCCGCGGCTCCGCCGCGGTCGCCGAAGCCGCCGATGCCTGCGCCGCGGCCGGAAGGGCCGCCGCCAGCCAGCACACCACCAGGAAACACCCTCGCCCCATCGCCATCCTCCTTGCCATCAGGAAACGATCATGAATTTGGCCTTCAATGCGCCACGAGGCTGGGCGCCAGGGCGCCCGGACATTCCCCGGAGGCGCAGGGCCGCGCGCATGCCGCCTCCCCTGAGGTCCGCAGGCCGCTGTTCGTGTGCTGCACCGAGAAGCGGAGCGTCCGGCCCGTGTCGGGGATGCGCACCACGGTCTGGAAGCGGGCGAAGGTCGCGGCCCTGGGCAGCGTCCGGAGGACGACGGTCAGATGGGAATCCGGAAGGCCGGTGCAGCTCCCCTTGTCGTCCACCCACAGGATCGTCAAGGGAGTCCCGGCCACGAAGCCGCTGCCGATCGGCGCCAGCGCCAGCGCGGCGAGGGGGACGCCGAGCGTCACCAGGACCTCCATCTCTCCCGGCGGGGCCGGCCGCGGCTCGCCGAGACGGACGAACAGCCGGCGCCGCGCCGGGGCGCCGGCCATCTGACCGCACGCCACCCATCGCCGTTCCGCGATCGGGAGCGTACCCGCCAGGCCGAACACCATCTCGAAACCATCTTGTCCCATGGCCTCCTCCAGCGCACCAGAGCGCGTCAGGTTGGAACCGGGATGCAGCTTCAACGCTTCGCGGCGACCTTTCCCCTCGCGCCGGAACCCTGGCGGGGCGCGTAGACCGCCTCGCCCCAGATCGCGCTGCCGTTGACCGGGTCGAGCACCGAGAAGACCAGCTTCTGGCCGACGTCGCGCACGCGCACCACGGTCTGGAAGCGGGCGAAGGTACCGACCACGGGGAGGGTTTTCAACGCCACCTTCAGGCGCGACGCCGGCAGGTCGGCGCGCCCCCCCTTCTCGTCGGTCGCCACGATGGTCAGCGGAGTCTCGGCGCTGTAGCCGCCCTTCTGGGCGGAGAGCGCCAGCGACTCGACGGGAACGCCGAGGGTGACCGGGATCTCCATCTGCCCGCGCGCCGCCCACCGCGGCTCGCCGAGGCGGACGATCAGCCGGCGGTCCTGGGCGGTGCCGCCGAAGAGGGCGACGCTCTCGGCCTTCATGGCGCTCACCGTGCGCTTCGAGAGGTCGGAGAAGCTGCCGCGGGCGCGTACCTTGAGGCCGGCGCGGCGCGGCTCGACGGTCACCCGGTGGCCGTGGTCGTCGGCCTTCCAGGCGGGGGTGAAGCCGAGCCAGTAGTAGGTGCCGGAGTCGGCCACGATCTCGCGGAAGGCTTCCATCTTCGCCGACACCACGACGCGGCCGCCGGTCTGGCCGGCGAGCGCGCCGAGCGCCGAGATCTCGCCCGGGTCCGACTGGGCCACGTCCACCGGATAGATCGTGTAGCCGAGGCGGTTGGCCGCCTCGACCATCGGCCCGTAGAGCTTGGGCGCCACGCCGAGCGTCCAGGCGCCGGAGAGGAGGAGCATCACCTTGCGTCCCGGCGGCGCATCGAAGCCGCGCAGCGCGCCGGCCGCGGCGGCCGCCGTGCGGCCGAGCTGGGTGCGCGCCTCCGGGCTGATCCGGTTCGCGGTGTCGGCGATGAAGGCGCTGATCTGGTCGCCGTCGAGGCTGTTGCCGTTCTCGAGGATCCAGTCGACGTCCCTCTGCAGCGCCCGCTGGTGGGTGAGCTCCCGGTTGCCCTGCGCGGACCGGCGGCGGGCCTGCTCGAGGGCCGCGGCGAGCGCCGCCCGGTCGGCCGTCCAGCCGCTCAGCACATCGATGCGGTGGCCGTCGAAGGCGAGCACGGCCATGCGGTCGGCCGGCTTCAAGAGGGAGAGGTCGCGCTCCAGCCGCGCCAGCGACTCGTTGCGGATGTTGGCGAGCGAGAAGGAGTCGTCGACGTAGATCAGGTAGTTGCGCCCCACCTCCTCGCCGGCGGAGACCGGCGCGTTGGGCGTGCCGACGGCGGCGGCCCTGCCTTCCTGGATCTCGGTAAAGTATTCAACCGGCACCTCGCGGCCGTCGACCAGCAGGCGGAAGTCCGCCGCCGCGAGGCCGCGCACCCGCTCCCCCTTGCCGTCGGTGATCACCGCCTCGACGTTCACCACCCGGACGTCGATCGAATCCCCGAATTCCTCTACCCGTTGCGGCTCCGCCGCCAAAGACGCCGACGACCCGGCGACGACCAGCACAAACGCCATCATGAAGCGTCCGCGGTGACCCATGGCCTCCTCCTCGAATTCCCCTGCCCAGGGGTGTAGGTGCGACGATCTCCCTGAGAGCAAGGGCGGTGCCGCTGCGGAGGCAGCCGGTTCACATCCGGCAAATATAAACGAATCAACGGTTTAAGGAATTTTTTCGAAATCGGGGTCGGCGGGCCGTTCCCCTGCAGAGGACGCCACCGTCTCTACGGGGAGATTGGCGACGGGTACGTGGGACCCGTCGCGAAGGAATTTACGCCCGCGGCAAATCGTTGTAAGATTGGCTAGAGACGACCACTCATCGCCACATTCCTGCAACGCGGGGTGTGGGGAACGACATCCAGGAGGTTATACTCGCGCGATGCTGGGAAACTCTTCGGTCCCGACGTCCCTCAAGCTGGCTCGCGGCGCCGCGCCGCGGACCCTTCTGAGAGAGCTCCGGCTCCCGTCCTTCCTGCTGCTGCTCGTTACCGCCGGCGTCTTCGCCGCCAACGTCCATACCTCGGCAGCGTCTTCGGCACTCTCTACCTCGACCATCACCACTGCAGCTTCGATGCCTGCCAGCGTCGTCTCGAGCCCGGTCACGGCGACCCTCGACGAGACGACCCCGCTGCCCGAAGCGGCAGAGGCCGCTCCGGCCAGCTTCGCGGCGCTGCGGGAGTGGGGCGGCCAGCGCCCCGCCGGGCTGTCGCCGAAGGCCCTCGCGGCGGCCCTCGACGCCGTCTCCTGCGCCCGTGCCCGCGGCGTCTCCGACAACGGCGACGTGCTGACGGTGATCGACTATTCCCTTCCCTCGACGCAGCCGCGCCTCTGGGTGCTCGACCTCGCCCGCCGCAAGGTCCTGTTCCATGAGCTGGTGGCGCACGGGGCGGGGAGCGGCGACATCTACGCCACCCACTTCTCGAACGTCAACGACAGCCGCTCGACCAGCCTCGGCCTGTTCCTCACCGCCGACACCTACGAGGGAGGCAACGGCTACTCGCTCAAGCTCAAGGGGCTCGATGCCGGCCTCAACGACCTCGCCGAGGCGCGCCACATCGTGATGCACGGCGCGTGGTACGTGAGCTCCGAGCATGCCCAGCAGTTCGGCATGCTCGGCCGCAGCTGGGGCTGCCCGGCGCTCCCGCTGGCCGCTGCGAAATCGGTGATCGACAAGGTCAAGGGCGGCAGCTTCGTCTTCGCCTATGCCGGCGGCTCTGCCGGCAACGGCATGCGCCGGGCCTCGACGGCTTCCTGCACCGCGCCGGACAGCGGCGGCTCGATCGTGCGGGCATCGCTGAAGACCGCGCGCTGATCCCGGTTCGTCCCCACCCGATTCCGAAAGACCGGGGCCCTCAATCGCTAGCTCTGGCGGTCGGGCCCTGCTTCCCTTTGCCCTCCCTTTCGCGGCGGGCACCGCCTCGCTCGCCGCCTCCTGGCAGCTGTGGATCAACCCGTTCATCGATTCCGGACGGGAGATGGACGTCCCGGCCCGGCTGGCGGCCGGCGAGCGGCTCTACCGCGACGTCACCTACAACTACGGCCCGGTGAGCCCCTGGCTGAACGCTCTCGCCCTGCGGATCTTCGGCCACCGCTGGAGCGTGCTCGAAGCCGTCGGGGTCCTGCTCGCCGCGGCGATCCTCGTTCTGCTCTACCGCCTCACCCGCCGCGCCGGCAGCCCGCTCTCGGCGCTCGTCGCCACCACCCTCGCCGCCGCCTTCTGCCTCGGCGCGCCGCACGGCGGCGCCTTCGTCTTTCCCTATTCGTTCGCCAACCTCTATGCCCTCGCCGGCAGCCTGCTGGCTCTCCTCGCCTACGGGTCGGAGCGCCGGGGCGCGCCGCTCTGCGCCGCGCTCGGCCTCGCCCTCGCGCTCGCGGCGCGCCCCGAGATCGGCGCGGCGACGGCGCTCCTGCTCCTCATCGCCGGCTTGCGCTCGCGGGTGGATCACCGCCCCGGCCTCCGCAAGGCCGTTCTGATCATCCTCGGCGCCGGCCTGACGGCGGCGGCGCTCTACGGCGCGGCGTTCGCGGGGATCCCCTGGCCGACCCTCGAGCGCGAGGTGCCGTTCCTTCACCTGGCGAGCCTGCCGCCGGAATGGAAGCATTACTACCGCGGCGCCGCCGGCCTCCTGCACCCCTGGAGAGCCGCGCGCACGCTGGCCGCGGGGCTGGCGCTCGACGTGCTCCTGCTCGCCGCCTGCGCCTGGATGGCGAGCCGCCGAAGAGCTCCGGGGATCGTGCTGCCGGTCCTCCTCGTCGCGGTGCTCGCGGCCTGGGCGCTCTTCGTGTCCGGCAACGAGCTCCCTCCCCTGCTCTTCCCCCTCCCGTTGATCGCTCCGCTGGCGGCGGCCGCCGTTTTCCTGCGCAGACCGTTCGGTCCGCGGGAGAGGGACCGCTTCCTGCTCTTCGCGCTGGCGGCGGTCGACGGCATCGCGGGTGCTGCTCCACTTGCGGCTGGGCCCGGAGATGTCGGCGTTCGCCGCGCCGGCGCTGCCGTGCTTGCTGGCTACCGCCGCGATCCTGGGGCTCGACGTGCCGGCTCGACGCTTCCGCGATCCCGCGGCGTACCGGCGCCCGCTGGCGGCGGCGTTGCTCCTCCTCGGCGGGCTCTTCCTGGTGCAGATCGCGCGGGCGGGCGCCGATCCCCGTCTCGTCCGGCTCGACACGCCGGTGGGCGCGCTGCGCCTCCGCGCGGGAGAGGCGGCTTCCGTTGAGGGGACGCTGCGCTTCCTGGCCGAGCGCACTCAGCGCCGCGACTCCCTCGCCAACTTTCCGGAGGGAGGCTTCTTCAACTTCGTGAGCGGTCTGCGCAACCCGCTGCGCGAGACGCTGATCCTCCCCGGCGTGCTCGACGCGGCCGGCGAGAGGACGGTGATGGCGCGTCTCGACCGCGAGCGCCCCCCTTTCCTCCTGCTCTGCCACCGCCCCACCACCGAGTTCGGCACCGGCCCCTTCGGCAAGGGGTACGCCGTCGGTCTGTGGGCCGAGGTCGAGAAGCGTTACGTGGAGGTCACGCCTCCGTTCTCCCCCTCGCGGCAGCGCTCCAACTGGTTCGTGCGGATCTACGAGCGCAAACCTTAAGGAAACTCGATGGTTCCCCTGGGACAAGCCAGGGAGAGTCGGAGACGGGATTCCTTCCCTTGCCGGACCTCCACTCCGAGGCCGGCGGCCCGCAGGGTCTTGCGCAGCGCCTCGGGCGCCGGATCTTCGAGGACCAGGCCGGCCAGGCGGCATCCCTGCGGCGAGGTCGACGAGGGGTGGGCGCCCCCCTTCCCCCACTCGATGAAGAACGGCAGCAGCGGGCTCGCCGGCGGCGTGAAGCCGAGGGTCTGCCACGAGAGGCGCGAGCCGTCCGGCAGGTTGCGGCCGCCGGGGCGGATCGCTTCGACCGCGATCCCCTCTCCTTGCAGGCTCTGCCGCAACGCCGCCAGATCCGCCGAGCGCGCCGCCCAGCCGATCGGGGTGAGCGTCTTCAGAGCCTGGAGCTCGGCGGCGTCCGGATTCCCCGCCTCGGCGGGATTCGGCGCCAGGATCTCCAGGTAGTGCTCGCCGCCGAGGGCGATCAGAGCGTTCTGCGTGCCGCGTCCCGGATGAGCGCCGCCGAAGACGGCCCGCACGCCGGTCCGGCGCTCCAGCTCGTCGATCCCCTGCTGGAGATCGCCGATGCCGAGCAGGACGTGATCGATGGGCGACAGGTCTGCGGTCGTCTCAGGCATGGGAGGAGCAACCTTTCGAGGCGGGGAGCCCGCACAGGCGACACACGCGATGGCGAGAGCCGCGACGAGGGTGCGGCGGACGGCGAGGATCATGGGCCGCCATCTTACTTGGAGCGGCCGCCGTGATACCGTCCGGCTTCCACAATTCAGATCCAAACAAGGAGACCTCTCATGGCGAGACGAGGTGGCTTCAGGACGCAGGCCCCGAAGAAGGTAACGCTCATCATCTCTCTGATCCTCTGGCTGATCGGGCTGCTCCTCGGCCTGGGCATCGTGCACGTCCCCAGCGGCTTCCCGCCGACCACCGGCTTCTGGTCGCTGGTGATCGCCGGCGCGCTGCTGATGCTCGGCTGCGTCCTCGACGGTCTCTGAGGGCCGGGGCGGTCCAGGCCGCCCCGGTCGGTTGCGGGCTCTCTTACAGCAGCTTGTCGGGCGTGATCGGCAGGTCGCGCACCCGCTTCCCCGTGGCGTGGTAGACGGCGTTGGCGATCGCCGCCGCCACTCCCGTGATGCCGATCTCGCCGACCCCCCGGCAGCCGAGGGTGTTGATGATCGGATCGGGGTGATCGGTGAATTCCACCTCGACGTCGGGGAGGTCGGCGTTGACCGGGATCAGGTAGTCGGCGAAGTTGTCGGTGACCGGATCGCCCGTCCGCGGATCGTAGACGGTGTGCTCCATCAGAGCCATGCCGATCCCCATCGTCACCCCGCCCATCACCTGGCTGCGGCTCATCTTCGGGTTGAGCACCCGGCCGACGTCGATCGCCGAGACCCAGCGCGTCACCTGCACGCGCGGCAGGAGGGGATCGATCTTGACCTCGCAGAACTGCGCCCCCCACGAGTGGATCGAGTACTGCTTGCTCTTCGCGCCGTCCGGCTTGACCTCCGCCTGAGCCTCGACCGAGGGCTGCCGCGAGCGCGACAGCAGGTCGGTGAAGGCGACCCCCTTCGACGGCTCGGCAGCCGAGGCCAGGCGGCCGTCGGCGAGGACCATCTGATCCGGAGAGAGGCCGGCGAGGGGAGAGCGCGGATCGGCGGCGGCGAGCCCGGCGAGCTTCGCCTTCATCGCGACCCCGGCCTGGAGGATCGCCTCGCTGACGCTCGCCGCGCTGTTCGAGCCCCCCGAGGTGGGCGCGGCGGGAAACTCGCTGTCGCCGAGCTCGAAGGTCACCTGCTCGACCGGCAGCCCGAGGGCGTCGGCGGAGATCTGGGTGAAGATCGTGTAGGAGCCGGTGCCGAGGTCCTGGGTGGCGGCCCGCACCAGCGCCCGGCCGTCGGCGGAGAGGGTCACCTTGGCCGAGGCCCCCCGCCGGTTGCCGGGATAGACGGCGGTCGCCATCCCCCAGCCGACCAGCAGGTCGCCGTCCTTCATCGAGCGCGGCGCGGCTTTCCGCTTCGACCAGCCGAACCTCTCGGCGCCGCGCTGGTAGCACTCCTTGAGGTGCTTGCTCGACCACGGCTTCTTCTCGCCGCCGTCCTCGTCGGCATGGTTCTTCAGCCGCAGCTCGAGCGGGTCCATGCCGAGGGCGTAGGCGAGCTCGTCGAGGGCGGATTCGAGGGCGAAGGTCCCCGGGCAGTCGCCGGGGGCCCGCATCGGCGTCGGCGGCGCGACGTTGATCCGCGCCAGGCGGTGCGGGACCGCCACGTTGTCGCAGGCATACATCAGCTTGCTGGTGTTGGCGCCGCACGATTCGATGTACTCGGTGGTCGGCGAGGTCGGCTGGAAGGTCTCGTGGCGGATGGCGGTCAGCGTGCCGTCCTTGCGGGCGGCTAGCGCCATCTTCTGCACGGTGGGCGGGCGGTGCCCCACCGAGGTGAACATCTGGGCCCGCGTCAGGTTGAGCTGCACCGGGCGGTGGACGACCCGCGCCGCCATCGCCGCGAGCATCGTGTGCGGCCATTGAAAACCTTTACAACCGAAGCCGCCGCCGGTGAACGGGCAGAGGACGCGGACGTTCTCGCGCGGGATGCCGAACGCCGTGGCGAGGACGGCGCGCGTCCCCATCACCGCCTGGGTGGCATCCGAGACGGTCAGCTTGTCGCCCTCCCAGGAGGCGACGGTCGCCGACGGCTCCATGGGATTGTTGGTCTCGACCGGCGTCGTGTACGTCGGCTCCACCTTGATCACACCGGGCGTTGCGAGCGCCGCCTCGACGTCGCCGCGGGTGTGCTGCAACGGCTTCCCCATCGCTTCCTTCGGCGGGTACGTGTCGGCGGCGGTGAACTCGAGCTTCGGCTTCTCCTCGCGGTAGTGGACCATCACGTGGGCCGCCGCGTGGCGGGCGTGCTCGAGGGTGTCCGCCACCACCACGGCGACGTGCTGGCCGGCGTAATGGATCACATTGTCCGACAGCGGGAGGCGGTCCTCCCCCGTCTTGCCGGACTCGAGCGGCTTGGCCTTGGGACCGCCCGGCGGCTTGTTGAGCGGAGGCATGTTCTCGTGGGTGAGGATGGTGAGGACGCCGGGAGAGCGCGCGCGCCGCGGCGGTGTCGATCGACGTGATCTCTCCCTTGGCGATGGTGCTCTGCACGAGGACGGCGTAGGCGAGACCCTGATGATGGAAGTCGGCGGCGTAAAGGGCGGCGCCGGTGATCTTGCGGCGGCCGTCGACGCGATCGATCGGCTTGCCGATGGCGTTCATACTTTCTTCTCCGCGGCCGTCGCCAGCGCCCGGGCGAGGGTGCGCTTCGCCAGCTCGATCTTGAATCCGTTGTCCTTCTGCGGGCGCGCGCCGCGCAGCGCCGCCTCCGCCGCGGCCTGGTAGGTCTTCTCCTCCGCCCGGGCGCCGGTGAGCGCCTGCTCGGCCTCCGGCGAGCGCCACGGCTTGCTGCCGACGCCGCCGAGCGCCACGCGGGCGGCGCGGATGCGGCTGCCGCTGCCTCCGTCGATGTCGAGCGCCACGGCAGCCGAGGCGAGGGCGAACTCGTAGCTCGCGCGGTCGCGGACCTTGAGGTAGTGGGAGCGGGCGAACCACGGGGTCGCCGGCAGCTCGACGGCGGTGATCAGCTCGCCGTGCTCGAGCACGGTCTCGCGCGCCGGATCGTCGCCGTAGGGGATGTAGAAGTCGGCCAGCGGGATCGTCCGCTCGCCGCCTTGCGGACGGCGGGTGCGCACCACGGCGTCGAGCACCACCATCGCGACCGGCATGTCGCCGGGGAAGCTCGCGATGCAGCGGTCGCTGGTGCCGAGCACGGCGTGGCTCCTGGTGTAGCCGTGGAGCGCCGCGCAGCCGGCGCCGGGCGTCCGCTTGTTGCAGGGATAGGACGGGTCGCGGAAGTAGACGCAGCGGGTGCGCTGCATCAGGTTGCCGCCGACGCTCGCCATGTTGCGCAGCTGCGGGCTCGCCCCGGAGAGGAGCGCCTCCGACAGCACCGGGTAATTCTTGCCGATCAGCGGATGGGCGGCGAGGTCGCTGTTGCGCACCATCGCGCCGATCCGCACGCCGCCGGGCAGGGCTTCGATCCGGGCGAGCGGCAGGGCGTTGACGTCGACCAGCGCGCCCGGCGTCTCGACGTCGAGCCGCAGAAGGTCGACCAGGGTGGTGCCGCCGGCCAGGAACTTGGCGCGGGGATCGCGCCCCACCGCCGTCACCGCCTCTTCGGGGCGCGTGGCCCGCGCGTAGGAGAAGGGGTTCATGCCCGCCCTCCCTTCACGGCGGCATGGGCTTCCTGAACCGCGGCGACGATGTTGGGATAGGCGCCGCAGCGGCAGAGATTGCCGCTCATGTGCTCGCGGATCGCCGCCGGATCGTTCGGGCAACCCTCGCTGAGGAGCCCCACCGCCGAGACGATCTGCCCCGGCGTGCAGTAGCCGCACTGGAAGCCGTCGTGCTTGAGGAACGCCGCCTGCACCGGATGCAGCTGATCGCCCTGGGCGAGCCCCTCGATCGTCGTCACCTGGTGGCCGGAGGCCATGGCGGCGAGGGTCAGGCAGGAGACGACGCGGCGGCCGTCGACCAGGACCGTGCAGGCGCCGCACTGGCCGTGGTCGCACCCCTTTTTGGTGCCGGTCAGCGCCAGCTCCTCGCGCAGCGTGTCGAGCAGGCTCGAGCGCGGATCGACGCGCAGCTGGTGCTGGCGGCCGTTGACCTCGAGCGTGACGGGCACCGTGGCGCTCCCCGCCGCGGTTTCCGCATGGGTGCCACCCGCCGTTGCCGGCTTCAGCGCCTTGGCCCCCGCGACGGTGGCGCGGACCATCGGCACCGCTCCCACGGAGAGGCCGATGAAGGCGCGGCGGCTGACCGCGCCTAGGGGTTCGTTGGTGGTTGGACCTGAGCTTCCGTTGTCATCCCTGGAGTCTTCTTCCCGCTTCAAGCTTGCCCCCTTCCTCCGGCGCGCCCTGCGGCACGCTTTTTCGGAAGGCGGTCAATTGCAAAAAACGTTCCCTCAACTCTCCAGTTGCCGGGCTCCCACCAGGCCGTCGAGCTCCGCCAGGAGGTCGTCCAGGTCCTCGTCGTCTCTCGGGTCGGAGAGGTCGGCGAGGACGGCGCGGCCGAGGGCGGCGGCGAAGTCGGCGAGGGTCGGCGAGTTGAAGATCGTCGCCACCGGCAGGTCGACGCCGAGCGCGGCGTGCAGCCTGGAGAGCACCTTGGTGGCGAGCAGCGAGTGGCCGCCGAGGTGCCAGAAGTTATCGTAGAGGCCGATCCGCTCGACTCCCAGCACCTCGGCCCACACCGCGGCCACCTCGCGCTCGAGGTCGGTGCGCGGCGCCACGTAGTCGCCGCCGCCCCCCGGCATCGCGGGCACCGGCAGCGCCCGCCGGTCGACCTTGCCGTTGGGATTGAGCGGCAGGGCGGCCAGCTCGACGAACGCCGACGGCACCATGTAAGCGGGCAAGCGCCGCTCGAGGAAGGCGCGCAGGGCGGCGACGTCGAGCCGCTCGCCAGGCTCGCGGGCGACCTCGTTGGCGACCCTGTTTCCGACCAGATAGGCGACCAGCCGGCGGTCGCCGGGGGCGTCCTCGCGGGCCAGCACCACGGCGGCGCGGACGGCCGGATGGGCCGCGAGGGCGGCCTCGATCTCGCCGAGCTCGATACGGAAGCCGCGCACCTTGACCTGGGTGTCGAGGCGGCCGAGGAACTCGATCTCGCCGCCTGAGCGCCGCCGCACCAGGTCGCCGGTGCGGTAGAGGCGGCCTCCCGCCGCGCCGAACGGATCGGGGGCGAAGCGCTCGGCGGTCAGCCCGGGGCGGTGGAGATAGCCATGGGCGAGGCCGTCGCCGCCGATCGCCAGCTCCCCCGGCACGCCGACCGGCACCGGCAGCAGCCGGCGGTCGACGACGTGGACCGTGGTATTCGCGAGGGGCTGGCCGATCGGCACCGTCGCCCCCTCGTCGACCGCCGTCACCCGATGCCAGGTGGCGAACGTGGTGCTCTCGGTCGGGCCGTAGACGTGGAGCAGCCGCGCCGGCGCCCCCTCCGCGAGGCAGGCGCGGACGACGGCCGGATCGACCGCCTCGCCGCCGAAGAGGACGTCGCGCAGGGTCGCGAAGGCCCCGGGCACCTCGCGCACCATGAGGTTGAACAGCGCCGTGGTGAGGAACAGGGTGGTCACCTCCCGGTCGCGGAGGAGCGCCGCCAGCCGCGCGGGGGCGAGGGCGATCTCGCGCGGCACCACCACCAGGGCGGCGCCGTTGAGCAGCGCGCCCCAGACCTCGAACACGGCGGCGTCGAAGGCCGGGTTCGAGAGATGGGCGACGCGGTCGCCGGGGCCGAGGTGGACGTAGTCGGTGCCGATCACCAAGCGGCCGATCGCCCGGTGGGGAACCTCGACCCCCTTGGGCCGGCCGGTCGAGCCGGAGGTGTAGATCACGTAGGCGGTGCTCTCGGCGTCCGCCTCGTCGTCCCAGACCTCGCCGCTCTCGTCAAAGGGGATCTGGTGATCTTCGAGGAGAAGGAGCCGCGGCGCGTGAGAAGCCTCGTGCGCCAGGCGGGCCGCCGGCGAATCATCGCCGCGGCCGACGACGACCGGGGCGCGGGTGTCGTCGAGCACGAAGCTCAGCCGTTCGGCGGGGTCCCTGGGATCGAGCGGCACGTAGCCGCCGCCCGCCTTGAGCACCGCCAGCGCCGCGATCACCAGCTCCGGCGAGCGCTCGAGGAGGAGCGCCACCAGCGTGCCGGCGGCGACGCCCAGCGCGCGCAGGCGGAGGGCCAGGCGCGACGCCCGCACGTCGAGCTCGCCGTAAGTGAGATGGCCCCCTTCCCAGAGCAGGGCCGGCGCGTCCGGCGCGGCGGCGGCGCGGGCCGCGAACAGGCGGTGGACAGGGACGGTGCGCGGGAACTCGGCGCGCGTCTCGTTCCAGCCGGCCAGGAGCTGCGTCCGCTCGGCCTCGCTGAGCAGCGGCAGCTCGGAGATCCGCGTCCGCGGGTCGGCGGCGATCCCGGCGAGGAGCGCCGCGAGGTGGCCGAGCATCCGCCGTACGGTGTCGGCGTCGAACAGGGCGGTGCTGTACTCGGCGCTGGCGTGGAGCGCGGAGCCGGCGCGGGTGAGGTGGAGCGAAAGGTCGAACTTCGAGCTCACCTCCCCCACCTCGAAGGCCGCGATCTCGAGCCCCGGAGCGAAGGAACGCGTTCCCTCGCTCGCATGGTGCAGCGCGAACAGCACCTGGAAGAGCGGCGTCCGCGCCGGATCGCGCTCCGGCGCCAGCTCGACGACCAGGCGGTCGAACGGCAGGTCCTGATGGCCGTAGGCGCCGAGCGCCACCTCGCGGACCCGCGCGAGCAGCGCGACGAACGCCGGCTCCCCCGCGAGGTCGGTGCGCAGCACCAGGGTGTTGACGAAGAAGCCGATCAGCTCCTGGACCTCCGGCCGGTTGCGGTTCGCCGTCGGCGTGCCGACGACGACGTCCTCCTGGCCGGACCAGCGGTGGAGCAGCGCCTGGAAGGCCGCGAGCAGGGTCATGAACAGGGTCGCGCCGTGCTCGTGCCCCGTCCGCTCGAGCGCCAGCACCAGCTCGTCGGGGAGACGCAGGCTCTCGACGCCGCCGCCGAAGCTCTGCACGGCGGGGCGCGGGCGGTCCGCGGGGAGGTCGAGCTGCGCCGGCCGCCCGGCGAGCCGCTGCCGCCAGTAGGCGAGCTTCTCCGCGAGCGCCTCGCCGGCGAGCCAGCGCCGCTGCCAGAAGGCGAAGTCGGCGTACTGGACCGGCAGCTCGGGCAAGGGGGCCGCAGGCGAGGCGTAGAGCGCGGCCAGCTCGCGCAGCATCACCTCGACCGACCAGCCGTCGGAGACGATGTGGTGGGCGTCGAGCAGCAGCAGGTGCTCGGCGGCGCCGAGCCGCAGCAGGGCGGCGCGCAGCAGCGGCCCGCGCTCGAGAGCGAACGGCCGGGCGCTCTCCTGCCGCGCGAGGAGCGCCGCCTCGGCGTCGCGGGCGGTGTCCGGCAGGGCGCCGAGATCGACCAGGGGAAGCCCGGCCGCCACCTCCGCGGGGCTCCGCACCAGCTGCCGCGGCTCGCCGTCGACGGCGCGGAAGACGGTGCGCAGCACCTCGTGGCGGGCGACCAGGGCGGCGAGCGCCGCGGCCAGCGCGGGGACTGCCAGCTCGCCGCGCAGCCGGTAGAAGGTCGGCAGGTTGTAGACCGCCGAGCCGGGGGAGAAGCGGTCGAGGAACCAGAGGCGCTCCTGGCCAAAGGAGACGGGGAGCGGCATGCCGTCCTCGCGCGGCACCGGCACCAGCTCGTCGGCGGGCCACGCGGCGTGACCGAGGGCGGCCGCCAGCTCGGCGAGGGTAGGGGCGTTGAAGATCGTCTGCAGGGGCAGCTCGATGCCGAGCTCGGCGTGCAGGCGGGCGAGGACTTTGGTGGCCAGCAGCGAGTGGCCGCCGAGATGCCAGAAGTTGTCGTGGCGGCCGATCCGCTCGACGCCGAGCACGGCGGCCCAGATCTCGGCCACCGCCCGCTCGAGCTCGGTCCGCGGCGGCTCGAAGGCGTCGTCCGTCCGCGTCACGTCGGGAGCCGGCAGGCGGCGGCGGTCGACCTTGCCGTTGGGGCTCAACGGCAGCTCGGCGAGCCGGACGAACGCCGCCGGCACCATGTAGTCCGGGAGGAGCGCCTGAAGAGCGCGCCGGAAGTCGGCCACCGGCGTCTCGCCGTCCGGCTGCACCACCGTCTGCACCAAATAGGCGACGAGGCGGAGATCGCCGGCTGCGTACTCTCTCGCCACGACGGCCGCCGCCGCGACCCCCGGCTGCGCGAGCAGCGCGCTCTCGATCTCCCCCAGCTCGACGCGGAAGCCGCGGATCTTCACCTGGTGGTCGATGCGGCCGAGGTACTCGAGCTCGCCGTCCGGCCGCCGCCGCGCCAGGTCGCCGGTGCGGTAGAGGCGGGCGCCGGGCTCGCCGCGGTCGCCGCCATCGCCGGTGAACGGATCGGGGCCGAAGCGGTCGGCGGTGAGCGCCGGCTGCCCGAGGTAGCCGCGGGCGAGGCCGTCGCCGCCGAGGTGGAGCTCGCCCGGGACGCCGGCCGGCAGCTCGCCGAGCCGGGAGTCGACGACGTACGCCCGCGTGCGGTCGAACGGCCGGCCGATCGCCGGCGCGCGGCGCGAGCGGCGCTCGATCAGCGCCACGGTCGAGAAGGTGGTGTCCTCGGAAGGGCCGTAGAGGTTGAGCAGGCGGGCGATCCCCGGCCGTTCGTAGACGCGGTCGGCGAGCGCCCGCGGCACCGGCTCGCCGCCGAGGTTGACGGTGAGCACCGACGGCGGCACGGCGCCCTGCGCCAGCAGCTCGGCGATCGCCGAGGGGACGGTGTCGATCAGGGTCACCCGGTTCCGGGCCGGCAGGCGCGGCAGCGCCAGGGCGTTCTCCGCCAGGATCAGCGTGCCACCCAGCGCCAGGGTGGCGAAGATCTCGAACACCGACATGTCGAAGGTGATCGAGGTCGAGCCGAGCACCCCGGCGAGCTCGGCCGGGGTGTACGTCCGCCGCGCCCAGTGGGCGAGCAGCGTGGCGCTGCGGTGCTCGATCGCCACCGCCTTCGGGCGGCCGGTCGAGCCCGAGGTGTAGATCAGGTAGGCGAGGTTGCCAGGCAGCTGCCGGGAAACGCGCCGTGACAGGGCTGCGGCGGGAAGCGCCTCCAGCTCGTCGAGCAGCACGACGGCGGATCCCGCCTGCGCGGGCAACCGGTCGAGGACCGCGCGATGGGCGAGAATCACCCGGCAGCGGCTGTCGGCCAGCATGAAGCCCAGCCGCTCGGCGGGATAGTTGGGGTCGAGCGGCACGTAGAAGCCGCCCGCCTTGAGCGTCGCGAGCATTGCCACGATGAGGTCGGCGTTGCGCGCCAGGCAGAGGCCGACTGCCACCTCCGGCCCCACCCCCAGCGCGGCGAGGCGGTGCGCCAGCGCTTCCGCCCGCCGGTCCAGCTCGCCGTAGGAGATCTCCTCCTCCCCCACGATGAGCGCGAGGGCCTCAGGGCACCGCGCGGCCTGCGCCTCGAACGGCTCGTGCAGCAGCTCACCCAGGGGATGCTCGAAGGCGCTCTCGGCGTGCCAGGCGGCGAGCTGGCGCCGCTCCGCCGCGCTCAGCAGCGGCAGCCCGGAGATCCGCGCCCCGGGGTCCGCCACCACCCCCTCGAAGAGGACGCGGAGGTGCCCGAAGAGGCGGCGGATGGTGACGGCGTCGAAGAGGTCGGTGCTGTACTCGGCGCCGCCGGCGAGGCCGTCGGCGAGCTGCTCGAAGCCCACCGAGAGGTCGAGCTTGGCGGTGGTCGCCGCCACGTCCTCGAAGGCGAGGGCGAGGCCGGGGGCGAGCTCGGTCGGCTCGGTGGTCGTCGCGGTCGTTCCCGTGACGGCGTTCTGCAGCGACAGCGAGACCTGGACGAGAGGGCTGCGCGACAGGTCGCGCTCGGGGGCCAGCTCCTCGACCAGCTTCTCGAACGGCAGATCCTGGTGGGCGTAGGCGGCGAGCGCCGTGTCGCGGACGCGGCCGAGCGCCGCGGCGAAGGTGGGATCGCCGCCGAGGTCGTTGCGCAGCACCAGGGTGTTGACGAAGAAGCCGATCAGCCCCTCGATCTCCGCGCGGTTGCGGTTGGCGATCGGCGAGGCGAGGAGGAAGTCGGCCTCCCCGGTGTAGCGGTGGACGAGCGCGCCGAAGGCGGCGAGCAGGGTCATGTAGAGGGTCGCTCCCCCCTCCCGGGCGACGCGGGAGAGGCCGGCCGAAAGCTCCGCCGGCAGCGCGAAGCGCTCGGCGGCGCCGCGCTGGCTCCGCACCGTGGGACGCGGGCGGTCGGCCGGCAGCTCGAGCACCTGCCGGCTGCCGTCGAGGGCGCGGCGCCAGAAGGCGAGCTGGGCGGCGAGGACGTCGCCCGCGAGCCAGCGCCGCTGCCAGACGGCGAAGTCGGCATATTGGACGGCGAGCGGGGGCAGCGGCGACGGGCGCCCCGCCAGGAAGGCGCCGTAGAGCGCCGCGAGCTCGTGGAGCAGCACGCCGACCGACCAGCCGTCGGCGGCGATGTGGTGCAGGGTGAGCAGGAGCCGGTGGTCTTCGCGATCGTCCTCATGACAATTGTCCTCATGACATAGGCGGAGCGCCGTGGCGCGCAGCACCGGCCCCCGTTCGAGGTCGAAGGGAAGATCCGCCTCGATCGCCGCCAGCCGCGCCGACTCCGCCTCGCGCACTGCGCCGGGGAGGGCCGCGAGGTCGACCAGGGGGAGGATCGACGCCTCGTTGTGCACGACCTGCACCGGCTCCCCCTCCTCCACCGCGAACGCCGTCCGCAGCACCTCGTGGCGCGCGACGATCGCCGCCAGCGCGCCGGCGAGCGCCGCCAGCGCCAGCGGACCCGAGAGCCGCAGGCCGAGCGGGATGTTGTAGGCGGCGGTCCCCGGTTGCAGGCGGTCGAGGAACCAGAGGCGCTGCTGCGCGAAGGAGAGCGGCAGCCCGCGGCGGGAATCCGGATAAGGCACGATCGGCGGCGCGTCGAGCCCAGCTCCCAGGCGGCGCAGCGCCTCGATCGCCGCGGCGAGCCCGGCCACCGTCGGCGTCTCGAACACGGCGCGCAGCGGGATCTCGACGCCGTAGAGCTCGCGCACCCGCGACACCAGCCGCGTCGCCAGCAGCGAATGGCCGCCGAGGTGGAAGAAGCTCTCGCTCGTCCCCACCCGGTCGAGGCCGAGCAGGGCGGCGAAGACGCCGGCCAGCAGCTCCTCGGCGGGCGAAGCGGGCGCCGTATCGATCTCTTCGGCGTCGAGCGCGCGCTCCGGCGCCGGCAGCGCGCGGCGATCGACCTTGCCGTTGGCGTTGAGAGGCAGAGCCGGGAGGAAGACGAAGCGCGACGGCAGCAGCGGCTCGGGGAGGATCGCCTCGAGGGCGGCGCGGAGATCCCTCCCTTCGACCATCCCTCCTTCCCTGCGGACCACATAGGCCACCAGGCGCTTGTCTCCAGACGCGTCCTCGCGGACGATCACCGTCGAGGCCGCCACCGCCGGCAGCCGGTTGAGCGCCGCTTCGATCTCCCCCGGCTCGATGCGGAATCCGCGCACCTTCACCTGCCCGTCGGCGCGGCCGAGGAAGTCGAGGGTGCCGTCCGGCCGGAAGCGGGCGAGGTCGCCCGTCGCATAGAGGCGCTCCCCCGCCCGGCCGCTCACCGGATCGGGGACGAAGCGCCCGGCGGTGAGGGCGGGCCGGCGGAGATAGCCGCGCGCCAGGCCGTCGCCGCCGGCGTAGAGGTTCCCCACCGTGCCGAGCGGCACCGGCGCCATCGCGGCGTCGAGCACGAAGACGCGGGTGTTGGCGATCGGCCGTCCGATCGAGACGGTCTCCCCTACCTGCTCCGGGCGGGTCATCGCGTGGCAGGTGGTGAAGGTGGTGTTCTCGGTCGGGCCGTAGCCGTTGGTCAGCACCGCGGCAGGCAGCCCGGCGAGGGCCCGCCGCACGTGCGCGGGAGAGAGGACGTCGCCGCCGGCCATCAGGTGGCGGACGCCCGCGAGGCTCGCGAGCTGCTCCTCGACCATCGGGTGGAAGAGGCCGGCGGTCAGCCAGAGCGCCGTCACTCCGTGCCGCTCGACTGCCGCCGCCAGCTCGGCGAGCGACGGCGGGGCCGGCGGCATCACCACCAGGCGGGCGCCGTTGAGCAGCGGGCACCAGATCTCGAGCGTCGAGGCGTCGAAGGCGACCGGGCTGAGCTGGAGGAAGACGTCCTCCGGCCCGAAGCGGGCGAAGCCGTTCTCGCGGGCGACGCGCAGCACGTTGCGGTGGGTGATCCCCGCCCCCTTCGGCTCCCCCGTCGAGCCGGAGGTGTACATCACGAAGGCCAGGCTCTGCGGATCGAGATCTTCGGAGAGCGCGGGGAGCGCGGACAGAGGGGCATCCGCCGTCTCCGCGAGCGCTGCGAGGATCACCACGCTCGTCCCCGGCTGCTCCGGCAGCGCCGCCGCAAGGCCCTCCTGCGCCACCACCACCCGCGCCGCCACGTCGGCGAGCAGGAAGGCCGTCCGCTCGACCGGATACCTGGGGTCGAGCGGCACGTAGAAGGCGCCGGAACGGAGGACGCCGAGCAGCGCCACGACGAGGTCGAGCGAGCGCTCGGCGAGCACCGCCACCGCCACCTCGGGGCCGGCGCCGAGCGCGCGCAGCCGGACGGCGAGGGCCCCTGAGCGGGCGTCGAGCTCGGCGTAGGTCAGGCTCTCTTCGCCGAACACCACGGCGACGGCGTCCGGCGTCCGCCGCGCGACGGCGGCGAACAGCCCGGGGATCGTCGACTCGCGCGGATACGCCGTCTCGGTGCGGTTCCAGACGACCACCATCTGCTCGCGCTCCGCGGCGGTGAGCACCGGCAGGGCGGAGAGGGGGCGCTCGGGGCTCTCGGCGATCCCCGCCAGCAGCACGCCGAAGCGGGAGAGCATCCGGCGCACCGTCTCGGCGTCGAACAGGTCGGTCGCGTACTCCGCTCCGCCGGCGAGCGTTCCCGCCGTCCGCGCGAAGTCGAGGGTGAGGTCGAACTTGGCGGTGCGGTGCGGCAGCTCGAGATCCTCGACGGCGAGGCCGGGGCCCAGCTCCAGCGCCGGCAGCTCGTCGTCGTGGAGGGCGAAGAGGACCTGGAAGAGCGGGGTGCGGGAGAGGTCGCGCTCGGGGGCCAGCTCCTCGACCAGCCGCTCGAAGAAGACGTCAGATTGAGCGTAGGCGGCGAGCGCCGTCTCGCGCACCCGCGAGAGCAGGGTCACGAAGTCCGGGTCCCCCGCGAGGTCGGCGCGCAGCACCAGGGTGTTGACGAAGAAGCCGATCAGCCCTTCGCTCTCCGAGCGGTCGCGCCCCGAGATCGGGGTGCCGATCGCGAAGTCGTCCTGTCCCGTGTGGCGCTGGAGCAGCGCCTGGAAGGCGGCGAGGAAGGTCATGAACAGGGTGGCGCCGGCGCGGCGCGCCAGCCGCTCGAGCGCCTCGACCAGCGGCGCCGGCAGAGAGGTCCCTGCGACCGCGCCGCGGAAGCTCTGCACCCTTGGACGTGGGCGGTCGGTGGGGAGCTCCAGGCGCGGCACGCCGGCGAGCTGGCCGCGCCAGTAGGCGAGCTGAGTATCGAGCGCGCCGCCGCCCAGCCGCCGCCGCTGCCAGAGGGCAAAGTCGGCGTACTGGACCGGCAGCTCCGGCAAGGGTGAGGGATTGCCGGCGGCGAGCGCGGACATCAGCGCCGACAGCTCGCGCGCCAGCACGCCCACCGACCAGCCGTCCGAGACGATGTGGTGCATGTCGAGCAGCAGCCGGTGCTCCTCCCGATCCAGGACCAGCAGCGTGGCGCGCAGCAGAGGCCCGCGGGCGAGGTCGAAGGGCTGGCGGATCTCCGCCGTCCGCCGCGCCGCCTCCTCCTCCCGTAGCGCGGCCGGCAGGGCCCGCAGATCCACCCGCGACAGCACCCCGGGCACGAACGGCAGCACCACCTGCGCCGGCTCCCCCTCGACCTCGGAGAAGACGGTGCGCAGGATCTCGTGCCGGCGGACGATCTCCGCGAACGCGGCGGCGAGGACGTCGGCGCGCAACGGGCCGCGGAGGCGGAAGGCGGCCGGCATGTTGTAGAGGGTCGAGCCGGGCGCGAAGCGGTCGAGCACCCACAGCCGCTGCTGCGCGAAGGAGAGCGGCGGCGGGCCCGTCCGCGGCTGCGGCACCAGCGCCTCGGCTTCGCTCCCGCTCCCGATGCTTCCTTCCAGCCCGGCGATCCGGCCCGCCAGCCCGGCGAGGGTCGGCGCCTCGAACAGGGCGCGCAGCGGCAGCTCGATGTTCATCGCGTCGCGCAGCCGTGAGACGACGCGGGTGGCGAGGAGCGAGTGGCCGCCGAGGTCCCAGAAGGTGTCGTGACGGCCGATCCGCTCGACGCCGAGGATCTCAGACCAGACCGCCGCCAGCGTCCGCTCGGCCGCGGTGCGCGGCGCCTCGAAGGTGGCGGCGCGGCCGGCGCCGGAGAGGTCCGGAGCCGGCAGGGCGCGGCGGTCGAGCTTGCCGTTGGCGCTCCGCGGCAGCGCGGCGAGCACCACGAACGCCGAGGGGATCATGTACTCCGGCAGCCGCCCCTGGAGGTGCCGCCGCAGCTCGGGCGTGGTCAGCGTTTCGGCCGTTGCGCCCTCGACGGGCACCACGTAGGCGACCAGCCGGCGGTCGCCGGGGCGGTCCTCGCGCGCCATTGCCAGGGCCCCCGCGACGCCGGGATGGGCGGCGAGCGCAGCCTCGACCTCCCCGGGCTCGATGCGGTAGCCGCGCACCTTGACCTGGAAGTCGGCGCGCCCCAGCAGCTCGATCTCGCCGTCCGGCCGCCGGCGCGCCAGGTCGCCGGTGCGGAACAGCCGGCCGCCCGGCTCCCCGGGAAGGGAAAACGGATCGGGCAGGAAGGCGCGCGCCGTGAGGTCGGGACGCCCGACGTAGCCGCGCGCGAGACCCGGGCCGCCGAGCCACAGCTCGCCGGGGACGCCGGCGGCGACCAGCCCGCCGCGGGGGTCGAGGACGTAGGCCCGCGCGCCGTCGATCGGCCGCCCGACCGGCACCGGCGCCCCCGCGCGCAGCGGCTCGTCCGCCGGCCGGAAGACGGTCGAGGTGACGGTGGTCTCGGTCAGGCCGTAGGCGTTCGCCCACGCGATCCGCCGTCCGCCCCCCTGCCGCGCCACGATCCGCCGCCAGGCGGCGAGCTTCTCGGGCTCCACCTTGTCGCTGCCGACGACGACGAGGCGCAGGGACGGCGGGAGCGGCCGGCCGGCCGCCTCGAGCGCCGTCACCCACTCGTGCCAGTAGGGGCTCGGCAGGTTGAGCACGGTGAGCCCTTCCCGCTCGACGCGGTCGAGCAGGGCCTCGGCCGGCAGCTCGCGGGGATCGGGGACCAGCACCACCGTGGCGCCGGCCGCCAGGGTCGGAAAGATCTCCTCCGCCGCCACGTCGAAGCTCAGCGCCGCGAACTGGAGGACGCGGTCGCCGGCGGCGAGGCCGTAGAGCCGCCCGATCGCCGCCGCGTGGTGGGTCAGGGCGCCGCGCGAGATGCCCACTCCCTTGGGACGGCCGGTCGATCCCGAGGTGTAGAGCACGTAGGCGAGCGAGGCCTGGTCGCAATCGGGATCGAAATCGCGCGGCAGGGCGAACGCCTCCGCGCCCGCGTCCAGAACGACGTCCGGATCGTCGACCAGCAGCCGCGGCAGCCCCTCGCCGAGACCGTCCAGTTCCGCGAGCAGCGAGGCCCGGGTGACCAGCGCCGCAGCGCCGGCATCCCGCAGCATCCAGGCCAGCCGTTCCCGCGGCAGGGAGAGGTCGAGCGGCAGATAGGCGCCGCATACGCGCAGCACGCCGAGGAGCGCCGCCACCATCTCGGGCGAGCGGTCGAGCGCGACGCCGACGACGACCTCCAGCCCTACCCCCGCGGCGCGCAGCCCGCGCTCGATCGCGGCGGCGCGGCGGACGAGGTCGCCGTAGGACCAGGTCCCGTCAGTGCCGCCGGTCACCGCGGGAGCTTCCGACGCCGTCGCCGCGGTCGCCACGATCCAGTCGAGGACGCTCGGAGCCGGCAGCGCCGGGCGCGTTCCGGGAGGGTTCCACTCGGCGACCAGCTGCCGCCGTTCGGCGGGGCTGAGGAAGCCGATCTCCCCCACCCGCGGCTCGGCGCCGTCGGAGACCTCGGCGAGGGCGGCGAGCAGGTTGCGGTAGTGGCCGGCCCAGCGCTCGGCCGTGGCGGCGTCGAAGAGGTCGGCGCTGTATTCGAGACGGGCGAGCAGGCCGTCCGCCGTCGGCACCAGCGCGAGGTCGAGGTCGAACTGCGCCCGCCCCCCGTCGGCTGCCGCGGCGCCGAGGTCGACGAGGGGCGCCAGCGTCAGCCCAGGGAGGTCGAGGGTCGAGAACGGCACGTTCTGCAGCGTGAAGGTGACCTGGAAGAGGGGCGAGCGGTCGAGCTCGCGGTCCGGGCGCAGCTCCTCGACCAGCTTCTCGAACGGCAGGTCCTGATGGGTGTACGCGCCGAGGGCCGACTCCCGCACCTGGCGGACGAGGTCGGGGAAGCGGGGGTTGCCGCCGAGCGCGCCGAGGTCGACCCGCAGCGCCAGGGTGTTGGCGAAAAAGCCGATCATCTCCTCCAGCTCGCTCCTGCCGCGGTTGGCGATCGGCGAGCCGAGCACCACGTCCTCCACTCCCGAGGTGCGCGCCAGCAGGACGCCGTAGGCGCCGAGCAGGACCATGAACGGGGTGGCGCCGAGCCGCCGAGCCAGCGCTTCGAGGCGCCCGGTCAGCTCCCCGCCGAGGGCGAGGGCGGCGAGGCCGCCGCGGTGGCTCTCGACGGCCGGCCGCGGCCGGTCGGCGGGGAGGTCGAGGAGCGGCGGCGCGCCGGCGAGGTGGGCGCGCCACCAGCCGAGCTGGGCGGCGAGCGCCTCGCCGCGCAGCCACTCGCGCTGCCAGTGGGCGAAGTCGGCGTACTGGACCCGCAGCTCGGCGAGGGGCGAGGGCTCCCCCGCCAGGGCGACCGGATAGAGCACCGAGATCTCGCGCAGCAGGACGCCGAGCGACCAGCCGTCCGAAACCGTGTGGTGCATCGCCAGCAGCAGTGCGTGCCGCCCTGCCTCCAGGCGGACCAGCAGGCAGCGCAGCAGCGGCCCGGCCGCGAGGTCGAACGGACGCCTGGCGTCCGCCGCGGCGAGGCGCGGCGCCTCGCTCTGCCGCCAGGCCGGCGGCAGGCCCGCGAGGTCGACCACGGGGAGCGGGAAGCGGGCCGGCGGGGCGACCACCGCGCGCGGCTCGCCGTCCGCCGCCGCGAAGGTGGTGCGCAGCGATTCGTGGCGGCGGACGATCTCGGTGAGGACCCCGGCGAAGGCCGCCGCGTCGAGATCGCCGGTGAAGAGGACACCGCCGGCGAGGTTGTAGGCGAAGCTCCCCGGCTCGAGCTGATCGAGGAACCAGAGGCGGCGCTGGGCGAAGGAGACGGGGAGCGCACCGCCGTCGCGCGGCAGCGGAACGATCGCCGGCGCGACCGCCGCGCCGCCAGAGCCCCGCCGGGCCCTCTCCACCGCCGCGGCGAAACCGGCGAGGGTGGGCGCCTCGAACAGCGCGCGCAGGGGAAGCTCGACGGCGAAGGCGTCGCGCACCCGGGAGAGCAGGCGGGTGGCGAGCAGCGAATGGCCGCCGAGGACGAAGAAGTCGTCGCCGGCGGCGATCCGCTCGCGGCCAAGCAGGTCGGCCCACAGGGCGGCGAGCAGCTCCTCGAGGGGCGACAGCCCGCGCGCCGCGGCGCGCGTTGTCGTCTCCTCCAGGGCCGGAGCCGGCAGCGCCCGGCGGTCGACCTTCCCGGTCCGGGTGAGCGGCAGCGCGGCGAGCCCCACGAAGGCCGCCGGCACCATGTAGTCGGGAAGGGTGCGGGCGAGGAAGGCGTGCAGCTCCGCGGCCGGCGGGATGCGCGCGGGGGACTCTCCGACCATCGCCAGATACGCGGTCAGGCGGCGGTCACCGGGTTGGTCCTCGCGCACCACCACCGCGCACTCGCGGACGCCGGCGAAGCGCGCCAGGACCGCCTCGACCTCCCCCAGCTCGATGCGGAAGCCGCGGATCTTGACCTGGAAATCGGCCCGGCCGGCGAATTCGACGTCGCCGTCCGGCCGATAGCGGCCGAGGTCGCCGGTCCGGTAGATGCGGTCGGAGGCGGCGGAGGTGGGGGCGAACGGGTTGGGCAGGAAGCGCTCCGCCGTCAGCGCGGCATCGCCGAGATACCCCTGCGCCAGATGGTGGCTGCGCAGGTGGAGCTCGCCGGCCTCGCCGATCCCGGCCGGGTTCCCGGCGCGGTTGAGCACCAGGAGCTGGACGTCCTCGGCGCCGCGGCCGAGCGGCAGCGCCTCGTGGCCGAGAGCCCGCCAGGCGGCCTCCCCGGGGCGCGGAATTTCGAAGAAGGAGAGGGTGCGCTGCGTCTCCGTCGAGCCGTAGAGGTTGACGGCGGCGAGGCTGGGCGCCAGCCGCTGCAAGCGCGCCACCTCGGACTTCCGGAGCAGGTCGCCGACCACGAAGACGCGGCGCAGCGACGGCATCCCGGCCTCCTCGCCGGTGTCCGCGCCAGCGGCGGCCGACATCGTCAGCAGCTCCAGCATCGCCGGGGTCAGGTTGAGGACGGTGATCCCTTCGCCGCGCACCCAGGCCGCCAGGTAGCCGGGCTCCGCGATGCGCTCGGGGGCGGGGACGACGAGCGCCGCGCCGAGCCAGAGCGGGGTGAAGACGTCGCGCTGCAACGGGTCGTGCGAGAGCCCGGAGAGCATGCCGAAGCGGTCCGCCGCCGAAAGCTCGAAGCGGCGGCCGAACCAGGGATTGAAATGGGAGAGCGGCCCGTGGCGGCCGACCACCCCCTTGGGGCGCCCCGTCGAGCCGGAGGTGAAGGTCAGGCAGGCCGCGTCGTCCGGACCGACCGGCACCGCCGGATCGCTGGTCGGGAAACCGGCGAAGAGCTCCCCCGCCGCCAGCTCGATCCGCACCGCGCAGCCGAGGGAGACCAGCTCGTCCACGACCGCGGACGGCGCCGCCGGCGCTCCCGGCACGGCGAGCCAGGCCGCCGGGCGGCCGATCCGCAGGTACTCGACCAGGCGCTCGGCGGGATAGGCCGGATCGAGGATCATGAACGCCGCGCCGGCCTTGAGCGTTCCCATCAGCGCCCAGGCGAGCGCCGGGCCGCGGCGCGCCCAGACGGCCACCACGCCGCCGCGCTCGACCCCCGCCGCCAGCAGCCGGCGGGCGAGCTGGTTCGAGCGCGCTTCGAGCTCGCCGTAGCTCCAGGTCTCGCCGTCCGGTCCGCATAGCGCGAGCGCGTCGGGAGAGCGCTCGGCGCTGCGCGACAGCCCCTGATGGACGGCGCCCATCCACTCGTCGCCGAGCCGGGCGGCGGGATCGGGGAGGAAGAGCGCGGCCTCGGGCGTGACCAGCGAGTAGGAGCCGATCCGCTCCTCCGGCGCCGCGGCGGCCTGTTCCAACAGGCGCTCGAGCTGGCGCGGCAGCTCCTCCATCCGCGCGCGGTCGAAGAGGCCGGCGTTGTAGACCGTGCTGATCTCGATCCGGCCGTCGCGCTCCGCGACGTAGAGGGTGAAGTCGAACTTCGAGTCGGGCTCCGGCGGGTCGGCGATCTCGGCGTCCACCCCCGGGATCTCGAGGCGCGCCTCGGCGAGGGTGATCATGTTGAACAGCACCTGGAAGAACGGGGTGCGGCTGAGCTGCCGCTCCGGGTGCAGCTCCTCGAGGAGCTTCTCGAACGGCACCTCCTGGTAGCGGTAGGCCGCCAGCGCCCCCTCCTTCACCCGCGCCAGGAGCTGCCGGAAGCCGGGGTCGCCGGAGAGGTCGGTGCGCAGCACCAGGTTGTTGAGGAAGAAGCCGATCAGCCCCTCGGTCTCCACCCGGCGGCGGCCGGCGCTCGGCGAGCCGACGACGACGTCGTCCTGGTCCGCCAGACGGGCGAGCAGGAGCTTGAAGCCGGCGAGCAGGGTCATGAACAGGGAGGCTCCCGCGCCGCGGGAGAGCTGGTGCAGGGCCTGCGTCAGCCCGGCGGGAAAAACGTGCCGCACGACGTCGCCGCGGTGGGTCTGCACGGCCAGGCGCGGCCGGTCGGTGGGGAGCTCGAGGGCCGGCGGCGCCCCCGCCAGCCGCTGCCGCCAGTAGCCGAGCTGCTCGGCGAGCACCTCCCCTTGCAGCCAGTCGCGCTGCCAGACGGCGAAGTCGGCGTACTGGATCGGCAGCTCGGGCAGGGGCGAGGGGGCGCCGGCGGCGAAGGCCGGGTAGAGCGCCGACAGCTCGTCGAAGAAGAGGCCGATCGACCAGCCGTCCGAGACGATGTGGTGCATGTCGAGCAGCAGCAGGTGGTCGGCGGCGCCGAGGCGCACCAGGGCGAGGCGGAGGAGCGGCCCGCGCGCGAGGTCGAACGGGGTCTTCGCCTCGGCGGCCAGCAGCCGCAGCCCCTCCGCCTCGCGCCGGGCCGCGGGCAGCCCAGCGAGGTCGACGAGAGGAAGGGCGACCGCGCCGGCCGCGGCGATCACCTGCACCGGCACGCCGTCCACGGTGGCGAACGTGGTGCGCAGCGCCTCGTGGCGGCGCACCACCTCGGAGGCGGCGCGGGCGAGCACGGCGGCGTCCAGCTCCCCGCGCAGACGGAGGGAGAACGGCATGTTGTACGCCGCGCTGCCGGGCTCCAGGCGGTCGAGCAGCCAGAGGCGCTGCTGGGCGAAGGAGAGCGGCGGCGCGAGGCTGGCGCGCCGCCGCGGGATGGCCTCGCCCTCGCCCCCCTCGCCTCCCTCGCCGTTCTCGACCAGCGTCAGTACGATCCGGCCGGCCGCGGCGGCGAGTCCCGCCGGGGTCGGGTGCTCGAAGAGGGCCTGGAGCGGCAGCTCGACGTCGATCGCCTCGTGCAGCCGGGCGAGCACCTTGGTCGCCACCAGCGAGTGGCCGCCGAGGTCCCAGAAGCTCTCGTGAGCCCCCACGCGCTCGACCCCGAGCACCTCGCACCAGATTCCCGCCACCAGCTCCTCGAGCGGCGTCCGCGGCGCCACCCAGTCCGCTCCGGCATCGCCCGCGGGCTCAGGGTCGATGGCGGCCAGCGCCCGGCGGTCGACCTTGCCGTTGGGGGTGAGCGGCAGGGCCGGGAGGATCACGAAGGCCGCCGGGATCATCGGCTCGGGAAGGCGGGCGCGCAGTCCCTCGCGCAGCGCGGCGACGGAGAGCTCGGCACCTGTCCGCGCGGCATCTGTCCGGGCGATATAGGCGATCAGCCGGCGCTCGCCGGGGCCGTCCTCGCGGACCAGGACCACCGCCGCGGCCACCCCCGGCTGGGCGAGGAGCGCCGCCTCGATCTCCCCCGGCTCGATGCGGAAGCCGCGGATCTTGACCTGCGCGTCGATCCGTCCCAGGAACTCGATCGCCCCGGAAGCCCCGGAGGACGAGCGGCGCACCAGGTCCCCGGTGCGGTAGAGCCGCGCGCCGGGCGCCGTCCCCTGCCCGTCGGGGACGAAGCGCTCGGCGGTCAGGTCGGGGCGGCCGAAGTAGCCGCGCGCCACGCCGTCGCCGCCGGCGTAGAGCTCGCCCGGCACGCCCACCGGCACCGCCCCTCCCCAGCGGTCGAGGACGTGGACGGCGGTGTTGGCGAGCGGCAGGCCGATCGGCACCGTCGCCGCTCCTCCCGCGAGGGTCGCGACCGCCGCCACCTGGTGCCAGGTGGTGAAGGTCGTCCCCTCGGTCGGCCCGTAGACGTGCAGCAGGCGCTCGGGAGGCCCGGCCGCCAGGCAGGCGGCGACGGCGGCGGGATCGACCGCCTCGCCGCCGAAGAGGACGGCGCGGGGGCCGCGCAGCGCCCGCGGGTCCTCCCGCACCAGCAGGTTGAACAGCGCGGTGGTGAGGAAGAGGGCGCTGATCTCGCGCGCCGCGATCTCCGCCGCCAGCCGCCGCGGCGACAGGGTCACCTCGCGCGGGATCACCACCAGGGTGGCGCCGTTGAGCAGCGCTCCCCAGACCTCGAAGACGGCGGCGTCGAACGCCGGGTTCGAGAGATGCGCCACGCGGTCGCCGGGGGCGAGCTGGAGGTAGTCGGTCTCGCGCACCAGCCGGGCGACGGCCTGGTGCGGCACGGCCACCCCCTTGGGACGGCCGGTCGATCCCGAGGTGTAGATCACGTAGGCGAGGTTCGTAGCAACGGCTTCGTCGAGGATCTCCGGTCCCTCGGAGTCTTCGGACGCCTCGAGGAGGAGCGTCCGGAAACCCTCCCCCGCGATCCCGTCCGGCAGCCCGCCGCGGGCGACCACCACCGGCGCGCCGGTGTCGGCCAGCACGTAGCGCAGGCGCTCGGCCGGGTCCTTGGGATCGAGCGGGACGTAGGCGCCCCCCGCCGCCAGCACGGCGAGCGCCGCGACCACCATCTCGGCCGAGCGCTCGAGGAGGAGGACCACCGGCACCTCCGTCCCGACTCCGAGCCCGCGCAGGCGACGCGCCAGCCGTCCGGCCCGCGCCGCCAGCTGGCCGTAGGTGAGCGCCTCGTCGCCGGCCACCACCGCCACGGCCCGCGGCGTGCGCTCGGCCTGCGCCGCGAAGAGGGCGGGGATCGTCGCCTGGCGCGGGTAGGCGGTCGCCGTGCGGTTCCAGGCGGTCAGCTGCTCCCGCTCCTCGGCGGCGAGCAGCGGGAGGTCCGCGAGGCGCGCCGCCGGCTCCGCCGCGATCCCCGCGAGCAGCACCTCGAAGTGGGCCAGCAGGCGGTCGATCGTCGCGGCGTCGAAGAGGTCGGTCGCGTACTCGGCGGTGGCGGCGAGCCCCGCCGCGGAGGGTCGCAGCGCCAGGGTGAGATCGAACTTGGCGGTCCCCGTCCCGGCGGTGCTCTCCGCTTCGAAGGTCAACCCCTCGGCGAGCGCGAGCGGCGCCATGGGTGGATCCTGGAGCAGGAAAGAGACCTGGAACAGCGGGTTGCGCGAGAGGTCGCGACCCGGCGCCAGCTCGCCGACCAGCCGCTCGAACGGCAGATCCTGATGGGCGTAGGCGCCGAGCGCGGCCTCGCGCACCCGGGCGAGGAGGGCCGCGAAGCTCGGCTCGTCCGCGAGGTCGGCGCGCAGCACGATGGTGTTGACGAAGAAGCCGATCAGCCCCTCGAGCTCCGGCCGGCTGCGGCCGGCGACCGGCGAGCCGATGCGCAGGTCGTCGGCCCCGGTATAGCGGTAGAGGAGGGCGGCGAAGGCCGCCAGCAGGGTCATGTAGAGGGTGCTCCCCTGCCGCCGGCCGAGCGCCTCGGCCGCGACGGCGAGCCCCGCCGGGAGGTCGCGGAAGGCGAGCGCGCCGCGCTGGCTGGGCAGCGGCGGGCGCGGCCGGTCGGCAGGCAGGCCGAGCGCCGGCGGCTCGCCCACCTCGCCTCGATCGCTGCCGAGCGCCTGCCGCCAGTAGGCGAGCTGCGCCGCGAGCACCGGCCCGGCGAGCCACTCGCGCTGCCAGACGGCGAAGTCCGCGACCTGCACGGCGAGCTCGGGAAGCGGGGACGGGCCGCCGTCGGCGGCAGTCTTCCAGAGCGCGGCGAGCTCCCCCACCAGCACGTCGATCGACCAGCCGTCGGCGGCGATGTGGTGGAGGTTGAGGAGCAGCCGGTGCTCCTCGCCGCCCTCGCCGCAGAATCGCAGCAGGGTGGTGCGCAGGAGCGGCCCGCGGGCGAGATCGAAGGGAGCGAGCGACTCGTCCGCCGCCAGGCGGCCGGCCTCCGCCTCGCGCGCCGCGGCGGGGAGGGCCGCGAGATCGACCACGGGCAGCGGATGGGAGCCGGCGGCGGCGATCACCTGCACCGGCTCGGCGTCGACCAGCGCGAACGTCGTGCGCAGCCCCTCGTGGCGGCGGACGATCTCGGCGAGCGCCGCCGCCAGCGCGGCGACCCCCGCCGTGCCGAGCGGGCCGCGCAGCCGGAAGGCGAAGGGCATGTTGTAGATCGGCTTCCCCGGATCGAAGCGGTCGAGGAACCAGAGCCGCTCCTGGCCGAAGGAGAGCGGGAGCCTCTCCCCCCGCGCCCGCCGTCCGGCGAGCGGCGGCTCCGGTCCCCACGCCGCGCGGCTCGCCGACTCGACGCGGCGGGCGAGCGCGGCCACCGTCGGCTGCTCGAAGAGGGTCCGCACCGACAGCTCGACGCCGAACAGCCGGCGCAGCCGCGACAGCACGCGGGTGACCAGAAGCGAATGGCCGCCGAGCTCGAAGAAGCTCTCGCGCGCCCCCACCGTCTCCATCCCCAGCACCTCGGCGAAGATCGCCGCCACCGCTTCCTCGACGGCGCCACGCGGCATCACCCGCTCCCCCCCCGCCATCCCCTCGCCGGGCAACATGGCCAGCGCGGCAAGCGCCCGGCGGTCGATCTTGCCGTTGGGGGTCAGCGGCAGGGCGTCGAGCAGCTTCCAGGCGGTGGGCACCATGTACTCCGGCAGCCGCGCCCGCAGCCCCTCGCGCAGCTCCCCCACCACGCCCCCCGCGCCCACCACCACGTAGGCCGCCAGGTGCAGCCCCAGAGCGGCGTCCTGGCGCGCCAGCACCGCCGCCGCCGCGACTCCGGGCAGCCGGGCGAGCGCCGCCTCGACCTCCCCCAGCTCGACGCGGAAGCCGCGGATCTTCACCTGGTGATCGAGCCGACCCAGGAACTCCAGGACGCCGTCCGGCCGATAGCGCACCAGGTCCCCCACCCGGTACATCCGCGCTCCCGGTCTGCCCGCAGAGGACGCGAACGGGTCGGGGACGAAACGCTCCGCCGTCAGGTCGGGGCGGCCGAGATAGCCGCGCGAAACCCCGGCGCCGCCGAGGTACAGCTCCCCCGGCACGCCGACCGGCACCGGGGCGAGGCTCGCGTCCACCACCCAAGCCTGCTCGCCGTCGAGCGGACGGCCGATCGCCGGCGCCCGTCCGGAGCGCCGTTCGATCAGCTCCCAGGTGGAGAAGGTGGTGTCCTCCGACGGCCCGTAGACGTTGTAGAGCCGCTCGATCCCCGGCTGCGCGTAAACCCGGTCGGCGAGCGCCCGCGGCACCGCCTCGCCGCCCAGGTTCACCGTCACCACCGACGGCGGCACGCCCCCCGTGCGCAGCAGCTCCGCCATCGCCGAGGGGACCGTGTCGATCACCCGCACCTCGCCCGCGGCGGGCAGGGTCGGCAACGCCAGCGCGTTCTCGGCCAGGATCACCGTGCCGCCCCAGGCGAGCGGCGCGAACAGCTCGAAGACCGACATGTCGAAGGTGATCGAGGTCGAGGCCAGCATCCCCGACAGCTCGAGGTCCGAGTACTCGCGGCGCGACCAGCGCATCAGCGCCACGGCGCTGCGGTGCTCGATCGCCACCGCCTTCGGGCGACCCGTCGAGCCCGAGGTGTAGATCAGGTAGGCGAGGTTCCCCGCCCCCGCGGCGAGCCCTGAGGTCACGGCTGGTTGCGGCTCGAGATCGTCGAGCCGCAGGATCTGCGCGCCATGCTCCAGATACCCCGGCAGCTTCGCCTCCAGCTCGCCGCGGGTGAGCAGCACGGCGGCGCCGCTGTCCGCCAGCAGGAGCCGCAGCCGCTCCGCCGGGTAGTCGAGGGCGAGCGGCACGTAGAAGCCCCCCGCCTCGAGCGTCGCGAGGAGGGCCACCATCAGCTCCGCCGTGCGCTCGAGAAAGATGCCGACCCCGGCCTCCGGGCCCACGCCCGCCGCGCGGAGCCGCGCCGCCAGCGCCGCCGACCGCGCCGCGAGATCCGCGTAGCTCAGCCTTTCTTCCCCGGCGATCAGCGCCAGGGCGTCCGGCGTCCGCGCCGCCTGCGCGGCGAACAGTCCGTGCAGCGTCGCGTCGTCCGGCACGCCGGGACGCGGGCGCGCGGCGGGCTCCGCGTTCCAGGCCATCAGCTCGGCCCGCTCCGCGGCGGCGAGCAGCGGCAGCTCGAGCACCGGCGTTTCCGATCCCGCCGCGAGCCCCGCCATCAGGATCTCCAGGTGCCCCGCCATCCGCTCGATGGTGGCGGCGTCGAAGAGGCCGGTGCTGTACTCCCAGACCGCCGCGAGCCCGTCCGCCGTCTCCTCCAGGAAGAGGGTGAGGTCGACCCGCGCGACGTCGGACTCCAGCTCCCGCAGCGTCATGGCGACCCCGGGCGCCAGCTCCGCGGCCAGGCGCGGCGCGTTGCCGAGGACGATGATCACGTCGACCAGCGGGTTGCGCGACAGGTCGCGGACGGGCGCCAGCTCCTCGACCAGCTGGTCGAAGGGGACGTCCTGGTTGCCGTAGGCGCCCAGCGTCGTCTCGCGGACGCGGCCCAGCAGCTCGCCGAACCCCGGGTTGCCGGCGAGATCGCCGCGCAGCGCGAGCAGGTTGACGAAGTAGCCGATCAGCCCCTCGACCTCCACCCGCCGGCGATTGGCGATCGGCGATCCGACCAAAAGGTCGGTGCTCCCCGTGTAGCGGCAGAGCAGGACGTCGAAGGCGGCGAGCAGGGCGATGAACAGCGTCCCGTCGGCCTCCCGGCCGCGGGCGTTGAGCGACGCCACCAGCTCCCTTGGCACCCGGCGGTGAAGGCGCGCTCCGGCGTGGGTGTTTACCCCCGAGTGCCCCGGGCGCGGCCGGTCGGCCGGCAGGTCGAGGACAGGGAGCGGCGCCCGCAGGCTCTGCCGCCACCAGGCCATCTGGCGCTCGAGCGCGCCGCTCAGCAGCCACCGCCGCTGCCAGGCGGCGAAGTCGGCGTACTGGACCGGCAGCGGCGGCAATGCCGGCAACGGTGAGGCGGTGCCCCGGACCCCGGCCGTGTAGAGGGCCGCCAGCTCGGAGACGAAGACCCAGAGCGACCAGTCGTCGGTGACGATGTGGTGCATCACGATCAGCAGGGCGTGCTCGTCGCCGCCCAGCCGCAGCAGGCGGAGCCGTAGCACCGGGCCGCGCTCGAGGTCGAAGGGGATACGGGCCTCGGCGCTCGCCAGGCGCGCCGCCTCGGCCGCCCGCGGGCCGTCCGGCAGGGCGGCGAGGTCGCAGAGCGGGAGCGCCACCGCCGGCTGGCGGGAGATCCACTGCACCGGCAGGCCGTCGGGCGCGCGGAAGGTGGTGCGCAGCGACTCGTGCCGGCGGACGATCCCGGCCGCCGCCGCGGCGAGGAGCCTCGAGTCGAGCGGCCCCGAGAGGGCGAGGGAGAAGGCGGTGGTGTAGAGCGGCGACCCCTGGAGCAGGGTCTCGGCGAACCACAGCCCCTGCTGCGCGAAGGAGACCGGCAGCGCGAATTCCGCCGCGTCCGGCCGCGGCACGGCGGGGATCTCCCAGCCGGAGGCATCGACGGCACCCGCTGGCACGCGGCGCCGGCCGCGGCGGCGAGGCGGGCTACCGTCGGGTGCTCGAAGAGCGCCCGCGGCGGCAGCTCGACCCCGAGGCGGGCGCGCAGCCGCGACAGCACCTGGGTCGCCTTCAGCGAGTGGCCGCCCAGCGCGAAGAAGTCGTCGTCGACGCCGACCCGGTCGAGGCGCAGCACCTCCCCGAAGATCGCCGCCAGCCCCTCCTCCACCGCGGAGCGCGGCGCGACGTAGCTCTCCGCCTCCCGCTCGGGGTCGGGGAGCGCCCGCCGGTCGACCTTGCCGTTGGGGGTGAGCGGCAGCGCGTCGAGGAAGACCCAGGCCGCGGGGACCATGTAGTCGGGAAGCTCGCGGCCGAGCGCCGCGCGCAGCGCTTCGGGCGCCGGCGCGAGCGCTCTCGCCGTCCGCCCGGGCGACGACGTAGCCGACCAGCCGCTTCTCGGAGCCGCCGTCCCCACCCTCGCGGGCGAGCACCACCGCCTCGCGCACCGCCGGCTGGCGGCGGAGCACCGCCTCGATCTCCCCCAGCTCGATGCGGAAGCCGCGGATCTTCACCTGGAAGTCGATGCGGCCGATGAAGTCGAAATCGCCGGACGGCAGCAGGCGCCCGAGGTCGCCCGACCGGTAGAGCCGCTCGCCCGGGGCGCCAGAGGCGTCGGGAAGGAAGCGCTCCGCCGTCAGGTCGGGCCGCCCGCGGTAGCCGCGGGCGAGCCCCACGCCGGCGATCAGGATCTCGCCGGGCTCGCCGGCCGCTTCGGCGACGCCGGCGGGAAGCGGCGTCAGGTCGGGAGCGCCCAGCCAGACGCGGACGCCGTCAACCGGCCGGCCGATCGGCGGCGCCGGCACCGCGCCCGCCCCGCCCACCGCCTTCCCCGAGGTGGTGACCACGCTGTTCTCGCTGGGGCCGTAGAGGTTCCAGAGCACGAAAGGCTGGTCCGCCCGCAACCCCAGGTGGACGCGGTCGCCGCCGGTGGTCAGCTCGCGCAGCACCGACTCCGCCGGCCAGGGGAGCTCGAGCATCGCCTCGGCGACCGGGGTAGCGAGGAAGCAGTGGGTGATCCGCTCGCGCACCAGCCAGTCGATGAGCCGCGGCGGCGAGAGGATCAGCCCCTCCTCGGGGATGTTCAGGCTGGCGCCCGCCGTCAACGCCGACCAGACCTCGAAGACCGAGACGTCGAACGCCGATCCCGCCGAGCGGACAGCCCGCGCCCCGGGGCCGATGCTCGAATGGCGCCGGTACCAGGCCGCGAGGTTGGCGAGCCCCCGGTGCTCCACCTCGACCCCCTTCGGCTTCCCCGTCGAGCCGGAGGTGTAGATCACGTACGCGAGGTTGCCGGGCCCCGCCTGCGGCTCCAAGGGATCGGCGGGCTCCGCCGCGGCGAGCGGCCAGTCGGCGTCCAGGCGGAACACCCTGGCGGGCCCCCCGCTCAAGCCGGTAAACGCCGCGAGCAGCGGGCCTTGCGTCAGCAGCACGGCGGTCCGCGAGCTCTCGAGGATGTAGGCCAGGCGCTCCTGCGGATAGACGGGATCGAGCGGCAGGTAGCACCCTCCCGCCTTGAGCGCCGCCAGGATCGCCACCATCATCTCGGGCGACCGCTCGGCGAGGACGGCGACCGCCACCTCCGCCCCCACGCCCAGCCTGCGCAGATGGCGCGCCAGCCGGTTCGCCCGCTCGTCGAGCTCGCGGTAGGTCAGGCGGCCGGTGGGGCCGGCCACCGCCAGCGCCTCCGGCGTCGCCGCCGCCCAATGCTCGAAGGCCTGGTGAACGCAGAGGCCGTCCAGCCGCGGCGCTGGCGTCGGGTACGGCGAAGGGGAGCCGGAGGCTCCGGCGGATGTCTCGTCTGCGGGCATGACCTTGTCCTCGATCGGGCTCAATCGTGCGACGGCTGCGGTTCTGACGGCTGCGGTTCTGAAGGGCTGGTGGGAGTCCGACGCGACCGGTGGCCCGGCGGGCTTCCACCGTCCCTCCAGGCCCGCGTCGTGTCCGTTGTTACAGTGGGAGCCCGGCGTCAGACCGGGACAGGGCCGGCGAAGGGGCGCTATGCGCAGAAAAACTTTCGCAATCGCTCCGAACGTAACGTTCTTGTGGGCTCGAGGTCTCGGAAGTTCGTTTCTTTGAAGCCATTCTTTGCGGCCGTTTGTCTGCAGCCCGGGCGCGCCACCGGCCGCGTTTGACAGCTCTTCGTGACATGTCCTAGGCTCTATGCCGCTTTGAGCACCATTCCGTAGCAGCTCGTTTCCACCTTCATTCACCCCCTCCCCGCGAGACCGCCATGAAAAAAGTGCGTCAGTTCGTAGCCTCCGTCGCCAGCCAGCGCGACGGCAAGACCGAAGATCACGATTGGCCGGTCTACGCCTGGACCCACGAGATGGCCACCAGCATGGCCTTCGCCTACGTCCTCCAGGTGCTCAAGATCGAAGGCGACTTCGAGCTTCGCGTCGTCGGCTCCTGAGTCCGCCTCAGTCCTCCGGCCGCTCCCCCGCCGGCGCCATCTTCACCATCCGCGGCTGGAAGGTCCCCAGGGTCTCCACCAGGTCGCTCTGCGCGGCCATCACCTGGCGGATGTCCTTGTAGGCCATCGGCACCTCGTCGAGGTCCCCCGAGATCAGCTCGACGCCGCGCTCGGCGAGCAGCGGGCGGGCGTCGGCCCAGGAGAAGCGCTTCTTCGCCTCGGTGCGGCTCATCCGCCGGCCGGCGCCGTGCGAGGCCGAGCGCAGCGAGCCGCCCTCGCCCCGCCCGCGGACCAGGAAGGCGGGGTCGGCCATGGTGCCGGGGATGATCCCCAGCACCCCCTCCCCCGCCGGCGTCGCCCCCTTGCGGTGCACGATCACCTCGCGGCCGTCGTGCTCCTCCTTCCAGGCGAAGTTGTGATGGTTCTCGACCACCGCCGCCACCTCGAAACCGAGCGCGCGGGCGACGTGGTGATGGATCCGCTCGTGGTTGGCGGCGGCGTACTCCCCCATCAGGTTCATCGCCGCCCAGTACTGCTGCCCCTCCTCGGTGTCCATGCCGAGCCAGGCGAGGTTCTTGAGGTGGCTCGGCAGCTCCGGATTGAGCCGCTTGGCGAGCGCCGAGTAGTGCGCCGCCACGGCGGCGCCGGAGCCGCGGCTGCCGCTGTGCGAGAGCAGGGCGAGGTGATCCCCCGCCGCCAGGCCGAGCGCCGGCGCGGCGAGGCTGAGCAGGCCGAACTCGACGAAGTGGTTGCCGCTCCCCGAGGTGCCGAGCTGCATCCGCGCTCGGTCCTTGAGCTGTGAGGTCGGGGGAGTCACGTTCCAGTCGGCGTCGAGGACCGGGTGCTCGCGCCGCTCCCTGCCGGTGAAGTGGGAGCCGACGCCGAAGCGGGTCTCGGACGCCAGGGCGGCGCGCAGACGCTCGCGCACCGGGCCGCTGAACGCGGTCCCCGCGGCGTCCGCGTCGTCGAGGTCGAAGACGGAGAGCCGCATCCGGCAGGCGATGTCGACGCCGACGGCGTAGGGGATCACCGCGTTGTCGGTGGCCAGCACGCCGCCGATCGGCAGCCCGTACCCCAGGTGGGCGTCGGGCATCAGGGCGCCGCGCACCGCCACCGGCAGCTCGGCCGCCGCCGCCATCTGCGCGACGCTGCCGGGCTCCAGCCCCTCCCCCCAGACGCCCCACGGCGCCGGCGCGCTCCGCCGCCGGAACGGCTTCGGATAGCGCGCCAGAGCGCCGGCGAGCTCGCCGAGCTCCGGGTCGTCGCGCCATCCCGCCGGGTCCGCCACGGCGCGCGCGATCGCCGCCTCCATCGCCGCCGGCTCCACGCCGCGCGCCGCCAGCGCGCGGACCACCTCGAACGCCTGCGGAAACGCCCCCAGGGGAACTCCCAACGCCTGCAACCGTGAGCCCTTCATCGCTTCTCCTCCTTCTCCGGCCGCTCATTCTGTACCAGAGGCAAATCCCTTGCCGATTTCGCGCCGCCGGATATGCTGGTGCGCGGACGATCGCCACCGCCCGGGGGAGATGACTTGAAGACCAGGAGTGCGCAGCCGGACCACCGAGCCGGCGTCTGCTACGCCATGACCCAGGACGGCGTCGAGCTGCCGGTGATCGACGTCACGCATCCGGCCTTCCAGGTCAAGGCCAGCGAAGCGGAGCTCGAACGCCTCTTCGAGCGCCTCGTCCGCGCCCATAAGAGCGGGCGCAAGATGCCGGCCATCGTCCAGAAGCTGCTGTTCCGCCTATTTCTGGGGCGCTCGATCCTGGCGCGCGGGCTGGAGGGCGCCACCGGCACCTACCTGGACGGCCTCAGCACCTACCTGTTCAAGCTGGGTCCGGACAACCTGTGGCGCGGCGCCGCCAAGATCGACCGCAAGATCGCCGCTTCCTTGCCGGCGCTGTCGGTCCGCCTGCGCATGGAGCACGTGGCGCGCCTCACGGCGGAAGGGGTCCGCCCGGCCCTCGCCGCGCGGCCGGGGCGTCCGCTCCATCTGCTGAACCTCGGCGGCGGGCCGGCCGTGGACAGCCTCAACGCGCTGATCCTGCTCCGCCGGGAGAACCCCGAGGGGCTCGCCGGCCGCCGTCTCGCCATCCATGTCCTCGACCGCGACCCGGAGGGTCCCGCCTTCGGCGCCCGGGCCCTGGCGGCGTTGCGCGCCGACGGGGCGCCGCTCGCCGGCCTGGAGGTCGACTTTCGAACGCTCGCCTACGACTGGGCCGACACGGCGCCGCTGGCGGAGCTGCTGGCGGCGCTGAGCGCGGAGGAGCCGGTCGTCGCCGTCTCCTCCGAGGGAGCGCTGTTCGAGTACGCCTCCGACGAGGAGATCGCCGCCAACCTGGACTGCATCCGCCACGGCGCTCCCCCGGACACGGTGCTGGCGGGGACGCTTTCGCGCGTCGACGGCCCGCGGGGGGCGATCAGCCGCTCCACCCGGGTGGCCGTCCGCCGCCGCGAGTGGGATGCCTTCGAAGCCCTCTGCCGGAACGCCGGCTGGACGGTCGACCGCATCCTCGACGCGCCGTTCAGCCACGACTTCAGGCTGGTCCACACCCTGGATTCCTGACGCCGGAGCCATACGATCTCCAGACGAGCGAAAATGTCTTCACGACCAGGAGGTGAGAGATGAGCGCAAGACGCATTCTGTGGGCCGCGACGTGCGGCGCCTTGGTTCTTTGCGGGCAGGCCACGGCGCAACAGCTGGGAATCGGCCGGGGGATCGATCACGTCGGCTCGCTGGTGCGCCTCGAGAATTTCGACGCCACCGCGAACGCGATGCACCAGCTCGGCTTTGCCGTCACCCCGGCGCTGCTCGCTCCCGGCGGGGCCACCAATCACCTGATCTGGTTCAGCGATCTGTCGTACCTCGAGATCGACGCCTTCACCGAGCGCAATCCATCCACCGCGCCGTTCCTCGACTTCCTCGACCACCACGAGGGCGGGAAGATCTACGGCACCGAGGTGCTCGACGCCGCTCAGGCGGTCGACTTCCTGACCGCCGCCGGCTACCCCAACGTCGGCCCCATCCCCGCCGGTCCGCTCACCCTGGTGCCGACCGGCGAAACCGTCGGCGCCACCCCGCTATGGAGCCTGATCATCCTCACCAGCCGCGTCGCGCCCGACAACTCGAATTTCTTCCTGGATTACGACGAGGCCCAGGTGCGGAAGATGTTCCGCGATTTTCCCGTGCTGGCACCGCGGCCGCACCCCAACACGGCGGAGAAGATCGACACCCTGTTTATGGTCGTCGCGGACCTCGACGCGGCGATCGGCTTCTACCAGGGGCTCGGCCTCAAGGTGCAGCACAAGCACAAGGAGGTCGCCTACCTCGGCGGCCGCGGCGCCGACGTGCAATATCACAACGCCACCCTGACCCTGCTCGAGCCGGACGGCCCCGGCCTGGTGGCGGACTTCGCGGCCGACCGCGGCGAGGGCATCCTCGGGGTGAGCCTCAAGGTCGCCCGGCTCGGCTCGGCCCATAACCTGGTCCAGGCCAACACCGGCCTGACGCCGCCGGTGTTCAAGTACGCGGGGCGGAGCCGCTTCCTGATCCCGGCCTCGTTCACCCACGGACTGCTGATCGAGATGGCCGAGTAGGCTTTTGCCTCGTAGCGGCCTGGAGGGCCGCGAGAAGCTCGGCTGAACCGAAGCTGAGGGTGATCCCCTCCAGAGCCCCGAGAGCCGTCCTCTCAGGACCAAGAGATCGCCCGCGCCGGCCGTCCACGCTGCCAGCCGCGCCGTCCGCCGCGAGCTGCGCAACGCCTACTTCCTCTTCGTCGCCGCCTACCGGAACGCCGCCGAGAAGCTCCGGGCGAGACAGCGCGACCCGCTCTTCCCCATCGGCTGCTTCCCGCCGCCGCTGCCGTTCGTGGGCGGGTAGACGGCGAGTCCGTCGCCGCCTCGACTTGAAGACTGCTTGAATCCCAGCTCTCGGGACAAGAGAGCCCTGGGATACGTGTGTCCAGACGAGCCGGAAAGCTGGAAATGCGGGGCCGTCCAGTCGAGAATTTGCCCTCAAACTCTCCGGAAGAGCCTCCAGTCCGCTCCACATCGTCCCCCAGGAACCACTTCGTGCCTATTTCTCGCCTCCGCAGGGAGCCCGTGGCTAGCCAGTAGCGACGGCGCGTCACTCTTCCTCAACTATTCGGGTGGAACCTCTTCTCCGATCATCGCGGTGGGGACCTCGGCGCAGGAGCCTCTTCTCCGATCATCGCGGTGGGGACCTCGGCGCAGGAGCTGGCATCAGTTCCCCGACAAGCTGCAGTATGCTCTTCGGCCATTTCTCTCAGAATTAATGACGCCCAACGCCGATTAAGGTGAGCGGGCGACACCGCCCGTAAGCGGTGCCCGCCCGCGCGACCGCGGGGTTGGCTGCCCTTCTCGCAAGTTTCGATACCCTATCTAATACCCTCGCTAGCGTCTGTAACAGGCCTAAAGCTTGTTGTGTTACTACTCCGAATAAACTTACCAGCACAAACAGCTAGGCATCAGGCATAACGAATACTGACACGTTTGTGTATCAGCGCAAGGGTCAGAATCGGCTTTAACTAAGCCTCCGTTGGCCTCCGCTAGATTCTCAATCTTAAGCAAAGTCTCTCGCGAGAGCCGCAGTTTCTTCATGCTCTTTTTCACGTTCTCTCCTCTTTAAAGACCGCAGCCACAAATTATTTATGACTACGTTGGCTTTCAAGCTGGGGGTCAACGGTTGGCACTTCAGCGTGCGCCCGTTGCAGGCCGGCGCCCCTCTCTAAGCCACCACGGTTGCAGCGCACCTCGGGTGAGAATGACTCAGACATCCGCTGTAAGCGCGGGGTTGGCCTGGCCTGTTCTTGCTTGAATTGTACCACGCTCCGGACATCACCGCGCCAGAGGGCAACGTCGACGATGCCTGGCAACTCGCTCGGTTCATGACCTACTTCAACCCCAAGGTCGCCCGCGAGATCGGCCGCCTCACCGGCTGGCGGGAGAAGATCTTCGGGCGCAGGTACCAGGCGGTCCAGATCAGCGACGAGCCCGAGGCGCAGATCGCGCGACTCCGCTACGTCCTCAGCCACGGCGTCAAAGAGGGCTTGGTCGAACGCCTCCAGGAATGGCCGGGAGTCCACTGCGACGAGGCCCTGACCGAGGGCAAGACTCTGGAGGGCTGGTGGTTCGACCGCACCCAGGAGTACCTCGCCCGCCGCCGTGGCGAGGACTTCGGAACCTACCAGTATGCGACCCGCGAAACCCTGGAGCTCTCTCCCCTCCCCTGCTGGAAGCACCTGACGCCGGAGCAGCGGCAGCGACTGGCCGCCGACATGGTGTCTGAGATCGACGCGGAAGCCGCTGCCCGCCGGGAGCGCACCGGAGTCCAAGCGCTCGGCCCGCCGCCATCCTGGCCGAGAGCCGTCCTCTCAAGACCAAGAGATCGCCCTCGCCGGCCGTCCACGCTGCCAGCCGCGCCGTCCGCCGCGAGCTGCGCAACGCCTACTTCCTCTTCGTCGCCGCGTACCGCAACGCCGCCGAGAAGCTCCGGGCGGGACACCGCGACCCGCCCTTCCCCATCGGCTGCTTCCCGCCGCCCCTGCCGTTCGTGGGCGGGTAGACGGCGAGTCGATCGCTGCCTCGACTTGAAGACTGCTTGAATCCCAGCTCTCGGGACAAGAGAGCCCCGGGATCCGTGTGTCCAGACGAGCCGGAAAGCTGGAAATGCGGGACCGTCCAGTCGAGAATTTGCCCTCAAAACTCTCCGGAAGAGCCTCCAGTCCGCTCCACATCGCCCCCCGGGAACCACTTGGTGCCTGTTTCTCACCTCGGCAGGGAGCCCGTGGCGACCGCGCATCACTCTTCCTCAACCAATCGGGTGGAACCTCTTCTGAGGTTGATGCTTCGTCTGCTGCAACTTTCCCGGATGCATGCTAGGATGGACGGCCTAATCAACCATGAAAGTCTTAAAATGACTACGCTAGCTAGAACTCAAGAGCTACTCCGAGTGGGCATACCGAGCGTACGCTCACGACTTCACCCCAAAATAATGAACTGCCTCTCTTTGTCTCTTAGCATAGACTCCCATCAACTGGTGTTTTCTTCAAACAAAGTGACAGTTTTCTTTTTGCGTCCTTGGGATCTGCCATCCTTGGTGGCCACGGGGCAGCTCGATGCGGCCTTCTGTGGTACTGATGTGGTCACTGAGCTCCAGGCTGACGTGGAAATATGTCACCAATTTGATGAATACCGAGCCCCTCTCGCGCTGTGCAAGAAGATTGGGCTTGATCTAGAAGAAGTCTCCCCCTTATTGGTTGCGACCGAATATGCACAGATTACCGAAAGATATTTAAAGAAAAGAGGTGGAGACTTCAGGATTTTGCGTGTGCATGGAGCATGCGAAGCATACCCGCGCTTCGATGGCATCTCAGCTATTGTAGATATCGTCGAAACAGGAGCGACATTGCGTGCGAACAATTTAGAAATAGTAGATACCGCCGACTTCACCTCTCCTTGTCTGATTCAGGGCAGAACATCTAAGCCTAATCGTAAGATAGAGCTGATCGAATGGAGAGATTTGGTTGCAGAGGCTCTAGCGAAACGTTGAGAGGGCTGTATGTCTCAGTACATTTCTTGTTTTATTTCTTATGCCACTCCCGACATAAAAATTGTCAAGCGAATTACTGCTTTCCTCAGGGGGAAGGGGGTCAAGACGTGGGCATGGTTTGAGCAGCGTAAGCTTGGGGAATGGAGACCTCAGATTCAGGCAGCTCTGGATGAGCACGATTGTGTTATATTAATATTATCAACTTCTGCAATTAAAAGCAGCGGCGTGCAGGACGAAAATCGCCTCGCTTTGGTGGATGATCTCAGGCCATATATGGCGCGGCTTTTGCCAATTATGTTGGAGAGTTTGCCCTCTATTCAGGGCGCAGCGACTACTTCGGACGAGAGAGAGCTTCTGAATCTCGCCAAGCGCGTAACATGCTTAGATCTTTATACTGCCAGCGGCTCTAAGCTTACCAGCGCGAGCCAGGCCCGCCTTTTGCTACTTCTCCAGAGGCCCGTGATGAAGGTAATGGTTGTGGGCTCTGTGTCACAGGAAGATGAGGCTGAGAATAGTCTCAAAAGACCGTTCATCCAGGCTCTCGCTAGGTGCATAGGTAAGTACCTTGCTCTCAACCCTAGAAAGCCATATTGCATGGCAACTCGTGGCGGTGGTATAGATCCATTTGTTCGTGAGGGATTCCGCGACTCTGCGACAACATACGATGTCAAGGGGCGTCTTTGGCTGTACCCAGAGATTCGAGAAGCGATCGCTTACGCGGGTGATGGACGCGAGGTGCGTTTGCCCTTTTTATCCTCGGATGCTTCTAGCAAGGTAATTGCGGATATGACACGAGTTAAGCTGGTGATTTCTCGGATGGCCATTGAGGCGGACAGTGTCATAGCAATCAGAGGAGGGAGGGGAGTAGAGCATGCTACGATTACGTCACTTGCACAAGAGAAGAGGATTGTATTCGCGCCGGGCTTGGGGGGCGCTGGTGAAGCACTATACCACCTCTATAAAGATATGCCGGGAGTGATAGCGCCAGAAGGGTGCGAGATCGCGCCTTCCAGTTGGGACCCACGATCTGAAGAGGTTGATCGATTCGCCGAACTACTTGTTACGGCTGCTCTTAAAGCTGTTGATTCTTAGTAGTCTGTTTCCCACCGCCGCTCTTCGAACCCCTCTCCAAGTGCCACCCCAGCCGCCGAAGCCAAGGCCGCCGAGCCCAGGCTCACACGCCTACCCGTTTCTCCGAGGCGAGGCCCTCTCTTCTCGAACCTCTTCTTTCGGTGCACGTACGATTAGTACAGCTATAACCTAATAACCAGAACGCGGTCGCTCCTTAAAGTAGCAGGCCCATCATAGCTCCAAGCCGATAGAAGAACTCGAGTATTCCCCACATCATCGTCAGTAGATGCGCTACGCCCAACGTTGTAGCGACTCAGCGGCGCTTGGCTGCAGGCTCAAAACGCACCGCGAAGTGATCCCGCCCGTAGACCGTTATAGCTTGAAACGGAGGTAAAAGCGTCCACTGGAGGCGCCGGTATTAGGCTACACCGCGTAGGGCGGTTACTAGACTCTTCCGTTTGAGGCGAGGCGCCAGTAGTACCTACCCGTTGCTGTGAGTCGGCAGCCTGTTGATCGCATGGCCGCGTCGTACATGTGGGCAGCACCGACCGGCACCACGAGATGGCAGCGGCTGAGGACCTGGAGCTTTGCGAAGAGGTCGCATTTGTCCCTATCGGGGCAGCCGGACGACGGCTCGAATTCCGGAGAGAGCGCCATGTCTTCGGCCGGCACTGGGAAGAGGGTTGGCAGCTCCCTCACAATGACCAAGTCTATCGGTGGTCTACACTTTCTAATTGGGAGAACCCTCGAGAGATGGGACTTGAACAGCGGACGCTGATCCCAGGCCCCGAGAGCTCCTTCAGCGTAGGCATAGATGGACGGTGCGGTGACTGAGCCGAGTAGATCTGCGGCTCCGCCTTCAAGGGCGTCAGCGACAAGGGATGTAAACAGGCCACCGTTGGATGTTTCGACTGACACTTGGTCGCCGCGACTAGCCGACAATATCGAGACGCCCTCGCGCAGCAGCGCACGTTCATTATTAATGACGGGCGGGTTGCCGAGATGCCCTGAATGGCAGCAGTCAAGGAAGATGACAACCTCAGTAGCCCTCGAGTCATTCGCGAGTTTCAACACCTCCGACATTGCCAGGCCCTCGTTGTATCGTGTCGCATCTTGCGCGACGAGGTAGCCGTCGAGATTGTTGGCGGTTCCGTGCCCAGAGAAGTGGAGTAGCGCAACGTCAGCTTGGTCTTTGAAGAGGTCATCGACCGCTCGACGAAGGTCAACGCAACTGATCGTGTCGCCGGTGCCATCGAGAGGGGCGACTAGGCACCGGCAGTCGAAGTTAGGTTCGCCGCCCTCGTGACGACACAAGAGCGCCGCCATGCGTTCGGCATCGCTGACGCAGCCTTGCAGCGGTGCCAAAGCATAGAGGTCGATTCCGACGCAGAGTGCTCGGCGCACGCACGGCTACCTTGCGCCGCCCACGAGCGCCTTCAAATTGTCCCATGTCCAGTTGTAAATTTTGTCAGCTGACTTGGCCGAGGTTGGCTTGGTGCAAGTCTTGTCCGAGTAGGCAGCAAGAAAAAAATACTCCTTCAACTTGTCCTGTGCTATTGATAGCTCGGTCGCAACGCCACTGGCAGTGTGGGTATATTGGCCGCAGAGGACAATTACGAGATCCACGTTGTCCATTCGGCGCCTGATCTTCTCCTTCCAGTCACCGGTGAGGTGATCCTTAACGGAGGCGTCCTTGAAATCAAAGGGACTATCCGAGTGCTTGGCCTGTCCAGCCAACATGATCTTGGCGCCTTCGTCGTGGTCATAGTCAAAGCTGATGAAGACTCGCTTCTTGGCCATCCTCTACTCCTATTATTGCTGAAGATTCTAGAATCTATCCGAGCGCCGCCCGACCTCGAGATTAACCTTCTGCCCTCTCACCCCAGCATGCCTATTGCGTCCAAAGTCCCTTTAACTCTACGCCCGTTCCTGGCCAAGGTCAACGCCAAGGACGCTCCCCGTAGAAGAGACCGGTCTTTCGATCGATCTCCCAAGAACCCAAGCCGGAGGGAACTGGGAGCTAACTGACAGAGAGCACAATAAGTCCACATACCCGCGCACGTATAAGAATCAGGGGCCGGAAGGCTATTGACCACGGTATGCATTCCATGGTTGGAAGTGCAACCCCTATCTCTCGACCTGAGAATGCGATCTGCGCGCTAGCGCTCGGCTTCTACGGGCAGCGGAGCATCGACAAGCGTCCACTCGCGGAGGGGCTTACCCGCGCGGCCGCGGCTCCGTCTCCTAAATGAGGAACTGCCTACAGGAGGTCCACCGGACCCCGGTTCAAGACGTGGGTGAGGATCATGGTCGTCTCCACGGATGTCGTAGCCGTTCGTCAGGAGGTGGGTGGCGAAGGAGTGGCGGAGGGTGTGGCAGGTCGCCGGCTGCGCGAGGCCGGCGGCCCGGACCGCGTCGTGGAAGGCCTGTTGGACGCTGCGGTCGTAGAGGTGATCGCAGCCGGCTCTAACTGGCTGCCCACCGAGTTGCCGGTTGGAGGTGTGTTTTCAGGCCCGGAGGGCCGCAGGGATAGAGCGCGGGGCTTCAGCCCCGGGGCGGGGAACAATCTTACCCCCCCCGAAGTCCCGGAGGGACGCAGGGAGCCGCCGGCAGGTTGCCGCCGTCGGTTGCCGGCATCGCCGACCCCCACCCGGGCGGGGACAAGCCCCGCCCCTACATTCAGACCTTGCACACTGAGAGGGAATGCCCTGCGAAAGTCGCCGGTCCTACACGTCTCCTTGCCGCGAGATGTGTATAAGAGGGTGGGTTGAAACCCCGGGCTATGTCTCTCTGCGGATTGAGCTTGGCGGCAGCGAGGGAAGAAGACCGGAGATCGCGGCGATCCTTCCGACGGCCCAGCGATTCTTATTTTGTCTCTGCGATTCTTATTTTGGGCCAGCGATTCTTCCGCCGGCTCAGCGATTCTTATTTTCTGCCAGCGATCCTTATCTTGGGCCAGCGATCCTTATTTTGGCCCAGCTATTCTTCCGATGGCCCAGCGATTCTTATTTTGTCTCAGCGATTCTTATTTTGCCTCTGCGATCCTTATCTCGGCTCAGCGATTCTTATTTTGGGCCAGCGATTCTTATTTTGGGCCAGCGATCTTATTTTAGCTCAGCGAAGAATCGCAGCGGCGTTGCCGCCTTCGCATGGGAGAGGAGTATAGCCTCGAAGGGCTGGCGGAAGGTAGGCGGCACCTTGCCGGCCTCGGCGTCTTCCTCCTGGATCGGCTCGAAGAGACGGCCGGACGCCGGCAGCTGGGAGCGGCGGCCGCCACGGTGCTCCTCGCCGAGGTCGAGCGCCGTGTGGGGCGGCCGGAGGTGGCCGAGGATCTTCTGAAGCAGTCCGTCATGGAGCTTCAGGACGAGCCTTTGGCCCTGGAGACGCGAGTCTCCCTCTGCCGCTCCTGGGCGGCGCCGCGGAGGGACCAGGGGCGCCTGGCCGAGGCGCTCGCCCTGCTCGAGCGGGCGTCGGCGGTCGCCGAGGAGCTCGGGAGCTACGAGGAGCTGGCCTACCTGCGCCTGGCGGAAGGCTGGCAGAGGAGGAGGCTATGCAGGGGATCGTCCGGGCTCACCCCCGATCGACCGCCTGGGGGGTGGAATCGTCTTTTCGCGCTCTCACGCTAGAATGCGGCGGTCGATGACCTCACCACGAACCTCTCCGGGAGCACCCTAAGATGCCCGCGCGCCGCCCCGTGGCCCGCCAGGATCTGCTCTCGCCCAGCGAGTGGAAGGTCTTCTGGGTCCTCTCGAAGCGCAACCCCCTGACCATGGCCGAGATCTCCCAGGAGCTCGCCCGGCACGATCCGGACTTCTCGCTCAACGACAACACCGTCCGGACCTTCGTCAAGCGGCTCGAGCAGAAGGGCTACCTCAAGGTTGAACCCGTGGGCCGGCTCTCGTACAGGCCATCCGTCCCTTTCGAGGCGGCTTTGCGGTTCCACGTCGACCGGTTCCTCGAGCAGTTCGCTCTGGGGGGACGAGACGACCTCGAGGTCATGCGGCAGGTCGTTGAGGAACAGCTCGCCGCCGCCAGATGACATTCCTGAGTCCGGTCTCCCGAATACTTAAGCCGGTTGCAGGCGCCGATCGCTTTGCTAGACTCGCGCCCGGCAGTGCGTCTCTTGGAGGTCTCTATGTCGATCACCCAGGATCTTGCGTATTCCTTGCGGCTCATGCGCAAGGCCCCGCTCTTCACCGCGGCCGTGGTGCTGACCATCGGCCTGGCCATCGCCGCCACCGCCACCATCTTCAGCGTGGTGAATGCGCAGATGCTGCGGCCGCTGCCCTTCAAGGATCCGGACCGGCTGCTGTTCGTCTTCGAGCGGAACGACAAGCTGCACGCGCCGATCTACAACGTCTCGATCCTGAACTATCTCGACTGGCTGGCGCAGACGAAAAGCTTCGACCTCGCCGCGGTCAGCTCCGACACCTACATCCTCACCGGAATGCGTGAGCCCGAGCAGCTTGCCGGCAACCGCATCAGCCCGGGGCTGCTGCGCGTTCTCGGGGTCCCTCTGATCGCGGGAAGGACGTTCACCCCCGAGGAAGAGAAACCCGGCGCGGCACGGGTCGCCATCATCGGAGAGACGTTCCGGCGAAGCCACTTCGGCAAGGACGCCAACGTCCTGGGCCGCACCCTCGAGCTCAACGGCAACGCCACCACCATCGTCGGCATCGCCCCTGACACTCTGAACCTCGTGGAGCCCGGAGACATCTACACCCCGTTGACCATCGACCCGGCCAAGGAGATGCGCCTGAACCACACCCTGGTCGTGGTCGGCAGGCTCAAGCCCGGCGTTTCCATCCAGCAGGCGCGGGCGGAGATGAACACCATCTCCGACGGAATGAAGCAGCAATATCCGGAGATGCGCGATTGGGGCGTGAATCTGCTCAGCACGTTCGATGCGCTCATCCCCGAGCAGATCAAGACCGGATTGCTGGTGCTGATGGCCGCCGTCAGCTTCGTGCTGCTCATCGCCTGCGCCAACATCGCCAATCTCCTGCTGGCGAGGACCGCGGCCCGGCAACACGAGATGGCGGTGCGCACGGCGTTGGGCGCCAGCCAGGGCCGGCTGGTGCGCCAGCTCCTGATCGAAAGCGTGACCCTCTCCTGCAGCGGAGGCCTCGCCGGACTGCTGGCGACCTGGTGGTCGGTACGCGCCATGAACCACTGGCTGCCGCCGAACGCGCTGCCCATCCCCACGATCGAAGTGGATTCCAACGTTCTGTTGTTTGCGTTGGGGCTTACGGTGCTGACCGGGCTCATCTTCGGCATCGTGCCCGCCCTGCGCACGGCGCAGGTGAAGGTCAATGAGGTGCTCAAGAGCGGTGGACGCGGCTCCGGCGGCATTCGCACGCGCATGCGCAACAGCCTGGTGGCGATCGAGCTGGCCCTTGCGACGATGCTGCTGATCGGAGCCGGCCTGTTCATCCAGACCCTGGTCAATCTGCAGAGTGTGAAGCTCGGCTTCGAGCCGCACGGCCTCATCACGTTTCAAGTGTCACTTCCCACGGACAAGTACCCCTCCAAGACGAAGGCCCCCTTGTTCTTCCACGAGATGATCGAATCCCTGCAAGCGCTGCCGGGCGTGCGCAGCGCGGCGGTCTCGAGCGGCATCCCGTTCGGTGCCGGCGCGTATTACAGCCACCCGATGATGGCGACCGAAAACTCCATCCTGCCGCCCGACGCCAAGGTCCCCACCGATTGGCGCATCGTGAACCCCGGCTACTTCAAGACCATGAACATCCCGTTGCTGCTGGGGCGCGAGTTCGAGTACACCGATGCGAGCACGCCCAACATCATCATCGTGAGCCAGGCCACCGCCCGCACCTTCTGGGGAAATGCGAATCCACTCGGACGCACCCTGCGCCGCTCGGCCGACCCCAAAACTCCCTTCACGGTGGTCGGCGTGGTCGGTGACGTGCGCAGCACCCAACTGAGTCAGGAGTCACCGGCCTTCTACTACTCCATCACCACGCGGACCAATCCGTCGATGGACGTCGTGGTGCGGACGGACGCGGCTCCGGAATCCCTGCTGCCCGCCATCCGCAAGCAGGTCAAAGCGCTCGACCCCGACCTGCCGATGGCCAACGTGAAGACCATGGAGCAATGGGTCACGACCAGCGCCGCGCAGCCGCGGCTGACCAGCACCTTGCTCAGCATCTTCGCCGGGGTCGCGCTTCTGATTGCCGCGATCGGGATCTACGCCGTGCTCGCCTACTCCGTCAGCCAGCGTACGCGCGAGATCGGCGTCCGCATGGCCATGGGCGCAACGCCGCGCCGCGTCCAGGGATTGATCGTCTCGGAGGGCATGCGGGTCGTGCTGCTGGGCCTGGTGATCGGATTGGCCGGCGGGCTCGCCGTGGGCCGCACGGTGGAGAGCCTCGTGTACGGCGTTGGAGTGCGCGATCCGAAGATCTACATAGTGGTAGCAGCGGTCCTGACGGCGGTAGCGCTCGCGGCCTGCTTCATCCCCGCCCGGCGGGCTGCCGGTGTCGATCCCCTGGTGGCCTTGCGGGAGGAATGAGACTTCGAACGCCGGCGGCTCACCCGCCGGCGATACCCCCCGCAATAGGCGGCGCGTCGCAGCAGGCGTCGCAGGCGAGAAAGAAGAGCGACTTCCGGATCGATCTCTGCGCGCCCCAGTCGCGATGGTCCCAGCTCTCGCCGCCGACGCTGTCTCCCGCATAGAGAAGCTGGGCCACGAGGACGTTGCGGAAGTCGCCGACGGCGAAGAGCGCGGCGGCTTCCATCTCGACGACGATCGCCCCCTCGGCCCGCCTCGCCTGGATCTTTCCGCGCGTCTCGCGGAAGACGGCGTCGGTCGTCCAGGTCTTGCCGAACAGGTACGGATGGTCCTGGCACTCGAGCACCTCCCGGAGGATCTCGAGGCCCAAGGGATTCGCCGCCACCTCGCGGCTGGGCGGGAGGTAGTGATACGAGGTGCCCTCGTCACGAATCGCGGCGGTGGGAACGATGATCCGCCCCATCGGGATCGCCGGATCGAGCACCCCGGCGCCGCCGCAAGCGATGATCACTCGGGCGCCATGAGCGATCGCCCCCTCGAGCAGGCCCGCGGCCAGGGGCGCTCCGGAGCCGGCATGAAAGAAGGCGATGCGGCGCTTGCGATAGGTGATCTCATAGATGGGGTGCTGCCCCATCTCGCTGCGCTGCGTGGTCAGCGGAACCAGGTTGTCGCGCAGGACGATGTCGTCTACGACGTCCTTGAAGAAACACGCCACCGCCAATTCCGGGATCGAGACCGGTGTGATCGTGCGGTGGGGCTCGATCAGCGCCGACCTCTCCGGATCGAATTCAAGGATCGGGTAGTCGTGGGTCATGTCACTCCGCCAGAAGCTCGGCCTCTTCGTCGGTGAGGCTGGCGATCTGCTCGAGCAAGAGCTCCTGGATCGCCGCGCCGAGCCGGCGGACGGTGGGGGATTCGAAGAGGAGGCTCAGGGGGATCTCGAGGCCCAGGGCGTCGTAGACGCGGGAGGTGAACTCAATGGCGAGGATCGAGTGCGCCCCCACGTTGAAGAGGTCGTCGTCGCGGCCGATCGACCCGCGCTTCAGGAGGTCCTGCCAGATGCCGGCGACGAGATCCTCGATCTCGATCTCCAGATCGCCGCCGGGCTCGGCCGCGGGCGCCAGCTCGTCGGCCGGAAGGCGGGCGCGCAGGGCGCCGCGGTCCACCTTGCCGCTCGGGGTGAGCGGCAGGGCGTCGACGAGCGCAAAGTCGGCGGGCACCATATGCTCCGGCAGGACGCGGCGGAGGGCGTCGCGGAGCTCCCCCGCCTCCGGCCTGGGCCCCGGTCCCGCCGGCACCACGTAGGCGATGAGCCGCACCTCCCCCGGCCCCTCCTCCCGCGCCACCACCGCCGCCTCGCGGACCGCCGGATGGCCGGCCAGCGCCGCCTCGATCTCCCCCGGCTCGATGCGGAAGCCGCGCAGCTTCACCTGGTCGTCGGTGCGGCCGAGGAACTCGATCTCGCCGTCGGCCGAGAAGCGCGCAAGGTCGCCCGTCCGATAGAGCCGCTCGCCGGGTCGGCCCAGCGGATGGGGGACGAAGCGCTCCGCCGTCAGGCCGGGCCGGCGGAGGTAGCCGCGCGCGAGGCCCGTCCCGCCGATGTAGAGCTCGCCGGGCACCCCCAGGGGCACCGGCTGGAGCTCCGGATCGAGCAGCCAGAGCCCCAGGTTCGCGATCGGGCGGCCGATGGGGACCGCGCGCCGTGCCGGCCCCGGCAGCGTCCGGTGCGCCGTCACGTCGACTGACGCCTCGGTGGGACCGTAGAGGTTGTGCAACTCGGTGGTTTCGGCAGGCCGGGCGGTCCCGGGCGCGCCTCCCAGGAGCTCGTGGAAGCGCGCCGCGAGCTCCGCCGGCAGCGCCTCGCCGCTCGCCATCACCCGCCGGAGCGAGCGGCAGCGGCCGAGGCCCGCCTGCGACGCCTGCGATAGGTGCGCGAGGAAGGCCTGCAGCATCGACGGCACGAAGTGGAGCGTCGTCACCGCCTGCTCCTCGATCCGCCGCGTCAGGTAGGCCGGATCGCGGTGGCCGCCCGGCCGCGCCAGCACCAGCCGCGCGCCGACGACGAGCGGCCAGAACAGCTCCCAGACCGACACGTCGAAGGAGACCGGGGTCTTCTGCAGCACGCGGTCTTCGGGCGTGAGGCCGTAGGCCCGCTGCATCCAGGCGATCCGGTTGACGATGCCGCGGTGGGTGCTCATGACGCCCTTCGGCCGCCCCGTCGAGCCCGAGGTGTAGATGACGTAGGCGAGGTTGTCCGCCCCGGCGCCGCCGTCGAGGGGGGCCGGCAGGGGGTTGTCGGCGTCGCCCGCCGGGCCGGCCGCAGAATCGAGGTCGACCAGGCGGGCGCCGGCCCCCGCCACGGACGCGGCGAGGAGGTCGACCTGCGCCAGGAGCACCGGCTTCGCGAGGCCGCCGAGCCCGTCCTCGATCATGAAGGCCAGCCGCTCCGACGGATAGGACGGGTCGAGCGGCAGGTAGGCGCCGCCGGCCTTCAGGATGGCGAGAAGACCCACGACGAGCGCCGGCGAGCGCTCGGCGCAGATCGCGACCGGCTCGTCGACCCGCACCCCCAGCCGGCGCAGGCGGCGGGCCAGGCGGTTGGCGCGGGCGTCGAGCTCGCGGTAGGTGAGCGATTCGCTCTCGCCGACGACCGCCGTGGCGTCCGGCGTCAGCGCCGCCTGCCGCTCGATCCAGCGGTGCAGCAGGGGCTCGCCGCCGCCAATCCCGCCGACACCGCCGAACACCGCCGCGAGGTCCGCCGCCGTGTCGTTCAGCTCGACGGCCACCTGCTGCCGCTCGGCCGGCGACAGCAGCTCGATCGCCGCCACCCGGCGCGACGGGTCGTCCGCCACCGCCGCCAGCAGGTGGACGAGGTGCCCCGCGAGGCGCGCCATCGTGGTGCGGTCGAAGAGGTCGGTGCTGTACTCGAACCCCCCGCCGAGCTCTCCCCCCCGGTCGGAAAGACCGAGGCTCAGGTCGAAGCGGGAGACCCGGGCGGACGTGTCGAGCGGCTCGACCGCGAGACCGCGCAGGGCGAACGGCACCCCCGGCGTGCTGTTGAGCGCGAGCATCGTCTGCACCAGCGGCTGGCGGCTGCGGTCGCGCTCGACGTTGACCTCGTCCACGATGCGCTCGAAGGGCACGTCGGCGTGATCGTACGCCGCCAGGGCCGTGTGCCGCACCCGCGCCAGGAGCTCGGCGAAGCTCGGATCGCCGCCGCCGTCCGTGCGCAGGGCGAGCATGTTCAGGAAGATGCCGAGGAGCGGCTCCAGCTCCGGCCGGGTGCGGTTCGCGACCGGCGTGCCGATGGCGAAGTCGGTCTGCCCGGAATGGCGCTGGAGGAGCGCGTGCCAGGCGGCGAGGACGGTCATGAAGAGGGTCGCCTGGCCGCGCCGCGCGAGAAGGCGGAGGGCCCCGGCGAGCTCCGGCGGCAGGTCGAGCCGCAGGGAGTCGCCGCGGAAGCTCGCGATCGGCGGCCGCGGACGGTCGGCGGGGAGGGTGAGCGCCGGCGTGCCGGCGAGCCGCTCCTTCCAGTGGGCGAGCTGCGCCGCGAGCGCCTCCTCCGGCCAGGCGCGCTGCCAGGCCGCGAAGTCGGCGTACTGGAGGGCCAGCGGGGCGAGCGGCGACGGCTCCCCCGCCAGCGCGGCGGCGTAGAGGGACGACAGCTCGCGCCGCAGCACCCCCTCCGACCAGCCGTCCGACGCGATGTGGTGGAGGGTGAGGAGGAGGGCGTGCTCGCCCTCCTCCAGCCGCACCAGCGTGGAACGCAGCATCGGGCCGCGCCGCAGGTCGAAGCCGTGGCGGGCCTCGCGGCCGGCGAGCGCGGCGAGCTCCGGCGCCCGGCGCGCCGGCGGCAGGCCGGAGAGGTCGGCGAGCGGCAGCGGGGCTGTCGGCGGCGGCGGGCCGACCTCCTGCCCCGGCTCGCCGTTCGCGACGGCGACGATCCGCGTGCGCAGCACCTCGTGGCGGCAGACGATTTCGACCAGGGCGGCGGCGAGCGCCGCCGGCGCGAACGGCCCGCGCAGGAGGTAGCCCGAGGGGATGTTGTAGGTCGGGCTCTCCGGCGCCAGCCGGTCCATGAACCAGAGCCGCCGCTGCGGGTAGGACAGCGGCAGCACGCCGTGCCGGCTCGGGAGCGGCACGATCGGAGGCAGCGGCGGCAGCGCCTCCTCCCGCCGGCCGGCCGCGGCCATCGCCGACGCTGCCGCGATGGCCGCGGCGAGGCCGGCGACCGTCGGCGCCGCGAACACCCGCTGGACCGGCAGGTCGGCGCCGAAGGCCTGGCGGAGGCGCGACAGCAGGCGGATGACGAGGAGCGAATGGCCGCCGAGGTGGAAGAAGTCGTCGTCGACGCCGACCGGATGGTCCAGAGGATCCAGGCCGAGCAGATCCTCCCAGATCCCGGCGATCACCTCCTCGACGGGATTGCGGGGCGGCGTCCGCGGCGCGTCGTCCCCTTCGCCGCACCCGCCTCGGGCGACGGCAGCGCCCGCCGGTCGACCTTGCCGTTGGCGTTGAGGGGCAGCTCCGAGAGGGGCACGAAGAGCGATGGTACCATGTGCTCCGGCAGGCTCTCGCGGAGGTGGATGCGGAGCTCGGCCGATGTCGGCGGCATCGGCCCGTCCGCGCCTTCCGGCACGTACTGGCAGTAGTGGCGACCAGACGGTGGCCGCCGCCGGCCTCGGCCACCGCCGTCACCACCGCCTCGCGCACCCCCGGATGGAGGAGCAGCGCGCTCTCCACCTCCCCGGGCTCGACGCGGAAGCCGCGCACCTTGACCTGGAAGTCGCGCCGGCCGAGGAAGTCGAGCGTCCCGTCCGGCCGCCACCGCGCGAGATCGCCCGTGCGGTAGAGCCGGTCGCCGCCCCCTAAGGCCCGCGGGTCCGCCGAGAACGGATCCGGCACGAAGCGCTCGGCGGTCAGCGCCGGATGGCCGAGGTAGCCGCGCGCCACGCCGGCGCCGCCCACGTAGAGCTCCCCGACGCAGGCGACCGGCAGCGGCGCGAGCGAGCGGTCGAGCACGTAGGCGCGGCTGCCGGAGATCGGCCGCCCGATCGGCACCGACGGCTCCCCCGCCGCGAGGCCGTCCGCGCAGGCGGTGGGTGGTCGAGAACGTCGTGTTCTCGGTCGGGCCGTAGCCGTTGATGAGGTCGACGTTCGGCAGGGCCGCGAGCGCCCGCTCCACGTGGGGACGCGACAGGACGTCGCCGCCGGCGAGGAGCTGGCGCAGGCCGCCGAGCGGCGCGAGCCCCTCCTCCACCGCGAGGTGGAAGAGGCCGGACGTCAGCCAGAGCGTCGTCACCCCGTGGCGCGCCACCGCCGCGTAGACGTCGGCCAGCGTGACCGGCCCGGGCGGCAGGAGCGCCACACAGCCGCCGTTGAGCAGCGCCCCCCAGATCTCGAAGGTCGCCGCGTCGAACGACATCGACGCCAGCTGGAGGAAGACCTCGCCGGGGCCGAACGACGCGTAGCCCGTCTCGCGCACCAGCCGCACCACCGCGCGATGGCTGACCTCGACCCCCTTGGGCATGCCCGTCGAGCCCGAGGTGTAGAGCACGTAGGCGAGGCCGGCGGGCGGCACGTCGGCGCTCCCTAGGACGGGGGGCGCGGTATCCCCCTCGGCCGCCTCGGCCGCCTCGGCCGCCTCGGCGAAGCTATCTTCGAGCGCCAGGCGGGGTACCGTACCGGGGGGGAGATCCGCCAGCAGGCGCCGCGCCCCGATCACGGCCGCCGGCGCCGCGTCCGCCAGCAGCAGCGCCAACCGCTCGCGCGGGTAGGCGGGGTCGAGCGGCAGGTAACCGCCGCCCGCCTTCAGAATGCCCAACAGGGCCGCGAACATCTCCGGCGAGCGCTCGACGACGACCCCCACCCGCGCGTCGGCTGCGACCCCCAGCCGCCGGAGGTGCCGGGCGATCTCGCCGGAGCGCCGGTCGAGCTCTCCGTAGGTCATCGCTCCCCCCTCCCACGCGATGGCGACCGCGTCCGGCCGCGCTGCCGCCTGCTCCGCGAAGAGGCCGTGCACGCTCTGCTGCGGGAAGCCCGACGCCGTGTCGTTCCACTCCGCGACGAGCTGGTGGCGCTCAGGGTGCGCCAGGAGCGGCAGGCGCGAGAGCGGCAGATCCGGCGCCGCCGCGGCGCCGCAGAGGAGCGTCGCGAAGTGCGCGAGGAGCCGCTCCGCGGCCGTCGGGTGGAAGAGGTCGGCGGCGTACTCCAGCTCGAGCAGCAGGCTCTGCCCGCCGTCCGCCCCCTCGAGATCGGTGAGCTCGGTCGCCGCCAGCGAGAGGTCGAGCTTCGCCGTCGTCTTCTCGGGCGAAGGCAGGCGCGCGAGGTGGAGGCCGCCGCCGAGCGACCGCTCCGGCGCGGCGCCCCCCAGCGAGAGCATCGCCTGAACCAGCGGGGCGCGCGACAAGTCGCGCTCCGGCCGCAGCTCCTCGACGAGCGTCTCGAACGGCAGGTCCTGGTGGGCGAAGGCGGCGAGCGCCGTCTGGCGCGCCGACGCCAGCACGCGGCGGAATTCAGGCTCGCCGGCGAGCCGCACCCGGAGGGCCAGGGTGTTGACGAAGAAGCCGATCAGCCCTTCGAGCTCCGGCCGGGTGCGGTTCGTGACCGGCATGCCGATCAGGAGGTCCTCCTGGCCGCCGTGGCGCGCCAGCGTCGCCGCGAAGGCCGCGAGGAGCAGCATGTAGAGCGTCGCTCCCTCCCGCCGCGCCGCCTGGCGGAGCCGCGCCGCCTCCGGCGCCCCGAGGAGCCGCCGGCGGGCGGCGCCGCGGAGGCTCGCGACCGCCGGGCGCGGCCGGTCCGCCGGCAGCTCGAGGGCCGTCGGCGCGCCGGCGAGCTGCCCGCGCCAATAGGCGAGCTGGCGGCCGAGCACCTCCGGCGGCCAGGCCCGCTGCCAGGCCGCGTAGTCGGCGTACTGGAGGGCCGGCTCGGGCAGGGGCGACGGCTCCCCCGCCCGCGCCGCCCCCGCCGCAGAATAGAGCGCCGCGAGCTCGCGCGAGGAGCACCCCCTCCGACCAGCCGTCGTAGACGGCGTGATGGAAGCTGAGGAGGAGCACGTGCTCCTCGGCGCCCAGCCGGACGAGACCGGCGCGCAGGAGGGGTCCCGCGGCGAGGTCGAACGGCCGCTCGGCCTCGGCGGAGCGCAGGCTCGCCAGCTCGGAGCTCCGGCGCCCGGAAAGAGATGGATGAGCCAGGGCGCTCAGATCCACCAGCGGCAGGAACCCCGACGCCGGAGCCTCCCCGATCTCCAGCCGCGGCTCGCCGTCGCGCTCGACGAAGCGGGCGCGGAGAACCCGGTGGCGGCGCGCCACCTCGGCGAGGGCGGCGGCGAGCGCCGCCGGCGCGAGCGGCCCGGCGAGGCCGTAGGCGGAGGGTACGTTGTAGGCCGGGCTCCCCGGCGCCAGGCGGTCGAGGAACCAGAGCCGCTGCTGCGCGTAGGAGAGCGGCGCGGCGGCGTCCGCAAAAGCGCGCGGCGCGAGCGGCGGCAGGGCAGGCCCGGCCGCCCCGTCACCGGCATCGCCGGAGACCAGAGCCCGAGCCACCGCCGCGGCGAGGCCGGCGATCGTCGGCGAATCGAAGACTTGCTGCACCGGCAGGTCGGCCCCGAGCGCCGCGCGGAGGCGCGACAGCAGGCGGATGGCGAGGAGAGAGTGACCGCCGAGGTGGAAGAAGTCGTCGTCGACGCCGGCCGGATGGTCCAGAGGGTTCAGGCCGAGGAGATCCTCCCAGATCCCGGCGATCACCTCCTCGACGGGATTGCGGGGCGGCGTCCGCGGCGCGTCCTCCGGCTCGCCGGCCGGCCGCGTCTCCGGCGACGGCAGCGCCCGCCGGTCGACCTTGCCGGTGGCGTTGAGCGGCAGCTTCGCGAGGGGCACGAAGAGCGACGGCACCATGTGCTCCGGCAGGCTCTCGCGGAGGTGGATGCGGAGCTCGGCCGGCGCCGGCCCAGCCGCCCCTTCCGGCACGTAGTAGGCGACCAGACGGTGGCCACCACCGGCCGATTCCGGATGACGGCCGCCGCCGGCCTCGGCGACCGCCGTAACCACCGCGTCGGTCACCCCCGGATGGCGCAGGAGCGCGCTCTCCACCTCCCCGAGCTCGACGCGGAAGCCGCGCACCTTGACCTGGAAGTCGCGCCGGCCGAGGAAGTCGAGCGTCCCGTCCGGCCGCCACCGCGCGAGATCGCCCGTGCGGTAGAGCCGATCGCCGCCCCCTGAGGCCCGCGGGTCCGCCGAGAACGGATCCGGCACGAAGCGCTCGGCGGTCAGCGCCGGACGGCCGAGGTAGCCGCGCGCCACGCCGGCGCCGCCCACGTAGAGCTCCCCCACGCTGGCGACCGGCAGCGGCACGAGCGAGCGATCGAGCACGTAGGCGCGGCTGGCGGCGATCGGCCGCCCGATCGGCACCGACGGCTCGCCCGCCGCGAGCCCGCCGCGCAGGCGGTGGGTGGTCGAGAGGGAGGTGTTCTCCGTCGGGCCGTAGCCGTTGATGAGGTCGACGTTCGGCAGGGCCGCGAGCGCCCGCTCCACGTGGGGGCGCGACAGGACGTCGCCGCCGGCCACCAGCTGGCGCAGGCCGCCGAGCGGCGCGATCCCCTCCTCCACCGCGAGATGAAAGAGGCCGGACGTCAGCCAGATCGTCGTCACCCCATGGCGCGCCACCGCCGCGTAGACGTCGGCCAGCGTGTACGCCCCGGGCGGCAGGAGCGCCAGACAGCCGCCGTTGAGCAGCGCCCCCCAGATCTCCCAGGTCGCCAAGTCGAACGACATCGGCACCAGTTGGAGGAAGACCTCGCCGGGGCCGAACGACATGTAACCCGTCTCGCGCACCAGCCGCACCACCGCACGATGGCTGACCTCGACCCCCTTGGGCACGCCCGTCGAGCCCGAGGTGTAGAGCACGTAGGCCAAGCTCGCTGGAGGCACGTCGGCGCCAACGGGGGCGGCGTCCGCCCCGGTGTCCGCCTTGGAGAGGGCATCCTCGTACGCCAGCCGGGACGGCCCATCGGGGATCTCGGGGAGCGCCGCCAGCAGGTGCCGCGCCCCCACCACGGCCGCCGGCGCCGCGTCCGCCAGCATCAGCGCCAGCCGCTCGCCCGGATAGGAGGGGATCGAGCGGCAGGTAGCCGCCGCCCGCCTTCAGGATGCCCAGGAGGGCCGCCACCATCTCCGGCGAGCGCTCGATGACGATCCCCACCCGCGCGTCGGTCGCCACCCCCAGCCGCCGGAGGTGCCGGGCGATCTCGTCCGAGCGCCGGTCGAGCTCGCCGTAGCTCATCGTGCCCCCCTCCCACGCGACGGCGATCGCGTCCGGCCGCGCGGCCGCCTGCTCCATGAAGAGGTCGTGCACGGTCCGCTGCGGGAAGCTCGACGCCGTGTCGTTCCACTCCGCGACGACCTGGTGGAGCTCGGGCGCGGAGAGCAGCGGCAGGCAGGAGAGCGGCAGCTCCGGCGATGTCGGCGATGCCGCCACCCCGGCGAGGAGCGTCGCGTAGTGGCCGAGGAGGCGCGCCGCGGTCGGCGCGGTGAAGAGGTCCGCCGCGTACTCCAGGACCAGGGCGATCTCCGCCTCGTTGCTCTCTCCCGGTAGCTCGACCGGCATCTCCATCGCCGAGAGCAGGAGGTCGAGCTTCGCCGTCGACCGCTCGCCCCAGGGGAGCCGCACGAGGCGCAGCCCCGCGGCGGCGTCCGCCGTGGCCGGCGTGCCCGCCGCGGCCTGGCCGGCACCCTGGAAGGTGAAGAGCACCTGGACCAGGGGGTTCCTCGACCGCTCGCGCTCCGGCCGCAGCTCCTCGACCAGCATCTCGAAGGGCAGGTCCTGATGGGCGAAGGCGGCGAGCGCCGTGTCGCGCACCGCCGCGAGCAGGCCGCGGAAGGACGGATCGCCGGCCGCCCGCGCCCGGATCACCACCGTGTTGACGAAGAACCCGATCAGCCCCTCGACCTCCGGCCGCGGGCGGTCGGCGACCGGCGTGCCGACGAGCAGGTCCTCACTCCCCGTGACGCGCGCGAGGAGCGCCGCGAAGCCGGCGAGGAGCAGCATGTAGAGCGTCGTCCCCTCTCGCCGCGCCGCCTGGCGGAGAGCCGCCGCCGGCAGGCGGAGCATCGCGCTCGCGCCGCGGAAGCTCGGCGCCGCCGGGCGCTGCCGGTCGACCGGCAGCGGCAGCGCCGCGGGTGCCCCCGCGAGCTCGTCGCGCCAGTAGGCGAGCTGCCTCCCGAGCACCTCCGGCGGCCAGGCGCGCTGCCAGGCGGCGAAGTCGGCGTACTGCACGGCGAGCTCGCCGAGCGGCGAGGGGCGCCCCGCGAGGGCCGCCGCGTAGAGCGCCGTGAGCTCGGCGGTCAGCACGCCTTCGGACCAGCCGTCGTAGACGATGTGGTGCACGGTGAGCAGGAGCGCGTGCTCTTCCTCGTCCAGGCGCTCGTCCAGGCGCACCAGGCCGGCGCGCAGCAGGGGGCCGCGGGCGAGGCGGAACGGCCGGGCCGCCTCCTCGGCGCGCAGGCGCGCGAGCTCGGCGAGCCGCCGCTCCCGCCCGAGGGCGCGCAGGTCGACCTGCGGCAGCGCCACCTGCCAGGGAGCGCCGATCTCCTGCCGGGGCTCGCCGTCCACCTCGACGAACCGGGTGCGCAGCGCCTCGTGCCGGCGGACGATCTCGGAGAGGCCGGCGGCGAGCGCCGCCGGCGCGAGCGGCCCGGCGAGACGGTAGGCGGAGGGTACGTTGTAGAGCGGGCTCTCCGGCGCCAGGCGGTCGAGGAACCAGAGCCGCTGCTGGGCGAAGGAGAGCGCCGGCGGCCCCTGCCGCGGGACCTTCGCGAGCGGCGCGGCAGGGCGCTCTCCGCCCCCCGCCGCGCCGCGGCGACCACGCGCGCCTGCGCGGCCAGGGTGGGGAACGCGAAGACCGTCTGCGCGCCGAGCTCCACCCCGAACGTCTGGCGGATGCGCGACAGCAGGCGCATGACGGAGAGCGAATGCCCGCCGAGGTCGAAGAAGTCGTCGTGGGCGCCGATCCGCCGGCTCCTCTCGAAGGCGCTCCTCTCGAAAGGCAGGGCGCCGTCGGCGGCCGGCCCGCGCTGCGGATCGGGGTCGAGCACCTCCTCCCAGAGCCCGGCGAGCATCTCCATCACCAGATCGCCCAGGTCGCTCGCATCGCGGGCGCCGGCGCCGAGCGCCGTGGCCGGCTCGCCCGCCGCCGGTTCGAGCGCCTCGGGTGCCGGCAGCGCCCGCCGGTCGAGCTTGCCGACGTTGGTGAGCGGCAGCGCCGCGAGCGGCACGAGGACGGCGGGCACCATGTGCTCCGGCAGGCGCGCGCGCAGGAAGGCGCGCAGCTCCTCCCGGGTCGTCTCCGCGCCCGCCTCCGTCACGTAGTACGCCACCACGCGGTGGTCGCGGCCGCCCTCGGCGAGCCCCACCACCGCCGCTTCGCGCACCTGCGGGTGGAGCAGGAGGGCGGCCTCGATCTCGCCGGGCTCGATGCGGAAGCCGCGCACCTTGACCTGGAAGTCGTGCCGCCCGAGGAAGGCGAGGGTGCCGTCGGGGCGCCACCGCACCAGGTCGCCGGTCTTGTAGAGCCTCCCCTCCTCGAACGGGTTGGGGAGGAAGCGCTCCGCCGTCAGCTCGCGGCGGTGGAGATAGCCGCGCGCGAGCCCCGGGCCGGCGAGGTAGAGCTCGCCGGCAGAGCCCATCGGCACGGGCGCGAGCGTCGGGTCGAGCACGTAGGCGCGGCCGTTCGCGATGAGCCTGCCGATGGTGACCGCTCCCTCGGGCAGCGGGCGGGGCACCCGCCAGGTGGAGGTGAAGACGGTGTTCTCGGTCGGTCCGTAGCAGTGGATCAGCTCGACCTCCGGCAGCGCCGCGAGCGCCCGCTCCAGGTGGGAGCGCGACATGACGTCGCCGCCGACCAGGAGATGGCGCAGCCCCGCGAGCCCCGCCAGGCCCTCCTCGACGGCGACGTGGAACAGCCCGGTGGTCAGAAAGATCGTCGTCACCCCGTGGCGCTCCACCTGCTCGTAGAGGTCGCCGAGCGCGAAGCGCCCGGGCGGCGGCAGCGCCACGCAGCCGCCGTTCGCGAGCGCCCCCCAGAGCTCGAGCGTCGAGGCGTCGAAGGACAGGGGCGCCATCTGGAGGAAGACGTCCCCGGAGCCGAAGGGGAGGTATCCCGTCTCGCGCACCAGCCGCACCACCGCCTCGTGGGTCACCTCGACGCCGTTGGGCGTCCCGGTCGAGCCCGAGGTGTAGAGGACGTACGCCAGGCTCTCCGGCGGCACGTCGGCCGAGAGCTCCTCCTCCTCCGCCTCCGCGGCGGGAGCCTGAGCCCCCTCCACCATCGTCCGCGCCATCGTCATCATCATGGCCCGCGTGTCGCCGCCGGTCGCGCGGTAGACGCCGGCCAGCCGATCGACCAGCGCCTTCGCCGGCTCCTCGGGGACGGAGCGGGCGCCGAGCCGGCGGGCGAGGTCCCGGGCCGTCGCCGGATGGACGGCGAGGAGGTCGACCGCGAGCTGCGGCGCCTTGCCGGGCAGCGACGCCAGCGAGCGGGTCGTGCCGACGACCGCCACCGGCGCCGCGTCCTCCAGCAGGAGCTCCAGGCGCTCCCGCGGATAGGAGAGGTCGATCGGCAGGTAGACGCCGCCCGCCTTGAGAACGCCCAGGACCGCCGCCACCATCTCCGCCGAGCGCTCCAGGTAGAGGGCCACGCGCGACTCCGGCCCCACCCCCAGCCGCCGCAGCCGGCGGGCGATGCGGCCCGCCTGACGGTCGAGCTCGCCATAGGTGAGCGCCCCCCCGTCCCAGACCACCGCCACCGCGTCCGGCCGCGCCGCCGCATCCTCCTCGAAGAGCTTGTGGAGCGCGCGGCGCGGGAAGGCTGACGCCGTGTCGTTCCACTCGACGAGCATCTGGTGGCGCTCGGACTCGCCGAGGAGCGGCAGACGCGAGAGCGGCAGCTCCGGCGCCGCCACGGCGCCGGCCAGGAGCGCCGCGTAGTGCGCGAGGAGGCGCGCCGCGGTCGTCGCATCGAAGAGGTCGACGGCGTAGTCGAGCGTGACGAGGAGCCGCGGCTCCCCTTCTCCACCTTCGACCGTGCGGACGGAGAGGGCGAGGTCCACCGCGAGCTCGGCCGGCGGCACTGCTGCCGGCCCGGCGAAGAGCACCTGGAGCGGGGCCTCGAACGGCAGATCGGCATTCGCGAGCGCCGCACGCAGGGCGCCGTTCACCGACGCTACCAGCCGCTCGAAAGGCGGATCGCCGGTCCACTGGATGCGTAGCGGCAGGAGGCTCGTGGGGCCCGCTTCCTCGAGGACCATCCCGATGACGAGATCCTCGGCGCCGCTGTAGCGCGCCAGGAGGGCGGCGAGGCCGGCGAGGAGGAGCACGTCGAGCGAGACCCCCTCTCGCCCCGCCACCTGCCGCAGGCTCGCCGTCACAGCCGCCGGCAGGCGTAGCGCGCGGGTCGCGCCGCGCAAGCTCGCGACGGGAGGGCGCGGCCGGTCCGCTGGCAGCTCCAGCCCGCCCGGTGCCTCGGCCAGCTCGCTCACGAGGTGGCCTCCAGGGCCTGCGGCACGCAGGCGACCGGCGGGCCGTCCAGAGCCCTCGGCGCCGCGGCGGCGGCGAGCGAACGTTCGATACAGGAGCGGAGGCGATCCGCCAGGCCGGCGACCGCGGGGGGCACCAGCATGGAGTAGTGGTCTACAGCCATTTCATGAACCTCGACGGGCTCGCCGGCGAGCGACGACCAGCCGTTCGTGGGCTCCGGGGATGTACGAAGGCGGAAGAGGGTCAGGCGGATGCCGCCGGGCCGGGGCCGGTAGGCGGCGTGAGCACGCACGTTGGCGCGGTAGACGTCGAGGATCGGCCGGACCTGCGCCAGGCGTACGCTGGCCCGCAGCAGGCCGGTCTCGTTCGCCCGGGCGAGGAGCCAGTCGAGGGCCGCCGCCTCGTCCATCCCCGCCGGCTCCCCATCGAGCCAGGAGGCGTCCAGCCCCTGGAGCCCCGCCTGGTCGCGCAGGTAGAGGCGGACGAGGTCGTCCTCGCGCGCGGCCGCGGGCAGCGGCACGCGCCCCGGCGCCCAGCTGTCGAGGAGCGCCACGAGCGCCACCGGCCGGCCGCGCTGCCGCATCTGGCGCGCCATCTCGAACGCCACGACGCCGCCGAACGACCAGCCGCCCAGCAGGTAGGGGCCGTGCGGCGCGGCGGCCTCGACCGCGGCGGCGTACTGGGCGGCCATCGCCGGCAGGTCGTCGACCGCGTGCCCCCCCGCGAGGCCCGCCGCCTGGATGCCATAGAACGGCTGCTCCCCGCCCAGCCGGAGGGCGAGATCGCGATAGGAGAGCACCGCGCCGCCGATGGCGTGGACGCAGAAGAACGGCGGCCGCCCGGCGGCCACCGGGCGATCCGGCTGCAGGTCGACGAGGAGCGAGGGCTCGCGCCGGGCGCCGGTCGGCGCGCCGCCGGAGCCGGCCTCGCCACGGATGCGCTTGGCGAGGAGCTTCCGCTTGGCGGCCGAGAGGGATTCCAGGCCCCGGGCCGGCTGCTCGGGGTTGAGATCGGTGGTGAGGGGGGGTGTCATCTCGCTTTTAAAATCTTTAAACCTTACGCGAAAAACACAAAGTTTCCACGGCCCCCGCGTAAGGTCAGTATATAGAAGTGCGACGGAGGGCTCGGGAGAGGACAGCTCCTTGGAGTGCCTGACAAAACCGGCGTCGCCAGTCCTCGGAGGGTCGGGTTGTGCCAACATTGCCCGATGAAACCGCGGTTCGACAGGAGACGCCATGACGCCCACGGCGCTGAGGACATCTGAGCTGGGCGCCACCGGTCTCGAGATCACCCGCGTCGGCTTCGGCGCCTGGGCGATTGGAGGCGGTGGCTACGAGGGGGGCTGGGGACCGCAGGACGACGAGGACTCGATCGCGGCGATCCACCGCGCGCTGGCGCTCGGGGTGAACTGGATCGACACCGCGGCGCATTATGGCTTCGGGCACTCGGAACGGGTCATCGGGCGCGCCCTGGCCGGCCTCGAACCGCGCCCCTACGTCTTCACCAAGGGCGGGCTGCCCGAGGGACCGGGGAGGACCAAGACACGGAGCCTCCGGCGCGACTCGCTGCTGCGCGAGGTGGAGGGCAGCCGCGAGCGCCTCGGCGTCGAGGCCATCGACCTCTACCAGATCCACTGGCCGATCCCCGATGAGGAGATCGAGGAGGGCTGGTCGACGCTCGCCGAGCTGAAGGAGCGCGGGGTGGTGCGCCACATCGGCGTGTCGAACTTCAACGCCAGACAGCTGCGGCGAGCGCAGGCCATCGCGCCGGTGGAGACCCTGCAGCCGCCGTACTCGCTGATCGACCGCCGGATCGAAGTGGAGCTCCTCCCCATCGCCGAGCGGGAAGGGATCGGGATGATCGTGTACTCGCCGATGGCCTCCGGCCTGCTCTCCGGCGCGATGACGCGGGAGCGGATCGCGGCGCTCCCCGCGGACGACTGGCGCCGGCACAGCAAGGAGTTCAGCGAGCCCCAGCTCACCCAGCACCTCGAGCTGGTGGAGCGGCTGCGGCGGGTCGCCGCCCGCCACGACACCACGCCGGGGGCGGTCGCGGTGGCCTGGACCCTCCGCAACCCGGCCGTGAACGGGGCCATCGCCGGCTTCCGGCGCCCTGAACAGGTCGATCCGATCGTGGCGGCGGCGAACCTCACGCTGGACAAGCAGGACATCGCCACGATCCTGCGGAGGAAGTGAGTCCGCCTCCGGCAGGTAAGCCGACACCTCTCCGGACCTTGCCGACATGATTGACACGGATTCTGGAAAGCCGTAAGTTGAAGCCCTATGACGCTTTAGGGGTTCCACGTTCGCCGCTGCTACCCCCGAGGGAGAGGCCTCGCGGGCTGGCGGTGAGGCGGCCGAGGCGTCGAAGCCAGGTTATGCCACAGGAGGAGCTCGCATGTACCAGTTGAAGATCGACACGTCCGCCCTCCCCTGGTCGCAGGGGGGCTGGCCCGGCGTCTCGATGAAGATGCTCCAGCAGGTCGAGTCGACTGGCGGAATGACGGGGATGATGCGGATGGAAGCCGGGAGCTCGATCCCGGCACACAGCCACACACACGCCGACCAGATGGTGTTCGTGGTCGAAGGGGACCTCGTCGAAGACGGCGTGAGTTACGGGCCGGGCAGCTTCTTCGTCGCCAAGGCGGGGTCCCCGCACGGCCCGCACGGCTCGTCCGGCGGTTGTGTCCTGCTGTCCTGGTATTCCGGCCCGCCGGACTTCGTCCCCGTCGGGTAGGCGGCTCGGCTGCGGCATAACCGGCCACTGATCGGCATTACGTTAGGCCCACCGAGGCGCACACGGAGAATTGAACGATGGCGAAGTATCTTATTTCCTTCCCTGGGCCGGCGATGGACGTTCCCGCCGAAGAAATGGCCGCGGTCAGTGAAGCAGCACACAGCGTCATCCGCGAGGCCAAGGGTGCCGGCGTCTATGTGTTCGGTGGTGGCATCAACGAAGAAGTCGCGCCGCTGATGGTCGCCGCTAATGGCACAGTCACGAACGAAACCTACACACAGACCAAAGAGTTTAACGGCGGGTTCTGTGTTCTGGAACTCCCTTCTCGCGAAGCCGCCATCCAATGGGCTGCGAAAATCGCTCAAGCGTGCCGTTGCTCGCAGGAGCTCCGCGAGTTCCAGTACGACCCCGAGAGTTAATTGGCAAGACCGCAGCCCATACGACCGGCAGCAGGATCGCCATCCGCGCACTCCAGATGGATCAGCTCCGAGACCATCACCTCGAAAGAGCTACGGCGCCGGTTCCACCACTCATGGGTTCGACACCTAACAAAGCCGGCCCAACGGGCCGGGAGAGCATAGCCCAGGGCTGAGGCCGAAGGCCGATGCCCTGGGTTCACGGGCGCCACCTCCCGGCGGCCTGAAAGGCCGCGAGAGTCTTCAGTCCCACACGTAGCGCTCGTCAAATTCGATTTCATAAGCCTTGAGGAACGCACGGAGCTCCTCTTGAAACGACTTGACTCGATGATGCTCGCGCTGGTTGCGGATGTAGGCTCGAACGTCTTCGACCTGCGATTGGCTCACTGAGAATGCACCGAATCCCGCCTGCCAAAAGAAGCTCGCAAATTGCGGGCCTCGGCCCCGAAGCCAGTCGTTCGAGCTTTTCTTGAGGTGGCCGACAACGCCGCTCAGCGCCGCGGTCCGTGCGAGGAGAAACAGACCGTGCAAATGGTCGGGCTCGGTGTTGATTTCGATCGGGAGACAGCCGAGGCCCTTGAGCGTGCCGCCCAAGTAGGCATGGAGATCGGGGCGAATCTCGTCAGGCAGGGTTCGTTCGCGATCTTTCGTCGAGAAGATCAGGTGGACGTAGATTTTGGAGAGGGATTGAGCCATGACGCCGGTGACTCCAGCACCTGTCTGCGGAGCTGTCAAGCGGGAGCTCTCGCGGCCTTACAGGCCGCCCGGAGGTGGTCCCCGTTCACCCAGGGCATCGGCCTTCGGCCTCAGCCCTGGGCTAGATTCTCCCGGCCCGTTGGGCCGGCAACCGGTTATGTTAGGCGCTCTGAGCATTCCAGACCCCTGGAAGGAACACCTCCAGCAGGTAGGCTGACACCTCTCCGGAGCTCGTTGGCCCACGTCATTGACACGGACTCTGAAAAGCCGTAAGTTGAGGCCCTATGACGCTTTAGGGGCTCCACGTTCGCCGCGGCTACTCCCGAAGGGGAGGCATCGCGGGCTGGGGTGAGGCGGCTGAGGCGTCGAAGCTAGGTTAGGTGCGGCAGTAGCCAAATGACACCCAGTCCTTTCGATTTTCGAAGCCTCGGTGGCTATCAGTTTGAAATGCTATGCGGCGCGCTGCTTGTTGCTGAAGGCAACAACTATGTCATCCCGTTGGGCGAGCCGGGAGAACCAAGCAACGGTCTCGACTGGGTTTTCCAGACTCCATCTCGCGAGAGGTGGGTCGTTCAGGTGAAGCACACGCGAGGCCGCAGCTTTCCGAACTCATCGTTGCGGCGCGCAATCACCGACCTGAAGTATGGGATAACTTCGTTTGAAGGCGCTAGTCGCGGGCTCCTGATGATATCGAGCACTCTCAGCGAAGCGGCAAAGGAGGAGTTTGCCCGCCAGGGCGACGTGCTCGTCTGGGATGCACTGGCGCTCAGTGACCTGCTGGATCGCCATGCAGCTGTACGGACCGCAGCGGAAGGGATGGTCGGCGCCCAGCGAAATCTGGAGCGTCTAGTTCCGTCGACGTCGTCTCTCGAATCACCGACCAGCGAGTTCGAGGTCCGCCTTAGCCAGATCAAGCCCGGGAGGAGTGACTGGAGATCCTACGAGGACTTCTGTATCGATCTGCTGACATATGCGTTCTCTCCAGCTCTTCGCCCTCCACGGATCCAGACAACAACGGATGATGGTCTGGACAGGAGAGACGCGATCTACCCCATCGGCATGGGCAGCGCGTTCTGGGACAACATCAAGTACCAACACGCTGCGCGAATGGTCGTTGCTGAGTTCAAGAATCTGACCGAAGAAATCGGCCAGACTGAGGTCGAGTCGCTCGCTCAGTATCTGATGCCCAAGGCATTGCGGTCGTTTGGGCTTCTCTGTAGTCGACTGGGACCGTCGCGGAGTGCCAAGACCGCTCGGCGGCGAGCTTGGGTGGAGGATCGCAAACTCATTCTCTTTCTTTCAGACGTTGATTTACTCGAAATCGCCCGCACCCGAGCCGAGGGAGGCGATCCATGCGAGGTCCTCGACGCCGAAATGGACGAATTCTTCGTTCATCTCGCGCCGTAGAGATGATCACTGAGGAAAGCGCGATGGAGCTACGGCGCCGGTTCCACCACTCATGGGTTAGAGCGCCTAACAAAACCGGCCCAACGGGCCGGGAGAGCATAGCCCAGGGCTGAGGCCGAAGGCCGATGCCCTGGGTTCACGGGCGCCACCTCCCGGCGGCCTGAAAGGCCGCGAGAGTCTTCAGTCCCACACATAGCGCTCGTCAAATTCGATTTCATAAGCCTTGAGGAACGCACGGAGCTCCTCTTGAAACGACTTGACTCGATGATGCTCGCGCTGGTTGCGGATGTAGGCTCGAACGTCTTCGACCTGCGATTGGCTCACCGAGAATGCACCGAATCCCGCCTGCCAAAAGAAGCTCGCAAACTGCGGGCCTCGGCCCCGAAGCCAGTCGTTCGAGCTTTTCTTGAGGTGGCCGACAACGCCGCTCAGCGCCGCGGTCCGTGCGAGGAGAAACAGACCGTGCAAATGGTCGGGCTCGGTGTTGATTTCGATCGGGAGACAGCCGAGGCCTTTGAGCGTGCCGCCCATGTAGGCATGGAGATCGGGGCGAATCTCGTCAGGCAGGGTCCGTTCGCGATCTTTCGTCGAGAAGATCAGGTGGACGTAGATTTTGGAGAGGGATTGAGCCATGACGCCGGTGACTCCAGCACCTGTCTGTGGAGCTGTCAAGCGGGAGCTCTCGCGGCCTTTCAGGCCGCCCGGAGGTGGTGCCCGTTGACCCAGGGCATCGGCCTTCGGCCTCAGCCCTGGGCTAGATTCTCCCGGCCCGTTGGGCCGGCAACCGGTTTTGTTAGGCGCTCTGAGCTGCTGTCGGTCCGCCACGATTAAATCGAGGGAGACCAAGCTGGAAAAGCGAATCAATCCGGCGGCTCGGGGAGCACCTTCGTACCGGGCGCTTCGCCGCTCCTCTGCGGAACTTCGGGGGTTGACGGCGGCCTGTCGGCGGCGGCCGCCGCGCCGGCGGAACCGGTTCCGCCGCGGAGGCGCTTCGCGAGGAGCTTCCGTTGGGCGGGCGAGAGGGAATCGAGGCTCCGCGCCGGCTCGCCGGGCCCCCTCGACGCGATCGGCGCGGGGGGCGCGAAGGCGGGCGCGGCCCTCGCCTCGGCGGGCTCGGCAAGACCGGCGGGCGCCGGCGCGCTCACCTCCAGGGTGCCGTCGGCGAGGCGGCGGGCGCGCCGGCCGGCCGGCGCGCCCGCCAATTCGCCCCAGATCCCGATCGGCGCCGGGCCGCCGTCGACGTGCACGGCCTCCCCCCACTCGAACGTCACCTGATGGCGCTCGCCTGCCGAGAGCAGCGGCAGCTCGGTGAGCGGCCGCGCCGGGTCCGCCGCCACACCCGCGAGGAGCGCCTCGAGATGGCCCCGCCAGCGCAGGGCTGTCGTGGAGTCGAGGAGCTCCTGGTTGTGGGAAAAGGTCCCGGTCAGGCCGCCGCCGGCTTCGACCAGGTCGAGGACGAGGGGGAAGTCCTGGGCCTGGGTCCCCACGACCGGGAACGCCTCGATCTCGGCGTCGGCGTCGAGGGCCGCGACCTCCGTCCCCTGCGGTTGCAAGAGGAAGAGGACCTCGAAGCGAGGCAGTCCACCCGGCTGCGCGCGCAACGCTTCGACGAGGAAGGAGAACGGCAGGTCCTGGTGGTCGTAGGCGGCGAGGGTTGCCCCGCGTGTCCGTGCGAGGAGCTCGCCGAAGCTGGGGTCGCCCTCCGCCGCGGCGCGGATGATCAGGGTGTTGGTGAAGTAGCCGACCAGCGGCTCGAGCTCGGCGCGGGTCCGGCCGGCGCTGATGATCGCCACGGGGAAGTCGCCCCGGCCGGTGTACCGGCGCAGGAGGCCCGTGAAGGCGGCGAGGACGGTCATGAAGAGGCTCGCCCCCTGGCGGCGCGAGAGGGCGCTCAAAGCAGCGGTCAAGTCGGCGTCGAGCCCGAACGACAGGAGGCCCGAGTTGGAGGAGTAGTGTTGCGCGGAATACGGCCGGTCGAGGGGGAGGTCGAGGCGCGGCATGCCGGCGAGCCGCGCGACCGCGGCGCCGAGGAGACGCTCGAGCGCCTCGCCCTGGAGCCACCCGCGCTGCCAGATGGCGAAGTCGCGAAACTGGATGGGGAGCTCGGGGAGCGGCGAGGGGAGGCCGGCCTGCGCAGCCCTGTAGAGCGCCGGCAGCTCGCGCCCCAGGACGTTCATCGACCAGCCGTCCGAGATGATGTGGTGGAGGGTCAGGAGGAGGACGAAGACCTCCTTCTCGAGGCGCAGGAGGAGCGAGTGCAGGAGGGGCCCGCGCGCGACGTCGAAGGGGAAGGTCCACTCCGCCTCGCCGAGGCGTGCCGCCTCGCGCTCCGCCGCGGCGGGCGGCAGGCCGCCCAGGTCCACGACGGGCAGGGGGGGCCGCCAAGGCGGGTCGATCCGCTGCACGGGCCTGCCCCCGACCGCGACGAAGCGCGTGCGGAGAGACTCGTGGCGCTCGACCTCCGCGGCGAGCGCCGCCGCGATCGCCGGCACCGACACCGCGCCGCGGAGCGCCAGCGCGAGCGGCACGTTGTGGCCCCGATTGCCAATGCTGCCCGGCGAGAGCTGGTCGATCAGCCAGCGCCACTCCTGGCGGAACGACAGCGGCGCCTCGGTGCCGCGGGGCGCCCGCACGAGCGGCGGTGCCGCGGCGGCCGCGCCGCTCCCCCGCAGCCGCTCGACCTCCGCGGCCAACGCCGCCACGGTCGGGTGCTCGAAGAGGAGGCGCAGCGGCAGCTCGACGGAGAACGCCTGGAGCACCCGCGAAACCACCTGGGCCGCGACGAGCGAGTGGCCGCCCAGAGCGAAGAAGTCGTCCTCGACTCCCACCCGCTGCAGCTCGAGCACCTCCTCCCAGATCCCGGCGAGCACCTCCTCGACCGGGCTCCGCGGCGCAACGTACGCGCCCCCCTCCCCGCGCTCCGCGAGGGCCGGCAGGGCCGCGCGGTCCGCCTTGCCGTTGGCGGTGAGCGGCAGCCGATCGAGCAGCACCCAGGCCGCCGGCACCATGTAGCCGGGCAGCCGCTCGGCGAGGAAGGCGGCGAGCGCCTGCGGCGAAGGCTCGGCCCCGGCCGCCGGGCTCACGTAGCCGACCAGCCGCACGTCGCCCGGGCGGTCCTCGCGCGCCACCACCGCCGCCTCCCGCACCCCCGGGTGCTCGGCGAGCGCCGCCTCGATCTCGCCGAGCTCGATGCGGAAGCCGCGCACCTTCACCTGGCGGTCGATCCGCCCGAGGTATTCGAGGTCGCCGTCCGGGCGCCAGCGCGCCAGGTCGCCGGAGCGGTAGAGCCGCTGCCCGCCTACCCCGCCGACCGTTCCGCCGGCGAAGGGATCGGGCACGAACCGCTCCGCGGTGAGGGCGGGGCGGGCGAGATACCCCCGCGCCACCCCGGCGCCGCCGACGTGGATCTCCCCCGGCACGCCGATCGGCACCGGCCGGCCGCCGCCGTCGAGCAGGTGGAGCGAGAGGTCGGACAGCGGCCGGCCGATGACGCTCCCCGGCCGCGCCAGGTCGCTCCGCCGCAGCCGCCGCCAGGTCGTGTGCACCGTCGTCTCCGTGATGCCGTACAGGTTGACCAGCAGCGGCCGCTCCTCGCCGTGACGCTCGAACCAGGGGCTGAGCGACGCGGGATCCAGCGCCTCGCCGCCGAAGACCACCAGGCGCAGGTCCGCGACCATCGCCTCGCCCCGCGCGAGGGCCGACTCCTCGGCCCAGAGGAGCTGCCGGAAGGCCGAGGGCGTCTGGCTGAGCACCGTCACCCGCTCCCGTCGCAGCAGCTCGTAGAACGCCTCGGGCGAGCGGGCCGTACTTCCCGGCACCACGACGAGCCGCCCGCCGAAGGCGAGCGCCCCCCACAGCTCCCACACCGAGAAGTCGAAGGCGATCGAGTGAAAGAGCGTCCAGACGTCGTCGGGTCCGAAGAGGAAGCTCTGGCGGATGACGGCGAAGAGACGCGCGGCGTTCGCGTGGCTGACCTCGACCCCCTTCGGCCGGCCGGTCGATCCCGAGGTGTAGATGACGTAGGCGAGGTCGCCGGGGTCGCACGCGGGCAGCGGCGGCAGAGGGACCTCGCCGGCGACCTCCTGCCCACCGGCGAGGCCGGCGAGCGCGTGCAGACCGACCACCCGCGCGGCGCCCGCCGGCAGGCGCTCGTGCAGAGACTCCTCGGCGAGGAGGATCGGCGCCCCCGCGTCGGCGAGCATGTAGGCCAGGCGCTCCATGGGATGGGAGGGGTCGAGCGGCAGGTAGGCCCCGCCGGCCGCGAGGATCGCCAGCACTCCCAGGACGAGCTCGGGGGAGCGCTCGGCGCAGAGCCCGACCAGCACACCCGGCCCGACCCCGAGCTCCGCCAGCCGGCGCGCCATCCGGCTCGACCTTCGCGCCAGCTCGCCGTAGGTCAGAGCCTGGTCACCGGAGACCAGCGCCACCGCGTCCGGACGCCGCGCCGCCTGCGCCGCGAAGAGCTCGTGCACCGGGGTTATCCCGCCCGCCTCACTGACGACGGGCGCCGCGTCGCTCCACTCGCGGAGGAGCTGCTGCCGCTCCACCGCCCCCAGCAGGGAGAGCGCCGACAGCCGGGCTCCGGAGTCCGCCACCACCCCCGCGAGCAACGCCCGCCAATGATCGAGCATGCGGACCATCGTCGGCGCGTCGAACAGATCGACGTTGTACTCGAGGCTGCCGCCGATCCCGCCGCTCACGCTACCCCCTTCGGTCAGCACCAGCGTCAGGTCGTACTTCGCCGCCGTGACACCCCCCGCCAACGGCCGCATCGCAAGGCCCGGCAGCTCGCTCCCCCCGCCCATCGGCGCGTTCTGCAACGCGAACATTGTCTGGAAGATCGGCGAGTGCGCCCGGCTGCGCTCCGGCCTGACCTCCTCCACCAGCTTCTCGAACGGCAGGTCCTGGTGCGTGTAGCCCGACAGCGTGTCCTCGCGGACCCGGCCCAGGAGATCGACGAACGACGGATCCCCCGACAGGTCACCGCGCAGCACCAGCGAGTTGACGAAGAACCCGATCAATCCCTCGAGCTCCGCCCGGTTGCGCCCCGCGATCGGCGTCCCCACCGCCAGGTCCTCCGCCCCCGAGTAAATCCCCAGGAGCGTCTCGAAGCCCGCCAGCAGCACCATGAACGGCGTCGTCCCCGTCGCGAGCGCCAGCGCCGACAGACGGCCGGCCAGCCCCGGCTCGAGCCACAGCGGCAGGCTCCGTCCACCGAACGTCTGCACCGGCGGACGCGGCCGGTCCGTCGGCAGCTCGAGGAACGGCGGCACTCCCGCGAGCTTCTCCCGCCAGTGCTCGAGCTCGCGCCGCAGCGTCTCCCCCGACAGCCGGCGGCTCTGCCACACCGAGAAGTCCGCGTACTGCACCGGCAGCGGCGGCAGCGCTTCGCCCAGCGGCCGTCCCCGCCATCCAGCCACCGCCGCCGCGTAGAGCGCCGTCACCTCCCGCACCAGCACTCCCATCGACCAGCCGTCCGAGATCACGTGGTGCAGGGTGAGCAGCAGCGCGTTCTCCCGGTCGGCCAGCCGCACCAGCGTCCCCCGCAGCAGCGGACCGCAAGCCAGATCGAACGGGCGCAGCGATTCCTCCGCCACCCGCCGCGTCAGCTCCCGCCGGCGCTCTTCCTCCCCCAGCGCCGACAGGTCGATCGTCTGGAGCGCGAACGGCCACTCGGCGGCCGGGTGCACCACCTGCAGCGGTCCGTCGGTCCCCGCCATGAACGTCGTGCGCAGCGTCTCGTGGCGCCGCGCCAGCTCGCCGAACACCGCCGCGAGCTGCTCTTCGGCCAGCTCGCCCTCCAGCGATTCGCCCTCGAGCAAAAGCGCGAGCGGCATGTTGTACACCGCGCTCCCCGGCTCGAGCCGATCGAGGAGCCACAGACGCCGCTGCGCGAACGACGCCGGGAACGTGCCGCCGCCCTCCGCGTCCCGCGGCAGGGCAACGATCGTGCCCCGGGGCAACCCCCTCGCCCCCTCCCTCGTAGTGAGCGGCGAGGAGCACCGCCAGACCGGCGACCGTGGGCTGCTCGAAGAGCGCGCGCACCGGCAGCTCGACCCCCAGCCGGCCGCGCAGCCGGGAGACCACCTGGGTGGCGAGCAGCGAGTGCCCGCCGAGGGCGAAGAAGTTGTCGTGCACCCCCACCCGCTCGCGGCTCAGCAGGTCGCCCCAGATCCCCGCCAGCATCTCCTCCGTCGCCGTACGCGGTGCCTCGTACGCCGCCCCCGTCGCCGTCTCCCCCGGCGCGGGCAGCGCCTTGCGGTCCACCTTCCCCGTCCGCGTCAGCGGCAGCGCCGCCAGCTCCACCCACGTCGACGGCACCATGAACGATGGCAGACGCGAACCGAGATAGACGCCGAGCGCCGCCACGTCGAGCGGTCCGCCCCCTTCCGTGGCCGACACGTACGCCACCAGCCGCCGGTCCCCCGACGGGTCGGCCGGGGCGGTCACCGCCGCCTCCCGCACCGCCGGATGCCCGGTCAGCACGGCCTCGATCTCGCCCAACTCGATGCGGAAGCCCCGCACCTTCACCTGGAGGTCCATCCGCCCCAGGAGCTCGAGCGCCCCGTCGGCGCGCCAGCGGGCCCGGTCTCCGGTGCGGTAGAGACGGGAGCCACCCAACCCGCCGAAAGCGCCGAAACCGTCGAACGGATCCGGCACGAAGCGCTCCGCGGTCAGCTCCGGCCGGTTGAGATAGCCCCGGGCCAGCGCCTCGCCGCCCAGGCAGAGCTCGCCCGGCACCCCCACCGGCATGATTGCCGGCATCCTTCCGAGGCTCCCGTCCAGCACGAACGCCGTCGAGCCCGCCAGGGGCCGGCCGATGTCCGGCTCGCGTCCGATATCCGGCGCCACCTCGGTTCCCGTCGAGTACGTCGCGTCCTCCGACGGTCCATAGAGATTCCACAGCCGCGCCACGGAAGCCCCGTGGAGCCGCTCCGCCAGGGCGCCGCGCAGCGGCTCGCCCGCCAGGTTCACCGTCCGTACCGCCGCCGGCAGCGGGCCGAGGTCGAGCAGGCCGGCCAGCGCCGAGGGCACCGTGTTGATCAGCGTCACCTCCGAGGCCGCCGGCAGGCCGGGGAGCGCCAGCGCGTCGTCCGCCACGATCACCGCGCCACCCGACGACAGGGGCACGAAGAGCTCGAAAATCGACAGGTCGAAGCTGGTCGAGGTCGAGAACAGAACCCCCGCGAGCTCCGCCGCGGAGTAGCGGGCGAGCGCCCACTCGACCAGACGAAGAGCGCTGCCGTGCGGGATCGCCACCCCCTTGGGAACCCCGGTCGATCCCGACGTGTAGATCAGGTACGCCAGGTTTTCTTCTGTCGCTCCGCCGGAAGCAGGCGCCGCCACTGTCCCGAGGGTCCCGGGAGCCGCCTCGTCGATGTCGTCGATGTAGAGCTCGGGGATCTCGGCGGTGAAGCCTGCCGGCCATGCCAGCGAGCGCTCCGCCACCACCAGCGCCGCCCCGGTGTCCGCCAGCAGGAAGCGCAGCCGCTCCGCCGGATAGGCCGGATCGAGCGGCAGATACGCCGCGCCGCTCTCGAGCACCGCCAGCAGCGTCACCACCAGCTCCGCGGTCCGCCCCAGGCGCACGCCGATGATCCGCTCCGGCCCCATGCCGAGCCGCGACAACCGCCCGGCCAGACGCCGCACCCGCCCGGCGAGCTCGCCGTAGCTCAGCCGCTCCGTGCCCGCGATCACCGCCGTCGCCGCCGGCGTCCGCGCCGCCTGCGCCGCGAACGCCCCATGGAGCGTGCCCGCAAGCCGCGGCACCGTCTCCGCGTGGCTCCATTCCCCGACCAGTTGCTGCCGCTCCGCGGCGGTGAGCAGCGGCAGCTCGGCGAGCCGCGCCTCCGGCGCCGCGGCCAGGGCGCCGGCCAGTGCCGTGAAATGGCCGAGCAGGCGGACCGCGGTCACCGGGTCGAACAGGTCGCGGCGGAATTCCAGGAGGACCGCGAGATCCGGCCCGCCCTCGATCAGCTCCAGGAGTGAGGTCGAACTTGGCCGCGCGCTCGGCCGCCAGGCTGCCGAACGGAGCGAGCGTGAGACCCGCCAGCTCGCCCTCCTCGACCGGCGTGCCGTGCAGCAGGAACATCACCTGAAAGAGCGGCGTGCGCGCGAGGCTCCGCTCGGGCGCCAGCTCTTCGACCAGGCGCTCGAACGGCAGGTCCTGGTGGGCGTAGGCGGAGAGCGCCGCCTCGCGCACCACGGCGAGCAGGCCGGCGAAAGTCGGCTCTCCCGCCGGAAGGCCCGGGATCTGGGCGCGCAACGCCAGGGTGTTGGCGAAGAAGCCGATCAGCCCTGCGAGCTCGGGACGGCGGCGGTTGGCGACCGGCGTCCCCACCACCAGGTCGGTCTCGCCGGTCAGCCGGTGGAGCAGGGCGTAGAAGGCCGCGAGGAAGGTCATGAACGGCGTCGCGCCGGCCTGCCGTCCCACCGCCCGCAAGGCCTCGGCGTGTTCCGTAGGGAGCGCCGAGGCGGCCACGCCGCCACGGCCGCTCGCCCGCGCCGGGCGCGGCCGGTCGGACGGCAGGTCGAGGACGGCCGGAGCGCCGGCCAGCGCGCCGCGCCAGAAGGCGAGCTGGGTTGCGAGCTCCGCTCCGCGCAGGCTCGCGCGCTGCCAGAGGGCGAAATCGGCGTACTGCACCGGCAGCGGCGGGAGGGGCGACGGCAGGCCGGCGGCAAAAGCCGGATAGAGCGCCGCCAGCTCGCGCACCAGCAGGTCGATCGACCAGCCGTCGCCCACCATGTGATGCAGGGTGAGGAGCGCGACGTGGCGCGCGGCGTCCAGGCGCAGCAGCGCGGCGCGCAGCAGCGGCCCGCGCGCCAGGTCGAACGGGCGCATCACCTCCTCGGCGGCGAGCCGCAGGGCCGCCGCCTCGCGCGCCTCCTCCGGCAGGCCCGCGAGGTCGATGCCGGGGAGCGGCAGCGGGGCCGGCGGGGCGATCCGCTGCACCGGCTCTCCGTCAGCATCGTCCGCCAGTCCGAAGGTCGTCCGCAGCGCCTCGTGCCGCGCCACCACCTCCTCCAGGCTGGCGGCGAAGGCCGGGCGGTCGAGCGGGCCGGTGAGCAGGACCGCGGCCGCCAGGTTGTAGGCCGGGTTCCCCGGCTCGAGCTGGTCGAGGAACCAGAGCCGCTGCTGCGCGAAGGAGAGCGGCAGAGTCGAGCCGGGGGCCCGCCGCGCGACCGGTCCCCAGGCGCCGGCTCCTCCCCCTGGGCGCGCCGCGAGGGCCGCCGCGAGCTCCGCGGCGGTCGGCGACTCGAAAATGCTCCGCAGCGTCAGCTCCGCGCCCAGCTCCTGGTTCAGGCGCGCCACCAGATGGGTGGCCAGGAGCGAGTCCCCCCCGAGATCGAAGAAGCCGTCGTGGCGGCCCACCGTCTCCACGCGGAGCAGCTCGCCCAGGATCTCCACCAGACGCCGCTCGGTCGCGTCGCGCGGCGGCGCGTAGGGGACGTGGAGACTCGGCCGGACATGCCGCCGGATGGGCGCCGCGGCGATCGCGGCCGTCGCGGCGGGCGCCGGGACCGGCCCCTCGACCGGACGCGCGGCCGCGGGCGGCACGGCCGGCTCGGTCCGCGGCTCGATCCAGTAGCGCCGGCGCTCGAAAGGGTAGGTCGGCAGCGGCACGCGGCGCCGCGGCGGGTCCGCCCAGAACGCGGGCCAGTCGGGGCGCAGGCCGGTGAGCCAGAGCCTCCCCACGGTCTGCAGCAGGAAGGCGAGGTCGTCCGTGCGCTCGAAGGCGTGGCGCAGGGTCGGCAGCGCCACCGGATCGACCCCGCCGGATGCCGAGGACTGTTGCAGCGCCCAGGAGGAGAGCGTCTGGCCCGGCCCGACCTCGACCAGCACCCGCCCGGGCTCGCGCCACAGCTCGCTCACCGCAGTCCGCGAACCGCACCGTGCCGCGCAGGTGCTCCGCCCAGTAGGCGGGGTCCGTCGCCTCTTCGGCGGTGATCCAGCCGCCGGTGACATTGGAGAGATAGGGGATCTCCGGCGGCCGCAGCTCGATCCCCTCGAAGAGAGCCAGGAAGCGCTCCACCACCGGCTCCATCAGCGCCGAATGGAAGGCGTGGGAGGTCTGCAGCCTCCGGCAGACGTGGCCCGCGGCGGTGAGCCGCGCCTCGGCCGCGGCCACCGCCTCCTCCGTTCCCGCCAGCACGGTCAGCTCCGGACCGGCGACCGCGGCCAGAGAGAGGCCGCCGGCGAGCCCCCCTGCGGCCACAGCCACCGCCTCCTCGCCCAGCGGCACCGCGAGCATCGCCCCGCCGGGCAGCTCGTCGATCAGCCGGGCGCGGCCGGCCACCAGGCGCAGCGCGTCGTCGAGCGACAGCACGCCGGAGAGGCAGGCCGCCACGTACTCGCCGAGGCTGAAGCCCACCATCGCCTGCGGCCGGATCCCCCAGTCGAGCAGGCGGCAGGCCAGCGCGTACTCGACCGCGAAGACGGCCGGCTGGGACACCGCGGTCCGCCGCAGCAGTCCCTCCGTGCCCTCCGTGGAGGATGTCGGCCGCGGGCCCCGGCCACCCCGGCCGCCCCGGCCGAGAAAGGCGCGGAGATCGACCCCCGGTCCTCTCCCTCCGCCTCCTCCCCTTCCTCCGGAAACAGGACGTCCCGCAGATCGAGCCCGAGGAGCGGCTCGAGCCGCTCCGCGCAGTCGTCGAGCCGCGCGCGGAACCCGGCATCGTCGCGGTACAGCCCGCGCGCCATGCCGGCGTATTCGTTCCCCAGGCCGGGGAAGAGGAAGGCGACCTGGGGATCGACGGCGGCGGTGCCGGTGAGCAGCCGGCGCGGATCGCGCCGCTCCAGGACCTCGACGGCGTCCTGGAGATCGCGGACCGCGAGCATGCGGCGATGGGGGAACGCGCGGCGCCCGACCCCGAGGGTGTACGCGATGTCCGCCAGCCGGGTGGCCGGCTCCGCCGCCAGCTCGCGGAGATGGCCGAGAAGGCGGTCGGTGGCCGCCTCGAGCGCCGTCTCCGTGCGCGCCGACAGCACCAGCAGAAGCCAGGGCGGCGCCGGAGCGGACGGCGCCGGTGCGGGCGGCTCCTCCAGGATGACGTGCGCGTTGACGCCGCCGATCCCGAAGGCGCTGACGCCGGCGCGCCGCGGCCAGCCCTCCGGCCGCCAGGGCCGGCATTCGGTGTTGACGTAGAAGGGGCTCCGCGCGAAATCGATGCGCGGGTTGGGCGTCTCGAAGTGGAGGCTGGGCGGCAGGACCCCGTGCTCCACCGCCAGCACGGCCTTGATCAGGCCCGCCACACCCGCCGCGGCGTCGAGATGGCCGATGTTGGTCTTGATCGCGCCCAGGGCGCAGAACCCCCGCTGCCCGGTGGCCGCCGCGAACGCCTCGGAGAGGGCGGTGACCTCCACCACATCACCCAGGGGGGTGCCGGTGCCGTGCGTCTCGACGTAGGTGATCGACTCGGCGGGCACCCCCGCGATGGTCTGGGCCGTCGCGATCGCCTCGAGCTGGCCCTCCGGCGACGGCGCGGTGAAGCTCATCTTGAACCCGCCGTCGTTGTTGGTCGCGAAGCCGCGGATCACGGCGTGGATCGTGTCCCCCTCGGCCACGGCGTCGGCCAGCCGCTTGAGGACCACCACGCCGGCGCCGCTCCCCTCCACCGTGCCGCGCGCCGCGGCGTCGAAGGCGCGGCAGTGGCCGTCCGGCGACATCACGCCGTCCAGCGCCAGATAGCCCAGCCCGTGCGGGACGATCACGGTCACGCCGCCGGCCAGCACCATGTCGCACTGGAACTGGAGCAGGCTCTGGCAGGCCATGCAGGTCGCCACCAGGGAGGTCGAGCAGGCGCTCTGCACGGTGACGCTCGGCCCCCGCAGATCGAGCTTGTACGCCGCCAGCGAGGTCAGAAAGCTGTTGTCGTTCAGGATGCGGATCTGGAGCGGTCCGGCGTTCTGGATCAGGTCGGGATGGGAGAGGAGGTTGCGGATCAGGTAGCCGCTCATCCCCATGCCGGCGAAGACGCCGATCGCGCCGGGCCAGGTCCGGGTGTCATAGCCCGCGTTCTCCAGAGCCTCCCAGCAGCACTCGAGAAAGAGCCTGTGCTGCGGATCCATCAGCTCCGCCTCGCGCGCGCTGAAGTCGAAGAAGTCGGCGTCGAAATGCTGCACGTCGCGCAGGGGGGCGCCCGCCCGGACGTAGCGCGGGTCGTCGAGCAGCGCCGGGGAGACTCCCGCGGCCGCCAGCTCCTCGCGGGAGTAGAAGCGGACCGATTCGACTCCGCCGCACAGGTTGCGCCAGAGCTCCCCCAGGTCGTCGGCGCCGGGGAAACGTCCGGCCATGCCGACGACGGCGATCCCTTCGAGGGGGCCGCCCTCCGGATCCTGCTCGCTCATCTCGTGCTGCCTTCTCCGGATCTCACCGTCCGGGCTTCCTTTGCTGGCTCGCGCGCCGCCGCCGCAGCTCCTCGGCCGCCTGTCGCTGGCGGTCGAGGGTCCCCCCCTCGCCCGCCGCCACCGCGACCGGGACCCGGGCCGGGGCCGGGCGCGCCTCGGCCACCGTGGCTACCGTCGCCGCCGTGGCCGGCTGGCGGCCCCCGGCTTCCATCGCCTCGGCAAGGCTCCGGATGGTCGGGTGGCGGAACATCTCCACGATCGGGATGTCGCGATGGAACGCCTCGCGCAGCCGCGCCTCGATCTCGACGAGCAGCAGGGAGCTCCCGCCCAGCTCGAAGAAGTTGTCGTCGACGCCGATGCGTTCGTGCCCGAGCACGTCCTGCCAGATCGCGGCGAGCGTCTTCTCGTCCGCCGTCCGCGGCGGGGCGTAGGCGCTGTCCAGGCGCGGCCGGCCGGCGTCCGGCGCCGGCAGGGCCTCGCGGTCGACCTTGCCGTTCCGGTTGAGCGGCAGGGCGGCGAGCGGGACGAAGGCGGAGGGGATCATGGCCTCCGGCAGCCGCTCGGCCAGGAACCGCCGCAGCTCGCTCGCCGATGGGCCTCCGACCAGCCCGCCGGCCTGGGCGCCCGCCACCGGGACTATGTAGGCGATCAGCCGCCGGCCTCCCGGCGCATCGTCGCGGACGGCGCGGACGCCGCGGACGACGGCGGCGGTCTCGGCCACCGCCGGATGCGCGCGCAGCGCCGCCTCGATCTCGCCGAGCTCCATGCGCACTCCGCGCACCTTGACCTGGTGGTCCGACCGGCCGAGGTACTCCACGCTGCCGTCCGGGCGGTGGCGCGCCAGGTCCCCCGTCCGGTAGAGGCGGCCGCCCGGGCGGCCCCCCAGCGGATCGGGCAGGAAGCGCTCGGCGGTGAGATCGGGGCGCCGCCAGTACCCCATGGACACCCCGTCGCCGCCGAGGAAGACCTCGCCGCGGGCTCCCAGCGGGACGGGCCGCAGGGCGGCATCCAGCAGGTAGACCTCGGTGTTGGACAACGGCCGCCCGATCGGCGGCTTCGCCTCCCCGCCCTCGACCCGATGGCTCAGCGAGAAGATGGTGGTCTCGGTCGGGCCGTAGAGGTTGCGGACCTCGCCGGCCACGGTGGCCGCGAGACGATCCGCCAGCGGCCCGGGCAGGGCCTCGCCGCCGAGCAGCAGATGGGAGAGCGGCGCGAGGCCCCGCAACCGCTCCGGCGTCGCGGCGAGCATGCCGGCCATCGACGGCGTGCACTGGAAGTGGGTCACGCCGTGGCGGGCGATCTGCTCCGCCACCGAGGGGCCCCGGCCGCCGGGCCGCTCGTCGTGGATCACCACCCGGCCGCCGCGGGTCAGGGTCCCCAGCAGCTCGAACACGGACATGTCGAAGCAGATGCTGGTCACCGCGAGCCACACGCCCGGCTCGCGCTGCCCGAAGACCCCGTCCATCGCCGCGAACAAGCGCACGGCGTTGCGGTGGGTGACGACGACGGCCTTGGGGCGCCCGGTCGAGCCGGAGGTATAGAGGATGTAGGCGGCGGCCCCCGCGGGCAGATCGGGCAGCCGCGGCAGCTCCTCGCCCGGGAGGGCGGTCTCCGCCGCCTCGGGCGCGAGGGTGCGCGGATGCCGCAGGGAGGCGCCGGCCCCCGTCGAGCCGACCGAGGCGATCAGCGCCGCGGCCCCGGAGTCCTCCAGCATCGCCTCCAGACGCGCCTGCGGGTAGGCGGGATCGAGCGGCACGTACGCGGCGCCCGCCTTCAGGACCCCCAGGATGGAGCACAACATCGAGACGGAACGCTCGACGCAGATCGCCACCCGGTCGCCCGGCCGCACGCCCAGACGGAGCAGACGGTGCGCCAGCCGGGACGCCCGGTCCTCCAGCTCGCGGTAGGTCAGCGCGGCCTCCCCGTCCACCCCATCCACCCGATCATCCCTGCGATCACCGCGATCCGGTCGGGGGTGCGCTCGGCCTGGGCCTGGACGAGCTCGTGGATGCAGGCCTCCGGACCGGGGACCTCCAGCGGGGTGTCGTTCCACTGCACCAGGAGCGCCGCCCTCTCCGCCTCGCTCAGCAGGGGAAGATCCGACAGGCGGCGGTCGGGGTCCGCCGCGGCGCCGGCGAGCAGATGGCCGCAGTGGAGGGCCAGGCGCTCCACGGTCGTGCCGTCGAACAGGTCGGAGCTGTGCTCGATCCAGCCGTCGATCCCCCCGCTCCTCGACTCTTCGAGGAGGAGCGAGAGGTCGAACTGCACCGCTCCCGGGAACGTATCGGCCGGCCGCAGCGCCAGGCCGGGCAGCGCGAGCTCCGGCAGCGGCTCGCTGCGCAGCGTGAACAGGACTTGGAACAGCGGGCCGCGGGAGAGATCCCGCTCCGGCTGCAGGGCCTCGACGAGCTGCTCGAAAGGCAGCTCGGCGTGCGCCAGAGCGCCCAGCGCCGTTTCGCGGCCGCGCCGCAGCAGGGTGCGGAACGTCGGGTCGCCGGACAGGTCGCCGCGCAGCACCAGGAGGTTGAGGAAGAGGCCGATCACCCCCTCCAGCGCCGGATCGGGGCGGTCCGCCACCGCGGTGCCGACCGCGACGTCGTCCTGCCCGGCATGGCGCGCGAGAACCGCCTGGAACACCGCCAGGACCGCCATGAAGAGGGTGGCGCCGGTCGCGCCGCCGAGGCGCCGCATCGCGTCCACCGCCGCGGCGTCGAAGCGCACCGGACGGCGCGCGCCGCGCGGGCTCGCGCACCGGCGGCCGCGGGCGGTCCGTGGGGAGCTCCAGGGCGGGAGGGGGCGGCGTCAGGCGCTCGCGCCAGTAGCGCAGCAGCTCCTCCAGGCGCTCGCCGCGCAGGCGCTCGCGCTGCCAGACGGCGAAGTCGGCGTACTGCACGGAGAGCTCCGGCAGGGGCGACGGCCGGCCCTCGACGCCGGCCGCGTAGAGCTCCCCCAGCTCGCGGATGAGCAGGGCGAGCGCCCAGGCGTCGGCCGCGACGTGATGGACGGTCAGCAGCAGCCGGTGGCTCTCCGGCCCGCGGCGCAGCAGGACGGCGTGGAGCAGGGGGCCGCGCGCGAGATCGAAGGGGCGGGCGGCCTCCGCGGCGGTCCGGCGGGATACCTCTCCCTCCTGCGCCGCCGCCGGGAGGGCGCTCAGGTCGATGCAGGGCACGAGGGGGAGCGCGGCGAGCTCGCCCGGCGGCAGCGGACTCTGCAGCGGCTGCCTCCCGGAGAGGACGAAGCGGGTGCGCAGCCCCTCGTGACGGCGCAGGATCTCGCCGAGGCTCGCGGCGAGCGCCGCCGGATCGAGGCGCCCCGCGCAGTCGAGCGCCGCCGGCAGGTGCAGATACGCGGCGCCGGGCTCGATCCGCTCCAGGAACCAGAGCCGCTGCTGCGCGAAGGACAGCGCCAGCGGCTGCTCGCGCGGCAGCCTCACGACGCGCAGGACGGGAACGAGGGGCGGCGCCGGGGAGCCCACGATCCGGGCGGCCAGCCCCTCGACGGTCGGCGTCTCGAAGACCGCCCGCAGCGGCAGCTCCACTCCGAATACCGCGCGCACCCGCGACACCAGCCGGGTCGCCAGCAGCGAATGCCCTCCCAGGTCGAAGAAGTCCGCCTCCAGCCCCACCGGCCCGGCGCCCAGCAGCTCGGCGCCCAGAAGCTCGGAGAAAATGTCCGCGATCCGCTGCTCGGCCGGCGTGCGCGGGCTCCGCCGGTGCTCCGCTGGCCGATCCGGCCGCAGGAGGGCGAGCGCCTTGCGGTCGACCTTGCCGTTGGCGGTCAGGGGCAGGGCCGGCAGGGAGACCCAGGCGGACGGCACCATGAACTCGGGCAGCCGCCGGCGCAGGAAATCGCGCAGCTCGGACGGCTCCGGCGCGATGGCTGCGTCCGCCGCGGCCGCCGCGTCCGCCGCGGCCACCACGTACGCCACCAGCCGGTGCCCCCCGGCCTCCTCCCGCCGCGCCAGCACCACCGCGCCGCTCAGCCGCGGGTGGGCCGTCAGGGCCGTCTCGATCTCTCCCGGCTCGACCCGGAAGCCCCGCACCTTGACCTGCGCGTCGATCCGGCCGAGGAACTCGAGGTCCCCCGAGGGGCGCCAACGCACCAGGTCGCCGGTCCTGTACAGGCGCCCGCCCGCCTCCCTCCCCTCCGGGTCCGGCAGGAAGCGCTCCGCCGTCAGGTCCGGATGATCCAGATAGCCGCGCGCCAGGCCGTCCCCTCCCGTGCACAGCTCTCCGGCCACTCCCGGCGGCACCGGCCTCTGATCGCGGTCGAGGACCGCGACCCAGGTGTGGGCGATCGGGCGTCCCACCGGCACCGAGGGGTCCAGCTCCGCCGCCGCACGCACCGTGTAGCAGGCGGTGAAGCACGCGTTCTCGGTCGGCCCGTAGCCGTTGATCAGGCGGGTTGCGGGGAGCTCGGCGAGCACCCGGCGGGCGTGCGCCACCGGCACCACGTCGCCACCCACCAGCAGCTGGCGCACTCCGGAGAGCGCCTCCAGATTCTCCTCCGCCATCTGCCGGAACAGCCCGGTGGTCAACCACAGCGTGGTCACCCCCTCTCTCCTCACCACCTCGCCCAGCTCGGCCGTCGTCAGCACGCCGGGCGGCGGGATCACCAGGCGGGAGCCGTGGAGGAGCGCCCCCCACAGCTCCAGCGCCGAGGGGTCGAACGTATAGGGGGCGTAGAGGAGCCAGGTCTCGTCCGGGCCGAAGCGGGCATAGCCGGCCCCCCGCACGAGCCGCACCACTCCCCGGTGCGTCATCGCGACCCCCTTCGGCTCGCCCGTCGAGCCCGAGGTGTACATCACGTAGGCCAGTCCGGTGGCGGCCACCGCGGGCAGGGGCGCCTCCCCTCCCCTCCTCCTCCCCCGCCATCTCCGCGGACGGGCCGTCCAGACAGAGCACCGCCGCCTCCATGTCCGGCAGCTCCGACCGCATCTCCGAGAACATCGGCAGCCAGCGCTCCTCGGTGACCAGCACCGCGGCGGCGCTGCTGCGCAGCAGGAAGGCCAGCCGCTCCCGCGGGTAGGCGGGGTCCAGCGGCACATAGGCACCCCCCGCCGCGAGCACGGCGAGCGTCGCCACCACCTGGGCGGGAGAACGGTCGAGACAGAGGGCCACCCGCACCTCCGGACCGACGCCCAGGGCGCGCAGCCGGTGCGCCCACCGGGTGGCCTGGCGCGCGAGCTCGCCGTAGGTGAGGACGGTGCCATCGCCGGCCAGGGCCACGGCATCGGGCGAGAGCGCCGCCTGCTCGGCGAACAGATCGTGGAGCGTCGCCTCGCGCGGGTAGCTCTCCCCTCCCCCGTTCCCGATCCGCAGGAGCTGCTCCCGCTCCTCGGCCGAGAGCAGCGGCAGCTCCGGCAAGCGTTGCTGCGGAGCCGCCACCGCGCCGGCCAGCAGGCGCCCGAAGTGCCCCGCCAGGCGTTCGATCGTCGCCCCGTCGAACAGGTCGGAGCGGAAGCCGATCGCTCCCGAGAGACCTGCCGCGCCGACTCCCAGCGTGAGGCTGAGGTCGAACTTCTCGATCTCCGTCTCCACGGGCCAGAGGGACGCCTCGACGTCGCCCAGCCGCAACGCGGGGAGCGGATCGCCGTCGAGGACGAACGAGACCTGGTAGAGCGGCGCATAGCTGAGGTCGCGCTGCGGGTGGAGCTCCTCGACCAGCTTCTCGAACGGCAGGTCCTGATGGGCATAGGCGGCCAGAGAGGTCTCCCGGACCCGCGCGAGCAGCTCCGCGAACGACGGTCCTCCGGGTGCGCCGGAGAGGTCGGTGCGCAGCACCAGCGTGTTGACGAAGAACCCGATCAGCCCCTCGGTCCGCAGCTGGCCGCGGCCGGCGACCGGCGATCCGACGCTCACGTCCTCGGTATTGCCGATGCGGGCCAGCAGAGCCTGGAAGGCGGCCAGGACGGCCATGAACAGGGTCACCCCCTGCCGGCGCGCCAGCGCCTGCAAGGACGGCAGCAGACCGGGAGGGAGCTCCAGGGCGCGGCTCGCGCCGCGCCAGCTCGATCTCGCCGGCCGCGGGCGATCGAGCGGCAGGTCGAGCACCGGAGGCGCACCGGCCAGGCGGGCCCGCCAGTGGGCCAGCTCGGCCTCCAGCACCTCCCCGCGCAGCCAGCCGCGCTGCCAGACCGCGTAGTCCCCGTACTGGATCGCGAGCTCCGGCAAGGGAGACGGGCGGCCCTCCAGACCGGCATCGTAGAGAGCGCTCAGCTCCCGCGCCAGCACCCGCAGCGACCAGCCGTCGCTGATCACGTGGTGCATCGTCAGCAGGAGGAGCTGCTCCGCCTCGCCCAGGCGCACCAGGGCCGTGCGCAGCAACGGTCCGCGAGCCAGGTCGAAGGGATGCAGGGCCTCCTCGCGCGCCAGCCGGCGGGCCTCCTCCGAGCGCCGGGCGGCGGGCAGACCCGCGAGATCGATCTCCGGCAGCGGAACCGGAGCGGGCGGATCGATCACCTGGACCGGCTCCCCCAGCTCCTCCTCCCCATGAACCGCGACGAATCGGGTCCGCAGCGACTCGTGGCGGCGCGCCACCTCCCCCAGAGCCGCGGCGAGCGCCGCGCGGTCGAGCCGGCCCGGCAGATGCAGCGCGGCGGGCATGTTGTAGACCGGGCTCTCCGGCTCCAATTGATGGAGGAACCAGAGCCGCTGCTGGGCGAAGGAGAGCGGCAGGGGTGCCGCGCTGGGTTCACGGGACACCGGAACGAGCGGCGGGGCCATCGCTCCGGGCTTCGCCCGCGATGCCCGCGATGCCGCGCCAGGGCCGCCACCGTCGGCGTCTCGAACACGCGGTGGAGCGGCAGCTCGGTGCCGAGCGCCTCGCGGATCCGCGCGATCAGCCGCATGGCGGCCAGCGAGTGGCCGCCGTGCTCGAAGAAGCTCTCCTCCACGCCGAGCCGGTCGACTCCCAGCACCTCGGCGAAGAGGCCGGCCAGCAGCTCCTCGAGCGGCGTCCGCGGCGCCTCGAGCGCGCGGCCGGGATCGGCCAAGGGGCTCCAGCGGGCGAGCGACCGGCGGTCGAGCTTGCCGCTCGGCAGGAGGTCGAGCGCCTGGCCGAAGGCGAAGGCCGGCACCATGTAGGGGGGCAGGCGGGCGGCCAGGACGGCGCGCAGCTCGGCCGCCGTGGCGACGCCGGCATCCGCCGCCGCCGGCACCACGCAGGCGAGCAGCGAGCGCTCCACGGCGCCGTCCTGGCGCATTACCTGGCGCACGACGACCGCGGCCTCGCGGACCTGCGGCAGGGCCGCCAGGGCGATCTCGATCTCGCGCGGCTCGACCCGGAAGCCGCGGATCTTCACCTGATCGTCGAGCCGGCCGAGGTATTCGATCTCCCCCCCGGGGCGATGGCGGCAGAGGTCGCCGGTCCGGTACAGGCGGGCCCCCGGTGGGCCCGAACGGATCGGGGACGAACCGCTCCGCCGTCAGGTCCGGACGCCCGAGATAGCCGCGCGCCACCTGCACGCCGCCGATCACGAGCTCCCCCACCGCCCCCGGCGGCACCAGCTCCAACCGCCGGCCCACGAGGTGAATCCGCGTGTTGTGGACCGGCCGGCCGATCGGCACCGGGCGCGGCCGGTCCGCCGGCCGGCAGCTCCAGGCCGTCACCTCGACCGCGGCCTCGGTCGGACCATACAGGTTCATCGCCGGCACCGGCAGCGTGGCGAGGCAGCGTTGCTCCAGCTCCCAGGGGAGGGCCTCGCCGCTGATCAGCACCCGGCGCAAGGAGCGGCAGCGCGCCGCCAGGCTGTCCTCCGCCAGATCCTCCGCCAGGTCCTCCGCCAGGAAGAAGGGGAGCATCGAGGGGACGAAGTGGATCGTCGTGATCCCCTCCCGCTCGACCAGCCGGGCCAGGTAGGCGCTGTCGCGGTGCCCGCCCGGCCGGGCCACCACCAGCCGCGCGCCGCGGATCAGGGGAGCGAAGATTTCGGTGACGGAGATGTCGAAGCCGAACGAGGTCTTCTGCAGGAACCGGTCGTCGGCGTCAAAGCCGCAGGCCTCCTGCATCCACAGCAGCCGGTTGACGATGCCGCGGTGGATGTTGACCACCCCCTTCGGCCGGCCGGTCGAGCCCGAGGTGTAGAGGAGGTAAGCGGCGTTGTCGGCCGTCGCCCGCGGGAGCCGCGGGAGCCGCGGGAGCGGTTGCGCCGCGCCGTCCGGCAGGGCGGTCCCGGCAGCGAAAGGATCGTCGAGCCAGGCGAGGCGCAGGCCGGGGACGGCGTCGAGCGGCAGCGTCTCCGCGTAGGCGCGGCGGGTGAGGACGACGGCCGGCGCCGCATCCTCCAGGATCGTCGCCAGGCGCTGCCGGGGAAGGTCCGGCTCCAGCGGCAGCCAGGCGCCGCCGGCGCCGAGCACGCCGAGCACGCCGACGACCAGCTCGACCGAGCGCTCCACCGCCACTCCCACCACCACCTCGGGCCCCACCCCGAGCCCCACCAGATGGTGCGCCAGGGCCCGCGCCCGGGCCGCCAGCTCGCGGTAGGTCAGCCGCTCACCTTCGAACACCACCGCCACCGCCCCCGGCGTCCGCTCGGCCTGCGCCGCGAACAGATCGTAGAGGGTCGCCTCCGGGCCGGCCTCCGCCGTTTCGTTCCAGGCATCGTTCCAGGTGTCATTCCAGGCGTGGAGGAGCTGGTGACGTTCCGCCGTGGAGAGCAGCGGCAGCGCCGAGAGCGCGAGCTCGGGGCTCTCCACGACCGACGCGGAGCAGCCGGGCGAAGCGGTCCAGCAGGTGTACCGCCGTCGCGGCGTCGAACAGGTCGGTGTTGAACTGCAGCGCGAGGCTCAAGCTTCCCTGGCGCTCCACCGCATGGAGCAGCAGCTCGAAAGGAGCCGGCGGCCGGGGCAGGGAGAGCGTCTCCAGCCGGAAGTCCTCCGGCCCAACCTCGACCCCCTCCTCGCCGAGGGCGAAGGCGGTGAGCCCTTCGACGCCGCGCGTCTCCTTCTGCATCACGAACGAAACCTGAAACAGCGGCGTCCGGCTGGCGTCCCGCACGGGTTGGAGGTGCTCGGCGAGGAGCGGCAGCGGATAGTCTCCGTGCTCGAAGGCGGCGAGCACCGTCGCCTTGGTGCGCTCCAGAAGCTCCGCGAACGTGGGGTCTCCGCTCAGGTCTCCCCGCAAGACCACCGGATTGACGAAGTAGCCCACCGTGCCGGCGAGCTGCGACCGGGACCGGCCGGCGCGTGGCGCGCCGATCGCCAGGTCCTCCTGGCCGGACTGGCGGGAGAGGAGCGCCTGGAACGCGGCGGCCAGCGTCATGAACAGCGTGGCGTGCTGCTTTCGGCTGCGCGCGCGAAGGGCCGCCGCGAGCTCATCCCGCAGCCGCAGCCGGCAAACGTCGCCCCGCTCGGTCTGCACCGCCGGACGCGGCCGGTCGAGGGGGAGCTCGAGAGTGGGGAGCCCCGCCAGGGTCTCCCGCCAGTACGCCAGCAAGGCCTCGCCCCGTCCGTCCCCAAGGGCCTCCCTCTCCATCCGGACATGCTCTCCGTAGTCCATCCTCGGGAGGAAGGAGCAGCGCCGGCCCGGCGCCGGCCGCTTCGCGGTACAGCAACGGCAGCTCACGAACCAGAATGGCGAGAGACCAGAAGTCGGCGACGATGTGGTGAACGGCGAGCAGGATCACCGGCCCGCCGGGGCCGCCCGTCAGCAGTGTGGCGCGCAGCAGCGGCCCGCGCTCCAGGTCGAAGGGGCGCCAGGCTTCTTCGGCCAGATAAGCCCGCAACGCCTGCTCGCTCCAACCGCCGGCATCGATGCACACCAGGGAGAAGCTCTGGCGTCCCGCGACCCGCCGGCAGGGTGCGCCGTCGATCGCCGGAAACGTCGTCCGCAAGGCCGCGTGGCGGTCCACCAGAGCCTGGAACGCGCGCTCCAGGGCCCCGGCATCGATCGGGGTGCGCACGCGGGCCGCGGCCGCGATGTTGTAGGCGCCGCCCTGGGGAGCGAGGTGCTGGAGAAACCAGAGCGAACGCTGGCCGTACGAGGGCGCGCCCATGGCGCTGACCGGCTCTCCCTCCAACTCCTGGCAGGGCGCGGCGGCGTTCACGGTCAGGAGGGTGTTCATCATCTCGCTTTAAAAGCCTACGCGAAGAAGATAAAGCCTCCATGGCCCACCCGCGTAAGGTCAGTATATAGAAGTGCGGCGGAGGGCCTGGAGGCGGACAGCAGCCGCCGCTCGGTCGGTCCACTGCGAACGCCAAGGAGATTGCTTTCGAGGCCGTTGCCGAGCGAAGCGGATAGGTGACGGGTAGGCCGAGGCTGGCTCCGCTACACCGTCTCCGCGGCTGGCCCCGGCAGCCTGGGCATACCGCGTGGACGACCGGCCGGTGTCTGTCCCCCGGCGACGGAGATCCACTCGCCCACTTGACATAGCCCTGCTTCGAGAATCCGCCGCACGAATGAGAGTCGCCCGCGGCGGCTTATACCCCAGGACGCGAATGACGTCCTTCGGCGGTCGAACTGTCTCCGGGAGCTCCGCGAACGCCGCCTCGATCTCCTCTCTCACCTGCCCTCGCGCGGGTCTCCTTCGGCGGCTCCGGCGAGCGTGACCGTCTCACTCTGCGGTCGAGAGCGTCTCCGGAGGTGTCGTCACTCGATGTGAGTTCCAGCTTCTCACTCAATCGTAGCGTCTCAGTCACCGCCACGGCCGGAGGCGGCTAGCCTCGCCGGGGGAAACCAGCCAGAGCATCTCCAGGAGCTCAGCTTCGCTGATACCCCGCGCGGAGAAGCTCCAAATCCTCGTCGGAGCTGCGCTTCGAGCGCACGCCTCCGCCGCTCATACCCCTCATGTCGCATCGCACCCTCCACCCTCGAAACCGCGGCAGCGTACCCCGTCTCCCGCCATCCGGCAAGACGTGAAACGGCGGTTGCGATCGAGATCTGAGACACACATGAACGCAAACGGACGGCCCCGACAGAGATTCGGACGGTTGCGACTGACGTCCGGACGGTCGGCTGAGCATCCAGAAGATGACATGGTCATCGGTCCCCTTCCCAGGCGTAGGGCTCCCATCGGCCCGCTCCGGCGTCCGGGCGCGTTGGGGACACGCAGATGGACGGCTCCGGCTCATGGTCTCATGACAGTTCGGTTCTCCGACCAGGCCGCCTCACCTCGACTTCCGCCACTGTCCGGATCTCGCCTTGCCTTCTTAGAACCCTCCGCCGGAGCAGTCGCGAGCGCGGGTCCGGATCGCCGTCCGGAACCGTCCGAGGAGTCGGTCGCAGGCGTCCACATCGGGAGCGGAAGAGTCCGAAGCTCTTGGGGAACCGTCCGCGAGGCGGTCGCGGCCGTCCGCAACGGCAGGTCGGACGCGTCAGCGCTTCGCTGAGCCGACGGGCAGTTCGCTCCCTGGTCCGAGCGGAGTCAATGCCGCACTTTCCCAGAGGCCAAGTCCATCTCGAACCGCTCCGAGCTTTCGTTCGTCACGAAGAGGGTCTTCGCATCGAGATGGATCTCGGTGATGAAGACATCCTGCACGTCTCTTTCGAGGTTCCGGTCGTATCGGATGCGACAGATCATGCGATCCCAGAGCAACTGATTCTTCCTGGCGTCCCACGCCTAGACGAATCCACCGTTCTGCTCTTGCCGTGGAACGCACCGAAGTGGGGAACCTCGTACCGAGCGCCGTCTGCTACCAGTGGCGCTAAGGGCTTCGGTGAGAGCCGTTTTGTGAGAGCGCCCACAGATACGGCTGAGGCCACGATCGTGATCAGGATAGCCGCCGTGCCTCGGCTCACTTGGCGCCTCCGTCCGTTCAACGGCTGAATTGAGCGGCCTGCGTGGCTTTTCGCGCAGGTGTGCTCGAACGATGGGTTAGCGCCCTATGGGAACAGCACATCGAGCAGCTCCCCGGTGCTCAGTGGGCCAGTGAATTTCCTTCGCGGAATGTCGCGGTAGTGATGCCGCACCTTCTTCTTTCCGTTCTCTCCACGCTTGATTGGCGAAACGGACGCCTTCTCGCTTTCAACGCACGGCATCGATTCGCTCGCTGGGCCACCAAAGAACAGATAGTGTTCAACCGCCAAATCGCATTCGGAATGAACGATCACAACCACACAACTACCGGGCAGGCGGGTGAACTCAAGCCGTACGGAAAATTTGCTGGCGCTACCCTTCAAATGGACTTGCTTCACTTGAATGTACCGTTGCCTGTCCCCACAAGCGAGGACAAGGTCAAAACCAGCATCATCAACCTCTGCGTTGAAAATGTGGAGCGGCACGTTTGGGTCGCGGCGCCACAACTCACTGGCAAGGCCGGCCACGAGGCGATGAATGAGGACGTTCTCGACGTAGGAAGAACGTTCGGCAAGAGCCTTGCGATATGTAGATGAGTCGGCCATGAATAGGGGGCACCAACCTCTATGTCGATATTATGTGGCCGATCACCGGCCGTCTTAGCGTCACCTTTCTTCCTCCTAAGCTCGGCAAGAAACGATATCCTCCTACGGGCTAATCGCTTCTGAATCCGATAGTTACAGAACCTTACACCCCTTCCTAATCCACGTCAACGCAATTCGCTTTGACGTATAAGCGTCTCCAAGCCCGCCGCCTGGGCCGGTGGCTTGGTTCTACTTTGTCAGATCTATCCTGGAGGGTTCAGCGCCTGATCTGTCGGTGCGTCCCCCCCACCCAGGATTGAAATCCTGGGCTGGCCACCTTGTCCCTGCGGGACGGCTCCTAGAGCTGATATTCTCCCGAGCTCTTTGGGTCCGTAGACGCGCAATTTCTTGGGAGAGGAGCACGGAATGGCACACAGCTATGTGATGCTGGTCCTCCACATCGTTTTCAGCACGAAGGGCAGAGTGCCGTTCATCGGCGCGGAGCACCGCGACCGCCTCTACGACTACATGGGCGGTATCATCCGCAATGAGAGAGGTCTCCTCCTCGAGGTGGGAGGCATGCCGGACCACGTCCATCTGCTGGCCCGATTCCGCGCGAGCGTGTCCCTGTCGGAGATGCTCAAGCTGATCAAGGGGAGGTCGTCGCACTGGATGAATGGACTGCCCGACCTCGGGTATCACTTCGACTGGCAGCAGGGCTACGCGGCCTTTTCGGTCAGCGAGTCGCAGATCGCCGCGGTTCGCAAGTACATTCAGACGCAGGAACAGCACCACGCACGCCGCTCCTCCCACGAGGAGCTCGTTGTGCTCCTCCGCAAGCATCGAGTCGAATTCAACGAGGAAGACCTCCACGACTGAAAAGAAACCTGTCAGCCGTCCCGCAGGGACAAGGGCGGCCAGCCCAGGGTTTCAACCCTGGGAAGGGGATGACCACGAACCTTGCTATTGCGCAACCACGGCCAAGCTCTGAAGACGGGGCAGATCTGACAAAGTAGAATTAGCCGACAAAATAAAAACATTCCCGATTTTCTACAGTAGCTCGGAAGTCCAATCAACAGCGTGAGATTCTGCGCTTCTCGAAAGCAGGAGGAGCTCACTCGCGCGGCGATATGCAGGCAGAAGCGGGGGCGCCAAGCGGATAGCCGACAGAGGGGCATGGCGCTATGCACTCGAGGCCCGGAGGTCGCGGGAGCGGACCGCGGATTCGACCTGGGCCGGCCGGAGCCTTTGCGGGGTTGTCGCGCCAGCGGCTTGGGGGCGGACAGTAGCCCGCCGGGCCGCCCCCATGCGAAGCTGTCGGGCCATGGGAACCCTGGCGGAACGACCCACCTGCACGCTGCCCCGACCAACCGTGCGACCTGGTGTGACGGCGCTTCAGGAGGAAACGGTCCGCCCGCTCTCCTTCGCCCAGGAGCGGATGTGGCTCCTCGACCAGATCGACCCCGGCGCGGCAACCTGCAACCTCTTCCACACCGTCGACATCTCGGGCCCGCTCGCCCCCGCCCTCCTCGCCCGCTCGCTCGACGAGGTGGTCCGTCGGCATCAGATCCTGCGCACCACCTTCGCCGCGCCAGGCGGCGCGCCGGAGCCCGTCGTCGCCCCCGCCGCGCGCCGGCCGCTGCCGCTCGTCGACCTCGCCGGCCTTCCGGAGCCGTCGTGGGGACCTGAGGTCGCGCGCCTCTCCACCGAGCAGCGGCGGCGTCCGTTCGACCTCGCGGCGGAGCCTCTCTTCCGCGTCGCTCTCGTGCGCCTCTCGGCGGGCCGGCACGCCGGGCTCCTCACCGCCCACCCCATCGTCTTCGACGGCGGATCGAGCCTCGTTCTCTGGCGAGAGGTCGCGGCGCTCTACGAGGCCTTCGCCGCGGGACGGCCGTCGCCGCTCCCCGAGCTCCCCTTGCAGTACGCCGACCATGCGCTCCGGCAGAGGCTGCGCCTCGCGGGCGATGCGCTCGCCGGCGAGGTCGATCCCTGGCGGCGCGAGCTCGCCCCGCCGCTTCCCGTCCTGCGATTGCCGGCCGACTTCGACCGCGCCTCGGCGCAGGGGTTCCTCGCCGGCGAGGTCCACCGCGTGCTGCCGGCGCCGCTCGCCGCGGCCCTCCGCGAGCTCGGCGGCCGGCGCGGGGCGACGCTCTCTTCGACCCTCCTGGCGGCCTGGGCCGCCGTCCTCGGGCGCACCGGCGGCGAGGAGGACCTCCTCGTCGGCACGCCGATCGAGAGCCGCCGCCCGGAGGCCGAGGGGCTGATCGGTCCCTTCCGCAACACCCTGGTCCTCCGCGCCCGCCCGCGGCTCGACCGCGGGTACGGCCCGCTCGTCGACGAGGTCCGGGAGGCGGCGGCCGCCGCCGCCGCGCACCACGACCTGCCGCTCGAGAGGCTCCTCACGGCCCTGGGCCTGCCGCGCGACCCGCGCCGCGCGCCGCCGTTCCAGGTCCTGTTCCTCCTCCGCAGCCAGCCGGCGCCGCGGCTCTCCTTCGCGGGCCTGCGGATCGCCGTCTCGCCTCCCGATCCCGCGGCCGACCTGGCGGGGGAGGTCTTCGAGCTCGGCCTCATCGCGGAAGAGGCCGAAGGGGCCGAAGAGAGGTCCGATCCCCGCGGCGACGGAGTGGGCGGTGGCGGCATCGGGCTGCGGCTCGCCTACGACGCCCTCCTGTTCACCGAGGTGACGGCGGCGCGCCTCCTCGACCACCTGGCGGCCTTCCTCGCCGCCGCGCTCGCCGCGCCGGAGCGGCCGCTCGCCGAGCTCCCCCTCCTCTCGACGTCCGAGCGCCGCCAGCTCCTCGCCTGGAGCGACGGCGGCGAGGCCGGCGAGGATGGGGCCTTGCCGCCGCTGGCCCATCACGCCTTCCTCGCCCAGGCGGCGCGCACGCCCGGCGCGCCGGCCATCGTCGCGGAGGGTGCGGGTGCCGAGGGTCGGGAGGTCTCCTATGGCGAGCTCGCCCGCCTCGCGCGAGGCCTGGCGCGCCGGCTCGTCGCCCAGGGGATCGGCCCGGAGAGCCGGGTGGCGATCGCCCTCGAGCGCTCGCCGCGCATGGTCGCCGCCGTCTTCGCCGTGCTCATCGCGGGAGGAGCCTACGTGCCGCTCGACCCGGCGAGCCCGGTCGAGCGCCTGGCCGTCATCCTCAGGGATATTGGGGGGGACACTGCGGCTCTCCTCACCGGCGGAGGGCACGCGGCGGCGCGCGAGGCGGCCAGGCTCGCCGGCCTGCCCGTCGTCGACCTCGACGAGATCTGGCCGGCCCTCGAGGCCGAGCCGGCGAGCGACCCGGCGAGCGGCCCGATGATTGACCCGACGATTGGGGCCGGCCGCGAGGGCCTCGCCTACGTCATCTATACCTCGGGCTCGACCGGCGCGCCCAAGGGGGTGATGATCCGCCACGGCGGGCTCGCGAGCTACGTCCTCGCGACGCGGCGGGACCTCGCGCTCACCCCTTCCGACCGCATGCTGCAGTTCGCCTCCCTCTCCTTCGACGCCAGCGCCGAAGAGATCTTCTGCTGCCTGGCGAGCGGCGCGGCGCTGATCCTCCGCAACGACGCGATGCTCGCCGGGGCGCCGGCCTTCCTGGGCACCTGCGCGAGCTGGGGGGTGACCGTCTGCGACCTGCCCACCGTCTTCTGGCAAGAGCTGGTCGACCGGGTCGATGCCGGCGAGGCCGCCTGGCCGCCATCCCTCCGCCTCCTCGTCTTCGGCGGCGAGCGGGCGCTCCCGGAACGCGTCGCGCGCCTGCGCCGTCAGCTCGGCCCCGCGGTGCGGGTGATCAACTCCTACGGGCCGACGGAGGTCACCGTCGCCGCCACCTCGCACGCCGTCCATGGCGAGCCGGACGGCCCGCGGCGCCCGCTCCGCGAGCTCCCGATTGGCCGGCCGCTGCCGGGCGCCCGCGCCTACGTCCTGGACGGCGCGCGCGAGCTCTGCCCGCCGGGGATCCCCGGCGAGCTCGCGATCGGCGGCGAGACCCTCGCCCGCGGCTACCTCGGGCGCCCGGACCTGACCGCCCGCACCTTCCTTCCCGACCCCTTCGCGGGCCGCTCCGGCGCGCGGATGTACATGACCGGCGATCTGGCGCGTCTTCTGGATGGAGGGGGTCTGGATGGAGGGGAGGACGGCGCGCTCGAGTACCTCGGCCGCATCGACCGCCAGGTCAAGTTGCGCGGCTTCCGCATCGAGCTGGCGGAGATCGAGGGGGTGCTCGCGCAGCACCCGGCGGTCGCCGAGGCGGCCGTGGGGATCGACGAGCGGCGCGCCGGCGAGCGCGCGCTGGTCGCCTGGTGGGCGGCGCGGCCGGGGGAGGGCGCCACGGCGGCCGAGCTCCGCGGGTTCTTGAAAGAGCGCCTCCCCGAGCCGATGGTGCCGTCGCTCTTCGCCCGGCTTCCCGTCTTGCCGCGGAACGCGAGCGGCAAGCTCGACCGCCGGGCGCTTCCGACCCCGAAGCTCGAGGCGGCCTCGGCCGGCGGCTACGAAGCGCCGGCGACGCCCGCCGAGGAGGCGGTGGCCTACGTCTGGCGCGACATCCTGGGCGTCCCGCGCGTCGGGCGCAAGGACGACTTCTTCGCCCTGGGCGGCCGCTCGCTCCTCCTCCCTCGGGTCCGCCATCGCCTGGAGCAGGAGCTCGGCGTCCGCCTATCGCTCGCGAGCCTCCTCGAGCGGACGACCGCCGCGGCGCTCGCCCTGGCCGCCGAGCAGCTCCTCCTGGACGAGCTCGAGCGCGAGCTGGCGGCGGCCCTGGCGGGCGGCGAAGGTCGATCCGTCGTCGTCGTTCCGGACGAGCTGAGCGGTCAGCTCCCTCGCCAGCCGCTCGACCTCGGGCCGGCGGAGGAGGCTGTAGTGGTCTCCGGGCAGGAGGGTCCGGTCGAGGCCGGCCGGGACGAGCCGGCTCCAGGCGTCGAGCGCGGCGGCGCAGGAAGCGGCGGTCGCCTCGGAAACCCAGAGGGTGAGGCGGCCGGTGTAGGGCTCGGGCGCGTAGGCGCGGCTCGCCTGGAGGTTGGCGGCGAAGGTGGCGAAGAGCGGCTCGATCTGGGCTAGGCCGAAATCGGCGGGCAGGAGGCCGGCGGTGTGGCCGAGGCGGACGACGTGTGCGAGCTTCTCCTGCTCCGGCAGGGAGCGCAGCTCTTCGAGGGAGATCCCGACCTTGGAGCCGAGCAGGCGGGCCATGTCCTGTGCGAACGAGGCCACGAGCTCCTCGTCCGTGGCCGGCGCGGTTCAGCGGTCTCCGGCGGCAAGGTGTCGATCAGCGCGAGGAGCTCGGTCTCCTGCCCTTCCGCCGCGAGTTGCCTCGCCATTTCGAAGGCGATCAGGCCGCCCATGGACCAGCCGCCGAGCCGGTAGGGTCCCTGCGGCTGGACCCGGCGCACCTCGGCGAGGTAGCGGGCCGCCATCTCTTCGACGCTCTTCGCGTGCGGCCGGTCGTCTGGAGCCTGGAGCGCGTAGAACGGCTGGTCCGGCGCGAGATGGCGGGCGAGGTCGAGATAGCAGAGGACGTTGCCGCCGACCGGATGGACACAGAAGAAGGGAGCCTGCTCGGTGTCCCGATCCGTGAGTTGATCGCGACGAGCGGACCGCGCCCTTTCCGGCCGGCCGGGTGGCCGCCGGAGGTCTCGGCGAGCGCCGCGAGGGCTTCCAGGGTCGGAGCGGAGAACAGGGCCGCGAGGGGGAGGGTCGTGCCGAGGCGCTTCTCGATCCGGGCCATCAGGAGGACGGCGAGGAGGGAATGGCCGCCGCGTTCGAAGAAGTTGTCGTGAACGCCGATGTGGGCGATGCCGAGGAGCTCGGCCCAGATCTCCGCCAGGACCTCTTCGACGGCGGTCCGCGGCGCGACGAACCCGGGGGCCGGTCCGCTGTCCGGCTCGGGCAGGGCCTTGCGGTCGACTTTGCCGCTGGGGGTGAGCGGCAGGGCTGGGAGCGCCACAATCGCCGAGGGGAGCATGAAATCGGGCAGCTTGTCGCGCAGGGCCTGGCGGAGCGCAGCGGTGTCGACTTCGCCGGTGACGTAGGCGACGAGCCGGAGGTCGGCGGGGGATCCGACCGATCGGTCGGATCCGTCGGATCGGTCCGATTTCACAACCACAACCGCCTCGCGCACGCCGGGCAGGGCGCTCAGCGCGGCCTCGATCTCTCCGAGCTCGATGCGGTAGCCGCGCACCTTGACCTGGTGGTCCAGGCGGCCGAGGAAATCGAGGGAGCCGTCGGGGAGCTGGCGCACGAGATCGCCGGTGCGGTACAGCCGGGCGCCGGAGTCTCCGCTGAACGGATCGGGAATGAAGCGCTCGGCGGTCAGGTCCGGGCGGCCGAGATAGCCGCGCGCGAGGCCGGCGCCGCCGATCTGGAGCTCTCCGGGAACGCCCAGCGGGGCGAGATTGCCGGCAGCCGCGACAACGTGGACGCGGACGTTCGGCAGCGGCCGGCCGATGCGCGAGGGCGGCGCGCCGGCCGTGAAAGGAACGGCCGTCGTGGCCACCGTGCATTCAGTCGGCCCATAGACGTTCCAGAAACGGGTAGGGCCTTGCCGGCTCCGCGCGAGGGCGGCGTCGCGGAGGCCGGCGTCGACGGCTTCGCCGCCCACCTGGACGAGCGCGGGTGCGGCGCCGCCTTCGCCCAGGCCGGCGTTGAGGAGCGGCCGGAGCTGCGACGGCGTGCAGTCGAGCACGTCGAGCTGCTGCCGGCGCACGGTGTCCACCAACGCCGCGGGGTCGAGCCGCACGTGCTGCGGCAGGACGTGAAGGGAGTGGCCCCAGGCGAGTTGGATGAGCTGCTGGATCGAGGCATCGAAGGAGAACGAGGCGTTGACGCCGACCCGCAGCGCCCCTGCCTTCTCACCGTACACCGCGCCGCGCAACGCCCGCGCGAAGCTCATCATCGCGCTGTGCTGGACGACGACGCCCTTGGGCCGGCCGGTCGAGCCGGAGGTGTAGATGATGTAGGCGGGGTGATCGGCGGTCACCGTTCCCCCTCTCCCGGTGGAAGGGAGGAGGATGGGAGAGGGGGGCCAGGGGGAGGGTCCAGCAGAACGACCGATGTGCCGTTCGGCAGGCGGCCGGCGAGATCGGACGTGGTCACCACGACCGGTGCCTTGCAGTCCTTCAGGATCCAGGCGATCCGTTCCGCCGGGTAGGTGGGATCGACGGGCACGTAGACGCCTCCCGCTTCGAGGATCCCCACAAAGCCGGCGATCGCTTCGACCGAGCGGTCGAGGAAGAGGACGACCGGCACCTCGGGACCCACTCCATGCTCGCGGAGACGCAGGGCCAGGCTCGCGGACTGCCGGCCGAGATCCCCGAACGTCAGCCGGCGGTCTTCGCAGACGGCGGCCAGGGCCTCGGGAGCTTCCGCGATCCGCCGAGCGATCAAGTGATGCAGGCACGGCGGATCCGCTCCGCGAGGCGCTCGCCGTGTCGTTCCATTCGATCGCAAGCTGGCTTCGTTCAGCGGCGGTGAGCAGTGGCAGCTCGGACAGCCGCCGCGCCGGATCGTCCATGGCGCCGAGCAGCAGTTGCTCGAGATGCGCGAGGAAGCGCTCCATGGTCGTCGCGTCGAAGAGGTCGGCGTTGTAGTCGAGCACGCCGCTCAGCCGGTCCGCGGCGTCGGTCAGCGCGAGATCGAGATCGAACTTCGCCGAGCGGGCCGCGAAGGAGAGCGGGTGGAGCGTGATGCCGGGCAGCTCCAGGGGGGACTGCGGAACGTTCAGGACCTGGAAGCCGACTTGGAAGAGCGGCGTGTGCCGCAAGTCGCGCTCGGGCCGCAGCTCTTCGACCAGCTTCGCGAAGGGGACGCTCTGGTGGTCGTAGGCGCCGAGCGCGGTCTGGCGGACGCGCTCCACGAGGTCTCCAAAACCCGGATCGCCGGAGAGATCGGTGCGCAGGACGAGCATGTTGACGAAGAAACCGATCAGTTTTTCCACGTCGCCGTGATTGCGGTTGGCGATCGGCGTTCCGACGGAGATGTCGGTCTGGCCGGTGTGGCGGTGGAGGAGCGCCTGGAAGCCGGCGAGGAGAGTCATGAACAGAGTGGCGCCATGGTCGCGGCTGAAGGCGCGCAACGGCTCGGTCAGGGAGGGCCGGAGGAGCGGATGGAGCAGTCCGCTCGGCGCCTGGGCGAGGATCGGCCGCGGCCGGTCGGTGGGCAGCTCGAGCACCGCGGCGCCGGTGAGCTGCTCGCGCCACCAGGCGACCTGGCGCTCCAGCACCTCCCCCTGCAGCCATCCTCGCTGCCAGGCGGCGAAGTCGGCGTATTGGATGGCGAGTGGAGGCAGGGAGGCCGGCACGCCCGCGATCCGCGCGCGATAGAGGGCGGACAGCTCGCGCACGAAGACGCCGATCGACCAGCCGTCGAAGACGATGTGGTGGAACGAGAAGAGCACGGCGTGGTCGTTCTCGCCGAGGCGCATCAGGAGGCCGCGCACGAGCGGGCCGTGCGCCAGAGAGAAGGGCCGGAGCGCCTGGGAGAGCGCGAGGCGGTGGATCTCTTCTCCGTGCAGGTCCTCCGGGAGCGCCCGCAGATCGACCCCGGGGATCTCGAACGGAGCCGCGGGCCGGATGACCTGGACGGCCTCGCCGTCGACTTCCGGGAAGGTGGTGCGCAGGCTCTCGTGGCGGAGCAGGATCTCGTCCAGAGCGCCGCGGAAGGCGGCGGTGTCGAGCGGCCCCTCCAGGCGGAAGGCCGCCGCTTCGTTGTAGGCCAGAGTCCGCGCTTCGAGCCGGTCGAGGAACCACAGGCGCTCCTGGGCGAAGGAGAGCGGGAGGCGGCCGTCGCGCGGCACGGGGACGATCGGCGGCACGTCCGCCTCGCCGCCGCCGAGCCGCAGGCGCGAGATCTCGGCGGCCAAGGAGGCGACGCTCGGCGCCCCGAAATACGTGCGCAGCGGCAACTCGACGCCGAACGCCTGGCGCACGCGCGAGATGGCCTGGGTGGCGAGCAGGGAGTGGCCGCCGAGCGCGAAGAAGTCGTCTTCGACGCCGATCCGCTCCACGCCGAGCAGCTCCTTCCAGATCGCGAGCAGCCACTCTTCGGTCGCATTGCGCGCCGCCACCAGCGACCGGCCGCTCTCCGGCGAGCCGCCGGGAGCCGGGAGCCGCCGCCGGTCGATCTTGCCGTTCGGGGTGATCGGCAGGGCGTCGAGCAGCACGAAGGCGGACGGCATCATGTAGGCGGGCAGGCGCGCCTCCAGGAAGGCGCGCAGCTCGGGGACGATGCGGCGGGCGAACCGGCCCTGGAGGGGGTTGTTGGCGTAGGCAGCGAGGGACGCCGCGGCGAGGCTGCGGCTGCCCTCCCCCCGGGGCGTTGCCCTGGACTTCTGAGGAAGCGGAAGCCCGGGCCTGCGGCCCTTCCCCCAACCCGGAGGAGCTCCGGATCGTCGCCTCGAACGATCCATCCGCGCCTTGATCGGCCCAGCTCAGCTCGACCTCGTAGGGCAGGTCTAGCCCCAAGTCCCAGAGGTCCTGCGGCTCGACGGCTCCGAGGGCGGCTTCGGCGGCGCGGCGGCGGAGGTCGGCGGCGGTCTCGATCCCCTCGGGGGCTTCTTGCAGCAGCCGGACCGCGGCGGTGTCCTCCGCGACGCGGGCGTTCGGAATGTTGCGCAGGCGGACGACCTGCGGCGCCTCTTCGGCGAGCCGGCGGCGGAGGGCGGCGAGCGTCAGCCTTTCACGGCGCCAGTCCAGGACGCCGTCCCGGGCTGGCTCCTCCCGCCCGGTCCCTACCCGCAGCACGGCCTGGTAGCGGAAGCCGGTCAGCTCGTTGTGGGCGCGGCCGTGCTTGAGATGGATCTCGATGCGTCCGAGCTTCGGCAGCCGCTCCCGCAAGGCGGTGAAGAAGGCGGGATCGATCGCCAGCTCACCCTCGTCCATGTGGCGGGCGTGCACCTTCTGGCGCAGCCGGGAGAGCGGCGTCGCGGGATCGGCCTGGAACAGCTCCAGCGAGGTGTGGAACGCTTCGAGGAGCGGCAGGCTGCGCAGGTCGCCCAGGAACACGGCGCCGCCGGGACGCACGAGCTCGACGGCACGCTCCACCACCTCGGCGAGATAGTCGGCGCTCGGGAAGTACTGCGCCACCGAGTTGACGACCACGGTGTCGAGGGAGCCGGCCGCGAGGCCGTCGAGCTCGTGCGCGGACCTGCGCAGCAGCCGGACGCGGCCGTCGCTCAAGCCCACGCGGCCGAGCTGGCTCTCGATGTAGCGGAGGGCGCGGCCGGAGACGTCGATGCCGGTATACGCCTCGCAGCGCGGCGCGATGCGGAAGAGGATCATGCCGGTGCCGCAGCCGATCTCCAGCACCCGCCGAGGCTCGAGCGCGGCGATCCCGCGGATCGTGTCGTCCAGCCACTCCTCCATCTCGCTCGCCGGGAGCGGCAGGCCGGTGTAGGTGCTGTTCCAGCCGATGATGTTGAACGTCGGATCGGCCTCCGGCGCCTCTGCCCGGTAGAGGTCGTCGAAGATCTCTCCCCACTGTGAGACCTGCTCCGTCTGCTCTCCGCTCTCGGCGGTCTCGCAGGCCGGGTTCTGCACCACGTAGGCCACGAGGCGCTTGTCGCCCGGGACGTCCTCGCGGGCCAGCACGACGGTCTGCCGCACCGCGGAGTGCTCGGCGAGGCGGGCCTCGATCTCCCCGAGCTCGATGCGGAAACCGCGGATTTTGACCTGGTGGTCGATCCGGCCGAGGATCTCGAGGATCCCGTCCGCGCGCCGGCGGCCCAGGTCGCCCGTGCGGTAGAGGCGGCTGCCGGCCGGTCCCGCGAAATCGGGTACGAAGCGCTCGGCGGTCAGCTCCGGCCGCCGCCAGTAGCCCCACGCGAGGCCCTGGCCGCCGACCGCAAGCTCGCCCGCAACTCCGAGCGGCACCGGCTGAAGCCAGCGGTCCACCACGTAGAGCGTCGTATTGGCGACCGGCGATCCGATGGGGAGCGGGCCCGGCGGCGCGGTGCGGATCGGATACCAGGTGGAATACGTCGTGTTCTCCGTGGGCCCATAGGCGTTGAGGAGCCGCTGGGGAGGGCGGCCGGCGAGCACCCGCCGCGCCGCCTCCGGATCGACCGTCTCGCCACCCACCAGCAACTCGCGCATCCCCGCGAAGGCATCGGGCTCCTCCCGGGCCATCTGGGCGAACAGGGCCGAAGCGAGAAACATGTTGGTGATCCGGTGCTCGGAGAGGGCCGCGGCTAGCCCTGAGGGCGACAGGACGGTGTCGCGCGGGATCACCACCAGGGTGGCGCCGTTGAGCAAAGCGCCCCAGATCTCATAGGTCGACACGTCGAAGTTGAGGCTCGACACCTGCGCCACGCGGTCGCCCGGTCCCAGGTGCACGTAGTTGGTCTCCCGCACCAACCGCACGACGGCCCGGTGCGAGAGGGCCACGCCTTTCGGCCGGCCGGTCGATCCCGAGGTGTAGATGATGTGCGCGAGGGCCTCACCCCCCAGGCGTTGCCCCGGGCTAAGGCAGCCCGGGCCTTCGGCCCTCCCCCCGTCCCATCTTCGGGGCCGGGGGTGAGGGTTTCCCGGCCGGCGAGGAGCCCCTGCGGCAGACGCATCAGGGCCGTGTCGTCCACGACCAGCAGGCGGAGGTCGCAGTCCTCCATCATCAAAGCCAGGCGCTCGGCCGGGTAGTCGGGATCGAGCGGCACGTAGGCGGCGCCGGTCTTGAGGATCGCGACCAGCGCCACCACCGCCTGGGCCGAGCGTTCGACGCAGAGGCCGACGAAGCTCCCGGGTCCGGCTCCCCGGTGCCGCAGCGCCCGGGCGAGGCCGTCCGCGCGGCCGTTCAGATCCGCGTAGGAGAGGCTGGCCGTGCCCGCGATCACCGCGGGTGCGTCCGGGGCGCGGCGCACGTGCTCCAGGAAGAGCTCCTGGAAGCTCGCGGTCGCGGGGTACGCCGAGGCGGAGTCGTTCCACTCGCAGGCGAGCTGGTGGCGCTCCGCCGCGCCGAGGAGCGGCAGGAAGGCGACCGGTGTTTCCGGGACCGGCGACCGCGGCGGCGAGCAGGTTCTCGAAGCAGCGCAGCAGGCGCAGCATCGTGGCCGCTTCGAAGATCTCGCGGTTGTATTCGAGCGCTCCGGTGAGATGGTCGCCGTCTTCGAAGAGGAAGAGGGAGAGATCGAACTTGGCCGTGCCGCCGGCCACCTTGCCTTCCTCCGGCGGCGAGAGGGTGAGGCCGCGCACCTCCGCTTCGGCGCGCGGGAAGTTCTGGTAGCCGAACATCACCTGGATCAGCGGGTTGCGGCCCAGGCTCCGCTCCGGCTGCAGCTCCTCGACCAGGCGCTCGAACGGCAGGTCCTGGTGCGCGTAGGAGGCGAGGGAGGTCTCGCGGACCTGGGCGACGAGTTGCGCGAAGCCCGGCGTGCCCGACAGATCCGTGCGCAGGACCAGCGTGTTGACGAAGAAGCCGATCAGACCCTCGACCTCGCGCCGCGTGCGGTTGGCGATGGCCATGCCGACGGCGACGTCCTCGCTCCCCGCGAAGCGGCCGAGGAGCGCCGTGAAGCCGGCGAGGAGGGTCATCGACTGCGTCGCACCGCGGCGGCGGGCGAGCGCGGAGAGAGCGCGCGCCAGCTCGACCGGCAACGCGAAGGCCGCGGTCGCGCCGCGGAAGGATTCGACCGCCGGCCGCGGATGGTCGAGACGGCATCTCCAGACTCTCCGGAATGCCGGCGAGCTGCCGCCGCCAATAGTCCAGCTCCGCGGCGAGCCGTTCGCCGGACAGCCGTTCACGCTGCCAGACCGCGAAGTCCGCGTACTGGATGGGCAGCTCCGGCAGCGGCGACGGCGCCCCCTGAGCGAACGCGCCGTACAGCGTCGCCAGCTCGTGGAACAGGATGCCCATCGACCAGCCGTCCGAAACGATGTGGTGCAGGTTCACCAGCAGCGTGTGCTCCTGCGCGGCGACGCGGAGCAGGGCGGCGCGGACGAGCGGTCCCCTGGCGAGGTCGAACGGACGCCGCGCTTCGTCGCCCGCAAGCCGCGCCAGCTCCCGCCTGCGGAGATCCTCCGCCACCCCCTCCAGATCGACCAGCGGAACCTCGAAGGACGCCGCCGGCGCGATCACCTGGACGGGGCCGTGCTCACCGGGCTGGAACGTGGTGCGCAGCGCCTCGTGCCGGCGGACGATCTCGCGGAAGGCGCCGCGCAGGGCGTCCAGCTCGAGCCCGCCGGTGAGGTGGAAGGCGCTGTACATGTTGTAGAACGGGTTGTCCGGCGTCAGGCGGTCGAGGAACCACAGGCGCTGCTGGGCGAACGAGAGCGGCAGGTCGCGGTCCCGGGGCACCGGCAGGATGGGAGAAGGCTGCGCGGGCTCCCCCCGGCGTTCTCCCTCGATGCGCGCCGCGAGCCCGGTGACCGTCGGCGCCTCGAAGAACGCGCGCAGCGGCAGCTCGACCCGGAAGGCGTCGCGCACCCGCGATATCACCTGGGTCGCGAGGAGCGAGTGGCCGCCCAGGGTGAAGAAGTCGTCCTGCGGCGCCGATCCTCGCGAGTCCGCGCCGCTCGCCGCCGAGCACCTCGGCCCAGATCTGCGCCAGCACCTCCTCGACCGGTCCCTGCGGCGCCCGGAAACGCGCCACCCCTCCTGCCAGAGGACCCAGACGCCGGCGCCATCCGCGCGAGCGCGGCGGCGGTCGACCTTGCCGTTGGCGTTGAGCGGCAGGCTCGGCAGGATCGTGACCTCCGCCGGCACCATCGCCTCGGGAAGCGTCCGGCGGAGCGCCGTGCGGAGATCTTCTGGCGCCGCGCGGCTCCGTGGAGGAGGCCGACATAGGCGGCCAGGCGCTTGTCCCCCGTCTCGTCCTCCCGCACCAGCACCACCGCCTCGCGCACGCCGGGGAGGCGGGTGAGAGCGGCCTCGATCTCTCCCAGCTCGATGCGGAAGCCGCGGATCTTCACCTGATGGTCGATGCGGCCGAGGTAGTGCACCGTGCCGTCGGACAGCCGGCGCACCAGGTCACCCGTGCGATAGAGCCGCCCGCCGGCTCCTTCGCCGAACGGATCGGGGATGAACGCCGCCGCGGTCAGGTCCGGCCGGCCGAGATAGCCGCGCGCGAGCCCCGGACCGCCGAGCAGCAGCTCGCCCGGAACCCCGACCGGTTGCGGTGCGAGAGAGCGGTCCACCACGTGGAGCTGGTGGTTGGCGATCGGCCGGCCGATCGGGACCACGTCGCCGGGAGGCTCGGGAACGCAGGGCCAGAAGCTCACGTCGACCGACGCCTCGGTCGGCCCGTACAGGTTGTGCAGCTCGGCCTGAGGGAGGCGGGAGAAGAAACGCCGCACGAGCCGCGGCGGCAGGGACTCGCCGCTCGCCACCACCCGGCGCAGCGAGGTCAGCGCTTCGAGCCCGGGCGTCTCCAGGAACACCTCCAGCATGGAGGGCACGAAGTGGACGGTGGTGATCTTCTCGCGCGCGATGAGATCGGCCAGGTAGCGGGGATCCTTGTGCCCTTCGGGCTGTGCGAACACCAGGCGCGCCCCGGTCAGCAGCGGCCAGAAGAATTCCCACACCGAGACGTCGAACCCGAACGGCGTCTTCTGGAGGACGCGGTCCCCGGCCGTCAGGCCGTACGCCTCCTGCATCCACTGCAGCCGGTTGACGATTCCCTGGTGGGGGATCATCACCCCCTTGGGAGTCCCCGTCGAGCCGGAGGTGTAGAGGACGTAGGCGAGATTGTCGGCGTCGACGGTGCGCTCTCTCTTCGGCTGATGCAGGGGAAGAAAAAGGGACATCGAGTCGCACCACCGGCGGCCCCCCCGCCGGCAGCAGAGCCGAGAACCGCTCCTCGGTGACCACCGCGGAAAGGCCGGCGTTTTCGGCGAGCGTCGCCAGCCGCTCCCCCGGGAGCGTGGGATCGAGCGGCACGTACGCCGCGCCCGCCTCCAGCACGCCGAGCAGGCCGGTGATCATCGCGAGCGAGCGCTCCAGCAGCACCCCCACCCGGCCGTCCGGCTGCACGCCGAGCCTGGCCAGATGGCCGGCCAGTTGGCGGGCGCGGTCCACCAGCTCGCGGTAGGTGACCTGCTCACCCTCGTCCACCGCGGCCACCGCGCCGGGCGTCCGCTCGGCTTGCGCCGCGACCAGCTCGTGCAGGGTGCGGCCGCGCGGGTAGCCCACCGCCGTGTCGTTCCATTCGGCCAGGAGCTGGTGGCGCTCGCCGGGAGCGAGGAGAGCGATCTCCGCGAGCGGCCGTTGCGGCTCGGCCAGCACGCCGGAGAGGAGCCGCTCGAGATGCCCGCCCAGGCGGACCATCGTCGGGCCCTCGAACAGCTCCCGGCTGTAGTCGAGCATGCCGAGCAGGCCCTCCTCGAGCTCCCGGAAGGTGCAGGTCAGCTCGAATTTCGCGCCCCCCTGCCCGATGCCTTCCGGGATGATCTCGATGCCGGGATGCTCGAGCGCGCCCTTGGGGGTGTTCTCCACGGTGAACATCACCTGCACGAGCGGCGGCCGGCTCAGGTCCCGCTCCGGCGCGAGCTCCTCGACCAGGCGCTCGAACGGCAGCTCCTGGTGCGCGTAGGAGGAGAGCGTCGTCTCGCGCACCCGGGTGAGGAGATCGCTGAAGCTCGGATTGCCGCCGAGGTCCGTCCGCAGCACCAGCGTGTTGATGAAGAAGCCGATCAGCGGTCCGAGCTCCGCCCGGGTGCGGCCGGCGATCGGCGTCGCCACGGCGAGATCGTCCTCCCCGGTGTAGCGCTGCAGGACGACGAAGAAGCCGGCCAGCAGCGTCATGAAGAGCGTCGCCTCATGGCGGCGGGAGAGCGCCTGAAGCTCCGCGAGCGCCGCCGGATCCAGGAGGAAGGTCCGCCCGGCTCCCCGCGTGCTGCGCACCGCCTGCCGCGGGTGGTCGGCCGGCAGCTCCAGGACCGGCGACATGCCGGCCAGCCGGCCGCGCCACCAGCCGAGCTCCGCCTCCAGAAGCGCTCCGGACAGCCGGCGGCGTTGCCAGACGGCGAAATCCGGATATTGCACGGGAAGCTCCGGCAACGGGCTTGGGCTGCCGGCGAGAAACGCCGGATAGAGCGCTCCGATCTCGTTCACCAGCACACCCATCGACCAGCCGTCGCTCACGATGTGGTGCATCTCGAGAAGGAGCAGGTGCTCGTCGTCCGCGCAGCGGAACACGCAGGCGCGCAGCAGAGGTCCCTTTTCGAGGTCGAACGCCAGGCGGCTCTGCAGCGCGGACATCCGCCGGATCTCTGGATTCCGCCGTGCGGCCGGCAGGGCGCCGAGGTCGACCACGGGCAGCCGCGGCACGAAGCGAGGCGCGATCACCTGCACCGGCTCGCCGTCCTCGGTGGCGGCGAACGTGGTGCGCAGGGCCTCATGGCGGTCGGCCACGCCCGCGAGCGCAAGAGCCAGAGACGGCAGGTGGAGAGTCCCGAGGATGCGCGTCGCCGACGGCAGGTTGTAGACCGGATCGCCGGGATGCAGACGGTCGAGGAACCAGAGCCGGAGCTGGCTGAACGAAAGGGGAAGCGGAGCGAGCCGGTCCTCCCGGGGCTCGATGCGATGTGTTGCCCCCTCCGCCTGACTCTTCTTGCGCAGAAGGTCAAAAAGAACCGCCTTCTTGGCGGAAGAAAGTCCGGAGAGC
>CAVVXL010000001.1:0-2221287 GCA_963752235.1 uncultured Acidobacteriota bacterium | reverse complement strand
GCGTTAGTGGGATGGGGGTGGACATGGACGGACGCTCCTAAGGGAAGGGGTGGATGAGACAGATGCTACAGCAAACCCTGATAGGTGGCAGCCAGCCGCCCTGCCAGGACTACTATGCGGTTCACAAAAGAAGACTGTATGAAACTGTGATGAAGAAGCGGAGAAGAGGTGGCAGAACTGGGAGTCTAGTAGATCTTCGGCTCTGCCTTGAACAGTCTCCACTGTATCCTTCGGGTCAGTCGGTCCATACGTCTTCCCCGAGTCTGCAGCAAGGTCAGCCACTTGGCCGCCTATCCCCTCGAACGCGCTTGGACACCGAGAGAAACGGTAGAGTCAAGACCCCGCTGAGGATGCTTGGCGGCGGCGGCAAAGCAATTTCGACGGGTAGCTCTTTCCGGAACCTAGCCAAAGAACCACTTATCACAGTTTCGTGGGTGAACGGCTGAAGGAATGCTGCCTCAGGTAAAGCTTGGCTCTAGCTAAGAGAAGAGCAAGCCTCGTACGAGGAAAGGGCAAGGCACACAACCATAAGAGAGCAAAGGTGATACTTATGATTAGTCTCTCCCTATTAGATAGTAACGACATTGTATCGACGTTCACCAAGAGATTCTTTGATTTACAGAAGATCTCTCGCCGCGGCCCGGAGAGGCGGCATAACGAGAGCGCAGCGTCTCTACAAAAACTAGTTCAGCCCTTGATGTCTCACATTGCTAAGAAGGATCTCTCCAAATGCGATCCTGAAGCCCTTTCTGAGTTCCTCGCAGAGGCATGTAATATTTTGCGTCTTACTGTCCCCATCGATGATGACGAGTGGAATCAAAACGAATCCTCCGGTCTGCTGGATTGCTGCTCTTGGCTTTGCAGTTTAGGATTTATCGGCCCTGCCAAGCCCCACGCTAAAGCAAGAATTGCAAGCCTCGTGGTATTTTTAAGTATTATAATTGACCGCGCATCGGCTCTCAGTGAGCCTGAATCATTTCTCGGTGAATGTAGTAAAGTACTTGCGCCGTTGAACCTACAGGACATTGAGCTTCTACGTATCGGACGTATTGAGTTTTTACTTCGCGTGAGTAGAGATCTTGTTCTTGGTAAGTCAGCCCCGGAGGTAGCTTTGGCTTCGGCCAGGGAGTGGTGTGGCGAGTTGATTGCGTTCTCTCCTGTCACAGACGAACTGAAGGAAGCCGCAGGTATCCTTGGGTTGGCCTTGCCATTGGAACCGAAGGCTATTATTGAGGATAAGGCAAAAATCAAGACTTTTGCTCCAGTTTTCTTTAGTCTTCCGAGACGGATGTCTACGGAGAGCTTAAAGTCCGAATGGGAAATATGCCTTACTCTTTTGCTGGGAATACCGGTCGACGAAGTGCTTACGCAGCCTACCGCTCGACGAGTCGGAGAGCTTAACCCGGAGACCGCCTACGCTGATGCCGCAGTGGCCATGTACTTTGCAGGAAGGGACATCTGGAACACCTACTGGCAAAAGGGTGATGGACAAGGGCTCACAGCCGCCCTTCAGTTCGCGGAGTTCGCTTATGCCGTTGAGCGGTCACAAGAGAAGGACGCGAAGCACGCTGCCAACTCTTTGCATCTTTTTCTGAACCTGCAGTTGCCCAAGCTCATACGTATTTCGGCTCTTGAACCAATTCGGCAGGAAGCGGAGCCGCTGTTCCATGCTGAGCACTGTGCCTGCAACCCCTTAGCCATTTTGGGCGGCATTATTCAGGCTGTGGCCGGCTCCTGCCGAGCGGCCGAAAGGACTAGCGATGAGGAAGATCGAGAAACACTTCTTATCCTGCATGGTGAACAACTTAGGCAACTGCACAAGGATTATGAAAAGCTAGCACGAGGGAGGCACACCGATGAAGCGTGGACTTACCTTGAGCCATTCCTCAAGCTAGAGAATGGCTCAGGTAACTCGAAAGTGGACCAGAACTTAGTGCGACTCGTGAACCGTGCGAACCACACTGACGTTCTGACTTATATTCAGACTCAGATCGAACAAACCCGCAATGGGCTAGAAAGGAAGCTCACCCGGCACCGTCTATCTGGCGACCATCTAATGCATCCGTTCGGTAAGCTAATGAACCCTAGAGGCCAAGCCCGAGCAACGCTTCTTCCTGCGTTCGAAACCGGGGTCCGCTTGCTGAACACTGGCGAATTCGAGCGGGCTGCGGCCGAGTTCGAGGAGCTTGCAACGAACCGTAGGCTGACAGTTCCCCAGCAGAATATCAGCCGTGATTATCAGGCATATGCGCTGGCACGGATGGGGAAATTTATTCAGGCCAAGCCGCTGCTGCGAGGTCTGTGCGATAGCAACTACCGGTTCTCCTCAGCTTACTGGAATCGTGCCTGCATAGAGACGGAACGGGAGGACCAACTGGGCGCACTTGTCTTGGGATTGGAACGTGCACCCCACCTAGGCATGTTGGAGGCCGCAGTCTACGTCAGCGTAGTACTTGACCGACGAGATGACGAGCAGGTTTGCCGTTGGCTTTCCCTTGTGCCGTTCTTGGAGGCGCTCGTATTGCAGTACCATCACGAGGCTGCGCGGCTCGAGGAAGATGAGAAGGGCCGACGCAAGCGAGATGACCTTCTGAAGCGAATCTCCGCATATTTAGACTATGGTGACCCAGAAATCCCTGACCCCACGAATGCGAAGATGGCGCCGGAGGCTGTGATCGACCTCTATCAAAGTCTCAAACAGCGCGATCATTCGGAAATGATCGGCTTCTGGTTCAAGTGTCACCGTCCTTTCGAAACACACTTCAAGGACAATAGGGCGCGGACGGAGTATTACAAACTGTGCAGCGATATCTGGAGCGACCTTGGGCAACCTGGCGAGGCCGCCGCAACCTTCCAGGAGGAGATCGAATCCCATTTCATTTTTCTCGCCTACCTACTGCGGAATACTCCTCCCGAGCGCATCTCCGGTGTGCTTCTTCAGGGGATACGATCACGCTTGGAGCGTCAACTCCGCAGTTGTATGGCTCCCGACCTCGAACCAGTAGGCCGTAAGCTTTACCGGCGAGTACAAGAATGGGAGAACCAGACCGAACGAAAACTGGTACTACTCCTAGATGCGACGTCACAACGCAAAATTCACGAATTTTATGGGAGCGGAGTAGAAACTCTGGAACGGGTCTTAATTCGGGTGTCCGGAGATCTGCGCGCAAATCTTCACGACACTAGGGATTATCCGCGCCAACGTGCTGCATTGTTGGATCTCTTTCGGGCATTAGAGACAGCGTCCAAGCTGAAATGTGTGCAGACACTCCAGGACCAAATGAAGATGTGGGACCAGTTTCTGGAAGCTGGTAGCCCGGACGATCAAAGAGTAGCTGCATTAGCAGCCCAAGCAGCTTTTGACCCGCTTCGGGGAGCATTCGAGCAGGAGTTAACCCGCGAGCAACTGGAAATGTCCAATGGCATTCTACATGCCATTAAGCGTGTTAATGGAAGACATGTTCCAGGCCCTAAGGTAATCGTAACGCCGGTTTCTGAAGCAGCGCCGACCTTCAACGGGGATGGGCGAGTTTCTGCCTTTGGTCTGCGCGTGAGAACTGAGCCTGGTAGCTTTGAGGCCCGATTGACGCACGCAGTTGCTCGCATGCAGGATACTAGGCATACCTTTACCCTTCGCGACAAATTGGAGGTTATCCCAGTATGGCTACGTCCCGACCAAAGTGTACTGCTGACCTTTGAAGATGACGGCATGGTTCACGCTTCGGGCATCTGCAATCTCGAGGTTGAACTGGCCTATGAGCATCTAGGCCAAGTGCAAGAGACGCCCGCAATCAATGTGCTCGTAGAAACGGTTTCCCGGGTTCCAATTTCTATCATATCTCCCTACATTTTTACCAGAGCACTTTACCCTGAAGAGATTGAGGGCAGGTTCTTTGGGCGAGATGCCGAGCAGCAGAAGATTATTGAGCTCCTCACCAGCCCGTTGAGCAAGATCGGATACATTGAAGGCATCCGGCGTACCGGTAAGACTTCGCTGTTCAATAGCCTTCATCATCGGCTTTCTTCCCAGGCCGGGGGCTCAAGATTGATATCTGTTCATTTAAAGGGCGGAAGTGTCGGAGCGTTTTCTAAGGTGGGCCAAGTGCTAGAGTACTTCTTTTCAGAGATTTGTAGGGATCCTCGCGTCGCTGCAGCGGGCGTGACTTCCCCGGACGAGGCTGCCTGTTGTACGAACATGATGTCGGCCTATCGAAGCTTCGAGGATCAACTGAGGGAGAAGCTTCCAGGGCATCGGATAGTGGCATTCTGGGACGATTTTCAGAGCATAGTTGAGCTGGCTAAGGAGTTATCCCTCCAAAATCAGAGCTTTCTGGTTTCCACGCGAGCTCTTCTGGATATCATCAGGGACCAGCGACAAGCCAATTCCCGAATTATCTGGCTGCTTGCCGGCTTTCGCTTCTGGATGCGCTTTATCACCGACCTGCCGAAGGTAAATCTTTGGGCCGAGCTGGAACCAATTCCGATAGATTTCTTGGGCCACGATGCAGTTCGTGAGATTATAATAAGGCCACTACTAGATACCTCGATGGAGGTTGCACCCGAGGCGGTCGCGCGTGTCTTCGACTACACGCAGGGTTACCCAGAAGTGGTCCAGCGGATGGCGGCCGCAATGCTTACTCTAGCGCTACGGGAGAATCGCTATATGATGACCCCGGCAGACGCTGATGCAGCGGCTCAGGAGATTGGGAGCACACAAGGCGTCTTTGCCGACACCTGGTGCCCCTTAGGGGAGCTAAGTGAGGCGCAAAGGAAGCTTATTGCAAGTTTCTTTAGTTCAGTACCGAAAATGGGTGATTGTATCCAGCCGCACCGACTGGTCGATACGGGTGGCTACACCGAGAATGTGCGAAGGGATATAGATGACCTTGTTGCGCGGAAGATCTTGACACGGCACGAGAATGGCGCGACAGTAGGAGTGAAGGCGCCAGTACTTGAAGTATGGATGCGAAGTCACTGGAAGGATTTGGAGCCACCTCTTACGGCTGCTGTATTTATAGATCTCGCTAATCTGACCAAGGGCACGGGCAGCGATGTGCTCGAGTTTTCGGGTATTTCGTTTGGTGATGTCGTGCCAGGGACCTTTAAACTCAAAACGGTTCTGGATGCGATCGATCGCTATGCGGCAGATTTGGTCCCGACGCCAGTAACAGACAAGTGGGCTGTCAATTACCCACCGGGCTCCAGAGCGGTACCGATCTTGAACCTTAATAATTACCAGGTCAAGAATATCGATCAAACGTTGTTTGAGAAGGGGCGGCGGGAGCGTGGCAGTGATGACATTACGCTGATGTACAAAATCGCAGAGGTAACAGCAGATCACCCTGGCATAACACACGTCGTACTAGTTACGGGTGACGTCGATCTTAAGCCCGTGGGGGTTGATTTACAACTCTCGCGGGGCAAGTCCGTGCACATTGTGACCCACAGGACGAGTGCCTCGGGTGATCTTATTCGCCTGGCAAGCCTTCACCCACAGAAGTGTAAGGTGATTTATCTAGAGGAACTCATGGAGAAGTACTGCCAGGATTCAATGGATGGCGGCTGACCAGTTCCAAGCTCTAGAATCATTAAAAATTACAGAGCACGCCTCCAGTCTAGCGGATTGCTGGAAAACTCGCGCCGAGCAATGGTTTTTCTCCGCAGGTGCCGCGAGCGACAAAGCAATTCGTCGGACTACAGGATCGCGTTGCGCAAGACCCTCGTCGCCGACCGGCCCAAGTTCACGGCGCGGGAAGTTGCCGGCGGATTGACGAGCTTGATCCCCAAGCTTGGAACCCGTAGCGGACCCGCGGATGCGGAGGACAGAAGCCGGCTCGAAGCGGCCGGACCTTCCTCTTCCTTATCGCCTTCTCTTTGAAGGAACGTGGCTGAGGTCTCGGGCGGCTGGATGGCGGGCCTGCAGATAAATTCACCCTGACCCGGACGTAGCGAGCGCCTCCTACCCCGCGCCGACCACGGCCCTGGGGAAATCCGCGAGCGCCCTCTGTATCTACAGGTCCGCCCAGCGCTTGCCCGGCCCGGCGGAGCGGCTTTCCCAGCCCGCATAGCCGCTCGCCGTCCTTCCCCTCCGCTCCCCCGCCTCCGCCCTCTGAAATTTTGCTTCCGGGAATCAGAGGGAGCGTGCCTCCCACTCGTTTTTCGGTCCTTCCCCCTGATTCCCTGCTCGCTCCCTCTGGTTCCCCGTCTTCGGGAATGGGGGGGAGCTGATGAAAAAGGAGAGGGAGCGTCCGGAAAACGAGGGGGAAGGGCCGGGGAGTCAGGGGGAGCGGCTGAAAAACGGCTGGGAGGTCGTCGGGAACGGGAGGGCGGAGTCGGAAAACGAGAGGGCGGAGACAAATTTCGGCTCGGCGAGGTCGGCGGAGCGGTTCGGGCAGGCGGCGAACGAGGGGGGAGAAGCGGCGAGCGCGGTGGCGGGCTCGCTGCGGCGGAGGGCGGTGGCGGGCTGAGAGTGCCGTCGCGGGACCGTCCGCGCGCGGGCGAGGCGGCGAGCCTGGGGGCGGGATCGCGGCGGTGGGGGGGGGGGTGCAGACGGGCTCGCCGCCGCCCGATCCCGGCGCAGAACCACCTCGGCCTCGTGTTGCCGCTTAATTCTGGGTGCTTGGTTCTGAGCCGCCGTCGCAGGGTGAGGGCATGGACAACCTACGTTGCGCGGCAAGGGAAACTGGAGGAAGGGCAGATCAATTGTCACCCACTTTGAAGAAGACGTCGTGTACGGCATAGGGGACCAAGCGAGAGCCGAGCCGGCGGTCCGTCAGCCGCTTCAGGTAGGTGCTCTGCAAGGGATGGAGATTCCCGTTGCCATCCACTTCGTTGACGCGCGAGACGTCGAGTCGGATCGCCACGATATCGAAATGCCTCAGAGTCGCGATCTCTTGCGGTTGCGAGATGCCGTCGTGGTTCCTGTCCACCCACAGCCGAAGGTGGCTCCAAATCAGGTCGTCTTCCGAGAGGATACCGTCGCCATTGCCCCGTAGGCAGGATTATCATAGACCTTCAGCGCTTCGAAACCGTTGGCTGCCTGATGCAGGAGCTTCTCCAACCCTTCGAGGCTGCCGGCCACCGCGATATCCCGGTCCGTTTTCAAGGGCCCTGGGACGACGAGGCGTCCCGCCGAGCTTTGGAAGAAGAGCTCCGGGCTGCGGGGATAGACGAGAGTCCGGGCGGTGTCGAGCGGTGGATCGTAGAGGAACACCAGCACCTGATCTCCGATCGCCGGCTGGTACATCTCCGCGGAGCCGCCACAGTAGGTCGACGCTCCGGCCTTGAATCGGGCGAAGGGATACGGGATCAACACTTCTTCTTTTGCCACCAGGGCCGAGGAGCGGAACGCTTCCGTGACCTTCACTCGCAGCAGGGACGAGGGAAGGCCCTCGAAGAAGCCTTTGGAAATGCCTTCGATCCGACCGCTGTAGATGGCGAGCGCCTGCTTGGTAAGGTCGGCGAACGAATGGTTCGGCTTGGGATCGATCCTCCCCTCATCCGGAGTCGAAAGAAAGATCGGACAATCCAAGTCGGATTCCCGGGCTCCACGGCTCTTCCGCTCTTTTTTGAGCCGCTCGCTCTCAGCTATGAAACGGCGAAGATTGCCTTGGTCGGACTCCGAGAAGAGCTGCCATCGCAGGCCGTCCTTCGCCGGAGTCGCAGCCTCCTCCGCCGAGATCCAGACCGGCGTGGTTCGCGGCCCCGCCTTCATGTAGATCACACCGGGAGCATCGGGCCCTGCGATCGCCATTCCGAAGGGGATGCCAAGGAGAAACAGGCCAGCAAAAACCGAACGTGCGACGGTCCTACGCATGGATTAATTGGAACATGCGCCTCTTTCTGAAGTCAAGCGTAGGCGAGGTGCTCTCTCGGAAAGGGGAAACGAGAGGCGGGAGTTGGGAACGAGAGGGCGGAGTCGGAAAACGAGAGGGCGGAGACAAATTTCGGCTCCCCGAGGTTAGCGGAGCGGATCGTGCAGGCGGCGGACGGGCGGGGCGAGGCGGCGAGCGCGGGGGCGGACTCGCGCCGTCGAGGCTGAGGATGCCGTCACGGTGCTGGCCGTGCGGCGTTGTCTCGCTACGGGCCTCGGTGTAGTCTTGGGGGTATGGATCCCACAGGCAGCGACGAGGAGGAGGTCCGGCGGCTGCTGAACCTTCTGCGGAGCCTGATGCGGCTGCTCGGCTTCTCGAACCGGGAGGTGGAGCGCCGGATGGGGCTCAATCAGGGGCAGGTCAGCCGGGTGCTGAGCGGGCAGATCGAGGCCAAGATGGCGCTGGTGCTCGGCGTGGCGCGGTCGATCGGGCTCGAGTACGATGAGTTCTTCGCCTTCGCGTATCCCGATCCTCGGCCTGCCGCCCAGGAGAGCGCCTCCGCCAGGAGTGTGCGCTCCCTGCTCGAGGACATCATGCCTTCCGCGGGCCGGCTGGGGCGGCCGGTCCCGGCGCCGGCCTCGGCACCACAGGCTCCGTCCCGCGGCGAGGCGGCGAACCGGGAGGAGATGGTCGAGGAGCTGAAGAAGGCGATGCGAGAAATCATCGAGGAGTTGCGGGCTTCTTAGAAGGTCGGCTCTACCTGAGGTTGAGCAGGATCTGCCGTCTGCGAAGGTAGCGATTCGTCGAATCGATGAGTGAAAGGCTTGCCGCCTTTGCTTGGAAGGCCTCCTGCAGCAAGATCACCGAGCCCAGAATCTCGCGGTGATTGCTGAGAGAGACGAAGACTTCTGTAGCCTCAAAGCCCTCTTGGATTGCTTCTTCGGTACGGCCTTGCCGCATCAGCGTCATGGCAAGGTCTAGCCCAGCCATGCCGGCGGTGAAGACGAGACCATACTCTCGGAAATCATGCTTCACTTCACGGAATGCCCTTTCGGCACTGTCGAGCTCTCCAAGCCCGTAATTGATACGCCCCTCGATCGCTCGTAGCTTGATCACGTTGATGCGTCCTGCCGCGCCAATTTGAGGGCGGATCTTGAAGAGTACCTTCTTGGCTTCACGGAAGCGTCCACACTCCTCCATGAGGAGGAGCTGGTTGATCGCGGCTGCGGTCATGAGGGAAGGGTCGCGGTCCTTGTCAACGAGGCTAAGTCCTCTTGAAACTGTCTCCAGCGCCTCGAGCGAGTCACCTTTGTAGTAGAGGTACAAGGATTTTGTTATGAGGGTTCGGCCCGCCATATGAACCTCCCCAAGCTCTTGGTAGAGCTCGGCGAGAGAGGTCAGCCGATCCAATCCGAGGTCGAATTCCTTGAGGGTGCCTAAGAGTGACGCCTCCAAATCAAGCAAGCGAATCAAGAGGCGGCGAGGCCGAGAGCCCTTTTGAAACAACAGATAGGCTTGCCCAAAGCACTTTTCTGACTTACGTAGCTGTCCGTAGACTCGGTAAGCGTTCGCGAGCTCTCCCCAAGCTCGTGCCGAAAAATCGAACGCCCTTCTTATGCCGCAGGTCTTTGTTTCGAGTCGATGGCTTATCTCAACGGCCGCTCGAGCGAGATGGCACATAGCTCTCGGGCTATCAAAGCGGATTGCCCAACTCCGCGTCAGGAGCGCCTCATAGACCCCGAGGCCCTTGAGATCCATTCTCCCCTTTTCCGTCAGAGCGAATACGCTGTTGTCTTCTTCCAGAAGCCGGAGAGCTTTTCTGAAGCGTGCCCGCTCTTTGGCCGGCAGGTAAGCGGACCGAAGGGCGAGCTCCTCGACGCGATTCAGGATTACGTCATAGGCTACATCTAGGTTAGGACTGGCCGTCGGGTAAGGCGGCCGTTGGCGCTTTCGCCCCACGGCGTTCTGGCACTCCGAACAACCCTTGAGGAGATGGCGAATGATCTCCTTAGACCGTTCGACGGGAAGCCGACCCTCCAGGCCCTGCTCTATCTCATCCGGCGAATAGTGTTCGCCCATCCACGCCTCCTGTCACAAGCTAGATCCGGGATTATAGGAGAAGAAGCGAGCCTGGAGAACCACTGTATGTGCCTAGAGGATGAAGTTGTGGGTCAGTCCCTAGCCATTGGGATCGACGCCATATCCGCCATCGGCGCTTGTACTCGGAGGAGGCGTTGAGGAACTAGGGGTTGGAGGTTGCTTCGCGTTCGCGCCAAGGCTCTTCTTGGCCCCACTCGCGCCGTGGTCCTTCCGGAGCACGCCCCCATCCCACAGCCCTCCCACCCCCTGCGTCCACACCTGCTGCAGCCAACTCCAGGCTTCTTCGGCGGGGGTGAAGCTGCGGGCTTGGGCGGTGCCGGCGCAGGTGATGAAGAGGATAGTGGCCAGGGTTAAGGCGGGTACAGAGCGTCGAAGCATTGACTTGAACATATCGTCCTCCCTCAACGCGGAGCGACCCGGACCTTCATGGCCCGGCGGTCCGCGAGCATGAACGGTCGCGTGCCGCCTCTCAGGCTTTGAGGGATTCTCGCATGCCGGTCCCGTGCGGTTGCGGGAAAGCGTGTTCTGGATCGCTCCGGAGATCCGGGACGATTTCGAAAAAACCCCGAATGTCTCCGGACGGCGTTTTCCGCATCTCCGGACGATACCAGCGGCAAGCGGCTCCTATCGGAGATCGGATTAAAAGAGCGGAGCTCCGCGTGCGCGGTTTCTGGAAGGCGTGCTGAGATCCGATCAGAGCCTCAACCCGACAAGGAAAATGGCGGGTTGACATAGAAAGCCCGATCAATACAATCACAGCCACAAGAGGGCAATCAGAGCCACGGAGCGGTTTCTCACAGATTGATCTTCCGGCGTCATGAAGGCGCCGGATGGGTGACCTGAAAGGAGGTCTCTATGCAGTCGATCGCGATTGTTCACACGGAGATGAGGGCGCGGATTCCGACGCGTCCGCGGGAGCAGAAGCTGAAGCCCGAGCGGGTACAGCTCGAGCTGGCGACGATGCCCGGGTGGGAGCTGATGCCGGAGGGGAAGGCGATCTGCCGGACCCGCCGCTTCGGCTCCAAGCGGGCGGCCGGCGCGTTCGCGGCCTACGTCAACGCTCTGGCGTGGGACGCCGGGCAGCCGGTGCGCCTGCAGCTCGACCGCAGCCGGTTGACGATCCGGCTGGTCGCGCCGTCGTCACGCAGCGGCCATGTCGGCGAGCTCACGATGTCCGTCCTCGATTTTGCCCGCCAGCTGGGCTGATCGCCATCACCGAAGCCAACCCCTGACAAACCATGAGAGACAAGAAAGGAAAGACCCATGCCGAGCACTTCGATGGCCGATTTCATGACCGACTGGGACGCGCTCCTCAAGCGGGTTACCGCCAACAGCGCGGAGCTCCCCGACCTCAGCGCCTACAGCGCTCCGTTGGCCCAGATCCTGGAGGCCGCAAAAGACGGCATCGCCGAAGCCGACGGTCACCGCGGAGCCAAGCAGGAGACGACCAAGACCCTGAAGGGGCTCCTCAAGCAGGGGAGCCTGGCCGCGGCCAAGCTCCGTGCGGCGGTCAAGGCCCACTACGGGCGGGACAGCGAGCGTCTGGTCGAATTCAAGATGCGGCCGATCCGGCCTCAAAACCGTAAGCCGGCCACTCCGCCGGCCGTGGAGTCGCCGCCGCCGGCGCCGTCACCGCCGCCGGCCCCTACCAACGAAAAGCCGAAGACGGAGGACCCGGCTTCGGCTTCCCACTCTGAGGCGACCCCGAAACTCTCGTAAGCCGTTCGGGGAGGGCGTGCGGCAACACGCCCTCTCCTTTTCAGAGGCTCTCAGGATAGCGCGTCCGGAGGCTCAAGGGAACGGTCCGCGTCTTGGGGCGGGCAGGTAGTATCCTCGGCCGCATGCGCACCCTCCTCCTCGCGACCGCGATCCTGTTCTCTTCCCACCTCGCCGTTTCCCAGACGCCGCCCAACCCGTATCTGGAAGCCGGCATCCCGGCGGTGGGGCGGGCGTGGTCCGGGCCGGACTATCAGCGGGCGGCGGAGATCCTCGCGTCCGGCAAGGTGGCGCTCCCCAGGCTCTCCGATCCGCAGGGGGCGGCCCTCCTGGGACGGATGACGTCCCTGGAGAACCTCGCGCTGGAGCGCGATCCGAAGCTCTCGTTGCAGTCGCGGCTGGAGGATTTCGTCCCGCTCCAGCAGGGGGCCAGCGCGCTGCTGAAGCAATACCTCGCCGCCGGCTCGCGAGGCGGCTTCCGGCCGGAGACGGCGCGCCTGGCGGCGTTCCTGGTCCGCTCGTCGGCGCTGGGTCTCGAGCTCGTCACCGAGATGATCCCGACGGTTCCCAAGGACGAGCAGTACGCGGCGCGGATGGCGGACGTGAAGCAGATGCACGACGGGATGACGACCGTCTTCGTCGGCTGCGAGCAGATGCTGACTCCCAGCAACCACTTCGCCCCGGAGGACCTCTCGATCCTCCTCGAGGCGATGGCCGAGACCCTGCCGCGGGTGAAGAAGACCTTCTCGGCGGACTTCTCGGTCACGCTGCGCAAGAAGCTCGAGGCCGACCGGCCCCGCTTCAAAGCGAGCGAGGACGTCCGGCGGATCGACGCGATGATCGCCGCGCTCGGGACGCCGTAGGGGGCGGGCGGCAAGAGCAGGCGGCGCTTCAGACGAAGAGGGTGGCGAGGGGGATCGTCAGGCCGGGGAAGAGCGGCGAGGTCAGGGAATCTCCGGCTGCGGAGGCCAGCTCGGCCACGAGATCGAAACGATCGCTCTGCCGGCGGAAGACCCGGATCGTCCGGCGCTCGGAATCGACCAGCCAGTACTCCTGGACGCCGAAGCGCTCGTAGAGGCCGTGCTTCAGCCGTTCGTCCCGCCGGCGGGTGCTCTCGGAAAGGATCTCCACCACCAGATCCGGAGCGCCCTGCAGGTTCTCCTCGCTGACGATCCCTCGCCGCGCGTTCGAGACGAACAGGAGGTCCGGCTGGGTGACGTCGTGCGGGGAAAGGACGACGTCCGTGGGGGCCGCCAGGACGAGGCCGAGCTGCCGCGCGAAGACGAAGGGCTCGAGGGTGCCGTGCAGCCGGGAGGAAACTCTCTGATGCCGGGTGAGGGGCGCAGGGGTCACGTAGTGCTCTCCGTCGAGGATCTCGTGGCGCCGGCCGTCCCCGGGGATCAGGACGTAGTCCTCGTAGGTCAGTCTGCGGAATCTGGGAGATGCATCAGGGAGAGCCATACCATCATCTCCTGGAACGAAATGGATCGTAGCACGGCGTGGCCCGCCATGAGGCCGGGCGCTGTTGGCGGGAGATCCAGCGAGAGCGTGTTGTATATTCCCCTCCGTCGATTCGACCCATCAACGAGCAGGAACGAAGGCGGAGGAATCAGGCCTTGAAGAGCCGGAATGGCTGGATGCTGGTGGTGACGATTCTCCTTCTGGGCGGGCTCGGTGCGCGCGCCGAGGCGCAACGCCCCGCGGCCCCGCCTCCCACGCCGCCGGCGGCGGGCGGGGCGGACAAGCCCACCGGCGACGCCCTCGCCCAGGAGGCGGAGGCGAAGCCGAAGGAGCCGGAGGACGAGAAGGACAAGAAGAAGTACGAGCCGCTGACCGGTCACTTCGCGGCCGGCTTCAGCTTCACCCAGGGGAACAGCGACACGCGGACCTTCAATGCGGCGCTGGTCCTGCAGTACGACCCGCGGAACAAGAACGTGGTCAAGGCGGACGCCTTCTACATTCTGAATTCCGAGGCGGGGACCAGCACGGTCGACCGCACCTCCGGTCATCTGCGCGACGAGTACTACTTCCGCCCCCGCTGGTTCGTCTTCGCGGACGGCCAGTACCTGAAGGACAAGTTCAAGCAGATCGACTTCCTGTTCACGGGCACCGCCGGCATCGGCACCCAGCTCGTCAAGACGGACAGCCGCGAGCTCCTCGTCGACCTCGGAGCCGGCGTCATCGTCGAGAAGGACGAGCCCCTGGACCGCACCAGCGGCGGCGCCGTGCGGGGGGGTGAGAATTACTCGTGGAAGATCTCGAAATCGGCGAGCTTCACCGAGAACGCCTTCGCCGTCTGGAAGACGGCGGACCTCGCCGATGCCTACTACCACCTGGACGTCGGGCTGGGCGCGGCGATCAACGATCACTTCGAGCTCAAGGTGGCGCTGATCGACGAGTACAAGCGCAAGCCCCCCGATCCCACGGTGAAGCGCAACGACGTGGCCGGGATCGTCTCGATCGGCTACAAGCTCTGATCGGCGATCGGACGGCCGGAGACCGGCGCGATGCGCCGGTCCCCGGCCGGGGGGCCTACGAGGGGAGGAAGAAGCTCAGCGCCAGTGGCCGTGGTGATAGCGCCAGTGGTCGCGGTAGCGCTCGTAGCGCGGGGCCACCCAGACGGCGCGGGCGCGCGGCGGGCGCGACCAGGTGCCTTCCACCCAGCCCCATTCCCCGCCTCGCCAGTCCCAATACCCCGGGATCCAGACGAACCCGGCGCCCGGAGCCGCGATGGCGACCTCGGTGCGGAAGATCGGGGGAGCCACCCCGACCTCGACGAAACCGACGTGGCCCCGTCCGTAGACGTAGCAGCCCGACAGCGCCCCCATCATCAGGATCCCGGCCAGCGCGAGCACCAGCAGCCGGGCTTGCGGCAAGAGTCTCTTCGACATACGAATCACCTCCTTCCCCAGGATAAACCCGCGAGGGCGGATCTTCCTACGGGCTTCGTCCGCACAGCTCGTCCGCGCTCCCCGGCTACGAACCGGCTACAGGGCTGAGCCGCAGGCGGGCTCTTCGAATAGAATCGCGGCAGATCCGGTACTCAGGAGTACCCAGGAGAGAGCGGATGCCCGAAGAAGTCGAAGTCGAGACCGAACGCCTGCACGAGGCCATTCACGAAGAGCTGGAGAAGGAAGGGGGAGCGTTCCTCAAGCGGATCGCTCTGACCACCGCGATCCTGGCGGCGCTGGCGGCTATCGCTGCCCTCTATGCCGGGGCTACCGTGAATGAGGCGCTGGTATTGAAGACCGAGGCGACGCGCCTCCAGGCCGAGGCTTCGGACCAGTGGGCCTACTATCAGGCCAAGGGGCTCAAGGCGGCGGTGGCCGAGGGGGCCGGGACGGCCTGGCTGGCGCTCAAGCAACCGGCGCCGCCCGAGTACGGCATCCGCCAGCAGCGCTACCTCGCCGAGCAGAAGGGGATCGAGGCGGCGGCGCGGGAGAAGGAGCACGAGCGGGACGCCAGGTCCCTGGAGGCCGACCATCTCCTGCATCGCCACCACCGCTTCGCGGACACCGTGGCGCTGTTCCAGGTCTCGATCGCCCTCGGCGCGGTGGCGGCGCTGACCCGCAGCCGCCTGGCGTGGATCGCCTCGATCGTCCTGGGCTTGAGCGGCGCCGGTCTGCTGCTCACCGCGTTTTTCCTGTAGGCCCGAACCCTCCTGACACCACGCTGTCAGGAGCCCCCCGCTACTCTCGCTACGGATCGGACGGCACGCCGCCTTCCGAGCGATCGAAGAGGAGAGAAAGCGATGAGCAACGCACTGAATTGGTTCGAGATCCCGGTGACCGACCTGGCCCGCGCCAGGGAGTTCTACGGACGTGTGCTGCAAGCCGAGCTGCGCGAGGAGACGATGGGGGGAACGAGCATGGCGATCTTCCCGTATCAGGACGGCGGGGTGGGCGGCGCCCTGATCGCCGGCGAGCACCACGTGCCGGGCGCCACGGGGGCCCTGGTCTATCTGAATGCGGGAAACGACCTCGGCGGCGCCCTGCGCCGGGTGGAGGAGGCCGGGGGGAAGGTGGTGATGGGGGCCACGCAGCTTCCGGGCACGATCGGCTCGATCGCCGTCTTCCTCGACAGCGAGGGGAACCGCGCGGCGCTCCACTCGCCGCCGCAGGGAGCCTGACCCATTGCCCCGAGGCTTGCCCTAAGCTTGGCGGCATGCGGCGAGCCGACCGGCTGTTCCAGATCATCCTCTTCCTGCGCCGCCGCCGGGTCGCCACCGCGCGCGACCTGGGGCGGGCGCTGGAGGTTTCGGAACGCACCATCTACCGCGACATCCAGGAGCTCTCCGCCTGCGGCCTCCCGATCGAGAGCGCCGCGGGGGTGGGCTACCGCCTGGGTCGCGGCTTCGACCTGCCGCCGCTGATGTTCGACCGCGATGAGCTCCAGGCCCTGCGTCTCGGCGCCCGCATGGTCCGCTCCTGGGCCGACGCGGAGCTCTCCGCGGCGGCGGGGAACGCGCTGCGCAAGATCGAGGCCGTGCTGCCGCCGGGCTTCGCCGATCCGGGGGAGGCGCTCTACGCCCCCAACCTCCACCCCTACCCCGTGCGCCTCGTCGGGCTGCTGCGCGGCGCCGTCGGCGAGCAGCGCAAGGCCCGCTTCGACTACACCCGGGAGGACGGCGCCGCGTCGCTGCGCACCGTCTGGCCGCTGGGGCTCTTCTACTGGGGAGCGGTGTGGACCCTGGTCGCCTGGTGCGAGCTGCGGCAGGGGCACCGCCAGTTCCGGCTCGACCGGATCGCGAGCCCGGAGATCCTCGCGGAGCCCTACGTCCTGGAGCCGGGGCAGACGCTGGCGGATTTCCTCGCCAGGGTGGGCCGGCGGCCGGAGGGACCGGCCGCGGCCTGAGCGATGTCGGCGATCTCGGGGCTGTCCTCTGTCGTGGTGGGGGACGCGGCGATCACGCTGCGCTGCGCGGAGATCCTCCGCGAGCGGGGGCACCGCGTGCTGGGGGTGGTGACCGGGGACGGACGGATCGCCGGGTGGTGCGCCGAGCGGAAGATCCCTTGCCGGCTCGCGGGGGCGGAAACCCCGCTCGGGCGCGAGGCGGTGCTCGAGCTGACCGGTGGCGAAGGGTTCGATCTCCTGTTCAGCCTCCACAACCTGCGGATCTTCCCGGCCGACCTGCTGGCCCTGCCGCGGCGGATGGCGATCAACTACCACGACGCCCTCCTGCCGCGCTACGGCGGGCTGCACGCCACGACCTGGGCCCTCTTCCACGGCGAGACGGTGCACGGGATCACCTGGCACCGCATGACCCCCGAGGTGGACGGCGGCGAGATCCTGGCGCAGCGCGAGATCCCGGTGCCGCCGGACGCCGGCGCCTGGGCGCTGAACGTGGCGTGCACGGAGGCGGCGCTCGCTTCGTTTCCCGAGCTGCTGGCGGGGCTGGAGAGCGGGACGCTGGCGCCGCGTCCGCAAAGCGCGGCGGGGCGGAGCTGGTTTCCGGGCTGGCGCAAGCCGGCGCCGGGGTGCGTCATCCCCTGGGACGCGGCGGCCGAGGAGGTCTCGGCGTTCGTCCGCTGCCTCGACTTCGGAGCGGCGGACAACCCGCTCGGCGTGCCGAAGCTGCTGGCGTCGGGGGGCGTCCTGTACGTCCGCAGCCTGGAGATCCTGGAACGGCGGAGCGGCGAGCCGGCCGGCACCGTGCTGGCGGCGGGGACAGGGGGGATCGTGGTGGCCACGGCGACGCGGGACGTGCGGATCCCCTGGGATGCGCGGGCGGCGGGCCTCGGACTGATCCCGGGGGTGCGGCTCGCGGCGGCGGCTCCGGAGGCGGAGCGCTTCGCGGCCCGGGAGCGCGCGCTGCGCCGCCACGAGGGGTTCTGGACCGTGGTCCTGGAGGACCTCGCTCCCCTGGCGCCGCCCGGATTTCAGGCGGATGCCGCGGAAGGCGCCTGCGAATCGCTCGAATTTCAGGTGCCGGCCGACATTGTGGAACGCCTGACGAACGACGGGCTCCTCGCGGCCGTGCTGGCCTCGCTCGTCCGCGAGGTGGGACAGCCGTTCGACGTGGCGCTCGGGGAGCCGGCGTTGCGCCGGGAGATCGCCGGGTCGGGCTGGGGCGGGCTGCTCGCCACCCGTCTGCCGCTCCGCATCGCTGCGGCCCGTGACGCGGCGTTCCGGGAGACCCTGCGCCGGGAGCGCGCCACCTATCCTCTCGACCTGCCGGCCCGGGTCCGCCGGCTCCGCGCGCGACCGGGACCCGCGGCGCCGATCGTGGCGGTCGACCTCCTGGCGCCCGGCGAGGAGGCCCCGGGGCTCGATCGGGAGACGGTCCTGGCGGTGGCGATCTCCCCCGAGGGGCGGCTGACCTGGAGAGCGCGGGAGACCGGCGAGCCGGGGCATCTCGCACGTCTCGTCGACCGCTTCGCGGCCTGGCTGGCAACCGGCGAGGACTTGGACCGGCTCCTGACCGTTGGGCCTGGAGACCTGCCGGCGACGGTCGACGAGCGCTTCCGCGCCCAGGCCGCGCGTACGCCGGAGGCCGTGGCTCTCGAGGCGGACGGCGAGGTCGTGGACCTACGGCCGGCTGGCGGCGCGGGCCGGGCGGCTGGCGGCGGCGTTGCGGCGGCGGGGGGTGGGGCCGGAGCGGCTGGTGGCCCTGCGGGTGGAGCGGCTCGCCGACCTGGTGACCGGCCTGCTCGGCGTGCTGGAAGCTGGCGGCGCCTTCCTGGTGCTCGACCCCCGCGAGCCGCCGCCCCGTCTGGCGCGCCTCCTCGCGGCGGCGCGCCCCTGGCTCGCTCTCGCCGGTGGGACCCCGCGGGGCTTCCGCGCCTGGCTGCCGATCTGCCGACCCACCCGATCGCCCTCGCCGACGCGCCGGAGGGTCCCGAGCCCGGCCCTTGCGATCCCGGACCGAGAAAGCCGGCTCGCCTATGTGGCCTTCACCTCGGGCTCGACCGGCACGCCGAAAGGAGTGGCCGTCGAGCATCCGGCGCTCGCCCGCTACATCGCGGCGGCGGGGGAGAGATTCGGGCTGGCGGCCGGCGACCGCCTGTTGCAGCTCGGCTCGCCCGCCTTCGATCTCGCCTACGAGCAGATCTTCGGCGCCCTCTGCCACGGCGCGACCCTGGTGGGGCTCGCGGGCTCCCGCCTGCCGGAGACCGCGGAGCTGCTGGCGGCGTGCGCGCGGTCGCGGGTGACCGTCCTCGACCTGCCGACCGCCGTCTGGGCGCAGATGGCCCGGGACGTGGCGGAGCGCGCCCTGGCCCTCCCTTCCACCCTACGGCTGGTAGTGATCGGCGGCGAGGCGGCGCGGAGGGCGAGCGCTGAACAGTGGCGGCGCGCGGCGCCGGGCGTGCGGCTCCTCAACACCTACGGCCCCACCGAGGCGACGATCGTGGCGACCTGGTGGGAGGCGCCCCGCGCGGACGGCCTTCCGGAGGGTGATACGAAGGGAGACGCGCTGCCGATCGGCCGTCCCATCCCCGGGGTCGAGGCCCGCGTGCTGGGCGAGGACCGCCGGCCGGTCCAGGACGGCGACGCGGGCGAGCTCTGGCTAGGCGGCACGGGTCTGGCGCGGGGATATCACCGCCGGCCGGAGCTGACCGCCGAGCGTTTCGTGACCGTGGGTTCCCGGCGTCTGTATCGGACCGGCGACCGGGTCCGCCGGCGGGCGGACGGCGAGCTGGAGCTCCTCGGCCGGCTGGACCGTCAGGTGAAGATCGGGGGATACCGGGTGGAGCCCGGCGAGGTCGAAGCGGTGCTGCGGGCGATCGCGGGGGTGGCGGACGCGGTGGTGGCCCTCGTCCCGGACGCCTCGCGCCTGCAGGCCTGGGTGGTGTTGAAGGCAAAGAGCCGCACGGGCTCGACCGGGTGCGCGCGGAGGCGGCGCGGAGCCTCCCCGCCTATCTCCGGCCGTCGCGTTTCACGGCCGTGGCGGCGCTCCCCCGCACCGGGGCCGGCAAGCTGGACCTCGGCGCCCTGCGGGAAATGCCCGTCCCCGAAGCGGAGCCGGCGATCGCCATGGAACCGGACGAGACGGCGCTGGCCCGGCTCTGGGAGAAGGTGCTGGGGGCGGGGAGAGTGGAGCGCGGCGACGACTTCTTCGCCCTGGGCGGGGACTCGCTGACCGCCCTGGCCCTGCTGGGCGAGATCGAGAAGGCCTTCGGCCGGCGGGTGCCGGTGGCCCGCCTCCTCGCCGCTTCGACCCTGGCCGCGCTGGCGGCCGAGATCCGGACGCCGGCGCCCGCGGAGAGCCGGACCGGCCGCGATCGCCCCTCCTGTCTCATCCCCTTGCAGACCGTCCCCTTGCAGACCGCGGCGGGGCGCCGCCGTTCGTCTGCGTCCACGGCCTCGGCGGGCATCTCCTGCGGCTGGTCCCTCTGGCACGGGCCTTCGCGCCGCGCGGGAGCTTCCTCGGCCTCCAGAGCCCCGGGCTCGACGACGGCGAGCCGGTCCCCGCGAGCCTCGAGGAGCTGGCGGGGATCTTCCTCGCCGACGTGCGGCGCGCGCTGGGAGGGGGGCCGCTCCACCTCGGCGGCATGTCGTTCGGCGGCCTGGTGGCGTTCGAGATGGCGCGGCAGGCCGTGGCGGCGGGGATCGAGGTCCGCTTCCTGGCGCTGCTCGACACCGACCTCTCCGAGGTCCTCCCCGGGCGTCAGCCGGCGCCGCCCGAGCCGCTCGCGCGGGCGCTCGGCGCCCTCCGCCGCTTCGTGGGCGACCGCCTGGGGCGGACCCGCCGCCGCCTCCGCCGTCTGCGGAGCGGCCGGGATGCGGTGGCGAAGCCCAACGAGTACCCGGGGTTCACCCGCGTCCTCCACGGCAACGAGGCGGCGCTCGCCCGCTACCGCCCCGGCCATTACGCGGGGCGCGTCACCTACTTCAAAGCCAGCCCCTGGGACCCGGAGGTCTTCCCGGAGTTCGCCGCGCTCACCGGCTGCGGCTTCGAGATCGTCCCCGTGCCCGGGGATCACCTGAGCCAGCTCGCGCCACCGCACGTCGGGACGCTGGCGGCGGAGCTGCTGGCGCGGCTGGAGGCGGACGCAGACGGCCCTCCTACTTCCGCTTCCCCGGCAAGTCCCGCCCGTTCTGGTGCAGCACCAGGCCGGTGACTCTGCCTTGCGGGGTGCCGTCGGGCCCGCGGAGGAACTCGATTTCGGCGTCGACGGCCTTGAGGAAGAAACGGTTTTCGGCCAGCGGGAAGAGCTCGAATTTCGGCTGGCCGGTGGCCTGGGCGAAGAGCTGATTTCCCTCGCGGCGGACGGCGATCGAGAAGGTGGGGGCGAGCTCGTAGTCGCCGGTGAGCGCGTCGTAGAGGGCGGGGTCCAGGGCGATCGCCTGGCGCTCGGCGGGGGGCGGCTCGTCGGTCTTCACGCCGCTCTCCTCGGCTCCGAAGTCGGGGACGAGGCTCGCCCCGACGACCTTCCCCTGGGCGTCGCGGTGGAAGCGGAAGGCGGCGCCGTCCTCCGGGAAATAGAAGTCGTCGCGGCCGGCGGCGAACAGCTCCTTCTTCGGCGCCGCGGTGCGCTGCGAGAAGAGCTTCGTGCCCTCGCGGCTGATGACGCGGACCGTCTTCTCGTCGAAGCGGTAGACGCCGACGTACTCGTCGAGCAGCTCAGGGGCGAGCGGCACCGACCGGCGCTCCTCGAGCGGCTTGCCGAGCGCCTTGGCGACGATGCGCAGAGCGACGGCGTCCGGCCGCGGGTCCGAGGCGTCGTTGTTCGAAAGGATGGCGACGAACAGCTTCTCCTCGGGGACGCGGGTGACGACGGTGGTGAAACCATTGATGTCGCCGCCGTGCTGGAGGAGGCGCTTGCCCAGGAAGTCGGAGACCCCCATGCCGTAGCCGTAGTGGGTGGAGAGCCCCGACTTGAGATGGGCGGCGGTGAACATGCGGTCGAGGGATTCTTTCTTGAGCAAGGTTTTTTCGCGGTCGCCGGAGAGCGCCCGGTCCCAGATCGCGAGGTCGTCCACCGTCGACATCAGGGACCCGGCGGCGTAGGGCTGGGTCATGCTGATGAAGCTCGCGTTGACGAATCCCTTCTCGTCTTTCGAATAGCCGGCGGCGCGGCGGGGGACGATCTCCTCCGGATGGCCGTAGCGGCTGTGGGTCATGCCGAGCTTATGGAAGATCTCCGCCTCGACGAAATCTTCATAACTCTTTCCGGAGACCTTCTCGACGATCATGCCGAGCAGGAAGAAACCCGAGTTGTCGTAGGCCCACTTCTCGCCGGGGTTGAACTCGAGCGGCTTGTCCTTGAACATTGCGATGACGTCGGCGGGTTTGAGATCCTCCCGCATGTGGGGGAACCACTCGCGGAGGCCGGTGTAGCTCGGGATGCCGGAGGTGTGGGTGAGCAGGTTCTCGAGCGTGATCGTAGCTCCGTGGGTGGGATAGTCGGGAAGGTATTTCGTGATGTCGTCCTCGACCCGGAGCTTCCCCCGCTCCTGGAGGAGGAGGATGGCGGCCGCCGTGAACTGCTTGGTGACCGAGCCGAGCTCGAACACCATGTCGGGGGCCATCGCCACGCCGAGCTCGAGGTTGGCCATGCCGTACCCCTTGCGGAGCAGGACCTTGCCGTCCTTGACGACGATCGCCGCCGCTCCGGGCTGCCCGGGCGGATAGATGGCGGCGAGGGTCTTGTCGGCGTAGGCGCCGAGCTCGGCGGGGGAAACCGGGCCCGCGGCGCGGGCCGCGGCGGCGGAGGAAAGCGTGCAGGCCAGCAGCAGGGCGCCGGCGGAACGGATCTTCATTGCGGTATCTCCTCGGACGGTTCGCGAGCGCGGAGGCGCTCCAGAACACTTACGCAGGCGACGCGCCGAGGTTATGCGAAAGGGTTTTCGATCCGGATGCCGTCGACCACCCGGCCGGCCGGCAGCCCTGCGGAGAGGACCCGCAGGCAGTCGGCCCGGCGGGCCGACTCGAGGATGGCGGCGTCCCAGGAGGAGAGCCCTTCGCGCTCGCCGAGGCTCAGCGCGGCGGTGGCGAGGTCGGTGTCCAGCTCGACCAGCGGCCACTCCCGCAGGGCGCGGATGTAGTCGAGCGCCTCCATGGGGGAGAGCTTGACCACGGCGTGGCGGGTGAGGGTCTCGTAGACCTCGATCAGCACCTGCGTGCTGGTGGCGAAGCACCCCTCGAGGAAGCCGCGCTCGACGATCTCCCGCGCCACCCGCTGCTTCTCCGGATGATCGGCGGCCAGGGCGTAGACCAGGACGCTGGTGTCGACGAACGCCACCAGCTCACCTTTCATGGCGCCCTCCCCGCGGCGGCTCGCCGAGGCGCACCGGCGGCCGGTCGAGGAGCCGCCGCACGTCGTGCCAGGCCTCGAGCCGGCTGCGCTCCTGCCGCACGATCTGCTTCAGATACTGGCGCACCATCTCGTTGACCGAGGTGTGGCGCCGCAGGGCGACCGCGTGCGCCTCCTCCAGCAGCTCCTGCTCAATGGTCAAAGTAACGCTCTGACGAGCCATGACTCCCCTCCGAGTGGCTGATGACGATAACACGAGCCTTTTCTTCCGGCGGGAGGCGTTTCCCGATAGTCTTTGCGGCCATGAACGAGGATCCGACCGAAGACGTGGCATTCGAAGAGCTCTCCCATTTCCTCCGCGAGGCGGTCGCCGAGGCGTTGCGCACGGAGGACGGCGAGACGTTCCTCGCCTGGATGCGTGGAAGTGCGCCGCTCCGGGCGCCCAAGGTGTTCGCCGAGCTGGAGGACGCGGCGGCGCAGCGGGGCCTCGCGACCGAGATCGGCCGCACGCTGTGGAACGGGCTGCCGCTGCCGGGCAACGGCTTCCGCCCGCGGCCGATCGCGAAGCCGGAGCGCAACGATCCCTGCCCGTGCGGCTCCGGGCGCAAGTACAAGAAGTGCTGCGCCGTGTGGGCCGACGGCGCGCCGGACCTCGAGCCGGACGCGGTGTGGACGCTCGCCATCGAGGCGTTCCCGCAGGAGACCGTCGAGGCGCTCGGCGAATCGGGGCGGGTGCCGCGCAACTTCGTGGGGGCTATCGCGGCCGACCTCCTCGACGGCGGGGATGCGCTGCGCGCCCTGGCGCTGGTGCGGCCGCTGTTCGCGCGTCCCGAGCGGCTCGACGAGCGCGACTCGGCGTCGCTCAACACCCTGCTCGAAGCCTACGAGGCGCTCGATCTGGAAGCCGAGCGCTGGGAGGAGGCGGAGCGCCTGGCCAAGGGGCTGCGCCCGCCGCTGCGCGCCGTGCTGTGGGAGAACCTGGCGCGCTCGTACGCTGTCGCCGGGGAGATGGAGGAGGCGTGGACGGCGCTCGACCGTGCGCGCGAGGACGATCCGCAGAGCCCCGCCCTGGGGCCGCTCGAGGTCAGCCTCCTGCTCGCCGAGGGGCGGACGGCCGAGGCCGGCGAGCGGGCCCGCCACTGGCACGGGCGCCTGCGGGAAGGGGAGCTGACCGCGCAGGGATTCGAGTTCCTGGCGCGGGTCGGCGAGAACCCGGAGGAGACCCAGCTCCGCTTCGCCTTCGGCGACGAGGTCACCGACCGCATCCACCAGCTCGAAGCGTGGCTGACGAAGGCCGGGCCGCCGGCGGCCCTCTACGGGATGGAGGCGGCGCCGGACGAGCCCGCCGCCGGCCGGCTGGTCGCGCCGCCCGCGCTCCAGGAGGTGGAGGGTGGGTTCGAGGCGGCCTTCTACCCGGCCGCCGAGCTGGTCGGCGAGGAGACCGAGATGGAGGGGGAGGAGGACTGGGATCCCTGGGACGAGGACCGCGCCGAGGGCTGGCTCGGGTACCTCCTCGCCCACCCGGCCGCGCTGGACAGCGTCGACGTCCTCGAGGATCTGGCCCACGCCGTCTCCGAGATGGTCACCGACCGCTATGGCTTCCTGGACCGGCCACTGCTCCGCCCGCTCCTCGACCGCGGGCTCGCCGTCGTGCGGCAGGCGCTGGACGCCCATCCCGGGATCACCCGCCTGCCGAGCGAGATGGAGCCCAACGGCTCGGCGGTCTCCCTGGTGGTTTCGGCGGCGGCCCAGGCGCACCGGCTCGGCGAGGCGGAGCGGGCCGCCGAGATGCTCCTCTGGCTCCGGGAGCTGGAGCCGCGCACCCTGGAAGGGGGCAGCGAAGACGAGGGCTGATCGCGACGTTGTCACTGCCGGCATCTTAATCCCGATTCAAGGGATGTTAATCTCCGAAGGGAGATAAATTCGGGTATGATCGCCGGATGGCGACCTTTCCGGCGGCGCTTCGTCGCCGCGATCCGCAACTCCGGGAGCTCCTTCAGGAGTATCTGGACCGGGTCGCCGAGATGGAGGGGCGGGGAGAGGCGCGGGAGGAGAGCTTCTACCCGCTGCTCCTCGACCTCTTCAAGGGTTATGCGGAGCATCGCGGGAGCGGCGATCTGCGGGTGCTGCAGCTGCCGCGCAAGACGAGCGACTGCCTGCTCGATTTCCAGGTCTGGCGGGGCGGGCGGATCGCCGGCTACGTCGAGGCGAAGCGCCCGGCGGCGGATCTGGGAGCCGAGGCGGATACGCCGCAGGTAAAACGCTACCGGGCAAACTTTCCCAACCTCCTGCTGACCAATTTCCGCGAGCTCCGGCTCTACCGCGGCGACCTGCTGGCGGCCCGCGTCGAGCTCGGGCGCTCCGGCGCGGACCCCGGGCCGCTGCTCGAGCTGCTCGACCTGTTCTGCGATTTCGCGGCGGAGGGAAGCGGCTCGGCCGCCGAGCTGGCGCCGCGGATGGCGCTGCGCACCCGCATCCTGGCGGCGCGCATCCGCACCCTCCTGGAGGCGGACTCGGAGGGGGCATCCGCTCTCTCCGGCTACTACCGTGCTTTCTCCGAGCACCTGCTGGCCGGGCTCAAGCGCGGCGAGTTCGCCGACCTCTACGCGCAGACCCTCGCCTACGGGCTGCTGGCCGCCCGCTGGCGGGTGCCGGGGGCCTTCGACCGGCGGATCGCGGCGGAGAGCATCCCGGCGACCAGCGGCGTGCTGCGCGACGCCTTCCGCTATATCTCCCTCGCCGATCCGCCGCCGGGGGTGGCATGGATTGTGGACGAGATCGTCGACCTGCTGGGAAGCGTCCCGGTGCGGGCGATACTGGCGAGCCCGGCTCGCAGGTGCGGGCGCGACCCGGTGCTGGAGTTCTACGAGACCTTCCTCCAGCACTACGATCGGGACTTGCGCAAGCGGCGCGGCGTCTACTACACGCCCTCCGAGCTGGTCTCCTACGTCGTACGCTCGGTCCACCGCCTGCTGCAGACCCGGCTCGGCCGGCGGGGCGGGCTCGCGGACCTCTCGGTCTCCCTGCTCGACCCGGCCGCGGGCACCCTGACCTTCGTCGTCGAGGCGATCCGCTGCGCCGTCGGCGAGGCGCGGGCGACCTCCGGGGACGGCAGCGTGCCCGCCCTGGTCAGCGACCATCTGCTGCGCGACTTCCACGCCTTCGAGCTGATGATGGCGCCCTACGCCATCGGTCACCTCAAGATGAGCGTGATCCTGGAGGAGCTGGGGCGCCCCTTGCGGGAGGACGAGCGGGCGCCGTTCTATCTCGCCAACGCCCTCGAGACGGAGGATCTGGCGCAATCTCCCCTCCCCGGCGTCGCGGCCCTCTCTCGCGAGGCCCGCCTGGCGGCGCGGGTGCGCAACGAGCTGCCGGTCACCGTCGTCCTGGGGAACCCACCGTGGGCCGGGAAGTCGGCGAACCGCAGCGAGCGGCTCGACGGTTTCGTGCGGGAGCCCTACGTCGCAGCTGACGGCCGGCAGGACAAGGGGTACGACCAGGTGGATGGCCATCCCTTGAAGGAGAAGAACTCGCGGTGGCTCCAGGACGACTACGTGAAGTTCCTCCGCTTCGCGCAGACCAAGGTCGACCAGGCGGGCGAAGGGATCGTGGCGTTCGTGACCAGCCACGGCTATCTGGACAATCCGACCTTCCGCGGGATGCGCCGCTCGCTTCTCTCCACCTTCGACGAGATGTATCTCCTCGACCTCCACGGCAATGGCAAGAAGAAGGAGCGGACGCCGGAGGGGCTCGCCGACGCCAACGTTTTCGCCGAGGTGTGGCAGGGGGTGGCGGTGGCGATCCTGGTCAAGAGCCCGGGGGCGCGGGGCGGTCCGCCGCGGGTCCTGCGGGGGGACCTCTGGGGAAGCCGCGCGGCCAAGCTCGAATGGCTGGGAAGCCACGACGTGGAGACCACCGCCTGGCGGGAGATCGCGCCGCGCGGGCCGGCATTCCTCTTCGCCCCCCGCGACGCGGCGCTCGAGCGCGAGTACGGCGAGGGGATACTGCTCCCCGAGATCTTCCCCGTGCATTCGGTGGGGATCGTCACCAGCCGGGACGCCTTCGCGATCGACACCGACCGGGCGGCGCTCGAGCGGCGGGTCGGCGCGCTGCGCAGCGAAACCGTCAAGGACTTCACGTTCCGCGAAGGGGACTGGCCGCTCGCCGACCGCGAGGGGGGATGGCAGCTTGAGGAGGCGCGCCGGAAAGCGCGTCAGGACGAGGGATGGCGGCGGCGGTTCCACCGATTGCTGTTCCGCCCGTTCGACTGGCGGACGATCTTCTACGCCGACTACCTGATCGAGCGCCCGCGGAAGGAGGTGATGGGCCACCTCCTCGCCCCCGACAACCTGGGGTTGATCGTCCCCCGCCAATGCAAGGAAGAACCTGGCGCGCTGGTCACCGACACGCTGAGTTGCCCACAAGGCGGTGAGCGCGTTCGACATCAACTCGGTCTTTCCGCTCTACCTCCACGCCGACCCCGCGGCGCCGCGGCTGGACGGCGCCGACCGCGCCGCGAACCTCGCTCCGGACTTCCTCGCCCGCCTCGCCGCGCTCCTCGGCGAGGAGCCCGCCGCGGAGCTGGTCCTCCAGTACGTCTACGCCGTCCTCTACTCGCCGCCCTACCGGCGCCGCTACGCGGACCTCCTGCGGGCGGACTTCCCGCGCATCCCGCTGCCGCCCGGGCGCGGCGCCTTCCTCGAGCTGGCGGGGCTCGGCGCGGTGCTGATCGATCTCCATCTCCTGCGCTCCGACCGGCTGGCCGCCTCCGCCGTCCGCTTCGAGGGGACCGGGCCCGGAACGCTGGACGGCCGCCGCGAGCACCGCGGGGAGGGTGAGGATGTAGAAGGGCGGGTGATCGTCAATGCCGCGGGGCAGGCGTTCACCGGCATCGGCCGCGAGGTCTGGGAGTACCGGATCGGCGGTTATCAGGTCCTCGACCGCTGGCTGGCCGGCCGCTCGGGGCGGACGCTGCGCTGGGAGGAGATCGAGGAGCTTCGCAAGATCGCGGCGGCGCTCGCCTTTACGATCGAGGCTCAGCGCCGTTGCGGCCTTCTCTCGGGGCGGGCGTTCCAGGGGTCCTGGGGCCAGGCGTGACGGGGGTAGCGGCCGGCGAGCTCCTTCCTGACCTGCGGGTAGGTGTTCTCCCAGAAGCTCCTGAGGTCGTGGGTCACCTGCTGCGGGCGGCCGTTCGGAGCCAGCAGATGGAGCAGGACGGGGACGCGCCCGAGGGCGATGCGCGGCGTCTCGGCGAGGCCGAACATCTCCTGGATGCGGGCGGCGAGCACCGGCGGCCCGCCCGGCGCGTAGGCGATCGCGATCTGGCTGCCGCTGGGCACGGCGAGCCGCTCGGGAGCCTGGCGGCGCAGGGCCTCGCGCTGCTCGTGCGAGAGGGCCCCTTGGAGGACGTCGAGCAGGGGGGCGCGCCGCAGCTCGGCGAACGACTTGCGGCCGGCGGCGAGGGCGGGGAGGATCTCGCCCAGCTCCGCGTCCGTGAAGCGCGGCAGCGCCAGCTCCGGGCACCACTCCGCCAGGCTGCGGACGCGGGCCAGGAAGGCGGCGACCGCCGGGTCGTCGAGCGCCAGCGCGCGGTCGAGGCGCTCCGCCGCGGCCTCGGTCAACACCCGCGAGGTCTCGGCGGCGTCCGGCGGCGGCACCTCGGCCTCGGCGATCACCAGGTCCTCGTAGCGCGTCCGCTTCCAGGCGGCCACCCGCTCGCGGCCGGCGTCGAACTCGAGCTCGATCGCGGTGCGCAGGCGCTCGGCGGGGAGCCACCCCGGCAGGATCTCCGACGCCTTGCGGACCAGGGCCTCCGAGAGCGCCCCGGCGCGCCCCCCCTCGACGCCGACGCAATCGACGCAGAGGAAGAGCTCGGCCGCCAGCACGCCGCTCTCCTCGGCGAGGCGCACCCCGCGCCCCCCCACCATCACCCCGCGGGGGCTCCGCGGCTCGCGGCGGCGGGCCACGCGGTCCGGATAGGCGGCGAGGAGGGCGCGGAGGAGGGCGTCGTCGAGCGGCGGCGTCTCCGCGAGCGGGAGCACGTCCCGCAGGTCGCGCCGGGTCAGCTCCGCCAGCTGGTCCCGCGCCTTCAGCACGAAGCGGACGGCGCCGGCGTTCAGATCCTCCGTCGGCGCCCGCCGGCGCTCGAAGCCTTCCAGGGCATCCAGCCGGTCGAGGAGGTCCGAGCGCGAGGCGCGGCGGGGGCCGGCGCCGCGCACCCCCCGCGGGAACGGATCGCGCTCCGAGAGCAAGGCTGCAAGGAGTGCGGCCTCGCGCGGGCGGCCGAGGCGGTGCCCCTCGACGAGGAGCCGGCCGAGGCGCGGATGGACCGGCAGGCGGGCGAGGGTCCGCCCGATGGCGGTCACCCCCATCTCCTGGATGCCGTCGAGCGCGCCGAGCTGGCGCAGCAGGGCGAGCGCCGACTCCAGGGCCGCGGCCGGGGGCGCCTCGAACCAGTCGAAGGCGGCGAGGTCGCGTCTCTCCCCAAGCGGTGAGCTGGAGGGCGGGGCCGGCGAGGTCCACCCGCGCGATCTCGGGGGTTTCGCGCTCGGGGAGGGCGGCGTGCTCGAAGGCGGGCCAGAGGCGCAGGCAGTACCCCGGCGCCTGCCGCCCCGCGCGGCCGGCGCGCTGGTCCGCCGAGGCGCGGCTCACCCGGCCGAGCTCCAGGCGGTCGAGCCCGCTCGCCGGGTCGAAGCGGAGCCGGCGGACTTGTCCCGAATCGATCACCGCCGTCACCCCGTCGATGGTGATCGAGCTCTCCGCCACGTTGGTGGCGAGCACCACCTTGCGCCGATTCAAAGGGCGCAGCACCTCGTCCTGCCGCTCGGCCGAGAGGTCGCCGTAGAGCGGCAGGACGGCGAGGTTTTGCTCGGCCGCCAGGGGGGCGAGGGCCTCGGCGCAGCGCTGGATCTCGCCGACGCCGGGGAGGAAGGCGAGCAGGTCGCCCGGCGTCGCCGCGAGCAGCCGGCGCACCCCGGCGGCGACCTGACCGGGGAGGGAGCGGTCGTCGGGGCGGTCGGCATGGAGGATCTCGACGGGATAGAGGCGCCCGCGGCTTTCGATGATTGGGCAGCCGCCGAGGAAGGCGGCCACCGGCCCGGGGTCGAGGGTGGCCGACATGGCGAGCAGCCGGAGGTCGGGGCGCACCTCGCGCTGGACGCGGCGGGCCATGGCGAGCGCGAGGTCGGTCGCGAGATTCCGCTCGTGGAGCTCGTCGAAGATCACCGCTCCGATCCCTTCCAGGAAGGGGTCGGCCTGCAGGCGCTGGACGAGGATCCCCTCGGTCACCACCAGGATCTTCGTCTCCGGCCCCGCCAGGCGCTCGAAGCGGACCTGGTAGCCCGACCTCGCGGCCCACCGTCCAGCCGCCCTCGGCGGCCATGCGGCGCGCCGCCGCCCGCGCCGCGATCCGCCGCGGCTCGAGCATCACGATCTGCCCGCCCCCGCCGATCCCCGCCGCCAGCAGAGCCGGTGGCACCCGCGTGGTCTTCCCCGCCCCGGTCGGCGCGATGAGCACGGCGGCCGGTCCGCCAAGCAGGGCGGCGATCAGCTCGGGGAGGACCTCGTCGATCGGGAGGGGAGGAGCGGAAGGCATGGCCCGGGGAGGTTACAGCACCTCGCTCGGGCTTCTTAAGGCTCCTCCTCCGGCGCATGCACCTCGTCGGCGTAGGGGAGGACGCGGAAGCCTTCGAGGGCGGCGGCGAGGCGGAGCGGGGGGTGGAGGGAGACGAAGGCGACGCCGTGGGTGCGCTCGCGGCACCAGATCAGGGCGGCGGCGAGCTCGAGGGCGGCGGCGGCCTTGAGGACGTGGACGGAGAGGATGCGCAGGGTGCGGGCGCGCACCTCCTCGGTGGGCTGGACCTCGAAGGCCCGCGCCCGCAGGTGGTCGATCACCGAGCGGGCCTTGTGGAGGTCGGCGGCGGAGATCCGCTCCTTGCGGTGAGCGGCGAGGAGGGCCTCGCCGCACTCGAGCGGCGCCCCCCACCAGAAGGCGACGTCCGGGTCCCGTTGCAGCAGCGGCTCGATGCGCTCCGAGGCGGGCTCGCGCACCGCCAGCGCCAGCAGGGCCGAGCTGTCCCAGAACCTCAGACCGCCTCCCGCAGCTCCCAGCCGTCGAGCTCTTCCGGCTCTTCCAAGTCGAGCCGCCGGCGCGCGGGAGGCTCGCGGTACTCGCCGCGCGGCAGGTTCCAGAACGCCTCGTCGAGCCGCTTCTCGGGGGCGCGCACCTGACCCGAGCGGACCAGCTCCTGCGTGGCGGCGGCCGGCGAGGCGGCCGACAGCGGCAGGAGGCGGGCGATCGGCCGCCCGTGCTCGGTGACCAGAACCTCCTCTCCCGCCTTCACCCGCGCGAGAGTTTCCGAAAGCAATGCCTTGAGCTCCGCAATTCCCATCGATCGCATGGGAAGAATCCTAGCCAGGATAAAATGACCTGTCAAGTCATAATCGCGAGACCGGAAGACGCGATTCAGCTCCCCGGAGCGTTCGGCTTGCCGGCGATCGACAGGAAGAGCTCCTGGACCACCTCCTTGAGCTCGAGGGTATAGGTTGCAAGGTCGCGCATCGCGGTTTCCATCTGCTCCACGGAGGGGCGGACCATCGCGCCGCCTCGCGCCGGGCGGATCTTGTGGGACATCCGGTCGTCGAGGCTCTGGAGCTTCTGGTAGGCGTCCTTCAGGCGTTGGGGGTCCATGTCACGGTCTCTCCTTGAGCTGCAGGGTGAAGTCGATCAGCCGCTCCAGCTCCCCGGGGGTCAGCCGCCGCTTGAAGCCGGGCATCGGGCCGTAGCCGTCGGCGATGCGCCGGCGCACGGCCGCGCGGTCGCCGCCGCGGATCATCGGCGAGGTGAGGAGGTTCAGGCGCGGGTAGAGGGTGAGCGAGTCGGGCTGTCCCTCCCCGCGCGCCCCATGGCAACGGGTGCAGTAGGTGGAGTAGAGCTCGGGCGTCGTCATCTGCTGGTGCCCGCAGCCCCACCGCGAGCGCGGCCAGAAGCGGCAGCGCCGCTACGAGGAGGAGAGGGACCGGAGGCTTCAACGGCTAGGGAGCGGGCTTGGCCGCGGGCTCCCGCCGGTGAACCATGGTGGCGGTCGCCTGATCGCGCGGGCGGACCACGATCTCGTCGATGTTGACGTGGGAGGGGCGGGTGGCCGCCCAGACGACGCAGTCCGCGATGTCCTCGGGCGTCAGCGGCTCGATGCCGCGATAGACCGACTTCGCCCGCTCCTCGTCGCCGGCGAAGCGGACGAGCGAGAAATCGGTTTCGACGAGGCCGGGGGAGACCTCGGTCACCCGCACCGGGTCGCCCAGCAGCTCGATCCGCAACGTCCGGGTGAGGGCCCGCAGGGCGTGCTTGCTGCCGGTGTAGCCGCCGCCTCCCACGTAGGTCTCGAAGCCGGCGATCGAGCCGAGGTTGAGCACGTGCCCGTCGCGCGAGGCCTTGAGGGCCGGGAGGAGGGCGCGGGTGAGGCGCAGCACGCCGAGGACGTTGGTCTCCCACATGCCGATCCAGTCCTCGTCGCGGGCGGCCTCGATGCGGTCGAGCCCGAACGCCGCCCCGGCGTTGTTGACCAGCAGATGGACCGCGGCGGGGAGCTGGCCGGCGAACGCCGCGACGCTCGCCGCGTCCGTCACGTCGAGCGCGTGGGCGGTGGCGCCGAGCGGCTCCGCCACCTCGCGCAGGCGGTCGAGGCGGCGGGCGCCGAGATGGAGCTCGAAGCCGGCCCCGGCGAGGGCGCGGGCGGTCGCCGCTCCGATGCCCGCGCTGGCGCCGGTGACCACGGCGATTTTCTTCTTTGTCTGGGCTTCGCTCATCGCTGCGCTCTCCTCGGGTTCCTCGTCTCAGACCTCGGCCGACGGGCAGAGGTCGGCCACGACGCAGACGGCGCACTCGGGGCGGCGCGCCTTGCAGACCTTGCGGCCGTGGTCCTGGAGCAGCAGGGCGAACCGCGTCCACTCCTCGCGCGGGAGGAGCGCCGTCAGGTCCAGCTCGATCTTCTCCGGGTCCGTCTCCTCGCTCAGGAAGAGGCGCCCGGCGAGGCGCTGGACGTGGGTGTCGACGGCGATCCCCTCGTTCCGGCCGAAGGCGTTGCCGAGCACCACGTTCGCCGTCTTGCGGCCGACGCCGGGGAGGGCGACCAGCGCCTCGAGGCTCGCCGGCACCTCGCCGCCGTGCTCGGCGACGAGCGCCGTGCCGAGGTTCTTGACGGCGCGCGCCTTGTTGCGGAAGAAGCCGGTCGCGTGGACCATCACCTCGAGCTCGCCGAGATCCGCCCCCGCGAAGTCCGCGGCCCGGGGATAGCGCGCGAAGAGGGGGGGAGTCACCTGATTGACCTTCTCGTCCGTGCACTGGGCGGCGAGCACGGTCGCCACCAGGAGCTGGAACGGCGTCTGGAAGTCGAGGGCGAGCCGCACCTGCGGGTACTCGCGCGCGAGCCGCGTCAGGATCTCCAGCCCCCGCGCCTGCCGCGCCCGGCGCGACTCCCGCCGCGCCCGCCCGGGGGTGATGCCGGCCGCCGTCATCCCGCGCCGATTCCGGGGTGGACGCCCGCACCGGCCGCCGCCACCTCGCGGGCCCGTTCGACCACCCGGCGCTCGTTCTCGAAGCTGAGCTTGGCGAGCCCCTCCTCCCACGAGAACCACTCGGCGCCGGAGACCTCGCGGGGGTCGAAGTCCGCCGTGTCGCCGCTCAGGTAGGCGAGCAGGAAGTAGTCCACCTGCTTGTGGACGCGGTGGGCCCCGCGTTCGACGAACCAGTACTCGACGCCGGGCAGCGGGGCCACCACCCGGCTGGTCACCCCGGTCTCCTCCCGCACCTCGCGCACCGCCGCCTGCTCGGGAGTCTCCCCCTCCTCGATGTGCCCCTTGGGGAGCTGCCAGCGCCGCCCGGACTGCGTCGAGATGAGCAGGATGCGCGCGTCGAGGACGACCAGGCCGCCGGCCGAGCGGTGTTCGAACGTTTTCATCATTGCCATGGGGGGGCCATGCGATCGGGCGGGGTCAGTTCGCCGAGCCGCCGGCGTCGCGCCCCGGCAGCCAGGAGGGGAGGGCGGCCGGGTCGATGCCGACCGACCGCAGGGCCGCGCTCCACATCTGGTCCGGATCGGGCGCGAAGATCAGGTTGCTGTCGAGCGGCGCCGTCAGCCAGTCGTTGCGGAGGATCTCCTCCATCAGCTGCCCTTCGCCCCACCCGGCGTAGCCGAGGAGGAGCCGGAAGCGGTCGGGAGGCGCCTCGGCCAGCCGCGAGAGGTCGCCGACGTGCTGGGTCAGGGCGAGGCCGGGGGCCACCTCGGTCGCCGTGTCGTCGGGTCCCCCCACGGGGAGGACGGGGGCGAACAGCACCGTCCCCACGTTCTGGTGCACCGGGCCGCCGGCGTAGGCGACCTCCTCCCCGCGCCCGCCCCAGCCGATCTCCATGCCGCGCAGGATCTCGCTCACTCTATGGGTCGACGGCCGGTTGACGACGAAGCCGTAGCTCCCCTGGTCCTCGTGCTGGAGGAGGAGCACGACGCTCCTGTGGAAGAAGGGATCGAGCACCTGCGGCATCGCCATCAACAGGACCGGGGTGGTGAGGTCGGAGCCGCTCACGGACATGGCGCTCATCTTACTCCGGCTTGGGAGAAATCCCGCCGAGCTGGTATCGTTGGGATCGTGAGGGCGAGACCGCCACGCCCCCTCCCTCGCATCCCGCTTGCCAGCGATCCTGAGGAGACCCGTCCCATGAACGATAGCTTCGGAAGCCGCGCGACCTTCCGGGCCGGCGGCCGCGAACTCCGCCTGGCCCGTCTGGACGCGCTCGAGAAGCGGGGCCACAACCTGTCCCGCCTCCCCTACGCCCTGCGCATCCTGCTCGAGAACCTGCTGCGCCGCGAGGACGGCCTGGTGGTGACCGCGGACGAGATCGCGGCGCTCGCCGGCTGGGACCCGCACGCCCTGCCGTCGCGGGAGATCGCCTTCATGCCCGCCCGCGTGCTGCTCCAGGACTTCACCGGCGTGCCGGCGGTGGTGGACCTCGCCGCGATGCGCGACGCGATGGTCGCCATGGGGGGAGACCCGAGGAAGATCAATCCGCTGCAGCCGGTCGAGCTGGTGATCGACCATTCGGTGCAGGTCGACGAGTACGGCTCCGCCGCCGCCTTCCTGATCAACGCCGAGAAGGAATTCGAGCGCAACCGCGAGCGCTACGCCTTCCTGCGCTGGGGGCAGACCGCGTTCGGCAACTTCCGCGTCGTCCCCCCGGACACCGGCATCGTCCATCAGGTGAACCTCGAGTACCTGGCGCGGGTGGTGATGGAGGGGGAGGTCGGCGGCGAGCTCTACGCCTACCCCGACACCCTGGTGGGGACCGACTCCCACACCACCATGGTCAACGGCCTCGGCGTCCTCGGCTGGGGGGTGGGCGGCATCGAGGCCGAGGCGGCGATGCTCGGCCAGCCGGTGTCGATGCTGATCCCGCAGGTGGTCGGCTTCCGCCTCGAGGGCGAGCTGCCGGAGGGATCGACGGCGACCGACCTGGTCCTCACCGTCACCCAGCAGCTGCGCCAGCGCGGGGTGGTCGGCATGTTCGTGGAGTTCTTCGGCCCGGGGCTCGCCAGCCTCCCCTTGGCCGACCGCGCGACGATCGGCAACATGGCCCCCGAGTACGGCGCCACCTGCGGCATCTTCCCGGTCGATCAAGTGGCGCTCGACTACCTGACCTTCACCGGCCGCTCGCCGGAACAGGTGGCGCTGGTCGAGGCCTACATGAAGGAGCAGGGGCTGTTCCACGGCGCCGACTCTCCCGAGGCGGCCTACACCGACGTCCTCCGGCTCGACCTCGGCACGGTCGAGCCCAGCCTCGCCGGCCCGCGCCGGCCGCAGGACCGGGTGCGCCTCTCGGACGTCAAGCCCTCGTTCCTCAAGGAGCTGGCGGGGATGACCGCCGCCGGGAAGACCGGCAAGGCGCGCCCGGTGGCCGCCGGCCTCCAGTCGATGGGGGGCACCGCGTCAGGCCTTGCGGTCGCGGAGACGCAGGTGGCTGCCGTCGCCGCCTCGGACGACCCGCCGGCCGGCCTCCGGCACGGCGCGGTGGTGATCGCCGCCATCACCAGCTGCACCAACACCTCGAACCCCTCGGTGATGATGGCGGCCGGGCTGCTCGCCAAGCGGGCGGTCGAGAAGGGCCTGAGCACCAAGAGCTGGGTGAAGACCAGCCTCGCCCCCGGCTCCAAGGTGGTCACCGAGTACTACCGCGAGGCGGGGCTCACCCCCTACCTCGACCAGCTCGGCTTCAACCTGGTCGGCTACGGCTGCACCACCTGCATCGGCAACAGCGGCCCGCTCCCCGCGGCGATCTCGAAGACGATCGAGGAGCGGGACCTGGTCGCCGTCGCCGTGCTCTCCGGCAACCGCAACTTCGAGGGGCGGATCAACTCGGACGTGCGCGCCAACTACCTCGCCTCGCCGCCGCTGGTCGTCGCCTACGCCCTCGCCGGACGGATCGACATCGATTTCCAGAGCGAGCCGCTCGGGGTCGGGACGGACGGCCATCCGGTCTACCTCCGCGACCTCTGGCCGAGCCGCAAGGAGGTGGAGGAGACGATCCTCCGCGGCCTCCATTCGGCGATGTTCCGCGAGCAGTACGGCGACGTCTTCGCCGGCGACGAGCACTGGAACGGCCTCGACGTCCCCGAGGGGGACACCTACGCCTGGGACGCGGAGTCGACCTACGTCCGCCAGCCCCCCTACTTCGTCGACATGCCGCGCGAGCCGGTGGCGGTCGAGGACGTGCGCGGCGCCCGCGTGCTCAGCCTGTTCGCCGACAGCATCACCACCGACCACATCTCGCCGGCCGGCTCGATCAAGGCGTCGAGCCCGGCGGGCAAGTACCTGATCGAGCACGGCGTCGAGCCCAAGGATTTCAATTCCTACGGCGCCCGGCGGGGGAACCACGAGGTGATGATGCGCGGCACCTTCGCCAACATCCGGATCAGGAACCAGATGGTCCCCGAGATCGAGGGAGGGTTCACCGTCCACCTGCCGGACGGCGAGCCGCTGTCGATCTACGACGCGGCGATGAAGTACGAGGCGGAGGGGATCCCCACCGTGGTCCTCGCCGGCAAGGAGTACGGCACCGGCTCCTCGCGCGACTGGGCGGCCAAGGGGCCGTTGCTGCAAGGGGTGCGCGCGGTGATCGCCGAGAGCTTCGAGCGCATCCACCGCAGCAACCTGGTGGGGATGGGGATCGCCCCCCTCGAATTCCTGACGGGAGAGAGCGCGTCGAGCCTGGGGCTCACCGGCTACGAGGTGATCGACATCGCGGGGATCGCCGCGGCGGTCGGCGAGGCCTTCCAGGCCGGCCGCGAGCTGGCGGTGCGCGCCACGCGGGACGACGGCCGGGTGATCGAATTCCGGGCGCGCCTGCGCCTCGACACGCCGCAGGAGGTGCAGTACTACCGCCACGGCGGCATCCTGCACTACGTGCTGCGCCAGCTTCTGAAAGCCTAGAGCGGGCGACCGCGGGTCGCCCTACACCCCCGAAGAAATAAAAAAGCCCCGTATCGGGGAGGGAGCCGATACGGGGGGAGGAGAGGGAGCTGAAGAAGATTGTCGGAGTTTTGAAGCTCCGGGACGGGTCCAACTCCCGAACCCCGTCCCATCTCTTTTAACCGGGCCGGGCTATGGGCGATTCCCATTTCTCCAATTTCTTGGATGCCCTGCCCGCCCTCCGGCGCGCGCGTGCGCTCTCCGTCTTCTGTTTGTCCCCGCCTCTGGGCAAAGGGTTTTGTTAAAGTCGCCGGCGAATGAAAACGCAGCGCATCTTCCTGACCGGCGGCACCGGCTACATCGGCCTCGCCCTCGCCCGCCGGCTCGTCCGCGACGGGCACGAGGTGCGGGCGCTCGTCCGCGCCACCAGCAACGCCGGGCCCCTCCGGCAGCTCGGCGCCGCCACCTTCACGGGCGACCTCGCGGACCGCGCTTCGATGCGGGAAGGGATGTCCGGCGCCGACTGGGTGATCCACGCCGCCGCCGACCTCGACCTCACCGGGCCGCCGGAGCGGATGCGCCAGGCCAACGTCCAGGGGAGCGAGAACGTCGCCTCCCTCGCCTACAAGCTCGGCGTCGGCCGCTTCCTCTCGGTCTCCTCGATGGCCTACTTCGGCGGCAGCCCGCCGGACGGCTCGCTGGCGGACGAGACGGCGACCGTCCAGCCCTTCCCCACGCTCTACAGCGCCACCAAGCACTCGGGCGAGCTGGCGATCCAGGAGTGGGCGAAGAAGGGATTGCGGGTCAACACCGTCTATCCCAGCCTGGTCTACGGTCCGCCGGGGAAAAAGGAAGGGGCGAACGTCATCCTGCGCGGCGTCCTCAAGGGGCGCTACCCCGTTCTGGTCGGCGCGCGGCGCAGGACCTCCTGGATCTTCCTCGACGACCTGGTCGAGGGGATGGTCCGCATGATGGAGAAGGCCCCGCCGGGACGCGGCTACCTGATGGCCGGCGAGGTCGCCACCCTGCGCAGCGTGGTCGAGCGGACCAGCCGCCTGGGGGGAGTCAAGCCGCCGGGCCTCGATCTTCCAATCCCCCTGGCGCGCGCCACCCTTGCTCTCGCGGGGCCGTTCTACCGGCTGCGCAAGCGGCGGCCGCCGTTCTCGGCCGAGCAGCTCGGCAACCTCGAGAGGGACTGGGCCTTCACCGACGCCCGGGCCCGCGCCGAGCTCGACTGGCAGCCGCGCGGGTTGGATGAAGGGTTGCCGCCGACGGTCGAGATGCTGCGGGGGACGTGAGCGCGCGGAGGTATCGCTGTACAATACAGCTCTAAATCGGCACAGCCATGAAAGGACCCCATCATCATGCGCAACAAGCTCTGTAAACTGGCCCTGGCCGCCGCCCTGCTCACCGGAAGCCTCTCCCTGGGGCTCGCTCCCCCGCCCGCGCACGGCCTGTGTACCCCGATCTGTTGCAACCCCTCCTGCACCAGCGTCCGGGACTGCTTCGGGCCGGGCTGCCACACCTGCCAAGCCGCCTGCCACGGCGGGAACCAGAACCTGTAAGCCCGATCGCTGGACGCTTTTCCCTCCCCCGCGAGCGGGGGAGGGAAGGCCGCGTTCTCTGCGTCCTGAGTCCCTGGGGCTCGTGCCCTGCGAAGCCTCACCCTCGGTCCCTCTCCACGCGTGGAGAGGGATGACTCCTCCGAACCGACAGAGCCCGTAGGGTGCGCTGTGCGCACCAGCAACGTTGACGGTGCGCGCAGCGCACCCTACGGAACATCGATCGCAGGGCCCCCCCTCTCCACGAAGTGGAGAGGGGTCGGGGGTGAGGCTTCGCAGGGCACGAGGCCCCAGCCACCGAGGTCCCCCTGAATCCTCTCTCTCCCGGCCCACGTTCCGCCTTTCCGCAACTCCTCCCGCTGGCGCGGTGCCGTCTTTCCGCAATAAACTGTTTCCATGGCCCGGCGCAAGGAACAGGATCAGCTCGCCCTCTTCGCTTTCGAGCCGGAGCCGGAGCCCGGGAGGGCGAAGGGAGTCCAGGCGGCGGCGCAGCCGGAGGAGGTCGTGGCGCTCGGCCGCGAGCTGCCGCGGGGGATCTACCTTGGCGGGTCCACCTGGTCGTTTCCGGGGTGGGCGGGGCTGGTCTGGGACCGCGCGTACTCCCCTTCGCAGCTGGCGCGCGAGGGGCTCGCGGCCTACGCGCGGCATCCGCTGTTCCGCGGGGTGGGGATCGACCGCACCCACTACGCGCCGGTCGAGGCCCACGAGCTGGCGCGCTACCGGGACGCGGTGCCGGAGGACTTCCGTTTCCTGGTCAAGGCCCACGAGGCCTGCACGCTGGCGCGCTTTCCGGACCATGCCCGCTACGGCGCCTCGCGGGGGCTCGAGAACCCGCTGTTCCTCGACCCCAAATATGCCGCCGAGCAGGTGGTGGCGCCGTTCGTCGACGGCCTGGGGATCGAGGCCGGTGCGCTCCTCTTCCAGTTCGCGCCGCAGAGCCTCGGTCCGGCCGCCGCCTTCGCCGAGCGCCTCCACGCCTTCCTCACCGCCCTCCCCGCGGGGCCGGTCTACGCCGTCGAGCTGCGCAACCGCGAGCTGGTGACGGCGGACTATGGCGAGGCCCTCGCCGCCGCGGGCGCCTGCCATTGCCACAACGTCCATCCCGCGCATGCCCGACGTCCGCGCGCAGGCCCGCCTCGCCGGCTCGCACCGCGGGCCGATGACGGTCGTCCGCTGGCTCCTGGGAGCGGGGCTGACCTACGAGGAGGCGGGCCGCAGCTACGCGCCGTTCAATCGCCTGGCCGCGCCCGACCCGGCCGCCCGCGCCGCTGTGGCCGAGCTCGCCCGGGAAGCGCAGGGTGCCGGGCGTCCCTTCCTGTGCACGATCAACAACAACGCCGAGGGGTCCGCGCCGCTCTCCGCCGTCGAGCTGTCGCGGGAGATCGTGACGGCGCTGTAACCGCCTGGTGGTTTACATCCTTTAAAACATTCTGTTATACGTATGCGTAGTTTCGGATCGAGCCGGAACGGACTCTTGGAGGACAACCGATGAACAGGCTCGCCGCGAAGTTGACAGTCCCCTCCCTGCTCCTCTTTCTCACCCTGCTCGGCACGGGCGCTCTCCTGGCGGCGGATGGCGCTCCCGGCAAGCCCTCGCCCCTTCCTCTTCCTCTTCCTCTTCCTCTTCCTCTGGACAAGATCGCGGCACCGAGCCACCCGGGCAACGCCGTCCCCGGTTCGACGGCGCAGCGCCGCGCGGCGCTGGCCCGGCTCACCCCGGCGCAGCGCCAGGAGTACCTGCGGCGCTTCGCCGCCAAGGTCGGGCCCGCTTTGCAGGCGGCGCCCCAAGCTCAAGGCGCGCCTCGGTTCGTGCGCGCCGACCGGTTCGGCCAGGCGATCCGCAGCGCGCCCTCTGCAGCCGCCGGAGCCGCGTCGCCCGCCGGCGCACCCGCCTTCCTCCTGCGGCCCGGGAAAAAGGGGGTCGACCTGTTGACCAAGATCGCTTACTCCGGAGCGGACGATGACGGCGACGGCCTGCCGGACGACTTCGAGAACGCGGTCGCCGACGGCTTCACGCCGCTCTACGGCGTCTCCACGGGTGAGCAGGTGGGGACCGGCTTCGCCCGCTTCGGCGACTACGTCCCGCAGACCGTGATCCAGAACCTGCCCGCGGTGCCGCCGACCAGCCATTTCCGCGTGACCCCCCTCGGCTTCGCCTACGACAACACGGGACGCCAGTACGGCTTCCTGCAGATCGACTATCTGACCTTCTGGAACCGCGACGACGGCCTGCAGATCAGCGGCGACTGCCGGTTCTACGCCAGCGTGCTCGGCGGGCTGATCGGCTACGGGCTCACCGACGTCCTGGACGGCTTCCAGTCGCACGACATCGACGACGAGCGCTCCGCGGCGCTGGTCGCCGCGCCGACCCCGGCGCCCAACCAGTATTCGACCGATCCGGACACCTACCAGGGATACCAGTACTACACGGCGGCGCACGAGGGGACGTTCTTCGATCACAGCGCATTCCTGACCCCGCCGCAGCCGGTGCCGGTCTACAACCACCTCAATCTCGCCCTGTCGCAGGCCAAGCACGGGACCTACACGTTCAATCCCGACGGCTTCCCGCTGTTCCCCGAGTGGGTGATCGATACCACCTACTCGACGATCAGCTTCCTGAATTTCGACGGCGAGATCGACGACTACGAGTACCTGATCTATTCCGGGATGGCCGACGCCCTGTTCTACTCGTGCGTCGTCGAGCACTTCGGGAACCAGGGCGGCGTCTACGCCGATCCGCGGATCAACGTCGGAGAGCTGAGCCATCCGCTCAATGGCTCCGGCTTCATCCTAGACAGCGAGCCGCGGAGCAAGCTGTCGCCCACCATCTGGCAGATCCAGTAAAGCCTTTCGGAACGACGGCTCCTAACGCATCCGCCGCGCCACCGAGCCCCCGCTGGTGGCCGCGGCGGTGCTCGTGAAGGAGCCGTGGAGAGCGCCGGGGGAGACGATCCAGGAGAAGCTGCCGTCGGTCGATCGCCTGGCGCCCCGCTCGGTGAACTGGAGGATCACCTGGCGCCCGCTGACCCGGCCGATGATGCTGATCGGCGAGCGGGCCGAAGCCGACACCGGCCCGCCGTCCTCCGCCCACTTCTGGCCGCGCCCCGTGATGCGGTTGCCGTCCTGCTCGAGCTGCACGCGATAGGTCAGGCGCAGCCCCTGGTAGGCCGGGTAATTGGTGGATTGGATGGTGTTCGTCACCTCCCACCAGCCGGAGAGGTCGGGCAGCTCGGAGCCGGACGCGTCGGGATTCTCCGACGGCACCGTGGTCTCGCCCTCGTCCCTGTCCTCGTCCGCCTGGGGCTGACGGCGTGCGGGCATCGGCGGCGGCACCGGGATGGGCTGCCGCTGGGGCGGTGGCGGCGTCTGGAGCCGGGCGACGCGCAACGCCTCTCGGGCCGCGGCCTGCCGGGTGCGCTGGTCGCGCTCCGCATCGTTCCGGCCCGCCTCGCGAGCGGCGATCTCCTTTTCCCGCCGGGCGACCGTGGCCTCCTCGCGGGCGATCCGCTCCTCCCGCGCCTGGAGAGCGCGCTCCTGCTCCGTCTCCTTCTCCGTCAGGGCCCGGGCCGCGGCGATCCTCTGCTGTTGCTCTGCCTGAGCCTCCTGCGCCTGCTTCTGCGCGGCGAGCCGCCGCTGGTCCTCCGCCTCCCGGGCCTGTTCCCGAGCTTGAGCGATCTGCCGGGCCTGCCGCTTCGCCTCGTCGTCCCGCTGGAGCAGCCCGCGCTCGGTCGGGAAGCCGTTGGCGGGGGGCGCCTCCCGGCCGGGGCAGTAGGCCAGCGGCTCCTTCCCCTTGAGGAACAGCTCCTTGGCGGCGAACCCGCGCTGGGGGGAGCACCCCTCCGAGATCACCAGGCCGGTGGGGGGATCGATCCAATGGGGGACCACGCCGGCGGGGGCCCGCCAGGGCCCGGGGGCGGGGCGGGTCTGATAGACGCGGGCGAGCATCCGCCCCCAGACGGGCGCCGCGAGGTTGCCGCCGGTCGCCTGGTCGAGGATCGTCCGCGGGTGGTCGAAGCCGATCCAGACGCCGCCGACGATCTCCGGCGTGTAGCCCACGAACCAGGCGTCCGCCCCCTCGTTGGTGGTCCCCGTCTTGCCGGCGGCCGGCGCCTTGAGGCCGGTCTGCTGGATCAGCTTGCCGGTGCCGCTGACCAGCGCCTCGGCGAGCACGTCGGTGATCAGGAAGGCGACGCCGGGATCGACCACTGCGTGGCGGCGCGGCTCCGACTTCCAGAGCACCTTCCCCTTCTCGTCCTCCACCCGCAGCACGAGCCGCGGCTCGACCGCCTGGCCGAGAGTCGCGAAGCCGGTGTAGGCGGCGGTCAGCTCGAGCGGCGAGACGGCGACCGTGCCGAGCGCCAGCGAGGGGACGGGGGCGATCGTCTCCGTGATCCCGGCCTTGTGCGCCGCCTGGACGACGTGCTGGAGGCCGACGGCGTCCGCCAGGCGGACCGTGGCCACGTTCTTCGAGCGCACCAGCGCGTCGCGCATCGTGATCGGGCCGTCGTAGCGGTCCGAGAAGTTCTTCGGCTGCCAGAGCCGGCCGTCGGCCATCTTCACCTGCAGCGGCGCGTCGAGCAGCGGCTGGCTGAGCACCCAGCCGTCGGCGAGCGCCGCCGCGTAGACGAACGGCTTGAAGGCGCTCCCGGGCTGGCGGCGGGCCTGGACCACCCGGTCGAACTGCGACTGGGCGAAGTCGCGTCCGCCCACCCAGGCGAGCACGTCGCCGTCGTGGGCGTCGAGCATCACCGCCGCGCCCTGGAGATAGGAGGTACCCCCCGGGTGGAGATCGGCGGCGGCGGCGTAGCGGCTCCCCTGGAAGGCGCCGAGCGATCCGGACTCGACGGCCTTGAGCTGCCGGCGCAGCTCCTCCTCGGCGGCGCGCTGGGCGGCCGAGTCGAGGGTGGTCACGATGCGCAGCGGCCGGGTGTAGAAGTTGGAGCCGAAGCGCTCTTCGAGCTCGTGCCGCACCTGCTCGGCGAAGTACGGGGCGAGCCCGGCCTCGGTGCGCGCCTGCGGCGGCGCGGCCACGATGCCCAGCGGCTGCCGCCGCGCCTGCTCGGCGAGCGTCCGGGGGATGCGCCCCTGATCCCGCAGCAGCGCCAGCACCAGGTTGCGCCGGGTGAGCGCCTCGTCGGGATGGCGGCGGGGATCGTAGTGGGTGGGCGCCTTGGGGAGGCCGGCGAGGAGCGCCGCCTCGGGGAGGGTCAGCTCGCGGGCCGGATGGCCGAAGTACTGGCGCGACGCCGCCTCGATCCCCTTGGCGCGGTTGCCGAAGTAGATGTTGTTCAAGTAGAGCTCGAGGATCTCCTCCTTCGAGTAATGGTGCTCGATCTCCTGCGCCACCCGGATCTCGAGGAGCTTGCGGCGCGTCGTCTGCTGCTCGCCGGGGATGCGCTCGGGGAAGACGTTGCGGGCGAGCTGCATCGAGATCGTGCTGAACCCCTGCGCGAAGCCGCCGGCCCGCAGGTTGGCGAACACCGCGCCTCCCACCCGCCGCCAGTCCACCCCGCGGTGCTCGTAGAAGCGCTGGTCCTCGACGGCGAGGAAGGCCTGCGGCACCATCGAGGGGAGGGAGGAGAGCGCCACGATCTCGCGCTCGGCCGGCGCGAGGTCGGCGAAGGCCTCGCCGTGGCGGTCGAGCAGCACCGGCGCGCCGCCCGGCTGGAAGGCGGCCAGGCCGGCGACGTTCGGGCAGGTGGTGAAGAAGCAGCGCGACCAGGCGAGGCCGAAGAAGAGCACCGCGGCGTAGACCACGGCGAGCAGGATCGCCGCCAGGCGCCAGGGGTTCTCCAGGGACTCCGGCCACTCGAAGCGCCGCCGGGGTGGGTTCGTCGGCTCCATCGCGGCGGAAGAACAGAGCAAGGGTCCTGCCAGGTTCCACGAACCAGGGCGACCGCATGGGCGACCGCGGGTCGCCCCTACACCCTTCGCCCGCCTCTATCCTGCAACGGAGGTGTAGGGGCGACCCGCGGTCGCCCTGGGAGGCTCCCTACGCGTGGCCGTCGAACATCGCCTCGGTATCGAGGGTCGCCGGGCCGTTCTCGTTGCAGAGGGCGTACTGGCCGGGGTAGAGGGAGACCCCGGCGTGCTCTCCCTTGCGGTTGAGGACGTAGAACTTGAGATCGAAATTCGGCCGCCCCCGCTCGTTCAAGAGCCGCTTCTCGACGGTGTTGGCGACCACCCGCCGGAGCGCTTCCATGCCGGCGTCCTTGGGGTGGGCGCCGCGGCGCATCGCCTCGACGATCAGGTGGGACGACAGGTTGTAGAGGTTCGCCTCGCCGCGCCCGGTCGAGCCCGCGGCGCCCACCTCGCCGTCCACCCAGAGGCCGGCGCCGAGGATGGGGGAGTCCCCCACGCGGCCCGGGATCTTCCAGGCGAGGCCGCTGGTCGTGGTCACGCCGCAGACCTCCCCCTTGGCGTTGACCCCGTCGCAGTTGATCGTCCCCCACAGCTTGTCGCGGTCGATCAGCCCCTCGCGCGCCATCTGGAGCGCCGCCGCGAATCCGGCCGCCGAGCGCTTCTGCGGGTCGAGGTAGTGGCTGGGGTCCATGCGCCGCTTCCAGTCGAGCCAGAGGCCGCGGGAGTGCTCGGTGTTCAAGTCGTCCTCGATCTTGAACCCCAGGCTGCGGGCGAAGTCCTGCGCCCCCTTGCCGACGATCAGGTGATGGTCGGTCTGCTCCATCACCGCCTTGGCGACCAGCGACGGGGTGCGCACCCCTTCGATCGCCGCCACGCCGCCGGCCTGCCGCCGCGGCCCGTGCATGCAGCAGGAGTCGAGCTGCACCACCCCCTCGGCGTTGGGGAGCCCGCCGTAGCCCACGCTGTCGTCGGTGGGATCGAGCTCGACGATGTTCACCCCGGCGATCAGGGCGTCGAGCACGTCCGACCCCTGGGTGATCAGGACGAACGCCCGCTGGACGCAGGTCGCGTCGCCGCCGTTCTTGAACTTGTTGCCGTTGGCCGACGAGATGACGACCGGCCTGACGCCGCCCCCCTTGGGCGCGATCACCGCCGGCGCCTGAGATGTCTGCGGGGTCTCGGAGAGAAGGGTCCGCGGGGCCGCGGCGGCCAGTCCGGCCGCGGCGCCCGCGATCAGGAAATCACGACGGTTCAGCCTGTCGCTCATCGTCTGCCTCCGTTCGGTGCGAGTCTTTGGACCCGCATTCTAGATCCGAACGGAGGCTTTTTCGCTGCGCCTCGCCTACGTCTTGAGGCGGTCGGCGAAGTGCCGGCGCAGCTTGTCGACCTTGGGGGCCGAGACGGCCATCACGTACGGCTGCATGGGATGGCGCGCCGCGTAGTCCTGGTGGTACGACTCGGCGCGGTAGAAGGCCGCGAGGGGCGACACCTCGGTGACGATCGGCGCGTCGTAGGCGCCGGCCGCGTTGAGCTGCCGGATGTAGGCCTCGGCCACCTGCTTCTGCTCGTCGTCGAGATAGAAGATCGCCGAGCGGTACTGCGTCCCCTGGTCGGCCCCCTGGCGGTTGAGCTGGGTGGGGTCGTGGGCCACCGAGAAGAACACCTTGAGCAGCTGGCCGTAGCTGACGCGGTCCGGATCGAAGACGATCTGCACCGCCTCGGCGTGGCCGCTGCGCCCCGAGCAGACGGTCTCGTAATCGGCGGTCTGGGCGGCGCCTCCCGAGTAGCCGGAGGTCACCTCGAGCACGCCGTCGATCTCCTTGAGCACGGCCTCCACGCACCAGAAGCAGCCGCCGGCGAGCGCCGCGGTCTGCGGTCCGCCGCCCGGCTTGGCGGCGATATCGAGCAACGGATCGGGAAATTCATGCGGCGCCAGGTGGCGGCCCCGGGGAATCTCGCAGCTTGCATCCGTATTCATCTCAATCTCTCCCTTCGGGACGCGCCGGCCGCCCCATAGCGGCCGGCGGCTCCCATTCTACGCGCCTGCCGGTTGCCCCGGTTTGGAGGCCGGCTTATTCGCCCGGACGAAGGCGCTCATCACCTTCCCCTCCATCTCAAGAGCCGCGGCCTCCCCGTCCATTCCCGTCCCGGCGAAGAATTCGCGGGCGTCCTCGGCGCGGTAGATCCGCGTCGGCTCGATCTCGATCCCCGTAAACCCCACCTCGGCGAGCAGGCGCCGGTACTCCCCCTCCTCGAGGGCGCCGGCGACGCAGCCGATCCACAGCTCGACGCTCTTCCGCACCGCCTCCGGCATGGCGCCGCGCACCACCACGTCCGACACCGCGAAGCGCCCGCCCGGCCGCAGCACCCGGAAGGCCTCGGCGAGCGCCTGCCGCTTGTCGGTCGACAGATTGATCACGCAGTTCGAGATCACCACGTCGACCGCCCCCTCCGGCAGCGGGATGGCCTCGATCTCCCCCTTCAGGAACTCGACGTTCTCGACCCCCGCCTTGCGCTGGTTCTCGCGCGCCAGCGCCAGCATGTCGTCCGTCATGTCGAGGCCGTACGCCTTGCCCGCGGGGCCCACCCGGCGCGCCGAGAGGAGGACGTCGATGCCGCCCCCCGAGCCGAGGTCGAGCACCGTCTCGCCCGGCGCGAGCGAGGCCAGCATCGTGGGATTGCCGCAGCCGAGCGAGGCGAGCATCGCCTCGGCCGGCAGCCCGGAGGTCTGCGCCGCGTCGTAGAGGTCGGAGGTGATCGGGTCGGTGGCCCGCTGGTCGGAGCCGCCGCAGCCGCACCCGCCGCCGCAGCAGGCCGCGGCCGCCGTCGCTCCCTGGATGACGCTGCGCGCCGCCTCGCCGTATTTCGCCTGCACGATCTCGCGGAGGTCATTGGAGGTTTGTGGGTTCATGGGGTCGTCCTTTCTTGTCGGTGTGGTTGTTACTTGCAACTGTGATTCCAAAAAAAGGGACTGAACTCTTTGCTTCAGCCTCCGCCCGGCGATGAATCGCCGGGCTATGAGCTGCGCCGGATGAATCCGGCTTCAAGCCCCCTTCAGGGGGCGCCGTTCTTAGCCCGGGCATTCATGCCCGGGCGGGTCAGCAGCCGCCCGGGCCGCAAGCGCCGCCGCCTTCGCCACGCATTGCCGTGGCGCGGGCGAGCTGGCGCAGGAGCCGGGTCATCGCCTGCCGGACGTCCGGCGCGAAGCCGGCGAGGAGCTGCCTTTCCTCGGCCAGGATCGAGTCGCGGATCTTCCCTTCGAGCGCGCGGCCGGCCGCCGTCGCCTCGAGGAGCACGGCGCGGCGGTCGTCCGGGTGCGGCCGGCGGGTCACGTACTCTTTGCGTTCGAGGGCGTCCACCACCCGGCTCGCCGTGCTCTTGTCGAGGTAGAGGAGCGCCGCGAGGTCGTTCAGGGTCATCCCCCCCCGCCGCACCAGCGCCTCCAGGCCGTAGCACTGGGTCACCGAGACGTCGTAGCAGCAGATCCGGTCGCGGTCGCGGAACTGGTAGACCCGCACCAGCTCCGAGAGGGCGTCGTAGAGCTCCGCCGTGTCCTGGTCCAAGGTGGTCTCGGAAACGATGGGAAGGGTCGTCGCGCTGCTCACGAAATGAGGATAGCGCAGATTGTTGTCAGTAGCAACTGTTGTATTCTGGGGCCATGAGCCGCCACCGCGTCCTGTTCCTCTGTACCCACAACAGCGCCCGCTCGCAGATGGCGGAGGCGATCCTCCGCGCGCTCGGCGGCGAGCGCTACGAGGCGGCGAGCGCCGGCACCGAGGTGACGCGGGTCCATCCGCTCGCCGCCGCCGAGATGGCCCGGCGCGGCATCGGCACCGGCGGCCAGCGCTCCAAGCACCTCGACGAGCTGCTCGGCGAGCGCTTCGACACCGTGATCACGGTCTGCGACCACGCCGCCGAATCCTGCCCGGTCTTCCCCGGCGTCCCGGAACGCCTGCACTGGAGCCTCCCCGATCCTTCCGCCGTGAAGGGCTCGGAAGCGGAGCAGGCGGCCGCCTTCGAGCGCACGGCCGACGCGCTGACGGCGCGGATTCAGGATCTGCTCTCCGGCTACACCGGAAATCACGGACCCGCCGGAACCTGAGCACCGTGCTCCGCCTGACCGAGCTCCGCCTCCCCCTCGACCACTCCGAGGACGACCTGCGCGCGGCCGTTCTCCGCGCGCTGGGGATCGGCCCCGGGGAGCTGCGGGGCTATTCGGTCTATCGCCGCAGCTTCGACGCCAGGAAGCCGGGGTCGATCGTGCTCAGCTATCACGTCGACGTCGAGACGCCGCGCGAGGCCGAGATCCTGCGGCGCCTTCACGATGATCCCGCACGTCGGGCCGACGCCGGACACCTCCTACCGCTTCGTGGCCGAGGCGCCGGCGAGCCTCCCCTCGCGGCCGGTGGTGATCGGCTTCGGCCCCTGCGGCCTCTTCGTCGCGCTGCTGCTGGCGGAGATGGGCTTCCGCCCGATCGTCCTCGAGCGCGGCAAGAAGGTCCGCGAGCGCACCGTGGACACCTTCGGCCTCTGGCGCAAGGGCATCCTCGATCCCGAATCGAACGTGCAGTTCGGCGAGGGGGGCGCCGGCACCTTCTCGGACGGCAAGCTCTACAGCCAGATCAAGGACCCCGGCCACCGCGGGCGCAAGGTGCTGACCGAATTCGTGGCCGCCGGCGCGCCGCCCGAGATCCTCTACGTCAACAAGCCCCACATCGGCACCTTCCGGCTGGTGAAGATGGTCGAGAGCCTGCGCGCCAAGATCGAGGCGCTGGGCGGCGAGATCCGCTTCCAGACCCGGGTCGAGGACCTGGAGATCGTCGACGGCAAGATCCGCGCGGTGATTTTGGCTGGCGGAGAACGCCTGGCCGCGGACCACGTCGTGCTGGCGGTCGGCCACAGCGCCCGCGACACCTTCCAGATGCTCGACGCGCCGCGGCGTCGAGCTCGAAGCGAAACCCTTCTCGATCGGCTTCCGCATCGAGCACCCGCAGTCGCTGATCGACCGCTGCCGCTTCGGCGCCCAGGCGGGCAACCCGATCCTCGGCGCCGCCGACTACAAGCTGGTCCACCACGCCCGCAACGGCCGCTCGGTCTACAGCTTCTGCATGTGCCCCGGCGGCACGGTGGTGGCCGCGGCCTCCGAGCCCGGGCGGGTGGTCACCAACGGCATGAGCCAGTACTCGCGGGACGAGCGGAACGCCAACGCCGGCATCGTGGTCGGCATCACCCCCGGCGACTATCCCGGCGGCCCCTTGGCGGGGATCGACTTCCAGCGCCACTGGGAAGAGATCGCCTTCGACCTCGGCGGCGGCACCTACGACGCCCCCGGCCAGCTCGTCGGAGACTTCCTCGCCGGCCGCCCCTCGACCGCCTTCGGCACCGTCCTCCCCTCCTACCGCCCCGGCGTGAAGCTGGGAAGCCTCGACTCCGCCCTCCCCGACTACGCCATCGCCGCCATCCGCGAAGCCCTCCCCGCCTTCGGCCGCAAGATCAAGGGCTTCGCGATGCACGACGCCGTGCTCACCGGCGTCGAAACCCGCACCTCCTCCCCCCTGCGCATCCCGCGCGACCCCGAAACCTTCCAGAGCCTCAGCACGGAGGGCTTGTACCCCGCGGGAGAAGGCGCCGGCTACGCTGGGGGAATCCTCTCGGCGGGGGTCGACGGAATCCGGGTGGCGGAGGCGGTGGCGCTGAGTCTGGTGGGGAGGCGTTCTGAGCCTGCGGAGTAGGATTGTTATCTTTCAATCCGACTTGGAGTTGGATTTGAATCCGACTTGACGGGTTCGATCCTCCCGTTTCTACCGCCTTCGCCGACGTTTTCGCCTACGGAGTCAGCGAAAACGGATCGGGCTGCGGCCCTCGGGGCTCCGCCGTCTTTTTCCGCAGCTCCAGAATGGTGGGAGACCCCACGTAGTACCGGCCGCGGTTCTCTCCCCGTTTCTCGAACAGGCCCACCTCGACGAGGGTCTTCAGGTCCCGGCTAGCGACGACTTCCGTCAGGCCGGTGATCGTGCGGTAGGTTGTGTTTCTGACCTTGCGGCCGTACGCGGCGTCCGCCACGACCGGAATCATGCGCTCCGGCAAGCCCATTTTCTGCGTCAGCTCTTCGACCGCATCCCACAGCCGGCTCATTTCCCGCGATCGGCGGAGCAGGGTCAGCGCCTGCTGGTAGTGGGCCCGGAGGCAGAACCGGACCCAGGGGCGCGCATCCCGTTCCGGGTGCCAGGAGCCACCCCCGACCGCCGCCAGGACGGCGTAGTAGGTCTTGGTATTGCGGCCGAGATACTCCTCGATGCTCGAAAACGTCGAGGCGATCAAGCCGCTCCGCGCCAGGACCAGGGTCTGGAGGCCGCGGGCCATCCGCCCGTTGCCGTCCGAGAAGGGGTGGATCATCACCAGATCCAGATGGGCCATGGCCGCCTGCACGATGACGTGCGGACCGGTCGTCTCATTCAGCTCGCCTACGAGCTCCGCCATGAGATCCTGGACCTGATCGGCGGCGGGGCCCTCGTAGACCAATTCCCCCGTCGCGTCATCGCGCACGAAGATCGACCCGGGCCGCCACCGGCCAGGGTTCTTGGAGAGATTCCAGCCCACCATCATGTAGTGCAGGGACTTGAGCAGCTCTTCCGAGTACCTGAAGTGAGGGTCCTCCGCCCGCTGGAGGACGAACGTCAAAGCCATCTGGTACCCCGCGACCGCCAGGTAGTTCTCGTCCTTGGGATCGACGGGCTCTTCCCCCTCCACGGCCGAGATCGCGTCCTCGAGCGTGACGTTGTACCCCTCGATGCTGTTCGACCCCTGGACCGCGCGAGCGAGGGCGTTCCGTCGCAGCAGGCCCGTCCAGCGGCGCGGCTGGCCGAGGATGTACCGCAGATCCGCCCTCAAGCGGTCGATGGCCGCCAGGAGGAGGGTCTCGGAGTCGTCGATCTCTGGGGTCCGGAAGAGCATGATTGTTATCTTACAATCCGACTTCGGGTCGGATTGTATCCGACTTGATGCAGGATATGAATCCTACCTCTATTTTGAGCGGCTAGACGCTAACGGCAGAAAGCGATTCCTCTGCAACGTAGCAGGCCGACCCGCCCGGCAGCTGACAAAGCGCCGGAGACGCATAATCTTCGCCACGGCATCAGACATCGGCCCACGGCAGCCGACCGTACCGAATTGTCAGTCGACATTTCGCCAAATCCCGAGACAAACTCCCACGGCAGCCGGCAATGCGTTATGGCAGCCTAACTTTTCCCACGGCAGTCGACATCGGCCCACGGCAACGTACCGTGGGATTTGGTATGCCGACAATTCGCCACGGCAGGCGACATTTCCTCACGGCAGGCGACATCCTCCCGGGGAAGCAGGCAATCTCCCAAAGCAGCCGGCAATCCGCCACGGCAGTTTGATGTTTCTCAGGGCAACCGACATTTTTCCATGGCAGCTTGCCGTGGCGCTCGGTCGTCTTCCGTAGCGCAAAATCCCGAGGCGAATCCTACGGGAGCTGATCTTTCGGCAGGGCAGGGATCGCAGCGGAGGGAAGGGAGCGGGCAGGAAAAGGGCGTGCCGGGGCACGCCCTGGAGGGAGGGGCTACTTGGTTTCGGTCGCGGCGGCGGGATGGGCAGGCGGAGTGGGGGTTGCCGGGACCGGCGCGGGGGTTCCGGGGGTGGGGGTTTCCGGCGCCGGCTTCGGCTTGCGGCCGCGGAAAGGCTGCAGGTCGAACTCGACGAGCTTCTCGGCGCTGGGGCCATAGTGCTGCTTGACGGCCAGTTGCATCACGGTGGAGAGGCGCCCGCTGCTCGCGAGGATGGCGGCGAGTTGCTTGCTGGCCTCCTGCTTCTGGGCGGCGAGCGCCTTCTGTCGCATGGCGATCTCCTGGGCCTGGATCAACAGGGCGGCGAGCTGCGCGATGCTCCCCTGAAATTGCGGCAGGTCGGCGCTGTTGGCCGCCAGCGCCATGGTGAGCTTCTGCAGCTTTCCCAGCTTCCCGGCATTCGTGGTCTCTCGGCTCATGGTCTTTCTCCTTGAGGGCCTTCCCGGTCCCTCGGACTCGACGGCACCGGAATGGTGACCGCTAGATGCGCATATGATGAGTGAGAACCATGGTCTGGTCAAGGCTTGACATGGACGAAATCACCGGAGTGCCATAAAATTGTGCATATGGAATCTGCTTCTGGGAGGCTCGGGATCAGCCCGGACTCAAAACGGCGAAGTACGCTAGGATAGGTGCAAGCGATGCGCATCCTCCTCATTCCCCTGGTCCTGCTGGGCGCTCTGGGTTGCTCGGCGAGCCCGTCCCCCAAGGTTCCGGTCGCGCCGGCGGCGCCCCGGCAGTGGGTGGTGATCAGCGCGGAGGAGGCGCCGAACGTCTTCATGCAGTGCTCACGGTCGGCGCCGAAGGAGAAGGACGGGCCGTTCTGGGCGCCGTCTCCGGCGCAGATCGAAGCGCTGGAGGGGGGGCTCGGTGCGTATCTGCGGGAGTATGGGCACGCCAAGCAGGGGGACGATCTCACGCGCTTCTATCGGCAGTACGTCGGGTTCGTCCGCTCCGGCCGCAAGCTGATCTATCTCAATGCGTTGTCGGCCGAATACTTCGAGAACAACCTCCGGCTGTGCCGCGAGTATCCCCGCGAGATGCCGAAGGACCTTTGCGATCCGGACGAGTGGCGGCACTCCATGAACATCGTCTGCGACGGCGGCGACGGCTACTGGGGGCTGGAGTACGATCCGCAGACGAAGACGTTCAGCCAGCTCGCCTTCAATGGGGGAGCCTGACCCCGCGGCGGCCAGGGAATCGCGAACCAACCCAACAGGATCGCGGGCCCGGCGGACGCACGCCTCGCCATGAAACGCTTCTCTCTCACCTTCGTGCTGCTCGTCGGAGCGGGGATCGGCCTCTACGAGGCCTTCCAGCACGGCTGGGTGCGCTTCAACTACCCCTCGCCGTCGCGCTACCCGTTCGCCGGGGTGGACGTCTCCCACCACCGGGGGGACATCGACTGGGCGGCGGCGCGGGCGGACGGGATCGCGTTCGCCTACATCAAGGCGACCGAGGGGGGGGATTTCGTCGATTCCCGCTTCAAGATGAACTGGGACCGGGCGCGGGCGGCCGGGCTGGCGGTCGGCGCCTATCACTTCTTCACCTTCTGCCGGGACGGCGCCTCGCAGGCGAGCAACTTCCTCGACACCGTCCCCCGCGCGGTGGACGCGCTGCCGCCGGCGGTCGACCTCGAGTTCGGCGGCAACTGCTCGAAGGTGCCGGGCGAGGAGGAGCTCTTCCGGCAGCTGCGCGCCTTTCTCGACCCCGTGCGCGCGGCGACCGGGCGGGAGCCGGTCCTCTACATCACCCGCGAGTTCTTCGACGCCTACCTCAAGAACGCCCCGGCGGAGCTGCCGAGCTCCCCGCTCTGGGTGCGCGACATCTACCGCAATCCGCGCTGGCTCGGGAACCGCTCCTGGGCGGTCTGGCAGTACGCGAACAAGGGGCGGGTCAAAGGGATCAGCGGCCTCGTGGACCTCGACGTCTTCCAGGGCGAGAAGCGGGTGTGGACGGCGTTCCGCGGGGCGGAGCGCCAGTGAGATTCCGCAAGGCGGGGGCAAGCCCGTCCATTGGATCTTTGGCACTATTCACCGAAGGTCATGCGGGCGAGCTCTTCCTTGAGCCGACTTTGCTCCTCCTGATCACGCGTGGAGGCCAGGCGGTCCGCCAGAGTGAAGAAGCGTTTCTTCTCTAGATCTAGAGTAGCCATGACCAGAAAATATACCAACTTGCACCAGGATGCACCGCGATCCTGAAGCTCGCCGCCTCGCCCTCACGGCGCGTAGGCGGCGAGCTCGAGGCAGGCGGCGCGGAAGGCGCCGGCGGGTGAATCCTCCCCCTGCTCGTTGCGCTCGCGCTCGATCAGGAGGCGGAGGCCGGTGGTGCGCACGGGGGGGAAGCGGTGCTCCAGGCGGAGCGCCTGATTTCCGGTGACCCGCGTGCCGGGGAGGTCGCGCCACGCCGCGCCGTCCCAGACCTGAAAGACGTAGTCGAGCGCCAGGAACCGCCGGGTCCGCGGGCCGCGGCTCTCGAAGCTCGGGTAGGCGATCACGCGGCCGATCGTTTGCGGCGTCTGCCAGTTGACGCCGAACCAGGCGCGCACGGGATGGGGCTGCGGGGGGAGGGTGCGGGCCGGATCGACGATCGAGTTGGCACCCAGCATGCCGTCGTTGATCCGCCGCTCGAAGCGGACCCGCACGCCGTCGCCGCCGCCGAACGGCTGGCCGGCGGGGGCGAGGTCGGCCTTGAGGTCGTCGACCAGCCAGGTGTGGGGGAGCCCGGCGCAGCAGCGTTCGAGGGCTTCCCGGGTGACGTCGAAGACCTTCCAGGAGTGGCCGATGACGGCGATCGGCCGGAAGTGGTCGCGCAGCCAGGCGGCGCGCTCGTGCCCCGCGGGATCGAGCCCCACCAGCTTGCTGACCCCGATCGCCACCCGCCCGGCGACCGGCGAGCTGGGATCGAACAGGACCTGGACCGGGCTCTCCGCCGCGTAGACCTTCCGCACATAGGCTTCGTCCTGCCCCCAGTCGAGGTTGGAATCGATCAGCCAGCGCCAGCCCTGGTCCGGGCCGCCGGCGATCTCGTTGAAGTAGGCGAGGTCGTGGGGATGGATCGCCGCCGAGGAGATCGCGAGCCAGAGGACGAGGATGCCGACGGCCGCCGTCCCCAGACGCGCGCGGCCCGCGCGGACGGGGAAGGGGAACGCCGCCGCGGCCGCCGCCACACGCCCGGCGAAGACGAAGAGGAAGGGGAAGATCGGGAGGATATAGCGCAGGCCGATGTCGAGCCGGAAGAGGAGGCTGAAGTAGGCGGCGAGGAAGAGCACCGGCACGATCAGAAATTCCTCGGCGCCCGGGGCCCGCAGCCGGCCCGAGCCCCAGAGTCCGACGGCGAGGAGGAGCAGGAGCTGGGTGGCGACCGGCACCTTCACCAGGAAGGCCCAGAAGAAGTAGGAGCGGAACCCCGTCTCGCTGTAGCGCCCGCGCAGATAAGTCCATCCCGTGGTGCGCGAGTCGCGCGCGACCATGTCGAGCCCCTGGACGTAGGCGAAGGGGAGCGGCACCGGCACGGCGCGCACCCCGGGAATGACCGCCAGCGCCTGGAAGGTGGGGCTCACGAAGGCGTACCCCTTGGCCCTGTAGTCTTCTAGCGGGGTCAGCGTCCCCTCGCCGAGGAAGCCGGCGTTGAGCGCCACCAGCAGGCCGGCGGCGAGGGCGAGGAGCGCGCCGAGATCGCGCGCCGCCTGCCGGCTCCAGGCGCCTTCCGGGCCCGTCCGGGCCAGGCGGATCAGCCGCACCAGCAGGATCAGCACGAAGATCGGCCCCAGGAAGAGCGCCGTCACCTTGGTGAGCTGCGCCAGGCCGAACGCGGCCGCGGCGATCAGGAGCCGGCCGCGGCTCGGCTGGGTGGTGTAGCGCCAGAAGGCGTAGGTCGCCGCGAACATGGCGAGCGTGGTGCCGACGTCGGTGGTGACCAGGTGGGAATGGGCGTTGACGTTGGGGCAGAAGGTGTAGAGGAAGAGGGCCAGCGCCCCGGCGCGATCGCCGAACAATTCGCGGGCCCAGCGCCAGACGAGGACGCCGAGCAGCAGGCCGAGGAGGAGCGACGGCAGGCGGGCGAGGAAGAGCGTCCGCGGCCAGGCCAGCTCGCGCGGGGCCGTGGCGTGCCGGGCGATCGCCACCGGGAAGGCGTTCAGCATCGAGACCGGCATCTTCGAGTTCAGCCGGTCGTCCTCGCGCAGGAAGGTGCCGGAGTGGAGGGCGCGCTCGCCATAGGCGAGGTGGAGCGGCTCGTCGGCGGTGGTGCCGTCCACCCGCATCGCCGCGAGGCCGCGCAGGGCGAAGAGGAGGAGCAGGGCCCAGGGAAGGAACGCGCCCAGCCGGCGGATCATCGTCCCGTCACCGGCGTCCTGGCGCGGAATCCTGGCAAGGGCCTCCAGGCGACGAGCCCGGCGAGCAGGAGGGCCAGGGCGGAGAGAGCCAGGCCGAGCCGGAAGCCGGGCGGCTCGAAGCGGAGGTCCGCGGAGGTCGTCCCCGCCTCGGCGACGAGGCCGAGGAACGCCGCGTCGATCCGGATCGTCGACATCGGACGGCCGCCGGAGGTCGCCCTCCAGCCGGTCGAGAACGGGAGCGAGCTGGCGACCAGCTTCTTGGCGTCCCCCGGAAACTCGAGGTGGACGCGCCCCGGCTCGCCGGTGGCGTGCAGGAGGAAGGGGCGCCAGGGGCGGATCGACGGCTGCCAGCCGCGCGCGTCGTCGGCCGAGAGCACCACGCGGCGCGGGTCGGCGATCGTTGCCACGGCGGCCAGCCGCGACTCGGCGGGCACCACGTCGGCGCCGATGGGGAGGAACCAGCGCGGCAAGGGGGTGGGGTTCTCGTAGAGGCGCAGCGGCGCGAGCTGCCCCTGGTCGAGCCGCTTCCAGCGCGCCGGCTGCGGCGTGTGGTCCCCCGCGATCAGCACGGCGACGCCGAGGAAGCTCAGGATCGGGTGGTCCGGGTTCTTCACCGCCCCCTTGTAGCGCACGCCCTCGGGGCGGAAACCGAGGCAGGCGTCGAGCACCCGCAGGTAGTCGACGTCCGCCGCGGGGTTGTTCACCCGCACCTCGGGGAAGCCGTAGACCGGCAGCAGCGAGGGATAGAAGAGGAAGCCGGCGGCGGTCACCCGCGAGCCTGGGTGTTGCTCCATCTGCTGCGCGAGCGCGCCCACGAACGGCGTCACCGGATAGAGCATCTCGCGGTGGCCGGCCGGCAGGTAGTCCCAGGCCCAGGGGATCAGGTCGAGCAGCACCGCGATCACTAGTAGCGGGCGGACCCGAACGCCGCGGACGCTACGGATCGGAAGAGTGGCGAGGGTGGCGAGGGCGAGCGCCAGCAGCACGATCAGGAGCGGGGGGTGCGCAGGAAGAGCCAGCCCGGCGTGCGGCGAGTGGGCAGCCTGGAAGGCCTGCGGCAGGAGCACGGGAGCCGCGAGGGCCGCGCCGAGGAGCCAGAAGGCCACGACGACCGCCATCCGCGCCAGCCGCTGGGACCTGACGGACCGGCGGCGGAACGTCAGGAAGACGGCGGCCAGGCTGATCAGCCCCGCCGCGATCACCGGTGCCGCGGGCCCGGAGAGCCAAGCGGTGGCGGCGAGCAGGGCGGCGGTCAGGAAAGCGCGGCGCCGGTGGCGGTGGGAGCCCCGGGAGATCACGATCCCCGCCGCCGCGAGCCAGGGCATCCAGGCGACGACGGTGCCGAGCGGGTACAGCGCCCAGGCGGCGACGCCTCCCCCAAGTCCGAAGCCGAGCGCCGCGACCCAGGCGATCACGCGGCCGAGGCCGAGGCGGCGGCCGAGGACCAGGGCGCCGAGGATCGCGGTCAGCGCCTTGAGCGCGAAGTGCAGGAAGAAGAACTGGTCGAGAGGTCCGAAGCGGGCGAGGAGCGCGGTGGGCGCGAGCACCGCCGTCTGCGGGTTCGTCCACGGCGAGCTGCCGCCGTCGAGAAGATCGGACCAGAACGGCAGGCGCCCCGCGCGCCACGCCGAGCGCACCTCGGCCTCCCACGGGTAGAGCTGGAGCACGGCGTCGTCAGACGCCCCGATTTGATCGTGCGCCGCCGGAGGCCCGGCGCCGGGCACCTCGCGGGCGATCGTCTCGTCGAGCGGCAGGAACAGCTCGTGGCGCACGATCCACGGCGAGCAGAAGAGGAGCACCACGGCGCAGGCGGCGAGCCGCTCCGCCCAGCGCAAGCGCGAGCCGAGCCCCCAGGCGAACGCCTGCAGCGCGAATTGCCAGACGAGGAGGAGCGCCCCGAGGAGGACCAGGGTGACCATGGAGCGCGGAGCTTACCATCCGCTTCGGAGGCTCAGGACTGCGAATCCGATCAAGGAGAGCACGGAGCCCAAGACTCCGATCAGAAAGGCCGTCGGCAGGTACTGGAGGGTCACGAAGCCACGGCCGACAGGAACGTGAACGGCGAGCAGCGCACCGTCGGCCGTCGCGGTTTCCAGTCGCCCGAGGTCTCCGGAGGCACGCCAACCTCGGATCGCGGACTGCGATACGACAAGCCAGGCGGGCCGACTCACCTCGACTCCCACCCGGATCCTTCCCCCTTCGACCACGACCTTGGTAACCCGGGCCTCGCCGTTGGCTTGCCGCGCCATGGCACCGGCGCCCTCCAGGCTCGCGACCGCATAAGGATTCGGCTCGTGCCGGATCACGTCCCGTGCGGCGAGAGCCGAATCGACGCCGACGACGTCAGCCGGAAAAAAGGCCCGATGAGTTTCTCCTCCCAGCTCCCAGAGCCGCGTTTCGCGGAACAGCCCGCGATCGATCCAAGGCGCCTTCAGCCCGAGATCCCGGCCGGAAAGCAGATAGCGAACGCCAAGCAGCCGGAGAAATGGCTCATGGGACGGCAGAGGACGCCGGAATTGCTTCTTGTAGGTCCGCCGATCGAGGCTCAACAGATCGACGAGCCAGTCGACGTAGCGCGCCGGCTCGGTGGGGTCATGGGACCGGATGTCGGCGATCTGGTAGTAGGTGGAGCTGTTGGGGAAGAAGACGCCTCGCGTTCCGACCACACGGAAGGGGCGCCGGTCCTGGTGCAGGCGGTCGAGGAGAGGGAGGGACGGATAGACGAGCTGAGATCCCACCGCCGGTGTGTAGCCCCCAAAGCCGCTGAGCAGTTGGAGCAACGTCAGCCCGGCGGCCAGACATCCCAGCAGGACGGGCCTTCGCCGGAGTGCGAGGCAGACGAAGAGCCCAGCGGCGGTGAGCAGAGCGATCAGCCAATGAAAGCTCGCCTCGCTTTGCACGTTGGGGGCGAGATGGCCGGGAGCCCCGGTCCGCTGCCAAAAGCCGATGACGATCGAGTGGCTCACGACCGCCAGAGCGGCGCCGAGGACGGCGGCACCGGTCAATCCCGCGATCGCCCGCCGTCCCGCAGGCTCTGCCGCGCACCAGAGGGTCAGCGCGCGGGCGGCGAGGAGAACGAGCGCGAAGCTGCCGAGATACGCCACATAGCGAAGAGCAATCGCAGAAAGCCCAGGGAGGGCAAACAGTCGTGCGGGGATCCCGAGAACGTTAAAATAGAGGCCGAACGCCAGGATCGCGAGAGCTGCCAGGAACCTCTCGGCTTCCGTCTTCACGCCGAAGGCTGCGAGCCCCCCCAGGGCGAGGACCATGCAGAGGAGCCCGCTCGTCCCTTCGGCGAGCCAGTGCAGAGGAGCAGGGCCATGCTCCGAGCTGCGTTGCGGAGTACCGAAGATTCCCGGCGCCGCCATGTTGGTGAGGCTGCCCCACCACGGTCCGCCCGTGCCGAGCCCCGGATCGCGCCCTCCTCCTTGTTGCCCCAGCTTCTCCGAGGAGAGGACCGTATCCACGACCGGTAGGTTGAAGAAGGACGTGGCGCCGGCCGCCAGAACCATCACAGTCAGGGCACCGGCGAAACCTTTGCGATTCTTTCCGAGCGCCATGCTTGCCCGGGCGATGAGCGCCAAGCCCCCCAGGAATGCCGTTTCCGGATGGCCGGCGAGCAGCATGCCGCAGCAGGAGAGAAACAGTAGGAGCCGGGCACGAAAGTCCCCCGGCGTCCACAACGTCCGCTCGAGCCCAAGGTAGGCGAACGGAAAGATCGCCATCACCTCGGAATGCGGGAAGAGCTGCCATACCGAGAGCGACCCGCCAAAGGCGTAAGCCACCGCCGCCACCAGGGAGAATTCCGGCCGGCAGCCGAGCTCACGCGCGACCAGGAAGGCGCCCAGCAAAGCGAGGAGCACCTTGAGGAAAGCGCGCAGCTCCTGGGCGTGGAGTGGCGATACGGGGAGAGAGAGGAGGGAGACGAGGCTGTACGGCGCCGCCTGGCCATTGCCGAGCAGCGCCTCTCCGGCGCCTGAATAAGGATTCAAAAGCGGGAGATGGCCGGCGAGGATCTGCCGTCTCGCCTCCGCCTGCCACGGCACCAACTGGAGAGTCACATCGTTCAGCGAGCTTCCCTTGGAGAGATAGCTCCGGTCGGCGGTCGTCGCCCAGGGAAGATGGGGAACGTTGGTATCCAGAGGCCCGAGGACCACCCCGGGGCGCAGCGCGGGAGCCACGGCCAGGAGAGCGAGAGCGAACAGCAGGCCCTGGAGCCTACGGTCGAGCGCGGGAGGTGCGAGCGCTGCGGCGCCCCAGAGGATCAGAACGCCGCAGCCGAGCATCCAGAGGAAGGCCATGGGAAAGATTCTCGCGGTTCGTCGAGCTCAGCGAGCCTACGACTCAAGGTTGCAACTGAGCCCGATCTTCACTGCACGACCGTGAGCAGGATCTCCGCTCCCTTCCACCCCATGCCGGTGCCGCCCGTTTGTATGCAGTACCGATCTGTGCTCGCACCATAGACCAGCATCTTACCCTGAGCATCGTTGATCCGCGCCGCGCCGAGGCGACCGGCGCCGTTCAAGGTCGGCATGGCCCGCACGCTCGAGGTGATGCTCTGTAGATTGTGCATGGCCTGGTCGCTATCCTCCGTGGTCCCATACGCGATGCTCTGGTGGCCGCCGTTGTTGCAGCCACCGGTCGGCGTCAACGGCGGATTCGCTGCGGCCCAGACCTCGTACTGGCCGCTGCCGTTGACGATGTAGGAGAGAGGGGGGCCCAGCAAGGTCCAGGAAGCACCGGCTTCGACGTCCTTCGGCATGAAATTGAAGGTGCCATCGTCGTTCACGTTGTGCCATGTGTTGTCCGTAGCGAGCATCGACACGACGTATCCACGCGGGTTGCTCACGGCTTGGGTTACCCGCATGCGCCCGGTGGAGCAGTTGCAAGTGGAGCCAAACTGGAAGAATCCCCACCAATAAGTCGCTCCCTGGACCATGCTGGGAGCGGTGATCGAAATGAGCTGTCCGTTCACGACAGACTGTTGAATGAAGGGAGCCGTATGAACCCCGACGGGGCTCCACTGCTCACCGTCCGGGGAAGTCATCAACAGGACCCGCTTGAAGTCGCCGTCCCTAAAGGTAGTACCGTTAACGGTTTCATTGATCAGCATCTTGTACTGCCCGTCCCAGGAGGATTGAAAGACGCCGCCGAGAGTATAGTGAACGTTGGGTTCGGTGGTGTTACAGGGGGAAACCGTACCAACATAGTTGTTGATCATCGAAGTGATCTGAGTCCTCAGGCCGGAGAAGGTGAACGGCACTTTGAACGCCAAGATCTTCTCACCGAGGGGGCATTCCCAACCGGGAAAGTTGTGTGGAGGGCTAGCGTCGAAAGGTGCAAACGGTCCTCCCCCGACATAGATGTACAGGTTGCTGCCGATGTGCATGACTTGAGTCTCGAGAAATCGGGCCGCGGCGGGATTGGACCACCAGGTATAAGGACTTAAAATGGTCACCGGACCTTGGACCTCATTCAAGGTCTGGGCAGTAGCAGAGGCGGACCGGAGACAGAACAGCAGCGCAGACGCCACGAAGACCCTCGAGCAGACTCTCTTCATTGTTTAGTCCTCTTTGAGAATCGGCAGGTCGTTGTATCTGCCGCAGGCTAGTGATTGACTATCGAGGTGGTATACGGCGGAGATCAAGGAATTGTTTAGCGGAGATCGAAGCGCTGCGGAAGATCCCCTGATAGGCTAAGGGGAGCATGCAGAGCGACCTTCGCACGATCCACCTCCTGGCCATCTCGGGGAGCCTGCGGGCCGTCTCCTCGAACACGGCGCTGCTGCGCGCGGCGATCGCCCTGGCTCCCGAGGGGGTGGAGATCCGGCTCTACGGGGGCTTGAGCGATCTGCCGCATTTCAATCCCGACCTCGAAGACCACGAGCCGCCGGCGGTGAGCGACCTGCGGGCCCGGGTGCGCTGGGCGGACGGCCTGCTGATCTCGAGCCCCGAGTATGCCCACGGCGTGCCGGGGGCGATGAAGAACGCCCTCGACTGGCTGGTGGGCGGCGACGAGTTCATCTACAAGCCGGTGGCCCTCCTCAACGCCTCGCCGCGCTCCCACCACGCCCAGGACTCGCTCGCCGAGACGATCGCCACCATGTCCGGACGCCTCGTCCCCGCGGCGTCGATCGCCGTGCCGCTGCTCGGCACCAGATTGGACGAAGCGGGGATCGTGGCCAGCCCGGAGCTCGCAGAGCTGATCCAGGGCGCCCTTTTTTCGTTCGCCCAGGCGATCGAAGGGTTCAGAGCCGAAGAGATCGACGACGTAGGGTAGGGACGCGCCTCAGGCGGCGAGCCGCTTCTCGGTGGCGGCGTCGAACAGGTGGGCGGCCGCGGTCTCGATCACCAGGCTCATCGTGCCGCCGATCTGCGGCGAGCGGTGGGGATCGACCTTGGCCACCAGCAGCTCGTCGCCGACGCGGCCGTGCACGATCACCTCGTGCCCCAGCGGCTCGACGAACTCCACCTTGGCGGTGACCGTCACCGTCGCCCCGCCGCCGTCGCGCGCCGCCTCGCGGAGGTTCTCCGGGCGCAGGCCGAGCACGAGCTTCTGCCCGTCGCGGCCGGCGGCGGCGCGGAACGCCGGTGGCACCGGCATCCGGAAGCCGGAGGCGGCCACCGTGGCCCCGCCGTCCGCGAGCGTGGCGGGGATGAAGTTCATCGGCGGCGTGCCGATGAAGCTCGCCACGAACAGGCTCGCCGGCTGGTCGTAGACCTCGAGCGGCGTGCCGAGCTGCTGCAGCTCGCCGAGGTTCATCACGGCGATGCGGTCGCCCATCGTCATCGCCTCGATCTGGTCGTGGGTGACGTAGACGGTGGTCGTCCGCAGGCGCTTCTGGAGGGTCGAGATCTCGGCCCGCATCTGCACCCGCAGCTTGGCGTCGAGGTTCGACAGCGGCTCGTCGAAGAGGAAGACGGCGGGCTTGCGCACGATGGCGCGGCCGAGGGCGACGCGCTGGCGCTGGCCGCCCGAGAGCTGCTTCGGCTTGCGGTCGAGGAGGTCGGTGATCCCCAGGGTCTGCGCCGCCTCGTCGACCAGGCGTTTCATCTCCTCCTTCGGCGTCTTGCGGATCTTGAGGCCGAACTCGAGGTTCCCGCGCACCGTCATGTGCGGGTAGAGCGCGTAGCTCTGGAAGACCATGGCGATGTCGCGGTCCTTGGGCGGCACGTCGTTGACCACCCGGTCGCCGATCTCGATCGTGCCGCCGGTGATCTCCTCGAGCCCGGCGATCATCCGCAGCGCCGTCGACTTGCCGCACCCCGAAGGGCCGACCAGCACCATGAACTCGTGGTCCCTGATGCCGAGGTCGAGATGCGGAATCACCGTCAGCGGGCCGTAGGCCTTCCTGACCCGGTGGAGCGTGACCTCTGCCATGTGCCGTTTCTCCCGCGTCGGTTCCCGACCGGCCCTCCGCAGCCTTCGCCCGAGCGCGAAGGCCCGTACGTCCCGGGGTGTGGAAACGTTACCACGGGGTTGGGGATGAGCAGCGGGGGTGGAACGTGTTAGCGTCTGTCCGGACCAAGGGCGGCCGCCGTTCGCGGGGCCGCAAGGGAGGTTGTCGAGATGCCGATGCGCGTCGGATTGATGGGATTGGGACGGATCGGGAGGAACCTCTTCCGCGTCCTCGAGAAGAGCGACGATCTGCGGATCGAGGCGGCTTGCGACGTGGCGGATGCCGCCTCGCTCGCCTACCTCCTGCGCTTCGACACGATCCTCGGGCGTTTCCCGGGGGCGGCGGGCGAGCCGAGCTTCGCCGACGGCCGGCTCCACGTCGGCGGGCGGCAGATCCGCATGCTGACCGAGGAGAGGGGGTCGCAGACCGTGCCGCCGTGGGGAGACCTGGGGGTCGACGTGGTGGTCGAGGCGACCGGCAAGCGGCGCGGCCGCGCGGAGCTCGAGCGCCATCTGGCGGCGGGGGCGAAGCGGGTCATCCTCTGCTCGCCGGCGGCCGACGCTGACAGCGTGGACGCGACGATCGTCTTCGGCGTCAACGAGGGGGAGCTCAAGGCGGAGCATCGGATCGTCTCCGCCGGCTCGCCTGGCCTGGCCGCCGCGGCGCCGGTGCTCAAGATCCTCGCCGGCGCCTTCGGCGTCGAGCGGGCCTTCCTGTCGACCGTCCACGCCTTCACCAACCAGCAGCACCTGGCCGACGTGCCGGCCGACGATCCGCGCAAGGGACGGGCGGCCGGCGAGAACATCGTGCCGCAGGAGAGCGACGCCGCCGAGCGGCTGAGCGAGCTCCTGCCGGAGCTGGCGGGGAAGATCACCGCCGCCGCGATCAACGTGCCGGTCGCCAACGGCTCGGTGGCCGACCTCGTCTGCTGGCACTCGCGGCCGGTGACGGTGGAGTCGGTCAACGAGGCGATACGCGCGGCGGCTGCGGGGGAGGGGCTGAAGCGCGTCCTGGCCTACGAGACCGATGCCATCGTCTCCTCGGACATCCTGCACGCCGAGGCCTCGGGGAGCTACGACAGCCTGGCCACCATGGTCCTCGGGCAGAACGTCTCGAAGACCCTCACCTGGTTCGACAACGGCTGGGGGTACGCCCACCGGGTCGCCGATCTGATCCGGCGATGTGGAGAGACGCCAGGGAAGACGGCGGGAAAGAAGGAGGCCGCGCAATGAGCGTCAAGATCGGCATCAACGGCTTCGGCCGCATCGGCCGCAGCGTCTTCCGCGTCCTCGCCGGGCGCGACGATATCCGCGGCAACATCGAAGTGGCGGCGATCAACGACCTGTTCGAGAACGAGAAGCTCGCCTACCTCCTGAAGTACGACTCCGTGATGGGGGTCTTCCCCGGCGAGGTCGCGGCGGGCGACGGCTTCCTGACCGTCGACGGCCACCGGATCGCGATGACCAAGGAGCGGGAGCCGGCGAAGATCCCCTGGGGGGATCTCGGCGCCGAGATCGTGGTCGAGTCGACCGGCGTCTTCGTCAAGAAGGAGCAGCTCCAGAAGCACCTCGACGGCGGGGCGAAGAAGGTGATTCTCACCGTGCCGGCCAGCGACGAGATCGACGCCACCATCGTGATGGGGGTCAACGACGAGATCCTCCGCCCGCAGCACCGCATCGTCTCGAACGCCTCCTGCACCACCAACTGCCTGGCGCCGGTCGCCAAGATCCTCGACGAGCGCTTCGGCCTCGAAGAGGGGTTCATGACCACCGTCCACGCCTACACCAACGACCAGCGGCTGGCGGACGCGCCCCACAAGGACTTCCGGCGCAGCCGCGCGGCGACCCAGAACGTCATCCCCACCACCACCGGCGCCGCGCGCACGGTGGGGAAGGTGCTCACCCACCTCAAGGGAAAGCTCGACGGCATGGCGATGCGGGTGCCGGTGTCGGACGGTTCGCTGGTCGACCTGGTAGCCCGCGTGCGGGAGAAGCCGGACGCCGCGGCGGTCAACGCCGCCGTTCGCGAGGCGGCCGCGGGCGCGCTGGCGCGGATCGTCGAGTACAGCGAGGTGCCGCTGGTGTCGACCGACATCGTGGGCAACTCCCACTCCTCGATCTTCGACGCCCTGTCGACGCGTGCCGCCGGCGACGGCTACGTCAAGGTGGTCGCCTGGTACGACAACGAGTGGGGGTACTCGAACCGGGTGGTCGATCTGATCGGCCGGATGGTGGCGGCGGGCTAGAGATGGCGATCAAGCCGATCAAGCGGGTCGGCATCCTGACCGGCGGCGGCGACGTGCCGGGCTTGAACGCCGCCATCCAGCAGTTCGTCTGGCGGATGGAGGACGAGGGGTACGAGGTGCTCGGGCTGCGCCGGGGTTGGGCGGCCCTGCTCCACGTCAAGCCGTACCACGACGCCGACAACTCGTCCTGGCTGGTGCCGCTGACCAAGGCGACCACGCGGACGATCGACCGCAGCGGCGGCACGGTCCTCCACTGCTCGCGGACCAACCCGGCCTTGACCAGCCCCGACAAGGTCCCCGAGCACCTGCGCGGCCGCACCCACAAGGTGCTGCCGGACGGACGGCTCGACCTCACCGACGCCGCGCTCGAGGTGCTCCGCTACCTCAACCTCGACACCCTGGTGGCGATCGGCGGCGACGGCACCCTCTCCTTCGCCCGCCGCCTCCACCTCGAGGGGGTGAAGGTCGTCGGCCTGCCGAAGACGATGGACAACGACGTCTTCGGCACCGACTACTGCATCGGCTTCTCGACGGCGGTCACCCGCTCGGTCACCTTCATCAACGACCTGCGGACGGTGGCGGGATCGCACGAGCGCTTCCTGGTGGTCGAGCTGTTCGGCCGCTACTGCGGCGAAACCTGCCTGCTCTCCTCCTACCTGGCGCCCACCGACCGCGCCCTGATCGCCGAGGTCCCGTTCGACACCGACCGCGTGGTCGAGATGCTGGCGGCCGACAAGCACGACAACCCCAGCAACTACGCCGTCGCCGCGGTCTCCGAGGGAGCCTTCACGGTCGGCGGCACTCCCTTCGAGACCGGCGAGGCGGACGCGGTGGGGAACCGCGAGTTGGGCGGCGTCGGCCGCCACCTCCGCGAGGCGCTCCAGCTCCATACCCAGGAGCGGGTGATCTATCAGCGGCTGGGCTACCTGATGCGCTCGGGCCCGCCGGACTCGCTCGACCGTCTGGTCGCCAGGAACTTCGCGGCGCTGGCGGCCGAGAACATCCTCGCCGGGGAAGACCGGCGTCCTGGTCGCGATCCAGGAAGGGCGCTACACCACCGAGCCCCTGGAGATCGTCGGCGAGGGGCGCAAGCGGGTCGACGTCGAGCGCTTCTACAACCGCGAGGCCTATCGTCCCGAGGATCGCCGGGGTGATGAACATGCCGATGTTCCTCAGTTGAGGTTCTCCTGCCTGCGAGCGGATTCGAACCTCAGCGTCTCAGCGCCTTCCGGCCGGGGCGGGGGTGCGCCCGGTCTGCCCGGTGGTCTGCCCCGCGGGCCGGCCCGACAGGGAGCTGGGAGCGTTCAGGTGGGCGCCGTCCTCGACGCCGACCCCCAGGCGGTCCACCAGCTCGCCGCCCATCCAGGCGGTGACCAGCGCCAGCAGGACCGCCAGCACCGAAAGGGTGACCGCCACCCCGGTGGGGTTCCCCACGTCGTCGCGGCGCAGGAACCAGCTGGCGGCGAACAGCACGACCACCACCGTATTGCCGACGCCGTGATAGAGGCCGATCCGCTTGGCGCGGGTGTCCGCCGGGATGGCCAGCCAGTCGATCAGCCCGAAGAGGGCCGCCACCAGGCCGCTCACCACGCCTACGGCGATCAGCCAGAAGGAGATCAATGCCCATTGCGGGTTGCCGCTCGCCAGGCGCGCGATGTCGAAGAAGAGCGAGGTCGCCAGCAGGCCGAGCGGGAAGACGATCAGCATCTGGTGAATCGGATGTCCGAACAGGCGGGCTTTGGCTTGCATGGAGTCTCCTCTCGGGTCGCCCGTTGATGCCGGGAGGCAAATGCAACCCATGTGCCGCGGACGCCGCGCCGAGGGCGTCCTGGCTGCGGACCTACAGCACCTCGAGGTTGGCGAACTTCGCGACCAGCTTCCGCTTCCCCGACTTCTCGAAGAAGACGGTGAGGCGGGCCTCGTCCCCCTCCCCTTCGAGGTCGAGGACCACGCCGGGTCCGAGCGTCGGGTGGCGGACCCGGCTGCCGCGCTTGACCTGGCGCTGCGGCCGGGCGGACGGCTCGGGGGCGGCTGGCCCGGACGGCCGCGGCGGTGGAACCGGCGCGGCGGGACGGCCGTAGCTCGAGGCTGAGCCGCCGGAGAACGCGGGCGCCGTCCGGGGTGGCATCGCGGGCATTGCGGGCATCGCGGGCGCTGCGGCCCGTCCGCCGCCACCGCCGCCGCCGCCGAAGAAGGAGTAGACCCCCTGCGCCCGCTGGTCGATGCGGTCCGAGGAGTAGAGGTCGGCGCTCTGCGAGAAGTCGATGAGCTGGTCCGGCAGCTCGGCGAGGAACGGCGACTCCGACTGGTCCTGGTAGCGGCCGGCGATCCGCCGCCGGCGGCAGCAGGTGAGGAACAGGCGGTCGCGGGCGCGGGTCATGCCGACGTAGAGGAGGCGGCGCTCCTCCTCGATGTCCTCGCGGGCGCCCTGGGAGTTGAAGTGGGGGAGGAGGCCGTCCTCGAGCCCGGCCACCACCACCGCCCGGAACTCGAGCCCCTTGGCGCTGTGCAGCGTCATCAGGGAGATCCCCTTCTCCTGCTGCAACGAATCGAGGTCCGAGACCAGCGCCACGTGGTCGAGGAAGCCGGTCAGCAGGTCCTGATCCCCCGAGTTGTAGCTGTTCCCCTCGCTGAACTCCTGGGCGGCGGAGAGGAACTCGCGGATGTTCTCGAGCCGCGCCTGGTCCTCCGGATCGTCCGGCTTGTAGAGGTCGGCGTAGGTGGTCGCCTCGAGCAGCCGTTCGAGCAGGGCGGGGAGCGGGAGGTCGCCCGCCGACTGCTGGAGCCCCACGATCAGGTCGCGGAATTTGCGCAGCGCCGTGGCGCTGCGCGCCGGCAGGTTCCCCAGGTCGTCGAGATAGAGGACGTCCCACAGCGGCTGGCCGAGCTGCGAGGCGCGGTCGCGCAGCAGCTCGAGGGTCGACTTGCCGATCCCCCGCGGCGGCTGGTTGACGATCCGCATCAGCGAGAAGTTGTCGCGCGGGTTGCGCAGCACGCGCAGGTAGGCGACCAGGTCCTTGATCTCGGCGCGGTCGTAGAAGCGCACGCCGCCGATCAGCGAGTAGGGGATCTCGCGGGACAGAAGCTCGTCCTCGATGGCGCGGGTCTGCGCGTTGGTGCGCACCAGGATCGCCATGTCGCCGAGCTTGAAGTGGCCGCGCTGGCGTTGCAGGGTGCGCACGATCCAGGCCGCCTCGTCCCCCTCGTCGCTCGCCCGGTAGAGCTCGGCCTTGGCGCCGCCGCCGCTCTCGGTCCACAGCCGCTTGCCGCGGCGGTTGACGTTGTTGGCGATCAGCGCCCCGGAGACGTCGAGGATCGTCTGCGTCGAGCGGTAGTTCTGCTCGAGCTTGTGGACGACGGCGGTGGGGAAGGTCTTCTCGAACTCCAGGATGTTGCTGATGTCGGCGCCGCGCCAGCGGTAGATCCCCTGGTCCTCGTCGCCGACGGCGGTGAGGTTGCCGTCCGGGCCGACGAGCTCCTGGATCAGGCGGAGCTGGGCATGGTTGGTGTCCTGGTACTCGTCGACCAGGAGGTAGCGCGTCCAGCGGCGGATGCGCTCCTTGATCTCGGCGTCGGTCGACAGGAGCTTGACCGGCAGCGCGATCAGGTCGTCGAAGTCCACCCCCGAGGCGGCGCCGAGCAGCCCCTGGTAGCGCCGGTAGAGGGTGGCGACCTTCTTCTCGAAGAAGTTCTGCGCCCGCGCCTCATAGGCCGCCGCGTCGAGCAGCCGGTTCTTGGCGGAGCTGATCTGGCTGAGCACCGAGCGGGGGGAGAAGGCGGTCTCGGAGAGCCCCTCGGCGGTGAGCGCCTCCTTGACGAGGCCGATCTGGTCGCTGGTGTCGAGCACGTGGAAGTCGCGCCGCAGCCCCACCCGCTCGCCGTAGCGGCGCATCATCAGCAGCCCGTAGCGATGGAACGTCCCCACCGAGGTGGGGAGCGGATGGAGGTCGATCAGCTCCTCGACGCGATCGCGCATCTCCCCGGCCGCCTTGTTGGTGAAGGTCATGGCGGCGATCGTGCCGGGATCGACCCCCATCTTCTCGATCAGCCAGTAGATCCGGTAGGTGATGACCCGGGTCTTCCCCGACCCCGCGCCGGCGAGGACGAGCTGCGGCCCGTCGCCGTGGGTCACCGCGGCGATCTGCGCCGGGTTGAGCAGACGTTCCATTTCCTGCAAGACGGCTTTCTTCACCGCGGCAGTTTGTCCGACGGGGAGGCGGAAGGCAAGGCGGGCGGCCGGCGGCAGGCCGCTCAAGCCGCCAGGCGGGCTTCGATCCGCAGCGGCTCGGCGAGCCGCTCCCAGGCGCCGACCAGGGGAGTCGGGGCGACGAAAGCCTCGGCTCGCTCGTACATTTCCCAGTAACGCCGCGGCGCCGGAGCGTAGCCGTGAAAGGGCTCGACTCTGAGCTGCCGATAGGCCGTAAACAGAACGGAAAGCCAGCGCCTGATTTCTCCCGGTACCTCTTCGAGGTCCCGGGCGAGGGTCACGAACTCGTAGTCGAGCCCGTGGATGACCCACCACCCTTCGGATTTGTAGACGACGACCCGGATGTGCTCGTTCATTTCGACTCCCGCGCTCTCGACCCCCGGGTCCATCGTAACGTAACCGCACGACGCGGCGGAAGGCGAGTTGCCCAGGCAGACGACGGGAATGCGAGGGCCGCCCGCCGGCTTTAGCATAGACGAAGGGTGGGCTACGCTCTGCCCTCCGCATACGCCCAACAGGCCGTCCCGGGATCGCTAAAAGGAAGACCCAGAAATGTCCATGAAGCCCGTCGAAATCAACGAGTTCCTCGCCCAGAGCGTGATCGGCCAGGGCGAAAGCCTGCGCTATGTCTCGGTCGCCATCTTCAAGCACCTCGAGGGGGAGAGGTACGGCAACCTCCTGCTGATCGGCAACTCGGGGACCGGCAAGACCACCATCATGCGGGGGATCGAGGCGCTCTACAACGCCCACGAGGAGTTCGCCGAGTACCGGGTCGTCCTGATCATGAACGCCAACACCTTCGCCACCGAGGAAGGGGCGGTCGACACCAGCCGGCTGTTCGCCCGCCTCGAGGAGCGCACCCGCCAGATCCTCGGTGCCGGGGCGACCGCCGAGCAGATCGGCCGCTCGATGGAGCGCGCCACCGTCTGCCTGGACGAGATCGACAAGGTGTCGGGGATCGTCGGCGGCAAGCCGTACGTCACCGGCATCAACATCCAGCAGGCCCTGCTCACCCTGATCGAGGGGGAGCGCGTCCCCTACCGGATCACCGCCCCCGGCGAGAACGGCGAGCTGGCGTCGAGCACCGTCTGGATCGACACCGGCAAGATGCTCTTCCTCTGCGCCGGCGCCTTCGAAACCCTCTACGACCAGGTCTTCCAGCGGGTCATCTCGCCGAAGAGCGGCATCAAGCTGCCGACGACGACGACCTACGTCAACGGCAAGATCACCATCCGCGAGTACTTCACCCTGCGCCACCACTTCCGGCCCGAGGACCTCTTCGAGTACGGCATGCAGCCGCAGTTCCTCTCCCGCTTCGACAACGCGGTGATCCTCGAGGACCTGACCGCCGCCACCCTCGCCCGCATCTTCCGCGAGCCGGCCGAAGGGGTGCTCCAGATCTCCCAGCGCTTCTTCCAGCGGTACGAGATCGATCTCGAGATCACCGACGACGCCGTGCAGCGGATCGCCGAGGAGGCCGCGAAGAGCAGCCGCATCGGCGCCCGGGCGCTCAAGTCGATCTACGGCCGGATCATCAAGCCCTTCGAGTTCGATCCCTTCTCGCGCGACGAGGTGAAGCCACTGAATGGCGGCGGCGACGGCGGCCCGCACCGGCTGGTGATCGACGACAAGCTGGTCGGCGAAACCCTGAAGCCGGCGGTCTAGCCATGGGTACGGACACGACGAGCCCGCAGGCGATTGACCCTGAAACACTGTCTTCCACGATCGGCCGCCTCGTCGAGCGCCACGGCGCGGAGCACGCCGGGCGCATCTGCCGTGGCGTCGGGCAGGCGGCGCAGCGCTGGCGCGCCGAGGACGGCTCCGCCGCCGACTTCGCCGACTTCTGCATCGCGAGCTTCCTGACCGAGCCCGCGGCGCTCGCCGCCACCTTCGCTCGCCTGGAGAAGGTGCTCGAGCAGGTGGACGGCCATCTCCACGAGGTGCGCCGCGAGCTGACCTGGCCGGTCGACGTCGAGACCGGGCCGCTCACCGCCGCGGACCGCCTGCTGGCGGAGCTCGACCTCGCGGCGCACGTCGACGAGGACCTCTTCCGGACGCGGGTCGCCTTCCTCGCCCTGCTCAACTTCCCCGTGCACACCCTGACGGAACGGCTGAGCGAAGGGGCCGGTTGGGACCGCGAGACCTGGGCGCGCTCGTGCCTGATGGACCGCTTCGCGGCGCGCGTCCCCGCCACGGTGCAGCAGGAGGTCACGCGGGTCCTCACCGCGGCCGAGGAGTACATCGCGAGCTACAACCTGCGGCTCGACCGCATCGTCGACGCCGAGGGGCGGCGCCCGTTCCGCGAGGCCTTGAGCCTGATCAGCCACTGGGGGCTGCGCGACGAGCTGGCCTCCGACTACGCCGACGCCACCCCGCAAGGGCTCGCCCGTCAGCGCACCATCCTGCGGGTGATGGAGCGCATCGTCCGCCAGGAGATCCCGAAGGCGGTGATCGACAATCCCGACCTGCTCTGGAACCCGGAGACCAACCAGGTCTTCCCCGCGGCCGAGGGCACGGCGATGACGCCGGTGGAAGGCGACCTGGCGGCGCGCGAGCCCGACACCCGCTACGCCACCCTGCTGCGGATCTTCCATGCCGTGCGCGCGCTCGACCCGTTCACCCCGGCCGAGCCGACCTACGTCGCCCGCCGCTTCGAGCGCGACCGCCAGATCCCCGAGCGGGAGGTCGAGGCGCTGCTGATCTCGGTGCTGGCCTCGCCGGAGATCGCGGCGCTCGGCAAGCTGATCGAGAGCCGGCTCGGCCGCCCGCTCGAGCCGTTCGACATCTGGTACTCGGGTTTCAAGTCGCGGGGCGACCACTCGGAGGCGGAGCTCGACGAGGTGGTGCGGGCGCGCTACTCCGATCTCGCGTCGTTCGCCGCCGGCCTTCCCGACCTGCTGACGCGGCTGGGCTTCGCCGCCGACCGGGCGGCCTGGCTCGCCGAGCGGATCGCGGTCGATCCGGCGCGCGGCGCCGGCCACGCCGTCCAGGCGCAGCGGCGGGAGGACCGCGCCCACCTGCGGACGCGGGTGCCGCAGGGAGGGATGGACTACAAGGGGTACAACGTGGCGATGCACGAGCTCGGCCACAACGTGGAGCAGGTCTTCTCGCTCAACGGCATCGACCGCTGGCCGCTCGCCGGGGTCCCCAACACCGCCTGCACCGAGGCGTTCGCCTTCGTCTTCCAGCACCGCGACCTCGAGATGCTGGGGCTGCGCCCGATGAACGACGAGGTGTGGCGCCAGGAGACGCTGGCGATCCTCTGGAACACCTATGAGATCGCCGGCGTGTCGCTGGTCGACATGGGGGTGTGGAACTGGATGTACGCCCACCCCGAGGCGACCCCCGCGGAGCTGCGTGAGGCGACGCTCGCGATCGCCCGCGACGTCTGGAACCGCTATTTCGCCCCGGTGTTCGGCGGGCGCGACTCCGAGATCCTGGCGATCTACTCCCACATGATCGTCTACGGCCTCTACCTGCCGGACTACGCCATCGGGCACATCATCGCCTTCCAGATCGCGCAGCGGCTGCGCTCCGGCGACTTCGGGGCCGAGGTCGAACGCATCACCCGCCAGGGGCGGATCACTCCGGACGGCTGGGTGCGCGGCGCCGTGGGAGAGGGGCTCTCCGCGCGGGCGCTGCTCGACGAGGCGAGGGTAGCGCTCCAGGCGGCGAGCTAGAAATGTATTGACGTTCACACAGGAAAGTCATAGGCTGGTGAAAGCGGGGCGTAACCAGTATTTGGCGCTGTTCACCTTACTTGTAGAGAGTCATGGCCAAAAACTCGCACGAGTTACGGGATCCAATTCACGTTTTCATAAAATTGAGCTCGGAAGAGAGGAAGGTTCTTGACTCCCGTCCTTTTCAGCGCCTGCGCTATGTTCATCAGCTAGCACTAACGTATCTTGTATATCCTGGAGCTACCCATCGCAGGTTTGAGCACTCTTTGGGAGTTATGGAGCTAGCAGGACGAATTTTCGATGTCGTTACCGACAACGAAAATTTGAGCGATGCCGTCCGCGAACTCCTGCCAGAGCTTTCAGATAAGGAAAAGCTTCGGTACTGGCGCCGCGTGCTCCGGATGGCGGCGCTTTGTCACGACATAGGACACTTGCCTTTTTCTCACGCGGCGGAGCATGAGCTTCTTCCCGAGGGCTGGGACCATGAACGTCTCACCTTGGATTTATTGAGAAGCTCTGAGATGAAAGACATCTTCGAGAACATGACTCCTCCTATTCGTGTCAGCGACGTTGAGAAACTGGCGGTTGGTCCTAAGAAGTTAAAGGCGGGTCGGTTCTCTAGCTGGGAAGCGATCATGTCCGAAATCATTACAGGCGATGCTTTTGGCGCTGATCGGATGGATTACCTGCTGCGGGATTCGCACCATGCTGGCGTAGCTTATGGAAAATTTGATCACTACAGGCTCATTGATACTCTGCGTCTCTTGCCTTCTCCTCCGAGCGGTGACGAAGGCGACGAAGGATACCCAGAGCCCGGCCTGGGGGTAGATGAGGGGGGGCTTCAGTCTACGGAAGCTTTGCTCTTGGCTCGTTATTTTATGTATTCGCAACTTTATTTTCACCATGTCCGACGGATTTACGATATACACCTCAAGGATTTTCTGAGCAGTTGGTTGCCTGGAGGGCAGTTTTCGACATCTGTGGAAGATCTCCTCAGCCTCACTGACAATGAGGTGACTGCGGCTATAACGAAAGCGTCGGCCGATCCCAATAGTCTTGGGCATGACGCCGCGAGAAGGATAACGCGCCGTGATCATTTTCGGGTTCTGTACCAATGGCACGCAGCAGACGCCAAGATCAACCCTGAGTCAGGTCGTCTCATCTTTGAAGCCGCGCGAAAGAAATTCGGTGCGGAAGACGTGCGCTATGATCCTTATACATCCAAAGGCTCGGCGCCAGATTTCCCTGTTTTGATGAGAGACGGCTCGGTTGTCTCGTCTGTGACCGCTTCGCCTGCGTTGGCAAAGCTTCCCTTGCTTGCAATGGACTACATTTTTATAGAGAAGACGAAGCTTGCTCGAGGCCGAGAGTGGCTCAGAGCGAATAAGTCCGAGATAATCCTGATTTCGGAGGAAGTCTTATGACCCGTTCTCAGACCGCGGCGATCCTTGTTCGACTGGTGGACAAGCTTCGAGTTCAGGAGAGTTGGACTGGAGAGACACACCTCCAAAAGGCGGTTTTTTTCCTGGAGAGGATGTTGTCAAGCCGGTTAAGTTTCGTTTTTATACTTTATAAGCATGGTCCCTTTTCATTCGATTTGCGCGATGAGCTCACTGCTCTGAGAGTGGACGGAATTCTTGAGTTAGAGCCACAATCTCCTCCGTATGGCCCCAGGTTTACCGCGACTAGTGTCGGTAAACGTTTGGCTGAAAATCATCCGAGGACCTTGCAAGAACAGGAAGAACGACTGGAGTTTGTTGCTCAGTTATTTAAAGGGAAAGGTGTAAAGGAGCTCGAGAGGCTGGCTACGGCTCTATATGTCTCTCTCGAAAGCGGATGGGACAGCTCTATAGAGGGGCGTGCAAAATTCCTCTCCGAGGTGAAGCCGCATGTGCCTATAGAGGAGGCGATGCAGGCGGTGAGCGCCTTAGACGCTCTTCACCGGGAAGCTAACGTTCGAGGGCTCGATCGAAGCCCGAGCTAGAGAAAAGCCGGCCCGCGGGCCGGCTTTCGGTTTTCAGGGAAGGAACGAAGCTCAGCGGTTGTAGTTGACCGTGCCGCCGGTGGCGGTGCCGGCCGTCGCCTTCTCGCGCTGGGCGCTGCTGCGCCAGGTCTCTTCGAGGTTCTTGACCGCCTTGTCGGCGGCGCCGGTGTCGACCGAGTACCCTTCGAAGGCGAGCTCCTTGAGGACGACGCGGGGCAGCAGCAGCCCGAGCTCCATGATCAGCGAGTTGAGCTCCGCGAGGTGAGTCTTGGCGAGCTCCGCGGTCGGCCCCTGGGAGAGCCCCAGAGCGGTGGCGTGGAGCATGCCGTAGCTGACCGAGGCGAGCGACAGGGCGGTGTAGTCGTCGCGCAGCGCACGGCTCGCGGTGTCCTTGCGCACCTTGTCGTAGAGCCCGGCGATGGCGCCGAGCACGCCGGTGACCGCCTCCTTGACCGCCGAAGCCGCGCCGCCGCCCGCGAACTTCTCGGCCAGGGTGTCCAGGGCCTGGACGTGGCTCTTCAGCGTGGTTTCGAGGCGCCCCACGAGCTGCAGCGCGTCGGGGAACTGCTTGATGTCATCGTCGTTGCGCTGGCGCTCGACCGCTTCCAAGATGTGCTTCTCGACCGCGACCATGTCGGCGACGTAGGGGCGCAACGCGTCTTTGTTGTCTTTCATCGGTGTTCCTCCTTGGTGTAGATCTCGAGCCCGGCCGGTTCGGCCAGGCACTGATTCGGTAAAGCAAGACTCGCGCCCAACGTTTTCGAGCGCCGGCGCGTCTACCGTGTGTGAACGTCCCCTTGACCAGGAGCACGAGCTTGGACAGCGTCCGACCCACGGTCCGCCACCGAGCGCCTGGCCGGGCTCTTCGACGCCCACCACGAGCGCCTCTTCCGGCTCGCCTGCCGGCTGGCGTCGGACCGGGAGGAGGCGCGGGACCTGGTCCAGGAGGCGTTCCTCCGCGCCGCGCAGCACCCCGGCTCGCTCCCCGAGGGGGAGCAACCGGGCGAGGCCTGGCTGGTGCGGACGCTGGTCAACCTCTGCCGCGACCGCTACCGCCGGCTCGGCGTCCGCACGCGGGTCCATGCGTCGCTGCGGCAGGAGGAAGGATCGGCACACCCGGAGAACGCGGCGGTGATCGGGACCACGGTGCGCACCGCTCTCGGGCGGCTCGCTCCCCGCCGGCGCGCCGCCATCGTGCTCCACGAGCTGGAGGGAGCGCCGGTGCGCGAGGTGGCCCGGCTGCTCGGCATCGCCGAGGTGACCGTGCGCTGGCACCTGCTGGCCGCCCGGCGCGAGCTCGCCCGCGCGCTGGGCACGGAGAATCGCCGCTCGGAGGATCAGAAATGAACGACGAACGATCGAGTGACCTCAATCGCCGGCTGCGCGCGGGGGACCCCTTCGCCGGCGAGACCGGATTGACGCCGGAGGAGGTCCGCGCCATGCGGCGGACCGTGCTGACGGCCCTCCCGGAGCCGCGGCGCCGGCTGATTCCCGGACTGGCCCTGGCCGGAGCGGCGGCCGTCGCGGTCCTGATCGCCATGATCGCGCTCTGGCCGGGCTCCGGATCGATTTCAAAGCCCCGGCCGGCACCGCGGACCGCCGCGATTCCGGCTCCCCTCCCGCCGAGCCCTGCGCCGGAGGCCGAACGTCCGATCACCCTGGCGGCGCAGCCGCTCTCTGCCGAGAAGGCGGAGAAGAGGAGGCCGCACCTCCGGCGTCAAGGTCGCCCCGCGCTCGAAAATCCGTCGCCGGACACTGTCCTGGCGGCCTTGAAGCCTACGGTTTCCGAGGACGGGACCGCCATCCGTGAAATCCAGTTCTCGACCCCCGGGGGGACGCGGATCATCTGGACCCTCGCCCCGGGAAAGACTTCCTTCTAAGGAGAAGACCGTCATGAAGACCGCCATCGTCCGTTGTCTGACCGGTTGCGCCTTGCTGCTGCTGCCGGGAGCCCTGAGGGCGGCGCAGTCGGAGCCGCAGAGCTCTCCGACGTCCCAGTCCATCCGCTACGAGATCCATTTCCTCGGCCTGCATGCCGCGGAGGTCCTGGCGTGGGACCAGTGCGCACAGAAGGAGAAGTGCCGGATCGCGACCGGAACCCAGGTCGGCGGCAGGAGCTTTCTCGAGGTGGGTGCCGAGCCCGCGGTCCAGGAGAAGGTAGCGCGGGCCCTGGCGAAAGCGGATGTGCGGCCGGGGACGCAGAGATTCCAGCTCCTGCTCCTCTCCGCCAGCCTCAAGGCCGGCGGCGGCGCGGGTCCCGAGATCCCCGCCAACGCCGAGAAGGCGCTCGCCGAGCTCAAGAAGTTTCTTCCCTTCAAAAGCTACCAGATCGTCGACGGTGCCTTGCTGAGCGCGGCCGAGGAAGAGGTTGCCCAGGGGCGCATGGCAGCGAGCGGCGGCGGAGCCTACGGGGTCAAGCTGCGATTTCAGGGGAGCGGCGACCCGAACGCCCTTTTCATGGACCACTTCGAGCTCGGGCAGGAGATGGTCGTGCAGACCAAGGACGGCCCCCACTTCGACACTCGCCGGCTGATCGAGACCACCTTCAGCCTCAAGGTGGGGGAGACGGTCGTCGTCGGCACCTCCAAGGCGGACGGCGGAGACGGAGCGCTGGTGGTGCTGCTGACGGCGGTTCCTTCGACCTAGCCCCGGCCCCAGGGGAGGGCTGGTCTCGCCGCCCTCCCCGTTCTCATTCTCCGCCTTGACACCTCCCGCCCCGCTCCTTACTCTGCTCGGCGTCTCGCTCCCGAGCTTCCGGCGCGCTCCGGCGTATCAGCCTCGCCGCCGTCCGCGCCGTCCTCACCTCTTTCGACAGGAAGATATGGCATGAAATCGATCCGCCCACTGCTCTTCGGCCTGCTCCTCGCCGTCTCCGGCCTGGCCCTGGCGGCCCCGCAAACGCCGCCGCCCCCCATCCCCACCCCCCGCTCCGCAGCAGAAGCCGCCCGACGAGGACCTCAAGGACAAGCAGAAGCGCGAGCAGGAGCCGGAGGCGAACGCCACCGAGGTGAAGAAGGAGCAGAAGGAGGGAGGCAAGGGCGCCCCCAAGGAGATCTCGGAGAAGAAAGAGGACAAGTGGGACGTCAACAACCCTCCCGGTCCGTCGAGCGAGGTGCCGATCGACGTCACCGAGGGGACCTGGCTGAGCCTCGACGTCAGCCCGGACGGCAAGGAGGTCGCCTTCGACCTCCTCGGCGACCTCTACACCGTGCCGATCACCGGGGGCGAGGCCAAGGCGCTGACCCACGACGTCGCCTGGCAGATGCAGCCGCGCTACAGCCCGGACGGTAAGACGATCGCCTTCACCAGCGACCAGGGGGGCGGCGACAACCTGTGGATCATGAACCGCGACGGCTCGAACCCGCGCGCGGTCACCAAGGAGTCGTTCCGCCTGCTCAACAGCCCGGCCTGGTCGCCCGACGGCGAGTACCTCGTGGGCCGCAAGCACTTCACCGCCCAGCGCTCGCTCGGCGCCGGCGAGATGTGGCTCTACCACCGCAGCGGCGGCGACGGCCTCCAGCTCACCAAGAAGCCCAACGACCAGAAGGACGCCGGCGAGCCCGCTTTCTCCCCCGACGGCCGCTACCTCTACTACAGCCAGGACACCACGCCGGGCAAGGTCTTCGAATACAACAAGGACTCCAACGGCCAGATCTTCGTCATCCAGCGGCTCGACCGCCGGACCGGCAAGACGCAGGCCTTCGTGACCGGACCGGGCGGCGCCGTCCGCCCGACGCCGTCGCCGGACGGCAAGACGCTCGCCTTCGTCCGCCGGGTGCGCGGGAAGAGCGTGCTCCACCTGATGGACCTGCGCTCCGGCGAAGCCTGGCCGGTCTACGACGGCCTCGACCGCGACATGCAGGAGACCTGGTCGATCCACGGCGTCTACCCGTCGATGGCGTGGACTCCGGACGCCAAGTCGATCGTGTTCTGGGCCGGCGGCAAGATCCAGCGCCTCGACGTCGCGAGCCGCAAGGTCTCGGGGATCCCCTTCCACGTCCACACCACGCGGCGGGTCGCGCAGGCGTTGCGCTACCCCGTCGACGTCGCGCCGAAGAAGTTCGCAACCCGCATGCTGCGCTGGGTGAACGTCTCGCCGCAGGGGGACCGGGTGGTCTACCAGGCGCTCGGCCACCTCTGGATCCGCGATCTCCCCAACGGCACGCCGCGCCGCCTCACCCGGCAGAACGACCACTGGGAGATCTTCCCCGCCTTCTCGCGCGACGGCCGCCAGGTGGTCTACGCCACCTGGGACGACGACAAGCTCGGCAGCGTGCGGGTGGTTCCGGCCGCGGGGGGCGAGGGACGGGTGGTGGTCAAGCAGCCGGGGCAGTACGTGGAGCCGGTCTTCACCCCGGACGGCAAGCAGATCGTCTTCCGCAAGATCGAGGGCGGGTTCATCCGCACCGCGGCGTGGTCGGCCGAGCCGGGGATCTACCGCGTTCCGGCCGCCGGCGGCGACCCCGTGCTGATCACCGAGGAGGGGGAGCAGCCCCACTTCGGCGCCGAGGGCGACCGCCTCTACCTGCTGCGGCAGGCGGACGAGGGGAAGAGCCAGCTCGTCTCGCTGGGGCTCGACGGCAAGGACGAGCGCACCCATCTCGCGAGCGAGAACGCGACCGAGTTCCAGGTCTCGCCGGACGGCCGCTGGGTGGCCTTCACCGAGCGCTTCCAGGCCTACGTGATGCCGTTCGTCGCCACCGGCAAGGCGGTCGACGTCGGCCCCAAGGAGTCCGCCCTGCCGATCCGCCGGGTCACCCGCGACGCCGGCGAGAGCCTGCGCTGGAGCGGCGACGCGAAGAGCCTCACCTGGGCGCTCGGCCCCGAGCTCTACACCCTCGACCTCAAGAACGCCTTCACCTTCCTCGCCGGCGCGCCGGCCACCCTCCCCGATCCGCCGGCCAAGGGGATCGACATCGGCTTCCAGACCGACAGCGACGTCCCCAAGGGGACGGTGGCGATCGTCGGCGGACGGATCATTACGATGGCTGACAGCATGGCGGGCGCGCCGGCCGACGGCGTGATCGAGGACGGCACGGTGGTGATCGAAGGGAACCGGATCAAGGCGGTGGGCCCGCGGGCGAGCGTCGCCGTGCCGGCCGGCGCCTACGTGGTCGACGCCAAGGGGAAGACGGTGATCCCCGGCCTGATCGACGTCCACTGGCACGGTCCGTTCGGCTCGGACGGCATCATCCCGCAGCGCAACTGGATCACCTACGCCAGCCTGACCTACGGGGTGACGACGCTCCACGACCCGTCGAACGACACCGACACGGTGTTCGCCGCCTCCGAGCTCCAGCGCGCCGGCCTGATCACCGGGCCGCGCATCTTCTCGACCGGCACCATCCTCTACGGCGCCAACGCGCCGTTCACCGCCACCATCGACAGCCTGGAGGACGCCCGCTCGCACCTGCGGCGCCTGAAGGCGGCGGGCGCCTTCAGCGTCAAGAGCTACAACCAGCCGCGCCGCGACCAGCGCCAGCAGGTGATCGCCGCCGCCCGCGAGCTCGGCATGATGGTGGTCCCCGAGGGAGGGTCGCTGTTCGAGAAGAACATGAGCGAGGTGGTGGACGGCCACACCGGCATCGAGCACACCATTCCGGTCGGCAAGGCCTATGAGGACGTCCGCCAGCTCTGGAAGGGAACCCGGGTGGGCTACACCCCGACGCTGATCGTGGCCTACGGCGGCATCACCGGCGAGAACTACTGGTACGACAGGACCCACGTCTGGGAGAACGACCGCCTCCTCCGCTTCGTGCCGCGGGAGGTGATCGACCCCCGCTCGCGGCGTCGGGTCGCCGCGCCGGACGAGGAGTACAACCACATCAACGAAGCCCGGCTGGCGACCGAGCTGTCGCGCGCGGGAGTGGAGGTGCAGCTGGGCGCCCACGGCCAGCGCGAGGGGCTGGGAGCCCATTGGGAGATGTGGATGTTCGCGCAGGGAGGGATGACGCCGATGGAGGTGCTGCGGGTGGCGACGATCAACGGCGCCCGCTACCTCGGTCTCGACAAGGACATCGGCTCGCTCGAAGCCGGCAAGCTCGGCGACGTCGTGGTGCTCGACGATAACCCGCTCGCCGACATCCACAACTCGGACCACATCCGCTTCGTGATCCAGAACGGCCGCGTCTACGACTCGCTGACCCTCGACCAGCTGGCGCCCAACCCCCACAAGCGCGAGCCCTTCTTCTGGCAGAAGGAGAAGCCCGCTTTCGGCTTCGGCTCAGCCGGAGCCGCGGCGGGCCACGTGGAGGATTGAAGGCGGCGGACGTTATTTCGCGCGCTGCTCGCGCTGGAGGATGGCGGCGATCTGACCGGCCAGCTCGGCGGTCAGCCGCTCCTCCTCGCAGGCGTTCTGGAAGAGGATGAGGGCGGCGACCGCCTCGCGGTGCACGTCGCGCGACTCGAAGACCTGCATGACCTCGGCGGCCAGCCGTTTGAGGTCCTCGGTACGGTGCTCCCGGGCGAAGAGGACGGCGAGGTCCAGCGAGACGAGGGCCGCGTCGTACCCCATGCCGCGGGAAAGAAATTCCGCCTGGACCTCCCGGAACAGGGCCTCGGCCGCTTGAAACCGGCCCAATCCGAAGGCGACCTTCCCCTCCGTCCAGCGGAGGCGCAGCAGGTCCAGGGGCCGGCCACTCCCTTCCAACTCCCCACGAACCTCCAGCAGGAACCGCTCGGCCTCCTCGAAGCGTCCCGCCAAGGCGAGCGAGAGCGCGAGATTCTGGCGGGCGTAGAGGCCGAGGCGAGAGCGCTTATCAACGACCCGGACCGCTTCCCGCAGAGACGCGATAGCCTCCTCGTCGTTCCCGAGCTCCTCGAGAATCTTCCCGCGCTTCAACAACGCGACTCCCATTTCTTCATCCTGCGCGTCGTGCTGCCGATAGATGGAGAGGGACTGTTCCGTCAGTTGCATCGCCTCGTCGAGGCGCCGCTGAGCCCGGCGCAGGGACGATTTCAAATGCATCACCTCAGCCACGATGAGCTCATTGCCCGTCATGCTGCGGGCGAGGAGGGATTCCGCCTCACGAAAGGCGGTGTCCGCGCTCCGCAGCTCGCCGAGGACCCGCTGAGCGTTCCCGAGATACGCATGGGCGCGCGCCCGCAGATCCAGCACCCAGTGCGGATCGTAGGCGGTGCCCAGGGTCTGCGCGACCTTGACCCCCAGCTCGGCAAAGTTGATCGCGCGGGCCGCATCCTCGAAAGCGGCGTCGAGGCTCTCCTTCAGCAGCAGTTGGCAGAGGCCCCAGGTCTGGAAGCTCTCGTCGTCGGTCACCCGGCTGAGCTGCTCGTCGAACGGCAGGTCTTTGAGCCCGGCGAACAGCTCGATCGCCTCACGACCCTCCAGCACGGCCACTCGCTCGTCCCAGTGGCCGAATACCTTCTGCAACCGGAGAATCTCCTGGCGCTGCCCCTGGCAGTCGGGGCAAAGCTCCAGGAGATGAGGGATCACCTCGTTGACCAGCTCCTCATGGCTGAGGTCTCCCGCCAGCAGCCGCGCCAGCGTTTCGATCGGTGGATGAGCCAAGATACCTCCCCTTCAATACGGAAAAAGAAGACCTCGAAACGAGCCTCCTATTCCTATAAGTACCACGAGGAGGAGAAATCGAGTCATCCATCGGGAACCTGTTGCGACTTTCCGGCGCCCTTCGCGAGCTTCAGCTGTGATGCAGGCCGGAAGGGTCGATCCCGGCTCCCTCGTCGCCGGTGCCGGAGAGGTTCAGGGTCCCGGGCCTGCCGCTGGGATCGATCCCGGCTCCCTCTTTTGCCAGGAGGTGGACGATCCCTCTCCAGACCGCCTGGGCGAAGCTCACCTGCGGCTCGGCGGCGACTACCCTCGGCGCCGGCTTTACGGCGCGCGTCGCGGCCTGCGCGGAGGTCGAGGCGAGGCAGAGCACGAGGATCGAAAGGGCGAGAAAGCCAGGGCGCACGGATTTCGAGAACATCGTTTCCTCTTTTCCTTGAATCGATAACCTGCGGCGGAATTGCCTGCGGCGCGATTCGCCTACACCTGTAGAAGTACCGTAAAGGGAGAAAGGCGGGACATGCCCCGGCGCGAGGCGGATTCTCTCTTGGCGCAACCGCCGCCGCCCCTGGATGGTCGGCCGGGCTCTCACGTAGATAGGATGAGCCGGTTGCAAGGAGCCTGAATGCCCTCGATCGACGTCAAGCTGTGGGGAACGCTCGCCGGTGTGATGCTGCTCGTCCAGGCGGTCTGCTGGCTGCTGGCGCGGGGGCTGGGGTTGAAGCTCGCGCGGAGGGTCGTGCTCGGTGCCTGGCTGCTGCCGCTCGCCGTGCTCACCCCGTGGCTCGCCGGGCGCGAGCTCCTGGTGCCGTGCGACTCGCTGAGCGCGACGGTCCCGGGGGCGCCCTACATCGCCCGTTCTCACGAGCACGACATCCTGAACGACCTCCTGTACCAGCTCCTGCCCTGGGAGCTCGAAGTGCGGCATGCGCTCGCCGGGCGGCGCCTGCCGTTCTGGTCGGATCGGCTGGAAGGGGGCAGCTCCCCCTGGGCGAACCCGCAGGCCGGCGCCCTCTCGCCGCTGCAGGTGGCGGCGCGGGTCGTGCCCATCCAGCACCTCCTGCTGGCGTTGCTCCTCCTCAAGCTGCTCGTCGCCTTTCAGGGGACCTGGCTGCTCGCTCGCCTGGCCGGCCGCAGCCGTGCCTCGTCGCTGCTCGCGGCGGCCGGTTTCACCCTGGGCGGCGGGCTCTTCGCCTGGGCGCTGTTCCCGATCACCGCGACGGCGGCCTGGGTGCCCTGGCTGGCCGCCGGGGTGATCCGGCTCTTCCGCCGCCCCGGCCCACTGGTGATCGCGATCACGGCCGCGATCACCGGCGCGCTGCTGCTCTCGGGCCACCCGGAGACGGCGGCCTTCGGCGGCCTGTTCGCCGCGGTCTGCGGGCTCGGCCTGCGCCGGCGGGCCGTCCCCTTCGGCCGCGCCTTCGGCGCCGCGGCGCTCGCCGCCGTCCTCGGCTTCGGGCTGGCGGCGCCGCACCTGCTGCCGTTCCTCGCCGCCGTGCCGGATTCCCAGCGCGCCGGCGAGACGCTGACCCAGGCCCTGACCGGTTCCGCGAGCCTGCTCGATCCGCCCTCGTGGTTCGATCGCGGCTTCGCCGCGTTCGTCCTCGCGCCGTTCGGCCCACACGCCTTTGGCCACCCCTATCACGGCCCGTTCAACGGCCCCTTCAACTGGCCGGACTCGGAGGCCGGCTATACCGGCCTGGTGGCGCTGCTGGGGAGCCTGCTGGCGCTCCTGGCCGTCCGCGATCGCCGCGCCTGGCCGTTCCTGGGGTTCGCGGCGGCGAGCCTGCTGCTCGCGGCGCGCTTCCTGCCCCTCGCCCGTCTGCTGTGGCTCGTCCCTGCCCTCCGGGTTCCGGCGTACGCGCGGTTCCTGGTGCCGGGCTCGCTGGCGCTCTGTATCGCCGGGGCTTTCGGTACCGACTTCCTGCTCTCCCGCCGCCGCTTGCCGCCGAGCGCCTGGGCGGCCCTCGCCCTCACCGCGAGCTTGAGCCTGGCGGTGGCGGCGGACCCCTGGACGCTCGCCCTCTGGGCCCTGCTGGCCGCCGCCTTCGTCGCGGCGTGGCGGCTGCCGCGGCGCTGGGGAGCCCTGGCGCTCGCCGCGGTCCTGTTGATCGACCTCGTCCCCTGGTCGCACAACTTTCTACCGTCCGGGCATCCTTCGCTCTTCTACCCTCGGACGGCGTTCGTCGACCAGGTGACGCGGGAGGCCGGCGATCCGGCGGTCTGGCGGGGGACCGGCGCCGACTGGCTGGTCTATCCGAATATCCTCCCGGTCTACGGCGCGGCGGAATTCCGGCCGCACAACCCGCTGGCCCCGGCCCGCTACGTCCGCGTGCTGAAGGCGGCCTTCGGCTTCAATCCGACCATGGCGGACTACTTCTCGCCGCTCAAGAACCTCGACCATCCGCTGCTCGACTTCCTCGGGGCGCGGGTGGTGGTGGGGAGCATCATCGTCCCGCCCAGCCCCACTCTGCGCAGGATCGACGACGGGTCGATCCCCCTGTTCACGATTCTGCGCAATCCCGAGGCGCTGCCGCGCTGGTTCTTCCCCTGGGCGGTCGAGGCGATCCCGAGCCGGGACGCCGAGAGCTGGATCGCGGGGATGAAGGACGCTCGCCGGGTCGCCATCTTCCGGGAGGAGGCCGGCGCGTGGCGGCCGGCGGCGGGGGAATCTCTGCCGCCGCGCCCCGTGCTCACCGTCCCCGGCCACGTCGTCCTCGACGTGCCGGACGGGGGCGAACGGCTGCTCGCGACGTCGATCGTCTGGTCGCGGGGGTGGTCGGCGCGCGCGGGAGGGCGGCCGGCGCCGATCCTGAAGGTCGACGGCGCCTTCCTGGGCGTCCGGCTGCCGGCTGGCCCCTCGCGGCTCGAGCTGCGCTTCCTCCCTCCCGGCCTGCTCGCCGGCTGCCTGGCCTTCGCGCTCTCAGGCCTGACTCTCCTGCTGCTCGGCTGGCGGGGGTGGGGGGCCGGCCGCCCTGGCGGCCGCCTTACCGGCCGCTTTACCGGCAAGACCGGGCGAGGTCGTCGCGCCGGAGCACCCGGATCCGGTGATCGGGGTCGACGGCGATCGCGCCCTGGGCCTTGAGCTCGACGATCACCTGGTTCACCCGCTCGCGGGAGGCGCCGACGATCTCGGCGAGGTCGCTCTGCGTCAGGCGGATCGGGATGCGCACCTCGCCCCCCGTCTCGCGGCTGCCGTAGCGGTCCGCGAGGGCGAGGATCTGGCGCGCCACCCGGCCGGAGACGTCCAGGGTGCAGAGCGCCTGGATCTGCTCGTTGGCGAAGCGGAGGCGGTGCGCGAGGAGCTTGATCAGGTTGTTGGCGAGCGGAGTGATAGTGCGCAGGCAGCCTTGAAAGGCGGCGCGGTCCATCGCCAGGAGGCGCGAGGGCTCGGTGGTGACCACGTTGGCCGAGCGCCCGGCGCTGTCGACCAGGCTCATCTCGCCGACGGTATCGCCGGGGCCGAGGAAGGCGAGGATGACCTCGCGGCCGTCGGCGCGGGTGACGTAGATCTTGACCGTCCCGGAGAGCAGCACGTAGACCACCTCGCCGGGCTGCTCGGCGGTGATGAAGTGAGCGCCCGCCGGCACGGCCTGGCTGCGCAGCAGGCCGTTGATCTGCGCCAGCTCGGGGAGCCGAGAGCCCCTGGAACAGCTCGAGGTCGCCCAGCCGGCTGGGATCGGTGACAGCGCCCACCGTGGGATGGTACGCCATCGCGGCGCGGCGCGGCGCGGCGTCGCGCCGGCATTCCAGCTACCGTCCGAGCAGCGGGGCGAGCGCCTCGACGCCGCGCGCGATCACGTCGGGCGGCGCGGCGGTGAAGCAGAGGCGGACGTGGGTCGGGTACGGGCCGAAGCTCGGCCCCGGGGCGAGGAAGAGGCCGCGGTCGACGCAGCGCTCGAGGAAGCCGCCGAGCCCGCTCTCGTCGAGCACCGGAGCGACGTCGAAGAAGAGGAAGGTGCTCCCCTCGGGAGCCGGCAGCCCCAGGCGGGCGGCCGCCGCGGCGCCGGTCGCCCGATACTGCTCCCGGGCGCGGGCGATCCAGGCGTCTCCCACCTCGCCCATCACCCGCAGGGCGGCGATCTGCGCGGCGGTCGGCGTGCTGTAGAAGCTGTGCATGCCGATCTTGCGCAGCTCGCGGACCGCCGCGACCGGCCCCACCACGTAGCCGCAGCGGTTTCCCGCCATGCCGTAGGCCTTGGAGAAGGAGTGGGCGGCGAAGGTGCGCTCGGGGGCGAGCGGGCGGGTGTAGGTGTGCTCGCCGGAGAAGACGTAGTCCTCGTAGACCTCGTCGGCGATGATCCACAGGTCCTCGCGGGCGGCCCACTCGACCAGCGCCTCGATCCAGGAGCGCGGGATGACAGCCCCCGCCGGATTGCTCGGGGTGTTGAGGTAGAGCGCCACGGTCCGCGCGGTGAGGCGCTCGCGCACCCGCTCGACCGCCGTCTCGGGGGAGTCGGCGGCGCCGAAGAAGGGGACGTCGATCGGCACGCCGTGGAACGACTGCAGGATGCCGGTGATCAGCGGCCAGTGCGGAGCGAGCAGCAGCACCTCGTCGCCCGGGGCGAGGATGGCTCCCGCCACCGCTCCCAGCGCGCCGGTGGCGCCGGTCGCCACCAGGACGTTGTCGCGCCCGGTGGGAACCCCGGTACGCGCGCGCACCCGTTCGACGATGGCGTCGAGCAGCGTCGGCATCCCCTGCGGGGGCGCGTAGCGGTGCATGCCGGGGTACTCCGCGACGTGCAGATCCTCCATGCGGCACCCCTCGGCCGGCTCCATCCAGGTGTCGCCCACGTGCAGGGGGAAGACCTCGCCCTGGTAGGTCGCCAGCCGATGGGCCAGGGCCGAATAGACGGCGCCCGAGATGTCCTGGACGGAGGGAGAGAAACCGGGATGGCGAGGCATGGGAAAGCTCCTTTTCGAGGCCCGAGATCCTACCGCAACCCGGGTGCTACCATCGCGGTATGGATCACGCCCTCACCGAAGCGCGGCGCCTGCCGGAGGAGCGGCGGCTGCGGCTCACCTGGAGCGACGGCCACTCCGCCGAGTACCCCTACGATTACCTGCGCGGCTGGTGCCCCTGCGCTGGCTGCCAGGGTCACTCCAATCTGAAGATCCGCTTCCAGCCCCCCGCCAGGCCGGTCGACGCCCAGTCGATCCAGCCGGTCGGCAACTACGCGATCTCGATCGCCTTCTCGGACGGCCATGGGACCGGCATCTACCGCTACGACTTCCTGCGCGAGATCTGCCCCTGCCCGTCGTGCGGCGGCGCCCCGGCGACGGCCGAGGCGTAGCGTGCCCAGTCCGCCGGCGTGTTGAGGTTGAGGAAGAGCTCCGCGGGGGGGCCGAAGCGGGCGAGCTCCTCCGCCTCGAGGAAGCGCACCGCGAGCCCCGACTCCAGGGCGAGATCGTGGAGCGCGAAGCGCCCCCCCGCGACCCGGGCGGCGAGCGCCGCCAGGGCCGCCGGCCCATAGCGGGCGCAGAGCGGCTCGATCCCCCCTGCCCAGCGCGGCACGACCCAGCCAGGATCGGCGAAACCGGAGAACCCGGCGAGCGCGGCCAGCAGGCCGGCCGGGACGAGGGGAAGATCGCAGGCCAGCACCAGCAGGGAAAGCCCGGGATAGGCCATCGCCGCGCCGAGGATGCCGGCGGCTGGTCCCCGGCCCGGCCCGTCGGCGAGCGAGGCGAAGCCTGGCAGCAGGCCTCTGCCGCGGTCGGCCACCGCCACCTGCGGGCAGACGGCCGCGAGCCGCCGCGCCGCCGCGGCCGGCAGGCTTTCTCCGGCATCGCCGGCGAGCCCCGGCAACGCCAGCAGCGCCTTGTCGTGCCCCATGCGGCGCGAGTCCCCGCCGGCCAGCACGATGCCGACCGGCGGCAGCGGGGGAGAGGGCGCCGTGTTACGATCCGCCGCTGTATCGATAGCCAAAGGAGAATCCTTCAATGAACTTGAGTGTAGCTTCTCTCGTCTGTCTGCTGGCAGCCCTGGTCCCGGCGGCGGCGCCCGCGAAGACCGCCGCGAAGTCGACCAAGCCGGCCGCGGCCCCGAAGAGCGCGGCCGCGAACAAGGCCCCTGCCGCCAACCCGCGGGTGGCGCTCGACACGAACAAGGGGCGCATCGTGATCGAGGTCTACGCGGACAAGGCTCCCAAGAGCGCCAAGAACTTCCTCGACTACGTCAAGGCCGGCCACTACAACAATACGATCTTCCACCGCGTCATGCCCGGCTTCATGATCCAGGGGGGCGGCTTCTCGCCCGACATGACGGAAAAGCCCACCCGCGGGCCGATCCAGAACGAGGCGGACAACCAGGTGCTGAACCAGCGGGGGACGGTCGCGATGGCGCGCACCGGCGACCCGAACAGCGCCACGGCGCAGTTCTTCGTCAACCTGGTCAACAACGGCTTCCTCAACTTCCGCAGCAAGACGCCGGAGGGCTGGGGCTACACGGTGTTCGGCAACGTCGTCGAGGGGATGGACGTGGTGGACGCGATCGCCCAGGTCCCCACCGCCACCAAGGGGATGTACGAGGCCGTGCCGGTCACGCCGGTGGTGATCAAGAAGGCCACCGTCGTCGCCGCCACCAAGCCGGCGGCCGCACCCAAGAAGTAACCGCGAATCCCGGACGAATATCGAGACAAACATCGAGAGGAGACTCCACCCATGGCGAACCCGACCGTCGCTCTGGACACCAACCACGGGACCATCGTCCTCGAGCTGTTCCAGGCCGAGGCGCCGAAGACCGTGCAGAACTTCCTGGACTACGTCGCCGCCGGCTTCTACGACGGGACGCTGTTCCACCGCGTGATCCCCAACTTCATGATCCAGGGGGGCGGTTTCGACACCCAGGAGCGGCAGAAGCCGACCCGAGGCCAGATCGCCAACGAGGCGGACAACGGCGTCACCAACCAGCGCGGGACGGTCGCCATGGCGCGCACCGGCGATCCGCACAGCGCCACCGCCCAGTTCTTCGTCAACCTGAAGGACAACGGCTTCCTGAACCACACCGGCAAGAACCCTCAAGGGTGGGGCTACACCGTCTTCGGCAAGGTCGTCGAGGGGATGGACGTGGTCGACAAGATCGCCCAGGCGAAGACCTCCCGAGGGGGAATCTCCGAGGCGGTGCCGGCCGAGCCGGTGATCATCCAGAAGGCGTCGTCCCGCCCGGCCACCGAGTAGGGGCCGTCCGGCCGGAAACGAGAAAAGGCTCAGCCAAGCTGAGCCTTTTTTCTTTGTTCTCCCTCTCCCGACGGTGGATCGTCGAAACGAGGATGGTGCCCAAGGCCGGACTCGAACCGGCACGGGTTGCCCCACACGCCCCTCAAACGTGCGCGTCTACCAATTCCGCCACTTGGGCTCAAAGAACCGTCTACCGCCTTCCGTCCATCCGGGGGAGGAACTCTCCGGAGGATACCGCAGATCGGCCGCGGCTACTTCTTGATCGGGGCCGCCGGAGCGACCGGAGCCGGGGCCGGCTTCGCCGGAGCCGTCTTGACCGCCTTGTGCCCCGCCATCACCGTGCCGCCGCCAGGACCGCTCTTCACCAGCGCGATCGAGATGGTGGTCAGGATGAAGATCACGAACGAGGCCACGGTCATCTTGTGGAGCATCGTCGTCGCACTGCGGGCACCGAAGGCGGTCTGCGTGCTGCCGCCGCCGAAGACCGAAAGATCCGCGCCCTTGCCCTGCTGGAGCAGGACGACGAGGATCAGGAACACGCAAACCAGGACGTGCACAATATACAGCAGGTAGATCACGGTGCGAAGCCTCCCCTGACGGGCCGTAACAAACGCCTATGCGGCGAGTAATTGGACGAACAATGGGCGAATCAGACCCTGAGGCCCGTCAGCCGGAACTCCGAATGATAGCGAGAAATTTCTGTGGGTCAAGGCTCGCCCCGCCAACCAGGAAGCCGTCGATGTCCGGCTGGGCGATCAGAGCGGCCGCGTTGTCGGGGGTCACCGAGCCGCCGTAGAGGATCGAAACCGCGGCGGCGGCCCGCTCGTCGAGGAGCTCGGCGAGGCGCTGGCGCAGGAAACGGTGGACCTCCTGCGCCATCTCCGGCGTCGCGGTCTCGCCGGTGCCGATCGCCCAGACGGGCTCGTAGGCGACGGCGAAGGGGTCGGGACGGCCGGCGAGCGCGGCTCCGAGCTGGCGCTCGACCACCTCGCGGGTGTGGCCGGCCTGGCGCTCGGCGCGCGTCTCGCCGACGCAGATCAAGGGGGTCAGGCGGTGGTGGCGGGCCGCCGCCGCCGCCTTGCGGCCGACCAGCTCGTCGCTCTCGCCATGGTAGAGCCGCCGCTCGCTATGGCCGCAGAGCACCCAGGCGCAGCCGGCGTCGGTGAGCTGGTGGGCCGAGACGTCGCCGGTGAAAGCCCCCTTCTCGTCGGGGTGGAGATCCTGCCCCCCGACCTCCACCTCGCTGTCCACCAGCTCGCGGGCGACGACCGGGATCAGCGGGAAGGACGGGAAGATCACCACCCGGGCGTCGATCTCCGCTGGCGCGGCTGCCGCGGATGACGCGGATGGCGCGGCGAGCCCACGCCGCAACTCGCGGCAGTAGTCGGCCGCGTCCGCCTTGAGCAGGTTCATCTTCCAGTTCGCGGCGATCAGCGGCCGGCGCCGCTCGCTGTTTCCAGGGGTCATCGCGTCACCGTCCCTTCTCCAGAACCGCCACGCCGGGGAGGGTCTTGCCGGCCAGCAGCTCGAGCGAGGCGCCCCCCCCGGTCGAGACGTGACCGATGCGGCCGGCGACCCCGGCGGCCTTGACCGCGGCGACCGTCTCGCCGCCGCCGATCACCGAAAAGCCGGGGCAGGCGGCGAGCGCCTCCGCCACCGCGCGGGTACCGGCGTCGAACGGCGGCTTCTCGAAGACCCCCAGCGGGCCGTTCCAGAACAGGGTGCGGGCGCGGCCGATCGCCGCCGCGAAAGCCCGCCGCGTCTGCGGCCCGACGTCGACCGCCTTGAGGCCGGCCGGGATCCGGTCGGCGGCGACCGTCTCGATCCGGGTCGGCTTCTCGAGGTCGTCGGTGACCACCACGTCGACCGGCAGCACCACCTCGATCCCGCGCGCCCTGGCCCGCGCCAGGATCTCCTTCGCCATCTCCACCCGGTCGGGCTCGTAGAGGGAAGCGCCGAGGTCGTGCCCCTGAGCGGCCAGGAAGGTGTTGGCCATGCCGCCGCCGAGCAGGAGGAGGTCGAGGCGGGGGAGGAGGTTCTCGAGCGTGTCGATCTTCCCCTCGATCTTGGCGCCGCCGAGGAGCGCCGCGAACGGGCGCTCGGGCTCGCCGAGGAGCCGGCCCAGCGCCGAGACCTCGCGCGCCATCAGCCGGCCGGCCGCCTTGGCGCGCAACCGCTCGGGGACCCCGACCACCGAGGCATGGGCCCGGTGGGCGGCGCCGAAGGCGTCGTCGACGTAGACGTCGGCAAGCGCCGCGAGCTGGTCGGCGAAGGCGGGATCGTTCTTCTCCTCCTCGGCATGGAAGCGGAGGTTCTCGAGCAGAACGACGTCTCCCGGGCCGAGAGTCCGCACCAGCGCCTCGACCTCCGGCCCCACGCAGTCCCCGGCGAAGCGGACGGGGCGTCCCAGGAGAGCGGCCAGCGCGTCGGCCACCGGGCGCAGGGTGTAGCGCGGGTCGCGCTTCCCCTTGGGCCGCCCGAGGTGGGAGGCGAGGACGACGACCGCCCCGGCGCGAACGAGCTCGCGCAGCGTCGGCAGCGCCTCCTCGAGGCGGGTGGCGTCCAGGACCGAGCGGTCCTCGGCGAGGGGAACGTTGAAGTCCACGCGCACGAAGGCGCGCTTCCCCCGCAGGCTCGCGAGGTCGAGATCATCCAGGGTGAACAGGTCTGCCATCGTCGCCACGTCCTCCTCTCGCCGCCCGTCCGCGGTGTCACGTTCCTGAAGTTTATGGCACTTCTAGAGTTGAGTGCGCTACTCTCCAGCCTTGGACCTCGTCACAAGAGCTGATCCGAACCAAGAAGAAATAGAGAAGCAGGAGGATGTTACCCATGGCTGAAATGGGAAAGTATTGCAAGGCATACCTGGCGAAACAGCTCCGGGAGTACTCGGGCTGGAGCGAGAATGCCGCCAACGTGCGGAAAGAGAAGAAGGAAGTCGACGGCAAGGAGGTCGAGACCGACCGCGTGCTCGACGACGACTCGATCCTCTACCTCCAGGAGAACTACGTCGTCACCGACGGCATCTTCAAGGACCAGAACATCATCTTCGACAACGTGACCGACGAGTGGAAGCAGTTCTGCCACGAGCAGCTCGCGTTCGAGATCCCGGTCTACGAGCCGATCGAGATCAAGCACGCCGAGCCCGCTCCGGCCACCGAGCCGGCGGCCTCCAACCCGTAAGGATTCCGCCTCACACCCGTCTCGCGAAAGCCCCGCTCCGGCGGGGTTTTGCATTTTGGGCGCGACCTGCCCGCGATAGACTTGGCCCCGCCATGCCCCCGACCCCTCTCGTCCTCGGCATCGAGACCTCCTGCGACGACACCGCCTGCGCCGTGCTGGACGGGGCGGGGCGGGTGCTCTCCTCGGTGGTGTCGAGCCAGCTCGCCGCGCACCGCCCCTACGGCGGCGTGGTGCCGGAGATCGCCTCGCGCGAGCACCTCGCCAACTGGCCGGCGGTCAGCGGCGAGGCGCTCGAGCGGGCGGGGGTCTCCCTGTCCGAGGTGGACGTGGTGGCGGCGACCCGCGGCCCCGGCCTGGTCGGCGCGCTGCTGGTCGGGCTGTCGATCGGCAAGGCGATCGCCTTCGCCCGCGGCCTCCCCTTCCACGGCGTCCATCACCTCGAGGGGCACCTCTACTCCCCCTACCTGCGGCCGCCGGGCGACCCGGAACCTCCCGAGCCGCCGCCCGCCCGCTTCGCCGCCCTGGTCCTCTCCGGCGGCCACAGCTCGCTGTTCGCGGTCGAGGACGGCGTGGTCACGACGCTCGCCGAGACCCGCGACGACGCCATCGGGGAGGTCTTCGACAAGGTCGGGAAGCGCCTGGGGCTCCCCTACCCGCAGGGACCGCTGGTCGACGAGCTCGCCGAGCGCGGCACCCCCGGCGCCCACCGGCTCCCCCCCTCCCGCTTCGGCGACAGCCTCGACTTCTCGTACTCGGGATTGAAGAGCCAGACCCTGCTCGAGATCGAGCGCCTGGAGCGGCGCCTGGGGGCGATCGACCTCGCAGCGGCGGACCCTGCACCGGAGGTGCTCGACCTGCTGACCGGCTTCCGCCAATCGGCGATCGGCCAGGTCCTCGACCGCCTCACGCGTCTCCACCAGAAACGCCCCTTCGACCAGCTCGCGGTCTCGGGAGGGGCCGCCGCCAACCGCCTGCTGCGCCGCGAGCTCCCCCTGTGGGCCGTGGAGCGCGGCGTCGACCTCCGCCTGGTCCCTCTCGTCTACTCCGGGGACAACGCCGCGATGATCGCCCACGCCGCCCTGCTGCGGCACCGGCGGGGGATCACGGACGACCCCTTCGCCGCCGAGGCGGAGAGCAGGATCCCGCTGTAGCGCATATCCTGGGGCGGAGGCGGTAGGGCCAGGTCGTAACCACTTCGTCAGATTCGGCGCGCGAGGCTTTTTCCTCCCCCGTACTCGGGGGAGGTCAGGAGGGGGTTCGCAACTTACCGGACAAGGAAGCGCAACGGAGTCTCCGTGGCGCGGCGCCGGCCGGGAGCGACCTGCCGAAGAACGCCGGACGCTTCCATGCGGCGCGGGATGCCGGCTTTCCGCCGAGGGACAGGGAGTCTGGGGCACGGAGGCTTCCGCGCGGCCTCGGAGCTGCACGTCTGCCGAGGGAAGCGGACGGAATCACCCGGTCCGCTCCTTTGCGCCGAGATAAGCTCACGTGGCGCGACGGAAGCTTATTTTTTCCCACGTGAGCTGATCGGCCGGCCCGATAAGCTCACATGCGGAAAGATAAGGTGACAGCGCGCCAAGGTAAGCTCACTTCCGGCGACATGAGCTTACCGAGCGCCCAATAAGCTTACCGCGCCGCAAGTGAGCCGACATTCCGCCACGTGAGCTTACCGGCTCAGCCGATAAGCTCATTTGCGGCGAGGTAAGCTCGTGTCGCCGGAAGTGAGCTTACTTTCTGCCCAATAACCTTACCGTCCGCCAAGGTCTCCGGATTTCCGCCGATGGAAGCTTACCGGCTCGCTCGGTAAGCTCATTTGGCGGAAGATAAGCTTACCTTGGCCCACGTGAGCTTACCTTGGCGCATATAAGCTTACCGTGGGGCATGTGAGCGTACCTTGGCGCACGTGAGCTTACCGCCGATCCGGCTTCCGGTCCTGCCAGGGACTCGTCGCAGAATCACGACAACCGCTCCCGGAGGCTCCCTCCCCGAGGCGTCCGGCCCATCGGGCCGGGAGACCACAGCCCAGGGCCGAGGCCGAGGGCTGACGCCCTGGGTCCGGCGAACGCCGCCGCGGCGAGGCCTGGAAGGTCGCGAGAGGTTCTCGGACCGCCGTGTGATGTCCAAACCGTCGAACCCGACGGCGTGTCGTGTAAGCATGGCGAGCTTCGAGGGGGTTCGCCCGGAAGGCGTTGTCGCCCTTCACTTTAAAAGGCCAGCCGACCCGCTGGAGCCGGTACTTACCGCCAAGGGCTTGTCGTGTCAGCTCGCTGGGGAGCTGACATTCCTCCTGCGCCTCCGTTTGTCGTGTAAGCACTCCGCCCTCCCTTCACCGAGAGAGTTGCTTATGCGACAGCCTCGATGGCATTGACGAGAATTCGGCGCCACGCTAACCTGTCGGCTAAGCTCAGCCTGTAAAACGAGCTGGCCCATGAACGCAGCCTCTGGCCTCGTCCCTTCAGACAGTGAGAAGTTGTCGCGTTGGCTGGGCTGAGGCTGGGGAGATTAGCGTCGAAGCTAGGTTAGGGCGCATATGACGGTCGCATCAGATTTTCTCGGTCATACGCGCGACTGGGTCGCGCAACTTGAACGAGACGAATGGTTCTTTGCAAAGCTCCGAGAAGAGCTAGTTGGTCTGTTGTCGCCAGTCTCAGCTTTCGAGGCTATAGCAGACGTCGGCCATCTGTTTATCGAACTTCCGGACAGTTATCTCAGGTACGAAACAGCTGAATTGCTCCTAGATCTGGCGCGGAAGAGCGAAACTACGGAGATGCCGGTCGCATTGGTTCGGGACTGGAGTGGCATCGCGAAACAACTTTCCACGGTTTCGCATCAACGCTGAGAAACCTTTGCAGTTGGTATCGTGTAGCTGCGCCCTAACTATGCGCTCAAGCGGACGCCGGACTGGATGTTACGATTCTCCGAACGGTGCCGCCGGCGCCGCTTAGCTTAGGCGTTACACGGCCAAGCTGAAGATCGCTTTAAAAAAATTGGGAAGAGCCGATGCCAAGGATAAGAGACGACATACGGATAGCGTTTTCTATCTTTACCCGACCGCCGACGCCGCAGAAAGGGGCGAGAGTTCAGGGGGTACCGGGTTCCTTGTGGCAATTCCCTCGACGACTCAGCCGGCATTCTTCTCGCACCTCTATGCTGTTACCAACAGTCATGTGATACGGGAGGGAAAGTCGCCGTTCATACGGTTGAATACTGTCGAGGGATCCAGCGGAATCTGGAACTTAAAGGGGATGGATTGGGTCCATCACCCCGACGCTGATGACATAGCTGTCTGCCCGATTCCCTTCATTAGCCCGGAGTTCAGAGCAAAGTTTTTTCCGCGAAGCATGTTTCTTACCAGCGAAGTCATCGAAAAGTTCTCCATTGGCCCCGGAGACGACGTATTTCTGATAGGGCGTCACGTCAACCACGAGGGGAAGCAGCGAAATCTACCATCCGTGCGCTTCGGCAATATTTCCATGATGCCCTTGGAGCCAATTAGGAACTCTCGAGGGCTATTGCAGGAGAGCTTCCTCGTTGAAGCGCGCTCCATCGGTGGCTACAGCGGTTCTCCAGTTTTTGTTCACATTCCGCCATTTGCACATCGCGAAGGTCCCGGCAGCATGATGCCCGGAACGTTGGGCCTTGGCTCCTAGGAATTAACTGGGGTCACATTCACATGTACGAGGCGGTACTAGGCGAGGACCTTCAGCCTGTACCCGAGCATCTAAAGGTGAGGGCAAACACCGGTATGGTTGGAGTCGTTCCGTCATGGAAGATAGCAGAAGTTCTAGACCTTCCTGAACTCCAGGGGAGACGCGAGGAGTTCGACGCGAAACTGGCCGAGCATACGTTCATTAAGGCAGATTCAGAGCAGGCGCAGAGTTGAGGTTCTCTTGAAAAATCGTGAAACCACGCGCTCAACCGGAAGCCAACCGCAAAAAGCCGCGGCTGCCTCCGGTTAGCTTTCCAGGGCGTTAGCCTCCTCGGAGAGATGTGCCGCTAAAGCCGTGGATGTCTGGTCCAAGGGAACTCCTCAATCATGGGCTGCAAAACCTCGAAGGCCATACTGATTTTGATCGTCAAATGGCGTTAATTTGCATCGACAATTCAGTCGAGCTAATGATCAAGACCTTCCTCGGACTTCCTAAGAGCGCCTAACAAAACCGGTTGCCGGCCCAACGGGCCGGGAGAATCTAGCCCAGGGCTGAGGCCGGAGGCCGATGCCCTGGGTCAGCGAGCACCACTTCCTGGCGGCCTGAAAGGCCGCGAGAGCTCCCGCTTGACAGCTCCACAGACAGCTGTTGGAGTCACCGGCGTCATGGCTCAATCCCTCTCCAAAATCTACGTCCACCTGATCTTCTCGACGAAAGATCGCGAACGAACCCTGCCTGACGAGATTCGCCCCGATCTCCATGCCTACATGGGCGGCACGCTCAAAGGCCTCGGCTGTCTCCCGATTGAAATCAACACCGAGCCCGACCCTTTGCACGGTCTGTTTCTCCTCGCGCGGACCGAGGCGCTGAGCCACGTTGTCGGCCATCTCAAGAAAAGCTCGAACGACTGGCTTCGGGGCCGAGGCAGGGCGAGCATCATCGAGTCAAGTCGTTTCAAGAGGAGCTTCGTGCGTTCCTCACGGCTTATGAAATCGAATTTGACGAGCGCTATGTGTGGGACTGAAGACTCTCGCGGCCTTTCAGGCCGCCGGGAGGTGGCGCCCGTGAACCCAGGGCATCGGCCTTCGGCCTCAGCCCAGGGCTATGCTCTCCCGGCCCGTTGGGCCGGTTTTGTTAGGCGCTCTAAGCGCGCCTCGGTCCTGCAGGGGCTTCTCTCCCAGGGAATCGGCCTCGGCCTCATCCCTGGGCTGAGATCTCCCGGCCCGTTGGGCCGGTGTGTCAGTGGGCGGACGATCCCTTCGCCGCCGAGGCGGAGAGCCGGATCCCGCTGTAAGAAGTTCGGTTGATTCCGACTCCATGGGGTTGTATCATCGGTGATCTGGAGGTGATCACCGAATGATCGACGAAACCGACCGCCAGATCCTGTCCATCCTTCAGCAGAACGCCCGGACGTCCAACGCCGAGATCGCGCGGCAGGTGGCGATGGCGCCGTCGGCGGTGCTCGAGCGCATCCGCCGGCTGGAGAGCCGCGGGGTGATTCAGGGGTACGAGGCGCGGATCAGCCCGGAGGCTCTGGGGCTCGACGTGCTGGCCTTCGTCTTCGTCCGCTCCACCGACTTCGACGGCGAGGCCAGGACGGCCGAGGTGCTGGCGAGCATCCCCGAGGTGCTCGAGGCGCATCACATCGCGGGGGAGGACTGCTTCCTGCTCAAGGTGCGGACGAAGGACGCGAAATCGCTCGGCCGCCTGCTGCGCGAGCGGATCGGCGGCACCGGCACGGTGCACTCGACCCGCACCACGATCGTGCTGGAGACGGTCCGCGAGGGGTGCCGTCTGCCGCTGCCGCCCGCGTCCGCCGCGGAAGCCCCGCAGGAAACGGCGGAGGAGGTGCAGGATGTCTGACGTGGCCCAGGCGAAGGGAGCGGCGAAGGCCCCCTCGATGCTCCAGGTGATGGTCGCCCTCGGCGCCGTCTACGTGATCTGGGGCTCGACCTATCTCGCCATCCGTTTCGCCATCGAGACGGTCCCTCCCTTCCTGATGGCCGGCACGCGCTACCTCACGGCGGGCGCCCTGCTCTATGCCTGGAGCCGCCTGCGGGGCGCGCCGCGGCCGAGCCCGGTCCACTGGCGCTCGGCGTTCCTCCTCGGCGCCCTGCTCCTGCTGGGGGGCAACGGCGGGGTGGTGTGGGCCGAGCAGCACGTGAGCTCGGGGCTGGTGGCGCTGCTCGTCTCCACCGAGCCGCTGTGGATCGTGCTCCTCGTCTGGCTCCGATCCCGTCAGGAGCGCCCCGGTCCGCGGGTGATCGCCGGCCTGGTGCTCGGCTTCGTCGGCCTCGTCATCCTGGTCAGACCGGGCTCCGGAGGCGGCGTCAGCCTGCTCGGCGCCGGCGTGGTGCTGGTCGCCTCCATGAGTTGGGCCTACGGGTCGCTCTACGGCCAGCGGGCCCAGCTCCCCGCCTCGCCCCTGCTGTCGACCGGGATGCAGATGCTGGCCGGCGGCTCCCTGTTGATGGCGGCCGGCCTCGTAACGGGCGAGCCGGCGCGCTTCGCCTTCGCCCAGGTGTCCACCAAGTCGCTCCTCGCCCTCGCCTACCTGATCGTGTTCGGCGCGGTGGTGGCCTTCACCGCCTACGTCTGGCTGCTCAAGGTCGCCTCGCCGGTGCTGGTCTCGACCTACGCCTACGTCAATCCGCTGGTCGCCGTCTGCCTCGGCTGGGCGCTGGCCGGCGAGCCGATCACCCGCGGAACCCTGGTGGCCGCGGGGGTGATCCTCACCGGCGTCGCCCTGATCTCGAGCGCGCAGCGCAAGCCTGTCGTCGCGGCGAAGGACGAGGGTCAGGAAAAGAAAACGCCGGCTCGAGGGACCGAGCCGGCGTCGTTCGAGGCGCAGGAAGCCGCGGAAGCGGCGGAGGTCTGCGCCTCGCGATAAGGCTGCCTACGGCCGCTTCACCTCCACCTTCCCCAGATCCGGCAGCAACCGGATCCCCGCCGCGTCCGCGGACTTGCGGAAGGCGGCGACGTCGGTCGCGAAGAAGCGGTTAGCGTCGGCCAGCGTGTCGCCGACCAGCTTCTCCGCCTGTCGCAGGATCTCGAGGTGGTTCGGGCTCGGCGGGGCCCAGGACGAAGAGATGTAGCCGAAGGCATAGCCGGCCCGGGTCGCCGCGTCCTTCTCCGGCTGGATGCCGACGACGTCATAGGGCTGCCAGAGCCGCCGCTCGAGCTTGTCGAGCCCCTCCTTCAGCTTGTTGGCCGACTCCACCAGCGGGTCCGGCTTGGCGTCCGGCGCGACGCTTCCCGGCGGCTTCCGGCTCTGCACCTTGGCCACCACGGCATCGACGTCGGACCTGGTGTCGCGCACCCGCTCGACCGCCTCGGCGAGCGCCTGGAAGAGCGCGGCGCAGCGCGCCACGGCGGCCTCGCGGGTCTGCCAGTCGGCCGGCGTGTTGCTCGACCGCGGATCGGGAAGGACCTGGATCGTCCCCTTGGCCTCGTGGTCGCCGAGCTTGAGGGTCACCGCGTAGGTGCCCGGCGCCACCTCCGTACCCGCGGGGTGGGGGGGCGGCGGCTCCGGGCTGGGGAACGGCTTGGTGGCGTCGCGCCGCAGGTTCCAGACCGCCCGGTTCACCCCCTGCTGGACCGGCTGTGTGAAGGTGCGGATCGTCTTGCCGGAAGCGTCCGCGACGCGGATCTCGATCTCCTTGCCGGCGTCTTTTCCCGCCTCCTTCCCGGCTTCGCCCTTCGGCTTCTCAGCGGCCTTCTCCCCGCCGGCGGCCTGGCCCGGGCCGGGCTTCTCGGGGCGGGTCGACTCCTCGGCGTTCTCCGTCGGCAGCCCGGTCTCCGGCTTCGCCTGCGCGAGCTTGAGCTGCGCCTCGCGCTCGGTCTCCTTGCGCTCGCGCTCCTTTTTCGGGTCGGGGTAGGGGAGGCCGGGCGCGTTCAAGGAGAAGGTGAGGATGGCCCCGTAGGGCTTCGACTCGCCGCGGAACTCGCCGGAGCCGAAGGCGAAGCCTCCCGGCTCGTCGGACGGCCAGTACTGCTGGGTGGGTCCGGATTCGTAGAGGTGGAGCGGCTCGGCCATCGTTTTCTCGGAGAGCGTCCGCAGCGGCCGGATGTCGTCGATCACGAAGAGGGCGCGGCCATGGGTGGCGACCACCAGGTCGAGCTCGCGCGGGTGGACGGCGAGTCCCATCACCGGCGTGGTGGGGATGCCGTGGGTCCATTTCAGCCACCGCCGGCCGCCGTCGTTCGACACCCAGAGGCCGAATTCCGTCCCCAGGAAGAGGAGGTCGCGGTCGCCGGGGTCCTGCTCGATCACGTGGGCGTAGCCGCGGACCTCGGCGGTCACGACGCTCCGCCAGCTCTTCCCCCAGTCGTCGGTGCGGTAGGCGTAGGGCTTGAAGTCCTCGCGCCGGTGGTTGTCGAACACCACGAACGCCTGCGCCGGGTCGAGCTTCGAGGCCAGGATGTGGGGGATCCAGGTGTTCGCCGGCACCCCGGGCACGTTCTTCTCGACGCTCGTCCAGCTCTTGCCGCCGTCGCGGGTCACCTGCAGGCGCCCGTCGTCGGTCCCCACCCAGATCACCCCCTTCTGCAATGGGCTCGGGGCGATCGCCAGGATCGTCGTGTAGTTCTCGGCGTTGCTGACGTCGCGGGTGAGGCCGCCGCTGACGTCCTGGTGCTGCCAGTCGGGGTTGTTGGTGGTGAGGTCCGGGCTGATCGTCTCCCAGCTCTCGCCGCGGTCGGTCGAGCGGTGGAGGAACTGGCTGCCGAGATAGATCGTGCCGGGCGTCAGCGGGTCGGTCGCGAAGCCGGCGTTCCAGTTGAAGCGCAGCTTCACCCCCTCGGGCGGGCTGGGCTTGATCGCCCGCTGCTCGCCGGTGCGCAGGTCGTCGCGCACGAGCTCTCCCCCCTGCGACTCCGAGTAGACGAGGTTCGGGTCGGTGGTGTCGGGCGCGGTCGCGAAGCCGTCGCCGCCGACCAGCCCCCGCCACTGGTAGTTGTGGATCCCCCCGCCCTGCCAGGAGGTGCTCGGGCCGCGCCAGGCGCCGTTGTCCTGGAGGCCGCCGTAGACGTTGTAGGGAAGCTGGTTGTCCACCGCCACGTGGTAGAACTGGGCGAGGGGGAGATTGGCGGCGAACTGCATCGTCTTGCCGCGGTCGCGGCTGAACCCCACGCCGCCGTCCTCGCCGACGTAGAACCGGTTGGGATCGTGCGGGTCGATCCACATCGCGTGGTAGTCGCCGTGGATCAGGAAGCCGGGGTAGGCGTCGTGGAAGCTCCGGCCGCCGTCGTCCGAGACGCGGAGGTTGAAGTCGAGGCTGTAGACCCGGTTGGGGAGCTCGGGGTCGACGGCGAGATGGGCGAAGTAGAAGGGGCGCGGGTTGGCGTCGAAGTGGTCGTTGACCGTATGGAAGCTGACCCCGCCGTCGTCCGAGCGGAGCAGCGCGCTCTTCGCCGCCTCGACCGTGGCATAGACGACCTCCGGGTGCGAGCGGGAGACCGCGATGCCGATCCGCCCGAGGTCCCCCTTGGGCATGCCGTCCGACTCCGCGTAGCGCTTCCAGCTCCGGCCGCCGTCGACGGAGACGAACAGCCCGGACCCCGGGCCGCCCGACTTGAAGAACCAGGGCCAGCGCCGGAACTGCCACATCGAGGCGAACAGCTTGTTGGGATTGCCCGGATCGATCACCAGCTCGGCGGCGCCGGTGCGCGCGTCGACCGCCAGCACCCGGCTCCAGCTCTTGCCGCCGTCCTCCGTCTTGTAGACCCCGCGCTCGGCGTTCTCTCCCCACTCCTGGCCGAGCGCCGCCACCCAGGCGACGTCCGGATTGGTGGGGTGGACCACGATGCGGCTGATCCGCTCCGTCTTCTCGAGCCCCAGATGGGTCCAGGTGCGCCCGCCGTCGAGCGAGCGGTAGACGCCGTCGCCGACCGACACGCTGTTGCGCGGGTTCCCTTCTCCCGTCCCCACCCAGACCACGTCGGGGTTCGAGGGGGCGATGGCGATGGCGCCGATCGAAGCGACCGCCTGGTCGTCGAAGATCGGCGTCCAGGTGAGGCCGCCGTTGGTCGATTTCCAGACCCCCCCCGCGGCGGCGCCGGCGTAGACGACGTTCGGATTCGATTCGACCGCGGCCACCGCGGCCACCCGGCCGCTGGTCCCGGCGGGGCCGATCGAGCGGGCGCTCAATCCCGCGAGCAGGCCGGGATCGATAGCGGCGGAAGCGGCGACCCGCAGAGCGAAGGCGAGGAAAAGGAAGAGAGGGGCCAGTTTACGCATCGAGGATCTCCCCACACGAGGTGCGCAGCACCATTCAGGAGAGCCGCCGCGCAGGCACGGCGACGCCCGGGCTCCGGAGGGAGCCCGGGTCAGGATACGTCAGCCAGGAGGAAAGGTTGCCTAGCGGGCCGCCACCGGGGTGGCGGGCAGGCTCGCCTCGACCCGCTCCGGCAGGGGCGCGGGGGGCGGGACGGAGGCGAAGCCCAGGAGGCCGAAGATCTTCTGGACGTAGCTCTGCGTCTCCTGGTAGGGAGGAATGCCGCCGAAACGGTCGACCGCCCCTTCGCCGGCGTTGTAGGCGGCGAGGATCTTCTCGGCGTCGCCGCCGAAGCGGTTGGCCAGCCATTGCAGGTAGCGGACGCCGGCCTCGAGGTTCTTCTTGGGGTCGAAGAGATCCTTCTTCTTGTTCAGCCCGAAGCGCCGCGCCGTCTCCGGCAGCAGCTGCATCAGGCCGCGCGCCCCCGCCGGGGAGACGGCGCGGGCATTGAACGCCGACTCGACGTTGATCAGCGCCGCCACCAGATGCGGGTTGATCGAATGGCGGATGGCGATGTCGTAGATGATCTGCCCGTAGGGCGACTGCGGCACGCCCAGCTCGTTGTTCACCTGCACCATCATCGCCGCCGCCCGGCGCAGGCGGTCCATCTCGCTCGGCGCCGCGGGAGCGGGAGCCTTGTGGGCCGCCGGAACGGCGCTCACCGAAGGCGCCGGGGCGGGCGCGGGAGCCGCCGCAGGGCTGGCCGGGGTGGTGATGACCGCGGTGGTAATCGCCGGGGCGGTCGCCGGGACCGGCTTGGGGGCGTCCACCGCGGCGGCCGGCGCGGGAGTCGGAGGGGTGGAGACGGGAGCGGGCCTGGGGGCTTCTCTGGGCGCTTCGAGCCTGGCACCTTCGGTTGCCGTCGGCACCGGCTTTGCAGGACTTGCCAGGGTGGTGAGGGCCGCGCTGGCGATCAGCGGCGGCCTCGGGGGTGCGAGCGGGCTTGGAGGAGGGGGCGCCCCGACGGCCATCAGGTTCACGAGGCCGAGTGCAAAAACGCCGGTGCTGAAGGCGTGGGCTCCTCGTGCGGCCTGACGGAGCTGAGAAAGAATCGGGGCGACGACGACTGAAACGATCCGCTTACTCTGCACACGTGCCTCCCGTCTGGGATGAGTCGACAACTTAGGACGAGCAGGCGACGCTGCTCCGGACCTTGGTGCTTGCCGGCGCGTTGAGCGGAGTCATAGATATCCAATTTTCAATCGTTGTGTCAACCCTTCCGCCTGATAGCCGCCTTCTTGGTATGTTTGGCGGTCAGGAATGATAATTTTTTCAAACAGCTAAACGAAGGTCATGCCGCGCAGCCCGCGGAGGGGATCGAGGGATGAGCTCGAAGCGCCTGAGAAGGTCCGGTGACCGCCGCCGGCGACGGCCGGGAGGTTTCCTCTGGACGCTGCTGGGCGTCCTGACTCTGGGCTTGCTGACCACGATCCTCGCCAGCCGGCGTCCCGTCTTCCCTGAATTCCCGGAGGACGCCGAGCCCGAGCCGCGCCGCGGGGGCGGTCCCGGTCCGGAGCCGGAACCAGCTCCTCAACCGGCCGCGTCGTCCGAATCGCTGTGGATCGCCGGACCCGACGGCAATCTCTATGTCCGCGACGGCGGTGAGTCTGCCGGAGCGCTCCCGGTCCTCCTGCTGCACAGCCTGGCGGGGAACGGCGGCCAGTGGGCGCTGCAGCTCGATCACCTGCGCCGCCACCGGCGGGCGGTCGCCCTCGACTTCCGCGGCCACGGCGAATCCGACCCCGCCGACGACGGCGACTATTCGATCCACGGCCTGGCGGCGGACGTCGCCGCGGTGGCCGACCAGCTCGACCTGCGCCGCTTCGTCCTCGTCGGGCACAGCCTGGGGGCGGCGGTGGCGATCGAGTACGCGGGGCGCCATCCGGAGCGCGTCGCCGGCCTCCTCCTGGTCGATCCCAACGGCGACCAGAGCCGGGTCCCCAAATCCGACGTCGCCCCTTTCCTCGCCGCGCTGAAGGCCGATCCGCTGGCCGAGCTCGAGTCCTACTTCCGCCAGCTCGTCCTCGGCGGCGATCCGGACGCCGCCGCCTGGGTGCTCGAGGACCTCCGGCTCACCCACGAGGACGCGGTGTCCGGCGCGGTGGCGGGCGCGATCGACTACCAGCCCCTCCCCGCCCTCGCCCGCTATCCGGGGCCGCGGCTGTCGGTGGTCAGCGACATGAACCGCCTCCCCTACAGCCTCCACAACCTCCTGGCCGACCTCCCGGTCCGCCTGATGCACGGCACCGGGCACTGGCTGATGATGGACCGCCCCGAGGCGTTCAATCACCTGCTCGACGAGTTCCTGGCGGAGGTCGAAGCGGGCTGAGCCCCGTCGATGGTCCCCCCCCGCGCGCGCCGGCCCGTGATTTGCATTTTCCGGGCGCGACGCCGGGTCGATCTCCCGTCCCGGCGAACGGCGAAAGGAGACGGGAATGTGCAGCAAGAAAATCTCGCAAGCAGGTCTCCTGGTGGCGACCCTCGTCGTCACTCTGATGACGGGGTGTTACGGAGCCTATGAAGCGGGCGACGGGAGCGCGGGGATCGAGGTCGGCGTCGCACCGCCGGAGTTGCGGTCTGAGGTCGCGATCGCGTCGCCGGGCGACGGCTACGTCTGGGTGCCGGGCTACTGGGACTGGGGCGTCGGCGGCCAGTGGGCCTGGGTCGACGGCAGCTGGCAGCGTCCGGCGCACGAGCACGCCGTCTGGGTGCGGCCCGAGTACAAGAACCGCCGCGGTCACTGGCACTACAGGAAGGGATATTGGCGGTAAATTCGCGAATGTCGCGCGGAATTCTTCCGGCGGCCCTCCCCGGGTCGCCGGAATCCTGATCCTCTCAGACCCCCCTCGTCAGCGGCTCCTCTTCCCGCCACGCCGCCTCGCCGTCCGCGTAGTGCTCGCGCTTCCAGATCGGGATCTCCGCCTTGAGCCGTTCGAGGGCCGTGCGGCTGGCCTCATAGGCGGCCGCGCGGTGCGGCGAGCCGATCGCGATCACCACGCTCGCCTCGCCCACCGGCACCTCGCCCAGGCGATGGACGATCGCCGCGCGCAGCTCCGGGTGGGCGGCCTCGAGGTCGGCAACGATCCGCTCGAGCCCCTCGAGAGCCATCGGCCGGTAGGCGCTGTAGATCAGCTTTTCGACCGGGCGGCCCCCGTGCTGGTCGCGCACCGTGCCGAGGAAGGTCACCACGGCGCCCCGGCCGGGCCCCGAGACGGCCGCGATCGCCTGCCCCGCGTCGATCGGCTCGTCCGTGAGCGCGGCGCGGAGCGGCTCCTCGTCGACCCCTCCCGAGACGGGAGGGAGGAGCGCCACCTCGGCGCCTTCCGTCAGGATGGTTTCGGCGGGGACGATCCGGCCGTCGACGGCGACCGCCAGGCGCGCCCAGAGGGGGGCGAGCTGCGGGTGGTCGCGGTCGAGCCGCGCGCGCAGGTCGGAGATCCGGCTGCCGTCCGGCAGCTCGAGCTCCAGCTCGCCGGAGCCCAGGGCGTCCGCGGCGCTGGCGAAGGCGAGGAGGCGGATTTTCATGGTGGCATGCTACCAAAACGAAAAGAGCGGCCTCGCGGCCGCCCTCGGATCACGCTCCAACGGCCAGGCTCAGGGCTTCTTCGGCTGCGGCTCGGGCTCCCGCGTCGAGGCGCTGACCGAGTCCACCCAGGTATCGAACTTCGACTGGGCGTCGGCCTTCTCCCAGCCGTAGCGCTCCTGGAGGGAGCCGACCAGCTTGTCGCGGTTCCCTTCGGCGCGGTCCCAGTCGTCGTCGGTGAGCTTGCCCCAGGCGCGCTTGGCCTCGCCCTTGAGCTGCTTCCAGCGTCCTTCGAGAATATGTCCGGTGGCTGCCATGACGGCTCCTTTCGGAAAGAGGTCCAGGGTGTCGAGCACCCGTCCGCTCAAGGTTGGAGAGCAAGCTCCGTGCCGGTTTGCGCGCGAACTCCATATAATCCCCCCGCGTTAGCTTCCGGGGAGGATTCGTGGCGATTCTGGAGAGCAAGGTGAACCGTGGTGAGGCGTTCGAGCGCCAGGCCGAGCATTGGCGGCGGCGCGTGGAGGAGATCCGCGAGCAGGAGGACCGCATCCGGCTCGGCGGCGGCCTGAAGGCGCAGGACAAACAGCGCGCGCAGGGGAAGATGACGGCGCGCGAACGGGTCGCGGCGCTGTGCGATCCGGGCGCGGACTTCCTCGAGCTGGGGATCTGGGTCGCCGAAGGGTTCTACGCGGAGTATGGCGGCGCCCCCGCGGCCGGCGTGGTGATCGGCATCGGCAGGATCCATGGACGCGAGGTGGTGGTGGTCTCGAACGACGCCACGGTCAAGGCCGGGGCCTGGTTCCCGCTCACCTGCAAGAAGGTGCTGCGGGCGCAGGAGATCGCCCTCGAGAACCGCCTGCCGATCGTCTACCTGGTCGACTCGGCGGGCGTCTTCCTGCCGCTCCAGGACGAGATCTTCCCCGACCGCGATCACTTCGGCCGGGCGTTTTACAACAACGCCCGCCTGTCGGCCGAGGGGATCTTCCAGATGGCCGCCATCATGGGCTCGTGCGTGGCCGGCGGCGCCTACCTGCCGATCATGAGCGACGAGTCGCACATCGTCGAGGGGACGGGGTCGATCTTCCTCGCCGGCTCCCACCTGGTGCAGGCGGCGATCGGCGAGAAGATCGATAACGAGGAGCTCGGAGGCGCCCTCGTCCAGTGCGACATCTCGGGGGTGGTCGACCACCGCCACCCGGACGACGCCTCCTGCCTGGCGAAGATCCGCAGCCAGTTCGCCCAGCTCGCCGCGGCGCCGCAGGCCCCTTTCGCGCGCCGCGAGCCGGCCGAGCCGTTCTATCCGGCGAGCGACCTCTACGGCCTGATGCCGGTCGACCGCTCGCGCCCCTACGACACCCACGAGATGCTCGCCCGCCTGCTCGACGGCAGCGAGCTCGACGAGTACAAGGCCAGCCACGGCCAGACGCTGGTCTGCGGCACCGGATGGATCGGCGGCTGGGCGGTCGGCATCGTGGCCAACCAGCGCTCGGTGGTGCCGAAGCGGACGGGGACCGGCGCTTCCGACCGCGAGCTCCAGATCGGCGGCGTCATCTACTCGGACTCGGCGGCCAAGGGGGCGCGCTTCGTCGAGCTGTGCAACCAGAAGAAGATCCCCCTCCTGTTCATCCAGGACGTCACCGGCTTCATGGTGGGGAGCCGCGCCGAGCGGGGAGGGATCATCAAGGACGGCGCCAAGATGGTGAACGCCGTCGCCAACTCGACGGTCCCCAAGATCACCCTCTTCGTGGGCAACTCCTACGGCGCCGGCAACTACGCGATGTGCGGCAAGGCCTACGGCGCGCGCTTCCTCTACGCCTGGCCGTCGGCCGCGATCGCCGTGATGGGCGGAGACCAGGCGAGCAAGACCCTGCTCTCGATCCAGCTCAAGAACCGCGGCGCCGAAGTTTCTGAAGAGGAGAAGACCCAGCGTCTCGCGGAGATCAAGGCGCGCTACGCGGCGACCGCCGATCCCCGCTACGCCGCCGCCCGCCTGTGGGTCGACGCGATCATCGATCCCGCCGCGACGCGGAGCGTGATCGCCCGCTCGCTCGCCTGCGCGGCGATGAACCCCGAGATCGCGGAGTTCCGTACCGGGGTGCTGCAGACGTAGGCCGCCTCCGCCGCATGCTATCTTTCCCCCCTCTATGAAGACGATCCGGATCGGCAACGGCCAGGGGTTTTGGGGGGACAACGTCGACGCGCCGGTGGAGCTGCTGCGCGGCGGCCCGATCGATTACATCGGCATGGATTATCTGGCCGAGGTGACGCTGTCGATCATGATGCGGCAGAAGCTGCGCAACCCGAAGCTCGGCTACGCCACCGACTTCGTCGGCTTCATCCGCCGGGTGCTGCCGGAGATCAAGCAGCGCAACGTGCGCATCCTCACCAACGCCGGCGGCCTGAACCCCAAGGCGTGCCGGCAGCGGATCTTCGAGGTGGCGAAAGAGCTGGGGGTCGAAGGGCTGCGGGTGGGGGTGGTCGACGGCGACGATCTGCTGCCCCGCCTGCGCGACCTGATCGCCGCCGGCCACACGCTCAGGAACATGGACACCGGCGCGCCGCTCGAGCCGGTCGTCGACCAGGTGATGAGCGCCAACGCCTACCTCGGCGCGCAGCCGATCGTCGAGGCGCTGCGCGGCGGAGCGCACATCGTGCTCTGCGGGCGGGTCACCGACACCGCCCTCGCGCTGGCGCCGATGATCCACGAGTTCGGTTGGGCCGCGGACGACTGGGACCGTCTCGCCGCCGGCACCATCGCCGGGCACATCATCGAGTGCGGCGCCCAGTGCACGGGGGGGAACTTCAGCCGCTTCTGGGAGGTCCCCGACCTCTGGAACGTCGGCTACCCGCTGGTCGAGGCGCGCGAGGACGGCACCTTCGTGGTCACCAAGCACCCGGGAACGGGGGGGATGGTGACCATCGACACGGTCGGCGAGCAGCTGGTCTACGAGATGAGCGATCCGACCGGCTACATCACGCCGGACGTGACCGCCGACTTCACCTCGATCCGCCTGCGCCAGGACGGCGTGGACCGGGTGGAGGTCTCCGGCATCACCGGGCGCCCCAACACGCCGTCGCTCAAGATCTCGGCCTCCTACCTCGCCGGCTTCAAGGCGTCGGGGCAGATCACGGTGGCCGGGCCGCGCGCGGTCGAGAAGGCGCGCCTCGCGGCCGACATCGTCTGGAAGCGCCTGGAGCGCGCCGGCGTCACCTTCGCGCCCGCCGACCAGGAGACCGAGCTGATGGGGACCGGCGCCTGCCTGCCGGGGATCCTGCCGGTGCCGGACGACCTCCCCGAGGTGGTCCTCCGCCTCGGGGTGCGCGACGCCGACGCGGCGAAGGTCGAGCGCTTCGGCAAGGAGATCGCGCCGCTGGTGACCGCCGGTCCCCCGGGGGTGACCGGCTTCGCCGGCGGACGGCCGAAGCCGCAGGAGATCGTCGCCTACTGGCCCGCCCTGCTCGCCCGCGAGGAGGTCGAGAGCCGCGTCGAGGTCAGCGTGGAGGAGGCGTGAGCGCCACTTCGTCCTCTACGGCCTGGTACGCCGGCGTCTTCGGCGGGCTCCTCCCCATCCTGCTCCTCGGCTTCCTGGTCAGCGCGATCGCGGACCGCACCGTCTTCGCCCTCTGGGCGCTGGTCGTCGGGACCTGCTGGACGCTGGTGCTGCGCCGCGGGCTCGCCGTCGGCTGGGGGCGCTTCCGCCTCGCGGCCGCGCTGGCGCTGCTGCTCGCGGCCGGCCTCGCGGAGCTCGCCCTCCTCGAGTGGCAGCATCACGAGATCCTCGATTTGGGGTTCCGCGCCGTCTTCCCGGCGCTCTATCATCCGGCGCTGACCGCGCCGCGGACGGTGGGGATTCTCGCCGCCGTCTGCGCCCTGGCCGCCGCCGCCCTGTGGCTCGCCTCACGGACCCCGGGCAGCTCGCCGAGATCGGAGATGTCATGAGAGTGAAGCTGGCGGAGATCGCCCACGCCCGCTCGGGCGACAAGGGGGACGCCTCGAACGTCGGCCTGATCGCCGGCACCCCCGAGCTCTACGAGGTGATCCGGAGCGAGGTGACCGCGGCGCGGGTCAAGGAGCACTTCCGGGAGGTCTGCCGCGGCGCCGTGCAGCGCTACGAGCTGCCGAACATCCTGGCCCTGAACTTCATCCTCCACGACTCGCTGGGCGGCGGCGGCACCGAGAGCCTGAAGAACGACGCGCAGGGGAAGACGCACGCCCAGGGGCTGCTGCAGATGGAGATCGAGCTCCCCGAGCGTCTGGCGGGAAGCCGGCGATGAGTCACTTCCTCGACGTCGTCCAGGCCGGCGACCTCCTCTGGGTCACCCTGAACGATCCCGAGCGGGCCAACGCCCTCTCTCCCGCCATGGTCGCCGAACTGACGGAGATCTATCGCCGCGACTGGCGCAGCGACGGGGTGCGCGCCATCCTCCTCGCCGCCGCCGGCAAGCACTTCTCGGCCGGGGCGGACCTCGCCCACCTCGCCGCGATGCGCGAGGCGAGCCGCGGAAGAGAACCGGCGCGAATCGCTGACCCTGAAGGATCTCTTCGAGTCGGTGCTGCGGCAGGAGGCGCTGACGATCGCCCTCGTCCACGGCTCGTGCGTGGCCGGCGGCTGCGGCCTCGCCACGGCGCACGACTTCGTGGTGGCCGACGAGAAGGCGCGCTTCCTCTACAGCGAGGTGCGGATCGGCTTCGTGGCGGCGCTGGTCGCCACCTACCTGCCGCTGCGCCTGCGCGGCTCGGACCTCCGCGAGATGCTGCTCAACCCGCAGCTCCTCGACCCCGCGCGGGCCCTCGAGATCGGCCTGATCAATCGCGTGGTCCCCGGCGCCGAGCTGCGCACCGCCGGCGAGGCGCTGGCGGCGCAGATCCTCGAGACCGGCAGCTCGGAGTCGATCGCGCGCACCAAGCGGCTGCTGCTCGAGGTCTTCGGCCGGCCGCTCGACGCCGCGCTCGCCGCCGCGGTCGAGGCCAACGCCGACTCGCGGGCGACCGCGGACTGCAAGCACGGCGTCGCCACCTTCCTCGCCACCAAGAAGCCGCCGAAATGGCGGTAGCCCACGCCCCGGATGCGGCGGATGCCGGCGGGCACCGGGAGGCCCGCATGAAGCTCGTCCTCTTCGACATCGACGGCACGCTGGTCAACTGCGGCCCGCAGGTGCGGCCGATCTTCGCCTCGACGCTGGTCGAGGTCTACGGCACCGCGGGGGACGTCGGACTCCTACGACTTCACGGGGCGCACCGACCCGGGGATCGTGATGGAGCTGCTGACCGCGGCGGGCGTGGCGGAGAGCGTGGTGCGGGAGCGGCTGCCGCTACATGCGCGAGCTCTACACCGGGCGCCTCGCCGCGGCGCTCGACCGCGGCCGGATGGTGCTGCTCCCCGGCGTGGTGGAGATCCTGGAACGGCTCGCGGCCCGGAAGGACGTCGCGCTCGCCCTGCTGACCGGCAACTGGCAGCCGGGGGCCGCGGCCAAGCTGGCGCGCTTCGACCTCAACCGCTTCTTTCCCTTCGGCGCCTTCGGCTGCGACGGCGCCGACCGCTCGACACTGCCGCCGGTGGCCTGGGACCGGGCGGAGGAGCGGCTGGGGCGCCGCTTCCGCCCCGAGGAGACGCTGATCGTGGGCGACAGCATCCACGACGTCTCCTGCGCTCACGCCCACGGCATCCCCTGTCTCGCCGTCTGCACCGGCCGCACGCCGGCCGCGAGGCTCCACGCCGCGGGCGCCGACTGGGTCGCGGCGGACCTCGACCAGGCAGCCCTCCACGTCCCCTGGCTGGCGTGATCGCTCGCGCCCCACCGACCACCCGCGACTGCCCCGCTGTAGCGCAACACCGGCCCCGCCCGGCCGCTCCGGCGGGAAATCCGCGAGATCCTGGCCACGATCTCCGCGCCACGGTCCGGCTCGGGAGAGAGCGAGGTCTCTTCGAGGCCGCGGATCAGCCACCGGTGGCCCTCCTCCCGGGCCACCTGCTGGAGCAGCCGGGAGCAGCCGGGGCATTTCCCCAGCAGATGCCGTACGAGGTCGCGGTTCTCTTCCCGAGGCAGCGCGGATTGCAGGAACCGTGTGAGGACCTCCCGCGAGAAGTGATCGTCCGTCATGTCATTCCTCCCGAAAAGAGATCTAAGTTGATTAGATCTTCTTTAAGTATGGTTGCCGGAGGAAGGAATTTAGGGACAACAACGAAGTACCAACTTCTTTTTGGCCGCTTTTTCCCCGCCCTACAGGTGCTTGCGGAACCACCGCTGGGTGGCGTTCAGGGCCTGGATGAGCTGCGGCGTGGGACCGGCGAAGGGGTGGCGGCTGCCGAAGGTGTGGCTGGCGCCGGGGACGATCAGCAGCTCCGTCTCCACCCGGTAGGTGGCGCCCGCGGATGGCGCGGCCAGCCCGGCGAGCCCCGCGAGCCCCGCGAGATGATGGGCCTCGGCGGCGGGCACCGATTCGTCCTCCGCGCCGTGCACGATCAGCCAGGGGGCCCGGCGGGCCGCCGCCGCGGCCTCGAGGTCGAGCTCCGGAGCTTTCCCCTTGCCCCCGTCGATCTCGGCGAGCAGCCCGAGGCCGAGCGAGAGCGCCTGCCCGGTGCGGGCGTTGGCGGTCGGCAGCTCCCCCTGCCGACGCCACTCCTCCTTCTGCGCGGCGGTGAAGCGGTCGAGCCGGGAGATCGCCGCCCAGGTCACCAGGGCGCGCAGGGATTCCCGCCAGGCCGGGCTCGCGGCGGCGAGGAGGGCGGCGGCGCCCCCCCGGCTGTGGCCGAACAGGCCGATCCGCCCGCGGTCGACGCGCCCCGGAGCGATCGACGTCCCGGCGGCCGCGAGCACCGCCAGCAGATCGGCCAGCTCGCGGCCATAGGTGTTGTCGCGGAAGGCCGCGAGGTCGGTCACCCGCTCGTCGCCGGGCTGCATGCCGGTGCCGGAGAGATTGAAACGGACGGCCACGAAGCCGCGCGCGGCGAGCAGGGCGGCGAGCGAGGGAAAGAATCCCCACTCCATGGAACCCCTTGAAGCCGTGGCAGATGACGACCGTGGGGCGCTCGCCCGGCTCGGCAGGGAGGTCCACCAGGCCGTGCAGGGGGGCGACGGGGCCGTCGAGGGTGAAGGGAATCGGCTCGCTCATGCGAGGATTCTAGACCGGGAGGGGAATGCGCTTGGGCGTAGAATCGACGGATGACAGCTCTCACTGAACCCACGACCGCCGAGATCGCCGCCGGCTACCGCGCCCTGCGCGAGGGGTGCGCCCTGGTGGACCGGGCCGGGGTCGACCGCCTCGAGATCCTCGGCGCCGACCGCCTCCGCTTCCTGAACGCCTACGTCACCTGCGAGGTCAAGACCCTCGCCGCGGGCCAGGGGGCCTACGGCTTCCTCACCAGCCCGCAGGGGCGCATCCTCGCCGATCTGGTGGCGCTGGCCCACGGCGACCGCCTCTGGCTGGAGCTGCCGCCGGGAACGGGAGAGGAGGTGGCGAAACATCTCCGCAAGTACATCCTCGCCGACCGCGTGGAGATCCGGCCGCTCGACGACATGCTCCCCCTCCGCCTGATCGGCTCGCGTGCCGCCGCGGTGCTCGCCGCCGCCGGCGCCGAGCTGCCGGAGGGGGAGTGGAGTCACCTGCGGACGCGGGTGCACGGCACCGAGGTGACGCTCCAGCGCTCGGGGCGCCTGGGTGCGGAGGCTTATACCCTCTGGGTCTCCGCCTCGATCGCCGGTCCCCTGGTCGAGGATCTCCTCGCCGGCCCGGAGGTCACCCCGGCCGGCGCCGAGGCGCTCGAGGCGCTGCGGACGGAGGCCGGGATCCCGCGCTTCGGCCGCGACTTCGGCCCCGAAAATTTCCCGCAGGAGACCGGCGCCGAGGCGGCGGCGGTGAGCTACACCAAGGGGTGCTACCTCGGCCAGGAGGTGGTGGCGCGCATCCACTACCGGGGCGCGGTGCAGAAGACCCTCTGCGGCCTCGTCTTCGACGAGCTGGCGCCGGCGCCCGGCACGCCCCTCCTGCACGATGGACGCGAGGCGGGCAAGGCGACCACCGTCGTCTTCTCGCCCACCCTCGGCCGGCCGATCGGCCTCGCCATCCTCCACCGCCGCGCCGCCGAGCCGGGCACCCGGCTGGAGGTCGCCGGTGCCGAAGGCGGCGGCGGGGCCGAGGTGCGGGCCTTCCCCCTGGTCTGAAAATGGCCTGAAAGCGAAAGGCCGGAGGGTGAGCCACCCTCCGGCCTTTCTTTCCTTCATTCCACACACCAAACACCCCTGGCGAGGGGTTCCGGCCGTGGCGCTCTAGACGGCGAACGACGAGCCGCAGCCGCAGCTGCCGGCGGCGTTGGGGTTGTTGAACTTGAACCCCGCGCCCGCCATGCCGAGCGAATAGTCGATGCTGGTCCCCTGCAGGTAGCGGGCGCTGACCGCGTCGACGAAGATCTTGAGGTCCCCCTGCTCGTAGACCCAGTCGGTCTCGCGGGGCTCGTTGTCGAAGTCGAGGGCATATTCGAAGCCGCTACAGCCGCCGCCGCGGACGGCGATGCGAAGCCCGTGGGAGGCGTCGATCCCCTCCTGGTCACGGGTGATCTTCACCATCTCGATCGCCTTGGGAGTGAGCGTGACGGGCATCTCCTCCTGCGGCGGCGCGGACGGCTCGGGCTGGCTCGGGGTCGTTTCCATAGGTTCCATGGCAAGCTCCTTGTCCCGGCAAAGGCCGGAGCATTTCTCAAGATAGCCGGGGAGAGATGCCTTGTCAAATCCGCCTCGTCGAATCGGCACGCTATGATTCCGGCATGCTGCGGGCCGTCCTCTTCGACTTCAACGGGGTGCTGGTCGACGACGAGCCGGTCCATCTGGAGCTCGCCCAACGGGTGCTCGGCGAGGAGGGGATCGAGCTGCCGGCCGCCGACTACTATGCCCGCTACCTGGGGCTCGACGACCGCTCCTGCTTCGCGGCGGCGCTCGCCGCCGCCGGGGAGCCGGCCTCCGTCCCCCGCCTGATGCGGCTCGCGGCGCGCAAGGCGAGCTACTACCAGGAGCGCGTGCGCCGCGAGGGGTATCCGTTCTCCGCCGGCGCGGCGGCGCTGGTGCGCGACCTCGCGGCGGGCGGCCGGAGGCTCGGCGTGGTCAGCGGCGCCCTGCTCGAGGAGGTCGAGGGGGCCCTGCGGCAGGAGGGGCTGCTCGACCGCTTCAAGGTGCTGATCACCGCCGAGGATGTCGAGGACGGCCGGCCCGGGCCCGAGGGGTACCGGCGGGCCCTCGAGGCGCTCAACTCGCGTCCGCCCCTCCCCGAGCGCCTGTTCCACCCCCACGAGGTGCTCGCCGTCGAGGACAGCGCGCTGGGGGTGGCCGCCGCCGCCGAGGCCGGCCTCGCCACCCTCGGCGTGGTCCGTTCCTATTCGCCGGACCGGCTGCGCGGCGCCGACGCCGTGGTGGAGGGCTTGAGCGGGATGACCGCCGAGCGGCTGGAGCGGCTCTACTCCGAGGTCAGCCGCCGCTGAAGCCCCCAGTGGATCAGTCACTGGATCAGTTGATCGGGATGCGCCCGGCGAAGCCTTCGTCGTAGGTGTGGAAGAAGGCGATCGACTGCTCGGGGTGGCGCCAGCAGTAGTAGCCGTCGCCGCTGTCCCAGTCGACCAGCCAGACTCCCTTGACCTCGCAGCCGAGGGCGGTCACCTCGCGGGTCCAGGCGCGGACGATCCGCTCCCGGGCCTCCTCCAGCTCGTCGCGGCGCACGTCGAGCTCGTCGCGGCTGCCGAGGTTGTGGATCAGCGCGTCGATCTGCCGGACGGCGGCCGCCGTCAGGTCGCGCACCAGGGGGAAGGTGTTCAGCGCTTCGTCATAGCTGAAGATCCGCTTGCCTTGCGGTCGTTTCGGCGTCGAGCTGGGCATCAGACCGCAGATAGTACCAGAGCCCCGCGTGGGGGCTGCGCCGGCCAAAATTGCCGCGCCGGCCGGGCTGCTGCTAGATTCTTTCCCTGTGACGTTTCTCGACAGCATCGGCGAGCGCTCGCGCGAAGGGCACATCGAGGCGATCAGCGGCGGCATGTTCTCCGGCAAGAGCGAGGAGCTGGTGCGGCGCCTGCGGCGCGCCGCCCTGGCCCGCCAGCGGGTGCAGGTGTTCAAGCCGGCCGCCGACACCCGCCACGATCCCGCGCGGCTGGTCACCCGCGACAAGCGCGAGCTCGAGGCGGTGAGCGTCGCGAGCAGCGGCGAGCTGCGCCAGCGGCTCCTCCCCGGGGTCGAGGTGGTGGGGATCGACGAGGCCCAGTTCTTCGACGAGGCGCTGGTCGACCTCGTCACCGAGCTCGCCGACTCCGGCGTGCGGGTGGTCGTCGCCGGCCTCGACCTCGACTACCTGCGCCGCCCGTTCGGCCCGATGCCCCGCATCCTCGCTATCGCCGAGTACGTCGACAAGGTGCACGCCGTCTGCATGCTCTGCGGCTCGCCCGCCCACTACAGCCAGCGCATGGCGGGGGGAGGCGAGCAGCTCCAGGTCGGCGACACCGACGTCTACGAGGCCCGCTGCCGGCGCTGCTACAAAGCGTTCGCGCCTTCGGAGGCTCACCCCTTGCCGGGGATCGGCACCGGCTGATTGCCGCTATCCACGTGGACATAGATCACCTCGGCCTCGGTGACCTTGACGCGGCCGCTGCCGGTCGAGCGCTCGGCCTCGACGGTCACCTTGATCGCCACCGAGGTGCGCCCCACCCGCAGCGTCTCGGTGAAGAAGCTGACCAGGTCGCCCACGAAGACCGGCGAGTGGAAGACCACCTCCCGCATGGCGACCGTCACCAGCCGGCCCGGCAGCGGGACGTGGTGGTGGGCTTCGACGGCGCCCGCCTGGTCGATGTACGACAGGATGATGCCGCCGAAGATGGTGCCCAGGGCATTGGTGTCCTTGGGCATCAGGACCACCCGGATCGCCGGCTGGCGCGGTCCGGAGCTGTGGCTCGGGGCCGCGTGTGAAATCTCGTCCATGCGCGCTCTCTTCCTTTCTTTCCAGCCCTTTCCAGGGGATCTGAGGGGCTTCATGGTATCCTAAGCCACCTTCCGAGAGCGTCTCTAAGCGGTCCTCCATGAACCCCATCGCCTTCACGAGCCCCCTGGAATCGTTGACCGATGGCGTCCTGGTCCGGCTGGTGGACGATCGCCGTCCGGAAGCGCTCGAGGTTCTCTATGCGCGCTACGCGCCCTCCCTGCTGGCCTTGGGCAAACGGATCCTGGGCAGCCTCCCGGACGCCGAGGAAGTGCTCCAGGAGATCTTCCTCTACATCTGGAACCATCCCCGGCGCTACGACTCGGCGCGCTCGTCGGTCGCCACCTGGCTGATGCTGCTCGCCCGCAGCCGGGCGATCGACCGCCTGCGCACCCGCAAGGTCGTCGAGCGGACGCACGAGAGCTCCGCGCTGGGGAATCCGGCCCCGCATGCATCCTCCGACAGCCTGGACACCGTATTCCTAGAGCAGCGGCGGGAACGCGTGCAGCGCGAGCTGGACCGCCTCCCGCCGGAGCAGCGCCAGGTCCTCGAGATGGCGTTTTACCAGGGCCTGAGCCAGAGCGAGATCGCGGCCAAGGCGGATCTACCTCTCGGTACGGTGAAGACCCGCACGCTGCTGGCGATGAAGAAGCTGCGCAACGCGCTGCGCGACGAGATCCGGCAACTGTTGTGATGAACGAAGAAACCTCACCGGAAGACCTGACGATCCTGGCCGCGCTCGCGACGCTGGAGCCGTTGGACGAGACCCCCGGCGGCACGCCGGACGCGCGCCCCGCGCACGTCAGCGACACCTCCGAGATGCTCGCCCGCCTCTACCGCGAGGTCCTGGGGCTGCTCCCCCTGGAGCTCGAGCCGATCGCGCCCGCGCCCGGCGTCAAGGCGCGCATGATGGCGACGATCCGCGGCGACGAGACGCAGCCGGCGCCCGTCGAGCCGGCCGCCGCCGCCGCGGCCGCTCCTCCGGCCCCGGTGCGGACGGCCCCTCCGCCGGCTCCGGTCCCCCGGATGGCCCCGGCCCGGCCTCCGGCATCCCCGGCGGCTCCGACCCCTCCGGCCGCTCCGCCCCCTGCGCTGCCGCGCACGGCTTCGCCGGCTCGGGAGGCCGCTCCCGCTTCGCCGAACCCGCCCACGCAGGAGATGCCGTTCTGGCGTCCGACCTCCGCCCGGTCGGCCTCGGCCCCCCGGCGGCCGAGCCGCTGGCCGCTCGCCCTCGCCGCCTCGCTCGCCTTCCTGCTGCTCGGCGCCTCGGGGTGGCTGTTCTACCAGATGCGCCAGCGGGAGCAGACGATCGCGGCGTTGCGGGAGAAGCTCGAGACGCAGCGCTCGCCGTCGCGGGCGGGGGATGCGCTCGACACCCGGGAGAAGCTCGGCCTGGTGACGTCGCCGTCCGCCCTGGTCGCCGCCCTGCGCCCGGACGGCCAGGCGCCTTCCCAGCCCTATGCCCACGGGATGCTGTTCGTGGCCGCCGATCACCAGCACTGGTACCTGGCGCTCCAGGGGCTGCGCCCGGTCGACAGCGGCAAGGCGTACAAGCTCTGGTTCGTCGCCGACCAGGGGATGGTGGACGCCGGCTCCTTCACCGTCGATCCCAAGGCGCCGATCGAGCTGAGCTCGAAGCAGATGCCCGCCGGCACCAAGGCGGCGATCATCACGCTCGAGAGCGATCCCAGAGCCCCGGCCCCCACCGGCCCCCCCGTCCTGCGCGCCGGACCGATGGCGCCGATCACCACCTGAAGGAATTGCTACTTCTGCGGCGGCTTGGCGGGGCGCATCTCGACCAGGCTGGGCAGCGCGTTCGGCGGGTAGGTCAGCAGGTGGAGGATCATCGCCGCGATGTCCGCCGGCTGCAGCCGCCAGCTCTGGTCCTGCTTCCCGGCGGGATGGGAGAAGTCGGTGGCGACGCTCCCCGGCAGGATCGCCGCCACCCGCACCCCGAACTGGCGCAGGTCGAGCATCGCCGCCTCCGACAGCCCGATGACCCCGAACTTGCTGGCGTTGTAGGCCGCGCCGCCGGCGAACGGGTTCTTCGCCGCCAGCGAGGCGACGTTGAAGATCCACCCCGCCCCCTGCTTCTTCATGGCCGGCGCCACCGCGCGCAGGAAGTAGAAGTAGCCCGAGAGGTTGGTGTCGATCAGCTCGCGCCACTGCTCCCCGGTCAGCTCGTCGACCGGCGCGAAGGCGCCGAGCCCGGCGTTGTTGACCAGGCAGTCGATCCGTCCCTCCGCCGCGAGCGCCGCGGCCACGAAGCGGTCCACCGAGTCTTGATCCCGGGCGTCCACGGCGTCTCCGGTCACGGCGTCGCCGAAGCGGCCCGAGAGCTCCTTCTGGGCCGCGGCGACGGATTCCGGGCTGCGGCTGCAGAAGCGCACCCGCCATCCTTCGCCGAGCAGCGCCTCGACGACCGCGCGGCCGATGCCGCGGCTGCCGCCGGTGACGAGGGCGATCCTGGTAGTCTCCTCATTCATCGCGTTTCTCCTTCCCGTCTCACTGTATCAAGCGCCCTCGGGAGGATCGCGAAGCGGCCGGAAATGCGGTGCGAGCCGGAGCTGTTTTCAAGCTTTGAAAGGGGCATCGACAACCCATGATCTTCGACCCGATGTACTTCGCTTTCATCCTGCCGGCGCTGGCGCTCTCGCTGTGGGCGAGCTGGCGCACCAAGTCGGCGTTCAACAAATACTCCAAGGTGCGCACGGCGCGCGGCCTGACCGGGGCGCAGGCGGCTTCCGAGATGCTGCGGCATGCCGGCCTCTCGGACGTCCAGGTGGTGCCGACGCAGGGGTTCCTCTCGGACCACTACAATCCGCTCAACCGGACCCTGAACCTCTCGGAGGCGACCTACGCCTCGAATTCGGTGGCCGCGGTGGGAGTCGCCTGCCACGAAGCGGGGCACGCCCTCCAGCACCAGCAGGGGTACAAGGCGCTGGGGCTGCGCTCGGCCCTGGTGCCGACCGCCAACATCGGCTCCTCGGCCGGCTACTTCGTGATGCTGTTCGGCCTGCTCTTCCATGCGCCGAGCATGATCTACGCCGGCGCCGGGCTGTTCTCGCTGGTGCTCCTGTTCCAGGTGGTGACGCTGCCGGTCGAGTTCGACGCCTCGGCGCGCGCCAAGCGCCTCGCCGTCGAGACCGGGATCATCCTGCCCCAGGAGCGCCCCGGCATGGACAAGGTCCTGAACGCCGCCGCGATGACCTACGTGGCCGCCGTGGTCTCGACGCTGATGACCTTGCTCTATTACCTGTTGCGCGCCTCGACGATGTCGCGGCGGTGAGGGAGGAGGGGAGGTCAGTGCCGGCTCGCGGTCAGGGTTTCTTCGCCGCCAGCTCCTGTGGATTCACGCCGCGGCGCGCCCAGAAGTCCTGAAAGTCGGCCGCCTCCCACTGCTCGCGCAGCCGCTTCGCCTCTTCGATCGACCGGTGCTTGTAGACGCCCGGAGGGAAGTGCCGGGGAACGGTCCGCGCGGCGAAGCTCCAGACCCGCTCGATGGCCCGCCACAGCTCCGGTCCCGGCTCCCGCCAGAGCGAGTCCTCCATCTCCTGCAAGTCGCGGAACTTCCTGACCGGCATCACTCCTCCTCCAGGCCGAAGCACTAGCCCGTAGGGTGCGCTGTGCGCACCATCAACGTCCGCTGGTGCGCGCAGCGCACCCTACGGTAAGGCCGATCGCAGGGCCCCCCCCCTCTCCACGCAGTGGAGAGGGGCCGGGGGTGAGGCTTCGCAGGGCGGGCCGCCCCCCGGATCGTAAAGCCCCTGAAGTTCCCCTTACCCCTCCCAAGCCCCCAACCCATGCCGCACCATGACGATCTGCGCCACGTGGTAGGCGTTGTGGTCGGCCGCGAGCAGCGCCTCGCGGAGGACGGTCTGGCCGTCCCCCCAGGGGAGCTTGGCGTAGAGGTCGGTCTTGGGGTCGGCGACCAGATCCTGCATCGCCTTCAGCTCGGCGTGGAAGGTCTCGACGCTCGTCTCCCAGGCCGCGTCGTCGGCGGGCGCCTCGGAGTCCGGCCAGTAGCCGGCCGGCCAGGGCGGGGAGACGTGGTCCTTGTCGCGGCTGAACTCGAGGATGTCCCACTGCGCGAGCCGCAGGTGCTCCACGAGCTGCCAGATGGTGTGCGGCAGCCCCGGCGCCTTGGCGCCGCGGAGCTTGGGGGGCAGATCGGCGATCGCCTTGTCGAAGTCGAGGTGGGCGCTGCCGCCCTTCAGCAGCTCGTGGAGATGATCGCGGAGAGATTTATCGTGAGAATCACTCATGGCGCCGCCACCAGTCCGTCCACCTGTCCCTTGCTCCCCTGCACCGCCACCCGCTGCAGGTAGAGCTTGACGCCGACCAGGCCGCCGAGCTCCTCGCCGCCGCCGGCGCGGCCGGGGCCGCCGTGGAGGGTCTGCGGCAGGGCGGCTCCCGAGCCGGGGGCGTCCGCGGCCGAGGCCTCGGAGCCGAGGTAGATGCGGCCGGTGTCGCCGCCCCCGCGCGCCACGAAGTCCGCCGCCCAGGCGGCATCGTCCGTGTAGGCCGAGGTCACCAGCGTGCCGCCGCCCAGGGCGACGATCTCCGCCGCGTCCCTGGCGCTGCCATCGTAGGGGAGGAGAGTGGCCACCGGGGCGAAGACCTCGCGCTCGTGGACCGGCCCGGCGTTGCGGGCGTCGTCGCCGCGCAGCAGGGTCGGCTGGAGGAAGAACCCCTTGCCCGCCGGGGCGCCGGCGCCGTCCGCGCGCTGCCCGGTGCCGTGGACGATCCGCGCCGCTTTCCCCAGCTCCGCGATGCCGTCCATCGAATCCGCGAGTTGCTGGGCGGTGGCGACCGGCCCCATGCGCACCGATTCGTCCGCCGGGTTCCCCACCACGACCTTCCCGAGCCGCGCGATCAGCGCCTCCTGCGCGGCGTCGATCCGTTCCGCCGGGACCAGGATGCGGCGCACGGCGGTGCACTTCTGGCCGCTCTTCTGGGTCATCTCGCGCACCACGTCCTTGACGAACAGCGCGAAGGTGGGGGAGCCCGCCGCGACGTCCGGGGCGAGCACGGCCGCGTTCAGGCTGTCGGCTTCAATATTGACCCGCGTGTTGGCGGCGAGCAGGTTGGCCCGCGACTTGAGGCCGCGCGCCGTGTCGGCCGAGCCGGTGAAGGCGAGGACGTCGTGCGCCCCCAGCCGGTCGAGCAGGTCGCCGGTCGAGCCGACGATGAGCTGCAGCGCTCCCTCGGGGAGGAAGCCGGCGGCCACGATCAGCTCGATCGCCCGCTCGGTGACCATCGCCGTCGAGGTGGCGGGCTTGGTGATCACCGGCGTGCCGGCGAGGAGAGCGCAGGCGGCCTTCTCGGCGAATCCCCAGATGGGGAAATTGAAGGCGTTGATGTGCACCGCGACGCCCCGGCGCGGCACCAGGATGTGCCGGCCGTAGAACCCCTCGGTCTTGGCGAGCTGCACCCCGTCCCCCTCGGCGAGAAAGGCGCGGTCGCCGAGCCCCTTGCCGAGCGCGAAGTAGTAGGCGAGCGTCCCCGAGCCGCCGTCGACGTCGAAGGAGCCGTCGGGCGTGGTGGTGCCGGTGTTGCGGGCCGAGAGGGCGAGGAGCTCGTCGCGGTTGTCGCGCAGCACCTTCGACATCTCCTTGAGCAGCACCGCGCGCTGGGCGAAGGTCATCGCGCGCAGCGCCGGCCCCCCCTTGCCGCGGGCGTAGTCGACCACCGCTCCGAAATCGATCCCGGCGGAGGACGCCCGCGCGATCGGCTCCTCCGTCGAGGGATCGACCAGCGTGGCGAACCCGGAGGCCGCCTCGTGCCAGGTGCCGCAGATATAGCTTCTCAGCGTTTTCATCGCTCTCCTTTTTGGGGTCGGGCTCCCCCGCCGCCCCGAGGGGCGGGCGGGCGGAGCAGGCAGATCCTATACCGTGGACCCCCACCCCCGGAGGGGGTCGAAGGCTCGGGTCAGTCCGAGGGAGAGAGCGCGGCCCTTCCGTTTCTCCGGCTGCCGGCGCGCCCCTTGACCTCCAGGGTGGCGGGGATCCCACCGAGCAGGGCCGCCGCCGGCCGCCGCTCCCGGGAAGGGGAAAGGATGGTGGGCTTGGCGGGGCGGGGCGCTTCGATGCGGGTAGCCTCGGCCCGCTTCTGGCCGACGATGCGGGCGTAGACCGAGAGCGCCTGCGCCACGACCTGGTCCATGTTGTAGTACTTGTAGGTGGCGAGCCGGCCCACGAAATGGACGTCGGACCGTGCCTCGGCCAGCGCCTGGTACCGCTTGTAGAGCTCGTTGTTCTCCGGCCGCGGCACCGGGTAGTAGGGGTCCCCCTCGGCGAGCGGATACTCGTAGACCAGGCTGCTCTTCTCGTGCTTCTGGCCGGTCAGGTGCTTGAACTCGGTCACCCGCGTGTAGAGGTTCTCGTTCGGGTAGTTGATCACCGCCACCGGCTGGACCCACTCCTGGTTCACCGTCTCGAACTCGAAGCGGAGCGACCGGTAGGGGAGCCTGCCGTAGCGGCAGTCGAAGAACTCGTCGATCGGGCCGGTGTAGATCATCCGCTCGTAGGGGATCTGGTCGACGATCTCCCGATAGTCGGTGTTGAGCAGGATCTTGATGTTCTCGTGGTCGAGCAGGTTCTCGAACATCCGGGTGAAGCCGTGCAGGGGCATTGCCTGGTAGGCGTCCGCGAAGTAGCGGTCGTCGCGGTTGGTGCGCACCGGCACGCGGGCGGTGACCATGGCGTCGAGCTGCGAGGGATCGAGCCCCCACTGCTTGCGGGTGTAGCCGCGGAAAAACTTCTCGTACAGCTCGCGGCCGACGCGGCCGATCACCACGTCCTCGGAGGTGCGCACCACCTCCCGCGGCTCGGCCACCGAAGTGAAGAACTCCTCGACCTGCTGGCTGGTGAGCTTCAGCCCGTAGAGCTGATTGATGGTGTCGAGGTTGATCGGGATGGGGACGAGCTGGCCGTCGACGCTCGCCCGCACCCGGTGCTCGTAGGGGCGCCAGCGGGTGAAGCCCGCCAGGTACTCGAACACCTCCTGCGAATTGGTGTGGAAGATGTGCGGGCCGTACCTGTGGACCAGGACCCCCGCGTCATCGTAATGGTCGTAGGCGTTGCCGCCGATGTGCGGGCGGCGATCCACCAGCAGAACCTTCTTGCCGGAGCCGCGCGCCAGCCGCTCGGCGAGCACGCTGCCGGCGAAACCAGCCCCCACGATCAGATAATCAAACATCGAGCCAGCTCCTTTCGAGCAGTGAAATCCAAGGTGAGCGGAGCGGGTCCGCCGCGGGCGAGCGTCGAGGAATCCCGGAGTCAGAGCAGCGCATCCATCTCGCCGCGCCGGCCAAGCTGCAAGATGCAGACCACGGCAGAGCCGGAGACAGGGGGAGGCCCCGGCGGCGGGCGGTCCCCGGGAGATCCCTCGGAAAGGGATAAAAAGCGTGGGAAAGAGAACGCGGAGGACCGGCTGGTGTGCAAGAGCTACACGGGCCGTGGTTTCCGATGCCTGGGAAGGCCTGGACGATCCCTCACCACTCCTCGCGTTGCGGGGCGCCTTCCTCGAGGCTCTTGCGCAGCAGCAGGGCGCGCCGCTTCTCGACCGCCTCGATCCAGAGCGGGACGAAGGCGCCGAGGTCGCGCACCACGGTGTCGATCTCGGAGAGCTGGAGCGCGATCCGGCGGCCGAAGGCGCCGTGGCAGAAGATGAGGTCGCGGACCCCCTGCTCCTGGGCCGCCTGCGAGGGTCCGACGGCGGCCTTGATCCCCTCGACCGCCTCGAGGGCGGTGGCGTGGAGGTCGAGCACCAGGCGGCAGCGGTGCGGGATCTCGAAGGCGTGACGGTCGAGGATCTCCATCTCGTAGAAGCGCACGCCGCGCAGGGCCAGCACCTCCTTGAGCTTGGGGGTGAGGCCGTTGAGCAGGATCTCGAGGAAGTCCGCGGCGGGCTCCCAGGTGAGGAGATTGGGCACCGACTCGTCGCGCCGGATCGCCGCGGAGACCCGGGAGAGGTGGCGGTCGCGCCCCGCCTCGAGGCCGGCCAGGTACTCGCTGAGCCGCGCCAGGGTCGCATGGAGCCACTCGGCTTCGTCGATGTCGCGCGGAAAGCGGCGGGAGAGGAAGTAGTCGGCGTCGTGGAGGCTGCGCGGATCGCTCGACATCACCTCGCCGAAGGTGTCGTGCAGGAAGGAGTGGATCTGGCCGATCGAGACGCAGAGGAGCTTGCGCACCTCCATCAGCTGGGCCACGGGCACGTCGTCCGGGAAGCGGTCGAGGTCGCGCAGCACGTGATCCCTGAGCATCAGGAGCGCCATGCCGGCGCTCTGCCGGGCCGCTTCGAGACGCGGGATGCGCGAGGGGATCTCGAGCAGCGGCGCGAGCTGCGTGCGGATCAGGGTCGAGACCTGGCGGACCTTCCCCCAGATGTCGAGCAGCCGCTCGGGCGAGCAGTGGAGCAGGGCGTAGTTGCTCTCGAGCACCCCTTCGATCAGACGGATGCACACCAGGTACGACCGGATGCGGGGGTTCTGGGCGTTGCCGCGCTCGAGCGACCAATCGAGGGCGGTGACCCCCTCCGGCAGGGTCACCGGCTGATTGCCGACCAGGATCACATGACGGGGCTTTGGGCTCATGCACGAACGCTCCGGGGGAGAAGGTACCACCGGTTGGGCGCGTTCTGGCGGTGAGCCTCAGCGAAGTTTTTTTCGCGGCGGCGTCTTTCCCTTGGCCTCCCTCGAGGGCTTGGCAGAAGCTTTCACCGTTTTCTCCGGGGCCTTGGGGGCCTCCGCCTTCACGGTCGTTTTCCGCGCCGGCCGCGCCGGCCGCGCGGCCTTCTCCTCGCCGCCTTGCAGATCCTCCACGTAGGCCCGCAACACCTCGGCCACGCTGCACGCCCGCGCGATCGAGCCCGCCTCCGCGAGCGAGCCGACCCCCGCCTCGGCGAGCTTCGGCTTCAGCGCCTCGATCGCGGCCAGCCCCCGCTTGCGGCCGGCGGCTCCGGAGACGCGGACCAGGGCGGTCAGGTACGGCCCGAGCAGCCAGGTCCAGACGATCCCCCGGGGATCGGTCCCCTCCCGCAGCCCCGCCGGGGTGTAGAGCCCCTCCTCGATCGCCGCCAGCGCCCGTGCCGCCTTCGGCTTCGGCAGCAGCGGGAAGGGGAGGCTGAGGGCGAAGATCTGGTGGGGGCGCAGAGCGGCGTCCCGCAGATCCCCCTCGATGCGGTCGGCGAGATACCCGCGGCCCTCGTCCCAGAACGTCTCCAGGAAGCTCTTCTGGACCCGCTTCGCCCGCTGCGCCAAGCTCTTGGCCTCGGCCGGATCGCCGAGCCGCGCCTCGAGCTCGGCGAGGATCGAGAGAGCGTTGAACCACAGGGCGTTGACCTCCACCGCCTTCCCCGGCCGCGCGGCCGCCGGGCCTTCGGCGAGCAGGCCGTCCGCCTCCACTCCGATGCCGTGGAGGGTCCCCTTCTCGTACCAGTGCACGACCTTGCGCAGGGCGGGGAGGAGGGTCTCGCGGGCGAACGCCTCGTCGGTCGTCGCCTGCAGGTACTTCCAGGCGGCGACGAACAGCCAGAGCGAGGAGTCCGCCGCGCCGACGCCCGAGTCTGCGGGCTCCGCCAGGACCCCCTGCTGGAGATTCTTCACGGCGGCGCGGAGGATCTTCTTCGCGTCCTCGTAGCGGCCGGTCACCAGGCAGAGGCCGGGGAGGGCGATCAACGCGTCCCGGCTGCGTTCGTCCGAGTCATGGTAACCGGCGATCACCGCGCGCTGGCTGGGTCCCCGGCGGACCACGAAGCTGTCCGCCGCGAGCGCCAGGTAGCGGGCGAAGTCGTCCTGCACGGGGAGGGAGTGCACGATCTTCTCCCGCCGCTTGCGCTCCCTGGCGAAGAGGGCGAAGGCGTCGCGCCCCGCCGGGTCCTGGGTCGAGATGACGACGCCGAGGCGGCCGCCGACGGTCAGCTCGCGGCCGAAGACCCCCGGGGTCCAGAGGTCCTCCTGGAACTCAGCCCCCCGCCGGCGGTCCCCCTCGTACTCGAAGCGGTACCACCACTGCGGGTTGGCGCGCAGCTCGGCGCCCGGCACCTGGAGGAAGATGTCGGTCACCTCGGCGTAGGGGCGGAGCCGCAGCACGCCGTCCTCGTAGAGGGTCTCCTGCGAGATCCCGGCGCCGGCGCGGGTCAGGCCGCCGCCGTCCCGGGCGGCGAGGAAGGGGCGCAGCGAGAGGATGAAGGGGCCGGACGCCTGCACCACCTCGTAGAGCACGAGGGTGGTGTTCTCGCCGTCCAGGGCGGCTACGGTCTTGCGCAGCCGCACCCCGCCGGCCTCGAACTCGAAGCTGGGGAAGAGGTCCTGGCGGAAGGCGGTCAGGCGCTCGAACCCCCGGGGCGCCACGGCGCCGGGGAACTGGTTGCAGGAGAGCTCGAAGCTCTCTCCCTCCACGTGGAGGGTCTCATCCAATCGGGAGAGCAGGACGGTGCGGCCGGACGGCGGCGGAGCGGCGGCGGCGAGCAGCCCGTGCTCGCGGCGGCTGTGCGCCCCGGCGACGGTGGTCCCGGCCCATCCCCCCAGCCCGTTGGTCTCCAGCCACTCGAGCCCGAGGGCCCGCTCGTAGTCCTGCGTGATTTCGCGGTCGATTTCAATCATGGTGCAAGCTCCTCCTGTCGCCGGAGTACGCTTTCCGGCGGCCGGGTAGTGTAGCAGGCGCGGAAAATATCCAGTGGCGGAGGGAATTTAGCGGCTCCGGCGCTCCTGCCTCCGGTTTTCCGATCGGAAATCTCAGGGGGCAGCCGCTGCCCTCCGAGATTTTGCTCCGTCCCCTCAGAGGGCAACCGCTGCCAGGTGAGATTTTGCTGTGGAATCTCGGAGGGCAGTGGCTGCCCGGTGAGATTTTGTTCTGTCCCCTCAGAGGGCGGAGGCTGCCCTCTGAGATTCCGTGGCTTCCCTCGGAAGGGCGGAGAGAAAATCTCACCGGGCAACGGCTGCCCTCCGAGATTTTGTGGCGGGTCCTCAGGGGGCAGTGGCTGCCCCCTGAGATTTTGTAATGCGAAACGGGTGGGCGGAGAGCGGGAGGGCGGCATCCCGCCGACGGGATTCCCTTACGCCGGCACCTCGAGCATCCCTACGTTCGTGTAGCCGCGCGGCAGCTTGTTCCCCTTGAGGGCGCGGTTGCCGGCGAAGAGCTTCCATTCGGCGGGCTTGAGGTTGAGATAGCGCTTGCCGGAGTGGACGAGGAGGTGGGCGCCCTCCGGCAGCACGGCGCAGGCGGCGAGGGCGGCGGTCTCCCCCTTGGAGGTGAGGCTGAGGATCTTCACCCCCTTGCCGCGCGGCAGCACGGGGAGGTCGCCGATCGGGAAGATCAGCAGGTGCCCGGCGTCGCTGGCGGCGGCCAGCAGCTCGGCGTCCGGGCTGGCGACGCGGAGCGGGGTCAGCACCTTGGCGCCGTCCGGCACGGTGATCACCGCCTTTCCCGCCTTCTGGCGGGTCTGGAGGTCCCCCAGCTTGGCGAGGAAGCCGTAGCCGGCGCTGGTCGCCATCAGGTAGAGGTCGTCGTCCCCCCCCAGCATCACCCCCACCAGGATGGCGCCCGGCGGCAGGGTGACGTGGCTCGACAGCGGCTCTCCCTGGCCGCGGGCCGAGGGGAGGGCGTGGGCGGCGAGCGAGTAGGTGCGCCCCGTCGAGTCGAGGAAGACCGCCGACTGGTTGGTCCGCCCCTTGGCCGCCATCAGGAAGGCGTCCCCCGCCTTGTAGGAGAGCTCCCTGGGATCGAGCTCGTGCCCCTTGCCGGCGCGCACCCATCCCTTCTCGGAGAGGACCACGGTCACCGGCTCGGTGGGGATCAGCGCCGTCTCGTCGAGCGCCTTGGCGGCGCCGCGCTCGACGATCGGCGAGCGGCGCTCGTCGCCGAACTCCGCGGCGTCGGCCTCCAGCTCGTCGCGCACCTTGCGGCGCAGGCGGGCCTCGGAGCTCAAGGTCTTCGCCAGCGCGTCGCGCTCCTTGGCGAGGGCGCTCTGCTCGCCGCGGATCTCCATCTCCTCGAGCCGCGCCAAGTGGCGCAGGCGCAGGTCGAGGATGGCGTCCGCCTGCACCTCGGTGAGGTGGAAGCGGACCATCAGCCGCGCCTTGGGGTCGTCCTCGGTGCGGACGATGCGGATCACCTCGTCGATGTTCAGATAGGCGATCAGGTAGCCGTCGAGGACGTGGAGCCGGGTGAGCACCTTGTCGTAGCGGAACTGGAGCCGGCGGCGGACGGTCTCGACGCGGAAGCGCAGCCACTCGGTCAGCAGCTCGCGCAGGTTGAACTGCCGCGGGCGGCCGTCGAGGCCGATCATCGTCAGGTTCACGCGATAGGTGCGCTCGAGGTCGGTGGTGGCGAAGAGGTGCGCCATCAGCCCCTCGAGGTCGACGCGGTTCGAGCGCGGCACGATCACCAGGCGGGTGGGGTTCTCGTGATCCGACTCGTCGCGCAGGTCCTCGACCATCGGCAGCTTCTTGGCCGCCATCTGGCCGGCGATCTGGGTCATCACCTTGCTGCCGGAGACCTGGAAGGGGAGGGCGGTGACCACCACCTCGCCGTCCTGCACCTCGAAGCCGGCGCGCAGGCGTAGCGACCCCGAGCCGGTCTCGTACATCCGGCGGATGTCGGCGCGCGGCGTGATGATCTCGGCGTCGGTCGGGAAGTCGGGCCCCAGGATCTCCTCGTAGATCGCGTCGTCCGCGAGCTTCGGATCGTCGAGCAGGCGCAGGCACGCGGCGACCACCTCGCGCGCGTTGTGCGGCGGGATGTCGGTCGCCATGCCGACGGCGATCCCCGAGGCGCCGTTGAGCAGCACGTGGGGGAGGCGCGACGGCATCAGCTTCGGCTCCTGGAGGGTGCCGTCGAAGTTGAGCCCCCAGTCGACCGTCCCCTGCTCGAGCTCGGAGAGGAGGGTCTGCGCGAAACGGGTGAGCCGCGCCTCGGTGTAGCGCATGGCCGCGAACGACTTCGGATCGTCCTGCGACCCCCAGTTCCCCTGCCCGTCGACCAGCGGATGGCGCAGGCTGAACGGCTGCGCCATCAGCACCATCGCCTCGTAGCAGGCGGAGTCACCGTGCGGGTGGTACTTGCCGAGCACGTCGCCCACCGTGCGCGCCGACTTCTTGAACTTGGCATTGGCCGACAGCCCCAGCTCGGACATCGCGTAGATGATCCGCCGCTGCACGGGCTTGAGGCCGTCCGCCAGGCTCGGCAGGGCGCGGTCGAGGATCACGTACATCGAGTAGTCGAGGTACGCCTTCTCGGTGAACCGCGCGAGCGACAGGTGCTCGACGTCGGCATAAGGGACGCGGAACAGCGGCGCGGCGCCGTTGCCTTTTTTGCGGGTGGTTCTGGGCATACTTTGATTCAGGAGACGAGAGGAATCCGAGAGAAACCGGGAAGATCGAAGTGGCGATCGAAGGAGAAGACGCTATCAATGCTCCGGGTTTTCATGATGACGAACGATACGCAGTCGGTAAAGCTGACCCGCTGGTCTGCATACTTCGCGAAGAGCGTCACGGCTCTTCGCTCCTCTGCTTCATCAGGACGGAGAATGTCGATCAGGTCGGATTCGTAGATGCTCCGAATTTTCTGGGCGGCAAAGAAATAATTGGAACGCCTGGCCAACAGTGTTGCCAGCTCATCGATGACGAAATTGCTCGTGCAGAACAATTCCTTGTCGCGCTCGATCCGGGCCCAGACTGGAAAGGCTTGAGGATGATGCTGATCTCTCTCCAAATACTTGGCCAGGAAGGCTCCAGTGTCGACAAAGATCAATCTTCATCTCCATAGAGGTAGTCGTCAAGGCGCTCCACGAGATCCGGAGGGGTAGGTCCCGTGTAGACCTCCTTGTCGGCAAAGAACGGATCTTCGCTCCACGGGAGCGCCAGTCTCTGGACCCGACGCGCCACGGTCTCGCGAACGAACTCCTCAAGGGAAGTACCCCTCGCGGCGGCGGTCTTCTCCGCCTCCTCCTTGAGGTCGTCTGGAAATGGAATCGTCACCGTCGTCATCGTTCGATCCTCCTTACGAGCATTTTAAACCTCCACCTCCGCCCGGTTCCCTTCCTCCATCAGCCATTCCTTGCGGTCGCCCGCGCGGTTCTTGGCGAGGAGGCGGTCGATGACGGTCGCGGCGTCGTTCTCTCCCTCTTCGCCGAGCAGGGTGAGCTGCACGAGGCGGCGGGTCTCGGGGGCCATGGTGGTCTCGCGGAGCTGGAGGGGGTTCATCTCGCCCAGCCCCTTGAAGCGCTGTACGTTGGGCCTTCCCTTCTTCCCCTCGGCTTCGAGGCGGTCGAGGATCCCCTTCTTCTCCCGCTCGTCGAGGGCGTAGAAGACCTCCTTGCCGACGTCGATGCGGTAGAGCGGCGGCATCGCGACGTGGATGCGGCCGTCCTCGACCAGGCCGCGGAAGTGGCGGAGGAAGAGGGCGCAGAGGAGGGTCGCGATGTGGGCGCCGTCCGAGTCGGCGTCGGCGAGGATGCAGATCTTGCCGTAGCGCAGGCCGTCGCGCTTCTCGGAGCCGGGATCGACCCCGAGGGCGACCGCGATGTCGTGCACCTCCTGCGAGCCGAGCACCTCGGAGGGATCGACCTCCCAGGTGTTCAGGATCTTCCCGCGCAGCGGCAGGATCGCCTGGAACTCCTTGCTGCGCGCCTGCTTGGCCGAGCCGCCGGCCGAGTCCCCCTCGACCAGGAAGAGCTCGGTGAGCCCCAGGTCCTGGCTGGTGCAGTCGGCGAGCTTCCCGGGCAGGGCGGGGCCGGAGGTCACCGTCTTGCGCTTCACCTGCTTGCCGGAGCGCAGGCGCGACTGCGCGCTGTCGATCGCCAGGCGGGCGATCCGCTCGGCGTCGGCCGTGTGGTGGTTGAGCCAGAGGGCGAAGGAGTCCTTGGCGACGCCGGAGACGAAGGCCGCCGCCTCGCGCGAGGAGAGCCGCTCCTTGGTCTGGCCGGTGAACTGCGGGTCCTTCATGCGCACCGACAGCACGTAGGAGCAGCGGGCCCAGACGTCCTCCGGCGCCAGCTTGATGCCGCGCGGCAGCAGGTCGCGGAACTCGCAGAACTCGCGGATGGCATCGGTCAAGCCGGCGCGGAAGCCGTTGACGTGCGTCCCCCCCTGCGGCGTCGGGATCAGGTTGACGTACCCCTCGCCCACGCCGTCCGAGGCGTCCTCCTCCTCGCCGAGCCAGCAGACCGCCCAGTCCACCTCCTCGTCCTGGCCGCGGAAGTGGCCGATGAACGGCTCCTCGGGGACCGTCTGGCACCCGGCGAGCTCGTCGGTCAGGTAATCCTTGAGGCCGTCCTCGTAGAACCAGTCCTCGTTGTCGTCCGGCGCCTCCTCGTGGACGAAGCGGATGTGGAGGCCGGGGCAGAGCACCGCCTTGGCGCGCAGGCCGTGCTTGAGCTTGGGGACCGAGAACTTGGGGGAGTCGAAGAACTTGGGATCGGCCCAGAAGCGCACGGTGGTGCCGGTGTTGCGCTGGCCGACGGTGCCCACCACCTTGAGGTCGGAGGTCTTGTTGCCGTCGGCGAACGCCATGTGGTGCTCCTTCCCCTGGCGCCTCACCCAGACTTCGAGGCGCGAGGAGAGGGCGTTGACCACCGAGACGCCGACGCCGTGGAGGCCGCCCGAGAAGCGGTAGCTCTTGTCGGAGAACTTGGCCCCCGAGTGGAGGCGGGTGAGGATCACCTCCACCCCCGGCACCCGCTCCCCCTTGTGGAGGTCGACCGGCATGCCGCGCCCGTTGTCGGTCACCGCGAGCGAGCCGTCGGCGTAGAGCGTCACCACGATCTCGTTGGCGTGCCCCGCGATCGCCTCGTCGGCGGCGTTGTCCACCACCTCCTGGGCGAGGTGGTCGGGACGGTCCGTGAAGGTGTACATGCCGGGGCGCTTGCGCACCGGCTCGAGCCCGGTCAGGACCTCGATCGAAGAAGCGTCGTAAGCCATGGATTCTTTGGGGAGAAGCTCTCTCTTCGCTTGAAAGTTGTCGCCGTGGGCTCCGTCGAGCCGCTGATGATACAGGACCGGCTGCTGCCCGCAAGGACCGCGAAGCCCGCCCCCGAGGGCGGGAAGTTCCCGGTTGACGCAACCGAATCCGCGTGCTAGTTTATGCGGTAACAGAGCGTAACACAAGCGGTGATCCGTTCCATCCCACGATTCATCGATCTCAAGGAGGAGTTCCCGATGCACCTCATGAAATTGACGAGGAAGCTCACGATGCCGGTCGCATTTTCCCTGCTGGGCCTGACGGCGATTCCCGTCTTTGCCCAAGACAAGCCCGCCGCGGCCCCCGCCATGGCCGGCGAGATGGACGCGATGATGAAGGCGATGTCCCCGGGTCCGCAGCACAAGCTGCTGGCCCAGCGGGCGGGGGACTGGAGCTACACCAGCAGGATGTGGATGGCGCCGGGGCAGCCGCCGATCGAGTCGAGCGGCACCATGCACGGCGAGATGATCATGGGCGGCCGTTACCTCGAGATGTCCGTCCACGGCCAGATGATGGGGATGCCCTTCGAAGGGCGCTCGACCGAGGGGTACGACAACCTGGCCAAGCAGTACACCGGCACCTGGGTGGACAACTTCGGCACCGGCATCATGAGCGGCCCGAGCGTCTGCGATGAGGCGGGCAGGAAGTGCACGTGGACGGCCGACATGATGGACCCGATGTCCGGCAAGAAGATGACGGCCCGCCAGGTGACGACCCTGACGGACCCCGACCACTTCACCATGGAGATGTACAATCCCGACCCCTCCGGCAAGGAGATGAAGTCGATGGAGATCCAGGTGAAGCGGAAGTAGCCACCGGCCGCCGGCGAGACTGCGGAGCTTCGCCGGCGGCCGCCGGCGATCAGCACTCCTGTTGGCAGAACCAGGTGTGCGACGAGGTGCAGGTGCAGCTCAGGTGATCGCCGCAGGCGTCGGTGCAGGGTGTGGTGGAGCCGGTGGGCGAGCAAGTGCCGTGCACGGCCGAGCAGAACGGTACGGGCTTGATGATCCGCTCGAGCAGCGGGAGCGGCCCATCGATCTGATGTGCGGGCGTCATCATCTGAGCGGTGGGAGCGGTCTGCGAGGTCTCGGCGGCCGAGGCCGGGACCGTGAGGGCGGTGAGGGCGAAGAATACGAGGGCGATCAGGAGCGCGAGTTTTTTCATCCGATGTCTCCAACTTCGAGTTGAGGAGAGCCGCGGGCCCCTCCTTCCGGCTCGCGGCGGTAGGAGCCCCGGCCCCTCTCCTGCAACAGAAGGTGCGCTAACGAGCGATCGGCGAGCCGACCTCGAAGTCGCGGGCCAGAGAGTCCGTGACGGCGAGGCCGGCCAGGGTGGGGAGCAGCAGATCCCCCTCGACCCGCAAGAGGCCATCTTTCACCAGCCGCTCGACGAGCGGCTCGTTGCGTTGCAGCAGGTCCACGCCGTAGCGCCTCCGAAACTTCCCGAGATCGATGCCGTCCGCCGTCCGCAGGCCGAGCATCAACGCTTCGAGCGCGAGGTCGGCGCGGGTCAGCTCCTCGCTTCCGGCGATCGGCCGCTCTCCTTCTTCGAGCCGCTTTTCGTAAGGTCCGAGCTTGCGCTCGTTCCACCAGCGGCGCGCGCCCGCGACACCGGAGAACGAGTGGGCCGAAGGGCCGAGGCCGAGGTAGGGGACGTGATGCCAATATTTCTGGTTGTGGCGCGACCGGTGCGCGGGCGAGCGGGCGAAGCTCGAGACCTCGTATGCCGGATAGCCGTGATCGCGGAGGAACTGGTGGGTGAAGAGGAAGATCTCTCCCTGGGACTCCTCCGGCAGCTCGTGCATCTCCCCCTTCGCCAGGCGGAACCCGAACGGCGTCCCCTCGTGAAAGGTGAGCTGATAGCAGGAGATGTGATCGGGCGCGAGCGCGACGGCAGCCTCCAGCGTCCGCTTCCAGATCTCGAACGGCTGGTCCGGCAGCCCATAGATCAGGTCGATCGAGATCGAGTCGAACCCCGCCGCGCGGGCGGTCTCGAAGCTCCGGCGAGCGTCCTCCGGCGTGTGCCGGCGGCCGAGGAGCCGCAGCGCCTCGGCGTCGAACGATTGAACCCCGAGCGAAAGAAAGCGGACGCCGAGGGCCCGCCAGGCGCGGACGCTCGCGGCGTCGACGTCTTCGGGGTTCGCCTCGAACGAAACCCAGGCGCCGTCCTGAATCGAAAGGTTTTCGCGCGCGGCTGCCAGGACGCGGGCGAGATCGTCAGGCGTCAGAGCCGAGGGGGTGCCGCCGCCAAAGTAGATCGTATCGATGCCGTCAAACTGCGAACGATCCGGCGCCCAGAGGGAGATTTCCGCGACGAGATGATCGACGAACCGCCGTCGCCGCTCCGCCCCGCCGGTCAGGACCGCGAAATCGCAGTAGGGACAGATGGCGGAGCAGAAGGGGATGTGGAGATAGAGGCCGGGGGAGGAAGAGGCAGAGGTATTCAGAGCCGTTTCTTCCAGGAGTCCGGATGGCGCCGCCGGTGCATCACGGCAACGACGGTGATGTCCTCCCTCAAGACATAGAAGACATCAAAAGGAAAGTCTTCGAGCTTGGCTTTGCGGGTCTGTTGATCGACGCTCGGCGCTGCGAGAGGATACGCTACGATCCGAGCGATGGTTTGGTCGAAGTCGGCCAGGAACTCTTGTCCCAGCCCCTGCCGCTGGTCGTCGTAGTAATGAGCTGTCGTCCTGAGATCCGCATCCGCGCGGGAATCGAGAACGAACCTCTTCAACCGAGCTCCGCTCGAAGCTTTGCCAGTGCCCTTTCGCCGTCGAGAAGCTCTGCGGTACCGGCTTGGATCGTCTCATACCGCCGTTTGACCTCCGCCAGGATGGCGCGCTCGATCTCGGGGTCGTCCTCTTCCTCGTCCAGGCTTTGGTGCAAGGTATGAACGAGCTCTTCCCGCTGGTCAAAGGAGAGCTTGAGGGCTTCACGTTTCAATTCTTCGAAGGACATGTGTGGCCTCCCTTCGGGAGAAATTCTACAACACGTCGGCCACCACCGGCTCCTTCCCTTCCTCCCCGTACGTCTTGATCAGCGGCTTCTCGCGCCCCAGCCGCTCCTCGGCGGCGTGGACGAGGTCGGCGAGGCCTGAGCGCTTGGCGGCGCTGACGGCGACTCCCGAGAAGCGGCGGGCGAGGGCGTCGGCCTCGTAGGGCTCCAGGAGGTCGGACTTGTTGAGGACGACGAGGCGCGGGATCTCCGCCAGGTGAAGCTCGGCGAGGAGGCGCTCGACGGCCTCCAGCTTCGGCTCGAGGCGCGGATCGGCGGCGTCCACCACGTGGAGGAGGAGGTCGGCGTCGGCCAGCTCCTCGAGGGTGGCGCGGAAGGCGGCGACGAGGTCGGGCGGCAGATCGGCGAGGAAGCCCACGGTGTCGGTCACCACCACCTCCCCCTCGCGGGGAAAGCGCAGCCGGCGGCTCGTGGGGTCGAGGGTCATGAAGAGCTGGTCCGCGGCGGCGACCTCGCTCCCGGTCATCGCGTTCAGCAGCGTGCTCTTGCCGGCGTTCGTATAGCCGATGATCGAGAGGACGGGCACCCCCTCCTCGCGGCGGCGACGGCGGCGGAGGTCGCGCTGGCGGGAGAGCGATTCCACCTGCTTTTCGAGCGCGCGGATGCGGTCGCGGATGCGGCGGCGGCCGATCTCGACCACCGTCTCGCCGGGACCGCGGCCGCCGATGCCGCCGGTCAGGCGGGACAGGCCGGCGTCCTTCTCGGTCAGCCGCGGCAGCGAGTACTTGAGCTGCGCGAGCTCGACCTGGAGCTTGCCGTCGCGGCTCCGGGCGCGCTGGGCGAAGACGTCGAGGATGAGCTGCGTGCGGTCGATCGCCTTGAGCCCCGTGGCGTCCTCGAAGGCGCGGGCCTGCGCCGGTTTCAGATCGATGTCGAAGATGGCGACCGTCGCCCGGCCGCGCATCGCTTCGAGCACGATGTCCTGGAGCTTGCCGCTTCCCACCACCGTCCGCGGGTGGACCTGCGAGCGCTTCTGGCGCACAGTCCCCGCGATGGCGACGCCGGCCGAGCGCACCAGCTCCAGCATCTCCTCGAAGTGCTCGTCCTCCGGAGTGATGCCGACCACCAGGGCGCGCTCCTTCTGGGTGTCGCCGGCGGCGCGGGTGATGCGGGCGAACTCGTCCTCGAGCGCCCGCATCGTCGCCTCGACGTCGAAGCCGAGCTGGTGGACGTCGGGAGCCTGGAGGCGCACGAAGGGGTCGGCCTTCGCGTCGTCACCGTCCGGACCGATCGGGGCCAGGTGGGCGAGGTCGATCCGTCCCGGCAGGCCGCTCTCCTGCACCTCGATCGCCGCCACCAGGTCGAGCCGCAGCAGGGCGAGGTCGTTGAGGTCGTCGCGGGTCAGCGGCTCCCCCTTCAAGTGGGTGTGGACGAGACGCAGGCCGCGGAAGCGGCTGACGCCGCCGCGCAGGCGGCCGATGTCGGGGAGGGTCAGGCTGTGGGCATCTCCCACGATGACGTTGCGGACCGTGCCGTCGCGTCCGAGCAGGACTCCGACCTGCCGGTTGAGCCGGCGGGAGGTCTCGGTCAGATGCCGGGCGAGCTCGGAGGAGACCACCTGCCGCGGGTCGACGCGGCGGCGGTGGGTACGCTCGAGAGCGCGGACTTCGGAGGCTTTGATCCCGCGGATGTCGCCGTCGATCTGTGGAATATCAGTTCTCCAGGAGGTCAGTTGAGGATCGGCGGCGAGTAGTACTCGTCCGCCGACAGAGGCTCGATCCCCATACCCATCAACGCCAGCAGCAGCTCTTCTCTTACCGCCGGGTCGGCCGCCTCGAGCAGGGCCTGCTTTTCCGCCGGTCGGAAGGGGAGGGCCACGGAGAGGCCGTTGAGGAGCGAGATGCCGGGGACGCTCGACAGCAGGTCGTAGTCGAACTCGAGCTCGTGCTTGTCGCCGAAGGCGCGCAGCGCCTTCATCATCTGGGTGGGGTTCAGGAAGACGTTGAGCTCGTCGAAGTCGCGCGGGAACTCCGCATAGTCGACCCGCACCCGGCGGTAGCCCCGCGGGCGCGCCATCTCCTCGCGGACCCGGAAGCGCGAGACGCCGCGCAGCACGATCAGGTAGCGGCCGTCCGGCTGGCGCTCGCTGTCCTCGATCCGCCCCAGGCAGCCGACCGGGTAGATGTCGGGGTTCTCCTGCGCCGCCTCGTCCTCCACCCAGTTGTCCTGCCGGGGAACGAACGGCTGGATCATCCCGATGTGGCCGTCCCCCTCGAGCGCGTCCGCCACCATGTTGCGGTAGCGCGGCTCGAAGATATTGAGCGGCAGCAGGTTTCCCGGCAGCAGCAGGGAGCCCGTCAACGGGAAGACGGGGATGATCGCGGGCAGCGTGGGCGAGTCGGGCATCATCTGGAAAACAGGGTGCGGTGGGAGGCGCATTCCAGGACGGTCGCCTCATCATCGTCCTGGCTTTGCCCCTGCTCGCCTCCTTCGGGCTCCGCTCGCTTCGCTCGCTGCCAGTCGGCTGCGCGGGGCAAAGCCAGGACGATGATGAGGCGACCGTCCCGGCTACTCGTTGGGCCCCGCCTTGAGCACGGCGAGGAATGCTTCCTGGGGGATCTCGACGGAGCCCACCATCTTCATCCGCTTCTTGCCTTCCTTCTGCTTCTCGAGCAGCTTGCGCTTGCGCGAGATGTCGCCGCCGTAGCACTTGGCGGTGACGTCCTTGCGGTAGGCGTTGATCGTCGCCCGGGCGATGATGTTGCCGCCGATCGCCCCCTGGATGGCGATCTTGAAGTTCTGCCGCGGGATGGTGTCGGCGAGCCGCTCGCAGTAGTGCATGGCGCGCATCCGGGACTTCTCGCGGTGGACGAGCTGCGAGAGGGCGTCCACCTTTTCGGCGTTGACCAGGATGTCCACCTTCACGAGGTCGGTCTCGCGGTAGTCGATGATGTCGTAGTCGAACGAGCCGTAGCCCTGGGTGATCGTCTTCAGCCGGTCGTAGAAGTCGAACAGGATCTCGCCGAGCGGCAGCTCCGAGGTCACCTGGAGGCGCCCCATGGCGAGGTACTCGAAAGAGGTGTTCTCCCCCCGCCGCTCGCGGCAGAGCTCCATCACCGCCCCCAGGTAGCGCTCGGGGATCATCACCGACGCCTTGATGTAGGGCTCGCGGATCAGCTTGATGTTCCCCGGATCGGGGAACAGGGCGGGGTTGTCGACCGTCGTCTCCTCGCCGTTGGTGAGCACGACCTCATATTGTACCGAGGGGGCGGAGAGGAGGAGCGAGAGGTCGTGCTCGCGCTCCAGGCGCTCCTGCACGATCTCCAGGTGGAGCAGGCCGAGGAAGCCGCAGCGGAAGCCGAAGCCGAGGGCGGTCGAGGAGTCCTTCTGGAAGGTCAGGGCGGCGTCGTTGAGCTTGAGCTTGTCGAGCGCCTTGGCGAGGTCCTCGTAGTCGTCGCTCGAGATCGGGTAGATCGAGGAGAAGACGACCGGCTTCGCCTCCTTGTAGCCGGGGAGGGGATCGGCGGCGGGGTTCGCGGCGTCGGTCACGGTGTCGCCGACGTTGATCTCGGAGACCGCCTTGACGCCGGCGATCACGTAGCCCACCGAGCCGGCCTCGAGCTCGCTCGCCTCCACCCGCTTGAGCTGCAGCAGCCCCACCTCCTCGACCTGGTACTCCTTGGCGGTGTACATCAGGCGGATCTTCTGCCCCGGACGGATCGTCCCCTCCTTGACGCGGCAGATCAGCACCACGCCCCGGTACGGGTCGTACTGGGCGTCGAAGATCAGGGCGCGCAGCGGCGCCGCCGGTTCCCCCTGCGGCGGCGGGATCCGCGCGACGATCGCCTCCAGCACGTCGTCGATCCCGATCCCCTGCTTGGCCGAGCAGAGGACGACCTCGAAGGGGTCGAGCCCGAGGTCGGCGTCGATCTCCTCGCGCACCCGCTCGACGTCGGCCGAGGGGAGGTCGATCTTGTTGATCACCGGCACGATCTCGAGGTCGTACTCGAGCGCCAGGTAGAGATTGGCCACCGTCTGCGCCTCGACCCCCTGGGAGGCGTCGACGATGATCAGCGCCCCCTCGCAGGACATCAGCGAGCGGCGCACCTCGTGCGAGAAGTCGACGTGCCCCGGGGTGTCGATCAGGTTCAGCCGGTAGGGCTTGCCGTCCTTGGCGGTGTAGCGCAGGGTGATCGTGTTGCTCTTGATGGTGATGCCGCGCTCGCGCTCGATGTCCATCGAGTCGAGGATCTGGTCGCGAAAATCGCGCGCCTCCACGCCGCCGCAGCGTTGGATCAGCCGATCGGCCAGGGTCGATTTCCCGTGGTCGATGTGGGCGATGATGCAGAAGTTCCGGATGTCGTCCAAGACAGTGTTCCTCTTTGCGGCGGATGAGGGCCGTGGGAAGATCCTACAACGCCCGGAGCCGCGGCGGCATTCCGGGGGAGAGAGCAGGGAGCCATGCGGCCGAAACCCGGAAGGATAGCGTATTCGTCGGAAAATCCCCTCCCGAGGAAGGACGGGCCCTCGCGGCGCGAGCCCGTGGCGGGCCGCCCCGCCGCCGCGCAGTCCCCCCGCGTGCGCCGGGAGAAGGGCGGCCGTGGGGGGAAAACGGTGACCGTGGCGGGTCCGCTGGTCCTCGCGCGGCCCGAGGCGGAGGCGCTGCTCGCGGCGTGGAAGAAGATGTGCGGCAGCGGCGGCGCCCTGAAGGAGACGGAGGCGCCGGATGGCTCCCCGGCCTTCGAGCTCGAAGTCCAGGGAGACCATGCCGACCGGCTGGTGGCGGAGTTGCTCCAGGCCGGCTACAAGGCGAAGCGAGCGGGGGGCTAGCTCTCCCCCGTGCGGTGCCCCGTGCGCTTGTAGAGGTAGTCGTAGCCTTCCTGGGTGAGGATGAAGTCCTCCCCTTCCTGACGGATGAGGTTCCCTTCCAACAGGGACTGCGTCGAGCCGTCGAAGTCCACGCCGGGGCTCTCGGCCGCGGCTTCCTCGAAGCGCTGTTGTGGCAGGCGGTCCCCCGGGTGTGCCCCGACGCGGTCTCCGTTCTTCTCGTGGAACTGGAGCAACAGGATTTCCGCTCCCTTGGAAAGCAGGATCATCGGCATCGTCGTCTCCTTCTGGATATCAATCGGAAGGGAGCTCCGGCCGGCGGAGCTCCCCGTCCTGCTCGGGAAGAGCAACGGACGTGCCACCGCGTCGATCGGAGGATTGGCAGGGCTCGTGCACTGTCCCGAGGCTTGAAAAGGAGACTGCGATGAGCGACACCACGGTGACCAAAGTCGATTCCCGGCACTCCCCCGTCGGGACGCTGGGCCAGAAATACCTCGCCTCCGGAGTGCACGTGGCGATGCGCCTCTGGGAGGAGGAGGAGCCGGCGTCGGGGGAGAAGCCCGAGAGCCGGCGGGAGTACGAGACCGTCGGCTACGTGATCGCGGGGCGGGCCGAGCTGCGCCTCGAGGGGCAGACGGTGATCCTCGAGACGGGGGATTCCTGGGTGGTGCCGAAGGGCGCGTCCCACACCTACCGGATCCTGGAGCCGTTCAAGGCCGTCGAGGCCACCTCGCCGCCGGCCCACGCGCACGGTCGGGACGAGCCGGCCGGATAGCGCCACGCCTCAGAGCTTGAGGACCATCTTGATCATGTCGTGCTGATTGCCGTCGGGGTCGGTCCCGTAACCGGGGATCGTGTAGCCCTGGAAGCCCAGGTTGGTCAGGGTCTGGACGGCGTCGGCCTCGAAGTCCGAGATCAGCATGCAGGTCAGGTGGCGCAGGCCGTCGGCGCGCGCGGTGTCGATGAAGTGGTTCATCAGCAGGGTGCCGAGCCCGGCGCCGCGGTAGGCCGGATCGAGCAGCCACTTGACGCGCCCCACCATGCGCAGCGGGCTCCCCGTCCGCCGGTGGAGGGTGGCGTCCGCCACCACCTTGTGGCCGTCCCAGGCGAGCAGCGGCAGCACCTTGCCGTAGTCGAGCTCGCGCCCCCAGGATTCGACCAGATGGCGATTGTCGATGCGGTCCCAGGCGAAGCGGCGGACGTCCTCGGGGAGGTGGAGAAAGAACTCATAGAGGGGGTCGACGTCGCTCTGGGTGAACGGGCGTATCAGCAGGCGGCGTCCGTCGCGGAGCACGGCCTCCTGAGGGTACTGAGTGGGCATGGTCCCTCCTTCGAAAGTAAGATCAAGCCGCGCCTAGCATAGCGTGGCGGAGCCCGGCGGCGTCAGGTCCCGGCGCGATCGATCCCGGCGTCCTCGTAGGCCCGCCGCAGCAGCTCCTCGACCCCGATCCTGCGGCGCCCATTCCTCCAGGTAGTCGAAGTCGAGCTGTTGTCTCCTGACCTTCAGGACGCCCTGGACGTCGTTCCATTGCCGCTCGGAGACCCCACCGCTGATCTGATACCAGTGGAGCTTCTGGAGGATGACGTCCTCGGCGGTGGCGAACTGGAGGGAGCGCCCGGGGGAGCCCGGGATGGGGAACGCCTGGCGGCGGATCATCTCCTGCAAGGCGAGAGGTTCCCCCTTGAGCAGGAAGATGTCGACCTTGATTCCGGTCCGGTGGTGGACGAGGTTGAAGGACGACCGCCGGCTGATCGCCTGCGCCATGCGCTCGGGAGAGACGTAGAAGCCCGCCGAGACCGCGGCGACGAAAGGCTCGACGTGCGCGGGCCGCAGATCCGCCACGAGGTCGGCATCCTGAGTAGTGCGAGGAATTCCGTGCAGCGAGCTGGCGAGCGACCCTCCGACCACATAGGGAACCCCGAGCTGGTCGAACGGGCCGGTGACCTCGAGAACGACCTTCAGGGCCTCCTCCGGCGCGACCATTCAGTACCCTTCGACCTCGGGGTCCCAGCCGAAGGCCTCGATCATCGTCTCCCGATCCAGCCAGAGGGCGGCCAACCGCAGGCGGAGCTCCCGCTCGGAGAGATCGGGACCGTACTGCGCCTGGAGCCTGAGGGCGGCCATCTGCTGGGCCATCCGGTTCAGCTCGAAGACCTGCATGAGCTTCTCGAAGGGCGGCATCTGCCGGTAGCGCTCGAGCAGGATCTCCTCGATCTCCGGCGGCGTGTCTGCGGACAAGGGTTTCATGGCTTCCTTAAGGCAAGTTACCACAAGGCGGAATCAGCGGTCGGGGTTCGACGTTAGACTCCGTGCATGGCCGACCCGGTTTGGGAGGAGCTCTCCCGGATCCTGCGCACGAGTGCGCCCTACAAGTCCCTTCTCCAGGGGCTCGGGGACGTGGTGCGCCTGCCGGTGCCGGCGGCGGCCTGGGTCGGCGAGCTGCTCGCCCGCGACCTCGGCCGGCCGATCCTGGTGCTGGTGCCGCGCGAGGCCGACGCCCTGACCTGGATGGAGTCGGCCCGCCTCTTCGGACGGGAAGAAGAAGGGGCGGTCTATTTCCCGGCCCCGGCGCTCACCCCCTACCAGGAGGCCGAGCCCTCCCTGATGGTGCGGGCCCAGGAGTCGGCGGCGCTCGACTGCGTCGTCTCGGGGCGGCGGACCACCGTGGTCGCGACCCCGCGGGCGCTGTTCCGCCGCCTGCCGACCGCCGAGGCGTTCCGCCGCGCCGCCCTCACGCTGAAACCGAATGAGGACCACGCGATCGAGACGCTGGTCGCCCATCTCGTGCGCTACGGCTTCCGGCGCACCGACCTGGTCTACGAGGTGGGGGACTTCGCCGTCCGCGGCGGCATCGTCGACCTCTTCCCGCCGGGCGAGGAGACCCCCATCCGGCTCGACCTCTTCGGCGACACTATCGAGTCGATCCGCTGGTTCGATCCCCAGTCGCAGCGCTCGGAGGACACCCTCGATTCGGTGTGCATCCTGCCGCTCTCCCTCTTCCCCGTCGGCGAGGACCAGGCGGACCGCCTGGCCGATCTGCTCTCCGGCGGGCAGGATGCCGATCCCGACTGGGGGCCGGAAGCGGCCGAGATGCTCGCGAGCCTGCGCACCCGCGGCGAGTTCCCGGGGTGGGAGAACTACCTCCCCCTGCTCGCCGGCGAGACGGTGTCGCTCCTCGAGCTGCTCGGCGACCCGCTGGTCTTCGCCATCGATCCGCCGGCCCTCGAGACCGAGGCGGTCCACCACGCCGACCGCTTGCAGGCGGACTTCGCGGCGCGGCGCGAGCACGGCCGGCTCGCCGTCCCTCCCGAGCTGCTGGAGGAGCCGGCGGGCCAGGTGCTGGAGCGGCTGGCGGCGGCCGAGCTGCGGCTGGGCGATCTCGTAGCGGGGGGCGTGGGCGGCGGGGCCGGCGCCGCCGACTTCCGGGGGACGCTGACCGACCTCTTCCACGGCCAGCTGCCGCGCTTTCCCCAGGAGGTGGCGACCGCCCGCTCGCGCGGCGAGCGCTGCATCGTGGTGGTCTCGCCCGGCCATCGACGGCGGATCGAGGAGCTGCTCGAAGGGCGCGAGGTGCCGCTCGGCAAGGGGGGCGTCGAGCTGGTGTCGGGGGAGATCGGCCGCGGCTTCCGGCTGCCGGCAGCGGGGGTGGTGGTCTACGGCGAGCAGCAGCTGCTGGCGCAGGCGAAGCTGCAGCGCCGCCCCGCGCGCTCGCGGCTGGGGCCGTTCCTGTCGAGCCTGCGCGACCTCAAGGTGGGGGACTTCGTGGTCCATGTCGACCACGGCATCGGCCAGTTCGTGGCGCTGCGCTCGGTGGGGGGGTTGAGCGACGGCCTGGGCGGCGTGCCGCCGGCGGTCCGCGACCTCGCGGCGAGCGGCGCGGCGCTCGAGACCGAGGTGATGGAGATCTCCTACTCGGGCGGCAAGCGGCTGCTGCTGCCGCTGTCGCGCATCGACCAGGTGCAGAAGTACAGCGGCATCGAGGGGGTCGCCCCGCGCCTCGACCAGCTCGGCGGCACCTCCTGGAACAAGACCAAGGCGCGGGTGAAGAAGGGGATGCGCGACATGGCGGGAGAGCTGCTCAAGCTCTACGCCGAGCGCCAGATCGCCCGCGCGCCGGCGATGCCGCCGGACAGCGACCTGCTGGGGCAGTTCGAGGCCGCCTTCCCCTACGAGGAGACGGCGGACCAGCTCGAGGCGATCGCCACCATCCGCGAGGACCTCCAGCGCGAGCGCCCGATGGACCGCCTGCTCTGCGGCGACGTCGGCTACGGCAAGACCGAGGTCGCCATGCGCGCCGCTTTCAAGGTGGTCGACGGCGGCCACCAGGTGGCGGTGCTGGCGCCGACCACCATCCTCGCCGACCAGCACCAGGAGACCTTCCGCAAGCGCTTCGCCGGTTTCCCGGTCACCGTCGAGATGGTGTCGCGCATCCGCTCCCCCGCGGAGATGAAGGAGCTCAAGAAGCGGCTCCTCGAGGGGAAGATCGACATCCTGATCGGCACCCACCGCCTGCTGTCGAAGGACATCCAGCTCCCCAAGCTCGCCCTGATGATCGTCGACGAGGAGCAGCGCTTCGGCGTCGCCCAGAAGGAGCGGCTGAAGCAGCTCAAGAAGAACGTCCACGTCCTCGCCATGTCGGCGACGCCGGTGCCGCGCACCCTCCAGCTCTCGCTCGCCAACGTGCGCGACCTGTCGGTGATCGAGACGCCGCCGCGCGACCGCATGGCGGTCGAGACGGCGATCCTCCCCTACCGCGACGAGCTGGTGCGCGAGGCGATCGAGGCCGAGCTCGAGCGCGGCGGCCAGGTCTACTACGTCTACAACCGGGTGGAGTCGATCGAGGACCGGCTCGCCAAGCTGCGCGAGATCGTCCCCGGCATCCGCATCACCGTCGGCCACGGCCAGCTCGACGAGGAGGAGCTGTCGCGGCGGATGCACGCCTTCACCCGCGGCGACTTCGACGTGCTGCTGGCGACCACGATCATCGAGAACGGCATCGACATCCCGAACGTCAATACGATGATCGTCCACCGCGCCGACCGCTTCGGCCTCGCCCAGCTCTACCAGCTGCGCGGCCGGGTGGGGCGGAGCAACCAGCTCGCCTACTGCTACTTCCTGGTCCCCGGCGACCGCGTGCTCTCCGAGCAGGCGAGGAAGCGCCTCGCCGCGCTGCGCGAGTTCTCGGACCTCGGCGCCGGCTTCCGCATCGCCGCCCGCGACCTCGAGATCCGCGGCGCCGGCAACCTGCTGGGCGGCGAGCAGAGCGGCAACATCGGCACGGTGGGGATCGAGACCTATCTCAAGCTGCTCGAGGAGACCGTGCGCGAGCTGCGCGGCGAGACCGTCGAGGAGGCGCCCTCGGTGGCGCTCGACCTGCCGGTCGCGATGTCGATCCCGCAGGACTACGTGGACGACGCCAACCTGCGCATGGAGCTCTACCGCAAGATCGCCGAGGAGCCCGAGCGCGAGATGCTCGCCGAGCTCACCGACCGCTTCGGGCCGCCGCCGCCGACCGTCGAGGCGCTGGTCGAGGTGGCGGCGCTCAAGCGCCTCGCCGAGTCGCTGCGCGTGCAGTCGATCTCGGCCAAGGGGGGAGAGCTGGTGATCCGCCTGCGGCGCGACGCGCGGGTCGACGTCGAACGGCTGATCGAGATGGTCTCGAACCTCCCCGGCGCGAGCTTCAGCCCGACCGGAGCGCTGACGATTCCGAGCGGCGGCGGCCGGCAGCTCGTCGCCACCGCCAGGGAGACCCTGGAGTCGCTCGCGCAATGATCGCGAGAAGAGCATGCGCCACGCGACGGTGCCTGGGGCTCGCCCTGCTCGCGCTGTTCGCAGTTGCCTGCCAGCGTGCCGCCGCGCCCGCCGCCGACGCGGCGGCGCGGATCGGCGAGACCGACGTGCGCTACGCCGAGTTCGAGCGCTACGTCCGCCGCAACGTTGGGAAGGGCGGGGACACCGGCGCGCTCGGCAACGACGTGCTCTCCCAGCTCTTCGACCAGTTCCTGGAGGAGCGGCTGCTCGCCCGCCTCGCCGTCGACCAGCGGCGCGCTCCGGCGGACGCCGACCCCCGCCAGGCGCTGAGCGCGCTGATCGCCGCCGCGCCGCAGCCGGCGCCGACCGACGAGGAGATCGCCCGCTACTACCAGGCGCACCGGCAGGAGTTCGCGCGCCCCGAACGGGTGCGGCTGCGCCAGATCCTCACCGAGGACCGGGCGACGGCGGAGAAGGCGCGGCGCGAGATCGCGGCGGGGACCCCGTTCGAGGTGGTGGCGCGGCGGCTGGCGCAGGGAAACGGCGGTCCGAAAACCGCTTCGGCGGTCGGTGTCTCGGCGGATCAGGGAGAGCTCGCGCGCACCGACCTGCCGCCCTCGTTCGCCGACCCGATCTTCGCCCTGCGCACGGGCGAGGTGAGCCCGGTGGTGCCGGCCTCCTACGGCTTCCACGTCTTCCAGGTGGTCTCCCGCCAGCCGGCGGAAGTGGTGGCGCTCGCGGCGGCGCGGGGGGAGATCGCGGCGAAGCTGCGCGAGGAGCGGGCCGACCGCCGGCTGCGCGCGCTGGTCGAGGAGGCCCGGGGCCGCTACAATACGAAGGTTTATGAACGGAATCTACCGTTCGGATACGAGGGTGCCTACAGTGAGAAACATGCCCAGAAGACTCCCTAGCTTCCTTCTCCTCCTCGCGCTGGGGCTGGCTCCGGCGCTCTTTTTCGCGGCGTCCGCGGCGCGGGCGGACGTGCTCAACCGCGTCGTGCTGCGGATCAACGACCAGATCGCGACGCTCTACGACTACCAGCAGCGGCGCGAGGAGCTGGTGCGCGACATCATGCACCGCGAGCAGGACCCGGAGGAGAGGAAGCGCCTGCTCGGCCAGGCGCCGGCGGTCGCCTACTCCGACATGTTCCGCGAGCTGCTGCTCGAGTCGCGCGCCGACCAGCTCGGCGTCGAGATCACCGACGCCCAGGTCGACGGCGCCGTGGCGCAGCTCCGGCAGAACTACAACATCAAGACCGATCAGGACTTCCAGGCCGCGCTGGCGCAGTCGGGGATGACGCTCCCGCAGCTCAAGAACCAGCTCAAGGGGCAGCTGCGGGTGCAGGAGGTGCGCTCGCGCGAGGTGCAGAGCCGGGTCAAGGTGGACGAGGAGGACCTGCGCCGCTACTACCGCAAGAACCTCGAGACGTTCCGCCAGCCCGAGCAGCTCCAGCTGCGCGAGGTCGTGGTGCTCGAGAGCGGGACGGAGGGGGCCGCGGAGCGCCAGCGCGAGGGCGAGCAGATCCGCGAGAAGGTGCGCGCCGGCTCGTCGCTGGCCGACGCCGTCGCGGAGACCGCCAAGAAGGGGATCACCGGCAACGTGACCGATCTCGGCTGGGTCTCCCCCGGCGATCTCGACAAGAACCTCGAGACCGCGATCTGGAAGCTCCCCAAGGGCGAGGTGAGCGAGCCGGTCGCGGCGCGCGGCGGCCTCCACGTCGTCCAGGTGGTCGACCGCCGCGAGTCGCGGGTCCCGCCGTTCGCCGAGGTGCAGGCGGCGATCCAGACCAAGGAGCAGGAGCGGGTCTTCCGGCAGGAGATCACCAAGTACATGGTAGAGCTCGAAAAGAAGTCGCTGGTGACGGCGACCCCGCCCGCCGAGGCCGCCGGCTTCCGCCGCCAGCTCACCGCCGACACGCCCGACCCTGCTCAGAACGCCGAGGGGATCGGCTCTCCCGCGGCCACCGCGGCGGCCACCACGGGCGTCGCCAGCACCCCCGTCGAGGTGCCGCCGGCCGCGAAGCCCAATAACCTGCCGACGCCGAAGCCGGTCGATGCGACGCCGGCGCCGGCGGTGCCGCCACCTTCCAACCGCTGAGCGCAAGGCTCCTTTGACCCAACGCCCGCGGCGTCCCCTGACGCTCGCGGGCGTTTTCATATTGGGCCGATCGGATTCGTTCGCGGCGTCTTCCGCCTGACTTTCGCATGGATTTCGACGACGGCGGGGATCTCTGTGGGCGATGGTGGAAAAAAATGGACAAAAATGGAGTGAACTGCTAGGCTTTTGTCTCTGTCAGCCGTTTTGTGGGGGCGGTCATGTTCCGCGGAAGCGCTCCAACCAAGATCGACGAAAAGGGTCGCCTGAAGATTCCTACCGATTTTCGGCGGGTCTTGGAGGAGCGTTACGGCCCCGATCTCTTCGTGACGTCGGTCGAAGGGACGTCGGCGCTGATCTATCCCTTGGCGGTGTGGGAGGAGATCGAGCAGCGGTTGGCGGGGATGCCGTCGACCGACCTCACCAAGACGCGCTACCTCGAGCGGGTCAACTACTTCGGGCAGCAGGTGCGGTGGGACGTGCAGGGGCGGATCCTGATCCCGCAGATCCTGCGGGAGAGGGCGGGCATGAGCGGTGACGTGGTGGTGAGCGGCCAGCTCAACCACCTGGTGGTCTGGAACCACGAGCGGTTCGTGACGCGGCTCGCGGAGCAGCCGTTCACGGACGAGGATTTCCGTGCCCTCAGCACCCAGGGGATCTGAGCGGGCGCGGGGGGAAGGCCGGTCGAGGAACCTGTGGACGTCCAGCATCAGCCCGTCCTGGTCGCCGAGACCCTGGAGTGGCTCGCAGCCCGCCGCGGCGGACTCTTCGTCGACGCCACGGTCGGGCTGGGCGGCCACGCCGAGGCCCTGCTCGCCGCGTCTCCGGAGGTCCGGCTGGTCGGCATCGACCGCGACACCGCGGCCCTCGAGCGCTCCGCCGCCCGGCTCGCGCCGTTCGGCGAGCGGGTGCGGCTGGTGCACGCCAACTTCCACGAATTTGAATCGGCTCTATCCGGCCTTGGGATCCGCGGCGGTATCGCGGGAGTCCTGGCCGATCTCGGCGTTTCCTCGTTGCAGCTCGAGACCCCCGGGCGGGGATTCAGCTTCCGCTTCGACGGGCCGCTCGACATGCGCATGGGCTTGAGCGACACAACCGCGTCGGACCTGGTCAACCAGGCCTCGGAGGAAGACTTGGAGACGATCTTCAGGGAGCATGGCGAAGAGCGGCAGGCGCGGCGGATCGCACGGGCGATCGGCCGGGCGCGGGCGGAGCAGCCGATCGAGACCACCGGCGATCTGCGGCGGCTGATCGCCCGCGCGAAGGGCGGGGCGGCGCACGGGGAGAAGATCGACCCCGCCACCCGGGTGTTCCAGGCGTTGCGCATCGAGGTCAATCGCGAGCTGGCGGGGCTCGACCGCTTCATCGAGGAGGCGGTGCGCCTCCTCGATGCCGACGGCCGGCTGGTCGTCATCTCCTACCACAGCCTGGAGGACCGCATCGTCAAGAACACGCTGCGCGATCTGGCGCGCGGGGAGATCGATCTGGTGACCGGGCGCTCGCGCTCGGAGAGCCAATTGATCGAGGTGCTCACCAGGAAGCCCCAGCGCCCCACCGAGGCCGAGGTGGACCTCAACCCGCGGTCGCGCTCGGCCAAGCTGCGCGCGGCCCGGAGGCTCTAGGGGTTGCGCAACGCGTACGCCTTCACGCGGCCGGTGGCCAACGCCTATCTCGTGCGCGAGCGCGACCGGCGGCGCTTGCGCGAGCTGGCCGTGGTGCTGCTCGTCGTGCTGTCGCTCGGCGGCGCCCTGCTGGCCTATACCGCCATCCATCTCGAGGTGACGCGCACCGGCTACAAGATCGACGCCCTCGAGAAGAACCTCGCCGAGAGCCTGCGCAAGGAGCGGCGGCTGCGCCTCGAGGCGGCCTATCTCGCCAATCCCACCCGGATCGAGCGGCGGGCGGCGACCGAGCTGCGCATGCAGCCGCCGGCCATGGAGCAGGTGATCTTCTGGGAGGAGCTGCCGTGAGGCGCCGGATGACCTTCGTCGCCGGCTTCGGCATCGCCTGGATGCTGCTGATCGCCGGCCGCTTCTACGACCTGCAGGTGGTCCGCTACGATCACTACTCGAACAAGGCCGAGCGCCAGCAGCAGCGGGTGGTCACCCTCGATCCGCCGCGCGGGACGATCTACGACGCCCAGGGGCGCGAGCTCGCCGTCTCGATCCAGGTCGACTCGCTCTACGCCGTGCCGCCGGAGATCGAGGATGCCGCCGCCGTCGCCGCCGACCTCGCCCGCCTGGTCCCCGACCTCGACGCCGCCAAGCTCGGCCGCCAGCTGGCCAGCGGCCGCGAGTTCGTCTGGCTGGCCCGCAAGCTCGACCTGGCGGTCGCCGACAAGATCCGCGCGCTCGGCCACAAGGGGCTCTACTTCCTCCCCGAGACCAAGCGCTACTACCCGATGGGCGAGCTGGCGGCGCAGGTGCTCGGCTACGTCGGCACCGACAACCACGGCCTGGCCGGCCTCGAGCTGATCTACGACAAGGAGATCACCGGCCGGCCGGGGAAGCGGACGGTGCTGCGCGACGCCCGCCAGGGGACGCTCGCGGCGCCCTACCTCGCCTCCGCCGAGCCCGAGCCGGGGCACGACCTCTACCTGACGCTCGACGCCACCGTGCAGCACATCGCCGAGCGCGAGCTGGCGAAAGCGATCGAGGCGCGCCACGCCAAGCGGGGGAGCGCCATCTTCGTCGATCCGGCGACCGGCGGCGTCCTCGCCATGGCCTCCTACCCGTCGTTCGATCCCAACGACTTCGCGAGCTACCCGGCGGAGAGCTGGCGCAACCGGGCGATCGCCGACGTCTACGAGCCCGGCTCGACCTTCAAGATCATCACCGCGGCGGCGGCGCTCGAGGCCGGGGTGGTACGGGAGGACGAGCGGATCGACTGCGGGATGGGGCAGATCCTCCTCTTCCGCGGCGCCCGGGACATCCGCGTCCACGACCACCAGAAGTTCGGGATGCTCACCTTCGCCGAGGTGATCGCGCACTCGAGCAACGTCGGCGTCATCCGGGTCGCGCAGCGGATCAACGACCGCCGCTTCGCGCAGAACGTCCGCGACTTCGGCTTCGGCCGCCAGACCGGCATCGACCTCCCCGGCGAGGGCGCCGGCATCCTGCGCGCCGTCGAGCGCTGGGGGCTGCTCGACAAGGACTACATCGCCTTCGGGCAGGGGATCTCGGTGACGCCGATGCAGCTCGTCGCCGCCACCGCCGCGATCGCCAACGGCGGCACGCTGCTCACCCCCCACATGGTGGCCTGGTTGAGCCGCGGCGAGGCGCGGGTCGCCAAGTATCCGGCGCCGCCGGTGGCCGGGCACCCGGTGACGGCGGCCACGGCCGCCCGGCTGACCCGCCTGCTCGAGGGGGTGGTGCTGGTGGGGACGGGGAAGTCGGCGGCGATCGCCGGCTACCGGGTGGCGGGGAAGACCGGCACGGCGCAGATCCCGCTGCACGGCGGCTATCACGGCTACCTGCCGAGCTTCGTCGGCTTCGCGCCGGCCGACCGCCCGGCGCTGGTGGGGCTGGTGGCGATCGCCGAGCCGCAGGGGAACGAGTACTACGGCGCCCAGGTGGCGGCGCCCGCCTTCGGCGCCATCACCCGGCAGGTGCTGCTCTACCGCGGCGTCCATCCGGAGCGCGACCGCCTCGCCCTCTGGCCCGGACAGATCTCCCCCAAGGGCAGCGGGAAGAGCCTGACGATGACGGCGAGCCTCCCGGCCGTCAGGCTGCCGGACCCGCTGGCCGATCCCTTCGACGCCGGGGACGGCGACGATCAGGCGGTGGAGACCGGCGCGGGCGCCGCGGGGCCGGCGGACACCGCCGCCGTCCCGTCCGCCGTCCCGGCCGGACTGCGCACGGCGCCCGTCGCGCTCTCGATCGCTCCGGCCGCGAAGCTCGCGGCGGCCAAGGCCAAGGGAGGGCGCCCGCATGCGCCTTTCTGAGCTGGTGCGCGGTCTGCCGCTGGCGCCGATGCCTGCCTCGACAGCGGGCATCGCCGATCCGGAGGTGACCGGCGTCCAGCACGATTCACGGCGGGTGCGGCCGGGGGACCTCTTCGTGGCCCTCCCCGGCGAGCGCTTCGACGGCCGGGCGTTCGCCGCCGCGGCCCTGGCGGCGGGCGCGGTCGCGATCGTCGGGCCCGCGCCGGCGGCGGCCTCGGACCTTTCCGCTCCCTGGTGGGTGACGGACGAGCCGCGCCCGCTCCTGGGGCCGCTCGCGGCGCGCGCCTACGGCCACCCCGACCGCGAGCTGACGATGGCGGGCGTCACCGGCACCAACGGCAAGTCGACGGTCGCCACCCTAGCTCGCCGCCATCCTCGAGGCGGCGGGTCGTCCGGCGGGGTTCATCGGCACCCTGGGCTACCGCTTCCACGAGCACACCTACGCGGGCGGGCACACGACGCCCGAGGCCTCCGACCTCTTCCGCATCCTGCGCGCCATGCGCGAGCGACGGCGCGGCGGCGGTCGCCATGGAGGTCTCCTCGCACGCCCTCGGCATGGGGCGGGCCGACGGCGCCGCCTTCGACACCGCGGTGTTCACCAACCTCACCCGCGACCACCTCGATTACCACCGCGACTTCGAGGACTACTACGCGGCCAAGCGCAAGCTCTTCGACCGCCTGAAGCCCGGCGCCCGGCCGGCGGTGAACGTCGACGATCCCTACGGCCGCCGGCTCGCCGCCGAGCTCCCGGATGCCCTGACCTTCGGCGAGCACGGCGAGGTCTCGGCCCGCGAGGCGGTGCTCGACCGCACGGGGATCCGCGGCATCCTGGTGACGCCGCGCGGGGAGCTGCCGTTCGCCTCCGCGGTGCTCGGCCGCTACAACCTGTCGAACCTGCTGGCCGCGGCGGCGGCGGCGGAAGCGCTCGGCCTGCCGCACGCCGCGGTCGCGGCGGCCTTCGCCGCCCAGCGGCCGGTGCCGGGGCGGATGGAGCCGGTCGAGCGCGGCCAGCCCTTCCCGGTCTTCGTCGACTACGCCCACACCGACGCCGCCCTCGAGGCGGCCCTGCGCTCGGCGCGCGAGGTGGTGAACGGCAAGGTGGCGGTCGTCTTCGGCTGTGGCGGCGACCGCGACGCCGGCAAGCGCCCGCTGATGGGGAAGGTGGCGGGGGAGCTGGCCGACCTGGTGATCGCCACCTCCGACAACCCGCGCAGCGAGGACCCGCTCGCCATCCTGGCCGCGATCGAGGCGGGGCTGAAGGCGAGCGGCAACGCCTCCTACCGCCTGATCCCCGACCGCCGCGAGGCGATCCGGCAGGCGATCCTCGCCGCCGAGCCCGGCTGGGCGGTGCTGGTCGCCGGCAAGGGTCACGAGCGGGAGCAGACCGTGGGCGACCGAAAACTGCCGTTCTCCGACTTCGAGGAGATCGGCAAGGCTTTGGAGGAGCGTTTTGGCTCGGCTGTCGGTCGCTGACGCGGCGCGGGCGGTCGGCGGCCGGGTCATCGGCCCTGCCGACGATACGGCTGCGATCGACGGAGCGGCGATCGATTCGCGCGCCATCCGCGGCGGCGAGCTCTTCTTCGCCTTCGCCGGGGAGCACACCGACGGCCACCGCTTCGTACCCGACGCGCTGGCCCGCGGCGCGGCGGCTGCGATGGTTCAAGAGGACGTCGCGCCCCCGCCGGCCGGCGCTTTGATCCGGGTGCCCGACACCTTCGCGGCCCTCCACGACCTCGCCCGCTTCGTGCGCACCCGCACGCCGGAGAAGCTCGCCGGGATCACCGGCTCGGCGGGGAAGACCACCACCAAGGAGCTGCTGGGGGCGATGCTCGCCGCCCGCTTCCGCACCGCGTGGACGCCCGGAAACCTGAACAATCTCTACGGCTTCCCCCTGTCGCTGCTCAACGTCCCCGACGGCACGGAGTGGATGGTGGCCGAGATGGGGATGTCGACCCCGGGCGAGCTCGCCCAGCTGTCGCGCCTCGGCCGGCCGGACGTCGCCGTCTTCACCGTGGTGCGGCCCGTCCACCTGGAGTTCTTCGCCTCCGTGCAGGCGATCGCCGAGGCGAAGTCCGAGCTCCTCGCCGGCCTCGCCCCGGACGGCTTCATCGTCGCCAACGCGGACGATCCGGAGGTGACGCGGATCGCCAGGCGGCACGGCGCGCGGGTCGTCTGGTACGGGATCCGCTCGCCGGCCGCGGAGGTGCGGGGGCGCGACCTGCGCCCCGAGGCTGCCGGCGGAGTGGGGAGCCGCTTCGTGCTCGAGGTGCCGGGAGAGTCGGTCGCCATCCGCCTGCCGCTCCACGGCCTCTACAACGTCGAGAACTGCCTCGCCGCCGCCGCCGCGGCCTGGGCGCTCGGCGTGACGCCGGCGGAGATCGCGGCGGCGGTCGCCGGCGTCCGTCCGGCCGCGATGCGCGGCGTGGTCCACCGCGCGAGCGGCGGCTTCCTGCTGATCGACGACTCCTACAACTCGAATCCCGACGCCGTGGACAAGGCGCTGGCGAGCGCCGCGGCGCTGTCCGTTTCGCCCGGCGCGCGGCGGATCGCCGTGCTGGGCGACATGCTGGAGCTGGGGCCCGAGGCGCCGCGCTTCCACCGCGAGGCGGGGGAGCGGGCCGCCCGGCTCGGCTTCTCGCCGGTCGCCGCGGTCGGCGAGCTGGCGCGCGAGCTGGCCGCCGGGGCCGCCACGGCCGGAGCCGAGGCGGCCTGGCTCGCCGACGCCGACGCTGCCGCCGACTGGGCGGCCGGCGAGGTCCGCGCCGGCGACGTGGTGCTGGTCAAGGGGTCCCGCGGGGTGAAGCTCGACCGCGTGGTCCGGCGGCTGCTGGCCGCGGATGCCGCGGACGCCGCAAACGCCACGGAGGGAACGCACTGATGCTCTCCTGGCTCCTCTCGCCGTTGCGCAACCTCCTGCCGGCGCTCAACGTCTTCCGCTACATCACCTTCCGCATGGCGGGGGCGGTGGTCACGGCGCTCGTCCTCTCCTGGGTGATGGGCCCCTGGTTCATCCGCCAGCTGCGCCGCCTGTCGGTAGGCCAGAACATCCGCGACGTCGGCCCGCAGGCGCACCAGGTCAAGGCCGGGACCCCCACCATGGGCGGGCTGCTGATCCTCTTCGCCACCCTGATCCCCACCCTCCTCTGGGCGGATCTCGGCAACGTCTACGTCTGGCTGGTGGTGCTGGTCACCGCCGCCTTCGGCGCCATCGGCTTCCTCGACGACTACCTGAAGGTCCGCAACCGGCGGAGCCTCGGCCTCACCTCGGGGGCCAAGTTCTGGCTCCAGGTGGTGGTCGGCACCGCCTTCGGCGTCGCCCTCCTGCTGCTGCCGGCGGAAGGCGGCTTCAACCCGGCGCTGACCTTCCCGTTCATCAAGAAGCTGGTGCTTCACCTCGGCTACTTCTACATCCCGTTCGTGGCCTTCGTCCTCGTCGGCTCGTCGAACGCCGTGAACCTCACCGACGGCCTGGACGGCCTGGCGATCGGCGCCACCTCGATCGCCGCCGCCACCTACGCGATCTTCACCTACATCGCGGGCAACCGGGTGATCGCGGGCTACCTGCAGATCGCCTACGTGCCCGGGGTGGGCGAGGTGGCCGTGTTCTGCGGCGCCATGGTCGGCGCCGGGATCGGCTTCCTCTGGTTCAACTCGCACCCCGCCGAGGTGTTCATGGGGGACGTCGGCTCGCTGTCGCTCGGCGCCGCCATCGGCAGCGTCGCCGTGCTCGCCAAGCAGGAGATCCTGCTGGTGCTGGTCGGCGGCCTGTTCGTGATGGAAGCGCTGTCGGTGATCATCCAGGTCGCCTCGTTCAAGCTGCGCGGCAAGCGGGTCTTCCGCATGTCGCCGCTCCACCACCACTTCGAGCTCTCGGGCTGGGCCGAGCCCAAGGTGATCGTGCGCTTCTGGATCCTGTCGATCCTCTTTGCGCTCCTCTCCCTGTCGACCCTCAAGCTGCGATGAACGGCGCCAGGAATCGTTCCGCCGGGCGCCGCCTCGAGCGGGTGCTGGTCTACGGCCTGGGGATCTCCGGCCGCGCGGCGGCGCGCCTGCTCCTCGCCCGCGGCGCCGCGGTGACGGTGGCCGACGACAAGGCGGTGGATCGAGACGGCCTCGGCGATCTCGCCGGGCGCATCGAGATCCTGCCGCCCGGCGCCTCCGAGCTGCCGGCCGGGATTCACCTCGTGGTCGTCTCGCCCGGCGTGCCGCTCGACCGCCCGCTGCTCGAGAGCGCGCGGCAGCACAACGTGGCGGTGATCGCCGAGGTCGAGCTCGCCTTCCCCTTCCTCGACGGCCCGGTGGTAGCGATCACCGGCAGCAACGGCAAGAGCACCACCACGGCGATGACCGGCGAGATGGTGCGCGCCGCGGGGCTGCCGGTCGAGGTCTGCGGCAACATCGGCGAGCCCCTCTCGGACAAGGTGGAAGGCCCCGCCGGCCGCGTCTTCGTGGTCGAGCTGTCGAGCTTCCAGATCGAGGGGCTCGCCACCTTCAAGCCGCGGGCGGCGGCGCTCCTCAACCTCTCCGAGGATCACCTCGACCGCTACGGCACTCTCGAGGCCTACGCCGACGCCAAGCGCCGCCTCTTCCGCGACCAGGACGCCGAAGGGATCGCCGTGCTGAACGCCGACGACCCGGCGACCCTGCGCCTGGCGACCGCCGCCCGCCGCCGCCTCTTCTCCCGTCTCGCGCCGGTCGCCGACGGCTGCTACGCGACGGCGGACGGCCGGGTGATCGAGGTCTCGCCGGGCGCGCCGGACCTCCATCTCTTCGCTGCCGCGGACGTGCCGCTCGCCGGCGTCCAGAACCTCGAGAACGCGATGGCCGCCGCCCTCCTCGCCCGCGCCGTGGGCGTCGAGCCGGCGGCGATCCGCGCCGGCCTGCGTTCGTTCCAAGGATTGCCGCACCGTTTGCAAAAAGTAGGAGAAAAGGACGGCGTGACGTTCTACGACGACTCCAAGGGGACCAACCCCGGCGCCACGATGAAGGCGATCGAGGGGTTCGCTGACGGCACCGTCCACCTGATCCTCGGCGGGCGCAACAAGGACGCCGACCTCGCCACGCTGACGCCGATGGTGCGCCGCAAGGCCCGCCGCGCCTACCTGATCGGCGAGGCCGCGGAGGAATTCGCCGCGGCGCTCGGCGGCGAGGTCCCTCAGGAGCGGGCGGGGACGCTCGAGCGCGCCGTCGCCTCGGCGGCGGCGAACGCCCTCTCCGGTGACGCGGTGGTCCTCTCCCCCGCCTGCGCCAGCTTCGACCAGTTCCGCAATTTCAACCACCGCGGCGACGTCTTCCAGGCGCTGGTGCGCGATTTCCTGGCAGGACCCTCCCATGGCTAAGAAGCTCGCCTTCGACAAGGTCCTGTTCACCATCGTGGTGCTGCTGATGTTCTTCGGCCTGGTGATGGTCTATTCGGCGAGCTCGGCGCAGGTGCGCGACGGCGGGATGAATCACTTCCTGCTCAAGCAGGGGATCTCGGCGGGGCTCGGGCTGATCCTGATGGCCTGGCTCATGCATTTCGATTACCGCCGTCTGCGCAATCCCATGGTGATCTATTCCCTGATCGGCATCGCCCTCGCCCTGCTCGTCGGCGTCCTCTTCGCGCCGCAGATGAACGCCACCCGGCGCTGGTTCTTCGTCGGCGGCATCTCGATCCAGCCCTCGGAGATGGCGAAGCTGGCGCTGATCCCCTTCCTCGCCTATCTGATCGAAAAGAAAGAGGAGCGGGTGAGCGAGCTGTCGTTCCTGCTGCCGGCCGGTTTCTTCACCCTGCTGACGGCGGCGCTGATCCTGCTCGAGCCCGACATGGGGACCGCGGTCCTGCTCTGCGCCACCTTCTTCATGATGATCTTCCTCGCCGGCCTCTCCTGGCGCTACATCGTGGCGGCGCTGGCGCTCGTCCCCCCGGCCCTGATCGGCATGGTGATGATGGAGCCCTACCGGCGCGCCCGCCTGTTCACCTTCCTCGATCCGGAGAAGGACCCGCTCGGCAACGGCTTCCAGGCCTTGCAGTCGCTGATCGCCGTCGGCTCGGGCGGCGTCTTCGGCCTCGGCCCCGGCAAGAGCGTGCAGAAGCTCTTCTTCCTGCCGCATCCGGAGTCGGACTTCGTCTTCTCGATCGTCGCCGAGGAGCTGGGGATGATCGGCGCCCTCGCCGTGGTCGCCGCCTTCGGCGTCCTCGCCTGGCGGGGGCTGCGCGCCGGGGCCAAGGCGCCGGACGCCTTCGGCCGCTACCTCGGCTTCGGCCTTACCGGGGTGCTGGTGATGCAGGCGCTGATCAACGTCAGCGTCTCGATCGCTCTGCTCCCCACCAAGGGAATCCCGCTGCCGTTCATCTCCTACGGCGGCTCGTCGCTGGTGGTGACCCTCTGCATCTGCGGCGTCCTGCTCAACGTCTCGCAGCATGCCTGACGGTGGACCTACAGTGGAAATAATGAAATGGCCACCGCAACCTCTCACCACGTTCTTCTCGCCGGCGGCGGCTCGGGCGGCCACGTCTTCCCGGCGCTCGCCGTGGGCGAGGAGCTGGCGGGCCGGGGGTGGCGCGTGAGCTTCACGGGGATGGCGGCGGGGATGGAGGCCGGGCTGGTCGCGGCGCGGGGGATCGACTTCCACCCCCTGCCGGCCCGCCCGCTGGTCGGCCGCGGCCTCACCGGCAAGGCGCGGGCGCTGGCGACCGTCGCCTCCTCGGCATTCGCGGCGCGCCGCCTGGTGCGCACGCTTGGCGCCGGCGTCGTCCTCGGCACCGGCGGCTACGTCTCGGCGCCCGCCGTGCTCGGCGCCCGCCTGGCGGGCAAGCCGGTGCTGCTCCTCGAGCCCAACGGCCGCGCCGGGGTCGCCAACCGCTGGCTGTCGCGGGTCGCGACCGGCGCCGCGGTCGGCTATCAGGAAGCCATCCAGGATCTCCACTGCCCCTGCTGGGTGACCGGCGTGCCGGTGCGCGCGGCGTTCTTCGCCATCCCCGCCGAGCTGCCCGAGCTGCCGCCGCTCGACCGCCCGCGTCTGCTGGTGCTCGGCGGCAGCCAGGGAGCGCAGCAGATCAATCAGGCGATGCCCGCGGCGGCGGCCTCTCTCGCCGCCCGCTTCCCCGCCCTCCGCATCGTCCACCAGGCGGGCGCCCGCCACCTCGAGGCGGCGCGGGCAGCGTACGCGGCGGCCGGGGTCGGCGCGCCGCACGTCGAGGTCGTCCCCTTCCTGGACGACGTCGCCGCCGCGATGGCCGCGAGCCACCTGCTGGTCTCGCGCGCCGGCGCCATCACCCTCGCCGAGGTCTGCGCCGCCGGCCGCGGCTCCCTCCTTCTGCCGCTCGCGATCGCCCAGGGGCATCAGGTCGAGAACGCCCGCGTGCTGGCCGACGCCGGGGCGGCCGAGATGATTTCTGATCAGGTTTCGGGCGACCAGGTTTCGGCCGAGCGCCTGACCGATCTCCTGGCCGGCCTGCTCGCCGACGGCGAACGCCTGGCCGCCATGGGCCGCGCGGCGCGCGCCCTCGCCCGCCCGCGCGCCGCCGCCGACATCGCGGACCGCGTCGAGCGGCTCGAGCAGATGGCAGCGGGGAGGGCGGCCTGATGTTCAACCGCTTCACGGACCTGACGCGCATCCATTTCATGGGGATCGGCGGCGCCGGGATGAGCGGCATCGCCGAGATCCTCCTCGAGTACGACCTCGAGGTGAGCGGCTGCGACCAGGCGCTCGGCGAGGTCACCGCGCGGCTGGCCGGCCTCGGCGCCCAGGTCGAGCAGGGGCACTCGCCCGACCACCTCGAAGGGGTCGAGCTGCTGGTGATCTCCTCCGCCGTCGCCGAGGAGAACGCCGAGGTCCGCGAGGCCCGGCGGCGCGGCATCACGGTGGTGCGGCGAGCCGAGATGCTGGGCGAGCTGATGCGCCTGAAGTACGGCATCGGCGTCGCCGGCACGCACGGCAAGACGACCACCACCTCGCTGGTCGGCACGATGCTGACCGAGGCGGGGCTCGACCCGACGGTGATCGTCGGCGGCCGCCTCCGCCTCCTCGGCACCGGCGCGCGCCTGGGCAAGAGCGACTACCTGGTCGCCGAGGCGGACGAGTACGACCGCAGCTTCCTGCGGCTGACGCCGGTGATCGCGGTGATCACCAACATCGACCGCGATCACCTCGACACCTACGGCACGCTCGAAGCGATCGAGGATGCCTTCGTCGAGTTTGCCAACCGCGTCCCGTTCTTCGGCCGGCTGATCGTCTGCCTCGACGACCCCAACGTCCAGAAGATCCTGCCGCGCGTCGCCGACCGCCGCATCATCACCTACGGCCTGTCGCCGCAGGCCGACCTCTCGGCCGTCAACCTCGAGGCGCACGCCGGCGGCAGCCGCTTCGGCGTCCGCCTGCGCGGCGACCGCCTGCTCGGGCGCATCGACCTCGGCACCATCGAGCTGCCGATCCCCGGCCGCCACAACGTCTTGAACGCCCTCGCCGCGGTCGGCGTCGGCCTCTCGCTGCGCATCGACTTCGACACCATCACCCGCGCCCTCGCCGGCTTCAAGGGGGTGCATCGCCGCTTCGAGCAGCTCGGCACCTGGCACGGCGCCGTGGTGGTCGACGACTACGCGCACCATCCGACCGAGGTGGCGGCCACCCTCCAGGCGGCGCGCGTCACCTTCCCCGAGGGACGGGTGTTCGCCGTCTTCCAGCCCCATCTGTTCACCCGCACGCAGGACCAGGCCGAGGAGTTCGGCCGCGCCCTGCTGGGGGCGGACATGGCGGTGATCACCGACGTCTACGCCTCGCGCGAGCAGCCGATCCCCGGCATTACGGGCGAGCTGGTGGTGGAGGCGGCGCTGCGCTCCGGCCACCGCAACGTCCACTCCTGCCCGAGCTGGAAGGATGCCCCTGCCCTGCTCGCCGGCGAGGTCGGCCCGGGGGACGTGGTGGTGACGATGGGCGCCGGCGACGTCAACCGCATGGCCGCGGCGCTGGTCGCGGAGGGACGGCCATGAGCGGCGGCGGTGGCGGCGGGATAGGAGCGATGACCGTCTCCGTATTGCCCGGCGGCAGCGGCGGCAGCGGCGGCCGGGTGCTCGATTTCCGGCGCCGCGGCACGCCGCCGCGCCGGCGGCGGAAGAGCCGCGTCCTCCGCCTCTTGAAGCCGCTCGCCGTCGCCGCGGCGGTGGTGGCGACGCCCGCCGCGCTGGTCGCCTGGGTGCTCACCGCCCCCTTCTTCCAGCTGCGGACGGTCGAGGTGCGGCCGGTCAAGGGCGCCCCGTCGGGCCGGGTCCCCGCCGCCTGGGTGCGCCAGGCGCTCGCCCCCCTCACCGGCAGGAACCTGGTGCAGGCCTCGCTCGCCGAGGCCACCGCGCGGGTGCAGGCGAACCCCTGGATCGCCACGGTCGAGATGGCCAAGGAGCTGCCGGACCGGCTGCGGGTGCGCATCGCCGAGCGCCGGCCGGTCGCCCTGATGCTCGCCGGCGCCGGCCTCGTCTACGCCGATTCGGACGGCCGCGCCATCGCCCCGGTGGCGACGCCGGCCGAGCTCGCCGCCGCCCGCAAGGCGGGCCTGCTGGTGGTGAGCTTCCCCCGCGAGCCGCATCCCGCCGGCATCGGCTCCGCCCTCCACGTGGCGGCCGAGCTCGGCCGCGTCGAGCCGAACTGGGCGGCGAAGCTCGCCCAGATCGAGGTGCTGGGCGAGGAGGACTTCCGCCTGCGCACCGATGCCGTGCCGTTTCCGATCCTGGTCCGCGGGGGAGAAGTGGCCCCCAAGATCGAGAAGCTGCTCAAGCTCCTCCCCGAGCTCACAACAAGGTATCCGCGCATCGAGGCGGTCGACCTCCGCTTCTCGCGCCGCATCGTCGTGCAACCCGCAACCGCGAATTCTGCCCCGCCTTCCCAAGGCGGAGCTGGAGCTTAGACTTAACTTCTCGAGAGGGTCATCCATGGCCAAAACGGAACCTTACTTCGTCGGTATCGACATCGGCTCCTCCAAGGTGGGGGTGCTCATCGGCCAGCGCGACGACAAGGGGGGCATCGAGGTGGTGGGCAAAGGCCTCGCCCCCAACCGCGGCACCCGCAAGGGCAACATCGTCAACGTCGAGGCCACGGTCGAGGCGCTCAAGGCGGCGAGCGAGGAGGCCGAGGTGATGGCCGGGGTCGAGATCTCGCGCGCCTACGTCGGCGTCGCCGGGGCGGACATCCGCAGCGTCAACTCGCGCGGCATGGTCAGCGTCGCCCGCAAGGATCGCGAGATCACCCGCCAGGACATCCAGCGCGTCCTCGAGGCGGCGCAGTCGGCGGCCCTGCCGTCGGACCGCGAGATCCTCCACGCCATCCCCCAGGAGTTCCTGGTCGACGAGCAGGGCGGGATCGACGATCCGCTCGGCATGCTCGGCACCCGCCTCGAGGTGATGGTCCACCTGGTGACCGGCAACATCACCCGCTCGCGCACCCTGCTGACCAGCGTCAACCGCGCCGGCATCGAGGTCATCCAGATGGTCTTCGAGCCGCTCGCCACCGCCGAGACCGTGCTCACCCCGGACGAGCGCGAGCTCGGCGCGCTGCTGATCGACGTCGGCGCCGGCACCACCGAATACGCCCTCTTCTCCGAAGGGGAGATCCAGTACAGCGCGGTGGCGCCGATCGGCGCCGGCCACTTCACCAACGACCTCGCGATGGTGCTGCGCACGCCGTTCGCCGAGGCCGAGCGGATCAAGGTCAAGCAGGGCTGCTGCCTGCCGAGCATGGTCACCGACGAGGAGGGGATCGCCGTCCCCACCGTCGCCGGCGGCGGCTCGCGGATCGTCCCCAAGCGCGAGCTGTGCGAGATCCTGCAGCCGCGCGCCGAGGAGCTGTTCACCATGATCCGCGACGACTTCAAGCGCCACGCCTCCGACGAGGGGCTGCGCGGCGGCGTCGTGCTCACCGGCGGCGGCGCCCAGCTCGACGGCCTGCTCGAGATGTCCGAGCAGATCTTCGACGCCGGGGTGCGCTATGGTCTGCCGCGCGGCCTCGGCGGTCTGGTAGACGTGATCAGCAGCCCCACCTGGGCGACGGCTTCCGGGCTCCTGCTCTACGCCCGCAACGCCGAGGAGAGCCAGAACAAGGCACATCAGAAGAAGGCCGGATTCAGCATGCGCGGGATGGTCGGCAGCCTGCGCGGAATGTTCTCGGATCTGCTCTAAAATAGACCCAACTCAATTTTGATACAGCCCGAAACAAGGGGGACCCCATGATTCTCTTCGAAGACCAGGACGAGCTCAAGGAGAAGGCGCTCCGTCTGCAGGCGATGGCCGACTCGACGCCCGCCCGCATCAAGGTGATCGGCGTCGGCGGCGGCGGCGGCAACGCCGTCAACCGCATGATCGACGCCCAGCTGCGCGGCATCGAGTTCATCGCCGCCAACACCGACCTCCAGGCGCTCGCCAAGTGCCGCGCGCCGATCAAGCTGCAGATCGGCCACCTGCTCACCAAGGGTCTCGGCGCCGGCGCCGACCCCGAGCAGGGGCGCAAGGCGGCGCTCGAGGACACCGACAAGATCCTCGAGGTCCTCGAAGGGGCGGACATGGTCTTCCTCACCGCCGGCCTCGGCGGCGGCACCGGCACCGGCGCCGTGCCGGTGATCGCCGCGCTGGCCGCCGAGATCGGCGCCCTCACCGTGGCGGTGGTCACCAAGCCGTTCGGCTTCGAGGGGCGGCGCCGCCTCCAGTACGCCGAGCGCGGCGTCGAGGAGCTGCGCAACTCGGTCGACACGCTGATCACCATCCCCAACGAAAGGCTGCTCAACTTCGTCGAGCGCGGCACCCCGCTCTTCGAGGCCTTCCGCATCGCCGACGACGTGCTGCGGCAGGCCGTGCAGGGGATCAGCGACCTGATCACCATCCCCGGCGAGGTGAACGTCGACTTCGCCGACGTGCGCACGATCATGACCGGCATGGGCATGGCGCTGATGGGCACCGGCATCGCCAAGGGCGAGCACCGCGCCCTCGAAGCGGCGCAGCGGGCGATCTCCTCGCCGCTCCTCGAGGAGACCTCGATCCAGGGCGCCCGCGGCGTGCTGATCAACATCTCGGGCGGCCACGACCTCACCCTCCACGAGGTCGCCGAGGCCGCGCGCATCATCTCGGACTCGGTCGATCCGGACGCCAACATCATCTCCGGCATGGTGATCGACCCCACCCTCGAAGAGGCGATGAAGGTCACCGTCATCGCCACCGGCTTCGACCGCCGCGACGACGACCGCCCGCGCCAGTCCGCCCCGTCGCTCAACGTCAGCCGTCCGATGCCCGCCCCCACGCCGAGCCTCGCCACGATGACGATGAACGACCGCGACCGCGATCGGGATCGCAATGACCGGGATCGCGACCGCGACCGGCACGAGGAGCCCGAGAAGTCGGCCGCCGACGTCCCCTTCTACCGCAAGGCCATCGCCCACATCCGCGGCGACGACCCCAACGGCTTCGGCCCCAACTGGTCGAACGTGGACGACTACGATATTCCGACGGTGCTGCGCAAGCAGATGGACTGACCCCGGGGGATCGCCATGATCTCCCGGGACGGTCGGTCCGATCCAGGCAGGCGGCGCAAGGCAGCTTCGAGGGTGCCTGCGTCGTTTGCCATTTTGCTGTCCGCTCAACCACTTCATGGAATGACGTATACTTCCTAACATGCCTTCTCCTGCTGCATCTGCTTTGCCTGTTCCCTTTGTTAGATCTGTTACAGTTCTCGACTACAAAAGTATCGAGAGGTCTAGAGTTAACCTTGGGCCGTTGACAGTTTTGGTTGGCAGAAACGGGTCTGGGAAAAGCAATTTCCTGGATGCCCTCAGGTTTTTGGCGGATAGCCTCCAGACTTCCTTAGATCACGCTGTTAGGTCGCGAGGAATTACTCACGGGATCAGTCGCAGAGATGCCGAGGTTACAAGTTTTGCCATAGCTTGCGAAGCCCTGCTGCCTCTAGGCCAAACGGTAACGTACGGCATAGGTGTATCCGTGCGAGATAGTGGAGAGTTCGAGGTTGCATCAGAGTCCTTGGAGGTGAAAGCCGAGGGCAAAGCTCTAGCCAGCTATCTCGTTACCGGCGGAGATGTTAAGAGTTCGTCAATTGCTCAGCCACCTCCAGCAAAACGAGACCGCCTCTATCTTGTTAGTGTCTCAGGGTTTACAGAATTCCGGCCGGTCTACGACGTTTTCTCTACTATGAAGTTTTATGATTTCAATGCTGAGGTCATGAGGAAGCCACAGGCTCCGGATGTCGGTGGGTGGCTTCGGTTCGATGGCAGTAATATTGCTAGCGTGGTGGCACGGCTGAATAGTGAACAGCCTGAGATCCTGAGTCGAATAACTCAATACCTGCAGGCTATAGTGCCGGGTATCATTTCGATCGAGAGAGCTTCTCTGGGCCCGGTCGAAACGCTTAAATTTGTGCAGCGAAGCGGAAATTTTTCAAAGCCTCACGAATTCTTCGCATGGAACATGTCGGATGGTACGCTACGAGCGTTGGGTTCTCTGGTTGCAGTAAACCAACTCGCAGGGCGCAACGAAAAGGCTAGCCTCATCGGTATTGAAGAGCCAGAAACCTCACTACATCCCGCCGCAGCAGCTGCCTTGATGGATGGTCTGCGAGAAGCAACCGAGCATACGCAGGTAATCATCACCAGCCACAGCCCGGATCTGCTCGATCAGATGGATATCGATACCGACACCCTCCTTTCGGTTTCTTTGCAGGAAGGAGTTACACGCATCGCCCCGATCGACGAGGCCAGCAGGAGTGCCATTCGCGATCACCTCTACACGCCGGGCGAGCTGCTGCGGATGGATCAGCTCGAACCAGATCAGGAAGATCTCGTCAAGCAGGAATCCTCTACGCAAGGTAAAGAAAAGGCTTGAGTCGCCTTCGCGTCTTGCCGATCGTAGAAGGTCACGGCGAGGACAGCTCGATCCGCATTCTTCTCCAACGCATCTGGAACGAGCTCCTGGGTGGCGAGAGCCTCGAAGTTCTGAAACCGATTCGCGGCAGTCGACACAAATTGGTCAAGGCTTCGGAGTTGGGCCGCGCGCTGAACCTGGCGGTTCCGAAGCTGCGCGCCGCGAGCTCGCAGAGTCCGTCGATGATCCTGGTTCTCCTGGATGCAGATTCCGATCTCCCCTGCGTGCTGGGGCCGACCCTCTTGTCTCTGGCAAGGCAGGTCAGGTCCGACGCCGATGTCTCCTGCGTCATCGCGAATCTGGAGTACGAAACCTGGTTCGTGGCGGCGGCCGAATCGCTCTCCGAGTTCCTTAACTTGTCCGGCCGTCCCTCGATCCCCGGCGACCCCGAGAAGGCCCGTCAGGGAAAGGGCTGGATCCAGAAGAATTTCCGAGGCCCCAAGTACAGCGAGACGATCGACCAGCCCGCCATGACCCAGGCGATGGACCTCGCGCTCTGCCGGAAGCGATCTCCTTCATTCGATAAGCTATGCCGCGAGTTGGAGCGACGCCTCGAACCCCGCGCCATGGAGAGACGACCATGAAGCGAATCCCAATCGCCCTTCTGTTCCTGTTTCTCGCACTGGGCGCGCCCACCCTCGCCCTCGACGACATCTACCTGGTCCGCCACGCCGAGAAGTACGCCGCCTGGCCTGCCGACCGCGATCTCGACGCGTTCCAGCCTTTATCTGCCGTGGGAATCCAGCGGGCCGACGCGCTCGCGGCGCGCCTCAAGGCGGCGGGGATCGCTGCCGTCTATACCAGCCGCACCACGCGGGCGATCGAGACCGGCGCGCCACTCGCCCACGCATTGGGAATCCCGGTGGTGGCGGATGACGCCAGCACCAAGCCCGCCGAGATGACCGCGTTCCTCGCCCATCTGAAGGAGAAGCACGCCGGCGACCGTGCGGTTCTGATCGTGGGGCACTCCAATACCGTCCCCGAGCTCCTCGCCCACCTCGGCGCGAAGGCGGACTGCTTCGCGCGGCTGGGGATCTCGGGCGAGCCCGGGAGCCTGTTGATCGAAGGATACGAGGGAGTGTGGAAGGTGGATCTCAAGAAGCCGGGGTGCGAAGGGTTTTCGCGCGAGGTTGCCGCGAGCCCAAAGCCCTGAGCGCTCGGTAACCCCTCAGATCCACCGCCGCACCCGCGCCTTGTAGCCCCGGTACGCCTCGCCGAACTTCGCTTCTAGATATCTCTCCTCGCGCGCGATCACGGCTCGCTGGACGGTGAAGAGGATGACCGGCAGGAAGACGAGCGGCCAGATCGAGTCGATCCACAGCGTCACCCCCAGATAGACCAACGTCATGCTCACGTACATCGGATTGCGGGTGAACCGGTAGGGCCCGCTCTCGACGATCGCCGTCGTGGGCTTGACCGGAACCAGGCTGGTGCGCGCCCGGCGGAAATTGAGCAAGGCGGCGGCGAAGAGGGCGAGGCCGAGCGCGAAGAGGAGCCAGCCCCCCGCGACGGTCACCACACTGCGGGGGAGGATGGCGATCGGGACGAACCGCTGGAGCAGCGCCCCGACGCCGAGCGGAACGACATAGAGCAGGGGCGGCGGAACGAAGACGCCGGCGTGATCGGGTGGGGTCGTGGTCATTTCTCGCCTCCTGAGCCGGACATGAGCTGGGGCGAGCCTACCATTCGCAGGGGCTCCCCGAGTTGCGTCAAGACATGCCGTCGAAGTCCTGCCGCAGCTAACAACGGTCTGCCGCAGCTAACAACGGTCTGCCGCAGCTTCGGCAAGCTGCCGAAGCTAACAATGCTCTGCCGAAGCTTCGGCAAGCTGCCGCAGCTAACAACGGGCTGCCGCAGCTTCGGCAAGCTGCCGAAGCTAACAACGGCCTGCCGAAGCTTCGATACGCTGCCGAAGCTAACAATGCTCTGCCGAAGCTTCGGCAAGCTGCCGAAGCTGACAACGGGCCGCCGAAGCTTCGACGAGTTGCCGAAGCTAACAATGCGTCGTCGAAGCTTCGCTGAGCTGCCGAAGCTGCGATGGCTCGTCGAAGCATCGGCAGCCTATCGAAGCTGCGGTGGAGAGCGTGAAGTCGAAACAGGGGAAACGCGGCGAGCGCGTGAGGGAGCGGAGCGGCGGGAGGCGCGTTCAGCGGGAAGGGCGCGACTTCGGCTTGCGGGGGGCGAAGGGCTCGACGCGGAAGCCCGCGGGGCTTTCCTGCGCGCCGCCGTAGGGGCCCTGCTCGTTGAGACGGCGGAGCCGGGAGGCGAGGCGGTTCCCTTCGGCGATCAGGACCATCAACTGCTCCGCGGCCGCCTCCGGGAGGGCGCCGAGGTCCGCCTGTTGCTGCAGGAAGGGGCGCACGGCGGCCATCACCAGCAGGAGCCGCGAACGCGTCTGCTCCACGGCGTGGCGATAGGCGGCGAGAGCCGCGATCGTGGTGAGCAGCGACTCCAGGGTGGCGATGAAGTCTGCGGTGCTGGTCTTGCGGGCCATGGTCTCTCTCCGTGGGTGGGTGCAGCCGGCAGGGAGAACCCTCCGGCTATGAGAATAATTCCAGGGAGAGGCAGGGTCTGTCAAGAGGGTTGCGACAGAGATGTGCTGGAAGGGCAGGCACATTTATACGCATGCTTTGACGCAAAGGACCTGCAAAAACGCAAAGGACATCGATCGCGGGAACCCTACCCCCGGATCTCGACCTCCGCCTCCACCTCCACCGGCACGCTGAAGGGAAGCTCGGCCATGCCGACGGCGGAGCGCGAGTGGGTGCCGATCTCGGCGCCGAAGACGTCCACGAGGAGCTGCGAGAAGCCGTTGACGACCCCGGAGATCTGGTTGAAGCCCGGGGCGACGTTCACCATGCCGAGGACGCGGAGCCAGGCGGTGATGCGGTCGAGGCTGCCGAGCTCGCGCTGGAGGCTGCCGAGCATGGCGAGCCCGCAGAGGCGCGCGGCCTGGGCGCCCTGCTCCGGGGTGAGGTCGGCGCCGACCTTGCCGACGAGGGTCAGCGAGCCGTCCGGATCGAGCGGCAGGTGCCCCGAGACGTAGGCTCGGCGGCCGGCCACCCGCACCCAGGAGAACGGGTACTTGGCGCCGGCGGGGCCCTTGAACGGCTCGGGCAGGGTGATGCCCAACTCTTGCAGCCTGGCTTCGATCGACATCAGGCGGTCTCCTTGGATTGCTTGGTTTTCGGTGTGGGATCGCGGGGGTGCCACTCCAGCTCCGGCTTCATCCGGCGCTGGACGATGTGGGAGTAGACCTCGGTGCCGCGCGGATCGATCGCGTCGGCGAAGAGCTGATGGACGTCCACGATCTCCTCGAGACGCCAGCGCACCATCTCGCCGTCCGCATTGAGATAAGGCTCCGCCTCGGCCGCGAGCCGTGGGACGACCCGCCGCTCGGCGTCTTCGGCGGAGAAGGCGCGGACGAGGACGATGCGGTCGTCGACCTCCTGGCTCCCCCGGGTCTGCCCCTCGACCTCGATGACGATGCGGGCGCGGACGGCGAAGAAGGCGAGGCTCCGGCGCTCTGGCTTCCGGCGCAGGCCGGGGATCCTCGACACGGAGACGCTCAGGAGCTCAGGCAGGCGCAGGACGCGCGGCAGGTCGCGGGCGGCGAGGACCGCGTCCGAGGTCCAGGGCAGGTGATCCTCGAGCCGCGGCACGATCTTCCCTCCCGGCCAGCGGGCGCGGACCCGTTCGAGCTGCCGGCCGAGGTGGTCGCGCAGCCAGGCGTTGCGCTCGGCCGGCGCCAGCGGGAAGAGCGGCGCGTAGTCGGGAGGGAGCAGCGTGAACGAGACCTCGATCGGCCGATCTCCGAGGCGGCGAAGGTCGGCGAGGGTGAGCCGGTAAGAGTCGAGCCCCGAGAGAGTCGCGGTCATGCCCGGAGTCTATCCGACCGGCCGGCGAGCCGGCGTCAACTCCGCGGGCGCGGCACGTAGCTCCCCGGCTCGATCCGCCGGGTCTCGATCAGGTCGGGGTCGCGCGGCTGCCCGAGCTTGAAGACGCGGGCGGCGATCCAGGCGATGGTCAGGGTGGGGATGGGGCCGGAGATGGGGATCAGCGCCTCGATCGTCGCCACGTTGCGCAGCGCCTGGAGGTTGTAGCGGTTGAGGATGAACCAGATGATCGGCGCCGAAAACATGTCGAGCGCCAGGTCGAGGAGGTCGAGGCCGATCACCAGCGAGAGGGGGACGGCCCGCACGGTGGTGAAGAAGTCGGAATTGGGCGCCAGCTGCACCTTGACGCGGCGCAGGGCGCGGAAGGCCCAGAGCAGCGCCACCCCGGCGAGGAGCAGGGCGATCACGGCGACCACCGCCACCACTCTCAGCAGGGCTCCCCAGTCCACGTGCATGTTCATCTCGGGCGTGCTCCTTTGGGATCTCTCCCGGAATCGCGGCGACTTAAGAGGGATCGTGGCTCGTTGGCGCCGCCCGTCCGCCCGTGCATGAATGCCCGGGCTACGAGCAGCGCCCCCTGAAGGGGGCTTCAAGCCGGATTCATCCGGCGCCGTTCATAGCCCGGCGATTCATCGCCGGGCGGAGCCGAGCCGCGAAGCCATTCCCTGAAAGATGCTCTGCAAGATCCATGATAGGCCCTCGGCCCCGAACCTGCAGGATTCCCGACGCCATGAAGCAGACGACGAGCCATCCCCTCCTGAGTCACTTGCTCCGCGGCGCCGTTTTGGCGCTGCTCCTTGCCACGGTTTCAGGCGTCAGCCGGGCCGCCGAAGCGCCGCCGCCGGAAAGGAAGCTCTCCGCCCGCGAGGCGCGCTATCTCCAGGGAGCGCTGGCGCAGGTCCGGCGGATGCAGGGGCATTTCGATTTCATCGGCTGGCAGCCGCTCGCCTCCGGAGCGCTGGCGGCGGCGGCGCTGGCGGCCGAGGGCGGGCCGGACGCCGCCGGGCTGCGGGCGGAGGCGGCCCGCTATGTGGCCGGGGCGCTCGACGGCTGCGCGGGAAAGTGGAGCCGGCAGGAGTGCCCGCGGGTCCAGCTGCCGCTCCAGCGAATCGTGCTGCAATATCCGCGGAGCCTGGAGCCGGCGCTCCTCGCCCGGCTGCGCGCGGCGGTGGCGGCCGCGGCGCCCCCTCCGGGCGAGGCGCAGATTCAGAATCCCTGGTCGTTCTCGGACACCGAGAACCAGCGCATGATGACGCTCGCCCGCAGCCTGACGGGGGAGGTGGTGGCGGGGACGCCGGACTCCCCCGTGGCGCGCGGCTGGGGCGCCTTCGCCGCGGCGTTCCTGGCGGCCCACGAGCGCGACGGCTGGTACGAGGCGGAGAGCCCGGGGTACATCGCGCTGTCGATCACCGCCCTGTTGCAGCTCGCCGACTTCGCGCCGCAGCCGGCGGTGCGCGCGGCGGCGGGCCGCGAGCTCGACGGGCTGTTCACCGCCTGGGCCGCCGAGCAGGTGGGAGGCTTTCCGGCCGGCGCGAAGAGCCGCACGTCGAGCGCCTGGGCGCTCAGCCCCCAGGCCAGCCCGTGGCAGGCCTGGGCCTGGCTGGCGGCGGGGATCGGCGATACACCCGACAATCTGGCCGAGATCAACTTCATGGACCGCGTGGAGCTGCCGGTCAGCCGCTACCGGCTGCCGGCGGCGGCCGTGCGCCGGCTCGGCGACCGGCGGCAGCAGCCCCCCTACGAGATCCGCGAGCGGCGCAAGATCACCCCCACCAAGCGGCGCGGCTACGAGGCGGCGCTCTACGCCTGGGCGACGCCGGACTACATCCTCGGCGTCGCGCAGACAGTGGGGGAGCTCGGGCTGCGGGTCTCGGGAGGGCAGGAGATCGTGGCGACGCTCTACGCCGAGGGGCCGGCCTTCGCGCCGCTCTACCTCTGGAGCCGCACCCAGAGCCCCAGGAGCGACGAGAACCAGACCCCGACCAAGGACCAGGCGGTGGCGGACAAGAACGTCGCGCTCGTCCGTCTCGACACTCCGGAGGCCGGCGTCGGACATGCCTTCCTCGCTCCGGCGTGGTCGGCGCCGGAGGCGATCCCGGGAACCGGGGTCGTGGTCTCGCGCTGCGGCGACACCTATGTCGCCCTGGTGACCGCAGGAGGGTGGGAGCTGGCGCCGGCGATCGCCAAATATCCGGACACCTACGCCGCTGGAAACCGCCGCCGCCGCGACCTCGCCGGCTCCTGGGTGGCGGTGCCGCGCCGGCAGCCGGCGAGCGTGGCGCTGGTGGCCGGGCGGCGGGCGGAGGATGGCGACTTCGCGGCGTGGAAGCGGAAGGTGGCGGCGGCGCGCCTGACGGTGGGGACGGACGGCGAGATCCGCTTCGTGGGCGGTGAGGGGAAGCGTTTCGACTTCCTCCCCGGCGTCCGCGCGGCCGTCGCGGGCAAGCTTCTTGAAACGGCCTATCCCCGACGCCCCGAGCCCCGATAAAGGGTCCGCGGGGCAACACCAGGAGAGATGCAGCGATGAACGTCAAGACCGGCTTCGACCTGATCAAGCAAACCTTCGCCGGATGGATGGAGGACGGCGCCCTCGACCTCGGGGCGGCGCTCGCCTACTACGCGATCTTCTCGCTCGCGCCGCTGCTGCTGATCGTGATCGCCGTCGCCGGCCTGGTCTGGGGGCGCGACGCGGTGCAGGGACAGCTCGTCGGCCAGTTGCAGGGGATCGTCGGGCCGCAGGGCGGCCAGGCGATCCAGACGATGGTCGCCAACGCCGGCAAGCACAGCGGGGGGGTGATCGCCACCATCGTCGGCGTGGTGACGATCCTGTTCGGCGCCACCGGCGTCTTCGTGGAGCTGCAGACCGCCCTCGACCGCATCTGGAACGTCGAGCCCAGGCCGGGCGCCGGGATCTGGGGGTTCGTCAAGACCCGCATCCTCTCCTTCGGCATGATCCTGGGGATCGGCTTCCTCCTCCTCATCTCGCTGGTGGTGGCCACGGCGGTGACGGCGGTCACCACCTGGGCGACCGGGCTGCTGCCGGGGGCCAAGGTGCTCGCCGAGGTCGCGACCTTCCTGCTCTCCTTCGCCATGACCTCGCTGCTGTTCGCGATGATCTTCAAGGTCCTGCCGGACGTCAAGATCGCCTGGCGCGACGTGGCGATCGGGGCCGTCGCCACGGCGCTCCTGTTCACCCTCGGCAAGTTCCTGATCGGCCTCTACCTCGCCAAGAGCGGCGTCGCCTCGACCTACGGCGCGGCGGGCTCGCTGGTGATCGTGCTGCTGTGGATCTACTACTCGTCGCAGATCCTCTTCCTGGGCGCCGAGTTCACCCAGGTCTACGCCAGCCGCTACGGGTCGAACATCCGCCCGAGCTCGCACGCTGTGCCGGTGGTCCGCCGGACGGAGGTGACGGGGCAGCGCGAATGGCCGCCGGCGAAGGAAGGGAAAGGAAAGGAAGCGAAGAGCAAAGAAAAGGGGGAGCCGAAGCTCCCCCCTGAGACCACGGACGGCCGGAAGACCGGCGGACGTTAGAAGCGGATCCGCACGCCGAGCTGGGCGAGGCGCTGCTCGCCCTGCAACGGGTCGCCCGCGAAGGCCGTGGGCTTGGTGCCGATCGGGTTTCCCTTGTTGTCGAACACCACGGTGTAGGCGGCGGGGTTCTTCTCGTTGAACAGGTTGAACACCTCGGCGATCAGCTCGACGCCGACGGGGCCGACGTTGATCACCTTCGACAGCCGCAGGTCGAACTGCGAGAACGAGCTTCCCCGCGCGCCGTTGAGCTTGCCGCCGGGGAGGAGGTCGAACTTGAAGCCGTCGTTGTTCGGGTCGGTCGCCGTGTAGATCGTGTACGGCGTCGCCGAGTGGTAGCGGAACATCCCGGAGGTGTTGATCCCCCACGGGCCTTGATAGACGACGCTCAGGGTGAGCTTGTGCCGGGCGTCGGTGTTGAGCGGCCCTTCGCAGGCGCCGCAGGTCGGGTTCAGCGGATTGATCGAGACGTCGCGGACGGCGCGCAGCGAGGGCTCGTAGTTGAGGTCCGTCAGGCGGAACTCGTCGGCGCCGGCGAGCACGTTGCCGGTGATGTGCGAGAAGGTGTAGAAGCCCTGGATCTCGAGCTTGTCGGTGGCACGGGCACGGAAGCTGAGGTTGGCGCCGTTGTAGTCCGCCTTGCCGTTGCCCTCCCAGATCCGGAAGTTGCCGAACTGCGGGAAGCGGCGCTGCCCCGTGGCAGGATCCTTCGGGTTGCCGCGGAAGCGGTAAGGGATGTCGCGGTACTGGATGTTGACCCCATCGAAGTTCAGCCCCAGCCAGGGGTTGACCTGCCAGGAGTAGCCGAGCGAAGCCTGCTTGGAGTAGGGGGTGGCGAGATTCGGCGAGGCGACGTCGTTCGGCGGGTTGACGGCGGTGCCGGGCAGCTGGTTCGGCGGCAGCGGATCGCCGGGCTTGAAGAACGAGCCGTCAGGGTTCCTGATCCCGTTGGGATCGTTGTAGTTGTACGCCACGCCGTAGTTCGACTGCACCGAGATGGAGGGGAACAGGATGGTGGCGTTGACGTAGGGGAAGTCGTAGTAGATGCCGTAGCCGCCGCGCAGCAGCTGCTTGCCGTCGCCGGTGGTGTCGAGGGTGAAGCCGAGCCGTGGCGCCCAGTTGTTGCTGTCGTTCTTCAGCCGGTTGCTGGCACCCCGGAAGTCGCGCAGATACCCTTCGTTGTACTGCGTCTGGGTGCGCAGCGCCTGGTAGATCGGATTGGTGTGCTGGTCGAGGTCGAAGCCCGCCCAGTAGTCGTAGCGCAGGCCGACGTTCACCGTCAGGCGGTCGTTGATCAGGATGTCGTCCTGAAGGTAGCCGCTGTACTCGTTGATCGGCGTCGACTCGCCCGAGAAGCCGCCGAAGATGGTGATGTCGCCGATCGCATGGTTAGGATCTTCATTGAACCCGTGGAGATAGGAGAACTGGCCGGTGGTGCCGGTCGTGCTGTCGCCGCCCAGCAACGGCTCGTGAATGTAGTTGAAGCCGGTCTTGAAGTTGTTGGCGCGGCCGCCGAGCGTCTTGGTGAAGCTGAAATCGTCCTTGTACTGGTACTTCGTCTGGAAAGTGTGCTGCGGGGTGTTGATGTTCTGCCCGCTGTGCGCGCCTGAGGGGAAGTAGAGGTAGGGGGCGGTCGAGTCGGCGGTGATCCCGTTCTCGAACTTGGTGTACTGGAAGAGGATCTCGTTCAGGCTGTCGTTGCCGATCTGGAGGCTGTGGCCGACCAGCAGCGAGCTGTACTTGTTGGTCACCGTGCCGAGCGAGTCGGGGGCGGAGAGGGCGCTCGCGCCGTACTTGTCGGTGTTCTTCTGGTAGCCGTAGCGCACCTGGAGGTACTGCTTGGGCGACAGGTTGTCGGTGAGCTTGGCGGTCAGCAGGTCGTCCTTGAAGGGGATGGGGTGCGAGGTGTTGGTGACGTCCGGAAGGTCGGGGGAGTTGACCTGGTAGGAGGTCTTGCGGTCGGTCTTCTCGTAGGTCACGAAGTAGTGGACCATATCCTTGATGATCGGTCCGCCGAGCGCCAGGCCGTACTGCTTGCGGTCGTAGGGCTGCTTGCCGGTGCCGGCGGCCTGCTCGGAGGTGGTCTCCGAGTTGAGGCTGTCCTTGCGGAAGAAGCCCCAGGCGCTGCCCGCGATCTGGTTGGTGCCGGTCTTGGTGACCACGGTCAGCACGCCGCCGGTCGAGCGGCCGTACTCGGCCTTGTACTGCTGGGTCTGGATGTTGAACTCCTCGACGCTCTCGAGGTTGAAGTTCTGCAGGGCGCCGCCGATCGTGTCGTCGGTGTTGTCGCCGCCGTCCACCAGGAAGTTGACGTTGCGGCCGATGCCGCCGTTGAGCGCCACGGTGAGCTGCCCGGGCTTGGTCGGATCGGAGTTGTAGGAGAGCGTGGTGCCCGGCGCGAGGACGGCGAGGTTCGCGAACTGGCGGCCGTTGAGCGGCAGGTTCTCGAGCTGGGTCTGGTCGACCACCGCGCCGATCGAGGGGGTGGTCTGCACCAGCGGCGCCTCGGCGACGACGTTGATCGTCTCCGAGACCGTCGAGGGATTCATCTCGACGTTGATCTCGCGCTGCGTGGCGACGTTCAGGCGCACGTTCTCGGTGGTCACCGTGGCGAAGCCGTTGAGCTCCGCCTGCACGGTGTAGAGGCCGACCGGGAGGGTGGGGAGCCGGAAGCTGCCGTCCGCCTCGGTGACGGTGGTGCGGACCAGGCCGGTGTCCTTCTGCGTCGCGGTGATGGTGACGCCCGGCAGGGCGGCGCCGCTCTTGTCCTGCACGCGCCCGATCAGGGTGCCGCCCGAGGTCTGGGCGTATGCCGCCGGCAGCAGGGAGAGCCCCCAGGCCAGCACGATCAGGGCCGCGACCACTATCTGGTGGATCGCCGACGTTTTCCTACGGTTCATGACTCGTCTCCTTTGGAATGTATAGCAAACGAAAAACGATTTTCGCCTGTCGAAAAAATAAAACGGCACGAGCTGCTCGCCAACGGCGCCGCGGCGCGGTCGATCACCTCCTCTCGGCCGGCGCGCCGCCCGCCCGCCGGCTCGCGAGCCGGGCGAGGAGCTGCTGCGCGACGCGGCGCTGTTCGGCGAACCTGGGATCTCCCGCCGTCGTGGCGAGGAAATCCTGATAGGCGCTCAGGGCTTCGCCGGCGTCGCCCGCCATGTCGTGGGCGATGGCCTGGTTGAGCCGGACCTCGTGGTATCCGGGAGCGAGAGCCAGGGCGCGTTCAAAATAGGGAAGTGCTTCTCGCGGCCGATCGCGATCCACCGCCAGGGTGCCGAGGCCGTTGAGCGGCTCGGCGTAGGTCGGCGCCACGGCGACGGCGCGCTGGTAGGCGCGCTCGGCGTCGGCCGGCTTCTCCTCCGCCCGCAGCACGTTGCCGAGGTTGTTGAGCGCCGCCGCGTTCCGGGGATCGAGGCCGGTCGCGGTTTCGAACTCGCGCTCGGCCGCCGCCAGCTTGCCGTCCCCAAGGTCGATGATCCCCAGCGTGTTGTGAGCGTCCGGCATCCGCGCGTCGAGCGAGAGGGCGCGCTCCACCGCCTGCCGCGCCGCCGGGAGCTGCCCCGCCTCGCGCAGCGCCGACGCCAGGTCGTACCAGGCCTCGGCGTCGTTCGGAGCGTCGGCGGCGGCCTGCCGGTAGAGCGGGATGGCGCGGTCGAGCTCCCCCCGCTCGCGCCAGGCCGCCGCCAGCTTGCCGCGGAAGACCGGATTGGCGGGATCGGCGGCCACCAGCGCCGCAAGCTCCGCCGCCGCGCCGGCGGTATCCCCGGCGTCGAGCCGCGCGTCCGCCCGCTCGAAGCGCTGGAAGAGCTCGACCACCGCCTTGGGATCGGGAGCGTTCCTGGCGGGCGCCGTGGTGGCGGCTGTCAGGCGCCCCCGGCGCGGCACCGCGGCCGGCGTTGCCAGCGACATAGCCGAGGCTGGCCAGGCGGGCCCGGGTCTCGGCGTCGGCCTTGCTGTCCCCGGAGCGCGGCGCGGCCACGGCGCCCGCCTCGATGGCGGCGATGCCTGAGGCGAAGCCGCGGGCCTCTGCCTCCGGGACGGGGGCAGGGGTGGAGGCCGAGGCGAGCAGGTTCGTCTGCCTCGCCCGGGTCGCGGGCGAGGTCGTAGAGCTCGGGCCGCGGCGAGGCGATGTACTTGCGGTCGCGGCGGCGCAGGGCGGCGAGCGGGCTCCAGCCGAAGGTCGCCGGGTAGCGGGTCTCGGCGTAGACGTTGCCGGCCGCCGGCTCCTCGCCGGCGAGCAGGGCCCGCGAGAGGTCGCGCCCGTCGCGGCCGGCGGGGAAGGGATGGCCGACCAGGCCGGCGAGGGTGGGGGCGAGGTCGACCAGGCTCACCGGCGCGGCGACCACCCGCGGTTGCAGCCCCCACGGAGCGCGCAGCAGGAGCGGCACGTGCAGCGTCGGCTCGTAGAGCAGCAGGCCGTGGGTCAGCTCGCCGTGCTCGCCCAAGCCCTCGCCGTGGTCCGCCGCCACCGCCACCACCGTCCTGCCGTCGAGCCCGCGGCTCTTCAGCTCGGCGAGCAGGCGCCCCACCTGCTCGTCGACCTCCGAGATCTCGCCGTCGTAGGGGCGGCCGGGGTGCTTCGCCGCCCACTGCGCGGGAGGCTGGTAGGGGGCGTGGGCGTCGTAGAGGTGGACCCAGAGGAAGAACGGGCGCGCGTCGCCTTTTCCCGGCGTCCTCAGCCAGGCGAGCGCGCGGTCCATCACGTCGCGCCCCGGCCGCTCGGCTTCGAGGATCGTACCCGCCTTGGGGTCGCGCGGGATCTCGTCGTCGTAGACCTCGAAGCCGCCGGCGAGGCCGAAGCGGTGGTCGAGCACGAAGGCGCCGAGGAAGGCGGCGGTGCGGTAGCCGGCGGCGGCGAGCAGGGTGGCGAGGGTCGGGGTGCCCGGGGCGAGCAGCCCGGCGCCGTTGTTGCGCAGTCCGTGGTGGGGCGGCAGCAGCCCGGAGAGGATCGTGGTGTGGGAGGGGAGGGTCAGCGGCACGGTCGACGACGCGCTGGTGAAGCGCAGCCCCTCGGCGGCGAGGCCGTCGAGCGCGGGGGTGATCGCCTGGCTGTCCCCGTAGCAGCCGAGGTGATCGGCGCGCACCGTGTCGAGGGTCACCAGCACCAGGTTGGGCCGGCTCGGCGGCGCGCTCCTGCCCGGGCACCCCAACACCCCGAGGAGTCCCGGGAGAAGGAGCGCGAGGGCATGGCGGGGCTTGAGGATAGACATCTCCGGTCGGCGCTTCAGCAGTCCAAACACTGGTCCAGCAGGGAATTACCCGCGAAGGATAACGGAATCGCACCGGGGCGAAAAGGGTGGGGGCGCCGGGCGTGCCCTCGTTTGACCTGCTCGCCACCTTCGGGCTCCGCTCCTTCGTCGCTGCCAGTCGGCTGCGCGGGCAAAGCGATGGCACTGGAACCCGCTTGAGCACCAGTGCCGCAATGCGGCGGAGTTGCGATACGATGAGGCCGTGGTTTCCTAGCGGAGGAGGCATCGCATGACCAACGGTTACGAAGAAGCGCGGGCGAACCGCAACGCTCTCGAGCGGCTGGGCGACAAGATCCCCGGCTACCGGGGTTTTCAGGACCGCGAGCTGCGCCGCGACATCGACCGTCAGCTGCGCGAGCACCTGGCCGCCGAGCTCGGACGGCTGAAGGGGCTGGCGCGCGACCATGCCCGCGCCTAGACGGACGCCGGCAAGCTCGCGGCCCTCAACGGCTTCGACCGCCTCGACCGCCAGCTCGACGGGCTGTCGCAGGCGATCCGCTTCAGCGACTACGGGGCGGCCGGGCTGTTCGATGCGGTGAAGATCGGCGAGCCGGAGCTGCAGCGGCTCTACGAGTTCGACCTCTCGGTGGTGGACGACCTGGCGCAGGTGGAAGCCGCGATCGCCGCCTTGCCGGCCCCGGGAGGCGATGATCCGGCCCCGACGCTCGACCGCCTCTTGCAGGAGCTGCGGGCGCTCGACGGCAAGTGGCGGCAACGCGAGCAGGTGATCAGCAACGTCCTCCAGGGCGCGCCGGGCGCGCCGCCCGCCGGCGCCTGAGCCGCCGCGAGCCGAGAGCCGTAGAGAGACAAACCAAGGAGATCCTAGCGATGGACGTGATCCAATATCAGGACCCGACCGGACAGACCATGGTGTCGCGGTGGCCGGCGAACGGCACCGCGCCGGTCCGTTTCGGCAGCCAGCTGATCGTCGAGGAGAGTCAAGCTGCCGTCTTCTTCCGTGACGGCAAGGCGCTCGACACCTTCGGGCCGGGGCGCCACACCCTGGAGACCCAGAACGTCCCGGTCCTCACCACCATCCTCAGCATCCCGTTCGGCGGCCAGTCCCCCTTCCAGGCGGCGGTCTTCTTCGTCTCGACCAAGACCTTCCTCGACTTGAAGTGGGGGACCAAGGAGCCGGTGATCTTCCGCGACCACGAGCTGGCGATGGTGCGCCTGCGCGCCTTCGGCAAGTTCGCGGTGCGGATCACCAACGCCCAGGTGTTCGTCAACACGGTGGTCGGCAGCCGCGGCCTCTACAGCTCGGCCGGGGTGGAGGACTACTTCCGCGACGTCATCGTCGCCCGGCTGACCGACGTGCTGGGGGAGAACCTGACCTCGATCTTCGACCTGCCGAAGCTCTACGACGAGCTGTCGATCGCCTTGAAGTCGCGGGTGGCGGACGACTTCGGCAAGTACGGCATCGAGCTCGTCGACCTCTTCATGGGGGCGATCACGCCGCCGGAAGAGGTGCAGAAGATGATCGACGAGAGGAGCGGCATGGGGGCCCTCGGCAACCTCGACGCCTACATGAAGTTCAAGACCGCCAAGGCGATCGGCGACGCCGCCCAGCAGTCGGGAGGCGCCGGCGGCACCCTCGGAGCCGGCGTCGGCCTCGGCATGGGAGCCGGCCTCGGCGCCATGCTCCCCGGCATGATGAGCGACGCCATGCAGCCGCAGGCGGCACCCGCCCCGGCGCCGGCTCCCGCCGCCCCCGCTCCCGCGGCTCCTGCCGCCGCCGACAACCCGGTCGCCGACAAGCTGCGCCGCCTGAAGGGGCTGCTCGACGAAGGGCTGATCTCGCAGGACGAGTTCAACGCCAAGCGCCAGAAGCTCCTCGACGACATGTAGGGCGGTAGGCCACGGACTGGCAAGGGCGACCACGGACCTTCACGGACAGGGGAGAGGCAACTTCACAGAAACCTCGTCGCCGTCCTTGTTCGTCCGTGTGAGTCCGTGGTCGTCCGTGGTCGTCCGTGGTCGTCCGTGGTCTGCCGACTGCACCCCCTCAGGGTTCGCGGTTACAATAGACCGCTCTTCACTGCGGAGGTGTCTTTTTGAACGTGCGGGAGCCGGGGGCCGTCCTCGACGGCAAGTACGAGATCGTCGAACGCCTGGGCAGCGGCGGCATGGGCGAGGTCTACCTCGTGCGCCACCTCCACCTGCAGGAGCTGCGGGTGATCAAGATCCTGCGCCAGGACCTCGCCGCCGACGACTCGGCCCAGAAGCGGTTCATGCGCGAGGCGCGCCTCGCCACCCAGGTCAAGCACGCCAACGTCGCCATTCTCTACGACTTCTCGACGCTGCCGGACGGCAGCTTCTACATGGTCTGGGAGCACATCCAGGGACAGGACGTCGGCGACCGCATCCGCCGCCAGGGGCCGTTCCTGGTGCCGGTCGCCGTCCGCCTAGGCATCCAGGCGCTGCGCGGGCTCCAGGCGATCCACGCGACCGGCGTCATCCACCGCGACCTCTCGCCGGACAACCTGATGATCACCGAGGACAAGTCCGGCAACCTGCGGCTGCGGATCATCGACCTCGGTCTCGCGCGCACCCTCGAGGCGGACGCCAACTTCGAGATCACCCAGGTGGGGATGTTCATGGGCAAGCTCCAGTACTGCTCGCCCGAGCAGGCGAGCCCGGGCGGCGTCACCCTCGATCACCGCAGCGACATCTACTCCCTCGGCCTGGTGCTCTACGAGATGATCACCGGCCTGCCGCCGTTCGAATCGGAGAACCAGCACGGCTTCATCTTCAAGCGGCTGTCGGAGGACCCGCTGCCGCTGCGCGGGCGCAACCCGAAGGTCGAGGTGCCGATGGCGCTCGACCGCGTGGTCCGCCAGGCCCTCGAGCGCGACCGCGACCGGCGCTTCTTCGACGCCCGCAACTTCATCCAGGCGCTGGAGCAGGTGCAGCAGTCGCTCACCGCCGTCGAGACGCGGGAAATCGTGATGAATCCCTATCTCACCGCGCCGCCGCCGGCTCCCCCGGGCCCCCTGGCCGCCGCCGCTACGGCGGCATCCGCCGTGGAGATCCGCACCGCGGAGCGCGAGCGCAGCTCGAGCGAGCTGTCGAAGGCGGAGCGGGTGGACCTGCTGGCGCAGATCGAGCGGGCTTCGAAGCGGGTCCAGGAGAGCTCGGTCGAGCTCTCCCGCGCCGAGGCGGCGCTCGTCGCCGGGCGCCTCGACGAGGCCGGCGAGCTGATCGAGCGGATCGAGATCGCGGCGCCGCGGACGCTGGGGCTCGGCAGCCTCAAGGACCGCCTCGTCCAGGCCCGCCGGCGCGAGGAGGCCGGCCGCCGCGCCGCGGAGACCGAGCGGGTGCTCGCCGGCTATCTCGAGAAGAAGCAGCTGCAGCTCGCCCGCCTGGCCCTCGAGACCCTCCTCGAGCTCCAGCCCGACCATCCGAAGCGGGCCCACTACGAGGGGTGGATCGGGACCGTGGGGGACGAGTCCGCGCGGGCGAAGCGGGCCGAAGCCTCGCTCGCGGCCGAGCGCGCCGAGCGCGAGGTGCGCGAGAACGCCGAGGGGGAACGGCGGCGCAAGCACTTCGAGGCGCTGCTCGCCGCGCACCGGGTGGTCGAGGCCAAGGAGGAGCTCGACGCCCTCTCCCGGCTCGACATCCCGCGGGTCACCCTCGACTTCCTCCGCGAGCAGCTCGCCGAGGCCCGCGCCGGCATCCGCTGGGAGGAGGCGGAGGCGGTCTTCGATCGGCGCTACCGCCAGAGCCTCCAGGACCACAACTGGGCCGCCGCCCGCGAGGTAGCCCAGGAGATCGGGCAGCACCCGCAGGGGCGAAGGCGGGCCGAGGCGATCTTCGCCGAGATCGACCGCCTGGAAACCGTCGAGCACCGCCAGCAGGCGATCGAGCAGGGAGTGCGGCAGGTGCAAACGTTCATCGATCAGGGGGACGCCGCCATGGCCGGCCTGGCGCTCAAGATCCTGATCCAGATGGACCCTGACAACCGCCACCGGAAGCGGTTGGAAAAGGCGGTCGGCGCGATGAAGCGCTGAGGGGCCGGCGAAGCGGAGGGCGACCGCGGGTCGCCCCTACACCATTCGCCGGAGGTCGTAGGGGCGACCCGCGGTCGCCCGTCTTCCCGCTGATAGGATTCTTCTCATGACCGTTCAATCCCCCGAGACGACCGCCCTCGCCACGCCCGCCGACGCGCGGGCGCGGCTCCTGCGATATGCGTTCATGAAGCTCACCCGGGACTTCGACTCCCGGTTCGAGGCCCTGCTGCTCACCGGGCGGGTCTCCAAGTGGTACAGCGAGGTGGGGAGCGAGGCGACCACCATCCCGGCCGGGCTCGCCCTCGGGGCCGGCGATGCCCTCTGCACGCTCCATCGCGACCTCGGCGCCATCCTCGCCGTCTACCTCGACCCGGCGCGCGCCTTTCCCGGTTTCGGCTTCGGCGAGCCGGATCCTCCGGAGAACGATCGCCGCCCCGACCCCGAGGCGCTCCTCCACCGCCTCGCCTGCCAGCTCCTCGGCAAGGAGGAGGGGTTCTCGCAGGGGGTCGAGCGCTCCTTCCACTACGGCTACTTCGCGCCCGAGCACGGCATCCTCCACGCCGGCATGATCAGCCATCTGGGGTCGATGATCCCGGTGGCCGCCGGCTGCGCCTTCGCCTTCCGCCAGTCGGGGAGCGACCGGGTGGCGATCAACTTCATCGGCGAGGGGGGGACCTCGACGGGCGACTTCCACGAGGGGCTCAACATGGCCGCCGTCTGGAAGCTGCCGCTGATCCTGGTGATCGAGAACAACCACTACGCCTTCTCGACCCCGGCCCGCCTCCAGTACGCCGCCCGCCGGCTCTCCGACCGCGGCGTGGGGTACGGCGTCGCCGCCGAGACGGTGGACGGCAACGATCCCGACCTGATGGCCGCCGCCTTCGCCCGCGCCGTGGCCCGCGCCCGCGCCGGCGAAGGGCCGACCTTGATCGAGGCGATGCTCGGCCGCATGCGCGGCCACGCCGAGGGGGACGACTCGCTGAAGGTGGTGCCGGCGGACGAGCTCGCCGTCTACCGCGCCGCCGACCCGGTCCCCGCCTACGCCCGCCGCCTGGAGGAGGACGGGGTGATGGACCGCGCCACCCGCGAGCGGCTGGAGGCGCTGATCGCCGGCATCGTGGAGAAGGCGATCACCCGCGCGATCGACGCCGCGCCGCCGGCCGACGCGATCGCCCTGCGGCCGGTCTTCGCCCCGGAGCCGCCTGCTTTGTCCCCACAGGCTCCCGCGGTCCATACGAACCGTCCCACGGGTGACGTCACCTACGTGGACGCGATCAACCGCGCCCTGCTCGAGGAGATGGAGCGCGATCCGTCGGTGGTGCTGATGGGGCAGGACATCGGCGTCTTCGAGGGGGCCTTCCGCACCACCCGCGGCCTCTACGCGCGTTGGCCCGAGCGGGTGCTCGACACGCCGATCGCCGAGAGCGGCACGATCGGTATCGCGATCGGCGCCGCCCTGCTCGGCTACCGGCCGGTGGTCGAGATGCAGTTCGGCGACTTCATCTCCTGCGGCTTCAACCAGCTGGTGAACGTGGCGGCGAAGCTCTTCTACCGCTGGCAGGTCCCCTGCCCGATCGTCGTCCGCCTCCCCACCGGCGGCGGCGTGGGGGCCGGTCCCTTCCACTCGCAGAACCCCGAGGGGTGGTTCGCGCAGACCGCCGGCATCAAGGTCGTCTGCCCGGCCACCGCCGCCGACGCCTTCGGGCTGCTCAAGGCCGCCATCCGCGATCCCAACCCGGTGATGATGTTCGAGCACAAGTTCCTCTACCGGCGGATCAAGAGCGCGCTGCCGGAGGGGGACGGCGTCGCCCGCCTCGGCGAGGCCAAGGTGATGCGGAAGGGGAAGCACCTGACGCTGATCGGCTACGGCGCCTCGACCTGGACCTGTCTCGAGGCCGCGGAGGAGCTGGCGCGGTCCGGCTTCGAGGCCGAGGTGATCGATCTCAGGACGCTGGTCCCCTACGACGAGGAGACCGTGCTCGCCTCGGTCAAGCGGACCGGCCGCGCGCTGGTCGTCCACGAGGCCCCGCTCACCGCCGGTTTCGGAGCCGAGGTCGCCGCCCGCCTCGCCGACGCCGCCTTCCCCTGGCTCGACGCCCCCATCCGCCGCGTCACCTATCCGGACCGCCCCGTCCCCTACGCCAAGAACCTCGAGAAGGTGCTGCTGCCGGACAAGGGGAAAGTGGTGAAGGCGGCGCGGGAGCTGCTGGCGTTCTAGGAAAGAAAGGTTTTCAGCCGGGCGGCTACGTTCGTCACTCCCCGGCGGGCGGGCAGGGGGTGCCATGGACCCCCTTCTCGTCGACTCTCGCGCAGCACGGGACCTTGCCGTTGCACGTATAGTCCAGCTTTTTCCAATGGCAGCCGGACTCGCAGCGGGCCTGGAAGCTGCCGTCGCTCCGGGTCACCAGCGAGAAGGCGAAATGCGTGCCATTCTGGGTCTTCTCCGGAGGGGCCGCCGGCGACGCCCAGGCGCTCCAGGCGAGGACCGTGAGAACGAGCGCGATCGAGGCGAGGACGATTCTAGGCTGGGTCTTCATCGCTTTCTCCTTTGGGCCTTCCTACTTCCTCTTGAGCTGGGCCTCCAGCTCGGCGATCCGCTTCTCCAGATCCTTGAGCTGCTTCTCGAGGTCCGCTTCCCGGGACGGGCCGAGGTGGCGGATCTGGAGGTGTTTCATCGCCTGGCCGTCCTTCATGTCGCCGAAGCCCTTCCAATCTTCTGCATTCATCTTGAGCATCAGGGGCTCGCCGTTGCCGTCCTTGAAAAACGGCGCCATGTCGACCTCCGGCCGCTCCTTGAGGACGACGGCCAGGTTGAGGTTCTGGGCCTTGCCGTTGCGCCAGACCTCCCACGCGATCTGCTGCCCCTCTTCGAGGCCGCGCGCCTTGGCGGTCACCGCCCAGGCGGACTTGACGGCCTGGCCGTCGAGGCGGGTCAGGATGTCTCCCACCTTGACGCCGGCCTTCTCCGCCGGGCTGCCGGGCTCCACCTTGGAGACCATCACGCCCGAGTCGTCGGGCACGCCGAAGTGGGTGCGCAGCTCCGAGGTCAGGTCGAGCAGGGCGACGCCGAAGTAGCCGCGGCGCACCATCGGGCCGTCCCCCTCCCAGACCTTCTGCTTGCCGTCCTTGTCGATGATCACGACCTTCTTCTTGATCACCGGCGCTCCGGGATCCTTGCCGTCGGCAGGGTCGTCGGCGCGCGCGGCGCCGGTGACGGCGAACAGGCCGAGGGCGAGGCTGAGGGCGGTGGCGCGAAAAACGTTTCGATTCGAGGTCACGGGTTGTCTCCTATCGATCAAAGATCAGTTTGCCTTCAACGCTTGCCTTCAAAAAGTCTCGTCGTGATAGGCGGCGGGTTTGGCGCCTTCCGTCCCGCGCACCTTGCCAAGATCGAGCACGAGATCCACGTTTTCATTCCCCCCGAGGTACATCACCGAGGGCGGGTCCTGCAGCTCGCGGACCTCGCGCTCCAGCCGTCCGTGCTCGGCACGGATCTCCTCGAGAGCGGCGGTGGCCCGCGCGGTCGCCGCGGCGTCCCGCCGGGTCTCCACCAGGGTGCCCACCGTCACCGTCAGCGCCAGGGTGAGCGCCCCGGCGCCGGCGAGCGCCAGCCGCGGGCCGACGCGCCGCCGCTCGGGCGCGTCGAGCCGCGCGAGCGCGCGGGCCGTGAAGCCCGCCCGGGCGCTCTCGCGGGGAAGCTCGCGCAAGAGGTTCCCTAGCCGTTGTTCTTCCCGTTGCTCTTCCATGCTGCCTCTCCGTTCCGGTTTCCATTCCAATAAGGCTCGAGCCTCTTCTTTAGCTGCAGGCGGCCGCGGTGGACGCGCGATTTGACGGTCCCCTCCCGGCAACCGAGCTCGCGGGCGATGTCGAGGTAGGTCCACCCCTCGATCTCGTGGAGCACCAGCGCCACCCGGTAGCGCAGGGGGAGGCGGGCGACCGCCGCCGTGACCTCGCGGTGCAGCTCGCGGCGCAGGAGCCCCGCCGCCGCGGCCGGCTCGACGCGGTCCTCTCCCACCTCGCGGGCCAGGAAAGGGGCTAGCAGCCGCAGCCGCCGGGCCCGCCGCTCCTCCGAGCGCACCAGGTTGGTGCCGATCCGCAGCAGGTAGGCCCGCAGGTAGCCCTGCTCGCTGTAGGCGCCCGCGGCGCGGAAGAGGCGGAGGAAGGTTTCCTGCCCGAGGTCCTCGGCGCGGTCGGGGTCGGCGGTCAGCCGGGCGAGGTAGGCGACCACCGCGTCCTTGTGCCGCTCGACGAGCTCCGCGAACGCCTCCCGGTCCCCCGCGCGGACGCGGACCATCAGCTCGGCGTCGCTCGGGGGCTCCGGGATGGATTGACTCATCGGCCGGCTCATCTCAGACCATCGCTCATCTCAGACCACCATAACGCGGCGAGGGGGGAATGGTTCCCGGCCCATGCCTCCTCTTGTGGCAAACTACGCCGTCCGTTCGAAGGAGATCCCCCGCATGAGCACCCCCATACTCGAGCCGCGCTTCGTCGCCATCCTCGCTTCCGAGGTGGGCTGCCGCCCGCAGCAGGCGCAGGCCGCCGTCGACCTTTTCGCCGAAGGGTCCACCGTCCCCTTCGTCGCCCGCTACCGCAAGGAGGCCACGGGCGGCCTCGAAGACCTCCACCTCGAGACGCTGTTCAAGCGCCGCGAGTACTTCCTGGAGCTGGCCGAGCGCCGCGACGCCATCCTCGCCAGCATCGCCGAGCAGGGGAAGCTGACCCCCGAGCTCGAGGCGGCGATCCGCGCCAGCCTCGCCAAGGCTGAGCTCGAGGACCTCTACCTCCCCTACAAGCCGAAGCGGCGCACGCGCTCGCAGATCGCCCGCGAGAAAGGGCTCGAGCCGCTGGCCGACGCGTTGCTGGCCCGCGCCTCGACGCGCGACTTCCCCGAGCAGCTGGCGGCACCGTTCGTCGACTCCGGGAAGGGGGTGGAGGACGCAGCGGCCGCCCTCGCCGGCGCGCGCGACATCCTGGCCGAGCGCCTCGCCGAGAACGCCGCCGAGCGGGCCGAGCTGCGGCGCGTGCTGGCGAGCGAGGGGGCGCTGCGCGTCCGCGTCCTCCCCGAGAAGGCGAAAGACCCCGAGGCCGCCACCTACCGCGACTACTTCGAGCACGACGAGCCCGGGCGCGACATCCCCTCGCACCGCCTGCTCGCCATCCTGCGCGGCGAGCGCGAGGGGTTCCTGATCTCGGACCTGCGGATGGACGACGAGCGCGAGACCGAGCGCCTGGGCCGCTCCTGGCACCTGCCGCTCGACACCCCCTGCGGCCGCGAGATCGCCGCCGCCACCGCCGACGGCTACAAGCGGCTGCTCCGCCCGTCGATCACCAACGAGGTGCGCTCCGAGATGCGCGAGCGGGCCGAGGCGCAGGCGATCGCCGTCTTCCGCGCCAACCTCGAGGCGCTCCTCCTCCAGGCGCCGCTCGGCCAGGTGCCGGTGATGGGGCTCGATCCCGGCTTCCGCACCGGCTGCAAGCTCGCCGTGGTGGACGGCACCGGCCGCGTGGTGGCGACGGACGTCATCCACGCCGTGCTCCCCCACGAGGACTGGAAGAAGGCGGCGCGCACCGTCATCGGGCTGGTCCGCAAGCACGGCGTCCGCGCCGTGGCGGTCGGCAACGGCACGGCGAGCCGCGAGACCGAGGCGTTCGCCAGGAAGGCGATGCTGGAGGCCGACGCGGAGGATGCCGGCTTGAAGGACGTGGTGGTGGCGATCGTCCCCGAGACCGGGGCCTCGGTCTACTCCGCCTCGGCCACCGCCCGCGAGGAGCTGCCGGACCTCGACGTCGCGCTGCGCGGCGCGGTGTCGATCGCCCGCCGCCTCCAGGACCCGCTCGCCGAGCTGGTGAAGATCGAGCCGCGCTCGCTCGGCGTCGGCCAGTACCAGCACGACGTCGATCAGAAGTCGCTCGGCCGCGAGCTCGACACCGCCGTCGAGGGGGCGGTCAACCGCGTCGGGGTGGAGCTCAACACCGCCTCGGCGCCGCTGCTGCGGCGGGTCTCGGGGCTCTCCGACCGCATCGCCAGCGCCATCGTGCACCACCGCGACACCAACGGCCCTTTCCGCTCGCGCAAGACCCTGCTCAAGGTCGCCGGCCTCGGCCCCAAGACCTTCGAGCTGGCGGCCGGCTTCCTGCGCATCCGCGAGGGGGAGAACCCGCTCGACCGCACGGCGGTCCACCCCGAGCGCTACGACGTGGTGCAGACGATGGCCGCCGGGCTCGCGGTGCCGGTCGCGAGCCTGGTCGGCAACGCGGACCTGGTGGGGAAGCTCGACTTCAGCCGCTTCGCGGACGCCGAGCACAACCTCGGCAAGTTCACCCTCGAGGACATCCGCAACGAGCTGCTCCGCCCGGGGCGCGACCCGCGCCCCGAGTTCCGCACTCCCGAGTGGCGCGCCGACGTCACCTCGGTCAAGGACCTCCAGGTCGGCATGGTGCTCGAAGGACGGGTCTCGAACGTGGCGAACTTCGGCGCCTTCGTGGACATCGGGGTCCACCGCGACGGCCTGGTCCACGTCTCCGAGCTCACCCACCGCTGGGTGGCCGACCCGCGCGACGCCGTCAAGGTGGGGGAGATCGTCAAGGTCAAGGTGATGGAGATCGACGCCCAGCGCGAGAGGATCGGCCTCTCGATCAAGGCCCTCCAGCAGCCCCCCGCCGAGGGGAGGCACGCGACCGGCAGCGCCGGACGGTCCGGGCGCCCCGCCCCGAACGCGCCGGGAGGGAACCGTCCCCCCGCTCGGCCGCAGCCGCCGCGCCCCCAGCCGCCGAAGCCTCAGGCCTCAATGGACGACCTGATGAAGAAGTTCAACCGGCCGGGGAAGTAGGAATCTTGACCCTGGGATTCCTGAGCGGGATACTTACCGATGAGCCTGATTGACGAGATTCGAAGCAAGGTTGCCGGTGCCAGGTTCGAGTTCTCCAAGCACGCCGCCGATCAGATCCTCTTGCGCAGGATTCGCGTCCAGGAGGTGCGGGAAGCGATCGCCGAAGGGGAGATCATTGAGGACTACCCCGATGACAAGTACGGCCCGAGCTGCCTTGTTCTGGGATTCACGAAGGCTCGCCGGCCCGTGCACGTCCAGTGCAGCCATCCGTCGCGGTCCTTGATCAAGATCATCACCGTCTATGAGCCCGACCCGAAGCTTTGGATCGACTTCAGGACGAGGAGAAGCCATGGGAAATGAAACCGCTCAGCGCGAGGAAAACTTCGTCGAAACGAGGGTGACCTACACCCTCGAAATGAACGGCAAGCTCCTGATCGTCGAGAACGTGCCGGCGCGCGTGGACCTGGAGACGGGGGAGCAGCTTTTTTCGCCGGAGACGGTCGAACGACTCGAGGAGATCGTTCAAGGCCAGGAAAAGCCGGTCCGCTTCCTCGAGACGCCCGTCTTCGACTACGCGGCCTGACCCCTCACGCCCCCCGCAGCGGTCCCAGGGGCGGGGATCTTCCGGCGGCGATCGCGTCTAGCGCGTCGTCGTCGGTTCTCAACCGATCGAACACCCGGCTCTTCGGCACCGGAGTTGCAGCGATCCTCGCAGGCGGCGCGGCTGCCGCCTCTCTTTGGATCACTCCATGGAATCCCTCAACTTTGCACTCCGGGAGAACGCGACATGAACAACCAGTCCCTCCAGAAGCACGACTTCCACCGCGGGCGGGCGACGCGGATCGCCCGCGACGTGGCCTGCCTCGAGCTGTCGATCGTCAACGTCTATTTCGTGGGTCCGACGCAGTCCGGGGACGGGGGCTGGGTGCTCGTCGACACCGGGCTTCCGACCTCCCATGGGGCGATCGTTCGCGAGGCCGAGCGCCGCTTCGGCTACCGGGCGCGCCCCTCCGCGATCGTCCTGACGCATGGCCACATCGATCACGTCGGCTCCGTCCGCGAGCTGGCCGAGCGCTGGGACGTCCCCGTCTACGCGCACCGGCTGGAGGCGCCCTACCTCAGCGGCCAATCCGACTATCCGCCGGGCGATCCCACCGTGGGCGGCGGCGCCATGACCCAGCTCGGCCCCCGCCTCTTCTCGCGGCGCGCCATCGACCTCGGCTCGCGCCTGCACCTCCTGCCGGAGGACGGCTCAGTCCCGGGGATGCCCGGCTGGCGCTGGATCCACACGCCGGGCCACACACCCGGGCACGTCTCGCTGTTCCGGGACGAGGACCGCGTCCTGATCGCCGGCGACGCCTTCGTGACCACGCACCAGGAGTCGTTCTGGGCGGTGATGACCCGCTATCAGGAGGTGTGGCATCCGCCGGCCTACTTCACCACCGACTGGGAGGCCTCCCGGGCCTCCGTCGAGATCCTCGCCCAGCTCCAGCCCACGGTGGCGGGGACCGGGCACGGCATCCCGATGTCCGGCGAGCCGCTGCGCCGCGAGCTGAACGACCTGGCGCGGAGCTTCGAGCAGCGCATGCCGCAGGACGGCCGCTACGTGCGCCGGCCGGCGCGGGCCGACGAGCGGGGAGTCCTCAGCGTGCCGCCTCCCCGCTTCGATCCGCTCCCCTGGGTGGTGTTCGGCGCCGGAGCGCTCGCCCTGCTCGGCACCCAGAAGCTCCGGGCGCAACGCTCGGCAGCCTGAGGGAAGGGGAGGGCGGATCACGGACGAACACGGACGACCACGGACCTCCACGGACAGCCCCCGAGACCACCGAACCGTCCGTGCGAGTCCGTGATGAGTCCGTGCTCGTCCGTGGTCACCCTCTCCCCTCACGCCCGCCGCAGCTGCGCGATCAGCCGCGGCGAGGTGGCGCGGTCCCAGGGGCGGCGGTCGAAGTCTCCCCAGAGGTGGGTCACCTGGAGGCCGGCGGCGTGGGCGCGGCTCTCCAGCTCCTCACGCGACCAGAGCCGGGCGGAGAACGAGGCCTTCTCCACCCGCTCTCCCTTCTCCAGGTATTCATAGCTCGCCGTGCAGAACCGGGCCTCGGGATCGCAGTGCCAGGTCTCCCGAACCTCGAGGCCGCCGGGGAGGGGATTCGTCTTGACCAGCCCCTCGGGGCGGCCGGTCATGGCGCGCTGGCCGGGCGAGAACCACGCCGCGTCGAGCAGGAAGCGCCCGCCGGGCAGGAGATGGCGGGCGGCGTTGGCGATCGCCCGGTCGCGGTCCGCGTCCTCCGTCAGGTGGACGAAGGGATCGTCCACCGCCACCACCAGGTCGAAGCGGGTGCGGAACGAAGCCCGCCGCAGGTCGCCGGCCACCAGCCGGACGTGCGGGAAGTCCGCGAGCCGCCGGTGGGCGACCGCGATCATCTCGAGAGAGAGCTCGAGCGCCACCACCGATCCCGCCGTGCGGGCGAGGAACTCCGTGGCCCGTCCGGTCCCCGCCCCCAGCTCCAGCACCCGGGCGCCGACCGGCGCGCTCGCCGCCCAGGCCCAGAGATCCTCGTCGCGGCGGTCGGCGAGCTCGAGGTCGTAAAAGGGGAGGACGCGGCGGTAGTAGCCCCGCGTCTGATCGGAGCTCCCCCGGCGCGCCGTCACCTCGCCGGCTCCCGAACCCCCGGGCTGTTTCATCGCTGGCTCTCGGCTCGTGGGAGCTCGGGTTGAGTGTTAAAATGGAGGGCAGGGAGAAAGGGAAACCTTTCTTTCCGCGACCGTTCGAAGGAGGTTCCTGCAAGATGAAAGCCCGGCTCGGTCTCACCCTGGCCCTGACCTTCGCCGCCCTGTTCGCCGCCCTCCCCGGCGGCGCCTTCGCCCGCAGCAGCCCCGCCCCCACGGCCCCCGGCAAGTACACCGACTGGGGGGGCGAGATCGACGAGCTCGAGATCCTTGCCCCCTTCAGGCTCGCCGACTACGACCGCGTCGTCGTGGAGCCGTTCGACACCTCGGCGGCGAAGCTGCCGGATCCCGACGACAACACCTACGTGCCGGTCAAGCGGGTGCTCTCCCGGGCGCGCGACCCCTTCGCGTCCGGCCTCGCGGAGCTGCCGCAGCCGGTCCTCGCCGGCGAGATGAGGAAGCCCGAGGGGGGAGCGCTGGTGATCCGCGGCAGGGTCCTCAAGATGGATCCGGGCTCCCGGGCGGCCCGCTACTGGGCCGGCTTCGGGGCCGGCGCGGCGAAGACGGAGGTCACCGCCGAGGTGATCGACGCCCGCACCGGCGACGTCCTCCTCCGCTTCCACCAGGAGCGCCGCTCCGCGCTCGGCAATCTGGGCGGCGACTACGACCAGCTCCTCGACCGCAACCTGTGGACGATCGGCAAGGACTTGGGCGACGTCCTGCTCCATTTCTAGCTTCGCCAGAGGCGGCGATCGCGAACGGCCTGCTCGTTGAGGAAGTGGCCGGCATCGACGCCGGAGCTTCATACGGCGCGATCCTATACCATGGGGAACAAGGGACTTCAGGGACCCCAGGAACTTTGAGGGGAATCCTCCGGTCCCTTGAGTCCCTGCCGTCCCTCGCGTCCCTGGCCGCTTTGCGCTGAGTCCCCGTTGCCTCAGGAGCCCCCCTCATGCGCCTCGCCGATCTCGTCGCCACCTCCCGCCGGGTCGCCGAGACCCGCTCCCGGCGGGAGAAGACCGCCGCGCTCGCCGACCTCCTCCGGCGGCTCGGACCCGAGGAGGTCGATGTCGCGGTCGCCTTCCTCTCGGGGCAGCTGCGCCAGGGGCGGATCGGCCTCGGCGGCGCCGCGGTGCGGAGCGCGCGCCCGGGCATGGCCGCCCTTGAGCCCACGCTCACCCTGCTCGGAGTGGATCAGGAGCTGGCGCAGATCGCCGCCACCACCGGCTCCGGCTCGGTGGCCGCGCGCTCGCGCCTCCTCTCGGCGCTCCTCGCCCGCGCCACTGCCGACGAGCAGGACTTCCTCGTCCGCCTGATCTATGGCGAGCTGCGCCAGGGGGCCCTCGCCCTGCTGCTCGCCGAGGCGCTGGCCGCGGCGGCCGAGGTGCCGGCGGAGGAGGTGCGCCGGGCCGTCCTCTTCGCGGGCGAGCTCCCCGCCGTGGCGCGCGCCGTGCTCACCGAGGGTCGACCCGGCCTCGCCCGCTTCCGCCTCCAGCTCTTCCGCCCCCTCCAGCCGATGCTCGCGCAGCCGGCGGCGGACGTCTCCGAGGCGCTCGAGCGGCTCGGCGAGGCGGCCCTCGAGCTGAAGCTCGACGGCGCCCGCGTCCAGGTCCACAAGGCGGGGGGCGAGGTCCGCGTCTACTCCCGCCGCGGCAACGACGTCACGGTGGCCGTCCCCGACCTCGTCGAGACGATCCAGGCCCTGCCGGCCCGCGAGCTGGTGCTCGACGGCGAGACGATCGCCCTGCGTCCCGACGGCTCGCCGCTCCCCTTCCAGGTGACGATGCGCCGCTTCGGCCGCAAGCTCGACGTCGAGCGCCTGCGCGCCGAGCTCCCCCTGACCTCCTTCTTCTTCGACCTCCTCCACCTCGACGGCGAGGACCTGATCGATCACCCCGGCGGCGAGCGCTTCGCGGCGCTCGCCGCGGCGGCCCCGGGGCTCACCGTGTCGCGCCTGGTCACCGCCGACGAAGAAGCCGCGGACGCCTTCTTCGCGGAGGCCCTGGCGCGAGGCCACGAGGGACTGATGGCGAAAGCCCCCGACGCCCCCTACGAGGCGGGCCGGCGCGGCGCCTCCTGGCTCAAGATCAAACCCGCCCACACCCTCGACCTCGTGATCCTCGCCGCCGAGTGGGGGCACGGCCGCCGCCAGGGCTGGCTCTCGAACCTCCACCTCGGCGCCCGCGACCCCGAGAACGGCGGCTTCGTGATGCTCGGCAAGACCTTCAAGGGGCTGACCGACGAGAGGCTCGCCTGGCAGACTAAGAAGCTCCAGGAGCTCAGCCTGGGCACCGACGGCTGGACCGTCTACGTCCGTCCCGAGCTGGTCGTCGAGATCGCCTTCAGCGACGTCCAGGAAAGCCCCCAATACCCCGGCGGCATGGCCCTCCGCTTCGCCCGCGTCAAGCGCTACCGCGAGGACAAGACGGCCGCGGAGGCGGATACGATCGAGGCGGTGCGGAAGATTTTCGCGGGCGGGCAGGGGGCGCTGCCCCTGAATCAAGTCGATAGCGACAGAGCCAGGATGACAGGACGTTTCCTCTTCGAGGCCTTGGGGCCATGGTGTTTAGAATCTAGACGTGGAAATGTCACTTGAGCGATGAGACATCTACATGGACAATAGTACGCTCCGCTTCAACCGGCCCTTCGACGGCCAGGCTCAGATCCGAGTTCGGCTTGAGGCAGAGGCGAAGCTGCTCCCTCGCATTCAGGAGCGCGTCGTCGCAGGTGAAATCGAGTTAGCGTGGTCCTATATTCTGGACTTTGAGAATGCCGCGAATCCTTTCCAGGAAAGACGCGCCGCCGTAAGGTTATGGCGAGCTCGGTCGGTTGTGGATGTCGTTGAGACTCCGGCTGTTCTGGACAACGCGAAATCCCTGGTACGGCTCGGAATTCGGCCTAAAGACTCCCTTCACGTTGCATGCGCGGTCGAAGCGGGATGTGCTTACTTCATCACGACGGACGACACGCTGCTCAGGAAGCTGACAGGCTATACTCAGGTTTCGGCGGTGGATCCGACCGCTTTTGTAAGGAGCACCGAGCCATGATCACCGACGAAGAGCTCAAGGTCCAAGGCATCCACATTCTCATCGCTGCCCTGGGGGAAGTGCAGGCGGAGAGGTTCGTGAGCCTGCTCACCCGAGCGACGTTCGACTATACGAAATGGCAGGCCAACCTTTGGCCCGACGTGGGCGTCGACGAGCTGAGCCGGGAGGCGACGCTGATGCGTGCGGTTCAGGACCGCAGGACCACACCCGAATAGCGGCTCGTTACCCACCGTCACCAACCCTACTCCAGGGTGATGCTAAAATCCTGCTGCCTTGGTGGCAGAACGGGAGGGTCGCCATGGAACCGCAACCCGAGATCGAAAAGGCCCTCGAAACCCTGGTGCTCCAGCTCCGTGAGGCCGCGGGGGCGAACCTGTTGGGCGTCGCCCTTTATGGCGGCCTCGCCAAGGGGCGGTTCACGCCTGGGGTGTCGGACGTCAACCTGCTGGTCGTGGTGGCGGAGGCCCGGCTCGCGTCTCTGCTCGCCCTGGCGCCGGCGCTGACCGGGGCGCTGCGGGAGTCGCGGGTGGTTTCCTTCCTCGTCACGCCGGAGGACCTGCGCGCCTCGGCCCAGCTCTTCCCCGGCAAGGTGTTCGACATCCAGATGAGCCACCGGCTGCTCTGGGGGAACATCCACCTCGCCGGGTTTCCGGTGTCGATGGAGGATCTGCTCCTGCGGGCTCGCCAGGAGGTCAAGAACGCGGAGCTCCGCCTGCGCCTGCGGGCAGTCGAGCGCGGCGGCGATCCGGAGGCGCTCTGGCGTGGGATGACGGCGAGCCTCCCCAAGGTCGCGGTCAACCTGGAGACCGTGATGCGCTCGCGGGGGCTGGCCGTCCCCGCCGACCGTCCGGGGATCCTGCGGCAAGCGGGGCGGGAGCTGCGCCTGCCGGCGGAGCGGACGGAGAAGTTCGCCCTCCTGCGCCGCGTCGATCAACAGCCCGGCGACGCCGAGGTGCTGCGGCTCTACGCCGCCTACCTCGAATGGCTGGCCGCCGTCTCCGAGCGGCTGGAGCAGGCGGTCGGCTGACGCATCCACCAGAGGCGCGCGGGGAAATGTAACGCCCCATTTCCGCGTTATACTTGGGGTACAGGAAACCGGTTCTGGGGAGGGGGATTCTCTATCGCCCATCGCCAGCCCCTTCTTCTTTGGTCCCCAGGAAATCTCCCAGGAAAAGACTATGGCCCTCCTCCAGACTGAATGGCTCGACCTCCGCCGCCGGCACATCGGCAGCTCCGAGGCCGCCGCGCTCTTCGGGCTCGACGAGCGGCGCACGCTCTTCGAGCTGTGGCACCAGAAGGCCGGCAACCTCCCCGAGCCCGAGATGGAGGACGAGCGGGTCTTCTGGGGGACCGTTCTCGGGCCCGCCATCGGCCAGGGGATCGCCGAGCGCGAGGGGTGGAACCTGCGCAAGGTCCGCCGCTACAGCGAGCACCCGCGGATCGCCGGCATGGGAGCGAGCGTCGACTACGAGATCATCGGCCACTCCCGCGGCCCCGGGACCCTCGAGATCAAGAGCGTGGACAGCCTGGTGGCGCGCAACTGGCCGGACGGCCTGCCGCCGCTGCGCTTCGAGCTCCAGGTGCAGCACCAGCTCGCCTGCCTGCCGAACCGCACCTGGGCCGCCCTCGGCGTGCTGATCGGCGGCAACTCGCTCAAGATCTTCGAGTATCCGCGCCACCCCGGCGCCATCGCCCGGATCGAGCGCGCGGTCGAGGATTTCTGGCGCTCGATCCGGGAGAACCGGTCCCCGGCGCCCGACTTCGCGCGCGACCTGTCGGCCCTCGAGGCGCTCTACGGCAGCGCCGCGCCGGGGAGCGTCCGCGACCTGCGCGGCGACGAGTACCTCGAAGCCCTCTGCCGGGACTACGAGCGGGCCCGCGACGACGAAGGGGAGGCCGAGCGGCGCAAGCGCGCCGCCAAGGGGGCCATCCTGTCGATCATCGAGGACACCGAGACCGTCTTCTGCGAAGGGTTCAAGATCCTGGCCCCCGAGCGCGCGGGCGGCGAGGTCGCCTACAACCGCAAGCCCTACCGCGACTTCCGGCTCTTTGCCCGCGGCTCGAACGCCGGCGAAAGCCCGACCGGGACAGAGACCGAGAACGAGGAGGATTCGACCTCATGAGCAGCGAACCGATCGTTCATCCTTCCGCCAAGCGGACCAAGCCGAAGCGGCGCAAGGCGGCCGAGGCGCCGGGTATGGAGCCTGAGCCGACGGACTCGAAGCAGGCCGATTCGAAAAACGCCGGGCCCATCGAGTCGATCCGCCTCGCCCTCGAGCTGATGAAGCCCCAGCTCGCCGTCGCCCTGCCGCCGCACCTCTCCGCCGACCGGCTGGTGCGGGTGGTGGTCGCCGCCCTCCAGGCGAATCCGGCGCTCCTCGACTGCGAGCGCGCGAGTCTCTACCGCGCGGCGATGACCTGCGCCCATCTCGGCCTCGATCCGGACGGTGTGCTGGGGCAGGCCTGGCTGGTGCCGTCGCGCGGCAAGGTGCAGCTCGTTCCCGGCTATCGCGGCTTCATCACCCTTGCCCGCAACAGCGGGCTGATCACTTCGATCAATGCCCAGGCCGTGCACCTCAACGATCACTTCGACTACGCCTACGGCCTGAACGAGCGGCTGGAGCACGTCCCCGCCCCTGGCGCGCGCGGCGAGATCACTCACTTTTACGCCTACGTGAAGTTCAAGGGCGGCGGCCATCATTTCGACGTCCTGTCGCGCGACGAGGTGGACGCGATCCGCGACCGCAGCGAGGGGTACCAGGCCTTCCGCGCCGGCAAGGCCGAGGACTCCGCCTGGGTGACCGGCTACGCCGAGATGGGGAAGAAGACCGTCATCCGGCGGATCGCCAAGTACCTCCCCTTGAGCGTGCAGAAGGCGGCCGCCCTCGCCGACCTCCACGACGCCGGGAAGCACGCCGGGCTGGACGACTTCGGCGAGCTCGTGGTGGATCTCCCCGACGCGGAGATCCGCCCCGCCACCGAGCCCATGACCCCCCGCTCCCGCCTGGACGCCTTCGCCGCCGGCCTTCTGGAGACGCTCGAGACCCCGGCTCCGGTGGCACCGCGCCCGGTGGCAAGACACACCGCGTTCGTCGAGCCGTCCGCCGCGCCGGAGGGCATGCCCACGCCCGACGAGGAGGGAATCGAGCTCAGCGAGGAAGAGCTCTTCGCCCTCCTGCCGCCCATCCACATCATCCGCATCCTCGACGCCATGGCCGAGCGCGACCTCCCCGAGGAAGTCCTCGCCGAGATCGTCGGCCGGCCGCTCGACGAGATCACCGAGGCGGATACGGAGCAGATCCTGCGCGCGATTGCGAGCTGGGTGCCGGACGGGGACGGCGATTTGCCGCTGTAGGGCGATTTCTTCTTCGCGGAATCCCACCGCAAGAAACCGATATCTCGCTTTTCCCCCACCGCGTAGAGTCCTTCTCGAGGCGCCGGAAACTCCCCCGGCCGCCCGAGGAGAACCGATGAATTCTTACCGCGTGATCGCGATCCCTGACAAGGTGTCCCACCAGGTGCGGACGCTCCTGAAGGCTCCCGGCTACGGTCATCCCGCACACGTCGAGGTGGCGGCCGGCTACGGCCCGTGCCGCGCCTGTCTGCAAAAGTTCCGGGAAGGGGAGGAGGAGCGCGTCCTCTTCACCTACGACCCGTTCCACGGGCTCGATGCCTATCCGTCGCCCGGCCCGGTGTTCATCCATCGCGAGCGAGTGCCCGCGCTACGACGGCGAGGGGTTCCCGCCGGAGTTGCGGGACCTGCCGCTGACGCTCGAAGCCTATGGGCCGGAGCGCTGGATCGTGGCCCGGGAGCGGGTTACCGACGGAGAGGTGGATGCCGCGATCGGCCGGCTCCTGGCGCACGAGGAGGTGGGGTATCTCCACGTGCGCAACACCGAGGCGGGGTGCTACATCGCGCGGGTGGAACGGGCGGGGTGAGGATCGGCCGCTGTCGGACCACCCCCACCTGGACTCATCCCCCACCCCCAGGCGACAATCCGCCCCGTGCGCCTCCCCTCCCGTCCGAGCCCCGAGACCGCCTGGACGTTCGCCCTGCCACGGCCGGACTTCGTGGCCGGGTCGTACCAGGGGCGGACGTTCCTCTCGCCGTCGAACCATCTGGGGGAGGACAGCGAGCACCCGCACCGCGAGCCGGTCTTCGCGATCGCCGACGGCCGGGTGAAGGAGGCGTGCCGGGCGACCGGGTATGGGCGGGTGGTGGTGGTCGAGCACCGGCTGCCGGACGGCTCGTCGGTCAGCTCGATCTACGGCCATCTCTGCGGCCACCCCGGCTTCCCGCTGGCCGCCGACGGCTCGCGGGTGAAGCGGGGGGAGGTCGTGGGGTACATCGGCCACCGCTCCGAGAACGGCGACGGCCTGGAGCATCTCCACCTGGGGATCCGCAAGGGGCGCTACGACGGCAATTTCTGCGGCTACGCCCGCTGGCCGTCCTGCACGCCGAAGCACTATCACCCGCCGACCGAGTTCATCCGCGCCCGCGGCGGCACGATGCGCCTCGCGTCGCGCTTCGAATCCTTCCTCCTCACCTCCGGCAGCCGGGCGATCACCGTGCGGGCGAACGTGATCAACGGCTTCTTCTACGGCGGCGCCTTCGAGCTCCGCCTCCGCGTGCCGGAAGAAGGGGGAAAGGGAGTCCGCTTCGCGAGCGAGCCGCAGACCGCGAAGCTCGAGCCCGGCGCCTCGGCCGCGCTCCTCTTCCCGACGCCGCTCCTCGACGCGCGGACGCCGCCGGCCGTGCTCGAGGTGCGCCCGCCGGGAACCGAGGGCTGGATCGCGGTCGATCCTCCCGCCGGCAACCGGGGATGACCCGCGCCCGGTAAAAGGCTAGAATCAGCTGCTCGTACAATTCTGGCCTTAAGCTCGCTGCCGTTTTCCAACCGCTGGAGCGCCGAAGGAAGCTATGCACATCTATCCGTTCGAGGTCATCAGCATGGTCATCCTCGGAGTGGCCTTGTGGTATTTCCGGCGTAGCCAGAAGGCGCAGCAGGGCCCCAACGCCGGGAAAGATGCGGGGAAGAAGGACGGCAACAAGCTGTCGCTCCCGGGGTTCGGCGCCAGGAAGCCAGCAACGAAGGTCAAGGAGACCCCGGAGGAAACCTACATGGGCCTCCGGCAGCAGGCGCTCGCCACGACGGCCGAGAATCTCGCCCTCGCCGTGCCGCTCAAGCCGAACGATCCCTGGGGGGCGCTGATGGAGATGGCGATCCCGAGCTCGGTCGTGACGCTGGCCTGCTTCGCGGACGGCGACGCCCGCTTCTACTACCAGACGGGCGGGGGCATGGTCGGCGGCGTCAGCCACGAGAAGGTGCGCCGCGCATCGCTCGAGTTCCTCACCGCCGCCCGCAAGGCGCTGACCAAGATGCGGCGCACCGCGGAATACCCGCTCCCTGGCTCGGACAAGGTTCGCTTCTACGTCCTCACCTCGCGCGGCGTCTACACCACGGAGACCTACCGGGAGGATCTGGGGGAGACCGAGAGCGAGCTCTCGGCGCTCTTCGCGAGCGGCCAGGAGGTGGTCGCCCAGATGCGCGAGGTGCAGGAGAAGAAGAGCGAGGGAATGAAGCCGCTCTTCCGCCCGGCGCCGATGCCGGTCGACGAGCCGGACGAGCCCGCCGGTTCCTGATTCCATGCAGCGTAGAGCCTAGAGCCCTCAAAGCCGCGGGCGAACGACGAGGAGGATGAGGCGATGACCGCACCCCCGAAGCATCCGCAGGATCCGCAGTCCCCGCAGCGTCCCCTCTCCGAGGTCTCGCGCCGGAATTTCGTCCGCGGCGCCCTGGCGGCGGTGGCCCGCCGTCGCCGGCTTCGACGTCCAGCTCCAGAGCTGGGTCACGGCGGCGGAGCTCGGCACCACCCCCCGGCTGGGATTGGGATTCCCGGCCTTCGACGGCCAGCTCCTCACCGACCGCGCCAGCCTCAAGGCCGCGGCGGACGACTACGGGCACGCCGTCCATCGCCGGCCGCTGGCGGTGCTCAAGCCGGGCTCGATCGCCGACGTCGTCCGCCTCCTCCAGTTCGCGAACCAGCACGGCCTGCAGATCGCCGCCCGCGGCCAGGGGCACAGCACGCGCGGGCAGGCGCAGGTGGCGGCCGGGGTGGTGATCGACATGTCGGGCCTCTCCGCCATCCACGAGATCCAGGACGGCGAAGTCCTGGTGGACGCCGGCGTGCGCTGGAGCGACGTGCTGCGCCAGACGCTCCCCTTGAGCCTCGCGCCGCCGACCCTCAACGACTACATCGATCTCTCGATCGGCGGCACCCTCGCCGTGGGCGGCGTGGGGTCCCAGGCCTTCCGGGAGGGGCCGCAGGTGGACAACGTGCTCGAGCTCACCGTGGTCACCGGCCGCGGCGATCTGGTGACCTGCTCGCCGACCGAGAACCGCCAGCTCTTCGACGCCGTCCGCGGCGGCCTCGGCCAGTTCGGGGTCATCGTGCAGGCCCGGCTCCGCCTGGTGTCCGTCCTCCCCCGGACGCGCTACTACCATGCGACCTACGACGACCTGCCGCTGTTCCTCGCCGACCTCCAGCAGCTGGTCCTGGATAGCCGCTTCGACACCGTGCAGGGGTTCGTGAACGCGCTGCCGTCCGGCGGCTGGAATTACTCGCTCGAGACGACCAGGAATTTCGCGCCGGGGCACGAGCCCGACGACGCGGCCCTCCTCGCCGGCCTGCGCTTCGTGGCGGGGACGGAGACCGCGCAGGACCTCTCGTATTTCGACTACCTGAACCGGATCGCGCCCACCGTCGCGTTCCTCAAGCAGATCGGCGTCTGGTACTTCCCGCACCCGTGGATCGACCTGCTGCTCCCCACCCGCCAGACGGAGAGCTTCATCGCCGAAACCCTCGCGGCGCTCGATCCCGCGGATGTCGGGCAGGGTCCGATCATCGTCTACCCGTACGTCGGCCGTCACTTCACGGCTCCCAACCTGCGGGTGCCGGGGGGAAAGACCTTCTTCCTCTTCGGCCTGCTGCGCACCGCCGTGCCCCCTACCCCGGAGCGCTCGGCCGAGCTGGTCACCGCCAACCGCCGCCTCTTCGAGCGGGCGCGCGCCGTGGGCGGCGTCTTCTATCCCGTCGACTCCGTGCCGATGAGCCCCGCCGACTGGCGCCGCCAGCTCGGCCCCCGCTGGCCGCAGTTCCTCGCCGACAAGGCCGCCTTCGATCCCAAGCACCTGCTGGCGCCGGGGCAGGGGATCTTTCAGCCGGAAGGCAACGGAAATTCCTGAACGAAAGGAGGCTCCATGCCGAGGGAGATGTCCGGCGGCACGAAGCTCGTGGTCAGGGCGATCCTGGTCTTCTTTCTCTTTCCCGCCATCGTCGAAATCACCAATCTCGTCCTCAGCTGGTCCCTGCTCCTGCCGCTGTATCTCCTGCCCAAAGCCTGGAAGCATGCGCTCACCCTTCCCGTCGCCTGGTTGGTGCTGGCCGTCAGCGTCGTCTGTGGATTCCTGGCGGTGCGTCGGTATTGGCCCAAGATGATCGAGGTCTATGACGACGAGGTGGACGTTCCGGCGCAGACCCTGCCTGAAGCGCCTCGCCCGTAGGGTGCGCTGTGCGCACCAGAAGCCTTGATGGTGCGCACAGCGCACCCTACGCAGGCAGAGGTCGCGGCTCTATATTGATAAATCGTGATAGGTCCCGCCGCACCTGACGGGGGAGCCCGGTGCGGTCAGCAGCCGACGGGGACGCTGCCGCAGATGCAGAGGGTGGTGCAGCTGCCGGTGCAGCACTCGAGGCCGACGAACGGCCCGTGATGATGGCTGAGGCATTGCTGGCTGCAGGCGGTGCGTTGCGCCGTGGTGCAGAAATTCGCGCCGCAGCTGGCCGCCGCCTTGGCGGTCGGTGGGGCGTCGGGCGACTGGAGCGAAGTGAGGAAGGTGTCGAGCGTGGGAGCGGTCACCGCCGAGGCAGGGGCGGGAGGCGGGGCGGCGGCGGCGGCGATCGGGATCATCAGCAGGGCGAGGACGATGAGAAGAAATCGAGCGGTTCTCATGGCATCTCCTTTCGTGGATGGTGGCTTCGTTTGGAGCTCGCTCCCCCGTCCCGTCGAGGGTACTCCCCGTCCGCCTTCCCTGCAAGGCGATGAAGATCCTGTCAGCCTGCCCGCAGCAACGCCGCGAAACGCCGCAGGCGCTCCTCCGACGCATCCGAAACCGCCCAGTACGTCATGCCATCCCGCGTCCAGTGGAGGACGTGGAACCCCTGACGCGCCGCGGCGGCGGGATTCAAACCTGCATCGCCGCGATCCTCGGCCGCGGGCCAGGTGAACAGATTGATCACGTGGCGGTCGGCCCGATAGATCAGCGCCGCGGTGGGGTGGTGATCGAGGTAGTCGAGGCGTCCGCCGACCAGCGGGAAGCCGCGGTCCTTGAGGTCGACGACGACCGGCGAGTAGTCGAGCTTGCCGGTGAACCAGGGCTTCACCGTATGTTGATCGGTCGAGATCACGTCCGCCGGATGGCCGGCGAGGAGGGAGCGGACGTGGCTCGCCACCACCTGATCCGTGAGGTCGTCCGTGAGGTCGGGGGCGGCGCGCGGCGGCCAGATCCTGCCCAGGCTCCAGCCGGCGACGGCGACCAGCAGCAGGGCGGCGATCGCCTGGAGCTGGCGCCAGGAGGCCCGGCGGCCCCGGCGGTCGGCCGGCTCGGCGCGCGGGGCGCGTGTGGCCTGGCGGAAACGCCGCGTCACCTCGGGCGAGGGATGGTGGCGCAGGCCGGCCGCGGCGATCGACTCGCGGAGGGCCTGCTGCGCGGCGAGGGCTCCGGCGCAGTCCGGGCACTCCGCGAGGTGGCGTTCGAAGGCGAGGGCGCTCGCGAGATCGAGCTCGCCGTCGAGATAGGCGCCGACCTCGGGCTCCGTGTGCGGACAGCTCATGGCCGTCTCTCCTTGACGCCGTGGGCGATCAAAAAATCCTGCAATTGGCGGCGGGCGCGCGACAGGCGGGACATCACGGTGCCGATCGGCACCGCCGCGACGGCCGCGATCTCCTTGTACGACAACCCTTCGAGCTCGCGCAGCACCATCACCTCGCGCAGCGGCAACGGCAGCGCCTCGAACCCTTCGCGCACTAGCCGGGAATCGACGCGGCGCAGGAGATCCGCTTCCGGCTGGCCGAGCGGGACGCCGGCGTTCTCCGTGGCGTGGATCTCTTCGTCGAAGGGGACGGCCTCGTGGCCGCGGTGCTGGGCGTCGAGCCAGGTATAGAACACATTGCGGACGATGGTGAGCAGCCAGGCCCGCGCGTTCACCCCGTGGAAGCCGTCGAAGAACTGCAGGGCGCGCAGCGCCGCGGTCTGCAACACGTCCTCGGCATCCTGATCGTTGCGGGTGAGCCAGCGGGCGAGGTCGTAGGCCGCGTCGAGATGCGGCAGGACGGTCCGGTCGAACCGGCTCTGCCGGTCGTCCTGCCTGAAGAAGCGGTCACGGAGTTGGCTCAGCATCGTGGGGGTTTCCGTCTCTCGGCTGGCGATGGTACCGCCGAGTGCTACCCCTTGGACGAAGAAAGACATCGAAACCCCTCGCGGTTCGCCTCAGAGATACCAGCGCAGCGGGGATGCGGCGGTGAGCGCGGCGAGGGCGAGCCCCAGGCCGACCCTCCAGGCCACGGCGCGGGAGCGCGGCGCCGCGAGCGGGCGGAGCCAGAGGAGGGCCGCCGCGATCGCGAACCCTCCCGCTGTCGCCGCCAGCTTCACGACGAGCGCGCCGAGGGCCACGCCGGTGACCTCGGGGAGCTGTCCCTTGAGGCCGTAGCTCGCGAGGGCGAACCCGGCGCCGCTGAGCGCCTGGAGCCCCCAGGCGAGGAGGAGCGTCCAGGCGAGGCGGCGCTCGGGGATTGCGGGCGTCCCGCCGCGCGCCCGGAAAGCCAGGGCGCCGGCGGGGCTCGCCACCACGGCGACCGCCCCGAGGTTGTGCACGGCCTGCACGAGAGCGTAGACGAGCTCGATCATCGCCGCCTCTACTTCACGTTGACTTTGATCGACTTCTGGGGGCCCGTCGGCACGTGCCCCTTGTCGACCAGCTTGAGGGTGATGGTGTGCACGCCCGGGGTCATCTTGGGGAGCATGTAGGTCCCCTTGAGATCGTGGATGCCCGGGCTGCGGTCGGCGTCCACCCAGACGTGGAAGTGATCGTCGCCCGCTCCGAGCGTGACCTGGTAGTCGAGCGGATAGGCCTCGCCGGCGTCGAGCTGCGCCTGATCGGAGGGCTTGAGGATCTGGATGTCCGCCGTGGAGGTCCCCGCGGCCACCAGGCGCGGGGCGAGCGCCGCGAGGGCGACGGCGAAGAGGGTCAGGGCGAGGGCGAGGCGATAGGTTTTCATGGTCCGGGTCTCCTTGAGGTTCAGGTTGCGGCCTCCCGCCGGGCGATGCGCGCTCCGGGGAGTGGCCTTCGCTCGTCCTAGACCGGACTTTTTCGGCTTTATTCCGAAAATCTGTCAGACTGCGGAAATCCAGTCCTTACCGATCCGCTGAAGGAGGGCTCTGCCATGAAGCGACTCGTTTCCGTTTCCGTATCCGCGCTCGCGTCGATCGCCGTCCTGCCGCTGCTGCTGTTCGCCGCCGGAGCGCCCCCCGAGGCGGGGGGCCACGGCAAGGCTCCCCAGCTCAATTGCTGTACGGTCCCCTTCACCTACCCGGAGCGGTTGCCCAATGGGTCGAGCCGATGGGCCGCGCTCTCCCCATGCTATGAGGCCTGCGGCAACGGCGGCGAGCAGTCGCCGGTCAGTCTCGCCGAGGCGGTCTTCACCCCAGGCCTGCCGCGGCTGGCCTTCACCTACGCCACGAGCGCCACGGTCTCTGTAACGAGCGACGGGCACACGATCAAGGCGACGGTGCCGGCCGGCAGCCGGTTTGCGATCGGCACCGACTCTTATGATCTGAAAGAGTTTCACTTCCACCGGCTGAGCGAGCACCACCGCGACGGCGTTCAGACCCCGCTCGAGATGCACCTGGTGAACCAGAACGCCGGCGGGCGGACCGCGGCGGTGGGAGTCTTCATCGTGCGCGATCCGGGGAACCGGGACAACCCGGAGCTGGCCAAGCTCTGGCAGCTACTCAATCGGTACGGAACGACTCCGATCCAGGTGGGGAACATCAACATCCGGGCGCTCCTCCCCGCCACTTACAACTCGTTCCGCTATGCCGGCTCGCTCACCACGCCCTCCTGCGGCCAGGGCTTGCAATGGAGCGTCCTCCAGACACCGATCTTCGCCTCGCAAGGGCAGATCAACCAGTTTCAGGGCCGGTTTCCGGGAGGCAACAGCCGGCAGCCGCTGCAGCCCCTCAACGGCCGCAGGGTGCTGAAGGATTTCTGAGGATCCCGCAAATCCCATGGCCGTCAAACCTCCCTCGTCCCACCCCGCCACGCTGGCCGCCCTCGGCGCCCTGGCCTTCGTCGCCGCCTGCGTGGCCCACGAGGCCGTGGGGCACGGCGGCGTGTGCCTTGCCACGGGCGGCCGGATCACGCAGCTGACGTCGGTCTACTTCCAGTGCTCTCTGCGCGGGCCGCTCGTCGCCGCGGCCGGCCCGCTGATGAACCTGGCTGTCGGGGCGTTGCTCTGGTGGATCTTGCGAAGCCGGCCGCCGCGGTCGGTCGCCTGCGCGCGGGTTCCTGGCGCTCGCGATGGCGCTCAATCTCTTCTGGGGCTCGGCCTACTTCCTCTACTCGGCCTTCAGCAACGAGGGCGACTGGGCCTGGGTGCTGCGCGACCTCGCGCTCGAGCCCCGCTGGCTCTGGCGGTGGGGGATGGGAGCGCTCGGGCTGGTCCTCTACGACCGTTCGATCGAGCTCGTCGCGCGCCGCCTCCCGGCGCGCCTGCCGCTCGTGCTCCCTTACCTCGTCGCCGGCACGGTTTCCTGCCTGGCGGCGCTCTGTTTCGCGGGACCGACGCTGCCCGCCCTCCGCCAAGCCGCCCTCGAGAGCTTCGGCGCCGGAGCCGGCCTCCTGCTGCTCGCCGCTCGCCATCGCCGGCTCGATCCCGACAAAGCCCCGGCGGCGGAGATCGTTCCGTTCCGCTGGGGCTGGATCGCGGCCGCCGTTCTGATCACGTTATTCTTCCTCGCCACGCTGGGCCGCGGTTTCGGGCCTAACGGCTGGCTCTGATCGTACGATCAGCGCAGGCTCAGATTCAATGTGGAGGCCGAGGTGAGGTAGCCGGACGCGCAGCTCGCTTTTCTTTTCCAGGCGTCCATCTCGGTGGGAGAGATCACCTCCGAACCTCCCAGGCAGACGGTGTAGGTTCCCGCGGCCATCTCGGGGAGATGAACCTGGCCGCCTTGCAGGAACCGGGTCCCGTGTCCCTCGGTCCAGCGCACCAGCGTCCCCAAGGGAATGCCGACATCCTCCTGCCAGAGGGCCAGGAGCCGGCCGTCGGAGGGATCTTCTTTCCCAGGTCGACCAGAATCTCTCCTCCTACGGACTCGACCTGCAAGGCGATTTCGGCCTCGCTGGCGACGTTCAGCTCGTAGGCCTTCAGAGCTCCTCCCGGCGGGCTTACGATCGCCTGCAGGGTCTCGGTTCCCACCGGTACCTTGAGCTCGAATCCGCCGTCGATTCCGGATCGGACCGTGGTGGCGATCCCGTCGCCGCCCAGCGTCGACCACGCGCTCACCGAAGCGCCGACGACGGGGCCTGTCGGTGAGATGACCTTTCCCCGCAGGGTGCGATTCTGCCGTAACGTCAGGACGACGGGCCCATAAGGCGCTTCGCCGGAGGTTTCGAAGCGGTAGTCATCGCTAACCTCACGTTCTCCGAACGCAGGGGCTCTCGCCGCCGAGATCTCGCTGGCGCCTTTCGGGAAAGCCCGGAGCTCGAACTCCCCTTTGTCATCGGCCTCATGGACGAGCGTGCTGACCGTGGAGCTCAGCGTCACCTCGGCGCGGGGAGCCGGCTTCCCCGAGGAATCGACGACCCGGCCGTACACCTTGGTGTCGGGGAGGTCGATCTCGACCGAGGCGGTCTCGCCCTTCGGCTTGACCTCCACCGTCGCCGAGGTTTTGATCCGCAGCTCGGGAGATTCGATGTCGACCCGCCAGGAGCCCGGCTTGGGAAGCGGGCCCTCGAACTTGCCTTCCTTGTCGGAGCTCATCTCGATGGACGTCCCGCCGCTGCGGCCGCCGAAGAAGAGGCGGGCCGTCACCGGCTCGCTGCCCAGCCGCAGGCGGCCTTTGAGCCAGAGAAGGTCGATCGTGATCGGATAGGGTTTGCCAGGGTCCGCAAGATCGACGTGAGGATCCGAGAAGACCGCGTTGCCGAGCTGGTCGTAGACCGTGAGCCAGAACCTGCCGGGGGCTTGTTTCGGGAGGCGGACCTTCCCCTCGGGCGTCGCCACGGCCCGAACCGAAGGCTCTTCCCAGCCGGCGCGATAGTCGTTCGCCCGGTGGGCTTCGAAGCGCCAGGGACGGCCAAGCCAATCCGTCGGAGGCGAGAGAGCCACCTCGAAGTCGACCGGCCGCTTCAGGACGATAGGCAAGGTGATCCTCGACTCGGACCCCTCGAAGACGTTGACCGGGGACATCTTCGCCGTCGCTTCGTTCTCCTGCGCGACCACGGTATAGGAGCCGGGTTTGACCGCCGTGAATTGAAAGAACCCTTTCTTCTGGCAAGGAACCTCGGTGGCGACGCTCCGCAAGAATTCCTGGACGGGATCGTTCGCCCGGCCGGGCGCTGCCGCCGGTTCGAGGTGAACCCGGCACTTTTCCGCCGGAGCCCCGTCCTCGCGAGTGATCCAGCCCGCAACTGAGCTTCCGCGAAGCAGCTTCAGCGGCTCCAGCGTCTTGGTTTCACCGGCGGTGAGATTGAGGTTCCAAAGATAGGCAGGGACGAACCCCTTGGGGTGGAGGGCAAGGTCCAGACGCCCGGCAGGAACGCGGCAACGCCACTCTCCGGAAAGGCCCACGGCGCAGGTCGCCACGCCCGCCGACAGGTCGCCCTGCTGTTTCGGCGGCCCCTCGCGAGTGGGTTCGAACCGGGCCTCCAGCCCTTCCGGCAATTTCTCCCGCCCGTTCACGAGGAGCTTGCCGGTCAGGGTTCCCGCCGGCCGCAGCGTCACCTGAAGGCTCACCGGAGAGCCTAGCGCCACGCGGGGGACCGTCACGACCGAGGTGGCCGCGAAGTAGCCCGGGAAGTCGGCGAGGAGCGTCCACTGCGAGCCGAGAGGAAGCTCGGCCGACGCGGAGCCGGGCAGCTTCGTGGGAATCACCACCGGCTTGGCAGCGGAAGCCGCCCGGAAGACGACCGAGCCCTCTCCCTTCAATACGACTCCCGCCGCCGGGACCAAGGTGACATGGACCGGAGCGGTCGCTGGAGCGGGCGGGGACGGCGGAGCTGGTTCCCCGGCGTCAGCAGGCAGGCCCGAGGCAAGTAGGAGAGAAAATACCAGGAAGAAATACTTTTGCATCGATCATGCTGCTTACTACAGGGCGAGCGATTGGTCAAGCTTGGGCGCAAGTAGGTACTGTCCTAACTCAATGTTGGTAGCACCAGCGCTAAACCCGACTCTGTGTATCGGCTGCCGCGTCTCTCATAAGAGGAAGGCATTTTCAGTTAACGCTGGGGCCGTAAGAAAAGACACGTCTCTCTACCTCTGGGTAGAGAGACGTTAGCGCAATTCAGGCACTGCGCGCCTTTTGCCCTCACTTACACGGTTGACATGTCATAGGGCAAGTTCTCTGGCATGTGTGACCGCATTCGGTTAGTAGCCTGCCACACGTATAACCCGAGGGGTTGTCGTCTTCGCCCTGCGCCTGAATACCGTACTGTAGGTTGAAAAGTGTCTCTTTGCTGAGGCTTAACTTTTGCACCTGCCGATTCATGGCAATCTCCTCTCTCGTTCTTTGGTGAAAGTTCCTACAACCCTCCCTTCCTCCCCACTAGCCAAACTCTGGCAACCCGAGCACTTACAAGTCAGACTCTAACTGTTACAGCCTAACTCCAAGGATTGCAAGGGGTTAGGCATTTCTCTGCCCTTGACGAGCGCCGCGCGGGTGGGGCAGAATCTCCCACGGTCGCCCATCGGCAGCGACGGGCGTCCCAAGTCGATAGGGGGCGTACCCCTTCATCGGCCCCAAAAACCAAGAGCCCCGAACCGGTTACTCGCCAAAGTCACCCGGTATCGAGGCCTCTTGAGACACAGTGCCCGGGAGGGCTCTATGCCATTCGTGCGCAAGTATAGACCTTTGGGGGGCGCTGCGTCAAGGAGATAGCGCCCAATGTGGTACGGAGGACTACAATAGCGACTTATCGAGTTGCCTTCCAAATCTTATAGGCCATCTTTGCGGTTGAAATGGGTAACTGGGCGATGAAGGCTGACCAGAAAGACAAGTAGCCTCTTATGCAGACAAAGATTGCCTTACAGTATCGGTGGGCTCCTAGAGCTTGGCAGTATTCGTCAAAGAGATCCCGTAGAAGGGGTTCAAGGACCTCCGAGAAGGTCTGGGCGGAGAAAACAGTCTCAGCCAAAATTCTTAGAGAGAAGCCTGGAGCTGGTTTGATCGACCTGTCCATGTGAAAAAAGATTCGGTCGAAAATGAGCCAAATGAGCCCCATCAAAATTGGGAGAGGGAGGCCTTTATCAAAGATAAGCCTGAGGACTTTGGCCAGCGGTAGTTGTCGGCAGGAAAAGATTACATACAATATAGGAGTAATAGTATTCAAGAGAGCTGCAATATGCGCTAAGCGCCGTATTTTGCGAATGCCTGAGTTCTTCATCATGCCACTCCCCACGCCAGCGTAGCGCTGGCCAGCTCCCAGGCATTGAGGACCCTGGCTCCAAACCCTGTCGCCTGGAACAGGCGTTTAGGCATGCCGCTTCCGTCATCCTGAGGGATCGTACGGGACTCGACATACCCTTTATCTGCCATACGGCCCAAGGTGACGTAGACGGTTCCTCGTTTGAGATCCCCACCTGAGTCGTTGACCAATTCCAGCCCGTACATCTCTCCTTTGGCGATCAACAGTCGGAGGATGAGAGCTTCCTTAGGGGAGAGTCTTGGGATATCCATGGAGAGAGTCTACATGTTGTAAGAGTCGACTGCAAGAGGCATGCGCCGCCCTACCCATTCGGGGATTCACTCCGCGCGCAGGACAGCCCGTCCCCTCCTCACCGCTCCGGAGGCACCGTCAACTGCGTCGCGGCATTGATCCCTTCCGCGGCCATGGCGGGGAGGATTCCTTTTTCGATGTAGATGGGGCGGACGCGCTCGCGGAGGCTGGGGAGGCGGCTGGCGAACCAGGCGGCGGCGACGAGGCAGCCGAGACCTCCGATGAGCAGGGTGTGGGGGGCTCCGAGGCGGTGGGCGAGGCCGCCGGCGAGGAGGCTTCCGAAGGGGGTGATCCCCATGATCGCCATCGTGTAGTAGCTCATCACGCGGCCGCGCTTGTCGTCCGACACCAGGGTCTGGAGGAGGGTGTTGCTGGCCGACATCTGGACCATGAAGCCGATGCCGGTGAAGAGCAGCAGGAGCAGCGACAGCCAGAGGACGTGCGACAGCGAGAAGCCGATCAGCCCGGCGCCGAAGAGGGCCGACATGAAGGGGATCACCTTCCCCAGGCCGACCACGGTGCGCCGCTGCGCGAGAAACAGTGCGCCGCAGAGGGCGCCGACGCCGGTCGCCGCCATCAGGAAGCCCAGGGTGTGCGGGCCGCCGTGCAGCACCGTCGAGGCGAAGATCGGCATCAGCACCGTGTAGGGCATCCCGACCAGGCTCACCAGGGCGAGCAGGAGCAGGATGCTGCGGATCGGCGGCGAGCCCGCGACGTAGCTCCATCCGTCGCGCAGCTCCTGGAGGAGCCGCGTCTCCCGCGCCTTCACGACGGGCTTCGGGGCCAGTCGCATCAGGAGGAGCGAGGCGATCACCGCGAGATAGCTCACGGCGTCGATCGTGAAGCACCACCCCTCGCCCACCGCCGCGATGATCACGCCGCCGATCGACGGCCCGAGGAGCCGGGCGGCGTTGACCATCGAGGAATTGAGGGCGATGGCGTTCGGCAGATCCTCGCGTTTCTCCACCATCTCGATCACGAAGGATTGCCGCGCCGGCATGTCGAAGGCATTGATCAGCCCCTGGAAGAGGCTCAAGCCCAGCACGTGCCAGATGTTGATCACCCCCGTCAGGGTGAGGACGGCGAGCGCCGCCGACTGGATCATGGCGAGGGCTTGAGTCACCACCAGCAGCCGGTGGCGGTTCCAGCGGTCGATCAGGACGCCGGCGAAGGGGGCGAGGAGGAACGACGGGATCTGCCCCGCGAAGCCGACCAGGCCGAGGAGGAGCGCCGAGCCGGTCAGCCGGTAGACCAGCCAGCTGGTGGCGATCCGCGTCATCCAGGTGCCGATCAGCGAGATGCTCTGGCCGGTGAAGTAGAGCTTGTAGTTGCGATGGTGCAGCGCGCGCACCATGAAGCCGAGGCCGCCGGCCTGGGGAGCGGGGGACGGCGCGGAGGCTTTAGGCGGCGAGGGCTCGGTCATGGGGGAAGGGGTTTGCAAGGGACGTGCGCGCGGGGGGGCGGGTACCTGAACGCCAGCCCGAAGGGCGGCATTCCTGTAGCCCAGGGCGTGAGCCCTGGGTGGCCAGCGCGGGGCACGCCCCGGTGGGGTATGCCGGGTCCGCCGAGGTTCCCAGGGTTCACACCCTGGGCTACAGGAAGGCCGCCCTGCCGGGCTGGCGCCGAGGCTACGAACGGCACGGTAGGATAAGCCATGAGCCGCCTCCCCGCCGTTCCTCTCCTGATCCTGCTCAGCCTCGTCCTGACGGCGCCGTCCGCGAGCGCCGAGACGCGGCGCGGAGTCGAGAACCGGGCCGCCTTCGCGCGGCTCCTGTCGCTGGTGCGGTTCTTCCACCCCAGCGACCAGGCGGCGGCCGCGGACTGGAACCGGGTGGCGGTGGCCGGCTTCGCGGCGAACAACGCCATCGAAGCGGCGGCGGACCCCGCGGCCCTGGCGCGCGCCCTCGAGAGCTACTTCCGTCCGCTGGCGCCGACGCTGCGGGTGGTCCCGGCTGGACAGAAGCCGGAGCTTCCCGGCGGGCTGCGGACGCCGGCCGGTCCGGGGCCGTTCCGGATCCTGACCTGGCGCCACTTCGGGGGGCACTTCGACAGCCCGGCGAAGATCTACTCCGCGGAGCGGATCGACGACCTCGCGCCGCCCGGCTTCGCCACGCTCGTTCAGGCGGTGGCCCCCGGCGGCCTGCGCGGGCAGCGGGTGCGGCTGCGGGCCCGGGTGCGGAGCGCGCTGCAGCCGGGCGGCTCCGTCCGGCTCGGGCTGCGGGTCGACCGTCCGGGCGGCAAGCCGGGGTTTCTCGGCAACCGGCCGGTCCAGGACGGGCCGTGGCAGAGCTATGAGATCGAGGGGGAGGTGGCCCCGGACGCCGAGCGGGTCGTGGTCCTCCTCGTCCTCACCGGCGGCGGCAAGGCGTGGCTGGACGACGTCGCGGTCACGCCGCTCGCAGGAGGAGAGCCGAGCGATCCTCGCGAATCGCCGATTTCGAGGCGGGGGAGCCCGGCACCCAGCCGCCGGGGTGGTATTTCCCCTACGAGTCGATCCGCGCCGGCTACCACCTCCTGCTGCGGCGGGGGGAGCCCTGCCGGCAGGGCGGCTGCGCCGAGATCGCCAGCGACGAGCTGGCGACGCCGCACATCCCACGGCCGTCGGAGATCCTGGAGATCGACCTCGGCGCCGGCGTCACGGCGGCCCTGCCGCTCGCCCTCTGGGCCGACGCGGCGGGGACCCTGCCGCCTGTGCCTCCCCCGGCCCCGGGAAATCCGCCGCCCTGGGCCGGCGTCGATCCCGCGGCCCTCGCCGCCGACAGCCGCGAGACGCGGCTCGCCACCGTCGCGCTGCTCTGGGGAATCGAGGAGCACTTCCATCCCGAGCTCGATCCCGCCGATCCGGCGTGGCAGGCCGCGCTGCCCGCCGCGCTCGCCGCCGCGGACTCCTCCGGCGACCGCGAGAGCTTCCGCCGCGTCCTCCGCCGTCTCCTCGTGCCGCTCCAGGACACCTGGGCCCTGAACGTGACCTGGCGGGGCGAGCCCGCGGCCCGCACCCTGCCGCTCGCCTGGGCCTGGGTGGAGGATCGATTGGTCGTCACCGGCAGAACGGAAGGGTCCGGCCTCGCCGTGGGGGACGTGATCGCGACGCTCGACGGCCGGCCGGCGGCGGCGGTCCTCGCGGAGGCCGAGGCCCTGGTCTCCGCTCCGGCCGCGGCCCGCCGGGCGCTGGCGCTCGACCTGCTGGCGGATGGGCCCGCCGGCTCGCGCGTGGAGCTCGGGGTCGAGCGGGCGGGCGCTCTCGGCGGCCGTCCGTTCACCGTGACCCTCGTCCGCGCCGCCGCCGAGCCTCCGGCCGACACGCCGCTCGCGCCGGTGGCCGAGCCGCGGCCGGGCCTGCTCTACGTCGACCTGCGGCGGATCACGGACGCGGACCTGGAAAAGCTGCTCCCCCGGCTGGCCGCCGCGCGCGGCCTCGTCTTCGATCTGCGCGGGGCGAGCGACGTCTCGACCGTCCTCCTCTCGCACCTGGCCGAACGCACGGCCCGCAGCGCCAACTGGCAGATCCCCGTCGTCATGCTCCCCGACCACCGCGACGTGAAGTGGATGTCCACCTTCTGGACGATCGATCTTAAAGCCCCGCGCCTCGGCGGCAAGGTGGCCTTCCTCGCCGACGGGCGCTCCCTCCACTACAGCGAGACGCTGCTCGAAATGGTGGCGAGCTCCCACTGGGCCGCGATCGTGGGCGAGCCCTCCGGAGGCGACAATGGAAGCCTCGACTGGTCGTTCCTGCCGGGAGGCTGGAAGGTCTCCTGGAGCGGCCAGCGCACCCTGCGGCAGGACGGCTCCCCCTTCCACGGCGTCGGCGTCCCGCCCACCGTGCCCGCCCATCGCACCCTGCGCGGCATCGCGGCGGGGCGCGACGAGGTGGTGGAGCGGGGGCTCGACGTCGTGGGCGGCTCCTGAAAACCGGCTCCTGAAATCCCCGTAACGAAACGTCTTCGCAATCGCCTGATTGAAAGGGCGGGTGGCGGCGTGCGTCCGCCCGGGCATGAATGCCCGGGCTATGAACAGCGCCGGATGAATCCGGCTTCGAAGCCCCCTTCAGGGGGCGCCGTTCTTAGCCCGGCGATTCATCGCCGGGCGGACGGGGGCGCTGCGATCGTCCCGGAACACCGCCCCCCCTTACATCGAAGCGTCCTGCACGATCTGCCAGGAATCCCCGTGCCGCTGGAGCACCAGCAGGGTGAGCCCTTCGGCGGTCTTCTTCTCCGGCTGATCGGGATAGGCGAGGCGCCAGTGGGCGGCGACGGACGTTCCGAAGACGCGTCCCGGGCGGGCGTCGCCGCCGACCGTGAATTCGACCCCCTGCGCGGGGCGGACCTCGATCACCTCGAGGGTCAGCGTCCCCATCGCGGCGCGGTCGGGATAGCGGCGGCGGTAGCGCTCGAGGACCTGCTGCCGGCCGCTGGTCAGGCCGGTCGGGGTCAGAAACGAGGCGTCCTCGGCGTAGACCGAGGTGAAGGCGTCGAGGTCTCCCCGGTTCCAGGCTTCGGATTGAGCCTTGAGGAGCGCCTCGACCTCCGCGCGGGCGGTCTGGGCGCGCCGGACGGCCAGGATGCGGTCCCAGGACCCGAAACCGGAGGGGCCGAGATAATGCGGATCTTGCGAGAAGACGGGATCGGCGAGCACCTCGTCCACGGTGGCGAAGCGGTCGCCGCGCGCCTCGAGCCAGGTGAACAGCCGGTCCCACTGGGCGGCGCCGACCTCGTTGGCGTGGAGGAGGAGGATCTGCGGCAGGGTACGCCCGAGCGCGTAGTCCCCCCGCTCCTCCTGGTCGCGCACCTCGGCGCGCAGCGTCTCCTGGTACTCCTCGCCGATCGCCGCCATCGCCTTGGCGTCCCCCTTGCGGCGCGCCTCGACCCAGGGCTTCTCGAACGACCAGTCCTGATCGTCGATCGTCACCGGCAGGCTGCGCTGCCCGGAGCTGGCGAGCGCGGCGCGCACGGCGTCGAGCTTCGCCGCCGTCTCCCCCTCGTCGAGGAAGGGGTAGCGGAAGAAGCGGACGCTTCCTTTTCCCTCGGCCTGGAGAAAGCCCGCGAGACCGGCGCGTCCCGCCTCGACGTCCGCGATATACGCCGCGGCGTCCGTCTTAGTGAGATCGAGGTGGTGCGCCGAGTGGTTGCCGAGCTCGTGGCCGGCGGCGAGCCAGCGGCGCAGGATCGCCTGATCGGCCGCCGTCTTCACGTTCCCCCAGATCACCAGCCCGACGGCGGGAACGTGGTGCCTGGCGAGGACGGCGAGCAGCCCCTCGGTGATCCGCGCCCGCTCGGCGGGATCGGTGTGGAGCTCGCCGCCCGCCACCGGCAGGTCGTCGACCGAGATCAGCATCGGACGGCCCGCGGCGAAAGACGCGCGGGAGAGGACGGTGGCGGCGAGCAAGAGGATCGGAATCGCGAGGGTGCGGGTTCGTCTCGTGTCGTGTCTCATCGTGAACGCATGCTACTGCATCGACCAGAGATCGGAAACAGAGGGATTCTCCTGTTCACACGCCGATTGAGGCGTGTGGGATCGAAAGAGGTGGAAACATGATCGGTACCTTACCGCGTTTTCACGGCCTGGTCCGCGGCCTGGAAAGCGTGCCGTCGTCCGCGCAGTTCGAAGGACGTTTCGGACGGATCTTCCGCACCCTGCCCCCCGCGCGCTTCACCGAAGACGACCTGCGGCAGCTCGCCCTCCAGATGGTGGCGAAGGACGAGGGCGCGCCGACGCCGGAGGATGCGAACCCGCGGGACGACGAGGAGAACACCGGCATCAGCGCCGGCTACACCTACCTCGGCCAGTTCATCGATCACGACATAACGTTCGATCCGGCGAGCAGCCTCGACAAGACGAACGATCCCAACGCGCTGGTGGACTACCGCACGCCGCGTTTCGATCTCGACTCCGTCTACGGCCGCGGCCCCGACGATCAGCCGTATCTGTACCAGGACGACGGCCTCCACTTCCTGCTCGGCAAGCAACTGACCGGCAACCCGATCGACGGCGGCACCCGCGACCTGCCGCGCAACGGCTCGAGCGGCCGCCGGCGGGCGCTGATCGGCGATCCGCGCAACGATGAAAACGTGATCGTCTCGCAGCTCCAGGGGATCTTCCTGCGCTTCCACAACGCGCTGGCCGATTACCTCTCCGGCACGGACGCCACCTTCGGGGACGTGCAGCGCTTCGTGCGCTGGCATTACCAGTGGGTGATCCTCCACGACTTCCTGCCGACGATCATCGGGCCGGAGACCCTGTACGACATCCTGCCGCACCTGAAGAGCGGCAAGTCGATCACCGAGGACCGGCCGCAGCTGCGCTTCTACAATCCCCGCAACGATCCGTTCATGCCGGTCGAGTTCTCGGTGGCGGCGTACCGCTTCGGGCATTCGATGGTGCGGCCGATCTACCGGCTGAACACCACGCTGGCGGACCGCTTTCAGATCTTCTCGCTCGATCCGAACGTGCCGAACCTCACCGGCTTCGGCGAATTCCCGAGCGAGTGGGCGATCGACTGGCGGCTGTTCTTCGACTTCGGCAACCATCCGAACGAGCACAGCAAGGAGCGGATCCAGCCGGCGTACAAGATCGATTCCTCGCTGGTCAACCCGCTCGGCCATCTGCCCCCGGCGATCGCGGCGCACATTCCCTCGCTCGCCGAGCGCAACCTCCTCCGCGGCCTGCGCATGGGACTCCCCTCCGGCCAGGCGGTGGCGCGGCAGATGGAGCTGACGCCGATCCCGGACGACGACCTGCGGGTGGGGAAGGCGAACAAGGCCGACCACGACACCAACCCCCGGCTGGTGGACCTCTCGCCGCGCTTCAAAGGCAACGCTCCGCTCTGGTACTACATCCTGGCCGAGGCGCAGCAGCAGTTCGTCGACGATGACACGCCGATCCATCTCGGCCCCGTGGGTGGCCGCATCGTCGGCGAGGTCTTCGTCGGCCTGCTGCTGGGCGACAAGCACTCCTTCCTCAATCAGGACGCCACCTGGAAGCCCTTCCACGACTTCCAGAACAACGGCGAGTTCGGCATCGCCGACCTGATCACGCAGGCGCAGAAAGCGTAATTCGTTCCCCCCGCCGCGTCGCCGCCTCCGCGCGGAACGCGGCGGGGTTTCTTCATCGCCTTTGCGGCCTTCCTCCACGCTCTTGCCGGGCCCGGGAGCCGGTTCCGCGTCCGCAGGAAACGGTTCCGCGTGTGCGCCCTCTCGTTTTTCGTCCGCTCCCTCTCGTTTTTTGTGTCCTCCCCGTCTTCCCCGATGCCCTCCCTCTGCTTCCGCGTCTCTTGCCTCTCCTTCCCCAAAGAAAAAAATCAGAGGGAGGGACCGGGGAAGGAGAGGGAGGTGACAAAAAATGGATGGGAGGTCTCGGGGAACGAGGGGGAAGCGCTCGGGAACGAGAGGGGAGTAACGCGGAAGCAGAGGGCGGAGGCGGGGAAGGGATCGGGGAGAGGCGGAAAAGCAGGGGAGTCTGAAGGTGGAACCTCCAGTGAGCGGGAAAAATCTGGCCGACCTCGATGAGGGGCGAATCCCGTGCCGGCGTCGCGTGTGCCGTCGGGGCTGACTGGTCGCCCCAACACAGCAGGGTCGAGAGCATATCGCCCGCAGGTCCTCCGAAGTCTCGCAGGTGTTGACGCCACTGGCTCCACAAATCTGGGGATTGTTCGTGAGGCCTCCCGCGACCTGCCCGAGGTTCTCTTCGTGACGGACCAGCGTCTCCCGGCTGAGCACCAGCTTCTTCATCTGCTTCTTCATGATGTCTCCCACAAGTGGCGCCGGGGAACCGTCCCCGGGCTCGCAGATTCTAGCTCACCTCAAGTTTCGTAGATCGTTCAAGCCCAGCCGGCGGATGGAGCGGTTGGCACAATGCCCGCCGCGGCCGGCGGCCAGCGCTCCGCTCAGCTGGCGCGCAGGGCCAAGGCGCTGGAGGAGGCTGCCTCGCTCAGGTAGGTTTCCCGGCCGATGCCATAGCGGAGCATCTCCCGCCCGAGGTGGAGGATGCGTTCCTCCAGGCGCTCGCCGAGGCGCTCGGCGACGCGGACGGAAGCCCGGTTCTCGGGGGCGATGAGGCTGATGACGTGAGCCCTCTTCCAGACGGTGAACGCGTAGTCCATGGCGGCTCGGGCGCCCTCGGTCGCATAGCCGTGACCCCAGGCTCGCCGCGCGAGCGTCCAGGCGAGCTCGAACCCGGGCCAGCCTTCCGGTGAAGAAAAGCCGACCATCCCGAGGAACGCGCCGGACTCCTTGTCCTCCACCGCCCACGTGCCGGCGTCCCAGAGCTTCCAGTGGCCGACGAGGAAGGCCATGTGGCGAGAGGATCGGCCCCGGTCCCAGGGCTCCGACCCCGCGCCCAGATAGCGCAGAACCTCCCGGTCGGCGTTCAGCGCGGCATAGTCGTCGAGGTCACTCTTGCGAAACGACCGGAGCCGCAGGCGTTCCGTTTCCAGAGTCGGAATGGATCGGGTGTCGGGTCCGTCGATCTCCAGTGTCATCTTCCGCTGCTTTCCTTTTCATGAAGAGCGAGCTTGTCCCAGAGGCCCGAAGAGGCGGACACTCGGGTCGTAGGGGCACCCTCTTCACGGGCAATGGCGCCCGTGCGGCCAGTTGCCCGAAGGGAGAAGCCATGCTTCGCCTGGTCCTGCTCGTGCTCTATCTCATTGCGCCGTCCTCAACGTCGCCTCAAACCAAGCAGGGCGTCGGCGCGGTCCCCTTGGGACTCCACACGCCGCCGTCCCGGACCGCCGATTCGGGAGCGGGCAACGACCCGAACGGGAGACTCCATCAGCCGCCGCCCCCGACCACCGATGCGGGAGGAGGCTACGACCCGAACGGGTAGGGGTCCCCGCTGCCGAAAGGGGGGAGGCTCCCCAACGGCCTCCCTCTTCCAGTTTCCAATGTACAGTGACGCGCATTTCGAGTTACTCTAAAACCACGGTTCGGCAGTTCTGTTTTAGAGAACCCCAAAATGGCACACGTCACGAAGGAAGAGCTGCTGCGCGCGAGCAAAGCGGGGCGGGCCGATGTCGCGCGTGTGGCCGCGCACCTCTCTACCTGCCTCGCCTGCCGGTCGCTCGCCGAAAGCCTGCTTCGGGACCCTGCGAACCCCGCGGTCCGCGAGGTGCCGCTTCGTACCCTCCTTGAGCTCGCCGCCTTCGAGAGGAAAACGGCTGTTGAGCGATTGCTCGCTCGGGCGGAGCTCGCCGAGTTGCAGAGGCATACGAGAGGCGCACAAAAGGAGCGGGTCATCCTGTCCCGCTCCTGCCACACCCCCGCCTTCCTTGACGTGCTCCTCCAGGCCCTCCGCTCATCACGGACGAGAGAGGAGAAGGAGTCCCTCGCGAGCCTTGCGGTCCTGGCTGCTCAGGGTATGGACGCGAAGGACGGAGCGGCGCTCAAGAACGATCTCTTGGCCACCATCTGGGTCGAAACCGGGAATGCTCGCCGGATAAACGGCGAGTGGAACCACGCCCAAATGGCGCTGCGTCGCGCCGAGGAATATTTCGAGGCCGGCACCGGGAATCCCGCTCTTAACGCGCGGTGGCTCTCGATTTTGGCTTCGCTCCGCACCGATCAAGGCGTGCGCGACGAAGCCATGGCGCACCTGGAAAAGTGCCAAGGCATCTATGAGAAACGGAGCGATTGGCCGCTCGTCGCCCGTACCCTGGTACAGATGGCGCATTGCGTGGTCGATCACGACCCGCAGCGCGGCCTCGCCTTTCTCGACCGGGCAGGCGTCTTCCTGCCCCCTGAGGACGCTACGCTCCGCTGGCTCGCGGTAAGCCTCCGCACCGAATGTCTTGTGACCCTGGGCCGGGTGGAGGAAGCGCTCCGAGCTTTCGCAGAGGCCGAGCTCTTGCGGCCGCTGCACCCTCGGCCAAGCGCTAACCTCAGATCCGCGTTCACCGCCGGACGCCTCCTTGAGGCTCTCGGGCGGGTGCGGGAGGCTGAAGCCCTGTTCGAGGAGGCCGTGGCCGGCGACCTTGAGCGCGGGCTCTACAAAGACGCGCTCCTCGATCTCCTCTACGTCTTCGGGTTCCATGTCCGCCAGGGCTCGTCGGAGCGGGCGGCCGAGGTGAGCCTCGCTGCGCTCGGCGAGATGGAGCGTGAGGGCTCGGCTGTGCACCAGCAGCTCCGCTCGGTCTGGACGCAGCTCATCGAGGCCGCGCGGGAAGGATTCCTGGACGAAGGGATGCTCGCGGAGGCGCACGCTTACCTTTTGGTGCATTGGAGGCACCCGGCGCCCACGGAGCTGGTCTTCGGGTACAAGGAACAAGCGCCGCCCCCTGCGGCCCGAGTCGCAGTCTCAGAAAACGAAGAGCTCGTCGAGCCGCTCCTCGCGCGGGCGCTGTGGTCCTCCATTCGGCGCAAGACGAGAAAGGAGCAGCAGCGACAGGTTGCTGAGTCCCCCGAGTGCCACACCAGAGCCTTTCTGGCAGTACTCTTGGCTGAGATGCGCGCGGCAAGGTCGCGCGATGAGTCCGAGTTCATTGCGAGCCTTGCGATCCGGGCGATTCAAGCGATCGGCGAGCCCGCGGCGGCAAAGCACGACCTGCAAGGGATCGTCTGGACCGAGATCGCCAATGTCTGCCGCATCGATGCCGGTATCGGGCCTCCCCATCCCTACCCGCCCCGAGGGGGCGGTGCCTCTCAGGGCAATCTATCAATTGAGGCGTAGTCGGATCGAGCTCGATCCCGTGCTTCCGCAACAATCCAAGACCTTCCTCGTCGAACGTAGCCAGGAGGTGATGCGTCTCATGCCTTGCGGTGTCCAACCGCACCGTTCCCACTTTCGATTCGCTGACCGAATCCATTTGGAGTTCTCGCCTCGACGGGGCGTACCCGATCGGCGATTGCGAGATCTGGCTCGAAGCGAATTCTGTGCGAAAGGCACCGCCCCTTCGGGGCGGGTGGTGATGGGAACGTCGATACCGGGCGCTAAAGCACCCGGCTATTCAAATTTTCGCCCCTTCGGGGCGCGCTGTGGGGAGCCTTCCAGGGTGTCTTGTAGCGACGCGCACAAAACACCAGTCCGCGCGAGCCCCGAGGGCTCCGGGCGGGAGCGGTCCCACCCGGAGCCCCGTAAAAGCGCGGGTCAGAAACTCTTGAGGACGTCCGCGAGATCCCCGCCGATCTGGCGGAGATTCTGGCCCATGGCATTCACGGAGTCGTCGCCGGAGAGTGTGGAGGAGGAGTGCCTCTGGGTCACCTGGACGCTGCGCCCGCCGGTGCCGTCGTCCGCCAAGGCGCGGCGGCCGGACGTCGTCAGGACGGCGCGGTCCTCCATGTCGCCGGAGGAACCGAAACGGCGTTCCTGCCGGAAGCGGAGGAGCGTCTTGCCGGTGTTGCCGTCGACGACCTCGCCGGCGATCACCGTGCGGGCTCGGCCGGTCCCATTGACCGGGTACACGGGAGCCTTCACGCCCGGCTCCATGGTGAGCACCTTGCCGCGCACCACGAGCGCCCCGGCCTGGGGAGAGGCCCCCGCTGCCTCGACCTTGACGGGGAGCTTCGCCAACTGCTCGGAGAGCGCCGCCGCGAGGGTGGGCGTCGCCTGGCGGAGGGCATCCTGGACCGCGGCGTAGGCGCTGTCCTGTGCCTTGGGGAGCGGGGTTGACGAGCTGTCGAGCGGCTGGACCACGATGCGGTCGTAGTCCGCGAGCTTGAAGGGCGCGACGATCTCCAGCTTGTCGATTTCGCCGCCCCAGTTCTTGTAGGTGCCCGGGGTGGTCGGGGACGGCCGGTCGTGAGCCCACAGGCTGGCGGACGCCATCAGGAAAAGAGGTAGAGCGACGCGGAGCGATGAAGTCTTCATGTCAATGTTCTCCATGGTAGAAGGGCCCTCCTGAAATCGGGATCGTTTCTCTCTCGAATGTAAAGAAAGTAAAGTGACAGATCATGATAATAAAAGGTTGCAAGGCGTCTGCCATGGACCTCGCCCGGCGCGGCGCGTGGCGGCGGTGTCCTCGCCGGAGGAGGGTGCGGGGGAGCGGCGTCCTCTGCGTCGTGCGGCCGGACGCGTTCCCGCGGCGTGGCGCCGCGGGAGCGGGGCGGATCAGCAGTTGGTGTCGCGGCAGCGGTGCTTGGCGAAACCCTGGATCTGGAAGGCCCCGGGCGAGATCATGGGGCAGGCGGTGGTGTTGGTGACCACCAGGCTGCACGAGCCGATGTCGCCCTGGACGTTCTGGCAATAGCCCGCCGCGATGCTCTGCAACTGGGAGCTCAGGCTGGTCTGAGCCAGGGCCGCCGCTGGCCCGCCAGGCGCGGGCCAGCGGCTTTCAGCGGATCAGTTGCAGCGAATAGGATTGAGGGCGCAGGTGCCGCAGACCGAACAGCAACCTCCGCCGGGCTGGCAAGGCGTGCAGCTCAGCGAACAGAGCGCCGGCCGCTTTGGGGGGGTGAAGGCGGCGGTGGACGCAGCGAGCAAGGGCGTCTGGAGCCACGACGCGTCCTGTGGCCCGAACAGCGGCACCGCCGGGGCGGCGGTCCCGACGAGGGCAAGGCCCTGCCCGCTGCTAGCGCACGACAAGGCCGCCGGCTCAGCCGCGAAACTCGCCAGCGAAGCCGCCAAGACCAGCACCACGACAGCCAAGGTTATCAAGGTCATCTTTCTCATGTCTGTTCTCCTTAGAAGAAGAGCTGTTTCAGCTCCCGCGGCGTGGCGCCGCGGGAGCGGGGAGAATCAGCAGGTGGTGTCCTTACATTGGTGCTTGGCGTAGCCCTGAATCTGGTAGGCCCCGGGCGAGATCATGGTGCAGGCGGTGGTGTTGGTGACCACCACGTTGCAGGAGCTGATATCGCCCTCGACGTTCTGGCAATAGCCCTTCGTGAGGCTCAGCAGTTGGGAGTTCAGGCTGGTCTGAGCCGCCGTGCAGCTCGAGCCGGAGCCCGAGATGGTGGCCGTGGTGTACACGGGCGCGAAGCAGATCGGGCCGCACTTCAGAACCGGGGCAGGCCGGAAGACGTCGGACTGCGGCAGCGACTGGGCCGAGAAGACCTCCGCCATGGGATCCGGACCAGACAGCGCCTGGGCGGACGAGCTGAGGGTACAGAGGACGGCGACGGCGAGGATCAGGGCCAATCCATGGGATCTCTTCATCTGCGCTCCTTTGGAACGAGCTGCTCGTTAGGATTTCGACCGCTGTATCTTATCGAAACATCGCCATTCGTCAAGAGCTTCGAGGGCCGGGCGGTACCTCGACGAGCGGGCTGCCGAGGTCGAAGTGGAGCAGCCGCTCGACCACCCCGGCCAGCTTGGTTTCGGCGGCGCAGTAGCTCAGGAGGTCCTGGTCCCGGGAGTGCCAGGGGGCGAAGCCGCTGACCTGCTGGGCAAATTTTTCAGGATCGGCCGCCAGCCGCTCGAGCTCGGCCATCTCGGCGGGTGTTTCCACGACCGCCCGCGCCACGTCCGGCCAGCGCTCCTGGAGCACGACCCACTTCCCAAAGTGACGGGCCGAGATCTCGGGCTGCCCGCCGAAGACCTTACGGGCGGTGGCGATGAACAGCATCAGCCGCAGGTGATTGAGGATGCGCTTGGCATTGCGGGGGAGCGGCGGCAGGAACGGCATCACCTCCGCCTCGGCCTCGCGCAGCAGGTCCGACTCATTGTAGAGGTGGATCTGCAAGGCTTCTGCGATCAGATCGTCCTCGCCGCGAAGCAGATGGATGTCCGCGAGCACCTTCATCAGGTCGGCGGGTTCGAGGACGCCTTTCTGAATGCTGGCGCGCGTGAGATCTCTTACCGTCTGCATCTTCCCGAGGTCTTCCCGGCGTTGCGCGCGCGCCTCCAGCCAGGCGAACCAGGAAGTCAGGCCGGTGCAGAGAACCGCCATGATCAAGTAGCCGGGAAGCGAGAAAGGTTGCCAGGAGCTGAGGTTGCGGCCGAACAACCGGACGCAGAGCCATGCCGATCCCGTCAGGCTCCCCCACAAACCGACCACGGCGGGCCAGCGGGCCGCGCGGCGGAGAAGCCGTGCCTGTGAATCAGGTTCGGTGAGCGATTCCTGCATGCGCTTCTTCACCAGCCACACCTGCAAAAAACCGAACAAGGCCACCAGGGAGAGGCCGATCCAGAGCCACGCGGTGAGAATGGGACTGGGCGCCTCTTGCCGCGCGAGGAGGTAGACGGCCGGCAGGGCGCCGAGCGCGGCGAGCAGGAAGGTGCGGTAGAGCTCGTCGGAGATCTCGCGCGCGATTCGCCAGCGGTTCGCCAGGCTTCCGGGCTGCGCCTGGATTCTCTGCGCGGCGAGCGGATAGGCGACGCTGGAGCCCCAGAGGCCGAGGGAGTAGGTGGGGAAGCGCAGGAGCTCGCGTGGCGTCGCGGCGACGGCCAGCGGCCAGGGTTTGCGGACCGCGGCTTGCCGGATGCCTGTGAAGTAGGGGCCCTGCCAACTACGCCGGACCGGGTCGAAAAGCCTCGGACGATGCGGGGGAGCCGTTTTCACAGGGGCAGGGACCGAGGTTGCGGCGGCCGCCGCGACGCCGGTGAGCTGGGCCAGGTCGTCCAGGAGGCCGCGGATCTTTTCCGGGCGCAGCTCCGGCAGGTTGAACTGGAGCTGGATGATCTTCTGCAGATACAGCCGGCCGTAGGTGCAGCCGTTCCTTCCCTGGACCGGGCCGCCGGCTTCGGGGGAGTAGAGGCTCGCCAGCTTCTCGTACTTGATCTCGGCGCAGGCGGCGACGGCCGTCATGTCCGCCATCACCACCACGGCGACGTTCGGATGGCTGAGGAGCTGGTTGACGACCTCCAGGACATCGACGGAGCGGGGCGGGCGGCAGCGCTCGAGATCGTCCACGAACACCACGAACCGGCTGCCCGGCGGGGTCGCCTCCTGGATCAGGTTGCCGAGCTGGGTGCGCACGCGATCCATCGATCCGGTGGAGGCCGGAGATTTGGGATCGCGGATGAATTCGGAGAGCGAGTGGGCGACCGTGGTCAGGTGGGGGATCAGCAGCAGGACGCCGGTCAGCAGGGAGAAAAAGGCGCTGTTCAGGGCCAGGCCGTTGCCGGCGTCGTCGAGAGCCTCCTTCACGCCGAAGGCCTTGAGCAGCGCCGCGACGACGGCTTGCAGAGGGCCGAGGTTCAGGTCCCTCCGGTAGGCGAACAGGTAGGTCAGGACCGCGGCGGTGAGCAGCGCCGAGCCCCACAGCAAGGTGCGGCGGCGCAGGCGCTCACCCGGGGGGCGGATGGCGCTCGGCAGGGGGCGGAGCAGGCGCCGCCAGAGCGGCCGCAGACGGTCCGCCGTACGGGCCAGCTCGGCGGCGAAGGCGGCGGCGAGATCCGTCGCGTCGTCGTGCATCCAGGCATTGAACCAGCAGGTCACGTGAGGGTCGTTGCCGGCGGCCGAGGGCTTCCTCTCCAGCCGCCGTTTGATCATCCCCGCCAGCGTCGATTTGCCGGCGCCCCAGGGGCCGTGGATGGCGATGGTCAGCGGGGTGCCCGTCTCCGGGTTGTCGATCAGCCCGGCGATGGCATCGGCGTACGGTTTGAAATCGAGCCGGTCCCCGGAGTCGTCGTCGAGCGCGCGGTCGGCCAGCATCTGCAATCGCGGGCGGCCGGCCGCAGGAGGCTTGGGCGCGGACGCGGGAGCCGCCGTGGCTGGAGCGGGCGGATTCGCGGCTGCGAGGTGGGAGGCCCACAGGCCGGTCAGCGCCTCGAGGTCCTTCCAGGGTGACACCGGGTTGGTGGCCAGGTAGACGTAGGTCGCATGGACCGGGGACAGGTTCAGGTCGGTCAGCAGCCTTTGCCAGCCGGGCAGGGCCTGGTTCCAGACGCCCTTGGGATCGGGCCACAGAGGGCGTTCCCAGAAGGCCTCCGGGACGGCGCCGGACGTGGGCAGGAGCGAGCGCAGAGCCTGGAGATCCTCCCGTAGAGCATCCTCCGCCTCGGCAATGAGCAAACCCTGAAAGGGGGGGAAACTGATCGGGATGGAGCGCAGGCCGCCCGCTCCGAGGGCTGCCACCTGAACGACCGCTGCGGCCATGGAGGCATCGGAGTCCGGCAGCTTGGGGCTCGTCGAGAGGGCGCTCAGGGCGGGGTCCAGGAGATCCTTGGAGGCGGGGCTGCCGTCCCGCGCGGCTCTCGCCGCGAGCGCCGCGGCGGCGAAATAGGCCAGGATCGACGAGGGGGAGAGATCTCCCGGGGGCTCGAAGGCGGGAGCGAGCCGGAGCGCCATTCGTGCCAGAAGGGCCAAACGCGGCCAGTGGGAAAGTTGGTGCAGCTCGCTTTCCAGCGGTACGTCGGCATCACCTGACGAGCTCGACATGCTCATGCGCACCTCCTCGCTTTATTTATGAGTTGCCGCTGGAGCCTGGAGAGGGACAACTTCCTTTCTGGACGGACGCGCGGAGTGATTTCGCGGCGCCGCTCGCTCGGCGTGGAGGTGTCGCCGATCCTGAGGGTCTCTGGATTCGAACGAGGGCCGTGCCGCCGGCCCTCCCAGGAAGGGGGGAGAAGAGGGCCGGGCCTATCTATTGAAAGACATGAGGGCGCAGCGCTCCGAAGGCGCTGGCTTCGAGCTGTGCGAGTCAGTCCAAGTCGAACGGGCTGGGGGGCTTCCCCTTGTCGGGGTCTTCCTCGACGCGGCGCATGGCTTCCTTGAACTTCTCTTCGAGGATGCGGTCGCGGTCTTTCAAGGCGGCGACCTCGCGCTGGAAGATGTCCTCGGCGCGGTGCTTGTCGTCGTCGATCCCCTTCAACAGGGAGTCGAAGTCCTTGCCGCCGGCGAGGGGCTGCTTGGCCTTGCGGTGGGAGAGGACCGCGCCGGTGGCGGTGTCGATCACCAGGTCGGAGCCGCAGTCGGGGCAGAGGACGGTCAGCTTGCGAGGTTCGTCGGCCATGATGGGGTCATTATAGAGCCGGGGTTCTGGTAGCGTACGGGGCCATGAGCGAAACCGCACCGTTGCCTACCCGCGAGCAGGCCTGGGATCTCCTCTGCCAGTACACGGAGAAGGAAGGGCTGCGCAAGCACGCGCTGGCCGTCGAGGCCGCGATGGTCCACTACGCCCGGAGGCTCGGGGAGGACGAGGCGCTGTGGAGCCTCACCGGCCTGCTCCACGACTTCGACTACGAGCGCTGGCCCGACGAGGCGAACCACCCGTACCGCGGGGTGGAGATCCTGGCGGCGCAGGGGTATCCGGAGGTGATGCGGACGGCGATCCTCGGCCATGCGCCGTACACCGGCACGCCGCGCGAGACGGCGCTCGCCAAGTACCTCTTCGCCTGCGACGAGCTGGCGGGGTTCGTCACCGCGGTGGCGCTGATCAAGCCCAGCAAGAAGCTGGCGGACGTCGAGCTCGCCGGGGTCAGGAAGCGGCTCAAGGAGAAGTCGTTCGCCCGCGGCGTCAACCGCGAGGACGTCTACCAGGGGACCGAGGAGATCGGCCTACCGCTCGACGAGCACATCCAGAACGTGATCACGGCCCTGCAAGCGGCGGCGGAGCGGCTGGGGATGTAGCTCGATCCTGGCGGGGACGCGGCGCGAGGAGCGCCACGCCGAGGGCCAGCCCGAGCGCCGCGAGAGCGCATCCCCAGAGGAAAGCCGCCGGCCGGTAGAGGATGTCCAGCCGGGCGTCCCCCGGCAGCAGCGGCACGCCGAGGAAGACCCCCTGGTCGACCTCGGACGACCAGGGGAAGCCGTTGCGCAGCAGCCGCCAGCCACCGTCCTGATAGAGGATCGAGGAGAGCCATAGCGGGCGGCGGAGGTGGACCTCGGCGCGGATCCTCGCGTCCTCGAAGCGGGGGATGATCACCCGCCCCGAGATCTGAGGGTTACGATTCCCTTCCATAAAGAGACGCGGGCGCGCATTGGGCTGCTCCCAGACGGAGCCGTCGGCGTCGGCGAACACCTTCGCGAAGGGGGGCGGCAGCTCGGCGTCCCGGGCGGCCACCAGGTAGCGGACGCCGAGGCGGGCGTAGAGGGGGTGGTCGGGGACCCCGAGCTGCGGCGACTCGCCGCGCCAGCCGGCGAGGATCGGCGCGATCCGCTCCACGTAGGCCCGCGGGGCCATCGGGTTGTAGATCCGCGCGTCGGTCAGCCCGTAGAGCATGGCGACGTTGGGCGGCAGGTCGGTGCCCAGCGCCGCGATGCGGAAGCCGGGGCCGCGCGGCGGGCTCTTGCCGATCTGCTGGCGGATGAATTCGAGCGGTCCGTTCTCCGGCAGGCTCACGCCGCGCGGCATGGCCGGGTTCGCCGGGCGGTGCAGGAGGAGGAGCTCGGCCGCGATCAGGACCGCCACCCCGGTGATGGCGAAGTAGCGGCTTCTTCGCGCGCCCTCTGCGGATCGCGGCCAGCTCGCCGCGCCCACCAGGAGCAGGGCGGCGAGCCCCAGGAAGCGGAGCTGCCAGCGCAGCCAGCCGAGGCGGAAGACGGCGAGATGCTCCGGGTGCACGGGATCGGGGTGGGCGAGGTATCCCCAGGCGACGACGAGCCCCAGCGCCACCGCCACGGCGAGCAGAGCCCAGCGCCGCACCTCGCCCCGCGCGAAGCGCTCCAAGGTGCAGGCGCCGAGGTAGGCCAGGGCCAGCGAGAGCGGCAGCAGCAGGCGGCGGCTCGCCAGGGCGTGCCCGCCCGGCAGCACCGGGGCGAGCAGCAGCAGCACGGCGATCACGATCCCCAGCGCCAGCCGCTCCTGCGGGAAGCGGGTGCGGCCTGCCAGACCGGGAAGGGCGAGCAGCGCCGCGAGCAGCATCGCCGTCCCCACGAAGCCGCCGGCCTCCTCGTTGGTGTTCTCGAGCCCCCACGCCTCGCCGAAGCCGCTGTTGCCGAAGGCGTTGGGAGTGACGAACGGAAGATAGCTCTTCGCCGCCGCATCCTGGATCGCCGGGAGGGAGGACGCCGCGGCGGGCTGCCGCATCCGCGCCGCCCGCAGGGTCTTCGGCAGGTACTCGGCCGCGGGGAGGAGGACGGGCGCGGCGGCGAGGGCGGCGACGGCCATCGCCGCCGCGGTCCGGCGGGCGAAGGCGAAGCGCTCGCTTCTCGGACGGCGGCGGAGGCGGTCGAGCAGGAAGAGGAGCCCCGTGGCGAGCGCGTAGGCGATCGTCTCCGGGTGGCCGCCGAGGAGGAGGGCGCCGGTGGCGAGGGCGAGGAGGAGGAAATCGCGGCGCGCTCCCGCTGGTTCGCAAAAATCGTCGCAGCGCGCCACGGCGTAGAGGAGGAGGGGGAGGAGCGCCGCCGAATTGGCCAGCGGCCAGCCGAGCCAGAGGAGGAGGAAGCCGCCGAGGCCGAAGGCGAGGGCGCCGGCGAGCGCCGGCGCTTCCCCCAGCCCCTGCCGGCGCATCCAGAGGAAGCCGAAGACCAGGGCGAGGAGGACCCGCAGCGCGGCGGTCACCCCGGCGGCGCGGAAGAGGGGGAGCGGATAGCCGAGGAGCACCAGCGGCTGGAGCGCCTGCGCCTGCGGGTCGGCGAGCAGAGGCATGCCGGCCCCGGCGCGGCGGTTCCACAGCGGCCAGCGGCCGTCCGCCCAGGCGGTGCGCACGGCGCCGAGCGAGGGGGTGACGAGCTGGAGCAGGTCCCCTTGGAGGAGGTTCGCCGGTGGGTCGGTGGGGTCCAGGTGCTGGAAGGGGACCTCGCCGCGCAGGCCGTCGAACGGCAGCAGGAGGCCGCCGCCGAAGAGGGCGGGCCCGAGGAGGACTCCGAGCGCGAGGGCGAAGACGGCGAGGACGCGGCGGGGGACGGGGTCGAACCAGCGGCCGAGCGCCGAGGCGAGCAACGCCCCGAGCAGCCCCACCCAGAGGCCGGGCAGCAGGTCCACCGGACTCCAGTCGGCCACGGCCGGGGAGCATAGCAGGGGAGGGTGATACATTCCCGCCCTGGTATGTTCCGGGTCGTCCTCCAGATCTTCCGTTTCCGCGGCCTGCTCGCGACCCTGACCTCGCGCGAGCTGAAGGCCCGCTACCGCGGGTCGGTGCTCGGCTTCCTCTGGTCGCTCGCCAATCCGCTGCTGCTCCTCGCGGTCTACACCTTCGTCTTCAGCATCGTCTTCAAGCCGGACTCGCGAGGGGGCATGAATCCCTATGCGCTGTTCCTGGTCAGCGGCCTCTTCCCCTGGATCTGGACCGCGGCATCGCTCCTCGAGGGGTCGATGTCGCTGATCGCCAACTCGGGGCTGATCCGCAAGGCGGTCTTCCCGGCCGAGCTGCTGCCGATGGTCTCGGTGCTCTCGAACCTCGTCCACTTCCTGTTCGCGCTGCCGATCGTGCTGGTGGCGGTGGTCGCCGGCCGCCTGCTCGGCTATCCGGTGGGGGGCGTCTCGGCGGTGGCGCTGCCGCTCGTCATCCTCCTCCATCTGCCGCTGGTCGCCGGCCTGGCGCTGGGGCTCTCGGCGCTGACCGTCCATTTCAAGGACGTGCGCGACGTGCTGGCGAACCTGCTGACCCTGCTCTTCTTCCTCACCCCGATCCTGTTCTCGCTCGACTCGATCGCCGGGCATCGGATGATCTGGTGGGCGGTGCGGCTCAATCCCTTCAGTCCCTACATCCTGGCCTATCAGGACGTCCTCTTCCGCGGGGTGTTCCCCGATCCGCTGCTGTGGATCCAGATGGCGCTGGTCAGCCTCGTCGCCTGGGCCTTCGGGGCGGGGCTGTTCGACCGCCTGCGCGAGACGCTGGTGGAGGTCGCCTGATGGCGGAGCCGATCGCACCGGGCGGGCCGCCGGGGCCGCCGGAAGCCCTGCGCATCGAGGGGCTCTCGAAGCTCTACCGCCGCACCCTGCCGGGCGACCGGCTGCGGACCTTGAAGAGCGCGCTGGTCGGGCGCAGCCTGGCGAGCGGCCTCACCCCCGAGGAGTCGATCGCGGCGCTCGAGGAGGTGAACTTCTCCGTCCACCAGGGGGAGGCGTTCGGGGTGATCGGCGGCAACGGCTCGGGGAAATCGACCCTGCTCAAGCTGGTCGCCGGCATGCTCAAGCCGACCACCGGGCGGATCACGGTGGCGGGGCGGGTGGCGGCGCTGATCGAGCTGGGGGCCGGGTTCCACCCCGAGATCTCGGGGCGGGAGAACGTCTTCATCAACGGCGCCGTGCTGGGGCTGACCCGCAAGCAGATCGAGCGCCGCTACGAGGAGATCGTGGAGTTCTCGGGGCTCGGCGATTTCATGGAGGAGCCGGTCAAGAACTACTCGTCGGGGATGTACGTGCGGCTGGGCTTCGCGGTGGCGGTCAACACCGATCCGGACGTGCTGCTGGTCGATGAGGTGCTGGCGGTGGGGGACGAGGCGTTCGCCCATCGCTGCCTGCGGCGGATCGAGGAGTTCCTGGCGACCGGCAAGACCCTCCTCCTGGTCAGTCACTCGCTGGATCTCGTGGAGGGGGTCTGCGACCGCGTCCTCTGGCTGGCCAACGGCAAGCAGCGCCTGGTGGGGGAGCCGCGGCGGGTGATCGACGCCTACCGCCAGGAGGTGGCCGAGCGGGAGGGCGAAGAGCACCGGGAGGACAAACGGCGGCGCGAGGCGACCGGCGAGGCGGTGGCGGACGAGCTGCGCTGGGGCTCGCGCGAGGCGGAGATCGTCGGCGTCCGCCTGCTCGCCGCGGGGGAGGAGCGCTACCACGTGGCGACGGGGGAGGACCTCACCTTCGAGATCCGCGCCCGCGCCGCGCGGCCGCTCGACGACTTCGTCTTCGGGGTGGCGATCAAGACGCCGCGCGACTTCGAGGTCTGGGGGACCAACACCGACCTCGCCGGCTACGCCCCCGGCCACTTCGAAGGCGAGGCCACCGTGCGCCTCACCTGCCCCGCGTGCCGCCTCGCCCCGGGCGAGTACCTGGTCGACGTGGCGATCCACGCCAAGGACGGCGCCCCCTACGACTACCACCGCCGCGCCCTCAACCTCACCGTGACGGCGCCGACCGGGGGGGTGGGCGTCTACTTCCCGGAGCACCGGTGGGAGTTCGCGGGTGGGGTGGAGTGGAAGGATTTGGGGGGGTAGGACCGCATTGGGGTAGCATCGCGGGGAACCGACGACAGGAGAGCTCCATGGAAGAGGCCACTGAAGGCTTCAACGTCAAGATTACGGACGACGAGCTGAAAGGCCGTTACTCCAACCTGCTCAGAATCACCCACACGCGCGAGGAGTTCATCCTGGACTTCATCAATCTCGTGCCGCCTCAGGGGATCGTCACCGCCCGGGTGGTGGCGAGCCCGGGGCATCTGAAGCGCATTTTGCGTGCCTTGAGCGTGAACCTGGAGCGGTACGAGAAGACCTTCGGCACGGTCCAGGACCTGCCGGAGCCGTTCGAGGACAGCAGCGTGCACTGAGCGTTCCGGGCCGCGCCCGGAAAACGTTGTCCGACCAGGAAGGGAGGCAGCCGCACCGCATGGCTGATGGCAATCGCTCGCGCCGGCCCGGATTCCGAGGTGCTGTGCTGGCCTTGCTGTCCCTCCTCGTCCTGGGCTGCGGGTCCGCGCCGCGCCGTCCGGCGACCAGCGCGGCCGGCCTCGACGAGGGGCCGACCCGCTGGCTGATGCTCCCCGACGAGGAGAAGCAGTACCGCCGCCTGCGCACCTCGCGGGAGGTGATCGACTTCGTGGAGGCGTTCTGGCTGCGCCGGGACCCCGACCCCGCGACCCCCGGCAACGAGTTCGCGAAGGAGTTCTACGAGCGGGTCGAGGCAGCGGACCGCCTCTACGGCGAGGGAGGGGTGCGCGGCAGCCTCACCGACCGCGGCCGGGCGCTGGTCCTCCTCGGGCCGCCGCCGCGGATGCGCTTCGGCCAGAAGAAGGTCCCCGCCTACGACCCCGGCCACCCCGGCTCACCGTCCGCCGTGCAGACCCGCTCCCTGCCGATCGAGTCCTGGGCCTATCCCGTGGTCGATCTCCCGCCGGCCCTCCAGACGCTCCTCCAGCAGGAGGATCCCCGGCCGGAGATCGTGCTCGTCTTCGTGGTCAACCCGGAGAAGACCGAGCTCAACGAGGGAGAGAAGTACCTGCAGATGGCCGCCCGGGCGGCGCTGCGCCCGGCGCCGTGATTTTTTCCGGACAGCCGGACAGCCGGCCTACGTCCCCTCCGAGGGAGCCTCCTGAGTGGAGTAGGCGAGCGACGCCTGGCTCAGCTCGAGGATGCGGTTCCAGACCTCCGGGGTGACCGGCAGCACCGAGAGGTCGGGGTCCTCGATCAGGTCGAAGTCCTGGAGCTCGGGGAGGTCCTCGATCTCGGCGAGCAGCACCGGGCGGTCGAGGCGCCGCTCGGGGACGAGGTCCACCGCCACCTCGTCGGCGCTGGTGCCGCGGGGGGCCGGGTAGGTGTCGGAGGTGATGCGGGCGATGCCGACGATCGCGAGCTCCGTGCCGGCGTGGAAGATGAAGACCTCCTCGCCGGGCTCGACGTCGCGCAGGTTCTTGAGGGAGGTGTACTCGGTGACGCCGTCCCACACCGTCTCGGTATCGCGCTCCAGGTCGCCAAAGCTGTACTCGTCCGGATCGGTCGCCAGCAACCAGTAGTTCTTCACGACTTTGTCGGGGCTCACTCGCTCGGCCATGGGGCTCTCCTTGTCGGAATGGATGAGCCCGGTGGGAGAAGGTCTTCGTCATCCCGCGCAGCCGACTGGCAGGGAGCGCAGCGGACCGCGCACGTTGGAGGCGAGCAGGGATGACGAAGGCCTTCCCCACCGGGCTCTCTGGCCTCGATGCGAGGGGTGTGCCATCCTACGCGGGTGATCCGGAAGGAACCGACCGAAAGGAGAAGGAATGCGCCTCACGCTGATCTGTCTGGCCGGGCTCGCCGCCCTGAGCCTTCAGGGGACCGCCCATGCCGCGACCGCGGTGAAGACGAAGGCTCCGCTGCCCGCCGCCGGGGGGGCGATGCAGGTCGCTCCTGACGTCGACAAGCGGGTGGCGCAGTTCGTCCCCACCCCGCTGACGGCCGACCTGTCGGCGCTCAAGGCCGACGACCGGCAGGTGCTCGCCAAGCTGGTGCAGGCGGCCAAGCTGATGAACGAGATCTTCCTGCGCCAGTCGTGGGCCGGCAACCCCGCCCTGCGGGAGAAGCTGAAGACGGCGCGCGGCCCGCACATGGAGGCGGCGCGCGAGTATTTCCGGATCAACTTCGGTCCTTGGGACCGTCTGGCCGAGCGCCAGCCGTTCCTCGGCGACAAGAAGCGCCCGGCCGGCGCCGGCTACTACCCCGAGGACCTGACCAAGGAAGCCTTCGAGGCCTGGATCGCCAAGCATCCCGGCGACAAGGAGGCGTTCACCTCGACCGTCACCGTGATCCACCGCGGCGCCGACGGGGCCTTGATCGCCGTCCCCTATTCGAAGGAGTACGCCGAGTGGCTGCGGCCGGCGGCGAAGCTGCTGCGCGACGGCGCGGCGCTGACCGGCAACGCCTCGCTCAAGAAGTTCCTCGACCTGCGCGCCGCGGCCTTCGAGAACGACGACTACTACGCGAGCGACGTGGCGTGGATGGACCTCGACGCGCCGGTCGAGGTGACGATCGGCCCCTACGAGACGTACGAGGACGAGCTGTTCGGTTACAAGGCGGCCTTCGAGGCGTTCGTCACCGTCAACCTGCCGAAGGAGTCGGCGGCCCTCGCCCGCTACAAGGAGCGCCTGCCCTGGCTGGAGAAGAACCTGCCGATCCCGGACGCCGACAAGAACCTCCACCGCGGCGCCGAGAGCCCGATCCGCGTGGTGGATGTCGTCTACGGCGGCGGCGAGAACCGCGCCGGGGTGCAGACGGTCGCCTTCAACCTGCCGAACGACGAGCGGGTGCGCGAGGCCAAGGGGTCGAAGAAGGTGCTGCTGCACAACGTGATGCGGGCGAAGTACGACCAGATGCTGATCCCCATCGCGAAGCTGGTGCTCGCCCCGGCGCAGGTCGCGGACGTCTCCTTCGAGGCCTACTTCGACGAGGTGCTCCACCACGAGCTGTCGCACGGCCTGGGACCGGGGACGATCACCGTCGGCGGCCGCAAGACCGAGGTGCGCCTCGAGCTCAAGGACCTCTTCGCCACCCTCGAGGAGGCCAAGGCGGACGTCATGGGGGTGTACAACATCCTCGCCCTGATCGAGCAGAAGGAGATGCCGGCCGGGCTGCGCGCCTCCCTCGAGCCGACCTACGTCGCCGGGCTCTTCCGCGCCGCCCGCTTCGGCGTCGACGAGGCCCACGGCCAAGGGGTGGTGGCGCAGTTCAACTACCTGCAGAAGAAGGGAGCGCTCGAATTCGACGCCCAGGGGCGGGTGCGCGCCGTCTCGGCGAAGTTCCCGGGCGCCATCCACGACCTGCTGCACGACATGCTGATGCTGCAGGCGCGCGGCGACTACGCCGGGACCAAGAGCTTCCTCGACACCTACGGCAAGCCGAGCCAGGCGTTGCGCGACGCGATCGGGCGGCTGAAGAGCGTGCCGGTCGACATCCGGCCGATGTATTCGGCCGAGAAATAGGGGAGGGGAGGGGCGGCGGTCGCGGTCCGGACCTCCGCCCTCGTCGTCCCCCGGCGCTCTAGTCTTTGAACCAGGCGCGCCAGGGACTGACCCCCTGGCGGCGCAGCACGCGGGCCTGCATCCGCTGCGCCCGGCCCCAGCGGACCAGTTTCATTCCCACCTGCTGCTCCATGGCGAAACCGGCCACCGCGCCGGCCATCAACGTGCAAATGAACATCAACATGGTCCTACCTCGTAAAAAAAGTTACAGGATCTTCCCCGCCTCGCTTCAACGTCTCGCGGGGGGGAGTGCAAGTCCTACCGATACCGCGCGCTCGTTTTGTAGAGTAGTGTAACTCCTGCCGAGAGCCCGAGTCAACGCGGGCGCGCACGCTCCCATCCGTTGGTATACGCGCGCGAAGAGGCAAAGGTTGGTTTCCACGCCGCTCGGCGGGTCACGGCACGGCGCTTGCTCGGCTTTCGGGCGCAGGCGGATGAAGCAACACTTTCCGGGAAGGAACTCGACGTGGCAGAGACGGTTCAGCTTTCGACCCTTCGGCGCGCTCTGCGCCGCACCTTTGGTTTCCGGGCCTTGCGCGAAGGGCAGGAGGAGGTCATCCGCTCGATCCTGGCCGGCCAGGACACGCTGGCGATCATGCCCACCGGGGCCGGCAAGTCGCTCTGCTACCAGCTCCCCGGCTCGCAGATGCCGGGGACGACGGTCATCGTCTCGCCGCTGATCTCGCTGATGAAGGATCAGGTGGACAAGCTCAGGGACTTGGGGATCGACGCCGCGCAGGTCAACAGCACGCTGACGGCGAGCGAGGAGAGCGAGGTGCTGGAGGAGATCGCCAAGGAGCAGCGGGAGTTCGTCTTCGTGACCCCGGAGCGGCTCGTCCAGCCGGAGTTCCTCGCCACCCTGAAGACCAACCGGATCGACGTCTTCGTGATCGACGAGGCCCACTGCATCTCGCACTGGGGGCACGACTTCCGGCCGTCGTACCTGCATCTGCGGGCGGCGCTCGAGGCGCTCGGCAACCCGCGGGTGCTGGCGCTGACCGCCACCGCCACCCCCGAGGTCGTCGACGACATCCGCCGCCAGCTCGGCCGCGAGGAGATGGAGGTGATCGACATCGGCGTCTACCGCGAGAACCTGCGCTTCGAGGTGATGCTCACCCCGCGGGAGGAGGCCAAGCGCGAGGCGCTCGCCCGGATCCTGAGCGAGACGGAGGGGACGGGGATCGTCTACGTCTCGACGATCAAGGACTGCGAGGAATTGACCCAGCACCTGGAGGACCTGGGGTTCGCCGTCGCCCGCTACCACGGCCGTCTGGGCGCGCGCGAGCGCAAGCGCAACCAGGACCGCTTCATGGCCGGGGAGCTGCGGGTGATCGTGGCCACCAACGCCTTCGGGATGGGGATCGACAAGGGGGACCTGCGCTTCGTCGTCCACTACAACCTGCCGGGGTCGCTCGAGTCCTACTACCAGGAGGCCGGGCGGGCGGGGCGCGACGGCGAGCCCGCGCGCTGCGTCCTGCTCTACCAGCCGGAGGACAAGAACACCCAGATCTTCTTCCTCAACGGCCGCTATCCGAAGCGCGAGCACTTCCTCACCGTCTACAAGGCGCTCGAGAAGCTGCGGGCGGACCAGCACGACGTCCCCGCCGAGGACGTCGTGAAGCGGTCCGTGGGCGTGGCGCAGGCGAAGGTGAAGGTGGTCCTCGCCACCATGAAGGACCTCGAGATGGTCGCCGAGCCCAGCCCCGGCCTCTACCGGCTGGTCACCGGGGGGCTCGCGGGCGAGGCGCTCGACGCGATGGCCGAGCGCTACGAGAAGCGGGCGGAGGGGGACCGCGACCGGCTGCGGCGCATGGTGCTCTACGCCCAGACGGCGCTCTGCCGCTGGAAGATGATCCTCGAGTACTTCGGGGCGACCCTCGAGGGGGACCACTGCGGGCACTGCGACAACTGCTCGCGTCCGATCCGCGAGCTCACCCAGCCGCCGCGGGCCGAGATCCCCATCCGGCCGCCGCACGGCGCCTCCGAGGTGCTCCCTCTCCCTCCGATCCACGGCGTGCGCGATCTGGCGACCCTCAAGGCCGGCGACGCGGTGACCCTCTCCATCTTCGGCGCCGGGGAGATCCGCTCGGTCGACGCGCGCAGCGTGATCATCGAGCTCGGCGGCGGCGAGGTGCGGGAGTTCCGGAGGTAGGACGCGGCAGATCACGGACGACCACGGACTGACACGGACGAACAGGGACAGCGACGAGGTACCTGCGAAGTTACCTCGTTCCCGTCCGTGAAGGTCCGTGCTCGTCCGTGTCGGTCCGTGGTCCGCACCCTCCGACTGCTACACTGTTCTCCAGCGATTCCATCCTCAGGAGGGGCGTGGCATGAAGAAGGTGCTCGTTCTGGTCTTTCTCTGTTTCCCACTCCTCGCCGCCGGTCCTGCAACGCCCGCGAAGCCCGAGGCGGCGTCGCCGCAGCTCGCGGCGCTGCTGGCGGACTACGAGAAGCTCCAGCTCGACGAGAGCCCGGGCGACCGCATCCAGCGCGGGCTGCCGGTCCTCAAGCTCCCCGACTACTCCTACGAGGACGCGAAGCGGGACGCCGGCGTCCTGCGCGGGTTCCGCGCGCGGCTGGACCGCATCGACGCCAAGCGCCTGCGCCACGACGACTGGCTCTCCCGCGAGATCCTCGCCCGCCAGCTCGCCGATTCCATCACCGGGGTCGATCACTTCTGGGCGAGCTTCCAGGTGACCCCGTACAGCTCCCCCTTCCGCGGGCTGAACCAGGTCTTCACCAGCTTCAAATTCACCGGCGAGCGGGACCTGCCGCGCTATCTCGATCTCCTGCGCCAGTACGGGCGGGCGATCGGCCAGCTGCGGACCAACCTCGAGGCCCAGGCCGCCAAGGGGATCCGGCTGCCGAAGGCGGAGATCGATCCGGTGGTGGGGCTGGTGCGGTCGTTCGTGCACCCTGCCGAGGAGAGCCCCTTCACGGTCGCTCCGGAGCGGCTGGGCGCGATCGCTCCGGCGCGCGCGGCTGCGTTCGCGGCGGCGGTCCGCAAGCTCGTCGAGACGGTGGCGAACCCCGCCCTGACGGCGCTCGCGGCGGTCCCCGACGCGCCGGACTACCGGGCGGCGGCTCCCGAGCGGGTCGGCCTCGGGCAGTATCCGGGCGGGCAGGAGGCCTACAGCTACCTCGTGCGGGTCCACACCACGCTCGACGTCACCCCCGGGGTGATCCACCAGCGCGGCCTGCGCGAGGTCGCCCGGCTGAACGGCCGGCTCGAGGAGATGCGCCGGAAGGTCGGCTTCGCAGGGGACCTCCCGGCGTTCCGCAAGTTCCTGAAGACCGATCCCCGCTTCTTCGCCAAGACCCCCGAGGAGGTCTCGGCGCGGCTGCTCGCCCCGATCCGGCGGATCGAGCCGCGCATCAAGGACTTCTTTCTCCATACCCCCAAGGCCCCCTACGGCGTCGCCCGCCTGCAGCCCGAGCTCGAGGGGGTGATGACCTACGGCTACTACCAGCAGCCCACCCCCGAGCACCCGGAAGGGGATTACCGGTTCAACGGCCAGAAGCTCGGCGAGCGCTCGATGCTGTGGGCGGCGGCGCTGATCTATCACGAGCTGATCCCCGGCCATCACTTTCAGATCTCCCTGCAACTGGAGGACGCGAGCCTGCCGGCGCTGCGCAAGAGCTATTACCCGACCGCGTTCGTCGAGGGGTGGGCGATGTACTCCTCGGAGCTCGCCGAGGAGATGGGGGGGTACCCCGACCCCTACGACCTCTGCGGCCTGCTGGCGAGCGACCTCTTCCTGGCGTCGCGGCTGGTGGTCGACACCGGCATGAACTCGCTCGGCTGGAGCCGCCAGGAGGCGATCGACTACATGCGCGAGAACACCTTCGAGTCCGACACCCAGATCGGCACCGAGACGCTGCGCTACGCGGTGGACATCCCGGCCCAGGCGCTCGCCTACGAGATGGGCTCGGCGAAGATCTGGGAGCTGCGCCACGAGGCGGAGAAGGAGCTGGGGGAGAAGTTCGACCTGCGCCGTTTCCACGACGCCGTCCTCGGCGGCCAGGCGATGCCGATGAACGTGCTCGAGCAGCACGTCGGCTGGTGGATCGAGGGGGAGAAGAAGCGGAAGCCGTAGCGGTCGGGCGGGGACGGCCGGAGCCGCCCCCGCGGATATGGGGTTACTTCGCCGTCCTGGAGGAAGCCGAGGACTCGCGAAGCGCGATCTTCTTCTCGAGCTGTCCCCCCTTCAGGCTGTCGTAGTGGAAGGTGACCTCGCCGTCCCCCTGGACCAGGAAGAAGACGAAGCGGGTGGAAAGGCCGTCGACGCCGGGGACCATCAGGCGGTTCGGGCGGTGATCCTGCAGCTCGATCTTGTCGAGATAGAGATCGTCCACCAGGCCGCTCGACAGCACCTTGCCGCCGGAGAGGGAGGCGATGTCCTGGCGATGGGCGCGGGTCTGGCGCGCCATCGCGGTCATCGAGGGGATGGCGCGGTCGTTGAGCACCGGCACCTCGACCTTCCACAGCCCGTCGCCCACCTTCTTCACCAGGGCCTCGCCGACCGAGAGGTGCGGCAGGTGATAGGCATTGAGCAGGGCGAAGGCGTTGTTGCGGTGCGTCTCGTCCTCGAGCGCCCAGCCCTCGGGGACGCGGCCGACGTCCTTCTTGAAGCCGCCGATCTCGATCGCGCCGTACTGCGGATGGTTGTACGGGTGCCAGTCGACGAACTGGCGGCCGAGGGTGAGCTCGTCGTTGAACTTCATCAGCTCGGCCTCGCTGACCTCGCCGTTCTTGTCGAAGTCGGCCGGCGGGTTGTACATCTCGTTGGTGAACGCGAGGACCCCCATCAGGTTGTAGAAGTGATCGGTGGTGGCGCCGTGGACGGTGTAGAGGTCCTTCCAGGAGATGAAGTAGCGGTAGCCGGGGAGGAGCTTCTCCCCCTCCTTGCCGATCAGGTCGTAGACCTTGAGGTCCTGCGGCGGATAGATCGGATCGGCCTTGGCGCCCGGGCCGCGGAGGATCATCTGGCCGTTGTTGTGGTAGCTCTGGAGGGCGGCGAGGTTGGGGTGCTGCATCGCCCAGAGCGCGATCGCCCGCGTCTCGGGGATCGACAGCGGGTAGTCGCCGGCCCCCGCCTGCACGTACTCCGGCTCCCAGGAGAACCCCCAGGTCCGGTTGGGGTCCACGTAGCCGACCGGGTCCTCGTTGATCCGGCCGTCGCCGTCGTTGTCGATCCCCTCCTCGCCGAGGAAGAGATAGTCGCCGAGCTCGCCGGGACCGACCGGCACCAGCAGGCGCGGGTCCTTGGGGTCGAGGCGGTGGGTCCCCTGGCCGAGCGGCACCTTCTTGCGCATGGTGGTGATGAAGCCGTCGCCGTCGAGATCGTCCGGCCCGTCCTCGTCCACCAAGCCGTCGCGGTCGTCGTCGCGCGGCACCATCACGGTGCGCGGGAAGTCGGCGTTCGAGGGCTGCCCGAACCACATCGCCCGGCCGTCGGCGTTGACCACCGGCAGGATGTAGAAGACCGAGCGGTCGAGCATCTCGGTCACCCGCGGCAGCTTGCCGTAGTTCTTGAGCAGGAAGTCCACCGTGTAGAGGGCCGTCTCGGCTCCCTGCACCTCGTTGGCGTGGGTGTTGCCGTCGATGTACATGGCGGGCTTCGAAAGCTCGGGGCCGGTCGCCGGATTGGTGATCGTGATCATCCAGAGGTCGCGCCCCTGGACGCTCTTGCCGATGCTCTCGAGGCGGGTCCACTGGGGATAGGCGGCGGCGTACGCCTTGAGGAAACCGACGATCTCCTCGTAGGGGTGGAGCTTGTTGAAGGTGGCCACCGGCTCGGGCCCTTTGGGCACCAGAGGAGAGGCGGCGCGCAGCAGCCCGGGAGCCGCGAGGAGTGCCAGGGCGAGCAGAAGGGACGTGCGGATCGGTCTCATGTTCAGGCTCCCTTCCCGAGGGTGACGGTCTTCTGGTCGCGGCCGGCGTTGTCCGTGTTCAGGTCGACGACGATCCGGGTTCCGGGGCGGGCGCGCACCAGCCACTCGCCGGTGAACGTGCCGGTGGTCCCCTCCAGGCGCTCGGCGGTCGCGAAGTTGTAGCCGTTCACCAGCTCCACGCCGTCGCCGGTCTTCAGGGTGAGGCGCGCCGGCAGGTGGACGCGGGCGCGCACCGCCTGGGCGGTGTGCGAGGCGAAGTAGCCGCGGTTGGCGGCCACCGCCTTGATCTTGTAGACGCCGCCCCCGAGGTCGGCCGCCTGGAGGGAGACGATCTCGACCTTGGGGAGCTTGGCCGCCAGGTCGAGCACCGTCTCGGTGTGGACGGCGAGGGCGGGCTTGAGGATCGCCAGCGGCGGATTGAGCTCGATGTAGGGATCGAGCCCGCCGACCTCCACCTTGGTGCCGTCGGGGAGGGTGACCGGGGTCCAGGGAGCGAAGGCGCCGGGGGCGTTGGCGTCCACCCAGGCGAGCACCTCGCGCTCGCGGGCGCCCGCCTCGCCGGGCTTCCCGGCTCCCGCGCCTGCCGCCGCCGCGCCGCCGCCGCCCATCGCCTTCATGCGGTCGACCATTCCCTTGGGCGTGATCTGCCCTCCCTTGACGGCGCCGATCGCCATCTTGGCGCTGAACTGCGGCGGCACCTTGTTCTCCTTGAAGAAGGCGTCGACCTTCTCCTCGCCGAGCGCCACGAACTCGTCGGCGCTCATCGCCGCCACCTTGTCGGCGGTGAGCGCGTCGGCCGATCCGGCGGCTGCCTTCTTCTCGGCCTTCGGAATCCCCCAGACGTCGAGCTCGAGGGCCATCGTCCCGTACTGATAGTAGAGCCAGGGGGTGAACCCGCCCTTGCCGTACTGGGCGCCGGGGCGGTCGGCAGGTAGGCCGGCCTTCTTCAGGCGCTCCTTGTAGGCCTCGGCCAGCTTGTCGAGATAGGCCTGATCGTCGGCGTCCACCTTGGTGGCGGGGCCGGTGCCGAGGAACTGCTGGAGCTGGTCCTTGGTGACGTTGTTCTGGCGCACGAAGGGGAGGTTCTGGGCGACTTCCCAGACCTCGTCGATGGTGTACTCCTTGTCCTCCTCGAGGCCGATGAACTTGGCGGCGCGCGCCGGCAGCTTGAACTTCTGCGTGCCGAGGTCGCCGCCGCCCCCCAGGCTCTGCGGCGCCGCGAGGAGGTTGTTGGCGGGGCCGTAATTCACCGCCAGGGCGACGTTGCGGCGGGCGAGCAGGAAGTCCATCACCGCCTTGGTCTCCGGCGCGTAGCTCGACCACAGGCCGGCCTCGGGGGTGGAGTAGGGGAAGGCGTGGGGGAAGTTCTTGTCCGGCCAGACCCCGTCCGCCCCGTCCTCGTTGTAGGGCCGTCGCCGTCGTCATCCTTCCCCTCGATCTCCATGCGGTAGGCGCCGGCCCGCTGCTCCATGGCGTCGGCCTTGATCAGGACGCGGGGATCGGTGGCATCGGGAAGCCAGCCGCCGGTCGGGTCGGCGATCCGCATGCGGGTGATCATGCCGTCGCCGTTCAGGTCGTCCGGCGGGTCCTCGCCCACCAGGCCGTCGCGGTCGTGATCGATCTTCTGGTCGTTGCCGCCGCGGCGCACGCGGAGCTTGGCGAAGATCCCGTCGTGGGCGTCGGGGTTGAGCGCCGGCGCCACGTAGAAGGTGGTGGTCGCGAGCAGCTTCGCCGCGGCGCTGTCGGCGGCAGCGGAACCCGGTTCGAGCAGGCCGCGCAGCAGGTCGAGCGCCGCCTCGGTGCCGGCATTGTGGAAGCCGGCGATGTTGCCGCCGACGAAGACCGCCGGCCGCTGGTCCGGATCGTTGCCGCCCGGCGCGGCGACGCGCGCCACCCAGAGCGTGCGCCCGCCGGCCGACTTGCCGATCGCGATCAGCTTCATCTCGCGCGGGTGGGCCGCGCTCCACTCCTGGAGCTGGCGCTCGACGGCGGCGAACGAATGGTAGTCCTGATAGCTCACCGCCGCGCGGGCGGGGCCGGCCGCGGCCAGCAGGCCGAGGGCGGCGGACGCCAGGGCGGTCCGCAAGCCGGGAAGGGTGATTCTCACGGGCACCTCCTACGAAAAGACAGCGGACAGGAAAATCTTCCGGCGATCCGCCGGGCGCAGCGTATACGCGGGAGGCGGGGGGAAGTTGCAGGGGCTCGCGGCCGGGAAAGCGAAAGCGCCAGGCAAGAAAAAGGCGGGGATCTCTCCCCGCCGTTTTCAGGACTTCAAGCGCAGGACTCTTCAAGCGGCCGGCGCGGCGTTCACTGCGGAGGCTTGACGTCCACCTTCGGCACCTTGACCTCGTGCTTCTCGGTGGTGACGTTCACCTTGGGGAGGTTGACGTCCTTCGTCTCGCTGTGCACGTCGACGGTCGGCGTCTTGACGTCGTACTTCGGCAGCTGGCCGCCCTTCACCTCGACCTTGGGCGCCTCGCCTTCCTGCGTCTTCGTCACCTTGCAGCCGGTCGCCGAGCCCATCAGCAGGGCGGCGCCGAGCAGCATCGGCAGTGCGGTCTTACTTGAAAATCGAAACATCGGAATCTCCTTTATGTGTAGAAGCACTTCTCGCCCGATCGACTTCTTGAACCTTCGGAATGCGTGATGCGTGAGACAGGAGGATCAATCTGCAAGGGCCGTTCCAGGTGGGGAACGGGCCAGGCCAGGGCGCGATCAGGCGCGGACAGTTTCCGGGCGGGCGCGGCGGCGGGGGGCGGCGAGGGTGACGTAGGGGAGCTCCGCGTCCTCGCGCGCCGCGCGCAGCAGCATGCCTCCCCGTTTCATGTCGCCGGCCCCGGCGAAGTCGCGCGGGAAGAGGAGGCGCTCGCCGAAGGCGGGGAGGAGGAGGTCGACGTACTTCCCCGTCGCCACGCTCCCCAGCAGGATCACCCAGGCGTCCGGCGCCAGCTCGCGCAGCTGGGCGGCGTGCCGCTTCATCGGCGCGCTGTAGGCCCGGCTCTTGAGGTCGACCGGCGTGCGGCGGAGCTTCTTCATCTCCTCCGCGGTGATCCGCCACCCCGGCGGCACCATCCCGAAGCCGGGGGCGATCAACAGGATGCCGTCGTCCGGTTGTCCCGTCGCGAGCTCGGGCGGGGGAGCGGCGAAGTGGCGGGCGTAGGTGATCTTCCCGCGGAAGTAGAGCGAGCTCATGAAGGAGAACGCCTCGCCGGCGGTCACCCCTTCCGGGCTGCGATAGCGCTCGGCGGCGCCGAAGCGGGCCCGCGGCGAGGTGAGCTGCCGGCCCCGCACGCCGTCGGTGCTGGCGGGGGAGAGCAGGAAGATCCGCGGCCTGGGGTTCTCGACTTCCATGACGGAAGGCAGAACGGCGGGGGGCTCGTCGCGCATTCCCGCAACCCCGCGGTCGCCCCGGTCAAGCGGGATCAGGCTTCGAGGCCGGAGACCAGCGCGCCGAAGCGTTCGGGATCGACGTTTCCCCCGGAGAGGACGACGCCGATCCGCCGCCCCGCGGCGCCGGGGACCTTGCCGGCGAGGAGGGCGGCGAGGGCGATCGCCCCCCCCGGCTCGACGACGATCTTCATCCGCGCGGCGAGGAGGGCCATCGCCTGCCGTATCTCGTCGTCGCTGGCGGTGACGATCCCCTCGGCGAGCGCGGCGACGTGGGCGAGGGTGCGCTCGGCGGGGCGGGTGGTCTGCAGGGCGTCGGCGATCGTGCGCGGGAGCGGGATGGTGACCGGCTCGCCGGCGGCGAGCGAGCGCCGCATGTCGTCTCCGCCTTCCGGCTCGACCCCCCACAGGCGGATCTCGGGCCGGATGCCGCGGGCGGCCACCGCGACGCCCGAGAGGAGGCCGCCGCCGCCGCACGGGGTGACGATCAGATCGAGGTCCGGCACCTCCTCGAGGAGCTCGAGGGCGAGCGTCCCCTGGCCGGCGATCACCGCGTCGTCGTCGAACGGCGGCACCAGCGTCGCCCCCTGCTCGTCGACGAGCTTGCCGGCGATCGCCTCCCGGCTCTCGCCGCCCAGCCGGTCGTAGAGGATCACCTCGGCGCCGTACCCCCGCGTGGCGGCCACCTTGAGGGCGGGGGCGTCCATCGGCATCACGATGGTGGCCCGCATCCCCAGCTCGCGGGCCGCCACCGCCACCGCCTGCGCGTGGTTCCCGGACGAGAAGGCGACGACCCCGCGCGCCCGTTCCTCGGGCGACAGCAACGTCAGCCGCGAGAACGCCCCCCGCGCCTTGAACGCCCCCACCCGCTGGAAGATCTCGGCCTTGAAGAAGAGCCGCGCCCCGACGCGCGAGTCGAGGGCGTGAGAGGTCAGCACGGGGGTGCGGTGGACGTAGGGCCGGATGCGCTCGCGCGCCGCCTGGACGTCTGCGAGGGTGACGGAGAGGGCCGTCAAAGATCCTTCCATGCCTCGTCTTCTTCGGGTTTAAGCCAGTCCTTACTAAGGGCCTGCTCGCTGGCTCGGGCCGTCTCGAGGCCAGGCCGGACCTCAGTCTCTTCGATCTCCATCAAAGGCAGCTCTTCGGGGATCATCGTGCTCCTAGCTTATCGAACCTCAGAGCTTGATTGGAGGATCCGCCTACTTTTCGTCTGCCCGGGTCGCGACTTCTTCCTCCGTCGCCTCCTCCTGCTCGCCCCCCTGTAAGGCGCGGGCCTCGATGAAGATCCTTTGGATCTCGGGGTGGCGGCGGCGGATCTCCTGCTCCAGGCGCTTGACCGACTCGGTGATCTGGCCCGGGGGGAGGCCGGGGTGGAAGTCGATCTCGAGGTTGAGCAGCACCTCGTCCGGCGCGAGGTGCATGGTCAGCGGGCTCTCGGCGCCGGAGACCGCCGGGTCGGCGCAGACGATCTCGTGGATGCTCACCAGGATCTCGGGGCTGGCGCTCTCGCCGAGCAGCAGCCCCTTGCTCTTCGTCACCAGCAGCGAGGCCACGGTCGCGAGCAGGACGCCGATCGCGATCGAGGCCAGGGCGTCGGGAACGGTCGTCTTCCACCACTGGCCGAGGAAGATGCCGAGGAACGCGATGGTCAGCCCGACGAGCGCCGCCGAATCCTCGAAGAAGAGGATGACGATCGAGGGGTCCTTGCTCTCGCGCAGGGTCCGCCAGAGCCCGCGGCCGCCGATCTGGGGGCGCAGCTGCCGCATGGCGAGCAGCCAGGAGAACCCCTCGAAGACGAAGGCGATGGCGAGCGAGACGTAGCTCCAGAACGGGCTCTCGAGGGGGTGGGGATGGAAGAGATGGACGATCCCCTCGTAGATCGACATCCCGCCGCCGACGCCGAACAGCAGCATGGCGACGACCAGGCTCCAGAAGTACTGCTCCATGCCGTGGCCGAAAGGGTGCCCGGCGTCCGGCGGGCGGTGGCTGCGGCGGATGCCGAACAGGAGGAGGAGCTGGTTGCCGGTGTCGACCAGCGAATGGATCCCCTCGGAGATCATCGCCGAGCTGCCGCTGAAGCCGGCGGCCACGAATTTGGTGATCGCGATCGCCAGGTTGGCGATCATCGCGCCGTAGATGGCGATCGGTTTTTCGTGCGCGGGCATGGGCGAAAATTATCAGGGAGAGACCGGTCGCGGAGGCCCCCGGCCCGGGACCGGAGGACTCCGCCGCGAGGATACAGGAAGGGACAGGCTAGGCGTGACCGAACCGCAGCCGCAGGCCGGCCTCCGCCTCGTGGGTCAGGAGCTGCCCGTGGTAGTCCGGCAGGCCGGCGGCGTGCGAGGCGAGGAGGCCGCGCACCACGACCTGCCGCTGCTCGGAGTCGATCGCGGCGGCGCCGATCGGCACCAGCACCCGGCGCGGATCGGCCGGGACGCCGTCCCGCGCCAGCGAGAGCTCCTCGTCGGTGATCGTGCTGCGCACGAATTCCTCGGCCAGCATGCCGGTCATGCCGGAGAGCCCCTCCACCCCGGACACGCTGGCGACGCCGCCCGCCGCGTGCCTCCCGAGGGTGCCCGGATCGTCGGGGTTCATCCCCGCGATCGGCCCGTCCTCTGCCGGCTTCTCGACCGCTGGCCTCTCGGGGGCCCAGGCGGGATCGAGGGCCACGATGAGGAAGCGGACCATGCGGGCCTCGGCATCCACCAGGAGATCGTCGACGGTGCCGATCCGGTTCCCGTCGTCGCCGAGCACGGCCCAGCCGCGCACGTCCGGGTCGCCGCTCGCCAGGTGCTCCCGCGGCAGGCTGCGCAGCGGGACCAGAGCGCCGGGGACCGCCGCGTCGAGCTGGCCGGTAGGATTGGGGTCGAGATGAATTTCCGCGCGTTCGCTGCTCATGGGGCTACCTCCTTGTCACCCCAAGGCTTCTGCAAAGGCCGGGCCGGCGGCGGCCTCCCTACCCTGGCGCCGTTCTCAGCCCGGCGATTTATCGCCGGGTGGAGGCATGTTCTGCTGAGCTCTCCTAGAGCTTGACCACCGCCGCCTTGCGGCGGAGCTGCAGAACCTTCACGTCGGGGTCGACGACCACCCGCTCGGGGGAGAAGGAGCAGGGGATCTCGACGGTCCGCTCCTCCCCCTTGTCGAGGAGGACGGTGACGCGGGCGTCGCGGTAGGCGGGATCGGGCTTGCCCTGCTTGGTGAAGCGGTCGCCGCGCACCGCCGCCACCTCGACGGGCATGCGGCCGGTGCCGGCGTTCTTCACCCGCACGGTGACCTTCCAGGCGGCGCGCCCCGCCGGGGCCAGCCGTGCGTCGCTCAGCTGGTATTCGGGGACGACGACGTGGAAGAACCACTGATCGACGAAGGCGTCGTAGGCGGCCGGGTCGGCGGCGAACGGGCGCATGGCGGCGACGAAGTCCTGGAGGACGGGGAAGTCCGGGCCGTTCCCCCAATCCGCGATGAACTTGCGCAGCCCGGCGAGGTCGCGCTCGCGCCCGAGCTGCTCGTAGAGCATCCAGAAGACCCAGCCGCCCTTGTCGTAGGTCACCGTCTGGTCGCCGTCGTGCGCGCCGTCGATCTTGACCAGCGGGCGCTCGGCGTCGGCCCGGCGGGCCTGGCCGTAGTTCTCCTCGATCCGCTTGAGGAACTCCATCCGCCCCTGCTCCCCCTTGACCTGCGCGGTCAGCAGGGCGGTCGAGAAGTGGGCCATCCCTTCCGAGAGGATGTTGCCGCCCGGCCCCTTGCCGGGGGTGAGCAGGTTCCCCCACCACTGGTGGGCGCTCTCGTGGGCGGTGACGGTGAAGATGGCGTCGGTCTCGATGTCGCTCTTGGTGAGGAAGCCGATCCCCTCCGAGAAGGTGATGTCGGTGGGGAACCCCTGCGCGTAGGCCGCCTGGTTCGAGAACTCGGAGAGCTTGAGCTCGCGCCAGGGGAACGGCTTGAACCACAAGGAGTACCAGCGGCGGGCGGCGTCGAGGGCGGACGACATCTCGGCGACGTTGTAGGCGTGCCCCGGGTGATAGAAGATCGCCGTCCCCTGCCCCTGGCGCTCCGCCCAGCGCCCGCCCACGACATTGAACAGGCGCACCGGGTAGTCGCTCTTCCAGACCACGGTGCGCAGCCCCGCCGCGGTCTTGTCGCTCTCGCGGGTGCCCACCGAATTGAAGGTGAAGCCGGCCGGCCCGGTGACGGCGATGCGGGTGGTGAAGGGGTGGGCGGTGCCGAAGGCGGGATCGAGCCTCTCGCGGTAGAAGTCGTCGGGGTAGACGCGCGGCTCGTAGTCGTTCTCGTCCTTCTTGCGGCCGATCTCCTCCATGAACCCCACCACCGGCGCGAACGCCGGGCTGAAGCTGGTCAGCACCACGCTCGAGGGGAGGACGAACTCCATGCCGGCGCCGCCGCCGTCCTTGGTGATCCCGCGCGGGAACACCCCTTCGAGCTCGAAGCCGACCCGCACCCGGCCGCCGGGCGGCAGCGGCGCGGGGAGATGGAACACGTAGAGGCCGGAGCGGTTCTCGGGCTTGGCTTCGCGGCCGTTCAGCGTCCAATGCACCTTGCGCCAGAACGGGGCGCCGGTGAGGGCGAAGCGCGAGAGCGGCGCGGCGCGGTCGTTGAGCAGCTCGTAGCTGCCGCGGTCGGCGAGCCAGCGGCGGGCGGGATCGATCCTGAGGGCGAGGTCGACGTCCGAGATCGCCGGCTGCGGCGCGTCCTTCCAGGTCCCCAGGTTCTGCTTCCAGTAGTCCCGCTGTTTCTTCTCGTCGGCCTTCCCCTGGAAGCCGGCGTCGACCGCGATCTGGAGAGCCATCCCGGCGGCGAGCGGGACGAGGGCGAAGGGGGCGAGGCGCAGCAGCCGCTGCCAGAGCGGGCCGGGCTGGAGGCGGTGGAAGATGCCGATGGCGTCCGCCTGCCGCCGCCCGAAGAGCTGCACGGCGAGGACCGTGAAGAGGACGGCGAGCCCGAGCGCCAGCACGCGGCTGAGCACCAGGGCCTGGCGGTCGAGCTCGAAGGTCCCCAGGTCGCTCCAGCGCAGCGCCCCCCAGAGCGCCCAGTTCCCCACCCAGTCGAGCTTGTCGGTGAGCAGCAGGTAGAGGGTGAGGAAGATCACCCCCAGGCCGACGCCGTAGGTGACGTAGCGCTGGCCGGTGGCCGCCTGGACTGCGAGGATGAAGCAGGTCCAGACCAGGAAGGTCGGCACCAGCAGCAGCCCCCAGACGAGCAGGAAGGGGCCGGGGGCGGGGAGCATCTTCCCCTGCACCAGGATGGCGATGGCGCAGCCGAGGTAGGTGGCGAGGGCCATCACCACGCCGACGGCGCTGTTGGCGAGCGCCTTGCCGAACAGGAACGAGGCGGTGCGCGCCGGGGTCGAGAACGAGATGGCGGCGAGGCCGCTCGCGCGCTCCCGCTCGAGCGACTCGGCGGTGTAGAACATCAGGAGCAGGCAGACCAGCGCCGCCAGCACCCCCACCGCCTGCACCGCGGCGGTCCCCGGGGTGATCAGCACCTCGGTCTGGAACGGGCCGATCGAGGTGAGGCTGGTGCCGAGCGTCTGCACCAGGATGAGGACGCCGAAGAGGTGGAGGCCGGGCGAGGCGAGGAGGTTGCGCAGCTCCACGCCGGCCACCTCGAGGCTCCCCGCCACCAGCCCGACGCCGTGCGCGCGCATGCCGAGCGTCGCCAGCGGATGGCCGGACGACGACCCGTGGGCCTCGCCCGGCGCAGCCTGCACGCGCCGCCGCCGGAACCGGCCGGCGAGGTCGGTCCCGCCCCCCGCGGCCTCCCCCTGGAGATGCCGCGCCAGGTGGCGCTGCGCCCCCCAGACGCCGGCGAGCCCGAGGGCCAGGAAGCCGAGCCGCGAGAGGACGAACGGCAGGTCGAGCGCGATCCGCGCGTGGTTGTAGAAAGCGGCCCCGCGGTCGAGCTTCATCCAGGTCTCGTTGATCCAGCGGAAGCCGGTCGGGTCGGCCAGCATCAGGAGGCGGTTGATCCGCAGGTCGAGCCAGGTCGGCGACCACAGCCAGAGGAAGAAGCCGCACAGCATCAGCACGCCGGTCGGGAAGAGGAAGACGGTGACCGGCCGCCGCCAGCGCTCGCCGAGATAGAAGGCGACCCCGAGGTAGAAGACGAGCGTCGGCAGGCCGAAGATCAGCACCGGCAGCAGATAGTTGAAGAGGTCGAACGGCCCCCGGATCTCCGCCGCGCCGGGGTTGGGGAGGAGGTGATTGAAGAAGACGGCGAGCAGCACGTGGAGGGCGAGCGCCGCCACGAAGCCGGTGAAGATCGCCAGGAACTTCCCCCACACGTATTCCGCCGGCCTGAGCGGCGTCGCGAGCAGCATGTCGCTGATCTTCGCCTCGTCGTCGCTGACGATCGCCATCCCCGCCGCGATCGAGCCGAAGAAGCCGTAGAGGAACGCCATCAGCGCCACCAGGGAACGGGCGAAGGCGAACTCCGAGCTGATCCAGGCCTTGGTGCCGCCGACCGACGAGTCCCCGGAGTTGATCTGCAGATGCCCGGTCGACAGCCCCCAGGTCATCAGCAGGACGAGGAAGACCAGGAACCAGAAGAGGGGGCGCTTGAGGGTGCGGGCGAGCTCCTCGCCGTAGATCGCGCCGCTGCGGGTGAGGGATGGGCTCACGCCGGCCCCCCGGCCGCGGGGACGGACGCCGCCAGGACCGGAGCCGCCGCGGGCGCCGGGGGAGGGACGGGGCGCGAGCCGTCCTGCATCAGCAGCAGGTAGGCGTCCTCGAGGGTGGCGGGGACCGGCTCGAAGCCGGCGGGCGGCAGGCCGTCCGGCTGGTGGACGCGCACCCGGTTCTTCCCTTCGACGAGCACCGACTGGATGACCGGCAGGCCGCGGCGCTCGATCTCCGCCAGCTCCGCGCTCCCCAGCCGCCCCTCGAAGACCTTGCCGTCGATCGCCTGGCGCGCCTCGGTGGGGGAGGTCTGCGCCACCAGGCGCCCCTTGCGGATCACCGCGAAGCGCGGGCAGAGGACCGCGACGTCCTCGACGATGTGGGTGGAGAGCAGGACGATGCGGTCGGCGGCGAGCTCGGCGAGGATCTTGTAGAAGCGCAGCCGCTCCTCGGGGTCGAGGCCGGCGGTCGGCTCGTCGACGATGATCAGCCGCGGATCGCCGGCGATCGCCTGGGCGATGCCGAGCCGCTGGCGCATGCCGCCCGAGTAGGTCTTCACCCGCCGCTTGGCGGCCGAGGAGAGGTTGACCCGCTCCAGCAGCTCGGCGACCAGCGCCTTCAGCCCGCCGGGCGCCTCGACCCCCTTGAGCTTGAGCAGGTAGGTCAGCATCTTCTCCCCCGTCAGGTGGGGGTAGAAGCCGAACTCCTGCGGCAGGTAGCCCAGGCGCTGGCGGATGCGCTCCGGCTTCGCGAGCACGTCCTCGCCGTCGAGGGCGACGGCGCCCGAGGTCGCCTCCAGCAGCCCGGAGAGGATCTTCATCAGGGTCGACTTGCCGGCGCCGTTGGGGCCGAGCAGGCCGAACATCCCGGGCGGGACGTCGAGGTTGATCCCCTGGAGGGCGGTCACCGGGCCGGGGTATACCTTCACGAGGTCGCGGATGGTCAGCATGCGGTCGTCTCCTTAGGGCGGGCGGTCGAGCCCTGCCAGCAAGCAATACGGCAAAGTGCGTGCGAAGGTTACGGTTGGGTTATCCTCTGCGTTCGATTCGGAGGCCCCGACCATGAGAACCAAGCTCCACCGTCTCCAACCTGCCGTCGTGCTCCTGCTCACCGCTTCCTGCGCGGGAGTCCCGTACCTCGCCTTCGGGGCCGCCACGGCTCCTCCGGCGGCCAAGGCCCCCGCCGCGGCGGCGGCGGCCGCTCCCCCCGATCCGGCGGCGTACCGCAAGAAGATCGAAGCCTGGCGCCAGGGGCGGGTCGCCGACCTCAAGAAGGAGGACAGCTGGCTCACCCTGGTCGGCCTCTACTGGCTGCACACCGGCGCCAACCGGTTCGGCAGCAACCCGGCCAATCACATCATCCTCCCCGCGGGGACGACGAAGGCCCCGGCCTTCGCCGGCAACCTCACCCTCACCGGCAAGACGGTCAAGCTCACCGCCCAGCCCGGGGTGGCGCTGCTCGCCGACGGCAAGCCGGCGGCCCCCGGGATGGTCCTCCAGAGCGACACCGGCGGCAAGCCGACCGTCGTCCAGCTCGGCTCGCTCTCCTTCTACGTCATCCAGCGGGAGGAGAAGATCGGGGTGCGGATCAAGGACAAGGCCAGCCCCCTGCTCGCCGCCTTCAAGGGGCTCGACGACTACCCCCTGAGCCCGGACTGGCGGGTGGTCGCCCGCTTCGAGCCCGCCAAGGACAAGAAGATCGCCATCGCCAACGTCCTCGGCCAGGTGGCGGACCAGAAGTCGCCGGGCTCCGTCGTCTTCGACCGCGGGGGGAAGACCTACCGGCTCGACGCCCTCGAAGGCGGTCCCAAGGGGGAGCTCTTCCTGATCTTCGGCGACCAGACGAACGGCAAGGAAACCTACGGCGCCGGCCGCTTCCTCGAGACCGACGCACCGAACGGGGGAAAGGTGGTGGTCGACTTCAATACCGCCTACAACCCGCCCTGCGCCTTCACGGCCTTCGCCACCTGCCCGCTGCCGCCGGCGCAGAACAAGCTGGCGGTGAAGGTCGAGGCCGGCGAGAAGAAGTTCGCCGGCGGGCACTCCTGAGAGGCGTAGCGCCCGGTTTGAAACCTGCTCGCCTCCTTCGGGCTCCGCTCCTTCGTCGCTGCCAGTCGGCTGCGCGGTTCAAACCAGGACGCTGCTGAGCCCGGGGTTTACCGCCCCTCGCGCAGCACGGGGTAGGGGTTGATCGGGTCTCCCTGCCACCAGTGCTTGTCCGGGTGGAGGCGGGTGATCTCGAAGTGGAGGTGGGGAGCTTCCGGCGCGGCGTCGCCGGTCGACCCCACGTAGGCGAGCACCTGCCCCTTGGCCACCTGACCTCCCTCCCGCAGGCTGGGGTCGTAGTGGTCGAGGTGGGCGTAGTAGTAGCAGTAGGTCTCGGTGGGATCGAACTGATAGATGGTCAGCCCGCCGAGATTGCTGGTGAACAGCTTGGCGATCCTCCCCCCCTCGGCGGCGAGCACCGGGGTGTTGCGCGGGGCCATGATGTCGATCGCGTTGTGGACCCGCCCCTGCCCGCGGGCGTCGTCGTAGGTATCGAGCAGCCCCGTCCGCGGCACCCCCTGCACCGGCACCAACAGGCCGTGCTGGAGGAGGTCGGCCGGCGGCCTCGCCAGCAGGGGGGGCGGCGCCGGGGCGACCCCCGGAAGCCGGCCGGGAGACGCCGGCGCCGGGAGGGGAGCGGAGGGCTGCACGGCCGTGCCGGCGGCGGGCGCCGCGGGCCCCCCTGCTGGCGAGGCCGTGGAAGCCGGCGGCGCCTGGCGCGCGGCGCCGCCGTAGAGATGGACGATCAGCAGCACCGTCGCCGCGCCGAGGGCGAAGCCGGTGAGCCCCGCCAGCGGGACCCGCGAGCTCTTCTTTTCCTCGTTCAAGGCGCGTTCACTCCGTGAAGTGGACCGGGGTCCCCGCCTTGACCAGGGTCGAGACGGTGACCGCGTCCCAGTTGGTGAGGCGGACGCAGCCGTGCGACGTGGTCTTGCCGATCGTCTTCGGCTCCGGCGTGCCGTGGATGCCGTAGTGCTCCTTCGAGAGGTCGATCCACACCAGGCCGACGGGATTGTTGGGGCCGGGCGGGATCTTCGCCTTCTCGTCCCCGGGCTTGGCGTCCCAGAACAGGTTGGGGTTGTAGTTGAAGGTCGGGTTGCGCGAGATGCCGGTGACCTTCCAGTCGCCGATCGGCAGCGGGTCGTGCTCGCTCCCCGAGGTGACCGGGGCGAAGTAGAGGAGCTTCTCCCCCTGCATCACCCGCAGGGTCGACTGGTTCTTCGAGACGAACACCTCGGTCCCCTCCGGCGGCACCACCTTCTCGGTCTTCTCCGGGATGTGGACCGGCCGCGCGTTGGGGACCAGGATGCGTTCGCCGGCGGCCTGGAACTGCGCCCGCGGGTTGAGGCGCTGGAGCAGCTCCGGGGTCGAGTGGAAGCGCTCGGAGAGGAGCTCGAGCAGCGAGCTGTAGTTGAGCGCCGGCAGCTTGGCCTTGTCGTCCATTTTCTCGGGGATCGGCAGGAACGGCCCCGCCGCATCGGCGGGGGTGATCTCGTAGGGGACGACCGCGACGTTGGTGCCGGCGAGCGCGATCAGCTTCTGCCAGGTCGGGGCGTCCACCGTCCCCGTCGCCGGCAGGCCGTTCACCGTCTGGAACGCGGCGAGCGCCCGGCGGGTGTTGGTCCCCCCCTTGCCGTCGATCACCCCGGGCGAATACGCCACCCGGTCGAGCATTACCTGGAGGTCGCCCGGCGACCGCGGGTTGGCGGCGGGGCCGGCCGGCATCGCAGGCATTGCGGGCTGCGCAGGAGGCGGCGGGGCGGGCATCTGCGGCTGGCCCGGAGCCTGCCCCGGGGGCATCGCGGCCGGAGGAGGCGCGGGCTGGGCCTGCATCGGAGCAGGCGCCTGAACCGGCGGCGCGGGCTGGGCGGGCGGCGGCTGAACCTGAGCGGCCGGCCGCGCGGCGTGCGCGAGCGGGGTCAGGAGAAAAAAGCTGGCGAGCAACAGGGAAGGCTTGAGCATCGAGTTCTCCATGGAGATTCACCTTCAGTGGAAGGCAATTCCACGGAGATGCAACCGGCGAGCCACCTACCCCCGCCCGCCTGACACCGCTCCTTTCGGATACACCACCACCCGCCGGTACGGCTCCTCCCCCTTGCTCTCCGAGGTCAGGCCGTAGCGCTCGACGATCTGGTGCTGGAGGCGGCGGTGGTGGTTGTTCTGCGGGGCGAGCTCCACGGCATGCCCCTGCTCCTGGGCCTCGTCGATGCCGTCCTCGACCTCGCGCAGGGCCGCCTCGTCGCCAGCCTCCGGGTCCTCGGCGCCGAAGATCGAGCGCAGGAAGCTCTCCATCTGCACGATGGTGTTGCTGCGCACCACGTAGACGGGGACGCCGCGGGCATGGGCGTCGCGCAGGCGCCGGGGCTGGCGCCGCTCCTGGGCCTTGAGGGTCACCACCAGGTCGGCCGCATCGAGGTCGTCCACCACATAGGCCGAGACGCGGAACTTCTGCAAGGCCCGCTCGAGCTTCTCCCGGCTCACCGCGAAGGGGAAGATGCGCACCGTCCGGCCGCGCAGCGTCTTGACCGGCGGCAAGGGGGCGCCGGCGTCCTCCTCACCTGCGTCGCCGTCTTCCACGGCGGCGAACCAGGGGGATGGGGACGGGGAGCGGGGCGTCCTGCCGCGCGGCGTGCGTTCGGCGCCCTCCGCCTTCGATGCCGTCCGCGCGGCGCGTTGCGGCCGCTCGGCGCGCTGGATCTCGACCCCCCCGTCCGGAGTGCGGGTGCGCAGCTCCGGGCGCGGCGGCACGTCGCGCAGGAAGCGGTCCACCACCTCGGCGACGTCGTGGTGGACGGCGAGGCGGTCCTTCTCCTGGATCTCGATCAGCACCCCGAAGGTCGGCGGCGCCTTGCGCTCGAGGACCGACTTCTGGGTGCCGCGCCGCCGCGCCTCCTCGTCCGACAGGGTGACCGACTGGATGCCCCCGACGAGGTCCGAGAGGGTCGGGTTCTGCAGCAGGTTCTCGAGGGTGTTGCCGTGGGCGGTGGCGATCAGCTGCACGCCGCGCTCGGCGATGGTGCGCGCCGCCAGCGCCTCGGCGGTGGTGCCGATCTCGTCGATCACGATCACCTGCGGCATGTGGTTCTCCACCGCCTCGATCATCACCGCGTGCTGCTCGTCGGGGGAGGGGACCTGCATGCGGCGGGCGCGGCCGATGCCGGGATGGGGGACGTCGCCGTCGCCGGCGATCTCGTTCGAGGTGTCGACCACGATCACCCGCTGGTCGAGGTCGTCGGCGAGCACCCGCGCCGCCTCGCGCAGGATGGTGGTCTTGCCCACCCCGGGGCGGCCGAGGAGGAGGATCGACTGCTTCGCCTCGATGACGTCGCGCAGGATGTCGACCGTGCCGAAGACGGCGCGCCCCACCCGGCAGGTGAGGCCGATGACGTCCCCGACGCGGTTGCGGATCGCCGAGATGCGGTGCAGGGTGCGCTCGATCCCCGCCCGGTTGTCCTTGCCGAAGCGCCCGATCCGTTCGACGACGTAGCCGATGTCCTGGCGCGAGACGGGGAGGTCGGAGAGCAGGTCGCCGCCGTCCGGGAAGCGGGCCTCCGGGAGGCGGCCGAGGTCGAGCACCAGCTCGATCAGCTCGCCGCGCCGCGGATGCCCCTCGATCGCCGCCCGCACGGCGGGCGGCATCACCTCCAGGAGCAGGCTCAAATCGTCCATCGTCGGCCGTCCCGCCACGTCCAGCGCCTCCACGGGGGAAAGGCTACACCGTTTCCCGCCGGCTGCAACCCTCGCGGCGCGGCGATCGTATGATCGGCAGGAAGAGGAGGATTCGACCGATGACCTTACGCACCCCCCTGTCGCTCGCCGCCGGCCTGCTGGCCGTTGCCACCGCTCTCACCGCACTTCCCGCCGCCGCCTCGGGGGTCACCCTCAAGGAGCATTTCGAGAAGACCGTGCCGCTGCGCCCCGGCCTCGAGGTCCAGCTGAAGAACGGCAACGGTGCCGTGACCTTCGAGGCCTGGGACCGTCCCGAGGTGGGGATCTCGGCCGAGAAGCAGGTCCGCGCCGGCGACGACGCGACGGCCCGCAAGGTGATGGCGCAGCTCCAGATCGAGGTCGCCCCCGGCCCCGCCGGCGTGCGCATCGAGACCCACACGCCGAAGACCGAGAACGGCTTCTTCGCCGGCTTCCTGGGCCAGGAGATCAGCGTCGGGGTCGCCTACAAGGTCCACCTGCCGCGCCAGGCCGCGGTGGCGATCGAGAACGCCAACGGCGGCGTGGAGCTCACCGGCACCCACGGCAAGGCCCATCTCAAGACCAGCAACGGCCCGATCACCGTCCGCGAGGCCGAAGGGGACCTCGACCTCGAGTCGACCAACGGCGCGATCGGGGTGATCCACTCCGCGGGCTCGCTCCAGGCCGAGACCTCGAACGGCGGGATCGAGGCCGAGCTGACGCGCTTCACCGCCAAAGACCTCCGGCTGGAGACGAGCAACGGCGCCGTCACCCTCCGCCTGCCGCGCGACTCCCGCTTCTCGGTCGACGCCGAGACCTCGAACGGCAACGTCAAGAGCGACTTCCCGGTCCCCGGCGAGAAGACGGGCCGCAACAGCCTCAAGGGGCACGTCAACGGCGGCGGCGCCACGGTGTATGTGCGCACCTCGAACGGGGGAGTGACGCTGAAGGGGGTCTAGCCGGCGGCCGGCGCTGTCTCGCTCCCGCCTCCCGGACGCACCGGATCTTACGGGAGGGCTCTCAACCGGAGAGCCCTGCCGCGGCAGCGCTCATGCAAAGGAGGTCCCGTCCCATGAACAAAACCGATGTCATCCGCGCCTGGAAAGACCCGGTCTATCGGGCGAGTCTTTCGCCGGAACAGCAGGCGGCCCTGCCCGATCATCCCTCGGGGATCACCGATCTGAGAGACGAGCAGCTCATGACCACGGGGGGCTCGACGCCGCAGACCACGGCGCCGAACTGCACCAACTACACTTTCCTCAACTGGCGCTCCTGTTGCCCGCCGATCACCACGGCGATCAATTGCACGGAGTACAGCTTCAACAGCGCCGCCGGCTGCTGCCCGACGACCGCTTGACGCCTACGGCCTGAAAAACCCGCGCTGCCGCGAGGGCGGGAGGCTCCGAGCGCTTCCCGCTCTCTGTCTTTCGGCAGAGACCGCAGAGACTGGAGGCCGCATGCCGGAAGAAGCCCTCGACGAGGCGATCCTCGCTCCCCTCGCCCTCCCGCCCCACCTCGGCACCACCGCCGGGTTCCTCGAGCTGGTCCGCCCGCAGATCGAGGCGGCGCGGCGCGCCCTGGCGGACGACCTCGCGGCGCTCGTGGGCGCGGCGAAGACCCCGCTTCCTTTCGGCGTGGAGAGCGCCCTCCGCCTGGCCTCGGAAGCCCTGCCGTACCGGCTGCTGCCGCTGCTCGCCCGCACCCTGGTCCTCGAGCTCCACGTCGCCCGCCTCCAGGAGCTGCTGCCGGGGGAGACCTCCGAGGAGCGCTTCGCGGCGTTCGTCGCGCGCCTGCGCGATCCCGAAATCGCCGCCTCTCTGCTCGCCGAGTACCCGGTGCTCGCCCGCCAGGTGAGCCTCGACCTCGAGACGTTCCGCGCCGCGACGGCCGAGGTCCTCTCCCACCTCGCCGCCGACTGGCCGGCGATCGTCGAGCGCTTCTTCGCCGGCGGCGATCCCGGCCCGCTGACCCTCCTCGACGGCGGCGCCGGGGACCGCCACCGCCGCGGGCGCAGCGTGCGCCTGCTCACCTTCGCCTCCGGCGCCCGGCTGGTCTACAAGCCCCGCTCGCTCAAGGTCGAAGCCGACTTCCAGGAGCTCCTGGCGTGGGTGAACGCGACCGCGGAGGGGACCGGGGATCCCGCCCTGCGCACCCTCGCCGTGCTCGACCGCGGCGGCCACGGCTGGATGGAATTCGCCGCCGCCGCGCCCTGCGCCTCGCGGGAGGAGGTCGCCCGCTTCCACGAGCGGCTCGGCGGCCTGCTCGCGGTGCTCTACGCCCTCGCCGCCACTGACTGCCACTACGAGAACCTGATCGCCGCCGGCGAGCATCCGGTGGTGGTCGACCTCGAGGCGCTCTTCCATCCGCAGATCCAGCGCGGCGGCGAGCCCCGCCCGGCCGCCGACCTGCGCTCGCAGCTCGCCCTCCACTCGGTGCTGCGCGTCGGCCTGCTGCCGTTCCAGGTGGGGGTCGAGGACGGCTTCGAGGGGGTGGACATCAGCGGCGTGTCGGCGGTCGGCGGCCAGCCGACGCCGCAGAAGGCGGTGCAGTGGCAGGGGACCGGCACCGACGAGATGCGGGTGGTGCACGACCGCGGCGTGATGGAAGGGGGGCAGAACCGGCCGACCCTGGACGGCGAGCCGGCGCAGGTCGGCGAGTACCGCGAGGAGATGACGCGCGGCTTCGCCGCCGTCTACCGCCGCCTCGCCGCGCGCCGCGAGGCGTTCCTCGGCGAGCTCGCCCGCTTCGCCGGGGACCCCGTGCGGGTGGTGCTCCGCGCGACGCAGATCTACGGCCTACTGCTCGCGGAGAGCTTCCACCCCGACTACCTCCGCGACCCCGCCGACCGCGACCGCCTGTTCGACCGCCTGGGGCTCGAGGTCGAGCACCAGCCGGTCCTCGCGCGGGTGCTCGCCGCCGAGCACCGCGACCTCAGCGAGGGGGACATCCCCTTCTTCTCGACCCTCCCCTCGTCGCGCGACCTGTGGACGAGCCGCGGCGAGCGCATCGCGGGCTTCCTCGCCGAGCCCTCCTTCGAGATGGTCGAGCGCCGGGTGCGCACGCTGGGCGAGGAGGACCTGCGGCGCCAGCTCTGGCTCCTCCGCCTCTCCCTCGGCACCCAGCTCCTGAACCGCGACGACCTCGAATGGACCAGCTACACCCCCGACCGCGAGGCGCCGCGGCTCTCCGCCCAGGCGCTGCGGGAGGCGAGCCTCCGCCACGCCCGCGCGATCGGCGCCTGGTTCGCGGAGATGGCCGTGCAGGAGGGGGAGCACGCCTCCTGGATCGGCCTCGAATACCGCAACAAGCGCTGGTCGCTCGAGCCCACCCCGGAGGACCTCTACGCCGGCCTCCCCGGCATCGCCCTCTTCCTCGGCTTCCTCGGCAGCCTCGGCGACACGGCGGGCGACCGGGAGGCGACCGGGCTGGCGCGCGCCGCCCTCTCCACCCTCCGCCTCCAGGTGGCGGCGCGGCCGGACGGCCTGCCGGCCGCCGCGGAGTCGATCGGCGCCTTTCAAGGCTGGGGCGGGATCGTCTGGACCCTCGCCCAGCTCGGCGCGCTCTGGGAGGACGGCGAGCTCCTCGCCGCGGCCGAGGCGATGGCAGAGCGCTTCCCGGCGCTCCTCCCCGGCGATGACGATCTCGACCTGATCGGCGGCACGGCCGGCGCCCTCCTCGGGCTGCTCGCCCTGCATGGGGCGACCGGCGCGGAACGTGTCCTCGCCCTCGCCGTCCAGTGCGGCGAGCGCCTCCTCAGCCTCGCCGAGCCGTGGGGGTCGGGCCTCGGCTGGCGCACCCGCCTCGCCGCCGAGCGGCCGCTCGCCGGCATCTCGCACGGCGTGGGAGGGATCGCCCTCGCCCTCCTCCGCCTCGGCGAGGTCACCTCCGATCCGCGCTTCCTCGCCGCCGCCCTGGACGGTTTCGCGGGGGAGCGGGAGCGTTTCTGGGAGGATCTCGAGCGCCTGCTGCGCGCCCCGGCCGGCGGCGAAAAGCCGGCCCCCGAGAGCACGGTCGCCGTCGCCTGGTGCTACGGCGCCCCCGGCGTGGGCCTCACCCGCCTCGCGGCGCTCCTCCACGCGCGCACCGCGGAGGAGGGGGCCGCCCTGCGGCGCGAGATCGCGCAGGCTCTCCGCCGCACCCTCGAGCGCGGCCCGGGGCAGAACCACTGCCTCTGCCACGGCGACCTCGGCAACCTCGACTTCCTCCTCCAGGCTCAGGAGCATCTCCAGGACCCCGCGCTCGCCGCCGACCTCCACCGCTTCCAGGAGATCGTCCTCGCCAGCCTCGACCGCGACGGCTGGCTCTGCGGCACCCGGGGGAGCATCGAGTCCCCGGGGTTGATGAACGGCTTCGCGGGGATCGGCCTCGGGCTGCTGCGCCTGGCGGCGCCCGGGCGGGTGCCCTCGGTGCTGACTTTGGAGGGGCCTACCGCTTCCGCATCACCCAGGTCGTCATCGACCGCTGCTCCTGGACCACCGTGGTCTTGAGGGGGTCGAGCAGGCTGCCGCCGAGCTCCGCCGTCCAGCGGAGTAGGCAGGGCTGATCGACCAGGAAGCGCTCGCTGCCGTCGGGGAGCAGGAAGCGGCGGCCGCCGAGCGGCCGCGCCGGCTGCGCGAAGCCTTCCATGCCGATCGACGAGGCGAGGCGGCAGAAGAAGAGGCCGCCGGGCGCGAGCAGGCGCCAGGAGCCGAGGAGCATGGCGCGGAAGTGCGCCTCGTCGCGGGCGAAGTGGAGCACGGCGCTGCTGATCACCACGTCGGCCGCGTGATCGGGAAAGCCGTTCGCCTCCAGCGGCTCGCAGCGGAAGTTCGCCGCCGGCAGGCGCGGGGCGAGCCGGCGGGCGAGGTCGCGGACGGCCGCGACCGCTCCCGGGCTCTCGTCGAGGGCGAGGACCTCGTACCCCTGGCGCAGCAGGAAGACGAGGTTGCGGCCGCCGCCGCAGCCGGCGTCGAGCACGCGGGCCCCCGGCGCGATCCGGCCGCGCAGGAGCTGATCGAAGAGGTAGACGTCGATCGGCCCGAACAAGTCCGGCAGATCGATCGGGTCCGGCACAGGCGTAGACTGAGGGTGCACGCTTCATTCTCTCCCGGAAAGAGGTCCGATGTGAGCCAGGCGACGATCGTGGTCGAAGGCACCTTCCGTCACGGCTACGAAGAATTCTTCCCCGAGTATTCGCGGACCGTGCGGGCTTTCCTGGACCGCCACCAGGCGACGGTGGTGCGCCGGCAGCGCGTCCGGCGGACGCTCTACGGCCCGCACGCGCCCGATCTCATCATGGTGATCGATTTCCCCGACGCGGAGGTGGCGGAACGCCTGTTCCTCGAGGGGGAGTACCTGGATTTCCTGCCGCTGCGCGACCGCGTCTTCGCCGACTTCAGGATGTACCTGGCGGCGCCGGGAGAGATCTGACCGCCCCCAGCACCTCCGCGAGCTGCTCGAGCCGGATCGGCTTGACCAGGTAGCTCTCGAAGCCGGCGGCGGCGGCGTGCTCGAGGTCGGTCTCCTGGCTGTAGCCGGAGACGGCGATCAGCCGCAGCCCGGCGAGGCCGGGAAGGGCGCGCAGATGGGCGGCGAGCTCGTAGCCGTCCATCACCGGCAGGCCGATGTCGAGCAGCGCCACCTCCGGGCGGAAGCGCGCCGCGGCGGCGAGCCCCGCCGGGCCGTCGTGCGCCACGTCCACGCGGTGCCCCATCGCCTGCACGCTGGTCGCCAGCAGGTCCGCGGCGTCCGCGTTGTCGTCCACGATCAGGATGCGGAGCCCGCCGCCGGCCGCCGCAACCCCCTCCCAGGGAGCCGTGGCGGCCGTGGGCTCGGCGGCCGCCGCGGGCTCCTCGGCGGGGAGGGCCGGCAGCCGGACCACGAACTCGCTCCCCCGCCCGTGCCCGGCGCTGTGCGCCTCGACCGTGCCGCCGTGGAGCTCGACCAGCACGCGCACGATCGAGAGCCCTAGGCCGAGCCCCCCCTGCGCGCGGTCGAGCGCCTGGTGCTCCTGCACGAAGAGGTCGAAGACCCGCGGCAGCATCTCGGCGCTGAGGCCGATCCCGGTGTCGCGCACGCGCAGGGCGAGGAGATCCCCGGCGCGCTCCGCCGCGATCGTCAGCAGGCCGTGCGGCTCGGTGTACTTGGCGGCGTTGTTGAGGAGGTTCGCCACCACCTGCGCCATGCGCACCGCGTCCGCCTCGGCGGCGAGGCCGTGGCGGGGGACGTCGACGCGCAGCGTGTGCTGCCGCTGCTCGATCAGCGGGCTCGCCATCTCGATCGCCTTGGCGACGATCTCCGCGATCTCCAGCCGCTCCCGCTTGAGCTCGATCTTGCCGCGGGTGATCCGCGACACGTCCAGCAGGTCGTCGACCAGGCGGATCAGGTGGTGCACCTGGCGCTCGATCAGCGTCCGCTCCTTGAGCAGCGACTCGTCGCCGCGCAGGCGCATCAGCTGGAGGGCGGTGACGATCGGCGCCAGCGGGTTGCGCAGCTCGTGGCCGAGCATGGCGAGGAACTCGTCCTTCGAGCGGTTGGCCACCTCGGCCTCCCCCCGCGCCTCGCGCTCGCGCACCAGCAGCTGGCGGTTCTGCTCCTCCACCCGCTTGCGGCCGGTGATGTCCGAGAAGGCGTTGACCGCCGCCACGATCCGCCCTTCCGCGTCGAAGACCGGCGCGGCGCTGGCCGCGAGGACCCGCTGCTCCCCGTCGGGGTGGTTGTAGAGGATCTCTTCGTCGAGCACCGCCTCGCCGGCGAGCGCCCGGGTCAGCGCGTACTCCTTCGCCGCGAACGGCCGGCCGTCGGGATGCACGGCGGTGTAGGCGGAGAAGTCCTGGACCGAGCGGGTGGCGACCGCGCCGTGGCCGAGGATCGAGCTCACCCGCTCGTTGGCGAGCAGCGTGCGGCCGGAGGGGGCCTCGGCGATCAGCACCCCGGCGGGCATCTGGTTCACCACCGCCTCGAGCAGCCGGCGGGCGGCCTCGATCTCGCGCCGCGCCGTGACCTGCGAGGTGACGTCGACGGCGACCGCCATCACGCTGACCACCTCCCCCTCGCGGTCGCGCATCGGCTGCGCGGTGAACTTGAAGAAGACGTCCGTCACCTCGCCCGTCCCGAGGTCGAGGGGGATAGGGTACTCCTCGGCCGTGAACGGCTCGCCGCTGATGTAGACCTTCGTCAGCACCTGGAAGATCGGGGCGTCCTCCGTCAGCTCGGGGAACGCGGCGCGGATCGGCTTGCCGACCAGGTTCGTCCGGCCGACCATCCGGTCGTAGAGCGGGTTGGCGAGGTCGTAGACCAGCTCGGGGCCGGTCAGCACGCAGACCGGCACGGGCGCCTGCATGAACTGCGAGTAGAGCCTCGCCAGGCCGCGCTCCGCCTCCCGGCGCTGGCGCGAGCTCTCGAGGTGGGTGGTGACGCGGGCGAGCAGCTCGCGCGCCGAGAAGGGCTTCGCCAGGTAGTCGTCGGCCCCCGCGGCGAGCCCCTCGATCCGCGACTCCTCCCCCGCGCGGGCCGAGAGGAAGAGGACCGGGATGCCGCGCGTCCGCTCGTCGGCACGCAGCGCGGCGAGCAGCGCCAGGCCGTCGAGGCCGGGCATCATGACGTCCGAGAGGATGAGGTCGGGCGGGGCCTCCCGCGCCCGCTCGAGGGCCGCCGCGCCGTCGGCCACCGCCTCCACGGCGAAGCGCTCGCCGAGCAGGCGCGCGATGTAGCCGCGCATGTCCGCGTTGTCGTCCGCCACCAGGATGCGCGCCCCGGCCGCGCTCCGCGGCTCCGCGCTCTGCGCCGGCGACCAGCGCAGCGCCTCCTGGACGAACGGCGCGGCGCCGAGGAGGGCCGGAGCGGCGGCGCGCGCCGGCACGAGACGGTCCGCCGGGAGGTGCGCGGCGCCGAAGGGGAGGGTGACGGTGAAGGTCGTCCCCTGGCCGACGGTGCTCTCCGCCGTCACCGTCCCGCCCTGCATGCGCACCAGCTCCTGGACCAGGGAGAGCCCGATCCCCGTCCCCTCGTGGGTGCGCGAGCGGGCGCCGGGGACGCGGTGGAAGCGGTCGAAGAGGAGGGGGAGCTGGTCCGCCGCCACCCCGATCCCGGTGTCGCGGACGGTGAGCACGGCGTGGCCCGCGGCGGTCTTTCCGGAGGGGCCCGGCGCGGCGGAGCCGGCGCGGAGGGCGATCTCGATCTCGCCTTCGAAGGTGAACTTGAGCGCGTTCGAGATCAGGTTGAGGACGATCTTCTCCCACTGGTCGGGGTCGACGAAGACCGGCTCCGGCAGCTCCTCGACGGCGAGCACGAGCCGCAGGCCGGCGCTCTCGACCGCGGAGCGGAAGACGCTCGCCAGCTCGCGGGTCAGCGCCGCGAGGTCGGTCGGCGCATAGGCCGCCTCGAGGCGCCCCGCCTCGATCCGCGAGAAGTCGAGGAGGGTGTTGACCAGCTTGAGCAGCCGCTGCGCGTTGCGGTGCACCAGCTCCCAGCGCTCTTTGTCCGCCAGAAGCGCCGCCGCCGGTTGAGCCGCCGCCGCAGCAGCTTGAGCCAGCGCGTCCTCGGCCGGCCCCAGGATCAGGGTCAGCGGGGTGCGCAGCTCGTGGCTGACGTTGCTGAAGAAGGCCGTCTTGACGCGGTCGATCTCCGCCAGCGCCTCGGCGCGGGCGCGGGCCTCGGCGAGCGCCCGGGCGTTGCCGATCGCGGTGGCGATCTGGCCGGCGGCGAGCTCGAGGAAGCTGCGGTAGCTCTCATCGAGGATCAGCCGCGGGCTGACCGCGGCGACCAGCACGCCGGTCGGCCGCCCCTCCCCGGCCTGCGCGATGGGGATCACCACCACCTGGCGCACCGGCGCGAGGTGCGCCGCGGCCGGGAGATCCTCGACGACCCGCGCCGTGCGCGACTCGACCACCGCCGCCAGGGGCCAGAGGGGGTCGGCCGCCGCGAGGTCGATCAGGACCCGGCGGGCGAGGGCCCCCGGCGCCAGCCCCGCCGCGCCGGCGAGGGTGGCCCGCTTCCCCTCGGCGTCGAGGAGATAGAGCAGGGCGAACGGCAGGTCGGCCGGGTTCTCGCTGAGCACGAACGCCGCCGACTCGCAGGCCGCCTCGGCGGTCGCCGCCTTCTGCGTCCGGTGCGCCAGGTCCTGCAGGGTCCGCAGCCGCCGCGCCCCGAGCACCCGCTCGCTCGTCTCGGTGACGGTGACCAGGACGCCGCCGACCTCGCCGCTCTCCTCGCGGATCGGGCTGTAGGAGAAGACGAAGTAGCACTCCTCCACGAAACCGTGGCGGTCGAGCGGCAGGAGGAAGTCGACCAGCGTCGTGGCCCTCCCCTCCATCACCCCCTGGAACATCGGGCCGATGATGTCCCAGATCTCCGCGAAGGTGACCCGCGTGCCGGCGCCCATCGCGGCCGGATGCTTGGTCGAGCCGAGGATCGGCCGGTAGCCGTCGTTGTAGAACTGGGTGAGCTCCCTCCCCCAGGCGATGTACATGGGGAAGCCGGTCTCGAGCAGGATGCTGAGGGCGGTGCGCAGGCTCTGCGGCCACGTCTCGACCGCGCCCACGGCGGTCCGCGACCAGTCGAGCGAGCGCATCAGCGCCCCCATCTCCCCCCCGCCCGCGAGCGGGTCGATCCTCCCGGCGCTCCCCATGGTTCCGCAGCTTATCGCGAGGCTAGGGCGTGCCGCCGATCGCCGGCACCGGACCGGTGCCGCGGTGGAAGTGCTCGGTGGTCTCGGCCAGGATCACCCCGAGCTTCGAGATCGTCACCCGGTTGATCATCGTCTCGCCGTCGGCCGCGAGGTACATCCAGAGCTTGAACTGGACGTTGGCGAGCGGGTTCCCCGGCCGCAGGGCGAGCGTGTACTCCCAGCGGAAGGTGTTGCCGTAGGCGAGGCCGCGGGAGACTCCCACCACGTCGTTCGCCGTCGCCTCGTAGCGGTGCTCGTCGAGCCGCCGCAGCCGCCAGCGCCGCGACTGTTTGTGGCCGTCCTCGAAGGTGAAGTCCTGGGTGATCGCGAGGACGTCCCCCTCGCGCACCCCCATCATCTCGGTGCGGAAGCGGCTCTTGGGCTGCCCCGAGCGGCTCTCGATCACCCCCCACGAGCGGGTGGGCCCCTCGAACCACTTGTCGGGCTCGAAGCGCGGGGCGGCGGTGGCGAAGCTCTCGGGCCTCATCGTGTGGCAGGAGGCGGTCAGCAGGCCGAGCGCGAGAAGAGGGAGGAGAAGGATGCCGGCACGGAGGTGGTTTCTGGTTGTCATGGCAGGGGGGAGTGTACCGCCTGCTCCGGGTGCACGCGGCCCCCTCGTCATCCACGGATCATCCTCTTGCGGCGGACCCGAGCGGCGGCAGATAGCTCAGCCGCGGGAAACCACCCTCCGTGGCCGTCTAACTAGGGGTGGCTTTCACCGCGAGTCGAAAGACCGTGGAGCCCGCCAAAAACCATTTCGATCGCCGATAAAACCGCGTCGGTGGGAGGCAACGATGAATTTCATGCGCGTATTCATGCTCATTCTCTGGGGCAGCGTTCTCGCCGCAGAGGCGCGAGCCAGCGGTGTGCTGATTGGGCCGCTATGGCTCGAGGGGATCGAGGCTCGCGAGAACCCCAACGATTTCGTCGTCAGCGGGGACGGCCGGTGGGTTCATGTCAGCTATCGGCCTCAACGGCAGGGCCCCAACACTTTTGCGATCTTCAGTGCGCCGGTGGCTTACGACGGGCTTCCCAGCACAAAGGAAGTCCTCGCCAAGGCCGCGAAGGACGGCCTTACCGTCATCGCGGCCGGCAATTTTCGTGACCTCACCATCGACGGGTACCTGCTCAAGTCCGTCGGCGGTCACCAGCTGTGGATTGACCCCGACCACCTGAACGTGGACATGGGGCAAGTCACCTCGGGCCTGCAACGGATCGCCGGCGGAACGATGAACCTTGCCGGGAGTCGAGTGTGGATCAGGAATCTCACCGTCTTCCGTACCCAGAGGACATCGGTCACGGGGACCTTCGAGCTGACGGCCTGGAATCGCCGGCTCGTGGATGCGCGGGTCGTGCTTGCGGGGGGAGCCCGGGGCACGGGCACGTTCAGTCCAACGGCAGACCAACAGAACGTCATCCTCCACGTCGACATGAGCAACGGAGCGGCATCGCTATGGAAAGCGTCGCTCGCCGCTGAAAAGATGAGCTTCTCAGGAGCCGGGCTGAATGTGGGCCCTGCTCTCCTGCGACAACCGCAGCTGAACGCGGGGCGCGTCTTGATGAAAGTCGATCGCGGTGCGATGACGGCGTCGATCTCGTCCGTTCAGGGCAAGGCTGACGGGATCGCTCTGCAGAATGGTTCCACCAGCTTTGATGCCGACGCGTCGACCTTTGGTTGGGGCGGCTCGGAAGCTCCAGCCGAGCATTCGATGTCGGAGTTCGATGTGCAGGCATTGACCGTCGAGGAGGCTCAGATTGCAACCACGCACGGCACCCTGAGACGTGGTGACAGGGTGCTGCTCGGAGGTGGCGTAACGGCTTCCCACGTCACTCTCTCGCCCACCGCCTTCGATGGCAGCTTCCAATGGAGTCGTCCGGACGTTCCTCTCTTGGCCTTCCTCCTCCCCCAGGGAGCGCCGCGGCAGTTGGCCTTACAACTCCGAGGAGCCTGGGGCGGCGCCTTCCGGCTCGCGGGTTCGCTCGACGCCGACTCCCTTTTCGCGGCGAGCCTGCGCTTCCTCCGGCCCCTGCACTTGGAGATCCCGGAGACTCCGGCAAGCGAGGAGATCGCGCTGCCAATCTTGCTCGATGAGCCAACCCAGATGGGGAGCGTCGAGCTCTCCGATCAGACGCCGGCCGTCCTCCTGTCCGGCAAGCTCAACAAGCTCTTCCTGAAGGCTACCTGCACGCTGGCGTTGGACGATCCCGAGAAGAGCCGCCTGCAGATACTCCCGGAGAATCTGCAGGTCGAGGTCGCGGGAGCGATTGCCGCGACTCCCTGGCTGGGCTCGACCAAACCCCTCTTTGGCGGTGCCCTACTCAGCGCCAGGAATCCCACGGCCTTGAATGTAGGCCTTGTGGAGCGTAGCGGCGTGGTCCTGATCACCGCAGGCGCGGTCACGCTGGGCGATCCTATTCTTCGCTTCGGCAGCTCGAACCCATTTCGCGCCCGACTGGACCTCAAATCCACGGGCGAGGCCACCTTCGCGCACTGCCTCAATCGTGGCGATCTCCAGATCGTGAAAGGTACGCTCGCCGCAGACGGAGCGTTCAAGTCTCTCGACGCCGGCGCCACCATGGATCTCGGCGGTACGTTGCTCACGGATCCTGCCGGATCGATCCAGGGTTTGGTCTTCGCCGTTGATCGGCTGAAGGGGCAGGGCTCCTTGTCTACGGGTCTCATTTCCCTGGGTGGTACGAGAGTGGTCCGTCGGCCCGACCCGGCGCGGCCCGACGACCTCGGCTTCGAGGGTTCCCCCCAAGGTCAACTCTCGATCGCCGGCTTAGCGGGCATTCCCATGTTGTCCGCCGGAGGAATCGAATTTACCAACCTCCAGGCCCGCGGCATCAGTCTTGCGCTGTCGCAGGCAACTTTCGAGATCGGCCAAGCGATGACTCTCCGAGAAGCCAGTCTTTCACTGCGCGGAGATCGGGTCACTTCGAGCTTGGAGCTGCCAGAGACCGATAGTGATACGCCGGCGCCCGTAACTCCGAAATATCTGCAACTGGGATCTCTCGAGGGGATTTGCCGACCGTCGGAGGGCGACGCTCCTGCCTACGTGCGTCATGAGTACTTTGACCACGTGGTGCTGGATGCCTCTGGGAAGTTGGCCGTGAAGGGAGACGTCGGCAACCACCAGGAGCTCGATCTGGCCAATGCGCCGACGGTCAATGGAGCTCACCTCGAAGTGTCCGGCCGCACGGATCGGCTCAGCGGTAACGGCGGGGCTGACTTTGGAGGCTTTGCAGGGACCCTGCACTTCGCGATTGAAACCAAAGCTAATTGCGCTGGCGATCAGTTGCTGCGGATCCCGATGAATTCGGCGCTGGCGACGGGTGGCTCGCGGCTGACGATCACTCTCGATCGCGGCGACACCGACGTGAAAGGCTCGTTCGCCGGCTTCGGCTTGGCGATGGTGAGCACGGCGGAGTCGGAATGCGAAGGCGATTGGGAAAAACAAGTCCTGGTGGCCGCCACGTCCGGCTGGACGGACGGGATCTGTCCGACCTGGCAGGAGCCCTTTCGACACTGCCGGTGGAGCTGGTCAACGCCGGAGGTGAGCTACGAATATCGTTCGAAGGCGGTTGTGCGTGCCCTGACGTCGAGCGTCTTCATGGCCAATCCACGGATCGAAATGTCAAAGAAGAAGACGCTGATCTGCAACGTCGGTCCGGCCGCCATCGGGCCGACTGCCATCGTCGGTGGGTACTATCCCGAGTTCCGAGGTAGCGTGCCGGTCGTCAGTGACATTGCCAATGCTCTCGTCGGCGCTACCGCCGAGATCGCGGAAACCGGGATCGCCTCGGTTCTCAACTTGATCGCCGGACTTGCCGGTGACGTGCTCGGTAGCCCACTCGGCCCGGCGGCCTGCATTCTCATGGGACTCTGAGGAGAGAATGATGATTACGCGCTTTTTGAGCAGCCTCGTAAGCTTGTCCATTCCCTTGGTCGCAGTCGCCGCCTATGGACAGCCACCCGTTGCACAGACCCTCAAGCTCGAGAGCTATGAGGTCTGGTGCACGGATGCCGCGATTCCGGATGGGGCCGACGAGACCCGGTACTATCAGTCTCTCGCAGATGGGGTGGGAGTCATCGACAAGGCTCTGGGAACCAACGCCTCGACGGGCACTCCCTTCGCGGCGCGATCCCGCCGGAGGGAGGAGGCGGTTACCGATAAGGGGCCGGCGACCAGCTCTTCGGTCGTGACGGTCTGCGCCAGGGTTTCCTCGCCGGGAGATCCTCCCGCCGGAGGCAAGGTCTATCGGGAAACCAGGAATGAGGTGGTCTTTGCACAAGCCTGTCCGATCGCCGATCGTGACAACTGTATCGATCGCCTGCGAACGCTGCTCGCGCAGCAGCTCAAGGCTTCCCCCGGGGATGACCGGATCCAACATCTGTTCTGGCGCGCAGCATCCTCGGTGGAGCAGCCGGTGGGTGCCAAAGGGCTGGTCGAGACATTGTTGCTTCACGACAGGCGTCGAGTGTCCGCCACGCCGCAGGTCGCGATCAGCGGAGATTCGGTTGCAGCCTCAGAGCTCTCGAAGCCGATCGAGCAGCAAACCGCCCGGCCCTTGATCCAGGCGCGCCCCAGCTGGTTCAGCATCCTCGCTCAGCCGCAGGATGGCTGGCTGGTGGTCGCCATCACCCTGACGGACGAAATGATCCAAGAGATTGCTTCTGGAAGTCCGACAGGCCCGCCTGCATCTCAACCGGATCCACCCTCACCCGCCGCCCCGCCGGTTCCTCCAGGGATCGGTGGTGTGAGCTAAGCCTGCAATCAGGGAGAGCGGCGAGCTCGTTCGGGTGTGCGTTGCGAGCTGATGAGCTACTTCAAATACCCCAGCGCCCGCAGGCTCTTCTCCAGCTCCGGATCGAGCGGCGCCTTCCCGGCCGCGGCCACCGGGTGCGGCCGGAAGGCGACCAGATCCCGCAGCAGGTCGCGCGTCGCCCGTCCCTGCTGCCGCGAGACGTCCTGGCGCTGGGCCGGGTCGCGCGCCACGTCGTAGAGCTCGATGCGGGCGGGGCGCAGGCCGCGGGCCTGGAAGCCGTAGCAGGCGAGCTCCTGGCCGGGGGCGTCGGAGCCGGGAAGCTCGCAGCCGTCGTCCTCGAGGGTCAGGCGCCCGGGGCCGGCGGTCGCCACCTGGAGGGGGGCCCAGTCGGGGACCAGGGTCGCCCGGGTGAGCACGGCGTTCCCCTGGCGGACGACGAGGCGGCGCGGCTTCTCGTAGGAGCGCGCCTCGAAGGCGAGCAGGCCCCCCGAGGTGTCGAACACCAGCCGGCGGGAGAACCAGGTCTCGGCGGGGGGATCGAAGACCAGCAGGCTGGCGAGCTTCCCGGCCTCGCCGCGGTAGAGGGCGCGCACGCCGTCGAGCGCCTCGGCCCAGGCGGTGCCGGGCTCGGGCGGCGCCGCTCGGCCGACCCGCCGCGCCCGGCTGAGGCCGGAGGGGTGCCCCTTGGGACGGACCCGCGCCAATTCGTAGAGCGTCGGGGCGAGGTCCACCAGCTGCACGACGCCGGCGTGGCGCACCGCCGCGTGCTGGTCGGGATGGATCACCAGCAGCGGCACGTGGAGGGTCTCGCGGTAGAGCTGGGTGTGATTGAACAGGCCGTGCTCGAGAAACTCCTCGCCGTGGTCGGCGGTGACGATCACCGTGACGTCGCGCGCGAGCCCCAGCCGCTCGAGGTCGGCGAAGAACTTCCCCACCACCTCGTCGGTCTGCCGGATGCCGCCGTCGTAGATCGCGCGCAGCCAGTCGACCACCGGCGGCGGCAGCGGCTCGCCCGCGGCATTGACCCGGGTCAGCTCGGCCCCGCTGGGATTGACCGCCCCGGCCGGCGGCGCCCCGGGCCAGAACGGCTTCACGTACTCCTCCGGCGCGTCGTAGGGGGTGTGCACGGCGTAGGTGTGGAGGAAGAGGAAGAAGCGCTCGTCCGGCTTCAGGCCCGCGAGGAAGTCGGTGCCGCGGCGGAAGGTGGCCTCCACCGGGCGGTTGCGGTTGCGGTCGCGGCTGACGAACTCGTCGAAGCCGCGGCGGAAGCCGTAGCGCCCGCTGACGTACCCCCCCTCGGTGAAGCCGGCGGTGCGGAACCCGCCGCGCTGGAAGACCTCGGCCACCGTCTCCACCTCCGGCGCCAGCACGGCGTCGGGGGCGAGCACCCCGTGCTCGCGCGGGTAGAGCCCGGTCAGCATCGACATGTGGGAGACCAGCGTGCTGGGGAACTGCGAGTACGCCTCCTCGAAGAGCGTCCCCCGCCGCGCCAGCGAGTCGAGGAACGGCGAGGTGGGGCGCGCGTAGCCGTAGCAGCCGAGGTGGTCGGCGCGCAGCGTGTCGATCGAGATCATCACATAGCCGCGCGTCGCCCGCGGCAGCGGCGCCGGCGGCTCCTGCCGCTTCCCGGCGCAGGCCGTGACGAAGAGGGCGAGCGCGAGAAGCGCGGCGAGCGCGGCGCGGCGGAGGGAAATCACCGGCGGAGGATAGCAAACCAGCTTTCCGGGGCTTTATGCTCTGTGGCACGAGCCACCACACCTCCTCCAGCCCACGCGGTCCGGGCTGCGACGAGCGATCGCCGTGGGGCCCTGAGGAGGCCCGCCCGCGGCGATCAGCCGGGGCGGGCTCGCCGGCGGCGGCTTAGAAGGGGCTGCAGACGCAGAACGCGTTATTGGGGCAACACCAGTCGCCCGACGGGCAGACCATCAGGTGGCTCCCCTTGGGGCAGGTGAGGGCCGCGGCCGGCTTGACGAAGGCGGCTCCGGCGGTGAGGGCGATGGCGACGGCCAACAGGGTGAGCTTCTTGCGCATGGGGGTACTCCTTGCGGTCAGACGGTTGATGGATCCAGGACGCCGGGCACGGCCGGCTCCTAGGGGAGCTGCCTGCAGATGCAGAACGCGCCGTTGGGGCAGCAGAAGACGCGATCAGGGCAGGTGAACACGTGGGTCCCTGCGGGGCAGGTGAGCGCCACGGCGGGCTCGACGAGCGCCGAGCCGGCGGTCAGCGCGAGGGCGAAGGCGAACAGGGCGAGCTTCTTCCGCATGAGATTCCTCCTTCAACGGTGGATGGACAGAGCCTCCGAGCCCGGAAGGACGTCCCTTGCCGAGCCGTTCTCCAAAGGGGAGGTGCGGCGGCTCCGGTGGATGGTGACGCCCGGGACGGGCCGTCGCCGGGCCCTTTAAGCGTTCGTTCTCAATCAGACGGAAGATCGAAAGGTGCGATCTGAGAAAGTATCGAAGAAACGGCGTAAGGAACGTAGGATCGTCAAGGTTGGAATTCTCTCCGGCACTCCCGTCCCGGCCGTCCCCGTATAATCCACTCCCGATGCCCTTCATCTACATTCTCCGCTGCGGCGACGGCTCGCTCTACACCGGGATCGCCAAGGACCTCGACCGGCGGCTCGCGCAGCACCGGGCGGGGCGCGCGTCGCGCTACACCCGGTCGCACCTGCCGGTGGCGCTCGCCTGGGTCCAGGAGGTGCGCTCGTGGAGCCTCGCCCTGCGCGAGGAGCGGCGCATCAAGCGGATGCGCAAGGCGGAGAAGGAAGCCCTTTTGCAGGAGACCCCGTTGCAGGAAGTCGAGACCCCATGCCCCCCACCCTCCTTCTGAGCTGTAACGCCCTCGGCAAGGGCTTCGGCGCCCGGCCGCTGTTCGAAAACCTCTCCTTCGGCATCTCCGAGGGGGATCGCGTCGGCCTGATCGGCCCCAACGGATCGGGGAAGTCGACGCTCTTGAAGCTCCTCGCCGGCCTCGAGGACCCGGATGCCGGGACCCTGTCGCTGCGCCGCGGCACCCGCATGGGATACGTCCCCCAGGACCCCGAGTTCGCCGCCGGCAAGACGGTCGAGCAGGTGGTCGCCGACGGGCTGAAGGACGCGCCGGGGGAGGACTACGAGAAGGAGATCCAGGTCGCCATCACCCTCGGCCGCGCCGGCTTCGACGACCCGGACCAGCCGGTCGACATCCTCTCCGGAGGCTGGCGCAAGCGCCTCGCCATCGCCCGCGCGCTCGCCAAGTCGCCGGACGTGCTGCTGATGGACGAGCCCACGAACCATCTCGACGTCGAGGGAATCCTCTGGCTCGAGGACCTGCTGCAATCCGAGCCGCTCGCCTATCTCGTGGTGAGCCACGACCGCTACTTCCTGGAGAACGTCACCTCGCGCGTGCTGGAGCTCGACGTGCGCTACCCCGACGGCATGTTCCAGGCGGTGGGGAGCTACAGCGACTTCCTGGAGAAGCGCGTCGAGGTGCTGCGCAACCAGGCCGAGTACCAGGCGTCGCTCGCCAACAAGGTGCGCAACGAGGTCGAGTGGCTGAAGCGCGGCGCCAAGGCGCGCACCACCAAGGCCAAGGGGCGCATCCAGGAGGCGAACCGGATGATCTCCGAGCTCGAGGAGATGAAGGCGCGCACCGGCGCCGCGGCGAGCGCCCGGGCCGGGATCGACTTCAACGCCACCGAGCGCAAGACCAAGAAGCTCCTGGTGGCCGAGGGGCTGACCAAGTCGTTCGGCGGCCGGAAGATCGTCCGCAACCTCGACCTCAAGCTCACCCCCGGGATGCGCCTGGGGCTCCTGGGGCCGAACGGCAGCGGCAAGACGACCCTGCTCTCCCTCTTGGACGGCTCGCTCGAGCCGGACGGCGGGACGATCGAGAAGGCGGAGTGGCTGCGCACCGTGCGCTTCGAGCAGAACCGCGACACCCTGGACAAGACGGTCTCCCTGCGCCGCGCCCTGGCGCCGGCCGGCGACTCGATCGTCTACCAGGACCGCTCCATCCACGTCGCCTCCTGGGCCAAGCGCTTCCTCTTCCGCACCGAGCAGCTCGACACCCCGGTCTCGCGGCTCTCGGGAGGCGAGCAGGCCCGCATCCTGATCGCCCGCCTGATGCTCCGCCCGGCCGACCTGCTGATCCTCGACGAGCCGACGAACGACCTCGACATCGCGACGCTGGAGGTCCTCGAGGAGAGCCTGCTCGAGTTCCCGGGCGCCCTGGTCCTCGTCACCCACGACCGTTTCCTCCTCGAGAGCGTCTCGACGATCGTCCTCGCCCTCGACGGCCAGGGGAACCACGAATACTTCGCCGACTACGCCCAATGGGAGTCCGCCCGCCAGACCGGCGGTCCCGCGACCTCCAGCGCCCCGCCGACCACCGCGCCCAAGCCGCCGCCGAAGGCCAAGGAGGCCAAGCGCCTCTCCTACAAGGAGAAGATCGAGTGGGAGCAGATGGAGAAGAACGTCCTCACCGCCGAGAGCCGCCTCGCCGCCGCCCAGGCCGCCGTCGAGGACCCCGCCGTGGCGACCGACCCCAAGGCGCTCCAGGAGCGCTGCAACGCGCTGGAGGCGGCGCGCAAGGACGTCGAACGGCTGTACGCGCGCTGGGCGGAGCTGGAGGGGAAGCAGTAGGGCCCGGAGATCCGGGCCGGCGCGGTTTTTCCTTGCTCCGACACATGTAGATGTACACATATGTTCCGGCGCTCCCGCCGGAGATAAGGAGACCCCATGCCCAAGCTTCGCCTGCTGCTGCCGCTCGCCGCCCTGCTCTGTCTGGCTTCCACGTTCTCGGCCACGGCCGCGCCGGTGCCGTCCTTCTTCGCGCCGGACGCGCTGAAGGAGGTCTTCCTCGCCAAGTCCCTCGCTCCGCTGCCGATCAAGTGCGGCCACTACTGCGACACCGCGGGCGGCGGCACGACCCCGACGGCGACCGCCATCGGGACCTCATGCACCATCGCCACCAGCAACCTGACCGCGCAGCTCAGGAGCTATGGGAGCTCGTACTGCGGCAACGGCCCCTGCCAAGTCGTGGTCACCACGACCGTCGCCTGCCACGCCGTCTCGGGCGGCTTCTCGGTCTCCGGCTACGCCACCTTCGGGTGCCCCGACAGCACCTGCTAGGGGCCTGAGCGGCAGAACACTGACCAACACGGACCGCATGGACCTTCAGGGACGGACGGGACGGTACCCGGTCCGGTGTTTTGTCGTCCCTGTTCGTCCGTGAGGTCCTTGATGTCCGTGTTCCGCTCTTCCAGGCGCAGGCTCCTCGGTGCGCCTTCCGCTTACCGGGCGAAGCCCGGAAATGCCGGGGACGAGCCCGCCCCGCGCAGGGCGAAGCCTCTCCCTCGCAGGTACGGGGCGTATCTGCGAGGGATCTGCGCGTCCCCAACGGGGAGAGGCCCGTACCTCCGAGGGATGGTGACGTATCAGTGAGGACGAGGCCCATATCTTCGAGGGATGGTGACGTCCCCGACCGGGAGAGGCCCGTACCCGAGAGGGATCGCCACCGCCCCGCGTTGCGCTGCCACCGCCCCGGGTTGCGTGCGACGGATCTCTTCGGTTCTCTCGTGGCCCAGAGATGCGGAATGGCTCCGAGGCGAAGCGGTGGCATCCAGCGTAGCTCTCCGGGGCTGCCGCAGACGTTACGCTACGACAACGCCCGCCCTGAAGGGGCGGAATTTGAATAGCCGGGCGCTTCAGCGCCCGGTTGGCGGTCCCCCTCTCCCCATCCGCCCTGAAAGGGCAGTGCTTTTCGTCACCCATGACCACCCGGCCGTGCTATTTCGCAGAACTGATCAACGCTTCGATGGTCGTTGCGATCTCCGCTTGGGACTTACCCATCGCTTGGAGCAATACTCGATAATCGTCCAAGCACGCTCCTAGCTCGGGATGGTCATGGCCGGTGTGACGGGAGAAGTCGAAGAGAATGCCTAGGTCTCGACTCATCAGCGGTTCGGCCTCGCCGAGACGGTTCGTATCCAAGAGCAACAAAGCCAGATTATGGAGGTCGGTCGCGACTACTACGTGATTGGGCCCGTAACTTTTCTCGTCGATCGCGAGGGCCCGGCGCATCAGCGGTTCGGCCTCGGTGAGCCGGTTCGTGGCCCTAAGCAGCAAGGCCAGGTTATTGAGACCGCTCCCGACTGCGGGGTGCTCGGCCCCGAAACTGTTTTCCTCGATCGTGAGGGCTCGGCGCATCAACGGCTCTGCCTCGGCGAAGCCGGTTCATGGTCTTGAGCACTAGTGACAAGCTATTGAGATCGTCGGGCAACTTTGGGGTGTTCGGGCCCATAACTGTTCTCGTCGATGGCGAGCGCTCGGCGCGCCAGCGGTTCTGCCTCGGCGAAGCGGTTAGTAGCCTTGAGCATTAGGGCCAGGGTGTTTAGGCCTGGTCGCAACTTTGGGGTGTTCTGGTCCGTAACTCTTTTCGTCTATCGCGAGGGCTCGGCGAATCAGCGGCTCGGACTCGGCAAAGCGATTCGTGGCCTCTAGCAGTGCAGGCCAGTGCGTCGAGGTTGCTAGCGACCACTAGGGTGCTCGGGCCCGTAACTCTTTCGTTAATCGCGAGGGCCCGGCGCATCAGTGGTTCTGCCTCGGCGAGACGGTTTGTGTTCTGAGGAGTCGGGCCAAGTTGTTGAGATCTCGGGCGACATCAGGGTGTTCGGGCCCGTGACTATCTTCGTCGATCGCGAGGGCTCGGCGCATCAGCGGCTCGGCCTCGGCGAGGCGATTTCTGTGTCGAAGAGCAGGACGGCCAAGTTGTTGAGCTCGATGGCGACAGTGGGATGTTCTGGCGCGTACCTCGTTTCGTCGATTGCGAGGGCTCGGCGCAATCAGCGGTTCGGCCTCAGCGAGGCGGTTTGTCGCCTGGAGTATCAGCGCCAAGTTGCTGAGTAGGATGGCCGACAGCAAGGGGTGTTCTATGACCGTAGTTCATTGCGTCATGATTTACTTCGCAAATCGCAAGGGCTCGGCGCATCAGCGGCTCAGCCTCGGAGAAGCGGTTCGTGTCCGAAAGCAGTTGGGCGAGATTAATGAGAGCGATCGCGACGTAGGGGATGCTCAAGCCCGAGATCTTTCTCCTCGATCGCGAGGAATCGGCGGCTCGGCGGCTCGGCCTTTCTCCACTCAGCCAACTGCCAGTATGAACTACCGAGCCAGTTCAACAGAACCGGCATCGTTGCTGCGCAGAGCAAGGCCTTTGTTAAACGAATCAGCCGCGGCACGGTATTTGCCCTGCAGGTACTGGGCAGCCCCCAGATATCCTAGTGTCTCGACCAAGTCGCGTTCTTTGTTTTCGGTAACGCCGTCTCAATAACTCTTCAGCCTGGCGATATTGACCCTCCAGGAAAGCCGCGATGCCTCGGTCCTTTGGATCCTGGGTCTCAGCAAACGAGCGAATCGCCGACTCCAGTTGTTCCGCAGTGAGGCCATGACGCTTGGCCGCATCGACGAGAGCTCGCCTTCGTTCCTCTTCAGGTGGCTCGCTCGAACGACTAGCGTTAACTCGAGGTGCGTCGCGTGTCTCCGCGGCGATCTGGCGGAAGGCGCTCCGGCGCATGAGCACCACTTCGGCTGAGCAGAGTGCCCGCCGGAATATTGACTTGAGGATTAACGAGAAACCATTCCTCGTTCTTCTTAGGTCCGGAGAGCAAGAGAAGCTTGATCTGCTGGCCAGGCTGGTGGTCGGCCGGCAGGTTGAGATGAGTGGCGCCGGCCTTAGTGGTCGCTGGGACTCGACGCCCCCATAGGTGAAGCGGAAGCCGGAGAGTGGATGATTATCGAGATCTCGCGCCACCAGGAGAATTCGCGCCGCGCCGGCCGGCGCTAGAATCGGAAGCGTGAGCAGCAGAGAAAGGAAAATAGCTCTAAAGACCTGTCGTCGCATTTAGCCTCCGAGTGTGATGGAACAATCGTCGCGGCCCGCATAACAATAGGTTTCTTCCGGCGACAACCCCGTGCTCGGCCCGCAGACGGACCCGTGCCCCTCGCGGCACCGAGAGCTTCAGCTCAAAGCGCCCCTCAGCATCCGTGATCGCTAATCCCGCAGTGCCATCTGAAGGCAAAACTCGAGTACCCGGCGCGGGCCGTTGCAATCCGTCGAGCACCCGCCCGCGCAACAAGGCTTCTGGTTGTTTCAGGCGGATCTCGACCCGCGGATTCGGGTCTTCTCCCAAGTGCATGTTCGCGCGGTTGCTATCCCAGTTTTCGTGCTCTGCCCACAAGGAAACCCATCCGTTCGTTGGGACCTTAGCCGCAGGGATCTCGACCTCCCACCATCCATCCGGAAGCAATTGCGGCTCATTGCCGGCAGAGGCGCGAACCGTCGCGCCCACGATGGGGCGCCCTTGCGGGTCTAGCACAGCGACCCGGACTGCGTAGATTCCGGGCATGTGGTGATAGGGCCACCGCCACGTAGCAAGTGTCAGCAACGCTCCAAGAACTCCAAGCCCGATCCCCCAACTCCACCAGGCTTTCCTGGTCTTGGACTTTGCGATCGAGCTGGAGCGTTCGGTAACTGGCCCCGGCCTATTTTCAGCCGGACGCTTTCCCGGCTTGCTTGATGTGGCCTTTGCCACCTACGCTCTCTCTTCGTTGGGCATTCGCTGCTCCTTCTGCTATCGGATGTTCTATTCTAGCTCACCCGAAAAAGCTCCCTGCCGGAGCCGCAGCGCATGCGAGGCATGCGCGGTCCCTCCATAGACGCTAGCGCCCCTCCCTATCCGAAGCCCCTCCGGGATCGGGTCTGCTGTCGCCCTTTCAGGGCTTTGAAATGAATGGGTTGCGGATTCCTGGGGCTTACGCCCCAGGCTCTATGCTGTCGCCCCTTCGGGGCTGGCGATGGGGGCCTCTGGCGGGACTGGGTGCTTGAATCCGCGCCGGTTCGCGAACGACCTCAACGCGATCCCTTTCCCCCCCAACACCTCCCGCACCCGCGGATCGCACAAGCGCCGCCGTCTCGCGCTCCCAGCCGTAGCCCCAGCCGTACTCGGCCTGGAGGGCTTCGTCCCCGATCCCCGGGTGGCAGACCAGCTCGGTGAATCCCTCGACGTTCTCCAGAACCCGAGCGAGCCTCTCGAAGGTCAGCCTTCCCGCATCCAGGATGCCCACGGCGCGATCCGTCGTCTGAATCCCGCTCCCTTCAAGGCGCCTGCGCGCCGAGCGGGCGATCCGGCGGAGGATTCCGATCTCCAGTCCACGCAGGGAGAGCTCACCCCTTGGGTCCTGCGGCAGGCGGACGAAGGGAATCCGGTACTCCTCGGCCAGGCGCAGGATGATCTCGAAGATCCTCGGCAGGACGTGGAGGTGCTGGTGGCTGTTGGCGTGGACGATCTGGAGATCCGCCCCTAAGAGCTTCTCGATCTGGCGGCGCAGCTCCCGCTCGATCTCGTCGGCCTTGATGCCGCCGCGGAGATAGCGCATCGCGAAGGGGCGGAATCCCGGGAGGAAGGCGCCGTCGCGGCCCAGGAGGGAGGGGATGCTTTCCGGCGGCGACAGGGGGCGCTCGCCGACGAGGGTGAGATGGACTCCGCAGTCGAGGGTGGGGCGGTCGCGGAGGAGGTCGAGGGCGTCTTCGAGGGCCCGGCCGTTCGCCACCACGCTACAGGCGGTGACGATCCCTTCGTCGTGGGCTTTGAGGGCGCCGCGGGTGAGGCCGGGATGGAGGCCGACGTCGTCGGCCGTGACGACGAGGGATCTCAAGGTCCCGCGAGGGGCGCCTCGACGGGCTCGGCGGCCGTCTGCGCGCTCTGATCGCGCCGCCGGGGGTGGCGCATCTCGGGGTAGAGGGTGGACGAGCTCGCGGAAGATCTTGAGGATGACGGCCGGCGAGGAGAGGGTCGACTGGCCGCGGCTGCGGGGGAAGTAGTCGAGGCCGAGCTGCTGGATCACGAAGCCGAGGTTCTTCGCCTTGACGATCAGCTCGGCGTCGATCAGCGACCCCTCGGACTTCAGCTCGATCGCCGCCAGCACCTCGCGGCGGATCAGCTTGAAGGAGAAGTTGATGTCGCGGTGCGGCCAGCCGAAGAGGAGGCCGATCAGGGTGTTGTAGAGGTAGGAGTAGATCGTGCGGCGCAGCCCCTCGCCCGTGCGGTCGAGGCGGTAGCCGGCGATCAGGTCGGCGCGGGTCACGTGGAGCGCGCGGATGGCGGGGCCGATCGCCGCCGGGTCGAAGGGGAGGTCGGCGTCCATGTAGAGGACGAGCTCCTTGGCGGCGGCGGCGAAGCCGGTCTTGAGCGTGGCGCCGAGCTTGCGGTTCACGGCGTGGCGGAGCAGGCGGACGCGGGGGTCGGCTGCCGATTCCCGCGTGACCAGCTCGGCCGAGCGGTCGGTCGAGGCGTCGTCGACCACCACGATCTCCCAATCGTCGCAGAAGCGGTCGAGGGCCTCCGCCGCGCAGGCGAGCGCGTGCCCGATGCTCTCCTCTTCGTTGAACATGGGCACGACGAGCGACACGGACGGTCGGTAGGGCATGGTGGATCTCGAAACAGCGGCTTGAGCTTAGCGGGGGAGGCGCTCGGCGGCAAGCAGCTGCACGCCGAGGCGGCGGAGGTCGGCGCCGCCGGGGACGAAGGAGCTCGCGGAGCGGATCGTGATCTCGACCGGCCCGGACGGGGGGACCGGCAGCTCGATCCGTCCCTGGCCGCCGCGGAGGAGGGTGAGCGGGGGGGCCGCGATGCCGTTGGCGGCGGCCGTGACGGTGTTGGCGGGGAGCGTCGCCGCCCGGTCGAGCGCCAGGGTCAGGGCGAAGCTCCTGGCGCCGCGCGGGAAGACGCGCAGCGCGGCGTCGGGGGCGAGCCAGCGCCATCGCGGATCGAGCGGGCTCGGCTCCCACTCGTAGACGCCGCGGAGGACCTGGAAGCGGTGGCCGGCGGGGACGGGAGCCAGGGAGACGACGCGGTAATGGTTGCGGGTGAGCTTGCGGTAGGCGTCGCTGTCCGGCCAGCGGAAGGTCACGGCGCCCGGCGTGCGGCTCTCCCCTTCGGCGAGCAGCCAGGCCTGGGCGGCGGGGCGGAGGGCGGCGTGGTGGAACCCTTCCTCGACCGGGACGAGGTCGAACCCCTTGAGCAGATAGGTGGCGTGGGGGGCCATGTCGGGGCCGACCAGGAGGATCGATTTGGGCGGGATGTGGGCTCTGCGCCCAGAGGGCCGCCGCCGTCGGCGGCGAGACGGAGGTGGCGCGGGCCGCCAGCACGGGCCAGGCGTAGGCGAGCGCCGCCGCTCCCACCAGCAGGGGGGCGAGCCAGGCCGCGGCCGGATGCCGGGCGCGCCGCGCCAGGCCTTGAGCTCCCACGGCGGCGGCGAAGGCGACCCCGAGCACCGCGGGAAGGGCGTAGCGCACGGCGTCCGCCGGGTCCATCACGGCGAGGCAGACGGCGAGCTGGGCGCCGCTCACGACGGCGAGGGGGAGGGCGGCCGCCGCGCGGCGCCGCACCAGGACGGCCGCTCCCAGGGCGGCCAGCGCCAGCACGGGGAAGGCGAGCGCCTTCGGCCCCCAGGGGTGGGCGATGAAGGGGGCGGCGACCCCCCCGAGCCAGGCGCCGGTGCGCGAGGCGGTGGCATCGTGCGCCGCCACGTAGACCGCCTGCCTCCCCTGGTAGGCGAGGAAGCCGCGGGCGCCGCCGGTCGCCGCCAGCAGGGGGAGGAACCAGAGGAGCGAGACGAGGGTGAAGGCGCCGAGGGCCGCGGCGCGCCGCCGCCAGCTCCGCACCGGCCAGAGGGCCACGGCGAGCATCGGCAGCACGGCGAGGGCGAGCTGCGGCCGGCAGCCGATGGCGGCCGAGGCGGCGGCGCCGAGGGCGAGGGCGGCTCGCTCACTGCCCCCATTGTCTGCCGGCCGCAGCGCCGCGGCGGCGGCGAGGGCCAGCGAGACGAAGAGGATGGCGGCGGGGTCCGACATCGGCAGCGGCCCCTGCACCCACATCGCCGGCGAGAGGTGGAAGAGGAGGGCGCCGGCGATCGCCACCCGCTCGGCGTCGTCGCGCTCCAGCAGGCCGCCTGCGATCCGCCGGAAGGCGGCGTAGAGCGCCCAGTAGCCGACCAGCGAGGCGAGCAGGCTGAGCAGGACGAGGCTGGCGAAGGCGTTGTGGAGGGCGAGGTTGATCCCCTTGCCGAGCCCCACGAAGAGGGGGTAGCCCGGCGGGTGCGGGCGATGCTCCAGCGGGCCGAAGCGGCGGACGGCGCGCGCGAAGAGGACCTCGTCCATCTCCCAGAGGTGGCGCGGCAGGGTGAGGACGCGCGCCGCGGCGACCGCCGCGAAGCCGGCGAAGGCCGCGGGAGAGGCCCAGGGGCGCGGCGCCTTGCGGGCAGGCTCGAGGGATGGATCGATTGACACGGTCACGGGGTGAAGGGTATGCAGTCGGGCGTGTCGTCCCTCGGCAAGATCCAGGCGCTGGCGCTGCTGCGGCGGACCTACCGCGGCGCGCCTGCCGCGACGCGGGCCCACGTGCTCGGCCGCTTCCTCTCGTGCCCGTTTCTGCGGGTGCTGGCGCACCTGCCGCCGGCGGCGAGCCTGCTGGACCTCGGGGCGGGACACGGAATCTTCGCACACCTGGCCCTGGCCGCGGGAGCCCGCTCGGCGCTCGCCGTCGAGCCGGACGGCCGCAAGGTCTTCCATTCCCGGGGTGCGGACCGCCACCCCTCGCTGCGCGTGGTCAACGGCTACCACGCGGCGGTGCGCGGCCGTTTCGAGGCGGTGACGATCTTCGACGTCCTCTATCGCCTGCCGCGCGAGGAGTGGGATCCGCTGCTCGCCTGGGCCCGCGCGCGGCTCGCCCCGGGCGGGGTCTTCCTGCTCAAGGAGATCGATCCCGGGCACCGGGCGAAGGCGCTCTGGAACCGCGCCCAGGAGCGCGGCGCGGACCTCCTCGGCCTGACCCTGGGGGAAGCGTTCAGCTATGAGACGCGGGAGGAGATCCGCGCCCGCTTCGCGCGCGCCGGCTTCGCGGGGTTCGCGGCGGTGGAGATCGGCGCCGGCTATCCGCATGCCCACGTCCTCTACGTCGGGCGGGCTTGACGGCCATCCGGCGTGGCATGCGATACCATCCCCTCCGTGATTGAACCTGAGATGACGGACCAGAAAGGAACCTCCCCCGTGCAAAATCCCTCCGGCCGGCTCTCCCTCGCGAGCGCCGGGCTGCTCGCCGCGTTTCTTCTCGCCGTGCCCGGTCATTCCCTGCAAGCGGCGTCGCCGCTGCCGCCGGTCCTCTCCGGCCTGTCGTTCTCGCCCGACGGCGCCAAGGTGCTGATCTCGACGGACGCCGACGGCGTCCCCAACGCCTGGGCCCTCCCGGTCGGCAAAGGCGAGCCGGCGCAGCTCACCAGGTCCGCGAAGGAGCCGGTGTGGGCGGTGAGCTACTTCCCGGCCGACGAGCGGTTCCTCTACCGCAGCGGCCCGGCCGGCGACGACGACCATCTCTTCGTCCGCGAGCGGGACGGCAAGGCGGTCGAGCTCCTCCCCGGCAAGGCGGCGCGCTTCTTCGGCTGGGCGGGGGACGGCAAGTCGTTCTTCATCGAGGCGCAGAACAGCTCCGGGCCTCCTTCGACCTCTTCCGGGTGGCCGCCGCCGCGGGCTACGAGAAGACCCGGCTCGACCGCAACAGCTCCCACATCTCGCGCCTGGCCGCGGTCTCCGCCGACGGACGCTACGTGGCCTACGTGGAGAAGTTCAGCGACCTCACCCGCAACCTCCGCCTGCGCGACCTGACCACCGGGCAGAGCCGGTCGCTGCGCGCCAACGAGGGGTTCGAGGTCAACATCCCGCTGCGCTTCAGCCCGGACGGCAAGACCCTCCTGCTGCTCAACGACGACGAGCCTCCCTTCCGTTTCCTGGCGCGCCTCGACCCGGCGATCGGCCAGGTGGTGAAGGAGCTGGTGTCGCAGACCGTGGTGAAGGAGGACTGGGACCTGCTCGACGCCACCTACTCGCCGGACGGCAAGCGGGTGGCGCTGATCGCCGGCGGCGACAGCCGTTCGTCGCTCCAGCTCTACGACACGGCGACCTGGAAGCCGGTCGTCCTGCCCGGGCTCCCCGCCACCGGCGAGGTCACCGCGGTGGCCTTCTCCCGCGACGGCAGGAGCCTCGCCTTCCTGGCGAGCGCGAGCGACTCGCCGCCGGCCGTCTGGCTCTACGACCTGGCGAAGCCTGAAGCGCCGCGGCGGTTGTTCGGCGGTGACGGCGCCGCCGCCTCCGCGGGGGGGGGCGGCTGGGTGGCCGGCGAGGTGAAGCGCTTCAAGGCTTCCTTCGATCAGCAGGAGATCCCCGGCATCCTCTACAAGCCGCGCGCGGCCTCGCCCGAGCATCCGGTGCCGGCGGTGGTCTGGGTTCACGACGGCCCGAGCGGCCAGGCCACGCTCGGCTTCGATCCGCTGATCCAGTCGCTCGTCGGGCGGGGGTACGCGGTCTACGCGGTCAATCACCGCGGCAGCTTCGGTTACGGCAAGCCCTTCCTCCAGCTCGACGACCGCCGGCACGGCGAGGGGGACCTCCAGGACTGCGTCGACGGCAAGCGGCAGCTCGCGGCGACGGGCTGGGTGGACCCGGCGCGGATCGCCATCGGCGGGGCGGGCTTCGGGGGCTTTCTCACTCTCGACGCCCTCGCCTTCGAGCCGCAGGCGTTCGCCGCCGGGGTGGACCTCTTCGGCGTCGCCGACTGGCAGCGGCTGATCAACGGCATGCCGTACGGCCAGAGCGAGCGCACCGCCCTCACCGAGGAGATGGGGCACGTCACCGACCTGCTGGCCGCCCTGCACATGAACCCCCGCGCGAAGGCCGGCGAGATCGTGCGCCCGCTGCTGATCGTCCAGGGGGGGCACGATCCCCTCGCCATCCCGGCGGATGCCGCGGAGATCGCGAGCCGGATGAAGACGAGCCAGCGGACGGTCGAGCTCGTCATGCTGCCGGACGCGGCGCACGGCCTGGTCCTGCGCGCCGACCGCGAGAAGGTCTACGCGGCCGTCGGCGATTTCCTCGACGCCAACCTGAAGGGGGCGAAGTAGAGCTCAAGCCCGCTGCCGGGCGATGAAGTCGTCGATCAGGGCGCGGGCGATCGAGATCGGGAAGGGGAGGGCCGGCAGGGTGTCGGCCCGGAACCAGCCCGCGGCCTCGATCTCCTCCTCCTGGAGGCGGATCTCCCCGGACTTCCAGTCGGCCACGAAGCCGACCATCAGCGAGTGCGGGAAGGGCCACGGCTGGCTGCCGAAGTAGCGGACGTTGGTCACCTCGACCCCCACCTCCTCGCGCACCTCGCGGACCACCGTCTGCTCCAGCGATTCGCCGGGCTCTACGAACCCCGCGATCGTGCTGTAGACGCCGGGCGCGAAGCGGGGGGAGCGGGCGAGCAGGATCTCGTCGCCGCGCTCGATGCGCACGATGACGGCGGGGGAGAGGCGCGGGAAGCTGTGGAGGCCGCAGCGCGGGCAGACGCGGGAGGGCTCGCCCGCCTGGCGCGCCGTTTCGGCGCCGCAGCGGCCGCAGTAGCGGTGGGTGCGGTCCCACTCGACGAGCTGCACCGCCCGCCCGGCGAGCCTCCAGGCCGCCTCGTCGAGCCTTCCCCACAGCCGCCGCAGGCCGAGGAAGGCCATCCCCGGAGGCGGCTCGGCGTCCCCCGACGCCGCGGACAATCCGGCGGCCCAGGCCTCGGCGCCGCCGAGCGTCCCGGCGAGGATCGGCGGATCGGCGGCGAGCCCCAGGGCCTCCCACTCGCCGCCGGAAGGGAGGCGGACGGCGTCCTCCTCCTGGACCACCAGGAGCTCGTCGTCGCGGAAGGCGAACCAGGGGCTGGCGGGCTGGCTGGGAGACGCGCCGCTCACGGCTCGGAGGCGCCGCCCACCGGCTGGCGCAGCAGGTACTCGGCGAACGTCTCGTTGAACAGGGCCCCCGGCCGCCGGGCACGCAGCAGCTCCACGGCTTCCCGGCCGTCCTTGCCGAGGTAGACGAGGATCAGCCCGGCGAGCAGCGCCGAGCGGTTGAACCCCATCCCGCAGTGGGAGAGCACCCGGTGCCCGGCCTGGACCAGCGTGGCGGCCATCCGCGCCACCGCGTGGACCTTGGCGAGGTCGGGGAGGTCCTCGTCGTAGATCGGGAAGTAGAGGTAGAGGATGTGGTTCGGCATCGTGGGGATGTCGCGGTCGATCTCCCCCTCGAGGTCGATGACGACGGTGATCCCGTGCTCCTCGATGTAGCGCCACTCCTCGATGCGCGGGGAGAGGTAGAGGCAGCCGGCCTCGTCCAGGCAGATGATGTCCATGGCGGGGTCAGAGGCGGCGTTCTCGGCTCAGAGCCGCCACCACTCGAACTTCTTCTTCTCCGGGTTCCAGAAGATGTGGAACGCGTCGCACTTGTCGTCGTGCAGGTTGATCCCGGTCCCCCTGGCCGTGCGGTGCCCGGCGAGGGTCTTCGACTCGTCGTTGAGCGGCTCGAGGGCGATCTTGGCGTCCGGCGAGCAGAGGGCGTCCTCGCCGCCCCCCTTCACCGGGAACTCCAGCGTCCAGGCCGCGCTGCCGGCGACCAGCGGGCCGCGCACGATGCCGACGATCACCCGGTCCTTGGCGGTGCCGCGGACCGCGTAGTCCGGCACCCCGTCCTGGTCGAAGTCGGCCTCGACCAGGCTCTGGGCGTTCCACGCCACCTTGGCCCCCTTGCCCGCCGTCTCGCGCTGCTCGAGCACGCCCACCACGGTGGCTTTGGATTGGGAGTGACGGGCGGCGGTGCTCGCGCAGCCGGCGCAGAGGGCCAGGATCGGCAGGACGCTCCAGCGGATCTTCATCTCGGATTTCATGCTCTGGACCTCAGCAAGGATCATACCTTGAAGGAGATCTCGGGCTTCACCGTCCCCGCCACGTCCGCCTTCCTGAGGTGCTGATCGATCATCAGGGCGGCGAGGTTGCCGGTGCCCAGGGCGACGGCGACCTGCTGCGAGATGGGGCGCAGGTCGCCGGCGATCCAGACGCCAGGCACGTTGGTGTCGCCGCGCTGGGAGCGGGGATTCGCGTGCTCGCCGTCGGCGGACATCTCGACGCCGAGCTGGAGGGCGAGGTCCGTGCGCCCATGGGCCGGGCTGGAGACGAAGAACGCCTCGGCCTCGAGGCGGCTGCCGTCCTTGAGCTCCAGGCCGTCGAGATGGCGCTTCTCCTGCTCGATCAGCTGGTGGATCTCCCCCCTCAGCACCGGGATGTGGCGCTCGTCGAGCCGCGCCGCCCAGCTCGCGGAGAGGGGCGGAGTCGCCGGTCAGCAGCAGCCGCAGCTTCTCCGTATAGCGGGAGAGGCCGACCGCCGCGGCCGCGGCGCGGTCCGCCGGGCCGGTGCCGATCACGATCGTGTCCCGTCCGAACAGCTCGGGCCCTTCGCAGTCCGCGCAGTAGAAGAGGTTCCCCTTGCCGGCGTGAGCGAAGCAGGGGGTGAAATCGCCGTCGACCGTGGGGTGGTAGCGGGCGACGCCGGTGGCGAGGAGCAGGGTCCGCCCCCGCCACGATTCCTCCTTGGCGCCCTTGGCGCCGGTGAGCAGGAACTCCCCCTCCTTCCCCGCCGCCTTGAGGACGCTGCCGTGCTGGACCTCGGCGCCCATCTCCACCGCCTGGGCCTTCAGCCGCTTCTGGATCTCGACCCCGGTCGCGCCCGGCATCCCGGGGACGTTCCAGAGCTGCTCGAGGGTGAAGAAGAGGGGGCCGCTGACGCGGTCGATCACCAGCGCGCGCCGGCGGTGCCAGCCGAGGTGGAGGGCGGCGGCGAGCCCCGCCGGGCCGCCGCCGACGATCAGGGTGTCGTAGAGGGTATCGGTCACGAGCCCGGGCTCCGCAGGTACTCCGCGGGCATCGGGTTCCCCTCGCGTTCGTTGTCCCAGAGCACCGACATCACCCACCAGCGGCCGCCGTCGTGGAAGAGCTGGATGCTGTTGACGCCGTGCAGGAAGGGGGGCTCGTCCGGCGCGCGGCGCGCCTCGTAGGTGCTCCACACCTGGGCGATGTTGCCGAAGCGCTCGACGCGGCGGGCGACCTCGATCTCATGGAAAGCGTTGGCGGCGAAGAACGGCGTGCGGGAGGCGATGTACCCCGCGCAGTCGAAGACCTCGATGGTCCCCTCACCCGTCGGCCCGGGGCGGGTCGGCATCAGCCGGGCGCCGGGGTGGAGGAGGGTGCGCTCGCGGTCCCAGTCGCGCGTCCCGGCGGGTCCGGAGATCGTCTCGTAGATGGCCTTGACGATCCCCGCGATCGATTCGACATCCTCCCGGCGCGGCTCCATGGCCATCAGCTCCGCGCCCAGAAGCCCTTGCCGAACTTCTCGGCCAGGGTGCGGCTCATCCCCTCGCGGCGGATCCACTTCTTGATCCACCAGTCGGGGTCGTACGGCTCGTCGATGTCGGCGATCGGTGCCCCCAGGCCGGGGAGGTTGTCGAACCGTCCCTCCTCGATCGCCTCCCGGATGCGGTTCTCCGCCACCAGCTCGATGGTGCGGCGCGACATGCGGTTCGGGTTCATGGCGGGAATTATGCCAGATCGGGCAGCAGGAGCAGATCACCGGCGTTCGGGGCCTTCCACCTGATCCAGCAATCCTTCGATGTCGTCGAAGTCGAAGCCAGGACGCGCGTGGAGTGCCTTAGCCCGCACCTTGAAAGGCTTCGTGGGTGGGGCGAGCCTTCGCGACCCGAGCGAGGATCGGAGGGAATCGTTCACGGCCTTTTCGAGCGAGACGCAACTCCGATCCGCGGCCTTTCTCAGCTCGGCCGCGAGGTCGTCGTCCAGCGAAAGTGTGACTCGTAAAGCCATATAAAAACCCTACCATGACCAGGGGTGTCAAGGCTCCGATGAGCGCATGCATCGCCGGGCAGTCACGATTCGGCTCGCAGCATCTCCTCCGCCAGCGCGGTCGCGTTGCGGATGCAGTCGGGGACCGAGATGCCGCCGAGGTAGTTGCCGGCGAGGCGAAGGCCGGGGAGGGCGGTCTCGATCTCCTTCGCGCGCTCGACGAAGCGGCCGTGGCCGACCTCGTACTGGGGGATGGCGCGGGGCCAGCGGCGGACGAGCTGGAAGGCGGGCTCGCCGCGCAGGCTCAAAGGGGCGCGCAGCTCCCCGATCAGGGTGGCGGCGATGCGCTCCTCGTCCCAGCCGGCCAGCTCGGGGTCGGTGCGCCCTCCCGCGAAGGCGGCGAGCGCCACGTGACTTTCCGGGGCGCGGCCGGGGAAGAGCTCCGAGGGGAAGAGGCAGCCGAGGAGGCGCAGCCCCTCCCGCCGCGGCACCAGGAAGCCGAAGCCGTCGAGGGGGTGGCCGACCTCCTCGCGCCGCCAGCCGAGCGAGACCAGGGCGACGGCGGCGTAAGGGATCTCGGCGAGCGTCCGGCTCGCCCCGGCCGTCGCCGCTTCGAGCAGACGCGCGGCGGCCTCCGCGGGGACGGCGAGGACCACCCGGCGCGCCGCGACGGGGCCGGCCGAGGTCGCCACGGTGAAGCCGCCGGCGTGCGGAGTGACGCTTTCGACGCTCACCCCCATGCGGACGTCGCCGATCTCACGGGCGAGCCGCCGGGGGAGCTCTTCCAGACCTTCCCGGAAGGAGATCATGCCGCCGCCGGGCCCTTTCCTGCCCGTTTTCCGCAGGGCGATGGCGCCGCGGATCAGGCTGCCGTGCTCGCGCTCGAGGGCATGGATCTTCGGCACCGCCCAGCGCGCCGACAGCCGCTCCGGGTCGCCGGCGTAGACCCCGGAGACGAAGGGGCCCACGGCGTAGTCGAGGACTTCATGGCCGAGACGGCGGCGGACGAATTGGGCGATCGTCTCCTCGACCCCGGCCGGCGGCGGGCCGATCCAGGGCTCGCGCAGCAGCCGCAGCTTGGCGCCGGCCGAAAAGAGCGGGGTCGCGAGCAGCCCTGGGGGACCGCCGGGGAGCGGGACCAGCCTGCCGCCCTTGCAGAGGTAGCGCCGTTTGGCCCGGGGAGCCGCGACCAGCGTCTCGCCCTCGAGGCCGGCGTCGCGGATCAGCCGGCCGACGCTCTCGTCGCTCGCCAGGACGGTGTTCGGCCCCATCTCGAAGCGCCAGTCGCCGTCGGCACGATTTTCGGAAAAGGTCTCGATCGCCCCGCCGGCCCGCGCCGCCGCTTCGAGCACGGCCACCCGCAGGCCGCCCCGGCGCAGGCGGAAGGCCGCGGTGAGCCCGGAGATCCCGGCCCCCACCACGACGACGTCCAGCGGCTCGGCGGCGGCGGTCATGCGCTCGAGCCCGGGATCTCCTCCAGGTGGGGGAGCGGCGCGTCGAGGACGTCCGAGAAGAGGGTGAGCACCCGGAAGGTGAGCCCCCAGATGGCGGCGTCGCCGAAGCGGATCGCCGGGTAGAGCAGGTTCGCGCCGTCGCGCTTCCAGGTGAAGCGGCCGGCGTTGCGCGGGTCCCAGAGATAGGAGAGGGGGATCCAGAACGCCTCCGCCACCTCGTCGCTGAGGACGAACGGGGGATGACCGGTACCCAGGTAATAGACGAACGGGGAGAGCACCATCTGCCGGCCGCCGCCGCCGAGCCGCACCGGCACCTGGGAGAGCGCGCCGAGCCGGTGGGGCGCGTCGAGCACGAGGCCTACCTCCTCCCGCGTCTCGCGTTCCGCGGCGGCGAGCGGGCCGGAATCGGCGGGATCGGCGCGCCCGCCCGGGAGCGCCATGTGGCCGGACCAGGGATCGCTCGGATGCTCGGCCCGCCGGATGACGCAGAGCGCGAGGTCGTCCTCCGGGCCGGCCAATACCAGCGCCACCGAGGCCGCGGCGTCGCCCGGGGCGCGCTCGACCTCGGCCGGCCGGTGGCGGGCGAGCGCGGCGCGGATCTGCGCCAGGGTGAACGGCGTCATGAACGGCGTCATGAGCCGAGCGGGCCGAGGGGCGCCGAAGGATGATCGCGGTCGAGGAGGTGCACCGCGATCTCCGCGCCGCCGCCGCGCAGTGGGAGCGCACCCGATCCGCCAGCTCGCGGGCGGCGCGTTCGACGAGCTCCGGGCCGACCGGCGGCAGCCCCTCGATCACCAGGAAGGCGTGGCGGGTCGCCGCCGTCAGCTTGGTGCGCTCGGCCTCTTTCCAGTTCCAGCGCCGGCAGAGGATGCCGAGGTCGTCCCGGTAGATCACCTCGCCCGGCTTGGGGGGGCGCGCCTCGGGCTCGCCGAGCAGGCGGACCGGCGGCTCGGCGCCGGTGGCGAGGGTCAGCCGGACGTCCCCCTCGACGCGGTCGAGGTCCTCGCCGCCGACCGGCACCAGGTGCCGCAGCGAGATCGTGTTGTAGAGGTCGACCAGGGGATTGATCGCCGGCACCGCCCCTCCCTTGAGGACGCGCCGCACCAGGTTCTCGATCGAGGAGGGGTGGTCCTTGGGCTTGGCGCCGAAGAGCCGGTAGGCCGCGCGCCAGGGCGCGATGTGGGGGTGGTCGGCGACTTGCGAGCCGGCGAGCGCCGCGCGGACTCGGTGCTCCTCGTGGCGGAGCGCGGCGAGCCGGTCGCCTCCCGCGGGATCCTGTGCGCTGCCCGAGTTGTCGATGCCGTGCGCCGTGACGACGCCCAGCACGACCTCCGGGTACCGGGCGAAGATCTCGTCGGTGACTCGGAGGTCGGCCATGCGGCCTATTCTAGGGGTTCTTACCGCACCGGAGAGATGGTGAAGCGGCCGAAGCTCACCCCGAGCTCGACCCCGGAGCCGTGGCCGGCGAGGGCGAGGGAGACCTCCCCCTTGGTCATCGCCTTGGCGGTCGAGGCCTTGACCAGGCCGGCGTCGGCCGTCCCCTCGGCGTAATCGCCGAACAGCTCGGAGATGTTCGCCACCTTGGAGAACTTGCCGTACCCGTCGCGGATCTTGTACTTGCCGGCGGTCAGCCCTCCCCCCTTGGCGTCGAGGGTCACCCGGGCCGTCTGGCCGTTGTCGCAGGTGACCGTCCCCTTGCCGGCGGCGGTCTTGTAGCCCAGCGACCAGCCGGAGAGGGTGAACCTCATCTCGCAGGTGGTGTTCGCCGGCTGCGCCTTGGCGGGGGCTCCGGTCACCAGGCCGGCCGCCAGGGCCAGGGTGCAAAGCAGGGTGCTCTTCTTCATGATCTTCTCCTCAAACTAAGCCCGCCCGTCCGGGTTGGACGAGGGACGAGTGTTCGGCGGAGATCACTGCAAGGGGCGTGCAAGGTCTCAGGGAATACCGGGATGACGGCTCGCGATATCATTTCGGGAGACTCAACTCCGCCCGGAGCTTCAGGCGCGTGGAACCGTACAGCCCTCTGCTATCGTTATGCTGACCGTAATCCTTCTTTGTTAGATTGTCCTCCGTCCCCGGCTCGCCCATGGCTTTCAAGCTCTTCTCCCGCATCGCCCGCGATCACCAGACCCTGGCCGAGACCTACCTCCGCGAGGGGAACAAGGCCAAGGCGGCCGAGGCCTACGCCAAGGCGGGGGACTACCAGCGGGCGGCCGAGCTGGCCGCCGAGCTGCAGGACGAGGCCGGCCTGATCCGCTACTCGCTGCTCGCCGCGCAAGGGCGGATCCTCCCCGGCCAGGGGGATCTGAACGCGCGGCAGGCGGGGGATCTGCTGGCCACCGCCGGGAGCTTCGCGGCCGCCATCCCGCTCTTCGAGCTGGCCGGGGACTTCCGCAAGGCGGCGGCGGCGGCCCTCAAGCTGAAGGACGACGCCCGGGCCGCCGCCTTTTACGAGAGCAGCAAGATGTGGGCGGAGGCCGGCCTCTGCTACGAGCGGGCGGGGCTCCTGCGCGACTCCCTGCGCATGCTCGAGCTCGAGGCGAAGAGCCTCTCGCGCGGCCATTCCCAACTCAACCCGCGGCTGCAGGAGGTGAACCTCAAGCGGGCCGAGATCCTGCTCCAGCTCGGCCGCAGCTCGACCGCCATCGCCCTGCTGAAACAGTTGCCGCCGAGCGTGCGGCGGGCCGAGCTGTTCGAGCGCACGGGCAACTACACCGAGGCGATCGAGGCCTATCTCGGCGCCGGCGACAACGACCGCGCGCTCGCCCTGGCGAAGCGCTCGCCCGATCAGGGGCGGCGGGTGGCGAACATCCATCTGCGGGCCGGCCGCGCCGTGCAGGCGGGGCAGCTGTTCGCCGACCTCGGACTGATGCGCGAGGCCGCGGAGGCCTACGAGACGGGGCGGGACTGGTGGCGGGCCGCCTACGGCTGGGAGATGGCCAAGGAGCCGGCGCGGGCGGTGGAGGCCTACCGCCAGGCCGGCAAGCTCCAGGACGCCGCCCGCTGCTCGCTCGCCGCCGGCCTGCCGCAGCAGGCCGCCGAGCTCTACGTGCAGGCGGGCGCGCCCGCCGCCGCCGCCCTGGTCTACGTGCAGACGGGGGATTTCCTGGCCGCCGCCGCCCTCTTCCTCAAGGCGGACGACTGGGAGCAGGCCGCGGCCACCCTGCGGCGGCTCCCGGCCGGCGCGGCGGACGCGCAGGTGGGCGCGCTGCTGGTGGCGCCGGGGCTGATCGAGCGCGGGCGGCCGGAGCTCGCCCTCGAGCTGCTGCGCCGCGGCCCGGCTCTGCCGCCGGCGCCGCGCCGGCGGGCGGACGACCGCGGCCTCCTCGACCGCCTCTACTGGGAGGCGCGCTCGCACGAGGCGCTCGGGAACGGGCGGGCGGCGCGCGCGAGCTACGAGGAGATCCTGGCGCTCGACAGCGCCCACCGCGACACCGGCGCCCGCCTCTCCCGGCTCGCCGCTCCGCCGGCCGTCATCCTGACCTCCCTGCAGGCCGCGGCGCCGGGGAGCCCGCCGCCGGGCTCCGTCACGACGTCGATCGCCGGCCCCTCGGCCGGGAACGGGGCGGGGACCCCGACGGGAGTGGCGGCGCCGGCGATCGGGCACCGGCTCGCCAACCGCTACGAGATCCTGAGCGAGCTGGGGCACGGCGGGATGGGGCGGGTCTACAAGGCCCGCGACCTCGACCTCGACGAGCTGGTGGCGATCAAGACCCTGCTCACGCCGGCCGACGGGGAGTCGCGGGAGAGCGAGGAGAGGCTGCTGCGGGAGCTCCAGATCTGCCGCCGGGTCACCCACCGCAACGTGGTGCGGGTGTTCGACCTCGGGCGCTTCGACGGCGGCATCTTCATCACCATGGAGATGCTGGAGGGGCAGATCCTCGAGGAGATGATCTCGCAGGTCGACGTCCTCCCCCTGTCGCGGATCAAGTTCTTCCTCGCCGAGGTCGCCGCCGGCCTGCAGGAGGCCCACTCGCTGGGGATCGTCCACCGCGACCTGAAGCCGAGCAACATCATGGTGATGGAGAAGCACCTCAAGATCCTCGACTTCGGCATCGCCCGGATGACCGGCTTCGACAACCGGCTGACCCGCACCGGCCTCGCCTTCGGCTCGCCGATGTACATGTCCCCCGAGCAGCTCCAGGGGCTCCCGCTCGACGGCCGCTCCGACCTCTACTCGCTCGGCATCCTGGCCTACGCCCTGGTCGCCGGCCGCGAGCCGTTCCAGGACGAGAACATGGCGGTGCTCGCCCTCCAGCACCTGCGCGACGAGGTCCCCGACATCCGCAAATTCCGCCCCGACCTCCCCCTCGCCTGGGAAACGCTGGTGCTCAAGCTGCTGGCCAAGGAGCCGGGCGACCGCTACGACTCGGCGCGCCAGCTGCTCCAGGCGCTCGCCGTGCTCCCCGAAGCCTGAAGCCTGCGGTAAACTGTGCCTCCTTTTTGGAAGGAGGATCGATGCGCTCTTCGTTTCTGGTCTTGATCGCCGGCGGTCTGCTGGTCGCCGGGCTCGCCGCCGCCTCTCCCGGCGCTCCCGGGATGCCGGCCCCGCAGGAGCCGCCCGCCGCGTCCCCTGCTCCTCCCTCGATGCCGGCGCACGAAGCCGAGCATCCGGCGGCGTCCGCGCCGGACCCCCACCGCGACAGCCCGCTCCGCAAGATGATCGCGGGGCACGAGAGCGAGCCGGCCGAGACGATCTTCAAGAACGTCAAGGTGCTCAAGGGGCTCACCGTCAAGCAGTTCATGGACACCATGGAAGGCTTCAGCCACGCCCTCGGCACCAACTGCAAGAAGTGCCACGACACCGAGAACTTCGCCAGCGACGACAAGGAAGAGAAGACCGCCGCGCGCGGCATGGTGATGATGACCCGGGACATCAACGAGAAGTACCTGAAGACGATGCCCGGCCTCGACAAGGGAGCCCACGCGGGCTGCTTCACCTGCCATCACGGCCAGGTCAACCCGAACGCCCGCCCCAAGGAGGCTCCGAAGGAGGGGGCTCCTCCGGCGGAGGAGCACCACGGGCGGTAGGCCTCCGCGGTCCGGGCAGGCGAAACCAGGGACCTCAAGGGACGACAGCGGACCAGGGACGAGGGACACCAGAGACCCGCTTCCTGGTGTCTCTGTTGTCCCTGCCGTCTCCCTGGCCACCGCCGCCCGGACGAGAAAACCGCCTAGCCCGCACCTCCACCTCCACCCTTCGCAAGCGGCGTCACCGAGATCGAGCCGTTGTTCTCGAGGATGGCGGTGTGGACCTCCTCGACGCAGGTGCAGCCGGTCCGCCGCAAGGCGGCGTTGAGCTCGTGGCGGGTGAGCTGGGCGCTGGCGAGGACGTCCTCGAACAGCTTGCCGTTGTGGATCAGGATCTGCGGCCGCCCCTCGATCAGCGCCGCCATCTTCTTGCTGCGGAAGGTGACCAGGCTCACCAGCAGGTTGAGCGCGATCAGCGTCGAGGCGGCGATCAGGCCGCCGACCAGCGAGTTGTCGGGCCCCACCATCGAGTTCTGGACGGCGTTCGAGAGGACGAGCAGCAGCACGAGGTCGAACGGCGCCAGCTGCCCCACCTGGCGTTTGCCGGTGAGGCGCAGGATCACCATCAGGAAGATGTAGACGACGACGCAGCGGACGATGAGCTCCCACCAGGGGATGGCCGGATGCCACATGTCAGGCCCCGGCTTCCGTCTTCGTCTTCGTCCGCGGGGTGACCGAGATCGAGCCGTTGTTCTCGAGGATGGCGGTGTGCACCTCCTCGATCGAGGCGCACCCCGCCTGGCGTAGCGCGGCGTTGATCTCGTGCCGGGTGAGCAGGGTGCGGTTCAGGGCGTCCTCATAGAGATGGCCGTTGTGGATCAGGATCTCCGGCCGCCCTTCGATCAGCGCCTCCAGCTTCTTGCTGCGGAAGGTGGCCACCCCCACCACCAGGTTGACGGCGATCAGCGTCGCCGCCGAGATCAGCCCGCCGACCAGCGAGTTGTCGCCGCCGTTCATCGAGTTCTGGACGGCGTTCGAGAGGACGAGCAGCAGCACGAGGTCGAACGGCGCGAGCTGTCCCACCTGGCGCTTGCCGGTGATCCGCAGGATGACGACCAGGAAGACATAGACCAGGACGGAGCGGGCGATCAGCTCCCACCAGGCGACCGAAAGGTTCCACATGTTCGCGGCGGGCCTCCTTGAGAGGATTGGGGTCGTATGACCTTCATCCTACCCCCCCTCGCCGCCGGGTGTCACTCGAATTTGCCTGTCCCTCCTGGCAGCTCTTGGGGCACTCCTTCTTTGCTGCCGTACTTCTAATGTCGTATTCTGATTTTGGGGAGAGCACCGATGTCCAAGAGGATGTCCAAGAACTTCGTCTTCTATCTCGCTGTCCTGGCACTTTTCGGCACGGGGATCTACACGATCCTGAGCTTCGGCTCGCGGCTCGAGCCCGCTCCGGCCGTCGCGGCGGCGCCCGCCGCCACCGCCCCCGCCACTTCGAGTCTCGCCCCTGTCGTCCCGCAGGCCGCCGCTGCGGTCAAGGGCGCCGTCCCGGTGGGAGGGATGCTGCGGGCCCTGTTGCAGAACGCCAAGAGCCCGTTGAGCACCCTGCTGCTGCAGATCGTGCTCATCGTGGTGGCGGCCCGCGGCCTCGGCTCGCTGTTCCGTAAGATCAAGCAGCCTCCCGTGATCGGCGAGATGATCGCCGGCATCCTCCTCGGCCCCTCCCTGCTGGGGATGCTGGCGCCGCAGACGCAGGGCTTCCTGTTCCCGGCCTCGTCGATGGGCTCGCTCCAGCTGCTCAGCCAGGTCGGGGTGATCCTCTTCATGTTCGTGGTCGGCATCGAGCTCGACGTCGACCAGCTGCGCCACAAGGCGGACGCCGCGGTGCTGGTCAGCCATGCCAGCATCATCGTGCCGTTCTGCCTCGGCACCGGCTCGGCGCTGCTGATCTACCGCACGCTGGCGCCGGCCGGCATCCCGTTCAGCGCCTTCGCCCTGTTCATCGGGGTGGCGATGAGCATCACCGCCTTCCCGGTGCTGGCGCGCATCCTCGAGGACCGGCAGATGACCCGCTCGTACCTCGGCAGCACCTCGCTCGCCTGCGCGGCGGTGGACGACGTCACCGCCTGGTGCCTGCTCGCGGTGGTGGTCGCGATCGTCAAGTCGTCCGGCATCGCCGGCTCCGTGCTGACCATCGTCCTCACCCTGCTGTTCATCTCCCTCATGCTCTTCGTGGTCAAGCCCTGGCTGGGCCGGATCGTCGACCGGCTCCCCCAGGAGCAGACCGGCAGCGTCTGGTTCCTGGCCGCGATCTTCACCTTCGTCTTCGCCTCGGCGTTCGTCACCGAGCTGATCGGCATCCACGCCCTGTTCGGCGCCTTCCTCGCCGGGGTCTGCATGCCGCCGGTCCCCGAGCTGCGCCAGTTCCTGCGCGAGCGCCTCGAGACCTTCAGCTCGGTCCTGCTGCTCCCCCTCTTCTTCGCCTTCACCGGGCTGCGCACGCAGGTCGGCCTGCTCAACGACTGGGGCGGGTGGATGATCTGCGGCGGCCTCATCGTCGTGGCGATCGTCGGCAAGCTCGGCGGCAGCATGTCGGCGGCGCGCTTCACCGGCATGAGCTGGGGAGACTCCTTCTCGCTCGGCGTCCTGATGAACACCCGCGGCCTGGTCGAGCTGATCGTGCTCAACCTGGGCTACGACCTGGGGATCCTGTCGCCGCGGATCTTCACCATGATGGTCCTGATGGCCCTCGTCACCACCTTCATGACCGGCCCCCTGCTCCAGCTGCGCCACTGGGTGGGCGGCCGCCGGGAATCCGTGGTGGAGGGGATGGTGATCGGCAAGGCCTGACGAGGCGGGACCGCGCCATGGTCTAATGGCGCGGCCATGAAGCCGATCGAGACGCTGGCCCGCGAAACCACGCCCGAGGGGGATGAGCTGGTGCTCACCCGCCGGGACGGCGTCTATCACCTGATCGTCGACGGCGTGGAGCTGATGACCAGCCGCGTCCACGGTTCCGAGGAGGACCTGGCGCGGCTCGCCATCGCGGCGATCGCCAACCGCACCAAGGCGCCGCGGGTGCTGGTCGGCGGCCTCGGCTTCGGCTACACGCTGCGGGCGGCGCTCGGCAACCTTCCCAAGGAGGGGAAGGTGGTGGTCTGCGAGCTCTTCGCCTCCCTGCTCGAATGGAACCGCGACCTGCTGGGGGAGCTCGCCGGCCGGCCGCTCGCCGACCGCCGGGTGAAGGTGGTGCTCGCCGACGTCCGCGTTTATCTCGACGGGCAGGAGCGCTTCGACGCCATCCTCCTCGACGTCGACAACGGCCCCGAGGCGCTCACCCTGCGCTCGAACGACGGCCTCTACACCGACGAGGGGCTCGCCCGCCTGGCGCGCAGCCTGACCGACGGCGGGGTCGTCGCCTTCTGGTCCACCACCCCCTCCCCGGCCTTCGAGAAGCGGCTGCGGCGCGCCGGCTTCGAGGCGTGGACCGAACGCGTCCCCGCCCGCGGCGGCGGCAAGGGGAAGAACCACGCCATCTTCATGGCCCGCCTGGCGCGCGACCCGCGGACGACGAACGTGGACCGCGGGCCGGGGGCCGGAGCACGGCGGCCGTCTCAGGTTCCGCGGCGCCCCTGAGGGCCCGATCGCCGTTCAATCTACGATCCGCTCTTGCGCCGCGCCTCGACCGGGCCACCCGCGCCCTCGAAGCGCAGCGTCGGAGCCTTCCCCCCGCAGGAGAGGCGGACGACGGACCCCGTGCCGACATCGTAGGTGACGAAGCGGGAGGGCCCTTCGGGAAGGAAGAACACCGGCCGCAGCTTGCCGACCACCGACAGGTGATCGGCGTTCGGCCCCGCCCAGATCACGTCGAGGATGCGCGTCCCGGTCTTTTTCCCGCTGCCAAGGCTGCCGAAACTGAGGCGCGCGTGGGTCACCACGAGGCCGCCGAGGCTGCGGGTGCCGAGCACCGTAGCTCCCTTCCAGGCGCCGAGCGTGGCTTCCGTTTTAGCCAGGGCGGCCCGCCAGCGCCGCGCCCCCTCCTCGGAGTCGACGAGGATCTCGCCGACCGGCTTCAGGTCGCCGTGGAGCGCGGCGGTCAGCGCCGCGCCGACCTGGCGGTCGCGCTCGGCGAAGCGCCGCTGGCGCTCCTTGCCGAGCGGGCCGGCGAGGAGCGCCATCCCCTCGGGCCCCTCCGGGGTGGCCACCAGGCGCCCCGGCTCGGCCGCCACCTCCAGCGCCTCGCCCGCTGGGAGCGCGTAGACGCCGGCGCAGCGCCGCAGCTCCTCGGCCGTCGCGGGAGTCACGGGGGCGAGCTGCGGCGGCTCGGCGGGGGGCTGGCCGAACAGGCGGCGTTCGATCTCGTCGGCGATCGCGATCGCCGAGTAGTCGGAGTTGTTCGACGAGATGGCGATCATCGCGCCGTCGTCCGGATAGCGGCGGTAGTCGGCCTGGAACACCCCGTTGCCGCCGACGTGCGCGAGCTGCCGGTGCCCGGAGGGGCTCTTCGAGACCGACCAGCCGTAGGCGTAGCGCGGCCACGGCGCGCGCCCCTCCGGCACCTTGGGGGTCTCGTACTTCTCGCGTTCGGCCGCGGAAAGAACTTTGGTGCCGACGAGCGCCACGTGCCAGCGGAAGAGGTCCCCGGTCGTGGTGAGGATGCCGCCGTTGCCGCGCAGGTTCCACCATGGGCCGTCGGGCGCCAGCGGCTGATCGAGCGACGTCCCCCAGTCGCCGTTCCCCGTGTAGCCGTGGGCGAGGCGCGCGCGGTCTTGGGGCTCGGGCAGGAAGCCGCTGTGGCGCATGCCGGCCGGCCGGAAGATCTCGTCGCGCAGGAGCTCGCCGAAAGGCTTCCCCGACGCCACCTCGGCCACCGCCGCGAGCAGGCTGTAGCCGGCGTTCGAGTAGGAGAAGCGGCTGCCCGGCGGATGCAGGAGCTTCGCCGCGAAGATCCGTTGCAGGAAGGCCTTCCGCGTCAGCGCCTCGGACTCGAGGCCGCTGCTCTCCGGCAGGCCGGAGGTGTGGGTCAGCAGCTGGTGGAGGGTGATCGCCGCCTTGTCGGCCGGCGCCTCGGGGAAGAAACGCCCGAGGCGGTCCTCGACCTTGAGCTTCCCCTGCATCTCGAGCCGCAGCACCGCGGCCGCCGTGAACGGCTTGCTGATCGAGGCGATGTCGAACAGCGTGTCGGCGGTGAACGGCGTGTTGTGGGCGCGGTCCGCCAGGCCATACCCCTGGTCGAGGACCACCTCGCCGTGCTGCGCCACCAGCACCGAGCCCGAGTAGCCGTAGCCCGCCAGCTCGCGCACGTAGCGGTCGAGGGCGGCGCCGAACGGCCCCTTGATCTCGTTGGCGCGGGAGGCCGGCGCCAGGGTCAGGAGGGCGAGGGCGGCGAGCAGCAGGAGGGGGCGGAGTCGGGGGTGTCGGCGGTGGTGCATAGAAGGCCGGATTGTACCCGAGCGCCGCGGGGTCAAGCCGCGCGCCGCGCCACGAGGAGAATCTGCCGCGCCCAGGGATCGCGCGCGCCGGGAGGGGCCGAGCGCTCCCTCCGCCGGGCCGTCCCGGGGCGCGGCACGACGAGGCGGCCGGCGGCCAGGAAGTGGCCGTAGAAGATCTGCTCCTCCACGACGAACCCGGAGCGCTGGAGCGCGCCGGCCAGCGCCGCCGGATCGTATGCGGTGAAGCGGCCGGAGTATCCTCCACGCCGGAGCCGGGCCGGCCAGCTCCAGAGCTTGGCCGCCGCCAGCAGCCGGCTCTGGCGGTTCATCGCGGTCAGGCACAGGGTGCCGCCGGGGGCCAGCACGCGCGCCGCTTCGCCCAGGAAGCCCGCGAGCTCCGCGCTCCCCGGCAGGCAGCCGAGCAGGGAGACGGCGACCACCCCGGAAGCCGCGCCGTCCGCCAGCGGCAGGGCGCGCGCCGCCGCCACGGCGAACGGCAGCGGCCAGCGCCGCCGCGCGTAGAACGCTCATCGCCGGATCGAGATCAAAGCCGGCGATCCGGGCGCCGCGCCCGGCGAGCGCGTGAGAGAGATGGCCGGTCCCCGCGCCGACGTCCACCCAGAGATCGCCGGGGCGCACGCGCGGCGCGCAGCGTTCGAGGCAGAGCTCGAGGCCGCGCCGGAAGGCGAAATGCCGGGCTCGTAGCCGTCGTGGACGCCCGCCCAGTCGTCCGGGTCAAAGCGCATCGGATTCTCTGATCACCCGCTGCATCTTCTGTCCCGGCCCCAGGCGCAATGGGCGCCGTTCGATCGCGAGAGCGCCGCCCTCGAACCAGAGCCGGGCGGCCAGGGCGCCGCCGCCGGGAAAGCCGGCCAGGCGCTCGCGCAGCCGGCGCTCCAGCGCCGCCGGCTCGATCGCCGCTCCCGGCGCCAGCACCAGGGTGAGCCGCGAGGCGCCGCCGGCGCCGGTGCCGAGCCAGAGCTGCATCTCGTCCGGGTTCCCTCCGAGGTCGCGCATCGCTTCCTCGGCCAGTCGGGTGACGTCGAGCTCGCCGAGCTTCACCCCTTCGAGCGCGATCTTCGCCGGGCTGTGCACGTCGCGCAGGTGCCAGGCGAGCCCGGCGCGGCCGAGGGCGCAGCCGCAATCCCGCAGGCGGAGCCGCCCGTGGTCTCCCAGCTCGACGTTGAGCAGCACCTTGGGGGCGGCGAGCGACAGGCTGGTGAAGGCGAAGGGGGCGGTGGCTGCCTCGCCGCCGCCGGGCTCCGGGCCGACCACCGCCAGGCGATCGGCGTAGAGGTGCATCTCGCCGCCGTCCTCGCCGTGCGGACAGGCGCCGGCGATGAAGCCGGCCTCGGTGGCGGCGTAGCGCGCGTAGACGCGCAGCCCGGAGGCGGCCAGGAAGTCGCGCCGCGCCGCGGTCAGCGGCTCGCCGCCGGCGAACACCACGCTGCGCGAGAGATCGAGCCCGGCGGCGACGGCCGCTCCCGCCACCCGCAGCGCGGAGCTCGCGAAGCACTTCAGCGCCGCCGGCTGCGAGGCGCCCGCGAGCCAGCGCGCGACCTCCTCCGCGCGCTCCGCGGGCACCCACTCCGGCGCCGGGCCCAGGCCGGGGAGGAGGCGGCGGGCGAGGCGCCAGCCGCGGTCGATCCCGAAGGCGAGGCCATCCCCCCGGCGGGGCGCCGGGCTGGTCGAGAACCAGCGCTCGGGGGGGCGCCCCAGCTTGGCGTGGGCGAGGAGGTTGTGCAGGCCGGCGATCCCCGGCGGTCCCGGCATCCAGAAGGCGAGCGGGGCCTCGCGCAGGCCGTGGCTCGCCAGCAGCAGCAGCTCCTCGGCGGCCTCGGCGGCGAGGAACGGCCAGTCGTAGCGCACCGGGATGCTGCCGCCGGTCGAGCCGCTGGTCGCCCCGGCGACGCCCCCCAGGATCCGCGGGTTGTCGAAGTCGCGCGGCGCGAGCGCCAGCTCGAGACCCGCGCGCCGGAGGGGAACGCGGCCGCGGAATTCGTCGGCGGTCACGAAGACGCCGGCCGCGCGGAGGTGCGTCAGGGCACCCTCCACCCCCTCGGCTTCGGCCAGCTTCCGCAGATCGCCCGGGGTGCAGCCCGCCCACTCGAGAAGCCGCCGCAGCGGGCTCGCCGCGACGCCCGTGACGCCGAAAACGAGCTGCTCCACGGCCGTGAGGAACGCCGCCTCGCGCCCGGCTCACGCCGGCGGCGACCGCCGCGGTGGCGGCGGGGAGGTCGAGCGGCCGGCGGAGGAACCGGGGGAGCGCCACCGCGCGGCGGGCGAGATCGAAGACGTCCCGCCCGAGCATCGTCAGCGGCCGAGCGCGTCGAGGAAGCGGAGGTCGCGGTAGCTCTGCGCCGACGGCGTAGCTTCCACGTAGCCGAGGTCGGCCATCAGGACGAGGATCGCGGACATCGCCTCGTCGTTGCGGATCGCCCGCGGATCGGGGCGGTTGGCGAGCAGGGCGCGGCGGATGATCGCGGCGCTGACGCCGATGTACATCTCACCCGCCAGGGCGGCGTCGTCCGGCGAATCGAGTACGTGGCGGGCGGCGGCCACGTAGGCCCGCACCACCCGCTGCACGAGGTCGGGATCCTGCTCGATCCGCGCGCTGCTGGTGGTCAGCGAGCACCCCGGGGCGCCCGGCCAGACGTCCCCCGTGCGCAGCAGCACCCGTCCGAGGCCGAGAGTCTCGAGCATGGCCGCGTAGGGCTCCACCATCGCCGCCGCGTCCGCCCCCTGGCCGACGAAGCTCAGGATGGCGCCGTCGCCCGAGGGCTGGCGCACCAGGCGGACGTCCTTCCAGCCGAGCCGCCGCAGCAGCGCCATGGCGGTGAGGTCCTTGATCCCCCCTTCGTGGGGGACCGCCACGCTGCGCACATCTTCCGGCGCGAGCCCGGTGCGCAGCACCAGCGCCGCCTCCTCGACCCCGGAGCCGGCGATCAGCACCAGGCGGTTGCCGTCGCGCGGCACGTCCGCCGCCACCCGCGTCCAGGGGATCACGGCGAAATCGACGTCTCCCGAGTGCAGCCGGTCCGGCACCGTCCAGGCGGACGGCGCCACCTGGGGCTCCGCCTCGATGCCCTCGGCGGCGAAGAACCCCCGCTCCATCGCGACGTAGGCGGGCAACTGACAGACGCCGCGCAGCAGGGCCAGACGGATTCGATTCATTCACATTCTCCTTCAGAAATCTTCAGAAACCTTTTCGAGATTCGGGCAGAGCCGGCAGCTCAGGCCGGTCCGCGGGCAGGTGCGCAGGTCGCAGCGCACCGCGGCCCCTGCGAGGAGAAGCCGGATCCGGCCCAGCTTCTGCCGGTGGCTCCCTTTGATCAGGATCACGGTCCCCGGCGCCAGCTCGGGCGCCAGCTCCGCGGCGGCCTGATGGACGTCGCGACAGCTCTGGACGCGTCCCGGCGCCAGCCCCGACTGCCGCGTCCCGCGGGAGAATTTCTCGAAGCCGTTGCCGAGATAGAGGATCCGCTCGGTGACCGCCGCCGCCCGCCGGGCGTACTGGAGGTACGCCGCGGTCTGGGTTCCCTCCGGGAGCTCGTCGAGGTTGCCGAGCACGGCGATCCGCCGCCAGCCGGTGAGGCGGCCCAGCTCGGAAAGCGCGGATTCGATCGTTTCAGGGGTCGATCTCCAGGAGTCGCAGAGCAGCCAGGCGCCGGAAGGGAGCGGCACGGCCTCCAGCCGTTCCGGAATTGGACGCAAGGCCGCCAGACCGTCGCGGACTCTATCGCACCCGAGCCCGGAATCGGTGCCGAGGGCCGCCGCCAGGGCGGTGGCAGCGCGCCAGCTCGTGCCGATCCAGGGCGACGCCAGCTCCCGGACCGCCGTCCGGGCCGGCGAGCCGCACCTCGGTGCCGCGCGGGAAATCGACCCGCACGGAGCCGATCCGCCAGTCGCAATCCGCGGCGAAGCCCACCTTCAGGGTCCGCGCGCGGGTGGTGTCTGCGACCGCGCGGCAGCGCGGATCGTCCCCGTTGACCACCAGCAGCCCGCCGGGGCGGAGGGCGTGGGCCAGCTTGGATTTCTCGGCGGCGACCCCTTCGATCCCGCCCAGCGCGCGGCCATGATCCTCGGTCACCGCCGTCAGCAGGACGACGTCGGGGCGCAGCATCCGGGCGTAGCGCTCCATCTGCCCGCGGCGCGAGATCCCCACCTCGACCACCAGCGGCCGGCTCTGTGGACCCCGAAAACCATGGCGCAGGACGGCCAGGGCGAGGAAGCTCCCGAAGTTGCGGGCATCGGGATTCGCCGCCGCGCCGAGCACGGCCGCCACCGCCGCGGTGGTGCTGGTCTTGCCGAGCGAGCCGGTCACCGCGACCAGCCGCGTGCCGCGCAGCCCGGTGCGCCGCCAGAGCCAGGCGGCCGGAAAGAGGAGCGGCCAGGCCAGGGCGCCGAGGAAGGTCCGGGTGCGGAAGCGCGCCATCCCCCAGATCCGGTCGAGCCACCGGCGCCAGGGCGGCTTGGGCTTGGGCTGATGGATCATGCCGGCGGTGCGGACAGGCGCGTCGGATCGAGGAAGACGCGATGCCAGATCTCGATCAGCACCAGGAAGTGCAGGCGGTTGCGGTCGAAAGGGGCGCCCCGCCCGCGCCGCAGGCGGGCGAGCAGCCGGTCGACGGCTGCCGGCTGGAAGAGGCCGCGGGCGCGCACCGCCGGCGCCGCGAGAAGGTCGGCCGCATGATCGAGCAGCCCGGCGGCCTCCCAGAGGCGCAGCGGGTTCGCTTGCCCCTGCTTGCGGCGGCCGAGGATCTCCGGCGGCAGCAGGCCGCGCGCCGCCTCGCGCAGGATCATCTTCTCGTCGCGCCACCCCACCTTGGCGGCGAGCGGCACCCGTTCGCTCAAGCTCACCACGCCGGCGTCGAGGAACGGGAGGCGGACCTCGAGCGCGTGCGCCATCGAGAGCAGGTCGACCCGCGGCAGGTGGGCGTTGGGGAGCTGCGACGCGGCGCTCGAAGTCGAGCAGGGCGGCGAGCCGCCGCGCGCCGCGCCGGGCGAGCGCCGGCCCGAGGTAGGTCGCGAGCGGGTCCTCCTGCGCCCGCGCGGCTGCGAGAGCCGGAGCGTAGAAGTCCCGCGCCGCTCCCAGCTTGCGCGTGCCGTAGAGGGCGGCGCCCATGCGCGCCGGCAGGTAGCCGAGCGGCGGCAGGGCCGTCTTGAAGCGGAGATAGCCGCCGAACAGCTCGTCGGCCCCCTCGCCGAGGAGGAGCACGCGCACCTCCTCGGCGGCGCGCGCGAAGAGGAGGCTGTTGGGCACCAGCGGGCCGCTGCGCGGCTCCTCGGCCTGCCAGATCACCTGCGGCAGGCGGGGCCACAGGTCGTCCGGGCTCACCGTGATCTCCCGATGGTCGGTGCGGAAGCGCTCGGCGACGATGCGCGCGAAGGGGCGCTCGTCCTGATCGCCGGGGGAGCCGATGGCGAAGGTCTTCACCCCGGCGCCGAGCCGCTCCGCCATCAGACCGACCAGGAAGCTCGAGTCGAGCCCCCCCGAGAGCGAGGCGCCGACGGGAACCTCCGCCGCCAGATGGCTGTCGACCGCCGCGCCGAGGCACCGCCGCAGCTCGCCCGCGGAGACCTCGCCGGCGGCCGTCGCGCGCACGGTCGCGAACGGCTCGATCCGAAAGTCCCCCGAGCGCTCCACCGTCAGCCGGCGTCCGGCGGGAAGGCGGGAGATGCCGTCGAACAGGGTGCGCGGGCCGGGCACGAACCCCAGCCGCAGCAGGCCGTCGAGCGCCCGACGGTCGAGCCGCCGTTCAATGCCGGAGGCGAGGAGCAACGCCTTGGCCTCGGAGGCGAACCAGAAGCGCTCCCGATCGAGCAGGAAGAACAGCGGCTTCATCCCCGCCGGATCGCGCGCCAGCAGCAGCCGCCCGGCGGCCTCGTCCCACAGCGCCAGGGCGAACATCCCCTGCAGCCGGCCGAACGCGGCCTCCCCTTCGTCCTCATAGGCATGGACTACCACCTCGGCGTCCGAATCGGTGGCGAAGCGGTGCCCCCGCCGTTCGAGCTCCCGCCGCAACGCGAGATGGTTGTAGATCTCGCCGTTCAAGACGAGCTGCACCCGGCCGTCCTCGCTCGCCAGAGGCTGGGCGCCGTTGCCGCGCCCGACGATCGCCAGCCGGTCGCACCCCATCGAGACCGCCGGCCGCACGAGCTCGCCCGAGCCGTCCGGCCCACGATGGCGCAGGGCCTCCCGCAGCAGGGCGAGACGCTCGGGGTCTGGAGGGCCGGTGAAGCCGAAGATGCCGCACATGGTCGGGAATCCTTTCACAGGCGAGGGCGGCGGCCTTGTGCCTTGGTGTTGCGCTGGGCGACGGTGACCTTCTTACGGGCGGGGTGAAGGGTAGGATATTGCCTTCGAGAGACGTCCCGCCGTCCCCGTGGCCTGCGATCGGTGTCGTGGACGGGCTGGGAGCGTCTCTACGGGACGGTTGCCGAGGGCCGGAGCGCCGGCGTGTTTCCACAAGATCGTTCTCCATGCGGAATCGGCGGGTTGACGATGACGTGCCCGTAGAGACGCTCCCAGCGCATAACGAGAACCTGTGCAGGCCACGGGGACGGCGGGACGTCTCTTCGAAGGCCAGGTCTTGCCGGTTGGCAAGGCGATCGCGAAGGCCACCGACCTGTGATGTCTTTTTACCGGAGTCTCAGGGAACCCAGTTCTTGGGATTGTCGCGAATATAGGCCCGGACGCGTTCGAGGTCCGCGGGTGTTCTCAGGACGACGTCGTGGAATCTCGGCTGCCAAGCGAAATCGGATTGCCTCAGAGGCCCCCGGATCCGTTTCGTGGCCTCGGCTTTGAATCGTCCAACCACGGTGCCCAAGGATTGGGATTGCAGGTATTTCGAATCCCGGGATCGGTCCTCCGGGTCGCCTTGGAAGATCAGGATCCCATGCATGTGGTCCGGCATCACGACCCATGCGTCCAGAGTCGCGCGCGGATGGCTCCCTGGAATCTTCAACCATTCCTCGGCGACGATCTTTCCTGCCAGCGAGAGGATCGCCTCTCCGTCCTCGACGCTCCCCAGGCAGCGCACCCGCCCACGGGTGCAGATCGTCACGCTGTAGGCACCGGCCCATCGATAGTCCCACCCCGGGTAACGGGCCGAAGGAATCCGGTATCGCTTCCGGAACAACAGATCGTCGGTCACGCGGAAATTCTCCACGAATCGTCCCCATGCGGAACCCCCTGATTCACAAAAACGTGTCCGTAGAGACGTTCCCAGCGCATAACGAGAACCTGTGCAGGCCACGGGGACGGCGGGACGTCTCTTCGAAGGGTAGGTCTTTCCGGTTTGGCATCCTTGAAGAAGGCGGTGGTGGCCTTCTTGCGGTCGCGGTCTATGGAAGGACGTTGCCTTCGAGAGACGTCCCGCCGTCCCCGTGGCCTACCTAGGTTCTCGTTATGCGCTGGGAGCGTCTCTACGGGACGGTTGCCGTGGAGCGGATCGACCGTCCGTTTCCGGACGCCCCCGTCCATCCCCGAACGCTCCCGGCGTCTCCACATCCGCGACAATCCTAGATAAATCAACGACTTACCACTGGCACACCGCTCGCACTCTCCGCCCTCAGAACGGAGGAGACGAGCGAACATGGACCGTGAGCTGGAGAGCAGCTATCGATATCGCCGCCTGGGACGCCGGGCGATCGTGGGCGTGGGAGCCGTGGGGCTCGCGATCGCGGTTTTGATCCTGTTGCCGGGGTGGCTGCGGCCGGCGGTGGCTCGCGCGGAGGTGCGGACGGGGCGGGTGGACCGCGGGCCGGTCGAGGGGATCGTGGAGGCTTCGGGGACGGTGGCGCCGGCGTTCGAGGGGGTGATCTCGAGCCCGGTCGAGGCGCGGGTGGAGAAGGTGCTCAAGCGGCCGGGCGACCTGGTGCGCGCGGGGGACGAGATCCTGCGGCTCGACACCTCGTCCGCCCGGCTCGACCTCGGCAAGATCGAGGACCAGCTCGCCAGGAAGGCCAACGAGGAGCAGCAGCTCCGGCTGACGCTCGACAAGAGCCTCGGCGAGCTGCGCGGCAAGATCGAGGCGCAGAAGCTCGACGTCGAGGCGCTCGGCTATCGCGCCGAGCAGAACCGCAAGCTGCGCGCCGACGGGCTGGTCTCGGAACAGACGTTCAAGGCGGCCGAGGTCGAGGCGAAGAAGGCCGCGATCGAGCTGGCGCAGCTCCAGGCCTCGATCGGCAACGCCGAGCGCTCGACCGCCGCCCAGCTGCAAGGGGTCGAGCTCGACCTCGCCACGCTGCGCAAGGAGCGCGAGGATGCGGCGCGCCTGCTCGACCGCGCCACCACCCGCTCGGACCGCGCCGGGGTGCTCACCTGGGTGGTGCTCCAGGAAGGGACGACGGTCCGCCGCGGCGATGTGATCGCGCGCATCGCGGACCTCGATTCGTTCCGCGTCGACGCCGCCGTCTCGGACGTCCACTCGGCGAGCCTGCACGTCGGCCAGGCCGTGCGGGTGAAGCTCGACGACCAGACGCTCGACGGCCGCCTGACGGCGATCGATCCGACGATCGAGAGCGGCGCTGTCAGGTTCAAGGTCGACCTCGAAAATCCGCGCCATCCCAAGCTGCGCAACGCCCTCCGCGTCGACGTGCTGGTGGTGACCGCGGCGCGGGGCGACGCGGTGCGGGTCCCCAAGGGGCCGTTCGCGCAAGGCGGCGTGACCGAGGCCGTCTTCGTGGTGGCGGGAGACCACGCCGTCCGCCGCCAGGTGCGCCTGGGCCTGGCGGGGTACGACCGCTTCGAGGTCCTCTCCGGGCTCGCGCCAGGGGAGGAGGTGATCCTCTCCGACATGAAGGATTACGCGCACCTGGAACGGGTGAACCTGAAATGAGAAATCCAGCCGAGGAGGCTTTCTTTATGATCGATCTGCAACGAGTCAGCAAGCTGTATCGCACCGAGCGGGTGGAGACCACCGCGCTCGACAACATCAATCTCCAGATCGCCAAGGGCGAGCTGGTCTCGATCATGGGGCCGTCCGGCTGCGGCAAGAGCACGCTGCTCAATCTGATCGGTCTGCTCGACGCGCCGAGCTCGGGGACGGTGGCGCTCGACGGCAAGGCGATCGACCGCTACGGCGACCGCGAGCTCGCCAAGGTCCGCAACGAGCGGCTGGGCTTCATCTTCCAGCAGTTCCATCTCGTCTCCGACCTCTCGGTGGTCGACAACGTGGAGATCCCTCTGCTCTATCGCCGGATGTCGAATTCAGAGCGCCGCCGCGCGGCGCTCGCGGCGCTCGACCGGGTGGGGCTGTCGTCGCGCACGCATCACTTTCCGACCCAGCTCTCGGGCGGCCAGCAGCAGCGGGTGGCGATCGCGCGGGCGATCGTCGGCAAGCCCGGCATCCTGCTCGCCGACGAGCCGACCGGCAATCTCGACAGCCAGATGGGCGACGAGATCATGGACATCCTGAGCGGCCTGAACGTCAACGAGGGGACCACCATCGTGATGGTCACCCACGACCCCCGAATGGCCGAGAAGACCCACCGCGTCGTCCGCATGTTCGACGGCCGGCAGGTGCAGTAAGGGAGACGGCGATGCTCAAAAACTATCTGAAGGTCGCGCTCAAGGTCCTCGGGCGGCGGAAGTTCTTCACTTTCATCAGCCTGTTCGGGATCAGCGTCACGCTGCTGGTCCTGCTGGTCGCGACGGCGCTGCTCGATTACGTCTTCGCGGCGCGGACGCCGGAGATCCACGCCGACCGCATGCTCGGCGTCTACCGGCTGTCGATGCAGGGTCCGGACGATCAGCAGTCCTCGGAGCCCGGCTATGCGTTCCTCCAGCGCTACGTGCGGCCGATGACGAAGCTGCCGAGCGTCGAGCGGATCTCCTTCGTCACCGAGGCGCGGACGGCGGTCTCGTACTGGAACGGCCGCAAGATCGAGTCGTCGCTGCGGCGGGCGGACAGCGACTTCTGGAAGGTCCTCGGCTTCGACTTCGTGGAGGGGGGCCCGTTCACGGCGGACGACGACGCCGGCGGGCGCCGGGTGGCGGTGATCAGCGAGTCGACCCGCGAGCGCTTCTTCGGCTCCGCGCCGGCCCTCGGCAAGACGCTCGAGGCGGACGGCCAGAATTTCCGCGTGGTGGGGGTGGTGCGCGACGTGCCGATCCTCCGCTACAGCTCCACGGCCGACCTCTGGGTGCCGATCACCTCCGCCAAGACCACCGCCTACCAGCAGGACTGGATGGGCGAATTCACCGCGCTGATCCTCGCCCGCCGCCCGGCCGACGTGCCGCAGGTCAAGGCCGAATTCCAGGCCGCGCTGCGCGAGGCGGAGAAGCACCTCCCCGATCCGAAGAGCTACAAGATCCTGATCGCCGGCGCGGACGACCTGTTCGAGGGGGCGGCCCGCATGTTCCTGCCCGGCACGCCGGTGGCGAATCCGGGGAGGCGGCTGCGCGCGGCGCTGCTCGCCCTGATGCTCGGCTTCATGCTCCTCCCCACCATCAACCTGGTGAACATCAATCTCAGCCGCATCCTCGACCGCGCCTCGGAGATCGGCGTCCGCCGGGCCTTCGGCGCCTCCTCGCGCACCCTCTCCGGCCAGTTCCTGATCGAGAACCTGGTGCTGACGCTGATCGGCGCGGCGATCGGCCTGGTGCTCGCGGCCGGTGTGCTGCGGGCGTTCAACGTCAGCGGTCTGATCGCCCACACGCAACTCGGGCTCAATGTCCGGATTTTCTTCGAGGGTCTCGCCATCGCCGCCTTCTTCGGTCTCTTCTCGGGGGTCTATCCGGCCTGGCGGATGTCGAAGCTCCACCCCGTCCAGGCGCTACGCGGGAGGTCCGCATGATCCGTCATCTGTTGAAGCTGGTCTGGAACCGCAAGCGCTCGAACGCGCTGATGATCCTCGAGACCTGCGTTTCCTTCCTGGTGGTCTTCGGGGTGGCGACGCTCGGGCTCTTCTTCCTCGCCAACTACCGGGTGCCGCTCGGCTACGACTGGAAGCCCGTCTGGAACGTCCGCATCGGCCTCGGCCAGAGCGAGGCGAGCCTCCCTGCCGCGACCCCCGCGCAGCAGGCCACCTTCGCGCGGCTGCTCCAGGAGGTGCGGGCGCTTCCTGCCGTGGAGGCGGCGGCGGGGACGTGGGTCGTCCCCTTCGACCAGGGGGGATGGGGGACTTCCGTCGAGACCGGAGGGAGGACGTTGGTGACGGAGGCCGACCGCGCGACGGTGGGCTTCGACAAGGCGATGGGGCTCGAGCTGGTGGCCGGCCGCTGGTTCGAGGAGGCGGACGCGACACTCGCCTGGCTGCCGGTGGTGATCGATCGCGACCTGGCGCGCGCCGCCTTCGGAGCCGAAAACCCGATCGGCCGGACGTTCCGCGAGAGCAACCCCGGCGAGCGCCCGTCCCGCGTCGTCGGTGTGGTGAAGGAGTTCCGCAAGACGGGGGAGCTGATGCCCAACGGCAACTTCCTCTTCCGTTTCTCCTCGGTCGACCACCCGGAAGGCGAGCTGATGCGCAGCTTGGTGGTCCGCGTCCGCCCCGGCACGCCGCCGGCGTTCGAGGAGGAGCTGGTCCGCCGGATGCAGGCCGTGGCCCCCGACTGGTCGTTCGAGGTGCGCCCGCTCGCGCAGGTGCGCAAGACGGCGTTCCGCTTCTTCCTGACCCCGCTGATCGTCGCCGGCACGCTCGCCTTCTTCCTCCTGCTGATGGTCGGCCTCGGGCTGATCGGGGTGCTGTGGCAGAATCTCCTCCAGCGCACCCGCGAGATCGGTCTGCGGCGGGCCGCCGGCGCCTCGCGCTCGGCGGTGCACCGCCAGGTGCTGCTCGAGCAGCTGGTGGTCACCAGCCTGGGCGTCCTGATCGGCGTCCTGCTGGTGATCCAGATTCCCGTCCTCGACCTGATCGGCGTCCTTTCCCGCCAGGTTTTCGCGGCGGGGCTGGCGTTCGCGGTCGCCACGATGTATCTGATCTCCGTCGTCTGCGCCCTCTACCCCAGCACACTGGCGTCCCGGGTGCAGCCGGCCGAGGCCTTGCGCTACGAATGATAGAAAAATGAGAAATCGATTCCCCCAATGATCCTGATCGTCGACGACGACCCGTCCGTCACGGCTTCCTTGAGCCTCCTGCTCAAACGGCACGGCCATCCCACGCGGGCGGCCCGCTCGCGGGAGGAGGCGCTGGCGGTGCTGCGCGAGCAGGACGTCGACCTGGTGCTCCAGGACATGAACTTCTCCCGCGTCACCACGGGGGAGGAGGGGCTCGCGCTCCTCGCCGAGACGCGCCGGCTGCGCCCGCGGCTGCCGGTGATCCTGATCACCGCCTGGGGATCGATCGCCCTGGCGGTCGAGGGGATGAAGGCGGGAGCCGCGGACTTCGTCACCAAGCCGTGGTCGAACGCGCAGCTCCTGCAGACGGTCGAGACCGCGCTGTCCCTCGCGCGGCAGGGGGACGCCGGCGACGGTGCCGAAGGGAAAGGCGCTCCGGCGAACCGCGAGGAGCTCGACCGGCGGTTCGATTTCCGCGGCATGATCGGCGCCGAGCCGCGTTTCCTCAAGCTCCTCGAGCTGATCGGCCGCGTGGCGCCGACCGACGCCTCGGTGCTGATCACGGGGGAGAGCGGCACCGGCAAGGAGCTGGCGGCCGAGGCGATCCACCGCAACAGCCGGCGGCGTGAGGGGCCGTTCGTCAAGGTGAATCTGGGCGGCATCTCGTCGACGCTGTTCGAAAGCGAGATGTTCGGTCACGTCAAAGGCGCCTTCACCGACGCGCGGGCGGACCGCAAGGGGCGTTTCGAGCTGGCCGACCGCGGCTCGATCTTCCTCGACGAGATCGGCGAGGTGGACCCCTCCTCGCAGGTGAAGCTGCTGCGCGTGCTCCAGGACCGCTCCTACGAGGTGCTGGGCTCGAGCACCCCCCGCACCGTCGACGTGCGGGTGGTCGCGGCCACCAACCGCGACCTCGGGGAGATGGTGGCGCAGGGGCAGTTCCGCGAGGATCTCCTCTACCGGCTGAACCTGATCGCCCTGCGCCTGCCGGCGCTGCGCGAGCGGCGCGGCGACGTGCCGCTCCTCGCCCGCCACTTCCTCGACCTCTCGGCCCGCACCTACCGCCGCTCGCCGATCGCGCTCACCGACCGCGCCCTCGGCTGGCTCCAGGACCAGCCCTGGCCGGGGAACATCCGCCAGCTCAAGCAGACCCTCGAGCGCGCCGTGCTGGTGGTCGACGGCGACCGCCTCGACGCCGCGGACCTGGTGGCCCTGTCAGGGCTCGACGAACGGGACGGGCCGCGCGGCGCGGGCACCCCGCTGCCCAGCCCCGGCACGATGACCCTCGACGAGATGGAAAAGGCGATGATCGTCAAATGCCTGCGTCATTATGAAGGGAACGTGACGCGGGTGGCCGAGGCGCTGGGGCTCTCGCGGGCGGCTCTCTACCGGCGCTTCGAAAAGTACGGGCTCGAATCGCATTGATCGCTTCGCGGTATCTCCCGCCATGACGCTGCGGGCCAAGATCATCGTCTATCTGGTGCTGATCCACGCGGTGCTCGCGGGGATCTCGTTCGTCGTGCTGCGCGAGGACCGCGTCTGGCTGCTCGCGGTCGAAGGGCTGTTCGTGCTCTCGATCGGCTTCGGCGTGGCGCTGGTGCGCACCTTCTTCGTGCCGCTCGACCTCATCCGCACCGGCGCCGAGCTGATCGGCGAGCGCGACTTCACCTCGCAGTTCCGCGAGGTGGGGCAGCCGGAGATGGACGCCCTGATCCGGATCTACAACCGGATGATCGACCGTCTCCGCGAGGAGCGCCTGAAGCTCCAGGAGCAGCATTTCTTCCTCGAGAAGATCCTCGCCGCCTCGCCGGCGGGGATCGCGACGCTCGATTTCGACGGCCGGATCTCCTCGCTCAATCCGGCGGCCGAGGCGCTGCTCCAGGTCTCGGGCCCGGCGGTGCTCGGCCTGGAGATCGGGGCGCTTCCCGAGCCGCTTGGGGTCGCTCTGCAAGCGGTCCCCAAGGGAGGCTCCGAGGTCCTCGCGCTCCCCGGCGGGCGGCGGCTCAAGGCGACCCGGGCGGAGCTCTTCGACCGTGGCTTTCCGCGCGGCTTCCTGCTCCTCGAGGAGCTGACGGAGGAGCTGCGGGCCTCGGAGAAGGCGGCCTACGGCAAGCTGATCCGCATGATGTCCCACGAGATCAACAACTCGGTGGGGGCGGTCGGCTCGCTCCTCGACTCCTTCCGCGGCTACGCCCCCGATCTGAGGACCGAGGACCGCGAGGACTACCTGCAAGGGATCGCGGTCGCCATCACCCGCCTCGAAAACCTGCAGGCGTTCATGAACGGCTTCGCCGACGTCGTCCGCCTGCCGCCCCCGGAGCGCCGCCCGACCGACCTCGCGCGCCTGGTCGACGAGATCCTGATCCTGCTGCGCCCGGAGCTCGACCGGCGGCGCATCCGGGTCGAGTGGGAGGCGGTGGCGGATATGCCGGCCCTCTCCCTCGACCGCAATCAGATCGAGCAGGTGCTGATGAACGTCCTCAAGAACGCCATGGAGTCGATCGGCGAGGACGGCACGATCGCCCTCCGCCTCGACCGCGCCGCGCTCACTCTCCGCGACTCCGGGACGGGGATTCCGGACGACGTCCGCGCCCTCCTCTTCACCCCCTTCTTCTCGACCAAGCGGAACGGCCGCGGCCTCGGCCTGACCCTGGTGCAGGAGATCCTCTCCGCCCACGGCTTCGCGTTCAGCCTGGGGCCTGCCGAGGGAGGCGGGGCGGAGTTCCGGATGGGATTCTGAGGACTTCGGCGTCAGCCTTGCCGGAGCTTCTCCGCCAGCTCGCGATAGGACCCGGACACGACGTCGGTGAGCATGTCGACCCCTGTCGGCTGCCAGCCGAGCTGCTCGATCGCCTTGCGGTTCGAAGGCTGGTTCTCGAACAGCACGAACGCCGCCAGGAAGTCCCCCCAGACCGCCGCCGCCTCGTCGCGGCCGACGGAGCGCACGGGAACCTGGAGCGTCTCTCCGATTGCCTCGGCCATCTGCCGCAGGGTGACGATCTCCCCGCTGCCGTTGAAGACCTCCCCGGCTTTCGCCCGGTCCGTGGCGAGGAGGTAGAGCTCCGCCGCGTCGTCCACGTGCACCCCCACCGTGCGCAGGCTGCCGTCCCCGACGTAGACGGACTCGCCGGCCTCGGCGGCGTTCCGCATCAGGAGGGGGAGGAAATAGCTGCCGCCGCGCCCGTAGACATAGGGCGGCAGGCGGATGGCGCTCACCCGGACGCCGCGCTCGCTCCAGTCCAAGGCATGACGCTCGGACCGGATGCGGTGCCTCAACACGAAGCTCTGCGCCAGCGGCGAATCCTCCCTGGTCTCGCCTCCCGCCGGATCGGGCTCGACCACGGCCGTGCCGGAGGTGATCACCAGCGGCTTGCCGGTGCCGCGCAACGGCTCGGCCAGGGCATCGACCGCCGCGGCGTCGACGCGCAGCACCTCCTCGTAGTCCATGGTGAAATCGTGGATGAATCCGAGGTGCAACACGGCGTCCGCCTGGGCGCTCTCTTCCCGCAGCACCTCCAGGCCGGCCAGCTCGCCGCGCACCACCGTCGCGCCCAGCGCCTGCAACCTTGCGTCGCCTTCGTCGCTCCGCGACAATCCGTGAACGGTATGACCCGCGGCGAGCGCCCGCTCCGTGACCACGCGGCCGATATACCCCGTCGCTCCAGTGACAAAGATCTTCATTGGCTCTCTCCTTCTTCCTGCTTCTTGGTTCTGGCCGGGTGACCCGCCAGATTGTCTTCGCGGATCAGTATGCCGTCGCGGCCGCGGGCGGTAAATTCCCAAAAGTCCACGCTTCTTGCCTGATCGTCCAATCTGATTTAGGATACATCGATGCGGGACCTGCGCTCCGAATTGGCGAGACTCGTGGATCTGGGCTCTCCCGGAGAGGGATTGCACGAGTCGCCCGTTCCAGGTACCCATTGCATAAAGTTCTCGCATCCCGACCGGCGCACGAAGCGGCATTGGCGCGCGGCGCTGAGCATCGTCGTCCAGGGGTGCAAGGAGATCCTGCTGGGGAGCGAGGTCTACCGCTGCGAGGGCGCGCAGTACATCGCGGCTCCGATCGATCTGCCGGTGACCAGCCGCCTCTTTTCGGCGACGCCCGAGCGCCCGTTTCTGTGCCTGAAAATCGGCTTCGATGCGCTGGCTCTGAGCGAGGTCGCGGCGGCGCTGGAGAACGGCTTTCCTCAGGAGGTGGAGACTCCGCTCCGCGCGGTGTTCATCGGGAAGGCGAGCGATCCGATGCTGGAGGCCGCGGTCCGGCTGGGGCATCTCTTCCAGAACCCCGAGGACGCGCCGGTGCTCGGCCCGCTGGTCGTCCGCGAGATCCTGTATCACCTGCTGAAGGGGGCCGACGGCCCGGCGATCCAGCAGTTCGTGCGTTCCGGCAGCCGGATGCACCGGATCTCGCAGGCGATCTACAGCCTGAAGTCCGAGCTCGCCCAGGAGGTCGACGTCGCGGCTCTGGCCACGGCGGCGAACATGAGCCGCTCGGCGTTCTTCAAGCACTTCAAGGAAGTGACCGCGGTGAGCCCCATCCAGTACCAGAAGCGCCTCCGCCTGCTGGAGGCGCGGCGCCTGATGACCGAGGAAGGCGAGACGGCCGAGAGCGCGGCCTTCCGGGTGGGGTACAGGAGCGCATCCCAGTTCAGCCGCGAATATTCACGCATGTTCGGCGACCCGCCCCTGCGCGACGCGACGAAGATGCGCCGGACGGGTCATTCCATTCAGCAGATCTAGGCGGCCGGGCGTCTCGCGAAGGCGCGGCGCTTCGAGCTCGCTCTTAGATTTCTTCTTCATAGGTTTTCCGCTTGGGGCGTGTCGCGGGTCGGGCGCTGATCAGGCGAACGCGCCCGGATCGCTCCGTGTAGGAGACGATGAGGAGTCGTCCTTCCTTGGATTGTCCCATGATGAGGTAGCCGCCTGTAAGAGGGCCGCGATCCCCCGATTCGGTGAAATGTCAGCCGACAGTGCGGTTCGGCAAGCCGCCGTGGCGGGTTGGCGGCTGCCCTGGCGAAATGTCGCCTGCTCTGGGAAAAGTCGGGCTGCCGCAAGAGAATGTCGGCTGCCGTGGCGAAATGTCTGCCGACAATTTGATTCGGTACGCTGCCGTGGGAGATCGTCGCCTGCCGTGGCGCGTTGTCAGCTTCCCTGGCTCAGGGTCGACTGCCGTGACGCATTGCCGGCTGCCGCGCCGCAATGTCGCCTGCCATAAGACAAGGTCTGCTGCCGTAGAGAATTGCCGCCTGCCGTAGAGAAATGTCAGCCGACAATTTTCCGCGGTCGCCTGCCGCGGGAGATTGTCGGCTGCCGTACGCCGATGTCGCCTGCCGCGGCGCGGGCGCGCAGGGCTTCGGGGGGCGTCAGGCGAAGTGCGCGAGGAGCCGCCGGTTCACCCGCTCTGGCTCTTCGTGCTGGAGCCAGTGGGTCGCCTCGTCGAAGAGCTCGAGGCGTCCCTCGTCGCAGAGATCGACGCTGGGCCGGGCCATCTCCTCGCCGAGGAAGCGGTCCTTGCGGCCCCAGAGCAGCAGGGTGGGGACGCGGACGCGGGGCGAGGCCGGCCACTCGGGGCGCGCGCGCAGGGCGGCGCGGTACCAGTGGATCATCGAACGGACCGCGCCCGGCTGCGACCAGGCCTGCCGGTAGCGCTCGAGGTCCGGGTCGCTGAAGGTGCCGGGCCGGCTGCTCCCCTGGAGGGACTTCACGGCGAGGGCGAAGCGGCCGGCCCGGAAGCTCCGCTCGGGGAGCCAGGGGAGCTGGAAGAAGAACATGTAGGAGCTCTTCCGGCGTTGCGCGGAGCGGGTGCGCAGGGCGCGCTCCAAAACCCGCGGATGCGGGATGTTGAGCAGGGCGAGCTTGTGGAGCCGCTCCGGGTGGCGGACCCCCAGCCACCAGCCGACCGCGCCCCCCCAGTCGTGACCGGCGACGCAGGCCCTCTCCTCTCCCGCCTCGTCGATCAGCCCCACGACGTCGCGCGCCAGGGTCTCCAGGTTGTAGTCCGCGATCCGCGCCGGCTTGTCGCTGAGGTTGTATCCCCGCTGGTCGGGGGCGACGACGTGAAAGCCGGCGGCGGCGAGCGGCGCGATCTGATGCCGCCAGGCGAACCAGGGCTCCGGAAAGCCATGGAGGAGGATCAGCAGCGGTCCGTCTTCAGGGCCGGCTTCGACGGCATGCAGATGGATGCCGTTGGTGGCGATCCTCCGGTGCCTGGGTCCGAGCTCCGCGTCCACGGCTGGGGGTACCTGGAGAGCCGTCAGTCTCCCGGGACCGGCGGCAACGAGACGAGCAGAATCCGGTCCCAGGCCGGCTCGACGGCGGAGACGGCGCCGAGCAGGGCGAGGCCCACCCCGGTGGCGCCTTCGAGGAAGCCGGGGTCCGGCCGCCACTTGGTCTCGCCGCCGGGCTCGAACTCGTAGGCCCGGTAGCCGGCGACCGGTTCCCCGGGCGTCCGCAGGGCGAGGGCGGTTGCGAACCAGGAGCGGGCGGCGGTGGCCAGCCGCTCCTCGCCGGTCGTCTGGTACATGCGATTGAACAGGTGGCCGAGGCCGGCGGCGCCGTGGCAGAGGCCGGCGTCGTTGATGTGCGCGCTCTTTGGGTCGCGCGCCGCGGCGGCCAGGGCGACCTCGATCGCCTGGCGCTCCCACTTGGGCTCCCCCACGGCGCGCGCCGCGGCGAGGAGGGCGGCGGCGACCCCGGCGTCGCCGTAGCACCAGGCGAGCCGCGAGGGGACCGGCGCCTCCCCCGGGTTGTAGGAGGTGCCGAAGCAGGAGCCGCTCCCCGGGGCGTAACGCCGGGCGAGCAGCCAGGCGACCGCGCCGTCGAGCAGCGGCCGGGCCTTGGCGGCGGCCACCCCGGCGGCGGCGGCCCCGGCGAGCACGGCCACCACGGCGGGCATCCCGTGGGCGAGGCCCAGGTTGTAGTAGCCGTCGGGATGGATCTCGCGCTGCCAATCGGGGAGGTGCCCGGGCGGGGTGAACCAGGAAACCCCCTCGTCGAAGGGCTTGGCGAGCTCGGCCAGGCGCTCCACCACCTGCTCGAGCAGGGCGGCGGCGGAGTCGTGCGGGAGCCGCTCGAGGGCGTAGACGCCGAGGCCGGCGAGCCCCCCGATGAGGTCGTACTCCCCCTGCCAGGGCGAGCGGCCGACGGCGCCGAGCAGGGCGTCGTCGATCTCCTGGAGCGGGTCCTCCCCGTCCTCGCCCTCCTCGTCCTCTTCGAACAGCCGCCCGCGCAGGTGCTCCATCGTCCAGGCGACCCCCGGAAAGCCGGCGTAGAGCGAGGGGGGGAGGGGGACGCTGGCGAGGGTGTCCGCGGCGGCCTCGAGGAGATCCGCCGCGCGGTCGGCCGCCGCCGGCTCGGCGGTGTGGAGGGCGAGGTAGGCGTAGAACAGCGACTGCCCGGCCTGGCCGCCGGCCAGCGAGGCGGACCAGCCTTCCGGGGCGTCGAGCGCGGGGAGGGCGGCGGCGATCTCGCGCACGGACTGGGCGGCCTGTTCGGCGAGGGGACCGGCGAGCAGCGGTTTCCAGGAGGTCGGCATGAAACGTATTTTGCCTCAGTTTCGCTTCTATAATGCCGCTTCCGGCCCTTGAGTCCGAACGCTGGCCTTACGGTGCGGGAGATCGTCGGTGCAGGAGATCGTATGTCGAGTCGAAGGTTCCGGTTCGTGGCCCTGTTCTGCGCGCTCCCGCTGGTCGCGGGACGGGCGGAGCCGGCCGCCCCGGCGGCAGGTGTGTCTCCTCTCCCCGCGGAGGAGGCGAAGCACTTCGCGGAGCTGCTGCGCGCGGCGGAAGAGTACCGCGGCCTGAAGGCGAAGGGGCCGGTCACCGCCGGCTCCCTCAGCCTCGCGGCGCTCAACACTCAGATGACGCAGATCACGGCGCCGGCCGGGAAGGATGCTTCGGCCCTGAATCTGCCGGTGCTCGAGGCCGGTCTGAAGGCGTTCGACCTGATCCCCGAGACGATGGACCTCGGCCGCTATCTCCCCGAGCTGATGAGCACCCAGGTGGCGGGTTACTACGACCCCAACCGGAAGTACCTGGCGCTGGTCGATCCGCCCCCCGCGGAGCCCGCGAAGGAAGAGAAGAACGAAAAAAAAGGTAAAGAAGGTAAGGAGGAAGAGAAGGGCGGAGACGCGGGCGAAGGGGAGCGCAAGCTCGAGCGCAACCGCACCATGGTTCACGAGCTGACCCACGCGCTCCAGGACCAGAGCTTCGACCTGCGCCGCCTGCTCTCCGATCACGACCTGATGTCCGACGTCCGGATGTCCCGCAAGGCTCTGGTCGAGGGGGACGCCACGCTGACCGAGCTCGACTACAACTTCCGGATGGGGCTCGAAACGCTCCCCGGCCTCGGCGAGATCCTGGCCGGGCTGACGGCGGAGCCGCAGAAGCTGATCGAGCGGAGCCCCGACCTCCCCGGCGTCCGGCAGATGATGGCGGCGCCGGCCTGGATCCGGGACACCCTGCTGTTCAGCTATCTCCAGGGGGCCGCGTTCTGCATGGAGGTGAGGCGGCAGGGCGGCCAGACCCTGCTCGACTACGCGTTCGCCACCGATCCGCCGCGCTCGACCGCGCAGATCCTGCACCCCGAGAAGTGGTACGGCCGGCGCAGCGACCCCGTCGTCCTTCATCTCCCGGACCTCGGCGCCGACCTGCCGGGGTACCGCAAGACCGCCGAGGGGACGCTGGGCGAGCTCAGCCTGCGGATCTACTTGCGCGCGGGCCTTCACGACGCCGCCTGGGCCGCCGACGCGGCGGCGGGGTGGACGGGCGACCGTTTCGTGGTCTACCAGAAGGGGGGCGCGCGGCGGGTCTTCTGGATGTCCGAATGGGACAACGGGCTCGAGGCCGGGCAGTTCAGGCACGCGCTGGACTCGGTGGGAGGCTGGCGGACGTCGACGTTCGGTCCGCTCCAGGTGCTGGCGGTCCGCGACAGCCGGGGTCCCCTGCCGGAGGCGTCGTTCCTCAAGCTGCGGGCGCGCTTCAAGGAGGTGGTGGCCGACCGGCCGGCGAACCGCAGCCTCAACCTGGCGGCGCTCGGCGCCACCCCGCAACCGCCCGACCCGAGGGCGTTCGCCAACCTGCGGGGCGGGATCGCGATGCTCGACGAGGTCCGGAAGTTCCTCCCCGACGGGGCCCCGGCCGGGAGGGTGAGCGCGGACGGGCGCTCCTATCTCAATCCGGCGCTGGGGATCTCGATCCGCCTGCCGGACTCGCTCCAGGGGTGGCGGCTCGCGCGGGACCCGGTCGATCCCCAGCTGCTGGTGACGATGTCCAGCCCCGACGGGGAGGTCCGCATCGGCGTCGGCTACCAGATCCGGCCGGCGGATACGGCCTCCTCCCTGATGAGCCGCATGGTGGAGCGGGCGGTGAAGAGCACGATGACCGAGTTCCACCGGCTGGACGAGCTGGAGCACGATCAGGCGGTGATCAAGATGCGCGAGATCAGCTTCGTGGCTCTGCTCAAGGGGCAGCAGGTGCGCGGCGAGCTGCGGACGCTGGCGCGCGACTCGGACTTCTTCTTCCTCACCGCCCTCGGCCCCTCCGCATCCTGGCCCCGCGAGCAGGCGACGGCGCTGCGGGTGCTCAACTCCTTCCGGCTGGGCGCCAAGAGCGCTCCCTAGCGATGCCGGGTCGAAGCTCCTCCGGGCTCGCGCCCTGCTGCGCGCTCCTCCTGCTCCTCGCCGGACGGCCGGCCGCGGCGGTGCCGGCGACGCCCGAGGCGGCCGCCCCCGCTCCAGATCCAAAGCTGCCCGCCGGCGTCACCCCTCTGCCGGCGGAGGGCGCGAAGCATCTCGCCGCGCTGCTGCGCGGGGCGGAGACCTACCGCGGCCTCAAGGCGCGGCGGCCGGTCCCCGCGGGCTCGCTGGGAACCCGGGCGCTGAAGGAGAAGGTGGTGGAGGCGATGGCGAAGGACTATCCGCCGGAGCGGCTGCGCGCCTTCGCGGCGAGCCTCAAGGCGTTCGGGCTGATCCCCGAGGCGATGGACCTGCGCGCCTATCTCCCCGAGTTGCTGAGCAGCCAGGTGGCCGGCTTCTACGATCCGGACCGCAAGTACCTGGCCCTGGTCGACCTGCCGGCGTCCTCGGCGTCCAAGGGAGGGCAGGGACAGCCGGCGAAGCCGGACGTCGATCAGGACATGACGCTGGTCCACGAGCTGACCCACGCCCTCCAGGACCAGAGCTTCGACCTCGACCGCTTCGAGAATCCCGATCCGCTCTCCGACGCGGGGACCGCCGGCGAGGCGCTGGTCGAGGGGGACGCCACCCTGACCATGCTCGACTACGAAGCGCGGACGCACCTCGAGACGACACCCGGCATGGCGGGGGTGCTGAGCGGCATGATGCGCGATTCCAGGAAGACGATCGCGGCGTCTCCCGACCTCCCTGGCACCCGGGAGATGCTCGCCGCGCCGGCCTGGTTCCGCGACACCCTCCTGTTCAGCTATCTCCAGGGGGCCGCCTTCTGCCTGGAGGTGCGGCGGCAGGGAGGGCAGAAGCTGCTCGACTACGCCTTCACCACCGATCCGCCGCGCTCGACCGAGCAGATCCTGCACCCCGAGAAGTGGTATGGCCGGCGGGACGATCCCGTCGTCGTCCACCTCCCCGACCTCGCGGCGGAGCTGCCGGGATACGCCCGGGCGGCCGAGGGGGAGCTGGGGGAGCTGGGGATCCGCATCTATCTGCGCGAGGGGCTCGAGAGCATCGACCGGGCCGCCGCGGCGGCGGCCGGCTGGGGGGGCGACCGCTTCGCGGTCTATGAGACTCCGGAGAAGGCCGGCGGCCGGCTGCTCCTCTGGGTCAGCGTCTGGGACACCGACGCCGACGCGGGGGAGTTCAGGAGCGCGCTCGCCGGGTTGCCCGGCTGGCGGGTCGAGCCCGCCGGTCCGCGGCGGGTGGTGGCCGCTCACTGGAGCCAGGGCAGCCTGCCCCCCGAGCGCTGGGCGGCCCTGCGCGCCAGACTGGCCGCCGCCACCGCCGAGCCGCCGGCCAACCGGCCGGTCGACCTCAAGGCGATCGGCGCTAATCCTCGTCCTGCGGCACCGTCTCCCGCGGGTGTACCACCACCCGCAGCGTCGCCACCCGGTTGAGCTGCACCTCGAGGACCTCGACGGTCGCCGGCCCCAGCTCCACCTGGTCGCCGACGGCGGGGTTCCTCCCCAGCTCGGAGAAGACGACGCCACCGATGGTGTCGTCGTCGCGCTCGGAGATCTCGATCCCCAGCGCCTCTTCGAGGTCCTCGACCAGCATGCCGCCGGAGACCACCCAGACCCCTTCCCCCTTCTCGACCAGCTCGGGGCGCTCGACGTCGAACTCGTCCTGGATCGAGCCGACGATCTCCTCGATGACGTCCTCGAGGGTGACGATGCCGGAGACGCCGCCGTATTCGTCGATCACCGCCGCCAGGTGGAAGCGCTCGGTGCGCATCCGTTTGAGCAGGCGGTCGAGCTCGAGCGTCTCGGGGACGAAGGCGATCTCGCGGGCCACCTCGGTGAGCGCGGTCAACGGGCGCTCGCGGTGGAAGATGTCCTTGATGTGGAGCAGGCCGATGACGTGGTCGAGGTCGCCGTCGCAGAGCGGGAAGCGGGTATGACCGCTGCGGCGAGCGATGCGCAGGTTTTCGGCCAGCGGCCGCTCGGTCGACAGGTAGACCACGTCCTGGCGGGGGAGCATGATCTGCCGGGCGATGCGGTGCGACAGCTCGAAGATATTGTCGAGCAGCTCGCGCTTCTGCAGCGAGATCTGGCTGTCCTTGGAGGAGGAGAGCAGCAGCCGCAGCTCTTCTTCGTCATGCGCCAGCTCCCCCTCGGCCGCCGGCGGGATGCCGATCAGCTTGAGCAGGCGGTTGGCGGTGTGGTTGAGCAGCCAGATCGCCGGGTAGGTGAGCTTGAAGAAGAAGAAGAGGGGGAAGGAGATCAGCAGCGCCGTCCCCTCGGTCTTGCGGATCGCGATCGACTTCGGAGCCAGCTCGCCGAGCACGATGTGCAGGATGGTGATGACGAGGAAGGAGAGGCCCAGGCTGATCGAGTGCACGAGGTCGGGATTGGCGGTCAGCGGGGTGATCAGCGGCCGGACCAGCCAAGAGAACGCCGGCTCGCCGACCCAGCCGAGCGCCAGGCTCGCGAGGGTGATGCCGAGCTGGGTGGCGGAGAGATAGGCGTCGAGGTGGCGGGTCATGTGCCGCGCCAGCCGGGCGCGGCGGACCCCGTCGGCGACGTAGGGCTCGAGCTGGGTCGGCCGGATGCGGACCAGGGCGAACTCGGCGGCCACGAAGAAGCCGTTGAGGACCACCAGGACGAGCCCGAGGACCATCCCCCAGCCGGGATGGGCTGCGAAGCCCGACGGCGCCGGGGAAACCGGCACGGCGGCGGGAAGGGCGGCGGCGAGCAGGAAGAAGCTCAACCGGGCCCCTCCTCGCGATCGCGCCGATCGCGAGGGCCGTGCGGGCGCAGCTCACCCGCTGAGCCTGGGGACCGCGGGTTCGGGAGGCCGGGGGGAGCGAGGGCGATGGGTCGTTTCGGAGGGTCGTCGTTCAAGCCGGGTGATTTTAGCACAGCCGATTTTCTGAGCCGCCGGGGCTCAGATCGGCTGGGATCGGGAGGATAATCGGCTATGGCGGTTCGAGATCTCAATCGGCGGAAGGGCAGGAGCCCGGCGGACCTCTGGGCCTTCGCTCGCGCCTGGGGGATCCTCCTCGCCGCCGATCTGGGGCTGCGCGCGCTCTCCTTCGCCCGGCTGGAGCGCTGGCTCGCCCCCGCGCCGGCCGGCAGGGCCTCTGGTGAGGAAGCGGTCGGCCGGCTCGTCTGGGCGGCGGCGGCGGCGGCGCGCCATCATCTCTATCCGATGCGCTGCGTCCCCCGGGCGCTCACCCTGCGCTGGCTGCTCGGGCGGCACGGCATCCCGAGCGAGCTGAAGATCGGCGTCCTCCGCCAGGGGGGCACGCTCGCCGCTCACGCCTGGGTCGAGCGCGACGGGCGGGCGATCGGCGAGCCCGCCGGCATCGAGGAGCGCTTCGCCCCCCTCGGCACCGCCTGATCGCCCGAGGGGGCTCTTCGTGCCCGAGCTTGGCCCTGCTCGCCTCCTTCGTGTGCGCTCGCTTCGCTCGCTGCCAGTCGGCTGCGCGGGCCAAGCTCGGGCACGAAGAGCCCCCTCAAACCCTTGACAGGCATTTTCTGTCTGACTATGCTGTTAGCAGTCAATGCGGGCGAGTGCTGACAGCCGGCCGCAATGAACCCAATCTCCGCTCCAACCTAGTCTCCAAGGAGGTAAGCACTATGAATATTCGTCCTTTGCACGATCGTGTCCTGGTGAAGCGCATTGAGCAGGAAGAGCAGGTCCGGGGGGGCATCATCATTCCGGACAGCGCCAAAGAGAAGCCGCAGGAGGCCGAGGTGGTCGCGGTCGGCCCGGGCAAGCTCAACGACGAGGGCAAGCGCGCGCCGATGGACGTCAAGGAGGGCGACCGCGTCCTCATGGGCAAGTACTCCGGCAGCGAGATCAAGCTCGACGGCAATGACTACGTGATCCTCCGCGAGGAAGAGATCCTGGCCATCGTCGGTTCGAACGGCAGCAAGTGATCCCCGCGCTCCAAGCGACCAGCGACCTTCATCAAGACTTTCAAGCTATAGACCCCATCAGGAGGCATAGAACCAATGGCTAAGCAGATCACTTACTCCGGGGACGCGCGCGCCGCGATCCTCCGGGGCGTCAACAAGCTCGCCGACGCGGTCAAGGTGACCCTCGGCCCCAAGGGCCGCAACGTCGTCATCGAGAAGAAGTTCGGCTCCCCCTCGATCACCAAGGACGGCGTCACCGTCGCCAAGGAGATCGAGCTCGCCGATCCGCTCGAGAACATGGGCGCCCAGATGGTGCGCGAGGTCGCTTCGAAGACCTCCGACGTGGCCGGCGACGGCACCACCACCGCCACCGTCCTCGCCCAGGCGATCTATCGCGAGGGCTCGAAGAACGTCACCGCCGGCGCCAATCCGATGGAGATCAAGCGCGGCATCGAGATGGCGGTCAAGGCGGCGGTCGAGGCGATCGACAAGATGTCGCGGCCGGTCGAGGGGAAGGACATCGCCCACATCGGCACCATCTCGGCGAACAACGACCTCGAGATCGGCGGCATCATCGCCGAGGCGATGGAGAAGGTCGGCAAGGACGGCGTGATCACCGTCGAGGAGGCCCGCGGCCTCGAGACCACCCTCGAGGTGGTCGAGGGGATGCAGTTCGACCGCGGCTATCTCTCCCCCTACTTCGTGACCGACGCCGAGCGCATGGAGACGGTGCTCGAGAACGTCAAGATCCTCCTCAATGAGAAGAAGGTCAGCTCGATGAAGGACCTCCTCCCGGTGCTCGAGCAGGTCGCCAAGCAGGGCCGGCCGCTGCTGATCATCGCCGAGGACGTCGAGGGCGAGGCGCTGGCCACCCTGGTGGTCAACAAGCTGCGCGGCACGCTGCACGTCGCCGCCGTCAAGGCGCCGGGCTTCGGCGACCGCAGGAAGGCGATGCTCGACGACATCGCGGTCCTCACCGGCGGCAAGGTGATCACCGACGACCTCGGCATCAAGCTCGAGAACGTCAAGTGGGAAGACCTGGGCGACGCCAAGAAGGTCGTGCTCACCAAGGACGAGACCACCATCGTCACCGACTCGGACGACACCAAGCGGCACGAGACGATCGCCGGACGGGTCAAGCAGATCCGCAACCAGATCGAGGAGACCACCTCGGACTACGACCGCGAGAAGCTCCAGGAGCGCTTGGCCAAGCTGGTCGGCGGCGTGGCGGTGATCAAGGTCGGCGCCGCGACCGAGACCGAGATGAAGGAGAAGAAGGCCCGCGTCGAGGACGCCATGCACGCCACCAAGGCGGCGGTCGAGGAGGGGATCGTCCCCGGCGGCGGCCTGGCCCTGATCCGCGCGATCAAGGCCGTCGAGGGTCTGAAGGCCGAGGGCGACGTCCGCGTCGGCATCAACATCGTCCGCCGGGCGCTCGAGGAGCCGGCCCGCCAGATCGCCACCAACGCCGGCGAGGAGGGCTCGGTGATCGTCAAGCAGCTGCTCGCCGAGAGCGGCAACAGCGGCTTCAACGCGGCCACCGGCAAGTTCGAGGACCTGGTCGCGGCCGGCGTCATCGACCCGGCCAAGGTCACCAAGACGGCGCTGCTCAACGCGTCGTCGATCGCCGGCCTGATGCTCACCACCGAGGCGATGGTCTCCGAGATCAAGGAGAAGGACGAGAAGGGTGGCGGCATGCCGGGCGGCGGCGGTATGGGCGGCATGGGCGGCGGCATGTACTAAAGCCGGATTCCCGGCGGCACCGCGCCGCCGGTTGGTTATAGGTTCGTAAGGCAGTTCCAAGGCCGGTCCGCGCGAGCGGGCCGGCCTTTTGTCATCGGAAGCGAAGGCGCCGGCGCGCCTCGGTCCAGGCGAGGTCCCAGGGGCGGCAGCGGCGCGCGGGGATGGTGCCGACGTGCGCCGGCGCCTCGCCGGTCCGGTCGCGGGCTTGTTTGAGGTAAAGCTCGAGATGCCGGGGGAAGAGCGCGCGCAGGGGGCTGACGAAGTGGAGGGCCACCACCTCCTCGTCCGGCATCCGCGCGGGATCGGGGAAGCGGAGGAGGCGCGGGTCCCACAGGCGGCACCCGGCCCGTCCCGCGAGCAGCGCCCAGGCGGTCTGCTCGCTCCATACCGGCGCGAAGCCGTACTCCGGGCGCGCGAGGTACCACTCGAGGAGGTCGGGATCGAAGAGGCGGGTGCGGAAGCGGAGGACCCCCGAGTTGACCCGGGCCGGGAGCGCCAGCCGCGGCTCGGTCAACAGGTGCCAGGAGCGGACGGAGTAGGCGTTCTGGCGGTCGCTCATGAAGACGGCGCCGGTCTCCGGCCCCGGGTCCGCGAAGAGGCCGGAGAACGGGCGCAGGAAGAGGACGTCCGAGTCGCAGTAGGCCAGGTCGTCTCCGGAATTGCCGGCGAGCAGGGGGATGTCGATCAGCTTGAGCGCCAGGGGATTGCCGCGGCGGAAAGCGCGGAGGGCGGGGCGGCCCGTGAGCGCCGCCGCCACCCGGTCGTCCGCCTCGGCGCGCGTGACGAATTCGGGATTCCCCAGCCCGGCCGTCAGCCGCTCGCGGTCCGCCGCGAGGAGGGAGCCGTCCTCGTGGATGCGCAGCCGCAGCGGCTCGGCGGAGTGGCGCAGCAGGCTCCCCAGGCACGCGAGAGCCATCTCGACGTGGGCGTGGCCCAGCAGCGTCGCGACCGCGATCGTTTTGCGCATTCTCCTCTTCCGTTTAGACTTGCCCGATCCTCCCGAACAGCCCGGCCCGTCGGCCTTCTCGCGGAGGAGAGGCAAAGTAGAGCACGGTTTGGACGTCACTCCACCCAGTACTTCGCTGCGTAAGCCGCCCCACAGGCTGGTCTACCTCTGCGACTGGCTGCCGCCGGATTTCGGCGCCGTCGGCCAGTACGCCCTGCTCTGCGCGCGCCAGCGCGCCGCGGCCGGGGAGGACGTGGTGCTGGCCGGGCTCTCCTCGACCGCCGATTCGCTCGTCGAGGAACCGGCCGGGGCCGGACGGCTGCGGGTCGTCCGCCTGCGGGCCTCCCCCTACGACCGGGCCGACTTCCGCACCCGGGCGCTGTGGACGGCGCGGACCGACCTCCGGCTGGTCTGGCGGCTGCGGCGCGAGCTGCGCGCGGCGGACGAGGTCCTGTTCACCGGCAGCCCGCCGTTCCTGATCCAGCTTCTGGTGCCGCTCAGGCGGCTGTTCGGCATTGGCCCCGGCAAACGCCTGACCTACCGCATCACCGACTTTCATCCCGAGTGCCTGATGGCCGGGATGGAGCGCGTGCCGGCGCCGCTGCGGCTCTTCCATCGCTGGACGGTCGCGCTGCGCCAGCGGGTGGACGGCTTCGAGGTGCTCGGCGAGGACCAGCGGCGGCGCCTGCTCGAGATCGGCATCCCGCCGGAGCGGATCGTGCTCCGGCGCGACGCCTCGCCGGTCGAGATCCCGGCGGGCACCGAGCCGCTCGAAAGGCCGGAGGCGCTGCGCGGCCGGACGGTCCTCCTCTATTCCGGCAACTTCGGCGTCGCCCACGACCACGAGACGTTCGTCGAGGGGTACCGCCGCCACCATCGCGAGGGGTCCGGACGGGTGGCGCTGTGGCTCAACGCCACCGGGGCGAAGGCGGACCGGGTCGAGGAGATCCTGCGCCGCGAGGGCTTGCCCGTCCACCGCAGCCGCCCCGTGCCGCTCGCGCTGCTGCCGCGCCTTCTGGTGACGCCGGACGCCCACCTGATCACCCTGCGCGACGGCTTCGTGGGCTACGTGCTCCCCTCCAAGGTCTACGGCTGCATCCGCTCGGGGAAAGGGGTGCTCTACGTGGGGAGCGGCGGCTCGGACGTCCACCTCCTCTGCTCGCGGGACCTGCCGGCGGGGCGCTACCGGCGCGTCGACGTGGGCGATCCGGCCGGCGTCGCCCACGCGCTGGAGATGCTGGAGATACCGGAGGAGATCTCCGCATGAACGCCAGGCGGCTCGCGACCGCCCTGCTTCCCGCGCGCTCGGTCAACACCCTGCGCGCTCTCTGGCACCGCGCGCAGGCTCTCGACCCTCGCCGGCTGCTCCGGCGGCGGCGCTTCCAGCGCCTCAACCGGGGCGCCGCCGGCGGCGAGATGACCCTCCGCCCGGGGCTGCGGCTGGCCGTCGACGCGCAGGCGCGCGAGTCGTTCGAGTGGTTCTGCCATCGCTCCCTCGAGATGACCGACGAGCTCGACGCCTTCCTCGCGGGCTCCCGGGACCGCCAGCGCTTTCTCGACGTCGGCGCCTGCCACGGCCTCTTCTCCCTCGCCTTCACCCACGGCCGGCCGGACGCCGAAGCGGTGGCCGTCGAGCCCTCCCCCCTCGCCTGGGAGGTGCTCGCGAGCAGCCTGCGCTTGAACGCCGGCGCTCGCATCAGGCCGGTCCAGGCGGCCGTGGGTGCCGCCCCCGGCACCCTCACCATGCGTTACTCGTGGCACCACCTCGAGGCCTCCCCCGAAGCCGCGGGAGATCCGTCGGCCGTCCAGGTCCCCTTGCACACCCTCGACCTGCTGTGCGAAGAGCTGGGTTTTCATCCCGACCTGGTGAAGATCGACGTCGAGGGGTATGAGCTCGCGGTGCTGCGCGGGGCCCACCGGCTCTTCGCCGGAAGTCGGCCCGTCCTCTTCCTCGAGATCCACCCGCAGCGAATCGCCGAGCTCGGCGGCTCGCTGGCGGAGATCGCGGGCCTGCTCACCGGGCTCGGCTACGGAATCTTCGATCTGCGCGGCCGGCCTCTCTCCCCGGCACGCTTCGCGACGCGGCGCGCCGTCTCCCGGTTGATCTGTCGGCCGGCGACGTAAATCCCGGCGTTCTGCGGTAAAATAGATCCACAGCAAGCGATCAAGAGTAAAGTTAATAAACTATTACAGCATAGATCGCTCAGAAAGTAGCTGGATGGACGGAATCCTTTCGTACGCTCTCGGCGCCGCTTTCGTCGCCGCCCTCGCGACCAATCTGATGGTGCCGCCGGTCGCGCGCCTGGCGATCATGCTGCGCGCCCTCGATCACCCCGGAGACCGCAAGCTCCAGACCGGCGCCGTGCCGCGGCTGGGCGGGGCCGCCATCGCCATCGGCTTGGCGCTCGGCGGCGGCGTCGCGGCGGTCTCGCTGTGGGGGAGGCTGGGGACTTCGATCGGCCGCAACGAGCTGCTGGCTCTGGGGTTCGGCACCCTGCTGGTCTTCCTGGTCGGCGCCGTCGACGACTTGGTGGGTGTCTCGGCCGGCAAGAAGCTGCTCCTCCAACTGGTGGCGGCGTATCCTCTGGTGCAGGCCGGCTGGGCGTTCGAGGTGCTGCGCCTGCCGATCGTCGGCGAGATCCACCTCGGCCTGTTCGGGGGGCTCGTCTCGCTGCTCTGGATCGTGGGCGTCACCAACGCGATCAATCTGCTCGACGGGCTCGACGGGCTGGCGAGCGGCGTCGTCACCATCATCGCGGTGAGCTTCCTCGGCTACGCCGTGCTCCAGGGTAATCCCGGCACCGTGATCCTGATGGCCGCCATCGCCGGCTCCTGCGTCGGGTTCCTGCGTCACAACTGGGAGCCGGCGCGCGTCTTCATGGGGGATTCGGGCTCCCTGACGCTGGGCTTCCTGCTCGCCGCCACCTCCGTCCACTCCTCCCTCAAGGCGCCGGCGGCGGTAGCGATCCTGGTCCCCATTCTCGCGCTCGGCGTGCCGGTGATGGACACCCTGCTGGTGATGGCGGTCCGTTTCCTCGACCGCCCCAAGGGGGCGCTGACCGGCCGCTTCCTGCGCATGTTCCACGCCGACCGCAAGCACCTCCACCATCTCCTCGCCCATTTCGGCGGCGCCCGCTCGCGGATCGTCGCCCTGATCTACGCCGTCGTCCTCTCCTTCTGCGCCCTGGCGCTGGTGGTCGCGGTGACCGGCGAGACCACCCTCGGCGTGGTGCTGGTGCTCCTCGAGTTCGCGGTCATCCTCGGCATGCGCCAGATGGGGATGGCGATGGAGGCCCGCCGCCTGGCCCGCCTGCAGCGGGAGGAGGTCAAGGCCGAGGTGCTGGGGCACAACCTGGCGGCGGAGGGGCGGGTCGCCGGCGTCCGGCGCATCAACCGGTAACCGCTAAACAGCTAGCCGCTAGCCGCTGACGCCGCTTCCCCAGGTCGACCGGATCTTTTCCCGCATCACTTCCCGCTCCCCGCGCCACCGCTCGGCCTGCGCCTCGCTGCGGGCGCCGGCGGCGAGCCGGCTCAAGCCCTCGATCGCCTGGTCGCAGTAACGGCGGGCGGCGTCCACCGCCCCCACCGCCTGCGCCCGCTCGAGCGCGCGTTCGAGGAAAGGGAGCGCTTTCTCCCACTGCCCCGCGGCGGTCCAATGGTAGGCCAGGGTCTCGCAATCCCGCCCTCCCCGCAGGTTCTCGAGCGCCGCGGCCACCTGGGCGTGCATCGCCTGCCGGCGCAGCGGGTTCAAGTCGCGATAGATGGCGCTCCTGACGCGGGTGTGCGAGAACTCGAAGCTCCCCCGGCGGGCGCCCCGGGTCCACGACGACAGGAGGTCCGCCTCGTTCCGGCCGGCGGTCCAGAAGTAGGCGAACTGCCGGATCAGCCAGCGCTTGAGGAGGATCTCGAGCCCGATCTCCACGACCAGGGAGTGCTCGTCGGCCGCCTCCTGGAGGAGGTGGACGTCGAAGCTCTGGCCGATCATCGCCGCCAGGGTCGCCAGCCGCCGCGTCGAGTTGGGCAGGCGGCGGATGCGCAGCCGGATCAGCTCGTCGAGGTCCGCCGGCACCGTGAGGTCGCCGAGCGGGCCCACCAGATCCCAGATCCCCATCTCGCGGGGTGCCAGGCGCCCTTCGTCCCAGAGATAGTTGACCAGCTCCGAGACGGCCAGCGGCAGGCCGGAGCTCTGCGCTTCGAGGAAGGCGGCGAGCTCGGCCGCCCGCGGCTCGCCGAGCAGCGATTCGGCAATCTCGAGGAGCGCCGCGGTCTCCAGCCGGTCCGGCTCCAGGCGCGTCGCCCGCCCCTCCTTTTCGCCGCGGCGGAAGATCTGATTGAGCGGATGTTCCCAGTCGAGCTCCTCGGGGCGGCAGGCGGCGAGAAACCAGATCGGACCCTCGAGCTTGGCGAGGAGGAACCCCAGCAGGTCGAGCGTGTCGGGGTCCGCCAGGTGGAGGTCGTCGAGGAACAGGATCAGCGGGTTGCCGCCGCTGCACAGACCTTCGAGGAAGCGCCCGGCCGAGGCGAACAGCCGGCGGCGCTCCTCCGGGCTCGCGAGGGGCGCCGGCGCCGGGAGATCCGGCCGCAACTCGCTCAGCTCAGGAACCAGGCGGAGGAGGTCTCCCAGCACCTCCGGCGGCACGGCCGCGAGGAGCTGTCCGGAGATCTCGTCCTCTTCCATTAGGGCGCCCCGCAGCACCTCGATGAACGGCCGGTAGGGGAGCAGCGAGCTCAGCTCGTAGCACTGCCCTTTGAGCACCCGGTAGCTCCGCTTCGAGGTCGTGGTGTCGAGGAACGACTTGATCAGCCGGGTCTTGCCGATCCCGTGTTCGCCGGTGACCAGGGTGAGGTGGACCGTGCCGGCGAGCGCGCGGGACCACCCCTCCCGCAGGGCGTTGAAGGCGCCGCCGCGGCCGGCCAGGGGGATGAGCGGACCGATCGGCTCCTCCTGGCCTTCCACGTTCTCCTCGCGCACCGCCTCGGAGAGGATCGACTCGTAGAGCGCCCGCGTCTCGGCGAGCGGCTCGACCCCCAGCTCGTCGCGCAGGACGTTGATCAGCTCCTCGTACTGGGCGAGCGCCCGGTTGCGCTGGCCGGCGAGCGAGCAGAGGCGCATAAGCTCCCGGTGCGCCTCCTCGGAGAGCGGCTCGAGGGCCACCAGCCGGCGGGCGTAGTGGACCCCGAACCGGTATTCGCCGCGCCGTCGGTAGCTGTCGATCAGCCGGTGCAGCACCTCGACGACCGAGTCGCGCAGGCGGACCTGCTCGGTGAGCAGCCAGTCCTCAAAGGCCGGGCTGTCCCTGACGAAGAAACCGGCCAGGAACTCCCCCCGGTAGAGCTGGACGGCCGCCGACAGGTGCTGCGGATCGACCGCCCTCTCGGTGCCCAGGCGCAGGGCCTCCTCGAAGGCCTCGACGTCCACCCAGCAGTCCGCTTCCGGATGGAGGCCGATCTCGAGATGGCTGCTGCGCAGCAGCGGCTCCCCGGCGGGAAGCTTGACGCGCAGGTTGTACATCGCCTGACGCAGGGCATGACGGGAGCCGTCCCCCCCGCGTTCAGGCCACAGCAGGTCGGCGAGATGGTCCCGGCTGAACGACCGCCGGCGGTGACAGACCAGATAGGTCAGCAGGGCCCTCACCTTCTGCGACTCGAACCCCCCGACCTGACGGTCTCCCGCCCAGACTTCGAACCCCCCCAGGAGGCGCACTCGGATCTGGCTCACGATGAAACTCCCTCGCGCAAGGTCCTCGACCGGACTCCGAATACCGAACTGACATGCAATGCCTGGATCCCATTGTATCCCATCGATGGACGGGCTCCTGACGCTTCCCTGACGCTCGCTGCTCAGACTGGTCCGTACCGTAGTCATCCCTAAAACCTTCACCAGCCCAAGAGGTGGATGCCCCGTGAGCGAAGGAAGAGCGAAAACAGGAAGTCTGACGATGTCCTGGCTGGTCCGCTGCTGGGAGGAGCCTCGCGAGCAACCCCCTGACGAACCGATTCTCCGCTACATGGTGCGCGACCTGAAGACGGGCGAGGAGCGCTACCTGAGCGATCCGCGCGAGCTGGGCGAGCTGGTCAGCCGGCCGGTGCTGGAGGGAAGGGCTGACGAGACCCCACAAAAGAAGAATCCACGGTCCGGCGGCTGACGAGTTCCTGACGCCAGGCTGTAAAACTACCTTTGCTTTTACGATTCATGCTTTGAGATCCCCTACCTGCCCCGCGGGTTAGGGTCTGGAGAGATGAGAGGAGGCTCTTTTATGCTGTCTTTACGATGGAAGTTTGGTGCGCTGATCGCCTTCCTGTTCCTGGCGGCGGTATCCGTCCAGGCCCAGGTCACCTACAACTGCCTGCCGAGTTGTGATCCGACGGACGCGCGGTTCCTCGCGATCGCCAACGGCGCCGGCCTGGTCACCCTGAGCCAGCCGACGCTAGATCTCGAGATCGCGGTGCCCAAGGGGACGGCGACCTTCACGGTCGGTATCTTCGACGGCGACGCCAAGGGAGTCGACAGCTCCCTTCTCTCCCATTGGGATACGGGTTCTCCCGCCGTCTTCAGCTACACCCTGTATGCCGATCCGAACCGCGACCACGCGGCGGCGACGGTCGCTCCGCTCTCCGGCCAGTCGGTCCAGCTCTCCACTACGATGCCGGACAACGCATGGATCGACTACACCGTCAATACTGATCCGTCGGCCAAGGCCCCGAGCGGCAACTATTTCTATCTCCTGCGCATTAAGCTGACAGCTCCGGCGGTGACCCTCAATGCCTTCAAGCTCCGTACGAGTGGAGCCAACGTGGGCGGGTCCTCCCTGTTCCCTTCCCCCGAGCCGTTTTCATATATCGCGAACGTGACGGGAAACTCCGATCTCAAGATCGTCTATCCGAGCTTTCCGTCGGCCACGCCGACGACGTACGACGGCTACTTCAACTTCTATTTCGAACAGGCGGTGAGCCAGCGTTCGATCACCATTTGGGATGGCGACTTCGATCACGGCAGCTACGACGGCACGAACCAGGATACCGACGATCCGGATACGCCCAACGCGCCGTTCAAGCCGGTCTGGGCGACCAGCGATACGGTTTCCGAAGGGGTTGCCATGGGCTCCGGCGGCACGACCGGCAATCCTCCGGACGACCGCAGCCCGGCGGGCACCGGGATCTACCTTTCCAAGCCGCCGGCCATCCGCTACGACCTGATCTTCCCGGACGGCCGCACCTTCGCCAACGACAACCCCTCGGGCAACCAGGAGTGGGAGCAGTTCAAGATTTCGACCGATCCTTTCGATCGCAGTCAGATGGACTATCACACCGACGACCTGATCCCTCCCGGCATCTTCCTGCTGCGGATTCAGGGGGTCGACATGCAGAACCTCAACGCCCTGCTGCTGCCGGGCCGCGCGCTCTGCGTGAGCCAGGCCGGGATCCCCTGTGCGCCTTTGCACCCCTACCTGCTCGGCGACACGGTCTTCGTCGACGAGAACAACAACGGCGTCCAGGACCCGGGAGAGCCCGGCATCGGCGGCGTCGAGATGCAGCTCTTCGACGAGAACGACGCGCTCGTCGCGACCACTCATACGGACGCCGACGGCCACTACTCCTTCGAGGTCGAGGCGTTCCCGTACACGGTCAAGATCGCGCCCAGCAACTTCAACGGTGAGAGCGGCGGTACCCTTTCGGGCTACACGCCGACGACTCCCGAGCAGTGCCAGGCGACGATCACCAACAACAACGTGCTGACCTGCGATTTCGGCTTCAAGAAGCCCGGCGCGGTCGGCAACCGCATCTGGAACGACTACAACGGCAACGGCGTGCAGGACCCGGGCGAGCCGGGCATCAACAACGTCGTCGTGCAGTTGCTCGACAGCGGCGGCAACGTCATCGCGCAGGACACGACCAACGGTGACGGCAACTACATGATCACCAACATCCCCGCCGGCAACTACACGGTGCGGGTGGATGACACGACGCTGCCGGGCGGCCTGACGCCGACCTTCGACGAGGACGGGGTCGCGACGCCCAACCAGGCGGCGCTCACCATCGTCGGCGGCGAGATCCGCACCGACTACGACTTCGGCTACCAGGGCAACGTCTCGCTCGGCGACCGGGTCTGGAACGACGTCAACAGCGACGGCGTCCAGGATCCCGATGAGCCCGGCTTCGTCGGCGTCACGGTCAACCTGTACGACGACTCCGGGAACCCGCTGGAGAGCACGGTGACCGGCGCGGATGGCCACTACTCCTTCGACCACCTGGCCGAGGGGACGTACACCATCCAGGTCGACACCACGACGCTCCCCGCGGGCTCGGTCGAGACCTACGACCTCGACGGCATCGACACCCCCGACGCGGCCACCGTCCCCGCTCCCGCCGGCACCGTTGAGACCGACATCGACTTCGGTTATCACGCTCCGGTGACGGCGACGGCTGCGCTCGGCGACCGCGTCTGGAACGATGCCAACGGCAACGGCATCCAGGACGCGGGCGAGGCCGGCATCAACGGCGTCACGGTGCAGCTGTTCGACTCGTCTAACAACCTGGTGGGTACCGCCACCACGAGCGGCGACGGCAACTACACCTTCAACAGCCTCGCGGCCGATACCTACACGGTCCGGGTCGTCCCCGCGACGCTGCCGGCCGGGGTGACGACGCCGACCTACGACCTCGACGGCGTGGGCACTCCCAACGCCGCCACGGTCACCCTGACCAGCGGCCAGACGCGGACCGACGTCGACTTCGGCTATCGCGGCTCCGCCTCGGTCGGCGACCGGGTCTGGCTCGACAGCAACGGCAACGGCGTCCAGGACGCCGGCGAGGCCGGGATCAACGGCGTGACGGTGCAGCTGCTTGACGGCGCGAACAACGTTGTCGGCACCACCACCACGGCCGGCGACGGCAACTACACGTTCAGCAACCTGGCGGGCGGCACCTACACGGTGCGCGTCTCGTCGCTGCCGGCGGGGATCACCGAGACCTACGACCTCGACGGCGTCGCCTCGGCCAACCAGGCGACCTTCACCCTCGCCGCTGGTATGGACCGCACCGACGTCGACTTCGGCTATCGCTACACCGGCTCGGTCGGCGACCGCGTCTGGCTCGACAGCAACGGCGACGGCGTCCAGGATGCCGGCGAGGCCGGGATCAACGGCGTGACGGTGCAACTGCTCGACGGCGCGAACAACGTCGTCGGCACCACCACCACGTCCGGCGACGGCAACTACACGTTCAACAACCTGGCGCCGGGCACCTACACGGTGCGTGTCTCGTCGCTGTCTGCCGGGGTCACCGAGACCTACGACCTCGACGGCGTCGCCTCGGCCAACCAGGCGACCTTCACCCTCGCCGCCGGCGCCAACCGCACCGACGTCGACTTCGGCTATCGCTACACGGGCTCGGTCGGCGACCGCGTCTGGCTCGACGCCAACGGCGACGGCATCCAGGATGCCGGCGAGGCCGGGATCAACGGCGTGACGGTGCAACTGCTCGACGGCGCGAACAACGTCGTGGGGACCACCACTACGGCGGGTGACGGCAACTACACGTTCAACAACCTGGCGGGGGGCACCTACACGGTGCGCGTCTCGTCGCTGCCGGCGGGGGTCGCGGAGACCTACGACCTCGACGGCATCGCGACGGCCAACCAGGCGACCTTCACCCTCGCCGCTGGCGCGAACCGCACCGACGTCGACTTCGGCTATCGCTACACGGGCTCGGTCGGCGACCGCGTCTGGCTCGACGCCAACGGCAACGGCGTCCAGGATGCGGGCGAGGCCGGGATCAACGGCGTGACCGTCCAGCTCCTCGACGGCGCGAACAACGTCGTCGGCACCACCACCACGGCGGGCGATGGCAACTACACGTTCAACAACCTGGCGGGGGGCACCTACACGGTGCGCGTCTCGTCGCTGCCGGCGGGGGTCACCGAGACCTACGACCTCGACGGCGTCGCCTCGGCCAACCAGGCGACCTTCACCCTCGCCGCCGGCGCGAACCGCACCGACGTCGACTTCGGCTACCGCTACACCGGCTCGGTCGGCGACCGCGTCTGGCTCGACAGCAACGGCAACGGCGTCCAGGACGCGGGCGAGGCCGGGATCAACGGCGTCACCGTCCAGCTCCTCGACGGCGCGAACAACATCGTCGGCACCACCACTACGGCGGGTGACGGCAACTACACGTTCAACAACCTGGCGGGCGGCACCTACACGGTGCGCGTCTCGTCGCTGCCGGCCGGGGTCGCGGAGACCTACGACCTCGACGGCATCGCGACGGCCAACCAGGCGACCTTTACCCTCGCCGCCGGCGCCAACCGCACCGACGTCGACTTCGGCTATCGCTACAACGGCTCGGTCGGCGACCGGGTCTGGCTCGACAGCAACGGCAACGGCGTCCAGAATGCCGGCGAAGCCGGGATCAACGGCGTCACCGTCCAGTTGCTCGATGCTTCGAACAACGTGGTGGGCACGACGACCACGTCGGGCGACGGCAACTACACGTTCAACAACCTGGCGGGCGGCACCTACACGGTGCGCGTCTCGTCGTTGCCGGCGGGGGTCACCGAGACCTACGACCTCGACGGCGTCGCGACGGCCAACCAGGCGACCTTCACCCTCGCCGCCGGCGCCAATCGCACCGACGTCGACTTCGGCTACCGCTACACCGGCTCGGTCGGCGACCGGGTCTGGCTCGACAGCAACGGCAACGGCGTCCAGGACGCCGGTGAGGCCGGGATCAACGGCGTCACCGTCCAGTTGCTCGACGCTTCGAACAACGTGGTGGGCACGACGACCACGTCGGGCGACGGCAACTACACGTTCAACAACCTGGCGGGCGGCACCTACACGGTGCGCGTCTCGTCGCTGCCGGCGGGGGTCACCGAGACCTACGACCTCGACGGCGTCGCGACGGCCAACCAGGCGACCTTCACCCTCGCCGCCGGCGCGAACCGCACCGACGTCGACTTCGGCTACCGCTACACCGGCTCGGTCGGCGACCGGGTCTGGCTCGACAGCAACGGCAACGGCGTCCAGGACGCCGGTGAGGCCGGGATCAACGGCGTCACCGTCCAGTTGCTCGACGCTTCGAACAACGTGGTGGGCACGACGACCACGTCGGGCGATGGCAACTACACGTTCAACAACCTGGCGGGGGGCACCTACACGGTGCGTGTCTCGTCGCTGCCGGCGGGGGTCACCGAGACCTACGACCTCGACGGCGTCGCGACGGCCAACCAGGCGACCTTCACTCTCGCCGCCGGCGCCAACCGCACCGACGTCGACTTCGGCTATCGCTACAACGGCTCGGTCGGCGACCGCGTCTGGCTCGATTCGAACGGCAACGGCGTCCAGGACGCGGGTGAGGCCGGGATCAACGGCGTCACCGTCCAGCTGCTCGACGCTTCGAACAACGTGGTGGGTACGACGACCACGGCGGGCGACGGCAACTACACGTTCAACAACCTGGCCGGTGGCACCTATACCGTCCGTGTCGTCGCCGCCACGCTTCCGCCTGGAGTGGCGGAGACCTACGACCTCGACGGCGTCGCGACGGCCAACCAGGCGACCTTCACTCTCGCCGCCGGCGCCAACCGCACCGACGTCGACTTCGGCTACCGCCTCAACGGCTCGATCGGTGACCGGGTCTGGCTCGACGGCAACGGCGACGGCGTCCAGGATGCCGGCGAGGCCGGGATCAACGGCGTCACCGTGCAGCTCCTCGACGCCGGCTCGAACGTCATCGCCACGGCCACCACGGCGGGCGACGGCAACTACACCTTCACCGGCCTCGCCGGCGGCACCTACACGGTCCGCATCGTCACCTCGACGCTTCCGGCCGGAGTCGCGGAGACCTATGACGTCGACGGCGTCGCCACGGCCAACCAGGCCACCGTCAGTCTCGCCCCCGGCGCCAACCGCACCGACGTCGACTTCGGCTACCGCACGCCGCCGCCGGTCTTCACGGATTGCGCGACCGGCGCGGCCGGCGACCCGGCCTACAACCAGTTCCCGTCCGGCCATTCCTTCTATCTGCCCGGCATCGGCACCGACTTCATCTTCACGCCGATCCCCGGCAGCTTCGTGGCGAACGCCGACGGCACCGCTCAGCTCACGGGCCTTCTGCGCAGCGCCTCGAACCCGAACAACGCGTTCACCGTGGTGGTGCACTTCACCGGCTACTCGGCGAGCCCGCCGGCGGGGAGCCCGAAGAAGGAGCTCCTCCCCCCCGCGTACGTCGAGAACGGCGGTCCGGTCGATCCCTCGACCTGGTTCTACTACACCGGTTTCACCGGCACCCTGACGGGGATCGGCAACTACGCCGGCGCCATCATCGACATGACGCAGACGGGTCCGGCCTTCGAGGTGGGAGCCGGCGCCAACGGCAAGAACACTCATTTTGGCGCCTCGGGCTGGTTCATCTGGAACGTCACCAGCCAGCCCACCGTCGGTGCCAACCTGCTGCCGACCGGTCAGGGCGACATCAACATCGACCTCGGCGACTGCCCGCCGGCCACGGCCTCGGTCGGTGACCGGGTCTGGCTCGACACCAACGGCAACGGCGTCCAGGACGCCGGCGAGACCGGCATCAACGGCGTGACCATCAAGCTGCTCGACGCGTACGGCGTCCTGGTCGCGACCACCACGACCAGCGGTGACGGCAACTACACCTTCGACACTCTGATCGCCGGCAACTACACCGTCCAGGTCGACGCCGCCACGCTCCCCGCGGGAGTTGCGGAGACCTACGACCTCGACGGTGTCGCCTCGGCCAACAGCGCCTCGTTCAGCCTGGCGACCGGTGCCCACCGCACCGACGTCGACTTCGGCTATCGCGGCACCGGCTCGATCGGCGACCGCGTGTGGACCGACAGCAACGGCAACGGCGTCCAGGACGCGGGTGAGGCCGGCATCAACGGCGTCACCGTCCAGCTCCTCGACGGCGCGAGCAACGTCGTCGCCACCGCGACCACCAGCGGTGACGGCAACTACACCTTCGACAACCTCAACAGCGGCACCTACACGGTCCGCGTCGTCGCCGGCTCGCTCCCCCCGGGAGTCGCGCCGACCTACGACCTCGACGGGATCGCCACGGCCAATACCGCCACCCTGACGATCGCCGCCGGTGACCATCGGACCGATGTCGACTTCGGGTACCGGGCCACCGGCTCGGTCGGTGATCGCGTCTGGCTCGACAGCAACGGCAACGGTGTCCAGGACGCGGGTGAGGCCGGCCTCAACGGCGTCACCGTTCAGCTCCTCGACGCCAGCGCCAACGTCGTGGCTACCACGGCCACGTCCGGCGACGGCAACTACACGTTCAACAACCTGGCGGGGGGCACCTACACGGTGCGCGTCTCGTCGCTGCCGGCCGGGGTCGCGGAGACCTACGACCTCGACGGCATCGCGACGGCCAACCAGGCGACCTTCACCCTCGCCGCCGGCGCCAACCGCACCGACGTCGACTTCGGCTACCGGAATACCGGCTCGGTCGGCGACCGCGTCTGGCTCGACGGCAACGGCAACGGCGCGCAGGATGCGGGCGAGGCCGGCATCAACGGCGTCACCGTCCAGCTGCTCGACGGCGCCAACAACGTGGTCGGCACTACGGTGACCGCGGGCGACGGCAACTACACGTTCAACAACCTGGCGGGGGGCACCTACACGGTGCGCGTCTCGTCGCTGCCGGCCGGGGTCGCGGAGACCTACGACCTCGACGGCATCGCGAGCGCCAACCAGGCGACCTTCACCCTCGCCGCCGGTGCCACCCGCACCGACGTCGACTTCGGCTACCGGAACACCGGCTCGGTCGGCGACCGCGTCTGGCTCGACGGCAACGGCAACGGCGCGCAGGATGCGGGCGAGGCCGGCCTCAACGGCGTCACCGTCCAACTGCTCGACGGCGCCAACAACGTGGTGGGCACCACGGTGACCGCGGGCGACGGCAACTACACGTTCAACAACCTGGCGGCCGGCACCTACACCGTCCGCGTCTCTTCGCTGCCGGCCGGGGTCGCCGAGACCTACGACCTCGACGGCGTCGCGAGCGCCAACCAGGCGACCTTCACCCTCGCCGCCGGTGCCACCCGCACCGACGTCGACTTCGGCTACAAGAACACCGGCTCGGTCGGCGACCGCGTCTGGTTCGACGGCAACGGCAACGGCGTCCAGGACGCGGGTGAGGCCGGCATCAACGGCGTCACCGTCCAGCTCCTCGATGGCTCGAACAACGTCGTGGCGACCACCACCACGGCGGGTGACGGCAACTACACGTTCAACAACCTGGCGGCCGGCACCTACACCGTCCGCGTCTCTTCGCTACCGGCCGGAGTCGCCGAGACCTACGACCTCGACGGCGTCGCCTCGGCCAACCAGGCCACGTTCACTCTCGCCGCCGGCACCAACCGCACCGACGTCGACTTCGGCTACCGCGCCAACGGCTCGGTCGGCGACCGCGTCTGGCTCGACAGCAACGGCAACGGCGTCCAGGACTCCAGCGAGGCCGGCATCAACGGGGTGACCGTTCAGCTGCTCGACAGCGGCTCGAACGTGATCGCCTCGACAGTCACGGCCGGCGACGGCAACTACCTCTTCGGCAACCTCGCGGGCGGCTCCTACAGCGTCCGGGTGGTCACCGCCACGCTTCCGGCCGGCTTGGCCGAGACCTACGACCTCGACGGCCTCGGCACGGCCAACACGGCTTCCTTCGCCCTTGCCGCCGGCGCCAACCGCACCGACGTCGACTTCGGCTACTGGACGCCCCCTCCGGGTGGCAGCTCCTGCGCCATGCCGTCCATCTCGGACCCGGCTCTCAACAACGGTCCGAACGGCCACTCGTTCTACCTGCCCGGCATCGGCACGGACTTCGTCTTCGTCCCGACGGCCGGTGGCTTCACCTCGAACACCGACGGCACCGCTCACCTGACCGGGACCGTGCGCAGCAAGTCGGATCCGAACAACGCCTTCACGGTCGACGTGCAGTTCAGCGGCTATCAGTCGACGCCGCCGGCCGGCAGCCCGAAGGAAGAGCTCTTCGCCTCGGCCTACGTGGCCAACGGCGGCTCGATCGATCCGGCGACCTGGTACTACTACACCTCGTACACCGGCACCCTGACGGGGATCGGCAACTACGCGGGGGCGGTGATCCGGATCGACCAGACCGGCCCGGCCTTCCAGGTGGGTGCCGGCGCCAACGGCAAGAACGGCAACTTCGGCGGCTCCGGCTGGTACGTGTGGAACGTCACCAGCCAGCCCACCGCCGGCGCCAACCTGCAGTCGACCGGCCAGGGCGACATCAACGTCGACCTCGACGGCTGCTCGACGGTCGGCTCGGTCGGTGACCGCATCTGGCTCGATGCCAACGGCAACGGCGTTCAGGATTCCGGCGAGGCCGGCATCAACGGCGTCACCGTCCAGCTCGTCGACGCCGGCGGCAACGTCGTCGCGGCGACGATCACCAGCGGCGACGGCAACTACGCCTTCCCGGCCACCGCCGGCAACTACACCGTCCGCGTGGTGCCCAGCACCCTGCCGGCCGGCATGACCCCGACCTACGACCTCGACGGCATCGCCACGGCGAACGCCGCCAGCTTCACCCTCGCCGCCGGCGCCACCCGCACCGACGTCGACTTCGGCTACAAGAACAAGGGCTCGGTCGGCGACCGCGTCTGGCTCGACAGCAACGGCAACGGCACCCAGGACGCCGGTGAGGCCGGCATCAACGGCGTCACCGTCCAACTGCTCGATGCCGCGAACACCGTGGTGGCCACCACCACCACGAGCGGCGACGGCAACTACACGTTCGACAACTTGGTGGCCGGCAGCTACACCGTCAAGATCGTGGCCGCCTCGCTCCCGCCGGGGGTGACGCCGACCTACGACCTCGACGGCGTCGCCACCGCCAACACGGCCAGCTTCACGCTCGCCGCCGGCGCCAGCCGCACCGACGTCGACTTCGGCTACAAGAACACGGGCTCGGTCGGCGACCGGGTCTGGCTCGACGCGAATGGCAACGGTGTCCAGGATTCCGGCGAGACCGGCATCAACGGCGTCACCGTCCAGCTGCTCGACGCCTCGAACAACCTGGTGGCGACCACGACGACCGCGGGCGACGGCAACTACACGTTCAGCAACCTGGCCGCCGGCAGCTACACGGTCAAGATCGTTGCCGCCTCGCTCCCGGCTGGGACTGCGGCGACCTACGACCTCGACGGGATCGCAACGGCCAACCAGGCGACCTTCACGCTCGCCGCCGGCGCCAGCCGCACCGACGTCGACTTCGGCTACAAGAACACGGGCTCGGTCGGCGACCGCGTCTGGCTCGACGCCAACGGCAACGGCATCCAGGATTCCGGCGAGACCGGCATCAACGGCGTCACCGTCCAGCTGCTCGATGCCGCGAACAACGTGGTGGCGACCACCACGACCGGTGGCGACGGCAACTACACATTCAACAACCTGGCGGCCGGCACCTACACCGTCAAGATCGTTGCCGCCTCGCTCCCCGCTGGGACCGCGGCGACCTACGACCTCGACGGGATCGCGACGGCCAACCAGGCGACCTTCACGCTCGCCGCCGGCGCCAACCGGACCGACGTCGACTTCGGCTACAAGAACACCGGCTCGGTCGGCGACCGGGTCTGGCTCGACGCCAACGGCAACGGCGCTCAGGACGCCGGCGAGACCGGCATCAACGGCGTCACCGTCCAACTGGTGAACAGCGGCGGCACCGTGGTCGCGACGACGACGACCGCCGGCGACGGCAACTACACGTTCGGCAACCTGGCGGCCGGCAGCTACACCGTCAAGATCGTCCCCGCTTCGCTCCCCGCTGGGACCGCGGCGACCTTCGACCTCGACGGGATCGCGACGGCCAACCAGGCGACCTTCACCCTCACCGCCGGTCAGAACCGGACCGACGTCGACTTCGGCTACAAGAACACCGGCTCGGTCGGCGACCGGGTCTGGCTCGACAGCAACGGCAACGGCGTGCAGGACGCCGGCGAGACCGGCATCAACGGCGTCACCGTCCAACTGCTCGACGCCTCGAACAACTTGGTAGCGACCACGACGACCGCGGGTGACGGCAACTACACGTTCAACAACCTGGCGGCCGGCAGCTACACGGTCAAGATCGTGGCGACCTCGCTCCCGGCTGGAGTCGCGGCGACCTACGACCTCGACGGGATCGCAACGGCCAACCAGGCGACCTTCACCCTCGCCGCCGGCGCCAGCCGCACCGACGTCGACTTCGGCTACAAGAACACGGGCTCGGTCGGCGACCGCGTCTGGCTCGACGCCAACGGCAACGGCATCCAGGATTCCGGTGAGACCGGCATCAACGGCGTCACCGTCCAGCTGCTCGACGCCGCGAACAACGTGGTGGCGACCACCACGACTGGTGGCGACGGCAACTACACATTCAATAACCTGGCGGCCGGCACCTACACCGTCAAGATCGTTGCCGCCTCGCTCCCCGCTGGGACCGCGGCGACCTACGACCTCGACGGGATCGCGACGGCCAACCAAGCGACCTTCACCCTCGCCGCCGGTGCCAACCGGACCGACGTCGACTTTGGCTACAAGAACACCGGCTCGGTCGGCGACCGGGTCTGGCTCGACAGCAACGGCAACGGCGCTCAGGACGTCGGCGAGACCGGCATCAACGGCGTCACCGTCCAGCTGGTGAACAGCGGCGGCACCGTCCTCGCGACGACGACGACCGCTGGCGACGGCAACTACACGTTCGGCAACCTGGCGGCCGGCAGCTACACCGTCAAGATTGTTGCCGCCTCGCTCCCGGCTGGCGTGACGGCGACCTACGACCTCGACGGGATCGCGACGGGGAACCAGGCGGCGGTCACCTTGACGGCGGGCCAGAACCGGACCGACGTCGACTTCGGCTACAAGAACACGGGTTCGATCGGCGACCGCGTCTGGCTCGATGCCAACGGCAACGGCGCTCAGGATTCCGGCGAGACCGGCATCAACGGCGTCACCGTCCAACTGCTCGACAGCTCGAACAACGTGGTGGCGACCACGACGACGGCGGGCGACGGCAACTACACGTTCAGCAACCTGGCGGCTGGCAGCTACACCGTCAAGGTCTCGGGTCTGCCGGCCGGTACGGCGCCGACCTTCGACCTCGACGGGATCGCGACGGCCAACCAGGCGACCTTCACCCTGACGGCGGGTCAGAACCGGACCGACGTCGACTTCGGTTACAAGAACACGGGCTCGATCGGTGACCGTGTCTGGCTCGACACCAACGCCAACGGCGCTCAGGATTCCGGCGAGAACGGGATCAACGGGGTCACCGTCCAGCTGGTGAACAGCGGCGGCACCGTGATCGCGACTACCACGACGGCCGGCGACGGCAACTACACGTTCAGCAACCTGGCGGCCGGTAGCTACACGGTCAAGGTCTCGGGTCTGCCGGCCGGTACGGCGCCTACCTTCGACCTCGACGGGATTGCGACGGCGAACCAGGCGGCGGTCACCTTGACGGCGGGCCAGAACCGGACCGACGTCGACTTCGGCTACAAGAACACGGGTTCGATCGGCGACCGCGTCTGGCTCGATGCCAACGGCAACGGCGCTCAGGATTCCGGCGAAACCGGCATCAACGGCGTCACCGTCCAGCTGCTCGACAGCTCGAACAACGTGGTGGCGACCACGACGACGGCCGGCGATGGCAACTACACGTTCAGCAACCTGGCCGCCGGCAGCTACACGGTCAAGGTCTCGGGTCTGCCGGCCGGTACGGCGGAGACCTTCGACCTCGACGGCGTGGCGACGGCCAACCAGGCGACCTTCACCCTGACGGCGGGCCAGAACCGGACCGACGTCGACTTCGGCTACAAGAACACCGGCTCGGTCGGCGACCGGGTCTGGCTCGACGCCAACGGCAACGGCGTGCAGGATTCCGGCGAGACCGGCATCAACGGCGTCACCGTTCAGCTCGTCGACGCCTCGAACAACGTGGTGGCGACGATCACGACGGCCGGTGACGGCAACTACACGTTCAGCAACCTGGCGGCCGGTACCTACACGGTCAAGGTCTCGGGTCTGCCGGCCGGTACGGCGGAGACCTTCGACCTCGACGGCGTGGCGACGGCCAACCAGGCGACCTTCACCCTGACGGCGGGCCAGAACCGGACCGACGTCGACTTCGGTTACAAGAACACCGGCTCGGTCGGCGACCGGGTCTGGCTCGACAGCAACGGCAACGGCGTCCAGGATTCCGGCGAGACGGGCATCAACGGCGTCACCGTCCAGCTGCTCGACGCCTCGAACAACGTGGTGGCGACGACCACGACGGCCGGTGACGGCAACTACACGTTCAGCAACCTGGCGGCCGGTACCTACACGGTCAAGGTCTCGGGTCTGCCGGCCGGCACGGCGGAGACCTTCGACCTCGACGGCGTGGCGACGGCCAACCAGGCCACCCTCACCCTCGCCGCCGGTGCCAGCCGCACCGACGTCGACTTCGGCTACAAGAACACCGGCTCGATCGGCGACCGCGTCTGGACGGACACCAATGGCAACGGCGTCCAGGATTCCGGCGAGGCCGGGATCAACGGCGTCACCGTCCAGTTGGTGAACAGCGGCGGTACCGTCATCGCGACCACCACGACGGCCGGCGACGGCAACTACACGTTCAGCAACCTGGCGGCCGGCAGCTACACCGTCAAGATCGTCCCCGCCTCGCTCCCCGCTGGGGTCGCGGCGACCTACGACCTCGACGGGACCGCGACGGCGAACCAGGCGGCGGTCACCCTGACCGCGGGTCAGAACCGCACCGACGTCGACTTCGGTTACCGCCTCACCGGCTCGGTCGGCGACCGTGTCTGGATGGACAGCAACGGCAACGGCGTCCAGGACGCGGGTGAGACCGGCATCAACGGCGTCACCGTCCAGCTCCTCGACTCCGCCAACAACGTGGTCGCGACGACCACCACCAGCGGCGACGGCAACTACACCTTCGGCAACCTCGCGGCCGGCTCCTACTCCGTCCGCGTGGTGACCAGCAGCCTGCCGGCCGGTGTGGTTCCGAGCTTCGATCTCGACGGGATCGCCACGGCCAACTTCGCCAGCTTCACTCTGGCCGCTGGCCAGAACCGGACCGACGTCGACTTCGGCTACAAGACGAACGGCTGCGCCGTCGGCGCCCCGCTCGATACCGTCTACGGCCCCTCCTCGGGTGGCCAGGCCTTCTGGTTCCCGGGCATCGTCACTGACCTCGTCTTCACGCCCAACCCGGGAGGCTTCGTCGCCAACGGTGACGGCACCGCCCACCTGACCGGCACGCTGCGCAGCGTCTCCGACCCCACCAAGAGCTTCACGGTGGACGTCGCCTTCAGCGGCCTGACCAACACCGTGGGGAGCGGCAGCCCGAAGAAGGAGCTGCAGGCCTCGGCCTACTCCGAAAACGGCGGCCCGGTCAACACCGCCACCTGGTCGTACTACACGACATACACCGGCACTCTGACCGGCACCGGCAGCTATGCGGGGGCGGTGATCACCATCGCCCGCACCGGCCCGGCCTTCCAGACCGGCATCGGCGCCAACGGCAAGAACGTCCGCTTCGGCGGCTCCGGCTGGTTCCTCTGGACGGTGACGCACCAGCCCACCTCCGGCTCGAGCTTCACGACGACCGGCCAGGGCGACATCAACATCGACCTGGACGACTGCTCGACCCTCGGCTCGGTCGGTGACCGGGTCTGGCTCGACACCAACGGCAACGGCGTCCAGGATTCCGGCGAGGCCGGCATCAACGGCGTCACCGTGCAGATCCTCGACAACAACGGCGTCGCCTTCGCCTCCGCGATCACCGCGGGGGACGGCAGCTACACCTTCGACGGGATTCCCGCCGGCACCTACTCGGTGAAGGTCATCACCACCGCCCTGCCCGCCGGTGTGACGCCGAGCTTCGACCTCGACGGCGTCGCCACGGCCAACAAGGCCACCTTCACCCTCGCCGCGGCCCAGGACCGCACCGACGTCGACTTCGGCTACAAGAACGCCGGCTCGATCGGTGACCGGGTCTGGCTCGACACCAACGGCAACGGCGTCCAGGATTCCGGCGAGGCCGGGATCAACGGCGTCACCGTCCAGCTGGTCAACAGCGGCGGCACTGTCATCGCGACCGCCACCACGAGCGGCGACGGCAACTACACGTTCAGCAACCTGGTGGCCGGCACCTACACGGTGAAGGTGGTCGCCTCCACCATCCCCGGCGGGGCGGCGCAGACCTACGACCTCGACGGTCTGGCGACGGCCAACGCGGCCACCGTCACCCTCGCCGCCGGGGCCAGCCGCACCGACGTCGACTTCGGTTACCGCACCAGCGCTTCGGTCGGTGACCTGGTCTGGTTCGACTTGAACGGCAACGGCGTCCTCGACTCCGGCGAGTCCGGCCTCGACGGCGTCACCGTCCAGCTCCTCAACTCGGGCGGCACCGTCGTTGCCACCACCACCACCTCGGGTGGCGGCCTCTACAACTTCTCCAACCTCGTGGCCGGCAGCTACTCCGTCCGCGTGGTGACGAGCACCCTGCCGCTGGGCGGCGCGCTCAGCCCGAGCTACGACCTCGACGGCATCGCGACCGCCAACGTCGCCGCTTTCACCCTCACCGGCGGCCAGACCCGCACCGACGTGGACTTTGGCTACAAGGTCAACGGCTGCGCCCTCGCCGCCGCCCTCGACGCCACCTACGGTCCCTCCTCCGGCGGCCAGGCCTTCTGGTTCCCCGGCATCGTCACCGACCTGGTGTTCACGCCGAACCCGGGCAGCTTCGTGGTCAACTCCGACTACACCGCCCACCTGACGGGCACGCTGCGGAGCGTCTCCGACCCCACCAGGAGCTTCACGGTGGACGTCACCTTCAGCGGCTTGACCACCGCCATCGGCTCCGGTAGCCCGAAGAAGGAGCTGAAGTCCACGGCCTACAGCGAGAACGGCGGCCCGATCAACACGGCCAGCTGGTATTACTTCACGAGCTACACCGGCACGCTGACCGGCACCGGCAGCTACGCGGGTGCGGTGGTCACCATTCACAACACCGGACCGGCGTTCCAGGTCGGCTTCGGCGCCAACGGCAAGAACCTCAACTTCGGCGGCTCCGGCTGGTACCTGTGGACGGTGACGCATCAGCCGACCACCGGCTCCAGCTTCCAGACCACCGGCCAGGGCGACATCAACATCGACCTGGACGACTGCGGCACCCTCGGCTCCGTGGGTAACCGGGTGTGGACCGACACCAACGGCAACGGCGTCCAGGACTCCGGTGAGACCGGCATCAACGGCGTCACCGTCCAGCTCCTCGACAGCACCGGTCTCGCCATCGCCTCGGCTGTCACCGCGACCGACGGCAACTACAGCTTTGGGGGCCTGACGGCCGGCACCTACTCGGTGAAGATCGTCACCAGCACCCTGCCCGCCGGTGTGACCGCGACGTACGACCTCGACGGCGTCTCCACGGCCGGCAAGGCCACCTTCGCCCTCACGGCCGGCCAGAGCCGCACCGACGTCGACTTCGGCTACCGCGGCAGCCTCACGATCGGCGACAAGGTCTGGAACGACACCAACAGCAACGGCCACCTCGACTCCGGCGAGGCGGGCATCAGCGGAGTGACCGTCCAACTGCTCAACAGCAGCGGCACGGTCATCGCCACCACCACGACCAACAGCAGCGGCAGCTATAGCTTCGGCAACCTGGCGGCCGGCACCTACACGGTGAAAATCGTCACCAGCACCCTGCCGGCTCATTGGACCGAGACGTTCGACCTCGATGGCCTTTCGACCGCCAACCAGGCCACGTTCAGCCTCACGGCCAGTCGGACTGATGTTGATTTCGGGTATCACTGCGGGAGCTAAGCCTCTTCGCAGGAGACTCTTTAGGGAGGGCCGGTCACCCGGCCCTCCCTGTTTTTTTGCGTAAGACTACCCCCCTGGTATACTGGAACGGTTCTTGTATAAATCATGACTGACTCTGCGCCTCGCATCACCGTCTCGGAATCCGTGCTGTTCCGGGATCTCGACGGCGAGGCGGTCCTCCTCGAAACCGTAACCGGCCGGTACTACGGACTCGACGAGGTGGGAACCCGGATGTGGTCTTTACTTCAACTCCACGGCGATGCCGAAGCGGTCTGCCACGCCCTCTGCGCGGAGTACGACGTGCCCGAGGCGCGGCTGCGCGAAGATCTCGCCCAGCTCATCGGCGCGCTGGCCGCTCGTGGTCTGCTTCAAGTACCTGCAGTCACAGGATGAGCGGCGTCTTCGGCATCGTCGACTTCGCGGCTCTCCGGATCGAGCCCGAGGCCTTTCGTCGGATGGCGGAGTCGGCAGCGTATCGGGCTCCCGGCGGGATCGGTTACCGGTTTCTCGGCGAAGCAGGACTGGCGTTCCTCGCTCTCCACCCAGAAGAAGGCGGCCTGGAACAGCCTCTCCTCGATCCCCAACGGCAGGTCTGCGCCCTGTTCGACGGCCGCCTCGACAATCGCCCTGACCTGATCGCCCGGCTCGCGCCTCGGGGAGGCGCCGACGCTTCGGATGCCGCTTTGCTCCTGGCGGCCTATCTAGAATGGGGAGAAGCTTGCACGGACCACCTCCTCGGTGACTTCGCTCTCGCCGTGTGGGACGCCGCCCGTCGGCTCCTTTTCTGCGCCGTCGATCCTCTTGGCATCAAGCCACTGCACTATGCCCGCGTCGGCTCCCTCGTCTGCTTCGCCTCGGACGCCGTGCAGGTCCTCGCCCATCCGTCGGTCCCCGACGGCTACAACGAACGCGAGATCGCCGCCTACTTGACCAGCCAATGCGAGGATCCGGAACGGAGCTTTTTCGCGGCTGTTCACAAACTGGGGCCAGGCCAGCGGTTGACTGCCAATCCAGAGGGCATACGGGTGGAGCGGTACTGGTATCCGCGCCCGGCCGAGGTTCGCTACTCGCGGGATGAGGATTATGCGGCTCACTTCCGCGACCTCTTTCAGCGCTCCGTGACCGACCGTCTCCGTGGTGCGGGAAGCTTCGTGGCGGTCGCGATGAGCGGCGGGCTCGACTCGACCGCGGTGGCGGCGCTCGCGCAGCGATCTTCCGGCGCCAGGGTCCGCGCCTACACGTTCGTCTTCGATCGCCTGACGGAGTGCGATGAGCGGAGCTACAGCCGGGCGATGACGGAGGAGCTCGGCCTGGAGGTCGAGCCCATCAAGGCCGAGAGCCTCTGGAGCCTCGAGTCACAGCGCTCCCTTCCCCTCAGCCCTGATACACCTTTTATCGGCTGGCGCACCTGCCACCAGGAGATTTTTTGCCGGATGGTGAAGCAGGGTTCCTTCGTGCTGCTGATGGGACACGGAGGGGACGATCTGCTCGGCGGCAGCTCTCTTGTCTATGCGGAACGGCTGCGGAGAGGCGACCTTCGCGCGGTCCTTGAGGTGGCGAGACACGCGAAGAGCCGGAATGAGTCACTTCTCCGGGTCTTCTATCGCCACTTCGGCCGACCTCACCTGCCGGCTGCCGCCGACCGCTTGCTGCGATCGACGCTAAATCCAAGGCAAGGGGCGCCCCTGCGTTCACTGCTCCAACCCGACTTCGCTAGCCGGACCGGCCTCTTAGGCTCTAAGGAGGCCCTCCAGGTCCCGCGGATGTTCGAAAATCCGGCACGGCAGCAGATCTACGCGAACTTGGTGGGCGTACCCTGGTACTGGCGGCTCGCGAATTGGTATGACCGTAGCGCCGCATCCTTCGGCATTGAGGTGCGGCACCCCTTTCTGGACCGGCGACTCTTGGAGTATGTTCTGGCGATACCGGGGGAGCAGCTCTTCCGGCTCGGTTCGTCTAAGAATCTCTTGCGGCGATCCATGACGGGAATCCTTCCGGATAGAATCCGGCTTCGGGTGGGTAAGACCCGTTTCACTGCGTTCCTGGATTCGAGAGTCCGGGAGCGGGCATCCGGCGAAATTAGAGAGCTCGTGCGAGCTCCTCTCGCGGCCGAACTTGGAGTTTTGGACGGAGAGCGCTTTCAAGCTGCTTATGGAGCCTTTCTTGTTGGTGGAACCGACGAGTCGAGGCGTTCCTTGTGGTACGCCATTACACTTGAGATCTGGTTGAGACGCTACGAAGCGATCCGCAACCGGCGGCGGGAAGCCCTAGTTAGTTGGTCGGCAGCATGAGTAGGGAGCGCTAGGTCTCAGACTCTCCAGGAAAGGTACTTTGCGATGGACAAGGATACTGAGATGATTCCGGCGGCGCGCTCGAGCCCTTCTCCAGTTGAGCATGCTCCTCTACGGAAACGCTACGAAAGCCCTCGATTACAGGAATGGGGATCAATCATAGACTTGACCGGTGGTCTCTTGTCCGACCTCACGGATGCCGATTTTAATGGCGGCAGTACGGGCGTTTGAAGAGGACGGATCAGATCTTCCTGGAGCGGTAGCGCTGGTATGTCGTCGTCTTCGCCTTTTCGGATTGACGATCTCCAGCGACTTCCCCTTTCGCCTTGTATTACCGTCAGGGTGCGGTCCCTCCGAGTTCTCCTTCATCTTTTCATCCGGCAGGCCACTGAAGCCATTCCCTTCCCCTCCTGTCTATATCAGCGCATTCCAGGACCGAACCGGCGCGAGCCTGGGGAGCCTTTATCGTAATCCCGAAGGAGAGGTCCTCCATTTTCCGGGCGCTGGCGATTTTCACCTCCACCCCCATCAGATTGAAGGCTACGTCCCTGATCCGGAGAGCGGTCTGGCAGAGCTACGGCTCCTCGGCCCCGTTTTTTCCTACTGGTTCGAACGTCGCGGCCTGCCCACCCTCCATGCCTCGGCGGTGGATTTAAACGGCCATGCATGGGCCTTCGTCTCCCGTCACGGCGGTGGTAAGACGGGTCTCGCCGCGGCCATGATGCGGACCGGCGCATCGCTGCTGACCGACGACCTGCTCGTCGTAGAGGAAGTGGGAGAGCGCTGGCAGGCCTGTCCTTCCTATCCTCACATGCGGATGTGGCCCGACGAGACCGAATACTTCCTGGGGCATTTTGTCGACCTCCCACTCGTTCAGCAGGATTCGGAAAAGCGGAGCGTCGCCGTCGGCACCGGCGGCTTCGGCTCGTTTCAGGATGCGCCCGTCCCGCTCGCCTGTATCTATCTGGCCTCCCGCCGGCCGGAGGCGGAGGGCGGCGTCGAGATCCAGCCGGTTTCCCGGGGCGAGGCGCTGATCGAGCTGGTCCGCCACTCGTTCTCGCCGCGCCTCGTCGAGGCGGCCGGCCTGCAGCCTTCGCGCCTTGACCGCCTGAGCCGGCTGGTGCGCCAGGTGCCGGTGCGCCGCCTCAGCTATCCTTCCGGTTTCGCGCGCCTGCCGGAGGTCGCCGAAGCCCTCCTCGGCTCGTGGTAAAGTTGCGTGACAGCTAGTTGACTCCATTGCACGTTCTGGGAAGGAGAGGAATGAGATGAAACGCTGGATGATAGTCGGCCTGCTGGCGGCGGCGACCCTGGTCTCCGCCGGCCGGGCTCAGGCCCAGAGCTCCAACGACCGCGACCGCGACGACGACCGGAGTGACCGGCACGGCGACCGCTTCGCCCTGGGGGTGGGAATCGGCCTCGTCGAGCCCCTGAGCAAGGTGGAGACCTACGAGATGGCCTCGCTCCGTATCCGCGTCCATGGCCGAAGCGACGACGACCGGCGGTCGGCGAGCGAGGACGGGATCTTCGGCTACATCGAGCCGGAGGTCGGCTACTGGAAGCCGAGCAGCGGCCACACGGGGAAGGGGAGCGACCTGCTCCTCGGCATCAACCTGGTCGGCGTCATCCCGCTCGGCGGGGTCGACACCTTCCTCGGCGTGGGAGCCGGGGTGCACTCGATCGACGCCACGCTGCTCACCAGCAACCCGGGCGTCGGCGTGTCCGGCACCCAGTCGAAGTTCGGCGCCAACGCGCAGTTCGGGGTCGACATCTACCTCACTCGCAAGCTGAGCGCCTTCGGCGTCGGTCGCTTCGACCTCGTCCAGGGGTCGGAAGACCGCATCCAGAGCAAGGTGTATCTCGGGCTGCGCGGCCGCTTCTAGTCGTTCCGGATCGGGAAGGGTTTCCTCGGGCGGCCCTATAGGGCCGCCTTTGCATTGAGCGGGAGAGCATTCCAGGTATGAAGACACGATCGGGCTCCCGCCTGCGCCGCGCCGTTACGGCGAGCGCGGTCGTCCTGATCTCCTGCCTGCTGACCCTCGGGCTGCTCGAGGCGGCGGTCCGGCTGCTGGTTCCCGCGCACCTCTGGCGGCAGCGGGATGCCAGCGACGACTGGCACCCCGACCCCGAGATCGCCTGGGTGCAGCGGCCGGACCTCGACGTCACGACGCGGACCGAGCAGGGTTGGACCGTCCGCTACCGGACGAACCCGGACGGCCTGACCCCCGCCGACGCGCGCCGGCCCAAGCCGCCCGGGGTCGTCCGCATCCTGCTGTTCGGGGACTCGACGGTCGTCGGCCGCGGCGTGCCGCCGGACCGCACGGTCCACGCCGATCTCGAGCGCCTGCTACGGAGAGCTGGGAAGCGGGTCGAGGTGCTGAACGCGGGGGTCGAGGGATATTCGACCGATCAGGAGCTCCTCCTGATGCGCCGCCTGATCCCCCTCTACAATCCGGACATCGTCGCCTATGCCCTCTGCGACAATGATTTCGGCGGCAACGAGTCGCGGGAGGCCTACGGCCTGCCGAAGCCGCGCTTCGTGCTCGCGGCGGACGGTGCGCTGACCTACGTTTCGCCCCCCGGAGCGATGCCGTCCCCGACGGGAAGCTCCGGAAGCGGTCCCCGGCAGTGGCTGCAGGGCTCCGCCCTCTACCGCCTCTTGCAGCCGCGGCTCCTGGTGCTGCGGGCTCGCCTCGGCGGCTGGCAGGGGCGCAACCTGCTGGGGATCGCGCCCGACCTCTATTACGTTCCCGAGCGGCTGGAGGCGATCGACTGGAAGCTGTTCACCGCCCTGCTGAGGGCCATGGACGCCAGCGCCCGGCAGGGGGGGGCGCGCTTCTTCTTCTACTCCCATCCCGCGATCGCGGAGGTCTGGGATCCCTATATCCGGGACACCGAGAAGAAGCTCCGTCTGCCGCCGGGGCGCTACGACCGCTTCGCCCTCGAGCGGCGCCTGGAGCGGACGGCCGCGGCGACGGGCGTCCCCTACTGCCCGCTGATCGAGACCTTCCGGGCCAACGCGGCGCGGGGACCCTTCCACCTCCTGCCCCGGGACCCGCACTGCAACCCCGTGGGCTACGAGGTGACCGCCGAGGCGCTCGCCCGCTTCCTGGCCTCGTCCGGCCTGCTCAGAAGCGCGCCTTTGGGAACAGCCGCCGCGCCGCGGCGCGCACCGTCTGCTTGATCCGCTCTCTGGCGCCGCCGTAGTCCTTGTTCCAGTGCCCCGCTTGGCCGCGGTAGCGCGGCTCGACGCGGAAGCGGGGGAGGACCCCGGGCTCTCGCTCCACCGCTTTGACGGCGTCGTAATAGGCAGCTTCCAGGTTGTGCTCCTCCTCGCCGCTCTCGGCCGCCTGGTAGAGCCGGCGCAGGTGGGCGTCGAAAAAGGAGCGCTCGAAGAGGAAGAAACGCGTATCGCAGTAGCGGCCGGCGGCGGGGAGGCCGAAGCGCTCGTAGAAGCCGTGGTCGCGCAGGTCGCAGAGCAAGCTGGCGTCGGCCGGGGTGCCCGCCAGTAGCGGGGTGAGGTTCAGGATGCGCTGCCGGCCGGTGAGCTTGGCCACGTGACTGGACTCGGCGACGAGCCGCGAGGCGGCGAGGGCGCGATCGATCAGCAGCGCTTCGCCGTAGCCCTTGCCGAGATGCCCGGGGAAGTCGTTGCAGTCGAGCTGCAGCAGCTCGACCTCCTTGCCCAGCGGGTTGTCGGCGATCGCCTGGGCGAAGCGGTCGAGCGGCCAGCCGGAGTTCTCGGCGAAGACGATCCGGCGGATCCGCGGGTGATGGTGGAGCTGGTAGCGCAGGTTCTCCTGGTAATCCGTTTCCCGCGCCTCGGCGGCGGGGGCGGTCACGCCGGCCACGCCGCGGTTGACCCGGACGGTCGCCGTCAGCAGCAGGGTCACGCCGCCGAGGTCGAGGCGCTCTCTCATCTCCGGCTCATCTCAAGGCTGTCTCAGGTATCAGGGAGGGTGAGCACGCCGATGCCGTAGCCCGGCTGGTCCGGCCGCTCGATCAGCTCGGTGGCGGGAAAGCGCGCCGAGACCTCGCGCCAGAAGCGGCTCACCTCCATCCCCTCCTGCCCGGGGTCGGGGACGATGTCGTGGAAGGCGACGAGGCCGCCGGGGCGCACGAGGGGCGAGTAGGCCTCGAAATCCGCCTTCACCCCGGCGTAGCGATGGTCGCCGTCGATGAACAGCACGTCGATCGGGCGGCCGGCGAGGACGCCGCGCAGCCGCGCCGCCATCTCCGGAGCGTGGGAGTCGCCGCGCAGCAGGACGATCCGCTGCTCCGCCTGGGCGAAGGAGCGGTAGAGCGGCTTGCGCCAGGCCTGGTAGCCGCCGCCGAAGGAGCCGCCCGGCAGGTCGAGGCTCACCAGGAGGGCGTTCGAGGCCGCGGCGCGGGAGAGGAGGAAGAGGGTCCCCCCCGAGGCGGTGCCGATCTCCACCACGACCTGTGGGCGCTGGGGACGCACGGCGGACATGCGGGCCAGGAAGCCGGCGATCTCGCTCTTGCGCTGCATGGCGAAGACCGGCTGTCCGGCGCCGAGCGGGCGGTCGACCATCAGGTCGATCATCTCGCCGAAGTCCTCCGTGGGCGGGAGGTTCCGCAGCCGGCGCCACAGGCTCGCTGTCGTCGCCACCCGGGAGCCCAGGAAACGGACGAAGTAGCCGGGTCCGTTGGACCTCAGGATGCGGAGGGCCTGACGCCAGGAGTCTGCCATGTCGCCTCGGTGGAATGGTTGACGGTCGAAGCGGCGGTCGGAGCGGCGGCCGGAGCGGGGGTGAGCCGCCGGGTCGTCGGCTCGATCGACAGGATCACCGAGAGCGCGCCGACGGGGAGCCAGACCCAGCGGCGGACGGGGAGGAACCGGCGATAGACGAAGAACAGCGGCGGCAGCGCCGGGACCAGGAAACGGGGGAAGTCGTGGAACCCCCAGAAGCCGCCGATCGACACCACGTAAAGGGTGTTGGCGAGGAGCCAGACGCCGGCGAGGGTGGCGAGCCGGCGTTCGGGGCCGTCCGCCGCCTGCCGCCACTCGCGGACCGCCAGCACGCACCCTCCGAGCACCGCCGCGAGGTGGACGCCGACGAACGCCAGCTTCCAGGCCGGCACCTGCGTGGTGAGTGGAATGGTGATCAGCGCTCGCAGCGGCCAGGTGAGGATCTGGTCGCCGTAAGCGGCTTGGTCCCGATAGTGCCGCAGGCCCATCAGGGCGTCGCCGAAACGCCAGTGGACCGCCGCCAGCCCGGCGGCCACGACGAGGCCGGAGACGGCCGTTGCCAGGAGAGGACGGCGAATCCTCCGCTCCCGCAGGTCCGCCGCGACCAAGCCGAGCAGCGCGAACACCGCCACCGGGCGGAACAGGCCGCCGAGGCCGAACGCTACCCCGGCGCTCAACTGGCGTTCCCGCCGGGCGAGGGCGAGCCCCACCATCGAGAAGAGCAGGCACATCGCCTCGGAGCAGATCAGCGAGCCGCTGAACACGTAGGAAGGGGTGAGGGCAGCCATCGCCCAGCCGATGCGGCGATCGCCGAAGTAGAGCGCGCAGAGGACCGCCACGGCGCCGGCGGCGAGCCAGGAGGGGAGCAGCGCCGCCGCCGCCCACGGCACACCGAGGAAGTGGAGGCCGGCGATCATCAGGGGATAGCCGGGAAAGAAGCGGCCGAAGTGGGGATGGGCGGCGAACTCGGCGTCCGGACCGAGCCAGGCGCGGGCGTAAGCGAGGTATTGATAGCCGTCCGCCGTGCCGGCGAAGTCGGTGAAGGTCGTATGCCGGATCGCCGACGCCACCGCGAACAGAACCACCCGCAGCCCGACGGCGAGCAGGGCGATCGCCAGCAGCTCGCGCGCGCCGGCCTGGCGATCCTCGCGGGTCGTCGTCACCCGTTCTCCCGGCGGCTGATCACCAGATCGCCCATCACCAGCCGGTCCATGCGGGTGCGCAGGAAGCAGTCGAGCGCCTCGGCGGGGGTGTTGACGATCGGCTCGTTCTCGTTGAACGAGGTGTTGAGCAGCATCGGCACGCCGGTCAGCCGCTCGAAGGCGGCGATCAGCTCCCAGTAGCGGGGGTTGGTCCGCCGCGACACGGTCTGCAGGCGCCCGGTGCCGTCCGCGTGGGTCACCGCCGGCACCAGCCGGCGCTTCTCCGGCTGGATGGGGTAGACCTTGATCATGAACGGATCGGGATAGTCGTGGGTGAACCAGTCGCCGGTCCGCTCCTCCAGCACCGAGGGGGCGAAGGGACGGAACGACTCGCGGCGCTTGATCTTGCGGTTGAGGACGTCCTGCATGTCGGCCCGCCGCGGATCGGCCAGGATCGAGCGGTTGCCGAGCGCGCGCGGCCCCCATTCGGAACGCCCCTGGTACCAGCCGACGACGGCGCCGTCGGCGATCGCCCGCGCGGTCTCCGCCGCCAGCCGCTCGGGGTCGTGCACGGTCTCGATGCGGAATTCCCCCCCGGTGCCCCAGTCGCCGTCCCGGCCCGCGGAGGCGGGGATCGCCGCCGCGACGGCGCGGCGGACCGCCTCTTCGCCGTAGGCCGGTCCCCAGTAGGAGTGCTCCATCACGAAGCCGTTGCGCGGCGCGCCCAGAATCGCATGGTGGGCATAGAGGGCGGCGCCGAGCGAGGTGCCGGCGTCGCCGGCGGCCGACTGGATGTAGACCTCCCGGACGTCCGTGCGATCGAAGAGCTTGCCGTTGGCGAGCGAGTTCATGGCGCAGCCGCCGGCGAGGGCGAGGCGATCGAGGCCGGTGCGGCGCTGGAGGGCCCGCACCAGGGCGAAGAAGCGCTCTTCGTAGACCTTTTGGAGAGAGGCGGCGAGATCCTTGTGACGCTGCGTCAGCTCCTCGTGCGGCTGGCGCGGGGGGCCCAGGAGCTCGGCGAGCCGGGGGGTGTAGACCGCACCCAGCTCCGGCGAGCCGTCCTCCCAGGTCATGTCCACCCCTTCGGAGAGATGACGGAAGTAGCCGAGGTCGAGAGCGAACGTACCGTCCCGCCGCGGCGGGACCATCCGCCCGAGCAGCTCGGCGAACACCGGATCGCCGTAGGCCGCGAGCCCCATCACCTTGTACTCGTCGCCGAAGCCGGGAAAGCCGAGGAACTGGGTGACGGCGGTGTAGAACAGGCCGAGCGAATGCGGGAAGTGGACCCGTTCCAGGGCTTCGATGGAGCTCCCCCGACCGACCGCCATCAGGGTCGAGACGAAGTCGCCGAAGCCGTCCACCGAGAGGCACATCGCCTCATCGTATGGGGAGCAGAAGAAGGCCGAGGCGACGTGCGCCAGATGGTGCTCGACGGCGTGGAGGCGGGGGACCGGGCCTTTGAAGGTGGCCGCCAGCCGCTCCTCGAGAGAGGCGACCTGGCGCAGGTTGCGGGCGCGCCCGAGGGCGCGCCCGAGGCTGCGCGGGTGGGAGAGCGCCAGCAGCGCCTTGCGCGCCAGATGGGCCCGCGGCTGGCGGGCCACGGCGAGCGCGGTGAGACTCCCGATCCCGTCTCCTCCCATCTCCTCCAGGCAGTAGCCGATCGCCTGCTCGGGGAAGCCCGCCCAGTGCTTGATCCGCCGGAACCTCTCCTCCTCGACGCCGGCCACGAAGCGGCCGTCCACTACCGCCGCCGCCGAGGCGTCCGCGTGGTAGGCGCTCAAGCCCAGGATGCGGCTCACGGCCTCTCCTCCGATGGCTGCGGCGGCTGCCGCAGCAGCTCCTCGAGGCGGATGTCGACGATCAGGCGGAACCAGAACGCCTGGAGGAAATGGAAGACGAAACCGGTCTTGCCGTCGAGGATGCCGAGCAGGAAGAAGTAGCGGTAGAGGAAGTAGAGCATCGGGCGTACGAACAGCGGCATGCGGTAATAGCGGGCTTTGAGCCAGAGGACCCTCTCGTCCGGGGTGCCGAAGAGGCGCGGCGTCACCTTCCAGTGCAGGCCGCGGCGCCGGCGTTCGAACTCCTCCTGGGCGAACGCCTCAGCATAGCGGAGATGCTTGTGGAGATAAAACTGAATCGAATCCTCCTTGAGGTTCCACTCCTCGAGCGGCGCGCGCAGGCGTCCCACCGGGCCGCGTACGTAGACGCGGGTGTCCTGCTCGATGGGGTCGAGCTCGGAGCGGCTGCGCCGGAAGAGCTTCAGCAACAGCTTGCTGCCGTAGCCGCCGAAGCGCAGCGGCTTGCCGCGGAAGATCTGGCGGCGGTGGATGTAGAAGCCGTCCTCGCGGATCCCCTCCGGCCGCGCCAGCAGGGCGGCGATCTCGTGCCGGAGCGCGGGGGTCACCGCTTGGTCGGCCTCGAGGATCAGCACCCAGTCGTTGCGCAGCGGCAGGTTGTCGAGCCCCCACTGGAAGATCCAGGGGATGATCCGGGTGTGGTCGTAGGCCAGGGTGTGGACCTCGGCGTACGCTGCCGCGATCTCGACCGTGCGGTCGGTGCTCTCGGAGTCGAGCACGAAGACCTGGTCCGCGAAGCCGTGGACGCTACGCAGGCAGCGCTCGACGTTCGCCTCCTCGTTGCGGGTGGTGACCAGGACGGAGAGCGGGATCGTCATCATGATCGCACTCTCTCCGCGGCGTTCAAGAGGCCGCTCCAGGTGGCGGCGTAGTCCCAACGGCCGAGGATGGCGCGGCTGCGCGCGCGGGCCGGCTCGGGAGGCAAGGTGAGCGCCTCGCCGATGCGGTGCGCCAGCATCGCGTCGTCGCCGGCCGGGTAGACGAAGCCGTTGCCGCCGGCCTCGAGGAGGTCGTAGCCGGCGCCGACCCGCGAGGAGGCGACCACGGGGAGCCCGCAGGCCAGAGCTTCCTGCACCGAGACCCCCCAACGCTCTTCGCGGGCGGCGTGCACGAAGAGATCGGACGCCGCGTAAAGGGCGGGCAGCTCGGGGTAGGGGATGTAGCCTGGGAAGCGGACCCGGGCCAGGCGCTGCCGGCGGACGAACTCTTCGAGCTCCGGGCGAGCCGGGCCGTCTCCGGCGAGAACCAGCCAGAGGTCCTCCTGGCTCCTCTCGCCGGTGAGCCGCGCAAAGGCGCGCAGCAGGTCCCACGGCGCCTCGCGGTGGTTGAATTTCGCGAGGCCGAGGACCACGCGGGCGCCGGCGGGCACCCCGAGCCGCTCCCGCAGGGCGGCCCTCTCCTCCGGCGCGATCCGGGAGCGCTCCGCGAAGCTCTCGACGTCCACGGCATAGGGGAAGAGGCCGGTGCGTTCGCTGGGAACCCCCTGGGCGTGGAGGTAGTCGAGGGTCAGGCTGCCGGTGGCCAGGAAGAGGTCGTACGTCATTTTCATATAGGTGGCGAAGAGGAGGCGTTTGGCGAGGTTGCGCAGGAAGGAGCCGTCCCAGAGCACCGAGTCGAGGCGCAGGGCCGTGGGCACCCCCGCCCGCCTGGCGGTCCGCGCGCCCTGGCGGTAGACCGGTTGCGTGTAGCCGTTCGCGATCAGCAGGTCGCAGCGCTCCGGCCGCAGCCGCTCGGCGAGCCACGCCGCCGCGCCCTCCGGCGGGCAGACCTCGTGAGGATAGCCGCTCAGCAGGTCGATCCCCCAGGCCACGGGCGCGCCGAGCTCAGGATCGAAGACCGGCGCCGCGACGTCCCGCCCGGTGAACAGGACACGGAATTCGTGCTCGCGATCGAGCGCCGCGAAGCGGTAGAACGGCGCCTCGAACTGCGTCGGGCGCTCGACCAGGAAGGCGATCCTCATCGCGACACCCCGGCGTAGATCGCTTCCATCGCGCCGGCCACCGCCGCCCAGCCGAAGCGGGCGCGGACCGCCGCCTCTCCGCGGCGCCCCATCGCGTCGAGCCGGGCGGGGTCCGCGAGCAGATCGCGGAGGGCCGTCCCCAGGTCCCCCTCGGCGACGATCCCCCCGTCCACTTCGCGGACGGTCGCCGCCAGCCCCACCTCGGGAGTGACGGCGACCGGCCGCCCCGCCGCCCAGGCTTCGAGCACCACGTTGCCGAAGTTCTCCGAGCGGGAAGGCAGGACGAGCGCCGCCGCCCGGTGGAGGAGCGCCACCTTCTCCTCGCCATGGACCGGTCCCAGGAAGCGGACGCGGTCCGCCACGCCGGAATCGTCGGCGAGCTTGCGCAGCGTGGGGAGGATCTCCTCCTCGTCGTTGCCGGCGATCGCCAGGAGAGCCCCGGGGACGCCGGCGAGCGCCGGGATCAGCCGGTCGAGCCCCTTCTTCCACGACAGACGGCCGAGGAAAAGAAGGAAGGGGGGCTTTTCTACGACGGCGCGCACGGCGGGGGAGAGCGCGGACAGATCGCCGGGCCACCCGCTCGATGCCGCGGGGTCGATCCCGTTGGGAACGACGATTCGCGGCGGCAGCGGCAGGTCGAGCGCCTCCGCCTCGGCGGCTTCGAGCTCGCTGGTCAGGTGGAGGGCCGCCGCCCGCTCGATCGTGCGGCGCTCGGCGAGGAGCATCCAGGCGAGCTTGCGCCAGCGCCCGTGCGCGCGGATCATCTCGCCCACCAGCATCCCCCGCGGCGAGAGGACGTAGGGCACTCCGGCTCCCTCGGCCTGCCGCGCCGCCGCCGACGTCGGCCAGAGGAAGAGCGAGTGGAGATGGACGGCGTCGAACCGCGAGACCTCCGCCCGCACGGCCGCCGCCAGCCCGGGAGCGACGTACAGGCGGCGCAGGCGGCGCAGTGAAGAGAGGACCGGCACGACCGGAAAATAGCGGACCTCGACGCCGTCCAGCGCCACGGGCTCCCCCAAAGGGACGTCGAGCCTCCCCTCGCCATGCACGTCGGTGGTGAAGACGGTCACCTCGTGCCCGCGGGCCACGAGCGCCTTGCAAAGGCCGTGGATGGCGAGGATCGGCCCGCCGTGGCGCCAGGCCGGCAGGTAGGTGGGGACGACGTGGAGGAGCCTCAACGCCCGTCCTCCGCCAAGCTCGCTCCCAGCGTCTCTTCCATCCAGGCCGCCAGCCGCCGTCGATAGGCGCCCCAGGTGGCCGACTCGGCGGCCCGCCGGCAATCCCCCCGGAGCGCCCGCACGGTGTCCGGATGCCCCGCGCACCAGGCCATCCGTCCGGCAAGCGCCGCGGCGTCCTCCACCGGCACGATCCAGCCGGTCTTCCCCGGAGTGATCAGCTCCTTGGCGCCGACCATCTCCGAGACCAGCGCGGGGACGCCGGAGGCGAGCGCCTCCGCGACCACCATCCCGTAGGAGTCGTTGCGCGAGGGGAGCACCAGGAGGTCGGCCCGCCGCAGCTCCGCCGCCAGCTCCGGCTGCGGGATCGCCCCGAGGACGTCGATGCCGTCCGTTCCCCGGCGGTCGAGGAGGTGCGCTTCATCTCCCCGTGGCCCCACCAGGCGCAGCCGGACGCCGGGGAAGTCCGACCGCACCCGGTCGAACGCCTGGAGCAGCAGGTCGAAGCCCTTGCGGTGGATCGAGGCGCCCGAGAAGAGGAACACCAGATCGTCCCCGTCACGCCGCTCCGTGCCCGGTGAGAAGAGCTCCAGATCGGCTCCCAGCGGCAGGGCCTTGACCTTCTCCCCGGGGACTCCCGCCTCGAGGTAGGTCGTCCGCGCCAGCTCCGAGACGGTCAGGATGTGATCCGCGAGCGCGATCTCGGCGTCCTTCACCGCCACGATCCGGCGATGGAGGCGGGGCGAATCCGTGGTGCCGTGCAGCCGGTCCTGGGCGGCGTGGTGGATCGACGGCGCATCGAGCAGGGTGGCGATCCCCCGCCGGCGGGCCGCCCGGAAGGTGACCAAGGCCGAGATCTCGCAGGCGATCACGGCGGCGGTCCCCCGGGCTCGGGCCTCCAGACCGCGCGCCACCCAGCGGTCGAACAGCCGGCAGGCGGCGAAGTCGGTCCAGGCCGCGAGCCTGGCGGGGAGGAGGGCGTCGCCGGTCCGCCGCAACCCCGGAGTCCACGGGAACCACCGCGTCCGCCGGGGATCGAGCGGCACCGGCGCGTAGCGGGCGAAACGCGCGCGGAGGAAGGCGGGCGCCCGGCGGAACGACTCGGCGTCCACCGGCACTCCCGACCAGTAGCCGGCGAGGAGCCCGGCTTCGGCGAGAGCCAGCGCCGCCTGATGGGAGTGCTGCCGACCGGGGTGGGTCACCAGGATCGCGGGCCGGCGGGTGAAGCTCGTCACGAGGGGTGCGCCTGGGGCAGAGCTCCCGCCGGAACCTCGTCCGGCGACTGCGGGGGGGCCGCCCCCGCCGCGGCGCGCGCCGTGGCGGCGAGCACCCGCCGGCGGTCGAGGCAGATCACCAGGAACAGCATGCCGCCGAAGAACCAGTAGAGGAGGCCCGTCGTGACGTCGAACACGGTGCCGGCGGGGAGCGCGGCGAGGAAGACCAGCAGGCCGGCCACCGCGATCGAGCGGTGGAAGAGCGTGCGCAGCTTGAACACCTGGAAGAACGCGAAGACCGCCAGCAGGATGCGGCCGAAGTAGACCAGCAGGAAGCCGAGAGGTCCCAGCTCCAGCATGACGCGGCCGCTCTCGACCTCGACCAGGTGCCCCTCCAGCCAGCTGTAGGGGACGATCCCCTTGGTGACCGCGGTCGCCGCCTGGTGGGTGGCGCCGATGCCGTAGCCGAAGGGGCCGGCATCCTGCAGGCTCGCGAAGGGGGCGGTGAAGGGGGTGGTGATGCGGCCGGAGAACTCGTCTCCCGAGGCCACCGTACGCCCCCGGAAGGCGCCGAAAGCGTCGCGCCCGATCACGCTGACGAACCCGGCGAGCAGCACTACGCCGATCACCAGCCGGACGAGCGTCGCTCCGCTCTTCTTCTCCCGCGCCACCGCCAGCCACCAGTAGAGGGGGAAGAGAATGGCGATGATGACCACCGGGCCGCGCGAGCCGGTCATCAGCATCCCCACCACGGCGAGCCCCAGAGCGAGATACACCGTCAGGTTGCCGCGCAGCCGCCATTGGGTGGTGGCGAGGGCGGCCAGACCGAGCATCACGATCGCGGTCAGATAGGCCGAATAGCCGCTGATGAACGAGAACGTGCCGGTGACCCGCACGAACGCCGAGCTGCCGAAGGTCACCGCCGAGATCGGGTCGTCGGAGGCGCGGGCGTAGGTGTTCAGGATGCTGGTCGGCGGGCTGAAGAACTGCGCCACGGCGAGGAGGTCGACCGGGATCGAGAGCAGGAGGAAGCGGCGGAGGAAGCGGGCGAGCGCCTCGTCGTTGGGGAACACCGCCGGCAGGACGAAGATCAGCGGCACGTAGAGGAAATAGGACTTGAAGCCGATCAGGCCGACGAAGAAGTTGGGGAGCAGCGGGTTGAAGACCTCGAACACGCCGAAGACGGCGGCGACGGTCAGTGTGAAGTAGAGCGCCGGCGCCGGCGGCACCCAGCGGTCGCGCAGGCGCGGCCGGTTGACCAGGTAGCCGCCGTAGGCGGCGAGCAGCAGGACGTCCTTGCCGAAGTAGATGATGTCCTGCGCCTCGACGAACAGCCACTTGCGGACCGCTCCTTCGAGGACGAGCACGACCATTGCCATCTGCACGGCCTGCCGCCAGCGGCGGAAAGCCCAGAAGGCGGCGACGCCGCCGGCCAGGACGATGAGGAAACGGAGGTTCACCGCCGGTATCCTCGCAGAGCCAGGGTCAGGACGTCGACATATTTCCCGCTGACGTAGCTCTCCGAATGGTGCGCGAGGTGCTCCGGGGCGTGCCGCATCAGCTCCTCGCCGGCGCGGGGATCGCGCAGCAGCCGGGAGAGCACGGCCGCCAGCGCCGCCGCGTCGCCGTTCGGAAAGGTCACGCCGCAGGGGCCGATCGCCTCGGGAAGGCCGCCGCCGCTCGAGCCCACCACGACGCAGCCGCAGGCGATCCCCTCCAGCGCGACGATGCCGAAGGGCTCGTTGTAGCGCGATGGGGCGACCAGGATGCGGTGCGCGTTGAGCAGGCGGACCAGCTCCTCGCCGGTGCGCAGCCCCACGAAGTCCAGCCGGCCGGCGAGCCCCAGCCGGGCCGCCTGCGCCTCGAGGCGCGGGCGCTCGGGGCCGACGCCGACGATGGTCAGCCGGGGGGTGAGCCCCTCCGTTTCCAGCTTCGCCAGGGCGTCGAGCAGGATGTCGACCCCCTTGTCCGAGACCAGGCGGCCGAGGAAGACGAGGTCGCGGTCGCGCGCGATCCCCGCGGCATCCGGCAGCACCCGGAAGAGGCTGTCGCGGTAAGCGTTGGGAATCACCGTGGAGGGGATGTCGAGGTCCGCCGCCATCGCCCAGCTGACCGCGATCGACACCGCGGCATAGCGCAGGAAAAAGCGCTTGAGGCGGTCCTGCCAGGCGATGCGGCCGTCCGGCCGGCAGTACCAGCTGTGGTGGGAGACCACCCACGGCCGGAGGACGACGAGCAGCGGCCACAGCCCCCACAGGCTGACGTTGGCCTGATAGAAGATGTCGCACCAGATCACCCAGTGCAGGAGCTCTCCGGGGCTGGGCTTGCGGATGACCCGGAAGGGGAAGTCGTCGGCCTCCCGGCTGGCCGTGGTGGTGACCACCACGACCTCGATCCCCCGGCGGGTCATCTCGGTGGCGGTCTGCGCGAGGTTGATCTCCAGCCCTCCGACGTGAGGGAGGAACGCGGGGGAGTAGAGCAGCACCCTCATACGGCGTCTCCGGCGAGCAGGCGGCGGTAGGTTTCCACCTGGTGGGAGAGCGCGTGGCCGCGGTACCAGCCGCGGGCCGCCGCGGCCACCTGCTGGGCGCCCGGCCCCGCGGCTCGCCAGAGAGGGGCCTCCGCCGCCCCGCCGGCCCTCCTCTTCCAGGCGCAGACCGGCGCCAGGCCGTGCGCGCAGTAGGCCGCGAAGATGGTCGACTTGGCGAGGAAGCCCGGGGGATAGGCGAGGAAGCCGGCGCGCGCCGCCAGCAGCAGCCGGCTGACCTCCGCGGCCGGCAGGGTTCCCATCCGCCGCACGGAAAGGCCGGCGACTTGAGCAGGGGCGGTGGCGTCGGGGCCGATGTCGAGGATCTCCTCGACGGCCAGCGCGCGGCAGGCCTCGGCGAGGTCCGGCAGCGCCTCGCCGTACGCCCGGGCGCGGGCGCCGGCGCCGCCGAAGACGGCCATCGCGGCGGGGCGCGGGCTCGCCTCCTCCCCGGCGGGCTCGCCGACGGTGGAGAAGACGGGCGCGACCGTCACCCGGACGCCGGGAGCCAGCCGCTCCAGCAGCCCGGCATAGAGCCCGAGGGTGGTGAGGAGGCCGTCGCTCAAGGTGGCGAGGCGGGCGGCGAGCCGCCGCTGCCGCGGCGAGAGCCAGAACGAGCTGCGCCAGGGAGGTCCCGAGGCGTAGACCTCGTGGAAGACGGTGACCAGCCGTCTCCCCTCGCCTCCGGCCTTCCACTCTTCGAGCCCGGCGACCAGCTCCGCCGGGCAGCCGCGCCGCTCGTAGCCGTAGTTGGCGTAGTGCAGGAGGAGGGTGCCGGCGCCGGCCAGCTCCCGCTCCAGACCTCCGGCGTGCGGAGAGACGAAGCGGCTCTCGATCCCGGCCTGCCCGGCGAGCGCGCCGGCCAGGACTGCCGCGTATCCCGTCACGCCGCCGATCGCCGGCGGGAGCTCGGGGACGATCTGCACCACCTTCACGGGATCATCCTCAGCAGATGCCGGCGGAAAGCGCTCATCGCTTCCTCCGGGCTCGCCATCCCCCGCGATCCGGGCTCGCGGCCGAGGCTCCAGCAGGTTCCGGGATACCCCCATTGCGCCTGATGCCGGACCGCCGAGGGGAACGCGGGGCCGAGCAGCGCCAGGGTGGGGCGCGAGAAGGCGGCGGCGGCGTGGAGGAGCAGGCTCGAGTTGCAGATCACGCCGTCCGCCGCCGCGATCAGCGCGAACGTCTCGCGCAGCCCGAGGTCGAGGAAAGCCCGGGCGCCGGGGAGGATCGCCGCCAGCTCCGCCGCCAGCCCGCGCTCGCGGGGGCCGCCGACCACGGCGATCTCGAGGCCCGGCACCCCCGCCAGCTCGCGGAGCAGCGCCGCGAAGCTCGCGGGGGGCCAGCAGCGCTCCGGGTTGCCCCCGCCGGGGCCGACGGCGAGGCGGAAGCCCCGCCGCGGGGAGGCGCCGCCCCAGAGCCGCTCGCCCGCCGCCCGCTCCTCCGGAGTGAGGAAGAGCTGCGGCCGGACCTCGGGAAGCTCCGTGGCGCCGAGCCGCTCGGCAAAGCGGAGCGCCATCCGCCCGACGTGCTCGTCCGGCGAGAAGGGGATCGTCTGCTGGACCCCGCGGTGTCCGCCGGCGAACCCCGCGACCCCCAACCGCCAGGGGATGCCGGCGCGCAGCAGGAGGAGCGAGCCCCAGGCGCTCCCCAGCACGTCGATCCCCACCGCGAAGCGGCGGCGCGCCAGCTCGGCGGCCGCCGGCGAGCGGGAGATCCAGCGCAGGCGGCCGAGCGCTCCGCGGTCCGCCGCGTACTTGTTGAACCAGGGCGCGTCGACGGCCAGCGCCTCCGACAGGTGTGGGTTCCCGCGCAGCACCTCGAGGCTCCAGGAGCCGACCCCCGCCACGATCGCGGCGCGCGGAAACCTCCGCCGCAACGCCGCGAACAGCGGGGTCACCACCAGCAGGTCCCCGAGGTCGTTGTTGCGCAGCACGAAGATCGATTCCGGATCGCTCGGCTGCGCGGCGCCGTCCCGGCGCGCCCAGGCCCATCCCGTGAGGGCGCCTTCGAGCGCCCAGTGCCCCGGCAGCGCGGCGGCCTGGCGAGCCCGGCGGCCCAGCGTCCGCGCGATCCTCACCGGCCCCTCCCCAGGATCCGCCGCAGGCGCTGCGCGTGCAGCTCGGGAACGGCGCACAGGAGGTTGGCCGATCCCCCGGCGCTCAGGGACGCCAGCTCCGCCGCCGGATCGCGGAGGAGCCGCACGTCCCCTTGCAGCCGGTAGAAGGCCGAGTAGCCCAGCCCGGCGAGGAACGCCACCACCTCGGCCGGCCCGTAGCCGAAGGCGCGCGCCCAACCGTAGGAGACCTCCAGGTGGAGGAGCGGGTGATCGCGCGCCAGCAGGCGGGCGCCTCCCTGGAGCACCCCCAGCTCGGCCCCCTCGACGTCGATCTTGATGAGATCCACTCGCGCCACGCTCCGCGCCGCCGCATAGCCGTCCAGGGCATAGCCGTCCAGGGTGGTGATCGGCACCGTGAACTCGGCGACCTCGGCCGCCGTCGTCCACGACCCCGCGGTCTGGCGGCTGAGCGAAGCCTGGCCGTGATCGTCGCCGGGAAGGTAGAGGGTGGCGCTGCCGGCCGCCGCGCCCACCGCCAGGTGGTTGGCCGTGAGGTTGCGGCACGGTCCCTCCCGCTCGAGATGGCGCTCGAGCCCCGCGAAGGTCGGGGGGCCGGGCTCGAAGGCGTGCACCTGGCCGCTCCGTCCCACCAGGCGGGAGAAGAGGAGCGAGTAGACCCCGAGGTTCGCCCCGACGTCGAAGACCGTGTCTCCCCTCCGCACCAGGCGGAGGAACAGCCAGCGGTCGAAGTCGTGCCCCGGACGCCGGCGGAGGAGCGCGGCATAGAGCGCGGGCCAGCGGGTGAGCAGGCGCTCGGCCCGCGAACGCAAGGTCCGCATCAGCCGGGCCTCCGCGCGGAGAGGGTGGCGAGGGCGGCGAGCACCGCTTCTTCATAGCCTCGGGCGATGGCCCCCCAGCGGAAGCGGGCCTGGTAGCCGTTGGCCTCCAGATCCTCGAGGGGGAGGTCGAGAGCGCTCCGCTCCGCGGGGGGGAACGGGCGGAGGGCGTGCGGGAAGTAGGGGCGCAGGTCGTCCACCCCGCCGGCCGCGGTGGCGAAGACGGGGAGGCCGGACTCCAGCATCTCGTTGAGGCAGAGCCCCCATCCTTCGACCTCGCTGGTGAACAGGCCGGCGTCGTGCCGGCTGAGCAGGTCCGGCAGCTCGGCGCGGCGGAAGGCGGGGATCACCCGCACCCGGCCGGAGCGCAGCCACTCCGCCGGCAGCTCCCGTTCCGCCGCCGCGCCGCAGCCGGCCAGCGTGAAGCGGTCGTTCGATCCGGCGCGGGCCGCGATCAGCTCCCGCAACGCCGCCGTCCCCTTGTGGGGGGTCCAGCGCCCGATCCAGAGGAAGCGGGCTCCCTCCCCCTCCGGCTTGGGAGCGCGCCGCCGCCGCACCTCGGCCAGGGCGCCCTTCTCGGCGTCCGCCGGCGCGGTGACGTAGGTGCGCAGCTTCCCTTCCCAGCGCGGGAAGGCGGCGGCCATCCAATCCCGCTCGCGGCTCCCCAGGCAGAGGACGAGCCGCGCCCGCCGCCAGCCGCCGACCAGCGCCGCCGCGAGGAGGGTGCCCCCCAGGGTATGGAAGAGGGTGCGCGGCGAGCGGCGGCGAAGCTCCCGCTTCAGGGCGTCGCGCAGATAGAGCAGCTCCGGCTGCACGTCGCGCACCACCAGCAGGCCGGGCCGCGCCAGGCGGGCCAGGCGCCGGGTGGCCGAGACGGCCGGGGCTTCGATGACGTCCCAGGGTCCCGCCGCGGCGGCGAAGCGCTCGATCGCCCGCCGCTGGCGCTGGTAGACGTTCCACCAGCGGGTGTCCGGGGGGAGCGGCTCGGGGGACCAGGCCACGGCGTCGTGCCCGCGCTCGCCCAGCGCCGCCGCCAGGTTGAGGGCGATCTGGGCGGCGCCGGACTCGCGGTCGAGCGCGGGATGGCTGACGATCAGGATCCGCACTCCGCGTAGGCCTCCAGGCAACGGTCGGCCACCCGCGTCCAGGTGAAGCGGGCCTCGACCGTGCGGCGTGCGCCGGCCGACAGGCGTTCCCACAGCCCGGGCTCGTCGCGCAGGCGGAGGATCGCGGCGCCGATCGCCGCCGGCTGATTTGGGGGGACCAGGAGGCCGTCGACCTCCGGGGTGACGATCTCGGGGAGCGACGCGGCGTCCGCGGCGATCACCGGGCAGCCGCGCGCCATCGCCTCGACGAGGGCGAGGCCGAACAGCTCGTGGGCCCCCGCCGACCCCCGTTCGTCGACCGGGGTCGGATGGACCAGCGCCATGGCATCTCCCAGCCGCGCGATCACCACGGAGTCGGCGAGCGCGCCGTGGAAGCGGACGTCGCGGCCCGCCGCGAGGGCGCGCAGCCGCTCGAGGTAGACCGCGTCCGGCGTCGGCCCGATGACGTCGAGCGCCACCCCCGCCGGCAGCCCCTCGATCAGAAAATGAATCCCCTTGTGGGGGAGCACCCGCCCGAGGAAGGCGACCGAGCCGTCGTGCCCGGGAGCTTCCCGGGGCGGATAGCGCTCCAGATCCACCCCGCCATAGATCACCCGGCGCTTCCGGTTCCTGCCGCGGATGCCCCGCGCCGCGTACTCCGAGATCGGCAGGTGGGCGTCGAGGAAGCGGGTGACGTCGATCTGGTACCCCGGCGTCCAGCCGCCGCCGCCGAGGTCCGAGACGAAGGTGCGGCTCCCCCGCAGGCGGCCGAAGACGATGCCGAGGAAGCTGGGGAGGACGGCGAGCTGGTGGCAGTGGACGACGTCCGCCTCGCGGAGCTCGGCCAGCAGCCCGGGCGCGAACGGGGTCATCCGGTCGCGGGTCCAGCTCGCCAGGATCACCCGCTCGAAGCCGGGCTTCGGCGTCTCCCGGAAGGCGCGCGGCCCGAAGCTGACCAGCTTCACGTCGCGGGCGCCGCCCCGCCCGGCCATGGCCCGCGCCAGCTCCTCGGCGAAGCGCTCGCCGCCGCCGAGCACCGACTCCGGCGCGAAGTAGGTGGGGGTCACGTGGACGACCCTCACTGCCAGTGCACCCACGATGGACGGGTGAAGCCGAGGGCCAGGATCGCCAGCTGCCCGAGCAGGGCGGCGGCGCCGGCCAGCAGGTTGAAGCTGAGCACGCCGGCCGTGGTCGAGAGCGGGAGGAGGACCACCAGCAGCGCCTGGACGGCGATCAGGCTCCCCACCGCCGCCCCCTGCCACCGGGTCCAGGAGCGCGCCAGGTTGACGCTCACCGCGTAGCCGTCGAGCAGGGTCAGCCCCGCTCCTCCGACGACCAGCAGCAGCTCGCGGTGGAGGCCGGCGTAGTGCTTTCCCAGCAGGAGGAGGAAGAGGCCGGGGAGGGCCGCGGCGGCCGCGAACATCGCCAGGGCCACGGCCGCCAGGGCGGCGCCGAACTGCAGGAAGCGCCGGCGGTAGAGCCGCTCGTCCGCGATCCGCGCCAGACGGGGGAGGAAGACGACGCCGGTGAGGCTCGAGAAGATCCCCACCAGCAGGCCGAGCCGTCCCAGCGCCCCCACCTCGGCGATGTTGCGCGTGCCGCCGAAGGTCGCCGCCAGCCAGACGTTGAGCGGCCCCTGGACGGCGAAGAAGAGGGCGCTCGGCAGCGTCGGCAGGAGATAGCGGATGACCTTGCGCCGGTAGGGCTTGAGGTCGACCGGCGGACGGGCGGCGGCTCCCGGCCGCGCCAGAAAGTAGACGACGGCGGCGGCCACGGCCGAGGTGAGCACCCCCAGCCAGGCCTCGAGCCGGGCGGCGGCGACCAGCGCCGCCGCGAGCAGCAGGCGGGTCAGTCCGCCGGCGATCTCCGCCCGGTACGAGGGGCCGTAGCGGTCCTCGAGGCGCAGGGCGAGGACGCGCAGCGAGGAGCCGATCTGGAACCAGACGCAGAGCAGGATGCCGCCGGTGACCAGCAGCGATTCGGTGAGGCCGAACCCCTTGGCGCCGGCGGTGCGGGGAAAGGCCGCCACCACCGCCACCGCGCCCAGCAGGAAGCCCAGCCGGCGCAGCGACAGGACCGCCGCGAGCTGGGGGGCGAAGTCGCTCCCTTCCTTGCGTGCCCGATGGAAGAAGTAGACGAGCGAGGTGGTGCTCCCGAGATCCGAGGCGAAGTTGAAGAAGGTGATCACCGAGAAGGCCAGCGTGTAGAGGGCGAACTCCCGCACCGGCATCAGGTTGACGAACAGCAGCCCGGCCGCGATGCCGGCGAGCTGGGTCAGGGTCTGGGCGGTGAAGTAGGCGGAGAGGATCTTCACCCAGCGGCGCAGGCGGTCCCGGAAGACGCCGCCGCGCGGCCCTTCTTCGTAGGGTGCGCTGTGCGCACCGTCGAGGTCCTCCGCGGTGCGCACAGCGCACCCTACGCTCTCCTGCTCTTCGAGGATGGGCTTCATCGGGTCACCACCCCGAATTCCTCCAGCATCCGCAGCGCCAGCCACCGCGACCGCTCCCCGGGCCGCCGCGCCGCGAGCTCCGGGCGCATCCCTTCGGCGACCGGGATGTAGAACCCCGTCTTGGGGCGGCGCCAGAGCGCCTCCGGCAGCTCGGGGGCCGCCCGCCGCACCAGCGCCGCCTTCCCTGCGCTCCGCGCCGGCTCGAATCCGTTGGCGGCCAGCCGGGCGGAGAGCCAGGCGTCGGCCAGCGGCACCCGCAGCTCGACCGACCAGGCCATCGAGGCCCAGTCGGAGTCGCGGAGGAGCTGGTTGCGCATGTAGAGGGCGGTCTCCAGGGCGTGGACGGACGCCCAGCCGTCGCGCGCCAAGCCATCCGCGGCCGCCAGCGCGCCGGCCGCGTCCGCCACCGGATCGTAGCGCCGGAGCCCCTCCCGCGCGGCGTCGCGCCCCATCAGGGCGGGGAGCTCCTCCGGCAGGAAGAGCCCGCGGCGCAGGAAGTAGGCGCCGGGGAGGGTCGCGCCATAGCGGAGGAGCCCGGCGAGCTTGGGGCGGTCGGCCGCGAGGAGCCGCGCGGCCGGCGGCCAGAGGGCGCCGAGCCCGGGGACCCGTGCCGCGCGGCGCGCGTTCCGCGCCAGGCGGGGGACGTCCGCGAACGAGGGATAGCTGCCGAAGATCTCGTCGCCGCCGAGCCCGGAGAGGACCACCTTGAGCCCCGCCTCGTGCGCCGCCCGGCTCACCACCCAGGTGTTGAAGCCGTCGATGCTCGGCTGGTCCATGGCGGCGAGGGCGCCCGGCCAGAGCGCCGCCAGGTCTTCCGCCCTCAAGGAGCGCTCGACGTGACGGGTCCCCAGGGCCCGCGCCACCTCGGCGGCGAGAGGCCCCTCGTCCTGCGGCGTCCCGGCGAGCGCGTCGAAGCGGAGGGTGAAGGTGGCGGGGGGCTCGGGGAGGTGGCGGCAGGCGAGCGCCGCGATCAGGCTCGAGTCGAGCCCCGCCGACAGGAAGACGGCGACCGGCACGTCCGAGACCAGGTGCGCCCGCACCGAGTCCTCGATCGCCGCCGCCGGCTCCATCGCGGCGATCGCCGGGCGGCCGCTCGCAATCGGCTCGCCGAGCCGTCCCGCGCGGACGATCAGGTGGTGCCCCGGCGGCAGCGCCCGCACGGACCTGCGGATCGTCAGCGGCTCGGGAACCGACCCCCAGAGGAGAAAGCCGGCGACGCCGGCGGGGTCGGTCTCCCGGGAGATCGCGCCGCCGGCCTCCAGCGCCTTCACCTGCGAGGCGAAGCGCAGGCACCCGTGTTCATTCGCCAGGTAGAGCGGCTTGATGCCGAGCGGATCGCGGGCGAGCAGCAGGCTCTTCTCGCGGTCGTCCCACACGGCGAGGGCATACATCCCGCGCAGGCGGGGGAGGAGGGCCGCCCCTTCGCGGGCGTAGAGGGCGAGGACGACCTCGGTGTCGCTCTGCGAGCGGAAGCGGGCGCCGTCGGCCTCCAGCCCGCGCCGCAGCTCGGCGAAATTGTAAATTTCACCGTTCAACACGGCGTGGAAGCGCCCGTCCGCCGAGGCCATCGGCTGCGCTCCCGCCGCCGAGAGGTCGAGGATCGCCAGGCGCCGGCTGGCGAGCGCCACCCGCCCGTCGTCCGAGATCCAGGCCCCGGCGCCGTCCGGCCCCCGCGTGGCCATGGCGTCCCGGGTGCGGATCAGCTCCTCGCGGTCGATCGCCGGCGCCGGCTCGGCCAGGCGCAGGATGCCGTTGATGCCGCACATCAGAGGATGATCCTCACGCGCCGACCAGCCTCTCGAGCAACGGCGTCAGCCGCTCCGCGAAGCGCTCGACGCCGAAGTCGCGCCGCCAGCGCTCGTGGCCCGCCTCGCCCATCCGCTTCGCCTCGCCGGGATGCTCGATCAGCCGGGCGAGGGCGCCCCGCAACGCCTCGCGGTCCTCCGGGTCGACCAGCAGCCCGGTCTTCTGATCGACCACGATCTCCTCGGCGGCGCTGCCGCGGGCGGCGATCACCGGCTTGCCCGCCCGCATCGCCTCCAGGTAGACGAGCCCGAACCCCTCTCCGCGGCTGGTCATCACGAAGCCGGCGCAGCGGCGGTAGAGCTCGGCCAGCGTCGCCTCGCTGAGGAAGCCGGTGAAGGTCACCCGGTCCTCGATCCCGATTCCGGCCGCCTTCTGCTCCAGCCGCGCGCGGTCGTCGCCGTCGCCCGCCACCACCAGCCGTACCCCCGCCACCCCCTTCAGCGCCTCGAGGACCTCGTCGTGCCCCTTGTAGCGCTCACGGGCGTCCATGCGCCCGGCGATGAGGAGGAACCCCCGCCCCAGGCGTCCCAGCAGGGCGGCGTCCACGGCACCTTCCGGCTTGCGCTCCTCGAGCGCCAGCGGGACGACGGCAGAGGGGGAGAGCCTGGGGGCGCGGCGCGGCAGGAAAGGGCGTGCGCGTTCGAGAGTATGGGCCGAGACCGCGAAGAGCTGCGACGCGTGGGCGAGCGCCCGCCGGCGGTCCCAGCTGAGCGGCCGCCAGACCTCGATCCCGTGCAGGGCGATCAGGTAGGGGGAGCGCAGCGGGGCGGGCAGGTAGGCCTGGACCCGCGCGAGACCGAGCAGATCGAAAATGTAGACGTTACCCCGTTTCTCCACCTGACCCTTCCAGAGCGCGAGCGCCAGGGCCCGCTGATCCCCTCCGAAGCCGCGGACGGGAACCTCGGTGGCCGGCAGCCCGGCGCCGTCCAGGGACAGGAGATGGAATCCCAGGCCGTGCTCCCGCGCGAAGGCGGCGCAGCGCCCGGCCAGCAGGCGGCCCGCCGCGGCGCGGCCTCCCCCTTCCAGCGCCAGGCCGGCGGAGACGCAGACGAGCTCGCGCCGCCCGCTCATGCGGGCCGCCGGCGAGCCCGCGAGCCGGGAGGGCAGACCGCGGAGAGCTCGAACGGGTGCGAGGACTGTGGATCGGCTGCGCGCTTCGGGATGGACACGTCGGGGGTTGCGGCTACTCCGGAGTCGAACCGTTCTGATTCGGATGAGGCGTAGCGCAATTGTTGCAGAAGAAGGGCTTGGAGGCAAGGAGCCGAAGGGGCGGCGCGGTGGGAGATCCGGTCCTTGTCGGTTGGGAGAGAGGAACGCGGTGACTGCCCCTCGACAGTCACCGCAACGCGATCACTTCCTGCTAGTAGAGCTGATGAACGATCGGGAAGCCGTCGGAGTCGAGCTCGAGGGCGTTGCCGGCCGGCAGGGTGTGCATCGAGCTGATCTCCCAATGGCCCCCGGCCGGGCGGATCTGCATGAACCTGCCCTCGCCGTTCGGAGTCTCGACGACGAGAGTCACGCCGCCTTGCCCGTCGGGCTCGAATTGGATCGGCGGCAGGTTCCCGGAGCTGAGATAGCAGACGGTATTGAAAGTGGCACGGGCGGGAAGCGGGATGAAGGCGATCGTCAGGATGGCGGCCAGGAGGGCGAAGCGGAGGATTTTGGACATTTCAAGCTCCTTTGGATCGGATCTCCGTATTCAGCCGGAGACCACAATTGTTATTCGTGGGCCCGCGCTTAACAGGCCTTGTTCCGAAGGAGGAGAATGCAGGTTTCAGGCCAGGATTAGTTTGTTATGCACATTTGATCATGAGGTGGTACGTCGTGGCGTCTTCCCGGTCCGTTTTCCGGCCGACATCGCGGCCCGCGCCTTGAGCAGCGCCGGCATGTTGTCGCCGATCCAGCGCTCGGCGCGGGCCAGGTTGCGGTAGATGCGCTCGCGGCGGCGGAACTCCGGGGTGTGGAAGTAGCGCTTGCCTCCCCGGATCTCCGGGGGCATGTCGGCATGCAGCATTTCATGGTAAACCACGGCCTCCACCACATAACGGGGGACCTCGGCATGGTCGAGCACGCGGTGGAGGCGGATCAGCCGGTCCTCGTAGGAGTAGCTGCCGAGCTGCAGGCTGGCGCTCCGCCGGCGCCCGCAAGGGGAGGAGATGGCGGACTTTCCCCAAGTGATCGCGGCGGCGATCCGCCCCTCGAAGTAGCGCTCGTTGAGGTCCGCGAAGACCTCGCGCAGATCGAAGGCCACCCCTTCCGGCCGCAGGACCACCTTGCGGGCGCGGGCCGTTTCGCGGTGGGCCGTGAAGTGCTCGCGGATCACCACCAGCGCCTCGCGGGCGAGGTCGCTCCCCCGCTTGCTCTCGACGAAGGTGGCCACCGCCTGCAGCACCTCCTCGGGGGCCGCCGTGAAGGAGTGGTGGATGCGCAGCTCGAGCGGTGCCCGGAAGCCCGTCTTGCCGGCGCGGACGCTGAGGATGGTGCGCCGGTTGTCGGTCAGCTCCAGCGAACGGAGCCGGCCGCCGGTCAGGCGGTTGAGCTGGCGCAGGAGGTGGAACCGCAGGGCGTCGGGGCTCCCCGTCGGCACGGCCGGTGCCGGCGCCAGGAGAGGGCGGGGGCCGAACAGCTCGAGCTGGAGGGGGGAGGCGCTTGGGGGACGGCGCGCGGGACCCCGCGCGGAGGTGGCGCGCTCCAGGTCTTTTCGAGCTTGCTGCTGCGCCGAGGATCTGCTCATAACCCAATGCCTGCTCGGAAATCCGAGCCTGCCGGAACGGGATGAGCCACTTTACCACGCGGGACACGGACGCACGGACGAACCCGGACCGGAAGGCGTTCCTGCGAGTCCGTGTCAGTCCGTGTCGTCCCTGTCGTCCGTGTCAGTCCCCGTGTCCGCGGTGTCCGTGCGCCAGCGTTCCCCCACCGCCAGCGTCCGCACCCGGCCGCGGTCCGCTCCTCTCTGCTCGAGGACCTGCGCCAGCACCTTGGGGGCGAGGTCGACCGGCTCGTCGGTCAGGTCGAAGCACCCCCAGTGCATGGGGATCATGGTCCGGGCGCCGAGGTCGAGGAACGCCTGATAGGCCTCCTCGGGATCGGCGTGCTGGGTCCGCATGAACCAGCGCGGCTCGTAGGCGCCGATGGGAAGGAAGGCGACGTCGATCCCCGGGAAGCGCCGCCCGATCTCGGCGAAGCCGCTGAAATATCCCGAGTCGCCGGCGAAGTAGTAGCGCCGGGTCCCGGAGTCGAGGAGCCAGGAGCACCAGAGGGAGGCGTTCCGCTTCACCCCGAGCCGGTTCGACCAGTGCTGGGCGGGGAGGCAGGTGAGGGTCCACCGGCCATGCTCCCCGAAGTTGACGCTCTGCCACCAGTCGAGCTCGGCGACCTGCCGCCCCCGCTCGCGGAAGAACCCCCCGAGCCCCAGCGGGACGAACCACGGCATCGCCGCCGGCAGGTGGCGCACGCTCCAGTCGTCCAGGTGGTCGTAATGGTTGTGGGAGAGCACCGCGAAGGCGTCCCCCGGCACCGCGCCGAGGGGGATGCCCGGCGGCGACTTGCGGCGGGGGAGGAGCGCCCGCGCCCCGAAGTGGGGATCGGTCAGGAAGACCTCCCCGCCGTCCTGCACCGCGAAGCTCGAGTGCCCGATCCAGGTCACCGAGTCCGGCGCGTTCCTGTCCTTCAGATAGGTGCCGTCGTTGGGCACCACGGGAACCGTGGGCGGAACGCTCTTGTCGTACCGGTTCTTCCCCCCGAGCTTCCAGCGCAGCAGGTCCGTGAACCGGTTCTGGAACGGCGCCATCCAGGGATTGAAAAAGTTTCCCGGCTCGCCGTGCGGGGCGTAGAGGAGGTCGGGGGAGAGCTTGGATTTGTCTTCAGGCATGGGAGAACGGTCCGGACTCAGGCGGCATACCGGACGATCTCCAACTCCGCCCGCTCATCGGCCCCTTCCAGGATCTCGTCGAGGTGCTGCAGGACGGGATCTTCCAGCAGGTATTCGCTGCACCTTTCGCATTGAAGGACGGGAAGAGCCTTGACGATGACGATCGTGGCGTCGCTGACCTTGAACGGGAGGTCAGTCCGTACCGGCTTCATCTCCGATCCGCAGACATGGCATTTCACAGTCCTATCTCCTCTTCTTCAAATCCGTCGACCACTCTTCCGGGTTCGGCCGATAGGCCGTCACGACCCGGACGTTATTCCCCTGAATGTCGGTGGCGAAAAGCACGTGGAAGACCTCTTCGTTGAGCTCGGCGTAGACGAGATAGCTCGGCATGTACTTGTCGTCAGGATAGCTCTCGACCACCTCGAAGCTACTCGTTGATTCGAGGATCGCTGCTCGCGGTATGTAGCGCTTCGCGAGGCGCATGTTGACATGGTAGGTCCACAGGACCGCGCGCCGCTGGACGCATTGGCGGATGAAGTCCAGAGGATCTGGAGACAGCCGTCGCTCGTCAGCCATTCCCCTCCCTCACCCGAACACCTCCTTCAGCTTCGCCTCCCGGTAGGCGAAGATCGTCTTCACCTCGCGCGCCACCAGCAGCCAGTTGGCCAGCGCTCCGAAGGGTGGGGCGTAGCGGACGTGGTCGACCACCACCGTGCTGTCGCCGGCGTCCTCGAAGGTGTGCTCGTGGATCCAGAGGCGGTAGGGGCCCTTGAGCTGCTCGTCGACGAAGCGGGAGGGGGGCTCCCAGGCGGCGATCCTCGTCCGCCATTTCATCGGCAGGCCGTGGAGGCTGATGCGGTAGTCGATCAGCGTGCCGGGGTGCATCTCGATCGGCTGTGGGGTGAGGATCTTGAAGCCGAGGAAGGGGGGCGTCAGCACCTCGAGGTTGCCGGCGTCCGCGAAGAAGGCGAAGACCTCCGGGCGCGGCCGGGGGATGCGGGTGCGGGCGTGGAGCTCGAAGACCCTCACCGCCGGCCCTGGCCGCCTTGGAACGCCGCGCGGATCTCTTCCATCCGGTTGCGGTTCACCCCGAAGTCGCTGCGCCCCACCCGCGACGCCGAACGGAAGTGGATCCGCTTCGCGGCGTCGTCGAAGAGGATCTCGACGTCGTCGACGAAACGGAAGAGCGCGGAACGGCACTCCGCCTTGAGGTAGTCCGCCTCCTCGCGCACGATGGTGGTCCGCGGCCGGTCGCGGAGGATCTTCAGCATCCGGTCGCGGGCGGCGGCCAGCTGGCCGACATAAGGGATCGGCTCGAGGTGCTGGGGCCCGGCGGACGCCTGGGTCGAGACGCAGTTCGGAGTACGCGGGCAGGGGGCGAGGCGGCGGGCGGGAGATGGGGCGGCCATGGCAAGGCATTGTAGGACTCTTCGGCGGCGTCCTGCTCTAAGATCCGCGATGGCTGCGATCCAACCGGAGGAGGAGAGGTTTTCCATGCTGATGCTGGACGCCGGAACGCGGAGTGAGCTGTGGCGCCGCCTGATCGCGGCGATCGAGGGGTACGCCGAGGGGATCGCGCAGGAACGGGTGGCGCCGCCGCTCGACCTCGCGGCGATCCGCGCGGCGCTCGCCCCGTTCGATTTCGCGCACCCCCGCGATCCTCTGGAGACGCTCGACTTCGCGGTCGAGAGCCTGTGGAAATGGCAGGTGCACACCCCCCATCCGCGCTACTTCGGCCTGTTCAACCCCGCCCCGACCACGATGGGGATCGCCGCCGACGCCCTGGTGGCCGCGTTCAATCCGCAGCTCGCGGCGTGGAGCCACAGCCCGCTGGCGGCCGAGGTCGAGCAGCATCTGATCCGGGCGCTTGCCGGACGCTTCGGGTTCGACCCGGCGCGGGCCGAGGGGACCTTCACCTCGGGGGGCGCCGAGGCGAACCACACCGCCCTGCTGACCGCGATCACCCGCGCCTTCCCCGAGTCCGGCCGCCGGGGTCTCCTCGCCCTGCGCAGCCAGCCGGTGCTCTACGTGTCGCCGGAGGCCCACGACTCCTTCCTCAAGGCGGCGCGCCTCTGCGGTCTGGGCACCGAGGCGGTGCGCGAGGTGCGGGTGGACGCGCAGGCTGCGGATGCGCCCGGAGGAGCTCGCCGCCCGCATCGCGGAGGACCGCGCCGCCGGCTGCTCCCCCTTCCTGGTGGTCGCCACCGTGGGCTCGACCAGCGCGGGCGCCGTCGATCCGGTGGCCGAGCTGGCCCAGGTGGCGGCCGAGGCCGGGGGGCTGTGGCTCCACGTCGACGCGGCCTGGGGAGGAGCGGCGGCCCTGGTCCCCGAGCTGCGCCCCCTCCTCGACGGCACCTCCCGCGCCGACTCGCTGACCTTCGACGCCCACAAGTGGCTCTCGGTGCCGATGGGCGCCGGCGTCTACCTGACGCGCCACGCCGGGATCCTCGAGCGCACCTTCCGGGTGGCCGCCGGCTACATGCCGCGCGACGGGGAGGCGCTGCCGGTGGCCGACCCCTACGCCCACACCATGCAGTGGTCGCGCCGGTTCATCGGCCTCAAGCTCTTCCTCTCGCTGGCGGTCGCCGGCTGGGAGGGGTACGCCGAGGCGATCCGCCACATGACGGCGATGGGGGAACGCCTCCGCGCGCGGCTGCGCGAGGAAGGGTGGGAGATCGTCAACGACACTCCGCTGCCCGTGGTCTGCTTCGTGGAGGCAGCGGCCCCCATCCTCGAACGGCGCGAGCGGCTCGAGCGGATCGCGGCGGCGGTGGTGGCGTCGGGGGAGGCCTGGCTCAGCACGGTGGCGCTCGGCGAGGCCGGCCCCGCCCTGCGCGCCTGCGTCACCAACCACCGCACGGGGCCCGGGGACGTCGAGGCGCTGGTCGCCGCGCTCGGGCGGGCCCGGCGCGGCGCGCTACCCACCCCGGCCCAAAGCTGGTAAAATTCGGCTCCCTCGCGAGGCCGCTGTCACGCCTGCGGCGTTTGCGGCACTTAAGAGGTGGAACGGCCCGATCCGCGCCAGTCCGGCGGGGAAGCGCCTTCCGAACCAAGGAGACGACTCGAATGAGCTGGGAAGAAAAAGAAGACACTACGATCTACAAGGTCGTGGTGAACCACGAAGAGCAGTATTCGATCTGGCCCGCCCATCGCGAGAACCCGCTGGGCTGGAACGACGTCGGCAAGTCCGGCCTCAAGCAGGAGTGCCTCGACTACATCAAGGAAGTCTGGACCGACATGCGTCCCCTCTCGCTGCGCAAGAAGATGGAAGAGATGGAGCGCGACCGGCAGACGACGACCCAAGAAGCCAACTAGACCGCTGCGCCTCCCTGCGGCGGGGGCGTGCGGCTCCCGGCCGGCCGCTGCCGCGGCCGGAGCGGACTGACCTGGAGTTGACCCTACCTTGAGACCGAGCGCCAAGCCGACGGAGCGGTGGCTCGCCTACCGCGAAGTGAACCCCCGTGCACGGATGCGGATGTTCTGCTTTCACCATGCGGGAGGTGGAGCCTCCACCTACCGCGGCTGGGGATCGTCCCTGCTCTCCGACGTCGAGGTCTGCCCGGTGCAGACCCCCGGCCGGGAGAACCGTCTCCGCGAGCCGCCGTACCTGAGCCTGAAGCCGCTGATCCCGGTCCTCGCCGACGCGCTCAAGCCGTACATGGACCTGCCGTTCGTCTTCTTCGGGCACAGCCTGGGGTCGCTCGCGGCGTTCGAGCTGACGCGCGAGCTGCGCCGGCGCGGCTGGGCGCAGCCGCTGCACGTCTTCGTCTCCGGCCGCTGCTCGCCGGAGCTCCCGCCCCGCGAGGAGGTCATCCACAACCTTCCCGACGCCGAGTTCCTGGAGAAGATCCGGGAGATGAACGGCACGCCGGAGGAGGTGCTCCAGCACGAGGAGCTGATGAAGCTCCTCACCCCCATCCTGCGCGCCGACTTCACGGTCCACGAGACCTACGAGTACGTCCAGGAGGAGCCGCTCGAGGCGGGGATCTCCGCCTTCGGCGGCCTCGCCGATCCGGACGTCCTGCGCGAGGACCTGGAGGCCTGGAAGCAGCACACCCGCGGCAAGTTCCGCCTGCGGATGCTGCCGGGCGATCACTTCTTCATCAACAGCAGCAAGGACCTCCTGCTCGAGTCCCTGGCGCGCGACCTGTCGGAGCTCTCCGCCACCGCGCTCCCCGGGCCGCGGTGACCGAGCTTCCCCCCGCGCTCCGCGGCCTCGGCTCCGCCGCTCGCGGCCGGCGAGGTCCACGTCTGGTCGGTCCGGCTCGATCCGCCCGCCGCCGAGGTCGAAAGGCTGGGGCGTTCCCTGTCCCCGGACGAGTGGGAGCGCGCCAACCGTTTCCGTTTCGACCGCCACCGCCGGCAGTACGTGGTGGGGCGCGGCGCGCTGCGGACGCTGCTCGGCGCCTATGCCGGCCGCGCGCCGGCGGCGGTCCGCTTCACCTATGGCCACCGCGGCAAGCCCTTCCTGGAGCCGCCGCTCGCCGATCCCGCCGCCGGGACCCTGCACTTCAACCTCTCGAACTCCGACGAGCTGGCCCTGGTCGGCTTCGTCCTCGGCCCCGAGATCGGGGTCGACGTCGAGTACCTGCGCTCGATGCCCGACTGCGAGCAGATCTCCGAGCGCTTCTTCTCCGAGAGCGAGCGGGTGGTCCTGCGCGGCATCCCGTTCCCGGCGAAGGAGGAGACCTTCTTCAATTGCTGGACCCGCAAGGAGGCCTACCTCAAGGCGGTGGGGGAGGGGCTCGCGGCGCCGCTCGATTCCTTCGACGTCACCCTCGCACCCGGGGAGGCGCCGCGCATGCTCACCCTCGAAGGGGACGCCGGGCGGGCCGCCCGCTGGTTCTTCCACCACCTCCGCCCGGCCGAGCAGTACATCGGCGCCGTGGCGATCGACGGCGGGGAGTGGGAGGTGAAGACCTGGAGCTTCACGGGATAGATTGATCGGCGGAGCCCGCCGATGAAAATCCTCCTCGCCACCTCCCGCTACCCCTGGCCGCCGCGCCGCGGGGATCAGCTGCGGGCGGTGCAGATGCTCGAAGCATTGTCCGGCGAGCACGAGCTGACCCTGCTGGCGCCGGAACCGGCGGCCGGCCAGCCCTCCCCGCCCGCGGACGCGCCCTGTCGGGTCGAGCTCTACCGGCCGCGGCGCGCCGCCCTCTTCGCCGGCCTGGCGCGGACGGTGATCCGGCGCCTCCCTTTCCAAAGCGCTCTCTTCTACCAGCCGGACCTCGGGCGCCGGCTGCGCGAGCTGGCGCCGCGGCACGACCTGGGCGTGCTGCAGCTCGTCCGCCTCGCCCATCACGCGGAGGATTTCGGCGGCACGCCGATCGTCGCCGACCTGATCGACAGCCTGGCGCTGAACTTCGCGCGGCGAGCCGAGGTGGACCGTCCGTGGCTGGCGCCGATCCTCGGGGCCGAGGCGCGGCGGCTGGCGGCGGCGGAGCGGCGGCTCGCCGAACGTTCGCTGCGGCTGCTGGTCGTATGCGAGCGCGACCGCCAGGCGATCGCCGGCCGGCTGCCGCCCGCGCTGGCGGCGCGGACCGCGGTGGTCCCGATCGCCGTCGAGGAGGTCGGAGAGCGGGCGGCCCCGGCTGAAACCGGCGGCGCGCCGGTGCTCGCGATCACCGGAAATCTCGGCTACTTCGTCAACGCGGACGCGGTCGGCTGGTGGCTCCGCGACGTCTGGCCCCGCCTCCGCGCCGCGCGGCCGGAGGTACGACTGGTGATCGCCGGCGACCGGCCGTCCCCGGGGCTGCGCCGGCGGGCGGAGGCGGCGGGGGCCACGCTGCTCGAATCGCCCCCCGACCTGCGGGCGGTCCTCGCGGAGGCGACGCTCGCCCTCGCTCCCATGCGCTGCGGCTCCGGGGTGCCGATCAAGGTGCTGGAGGCCTGGTCGGTGGGGGTGCCGGTCGTCGCCTCCCCCTGGGCCGCCGCCGGCACCTCCGGCGTGCCCGGAGAGGACCTCGCCCTGGCCGGCCCCGATCCGGCCCATTGGGTGGCCGCCGTCACCGCCCTGCTGGACGATCCCGCCGCCCGCGCCCGGCTGGCCGCCAACGGCCGCCGCCGCCTGACGGCCGACTACTCCCGCGAGGTAGTAAGGAAAAGATGGCTCGACGCCGTCCGGGCGCCGCGCTGAGGCGGCCCTGGCCGCGCGCTCAGACCCGGAGAAAGTCGGACACGGTCCCCAGGGGGCGCCTGCCGCCTCCCGGACCGGCGGTCCCGGCCGGGGGCTGTCCGGGGCGCTGGAGCTGCTCCTGGCCGAAGACGCGGCGCAGGAACTTCATCGCCTCCTCCTCCACGACCTCGGCGTTGAGCTGGGCGAGAGGGAGCTTGTCGGCGAGCAGGCCGAAGCCGATCCCCTCGTAGGTGACCTTCACCACCTTGGTCGAGGCATCGCCGTAGAAGTGGAGCGAGCGGTCGTAGTCCTCGAAGCGGTCGAGCTTCACCTTGAGGCCGGCGGCCGTCGAGCGGTGGAAGATCGAGGCGGATTCCACCTTGCCCACCAGCACGTCCTTGATCTCGGTCAGCGTCGGGAGGATCACCGCCCGCGCCAGCCGGTTGAACTCCTCGCGGAACGGATCGTTCTGGCGGAACACCCCTTCCGGGCGGAGCCGCTTCTCCTCCAACATCGCCTCGTGACCCTTGATCAGCATCTGAAGCCGTTCGCGATTGGCTGGATTCATGGCCGGATTCTTCCTTTCTAACCATTTTGGAACCTGCTGGAATCTGTGCCAATCCCGTGCCAGCTCCTCTGATGTACACTTCCGCCCCGCCATGCCCAGACGGTCCGATCTCCACTCCATCCTCGTCCTCGGCTCGGGTCCGATCATCATCGGCCAGGCCTGCGAATTCGACTACTCCGGAACCCAGGCCTGCCGCGTCCTCAAGCGCGAGGGGTACCGGGTGGTCCTCGTCAACTCGAACCCGGCGACGATCATGACCGACCCGGAGTTCTCGGACGCCACCTACGTGGAGCCGCTGCTCCCCGAGGTGGTCGAGAAGATCCTCGAGAAGGAACGCCCCGACGCCCTGCTGCCGACCGTCGGCGGGCAGACCGGGATCAACCTCGCCATCGCCCTCGAGGAGCGCGGCGCCCTGGCGCGCTACGGCGTCGAGGTGCTGGGAGCGGGGATCGACGCCCTGCGCCTCGGCGAGGACCGCCTGCTGTTCAAGCAGGCGATGGAGGAGATCGGCCTCAAGGTGCCGAAGAGCGGCTATGCGGGGACCCTCGAGGAGGCGCGGGAGATCGTCGTCGAAGTGGGCTACCCGGTGATCGTCCGCCCCAGCTTCACCCTCGGCGGCGAGGGGGGCGGCGTCGCCTACAACCGCGACGAGCTGGAGGAGGTGGTGGCCACCGCCCTCCAGGCCAGCCCCTCGCACCGCGTGCTGATCGAGCAGTCGGTGCTCGGCTGGAAGGAGTTCGAGCTCGAGGTGATGCGCGACACGGCGGACAACGCCATCGTCGTCTGCTCGGTGGAGAACTTCGACGCCATGGGGGTGCACACCGGCGACTCGATCACCGTGGCGCCGCAGCAGACCCTCTCCGACCGCGACTACCAGGCGATGCGCGACGACGCCTTCAAGGTGATCCGCCGCGTCGGCGTGGCGACCGGCGGCTCGAACATCCAGTTCGCCGTCGATCCCCAGACCGGCGAGCGGCTGGTGATCGAGATGAACCCGCGCGTCTCGCGCAGCTCGGCCCTCGCCTCCAAGGCGACCGGCTTCCCGATCGCCAAGATCGCCGCCCAGCTCGCCGTCGGCTACACGCTGGACGAGATCGCCAACGACATCACGGGGAAGACCTACGCCGCCTTCGAGCCGACGCTCGACTACACGGTGGTGAAGATCCCCCGCTGGGCGTTCGAGAAGTTCCCCGAGGCCTCGACCACCCTCGGCACCTCGATGAAGTCGGTGGGCGAGGTGATGGCGATGGGCTCCACTTTCAAGGAAGCGCTGATGAAGGCGCTGTCGGCCTTGGAGCTCGACGGCAGCGTGGCCTCGCGCGAGCGGCGGATGTCCGACCCGGTCCTGCTGCGGCGGCGCCTCGTCACCCCCAACTGGGAGCGCCTGTTCGCCGTCTTCGCGGCGCTGCGCCAGGGGTGGACGCCGGAGGAGGTCTCCGAGGCCTCGCACATCGACAACTGGTTCCTGCGCGAGATCGCCGAGGTGGTGGAGCTCGAGGCCGAGCTCGCCTGCTGGGACCTCGCCTCGCTCCCCCGGCCGCTGCTGCGCCGCGCCAAGGCGTTCGGCCTCACCGACGCCCGCATCGCCGGGCTCGTCGACTGCCCGGAGGCGGAGCTCGCCGCGGTTCGGAACCGTGAAGGCCTGCGGCGCGTCTACAAGCGGGTGGACACCTGCGCCGCCGAGTTCCCGGCCACCACCCCCTACCTCTATTCGACCTTCGGCACGGAGGACGAGAGCGAGCCGGACGACCGCCGGAAGGTGGTCATCCTCGGCTCCGGCCCCAACCGCATCGGCCAGGGGATCGAGTTCGACTACTGCTGCGTGCACGCCGCCTTCGCCCTGCGCGAGCTGGGCTACGAGACGGTGATGATCAACTGCAACCCGGAGACGGTGTCGACCGACTACGACACCTCGGACCGCCTCTACTTCGAGCCGCTCACCCTCGAGCACGTGATGGACGTGCTGGACCGCGAGAAGCCGGTCGGGGTGATCGTGCAGCTCGGCGGCCAGACGCCGCTCAAGCTCGCCCGCGGCCTCGCCGCCCGCGGCGTGCCGATCTGGGGGACCTCGCCGGACGCCATCGACCTCGCCGAGGACCGCCGGCGCTTCGGCGACCTGCTCGCCGAGGAAGACATCCTGCAGCCGGAGAACGGCAGCGCCACCTCGCTCGCCGAGGCGCGGCAGGTGGCGGAGCGCATCGGCTATCCGGTCGTGGTGCGGCCGAGCTACGTCCTCGGCGGCCGGGCGATGGCGATCGTCTACGACGAATCGACCCTCGAGCGCTACATGGCGGCGGCGGCGGACGTCTCCCAGGGCCACCCGATCCTGGTCGACCGCTTCCTGGAGGACGCCTTCGAGGTCGACCTCGACCTGATCTCGGACGGCACCCGCGCGGTGGTCGCCGGCATCCTCCAGCACATCGAGGAGGCGGGGATCCACTCCGGCGACTCGGTGGCGGTGCTGCCGCCCTACAAGGTGTCGCCCGAGGACCTCGACCGCATGCGCGACATCGCCCGCCGCCTGGCGCTGCGGCTGGGGGTGGTGGGGCTGATGAACGTGCAGTTCGCCCTCAAGGACGGCGCGATCTACGTCCTCGAGGTCAACCCGCGGGCCTCGCGCACGGTGCCGTTCATCGCCAAGGCGGTGGGGCTGCCGCTGGTCAAGATCGCCGTCGCGGCGATGGCCGGCAAGAGCCTCGGCGAGCTCGGCTTCACCGTCGAGCCGCGGGTCCCCGGAGTCTTCGTGAAGGCGCCGGTCTTCCCCTTCCGCCGCTTCCCCGGCGTCGATCCGGTGCTCGGCCCCGAGATGAAGTCGACCGGCGAGGTGATGGGGGAGGCGCTGACCTTCGGCAACGCCTTCGCCAAGGCCTGGATGGGGGCCGGCCACGTGCTCCCCCTCGCGGGAGCGGCGTTCCTCTCCGTCCACGACCGCGACAAGCCGGGGCTGCTGCCGGTCGCCCAGCGGCTCGCCGAGCTCGGCTTCGAGCTGACGGCGACCGCCGGCACCGCCGACTACCTGCGCGGGCAGGGGCTCGCCGTGCGCACCGTGCTCAAGGTCCACGAGGCGCGCCCGCACGTGGTCGACCTGCTGATCAACGGCGAGATCGCCCTGGTGGTCAACACCCCCCTCGGCCGCGAGTCGCACGAGGACGACGGCATCATCCGCCGCACCGCCCTGAAGTACGACATCCCCTGCATCACCACCCTCTCCGGCGCCATGGCCTGCGCCGAGGGGATCGCGGCGCTCAAGCGCGAGGGGCTCTCGGTGCGCTCGCTCCAGGAGATGGTAGCGGGCTGACCCGGAGTGTAGGATCTCGCCGTGGAATCACCCCGCGTCAATCCGATCGGCCTCGTCGAGACCCCGCCGGACTTTCCTTCTACCCCGCGCCGGTTCTCCGGGCGCCTCCGCCTGCTCGCCGGGCTCCTGCTCGCCCTCTTCTTCCTGGGGACGGTGGTGACGACGGTGGTCAGCCTCGGCCGCTACTGCCTGACCACCGACGCCACGGACACCCGAGCCCTGCCCGGGAGCGCGGCACCGCGGCAGGTGACGCCATAATCCACCCCATTACCCGCCCCATGACCCGCGGCTCCTCCGCCGGGCTGGTCGCCGGGGCGATCGTCGCGGTGGTCCTGCTGGCGGCGAACGTCGCCCTGACCTTCCACAACACCCGGCAGCTCAACGAGGACGCCCGCTGGGTCGCCCACACCCACGAGGTGATCGCCGGCTGCGAGAACGTCCTGACGCTGGCCAACGACGCCGAGGCGGGGCAGCGGGGATACCTGATCACCGGCGAGCCGCGCTATCTCGAGCCCTATCAGGCCGCCGTCCCCGCCCTCGGCCGGGCGGTCGACCGGCTCGAGGGGCTGACCGCCGACAACCCCCGCCAGCAGGTCCGTTTCCCCGCGTTGCGGCAGCGGATCGCCACCCGCCTGCGGGAGATCGACCGCACGATCGCCCTGCGGAAACAGCCCGGGGGCTTCGAAGCCGCCCGCCGGGCCCTCCTCGCCGGCCGCGGCCAGCAGGAGACGAGCGCCCTGCGCACCGCCGTCGGCGAGATGATCCAGAGCGAGCAGACCCTGTTGCGGCAGCGGTCGCGGCAGTCCGGACGGGCCTACCAGGTGGCGGTGCTCGCCGGCTTCCTCTCCGGCCTGGCGGCGCTCGCCGCCTTCCTCGCCCTGCTCGCCCTGCTGCGCCGCTACCTGGCCGGCCGCGAGCGGGCCGCGGCGGTCATCGCCGAGCAGGCGGAGCGGCTGCGCACCACCCTCGCCAGCATCGGGGACGCGGTGATCACCACCGATCTCGAGGGGAGCATCACCAACCTCAATGCCGTCGCCGAGTCGCTGACCGGCTGGATGCGCGGCGAGGCGCTGGGGCAGCCTCTGGAGGCCGTCTTCCGGATCGTCAACGAGGAGACCCGCCAGCCGGTGGCGAGCCCGGTGACGCGAGCCCTGGCGGACGGGGCCGTCGTCGGCCTGGCGAGCCAGACGATCCTGCTCGCCAGGGACGGCACGGAGTGGCCGATCGACGACAGCGCCGCCCCGATCCGGTGCAAGGACGGCGAGATCGTCGGCTGCGTGCTGGTCTTCCGCGACGTCAGCGAAGGGAAACAGGCCGAGGCGGCGGTCCGCCAGTCGGCGGAGCGGGAGCGGCTGCTGCTGGCCGAGGCGGCGACGGCGAACGCCAAGTTCCGCGCCTTCTTCGAGCAGGGGCCGCTGTTCGCCGGCATCATGGACCTCGACGGCACGATCCTCGAGCCCAACCGCCTCTCGCTCGAAGCCTGCGGCTACACGCGGGAGCAGGTGGTCGGCAAGCCGTTCTGGGAATGCCCCTGGTGGAACCGCTCGCCGGCCCTGATGGAGCAGATCAAGGCGGCCTCCGCCCAGGCGGCGCGGGGTGAGACGTTCCAGGCCGAGCTGCCGTACTTCGTGGCCGACGGCGGCGAGCGGAGGGTCGACCTCGTGGTGCTGCCGATCAAGGACGAGGCGGGGCGCATCCTCTTCCTGGCCCCCACCGGCACCGACATCACCCGCCGCCGCCAGCTCGAGGACCACCTGCGGCAGATGGCCGCCGACCTCTCGGACGCCGACCGCCGCAAGGACGAGTTCCTGGCCACCCTGGCGCACGAGCTCCGCAACCCGCTGGCGCCGATCCGCAACGGCCTCCAGATCCTCAAGCTGGCCGGCCCCGGCAGCCCGGTCGTCGAGCAGGCCCGCGGCATGATGGAGCGCCAGCTGGCCCAGATGGTGCGGCTGGTGGACGACCTGCTCGACATCTCCCGGATCACCCGCGACAACCTCGACCTCCGCAAGGATCGGGTCGATCTCGCGGCCGTCCTGGCGAGCGCCGTCGAGACCAGCCGCCCGCTGATCGAGGCGAACGCCCACCAGCTGACGGTGAGCCTGCCGGCCGCCGCCGATCCACCTCGACGCCGACCTCACCCGTCTCGCCCAGGTTTTCTCGAACCTGCTCAACAACGCCGCCAAGTACACCGAGAAGGGGGGCCGCATCCGGCTGAGCGCCGTGCGGCAGGGGGACGAGGCCATGGTGACGGTGGCGGACACCGGCGTCGGGATCCCCGCCGCCATGCTGCCCAAGGTCTTCGACATGTTCACCCAGGTGGACCGCACGCTCGAACGGGCGCAAGGCGGGCTGGGGATCGGCCTGACCCTGGTGCGCCAGCTCGTCCACATGCACGGCGGCACGGTCCAGGCCTTCAGCGCCGGGGCGGGGCAGGGGAGCGAGCTCGTCGTGCGCCTGCCCGTGGTGGGTGCGGAGCCGGCTGCCGGGCCGGCCTGAGCCGCGGGCCGGGGACCGCAGGGGAGGCACCTGCCGCCCCCCGCCGCCCTTCCCCAACCGGGAACGCTCCTTGCAACCTCCTGCAACCCACCCTTCGGGGCGAGGCGGGAAACGAGCGGGGAGCCATGCACAAAGCGCTGAAAAAGAAAGATTTCGAGCCGGGGAGACCCAGCGCGTGAGCGTGCTGCATTCCGAGGAGGTCCCGGCGCGCGGCTGGCCGCCGCTCGAGCCGCTCGAGCCCGCGAGCGTATGAGCGAGGTCATGAGGACGACGAGCGACCGGGCGGGGGCGAGGGCTGGAGGAGACCGGGCCAAGATCCTGATCGTCGACGACGAGCCGGCGCTCCTCGCCGCCTACACCCGCATCCTCGGCGACGCGGGGTACGACACCCTCCCGGCGGCGACCGCCGCCGAAGGGCTCGCCCAGTGCCGCCGCGAGCGCCCCGACCTCGTGCTGCTCGACGTCCTGCTGCCGGACGAGCCGGGGCTCGAGGTCTGCAAGCGGATCAAGATCGACCCCGCCCTCTTCACCACCCCGGTGATCCTGATCTCCGGCCTCGCCGTCTCCCGCGAGGCGCAGGCCGAGGGGCTCGAGTCCGGCGCCGACGGCTATCTCGTCAAGCCGATCGACCCCCGCTCGCTGCTCGCCCACGTCAAGGCCCTGCTGCGCATCACCGAGACCGAGCGCCGGCTGCGCGAGAGCGAGGCGCGCCAGCGCCAGCTCGTCGAGGATCTCACGCAGGCCAACCGCCGCCTCGAGGAGTACAACCGCCTCAAGGCCGAGTTCCTGGCCAACATGTCCCACGAGCTGCGCACCCCGCTGACCGCCATCATCGGCTTCGTCCAGCTGGTCGAGATGACCGAGGCCGGCAAGCCGATCCCCAAGCCCTACGCCACCGTCTTCGAGCGCATCCTGAGGAACGGCCGCCACCTGCTGGCGCTGATCGACGACGTCCTCGACGTCGCCAAGATCGAGGCCGGGCGGCTGAAGATCAACCGCGAGGCGTTCGACCTCGCGGAGACCGTCGCGGGGGCCTTCCACGAGCTGCAGTCGCTCGCCCGCCAGAAGGGGATCGGCTACCACCTGCGCATCCCCGAGCCGCTGCCGTTCGCCTTCAGCGATCCGCTGCGCGTGCGCCAGGTGGTGATCAACCTGCTGTCGAACGCCATCAAGTTCACCCATCAGGGAAAGGTCGAGGCGGAGCTGATCCCGTGGGAGAACGGGACGTGCCGCTTCGTCGTCCACGACACCGGCGTGGGGATCGACCCCTCGGCGCTCGACCTCATCTTCGAGCGCTTCCGGCAGGTCGACGGCTCGATGTCGCGCCTGGTCGGCGGCGCCGGGCTGGGCCTCTCGATCGTGCGCCAGATCGTCGCCCTCCTCGGCGGCTCGATCGAGGTCGCCTCGCGCCCCGACCGCGGCTCGACCTTCCTCGTCACCCTCCCCCTGGTCGCCCCCGAGCCCGGCGCCGAGGAGGCGGGCGGGGAGAAGGCCGCGGCGGACGACGCCTCCCGCCCTGCCTCCGAGCCGGCGGAGCCCGGCGCGGGCACCGCGGGTGCGGACGACCGCCCCCTGGTGCTGATCATCGAGGACGATCCCGACGCCTCGGACCTCCTCGTGCAGACGGTGGCGCGCGCCGGCTTCCGCTCGCGCGTCGCCCCCTCCGGCGCCGCCGGGCTCGCCCTCGCCGAGCGCCTCTCGCCCGCCGCCATCACCCTCGACGTGATGATGCCCGGCATGGACGGCTGGCAGGTCCTCCAGACGCTCAAGGCGAACGAGGCCACCGCCGGGATCCCGGTGATCGTCTGCTCGATCGTGGACAACCGCGCCCTCGGCTACCGCCTGGGCGCCTCGTCCTACCTCCTGAAGCCCGTCGAGCCGCCGCGGCTGATCGAGGCCCTGCGCACCGTGCGCGAGCGCGGGGTGCAGGCCGAGGACGGCCACATCCTGGTGGTGGACGACGAATACGGCGTGCGCGAGCTCCTCGCCACCGCCCTCCGTGAAGCCGGCTACCACGTGGTCACCGCGGCGGACGGCGAATCGGCCCTCGCCGCGATCGCCAAGTCGCCGCCGGCCGCCATCCTCTCGGACCTCGTCATGCCGCGCGGCATGAGCGGCTTGGAGCTGATCGCGCGCCTGCGCAACGATCCGGCCACCGAGCACACCCCTGTCCTGGTGATCACCGGCCAGGACCTCACCCCGGACGACCGTCGGCTCGCGGTCGATCGCATCGCGGACGTGATCCGCAAGGGGGACCTGATGATCCCCGACCTGCAGAGCCGGCTGCGGGAGACGCTCGAAGAGCTGGGAGTCAAACCCTCCGATGGCTAAAATCCTGCTGGTCGAAGACGATCCCGATACGCGCGAGCTGGTCCGCCTGACCCTCGAGCTCTACGGTTACGACGTCGCCGAGGCGAAGGAAGCCGAGGAAGGCATCGTCCAGGCGCACGAGGAGAGGCCCGACCTGATCCTGATGGACCTCTCCCTCGGCGGCAAGTTCGACGGCCTCGAAGCCACCAAGCGCCTGCGCGCCGACCCCGAGTTCGACACCACCCCCATCGTGGCCCTCACCGCCCACGCCATGGCCGGAGACCGCGAGCGCTCCCTCGCCGCCGGCTGCGACGCCCACTGGACCAAGCCCATCCTCGACCTCTCCGCCTTCAAGGAGAACGTCGGCAAGATGGCGGCCGAGGGAAGGCACGGGGGAGCGGCGGAAGGAAGGTCTTAGGGACTCCAAGAACCTCCGGGACGTCCCTCGTTCCGCTTTTTGCGATCAACCTCCTGGGACCGCCGGCGTCCCGCCGGCTGACTCACTCCAAAACCCCGTGTTTCTCCCCAAAATCTCCTTGAACACACTACCGGCCGCTTCAAACATTGTTTTTTCCGCTCAAACAATGTTTGAAGCGCCGTCAGAGTCAATGAGCCGATTTTTAGAGCCTCTTGGTTCCCCCAAACAGAATTCTGGCGCCTCAAACATTGTTTGAACGGCTCCCAGCCTCTAAAAACGGGAAAGACGATCTAAAAAACGGATTCCCCGCCCTAAAAACGCCCGGGAACCTGAAATACGGACCGGCGCCCTGGATTACGGCACCCGACGCTGTAAAAAGGACCGGCCCCCACGAAACAAGGCGCTGAAGGCTGGGAAAAGGGAGCGGACCGCCCGAAAACCCAGCCGGCTGCTCTCGGAGGGAACCCGTCAACTGTGGCAGGCCACCGCGCAGCGGAGAAGACGCCGTCGTACTCCAGGCCGGCCGAGCCGCAGATCCTGCCGGAGCACGATCTCGAGGTCCCCCAAGTGCACCGGCACTGCGTATAGATCCTGCACGGCCCTGCTACCCCTTCAGGACCGGTTGGGGCGCTGGCAGATCCTCGAGACGGACCTGCGCCGGCCGGCGGGCTCAGACCCGCAGCGTCGTCGGTACTTCAGGCCCGAAGGGCCGCAGGGATAAAGCTCGGGGCTTCAGCCCCGGGTTGGCGCCACCCCACCCCCCGAAGTCCCGAAGGGACGCAGGGAGCCTCCTCCTCCACGAAGTGAAGCGTAGTCTCGTCGCGGGGGTCTTACCCGGGATCGCCCCCGCCGGGAAAGCTGAATCCACGATCGCTTCGCACGCTTCCGCCCTCTGGCTCGCCGAGGTCGCCCAGCCGTTTTCTCCTTCCGCGAACCGCTCGCGTGGCTCTTCCCCCTCCTTCGCCGTGCCTTCCCTCTCGTTTTCCGTCTCCGCCCTCTGCTTCCCGGATACAAAATCTCAGGGGGCAGCCGCTGCCCTCCGAGATTTTGTCCGCTCCCTCTCGTTCCCAGACCGCTCCCACTGCTTCCCTGGCTCCGCCCACTGGAGGGACGCGACGAAATAGGAGAGGGCGCGGGCGGGGAATCAGAGGGAAGGGGCGAAAGGCGGAGACGTGGAACGAGTGGGCGGGGGTGGGCGAGGAAGATTTTGGAGTGGCGAGGCGGGGGCTGCTGGGAAGAAACGGTGGGCGGAGACGGCAGGGCGGCCCGCTCCGGTCGCGCGAGGGCTGGATCCATGGCCCAGATACGGGCCGGCCGCTTGCTGAGTGTCGTCTCCCCTGGGACCGGCGGCGTCCCACCGGCTTACTGACTGATGCAAATGATGTGATAGGGCTGGCGGCTTTCGAGCGCTCTTAGGTGCATAAGAAGCTGAGCGTTCTCAGTTGCGGGTCTCGAGGACCACCCAACGGACACTCTCAGGATCTCCTTAGTTTAGGGGCCAACCTCTCCCATGCCGATCATTCAAGGCGTTGACCTTGACTAGGAACCGTCGTAGAGTGGAAGATGCTCCTGGGCTAAGATGCATGTGATAGTCGAAGCAAGCTGTTCGCTGAGAGAGGCATCTGGGCGGAAAGGAAATGTTGATCTAGAGGGTAGTGTCGCGAGTGCAATTTTGAAATACGGTCTCCTTCTTCTCTCCGCTGGCTCTAATGATCCCCTCGAGCTTTCCGAGTCGGAGTTTCAGTCTGTGCGATCAGCTAGGGTCTCATACCTAACGACTGTTGATATAGAAGAAAAATTCGATCTCACAGTCGAATCCTATTTCGACTTCGAGAGAACGCGCATTGATCTTGCTTTTCGCCACATGCTAACCTGGGACCTTCCGCAGGCCACGCTCTCTGCAGATATCAGAGTAATCAATCGACGCCTTCTCGGACTTTTGGCAGCAGGCAAGCTGTATCTTGATCAGTTGGGTCACGATTTCGTGAAGCTGTATGGGCGGTCCTCGAAGTGGGCTGCAATCGAACAGAAACGCCGCTCGTTGCAGGATGGATCACTCGGCTTTCAGGTCGCAAAAGTTCTTCGTGATCACATTCAGCACCGCGGACTTCCGGTAAACACATTGTTCTACCAGATGACCGCGAAGAATGAAGATGGCCAGCGGCGTATCTTGGTTGGTACCGATCCGCACTTAAATGTTTATCAGTTAGAGGGAGATCGAGCAGTAGATAGATCTTTGTTAAAGAAGCTTCGAGATTCCGGTCGCAGTCTCTCGGTAACCCCGATCGTCAAGGAGTACTTGGGCTGCCTTGGCGAGCTTCATGAGGCCGTCCGCGAGGTGATCTCATCTGATGCAGATTCTTGGGAAGCCGAGTTACAGGCGTTCCTCAGGCGTGCGGAAGCGGCGTTTGGGCCAAGTCCTATCGTTGCAGCGGTGGAGCTACAAGAGGACGGTTCGTACGATGAAGATTGCCAAGTATTCGAGGACATGCTGGGTCTCCGTTCGATACTTCTCAAGAAAAATGCGCTTCTGAAGAATCTTGCTGATAGATTTGTCTCTGCGGAGACCGCCCGGCGTGAGGCCTAGCTCTGGAGCTTACCGGCTTTCTCATCTCAGTGGCTAGAACTTGGAGATCGTCGCCTGCCGAGGTACTCCTTTCCTTAAAGTTCAAGCAAGGAGCCTTGATATGAACTATTGGATATTTCAGTCCGTCCCTGATCGTTTCGATCTCCAGGACCCTAAGAACCTTGTCGACGGCCGAAGGATCACATGGCTCGCGTCGCGATACCGAGACCGCATGGCTCCAGGGGACCTCGTGTTCTTCTGGATGGCAGGTGAGAAAGAAATTCGTGGAATCTATGGCTGGGGACGGCTCGCTTCTGGCGCCTATGAAGATGCCGAAGACAAAGCCTTTGCCGTAGATGCCATCTGTGAGAGGCGACTCCTACACCATCTACCAGTCGGCCAGATAATGGACCATCCGGTTCTCCGAAACATGTTGATAATGCGGGCACCCCAAGCTACCAACTTCCTTCTTACCTCAGCCGAGGCAGATGCCCTCACCGGCATGATTCCTCAGGATGAGCGCCCAGAGGGAGCCTGAGATGAACCAAATGAAACAGCAATCCGATACACGATCTCTACTTGACGCGGTCAAGACCCCTCTTGGTTTCTTCGCGTTGGCAGTGCTTCTCATCGAAGGAATCCTGACCAGCCTAGCGGCGTTTCTTACTGGAGAGGATCTAACGTTCCTGATTCACGCTATGCCTCTTTTGCTTGGCGGAGTAGTAGTACTGGTGGCTCTCATTGCTGTGTTTAGACCCGAAGCTCTTTGGGGCAAGCGATACAGTGCGCTCGAGAAATCATTTGCCGAATCTCTAGCGGTAGAAATGTTTGAAGCGCTTGATGGCTATATGAGCAATCTGGACAGCGGCGCGCGATCCGAAGCATATGAGCTCTTGCGTGATGCAATAATGAACAGCAACTTTGGTCAGCAGAGAGAGACGGGACCATTCTGCGAGACACTGGTAACAACGATCTTGCGTCGTGCTCAAATACGAACGAGTTATAGGCAAGGCGTGCTGCGCGCATCGCCTACGCAGAGTCTGTGACGCGGCTACTAGCCGGATACGAGCTGCCATTCGAAAACAAAATTTTGACATCTCTTCGCAGAGGGTCTGCACGTGAAGGGACGATAAGTCACTGAGTACGCTAAGTAGAGCGCGTTCTATGTCTTCTATATGGTACTGAGTGAATGCCCCGGGTGGGCAGCGCCGCGGAGACTAGGCTGCGCGCCTGCTTGACGATGGTTAGTAACGCCGTAGCCTTGCAAGAACTGCAGGTGCCGCGGCCACGGCGACCTCGGAGGTGGGCGATGCCGGGGCTGGAACGCCGGCCGGGTCCGCCATCGCGGCACGCGCGATCAGCAACGACGAGACGAACAGCAGCAACGGGGAGCAAAGCTTCATTCAGGCCTCATTGTCTGAGGTGAGTCAGGGCTTCACGGGATCGGACCTCGGAATCGTGTCCTCCATAAGACAGGGTGCTCAATCGCTGGAAAAGGAGCTCTTTCGCGGCGGCCCGGGCCGATACGAGGTGGGCCGATACGCGGCGGCTTCATCCTCGATCCCCGCCACCAGCGCGACGGCCTGGTTCTGCCGTTGCTCCGGCGTATGGTGCTTCCAGCAGGGAAGCGGAGCGAACTTCACAATCTCGCGGGTCGCATGCTGGAAGTCGTGAGATAAGCCATTGACGTAGATCGGCGAGGGGTTTACCTTATTGCAGTGAGGGTGGTCTGGGATGAAGCCAAGAACCTCGCCAATCGGCGGAAGCACGGTGTCTCCTTCGAGGAGGCCGAGGAGCTTTTCGCGTCAGGCGACTATCTCGAGATCTTCGACGAGTCCCACTCGGACGCCGAGGATCGCTTCATCGCCATTGGCCCAGTCGCTCGCGGCCTGATTCTTGTCTCCTGGACGGGGAGCGCGAGGATGACTTGCTTCGCATCATCAGCGCTCGCTGGGCCAATCCGCGAGAGCGGGCTCTCTACCAATCCTACATGGACAAAAACCGATGACTGAAATCCCGGAGCTGACGGACGAACAATTGGCTCGTGCCCTTCCCGCTCGCGTTCGCAAGCGCCTCATGCTGGGGCAGTTCGACTCAGGGGAAGACATCTCGGCCTTGCGGCGCTTTATCGGGCTCACCCAGGTGCAGTTCGCTCAGGCGATGAGCATCAGCGTTCACACCCTCAGAAATTGGGAGCAAGGCAGGCGGCGTCCCGAGGGCCCCGCGATCGCTCTGCTGCGCATCGCCGCCCGGCATCCGCGGATCATCCGCGAAAACCTTCAGCCGGTCGTATCGGCAGCCTGAGGCCGGGCGACCGATACGAGGTGCCACCCCAAAAGAATGCGGTGGGCTCAGCTGGCGCGCAGGGCCAAGGCGCCGGACGGGGCTGCCTCGCTCAGGTAGGTTTCCCGGCCGATGCCATAGCGGAGCATCTCCCGTCCAAGGTGGCGGATGCGTTCCTCCAGGCGCTCGCCGAGGCGCTCGGCGACGCGGAGGGAAGCCCGGTTCTCGGGGGCGATGAGGCTGATGATGTGATCCTTCTTCCAGACGGTGAACGCGTGATCCATGGCGGCTCGGGCGCCCTCGGTCGCATAGCCGTGACCCCAGGCTCGCCGCGCGAGCGTCCAGGCGAGCTCGAACCCGGGCCAGCCTTCCGGTGAAGAAAAGCCGACCATCCCGAGGAACGCGCCGGACTCCTTGTCCTCCATCGCCCACGTGCCGGCGTCCCAGAGCTTCCAGTGCCCGACGAGGAAGGCCAGGTGGCGAGAGGATCGGCCCCGGTCCCAGGGCTCCGACCCCGCGCCCAGGTAGCGCAAGACCTCGCGGTCGGCGTTCAATGCGGCGTAGTCATCGAGGTCACTCTTGCGAAACGACCGGAGCCGCAGTCGTTCCGTCTCCAGAGACGGAATGGATAGGAGGTCGAGTCGATCGATCGGGTCGGGCATGAGGGTCCTCCTCCGGAGAGATTTCATGGAGGAATCTATGCACGCTGGCACGGCCTTCGACAATGGAAGGTCGGAGAGGAGTACGGTGCGTACTCCTCTGAGGCACAAACGACCGTGAGGATTGGGAAGGCGAAGAGGCTACGGCGCTCTGGCTAACTCGTCGTTCCAGGCTTGCTTTGCGCCGGGGAACCTTTGCCTCCCGGGGCAGGCTCTACAGCGCTCGGCTTGGGATTGCCGTTCGGGTCCACCGCGCTCCCTTCCTTCTCCCAAAACGAGAGAACAGCCCTCCACGTCGGCGAGAAGATCCGAAGCAGTGAGAAGTGAATCGGCTGGCCTTCCGACCGGCGCTCCGCGGCAGCGCCCGGGGCCGGCAGGGCGATCAAGAAGCAAGCGAGGAGGAGGGGTGCGGCATGCAGTCGGCGCGTATGGGACATGACACTCGTCCTTTCTGGGCGGAACAAGCCCGGCCGCCACTGCGGCATCCGGGTTCCGCTCTCTTCCTAGAGAGGTGCCGCAAGGAGGGACAGACAGTCCCTTGGACGGTACAAGATGACTCTCGGGTTGGGAGGCGAAGGGACCGCGGAAGAAGCCGCGGCGCTCCGGTTACTTCGTCGTTCCAAGACTGCCTTGAGCCGGGGCACCCTTGCTTCTAGAGGCAGGCTCTACAGCGCTCGGTTTGGGATTGCCGTAAGGGTCCACGGCGCTCCCTTCCTTCTCCCAGAACGAGAGGACGGTCCTCCACGCCGGCGAGAAGCCCAAAGATCCGGAGCGCGGAGAATTGAATCGACTGACCTTCCGACCGGCGCTCCGCGGCAGCACCCGGGGCCGGCAGGGCGATCAAGAGGGAAGCGAGAAGGAGAGGTGCGACGTGCAGTCGGCGCGTAAGGGACATGACACTCGTCCTTTCTGGGCGGAACAAGCCCGGCCGCCACTGCGGCATCCGGGTTCCGCTCTCTTCCTAGAGAGGTGCCGCAAGGAGGGACAAACAGTCCCTTGGACGGTACAAGATGACTCTCGGGCCGGTCAAGCCGGGCTCGATCGGTCGGAAGGGCTCGCCTCCGGGCCCGGCACACACCATCTCTTTAAGAGCAAAAAATCTTCTATTCTTGACACTGCTTTGAGGGAGACCGGACGATGAGGAATCTCCGCACGACGGGTGAGGAGGAGGCGCGGACGGCTCGCCGAGCGCGGGCCCGGAAGAAGGGACCGGTCGAGGGGCTTGGAGCGCTCCACCTCGGAAGGGTGCTGGCGGCCCTTCGGACGGCTCTCGGCTTGACGCAATCGGATCTCGCGCGGCTCGCTCGGGTCAAACGTGCTTCCATCTCGGAGTATGAGCGGGCGCTCACCATACCGGATGCCTCCACCTTGGAAAGGCTCCTCGCTGCCATGCGATTCCGCTGGTCAGCCATCGATCTGGGAGCGTGGTTCATCGAGCGACTCCTGGCGGACTACAGGATTCCCGAGGAGACAGGCGAAGAGCTCATCGAGCCCTCCCTCCTTGCCAGCGAGGCGGAGAAGCTCACGATGCAGGCGGCAGAGATGGGCAGGACCGCCACGAGACTCACCCACCTGACGCGGACTCTTCAGGCGGGAGGCGGGGCTCAAGAGATCGCTGAGGCGGTATCCCCTTCCGAGAGCGATCGGGCTGCCGCGCGAGAGCTCTGGGCTCGCCTCCGCGGATTGCCGCGCGAAGAGCAGGAGGCCGGGCTTGGCAACGTTCCCGCCGCGGTGCAATGGGCAATCTGCGAGACGCTCTGCCTGGAGAGCCAGCGTTCCTGTGGCGACGATCCGATCCGGGGCTCGTCTTCTCGCGGAGCTCGCGCTTTCGGCCGCCGATCGGGCAGAGGGTGACGATGCGTGGCGTGCGAGGCTCCGCGGCTTCTCCTGGGCGCATGATCGGGAACGCCATCCGGGTTCAAGGCGACCTCCCTGCCGCGGAGCGCGCCTTCATCTCGGCCGACCGCCTGTGGAGAGACGGAAAGGATGCCCAGAAAGGGCTGCTAGAGGAAGGGCTCTTCTATTCGCTCAAGGCGTCCCTGCGACGAGCGCAGCGGCGCTTCGACGAAGCGGCTGTGCTTCTTGAACAAGCCTTGGCCGTCGCGAGCAGCTCGAGCTTTCGCCTCGAAGTGCTCGTAAACAGAGCCAGACTCTTCGGCGACCTTGGGGATCATCGGAAGGCAGTAGGGATCCTCCGGGCCTTGAACGAAACCGTCCGACTCGACGAGGATGGAAGAGTCCTCTTCTGGATCCGGCAGATTCTGGCTGACAGCCTGAGCAAACTCGGAGAGCTGGAAGAGGCGGCGGCGCTTTGCCCGAAGCCCGATAGCCTGTGCCTGAAGTATGGAGGAGAGCTGAATCTTTTCCGCGTAGAGTGGATCGAAGGTCGGGTAGCCGCCGGCCAGGGTGACCTATCCGCTGGAATCGCCATCCTCTCGCGGGTACGCGGGGCGTTCGCCGCCCGCAACCTGGGCTACGACACGGCTCTCGTCTCCTTGGAGCTCGCCGTCTGCTATGCCGGTGTCGGGCGGGCGGACCAGGTGAAGACTCTCGCCCGTCATATGGCTCCGATCTTTCAAGCCCAGGATGTTCACCGCGAAGCCCTCGCCGCCCTGACCCTCTTCCGCCAGGCGGCAGAGCGAGAACGGGTGACGAAGGAGTTTGCCCAAGAAGTTCTCCTCTACCTTCGAAGGGCGCGGTTTGAACCAGGTCTCCGGTTCGAGGGCAGGAGCATGGAATGAGACGCTCTGCCTGCGTTCTACCGCCTGCTCCGCGGGGTGATTTTCGATCGATCCAAAGGGGGGCGGTCCGCAGGGTGCGGCGCCGGGTGGCTAATCGACTTCCTTGACTTCTTTCTCGCTGAAGGTGACCTGGGGGAAGTTGGACTTGAGGTAGCTGTAGACCTCGGTGATCTTTTCATTGTGCCCGGCGGCCCAGTTGGTGTCGCGGAAGGCGTACTCGAGACCGGTGACGGTGCCGAGCCGCAGCTCGAGGCAGACGTTCTGGCCCGGGCGGGAGGCGCACTGGAGAGTGGCGGTCTTGAGAACGCTCCCCTGGATGCTGAAGTCGCGCTTGTTGCGCTCGCTGTTCCACACGATGTTCTGGGAGTCCACCGCCAGCTGGCCGCTACCCTGAGAGCGATAACGGTGCGGGATCGAGTAGCCATACTCCACCAAGCCGTCGACCGTGAGCCCCTGCGCGCTCTGATTGATCTGCGCATTGGCGGAAGTGGTGGTTGCCGCCGGCTTGCCATAGCCTCGAGACGAGCCGCAGCCGAGCATCCCGGACAGAGCGCAGGTCAGAGCGATCGCGGGGACCAGCGAAGCCAGGAAGGTCGAGGGGCGGCGAAAACAATTTTTTCGGGACATGAAATCTCCTTTCCCTCTGCCGTTGCAAGTTTCGCGCCGCTGTCTGCGAGCCTCGCCGACGGGCTCGACAGGGCCGCCGGTCCTCCGGGGCGTTCTTTCGCCCTCGCGGCCGGAACGAAATCGGGGCACCGGCCTCTGATCCTGGTACCATCCGGGGCGCTCCGGTCGGAACCAGGTGGAGCCGCCGGTGAGGCGAGGCGCGCCGGGGACAGGACGCAGGATTCGAGCGAGGATACATCCATTGCAGACCCAAGCCCCCGAGGGCCGCGAGGTCCCGGGACTGCGGCGATTCATCGACCGCCTGCCGCGGTCGATGCGGCGCCAGAAGCTGCTCTCGGCCCTTTGGCGCCTGCGGGTCATCTCGCCGCTGCAAGCCCTCGACTTCAACGGCCGGGCCAGGGCCTGGGTCGATCTGCGGGATGCGGAGTCGCGGGCGAGCTATCTCTCCCAGTCGTTCTGGCCTGAGTTCCCGCCCATGGTGGCGGCGTTCCTCCGCGGCGGGGGGGACCTGTTCGACGTCGGAGCCAACTTCGGCCTCGTCACGTTCGGCACCGTGCCTCTGATCCAAGGCCAGGGGACCGCTTTCCACCTCTTCGAGGCCAATCGCTGCATCCTCCCGGTTCTCGAGCGCAGCACCCGGGAGTGGCCCGGCGAGCGCTTCAGCCTCTCGCACGGCTGCGTCACGGACCAGCCCGGCACGTCGCGCTTCGTCCTTCCCGGGAGCCACTGGGGGAACGGCCAGATCTCGGAGCACGGCGAGCCCGTCCCCAACCTCGTTCTCGATGACTACATCGTGGAGCACGGAGTCGAGCGGGTCTGCCTTCCTCAAGCTCGACGTGGAAGGGTGGGAGCTGCACGCCCTGCGCGGGGCTCGGAAGGCCTGCGCCGCGGGCCGCATCGAAGCGGGGCTCGTCGAGGTGGCGCCCGACAACCTGAGCCGCACGGGGGCGAGTGCCGATGACCTCCTCGCCCTGCTCACCGACCTCGGCTTCGATCTCTATTTTGCCGGGCTGTGGGACTGCGAGCCTCCACCGGGGATGACCTGGGCCCGGGTGCCGATCCATGGCGTGCCCTTCCGCTTCGCCCCGGCAACGCCCCTGCCCCCCTCCTTTGTCCAAGGGGATGTCCTGATCATCCACCGATCGACGCCCCTGGCGCCCGTGGTCCGCGCCGCGATCCAGGACGTTTCCTGAGCGCAAGCGGGAACGCTCAGGTCAGGCCACTGAAACGTTTTCTCGCGATGGCCATTCCTTCAAAGACAGGCTCCGGCCGGCTCGGATGTGCGGCCCGGGCCGCCGGGGTCTGCGCGCGGGCTGTTCCGCTATGAAAGGAGATGACTTTGTCCAGATACTTCGTCAGGTGGGCTCTAATCCTTGCCATGGCTCTCGCGGGGGCTCCGGCCTCCGCTCAGATCGTCTGTGCCGGGGACGGCTGTCAGATCGGCCCCTGTGGATGCTACTCCTTCAATAAGATCGCGGATTCTTCTTTCGAGAGCACGACGTGCATCAACTGGGTCTTTTCGACAGGAGCTAGCCGCGAGGCCAAGACGAGCTTCTGTGGCAACAGCCACCGCAACGGCTTGCTGCAGGAAAATGGAGTCAACGGCAGCCAGTGGATCTATCAGGACGTGGTCCTGCCGGCGACCCTGATTCACGGAGCGGGGGTGAGCTCCGGCGAGCTCGACTTCACGCTGGACATCCAGACGGTCGAGACGGCTGGCGCCTATACCAAGGACAACCTCACGGTGGAGATCCGGAACCCGTCGACCAATGCGGTGCTCCAGACGCTCACGTCGGTCGACAGTACCTCGTCGGCGTCGTACCAGTGCGGGTATCTCCATTTGACCCTCAACGGGAGCTACTCGCCGAGCCAGACGATCCGAGTCTATTTTCGAGGCAGCTTCAACAACAACGGAGCCGCGACGTCGTTCCGGATCGACAACGTCTATCTCTACCCGAACTGCTGAAGAGGCGCCGGATAGATTCAGGTGTCATCCGAAAGGCAAGCCCTTCGAGGGAAGGCGGCCAAGGCCCGCGGGGGTGATCCCGGGCGAGGGCCTCGGCCGCCGGGTGGCTTAGAAAGCGCAGCTGTAGCGCCCGTTGGCGCAGTTACAGTAGCCCTGGTCACCCTGCCAGCAGCAGGGCGTACCGTGCGTGCAGCCCTTGCCGGCCAGAATCGGGCAGTCGCCATATCCGGTGCAAGCGGCTTGGGCGGAGGTCACCACGCCCGGAGAGACCAAAGAGGCGATGGAGACGATGGCGGCCAGCAGGGTCAGCTTGAGCAGATTCTTCATAGGTCCTCCATTCAAAGTTTAGGTAACAACAGTCTTCCGTTAAGAGTATACACAGAAGCATCTTCAACGATCCCGATCCGAACGCAGGTTTCTCCCAGCTGCTCGGGAGGACCGCTCTAGGAGCACACGGTCGAGGCGGCGGCCGGAGGTTTGCCGCCCGGCCGCCGCCTCGCGATTCGCAGCTGTTCTCAGAGCGGAACGCAGTGATGATTGGAGCAGAAGCCGACACCGCCACAGGCGTCCACGTTACAGGGGCCCGAGTTGGTGCAGAAGATCATGCCGCAGGTGGTCGCTGCCGCGCGGTGGGGGGCCACCGCCGAGGCGACCAGGGTCAGGGCCGTTACCAACAGAGCTCCTGCGAGGTACTTGAAACGCTTTTGCATGGTGTCTCTCCTTTTGTCGTCCAATGTGAGGGTCCGGCGGGGCCGCCGGCGTTCCTCTTCAAGAGGTGCCGAGAGGGGTGAATTGCGAGCCGCCGGGTCGAGCCCGGCGAGCGGCGGGCGGGGTGATAAGCTCGGGATACCCTGGAAAGGAAATCTGGATGGCCGATCCCCAGAAACCCGGCGCCGTGCTGTTCGCCAAGGACATCTCCCGCGTCGCGAAGTTCTATGCCGGGGTGATCCCGATGACGGTCACCCTCGAGCGGCCGGACCTCATCGTCCTTCAGTCCGCGCAGTCGCAGCTCGTCGTGCACCCGCTCCCTCCCGAGATCGCGGAATCGATCGAGATCGCCGACCCCCCCAAGCGCCGCACCGATCTGCCGACCAAGCTGATCTTTCCGGTCGCCAGCCTGGCGGAGGCGCGCGCCAAGGCTCCGGCGCTCGGCGGCGCGCTGAACCCGCCGGGGAAGGAATTCGCGGCGCGCGGGTTCCGCGCCTGCGACGGCCACGATCCGGAAGGGAACGTGGTGCAGTTCCGGGAAACCGCATCGTGAAGATCGCCAAGCGCCTGCTCGCGGCGCTCGGGCTGCTGGTCGTCGTCCTGGTGGGATGGGTCCATCTGGCGCCGGAGAGCGTGGTGCGCACGGTCTTCGGCCTGGAGCGCCAGCGCTCCGGGCTGGTGCGCAAGGAGATCGCGCTGCCGGACGGGCTTCACTTCGTTTATCTGGAGGGGGGACGCGGCGAGCCGCTGATGCTCCTCCACGGCTTCGGCGGCGACAAGGACAACTTTACGCGGGTGGCGCGCTCGCTGACCCCGCGCTATCGGGTGATCATTCCGGACCTCGTGGGCTTTGGCGAATCGTCGCGTCCGCCGGGAGCCGACTATGCGCCGCCGGCGCAGGTCGAACGGTTGCGGGAGCTGGCGCAGGCGCTGGGGATCCCCAGGCTCCATCTCGGCGGCAGCTCGATGGGGGGCGACCTCGCGATGACCTGGGCGGTGCTCCATCCGCAGGAGGTCGCGAGCCTCTGGCTGCTCGATCCGGCCGGCGTCTGGAGCGTGCCGCCGACCGAGCTCGACGAATTCCGGCGGACGCACGGGCGCGAGCCGCTGATCGTCCGCAGCGGCAAGGAGCTCGGCGAGACGATGGCCTTCGCGATGAGCGATCCGCCGTTCATCCCGCGGCCGATGCTCGACGTGCTGGCGCGGCCGCGCGTCGCGAACGCGGCCCTGGAGGAGGGGATCCTGCGGCAGATCCGCGCCGATCCCATGGAGGCGCGCGTCCGCGGTCTCACGACGCCGGCGCTGATCGTCTGGGGGGACCAGGACCGCGTGCTCAACGTCGCCTCGGCCCTTGTTCTGCACCGGCTGCTGCCCGCCTCGCGGGTGGTGATCATGCCCCGCCTCGGCCACATGCCGATGTTCGAGCAGCCGAAGAGGAGCGCGGACATCTACCTGGCGTTTCGCAAGGAATTGGCGGCGCGGAAACCCCCGGCTGGGTTCGGCGCGGAGCCGCCGTTTTAAACGACCCGCCCCATTACGTCTTGCCTCGGGCGGCGGTCTGCCCTCCGGCGGAGACGTCCCGCCGTCCCCGTGGCCTGCGTCACGTTCTCGTTATACGCTGGGAACGTCTCTACGGGTCGGTTGCCGTGGGCCGGAGCGGAAATGCTTTTCTGGAAAATCGATCTCTGCGGAATCCTTTGATTCACGACGGCGTGCCCGTAGAGACGTTCCCAGCCCATAACGAGAACCTCGGCAGGCCGTGGGGACGGCGGGACGTCTCCGCTAATCCCCGCCCTTGATCCCGGCTTTCTTGGCGTAGTAGCGGAAGGAGCGGAAGCTCATGCCGAGGATCTCGGCGGCCTGGGTCTGGACGCCGGTGGTGCGTTCCAGGGCCTGGATCATCAGCTGGGTGCGGATCGATTCGAGGTAGGCCTCGAGGTCGAGCCCCTCTTCGGGGAGCTGCACGAGGTCGGGGTTGGTCCGCCGGTTGGTGAGCAGGTGGACGGGCAGGTCGCGGGTGGTGATCGTCTCGTGGTGGGAGAGGGCGAGGACGCGTTCGATCAGGTTTTCGAGCTCGCGCACGTTGCCCGGCCAGTCGTAGCTCTCGACGATGTGCATCGCCTCGATCGAGATCTGCCGCGGCGGCAGCTCCATCGCCTTGCAGTACTTCTGGAGGAAGAACTCGACGAGGAGCGGGATGTCCTCGCGGCGCTGGCGCAGCGGCGGCAGGTGGATCGGCAGCACGTTGATGCGGTAGTAGAGGTCCTCGCGGAACTCCCCGGTCTGCAGGCGCGCCTCGAGGTCCTGGTTGGTGGCGGTGATGATCCGCACGTCGACCGGCTCCTCCTCGTTGCCGCCCACCTTGCGCACCACCTTCTCCTGGATGGCGCGCAGCAGCTTCACCTGCATGGTCGGCGTCATCTCGCCGATCTCGTCGAGGAACAGCGTGCCGCGGTCGGCCTCCTGGAAGAGCCCTTTCTTGTCGCGCACGGCGCCGGTGAAGGCGCCCCGCTCGTGGCCGAAGAGCTCGCTCTCGAGGAGGTTCTCGGGCATCGCGCCGCAGTTGATCGACAGGAAGCGGCGCGTCGAGCGCGGGCTCGCGAAGTGGATGGCGCGGGCGATCAGCTCCTTGCCGGTGCCGCTCTCGCCGTGGACGAGCACCGTCGAGGCGGTCCGCGCGATGCGCTCGATCAGCGAGAAGATGGCCTGCATCCGGCCGCTTCTCCCGATGATGTTGTTGAAGGTGTATTTCTGCTCGAGCTCGCGGCGCAGGTAGACGTTCTCGTCCGCCAGCTCCGCCGTCTGCAGCGCCTTCTGGGCGACGATCTTCAGCTCCTCGACGTCGAACGGCTTCGAGACGTAGTCGGCGGCGCCGAGCTTCATCGCCTCGATGGCCGACTTGGTCGAGGTGTAGGCGGTCATCATGATCACCTGCGGGCCGCCGCCGTCCGCCGCCTTGATCTCGCGCAGGAGGTCGAGGCCGTTGCCGTCCGGCATCAGGATGTCGCAGAGCACGAGGTCGTAGCTCGAGCGCTCGAAGCTCTTCCGTGCCTCCTCGACCGAGCCGGCGGTCGAGACGTCGTACCCCTCGCTCTGGAAGAGGAGGGCGAGGAACTCGACCAGGCTCGCCTCGTCGTCGATGATCAGCAGGCGGTGGCTCACGCGGGGGCCTCCACGGAGACCAGGGTGACGCTCGCCGCCACCGTCGGCAGCTCGACGGTGATCACCGCGCCGGCGCCCGGGCGGCTGTCGACGCGCAGACGGCCGCCGTGGTCCTGGACGATGCGGTAGACGATCGCCATGCCGATCCCCGTGCCGCCGTCGAAGAACGACTGGAAGGGATGGAACAGGTTGGTGCGCTGCTCCTCGGACATGCCGCGGCCGGTGTCGATCACCTGCAGACGATACCAGTCTCCGGCGTCCTGGCCCACGATGCGCAGGATGCCGCCGTCGGGCATCGCGCGCAGCGAGTTGCGCGCCAGGTTCCAGAAGATCTGGCTGACTTGGTCGGGGTCGGCGAACAGGCGGGCCGAAGGGGTGTCGAGGTCGAGCTCGAGGCGGTGGCGCTCGGAGACCTCCTCGCTGTTTCTCAGCAGCTCGAAGTTCTCGCTGAGCAGGCGCGCGATGTCGAACGACACGCTCGACCTTTCGCGCGGCCGGGCGAAGCGCAGGAAGCCTTTGATCGTGCGGTCGAGCCGGTGGCTCTCCTTGAGCAGGATCTCGATCAGCTTGCGCTCCGCGGGATCGCCGACCACGCGGCCGGAGAGCATCTGGACCGACCCCGAGATCGCCGCCAGCGGGTTGCCGATCTCGTGCGCCAGCCCCGCCGCGAGCTCGCCGACGGCGACCATGCGGTCCTTCATCCGCAGCTCCTCCTGGATGCGCCGCCAGCGCGTCAGGTCCTGGAAAATGATGATGAACCCGCGGTGGTTGCCGACGTTGTCGGCGAGGCGCGAGATGGTGAAGCCGACGTAGCGCGTCTCGCCGTCGCCGCGCGTCGTTTCCACCTCGGAGCGCATGCGCCCCGTCTGCTCGGCGGCGGCCGTCGCCTCGCGCCAGTGCTGGGCGTCGAACAGCCCCGACTGGTCGATCGGCGAGCCCGCCAGCTCCGCCTCCTCGCGGCCGAGGATCTCGAGGCCGGCGAGGTTGGCGCTGGTGATCGTCCCCGTGAGGTCGGTGGTGAGCAGGCCGCTGGTGATCGACTGGATCACGTCGCGGTGCACCACCTGGAGGTCGGCGAGGTGCTCGCTCTTCTCCTCGAGCGCCTGCTCGGCGCGGGTGACGTTGTGCGCCAGGTAGTAGGTGAGGAGCGCCACGACGTAGAAGCCGAAGCCGTGCACCGCCAGGTTGTAGCCGAGGCGCCACCCCTCGATCACCTCCTGCCCGGGGGTGGCCGGCTTGAACCAGCCGAAGTAGAGGCCGACGATCATGCCGCCGTAGAGCACGAAGGCGGCGCTCGCCACGATGACCCCGGCGCGCCGCCGCAGCAGGGTCGAGGCGACGGCGATCACGATCAGGTAGAGGAGCGAGAACGGGCTGGTGGCACCGCCCAGGAAGTAGACCAGGCCGGTGATCAGCACCAGGTCGCCGAAGAACTGGATGTAGGCCTGCGCCGGCGGGTTGCGGCGCAGGATCGACATCAGGGCGATGTAGAGCAGGGTGGCGGCGAAGGTGGCGCCGCCCAGCCAGGCCGCCATGCGCGGCAGCAGCTCGAGCTCGGGGGCGAACGGGGTCTGCGCCGGCCGCGAGGCGGGGGCGTGGACCCCCGGCGCCGGCGGCCCCACCAGGCCGCCGTTGTCGACCGCCGGCGGCGCGGCCGGCACCATCCAGAGCTGGAACAGGCCGAAGGGGAGCAGGACGCTGACGATCGCCACCACGCGGATGGCGGTGTACCAGCGCAGCTGGCTGGCGAGCGGGATCATGGCGCGGTGCCCAGGGTTGCGGCGGACGAAGGCCGGGGTGACGGGGCCACCCCGGCCATGCGCGCTCGCGACAAGGCCTAGCCGATCTTGCTGAGGACCGAGTAGAGGGGGAGGTACATGGCGGCCACGATCGTACCGATGACCGCGCCGAGCACGGTGATCATCACCGGCTCGATCAGCTTCATCAGGCCGGCGACGGCCGTGTCGACCTCGTCCTCGTAGAAGTCGGCGATCTTCGACAGCATCTGGTCGAGGGCGCCGGTCTGCTCGCCGACGTTGATCATCTGCACCACCATGCTGGGGAAGACCTTGGTCTGCGCCAGCGGCTCGCTGATCGTCTTGCCTTCCTCGACGCTCTTCCTCACCGACATCACGGCGTCCTCGATGATCGCGTTGCCGGCCGTCTTGCCGGTGATCTCGAGGCCGTCGAGGATCGGCACGCCCGAGGCGGTCAGGGTGCCCAGGGTGCGGCAGAAGCGGGCGACCGAGATCTTGCGCAGCAGCATGCCGACGACCGGGATCTTGAGCAGCAGGCCGTCGAGGATGCGGCGGCCGTGCGGCGTCTTGTGCCACTTGTTGATCGCGAAGTAGCCGGCGCCGATCACCCCCAGGATGAGGATGAAGTAGTCGGCCACGAAGTTGCTGGCCGCGATCACGATGCGGGTCAGCAGCGGCATCTCGCCGCCGAGGCCGGCGAACAGCTGGGCGAACACCGGGATCACCTTCCACAGGATGATGAACACCACCAGGGCGGCGATGACGATGATCGACACCGGGTAGATCAGCGCCGACTTGACCTGGCTGTTGAGCTTGACCGCCTTCTCGATGTAGACCGAGAGGCGCTGCAGGATGATGTCGAGGATACCGCCCGACTCGCCGGCCGCCACCATGTTGGTGAACAGGTTGTCGAACGCCTTGGGGTGCTTGCGCATCGCGTCGGCGAGCGAGGAGCCCGACTCGACGTCGGTGCGCACGGCGTTGATGATCGTCTGGAAGGTGCGGTTCTCCTCCTGGTCGCCGAGGATCTCCAGGCACTGGACGAGCGGCAGGCCGGCGTCGAGCATCACCGAGAACTGGCGGGTGAAGATGGCGATCCGTTTCGGGCCGATGCCGCGCGGGAAGCGCGGGATCAGCTTGATCTCCCGCCCCTTCTCGCGCAGGCTGGTGATCTGGATCTGCTGGCGCCGCAGGACCGCCGCCGCGGCGTCGCGGGTGTCGGCCAGGAGCTGTCCCTCCTGGGTTTGACCGGTGCGGGTACGACCTTTCCAAACGAAGCTGGGCATCCTGTCGCTCCTGTTTCTACGCCTGCTAGAAAGTCTACGCCGTCAGGTTCGGGTTGAGGGCCGCCGGACCGCGGTTGATCATCTCCTGCAGCTCGTCCGCGTAGGACGAGCGGGCGAGCGCCACCTCGAGCGTGATCAGGCGCTTGAAGTAGAGCGCCGCCAACGACTGGTTGAACGTCTGCATCCCGTGCTTGGCCTGGCCGGCCTGCATCATGCCGTAGATCTGGTGCACCTTGTCCTCGCGGATCAGGTTGCGGATGGCGGGGCTGGGGATCAGGATCTCCATCGCCATCGCCCGCCCCTTGCCGCCGGTCTTCGGCAGCAGCGCCTGGCAGATGATCCCCTCGAGGACCAGCGAGAGCTGGGCGCGGATCTGCCCCTGCTGGTGGGCGGGGAAGACGTCGATGATGCGGTTGATCGTCTGCGCCGCCGAGTTGGTGTGCAGGGTGGCGAAGGTCAGGTGGCCGGTCTCGGCGATGCGCAGCGCCGACTCGACGGTCTCGAGGTCGCGCATCTCGCCGATCAGCACCACGTCGGGGTCCTGCCGCAGCGCCGAGCGCAGCGACGCCGCGAAGCCGTGGGTGTCGGCGTGGATCTCGCGCTGGTTGACGATGCACTTCTTGTGGCTGTGCAGGTACTCGACCGGGTCCTCGATGGTGAGGATGTGCTCGGAGCGCTCGCGGTTGATCTTGTCGATCATCGCCGCCAGCGTCGTCGACTTCCCCGAGCCGGTGGGGCCGGTGACCAGGATCAGGCCGCGCGGCTTTTCACACAAACGCTCGATGATGGTGGGCAGCCCGAGCTCGCGGAACCCCTTGATCTCGTAGGGGATCTGCCGGAAGACGGCGGCGATCGCGCCGCGCTGGTGGAAGATGTTGGCGCGGAAGCGGGCGAGCCCCTTGATCCCGAAGGAGAGGTCGATCTCCAGGTTCTCCTCCAGCCGGTGCTTCTGGTTGTCGGTGAGGATCGAGTAGGAGAGCTGCTTCGTCTCCGACGGCGTCATCGGCGGCAGCGCGAGCGGCCGCAGGTGGCCGTCGACCCGCACCTGCGGCGGCGAGTTGGTGGTGATGTGGAGGTCCGACCCCCCCTGCTCCACCATCGACTTCAATAACTGGTTCAACGTCGGCGGCATACCACGAGCTCCAGCGGTCGCTTACGAATTCCCGGATGAGTAGACAAAAACTGGCACCAGTCTACACCATTGAGGGAATAGATGAAAGGACATAAGCCAGCCTCCCCCACATGCGATATCGTAGACCCCCTATGAGCGAGCCCGTCGCGCGGCACGGAGAAGAGGAGGTCCTCGGCAAGGCGTACGACGGCCGCCTGATGCGGCGGCTGCTCGGCTACGTGCGCCCGTACGGCGACATGGCGATCGGCGCCCTGGCCCTGATCCTCTTCTCGGCGCTGATGCAGCTCCTCGCCCCCCTCGCGACGGCGGTGGCGCTCGACCTCTTCATCCGCCCGACGGGCGTGGGGCAGCAGATCTCGGCGCCCAGCGCCTTCCTGCGCGACCTCCTCCAGGCGCGGGGGATCGACCCGGCGACGATCGCCCTCCCCGGGCTGACGGCGATCGCCGTCCTCTACCTGCTGCTCCTCGGCATCACCTTCTGCACCGTCTACGCGCAGGGGTACGTGCTGCAGGTGATGGGGCAGTACATCATGAACGACCTGCGGCGGCAGATCTTCGGCCGCCTCCAGCTGCTGCCGCTCGGCTTCTACGACAAGAATCCGATCGGCCGCCTGGTCACCCGGGTGACCACCGACGTCGACGCCCTGAACGAGATGTTCACCGCCGGCATCGTCACCATCTTCGGCGACCTGATGGTGCTCTTCGGCATCGTGATCGTGCTCTTCTGGCTCGACTGGCGCCTGGCGCTGGTCGCCTTCGCCATCGTGCCGCTGCTCTTCGCGCTGACCACCTGGTTCCGGCTGCGGGTGCGGCAGAGCTTCCGCGAGGTGCGGGTCAAGATCGCCCGCATCAACGCCTTCCTCCAGGAGCACATCACCGGCATGCCGGTGGTGCAGCTGTTCAATCGCGAGGCGCGGGCGTACGAGGAGTTCCAGGCGATCAACGCCGAGCACCGCGACGTCAACGTGAGGTCGATCTTCTACTACGCCCTCTTCTTCCCGGGGGTCGAGCTGATCTCGGCGATCGGCGTCGGCCTGCTGATCTGGGTGGGGGGCGGCCGGGTGGTGCAGGGGGCGATCTCGGTCGGCGCCCTGATCGCCTTCCTCCAGTACGCCCAGCGCTTCTACCAGCCGCTGTCGGACCTCTCGGACAAGTACAACATCCTGCAGGCGGCGATGGCGAGCTCGGAGCGCATCTTCCGGCTGATCGACACCCCGGTGACGATCGCGACCCCCGAGGGCGCCTACCTCCCGGCGCTCGCCGCGCAGGCCGAGGGGGACATCGAGTTCGACGACGTCCGCTTCTCCTACAACCCCGGCGAGCCGGTGCTCAAGGGGATCTCCTTCCGGGTGCGCCCGGGCGAGGCGCTGGCCGTGGTCGGCCATACCGGCGCCGGCAAGAGCACGCTGGCGAGCCTGCTCCTCCGCTTCTACGACGTCGACTCGGGGGCGGTGCGGGTGGACGGGATCGACGTGCGGCAATGGGACCTCGCGCGCCTGCGGCGCAGCGTCGCCATGGTGCTGCAGGACGTCTTTCTGTTTTCGGGCTCGGTCGGCAACAACATCCGGCTGGGCGAGGAGGCGATCGACGACGAGCGGGTGCGCTGGGCGGCGCGGGAGGTGCACGCCGACTCCTTCATCGAGCAGCTCCCCGGCGGCTACGCGGCGCCGGTGCGCGAGCGCGGGGCGGGGCTCTCGGTGGGGCAGAAGCAGCTCATCGCCTTCGCCCGCGCGCTCGCCTTCGATCCCCGCATCCTGATCCTCGACGAGGCCACCTCGTCGATCGACACCGAGACCGAGCAGCTGATCCAGAAGGCCCTCGACCGTCTGCTCGAAGGGCGCACCAGCATCGTCATCGCCCACCGCCTGTCGACGATCCAGAAGGCGAACCACATCCTCGTCCTCCACAAGGGCGAGGTGCGCGAGTACGGCACCCACCAGGAGCTCCTCGCCCTGCGCGGCATCTATTACCGCCTCTACCTGCTCCAGTACAAGGATCAGGAGATGGGCGGGGTCGAGCGGACGCTGGCGGGGGTGTAGGGCAGACCACGGACGAGCACGGACTCACACGGACGAACAGGGACAGCGACGAGGTAGCGGCGAAGCTGCCTCTTCCCTGTCCTTGAAAGTCCGTGTCGGTCCGTGCTCGTCCGTGGTCTATCCTTTCTCCGTGCCCTCGCAGCAACTCAGCCTCTTCGCCGCCTCCGCTTCCCCCGCGCAGCACCCCGGCCGGATCCTGATCTCCCGTGGGGCGCGGGCGGCGGAGGCCTTGCTCCTCGCCCGCCTGGACGCTCTCCTCGCCGAGGCGCGGCGGGACCCGTCGCTGCTCGCCCGGCCGGTGCGCATCGTCGTCCCGTCGCGGAGCCTGCGCCTCCACGTCTCGGCGGCGCTGGTGCGGCGGCGGGGGAGATCGGTCGCCGGGGTCTCGGTGCAGACCCTCTTCGGGCTCGCCGCCGAGATCCTCGAGCGGGCCGGGGAGCCGGCTCCCCGCGGCGCCGGGCTGCTCGACGTGCTGGCGCAGCGGGCGGCGCGCGCCGAGCCCTCCCTGCGACGGGGGCTCGAGGGGCTCGAGGACGGCTTCGCGGCGGTGACCGGCACGGTGCGCGATCTTCTGGACGCCGGGCTCGAGCCGGTCCACGCCGAGGCGGCCGAGGAGGCGCTGGCGAGCGACGGCCCGGCGGTGGCCGGGAAGCCTGAGATCGACCGCGCCCGGGCCCTCGTCCGCTCGGCGGCGCGGGTGGAGGCGGCGATGGGGGACCTCCGGCTGGGGCGCGCCTCGACCCTCCTCCGCCTCGCCGCCGAGCGGATCGAGCTGCGCGGAGAGGATGCGCTGCCGTCGCGGGCGATCCTGATCCACGGCTTCGCGGACGCCACCGGAGTCGCGACCGACCTGATCCAGGCCCTGCTCCGCCGCTGCGGCGCCTGGGTGATCCTCGATCATCCGCCGAAGCCCGAAGATCCCGCAGGAGAAGCCGGGGAGCGGGAGTTCACCGCCCGCTTCACGGAGCGGCTCGTTCATTCGGCCGGCACCGAGGCGAGCCCGGCGCCGGCCGCGGAGGGGATCTCCCCGCCCCACCTCGCGGCCTTCGAGGCGGTGGGGGCCGAGGCGGAGGCGCGGGAGGTGGCCGCCCGGGTGCGCGCCCTGCTCGACGCCGGGGCGGACCCGGAGGGGATCGGCGTGGTGGCCCGCGACCTCGCCCTCTACCGCTTCCCCCTGCGCCGCCACTTCGAGCGGCTGGGGCTCCCCTTCTCGGGGGTGGGCGAGCCGGGGGCGCTCGCCCAGACCGGCCGCCGCGCCCGCGCCCTGCTCGCGCTGCTGCGCGACGGCGAGGGAGTGCCGTCCGGCCGCTGGCTCGACGCCGTGGTCTCGCTCCCCGAGGGGCGCCACGCCCCCGCCTTCTCGCAGGCGAGGGGGGGCGGCTGGGTCGATCTCCGGCTGGCCTTCGCCGCGCTCGGCGCCGGCCGGCTGCGCGACACCTCCAGCCTGCGCCTCGAGGATCTGCTGAAGAAGGGGTGGTACGCCCTGCCGATCCGCCAGGGGTTGCAGACCGCGAGCGGCTCGGGGGATGGCGGCAACGAGGAGGACGCCCCCGAGACCCTCGAAGACCAGGAGGAGGGGACGCGCGGCAACGAGGCGCACGCGCGGCGGCGGCGCATCCCGGGGGCGCTGATCCGCGCCGCCGTGCGAGCCGCCACCCGCACCCGCGGCCGGCTCGCCGCCTGGCCCGCCGAGGCGACCGCCGCCGATCACCTGGGGCGCCTGCGCGCGCTGCTCGAGAAGGACCTCGGCTGGGACCTCGACGCCGAGGAGGCCGCCGCCGTCCACGGGGCGCTCGCCCAGCTGGAGCGCGAGGTCCCTCCCCGCTTCCGGCTCGAGCGCGAGGAGCTGCGCCTCCTCCTCGCCGCCCTCCTCGCGGCGGCGGGCGACTCGCCGCTGGGCGGCAAGGGCGGCGGCGTGCAGGTCCTCTCGGTGACCGAGGCCCGCGCGCGCACCTTCGAGCACCTCTTCGTGGCGGGGCTGAACCGCGACGTTTTCCCGCGCACCATCCGCGAGGACCCGCTCCTGTCGGACGACCTGCGGCGCATCCTCCAGCGCGTCCTCCCCGACGTGCCGGTCAAGCGCTCGGGGTTCGACGAGGAGCGCTACCTCTTCGCCCAGCTCCTCTCGGCGAGCCCACGGGTGACCCTCTCCTGGCAGACGGCGGACGACGACGGCAAGCCGCTGTCGACCTCCCCGCTCGCCGAGCGCCTGCGCGAGCGGCTGGCGGTCGCCAAGGCGCCGCCGCTCTGGAGCCTGCCGCCGGCCGGCCCCCTGCCGGGGCCGCGCACCGCCGCCGAGCACGCCGTGATGGCGGGGCTCTACGCGCCGCGCAAGTGGTGGGGGAGCGTGCTGCCGCTGGCCCTCCGCGAGACGCGCGCCGACCTCTTCTCGGTGGGGCCGGGGGGGGCGAGCCCGGCGGGGTTCGACCTCGCGCCGGACCGCCTCGCCGCGTCGCGCCTGGCGGTGCTCGAGGAGATCGACCCCGACCAGCGCACCCCCGAAGGGCGGGAGCGGCGCCACCGCCTGGGTCCCTACTTCGGCTTCATCGGCAAGATTCCTGGAAGCGAGGAGGGGGAGCCGCGGCTGCGCGACCTCTACGTCACCCAGCTCGAGAACCTCGCCGCCTGCCCCTGGCAGCTCTTCCTGATGCGCCTGCTGCGGGTCGAGCCCACCCCCGATCCGCTCGGCGCGCTCCCCGGGGTCGACGCCCTGCTGCTCGGCAACACCGTCCACGCCACCCTCGACAAGATCTCCCGGCCGCCGGGGCGCGACAAGGTGCGCGGCGCCGTCCGACAGGCCGTCCGACACACGGTCCGCCACCTGGACGCCGTCCCCGCTGCCTGGCCGGAGGAGCGCGACGTCCAGCGGGTGCTGCGCGAGGAGTCGCGGCGCCTGCTCGAGGAGGAGGGGATCTTCCTCCCCGGCCTCGCCAATGCCCTCGCCGAGCGCGCCTACCCGCTGCTCGAGACGGCGCGCGACATGGACTGGAGCGGCGGCGCCGTGCCGGTCCTCGCCACCGAGATCGAGGGGGAGCTCGACGTCGGCGACGCCCCGGGCTCGCTGCGCCACGTCCTGTTCAAGGCCGACCGCGTCGACCGCGCGCCCGGCGGGCTGGTGGTGTGGACCGACTACAAGACCGGCAAGCCGATCTCCTCGGCCCGCCGGCCGGAGGCCCGCCGCCGCCACTTCCTCGACCGCGTGCGGCGGGGGAGCCAGCTCCAGGCCGTCGCCTACCTCCTCGGCTCGGACGGCGAGTCGATGGGGCGCTACCTCTACCTGCGCCCCGGCCTCGACGACGGCCAGCGCGAGCTCTCGGTCACCACCGCCGACCGCGACTTCGTGGAGGCCTTCGCGGCGGCCTCCGCGGCGGTGCTCGCCGCCTGGGAGGCGGGGAGCTTCTTCCCCCGCCTGGTCGAGCTCGACGGCCGCAAGGAGCCCGGGCGCTGCGGCTTCTGCCCGGTGGCCGAGGCCTGCCTGCGCCACGACTCGGGCGCCCGCCAGCGCCTCTACGACTGGACTTTGGAAGCGAGCCTCGACGATCTCCTCCCCGACCAGGCGGAACAGGCCAGCCTGCTCCAGGTCTGGCGGCTGGGAGAGGATCCGATGGGCTCCGGCGAGGGCTCGCGGAAATGACCGTGCTGGCCTTCCGCGACCCGCGCGGCCCGGATCCCCGCCCGCCGGATTCCCCCAAGCCGGATCCGCCCAAGCCGGACCCGCGCGCCGCCGACCTCGCCGCCCGGCGGGCGGCGCAGACCCGCTTCGACGTCCCCCTGGTCCTCCAGGCGGGGGCGGGGACCGGCAAGACCACGACGCTGATCGGCCGCCTCCTCGCCTGGACCCTCGGCGAAGGGTGGGAGCGCGCCGAGCGCCGCCTCGCCGAGCGGGCCGAGAAGCGCACGGGACGCAAGGGCGAGGAAGGGCCGGACCGCGTCGCCGCCGAGGTGCTGGGGCGGGTGGTGGCGATCACCTTCACCGAGGCCGCGGCGGCCGAGATGGCCGGGCGCGCCGCCCGCGAGCTGGCGTCTCTGGCCGCCGGCGCCGAGGCCCCGGGGTGGCTCGAGCCCTCCGTGCTGCCGGAGCCCGCCGAACGGGCGCGGCGGGCGCGGGCGCTCCTCGGCACCCTCGATCACCTGGCGGTGCGCACCATCCACGCCTTCTGCCGCGGCCTGCTCGCCGACCATCCGCTGGAGGCCGGGGTCCACCCGGACCTGACGATCGACGCCGACGGCCGGCGGGTCGAGGAGGTGGTGCGCGAGACGGTGGAGGACGCCCTGCGCGAAGGGTATGGCGATCCCGGCGATCCCCATCTGCTGACCCTCGCCGCGCGCGGCTTCGGTCCCCCCGAGATCGTCGAGGCACTGGCCGCCCTCCTCCAGGGGGGATTGCCGGCGGACGTCCTCGCCGAGGACCCCTTCGGTCCCGCGGCGATGGCCGGCTTCCGCCGCCGCCTGGGCGAGGCCGGGCGCCAGGTCCACGCGCTGATCGCTCCCCGCCTCAGCGGCGCCCGGGCGAGGAACGCCCGCAAGATCGAGGAGGCGCTGGTCCGCTTGCAGGAGCGCCTCGCCCCTGAGGTTCCAGTCCCCCTCGCGGAGATCGCCGCCTGGACGGCGGAGCTGCTGCCGGAGAACCTCGTCGGCCACCTCAAGAAGTGGCGCCGCCGCGAGATCGAAGGGACGGAGGCCACCTTCTTCGGCGCCGTCGCCCCGGAGCTCGCCGCCGCCTCCCGGGAGCTGGTGCAGCTCCTGGCGCAGCTCGGACATTTCGATCCCGAGCTGATGGAGCACGGCCGCCGCGCCCTCGCTCCGCTGCTGGCGCGCATCGAGCGCGAGCTGCGCTCGCGGGGGATCGCCTCCTTCGATTCCCTCCTCCTCGGCGCCGAGCGCCTGCTCAGCAGCCATCCCGAGGTGCGGAAACAGGTGCGGCGGCGGATCGATCAGCTCCTGGTCGACGAGTTCCAGGACACCGACCGCCTCCAGTGCGACCTCCTGCGCTGGCTCGCCCTCGACGGCCCGGAGGCGGAGCGCCCGGGGCTCTTCCTGGTCGGCGATCCCAAGCAGTCGATCTACGGCTGGAGGAACGCCGACCTTCGCGCCTACGAGGGGTTCGTGGCGCGGGTGGTCGCGGCCGGCGGCGAGGTGATGTCGCTCGCCTTGAACTTCCGCTCCGTGCCGGCCATCCTCGACGAGGTGGCGCGGGTGATCGGCCCGGTGATGCTCGGGGTCGCCGGCGTGCAGCCGGAGTTCGAGCCCCTTCTCGCCTGTGAGGGGCGGCTCGCCGATCCCGGCTTCCGGCGCCCCGGCCGCGGCGGCGGGCATCCGGGGCGCGAGCCGGTCGAGCACTGGGTCTCCTGGCACCGCGAGGGAGGCGGCGGGACCTCGGCCGCCGAGGCCTCGGAGGTCGAGGCGGCGGCGCTCGCCGAGGACGTCCGTGCCCTCCACGAGGAGCACGGGGTGGCCTGGAAAGAGATCGGCGTCCTCCTGCGCGGCATCGGCGACCTCGACCTCTACCTCGAGGCCTTCCGCCGCGCCCGCGTCCCCTTCGCCGTCGGCCGCGACAAGCAGTACTACAAGCGCCGGGAGGTGATCGAGGCCGCGGCCCTGGTGCGCGCGGTGCTCGATCCCGGCGATCACCTGGCGCTGCTCACCGTCCTGCGCTCCTCGACCGTGGGGGTCCCCGACGCCGCCCTGATCCCGCTCTGGAACCGGCAATTGCCGCGGTTGATGACCGAGCTGCGCGCCCCCTCCCCCGAGGCGCTGGCCGCCCTGCGCCGGGCGATCGAGGGAGCGGCGCGCGCCGTGCCGAAGGACGTGCCGGGAATCGAGCGCGTCCGCGGCTGGGAGCGCAACCTCCTCGCCGCCGTCGAGCACCTGGCGGTGCTCCGCCTCGCCTTCGACAGCGAGCCGGCCGACGTCTTCGTGGAGCGCCTGCGCCGCCTCACCCTGATCGAGGCCACCGAGGCGGCGCGCTACCTCGGCCGCTACCGTCTCGCCAACCTCGAGCGCTTCTTCCGCCAGCTCCTCTCGGCGATCGAGGAGAGCGGCGGGGATGCCACCGCCATCCTGCGCGCCCTGCGCCGGAGCGTCGCCGAGGCGCGCGACGCCGAGGAGGGGCGCCCCAAGGACGGCGCGGAGGACGCCGTCCAGGTGCTCACCATCCATGGCGCCAAGGGGCTCGACTTCGAGCACGTCTACCTCCTCCAGCTCCACAAGAGCCCGCCGGTGGACCGCGGCGCCCGCACCGAGGCGGGGCGCGCGGGCGACGGCTTCGAGTATCGCCTGTTCGGCGTGCCGACCCCGGGCTTCGACCGCATCGAGGGAGCGCGCCGCGAGGTCGAGGCCGCCGAACGGGTGCGCCTCCTCTACGTGGCGATGACCCGCGCCAAGGACCGCCTGGTCCTCGCCGGCAAGTGGCCCGCGGCGGGAGAGCCCATGCCCTGGGACCGCGCCACGGCGCCGATCGACCTCCTGCTGGCGCGGGGAGATTCCCCCGCCAGCCTCGCCGACCTTTGGCGCCAGGCGCTCGGCGCGCCGGAAAGCCCTTCCTCCTGGGCCTTCACGGACCCCGCCGGCGCCCTCTGGAAGTTCCCCGGTCTGCGACCTCCGGCCGATCCCGGCCTCGCCGCCGAGCCGGCGCGCCCCGGGCTCCCTGGGCCCCAGGAGATCGCCCTCGTCTCCGCCCACCTCGCCGCCGAGCGGAGCCGCGCCGCCCAGAGGATGCGGCGCTCCTACGGCGGCGCCGCCTCCGAGGAGGCCCACGCCCTCCTCCGCGAGCAGCAGGCCGCCCGCCAGGCCGAGGCGCCGGGGGAGCGGGAAGCGAAGGGCGCGGAGCGTCCCGGCCGTCCCCAAACCAAGAGCCGCGAGGCCGCGATGGCCGCGGGAGGCGCCGTCCACCGTGCCCTGGAGGAGTGGGACCTGCTGGACGATCCCCGCCGCGAGCTGGTGCGCCAGCGCACCCTCCTCCCCGCCTACCTCGCCGCGCTCGCCGAGGGTGGTGACCGCGACAAGGCGCTCCCCCTCGCCGAGGCCCTCCTCGAGACCTTCGCCACCGGCCCCCTGGTCGCCCGTCTCCGCGCCCTCGCCGGGCACATCCTCGCCCGCGAGCTCGCCGTCCTCCTGCCGCCGGGAGACGGCGAGCACGCCCCGGTGGGAGCCGTCACCGGAGCGATCGATCTCCTCTACCGCGACCCGCAGGACGGCACGATCGTGATCGCCGACTACAAGACCGACGAGGTGGCGACGGAAGCGGAGATCCGAGCGCGGACGAAGGTCTACGCCCCGCAGGGGGCCGTCTACGCGCGGGCCGTCCGGGAGGCCCTGGAGATGGACGAGGCGCCGCGCTTCGAAGTCTGGTTCCTGCGCGCGGGCGAGGTGGTGGTGGGGTGATGACTCCGCTGACTCGGCGCCGCGCCTTCCGTCTCCGCCCACCGCTTCCGCCCTCTGGTTTTTCGGCTCGGGGAACGCGAGGGAAGCACCAGAAAACGAGAGGGCACGACCGGAAAACCAGTGGGCGGACCCGTCTCTCTCGTTTCCCGATAGATCCCACGGCTGGGCGGACCCGGGGAACGAGGGGAAGGGCTGAAAAAAGAGTGGGCGGAGAGAAGCACAGACGGGGAAGCGTCGGAAAATGGAAGGGCGGAGACGGTTACCTCTCTGTCTGGCCGTACACCTGCTGTCCCCGATCTCCTGCCGCACCGCCCTGAAACATCCCCCCAACCCCCGCCGCATCCCTGCCTGTAGACATTCGAGGGGCCACCTGGCTGCCGGCGCGCCGGGCGGCGCGGGTCGATCCGCTTTCGGCGATCCGCAACGAGTAGGCGGAGCGGCAGGGTATGACAACCCCGTTCCGGGCCGGTTGCAACCTTCAGGAGAAAGGCTATTCTTTAGAGCTTCTAAAGCTGCGGCATGCAGTCCGCGGGAGGAGGTCGCCTTGCCCACTGCCGAAGAGAGCCGTCCCCGCTCCGCCCGCTGGGGCGACGATCTGCGCCGCGACCTCCGCTTCGGCCTGCGCTCGCTGCGCCGCTCGCCGGGGTTCGCCGCGGTGGCGATCCTCTGCCTGGCGCTCGGCATCGGGTCCAATGCGGCGATCTTCAGCGTGGTCAATGCGGTGCTCTTGCGCCCCCTGCCGTATCCCGCGGCGGACCGCCTCGTCCGCGTCCACGAGTCGTTCCTCGGCCGCAAGGGCGGCTCCGTCTCCGTCCCCAACTATCGCGACTGGGTGGCTCAGGGCGACGGCTTCGAGCAACTGGCGGCGTGGTCGGTGGGAGGCCGCAACCTGCAGGCGGGCGGCGAGGCCGAGCACCTCCGGGTGGTGGCGGCCACGCCGAATCTCTTCTCCGTGCTGCGCGCCTCCTCTCTCCTGGGCCGCACCTTCGTTCCCGGGCAGGACGAGCCCGGCAGGGGCCGGGTGGCGGTGCTGAGCGAGAGCCTCTGGCGCCGGCGGTTCGGCGGCGATCGCGCGGTGCTCGGCCGCGCCCTCGAGCTCGACGGCTCTCCCGCGACGGTGATCGGCGTCATGCCCGCGTCGTTCGTTTTTCCCCCCAGCGCGGCCAGGACGGATCTCTGGACGGTTTTCGAGCCGACCCCGCAGCAGGCGAACGCCCGCGATGCCCATTTCCTGTCCGTGCTCGGCCGCCTGAAACCAGGGACCTCCCTGGAGCGCGCCGGCGCCCGGATGAAGGGGATCGCGGCGGCTCTCGAAAAGGAGTTCCCCGAGCAGCAGGCGGGGCGTAGCGTGGTGGTCCAGCCGCTGCGGGAGGCGGTGGTGGGGAGGACGAGGCCGGCGCTCCTCATCCTGCTCGGCGCCGTCGCGCTGGTGCTGCTGATCGCCTGTGCGAACGTCGCCAACCTGCTCCTCGCCCGCGCGGCGGTGCGCGGGCGTGAGGTCGCGATCCGCCTGGCCCTCGGTGCGAGCCGCGCCCGGCTGATCCGGCAGCTCCTCGTCGAGAGTCTCGTCCTGGCGCTGGCCGGCACGCTGGTCGGCAGCCTGCTCGCGCGCTGGGGCCTCGCGGTCCTGGTGCCGCTCGCCGAGGGGGCGTTGCCGATCTCGGGCGGCATCCCGCTCGACGGCCGGGTGTTCGGCTTCCTGCTCCTCGTCACCCTCCTCTCGGCCCTCGCCTTCGGCCTGGTGCCGGCGTTCCAGGCCTCGGGCGAGGACATCCGCGACGTGCTGAACAGCGCGAGCGGCAAGGCGACGTCGGGGAAGCGCCAGCAGCGCTTCCGGAACGCTCTCGTGACGCTCGAGATCGCGCTCTCGCTCGTCCTGTTGATCAGCGCCGGGCTCCTGCTGCGCGGTTTTCTGCGGGTGAGCGCGACGCCGCCGGGGCTGGTCGCCCGCAACGTGCTCACCGCCCACGTGACGGTCGCGGACGCGCAGGCGGAGAGCGCGGTGCCCCGGCTCTACCGGCCGCTGCTCGAAAGGTTGCGCCACGTCCCGGGGGTGCGCTCTGCGGCCATCACCTCGCTGTTGCCGATCCAGAGCTTCGGGATGAACGGCAACTATGCCGTCGAGGGGCGTCCGGCGCCGAAGCCGGGGCAGGAGCCGCTGGCCGAGTACCGCGTGACGAGCCCGCAGTATTTTGCGTCGCTCGGCATCCCCATCCTCCGCGGGCGCGAGTTCGAAGAGCGGGACGGCGGGCCGGGCACGCGCTGGGCGCTGATCAACGAGGCGCTGGCGCGCCAGCAGTTCCCGGGGGAGAACCCGCTCGGCCGGCGCCTGCGGGTCGAGGAAGAGAAGGACGCACCGCTGACGATCCTCGGGGTCGTCGGCAACGTGCGGGGGGCGGGGCTCGACCGCGAGCCGGCCCCCGAGATCTACTATCCCTATACCGACGTGGACGCCAAGGGGTTGCTCACCGACAGCACCCTGGTGATCAAGACGGCGCTGCCTCCCGCGCGCCTCGCCGCCGACCTCCGTGCCGTGGTCCACGCCGTCGACCCCGGCCTGCCGCTCTATCAGATCGCGACCATGGAGGAGGTGATCTCGGAGTCGCTCGCCAGCCGCCGGCTCAATCTCTGGCTGCTCGGCCTCTTCGCGGGGATCGCGCTCGTCCTCTCGGCCGCTGGGCTCTACGGCGTCATCTCGTACCTGGTGGCGCAACGCACCCGGGAGATCGGCGTCCGCCTCGCCCTCGGAGCGCAGACCCAGGACGTGGTCACCCTGGTGATGCGTCAGGGAGCACGGCTCACCCTGGCCGGGATCGCCCTCGGGCTGCTCGGCGCCCTCCTCTTCACGCGGGTCCTCGCCAGCCTGATCTACGGCGTCAGCGCCCGGGATCCACTGACGTTCGCCGCGATCGCCGCGCTGCTCGCCGTGGTGGCGCTCCTCGCCACCTGGATTCCGGCCGAGCGCGCCGCTCGCGTCGATCCCCTGGCGGCGATCCGGCAGGAGTAGGCGGGCTTGCAGCCGGCTGTCACGTTTTCCTGGCTCGGCGCACGAATATTGAGTAGGAACGCTTCGCCAGGTCGACCGACCACCCCAACCCGCGGGAGGACAGTATGACGATGGGTCTCGGCAGCAAGTTCAGCATCCTTCAGCAATCCCCCCTGGACCACAGTCCCGAGAAACCCAAGAAGCCTTTCGTCAAGGATGCCGCGGCGTCCGGCCGCTGGGTGGCCTCCCGGTACAACATCCAGACCACGACCGAGGACGGCCGGCTGATCGTCTGGAACACTTTCAAGGGATCGATCAGCGTCTTCCCGGCGGAGCAGAGGGAGACCATCAAGTCCCTCCTCACCAGGCGGGGCTGCGAAGGGAAGAAGGGGAAGAACCTCGTCACCTATCTGGCGGAGCGCGGCTTCCTCATCGCGGAAGGGACGAACGAATACCGGCTGTTCCAGCAGGCTTTCGGCTACGCGCAATACCGCCAGGACGCGCTCGAGCTGATCCTGCTCTCGTCGGAGGACTGCAATTTCCGTTGTGAGTACTGCTACGAGGAGTTCGCCCGCGGGACGATGAAGCCCGAGGTCCGGGAATCGGTCAAGAAGCTGGTGGCGAAAAAGATCTCGGGCCTGAGCTACCTCAGCGTCTCGTGGTTCGGCGGCGAGCCCCTCTACGGCCTGCCGGCGATCGAGGATCTGGGGCCTTTCTTCCGCGACATCGCGGTCGAGCACTCGCTGCCGTTCCACAGCGACATGACGACCAACGGCTATCTCCTCACTCCCGACGTCGCCGAGAAGCTCCTCTCCTGGGGGGTGCTGCGGTACCAGATCACCATCGACGGCACCCCCGAGAACCACAACCGCAACCGGCCGACCCGCAACGGCGAGCCCACCTTCGACACCATCTTCCGCAACCTCCAGGAGATCAAGAAGCGCCCGGAGGAGTACAAGATGGAGCTGCGCATCAACTTCGACCAGCAGAACCGGTCGAGCCTCACCGAGTTCGTGGACCTCTTGGGGGATGAGTTCGGCGGCGACCCCCGGTTCCGGCTGCGGGTCCGGCCGGTTGGCAAGTGGGGCGGCTCGAACGACGACAATCTGGACGTCTGCGGCTTCGAGGACGCGCACGACATCACCTACCAGTTGCTCGACCAAGCCGGAGAGCGGGGGCTCGGGAACTGCGACGACGTGCGGGGCGCGCGTCCCTTCGGCTCGAAGGTCTGCTACGCGGCCCGTCCCTACAACTTCATCATCGGGGCCGATGGGCAGGTGATGAAGTGCACGGTGGACCTCGACAAGGAGGACCGCAACGTGGTGGGGCACCTCGACGAAGAGGGGGTCCTCCACCTCGACCAGTCCAAGGTCACGCTGTGGACCGAGCCGGCCTACTCGAGCGACCCCGGTTGCCAGAAGTGCGTGGTCCTGCCGGTCTGCCAGGGGATCTCCTGCCCGCTGATCCGGATCACGGAGAACAAATCACCCTGCGTTCCATTGCGGCGCAACGCCAAGCGAGACCTGCTGCTCGCCGACAAGTTCAGGAACCCGCGCGACTCGACCGTCGTCCGCTGAACGAGGAGCAGCCCAATTCAACCAGCTCGAGCCGCTGACGAGGCCTGGAAGCCAGGCGATGCAAGCTCCCAACGGCCCGGGCAATGATGAAAGGAGATTCCATGGACAACGAGAGGCCGAACGAGATCGAAGAGGCCGCCCAGAACCCCGCCGAGAGCTCCGAGATCAAGATCGACGAGCTGGGCGAAGGCGAGCTGGAGGACGTTTCGGGCGGTGGCAACACCGGCTGTAACTGCAACTGCGGAATCGAGTGACCCGAGTCTCCGGGGCGATCCGACCCGTGCACCGTCACGGGCCGGGTCGCCCCGGGCACCTTGAGATTCCGCTCCGGCCTGCCGCGTAACGACTTTCCCCTCGCTGCGTTCCTCAACGGTTCCCGCCTCACAGCTCGACGTCGTCCAGCGACACCAGCCCCTGCTTCAAGGCGTAGATCACCGCCTGCGTGCGGTGGTTGAGCTGGAGCTTCGAGAGGATGTTGCCGACGTGGGTCTTCACCGTCTCCTCGCCGACGTGGAGGGCGAGGGCGATCTCGCGGTTGGTGCGGCCGTGGGCGAGCTGGGCGAGAACCTCCTTCTCGCGCTCGGAGAGCGCCTCGGCGAGCGGGCCGCCGCGCACCAGCTCCTGGAGGACCGAGCCGGCGACCGCCGGATCGAGCACCGACTGGCCGCGGGCGGCGCCGCGCACGGCGGCGACCAGGAGCTCGGGCTCCGAGTCCTTGCGGACATAGCCGATGGCGCCCGCCCGCAACGCCGCCACCACCCGCGCCTCGTCGGTGTGAGCGGTCAGCACCACCACCTGGGTATGCGGGGAGAGGGCGCGCACCTTGGCGGTGGCCTCGATGCCGTCCATGCCGCCGGGCATGCGCAGGTCCATGATCACCACGTCCGGCAGCCATTCCTCGAGCTTCGCCAGCGCCTCCTCGCCGCTCGACGCGGCGCCGACGATCGCGAGGTCGGGGAACGATTCGAGATAGCTGCGCAGGCCGGTCTGCACCACGCGGTGGTCGTCGACCAGGACGAGGCGGGTCTTTTCCTGTTGCTGGCTCACTGGGGGGCTCCTTCGCCGCGCCGCTGGCGCGCGATCAGATAGGGGAAAACGAGGGCGATCGCGAAGAGGAAGATATCGGCGGCCGTCAGAGTGAGCGGCCCGGGGCGATCGAAGATCCAGGCCACGCACAGCGCGCTGACGAGGGCGACCGGCAGGAGCGGCAAGAGCCAGAAGTGGGCCCCCTGTCGCCAGATGCGGCGGACCTCGCCGGCGCGGTGGACCCAGACCAGGGCACCGGCGGTGTACAGGAAGACGGCAATGGTGAAGCCCCAGATCATCCAGGCCGGGGCGTGGGTCTGGATGTCGAAGGCCCACCACCGGCCCACGGACAGACAGCTCAGAATCCTGAGCTTGCGGTAGACGAAGCTCTTCACCTTGGAGGGGGCGCTGCGCAGCAGCCACCACGAGGCCGCGGCGAGCACGCAAAGGATGCTGGCCACGGCGATCTCGAACGTCACCGGCGTCAGGCCGGAGAGAGCCGGATCGCCCGCGTTGAAGCCCGCGACGGCGCCTTCGGCGGCCGGCCCGGTCCACAGCGGCCAGCAGACGAACCCCGCCGCCACGCACATGGCGAGGAATTCCGCGAACACCGTCCTCGGTGCCTCGACCGGCGCCGGAAGAGGGGGGGAAACCAGTGGGATGCGGACGGTCAGTCCGGCTCCCGATCCCGGGGCGCTGGCGACTTCCAGCCTGCCGCCGAGGGCGGTAGCGCGCTCCTCCAGGTTGCGCAGTCCCATGCCGGAGACCTCCGACGCCGGATCGAACCCCTGGCCGTCGTCCACCACTCGCAGCACCACCTCCTCGTCTTGGCGTCCCAGCCAGAGCCGGACGTGGCGGGCTCGCGCGTGGCGGGCCACGTTGGCGAGCATCTCCTGGCCGATCCGAAACAGCGTGTCCTGCGCCCCGGGCGGCATGCGGTCATCGGGGAGGGGCTCGCCGATCTCGAGCGCCACCTCGGCGCCGGTGCGGTAGCCCAGGGCCTCGCCCTGCTCCCGCAACGCCTCGATGAGCCCAGCGGTGCCGAGCGCCTCCGGCCGGAGCTGATGGAGCATCGTCTGCATCTCGACCATCGCCTCGCGGGCGGCGCGGCGGACATCGGCGAGCGCCTTGCGGGCGCCCTCGGGGTCCCGGTCCCAGCGTTCCTGGGCCGCGGCGGCTCCGACGTTGATGCTGAACAGCTGCTGCTTGATCGAGTCGTGGAGGTCGCGGGCCAGGCGGTTCCTCTCCTCCTGGGCCGCGGCCTCCCCGATCTGTTGCAGCAATCCCTGCCGGATCTCGGCCGGGATGCGGAGGGCCGCGATCTCGGCGGCGGTCTCCGCGGGGCGCAACGGCCGCCGCGCGAGCCAGGCGAGGAGGGCGGCCAGGGCGAGCGGGGCCAGGATCAGGAGCCATCCCGCCGGGCTGCCGCCGAAGCCGATCTGCTCGAAGAAGGCCATCAGGGCGATCATGGCGTCGGCGACGCTCAGGGCCAGAGCGAGCTGGCGGAGATCACTCGTCAGGGAGAGGCGGCTCTGCAGCAGGACGACGAGGGCGAGCCCGGCCAGCGCCATGGCCAGGAGGTGGACCTGGACCAGCGACTGATAGGGCTCGCCGACGGCGTACGTCACCGGCAGGCGGAGAGGAGGGTTGAAGCCGATCCCGATCCCGAGGGCGAACAGGACGGCCGTATTGGCGAGGATGAGCCGGCGGAGCGTTTTCATGGCCGGAGTCTACGAGCGGCCCGCTTCCCGAGTCATCGCCCGAAGGGTGGAAATTTCGTTCCCCCGAACGGGGGAGGGGCGGGCTGTGGCAGAATCCGGGCTTCGAAGGAGGGGTCCTTTTGCCGAGAGTCGGAATTTTTGGTTGGGGCGTCGTGGCGCCCCGCTCGCCCAACATCGATCGCTTCGCGGAGAACCTCGGCTCGACCGAGAGCTGGCTCGAGACCTTCAACGGCTACGGGCCGGACAATTTCCTCGTCGGCCTCCCCGAGTTCCGCTTCGCCGACTACCGCGAGTGGATCGCCTCCCGGTTCCCGCCGGCCCGCTTCCACCAGCTCGAGGAGAAGATGGACCTGCCGGTGCAGTTCGCGATCGGCGCCTTCATCCAGGCGCTGGGGCAGAACCCGGGGCTGGAAGGTGAGCTGCGCGGTCTGGGCACCGCCGCCCACGTCTACATGGGGACCGGCATCGGCTGCATCGACACGATCTCGCGCAACACCCGCGCCCTCGACCGCGCGCAGCGCCGCTGGGACCGCTTCTGGGCCGAGCGCAACCCCGCCTTCCTCGACCACCTGGCCGGGCGGGGCCCCGCGGGAGATGCCGCGGAGGCCTTGCCGCCCGATCCGGCGACCGTCGCCGACCCGGAGGACCGCTACGAGGCCGAGGCCGCCTGGTGGCACCACTGGGCCGCCTCGTCGCCGCAGCTCCGCGACTACCTCGGCGAGCTGGCGACGATCGAGGGGCTCAACGTCCAGGGGGACATCGAGAAGAGCAAGGTCAGCGTGATGAAGGAGAAGCAGCGCCGGCTGAAGGCGCTGCACGAGAAGTGGAACGAGCCGACGCCGCCCTGGGGGGCGGTCTCCGCCAACGTGGTGTGGAACATCTGGAACACGCCGGCGGCGCAGATCTCGATGATGGGGCACATCACCGGGCTCGCCTTCGCGCCGGTCGCCGCCTGCTCGACCTTCGGCGTCTGCCTGAAGCTCGGGATGGACGCCATCCGCCGCGGCGAAGCCAAGGCGGTGGTCATCGGGGCGACCGATCCACCTCCCGCTGGCGCTGACCGTGGGCGCCTTCTACGCCGCGCGGGTGATCTCGGCCGACGCCGCGGTCTCGAAGCCCTTGACCGGCCTGCGCGGCACCCACGTCGCCGGCGGCTCGGTGCTGTGGATCCTGGGCGACCTCGATTACATGCAAGCAAAGGGTTTCAAACCGCTGGGGATGGAGCCGGTCGCGGTCGGCGTCAGCTCGGATGCCGACCACATCATCACCCCCTCGGTCCACGGGCCGACGGCGGCGATCGAGAACGCCTTCGCGGAAGCGGGGGTGAAATCCGCGGACGTCGCCACCTGGGACCTCCACGCCACCGCCACCCCCGGCGACTACCGCGAGGTCGAGACCCTGCGCGGGGTGGTCCCCGACTCGGTGCTGGTCACCGCCCGCAAGGGGACCTTCGGCCACGGCATGTCGGCCGGTGGCGGCTGGGAGCTGACCGCGCAGTACCTGGGTTACGAGCGGGGGGAGCTCTACCCGACCCCCCTCCGCCGCGAGGAGCTCAACCGCGAGATCGCGGGCGTCCACGACCTCTACGTGCTCGATCGGCCGTGCGCCACGGTGCCCGGAGTGGCGGGGAAGCTGTCGATGGGGATCGGCGGCATCAATGCCTGCGTGATCTCGCGGCCGTTCGCCCCTTCCGAGGGGTGAGCCGGCGATTCATCGCCGGGCGGATTCCCGCTGCGGCTGGGGAGTGGCCGAAGAGTCCGCGGAGGCCACGGACCCCACGGACGCGGGGTCGGCAACCCGGGTGGGGCCCGTCCCCACCGCCCCCAGCTCCGCCGCCATCTCCGCTTCCGTGACGTACTGCGCCGGCTGGCTCTTCTGATATTTCTCCGCCTGCTTGATCAGCCGGTTGAGGAGCTGGGCGTGGCGGATGTCGTAGAAACCCTTCTTGATCTCCGGATAGAGGAGTCCCGCCAGGGTGAGCAGGAAGGCGAAGGTGTCCTCGAAGATGGGGATGAAGGGGGCGGCGATGATCAGGCCGCCGAGGACGAGGCCGAGGAGCCCGAAGAGGGCGCGGGCGGCCGGGTCCCCCTGCCGCCAGAGGTCGTAGCGGGTCTTCTCCAGCCGGTTCTGCTCGAGGGCGGGCGGGACGTACTGCGGCAGCGCGGTGGCGAGCACCTCGCGCTCGAGCTGGCTCCAGTAGCCCGGGCTGCCGCCGCGCTCCTCGTAGCTGGCGCGGATGGCCGCGAGCTTCTCGCGTGCGATCTCCTGGAGGCGCGCCGCCGCCTCGTTGGGGAGCAGGGCGCGCCGCTGGTGCTCGCACTCCTGGAGCACGGCGAAGAGGACGTTGCCGTAGTCGTAGGACGGTCCGGCGAGGTTCAGCATGGGCGTGGTCTCCGTCTCCCGCCGCGGCTCACGGTTTGCCCGGCGGGATCTCCGCCGGCTCCTGGCGCCCCGCCTCGTAGCGGATGACGCCGAGCTGCTGCAAGAGCTTGTTGCCGTCGATGATGATGTTGCCGTTCGGCAGCTTGGGGATCTGGCGGATCTCCTTCTTCTTCAGCGCCTCGATGAGCTGGAGGTTCACGTAGGCGTCGCCGGCGCTGCTGTTGAGGGCCGAGCGCTCCTTGCGGATCCCCTCGGCCTGGGCGGTCTGCTCGGCGAAGATCGCCTGCGCACCCTGCTGGCGCTGGACGAGATAGGCGTCGGCGTTGCGCTGGGTCTGCTCGAAGCCCCCCTGGGCGCGGGTCAGCGTCTCGGTCAGCTCGGCGATCTTCGACTGCAGGCGCGCCTGGTTCCCGGCGCGGGTGGCGAGGATCTCGGCCTCGAGCTTCTCGGCCGTCTTGTCCGCCTCCTTGCGGGAGTTGATCAGGCGCTGGTACTCGGGCTTGAAGGTGAAGTTGCCGACGATCACCTGCTCGACGATGATCCCGTAGGGGAGCAGGTGCACGCCGAGCGTCCGCCCCGCGTCGTTGGCGGCGGCATAGCGCAGGATCGGGTTGTAGAAATCCTCCGAATTGAGCCGGTTGAGGACGTCGCGGACATAGGCCCGCGCCATCGGGCGCACCAGGTTCTCCTGCACCTCGTCGGTGCTCCCCGCCACCGTCTTCCACAGCGCGCCCAGCTTTTTCGGATTGGGATCGATCCGCCAGCGGACGGTGACGTCGGTATCGATGTCGTTGCCGTCGCGGGTCTTGAAGCGCAGGTCGTCCTTCCCCTTGCGATCGCCGGAATCGGCGTTGGCGGTCATCGTCAGGTTGCGCAGCGAGATGTCGTACTTCCGCCAGTCGTTGACGATCGGCAGGAAGAAGTAGCTCGCCCCCGGCGCCATCACGTCGAGGTTGCGGGTCAGCTTGTTGAATTTCACCCCCACCTCGGTCGCCTCGGTGGTGTGGGGAGTGCAGCCGGCGAGCGCCAGGCCGGCGAGCGACAGGCCGCAAAGCAGGATTTGAAAACGTTTCATATCGTCGTCTTTCCCTGGAATGTCAATGTTTTTCCGGCTTGTCCGAGCTGATCTTGCCGAGGTCGGTCGGGTCCTCGTTGATGTAGATCGGCCCCTTGATGCCGTTGAGCAGCGCCAGGCCGCGGCGCAGCTTGAGGAGCTTCGCCGAGCCGGAGCCTTCGAGGGCGCGGTTGACCTGCTCGGTGCCGTTGGCCTCGGCCGATTTGATCAGCAGGTCCCCCTCGGCGTGCTTCTGGCGCTCGTAGAGATCCTTCTTGGCATTGATCTCGGTGATCTGCGCGTTGAACTCCGCGGTCTTGACGTTGATCAGGTTCTGCCCCTCGGCGATCACCTGGTTGAGCCGCGTCTGCACCTCTTCCTGCTTGGCGAGCTCGCGGTTGGCGAGCACCTGCTGGTCCTGGATCTTCTTCTGCTCGGTCAGCGACTGGAAGGTCGCCGGGTAGTCGTACTGGCGGATCAGCACGTCGACCAGCTTGAGGCCGTTCTGGGCCATGCGCTGGGCGAGCTCGGCCTTGAGGGCGAGCACGCGGGCGAGGCGCGCCTCATGGTAGAACTGCTCGGCCCGCAGCTCGCCGAGATAGCGCTTGACCAGGAAGTCGGTGAAGCGGATCACCACCGACTCCTCGTATCCCTTGCTGAAGCCGAACTTCGACGCCACCTTGTAGGGATCGATCAGCCGATAGAGCACGGTGACGTCGACGTCCACCGGATAGCCGTCCACCGTCGGCACGTTGATCGCTGCCATCTGGCGATGCGCCAGGCTCGACTCGGCGGGGCTGTTGGTGAACTCCACCACCTGGATGTCGCGCGGGAAGGTGTGGATGCGCTCGTAGCCGGCGATCTCCCGTCGGTAGCCGGGGTTCACCGCCTCCTTTTGCAGTCCCTTGCTCCCCTCGCTGAGGCCGTAGGAGACCTGGCGCACGCCGATGCTGTCGGGCGGGATGTAAGTCAGCACGCAGGCGCGCAGGAGGACGAGCGGCACGAGCAGGAGCAGCAGGCGGAAGCCGAGCTTGCCGAAGCGCCCCTGGAGCTTCTGGAGGAACGGGAAGTTGACGCGGAAACGGGGAGACTTGAAGGGTTCGACCATGGTCGGTTCCAGTCTGTCGGAAGGTTCGTATCCAATACGCAGGAGACGCGCAGGAGTTGCGGCGGCAAGAGGTTGGAGCGGTTCGATGGTAGCACGGCGGCGAGAGCGTCTCAGGGAGGCCCGCCGACGCACGCCAGCGAGCTCTCACCTGGAAGTGTCGTACCGGGTCGATCCATTTCGCCGGGGACCCTGTGGCGCGGGGCTTGCTATGATTTCTGGTGCAGTCCCTGAGCGTGGACGGGGTTGGACCCACCCTCGGGTTCAGGAAAAGGAGAGTGGCATGCAAGTACCTTTGGAGATCTCCACCCGCGACATCAATCTTTCCGCCCCCCTCGAGGCCGAGCTGCGCAAACGCGCCGGCCGGCTGGAGCGGCATTCCGACCGGATCACCAGCTGCCGGATCGCGGTCGAGCGCCCGACCGGCAACCACCACCACGAGGGGGGGCCGTTCCGGGTGCGGGTGGACGTGACCGTGCCCGGCTCCGAGCTGGTGGCGGACAAGCAGGGGGCGGAGCTGTTCGGGGCGGTGCGGGAGGCCTTCGACGCCGCCGAGCGGCAGGTCGAGAGCTGGTCCCAGCGCCGGCGCGGCGACGTGAAGTCCCCGGTGCTGCCCCCGGAGGGGGAGGTCGTCCGTCTGTTCGCCGAAGAGGGATTTGGCTTCATCGCCGCTCCCGACGGACGCGAGGTCTACTTCCACCGCAACTCCGTGCTCGAGCCGCCGGGGTTCGACAAGCTGCCGGTGGGGGCGCGGGTGCGCTTCGCCGAGGAGCAGGGATTCGAGGGACCGCAGGCGAGCTCGGTGAGCCTGGCGGGCCGCGAGGAGTAGCCGGCGACGCCGGGCGGTAGATCGTTCCGCATTGTTCCGCTACGACGCGAGCCCCGGGGGAGACCCCGGGGCTTTTGTTTTTGGCACCTCAGGTGCTCTCCGGACGAAAAAATGGCACTCTTTCCGGAGCGGCTGCGCCATGACCATGGGGGTTGCGGCTTCGGCTGCGGGAGAGGAGATCCTATGTCTCGCAAGATGTTTTCTATTGTCGTCTTCGCGTTTCTTGTCGCCGGCTCCGTCGAGGCCCGTCCCCTGGACCGGCCCTTCTACAACCTGCCGGGGAGCGTGGCCGCGTTCCAGGAGCTGTGGGCCCGGGCCGGTTCCGGCCTGGCCACGATCTTTCGGAAGGACACCTCGAGCGCGGACCCCAACGGCCTGAAGCGCTCGGTCCGTCTGGCCCCCAACCAGAGGCCGGGAATGAAGCTCCCGAAGCCGGTGGTCTAGCCGGTGGAAGCCCCGGCTTCTCAAAGCTCGATGGCGCCGGTTCCGGGGAGGCCGGCGCGCTGATAGCTGATTCAGCATGTTTGTCTTGATTGGTAGTTGCGTCCGCCTCTTGGCGCGCCGCAAGAAAAAGCTCAGAATTGCATGAGAACGTTTTCACCGACCACCCTCGGTGGCGGGAGGCCGACTCGTGAAAATCCATCTGGCTCCGGTCGTTCCCATCCGGCAGACGACGCTCGCCGACTATGACGTCGCCTTCGAGCGGAGCTGGAGCGTCGCCTTCCAGTGGCTGCGCACGCTGAGCCGGGAGCGCGCCGCGGCGCCGGACCTCCTCGCCGAGCTGGTGGAGCACACCGGCGAGCAGCGCGAGCTGCTGCTGCGCAACGGGCGGCGTTTTCATACCTGGGGCCTCTGCGAGCTGCTGATCGAGCAGAGCCTGACCGCGAGCCTGCAGAACCCTGCCAAGGGGGAGGAGTTGGGGCTGCTCGCCCTGCGCCTCCTCGACCTCCTCCCCAGCGAGCGTTACCGCGCCGAGAATCTAGAGGACGGGCGGGCTCGCGCCTGGGCCCACGTGGCGAACGCGCGCCGGATCCGCTCCGACCTCGAGGGGGCGGAGCGGGCGTTCCGCGCCGCCTGGGGGCGCTTCGAAGCCGGCTCGCGGGACCTCTTCGAAAAGGCGATCCTGCTCGACCTCGAAGCCTCGCTGCACCGCGCGCGGCGGCGGTTCGCCGCCGCCTTCGGCTTCCTGCGGCGGGCGGTCGGGCTGTTCCTGGAGCTCGGCGAACGGCACCGGGCGGGGCGCTCACTGGTCAACCTGGCGACCGTGTGCCAGCAATCCGGTGAGCCGGAGCGGGGGATCCCGGTGCTCCAACAGGCGCTCTCGCTGATCGATCCGGCGCAGGAGCCGCGCCTGATGCTCCTCATCCACCACAACCTGGTGGACTGCCTCGCCGGCGCCGGCCGCTACCTCGAAGCGCAAGGGGCCTCGCGCGAGGCCCGCGAGTGGTTCCGCCGCTTCCCGGACGACCGGCTGCACCACCGGCGCCAGTGGGTGGAGGGGAAGATCGCCCGCGGCCTCGGCCAGCTCCCCCAGGCCGAAGCCCTCTTCCTGGCTGCCCGCGACGGCTTCCTGGCGGAAGGGATCCCCTACGAGACGGCGCTGGTCTCGCTCGAGCTCGCCCTGCTCTACGCCGAGCAGGGACGGACCGCGGAGCTCAAAGAGCTGGCGGCCGGGATGCTGCCGATCTTCGCGTCGCGGCAGATCCACCAGGAGGCGCTGGCGGCGCTCGCCGTCTTCCAGCGCGCCGCCGAGGCCGAGCGGGCGGGAGTCGAGGTGGTGACCGAGATCGGGGACTACCTGCGGCGGTCCCGGCACGCCCCCGAGCTGCCGTTCCGCTAGCCGCGGAATTTGAGGTGCGGGTCGCCGCTGGCGGCGAGGAGGTAGGCGGCGACCTCTTCCACCAGCTCACCGGTGAGGTGCTCCTGCTCCGCCGCCTGTTGCAGCACGATCAGCGCGGCCAGGGCTTCCTGGTGGACGTCGCGGGCCTGGAAGGCGGCGAGGAGCTCGGCGGCGAGCTGCTTCGTCTCCTCCAGCCGGTGCTGCCGCAGATAGAGGACGGCGAGGTCGAGCGCCACCTGGGCGGCGTCGAAGGCCCTGCCGTCGGCGAGGAAGCTCTCGCTGACCTCGAGGAGCGCCGCCTCGGCCGCGGCGAGCCGCCCGAGGGCGAGCTCCACCCGCCCTTCGGTCCAGCGCAGGCGCATGCGGTCGGAGCGCGTCCCCGCCTGCTCGATGATCTTCCGCGCGTCGGGGATCAGCGCCGCTGCCTCGGCGATACGGCCGGCATCCTTGAGGCAGCCGATCAGGTTGTACTGAGCCATCATCATCAGCCGCGGCTCGCGCGCGCCGTCGAGCAGGAAGAGGCTGGTGCGGAAGCACTCCTCGGCGGCCGCGAAATCCCCCTTGTAGCGCAGCACCAGCCCCTTGACGATCAGGGCCCGCCCGTGGGAGTGCGGCTCGTGGACCTCGCGATAGATGGCGATCGCCTCGTCGAGCAGCTCGAGCGCCTCGTCGAAGCGGCGCTGGCCGCGCCGCAGGGGGGCCTTGAGCTCGAGCAGCAGCGCTTCGTCCAGCGGATCGAGCCAGCTCTGCGCGAGGTAGAGCTCGGCGGTCTGGAAGGCCAGCTCGGCCTGCCGGAAGTCGCCGAGGACCCGCCAGGCATTGGCGAGCCAGCCCCACGCCCGGGTCTTCGCGGCCTCGCTCGCGCCGCGCCCGTAGGTTTCCGGGTCGAGCCGCTCGGCGACGTCCAGGGAGAGCCGCAGCAGCTCTTCCGCCCGGTGCGGGTCGTCGAGGACGGCGTGGCGCGCGCGTTCCACCAGGAGCTCGAAGAAGCCCCAGGAGTGATAGCAAGGCTCCGCGGCGACTCTCTGCCGGCGCCGCTCGTGGGGATGCGGCGCGATCTCGCGCCAGCGCTCGGCGGCGGCCAGGCGCTCGCCGGCGAGATGCCGGTGGTGCGCGGCGATCTCCGCGTGGTGGTCGTGCAAGCTGCGTTCGACCAGGCCCCGGGGCCCCGCGCCGGAGGGCGATGGGTGCGGGGAGGCGGCAGCCGAAAGGAGGGCGATCATGCGGTCCTCGCAGACCGGGCAGCCGAAGAGGTGGCGCTGGAGGGCACGACGCTCGCCCGCGGGCTGGCCGTCGTCCAGGTAGCGCTCCAGGGCTCCACGATCAGGATGCCGATCGTGCATCGGATCTCGACCTCTCTCTTTCATGACCTTTGAGTCCCACCTCAGGCTCCATCCGTTCTCTCAATCCTCTCAATCCCTACATGTGGCCATGCGGACAGATGCCGGTGCCCTCGCCGGTGGAGTGCCCGTCTCCGTCTCCGCCACCGGTCGGCGGCGGTCCATGATGCGCGAAATGGACGAGGCCCCAAAGGCTCAGGACGCTCGCCAGCAGGCCGGGGCTCGCGGCGGCCTTCGCCTCACGGGCCTGTACGGCAGGGTGCGGATCGCTGCGGCGCGCACCTTGAGCGGGCGCCGACGCGACCGTGCCCGCGGTGAGCAGGAGGGCGAGGGCGACGGTACGGGATGGCTTGCGACTCAGCATACGGCTCCTTCGCGGCGGGTCGCGCGGAGCCCATGCGTGGACGCCGCCGCCCGCCAGACCAGGGTCCCCGAAAAGCAGGGCCTGTGGACTAAAAGGTGCCAGAAGTTGCGCAACTGTAGCCCAAAGTGCAGGGCGTTGGAAGGGGCCTTCCGGAGGCAGCATTGGAGCGGATTCATTATGGTGATAAGATTGGTCACAAATAGGCGCCCTTCCGGCGAGGAGAGAGCGAAAGGAGACCGACCGTGAGCGAAATCGAGAGCCGTGGTTATGTTCATCCCGAGTTGCTGGTCTCGACCGAGTGGGTCGCGAGCCATCTGAACGACCCGGGGATCCGCCTCGTGGAATCCAACGAGGACCCTCTGCTGTACTCGACCGGACACATCCCGGGAGCCGTGGAGGTCGACTGGACGCGCGACTTGAACGATCCGGTGCGCCGTGACTATCTCGGGCGCGCGGAGTTCGAGGCGCTGATGCGGCGCATCGGCGTCACCAAGGACACCACGGTGGTGTTCTACGGCGACCGCAACAACTGGTGGGCGACCTACGCCTTCTGGGTCTTCCAGCTGTTCGGGCACGACAAGGCGAAGATCATGGACGGCGGCCGCATCAAGTGGGTCAACGAGGGACGGCCGCAGAGCACCGACGTGCCGCGCTATCCGGCGAGCGACTATCAGGCCGCCGAGCGCAACGACGCGCAGATCCGCGCCTACCGCGACAACGTCCTCGAGCATCTGAAGGCCAAGGGGCCGCTGGTCGACGTGCGCAGCCCCGACGAGTACAGCGGCAAGAAGCTCCACATGCCGGAGTACCCGAACGAGGGGGCGCTGCGCGGCGGCCACATCCCGGGCGCGGCGAGCGTCCCCTGGGCCAAGGCGGTGAACCCCGACGACGGCACCTTCAAGACGGCCGACGAGCTGCGCGCCCTCTACGAGAACGAGGCGAAGATCAAGCCGGACGACGACGTCATCGTCTACTGCCGGATCGGCGAGCGCAGCAGCCATACCTGGTTCGTCCTCACCCACCTGCTGGGCTACAAGAAGGTGCGGAACTATGATGGCAGCTGGACCGAGTGGGGGAACCTGGTGGGCGTGCCCATCGAGCGATAAAAAAAGGGACAAAAGAGGACGCGAGATGGCCGTACCGGAAAAGCTGACCGATACCCTGGAGACGCTCGAGCTGGTCCCCGACCGCGGCGAGCGCATCCAGCTCCTGATCGACATCGCCAAGCGCTTCGCGGAGGTGCCGCCGCGGATCGCGCGGCGCCCCTTCGCCGCCGAGCACCGGGTCCCCGCCTGCGAGTCGGAGGCCTACGTGTTCGGCGAGGCGCGGCCGGACGGCTCGCTCGACTATTACTTCGCCGTCGAGAATCCGCAGGGGGTCTCGGCCAAGGCGATGGCGGTCCTCCTCGGCGAGGCCCTCTCCGGCGCTCCTCCCGAGCAGGTGGCGGAGGTGCCGCAGGACGTCGTCTACCAGGTCTTCGGCCATGAGCTCTCGATGGGCAAGTCGATGGGGCTGATGGGGATGGTCGGGATGGTGGCGGCGATGGCGAAGCAGCGGGCGGCCGCCGCGGCCGCGGCCGAGAATGGCGCCCCCGGCTGAGGTCCGCGGTCGCCGGCGGCGCGTTCTGCCTTGTCCAACTTTGTGCTGAAAAGTACTTGACGGACGCTGCGCTCCCGGCGTAGATTGGAGCCCGTGATGACCGATCCGCAGCCCTCGCATCCCCGCCCCCGGCTGGTGCCGCCCCCCGCCCTGCACCTGCGGGCGATGGACAACCTGCGCTTCATCCGCGAGACGATGGAAGGGGCTGCCTTCTTCACCGCCGTCTCGGGGCTCGGCGAGGTGGCGGTCGGCGTGACGGCGTTGCTCGCCGCCTGGATCGCCTCCCGGCAGGCGACGAGCTGGGCCTGGCTGCAGGTCTGGCTGTTGGACGCGCTGGTCGCCCTGCTGCTCACCGTCGGCGCCATCGTCTGGAAGGCGCGCCGTTCCGATCAGAGCCTGCTCTCCCAGCCGAGCCGCCGCTTCGTCCTCGCCCTCTGCCCGCCGCTGATCGCCGGGGCGCTGCTGACCCCGGTCCTCCTCTACTCGGGGAACGTCGGGGTGCTGCCGGGGGTCTGGCTGCTCCTCTACGGCACCGGCGTGGTGACCGGCGGCGCCTTCTCGGTGCGCACGGTGCCGGTGATGGGGATGGCCTTCATGGCGCTGGGCGCCGTGGCGCTGGTCGCTCCCATCGCCTGGCGGGATCTGCTGCTGGCGGCCGGCTTCGGCGGGCTGCACATCGTCTTCGGCGCCGTGATCGCCTGGAGGCACGGTGGCTAAGCGCGGCGCCTTGAAGCACGACGACGGCGCCGAGGAGGGTGACGTGGCCATTCATGCCCCTACCCCCACCCCACAGACGACGGCGCTCGACCTCGACCGCCTGATCCACGAGCGGATGCGCCTCGGCATCGTCAGCGCGCTCGCCGTCAACGAGCGCCTGAGCTTCAATGACCTCAAGAAGCTGCTCAAGACGACGGACGGCAACCTGAGCGTCCACGCCCGCAAGCTCGAGGAGGCGGGCTACATCACCTGCGAGAAGTTCTTCGAGGGGCGGATGCCGAAGACCGACTACCGGCTCACCGCCGCGGGTCGGCGGGCGCTCGAGCGCTACCTGGACCACATGGAGGCGATCATCCAGACCACCCGCGAGGGGTGAGGGAAGGCCTTTTCGCGTCCATCGACTTTGTGAAATAAAGTTATTTGTCAGTGGAGGGGCTCGTTTTGAAGAGGCGGACTTTGGCGACGCTGGCGGCAATCGCCCTGGCGGCTGTAATCCTGGCGGCGGCGGGGCTGTGGACGGTCACCTCCCTCCTGCCCAGGCCCCATCCCGAGGGGCCGGTCGAGCAGGCGGTGGCGAGCGGCTCGCCGGACGAGCTGCGGCGGGCGCTGGCGATCCACCCGGTCGACGCCGAGGACTCGCACGGCTTCACGGCGCTCGATACCGCGGCGCGGGCGGGGCGGATCGAGGCGATCCGCGAGCTGGTCCGCGCGGGGGCCGATCCCAACGGCCGGGACCACGGCCCCAACGGCTGGGTCCCTCTCGAGCACGCCGTCCACAAGGGGCAGCTCGGATCGCTCCGCGCCCTGCTGGCGGCTGGCGCCGATCCCGACGGGCGGAGCGAAAACGGGCTCACCCCCCTGATGCTGGCGGCGGCGCAGAGCGAGCCGGAGATCGTCTACGCGCTGCTCGCCGCCGGCGCCGATCCCCGCCTGGCGCAGGAGAACGGCCAGACGGCGTTAACCTGCGCCGTGACCTCCGGCGACGAAAAGGTGATCCGCGCCCTGTTGCGGCGGGCTCCCGACCTCCGCCTCGAGCGCACTTGGCGCGGCCGGGTGGCGCGCCTCCTCGCCCGCCTGCGCGGCCAGTCGCGCCTGCTGGCGGAGCTCCAGCACCCGCGCGTCGCCTCCGGAGGAGGACGGTGAGCGCGCCGCTGCGGCTCGCCCCGGCGCCCGCCGGCGTTGCTGCGGCCTCCGGCGGCCTTCACGTGGCGATCATCATGGACGGCAACGGCCGCTGGGCGGTGTCGCGCGGCCGGCCGCGGACAGCCGGGCACCTGGCGGGGGTGGAGGCGGTGCGCCGCACCGTCGAGGGGGCGGCCGGCCTCGGAGTCGGCACCCTCACCCTCTTCGCCTTTTCGTCCGACAACTGGCGGCGCCCCGACCTCGAGGTGCGCGCGCTGATGCGCCTCTTCCGCAGCTACCTCGCGGCCGAGGCCGGCCGCTGTGCCGACAACGGCATCCGCATCCAGGTGATCGGCCGCCGCGACCGCCTCCCTCCCGGGCTGGTGCGCGGCATCGTGGAGGCGGAGGCGCGGACGGCGGCGGCCGACCGCTTCCTGCTGCGCATCGCCGTCGACTACTCGGCGCGCGACGCCATCCTGCGCGCCGCCGCCAGGCTCGGCGCGGAGGCCGCGGACGGTGCGGGCGGCGAGCCCTCCCGCGAGGCCTTCGCCCGCCTGCTGGCCGGCCCCTGCGACGACGGTGATTCGGCGACGCCGGCGCCGGACGTGGACCTGCTGATCCGCACCGGCGGCGAGCAGCGCCTCTCCGACTTCCTGCTCTGGGAGTGCGCCTACGCCGAGCTGGTCTTCACCGACCGCATGTGGCCCGACTTCGGCCCCGCCGACCTCGCCGAGGCCGTCCGCGAGTTCCACCGCCGGGAGCGGCGGTTCGGGACGGTGCCGGCCGAAAAGCAAAAGGGCGGCCTCGCGGCCGCCCTTGGATCCACCCGGCTGGCAGCCGGTTCCTAGCCGTTCCGGGTCATCAGATCCGCCACCGCGCGGTTGAAGCGCACGGGGTCCGGCAGCTCGCCCCCCTCGGAGATCAGGCCGTAGCCGAAGAGGAGCTGGGCGTACTCGTCGAGCATCGGGTCGTCGTGGTCCTTCTCGTAACGCTCGTTGAGGCGGGCCAGGATGTCGTGCTTCGGATTGAGCTCCATGATCCGCCGCTGCTTGGGGCCGCCCCCCTTCCCCTTCTGGAGGAGCTTCTCGAGCTGCGGGCTGTAGTCGTGCTCGGCGCCCACCAGGCAGACCGGCGAGGCGGTGAGGCGATTGGTCAGCCGCACCTGCTTGACCCAGGTGTCGAGCTTCTTCTGCAGGTGCTCGAGCAGCGGCTTCATCTGCTCCTCCTGGGCCTTGAGCTCCTCCTCGGCCGCCTTCTTCTCCTCCTCGTTGCCGAGCGAGACGGTCCCCTTGCCGACCGACTTCAGGCGCTTGCCGCCGTACTCGTGGAGCGACTGGGTCAGCAGCTCGTCCACCGTGTCGACCAGGTAGAGCACCTCATACCCCTTCTCCTTGATGCTCTCGAGGTGGGGGGAGTTCTCGACCTGCGAGCGCGACTCGCCCGGCAGGTAGTAGATCTCGTTCTGCCCCTCCTTCATCCGCGCCACGTAATCTTTCAGCGTGGTCAGCTTCTCGGGATCGTTCGAGGATTCGAAGATCAGCAGCTCGAGCAGCCGCTCCTTGTTCTCGTAGTCCGCGCTGACCCCCTCCTTGATGGCGCGGCCGAACTCGGCCCAGAACTTCAGGTAGGTGTCGAACTCCTTCTCCTTCATCTCGTCGAAGACGTCGAGCACCTTCCGGGTCAGCCCCTTGCGGATCAGGGCGATGAAGCGGTCCTGCTGCAGCATCTCGCGCGAGACGTTGAGCTGGAGGTCCGGCGAGTCGACGACGCCGCGCACGAAGCGCAGGTACTGCGGCAGCAGGTCCTCGCACTTCTCCATGATCTGGATGCGCTTGACGTAGAGCTGAAGACCTGGCTTCGAGGCCACGTAGTAGAGGTCGTACGGCGCCGCCGCCGGGACGAACAGCAGAGCCTGGTACTCGATGCGCCCCTCGGCCTTGTACTGGATCACCTTGAGCGGCTCGGTCCAGTCGTGGGAGATGTGCTTGTAGAACTCCTTGTACTCGTCCTGGGTGACCTCGGTGGCGGGGCGCGTCCAGATCGGCTTCATCGAGTTGAGGACCTTCTCCTCGAGCGGCATCACCGGCTTCTCGCCGGTCTCCTTCTCCTTGGCGAGGTCCTCGATCTCGGGGTCCTTCTCGGCGGTGAGCTTGATCGGGTAGCTGACGAAGTCCGAATAGCGGCGGACGATGCGGCTGACCACCCAGCGGTCCGAGAAGTCGTCGACGCCGTTCTCCTTGTCCTCGGGCTTGAGGTGGAGGGTGATCGAGGTGCCGCGGCCGAAGCCACCGGCATCCTCCAGCTCCTCGATGGTGTAGGTGCCGTCGCCGTTCGACTCCCAGCGGGTCACGGTGCTCTCGCCGGCCCGGCGGGTCACCAGCTCGACGCGCTCGGCGGCCATGAAGGAGGAGTAGAAGCCGACGCCGAACTGGCCGATCATCTCGGCGATCGTCTGCTTGGATTCTCCCTGCTTCAGGCGCTCGGCCAGCTCGCGGGTGCCGGACTTGGCGATCGTCCCGATGTTGGCGATCACCTCCTCGCGGCTCATGCCGATGCCGTTGTCGTGGACGGTCAGCGTCCGCGCGTTGCGGTCGGCCGCGAGGCGGATCTCGAGCGTCTCGTCGCCGGCCAGCAATTCCGGCTTGGTGAGCGCCTCGAACCGCAGCCGGTCGAGCGCGTCGGACGAGTTCGAGATCAGCTCGCGGAGGAAGATCTCTTTGTTCGAATACAGCGAATGGATCATCAAGTCGAGAAGCTGTTTGGTCTCGGCTTGAAACTGCAGGGTCTCGACAGTCGCAGTGGTCATGAAAAACGTCCTCCTGGGTGTTGGGATCTCGGCCCGGCACCGAAACGCGAAGCGACGGGGGACCGTACATCCCGTCCGAACGCCCGCGCGGCCCTGGGAATTCCCCTCGCGATCTGAATCCTGATACCGGGGGAGTCAACCAGATATTAGTGTTGGACGCGCAGTTTTGCAACCCTGGTAAGATCCTCCTGGAATGGCGTGGGGTAACCGTCGAAGCGAAGGAGGAGGCTGCATGGCGAGGCTCGCCCTGTTGATCGCGATCGTGGCGCTGGTCCTCTCGTGGACGGCCTACCGGCGTTCGGGAGGCGAGGCGGCGACGATCGCCAAGGACGTCGTGCGCAGCGCGGGCCCCGCCGAGGCGCATGGATCCGGCCCGGAGCCGGTCGACGACCGGAGCCTCGAACAGGTGCGCCGGCAGGTGGCGGAGCTGCGGGCGAGCCTGGAGCGGGCTTACGGCAACGCCACCGGCCAGACCCGGGAGCGCTGGCGGGGGATCGACGGCGACCTCGGCCGCGTGGAAGCCCAGCTCAAGGAGAAGAGCGCAAAGGGGCTCGCCGAGCTCGAAGCGACCCTGGAGAAGCTCCGCCGCGAGGCCGGCCAAGATCCGCGGGAAAAGAAGCCGGAGGAGAAGAAATGAGCGCCGATCCGGTGCTGGCGGCGAACGATTTCCTGAGCGCCGCCGCCCCCGCCGTGTGGGCGGCGCTCTCGCCGCTCGGCCGGCGGGCGCTCCAGCCGGCGAGCTTCCTGCCGTTGCAGACCGCCGAGGCGCGCGGCAAAGCCTTTAACGCCACGATCGGCCAGATCACCGACGGCCACGGCACTGCCGTCCCGCTGCCGGCGATGGCCGCCGCCCTCTCCGGCCTGGACGATGCCGAACGCAGCCGCGCCTTTCTCTACGCGCCGGTCGAGGGGATCCCCGAGCTGCGCCGCGCCTGGCGCGAATGGCAGCGAAGGGGACTGAGCGCCGCGCCCGCCTCGTCCTTGCCGATGGTCACCGCCGGCACGGCTCAGGCGCGGTCGCTGGCGGCGGATCTCTTCGTCGGCGAGGGGACGCGGGTCGTGCTGCCGCATCCCGGCCGCGAGGAGGACTTGGAGCTGTTCTCGTTGCGGCTGGGCGCCCGCGCGGTCCCCTGCGACTGCACCTCCGGCGGGCATTTCGATCCCGCCGCGATCTCCCGGCACCTCGCGGAGCTCCCCGCGGGCGAGCCGGCGGTGGTGCTCCTCGAGTTTCCGCGCGGCGAGACCGGCTACACCCCCGTCGTCCGCGAGCGCGCCTCCTTCTGCAGCGCGATGGCCCGCGAGGCCGAGCACCGGCCGCTGGTGGTGATCGTGGACGACACCTGGGAGGGGCTGGGCACCCCGAGCGCCTCGTTCTTCTGGAGCCTTGCCGGCCGCCACCCCAACCTGATCCCCCTGAAGGTCGACGGCGCCGACGGCCAGCTCGGCTTCCCCGGCGGCCGCGTCGGTTTCCTCACCTTCCCCTGGGAGCCCGACAGCGACCTGGCGCGGTCGCTCGAGAGCAAGGCCAAGATGCTCCTCCGCGCCCAGGTCGGCTCGCCGCCGGCGATGACGCAGATCGTGCTCTGGCGAGCGTTGCGGGAGCGGTTGGGCTAAGCCCGCGCTTCATACCGTCAGGAGCAGGCCGAACTCCTCGCAGATCGCCACCAGGTCAGGGTGATCCAGGGTCAGCGTTTGGGGTTTGTAGCCTGGGGTGGGGACCAGGCGCGCCCGGCCTTCGAAGAGCGCCGCGCAAGGCTGATCGTCCAAATTGGAGCCGTAGAGGATGCCGGCGGCTCCCCGCTCCGCGACGAAGCGTGTCACGGCTTGCGTCAGCGGGCGGTCCTTGCTGCGGATCTGAGCGATGTCGAGGTGATCCATGCCGTGTCGGGCCAGGAGATCTGCGTGGGCTCGCGCGAATTCCAGACGCAGCGTGGAGTGGTCGAGATCGACCAGCCCTCCCCTCAGAAGCTCGAGGGTCCCTTGCGCCAGAACCTTGCTCCCCCGCCACGCCGGGGTGATCCGGTGGGCCGGCAGATCCGTTCCGAAGAGCTCCCGGTACTCGGCTCGGGCCTTGGAGTTCGGGCGAAAGTCGGCGAGGACCTCGCGAAAGGCGGTTCTCGGGTGCTCGGCGCAATAGAGGGTCCGGAAGGCTCGGTCGGGATGGTCGAAGCGGTTCTTCCAGCTCAGAAACTCCCCGGGTGGAAACTCCAACGGACCGCTGACGTGGCCGATCCGCCACCAGCTCTCGGTCAGTGGAGATCCGCCATGAGGTTGCGGGCGGCCGGAATGACCAGACGCAGATCATCCGGCGTCGTGCCGTGCCGCAGCACATAGGAAGGGGCTTCGTCGTCCAGCAGCGTATTGGAGCCGAAGAACCAGGCCTTGGCCGTTTCGTCGTCATAGGCCTCGACGAGCAGGCGGGCGGCCTGGTAGGCATAGCGGAGGCGTGCCTTGGGGAGATCGCGAGGCACCACGGCGCCGGAAATCCACATGCCGACGGTCTTCGCATTGTCCAGGCCGGCCAGGTAGGCGGTGATCTTCTGGCCCAGATGAGCTTGCAAATAGCCGGCAATCGTCGGGATGCCCAGCGTGACGGCCTCACGCTCGATGCTTCGCAAGTCGGTGTCCAGAGTCTTCTCAGTCAACATTCCACGTATTGTACCGCCTATTCGACCATCAATTCTACCGTAGCCAATCCTCAAGCTGCACCCGCTCGTCCGTCGAGGCGTCGCGGTATTTGACGATCACCGGGGTGTAGAGCGACAGCCCCCAGTCTTTGCCGGCGCCGCGGGCGACGGCGCGGGAGCCGGGGACGACGACCGCCTCCTCGGGGATCACCAGCGGCAGCTCGTCGGTGGCGCGGTGGATCGTCTCGCGGACCAGATCGTAGACCGGGGTCGAGCGGGTGAGGATGGTCCCCGCCCCCAGCACCGCGCGGCGCTTGACCACCGTCCCCTCGTAGACGCCGCAGTTGCCGCCGATCAGCACGTCGTCCTCGACCACCACCGGGGCGGCGCCGATCGGCTCGAGCACGCCGCCGAGCTGGGCGGCGGCCGAGAGGTGGACCCGCTTGCCGACCTGCGCGCAGCTCCCGACCAGGGCGTGCGAATCGATCATCGTCCCCTCGTCCACCCAGGCGCCGACGTTGACGAACATCGGCGGCATGCAGACCACCCCGCGGCCGAGATAGCAGCCGTCGCGAATCGACGAGCCGCCGGGGACGATGCGCACCCCCGAGGCGAGGTCGAGCGGGAGCGGCGGATAGGTCGACTTGTCGAGGAAGGGGAGGCGCCCGCCCGGGCTCCCGGCGGGCGCTCCGACCGACATGTCCACCACCTCGCCCATGCGGAAGCCGGCGAGGATCCCCTGCTTGACCCAGGGGTTCACCCGCCAGCCGGTAGGGGAGGCGGGGTCCGGCTCCGCGGCGCGGATCTCCCCGCGGTTGAGCGCCGCCTTGAAGCGGCCGAAGAGGGCGAGGTGCTCCGCCCCATAGGCCGCCGGCGGCTCCGCGTAGAGCCGTTCGATCTCCTCGCGCAAAGCGCCGGCGACCGCCACGTCAGACGGCAACGGGATGCTCCGCACCCGCAGACGCCGTGGATACCGCCGCCACCGCCGGCCTTGCGCTCTGCGCGGTCTCCTCCTCGGGGCTCTCCGGGATCAGGCCGAGCGCGAGCAGGATCTGCTCGATCTTGCGCACGCTCTCCGGCCGCGGGTAGACCGCCGGCAGCCGGTAGATCGGCTCGATCAGCCCCATCAGGGCCATCGCCGCCTTCACCGGCCCCGGGTTCGACTCGACGAAGTTGATCTCCATCAGCGGATGGAGCCGGCGCTGGATCTCGCGCGCCGCCGGGAAGTCCCCCTCCAGGCAGAGCGAGGTCAGCCGCGCCATGGCGAAGGGGACCTCGTTCGAGGCGACCGAGATCAGCCCGACGCCGCCGAGGGCGATCAGGGGCAGGGTGATCGCGTCGTCCCCCGAGAGGACGGCGAAGTCCGCGGGGACCGCCTGCAGGATGGCGGCGATCTGCGAGATGTTCCCCGAGGCTTCCTTGACCGCCACCACGGTCTCGATCTCCGCCAGCCGGGCGAGCGTCGCCGGATCGACGTTGACGCCGGTGCGCCCGGGGACGTTGTAGACCACGATCGGCAGCCGGGTGGCCCGCGCCACCTCCCGGTAGTGCTGGTAGAGCCCCTCGGGGGTCGGCTTGTTGTAGTAGGGGGTGACGACCAGCAGGCCGTCCGCCCCCAGCCCTTCGAGGTCGCGCGCCAGCTCCACCACCTCGCGGGTGTCGTTGCCGCCGCAGCCGGCGAGCACGGGGACCTTCCCGTTCGCCGCCTCGAGGGTGACCTCGACCACCCGCAGGTGCTCCTCGCGGGTGAGGGTGGGGTTCTCTCCCGTCGTGCCGCAGGGGACCAGGAAATGGATTCCGCTCTCGATCTGGCGGACGACCAGCCGGCGCAGCGTCTCCTCGTCGAGCGACAGGTCGGACCGGAACGGGGTGATCAGTGCGGTGCCGCATCCTTGAAACATGGCGTCTCCCGGCGCGCCGTCCTCGGGCGCGCAGTCCTGTCTAGTTTACGGCCGTTCCTCGGCGATCGCTTCCCACACCTGACTGAACTCGTAGAGCCCGCGGCGGCCGATCATCCAGCGGGCGGCGCGCAGGGCGCCGTGCGCGAAGCCCGAACGGTTGCGGGCGCGGTGCTCGAGGGTGAGGGTGTCGGCCTCGGAGTCGAAGCCGATCTGGTGCGTCCCCGGGATGGCGCCCGCCCGGTTGCTCGCGACGTCGATCGGCCGCTCGTAGCCGGCCGCCGCCATCACGCGGGTCAGCTCGAGCAGCGTCCCCGAGGGGGCGTCCTGCTTCATCTTGTGATGGATCTCGTAGGCCCAGGCATCGTAGGCGGTCTCGGCCGCCAGCAGGCGGGCCGCCGCGGCGGCGAGGCGGTAGAAGATCTGCACGCCCACCGAGAAGTTGGCGCCGTAGAGGAGCCCGGCGCCCTGCCGCTCGACGGTCTCCCGCACCCGCGGCAGCTCGTTCCCCCAGCCGGTCGCTCCCACCACCAGCGGCACGCCCAGGGCGCCGATCCGCTCGGCGTTCCCGGGCACCGCGGCGGCGATCGAGAAGTCGATCGCGACGTCGATCCCCCGGAAGCTCTCGGGGGTGATCCCGGAACCTTCCGGGTTGTCGGCGACATCGAGCCGCAGCGCCACCGCGAAGCCGTGCTCGGGGGCGAGCTGCTCGACGAGCCGCCCCATCCGTCCGTAGCCGACGATCGCCAACTGATTCATTCCACCACCTCGCCGGGCTCGCCCGGCAACAGCTCCGCGTGGAGCCGCGCGATCAGCTCGGGGAGCGCGCTCTCCTCGGCGAGCAGGCGGACGGCGGGCGCCGCCACTCCGCTGAGCACCAGCCGCGGCTCGTGCTCGCGCCCCGCCGCCAGCGCCCGCGCCACCAGCTCCGGATCGGTGGCGAGATCCTCCGACACCAGCGAGACGACCACCCGGCCGCGGGTCACCCACAGCTCCGCCGCGTCGCCGACCGCCGAGAGGAGCGCCGAGTGGATCTCGGCCAGCCGGTCCTCGTGGTCGAGGGCGAGCTCGACCCCGTCGTCGCGGGTTTCGAGGGCGAGCAGCGCGGGGCGGAAGCGCTCGCCGATCGCCAGCACGCTGCCGTGGAAGCCGTCGGCGGAAGGCTCCGATCCGCCGGCGCGGATCGAGATGTGGTGGGCGTTCACGCGGCAGGCGATCGATTTGATGGTCGCTGGAGCGTCCGGGCGGCGGCGGCCGATCAGCGTCCCCTCCGCCTGCGGGTGGCGGGAGTCGAGGATGCGGATCGGCACGCCGGCGCGGCTGGCCGGCCCCAGCGTGCCGTAGTGCGGCTTCTTCGCCCCCGAGCAGGAGAGCTCCAGCGCCTCGGCGAAGGAGAGGGTGCGGATCCGCCGCGCCTGCGGGTAGAGGCGCGGATCGGCGGTGCGCATGCCGTCGACGTCGGTCCAGATCAGGATCTCCTCGGCGCCGAGGGCGGCGCCGACGATGGCGGCCGAGAAGTCCGACCCCTCCTTGCCGAGCGTGGTGGTCACCCCCTCGAGGGTCGAGCCCACGTAGCCGCCGAGCACCGGCACGCGGCCGGCGCGCAGGTGGGGGAGCAGGGTGTCGCGCAGGCGGGCGTCGGTCGGGCCGTAGAGCGGCTGGGCGCGGGTGAAGTCGTGATCGGTCACCATCACCCGCCGGCAGTCGACCCACGGCGCGTCGACGCCGGCGTGGGTCAGCGCGAAGGAGAGGACGGTGCTCGCCAGCAGCTCGCCGCAGCTCGCCACCGCGTCCGCCGCCCGCGGGGTGAGCGCGCGGATGGCCAGGATCTCGTCGAGCTGGGTCCTGAGGTCGTTGAAGAAGGGAGTGAGAGCCGCTTCGAGCGCCGGCCGCCCGGCCGGCGGGACGACTCCCGCGGACTCGCGGAGGTGATACACCGCGATCTCGTCGCAGGCCCGGTCGGCCCCCTCGCGGTCCCCGGCGGCGGCGGCGGCCGCCGCCGCCAGCAGGCGGCTGGTCGTCTTCGCCATCGCCGAGACCACCACCACGGGGCGGCGGCCGGCGAGGCTGCGCACGATGGCGATCACCCGCTCGATCGCCGCGGCGTCGCCGACCGAGGAGCCGCCGAACTTCATCACGATCATCGGCCGAGCAACCCCTCGCTGTGCATCATCTCGGCGTTCAGGAGCGCCGCGCCGGCCGCGCCGCGCAGCACGTTGTGGGAGAGCGCGGCGAACTTCCAGTGGAACAGGCTGCATTCGCGCAGCCGTCCGACGGCGGTCGCCATCCCGCGTTCGAGCCCGGCGTCCTTGCGCGGCTGCGGCCGGTCCACCCCCGAGACGAGGTGGATCGGCCGCCGCGGCGCCGAGGGGAGCGCGCGCTCCTGCGGCAGCCCGGAGAACGCGGCCCACGCCGCCAGGATCTCCTCGCGCTCCGGCCGGCGCTCGAACTCGACGCTCGCCGAGACGAGATGGCCGTCGACCGAGGGCACCCGGTTGCAGCTCGCGCTGACCGTGAACGGCAGCGGCCGGATGCGGCCGCCGTCGAGCGTGCCGAGGATCTTCTGCGGCTCGCTCTCGACCTTCTTCTCCTCGTCGCCGCCGATGTAGGGGATGACGTTGCCCAGGATGTCGAGCGACGGCACGCCGGGATAGCCGGCGCCGGAGACCGCCTGGAAGGTGGTCACCGCCACCTTCTTGATCCCGAAGGGGAGGAGGGCCGCCAGCGGGATCACCAGCACCACCGCCGCGCAGTTGGGGTTGGTGACGATCGCCCCCTCCCATCCCCGCTCCTGGCGCTGGACGGCGAGGAGCCCAAGGTGTTCGGGGTTGATCTCCGGCACCAGCAGGGGGACGTCGGCGGCCATCCGGTAATGGCTGGAGTTCGACACCACGACGTGGCCGGCGGCGGCGAAGTCCCGCTCGATCTCCCCCGCCAGGCTGCCGGACATCGACGAGAAGACCAGCCGCGGCCCCTTGCCCGGCACGCACTCTTCGACCGTGCGCCCGGCGGCCGCCGCGGGAGGAGACCCCTCGAGCTGCCAGGCGGCGGCCTCGGCGTAGCGCTTGCCGGCGCTGCGGTCGCTGGCGCCCAGCCAGGTCGCCTCGAACCAGGGATGGTTCTCGAGCAGCTGCACGAACCGTTGCCCCACCGTGCCGGTCGCTCCCAGGATGCCGACCTCGATCTTGTCGCCCATTCGATCTCCCTGCTCCGTCCTGCTCCGTAACCGTGCCTACCGTGCCAGCAGCCGGCGAACCATATCCTTATAGTGCCGCGCGGCCGCGAGAAGGTGCCGTTTGCCGACGCGCTCCTCCGGAGTGTGGGCGACGTGGATGCTCCCCGGCCCGAACAGGAACGGCTCGCCCCAGTGGCCGAGGCGGGGGATGTCGGTGGTGTACTTGACGATCGTGGTCGCGAATCCCGGCAGCGCGCCGAGGCGGACGGCGGGGGTCTCGCGGATCTCGGCGATGTGCACGCCCGGCGTGGCGTGGACGGCGGCCGAGATCCGGCGCTTGAGCTCCGCGGTGTCGCCCACCGTGCGCAGCGTCACCTCGGCGCGCGCCTGGTCGGCCACCACGTTGGGCGCCCGGCCGCCGCTCAGGGTGCCGACGTTGAGCGTCGTCTCGCCGAGCACCGGGTCGGCGGGGAGGGGGAGGGTGCGCAGCCGCGCCAGGACGTCCACCAGCTTGTCGATCGCCGACTCCCCGAGCTCCGGATAGGCCGAGTGGGCGGCCCGCCCCTCGGCGGCGAGGGCGAGGTAGAGGAAGCCCTTCGAGCCCAGGGCCAGCCGGTTCTCGGTCGGCTCGCCGTTGATCAGGAAGCGGGAGCCGCGCGGATCGCGGTTCGCCGCCTGGGCGCCGGCGCTGTCCGTCTCCTCGCCCACGACGAGCAGGAGGCCGAACCCGCGCACCCCTTCCGCCAGCAGCTCCTCGATCGCCCGCAGCATGGCGGCGATCCCCCCCTTGGTGTCGCACGCCCCGCGGCCGTGGATCTCCTCGCCGTCCTCGCTGGAGGGGAAGAACGGCGGCACCGTGTCGATGTGGGTCGACAGCACCACCACCGGCTCGCCCCAGCAGGCGAAGAGATTGAAGCGCCCCTCCTCGACCGGCATGCGCTCGACGGCGCCGTACCCCGCCCGGTCCACCAGATCTTCGAGATAGCGGAAGAGGAACTCGCCGACCTCCCGTTCGCGGCCGGTCGTCGAATCGATGTCGATCAGGGCGCGGGTCAGCGCGAAGAGATCCATGGGGATTTCGATCATACCCGAGGCGGATCGTCGGGAAGGATTCTCGGATATCCTACGCGCCATGATCGAGATCGACCTCAAAGGCAAGCGTGGGCTGGTGATGGGAGTCTCCAACGGGCGGAGCCTCGGCTGGGCGATCGCGGAGCGGCTGGCCGCGGCCGGGGCGGAGCTCGCCTTCAGCTATCAGGGGGAGCGGCTCAAGGAGGACCTCGCGAAGCTCACCCGCGGCCTCCCCGGCGCCCGCCTCTCCCAGTGCGACGTCACCAATGAGGAGGAGCTCAAGGCCACCTTCGCCGACCTCAAGACGGCGTGGGGGAGCCTCGACTTCGTCGTCCATTCGATCGGCTTCGCGCCGCGGGCCGCGATGGACGGGCGCTACATCGAGACCACCCGCGACGACTGGCGGACGGCGCTCGAGATCTCCGCCTATTCGCTGGTCTCGGTCGCCCGCGAGGCCGAGCCGCTGCTCGCCGAAGGGGGGTCGATCATCACCCTCTCCTACTACGCCGCCGAGAAGGTGATCCCGAAGTACAACGTGATGGGGATCGCCAAGAGCGCCCTCGAAGCCTCCGTGCGCTACCTGGCCTACGAGCTGGGGAAGAAGGGGGTGCGGGTTAACGCCGTCTCCGCCGGGCCGGTGCGCACCGTGGCGGCGCGCAGCATCCCCGGCTTCATGAAGATGTACAACCGCGCCTCCGGCATCGCGCCGCTCGGCCGCAACGTCACGCACGAAGAGGTGGGCAACCTCGGCCTCTTCCTCCTCTCCCCGCTCTCCTCCGGCATCACCGGCGAGACCGTCTACGTGGACGCCGGCTACCACATCATGGGCATGGAATTGGGCGAGGAGTAGGCGCCGGCCGCCGGCAACCGAGCCGGCCCTCCTACCCGCCGCAGATCGGCCGGCCCTGCGGGTCGATACCGCAGCCGTTCTTGTTCGCGATCCGCGGCTTCCCCGGAGCCGCCGTGCGCGCGACCGGTGCCGGGCTCGCCGGGTGGAAAACCGAGACCCACGAGGAGAGACGGGCGAGCAGGCCTTCCCCGTCGAGGGGGAGCGCCTGGAGGGTGGGAGCGAGGAGCAGCGAACAGCCGAGGGCGGTCGCAGGAATCAGGATTCCACGCTTAAGCATCTATGCATCTCTCCATAATAAGGATTGTCAAAGGAATACAACGAGGCCGGGGTGATCCTTGCCATAGTGCCGCCGGCATGCAAAACCGGGTCAGATCCGGCACGATCGCCGGCGACAGGCCGGGTATACTCCCGCGGCCATGCGGACCGACGAGACAGACGAGATCATGGGAAGGCCTGAAACCGCGCCGCGCCTGCAGGCGCTGATCCTGGCCGGCGGCAGCGGCACGCGGTTCTGGCCGCTGTCGCGCCAGACGCGGCCGAAGCAGCTCCTCGCGCTGGAGGGGGAGCGCACCCTGCTGCGCGACACCCTCGAACGGCTCTCCCCGCTGGTCGGCGCGGAGTCGGTCTGGGTGTGCACCACCGAGGCGCTGGCCGAGGCGGTCCGCCGCGACCTCCCGGAGGTGCCGGCGGCGCAGATCCTCGCCGAGCCCGAGGGGCGCAACACGGCGCCGGCGATCGCCTGGGCGGTGCGCTCGATGCCCGAGAGCGCCCGCCGCGGCGTGGTGGCGGTGCTGCCGGCGGACCACCGGGTGGGCGATGGGGCGGCGTTCCGCGCCGCGCTCGCGCAAGCGGCGGAGGTGGTCGAGCGGGAGGACCGGGTGATGACCCTCGGCGTGGTGCCGCGCTGGGCCGAGACCGGCTACGGCTATCTGGAGCTGGCGGCGGAGACGGCGCCCGAGCGCGCCGGGGCGGACGGCGTGCGCCGGGTGGCGCGCTTCGTCGAGAAGCCCAGCCCTGAGAACGCGGCCCGTTTCCTGGCCGCCGGCAACCACCTGTGGAACGCCGGCATCTTCGTCTTCCGCGGCTCGACCCTGCTCGACGTCGTGGCCCGCCTCGAGCCCGAGCTGAGCCGCGGGCTGGAGGCGATCGCCGCCGCGCCGGAACGGCTGCGCGAGCTCTACTCCCGCCTCCCCGCCGAATCGATCGACTACGCGATCATGGAGAAGCTCGACGGCATCGCCACGATTCCGCTCGACTGCGGCTGGAGCGATCTCGGCTCCTGGGAGGCGCTCGCCGAGGTCCTGCCCCCCGACGCCACGGGGAACTTCAGCCGCGGGGACACCCTGGCCGTCGAGGCCGGCGGCAACCTCCTGTTCGCCGACCAGGGGACGATCGCCGTGCTGGGGGTCGAAGACCTGGTCGTCGTGCGCACCGGCGACGCGGTGCTGGTCTGCCCCCGCTCGCGTTCCCAGGAGGTCCGCAAGCTGGTCGCCGAGCTCGCCGGGCGCGGCCGCCGGGACCTGCTGTGATCCAGCCCGCCACGATCGCCACCGCCGCGGGCGACCGCACCCTCGCCACCGTCGCGGCGCCGCTGCCGCTCGCCGAGCTGGTCCCCGGGCGTCCGGCATCCCCCGATGCTCCCTGGGAGGTCGAGATCGGCTTCGGCAAGGGGCGTTACCTGCTGCGCCGCTGCCACGAGGCGGCGGACCGCCGCTTCCTCGGCATCGAGGTGGCGGCCGAGTACCATGCCCTGTTCACCGGCCGCGCCCGCCGGCAGGGGGTGGACAACTGGCTGGCGCTGCGCGGCGACGCGCTCTACCTCGCCGGCGCGGTCCTCCCCGCCGGCTTCGCCTCGGCGCTCCACATCTACTTCCCCGACCCCTGGCCGAAGCTGCGCCACCACAAGCGGCGCCTGTTCGACCCCGAGACGGTCGACCTCGTCTTCCGCCTGCTGCGGCGCGGCGGCAGCTTCTCCTTCGCGACCGACTTCCTCGACTACGGCGAGACGGTGGTCGAGATCCTCTCCGGCTACCCGGCGCTGCGCTTCTCCCGCCGCGACCGCCCCTGGGACGAGGGGCCGCGCACCAACTACGAGGCCAAGTACGAGCGCGAAGGGCGCCCGATCCTCCGCCTCGAAGGGGTGCTGGAGGTCGACGGGAGGGACGCGCCGCTGCACCCGCAGGGAAAGAAGGCGGTCCTCGCCGCGACCTGGGTGGACCCGGACTAGAATGGGGTCCATGGCAACCTCCTCCGGCTGGTTCCACTGGGCCCTCCTCTCGGCGGTGTTCGCCGCGCTGACGGCGATCTTCGCCAAGATCGGCCTCGAAGGGGTGGATTCGGACCTCGCCACCCTGGTGCGCACCTTCGTCATCATCCTCGCTCTCGCGGGCTTCGTGTACTTCACCGGCAAGTGGGCCAACCCGCTGACCCTGAGCCCGAAGACCCTCTCCTTCCTGGTCCTCTCGGGCCTTGCCACAGGGTCGTCCTGGGTCTGCTACTTCCGGGCGCTGAAGATCGGGGAGGCCTCGAAGGTGGCGCCGGTCGACAAGCTGAGCCTGGTGCTGGTGGCGATCTTCGCGGCCACCTTCCTGCACGAGCGGCCGAGCGCGCGGGAGTGGTTCGGCATCGCCCTGGTCGGCGTGGGCGTGGTGATCCTCGGCTTCAAACGGTAGACGCAGCATCCTTTTCAGGAGGGCTCCAAAATGTCCCAGCGTGTCTGGATGATGATGGCCGCCGTCGCGCTCGCGCTCGGTCCCGGCGCGCCGCGGATCGAGGCTGCGGAGGCCGCCGAGACGGCGAACGCCGGCGCGGCGGTCGAGGCCGCGATGCGCGGCTATGCGGCGGCGCTCAAGAGCGGACCGCCCGAGGCGGTCGCCGCCTGGTTCACGGCGGATGGCGAGCTGCTGCTCCCCGGGATGGCGCCGGTCCGCGGGCGCGAGGCGATCCGCGCCTTCCTCGCCCCGATGGCGAGCGCCGTCGAGGTGGAGTCGGTCGAGGTCGGCACCGACGCGGTCGAGGTCCACGGCGCCTCCGCCGATCTCTGGGGGACCTACCACCAGCTCGCCGGCGAGAAGGGAAAGCCCAAGGAGATGCACGCCGGCCGCTTCGCCGCCCTCTGGCACCGGGAGGCCGGCGGCTCGGGCGACCCTGGCGGCACCGGCGGACAATGGCGCCTGGCCCGCCTGATGATGCAGCCGGTGCCCTGAAGCGTCTGAGGCGTCCCTTCCAGAGGACGATTGGGCCGCCGGCCAGGGAAGCTCCCGGGGGGATCAGGCCGCCGCGGGCATGGTATGGAACTTGATACCTACCCGCAGGAGACCGCCCCACGACGGGTTTCAGGGGCAGGAGGAAAATCACCATGAATCGCAAACGCACACTCGTTCTCGCCGTCACTGTGGCGATGCTGGTCTCGGCGCTCTCGTTCGCTCCGGCCGCGTCGGCCCGCGTCTTCGTCACCGGCGGCGGCATCGTGGTCCACGGCGGGCCGCCGCCGCTCCGCCACGAGGTCCTGATTCCGCGGCCGGGCCCGCGCTACGTCTGGGTCCCCGGCTACTGGAACTGGGAGCCGTACCGCCGTAACTACGTCTGGGTGGGCGGCAACTGGCTCCTGCCGCCGCATCCCCGCGCCGTCTGGGTCGGTCCGCGGGTCGTCTACCGCCATCACCAGCGCTACTTCTACGGCGGCCACTGGCGCCGTTAGGTAGCTCTCCCCAAGTCCCGAGCGGGCTTCCGGAGGGTGGTATCCTCTCCCTCCGGGAGCCCCGACCGTGTTCAAATTCAAACGACTCCGATACCTCTGGCCCTACCTCCGGCCGCACCGCCGCAAGCTGGCCCTGGGGCTCGCCGCCATCGTCGCCTCGGTGCTGCTGAGCCTGGCGAGCCCGCTGCTGGTGGGGCGCGCCGTCGACTCGGTGCGCCACGGCGCCACCCTCCTCTCCCTGTTCGGTTTTGGCTGCCTGATCGCCGGCTTCTCGGCGTTCCAGGGAGTGTTCAGCTATCTCCAGCGGATGATCCTGGTGGGGATGAGCCGCGACGTCGAGTACGACCTGCGCAACGTCTATTTCCGGGCCCTGGAGACGCAGCCTCCCTCCTTCTTCCAGGAGCGCCCCACCGGCGACCTGATGGCGCGGGCCACCAACGACATGCAGGCGGTGCGGATGCTCTGCGGCCCGGCGATCATGTACATGACCAACACGATCCTGGTGGGGGCCGGCGCCCTCTTCTTCATGACCCGGATCAACGTCCTCCTGATGCTGATCGCGCTCGCGCCGATGCCGCTGGTGGTGCTCACCACGACGCTGATCGGCGGCAAGATCCACGGCCTGTTCACCAGCGTGCAGGGGAAGTTCTCGGACATCACGGCCAAGGTGCAGGAGAACCTCTCGGGGGTGCGGGTGGTGCGGGCCTACGCGCGGGAGGAGCGCGAGGCGGCGGAGTTCCGCGCCGTCAACCAGCAGTACCTGGACAACAACATCCGGCTCGCCACCTGGTCGACGGCGTTCCAGCCGCTCCTCCAGCTGCTGGTCGGCGTCGGCTTCGTGGCGGTGCTCTGGTACGGCGGCCTGCTGGTGATCCGCGGCCGCATCTCGGTCGGCCAGTTCGTCACCTTCCAGCTCTTCCTGGGGCGGCTGATCTGGCCGATGATCGCCATCGGCTGGACGGTGAACCTGGTGCAGCGCGGCACCGCCTCGCTGGCGCGCATCCGCGCCATCGTCGATACCGTTCCGGCGATCCGCGACGAGGCGCCGCTGGCCGCCGCCCCCGAGATCGCGGGCGGCCTGCGCTTCCGCAACCTGAGCTTCGAGTTCCGTCCGGGAACCCCGGTGCTCGCGGACGTCGACCTCGACGTGCCGGCGGGTCGGACGGTGGCGATCGTCGGACGCACGGGCGCCGGCAAGAGCACGCTGCTGGCGCTGATCCCGCGGCTGGTCGATCCGCCGGACGCGGCGCTGCTGGTCGACGGCACGGACGTCCGCCGCCTGCCGCTGGGACATCTGCGCGCCGCCATCGGCATGGTGCCGCAGGAGACCTTCCTCTTCTCGGCGACGATTCACGAGAACGTCGCCCTCGGGGTGCCGGACGCGCCGCTCGCCGCGGTGGACCGCGCCGCCCGCCTGGCGGGGCTGGGACCGGACCTCGACTCCTTCCCCAACGGGCTCGACACCGTCGTCGGCGAGCGCGGCCTCACCCTGTCGGGGGGCCAGAAGCAGCGGGTGACCCTCGCCCGCGCTCTCCTCCGCGAGCCGCGCATCCTGCTGCTCGACGACTGCCTCTCGGCGGTCGATACGGCGACCGAGGAGGAGATCCTCGCCAACCTGCGGACGGTCTTCCGCGGGCGCACCGTCTTCCTGGTCTCCCACCGCATCTCGACCGTCAAGGACGCCGACCTGATCCTGGTGCTCGACCAGGGGCGCATCCGCGAGCGCGGCACCCACGGCGAGCTGATCGGCCACGGCGGCCTCTACGCCGAGCTCCACCAGCGCCAGCTCCTGGAGGAGGAGCTGGCGGCGGTGTAGGTGGGTGTAGGGGGAAGGAAGGGAGTGCCATGCGGATCGTGATCACGGGAGGCTCGGGGCTGATCGGCGGCGCGGTGGCGCGCGAGATGGGGGGGCGGGGCACGAGGTGGTGGTGCTGACGCGCGACCCTTCCCGAGTCAAAGAGCTACCCGCCAACACCCGCGCCGTGCGCTGGGACGGGCGGACGGCGGGGGAGTGGGGAGCGCTCCTCGATGGCGACACCGCCATCGTCCACTTGGCGGGCGAGAGCGTCGCGGACGGCCGCTGGACGGAGGAGCGCAAGCGCCGGATCCGCGACAGCCGGGTGCAGTCGGGAGAGGCCGTGCTGGCGGCGATCCGGCAGGCGAGGACGCCGCCGCGGGTGCTCCTGCAAGGCTCCGCGGTCGGCTACTACGGCGACGGCGGGGACGCGGTGCTGACCGAGGCGAGCCCGGCGGGGAACGATTTTCTGGCCCGCACCTGCGTCGACTGGGAGGCCTCGACGGCCGCCGTGGCGGCGCTCGGCGTGCGCCGGCCGGTGCTGCGCACCGGCGTCGTGCTCAGCCGCGAGGGAGGCGCCCTCCCCAAGCTGGCGCTCCCCTTCCGCTTCCTGGCCGGCGGCCCATTAGCCGGCGGCCGCCAGTGGTTCCCCTGGATTCACCTCGCCGACGAGGTGGGGGCGATCCGCTTCCTGATCGAGCACCCCGCCGCGGATGCCGCCGACGGCCCGTTCAATCTCACCGCCCCCGAGCCGCTGACCAACCGCGACTTCAGCCGCGAGCTGGGGCGGACGCTCCACCGTCCGAGCCTCGCCCCCGCCCCCGGCTTCGCCCTCCGCTTCCTCCTCGGCGAGATGGCCGACGCCCTCCTCCACGGCCAGCGGGCGGTGCCCGAGAGGCTGCTGGCGCTGGGGTACCGGTTCAAGTTCCCGGAGGCGGGCGGGGCGTTGCGGGAGCTTCTGGGGTAGCGCTTTCCTTCACCCGCCCGCCGGCCACACCGCCCTCAAAGCCGCCGCCACTTCCTCCCGCAGCGGCCCCGGCGTGTACACCCGGTAGCGGTCGATCCGCGTCAGGTGGCGGATGAACTGGCTGGCCTGCTCCATCGGCTCGAGCGAGCCGTCGAAGCGGCGCACCAGCACGCGGCTCCTCCCCAGGCGGTGGGGGTCCTTGGCGGAGTTCGAGAGCAGCAGGCTGCCGGCCCCGAAGCGCTCGCGGAGCGCGGGGAGGAGCGCCTCGAAGCGGGCTTTCTCGTCGCGCGAGAGGTGCTCGCGGGTCTCGAAGGCGACCGGGAAGTGCTGCCGGCCGACGAGGGCGCGGGCGTGGACGCTCGGCGAGGTGCGCAGCGCCGCCCACACCTCGACGTCGTCCTGGAGCAGGAAGGCCGCGGGCTCCGCGGCCCAGCGGATCCCCTGCTCCTCGAGCCACTCGTTCAAGTGCAGCTCCATCGCCTTGCCGGTGGTGTTGAAGTAGACCTGGGTGAACATGTAGTAGCGCGCCATCACCAGCGCCTCGAGCGCGTGCACCCCTCCCTCGTCGACGCCGATCCCCCACTCGCCGGTCTGCGGATCGGCGATCGGCAGCATGGTGTCGAGCAGCCGCTCGAGGTCGTAGGTGCCGTAGCGCACGCCGCAGAACAGGCTGTCGCGCAGCAGGTAGTCCATCTTGTCGACGTCGAGCTCGCCGGAGACGATCTTGGCGAGCAGGCGTTCGGTGGGCGTGCCGCCCCCGTGCAGCAGCCGGCGGACGTCGGCGGTGCCGATCCCCTCGCCGTGGCGGGCGAACAGCTCCTCGATCTCGGGGCTGTCGAGCAGCCGGCGGGTCATCTCCTCGTGGTCGATGCCGCCGGCGAAGAGGTCCTCCGCCGAGTGGCTGAACGGCGCGTGCCCGAGGTCGTGGAGGAGGGCCGCGGCGCGGGTGAGCCGCCGCTCGGGAGCGTGGGCGCCGCTCGGCAGCAGCCCGTCGCTCTTCGAGCAGACGGCGTCGTAGACCCGTCCCGCCAGGTGCATGGCGCCGATCACGTGGCCGAAGCGGCTGTGCTCGGCGCCGGGGAAGACCAGGAAGGTGAAGCCGAGCTGGTGGATGAAGCGCAGCCGCTGCACCGGCTGGCTGTTGATCAGCGCGGCCTCCAGCGGATCGGCACGGACGAAGCCGTGCACCGGATCGCGGATCGACAGCACGCGGGAGGAAGGGGAGGCGGTCAGTTGCGCTCCGGGTCGGTTCCCCGGCGGCGGAAGGGGCGCAGCAGGTCGATCACCTGCTGGCGGCTGCTGAGGATCGAGAGCACCGAGAGCCCGCGCTCGGGGAGCGATTCGGTGAGCAGCTGGAGCTTGCGCACCGGCGGCACGTCGACCTCGGCGGCGACGCGGTTGATCAGCTCCTCGAAGGCGCAGTCGGCGGCGGCCAGGCCGTCGACGTCGACCGGCAGCTTGTCGCCCAGCTCCTGGCGCAGCGAGCGCAGGAGGTGGAGGATCTTCCGGCGCACCGCCACCACGCCGGCGTCGTGCTCGTTGAGCCAGGGCTCCTCGACCGGACGCACCAGCGCCTGGCGGTAGGGGCCGGCGATCTCGCGCTCGAGCTCGAAGCGGAACTCCCCCCAGAGCAGCAGGTCGCAGTGGCCGTCGGGCATCGTCTCGAGGTCCATCACCCGCGCGGCGGTGCCGCCGGGGAAGATCTCGGGGATCCCCTCGGCGTCGAGCCGGGGCCCCGGCTTCATCAGCACCACGCCGATCCAGCGCGAGTCCTCGTCGAGCTCCTCGAGGTCCGCCACCAGCCGGGAGTAGGAGGGATCGACGACGTGCAGCTTCAGCTCCGTGCGCGGGAAGCACACGGCGCCGCTCAGCGGGACGAGCGGAAGGCGGGTGGCGTCGCCGGCCATGGAAGGATGATAGCGCGAGTGTAGAATCCTCGCCATGCGAACCGCCTGGGCTTTCCTCCTCGGCCTTTCCCTCTCCTCCCTAGCCGCCGCCCAGGCAGCTCCTCCTCCGACGGCTGATCCGATCGCCGCCGGCGATGCCGCCTGGGAGCGGCGGGCGGAGGGGCATCAGGGGGGGCGGGCGCTCCCCGGGCCGGTCGACGCGGCGATCGCCGCCTACTCGCGGGCGGTCCAGTCGCAGCCGGAGCGGCTGGAGGGGACGGTGAAGCTGCTGCGCGCCCTCCACTTCAAGGGGGACTTCACCACCACCTCGCCGGAGGCCAGGCAGCAGGCGTTCGCCCGCGGCAAGGAGGCGGCCGAGGCGGGGATCGACCGCCTCGCCAGGCGGACGGCCGGCGGCCGGGAGAAATTCGACGCCCTGACACCGGCCGCGGCCGCCAGGGCGGTCGCCGGCGTGCCGGAGGCGAAGCCGCTCTTCCTCTGGGCCGCCGTCGATTGGGGACTCTGGGGAGACGCCTTCGGCCGTCTGGCCGCGGCGCGGCAGGGGGTGGGCGACAAGGTGCGGCGCTACGCGGAGATCCTGATCGCCCTCGACGAGCGCTACGAGGACGCCGCCGGCCACCGCGTGCTCGGGCGGCTCCACACGCTGGCCCCCAAGGTGCCGTTCGTCACCGGCTGGGTGGACCGCGGCAAGGCGGTCACCGAGCTGCGGCGGGCGGTGGCGCTCGGCCCCGACAACTTCGACAACCAGCTCTTCCTGGCCGAGGCGCTCTTCGAGCACCAGGCGGAGAAGGCCCCCGAAGCGCGCGAGATCCTGCGTCGCCTGCTCGCCCGCAAGCCCGCGGCCGATCAGGTCGTCGAGCAGGAGAAGAGCCTCGCCGACGCCCGTGCCCTGCTCGCCCGGCACCCGGGCTGAACGGAGATTTCCCGATGGCCGCGAACCCCAGCCGCACCCCGCTGATCGCGGTCGCGGCGGCGGCCTTCCTGGTCGCCCTGAAGGGCGCCGGAGCGTGGTCCACCGGCTCGCTCGCCCTCGGCTCGGCGGCGCTCGACTCGCTGATCGACGTCTTCGTCTCCGGCGCCAACTTCCTGGTGCTGCGCAAGAGCGCGCTCCCCCCCGACCAGAACCACGCCTACGGGCACGGCAAGCTCGAAAACCTCGCCGCGCTCGGCCAGGGGCTCTTCCTGCTCGCCGCCGCCGCCATCCTGGTGGCGAGCGGGGTACGCCAGCTGATCGCCGGGGGAGCGCCGGAGGAGACCGGCTGGGGGATCGCCGTGCTCGCCGTGTCGCTGGTGGTCAGCTTCGCGGTTGCCCGCATCCTCGAGCGCGCCGCCCGGCAGAGCGGCAGTCCGGCGCTCAAGGCCGACAGCCTGCACTACGCGACCGACCTGTGGGTGAACGGCGCCGCCCTGGTGGCCCTGCTGATCGTGCGCTTCACCGGCTGGGCGGCGGCGGACTCCCTGGTGGCGCTGGTGGTGGCGGGCTACGTCTTCAAGAGCGGCGCCTCGCTCGCCCTCGAGGCGGCGTTCGACCTCTCGGACCGCGGCCTGCCGGAGGAGGACCTGCGCCGCATCGAGACGGTCGTCGCCTCCTTCGTCCCCGAGATCCTCGGCATGCACGACCTGAAGACCCGCAGGAGCGGCGGCCAGCGCTTCATCGAGCTCCACCTGGAGATCCCCCACGCCACCAGCTTCGTCGAGGCCCACGACCTGACGGTCAAGGTCCTGCGCGCCGTCGAGCGGGAGCTGCCGCGGTCGAAGGTGTTCGTGCACAGCGATCCGGCTTGAGGCCGGGAGCGATCCGGCCTGAGGCTACCGCGAGGCGGGGAGCGCGGGGAGCGGCGGCAGCGGCCGGCTGGAGAGCTGCTCGGAGAGATGTGCGGCCTGGGCGAGCCAGAGCCCGGCGAGCAGGGCGGCGCCGAGCAGGGCGGCCCGGCGCAGGCGCGCCGGCAGCCAGCGGGCGGCCAGGAAGAGGATCGCGGCGGCGGCGAGCGGCGGCCAGCGCCCCTGGGCCCCGAGGGCGTGCGCCAGCGGCGCGGGGAGGAGGAGGGTGTAGAGCGGCAGCGCCAGGCCGGCCGCGGCGGCGAGGAGCGGCCGGCCGGGAGCGACCGCCTCGGCGGCGCCGAGCGCGATCAGGGCGCGCAGCAGGATCAGGGCGACGAAGGCCAGGGCGCCGCTCGCCGGCCCCTCCCCCGTCCGGATCAGCTCGCCGGCCCAGCTGGCGGCGAGCAGGAAGGCGAGGCCGAAGCCGGCCACGATCCGCCAGCCGTTCGCTTCCAGGCCGCGCCAGGTGGCGGCGGCGAAGCCGCAGGCGAGCGCGAGGGCGACGAACAGCACCGCCACGATGCGCGCGATCCCTGAGCTGCCGAACGGATAGATCCCCTGCACCACGGCGGCGTCGGGATGGACCTGCAGATGGCCGTACGCCGCGAACGCCCCCGAGGCCAGGAGAGGCAGCAGGGAGAGCGCCCACCCCCGCCGCCGCTCGGGCACCACCCCCGCCAGCCGCCACGGCACCACGGCCACCGCCCCCCAGGCGACCAGCATCCAGGCGAGCAGGAGGGCGTCGATCATGGCCATTCCGTCCACGCCATCTTCTCCACCGCATCCTCCGCCCCCATCGGCCCCAGCCGAGCCAGCAGCTCCGCCACGGTGGCGCCATCCGGCGGCACGACCAGGCCGGGGGCGATCTCGGCCAAGGGAGCGAGCACGAAGCGCCTCTCGCGGAGGCGCGGGTGGGGGAGGGTCAGCTCGGGGTCGTGCAGGCGGACGCCGCCGTAGAGCAGGAGGTCGATGTCGAGCGGGCGCGGGCCGAAGCGGACCCCGCGCGTGCGGCCGGCGGCGAGCTCGAGCGCCTTGGCGACGGCGAGCACCGCGTCCGGAGGGAGCGCGGTGCGGGCCAGGGCCGCGGTGTTCAGGTAGTCGGGCTGCGGCGGCGTCCGCCGGGGGAGCGGGGAGACGGCGCGGCTGCGGTAGAGGGAGGCGACGCGCAAGGGGCCGAAGGTGGCGGCGAGCTGCCGCAAGGCGCGGGCCAGAGCCCGTTCGACCGGCCCCGCGGGGGTGTCCAGATTGCCGCCGAGGGCGAGGGCGACGACCGCCCCTTCGCCCTCGGATCGGGCCTCAGACCTCGTCGTCGAGATCCTCCTCTTCCTCTTCGACGTCGGCGTCGTCGAGCTCGGGCTCGACCATCTCGTCGTCGCCGGCGACGACGGCGACGTCCTCGACCGCGTCATCCTCTTCGATGTCGACGACCTTCGGCGTCTCCGCCTTGCGCCGCCGGCGCGCCGCCTGGCTGACCGCCGGCGAGTCCGTCTGCACGGCGTCCTTCTGGTTGGCGCCGCACTTCGGGCAGATCAGCTCGGACTTGCCGAGGTCATAAAATTTCGTGTTGCAGTTGTAGCACTCGTGTTTCGTTCCCAGCTTCAGCTCAGGCATGAAAGGCTCCAATCCGTCAAAACCGAGGGGGGGCTTTTCGAGGGGGGTGAACGTAGCATCGGCCCGTGAGGCTGTCAACCGCGCGTCCGGTCCGGGGGGCCCTGGCTTGGCCCTGCTCGCCTCCTTCGGGCTCCGCTCCCTCCGGTCGCTGCCAGTCGGCTGCGCGGGCCAAGCCAGGGCCCCCAGACCGGACGTCACGCGCGGAAAGGTGTCATCTTGCGCCTGGAAGAAACGGAGGGATAAGATCGTTTTTCCTTGCACGCGCGCCCCGCTCGGGGCCGCAATGTCCATTCGGCCGCGATCTTCGCTTGAGAAATCCGCCGGGAAATCCGGGAAATCTATGAAAAAGCCAGCCGTCCTCCTCCTCGCCACTCTCCTCGCCGCTCCCGCGTTCGCCGCCGGCGGCAAGAGCGCGGCGCGCCCCGATCCCCTGGCCCCCGGCCTGACCGGCCCGCAGCGGCTCACCGCCCTCGTCGACCGCGTCAAGCTCGAGCAGCAGGAGCTGAAGACGGTCGAGGCCCGCTTCACCCAGCAGCAGGAGAGCTCGATGCTGGCGGCTCCCGAGGCCTCCAAGGGGACGTTCTCCTACGCCGCGCCGGACAAGGTGCGCTGGGAGTACAGCTCCCCCAGCCCGATCACCGTCGTCATCCGCGGCGACGAGATGACCACCTGGTACCGCGACCTGAAGCGGGCCGAGACGCTGAAGGTGGGGCGCTACTCGAACCAGATCTTCAAGTACCTGGGGGCGAGCGGCAGCCTGCAGACCCTCCTCGAGTACTTCACGGTGAGCCTCAAGCTCCCCGAGAAGAAGGGCGAGCCGTACCGCCTGGAGCTCGCGCCCAAGTACGCGCGCATCGCCAAGCGGCTGAAGTCGATGACCCTGTGGATCGACGACGAGACCTTCTTCCCGCAGCGCCTGAAGTACGTCGAGCCGGACGGCGACACGGTTGAGTACGCGTTCAGCGACGTCAAGCGCAACGTCCCGATCCCCGACGACCGCTTCGCCCTCAAGCTCCCTCCCGGCGTCTCGACCCGGGTGATCGACCTCGGCGCGCAGGGCGAGGGGTCGAAGAGCAAGCCCTGACCGGCGTCCGCATCGAATGCTGAAATTCGAGGTCCTCTCGACCGACGGCCGCGCCCGCCGCGGCCGTCTCACCACCCCCCACGGCACGATCGAGACGCCGGCCTTCATGCCGGTCGGCACCCTCGGCGCCGTCAAGGGGGTGACCCCGCAGGAGCTCGAGGACGCCGGCGCCTCGGTGATGCTCGCCAACCTCTACCACCTCGCCCTGCGGCCGGGGATCGACAGCGTCGAGCGGCTGGGGGGGATCCACGCCTTCACCGGCTGGCGGCGTCCCATCCTCACCGACAGCGGCGGCTTTCAGGTCTGGAGCCTGGGCGGGCTGCGCACCGTCGACGCCGGCGGGGTGACCTTCCGCAGCCACCTCGACGGCTCGCCGCTGCGCTTCACCCCCGAGGACGTCGTCCGCTTCCAGGAGCGCATGGGGGTGGACGTCGCGATGGTGCTCGACGAGTGCACGACCTGGCCCGTCGAGCGCGCGGCGGCCGCCGCCTCCTGGCAGCGCACCCTCGCCTGGGCCGGCCGCGCGCGGGGGGCTTGGCGCGGCGGGCCCGAGGCCGGCGGTCTGTTCGGCATCGTCCAGGGGAGCGTCTTCCCGGAGCTCCGCGCGCGGGCGGCCGAGGAGCTCGCCGGGCTCGACTTCGACGGCTACGCGATCGGCGGCGTCTCGGTGGGGGAGCCGCCGGCGGAGCGCCGGGCGGTGGTCGAATGGACGGCGCCGGCGCTCCCCGCCGCCAAGCCGCGCTACCTGATGGGGGTCGGCTACCCGGCGGACATCCTGCACGCCGTGGCCCAGGGGGTGGACCTCTTCGACTGCGTGCTGCCGGCGCGCAACGCCCGCCACGCCGTGCTGTTCACCCGCGGCGGGGTGCTCAAGATCAAGAACGCCCGTTACCGGGAGGACGAGCGGCCGCTCGACCCCGCCTGCGGCTGCCCGGCCTGCCGCCGCACCTCGCGCGCCTTCCTGCACCACCTGTTCCGGGCCGGCGAGCTCACCGCCCCGGTGCTCGCCACCCTGCACAACCTGCGCTTCTACCTTGACTTTATGGCCGACCTCCGGCAGGCTATCGAACTCGGTACGTCGACTGAAATGGCGAGCCTCGCCTGCCGTACCACTGGCGGAGATCCGCCGGAGGACCCTGCTTTGCGGGACCGTCCGGCGGCTGCCGATCCCCTCGAACCCGGGAGCCCATGAAGGCAGAAGGCAGGACCTCCTGCCGCGACGACTGAGAACTGTCAGGATCAACCGCCCATGAATGTATTTTTCACCTCCTCTCCAATCCCCTGGACCGCCCTGGCGCTCCAGGCGTCCTCCGGTTCGGGGATGCTGGGCGCGCTGACCGGCCTCGCCCCCATGCTCCTCATCTTCGTCATCTTCTACGTCGTCCTGATGCTCCCCATGCAGCGGCAGCGCAAGGCGCTCCAGGCGGTGATCGGGAACCTGAAGAAGGGTGACCGGGTGCTGACGTCGGGCGGCCTGTTCGGCGAGGTCGTCTCGGTCGAGGGCGCGGCCGTGATGCTGCGCATCGCCGACAACGTCCGCGTGCGGGTCGCCAAGTCGGCGATCACCGGCCTCGAGGGAGAGACCGACAAAGGGAGTCAGACCTCATGAAACGGAATCTGATGTGGCGCGGGCTGCTGATCCTGGCGGTGGCGCTCGTCTGCGTCTTCCTGGCCTACCCGCCCAAGGACAAGATCAACCTCGGCCTCGACCTCCAGGGCGGCATGCACCTGCTCCTCCAGGTCCACACCGAGGACGCCCTGCGCGCCGAGACCGACTCGGACATGGCGCGGCTCGTCGACGTCGGCAAGGACAAGGGAGCCCCGGGCCTCAAGGGGCGCCGCACCGGCGACTCGACGTTCGCGATCTCGGCGCCGCCCGACGTCCGCGACAACGTGAGCGACCTCGCCTCGAAGTACATCCCGCGCTGGACGGTGAAGCGGCAGGGTGAGGACCTGGTGTTCACGATGAACGACAAGGACGCCAAGGAGGTCGCCAACGGCGCCGTCAACCAGGCGGTGACCACGATCCGCAACCGCATCGACCAGTTCGGCGTCACCGAGCCGGTGATCCAGCCGACCTCGACCGGCCAGCGCATCGTCGTCCAGCTCCCCGGCATCGACGACTCCGAGCGCGTCCGCCGGCTGATCAAGAGCACCGCCTTCCTCGAGTTCCGCATCGTCCGCTACCCGAAGGGGGGCGGCGGCGTCCCGAGCCGCGAGGAGATCCTCAAGAGCTTCGGCGGCACCCTGCCGGACGACCTCGAGATCCTCGACGGCGACACCCGCGACAAGCAGAGCCAGGAGGTCGTCGGCAAGTCCTACTACGCGGTCGAGAAGCGGCGCACGGTCACCGGCCGCGACCTCAGCAACGCGCGGCCGAGCCGCGGCCAGTTCGGCCAGCCGAACGTCGAGTTCACCCTGACGCCGACCGGCGCCGAGGCATTCTCCGACCTCACCGGCAAGAACGTCCACTCCGGGCTCGCCATCGTGCTCGACGGCCATGTCGTCTCGGCGCCGGTGATCAACTCGCGGATCTCCGACCGCGGCCAGATCGAGGGCGGCTTCACCGAGCAGGGGGCGCAGGACCTCGCGACGGTGCTGCGCTCGGGCGCGCTGCCGGCGTCGATCACCTACCTCGAGGAGCGCACCGTCGGCCCGACCCTCGGCCGCGACTCGATCCGCGACGGCCTCGAGGCCGGCATCCTCGGCACCCTGCTGGTGATCCTCACCATGCTCGCCTACTACCACCTGTCGGGGGTCAACGCGATCCTGGCGCTGGTGCTCAACATCCTCATCCTGTTCGGCGGCATGGGCGCGTTCCACTCGACGCTGACCCTCCCCGGCATCGCCGGCGTCATCCTGACCATCGGCATGGCGGTCGACGCCAACGTGCTGGTGTTCGAACGCATCCGGGAAGAGCTCCGCGCCGGGCGCACCGTGCGCTCGGCGATCGACCAGGGGTTCGACCGCGCCTTCACCTCGATCATCGACACTCACGTCACCACGCTGATCTCGGCGCTGTTCCTCTTCCAGTTCGGCACCGGGCCGATCAAGGGGTTCGCCGTGACGCTGGTCATCGGCCTCCTCGCTTCCATCTTCACCGCGGTGTTCGTCAGCCGCTGGATGTTCGACCTGGTGCTCTCCCGCCGCCGGGTGCAGCGGATTTCGATCTAAGGAGCGCGCCATGGAGCTGTTTCGCGATACGCACATCGATTTCATGAAGTACCGGAAGTTCTGGATCATTTTTTCCGCGATCCTGGTCCTCGGCGGCCTCTACGCCATCTTCGGCCCCCATCAGCTCAACATGGGGATCGACTTCGCCGGCGGCACGCAGATCACCCTCGGCTTCAACCAGCAGCCCGACGTCGACCGCATCCGCCGGGTGCTCGAGCGCCAGGGGCTGAAGGCCCCCGAGATCGTCCGCTTCGGCAAGGTCTCGGACAACGAGGTCCTGGTCAAGACGCCGGTGATCAAGGGTTCCGAGGAAGGGAGCCGCGACCGCATCATCAAGGCGCTGAACGACGAGTTCAACCAGGGCAAGCCCGGGCTCGACATCAACCAGGCCGGGGTGGACAGCCTGACGGCGTTCCTCCTCCAGGTCGATCCCGACCACGTCGGCTCGCAGGGGCCGGACGCGGCGCGCACCCACTACGCCGCCGTCTCGGGCGCCATCCTCGCCGAGCGCCACAAGGCCCTCTTCAAGTCGGTCGACAGCCTCGCCCGCATCCCCGGCGTCAGCCCGGCGGTGGCCTCCACCCTCCAGGCGCAGTCGCACGTCGGCACCTTCTCGGTGCTGGCGTTCGAGAACGTCGGTCCGCAGGTCGGCAGCGAGCTGCGCCACCAGGGGTTCCTGGCGGTCATCGCGTCGATGATCGGCATGCTGCTCTACATCTGGTTCCGCTTCGAGCTGCGTTTCGGCATCGGCGCCGTGATGGCCTCGCTGCACGACGTGGTGGTCACGCTCCTCTTCTACTGGGCGATCGGCTACGAGTTCAACCTGACCACGATCGCGGCGTTCCTCACCCTGATCGGCTACTCGATGAACGACACGGTGGTGATCTTCGACCGCATGCGCGAGAACATGCGGAAGACCCGCCGCAAGCCGCTGATCGAGGTGATGAACGACTCGATCAACCAGACGCTGTCGCGGACCATCATGACCTCCGGCCTGACCTTCCTCACCGTCCTCTCGCTGCTCATCCTCGGCGGGCCGGTGCTGCGCGGCTTCGCCTTCGTGATGACGGTCGGCATCATCGTCGGCACCTATTCGTCGATCTACGTGGCGAGCCCGTTCGCCCTCCTCTGGGAGAGCCTGTTCGGCGCCCAGGGGCGCTGGCGCAAGGACCGGGGGCTGCCCATCCGCGGCGGCGCCGCCGCCGACGGCCAGCGCGCCGAGTCGCGCATCGACCGCACCGCGGGTCCCGCCGACAGCCGCAACCGCCCGAGCCCCGGCGGCAGCAGCAACCGTCCGGCCCGCCGTCGGGCGTAACGCGCTTTTCACGGGGCGGGGGAATCTCCCGCCCCGCCTTTCCCTTATAATCGGTAACCCGCCGAGGCCGGTCCCTGCATCCTCCGGCGGGAACCGCCATGCCTGCCACCGCCAAAAGCCTCGCGCCCCCGGTCTCCCCGGGCGCGGCGCGGATCGACGACGTCATCGCGTGCCTCGCCGCGCATGGGCGTCCGGTCGATCCGGACTCTCTGCGCGCGGTCTACGACTACTCGGCGCGCATGCACAAGGATCAGGTCCGCCGCTCGGGCGAGCCGTACATGATCCACCCGTTGAACGTCGCCTTCCTGCTCGCCGACCTCAACTTCGATCAGACCTGCGTCGTGGTCGGCCTCCTCCACGACGTGCTCGAGGACACGCTGACCACCCGTGAGCTGCTCGAGAAGGAGTTCGGCGCCGAGATCATGGGTCTCGTCGACGGCGTCACCAAGATCGGCCGCCACGAGTACGTGCGGCGCGACGAGGCGCAGGCGGAAACCTTCCGCAAGATGATCCTCGCCTCGGCCAAGGACATCCGGGTGATCGTCGTCAAGCTCGCCGACCGGCTGCACAACATGCAGACGCTCGAGCACATGCCGGCGGAGGCGCGGCGCCGCATCTCGCGCGAGACGCTGGAGATCTACGCGCCGATCGCCCACCGCCTCGGCATGGCGCGCGTCAAGGGGGACCTCGAGGACCTCGCCTTCTATCATCTGTATCCCCATCAGTTCGCCGAGCTCCACCTGAAGATCGCCGAGAAGATGAAGCTCGGCGCGGCGGCGATGGACCGCATCCGCGACCGCCTGGCCAAGAGCCTCGACGGCGCCGGGGTCGACGCCGAGATCAGCTTCCGCGTCAAGCGCTACTACTCGATCTACGAGAAGCTGCGGCGGCAGGGGATCGACATCTCGCAGCTCTACGACTTCCTCGCCTTCCGCATCGTCACCGCCGGGCAGAAGGACACCTACGCGGCGCTCGGCGTCGTCCATCAGAACTGGCGGCCGATCCCGGGCCGGTTCAAGGACTACATCGCGATGCCGAAGCCGAACCTCTACCAGTCGCTGCACACCACGGTGGTCGGCGACCAGGGGCAGCCGTTCGAGGTGCAGATCCGCACCCGCGAGATGGACGTCGTGGCCGAGGAGGGGATCGCCGCCCACTGGCGCTACAAGGAAGGGCGGGTCGAGGCGCGGACGAGCGATCCCAACATCGTCTGGCTGCGCCAGCTCCTCGAGTGGCAGAAGGAGGTGCAGGACCCGCGCACCTTCCTGTCGACCCTCAAGGTCGACCTCTATCCGGACGAGGTCTACGCCTTCACCCCCAAGGGGGAGGTGTTCTCCTTCCCGCGCGGCGCGACACCCCTCGACTTCGCCTACCGCGTCCACACCGACCTCGGCCACCACTGCGCCGGCGTGCGGGTGAACGGCAAGCTGGTGCCGCTGCGCACCACGCTCGCCAACGGCGACATGGTGGAGGTGCTCAGCAACCCGACCCGCAACCCGAGCCGCGACTGGCTGAGCCTGGTCACCACCTCGCGCGCCAAGAGCAAGATCCGGCAGTGGCTCAACACCCAGCAGAAGCAGCGGGCGATGGAGATCGGGCGGCGCGTCTTCGACAAGGAGATCCGCAAGTACAACCTGTCGCTGCGCAAGGTGACCGAGGGGCCGGAGCTCAAGGCCTACCTCACCGCGGAGGGGCTCGCCAAGCTCGACGACCTCTACAGCCGGATCGGCTTCGGCAAGCTCGAGCCGCGCACCGTGCTCGAGAAGGTGGTGGGGCTCGAGAAGCTCGACGCGCCGGCGGAGAAGCCGGGGCGTCTGCGCCAGGCGGTCAGCAAGATCCTCCCCTTCGGCACCGCGAGCCCCTTGAGCGTCAAGGGGCACGGCGACCTGCTCGCCTACCTCGCCAAGTGCTGCACGCCGCTGCCGGGCGAGGAGATCGTCGGCTACATCACCCGCGGCCGCGGCGTCTCGGTCCACCGCGTCGACTGCCCGAACGTCCAGAACCTGCTCTACAACCCGGAGCGCGAGATCGAGGTCGAGTGGGAGGCTGCGAAGGGGAAGGAGGACGTCTACCAGGTGTCGCTGCTGATCGAGGTCGAGGACCAGCAGGGGATGCTCGCCCGGCTGACCGAGGCGATCACCCGCGCCGGCAGCAACATCACCTCGATCGAGGCCGACACCCACCGCGAGACCGGCCGCGGCACGATCAGCGTCGTCTGCCAGCTGCGCGACCGGAAGCACCTCGACAGGATGCTCAAGGAGATCCGCGGCATCAAGGGGGTCCTCCGCGTCGGCCGCCGGATGACCACCGGCGGCGGCGACCAGCTCGAGGCGCTGAGCTGAAGGGGGATGAGAGCTTGAGATCTCCCCTCCGTTCTGCTATCTTCACGTGCCCTCGGCGCGCCACCGCGCCGGCGGCCAGGAGATGAGAATCATGGCCAAGCAATGTGAGATCTGCCACAAGACGACGACCTTCGGCAACAACGTCAGTCACGCGCACAACGTGACCTCGCGGACCTGGGAGCCCAACCTCCAGCGGGTCCGGGCGCTGATCGACGGCGGCGTGCGCCGGGTCCGGGTCTGCACCCGGTGCCTGCGCAGCGGCAAGATCGTCAAGGCGCCGGTCCGGAAGTGGAAGCCGGAGGCCGAGGCCTCCACCGCTCCCAAGGCTTAAGCCCCGCGCTACCCTCCGCCGCGATCCTTCCGTTCTTCCCCTGAAGGTTCCCGATCGCCGCCGCCGCTTCCGTGAATGGGAGCGGGGGCCGCGGCGTGGCCCCCCGATCCGCTCCGTTTCCAGCCCTCTTTTCTCTCGGGCGACCGATCTTACGCCGGGATGCCGTCTTTTTTTAGGCTCAGGCCCCTCTTTGAGACCCTTTTTGAGGATCTTTGAGGCGGAATTTGACTGGACTTGAGGACATGGTGAAGCACAGGAACCTACACTGCCTCTCGTTGGGGGCTCATGAAGAGGGGCGGCACCGGAGGGGAGATGGGCCCCATCCTTTGGAGTTTTGAAGTTTTGGCAGGGCGCGTAGCACAAGCAGCACAAGAGGGGAGCATTGGTTTTTTTGTAGTTCTGTAGGTTTGCAGTATGAGGAGGAGGGAGCCCGGGCGAGCCGCTCGCCCGGGTTTTCTCTTTGGGGAGAGTCTCTGGGAAGGTTGCGCTAGCGGGCGTCCCGGCCATACCGGCCAAGGCTTGCCCCGCCACCCCAAGGAGTGTGCCCGATGTCTCAACAGCTAAGACGTATCGCCGCCGCGGCCGGACTGTCGGCGGCCCTGCTTCTCGCCGCCGCGGCGCCCTCCCGGGCCGCCGGCCTCCCGAAGCCCATAGTTTCGGTGGATCTGCTGGGACGCGCCTGGTCCTGGCTGGAGAGCCTGCTGCCGGCGCCCCCCGTGGCGCGGCCGGTGCAGAAAAAGACGACGACTGGAACCACCCCGATCCTGGTCGGGCCGCCGCCGGCCCCCCCGGGGACTGGTGGGCAGGGGAACATGATCGACCCGGAGGGTCGTCCGTAGAGAGCCCGCCGGGGCGCGCCGCTCGGGCCGCCCCGCAGCTCAACCTTCGAGGATTGCGAGGATTCATTCAATGCCAGAGCCCAGAATGCAGTGGAGTGGAGATCTCTTCGTGAACGATCATCCGACGCAGGCGGAGCTCGAGGGGTTCGTCTGGAACCGCGTCTCCGCCGGCCGGTCCCGTGACGTCCTGGCTCATCTCGTGCGCGGCTGCCCGCAATGCCGCACCGCGGTGACTCCCCACTTCGCCGGCCTGACGGGCCTCGCGGCTCCCCCCGCTCCCAAGCTCTCGCCCGACGAGGACGCCGCGCTCGACGTGGCGATCGGGCGCGCCTTCTCGACGGTGATCCTCAAGGCCCGCGAGCTCCAGGCCACCCGCGAGCGCGAGTCCCGCCCCGCCATCGAGATGCGCCGCGAGGAGCTGCCGGCGCCGGTCGAGCCGCTGCTCAGGGTGCCCGAGCTCGAGTCGCTGCTGCGCCGGAGCTGGCTGCTGCGCTTCGACGACCCGGCCGAGATGCTGCGCCTGGCGCTGGCCGCCGACGCCCTCGCCGAGGGGCTCGATCCCGCCGCTTTCGGGGAAGCCGGCGGGGCGGCCGCCATGGCCGACCTCCAGTGCCGGGCCGCGGTGGAGCTGGGCAACGCCTACCGCGTCGCGGACGCGTTGGCGGAGTCCGACCTCGCCCTCGGCCGCGCCACCGAGCTGTTCCTCGACGGCACGGAGGACGAGCTGCTCGCCGTCCGCCTGTTCAACGTCCAGGCCTCGCTGCTCGGCGATGCCCGCCGCTTCGACCTCGCCGAGACCGCCCTCGACCTCGTCTTCGCCATCCACCGCCGGCGCGGCGAGAAGCACCTGGCCGGCCGGGCGCTGATCCGCAAGGGGATCTACGCCGGCTATCAGGGGACCTCCGACGAGGCGCTGCTGTTCATCGAGCAGGGGCTCGAGCTGGTCGACGAGGTCCTCGACCCCCGGCTGGTCTACCTCGCCCTCCACAACCAGGCGCGCATCCTCCTCGACCTCGGCCAGCTCCGCGAAGCGCGGATCACCCTCTGGAGGACCAAGAGCCGCGGCCTCGACGCCGGCGGCCGGATCAACGAGCTCAAGGTCCGCTGGCTCGAAGGGAACATCAATGCCGCCTTGGGCGAGATGGACCGCGCCGAGTCCGCCCTGGTCGAGGTCAAGCACGGCTTCGAGGCCGCCGGCCTGCGCTACAAGGCGGCGCTCGTCGGGCTCGAGCTCGGCGCGGTGCTGATCCGCCAGGGTCGTTCCGACGCGGCGGCGCGCGAGATCCTCACCGCGGCGGAAGTCTTCACCGCCCTCGGCGTCGGCCGCGAAGCGGTGGCTTCCGTCCTGCTGCTCCGCCAGGCGGTCAACCAGCAGATCGTCGACGGCGCCCTGCTCGACTACGTGATCGGCCTGCTGCGCCGGGGCGACGGCTCCTCCGAGGCCCAGCTCGCGACGCTGGCCGGCGAATAGAGCAAGATTTCGATAGCACGGAAGATGTTTAAATAGCATAGAATCGTCCAGGACCAACTCTCCAAGGGAGGGCTTCCCATGCCCATGGGATCCTGGACGCTGCGCTGCCTCTCTCCGGCGGTTCTCGCCGTGCTCCTGTCGCCGCTTCCCGCTCGCGGCGCCGGCGGACCGGCCCACCTGGTCGCCGACCTCGACTCAGGGGTCGCCGCGTTCGATCCCAACGCCCTGCCGAGATTCAGCTCCTATACCGCCGTCGCCGGCCGGGTGGTCTTCTTCAGCTTCCTGCCGGAGGGGGATCCCGGCCAGCAGCACACCCAGTGCGCCCTCTGGGAGACCGACGGCAGCGGCGTGGAGCGGCTGGCCGACCTCTGCGGCGGCACGGCGGCGATCGATCCTGCCTTCCTCCAGCTCCGGGTGCTGGCGACGACCGGCGCGGTAGCCTTCTTCACCGACCCGACCGGCGCGCTCTGGCGGACCGACGCCACCGCCGCCGGCACCTTCCCGCTCGGCGGCGGCACGCTGCACGTGCCGCCCGCCGGCCTCCCGCCGGGCGACTCCGTCCTCGGCCCCGACGGGCGGACCCTGTTCTACGCCGCCTGCACGGCCGAGGGGGGGTGCGAGCCGTGGGCGAGCGACGGCACCCGCGCGGGGACGCGCGAGATCCCCCTGGTGGCCGGGGCGGACGGCGCGGACCCCGCCGCCTTCAAGGCGGCCGGCGGCCGGGTGCTCTTCCTGGCCCTCGGCCGGCTGTGGGCGAGCGACGGCACCCTCGGGGGAACCGCCGAGCTCGCCTCGGGCTCCGGCCCGATCCAGCAGGACTTCCTGCCGGTGGGCGACGCCGTCTACTTCGTTGCGAACGCCCATGGCACGGACACGGTCTCGGTCCTCCACTCGAGCAGCGGCGAGACCGTCGACCTCGCGGCCTTCCCCGCCGCCGGCCTCGGCCTGACCACCGGCGTCGGCCTGCACGCGGCCGGCGGCCGGGTGCTGCTCACCGTCTACTCGCCGGCCGCGGTGTCGCTCTGGGAGACCGACGGCACGCCGGGCGGCACCCGCCGGCTCGGCCCGACGGGACTCTTCACCGCGGGGGCCGACACGTTCTTCACCGTGAACGGCAGAGCGGTCTTCGCGGCGGGGCAGGGGGAGGATTCCCAGTATCGCGAGCAGCTCTGGGTCCTCGGCCCCGGCTCGCGCCGGCCGCGCCTCCTGCGCTCCTTCCCCTATGCCGCGTTCGACCTGACCGAGGCCGCGCTCTTCAAGGGGCGCCTCTTCTTCTCCGGCCAGGACCCGCAGGGCTACGAGCCCTGGGAGACCGACGGCACCCAGGCGGGGACGCGGGTGCTGAAACGCCTCGCCCCCGGACCCCTCGACGGCATCCCGGCGCAGTTTCGCGTCTTCGGGGGGAGCCTGCTGATCACCACCCAGAAGGGGGACGTCTGGCGGACGGACGGCACGCCGGCGGGGACCGTGCGGCTCGCCGGCGGCGCGGCCGGCTCGCCCTACCAGCCGCTCGACGCGGCGGCGCTCGGCGCGCGGATCGTCTTCTCCGGGCTCGATCCGGCCGGCGGCCTCGAGCCGTTCGTGAGCGACCTCACCCCCGCGGGGACGCGGCCGATCGCCAGGATCGGCGACTCGCTGGCCGCGAGCTCCCGTCCGTCCGGGCTCACGGCGCTCGGCGCCAAGGTTCTGTTCGCGTCGTGCAAGGGCGCGACCGCCGCCGTCCGCGTCAGCGACGGCACCCGGGCCGGCACCTTCCCGCTGCCGGGGACCACGGTCCCCTGCGCGCCGGCCGGCCCCCCGGCGGTGAGCTTCCAGGTGGCGGGAGACCTCGCCTTCTTCTTCTGGAAGGATGCCCTCTGGCGCACCGACGGCACCCGCCAGGGGACGCGCGCGCTGGCTGCCGGGCCGTTCTACGACGGCGCCCCGCTCGGCGACCGCTTCCTGTATCTGCCCGATCCCCGGCCGACCCCGCCCAACGACTTCGAAGGAGTGTTCACCCTGATCGACGGCGAGGGGAGCCAGAGCTCCTTCACCCTCCGCTCCGGCTTCGGGCCGGGGAAGCTGAGCAGCGTCGGCGACCAGATCCTCTTCCTGGGATGGACGGCGGCCCCGCCGTTCGTCCAGGGGCTCTGGCGCACCGACGGCACCGCCGCGGGGACCTACCCCCTGCTGACCAGCGCCGCGTCCTATGGCGGCCTCCCCCTCGAAGTGGTCCGGCTGGGAAACCGCATCTATTTCACGGCCGAGCAGCGGTCGGGGGCCGGGCTCGAAGTCTGGTCGACGGACGGCACCGCCGCGGGGACGGCGCCGCTGATTCCCTTCCCCTTCTTCCGCTTCCCCTTCGGCCTCGCGGCCTTCGACGGCAAGCTCTACTTCTTCGCCCAGTCCGGCCCTCCCGCGGCGCCGCTGTTCAGCCTCTTCGTCTCGGACGGCACCCCCGACGGCACCCATCTCCTCCGCAGCTTCCCCCTGCAGGCCGGCGACAGCGGGGGGTTCGGGGTGGTCCTGCCGCAGCTCACCGTGGCGGGGGACCAGCTCTTCTTCCGGGCGGACGACGGCGTCCACGGCACGGAGCTCTGGACGACCGACGGCACGCCCGAGGGGACGGTGCTGGTGAAGGACGTCAACCCCGGCCCGGACGGCTCGCTCCCCGGCTCGCTGACCGCGGCCGGCGGCCTTCTCTACTTCGCCGCCACCGACGGCGAGCACGGCGTCGAGCTCTGGCGGAGCGACGGCACGGAGGCCGGCACCGTGATGGTCGAGGACCTCCAGCCCGGCCCCGCCCCCTCGAACCCCGAGCAGCTCACCGCCGCGGACGGCAACCTCTTCTTCACCGCCGACGACGGCGTGCACGGCCGCGAGCCGTGGGCGTTGCCCTTACCCGACTGAGAACGAGCGCACGGCAAGCTCGCCCAAGGGAGATCACATGACGATGAAAGCCCGGCTCGTACCCCTCGCCCTCCTGCTCGCGGTTCTCCTCCTTCCGGCCTGCGGCCTAAGCCTCCTTCCGGCCCGCGGCCTGGCGGCCGACGCCGACTTCAGCGGCTACGCCACGATCGGCGGTCACGTCCTCTTCTTCGGTTTCCTCCCCGAGGGAGATGGCACCACCCAGTGCGGCCTGTGGACGGTGGACCCCCTCTCCGGCGCCGCCGAGCGGCTGGCGGAGCTGTGCCCCGACTCCGGGGGCTCCGCCAGCGTCCCCCTCCGCTGGCTCGCCACGTCGAGCACGATCGGCTACCTCTCCGGCCCGGACGGCCGGCTCTGGCGCACCGACGGCACCGCCGCGGGCACCTTCGTGCTGGGCGCCGTCACGGTCGGCGGCGACCCTCACGATCCACCCGCCCTGGGGCCCGACGGGCGGAGCCTCTTCTTCCAGGGCTGCACCGCCGACCACGGGTGCGAGCCCTGGCGCAGCGACGGCTCCCAGGCGGGAACCTACCTGCTGCGCGACCTCGCGCCGGGGAGCGCCTCCTCGTTCCCGGCCGGCTTCCTCCGCGATGGGCGGCGGGTCGTCTTCGCCGTCGTCGGCGCCCTCTGGTCGACCGACGGCACCGGCCCGGGGACCGTGCGGCTGACCCCGATCCTCGCCGGCGGCCACCCGCAGCTGCTGCTCGGCAAACCGCAGCCCTACGCCGGGAAGCTCTACTTCTTCGCCAGCAGCACCGCCGTCGGTCTGATGGACCTCTGGGTCTACGACCCGCAGTCCCCGCGGTCTCTGCAGGCGCGCCGGCTCCACGGCTTCAGCTACGACTTCCAGGGGCACGCCGGCGCCACCTTCGCGGCGGTGGGTGGGCGGCTGCTGATCACCCCCTTCGACGACAACGCCGACTCCCAGTCGCTCTGGGAGGTGACCGACACCCGCGTCGGCCTGGCGCGGATCGGCCCGTTCTCCTCCCTCGCCCCACCCCAGGAGGCCGGCGGGCGGATCGTCTTCGCGGCGGCGCGGGGGAGCGAGCCGTCGCGCCTCTGGGTGCTCGCCCCCGGGGCGAAGCGTCCGCTTCCCCTCGCCGGCTGCCCCGGGGGGGGCCCGGTCCCCGACACCGGCCTCGTCCCGGCCGCGGAGGTGAATGGGCACCTCTTCTTTCCCGGCCGCGACGCCGCGCATGGCCTCGAGCTGTGGATCACCGACGGCACGGCGGCGGGTACCCGCCTGGTGAAGGATCTCTGCCCCGGCCCCTGCGACGGCGGTCCGGTGCAGATGCGCCCGGCCCTCGGCGAGGTGGTCTTCACCGACCCCCAGGGATTCCTCTGGGCCTCGGACGGCACCGCGGCGGGGACGGTCCGCCTCGCCGACACCGGCGCCGTCCCCCCGCCCTTCTTCCGCGCGCCGCCGCTCGACCTCACCGAAGCCGACGGGCGGATCGTCTTCACCGCCCTCGATCCCGCCGCCGGCCGCCAGCCGTTCGCGAGCGACCTCACCCCGGAAGGCACCCATCTCCTCGCCCAGCCGCACTGAAAGGATCGCGATGAAAGCGAAAGCTCTGCTCGCCGCCGCGACGCTCCTGCTCGCCCTGCCGGCCACCGGTCTCCCGGCGGCCTCTTCGGCCTCGGCGGCGACGGAGCCCGCCCACCTGGTGGCGGACCTCAACCCGGGCCTCGAGCCGTTCGATCCCTCCGACTTCGACTCCGGCTTCCGCGGCTACGTCACGGTCGGCGGGCGCGTCCTCTTCTTCGGCTTCCTGCCTGAGGGGAACGGGTTCCTGACCGGCACGCAGTGTGGTCTGTGGACGGTGGACCCCGCCTCCGGCGCGGCCGAGCGGCTGGCCGCGGTGTGCTCCGACGTCGAGAATTTCACCAATTCCCGCCTGCGCTGGCTGGCGCCTGTCGGGGGCGGAGCCCTGGGCTACTTCTCCGACTTCACCGGCCGTCTCTGGCGCACCGACGGCACCGCCGCGGGGAGCTTCGCGCTGGGCACCGTCACGGTCGGCGGCGATCTCCTCGATCTCCCCGTCCTCGGCGCCGACGGGCGGACCCTCTTCTTCCAGGGGTGCGCGCCCGCCACCGGGTGCGAGCCCTGGCGCAGCGACGGCACCCCGCGGGGGACGCGCCCGCTGCGCGACCTCGCGGCGGGTGCGGCCTCCTCGTACCCGTCCGGCTTCACCCGCGACGGGCAGCGGGTCCTGTTCACCGCCGGCGGCGCCCTCTGGTCGACCGACGGCACCGGCCCGGGAACGGTGCGGCTGGCCCAGATCCTCCCCGACCCTCCCGGCGGACAGCTCGACAAGCCGTTCCCCCACGGCGGGCTGATCTACGTCTTCGCCTTCACTCCCGGCCCGAATCTCTGGGTCTACGATCCCCAGGCGGGCCGCGCCCGCCCGCTCCACCGGTTCGCCTCCGACTTCCTCGGCCGTGCCGGCGTCACCTTCGAGGCGGTGGGAGGACGGCTGCTGATCCGCCAGTTCGACCATACCGGCGGTCCGCAATCGCTCTGGCAGACGGATGGGACGCGCGCCGGCACGGTGCCGATCGGCCCCCCCTTCACCTTCACCGCCCTCTCCCGGCTCCAGGACGTCGGCGGGCGGATCGTCTTCGCGGCGTCGCGGACGGCGGCCCCTCCCATCCTGTGGACGCTCGCTCCCGGCACGAAGCGGCCGCTTCCCCTGACCGGCTGTGCCGGCGGTTGCCCGGCGATCGACACCAACCTCTCGCCGGCCGCGGTGGTGGCGGGACGCCTCTACTTCCCTGGCCGCGACGCCGCGCACGGCCGCGAGCTGTGGTCGACGGACGGCACCGCCGCCGGGACCCGTCTGGTGAAGGACCTCTGCCCCGGCCCTTGCGACGGCGGCCCGGCGCAGCTCCGCCCGGCCCTCGGCCAGCTGGTCCTCGCCGACCTGCAGGGCACCCTCTGGGCCTCGGACGGCACGCCGGCGGGGACGGTCCGCCTCGCCGCGACCGGCGTCCCGTCCTCGTCCGTCGCCACTTCCGTAGACCTCGCGGAATCCGCCGGGCGGGTCGTCTTCACGGCGCTCGATCCCGCCGCCGGCCGCCAGCCCTTCGTCAGCGACCTCACCCCCGCGGGCACCGCCCTCCTCACCCGCATCGGCTCCGGCCTCGCCGCCAGCTCGTCCCCCACCGACCTCACCCCGCTCGGCGCCCTGGTCCTGTTCCAGGCCTGCGGCGCGGTCGGGGACGCCCTCTGGGCGAGCGACGGCACGGCGGGACCTTCTCGCTCCCCGGCACGGCGGCGCCCTGTCCGCTCAACCGCCGGCCGGTGATCTTCGAACGGGTGGGAAGCCTCGCCTTCTTCGACTGGCAGAGGAAGCTCTGGCGGACCGACGGCACCCCGGACGGCACCTTCCCGGTGCTCGCCTTACCGGCCGGCGTCCCTGCCGTGCGCAGCAAGATCGCCTTCGGCGGCAAGCTCCTCTTCCTGCTCGATCCGCCGGCCTTCCCGCCGTCGGACGACGGCTGGGACTGGACCTTCTGGACCAGCGACGGCACGCCGGAAGGGACGCACCCCCTCTTCCCGCTCCGCCTCGGAGCCCCTCCCGCGCCGTTCGCCCCCGGCGGGGAAGGGGAGGTCCTGTTCACGGCTCCCCCCTCCACCTCGCACGACGGCGAATTCGCCCTCTGGCGCACCGACGGCACGGCGGCCGGCACCCGCATCCTCCTCCCCCGCGTCAGCTCGACGCTCGAGACCGCCCGTCTCGACGGCAGGACCTACTTCCTGGCCGCGACCACCAGCGCCGGCGCCGGGCTGTGGACGACCGACGGCACCGCCGCCGGGACGCTGCCGATCCTCCCCGCCGACGCGCCGCCGCTCCCGGCCAACGCCTACGACCTGACGGTCTTCGACGGCGCGCTCTACTTCTTCGCCGGCGGCTTTCTCAACGGCAGCCATCCGCCGCCCCCGGTGCAGGCGCTCTGGCGCTCGGACGGCACGGCGGCCGGCACCCGCATCGTCAAGGCGATCGATCCCCCGCACGATCCCCAGGTCGAGGGCGGCCTGCTGCTGCCGGAGCTCACCGTGGCCGGCGGCCACCTCTTCTTCCGCGGCTACGACGGCGTCCATGGCGGCGAGCTGTGGACGACCGACGGCACGCCGGCGGGAACGGTGATGGTGAAGGACGTCAACCCGGGCCCGGACGGCTCGCTCCTCGACGGGCTCGCCGCGGCGGGTGGCCAGCTCTACTTCGCCGCCACCGACGGCGAGCACGGCGTCGAGCTCTGGCAGAGCGACGGCACGGCGGCGGGCACCGTGATGGTGCAGGACCTCTTCCCCGGCCCCGCGCCCTCGAACCCCGAGCAGCTCACCGGCGCCGACGGCGCCCTCTACTTCACGGCCGACGACGGAATCCACGGCCGGGAGCCGTGGGTGTTGCCGTTGCCGCGGTGACGCGAGCGCATCGTTTCGGCGCACCGGTGCAACGTTTGGAGGCACCTGGGAAACGAGACGTCTCCCAGGTGCTCCGGAACGTTGCACGAGTTTTCCAAAACGTCTCCCCGGGTGGGCGTGACGTGGAGCTGGTTTTTCCTTCCGGTGTAGTGGTTTCCCGAGCCGTCGCCCCGGTGCCTCGAAACGTTGTCCTGGTTCTCTGAACCGTTGCCCTGGTTTTCTCTGGCGTTGCAGCGGTACGCCGAACGATGTACCTGGTTTCCCCTAACGATGTACCCGTTCGTCATCACGTTTCACCGGCTCGCCGTGCCGGCGAACGACGTCACTGGCAGGTTTCCCCGGTACCGTGCTCCGTTGCACCGGTGCTTCGCGACGTCGTCTTGGTTTCCCGTGGCGTTTTCCCGGATGCCCGAAACGTTTACCAGGTTTTCCGTGGCGTTGCACCAGTGCACGAAGGCATTTTTCCGGTTCGCGGAATCTTTTCGGAGGGGCAAAAAAAGGGGGCGTGCCGCGCACGCCCCGGGAGATCACCTGCGGATTGAGGACGGTCTAGGCGGTGGGATGCGGCGGGGAGACCGGCGCCGGCGCCACTTCCGGGGAAGGGGCCGGAGCCGGCGTGGGCGCCGGGGTGGGGGAGGGCCGGTCCTTGCGGGCCCGGCCCCGGAAAGGCTGAAGACCGAAGGCGGCGAGCTTCTCCTCGCTGGCGCCGTAGTGCTCCATGAGCGCCAGCCGCACCACCGCGGCCACCGTCCGCCCCGCGCTCGCGAGCTGCTGGAGCTGCTTGGAGGCCTCCTGCTTGCTGGCCCTGAGGTCGGCCTGCTGCTGGCGAGGTCCAGCGCCTGGCCCACGAGGGTCCCCAGCTTGGCCCGGAACGGCTCCAGCTGGGGGACCTCGGTGACGTGGGCCTCCAGCATCCCAGCAGCGCTGCCAGTCCGCCGATCGATCATCGTGTACACCGTCTTATTCGCCTTCGGTGCCGGTTTCGGTGGTTGTCCCCGGCTTCGTGGTCGCGCTTCGTAGCCATGGTCTTTCTCCTTCCGTGAGCCCCCTTCCGGGGCTCGATCTCCCGGCGCCTTCATGACGCCGGAAACTTTGTTTCCTCGCCGGGCTCCTCCTCTTAGGCTCCGTCCGCTCTTCGATCCCGCTCCGAGCGGCCGGCGGTCCGAGGTTTCGTCGTCCGGCGTTGAATAACGATCCTGCTATGCGCCAACGAGGAGGATTATCCTGATGGCTGATCCGGTTGTCAATAGGGTTGTATCGACGAATATCGACCGGATATAGAAGTCATCGAGCCGATACAGAAAAAGGCCATGACGTTAGATGGCGATGAAACGTAGACTCTATTGCAGGATTGTCTCGCTTTGGGAATCAGCCCTTCGTTCCCCCTTCGGGCGCTGCTCCCGTCTATCCTATGCGCATGAGGGCCGAGGTGTAGAATCGCTCCAGCCGGTCCCCGGCGGGGAAAGGAGAAGGGCCGCATTGGATTTCAACGACAGCTGGGATGCCGTGGTCAATCCGGGCGAAGGGGAGAGCTACTTCGAGGCTCACCGCGACAAGCCGTTCGAGCCCGACGCTCCGGCCTACAGCGCGGTCAACGCCTGGTGGCTCGCCGAGATCTCCCGGCTGATCTACAAGCAGGGGCCGGACGAGCCGGAGCCTTCGAAGGGCGAGCTGACCCGGCAGGCCGTGCTGGCGACGGTGGGCTTGAGCGAGACCTTCGTCTCCACCTTGCAGGCGCCGTTCGCCCTGATCACCCCCGCGGACCTCCGCTTCCGCATCGTGGCCTTCCGCGGCTCCCACAACCTGGTCAACTGGGTCACCAACCTCGACTCCATCCTTACCGACTGCGCCTCGGGCGGCCGCGTCCACGAGGGATTCCAGAAGGCGCTCGACACCGTCTGGGAGCGTCTCGAGAGCCTCCTCGCGGCGGGGCGAGGCCCGCTCTTCTTCACCGGCCACAGCCGCGGCGCCGCCCTCGCGACCCTCGCCGCCGCCCGCCATGGCCAGCCGAGCCAGCTCTACACCTACGGCTCCCCCTTCGTCGGCGACGAGGTCTTCGTGAAGGGGCTCGACCACGTCGCCCGCTATGAGCTGGTCAACCACCGGGACGTCGTCACCGCCTCGCCCCCCTGGACTGGCTTCCGGCGCACCGGCCGGCTGCACTACATCGCCCACGACGGCGAGATCCTGGTCGATCCCACCGACGACGAGATCGCCGCCGACCGGCTCCAGCAGGACCGCTGGAAGGTGCTCCGGAAGTACGCCCAGCTCCAGTTCACCGAAGCCCCCGCCCCCTTCGCCGACCACGCGCCGATCAACTACGTCGCGCACCTCGAGCGGGCGTTGCTGCCGGGAGGGCGCGAGCCCGGAAGCGTTCCGTGAGCCTGAGTGCCAGGGCGACCGCGGGTCGCCCCTACACCCTCCGCGCGACCCCAACCTGTGCCGGAGGGTGTAGGGGCGACCCGCGGTCGCCCTCGCTCGACCTTTCCATGAACCCTGAAACTCCCATCAGGGTCCGTCTCTTCAGATAACTGCCATGCCATCTGAACAAAGGAGACGATCGATGGATTTCGACAACAGTTGGGATTCCCTGGTGAAGCCGGGGGATGCGAAAAGCTACTTCGAGGTGCACCACGACAAACCGTTCGAGGCCGAGGCCAAGGAGTACAGCGGCGTCAACGCCTGGTGGCTCGCCGAGCTTTCCCGGCTCATCTACAAGGAGGGAAAGGGCGAGCCGGAGGCTTCCCGCGGCGACCTGACCCGTCAGGACGTGCTGGACTGCGTGGGCCTGACCGAGACGTTTCGCCGGACGGACGTGGCTCAGTGCGCTGTGGTCTCACCCAAAGCTGGCAGTTACCGGATCGTGGTCTTTCGGGGCTCCCATGACCTCATCGACTGGGCGACCAACTTCAAGGCGGTCCCCGCCTCTTGGAGGCCGCGAGGCCGGGTTCACGAAGGGTTCCAGGAAGCTCTCGACACGGTGTGGCCCGTTCTCGCGGGGCTCCTCGCGCCGAGCCCGGGGCCGGTCTTCTTCACCGGCCACAGCCTCGGCGCAGCCCTGGCGACCCTGGCCGCCGGCCGCTACGAGAAGGCGAGCCAGCTCTACAGCTTCGGCTCGCCCTTCGTGGGGGACCAGGATTTCCGGGACACGCTCGGCCACGTGACCCACTATCAGGTGATCAACAACCGGGACGTGGTCACGACCGTTCCGCCCTGCGGGACGTTCCTCTGCGCCGGCCGCGTGCACTACATCACCCACCAGGGGAACATCCTCGTCGAGCCCAGCGACGACCAGATCGCCGCCGACCGGCTCCTCCGCGACCGTCAAGGGTTCTTCGAGAAGTATCTCCACCTGCACTTCACGGACGCTCCGGAACCGCTGGCGGATCATTCGCCTGTGAACTACGTCGCTCATCTGGAGAGGGCGGTCTAAGACTCAGAACCACATGCCGACCTCGTCCTTCTACCGCCCCGTCGGCCCCAAGGAGCGCTGATCGAGGCCTCGGGATGCGGCGTGGCGACGTAGGGGATTTGTCATGGGAGGAGGCGAACAACCACCCCGGCATCCGTGCGAAAAGCACCGCCCCTTCGGGGCGGGTGGGTTGGGGGGAGGCTCGGAACCCGGCGCTAAAGCACCGGGCTACTCAGATTTTCGCCCCTTCGGGGCGCGCCTCTGTGGCATGTTCCAAGATCTCGTGGGACGACGCGCACGACCCAGCCGGTCGGCTGCTCTCGGTTTCTCGGAGCGTTTGTGCGCGTTGCCAAAAGACACCCTGGAAGAATCCCCAACGCGCGCCCCGAAGGGGCGAAAATTTGAATAGCCCGGTGCTTCAGCGCCGGGTTCCGATGCCCCCCATCCCATCCGCCCTGAAGGGGCGGTGCAGTTCGGTAGACCGTCAAGGTGTCGCCGCGCCCCTTCGGGGTGCGCCTCTGTGGCATGTTCCAAGATCTCGTGGGACGACGCGCACGACCGCCAGCCGGTCGACTGCTCTTGGTTTCTCAAAGCGTTTGTGCGCGTCGCCAAAAGGCATCCTGGAAGAATCCCCAACGCGCGCCCCGAAGGGGCGAAAATTTGAATAGCCCGGTGCTTCAGCGCCGGGTTCCGATGCCCCCCCATCTCCATCCGCCCTGAAGGGGCGGTGCAGTTCGGTAGACCGTCAAGGTGTCGCCGCGCCCCTTCGGGGCGCGCCTCTGTGGCATGTTCCAAGATCTCGTGGGACGACGCGTACGACCGTCAGCCGGTCGGCTGCTCTTGGTTACTCGGAGCGTTTGTGCGCGTCGCCAAAAGGCACTCTGGAAGAATCCCCAACGCGCGCCCCGAAGGGGCGAAAATTTGAATAGCCCGGTGCTTCAGCGCCGGGTTCCGATGCCCCCCATCCCGATCCGCCCTGAAGGGGCGGTGCAGTTCGGTTATCATTTCTTCCTGAGATCATGACTTCAGGCCGCATGGCCGACAGGCTAAGCAAACGTGATCGAATCTCCCTCGACGGCCGACCTTCACCGAATTCATGGATACCCTAGTATTCGCCCTGGGCTCAGAGTCTCTTCGGAAGGCTGTTGATACAAGCGCCTGATCATGAACACTTTCCACCCCACCACCCGCCCTGCCTGGCGAGCCTGGCTCGCCGCCCACCACGATCGCGAATCGGAAATCTGGTTGATCTATTCGAAGCGCCACACCCAACAGCCCCGCGTCGAGTACGCCGAAGCCGTCGAGGAGGCGCTCTGCTTCGGGTGGATCGACAGCATCGTGCGGACGATCGACGCGGATCGCTACGCGCAGAAGTTCACGCCGCGCAAAGCGAAGAGCAAATGGTCGGCCTCGAACCTCGAGCGGTTCGCGCGGATGGTGCGGGAGGGGAAGATGACGGCGGCGGGACTCGCCAAGGCTCCGCCGGAGGAGGCGGTCGCGGCGGCCCCGAAGGCGCCGGCGGGGGAGGGGGAGGGGGAGGATACGGTTCCCTCCTATATAGAGGAAGCGCTGCGGGCGAACGGCATGGCGTGGACCAACTTCTCGCGCTTCGCGCCGTCCTATCGCCGGCTGTACGTCCGCTGGATCGAGGATGCCAAGCGCGAGGAGACGCGGCGCAAGCGGCTGGCCGAGGCGGTCTCGTTGCTCGAGCGGAACCAGAAGCTGGGGTTGAAGTGAAGGGGTTGACCACGGACGGACACGGACGCACAGGGACCGACCAGGACAGGGTTCCGGCGGTCTCAGCCTTGTCCTTGTAGTCCGTGTTTGTCCGTGGCAGTCCGTGGTCAACCTAGGTCGCCAGTGGCCTTCGGGCGGTTGGGGCCGAGGGGAGGGCATTGCCTTCGAGAGACGTCCCGCCGTCCCCGTGGCCTGCCGAGGTTCTCGTTCATCGCTGGGAGCGTCTCTACGGGATGGTTGCCGAGGGCCGGAGCGGCAAGGCGTTTCTGGAAAGCGTTCTCCATGCGGAATCCTTGGGTGGACGCCGACGCTCCCGTAGAGACGCTCCCAGCGCATAACGACATCCTTCGCAGGCCACGGGGACGGCGGGACGTCTCTTCGGAGGGCAGGCCCTTCTTCGCAGGCACGAGACCCCGGCGGCCGAGATCCGCGGGGGGGGCGAATTTTCTCTCGGGGACGCGAGAGGCCCGCGGCCCCCCCGAGCGGCAACTTTCTCTGAGTCTTTCGGCCCTGTATGCGGTAGCTCTCCCTGGCAGGCCCCCAACATATAGCGGAAAAGGTACAAGCAAATGCTGTTGGAAGCTTTGCCGCCGCGGCGCCGCCGGCTTCACAAACCCCTATAAAACCTGGAAAATTCGCTGAAATCAGTCTTGCAACGGCGCCTGGAGGGGTGTAGAGTTCCGTCACTGGACAATATAGCCATAGATGCATGGGCACCTTGACAGAGGTGTTTTTTACTGGTAGCTTCTAGCGAAGCTTTAAGTAACAAGGGGTAACTTGCCTTGAACGTTGGACTTTGGGGGAGTTCATAGTGCTCTTCTCCCGTACCAAAAAAGGCGTGGTAGGCCTGGACATCGGCAGCTCGGCCGTCAAGTTGGTGGAGCTGCGCGAGCGCAAGGGGGAGTTCCATCTCCAGCGCCTGGGAGTCGAACCGCTGTCGCCGGAGGCGATCGTGGACGGCTCGATCATGGACTCGTCGCTGGTGGTGGACGCGATCCACCGCCTGAACGACCAGACCAAGGTCAAGGGCGGCAACTATGCGACCTCGCTGTCCGGTCACTCGGTGATCATCAAGAAGATCCAGCTCCCCGCGATGAGCGAGGACGAGCTGGCCGACTCCATCCAGTGGGAGGCGGAGCAGTACATCCCCTTCGACATCAACGACGTGCGGCTGGACTACGTCGTCCTCTCGGAAGGCGAGCCGGGGCGGGACAACATGGAGGTCCTGCTGGTGGCGGTCAAGCGCGACAAGGTCAACGACTACGTCTCGGTGATCAGCCAGACCGGCAAGACGCCGACCGTGGTCGACGTCGACGTGTTCGCGGTGCAGAACGCCTACGAGGTCAACTACGACCTCGACGCGCGCAAGGTCGTGGCACTGATCAACATGGGCGCCGGGGTGACCAACATCAACATCCTGGCGCGCGGCGGCACGGTGTTCTGGCGCGACATCTCCTTCGGCGGCAACCAGTTCACCGAGGCCCTGCAGCGCGAGTTCAACCTCGCCTTCCAGCAGGCCGAGGGGCTGAAGCACGGCGAGTCGGTCGACCGCTACACGCCGGCCGACGCGCGGACGGTGCTCGACGCGGTGTCGGCCGAGATGGCGTCGGAGATCCGCAAGACGTTCGATTTCTTCTCGGCGACGTCGTCCGAGGGACCGGTGGACGAGCTGGTGATCTCGGGCGGTTGCGCGCTGACCCCCAACCTGCTGCCGGTGCTGCGGGAGCGCTTCCAGGTGCCGACCGAGCTGATGAACCCGCTGCGCCGGGTGCAGTTCAAGGAAGGCGACTTCGACGGGGCCTGGCTGCAGTCGATCGCGCCGATGATGGCGGTCGCCGTGGGCCTGAGCATCCGCAAGGCGGGGGACTGACCCGATGATCAAGATCAACCTGCTCTCCGAGGGGAAGCGCCCGGCCGCGGTGCGCAAGGCGAAGGGGGCAACGCCGGCGGGCAATCAGGACATCGGGCAGTGGATGATGGCGGCCGGGGTGCTGATCGGCGTGCTCGCCGTGGCCGGCGCCTGGTGGTTCCAGAGCAACAAGAACGAGGCCAAGGAGGCCGAGGTCGCCGTGGCCCAGCACGAGGTCGAGCAGATGGCCTCGGTGATCAAAGAGGTCGAGGAGTACAAGACGAAGAAGTCGGAGCTGGAGCGCAAGATCGGCATCATCAACGATCTCAAGGCGAACCAGCGCGGTCCGGTGCGGGTGATGGACTACGTCTCGCGGGCGCTGCCGGAGCTGCTCTGGCTCGACCGCATGAAGATGACCTCGAGCTCGATCGAGATCGAGGGGCGGGCGTTCAACACCAACGCGGTCGCCGCCTTCATCGAGAACCTCGACAAGGTGCCGGAGTTCGACGAGCCGACGCTGAAGAGCACCGAGCAGCAGACCGGCGGCGTGTACAAATTCTTCATCAACTTCAACTACTCGTTCGCAGGGCACGCCAAGCCCGGGGCCGCGGATAGCACCGCGACCACCCCGAAGGGCGCGAAGACCGCGGCGAGCAAACCGACGTCGGCGACGTCAGGGTAGGGGGCCCCGTGGCGCTCAAGACGGGACTGGAAGGGAAGCCCTGGTACGTCGGCCTCGCGTTCGGGCTGGGCGTCGGCGTGCTGCTGTTCGGCGCCGGCTACTGGCGCCTGCTGGCTCCGATGCGCGAGGACTACGACCGCGCCGAGGGACAGCTCGCCGCCCTGCAGAGCAAGATCCAGGAAGGGCGGGCCGCCAAGCAGGAGCTGCCGAAGTTCCGCGAGGAGGTGCACCAGCTCGAGCTCGAGCTCGACAAGCTGCTGCGCATCCTGCCCGCCCGGCGCAACACGCCGGACCTGATGCGGCGCGTCCGCTCGCTCGCCGAGCAGGGGGACTTCTCGCTCAAGAAGTTCAATCCCGGCACGCTGTCGGACAAGGAATTCTTCAGCGAGTGGCCGATCAGCGTCGACCTCGAGGGGTCGTACCACAACCTGGCGCTGCTCTACGACCGGATCAGCCGGTTCTCCCGGATCATCAACATCGAGGATCTGGAGATCAAGGCGCTGCCGCCCAAGCAGACCACCGGCAACGCCAAGGACGCCGCAGCCGCGAACCAGCACACGGTCAACGCCGTGTTCACGGCGAAGACGTTCGTCTACAAGGAGCCGGAGCCGGTGACCGTGGAGACCAAGGCCGCCGTGCCGGGGAAGAAGGCCAGCGGGGCTCCGCCCCCGGCGGCGGACGGTGAAGGTCCGGCGTCGCGCATCAAGTCCGGCGGCGCGCCGGCGGGAGGACCCGACTAATGCGTCGTCTCGTTAAGACAGCGATCCTTCCCGCCGTCCTGATGCTCCTGCTGGCGCTGGCCGCCGGCTGGGCGGCGCTCGCGCAGTCGTCACAGCCTCCTGCGAAGCCTAAGGGGCCCGGGGTCACCAGGTCGGCGCCGGCCGCCGGCTCGCAGCCGGCCGCGAAGCCCGGCGACAAGCCGGCGGCGGGGAAGCCCGCGGGCGGCACCGCGGACACCGGAGCCAAGCCGGGGGAGCCGGGCGACAAGGGGACGGTGGCGGGCGGCGCGCCTCCCGACACCGGCAACATCGACGAGATCCTGCAGGGCGAGGAGGAGGTGCTCTCCGGGAGCGGCTTCTCCTACGACCCGGGCAACCGGCGCGATCCGTTCAAGTCGCTGCTCGCCAAGTCGGACGCGCCGGCGCTGCACGGCCCGCGGCCGGAGGGGGTGCCGGGGCTGTTGATCGAGGAGATCGACCTGACCGGGATCTTCCGCACCAGCAAGGGGTTCGTGGCGCAGGTGGTGGCCTCGAACCAGAAGAAGAGCTATCTGCTGAAAGAGGGCGACCAGCTCTACGACGGCGACGTCGTCAGCATCAACAAGAACGAAGTGGTGTTCAAACAAATCGTACAGGATCCGACTGCCCTCAAGCCGTTCCGTGAGGTGGTCAAGAGCCTGAGCCCCACTTGAGCCATGGGTTCGGCAGATTCGTGGTCGGCAGGGGAATCAGTGGCCCGTAAGGGAGGCGAGTTGCCATGGGAGATGTGGTCATGAGAAGTCGGAGCACCGGCTGGCAGCGGTGGATCGCGTCGGCGGCGGTTTGTGCAGTCGCCGTGGGCGCCGGGTGCGCCGTGATTTCCGCTCGGCGGGTCGAGGCGTCCCCCGCCCCGTTCGCGGATGCCGCGCAGAGCTCCACGACCAGGACCAAGGCTGAGGCCAAGGCGGCCCAGTCCACGACCGAGATCCGTTCGCTGGATCTGCGGGAGGGGGCGCCCGAGGTCTTCGTCGACCTCGAGGCGAGCGCTCCGCTGGTGTGGACCAGCTTCCGCAACGCCGACGGCCGCGTCGTCGTCGAGCTGCCCAATACGGTGCCGGGGCCGAAGCTCGCCGATCTCTCGCCGGAGGAGGGGCTGATCTCCTCGCTGGCGGTGCAGAAGAGCGAGGAGGGCTCGCGCCCGCTGACCCGCCTGGTGATCGCCACCCGGCAGGAGGTCGAGCACTCGGTCACCGCCGACGGCATGAAGCTGCGCATCCAGCTCTCCCCGGTGGACGGCAAGGCGGCCGCCGGCCAGCCCGCCGACTCCGGGATGAAAATGGCGAGCACGACGGCGCCGGCGGCGCTCCCCGCCCCCGCCCCGGCCCCCGCCGGCGGTACGGCCGGAAAAGGGAAGCTCGCCTTCGAATCGCTCCCCGACCAGCCGCCGGTCGCCCCAATGTCCGCGACCTCCGCGACCTCCGGGACCTCCGGATCGGCGGGCGCCGGCGCCGCGCCGGCGACGGCGGCCGGCACGCCGGACAAGCCGATGGCCGGCCCGGCGCCGACCGGCTCCGAGGCGACCCGGCTCGACTCGATCGAGGTGATGCCGGCGAGCGGCGGGGCGGTGGTCAAGATCGTCGGCGACGGCGAGTTCTCCTACTCGACCTTCGCCCTCTCCTCGCCGCCGCGCTTCGTGATCGACCTGCGCGGGGTGATCAACCGCGCCGCCCGTTCCAGCCAGGCGGTGGACGGCAGCGTCGTCGAGCGGGTGCGGGTGGCCCAGTTCCGGCCGGCGCCGAAGCCGGTCTCGCGGGTCGTCTTCGACCTCCACGGCGATACCCTGCCGACGATCGAGCGCAGCGGCAGCGCGCTGGTCGTCTCCTTCGGGGCCGGCGAACGGCGCCCCGGCGGCTTCGGCGAGCTCGGCGGCGATGGCCCCGGCGTCGGCGATGGCCCCGGCGATGCCGGCGGCGACCACCGCCAGCACCGCCAGCACCTCGACGACGACGACCACCAGCTCCGCCGCGATGCCCGCCGCCGAGCCCGCCACGATGCCCGCCACGATGCCGGCCTCGACCACGATGGCGACGACCAAGAAGAGCACGAAGAGCTCGCGCTCGAGCAAGACCACCACCAGGACCAAGTCGTCGTCGGCGGCGGCGCCATCGATCGAGGAGTCGACCACCGTCAAGACCCGGGCCACCACCACGACGACGACGGAGCCCCTGGCGCCGGCGCCCAACCGGCCGCCGGGCGCCTCGGCGGGCCAGGCGTCGGACCTGGCGCTCGCCCAGAGCGCGCAGAAGACGCCGACGGTGTCGCGCGGCGCCAGCGCCCGGATCGAGAGCGAGGACGCCTCGCCGCTGCCGCCCCCGCCGCCGCCCTCCGGGCCGTCGTCGGTCAAGGTGACGCCGGCCAAGCCGCAGGGGACGAGCTCGCTCGGCTCCACCGGCAAGCGGGCGCCGATGGGCAAGCCGGTCGACGTCACCCCGCCCTCGACGCCGCTCCAGGGCCTGGCCCAGAAGGCCGCGGGGACGGGCAAGGACAAGAGCTACTTCGGCGAGCCGATCGACCTCAAGGTGACCAACGCCGACGTCACCGACGTGCTGCGCACCTTCGCGCAGATCAGCGGCCTGAACGTCATCGTGCAGCCCGGGGTCACCGGCACGGTGACGGCGGAGCTCGAGAACGTCCCCTGGGACCAGGCGCTCGAGCAGGTGCTGAAGATCAACGGCCTCGACTACGAGCTCGACGGCAACGTGATGCGCATCGCGCCGACCGACACGCTGAAGAAGGAAGCGCAGGACAAGCAGCAGCTGGCGGCGGCCAAGTCGCTGTCGATCCCGCTGCGCACCGTCTACCAGCGGCTGAGCTACGCCGACGCCGCCCAGGTGTCGCGCCTGCTGAAGACCGGCAACGCCGGCATCCTCACCCAGCGCGGCAGCGTGATGGTCGACTTCCGCACCAACGCGCTGATCATCAAGGAGCTGCCGGGGAACATGGACGCGGTGCTGTCGCTGATCGACCTGCTCGACGCGCCGGAGCCGCAGGTGATGATCGAGGCCCGGATCGTCGAGACGACCAAGCGCTTCAGCCGCGAGCTGGGGGTCAAGTGGAGCGTCAACGCGATCGCCGACGCCGCCCACGGCAACACCTCGGGGCTGGTCTTCCCCGCCACCGGCACCGGCACCGGCGGGGTCAACCTGCTCGGCAACGCCACCAGCGGCACCCTCGACCTCAAGCTGGGGAACCTGCTCAACACCTTCAACCTCGACGTCGCCCTGGCGGCGGCGGAGAGCGAGGGGTTGATCACCATCCTGTCGGCTCCCAAGGTGGCGACGCTCAACAACCAGCGGGCCGAGATCCAGAGCGGTCTCGAAATCCCCATCCAGACCATCCTCAACAACACCGTCACCGTGCAGTTCATCAATGCCACGCTGCGGCTCGACGTCGTGCCGTACGTCACCGCCGAGGGAACGGTCGAGATGGACATCGACATCTCGAAGCGCGAGCCGCAGCTCGCCTTCCTGGTGCCGGGCGCCACCAACGCGCCGATCAGCACCAAGGATGCGCGCACCAAGCTGATCGTCCGCGACGGCGGCACGGCGGTGATCGGCGGCATCTACAAGGTGACCGGGCAGAGCGGCGAGGACCGCATCCCGGGGCTCTCCAACATCCCGCTGATCGGGCACCTGTTCAAGCACAAGACCCGCACCGAGGAGAACGATGAGCTGCTCATCTTCATCACGCCGCGGGTCATCAAGATTTAACTTTGGGAGCGGATCCATGAAGAATCACCGCACCGTCCTTCTGTTGCTGCTCGCCGTCGCCCTGGTGGCGTCGAGCTGCCGAAGCCGCACCGACACGAGCGAAGGCTCGGTCATCCTGTCGGTGTCCCATTTCGACGGCCTGCCGGTGCACGTCAGCCTGAGCCAGTTGGGCACGACGCCACCCCAGGTGGGGACGATCACCCTGCGCAACTTCCCCAAGGATCCCGCCTCGGGGACCAGCGACCTGCAGGGGATCGAGCTGCGCAGCTACACCATCACCTACCGGCGCCGGGACACCGGCACCCGGGTGCCGCCGCCGGTGACCAACGGGATCTTCGGGCTGGTGACGGTGAACGGCACGCTCGACCTGCTGAACCTGCCGTTCCTCACCGAGAACCAGATCCAGAGCCCGCCGCTCAGCGATCTGCTCAACTTCGGCCGCGACACCGAGACGGGCACCGCGGTCGTCGTCCTGGATGTCACCTATCAGTTCTTCGGCCGCACACTGTCCGGCGACGATGTCGCCTCGGCGCCGTCCACGTTCACGATCGATGTCACGCGTTGAGGGATGTAGGAGCACACGTATGAAACGCTTCCGGAACGCTATTCTTCTGTTGGCCGCGTCCGCCCTCGCGGCGGCTGTCGGCTGCACCTCTTCGCCGACCGAGCCGAAGGGGAGCACTCCCGTCCCCCCAAAGCCGCCGGCCACCCAGGTCACCTTCAACGTGACGGTGACCGCCAACCCGTCGCAGATCGTGGCGGGCAGCACCGGTCTCTCGAACATCTCGATCTCCGTGGCCCGTTCGGACACCGGCCAGGCGCCGCCCGACGGCACGGCGGTGGCGGTCACCACCACCCTCGGCGGCTTCAACTCGATCGGCGGCCCGCAGTCGGTGACGCTGCAGCTGGTCAACGGCAAGGCGGCGACCACCCTGTTCGCCGGCGCCGACGTCGGCACCGCTACGGTGCGCGCGGTAGTCAGTAACAGCTCCGGCGCGGCCAACGTCCGCATCGGCCAGCCGGCGTCGTTCTACGTCTCCTCGGTGTCGCCCAACACCGGCGACTCGGCCGGCGGCCAGACCGTGACCATCCTGGGCGGCGGCTTCGTGCAGCCGGTGCAGGTGACGTTCAACAACGCGGCGGCCACCGTGCGCTCGGTCACCCCCAGCCAGATCGTGGTGGTGACCCCGTCGGCGGCGGCGGCCGGCGTGCCGGTCGCCGTCGGCCAGACGGCCACCGCCTCGGTGACGGTGACCATCCACGCCAACCAGGTCAATTCGGCGCAGGACACCCTGCCGGCCGGCTTCACCTACTCGGTCGGCGGCGGCGGCGGCGGCCAGCCGCAGGTCTTCTCGGTCACCCCGGCCTCGGGCACCAATGACGGCGGCACCCGGGTGACGATCATCGGCACCGGCTTCCAGTCCCCGGTCCAGGTCCTGTTCGGCACGGGGGCCAGCGCCACCGCGTTCAACGGCGTCGAGGCGACGGTGGTCTCGGTGACTCCCACCCAGATCGTCGTCATCACCCCGTCGGCCCGCGGCATCGGCCAGAACCTGTCGAACCAGGTGGTCGACATCCTGGTCAAGAACGTCAACAGCGGCTTCAGCACCGTCGGCGGCCAGCAGTTCAAGTACGGCACCAACGTGCAGATCACCGCCCTCCAGGGTCCGGGCTCCGGCCCGGCCACCGGCGGCACCACCCTGACGGTGCTCGGCAACGGCTTCAACTCGCCGGTGACGGTGTCGCTGCACTTCAAGGACGCCAACGTCAACGTGCCCCAGCTGGTGACCAACACCACCGGCACGCAGGTCGTCTTCATGACCTCGGCGGCGCCGCGGCCGACCACCTGCCCGCCGGGCGGCATCATCGGCACCGATTCGATCACGGTGACCAACGTCGACAACGGCGACTCCGCGACGGCCAACATCGGCTTCAACTTCCTGCTGCCGCTGCCGACCATCACCAGCATCAGCCCGGCCAGCGGCGGCACCGGCGCGACCGTCACGATCACCGGCGTCAACTTCCCGGCCAACCCGACGGTGCTCTTCGGCGACCCGGTGAACGGCAGCTCGGCGACCGTGCAGTCGTCGAACGGGACGCAGGTGCGGGTGTTCGTGCCCAACCCGCCGACCGGCTTCACCTTCAACACCCAGCCGTGCGGCGCCAGCAACAGCGGCACCATGAAGGTCCCGACGCCGATCAACATCACGGTGAAGGACAGCTCCACGGGGTGCGTCTCGACCTTCAACAACGGGTTCCTGCTCTCACCCGAAGACACCTCGTGCCAGGGGGCGACCCAGCCGCCGGCGCCGGTGGCGAGCTTCACGGCCACGCCGGTCAGCGGCCACACCATCCAGTTCGCCGACACCTCGACCGGTCCGCCCACCTCGTGGAGCTGGAACTTCGGGGACGGCGGCACCAGCTCGGCGCAGAACCCGTCGCACAACTACGCGGCGGCGGGGAACTACTCCGTCACGCTGACGGTGACCAACGCCGGCGGCAGCAACCAGACGGTGAAGGTGGTGACCGTCCCGTAAAAGGCGGCCCGCCTTCCCGCGCTCTTTTTTTGAGGGCGGCCTCCGTCTGGACGGATGGCCGCCCTCGTTCGTATACTGGGTTACTATGAATTACCGCTCTGTCATCCTCCCCGCATTCATCCTGCTGTCAATGCTCCCGCTGGCCGGCTGTGACAAGGCCACGCCGGTGGCTCCCAACGGCACGATCCTCGCGATCAGCGCCAACCCCACCAAGATCGGAATCAACGGCACCTCGACGATCACCGTGATCGGCCGCAAGCCGGACGGCAACCCGCTCAACCCCGGCACCGAGATCCGGCTGACGGCGAGCCTGGGCTCGATCGACACCATCGTCACCACCAACAGCAGCGGGACGGCGACCGCCATCTTCCGGGCCAACGGCGTGCTCGGGGTGGCGACGATCGTCGCGGCGACGGGGACCGGGACCACCACGGGCGGCGGCTCGACCTCGGATCCGGGGGGCTCGACGGCGGGCACCACCGCCTCGATCGCGGTGCAGGTCGGCACGGCGGCGGGATCGATCATCCTCCAGCCGACGCCCCCCTCGCTGACGGTGAGCGGCGGCACGGTCAATCTGCTGGCCCTCGTCCGCGACGCCAACGGCCAGCCGCTCGCCGGCCAGGGGGTGAACTTCACGACGGACTACGGGCGGCTCGCCTCGCGCGGCGCCATCGTCCTGACCAACGCGAGCGGAGTGGCCCGCGACACGCTGACCCTGAGCGCGACCGACCTGACGGGGAACGTCTCGAGCGTGATGGTGAGCGCCGAGACGGCGGGTGGCACTACGGGGGGACTGCTGCCGCCCGCCACGGCGACCATCCACATCCAGGGTGGGCCGCCGATCGCCCACTTCACCTATGCGCAGGGCGCGACCAGCCTGACGGTGAACTTCAACAGCACCTCGACCGGCGGCACGGGCGGGCTCACCTACACCTGGGACTTCGGCGACGGCGTCAGCGGCAGCGATCCGGCTCCGAGCCACCAGTACGCCGCGGCGGGGACCTACGCCGTCCGGCTCGTGGTCGTCGACGGCTCGGGGCAGACCGGCTCCGTGACCAAGCAGATCACCGTGCCGGTCGGCGCCGGCGGGTCGAGCGGCTAGGAGCGCTGCCGGCTCCGATCCTCGAAGGGCGGGCTCCTTTTCAGGAGTCCGCCCTTTGTCTTAGCGTATTTAGAGGCCGGTCCGGGGCTCTATGTTGCTATAATGCGGCCACTTTGCCGTCACCTCCGCCGCCGCCCGTCCGCTCCGTGTCCGCCCGAGCTCCGTCCGGGGTGATTTCCTCGTGACGGACAGCGCGTTCCCGGACCGCCTGACCCAGCTCAAGAGCCGCTGGGAGTCCGACCCCTCCTCCCGCATCTTCCTCCAGCTCGCCGAGGAGTATCGCCATCAGGGGCGGGTCAAGGAGGCGCTCAGCGTGCTGGACCGCGGGCTCCGGGAGCATCCGGGGTACCTCTCGGCGCTGGTGGCCAAGGGGCGCTGTCACCTCGAGCTCGGCGAGCCCGAGCCGGCGCGGACGGTGCTCGAGCGCGTGGTCAAGCAGGACCCCACGCAGATGGTGGCCAACAAGCTGCTGGTGCGGGCGTATCTCGACACCGGCGAGCCGGAGAAGGCTCGCGAGCGGCTGGACCTGTATAGTCTGCTGAACGACAGCGACCCCGAAATCGAGGAGCTCCGCCGGAGGCTGCGCGCGATGGAACCACCACAGACCGCTTCGACGTCGGGCCGTCCCTCTGCGGTGGGCATCGTGCCGCCGCGGCCGGCCGGTGGCGACGACATCTTCGATCTCGGCGCCCCGCCGGCGCCGTCTTCCCGACGGGCCGACGAGCCGTTCGCCGACCTCTGGCCGCCGCCCGTTCGCGCCGCGCAAGCCGCGCGCGCCCCCCAAACGCCGGAGCCGCCGGAGCCGCAAGAGCCGGCCGACGTCCTCTTCCCCGGCCTCGCCTCGCGCGAGAGCCGCCACCGGTATCTGCGCGCGCTCACCTCCGAGGGACTGTTCTTCCCCGACCTGATCCCCCCGGCCGAGCCGGAGCCCGCGGCAGAGCCCGTGCCCGCGGCGCTCGCCCCGGAGGCGGTCCCGGTCGTCCTGGCGCCGGAGCCGGAGCCGGAGCCCGCCGCCGAGCCGATCGCCACCGCCACGCTGGGCGAGATCTACCTGCGCCAGGGGCATCGCGACGAGGCGGAGCGGATCTTCCGCGAGGTGCTGCGCCGCGAGCCGGACAACGCCGCCGCCCGCGAGGGTCTGGCACAGCTCGGCCCCGCGGCTCCAGCCGCCGCCGCGGCGGCCGCGGCCGCCACGCTGCTGATGCCGGTGATCTCGCGGGTGCCCCCGCCGCCGGCCGCCTCGCCCGTCCCGCCCGCCCCCGTGGCGGTGGCGGCCGCGGAGCCGGCCCCGGCGGCTGTCCCCGTTTCCGAGCCCGTTTCCGAGCCCGCCCGGGCCGCGGCCGGCCGCCCGCTCGCCGCCCGCGACCTCCTCGTCCGCTTTCCGGCGGAGCCCGGCGCGGGGTCCGCGAAGGCGCGCAAGGTCTTCCTTCTCAACAGTTACCTGCAGCGCCTGCGGCGTGGGGGAGAGCGCGATGTTTCTTGACCAGTTGAGCCGCATCAGCAACCGGATCGACGGGGCGGTCGCCCTGACGCTGGTCGCCAAGGACGGCATCCTGGTGGAGTCGTTCAGCTCGGACCCCGACCTCGACCTCGAGGTGCTGGCCGCCGAGCTGATCGCCCAGGTGCGGATGATCAGTGAGAACCACCGCGAGCTCGACGTCGGCGACGTGCAGCAGCTCTCGGTGATGACAGACCGGCTGACGCTGATGGTAAGCTCGGTCGCCGCGGACTATTATCTGCTTCTCGTGCTGGGGCCGGAGGGGAACTACGGCCGGGCCCGGTTCGAGCTCCGGCGAGCGCGTCTGCTCCTGGAGGCGGATCTCTCCTGACCGGAGCGCGGTGGACGCCGAGCGGCGCGGGCCGGAAGCCCAGCCCGGTGCCGCCGTGCCGCGGGAGGCTTGCAAGGGGGCGCCCACGTGCTGACGTTTGAACAGATTAAAGAATTGATCGGCCTGGTCGCCGAGAACCGGCTCCAGGGGCTCGAGCTCGAGCGCTCGGGATTCCGTCTGAAGATCGATGGCCAGCAGGCGCTGGCCCTGGCTGCGTCCGTCCCCGCCGCCCAGGCCGGCGGCGCGCCGCCCCGCCGCCCTCCACCGGTCGCGGCGGCGGCGCCGCTCACGCCGCGCCCCAGCCGCCGGCCATCGGCGCCGCCATGGCGCCGCCGGCCGCCGCCGCGCCGCCGGCCGGCCACATCCTGACCTCCCCGATCGTCGGCACCTACTACAGCGCGCCGTCCCCGGACGCCCCGCAGTTCACCGAGGTGGGCGCGCGGGTGAAGAAGGGGCAGGTGCTCTGCATCATCGAGGCGATGAAGCTGATGAACGAGATCGAGTCGGACGTCGACGGGGTGATCGCCGAGATCTACCCGCAGAACGCCCAGGCGGTCGAGTTCGGCGAGCCGCTCTTCGCCATCAAGACCTGAGCCCCCGGCGAACGAACGGACCGACGCGGATGTTCAAGAAGATCCTGATCGCCAACCGGGGCGAAATCGCGCTCCGCATCATCCAGGCCTGCAAGGAGCTGGGGATCCAGACGGTCGCCGTCTACAGCACGGCCGACCGCGACAGCCTGCACGTCACCTACGCCGACGAGGACGTCTGCATCGGTCCCCCCGCCTCGAAGGGGAGCTACCTCAACATCTCGAGCATCATCTCGGCGGCCGAGATCACCGGCGCCGACGCGGTCCACCCCGGCTACGGCTTCCTCGCCGAGAACGCCCACTTCGCCGAGGTGCTCGACGAGTGCAAGATCCGCTGGATCGGGCCGCGCCCCGAGGTGATCCGGATGATGGGGGACAAGGCCAAGGCACGGCAGACGGCGAAGGCGGCCGGCGTGCCGGTGCTGCCGGGGAGCCAGGAGCCGCTCGAGGACGCCGAGACGGCGATCCGCCTCGCCGCCGAGATCGGCTATCCGGTGATCCTCAAGGCGTCGGCCGGCGGCGGCGGGCGCGGCATGCGGATCGTGCACGCCGAGGAGGACCTCGCCGGGCAGCTGGCGGCGGCGCGCGAGGAGGCCGAGAAGGCGTTCGGCGACGGCTCGGTCTACCTCGAGAAGTACCTGCTCGAGCCGCGCCACATCGAGTTCCAGGTGTTCGGCGACTCGTACGGCCGGGTGATCCACCTGGGCGAGCGCGAGTGCTCGATCCAGCGCCGCCACCAGAAGCTGATCGAGGAGTCGCCGTCGCCGGCGCTCACCCCCGAGCTGCGCGAGGAGATGGGGGCCGCGGCGGTGCGCCTCTGCGAGGTCGTCGGCTACGAGAACGCCGGCACCATCGAGTTCCTGCTCGACGCGGACGGCCGCTTCTACTTCATGGAGATGAACACCCGCATCCAGGTGGAGCACCCGGTTACCGAGATGGTCACCGGCCTCGACCTGGTGAAGATGCAGATCGAGGTGGCCGCCGGCCGCAGGATGGAGATCGCCAACGGCCTCAAACCCCGCGGCCACGCCATCGAGTGCCGGGTCAACGCCGAGCATCCGGACACCTTCGCGCCGAGCCCCGGGCCGCTCAAGACCTTCCACCTCCCCGGCGGCCCCGGCACCCGCGTCGACACCCACGGCTACGAGGACTACGTGATCCCGCCGTACTACGACTCGCTGGTGGCCAAGCTGATCGTGCACGACCGCACGCGCGACTACGCCATCGCCCGCATGCGCCGGGCGCTCGACTTCTTCGTGGTCGAGGGGATCCACACCTCGATCCCGCTGCACAAGCGCATCCTGCGCGATCCGGACTTCGTCGCCGGCCGGCTGTCGACGCGCTTCATGGAGCGCTTCGCGCAGCGCAACCGGGCGGGCGAGCCCGCGAAGTAAGCAGGGAATGACCAGCCCATGATCGCGCCGCTGTACGCCATCGCCGACGCCGACGCGCTGGGCGGCCTGCCGCTGCCCGTGGCGGTCGCCGGCATGGCGGAGGCGGGGGTGCGAACCATCCAGCTGCGCGCCAAGCGGCTCTCCGGGAGCGCCTGGTATCAGGCGATCGACGGCTGCTGCCGCGCGCTCGAAGGCAGCGGCGTCGAGCTCTGGGTGGACGACCGGGCCGACCTCGCCGCGCTGTTCCCGGTCGCCGGGCTCCACGTCGGCCAGCGCGACCTGCCGCCGGCGGCGGCCCGGCGGGTGGTGGGGGAGGGGGTGCGGATCGGCCTCTCGACCCATACGCGAGAGCAGGTCGCGGCCGCGGACGCCGACCCCGAGGTCGACCTGATCGCGGTCGGGCCGGTGTTCGCGACCGCCAGCAAGGCGAATCCCGATCCCGTGGTCGGCCTGGCGCTGGTCGGCTGGGCCAGGGCCCGGACGCGGAAGCCGCTGGTCGCCATCGGCGGCATCGACGCCACGAACCTGGGAGAGGTGCTGGCCGCCGGGGCGGACGCGGCCGTCGTGCTGGGCGCGGCCTCGGGCCGGGACGTCCCGGCGATCCGCGCCAACTGCCGCCGGCTGCTCGCGGCGGCGGGCCGGGAGGGATGAGGATCTACCTGACGGGATTCATGGGGAGCGGCAAGACCACGGTCGGCCGTCTGCTCGCCCTGCGGCTGGGCGCGCCCTTTCTCGACCTCGACCGGGAGGTGGAGGGGCGGGCGGGGATGACGGTGCGCGAGATCTTCGCGCAGCAGGGGGAGCCGGCCTTCCGGCAGATGGAAGCCGAGGCGCTGCGCGGGACGCTCGCCCTCCCCGACGTCGTGGTGGCGATGGGCGGCGGCACCATGACCTTCGAGGCCAACGCGCGGCTGGTGCGCGGAGGCGGCCTCTCGGTCTGGCTCAATCCCCCCTTCGCGACCATCGCGGCCCGCATCGGCGGGCGGGGGAAGACCGACCGACCGCTGTTCAAGGACGAGGCCCAGGCGCTCGCGCTCTACCGCGAGCGGCTGCCGGCCTATCAGCAGGCGGACTTGACGCTGGACGTGGCGCCGGACGAGGGACCGGAGGAAATCGCGGCCAGGATCGCATTACGGATGGGGACACGGATGGGGACCCGACGTTGCGCTACTTGATTCTGTCGGACATGCACGCCAACTGGGAGGCCTTCGAGACCGTCCTCCGCCGGGCCCGCCGCAAGCGCGTCGACGCGGTGCTGGTGCTGGGCGACCTGGTGGGCTACGGCGCGGCGCCGAACCAGGTGGTGGAGGCGGTGCGCTCGCTGGGTCCCAAGCTGTTCACCGTGCGCGGCAACCACGACAAGGTGGCGGCCGGGATCGATTCCGGCTCCAACTTCAACCAGACCGCCCTCACCGCGGCGCAGTGGACCACCGGCCGCCTGACCCCGGCCAACCTGCGCTACGTGCGCGAGCTCCCCCGCGGGCCGATGAAGATCGAGGAGGGGCTCGCCATCTGCCACGGCTCGCCGCTCGACGAGGACACCTACGTCTTCTCAGACGTCGACGCCTGGGAGATCTTCTCCCGCTTCGACAACTCGGTGACCTTCTTCGGCCACACCCACATCCCGTCGCTCTTCTCGCTCGAGGGCAGGCTGCTCGGGGTGCGGGCGCTGCGCGGCACCACCGGCCGGATCGTGCTCCCCCCCGGCGGCCGCTACCTGATCAACCCCGGCTCGATCGGCCAGCCCCGCGACCGCGACCCGCGCGCCGCCTACATGATCTACGACAGCGAGCGCCGGGTGGTGAACTGGTACCGCATCCCCTACCCGATCGGCGAAGCCCAGCGCCGCATCCGCAAGGCGGGGCTGCCGCACAGCCTGGCGGATCGGTTGGGGGTCGGGGCGTAGGGCGGAAACAGAAAAAAGAAAAAAGAAAAAAGAAAGAAAACGCGGGTTCAGGGCGGGGGTTGGTGGCTGGGGTTTCGTGCCCTTCGAGAGACGTCCCGCCGTCCCCGTGGCCTGCGAAGGATCTCGTTATGCGCTGGGAACGTCTCTACGGGCACGTCGTCGTGAGCCGGACGCTTCCTCGCGATCCATCGGAAATACGGCATCGCTCGATCGACGGCGACGGACCCGTAGAGACGCTCCCAGCCGGTCCACGATACCGACCGCAGGCCACGGGGACGGCGGGACGTCTCTCGGAGGCAATGCCCTCCCCTCGACCCCGTCCTGCCGAAGGCCACTGCGGCCGTCTTTCCGCCTTTACGTCGCCGCCCCGGCCCTCGTCTCCTCGATCGCCTCCATCACCCGCATCTGGCGGAAGCGCTGGATCAGCGTGAGGACCCCGCCGATCAGGACGACGTAGAGGCCTCCCCAGACCAGCTGGATCAGCGGTTTCTGGGTGACGTCGATCGACAGCTTCGCCGGGTTGGCGACCCCGGAGAGGTCGAGCTGCACGGCGCCGCTGTTGGCGTTGATGCCGGAGACGTAGACCTCGCCGCCGCCGGGGAGCGGGGTGGGCGGCGACTCGGCGGAGCCGGTCCCGGCGTTCAGGCGGTAGACCGGGGTGAGGCTCGAGGTCCTGCCGTTCTTGGTGACCGCCAGCTCGGCGCCGATCACCACCGTCTTCCCCTGCCGCATGGCCGCCAGGGCGTTGCCGTCCATGTCGAGGTTGAATTTGACGAAGCGCACCTGGACGTCCCCCACCCGCTCCGTCTGCCCCTTGGCGAGCTGCACCCGCGGCTGGCCGGGGTCGAACTCGATCGGCGACACGTAGAGGTCCTGGAAGGGGGAGCTCTTGATGTCGGGGTTGATCATCATCTGGCGGGTGCGCTCGTTCATGAAGATCTTGGGGTAGACCAGGAACGGCTCCTGTCCCTTGCGCGCCACCTCGATCTCCATCCGTTCCTTCTCGCGGCCGATCTTGGGGATGTAGCGCCGGAAGGTGAAGCGCATGTCGCCCACCTTCTGGGGCACCCCCTGGACCAGCGTCACCTTCTGGCTCTGGTCGTAGCCGGCCGAGGAGATGATGCCGAGCAGGATGACGCCGACCCCGACGTGGGTGAGGTAGCCGCCGAGCGCCTTGAGCCCCCCGAAGCGGAATTTCTCGATCGTCTTCTGGAGGTTGGTGGCGAGCGCCAGCGACGCGAGCAGGATGAAGGCGAGGTGGAAGACGCTGTCGACCCGCCAGAGGGCCGCCGCCACGGTGACCGCGACGGCGAACAGGATCGGCACGATCATCTTGCGCAGCAGCTCGCGCGCCGGGTTCCCCTTCCAGGTGAGGTAGGGGACGAAGGAGAGCAGGAAGGCGATGAGCATCGCGATCGGCAGGTTCACCTTGTTGTAGAAGCTGGGGCCGACCGGGCTCTGCTCCTTGAGGAAGCGGGTGATCAGCGGCGCCGAGGTGCCGGTCGCGATCAGCAGCGCCGCGGCGAGGATCGAGATCGTGCCGAGCACCAGGAACATGCCGCGCGACAGCAGCGGGTCCTCGTTGGGCTCGGTCGGGATCTCCCGCCAGCGGGTGACGATCAGGTAGAGGCCGAGGGCCATGAAGCCGGTCAGCAGCAGGGTCAGCCAGCCGGAGATCCCGAGGTCGACGAAGCTGTGCACCGAGAAGTCGGCGAGCACCCCCGAGCGGGTGAGGAAGGTGCCGTAGAGGACCGAGATGTAGGTCAGGAAGGTGAAGACGTAGTTGGCCCGCCGGAACCTCCCCTTGGTGCGCTCGAGGTAGAGGCCGTGGATCAGCACGGTGCCGAACAGCCAGGGGATGAACGAGGCGTTCTCGACCGGGTCCCAACCCCAGTAGCCGCCCCAGCCGAGGGTCTTGTAGGCCCAGTAGCCCCCCATCAGGATGGCGGTGCCGAGCACCAGGAAGCCGCCGAGGGCCCAGGGGAAGGCGCGCGCCGCCCAGCCGTCGTACTTGCGCCGCCAGAGCGAGGCCATGGCGAACGAGAAGGGGATGGCGCTCGCCGCGTAGCCGATGAACATGATCGGCGGATGGATCACCATCCAGTTGTCCTGGAGCAGCGGGTTCAGCCCCTGGCCGTCGAGCGGCGTCTGGCGCAGCATGACGAAGGGGTTCTCGCGCACCAGGATGAGCAGCAGGCCGACCAGGGTGAGGGTGTAGACCCCCATCACCGCCGCCTCGCTCCTGCCGGTCGTCCGCCGCACCAGCAGGCCGAGCATCGTCCCCCAGAAGAGCCAGATCATGAAGCTCCCCTTCTGGCCGGCCCAGAAGGCGGCGAACTGGTAGTAGTAGGGGAGGTCGAGCCCGGAGTACTGGTAGACGTACTCGACCCGGAAGTCGCGCGTCACCAGCAGCAGGGCGAGCACCACGCCGGTGAGCAGCACCGAGAGGGCGAAGAAGCCGTAGGCCCGGCGGGCGAAGGTGAGGGCGCCGGCGTCGCCCGACAGCGCCATCGCATACCCACACATCGTGGCGAGCGAGAAGAACAGCGCGCTCCACAGGGCGACCGCCCCGGGAAGATAGATGTGGGAGAGGTATTCCACTGGCGATCTCCTTCGTCCGGCCATCTACGGCCATCTGCGGCCTGCGGCGCGGGACGCGCCGGGATCGGCCGTCCGCCTAGCTGTAGGTCTTCTCGACCTCGGCGCCCTGGTACTTGCTGGGGCACTTCACCAGCAGCTTGTTGGCCTCGAACTCGCTCGCCTTGCCGTCGAAGTGGCCGATGGCGACGATGCTGATGGCGTCCTCGAAGTTGGCCGGCTTCAGCCCCTTGTAGCGCACCCGCAGGGTCTGCTTCGTCTTCGGGTCCTGGAGGGTGAAGAAGAGCGATTCGCGGGCGGCGGCGTAGGAGTAGCTCCCCTTCTCGAGCGCGCCGGCGACCTGCACCACGCGGTCGGCCTCGCGCGCCCGGGCATAGGAGACGTAGGGGGTCATCGAATCCTTGAACGCCGTGAAGGAGAAGCCGGCGAAGGCGAGCAGCAGGAGGGCACCGAACAGGTAGAGACGGTTCTTTTTCATCGCTTTTTCTCCGTTTCCGCGAGCGCCTCGAGCGCGCGCACCCGCCCTCCGAGCCGGAGCAGGTAGAGGAACAGACCTGTCCAGATGATGAGGTTGACGGCCACCACCCAACCGATCCCGCCGTTGATCATAAGAGGCCTCTACTCCTGAAGTGCCGCCGGGGGCTCGGAGTGAGCCCCGAGCCGGCACTGGAGATTATGAATCCAGAAGAACAGGGCGATGAAGCCAAGGCCCGAGGCATAGAGCACGATCTGCATCCGCGACTCCATGTTGACCTTCCCCTGCGAGTTGACCACCGGGTCCGGGTGCAGCGAGTAGGTGATCCGCGGCACCACCCAGAACAGGAACGGCGTCACCACCATGCCGAGCAGAGCGTAGGCGGCGGCCAGCCGGCCGCGGGTGTTCTCGTCGTCGATCCCGGAGCGCAGGGCGACGTAGGCGCCGTAGAAGAGGAGCGAGATCAGGATCGAGGTCTGCCGCGGGTCCCAGTTCCAGTAGGCGCCCCACATGATGCGGGCCCAGATCGCGCCGGTGACCGTGGCCAGCACGCCGAACAGCAGGCCGAGCTCGATCGCCACCGCGGCGGCGCGGTCGTGGCGCGGCTGCCGGCCCCCCCACAGGTAGCGGGCGCTCCACACCGCGGCGGCGACGAAGGCGAGGAACGACACCCAGGCCATCGGCACGTGGAAGAAGAGGATGCGGCTCGACTCGCCGATGAACCCCTTGGCGAGCGGCGCCCACAGGAAGGCGGCCGCGATCACCGCGGACATCCAGAGCCAGAGCAGCCAGGCGAAGAGAGTTTTCATCGGCCCCATCATCAGGGATTCATGGATTCCACACCGCAGGGAACAGCATCAATCCGGCGATTGTGACCGATCCATCATACAGAAGAAGCTGAGGCAGGGCCACGCCGGCCGGATCGCCCGCCGCGGCGCGGCGGGTCAGCTCGACGGCGAGGAGGAGCAGCGGCAGCAGCACGGGGAAGGAGAGGACGGCGAACAGCGTCCCCTTGCTGCGCGCCTGGGCGATGATCGCCGCCACCAGCGAGCTGCCGGTGGCGAGGCCGTACCCCCCCGCCGCCAGCGTGGCGACGAGCAGGCCGGGCGAGCGCACGCTCAGGCTGGTCATCGCCACGTAGACCGGGGTGACCAGCGCCTCGAGGGCGAAGACCAGGGTGAGGCCGTAGAGGAGCTTGCCGCAGAACAGGGCCGACGGGGTGGCGGCGAGGCGCAGCGCCATCGCCGTCCCCGTCTCCTCCTCCTGCACGTAGGCGCGGGGGAGCCCGGCGGCGACCGAGAAGAGGAGGATCACCCAGAGCAGGACGGGGAGGACCGACGTCCCCTGCGCGAACGAGACCCCGGCCGGCCCCAGGCTGATGCTCACCACCACCAGGGTGGTGAAGGCGAACAGGGCCAGCGTGTTCAGGGAGTAGCGGGTGCGGAACTCGCACCGCCACTCCTTGACGAACACGGCGAGCGCCTCAGCCGCCCAGGTCCAGGCGCTCGGCATGGTCGAAGTCCAGGGCGGAGGGGTTGGCCACCACGGCGAGGCCGCCCGCCGCCAGGTGCTCGGCGAGGAGCGCGCGGGCGATCCGCTCGCCGGCGGCGTCGAAGTTCTGGAACGGCTCGTCGAGCAGGAGCAGGGCGGGGGAGTGGAGGAGCGCCCACCCCCAGCGCAGGCGCTGCCGCATGCCGGAGGAGAGCGCTCCCGCCAGGCGCTCGAGCGGCAGGCCCAAGCGGTCGAGGACGGCGAGCCCGCGGGCGGCGGGGACCCGCCGCAGCTTGGCGAAGAACTCGAGGTTCTCGCGCACCGAAAGCTCCGCGTAGAAGGCGAGGTCCGGCGCCACCACCCCCACCCGCCGCCGGCGCTCCGCGGCGTCGAGGACAACTCCCGCCTCCTCGTACTCGACGACCCCCGAGTCCGGCGCCAGCAGCCCCGAGAGGCAGCGCAGGAGCGTGCTCTTCCCCGAGCCGTTGGGGCCGGTGACGTGCAGCAACCCCCCCGGCGCCACGGCGCCCGAGACGCCGGTCAGCACCGCCAGCCGGCCGAAGCGGCGGCGCAGACTACCGAAGCGGAGGTTGGGCACGATGGGGACTATAACGCGGCTCGGGAGGCCGGGCCCTCACCCGGCGGGGTGGGCCCGGCGGCGGCAACCGGCCTTGCAGGGCACGAGGCCCCAATGGCCTTCGGCCGGGTGAGGTCGAGGGGAGGGCCTTGCCTTCGAGAGACGTCCCGCCGTCTCCGTGGCCTGCGGTCGGTGTCGTGGACGGGCTGGGAGCGTCTCTACGGGTCCGTTGTCGTGGATCGGGCGATGCTGTATTTCCGGTGGATCGCGCGGAAGCGCCCGGTTCATGGCGACGTGCCCGTAGAGACGCTCCCAGCGCATAACGAGAACCTTCGCAGGCCACGGGGACGGCGGGACGTCTCTTCTTCGAAGGGCAGGCCCTCCGGCCGGTGCTAGCATCCGGAGCCATGAAAAGAATCCTTCCGGGCCTGGCCGCCGTCCTCCTCCTGCTCGGCGCCTGTGCCCCGGCCTCCCGGTCGCCCAAGACCGCCGCCGATGTCCCCAAGGTCGAGGTGCCGGACCTCGAGCTGCGGGCGCTGCTGCTGCTGCTGGTCGACCGCCAGTCGATCGACAGCTTCGTGGTGCAGCAGGCGCTCAAGGGGGACGCCTCGCTGCGCGAGGACCTCGCCGCGTCGCTCGGGCGCATCCCCGACCGCGAGGGGCGCGGCGCGCTCGAGGGATTGCTGATCGACGACGTGCCGGCGGTGCGCCGGGCGGCGGCGTTCTCGCTCGGGGTGCTCGGCGACCCCGAGGCGCAGGGGGCGCTCTACGCCGCCGTGCGCGACCCCGACCGCGAGACGGGGACGCTGGCCGTCGAGGCGCTGGGGAAGCTCAAGGCGCGGGCCGTCGACGTGCTCGAGGCGCTGCTCACCCTGCCGGAGCCGGAGCGCTGGGCGCGCCTGCTCCCCGGGCTCTTCCGCTTCAAGGAGGAGACCGTGGTGTCGATCGCCGAGCGCGGCCTCGCGGCGTCCCCCGACCCGGCCTTCCACGCCCACGCCGCCTATGCCCTCTCCCGCGATCCGCAGCCGCAGGCCCTGCCCACCTTGAGGAAGCTGCTGGCCGACCCGCAGCCCCGCGTCCGCGCCTGGGCCGCCCGGGCGATCGCCATCGCGGGGAGCGGCGACGACCTGGCGCTGCTGCGTCCGCTGCTCGACGACGCGGGCTCGGATCCGGGCCCCTCTTCTGGCCCAATAATCCAGGCCCTGCGCGCCGCCAAGGCGATGCTCGACGGCGGCAAGGCGAAGCCGATCGCCGACTGGACCCCGCGGCTGCGCGCGCTGCTCGCCGACCCCCGTCCCGGCGTGCGGGGGAGCGCCATCGACGTGGCGGGGGTGTGGGGATCGCCCGAGCTCGCCGAGCTCCTGGTGGCGGACGCCGGGTCCGTCGAACGGCGTCGAGGTCTGGGAGCGCGGCGCGGCGCTGGTGGCCCTGGCGGCCGGCAAGCACCCGCGGGCCCTCGAGCTGGCGACCGCGGATGCGAACGAGAAGGATGACTCCCTGCGCACCCGTGCCGCCGAGGCGGCCGGCGCGTTGGGGAGCCCGGCGGCGTCTGCTCTGCTCGCCAAGCTGGCGGCCGATCCCAGCGCCCGGGTGCGCGGCGCCGCCCTCGCCGTCCGCCTGGAGGACAAGGCTCCGGCGGCCGATGCCGCTTCTCCCGAAAAAGCGGCGATCGCCCGCCAGGGGCTCGAGGACTCCGATCCCGCCGTGCGCGGCGCCGCCCTCGGCTGGCTGGAGGAGCATCCGGTGCTGCCGCTCGCCGCCCTCGGCGCCGCCCTCCCCGCGGTCTACCGCGATGCCACGGCGGAGGAGGGGCTCGCCGCCGTGCGCGCCGTGGCGGCGCGGGCTGACAAGGAGCCGCTCGAGCGCGGGGACGGCGTCGCCCTGCTCGAGAAGCTGGCGGCGGGCGGGCCCTACGTGCTGCGGCGGCAGGCCGGCGAGAGCCTGGTCAAGCTGGGACGCCCGGCGCCGCGCCTCGAGCCGGCGGAGAAGGACAAATCGCTCGACGTCTACCGCGCCATCGTGCAGCGCACCCGCCGGCCGCGGACGGTCGAGATCCGCACCCAGCGCGGCACGATCACGGTGCGCCTCGCCTGCCCCCAGGCGCCGCTCACCTGCCTCAATTTCCTCACCCTCGCCGCCCAGGGGTTCTACGACGGCCTGACCTTCCACCGCGTGGTCCCCGACTTCGTGATCCAGGGGGGCGACCCGCGCGGCGACGGCTCGGGGGGGCCGGGCTACGTGATCCGCGACGAGATCGGCCGCCTGCGCTATCACCGCGGCGCGGTGGGAATGGCGCTCGCCGGTCCGGACACCGGGGGGAGCCAGTTCTTCATCACCCTCTCCCCCCAGCCCCATCTCGACGGCGGCTACACCGTGTTCGGCGAGGTGACGGCGGGCGAAGAGGTGCTCGACCAGATCCGGCTCGGCGACCGGATCGAGAAGGTTTTGGAAGTGGTGCGATAAACTCCCTCGCCATGCGTGCCAGCCAGCTTCCCCTCGCCCTGTCGTTCTCCCTCGTCCTCGGCGCCAGCGGAGCGCTCCCCGCGCCGGCTCAGACCCCTCCTGCCGCGCCGGTCACGGTCAAGGCCGCGGTCCCGGAAGACGCCGTGCTGCTCGGCCCGGTGAGCCGCGAGAAGGTCGAGGCGGTGCCGGAGTGGGTGCAGGCCGAGGTCGACGCCAGGCCGGAGGCCGCCGCCGCGGCGGCGCTGGCGGCGGTCGAGCCGGGGGCCGAGGTGACCGTCTACCTCGGCTCCTGGTGCGGCGACAGCCGGCGCGAGGTGCCGCGCTTCTGGAAGGCGCTCGACGCCGCCGGCGCCGCCGTCCCGTTCAGCGTCCGCTACGTGGCGGTCGACCGGCAGAAGAAGGAGCCGGCCGACGCGGTGGCGGCTGACGGCATCCGCTTCCTGCCGACCTTCATCGTGCGCCGCGGCGGCCACGAGGTGGGGCGCATCGTCGAGACCTCCCCCAAGGGGATCGAGTCCGACCTCCTGGCGCTCTTGAACGGCAGCGCGCACGGCGTCCTCAGCACCCGGACCGACCTGAGATAAGCCCGGCCCGCGATGCTCTCCGGCTGGACCCCCAGGTGTGACGGCGCCGCTGAAACCTTGGCTCTGACCTTGCGTATCCACCCATGACGCGGGGAGCGGAGCAGCCGAGCGACGAGGAGCTGGTCGCGGCGGTCCTGGCGGGAGACCGCGAGCGCTTCGGCGAGCTGCTCGAGCGCTACCAGGGCCGGCTGATCAACTATCTGTTCCGGCTGCTGCGCAACGCGGACGACGCGCACGACCTCGCGCAGGAAGTGCTCGTCAAGGTGTACCAGGTCCTGGATCGGTACGATCCGCAGTACAAGTTCTCCACCTGGCTGTTCCGGGTGGCCCAGAACGCGGCGATCGACCAGATCCGGCGGCGGCGTCTCAAGGTGGTCTCGCTCCGTCAGGAGGACGACGAGGGGGAGGGCCGGGATTGGGACCTGCCGTCGCCCGAGCGGGGGCCCTACGGCGAGCTGCGCAACCGGGAGAGGGGGGACGCGATCCAGCAGGCGATCGACTCCCTCCCCTGGGAGTACCGGGAGCTGATCCTGCTGCGCCACTTCGGCGAGCTTCCTTACGAGGAGATCGCCAAGCTCAAGCAGATGCCCCTGGGGACGGTGAAGAACAAGCTGTTCCGCGGGCGGCAGATGCTCAAGGAAAAGCTTCAGGACTTTTTGACCGACTGACGAGCGAGAACCGGCGGGACCGGGGGACAGGTCATCATGAACAGGCCCGATCACAGCACCTACCGCGAATGGCTGAACCTGGACGCCGACGGCGATGCCGATCTGGGGCGCGACGAGCGGGCCCGCCTCGCGGAGCACCTCGCCGGCTGCGCCGACTGCCGCCGCGAGCGGGAGGGGCTCGAGGCGCTCGACGGACTGCTGCGGCGCTCCGCCGTCGCGGTGCGTCCGGACTTTCAGGCCGCGGTGATGTCCGCCCTGCCGACCGCCGGCTGGGAGTCCCGCTCGCCGCGCGCCTGGCGCTTCACGGCGGCGGTGATCGTGCTGCTGGGGATCGCCGCCGGGCTCCTCGTCGCCGGCTCCGCGGGGGCTCCCTCCGGGCTCGGCGCCCTGTTCGCCGTCGGCGGCATGATGAAGGCCACGGTGGTCGCCGGCGCCGGCCTCGCCACCGCCTCCTGGAAGGGCCTCGGGCTGGTGCTCGACCACGTGATCGGCTCGCCGGTGAGCCTCGGCGCCTTCGGCTTCCTGGTGCTGGCGCTCAACCTCTTCCTCTTCTCGCTGATCCGCCGCAAGCGGCCGGCCGCCACGTCCGCGGCATCCGCGCCGCGCCGCTCGGGGGGCGGCCGGGGCTAAAGCCGCCTCGGCGCTTCCTTCCGGCGAGCGCCCGGGTTAGATTTGCCGCCGTGCCTGCCTTCCTGAAAGCCCTGCTGCCGCTCCTCCTGGTGGCGCTGGCCTCGCCGCTGGCCGCCGTGCCACCGGCTCCGCGCGCCGTTTCTCCCGCTTCGCACCTGTCGGCGGAGCCGCCGCTGCGGCTGGAGGCGGGGAGCGTCATCCGCCAGCAGATCGTCGCCCTGGGGCGGGACGTGGTGGTCGCCGGCCAGGCGCTGTCGGACGTCGCGGTGGTCAACGGCTCGGTCGACGTCACGGGCCGGGTGGACGGCGACCTGGTGGTGCTGCGCGGGGACGTGCGCCTGGCTCCCTCGGCGCGGGTGGGCGGCGACGTCTACGTGGTCGGCGGCACGTTCCACGCCGAGCGCGGGGCCCGCACGGGGGGCCGCATGGTCGCCTACCCGAACGCCCCCAACGCCTGGCTGACCCTGCTCGAAGGGCCGACGATCGGCGCCGGCTTCGCCTCCCGGCTGGTGCTCGGGGCGAAGCTCGCGGTGGTCGCCTCGTGGGCCGCCCTCCTCCTCCTCTTCTTCGCCGCCAGCGGCCGGCAGGTGGTGGAGACGGCCGAGGAGGTGCGCCGCGAGCCGCTGCGCAGCTTCTTCGTCGGCCTCACCGGGGTGGTCAGCCTGGTGCTCACCGGCCTCTTCCTCTCCGCCCTCGCCCACGGCGTCCTCGGCGCCCCCTTCGTGCTGCTGATCGTGCTGCTCGGGCTGGTCCTCAAGCTGTGGGGGACGGTGGCGGTCTTCTACGCCCTCGGCGACTGGCTCTCCCGCCGGGTCTTCCGCCGCCGCTTCCAGCCGCTCAACGCCGCCACCATCGGCCTGCTGGTCCTCGGCGCCGTCAAGTTCCTCCCCTGGCTCGGCATCTTCGCCTGGTACGCCGCCACCCTGATCGGCGTCGGGGCGGCGCTCTCCTCGAAGTTCGGGCGGCGCGAGCCCTGGTTCGCGCTGGCGTAGGCCTGCTTATTCTGAGATTCTGATACCGTACCCCTCGGCATTTTCCTAACCCGGAGGGTCCCCCCCATGCGCTCCGCCGTCCCGCGCGTTGCTCTGCTGTTGTTCGCTTCGGGCTTCTGCGCCCTGGTCTACCAGACGGCGTGGCTCCGCATGTTCCGCATGATCTTCGGCGCCTCGACCGCGGCCTCCGCGGCGGTGTTGGCGATCTTCATGGCCGGCCTCGGCTTCGGCGGCCTGCTGCTCGGACGGCGGGCCGACCGCCACCCCTCGCCGCTCGGCCTCTACGCCAACCTCGAAGCGGGGATCGCCGTCTCGGCCGCTCTGTCCCCCCTGCTGCTGGCGGCGGTGAGCTGGGTCTACGTCGGGCTCGGCGGCAGCCTGCGCCTCGGCCTGGCGGGGAGCAGCATCGTCCGCCTCCTCCTCTCGGTGGTGGTGCTCGGGCTCCCCACTTTCCTGATGGGGGGCACCCTGCCCGCCGTGGCGCGGGCGGTCGGGCGCCGGGCCGACTTCGGCCGCCGCACGGTGGGGGTGCTCTACGCCGTCAACACCCTGGGGGCGGTGCTCGGCGCCCTGGTCACCACCTTCTTCGCCCTCGAGACCCTGGGGGTGCGCAAGACGGTGTGGATCGCGGCGCTGCTCAACCTCCTGGTGGTGCTGGCGGCGCGCGGGCTCGCCCGCGAGCTGCCCGCGACGGCGCCCGAAGGGCTGGGCGAAGGGACGGCGGACGCCCCCGAGGCCGCGGACCGGGAAGAGGATGCCCCGGCCGGCCCCCTCCCCGGCCTCTTCCCGCCGTTCGCGGCGGCGCTCGCCGGCTTCGCCTTCCTGCTGATGGAGCTCGTCTGGTACCGGATGCTGGGGCCGCTCCTCGGCGGCTCCTCCTACACCTTCGGCCTGATCCTCGCCGTCGCCCTGCTGGGGATCGGCCTCGGCGGCCTGCTCTACGGCGCGGGCCAGGGGGAGCGGCGGCCGACCCTCCTCTCGTTCGCCACCACCTGCGCCCTCGAGGCCCTCTTCCTCGCCCTCCCCTTCGCCCTCGGCGACCGGCTGGCGGTGCTCGCCGCCCTGCTGCGCCCGCTCGCCGGCGCCGGCTTCCTGCCGCTGGTCGGCGGCTGGGGGCTGGTGACCCTGATCGTGGTGCTGCCGGCGGCGATCGTCTCGGGGTACCAGTTCCCGCTGCTGATCGCCCTGCTCGGCTCCGGCCGGCGGCGGGTGGGGCGCGAGGTCGGGGTGACCTACGCCGCCAACACCCTGGGGGCGATCGTGGGCTCGCTCGCCGGCGGCTTCGGGCTGATTCCCGCTGCTCACCGCGCCGGGGGTCTGGCGGCTGGTCGCCCTCCTCCTCCTCGCCCTCGCCGCCCTGGCGATCGTGGCGGGGCTGCGAGCGGGCGGTTTCCGAGCCAGTCGCGGCGGCGCCCTGCTGCCGGTGGCGTCAGGAATCCTCGGGCTCCTGCTCTGCCTGGCGACCGGCCCCACCGCCTTCTGGCGCCACACGCCGATCGGCGCCGGCCGCTTGCAGACCGCCGACTGGAAGGGGCCGAACGACGTCCGCAACAAGATCGAGGAGATGCGCCAGCGGGTGGTCTGGGAGGCGGATGGCGTCGAGAGCAGCGTCGGCCTCGACCTCGCCCAGGAGTACGCCTTCATCGTCAACGGCAAGTCGGACGGCAGCGTCCTCTCGGACGCCCCCACCCAGGTGATGAGCGGTCTGATCGGCGCCCTGGTCCATCCCAACCCGCGGCGGGCGCTGGTCATCGGCCTGGGGACGGGGAGCACCGCCGGCTGGCTCGCCAAGGTGCCGTCGATGGAGCGCGTGGACGTCGTCGAGCTCGAGCCGGCGATCGCCCACGTCGCCCGCGTCTGCGCGGCGGCCAACCAGGACGTGCTGCGCAATCCCAAGGTCCACGTGATCTACGGCGACGGCCGCGAGCTGCTGCTGACCTCGGGGGAGACCTACGACCTGATCTTCTCCGAGCCGTCGAACCCCTACCGGGCCGGGGTCGCCAGCCTGTTCAGCCAGGACTTCTACCGCGCGGTCCGCAAGCGGATGCGGCCGGGCGCCGTCTTCCTCCAGTGGCTCCAGGGGTACGAGCTGGACGCCCAGGTGGTGCGCACCGCCTACGCCACCCTGAGCTCGGTCTTCCCGGCCGTCGAGAGCTGGCAGAGCCAGCGCGCCGACCTGCTGCTGATGGCGAGCGAGCGCCAGCAGGTGCACGACCTCGACCTCGTCCGCTCGCGGGTGGCGAGCGAGCCCTACCGCACCGCCCTCGACCGCATCTGGGGGGTGGAAGGGGTGGAGGGGTTCTACGCCGCCTACGTCGCCGCGCCGGCCTTCGCCCGCGCGGTGGGGAAGGCGGAGGGAAAGGCCGTCAACACCGACGACCACCCGATCCTCGAGTTCGGCTTCGCCCGCAACCTGGGGCGCTTCGGCCTCTTCCGCCTCGAGGACCTCGCCGCCCTGGTGACGGCGCGCGGCGAGGGACGGCCGGCGACGTCCGGCGCGCCGCTCGACCTCGCCCGCGTCGCCGAGATGCGGGTGGCGCGCGCCGCCTACTGGGAGGTGCCGCTCGCCGATCCCGACCCGCGCGGCGACCCCGCCGGGCGCCTGCGCGTGGCGGCCCGGAACGCCTGGGTGCAGCGCGCCCTCCCCCTCGCCTGCACCAAGTGGTTCGCGCAGCCGGAGCCGCCGACGACCCACGCCGACCGCCTGCTCACCGCCGAGTGCCTGGCCGCCGCCGCCGATCCGCGGGCGCCCGACTACGCCGCCCGCCTCGCCGCCGACCAGCCGATCGAGACCGACCTGATCCTGGCCGACTGGCTCGCCCGCACGCAGCATCCCGCCGAGGCCGGCGAGCACCTGCTGGCCGCCTTCGCCGCCTACCGCAAGGATCCCTGGGTCTACATCCCCCTGATGGGGCGCTCCTTCCCGCTCGCCGCGAGCCTCGCCCGCACCGGCCCGGCGCTCGCCGCCCGGCTCTACGCCGCCCTCGCGCAGCCCTTCGCCCTCCACATGTTCGACCAGCAGCGGCTGCTGTCGCGGCTCTGGCTGGCACGCACCTTCGACCCCGGCCGCCTCTGCGTCGAGGCGCTCTCCCCCCTCGAGCCGCACGTCCCCTGGGAAGGGCCGTTCCTCGCCTTCCGCTGGGAGTGCTACCGCCGCGCGAAGAGCCCGCTGGCCGGCAAGGCGGCGCGGGACCTCCAGGCCTTCGTGGACGCCTCGCCCCCGAAGCTGGCCGAGGGGCTGGCGCCGGTGGCTCCGGCGCCTTGACCCCTCCCCCCGATCTCGTAGGCTCGATCGGCAACCGCCTTAGGGCGCGCAAGGGGAGGGGCTCACCTGATGGAACCAATTCGTACGATCGGAGTCGTGGGCGCGGGGACCATGGGGCACGGCATCGCCCAGGTGGCCGCGCAGAGCGGCTATGACGTGGTGCTGGTCGACGCGGCGCCGGCGGCGCTCGAGCGCGGCCGGACGCAGATCGGCAAGGGGCTGGAGCGGCTGGTCGCCAAGGGGAAGCTCACCGCCGAGGAGCGCGACCGCGCCCTCGAGCGCCTGACGACCGGCGGCGACCTCGCGGCCTTCGCGCAGGCCGACCTGGTGGTCGAGGCGGTGGTCGAGCGGCTGGAGGTCAAGCAGAAGCTCCTCTCCGAGCTCGACCACGTCTGCCCGCCGGCGACCATCCTCGCCACCAACACCAGCTCGATCTCGATCACCAAGCTCGCCGGCTCGACCGGTCGCCCGGAGAAGGTGATCGGCATGCACTTCATGAACCCCGTGCCGGTGATGCAGCTGATCGAGGTGATCCGCGGCCTCGCCACCAGCCAGGAGACCTACGACGCCGTCGAGGCGGCGTCGCGGCAGATGGGGAAGACCCCGGTCGAGGTGCACGACGCTCCCGGCTTCGTCTCCAACCGGGTGCTGATGCCGATGATCAACGAGGCGATCTTCTGCCTCGCCGAGGGGGTCGGGAAGGCGGAGGCGATCGACGGCGTTATGAAGATGGGGATGAACCACCCCATGGGCCCGCTCGCCCTCGCCGACCTGATCGGCCTCGACGTCTGCCTCGACATCCTGCGCGTCCTGCAACAGGGGTTCGGCGATCCCAAGTACCGCCCCTGCCCGCTGCTGATCAAGATGGTCGACGCCGGCCACCTGGGACGCAAGTCGGGGCGCGGCTTCTACGAATATTCGGCGGGATAAATCGGCAGGATAAAAAGGAAGACACGAACGAGAATGTACTGCCAGGTCTGTGGCGCTCCGAACCGGGACGACCACGAATTCTGCGTCCGCTGCCACCAGAAGCTGCTGGTGCTGTCGGGCGCCGTGCGCGAGGAGGAGGAGTCCTACGAGGAGGGTGCCGAGGAGAGTTTCTCCTTCGACGAGCACCTGCTCGAGCGCATCTCGATCCTCGAGGAGGCCGTCAAGCGCACCGCCGAGACGGTCCGCCAGCTCCTCGGCGCCCTGCACAAGCAGGAGAAGAACATCCTGATCAACCAGACCGGCGTCTCGGCGCTGCGCGAGCTGCTGGAGCAGAAGAAGTACATCGGCGGCGAGGAGTGGAGCGAGCTCTGGGAGTCGAAGATGGACTACCAGCTCCTGGCGCTCGAGAAGCGCGAGCGTTTCCTGGGGGTCAAGGAGCGCATCGCCGGGCTCTACCACGGCGACAAGCGCAAGCCCTTCCTCCAGCTCCTCGAGGATGCCGAGTACGCCCTCTTCGGCTTCGACATCGAGCGGGCGGTGGCGGCCCTCGAAGCGGCCTACAAGCTCGACCGCGGCAACTACGAGCTCGCCTACTTCCTCGGCGAGACCCACTTCAACGAGGGGAACAGCGAGGCGGCGCTCACCTACTTCACCCGCGTCCTCGAGGTGAAGCCGGACCACTACGAGGGGCTCGTCTACTCGGGGGTCATCCACTACGAGAGCGGCGACCACAACCGCGCCGAGGAGTCGCTCAAGCGGGCGGTGGCGATCTATCCCGACAGCTTCCTCCCCCATTTCAGTCTCGGCGCCGTCTACGCCGGCAAGGGGGACCTCGCCAAGGCGGTCCTCTTCCTCGAGCGCGCGGTCGGCGTCGAGCCCGTGCCGCAGGCGCTCTTCCTGCTCGGCAGCTGCTATTACGAGATGGGGAAGCTCTCCTCGGCCGTGCACTTCCTCCAGGAGGCGGTGCGCCACGATCCGGCCTTCGAGGAGGCCCACCACCTCCTCGGGCTCGCCTACCTCGACCGCCACTGGACGAGGAAGGCGCTCGACTCTTTCCGCCAGGCCCAGCGCCTGAACCCCAAGAGGCTCCAGTACCAGGACCTGGTGCGCTACCTCTCCGGGCACGACGGCACCCCCCTCCCCACGGTGGGCGGCGACGCCGGGGTGTGGTTCAAGAAGGCGGAGGACTTCCTCGCCCGCGACAACCTGAAGCAGGCCCACGTCTGCTACCGGCGCGCCCTGGCGCTCGATCCGGAGAACCCGACCCTGCTGATGTCCTACGCCCTGCTCTGCCTGCACATGAACCGCAGCCAGGAGATCGAGGCGGTGACCCGCAAGGTGCTCGACCTCAACCCCGGCGAGTCGCTCAAGGCGACCGCCTACGCGGCGCTGATCGAGGCGATGCGCAGCCAGGGGAAGTTCCGCGAGGGAAACCGCCTCGGCGAGCGCCTGCTCGACGAGGGGAGCTCGAACTTCACCAAGTCGATCGCCTATTACGAGATGGCCTACAACCTGGCGGAGATGGAGGAGGACCTCGACGAGGCGCTCGACTTCGCCCGCCGCTCGGTCGAGCTCTCCCCCGACGAGATCAAGCAGTTCCCCCTCGCCGCCCTCGGCTGGGTGCACTACAAGAGGAAGGAGTTCGACAAGGCGGTCGACTTCCTTTCGCGGTCGAGCGAGCTCGGCCCCTCGCCGGTGACCCTCACCCACCTCGGCATGGCCCTCCTCGCCTCCGGCGAAGAGGATCAGGCGCGCTCCGTGCTCGCCCACGCCCGCGCCCTCGGCGAACGGGGCGAGGCGCTGCAGGAAAAGATGATGGAGTGCATGAAGGACTCCGCCCGCCTGATCGAGCGCGCCCGCCGCGGGCCGCGGAAGTAGGGGCGGCTGCCTGGCCGCGCCTGGGAGCGCGGGCTGCCCTACCCCCTACTCCTCCCGCGTCAAACCCAACCCCCGCTTCACCCCGAACCAGGCATTCCGCAGCTTCCAGAAGCGGCTCGACCGCATGGTGGCGATCTCGGTGTCTCGCTCGCGGAGCAGGCCATGGAGGCCGTCGATGCGCTGCCGTTCGGCGGCGAGCTCGGCGGCTCGCTCCTCGAGGTGGCGGCCGGTGGCGTAGAGGTCGAGGCGGGCGGAGCGGAGGAGGGCGGCCTGGAGAGGATCGGCGTAGAGGGTCGAGGTCTCGCCGGCGGCGTCCAGCACCTCGATCGCGAGGCGCGGGTTTCCCGCCAGATCGGCGGGGGTGAGGGGGAGCTCGGCCCTCCAGCCATGGCCGGTCACCTGCTCGTAAGGGAAGAGGGCCCCCACCTCGGGACGCGCCGTGAAGCCGCTGCCGCCGATGGTGTGGCGGAGCGTGCCGCCGAGCGTCACCCGCAGCTCGCGGGGCGGGCGGCGGCGGGCGCGGTCGGCCACCCAGCCGGCGAGGCGCAGCCGGCCGGCGGGGGCCGAGCAGTGCTCGACGAACCCCTCGGGCTCCGCGCGCACCGTCAGGGCGGAGAAGTCGCACCCTGCCTCCGGCACCACCGCGTAGAGGTCCTGGAAGTTGTTCAGGCCGCGCGAGATGCGGTGGACGGAGGCGCCGGGCGCGAGGTCGGCGAGGACGCGGCGGACGAAGGGCTCGTCGACGTACGTGGTGCCGTACTGCTCGGAAGGGAGCGAGCCGCTCTCGCTGCTGGGGTCGAAGAGGAGGCCGGACGGGGGGAGGGCGCGTCCCGGGGCGAGGAGGTCCTCGTCGTGGACGCTGAACACCAGCATCCCGCCGGGATTGAGGCGCCCGTAGAGGCGGCGGAACCAGGCGCGGAAGGCCGCCTCGGGGAGATGGGTGAAGAGCGAGGAGACGAGGATGGCGTCGAAGGTCTCCGCGCACTCGAAGCGCTCCGGGTCGGCCCGCGAGACGAGGCCGTGAACGCCGAAGGCCGCCTCCTGGAAGCGGACGCCGCGTTCATAGATGTCCGCCACCCAGATCCGCTCGGGGGGGACGTCGAGCACGGCGTAGCGGGTCACCCGGCCGTAGCCGCTGGCGAAGTCGAGGAGCTGGAACGGCCGCTCGGGATCGGCCAGTCGGTGGAAGCGCCAGCCGAGCAGCGCCGCCATCGTGGCCCAGATGCGGCGGCCGGAGTCGAAATAGAGGACCAGCGCCTGGCCGCGGTTCTGCCCGCCCAGGTTCAGATACTGGATCAGCATCTCGTCCTCGGCGTCGACGGCGAGGCTCGCCGGGGCGTGCGGGCCGGCCGCGAGCCCGAAGGCGGCGAGGAGGGGGTGCTCCTCGGCGGGATCGTAGGCGAGCGGCGGCATCCGAGGCATCAGGTCGTGGGGTCTTCGGTGTTCGCGGCGGCGGCGGCGATGGCGGCGGCGGGCCACTGCACGGCGGCGGCGCGCGCCATGGCCCTCATCGAGTCGCGGGCGAAGCGCTTCTGGAGGCCGCGCGCGAGCGGTTTGCCCAGCGAGGCAAGGGCGTGGTTGGGGCGCGAGAAGGCGAGGATGTCGTACCAGACCGCGCCGTCCTCGTGGTGCCATTCGACGCTGAAGCGCTCCTCCCCCTGCTCGGCGTGGTCGGGGAGGGTGCCGTAGGCGAAGCCGAAGCGGACCACCGGCCCCTCGTCGTCGATGGTGTAGACGATCCGGCAGGCGTTGAGCGACCAGAAGCCGTAGTGGCGGGCGCGCACGGCGACCGTCATCCCCGGCTCGATCGGGGTGGTCGGCGAATGGGCGACGACCCAGCCGAGGTCGAACTGTTTCCAGCTCCGCAGCGCCTCGACGGCGCGGGCGAAGGCGGCCCGCCCCTCGCCGAGCTGGACGCGGTTGTGGTCCACCTGGTAGTCGGTGGGCACCAGCCGCCGGGTGGCCCCCACCTCGCGGTAGGAGAAGGTGCGGTTCCGCTGCGCGGCGAGGAACCGTTCGAGCTGCTTGCGGTCGGGTTTGCTGAGAAGAAACACGGCGGGCGGTGAGACTACCACGCCCTCCGCTCGACTAAGATGCCGGGCATGGTGCGATTCCTCTGGATCTGCCTCGGCGGCGCGGCGGGCACCGGCGCGCGTTACCTCGTCACGCTGTGGGCGCTGCGCACGGCCGGTCCCGGCTTCCCCTGGGGGACGCTGGCCGTCAACGTCGTGGGCTCGTTCCTGCTCGGGGTCCTCATGCAGATCGCGCTGACCACCGGCCTGATCGGCCCGACGCTGCGGCTGGGGCTGACGACCGGGGTGATGGGCGGCTTCACCACCTACTCGACCTTCAACTACGAAACCCTCGCCTACCTCCAGCGCAGCGACTGGCTGCTCGCATCTGCCAACCTGGCGGCGACCGTCCTGCTCTGCCTCGCGGCGGGAGCGCTGGGGCTCGTCGCCGGGCGGCTCGTGGCCGGCTCCTGAAGCGATCGACCGATTCGAATGATGATCGAAACCTGTCCCTTACCGCAGCCCGAGCCGTTGCGCCCGCGCCGGATCTTCCTCGTCGTGGCGCTGCTCGCCGCCGCGGGGTTCTTCGCCGTCCTCCACGCCTACTGGGTGCCGGCCGACCCGAACGTCGACGAGAACGCCTACCTGGTCGCCGGGAAGCTGCTGGCGCGGACCGGCTCGCCGGGCTTCGTGCCGCCGGACCCTTACGCCCTGGTAGGGAAGATGTGGATCGGCACCGCGGACGGGCGCTTCTATCCCAAGTACCCGCTAGGCCAGCCGCTGCTGGTGGCGGCGGCGATCAAGACTCTGGGGCTCTCGGCGGCCTTCGCAGTCAACCCGCTGCTGATGGCGCTGGCGCTCCTCGGCGTCTTTCTGCTGGTGCGCGAGGCGGCGGGATCGCCGGCCGGGCTGCTGGCGATGTTGGCGCTGGGATTGAGCCCGGTGGTGCTCGCCGAGGCCAACGATCCGGACAGCCACGCCGCCTCGCTCGCCTTCACCGTCTGGGGGATGTTCCTGCTGCTGCGCTGGTGGCGGACGGGGAAGCTCGCCCCCGCGGCGCTCGCCGGCCTCCTCCTCGGCTACTCGGCGATCGTCCGCTACACGGAGGGTCTGCTGCTGCTGCCGCTCCTGCTGGTCGTGCTCTTCCGGCTGGGCCGCCGGCCAGCCGATGAAGAGCGCCGGAGATCGCTCTACGCGGCGGCGGCGCTCCTCGCCGGCTGGGCGGCGCCGATCGCGGCCCAGGTGGCGTTCAACCTGCGCGCCCTGCACAGCCTCACGGGGTACGACACCACCCACGAGAGCACCGCCTTCTCGACCGCCTACTTCGCCCACAACTGGCAGCTCACGGCGCGCCAGCTCTTCACCCTGGGGCTGCCTCTCCTCCTCCCTCTCGCCGTCCTCGGCCTCGCGCTCCTCGCCTGGCGGCGGCCCCGGCTGGGGATCGTGCTGTGGGCGTGGCTGCTGCCCAACACCCTCCTCTACACCGCCTACTACTGGGCGCTCGAGAACGACGGCGTCAACTTCCTGCGCTTCTTCCTCAGCGTCTTCCCGCCGCTGGTGCTGGGGTTGGGGTGGCTGCTCACCCGGACGCTCCCGGAGCCGGTCTGGATTGGCAAATGGGTGCAGCCGGTGATCGCCCTGGCGCTGGTGCTCGCCTGCGGCGTCTACGGCGTCCGCGAGATCGCGCCGCTGCTGGCGAGCGACCGCGGCGACCGCCAGGCGGCCCACGCGGTGGGAGAGGCGGCGCTCGCACAAGCGCCCGCGGGTTCGGCGATCTTCGGACCGCAGAACGCCCTCCTCGCCCTCCAGTACGCGGGGGACTACCGACTCTACAGCCGCACCCTCTTCGTGCGCCGCGCCATCCTGGAGCTCGGCCAGATCGATCCCAAGCGGCCGAACGCCCTCCAGCCCGAGCGGGCGCAGGCGCTCTTCCAGCGGCTCGGAGGATTGAGCAATCCGCAGCTGCTGCGGCTCGAGCGCTCCCTGATGGCCGCGTCGCTCGCCTCCGGCCGGCGGGTCTTCCTGATCGCCCCCGCCGCCGCCAACCGCGCCTGGCTCCGCTTCGCCGATCCGGACCTCGACGCCTCCGACGGGAAGAGCTTCTCCACCCGGACGGCCGCGAGCTGGACCGCCCAGGAGGAGGGAGATGGCAAAGCCCATGCGGCCGAAGGCGAGGCGAGAGGCGTAGATTGGACGCTGCTCGAGGTGACGGCGGCCGGCCCGCGGAAGCCGGCTTCAGTAGGAGACGGCGCATGAAGCGAAAGACGCACGCTCGGGCGAGGGCGCTGGCTCCCGTCTGTCTGATCGCCGCGCTGGCCTGCGGGCCCGCGCTGGCGCAGGATCACCCGGACCCCCACGACACGCAGGGTCACGACATGAACGGAATGGAGGGGATGGACATGCCCGACATGCCGGGGATGGATCATCACTCCATGCACGCGATGCGCGGGATGCTGGGTCCCTACCCGATGTCGCGCGAGGCCTCGGGAACGGCGTGGCAGCCGGAGTCGACCCCGCATATGGGGCTGCACGCGATGCGCGACGGCTGGGACCTGATGGCCCATGGCTTCGCCACGGTCATCTACGACCACCAGGGGAGCGCTCGGGGCGGCGAGAAGACGTTCAGCGAGAACATGCTGATGGGGATGGCCTCGCGGGATGTCGGCGAGGGGGGCGCCGGCCGCTTCGGGTTGCGGGCGATGCTCTCCGCCGAGCCGTGGACGATCGGCAGGCAGGGGTATCCGCTCCTCCTGCAGACCGGCGAGACGGCGAACGGCGTCACGCCGCTGGTCGACCGTCAGCATCCGCACGACCTGCTGATGGAGCTCGCCGCCACCTACAGCGTGCCGGTGGGGACGGCGGGGGACTCGGTCTTCGTCTACGCCGGGCTGCCGGGCGAGCCGGCGCTGGGGCCGGCGACCTTCATGCACCGCTTCTCGGGGATGGACAACCCCGAGGCGCCGCTCAGCCATCACTGGCTGGACTCGACCCACGTCACCTTCGGCGTCGCGACCCTCGGCTGGATCCATCAGAACGTCAAGCTCGAGGGGTCGGTCTTCACCGGCCGCGAGCCGGACCAGAACCGCGCGAACTTCGAGAGCCCGAAGATGGACTCCTGGTCGGTGCGGGCCTCCTGGCAGCCGTCGCCCGACTGGTCGCTCCAGGTGAGCCACGGCTCGCTGCACAGCCCGGAGCAGCTCGAGCCCGAAGTCGACGTCCGCCGCACCACGGCCTCGGTGATGTACAACCGGCCGCTCGCCGACGGCAACTGGCAGACCACCTTCGCCTGGGGGCGCAACACCCGCGATCCCGGCGCCAGCAGCAACGCCTTCCTGCTCGAATCGGCGGCCACCTGCCGCCGCCAGACCCTCTTCGGCCGCGTCGAGCGGCAGCAGAACGACGAGCTCCTCGGCCTGCACAGCGAGGAGCTCGGCGCCTTCCTGGTCGGCAAGCTGTCGCTCGGCTACATCTATGATTTCGTGCGGCAGGACAACTGGCGGGTGGGCGCCGGAGCCCTGGGGAGCGTGGCGCAGATCCCGGCCAGCCTCAACGGCGAGGAGCCCGGCCGCCCCTACGGCGAGCACCCGGTCTCCTTCATGGGCTTCCTGCGCGTCCGGATGTAAAAGGAGAAGAACGTGATGGAACGCGAGATCCGCCTGCGGATCACCCTCGTGCAGCCTCCACCGGGGGTGAGGTTCGCTCTGCAAAAAGGGAAGACGGAGATCGTCTCCGCCGCCCAGTCGACGGGTGAGGATCTCGCCTTCGACTTCACGGTCCGGGTCCAGCAGCGTCCAGATGGCCGGCCGAATTTCCTCGGCCCCTTCGCCCACGGCACTCCGGACGTCCGCTTCGTCTACGTCAACGTGGGGACCTGCGCCGGCGAGGCGGGCTCCCCCTGGACGCGGCGGATCAAGGTACAACTCGGCGGGATCGGCTGGCCGCTGGTCGAGGCGGCGCTGGCGGACCCGGAAGCGGTCCTGGCGGTGCGGATCGCGGGAACCGCGAAGGACGGCGGTCCGGCGTGCGCGACGGTGCCTCTGCTCGACGGCGGCTGGCGGGTGCAACGGCGGGTGCAATAAAACAGGCCGCCCGAGGGCGGCCCTATCATCCACGGGAAGCCTTCGCGAGCCTAGAAGTTGTAGACCGTGTAGAGGCCGATCTCGCTGAACTTCCCCTTGAAGGCGGCGTTGGAGGAGCCGGTCGCGCCGGCGTCGCCGGTTGAGAAGGTCCCGCCCTTCACCTCGTCGTACTTGTAGACCAGCGAGGCGGCGAAGGCCTTGTTGACCGTCCACTGGAAGCCGGCGTTGTAGTAGGTCTCCTTGAGGTTCGGCTTGAGGTCCTTGCTCGGCTTGGCGGCGTCGTAGCGGCCGAAGATGCCGAATTCGGGGGTGAAATTGAATTGCCCCCAGACCGAGTAGCCGTCGGCCTTGTCCTTGGTGACGGTGGCCACGTTCTTCCAGTCGGTGGCCGTGAAGTACTCGCCGCCGACCCGGAAGGCGTCGCTGACGTAGCCGATCAGGGCGTCTGTGCGCTGGGCGGTGTGGAGAGCGGGGACCGGCTCGGTGTCGGCGCCGAGCTTGCCGCTGTAGCCGCCGACCGCGAGGGTCAGGCCGGCGACCGGGGTGATGCCGATCCGTCCTTCGAAGTCGACGCTCTTACTGCGCGTCGGGTTGCTGTAGCCGCGGCCGTTCAAGGCCGAGACCTGATAGCTCACCAGGCTGTTGCCGCCGAAGAGGTGGAGGCCCCAGTCGGCCGAGTTGCCGAAGGTCAGGCGGTCGGTCAGCGTCTGCTCGACGTAGCGCATGCCGTAGACGTTCTCGACGTAGGGGATCCACGGGGTGTCCGCCGAGCCGAGCCGGAAGCCGGCGAGCGGCGAGAGCTGCGCCTGGATGTAGGCCTTCTTCACGAAGACGTCATAGCGCTTGGTGCCCTGGTCGCCGATGTCGGACTGGAAAGTGGCCGACCACACCTTGTCGAACTGCTGGGTGAAGGTGAAGTAGGTGCGCTTGACGTCGACGCCGGTGCCGCTGTCGGCGCTCTTGGTGCCGGTGAAGTCGTCCTTGTTCTCCTTGTGACTGAGGTCGGCATAGACCCGGATGCCGAACTTGCTCGCCGGGTAGTCGGCCGCCTTGGCCGCCTTCGGGGTCGGCCGCTCGTAGGCCGGCAGGTTGTGCTTGAAGAGGTAGAGGTCCATCGCCGTCTCGTTCTCGGCGACGATCGTCTCGCCGTTGGGGCCGCGGCCGACCAGGGTGACGGCGGTGCCGATGTCGTTGCTGGCCTCCCACGAGTGGAAGCGCTCGGGGGTGTTGAAGACGTAGACCCGCCCTTCCTTCTCGACCTCCTGGTAGTACAGGCCCGCCACCTGGGCATGGGCGGCCGGGGCCACCGACAGCGCCACCAGCGTCACCACCAACATTGCCAGCAAGCCGGCCTTCCCTAGGGCTTTTCTGCGCATTCCTGCTCTCCTTTTGGATTCGAACCGATCGAAGGACATTTATGAAGTTGCCTCGTACGGCCGCGGGCCGCCGTCCGGCAGAGCAAACACGGGTTGATCCGGCGGTGAGGATAGAAAAGTGGCACGGTCGGCCCCGCGACGAGCCTGTGACAGCCCTGCGACAGGCTTTTTTGCAGGAATGCACAACCAGCGAAGCGGTTGTCACGCCGCTGTCACAGGGTGGTGCGGCGGCTGCCAAACCCCTCTGCGAGAGTCTGTCTCGCGGAGCGGGGAACCGTTCTGCTCAAAATCGAAAAATTGAATGAACCCTCAAAGGAGAGATCGATGAAGCGTAATCTCATGGCGGCTCCGCTGGCCGTGGCGGTGGCCCTGTCCGCGAGCGCCGGTCTCACGGCGCAGGCGACGAAGGTGGATTCAGCGATCCCGTCCTACAGCAAGACGAGCGGCGTCTCGGGCAGCCTCAGCTCGGTCGGCTCGGACACCCTCAACAACCTGATGACGCTGTGGGCCGAGGGTTACAAGAAGGAATATCCGAACGTCCGCATCCAGATCGAGGGGAAGGGCTCCTCGACGGCGCCGCCGGCGCTGATCCAGGGGACCTCGCAGCTCGGTCCGATGAGCCGCACCATGCAGGCGGGGGAGATCGACGGCTTCGAGAAGAAGTACGGCTACAAGCCGACGGCGTTCCGCGTCGCGGTCGACGGCATCGGCGTCTTCGTCAACAAGGACAACCCGGTCAAGTGCCTGACCCTGCAGCAGATCGACGGCATCTTCTCGAAGGGCCACGCGTGCGGCGGCAAGGCGATCAACGCCTGGGGCGCGGCGGGGGTCAACGAGGGAGGCTGGGGGAGCCAGCCGATCAGCCTCTACGGCCGCAACTCGGCCTCCGGCACCTACGGCTATTTCAAGGAGCACGCCCTCTGCAAGGGGGACTACCGCGACACCGTCAAGGAGCAGCCGGGCTCGGCGTCGGTCGTCCAGGGAGTCACCGAGGACAAGTTCGCGATCGGCTACAGCGGCATCGGCTACAAGACCTCGGGGGTGCGCGCCGTCCCGGTGGCCGCCAAGCCCGGCGCCTGCGTCGACGATAGCCCGGAGAACGTGATCTCGGGGAAGTACCCGCTGTCGCGCTTCCTCTACGTCTACGTCAACAAGGCGCCCAACAAGCCGATCGATCCGATGGTCCGCGAGTACCTGAGGTTCGTGCTCTCGCAGCAGGGGCAGACGACCGTCGTCAAGGACGGCTTCATCCCGCTCCCCGCGAAGATCGTCAACGAAGAGCTGGCGAAGCTCAAGTAGCCCCGGCCGATGGCGACACCGCCCCAACCCGTTCGTTCCGCCGCGGAGCGCGAGCGCAACCGAGAGACGCCGAAGAAGCGCCTGCTCGCCGACCAGGCGGCCCGCTGGGTGGTCTCGGCGGGCGGCATCGGCATCATCGCGAGCATCCTGGGGATCCTGATCTTCATCGTGGTCGAGGTGGCGCCGCTCGCCTTCCGCGCCCGCGTTGACGCCGGCCGCAAGGTGACGGTGGCGAGCGCCGGCAGGATCGAGGCGGTCCTCTCGGACGACTACCGCACCCACGTCTCGACCCTCGACGACCGCGGCACGGTGCGGGTGGTGCGGATGAGCGACGGCAAGGTGGTCTACACCTCCGAGGTGCTCGCCGCCGGGCCGGGGCCCCGGACGACGCTCCTCGCCGCCGCCGTGCCGCCGCTGTCGCACGCCTTCGCCGCCGCCACCTCCGACGGCCGCGTGGTGGTGAAGAGCATGGGCTTCGGCGTCTCTTTCCAGGGACAGGAACGGGTGGTGACGCCGGACGAGACGCCGCCCGTCTTCCTCGAGCTCGATCCGCGGCACCGCCCGCTCGGCGCCTTCGCGGCGCAGCTCGACGCCGATGGCAACACGGTGGCGGCGGCGGCGCTCGCGGACGGCCGGCTGGCGGTGGTGCGCCGCGGCGTCGAGAAGAACGAGATCACCGGCGAGGCGACCGGCACCCTCCACCGCGCCGAGCTCGACGCGCCGGGGCGGATCACCGCGCTGGTGATCGACGCGGCGCAGAAGAACCTCTACGCCGGCACGGCCGGCGGCGACCTCCTCTGGTGGACGCTCGCCGACGGCCAGCCGGGCGACCTGCGCACCGCCAACGCGGGGGCGCCGATCACCGCCATGAACCTGCTGCTCGGCGGCCGCTCGCTCGCCGTGGGGCAGGAGAACGGCGCGCTCTCCGTCTGGTTCGCGGTCAACGAGTCCGGCGACTCGGTGCGCCTGGCGCGCGCCCACGACCTCGGCCGCCAGCGGGGGGCGATCCGCAGGATCGCCCCGTCGCAGCGCGACAGGAGCTTCCTCGCCGCCGGCGCCCGCGAGCTCGGCCTCTACTTCTCGACCGCCGACCGCACCCTGTGGACGGGGGGCTCGCCGGTCGCCGACGTCTCGGCGCTGTTCTACACCCCGAAGGCCGACGGCGCCTATCTCGCCGGCGGGGCTCAAGGGGCCCAGGTGGCCGAGGTCGACATCCACAACCCGCACCCGGAGGTCACGCCGCGGTCGCTGTTCGGCAAGGTCTGGTACGAGGGGTACGCCCGCCCCGAGTGGGTCTGGCAGTCGAGCGGCGGCTCGGACGACTTCGAGCCCAAGCTCTCGCTCACCCCGCTGCTCGCCGGCACCCTCAAAGGGACCTTCTACTCGCTGCTGCTGGCGATCCCGCTCGGCGTCCTCGGGGCGATGTACATCTCGCAGTTCATGCACCCGGCGTACAAGCGCTACGTCAAGCCGATGATCGAGATCATGGCCTCGCTCCCCAGCGTGGTGCTCGGCTTCCTCGCCGGCCTGTGGCTGGCGCCGCGGATCGAGCGGGTGGTGCCGGCGCTGGTGCTGATGGCCTTCGCGCTGCCGCTCTTCGTGCTCGCCGCCGGCTGGCTGTGGACCCGCCTGCCGCGCGCCTTCCGCGGCCGCTTTCCGGTGGGCACCGAGGCGCTCCTCTTCGTCTTCGTGCTGGCGGCGGGGATCGCCGCCTGCTTGCGGGTCTCCGCCGGCTTCGAGCGCCTGGCCTTCGCCGGAGACTTCAAGACCTGGCTGCTCAACGTGACCGGGCTCGGCTTCGACCAGAGGAACGCCGTCGTGGTCGGGCTCGCCATGGGGTTCGCGGTGATCCCGATCATCTTCGCGATCGCCGAGGACGCCTTCTCGAACGTCCCCGCGAACCTGGTGGCGGGCTCGCTCGCCCTCGGCGCCGACCGCTGGCAGACGGTGACCCGCGTCGTCCTCCCCTCGGCCTCGCCCGGCATCTTCTCGGGAATCATGATCGGTTTCGGCCGCGCCGTGGGGGAGACGATGATCGTGCTGATGGCGACCGGCAACACGCCGATCATGGACTGGAACCCGTTCAACGGCTTCCGCACCCTGTCGGCCAACATCGCGGTCGAGATCCCCGAGGCGCCGCACGGCGGCACCCTCTACCGCACCCTCTTCCTGGCCGGCCTGCTGCTCTTCGTGATGACCTTCGTGATCAACACCGTGGCGGAGATCGTGCGCAAGCGCCTCCGCGAGCGCTACACGCAACTGTGATGGAGGGCCGATCCGCGATGAGCTCTTCCCGCCCGCCGTCCTCCGGCTCCTGCCAGGTCGCCGCCGTGGACCGCGCGCCGGCGGCCGTGATGGGCTCCGGGGCGCGTAGCCGCGCGCAACCCCGCGCCGCCGCGTTCTTCAGCGACTACCGGCGGCGTTCGAGCGCCGTCGGCCAGGCGCTCACCTGGCTCTGCGGCGGCGCCCTGGCGCTCAACCTGCTGCTGGTGATCGGCATCCTGGCGCTGCTCGGCTACAACGGCCTCAGCTATTTCTGGCAGAAGGACCTCACCGAGCTGACCCTCAAGGACGGCAGGAAGGTCCTCGGCGAGGTGTGGAGCGTCGAGCAGTCGGCGGCCGAGACCGGCACGCGGGCGGCGAAGGCGATCGACCGCGTGCGGCTGAAGATCGGCAACCGCGACGTCGTCGGCCTCGACTTCACCTGGGTCGACGTCAAGGAGATCGCCGGCCGCTCCCGCCCGCGGGGCGTGGTGATGCTCGAGCGCCTCGAGTGGGGAAACTTCTACGGCACGATGACCGCGCTGCGCAGGAAGGGCGGACAGGTGATCGCCGCCGGCCCCGACGCCGTCTGGCAGGCGTTCGGCCCGCTTCATGCGCGGAAGGACGCCGAGCTCGCGCGCATCCAGGCGCTCGAGAAGGGGCCGATCGGCGACATCAACTATCAGATCGAGCGCCTGCGGCTGGAAGAAAAGAAGCTCGACCTCGCGGCGTTGCCGGCCGCGGAGCACGACCGCCGCAAGGCGGCGCTCGAACGCGACATCGCCGTCCGCCAGGGGCGCTACGACCGGCTCGCCGCCCGCCTCTCCGAGCTGCGCGCCCGCTTCGGGGACGAGACCCTGGTGATGACGACGGCGAACGGCGAAACCAAGGAGATGGCGGTCGGCACGGTGGTGCGCGCCATCCGTCCGAACGACATGGGCTGGCTCGCCAAGCTGCGCCTCTACGGCGCGCGCTCGGCCGAGTTCGTCGGCGGCGAGCCGCGCGAGTCGAACACCGAGGGGGGAATCTTCCCCGCCATCTTCGGCACCGTGATGATGGTCTTCCTGATGTCCTTCGCGGTGGCGCCGATGGGGGTGCTCGCCGCGCTCTACCTGCGCGAGTACGCCAGGCAGGGGCCGCTGGTGCGCATGGTGCGGATCGCCGTCAACAACCTGGCCGGCGTGCCGTCGATCGTCTTCGGGATGTTCGGCCTCGCCTTCTTCGTCTACCTGGTCGGCGGCACGATCGATCGCATTTTCTATCCCGAATCGCTGCCGGCGCCGACCTTCGGCACCGGCGGCATCCTGTGGTCGGCGCTGACCCTCGCCCTGCTCACCGTGCCGGTGGTGATCGTGGCCGCCGAGGAGGGGCTGGCGGCGGTGCCGCGCATCGTGCGCGAGGGGTCGCTGGCGCTCGGCGCCACCAAGTTCGAGACCATCCGCCGGGTGGTGGTGCCGGCCGCGGCGCCGGGCATCCTCACCGGCATGATCCTCGCGATGGCGCGCGCCGCCGGCGAGGTGGCGCCGTTGATGATCGTCGGCATGGTGAAGCTCGCCCCCACCCTGCCGCTCGACGGCAAGCCGCCGTTCCTCCACCTGGAACGCAAGTTCATGCATTTGGGTTTCCATATTTACGACGTCGGCTTCCAGAGCCCGAACGTCGAGGCGACGACGCCGGTGGTGTTCGCCACCGCGCTGCTGCTGATCCTGGTGGTGACGCTGATGAACCTGGTGGCGATCGCGCTGCGCAACCACCTGCGGCGCAAGTACGCGGGGAGCGCCGTCTAGCGGCGCGGAAGAGAGAAAATCATGACGACGGAAACCCTTGCGCAAGCTCCCGCAGGCCTCGATCCCGCGCTCGATCCGCGGATCGAGAACCCGATCCTGCGCATCGAGGACCTCTCGCTCTGGTACGGCGAGAAGAAGGCGCTCAACAGCATCTCGATGAAGATCCCGGAAAAGCGGATCACCGCCTTCATCGGCCCTTCCGGATGCGGCAAGTCGACGCTGCTGCGCTGCATCAACCGGCTGAACGACCTGGTGGACAACGTCCGTATCGAAGGCGACATCCGCTTCGAGGAGGAGAGCATCTACGACCCGCGGATCGACATCAACGCGCTGCGCAAGCGGATCGGCATGGTGTTCCAGAAGTCGAACCCGTTCCCGAAGTCGATCTACGAGAACGTCGCCTACGGCTGCCGCATCCAGGGGATCAACAAGAAGCGGGACCTCGACGAGATCGTCGAGCGCAGCCTGCGCGGCGCGGCGCTCTGGGACGAGGTCAAGGACCGCCTCGAGGAGAGCGCGCTCGGCATGTCGGGCGGCCAGCAGCAGCGCCTCTGCATCGCGCGGGCGATCGCCGTCGAGCCCGAGGTGATCCTGCTCGACGAGCCCTGCTCGGCGCTCGATCCGATCGCCACCGCCCGCGTCGAGGAGCTGATGCAGGACTTGAAGAGCCAGTACACGCAGGTGATCGTCACCCACAACATGCAGCAGGCCTCCCGCGTCTCGGATTACACCGCCTTCCTCTACCTCGGCGAGATGGTCGAGTACGGGCCGACGCAGAAAATCTTCATCAATCCGCTGAAGAAGCAGACCGAGGACTACATCACGGGACGTTTCGGGTAGAGTTTCGAGCGCGGCAGCGAAAGGAAGAAAATGGTCATGGAACGACGTTTGGATCAGGATCTCGACCGCGTGCGCCAGGCGCTGCTGCGGATGGGCGGCATGGTGGAGGGGATGGTCGCCAAGGCGACCCAGGCTCTCCTCGACCGCAACAACGAGCTGTGCAGCGAGGTGATCGAAGGGGACAACGAGGTCGATCACCTGGAGATCGAGATCGACGAGGCGTGCCACCTGATCCTCGGCACCAAGCAGCCGACGGCGGTCGACCTGCGCTTCCTGGTCGCGGTGATGAAGATCAACAGCGACCTCGAGCGGATCGGCGACTCGGCGGTGAACATCGCGCAGTCGGTCGAGCAGCTCAACGAGCAGCCGCCGCTCAAGCCGTACATCGACCTGCCCCACCTGTCGACCCTGGTGCAGGACATGGTGCGCCGCAGCCTCGACGCCTTCGTGCGCCGCGACACCGCGCTGGCGGCCGAGGTCTGCCAGAGCGACGACGCCGTCGACGGCCTCTACAAGCAGATCTTCCGCGAGCTGCTGACCTACATGATCGAGGACCCGAAGACGGTCAGCCGCGCTCTCCACCTCCTCCTCGTGTCGCGCAACATGGAGCGCATCGCCGACCACGCGACCAACATCGCCGAGGACGTCATCTACTACGTCGAAGGGCGCGACATCCGCCATTCGCATCACGGCGCGCCGGGCAACCTGCTGAAGCTGGGCTGAGGCCGTCGTCTCCGGCTGTAACTTTCGCGGCTCTCCAGGCGCCTGTTTCGCTGCGCACTGACGAGGAGCCCCCCCGATGGAGATGCTGGAGATGTTGGAGATGCCGGAGACCCTGGAGACGCCCGTGCCCGCCGCCGGCCCGAGCCGCCGTTCCGCGCGCGCCTCCTGGCTCTCCCCCTGCCCGGTGCGCGGCGCCGGCTGGCGACGCGCTCCGGTCGAGGAGATGCTGGCGGTCGCGCAGCGGGAGGCGCGGGCGCTCGGCCTCCCCGGTCATCTCACGGTGCTCAACGGCAAGGGATGGACGGCGGAGGAGTCGCGCCTCGGCGCGTTGATGGAGCTGCTGGAGCGTTATTGGAGTGGGAGTGGAAGCGGGAGCGGCCGGCCGGCCGTCGCGTGGCGCCTGGCCCGCCCCTCGGAGCTCGCCGCGGAGCTCTTCCTGCCCCCGGGCGCCGTGCCGCTGCCGTACGGTTTGAACGATCCCGGCGACGCGCCGCTCGCCTGGGTGCCAGGCACTTCGTTCTGGGGGGCTGAGGTGCTGGTCCCCGCCCACGACGTCTGCTGCCCGTTCGCGCCGCCGGCCGGCGCCGCCAATCCGCCGATCTGGCGCCGCACCGGCCTGGCCGCCGGCGGCCATCCCACCGAGGCGGTCTTCCACGGCCTGCTGGAGCTCCTGGAGCGCGACGCCGTAGCGGTCGCCGAGCTGGCGCAGGGCGGCATCCGCGTCGATCTCGCCACCTCCGGCTCGCCGTGGATCGCGCGGCTGCTGCCGCGGCTCGCCAGCCACGGCATCGGCCTGGAGGTCCGGCAGCTGCCGACGATCGGCGGCGCCACCACCTATCTCGCCAGCCTCGAGGAGAGCCGCCCGGGCCTTCCGGAACGGCCGATCCGCGGCCACGCCGCCCATCTCGATCCCTATCTGGCTCTGGAGCGCGCCGTCCTCGAAGCTCTCCAGGCGCGGGCGATGATCCTCGCCGGTGTACCCGAAGAGGAAGTCGAGGCCGCGGCGCCGCGCCGCGGCTCACCCGAGCGGCGCGAGCCGGCCGCCCAGACCGTGCCCGCCCCGGCGGCGCCCCTGCCGCTCCCCGCGGACCTCGAGGCGGTCGTGCTCGCCTGCGAGCGCGCCCTGCGCCGGGAAGGGTTCCAGCCGCTGGTGGTGGTCGAGCTGACGCCTCCCGGATCGCCCGTCGCGGTGGTGCGGGTGGTCCTCCCCGGCTGCTCCGACGTCTCCCACAGCGCCGTCCGCCTCGGCCGGCGGCTGTGCCTGGCCGCGGCGGCTTAGGGAAGAAGGGCTAGGAAGCCAGGGGGAGCCGCACCCGGAAGGTCGAGCCGCGGCCGACGCGGCTCTCGACGTCGACCTGGCCGCCGTGGGCCTGGGCGATGTGCTTGACGATGGCGAGGCCGAGGCCGGTCCCTCCCTCCTCGCGGGCGCGCCCCTTGTCGACCCGGTAGAAGCGCTCGAAGATGCGCGGGATCGACTCCGGGGGGATGCCGATGCCGGTGTCGCTCACCTCGAGCATCGCCTCGCCGCCGCAACGAGCCACCCGGACGGTGATCTTGCCGTCCGGACGGTTGTACTTGATGGCGTTGTCGAGCAGGTTGAGGAGGAGGCGCTCGAGGTTGCCGGCATCCCCCTGCACGGGAGGGACGGGCTCCTCGCTGAGCTCGATCTCCACCCCCTTCTCGCGCGCCGCCGGGGTGAGCAGCTCGACGGCGTGGCGGGCGATGGCGTCGAGGCTCACCGGCTCGCGCTCGAGCGTGGCGTCGCCTTCGAGGCGGGAGAGGATCAGCAGGTCGGCGAGCAGCTCCTGGAGGCGCCGGCACTGGCTGAGGATGCGGTCGGTGAAGCGGCGGGCGGTCGGCGGCTCGTCGAGGGCGCCGTCGCGCAGGGTCTCGGCGTAGCCGCGGATGGCGGCGAGCGGGGTCTTCAGCTCGTGGGAGACGTTGGCGACGAAATCGCGCCGCATGTCGGCCACCCGGGTGAGATCGGTGGTGTCGCGGGCGGCGACCACCGCGCCGCGCTCCCCGGCGGAGAGGACGGCGCTGGCCAGCAGCAGGGTCCGCCGCTCCGGGGTAGGTAGGCTGATCTGGGCGCTCTGCGGCTCGCGGCTGCGCAGCGTCTCCTCGATCAGCCGCGCGAAGCCGGGATGGCGGATGATCTCGAGCGCCGGTCGGCCGGCGAAGTCGCCGGCGAGGTCGAAGAGGCGGTAGAAGGCGGGGTTGATCAGCTGGGCGCGGCCGTCCGGGCCGACCACCAGCACCCCCTCCGACATGCTGGCGAGGATCTCCTGCAGGTGGTCGCGCTCCTGGCTGACCGCCTCGACCTGCTGCTCGGCGGTGGCGGCGAGCCGGTTCAAGGCGAGGGCGAGGGGAGCGAGCTCGTCCTCGTCCGGCACCGCGACGCGGGAGGCGCGGCCGAGCGCCAGGTCCTGCGCGCCGGCGATCAGCCGCGAGGCGGGCTCGAAGAGGCGGCGGTCGAGCCATAGCGAGGTGAACAGGATGGCGACGCCGGCCGCCAGCACGGCGAGCGCCATCGCCGCCGCCAGCCGGGTGCGCAGGGCGCTCAGCTGCTCGAGCGGCTCGGCGAGGCGGAGGACCATCACCTCGCCGCCGGGGCCGGAGAGGGTGCGGGCGACGTAGACGTAGGGGTTGCCGGTGGTGGCGCTGGTGCGCACGTTCATGCCGCGCCCGCCGGCGAGCGCCGCGCGGACCTCGGGACGGGCGAGGTGGTTCTGCATCGCCCGCACCTCCTCGGGCTCGACCGAGCTGTCGGCGAGCACCACGCCGTCGTGGCGGATCAGGGTCACCCGGATGCCGCTGTCGGCGGCGAGCTGGCCGGCCCAGGTCTCGAGCGTGACGTGGGGGTCGGCGAGGCGCTCGCGGGCGATCGGCGCCACCAGGTCGAGCATGTCGAAGAGCTGGACGGCGGCGGTGCGCTCGAGGAGGCTCGGCAGCAGCGCCCAGAGCAGGACGGTGGCGGTCACCACGGCGGCGAGGGCGGGCCAGAGCGGCGCGAGCCGCAGCTTCGGCGGCAGTCCGAGCAGGCGCACCCCGGTCAGGGCCTCAGCCGGTAGCCGACGCCGATCACCGTCTCGATGCGGTCGGCCTCCGGGCCCAGCTTGCGGCGCAGGCGCCGGATGTGGGTGTCGACGGTGCGGCTGTCGATGTCCTCGGCATATCCCCAGACGTCGGAGAGGAGCTGGCCGCGGGTCTGCACCCGCCCGCCGCGCTCCATCAGCAGCCGCAGCAGGCGGAACTCGGTGGCGGTGAGCGGCACCTCCTTGCCCCCCACCCGCAGCTGGTGCCCCGAGATGTCGAGCTGGACGCCGCCGATCTCCAGCCGGTCGCCGCCGCTCTCCTCGGGCTGCCGCCGGCGCAGCACCGCCTTGACGCGGAGCACCACCTCGCGCGGGCTGAACGGCTTGCTGATGTAGTCGTCCGCTCCCAGCTCGAGGCCGACGATGCGGTCGACCTCCTCGCCGCGCGCGGTGAGCATGACGATCGGAACGCGGGAGGTAGCGGCGTCGCGCTTGAGCAGGCGGGTCAGCTCGAGGCCGTCGATTCCGGGGAGCATCAGATCGAGCAGGACGAGGTCCGGAGCCTGCCGGCGGAGGGCCTCGAGACCGGTGTCTCCGCGCAGGGCGGTCTCCACCGCGAACCCCTCTTTTTCGAGGTTGTACTGCAACACCTCGGCGATATCGGCCTCATCCTCGATGAGCAGAATCCGTTCTCGTGCCATGGCCTGGAGGCTAGCATGGAGTCTTCCACAGCCAGTGCGGAAAAGGCTGTGGAAAACGTCCTGGAATCCGGACCAAAGGCCCGGTTCTCGGGCCTTTCTCCGCTTTGACCAGGTTGCTGTGCAAAGGGCGTAAGTAATTGATATCTATACACTTTCGCCTCGCTTATCCCCACTTGACAGACGGCTCTTTGAAACGGTTGTGGAGTTTTCCACAGTGGGCGATGTGAAATTCTTGTCATATCTGTGTTAACTCTTTGTCACCGAGCGGTTTAGCGGGGGCGAACCTTCTGGGGGAGGGGGGGAGAGGGAAGAAACTTCTTACAAAGGGCTGTAAAAAAGGGCTAGGTTTCAGCCACCTCCAGCCCCTGACGGAAGCGCAGGTCGCAGGCGAAGACCCGTTCGAAGAAACGCCCATGCTCGCGGGCGGCCTCGAGCTCGAGGTCGACCGAGTATCGGGAGAGGATCTCGAGTGTCACTTTGTGGCCACGCCGGCGGATGGCGCAGTAGATCTCCTCGACGCGGGAGGCATGGGTGCGATCGAGGGCGTCGGCGACCCGCAGCAGCGCTGCGAGCTTGCGGATCGTCCTCTGCTGCCAGGGTTTGAGCGTCGCCATCGTGGGGTGGCTCGCCTTGGGAGCGGCGCCGCGGTGGTAGCGGGCGACGCCCGCGATGATCTCGATCTCCCGCTGGTCGAAGGCGTCGAGCACGGCGTTGCGGATCAGATAGTAGGCGTGCTTGTGGTGCCCCTTGTAGTGCACCGAGTAGCCGATGTCGTGGAGCAGCGCGGCGTACTCCAGCCACTCGCGCTCGCGGGCGCCGAACCCGTGCAGCGAGGCGGTGACGTCGAACAGGCGGACGGCGAGGCGAGCGCTTTGTAAATTGTGCCGGTAGACGCTCTCCGAGCGTTCGGCGAGCTGCAGCACCTGGCGGCGGCGCAGGTCCTCGGGCTGGGCGGCGAGGGGGATCGGCTGGCCGAGGGCGGCGAGCACCAGCCCCTCGCGCAGGGCGCGGTCGGAGACCTGGAAGCGCTCGACCCCCGAGTAGGCGACCAGCGCCTGGAGCAGCACGGCGCCGGCGAGCAGGCTGTCCGAACGCGGCCCGCCGACGGGGGGGAGGTCGGCGATCTGACGGCGCTTCAGCGGGCGCAGCCGCTCGACCAGCGCGGCGAGGTCGCGGGCGCGCACCTCGCGGGCGCCGGAAACCTCCTTCCATGGACGGTCGGCGAAATGGTCGATCAGGTCGGCGCAGCAGACCGCCGTCCCCGAGGTGGCGACCAGCCGCCCGACGGGATGGCGCGGCACCGCCGCGGCGAGGCGCTTGTCGATCCGGCGGCGCAGGCGGTCGAGGGCGGCGGCGCCCGGCGGGTCGCCGGTGAGCTCGCCGGCGCAGCGCAGCGAGCCGAGCGGCAGGCTCACCACCGCCTCGAGCACGCCGGCCTCGGCGGTGATCCACTCGGTGCTGCCGCCGCCGACGTCGACGATCACAGCGGTGTCGGGGCCGAGGTCGACCACCTCGCGCACGGCGCGGTAGATCAGCCGCCCCTCGTCGACGCCGGTGAGGAGCTGGACGTCGAGGCCGGTCAGCGCCTTGACGCGGGCGAGGAAGTCGGCGCCGTTGGCCGCCTCGCGCACCGCGCTGGTGGCGACCGCCACCACCCGCTCGGTGCCGCGCAGGCGGGCGATGTTGGTCATCTTGGCGAGCGCCTCGAGGCCGTCCTGCATCGCGGCCTCGGAGAGCGCGCCGTCGCCGAGCCCCGTCTTGCCGAGGCGGACCATCTCGCGCTCGCGCCCGAGCAGGCGGTAGCCGCCGTTCGGCTCGGCCTCGGCCACCACCATGTGGATCGAGTTCGAGCCGATGTCGATCGCCGCCAGCCGCTCGCGGCCGGGGACGATCCCCAGCGGGTAGGGCCCCGCCGAGGAACGAGCCGGCTCGCCGCCGGTGGGAAAGGTAAGGGTCTGGACGATCAGGGTCGGCGTTGCGCTCACCGGGCCATTCTAGACCGCGGGCTCGCGCGGGAAGGCCAGGTGTCACATCCCCGTCACGGGAGGTATGGCAGAATCGGCGATGCCATGTCCGAACCGCACCGCGTCGAACCGATCGTCAACCCGGAGCCGCCGGCCGCCGAGGAGCCGTCGCCGCTGCTCAACCGGGAGCTGTCGTGGCTGGAGTTCAACGCCCGCGTCCTGCGCGAGGCCGAGGATGCCGAAAACCCGCTGCTCGAACGCTTGAAGTTCATCGCCATTTTCGACTCCAACCTTGACGAGTTCTTCATGAAGCGGGTCGGGGGCTTAAAGCAGCAGATCGCCAGCAACGTGCGCGAGATCGGGCCGGACGGCGACGGCACCCCGCGCCAGCAGCTCGCCGTGGTCAACGCCAAGGTGCGGCCGCTGGTGGCGCGCCAGCGCCGGCTGTTCAATCACGAGCTGATGGCCGCCCTCGGCCAGCACGGCGTCGAGCTCCTCCCCTGGGACGGGCTGCGGGTGAGCGAGCGCCGCCACCTCTGCGAGGAGTTCGACCGCAAGATCTTCCCGGTGCTGACGCCCCTCGCCGTCGATCCGGCGCACCCGTTCCCGTTCATCTCGAACGTCAGCCTGTCGCTCGCGGTGGCGGTCAAGGCGCCCGGCGACCGCGAGCCGCGCTTCGCGCGGGTCAAGTGCCCGCACATCCTGCCGCGCTGGGTCCAGCTGCCGCGGACGCTGCGCTTCGTGTCGCTCGAAGAGGTGATCTCCCATAACCTCGACCGCCTCTTTCCGGGGATGGAGATCGTCGACTCCTTCCCCTTCCGGGTAACCCGCAACGCCGACGTGCAGCGCAACGAGGAGACCGCCGAGGACCTGCTCGAGGTGATCCAGGAGGAGCTGCGCGAGCGGCGCTTCGCCACCGTCGTCCGCCTGGAGGTGGAGGCGGCGGCGCGCGGCATCCCGGGCTGGATGCTCGAGCTGCTCTGCGACCAGCTCGAGATCTCGCCGACCGAGGTCTACGAGGTCGAGGGGCCGCTCGCCCTGAAGGACCTGATGGCGTTCGCCGGCGCGGTGCCGCTGCCGTCGCTGCGCTTCCGCCCCTGGGCGCCGGTGACGCCGCCTCCCTTCGTCCTCGACGCCGGCGAGGAGACCGAGATCTTCCGCGTCATCGACGAGGGGGACGTGCTGGTCCATCACCCCTACGACTCGTTCGCCACCAGCGTGCAGCGCTTCATCGAGGTGGCGGCGGACGACCCCAAGGTGTTCGCCATCAAGCAGACCCTCTACCGCACCTCGCCCGAGTCGCCCAACATGCAGGCGCTGATCCGCGCCGCGGAGCTGAGGAAGCAGATCGCGGTGACGGTCGAGATCAAGGCGCGCTTCGACGAGGCGGCCAACATCGAGTGGGCCGAGGCGCTCGAGAACGTGGGGGCCCACGTCTGCTACGGCCTGGTGGGGCTGAAGACCCACGCCAAGGTCGCCGTCGTGGTGCGCCAGGACGGCGACACTCTGCGGCGCTACGTGCACATCGCGACCGGCAACTACAACCCGGAGACCGCCAAGCTCTACACCGACCTCGGCCTGTTCACCTCGAACGAGGAGATCTCGCAGGACGTCCTGCAGCTGTTCAACATGCTGACCGGCTTCGTCTACCAGCCGCAGTTCAAGAAGCTGCTGGTGGCCCCGGTGGGCATGCGCCAGCGCTTCCTCGACATGATCGCGCGCGAGGTCGAGCAGCAGAAGGCGGGGCGCGGCGGGCACATCATCGCCAAGATGAACGCGCTCGACGACCGCCAGATGATCGACGCCCTCTACGCGGCCTCGGCCGCCGGGGTGGAGATCGACCTCATCGTGCGGGGCATCTGCCGGCTGCGGCCGGGGCTGCCCGGCAAGAGCGGCACGATCCGCGTGATCAGCATCGTCGGCCGGCTGCTCGAGCACGCCCGCATCTTCTATTTCGCCAACGGCGGCGACCCGGAGTACTACATCGGCTCGGCCGACTGGATGACCCGGAACCTCGACGCCCGCGTCGAGGCGGCGGTGCCGATCGAAGGGGCGCGGGCGCAGGAGGAGGTCAAGGCGATCCTCGACCTCCAGCTCGCCGACAACTGCAAGGCCTGGGACATGCAGTCCGACGGCTCCTACCTCCAGCGCCACCCGGGGCCGGGGGAGGAGGGGCGCTCCAGCCAGGATCTGCTGATGCAGCGGGCGCTCGCCCGGGCCGGCCGCTAGCCGCCAGACGGCAGCGTCCAGCGCTCCACCCCGACCTGCCGGGCCAGCCGGTCGAGGGCCGCCGCGAGCGAGGCCTGGCGCCCCTTGCTCGCTCGCACCCACGGCTCCCACCAGAGGTTCTTGACCTCCAGCCATCCCGCGTCGCGGTGCACCTTGGGGTCGAGCCGGCCGACCAGTCGCTCCCCCTCGAGGATCGGCAGCACGTAGTAGCCGTGCTGGCGCAGCGCGCCGGGGACGAAGGCCTCGAAGCGGTAGTCGAAATCGAACAATCGAAGGGCTCGCTTGCGGTCGCGCAGGATGGGATCGAACGGCGACAGCAGGCGCAGGCGCGGCGTGGCCGCGGGGAGAGCGGCGGCGCGCTCCTCCCAGTCGGGGAGGGCCCACGCCGCCCGCGGCCGGGAGCCGTCGACGGATTCCACCTGGACCGCCACGATCCCGCCGGCCGCGGCGGCCCGTTGTCCCCAGTCCCGCGCCTCGGCGAGGGTGACGGCGCGCCAGAAGCCGGCGAGCTCGTCGGCGCTGGCGGTGCCGAGGCGCGCCAGGGCCGAGCGGCAGGCCCAGTCGACGTGCTCCTCGTCGCCCGGCCGCGACGCGGCATCGCCTTCGGGCACGACGCGCGCGGCGAGGTCGTAGACCTTGTGGAAGCTCACCCGCCCCGCGATCGCCAGCTCGCCGGTCCGCCAGAGGTATTCGAGCGCGGTCTTCTGCGGCTTCCACCCCCACCATCCCTGTTCGCTCCCGGCCGGGCGCTCCCCCTCGAAGTCGCGGGTCATCAGCGGCCCCTCGCGGGCGATGCGCTCGCGGACCTGGCCGATCACCCGCTCCGGCTCGGGGCCGATGCGCTCCATCCACCACGGGTGCTCGAGCACCTTGCGGCGATAGCGTTCGAAGCGGACCTTCCAGTACGGATACCAGACGGTGGGGATCGCCGAGGCGTCGTGCGTCCAGTGCTCGAAGAGCCGCCGGTCGCGCTCGAGCAGGCGTTCGAGCATCGCCGGCTTGTACCCCTGGAGGCGGGCGGCGAGGGTCAGGTGATGGGCCCGCTCGACGACGTTGATCGAGTCGATCTGCACGAAGCCCATCCGCTCGACGAGCTCGTAGAGGCCGTCCACGGTCGCCTTGCGTCGCGGATCGTCGAGCAGCCCCTGCGCCCCGAGCAGGAGCCGGCGGGCGGCGGCGGCGGGAACCAGGGGGAGGGCGGGCGGCACCCCTACGCCGCCGCCTTCGCGAACCGCAGCTGCGGGTTCTTGCGCGCGCGCAGCAGGTAGGTCGAGATCTCCTGCACCAGGCAGGGGGTGGCGCGGTCGAGCTCGGCGGCCTGCTGGAAGGCGGCGAGGGCGGCGAGGGCCTGGCGGTGGATGTCCTGAGAGAGGAAGACCTCGAGCATGCCGGTGGCGAGCGCCTTCACCTCGGCAAGGCGCCCCGTCTCGAGGTAGAGCCGGGCGAGCTCGAGCGCCACCAGCGAGGCGTCGTAGCCGTGTCCCGCGGCGAGAAAGCCGCTCTGCACGTCGCGCAGCATCGCCTCCGCCTCGCCGTGCCGCCCCTGGCGGGCGGCGATCCGTCCGTCGAGCCAGGCGAAGCGGAGGTCGGTCCAGGGGTCGGAGATGCCGCGGCAGGAGTGGCGCAGGCGGGCGAGCTGCCCCTCCGCCTCGTCGAGGCGGCCGCAGTCGGCGAGCAGCCAGGCGAGGTTGTGCCGGGCGCCGAGCACCAGGCGCGGCTCGCGCTCCCAGTCGATCAGGCCGAGCCCCTTGCGGATCTCGCGGATCGCCTCCTCCGGCCAGCCCGAGTAGCCGAGGAACAGCCCCTTGCTGATCATCGCCCGCCCCTTGCGGTGCGGCTCGCGGAGATCGTCGTAGATGTCGATCACCACCTCCAGCAGCTCCGCCGCCTGCTCGAACTTCCCCTGGTCGCTGAGCAGCGAGGCGCGCAGATCGAGGATCCTCGCCTCCTCGAGCGGATCGGCGGAGCCGCCGTCGGCCAGCCGCTCGGCGCGGGCGAGCGCCTCCTCGGCGCCGGCGAGGTCGAAGGCGATGCGGCGGGCGTTGCCGAGGTAGGCCCAGGCCCGGGCCTGGAGATCCTGCACCACCGAGCGGCCATAGCGCTCGCCGTCGAGCAGGCCGGCGAGCAGCAGCCCAAGGTCGGCGAGCTCGAGCGAGCGGGCGGAGTCGCGGAACCCCTCCTCGAAGCAGCGCTCGATCAGCAGCTCGCAGACGGCGAGGGTCTGCAGGCGGCGGTCGAGGCGGAGGACGACGGCCCGTTCCTCCGCCGACCGGCCGAGCAGCTCGGCGACCAGGGCGGGCGCCTGGCCGCGTTCGGCCGTGGCCACCGCGAGCCGGGCTTCGAGGGAAGAGAAGAGGCGGTCCCAGGCCTCGTTCTCGGCCGCGGCCTCCGGCGCCGCGGCGGGCTCCGGCGGCGGGCTCGCGAGGAGGCGGGCCAGCAGCTCGTCCACCTCCCGCTGGCACCGGGCGCACCCGGTGCGCAGGTGGGCCTCGATCCAGCGCTCCTCGGCGCCGGCGGTTTCGCCGCGCGAGAAGCGCTCGAGCGCGTTGCGGTCCGGATGTTGCGCGATCATCGACCCCCCTTCAGAAGGACACACCCTCACCAGCCGGCGCCCAGGCATTTCCTGGCTTGACACACTGCTCCTATGAGTAAGTTGCTGCTGGGGCGAAAAAAGTGACACCGGCGCCAGGAAAAAGTCGGCGCCGGCCGGAGGGTGGAGTGCTAGTGGCTCCCGTTCGGGTCCATGCCGATGCCGGCCATGTCGAGGAGGCTGACCAGGAGGGAGACAAGGCGGGAGAGTGGCTCGACGGTGACCGGATCGTCGGCCTGGCGGTGCGGCGCGAAGGCCGCGGCCGGCGCGGCGCCGGCCGCCAGGGCGAGCAAGCTGACCAGCAGGACGGCGGCGGCGCGGCGGAAAGCTCTGGGCGTCATGAGAATCCCCCTCCGGGCAAGCGATCCGGCGCGGTCATCACGACCGTGGCGGTTTGCCCTTCTAAGTCTAAAAGTGCGGCTGGAAGGAAGACCGGAACGCGGGGTCGGATCACGTGCCGCAGCGGGGAGCGGAAATCCGTTCGGCTCTCCCAAAAGGCAAAGGGACCGGATAAATCCGGTCCCCTCGGGCGTGGCGCGCGACGCCGTGTTCGAAGCGCCGCGGGTGGAAGGTTGGTGCCGCGGGGCGTAACTTCCGCCGTGGGGATCCAGTCAACCGACGGCGGACGCTCGTCGGCGGAACCCCGGAAGGTCCTGGACGCCTCGAAAGGCGGCCTCGAGACCAACTATACATCAATGAGCATGTTTATGGAAGAGCAGTCGATTGCCCCCTCGGACCTCTGGCGAGGGCGGTTCAGTCGAGGGAGAAGCGCAGGGGCCCAGGGCCGCGGACGACGGCGAGCATCGGCGCCGTAGTGGCGGCGAGGAGCCCGCCGCCGGTCGCCACCGTCACCAGGTCGGAGCCGACCGCCAGCACCCGGTTGAGGAGGGCGGGGAGGTCGCCCTCCCAGATCAGGTCCGGCAGCGAGGCTCCGAGCGCGCCTCCCTGGACCTGGCGCACCCCGCGCGCCACCGCCCGGAAGCGGAGTGTCCGCGGGTCGAAGGCTTCGAGCGGGTCGAGCGCGGCGATCCACAGGCCCCCCTCAGCGGCGCGCAGCAGGTCGCTCTCGGCAGCTTCTCCCGGCAGCAGGAAGAGGTGGCCGGCGGCGGCCTCATCCGGCGCCGTCCGTTGCGCCGTCGGCGCGCGGCCGAGCGCGGCGGCGAGCCGGTCGTCGATCGCCGGGGTGAGCGCCCGGCCGCCGGCGATCATGTCGAGCGGCCGCGCGGCGGCGCCGAGCAGATCGAACGGTACGGGGAGGCCGCGCGGGTCGGCCGGATCGTCGCGCAGGTGGATCGCGGGGTGGAAGACCGGCTGGCCCAGCCGGTCGTGGAGGAAGGAGAGGCCGGAGTGGAAGGCGTCCGCCCGCAGCGCCTGGCGGTTGAGCAGCTCGACGAGGGCGGCGACGGCCTCTTGCGCGAGCAGCAGCGGCGTCGGCTCCTCGGGAGGCGGCACCACGTCGGCGGGGCCGTGGCGCCGCCGCGCCCGCTCGCGGACCTGCTGCGGGTCGAGCCGGAGGAGCGAGCGGGCCGCCGCCGCGGCACGCCCGGCGCCAGGCTGGCGGCCGCAGGCCACCTCGAGCCAGCCGGAGGTCAGGGCGGCGGCGCGGCGCAGGCCGGTGCTGCCGGCATAGGCGAGACGCCCCTCGGCCCAGCCGAAGCGGCAGGACTCTCCCTTGCCGGCCGCGCCGCCCGCAATACCCGCAATCGACGCCGCCAGCTCGCGGGCGCGGGCCGGGGTCATCCGCGCCAGCTCGGGGTCCCAGAGCGCGGTGGCATCGCCGGCAGAGGCGGAGTTGGGAGCGGGAACGGGGGCGGCGAAGTCCGGCGGCGCGAGCGGCGGCGGGGAGGGGAGCGCGAGGCGCGCCTGGCCCATCGCGGCGCGCACGGCGCTCTCGAGCTCCGAGAGATTGGCGGCGGCGGTGCGGTGAATCCCCGTCCGGCCCCCCTCGCGCACCCGCACCAGGATCGAGCGCTCGAACGTCTCGGAGCCGTCGCGCCGTCCCTTGCCGCCGCTCTCCTGGCCGCGGCGGATCTCCAGCCAGGAGATCTCGGTGCTCTCGGCCGTGGAGAGCGCGAGGAGGTGCTCGAGGCGCGAGACGATCTCCGCGAGCGCCAGGGGACCGCCGTCCGGAATCATCGCGGGAGTGTACATCGAGGCCCGCAAAAACATAGCATCTACAAGTGTTTCCGAATGGCTTGCTCTTTGCACTCCCTGGGTATCACGCCATGGGGAGACGATCCGGGAGAAATGTCGAAATGTCGCCGAGAATGGGGCCTGCCTTGAGTTTTCTGCTGTTCGCCGCGGCGCTCGCCGTCGCGGCGCGCCCTTCCCATGGAGAGGACGGTGCCGACCTCATCCTGAGGCACGGGGTCTTCTATCCCGTCGAGCCGCCGGCGAAAGTCGAGGGGAGCCTCGCCGTGCGCGGCGGGCGGATCGTCTATCTGGGGCCTGACGCCGGCGCCGCGGCGCTCGCCGGCCCGCGGACCCGGGTGATCGACCTCGCCGGCCGCGCCGTCACCCCGGGGCTGATCGACGCCCACTCGCACCTCGGCGGCCTCGGCGAGGCGCTGGAGGAGGTCGACCTGGTCGGCGTCACCAGCTATGAAGAGGTGGTGCGGCGGGTGCGCGAGGCGGCCGGCAAGCTCCCCGCGGGCGCCTGGGTGCGCGGCCGGGGATGGGACCAGAACCGCTGGCCGGAGAAGCGCTTCCCCACCCATGAAGCGCTGTCCGCGGCGGTCCCCGGCCATCCCGTTTGGCTCGAGCGGATCGACGGCCATGCCGCCCTGCTCAACGCCCGCGCGATGGCGGAGCTGAAGATCGATGCCGCGATCGCCGACCCCACCGGCGGCCGCTTCCTGCGCGACGCGGCGGGGCATCCGACCGGCGTGCTGGTCGACAACGCGATGGGGCTCGCCGAGCGGCGGCTGCCGCCCCCCTCGGACGCCGACCTGCGGCGCCGGCTGGTCGCGGCCGCCCGCCACTGCGCCGCGCTGGGGCTGACCACGGTGACCGACATGGGGGTGGGGGAGGAGCAGGTCCGCGCCTACACGGCGCTGCGCCAGGCGGGCGAGCTGCCGCTGCGGGCGGCCGTCTTCCTCACCGACGACGCGGCGCTGCTCGCGCGCTGGTTCGCGCGCGGCCCCGAGATCGATCCCGACGCCCGCCTGACGATCCGTGGCGTCAAGCTCTACGCCGACGGCGCCCTGGGGAGCCGCGGCGCGGCGCTGCTCGAGCCCTACAGCGACGACCCCGGCAACCTCGGCCTCCTGGTGTCGACCGGCGAGCACATGCACCAGGTCGCGACCGCGGCCGCCGCCAAGGGGTTCCAGGTCGCCATCCACGCGATCGGCGACCGCGGGGGGCTGGTGGCCCTCGACGCCATGGCACACGCCCTCGGCGGCGCCCGCCCGGAGGCGCGATTCCGCCTCGAGCACTCGCAGGTGCTGCGCGTCGAGGACATCGAGCGGATGGCGCACCTCGGGATCATCGCCTCGATGCAGCCCACCCACGCCACCTCCGACATGCCGTGGGCCGGCGAGCGGGTGGGGGAGCGCCGGCTCGCCGGCGCCTACGCCTGGCGCAAGGTGCTCAAGGCCGGCGGCCGGCTCGCCCTCGGCAGCGACTTCCCCGTCGAATCGGCCGACCCCCGGCTCGGGCTCTACGCGGCCGTCACCCGCCAGGACCTCCAGGGGAATCCTCCCGGGGGCTGGCTGCCGGGCGAGCGGCTGACCCGCGAGGAGGCGCTGCGCGGCTTCACCCTCGACGCCGCCTGGTCGCTCTTCCTCGACCGCGAGGTCGGCTCGCTCGCGGTCGGCAAGCGGGCGGACCTCACGGTGTTCGGCAGCGATCCGATGACGGGGCCGGAGATCGGGATCGCCCACGCGCCGGTCGACTACACGGTCGTCGAAGGCAAGGTGGTTTATCAGCGGGAGCAGCGGGAGCAGCGGGATGGCGAACAACACGAGCGGGGGGGAGCGGCCGGTGAGCCCGCGGGCCCTCCGGGGCCGCCGTCCGTCGCTCGTCTTCCTGGCGCTCGCCGTGCTGGCCACGGCGGGCGTCTCGGCCTGGGCGGGCGACGCCTACGAGGCGTTGCGCCATGCGATGGTCGAGCAGCAGGTCAGGCAGCGCGGGATCACCAAGCCGGAGGTGCTGGCCGCCATGGAGCAGGTGCCGCGCCACCTGTTCGTGCCCGATTCGATGCGGGCGCAGGCCTACGGCGACAACCCGCTGATGATCAGCCCGGGGCAGAGCCTCTACCAACCCTACGTGATCGCGCTGATGACCTCGCTGCTCGACTTGAAGCACGGCGACAAGGTGCTCGAGGTCGGCACCGGCACCGGCTATCACGCCGCGGTGCTCTCGCGCATCGCGCGCGAGGTCTACTCGGTGGAGATCGTCGAGCCGATCGCCAACCAGGCGGCCAAGCGGCTGAGCGTCCTCGGCTATCACAACGTCGAGGTGCGGGCGAGCGACGGCTATCAGGGGTGGCCTGGCAGGTCGCCGTTCGATGCCATCCTGCTGTCGGCCGCGCCGCCGTCGCTCCAGGCGCTCCAGAAGCCGCTGCTGCAACAGCTCCGGGTCGGCGGCAAGATGGTGGTGCCGGTGGGCAACGGCTTCTTCCAGGACCTGCTGGTGATCACCAAGACGGCCGATGGCCTCGAGAAGCACACCGTGATCCCGGTCCGCCTCTCGCCGATGAAGGGCAAGGCGCAGGGTGGCCGCTAGAATCGTGCTGGGCCTGCTCGGCGCGCTCGCCGTGCTGGGGATCGCCGTGAGCCCGCCGCCGCTCGCCGGCGCGGCGGCGCAGGCCCTCACGGTGCCGGCGCCGCCGGCGACCGCTGACGACGACGGCAGCGCCGAGGCCCGCCGGCGCATGGTCGAGCAGCTGCGCGGGCGCGAGATCAGCGATCCGGCGGTGCTCGCCGCCGTCGCGGCGGTGCCGCGCCACCTCTTCGTCCCCGCCGAGGAGCGGGGGAAGGCGTACGCCGATGAGGCGCTGCCGATCGGCTCCGGCCAGACGATCTCGCAGCCCTACATCGTGGCGCTGATGACCTCGCTGCTCGAGCTCAAACCGGGCGCCAGGGTGCTCGAGGTCGGCACCGGCTCGGGGTACCAGGCGGCGGTGCTGTCGCGCCTCGCCGGCGAGGTCTACACGATCGAGATCCTGCGCCCGCTCGCCGACCGCGCCCGCCGCACCCTGGGGGACCTCGGCTACCGCAACGTCCGCCTCCGCGTCGGCGACGGCTTCCAGGGGTGGCCCGACGCGGCGCCGTTCGACGCCATCATCGTCACCGCCGCGCCGCCGTCCGTCCCCGCGCCGCTGCTCGCCCAACTCAAGGTGGGAGGCCGGCTGGTGATCCCGGTCGGCGGCCGCGACGCGCTCCAGAGCCTCCTGGTCTTCACCCGCCGCGCCGACGGCGGCTTCGACCGCGCGAGCGTGCTCCCCGTGCGCTTCGTGCCGATGACCGGCGAGGCGCAGCAGAGGCGCGGCCGGTAGGAGCAGACCACGGACGGACACGGACAGCACGGACCTTCACGGACAGGGAAGAGGTGACTTCGCAGAGACCTCGTCGCCGTCCCTGTTCGTCCGTGGTCGTCCGTGGTCCGCCGCTTCCTGCTAATCTTAAGACTTCGAAGACAGGAGTCGTGGGGTTGGCCGACATACGCCGTGAGAGCATCCTGGGGTTGGACAACATCCGTCTCGACCTGCCGGTGGCGGGCCTCGGCAGCCGCTCGCTCGCCGCGTTCCTCGACTATCTGGCGCTCGCCGGGCTGCTCCTCCTGTGGACGTTCGCCGTCGCCTTCCTGATCAGCCGGCTGTCGTCGACCGCCGCCACGGCGCTCTTTGCGGTCGGCGTCTTCCTGCTCGACTGGGGATATTTCGCCGGCTTCGAGATCGCCACCGGCGGGCGGACGCCCGGCAAGCTGGCGCTCAAGCTGCGCGTGGTGACCGCCGAGGGAGGGAGCCCGGGCGCCGGCGCCCTGCTGACCCGCAACCTGGTGCGCAGCCTCGACCTCGTCTTCGGCGTCGTCCTGATGGCCGTCGATCCGCTGTCGCGGCGGCTGGGCGACCGCCTGGCGGGGACGCTGGTGATCCACGACCGGCCGCCGGAGGGCGCCCCGGTCCTCGGCCGGGTGCCGCCCGGCTGGGGGCCGCGCGAGCTGACCCTGGTGGAGACTTTCCTCGCCCGCGCCGCCACGCTGGAGGATGCGGCGGCGTCCTGGCAGATGGCCGACCGCATCCTCGCCGGGCTGCGCCGCGACGCCCCCGATCTCCTGGTGGGGATCGACACGCGGAGCGATCCGGTGGCGGCGATCCGCCAGGCCTTGCAGGCGGAAGGGTAGGGGCGGGGGGATGGACTACGCCCGTTTCCTCCGCCTGCGGCGCCCCCTCTGGGACGATTTCGCGGCGCGGCTCGCCGCGTCGGGCCGCAAGGACCGCCGGCTCGGCTACGACGGGCTCGAGGAGATGGCGCTGCGCTACCGCCAGGTGCTGCACGACCACGCCCTCGCCACCTCCCGCTTCCCCGGCACCGCCGCCGCCCGGAGGCTCCAGGCGCTCGCCCTCGAGGGGACGCGGCGGCTGACCGGCGAGCGGAGCACGGGCGGCTTCGCGACCTTCTTCCGGCGCACCTTCCCCGCCGCCTTCCAGCGCCAGCTCGGCCTGCTCGGCGCCGTCACGGCCCTCTTCCTCCTCGCCGTGCTCTGGGGGCTGGCGCTCGCCGTGCTGCGCCCCGGCCTCGGCCTGCTGATCCTCGGCCCCGAGGCGATCCAGGGGCTCGAGGAAGGGAAGCTGTGGACCAGCTCGCTGGTGACCACCCTGCCGCCCAGCGTCTCCTCGTCGCGGATCGCCACCAACAACATCACGGTGGCGCTCTCCGCCTGGGGGGGCGGCGTGCTGGCCGGCATCGTGCCGCTCTACATCACGCTGTTCAACGGCCTGCTGCTCGGCGCCGCCCTCGGCGTCACCCTGCACTATTCACTGGCCGGCGAGCTGCTGCGCTTCATCGCCGCCCACGGCATCCTCGAGCTGACGCTGATCCTGGTCTGCGCCGCCGCGGGGCTCGGCCTCGGCCGCGCCCTGGTGGCCGCCGGCGACCGCCCGCGCGCCGAGGCGCTGCGCGACGCCGGGCGCGATGCCCTGGCCGTGCTGCTCGGCTGCCTCCCCTGGTTCGTCGTCCTGGCGCTGGTCGAGACCTTCGTCTCTCCGGCGCCGGCGCTCCCCTTCGCCGTCAAGCTGGTCCTCGGGCTCGCTCTCGAAGGGGCCTTCCTCGCCCTCGCGCTGCACCCCGTTCCCGATCTCCCTCCCAGTCTTCAATCCGAGGCTGACCGATGACCGATCCCACGCTCGCAGGCCGTCTTGGGCCGATGCCCTTCTTCCCGCTGCTCGACGAGGCGCTGCGGCGCACGCGAGCCTACCTGCCCGCCATCTTCCCGTCGGTGGCGATCCCGCTCGCCGTCCTGCGGGCGCTCCTCTCGGTCGTCCAGGCGGTGAATATCCGCGGGCAGGTGGCCCATCCGACCGCGGACATCCAGCAGTCGTTGATCCAGAGCGGCGAGTTTTTCTTGTTCGCCATCGTGTTGGGCTTTATCTCCGGGATCGCCTACACCGCCGGCCAGGCGGCGGCGCTCGACGCGCTGACCGGGCGGCCGATCGACATGAAGCGGGCCTGGCGTTTCGCCTTGCAGCCGAAGGTGTGGGGGACCCTGTTCCTGGTCGGGCTGGCGCTCGGGGCCGCGCTCGTCTGCTGCATCGTGCCGGTGCTCTACGTCGCCCCCCTGCTGTCGTTCGTGGTGCCGGTGATGGTCGAGGAAGGGAGCTTCGGCGTTGCCGCCCTCTCGCGCAGCGCCGAGCTGGCCCGCTACAACCCCGGCCGGCGGCTCTCCGAGAGCCCGATCGTCAAGCTCCTGCTGGTGATGCTGGTGACCACGCTGATCACCTACCTGGCTGCGCTGCTGGTCAGCCTGCCCTTCCAGCTCCCGATGTTCATCGACATCTTCCGCAAGGCGCTGAACGGCCACCAGGACATCCAGACCGTGGTGTCGCACTGGGTCTGGCTGCAGGTGCCGGCGGTGTTCCTGAGCGCGCTCGTCGCCACCGCCGTCTACCTCTATTCGAGCGTGGCGATGGGGATGCTCTTCTTCGACGTCCGCGACCGCAAGGAGGGGGTCGACCTGAGAAGCGAGATCGACGCCGTGTTCCCCGCCCCATCGCCCGGCGCGCCGCCACCGCTCCCTCCGACCGAGCCCTGGCCCTGATGTCTCTGCCGTCCCTGCTGTCCCTGAGGGTGCCGCCCCCCGTGCCGCCGGCCAACCTGGGGCCGATCGCCGCCGCCGATCGCGCGGTGCTCGCCCGCGTGCTGGCGGCGAGCCGCGTCGACCGCGTTCCCGCGCCGCCCGCCAGCTCCTACTTCGGCGAGCTCGCCGCCGCCTTCGGCGAGGCGGTGACCGCGGCGCTGATGCGCGGCGCCCGCATGTTCCACCTCTCGCGGACGGCCTTCCTCGTCCTCGCCGCCGTGGTGGTGCTCGCCATGCTCGGCCTGGCGATCCGCGCCCTGCTGCCGGCAGTTCGCCGGGCGCGCAAGGCCCGGCCCGCCGCCGAAGCGGCCGTCCAAGCCTCGCCGGCGGCGCCCGAGCGCGACGCGGCGGCCTGGCGCGCCGAGCTCGAGGCGCGCCTGGCGGCCGGGGAACCGGCCGCCGCCCTGCTCGCCCTCTGGTGGTGGCTGGCCCGCTCGCTCGCCGGCCGCCGGGCGGAGGCGGACTGGACCAGCCGCGAGCTGGTGGCCGAAGCAGGGCGCGCCGACCTCGCCCCCCTGGCGCGGCGGCTCGACGCCCTCACCTACGGCCCCGGCCACCCCTCGCTCGACGACGTGCGAACGCTCGTCGGCCGCCTCGAGGCGGCCCTCGGATGAGCGGCGTCCGTCTCGGCCGGCGCGGCCGCTTCCTGGCGCTCGCCGCCTCCCTGCTGGTCGCCGTCGGCGCGCTCGCGCTGCTCACCGCGCAGGGCGGCGAGGCACGGGGGAGCTCGCTCGCCCGGGGTCCGAACGGCTGGCTGGCCGCCCGGCTCTATCTGGCGGCGCGCGGCGCGCGGGTGCGCCTGCTCGACCGCCCGCTCGAGGAGCTGGCGCCCGGCGGCGTGCTGGTCGAGACCTTCCCCTGGCAGTCCGGCTCGCCGGAGGTGGCGGACGCGATCGAGCGCCACCTGCGCCGCGGCGGCGACCTCGTGCTGGCCTACTCGGGGGAGATCCAGACCGGCGGCGAGGCGGTGGCTCTCGAGGCGCTCGGCTTCTCGCTGCGCCAGGTGCGCAAGCCGACCCTGATGCCCTGGCGGTGGCGGGCCTTCGCGCACCGGGAGTGGGACCTGCGCCCGGCGCGCGGCATGTCGGCGATGTCGGCGACATCGGCGACATCGGCGACATCGGCGACGGCGCCGCCGGTCCGCGTCTGGGCCCCCCGCTGGGCGCCGCGGCTCCCCAAGGCGGGGACGGCGCTCTACCGCTCGCCGCTCGGGCAGCCGGTGATCGCCCTGCTCCCGCGCTACCGTGGCCGCATCGTCCTGCTGCCGGCGGATGCCTTCGCCAACTCGCGTCTGGAGAATCCCGGCAATGCCGACCTGCTGGAGACCCTGCGCCGGACCCTCGGCGACCGCTGGACGTTCGACGAGTATCATCATGGCCTGATCGCCGGGGCGCCGGAGGAGAGCGCCGCGTTCGGCCGCACGCTCGACCTGATCCTGGTGCACCTGGGGATCCTCTACCTGGTGGGGCTGTGGACGCTGTCGCGCCGCTTCGGCCCGTCCTGGAGCGAGCCGCCGCGGGTGACCGGCTCGGCCGGCGCCTTCCTGCTCGGCCTCGGCGCCCTGCACCATCGCCTCGGGCACCACGCGGCGGCGGCCGGCCGGCTGCTCGCCCGGGTGCGCGAGCTCGACCGCCTGGATGGGGAAGGGGGCCTGCCGGCCGAGCTCGACCGCCGCGCCGCCACGGCCGGTCCCCGCGAGCTGGTCGCCCTGGCGCGCGAGGTGGCCCGCCGCCGCCGGCACGGGGCGCCGGAGACGATCACGACGGATCTGACCCCCCTGGAAGAGAGGAAGAGCGCCGCATGAACCCGATCGCAGAGACCGCCCCCGCCCCTTCGACCGAGCGCCTCAGCGAGGTGGCCCAAGGGCTCGCCACCGCCCTCGAGGGGGTGGTGCTCGGGCAGCGCGCCGCCATCGAGACCCTGCTGGTGACCTATATGGCCGGCGGCCACGCGCTGCTCGAAGGGGTGCCGGGGCTCGGCAAGACCCTGCTCGCCCGCGCCTTCGCCGCCGCGCTCGGCGTCCGCTTCAGCCGGGTGCAGTTCACCCCCGACCTGATGCCGGCCGACGTCATCGGCACCAATGTCTTCGACGCCCCCACCGGCTCCTTCCGGCTGCTGCGCGGGCCGGTGTTCACCGACCTCCTGATGGCGGACGAGATCAACCGCACGCCGCCGAAGACGCAGTCCGCCCTGCTCGAGGCGATGCAGGAGCGGCAGGTGACGATCGACGGGGTCACCCTGCCGCTCGGCCCGGACTTCTTCGTCGTCGCCACCCAGAACCCGGTCGAGTTCGAGGGGGTCTACCCGCTCCCCGAGGCGCAGCTCGACCGTTTTCTGGCCCGTATCGAGATGGGGCTGCCGGCGCCGGAGGCCGAGCTCGACCTCTACCGCCAGGCGGTGGCCGGCACCCTGGTGGGCACCTTCGGAGAGGCGGGCGGCGAGCTGCCGGCGGCGGTCCTCGGGCCGGGGGAGGCGGCGGCGCTGCGCCGCGGGTCGCGCCGCGTCCACGTCGCCGAGGAGCTCCTCGTCTATCTCGCCGAGCTGGCCGGAGGAGTTCGCCGCTCGCCGCAGGTCGATCTGCCGGTCTCGCCGCGCGCCGCCCTCGCCCTGCTCGAGGCCGGCCGCGCCCGCGCTCTGCTCGAAGGGCGGGACTTCCTGGTGCCGGATGACCTCAAGCGCCTGCTCGTGCCCTGCTGGGCGCACCGCCTGCTGCTCACCCCGGAGTCCGAGCTCGAGGGGTTCACACCGCGGCGGGTGCTCGAGACGGTGGCCGCCGCCGTCCCCGTGCCGCACTGAGCCGCCGCTTTTCCGCCCGCGCTCCGCGATCCCATGCCCGCCGCCCGCCTCTTTCAGCTCCTCGGGCTCGCCACCCTGCTGCTGGTCGCCTCGTTCCTCGACGATCGCTTCGCCTGGAGCGCGCTCGCCCTCGACCTCGGGCTGGCGCTGGCAGCGGGGATCGACTTCCTGCGCGCCCGGCGCACCCCGCTCACGGCGTCGCGGCGCTGGCCGCTGCTGCTGGTGCAGGAGGCTCACGCCGAGGTGGCGGTGAGCGTCGCCACCGCGGCTCGCCGGCCGCTCACCCTGATCCTGCGCGAGGGGCTCCACCCGGGCCTCGCCGGCGAGCCGCTGCGCCGCGCGCTCACCCTCGCCGGCCCGGGGGAGGCGCGGTGGACCTACTCTCTCACCCCGCGCCGGCGGGGGGAGCACGCTGCGGGGCCGCTCACCGCCCGCGTGCTGGGGCCGTGGAAGCTCGCCTGGTCGCAGATCGATCTCCTCCCCCCGGAGCCGGTGCGGGTCTATCCGCAGGTGCGCTGGGAGGGGACGGTCGGGCAGCTCCTGGCGCTCGCCCAGCGCCGCCGCATGGGACAGATCCCGCAGCGCATGCACGGCGTCGGCACCGAGCCCTACGCTCTGCGCGAGTATCTGCCGGGGGATCCGATCGGCAAGATCCACTGGAAGGCGACCGCCCGCCACGGCCGGCCGGTGACCCGCGAGGACACCTGGGAGAGGAGCGCCCGCCTCGTCATCCTCCTCGACTGCGCCCGCGCCATGGCGGGGATGGACGGCCGCAGGAGCAAGCTCGACTACGCGGTGGCCGCCACCCTGGCGCTCACCCGGGTGGCGGCGGCGCGCGGCGACCAGGTGACGATCGTCGCCTTCGCCGACCGCGTGCTGCGCACCGTGCGGGTGCGCTCGGGCGGGCGCGGCGCGGCGCTCGCCTACGCGGCGCTCTACGACCTCGAGGCGCGCCTGGTCGAGCCGGCCTACGACCTGGCGGCCGAGGCGGCCTTCGCCGTCGAGCCGCGGAGCGCCACGGCCGTGCTCCTCACCTCGGTGGTCGACCTCGCCGCGGCCGAGCTGCTGCGCGAGTCGCTCCTCCGCCTCGGGCGCCGCCACCGGGCGCTGCTGCTCAACCTCGAGGACCCGGAGCTGCGTGCCCTGGCCGCCGCCGAGCCCGCCACCCCCGCCGCCGCCTTCGCCCAGGTGGCGAGCCTCGAGATCCAGCTCGCCAACCGCCGCCTCGCCCGCCATCTGCGCCGCGGCGGCATCCGGGTGGTCAACACCCCAGCCGACCGCCTCGCTCTCGAAGCGCTCGAGGGATACCTCGCCATCTTCCGCGGCGCCGGAGCGCCGGGTCGACCGGCGCGGCGGTAACATTCTCCTCGCCCGATCGCCCAAGGAAACGAGAGACGATCACTCCAGAGGAGAATTCAAATGAGATCAGCCTTCGCCAAGCACCTGTTGGGAGTCCTGACGCTGACCCTGGCCCTCGCCGTCGCCCTCCCCACCCTCGCCGCCGCCCAACCGTTCGGAGGTTGGCTCGACCTCGATGGCACCAGCGGCTATATCGCCGTCCCCCACAACGTCGCGCTGAACCCCACCACCGCCTTCACCTTCGAGGCCTGGGTCAAGGTCACCAACCCGCATACCTCCTCCTGCGCCAGCATCGCGGGGAAGGGTTGGACCCAGGCCTGGTGGATCGGAGTCTGCGGCACCACCCTGCGCTCCTACGTCAAGGGCTCGGCGAGCGCCTTCGACGGCGGAACGATCTCGGCCACCCTGTGGACCCACATCGCGGTGACCTACGACGGCGCCGTGCGCAAGCACTACATCAACGGCGCGCTGGCCGCCTCCCACGCCGAGACGGGCCCGCTGACCACCGACACCTCCGAGGTGCGGATCGGCAGCGACGTCTCGTATGACTTCCGCCCCGCGGGCTCGATCGACGAGGTCAGTCTGTGGAACGTGGCGCGGACGCAGAGCCAGATCCAGGCGGACCTCGCGGCGCCGATCACCGGGCCCGTGCAGGGTCTCCTCGCGGTCTGGTCGTTCAACGGCAACGCCCGCGATGCGGTGGCGGTCTACAACGGGGCGGTCACCGGCAGTGTGGCCTTCTCCGCTCCCGCGCCGCCCGCGGGCGCCTGGCTCGCCACCAGCCAGATCCCCGGCTTCCAGTTCAAGGTGCGGGTCACGGCGGGCGCGCCGATCACCGGCGTCCAGGAGTCCGACTGCCTCGCCGAGACGCTCTGCGTCAGCGCCTCCGTCCCCGGCCGCTCCGAGGTCCTGATCCGCGTCGTCGGCCCGAAGCCCAACGGCTACCTGTGGCCCAACGTGGTCAAGTTCAACACCTCGCAGGTCGAGGTCTGGGCCGACCAGCTCAGCACCGGCACCATCAAGTACTACATCCTGCCGGGAGCTTGGCCGGGCCTCGACGACCTGCCGGGGCTCTACGACCGCACGGGGTTCTTGCCTTAGCTGGGAGGTTGGCGCGGCAACCAGGGACGGCAGGGACTTCAGGGACTTCACAGCCCTCTTTTCTTCCTGCCGTCCCTCGCGTCCCCGTCCCTGGTTCCATCCTCCGGAGCGCAGCTCCCTAAGCCTTCCCGCCCCGCACCGGATAATCGATATACCCCTTCTCCCCCCCGGTATAGAAAGTCCCTTGATCGGCGTCGTTGAGCGGCGCCTGCTCGGCGAAGCGCTCGGGCAGGTCCGGATTGGCCAGGAAGAGCACGCCGAAGGAGATCAGGTCGGCCTCGCCGGCGGCGAGCGCCGCGTTCCCCGTCTCCTGGTCGTACCCGCCGTTGAGGATGAAAGGCCCCTTGAAGAGCGAGCGCAGCAGCGGCGCGACCGGCTCCGGCATCCCCTCCGGGCGCACCAACGGCTCCACGACGTGGAGGTAGGCGAGGCCGTAGCGGTCGAGCTCGCGCGCCGCCTGGCCGAAGGTCGCCGCCGGGTCCGAGTCGCTCATCGTGTTGAACGAGCCGGTGGGGGAGAGGCGCACCCCCACGCGGTCGGCTCCCCACACCCCGGCGACGGCGTCCGTCACCTGTTGCAGGAAGCGCACGCGGTTCTCCGGCGGGCCGCCGTAGGCGTCGGTGCGCCGGTTGCTGCCGTCGCGCAGGAACTGGTCGATCAGATAGCCGTTGGCGCCATGGATCTCCACGCCGTCGAAGCCGGCGGCGAGCGCCACCCGGGCGCCGTCGGCGAACTGCCCCACGACGCCGGGGATCTCGTTGATCTCGAGCGCCCGCGGCATGCCGAACGGCTTCGGCCCCTCCAGCGTGTAGGTCTGCCCCTCGGCGGCGATGGCGGAGGGCGCCACCGGGTGCGCGCCGTCCGGTTGATGCAGCGGATGCGAGATCCGCCCCACGTGCCAGAGCTGGGCGAAGATCCGCCCCCCCTTGGCGTGCACGGCGTCGGTCACCTTCCGCCAGCCGGCCGCCTGCGCCTCGTCGTGGATCCCGGGCGTGCCGATGTAGCCCACCCCTTGCTGCGAGACCTGCGTCCCCTCGGTGACGATCAGCCCCGCCGAGGCGCGCTGGGCGTAGTAGGTCACCGCGAGGTCGCTCGGCACGTTGCCGGCCTCCGCGCGGCTGCGCGTCATCGGCGCCATCACGATGCGGTTGGGAAGGGTGTAGGGCCCCACCTGGACCGGGGTATGGAGATTCGGCGCTGGTTGCGAAGGTTGCTGCTGCGGTGTGCTCATGAAGTTCCTCCTGCCGATAGTTGACGCGTTAAGCGTTCAGGCGCAATCCTACCGGCGACGCCGGCGCTTGGCAAGGCGGAGTAGAATCACGCCCGTGAATGCGACCCGCCGGACCCTCGGCTGCTGGCTGCTGACGGCGTTTCTGGAGCGCGGCTGCGATCCCTGGGGAGCGCGCCTGCCGCGGCCCGTGGTCCGCGTGCGGACGCTCAGCCGGCGGGAGATGGCGGAGATCGACCCCTTCGGCCCGTGCCGCCGCTCGTTCGCCGCCAGCTCGAACCTGCTGCCTTTCCCGCGCGTCCTCCGGCGGCCGCAGTACGAGGTCTGACTCCAGGCGATGCGGCAACCTTCTCCCTCCCTTCCCGTAAGCCCTGAAAGAGAATAGGCTTTCGAGTCACTTCCTAACGATACCGGCGAGGAACCCATGGGCCTCAAAGAAGTTCTCAGCAGGATGAAGATCGTCGAGATGGACCCGGAGACCGCCACGGCCGCGGCGCCGCCGGCCGCCGCGTCCGCCCCGCCGCGGGACGAGATCGCCGACCTGCTGGCGTCGATCCCCGCCGCCCCCGCGATCGACGAGCGCAAGCTCGCCGCCGCCTCGGCCGCCGCGGGAGGCAAGGGGACGGGCACGGACCCCGGCGACGAGATCCCGGATTTCCCCGCCGTCTTCAAGGCCGCCGGGGTGGTCGATCCGCCGCACGGCTACAGCGTCTACAAGGTGCTCGAGATCTTCAACTCCCCTGGCTTCGCGACGCTCGACACCCGCGCCAAGGCGGCGGCCCTCACCGGCTTCCTCAACATGAACCCCTCCGGCCCGGTGCCGGTCACCGACATCGTCCAGGACGCCGTGCGGCGCGACCAGGCGCTCGACAAGTTCGAGGAGTTCCTGCGCACCAAGCTGGCGACCCACACCGCGCAGACCGACAAGGACAACGCCAGGCTCCAGGCCGAGATCGACGAGGTCACCCATCGCAACCGCGAGACGATGGAGGCCAACCGGATCGCCCTCGAGGCCGAGCAGACCCGCCTCACCCGCTGGCTGACCCAGAAGCGCGCCGAGGAGCGCAAGCTGTTCGACGCCGTCAATCCGTTCGTCGAGAAGAACCCCATCTCGACGGCGGAATCGAGCCCCGCCGCGGCGCCCGTCGCCGAAAAACCCGCCGCGGAGAAGCCCGCAAGCTGAAAGCCGACGGCCGGACGCCCTCAGCGGCGCCGGCCTCCCTCCAAGGAGACACCATGTTCCAACGCCTCGCCCGAGTGTTCAAGTCGTGGGTCGGCTATTTCATCTCCTTCGCCGAGGACCCGGAGGTCATGCTCCAGGAGTCGATCGAGGAGATGCGCAACACGCTACCCAAGCTCAACCAGATCCTGGTCACCACCCGCGCCACCGTCATCCGCCTCGAGCAGGGGCGCGACGCCTTAGCGGCGCGCGAGAAGCAGCTGATCGGCTCGATCAAGGCCGCGCTGACCGAGGGCAGCCCCGAGTCCCGCCGCCTCGCCGAGGACGACGCCGCGAGCCTCCAGCAGGTGCGCATGGAGCTGACCACCACCACCGACCAGCTCACCGCCGCCTCGAAGGCGTTCGAGAACGCCCAGATCACCGTCGAGGACATCAAGCAGAAGCTGCGGCAGAAGATGGAGGAGAGCCGCAAGGCGATCACCGAGTCGCGCAACGCCTCGGCGCTCAAGAACGCCGCCTCCGCCATCGCCGAGCTCGACTCCTACGGCACCGCGGCCACCAATGACAAGTACCTCGAGGAGATCCGCCAGCGCTCGGCCGAGGCCAAGGCCTCCGTCGAGGTGGCGACCGGCGGCCTCGACGTCGAGCGGATCAAGAACGAGCGCAAGGCCCGCTCCCTCCAGGCGCAGAGCGTGCTCTCCGAGTTCGAGGTCGAGATGGGTCTCAAGAAGCCCGACGCCGTCCGCGAGGCCGCCCCGTTCCCCACGCAAGGCACCGCCGCCGCCACGCCGCAGAAGCTGCCGGACGCGGGATAAGGGAGCCGAAAGAGCATGCCTGAAGCCGCCCCCACCCCGGCCGTGTTCCTCGATTCGCTGCCGCCCTGGGCGTCGGCGCTGGTGCGGGCGGTCAACGCCAAGCAGTCGAACACCTTCGTGCTGCACGGCGTGCCGGCCGACCTGGTGCCGGTGCGCGGCCCGTCGGGGCTCACCTTCCTGTCGCTCGACGACTTCCTGGTCCAGCAGCTGTTCGGCGGCTGGCAGTCGATCGTCACCTACAACCGCGCCGAGGGGCTCGGCTTCGCCACCCCGGCGGCGCGCGCCCACTTCCAGGACCGCCTGCGCGCCTACGACGCCGTCCACGGCACCAACTGGGCGGATTCCCTGCCGCGCGACGCCGCCAACTGCTTCGCCCTGCTCGATTCCTACTTCCGCCTCTGCTGCTCGCAGCAGCCGGCCCGCCCCGTGGTGCTGATCCTCCCCTTCGCCGAGACGATCGTGCCGGCCGCCGAGGTCGCCTACCGCACCCCCGAGGACCGCGCCGTGCTGGTCTACCTCCGCAAGTGGTCGCAGGACCCGGTGCTGCTCGCCAAGAACATCGTCGTCGTGATGGTGACCGAGAGCTTGTCGGAGCTCGATCAGAAACTGGTCCGTTCGCACGCCAGCCGCGAGGTCGAGATCCTCCGCCCCGACGCCCGCGAGCGCCTGACCTACCTCGAAGCCGTGCGCTCCCCCGAGTGGTACGGCGCGAAGTCCGACCTCCCCGCCGCCCGTCTCGCCGAGCTGACCGCCGGCATGACCCGCGTCCAGATCGGCCAGCTCCTCGACGGCACCGACGCCAACGGCGAGCGGCTGACCCGCGAGCGGGCGCGCGACGTCAAGAAGGAGGTCATCGAGACCGAGGGCTTGGGGCTCCTCGAGTACGTCGAGCCCAAGTTCGACCTCTCGATGGTGGCCGGCATGCCGGCGGTCAAGGACCGCCTGCGCCGCGCCTCGCGCGCCATCGCCCGCGGCAACCCGGCGGCGGTGCCGATGGGCTACCTGGTCTGCGGCCCGGTGGGGAGCGCCAAGACCTTCCTCGTCGAGTGCTTCGCCAAGGAGATCGGCTTCCCCTGCGTCAAGCTGAAGAACTTCCGCTCGATGTGGGTGGGCTCGACCGAGTCGAACCTCGAGCGCATCTTGAAGATCCTCTCCGCCCTCACCCCCGTCGGCGTGGTGATCGACGAGGCGGACGCCGCCCTCGGCAACCGCGACCAGCAGGGGGACTCCGGCACCCAGAACCGCGTCTTCGCGCAGATCGCCGCCTTCATGGGCGATACCCGGAACCGCGGCAACATCCTCTGGTTCCTGATCACCGCCCGTCCCGACCTGCTGCCGATCGACTTGAAGCGCCAGGGGCGGGCCGAGGAGCACATCCCCCTCTTCTACCCCGAGACCGCCGCCGAGTACGACGAGATCTACAACGTGATGGTCAAGAAGCTGGGGCTGAAGACCGCCGTCACCAGCATCACGGCGGTCGCCACCGAGGACCAGTACCTCGGCCTCTCCGGCTCCGACCTCGAGGCCGTGCTGGTGCGCGCCATTCTCGAAGCCGAGGCGGCGGAGTCCTCCGAGGTGAAGCTGGAGCATCTCCAGAAGGCGTTCACCGACTTCATCCCGCCGGTCAACAACCACGAGCGCGAGATGCAGATCCTGGTCGCCGTCCTCGAATGCACCAGCCGCGAGCTCCTCCCCGAGCGCTACCGCACCCTCGACCGCGCCGAGGTCCAGGCGCGCGTCAACGAGATCAAGCGCGAATTGCGGCTGATTTGAAACCTTTCTTTCCTGCCTGAAGACCGCAAGAATCTGGGAGCGCCGCGCTCCCCTCCGGCCTTACCCTGAAATCAGCTTGCAACGGTCCGAGGCTTCGGCGCTGCAAGGCTGGGAGGGTAAGACTCAAGCCAGGTTTCCTGGCGAAGGAGACAGAGATCATGTTGACCCCCAACGTCCTCAAACGATCGCTCGCGGCCCTCGGGCTCATCCTGCTCGCGGCGCCCGCCATGGCCGGCACCACCTGGCGAACCTGGCCGCTCAATACCTCGGGCTGCGACCCCGCGAACTCGGCGCATCCCTGTGCGATGGAGGAGGACATCGTCCGCGCCATGTCGGGCGTCGCCACGCAGTCGAACTGGATGACCAAGCTCGATCAAGTCGGAAACTTCAACGCCTGGGCCAACAAAGGGAGCAACAACCTCCCCGTCCTCGCCGGGGCGATCGCGCTCTGGAAGGGGACGCCGATCGGCGGCCAGGCGCCGCAGAACTGGTGGATCACGTTCCTGACCTGCCAGACCGCCGGCGACACCTGCGCCATTCCGCTCCCCAACAACGTTAGGTATTTCGATGGCTATGAGCTCCTGTCGCCGATCTACAACGCCCCCGCCGTCTCGGCCGTGGTCGCCGTCCGCTACTGGGCCGCGCTGCACAACCCCACGCTGTTCAACCTGGCGACCACCTACCTCAAGATGACCTCGGCCCTCTACACCCTGGGCGCGGGCACGGGTCCGGCGCAGACGGCGCTCACCTACAGCTTCACCAAGACCTCGCCTCCCGGCGTCTGCCCGGGGACCTTCACCGCCGCGCAGATCAGCGTCGGCTGTGACACCGGCGGGGGAGGCGGCACCCTCTACAACGGCCCGTTCCTGGCGCTCGCCGGCGTGCGCGCCCACGCCACCACCTGCGCCAGCTCGAGCGGCGACGGCGACCGCGAGCCGATCTTCGTGCGCGCCGTGCAGTGGCCCGGCGTCAACCACTCGGCGGAGACCCGGGAGCAGGAGGATCTGCTCGACTACGTGGAGATCAACTGGCCCTCCATTCAGATGACCAATCCCTACGGCAACGACGCGAACCGCCGTGCCCTGCTGCGCAACCACGTGAACGGTGTCCCCTACGACCCCTCGACGATCGTCCAGATCCTCCAGGGTGCCCGCTTCATCCGCGAGTACCGCTTCCTCACCTGGCCCGGCGTGCGGGTGACGGTGCTCTCCTCGAATCCCGACAACTGCACCCAGGACTGCACGGCCGCGCTCTTCGCCTTGAAGTACGACGCGAGCACGGCGCAGTCGACCTCGCTCTATCCCTGGCCCGGTGACCTGCGCAAGGAGATCACCCAGGGCTACGGCCGGCTGATGCCGAGCAACAGCGCGCCGACCAGCGTCGAGGCGCGCAACATCGATCCGGCCCTCGGCGAAACGGCGACCTGCCAGCACGGGGACACTACCCTCAGCATGCCGCTGCCGGCGGGAGCCCCCCTCTTCCAGGTGGTGCTCGAGCCCAACGCGAACGCCAGCATTCAGTAACCCAGGAAGCCCGTCCGAAGCGTTGAGGAGCCGGCCCGCCCGCGGCTCCTCGACGCCCGCCCGCGGTCCCCGCCAAACCCCGTCACGAAAACCTCCCGCGCCGCGCCGCCGTACTCTCCTTTGCGGGGCATTCTGATGATCAAGGTAGCGAGAACGCCGTTTCGCAGTTAAAATAGAGCGGATATGGAGAAATCGCTATGCCTCGTTCCCTCGCATTGTTCAGCGGGCTGATCCTCGCCTTCGCTGGAGCTGCCGGAGCTGTCGCTGCCGGCACGGCCGCCCCGGTTCCCTCCGCCTCCCCACAGCGCGCCGGCGCCGGTTCCGGCCACACGAGGGAGCTCGTCGTGATGCCGGACCACGGCTCGCTGGAGATCGACGCCCGCGAGCCCACGGGGATTTTGCTCCGCACTACCTTCGGCACGCGCGACGCGACGATCCCTTACCTCCAGGTGGAGTGGGGGGCGACCCTCTCCGCCGTGAAGCAGGTGATCTCCTCGCTGCCGGGCTTTCCCGCCGGCGCCCCCCTGAGCTGCTTCGAACGGGATGGAGACACCTTCTGCTTCACCTCCGGGAAGACGCTCGAGTGGGCAGACCTCGGGGCGGCCTTGAAGAGCCCAGCCCGCCCGGGCCTCCTCTTCGCCCCGGACGGCCGCTTCTGCCACTACGCCCTGAGCTTTCCCCAAAGCAATTTCGACGCGGTGCGCGCCGCCCTCGAAGCCCAGCTCGGCCCCCCGGCCTCCGACACTCCCTCCCAAACGCAGGACCCCGCCGGAGCGGCCCTCCACCAGCGGCTGATCGTCTGGAAGCTCCGCCACGTATCGGTCGCCTTGCGGCAGAAGAATCCGCGAATCCCGGACGAGAGCGAGGTCCACATGGTGTACACGCCGATCGCGGGCGATACGCCGTGAGGGCGGGCGGATCGTGCCAACCGGAGATCCCACGATGACTCGCATCGACTTCCTCCTCGCGGAGCTCACGCACGAGACGGCGACGGCGAGCAGGCGATGGCGAGCGCCGCGGACACCGACGCCACGCAACCCTGGAGGCTCAAGATGAACGGCAAGGTGTGGTTCGAGAAGCCGCGGGAGCTGGTGTTCCGCGACATGACGCTGAGCCACCTGATCCATCACCGCGGGCAGCTCTCCGTCTATCTCCGGCTGCTCGAGGTGCCCGTGCCGGGCTCGTATGGCCCGACGGCGGACGACGGAGGGCAGTCCGAATGACCGGCACGCAGGAAGAATCCCGGCAGCACTTCGCCGCGATCGTGGAAGCGCTCGCCGGTGAGGAGGACGTCAGCGTCGGGCAGCGCGGCAAGAAGGGCTTCGGCTCGTCGGCCCTGCAGGTGAAGGGCAAGATCTTCGCCATGGTGTCCTCCGCGGGCCAACTCGTGGTCAAGCTTCCGAGGCAGCGCGTCGAGGCGCTCGAGGCTGCGAACGTCGGCCAGAAGTTCGATCCGGGGCACGGACGCCTGATGAAAGAGTGGCTGGCGCTTCATCCCGAGTCTGCGCAGGAAGGGCTTCTTCTGGCGCGGGAAGCGCTGCGCTTCGTGCGCGGATTTTGAGTCCCAGGAGGAAGGATTCCCCACGGCCCGGCCCGAAGAAGTGCCAGGCACTTCTTCGGGCCGCCCTCTTTGCCTTCTCTTCTCCGGAGGAAGGCGGCCCTCTCGACGCGGTCGCGCTCTTCTGCTCGTACTTCGTGAGGGCTCGCTTGCCAGAGGCCGTGCTGGTCGCAGCGTTTCGCGAACAATGGCCGCAAACTCGAACGGAAGGGTGAAAGAATGAACCGCACGACCTCGGTGTTCCTCCTGCTCTGTGGGCTCCTCCTCACGCTGAGGGCGGACACCTCGTTCGCGACCGAACCGGAAGCCGCCACCCTATTTGGCATTGCGAAGCTCGTCGTCGGGACCGATTCGATCGAAGTAAGATTGAATGACTCTCTGCGCGGGCTCGAGCTCCTCCCTGGAAAAGGAGGGTGGGAGGAAAAGGGTGTGGAAAGCCTGACCGCGAAGCCGGGCGATTCCTTCACGGTATCCGACCGGCATCATGTGAGCGTTGTCTACAAGCTGCTGCGGATCACGGACGGTTCGGCAACGATCGAGGTGACCGAGTTTTTTAATTTTCTTGGCGAGGACCACCGAAACGATCGCACGCGGCACATCCGAGCTTACAGCATCGCTGTTTCTGGCCAGTGAAGACGTCGGACGCCTGATGCATGCGTAGCCTCAAGCCCGCCTTGCTGTATTTCGCCCTCGTTCTGGGCACCGGCTTCGTCCTCGGCACGATTCGCGTACCGTTTCTCGTCCCTCGGCTCGGGGAGAGGTATGCCGAGCTGCTCGAAATGCCCTTCATGTTCGTGGCCATCGTCCTGGCGGCGCGCTTCGTCGTGCGGCGATTTGCTCTTCCCGCGAATCTCGCGCTCCGGCTGCAAGTCGGGTTTCTGGCGCTGGCCCTCTCCGTGCTCGCCGAGCTGCTCCTGGCGGCCGTGCTGCAAGGCCGTTCGATCGCGCAGTACATCGCCAGCCGCGATCCCGTGTCCGGCTCGGTCTACCTCGGCATGCTCCTGCTGTTCGCGCTCATGCCCTCCATCCTCGCGCGCCTGCGGCCCACGGCATTGACGGGACCGCGGCCGACCCGCTAAGCTCAATCAACAAAGGGAGATACAAGGCCTGAGACCATGAAGATCGAGCTCGACGACCTCACCCGCCCCGAGATCCATGCCCTGCTGAACGAGCATCTGCGGAACATGTATGAGGTGACGCCGGCGGAGAGCGTCGACGCGCTCGATCTCGAGCAGCTCCGCCAGCGCGGGATCACCTTCTGGTCGGCCTGGGACGGCCCGCTCCTGCTCGGCTGCGGCGCCCTCAAGGAGCTCGATCCGGAGCACGGCGAGGTCAAGTCGATGCGCACGCCGAGCGCCTTGCGGCGTCGCGGCGCCGGGCGCGCCCTCCTCGCCCACATCATCGACGTCGCAAGGTCCCGCGGCTATCGGCGCCTCAGCCTTGAAACCGGCTCCCACGCAGCCTTCAAACCCGCTCAGAAGCTCTACGAGAGCGCCGGCTTCACGTACGCCGGGCCCTTTGTCGACTACGTCGACGATCCGAACAAGGTATTCATGACGATGCAACTGTAGGCAGGACGCCGCCTCACCTTTCCTTGCGCCTTTCAGCCCCAAAGGAGACTCTCATGCCGGAACCTCAGACTTCTGCCGGAGCGTCATCCCCCAGGGACTTCGGCAACGCCATCCCGATCCTCCGCGTCGCGAGCCTCGAAGCGAGCCTGGCCTACTACGTCGAGGCTCTTGGCTTTCAAGTAGGATGGAAAGTGGAGGGCTACGCCTCCGTAAAACGAGGAAAGGCCTCCCTGATGCTGAGCGTTGGCGATCAGGGTCACCCCGGCACCTGGGTGTGGATCGGAGTGGATGACGCGGACGCTTTGCAGGACGAGCTCCGCGCGCGGGGAGCCGTGATTCGAACCCCCCCGACGAACTACCCGTGGGGCTCTCGCGAGCTGTCCGTCACCGATCCTGATGGGCACGTCCTGCGGTTCGGCGCGGACCTCAAGGAAGGCGAGCCGATCGGCGAATGGCTCGACGGCGAGGGCCGGCGCTGGCTGCCGCAGCCGGACGGCGGCTGGAAGGCCGCGGAGTGAGGCTCCGCGGAACGGGAACTTCGTGAATCATTTTTTCCAACAGCTCGACTCGTCGCTGAGCGAGCTCGTCCCGGCACACCACGTGGACTGTCACGGTGCCTGGTCGACGAGCCTGCGCAAGTCCTACGCGTCCGCGAGCCGGCAAGTCCCGGGCGTCGGTCCGTACGTCGAGGTTGTGGATGCCCGGTGGAAGGGCGCTCACGCCGATTGCTGCGACCACTCAATGAGAACCCATGCCGTATGCCGGCAACTCGTAGGCAACTGAGCCTCTACGTCCCGGGCGATGCCGCCGCGGAGATCGAGGCGGTACGCCGGGTGGTGGACCCGATCCAGAGCGGCCTGATTCCGGCGCACGTCACCTTGTGCCGGGAGGACGAGCTCCGGCAGCTCTCCGAATCCGAGCTGCTGGAGCGTCTCGCGAATCCTCGGCTCAAGCCCGTCACGTTGCGCTTCGGCAGGCCCGAGGGGTTCTCGGGGCACGGCATCCTGCTTCCTTGCGTCGGAGGAGAAGGCGAGTTCCGGAGCCTGCGGGAGCGGCTGCTGGGCTCGACGGAGATCGGGAAGCAGACGCCTCACATCACGCTCGCGCACCCGCGGAACCCGCAGGCGGAGGGTAACTCCCTGGCCGGTGCGGCGGGATTGCCGGAGGGTTTGGTCATCACGTTTCCCATGGTCCGCCTGATCGAGCAGGAGGGGAGGCAACCGTGGAGGGTGCTGCAGAGCTTCGAGCTGCGGTAGGGCTCCGTGTGGATTCGCCTTCCCCCGCCCGGGCATGAATGCCCGGGCTAAGAACAGCGCCCCCTGAAGGGGGCTTCGAAGCCGGATTCATCCGGCGCCGTTCGTAGCCCGGCGATTCATCGCCGGGCGGGAAGGCTGAGCCTGAGGGGAGCGACCGTCGAGCTTCTGGCTGGAGTGGGCCAGGAGTCCATGTGGCGCGTATTCTCGTTCACCAGCTGACGTCCCCTCCTACTTCCGCCCCTCCGGGTTCAGGAACGTCCCTTCGCGGAGCTCGTCGAAGGCGTGCTGGAGCTGCTCCTGGGTGTTCATCACGATCGGGCCGTACCAGGCGACGGGCTCGGCGAGGGGCTTGCCGGAGACGAGGAGGAAGCGGATCCCCTGGTCGCCGGCCTGCACGGTGACCTCGTCGCCGCGGTCGAAGACGACCAGCGAGCGGTCGTTGGCGTCCGCGGGGGGCGCGGTGTCCGCCCAGCCCAGCCCTTCGGTGGGGACGGCGAGCGGGCCGGAGGCGTTGCAGAACTTGCCGGACGCCCGCGAAGACGTAGGCGAAGGCGTGGCGGGTGGTCTCGACGGGCAGCGACTTGCGCCGGCCGGGGGCGAGCGAGACGTCGAGGTAGACGGGATCGGCGGCGATGCCGTCCACCGGGCCGGTGCGCCCCCAGAAGCTGCCGCAGACGATGCGCACGTGGGTGCCGTCGTCGTCGGTGACCTCGGGGATCTCGGGCGCCTTGACCTCCTGGTAGCGGGGGGCCGTCATCTTGAGCGACGAGGGGAGGTTCCCCCAGAGCTGGAAGCCGTGCATGCGGCCGGCGGCGTCCCCCTTGGGCATCTCCTGGTGGATGATCCCCCGCCCGGCGGTCATCCACTGCACGTCGCCGGCGGCGATGGCGCCGCGGTTCCCCAGGCTGTCGCCGTGCTCCACGGTGCCGGCGAGCACGTAGGTGATCGTCTCGATCCCGCGGTGGGGATGCCAGGGGAAGCCGGCCAGATAATCCTCCGGGATGTCGTTGCGGAAGTCGTCGAGGAGGAGGAAGGGGTCGAAATCGGACGTGTCGCCGAAGCCGAAGGCGCGGCGCAGGTGGACGCCCGCCCCCTCGAGGGTGGGCTTGGCCTGGATCAGGCGCTTGACCGGTCGAATGGACATGCTGGACCTCCGGGGCCTGGCGGTTGGGAGCGGCCCGTGGCCGCCGATGGTATCGCGATCCTATCGCCGGGCGGAGCCCAGGAGCCGAGCCGGCCGCCCGGGTGCGATTTTCCTTTCTCTCGTCCCACTGTCAGGATGACCGGCGCCGCGGCTTTAAGCCGTCGTCGCCCCTCTTTCATCCTTTGGGAGGAGATCCGCCATGGCCGACACGCCGTATTCCGAGATCCGCTACAACCAGGTCTGTCAAAAGTCGTCGCACAACTCGTTCCAGCGCGAGGAGGGGATCTACGACCAGTTCCTCTACTGGCGGGTGCGCTCGCTCGAATTCGACCTTCACAACGACAAGGGGTTGAGCCAGAACCTGGCCGGGAACTGGTACATCTATCACACGGCCATCGTCGACGAGGGGACGTCGGTCGACAAGCTCTCGGACCTGATGACCCTCCTGCAGGGGCTCCAGCGCGCCGTGCCGGACCACGAGATCACCACCATCCTCCTCGACCTCAAGGACGACTGGGACGACACCCACACCCCCGAGCAGCTCGACAGCCTGCTGATCGACGCCCTCGGCACCAACCACATTCTGCGGCCGCGCGACGTGGCGACCTCGAACGACCTCCAGGACGGGATCGCGCGGTCCGGGTGGCCGCACCTGTCGAGCCTGCGCGGCAAGTTCGCTTTCGTCCTGACCGGCGGCAACCTCGGCGAGGAGGACAGCAAGCTGAACGAGTACGTGGCGGACGGCGAGACCGCCCACGAGCGGGCCTGCTTCATCGCCCCCAGGATCTCGACCGTGGCGGACATCACGGCTCACAACTTCGCGATCTTCTTCAACCTCAAGGAGTCGCAGGCGAGCACGCTCGCGCCGTCGGTGTTCAGCGCCGGGCTGGTCAGCCGGATCTATGTAGCGGACAGCGAGACGACCTTCAACGCGATGAAGACCGATCAGGTCCACCACATCGCGACCAACAAGATCAATGCCCTCGAGGACACCTGGTCGCGTACCGACAATGCGAAAGGTTGGCCGTTCGAGGGGATCGCGATCACGGTGGCGCAGAGCCAGGCCGAGGCCGGCACCGTCTACGGCGTGGAAGCGGCCTCGGAGGACCTGTCGGGGAAGAACGACAGCTTCTATTACTACTACGGCGACGGCGGCACCTCCACCCGGACCTGGATCGCCTTCATCGCGAGCCCCGATTCGCACGTCGAGGACTACGCCAAGGGGGCGCTGATGGCCCGCGCCTCGACCGATTCCAACTCCGCCTATTTCGCCGTCGTTCGCCCGGGGCAGGATCACGGCCTGCGCATCCAGTACCGCAAGAAGTCGGGAGACAAGACCGACGACGTCGAGGAGCCGGTGGCGACCGATCACACGGTGTCGAACGACACGCTGGGCTTCGTCAAGCTGACGGTCTCGAACAGCGGCAAGCTGGCGCAGGGGTGGGGCTCGGTCGACGGAGCGACCTGGGTCTTCCTCGGCAGCTTCCAGTTCGACGAGGCGCTCAAGTATCAGGGTTACGGCACCAGCGCGCACGACAAGGACGAGAAGGTGAAATTCCTGTTCTTTCCCGTCGAGAAGCCGTTCACTCCGTCCACCAAGACCGCGATCGGCGACGACGTCTCGGAGACCGCGGCATTTCAGGGGATCTATCAGGTGTAACCGGCGAAGCACCCTACGGGTCGTCTGCCCCGGTGATATCCTTTCGATCATGAACCGCTACGACTTTCTGCTCGACACCTACGACACCGAGCGGCTGAAGACCCTCTCCGTCTGGTCGCAGGTCCGCGACGCGGATTTCGAATTCCGCGCGGAGCCGCGGGCGCGGACGCCGCGCGAGCACATGGTGCACCAATGCGCGGGGGAGGACGGCTGGTTCAAGAACCTGCTGGGGATCGATCTCGGCGCGCCGCCGCTGCCGGCGTCCCCGGGGGAGGAGACGCGGCTCGCGTTCCTCCGCGCCTACGCCGAGGCCTCCGGGAAGCGGCTCGCGCGGCTGCGCGAGGTGCCGGAGGAGTGGTTCGCGGAGGGGGTGCGCTTCTTCGACGTCGAGCGCAGCCGGGCCTGGGTGCTGACGCGGCGGATCGCCCACTCGGCCCATCACCGCGGCAGCTCTCGGCGCTCCTCCGGCTGCGGGGGGTGAGCCTCTACTCGGTCTATGGCCCGACGGCCGACACCGGCGGCCTGCCGGGGAATGGGGCGGCGACGATCTACCGCTATCCGGACCTCGACGGACTGCTCGCGGCGGCCGGCTCCAGCGAAGGCGGCGAGAGAGCCGCGCTGCCGGGGCCGGGAGAGAAGAGCCCCACCGAGCGGCGGGGCTGAGGGGGCACCGGCGGTCCTTCAGGTCCGCAGCCGCAGGAGCGCCGCCCACGATGTCGGTGCCGTCTCAGCCGAACGAACCCCTATCATTCAGCAGTGGGTGGATTGGATAAACCCTGAGGAGGGTCCTTCGTATCACCCTTAGCGCGCGTGAGGAGAACCGCCATGAATTCGCCATTCTTTCGTTTCGAGGCCCGCACCGGATTCCGTTGGACGGCCTGGCTGGGAGCCGTCGTCCTGCTGACGCTGACGGGCGGAGCTTCGCGCTCCCTCTCCGGCACGGCCGGGGTGGGGCGCACCGTCCGCGTTCACGGTCAACGCTGGAAAGCGGGGAGGGCGCCGCTGCCGCCGACGGACGGCGACGAGGCGAGGGGAGAGAGAGGGGAAGGCGACCAGCGCGCCCGCCTGCTGCGCTGGATCGAGAGCCGCCACCGCGCGGCGCCGGGGGTGGACTGGCGCGCCATCGAGGCGGCGAACCGGGAGGCGGCCCTGGCGCGGCTGGAGGAGAAGGCCGGCGGCCCGAAGCCGGTCTGGCACGAGCGCGGGCCGGTCAACATGGCCGGGGCCACCAGCGCGACCGCCGTGCGCCCGGACGGCAAGACCCTGCTGATCGGGTCCGTCCTCGGCGGAGTCTTCAGCGGCGTCCCGGGAGCGCAGGTCTGGGCGCCGCTCAACAACAGCTTCGGCCGGGTCTATCTGAAGGGTCTGGTGGTGGCCCCGGCGCCGGAGGCCTGGGTGGCCGCCGCGGAGGCGGGGCTCGACTCGGCGGTGTACGTGAGCCGGAACCACGGCGCCACCTGGACGCGCGCCAAGGGGCTCGCCGACTTGGTCGAGATCGACGAGATGATCCAGGACGGCGGCGACCGCCGGACGGTCTATCTGCTGGCGGAGACCGAGAACGCCACCGCGGCACGGCGGATCCTCGCCCGCTCGCGGGATGGCGGGCTCACCTTTCGGGTGGTGCAGAGCTGGTCCGTGGACGAGCAGCCGGGGATCTGGACCAGCCGCACCGGCGCCGGCCCGCTCTATCTGATGATGGACGGGCAGCTCCAGGCCTCGACCGATCACGGCGACAGCTTCTCGCCGCGCGGTCAGGCGATCGATCCGCGGCTCAACGTGGCCTATCTGCGCGGCTCGGAGGCCGGCGCTCCGACGTTCTATGCCGTGGTCGGCCAGGGCTACTACGCCACCGACCTCTACGCCTCGGACGACGGCGGCCTGACCTGGGAGAAGCGGTTCGCGTTCGGATCGTCGCCCGTCAACCGCAACTCGCTGGCGGTCTCGATCACGAATCCCGATCTGATCCTGTACGGATTCGTGAATGCCATGCGCTCGGCCGACGGCGGCCGCAGCTTCGCGGCGATCAACGACTGGACCGAATATTACGATCAGCCGGCCAGCAAGCTCCACGCCGACGTCCGCGCCCTCGACTTCTTTCTCTACCGCGGGCGGGAGACGCTGTTCCTCGGCACCGACGGCGGCACCTATCAGTCGACGGATGGCGGCGCGACCGTCGCGAACCTGACCCTGAACGGCTTGGGGAACGCCGAGCTCTACAGCACCTGGAGCAGCGCCACGAATCCTGACGGGTTCGTGGCCGGCTCGCAGGACCAGGGGTTCCAGGAGTCGCTGCCGACCGGCGGCCGGCCCGGCGCGCCGCTCGGCACCGTGCAGCGGTTCGGTGGCGACTACGGCAATCTGACCTCGGCCACCCACGACCTGACGAACGTCTTCGCCGTCTATCCCGGCGCTCTCTTCGACTTCGCGCCCGGGGGGGACACGTCGTCGGTCGTCTCCGTCCCGCTGCCGACGGCCGTCGGCGCGTTCTTCCAGGCGACGGCCGCCGATCCGGACGATCCGTCGACCGTCTACGTGGGGGGCGATCACATCTGGCGGATGACCTATGAGGGCCGAGACGGGTTCGCGGAGAGCCAGTTTTCGCAGAGCTTCTCGTCGGGCGAGGGGGACTACGTCGTGGCGCTGGCCATCGCCCCTTCCGATCATCGCGTTTGGTACGCGGCGACGGCGGGAGGCCATCTCTGGTCTTCGCGCGACCATGGCTCCTCGTGGAGCGTCTCGGCTGCCGCGGAGCCCGTGATTCGCTACCAGGCGTTCACCACCCTCCAGGTCTCTCCCGTCGACCCGCTCACCTGCTTCGCGGGCGGGAGCGGCTACAGTGCCTCCTCGGTGCTGGTGACCCACGACGGCGGCGGCTACTGGTCCCCGCTCACCAAGGGGCTGCCGCAGACGCTCGTCTGGGCCCTCGCCTTCGACGGCACCGCGGCGCACACCCTCTATGCCGCGACCGACGCCGGCCCCTACGTGCTCACCGCCGCCAACTCCACCTGGCGCAGCCTGCTGGGCGGCGGCGCGCCGGTCATCCCCTACACCAGCGTCGAAGGAGTCCCCGCCGCCCACCTCGTGCGCTTCGGCACCTATGGGCGCGGGGTCTGGGACTACGTGGTGCCGGGCGGCTGATCATCTTGACGTCATAACGTCACGACGCTAAGCTGCTGCCATGAGCGATGCCAAACGAGCGACCGTCTACTTTGAAGCAGAGATTCACCGTGCCTTACGGCTCAAAGCGGCTGCTAGTGATCGGACGGTCTCCGAGCTGGTCAATGACGCCGTGAGATCGGCGCTGGTGGAGGACGCCGAGGACATCAACGCGTTCGAAGAGCGAGCGGCAGATCCGGTCCTGGACTTCGAGGCTTTCGTGAAAGACCTCAGGCGACGTGGCAAGATATAGGATTGTCATCACCAAGACGGCGGCCAAAGAGATCGAGGCCATCGGCCAGAAGAGGGATCGCCAGCGAGTCATCGAGCGAATCCAGTCTCTCGCCGAGAACCCGCGAGCCTTCGGATGCGAGAAGCTGGCGGGTCGGGAAGACCGCTACAGAACGCGATCGGGCCGCTATCGCATCATCTATTCGATCCACGACGGAGAGCTCGTCGTCCAGGTTGTGAAGGTAGGCGACCGCAAGGAGGTTTATCGGGGAGAGATCTGACGCCGTCTCACTCCGCAGTTCCCGAGCTCCGCGCGCGAAAGTGATACCCTCGCGGCAAGAATCTCCGACCATGTTCGAGTTCGAGCGCAAATCCCAGCCCCTGTTGCCGCGCCGCGAGTTCCTGACCCGGGTGGCTGCCAGCGCCCTCTTCGGCCTCGCGATGGTCGTCGTGTCGCTGCTGGTGGGGATGCTGGGCTATCACTTCCTCGAGAAGCTCGGCTGGCTCGACGCGTTCCTGAACGCCGCCATGCTGCTCGGCGGCATGGGGCCGCTCGAGCAGCCCAGGACCGACGCCGGCAAGCTCTTCGCGGGGCTCTACTCCCTCTACGCGGGGCTCGCCGTGCTGGTGATCGCCGGCGTCGTCTTCGCCCCCGTCTTTCATCGTTTCCTCCACCGTTTCCACCTCGAGGCGCCGCAGCAGGATGGCGGAGACGGCGGCGAGGGGGAGGACAGCGGGAAGGCTGGAAAGGCGAAGAGGGGGACCGACCGCTGAGCGCGGCGACGGACGGAGCCTCCCTGCGCCGCAGGCCCGGAAGGCTGGTAGCATCGGCCGGCATTTCAAAGGAGACGAGCCGATGCCGAGCCGCCGGGCCCTGTTGCGCCCCTTGCCGATCGTTCTGACCGTCGCGTGCCTCCTCGGACTGCCCGCCTTTGCCGCATTTGCCGCCGCAGCCGCGAGCGCCGCCCCCTCCGACGCCGTGCGGCCGATCGAGCTGGCGGTGGACGCCACCGACGCGCCGCGCGGGATCTTCCACTCGCGCCTGGTGATCCCGGCCGCGCCCGGGCCGCTGACCCTCGCCTATCCGAAGTGGATCCAGGGCGAGCACGCGCCCACCGGCCCGGTGATGCAGGTGGCGGGATTCACCGTCGCGGCGGGGGGGCGGGAGCTCGCCTGGCGCCGGGATCCGGCCGACATGTTCCTGATCCACGTCGAGGTGCCGGCCGGCGCGGCCGCGGTGGAGGTGAATCTCGACTACCTCTCGCCGGTCGAGGGTTTCGGTCTCGGCGGCTACGGCGAGACCCCGAACGCCACGCCGCATCTGGCGATCGTCGACTGGCACGACCTGCTGGTCTATCCCCTCGGCCCCCGGGACACCGACGTGCCGGTGCGCGCCTCCCTGCGGCTGCCGGCCGGCTGGCAGTGGGACACGGCGCTGGCGCCGAGCTCTCCGGGGACCGCGCCGGCCGCGCCATCGAAGAACGCCGGCGCCGTCTCCTTCGCCCCGACTTCCCTCTACACGCTGATCGACTCGCCGGTGCTCGCCGGGGAGATCTTCCGCACCCTCGAGCTCGCCGGCGGCGAGGCGCCGGTCCACGTCAGCTTCGCGGCCGACCGGCGATCGGCGCTGGCGGTCCCCGAGGCGCGCATCGCCGCCCTGAAGCGGGTGCCGGCGGAGGCGCTGGCGCTGTTCGGAGCCCACCACTATGGGTCCTACCGCTGGCTGGTCGCGATGGGGGACACGATGGACCACAACGGCCTCGAGCACCACCAGTCGAGCGATGACCGCGGCGAGTCCGGGCTGGTCACCGACGACGCGCTCCTGCTGCGCTGGGGGACCCTGCTGCCCCACGAGTACGTCCACTCCTGGAACGGCAAATACCGCCGCCCGGCGGGGCTCGCCGTCCGCGACACGCAGCAGGCGCTCGACACCGAGCTGCTCTGGGTCTACGAGGGATTGACCCGCTACCTCGGCGATTTCCTGCTGACCACGCGGAGCGGCATCCGCACCGTCGAGCAGAGCCGCGACTTCGCCGCCTGGGTGGCCGCCAACCTGGATCACAACCGCCCCGGCCGGAAGTGGCGGCCGCTGGTCGACACGGCGCGGTCGGTGTGGATGCTCTCTGGCGTTCCCACCGCCTGGAATTCCTACCGCCGCGCCCTCGACTACTACGACGAGTCGATGCTGATCTGGCTCGAGGCCGACGCCGTGATCCGCGAGAAGAGCGGCGGCGCGCGCTCGCTCGACGACTTCTGCCGCTTCTTCTACGGCGGCGAATCGTCGGCACCCGCCGTGGTCCCCTACACGGCGGAGGACGTCTACGCCGCCCTCGCCAAGGTGACCCCCTACGATTGGAAAGCTTTCTTCGCCCAGCGGGTCTATGCGGTGGCGCCGCGGGCGCCGCTCGGCGGTCTCGCGGCGGCGGGGTGGCGGCTGGTCTACGACGAGCGGCCCAACAGCTACCAGAAGGCGCGCGCGGAGAGCGCGAAGCAGGTCGACGAGAGCTTCTCGGTGGGGCTCTGGGTGCGCACCGACGGCACGGTGGACGACGTCGTCCTCGGCTCGCCGGCCTGGGAGGCGGGGCTCGGGCCGGGGATGAAGCTGATCGCCGTCGGCGGCCGGGCGTGGACCGCGGACGTCCTCCCCGAGGAGATCCGCGCCGCCAAGGGCGCCAAGGCGCCGATCGAGATCACCGCCCAGCAGGGGGACCTCCTCAAGACCTTCCGGCTGAGCTACCACGACGGCGAACGCCACCCGCACCTCGAGCGCGACGCCGTGCACCCGGACCTGCTGGGGCCGATCCTGGCGCCGAAGACCTGGTGAGCGGGGACTTCAGGGACAACAGGAAAATTTAAGTCCCTGGCGTCCCTGTGGTCCCTCCCGTCCCTGGTTCCGCCGCCGCCGCCTTCCTCTTCACCACCAGCACCGTGGTGTCGTCCGCCGGCGGGCCGTCCTCGCGGCGGTAGGCCTTCCAGTCGGCGAACAGGGCGGCGAGGATCTCGGCCGCGGAGCCCTCGCTGAGAGTGCGCAGGAGGTCGCGCGGGCGCTCGTAGCCGTAGGCGTTGTCCCGCGGGTCCGTCGCCTCGAAGAGGCCGTCGGAGCAGAAGACGAGGGCGCCGCCGGGGGGGATGTGGAACGGCAGGTCGGCGTAGGTGCGCGGCGGCCCTGCTCCGAGCGGGAGGCCGGGGAGGTCGATCTCCTCCACCTCGCCGCCGTGCGCGAGGAGGAGCGGGAAGGGGTGGCCGGCGTTGGCGAGCAGCGCCTCGCCGGTCCGGGGGTCGAGGCGGACCACGGCGAGCGAGGTGAAGTTGCGGCGCGCGCCGCCGCGGCGGATCACGCGGTCGACCCCGCGCAGCGCGGCGGACGGCACCTGTCCCGCGGTGATCGTGCCGGTCAGCGCCGCGCTCGTCATCGCCTGCACGATGGCGCAGGAGAAGCCGTGGCCGGCCACGTCGCCGGCGGCGATCCAGAGGTCCCCCGCCTCGTCGATCAGAAAGTCGTAGAGGTCGCCGCCGGCTTCGGTCGCCAGCAGCGAGACGACCTGGATCTCCCACCCGGGGATCTCCGGAACCGTCGCCGGCAGCAGCTCGCGCTGCATCCGCGCCAGCAGGTCCATCTCGTAGCTCAGCCGTCGCTCCTCCTCGAGCCGGCGCACGAAGGCGGGCTGGCGGAGGCGCTCGCGCTCCACCCACTCGGGGCGCCGCAACCCCACGAAGCCGAGGACCAGGAGGAGCAGGGGGAAGCCGGCGGTCACCGCGAAGGCGACGGGGAGCCACGCGAGGTGCAAGCCCGAGAAGACCGCCGCCGGCAGCACCCAGACGCAGATCCCCGCGGTGAGCAGGGCGGCGAGGCCGTTGCGGCGGGCGGCGAGCACCAGGAGGGCGGCGGCCGGGAGGTCGGCGGCCAGCGTCCAGCCGGACGGGTGCAGCATGACGAAAGGCAGGGCGAGGCCGGCGGCGAGCGCCGCCGCCCAGGGGGCCCAGCGGGCCGGCAGGTAGCGCGAGGTGAGCGCCACGGCGATGCCGGCTCCCGATGCGAACAGGACGCCGGTGGAGAACGGGCTCACGCTGCTGAACAGGGGGAGAGGGAGGCTCGGGTCCTCCGCCCAGACGCCGGGAAGGCGCGCGGCGAGGGCGAAGGCGGCGAGCCGGACGCCGGCGGCGAGCGCCCCGAAGGCGATCCCGGCGAGCAGGGCCTGGCCGCCGCGCGGTCCGAGTCGGCCGGTGCGCAGGGCGTCGAGCCCCACGGCCGCTTCGGGCTGCACCGCGCGCAGGAACGAATCGGCGGTCGACCAGAGCACGCAGTTCCAGAGGATCGCGAAGATGGAGCCGGCGATGACGGCGGCTCCCTGCCAGTTGGGATCGGCCGCCAGGACGACGGGTATCGAGATGGCCAGCAGGAACGCCGAGATCGCGGCGCCGTTGACGAAATCGATCCGCCGCCGGAAGAGCAGACGCAGGAAGAGGAACACGGCGGTGGCGCAGCCTAGGACGATCGGGATCGCCACCAGAACGATCTCGGCGACCGACTCACCGCCCTCGCGATCCTTCCCACCCTTCGCCTCGGCGAGCTCCCGGCTGAAGAGGATCGTCCCTTCGGTGGTCAAGGTCGAGGCGACGACGCGCTGCGGCGGCACGCTGCCGGGGAGGGGATAGACGGTGATCCCCGCCCGCCCCGAGGGCGGGGGGCCGCCGGCCCCGAGCCGTTCCCCGGGGCGGACCAGCAGCCGCGCCAGTGCGTCCTGCTGGAGGGGGGAGACGGGGGACTTGCCGCTTCCCATCTCCGTCTTGTCGACTTTTCCCAGGATCCGTCCCCAGTGGAGGCTCTCCGGTTCGCCGTCGGGGAGGAGCTCGACGATCAGCTCCTGCCGCTTTCCCCCTGCCGCCAGCGCGGCCGGCCGCCGTACCTCGACCAGCAGGCCGCCGCCGAGGGCGGTGACCGCCTCGGTGGCATCGGTGGCGCCAGCGGACAGCGCATCGAGCCGCGACCGCCCCGGGCCCGTGTCCTTGTCGTGGATCAACAGCGCCATCCGCGGCTCGCCGGGAGACAGCCGGGCTCCCGCCTGCCGCGCCAGCTCCCGGTAGCGTGCGACGAAGAAACTCTTCTCCGGCAGGGGATCGCTCCGCCACTCCGGCAGCCAGGCCCGGGCCATTGCGATCCCGGCGGCGAAGACGAGGGCGCCGAGGGCGAGCAGGGCGAGGAGGCGGAGGTGGGGGCGGCTCGCGGTCATGGTTCTCCTGATACGGTGTCACAACGCCACAGGTTGCGTCGGACGGTTTGCTAGAATCCGCCTTTCGCTCGTCGCCGCCTAACTCCTGAACTCGGGAATCCGTGACTCTATGAGCCTGAAGATCCGTCCCCTGCTCCTCGCCGTCCTCGCCCTCGGTGCCTGCGCGGCGCTCGCCTCGCCGCTCCTCGCCCAGCCGGCCCAGGCTCCCAAGAAGCTGATCATCCTCGGCTTCGACGGCGCGGACGCCAGGCTGACCCAGAAGTACATGGACGAGGGGAAGCTGCCGAACCTCGCGAAGCTGCGCGCCGAGGGCGGGTTCTCCCCGCTGCGCCCCACGATCCCCTCGCAGACGCCGGTCTCGTGGTCCACCTTCGCGACCGGCTTGAACCCGGGGCGGCACGGCGTCTTCGACTTCCTGAAGCGCGACCCCAAGACCTACCGGCCCGACTTCGCCGCCGCCGAGAAGGGGACGGAGAGCTTCCTCTTCGGCAAGAGCAACGGGCTGGCCTTCGGGGTGATCGCGGCGGTCGTCGTGGCTCTGCTGCTGTTGCTCCTGCTCAAGCTCTTCCGCCTGCGCTGGCCCCTGGCCTGGGCGGTCGCCGGGGTGCTGGGAATCGCGGCGGGGATCGGCGGCGGGGTGGCGGCGGGGCGGCTGCTGCCCGAGTCGCGGCCGATCGCGATCAACAACCAGAAGGGGGACACCTTCTGGAAGCTGCTCGGCCACGCCGGCAAACGGGTGCGGGTGATGCGCATCCCGGTCACCTTCCCGCCCAAGGAGTTCGAGCACGGCGAGCTGCTCTCCGGCCTCGGCGTGCCGGATCTGTCGGCACGCATCGGCAAGCCGTTCTACTTCACCTCCGAGCTCTTCTTCACCCCCAAGGGGGGCGGCGACTTCCGGGTCGAGGTGGTGGAGCTGGTCGACAACAAGGGGACGATCGAGACCGAGATCAAGGAGGTCCCCAACGAGCTGTTCGCCAAGAAGGGGGCCGCGGCGGAGGGAGGAGAGACCGACCACCTGAAGATCCCGATGACCCTCTCCGTCCCCGCCGACCGCAAGAGCCTGCGCATCCGGACCTCGGGGAACGACATCACGCTGAAGGTCGGCGAGTGGAGCGGCTGGGCGCATTTCACCTTCCCGTTCAATCCGCTGATCAAGGTGCACGGCATCGGCCGCTTCAAGCTGATGGCGCTCGACCCCGAGATCAAGCTCTACCTGTCGCCGATCGACTTCGACCCCGAGCGCCTGCCGCCGGGCTTCGACGTCACCACGCCGGCGAGCTTCGTCCACGACCTGACCCACCAGCACGGCCTGTTCAAGACCCGCGGCTGGATGATCGACACCTGGTCGCTGACCAGCGGCACCGCCGACGAGCAGACCTTCCTCGACGACGTCAAGCAGACGGTCGACAAGGAGAAGGAGATCTTTACCGGCGCGCTCGCCGAGAACGACTGGGACGTGCTCGTCCACTACTTCGAGTTCACCGACCGCGTGCAGCACATGATGTTCCGCTTCCTCGATCCCAAGCACCCGCTCTACACCGCGGAGGGGGCCGCGAAATGGGGAGGCTCGATCGAGCAGGCGTACATCGACATGGACAAGATCGTCGGCGAGGCGATGGCGAAACGGCCGGACGCCGCCCTGATGGTCCTCTCGGATCACGGCTTCGCCTCCTTCCGCCGCGGCATGAACTACAACACCTGGCTGGTGCAGAACGGCTTCATGACGCTGACCGGCCAGGACGCCAAGCGCAAGAACCTCGAGGACCTCTTCGAGCAGGGGCAGTTCTTCGTCAACGTCGACTGGTCGAAGACCAAGGCGTACGCCCTCGGGCTCGGGCAGATCTACATCAACGAGGCGGGGCGCGAGGGGAAGGGGATCGTCAAGCCGGGAGAGGACTACAAGACGGTCGCGGCCGCGATCAAGGCCGGGCTCGAGGCCTACGTCGATCCCGCGACCGGCGAGCATCCGGTGGCCCACGTCTTCACCCGCGACGAGGCCTATGCCGGCGTCTACGATCCGCTGCTGATCCCCGACCTCATCCCGTCGAACAACGAGGGGTACCGCGTCGGCTGGCAGGACAGCCTGGGCGGCATCGCCAAGACGATCGTCGAGCCCAACACCGAGATCTGGAGCGGCGACCACTGCTCGGTCTACCCCGAGCTGGTGAAGGGAATCCTGTTCAGCAGCTTCAAGCTGCGCGTCGCCGACGGCGCCTACATGGGGGACGTGATGCCCACCATCCTCGACCTCTACAGCGTCAAGCCGACCACCAATCTCGACGGCAAGAGCCTGCTGGTCAAGTGAGGGAGAAAATGCCAAGACTGATCGCAGCCCCAACCGTCATCGAGGCGGCCGGCAACAAGCCGAAGCGGATCGAGGAGTACGCCGGCCGGGTCAATTCCGGGCACGCCGGGGTCAGCGTAGCCCGCATGGTCTCGCCCGAGGGGTGGGAAGAGCCGGGACAGCGCCCCGAGTTCGAGGAGATCACCGTCGTGCTGAAGGGTCTGGTGCGCGTCGAGCACGAGGGAGGCGCGCTCGACGTGCGCGCCGGCCAGGCGGTGGTCACCGCGCCGGGCGAGTGGGTGCGCTACAGCAGCCCGGAGCCCGGAGGCGCCGAGTACGTCGCCGTCTGCCTGCCGGCCTTCTCGCCGGACACGGTGCACCGGGATTCGTAGCGTTTAGGGCTCATAACCCGTAGGGTGCGCTGTGCGCACCGAGCAACGTTGATGGTGCGCACAGCGCACCCTACGGGCTTCTTGTACTTCCTCGCCTCTGCAAAGCTTTGCTCAGTTGTTGAGCAGTCTCCCCGCGAGAAGGGGGGCGATTTTCCGTCTGATAGGGAGATCCGGAGATGCGGGCGCTTGACAATGTGGCCACTGGTGGCTACATTAGCTGCCATGAAGGAGGTAGGGATCCGTGAGCTCAAGAACCGACTCAGCGAATACGTCCGGCAGGTCCGGGAAGGGGAGGTCGTCATGGTGACCGATCGGGGAGAGGTGGTGGCGGAGCTGCGTCCGCCGGCGGCGTCGACCGAGCTGTTGCAGAGCTATCCGGGTCTCGCCGACCTGGTGCGGCGCGGTGTGGTCCGGCTGCCGGCCGAGCCGCACCGTCCGGGGCTCTACCCGCGCCAGCGGCCGGTGGCCCCGGCCGGCACCGCCGCGCGGCTGCTCGACGAGGAGCGGGAGGACCGCCGGTGAACCTCTACGCCGAATCGAGCGCGGTGCTCGCCTGGCTGTTCGCGGAGGACGCCGGGGAGGCGGTCGGGGAGGCTTTCGACCAGGCCGAGAGGGTGGTGGCCTCGGAGCTCACCCTCGTCGAGTGCGAGCGGGCGCTCCTGCGCGCCCGGGGCCTGGGGCTGCTCTCCGAGATCGAGGCGGCCCGGCGGCGGGCGGTGCTCGCCACCGCGGCGGCCCACTGGATGCTCCTGAAGCTCGACCGCGAGGTCCTCGAGCGGGCCCGGCGGCGTTTTCCGGCCGAGCCGCTGCGCACCCTCGACGCCCTGCACGTGGCGAGCGCCCTCGCCGCCCAGTCGGCGATCCACGACCTCGTCCTGCTGAGCCTCGACCACCGCGTGCGGGAGAACGCCCTGGCGCTCGGCTTCGACGTCCTCCCCCGTTGATCTCCTGATCTCCAAGAAGATGTCGGAAAAAGACCTGCGGGCCCTGCTGGCCTACCTCCGCGCCAATGCGCCGGCCTTTCCGCTCGCCGCCCTGCGCGAGCAGATGCTGAAGGCCGGCCATGGGCCGGAGGCCGTGGAGCGGGCGGTGGCCGTCTTCGAGGGGCGGGCCCGCCCGCCCGAGAAGTCCGCCTGGCCGCCGGCGCTCGCCGTGGCCCTGGCCGACCTCGCCCTGGTCTTTCTGTGGTCGACCCTGTTCCGCCGCTTCGGCACCGGGCGGGTGTCGTGCGGCGGCGCCGTGCTGCTGCCGATCCTCTACCTGGTGGAGATCTTCGGCGGCCTCGCCCTCCTCGCAGCGGGAAGAGACCGCTGGGGACGCGCGCTGCTGCTCGGCATGCTCCTCTTCCTGCTCGCCGGCCTGGTGATCCTCAGCATCGTCGCCGGCAAGTGGCTCTCCGGCCTGTCGCACTGAGGCGGTCCTGCCGGGGCTCAAGCGCGTACGAAGCGCTGGACGAAGGCGAGCGCGTGATCGGCGACCTCGCGCCAGCCGCTGTCGATGGTCAGCGAGGATCTGCGCCAGCAGGCCGCCGAACGAGTGGCCGATCACCGCCGAGGGGGTCAGGGAGGACGACCCCGCCTTTGACCGTTCGTTCCCCATAGAAACTCCGTCAAGCCCACGCATAGACTTAGAACTACGAATAAATTAATATAAAGAATCTTCTGGATTCTCTGGAAGCACACGACAAGGAGACCTTTATGCGCAAGATGTCTGGCAAGGTAGGAGCGTTCTTGATTTCAGCAGCCATGGCAGCAATTGTGCCCAGTGCGGCGGAAGCATGCTTCAGCTGTTACTGCAATGGGGATTACGTGGGGTGCGTCACGACCATACAGTACTGCCGGAACGCTTGCCAGCCTCAGGAAACCCTCGCCTCTTCCTCGGCGAAGGCCCTGGACCCGAGGGTTCGCTCGAAGGTCAGTTGCACCGAGGCCACTCGGGATGACCAGTCGATCTTCTCGTGCGTTTCCAAGCCGACCACGAAGTAAACGCCTGTGATAAGGCTTCGACGCGGCCCAGCGGCAAGCCCGCCGGGCTGCTCGGGCCATCCATCAGGAATCTCAGAGCCTTGGCGCCGTCAGGGCCGCGGTGCGGCCTGCGCCTGAGCGGAGAAGGAAGTGAAAATGGTGGAGCAGAAGGGACTCGAACCCTCGACCCCCACGTTGCGAACGTGGTGCTCTCCCAGCTGAGCTACTGCCCCACGGTGCTGGAGGGCGGTATTGTACGCGGGGGTGCCGGTGGGGGCAAGGCCGGCGTTTCCCTGAGCTCCGCGGCCGCCAGCAGGCCGGCGATCGAGAGGCCGCCGAGGGTGCGGGCGCGGAGGGTGGCGAGGTCGCCGATCAGCCCCTCGAGGCGGGGCGCGATGTCTCCCCCCACCAGCTCGGCGCCGCGGCGGGCCCGGTGGTCGTAGGCGGCGAGCACCTCCTCGACCCGGATGCGCTGCGGGTCGAGGGCGAGGGCGTAGCCGTGGTCCCCGACCAGTTGCAGGAGCCCCTGCGTCGCGACCGGGCGCAGGATGCGCTCGAGCTCGGTGGTCGGCAGGCAGAGGCGGTCGGCGAGCGCCTCGCGGGAGAGCGGCGGCTCGCCGCGGTCGAAGCGCTGGGCGATCAGCGCCAGGCTGGCGAGGCCCACCCAGGCCGCCTCGACCGGCGGGTGGCGGCGCAGCCCCTTGGCGAGCAGCGAGAAGTGCTGGGCGGTGTAGGTCGCCACGGCGCCGAACAGGATGATCGTCCAGGTGAGGTCGATCGAGATCATGAACAGCAGCGCGAAGGCGTAGCTGCCGTAGACGATGCTGACGTTGCGGAACACCTCGACGTAGGTGCCGAACCCCTCGCGCAGGATCTCGAGCAGGATGCCGGCGAGCAGCCCCCCCACCAGGGCGCTGCGCAGCCTGACGCTGGTGTAGGGCACCCGCCAGTAGAGGATGGTGAGGCCGAGGACGGTGGCGGCGAAGGGGAGCACGTTGAGCAGGAAGCTCTCCTGCGCCAGCCGGCGCAGCGCCGGGCTCTGGCGCAGCACGATCAGGCTCGAGAAGGTGGCGCCGACGAGCAGCGGCCCCCAGAAGATCAGCAGCAGGAAGGAGACCAGCCGCGCCCGCACCGGCCGCCGGCGCGACACGTTCCAGATCTTGTTGAAGGTCTCCTCGACCGTCGCGAACAGGTAGAGCGTGGTGACGAAGAAGGCGATCACCCCGGCGCCGTGGATGGTCGCCGCCTGGTCGACGAACTCGGAGATGGCGTCGACCACGCTCTTGTCCGAGTAGGGGAGGATCTGGACGAAGATCTCGAGGCTGCGCTGCGGGTACTGGCTGAACACCCGGGCGCCCACGAAGGAGAGGGCGGTCAGCAGCGGGATCAGCGAGAGGACGGTGACGAAGGCGAGTGCCGAGGCGGTGAGCAGGAGCCCGTCCTCGTAGGTCACCCGGAAGGCGAGGTGGAAGTAGCGGGCGAGCTTGCCGAGGAACGACGGGCCGCCGTCGTCGCGCCGCGCCGGCTGGGCGGCGATGGTCTGGTCGAGGTCTACCACGGCAGGGCGGAGTCTAGCACCGGGCTTTGGAAGGAAGACGGCACGATTTCTGCTACAGCGATTCTTCCATAGCCCCTGCCGGATGCCTCGGCAGATCCAGTTGTAAGATCGAGATCCTTTTCAGATATGGAGGCCAGGCCATGGCAGACATCAAGTCGGAGATCCAGGACGGCGCCGAAACGGCACACGATGCGGTGGTGGACGGCGTGGACGCGGCGCGCAAGCGCTTCCAGAAGCTGGGCGACCAGGTCCAGGACAAGGCTCAGGATACCTACAAGGATGCGCAGAGCACCTACCGGAAGGTCGCGGACCAGGCCCAGGACACCTATCAGAAGGTGTCCGACCAGGTGCAGGACCGCTACAAGAAGGTCTCCGACGACGTCCGCCGCGGGGCCGAGCGGGCCCAGAAGGAGATCCGCCGCGGCGCCGACAAGGCGCGCGAGACCTACGGCGACGTCTCGGAGAAGGCCCAGAAGCACTACGAGCGGGTGCGCTCGGAGGCGGGGAACGTGTCGCGCGAGGTCAGCCTCTACGTGCGCGACAACCCGGCCAAGTCGGTGCTGATCGCCGCCGGCGTCGGCTTCCTGCTCGGCCTGGTGGTCCGCGGCCGCCGCTCCGAGGAGGAGTAGGAACGCTCGCAGGAGGCGCCGCGGGCCGGGCAGGCCGTCTGCCGTCAGGCCGCCCGAGCGCCTCCGTCTTCGCATACGGTTTCGACAGGAGGAGACTTGACGATGGAGATCCTCGAGCGGGAGTCGTTCGCCGAAGGGCTGATCGACGACCTGGTGCCGGAAGGTCTGGAATGGGAGCGGCTGGTGGTGCGGTATCCGATCCCGGCGATGCTGGTGGCCGCGGCCGGCGGCTTCTTCATCGGCCGGCGGCACGGGCGGGAGATCGTGACCGCGCTGTCGGCCTTCGTCTCCTCGGAGCTGTCGCGCAACGTCACCCGGATGCTCTACCAGGAGCGCGAGTAGGCTGCGAGCGATCCTCCACATCTCGGACGTCCACTTCGGACCTCCTCACCTGCCGCGGGTAGCGGAGGGGGTCCTCGAGCTCCTCGCCGTCAAGCGGCCGGACCTCGTCGTCGTCTCGGGCGACCTGACGCAGCGGGCGAAGCCGGAGCAGTTCCGGCAGGCCCGCGCCTTCGTCGACCGCATCGAGGCGCTGGGCTTTCCCACCCTCACCGTGCCGGGGAACCACGACGTCCCCCTCTACCGCGTCGGCGAGCGGATCTTCAATCCCTTCGGCTGCTACAGGAAGTACTTCGCCCCCGAGCTCGAGCCGGTCTACCGCGACCCGGAGCTGCTGGTGGTCGGCATCAACACCGCCTTCGGCTGGACGTTCAAGGACGGCCGCATCACCACCAGGCGGCTGCTCGAGGTGGAGAAGATCCTCCGCGCGACGCCGGAGAGCGTGCTCAAGGTGATCGTCGCCCACCACCACATGATCCCGCCGCCCAACTTCGGCACTCAAACGGTGCTCGCCAACGCCTACGAGGCGATCGACCTGTTCTCGAGCGCCGGGGTCGACCTGATCCTCTCGGGCCACCTCCACCAGGCCTACATCGGCAACTCCGAGGAGTTCTACCCCAAGGGGAGGCCGCCGGTCGTCATCCTCCATTCGGGGACGACGACCTCGAACCGTGGGCGCGGCGGCGAGCGCGAGGCCAACACCTGCAACTGGATCGAGGCGGACGGCCAGTCGATGGTGGTCTCCCACTACCGCTGGCACCACAAGCTCGCGCGCTTCGCCGAGCACAGCCGGCATTGGTATCCGCGCCAGGAGCTGGTGCCCTACACCCTCGAGGGGCTGGAGGCGCCCGGGCGGACGGCACACCCGGTGCAAAAGCCCGAGCCGGTCCCGGCGCGCCCGCCATCGTCCGCAGACCCGCGCGAAGACCGGCCGTCCGGCCCGGCGGCTGCGCTATGATCATTTTTCAACTGGGAGGACCTGATGGCTGAGACGGCTGAGTGGGAAATCGTCAAGATCGTGGGCAGCGAGAGCGAGGCGAGCATCGTCATCGGCTTCCTGCAGAGCAGCGGCATCGAGGCGCAGGCCGAGTCGCTGCATTCGAGCGAGCTGCCGACCGAGATCGGCGAGCTGGCGAGCGTCAACATCCGCGTCCCCCCCGAGCAGGCCGACGACGCCCGCGCGGCGCTCAACTCGCGCGAGGACGTGGCGACCGGCGACGAGGGGGAGATGGCCGGCGAGCCGGTGGCCGATGCGGTCCCCGACGCGGGCATCGGCCTCGCGCCGGACCCGAGCGCCGATCTCGGCCCGGCCGCCGAGCCCTTCTCCGTCCCCGGCTCTTTGCCCATAGGGGGCGAGGAACCCGTCGAGCGGTGAACGCCCTCGACGGCGGCCACCTCGTCGGCCGCTATCGCATCGTCAAATTCCTGGGGGCCGGCGCCATGGGCGAGGTCTACCTCGCCGACGACCCCCAGATCGATCGCCGCCTGGCGATCAAGACCGTCCGTCTGGTCGGCCGGCCGCAGGAGATCGAGGACAGGAAGAAGCGCCTGCTCCGCGAGGCGCGCGCCGCCGGCCGCCTCCTGCATCCCAACGTGGTCACCCTGTTCGACGCCGGCGAGGCCGAGGGGATGCTCTACCTCGCCTTCGAATACGTCGAGGGGACAGACCTCGCCCAGCGGCTGGAGAACGGCCTGTCGGGTGACGAAAAGGCCCGCCTCAACCTGCGCCAGGTGCTGCGCGTCGTGCGCCAGGTCGCCGACGCCCTCGACTACGCCCACGGGCAGGGGATCGTCCACCGCGACATCAAGCCGAGCAACATCCTCCTCGACCACTTCGGGCGGGTGAAGGTGGCCGACTTCGGCATCGCCAAGATGGCCGGGCAGAGCACCGAGCTGACCATGGCGGGCTCGGTGATGGGGAGCCCGCAGTACCTCTCTCCCGAGCAGATCCGCGGCGAGGACCTCGACGGCAGGAGCGACATCTTCTCGCTCGGCGTGGTGCTCTACGAGATCCTCTCCGGCAAGCGGCCGTTCGAGGGGGAGACGATCACCACCCTGGTCTATCAGATCCTGCACAAGGACCCGCCGCCGGTCTCCGAGCTGCGCGCCGTGCCGCCGCGCCTCGAGGAGCTGCTGCGCCGGATGCTGGCGAAGAGCGCCGGCGACCGCCTGGCGACCGGCGGCGAGGCGGCCCGCGAGCTCGCCGCCATCGAGGCCGAGCTGTCCGACGAAACCCTCTCCGCCCCGGCCGGCGCCGAGGAGCTGGACGCCACCCGCATCCTCCCCAGGCGGGCGACCGGCGCCGTGTCTGCCGAGCCCCCCGCGCTCGGCACCGTGCCCGCCTCGCCAGGGACGACGCCGAGCGTGCGCGCCTCGACGGTCGCCGCCAGCCTGCCCACGGCGTCCCAGCAACAGGTGCCGGTGGCCCAGATCCCCCAGGCGCCCTCCCAGGAGATCCCCCCGGCCGCGCCGCTGGTCGCCGTGGCCGCTGTGGCCGCCGCCCGCAAACCGCTGCCGGTGGGGCTGCTGATCGGCGTGCTCCTGCTGGTGATGGTGATGGCGCTGGGGGTCGGGGGGTGGATGTTCTGGCAGTCGCGGCAGGCGGCGCAACAAGGGACGCAAGGGACTGCAGAGACCTCGGGGACTCAGACGGCTGCGAGGGTGGAGACTCCCCCGGCTCCGGGGCCGCGGCCCCCGCTCTTTCGAGCGCGGCTCCGGCTCCTTCGGTGGTGCCTCCCTCGCCGGTGACTCCCACGATTTCGAGCGTGACTCGCCGCCGTGCCGCGGCCGGTTCCGCCACCGCCGGCTCCGGCGCCGCGCAGCTCGCCTCCCGCGAACGTGCCGCCGGCCGCGCAGGAGCGCCCCGTCCCGCGGAGCCAGAGCCCGGCGCGCGTTCCCGTTCCCGTCCCGGCGCCGGCTCCCGTGCCCGCCGCCCCCGAGCGCGAGGCCGAGCCGGCTCCGGCCGCGACACCTTCAGAAAGGGTGGACCGCTCGCTGCGCACCGGGATGGAGGTCACCTTCAACGTCCAGCCGGAGGATGCCCACGTGCTGGTCGACGGCCGGGTGATCGGCGAGGCGCAGGACTGGAACGGCCAGCACGGGGCGCGCAGCTATACCTTCGCCGACCCCGGCAGCCACGTGATCAAGATCAGGAAGCCGGGGCTCAAGGAGTACCGCCTCGCCGTCGAGGCGGGAGCGGTGGGGGGAAAGACGCCGATCACCGCCCGTCTCCAGTCGATGGCCGCCGAGGAGGTGGACGCCTCCGACCTCAGGACGTTCCGGGTGCGCGAGGCGGTGGCCTTCCGCTTGCAACCTCCCTCGCCGACCGCCCAGGTGCTGGTCGACGGCCAGCCGGCCGGGCTCGCCCGCCGCTTCGGCGGCGGCGGCTTTCTGCGCGCCAAGGAATGGTTGGAGCTTTCCCCCGGCAAGCACCGGGTTTCGATCGTCTCCCCCGGCTTCCGCCGCCAGGACCTCCTGGTCGAGGTGGTGGCCACGGCGGAGCGGGACCGCGAGCGGATCGACGTCGCGATGACGGCAGGAGGGCCCGGTGAATAGACCGCATGGTACCGTTCGAGAGATGCGTTCCCACGTCAGCGCCCTGATGGCGCCCGCGCAATTGAAGTCGCTCCCCGGCAAGCTCCAGCTCGAACGGCTGGACAACGGGCTGACCGTCTGCCTGCTCGCCAACGCCCAGGCGCCGATCGTCACCTCGGCGCTCTTCTACCGCGCCGGCACGCGCGACGAGCCGGCCGGGCACGGCGGCGTCGCCCACTTCCTCGAGCACATGATGTTCAAGGGATCGAAGCGCTTCGGCCCCGGCGAGATCGACCGCCTGACCCAGAAGCTCGGCGGGGTCAACAACGCCTTCACCAGCCACGACTCGACCGCCTACTACTTCAATTTCGCCGCCGACCGCTGGACCGAGGCGCTCGCCATCGAGGCCGACCGCATGGGCGGCCTCACCCTCGACCCCGACCAGGTGGCGAGCGAGCGCCAGGTGATCCTCGAAGAGATCGCGATGTACGACAGCGAGCCCTGGGACGCCCTCGAGATGGCCGTCCACGGGCGCCTCTACGGCCCGCACGCCTACGGCCACCCGGTGCTCGGCACCAAGGAGGAGCTGCTGGCCACCGGCGTCGAGGAGCTGCGCGACTTCCACCGCCGCTTCTACCGGCCGGACCACGCCATCCTGGTGGTGGCCGGCGACATCGACGACTCGGCGCTCGCCGTGATCGAGCGCACGCTCGGCGGCATCCCCGCCGGCGCCGCCCCCCGCCGCGGCTTCCAGCCGCCGGCCGTGCTCCCCACCGTCGCCTGAGCGCCTGGAGCGCCGCAAGGGGGAGGTCGCCCGCCTCTTCCTCGCCCTCCCGGCGCCGCACGCCGCCCACCCCGACCACCCGGCGCTGCGCCTCGCCGCGACGGTGATCGCCGGCGGGCGCACCAGCCGCCTCCAGCACGCGCTGGTCGAGGAGGAGCAGGTCTGCGTCTGGGTGGCGGCCGACGTCTCCGAGGGGATGGACGCCAGCACGATCACGATCGCCGCCGAGGTCGTCCCCGGCATCGAGCCGGCGCGGGTCGAGGCGCGCATCTTCGAGCTCCTCGCCGAGCTGCGCAGCCAGCCGCCGGACGCCGAGGAGCTCGAGCGCTGCCGTCAGATCGCCGTCGCCGACTGGGTGTTCGGCCACGAGAAGGTCCACCAGCAGGCGCTCTCGGTGGGCGTGGCGCTCGCCCAGTTCGATCTCGAATACCTCGACCTCCACATGGAGCGCCTGCTGGCGACTGATCCCGCCCGCCTCCACGAGGTCGCCGAGGCCTACCTCCGTCCGGAACGCGGCTCGGTCGTCGGCTGGTCGCTCCCCAAATCGTGACGCGATCTTGACGGTCCTTCCGCCGGTCTCCGACGAACGGCTCGCGGCCTGGCGCCGGGACACCCCCGGCTGCGCCGGCCCCAGCCCGCGCATCCACCTCAACAACGCCGGCGCCTCCCTCTCGCCGCGGCCGGTGCTCGAAGCCATCTTCGGCCACCTCCACCTGGAGCAGAAGATCGGCGGCTACGAGGCGGCGGACGAGGCCGCCGGGCGCCTCGAGGAGGTCTACGCCGACCTCGGCCGGCTGCTCGGCGGCGCGCCCCGGAACGTCGCCGTGGTGGAGAACGCCACCGTCGCCGTGGCGCAAGCCCTCGCCGCCTTCGACTTCGCGCCCGGCGACGTGCTGGTCACCACCGCCGCCGACTACCCCTCGAACTTCATCCTCTACGAAGCCCTGGCCCGCCGCCGCGGCCTCGAGGTGCGGGTCGCCGACGACCTCCCGGAGGGCGGGGTCGATCCCGACTCGGTCCGCCGGCTGGCCGCCGATCCCCGCTGCCGTCTGGTCGCGGTCTCCTGGATCCCCACCAGCTCCGGCCTGGTCCAGGACGTCGAGGCGGTGGGGGAGGTCTGCGAGGCGCTCGGCGTCCCCTATCTGATCGACGCCTGCCAGGCGGTCGGCCAGCTCCCGGTCGATCCCGCCCGGCTGCGCTGCGACTACCTGGGCGGCACCGCCCGCAAGTTCCTCCGCGGCCCGCGCGGCCTCGGCTTCCTCTACGTCTCCGACCGCGCCCTGGCCCGCGGCGACTACCCGCTCGGCATCGACATGCGCGGGGCCGAGCGGACGGACCTCGGTTTCACCCTCAAGGACGGCGCCCGCCGCTTCGAGAACTGGGAGTTCCCCTACGCCCTGGTGCTGGGGCTGGGCGAGGCGGCGCGCTACGCCCTGGAGATCGGGGTGGAGGAGGCGGGCGCGCGGGCGGCCGGCCTCGCCGCCTACGTCCGCGAGCGCCTCGGCGCGCTGCCGGGAGCCGAGGTCCGCGACCGCGGCCGGCGCCTCTGCGCGATCGCCACCGTCACCTTCGCCGGGCACGACGCGGCCGATCTCATGCACCGGCTCCGCGAGCGCGGAATCAATACCAGCGTCGCCGCGGGCGAGGACGGCTCGCCCGTCCCCGCGGTGCGCATCTCACCCCACTACTACAACACGCGCGAGGAGGTGGACGCGCTGGTCACCGCGGTCGAAGACCTCCTGCGGGAGGAAGCACGATGACGGCTCCGCAACCGGTGGTGCGAGTGCGGCGGGTCGAGGGGGCGCCGGTGGTGGCGATCCGCCTCTCGCTGCGGGCGGGAGGGCGCGAGGAGCCGCTGCCGGGGCAGGCGCTGATCACCGGCCGCATGCTGACCGAGGGGACCGGCGGCCCCGGCGGGCGCGACTGGCGCCGCATCGCCGAGCAGGCCGAGAGCAAGGGGATGATCCTGCAGAGCAACGGCACCTTCGAGGACATCAGTATCTCGATCGACGCCCTGGCGGCCGACTGGGAGCTGGCCCTCGAATGGGCCGTCGAGCTCCTCTTCGACTCCGCCTTCCCCGAGGACCGCTGCGCCTGGCTCGCGCGGCAGGCGGCGGCGGAGCTCGAGAGCCTCACCGACCAGCCCGAGGTGAAGACCGCCTGGGGGTTCTTAGGGCAGCTCTACGCCCCTCACCCGCGCTGCCGTCCGCTGCACGGCAGCGAGAAGAACCTGCTCGCCTTGACCCCGGACGACTGCAAGGAGTTCCACCGCCGCGCCCAGGCGCACGGCATCCTGGCGGCGGTCGCCGGCGTGGTCGACGAGGACCGCGTCCAGGAGCGCTTCCTCAGCCTCCTCGGCCGCCGGCAGAACGGCGCCGACCCCTACCCCGGCCCCCCCGAGCCCAAGGGGCTCGGCCCCCGCGTCCACGTCGAGACCGACGCCGAGGACCAGGCGCACCTCTACGTCGGGCACCTCAGCGTCCCCCGCCGCCATCCGGACTACGCGGCGCTCGAGCTGCTCGCCGTCGTCCTCGGCTCGGGCGCCGGCCTGACCGGGCGCATCCCGGCCCGTATCCGCGAGCGCGAGGGGCTGGCCTACACCGCCTACGCCCAGACGGTGGCCGGCTCCGGCCTCGACCCCGGCCGCCTCCTCGCCTACGTCGGCACCTCGCCGGCGACGGTGGAGAAGGCCGAGCGCGGGGTGATCGAGGAGATCACCCGCCTCGCCGAGGACGGCATCGAGGACGCCGAGCTGGAAGAGGCGCGCGCCTACCTCCTCGGCCGCGAGCCCTTCCGCCGCGAGACCGCCCGCCAGTGGGCCGACCTGCTGATGGAAGCCGAGGAGTACAGCATCCCCGTCGACGACTTCGGGCACCGCAAAGCCGAGCTCGAAGCCCTCGACCGCGCCACCGTCGAAGCCGCCGCCCGCCGCCACATCCACCCCGCCGACCTCCGCGTCACCATCGGGCTGCCGGAAGAGGACGGCGAGGACGCGTCCGACGTAGAAGTAGAGGACGACGACGAGGGCTGATCGAAGGGTGCAAACGCCTCAGCGATCCTTCGCTGAGGCGAAATAAGAATCGCCGGGCCAAAATAAGAATCGCTGAGCCGAGCTAAGAATCGCCGGGCCAAAATAAGGATCGCAGCCACGAAATAAGAATCGCTGGCCCGTTGGAAGAATCGCTGAGTCAAAATAAGAATCGCACGGCCAAGATAAGAATCGCTGGCTCGTTGGAAGAATCGCAGAGCCAGAATAAGAATCGCTGGCCCAAGATAAGAATCGCACTAGCCGAAATAAGAATCGCAGACGCCAAAATGAAGAATCGCTGCGCCGTCTGCGCCACGGCGGCCCGCTCGAAGGAAGCGCCGAACCCACGAAAACCTCCGCCGAAGGGGGTAGAGACGCGGCCAGGTCGTAACGAGAACCTATCCGAGGCCACGGGGACGGCGGCCCGTCTCTTCGCAGGGCAGGCCGCCGGATCCACCTCTTCGGAGGGCGTACCTGCCCCCATCTTCCCGCCGCCGCCGCCCGTCCTCCACCCAAGCGATCCAAGGCATCGATCCCTGCTCCGGTCCCGCCGTGCCGGTGGCACCGGCCTGCCCGGCTTTCCCTTCGACCTCCGGACAGCATCGGAGCCATCGCCCTCGTCGTCGACCCCGCCGGCCACCCCGTCTGCCTCTACTCGCGGACCCGGCTGCCGCCGAAGGCGCCCGCGGGAAAGTGAGGAGGCCGGACGTTCTCCCTGGGGAATCGTCCGGGTCGCCACAACGTGTCCTCTATCCTCCATCCAAGGCCCAGAACCCCGCCCCGGTCGCGCGTTGCCCTGGCGCCCACGAACCCTCCGCCGGAGACGCCCCGCCGTCCCCGTGGCCTGCGAAGGGTATCGTTATGCGATGGGAGCGTCTCTACGGGTCCGTTGCCGAAGGTCCGAGCGATACCGCATTTCCGGACATCCCTCAGGAGGAATCGCCCAGGTTACGACAACGTGTCCGTAGAGACGCTCCCATCGATGAACGAGAACGCGACTCAGGCCACGGGGACGGCGGGGCGTCTCTTCGAAGGGAAGACCATCGGATCGACCAAGGCGATCCTGAACCCGAACCGTCGGCTACCCCTCAGTAGCGCTTAACGTAGGACCGAAATCTCGACGGCGATTGACGCGGGGGTGGGGCTGATTCCGACCGTCGCCTGACAAGGCGAGCTCTGATGAAGCAAGCCGTTACGACGCCTTCGCGAGCTTCCCCGTGATCACCCGGGCGAGATCCTGATCGGTCGCCCCCAGGGCCAGGAAGGACCGGATGAGCAGATCCAGAGAGACCGACTCGTCCCCCGACTCCACTTTGGCAACCCGGCTCTGGCTCGACTGGAGCCTCTCGGCGAGCTGAGCCTGGGTGAGGTGCTTCTTCTTCCTCAGCCCCCGCACGGCATCGCTGAGCTTGAGCCGGAGATCGACATAGGCCGCTTCCTCCGGGGTCAGCCCGAGAAACTCCTCTGCCGATCCGACCTTCCAACCGCGGGCCTCGAGGCGGGCCCTCTTTTCCTTGTCCATCGTGCAACTCCTCGTCTGTCCGATTATAGTCCGCCAGCCGGCGCCGGCAGAGTATAGGCTTCCTGCCCTGTGAATACCTGATCTTCCCCCATCCGGAAAGTTGCCTATGCGACAGTCTCAATTGCATTGACTAGATTTAGGCATCGCGCTAGTCTGCCAGTCAAGCTTGGTTTACAACATGAGGTTATCAATGAATACCACTCCTCAGTTCACCTCCCAGACTGTGCCAGGTGCCGTATTGGCAGCAGAGCCAGGGTGGTTAGCCAATCTTCAAGTTTGGCAGGCTCGATACCGAGATCGTGTCCCTTGGACCGACATTGAGCCAGGCATTCCGTAATAAAGGGCTCTCGGCCTGCAACCGAGACAGCGCCAATAACTACCGGAGTAGCTTACTTCTGTTATATGCTTCCATTGTCTTATTATCAGGTGATCCTGCTCGGCGCAATCGATTCGCGTGCCGCTGCGGTGCAATCATCTGTAGAATATAGATTAGGCGAGCTAGGAATTGACCCTCACGCCGTAATCTTTATCGAGCGGGATATCGCTTCTCGCTGGGATCGACGGTTTCCCGCCATGGCCCTCTTCTTCGGCGGCTCGCCAGTTACTGATTCAGATTTTATAGATCAGCTGATCGCAGACTCAGTGGTTATCGCGCCGATCGTGTCATCTCTTAGCCGTATTTCGCAAGAAATACCTTCACAGCTGCTTCATGTGAATGCCGTGGAATACAGCAATGATGGCTCAGGGATCGATCGCTTGGTGTCGCTTGTACTAGAGACATTCCGCCTTCTACGGGCTGAACGCCGACTTTTCATCAGCTACCGCCGAAATGACGCGCAGCCATTCGCAGAAAGACTCTACGAAGCACTCGACGCGAGAGGGTTTGACGTTTTTATTGATATACGATCAATACCCCCTGCGGTCGATTTTCAGCCAACACTCTGGCACAGGATGTCTGACTCCGATGTTGTCGTTCTCATTGACACGCCTGGCTTTCGCGCTAGTCGCTGGACAACAGCAGAGCTGGCACAAGCAAATGCAACTAACATACAGATTCTCCACCTTCTCTGGCCGGGCCAGCCTGAGGATGATTCTTCGTCTTTCAGCCATTTTTTTAAGCTAGAGTTGTCCGACTTTCGAGGAGCGGTCGGTAGAGGGAGTGGCATCAAAGTGGATGCGCTCGCGCGGATCTGCTCCGAGGCTGAACGACTGCGTTCACGAGCGATTGCCGCGCGGCACCGATACCTAGTGGACAACTTCTGCGATGCAGCCAGAGATCTAGGGATAATTCCATCAGTTCAGCCCGAGAGATGGATCGCGATCGCCCGATCAGATGGCAGTACACTCGCAGTAGTTCCAGCAGTCGGGGTACCGACAGCTGAGCGCCTCAACACCATTTTTGATGCCTTATCTGATACTCCGTCGAGCATGCGCGATCTCTGGGTAATTTATGACAACCGGGGTCTCTTGACCACTTGGCTCACGCATTTGGACTGGCTCAACGGACACTTGCCAATCCGCGCCCTGCGGATGGCGGACGTGCCGGATATGCTGAGAGCTCTGTGACGATGATCGACATATTTTTGGCGGCCAGTGTTCCCCTGCCGAGCCGGGATCCGCGCTTCTTTGGTACCGCAGACGTGCTGCTGATTCGCGAGGCGGTGAAGGCACTGGTTGAGGTAGTACTACCAGTCGGTAGGATTACATCGGGCGGGCATCCAGCTATCACTCCGTTGCTATCGCTTTTCGTGCGTGAGGCAGGGCTTGGGTCCGACAGGCTCACTATTTTTCAGAGCGCATACTTCGCGGGTAGTATGCCCCTTGAGAACGTAGAGGCCGCGGACGTCCGTATTATCCCCGCTGTGAATAATGATCGCGAGGCGAGCCTCACGCATATGCGTAGAGACATGATTGCTAGTCGAAGATTCGCAGCCGCAGTGGTCATTGGGGGGATGGACGGAATTTTCGAAGAAATCAAAATTTTTTCCACACTCCATCCGTGGGCTTCTATATTGCCCCTCGCCTCAACCGGCGCGGCCGCGGCGATGGTGTACAAGGCTGGTGCGTTCGATCCCGAACTCGCGACAAATCTTACGTTTTCTAGTCTTTTCCGCCGTAAGCTGCGACCGGGCTAAGCAGGTCGATGCAATGCCGATCGTTAGTCGAGACTCATCGTTTCTGTTTCCAACATCCTGAGGAGGTAGGTATGGCAAGGAAATGCTTTCTAAGTTTTTATTTCGACGAAGACAGCTGGCGGGTATCGCAGGTTAAGCAAATGGGGACTATTGAGGAGCAACCGATTCTAACTGCTAACAAATGGGAGGAAATAAAGAAGAAAGGTGATGAGGCGATCAGGGAATGGATTGACAATAACATGCGTGGAAAGGAGTGTTTGATTGTCCTTGTCGGTGCACATACGAGTAACCGAAGGTGGGTGAAGCACGAGATAAGGCGTGCATGCGAAAAGGGTATCGGGGTGATGGGGATCTACATTCAAAACCTAAAAGATGAGGCGGGTAATCAGTCTACTAAAGGAGTCAGCCCGTTTGAGAATGTATCGATTGGCGGCAAGGTAATTAGTGCATATGCAAAAATGTACGATCCGCCGTATGCTTCGAGCACGAGCGTGTACAAGTACATAGCAGATAACGTAGCGGGCTGGGTTGATTCAGCCATACGCCTGAGGAAGTAGACACGGAACTATCGGATGACAAAGTCCAAAGCTGGTAACCCCTCCGCGGCTATTAGATGCACAGATACCGACTAACTCAACGCTGCTCCACCAAAGTCGTCGCAGTCGTGTGCCTCGTCGAGGAGGAAAGGTAGGCCCAGCCGCGGGAGGCGATGGCGCGGCGACCGAGGGCCTGGGCGGATTCGATCATGACCCGGCTGAGGTTTTCCGTGGCGCGGATGCTGCCGAATCCGAAAGTAGACGGGGGGCTCGCCGGCCTCGAGGAAGGCCTCGAACTCGGGGGCGAGGGGGCGCTCGTCTGGAAGGATCCAGGCGCCGGTCTGGAGACGGCGTCGTCGGCCGGGTCGGGCCACGGCGCGAGCGTCGGGTCGGCCGCTAGCTAGGAGCGGTCGGTCAGGACATAGCCCAGCACTTCGTGGATCGGCGGCAGGCCGAGGAAGTCCCTGCGCGCGTTGATAAGGAGGCGCCATGTGTCGTTCCAGCGCTGTGCATCCTGGGCCCAGAGGTCGCTGTAGTCGAGGGTCGCGGGCGCCGGCGTGTCTCCCAGCATCGTCAGGACAGGGGGCGCGTGGGTGTGGCGAGGGGAGGACGGTCGGGCAGTAGGCGGCGAACACGTAGGGGATGCCCATTCGTTCGGCGACGGAGGGAGCGGCGATCTGCAGGGCGGTGGCTCCCACGATGAGGTCGCAGCCGGCGGCCGCCGCGGCGAGGGTTTCGAATTGGGTGGCGACCGTGCCTTCGATCAACTGGCGCCGGCGCTCGGGCGTGATCGGCGCCGCGGCGGGCGGGCTTCGCGGTCGAGCGCAGCTCGGGGCCGATGGGTGTGACGGGCAGACCAAGCGTCTCGATCCAATCGCAGAAGTCGGGCGGCACGCACAGGCGCACCTCTTGGCCGAGGGCCTTGAGCTCCAGCGCGAGCGCAACCAAGGGCTGGACGTCGCCCCGCGATCCGATGGTCGACAAAAGGACGCGCATTCCGGCTCTCCTTGGCTAAGGGCGCTTACCCGCTGACACGACGCGAAGGCGTAGCCGAATGCGGGTCAGCAGGGAACCGTCCGGAAGTGGATGCGAAGTCTAAATCGGCACCAGGGCTTGTCGGAAGTCTCCCGGTGCGGGATATTCTAAAGTGGCAATTCAGATTTCCCGGCGCCGAGCGGAGAGATACCGGTACACTCGCGGCGAGAAGCGGCATTCCTTTGGATCTCCGACACTGGCGCGGAGGCTTGCCGCTGCGGCTGCGCCGGCGTAAGGCGCTTCCAGCAGAGGAGAGGAGCAAGTCTCTTGCCTACTGGAGCGCCCGAAGCCTCCTCGCAACGGCGAGCCCGGTACTACGGCGTGGAGGTCGGACCCGAACCACCGCCTCAGGATCTGCCTTTCCATGGCCCAGGCGTAGTGGACTCGGCGGCGACTCCGACGAATCGGACTCTCTTGAGCAATCATGCTGATGACTAGGTCATCTGAGTGCGGATAGTTAAGCAACTAGACCCCTTGCATGGCGTATGTTATTGTGTCCACCGAATCCGAGATCGGGCCGGCTTTGGCCGACAGGTACCGTAGAAGGTGCCACATGTCCACAACTGATTTGCTTCGGTAAGGAGAAGGTATGCTTCGCTATTGTTACCTAGCATTGCTAGTAGGCGCTCTATCGCTTGCAATTCCTGGAAGCTCTTTTGCCCAGCCTGCGACCTCTTGTGCGGATGCTTTAAGATTTGCTGGTGTATCATGGGAGACCAAAACCGCCGATCAAAAAATCGACTCGGCAGTTAACCAATTTTGTAGCAAGCGATTTGAATCTTCGCAGGATGCTCAGTCAGCTCTCACTAAGGCTGGCTTTGTTATTGATGCAATCCCGATGAGCTTTGGCGGAGATTTTAGTAACCAGCAATTTCAGCAGAAACAGGAAGAATTTTGCTCTAACGACGCTCGATTTTCTTTGGCGCGAAGTCAAGGCGCGTCGGTAGTGAAGCTGCTTGACGAGAATGTGACAAAAGCGGTCGGTGACTGTATCAGGCAGCAGTCGACGGGCCTGTTTGCTTGGATTGAAAAAGCCGCATCTCCGGAAATATTTAAGGTACGCCTTGCCCTTCGTGGCGTAACTTCACCCGCTAAGATAAAAGATTTTACCGTTTTGCCATCAACCGTTAAGTGCACGAGCTCATTAAATGGAAGCTTCAAATTAAATCTTGAAACTGTCTGCACTCGTGATCCAGTTCAAGCTGTTGCGGTCACGTTAAATTCTCCTAATTATTCGGTGACGTGGGTCGGCGAGGCCAGCCTTCCTGCAGACGTTAAGTGGGTTCAGCACGTGTGTGTCGGAACTCTATATCTACAACAACCTTATACAACAGAAGCGGACGGTAGAATATCGAAAAGCCTTAGCTGTCCTAATGGGATGATAGTTATCCCTGACTCGGGCAAATGTCTTCGCACTTCGAACAATGTAGGGGGGGTGAAGAAAAGCGAAAAAGTCGGAGACAGTACCTGGGTATGCGAATGGGAGCAACCTCAGCCTGTTGGCGTGGGACTATGGGTCGAGCTTGGTTGCAAGTGCAGATAGAAGCGGGCTAGGGAAGTCCGGGCCTAAAGAAATGCCAGGCGACTAGCTGCAACACCGGCTGCTAGTGCTTGGCACCCTTCCACCACGACTCATCGAGAGGCACCGCCCCTCGCTCCGTCTCGTCCCTCACCCCACCCGCCGCCCCACCAACAACACATTCGCATACGGCGTCCCCATCCCCATGCTCTGAACGTCCGCCTTCAGCCCCAGCCCTTCGAGCAGCCGTTTCCACTCCTCAGCGCTCCGGTAGTGGAACTTCTGGCGCCACTGCTTCCGGAACAGTGCGGAGAGGCGCTCCTGGAGGCGGGTGGCGGTGAAGCGCCAGCCGGCGTCGGCGTCGGCGTCTCGGAGGAGGAGGACGCCTCCGGGGGGGAGGGCGGCGGCGGCTTTGGCGAGGAGGGCTTCCTGGTCAGCGGGGGGGAGGTAGTGGAGGACGTCGAGGAGGAGGATGGCGTCGGCGGTCGGGAGGCTCGCGGCTCGCAGGTCGGCGGTCTCGATCTCGGCGCGGCCGGCCAGGACCTCGCGGGCGACTTCGGCGATGGCGGGGTTTCCTTCGATGCCTCGGAAGGTGAGGCAGGGCGGGGGGGCCCAGTCGGCGGGGTAGGCGGCGAGGGCGGCGGGCTCTCTCGCGGCTCGCAGGAGGGAAAAGAGGATGCCTCTCCCGCAGCCGAGGTCGAGGAGGGTCCCCTCTTGGGGGAGGAGGCCGCGGCGGAGGAGCTGGAAGTAGAGGGGGTCGTGGCGCAGCTTGCCGCGCGCGAACTCCCAGTGGAACATGCCGGTTTCGAGGTAGGGGAGGGCGGCGTCGCCGAGCAGGGCCTCTTCGGTGGGGTGGGCCTTGCGGCGGAGCGCGAGATGCCAGGCGACGAAGGCGAAGAGGAGGGCGAGCACCCCGCCGACGAAGGCGCTGCCGAGCAGCAGGTCCAACCCCGCCTGCTTGAAGCCCAGTCCCTTGAGGTCGGCGAGGCGGACGTGGAGATAGCTGGCTCCCCGCAGGCGGCGGCCGGTCTCCAACTCGGCCAGGAAGAGGAAGGGGCCGAGGCCGGGGAGGCTGATGTGCGCCGCGAGGTAGGTGAGGGCGAAGTTGAGCCGGAACCAGCGGGCGAAGAGCAGGCAGAGCGCCAGGTGGAAGCCGTAGAACGGGCTGCAGCCGATGAAGACGCCGAGCGCCACCGCCGCCGCCTGCTCCCCCGGCGAGGTGGCCTGGGTGCGCAGCTTGAAGAGGAGGTCGCGGATCTCGCGGACGAAGCGGCCGGGCGGCTTCTTCTCCCTCGTCGGGGCGACTTCGGGCATCTCCGGTATTCCGTCCGTCATCCGGCGGATTCTGCTTGCAGGAGTGGGGCCGGGCTGGCTGGAATCGCCACCGAGCGGAGCCCTTGCGCGGCGAGGGCGGCGAGCACGCGGGGGAGGGCTTCGAGCACCACCGGATTCCCGCCGCCACCGCCGCGGGGGCCGTGGGCGCGGCCGTCGTGGAGGAGGAGGATATCGCCGGCCGCGAGGCCGTGGAGGAGGCGGCGGGCGATCGCGGCCGGATTGCTCTCGACGGCGTCGAAGCCGCGGCGGGTCCACGAGACGTAGCGCAGGCCGGCCGAGTGGAGCACCCAGTCGAGGAGGGGATTGCGCAGGCCGGCGGGAGCGCGGAAGAGGCGCGGCGGCTCGCCGGTGGCATCGGCGATCAGTTCCTGCACGGGGAGGATCTCCCGCCGCAGGGGGCCCGCCGTGTAGAAGGCGAAGAGGGGCGGGTGGGTCTCGGTATGGTTCTCGACGCGATGGCCGCGGCGGGCGATCTCGGCGACCAGGCGGGGGTGGGCGCGGGCGCGGCGGCCGATCACGAAGAAGCTGGCGCGCATGCCGGCGGCATCCAGCAGGTCGAGCACGCGCGGGGTGACCTCGGGGTCCGGGCCGTCGTCGAAAGTGAGGGAGACCTCGCCGCGGCGGGCGGCGGCGTCCGGGAGGCGGAGCTGGTTCAGGCCCCACCAGCGAGCCGCGCGGCCAGAGGCTGGCGGCGGCGAGCGCCACGTGGTTGGCGACCAGGACGCCGGCGATCGTGCGCCAGTGGCGGGGGGCCGCCGCGAGGGCGAGGGCCGCGCCGGCGTGGAGGGCGAGCGAGGCGATCTGGAGCGCCGGGGGGCGGTACGGGGGACGCGATGGGGACCGCTCCGCAGGACGCGTCACGGCCGCCCGCTTCCCATTTCCCCTTTTCCCATTTCCAACAAAGCGCGGCGGTCGAGCTTCCCCCGCGCGTTGCGGGGGAGCGCCTCGACCAGGATGACGCTGCGCGGCACCTTGTGGGCGGAGAGGTGCTCGCGGCACCAGGCGACCACCGCCTCGGCGGTGAGGCTCCCGGGGCGGCAGGCGACGACCGCGCGCAGCAGCTCGCCGCGGCCGGGGACGGCGAGGCCGAGAACGGAGGCCTCGTCCACTCCGGAGAGCGCCGCCAGGATCCCCTCGACCTCGCGCGGGTTGACCTTCTTCCCCTTGATGTTGACCAGGTCGTCCACCCGCCCTGCAAGCGCCAGCTCGCCGTGCCGCCAGAGGGCGAGGTCGCCGGCCCGGAAGCGGCCGTCGCCCAGGCGGTCGTCGGCGTCGGGCAGATAACCGGAGGAGACGGCGGGGGATGCGACCACCACCCGCCCCCCGCTTTCGGGACAAGGCGGGCCGTCCACCGGCTCGAGGGTGATCGTCACCCCTTCGACGGGCGCGCCGACGGTCCCCCGTTCGGCGGCTCCCCCCTCGCGGTCGTAGCAGATGCCGCCGCACTCGCTCGAGCCGTAGAAGACGTGGACGGGGAGGCCGAAGAGCTCGCGGAAGCGCGCCGAGGTGGCGGCGGAGAGGGGGGCGCCGGCGGTGGTGACCAGGCGCAGGGAGGCGGGGAGCGGCGGCGGATCGCTCCGCCGCACCAGGGCGTCGAGATAGGCGGGGACGGTGGGGAAGAAGGTGGCGCCGGTCCGCTCGGCGGTGAGCAGGGGGTCGTACCCCTCCGCCGCGTCGGGGAGGGCGAGCACCGCGCCGCGCAGCAGGGCCGGGAGGGCCAGGCTCGACAGCCCGTAGGAATGGGAGAGGGGGATCGCGGTGAGCAGGCGGTCGTCGCCCGCGAGCCCCATGGTCGCCGTGAGGGCGGCGTCGTCGGCGAGCAGCGCCTCGGCGCTGGCGGCGATGCCGCGCGGGGCGCCGGTCGAGCCCGAGGTGAGCTTCACCACGGCGGTGTCCGCCGGCAGCGAAAGCAGCGTCGGCAGCGGAGGCGGGGAGAGGACAGGGGTGTCATCTTCTCCAGCCACTTGTTCTCCAGCCAATCGCAGCGTCCAGTCGTCCGGTCCCGCCGGCCAGCCGGGGGCGCGCAGGAGGGCCGGGGCGCCGAGGGCGGCGAGCACGCGGCGGGCTTCCGTCCCCGGGGTCTGGGCGTCGAGGAGGAGGGCGGCGAGCCCCGCCTGGCGCAGGGCGACCAGCGAGGCGAGGAAGCCCGGTCCGTTGGCGGCGGCGAGCCCGACGATCGACCCTGGCGCGAGGCGTGCAGTGGCCAGCCGTCGCCCGGCGGCGCGCGCCAGGGCTGCCACGTCCTCGACGGTCGCCCGCCGCTCCGGGGTGATCACCAGCGGAGCGCGGGGGGCGCGGCGGACGAGCCGTTCGAAGGCTCGGAGGATCGGGTCGGGAAAGCTCAAAACCGCCGCGCGTCTCCTTTCGGTATCGATTCGGTATCCATGGGTACGGAGCGGGTACGGAGCGGGGATGATACTAGAGGCGGCCGCGGGCTCCTCATCGGGTCTGAACGGGGTCTGAACGCGGCCAGGGACCTGGGTGAAACCAGGCTGCGAGTTGCCAGCGCCCCCGGGGGCACGTTAGCATTGGCCCCTCGGTGTACGAACAACCTGCGGACGTCGCCGCACGGTGGACAAAAGAGGCCGCCGGACTTCAGAGGTTTTCGCTTTATGTCGGAAGCAGTCGCCGCCACCCCGGACCGGATCAAGCGCCTGATCATCGAAAGCCTCAACCTGGAAGGGATGCGGCCGGAGATGATCGAGGACGAGGCCCCCCTGTTCGGGGAGGGGCTGGGGCTCGATTCGGTGGACGCGCTCGAGCTGGTGGTGGCGCTCGAGAAGGAGTTTGGCATCAAGATCAAGAGCCAGGAGATCGGCCGCGAGGTCTTCTCCTCGGTCTCGACGCTCTCCCACTTCATCGAGGGCCGGACCTAGAGCCATCGCCCGTCGCGGGCGGCCGCTTCGAGGACTTGCCATGCAGCGCGAACAGAGGAGCCGGCTCGTCGCCGTCACCGGGATGGGCGCCGTCTGCGGCCTCGGCTGGGGGGTGGACGCCCTCTGGGCCGGGCTGCGCGCCGGGCGCTCGCGGGTGGGCGACTTCCAGCGCTTCGACCACAGCCGGCACCGCACCCATCTCGCCGCCGAGGTGGCCGAGCCGCCGGCCGGCCTCGCGGAGCGCGATCCCGCCCTCTTCGCCCTCTTCGCGGACCGCCGCCTCTCCGTGGCCGACCGTTTCGCCCTCTTCGCCGCCGGCGAGGCGGTGGCGCAGGCCGGGCTCGCGGAGCTGGATCTGGAGGCGGCCGGGGTCTTCTTCGGCAGCAGCACGGGGGGGATGTTCGAGGGGGAGCTCTTCTTCGCGGAGTTCCTGCCGGCCGCCGGCGGACCTCATCGCGGCCCTTATCAAGGACACAAAGGCGGGCGGATCGCCTCGCTCGCCTCGCAGCAGGTCAACGGGCCGGGGGACGCGGTGGCCCGCGCCCTCAAGGCGACCGGGCCGGTCGAGACCCTCTCCTCGGCCTGCGCCTCGGGGGCGCTGGCGCTTGGGCTTGCGCTCGACGCGGTGCGCTCGGGGGAGGTGGAGATCGCCGTCGCCGGCGGCTCGGACTCCCTCTGCCAGCTCACCTACGCCGGCTTCAATGCGCTGCGCTCGGTCGACGAGGTCCCCTGCCGGCCGTTCAGCCCGGGGCGGGCCGGGATGTCGTTCGGCGAGGGGGCGGCGGTGCTGGTGCTCGAGCCGCTCGAGCGGGCGCTGGCGCGGGGAGCCGAGGTGCTCGCCGTGCTCTCCGGCGCCGGCGCTTCCTGCGACGCCCATCACATGACGGCGCCCGACCCTTCCGGGAAGGGGGCGGCGGCGGCTCTCGCGGCGGCCCTCGCCGACGCCGGGCTGGACGCCTCGGCGATCGACTTCGTGAACGTCCACGGCACCGGCACGGCGCTCAACGACGCCGCCGAGTGGCGGGCCCTCGAGGCGGTGTTCGGCGCGCGGGCCGCGGCGATCCCGCTGATCGCCACCAAGGGGGTGGTGGGGCACCTGCTGGGCTGCTCGGGCTCGCTCGAGGCGGTCGCCACCATCCTCTGCCTGCGCCACGGCGAGCTGCACCCGATGCCGGCGGTGCCGGCGGGGGAGAGCTGCGCGGCATCAGCGGCATCAGCGGCATCAGAAGCCGGCGAGGAGCTTCCGGTGCTGGCCGCCGCGGTGGTCACCGGCGCGCCGCTGCCGATGCCCGGCGCGCGGGCGGCGGTGTCGACCAGCCTGGCCTTCGGCGGCTCGAACGCGGCGCTCGTCTTCTCCCGCTGGCCCCGGCCGCCCCGGCAAATGGATCAGGCGGCTTGAGGGAACCCATCCTGTTGACCGGAGTCGGGACCATCGGCGCGTGGGGCTCGGGGTGCGAGCGGCTGGCCGCGGCGCTCGCCGGCGGGGAGCCGCTGGCCTCCGCGGTCGACCGCTCGGCGGGCTACCACCGCCCGGGCGGCTCGCGGCGGGCGGCGCTGGTCCCCGCCGGGCAGCTCGCCCCCTGGCTGTCGGCGGGGGAGGCGCGGCGGATGAGCCCCCCCTCGAAGCTGGCGGTGGCGGCGGCGCGCATGGCGCTGCGCTGCGCGGGGCTGCCGGCGCAAGAAGAGGAGGGGACGGCGGTCGTGGTGGCCACCGCCTTCGGCCCCTCGACCAATACCGAGGCGCTGCTCAAGCAGATCCTCCGCGAGGGGCCGGAGTCGGCCTCCCCCTCCCTGTTCACCGAGAGCGTCGCCAACGCGCCGGCGGCGCAGATCGCCATCGCCTGCCATGCCACGGGGCCGAGCCTCACCGTCTGCCAGCGCGAGGCGGGGCCGCTGATCGCCCTCGGCCGCGCCGCCGGCGAGGTGGCCGCCGGGCGCGCCCGCCGCGCCCTGGCCGGCGCCGTGGACGAGATGACCCCGCTGCTCCATGCCCTGCTCGACCGCTTCGGGGCGCTCGCCCGCGGAGCCAACGGAGAGGAAGAAGCGGCGCGCCCCTTCGATCCGCGGCGCAACGGCTTCCTCGCCGGCGAGGGGGCGACGATGATCGTGGTCGAGAGCGCCGACGACCTGGCGCGCCGCGGCGGGCATGCCCTCGCCCGGCTGCTCGCCTGGGGGAGCGCCTTCGATCCCACGGCGCCGCCGACCGGCTGGGGGACGGGCGCGGAGCCGCTGGCGCGCGCGCTGACCAGGACCCTCGCCCGCGCCGGGCTGGGAGCCGCGGACGTCGACCTCGTGGTCTCGGGGGCCGCCGGCTCGCGCGGCGGCGACCGGCTGGAGGCCCGGGTGCTGCGCGCCGCCTGGGGAGACCTGCCGCTGCCGCCCGTGGTGGCTCCCAAGGCGCTCACCGGCGAGTACGGCGGCGGCCTGCTGGCCGCGGCCCTGCTGGCGGCGGGGGGCTCCTCCTTCGGCCCCACCCCGGGCTTCGCCACCGCCGATCCCGATCTCGGGATCACGCCGCACAATGGCTCGCCTCTGACCCCGCCGCGGACCGTTCTGGTCACCACCCTCGCCGCCGGCGGCGCGGCGGCCTGGCTGCTGCTGGGGGCGCCGGCCGGAGAAGGGATGAACCGATGAGCGTGAAGCCCCTGATCGTCGGCACCATCCCCGCCTACCAGGCGGCTCCCTCCGTGGGGGCGGTGGCGCGCGGCGCCCTGGCCGAGCTGGCGGAGGTGCTGGTGATCGACGACGGCTCGACGGACGCCACGGCCGAGGAGGCGCGGGCGGCCGGCGCCCGCGTCCATTCCTTCCCGGAGAACCGCGGCAAGGGGGCGGCGCTCGCCTTCGCCTTCGCGGACCTCTTCGCCCGCGGCGCCGACGGCGTGGTGACCCTGGACGCCGACGGCCAGCACCTGCCGGAGGAGATCCCCAAGCTGCTCGCCGCGGCGGCGGCCGGCAACGACCTGGTGCTCGGCGTGCGCGACCACCTGTTCAGCGAGATGAGCGCGCTGCGCCGGGCGAGCAACCGCCTGTCGTCGCGGGCGATCTCGTTCGCCGCCGGCCAGCCGCTCGCCGACATCCAGACCGGCTTCCGCTTCTACTCGCGGCGGCTGATCGAGGACGTCGGCTTCCCGGAGGCGCGCTTCGAGGCCGAGAGCGCCGTGGTGGTGCGCGCGGCGCGGCGCGGCTTCAAGGTGGTGACCGTGCCGGTGCGCCTCGGCTTCGCCGACGGCCGGACGACCAGCCACTACCGGCCTCTGCTCGACAGCCTGCGGATCGCCGGCGCGGTCACCCGCGCCCGCTTCGAGATGCTGCGATGAGCGCCGTCCTCGAGCCCCGGGTGACCCTGGTCACCGGCGGCAGCCGCGGGCTGGGACGGGCGATCGTCGAGGCGCTGTCGGCGACCGCCGAAACCTCCGAGGTGAAAGTGGCCTTCACCTGGAACCGCGACCAGGGGGCGGCCCAGGAGGTCGCGGCGGCCACGGGAGCGGCGGCGTTCCGCCTCGACCTCCAGGACCGCGGGCGGCCGGACGACCTGGTGGCCGAGGTCGAGGCGGCGCTGGGGCCGGTCGAGCGGCTGGTCAACAACGCCGGCCTGCGCCGCGAGTCGCTCCTCGCGCTGACCTCCGACGAGGACTGGGACGCCGTGCTCGAGACCAACCTCGGCGGCCTCTTCCGCTGCTGCCGGGCGGTGCTGCGCGGGATGATGACGCGGCGGCGGGGGGCGATCGTCAACGTCTCCTCGCTCTCGGCGCTCCACGGGGTGGCGGGGCAGGGGGCCTACGCCGCCTCGAAGGCCGGCATCCTGGGGCTGACCCGCTCGCTCGCCCGCGAGGCCGGCAAGCGCGGGGTGCGGGTCAACGCCGTGGTCCCCGGCTTCGTGGCGACCGGCCTCACCGCCGGCGTCCCGGCGGCGGCGATCGCCCACCTGCGCGCCGGCGAGTGCCTGGCGCGCGGCGTCCAGGCGGCCGACGTGGCGGCGGCGGTCGCCTTCCTGCTCTCCGAAAGCGCCGCGGCGATCACTGGCCAGACCCTGGTCGTCGACGCCGGGGCCTCGGCCTAGCCCATCAGCCCATGCTCGGCCGTGCCTCCGCCGCCCTCGCCGCGCTGATCGCCCGCCGCCCCTTCGCCGTGCTGGCGGCGGCGATCCTGCTCACCCTGGCCGCCCTGATCCCGGCGTCGCGCTTCCGGATCGAGACCCAGCTCGAGGCGCTCCTCCCCGAGGGGGCGCCGGCGGCGGAGGACTACCGCACCTTCCTGCGCACCTTCGGCGGCTTCGAGAAGGTGTTCGTGCTGGTGCGGGCGGCGCCGGGGAAGGGGGGGGCGAAGCGGGCCGATGCCGAGACCCTGATCAACGCCGCCTCCGAGCTCGCCGAGCGCCTGCGGACGAGCCCGCTGGTGGCCGAGGCGCGCGCCGGGCTGACCGAGGAGGACGAGCGCTTCTTCTTCGCCCGCGTCGCCCCCCGCATGCCGCTCCTGGTCCATACGCCGGGATGGCGGCAGGACCTCGCCCGGCGCCTCGAGCCGGCGGCGATCGCCGCCCGGGTCGCCGAGATGCGGCAGGCGCTGCGCAGCCCGATGGGGGCGATCGCCGCCCCCCTCTTCGCCGCCGATCCCCTCGGGCTCTCGGAGGGGCTGCTGGGGACCGCCGCGGCGTCGCTGCCGATCGACCCCTTGAGCGGCGCCTTCATCTCCCCGCAGGGGGACGCCACCCTGGTGATCCTCACCCCGGCGAGCGCCGAGGTCGACCCGGAGGGGGGCGCGCCCTGCTCGCCGCGCTCGCCAAGGCCTACGGCGCGGTGCGCTCGTCGGTCGGCGCGCCGCTCGACTTCCAGGCGGTGGGGGGGCCGATCTACGCCGCCCAGGACGAGTCGATCCTGCGCGCCGACCTCGAGAAGACCGCCTCCGGCACCTTCGTCGGGCTCGCCCTGGTGATCGTCCTCGGCTTCGAGGGGTGGTTCCTGGCGGCGGCGATCCTCGCCGCGGTGGCCGCCGGCACGGTGTGGATGGTGGGCGGCGCGGAGCTCGGGCTGGGGACGATCAGCGTGGTGGGGGTGGGGTTCGCCGCCGCCCTGCTCGGCATGGGGGTCGACTACGGCATCCTCGGCTCGTCGCGCTTCCGCGACCGGCGGCTCGCCGGCGACACGGTGGCGGCGGCGCTCGCCGCCGCCTTCCGCGACACCGGCCCGGGGGTCGCCACCACGGCGATCACCACCGCCGCCGGGCTCGCGGCGCTCGGCGTCGCCCACTTCCGGCTGCTGCGCGAGCTCGGCCAGGTGCTCTCGCTCGGCGTGCTCGCCACCCTGGCCGCCACCGCCCTGCTGGGCGCCGCGATCCTCGCCGCCTTCCCGCGGGCGTCGGCCGGCTTCCGTCCCCTGCGGCTGTGGCCCCGCCTGGGGGCGCCGGTGCTCGCCGGCATCGCGGGTCTCGCGGCGCGGCGCTGGCGCCTCACCCTGGCGGCGGTGCTCGTGGTGACGGCGGTCGCCGGGTGGGGGATCTCGCGGCTCGGCCTGTCGACCGACCTGCGGGCGCTGCGCCCGGCCGACGCGCCGTCGGGGGAGGCGGAGCGGCTGCTGGTCGAGAAGTTCTCGGTCGGGCTCGACACCTTCTCGGTGGTGCTGCGCGGGCGGACCCTCGGCGAGGCGGTCGACCGGGCGGCGGCGGCGCGCGAGCTGCTCGCCCGCCGCCTCGGACCGAAAGCCGAGATCACCTCCCCTTCCGACTGGCTGGTGGTGGGCGAGGGCCTGAGCCAGCGGATGGCGGAGCTCCAGGGGCTGCCGCTGGCGCGGGCGGCGGACGACCTCCAGCGCGAGATCGCCGCCGCCGGCTTCAAGCCCGCCCCCTTCGCCGCCGCCCTCGACACCCTGCGGGCGCTGGGGCGCGGGCAGGACCCGGGCGCCCCGGCCCTCGCCGAATGGCCGCGCTGGATGGCGGAGCTGGTGCGCCTCGAGAAGCCGCCACGTGAACGGAGCCGTGGTCGCCGTCCACGTGCGCCTCCCGCTCGGCATGGGAGCGAGGATGGATCCCAAGGCCTTGGCCGCCGAGCTGGCGCGGCTGGTCCCCGACCGCCGCGACGTGGCGCTCGCCTCGATCCCCTGGGTGGGCTCCGAGCTGCGCGACCTGGCGCTCCACGACCTCGCGCGGTCGAGCGCCCTGGCGCTCGCGCTGATCGGCGCCGTGGTCCTGGTCTCCTTCCGCGGGCGGCTGCGCGACGCCCTCCTCTCGGCCCTGCCGCTGACCCTCGGCTGCGTCTGGACCTTCGGGCTGTGGGGAGCCCTGGGCTACCCGCTCGACCTGCTCTGCGCCTTCACCGTACCCCTGCTGCTCGGCACCGGCATGACCCTCGGCGCCAACGCCGTGCACTGGAAGCGGCTGCACCCCGAGCGGGGGTTCCAGGCGGCGGCGGCCGACCTCGGGCTGCCGCTCACCCTCGCCACGCTGACCACGGTGATCGGCTTCGGCAGCCTCGCCACCTCGCGGGTGCCGGGCCTGCGCCACGCCGGGATCCTGGTCGCCCTCGGCCTCTCGGCCTGCCTGCTCGCCACCGTCCTGGTGCTGCCGGCCCTCGAGGCGGCGGCTCTGGGGCGGCGGCGGCGGCGGCCCGCCGCGGGGGGCGATTCGTGGGACAATGGAGGATCAGCAAGCGCAGGAAGAGAAGCGGCAGCCAAGGAAGACACCGAGGACCTCCGAGAGACCCGATGAGCGTCGCACTCCGTCAATCGCCCCCCCCGCACGCGCCCGAGGGGGGGTGGAGCCGCCGCCTGCTGGGGCCGCTCCACGTCACCGGGGTGGTCTGGTTCCGCCTCCACCAGCTCGCGGTGCGCATCCTGCCGGAGCGCGCGCTGGCCCTGGTGATCTACCTGTTCACGGCCTTCTTCTGGGTCGCCCTGCGCAAGATCCGCGACGCCATCGCCGGCAACCTCGAGGCGGTGCTCGGCCCCTGCGGCTGGTGGGAGCGCCAGCGGCGCATCCACCGCAGCTTCCGGACCTTCGCCTGGTGCCTCTCCGAGCGCTACGAGCGGCTGAGCACCGGCCACTCCTTCGCGGTCGAGGCCGAGGGGCTCGAGGGGTGGCGCGAGCTGGCGGATTCCCGACAGGGGTTCATCCTGGTCACCGCCCACATGGGCGCCTGGGAGGTGGGCTCGATGCTCCCCGCCGCCGAGGAGGGGCGGCGCATCCACGTGGTGCGCGAGGCGGAGACCGATCCGCGGGCCCAGGAGTTCATCGCCGGCTTGATCAGGAGCTGCGGCGGCGACCTCTACACCACCCACTTCGCGGAGGACCCGCAGCTCGGCGTCCGCCTGCTCGAGGCGCTGCGCCGCGACGAGATCGTGGCGCTCCAGGGGGACCGCCCGCGGGCGGGAGGGCGGACGGTGGAGACCCGCCTGTTCGGCCGCCCCTACGCGCTGCCGGTCGGCCCGGCGGCGCTCGCCCGCGCCGCCGGCGTGCCGCTCGTGCCGGTCTTCGTCCTGCGCCAGGGACGGCGGCGCTACCGCTGCATCCTGCGCCCGCCGATCGCCGTCGCCCAGAGCGCCGACCGCCAGCGCGACCTCGCCGAGGCGCTGAACCGCTTCGCCGCCGACCTCGAGGCGGCGATCCGCCGCGAGCCCCACCAGTGGTTCTGCTTCCGGCGCATCTGGCCAAAGCCGGCAGTGATAAAATAAAAGCAACTTTACTTGCAGTGATCTCGATCGAGGAGGTGTAAGGACGCTGTTGGTGTAGCCGCTTTACATGAACAGCAATTCAGAAAGGAAATTTTAATGCGCCACCTTCGCTCCTCCCTCCTCGCCTTTGTCGGTCTCCTGTCGTTCCTGACCGCCGGACGGGCTCAGGAGATCACTCTCGAGACCCGGGCCGACGCCAGCGTGGCCTTCTTCTGCCAGATGCTCCACAGCACCACTTGCAACATGGTCCACGTCGAGAACTCGACGGCGCTCTCCGTCGGCGCCGCGCTGCAGCTCGACGGCAATCCGTACGTCATCACCTGGACGGGCCCCGGCTACTACCTGGCGACCGGAGTCGTCCTCGAAGCCCAGGGGGAGGCGGTCGCCGGCCTCGAGGGGCAGCGCTGGGTGGAGGTCAAGCCGCATGCCGGCAGGGTCCACCTCTCCGGCGGCTGGAAGGACAACGACGGCAACGGGGCGCTCAGCGTCGGGGACACCCTGGCGCTCGACGGCACGGAGGTCGGGATCAAGGACGTGCGCCTGCACGTCCGCGCGAAGCGGGTTCCGCGGCCGTAGCCGGCGGCGATCCGGGGGGCGGCGAATCGAGGAGCGGCGATTCGAAGAGCGGATACCCGGCATCCCGCCATTCCTGGACCCCGCCCCGGAACCAGAGCACGTCGCGGAAGCCGCGCCGCGCGGCCTCCGTCCCCGCCTGGCGGCTGCGCACGCAGTCGACGCCGTAGCAGTAGAGGAGGAGCGGGAAGGCCGCCCGGTCGGCCTGCGGCCATCCCGCCGCCACCGCCGCCTCGAAGTCCGCCGGAAAGCGGAGGATGGGGAGGTTGAGCGCCCCGGGCAGGTGGCCGATCGCAAAGTCGCGGGGCTCCCGCAGATCGATCAGGATCAGGCCGCGCGACCGGCGGTCCGCCGCGAGCTCCGGGCTCTCCTTGCGCAGGAGGGCGGCCACCTCCGCGGCGGACACTACTCTCACTATTGGGCGGGCAAAAGGGCGGGCAAAGGGCCTCCCGCCGCCTGCCGTCCACTCCTGCCAGCCGCCGGGAAAGACCCGGGCTTCGAGGCCGGCCAGGGTGAGCAGCAGGAACCCGAGGTCGGGGCGCGGATCGCGCGGGCCCTCGCCGGAGAGGACGAAGGTGGAGTCGAGGCGCACCGGGTCGCCCGCCCGCGGTCCCAGGGTGCCCAGGCGGCGGCGGAGGTCGGCCGGCTCCGGCCAGCCGCCGCCGGCGGGGAGCAGCGCCCGGGGATCGAAGGGCAGGCTGGCGGGGATGTGCCCGGCGGCGAAGGTGGGCGGGGTTTCCCAGCGCTCCCAGCCGCGGGCGTCGCGCACGTCGAGCAGCTCGATCCCGGCCAGGCCGAAGTGGTCCGCCACCCAAGGTGCGCCGACCGCCGTCTCCTCCCGGGAGGCCGGCTGCGCGGCGCGGAAGCCGGCGGCGGGGGGGCGGCGGCCGCCGCCGGTCTCCACCCTCTCGCCGGCGCCCCGCCAGGCGGCGAGGCCGCCGTCGAGGACCCGGATCCCGGCGCACCCCGCCGAGCGCAGCAGCCGGTACAGGTGGGCGACGGCCTCGCGGTCGGCATCGCCGTAGATCACCACCGTCTCCGACCCTGAGATCCCGAGCGCCGCGAGCCGCGTGCGCAGGCGGCCGGGAGGGCCGGCTGCCGTCTCGCCGCTCCCCGTCTCCGCGCGGAGGCTCCAGGCGGGAACGGCTCCCGGCAGGTGCCCCGCCGTGAACGGGCCGGCCCCGCGCGCGTCGACCGGCAGGGTGGGGGGGAGGAGCCGCCGGCCGCCGGCGCGCCAGCCGCCGACAGGGCGCGCGCCAGCTCCGCCGCCCCGATCAGGAGATGGGGGAAGACGGCCTCGCGGCGCGGCCCCGGCGGGGGGACGGGCCACTGCAGGGGCGACCCCTGCGCGGCGAGCGCCGGCGCCCCGGGCAGCAGGCCGAGCAGGAGGAGGACGGGGGAGAGCCTCAGCGTTTTCAAGGTCACTCAAAAATGCTAGCCTTTGCGGGTTTCCACCACAAGGAGATCCTTCTTCCTTCGTAGCGGTCTTAAGGTTGGATATGAGCATGCCCCTCGACATGCGGTATGGCATCCGCAGGCTGAACAACAACGCCGGTTTCACCATCGTCGCCGTCGCCTGCCTCGCGCTCGGGATCTGCGCCAGCGTGACGGTGTTCAGCGTCATCGACCCCCTGCTGCTGCGGCCGTTCCCCGGCGTCCGCGACCAGGGGCGGATTATCTCCCTCTCCTGCAAGCCGATCACGATCCCCGGCATCAGCGAGCCGGCGCTCACCCCCGCGCTCAGCTATCCGGCGTTCCAGCTCTACCGGCGGACCGCCGCGCCGCGGATCGTCACCGATCTGGTGACCTACCTCTCGATCCCCATCGACCTGCGATCGAACGGCGAGCCGCGGCGCCTCACCGGGCAGGTGGTGAGCGACAACTACTTCCAGGTCCTCGGCCTGCACGGCGCGCTGGGGAGGCTGTTCGTCCCCGGCGACGGGCGGCGGCAGGCGCAGCCGGAGGTGGTGCTCAGCGACAGCCTCTGGCATGGCGCCTTCGGGGCCCGCCGGCAGGTGATCGGCAGCGCGCTGCGCGTCAACGGCCACCTGTTCGTCGTCGCCGGTATCGCGCCGGAAGGGTTCCGCGGCACGCTGCACGCCGAGGCGGCGGACCTCTGGGTGCTGGCGGAGGCGGCCCCGCTCGTCCTCGGCACGCCGTTCCCCCAGGGACTCCAGGCCGAGCAGCCGGAGTGGCTGTTCTCGTTCTTCGGCCGCCTCGCTCCGGGGATGGACCGCGCGCGGGCGCAGAGCGAGCTGGACCGTCTGGCGGCGCGGCTGGCGGAAGGGGCGCCGCGGGGGCACGAGCCGCCCGCCCTGCTGGTCTCCGCATGGAACGGCAACTGGCCGGACAGCCCCGACCTCCTCTCCGGGCCGCTCCTCCTTCTCTCGCTGGTCACCGCGCTCCTGATGCTGGTGGTCTGCGCCAATCTGGGCGGCCTGCTGCTGGTCAAGGCGGCGGCGCGCCGGGAGGAGATCGGCGTGCGCATGGCCCTCGGGGTCACCCGCGGCCGCCTGGTGCGCCAGCTGCTCACCGAGAGCCTGGCCCTGGCGCTGCTCGGGGGGAGCGCCGGCTTCGTCCTCGCCCTGTTCGTGCTCGACGCCGTCCACGGCCTTTCCCTGGGCAGGTTCCTGCCCACGATCGCCGACGTCGCCGTCGGCGGCCGGGTGATCGTCTTCACCCTCGGCGTCTCGCTGGGGGCGGGGCTCCTCTTCGGCCTGGTGCCGGCCCTGTGGTCGACGCGCCGCCAGGTGGTGCCGATGCTGCACCAGAGAGGCGAGGGAGGCGCGGAGCCCGGCCGCACCCGCCCGCACGAGATCCTGGTGGTCGCGCAGGTGACGCTCTCCCTGATGCTGCTCGTCTCGACCGGGCTCTTCGTGCGCACGCTCGAGAACCTGCGGTCGATCAATCCCGGCTTCAGCAGCCGGGGGGTGGTCAACCTGCGGACCGACCTGACGCTCCACGGCGTGCGCGAGCCCGCCGGACGCCTCTTCTACGATCAGCTCCTCGATCAGGTGGAGCGGCTGCCGGAGGTGCGGAGCGCCGCCCTGACGCTGACCGTTCCCCTCGCCCGCGTCAGCGGCAGGAGCGGGATCGGCAGCCTCAAGCCGCCGGGGGCCGCACAGCCGATGACGGTGGAGCTCGACGTCGTGTCGCCGGGGTTCTTCCGCACCCTGGGCATCCCGCTCGTCCGCGGCCGCGACTTTTCGCGCTTCGACCGCCCGGGCGCTCCCCTGGTGGTGATCCTCGACGAGGCCACGGCGCGGGCCCTCTGGCCGGGGAAGAACCCGCTGGGCGAGCGCGTGACGCTGGGCGACGGCACGGTGCGCGAGGTGATCGGCGTGGCGCGCAGGATCCGTTTCTGGGACCTGCCCGAGGACCCCCGCCCCTACTTCTATCTCCCTCTCGCCCAGCACTACGAGCCCGCCGTGGCGCTGCAGGTGAAGATGAAAGGGGCGGGCGACCCCCTGCGGGCGCTGGGGCCCGTGCGCGCCGTCCTGCGCCGGCTCGATCCGGAGCTGGCGGTCGAGGCGAGCCGCTTCGACGACGAGGTCCGCGAGACCCTCTCGCTCCCCCGCCTCTTCTCCTGGCTGTTCGGCAGCTTCAGCCTGACCGCGGTGCTGATCACCGCCATCGGGCTCTACGGCGTCCTCTCCTACGCGGTCAGCCGCCGGACCCGCGAGCTGGGGATCCGCATGGCGCTGGGCGCCCGCACCTCCGAGATCGTCTCCCTGGTGTTGCGGCGGGGGCTCGCGCTGACCTTCGCCGGGCTGGTCCTCGGCCTGGTGGCGGCCTCGTGGACCACCAGCCTCTTCTCCGGGCTCCTCTTCCAGGTGACGCCGACCGATCCGGAGGTCTTCGTCTCGGTGACGCTGCTGCTGATCGCGGTGGGGCTCGCCGCCAGCTCGGTTCCCGCCTACCGGGCGACCAGGGTGGACCCGATGGCGATCATCCGGCACGAGTAAGCTGGAGCGGTCCTTTACTCTCCCGTCAAAAAGGTGCTGATCGTCGCCCTCACCGCCCCCGCCGCCGCGATCTCGTAGACGGCGAGCGGCGGGGCGCTCCCCTGGAGCCGGGCCCTCACCCGGAACGGCCGGCCGGCGGGGAGGGTGCCGGCGGCGAAGGCCGCCTCGCGGACTCCCACCAGGTAGCCGATCCGCGGCTCCCGTCCGGCCTCGCCGGCCTCCCCGGCCTCCATTGCCGCCAGCGCCTCGAGGGCCGCGGCGGCTTGCGCCCCGGCTTCGATGCCGAGGAGGGCCGGGAAACGTCCGGCGCGGACCAGCGGATGCCCGGCGGAGACCTCGGCCGTGCAGACGATCTCCTCCCGGGAGGCGGCGAGGACGCCGCGCACCAGGAGCGCCGGGGGGGCGTGCGGCAGCGGCGGGAGAGCGGCGGCGACGGCTGCGGCCGGCTCGGGATCGTCGGGACGGTCGGGATCGGCGGGGAGCGGGGCCGTCCGCACGGCGCCGTTGCTCACCACCTCGCCCTGCTCCCCCTGATGTCGGATCTCGAAGCGGACCCACCCCTCGCCGTCGGGCGCGCCGAGGAAGAGATCGAGCGCCTCGCCCGGGAGGACGGGGCGCCGCAGCCGCAGCGAGCGCACGGCGGCGAGGCTACCTCCCAGGGCCTGCTCGACGAAGGCGAGCTGGGCGATCCCCGGCAGGATTGGATGGCCGGGGAAGTGCCCCGCGAACAGCGGGCTCGCGGGGAGCAGCTCGATGGCGAGCCGCCGGAACGGTGCGGAGGGCATCGCGGACACGCTAGCACAGCGCCCCATCCTCCTCCGCGACCTCGACGGCGGCGGGGACCGTGAGCGGGCCCGCCTCCGGAGCCGGCTCCGGGAACAGGAGCGGAAACCGGCGCGGCAGGAACGAGCCGCCGAGGAAGCGGCTCCATGCCCGGCGCAGCGGCTCGTCGCCGCTCTCGGCGAGCCGCGCGGCCAGCCGCTCGAGCAGGGGGTCGACGGCCTCGGGCGTCCGGCTGCGCTCGAGCTCGCAGAGGAGGCTCGACCAGGTTGTCCGACTTGTCTGAAGAAAGTCCGGCGGGCAGCGGGGCGTGCGCGGCGTCGAGCAGCAGATACCGCGTCCGCGGCACGTGTCCCTGGAGGGCGGGGACCAGGGGGAGGAACAGCTCGCGGGCATCGCGCGGCGCCGTCCACGGCTCGCCGCCGCCGTAGAGGACGACCGGCACCACCGCCGGCAGCCGGAGGCTGCGCCCGGATTGCAGTCGCCCTCGCCGCTGGCGCCGCAGCAGGGCGCGGTAGAACAGGTTGCGGCAGAGCTCGAGGTGGAGGGCGATGAAGGGGTCGTCCTGGCTCTGCGCCTTGAGCAGGAGATAGACCCAGTCCGATCCCCCCTGCCAGCGCAGCCGCCAGATCACCAGGCCGTCCTTGTCCGGCGGGCCGTCGCCGTCCCGCCGTTCGAGGGTCCGCAGGTCGAGCCAGCCGATCCATTCCTCGGGCAGAAAGCCGCCGAGGAGGTCAGTCACCATCCGGGGGTGCGAGAAGAGAAGCGGGTACGAGGTGTCGAATCTTCCGTCCATGGTTATTGGTTCCTCCTGCCCATAGAGAGACGGAAAATCAGGGTCGAAACTTTTTGGCCCTAGAGGTTCTAGGCTTTGCGAGGCCCCCCCCGAGGCCGGCCGCCGCCGGCGGGGACCCGGCGCGGGCGCTCCGGCGGGGCCGTCCTGCGAAGTCTGGGCGTCCCGCAAGCCGGAGGGTGGGGCACCTGTATAATCAGCCGGGCTGCCAGAGCCTGGAGCCAAGAGCGCTAAACCTTCCCTCAACCTCCAGAGGAGCTTTCCCATGCACGATGAAGCCAAACCGACGGCGGGCCTTGCCAAATACGTCACCTCGATCGACCACGTGGCGATCGCCGTCCAAAACCTGGAGGAGTCGATCAAGCTCTATACCGAGGTCCTCGGCTTCGAGCTCAAGGAGCGCCGGCGCACCGAGGGCAAGCAGACCGGCATGATCTCGGGGGTGCTCAAGGCGGGGTCGATCACCGTCGTCCTGCTCGAGGGGACCTCGCCCGAGTCGCAGGTCTCCCGCTTCGTCGAGCACTTCGGCCCGGGAGTCCAGCACGTCGCCTTCGGGGTGGAGAACCTCCCCGAGATGGCCGAGGAGCTGAAGAGCGCCGGCTACGAGTTCGACACCACGGTGATCCAGAGCCCGGGGCTGCGGCAGATCTTCAGCCGGCGCGACCAGGGCTCCGGGATGATGTTCGAGTTCATCGAGCGGATGGGCGGCGACTTCTCCGACCAGAGCGTGCAGCAGCTCTTCGAGCAGCTCGAGAAGAAGAACACCTTCTAGACCGCGGGCAACAGCATGGAGATCACCCTCAAGAGCTGGCTCTCCGACCCGCTGCTCGACGTGATGAACTTCCTCAACGAGGTCGTGCTGCGCTATCCGCAGGCGGTCTCGTTCGCCCCCGGCCGCCCGGCGGAGCGGCACTTCGACGTCGAGGAGAGCCTCGCCGCGGCGGCGCCCTGGGTGGAGGCGCGGGCGCGCGCCGGCGGCGTCCCCCCGCGCGCGGTGTGGGACGATCTCGGGCAGTACAACAAGACGAACGGCATTATCAACGAGGCGATCGCGCGCCAGCTCGCGGCCGACGAGGGGATCGCGGTCGCTCCCGGCTCGATCGTGGTCACCACCGGCTGCCAGGAGGGGATGGCGATCCTGCTCCTCGGTCTGATCGATCCCGCCACCGACGCGCTGCTGGTCAGCGATCCCGCCTACATCGGCATTCCCGGCCTCGCCCGCATCATGGGGCTGACGGTGATCCCCGTCGCCACCGGCGACGAGGGGCTCGAGCCCGCGGCCGTCCGCCGCGCCGCGGCCGAGGCCCGGCGGACGGGGCGGCGCCCGCGCGCCCTCTACGACGTGCCGGACTTCAACAACCCGCTCGGCACCCGCATGCCGCTCGCGGCCCGGCGCGAGCTGCTCGCCGTCGCCGGCGAGGAGGGGATGCTGATCTGGGAGGACAACCCCTACGGCATGTTCTCCTATGACGGCCCGCCGCTGCCGACCCTCAAGGCGCTCGACGGGGGCGGCGTGGTGGTCTACATGGGGAGCTTCTCGAAGACCCTCTTTCCCGGCCTGCGCCTCGGCTATCTGGTGGCCGACCAGCCGGTCGTCCTGCCGTCGGGCGAGCGGGTGCCGCTCGCCGCCGAGCTGTCGAAGATCAAGAGCCTGACCACGGTCAACACCTCGCCGCTGGTGCAGGCGATCGCCGGCGGCATCCTGCTCAAGTCGGGAGGGTCGCTGCGTCCGATCGTCGAGCGCAAGCTGCCGTTCTACCGGGCGAACCGCGACCGCATGCTGGCGCGGCTGGCGGCGGAGCTCGGCGAACCTCAGAGAGTGGAGGGGGTGAGCTGGAACCGTCCCGCGGGGGGGTTCTTCCTGATCCTGACCCTCCCCTTCGAGTTCACCGACGACGACCTGACGGCCTGCGCGCGCGACTACGGGGTGATCGTCTGCCCGCTGCGCTTCTTCGCCCTCTCGCCCGGCCGCGAGCGGCAGGTGCGGCTCTCCTTCAGCTACGTCACCGAGGAGCAGATCGACGAGGGGATCTCCCGGCTCGCCCGCTTCGTCCGGGATCGCGCCGGTGCGAGTGCCAAAGCGAGCGTGCTGGCGGCGGGACACCGGGCTTGAAGCGGGTCCCGGCCGCCGATCTCGCCGGCCGGATGCACGGCGCCCTGGCGCGGCGCGGCGTGCCGGCGGAGCACGCGGCCTACGTCGTCGACGGCCTCCTCGAGACCTCGCTGCGCGGCATCGACACTCATGGCGTCCGGCTGTTCCCGACCTATCTCGCCGAGCTCGACGGCGGCCGCAGCCGGGCGAGCCCGGAGCTGCGCTGGTCGGGAGAGCGCGCGGCGCGGCGGCTCGACGCCGGGGGGGCCCTCGGCCTGGTCGCGGGCCGGGTGGCGGCGGACGAGGCGGTCCGCCTCGCCCGCGGCTTCGGCACCGGCGCGGTGTCGGTCGGCAGCTCGAACCACTTCGGCGCCGCCGCGGTCTACACCCTGGCGATGGCGCGCCAGGGGATGCTCGGCCTCGCCTTCACCAACAGCGACGCGCTGGTGGCGCCGCACGGCGGCACGCGCCCGGCCTTCGGCACCAATCCGATCGCGATGGCGGTCGCCGGCGTCGGCGACGACCTCTTCTCGGCCGACTTCGCCACCAGCCAGGTCTCCTACTCGAAGGTCAAGCACCACCGCGCGCACGGCCTCGCCGTCGAGCCCGGCTGGGTGGTGGGGTCGGGTGGGGAGGGGGAGGCCTTGAAGCCGCTCGGCGGCCCCAAGGGGCAGTGCCTGGGGATGATGGTGGAGATCCTCTGCGCCCTGGTCGCCGGGATGCCGTTCGACGCCGAGCTGTCGCACCTCTATGCGCCCCCCTACGACGCGCCGCGCCGGGTGGCCCACTTCTTCCTCGCCCTCGACGTCGCCGCCTTCCGCCCGGCGGCGGCCTTCCGCGACGAGCTCTCCCGCCTGCTGGAGTCGGTGCGCGCCGAGCCCGCCCTGGCGGGGGAGCGGGTCCTGGTGCCCGGGGACCTCGAGGCGGCGAGCGCCGCCGAGCGCAGCCGCGAGGGGATCCCGTTGAACGACGAGGAGTGTGTTTTCTTCGCCAGCCTCTAAAGCTCCGGCAGCCCCAGCCGCCGGCGGACCTCGGCGACCGCCCCGGCGAGCCGCTCCTCGCCGTCGATTCCCCCGAGGCCGGCCAGATCCTCGAGGCGCAGGGAGGCGAGGGCGGCGACGGTGAGCACCGTCTCGTCGGCCTCCCGGGAACCCCGCCTCCGCCCGGCGTCGAAGCGCTCCAGCCCCTCCGCCGCGCGCACCACCAGTGCCTGGAGGACGCGGAAGGCGCCGTCGGAGAGCGGCGGCTTGCCGCGGTAGAGGTCGAGGCGTCCGCCCGGCCGGTAACGGGGGAAATCCTCGAGGCCCACGAAGCGCAGGAACCAGTCGGCCCGGAAGCGGCCGGTGGCGCCCACCAGGCCGGCGTAGTCGGCGATCAGCTCGTCGAGCAGGTTGTTGCGCATCGAGCCGAAGAGGCGGCGGGTGAGGTAGTGGGTGCACTCGTGGTCGCGGCGGATGGCGAGCGACAGCGCGCGCCACTCCTCCTCGGCGAGCCCGAGGCCGGCCGCCGGCACGGCGCTGTAGGGGCCGTCGGAGAGCAGGATGAAGCGGTCCTGGTAGAGCTCGCGCCGTCCCTGGAGGTGCTGGAATTCCTCGCTCCAGGTCGCCCGCTCGCGCGCGGCGGGGTCCGCGGCCTCCCAGCGCGCCTTGAGCTCGCCGACCCGGCTCCAGTTGTTGTAGCCGGCGACCATCAGCGCCCCCTGCGAGGCGGGGACCGGCTCGGGCTCGTTGCGCCGGGTGAGGGCCTGGATCAGCGCCACGAACTCGGCCCGGCCGCGGGCGATCAGCAGCGGAATACGGCCGGCGGGGCTCGCGTGGAGCACCAGCTCGACCGTCTCCGGCCGCGCCAGCGCCAGCCCCGTCGCCTCGGGGATCTCCGCCGTCGGCACGCCGCGCCGGGTGGCGGCCCGGTAGAAATCGGTGGCGCTGATCCCGCTCGCGATCGGGAAGCGGAGCTGCGGCAGGTGCGCTTCGAGGGCCGCGACGGCGCCGCGCTCCCGCGCCGCCGCCTCGGCGGCGGCCCAGAACGCCACGAACGGCTCGTCGGGGAGCGGGAAGCGCAGCTCGGGGGTGAGCGCCGCCAGATCGAAGACGTTCTCGTTGTATGCCGCCAGCTCGGCGGCCTCGGTTGGCGAGGCTCCGAGGTCGGCCAGTTGGAGCTTCTGTCTCATCGCTGCTAGCCTAGAGCACTTTGATCTGTGTGCGCAGGATGTCGCGAGGACTCTCAACCGCCGTGATCGGCAGCCTGATCGCGCTGACCGCTCTCGTCACCGGGGCCGCCGCCGAGGAGCCGACGCCCCCCGCCACCTTGAGCCTGCTCACCGCCGTGCGGATGACCCTCGAGCACGATCCCAACGTGGCGATCGTGGCGGCGCGGATCGATACCGCCCGCGGCCAGCTCCAGGTGGCGTCCGGGGCCTTCGATCCGGTGGTCTCCTCGGGATTGAACCCGGCCGACAAGACCGCGCCGAAGACCTTCACCACCAGCCAGGAGTCGCGGACGCTGCAGAGCACGCTCGGGATCAGCAAGCAGTTCCGCAACGGCCTCTCGATCGAGCCGCAATTCGAGATCGACCGCGCCCAGGACATCACCGGGGCCGCCCCGGGGTCCCAGGCGAGCAACCTGGGGACCTTCACCTTCGTGATCCGCCAGCCGCTGCTGCGCGGGCGGGGGCGCGCCGCGGTCCAGGCCGCGGAGCTCGCCGCCGGGCGCGAGGTGGTGGCGAGCGGCTTCGACCTGCGGCACACCGTCGCGCAGCGCGTGCTGGTCGTCGCCTCGCAGTACTGGCAAGCGCGGGCGGCCGAGGACAACCTCGCGGTGCTGCGGGCGAGCGAGCGGAGCTCCGGCGAGCTGCTCGCCAACACCCGCAAGCTGATCGCCGCCGACCAGGTGCCGGCGGCCGACCTGGTGCAGCTCGAGGCGAGCCTCGCCGCCGCCGAATCGGCGCGCATCGGCGGCGAGCGGGACCTGTTCACCCAGCGCTCCGCCCTGGGGCGCGAGATCGGCCTCGACGCGGCGGAGATTGCGAGCCTGCCGCTCCCCGCCGATCCCTTCCCGGCCATCCGGCCGGAGGAGGTGCCGCCGGTCGCGGCGGCGGGCCGCCCCTACGTCGACCTCGGCCTGCGCCACCGGGCGGACCTCGAAGCCGCCCGCCAGCGGCTCGCCGAGGTCGACCTCGAGCGCCCCGCCGCCGAGAACGCCCTGAAGCCGCAGCTCGACCTCGTCCTCTCCCCCGGCTACTCGGGGCTCACCGGCGGCGCCAACGCCGCCAGCTTCTTCTCGCCGCTCTACCGCAACGTGCCGGGCGCCAGCGCCGTCGCCTCCCTGGCCTTCTCCTGGCCCACCTTCAATCAGGCGGCGCGCGGCAACCTCCTCCAGATCGACGCCGCCCGCCGGCAGAACGCCCTGTCGGTGGAGCTGGTGGCGAAGGGGATCGGGGCGGACGTTCCCGCGGCGCTCGACGCCGTGCGGCGCGACGCCCTCCAGCTCGCGCGGGCGGCCGAGGCGGTGCGGCTCTACGAGCGGGCGGTCGCCAACGAGGAGAAGAAGCTCAAAGGGGGGAGCTCGACGCTGCTCGACCTGATCAACCAGAAGGACCGCCTGACCGCCGCCGGCCAGGCGGAGGTGGCCTCCGAGCTGGCGCTCGCCCTGGCGATCCTCAACCTCCGCTTCCAGACCGGCACCCTGCTGGGCGAGCGCCCCGGCGCCCCCGGCGCCCCCGGCGCCCCCGGCGCCATCAGGGCGACGGCGGCCGCTCCCCCGCCGGAGAGCGGGGAGATCGAGGGAGCCCGCCTGACCACTCTCCCGCCCGCCCTGCCGTTGGAGGCGAAACCATGATCTTCCGCAAGGTGGCTCTCGAGCGGCTCTCCTCTCCCGAGCAACTCGACCAGATGGTGCAGGTCACCGACCCCAGAGGGTGGCTCGCCCTGGCCGGCCTCGGGGCCCTCCTCGTCGCCGCCGTCGGCTGGGGGATCTGGGGCTCGATCCCCACCGAGGCGCAGGGCGACGGCATCCTGCTGCGCCAGGGGGGGATCTCCGACCTCGTCGCCAACGCCAGCGGGCAGGTCCAGGAGGTGCTGGTCAGCGTCGGCGACGTCATCGAGAAGGGGCAGCCGGTGGCGAAGATCCAGCAGTTCGCGCTGCTGCGCCAGATCGCGGACGACCGCTCGAAGCTCGCGGCCCTGCAGTCGCAGTACGGCGAGGCGGCGCGCGTCGCCGGCCAGCAGAAGGGGCTGCGCGCCCGCGACCTCGCGCAGCAGCGGGCCAACCTCGAGCGCACCATCGAGGCGCTCGGCAAGGACCTCACCCTCCTGCACGACCGCGTGGAGGCGCAGCAGAGCCTGCTCAACGACGGCCTGATCACCAAGGAGACCTTCCTCGCCACCCAGCAGTCGCTCAACGCCAAGCGCGACGCCCTCGCCCAGGCACGGCTCGACTTGAACGGCCTCGACCTCAAGCGGATCGAGGCCGACCAGGCGCTCGACCAGCAGCTCGAGACCCGCCAGACCACGATCCGCGACCTCGAGCTCGAGATCAAGGAGCTGAACGCCAAGCTGGGGGAGAACGTCAACATCGTCTCCCCCTACTCCGGCCGGGTGCTCGAGGTGCTCGCGAACCATGGCGACGTGGTGAACCCGGGGACGGCCATCCTCTCGGTCGAGGTGCTGTCGGAAGACCTCCAGGCGGTCCTCTTCGTCCCCGCCTCGACCGGCAAGACGGTCCTCAAGGGGATGACCGTGCGCCTGTCGCCCAGCACGGTGAAGCGCGAGGAGTACGGCTCGATGCTCGGCAAGGTGACCTGGGTGGCCGAGTTCCCTTCGAGCTCGCGCGGCATGACCCGCCTGCTCGGCAACGAGGCGCTGGTCACCCGGCTGATGGCGCAGGGGCCGCCGATCCAGGTCAACGTCTCCCTCCTGCGCGACCCCTCGACGCCGACCGGCTACCGCTGGTCCTCGTCGCGCGGTCCGAACCTCAAGATCAGCAGCGGCACCCTGGCCTCGGGCGACGTGGTGGTCAAGGAGGACCGCCCCTTCCGTCTCCTCATCCCCAGGATCCGGGAGGCGACCGGGCTCTGATGCTCGCCTGGCTGCGCCGGCGCCGCGCAGGGAAGGGCTCGGCCGGCCGGCCGGCCCGCTCGCGCCCCGTGCACTCGCCCACCGTCCTCCAGATGGAGGCGGTCGAGTGCGGCGCGGCGGCCCTCGCCATCGTCCTCGCCCACCACGGCCGCTGGGTGCCGCTCGAGGAGCTGCGCGTCGCCTGCGGCGTCTCGCGCGACGGCAGCAAGGCGAGCAACGTGGTCAAGGCGGCGCGCGTCTACGGCCTGGTCGCCCGCGGGTTCAAGAAGGAGCCGCAGGCGCTGCGCACGCTGCCGCTGCCGGCGATCCTGCACTGGAACTTCAACCACTTCCTGGTGCTCGACGGCTTCCGCAAGGGGCGGGTCTTCCTCAACGATCCGGCGACCGGTCCGCGCCAGGTGAGCGAGGAGGAGCTCGACCAGGCGTTCACCGGCGTCGTGATGACCTTCGAGCCGGGGCCGGAGCTGCGGCCGAGCGGCGAGCCGCCGCGGCTGATCCCGGCGCTGCGCCGCCGCCTCGCCGGCTCGCGGGGGGCGCTCGCCTTCGTCCTCCTCGCCGGCCTCGCGCTCGCCCTCCCCTCGCTGGTGGTGCCGATCTTCTCCAAGGTCTTCGTCGACAACGTCCTGCTCGAAGGGCGGCGCGACTGGCTCTCCCCCCTCCTCTACGGCATGGGGTTCGCCGCCCTGATGATGGGCGCGCTCACCTGGATCCAGCAGGTCTATCTGCTGCGCCTCGAGACCCGCCTCGCGGTCGGCTCGTCGAGCCGTTTCCTCTGGCACGTGCTGCGCCTCCCTTCCGAGTTCTTCAGCCAGCGCTTCGCCGGCGACATCAGCTCGCGGGTGGCGATCAACGACCGCGTGGCGCAGCTGCTGTCGCGCGAGCTGGCGACCAACGCCCTCGGCGCGGTGATGATCGGCTTCTTCGCCTTCGTCCTCTTCCGCTACGACGCCGTGCTGACCCTGGTGGGGATCGCCGTGGTGTCGCTCAACGTGGTCGCCCTGCGCTTCGTCTCGCGCCGGCGGGTGGACGGCAACCGGCGGCTGGTGGTCGACCAGGGGAAGCTCCTCGGCACCGCGATCGGCGGCCTGCAGACGATCGAGACGCTGAAGGCGACCGGCGGCGAGTCGGCCCTCTTCGCGCGCTGGGCCGGGTACCAGGCCAAGGTGGTCAACGGCCAGCAGGAGCTCGAGCAGTTCTCGCAGATCCTCGACGCCGTGCCGCCTCTCCTCTCGGCGATCAACACGGCTCTGATCCTGGGGGTCGGCGGCCTGCGGGTGATCAACGGCAGCCTGTCGCTCGGCGGCCTGGTCGCCTTCCAGCTCCTGATGGCCTCGTTCATCGCGCCGATCAACCGGCTGGTGAGCCTCGGCGGCCGCCTGCAGACGGTCGAGGGGGACATGAGCCGGCTCGACGACGTCCTGCGCTACCGGCTCGACCCCGGCGCGGCGCAGGGCGAGGCGGAGCTGCCGCCCGCGGGGAGCGCCGTGCGCCTCGCCGGCACCCTCGAGCTGCGCGACGTCTCGTTCGGCTACAGCCGGCTCGATCCGCCGCTGATCGAAGGCTTCAGCCTGACCCTGAAGCCCGGCTCGCGGGTCGCCCTGGTCGGCGGCTCGGGGAGCGGCAAGTCGACCCTCTCCCGGCTGGTGACCGGGCTCTACGAGCCGTGGAGCGGCGAGATCCTCTTCGACGGCCGGAGGCGGGCCGAGATCCCGGCGGGGATCCTCACCGCCTCGCTCGCCACCGTGGACCAGAACGTCTTCCTCTTCGAGGGGACCGTGCGCGAGAACCTCACCCTGTGGGACGCCACCCTGCCGCTGCCGGAGGTGGTGGCGGCGGCCAAGGACGCCTGCATCCACGAGGACGTCGCGGCGCGCTCGGGCGGCTACGACAGCCCGGTGGACGAAGGGGGGGCCAACTGGAGCGGCGGCCAGCGGCAGCGCCTCGAGATCGCCCGCGCCCTGGTCGGGCGCCCCTCCCTGCTGGTCCTCGACGAGGCGACCAGCGCCCTCGATCCCACCACCGAGAGCCGGATCGACGAGAGCCTGAGGCGGCGGGGGTGCACCTGCCTGATCGTCGCCCATCGCCTGAGCACCATCCGCGACGCCGACGAGATCATCGTCCTCGAGAAGGGGAAGGTGGCCCAGCGCGGCACCCACGACGAGCTCAAAGGGGTGGACGGGCCGTACGCCCGGCTCATCGGCGGCGAGTAACGGATGGCGCTGCTGCCCTCAGATCTCGAAGGCCCCCTGGTGGCGGGGAGCGCGGTGCCGCTGGCGGCCAACGCCCCCCTCCACCTCGAGGGCACGGCCGGACCGGCGCTGTGGATCGTCGAGCAGGGGGGCGCCGAGATCTTCGCCGTGCCGCAGGGGGAGGAGGGGCCGCGCACGCACCTCGCCTCGGTGGCGCCGGGCGAGCTGTTCTGCGGTCTGGCGGCCGAGCCCGCGGAGCACGGCGAGCCGGACGCCGGGGGCTTGAGCCTGCTGGCGGTGGGGCGGGCCGGCACCCGCCTGCGCCCCGTCTCCGTCGACCGCCTCCGCGCGCTGGCCGGCGATCCGGCGGCGGCGGCCGACCTCGCCGCCCGGCTCGATGCCTGGCTGATCGCGCTCGGCGGCGGCCTCTCCCGCCCCGCCGGCCCCAAGCTCTTCGAGGAGCTGCGCCCCGCCGCCGAGGTCCGGCTCGCGGCCGGCGGCGCGGCGCGCACCCAGGAGGGGGTGGTCTGGGTGCGCCACGAAGCGGGGAGCTCGCGGCTCCTCGGCGAGGAAGAGCTGGTGGTCGACCGTCAGCTCTTCCCCGTGCCGGCGGGGCTCTGGCTGATCGGCGATGGCGGCAACGGCGGCGACGGCGGCGACGGCGGCGATGGAGACACCGGGACCGTCCTCGCGACCCGCGCGACCCGCGATCTTCTTTCCACGCTTTCCGACGACGCCGACGACGCCGGCGACGAGCTGTGGCGGGGGCTCGCCCGCTTCCACGCGGCCAGCCTGCGCTCGGTCGCCCTCCACCACCGGAAGCTCGCCGGCCAGGACCGCGAGCGGCTCGGACGGCGGATCGACCTCGACCGCTCCCGCCTGCGGGGCGCCTACGCCCAGCTGGCCTCCATCCTCCAGCCGGCGGAGCAGGCGGCCGTCGGAGACGCCGCCGATCCGCTCCTCGCCGCCTGCCTGCTGGTCGGCCGGGCGCAGGGGATCGCTCTGCGCGCTCCGATGGACGCGCCGGCCGGCGGCAAGCTCGAGGACCGCCTCGCCCAGATCTGCGGCGCCTCGCGGGTGCGCTCCCGCCGCGTCATCCTGCGCGGCGAATGGTGGCGGCGCGACAACGGTGCGCTGGTCGCCTTCCGCGCGCTCGATCCGGAGCAGAAGGTCAAGCGCCCGGTCGCCCTGCTCCCCCTCTCGTCGCGCAGCTACGAGCTGGCCGATCCCGCCGACGGCAGCCGCGTGCGGGTGGACGCCGCCGTCGCCGAGAGCCTGAGCGGCGACGCCCACATGTTCTATCCGCCCCTCCCGGAGCGGCCGGTCACCCCCGGCGACCTGCTGCGCTCGGCCCTGCTCGGGCGCCGCGGGGACATCGTCACCATCCTGCTGATGGGGGCGGCCGGCGGGCTCCTCAGCATGCTGGTGCCGATCCTCACCGGCCAGCTCTTCGGCACCGTCCTGCCGGCCGCCCAGCGCGGGCAGCTCTTGCAGATCACCCTCGCCCTCCTGGTCGCCGCCGTCGCCGGGGCGATCTTCCAGCTGACGCGCAGCCTCGCCGTCCTGCGCATCGGCGGCAAGGCCGACGGGCGGCTGCAATCGGCGGTCTGGGATCGCCTGCTCTCGCTCCCCGCCGCCTTCTTCCGCCGCTACACCGTGGGCGACCTCGCGAACCGCTCGCTCGGCATCAACGCCATCCGCGAGATGCTGACCGGCAACGTCCTCACCCTGCTCCTGGGGGCGGTCTTCTCGGTGTTCAGCTTCGGCCTCCTGTTCTATTACAGCTGGCGGCTGGCGCTGATCGCGACCGTGCTCGTGCTGCTCCTCTCGGGCGTCACGGCGGCGCTGGTCTACCTCCAGATCCGCCACCAGCGGGCCCTCCTCGACCTGCAGGGGAAGATCGCCAGCCTCCTCTTCGGGCTGATCAACGGCATCGCCAAGCTGCGGGTGGCGGGCGCCGAGGCCCGGGCCTACGCCCGCTGGGCCGACCGCTTCGCCGAGCAGCGCCGCCGCACCCTGGCGGCGCAGCGCGCCGCCAACGCCCAGACCGCCTTCAATGCCGTCTACGGCGTGCTCACCTCGCTGGTCATCTTCGCCGTCGTCGGCTTCGCCTCGACGGAGACGATGCCGACGGGGGAGTTCCTCGCCTTCAGCGCCGCCTTCGGCCAGTTCCTCGCCGCCGCGCTCTCCCTGGTCTCGGCCCTGTCGAGCGTCCTGGTGATCCTCCCGGTCTACGAGCGCCTGTCGCCGATCCTCACCGAGATGCCGGAGGTCGACGCCTCGAAGGCCGAGCCGGGGGATCTCGCCGGCGAGATCGAGTTCAGCCACGTCTCCTTCCGCTATCGGGAGGATGGTCCCCTGATCCTCGACGACGTCTCCTTCCGCGCCGCGCCGGGGGAGTTCATCGCCCTGGTCGGCCCCTCCGGCGCCGGCAAGTCGACCTGCCTGCGCCTGCTCCTCGGCTTCGAGAAGCCCACCTCGGGCTCGATCTACTTCGACGGCCAGGACGTCGCCGGCCTCGCCGCGCAGTCGGTCCGCCGCCAGCTCGGCGTCGTCCTGCAGACCGGGCGGCCGATGGCGGGGAGCATCTTCTCGAACATCACCGGCAACTCGAACCTGGGGATCGACGACGCCTGGGCCGCGGCGCGCATGGCCGGCCTCGAGGAGGACGTCAAGGCGATGCCGATGGGGATGCACACCGTGGTGAGCGAGGGGGCGGAGACCTTCTCCGGCGGGCAGAAGCAGCGCATCCTGATCGCGCGGGCGATCGTCAACCGGCCGCGCATCGTCCTCTTCGACGAGGCCACCAGCGCCCTCGACAACCGCACCCAGGAGATGGTGAGCCGCAGCCTCGAGCGCCTGAAGGCGACCCGCATCGTCATCGCCCACCGCCTGAGCACGATCGAGAACGCCGACCGCATCTACGTCGTCGACGCCGGCCGGGTGGTGGAGTCGGGGAGCTACCAGGAGCTGCTCGCCAGCGGCGGCCCCTTCGCCCGCCTCGCCGAGCGGCAGATCGCCTGATGCGCGCTCGACAGCACGGCGGAGAAGCCGGCGGCGCCGTGGAGATGCCGCGCCGGCGTGGAGCGTCTGACTCCGCGGCGGAGAAGCTGGCGGTGCGATGGAGATGCCGCGCCGTGGCGGAGAAGCCGGCGCCGCCCTGGCGCGTCCGACTCCACCGCGGAGAAGCCGTCAGCGCCGTGGAGATGCCGCGCCGGCGCGGAGCATCCGACTCCATGGTGGAGAAGCCGGCGCCGCCCTGGAGATGCCGCGCCGTGCCGGAGAAGCCGTCGCCGGCGCGGAGCGGCTTCCGCCGCCGTGGAGACGCCGCTCCGGCATGGCGCGCCCGACTCCGTGGCGGAGACGCCTGCGCCGCTCCGGAGACAGGGCGCCGGCGTGGAGCGTCTTACCGCGCGGCGGAGAAGCTGACCGCGTCCTGGAGAAGCCGGCGCCGTCCCGGCGCGCCTTGCGCTGGGACGAGTCTGTACCCCCATTCCGGATGAACCCTCGAAGGAGCGACCGCATGCGAAAGGTCCTCTTCCTGTTCGGACAACTGAACGACGACGACGTCGAGTGGATGCTCACCGCCGGCACCAAGCGGTTCGTCCCGGCCGGCGGCGTCGTCATCGAGCAGGGGGTGCCGGCCGACGCCCTGTTCATCCTGCTCGAAGGGAAGCTCGCCGTCTGGCTCCGCCCCCGCCGCGGCGCGGAAAGGCAGCTCGCCACCCTGAACGCCGGCGAGATCGTGGGCGAGATGTCCTTCGTCGACGCCCGTCCCCCCTCCGCCACCGTCAAGGCCCTGGACGACTCGACCGTCTTCTCCCTCGCGAAGCCCCGCCTCAACCGCCAAGCTCGCCGCCGACTCCGGCTTCGCCGCCCGCTTCTACCGCGCCCTCGCCATCTACCTCTCGACCACCGTGAGAGAACGCCACCGCGACCTTGCCCCCGGCGGCGCCGGAGATGAGGCGAGAAGAAGAGGAGGAAGACGCCGACGAGCTCGACCCCAACGTGCTCGACGGGGTGTACCTGGCGGGGGAGCGGTTCGACCGGATGGTGAAGCGGGTGCTGGTGTCGTAACAGCGAGCTTCCCGTGAACACGGCCATCGCTCAGCGCGCGTTCGACACCTACCGGAGCGGCCTGCTCAACCGGGAAGGGCCCTCCCCCAAGGATTATTACCCGCAGTTCAGGGTCCTCCTCCGCCAGATCCTGCTGGATCAGATCCCCCTCATGGAGCGCCTGCCGATCCGTCAGGCCTGGCAGGACAGCTCGCGAGGTCTCCAGCAGGCGAAGAGGGGGGCCTTCGAGGAGGCGGAGGCGAGCTTCGGCTCCGCCCGCCAGGTGATGGAGGAGGCGAGGCTGTCGCGCGAAGGGCTCCTGCTCGTCCGCTCGATCCTCGAATCGGCGGCGGCCTTCCTGGCCTATCGCCAGCGGCGCTTCGAAGATGCGTACGAGGGGCTGCGGAACACTCTCGACGCCGACCTGGCGCTGGCAGGCGACGCGAGGTTCGGCCTGCTGGAGATCCACCGCATCCAGACCGCGGTGAACTTCATGCGCATCGAGCTGCGGACGAAGGGGCCGTCGGCCGCCTGCGCGATCGGCGGCGAGATCGTCGCCTACCTGGAGAGCCTGCGGGACGGCCTGTCGATTCATCATTCCTGGCGCAGGGAGAGGCTGCTGCGGGTCCCCCACTCGTCCCGCCGGTCCGCGGTGACGGAGCTCGGCAACGAGATGGCGATCCTGCTCGCGGTCCACCAGGACCCCTCGGCCTGGACCGAGCTCAGCCGCTCGCTGGACTCTCCGGCCTATCGGTCCGGCGGCGCGGTGCTCCACGCCCCGGTCCGCCAGTGGGTCTGCCTCAAGGGAGCCTTCGAGCAGCGCGATTGGCCTCGCTACCTCGAGCTCCTGACCGCCTTCCTGCCGGCGGGGCGCCGGGATGTCACACCGATCTGGTACGCGAGCGTGCTCGACTTCCTCGCCTTCTGCCGCGCCGTCGACCTCGGCCCCTTCCGCCAGGTCCGGGCCGCGATTCTGAGAGATGCGAAGAAATGGCCCGCCTTTCCGGCGGCGCTTCGTCCTTGTTTGAGCCGGGAGGAGGAAGTTGCCGGGGGGAGCGGTTCGACTGGATGGTGAAGCGGATGCTGGTTTCGTAGGCGGCGTAACGGACGGTCAGGAGGCATGATGAACGACGATGCGGAGGCTTCGGACGCTGTCGACGAGTTGCAGCAGCAATGGATCTCCTGCCATCTGTATTACCACGAGAATCTGAATCGTGCAGTGCAAGGGTTTGTTCAGCCCGTCGTCCGGGCTCTCCTGCATTCCTCGCAGATCGATGCCTTTTTTTTCGTGCGTTATGCCTTGGGCGGGCCTCACATTCGACTGCGGTTGCGCCCGCTTCCCGGATGCCGGGACAAGGTCTTGGCGGCGCTGCAAGATTTCGCGAAGGCGTTTCTCGATCTAGCTCCTTCGACCAAGTCCTTGGACGAAGAGATCGTGCGCAGGACGACCGATTCCATCCTGTCCTTTGACCCCAACGAGACCGACGACTCGATCTACCCGGACAATTCCCTGGCCTTCAGACCGTTCCGTCCCGAGGTGCAGCGTTACGGTGGCCCCCAGCGTCTACAGGCGTCGCTGGACTTCTTCGTGCTGTCCAGCGTGACAGCCGTCCAATTCCTGATGCAGCACGGCGAGGAGCCGCGATCGGTACAGCTGGAGCACGCGTTGCGCCTGCTGCTCCAGCAGGCCGCTGGTTTCGCTGCTGACGGCACCGAGCTGCTCGACCTCTTGAGATACGGGATGGACTCCTGGGGCGGTGGTGGCCCCCCGAAGGTCCTGGAAAAGGCCGACAAGGTCTTTGGTCTCCAGCAAGAAGCCTTTCTCCAGCTCTTCCGAACGAGCCTGCGAGACGTCCGATCCCTGTTGGAGGGTGGCGAGCGCGCGAACCAGGCTGTCGACTTTCTGGTCTTGGGTGCCGCCAAGCTCTCTACGGAGTTGCACAGCGAAGATCGCGCGACCCGAGCCCGCATCGGCGGCAGCCAGTTGCATATGACCGCGACGCGCCTGGGAATCGGGAATGTCGAGGAGGTCTATCTCAGCCGGTTGCTCACCGCGACCCTGCGCGAGCTGAGCGCCATGGGTGAAGAAGACCTTTCCTGGCTTGGCGAGCGGGCGGCCGGCGAGGCCGAGAAGCCGGGAGAAGCGCTCAGCGCCCTCCTGCCTCGCGCGCTTTCCGCTCTCGCCGCCGCTTCCACGACCCGACCCTGAGCCTTCGCGCTCCCGGGCTCAGGCCATCGCCAATTCGGGGACCTCGACGGACTGTGACGCCGCGGCGCGCTGTAGCAGCCCCTCGCGGATTAGGCGGCGGGCCAGGGTCAACTGCCCTTTCTCGTCGAGCCCGGGGATCTCGTTGACGCGGAACTGCGGGTGGTCGCGGATGAACTCGAACGCCCGCCGCAAGTGGAGGGGGCCGGAGACCCGCTGGTCCGCGAACAGGATGGCGGCCTGCGGATTGCGGTCGTGATCAAAGACTTCGTCGACGACACAGAGAACGTCGCGGCGTCGTGCCACTTCGGAGTCGGCGGTGATCTCCTCGGTATTCAAAAGCTGCGCAAAGTGACCGTCCGGGGGAAAGCCCTGGAACGTCGCACGGTTGCGCTTGACGGTGGCGAGCACCTCGTCGAACGAAACGTCCTGGAAGGCCTTCATCACCTCCGGGAAGGTGCTTCGCATCCGGCCACAGATCTCCTCGCTGTCGACGAATCCCGGAGGGAGCGCCTTCCGCAATTCCTGGGAATGGGCCGCCGCGCACTCGGCCGCGATCCGCAGGAAATCCATCCAGTAGAGCGGCGTGATGCTCACCGTCAGATGGAGACACGCGGTGTCCTGAGCGACGGCATAGTGGGGCATGCCGCGGGGGATGTACAGCAAGTCTCCCGGCTTGAGGCGGATTTCGGCTAGCTGCGGGGTTTTGGTGCGGCCATACCACTCTTGGGGAAATTGGAGATTTTTCTTTTGGGAAAGGGGAATCTGGAGCAGAGAGAACTCGTGGAGCCGCCAGACCTTTTCTCCCTCCAGGTGCAGGATGAGGACATCGTGCTCATCCGTATGAATCGGGAAGGTCCGCGCTCCCTTGGGAGTCAGATAGGCGTTGACACCGATGTCGGCATGGAATTCTCTGCCCAAAGCTTTCACGAGGCCGAGGAGGGAAGGCCAATCTTCCATATGGTTCAGTACCAGTGAGCTTCCTCTCGATAGAGCCGTATACGCTACTTCCACGCCGACGTCTCGGTTCCGATATTTCTCTGTTCGCGCTTCGGCTCCTTCGGGGGCCGTGATCAGTATGCCGTCGGGCAGGCCGGGCCGCACCGACGTCAGCCAGCCGTCGACGTCTCGCAGCGAAAAGTAATCAGAGAACCGGGAAGGAGGGTTCCGCAAATGCAGGAACCTCTTCTCCCAATAGCCGGTAAAAAACTCTTCGACGGACAAAGGAGCAATCAAGTCGCTGAAGGATTCTGCCGCCTGCTTCATCGCAACACCTCTCTTTGTTGGGAGATCTTCGAGTTGCTGGTGTTGGAAAAGGGACCCGCCCCTCGGCTCAAGAGTCGAAAGGCGGGTCGTCGTTTAAACTAACAGCTGCCGCTGCCAGAGTTGGTGCAGCTGCCGCTGCCGGAGTTAACCAACTGCTGTGCAAGTCCGCCGCTGGCTGAGTCGAGGTCGTCGTCGTCGAGGGTCTCGATCTCTACGTTGGGGTCTTGGACTTTGGGGTCTTGGGCCTTGGGATCCTGGTGGTCAGACATGTTGTTCTTCCCTTCTGAGAGATGTTGTCTCTCTGCTGTGGTCCAACACCATGGCGGAAGAATTTCCGGTCATGGCATTGACCGCTAAGCTGTCGATCGATAGCTCGAAACCTCGCCGATGCATAGCGGCATCGAGAGGAAAATCAATGGGGGACGGCAGGGCTTCTTCGAAGCTCAGAGAGAGGGCTTGAGCCCTCTGAAGGCTGGAGGCAAAAAGGTCACAAAGCACTGGCGAGGTGAAATCGACGAATTGCGGCTTGACCGTTCCATGATAGGTGTGGTCGGAATAAAATCCCACGGCCGGAAGGCCACATTGATGGCGCCAGTCGTTGATACTAATGAACGCCCTATATCCGCAGAGTCCTGCCAACGCGATGCGGAGAGGCTCAATACCACATTTCCAGCGCCGGCGGCGTATTACCAGATGATCGCAGGCCAAGCGAGAGAATTTTCTGCAGTTGTCATCTCCTTCGTAATGGGCCGCAGGAAAGACGCCGCGTGTCTCTCCAGGGCCGAATGCCAGCAGGAAGCGCAGTAGGTTCGGATGCCAGCTGTCGACCAGGGAGCTCAGGTTTACCGGAAGCATGCGGCGTCCCGAGGCATCGATGAGGCGGAAGGTCTCCGACTCGAGGTCCGCCTGGACCCTGAGGTCCTCGAGGCGGATCCTGCGCTCTTGCGGCAGATCGAGATTGAGGCCCTGAACGTCCAGGACCTTCCCCGCCTGAGGCAGATGAGCGTTCACCAGATTTCCCCAGGGGTTCATGACCTCGAGGAGATCCGCTTCTTCCTCGCCGAGGTCCACAGCCGCGCTCGCGATGAGGTGATCGAGCAGCCGTCGCTGTAACGGCTCCCGCAAGACCGGCGTGACGCGGCTCAGATAGCGCCCGGTGCCCTCATGGAGGCGGTTGAGCACCCACGAGTCGCCCTGGGGATCGACGGGTTGGACGAAGACGCACACGCCAAGGAGCGGGGCGTAGCGAAGAGGCAGTCGATTCGAGGAGTGCCGCGAGTTGTCGCGTCGGGAGGAGATCTTTCGCCGGCGTGGCTCTCATCAGTTCTTTGGACTGCTCCAGGAGCCTTGCGCGGCTCTCCAGGAGCCGCTCGAGGGCGGGAGCGTGCAGCGGATCGAAAGTGCTGATGGCAGACTGGTTCGCCGTCCGGTGAAAAACGATGAATTGCTTCCATAGAGGCGCGAATCCCCGGGCGACTTCGGTGAACGGGATCTCTCGCCGGTGCGTCTCATGGTTCCGCCACCAGGCGGCCAGGGTGTGCAGAACGTCGTGGCGATGGTTGAACAGGCCCGCGAAACGGGAGGCGAGCCGGGCGCTGCTCAGGATCTCGTGCACGGTGACCGGCGAGATCCGTAGGATCTCTGCGCCGACATCCCGGGATCCCGCCGGTTCGATGAACACGTCCTCGAAGAAGCTCACCCGAGGCATACCGGCGGCCTCGTTCTTGCCCCCCGGCTCTATGGTCTTGAGGATGTCCGAGAAGCTCTCCTCCAGCTCGGTGACCGCCTGTTCGGGGTGAGCCGAGGCAGCGAAGCCGGCTTCACGCCGCGTGAGTTCCTCGAAGGCCTCCGCGGTGGCCTTGAGGAGGGCCCTGTCGGGCAGGGCCCGGAGGAACTCGCCGATCGTCTTTTCCAGCCAGGGCTCGTAGGCCGGCCAGGGAGGCATGAGGACGAGGAAGCCGAGATCGATGAGCTGATCGAGGGCGCCCCGGATTCCCGGTTCGGCCGGCTCCCATCCCTCGGTCCGCTTTCCATCCGGCAGGAGAGCCAGGAGTCGGTCGTAGCGCACCGCACCATCTCTCAGGAGGGGACGAGCGGCATTCAACACCGGATTCGCTAGCGTCACTTTCATCCGAGCGGGTGGGACGAAGCGGAAGGCCGCGGATTCGGGGTCGAGGGTCCAGTGGCCACTCCGCAGGAATCGATACTGACCGGCCTCCGGCTCTTCGAGGCTGTGGTTCCAGGCGACCAGACAGGACTCCCGCACGGCCGGATTTTTCAGGAGCAGAGCCTGGAGCTGCTCGACCCTCGGACGGTCCGCGCGCACCAGGGAGATCTCCCGTTGAGGCGAGCTGATGAAATGAAAGCTCCCCGAGGAGGGATGTGCCTCGACGCTTCCCAGAGCATAAGCGGTGAGCGTCGAGTTGGCGGAAAGTTTCGTGGCGGCCCGGGTCACGAAGCGGAGGAGGCTCTGTTCCCACTTCGCGGGTTTCGGCGGCAGGCCCGGAGATCCGGACGCGAGGAGCTGAGCGTGGATCTTTTGCACCAGCCCCGCTCTTCCGAGGGCCACGCCGCGGAGGAAGCGACGATCCTCGACCAGACAGATGACGTGGCGTCGCTCGCGAGCGAGCTCTCTTGCGTAGCGGTCGGTGAAGGCGCATTCAAATTCGCGAAGTCGTTCTTCGAGGGCGGTGATGTTTTCGGGCAGACCTGGAGAAAGTTGATCGAGAATGCCCCACTCCGCTTTTTCCCGGTACTGCCCGATGTCACGGCCGTTGAAACAGCTCCGTTTGATCGTCAACAGAAACCGCCGGGTCGCCGGATCGAAGCGGGCGAGGGCGGAGCCGATCGTATCGGCCATCGACTTGCGCGCCTCTTCGAGCTCGCCGGCGAGGAATCTCCGGTCTTGCAGGAGCGCTGCGCAGGTGGAGCTGGTCAGCGGCTCGATCGCCTGTACCGTCAGGCCGGCGAGACGGACGGTAACGGGGGGAGAAGAAAAAGCCGTCGGTTCGGCGCAAGTTTTCGAAATGCTGTCTCGGATCATAAAATCAAGAGGCTTCTAGGGAGTGCCTGCTGGTAAGAGCCCCTCTAATATTACGGTGTAGCTAAAAGAAAAAATGGGACAAGACTTTCATTTTTCCTAAAAGATCGTTGAATAAGAGATGGCGAGATGGCCGGAAGTTGCTCCCCGAAAGGCGAGCGGGTAAACTTTGACCTTGGGGAGCTCCATGCACTGCCCACAATGCCAAGCCGAAAACCCCGCCGGGATGAAGTTCTGCGGCCAGTGCGGGTCGAAGCTGGCGGCGGTTTGCGGCAAGTGCGGGACGGAGAACCCTCCCGGGTTCAAGTTTTGCGGCGAGTGCGGCTCGGCGATCGGGGCTCCCGCCGCCGCCCCGAGGGCCGAGGAACCGGCCGCTCCTCCGGCCGCGCTGGCGGCTGAGAGCCGCTCGGCGTCCGGTGCAGAGCTACACCCCCTCCCATCTGGCGCAGAGCCTCCAGTCGCGGTCGGCGATGGAGGGGGAGCGCAAGCAGGTCACGGTGGTCTTCTGCGACCTCGTGGGGTCGACGTCCCTCGCCGAGCAGCTGGGGCCCGAGACGATGCACCTGCTGCTCAACCGCTTCTTCGAGCTCGCCCTCTCCGAGGTCCACCGCTACGAGGGGACGATCAACCAGTTCCTGGGCGACGGCTTCATGGCCCTCTTCGGAGCCCCGATCGCCCACGAGGACCACGCCCGGCGGGCGGCGCTCGCCGCGCTCGGCCTGCAGAAGCTCATCCACGAGCACCGCGCCGAGCTGGGGGAACGGGACGGCGACGGCCCTCCTCCAGGTCCGCATGGGGATCAACACCGGCTGGGTGGTGGTCGGCGGCATCGGCGACGCGTTGCGCAGCGACTACACGGCGATCGGCGACACCACCAACCTGGCGGCCCGCCTCCAGGCGCTGGCCGAGCCCGGCACCATCCTGGTCGGGGAGGACACCAGCCGCTTCCTGCAAGGGTCGGCCCGCCTCGATCCGCTCGGTCCGATCCAGGTCAAGGGGAAGGAGCTGCCGGTCCACGTCTTCCGGCTGCTGGGGATGGGAACCGTGCAGTCCGAGCAGGCGCTGCTCGACGGCATGGCGCGCTCGCCTTTCGTCGGCCGGCTGCGGGAGGTCGGCACCTTCGAGGAGCTGCGCGAGCGGGCGGCGGCGGGGGAGGGGCAGGTGGTGGGGATCGCGGCCGAGGCCGGCGCCGGCAAGTCGCGGCTGGTCTACGAGCTCCATCGTCTGGTTTTCGACGGGCCGGTGCGCTTCCTGGCCGGGCGTTGCGTCTCCTACGCGAGCGGTGTCCCGCTGCTCCCCATCCTCTTCATGCTGCGCAACGAGTGGGGAATCTCCGAAACCGACGAGGCCGCGACGGCGACCGCCCGGCTCACCGCGAGCCTCGAGCGCTCGGGGATGGAGGTCGAGGAGTCGCTCCCCTATCTGCTGCACCTGCTCGGCTTCGCCGAGGGGACCGAGCGGCTCGCGGCCCTCAGCGCGCAGGCCGTCCTGGCGCGGACGTTCCGCATCCTGCGGCAGATGATCCTCAACGGCGGCCAGGGGGAGCTGGTGATCCTCGAGATCGAGGACCTGCACTGGGTGGACAAGACGTCGGAGGACTTCCTCAACTTCCTCGTCGAGGGGCTGGTGGTCTCCCGCGTGCTCCTCCTGGTGACCTACCGCTCCGGCTACCGGCCGCCCTGGATCGAGAGATCGTACGCCACCCAGATCACCCTCTCGCGGCTCACCAACCGCGAGAGCCAGGAGGTGATCCGCTCCGTCCTGCGGCGCTCCGATCCGTCCACGGCGCTGATCGCGGCGGTGCTCAGCAAGGCCGAGGGGAACCCGTTCTTCCTCGAGGAGCTGACGCGGTCGCTGCTCGAGCATCCGGACGTGCTGGTCCCCGACACCATCCAGGGGGTGCTGATGGCGCGCATCGACCGCCTGCCGGAGGAGCACAAGCGGCTGCTGCAGACCGCCTCCGTCCTGGGCCGGGAGTTCGCCCTCCATCTCCTCACCCGGGTCTGGGAGCCGGCCGCCGACCTGGTGCCGCTGCTGACCGACCTCAAGCGCTGGGAGTTCTTCTACGAGGAGCCGACGGCCGAGGAGCCGCGCTACCTGTTCAAGCACGCCCTCACCCAGGAGGCGGTCTATCAGACCCTGCTGAAGAGCCGGCGCCAGAGCCTGCACGAGACGGCGGGCCAGGCCTTCGAGCAGCTCTATGCCGACCGCCTGGAGGACGTCTACGACCGGCTGGCCTATCACTATGCCGCGGCCGACGACGCGGTGAAGGCGGTCTCCTACCTCTCCCGGTTCGCGGGCCAGGCGGCCGGCCGCTACGCGCATTCCGAGGCGGCGCAGGCGCTGCGCGAAGCGCTGGTCCACTGCGACCGCCTGCCCGCCCGCGAGGAAACGGCCCGGGACCGCCGCCGTCTCGAGCTGATCCTGCAGCTGGCGGAGTCGCTCCTGCCGCTCGCGCTCTTCCCGGAGACGCTGGAGCTCTTCCTCGGCCATCGCGAGCTGGTGGAGCGCCTGGGCGACCCCGGCTTGAGCGGTCCGTTCTATTTCTGGCTCGCCCACACCTACAGCTACCTGGGGGATCAGGCGGAGGCGGCGAGCAACGCGCGCCTGGCCATCGCGGCGGCGCGCCAGGGGGGCGATCCGGCGACGGAGGGGAAGGCGTGGTACGTCCTCTGCCGGGACGCCTTCTGGTCGGGGAGCTTCTCGGAGGGGATCGAGCACGGCCGCCAGGCGCTCCCCCTGTTCGAGCGCAGCCACGAGCCGTGGTGGCAGGGGCAGGCGTACTGGGTGGCGGGGTTCCATCACTACGTCCTCGGGCAGTTCGCCGAGGCGTTCGACAAGATGGAGCGCGCCGAGGAGATCTGGCGCGCGCTGCAGGACCCCCGCCTCGATCCCTCCTGGAGCACCGGTTACTTCCATGCCTCGATCGGCAACTGGGAGCTGGGGATCGCGGCCTGCCAGGGCGGGCTCGAGCGCGCGCAGGACCCGCTCAACACGGCGGCGGCGCTCGGCTTCCTGGGCTACGCCCTGCTCGAGAAGGGGGACCTGCCGGCGGCGATCGAAGCGCTCGAGGATTCCACCGGGCGGCTGCGCCAGGCCGGGATGCAACAGCTCCACGGGTGGTTCTCCGCCTTCCTGGCGGATGCCTATCTCCGCTCGGGACGGCTCGACCAGGCGGCGGCGGTAGCCCGCGAGGCGCTCGCCGTCACCGAGGCGGTACGCTTCCGTTATGGCAGCGGCATGGCGCAACGGGTGCTGGGGCGGGTCACGGAGGCGGCCGGCGACCGGGAGGGGGCGGCCGCGTCGCTGCGCGACGCCCTGGAGAGCTTCCGCGCCATCCAGGCGCCGTTCGAGGTCGGCCGCACCCACCTCGACCTCGCCTTCCTCGCCCACGAAGCCGGCGATGCCGAGGCCACGGCCGGGGAGCTCGGCGAGGCCCACCGGCTGTTCGCGGAGCTGCGGGTGCCGCACTACGTGGCGCGGGCCGAGAGCCTGGCCGGCGAGCTCGCGGTGCAGCTGGTCCCGACCTAGTTTCCCTTCTCAGCCCTGCGTTCCGCCCGGGAGCCAGCCGAAGGTGAGGTAGGCCTTCGCTTCCGGCGCGGTCTCCGGCCGGCAGACGACCTTGACGTGGCTGAGGCTCCGCGCGCAGAAGCCGCGCATCCCCGCCGTCGCCGCCGGCCAGCGTCCCGGGGCCGTCCACACGGTGTCGTACCCCGGCCAGGCGAGCAACGCGTCGCGCTTCTCCGCGGTGCAGAGCCCCCTCGCCACCAGGCGGCCGAGCAGAGCGAGCCAGCGCGGCTCGCGCTCGGGCAGCCGCGGGAAAGAGCCCTCGACGCCGATCCGCGGCAGGATCTCCCCGCCGCCGCCGACGTCGAAGGAGAGATGGACCGTCTCGACCCCCACGAAGAGGGGGACCACCCCGGAGACGGTGGGGAGGGCGCCGGGAGCCACCCGCTCCAGGTAGCGGAGGATCTCCTCCGGCCCCAGCCCGAAGAGCTCCAGGCGCACGGCGTCGCTCCCGCGGGCGCGCAGGCTGAAGACGTAGAGGATGGAACCGGGGAGCGCGAGCTCCGCGAGCGCGGCGTGGCAGCGGTGGATCGCGCGCCGTTGCTCGTGGCTCGGGGGAGCGCCGTGCAGGGCGGGGAGGAGGACGTCGGTCAGCCAGGAGATCTCGGCGTCCGCCGGCAGCTTGACCGAGGGGACGGCGGGCGGGACTCCCCCGCTCCCGGGGTCGAGGTCGAGCTCCAGCCAGAGGGCGCTCACCGAGGCGAAGGGACCGTCCGGGGCGGACCACCGCGCGAGGAAAGGGCGCAGGTGCGGCGGGGAGATCCGCTCGGGGGCCGGAAAAGGCGGAGAGGCCCGGAGCCGGCGGATCGAAAGATCGATCGGCCGGACACCCGGGCCCAGGCGGACTTCCAGAGCTGCCAGGCCGTCGCCGGGAAGCTCGCGGGCGACAGAGTGCAGGCGCCCGGCTCCCCGCGCGTCGAACAACGGCTCGGTCAGATACGGCTGGACGACCGCGAGCCAGTCTTCGAGAGTGGGGAGCAAGGCTCGTCGAGCGGGCGCGCTCTACCCGCCGCTGCCGGTGGGGGGCGGCGTGCTGCCGGTGGTCGATCCCGGGCTCCAGGCGGTGTCGCCGCCGGCCACCTTGTCGAGCTCGTCGTCGGAGAGCTCCTGGTCGCAGTCGCGCAGCTCGCGGATCTCCTCGCGAGCGACGGCGTACCCCTTCTCGCCGGCCCAGCGCACCGCGGAATCGAGATCGTGGATCAGCCCCTTCAGCTCGGCCATCAGTTGGGGGGTGTTGCGGACGTCCCCCAGCAGGCGACTCACCTCGGTCGTGCTCATAAAGTCTCCTCGTAGAATTTCCGGTTCAACCATCAAGATGAGGGCAATCCACAACTCCCTCGTCATCTCTCGCCTTCAAGTTTTATACCTAATCCTCCCGCGCCGCGGGAGGATCGACGACCGTGAAATGGAAGGTGGTGCCGCGGCCGGGCTCGCTCTCCAGCCAGACGCGCCCTCCCAGCTGCTCGACGGCGGCCTGGACGATGGCGAGCCCCAGCCCCGTGCCGTCGGCCACCTGCGGGTGGGCGCGGACGAATTGCTCGAAGATCAGCGTCTGCATCTCCACGGGGACGCCGAGGCCGTTGTCGGCCACCGAGATCCGCCAGTAGTCGCCGCCCTCCTGCCGCCGACGCTCAGGCGCACCCAGCGGTCCGCTTCCTCGGGATCGGAGTACTTGACCGCGTTGCCCACCAGGTTGATCAGCGCCCGCTCGGCCCGGGTGGCGTCTACCTCCACCTCGGGAATCGGCTCCTCGATCTCGAGCCGCACCTGCCGCTCGTCCGCCATTCCCTGGAACTCCTCGAGGTTTCGGCGACCAGCACGCTCAGCGAGAGGCGGCGCCCTTGGGCGGTCTCCTCGGACCCTTGCGCGATCGCCAACGACTCGACGTCGCGGCCTCCCCCTTGATCCGTCGCAGCGTCTGCTGGAGCGTGTGCAGGGCCTGGCTGTGGCGGCGGCGAGTGAATATTGTAGTCAAAATAGGATAACTGGGCTGGTGGCGGCGTATATTTCCGCCGAGATCTGTCGGAAAGTATTAGAACAGACTATTGGATCGAGCAGATTGATGAGCCAAGGCTGTTCCCTCCCGCTCAGAGGAATAGAGTCATAAAAGGTGCGCAGCATTGACATATTTACACTAGTTCCGTCCTCCAAAATACAAAATGGCTCCCGACCCTCCATCATGGCTTGGACTCGTCTTAGCCGGTCCCTCATTACATGCCATCGTTTCTGATTCCTTGCAATCCGAGCTCTCTGAAATTCGAAGTCCAAACAGCTGTCAACAAAAGGAAGCAAAAAAGTTCGTCTCTGCAGGGCATTCCGTACCTCTTCTTGCGCTTGGTCAAGGAGCTTCTCTGCCTGCAAAAATTCTTCTATTCGGTAATGATAAAAAGCGAGAACTGGCAGATAATGCCGTCGCAAAATTGACGAAAAAGAAGAGGTTAGCTTCCGAGTCGGAACCAAGCCGGCCAAATTGAGCAGTACTTGTCGGCCTTGTTCGATCCTGAATTCACGCAATAGACCAATAGCTTCTAATGCTCCATTCATCAGTTGAATGCGTTGCGGAGTCTTGTATTCGGCGACCCAGCGTTTTCCCGGTTCCCCACTCAAGGCTATTAATTGGAACCAGTCACGTTGCTGATTAGATATATCGTTAGGCATCGTGGCACCTACGGATAAGGAATCATAAAATTTGGTAATGAATACAAGCCGGCACAATTCATTTTGAAAGCCTTGGTTCGTATTACGGGATCGAGTATGTCGGAGAGGGATATCAACTCGTCATGATCCAAGGAAATAGCATGGTAGAAAGAAAAAAGATCACTCAAGCAGACTCCTGTGCCATCGTTGAGGTGGCAGATGGGAGCGTTGTTGATTAGCATAGCGGCGATCTCAGCAAGCTGATTTTGCATCTGCGACCATTGGCGACGGCTTCGGGCAATGCGGGCTCGCTGGTATCTAAAGTCAAGACAAATCTCGACGAGGGGTACCAGGAAACGCTCCTCACTGATGGCGGCAGTAACCGCGGCGTGAGCTCTATTTAAGTACTCTTCTGCCTCTTCCAGTTGATCGAGGCAATAGTAGGAGTAGGCAAGGGCCGGATAGTAATATCGTTCGACCACGTGTCGAAGGGAAGGGCTTGGCGTCGAGAGATTTGCCAGGCCTGCTTGTATCTCGTCTAGAATAATACGACCTTCCTCGGTTCGACGCTCGCGAAGATTCTCGAGAGCTCTAAAGGTCATCATCATCAAATCCCAGCATTCCGAGTGGCGATATTGGAGCACCCACTTATGCCCATCCTTACTCCACAGAGAGACGAAGGCAAACCAATTCCGCCCGGCGCGAGGATTAAATATCTGAGCCACTGGGGCGGCAGTCGCGTTTGAGTAGAGGTCGCTCATCATCCCAAATGAAGCTATTCTTCCCTCCCGAGAGGGACGCTAGAAAATACTTCTTCCCAGGCCACGTGGAAGAGATTACGCAGCCTTCCTCCTCCATGGCCAACGAGTTGGGTGCACGCCTTCTCCCAAAGGAAAGGTTCTCAGCTGGCGAGGTCAGCCGCTGCTCTCCAGAGAATACGTCCCAGGTAAACCTCCTCCTGATTGCGAAGCCCCAATCTATTGGCCGTCATATGCATCTGGCTCAGCCCGATGCTCCGCCGCAAGACATCGTTGGCGCTGCGTAACTCGTTCGAGAGGCGCCTCGATGCCTCAACAAACCAGCAGAAATGTTGGTCGTTCGCAACTGTCTCGATCTCTCGCTTTAGCAAGGATCGATAGATATCCGGCTGCCGCTCGAACGCATCATCGGCTCGGGATACAGCCGATAACCCGGAAGAGTAAAGCTCGCTCTTGAAGCCAGAAGGAGGTTCAGTTCTTCTTCTCTATGCGCCATACCAAAGGCTTGCCTGAAGAGCAGCCGCATAATAGCTGTGAGCTGCGGGGCCGTGGCTCTGCGAGGTAAACGGCAATAAAATAAAGGCCTGGTAGCTCGAGAGGCAAAAAAATCGAGCGAGCTCTCGATGAGATTCCCACCGCCATAACGTTCGGTCTCCGGGATGAACGGAAATTCATGGAAGGTGTTGTCTGCATAGATGGTATCGTCGCTTTCTTCGGGAGATTCTGCAAGCAGCGCTTGGTTTTGACGGCGGATGAGATCTTGGTCCAGCGGTTGGACAGAAGAATAGATATCTAAAAACTCTTTGGCATCAGCGGTTAGCCTTTGCGCTGTTTCAGCAGAACAGCCTTTGCAAGGATGAACGCGCAAGCGGATATGAGGCCCACCGAGGATGTACCGGATGAAAAAAAAGCTGTCAATTAATCCGTCGTTGACCAGCCGGCCAATGGATGTCTGACAAACTTATCAATGACCATAGATAAATTGCCATGATAGAAAAAATGGAACGCACGCCAATCGACGCGGCATCCGGAGGCATGAGAAATCTCGGGAGACAAGTTTGAGTTTCCTCGGCGTAGCCGCCTATGGAACAATGACAGCCCGCCGGATGAGCCGGCGGCTGCCCGAAGGGTACTGGCCGCCGAAGGTTCAACGGGCAAGCTTAATCCCTTCGCCATTCGCTGAAAAAACCAAGAACGAGTCGGTGGACACCCGACAGCCACTGCAAGCGTAGAGTGCTCGCGCGCGACGTCTGTGGGGACCGTCTTGGCCTTTCAACAGTTAAAAATAACATCAAACAAGGATATCGCCGCTAGGTTCCTGGGGTTGCGTCCCACCACCTGGGCAAGTATAGGTTGGGCAGTTGCTGCATGTGCAACTGGCGCTGCCACCGACCTGTCCTCCTGCGACGGAGTCGAGATCCGAATCGGTGAGCGGCTCGATCTCGATGTTGTCGACATTTGCGAGATCTTCTTGCGACATAAGGGTCTCCTTTCGAACCGAGCGTTCAGGCTCGGTTGTGAGAATCCACACCTCCATGGTGTGGCGACTCGTTTTTCAAAGGTTTGGGCTTCGAAACCGAGGTAGAGGTAGAGCGGCGCGTAGTGCGGAGTGCCAGAGTGTCCAACTGGATCTCGGTCGCCCACTGGCGTCCCGCGGCATCCTTAGGATAGTTCTCTGGGAGAGGAAGCATTTCTTCGAACCGAAGCCTGGGCTCTCCAGCCTTCATAATTGAACGGATGATGGGCAGAAAAAGCGGTGAGCTGAAGTTCAGATATTGTGGCTTGCGGATCTCGCCACCAAGAAATTTCAAAGGCATTTTTTCAGATACGAAGACTTGCCCAGGGAGGCCGGCGAGAGTGCGCCACCGGTCGACGCAGGCGAAAGCTTGTGCATCGGAGAGACCTTCTATTTGCCGCGCTAACAGTTCTGTCGAAACGAGCCATTGCCGGCGCAACAGCACAAGATTGCCGATTGTCAGGCGGTCATGGACTTCGACTCCATGAGCGGTATGGAGCCGCGGGGAGATTGACAAGAGCAAAGTCACTTGGTCCCAAAAGGGATAGAAACTTGAGGACAGGTGACATTAGCCGGAGAGTCATTGTGCCCAAATAGACGGGTAAGAGCCTAGACCCCTTGGCATCGACGAGGCAGGGAGCGTCGAGGGGACCGTTTAGCCGGATTTTTAGGTCGCTGAGTCGAACACGGCGGTCTGGCTTCAGTCCGGCGATTCTTTCGCCAGGGAGCTCAAGGACGCGAGGCGTCTGGACAGCATGTGCGTTCAGGTTGTCCGCATGGGACCACATCAAATCGAGAAACTCCACAGGCTCGCCGTCCTGCACAAGGCAGGAGCTAGAGGTGAAGTAGTCTGTATAGGCCGCCTGAGCGTCTATCCCCATCGCGGCCGTATAGCGACTTCCATATCGGCCTGTGCCGTCGAGCATACGATTGAGCACCCAGAGTCGACCGTCCGAGTCCGCTGGCTGCGTGAAAAGGCACAGCCCTACGCCTGGCCTATAACGGACAGGGACCTGTCCGGCCACAAATTCCATCAGAGCCAGAGAGATCCGGGTCTCGCCGGACTCGCTGCGTACGGCGTCGGTCGCCTGCCCCCAGAGAGTTCTTCGCAGGTTCCGCAGTCGTCCAACGGCGGGTAGATACAGGGGATCGAACGATGACCCTAGCTCCCCAGGCATGCCCAGAGAGAAAAATTCCGCATATTGTCGGATCAAAGGTTGAAGAATATTGAATGCCTCGGTAAACACGATTTCGCGCTTTCCTGGGCAGCTTGTTGAGAGAACGGTCTCAAGTGCATGACGGAAATCGTGCCGAAAATCGTAGAGATGGGAGAACCGTACAAGAGGTGCAATACTGATCTCCAACTGTCCAGCTGTGTCCGGCGATAGGCGGAGAATGGAAGTCCGATTGGCAGAGTGGAGAAAAACATCCTCGTTAAGATTTCCCGCCTTTGCGCCATCGGGTACGACCTGAGAGCTGAGGGAGGCCAAATCCCGTGCTTCTTCCCAGGCACTGGCGGCGCCTTGGTCGATCCTGTCAATAATTGAAAGAGGATCGGCAGCTTCAGCATAAAAATCAGTGAGCGGAAGCAGTTGCTCGGTAAGGTGAGCAACTTACCGAGATCGGGGTCGTCCGAGAATGGGCGCAAAGCAGCAGCTAGCTGCCATTCTAGGCAAGGGTCATTGCTAGACCAGGGAGGTAGGAGATGGAGGATGCCAACATCCAATAGCTTAACGAGAATCCCTTCAATGGATTCGCGGGTAGATGAGAACGTCTTTTGCAGCTCGGTCTGTAACTGTTCAAAAGTCCGATCTCGTCCGGGAAGTTTCTCGAGGAGCCAAGCTATCAATGGGCCACCAAGAGAAACTTTTACTAAGGATTCGTTAAAATATCGAAAACGCAGTCTTGTAGCGTCAGTGCCGTACCAACCGGGGCGCAAAAAGCGATACTGGCCGGGGCTAATTAATTCAACTGTATCGTTAAGCTCAACCTGCAGATGCATGCGAAAGCGGGGATGCCGGAGAACGAGAGCGCTGATCTGATTGAAGCGGTATCTCTTAAGCCGGACCAAAGAGAATTCATGCCAGTTGGTGCCGAGGAGCTGACAAGCAGCCTGAGGATTACCATCTTCCACCGTTCCCAGACCTACTCGGGTGAGCGTCGAAAATGGCGAAAGCTTGAAGGCTGCACGGCAGATATATCGCAGCAGGCTCTCTTCCAGCCTACGTTCTTTCCGTCCGGCTCTGGGCAGAGAACGTTTCATCCTATCCGATTCGCGGAGGAGCTCTGGGCTCGCCAAGGCGATGCCCCGCCGCAGTTGCGAGTCGGAAAGGAGGATAAACAATTCCTTGCGCTGGCGCTCCTGCTCGTGCGTGAAGACTTCCTCAAATCTGCTTTGCCAATCTTCCAGGCGATTTTCCAACCGAAGAGTCCCCTCCAGCGCTTCCCCTGCCACCTGCACCAGTTTTGTCCATTCTGGGGCATTTAGATGTCGGGAAATTCTACGACCGTTAAAGCCATCGCGTTTCAGGACAAGGAAGAAGCGGCGAAGTTCCGGCGGTGCCTCGTGAATGGCCAAATGGAGCCGGTCGACGAACTGGCTCCGAAGCTGAGATGCCTCCTGCTCCAGGTTATGGCGCTCCGCTAATAAGTCAGCGCATACCGAGTTTGACAAGCCAACGACACGATCGAAGGACAAGCCTGCCAATCGGAAGATAAAGGGTGGATCTTGAGAGCGCTCGGAATGGCTCATCGTTTTAACTCGGGAGTCAGCGAGATACCGAGGCCAGGGATGACCCCTTCGATCGCGTGCAGCAAGAGATGGTAAGTGTACGCTTCGTTTAATGGATCCAGGCCGAGTTGATTTGATAGGCCATTAAATGCCTTGAAGAGAACCGGGAAACAGGGCTCGGCGGCAAAGGGGTCGAGGTGAAATTCTGGGTCGTCGCCGAACCGTGCTACATATTGCAATAGATTAGATATTGCCTCCTGCCAAGCAGCTTCGGGTGTTTCCAGATCGTTAGCGGCAACTCTATTCCATTTCGCCTGTGCGACCTGCCGCAAGATAGCGATAGATTCACGTGCGCTTGCCGCCCGTAGTTCCAGTTTTGCAAGCAGTTGGTCCGCGTCGTCCAAGTTTTTCCAGTTGCGGGCCAGAAATGCCCGCAGTAACCAATCTCGGTGATAGGTGAGATAAGCCGAGCGGGACTTAACCGGCGACAGGCCTGCGAGAAGGGCCTTCAGAAGAGAAGCCTGGCGCGGCTTGTATTCGAAACAGCCACCTGCGTCAGGTTGCAATGCGAGCAAAGCCAAATCCAAACCGCGCGCCAGACAGCGTGCGACGAGGACCGCGTAGGTATCGTCGAGAAGGAAAGGCTTGCCGCCGAACGAGACTGGGCTCCGGCGGTAGGTAGTCCAGAGGAAGGTGGTGTCCTGATGGCTGCCGGTACCCTGGTCCTCGAGATCGATAGGGGGAGCGTCGAGCCTGTTCATTCGCTGAGCAGCAATGGGCTCAGCGCCAGCGAGGTAACACCGGACCCCACTCTCGAAGAGGTTTGCGAGTTCGTCCCGTTCGTTCGGAGACCCGTGTAGGCGGACTTTAAGGTGCTCGCCACAGCGGTTGTATCTAAGAACCCACATCCAATGGGTCGTTGCGACCAACTCATTCCGAAAGGGAGCTATCACCCGATGGATCACCTCATCGAGAGCCCCTGAACGATAAATGCTGGCCGTCAGGATAGGGTCGGCGAGATCCTGAAGGGGGACCTCATGACGCGCCAGTCGCATGAGGACTGCGATGTTACTACATACCGAAGGATAGAGCAAGCGTCAATTCGGGTATTCTGTGATAGACTCTGTTCGTCGGCAGGAGGATGGCACTCCGGTAAGCTATTCGAGCAGTAGGATTGAAGGGAGTGAGCCTGAGGCTGTAAGGCGCAAGAGGGTGTAGGCTACCCCTGCGGCGCCGGTGAAGAAAGACGGGTCGAAGGCGTCGCTGGTGGGCTCCAAGACCCAACGATAGCCCTGTGACTTGCCGCGCCGGACCACCGAGGTGGTTATCTTCGCGGCTTGATGGAAGAGTTCTTCATCCGCCAGCCGCCGTGAGGCGCAGAGAAGGACTTCCACCAAGCCCATATTGCCGCAGCAGAGGTGATCCAACGGGGCAAGGCCGAGGTTCAGGATAGAAGCCAAGCCGTTGCGGATGTCATCGCGGATTTCTGGAGTATCAAGAACATCAAGAATGCCAACGCGCCCGAGAGCTATTCCGGGAGCGCCATGACACCAACTTGTCATGAATTGGTTGCCTGGGCGCCGTACGTCCCGCCAGTTCCGGTGCTCGGGTGAGTAGAGAGTATGTTCGAAAGCGAGAGCCTTGCGTGCGAGGCTCAGATGCTCTGGATCCCTTGTTCGTTTGTAGAGGCGGAGAAGAGCGTAGGCGATGCCCGCCGCGCCATGCCCGAAGCCGCTGAGCGGCGGGAAACCCGGGAGGGTGTGCCAACCGGCAAACCATTCGTCCACTGCAAGTTGCCGTGCGTTTAGAAGGCGGGCACACGCGATCGCAATGGACAGAGGTATCTCCTCTTCTTGACCGGGCTCAGCAAGAGCGAGGACGGCCAGGATGCCTCCTGCCGCTCCGGCAATCACATCCGACGAGGGATTCGCCTCCAAACGCTCCGCGTCGAAAAGTGATAACAGAGCACGCGCTTCGGCCTGCAACCTGGCATCGTCAAGCCATCCGCCAAGTCGCCAGAAAGAATAAGCGAAGGCGCCCAATCCGACCATTCCTCCGGTTCCTATCTTCGCGGAGCGTGCTCGTTCAGGGTTGGTGATGATGTTGGCGAGGCGGTGTCGAAGAGGCTCCAAAATTTCCAGCGAGAAGCTTCGGTCCCGGTCGTCGCCGAGAATTCTGTAGAGCGCCGCGAAACATAACGCAATTCCGACCGTCCCGCTGTAAAGGTGGGGGCCCACTGGACTGAGCTTAATCTGCTGCCCCAGGGGTGGATTCCAGGGGCCTAGCCACGCGACACTTCCGTCCTTAACGGGTAAGCGACGACGACGAATTTCGATAGCGAGATCCAGGGCAGTTTGAACCATTTCGTCGCGGTCGAGGACCGCCGAGCGGGAATTGGGTCCGGTCACGGCTCGGGCCTGTCGATTGAGGACGGGGGTGTGCTCAAAGCGCTCTTCAGAGTTGATTCCGCAAGGTCCCGAAGGGCCGTCTCCAGCACCTCGTCGCGTCCCTGACGCAGGCCAGCGAGCGTAGGAGCGATCATCACGTCCGGCGCCAAGCCGGTCTGCTGAAGCGGCCGGCCGTCGGCGTGCCGAACTTCCTGGCCGGTAAAACGAACAGTGATCCCGCCAGGCAAAGTGAAGTCGGTAACGTCGCCATCCGTTCCAGCCGTGGGAGTTCCGATAAACCTGGTGCCGTTTGCCGCCTCAAGTAGGAGGCCCGTATGCTCGCCTTGGCTGAAGGTGCGGTCATCGATCAGCATGACGGTTTTTCCCGGGTAGCGAAGGGCATCCGAGATGCCTAAGGGCTGTCGAAAGCAGAACGAGGGGTCGTCTTGCTCTAGATCCTGGGTTACGCCGGAAACCAGAGGACGACAGAAGAGCGCTCCGATCCGGTTTGCCTGAAGGTTGAGATGTGCGGCAATCGCCCAAGCTGTAAATCGAGGATAGCCACGCACGTCGAACACGATCCCTCGGGTGCCCCGGAGCCGCTCGAAGGCGTTGTCCACGCCGTCCACAGTCAGGCGGGTAAGGTCCATGTAACCAAAGTTGCCGGGGAGAACTCGAACGACATCTCCGGAATTCTCCGGTCTCCACAGCGCTTCTCGCGGAACTCTCACCTCATGGCTCTGGCCGTCTCCATTCCGTACCGTCAGCACGGCGATCGAGCCCCGCGCGCCTCCTAGCAGAAGGGGAGCGATCTTGGACCGCAATGCGGCCAAGGTTGACGCCGAGACATACCGGCTAAAAAAGGCCAGGGATTCTTGCAAAGGGCGGCCATTCGCCGCCGTGACCTCGTCGCCTACCTGGATTCCGGAAGCTCGGACCGCCGGTTCTTCGCGCACTTGAGTGACAACGCAGCGTCCCTCAATCCAGCGTAACTCCACTGGGACGAAAGCTTCGCCGTAGAGCTGGCTTAGCTCCGGGTGCCCCCAAAGATCGAGGTGTCCGTCTTTAACCGCCGCCGCCATTTCAGCCAAGAGCAGGGCATAGTCCCGACTATTCTCGGCTGCTTCCATGCGGGCGACGAACTCGGGCAACCGTTGCTCCCACCCAACAATGAGATCACCATAGGGATAGAAATAATGAAGAATACTCCAGAACCGGAATACCGCGAGCAGGCGATATTCTCCGGATGGATTGAGCATGGAGGGGTAGCGATCATCGGGATGCCATACGGCCTCCGCCAAGGCTGTATAGCTCGGGGCTATCGATCCTTTTGGCAGAAGAACTCGTCCTGCTGCGAAGTCCCGCGCCTTTCGAAGAGCAATATCCGCGGCCAGTTTCCCCTTTAGTGGCGGCAATTCGATATCGGCATGTACGCCATGCCAAGTCTTTAAGGGGACATATTCGGTAATGCGAACCATGGCCTGAACGTTCTCGCCCAAGTCTACAAGAAGTCGGTGGACGTCCTCTCGCCGAAGCGGTCCCTCAGTAACGATGACACCTTCTCCTGCTGCTTGCAAGGCTAAAGCAATGGGCGGCAGCACCGTGTCGGAGCTTGCCAAGAATATGATCCGCTTGCGGCTTGAACCATTGGCAGGAACGAAGACCTCCTCGGGAAGAGTGACAAATGCTGAGAAGTATCCGCCGGAGCTGGGAAAGACTTGCGGACGATAGCCCGAGTGCATAATGTATCGTTGCGCGGGAACCTGGATAGGATGGCTCACGAGGAGCCCATCCAGAGAGGATAAAATGCCGTCATAGATGCTATTCGCTGGGCCGCGCAGGTCTAGGATGATCGCCCGTGCTTTCGAGATCTCGCTGGTCACCCGAGCAAGCTCCTCGCGTAAGCCAGCAGAGCTTGGGGAGGCTGGAACTGCTCGCAGATCCACCTTGAGAATGCCGTCTTCTATCCAGAGCGAAGATACGGAGGGTACGCTCGGGCTCGATCCGGCCACCCGTGGTAATTTGGCTTTGACCTGCAAGACACAGGTCATCGGGTCGGCCAGGGTATCAAGCATCGTTTGAAGGGCTTTAGCATATTGTTCGGACGTTTCAGCTGCGCGCACGTCTGGGATTGCTCGGACGAGAGCCGCATCCCAATCGATATCCCTATAGGCGAGGAAGGGATGGAGATATCGGATAGCTCCCCACAACTGGCCGAGATGGACGAGTCGATCGATTCGCTTGGAGGAGGCAGGCTGGGCCACGCAGGATGCCCGTGCACAAAGTGCGAGAGTGATGAAGCCAAGCACCCAACGGGAATATTGAGTCACGACCTCTCGTCTCTCGAATCGGCCGGCATCATCCCTCTGTCCTTTCGAGGCTTGCAGCCTGCACTTCAGCGAATTCATTCGTCGCCGAGTCATCCGACATCCGATGGTAGTCGCTTTTTCTGAAGGAAGGAAGACCTTTGGTCTAGCGTTGTGAGATCGGCGGGTCGTACCCCGCTACGGATCTTCGTCTCGAGTAGGTTACCTAATCCTCCCGCGCCGCGGGCGGATCGACGACCGTGAAATGGAAGGTGGTGCCGCGGCCGGGCTCGCTCTCCAGCCAGACGCGCCCTCCCAGCTGCTCGACGGCGGCCTGGACGATGGCGAGCCCCAGCCCCGTGCCGTCGGCCACCTGCGGGTGGGCGCGCACGAACTGCTCGAAGATCAGCGTCTGCATCTCCACGGGGACGCCGAGGCCGTTGTCGGCCACCGAGATCCGCCAGTAGTCGCCGCCCTCCTGCCGCCGGACGCTCAGGCGCACCCAGCGGTCCGCTTCCTCGGGATCGGAGTACTTGACCGCGTTGCCCACCAGGTTGATCAGCGCCAGCTCGACCCGGGTGGCATCCACCTGGACGTCGGGGATCGGCTCCTGGATCTCGAGCCGCACCTGCCGCTCGTCGGCCATCCCCTGGAGCTCCTCGACGGTCTCGGCGACCAGCACGCGCAGCGACAGGCGGCGCCCCTGGGCGGTCTCCTCGGACCCCTGCGCGATCGCCAGCGCCTGGACGTCGTCGGCCACCCCCTTGATCCGCCGCAGCGTCTGCTGGAGGGTGCGCAGGGCCTTGTCGCGGGCGGCGGCGTCGGAGCTCTCGCTGCCGAGCAGATGGACGGCGATCTCCGCGGTCGCCAGGCGGTTGCGCAGCTCGTGCGCCAGGTCGCGTCCGAAGCCGCCGAGCAGGCGGGCCCGTTCGCGGCGGTCCTGGAACCCTTCCTCGCGGAAGGTCGCCGCCGTGATCCGGGTCATCGTCGCCAGCGCCTGGTGGAGGCGCTCGGCGACCTCGATGGCGTAGTCGGGGGGGACCGCGCGCTGGAAGCTGCGGGCGTCCTCGCGCAGCGCGCGGTAGAGGATCTCCCCGAGGATCTCGAACTCGGCCAGGATCTCGTCGATGTCATAGCCCTGCTCGCGGCGCAGCCGGGCGAGCTTGGTGAACTCGTCGCGGACCAGCTCCTGGGCGGAGAGCTCGCCGTCGGTGACCAGATAGTCGGAGACGGCGCTCAGCACTTCGGGGATGCGGTTGAGCAGCGCCTCGGCCGGGAAGATCCGGCGGGGCTGCACGTCCAGACGTTCGAGGAGGCGGTCGAGCCAGGCGCGGGTCAGCTCGGTCGAGCGCCGGTGGAGCTCGTTGCCCAGATGGACATCGAGCGAGACGATGTTCTTCTTCTCAGGCATGGAGAGGGGTGAACCGGAAGAATTCTAACCTAGATTCCGTCGTAGCGCGACCGGTGGACCTGCTGGCGCAGGCCGTGGAAGATCCAGGGGACCGTCTCGGTGGTGCCGCGGTCGACGACCCAGTGCGGCGCGAGCCCCCCCGTATCGTTGTAGAGGCGGAGCACCGCGAAGGTCCGGCCGGCGGCGAGCGCGGTCAGGGTCCAGGAGCCGTGGTGATCGGCGATGTTCCCCGATCCCGGGACGTAGCTCCAGTCGATCCTCCAGGTCCTCCCCGTCCGGTTGGTCTCGATCCGCTGCCGGAAGCGGACCCGGTAGTGGCGCTCGCCGGCCCGCGGCAGCTGGAGGACTTGATACGCCAGCACCGAGCCGTCCGGCTGCGGCTTCGCCTCGGAGGTCGAGAGGAAGGGCATGAACTCCGACCAGTGGGCGTAGTCGATGAGCGCCCGGAAGACCCGCTCGGGGGACGCCTCGATCACGCCGCGCCCCACCGCCTCGCGCGGCCGGCCGCCGCCGGGGGAGGCGGTCTCCACCCACACCTTGCCGGTCGGGGTGGGGAACTGCACGCCGGGGGTCGCGGGCTCCGTGCCGGCGAGCGCGAGGACGAGCAGCAGCGGGGTCAGCGACGGCATGTGCGGGGCATTCTACTCCCAGGCGCGGCTCAGGGGCCGGCGGCCACCGCCTCGACCTGCGCGCGGACCTTGCGCACCTCCTCGGCGGCGGCCGGCCGCCAGAGGCCGTTCTTGCGCCGCTTCTCGATCACCCCCGGGTTGTAGCGCACCGAGGTCACCAGCTTTCCGGCGAGATTGAACACGTGGGCGCGGCCGCGGTCGCCGACCACTACCAGCGTCTCGCGCCGGACGTCGTAGAGCAGGTTCTCCGGGGTGGCGCGGGCGAGGTCGGCGAGCGCCATGCGGGTGGGGCGGTCCCCCTCGGCGTGGCGCTGCTGGCCGTGCTGGGTGCGCCGCTCCGCCCCGCGCGCGTCCTTCTCGAGCCGGCGGGCGACGGCCTGGGCGAGGCCGGCGAGCCGCGTCTCGGTCGCTTCCTGCCTCGCCTCCTCGATCCCCACCAGCACCCCCTGCGCCCAGCGCACCGCGTCCCCCCAGGGGATGGCGCCGAGCTGGTCGTAGAGCTTCTCGAGCGGCTCGCCGCCCGGGCCGGTGCCGACCACGTTGACGCCGAAGCGCCGGCCCTGGCGCGCCGCCCGGGTGGAGATCAGTTGCAGCGAGACGGCGAACGGCCGCCGGACGCCTGACGGGTCGGGGGCCTGGTACCAGCCGGCGGTCACCTGCGCGTGGATGCGGTAGCTGTCCTCGCGCTGGCGGAAGGCGGGGATTATGCCGCCCGCCAGCTCCGCCTCCGGCACCACGACGGCGATCCGCTGCGGCGGGTCGCGGTAGAGCAGGTCGACCCGCGGATCGCGCCGCTGGAGCAGCCACTGGCCGAAGTCGACGAAGCGGGGGAGCCCGGCGGGCCCCCAGCCGGCGAAGATCTGGCGCCCCTCGACAGGGCCTGAGTGCTCGCAGGTCGCCGTGCCGCAGCGCAGGCAGAGGACGCGCCCGGGGCGGAACAGGGCGCTGTGTTGGAGGAGGGCCTGCACCGCGTCCTGGAGCGACTCCGCGGCCTCGCCCGCCACCGCCTCGAGCTGGCCGTCGCGGAACGCGGTGGGGAGCGAGAGGCGCAGGTCGATCCGCTCGCCGCGCCCGGCCACGAGATGCCCCAGCGGGTGGCGGTCGATGCGCTCGCGGGCCTCGTCGATCAGGAGCTGGAGAGCCTGGCGGATGCGTTCGTCACGGTCTGCGGGCACGGGAAGAGCCTCACTGGCGGGCGAAGGGTAAAAACCCCCGGGCGGGGCCGGTATTCCCTGGGAGCTATGCCGGCACCGCGAGCCCCGCGTCGAGCGCCTTCAGCGCCGCCGCGGGATCCGCCGCCGGCGCGCCGCCCTCCTGCAAGGCCTCCGCGATGGCGGTGACCGTGCGGCGCAGGTAGTCCGGGCGGGTCACGGCGTAGCCCATGTGGCCGACGCGGAAGGAGGTCGCCTTCACCGCCGGGTGGAGGCCGCCGGCCACCACCACCCCGCGCTGGGTGATCCGCGGCAGCAGGGAGGCGTCGACCCCCGGCGGGAAGAGGAGGACGCTCAGCGTGTCGGCGGTCACCGCCGGGTGCCGCGGGACGGTGCCGAGGCCGAGCGCCGCCCACGCCGCCCGCATCGCCGCCCCGGTCCGCGCATGGGCCTCGATGCGGGCCGGCAGGCCGCCCTCGAGGATCTCGCCGAGCCCGGCGGCGAGCGCCATCACCAGCGTGGTGGCCGGGGTGGCGAAGTAGCTCGGCTTGCGCTCCTCGTAGGCGCGGTGGACGGGGAGCCACGACTGCCAGTCGAGGAAGAGGGCCGGGGCGGGAGCCTTGCGGGCCTCGCGGGCGGCGAGGGCGCGCTCCCCCGCCACCATCAGCGCCAGGCCGGGCGGGAGGCCGATCGCCTTCTGCGAGCCGGTGAAGTAGAGGTCGGCCCCCCACTGCGCCATCTCGAAGCGCTCGCCGCCCGTGGCGCAGACGCCGTCGAACACCGCCAGCGCCCCGGTCTCGCGGGCGAGGCGGCAGAGCGGCTCGGGATCGACCCGCACGCCGGTCGAGGTGTCGACGTGGGTGGCGAACAGCGCCTTCGCGGCAGGGCCTTTCGCCAGCGCTTCGCGCACCGCGTCGAGGCCGGGGACGTCCCCGACTTCCCCGGCGACCAGGGTCACCTCGGCGCCGTGCCGGCGGAGGATCTCGGCCATCCGTTCCGAGAAGAAGCCGGTCGACACCACCACCGCCCGCTCGCCCGGCTCCACCAGGTTGGCCGCCGCCATCTCCATGGCGAGCGTGCCGCTGCCGGCGACGATGATCGGCTGGCCGCCGGGGCCCGAGCGCCAGACCTCCCGCATCCGTTCGATCGACGAGCCGAAGGCCTCGAGGAGCCGCGGCGCGGTATGGCTGGGAGGCGGCACGGAGGCCGCGGCGACGACGGCCGGCGAGACCTCCACCGGACCGGGGATCATGAGCAGGGGATGGTTGAGTGGCGGCATGCGGGTATCGTAGCAGGGGCTCCGCTACTCCGCCCGCAGCGCCTCCACCGGGTCGACCCGCGTCGCCCATTCGGAAGGGAAGTAGGTCGAGAGGAGGGCCGCCGCCGCCAGCAGGAGAAGGACGCCGAGGAAGGTCGCCGGATCGGCGACGTCCACCTGGTAGACCAGGCTCGCCAGCAGGCGGGTGAGGACGAGGGCGGCGGCGAGCCCCGCGGCCAGGCCGAGGCAGACCGGCATCATCCCTTCCCGGATCACCAGCGACCGCACCGCCCGGCGGTCGGCGCCGAGCGCCATGCGGATCCCCACCTCCCGGTGACGGCGGCGGGCGGCGTAGGAGACGACGCCGAAGATGCCGATCCCCGCGAGGGCCAGCGCGGTGAGCGCGAAGGCGGCGAGGAGACGGGAGCGGAAGCGCGCCTGGGCGAGGTCGGCGGCGAGCAGCTCTTCCATGCTCCCGGTCTCGGCCGGGAGCCCGGGATCGAGCGCCCGCGACTCCCGCCGCAGGGTCTTCGCCAGCCCGGCGGCGTCCCCCTGCGCCATCAGCGCCATCTGCCAGCTGCGCAGAGGGCGCTGGGCGAGGGGGAAGTAGACCTCGGGGACCGGCTCGCGGGCGACCCCCAGGTGCCGGACGTTCCCCACCACCCCGACGATCGCCGCCCATTCCGCGACCCTGTCCATCCCGGGGATGCGGACGCGCCGCCCGAGGGCCTTCTCCGCCCCGCCGAGCTGGCGGGCCAGCGCCGTGTTGACCAGGGCCACCTGAGGGGCGCCCGCGCGGTCCCCGGCCGTGAAGGCGCGGCCGCGCAGGAGGGGGATTCCCATCGCCTCGAAGTAGCGGCCGGCGGTCAGGCGGTAGTGGGCGGTGCGCGTCTGGCCGGCGGGCTCATCCGGCGCGTCCGCGAGCTCCAGCGTGCCGTTCGAGCTCCCTCCCGAGAGCGGCGGCTCGTTCACCAGCCCGGCGGCGCGGACGCCGGGGAGCGCCGCGGTCCGCTCGAGGAGCTGCGAGAAGAAGCGCGACCGCCAGGCGGGGTCGTCGTAACGCGACCCCGGCAGGCCGCCCATGGCGAAGCCGAGCAGGGCGACGTGGCGGGGGCGGAAGCCGGGATCGACCGCCTCCAGGCGCCAGGCGCTGCGCAGCAGGAGGCCCGCCCCGACCAGCAGGACGAAGGCGAGGGCGACCTCGGCGGCGATCAGCGCGCGCATCCCCCGCCGCCCTTCGGCGACCCCGCGCCCGCCGGCCGAGAGGGCGTCGCGCAGATCCTGCCGCGACGCCCGCAAGGCGGGGAGGAAGGCGCAGAGGACGCCGACCGCGAGCGCGGTCAGGAAGGTGAAGAGGAGGACCGCCCCGTCGACGCGCAAGCTCTCCCGGTCGAGCACCCCGGCCGGGGCGAGGGCGGCCAGGAAGCGGCTCGCGCCGCCGGCGAGGACGAGCCCGAGAGCCCCCCCGGCGAGCGCCAGCACGACGCTCTCGATCACGAAGGGGCGCGCCAGCGCCGGGCGGCTCGCTCCCAGCGCGAGGCGCACCGTGGCCTCCCCGCGCCGGGCGAGCGAACGCGCGAGGAAGAGGTTCGCCACGTTGGCGGCGGCGATCAGCAGCACCAGCGAGACGGCGCCCAGCAGCACGAGCAGGAGCGGTCCGGTGGGGCCGAGGAGATCGCGGCGCAGGGGGACGACGGCGGCGCCGTACCCCTGGTCCGCGTCGGGATAGTCCCGCGCCAGCCCGGCCGCCACGGCGTCCATGCCGGCCTGCGCCTGCGCGGGCGAGGTGCCGGCCGCGAGCCGCGCCACCACCGAGTAGTTGTGGGCCGAGCGCGCCGCGCCGTCGGCGACCGGGAGCGGCAGCCAGACCTCCGAGCGCTCGGGGAAGTCGAACCCCGGGGGCATCACGCCGATCACCGGATAGGGAATCCCCTCGAGATCGAGCGTCCGTCCCAGCACCTTGGGGTCGCCGGCGAAGAGCCGGCGCCAGAGCCCGTCGCCGACGATCACCGCCTTCGGCCCCTTGGCGAGCGCTTCCTCGGCGGTGAACGTCCGCCCGAGACGCGGCGGCACCCCCATCGCGGCGAAGAAGCCCTGGGTGACCGCGCCGGAGCCGATGCGCTGCGGATCGCCGGCGGCCCCCGCGGCCGCCCCGCCCCCGCGGGTGATGTTCACCGGCCCGGGGGAGAAGGCGGCGAGGTGCGCGAAGGCGTGGCTTCGCCGCTCCCAGTCCATGGCGTCGAGCATCGAGACCGCCACCCGCCGGCTCTCCTTCCAGGTCTGCCAGACCATCACCAGGCGCTCCGCCTGGGGATAGGGGAGAGGGCGCAGGAAGGCGGCGTTCACCACGGTGAACATCGTGGAGGTGCCGCCGATCCCGAGCGCCAGGGTGAGCAGCACGGCGGCGGCGAAGCCGGGCGCGCGGGCGAGGCCGCGCGCGGCGAGGGTGAGGTCACGGCGGAGAGCGTCGAACACGGTGGTGCTTCCTCCTTCGCAACCAACTACGTGGCGCGCGGCGGATGGTTACAGCTAGGGAGGCGGCAGCGGCAGGCTCCACAGCTCGCGGCCGGTGACGCCGTCGTCCGCGGCGAAGAAGAGATGGTCCCCCACCACGGTGAGCCGCTCCGGCGAGGACGACGAGGGGCCGGGGGCGAGGTCCTCCACCCGATGGGTGCCGGCCGCCGTGCCGTCGCTCGTCCACAGCTCGCGGCCGTGGAGGGGGTCGCGGGCGGAGAAGTAGAGACGGCCGCCGGCCGCCTTGAGCTCCGCGGGGTCGGAGGAGTCCGCGCCGGAGACGGCGTCGAGCACCAGGGCGGTCCCCTGCGGGGTGCCGTCGCTCTTCCACAGCTCCATGCCGTGGTCGGGGTCCCAGTCGCGGAAGAAGAGGGTGCCTCCCACCACGGTGAACTCGGGATCGACCGTCGCCACGTAGGCCGACAGGCCGGCCGTGGTCAGCCGCAGGACCTGGCCGTTGGGGAGCCCGCGCCAGATCAGCTGGCGGCCGTCGCTCGAGTGGACCTGGGGGCCGAGGAAGACGAGGCCGCCGGCGAAGCCTTGAGGGAACTGCGCCGCCGTGAAGCGGTTCGACCCGTCCGGCGGCGGGTAGACCGCCACCGTCCCCGCGGCGGTGCCGTCCGTGCGGTAGACGGCGCCTGGGACGAGCTCGAAATAGACCGTGCCGTCGACGACCGTATAGTGGAAGAGGTCGGATGAGCAGGGGCAGCCGAAATCGAGCAGGGCCTGGGTGCCGGCGGCCGTCCCGTCGCTCTTGAAGAGCTGCGGCGTCTGCTCGCGCAGGGCGGCGAAGTAGATCCCTCCCGCCACCACCGCGACGCTGGTCACCTGCAGGGTGTCGTCCGGCGGCCGGAAGGCCGGCGCCGTGCCGGCGGCGGTGCCGTCGCTGGTCCAGAAGGTGAAGGAGGGGACCGCCCCCGGCAGCGCGGAGGCGAGGAAGAGGAGACGGCCGCCGAAGTCGGCGAGCGCGCTCAGGCGTTGGCCCGGAAACGCCGCCAGCCGGAAGGTCCCCGCCGCGGTGCCGTCGGTGCGCCAGAGGTCGTCCCCGGCATCGTCCCCACCCTCGGGGTTATCCAGTACGAAGTAGGCGAGGGCGCCCGCGGCGGTGACCTGCGAGGCGCCGCCCGGCCCGGCGGCGGGGAGCGGCAGGGGAGAGGCCCCGGCGGGCTCGGCCACCCACACCCCCCGCGTATCCCCGTCGCTCGCCGTGAAGACGAGGCGGTCCCCGAGCACGGCGAGGTCGCGGGGATCGGCGGACCCCCGCGGCGCCGGCAGGCCGCCGAGCGCATGGGTCCCCGCCGGCGTGCCGTCGGTCACCCAGGGCTGCGCCCCGGCCGTGGGGCCGGTGCCCGGGAAGACGACCCGCGCGCCCGCCGGTGAGCCCGCCGGTGACCTGAGGACGGCGAGATCGAGCGGCTGGGGGAGGCCGTTGTCGATCCCCAACCGGCCGGCGAGCGGCGCGAGGAGGGCGGTCCCCGCCGGCGTGCCGTCCGTGCGCACCAGGCGGGGGGCGCCGGTGGCTGTGGGGGTGGCGCGCAGCCAGATTTCTCCGGGCACCCCCGCCAGCGGGGTGAGGGAGTCGGGATGCGAGTCGCACGACCCCGGGCAGAGGTCGGCCAGCAGGCGGGTCCCCGCGCCGGTGCCGTCGCTCGCCCACGGCTCGGCGCCGTGGGCGGGGTCGCGGCCGGCGAACACCACCCGCTCGCCGAGGGGGACGAGAGAGGAGTTCGGCAGCACGGCCGGGCAGGGCCCGGTGCAGCCGGAGACCGGCGCCGTCGAGGTCAGCCAGCCGCGGCTCGACCACAGCCGGGGCCCCGAGATCCCGTCGTCCGCCACGAAGAAGATGCGGCTGCCGGCGACGGCGAGCTGGTCCTGGCGCAGCTTGGGATTGAAGTAGTCGCCGAGGCTGGCGGTGGGGAAGCGGGTCAGCGGCCGGGTGCCGGCCCGGGTGCCGTCGCTGCGCCAGAGGTCGACCGCGTTCGAATCCTTGACCGCCGCGAAGACCACCGCCCCCGAGCCGTCCGGAACGAAGAATTCGGTGACGCGGGGGAAGAACTCGTGGCTGGACTCGGAGAAGGTCTTCAGGTGGAGCGTCCCGCGGGCCGTGCCGTCGCTCGTCCACAGCTCGCCGCTCTCTTCGCCGGTCATGAAGAAGAGGCGCGAGCCGGAGGCGGTGAGCAGCCAGAGGAAGCCGGGGTCCATGCGCTTGACCAGGCGGGTGCCGGCGTCGGTGCCGTCCGTCGACCAGAGCCCGAGGGCGTTGCGCCCCTGGCCGAGGAACCAGATGCGCCCCCCCATCGCCACCAGATTGCCCGGCGAGATCCCGGGCGCCTCCACGGTGCCGACGGCCGTGCCGTCGCTGCGCCAGAGGGAGCAGGAGGCGGACGTCCGGCAGCCGGCGAAGACCAGCTCGCCGTCGAGGACCGCGGCGCTGAATTCTTCGAGCGCCGGGGTCAGCGGGAAGGTGCCGCCCACGGTGCCGTCGGTGCGCCAGAGGCGCGGCGAGTCGGGGGGGCCGTAGCTCGCGGCGAGGAAGAAGGCGAGGCCGGGAAGCGAGGCCACCATGGTGGGGGGGTGCGCGCACTCCTGCCGCTCACAGAACGCCAGGAGCGCCCGCGTGCCGCCCACCGTGCCGTCCGTCACCCACAGGCGGGCGGCGGGGTCCGCGCCGTCGGGGGGAGTCAGGAAGACCACGCCGGCGGCCACCGTCCGCAGCTGCTCCGGGGGAGCCTCCGTGCCCACCGCGGGGCGGATCGTGGAGATGTCCTGCACCAGCGCGGCGGGGCCGTCCGCCGCGGCGGGGAGAGGCGCGAGCAGAGCGAGGAGAAGGAGGACGGGTCGGGTTCGCAGGATTGGCATGATGGCGTCGGGCTCCTAGGGATGATCCGCCGTGAGCGGCGCCAGCGGCAGGCGCCAGAGCTCGCGGCCGTGCGCTTCGTCGTCGGCGCTGAAGAACAGGGTGTCCCCCGCGAGGGTGAGCCCCTGCGGCGCGAGCGAGAGGGTGCCGTCGGTCCGCCGGCCGACCGGCTGGGGATCGCCGGCGGCGCCGCGGGTCACCCACAGCTCGCGGCCGTGCTCGCCGTCGTCGGCGGTGAAGAAGACCCGGTCGCCGGCCGCGGTCAGCTCCTGCGGAGCGGAGGAGGCCGCGCCCGGCTGCAGGTCGGCGATCCGGAAGGTCCCCGCCGCCGTGCCGTCGCTGCGCCACAGCTCGTGGCCGTGCTCCGCGTCGCCGGCCACGAAATAGAGCAGCCCGCCGGCGACCACCGCGGGAGGGGTGGCGGTGAGAGAGTCGGGATCCTCCCCCAGATCCAGCACCGCCACCGTCCCGCGGGGGGTGCCGTCCGAGCGGTAGAGGGCGAACGGATCGGGGAGGCCGTCGAACTGGACCCCGGACTGGGCGACGAAGAAGAGCGAGCCGGCGAGGGAGGCGAAGGCGCGGAAATTGAACAGCGTGGAGGGGCTCGAGGCGTTGGGGAGCACGAGCTGCGTCCCGGCGGTCGTGAGGTCGGTCCGCCTCAGGGAGTCGCTGGACAGCGAGTAGTACGCTCCGGCCAGGAAGAGGAAAGGCGGACCGTTCACGCCCGGGAACGGGAGCGTCCCCGCCGCGCTGCCGTCGGTGATCCAGAAGTGGGTCCCCTGGTCGTCGTCACCCTGGAAAGTGACGCGGTCTCCAATCGGGGTCAGGCCGAAGGCGTTGCGCAGCGGCAGGACATAGAGCCGCGCCGTCCCGGCGGCCGTGCCGTCGCTCGCCCAGAAGCGGGTCCCGGTGTCGGTCGCGGTGGTGAAGAAGAGCTTGCCGCGGAACACCGTCGCCTCCCCCAGAAACTCGTCCGCTCCCGGCACGAAGAGGGGGAAGGTCCCCGCCGGCGTCCCGTCGGTGCGCCAGAGTCCGAAGCTCCCGTTGAAGGCCATGAAAAAGGCGGCGTCCCCCAGGCGGAGGACCGTGGGCGGGCTGTTGTTCCCCTGCGAGTCCTGGCAGAAGGTGCTCCCGGGGAGGGCGAGGGTCCCCTGGGCGGTGCCGTCGCTGTACCACGGCTCTCCCTGCTCGCCGATGCAAGTGAAGAAGAGCACGCCGTCCTTGAACGGCGAGAACCCCTGCGGGAGCGAGCTCGCTCCCCTCTCCAGGCCGGCCAGGAGCCCGGTCCCCGCCGGCGTGCCGTCGGTCGACCAGAGCTCGGTGCCGCCCTGGGCCGAGAGGGCCGGGAAGAAGACCCGGTCGCCGGCCGTGAAGATCGGCAGCGACGAGTCGAGCTCGAAGTACGTGAAGGGGCGATCGGCGAGCGCCAGAGTCCCCGCGGCGGTGCCGTCGGTCACCCAGAGCTGGTCGTCGAAGTAGAAGTACGCCTTGCCGAGGAGGATCCCGGCGAGCTGTGGCGGGACGGTGCAGGGTCCCGCGCAGAGGTCGGCCACCTTCCGCGTCCCCGCCTCCGTGCCGTCGGTCGTCCACAGGGAGGTACCGCTCGCGGCGCTGCCGGCGGCGACGAGGACGCGGCCGGAGGCCGCCGGCAGCGCGCCCCAGATCGTCGCCTGGGCCGGGCATCCTTGCGGGCAGCCGTCGAGCGGCCGGGTGTCGGCCAGGGTGCCGCGGCTCGTCCACAGCCGGCCGTCGACCGTGAGCAGGAGGCGCCCGCCGGCCGCCGCCGTGGGTCCGAAGGGGAAGAATCTCCCGTGGGGCAACGGCGCCACGTGGGTCAGGGGGTGCGCGGAGCGCGCCGCCGGATCGGTGATCCAGAGCTGGAAATCGCCGCGTCCCCGGACCCCCTCGAAGACCGCGCGGTCGCCGAGGCCGGAGCCGAGAGAGATCACCTGCGGCCCGCCGCCGCCGTGGGTCGGAGCGAAGGGGAGCACGAGGTGGGTGCCGGCGGGGGTGCCGTCCGAGGTCCACAGATGCGCCCCCTCCGCGGAGCCGTAGTCGCCCACCCCCTCGGTGAAGTAGAGCCGGGTTCCCTGGACGAAGAGGTGGCGGGGGGAGGCGAAGGGGGGAAGGCCGAGCACCTCCTGCGTGCCGCGGCTCGTGCCGTCGGTCTGCCAGAGGCCGACACCGTGCAGATCCTCGGCGAAGAACCAAGCCCGTCCCGCGAAGGCGATGAAGCCGTACGGCGCGCTCCCCCCGGGCCCGGGGACGATCTCGCGCAGCCGCCGGGTCCCCTCGGGCGTGCCGTCGCTGGTCCACGGCTCGCACCCGCCGTCCGGCGTGCAGCCGGAGAAGAGCAGGAGGTTCCGGAAGGCCAGAGCCGGGCTCTGCATCGGGTCCTGGTTCGTCAGGTCGGCGCCCAGCACCGTCCCCAGCTCGAACGTCCCCTCGCGGGTGCCGTCGCTGCGCCAGAGGCGGCTCGGCTCGGTATCGGCGGAATTGACCAGGACCGGGGTGGCGAAGAGGACGGCGTCCCCCACCGTGCCGAGGATGCGCAGGTGCCCCGGGAAGGCGCGCAGCCGTCCGGTCCCCGCCGGCGTGCCGTCGGTCGACCACAGCTCGCCCGTCCCCACGAAGCCCCCGTCCTCCTCGACGACGAAGACCGTGCGCGCGCCGGCGGGGAAGAACTGGGTCGCTGGAAAACCGCCGCCGGCCCGGGGATCGAGGTCGCGCACCAGGGCCGGCATGGGAACCACGATCGGGGCCGCGGCGGCCGCCCGGCGGAGCCCCGCCGCCAGCAACGCGGGCAGGAGGAGACGGGCGGCCTTCACGGCCGCCGCTCCGCCGCGGTGGTCGCGGTCGCCAGCGGCAGGCTCCACAGCTCGCGGCCGTGCACTTCGTCGTCGGCGCTGAAGAACAGGGTATCCCCGGAGAGGGTGAGCCCCTGCGGCGCGAGCGACAGGGTGGTGCCGTCGGTCCGCCGGCCGAGAGGCTGGGGATCGCCGGCGGCGCCGCGGGTCACCCACAGCTCGCGGCCGTGCTCGCCGTCGTCGGCGGTGAAGAAGAGCCGGTCGCCGGCCGCCGTCAGCTCGGCGGGCATCGAGGAGGCGGCGCCCGGCTGGAGGTCGGCGATCCGGAAGGTCCCCGCGGCCGTGCCGTCGCTGCGCCACAGCTCCTGGCCGTGCTCCGCGTCGCCCGCCACGAAATAGAGCAGGCCGCCGGCGACCGCGGGAGGGATGATGGTGTAAGGGTCGGGATCCTCACCCAGCTCCAGAACCCGCACCGTCCCCCGCGCGGTGCCGTCGGAACGGTAGAGACCGAAGGGATGGGGGAGATCGTCGTATTGGACCCCGGACTGGGCGACGAAGAAGAGCGATCCGGCGAAGGGGACGAGGCCGCGAAAATTGAACAGCGGGTCGGGGCTGGCGTCGTTGGGGAGCACGGTCCGCGTGCCGGCGGAGGTGAGGTCGGTCCGGATCAGGGCGTCGCGGGTCAGGGAATAGAACGCTCCTGCGAAGGGGAGAAGGGAGGACAGCGAATCGTTCAATTCCGGGATCGCGAGGGTCCCCGCCGCGGTGCCGTCGGTGATCCAGGCTTCCGTCGACTGCTCGCCGTCGCCCAGGAAGAGGAGGCGGTCCCCCGCCGGGGTCAGACCGAACACGTGGCGCAGCGGCAGGGCATAGAGCCGCGCCGTGCCGGCGGCCGTGCCGTCGCTCGCCCAGAAGCGGGTCTCGGTGTCCGTCGCGGTGGTGAAGAAGAGCTTGCCGCGGAACACCGTCGCGTCCCCCAGGAACTCGTCCGCGCCCGGCAGGAAGAGCGGGAAGGTCCCCGCCGGCGTGCCGTCGGTGCGCCAGAGACCGTTCACGAAGTCGGCGTTGTAGGCCATGAAGAAGGCGGCGTCCCCCAGCCGCAGGACCGGCGGCGGCGTATCGCTGCCGGTCTGCGGCCCCGCGCAGCGGGTGATGCCGGGGAGGGCGAAGGTCCCCTGGGCGGTGCCGTCGCTGTACCACGGCTCCCTCTGGTTGTCGCCGCAGGTGAAGAAGAGCACGCCGTCCTTGAACGGCGCGAACCCCTGCGGCAGCGAGCTCGCGCCCTCCTCCTGGCCGGCCAGGAACGCGGTCCCCGCCGGCGTGCCGTCGGTCGACCAGAGCTCGGCGCCGGCCGTGGCGGAGACGACCGGGAAGAAGACCCGGCCGCCGGCCGCGAAGATCGGCGGCGGCGTGTTGAAGCCGAAAGCCGTGATGGGGTGATCGGCCAGGGCCAGGGTCCCTCCCGGGGTGCCGTCGGTCACCCAGAGCCGGTCGTCGAAGTAGAAGTACGCCTTGCCGAGGAGGATCCCGGCGAGCTGCGGAGGGACGGCGCAGGAGCCCGCGCAGAGGTCGGCCACCTTCCGCGTCCCCGCTCCCGTGCCGTCGGTCGTCCACAGGGATGAGGGGCTCGCGGTGCCGCCGCCGGCGAAGAGGACGCGGCCGGAGGCCGCCGGCAGCGCGCCCCAGATCGTCGCCTGGGCCGGGCATCCTTGCGGACAGCCGTCGAGCGGCCGGGTGTCGGCCAAGGTGCCGCGGCTGGTCCACAGCCGTCCCGAGAGGGTGAACAGGAGATGCCCGCCGGCCGCCGCCGTCGTGGCCCCGAAGGGGAGGAATCCACCGTTGGGTAACGGCGCCACGTGGGTGAGGGGGTGCGCGGAGCGCGCCGCCGGGTCGGTGATCCAGAGCTCGAAATCCCCTCTTCCCCGGACTCCCACGAAGACCGCGCGGTCCCCGAGGCCGGAAGCGAGGGAGATCACCTGCGGCCCCCCGCCGCCGCGGGTGGGAGCGAAGGGAGGCACCAGGTGGGTGCCGGCGGCGGTGCCGTCCGAGGTCCACAGATGCGCCCCCACGGCAGTACCATAGGAGTCCACCCCCTCGGTGAAGTACATCCGGGTTCCCTGCACGATGAGGCCGCGGGGGGAGGCGAAGAGCGGCAGGCCGAGCACCTCCCGCGTGCCGCGGCTCGTGCCGTCGGTCTGCCAGAGGCCGGGGCCGTGCGCGTCCTCGGCGAAGAACCAGGCCCGTCCGGCGAACGCGGCGAAGCCGTGCGGCGCGCTGCCCCCCGGCCCCGGAACGATCTCCCGCAGCCGCCGGGTCCCCTCCGGCGTGCCGTCGCTCGTCCATGGCTCGCATCCGCCGCCCGGCGTGCAGCCGGAGAACAGCAGGACGTTCCTGAAGACTAGAGCCGGGCTCTGCGCCGGGTCCGTGCTCGTCAGGTCGGCGCCCAGCACGGTTCCGAGCGCGAACGTCCCCTCGCGGGTGCCGTCGGTCCGCCATAGGCGGCTCGGCTCGGTGAACGCCGAGTTGACCAGGACCGGGGTGGCGAAGAGGACGGTATCCCCCGTCGAGCCCAGGATGCGCAGGTGGCTCGGGAAGGCGCGCAGCCGTTCGGTCCCCGCCGCGGTGCCGTCCGTTCCCCACAGCTCACCCGTCCCCAGGAAGCTCGAGTCCTGCTGGACGAAGACGGTGCGCGGGCCGGCGCGGAAGAACTGCCCTGGCAGGTTGCTGCCGGCGGCTGTGTCGTACGGCCGCGGATCGAGGTCGCGCACCAGGGTGGGCGCCGCGGGCACGGCCGCCGATGTCGTGGTGGGGAGGAACGCCAGTACAGCGAGGACGACGGCACGGAGCATGGGAGCACACCCCCGAAGATAAAACCGATCTGAAGACCGTGAAGGCTCATCCTAACACCCTCTCCGCCGTGCTCCCTGTCAAATTCTTGCTATAGATAGAGGATGCCCGACGCTCCCTCCCCGAAGCTCCGCCTCGGCATCTCCTCCTGTCTGCTGGGGGCGGAGGTGCGCTACAACGGCGGCCACAAGCGGGACTCCTTCCTCGTCGACACCTTCGGCCGCTGGGTCGAGTGGGTCCCGGTCTGCCCCGAGGTGGAGCTGGGGATGGGCACCCCGCGGCCGCCGATCCGCCTGGAACGCCACCGCGGGGGCCAAGGTGACGAGGTCCGCCTGATGATGCCGGGCACCGGCGAGGACTTCACGGAGCGCATGCGCGCTTGGGGCCAGCGCCGGGCCGCGGAGCTGGCGGCGGTCGACCTCGACGGCTACGTGCTCAAGAAGGACTCGCCGAGCTGCGGCCTGGAGCGGGTCAAGGTCTATCCCGCGGGGGCGGGCGCCGCCGGGGTCCCCGCGAAGGACGGCCGCGGCCTGTTCGCCGCGGCGTTGGTCGCGGCTCTCCCCGACCTCCCCATCGAGGAGGAGGGGCGGCTCAACGACCCCAGCCTGCGCGAGAGCTTCATCGCCCAGGTCTTCGTCCATCATCGCTGGCGCGAGGGGGAGCGCGAGGGGTGGACGCGCGCCGGCCTGATGCGCTTCCACGAGCGCCACAAGTTCCTGCTGATGGCCCGCAACCAGGCCGGCATGCGCCGCCTGGGGCGGCTGCTGGGCGAAGCGGGGAAGGGGACCTCCAGCGCGGATCTCGCCGCCGCCTACCGCGCCGGGCTGACGCCGATCCTCCGCCGTCCCGCGAACCGGCGGGGACACACCAACGTCCTCCATCACCTGGCCGGCTTCGTCTCGGACGGGCTGGACGGCGAGGACCGCGCCGAGCTCGCCGCCACCCTCGAGCGCTACCGGCTGGGGCTGGTGCCGCTGATCGTGCCGCTCACCCTGCTGCGCCACCACGTGCGGCGCCAGAAGGTGGCCTATCTCCAGGAGCAGGTCTACCTGGAGCCGCATCCTCACGAGCTGATGCTGCTGAATTCGGTGTAGGGGAGCCTGCGCGGGGTGGGGCGGAACAGGGACTTGAGGGATGGCAGGGACGGCAGGGACTCCAAGCCGGTCTGTCGTCCCTGTCGTCCCTGCGGTCTCTGGCGGGTGGGTCTCTTACGCGCAGCAGGCGTTGACCGAGTTCGACGTCCAGGGGACTTGGCCGCCCATGATCTCCTTCACCTGCGAATCCTGCAGGGTGCCGAGGGTCTCACGGGTCAGCTCCATCTTCTTGGGGGTGGTCTTCTTCACGGGGATCTCCAATCGTCGGCAGCGGCGCGAGTCATTTCGCGCAGCCTTCAAATCCTATTGGAGGTAACGAAGGAAAGTTTCCGATCGCCTCACTCTGCGCAGCGCAAGAGGCAAGGCGTTTCTCGCTCCCGCCCTTGTCAGCCCTGCGCCGATGGGAGATCATCGGCTCTCTTCCAAAGGAGCCTTCGCTTGAGCAAGCCCAATCGTTTCGTCCTCAGCGCGATCTTTCTGCTGGCCGCCGTCCCCAGCTTCGCCGGCATCCACTACAAGTCGGTCACCAGGACCGAGTCGGAAGGGGCCAAAGCCCGCAACAGCGACGTCCAGACCGAGGGCTGGGTCGCCGGCGACAAGGCCAAGGTCGTCTTCGTGGAGAGCAACGGCAACCCCATGGCCCAGAAGGGGACCTACATCCTCACCAAGGACGGCGGCAAGGTGCTCTATCTGGTGAATCCCGAGGACAAGAGCTACGCCGAGTGGAGCCTGCAGGGGATGATGGGGGTCGTCGGCGCGGTGATGAACGGCATGGGGCCGCTGCTCAAGATCCAGTTCACCGATCCCAAGACCGAGAAGATCTCCGAGGAGGACGGCGGCCTGGTCGCCGGCATCCCCACCCGGCACTACAAGTTCCGCACCACCTACACGATGTCGGTCAAGGTGCTCGGCATGGGAAACTCCTCGAGCGTGGTCAACGAGCAGGACGTCTGGGCGACCACCAAGCTCACCGACGTCGGCCTCGGCGTCTGGCTGCGCTCCGACCCGCCGCGGACGGGCAACGCCGACTTCGACAAGCTGATCGCGGGGCAGGCCGGCAAGATCCAGGGGTTCCCGCTCAAGATGATCACCGTCTCCACCTCGACCTCGCAGAAGCGGAACCAGACGACGCGGACCACCATGACCATGCAGGTGACCGAGCTCAACGCCCACGCCGCCGTCTCCCCCGGGACTTTCGAGATCCCGGCCGGCTACAAGCAGACGCAGATCACCCCGGAAGGGGAAGGGCACCCATGATCGAACGGCCGGACGACCGGCCGTCTGACGGAGGGGCCGAGGGCTCGGCCGAGCTCCTCGGCCGCCGCGAGATCTACCGCGGCGAGACCTTCGACGTCGACGTCGACCGCGTCCGCCTCCCCAACGGCCGGGAGGCGGAGATGGAGATGGTCCGCCACCGCGGCGCCGCCGCCGTCGTGCCGGTGCTCCCCGACGGCACCGTGCTCCTCGTCCGCCAGTACCGCTACGCGACCGGCGGCTGGCTGCTCGAGATCCCCGCCGGCAAGCTCGACGGCGGCGAGTCGCCGGAGGCCTGCGCCGCCCGCGAGACGCAGGAGGAGATCGGCTACCACCCGACCCGCCTCGAGCCGCTCGGCTGGATCTGGACCACCCCCGGCTTCACCGACGAGAAGATCTGGCTCTTCCTCGCCACCGGCCTCGAAGCGGTGAAGCAGGGGCTCGAAGCGGACGAGATCCTCTCGATCGAACGCCTGCCGCTCGCCGCGGCGGTGGAGAAGGCGCTGAGCGGCGAGATCCACGACTCGAAGTCGGTCACCGCCCTGCTGCGCGCGGCGCGCGCCTTCCGGGCCGCTGCCGCGGGCTCGCCCTGATGTACTGATGTAATGATGATGTAGAGTTGCTGCAATGCTCGAGAGGGGCCACCGATGAGCGGCATCGCCTGGACTCTCGCCGTCGTCCTGCTCCTGGCGCTGGTCGTCTGGGCGCAGCGCCGCATCCCCCTGCTCCCGTACCTCTACTTCTGGCGCTTCCCTCTCCTCCTCGCGATCGTGCTGGTGGGGTTTGCCCCCTTCTCGCTGCGAGTGGCCCCCTCCCTGCTGCGCAACCTCTTCGTGCTCTCGCACCGGGAGATCCTGCTGGTCTCCTGGCTCGCCACGCTGACCGCCTGGGTGGTGATGGTCACCGGCGAGGTGATCCTGCGCTACGCGCCGTTGCGCTTCGCCGTCGCGCCGTTCCCCTTGCCGCTGTGGTTCCGGCGGCACCGGCTCCCCCTCTTCGCGCTGCTCGCCTGGCCGCTGATCGGCACCGCCGCGGCTCTCTCGCCGCCGCCGCTCGGGCGGAACCTGGCGATGGCGGCGGGAGGGATCCTGCTCGCCGCGCTCGGGCTGCTGGCGGCGGCGGTCTTCCGCGCCCTGTTTCGCGACCGGTCGCATCCTCCGGCCGGCATCCTGCTGCCCTGGCGCCCCCGCTGGCTCGACGCCCTCCCGCGCCTCCGCCCCTCTCCGGCCCAGCCGCCGTCCGCAGCCGGCGCGGAGACGCCGGGCCCCGATCACGGCGATGATCACGGCTATAAGGACCGCGCCTCGAACACGGTCCGCGCCGGCCACCTGCTCGCCGCTTTCTTCTTCGCGGTCACCGCCTGCCTCTACGGCCTGGGGTTCTTCCTCCTGCGCCCGGACCGCGGCTCGATGCCGGCGCTCGGCTACGTGATGCTGATCCTCATGCTGGTCGGCTGGGCGCTCCCCGGGATCTCGTTCTTCCTCGACCGCTACCGCGTGCCGGTGCTGCTGCCGCTGATGGCGCTCTCCTACCTGTCGAGCCAGGTCTTCGAGACCGATCACTTTTACCGGCTGGCCCTGCCGCCGGTGGTCGCCGCCGGTCCGGGGGCCGTCAAGGCGGCGCCGGTGCCGCTGCCGAGCGAGGCCTTCCAGGCGGCGGAGCGGCAGAACCCCGAGCTCCAGCATCCCGTGGTGGTGGTGGCGGCGAGCGGCGGCGGCAACACGGCGTCGCTGTGGACGGCCGTCGCCCTCACCTCGCTGCAGCGGGAGATCGGCGTCGACTTCACCCGCTCGATCCGCCTGATCAGCGCGGTCTCCGGCGGGAGCGTGGGGACGATGTATTTCCTCGACCGCTTCACGCCCGAGGGTCCGCCGACGCCGCAGGCCCTGGAGGAGATCGTGGCGGCGGCCAAGCAGCCGAGCCTCGACGCGGCGGCCTGGGGTCTCGCCTATCCCGATCTCTGGCGGGTCTTCTGCGGCTTCTGCCTGCGCACCGGGACGATCGACCGCGGCTGGGCGCTCGAGCAGGCCTGGCGCCGCCGGCTGCGCCATCCGGACGCCATGCTCTCCGGCTGGGGGCAGGGGACGGCCGCCGGCTGGCTGCCGGCGGCGGTGCTCAACGCCACCGCCAGCGAGACCGGCGAGCCCTTCCTGCTGACGCCGCTCGACTGGCCGGCGCGCTGGAAGGGGCTGTTCTTCTCCTCGGCCTATCCCAACCGGGACCTGCCGGTGACCACGGCGGCGCGCCTCTCGGCGACCTTCCCCTACGTCGCGCCGCTCGCCCGCGCCCAGGACGTCGACGGCCGGCCGGCGTCCCCCGGCTTCCACCTGGCGGACGGCGGCTATTACGACAATTTCGGCGTGGTGACGGTGGTCAGCTGGCTGCGCTCGCTCTCGCCCGACCAGTTGCAGCAGCTCAAGGAGCGCCGGCTCCTCCTGGTCCTCCTGCGCGCCTTTCCGCAGGGTCCGGGCGCCGCGCCCGGCGCGCGGCAGAGGAACGCCTGGCTGTATGCCACCGCCGGCCCCCTGCTCACCGTGTACCACGTCCGCACGTCCTCGCAGTCGGCGGTGGGAAACGTGGAAGTCGAGCTGATCCAGAGCGTCCTGCGCAGCTACGGCATCGAGAGCCTGCAGGTCATCTTCCAGCTCGAAAAGGCGTCCCCCCTCTCCTGGAAGCTGACCCGCGAGGAGCAGGAGAGGATCATCGCCGGCTGGAACGACGACGACCGCAACCGGCGGTCGCTCGCGGCGGCGAAGGGCTTCTTCCAGGCCCGCTGAGCCTCACACCATCTCCTTCACCTTGTCCGCCATCACCGTGAGGGCGATCTTGCCGCCGTGGGGCGTCCCCTTGGCGAGCGCCTCGGCGAAATGGGCGGCCTGCTTGACGGTGATCTTGGGGGGCGTCGGCGGCTCGTTGGGATCGACCACCGCCTCGATCACCACCGGGCCGTGGAAGGCGAGCGCCTCGTCGAGGATGGCGCCGCAGGTCGCCGGGTCCTCGATGGTGAACCCCTTGGCGCCGCAGGCGCGGGCGAAGGCCGCGAAATCGATCGGCTGGAGGTCGCACTCGTACTCGGGATTGCCGAGGAAGACCATCTGCTCCCACTTGATCTGGCCGAGCGAGTTGTTCTTGATCACCACGATCTTGATCGGCAGCCCGTACTTGACCGCGGTGGCGAATTCGCCCATCAGCATGGTGAAGCCGCCGTCCCCCACGAAGCCGACGCACTGCCGCTCGGGGTGGGCGATCTGCGCCGCGATCGTGTAGGGAAGGCCGTTGGCCATCGACGCCAGCGTCCCCGAGAGCGAGTGCATCTGGCCGCGCTTGACCGGGATGTGGCGCGCGAACCAGCTGGTGATCGTCCCTGAATCGCAGGAGACGATGGCGTCCGCGTGCAGCCTTTTCCCGAGCTCCCAGGCGACCACCTGCGGCTTCATCGGCAGGTCCTGCCGGGAGGCCTCCTCCTCCATCTTCTGCCGCCACTCCTGCATCGCCTTCTGCGCCGTCTCCAGGAAGCCGCGGTGCTCGTTGCGCCGGAGCCGCGGCAGCAGCTCACGGAGCGCCGCCCGGCTGTCGCCGATCAGCCCGACCTCGACGGGATAGCGCAGGCCGATGCGCAGCGGGTCGAGGTCGATCTGCACCCCGCGCGCCTTCCCCGGCTTGGGGTAGAACTCCATGTAGGGGAACGAGCTGCCGACGATCAGCAGGGTGTCGCACTCCTCGATCGCCTCCTGCGAGGGGAGGGTGCCGAGGAGGCCGATGCCGCCCGTGGTGTAGGGGCTGTCGTCCGGCACCGCCGCCTTGCCGAGCAGCGCCTTGACGATCGGCGCGCCGAGGGTCTCGGCGAGCTGCTCGAGCTCGTCCGTCGCGTGGAGGGCGCCGCGTCCGGCGAGGATCACGATCTTCTTTCCCGCGTTGAGGATCTCGGCCGCGCGCCGCAGCTCCTCCGCGTCGGGGAGGGCGGCGCTGCGGCCGGGCTCGTCCGAGTTGTGATGGGGGACGTTGCGCGGCGTCCGCTCGCCGCCTTCCTGGTCCTGGAGGTCGTTGGGGAAATTGATGTGGGCGACGCCGCGATAGCCCAGCGCCGCGCGGCAGGCGAGGTGCGCCACGTTCTCGACGTGCGGCGCGCCGGTGACCCGCGCGTTGTAGACCGTCACGTCCTGGAACAGCTTGTCGAGGTCGACGTCCTGCTGCGAAAAGGTATCGATCAGGTCATGGTAGGCGTGCCCGGTGATGGCGAGCACCGGCTGGCCGTCGAGCTTGGCGTCGTAGAGCCCGTTCAGGAGATGGATGCCGCCGGGCCCCGAGGTCGCCAGGCAGACGCCCAGCTTCCCGGTGTACTTGGCGTAGGCGCAGGCCATGAACGCCGCCGACTCCTCGTGCCGCACCTGGATGAAACGGACCTGCTCCTGCCGCTTGCGCAGCGCCTCCATGATGCCGTTGATGCCGTCCCCCGGCAGGCCGAACACCGTGTCCACCCCCCAGTCGATCAGCGTCTCGATCAGAATGTCGGCCCCCGTCTTCGCCATGGCTGTGCTCCCTTCAGGTTGGAAATTCGAGGCGGAAGATGCGCCGTCCCGCGGCTCTCCGCAGGACCTGCACGGGTGCTGAAGCGGTGCAAGAAGAGTGCCCCCGATTGGGCGCTGGGTCCGGTCAGCGAAGCAGTCGTAGTTGTGCTGGCGCAGGATGCGACCGGGTGCTACATAATGATCCGCAACCCGCGATGCAACGGGAGGTCTTTATGACAATCAAGAAGTGGTCCGACATCAAGGCAAAAAAGTTTACGCCCGAGGAGTTGCGTCAGATCGAGCAGGAGGTCCAACGCGAGTTGCGTGAGAGGTCCGGGATCAAGCCGGTGGAGTGCGCCCGAAGTCTGTAACCCCTTGAGTGCATTTCCCATAGCATTGGGCAAATCCTGCGGCGGAGGCGGTAGAGACGTGACAGGTCGTAACGAGAACGCTTCGGAGGCCACGGGGACGGCGTCACGTCTCCTCGCAGGGCAGGCCGCCTGGGGCTGCCCCTTCGGAGGGATCGCCTCTCGCCGGTCCGCCCTTCCTCTACTCGCCGAAGGAGGCCTCGGAACCTGCCCCGGTCAAGCCTTGCCGGGGTCCTTGGACAATCCGCCGGTCTGCCCTCCGGCGGAGACGTGACGCCGTCCCCGTGGCCTCCGAAGCGTTCTCGTTACGACCTGTCACGTCTCTACCGCCTCCGCCGCAGGTGATCGTCGACAAAAGACCGCAGTGATCATGATCCCGAATATCGGACACACTATGCTCGCCGAAGGGTAGCCTCGCTGACCACGCTCCTCACGCCCGGCCCGCGCGGTCGCCGATCGGCAGGGTGACCAAAAAGCGGGTGTCGCCGGGGTGCGATTCGAGGCGCATCTCGCCGCCGTGGCGGCCGACCACGATGCGGCGGGCGATGTCGAGGCCGAGCCCGGAGCCTTCGCCCATCGGCTTGGTGGTGAAGAAGGGCTCCCAGATCCGCCCCAGGAGATCGGGCGGGATGCCGGGCCCGTCGTCGGCGATCACCACCTCCACCTGGCCGTCGACGCGCCGCGTGCGGACCGTCACCCGCCCTCCCTTGGGGACGGCGTCGAAGGCGTTGTCGAGCAGGTTGGTCCACACCTGGTTGAGCTCGCCCGGGAAGCCCTGGATCGGCGGCAGGCCGGGATCGTACTCGCGCGCCACGGTCACCCCCTTGGCCTTCGCCTTGTGCCCCAGCATGGTGAGCGTGCTGTCGAGGGAGCGGTGGAGGTCGGTCCCGGTCTTCTCGGTCAGCTCGCGGTCCATGTGGGAGTACTCCTTGATCGCGCCGACCAGGTCGGAGATCCGCCGCGCCGCGTTCTCCATCTCGCCGAGCAGGAGCTGGAGGGCGACGCCGGTCTCCACCCACGGGATCGCCGCCGGCAGGAGGTCGACGGGAATCCCCGCCGTGAAACGCTCGAGCTCCGCGGCGGTCATCCCGGCGGCCACCAGGGTGGGGGCGAGCTTCCACGACTCCGCCACCTGCCGGTCGTCCAGCCAGTCGCCGATCTCGCTCTCGCGGTCCGACTGGGTCAGCGGATCGAGCGCCAGGCCGGTCCCCTGCGCGGCCCCCTGCTCGGAGGTCGAGTGCAGCCGGCAGAGGGCTTCCATCTGCGGCGGCTCGACCCCCTGATGGATCAGCGCCGCGGTGAGCGCCGGCAGGGCGGCGAGCCGCTCGCGCAGCTCGGCGACCGCGCGCCCCACCGCCGAGGCGGGGTTGTTCAGCTCGTGCGCCAGCCCCGCCGACAGCTTGCCGAGCCCGAGGAGCTTCTCGTTCTGCTGCTCGGCGCGGGTGGTCTCGCGCGCCCGGTCGGTCATCACCCCGATCAGCCGCGCCTCGAGCACGGGGATGCGCTCGAGCATCTCCTCGAAGCGGTCGGCGTAGATCACGGCGAGGCGGGTGGGGCCCACGGCGCGGATGGTGGCCCCCCAGGTCTTGAGGCGGGAGAACGGCAGCAGGCCGGTGATCTCGCCGGCCCGCGAGATGAAGGTGCGCACCGCCGCCGACCCCGTCTCGCCGCGTCCCCGCAGCTCCCCGGCGAGGACGATCGACATCCGCTCGGCCGGCTCACCCGCCCGCGACACCACCTCGCCGTCCGCGAGATGGAGCTCCTCGGCGTTCTCCGCCAGCCAGTCGATCTCCGAATCCGCCAGGTCGGCCAGCAGCGGAATCCCGCGCAACGCCTGGCGGAGCGGCGGCTCGCCGGGGCTCGCGGTCTCTTCGGTGGTTTCGGTCATCGGCGGGGTCTCCTTCGCGCCTGCGCGCTTTCGAAAAAGCAACCATGGCACCGGCCGGTGAATTTCCGGCCGGCTCCGCCCGGGCATGAATGCCCGGGCTAAGAACAGCGCCCCCTGAAGGGGGCTGCGAAGCCGGATTCATCCGGCGCCGTTCTTAGCCCGGCGATTTATCGCCGGGCGGGGGCTCCCTACTGCCGGAACTCCACCGTCACCATCCGCGCCGGGCTCTTGCCCGTGTTGGTCAACTTGTGGGTGTAGTCGCCGGGCAGCCACTTGATGTCGCCGGCTTTGGCGGTGGTGGAGACCGGTCCCTTGCCCTCGATGTCGCTGCGCAGCTCGAGGTCGCTCACCGCCACCACGAGGTGAGGCCCGTCGTGATGATGTCTGGGGATCGTGGCTCCGGGCTGGACCTCGACCTCCGACACGCGGGCGCCGTCGTGAATGAAGAGCACCCTGACCCGGACGCCCGGCAAGTCGCGGTTTCCCTCGGCCTCCGGCGGCCAGGGCGAGGGCGCCTGGCGGAGCTTGTCGTCCTGCAGCAGCTCGATCGTCAGGTTACGGAAGGGAGTGTCCGCGAGGTTCTTCGCCGTGTGCGCGAAATCCCCGGGGGTGAAAGCGGTCTTGCCGTCCTGCAGATGGACGTCGACGGGAGCTTTTCCCTGCACCTGGTTCGAGAAGTGGGCGTCCCCGAGCGTGACGAACACATAGTCGTGCCCGTGACGGTGCAGCAGCGTCGAGGCGTGCGGCGCCAGGTCGAAGCGGAAGACGCGGACCCGGTCGTTCTCGAGCGCCAGATGATGGGAGGGCTCGGCGGTGAGCGCGACCGCGGGCGCCGCGGCATCCGCGGCATCCGCGGCGTAGGTGGCAGGGGCCAGCGACAGGCAGAGCGCAAACGTCGCAGAGAGACCGATCGTCCTCATGGTGCCTCCTCCTTGGGATTGGGCACCAAAGTAGCAGACCGCCCCGGCGGAGTCCACGCCTCCGTTCCGCCCCGTTTTCCCGGCTCGCGGGCACTCTCCTCTTGGAGGTCACAGCTTCCTGGCGATGCCGCCTCGGCGCCCCAGCCTCCTGGAGAAACACCTGATGAAGAAGAGCATCAAGAAGATCGTCCTGTCGCGAGAGACCCTGCGCAACCTGACCCGCGGCGAGGCCGCCGAGGTGCAGGGCGCCATCAGCACCAATCCCTGTACGAAGACGTCCGACTACCGCGCCTGCGGGCCGTACTCCATCACCATCTGCCCTCCGGGCGGCAGCTGCTGATCTCCCCTCGCGGCTAAGCCCGCGGCTCGCGCTCGCCCGCGAGGCTCTCCTGCCGCCTCGCGGGCCGGCTCCCTCCAGCCTTTTGACGCATGGTAAATTTCTCCCTCTTTGAAAAGGAGAAGGCCATGTTGATCCGACGCGTCCTCTTACCGCTCCTCGGCGCCGCGCTCCTCGCTCGAGGTGCCCTGGCCTCCGGACCCTACCAGATCGCCTCCACCTCTTCGACGCGGTCCGGCGGCCTGGCGCGGACCGAGCTCACCGTCCGCGCCGGCGCCCACCCGCTCGACCGGTTCAAGATGGTCCGCCTGGCGCGGGCCAACGCGGCCGGGCCGTCCCCTGGCTCGATCCTGTTTCTGCCGCCGCTCGGCACCACGTTCAGCTTCTACGAGCAGCGCGACCCCGACAACGCTCCGGGGTCCTCGATCGCCGAGTTCTTCGGCGGGAGGCTCACCGCCGGCGGCTCTCCGCAACACGTCCTCCAGCTCCGCCCCGGCGTCCGCCGCCGCCCCCCGCGCCCGCCAGGCCACGAAACCGTCCGGCCGGACCAGCAGAGCGCCCTCGTCTCCCACCCCCGCCGCGAGGTGCCAGGGTCTTATGGAATCGGCTGCATCGCCATCGGCTGCGATCCGGAAGAACCTCAATCCCAGGCGCTCCGCGGCCGCGCACCATCCCTGAGCCGCGGGACCGCCCAGCAGCGAGAAGCCGGACCCTCCGAGGTCGAGCGTCGAGACCCGCCGGCCCTCCCGCTCCAGCCAGGCATGGGGGACGCGGGAGCCCGGCGTGCCGTCGAGGTCGCGCGCCAGGTCGTGGAGGGAGGGCATCGGCTCCGCGCCGAGGAGGACGGGCGAGTCGTAGCGGTAGCCGAGGTGGACCACCAGGTCGTTGGCGATCCCCAGCGCCTCCCGCTCCGCCGTGCGCGACGGGTCCCAGTGCAGGTCCGGGCGCGCCAGCCGGAGCAGCGCCTGCTCCAGGGTGAAGCCTGCCACCGGGCGGCGCTCGGCGTCGTAGCTGTCGAGCAGCGCCGAGCCGGCCTCGCCGCGCAGCGCCCACGCCAGCTTCCAGGCCAGGTTGTGCGCGTCGGCGATCCCTGAGTTGAGGCCGAAGCCGCCGGTCGGCGGCACCACGTGGGCGGCGTCCCCGGCCAGGAAGACCCGCCCCGCGCGGAAGCGGTCGGCGAGACGGGCGGCGACCCGCCAGGGGAGGATGCTGAGGATCTCGACCGCCACCTCCGGCACCCCAGGAGGGACCACGCCGATCGCGCCGCGCCGCACCAGCTCGCGGCAGCGCTCCGGCGTGAAGTCCTCCGCCGTCTCGCCCCGCGCCGGATCGAACGGGACGTGGAGCACCCACCGCTCCCGGCCGTCGATCGCCATCAGCATTCCCATGGGGATCACCGGGTTCGCGAGGATGCCGGTGAAGAATTCGTGCCCCCGGGTGATCGCGCGCAGATCGGCGCGGAAGAGGATGTTGACGATCGCATTGCCCAGCCCGGGCGTCCCCGTCGGGCTCGCGGCCGGCACGCCGAGAGACTCCCGCAGGGTGCCTCCGGCTCCGTCCGCGACGATCAGGTAGTCGGCGCGGATGCGCTGGGCGTTCCCGCCCTCGCGCCCGGCCAGGGTCGCCGTCACCCCCGCGGCGTCCTGCTCGATCGCGATCACCTCGGCGCCGAAGCGGACCTCGGCGCCGCGCTCGCGGGCGGCGGCGAGCAGGATCTCGTCGAGGAGGTCCTGACTGCAGCGCCCTCCCTGGACGGGGCTCAGGGGCACGCCGGGATCGCTGCCGCCGGAAGCCGCTCCCGAGAGCGACGTCCAGTCGGCCTCGGCCAGCGTCGCGACCGAGATCCGCCCGCGCCCCCCCGCCAGCCGGCCGCCCACCGCGAGCACCGGATCCTCGAGCCCCACCTGGCGGAAGATCTCGACCGTGCGCGCGCCGATCCCCAGCGCCCGCGGATGGATCGACAGCCCGGCCCGCCGCTCGACGGCCAGCGCTGCCACCCCGTGATGGGCCAGGAACAAGGCGGCCGACAACCCCACCGTGCCACCACCGGCGATCAGGACAGGAACGTGCTGCTCGGGCATTCAGAAACTCCTCTCGATCCCCGACCATACCAGTCGGGGGCGCGAGAGGAACCGGATGCCGCCGCCTGGCGATCCTGTTACCCGCAGGCGTACTTGGCGCAGTAGATCATCGTGCCGCCGTCGCAGCGGCAGCAGGAGATGCAGTCGTGGCCGCCGCTGGACGTACACAGGTCGCACACCAGGCTGGCGCTCGCCGTCTTCGGAGCGGACGCGATCGCCCCGACGGTCAGGACGGCGGCCAGCAGGAACAGCTTCCATCGTTTCATTTTTTGACTCCTTTTCTGATCGGTCCCTTTCCAGTATAGGGAGCTTCTTCCCGGCGCGATCCTCCGGGCGGCGAGAGGGCAATTCCTTGATAGTGGGATGCGGGCGGAGCGCCGAGGTCACGAAGGCACGCGGGTTGCTTCGATTCTTCCCGGCCCAGAAGGGCGTCAGGAGGAGCCGATGAGAATCCCGAAGAGCTTGATTCCGTGCATGCTGGCCCTGGCGATAGCCCCGGTCCTGGTCGCGGCGCGCTCCGCGGTCGGGGGAGCCGTGAAGACCGCGCCGGACGGCCGGGTCTGCGTCAACGTGCTGTATACGATCCGCGCCGGCCACGAGGACGAGGCCGTGAACGATCTCCGGCAACTGGCCGTCGAGACCCGGAAGGAGCCGGGAAATCTCCTCTACCTCGCGCACCGCTCGCTCGAGAACCCGCGGAAGTTCCTGATCTACGAGCAGTACCGCTCCCCGGCCGCCCTCGAGACGCACCGCGCCAAGGACTACTTCCGGCGCTACTCCGTTCAGGGCCTGCAGAAGATCGCCGAGAGCCACGTCACCGGAAACTACGCGCCGCTGTAGCCGCTACCGGAGTGCGCCCGAAGTCCGGTGCCGTCGTTACCCTCCTGCTCGCGGATTGGTGCTTTGTGCGCGTTGCCACAAAACACCCTGGAAAGCTCTCCACAGCGCGCGCCCCGAAGGGGCGAAAATCTGAGTAGCCGGGCGCTTCAGCGCCCGGTATCGGACGTTCCCATTTCTACCCGCCCTGAAGGGGGGCGGTGCCGTTCGGGCGAACCTTCGATTCGCTGATTCGCTGACCGAAAACGCCGTGTATCCCCAACGGTCAACGAGACTCGCGGCAGCGGACGACTGTGCATCCCTTTGGAGGCCCCGCCCTTGACGTGGTGCACCCGATCGGCGATCGCGAGGTCGAGCTTGAAGCGAATCTGTGCGAAAGGCACCGCCCCTTCGGGGCGCGCGCTGTGGAGAGCCTTCCAGGGTGCCCTGTGACAACGCGCACAAACGCCAGCCGATGGATTGCCTCGAGAAGCACCTCAGGTGCAGCGGAGGCTTTGAACCTTCCCTGTGGTCCACGAATCAGGCGGTTCCTGCCTCCGCCGCCTTTTGCTTCTGTTCCTCGGCTCCGCGCATCTCCGCCTTCTCGTTGAGGAGCCGGAGAAGCTTTGCCACGAGCTGAGGCTGATAGCCGACCGCGAACGCTGCGAGGGAGAACGCGCCGGCGACTCGCGCGTACTTGTCGGGGTTCGGATCGGCGAAGGGATCGGCGGTGGCGACGTAGACCCCGGCGAGCCACAAGAGGTAGACCATGAAGCCTCTCAGCAGTCCGCCCATCGCAGAATACCCGGTCTTGAGACTGCTGCCTGGAATCGCGCCATAGCCAAAGCGGCCGAGAGAAGCGCCGAGCGCTCCTGCGATGCAGCACAGAATGGCCGCATTCGTGACGATGTAGGAAGTGAACGCGAGGGTGATCGCTCGCGTGGCCTGATCGAAGGAGAGCCTTTCCAGCCCTGCGCCAATCTGATCCCGATACGGCTTCGAGCCCACCATCAGCCCCTCGAAGAAGAAGGAGAGCCAGAGCAGTATGCCAGCCGCCACGCCAAGATGCTTCACCGGTGCCGGAACCCTCATTCGCATCCCCCGATTTCGGTAGGACCAAGCCCCGAGCGAGCGTTCTTGCTCGCTCGATTCTCTTGAGACGGACGCTGACCGAAAGTTCCTGCCGGGCTCCCGGCCTACGCCATTCCCCCGGAGCGGCGGAACGAGACTCGCCGCAATGCCGGCGGGTCAACGCAGAGAGGGGACCTCTCGTAGGACAGGAAAAATCCTGACAGCCCTGGGATAAGCTTCGACCCCTATGAGCGTCTCGACTCTACCTCTCCTCCATGAATTCCTCCATGCCATCCTGGCCCTGCTCGCCTGCCATCCGGACGGGATTCGGCGGCGAGACATCTATGAGCCGGTCGCCGATGCCATGCGGCTTTCGCAGGAGGAGCGCGAGGAGCAGCTTCCCAGTGGAGGAGGGTATCGGTACCGGTACCGCGTCGGCTGGAGTCTGCACGGGCTGAAGGCGGCCGGATACGCGGAGACTCCGGTTTCGGGCCTATGGCGCATCACGGCTCGCGGTCGTGACCTCCTCGCGGACCACCCGAAAGGGCTTGACGAGGCCACGGCTCGCGCCCTCCACCGAGAGGCGTATCTCGCGAGGTCCGGCGAGCCCGGCAGAGAGGTCCCGGAGTCGTCCGGCTCCATCATCGAACAGACTCCCGAGGAACGGATCGACGCGGCCATGAAGGAGATCGAAAGCGCGGTCGCGAGGGAGCTTCTGGAGCGGATCTCGCAGTCGCCGCCCGCCTTTTTCGAAGGATTGGTGCTCGACCTGCTGCACGCCCTCGGCTACGGCTCGAGTCGGGACGATCTGAAGCGCCTCGGTGGCTCCGGCGACGGCGGAGTGGACGGTGTGATCTCGCTCGACAAGCTGGGCTTCGAGAAGGTCTATGTGCAGGCGAAGCGCTGGCAGAGCTCGGTCGGACGCCCAGAGATCCAGTCCTTCTTCGGCGCCCTGGCGGGTCAGAAAGCGAAGAAAGGGGTCTTCATCACCACCTCCACCTTCACCAAGGAAGCCAGCGAGTACGGCGCCCATGTCTCGGAGAACGTCGTCCTGTTGGATGGGGCTCGCCTCACAGCCTTGATGATCGAGGCAGGAGTGGCCGTCACCCACTATCGGACGATCCGGCTGCCGCGGGTGGATGGGGATTACTTCGAGGCGGAGTGACGCCTTCTGGAGCGTAAGGCAGATTAAATTCCTAAATCAGCAGCGGCAGCCTATCGCTTAAGTCGGTTCGGCCTTATGAATTTCGCGATCCCAGGCTTGGGCGGTCTAAAGCGCCCCAGTTCGAGGCCGATAACATCCTCCCTCGAGATGATTGCAGGTCCGCCCGCAGAATCCGGGTAGACAATCGCGATCACTGAACATAGGCCAGAGTCATCAGTAACACTCAATATCTTCCCGACGGTGCGAGTCAAGCACCCTTGGTCAGCCGATCCTGATTACCGGCTCGAGTCTTGATGTCCGGCATTTTGGGCAGTCGTTCAAGTATGCTAAAGTGTATCGTGCTCGAGTCCTAATGATGGCTGTCGATTCCCTTCGGGTCTCCTTGACTTTAAGCTGGAAGGTGTTCGCTTCGAACATCTCGAACTTCGGATTTCCGACACGGCGATCTCGGGGGATTAGGTTGGCCTTCGGCAAGTTGCTTAAGTACATTACGTTGGGGTAGGGAAAGCCTATTTTTCGGTGCCGCTTGCGATGCGGCGGAACACCGCGACGGCTGATCGATTCAAGCCGAAAAGCTGATCCAGTGCCATGGCGGAGGCGTTCTTTTTGTCTTGACAGCTTGTAGCGTATCGTCCTATTTTCTTTAGTCGGCGAATGAGGAACGGTTTCGGGCTATCGCTGATCCGTTGCTGAAGCTCGGATTAGGTGAGACCTTCCTTGTTCAGAAGAATTGTCATGGCTGCCGGATTCTCCAGCCCCCGCCTGTAATTCTGCCTCGGTGACCAGTGTCACCCTTAATCCAGACCCGCCGACCACATTGATACCTGCCGGAAACAATGAGAGCATCACAAATAAAGCATATTTCTATCGGCATACAGAAGTCGCCCGGCGCGCCAAATACAGCCGGGCTAGCTAACCAAATCATTTGACGGCCAAATTCGGAAATTTCCAGGTAGCCGTACAGATCGCATAGGTCTCCCTGCAGATTTCCTCAGCGATGCTGGGCGGGCACTCCAGCACAAAGAGAAGACAATCATCCTGCGGCAGCTCCCCTACTTCCTCTCACTATCCAACATCCGCATCTGCCGCTCGTCATACCGCGTCCCCACCACCTCCGAGGCCGGCACCGCCTCCTCGATCCGCTGCAGCTCCTCCTCGCGTCAACCTCACCTCCAACGCCCCGAGCGACTCGGTGAGCTGGGCGCGGGTTCTCGCTCCGATCACGGGGACGATCATGGTGTCCTTGGCCATCACCCAGGCGATGGCGAGCTGGGTGGCGGTGATTCCTTTTTCGGTGGCGAGGCGTTCCAGGGTTTCGACGAGGCGGCGGTTGCGCTCGCCGTTCTCGCCTTTGAAGCGGGGGAGGACGGCGCGGAAGTCCCCTTTGGCGGCGGGGCGGGAGCCGCTCAAGAGGCCGCGGGAGAGGACGCCGTAGGCGGTGACGCCGATGCCGAGCTCGTGGAGGAGGGGGAAGATCTCGGCCTCGGGGCCGCGGCTGAGCAGCGAGTATTCGATCTGGAGGTCGACGATGGGGTGCACGGCCCGCGCGCGGCGCAGGGTCTCGGGGCCGACCTCGGAGAGGCCGATGGCGCGGATGTAGCCGGCCTCGACCAGCGAGACGAGGGCGCCGATCGTGTCCTCGATGGGGACCGCCGGGTCGAGGCGCGCCGGGCGGTAGATGTCGATGTGCTGCGACGCCGAGGCGGGTCAGGCTGTAGGCGAGGGCGTTCTTCACCGCCACGGGGCGGGCGTCGAAGCCGAGCCAGCTCCCGTCCGGGCCGCGCAGGGCGCCGAACTTCACGGAGAGGAGGGCTTGGTCGCGGCGGCCCTGGAGGGCGCGGCCGATCAGCATCTCGTTGTGGCCGGTGCCGTAGAAGTCCCCGGTGTCGAGAAGCGTGATGCCGGCGTCGAGCGCCGCGTGGATGGTGGCGAGGCTCTCGGCCTCGTCCGCGGGGCCGTACATGCCGGACATCCCCATGCAGCCGAGCGAGAGCGGAAAGACGGTGGGGCCGGAGGCGCCGAGCGGACGGGGGGAGGTGAGGTCCTGGCTGGTCATGCCTCCACGGTAGGCGAGAGGGGCGGAGGTTGGCAAGGCCGCCGCCCTCCCTTCATGGCCTCATCGCCTCAGGGTTCCTCCGCCATCTTGGCCTCCAACACCCGCAAGGCATCGGTCACCAGCTTGCGGTCGTCGAGGTCGATGCCGAGATATTTCTTCAGCAGCTCGGCCGGCGGGGCGTCGAAGCCGTGCTCGAGGAGGGCGGTGTAGCGGGTCGCGAAACCCGGCGGGTCCTGCTTTTGAAGCGCGGAGTATTCGAGGGCGAGGAGCCCGGCGTAGACGTAGTTGAGGTCGTAGAACGGGTCCTCGTACATCAGCGGGATCGCCATCCAGTGCGAGCGCAGCTCGGGCTCGCGCTCCGGCCAGATCGAGTAGCGCGCGAAGGTCTTCTGGGTCAGCGCGTCGAGGTCCGCCGCGCCGTGCAGCGTGCCGTCCCGGTCTCCCGCGTAGACCGCCTGCTCCAGAGCCGCCTCGGGGCCGGCGACGAACATCACCGTGGCCTTGCCGTCGAGGAATTGCTCGTGGAAGAAGCGCCGGCGCGCGGGGTCGCGCTCGCCGGCCTCCAGGGCGTCGGCGAGGAGCATCTCGCTGAACGAGGCGAAGGATTCGAACAGGAAGTGCGGGCCGTCCGCGTAGAGGGGAGAGACGCCGCTCTGCGACATCAACTGACGATGGACGGCGTGAGTCGCCTCGTGGGCCAGGACGCGGAGGTCGTTGTACGAGCCGTCATAACCGCCGGTGAAAAACACGCTGTCGACGCCGATAAAACCTTGCGAAAAGCCGCCCGAGGCGCGATGGTCCCCGGACACCACATCGAGGCGCCCGTTCTTCGGATCGAGGAGCTGGGCGAGCGCCGCGCCGAAATGCGGCCCCAGAGGGGCCAGGGACTTCGACAGAATCTGCCGCGCCTCGGCGATCGGGAAACGGGGCGGCGCGGTGGCGGCGGCTGTCGGGAGGATGTCCCACGGATGGGGATCGTCCCCGCCGAGGCTCGCCCTGGCGGCGTCGGCGCGGCGCTGCTGATAGCGCTTATAGACCTCCGCGCGCTCGGCGAGCGCGGCGAGCAGCCGGTCCACCTCGGCGGCGTTGAGGAAGCTGCCGAAGTACGCCTCGTCGGCCGCGGTCGCGAAATGGTGCAGCCGGGCGAGGGCGTTGCGCGAGCGCGCCAGGCGGAGCAGGGTGAAGGCGAAGAGGTCCTGCTGCGTGGCGAGGGCGGCGTAGCGCTGCTTGAATCCCGCCTCGCGCACCTTGCGGTCGGGGCTCTGGGCGATCAGGGCGCGCTGGCGCCGGACGTCGAGCGGCCCCGCGGGAGTGGAGACCGTGCCGAACGGCACGTGGTCCAGGAGGGTGTCGTAGAGGTCGGACGGCCACTCGGCGGCGAGCGGGCCGATCTCGCTCAGCAGCTCCTCCTCGGCGACCGGCCGGGTGTGCTCGCGCCGCCGCCGGGCCTGCTCGACGGCGAAGCGGTAAGGGCGAAGCGCGGGCAGCCGCGCCGCGAAGCGCTCGAAGGCCGCGGCGTCGAGGGCCATCAGCTCTTCCTGGAGGAAGCTCGTGCGCTTGGCGAGCTCCGCCTCGAGGGCCGATTCGTCCGTCGCGCTCTGCGCATCCCGGGTGTCCACGGCGTGGCGCAGGTGGAGATACTCCAGATGGCGGCTGAAGTCGACCCGCGCCTGCTCGTCGAGGCGCAGCGCCTGAAGCAGGCTCTCCGGCGAGCCCGTGACCTTCCCGCGCAGGGCTTCGAGCGTCTTCAGGCGGGCGTCCAGCGCCTGACGGGCCGCGACCTCCGCGGCCGGGGTGGCGAAATAGTGGCGGGCGAAGTCGAGATGGTACCGCGCCGCCTGCTCCGGCGGGATGGCCACGAAGGGCTCGGCGGCTGGGGCCGCGCCGGTCCCGAAAGCTCCTCCGGTCAGGGCGAGGAGGCCGAGGACGCGGAGCGTCTGGTTTGGATGGGTCATGGCGAGGACGGCCCTCCTTTGCGAGGCGGGCCGATTGTATATGGCGCGCGGGGGAGCCGCGATGGCGCCGCGCGCTGGCGGTGGGAAGGGATCGTGGTCCGACCCGAAGCGATCGCGCGTCACCGCGGAGCGCTCGGGAGGGTCCGCCGGCTGGAAATGCGCCGGCGCCCACCGGTTTTTCGTCTTCTCCCAGCGATTCGCCGGCTGCGGGAATGGAGGGTAAGGTCCCGCCCGCTCATTTTTCGTTCGCTCCCCCCCATTTTTCGTTCGCTCCCTCTCGTTCCCGGCGACGAAAAACCAGGGGGAGGGAGGTGGGACAGGCGGGGAGCGACCGAAAAATGGGGGGGAGCGAACGAAAAATGAATGGGAGGGACTCGGGAGTGGCGGGGAGGGAACAAAAAACCAGAGGGAGCACTCGGAAAATCGCTGGGATGGAGCGTAGGACCGCTCGGCGGAGGTGGATTTTCAAGGGGGGGCCGCGGGAGACGAGGGCGACCCGGCCCCCGCCCGGCGATGAATCGCCGGGCTAGGAACGGCGCCGGATGAATCCGGCCTGAAGCCCCCTTCAGGGGGCGCTGTTCTTAGCCCGGGCATTCATGCCCGGGCGGACCCCCGCCGCCCCGCCACCGTCACCGTGAAGTACGACCGCGCCTTCCCCAGCAGCCGCTCTTCCCAGACAAGGAGCCGCGCGACGGCGCGCTCGAAGTCGGCCCGCTGCCGCGGGGAGCTGGCGGCGTCGGGACGTCGGAGGTTGGGGTAGACGAGGGAGAGGAGGTTGCCGCCGTAGTCCCGGCGCGCCAGGACGTCGAGGTGGCGCGCGATCGCGGGGACGATCTCGTGCGAGGCGACGGCCTCGGTCGGGTCCTCGACATTGACCGGCGCGCGGATCAGGCGGGGGCGCCGCACCGAGGCGGGGAGGGCGTAGTAGGCGAGGTTCGCGGGGAGCAGCCGGAGCGGGTGCCATTGCCCGCGCGAGGGGCCCACGTACTCGTCGACGTAGAGGAGCCCGCCGGGCGCGAGGGCATCGGCCACGAGATGGAGGAGGTCGTCCAGGCGGTCGAAGTGATGCAGCGAGGCGTGGAAGAAGACGGCGTCCAGGGCGCCGGTCCGCGCCTTCAAGACCTCGCGGGCGTCGGCCTGCTCGTAGGTGATGCGGTCGCTCCAGCCCGCGGCGGCGGCGTCCTGCCGGGCCTTCTCGAGCGGCGGACCGGCGACGTCGATCCCCGTGATCCGCGCGCAGATCCCCTTCGCCACCAGGTCGCGCTCGAGCGCGCCGGCGCCGCAGCCGATCGAAAGGGCCCGCGCGAGGGGCAGGCGCTCCGCGAAAGCGCCCCGGAACCACTCGAGCGGCCAGACGGCCGGATCGCCCGAGATCCGCGCGTTGATCGCCTCCCGCACCGCGGGATGGCCCTGCCAGATCTCCTCCATGCAGGAGCCGCCGGCGTGGCGTTCGAGGTCGTTCCAGTACATGGGGAGGGAGCCGTCAGCTCGCCGCCCCCACCCGCTCCGGCGTCTCAATATGCTCCGGCCGGAACCCGACCCCCACGATCCGCGCGGCGAGGCGGCGGACGAGGGGGCCGGCGAGGACGAGGAGGGCTCGCGCGGGCCAGGGGATCGAGAAGACCTGGCCGGGGCGGCTGAACATGCGGCGGTGGACGAAGACCTGTCCGGCCTGGATGCGGCGGACGGGCATCTCGCGGCGGTGCTGGATGGCCTGGAGGTCGGCCGCGGTGACGCGGCGTTCGCGCAGCGGCGCGGCGAGGCGGTTGGCGGCGGCCACGGCGTCCTGCACCGCGAGGTTGATGCCCACCCCGCCGGCGGGGGACATGGCGTGGGCGGCGTCGCCGATCAGCAGGAGCCCGGGGCGGTGCCAGGCGGGGAGGCGGTTGACCTGTACGGTCAGCAGCTTGATCTTCTCCCAGTCGTCGAGCTCGCGCATGCGGTCGCGCAGGAAGGGCGCGGCGTCCGCGATGGTGGCCTGGAAGGCCGGCAGGCCCCGCTCCCGGATCTCCCCGAAGGTCCCCTTGCGGATGATCAGGGCGCACTGGAAGTAGTCGCCGCGGTCGAGGGTGATCAGCATCGTCCGCCCCTTGATCCGTCCCAGCACGGAGGCGGGATCGCCGGCGCTCTTCGGGATGCGGAACCAGAGCACGTCGATCGGCACCCCGAAATCCTCGACCTTCATCCCGGCCCGGTCGCGCACGGTCGAACCGCGGCCGTCCGTCCCCACCACGAGGTCCGCCCGTACCTCGATCTCCCCCTCGGGGCTCTTCGCCTTCACGCCTACGATCCGCCCACCCTCGGCGATCAGATCGGTGACCTCCGCATTCATCAGCAGATGAAATCCCGGGTAGCGCTTGCCGTGCGCGGCGAGGAAATTGAGGAAGTCCCATTGCGGCATCAGCGCGATGAACTTGCAGCGGGTGGGGAGGTGCGAGAAATCCGGCCCGGCATAGACCCGCCCCTCGATCTCGAGGTCGAGCCGCGGAACCTCTTGGTGCGGGACGCGCAGGAATTCGTCGAGGAGGCCGAGCTCGTGCATCAGCTCGAGGGTCGAAGGGTGGACGGTGTCGCCGCGGAAATCGCGGAAGAAGTCGGCGTGCTTCTCGAGCACCGTCACCGCGACCCCGGCGCGGGCGAGCAGGAAGCCGAGCATCACGCCGGCGGGACCGCCGCCGGCGATGCAGCAGGTGGTCTGGAGGGATCGCGGCGTCTGGGGGGTGTCGGTCATGGGGGGTACTTTCTCTTTCTCGCGGCCGAGTTGCAAGTTACCTGCGGGCTTCCCGCAGGTGAGCGAACTGGGGCCTTGGGTGGCTCAGGGCTCCTCGCGCTGATCGCGAGCAAGGCGGCACGGTGTCTAAGGTTACGAGGGCAGCTCGCCGATGCACCTATCCCGAATCAGAGATAAGGCGGTAGGGGAGCGGATAGACAGGAACAGGCAGGCGCGGGAGAATCGGGGCGAAATTAGGAGGATCAAAGATGCGGAAGTTGCTGCCTGTACTCGCAGTGTGGGGTCTCCTTGTTAGTTGTGCCTTCTCACCGGTCGCCAGGGTCAACTACGATCGGTACTACAACCAGTTTCCCAGAGATAAGACGGTGACCGCGTCCATCTCTGAGGCTGCAGCGGCCGGCCAAGCGGCCTTGCAGGCGATGGGTTACGACATTCAGGCATCCACGCCTGAACTCGGCACGATTCTGACGAAGGCCCATCCTGCTCTGTGACTGTGGGACTTGGAATACCGGCGAGGTGGGAGGCTCCGCCGATTCTCAGATCAAGCTGAATCTGACCTCTCAGGGAGGTGAGACAAGGGTGGCGCTTGAGCACGTTTGCGGCACTACCTTCCGAGGCCAGAATCTCTATGGAGCGACAACGCGACAGGAGACCTACCAGTGTGCCAGCCGGGGAAATATTGAGCGCGAGTTCTGGGACAAGTTCGAGCGCATCATGGCTGCGAGAAAGGGCGCCAAGTGATTCGCCTCCTGACCTGTTGTCTCCTCGTGCTAGCGAGCGCGCCTGTATTTGCGCAGACTGACCGAGAGGTGGCGATTCTCGACGTCGACATGACGGTAGCCGATGGCTTAGTCCTGCCAGCGGGAACGATCTTGTCGATCGAGCGACCTTTGACGAAGGTCCAGACGAAGCTAGGGATGCCAGACGCACTCCCTGATCTTCCGCTGTACTGCTCGCCAGCTCACCTCGTGACGAGTTCGATAAGCGCTAGCCTAGGAGGTCCTCTGTGGTCGAAGTTCATCTGTCTTCAGGATTCGAAGGCGAAGCAGCGGCTTGACCACCTGGTTCTTCGAGGCTACAGGAAGCCAGGTAGGTTCGCGTCAGCGAAGTACGAAATCATCTGGAATAGCCACCTCGAAGAATGGAAAGCTGAGCATGCTAAATCAGAAAGTAACTGAGTAGGGCCGAACGACGCCTCGAATGAGTACCGCCAAGATATTGCTAGGCCTCGGCTGTTTTGGCCTCGTCGTCTTGGCCGGAGGGATGGCTACCTGCGCGAGCTGCGTCTCGTCCATGGACCAGATCCATTCTACGGCCGCTGTCTCGACATTCCCGGCCACCGATGTCGCCTTCCGTCGCATGGGGGACAAGGTATGATGCACTTTGTCCTGATCAGCAAGGAACTGAGTCACGATAAGGTCGGATTGGCCTTTCGAGTGAGAAACTTCTGCGATATCGAGCGGCCGGGACCCGGTTGGTGTGGCGTGCTCATCTGGGTGCGCGAATCCAGGGTGGCCAAGAAGTTACCAATGTCAGACCGTCAGCAGCAAGCAGAATTCGCCACGTACACACGGAATCCGTACACCGGGTACGAGTGTCTTCAGTTTCTTAAAGGCGATCACGAAATCTCTCACATGGGAAATAACTGCTCGTGACAATCCAGTTTTCCTGACCGTCATCTTCGCAGCCTTCATCTCGGGAGCGATCGGCTCCTTTGTCGGCCAGAAGGAGCAACGGACCTCGGCCAGCTTGGTGAGGCTTCCTGGCCCATCGGCGAGCTCCTCATCGCCCGGCGATGCAGCAGGTGGTCTTCAGGGAGCGCGGCGTCCGGGGGGTGTAGAATCGGACTGCACCCGCTGAAAGACAAGGGAGGTGCTCATGAAGCCCGGACTCGCCACCGCCGTCCTGACCCTGCTCGTCGTCGCCGTCTTCGCCCTCTGCTTCCTGGCGCTCGCGCCGCGCCCGGCGGGCATCGCGAATCTCAAGGATCTCCTCTTCGCCGACGACCCGCTGGAGAAGAGTGCCGAGCTCCTCCCAGGGGGGAATCCCCCCGCGGAGACTCTGTTCCACGGCTTCGCGGCGGCCCAATCCCATGTGCGCGCAGGGAAGGTCGAGGAGGCGAAGAACGACCTGCGGCCGCTCCTGGCAAATCCCGAGACCCGGATCCAGCTCTTTGCCTGGAGAGCGTTGCGGGAGCTGGGGGAAAAGCCCGATCCGCAGGCCGGCGACCGTGTGCAAGGGGTCGTCTGCGAGCTCCACTTTGAGCCGGGGGTCACCACGCTCGCCGTCTACGCCGATGGACGGGCTCGCTGGCTGGGAGCGCAGCGCCCCGTGGCCTTTTGGGAGGCACCGAAGCAGAACGCCGAGATCGATCAGAAGATCCGCAATCTCCTGGGAGCCGCCGCTCCTCTGGTGCGGATCACGCCCGCCCGGGATCAGCACCGGACGTCGGAGCTGGCGAAGGACCACTTTCGGGTGAACGTCCTGACCTACGGCGGAGTCCACGTGGTGGAAGGGTTCGGCCCCGACATCGACGACGTGAACGCCTTGGCGCCCGCGCTCCTCGCCAGCCAATCTCTGATGCAGGCGCTGAATCGACTTAACGCGAGCCATGCCAAGAAGAGCGGATCCCGCTGAGCCTCAATCGATCTCGAACGCCACGAAGGTCAGCATCCCTCCGCGCTCGATCTGCACCACCACGGGGTCGCCGTCCTTGAGGCCGGCGACGGCCTTGCGGAGCTCGGCGAGCGATTGGACGGGGGTGCGGTTGACGGCGCGCACGATGTCGCCGGGCTGGAAGCGGTCGCCCGGCGGGGCGGCGTCGGCGGACATCGCGGCCACCAGCACGCCGCGGTTGCCGTGCGCCGAGTGGAGGGCCTCGGCGAGCTTGTCGTCGATGTCCACCCCCAGGATGTCGAGCTCGGGGACGAGGTTCTTCTCCGGGCGCACCAGGTCGAGCACCCGCGTCGGGTCCTCGGGGCGCTCGCGCACCGGGACGCGGAGCTTGAGCGGCTGGTCGCCGCGCACCAGGTCGAGCTCGGCGATCGAGCCGATCGCATGCTGGTACAGGTTGAGGGCGAACTGGCGGACGTCCGGCACCCGCCGGCCGTCGATGCGCAGGATCACGTCGCCCACCCGCACGTCCGCGGCCACCGCCGCCCCGGTGGGGTCGAGATCCGAGACGATCACCCCCCAGGGCTGCGCCAGCTTGAGCGCCGCGGCCAGGATCGGATCGACGGTCTCCACCTGCACCCCCATCACCGTGCGGCGCACGCGTCCGTTGGCGCGCAGCTGGCCGGCGATGTAGCGCACCGTGTTGCTGGGGATCGCGAAGCCCACCCCCTCGCTGCCGCCGGACTGGCTGAGGATCAGCGTATTGATGCCGACCACGCGGCCGGAGGTGTCGACCAGCGGGCCGCCGGAGTTGCCGGGATTGATCGGCGCGTCGGTCTGGATGTACCAGGGGACGTCGTCCGCCGCGAGCTGCCGCGCGACGGTGCTCACCACGCCCATGGTGACCGTGTTGCCGAGGCCGAGCGGCGAGCCGAACGCCAGCACGAGCTGCCCCTGCCGGAGCCCGTTCGAGTCGCCGAGCTCGAGCGGCTTGAGGCCGTGCGCCGGCACTTTGATCAGCGCGAGGTCGGTCTCGGTGTCGATGCCGATCACCTGCGCGGTGAGCTTGGCTCCCTCCGCCACCGGCAGCGCGGGGCCGCCGGCCTCGCTCGTCACCGCGGCCGGGATCAGCACCTGGATGCGGGTCGCGCGATCCACCACGTGCGCGTTGGTCACGATCAGCCCGTCGGCGTCGAGGATGATCCCGGACGCGGTCACCTGGCGCTTGGTGAGGACGTTCGAGGCGCCGTGCCCCGCCGCATACCCGTTGACGTAGATCTGGACCACCGAGGGATTGACCTCGCGCGCGATCTGCTCGAACGAGCCGCTCACCGCTTCGAGCACGTTGGCAGCGCGCGGGGTGGTCTGCGGTGGCGTTTCGCTCCACGCTCCTTGCGAGGGAATCAGGATCAGGAAAAGGAGGAGGCACCCTCCGGCGGCTCGTTGGATCATCTGCGCTCCCGTACTTTGTGATCGATTGTAAAAATCTTGTAAATCATTTCGGATCTTCCCTTTGGGTAGGTTGCAATTCACCCGCCAGAGCGCGACAAGACGCTCGGCGCTGCGATCTGTCGGCAAAAACAGACGGCCGTCGAGAAAGCCAGGGCGACCGCGGGTCGCCCCTACAACCTTCGATACAGGGTAGAGGCCGGCGGAGGTTGTAGGGGCGACCCGCGGTCGCCCTGGTGGCCTGCCGATTTGGCGCCATGTCGCGCCCCTGGTGTAGAATTCGCGCCAGGAGGAATGCCAATCATGAAGAAGAAGACGCTGCCGAAGAAGCTTCAGCTCAGCCGCGAGACCCTGCGGGATCTCCATGAGACCGCCCTGGGTGGGGTGGCGGGAGGAGGTCGACCACCTGCATCCAGATGTGCGGCTCGGACGCCAACACGGTCTGCTTTGCAACCTGCGCCTGCAACAGCACGCTCTGCTGAGGGCCTGAGCCAGAATTCGCCAAAGGAGGATCGTCGTCATGAAGAAGAAGATGCCCTCGAAGAAGCTCCAGCTCAGCCGCGAGACCCTGCGGGACCTCCACGATCCTGCCTTGGCGAAGGCGCTGGGCGGCCAGGTCACGAAGCCGCCGGTCTGTGGCTCGGACGCCAACACCTGCGTCGCGACCTGCCGCTGCAACACCGAGCTCTGCTGAGCCGATGTTCAAGTTCAAGCCGATCCATGGGATCGCCGTGGTGGCCGCCGTGGTGCTGGGCGGGGTGGTGCTCAGCAGCGGCGGCGCCGCCGATCCCCACCAGCGGGTCACCGCGGGCAAGGACGGCGCGGTGCGGATCGGCATCGCGGACCTGCACCCTGAGCAGGTCCGCTTCTACCGCTACCTGAACCCCGCCAACCAGGAGGTGGACTTCTTCGTCGGGCGCGACGGCGAGGGCACCGTGCAGGCGGCCTTCGACGCCTCCGAGAACCATCACAAGCTGCGCCGCGGCTTCCGCTTCGAAAACGGCTGGATCGTCGACAACAAGTGCGGCAGCACCCTGCGCCTGAGCGCCGTCAACGCCGGGGAGGGGGATGCTCACCGGTGCCGCTGCGGCATCAGGTGGTGGGGGAGGAGGTGCGGATCGCACAGGAGGATCTGTTGCAGGAGTGGCGGTTGTTTCACTGAACCTGAATTCCCGTTTGTGCAAGTTTCGGCGACGAGATCTGTCTTTCTTCGAGTAGATTCCCCTCCAGGCCTTTTGAGATTTCATCGAGCGGTCGGCCTCTCGCCGGTCGGCAGTTTCCTCCTGCTCCGAAAAATCCCTCAGGGGTCCGTCCATTCTTCTGGGAAACCGGGACGAGGTGCGTCCCATTACCGATGAGGAATGGCCATGACGAAGAGGAGATCGAACCGCTGGTTCGCTTTGCAAGCGTCGCTGCTCTGTGGGGTGCTGATCGTGGCGCTTCCTAGGCTCGCCGGTGCGGCAGATCCACTGCCAGGGCCAGTCGTAGGGGGACCTGGCGGATCGCCGGTGACGACCACGGCTGCTCTGTGCGACATCTCGGGCTTCAAGGTTGTCGATGTCGAACCAAAGAAATCCAACCTCATGCCGAACGATGTGATCAAGGTAGGAGTCGACAAGCTCGATGGGCTGATGGCCAAGCTTGGCCAGCCCGAATGCAAGGGAAAGCGGCTGGCCCTCTTCTTCGGTGATCAGCCAATGCCCGACCTGACCTATCGTCCAATCGTGGATTCCCCAAAGGGTAATAACTTCATGTACTTCACCGTGAAACGGGACGAAAAGTCACAGGAGATCTGGAGGCGAGCGCTTGGAGTGCCTACGCTCAAAGGGAATTCGACCCTGGTAAGTATCGGTCTGGCGGACGGCATAGCGATTGGGTCGGATGCATCGAAGGCAACGATCCAGCTTAACGTAATACCTGAGGGTCGTTTCTGTGCCTGGTTGGCCTTTCTTGCCATCCTGCTCATTGCCTTTCTTGTCCTCGCCTTCCAGAGCGAGCTGCTGCGGGATGCCGGGCCCTCTCCAGGTTGCGGGGCGCGACGTCCTTTCAGCCTTGCGCGTACGCAGGGCGCCTGGTGGTTTTTCATCATCCTCGCGTCCTACCTTCTGATCGGTCTCGTCACGGGTGATTATTTGAATTCGATCACGGTCCAGGCGCTGGTGCTGATGGGAATCAGTGCTTTCACGGTCGTGGGGGGAGCGGCGATCGATGCGGGGAAGCAGACGCCACAAGGCAAAGCTCAGCAAGCCGCCGCGCAGGCCCAGCTGACGGTGGGTGTGGCGGATGCCAAAACCGATCTCCAGGCAGCTCAGGCGGTGCACGACACCCAGATGGGTCTAGTCACGAAGGCAGCCCAGGCCATCCAGTCCACCAAGGACTTGGCGGATGCGGCCCCTGCCGACCCAGCCGCAGCGCAGGCTGCCCAGCAAGCCCTGCAGGCCCACGCGAACCAACTCGACAAGGCGGCACAAACGGGAGCTACTGTCGCTGCCGCTAACGCTGATGTCGCGGAGAAGCAATTGAAGCTCAATGCCGCGCGCAATCAGACCGAAAGCTTCTTCGTCGATATCCTGAGCGACGCCGATGGCGTCAGCTTCCACCGCTTCCAGGCCGCCGCATGGACGGTCGTGCTGGGCATCACCTTTGGTTGCATGGTCTGGAGAAATCTCGAGATGCCGGCGTTCAACGAATATCTGCTCGCACTGATGGGGATCAGCTCCGGCACCTATCTCTGGGCGAAGACCACCGAGGCCAAGGTGCCTACCCCTTAGGGCTTGTCACGGAGTAATTGTGTCATTTGGCGTCCGGCCCAACGGGTCGGGAGATTCTAGCCCAGGGCTGAGGCCGAAGGCCCATGCCCTGGGAGAAAAGGCGTTTCCAATCGTTGCGGCCTGAAAGGCCGCGAGAACCCGACTTGCCAAGACAGCTCTCGCGACCTTTCAGGCCGCAGCGCGTTGTCATCCCTCCACCCAGGGCGTCGGCCTTTGGCCTCAGCCCCTGGGCTCCATTCTCCCGGCCCGTTGGGCCGGACGGAGCCGAACGCCTCAAGGGCTGAGCTTCCGGAGAGTTGGTACGGTTATTCTGTGACGAGCCCTTAGAGTGGGATCGGGCGGCCTGCCCTGCGAAGAGACGTGACGCCGTCCCGGTGGCCGCCGCGAGCGTTCTCGTTACGACCTGTCACGTCTCTACCGCCTTCGCCGCGAAGTTCCCACGGGTTTCGAAGTCGGCCTACCCCCCGATCCGTCCCCGCCCCACCGCCCGCTGCAGCTCCTCCAGGCGGCTGAGGGATTCGACGTGGAGGCGGTCGAGCTTCTCGTGGAGCTGGGCGATCTCGAGCTCGGCTTTGAGGTTGACGTCGTATTCGATGTCGCCGCGGATGCGGTCCTTCGCCGTCTGGCGGTTCTGGCTGAGCAGGACGAGGACGGAGAGGATGATCGCCTCGAGCGAGACCACCAGGGTGAGGAAGCCGAAGGGGAAGGGGTCGAACATCGGCGGCTTCCAGCCCGGCAGCCAGCGGACGTTGAGCAGGATCCAGACCGCGAAGAAGACGAGGTGGAGGAGCAGGAACGGGATGCTCCCCGAGAACTCGGCCACCCAGTCCGCCGCGCGGGCCACCGTCGAGCGGCGGTCCTCCGCCTCGACGTTGACGTTGCGCGAGGTGGTCCGCCGCAGCAGCTCCACGGTGTGGCGCAGGCGCTTGCCCATCGCCGCGATGACGTCGAGCCCCGCTTCGGGGTGGACGCGGAAGAGGTGGGAGAGGTCGTCGCGGTCCACCGCCAGCGCCTCGAGGTCCTCGACGACGAGGACGGAGGCGGTGCGGGCGCCGCCGTCCAGGAACGAGATCTCGCCGAAGACCTCTCCCGGTCCCGGGGTCTCGAGCACGACCCGCTCCCCGGTGTCGTCCTTGAAGAAGACCTCGACGCTCCCCGCGCGGATCACGAAGAGGGTGCCGCCGGGGTCGTTGGCGTGGAAGACCACCTCGCCGGCCGGGACCCGCACCACGTCGAGCTGCCGGGCGAGGACCTCGCGCTCGTCCGCGTCGAGGTACTGGAAGAACGGTACGCCGGCGAGCAGGGCGGCATCGGCTGGCATCGGGGGAGTCTCCTGGTGATTCGCGCCCGGGAGGGGGCGGGCGCCACTCTAGCCCGGGGCGGGTCAGGACGGAAGGCGGGAAGATGTCTGGAGGACGGGGGAAGCGGCGGCGAAGGCCCGGGCTAAGAACGGCGCCCCCTGAAGGGGGCTTCGAAGCCGGATTCATCCGGCGCAGTTCTTAGCCCGGTGATTCATCGCCGGGCGGACGGGTTAGGCTGCGGACTTTCTCCCTACTCCCGCACCAGCAAGTACTCCTGGATCCCGTGCTTGAGCAGGAACGAGCGGTCGACGCGGAACCCCTTGAGGAGGTTGGTGACCTCGGCGGGGGCGAGGCGCGGCGAGGGGCGCTCGGTGGCGGTGCGGCGGTCGTAGATCAGGTGCTGCTCGTCCTGGATCCGGAAGCGGTAGGGCTGGGCCGGGATCGTCTTGTGGTACGAGATCAGGGCGAAGAGGAGGGCGCCGCTCTCGGTGTAGCGCCGGAGCTGCTCCGAGAAGGCGGCGAGCTCCTTGCGGTGGAGATAGTTGAACAGGTCCCAGGCGAGGATGACGTCGAAGCGGGTGTCCTCGGGAATCCCCAGGAAGTCGGCGAAGAACTGCGGGTTGGCGTGCTCCTCGCCCCCGGAGGGGATGCGGGTGGAGAGCGCCGCGTAGAGGTCCTCGAGGAACAGCTTGCAGCCGTACTTGGAGAGGAACTCGACGTTGGCGCCGACGGTCGAGCCGAGGTCGAGGACGGTCATCTTGCGCCGGCGGATGGTCTCGAACAGCGCCGCCAGGGCGAGCGAGCGGTGGACCTCGGGCTCGGCCTCCGGAGCCTGGAGCCGGCCGGCTTCCTTGCGGGCGCCGGAGCTGCTGCGGGGTGAAAACCAGCTCATCTCAAGCCGTGGCCTTCACTCCAGAGCCCCCGGCGACCGGAGCGGCGGCGGCTGCCCGCGCCTCCCGCGGCCGCCGGCTCGTGCCGGCTCGACTCGGACGCGCGGGTGGGTCCGCCCATCTCCTTGGGGATCTCCATGTCGATGCTCCCCTTGAAGCGCGAGCCGTCCTCGAGCACCACGCGGGGGGCCGTGATGTTGCCGCGGATCGCTCCCTCCTGCCGCAGGATCGCCTGCTCGCGGGCGAAGACGTTGCCGTCCACCTCGCCCTCGATGATCACCACCTTGCCGAAGACGTCGGCGCGCACGCGGCCGTTCCTGCCGACCGTCACGTTGTTCTGCTTGAGGTCGACCTTCCCTTCGACGCGCCCCTCGATCACCAGGTCCTCCTCGCCCGAGAGATCTCCCTTGATGAAGATCGACGGGCCGATCGTGGCCCCGGTCGAGCTGCGCCGGGGAGGCTCCGGGTTGGAAGGTGCGGGCGTGCTGGGCGCCGTGGCGAGAGGGCGCGGGGCGGCGGGGGTCGGTTCGGGGTGGTGCGTCGGCGGATCGTCACTCTTTTTCCAGACCATTCGAACATCTCCTTCTCTGCAATCTCTACCTATGGGGAGCGATCAAGAGCAGGGTATGGGCGTGCAAGGGAGATGTCAAGGCGGAAATAGATTATTGGCTATTTTCTGGGAGGCGCGGGGTGCGCGCGAGGGAAAATGGTACGGAGATATTGGTGATTCGGGATTGCGATGGAACCTGGGACCCCAGGTGGCCTTCGGCCGGGCGGGGTCGAGGGGAGGGCATTGCCTTCGAGAGACGTCCCGCCGTCCCCGTGGCCTGCGGTCGGTATCGTGGACCGGCTGGGAGCGTCTCTACGGGTCCGTTGTCGCGGATCGGGCGCTGCCGCATTTCTGGTGAATCGCGGAATCGTCCGGTTCACACCGACGTGCCCGTAGAGACGCTCCCAGCGCATAACGAGATCCTGCGCAGGCCACGGGGACGGCGGGACGTCTCTTCGCAGGGCACGAGACCCAGACCCAAGGCCGCCCTGAACCGAGGCCGCCCTGACCCGCTGCTCTCCCCCGCCCTACCCCACCAGCCGCGCGTTGAGGGTGATCTCGACCCCTCCCAGGGCCTGCGAGACGGGGCAGCCTTCCTTGGCCTTGCGGGCCTGGTCCTGGAAGGTGGCGTCGTCGGTCCCCGGCACCACGGACTCGTTGTCGAGCTCGATGCGGGTGATCTTGAACCCCTCGCCCACCTTCTCGAGGTGTACCTTGGCGGTGGTCGAGACGCGGGTGGGGGTGAGGCCGGCGCGGCCGAGGCCGGCGGAGAGGGCCATCGAGAAGCAGCCGGCGTGGGCGGCGCCGATCAGCTCCTCGGGGTTGGTGCCGGTCCCCTCCTCGAAGCGCGAGCTGAAGGAGTACTGCCCCTCGTAGGCGCCGCTCCCCAGCTTCACCGTGCCGTGACCTTCCTTGAGGTTGCCCTCCCACACCGCGCTCGCTTTGCGTACAGGCATCGAAATCTCCTTATCGTTCGGGTCGATCGGTCGTTCGGTTCGTGAAATCCCGGGATCAGGGTTTGGACGGCGCCGGCTGGCCCGCGGGCTGGCCGGGCGGCTTCCCCGGCGGACGGGCGGCGCGGAAGTCCATCCGCAGCCCGGGATCGAGCATGCGCAGGCCGGTGATCTCGACCGGCCGGTCGGCGTCCCAGTCGACGTGCAGGATGACCTCGACCTTGTCGTCGGCCTTGAGGGCCGAGATCGGCACGTTGGCGGCGACCGGGAAGGGCATCGCCATCGAGTCCATGCCGTCAGCCTTGCCGTCGCGGCTCACCCAGTCGTCGATCGCCTCGTGATGGAGGAAGAGGGTGTGCGGGCCGGTCGAGCCGGGGGGCTGGGCGATCTCGGCGCGGACCACGTAGTTGTGTCCGCGCACCGGCCCCCGGCAGCCGAAGGCCGTGAGGACGGCGAGCGCCAGGACGAGGCCGAGCGCGGCGCGGAAAGGAAACGGCGACCGGCCCGGGCTCTTCATGGGCGGATCGTAACATGGGCCCGCTCTCGCTTCGGGGGACGCTCAGGGCTGCCCGGCGCGGAAGTTGCGATAAGGTAGGTCCGCTTCCGAAAGGAGGCGGAAGGAGGGGAGATGAGCGATCAGGGAGAGATCCGGCTGGGGGGCTACAAGGGGGCGGTCGAGGCGCGGCTCGCGCAGTGGCAGGGCGAGGGGTTCGGCGAGCGGCTGTGGCAGAAGGACTACCGGCTGTGGTCGCCGCAGCCGATCGCGGAGCTGACCGACCGGCTGGGCTGGCTCGAGCTGCCGGACACCATGACGGCCGAGGTGCCGCGCTTGACGCGCCTGGGGCGCGAGGTGGCGGACGAGGGGATCCGGCACGCCGTGGTGCTCGGCATGGGGGGCTCGAGCCTCGCCCCGGAGGTCTACGCGCGGACCTTCGGCGCGGCCTTCGGCTACCCGGAGCTGGAGGTGCTCGACAGCACCCATCCCGCCGCCATCCGGGCGCTGCGGGGGCGGATCGACCCGGCGAAGAGCCTGTTCGTGGTGTCGAGCAAGTCGGGGACGACCACCGAGATGCTCTCCTACTTCCGCTACTTCTGGGCCGAGCTCGAGGGCGCGGCCGACCGCGGGCGCCATTTCGTGGCGGTGACCGATCCCGGCACGCCGCTCGAGAAGCTGGCCCGCGAGCGCGGCTTTCGAGGGGTGTTCAGCGCCCCGCCCGAGGTCGGCGGGCGCTACAGCGCGCTGACCCCGTTCGGCCTGGTGCCGGCGGCCCTGCTCGGCGTCGAGGTGGAGCACCTGCTCGCCCGCGCCCGCGAGATGGCGGACGCCTGCGCCCCGCGGGAGAGCGCCGACACCAACCCCGGCCTCCGCCTGGGCGCCGCGATGGGGGAGCTGGCCCGCGCCGGCCGCGACAAGGTGACCTTCGTCACCTCGCACTCGCTCGCCTCCTTCCCCGACTGGATCGAGCAGCTGATCGCCGAGAGCACCGGCAAGACGATCCTGGCGGGGGGCGAGCGGCGGGGGATCGTGCCGGTCGCCGGCGAGCCGCTGGAGGGGCCGGAGGCCTACGGCGACGACCGCTTCTTCGCCGCCCTGCTGCTCGCCGGGGACGACGACGTGGAGGAGATCGCGGACCGCCTGTCGGCGCTCGAGAAGGCGGGGCACCCGGTCGCCCGCTTCCATCTCGCGGACCGCTACGACCTCGGCGCCGAGATCTTCCGCTGGGAGGTGGCGACCGCGGCGGCGGGCGCGGTGCTCGGGGTCAATCCCTTCGACCAGCCGGACGTGCAGCTCGCCAAGGAGCTGTCGGCCAAGATGATGAAGGCCGCCGAGAGCGGCACCCTGCCGCCCTCCGAAGGAGAGGTGCGGGTGGACGGCGACCCGGGGACCGGGGGGGACGAAGCGCTCCACCGCGCCCTGAACAGCTGGGTGCAGGGGGCGAAGGCGGGGGATTATCTGGGGATCCACGCCTACCTCGCGCCCCGCCCGCGCACCACCGAGGAGCTGCGCGCCCTCCAGGCGCGGCTCCACGGGACGACCAGGCTCGCCGTGACCCTGGGCTACGGCCCGCGCTTCCTGCACTCGACCGGGCAGCTCCACAAGGGGGGCTCCGACCGCTGCCGCTTCCTCCAGATCGTCGACGAGCCGGCGGAGGACGTGGCGGTGCCGGAGACCAGCTTCACCTTCGGCACCCTGATCCGCGCCCAGGCCGAGGGGGACCGCCAGGCGCTCGAGCAGCGCGGCAGGAAGGTGCTGCGCCTCCAGCTCGGCGCGCGACGACGACGCGGGGCTTGAAGAAGGTGCTCGCGGCGCTGGAGACCTCCAACTAACCCCATGATCCTGGCGGGAGACGTCGGCGGCACCAAGACCAACCTCGGGCTCTTCGAGGGGACGGGGGAGCGGCTGCGGCTGCTGCGCTCCGACCAGTTCCACAGCGCCGACTTCCCCGGCCTCTCGGAGGTGATCCACAGCTTCCTCGACGGCGGGCCGGTGGGGCTCGACCTGCGCGCCGCCTGTTTCGGCATCCCCGGACCGGTGGCGGACAACCGGGCGAGCACTCCGAACCTCGCCTGGGTGGTGGACGGGGCGCGGATCGGCGCCGATCTCCACGTCGAGCCGATCGCGCTGATCAACGACCTGGTGGCGACGGCGGAGGGGATCCCGCTCCTCGAGCCCGAGGAGGTGGCGGTGCTCCAGGCCGGCAGCCCGGAGCCGGAGGGGAACCGGGCGCTGCTCGCCGCCGGCACCGGCCTCGGCATGGCGCTGCTGCCGCGCGTCGGCGGCCGCTTCGTGCCCGTCCCCTCCGAGGGGGGGCACGCCGACTATCCGCCGCGGACGGCGGACGAGATCGACCTGCTGGCGTATCTGCGCGAGCGCTTCGGACGGGTGAGCGCGGAGCGGGTGGTCTCCGGGCCGGGGCTCGCCAACCTCTACGGCTTCCTGCGCGACGTCCGCAAGCTGCCGGAGAGCCCGCGGGTGCGCGCGGCATTGGCCGCGCACGAGGATCCGGCGAAGGTGATCGGCGAGGCGGCGATGGCGGGTGAGGGGCCGGAGGCGTGCGACCTCTGCGCGCGCTCGCTCGCGATGTTCGTCGACGCCTACGGGGCGCTGGCCGGCAACCTGGCGCTCCTCGGCACGGCGACGGCGGGCGTCTATCTCGGCGGCGGCATCGCGCCGAAGATCCTGTCGCACCTGGAGAGCGGCCCGTTCCTCGCCGCCTTCCGGAACAAGGGGCGTTTCGAGCAGTATCTCGAGAAGGTCCCGGTGCGGGTGATTTTGAACGATCGCGCGGCCCTGCTCGGCGCGGCCCGGCACGCCGCTTCGCTGCTCGGCTCCTGAGCCTCCCGATCCTCTCCGATCGCGAGGGGAGGGAAGAACGCTCGATTTTTCGGGTGTTGACTTCCGGGGCGCGTGGTGTATGCTCCGCACGTCGGCATTCCCAATGCCGGTTGTAAAGCCTCGTTCTCAGTCGAATTTGAACAAAAACGGACGGAGATGAACTCCGGACCATTCTATGGAGGGCGCTCACATGCGCAAGCTTCACGTTGTTGCTCTGGCTTCCGTTCTGACTCTCGGTGCGGTTGCTGCGTTCGCTCAGACCACCCCCAGCACCAGCATGGACAAGCCGGCCACGTCGGCCACGGCCACCAAGACCACCGCCACGGCCACCAAGACCACCACCACCAAGAAGGCGACCGCCAGCCACGCCACGGGCAAGATCACCGCCATGGACGCCACGGCGAAGACGATCACCCTCAAGGACACGTACAACGCGTCCGACGACACCAAGTTCATGGCCAAGGGCAAGGCGATCACCATGGGCGACCTCCACGTGGGCGACACCGTCGCGGTGACCTACTGGAAGGACGGCATGAAGGCCTCCAAGGTTACGCGGACCCACGCTGCCAAGATGTAAGATTGCTGTTTTCTCAAGTTTCTTGAGAGGCACTTTCTGAAGCTGGAGGAGGCGGCGATGTTTGCCGCCTCTTTTTCTTTTTGGATCGGTTTCTGGCCGGCCGCTTTCCTGATTCTTGATTTCTCCTTGCGATCGTCTACTTTTTCGTCGTTGCGCCACTCCCCTTGAGGTTGCGGGCGAGGAACGCCGTCGTCCGCTGCCAGGAGTCCTTGGCGGCGTCGGGACGGTAGTTGCCTCCCGAGGGGTTGGCGAAGGCATGGCCGGCGCCGGCGTAGATCTTGATCTCGACCGGCGTCCCCTGCTTTTTGAGCGCGCTCTCGAACTGCCGGATCGAGTCGGCGGGGATGCTCTTGTCGTCGCCGCCGAAGAAGCCGATGACGGGGTGCTTGAGGACGGCGAGCCTGGCGGGGTCGGTCTCCAGGTGGCCGTAGTAGATCACCGTGGCCCGGATCTTCTCCGGCATCAGCAGGGAGGTCTGGAGCGACCAGCCGCCGCCGAAGCACCAGCCGACGACGCCGAGGGTCTCGACGCCGTGCCCCGCGAGCCAGGCGGCGGCCTGGCGCAGGTTGTCGTTGCCGGCGTCCATGTGCTGGAGCGCGGCGTTCATCAGCTTCGTGGCCGCGTCGGGGGTCTCGGCGTGGGCGCCGCCGTAGAGGTCGACCGCCAGCGCCTGGTACCCCTCGCCGGCGAGCCGCCGGGTCATCGCGCGGATGTTGTCGTTGAGCCCCCACCACTCGTGGATCACGATCAGGCCGGGGAGCGGACCCTGGGCCGACTTGGGGCGGGCCATGTAGCCGTGGAGGGTCTTGCCGCCGGACTCGCCGTAGGTGACCTCCTCGCCGGTGACGGCCTGGGCGGGCGCCTCGACCGCCGCCGGGCTCGCCGTGGGCTTGTCGTGCTGGTGCTCCTGGGCCATGCGCTGCGCCTGGTCCATCCGCTCGTCGGCCCGGGCCAGCGCGGGGAGGAGGAGGAAGAGGGTGAGGGCGGGAAGCAGGATCTCTCTCATGGCACGGGTCTCCTAAGGAAGAGGATGCGGCGACGGATGGGACGTGCAGCCCTCGTGCCTGCCGGGGGGAGAAATTTCAGACCGCGTTTCGAAGCTGGTATGATGCAGACCTTATTCAGCTTGGAGCCATGGTCGACTATTCGAATATCCCCCGCGACTCGCGGCGCGTGCCGCTCGAGACCCGCGTCCAGCTCAAGTTCGACCGTTTCGACGGTTTCATCAGCGAGTACTCGTCGAACCTCTCCCCCGGCGGGATCTTCCTGCGCACGCGGGCGCCGCAGCCGCTGGGCACCGTCCTCGACTTCGCCTTCCGCCTGGGCGACGGCTTCGAGCTGATCCGCGGGCGGGGCGAGGTGGTCTGGACCCGGATGGAAGACGAGGGGCCGACGCGCCCCGCGGGGATGGGGCTGCGCTTCCTCGAGCTCAGCGAGGGGAGCAAGGAGCTCATCTACCGCATCGTCGATCAGCACATCCTGGAAGGAGGAACGCCGTATGACGTCACCCAGAGCCCGCCGGACCCGCAGCCGGCCGGACCGATCATCCCGCCGGTCATCCCCGCAGCCGTCTCTCCGGCGGTCTCTCCGGCGATGACGGTCCTCTCCGCCCTGCCGGAGCCGGAGGATGCGCGGGGGACCGCGCCCTCGGCCCTGCCGCTCCCGGTCCCACCGGCCGCCGCGCCTCGGGAGGCGCGGCCGCTCGATCTCTCCGGCGGGGCTTGGCCGCGGCCGGCGCCGCCGTCGTCGGACGTCTTCGAGCTGCCGCCGCCGATCGGGGGCTCCCGCGCCCTCGAGCCGGAGGAGGAGGAGGAGGCTCCCTCGTGGCTGCCGTCGCCGCACGAGCCGCCGCTCGGAGGCCCCGAGCCGTTCCCGGACCTGCTCTCTCCCGTGCCGTACGAGCCCCTGCCCGACGAGGACGCCGCCGCTCCCCCCGACGCGCCGCCGATGTTCGCGGCGACGCTCGGGACCCGCGGCGCCCGCGGGGCTGGCGTGGCCTCCCGCCGCGGCGGCCGGCTCCCCCTGGTGCTGCTGGTCGCCGGCGTGCTGCTGGCGGCCGGGCTCTTCCTGATCCGCGACCAGGTGATGGGCTGGATCGGGCTCGGCGGCGACGAGCAGACCGCGCAGGCCGCGAAGCCGGCGGCGCACCCCCACCGCGGGCCGCGCGCCGTAGCCGCTGGTGCGGTGGCGGGCACCGCGCCGCCAACTTCCCAGATGCCCCCGGCGACGCCACCCGCGACCTCCGGACCGGGCGCCGCCGCGCCGCCCGCGGTGGAAGCCCAGGGGATGGCCGCCCCATCGCCGTCCGCGGCCGCTCCGGCCAGCCCGCAGGCGGTTCCCATCGCGGTCGCGGAGAAGCCGCAGCCGCCAGAGAAGCCGGCGTCCGTCCCGAGCCCCGCGCCGGCCTCCGCGCCTCCCTTGCCGGAGACGGTCACGCGGATGAAGCCCTCCGCGCCCCTCCGCGCCATCGGCGGGCGCCGACTCCGGGACCCCGCTGACGGCGCTCGAGAAGGTCACCTTCGAGGCCGCCGCCGGAGGGACCGACGTGATCCTCTGGGGGAACGGCGCCTTCCCGGCGGCGGTCTACACGCAGAGCCGGATCGACGGCAATCCGCCGCGCGAGCTGTTCCGCCTCTCCGGCATCCGCCAGCCGTTCGCGCAGACCCGGGTGAGCGTGGGGACCCCCGAGGTGCTGCAGGTCCGCATCGGCTTCCACGCCGGAGCGCACGGCGGCAACGAGCTCCACGTGGTGCTCGACTTGGCGCATCCGAACGCGGTGGTCACCCAGGTCGAGGCGGGGCCGAAGCGGCTGAAGATCCACCTCCAGCGGCGGTGACCCCGGGACGCCTGGCCGGCCTTCGTTGGACCCTGCTCGCCTCCTTCGCGCGCGCTCGCTTCGCTCACTGCCAGTCGGCTGCGCGGGCCCAACGAAGACCAAACCAGGCGTCCGCTCCTCCGAGGGCCCCGACTGGTGTAGGATTCCGGGTCCTGAAACAATGTCGTCAAGAAGCCTGCTCGCGCCGCCTGGGAAACGCTGATGGCGAATGTCGACCGCATCAAGCGCCAACTCCTGCGCGACCTGGTGCAGCAGAACGTCGAGCTGGCCGAAGGCCGTCTGCCGAAGACGCTGCGCCGGGGCCGCCGTTGGCCCCCCTCCCTCCGCATCGCGGCGGCGGCGGCGCTCTCGCTCGCCCTGCTCGGCTCCTCGGGGCTGATCGCGTCGCGCCGCCAGGCCCCGGAATCCTCGCAGCAGCGGTCGATCGCCCGTCCCGTCCGTCCGTTGCCGGCGGCCGCCGCGCCCTCGCCGGTGGCGTTCGCCTCGGCGCCCCAGGCGGTCGATGCCGCGGTCTTCCCGCTCGCCGTCCGCAAGGTGGTGATCGACGCCGGTCACGGCGGTGCCAGCACCGGCACCCGCACCCCGGAGGGGACCCTCGAGAAGGATCTGACGCTCGACATCGCCGAGCGGCTGCGGCGGCTGCTCGCCGGGCCGACCTTCCAGGTGGTGATGACCCGCGAGGCCGACCGCGACGTCTCGCTCAAGGAGCGCGGCGGGCTCGCCAACCGGGCGCAGGCCGACATCTTCGTCTCGATCCACCTCAACTGGATCGCCAACCGCCGCTCGGGGGGGCTCGAGACCTACTACATGGGGCCCACCGACGACCCCGAGCTGACCCGCCTCGTGGCCTCCGAGAACCGCGGCTCGGGCTATTCGCTCGCCGACATGCGGCGCCTGCTCGACCGCATCTACGCCGGCGTGCGGCAGGAGAAGTCCCGGAAGCTCGCCGAGACGGTGCAGGGGGCCCTCTTCCAGACCCTCGGCAAGGTCAGCCCCGCGATCGAGAACCGGGGGGTGAAGACCGCCCCGTTCATCGTGCTGCTCACCACCGACATGCCCGCCATCCTGGCCGAGGTCTCCTCGCTGTCGAACGCCGACGAGGCCCGGCTGCTGACCAAACCGTTATACCGGCAGTCCATCGCCGAGGCCCTCGCGCAGGGGATCCGCGCCTATGCGGCGAGCGTCGAGGAACCGGAGCTGAACGTCGCCGCCAGAAAGGAATCGCGATGAGTGAGAAAAAAGAGACCCTCCACGTGGGGATCGACCTGGGGACGTCGAGGAGCTCCATCTCGGCCTCCAACGGCCAGCGGCACGTGATCGAGAGCTACGTCGGCTGGCCGCTCGACATGGTGGCCAAGCGGGTGCTGAAGAAGCCGGTGCTGATCGGCCGCGAGGCGCTCGAGAACCGCTCCATGCTCGACCTCCACCGGCCGCTCGAGGAGGGGCTGATCAAGGACGGCTCGGAGAAGGACGAGGCCGCCGTGCGCGAGCTGCTGCGCCATCTGCTCTCGCTGGTGGGGGTCGATCCCGACGCGCGCAACGGCGTGCGGGTGCGCGCCGTGGTCGGCGTCCCGGCCGAGGCGCTGCGGGTCAACAAGCAGCAGGTGAGAAAGGCGCTGCAGAACGCCGTCGACAGCCTGCTCATCGTCTCCGAGCCGTTCGCCGTCGCCTACGGCATCGAGGCGCTGCTCCACACCATGATCATCGACAGCGGCGCCGGCACCACGGACTTCTGCGTGATGAACGGGCGCCTCCCCGCCGAGGAGGACCAGCGCACCCTGCCGCAGGCCGGAGATTTCGTCGACGAGACGCTGATGCGGCTGATCCGCGGCCGTTATCCGGAGGCGAAGTTCTCGGTCCACATGGTGCGCGAATGGAAGGAGGCGGGGAGCTTCGTGGGCGCGCCCAAGAACCCGGTGGTGGTCACCGCGCCGGTCAACGGCAAGCCGACCCAGCTCGACGTCACCCAGGACATGCGGCAGGCCTGCGAGAGCATCCTGCCGCCGATGGTCGAGTCGATGCTCGACCTGCTGTCGCGGGTGCAGCCGGAGTACCAGGAGAAGGTGCGCAACAACATCGTCCTCTCCGGCGGCACCGGGCTGATCCGCGGGCTCGGACCGCGCCTCGAGACGGAGCTCCAGTCGGTCGGCGGCGGCAAGGTGCGGGTGGTCAAGGACCCGATCTTCGTCGGCTCGGACGGCGGCCTCGCGATCGCCACCGACGCGCCGGATTCGGACTGGGAGCGGCTGACCTCTTAAGGTGCGGAGAGAGGCTCGCGGTCCGGTGTCAAGGGGGGAGACCCCAGCGCGCGCGCCACGGCGCCGCCCAGGGCGCAGGTGAGGAAGGCCCAGGCGGCGCCGAGCAGCACGGCGAGGAGGGCGCCCCCCCACAGGGAGGCGCCGGCGTTCGGCAGGTGGCCGAGCTCGCCGAGCTTCTTCGCCAGGTCGTCCCCGCGCAGCGATTGCCGCATCGCCGGCGTCGCCCAGGGGGGGAGGCGGGTGGCGAGGATCGAGCCGATCTCGTAGGCGTCGCCGCCGAGTGAGAGGAAGGGGGCGAGAGCGAAGGGGAGCGCGGCTCCGAAGGGCGCCGCCCGCCGAGCCATGGCGGCCCGGCGCAGCGCCCAGACGCCGGGGAAGAGGGTGAGCAGAAAGGGGCCGAGGTCGGTCGCGAGGTAGATCAGGTCGCTGCCGTGGGTGTTGAACCCGGACAGGCGCCCCGCATACTCACTGGCGGGGACGACGAAAGGGAACACCCGCGCGAGGAGCCCTCCCCCGTAGAGCCGGTCGATTTCGAGCCGGGTCACCCCGCCGCCCGCGGCCCGGCAGGCCGCCGCGTGGAGCAGCTCGTGCAACGGCACGTAGACCCACCACCCCGCGGCGAGCCCCACGGCGGCGAGGAGGAGGGCGCGAACGCCGCGGTCGAGGCAGCGTTCGAGGCCGTTGAAGGCGTCCGTGAACGGGGTGAGGAGCAGGGAGCGGAGGAGGCGCGGCATTCGTCTCGGTGGTGTCCGGTGGCATCCGGGTGGCGTCTGCGCCGCAGCGTCGGCGAGAGGCGCGATGATACGCTAAGTCCCCGCCGCAAGCCGTACCCCCTTGCTGCGAGATTACTGTAAACTAAGAATGGAAACCGAAGACTTTGATGTCAACGCACCCAGAAGAACGACGCATCGCCGGTCTGCTCCGTGAGCTGACCGTCCAGAGCGGAACCCGCCTCGAAACCCTGGAGCAGCGCCTCGGCTGGGAGCCCGGACGCCTGCGCAGCCTGCTCGAGGGGCGCCAGCGCCTGAGCTTCGAGGACGTCCTGGAAGTCCTCCCGCTGCTGAGCACCACGCCCAGCGATTTCTTCGCCTGGCTCTACGGCTTCGACGCCAAGGAGCATCCCCGCAACGGCAGTGGGGGCGAGGGCGCGCCGGAAGCCTCGGCCGGGGCCTTCCCCACCTCTCCGGGGATGGATCGCCGCTTCGAGGCGAGCCTGCAGGTGGTGAGGAGCTCGCTCTCCCGGCGGCGGGCCTGGAAGGAAGAGCAGGGACGGGCGTAGCTGCCGGACGGGAGGGCGGCGAGGAGAGCCCCCGGAGGCTTCCGGGGGCTGGCTCTCCTCGCCGGCGGGTTCAGCGGGCGGCGTTCTTCTTCGGCAGCGACTCGATCCGCGAGCTCAAGGCGCGGACGAGCTCGAGGGCCTGCTGCTCCTGATCGGCGACCTGCTGGAGCTGGAGGAGCGCGGCGAGCGTGTCGAGCTTCACCCGCAGCGCGTGGAAGATCGGCAGCGTGGTGATCACGGTCCGCTTGACCTCGTCGACCAGCCCCAGCTTCACGTAGACGGTGGCGAGGTCGAGCGACACCAGCGCCACCTCCGAGGCGATCCCCTTTTCCATGTAGCCCTTGCGGGCGCGCAGCAGCACCGTCTCGGCGGCCCGCAGGTGGCCGAGGTCGCAGAGCAGCTTGCCTTCCTGCCAGGCGGTCTTCAGCAGGATGAGGGGATCGCTGAAGTCCTTGTAGATCTCGCGGATCTCGGAGTAGAGCATCAGGGCCTGATCCGGCCGGTCGAGGTCGATGTAGCAGCGGACCAGGTTGTGGCAGGCGACGAGCAGGAGATGGGGATCCTCCTCGTGATCGATCAGGGGAATCGCCTGGTGGAGCGTGAGCAGGGCGGCATCGGTCTCGCCGGAGTAGATCAGGGCGACCGCCTTCTGCGTCCGCGTGCTGGCGAGCGGTTGATTCTCGCCGAGCTCCTGATAGATCTGTCCGGCCTCTTCACACATCTCGATCGCTTCGCCGTAGTGGCCGAGGAAAATCGCGAGCGTCGTGATCTTCTCGATCAGCCAGGCGCGGAGGGCGGGGTCGCCGGTCCCCCGGGCCTGATGATCCTTCGCGGCCGCGAAGGCTTCCTCCGCCTGCCGCGGCCGGCTGCCCACGCGCAGGGCATTGGCATAAGCGCCCCAGGCTCGCGCCCGCAGGTCCGACAGTTTCTTCTCTCCCCCTGCCGCGGGAGCCGGGCACGCTTCGGCGGCGAGCCGGGCGAGACCGGCGAGGTGGAGCATCTCTTCGGCATCGCAATAGCGCAGAGCATGACTGCGATCGATCAGGGCGCGCACCACGGCCGGGATGGCGTAGGGGCTGTCGGAGCGGATGCGCTCGATCTGCTCGCCCGGCTGCAGCTCCGCGAGCTCGGCCAGCAGGAGATCGACCGTCTCCTCCGGCAGAGAGCTCTCCGGCTGCAGAAAAGCGGCCAGCGCGCGCTCGGTCGCCGCGAACGCCTGGCTGTAGTCGGCGGCTTCCCCCTCGGCCGCGCCCGTCGTGGCGAGCTCCTCGCCGAGCCCGATGGGCCGGAACAGCTGGCTCGGATAACCCTGGCTCCAGCCCGTGGCGTTCAAGTGGTCGTGGCAGACCGGGCATTCGGCCAGCAGATGGCGCATCACCCGCGCATTGAGCGCAGGACGGACAGGCCGGGAGGTGCGGCGGCTGAAAAAGCCTTCGAAATCTTCAGTCTTCGGATGATCTTCCAACATTGGACACCTCCCGGATACCGGGGCAAGGGAAAGAAATCAGAGTATTCCTTACAGGCAAAGAGGCTTCGGGCGACCCTGCGGATCGAGGCACCCGCCGCCCGCCGGCTTGTTCGCGGTCGTGTCGTCCTTGCGGTTCTGCACCGGGCGATGCGAGCGGGAGGAAGCTACGGGATTGAACAGCCCCTCGATCGTCCGCGCGGCGGCGCCGAACCAACTGTCGCCGGCCGGCTCGACACCCGGAGCGCCAACGCTCCGCGCGCGGGCCATCGGCACCACGGTCAGGGTAAGAAGGGTGGCTAGGACGGCGACTTGACGCAAGCAGGGAATGCGGGTCATGGCACTCATCTCCTCTACGGAATCGCGGTTCCAGGGCCGGAGATCCGGTACCGGAATCGCGGAAATTACGACCTTCAATGGATACGTCTCTACTTCTCTGGTGTTCCGTGAAGGAAAAACGGGACACCGTGAGAGCACCCACTGGAAAGGAAGCCCGTGCGTCCGTGGATGTCCGCCGACAGGGGCGGCTGGCGCAGGGGGAGGCGAGGAGAGCGGAGGAGACGAAAAGCGGGGTGCCGAGGCAAAACGACGGGGCGGCACCGGAGCGCCCAAACACTGCCGGTGCCGGCCCCGGGGATCTCATTTGAGCAGACCGCGCTTCGCCAGGGGCTCGATCCGCGCCGTGAGGAAGCGGATCAGCTCCATGGCCTGCTGCTCGTGGTCCGCCACCTGCTGGAGCTGGAGGAGCGAGGCCAGGGCCTCGCGGTCCACTCCCAGGGCGCGGAAGATGGGGACCATGGCGGTCACGGTCTCGCGGAGATCCTCGATGTCCTTCAGCTTGATGTAGAGCGCCGCCAGGTCGAGGCAGACGACCGCCACCTCGTACATCAGGTTGCGGTCGATGAAGCCCTGGCGGGCGCGGAGCAGCGCGGTCTCGGCGGCGCGGAGATGGCCGAGGTCGCGCAGCAGCTGCCCCTCCTGCCAGCCGGCGCGCAGCAGGATCAGGCTGTCGCTGAACTCCTTGTAGAGGTCGCGGCTCTCCGAGTAGATCGACAGCGCCCGCTCCGGCTGGTCGAGGTCGATGTAGCAGCGCACCAGGTTGTGGCAGGCCACCAGCAGGAGGTGCGGATCCCCCTCGTGGTCCATCAGCGGAATCGCCTGATTGAGCAGGCTCACCGCGCGATCCGGATCGCCGGCGTAGACGAACGCCGTGGCCTCCTGGACGAGCGTGCGGGCGAAGGCGTTGGTCTCGCCGAGCTGGCGGTAGATCTCCGCGGCCTCGACGAGGGCGGCGATCGCTGACTGAAAACGGCGCTGGAACGTGTAGAGCGAAGCGGCCTGTTCGCACAGACGGGCCTTGATGGTGGGGTCTCCGGTGCCGGCCTCGAGGTAGGCCTGGGCCGTGACCATCGCCGTCTCGGCCTCCCGCAGGCGGCCGTTGACCCGCAGGGCGTTGCCGTAGTGGCCCCAGGCTCGCCCCTTGAGGTCGGAGAGACGGGCGGCGTTGCCCACGGCCTCGGCTCCCGAGCGTGCGGCGATACTGCGCGCCAGGCTGGCCCAGTGGAGCATCGACTCCGGGTCGGCGTAGCGCGCGGCATGACTGCGCTCGATCAGCGGCTGCACGAGCTGAGGCATCGCGAACCGCTCGTCCTCTTCCACCAGCTCGAGCTGACGGTCGATCCGGATCCGGTCGAGCTCCGTGAGGAGGACCTCGGGAGGGACCACAGGAGGCGGAGCCGCGGCCAGAAACCCTTCGATGGCCTGTTCGGCGAGAGAGAAGGCACGGTCGTAGTTGTAGCCGGTGTGGCGCCCCCGCTCGGGCTCGCCGGTCGCCCCCGGGATGTGCACCAGGCGCTCCAGGCGGCTGCCGGACCAGCCCATGGCGGTCAGCCGGTCATGGCAGGACCGGCATTCGCCGAGCAGGTGACGCAGAATCCGGGCGTTGCGCGCGGCATGTCCCAACCGCGACGCGTCGCGTAGAAAGCCCTCCAGATCTTCGATCGACGGATGATCTTGCAACATTTCAAACCTCCCGGAAAACAACTCAGAACCAGCAAAGCCCCCCGCGCTCACACGCGGGGGGTCGGGCGCTTTAAAGATCGCCCTGGATTAGAATCCGCCACCGCCGCAAGGCCGGGGAGCTCCGTTCGGGTCGAGGCACGAGCCGGTCATGGGAGTGGCTCCATGGCCGGGGATCGGGGTGGTCGGGATTCCCGTCGCCTTGCTGTGGGGGCTCCGGGAGGACTGCGCCTGCGGAGCGCCGACGAGCTGATCCGACAGCCAGGTCAGGGCGGCGTCGAACCAGGAGGCGGGCTGTGAAACGAGGTGCCGGTCGAACGACCGGGCCTGGGCGGCCGGCGTGGCGGCGATCAGCAGGGCGGCGGACAGGACTCCAACTGCGGCGATGCGGGGGTAAAGCTTCATGACGTTTCTCCTCTCCAAAAATAGATACATGACTACAAGGTTGGGCTCGGCTGGACAACCGCCTCACCCCACTTCAAAGCTCAACTTCTCAGAACCGGTTCTATTCCGTAAGTGTACTGCCAAAGGGGAACCGTGACAGCTCCGTGAAAAATTTTTCAGGCCGTGACGTCACCGTGGCGCGGCTCCTGGGCGGAGCGCTGGGAGTGGAAGGTGGCCTTGGGATCGCGGGCCGAGGCCTTGCCTGCGTGGAAGATGCCGAAGCGCAGGGCGAGCGCCCCGGCGGTGCCGAGCAGGCCGCCGGCGAGCCGCTTCGCCCGCGAGTGGCCGGGGAGGAGGGAGAGGGCGAGGCTGGCGGCGGTCAGCGCCCGGGCGGCCTGCCAGAGCGCCCCCGAGACCCCCGCGCGGAGCGGGCGCCCCACCCGTTCGACCCGGGCCGCCGCGCGCTCGACGGCCTGCATGGCGACGAGGTCCGCCAGCTTGCCGGCGACCCCGAAGCGCTCGACGATCGCCTCCTCCCGGGGGGAGAGGGCGAGCGGGAGGAGACCGAACAGCGAGGCGAGGGCGGAGGCCGAGGTGGCGATGAAGAGCGGCGGCAGGCCGCGCCGCGCCGCCTGCCAGAGGGGGACCGCGGTGCTGCCGATCAGCACCGCCGTGTAGCCGGCGAGCGGCATGCCGAGCAGGGCGCCGCCGTACCCCGCCGCGTCGCCGAGGAGGCCGAGCGCCCCCTCCTGGTCCGCCAGCAGTGCCGAGCCCGCGGTGGCCGAGGCGGCTCCGGCGAGCACCCAGGAGCCGACGCTCATCGGCGAGGAGGGGCGGAAGACCCGCAGCATGTTGAGGAAGCGCTCCGGCCGGCCGAGGTCGTGGACCAGCAGCAGCGAGCCGACCCCGCCCCCCACCGCCGCCACCCAGCGGGCCCGCTTCACCAGCCCCCGCATCTCGCGGCCGCCGAGCGCCCGCGCCGTGGCCGCCAGCACCGCCGCCGCCCCGGCCGTGCCGCCGACGTAGAAGTAGAGCGGCACCGACCAGATCCAGACCGGCTCCTTCAAGACCGGCCGCTCGTAGTAGGTGGGGCCTTCGACGGCGTCGGACGGGAACGAATGGGAGGGAAGGTCGCGCCAGACCGAGGTCCTGGTGGGGAATCCCTCCGCGGGGCTGGCGATCCGCTGCTGCGACCCCTCCCCGGCGAGCACGCCGAGGTCGGGGTCGATGTGGCGGCCGTCGCCGCTCCTCTCGTCCGCGCTCATCGTACGGCCCCGCGCGTCGACCCGGACGTCGAGAGGACGGCGCCCACCGCGGCGGCGGCGAGCCCGAGGATCGCGAAGCCCATCGACCCCCAGGCGGCGGCCACCGTCCCGCCGGGCGCGGACGGCTCGGGGGGAAGGTTGTAGACCTCCGGCTCGTCGACCAGCAGGAAGAAGGCGTTCAACCCCCCGGTGCCGGGCTGTCCGGCGGCGTCGGCGCCGTAGAGGTAGGCCTCTTTCATGCCGTGGCGGTGGAGGCGGGCCAGGCGGTCGGCGGCCCGCTCCCTCAGCTCGTCGAGCTCGCCGAACTGGATCGAGTCGGTGGGGCACGCCTTGGCGCAGGCCGGCTCGAGCCCCCCCTTCAGGCGGTCGTAGCAGAGGGTGCACTTCCAGGCCCGGCCGTCGTCCTCCCGGCGCTCGATCACCCCGAACGGACAGGCGACGACGCAATAGCCGCAGCCGTTGCAGACGTCCGGCTGCACGAAGACCGAATCGAATTCCGTTCGGATGATGGCGCCGGTGGGGCAGGCCTCCAGGCAACCCGCCTGCTGGCAGTGCTTGCAGACGTCCGACATCATCAGCCAGGAGAAATTGCCGAGCCCGGTCTCCTGCCCGGTCAGCGGCACCGGCCGCTCGACGAAGGAGACGTGGCGCCAGGTCGAGGCGCCGAGGTGGGCCGTGTTGTCGTACGACATGCCGGTGAACAGCAGACCGTCGTCCGGCAGCTGGTTCCACTGCTTGCAGGCGACCTCGCAGGCCTTGCAGCCGATGCAGATCGTGGTGTCCGTGAAGAAGCCGACCGCCATTGCTCGAGTCTCCTCTAGGTCTCCTCGTCCTGCTGGTTCTGCGCCGCCGAGACGCCGTGCCGGCCGACCGGCTTGTGCCCCACGGCCGGGCAGGTCCCGCCGGGCGTCCGCGCCGCCGCCGGTCCCCGGCGGTATTTCCGGTACCGGAGCGGACCGCTGGTCACCACCCGCCGGCCGCGGCTGCGCCGTCCGGCGGCGATGTTGCCGGTGAGCGCCTTCGACTCCTGGATCGCCACGTTGGGGTCGGCCACGAAGGCGATCAGCTCGTTGACGGCATCGCCCGTCACCCGCCCCTTCGATCCCCAGTGGTAGGGGAGGCCGATCTGGTGGATCGTCCGTCCCTTGATCCTGAGCGGCGGGATGCGCTCGGTCACCAGCACCCGCGCCTCGATCTCGGCGCGGGCGGTGGTGACGGTCGCCCAGCCGCCGTTGGTCAGCCCGCGCTCCCGCGCGAGCTGCGGGGAGACCTCGCAGAACATCTCCGGCTGCAGCTCGGAGAGCCAGGAGAGCCAGCGCGACATCCCCCCCGCCGTGTGGTGCTCGGTCAGCCGGTAGGTGGTGAGGACGTAGGGGAAGCGGGGGTCGTTCCACGCCCGGTGGTAGGGGTTCTCCCGCCGCTTCCACTCCATCCGCGCGGGGTTGCACTGCTGGCCGTAGAGCGGATTCTCGACCACCGACTCCTGCGGCTCGTAGTGGGTGGGCAGCGGGCCGTCGAGCAGGCCGGCGGGAGCGAAGAGCCACCCGAGGCCGTCCCCCTGCAGGATGAAGGGGTCGGTGCCGCCGATCGTGGCGGTGCCCTTGGCGTCCTTCGGCGGCCTGTACGAAGGCGGCCGGTCGACGATGAAGTCGGGGACGTCCTCGCCCGTCCACTTCTTCTCCGCCTCGTCCCACCAGACGTACCGCTTGCGCTCCGACCAGGGCTTGCCCTCCGGATCGGCGGAGGCGCGGTTGTAGAGGATGCGCCGGTTCGCCGGCCACGCCCATCCCCACTCCGGCGCCACCCACGACTGCTCGCGCCAGGACTTGCGCCGCGCCGTCTGGTTGACCCCGTCCTTGTAGCATCCGGAGTAGATCCAGCAGCCGCAGGCCGTCGAGCCGTCGTCCTTGAGATCGGCGAAGCCGTCCACCGGTTTCCGATCCGCCACGTGGTAGCCGTTGATCTCCGCCAGCACGGCCTCGGCCGCGGGCTCCGCCGTCTCGCCGGCCACCGGATAGTCCCAGGTGAGGGCGAGGAGGCCGCGGTCCCTGGCCTCCGTCGATCCCGCGTAGAGCTCGCGCAGCCGCTTCCCCAGGTGATAGACGAAATGGAGCTCGCTGCGGCAGTCGCCCGGCGGCTCGACCGCCTTGTGGTGCCATTGCAGCAGGCGCTGGGTGTTGGTGAAGGTGCCGTCCTTCTCGGTGTGGGCGGCGCAGGGGAAGAAGAAGACCTCGGTTCCGATCTCCTCCGGCTTCACCTCGCCGCGCGCGAACTCCGGCCCGTCGCGCCAGAACTCCGCCGACTCGGTCACCGCGAAGTCGCGCACCACCAGCCAGTCGAGTTGGCGCATCGCCTTGCGGTGCAGGGCGCCGTGCATCGAGCCGACGGTCGGGTTCTCCCCCATCTGGAAGTACCCCTTGACCACGCCGTCCGCCATCGCTCCCACCGTCGTCATGTGCGAGTGGTCGCCCGACAGGCGGGGGAGGGCGTCGAACATCCAGCCGTTCTCCTCTGTCGCGGCGTCGCCGAACCACGCCTTGAAGAAGGAGACGGCGTACTTCGGGAACTCGCTCCACCACCCCGACTCCGCCTTGTTGAGCTCCAGGTACTTCTCGAAGCTGGTGTCCGACTTCGCCTTCGGCATCGCGAGGTAGCCGGGGAGGAGGTCGTAGAGGGTCGGGATGTCGGTCGACCCCTGGATCGAGGCGTGGCCGCGCAGGGCGAGGATGCCGCCCCCCGGCCGGCCGATGTTGCCGAGCAGGAGCTGGAGGATCGCGGCGGTGCGGATGTACTGCACGCCGGTCGAGTGCTGGGTCCACCCCACGGCGTAGCAGAAGGCGGTCGTCCGCTCCCGCCCCGAGGCGTCGCAGATCGTCTCCGCCACCTTGAGGAAGAGGTCGCGCGGCACGCCGCACACCTCCTCGACCGCCTCCGGGGTGTAGCGCGAGAAGTGGCGCTTGAGGATCTGGAAGACGCAGCGGGGATTCTGGAGCGTGAAGTCGAAGCGCTCGGCGCCGCTCTGGGTGCCGCGCTGCGAGAACGGCTCGCCGGTGTAGCTCTCGCGCTGGCCGGCCGCGGCGCCGACGCTCGTCCCCTCGTAGGCCCAGGAGGCGGGGTCGTACTGCCCCTTCTCGGCGTCCCAGCCGCTGAACAGGCCGTCGAGGTCCTCGGTGTCCCGGAACTCCTCGCAGATCAGCGCCGGGGCGTTGGTGTAGCGCAGGACGTACTCCCTGAACCAGCGGTCGTGCTCGATCACGTGGCGGATGAGGCCGCCCAGGAAGGCGATGTCGCTCCCCGCCCGGATCGGCACGTGGAGGTCCGCCACCGCGCTGGTGCGGGTGAAGCGTGGATCGACGTGGAGGATCTTGGCGCCGCGCGCCTTGGCCTCCATCACGAAGCGGAACGCCACCGGGTGGCATTCGGCCATGTTCGACCCCTGGACCACGATGCAGTCCGCGTTCACCAGGTCGCCGGGGAAGGTGGTGGCACCGCCGCGGCCGAGCGTGATCCCCAGACCGGGGACCGTGGAGCTATGTCATATCCGGGCCTGGTTCTCCACCTGCACGATGCCGAGGCCGGAGAACAGCTTCTTGATCAGGTAGTTCTCTTCGTTGTCGAGGGTGGCGCCGCCGAGGTGGGCGATGCCCAGGGTGCGGTTGACGAAGTGGCCGTCCTCGGTCTTCTCTTCCCAGGTCTCGTCGCGTGTCTTTTTTACCCGCTGCGCCACCTGCTCCATCGCCCAGTCGAGCGGCACGGTCTCCCATTCGGTGCCGTATGGCCGGCGGTAGAGGGCCGTCTTCACCCGGTGCGTGCCGGTGACGAGCTGGAAGGTGGCCGCCCCTTTCGGGCAGAGGCAGCCTTGCGACAGGGGGGAATCGGGGTCTCCCTCGATGTCCGAGATCCTGCCGTCCTTGACGTAGACGAGCTGGCCGCACCCCACGGCGCAGTAGGGGCAGACCGAGCGGGCCACGCTGTCGGCCTGCTCGGTCCGCGGCCGGAGCGCCTCGCTGCGCGGCGAGCGGGCGGTCTCTCCCGGCGCCTGGAGGTCGCCCTTGCGGATCTGTTGCAGCACCGGCCAGCGGGAAATCTCTTTGGAAAGACGGTCGAGCACGCCCATCGTCACCCTCCCGCGGGAGCGGAGTGGCTCCCGACTGCGCGGGATGGGATGCAAGTCCGATGCGCGCTTCGGGCGCCAGGGGCATGTCGTCAGGTGATCGCCCCGGTGATCGCCCGGTGATCGCCCCGGCGAGCGACCCGCCGATCCTCCTTGATGGCATATATCTTGTAATTCCGTAACGCCCGAGGAGAAAAAGCGATGCCCAAAGCCAGCACCCATCCCTCCGCCTTCGACTTCATCCCCGAGCGGCCGACGATCCCCAAGCTCTGGCAGGCGGCGCAGGGGTGCAGGGCCTGCGACCTTTACAAGCACGCCACGCAGGCGGTGCTGGGGGTCGGGCCCCGGGAGGCTCCGGCCCTCTTCCTCGGCGAGCAGCCCGGCGATCAGGAGGATCTGGCGGGGAAGCCCTTCGTGGGGCCGGCCGGCAAGGTGTTCGACGACGCGCTCGCCGCGGCGGGAATCGCCCGCGAGGAGGTCTTCGTCACCAACGCCGTCAAGCACTTCAAGTGGGAGCCGCGCGGCAGGAAGCGCATCCACGCCAAGCCCTCGGCGGGGGAGGTCAAGGCCTGCCGGCCCTGGCTCGAGACGGAGCTCGCGATCGTCAAGCCGCGGGGCATCGTCTGCCTCGGCGCCACCGCCGCGCAGACCCTGATGGGTCCGCGCTTCAAGATCACCGTCGAGCGCGGCAAATTCTTCGAGACCCCCTGGGCCCCCTGGCTCACCGCGACGTACCATCCCTCGGCCATCCTGCGCATGCCGGACGCCGCCGCGCGCGAGGAGGCGCGGGCGATGCTGGTCGAGGATCTGCGCGGGGTGGAGGCGCGGCTGCGGGCGGTGGCGGTTTCCTGAGCGACAGGCAATTCGGAATCGTCCGGTTCACGACGACGGTCCCGTAGAGACGTCCCCATCGATGAACGAGAACGCGGCGCAGGCCACGGGGACGGCGGGGCGTCTCCGGTGGGGCACGAGGTTCCGGCGGGGTAGGGCGTTCGGGAGCACGCGGACGCGTTTGTTTTTGGTGTGGTCCGCAGGCCCAGCGTTGGAAAACGGCGCGTCGGTGTGCCCTCGCGGTACCTTGCGGGTTCGGGCCGGCCTGCCCTCCGCCGGAGACGGACCGCCGTCCCCGTGGCCTCGGAGAGGTTCTCGTTACGACCTGGCCCGTCTCTACCGCCTCCGCCGCAGGGTGATCGTCGTCGGTCTCAAGGCGGCTCGATCGTGCGATTCGGGCCGATGCGAAGGCGAAAGATCACTTCGATAAATCCCGACTTCCTACACTAGCGGGTCCAATCCCAGGCTCTTTCGCAGTTCCACGACGGTCTGAGGTTCGCCTTCTCCAGCCCTCGCTCGTTCCATGGCCTTGAGCAGCCGCTCCGCGTTCTTAGGAGAGCTCAGAAGGTACTCCGTTTCCCCGAGGTCCTTGCGCTTCGGGAGAGCAGTCCGACCCCTGTTCTTCTTTGACATTCAGTATGCCCCTCCTGGAGCCCAGCATGGCGGATTCATTGTACGAGCGCTAAGCTTCCCCGTCATGCTAGCCAACGACATCGACGACGTTCTGAGGATCCTCGACGGCATCATCGCCGACTGCAAGGCGCGGCGCGATCCGCTGGGGTACTTTCCGGCGCTCTACCGGCAGGTCACGCTGACGATCAAGCAGGGGGTCGCCTCGGGCTTCTTCGATGACGGCCCCCGCATGGACCGCTTCGACGCCCAGTTCGCCAACCGCTACTTCGCGGCCTACGAGACCTGGACCTCCGGCGGACAGCCGAGCCAGTGCTGGCAGGTGGCGTTCGCGGGAATGCGGTCGGGAGGGCTCATCATCCTCCAGGACCTCGTGGTGGGGATCAACGCCCACATCAACCTCGACCTCGGGGTGGTCGCCGGCGAGAGCTTCCCCGGCGCCGCTCTCCAGGGCTTCCACGGCGACTTCGACAAGATCAATCAGATCCTGGGCGGCCTCCTCCCCAAGGTGGAGACGACGGTCGGCGAGTTCTCGCCGCTGCTCGGCATCCTGGCGCAGCTCGGCGGCCAGGATGCGATCTCGGCGCTCGACTTCAGCCTCGACGCGGCGCGCGACGACGCCTGGCTGCATGCCGAGATCCTGGCCCTCCAGCCGCCGGCCGCCTGGCCGCTCACCGTCCAGGCGCTCGACGCCAAGGCGGCGTTCCTGGGCCGGCTGATCACCCAGCCGCAGGGGCTGGTGGCGCAGGCGGTCAACCTCATCCGCGCCACCGAGAGCCGGGACGTGCCGGCGATCATCGACGCCCTGAATTCGATCGTGCCGGCCCCCGGGACGATGGTGACGCCGGGGACGCCGCCGGCATGAAGAATCCCCGCGTCCAGCTCCTCCTCCGCGCCCTCGACACCGCCTACGACCACAAGTCCTGGCACGGGCCGATCCTGCGCGGATCGCTGCGCGGCGTCTCGGCCGAGCAGGCGGCGTGGCGGCCGGCGCCGGGCCGGCACAGCATCTGGGAGCTGGCGGTCCACGCCGCCTACTGGAAGTACGCGGTGCTCCGCCGGCTGCGCCGCGAGGTCCGCTTCCCGCTGAAGGGGCGCGACTGGTTCCCCCGTCCCGAAGGGGAGATCGGCGAAGCCGCCTGGAAAGCCGACCTGCGGCTCCTCGCCGAGATGCACCACGACCTGCGGGCCGCCGTCGCCGCGCTCTCCGACAATGACCTTGACACGGTTCCCGAGGGGAGCAAGAGGACGGTGCAGGACCTGGTGCTCGGGGTCTCCTACCACGACATCTACCACGCCGGGCAGATCCAGCTCCTCAAGCGGCTGCGGCCTGCGCGCTGAGCCAGCTCGCCGACTCCCGCCAGAGGGTCGCGCGGAAGCGCTCGCGGAAGAAGCCGAAGTGGCCGATCGCCGGCGCGCCCAGCTCCTTGGGGGTGACGTGCCGGTGGTCGACCCGCGCGTCGCGGTAGGCGTCGAGCAGGCTCTCGACGGCGGCGCGGGGGGCGTAATCGTCGTCGGCGAAACTGTAGGCGAGGAGGGGCTTGGCGAAGCGCTCGTAGCCGCGGCGGCGCTCCTGGTGCCCCGCGAAGAGGAAGTCCGGCCGGCGGCACCACTCGGCCCACTCGCGGGCGACGCCGAAGGGGAGGTCCTCCTTGGTGCCGAGCCAACCCGGGACGTAGCCGAAGAGGCGGCTGGCGATCGGCACTCCCAGATACCAGCGCAGCGCCATCTTGTAGCGGGCCGGGGCGGGCCAGTGGCGCCAGTAGCCGCTCTGCGCCGCGATGCCGATCATCCCGCCGATCCGCTCTTGGCCGGGGGCGAGCCCGACGATCTGCCCGCCGACGCTGTGCCCCACGACCAGCAGCTTGTGGGTAGGGAAACGGTCGGCGATCCAGGCGAGGACGCCCCCCTGGTCCTCCTCCCCCCATTGGCGCATGAAGGCGGGGAAGCGCACCAGGCTCCGCGGCCGCGAGCCGCCGATCCCCCGGTAGTCGTAGGTGACCACCGTGAACCCCTCGCCCGCCAGATAGCGGGCATAACCGTCGTAGTAGCGGCGCTTGACGGCGGTGGCGGAATTGACGAGGACCGCGGTCTTGCGGTCCTCAGCATCTCCTGGTGCCGCCGCCGGCTCGTAGAGGGTGGCCGCGAGCTCGAAGCCGTCGAGCGCGCGGATCTGGAGGCTGTCGTCCATCCGAATATCGATCCGAACGTCCATCTCTCCCTCCTCCTCGCTGATCGGTTCTTCAGACCCGTTCGCTAGACCCGCTCGATGATCGTCGCGATCCCCTGGCCGCCGCCGATGCAGAGGGTGATCAGAGCCGTCGCGAGGCCGCGCCGCTCGAGCTCGTCGAGCGCCGTGCCGAGCAGGATCGCCCCGGTGGCGCCCAGCGGATGGCCGAGGGCGATGGCGCCGCCGTTGACGTTGACCCGCTCCGGGTCGATCCCCAGGTTGCGGATCGTCTGCAGCGGCACCACGGCGAAGGCCTCGTTGATCTCCCAGAGGTCGATGTCCTTGACCTCCATCCCCGCCTTGGCGAGCGCCTTTTGGGACGCCGGCGTGGGCGCGGTGAGCATGATCAGCGGCTCGGAGCCGACGGTCGCCATGGCGCGGATGCGCGCCCGCGGTTTCAGGCCGTGGGCCTTGGCGTACTCGGCGGAGCCGATCAGCACCGCCGCGGCGCCGTCCACGATGCCGCTCGAGTTGCCGGCGGTATGGACGTGATGGATCTCCGCGAGCCGCGGGTAGCGCTCGAGGGCGATCTGGTCGAGCGTCTCGCCGGCGGGGCCCACCGGGGTGGCGCCCAGGGCCGGGAAGGCGGGCTTCAAGGCCGCGAGCCCCTCGAGCGTCGTGTCGTGGCGCGGGAACTCGTCCTTCTCGAGCAGGACGGCGCCGGTCGCCGGGTCCTTGGCGGGGAAGAGGCCGCGGCTGAAGCGGCCTTCGTTCTGTGCCGCGGCCGCCTTGCGCTGCGAGTCGAGGGCGAAGGCGTCGAGCTCTTCGCGGGTGAAGCCTTCGAGTGGTGGCGATCAGGTCGGCGCTGATCCCCTGCGGCACCTGGAAGACCTTGCCGCGGAGCGTCATGTTCTCGCCGTCCTGGCCCGCGCCGTCGGCGCCCATGGGGACGCGCGACATGCTCTCGACGCCGCCCCCCACCACCAGTTGCTGCGCGCCGGAGGCGACTCCCATGGCGGCGAAATTGATCGCCTGCAGCCCCGAGCCGCAGAAGCGGTTGACCGAGGTGCCGGTGACCTCGATCGGCCAGCCGGCCGCGAGCACCGCGTTGCGGCTGACGTTCGCCCCCTGCTCGCCGGCCTGCGAGACGCAGCCGGCGATCACGTCCTCGACGTCCGCCGGATCGATCCCGACCCGTTCGGCGAGGTGGTTGAGGGTCTGGGCGAGGAGCTCCTGGGGGTGGACGCCCGAGAGCGCCCCCTTGCCCGCCTTGCCGCGGCCCCGCGGGGTGCGCACGGCGTCGAAGATATAGGCATCCATCGAGGGATTACTCATGGCGATCTCCTGGAGTTGGTGAAGAATTATTTTTTTGGCAATCGGCGAGCAGCCGCGCGAAGGCGGCGCGGGCATGGTCGCCCGCCCGCTCGTCGCGCAACAGGCGGTGCGAGTGGTGGTAGCCGAGCGCCAGGGAGTTGATCTCGAAAGCGACCTGCTCGGGGTCGAGGCCGGCCCGGAAGTGTCCGGCCTCGACGGCCATCCGAACGGCCTTGACCATGAAGCGGAAGCGGTCGCGGTGGGCCTGGACGAGGAAGTCGCGCTGCGGCCCCGGACGGTCGTCGAGCTCCACCGAGGCGGCGATCAGCAGGCAGCCGCCCGGCATCTCCGGGTCGTCCTCCCAGGCCATCCAGTTGGCGAAGAACGCCTGGAGGCGCGGCTCGCCGCGAGGGGAGGTGAGAGCCGGGCGGATCACCGTCTGCTCGAACCGCTGGACGGCGGCCTGGAGCACCTGGAGCTGGAGCTCGTCCTTGGAACCGAAATGGGCGAACAGGCCGCTCTTCGACAGCCCCAGCTCCGTCGACAGCGTCCCGATCGTCAGCCCCTCGAGCCCATCCCGGCTGGCCAGGCGAACCGCCTGGTCGAGGATGCGCTCGCGGGTCTCGGCTCCCTTCCTCATGAGGAAGAGAACTATACGAACGATCGTTCTATTTCGTCAAGCCAGTCCCCTGAATACGAAAGACCCCGGCTCCTTGCGGGGCCGGGGTCTCAAGGGTCCGTTTCGGTGGCGTTGGGTTCCCGTTCGGGACTACCCTCCGGTGACCGGACACGTGGAGAATCCCCTTACGAGGACGCCACCTCCACTGAACCGTGTTTGCCTTCTATCACTGGACCACCTCCTTCCTGGGCGAGTGCATCATCGGCGGGTCCCAACCCGCCCGGTCCCGTGGGCCGCCCAAGCCTCATTGAGACCGCCACGTCACTCCCGGTAGGAGGCGTGGACCCTCGACACAACAATATGTTGGGGCAGGAATTCCCAAAAGTCAACGGCCCAGCGGGCTTGAATCGGCCGGCAGCCTCCCGAGGACCTCCCGCCAAGATCCCCCAGAGGAATCGTAGCCTCAACGACCCTGCCAATCTCCCCTGTGGTAGTGTTTCGCCGAGTCGGAAAATGGGCAGGAAATCGGAGGGAAACTGATGAAGAAAGTGGGCATTCTTTTCGGCCAGGAGGACACCTTCCCCTGGGCGCTGGCGGACCGGGTGGCGGCGCGCAACGTGGACGGCATCACGGCGGAGCCGGTGAAGATCGACAAGCTGGTGCAGGGCGAGCCCTCGGGGTACGCGGTGATCGTCGACCGCATCTCGCAGGACGTCCCCTTCTACCGCGCCTATCTGAAGAACGCGGCGCTGAACGGCACGGCGGTGGTCAACAACCCGTTCTGGTGGAGCGCGGACGAGAAGTTCTTCAACAACTGCCTGGCCACCAAGATCGGCGTCGCCGTCCCCAAGACGGTGCTCCTCCCCTCGAAGGCGCTGCCGCCGGACACCAGCGACAAGTCGTTCCGCAACCTCGCCTACCCGCTCGACTGGGAGGCCATCTTCGAATACATCGGCTTCCCGGCCTTCTTCAAGCCGTTCGCCGGCGGCGGCTGGAAGAACGTCTACCGGGTCGAGAACCGCGAGCAGTTCTTCCGCGCCTACGACGAGACCGGCCAGCTCGTCATGATGCTGCAGGAGGAGATCGTCTTCACCGAGTACTTCCGCTGCTACAGCCTCGACTGCAGGGACATCCACATCATGCAGTACGACCCCAAGCAGCCGTTCCACGCCCGCTACGTGAAGAACGGGCCGCCGGTGAGTCCCGGACCTCCTCCAGAAGGTGCACGACGACGTGCTGGCGCTCAACGTCTGGCTCGGCTACGACTTCAATACGGTCGAGATGGCGGTGCGCGACGGCATCCCGTACGCCATCGACTTCTGCAACCCGGCGCCGGACGCCGACGTCAACTCGATCGGCCAGGAGAACTTCGCCTGGATCGTCGACAAGGCGGCCGACATGGTGATCCGCAAGGCGCAGGCCTTCGTCGAGGGGGGCGACAACCTGCGCTGGGGGCAGTACGTCCGGAAGGGCGCGGCGGCGCCGGTCTCCGCCGTGGGCAGCGTCCCCGGAGCGTCCCTGGTGGGGAACGTCGTGGCGACCGCGGTGAACGCGGTCCAGGCGGCGGCCTCGGCCCTCACACCGAAGGAGTAGGCGCTACCCCGAGGAGGTGACAGGATGGAAGCGAAGCTCTTCACGCTGGGGATCGAGGAGGAGTTCCAGCTCATCGATCCGGAGACCCGCGACCTGCGCTCGCACGTCCAGTACCTGCTCGACGACGAGCACACGCTGGCCGATCAGCTGAAGCCCGAGCTCCACCAGTCGGTCATCGAGGTCGGCACCAACATCTGCCGGGATATCCATGAGGCCCGCCGCGAGGTCGTCTCCCTGCGCCGCAACCTGTCGCAGCTCGCGGCGCGCAACGGCCTGACCATCGCGGCGGCCGGCACCCACCCCTTCGCCCACTGGAAGGACCAGCTGATCTCCCCCGACGAGCGCTACAAGGCGATCGTCGAGGACCTCCAGCAGGTGGCGCGCGCCAACCTGATCTTCGGCCTCCACGTCCACGTCGGCATCGAGGACCGCGAGGTGGCGATCCACATCATGAACGCCGCCCGCTACTTCCTGCCGCACATCTTCGCCCTGTCGACCAACTCCCCCTTCTGGCAGGGGAGGAACACCGGGCTGAAGTCGTTCCGCAGCAAGGTCTTCGACCGCTTCCCGCGGACCGGCATCCCGGACCATTTCACCAGCCTCTCCGAGTACGAGAACTACATCAAGCTGCTGATCCGCACCCGGTGCATCGACAACGCCAAGAAGATCTGGTGGGACATCCGGATGCACCCGTTCTTCAACACCCTCGAGTTCCGGATCTGCGACATGCAGATGCGGGTCGACGAGACGATCGCGCTCGCGGCGCTGATCCAGGCGGTCACCGTCAAGCTCTACAAGCTGATCCAGAAGAACCTCGGCTTCCGCCTCTACCGGCGCCTGCTGCTCAACGAGAACAAGTGGCGCGCCGCCCGCCACGGCATCTCCGGCAAGCTGATCGACTTCGGCAAGCAGGAGGAGGTCGACTGCGCGACGCTGATCCACGAGCTGCTCGACTTCGTGGACGACGTGGTCGACGAGCTGGGGAGCCGGCAGGAGATCGACTACATCCACCACATCCTGCAAACCGGGACCGGCGCGGACCGCCAGATCGCCGTCTTCGAGGCGACGAACGACGTCCGCAGCGTCGTCGACTTCATCGTGCAGGAAACCCACCACGGCCTCGGGTAGGCCGGGAGCAACCTCCACCCGATGATCCCCGAGCAGCGCCGGGCCTACAACGCCGCCTTTTCGCAGAGCGCCTACGAGGAGATGGTGCGCGCCCTGGAGCGCGACGCCGGCTGCCCGGCGGTCTTCCGCATCTGTGAGACGCCGATCTTCCTGCCGGCCCCGCTCACCCGCGAGCTGATCACCGCCGCCCACGAGGTGCTCGGCTTCGTCACCTCCGACGAATACCTCGCCCAGGCCGGCCGCGCCGTGCCGCCGGCCCTCCACGTGCCGGGGGACGAGGGGCACACCGTGCTCTTCCAGGTCGACTTCGCCATCGTGCGCGGCGAGGACGGCGAACTCTCCCCCCGGCTGATCGAGCTCCAGGGGTTCCCGTCGCTCTACGGCTTCCAGTGGCTCCTCGACCAGGAGTACCGCGCCCACTTCCCGGCGATCCCGGCGGACTTTTCCCCCTACTTCTCGGGGCTCACCTCCGAAACGCTATCCCGCCGCGCTGCGCGACGTGATCGTGGCGGACGCCGATCCCGAGAACGTCGTCCTCCTCGAGATCGACCCCGAGAAGCAGAAGACGCGGATCGACTTCTGCGTCACCGAACAGCTCCTCGGCATCCCGATCGTCAATGCCCGCGAGGTGATCGAGCGCGGCGGGCGGCTCTTCTACCGCTCGGAGCAGGCCGGCGGGCGCGAGGTGCCGATCCACCGCATCTACAACCGGGTGATCTTCGACGAGGTGGACCGCAAGGGGATCGACCTCTCGCACATCTTCCACCGCGAGCTGAAGGACGTGACCTGGGTCGGCCACCCCAACTGGTACCTGAAGCTCAGCAAGTTCTCGCTCCCCTTCATCCACAGCCGCTACTGCCCGCCGACCTGGTTCGTCAGCGATCTCAAGGAGATTCCGGACGACCTCGAGAACTACGTGCTGAAGCCGCTCTACTCCTTCGCCGGTCTCGGCGTCGAGCTGGGCCCCACGAAGGAGCGCCTGCGCTCGCTTCCCGACCCTGAGAACTTCATCCTGCAGAGGAAGGTCGAGTACGCCGCGGCGATCGAGACCCCCGACGAGCCCGCCAAGGCCGAGATCCGCATGATGTTCCTCTGGAAGGACCGCCCGACCCTGGTCAACAGCCTGGTGCGGATCAGCAAGGGGAAGATGATGGGGGTCGACTTCAACAAGGACAAGAGCTGGATCGGCGCCAGCGTCGCCTACCACGCGCCGTTCGGCGGGCTTTGAGGGGAACGCCGCGTTCCCCGGATCGCGAGCCTCCCGAGCGCAGGGGAATGCTGCTTTCCCCGCGTGGCGGGTTTGACGATCGCCGGGGAATGGGGAATTCCCCATCGTCACTGCGCGACGTTCTGAAGGGAACGGAGCTTTCCCCCGCCGCGCCGGGCCTTTCCCTCCAGGGAAGGGGCCGATCGAGGCGGGGAATGCCCGCCGCGCGACGGGGAACGGAGCTTTCCCCGCTCGTCGCGTCCCCTCTCCCGCGGGGAATGACGTTTTCCCCGTCTGCGCTCCGGTGGGAGCGCCGGGGAATGCCGCGTTCCCTCCCCGCGCGAGGCACCGAGAGCGGGGAAAGCGGCGTTCCCCGCCCGGCCGAGACGCCATGATCCGCACCGTAACCCTCAACACCGGCTTCGACGAGCTGTTCACCGTCTCCGCGCTCGAGCCCGGAGGCGTCACGGAAGCTCGCGAGCACCGGACGCTCGCCAGCGGCAAGGGAATCAATGCCGCGCGGACCATCGCCGCCCTCGGCGAGCCCGTGAAGGCGTACGGGCTGGTGGGAAAGGCCGACCGCGACCTCTTTCGAAGCCTTCTCGAGAGGGATGGCGTCGAGGCAACCCTCGTTGCCATCGATGCCTCGACCCGCCGCAACCTCACCCTGCTCGATCTCGCCTCCGGCCGTCCCGCCGCTCATTTCCGAGCGCCCGGTTTCAAGCTGGAAGATCCGGAGCCGGTCGAGGCCTTGCTGGCGGAGCTGGAGAACGACCTCCAACCCGGAGACCTGGTGAGCCTCCACGGCTCGCTCCCCCAAGGGCTCGACCCGCGGACCTGGGCGCGCATCGGCCATGCCGCCGCTGACCGTGGCGCCGTCCTCCTCCTCGACCTCTACGGCGAGCCCCTGTTGCACGCTCTGGAAAACCTCTCGGTGGCGGTCTGCAAGCCCAACGAGGAGGAAATACGAATACTGCCCGGCATCAAAGATCTTTCCGGAAGCGCCGCCGTGGACGCCGCGCTGCGTTTCCTGGCGGATCGAGGGGTGCGGTTGCCGGTGGTCAGCCGTGGCGCCGAGGGTCTCCGGTTCCTGGTGGACGGCCGGATCGGGGCCGCGCGCCTGCCGGTCGAGCGGCCTCGGTTTCTCGTCGGGGCGGGGGACGCCTGCATGGGAGGCTTGGCCGTGGCTCTGCGGCGGGGGATGCCGGTCTTGGAGGCGATCCGCTATGCCATCGCGGTCGCGGCGGCGCATGTGCGGGGAGCGGAGATGGCGCGAGTCGAGGCGGTGGAACTGAGTTTTGGCTGAAGCGGGCTCCGCTCCGGAGAAGGCGGAGCGGAGCCCGGAGATCTTTACTGCAGCGCCTCGATTGAGAGCCTGAATCACTTAGTTCTAGAGCGTTTCCCCAACGGATTGGGTCAGCGGTTTGATCCTTTGAAGCTGTAGTGCCTGTTCCCGTTCTCGAGATCGCCTCTTTGGATCAGACGGGATCTCGTTCGCCGCCACGCTTGGCTAGTTCTAGGTTCTAAGACGAGTTGGCGCGAGCCACGTCTGCCAACTCGTCGCTGTGTCTAGCTTCCTACTCGGAGCACGGAAGCCAGAAGATCTGCCCTGGGCCACCATCGCGGTCTGGTGTCTTTCCTGCCCGCCCTGGAGACCCCGTCGATCCCGGAGCCCCAGGTCCGCCGCCGCCGCAAAGGTTGGTTCCCGGAACCGCAGCGCCCCCGGGTCCGCCATCGCCCCCAGGCCCCGGATTGCCTCCTTGACCGCGAGATCCGCCTTTGATGTTGGTCACCCGGATGCGCTGAAGAGGGTCCGCTTGGGAGAGACCGCAGACTTTTAGGGTAACGTTGCCTCCGTCACCTCCGCGGCCACCGTCTGAGCCGTCTTCTCCAGCGCCGCCAGCGCCGCCACCGCTGCTCTCGGTGCGATCGTGGCAACCATGCAAGGGATCCCAACTAGCTTGTTGCCCTTGCTGACCAGACGATCCTGTTGAGCCTTTTCTTCCGTCTCTGCCATTCATTCCAGGCTCGCCGAAGTTTTGGATCTCAAGAGCGGTACCCGAAAAGGTCTCGGCCTGGAGCGTAATCGGTGCCGCGGAACGTCCATCTTCTCCGGATGGACGGTTAGAGTGGAGCTCAAAGGAGACGATTTTAGGCACACCGCCGTTAACCTTCAGGTTCCGAGCAGCAATAGTCAATTGGTGGCCATTAGTAACAATTACGGCGTTCGGTTCAAAGATCGCTTCGTCTACCTGGATGAACTCGTTATCAGTGAGAATGGTCTTCCCTGAGAACGTCCGGGAAGTCTTGGGGGACTCGTATGTCTTAAAACAACGTCCCCTTGTTGTATCCAGCACGAATGAGGGATCGGCTTTGCTGTTCGGAGAGCATGGGATAGAAACTCCCGCATCGTCGAATGCCTCACCAACCGCAAGTTGCCGATTGCATTTGGTGTTCAGCGCTTCGTAGTACTTTACCAGGGGCGTATTCTGGTCGCCTGGTGTCCTGACCCAGCGGGCAGAGAAGACAACGGCTCCAGCTTTCTGCTCGACATCACAGGCAATAGCGGAAGCCGGAGTCTTAAGCTCCCAGCATCGAATCCATCCGGAGATAACTTCGGGGGCCACAGCTCTAATTAGTGAGACTGTGGCGCGCTGATGGTCGGTTTGCAGGCTATCCTCGCTACAGTGAGTCTTTTTCCACTGCTCTACGTGGCTTTGCGCCCAAGTGCCGCCTACTTGAATCGGAACATCGTACACCAGGAAGCCCACATTTAGGCCAGCCGCTAGTGCCTCATTGTGGTTCTTAAATTCGGTGGTGCATTGCCAGTTAAGGTAGCTTAAACGGCCGAGTTCGCTGTCAAACGTCTGAGTCTGGTTGAAGACTCCAGCACGCAAAACGTCGGCGCATTGTTCGTCTGCGAACGCAGGGCCAGATAAACAGATCGCCAGGACTGCTAGGACAAAGAGAAAGTTCCGCATCTCAAGATCCTCCTAAGTGTTGTTCTTTGAGTAGACGGACCGTCGGGGAAATTTCTTCATGATGGCTGCAGCGGTGGATCTTCTTTACGCCTATCTCGGCCGTCCATTCCGCTCCCAGGACGGCTGGATGACCGCCTGCCACTTGTCGATTGTGGTATCTCAACCGGCGGCAAGGTCTGGCCGCGGAAGGGTTCCCGCATACGGCCGTGATCTAGGAACTGGGCGTAGATATCCTACTTCCCGAGAAGACGAGGGTACCCACCTTCATGTTGCACCGAAACTCGAAGACGGTCTCTGCCGAAGTAGCGGCGGCCTCACATCGTACCTGAGGGAACCGCGGCTCGCCGCTCGTCTCATACCTCTACAGGAGGACTGGCCTATTTAAGCTCCGTCCATACCGCGTCGCCAACGCACTGCGTGAAATCGTCGTTGAAGCTCCTCACCACATTGTCCAAACTCTGTCCTTGGAACACCGATATCGCGGCCTTGGCGAACAATTCTGCGACCTTGCCGGAACCTTCCAACGGCTTACCGACACATTTGTTGACATTGTCACGGAGAGATTCACGTCCACCTATCACCAGGCTCTTGTTGAGGATTGGCACTTGGATTTGATAGAGAACGCGGTCTTCATCTTCCGCAGGGGTTAGGGCAATCTCCCAAGGCTCATCCACGCTGACGATACCCGATTTCGGGTCAACCATTAGGGTGGCGGTGGCAACCGTAAACAGCTTGCCAAAGCGAGGGCCGTTCTTGCGAGGAACAGGCTCTCTATTAAGGAACGAGCGCACGGGCTCTCCATGAGTGGTGAGGTCCACTTGGTACGACCATCCCTCCGGTTTGTCCCATGACTGGCCGTTCCTATATGTCTTCTGGTTGAAAACTAAGATCGAGAGCGAATTCTTGCCGCTATTTAGATAGAAGGTCTTGCGGACCTCGGGCTCGTCGATCCATCTCGACGCTTCGTTGGTACCTGCCTGCACGAAAACCCCGTCATCGACCCCCGTTATCGCAACCTCTATCTCTACGGGAGGTTTGAAAAAGAATTGCGGGACGCTTCCGTAGGGTGTTGGAATCTGCTGTGGCCGGGTGTGGCTCTGGGTATCTGACACTACGCTTGTCATAAAATCACTCAGTTTGAGGCCTGCCGCACCGATATAGAGAAGAATTGCATGAGTGAAGGGCGAATGGCCTGCAATGGGAGTACCGTCCGACACACCGCCATAACCTGTGGCATAAAAGACCATCGTCTGCGGCGGCGGGTGAAATTGGTCCTGTGCCAATCCGGCATCGGGTGCTTTTCCGCCGACTCGCAGCGTGACGTTCGTCCTGCAGGCGTCGAGGATAACGATTTTCGAAGCATAGTTGGGGAAAACGTCGCCTACAGTCATGTAGGTATTTACTACGTCCTTGAGTGATATCGCCTCTGTCTTGGGATCCGTCAGGTCTGTGGTTTGGGCTGGTAGCAGATAATTAGATCCCGCCGCTTGGAAGCCGTGTCCTGAGTAGTAGAAAAGGACCACCTCAGGAACCGCTCTGTAGTCTTTGATGGCCTGAGAGAGGGCTTTTAGACCATTCGTTATGGTGTCGAGCCTGCCGTCCAGAACTGCCTTCTCTGATGCAGTTCCGCCTACGACAGTGAACCCGAGGCTGTCTAGTGCAATTGCGATGTCGTGTGCATCTGAAGCGCCGAGAATCGGAGGCCCCGGATAGTCGCTGTTTCCCATGACGAGGGCGAACCGTTTGCCTTGCGGGCCGGGGGCAGCAACCTGCGCCTGTAAGTCGGCAGCCGCGATCCAAAGCAGGATGAAAAAAATCGTAAAGCGTTTCATGGGATAAAACTCGCCATGGCGCAAATGGGTCGGTTCATTGGACCCTTAGGGTGATCTGCGCATTCCTTAATTTCAAGTAATGTAGAGTCAACCTTAACAGTATTGTCATCTATTGGAAGCAATCGGCTCTCCCACGGAGGCGGATTGTTGAGGAGTTCGTAGAAAAACGCGAAGTCACGGCCGACTCCATCGTCGCACTCACTGGGCGTGGGGAGTTCTTCACGCGCGTTCCCCAAGGTGACGTCTATGCAGACAGGGGTAGGTGAGCCATGTGGATCGCACGGTTGTGTGAGGAGGTTCATAGAAAATGAAGTTGGGTGATCAAACCCCAAAACATTGAGACCGACCATCGTAGTTATGCCGTCGTACGGGACCGTCGCCTGTGCAGTCATCATCTGTGCGATGGCCTGTCCCATGAAGCTTCCAGTCGTATCTCCAAGCCGCCCGAAACTGAATGTGTGGACTTCCGACCCCCCTGCTGCTAGGTTGCGAGCAGCGAGCATGCAAGGTTCAACTGTGTCATACGAGAAAGTCATACGATCGAGTAGAAGCTTTGGCTTGAGATTCAAGAAATCCTGGTTCAATTTTGCATTATGAATATTTAGAATATTCGGAATATAGGATAATTCAGCAGCTTCGGAAGTGGGACTATCTGGCATCTTGCGCGGAGGTTGTACGTTAAACTTTACCTGAGCCGGAGTTACGGTCGTGGCGAAGCTGATTTCCTGCCGCACGAGTGAGCAGCTGCAATCGGCGCCATCAACCTGGCAACCGATACTCGCAGCAGCGATGCATTCAGAATTTGATGTCCTGAACCTGAGTTCCGGCCTGTGCTCCGCCACGCACCGCGAGGCGACGTCGGGCGGCGTTTGCGAATCGACCAGCAGCGCTTTCATCTGGTTACCGCCGCCAGTCATGGGAACGAAGGCGATCATGCCATGAAAGAAGATGCGTAAGAGAACAGTTGTCACAAGGCCTCCTTGTCGTAGCCCGAGTTGCTCGAACCGGTCCGAACTGGGCGCGCTCGGTCCTGGTGCCGGCGGTGAGGTGGAACACCAAGAGATGGCAGTAGTATATGCGTATGCTACGTGCTCAGATAGGCCTCTTGAGTCGTTCTCCGACGCCGTCTCCTCGCATCATTGGACGGACGAGCCTCATCCTTTCTCCGCTGAGAGCCTTTGCCTTGGCGGCCTCGCTGACATTGCCCCTCGGGTTGCTGGCGCAGTGCGGTCCGACTCCCCGAGGCCACGCGAAGCGGCCTGTAGGGGGACGGTTGGTCCGCATGGCATGGGCTCCTTATCGGGGGCCGTTACCACACCGGCGACCATCAACCCGAGTGTCTTCGGTCGCAGCACAGACCGGAACGAGCGCGATCGCTTCGGTGAGGCACCGGGCGTCTGAGTCGCTAAGAGAGGGCGACGCTGACGGGGCCGTTCGCCGGTTGGCAAGAGCAACGAGGGTCGTGCCGGGCGGGGCGTCCTTGTGGAACGATCTGGCCGCTGCTTACCTCGAAAGGGCCGAACTAGGGTCAGACCCGCATGACCTTGTCCTCTCGCTTGCCGCCGCGACGAAAGCCCTCAAGAAGGAGCCAGGGCTCCTCGCGGCCCGATTCAACCTTGCTCTGGTTCTGGAGCGTTTCACCCTGCGCGAGCAAGCCATCCAAGAGTGGGAGCGTTTCTTGCGACAGGAGAAGGACCCGGGGTGGTCGCGTGAGGCCGAAGCTCATCTTTTGGCACTCAAGACCCCAGGGACAAAATGGCAGAATGTGAAGGCCGGTTTGGAAGTGGCAGCCGCAAGCCGTGACGAAAAGGCGCTTCGCCGTTTGCTTGCGGCGTGGCCCCAGGAGTGCCGAGAGTATGTCGAGGAGGAGATCCTTCCATCGTGGGCGCGGGCGCAACTCGCGCACCAGGACTCCGATGCCAAGAGATTCATCAGTCTCGCCGGTGTCATCGCCAACGGCTTAGTAGACCTCGCCGGAGAAAGCTTGGCAGCGGATACGGTTGCTCAGATCAATCGCCTCCGACTAACGGAGGGTAACACCTCGCGGCTGTCTCGGTTAGCGACGGGTATACGTTCCTACGGAGATGGCCTAGCTTTGGTGCGGAAGGGAAGCTTCACCCAGGCTTTGTCTCCCCTGCAAGCAGCCCGGGAGGCGCTGGAGGCGCAAGGCAGCCCTTTAGCGTTCTGGGCAAGGTGTCAGATCGCCTACTGCCACTATCAGCGCTATGAGTATGACCAAGCCCTTCGACTTCTTCTACCAATGGCCGACGACCCCCAACGGGCTAGGTTCCGGGCCCTCCATGGTCGAAACCTCTGGCTGGTTGGCCTCATTGACCTTATCAGGGGTGACCTCACGGCCGCTTTGACGGCGCTAACTTCTGCGTCTGCGGACTTCCACCACCTCAAGGAATTCGCCCATGAAGCCATGCTGGCCTCACTGGTCGCGACGAATCTTGCCTCTCTCGGCCGTCGAGAAGAGGGGTGGCGGGTTCTTTACCCCTCTCTACACGAGTCCGCCACGCTCAATACTCCCCGTATACGCTCCGCGATCTACGGCATGGCCACCTTCATGGCGTTGGATGAAGGGGAGCTCGACGTGGGGCTTAGGTTCCAGGACGAAATGTTACGCAGTGCCAGGGACACCGGTGCGATCTCGGCACTCGCTGAGGGTCTTTTCGATCGCGCCTGCATCCTGACCGCTCTTGGTGATATCGGTCCTGCTACTTCCGCCCTTCAGGAGGCCGCTCGCCTGCTGCCGCTTATTCCAGATCCGAGAACGAGACGCCTAACCGAGGGTAACGTCCTGCTCGCAGAGGGCAGGCTGCGGACTCCCGCATCTCCGCTTGCAGCTATCGAACTGCTCGATCGTGCAATACTGATTCTTCGTGCTTCGGATTCCCACTGGGCGCTGGGACAAGCTCTCTTTCAGCGTGCCATCGCCGAGCGGATGACTGGTCACAGTGCCGAGGTGGAACGCGACTTGTCAGATGCCATCGGCGAATCTGAGAGCCAGCGGGCGCGGATCACGCCGCTGGAGCAGAGAATCTCGTTTTTTGACCAGACCCGAGAATTGGTCGACACTATGGTTTCGTTCCAGCTAGAGCGAAAGTCGGCCGCCAAAGCGCTCGCTTACAGCGAACGGGCACGAGCGCGTGTGCTCATGGACTGGATCATAGCCCAGCCTACTGGCATGCTGGAACCGGAGGAGGTCTCGCAAGGCGCCCTTCTTCTCGACGCTCCGAGAATTCTCCAGCAACACCTACCCGAAAACACTGTGGTGATCGAGTACTGGCTCCAGCGGAAGAGTTTGGACTTCTGGGTCAGCCGCCCGTCGGGTCTCGAGACCCAACATCTGTCGGTCGAAGCAAGCTCTTTGGCAGCGTTGGTACGAGGGCTCACGCGGGCCGCGGTGCAAGGCGATCATGCCGAGTTCTTCAAAGTCTCGACCGCGCTGTATGAGATTCTCATCCGACCCGTGGCTCGCTTCCTCCCACCTGGCTGCCGCATTGTCTTCGTCCCCGACGGCGCCCTGCACGCTCTCTCCTTCGCCCTTCTGCGCGACAGCCGCACGGGCAGGTATGTGGCGCAGGATCACCCCTCCTCCGTTGCTCCAAGTGCCGCGGTCTTCGCTGCTTGTCTGCGCCGAGATCGCGAGCTTGCTGCTGTGACAAACCGGCGCGCGCTGGTCATAGCTGACCCGGCCTTTGATCGCGAGCTTTATCCTGCCTTGCCGAGATTGAGCGGAGGCGCGACCGAACAGTGGATCCCGCAGCTCTTCCCGGGCTCGCGGGTGCTGCGCGATAACGAGGCGACCAAGAGTGCCTTTCTGGCCGTTGCGGGTGACTTTGGAATCGTCCACTTCGGCGGCCATGCGTTGCTGAACCCTGGATTCCCACTTCTCTCTCAGCTTCTGTTTGCAAAGGATGACCCGGCCAATCCCAATCGTGGCGTCCTCTACTCGGGAGAGATTCTTGGCCGGCGCTTCGCCCAAACGCGGCTTGCGGTCCTGGCCAGCTGTGCGACGGCGGTTGGCCAGGTCTCTCGTACCGAGGGTATCGAGAGCTTCGCCCGTCCTTTCCTCGCGGCAGGCGTACCTGCCGTAGTAGCTAGCTTGTGGGACGTCAATGATGTCGCCACCGCGGATTTTATGGTCGACTTCTACCGTAACCTGGCGCAGAGAAAGACTGTTGCGGAGGCTTTGCAAGCAACCCAGGTTGACTTCCTTGAACATGGTTCCGAACGCATGAGACAGCCCCTCGTCTGGGGAGCCTTCGAGCTGATCGGTGGAGGAGATCGGCCATTTGCGGAGCGTAGCAGGAGTGAAGTACTTCAGCGTCCCGTCGCCCCGCCCCTACTGATACATGAACCGCAACGCCTTCGGCAGCCGCCGTCTCCAGGCGGCTTCGCTGTGGGTACCCTTGGCGTCGGCGCGCCACATCAGGCGGTCGGAGTCGTAGTCGCGCTCGACGAGGTGCTCGGCCATGCGTTTGACGGCGTCGACCACCTTGCCGCGGTCCTCGCGGGCTCCGGCGTCGAGGTAGATGCGGGAGACGGGGGGGTTGGGCTGGGCCGCGATGTCGACGAAGATCGCCTGGTTGGCGACCCAGAGCGAGGGGGACATCACGAGGGCGCCGCCGAAGGCTTGCGGGTAGTGGAAGTGCGACCAGAGGGCGGCGAGGCCGCCCATCGAGGAGCCGCCGACCACCGCGCCGAGCGGCGGCGGCACCAGGTTGAGCTCGGCGGTGAGCGCAGGGATCAGGTGCTCGGTGACCCAGTCGAGGAGGATGGCGATCTGGCCGGGGTCGCTCTCGAAGGGGAAGGGGGAGAGCTCGAGGTTCCGCCCCGGGCCGCCGTGCTCGATGCCGATCACCACCGGCGGGCGGCGGCCCTTCGCCAGCCCCTCGACCGCCTCGTGGAGGTACCAGCCGCCGGAGAAGGAGGGGGCGTCGTCGAAGACGTTCTGGCCGTCGAACATGTAGAGGCCGAAGTGCTGCTCGGCCGGGTCGTAGCCGCGCGGCAGGTAGACGCGGATCGGCCGCGGCGCGAGCCCCGGCACCTGGAAGGGTCCGAGGAGGTTGATCTCCCCCGGTTTCATCCGGGCGAGCGCGCCCGGGATGCCCGCCTCGACCGTCGGCTCCGCGGGCTCGGGCGGGGCCAGCTCGATCGCGTCCGAGGCCTCGTGCTCGGGCCATTCGGTGCGCCGCAGCGAGTCCTCGATCCGGTAGCCGTGGAGGGCGTCGTGGAGGGTCATGTGGCGGGCCATGCCGAAGACGGTGTAATAGGCGTACTCGGGATGCCGCCCCGGCCGCTCCCAGCCTTCCGCGGGGAGCTCGCGCAGGCGGGCCACCAGCTCGCCGCGCTCGCGGACGAACTGCGTGATCGCCGCCTCGAGATCCATCTCCAGAAGACTGCCGGCCTCGTCCTCGGGAGCGGGGTAGAACGCCTCGAGCTCGGGGTCGTCCACGGCCAGCATCGTCTCCAGGCGCTGGCGGAACCGCGTTTCGAGGAGAGGCCACGTGGCAGAAGTGCTCGTGCGCCGACCACTTGTGCGGCACCGGCCGGCGCTTGCGCCAGGGCTCGGGAACGTCGAGGATCAGCGGAACCAGAAGGGCGGGCGCGTTGTCGAGCGCCGTCAGCACCGGTCGGGGATCGTTCAAGGGTCAGGTCTCCAAGTCGGCCACTCCGGCCAGGTCAGATTGCGGGGCGGGAGCATAGCAGCCGCTCGAGCCACGCGACCACCTCCGCGGGATCGCGGAGCTGGTACGCCGCCGCGGTCTCCCGCGGCTCCTCCGCCGCGACCCCGACGTCCCCCACGAGGATGCCGACGCCGCGTCCGCGCAGGGCGCGGAAGGCGTCCTCGTCGGTGAGGTCGTCGCCGAGGTAGAAGGGGAGGACGTCCGGGCCCTCGAGCCCGAGCTCGCCGAGCAGCCAGAGGAGGGCGCGCCCCTTGTCCCAGTCGAGGTCGGGGCGCAGCTCGAAGAGCATCTTGCCGTGCGCCTTGCGCAGGCCGGGCTCGGCGGCGAGGGCGGCGTCGACCGCCCGCTCGATGCGCGGCACGTCGGCCGCGTCAGCCAGCCGGAAGTGGACGGACACGGAGAAGCGCTTGGGCTCGACGATCACCCCGGCGACATCTTCCAGCTCGTGCCGCAGCCGCCCGGCGGCGCGCTCGATTCGTTCCGGCACCCCTTCGCCGACCTCCAGCCGCAATTGTCCCGGTCCGGCGATGTCGAAGCCGTGGCTGCCGGCGTAGACGAGGTCCGGCAGGCCGACCCGCCCGGCGACGTCCTCGCGGCCGCGGCCGGAGACGATCACCACGGGAAAGCGCTGCGCGAGGCGGCCGAGCACCTCGCGCGCCGCCGCCGGCAGGACGGCGAGATCCGGGCGCGCCACCAGGGGGGAGAGGGTGCCGTCGAAGTCGAGGAAGAGGGCGGGGCGGCGGCCGTCGAGGCGGGCGGCGATCCCGTCCCAGCCGGCGAGGGCGGAGGGGAGCATGGAGGTCAGAGGTACTCTTCGAAGTCCATCGGGGGGAAGTACTCCTTCATCGCGCGGTAGTCCTCGGGCACGGTGCCGAGGGCGGCCTGGAGATAGTAGTCGACCCACCAGAAGATGTCCTGCTCGCGCAGGGTCTCCCGCATCCCCTCCATGCGGCGGTGCCGCTCGTCCTCGTCGAGGTCGAAAGCGGTCTTCAGCGCGTCGGCCATCCCCTCGATGTCGTGCGGGTTGACCAGCAGCGCTCCCTCCTGGAGCTGCGCCGCGGCGCCCGCGAACTCGGAGAGGATGAGCACCCCGCAGCCGTCCACCTGGCAGGCGCAGAACTCCTTGGCCACCAGGTTCATGCCGTCCTTGATCGAGGTGACCAGGCAGACCCGGGCCATGCGGTAGAGGGCGATCAGGTCGCGCCGCGCCAGGCTGCGGTAGTGGTAGTGGACGGGCACCCACCCGGCCGACGAGAACTCGCCGTTGATCTCCCCGACCAGCTGCTCGACGTGCCCCTTGAGGAGCTGGTACCCGGGAACCCCTTCCCGGCTGGGGACCACGAGCTGGAAGAGGACCACCTGCTCGCGCAGCTCGGGGTAGCGCTGGAGCGCGTTGCGGAAGGCTTGCAGCCGTTCGATCAATCCCTTGGTGTAGTCCAGGCGGTCGACCCCGACGATGATCTCGCGCGGCCCCATCCGGCCGCGCAGCTCGACGATGCGGCGCGCCACGTCCTCGGAGCGCGCCGACTCCTCGTAGGACGCGAAGTCGATGCCGATCGGAAAGGCGCCGACCCGCACCTCCCGCGAGCCCAGGCGCACCGTCGCGATCGCGCCGTCGTTCGCGATCTCCGCCTCGGGGAGGAGGTTCTCGATGCAGGTGAGGAAGTTGCGGCTGTCGCGCGGGGTCTGGAAGCCCAGCAGGTCGTGGGCGAGCAGCGCGCGCAGGATCTGGCCGCGCCAGGGGAGCTTGAGCAGGATGTCGAGCGGCGGGAAGGGGATGTGGAGGAAGAAGCCGATCCGCGCCGACTCGTTCTGGCGGCGCATCAGCTCGGCGACGTGGAGGAGCTGGTAGTCCTGCACCCAGATGAAGTCCTCCGCGCGGCTGTGCGCGAGGACGCAGTCGGCGAACTTCTCGTTGACCTTGAGATAGGCGTACCAGAAGGACGGATCGAAATTGCACTGCCCGAGCAGATCGTGGAACAGCGGCCACAGGATGGCGTTCGAGAAGCCGTCGTAGAACCCCTTGACCTCCTCCTCCGAGAGGAGGACCGGCACCAGCTCGTAGCCGGATTCCTGGTAGCCGGAGGCGAGGACCGCCTGCCAGTCCCCCTCCGGGTCGAGCGCCAGCCCCGGCCAGCCGATCCAGACGCCGCCGCGATGCGAGAGCACCGGCGCCAGCGCGCTGACCAGGCCGCCCGAGGCGGGTTTCAGGCCCCAGCCGCCGTCCCGCTTTTCGAGGACGATCGGGAGCCGGTTGGAGACGACGAGGAGGCGTTGCGTATTTGGGCTCAAAGCAGAAAATCGATGTGCAAGGCGCGAGCCAGAGGACGGAAACTTTTGGCGCCGGAGGGCCGTAGAAGGGCGATGCTCCGCACCTTTCGAGCTCGCCTCGGCGCCGTCCTCCTCCTCGCGCTCGCCGCTCCGGCAGGCCTGCTCGCGCAGCCGCCGGTGCCGCCCGCGTCGCCCGCGGCCGGGGGCGCGGAGGATTCCGCACCGCTGTACATCCCGCGCGCCAGCGGACCGATCGAGGTCGACGGCCGGCTGGGCGATCCGGGGTGGGAAGGGGCGGCGCGGATCGAGACCTTCTACGAGACGAACCCCGGCGACGGCGTCGAGCCGAAGGTGAAGACGGTCGCCTGGCTGACCTACGACGACCGCTTCTTCTATGCCGCGTTCGACTTCTCGGACCCCGATCCCAAGAGCATCCGCGCGCCCCTCGGCGACCACGACGACCTGGCGAGCTCCACCGACTACGGCGGGGTGGCCCTCGACACCCGCAACGACGGCAAGACGGCGCTCGAGTTCTTCGCCAATCCGCGCGGCATCCAGTACGACGCGATCACCAGCGACATCAGCGGCGAGGACCCCTCGCCGGACTTCTACTGGGACTCGGCGGCGCGGATCACCGCCGACCGGCTGGACGCTCGAGATCCGCATCCCCTTCTCGTCGCTGCGCTACAACTCGGCGCCGGTGCAGACCTGGGGAATCCTGCTCTACCGCAACCGGCCGCGCGACTTCCGCTACCAGATGTTCAACCGCAAGCTGCCGCGCGGCTCGAGCTGCTTCATCTGCCACGAGCAGAAGATCACCGGCCTGACCGGGCTGCCGAGCGGCAACCACCTGGTGCTCGCCCCCTACGCCACGGCGGAGCGCCAGTCGCTCCCGGGCGGCCCCGACGGCAGCCCCGGACCGCTCGTCGACCGGCCGGTCCACGCGGAGGCGGGGCTCGACGCCAAGTGGACGCCGAACGCCAACACGGCGATCGACGCCACGCTCAATCCGGACTTCTCGCAGGTCGAGTCCGACGTGGCGCAGATCGCCGCCAACCAGCGCTTCGCCCTGTTCTTCCCCGAGAAGCGCCCATTCTTCCTCGAGGGGCTCGAGCTCTTCTCGACCCCCATCCAGGCGGTCTACACGCGCACCATCACCTCGCCGCGCTACGGCGTGCGCTCCACCGGCGAGGCCGGCGGCATCCTCTACACCGCCCTGGTGGCGGAGGACCGCGGCGGCGGCAGCGTGATCCTCCCCGGACCGGTCGCCTCGAACCTGGCGGACCAGGACTTCTCCTCGCGGGTGGCGATCGGCCGCGGGCGCAAGGACTTCGGGAATTCCTTCGCCAGCTTCCTGGTGACCGACCGCGAGATCGCGGGGGGCGGGCACAACCGGGTCTTCGGCCCCGACTTCCAGTGGCGGCCGAACGGCGACGACACCGTCTCCGGGCAACTCCTGGTCAGCCGCTCGCTGACCCCCGACCGTCCGGACCTGGCGGCCGAATGGGATGGACGGTCGCTCGGCTCGCACGCCGGCTACCTCAACTGGAGCCACTCGACGCGGACCTGGGACTGGACGCTGCAGTACCTCGACATCGGCGACGAGTTCCGGGCCGACCTCGGCTTCCTGCCGCAGGTGGGGGTGCGCGACTCGACCGCCGCCCTCGGCCGCAGCTTCTTCGTCGAGTCGGGGCCGTTTCGCCGTATCCATCCCTACCTGCGGCTGCGCGACACCGAAGGCACGGCGGGCGGCAGCCTCCTGCGCAGCGTCGACCCGGGGTTCGACCTCCAGGGGTTCTGGAACAGCTTCATCAGCGTCGAGCACCGCACCGACCGGGTGTGGACGGGGAGCCGCCTGGTCGACGCCGGCTACTTCGTGACCTCGGTCCAGATGAGCCCTTCGCTGCGGGTCAGCGACCTGTCGCTGAACCTGACCGCCGGCGACGACGTCGACTTCGCCAACCAGCGGCCGGGGCGCGGGGTCACCCTCGGCGTATCGGGGACGGTGCGGCCGACCGATCATCTGGCCGTTCAGCTCAATGGCAGCCGGCGCTGGCTCGACGTCGCGCCGGCCGGTGGACCCGAGGACGCGCGCCTGTTCACCGCCGAGGTGGCGCGAATCAAGGCGACCTACACCTTTACCTCGCGCGCCTTCCTGCGGCTGGTCGCGCAGCGCGTGCGCACGGTGCGCGACCTCGGCCTCTACGATCCCGCCCTTGGCTTCGCCCACCGCGAGGAGGGGGTGACCGGCTCGGCGCTCCTCTCCTACAAGCTCAACTGGCAGACCGTCCTCTTCCTCGGCTATTCGGACGACCGCGCCCTCGCCGTCGACGACCGGCTGGCCCCGGCCGGCCGCGAGATCTTCCTCAAGGTCTCCTACGCCTTTCAGCGCTGAGCAGGTGGGGTAGGATCTCGCGGGAGGAGGCCGACGATGAAGATCGAGCAGCAGCTCCAACCCGGCGAGGAGATCCTCTACCGGGCCTACGTCACCCGCTGGTCGCTCCTGCCGGTCGCCGTCCTGGCCGGCCTCGCGCTGGCGCTCGCCGCCGTCGCCTGGTTCGGGTTCCAGCATGCGGTCCTGGCGCTCGCCCTGCTCGCCATCGCCCTGGTCTTCGGCGCGGTCTACGCCTGGCGGGACTTCATCCGCCGCGCCAACGACTTCGTGCTCACCAACCACCGGATCATCCAGGAGATCGGCGTCCTCTCCCGCCGCTCGATCGATTCCCGGCTCGACAAGATCAACAACGTCGAGCACCGGCAGACCCTCGTCGGCCGCCTGCTGAGCTACGGCGACGTCGAGATCGACACCGCGAGCCAGGCGGGGATCTCCGTCTTCCGCAACGTCTCGCATCCCCTCGAGCTCCGGAACGCCATCCTGGCGGCGGCCGAGGCGTACCGTTCGAGCGGGCGGGTTGCGCCCGCCGCCCCCGCCGCTCCCTCCGGCGCCGAGCGGATGCGCCAGCTCAAGGCGCTCTACGACGAAGGGATCATCTCCCGCGAGGAGTACGAGGCGAAGCGGCAGGAGCTGATGGCGCAGTTATAGATCGGGCTCTCTCGACCGTTCGTGGCGCACCTGGGAAGATAGGGGTGGTCCGATCTCCGGCCGCCTCCTTTCGGACAGGAGTGCCCATGCGCAAGAAGTTGATGTATTCCGGCCTCGGCCTCGCCCTCACGATCGCCGCCCTGGTCTCGAGCGCCCGCCCCGCCCAGGCCGTCGGTGGCTATGGCTCGTACTGCATCACGTATTACTGCAACGACGCCGGCTGTTGCTACAGCTGCTGCTTTGCCGGCGGCCGGAGCGTCTGCACCGAGCCCTGCGCACCCGACCAGTAAACACCATCCGTCGCCGCCAGCCCCGCGGCCTGCGGGGTTGGCGGCCGTGCTACCATCGGGCGGTAATGCCTCGTAACCGCTTCGCCTCCGTCGCCTTTCCCGAGGATTCGACGCTCGGTCCCCTGATCGACGAGATCCGCGACGATCCGCGGCTGGGCCCGCAGCTCCTCTACAGCACGCACCTGCCGGGGAGCGACGCAAGCTATGGGGAGGAGCCGGTGGCGGAGCCGCTCGCCCGCGCCCTCGCCCGCAACGGGGTGCCGCGCCTCTGGCGCCACCAGGCGGAGGGGATCGCGGCGGCGCGGCGGGGGGAGAACGTCCTCGTCACCACCCCGACGGCGTCGGGCAAGTCGCTGGTCTTCCAGGTCCCGCCGCTCGAGGAGGCGATCCGCGGCGGACCGGGGCATGGGCTCTTCCTCTTCCCGCTCAAGGCGCTGGGGCAGGACCAGCGGGGGAAGTTCCTGCGCCTGGCGGCCGAGGCGGGGATCCCGCCGGACGTCGCGGGGTGCGAGATCTACGACGGCGACACCCCGGCCGCGAAGCGCACGGCGATCCGCAAGAATTTCCCGCGGGTGGTGATCTCCAATCCCGACATGCTCCACCTCGGCATCCTCGGCCACTGGACCGGCTGGGGGCCGTTCCTCGCCGACCTGCGCTGGATCGTGCTCGACGAGCTCCACACCTACCGCGGGATCTTCGGCAGCCACTTCCACCACGTCCTGCAGCGCTTCTTCCGCCTCTGCCGCTCGGTGGGGTCGGACCCGGTGCTGATCGCCTCCTCGGCGACGGCGGCCAACGCCGGCGAGTTCGCCGAGACGCTGACCGGCCGCAAGTTCCACTGGATCGCCGAGTCGGGCGCCCCCCGCGAGGGGCGCCATCTCCTCCTCTTCCGCCCCGAGGCGAGCGCCTACACGACGGCGCTCCAGCTCTTCATCCGCTTCGTCAAGGCGGGACTGAAAACGATCGTGTTCACCAAGGCGCGGCGGATCACCGAGCTGCTCTACTCCTGGCTGCGGCGCCAGGAGCCGGCGCTCGCCGCGCGCGTCGCGAGCTACCGCGCCGGCTTCCTCTCCGAAGAGCGGCGGCGGATCGAGGGGGAGCTTTTCGCGGGGAACCTCGACGGCGTGATCTCCACCTCGGCGCTCGAGATGGGGATCGACGTCGGCGGCCTCGACGCCTGCATCCTGGTCGGCTACCCGGGCAGCATGATGGCGACCTGGCAGCGCTCGGGGCGGGTGGGGCGCCACGGCCGCGAGTCGATCACCGCCATGGTGGCGATGCCCGACGCCCTCGACCAGTACTTCCTCGACCATCCCGAGCAGTTCCTCGAGCGCCCCTGCGAGCGGCTGATCGTCGATCCGTACAACGACCCGGTGTCACGCGCGCACCTGGTCTGCGGCGCCTCCGAGATGCCGTTCGACACCGCTGATGCCGGCGACCGCGCCTATCTCGCCCCCCACCAGGCGCGGATCGAGAAGCTGCTGCGCCAGGGGCACCTGCTCGCCGCCGCCGAGGGGGACGAGATCTTCTCGTTGCGGCGCCGGCCGCAGCGCCACGTCAACCTGCGGGGATCGGGGGAGACCTTCGCCATCCTCGCCGGCGGGCGGACGATCGGCACGGTCGACGGCGTGCGCGCTCTCCACGAGTGCCACCCGGGGGCGGTCTACCTCCACGCCGGGCGGCAGTTCCTGGTCACCGCCCTCGAGCACGAGGAGCGGCGGGTGCAGGCGGAGGCGGCGGACCTCGACTACTTCACGACGCCGCTGACCGAGAAGGAGACCGAGATCCTCGAGGTGCTGGAGGAGAAGAGCATCGGCCCCCTCCAGGCCTGGCTCGGCCGCCTCAAGGTCACCGAGCGGGTGGTCGGTTTCGAGCGCAAGCGCATCCACGGCCAGGAGACGATCGACCAGTCGCCGCTCGACCTGCCGCCGGTCGAGTTCGAGACGGTCGGCCTCTGGTGGGCGGCGCCGCGGGCGGCCGAGGAGACCCTGCGTCAACTTGGCGAGCACTTCCTCGGCTCCCTCCACGCCGCGGAGCACGCCGGCATCTCCCTCTTCCCCATCCTGGCGCTCTGCGACCGCGGCGACATCGGAGGGATCTCCTACCCCCTCCATCCGCAGCTCGGTTCCGGCGCCGTCTTCATCTACGACGGCCACCCCGGCGGCGTGGGGATCGCGGCGAAGGGGTTCGAGGACCTCTCGGACCTGCTGACGCGGGTCGAGGCGCTGATCGCCGGCTGCCCGTGCGAGACCGGCTGCCCCTCGTGCGTGCAGTCCCCCAAGTGCGGCAACGGCAACCGTCCGCTCGACAAGCCCGGCGCCGCCCGCGTACTGCGCCTGGTGCTGGGGCGCGAGGAGCCTGCGATCCCCTGGGGGGAGGCGGTGCGGGTGACGCTGGTGGCGGAGGGGGAGGGGGACCCGAAGGGCGACGAAGAGGGCGACCGCGGGTCGCCCCTACACCCTTCGGCGGAGATTATCGACACCGGTGCGGCGGAGGGTGTAGGGGCGACCCGCGGTCGCCCTCACGGTCGCCTTCCCGCCGAGGAATCGCCCGCTCGTCGCCACGCCGGCCTCCACGCCCCGCGGCCTGCCGCCGCTCCGATCCGCGCCGAGCCCATGCTCCTCCAGCGCCCGGTGGTGGCGCCGCCGCGGCCGCGGAACGGCGAGCCGCGCACGGTCCTCTTCGACATCGAGACCCTGCGCTCGGCCGCCGACGTCGGCGGCTGGCACAAGGCGTACCGGATGGGGGTGGCGATCGGGGTGGCCTGCCATCTGGAGGAGGGGCGCTTCGAGGTCTTCTCCGAGCAGGAGGTGGGCGGGCTGGTCGACGCCCTGCGCGGCGCCACGGTGGTGATCGGTTTCAACATCAAGCGCTTCGACTACCTGGTCCTCTCCGGCTACACGGGGGAGGACTTCGCGCGCACCCTGCCGACCCACGACCTGCTGGAGGACGTCACCTCCCGCCTCGGCTTCCGGGTGGGGATGGGGCACCTGGCGACCGAGACGCTGGGGGTGGGGAAGTCGGCCGACGGCCTGCAATCGCTCGAGTGGGTGCGCCAGGGGCGGCTCGACCTGGTGGAGGCCTATTGCAGGAAGGACGTCGAGATCCTCCGCGACCTCTACCTCCACGGCCGGCGGGAGGGGTTCCTCTTCTACCGCGACCGCAAGCGCGACGTACGGCTGAAGCTGGGAGTCGAGTGGTAAGGTGAATCGCGAAAGGAGCCGGACATGACTCGCCACCTTCGCACGTTCCCTCGGCTCGCCGCCGTCCTCGCCTTCATCCTCGCCCCTTTGGCCCTCGCGGGCTGCTCGCTGGTCCAACTGGCCACCATAGAGCCGCCGCGGGTGGACATCACCGGGGTCAAGCTGGTGAGCGCCACGCTCTCCGGCGCCGACGTCCTGGTGCAGTTCCAGGTCGACAATCCCAACGACGCGCCCCTGGTGCTCTCCGGCGTCGGCTACAAGCTGCGCCTGAACGGCCAGCCGCTCCTCGACGGCAGCTACGACCAGCGGACGGAGATCGCCGCCAGCGGTCCCACCACCGTCTCCCTGCCGGTCAAGATCAAGCTCGACGACCTCTACCGCGTGATCGGCAGCCTGGGGGGGAGCAAGACCCCCGAATACACCCTCGACGCCGACCTGCGCTTCGCCGTGCCGGTCCTCGGCGAGGTCAGCGTGCCGGTGAGCAAGCACGGGAAGGTGCCGCTCGACCGCCTGCTCGAGGGGATCGGCCGCTAGTCAGCGTCCTGATTGCGATTCCGGAGATAATCCCGCCAGCTTCTTCCCTTAAGGAGACCTCATGCGGAGCCGTCGCCCGTCGTTCGTCCTGCTTGCCGCCCTCGCCCTCGCCGCCTGCCGGACGGCGCCGTCGCTCGCTTCCTCCCAGCCGACCGCGGGATCCACGCCGCCGGCGACGACGGCCGCCGCCGGGCCGGAGGAGATCCATTACGGTTTCCTGTTCTCCGGCAACCGCGCCGGCTCCGGCTCCTCGCGCCGCGAGGGGGACGGCACGCGGGTCTACTCCTTCGAGTTCAACGACCGCGGGCGGGGCTCCAACATCACCAGCACCTATCGGCTCGACGCCAGGGGTCTTCCGGTCGCCATCCACACCACCGGCCATGACTACTGGAAGAATCCGGTCGACGACAGCTTCGAGTGGAAGGACGGCCGGGCGGTCTGGAAGAGCGCCGCGGAGAAAGGGGAGCGGCAGGTGAGCGAGCCCGCCTTGTTCCTCGGGATCAACTCCTCCCCCCTGGAGTCCGAGCTGCTGGCGCGGGCGCTGCTCGCCGCGCCGGGCCATCGCCTGGCGCTCCTCCCCACCGGCGAGGCGCGGCTCGCGGAGGTCTCCTCCCTGCCGGTCCAGGCCGGTGGGCGTTCGCAGACCGTCCATCTCGTCTCGATCAGCGGCCTCGACTTCACCCCTTCCTATCTCTGGCTCGACGAGAAGCAGAACCTCTTCGCCAGCGTCGGCGGCTGGGGGGCCCTGTTCCGCGAGGGATGGGTGGACGTCGTGCCGCGGCTCACCGCCGCCCAGGACGCTTCCGAGAAGGCGCACTACAAGGAGCTCGCCGCGCGCCTGGCCCATCATCCGACGGGGGGCGGGCTCGCCATCCGTCACGCCCGCCTGTTCGATCCGCAGACCAAGACCACCCTTGCGGACACCACCGTGGTCGTCGCCGGCAACCGCATCGTGGCCGTGGGCAAGGACGGCGAGGTGGCGATCCCCCCCGGCGTCGAGGTGGTGGACGCCGGCGGCAAGGCCCTGCTGCCGGGGCTCTGGGACATGCACGTCCACCTCGGGGAGGAGCAGGGGATCTTCGACCTGGCTTCCGGGGTGACCACCGTGCGCGACCTCGCCAACGACGTCGACCAGCTCCTCGACATGCGCCGGCGCTGGGACTCGGGCGAGGGGGTGGGGCCGCGCGTGCTGATGGCGGGCTTCATGGACGGCCCCGGCCCCTACGCCGGGCCGACCAAGGTCCTGGTGTCGACCGCGGCGCAGGCCCTCGAGTGGGTGGACCGCTACGCCAAGCTCGGCTACGTGCAGATCAAGCTCTACAGCTCGCTCGATCCCAAGCTGGTGCCGCCGATCGTCAAGCGCGCCCACGAGCTGGGGCTGCGGGTCTCCGGGCACATCCCCAACGGGATGAGCGCCGAGCAGGCGGTGCGCGCGGGGTACGACGAGATCCAGCACGCGAACTTCCTGATGCTCAACTTCCTCGATCCGAAGATCGACACCCGCACCCCGAGCCGCTTCTCCGAGGTGGCGAAGCACGCGGCCGAGATCGACCTCGACTCGCCGCGGGTGAAGAGCTTCATCGCCCTGCTCAAGGAGCGCGGCACGGTCTCCGACCCCACCCTCGGCGCCTTCGAAGGGATGTTCATCGGCAAGGCCGGCGAGGTCGATCCCAGCCTCGCGACGGTGGCGGACCGCCTGCCACCGCAGGTCCAGCGCGGCCTCTACTCCGGAGGGCTGAACCCGCCGGCGGACCAGGTGCAGCGCTACCGCGACTCGTACCGCGCCATGGAGAAGATGGTCAAGGCGCTCCACGACGCCGGGGTGACGATCGTCGCCGGCACCGACGCCATGGCCGGGCTCGCCCTCGACCGCGAGCTCGAGCTCTACGTCGAGTCGGGGATCCCGGCCCCCGAGGTGCTGCGCATCGCCACCCTCGGCGCGGCGCAGGTGATGAAGCGCGACCGCGAGCTGGGCTCGGTCGCTCCCGGCAAGCTCGCCGACCTGATCCTGGTCGACGGCGACCCCGCGGCGCGCATCGCCGACATCCGGCGCGTCGTGCTGACGGTCAAGGACGGCGTGGTCTTCGACCCGGCGGCGCTGTGGACCGAGGTCGGGGTCAAGCCGGTGAAATGAAGCCGCCGGCGGTGAGGAAGCTTTTGTTGTAACATCATCGTCACATTCATTGGAGTTTTATTACTGGAGTTTTTACCACCCTCCACCAGGAGGGCTGATTCGTCGGGGGAATCCATGGGGAGATGTGCGCTCTTCGCTCTGGTGCTCCTTGTCCGTCCGGGTCTCGGAGCCGCCATGGAGGCTCCCCCGGCGCCGGCCCCGGAGATCCGCTACACCGTCTGCCTGGGAAACCTGCGCCCGGCCGGTCTGGTGACCTACCGCGTCCAGCCGGCGGGCGAGGCCGTGGTCACCCTGAGCTTGAGCGACCGCGGCCGCGGCGAGGCGCTCACCTCGCACCTCCACCTCGACGCCGCCGGCATCCCGCTCTCCGAGCGCCTGACCGGCGTCGACTACTGGAAGAACGCGATCGACGAGAGCTTCGCGCTCGCCCACGGCAAGGCCGTCTGGAGCAGCGGGCCGGAGAAGGGGGAGAAGACGGTCGCCCGGCCGGCGTTCTACGTCACCGGCTCCGGCGCTCTCCTCGAGATCGGCCTGCTGGCGACGGCGCTGCTCGAGAGCCGCGATCACCGGCTGGCGCTCCTCCCCGACGGCGAGGCGCGGCTCGAGCGCGCCGGCGCGGCGCGCGTGGTGGTGGGGAAGGCGGCGCGGAGCCTCACCCTCTACGCCCTCTCGGGGCTCGCCGTCTCGCCGCTCTACGTCTGGATGGAACCCTCCGGCGCCTTCTTCGGCCGCTACGACGGTTTCGTCACCGTCGTCCGGCAGGGATGGGAGGCGGCGGCGCCGGCGCTGATCAAGGAGCAGACGGCGGTCGTCGCGGCCCGCGCCAGGGGGGCGGCGGCGCGCCTCGGCCGGCGCCCGCCGGCGGGGCTGGCGGTGCGCGGGGCGCGGCTGTTCGACCCCGCGACCGGGGCGGTGACCGACGGCGTCACCGTCGTCGTCGCCGGCAACCGCATCCGGGCGGTGGGGCGCGACGGCGAGGTCGCCGTGCCCGCCGGCGCGCGGGTCGTCGAGGCCCACGGCCGCATGCTCCTCCCCGGCCTCTGGGACATGCACCAGCACCTGAGCGACGGCGACGGCCTGCTCGATCTCGCGGCCGGCGTCACCACCGGCCGCGACCTCGGCAACGACGCCGACTACCTGCTCGACCTCAAGCACAAGTGGGACACCGGCGAGGCGCTCGGGCCGCGGGTGGTGCTGGCCGGCGTCATCGACGGCCCGGGCCCCTTCGCCAGCCCGACCAAGGTGCTGGTCGACAGCGAGGCGAAGGCGCGCGCCGCCGTCGATCATTACGCCGCGCTCGGCTACGTGCAGATCAAGATCTACAGCTCGGTCGACCCCAAGCTGGTGCCGGCGATCGTCGCCGAGGCCCACCGGCTCGGGCTGCGGGTCTCCGGCCACATCCCCAACGGCATGACCGCCGCCGACGCGGTGCGCGCCGGGTTCGACGAGATCCAGCACGTCAACTTCCTGTTCCTCAACTTCATCCCGGGGGTCGATACCCGCACTCCGGAGCGGATGACCGCCGTGGCCGAGCACGCGGCCGGGATCGACCTCGCCTCGCCCCCCGTCAAGGACTTCCTCCGCCTCCTCCAGGAGAGGAAGACGGTGATCGACCCCACCGTCACCGTCTACGAGGACCTGCTGCACGGCCGCCCCGACCGGGTGCGCCCGAGCCTCGCCGCGGTCGAGCCCCGGATGCCCTATCAGATGCGGCGCACCCTGCTCGGCGGCAACCTGCCGGTGCCGCCGGGCAAGGAGCAGCGCTATCTCGACTCGTACCGCGCTCTGCTCGCCATGGTGCGCCTCCTCCATGACGCGGGAATTCCGATCGTGGCGGGGACCGACTCGATCGCCGGCGCCACGCTCCACCGCGAGCTCGAGAATTACGTCGGCCTGGGCATCCCGGCCCCCGAGGTCCTGCGCATCGCCACCCTCGGCGCCGCCCGCGTGATGAAGCTCGACGGCGACCTCGGCACGATCGCCCCCGGCAAGCTCGCCGACCTGATCCTGATCGACGGCGACCCGACGCGCAACATCAGCGACATCCGGCGCGTCGTCCTCACCGTCAAGGACGGCGTGGTCTACGACCCCGCGGAGCTCTACCGGACGCTCGGCGTCAAGCCGGCGGTCTGAGGCGGCCGCGCCGGCGTGCCGCAGATCTCCATCAGTCGCTTGACTTCTCCTTGCCGAGCGCTAAGATAATCATAGGAATAAGTAGAAAAGTATAGCGCGGGGGTCGGTGTCGCCTCCTGCCAAGGGGAAGGACGAAGCTTTTCCCAGGGACGGGCTCGCCTGTAGGGCAGAGGTCCGTCCGGAGGAGGTCGCCAAGCGATGGACAGCGACGCTATTTTCCAGCCGCTGCAGTTCAGGAACCTGACGGTCAAGAACCGCCTCTTCCGGTCGAGCATCTCGGGACGGTGGGACAACGAGGACGGCTCGGGCACCCAGGCGCGGATCAACTGGGAGGAGAAGTTCGCCAGGGGAGGGGTCGGCGCCATCATCTCCTCCTTCGTGCCGGTCCATCACCGCGGGCGCATCCTGTCCCACTACGCGACGATCGACAGCGACGACCGCATCCCCTTCTGGCGCCGGCTCGGGGAGAAGGTCCACGAGCACGACTGCAAGTTCATCCTGCAGCTCAGCCACTCGGGGCGCCAGCGCGCCGCCGCCGACGCCGCCGAGGACCGCAGGAGCCCGGGGCTCCCGCCGCCCCGCCGGACCGGGACCGGCAGCTTCCCCGTCCTGCTCTCCGCGGCGGCGAGCCGGGAAGAGATCCCGAGCCTCGCCGACTGCTTCGCGCAGGGCGCCCGCCGGGCGCGCGAGGCGGGGCTCGACGGGATCGAGCTGCACGCCTCGCACGGCTATCTCTTCCTGAGCTCCGACCGCGACGACCGGGGAAAGGACGACGGCGGCTCGCTGCGCGACCGCTACCGTTTCCTGCACGAGGTGATCCGCGCCATCCGCAGGGAGGTGGGGGACGACTTCCACCTCCAGGTGAAGATGAACGCGATCGATCTCCATCATGCGCTCTACCCGCGGGAGAAGCAGGGGAACACCGCGGAGGAGTACCTCCAGATCTGCCAATGGCTGGAGGCGGACGGCGTCGACGGACTGCACATCTCGGGGGGGAGCACGTTCCCACACCCGCTGGTGCCGCCGGGGGCGTTCCCGCCGGACGAGCTCAACTGGTGGTACGGCGGCATGCAGTCGAGCGGCGTGCGGGGGTTCTTCCCCAACTACACGCTGCTCCATTACAAGCTCCTGCGCCCCATCTTCCTGCGCCTCTGGAACTGGGCGAAAAAGAAGCACCCGGCGGAGGAGGTCAGCATGGCGCTCTGCCGGGAGATCCGGCAGCGGGTCAAGATCCCGGTGATCAACACCGGCGGCTTCCAGGACGCCGCGCTGATCCGCCAGGGTATCCGGGACGGCTCTTTCGACGGCGTCTCGATGGCCCGGCCGCTGATCGCCAACAACGACCTGCCGCGTATCCTCGCCGCGGGGCGCGACGTCCCGGTGCGCCCCTGCTCGTTCTGCAACCGCTGCCTGGTCAACGCCATCACCAACCCGCTCGGCTGCTACGACCAGCGCCGCTTTGCGAGCCGCGACGCGATGATCGACGAGGTGATGTCGGTCTACCAGGGACCGTCTTCCCTTCCGATGACGACCGCGGTGACGGCCATACTGGCGATCGATCCGTGCAACTCGCCCGTCCTGGTCAGCTAGACCCGCTCTCCTGAGCGGAAGCAAGAAAATATTTTCAGAAATCAGGGCCGCGGAGCGAATGACCTGCTGACCGGATTCGCGGTAGCAGCAGGGGTAGCCTTTAACCAGCCTCTGATCGAAACGTTATCGCACAGTAGGAGGGTGCCAAGGTAGAGGCATGCCGACAGTGCTATGTAACGTTTGTCCCACCCGCGGAGCCAGACATCAACGCGTAGCAATGGGTGTGTGTTTCGATATTACCTGAAGCTCTTGCGATAGAGAGCGGTGGGCGTTATAATGGCGACCAATCACCAGTCTGAGAAGGGCTGCGGCCTCGACCGCGCCAAGGAAGGAGCGTCACGCATGTGCCGTCCCAACGGGTTGTTCCTGTTGATGTTCGCCGGCCTCCTCGTGTTTCCCGGCTGCCCCGGCCCCAAGCCTCCCAAGGTCCTGGACGAGGCCCTCCAGGCGGGCCGCAACGCCGCCTCGCTCCCTGCCGCGGACGAGGACTACTACCACGACATGGACGGCGGGTTGAAGCTGACCCCCTCCCAGATCGTCGGACGCAACAACTGGGTGGTGTGGACGGCGGGGAACGATCACCTGTGGGACGTCCTCGCGGAAAAGAGCGTGGGGAATTTCGATCTCTTGAAGACGGTCTCCTCCTACCCCTATCCGCAGGATTCGAAGCTCCCGCAGTACGGCCGCCACAACCGCTGGAGCTGGCTCGGCCTGGTCAACGAGCCCTGTTTCGAAGAGGCCAAGGGGCCGAACCCGGACCGCTGGGGGCTGTGGCTCGACAAGCGCCGCGCCGACTGTGGTCCCGACCCGTTCGAAAACGAGACCAAATACCCGGGCATCAAGCTCGGGGCGCGCGGCAAGAACCTGCCGGCGGGTTCCTTCTATGGCTACGGCACCGGGATCGTGGGCCTGCGGCTGTTCCCCAATCCGGCCTTCGACGAAAGGGCGGCCAAGGCCTGGGACCCGAAGCGCTATTACAGCGATCCCAGTTACTACAAGAACAAGGACCTCGTGCGCCCCTACCGGGTCGCCATGTCGTGCGGCTTCTGCCACGTCGGGCCGAACCCGGTCCACCCGCCCGCCGATCCGGAAAACCCGCAGTGGGCCGACCTGTCGTCGAACGTCGGCGCGCAATACTTCTGGATCGACCGCATCTTCAGTTGGGAAGCGGACGAGACGAGCTTCCCCTACCAGCTGTTCTACACCTCGCGCCCGGGCGCCCTCGACACCTCCCTGGTCTCCTCCGACTACATCAACAACCCGCGCACGATGAACGCCATCTACAGTCTCGGCGCGCGGCTGGAGCAGGCGAAGCGCTGGGGACACGAGACGCTGGCCGGCGGCGAGCGGGACAACAAACAGTTCAACGAGTATTTCCCCAGCGGGCCGCTCGCCGAATTCTACAAGTCGCCGGACACCGTCCTGACGCCGCGGGTGCTCAAGGACGGCGCCGACTCGGTCGGCGCCCTGGGAGCGCTCAACCGGGTCTACGTCAACATCGGGCTGTTCAGCGAGGAGTGGCTGCAGCACTTCAATCCGCTGGTGGGCGGCAAGCCGATCTCGCCGATCGCGATCACCGTGGGGCGCGCCAATTCGAGTTTCTGGCAGGCCAACGAGGCGCAGACCCCTCACCTCGCCGATTTCTTTCTGGCCACCACGGCGCCGCACCGGTTGCAGAACGCTCCCGGCGGCGCGGCCTACCTGGCCAAGGACCCGGCTCAGCTCAGTCAGGGCAAGGTGGTCTTCGCGGAGCGCTGCGCGCGCTGCCACTCGTCGAAGCTCCCCGCTTCCGTGCAGGGGCTCGACCCCGGCGGCTGCGCGGGCCCCGGCTATCTCGACTGCTGGAACAAATACTGGGCGTCGACCAAGACCGAGGAGTTCAGGAAGCAGATGCGCGAGATCGTCCTCAAGGACGACTTCCTCAAGGACAACTACCTGTCGACCGAGGCGCGCGTCCCCGTGACGCTGCTCGAGACCAACGCCTGCAGCCCGCTCGCCACCAATGCGATCGCCGGCAACATCTGGGACAACTACTCCTCGCAGTCGTACAAGAGTCTCCCCTCGGTGGGCGCGATCACGGTCTACAACCCGTTCACCGGCGAGCCGCGGCAGTACGCCATGCCCGCCGGCGGGCGCGGCTACACGCGGCCGGCCTCGCTGATCAGCCTGTGGTCGACCGCGCCCTACCTGCTCAACAACACGGTGGGAAAGTTCAACGGCGACCCGTCCGTCAAGGGGCGGATGGAAGCCTTCCAGGACGGCATCGAGCAGATGCTGTGGCCGGAAAAGCGCGAGAAGGACCCGGTCCTCGGCGCCAAGATCCCCGGCCCGAGCAAGATCGACCGCACCACGAAGGCCAGCTATCTCCGCATCCCGAAAGGCTACCTGCCCGACTTCCTGCAGACCGCCGCGGTGGCCGAGCTGGCGAAGCGGCTGACCCCGGACATCATCGGGGAGGGCGGGATCGAGCTCGGGCCGATCCCCCAGGGGACGCCGGTGAACCTGCTGTCCAACGTGAACCTGCTGCCCGACGGCATGAGCGTCCGCGATCGCGACGCCAAGGTCGGCAAGCTGCTGATCGAGTTCAAGCGCAATCTGCTCCGGCTGGGCAAGGACGCCAACGCCGACCAGGTGCGCCAGGTCCTGGGGAACCAGCTGCTCGAGCTCAGCAAGTGCCCGGATTTCGTGGTCAACCGCGGCCACTACTTCGGCACCTCGTTCTTCAAGGAAGAGCCGGGTCTCAGCGATGCCGACAAGCGGGCGTTGATCGAGTTTCTGAAGACCTTCTGACAACCGTCGGCCGTCGAGGAGCAACGCGATGCGAAACACCGGATTTGTATTCATTGCCCTTCTGCTGGCGCCGCTCGGGCTGGCGCGCGGACAGGAGATTCCGAAGCCGCTGCCCGAGAACAATCCGCATGCGAAGGCGGTGGCCGACGCGCAGTATCCGTCGGCCGCGGTCTGCGGCCAGTGCCACCCCAACCAGTACAAGCAGTGGAGCATCTCGTCCCACGCCTATGCCAACGTCTCGCCGATGTTCAACAAGTTCGAGCAGCGGATCAACGACATCTCGCGGGGGACGGTCAACTACTTCTGTGTCCGCTGCCACGCCAGCGTCGGCACCGCCCTCGCCGAGAAGCGCGAGATCGCCTGGTGGGACCGCAGCGGGGCCGCCAAGGAAGGGATCACCTGCGTCACCTGCCACCGCGTCGGCGAGGGGTACGGCAAGACCAACGCCGCGCGGCGGATCACCCCGGGACCGATCCACGAGCCCGTGTTCGGCCCCTTCGACAGCCTGGGGGGCCTCAAAGCGATCACCAACGCGCGGGAGAACGGCATCCTGGTCACCCTCGACGAGCCCGACAAGCCCGCCGAAGGCGACAAGAAATGGATCCGGATGCACCAGACCGCCATCCAGTCGGACATCATCGTGAAGTCGGAGCTCTGCATCACCTGCCACCAGGTCGCGGTCCATCCCGGCATCAAGCTCGAGACCGTCTGGGAGGAGTACCGCGCCTCTCCCGCCGCCAAGGCGGGGATCACCTGCCAGAACTGCCACATGAGCAAGCTCCCAGGACAGAACGCGGGGTACGAGGTCGGTTGGGCCGCGGAGGTCAATGGCAAGCATTTCAACGACCAGCGGCCGCTGACCGATCACACCTTCGTCGGCCCCGGCTATCCGATCAGCCATCCCGGGCTCTTCCCGTTCCGCATGGAGGGGTCGCCGTTCACTCCCCAGCAGTGGCTGACCTTCGACTACCGCGCCGGCTGGGGGAGCGACGCCTTCGAGAGCAAGCTCGCCGCCGGCGGCGCGGCCACGTTCCCGCAGGAGTGGCAGAACGCCGCCGACCGCAGGAAGGCCTGGGGGATCGTGCAGGAGAACCTCGGCCGCTGGCGGGACCGCGAGCAGCTGCGCCTGAAGCTGATGGAGAACGCCTCCCGTCTCGACGGCCCGTTCTTCAAGGGGAGCCCCAAAGTCGGCAAGAGCTTCGCGTTCGACTACAAGCTGACCAACCTCAACAACGGGCACAACCTCCCCTCCGGCTCGCTGGGCGCCCAGCCCGAGCTCTGGCTCAACGTCGTCCTCGTCGACCCCGACGGCAAGCGGGTCTGGGAATCAGGCTACGTCGACAAGGACGGCGACCTCGCCGACCTGCAGTCCAAGGAGGTCGGCGATCAGACGCTGCCGCATGACAACCAGCTGTTCAGCATGCAGAGCAAGTTCCTCACCACCAACCTCAAGGGGACGGATCGGGAGATGTACCTGCCGATCAATCTCGACTTCGACCAGGACCCCTTCATCCGCCCCGGCGGCGCCCCGACCTCGATCCTCAACCATCCGCCGGGCGCACGCATGGAGAAGCGCAGCATCCCGCCGCTGGGGAGCCGCACCGCCCACTACAAGGTCCCCGGGGACTTGCTCAAGAAGCCCGGCACCTACCATCTCGCCGCGCGCCTGCGCGGCCGGACGGAGCCCATCTACTTCATGGAGTTCGTGTTCGCGACGACGGAAATGAAGCGGACCGAGAACCAATGGGTCACCGACACCCATGCCTACGCCGTCGCCTTCGACGTCCACTGAGAAAGGGCGAACATGAACGGAAAAGCCTGGACTGCGAACCCTTTGCTCCTCGGCATGCTCTGGCTTGCCCTCGGCGTCCCGTGCGCCCTCGCCGCCGACGCCGCTGATACCGCCGACGCCGCTGATACCGCCGACGCCGCTGATACCGGCGACGCCAAGAAGAACGACGCTGCCGACGACAGGAAGGGCGATACCGCCCCCTGCGTCCCGAAACCTTTCGACACCAGCAACGCCCACAAAGAGCACGACATGTCGCCCGAGGCCAAGCTCCTCCCCGAGCCGCCCGACCCGGCGTGGTTCAAATCCGATCCCTGCTATCCGGACGCCTACGACTCCAAGGCCGAGCTGGACGTCTACGGCGACCGGCGCGCGATCGACCGCCCGCGGCCGCCCGTCGAGTTGGGGCTCCGCCTCTACGACTATGGGGCGTACGCCCCTCGTCCCACCCTGCTCGGCGAGAAGAACCCGATGATGCCGGCGTTCATGATGTTCGGCGACTTCCGGGTCGCCGCCGCGCAGTACGATCCCGGCCGCCCTCCCGTCAACGGCAAGACGGATCAGTCGGAGATCGCCGCCCGTCTCAATCTCGACATGGACCTCCAGCTCACCCCGACCGAGCGGATCCATGCCTTCACGCGTCCGATCGACAAGAACGGCTCGTTCACGCGCTACCTGATCAGCGGCCAGGTCGAGGACAAGTTCGTCCACAACTTCGACTTCAACCTCGACACCCTCTTCTTCGAAGGCGACCTCGGCGCCATGGCGCAAGGGTTGACCGGGAGGACCAACGGCGTCGACCTGCCGATCGCCGTCGGGCGGACCCCCATCGTCACCCAGAACGGCGTCTGGATCGAGGATGCCATCGACGGCGCGGCCTTCAGCATCACGGCCAAGAGCAGCCCGTCGCTCGACATCAGCAACATGGACTTCACCTTCTTCGCCGGCTTCAACAACGTGACCACCGCCGCCGACCCCGGCCAGAAGAACAAGCTCTACGGCTTCGCCGGCTTCGCCGACCTGCTGCGCGGCTACCTCGAGTACGGCTACGGCTATCTCGACTCCGACGTCAAGGGGCACAGCTACAGCAACGTCACCGTGGCGTTCAGCAAGCGCTACATGGGGCGGCTCGCCAACAGCGTCCGGCTGATCGGCAACTTCGGTCAGCAAGGCGTCGCCGGCGTGAAGACCGCCGACGGCCTGCTGGTGCTGGTGGAGAACTCGCTCGTCCCGCGGCGGCACTTCGGCTTCGACGTCGCGGCCTTCAACCCGTTGAACTTCGTTCCCTACTTCAACCTCTTCGCCGGCTTCAAGAGCCCGCAGTCGCTGGCCCGCGCCGGCGATTCCGGCGGCGTGCTGAGGAACACCGGCATCAACTTCGAGTCCGACGGCCTGACCGGCTACCCGACGCTCGACGCCACCGCGCACGACTCTTACGGCGGGGCGGTGGGGGTGGAGTACCTGTTCAACCTCGACCGCCAGATCGTCCTCGAGGTGTCGACGGTGCAGCGCCGGGGAAACAACAACGTGTTCGGGGCCGAGAACGCGATCGGAGCCCGCTACGAGCATCCGTTCACCAAGACCTGGATCCTGCGCCTCGACGCCATGAAGGGGTGGCGGCAGGGTCAGCGCGACATCTACGGCGCGCGAGTGGAGCTCCGTCGCAAATTCTGAGGCTGGACCGAGAGAAGGAGGTTTTCCGATGTCTATTTTTCAGCTCCACGTCAACGGCAGGTTGCACACGGTCGACATCGACGGCAACATGCCTCTGCTCTGGGCCCTGCGCGACATCCTGGGGCTCCATGGGACCAAGTTCGGCTGCGGCGTCGCGCAGTGCGGCGCCTGCACCGTCCACCTCGACGGGCGGGCCGTGCGCTCCTGCTCGGTCGACGTGGGGGTCGCCTGCCTTTCGAAGATCACCACGATCGAGGGGTTGTCGTCCGACGGCAGCCATCCCTGCCAGAAGGCGTGGCTCGAGCTCGGCGTGCCGCAGTGCGGTTTCTGCCAGCCGGGGCAGATCATGAGCGCCTCGGCGCTGCTGGCCGCGAACCCAAACCCGTCCGACACGGACATCGACAACGCGATGCGCGGCAACATCTGCCGCTGCGGCACCTATCCACGGATCCGGGAAGCGATCCACAAGGCGGCGGGGGCCAAGTCATGAGCGGCAGCATCTACCGAGTCACCCGCAGGGATTTCCTCCGTCAGCTCGGCGTGGGCACCGGCGCGCTGGTGTTCGGCTATTCCATGCTTCCCGACCAGGCCTCCGCCAAGGGCCTCCCCGACATCAACAAGCTGGTGGACGAGATCTTTCACTCGGGGATTCCGCTCAACGATTTCGTCAGGATCGAGCTGGACGGGACGATTCACGTCATCGCCCACCGCTCGGAGATGGGGCAGGGCACCCGCTCGAGCTTGGCGGCCGTGCTGGCCGACGAGCTCGAGGCCGACTGGGACCGCGTCGTGGTGGATCAGGCGGACGCCGACGCCTACAAGTTCGGCGTGCCGTTTCCCGTCGCCCTGCCCGGCAGCCCGCTGGTGGTCAAACCCGAGGACGCCCAGTTCGTCGACAGCTCGCGCAGCATGGCCGCCTACTACATGCCCATGCGCTTCTTCGGCGCCGGCATCCGGCTGGTGTTCGTGCGCGCCGCGGCGAAGGTGTTCCATGCCGACGTCTCCGAATGCTACGCGAAGCAGCACCGGGTGTACGGACCGCACGGCCTCTCCCTTCCCTACCATCTGCTGCTGCTGCCCGCCAAGGGGGTGCCGCTGCCCACGCCGGACGAGGTCCGGGCCGCGCTCAAGACGAAGAAGGATTGGCGTTACATCGGCACGGACAAGATGCCCTTCGTCGACGCCCGCGACATGGTGACCGGCAAGGCGGTCTACGGCGCCGACAAGGACCCGAAGCGCCCCATGCTGACGGCGATGATCGAGCGCTGCCCGGTGGCCAACGGCAAGCTGAAGTCGTTCGATCCCAAGCCGGCGCTCGCCGTGCCGGGGGTCAAATACGTCACCCGGGTCCTGCCGCCGGATTTCCAGGGCGGCACCGGCGGGGTGGGCGCCGCGTTCGTGCCGCATGACGGCGTCGCCGTCGTCGCGGAGAACACCTGGGCCGCCTTGCAGGGGCGCCGGGCGCTCCGGCCGACGATCCAGTGGGATCTCGGGCCGAACGCCACCTACGATTCGGAAGCTTTTCGCGGCGAGCTCGAAGCCTCGACCGCGCAGCCCGGAAAGACGGTGCGGAGCAAGGGGAACGTCGACCCGGCTTTCGCGCCGGGCGTGAAGGTCGTCGAGGCGGGCTACTACGTTCCTCTCCTCGCCCAGACGCCCATGGAGCCCCCGGTGGCCATCGCCGTCTACGAGAAGGGGAATTTCGAGGTCTGGACCCCCTCCCAGGGCCCGGAGCTCGCGCAGCACTACCTGGGCCTCTACCTGCTGGAGCCCAACCCCCTGAAGTGGCTGGTCTGGCAGGCGGAGAAGCCGGCCAACGTGCTGAAGCCTTGCGAGAAGGACAACCAGCAGGCCTTCAATGATCGCCTGGCCCAGCTGCTGAACATCGACGTCGAGACCTTGTACAAACAGGCGGATGAGCTCAAGAAGAGCATCCGCGACCGCGTCAAGGTCCACGTGACGCTGCTGGGCGGCGGCTTCGGACGCAAGTCCAACCCGGACTACGCCATCGAGGCGGCCTTCCTGGCCAGGCAGTATCCCGGCACGGCCATCCGGGTGCAGTGGACCCGGGAGGACGACATCCAGTTCAGCTACTACAACGCGGTCAGCCACCAGCATCTGAAGGCGGCCCTCGGTGCCGACGGTCTTCCCACGGCCCTGCAGCAGCGCAGCGCCTTCACCTCGTTCTTCGCTACCCTCTTCCCACCCCCGTCGCCCGCTTTGCCCGCCGCGATGAACGACCTCCTGGTGAGCGCCCGCGCCGGCTTCCACAACGGCGGCGAATACGGCTACGGCTCGGCCATCGAGCTCTCCCAGGGGCTCCAGGACATGCCGTTCGCCATCGACAACCTCCACCTGGAGAACTGCCGGGCCGAGTCCCACATCCGCTGCGGCTGGATGCGCTCGGTGGCCAACGTCTACCACGCCTTCGCTCTCTCCTCGTTCGCCGACGAGATGGCGATCGCCGCCGGGCGGGATGCCAAGGATTACCTGCTCGACTTGATCGGGAAGGGAACGGTCCTCCACCAGAAGGACCTGGAAGACCAGGGCGTCCAGTGCCTCGACAACAATCAGTTTCCCGTCGACGCGCTGCTGGTGCCGAACAGCACCCGGGAGGCCCTCTCCGGCTATCCGCCCGACACCCGGCGTCTGCGCGCCGTCGTGGAGCGGGTGGCGAAGGAGTCGGGCTGGCACGAGAAGGTCGCGAAGTACAAGGGGATGAAGGGGCGCGGCCTCGGCATCGCCGCCCACCGCAGCTTCCTGAGCTATGTGGCCATCGTGGTCGACGTCACGCTCAACGATGCCAACGAGCTGACGGTCAACGAGATCTACGGCGTGATCGACTGCGGCCTCGCCGTCAACCTGGACCGGGTCATCGCGCAGATGGAGGGGGGCATCAACTACGGCCTGAGCTATGCCCTGCTCGGCGAGATCACGGTGAAGAACGGAGCCGTCGAGCAGCACAACTTCGACGACCACCCCGTGCTGCGCATGCACCAGGCGCCCAGGAAGATCCATACGTTCATCGAGGAGCCGAGCGCGGAGGTGGCCAAGGATTATCCCTACAACGAGGTGCCCCCGACCGGCGCCGGCGAGCCCCCCACCCCCGCCGTCGCCCCCGCCCTGGCCAACGCGATCGTCGCCGCGGGCGGCCCGCGCATCCGCGAGATTCCGTTCTACAAGAAAGTCGTGGTCGCCTGAGCCGCTGAGCCGCCGATTCGAAAGTCCCCCCTCCCGCTCGCGGGAGGGGGGACGGTCATCGACTGCCGAACCCGATCGATCAATTTTCTAATCGCAGGCCGGCATCGTCCCCAGCACGGAGCCCGCTTCGAGCTTCGCGAACAGCCCTTCGAGCGTCCCGTCCCCGGGTACGGCCTCGAGAATCCTCCGCATGACGTACGACCCCAGCTCGCGATAGCTCTCGAACTGCGATTCGGTGTAGAGCTGCTGGGAGGTGGGCTCGTGCGGGAACTGCGGGTGGAGCCGCGCGTAGTGGAAGACGTCGGCCGGCTCGGTGCCGTTGAGGGCCGGTTTGATGTAGAGCAGGAAACCGTCCCTGGCCGTGCCGCCGGGCACGCTGTCGACACAGGAGTAACAGATGCGGGCGATGGCGCAGTAGGACTGCGCCGAGGCGGCGTTCGCGTCGTCCGCGGGGTCGTACTTCTCCTGTTTCGCGGGGCGGGCGGAGAGCGGGATGCGGCCGAATTTGATCGGCACCCCGAGGTCGACGCGGATCTTGGACAGCGCGTTGCCGAGGTCCTCGAAGGTGAACTCGGCGTCCTGGCCGCCATCCGAGACGACGATGTAGCGGCAGCGCCGCAGGACCATCTCGTAGAGCCCGAGGTTCTCGAAATGTCCGCCGTCGGTGAGGTAGACGTAGGGGTGATCGTTGTCGGTCAGCCCGAAGGCCTCGGCGAACAGGGATTTCGGCGCGAAGCGCGGGCCGGGAGTATTGAAGGTGTGATTCCCGGCGGGGCCCGGATTGCCCAGCCACCAGCCCAGGCGCACGTTGAACAGCGCCAGCAGGAAGGTGACCACCGGCGAGGAGTGATACCCCATGTTGGGGCTCGCCGCGGCGCCCGAGATGGCGACCGCGGTGCCCAGGGAGAGCGCGATCTCCTTGTGGCCCCGATGCTGGCCGTACTCCGCCGTGTCACGGTAGCCCAGCCGGAAGCTGCCGGCGTGCAGCGGCGAGGCGGTGAACGTCTCCGCCTTGCGGTCCTGCCAGGCCAGATCCTTGCCGGAGACGAGATTGAGCGCCATGTTGACGACGTGGAACGGGCGGTTGCCGCGCAGATCCTGCATCTGGACGTTGTCGTCGTCGTCGAAGCCGGTGAACGGGTTGGGCGTCCGCCGGCTGCCGCGCGAGGCGCCCAGGTAGGCCCGGATGAGCCGGTCGCGGTAGCCGGCGTGCAGGGAGAAACGGTTGATGTCGACGAACCAGCCCATGATCCCGCCGACCAGCGCGAAGAGGAGCGCCACCACCACCACCGTCCACCAGGGGCAGTAATAGACGATCTTCAACGGCATCAGCCAGAAGTGGTCTTTGACGAACCCGGGCAGGGCGGGCCAGACCGGGCCCTGGGCTTCGGAGATCTCCGACAGCCAGCGGATCAGCAGGGCGGTGAGCTGGGCGAGGACGACCAGGATCGAGGCGGCGAAGACCGGGGCGGCGAAGACCAGGAGCTTGTCGAGCCCGATCGCCGTCCGGCTCTGCTCCCCCTTCTCCTGCTGGTCCTTGCGCCCCTTCGTCCGCGCGCTCCGCCCGAGGATCAGGGTGATCAGGCCGGAGATCCCGCCGACCGACGAGATCCAGGTGGGGGCATAGAGCAGGGCGACCGGCCCGAAGATCACGATGGCGAAGAGGACGATGCGGACCGCGACCACGATCAGGATCCAGGCGCCGGCGCGCGCCAGCCATTCGCGGTCGGCGTCCGAGGTGTAGTAGCTCGACAGGCCCACGAAGAGGGTGGCGGCGAGCAGGAAGAGGAAGAGCAGCAGGGGAGCCGCGAAGCAGGCGTAGATTTCGGAGACCAGACCCGGCGTGACGTCGGGGAAGAGCCGGGTGGCGGCGAGCCAGGCCGCGAGGCCGCCCAGGGCTCCGGTCGCCAGGGTGACCGAGAGCTCGCCGAGGACGTAGCTGCGCACGAAATAGCGCGAGAGGAGAAAGCCGCCGAGGTGAAGCAGCGTGCCGAAGAGGACGAAGCCGACGAGCGGCGAGGTCTCCCAGCCCAGGATGACGAAGTGCAGACCGGAGAGGGGCGTGCCGCGGCTGCGCAGCCAGGCCCAGTAGAGCGTGATCAGGATCGCCATCAGGGTGAGCGGCAATTCGCAGAACAGGAGGAAGGGGATCTGCCCGCGCCGCTTCGATTTCAAGGTGCTCTTCGCCGCCAGGCTGGGGCGCGCGGCGGCGATGTAGCCGATGGCGCAGGAGCCGAAGACGACCGCCAGCCAGAAGACGAGCTGGAAGATCCAATCCTCCCTCGCCTGGAACCAGGGACGCGTGCCCAGCCGCGTCAGGATGACGCTGACGCGGGGGATCATCAGCCCGAGGGCCAGCAGCGGCAGCAGGACGAGCCAGTTGAGGAACAGGTTGCGCAGGAAGATGCTGACCAGGGTCCAGGTGTCGGCGGAGAGGAGCCCCACCTTGGGGCTCATGTAGCGGCTGTACTGCCGCAGGTAGCGCACCGGCTCGGGCTCCTGGTCGAACGAGGAGCCTGGCGAGGAGCCGGGGAGGCTCTGGAGCCGGGTCTCCACCTTGCGCAGCGCGTCGCGGGTGTCTTGGGCGTCTTGGGCGTCCTGGTCGGCGAGCCGCTGCCGCTCCTCCGGCTCCTGCCCTGCCGCGAGCTGCTGCCGCTCGGGGGCGTCGGCGAGCTTTCTGCGCTCGCGATAGATCCAGCCGGTGAGCCAGCTCCCCAGATAACCGCCGCCCGACACGGTCGACAGGTAGTCGAACTGGCCGAGCAGGCGGTTGCGGGCGAGCCCTTGCATGAGGCCGAGGCCGAAGGTGGCGCTGCGGATGCCGCCGCCCGAGAAGCAGAGCGCCGAGCGGCGGACGTCGCGGGTGTGGAGCCAGGCGTAGAACAGCTTGACCCGTTCGCCGTCGAGGCGGCGCGCGTACTCCTCCGGGTCCGACAGGCGCAGCGCTCCGAGCTCCTCCTCGATCGCCGGCAGCTTCTGCTGGAGCTGCGCCTCCAGCTCCTCGCGCGGGACCGGACCGAAGCCCTGGCTCTCGAGCTCCTCCGTCAGCACCGTGTACAGCAGGGAAGGGCTCGGCATCGGGATACCTCCGGCTGCGCGCCGCTTGCGAAAATTTGAGCTTCAGAGCATCGTAACTGACGCGACTGCCGAAGACAAGGAAATCGCTGGGGAAAAACATTGCGATATTTGATTGGTTCTCCAGGCGCGCGCGAGCTCCCTTGACTTCTGAGGGACCCCGATTAAGATAAGGACGGAAAACAAAAACTTCTCGCGGAAGGCGCCGGACGCGTTTCGATTGGAAAAAAACGCCGTGGACACCGAGTGGGAGTACATCGTCGTGGGCTCGGGGGCCGGTGGCGGCCCGGTGGCGGCGAACCTCGCCCGCGCCGGCCATCGCGTGCTGGTGCTCGAGGCCGGCGGCGACCCCGACGGCTACAACTACCAGGTGCCGGCGTTCCACCCCGCCTCCTCGGAAGATCCGGAGATGTCGTGGCGGTTCTTCGTCCGCCACTACGCGGACCCGGCGCAGCAGGAGCGCGACCCCAAGTACTGCAAGCCGCCGCAGCAAGGGATCTTCTACCCGCGCGCCAGCACCCTCGGAGGGTGCACGGCCCACAACGCGATGATCTTCGCCTATCCCCACAACAGCGACTGGGAGCGGATCGCCGAGCTGACCGGCGACCGTTCCTGGGGCGCCAAATCGATGCGCCGCTACTACGAGAAGCTGGAGGACTGCCGGTACCGCGGCATCCTCCGTGCGCTCTACAAGCTGATCCGCTGGAACCCCAGCCGGCACGGCTTCGGCGGCTGGCTGCGCAGCGAGAAGGCCGATTTCAAGCTGCTGCTCGACGACCGCGCCCTGCGCTGGCTCGTCCTCTGGTCGGCGCTCAAGAACCTGATCGGCTCGGGCGGCAGCGCCGTCGCGCACGTCTCCCGCTTCCTGTTCTTCCTGGCGACCGGCGGCGACCTCAACAGCTGGTGGTCGGTCACCCGGCGGTCGGAGGGGTTCCGGATCACCCCGCTGTCGCGGTCGAAGGGGAAGCGGACCGGCAGCCGCGAGCGGCTGCTCGCGGTGCGGGAGAAGTACCCTGAGAACCTCACCATCCGCCTCGGCGCCCTGGTCACCCGGGTGCTGTTCGACGACGAGCAGCGGGCGGTCGGCGTCGAGTATCTCCAGGGAAAGCAGCTCTACCGTGCCGCCCCGGGTTCTCCGGCGGGAGAGCCCGGGTGAGCCCCGGCAGGCGCGGGCGAGCCGCGAGGTCATCCTCTCGGGCGGCGCGTTCAACACGCCGCAGCTCCTCCAGCTCTCCGGCGTCGGCCCTCCCGCTCTCCTGAAGAAGCACGGGATTCCGGTGCGGGTCCCCCTCTGCGGCGTGGGCGCCAACCTCCAGGACCGCTACGAGGTCTCGGTGGTGCTCGAGATGGAGAAGCCGTTCTCGTCGTTCGACGGCGCCACCATGGTGGCCCCCAAGCCGGGGGCGAGCGCCGGACGCCGCCTTCGAGCGATGGCGGAGCGGCCAGGGGCTCTACACCACCAACGGCGCGTCGATCACGCTGGTCAAGCGCTCGTCCCCCGAGCTCGCGGACCCCGACCTCTTCCTGTTCGCCCTGGTGACCGACTTCCGCGGCTATCGGCCCGGCTATTCGAAGGTGATCGAGGAGGCGCGGCGCTTCCTGAGCTGGGCGGTGCTCAAGGGGAGCACCCACAACACCGCCGGCCGGGTGGCGATCCGCTCGGCCGATCCGCGCGACGTGCCGGAGATCGACTTCCACTACTTCGACCCGGTCTCCGACCCCGAGGGGAAGGACCTCGCGGCGGTGGCCGGCGCCGTCGACTTCGTCCGCGGCATCACCGCCGGCTACGGCAAGCGGGTCAAGGCGGAGGTCTCCCCGGGCCCGCAGGTCACCTCGACCGAGCAGATCCGCCAGTTCGTCCGCAACGAGGCCTGGGGGCATCACGCCTCCTGCACCTGCAAGATCGGGCGCGACGACGATCCGATGGCCGTCCTCGACTCCGCCTTCCGGGTGCGCGGCACGAAAGGCCTGCGGGTCGTCGACGCCTCCGTCTTCCCCCACATCCCGGGGCTGTTCATCGTGCTGGCGGTCTACATGATCGCCGAGAAGGCGAGCGACGCGATCCTGGCGGACGTGATCTGAAAAGACGCTAGCCCTGCGGGCCCAGGGCTCAGCCCTGAGGGCGATACACCGATCCCTGGAGCGGGCGCGCCGCGGCCGGCGCGTCGTCGGGGAAGGGGAGGATCTGCCGCAGGTAGGGCTCGATGCCGCGCTCGGCGTCCCAGTTCTGTGGATAGCCGAGCGAGACCTCCTCGAAGCGGACGCCGTCGCGGTGGTGGGTGGCGCGGATGTGGAGGTGGCCGTAGACCACGGTGCGGGCGTTGAAGCGCCGGTGCCAGTCCTCGGTGAGGCGGGTGCCGCACCAGATCGAGAAGCGCGGGATGCGCGGCAAGATGGCCAGATCCTGGCGCAGCGGAAAGTGATTGATGATCACCAGCGGCCCCTTGGCGGCGGCCGCGGCCAGGCGCGGCTCGGTCACGCGCACCCGCTGGTGGCACCAGGCCGAGCGCGACGGGAACGGGTCGGGGTGGAGGAGGACCTCGTCCGAGCAGAGCAGGTTCTCCTCGGCCGCCCAGGCGATCGCCTCCTCGACCGGGATCTCGTCCGGCCGGAAGGTGTAGTCGTAGAGTACAAAAGTGGGCGCCAGGGTGCAGCGCTCGCCCTCGCCCGACTCGCCCGGCCAGACGACGTAGGGGTCCTCCGGGGTCAGCACGCCGTGCTCGCGGCAGATCGCCACCAGCCGGTCGTACTTCGCCTGGCCGCGCAGCTCCCCCTCCGTCTTGCTGGGGATCGACCACAGGTCGTGGTTCCCCGGCACCCAGAGCAGGCGGGCGAAGCGCTCGGCGAGCAGGCCGAGGGCGAAGCGCAGGTGCTCCTCGCTCTCGCCGACGTCGCCGGCCAGGATCAGCCAGTCGTAGGGGTGCGGCCGCAGGGCCCTGAGGGCCTGGCGGGTCACCTCGTAGCGGAGGTGGAGGTCGGCCAGCGCGTAGAGTTTCATCGGCAGTGTCCTAGTTTGAACCGCGCAGCCGACTGGCAGCGACGAAGGAGCGGAGCCCGAAGGAGGCGAGCAGGTTCAAGCTAGGACACCCTGCGCGTTGATCAGTTGACCGGATCGTCGGGGCCGGGCTCGCCGGGATCGAGATCGCGCAGCACGTTCTCCAGGATCTCCTCCTGGGTCAGGGTCACCGGCCCGGGCGCGTCGCCGGATCCCTCGACCGTCTCGCCGGGGAAGACCAGCGCCTGGCGCGGTCCGGACTCGCCGAGCTCGACCTCGGTCAAGGGATGGCGGATCGGCTCGACCGAGTAGTCGGGGTGGTAGAGGACCCCGGCTCCCGACGGGATGCCGAAGCCGCGCGCGTGCTCGCCCGCCTTGGGGAGCAGGCGCAGCAGGCGCTGCCAGGCAGGCTCGTCGTGGACGTCGACCACGAACGGCACCAGGCGCAGGGTGTCGAACGATCCCGAGCCGTCCTCGTCCGAGCCCATCAGGCCGAGCTGCACGGCGCCCGCCGAGACCCCCATCAGCAGGGCGCCGCCGTAGTAGCGCGCCACCAGCCGCTCCTTGATCCCGTTGTCCTCGAACGCCCGCCACCCCTGCCGCACGTCGCCGCCCGAGAGGAGGATGAGGTCCGCCTGGTCGAGGAACGCCAGATCCTCGGGCGTGGGGCGGGCCGGGATGTGGCGGCAGTCGCGGAGGTCGATCTCGCTCATCGCGCCCACGAACAGCTCATAGAACTCCGGCGCGTCGCCGTTCGAGGCGCCGAGGTAGGCGGCCTTGGGAGCGCGGCCGGGCTCGTCGGCCTCGATCAGCGCCCGGGCGCGGTCGAGGAAGTGCTTCCCCTCCTCGTCGCGCCAGAAGAGGAGCTGGCTGTCGGCCAGCAGGAAGATCGGTTTGATGGTGGTCGGCACGTGTCGGTTCCCCCGGGGAAGAAAGATAGCAGAGGGCGATTCGCTTCCGGCAGCCGCGCCGACGTCCAGGCGCGCGCTTTGCTACTCTCCCGGGCATGGAAGAGACACGACCCGAGAAATCTCCCGGCTCCGTCCCCAAGGTGGAGCGGCAGGCGGCGGCCGAGAGCGGCGAGGCGCCGCGGTGGGGGAAGGGGACCGAGCATGCCGAGGACGGCCACTTCCTCGCCGGCCCCCAAAGCCGCCTCTCCGAGCTGCGCCGGCTGCTGCGCATCGGCGCCGACTTCATCCGCGGCTTCCGCGGCCTGCACTTCGTGGGCCCCTGCGTCACCGTCTTCGGCTCCGCCCGGTTCCCGGAGGACCATCGCTACTATGCCCTCGCCCGCGAGGTCGGCCGCCGGCTCGGCCGCGCCGGCTTCACGGTGATGACCGGCGGCGGCCCGGGGATCATGGAGGCTGCCAACCGCGGCGCCCGCGACGTCGGCGCGCCGTCGATCGGCTGCAACATCATCCTCCCCACCGAGCAGAAGCCGAACCCGTACGTCGACCGCTGGCTCGAGTTCCGCTACTTCTTCGTCCGCAAGGTGATGCTGGTCAAGTACTCCTACGCCTTCGTGGTCCTCCCCGGCGGCTTCGGCACCATGGACGAGATCTTCGAGTGCGCGACGCTGATCCAGACCGGCAAGATCAAGAACTTCCCGCTGATCCTGATGGGGACCGAGTACTGGCAGCCGCTGCACGATTTCCTCTGTCACGGCATGGTCCCGGAGAAGACGATCCTGCCGGCCGACTGCGACCGGCTGCTGCTCACCGACTCGGTCGAGGAGGCGGTCGATCGTATCGTGGCCGCCGCCACCGGTGAATTCGGCCTGGTCTGGGAAGCGACGCCGAAGGATTCGCCGCGCTGGTACCTCGGCGAGCAGGAGCTGCCGAAGTCTCCGACGACGGCCAAGGCCAGCGAGGGCTAGGGGAGCCGCTACTTCCCCTTCGCCGCCCCCGTCCCCGCTTCGGACGATCCCGCGAGCGCCACCACGCCGCTCGACACCACCTGCAGCTTCCACCCGGCGGCCCGCGTGCCGTCGAGGTTGGCGTGCCCCGCCACGAAGAAGAGGCGGGCGGTGTCCGGCTTCGCCGGGGTGGTGCAGAAGCGGTCCTGGAGATAGCCGGGGGGGATCGCCTGGTAGTAGAGCGTCACCTTGACGCTCGCCGGCGTCTTCCCCATCAGGTCGGCGAGCGGCACCGCGTAGGTCATCGCGTCGCCGCCGCCTCCCAGCCCCCCCTGCGCCTTCGGCACGTACCACGGGTCGTGGACCTCGCCGCCGTGGCCGTCCGGCAGGTCGGGGATCACCCGCCGCACGAGGTCGGCGGCGGAGAGCTTCGGGCTGCCGAGCCCGTTCTGCTCGGCGAGCGCGACGGTCGGCGTCCAGCCGCGGGGGAGGAGGCGGTTGTCCTTCACCACGTCGGCGAGCGAGAGGAAGCTGGTGGTCAGCCGGCCGCGCGGATCGCGCACCAGCTCCTGGTAGATCTGCACCTGGTCCTGGCGGGTGATCGTCCGGTAGTGCGGCTGGAAGCTCTGCTCGGCCGCCGTCTTCGGCCGGCATTCGTTCCGCCACATGAATTCGCCGGCGACCGGGCGGCCCCCCGCGTCGACCAGCACGCCGGTGGAATCCGCGCGGCCGGAGACCCAGAGGTCGTTACCGGCGGCGTCGAGCACCTCGAAGGTGAGGAAGACGCGGCGGAAGGAGACTCCCGAGGGGAACTTGTGCCCCGCCTTGTTCTCCACCTCGACGTTTGCCACCAGCCTCCCGCCGTCGATCCGCGCGCGCGTTACCGCCACCGCGGCCGTTCCCGTGTCCGCCTGCTGGATCATCGAGTTGAAGGTCGTCTCGAGCGGCGCTACTCCCTTGCCGCCGAGCATCGGGTCCTGGATGCGGATGCCGAGGACGTCCGGGAACTGCTGCGCGAACTTGTTGAAGAAGGTGTTGAGCCCGACCAGAGCGTGGCGGGCGTAGGGGGTCCGCGGTTGGAGGTCGATGTCGGTCTGCGCCAGGCGGTTCTCGGTCTGCGGCATGTTGCTCGCCTCCTGGATCGAGGCGATCTTTGTGCTCAGGGTCCCCTCGACGCCGGGGTACGAGCTCGCCATGTGGCAGTCCTGGCAGGACTGGGGAGACGGCCCGCCGTCGCGGAAGTCGCTGAACACCCATTCGGGGTAGGTCGCCTGCTCGATGATCACGACTGGCTTGGCGGGCTTCCGGGTCCCGCGCCGCACGTACGGCCGGTCGCCGTCGAACACCGGCAGCACCACGCTGTGGCAGGAGCCGCAGGTCTTCGACGAGCGGATCAGCGGATATTCGATCGGTTTGACTCCCATCGAGTGATCCATCGGCACCTGCTGCGGGCCGTCGAACGGGCCGTGGAGCGACTCCGCGGCGCCGACCTTGAAATCGCCGGTGAAGGTATGGCCGATCGGCGCCTTGTCGTCGATTTCTATGTGATGGCAGGTCGTGCACGACACGCCGTCGCGGGCGAGGCCGCCGTATTTCGCATCCCGCTTCTGCTGCTCCGTCCGCGCCATAAAGGGGATTGCCTTCACCATCTCGCGGCTGAACAGCTGGCGCGGCACGATCGGCTGCGAATTTTGATCCAAACCGAGGAGGTCGGTGTTGTTGCAGACCGCGTTCGCCCTTTTGGGATCACCCTTGAACTGATCGAGGCAGAACTGGCGCTGCCCCATCACGCCGTGGCAGTGCAGGCAGACATCCGGCACCAGCTTGGCGAGGGCGGGATGGACCGTCTGCTCGGTCTCTAGCTGCGAGAAGAAGATCGGATCGCGCCCGGCGAGCCCCATGGGCGAGCCGCGCCACTCGCCGTAGGGGGCGAGGTTCAAGAGGCTGGTGTAGGCCGGCTGGCTCGCCTGCTGCACCGTCATGTCGTAGTGCAGGCCGGTCGATCCCGCGGCATGGCACCCCACGCACTGGTCCGAGGTCAGGAAGAGCGGGGGATTGGCCGGGCCGGCGAAGGCGTGGTCGTAGACCTCCGGCGGCATGTAGAGGCCGGTGATCTCGCGCGGCCCCGGCGGCACGATGATGTGCGCGCCGAAGGTCTTCAGGAACGCGGGCGAATAGTCGCTGTACGGCTGGCTGACCCGCAGCACCTTCGGGTTCGGCCACGGCACGTGGTTCCACAGCGCTCCCGCGCTCTCGGCCTTCGACCGCAGGTCCTGCAACGGCTCGAAACGCTCGTGGACCGACAGCGTCTCGATCGCCGGCTGCTTAGGCTCGCCGGCGATCGGCGGCTGATCCTGGAAGTAGAACTTCACGAACGTGTCGGGATTGCCGATCACGTTGTTGAGGCTCGAGAAGGTCGACTCGGACTTCGCCGAGGCGTGGCAGTTCAGGCAGTAGTAGCCGAAGCCCATCCAAGGGTAGGGGAGGTTCGCCGGCGGCGGCCAGTCGAGCTGCGACGCCTCGGTCGCCTGCGCGTCCCACGACCCCCAGTACCAGCCGTCCTTGGACGCCTGGCGGTCGCGCACCATCAGCGCCATCATGTTCGACTCGACCGTGGGGTCCGCCGGATTCTGCAGGCGCTCGGCCGTGGTGTTGCCGTACATCAGCTTGAGGATCATCGCTCCGTCGGCGATCGGCCGGACGGGCTCCTTGCCGGCGAGAATCGCGTCGAGCTTGCAGGTCGGGCAGCTCTTGCGGCACTCGGCCACGAACTTCCGCTCGTGCGCCGCGTCCCCTTCGCACATCCAGCGGTAGACGTCCGGCGAGTAGTAGACGACCACCGTGTTGTGGGTGCCGAGCGTGGTGGTCACCCACGACGGAAAATGAGGGTCGCCGCCGAGCCCCGCCACCGTCGGCCCGGTCGGCCGGAGCTGCGAGTCGTGATGCCATCCCGCGTAACACCCCGCGCGGAGGAAGCGCCCGAGGATGCGCTCATACTCCGACTTCCGGAACGCCAACTCGCTCGGCAAGGGGAGCGGGCGGGAGCAGTCCGCGGGCGTCGATGGCGGGGAGGGCGCGGCGGCCTCCTGAGCGGCCTGAGCCGCGCGCGCCAGCGGCACCGGCCGCACCAGGGCGAAGATCCCGGCGCACGCCAGGACCGGAACGATCAGCGGCCACAGAGCCCGCTTTGAGCGCATCGAAAGACCTCCAGAATTGTCACGGAGCCGAAGTGCGGAGAGGATATCACCTCGAGATCGTGCGGCCTGCGAGGCGCCGCCCTCGCTGCCCGAATCAGGAAAGTCCTGCGGCGGAGGCGGTAGACGCCCCGCCGTCTCCGTGGTTTCAGGGCATTGACGCGACTTCGGCCGCGCGCTAGTCTGTCAGCTAAGCTTAACCAACAAAATGAGATAGCCCATGAATGCTCCAGCGGATCGAACGAGGTCGAATCGTCCTGGAGCCCGGGCACTGGGCCTCGCCAGCGTCGGCCATGCGGTCTTTGCCGTGACTCTGGTCGGCCTCGGAATCCTGGGCCTGATCCAAGGCGATTTCAGCCCGATCTGGCTGGGGGTGCCCAAGGGTTTTCCCGCGCGCGAGGTCCTCGCCTATTTGTGCGCCGTCCTCTCACTCGCATCCGGCCTGGGCCTGCTCTGGCCGCGCACGGCCGCCGTCGCTTCCCGCTTGCTGCTCGCCTGTCTCCTCGCCTGGCTGCTGCTGTTCAGAGGGTCCCGTATCTTCGTTGCTCCCACGGCGCAGGATACCTGGTCGGGCTGCGGTGAGGCCGCGGTGATGGCGGCGGGCGCCTGGGTTCTGTACGTCTGGCTCGCCGACGATCGGGACGCGCAGCGCCTCCGTTTCGCCACCGGCGACTCAGGGTTGCGCCTCGCGAGGGTTCTCTACGGCCTGGCTATGATCCCCTTCGGCATCGCCCATCTCCTCAATCTCCAAGCGACCGCCACGCTGGTGCCGGGCTGGCTGCCCTGGCCCGTGGGCTGGGCGTTCCTCACCGGCTGCGCCTTCCTCGCCGCGGGAGTGGCGATCCTCCTCGGGGTGTCCGCCCGGCTGGCGGCCGTGCTCTCGGCATGGCAGATGGGCCTGTTCACGCTGCTGGTGTGGGGACCCATCCTCGCGACCGGCGGCAACGCCTTCCAATGGAGCGAGCTCGTCGACTCCTGGGCGTTGACGGCCGCCGCCTGGGTGGTGGCGGATTCCTACCGCGGCCTGCCCTGGCTCGCCGTGGACAAGCGTAGCGCCTGAACGCGGGAGGATTGGCATGAAGCGCCTTTGGACGATCCTCGGGGTGAACGACGTCACGTCGAGCTTCCGGTGGTACCAGACCCTCTTCGGCCAGCCGGAGACGGCACCGGTCCACGGACACTTTGGCCAGATCCTCGACTCGGATGGAACGGTCCTGCTCTGCCTGCACGCCTGGGGCGCCCACGAGCACCCCTCCTTGACGAGCCCCGATCCCGCGACCCCCGGCAACGGCCTCCTCCTGTTCTTTCGCGTCGACGATTTCGACCTGACCGTGCAAAGAGCCCGCGGGCTCGTCCCGCGGTTCGAAGAGGAGCCCCATCTCAATCCGAACACTCGGACGGAGGAGTTCTCGCTGCGAGATCCGGACGGCTACTACGTCACGATCAGCGCGCTGTAGTTGCGGGGCGGCGTCCGCGTGGTTCGACGGCTTGACGGCCGCAAGAAGAGCCCCAGGCAGCGATCGTGGACAGCCAAAGCGTGAAGACCACGGAAAAGGGGGCCCTGCTGGCGGGGGCGCTATCGTAGGCTGAGCAAGGACTATGAAGTCCTTACCGCGACAAGTGAAGCGATGATCAGGCTGGCCATGATTCGGCTAGCGGTGAAGTCGTCACCCGGCGGCATCATGGGTTCTTTCCTTTGGGAGCGGAGGGGAAGAGAGCCGCCGCATCCTGGAGGTCCGCGATCGCGGGGGCGATCCAGTCGTGCAGCACGCATTCGATGACCGCGCGGACCTCCGCGCGGACCTCCATCTTGCCGAGATCCCTTTCGACGTCCGGGAGCCCGGCGCCCTCAACGGCCGGCTGCGGCAGGCTGTCCTTCACTCCCTGAAGCCTGCGCTTGACGGCTTCGAGCTCGCCGACGATCTCCCGGAGCTGCGTTCGGGTCGTTTCCATCTCCATCATCGACTTTCCTCCTCCTTTCGATCCGAGCCTCCAGAGCCGGCGCGTGCTCCAGAGGCACCGCGGGCAGCCGGTCAGCAGGTGGCGCACGAGAGCGCGCGTCTCGTCCCGCGTCAGGTCGCCGCGAAAGAAGCGTTCGAACCGGGCGGGCTCGGGTGGGTCTCCCGCGGCTCGACACTCGTTCCTGGCCTTCATGGTCGTCGCACACGCTATGGAGAAAGCGCGCCGACCCCAAGGGCAAACCACGAACATCCTCGGTATCTGGAAGTCGGGTGGTCTTTTTCCATGCCGCGCCACGGGCCGGCGAAATAAATTTCGTGGAGATGTCACGCTGGAGGGCTCACAGGCTACTCTTCTCTTTAGAGACGCGACGAAACGAACCATGCCCCGCTCCGCGCCGCCTCCCCTGGGCCTCGTCCTCGCCACCCTGCGCAAGCGCCGCGGGTGGACCGGGCGTGAGCTGGAGGCGGCCAGCGGACTCCCGGCACGGTCGGTCTCGCTCTACGAGGTGGGGGAGCGGCGGCTCACCCGCGAGCGGCTGGAGACGCTGGTGGCCGCCATGGGCTTCGGCGTCGAGGAGATCGATTTCCTCCTGCTCGGCTTCGGCCCGGCCGCCGAGGCGCCGGAGGCCGCTCCCGCCTCTCCCGTGGACCCGACGGCGGAAGAAGCCCGCCAGGTGCGCCAGCTCGCCGCGCAGCTCGGCCGGGTGGCCGCGGACCTGACCGGGAGCCATGTGCTCAAGCGGCTGCGGGCTCGCCGGGCGCACCAGGACCGGCAGCGGGCGGCGGGGCTGTGGGCCCGCCTCAAAAAAGCCACGCCGGCCGAGCGGCTCCTGCTGGTGGAGAGCGCGCAGGAATTTCAGCTCTGGGCCCTGGCGGAGCGGCTCTGCGAGGAGAGCGCGGACGCGGCGTCGGACCGTGCCGACCGGGCTCTGGAGCTGGCCCGCCTGGCGCACCGGGTGGCGGAGCTGGCGCCGGAGGGAGTAGAGGCCTGGCGCTCCCGTCTGGAGGGCTATGCGCTGGCCTTCGTCGCCAACGCGCAGCGAGTCGGCGGCACTCTGCCGATCGCCGAGGAGACCTTCGTCCGCGCTTGGAAGCTTTGGAACGCCGGCGCCGGCACGGGGCTGCTCGGGGAATGGCGTCTATTGGATCTCCAGGCGTCTCTGCTGCGGGATCGGCGTCAGTTCGGCGAGGCTCTTGACCGACTCGACCGTGCTCTGATCGCCGCGCCCCGGACCTCGGTGGGTCGCATTCTGATGAACAAGGCTTCCGCATTAGAACAGATGGGGGAGGCCAAGCGCGCCATCGAAGCGCTCCAAGAGGCTGCCCCGCTGATCGATGAACGCCGCGAGCCGCGTCTGTTCTTCGGCCTCCGCTTCAATCTGGTCACCAACCTTCTGCACCTGGACCGGTTCGAGGACGCTTCGGTGCTGCTCCCCGAAGTCCAGAGACTTGCCCTGGCGCAGCGGAAAGAGCTCGACGTCATTCGTGGAGTCTGGCTGAAAGGAAAAGTTGAGGCGGGGCTCGGCCACGGCGAGGAGGCACGGAGAGCCTTCGAACAAGTCCGCGGTGAATTTACGGCTCGCGAGAACGCCTCCGACTGTGCCCGGGTCACGATGGATCTGGCTGTGCTCCTTCTGGAGCTAGGACCTGCAGAAAAAGTCCGGGATCTCGCTCGGGAGATGTTGTGGATCTTCCGGTCGCAGGGGCTCTCGAAGGAGGCGTTTGCAGCGCTCAAGGTCTTCTGCGATGCCGCTCGGGACGACTCCGCCACCGTGGAGCTGGCGCGGCGGGTCGCGCTGTTCCTCCAACGGGCCCAGCACGACCCCGATTTACGGTTTGAGGGATGAAGCGGGCCTACGAATGCCCTCGACAGATTGTGCTTCCGCTTGGATCGATTGTGCAGCCTCCATCGGTCGTGCTGAGGCCCTTCGCACAGCGACCGTTCGGATCGATGGTGCAGCCTCCATCCGTGGCCCACAAGCTCGTCAACCAGTCCCACAGACCGAAGAGATGGGATGGGGCCGCAGTGGCTTGGCGGGCTCGCCCGGGAGCGGAGCCCGGGGAGTCGGCTTCGCACAGTGGCGTCGTGAGGGTCAGGGAAACCACGAGCACGGCGAACACGCGGAGAGGTGACCTGAACATGCGCAGCTCCTTACGGGAAGACGGAACCGGATCGGCCTCCACCGGCCGTCCGGTGACTCCCTTAAGGAATAGAGTGCCGTCGGGACGGTAGAAAAATCCACTCGGAATTCCATGTCACCGTAGCGGAGGGGAGATGAGATGGCCGACCTGGCCGATCCGGAGGACCTGAAGCTCCTGATCCGCGTCCTGCGCGGGCTCCGGCAATGGGACCAGTCGACGCTGGCCGAGGCGGCGGGGATGGACCCCAGCTCCGTCTCCCACTACGAGACGGGGCGGACGGTGCCGCCGCGGAAGAGCGTGGAAGCCCTGGCGGCGGCGGTGGGAGTGCCGATGTCCTACGTGGAAGGCACGCTGCTGCCGGCGCTGGCCGCCGGCCGCGGCGCGGCGGCGCTGTTCTCCGAGGAGGAGCTTACGGACGCGGATCTCGATCAGGCGCTCACCGCCGCCGGCCGTTCGAGAGTCGCCACCTTTCTGGAAGGGCTCGACGCCGCTCGTCCCAGGCCCTGGGGGAGGACCGGCCCCTCGAGCCCGGAGGATCGGAGCCTGGTCGCCGGCCTCTGGGAGCGCCTGGAGCCCCGCACCGCGGCCGAGCGCCTCTATCTGGTGGAGAGCTGCCGCGAGTTTCAGCTCTGGTCGTTGGCCGAGCGCCTCTGCCGCGAGAGCGAGGGGGCGTTGCCCGACCGGCCGGACCAGGCCCTGGAGCTCGCCCGGCTGGCCCATCGGGTGGCGGAGCTGGCACCGGGAGAACCGGCCTGGCGCTCCCGCCTGGAGGGCTATGCCCTGGCCTCTCTCGCCAGCGCCCAGCGGGCCGCCGGCGACCTCCCAGCGGCCGAGGCCACCTTCGCGCGCGCCTGGCAGCTCTGGGAAACCGGCGCCGCGGGAGACCTGGGATGGCTCGGGGAAGGGCTGTAGCTGGTATGCCCCTTCGGGGCGGATGGAGGGGAAACTTCCACTGGAGTCCGCCGCAAAATCTCGGAGGGGAGCGGCCAACCCCTTGCGGCGGAGACGCTCCACACTCTGCGCTGAACAGCTACGCCTGATTGGGACTTCTACCCCGCCGCCACCGCCTCCTCCGCGTACACGAACTCCACCGGCTTCTTCACCCCTTCGCTCAGGCTCTTGTGAACGGGGCAGGTGAGGGCCGCGTTCTCGAGCTTCTTCCTCTGGTCGGCCGTCAGGCCGGCGGGCATCTGGATGGTGACGGGGATGGCGCCGATGCGGCGGGGGTTCGCCTCCATGTGCTTCTCGAGGCGGAAGGCGAGGCCGGTGAGGTCGATCCCTTCCCGCTCGCCGACCATGGCGATCAGGGTCAGCATGCAGGCGCCGAGCGAGGCGGCGGCGAGGTCGGTGGGGGAGAAGGAGCTGCCGTCGCCGTGGTTGTCCACCGGCGCGGCGGTGCGGAGCACGGTCCCCGAGGGGCCGTGGGTGATCTCGGTCTTGAGGTTGCCGACGTATCGGCCTGTCATCTCGACTGCCATGGTCTGGAGCCTCCTTGTCGCCGCTAGGATATCGTTGCCGGCATGGAAAAATCATTCGCGGGGCGGGTCGTGGTGGTCACCGGGGCGTCACGGGGGATCGGCGAGGCGATCGCCGAGGCGTTCGGGGCGGCGGGGGCCCGGGTGGTGCTGGCGAGCCGCAAGCTCGAAGGGGTGGAGTCGGTGGCCGAGAGGATCCGCGCCGCCGGCGGAGAGGCGCTGGCCGTCGCCTGCCATACCGGGCGCGAGGCGGACGTCCAGGCGCTGATGGCCCGTGCCCACGAGGCCTTCGGGGGGATCGACGTGCTGGTGAACAACGCCGCCACCAATCCCCACTTCGGGCCGCTCCTCGACGCCGGCGAGAGCCAGTGGGACAAGACCTTCGAGGTCAACCTCAAGGGGTACGTCCACGCCATCCGCGCCGCCGTGCCGCGGATGCGCGAGCGGGGGGGCGGCGCGATCGTCAACGTGGCCTCGGTGGCGGGGCTGGTCCCCCACGGCGGCCTCGGGGTCTACGGCGTGCTCAAGGCGGCCGTCCTGATGCTGACCCGGACGCTGGCGGTCGAGCTGGCGGGCGACCAGATCCGCGTCAACGCCATCGCCCCCGGGCTGATCCAGACCCGCTTCAGCGAAGCGCTGTGGGCGAGCCCCGAGGCGAACGCGCGAGCCCTCGCGACGATCCCCCAAGGGCGGATGGGGCAGCCGGAGGACCTCACCGGCGCCGTGCTCCACCTGGCGGGGGACGGCGCGAAGTTCACCACCGGCGCCGTGCTGGTGATCGACGGCGGGCAGACGCAGGGCGGGGCGTACTAGGAAGACTCCAGCCCTTCCCCCACCCCTTCCACTTCTCGGAAGAACCCCGCCGCCTTGCCGTCCAGCCAGTCGGCCTGGAGCTTGGCGAAGAGGCGGTCGCGGCGCTCGCGGTTGGCGCGGGCGAGGGCGAGGAGGCCGGGCTCGCGGGCGCGGCGGCGCTCGGCGCGGAGCTCGCCGTCCTTCTCAGGCCCGGCCAGGGCGAGCTCGAGGAGCTTCCTCGCCCGTTCGGCTGCGGCCTCGCCGGTGGCGGCCGTGATCTCGTCCTCGAGGACGTGGGCGTCGTGGAGATCCCCCAGGATTTCCTGGAGCGCCTTGAGCCTTTTGATCGCCGGGACGGCGTCCGGCCGCTCGTCGGCCAGCGGCTCGAGGAGGTAGCGCAGGCGCTTGGCGCGGATCCTCGCCTCGTGGGCGCGCTCCGGGTCGCCGGCGTCCTCGACCTTCGCGAGGTGCTCCTCGAGATCCTTGACCTGGTCGCGGAGGATGGCGCCGGTGGCCGCGGCGAAGGTGGCGGCGGGGGAGTCCGCGTCGAGGTGGATCTCGGCGCGGTAGACGGAGAGGCGGGCGCGCAGGTCCTTCTCCACCTGATCGAATTCGTCCGCCACCTCGTTCTCCAGATCGTCGAAGGCGTCGCGCAGGCGGTCGCGGAGGCGGGCCAGCAGCCAGGTGAAGCCCGGCCGCTGGTGCGCGGTGAGCCCCGCGCCCTGGGTCCGCAGCCACTCGATCTGCACCTCGGTGTCGCGCCCCGGGCCGGTCGAGCCGGCGAGGCGCTTCAGGCGGCGGCGGAGCTTCTTCGACAGGCTGCCGGCGAGCTCGGCGTCGTAGGCCTTGAGGCAGCTGCGCAGGCGGCGCAGGCCGACCCGGAAGTCGTGGAGCGCCTCGGTGTCGTCGGCGTCGGCGAGGCGGGGGCGGGCGCGGGCGGCCTGGTCGAGGTGGGAGAGGGCGAGGCGGCGGGCCCCTTCCTCCGGCGGCCGCGGTAAAAGCGCGGCGTGGGGAGGAGCGCTCAATCCCCCAGTTCCCGGAGCAGCCCCGGCGTCGCCGCCCAGAGCAGGGTGGCGGTGCCGGCCCCCACCTCGTCGGCGAATTCGAGCAGCGCCGCTCCCCCCTTGCGGAAGGCGAAGATCCGGCGCTCGGTGCCGGTGAGCAGAAAGGAGAGGATCAGGCTGAGGCTCGGCTCGTGCCCCACGGCGGCCACGGTGTCCGCCTTCTGCCGGCGCAGCCAGCGCAGGAAGTCGACCGGCGCCGCCTCGGGGGCGAGCTCGTCGATCTCGACCTCCTTCAGGCCGCCGTAGACCGTGTCCACGATGGCGCCGGTCTGCGCGGCGCGGGTCAGCGGGCTGGTCGCCAGCAGATCAATGTCGGGCACGCAGTGGCGCAGGCCGCGCGCCCCCTGCTTCATCTTCTTGCGCCCCTCGTCGGTGAGCGGGCGCAGGCGGTCGTCCTTGCCGGTGCGGGCGAAGTCCTCGCGCTCTTCGGCGATGGCGTGGCGGATGAGGAGAAGCTTCATGCGACCTCCCTGGGCTTCCCGAACGACGGAGAGCCAGACGTGGCAAAGGTATCGCAAAGCGACCGGTCACAAAAAGGGGCCGGGCCGGGCGGCGGAGGAAGGAGACTCCCCGCGCCGCCCTCCCGGCCGGTGACAGGCGCGGAGGTTTGTCGAACCGCCTCCTCCCCGCTCTCTGGCCCGCTCTCTGGGGAGGACGAAGAGGAGGCGAGGCGAACCATACGGGATGGCCCCGGCCCATCCCGTCACGCGGGTGTGGCGGAACGGTGACATCGACTTTCCCGGAGACGGGGCGGGAGCGAGGGAACGAAGCCTGACGGGTGAACGTTTTGCGGCCCCTCTCGTGATACCGTTTCCGCGACCCAGCACGACTCCCAGCCCGCAGCGCTTCTGGGAGATCAGGAGGATCGGATCCCATGTCGGAAGGGCCCATCTCAAACGGCCAGAGCCCGCGCCGGACGCCGCTCTACGAGTGCCATCGGGAAGCCGGAGCGCGGATGGTCGACTTCGCCGGCTGGGAGATGCCGGTGCAGTACGCCGGGGTGATCGACGAGCACCGGGCGGTGCGCACAGCGGCCGGCCTCTTCGACGTCTCCCACATGGGGGAGGTCCGGGTGCGCGGCGCGGGCGCCGAGGCGTTCCTGCAGCGGCTCACCCCCAACGACGTCGCCAGGCTCGTCCCCGGGCGGGCCCACTACAGCGGCCTGCTCAACGAGCGCGGCACCTATCTCGACGACATCCTGGTCTACCGGCTGGCGGCCGACGACTTCCTGGTGGTGGTCAACGCCTCGAACGCGGCGCGCGACGCGGCGTGGATCGCCGCCGCGGCTGCCGGTGAAGCCGACGTGGAAGTCACGGATCAGAGCGACGGCTACGCCCTCCTCGCTCTCCAGGGGCCGGCGGCCCTCGGCATCCTGGCGCCGCTCGCCGCGACGCCTGATGGGGACATCGCCAAGCTCAAGTACTACGGCTTCGCGCAGGGGACGGTCGACGGCGTGCCGGCGCTGATCTCGCGCACCGGCTACACCGGAGAGGACGGCTTCGAGCTCTACGTGGCGCCGGCGGACGCCCCGGCGGTCTGGCGGCGGCTGCTCGCCGGCGGCGCCCTCCCCGCCGGGCTCGGGGCGCGCGACACCCTGCGCCTCGAGGCGGCGATGGCGCTCTACGGTCACGAGATCGACGAGACGACGACGCCGTTCGAGGCGGGGCTCGACTGGGTGGTGAAGCTCGACAAGGGGGAGTTCCTCGGCCGCGACGCCCTCAGGGCCCGCAAGGCGGCGGGGATCGACCGCAAGCTGGTGGGGTTCGAGGTCGAGGGGCGCGGCATCGCCCGCCAGGGGCACGGCGTCGTCTCGGCGGGGGCGGGAGAGAAGGTCGGCGAGGTGACCAGCGGCACCTGGAGCCCGACGTTCGAAAAGGCGCTCGGCCTCGCCTACGTCCCCCCGGAGATGGCGGCGGCGGGGACGCCGCTCGCCCTCGACGTGCGCGGCAAGACGCTGGCGGCGAAGGTGGTGGACACCCCCTTTTACCGCCGGGCTCGATAGAGGTTACGATCTCCAGATCGTATCTACGCAATCAACGATTTCTAGCGGAGGGCGAAAGAGGCAATGTACCCGACGAATTTTCTCTATTCGAAGGAGCACGAGTGGGTGCGGATCGAGGACGATATCTGTGTTCTCGGCATCACGGAGTTCGCGCAGAAGGAGCTCGGGGAGGTGGTGTTCGTCGAGCTGCCGGAGATCGGGCAGGTGTTCGACACCAACGACGAGCTGGGGACGATCGAATCGGTGAAGGCGGTGGCCGAGGTCTTCACGCCGGTGGCCGGCGAGGTGGTGGAGATCAACGATGCGGTGGTGGACGATCCCGAGCTGCTGAACGACGACCCGCATGGGGACGGGTGGCTGATCAAGATCCGCTACTCCTCCGCCGACGACCTCAAGAGCCTGATGAGCCCGGCCGACTACGAGGAGTACGTGAAGAGTGGAGAGGTTTGAAGCTCCGGCGGGGACGGCCGCATCCGCCGAATTGACCGCGGCTTCCGGCAGCGCGTCGCCCCTGAGTCCCACCGACACCTTCGTCCGGCGCCACCTGGGGCCGAGCGAGGCGGAGGTGGGGGAGATGCTGGCGGCGGTCGGCGCCGCCTCGCTCGCCGAGCTCGTCGCCGAGACGATCCCCGCCGCGATCCTGCGCGGCGCGCCGCTCGCCCTGGCGGGGCTCCCCGCCGACCGCGAGCTGGGCGAGCAGGAGCTGCTCGCCTCGCTGCGCGCGATGGTGGCGGCCAACCGGGTCTGCCGCTCCTTCCTCGGCATGGGCTACTCCGGCTGCCTGACCCCCGGGGTGATCCAGCGCAACATCCTCGAGAATCCCGGCTGGTACACGCAGTACACCCCCTATCAGTCCGAGATCTCGCAGGGGCGCCTCGAGGCGCTGATCAACTTCCAGACCATGGTGGCGGACCTCACCGGCCTGCCGGTCGCCAACGCCTCGCTGCTCGACGAGGCGACCGCCGCCGCCGAGGCGATGAACCTCTGCCACGGCGTGTCCAATGGCAAGCGCAACGCCTTCTTCGTCGCCGCCGACTGCCATCCGCAGACGATCGAGGTGGTGAAGACCCGCGCCGGCGCGAGCGGCATCGAGGTGCGGGTGGGCGATCCGGCGGAGCTCGAATTGTCTGCGGATGCGACGGGCGACCTCTTCGGCCTCCTCCTCCAGTACCCGGCGACCGACGGCCGGATCGTCGACTACGCGCCGCTGATCGAGCGGGCGCACGCGGCGGGCGCCCTGGTGGTGGTGGCGGCCGACCTGCTGGCCCTCGCCCTGCTGCGTTCGCCGGGCGAGCTCGGCGCCGACGTGGCGGTCGGCTCGGCGCAGCGCTTCGGGGTGCCGATGGGCTACGGCGGCCCGCACGCCGCCTTCCTCGCCACCCGCGAGGAGCACAAGCGCCAGCTTCCCGGCCGGATCATCGGCGTCTCGCGCGACCGTCGCGGCAAGCCGGCCTACCGCATGGCGATGCAGACCCGCGAGCAGCACATCCGCCGCGAGAAGGCGACGAGCAACATCTGCACCGCCCAGGTCCTGCTCGCCATCATGGCGGGGATGTACGCCGTCTACCACGGCCCCGAGGGCCTGAAGAAGATCGCCCGCCGGGTCCACGCGCTGGCCGCGACCCTCGCCGCCGGCCTGCGCGCCCGCGGCTGGGCGGTCGGCCGCGAGCCGTTCTTCGACACCGTGCGGGTGGGGACCGGCGCCCGCTCCGCCGACGAGATCCTCGCCGCCACCGAGGCGCGCGGCATCAACCTGCGGAAGCTCAACGAACGCGCGGTGGCGATCGCCCTCGACGAGGCGGCGACCGCGGCCGACGTCGCCGAGCTGCTGGAGATCTTCGGCGGCTTCGGCGGTGACGCGGGGCAGCCCTCGGCCGCCGCCGACTTCGGCCTCGCGGCGCCGCACGAGCGCACCTCCGCGTTCCTCACCCATCCGGTGTTCCACTCGTTCCACACCGAGCACGAGATGCTGCGCTACATCAAGCGCCTCGAGGCGCGCGACCTCTCGCTCGCCACCTCGATGATCCCCCTCGGCTCGTGCACCATGAAGCTCAACGCCACCTCCGAGATGGTGCCGGTCACCTGGCCGGAGATCGGCGGGCTCCACCCGTTCGCCCCGGCGAGCCAGACGGCGGGCTACCAGGAGCTCTTCCGCACCCTCGAGTCGTGGCTCTGCGAGATCACCGGCTTCGCCGCCTGCTCCCTGCAGCCCAACGCCGGCTCGCAGGGGGAGTACGCGGGGCTGATGGTGATCCGCGCCTGCCACCAGCACCATCGCGAGCCGGGAGCGCCGGAGCGCGACGTCTGCCTGATCCCCGTCTCGGCGCACGGCACCAACCCGGCGTCGGCCGCGATGGCCGGCTTCAAGGTGGTGATCGTGGCCTGCGACGAGGGGGGGAACGTGGACCTCGCCGACCTGCGCGCCAAGGCCGCGGCGCACCGGGACCGCCTGGCGGCGCTGATGGTCACCTACCCCTCGACCCACGGCGTCTTCGAGGAGGGGATCCGCGACATCTGCGCCATCGTCCACGAGCACGGCGGGCAGGTCTATCTCGACGGCGCCAACATGAACGCCCAGGTGGGGCTCTGCCGGCCGGGGGACTACGGCGCCGACGTCTGCCACCTGAACCTGCACAAGACCTTCTGCATCCCGCACGGCGGCGGCGGCCCCGGCATGGGGCCGATCTGCGTCGCCCCGCACCTGGCGCCCTTCCTCCCCGGGCATCCGGTGATCCCGACCGGCGGCGGCGAGGCGATCGGCCCGGTCTCGGCGGCGCCGTGGGGGAGCGCCAGCATCCTGCCGATCTCCTGGGTCTACATCGCCCTGATGGGGAACGCCGGGCTCGCCCGCGCGACCTCGGTCGCCATCCTGAACGCCAACTACATGGCGAAGCGGCTCGGCGAGCACTACCCGGTGCTCTACACCGGCGGCCGCGGACGGGTGGCGCACGAGTTCATCCTCGACCTGCGCCCCTTCAAGTCGACCGCCGGCGTCGAGGCCGAGGACGTGGCCAAGCGCCTGATGGACTTCAGCTTCCACGCGCCGACGATGTCCTTCCCGGTGGCCGGCACGCTGATGATCGAGCCGACCGAGAGCGAGTCGAAGCCCGAGCTCGACCGCTTCTGCGACGCGATGATCCGCATCCGCGAGGAGATCCGGGCGATCGAGGAGGGGCGGATGGACCGCCAGGACAACCCGCTCAAGAACGCCCCGCACACCGCGGACGACTTGGCGGCCGACACCTGGGAGCACCCCTACAGCCGCGAGCAGGCCGTCTTCCCGGCCCCCTGGGTGCGCGAGCGCAAGTTCTGGCCCTACGTGAACCGGGTGGACAACCCCTGGGGAGACCGCAACCTGATGTGCACCTGCCCGCCGCCGGAGTCGTATGCCTGAACGGATACGACGGATGAGGCTGATGGAGACGCCGCCCCGGTGATCCCCCGCTCCGGGGACGTCACCCGGGGGGACGCCGTCTTCCTCGGCCTCTTCCTGGCCTGCCTGGCGCTGAGCTGCCTGAGCTTCACCCGCTGGGTGGGGCTCGCCGGCAGCCTGCCACTCACCCTCTACGGCTACTACAGCGTGGCGGTGGCGCTCGGCTGGGGGTTCGGCATCATCTACGTGCGGCGCACCTGGGGCCTCCCCGCCCCCATCCGCCGCCGCTTCCTGCTCATCTACTACCTCGGCCCCTGGGCCATCCTCGGCCTCCTGCGCTCGATGGCCCCCCTCGCCGACCAGCGCGCCGCCCCCTTCGTCCCCCTCTACGCCCTCGGCGTGTTCAGCGCCCTCTTCCTGGTGCCGGTGACGATGAAGTTCCCCCGCCCGCTGCGGTGAGGCGGCGCCCCTCGGGGGGAGAATGAAAGCGCAAGAATCCGAGTTTCGGGTTGCAGGGGAACGCGTAAAGTCCCTTCAGAACGAAAGGAGCTTTATGAACGCCCAGCCCCAAGCAGATTTCACCGACGACGCCAAGTGGGAGGCCGTCGTCGCCCGCGACCCCGCCGCGGACGGCACCTTCTATTACTCGGTGAAGACCACCGGCGTCTACTGCCGCCCCTCCTGCCCCACGGGGCGGCAGGCGCTGCGCCGGAACGTCGCCTTCCACCCCTCCGCGGAGGCGGCCGAGGCGGCGGGGTTCCGCCCCTGCAAGCGCTGCTCGCCCAAAGGGGGAACGCTCGCCGAGGAGCGCGCCGCCAAGGTGGCGGCGGCCTGTCGCGCTCTGGAAGCCGAGGAGCCGCCGGCGCTCGACGCGCTGGCGCGGGGGGCGGGTTTGAGCCCCTATCACTTCCACCGCGTCTTCAAGGCGGTGACCGGCCTCACCCCGAAGGCCTACGCGGTGGCCCACCGCGCCCGCCGGGTGCGCGAGGAGCTGGCCCGCCGCCCCACGGTGACCGAGGCGATCTACGAGGCGGGCTTCCAGTCGAACAGCCCGTTCTACGCCAAGTCCGCGGAGACCCTCGGCATGACGCCGAGCGGCTTCCGCAACGGCGGCGCGGGCGCCACCCTGCGCTTCGCGGTGGCTCAAGGATCGCTCGGCGCGGTCCTCGTCGCGGCCACCGAGAAGGGGGTCTGCGCCATCTTCCTCGGCGACGATCCGGACGTCCTGGTGCGCGATCTCCAAGACCGTTTCCCCAAGGCCCGCCTGATCGGCGGCGACGCCGAATTCGAGCGCCGCGTCGCTCAGGTGATCGGCTTCATCGAAGCGCCGCGCACCGGCCTCGACCTGCCGCTCGACGTTCAGGGGACCGCCTTCCAGCAGAAGGTCTGGCAGGCCCTCCAGGAGATCCCCGCCGGCTCGACGGCGAGCTACGCCGACGTCGCCAAGAGGATCGGAGCTCCGAAAGCCGTCCGCGCCGTGGCCCAGGCCTGCGCCGCGAACCCCCTCGCCGTCGCCATCCCCTGCCATCGCGTGGTGCGCCACGATGGGCACCTTTCAGGCTACCGCTGGGGAGTCGAGAGGAAGAGCGCGCTGCTGGCGCGCGAGGCGGGGGTATGAGTGGAGGGAGATCGCGCGCCGCGTCGAGTCCCTGGACTGGCCGCGGTTCGCGGCCGACCTCGACGCCCACGTTTGCGCTCTGATGCCGGGGACCTCCGGAAGCGACCCCTGGCCTCCTGGAAGCTGGGGCTCCAGCGTCCAAGGATACTCGCCCCATGTCCCCTCGCGGCCTCCGATTGCGCATCTCGTAGTGACGCGCGACCGTAGGCCGCACGGACAGCTCCGTCCGTGTGAATCGAAGGGAAACCATGCCATGAAGAAGAATGCCAAGCTCCGCTTGACCCTCAACCGCGAAACCCTGCGCACCCTCGACGCGAGCGAGCTCGAAGCCGCCCCGGGCGGTATGAACTCGTATCCGTACTGCGTGATCGTCACGAACACCTGCCCCACCCGTTGTGGTGGTACCTGTTCGGGCACGACGGCGACCTGCTAGACGGTTCGACGGATTCGGGCTTCCTTCACGATCCCCGGGGCGCATTGGGCGCTCCGGGGTTTTTGTTTTCCGTGTCCCCTTTCTCCTGCCGGCTGCGCATCTATCCATAGACCCTCCCCGCGGGACAGAGTCGTCCCCGGGATCGCCAGGAAGAGAAGGAGAGAACCGTCATGAAAAAGATCTCGAAAGCCCGCCTTTCCCTGCACCGTGAAACCGTGCGGTATCTCGCCGGGCCGGAGTTGGCGGCTGCGGAAGGTGGCGCGATCGTCGTCACTTCGTCCGTCTGCCCGGTCAGCGGTCACTACAGCTGCGGCGGCACCTGCGAATATTTCCAGTGCCGCGGCACCGCGACCTCGAACGCCTGCTAGCCGGCCACGGCCCCGGAGCGGCTTTCCGCTCCGGGGGTGTGTCTTCCGTCCGCTTCAGCGCCGCGCCGCGATCGCGCGGAAGAACTCCTCCGCCGCCCGTGCCGGCTCGCCCACCAGGGCGCTGGTCCCCTCCTTCGGCAGCCAGTCGGCGGGGAGGTAGTCGCGGTAGGGGGAGTGCAGGAAACGCTGGTCGAAGAGGGCGATCACCCCGGTGTCCTCCGGCGAGCGGATCAGGCGGCCGGCGGCCTGCACCACCCGCGTCATCCCCGGCACTACGAAGGAGAACTCGAAGCCGCGCTCGAAGCGCTCCTCGTAATACTCCTTGAGAAGCTCCTGCTCGAGCGTCATCGCCGGCAGGCAGGGGCCGATCACCGCCACCGCCTTCAGCACCTCGCCCGGGTAGTCGACCCCCTCGGCGAACACCCCTCCCGCCACCGCCGCCAGCAGGATGTCGCCGAAGATCGCCGAGCGCAGCGCCTGGAGGAGAACCTCGCGCTCGGCGTCGCTGTCCGCCTGGCGCTGGATCAGCACCCGTTTGGTGCACAGGCGCATGCGGCCGGTCACCTCGGCGAGGAAGGCGTAGCTCGGGAAGAGGGCCAGGCAGTTGCCGGGCACCGAGTCGGCGAACGCCGCCAGGCGGTCGGCGATGCGCTGGTAGTTGGCCGGCCGGGCGCGGAAGGTGGTGGCGACGCTGGGATCGATCACCACCCGCCGGTTCTCGGCCGGGAAGGGGTTCGCGATCTCGACGAACGCCGTGCGCCCGGCCGCGAAGCCGAGCAGGCCGGTGTAGAACTCCGGGGGGGACAGGGTCGCCGAGAGGCCGATCGTGGCGTGGGTGCGGTCGATCACCGCGCCGAGGAAGCGGCTGGGGTCCTTGCAGAGGATCTTCAGCCGGCCGTCCCCCTTCTTCCATTCGATGCAGTGGCTGAAGGCGGCGTCCGACACCATCAGGCCGTTGAGGAAGCGGAGGAACTCGAAGTAGAGCTCGACGAAGGGGTCCTCCGGATGGAAGGTGCGGGTCTCGCGCTGGTGCTCCAGGTAGTCTACGAAGGCCGCGTCGAGCGCCGGGCGCAGCCGCCAGAAGCGGTCCTCGGGGAGCGGCCAGACCACGGCGCGGTCGCCGGGTGGCCCTTCCTCGAGGGCGTCGGCCACCGTCTCGTCGATCAGCGCCGCGAGCTTCAGGCAGAGGTTCTCGATCCGCAGGTGGATCGGCTCCCCCCAGCGTCCCACGACCTCGCCCGCCCGCCGCGCCGCGGTCGAGGAGAGCTCGGGGCTGTAGTAGCCGCGGCCGCGGCCGACCAGGTTGTGCACCTCGTCGATCACCAGGATGACGTCCGAGAGGTCCTCCTCGGCGGCGAAGGAGGAGAGCGAGACGTAGGGGTCGAAGACGTAGTTGTAGTCGCAGACCGTGACCTGCACCCGCCCCGAGAGCTCGAGGCTCACCTCGAACGGGCAGACCTCGGCCTCGCGGGCGGCCTGGAAGACCTGATCGGGCTCGATCGAGGCGTGGGACTCGAGGATTCTGGGGATCACGCCGCTGGTCGCGAGCTTCAGGCCGTAGTCCTTGGCGAAGCGGCAGTACTCCTCGTGGCAGAGGACCTGGTCGTTGGCGCACATCTTCGCCTTCGCCCGCAGGCGCAGGGAGCGGAACGCCGCCTCCTGGTTGAGCAGGGCGAGCACGGCGGTCGCCATCTCCTGCTGGGTGTTCTTGGCGGTGAGCACGAAGAGGCGCTTGTCGTGCTTCAAGGCATAGCGCAGGGCGGGGTAGAGGGCGGCGACCGTCTTGCCGATGCCGGTCGTCGCCTGGAGCAGGAGATGCTCCTTGTGGGCCACGGCGGTCTCGACGGCGGCGAGGATCAGCTCCTGCCCCGGGCGGGTCTCGCGGTAGGGGAAGACCAGCCGATCGGCCGCCGCGTGGCGCTCGGCGGAGCGGCGCTGCTCGGCCTCCCAGGCATGGAGGAGCGTGTTGACCCGGCGGCGGACGGCGGCGGTGAGCGCCTCGAAGTTGAGCTCGAGCGGCTCGCGCTCGGTCTCGTTGCTGCCGATGGCGATCAGCACCAGCTCGGCGCGCACGGCCGTCGGCTCGGTGTGGGCGAGCATCCAGGCGTAGAGGAGCGCCTGGCGCTGATACCCCTCGCGGACCGCGGGCGGCAGGGCTCCCCCCCGCCGCACCGACTTGATCTCCTCGACGACCAGGGAGCCGTCCGGCTCGCGGCGCAGGCCGTCGGCCCGCCCCTGGACGGTCACCCGCCAGCCGCGGTGCTCGAAGACGTGGGAGATCACCACCTCGCGCCGGTAGGTGGGGTCCTCGGCGAGCTTCTCCTCTTGATACCGGCCATGGATCGCCTGCCCCAGCCACAACCGCTCGTAGCCGCCGCGGCTCGAAAAGCCGAGGCTGCGCAGAAACGGCGATTCCAGGAGATCGGCGACGGAAAGGTCGAGCTTGAGGCTCTCGGGGTCGAAGCGCGGGGCCATCCTGAGGGAGTATACGTCTCAATGCCGCCCTTGGGGGGCGGGGTGCGGAGGTTTGCCGGGTAGCTCTACGGCGCGAACATCTTCCCCAGCGCGGTCAGGACGGCCGTCATCGTCCCTGGATCGATCTGGCCGAGCCTCTTCACGAGTCGGAGGGTGTCGACCGTGCGGATTTGGTCGAGGACGATGAGACCTTCCCGACCGTCGAAAGTGCACGGGACTCGCGTCGGATACAGACGGCCTCGGCTCGTGAGCGGCGCGACGACGACTGTACGAAGGTGTCGGTTTATCTCGTCCGGCGAGATCACAAGACAGGGTCTCGTCTTCTGAATTTCACTGCCGATCGTAGGGTCGAGGTTGACGAGGTAGATCTCCGATCGGCCTACCGCCACTCCCACTCCTCCTCGTCCCAGCGGGTCGGCACGAGCTCCCCCTCGTCGAGAAGGGCATCATCGCCTTGGAGGGCCATCAGCGCGAACGCCTCGTCCCACCCGGCGCGTGGATGGTCTATGGCGCGGATGAGGAGGCCCTCGCCCTGGACCTCGATCTCCACTTCGTCGCGGAGCCCGGTCTGTTGCAGAAGTGGCTTCGGGATGCGAACCCCCTGAGAGTTTCCGATGCGGATGAGGCGTGCTTTCATGGCTTGGCTCCAGTCGTGGCTACATTGTAGTCACGGCCTGCTGCTCCGGGCAAGCTTTTGGCGAATTCAAGGCAAAGCAAGGGACGAAAGGACGATCAGGGACGGCAAGGACACTGAGGTCTATTGTCCCTGCCGACCCTGAAGTCCCCTGTCCAGGCGCGCGGCTTCCTAAACCCGGTCGCGGTCGGCGTCGCCGGAGAAGGGATGCTCCATGCGGTGCCAGGCGGCGCGCACCGCTTCCTTGGCGTGCTCCCAGGGATGGCTGGAGGTGCCGCGCGCGCGGTCCCAGCCGCTTGCGAGGTCGCCTTCCACCTCGTCCCACTTCTTGCCTCGGTAGTGGTGGGCGGCGTCGGTGCCGTAGCGGTAGGCCGGCTGGTAGTCCTCGTAGGTGCTGGCGGGGTTCGCGTAGGCGCGGTTGCCGTGGTTCTCCCGCCAGTAGCGGTCGTCCTCTTCCGAGAAGTGGGTGGTGTCGTCGACCCCCGCGATGGTGGGGGTGCTGTCGAGCAGGGCCGGCGTCTCGAGGGCGCCGCCGAAGCTCGAGGAGACCCCGATCCCCTGGGTGCCGACGAGGCTGTTGACGCGATCGAACATACCGAGCCCGGCGGTGGTGCCGCGGTGGGACTCGGGGTGCTTGGCCTCGCGCTCGGGGTTGGCGGTGACGGCGTTGCCGGAATTAGGGTCGTTCTTGGTGTCCATTCCATTCTCCTTTGCAGGGAGAAAATTGCAAAATCAGGGCCAGAAAAGGAAAGGCGCCCCGCAGGGCGCCTCGTACTTTCCAGCCATGCTCTGATCTCTAGTAGCCGTCGCCGTCGGCGTCGCCCGGGAGGGCGCGCTCGACGCGGTGCCAGCTGTTCTTCACGGCGTGCTTGGCGTCGCTCCAGGCGAGCTGAGACTTGCCCTTGGTCTGCTCCCAGCCGTGCTGGAGATCGTTCTCGGCCTCGTCGAACTTGCGGCCGGCGTGGGTGCTGGCCGAGTCGTAGCCGTAGCGGTAGGCCGGAGCGTACTCGTCGTAGCTCTTGTCCTTCCCATAGGGCTGGGTGGCGTGGTTCTCGCGCCAGTAGCTGTCGTTCTCGGTGCGGCCGGCGACGCGGTTCCAGGCATCCTTGGTGGCGTGCTTGGCGTCGCTCCAGGCCAGGCCGGACTTGCCCTTGGCCTGCTCCCAGCCGTGCTGGAGATCGCCTTCGACGTCGTTGAACTTGCGCCCCGCGTGGGTGCCGGCCGAGTTGTAGCCGTACTGATAAGCCGGGGCGAGGTCGTCGTACGAGCGGTTCGCCGCGTACGGACGCTTCGAGTAGTTGTTGCGCCAGTAGGCGTCCTCCTCGGTCGGGTTGAGCCCCTCGGCGACTCCCTTGCCGGCCAGCCCGCCGGTAACGCCGCCGATGGCCGCTCCGATCACCGCTCCCACCGGGCCGCCCACGGCCGCGCCGATGGCCGCGCCGGTCACCGCGCCGCCGGTCGCGCCGACGCCGGTGCCGACCGGGTGCGCGCCCGGCTGGCCGGTGATCGGGTCGGGGTTCGAATCGTGCTTGGTATCGCGGTCGAGGACGCCGGTGGGGGTCTGAGTGGTGGTGCCGGTCGGGTAAACCTTTTTGTCTTCGTTCATGGAGTGATCTCCCTTGTTGTCGTTGAGCCTGCTGTATCCAACCTACGCAGGAGGATTCGATTGCAAAGCTGAGGCCAGGTTGCGCTCCGTCGCTTGCCACCCGGCCGTCTTGCCTTCCCCTCCGGGGCCGGGGTACCCTGCCGGAACGATCATGCGGCTCCCGCGGTTCTTCGGTCTCTGCTTCACGCTCGCCCTGGCTCTCGGTGTCGCCGGCTGCCGGGATTTGAGCCATGCCGCCGAGGAGCCCGGCAAGATCCACGTCGGCATCGTCTTCGACAGCGGCGGCAAGGACGACCGTTCGTTCAATGCCGCGGCCTGGAAGGGCGTGCGGCAGGCGGCGAAGGATTTTCCGATCGTGCTGCGCGACGCCGAGCCGGGGGACCCCGCCTCGCTCGAGCCGGCGATGCGCGCCTTCGCCGAGGTCAAATACGATCTGGTGATCGGCATCGGCTTCGCCCAGACGCCGATCGTCGAGGCGGTCGCCAAGGAGTATCCGAAGATCAACTTCGCCATCGTCGACGGGGTGAGCGACCTCCCCAACGTCGCCTCGCTGGTGTTCAAGGAGCACCAGGGGAGCTATCTGGTGGGAATGATCGCCGCCCACAAGTCGCGCACCGGGGTGCTCGGCTTCATCGGCGGCATGGACATCCCGCTGATCCACAAGTTCGAGGTCGGCTACGAGGAGGGGGCGCGGGCGGTCAACCCGAAGATCGCGGTGGTCCAGAACTACGTGGGGGTCACCGAGTCGGCGTGGAACAACCCCGGCAAGGGGAAGGAGCTCGCCGTCGCCCAGATCGGCAAGGGGGCGGATGTCCTCTTCGCCGCCGCCGGCAACTCGGGGCTCGGCGCCTTCGACGCCGCCGAGCAGAACGGGAAATTCGTCATCGGGGTCGACTCCAACCAGAACTGGGTGAAGCCCGGCTTCGTCCTCACCAGCATGGTCAAGCGGGTGGACAACGCCGTCTACCAGATCGTCGCCGACAGGGTGAATCACCGCTTCAAGGGGGGCATCCACGTTTACGGCCTCGAGAACGACGGCATCGGCTACGCGATGGACCGCTACAACGCCAGGCTCATCTCCCCCGAGGTGATCCGCCAGGTCGAAGCGGCGAAGGCCGGGATCATCGCCGGGCGCATCCAGGTCACCGACGCGATGGCGAAGTGAGGCGAGATCATGAATTCCGCCATGCAACCCGCCATGCTCGAGCTGCGAGAGATCACCAAGCGCTTCGGCGACGTAGTGGCGAACGACCGCGTCAGCCTCGCGGTGGCGCCGGGGACGATCCACGCCGTGGTCGGCGAGAACGGCGCCGGCAAATCGACCGCGATGCGGATCGCCTACGGCTTCTACGCGGCGGACTCCGGCGAGGTGCTGGTGGATGGCCGACCCGCCCGCCTCGCCAGCCCGCACGACGCGATCGCCCTCGGCATCGGCATGGTCCACCAGCACTTCATGCTGGTCGAGACGATGACGGTGGCCGAGAACATCGTCCTCGGGCACGAGCCGGGCTCAGGCGCCGCGCTCGACCTCCGGGCGGCGGCGGCGCGCGTGCGCTCCCTCTCCCAGAGCTTCGGCCTCGAGATCGATCCCGACGCCCGCGTCGACACCCTCTCGGTCGGCCAGCAGCAGCGGGTGGAGCTGCTCAAGGCGCTCTACCGCGAGGCGCGGCTGCTGATCCTCGACGAGCCGACGGCGGTGCTCTCCCCGCAGGCGGTCGCCGACCTCTTCCGCATCCTCGGCGCCATGCGGGAGCAGGGGAAGACGGTGGTGATCGTCACCCACAAGCTCTCCGAGGTGCTGGCGATCTCGGACCAGGTGACGGTGATGCGCGACGGCCGCGTCGTCGGCCACCGGCCGACCGCCGAAACCAGCGCCGTCGAGCTCGCCCGCCTGATGGTGGGGCGCGACGTGCTGCTGCGGGTGGTCAAGCCGGCCGCCAAGCCGGGCGCCGCGGTGCTCGCCGTGCGCGACCTCTCCCTCTTCTCCAAGAAGACCCGCAAGGGAAATGCGGCGGGGGAGCGGCGTTTCGACGGCGTCTCCTTCACGGTCCGCGCCGGGGAGATCGTCGGCATCGCGGCGGTCGAGGGGAACGGCCAGACCGAGCTGATCGAGGCGCTCGCCGGGCTCGCCGGGCCGGGCTCCCTGGCCGGAACCGTAACGCTCGGCGGCGAGGACGTCACGGCGCTGTCGGCCCGCGAGCGCCGGGAGCGGGGGATCGCCCACGTCCCCGAGGACCGCCTGCGGCGCGGGCTGCTGCTCGACTTCGACCTCGCCGAGAACGCCATCCTGGGGGTCGACGACCGGCCGCCGGTCGCCGTCGGCCCGGCCCGCGCGTGGCTCGACCGCGCGGCGATCCGCCGCCGGGCGCAGAAGATCGTCGACGCCTTCGACGTCCGCCCCGCCGACCTCGACCTCCCGGCGCGCTCGCTCTCCGGCGGCAACCAGCAGAAGCTCGTCCTCGGCCGCGAGCTCGAGCTGCCGCCGCGGCTGCTGCTGGTGGCGCAGCCCACCCGCGGGGTGGACATCGGCGGCATCGAGCTCATCCACCGCCGGCTGGTCGAGCTGCGCGATTCCGGCTGCGCCATCCTGCTCGTCTCCTCCGAGCTCGAGGAGGTGATGGCGCTCGCCGACCGGCTGCTGGTGATGAGCGAGGGACGGATCGTCGCCGAGGTCGACCCGGCGCGCGCCTCGGCCGAGGAGATCGGACTGCTGATGACCGGCGGCAAGGCCGCCTGAGTCTTTCAACCTCATGAAATCAGTCTGATGAAACCAATCTGATGAAAATCGTGCGCGAGCTCCTCTTCCCCCTGGCCGCCGTGGTGGCGGCCTTCCTGGTCGGCGGCGTGCTGATCGCGCTGGTCGGCGACAGCCCGCTGCGCACCTACGAGCTGTTGATCGGCAGCGCGCTCACCTGGCCGGACGGCATCGGCTACACGCTGTTCTACGCCACGCCGCTCCTCTTCACCGGCCTCGCGGTGGCGGTCGCCTACCGCTGTGGCCTGCTCAACATCGGCGCCGAGGGGCAGCTCACGATCGCGGCGTTCGCCACCGCCTGGGCGGGGATCACCTTCGCCGGCTGGCCGGCGTGGCTGCTGATCCCCCTCTGTTTCGCCACGGCGATCCTCTCGGGCGCGGCGTGGGGGGCGGTCCCCGGGGTGCTCAAGGCGCGCTTCGGGGCGCACGAGGTGATCACCACGATCATGATGAACTTCATCGCCGCCGCGCTCGCCAGCTACTTCACCCAGTACCACTTCAAGAAGCCGGGGGACGCGATCCTCGAGACGGTGCCGATCGGCGAGGGGGCGCACCTCGCGCGGCTGGGGCGGTTCCTGCCGGCCTTTCCGGAGCGCATCCCGCTCAACCTCGCCTTGCCGCTGGCGCTCGCCGTCTGCCTGCTGGTCTACCTTTTCCTCTGGCGCACCCGCTGGGGGTACGCGATCCGTGCCACCGGCAGCAGCCCGGCGGCGGCCGAGTACGGCGGCATCTCGACCGGCCGGCAGATCGTGCTGGCGATGGCGCTCTCGGGGGGGCTCGCCGGGATGGTAGCGATCAACGAGGTGCTGGGCTACCGCTACCGCTACTACGACGGCTTCTCGGCCGGCTACGGCTTCACCGGCATCGCGGTGGCCCTCCTCGGGCGCAACCATCCGGTGGGGGTAATCCTGTCGTCGCTCCTTTTCGGGGCGCTGCTGCGCGGCGGGCTGTTCGTCGACATCTTCACCGCCAACGTCTCGAAGGATCTGGTGCAGGTGCTGCAGGCGATCATCATCCTCTTCGTGGCGGCCGAGGCGATGTTCCGCGGCCCGTTCGCGCGCTTCGGCAGGGCGGCAAAGGGAGCTGAGAAGGCATGAGCCAGATCCTGCTCGTCTCGTTTCTCTTCTCGGCCGTCCGCCTGGCGACCCCGCTGCTGCTCGCGGCGCTCGGCGGGCTCTACTCGGAGCGCGGGGGGGTGATCAACATCGCCCTCGAGGGGCTGCTGCTGGCCGGGGCGTTCACCGCCGCCGTCGTCACCCACTACAGCGGCAACCCGTGGGTGGGGCTGCTGGCGGCGATCCTGGCGGGGATCTTCGTGGCCTGGATTCACGGCGTCGCCTGCATCCGCTACCGGGCGGACCAGGTGGTGAGCGGCACGGCGATCAACATCCTCTTCCTGGGGGTGCCGGCGCTCCTCTCGGGAGCGCTCTTCGAATCGACTGGCGCGACGCCGCAGATCCCCCAGGGGCAACTGCTGCCGCTGGCGCCGATCGTCCTCGCCTTCGCCCTGGTGCCGGCGACCTGGTGGGTGCTCTACCGCACGCCCTTCGGCCTGCGCCTGCGGGCGGTGGGGGAGAACCCGGAGGCCGCGGACACCGCGGGGATCGACGTCGCCCGCCTGCGCTACGCCGGCGTGCTGATCTCGGGCGCCCTGGCGGCGATCGGCGGCGCCTACCTGTCGATCGGCCAGGCCTCCCTCTTCACCCGCAACATGAGCGCCGGCCGCGGCTTCATCGCCCTCGCCGCCCTGATCTTCGGCAAGTGGCGCCCGGTGCAAACCATGCTCGCCTGCCTCCTCTTCGGCGCCGCCGAGGCGCTGTCGATCCAGATGCAGGGGGTCTCGGCGATCCCCGTCCAGTTCATCCAGATCATCCCCTACGTCCTCACCATCGTCGTCCTCGCCGGCTTCATCGGCCACTCCCGGGCGCCGCGGGCGCTGGGGTTGCCGTATCAGAAGAAGCGGTGAGGGGGGCGGCTGACGCGATGGCGAAAGATCTCGATCCGGTGGAGCGGCTGGTCGAGGAAAGAGCCTTTCGGTTCTTAGCCTTTTTTGCGCAACTTTCACCAAGGAAGGCGCCATACTTCAGGTGCACTACTCCAGAATGGCTTAAATAGGCACCCGGTGGTAAACCGGGTGCCTATTGGCTTCAAGATCGATTCTGACAGCTGCCGTTGCAGGTATATGCTAAGAATGTCCCACAGCCAGAGGTCTGAGCGCAGGTCGGATTGTTCGTATAGCACCGATAAGGACTGGGACTGCACCAGTCCGACTGAGTGCTGCAACTGCACTGCAGGATGGACTTGAAGCCAGTGGCGTCCACCTCCATGACTTGAATCGAGGACTGATTCTCTGGGGTCAATCGGCTGACGAGTGCGGCCGCCTCATCCTTTCCGAACAAGAGCCGAAACCTCTTCTCCAGCTTCTTGGTGGTCTGTCCGACTAATACGTCCCACAGCGGGTCTGTGTGCGGCGTCGAGAATGTCGTAGGCCGAGAGACGAATTCGATAGCCTGATCCACCAGTTCGATCCTGGCCCTGTCAAGGGTAGGATGCTGTTCTAGATACTGCATCAGGTGTGTTCTCCATAGGTCCGACTTAGTATCCGCCGGCAGCGCATTGAAGACAGCGGATTGGTAGGCAACCGGCAACTTGATGAACTCGTCGTAGGTCTTCGGCAGATTGGTACCGTTTGCCTGAATCCATTTCTGGGCCTGAATGCAGATCGGATCCGCGGCGGAAGCGGCCAATGCTCCAGCAAGAACGACCGTAATGAACACGAATGCCAGGTTGGTTTTCTTAGCAGTCATTTTATCTCCCTTCGAGAAAACGTGGATTTCGATTTATGCGTGACGGATCGCTATTCAATGGCGATTCACCTCCTTACCGCTCACAATTCGGCGGTCCTTAACCCAAGGCTCAAACTGGGAGAAGGCGAGACTAACGCTGAGAGCGGCTCCCTTGTGTGGTCATCCGCGTATATGTTCAGAGGATGTTTTCCACATTACCGCTCTACATCGGCTAGTGTGTTCTTTGTTTTAATTATTGTCAAGTTTATTAGTATGTTGAGAATTGTGCGTCTCATGACGCCGACGTTTGACTACGAGGAGTCCAAGAATCGGTTCAAGAACCGAACGACTCAAGGAGAGAGTGCCCCTGTTCTGCAAAAGCCCGCAGACCGCCTCAATCCTCCCTCCCTTACCGGAAATAGCACACACAGTCATCGGTCCGTGGTAGTTTGTTGTGCCTTGGCGCCATTCCGAAAGGACTGCCCGATGGACCCCGAGCTTCTCGCCTACCTCGACGACCGATTCCAGGAAGCCTCGCGACAGGTGGAGAGTCTTCGCGACGAGATCGGGCAGCGTTTGGAGCGGCTCGAATCCTCGATCCGGTGTACCCAGGCCGCGGTCGAAGATCTGCGAAGCGAGCTTCCCCTGATGGCCAAGGCAGCGATCCTCACGAACGACAAGCTGGATGCCTTCCGGGCGGATGTCGCTTGGCAGTTCCACGACGCCCGGGTGGTGATCCGGCGCTTCCACTGGGAACTCAACCGCCGGGTCGGGCCGCTCGAATCCTGGCGCGAGCGCACGGAGCGCGATCCCATCGAGCTGATCCGCGAGCGCTTCGGCAAGACGCCGGACAAGAGCTCCGGTTAGACTAGGCGGCCATGCGCCGCCGAAACTCCCTGCCGTCCCTCCAGCCTGTCGCCGCGCTGTCCCTGCTCCTTTCCCTGGGGCTTTCGCTTCTCGGTGTTCCTCCCGCCTCCGGCCGCCGCGCTCGAACTGGCGCTCGCCGCCGAGGTGGCTCGGACCGTTGCGGCGTCGGGGGCTCTCGGGGTCAACATCGTCGAGATGGACACCGGCGAGACGGTCTTCTCGAGCCGGCCGGACGAGCTGCGGGTGATCGCCTCGAACAGCAAGCTGTTCACCACGGCGGCGGCGCTCGACGCGCTCGGGGCCGGCTATTTCTTCGAGACCCGGCTGGTGATGCGGGGGGCGGCGGAGGGCGGGGTGCTCAGGGGGGACCTCGGCGTCATAGGGTCGGGCGATCCGCAGATCTCCGGGCGCGAGTACGGGGGCGACCCTTACGGGGCGTTCCGGCCGTGGGCGGCGGCGCTGCGGGCGAAGGGAGTCAAGCGGATCACGGGGGACCTCTACCTCGCCGACAGCTTCGAGGCGACGCGCATCCATCCGGAGTGGCCGCGCGACCAGCTCACCGACTGGTACGAGGCGCCGATCGCCTCCCTCGCGTTCAGCGACAACTGCATCCTGGTGCGGGTGTACCCGGGAGCCGCCGGCAAGCGCGCGGTGGTCGAGACCGTGCCGCCGGTGCCGATCGTCCGCGTGGACAACAGCGCCCTGACCACCGCCAGGCGGGGCGGCAGCCGCCTCTTCGTGGGGCGGACGGGCGACCTGCTGAGCGTCAGGGGGTCGATCGACGTCAATTCCGGTCCGTTCGAGACCTGGGTGACCGTCCCCGATCCGGTGCTCTACTTCGGCCTCGGCCTGCGCGCGGCGCTCGCCGAGGAGGGGATCGAGGTCGACGGCGAGATCCGTCCCGTGCCGCGGCTGCCGGGCGCCGTCTGGGAGCGGGTGGCGGTGCTCCGGAGCGACCTGGTCACGGCCATCAACACGACCAACAAGCACAGCCAGAACTTCTACGCCGAGACGCTCTCCAAGGTGCTCGGCGCCAAGCGCTGCGGGGAGGGGAGCTGGAGCGCGGGGACGCGGGCGATCGAGGAGTTCGTCACCTCGATCGGCGCGGCGCCGGGGAGCCTGCACATGGTCGACGGCTCCGGCATGAGCCGCAGCAATCAGGCGACGCCGCGGGCGATCACCACCCTGCTGCGCCACATGTTCTTCCACCCCGCGGGCGCCGAGTTCGCGCAGTCGCTCCCCTTCGGCGGCGAGGACATGAAGTCGTGGAAGCGCCGGCTGGCCGTTCCCCCCTACCGGGGGAACGTGTTCGCCAAGACGGGGACGCTCAACGGCGTCTCGGCCCTCTCGGGCTACGCGCGGGGGGTGTCCGGCAAGGCCTACGCCTTCTCGATCGTCGTCGAGCGCAGCCGGATCGACGCCCATGCCGCCGAGGACCGCATCGTGATGGCGCTGATCGACAACGGGTGAGGCAACGCAGCGGGAACCGCAGTTCCCAAGTAGAATGCGAGCGTGAGCGCGAGGAGGATAGCCCTTTGGTAACGCCCGACGTCCGCCCGGTGAACTACCGGGGACTGATGAAAAAAGTGGAGCAGGCCGTCGCGGCGATGGAGCGCGCCGAGGATGTCGGCTCGACAATCCATTCCCTGCTCGAGATCATCATCGAGAAGTTCCAGGACGAGCTGGGCATCTACGGCGGCCGTCTCTACCAGCGCCGCGGCCAGTACTACGTCCTCCAGGCCACCTTCGGCGACGCCAAGGAAGTTCCGCAAGGGCTGAAGGTGCCGATCTCCTACCGGCCGATCCAGATCCTGCTCGAGGACGGCACGGTCTACATGGAGTCCGAGGACCCCAACATCGACCGCAACCTCGAGAACCTCCTGGGGGTGCAGCAGTTCGCCGCCATCGAGGTGGGGAGCGAGGAGTACATCCTCGCCTTCAACGTCGCCCCCGGCCACGACCGTGACGACATCCTCTTCTCGCTCGGCATCCTGCGCCACAGCGTCAACCAGAAGATCCGCCGCGACAAGATGGAGAGCATCTTCGAGGAGGCGCGCAAGATCCAGGCCTCGATCCTCCCTCGCCGCGAGCCGGAGTATGGCGACTTCGACATCCACGGCCGCTCCGATCCGATGGAGGAGGTGGGCGGGGACTTCTTCGACTACATCCCGCTGACCAAGAAGATCCTCGGCCTCGCGATCGCCGACGTCTCCGGGCACGGCCTCCCCGCCGCTCTCCAGGTGCGCGACATCTACATGGGGCTGCGGATGGGCCTGGCGCGCGACTTCAAGATCATCCGCACCGTCGAGCGGATGAACCGCATCATCCACAAGAGCACCCTGACCAGCCGCTTCGTGTCGATGTTCTACGGCGAGCTCGAGCTCAACGGCGTCTTCATCTACGTCAATGCCGGCCACCCGCCGCCGTTCCACATCGCGGCGGACGGCACGGTGCGCTACCTGGAGGAGGGCGGGCCGGTGCTCGGGCCCCTCCCCGACGCCACCTACGAGCGCGGCTTCGTGATCATGAAGCCAGGCGACATGCTGGTCTTCTACACCGATGGCATCTGCGAGACCCAGGGTCGCGACGAGCACGGCCGGCTGCTCGGCGAGTACGGCCTCGAGCGCCTGCTGGAGGTCTCCCGCGAGCACCAGGGGGAGACGGCGCGCGAGGTGGTGGACGCCATCTTCGCCAGCGTCGAGGCGTTCAGCCGCAACACCCCGGCGGACGACGACCGCACTGTGATGGTGGTGAGCCACCCGGTGATCGACACCACGGTGACCCAGGCGTTCCCGCGGCCGACCGGCCTCTTGTAAGTCAGTCCTGCGGCACGACCTCCAACTCCTGTTTCAGCTTGACCACGCTCCTCTCCGGGTAGATCCCGGAGCGGAGCTGCACGCCGGGGTAGATCTGCGTCCCGCGCCCCACCACGACGCCGGGGTGGAGGACCGAGTTGCAGCCGGTGAGGACGCCGTCGCCCAGGATCGCCCCCAGCTTGCGGCGCCCCGTATCGACCCGATGATCCACGCGGTCGCCGCCCCGGTCGCCGTTGGCGGGGATGCGGATGACGCCGCCGTCGTGGCGGAAATTCGACAGGATGGTCCCCGCCCCGAGGTTGACGTCGGCGCCGAGGATCGAGTCGCCGACGTAGTTGAGGTGCGGCGCCTTGGCGTGGGGGAGGAGGATCGCCCGCTTGATCTCCGTGTTGGTCCCCACCACGCAGCCGTCCCCGATCCAGGCGCCCCCCCGCAGGTAGGCGCCGGGGCGGATCTCGACGTCGCGCCCGATGTAGACCGGCCCTTCGATCACCACCGTGGGGTGGATGCGGGCGCCGGGGCAGATCACGATGCGGTCGCCGGTGAGGTGGACCTCCGGCGCGAGCTGGCCGAGGATCTCGCTCGACGGCAGGGCGGCGAGGACCTCGTCGAGCGGCTCGCCCAGCAGCTCCCAGGGGGCGGCGGGATTGAGCCGTCTCGCGAAGACGTCCGGCAGGTGGGCGAAGAGCGCGGGAAGGACGAGCCCGGGGGGTGCGGGGGAGGTCATCGCATTCATGGCATTCATGGACGGATGATATCGTTACCCGTGCGTTGAGCCGCTTCCGTTCTCTCCCCATCGCCTTTTATCGCCGCCCCGCCGAGGCCGTCGCCCGCGACCTCCTCGGCCGCTACCTGGTGCGCGAGGTCGACGGCGAGCGGCTGGTGCTCCGGCTGGTCGAGACCGAGGCCTACCTCGGCGGCCCCGACCGCGCGAGCCACGCCTGGGGCGGCCGCCGCACCCCCCGCAACGAGAGCCTCTACCTCGCGGGGGGGCACGCCTACGTCTATTTCATCTATGGGATGCACTACTGCCTGAACGCTGTCGTCGGCGAAGGGGGCGAGGCGGACGCCGGCGGCGCCGTCCTGCTGCGGGCCGGGGAGCCGGTCGCGGGCGAAGAGCGCATGCGGGAAAACCGCGGCTGGACCCGCGTCCCCCGGCCGGGCGATCTCGCCGGCGGCCCGGGGAAGCTCTGCCAGGCCCTGGCCGTCGGGCGAGAGCTCGACGGCGTCCTCCTCAATCGGCCGCCGCTACGGATCACCGCCGGCGAGCCGGCGAATCCTGAGGAGATCGTGGCGAGCCCGAGGATCGGCGTCGACTACGCTGGCGAGGCCGCCGCCTGGCCGCTGCGCTTCTCGCTGTGGGGAAACCCGCACGTGTCGCGGCCGCGGCCGGGTTGACCTACCGCAGCCCGCTCATCCGCGTCGTGGTCTGCGGATTGCGCGGCGGCAGGATGCGGATGTAGCCGCCGGCGGCCAGCTTCCAGAAGAGGAGCAGGGCGTCGAGCTGCGGCATCGGGGTGATCTTGAGGATCGACTGGATGTCGTAGGAGCCGTTGATCCGCGTCAGCATGAACCCCTCGGGCGGCGAGAGCTTCGACGAGGTGAGCTGCTCCATGGTCGCGGTGACCTGGGGGATCGAGGCGAGGGTGATCCCCGAGCGCTCGATGTGGTCGCGGACTTTCTTCTCGGCCAGCACGAGGGCGTCCTGGGCGTCCGGGTTCTCCGGCTCGAGCGCCCGCGCCGCGCGCAGGTGGCGCAGCGTGGCGTCGAAATCCCCCGACTCTAGGTAGGCGCGGCCGGTGTCGATCAGCACGCCGGCGCTGAGCACCGCCTCCGAGCTGCCGGGGGTGGGGCGCCAGCGCAGGCGGATCAGCTTCAGGCGGCCGAGCTGCCACTGGTCGAACAGGACCTTGCAGATCTGGTACTCGGTCGAGTGGGCCTCCTGCCGCATCTCCTCGATGGTGCGCTGGTCGTCGACCAGCGCCAGAATGCGGCGCTCGGCCGGGCCGACCCCGGCCACCGTCTGGAAGTCGACGATGGCGACCGGGATCACCTGATCGTTGGGGATCACCTGGCGGATGCGCCGCCACTCGTCGACTCTCTGCACTCCTTCCATCACGATGGCGGTGACGTCGAGCCGCATCGGCACCATGGCGCTCTCGGGGAGCTGGTCGTCGAGGAAGCGGAAGTCCCCCTCGTCCCAGGCAAAGATGTCGTAGATGCTCTCCTCGGCCTTCAGGCGGAGCATGCGGCCGAGGTCGCGCTCGGCGATGGCGCCGTTGTTGACCAGGATCATCCCGAGCAGCATCTTGCTGCGCTCCTGGAGCTCGATCGCCCGGCTGAGCTGGAGGTCGTTGATCAGGCCGTGGGAGACCAGGAAGTGGCCGAGGTACTCCTCGGGCTTGTTCGAGGCGGAGGAGAGGATCAGCCCGTCCTTGAAGAAGATCTTCTTCTCGGTCCGGCCGTGGACGATCTCGAGGGTGCCGCTCTTCTTGCTCTGCGAGAGCCATTGCAAGAGCTCCTCGAGCTGCATGGTCCTCAGATTGCCGACGATGCCCATGATCTTTTGGGCTGATTATAGTGCTATGCGAATATTGAGGAAGAAGTCGAGGAAGAAGCCAAGGCAGGAGCCGGGGAAGGAGCCGACGAGAGGTCCGGGAGCGGGCCTCATCGCCGGGCCGGGGTCGTCCCCCTCTGACCCTGGTAGTGGCTCGAGGAGCCGGGATCGCCGTAGGCGACGTCGGGCGCCGCCTCCATGGCGATGAAGATGAGCTGCGCGATACGCCGCCCCGCTTCCAGGACGAACGGCTGGGGACCGAGGTTCTGCAGCTCGAGGGTGATCTCCCCCTCGAAGCCGGGGTCGCACCAGCCGGCCAGCGAATGGTTGATCCACAGCCGTCCGAGGGTCGACTTCAGCTTCAGGTCGCAGGCCACGTCGCGCGGGATGCGCACGTACTCCATGGTCGAGGCGAGCACCACCTCCCCCGGGAAGAGCTTGAACTGGGAGGCGCGGAACTCCTCCGGGTCGCGGGTCGGACAGATCCAGTGCTCGGAGACCCGCACGTCGTAGCTGGCGGCGTTGACCTGCGACTCCTCGAACGGGGAAACCCCGCCGTTCAGACCCCACTCCCGGATCCAGCGGTCCGGCTTGATCATGCGTTTCCCCCTCTCCCCACGCCGTGCTACGAGAAATGGACCGGCGTCGTCATCTGCTCGCGGTGGATCGTGTCGACGAAGCGGATGATCTTGCGCGACAGCGACATGAAGAGAGTCGAGGTGCGCGAGCCGCCGCCGAAGAAGCGGACGCCGCGCAGCAGCTCGCCGTCGGTCACGCCGCTGCTGCTGAACAGGATCTGCTCGCCGGGCGCCAGGTCCTCGGTCTTGTAGATCTTGGTGAGGTCGTGGAAGCCGAGGGCCCGCAGGCGCTCCTCCTGCTCTTCCTTCTTCTCCTCGTCGCCGTCGGTCGGCTTGAGGCGCGCCTGGATCTCGCCCCCCAGGCAGCGCATGGCGGCGGCGGTGATCACCCCCTCGGGGGCGCCGCCGATTCCCATCACCGCGTGGACGCCGGTGCCGCGCACCGCCGCCGAGATGCCGGCCGACAGGTCGCCGTCCGGGATCAGCCGGATGCGAGCGCCGGCGGTGCGGATGTCCTCGACGAGCTGATCGTGGCGCGGGCGGTTGAGCACCACGATGGTGAGGTCGCTCACCCGGCGGTCGAAGGCGGTGGCGATGTTCCTGAGGTTCTCGGCCACCGGCGCGTCGATGTGCACCTTGCCGCGGGCGGTGGGGCCCACCACCAGCTTCTCCATGTAGACGTCGGGAGCGTGGAGGAGGCCGCCGCGCTCGGCGGCGGCGAGGACGGCGATCGAGTCGTTGGTGCCGGTGGCGCAGAGGTTCGTCCCCTCGAGGGGGTCGACGGCGATGTCGACCTGGACGGCGCCGGGCTGGCCGCGCAGCGCCCCCAGCTCCTCGCCGACGAAGAGCATCGGCGCCTTGTCGCGCTCCCCCTCGCCGATCACCACCCGGCCGTCCATCTGGATCTCGTCCATCTCGCGCCGCATCGCCTCGACGGCCACCTGGTCCGAGTACTTGCGCTTGCCGTAGCCCATCGTCTTGGCGGCGGCGATCGCCGCCTGCTCGGTGACGCGGATGAAGTCCTGCTCCAGCAGATGATCCATGCCGAGAGCCATCAGCGGGCTCCTCCTGCCGCGACCGGCTGTTCCTGCGTCTTGTCCGTCTTGTCCGCCTTGTCCTTCGGCTTGCGCACCGTGCGCTCCGGCGCGTTGAAGGCCGGGATGCCGGTGATCGCCTCACCGATGATCAGGCCGTGGATGTCGTGGGTCCCCTCGTAGGTGTAGACCGACTCGATGTTGAGCATGTGGCGGATCACCGGGTAGTCGTCGACGATGCCGTTGGCGCCGAGGATCTCGCGGGCGAGCTTGGCGCACTCGCGGGCGAGCCAGACGTTGTTGCGCTTCCCCATCGAGATCTGGAACGGCTTGAGCCGCCCGCGGTCCTTCAGCTTGCCGAGCTGGAAGGCGAGGAGCTGGGCCTTGCTGATCTCGGTCGCCATCCAGGCGAGCTTCTCCTGCACCAGCTGGTGGCAGGCGATCGGCTGGCCGTTGAACTGGATGCGCTGCTTGGCGTACTCGAGCGCCGTGTAGTAGGTCTCCATCGCCGAGCCGACGCCCCCCCAGGCGATGCCGTAGCGCGCCTGGTTGAGGCACATCAGGGGGCTCTTCAGGCCGGTCGAGCCGGGGAGGAGGGCGTCCGCCGGCAGGCGGCAGTCGTGGAAGCCGAGCTCCGAGGTGGTCGAGGCGCGCAGCGAGAACTTGCCGTGCTGGTCCGAGGAGGTGAACCCCGGGACTCCCTTCTCGACCAGGAAACCGCGGACGCCGTCGTCGGTCTGCGCCCAGACCACGGCGACGTCGGCCAGGGTGCCGTTGGTGATCCACTGCTTGGAGCCGTTGAGCAGCCAGCCGTCGGCGGTCTTCTTCGCCGTCGTGCGCATGCCCCCGGGGTTCGAGCCGAAGTCGGGCTCGGTGAGGCCGAAGCAGCCGATCGCCTCGCCGGAGGCCAGGCGGGGGATCCAGCGGTCCTTCTGCTCCTGGGAGCCGAAGGTGTAGATCGGGTACATGACGAGCGAGCTCTGCACCGAGACGAAGCTGCGCAGCCCCGAGTCGCCCCGTTCGAGCTCCTGCATGATCAGGCCGTAGGCGACGCCGCCGAGGCCGGGGAGGCCGTACTCGGTGAGGCTGGCGCCGAACAGGTTGAGGGCGCCCATCTCGGGCACCAGCTCAAGAGGGGTGCGCGCATCGCGGTGGCACTCCTCGATGATCGGCTTGACCTTGTCGTCCACGAAGGCGCGAACGGTGTCGCGCACCAACCGCTCCTCTTCCGAGAGGAGTGAATCGAATTCGAGCAGATCGACGCCTGGAAAGCGGCTCAAGGGAAGTCCTCCTTCTAACGCGCGCTTAAAGCTGGACGGGCGGAATGATGAGGCCGTGGCCGCGGTTCAAAGGGCAGGCGCGGCATCCGCCGGATGATATCACCTCTCTTGAGATCGCTATCCGCGAGCGACGCCCGCCGTCTTCTCCCTGAATTTGGTAGAATCACAAGGAAAAATCCGCTGAATCTTCAGCAGCATGACCCGGAGGTGCCCATGACCCGCCGAACGTTGTCGCACGCCGCCGCCATCGTCACCCTCTGTGGGGCGCTCTGCCTGGCGCTCCCCGCGGCCGTCCACGCCGCCCCTCTCCGCCCCGCCCCGGCCGGCTCTTCCGACGACGAGCTGATCGCGATGGGCAAGTCGCTCCCCGGCTTCGGCGGCATGTTCTACGACGAGGCCGGCTACCCGAACGTCTACCTCCGCGATCCCGGCCATCCGGCGGCCGTGGCGGCGCTCAAGAGCCTGGGCGGCGAGGTGCGGGTGCTGCGGGGTGACTTCGAGCTCGCGCAGCTGGTCGCCTGGAAGCTCTCGCTACGCTCGCTGCTCGCCCGCCCCGACGTCGTCTACCTGGACGCCGACGAGGCGCGGAACCGCGTGGTGATCGGCATCGCTCCGGCCGCCGATCCGCTGAGCAAGAGCCTCGCTCACTCCAGCCTCGACAAGGACCTCGCCGTGCGCGGCATCCCCAAGGCGGCGGTGATCTACAAGGAGGTCCCCCGGTTCACCGAGATGATCGGCGCGCAGAAGGTCGACGGGCTGCCGGAGAACCTGCTGGAGGCCCCGGCACCGCCCGCGAAGCGCACCGCTCCCGCGCTCAGCCTGACGGACAGCTTCCACCCGGCGCCGGCCGGCGTCCAGATCACCTGGATCAAGCTCCCCTACGCCTACTTCTGCACCCTCGGCTTCGACGCCTATCTCGGCAGCACCTTCGGCTTCGTCACCAACTCCCACTGCACGGCCGACCGCGACCAGGTCACCGGCACCCGCTACTCGCAGGGCGACTACCACACCGCCGCGATCGCGACCGAATTCTCCGACCCGCCGAGCACCGACGCGCCGCCGTGCCCCACGGGGCGCAAGTGCCGTTACAGCGACGCCTCCTTCGCCAAGTGGGACGCGGCGGCGAGCGGCAGCCTCCACGCGGTGGCCAAGCCGACCGGCAAGGGGACCGACGCCGGGTCGCTGGTCGTGCGCCCCGGCACCCTCCGCTTCACGATCACCAAGACCGCCCCGCCGGCGCTGGTCGGCCAGACGGTGAACAAGGTCGGGCGGACGACGGGCTGGACCTCCGGCAAGGTGGTCGCCACCTGCGTGGACGCCAACGTCGGGGGGACCACCTATTCGGTCTTCTGCCAGAACCTCGTCCAGGCCGGGGTCGGCGGCGGCGACAGCGGCTCGCCGGTGTTCTCCTATTCGACCGGGACGGCGATCACCCTGCTCGGCGTCCTCTGGGGGGGCGGCACGGACGACCAGGGGCATCTCATCTTCGCCTACAGCCCTCTCTCGGCCATCCAGGGGGAGCTGGGGACGCTGCGGGTCAAGTAGTAGTTACAGGCGACGACGGCGGCCGGAAACGGGGGGAGGTCTCGGGATATGATCTCCCCTCGATGGCTTTTCCCGGGGGCAGCGCATACGCGATGGCGAGAGACGTGGCCGAGGGGTACCTCCTGGTCACCGAGCGCACCTTCAAGACGATGACCCGGCCCGAGCTCGACCAGCTCGCCTTCGAGTTCGACCGCCACCTGCGCGAGCTGCGCGGCGAGCAGCCCTCCCTCGATGACCTCGCGGCGATCCAGCTCCGGCAGCGCAAGATGCAGCGCCTCAACTCCACGCTCCTGATGGTCCGCGGCTACCGCCAGCGGCAGAGAGTCTGAGCCGAGCCCCCTGATGCTGCCGCTGCTGCGGATCGCCGTCCCCCTCGCCCTCGCCTTCGGCGTCGCCCTCGCCCTCGACCTGATGAGCGACGCGCGCGGCGTGCTGCCGCCGGGCTTCCGGGTGTTCTGGCGCCGGGCGCTCGCGACCCTCGGCGTGACCCTCCTGCTCGCCGTCGGCGTCTTCGCGCCGCTGGGTGCGCTGGGGACGACGGACGCCGCGCCGGAACCGTCGGCGATCAGCACCCCCCAGCTCTTCCTGCTCCACGCCCTGATGATGGCCACGATCGGGATCTGGTTCCTGCTCGGCTTCGCCGGCCGGTCGGCCCGGCCGCGCCCCGTCGCGGTCGAGGTCCCGCCGCCGGAGCCGGTTTTCGCGCCGCCCCCCCGCGTGCCGCTCGGCCGGCAGTTCGCCGCCCAATTCGGCTTCCTTCCGGCCACCACCGTCCCCCGCGAGATCGGCCTCGGGCTCCTGCTCGGCATCGGCGCCTGGATGACGGTGCTGCTGGCGCTGATGGCGGTGGCCGGCGTGCTGTGGGCGGTCGGTGGCGAGAGCGCGGTGCCCAAGGCGCCGCCGGCCCTGGTGCCGCTGATCGCCGGTCTGCCGGTCTGGGTGCGCTTCCTGGTCAGCCTGTCGGCCGGCGTGGTCGAGGAGAGCTTCTTTCGCGGCTTCCTCCAGCCGCGGGTGGGGATCCTGCTGTCGACCGCCTGCTTCACCCTCGCCCACCTCTCCTACGGCCAGCCGTTCATGCTGGTCGGCATCGCCCTGCTGTCGCTGATCTACGGCCTGCTGGTCAAGTGGCGGCAGAACGTCTGGCCGGCGATCGCCGCCCACGCCCTGTTCGACGGCGTGCAGCTCCTGGTGATCGTGCCGGCGGCCCTGAAGATGCTCCAGGGGACGGGCGGGAAGCTCGCAGCCTTCCTCTGGTAGACTGGACCGTGAGGATCGCGCAGATGCCGCAGACGCCGCAGCTTCCTGACGAGCAACGCTTCCACCTCGCCATCGGCAGCCGGTTCGAGAACATCGAGCTGGTGCAGGTGGTGCTGAAGGACTGTCTCCAGCGGATGGGGATGGACGACGACACCCAGCACTGGGTCGACGTTGCGGTGCGCGAGGCGCTGGCCAACGCGATCAAGCACGGCAACGCGCAGGACCCGGCGCGCCAGGTGCAGGTCGATCTCGTGCTGGCGCACTCGGAACTGGTGATCCAGGTCGAGGACGAAGGGGTCGGTTTCGATCCCTCGCGGCTCGACAACCCGTTGTCTCCGGAAAACCTGCTGCGTCCGAACGGCCGCGGCATCTTCTACATGAAAAGCTTCATGGACGACATCCAATACGGCGCGGGACCCGGCGGCGGCACCATGGTGACGCTGCGCAAGCGGGTCTCGGGACCGAAGGTGGAGCCCAAGACCGACGACTAGGAGGGGACCTCGAATGAATGTGAACGTGCGGAAGAACGGCGACGTGACCATCCTCGACCTCAAGGGGAAGATCACCATCGGCTCGGGCGACGTGGCGCTGCGCAACGCCGTCCAGGAGGTGGTGAACGGGGGCGCCACGAAGATCCTGATCAACATGAAGGACGTCACGACGATCGACTCTTCCGGCATCGGCGAGCTGGTGAGCTCCTACACCACGGCGACCGGCCGGGGGCTGAAGCTCAAGCTGTTCTGCCTGCCGGCGAAGGTCACCGACATCCTCACCATCACCCAGCTGATCACCGTGTTCGACGTGTTCGACACCGAGGACGAAGCCGTCAAGTCGTTCTAGGGGACGTCGATCCGGACCTCCTCTCCTCCGGCGGCGCCCGCGGCGCTCCCCGCCGTCCTGGCCGGCCCCCTCGCGGCCTGGGCGGCGCGGGTGGACCGCCGCCTGCCCGCGCTGCTGCCGCCGCCGGGCACCCGGCCGGAGCCGGTGCACCAGGCGATGCACTACGCCCTAACCGGCGCCGGCAAGCGGGTGCGCCCGGTGCTCACCCTCGCCGTCGCCGAGCTCTTCGGCGTCCGCTCCGAGCCGGTGCTCGACCTCGCCTGCGCCGTCGAGATGGTGCACGCCTGCTCGCTGGTGCTCGACGACCTCCCCTCGATGGACGACGCGGCGCTGCGCCGCGGGCGGCCGACCGTCCACCGGGTCTACGGCGAGACCGTCGCTCTGCTCGCCGCCCTGGCGCTGCTCAACCGCGCCTATGCCCTGGTCGCCGAGGCCGCCCACCGCCTCGCCCTGCGCCGCTACACCACCGAGGACGTCGTCCACCACCTGGCGGCGGCGATCGGCAGCGACGGCCTGATCGGCGGCCAGGCCCTCGACCTCCTCTCCGGCCCCGGGGAGATGAGCCTCGACGTGCTCGAGTACATCCACAGCCACAAGACGGGCGCCCTGTTCATGGCCGCCGGCGAGCTGGGCGCGATGGCCGCCGAGGCCCGCCGCCGCGACCTCGAGGTGATCGCCCGCTTCGCCAAGAACCTCGGCCTCGCCTTCCAGATCTCGGACGACCTCCTGGACGTCCTCGCCACCCCGGAGGAGACCGGCAAGGACACCGGCAAGGACGCCGCCAAGGTCACCTTCGTCAAGCTCCTCGGCGTCGCCGGCGCGCAGTCGCTGGCCGCCGAGCTGCTCGGCTTCGCGGTCGACTCCCTCGCCCCCCTGGGGCGCAAGGCGGAGCCGCTGCGCGACCTGGTGCGCTTCGTCCAGCACCGCTCGCACTGAGCGGAGACGGGGTAAGGGGTAGACTAGCCGGCGATGACCCCCGCCGGCCCGAATCCCCAAAAGAGCCCCGCAGGGGATCTCGAAAACAATCTGGAAGGCGTCCGCTCCGAGCTGCGCCGGCTCGGCTATCTCGACCACCGCTTCGAGCGCTTCCTGCTCCAGGACGCGCTGCGCTCGCGCCAGACGGCGGGGACGCTGCTCCTGCTCACCGCCAAGGTGGGGCTGCTCTCCGGCCTCGCCCTGGCGCTCGTCCTGGCGCTCGCCCTGGGGGCCGCCAACGGCAACCTGAGCGCCAGCCCGCTCGACCTCGCGCCCCTCTTCCTCCATCTCTTCCTGCCGATCTCGCTCGCCGCCGGGCTGGCGTTCCTCGCCCTCTGCGCCGTCATCCTGCTGGTGATCCGCCTCTATCACGTGCGGCGCATCGAGGCGCTGTCGCTCGCCATGTCGCTGGTCGCCGGGGTGGGAGTGCTGGCGCTCGCGCTGCGGCTCGGCGGCGAGGTGCTGGCCGAGGGGCGGCTCGGGGCTGTCGCCGGCCTCGCCCTGGTCACCCCGCCGCTCGTCTACCTGATGGTCAAGCTGGTCTACAACGGTCTGCTCACCCTGGCGATCCGCTTCACCGACGCGGCGCCGGTCGGGCGCCTGTTCTCCCGCCGCTGGCTGGGGCTCGCCATCCTCGCCGGCGCGGCGCTGCTCGCCCTGCCGGCGCTGGTCGCCGCGCTCTCGGCCCGCCGCGCCGGACCGGCGGCGGCGCCGGTCGCCCTCCCCACCGGGCCGGGGGAGCGGGTGGCGCTGGTGGGGATCGACGGCGTGCTCCCCGAGGAGGTCGACTACCTGCTGGCGCTCGGAGAGCTGCCGGAGATGGGGCGCCTGGCCGGGACGGGACGGCTGCTCGCCTACCGCCGCAAGCCGGAGGAGCCCCCCGCCTCCTTCTGGACGGCGGTCGCGACCGGCGTCCCGGGGCCGGACCACGGCGTCACCTCGCTCGACAGCTTCCGGCCGCTCGGGGTGCGCACGCCGCTCGCGCAGAGCGGCCCGCTGCGCGCCTGGTGGAGCCGGGTCGAGGTGCCGCTCGGGCTCGCCGAGTACCGGCCGGTGCTCGCCAACCGCCGGCGGGCGTTCACCGTCTGGGAGCTCGCCTCGCGCGGCGGCGAGCCGTCGCTGGCGGTCAACTGGTGGGCGACCTTCCCGGCCGAGGCGCTCCCCGCCGGGCTGGTGGTGGCGCACGGCGCCTATCAGCTCCTCGGCGAGCGGGGCGAGGGGGCGCTGGCGCCGGCGGCGGCGCGGGGAGAGGTGACGGCCCTCGCCGCGGCGGTGGCGCAGGGGAAGAAAGCGGAGAGAGAGGGGGACGAGAAAGCGGGGGACAGACGGCTCGCCGCCGCGCTCCCCGGGCCCGTGGCGGCCGCGGTGCTCGATCGCGCCCTGCGCCCCGACCGCTTCTACCGCGAGATCTTCGCCCGTCGGATGGCCGATTCGCCGCGCGCCGCGGCCCTCTACCTGCCGGCGGCCGACATCGCGGCCGACGGCTGGCGCGGCGGCGACGTGGCGCTGGCCGATCTGGTGCGCGGCGAGCTCGCGGCGGCCGACCGGCTGCTCGCCGGCGCGCTCTCGGGGGTGGGCACGGTGGCGGTGGTGCTCGATCCGGGCCGGCGGCGCGCCGGGGGGGAGGGGCGGGTGATCGTCTGGCGGCGGAGCGGCTGCGTATCCTCCGCGGCAACCCGGCGTCTGGACAGGATCGAGCCGGAGGCGGTCGCCGCCGCCCTGCTGCGCGCCCTCGGGCTGCCGCAGAGCGAGGAGCTCCCGGCGCCCCCCGCGCAGTGCCGCTGGGCGCCGCCGCCGGTCGTCGTGGCCGGCTACGGCCAGCCGCGGCGGGGTGCGCCGGCCGGCGCCGAGGGGGCGGAGTACCTGAAGAATCTGCGCTCGCTCGGCTACCTCTGAGGCGATCTCCCAGGGAAGAGTCAGAGGAAAAACCGCGTCGCGATATGGTTTGCTGAACTTTTGGCTCCGGAACCGGGGTCGGGCGCACCCATAAGGGAAGAGATCCTGGCGTCCAGACGGAAGCTCTGGCACTGCTCGCCCTCACGGCGACGCCGGTGTTCGCGGAAACTGTCGAGGTCCCATGCATAGGTCGGTCGAGAGCCCCAAGGCGGAGAAGCTCGTCTATCCCGATTCGCCGCAGGTGAATCAGGTCGACGATTACCACGGCGTCAAAGTGGCCGACCCTTACCGGTGGCTCGAGGATCTCGATTCGCAGCAGACCCGCGCCTGGGTGGAGGCGCAGAACCGGGTGACCTCCGCCTATCTCGCCGCCATCCCGGAGCGCGAGCCGGTGCGCAAGCGGCTGACCGAGCTGTGGAACTACGAGCGCTACGGGGTGCCGGTGCAGCAGGGCGGGCGCTACTTCTTCACCCGCAACGACGGCCTCCAGAACCAGAACGTCCTCTACCGGGTCGACGACCTCGGCGGCTTGCCCCAGGCCGTCCTCGATCCCAACACCCTGTCGCACGACGGCACGATCGCGCTCACCGGCTGGAACCTGAGCGAGGACGGCAAGCTGCTCGCCTACGGCCTCTCCTCGGGAGGCTCGGACTGGCAGGAGTGGCACGTGCGGGAGGTGGAGAGCGGGCGGGACCTGCCCGATCATCTGCGCTGGGTGAAGTTCTCGGGCGCCGCCTGGACCCACGACGATGGCGGCTTCTTCTACAGCCGCTACGATGAGCCGCGGGCGGGACGGCCGCTCGAGGAGGCGAACTTCCACCAGAAGCTCTACTACCACCGCCTCGGCACCCCGCAGTCGGCCGACGAGCTGGTCTACCAGCGGCCGGACAGCAAGGAGATGGGCTTCATCGCCGCCGTCACCCAGGACGGCCGCTACCTCGTCATCCACGCCTGGCGGGGGACGGAGACCGAGAACGGCCTGTTCTACAAGGATCTCGACGCGCCCGGCTCGCCGGTGGTCGAGCTGCTGGGCGACTTCGACGCCTCCTACAACTTCATCGCCAACGACGGCCCCCTGTTCTGGTTCGACACCGACCTCGCGGCGCCGCGCGGGCGGGTGATCGCGGTCGACCTGCGCCACCCCGAGCGCGAGCGCTGGCGGGAGGTGATCCCGCAGGGGCCCGAGACCCTGCAGGGGGTGAGCTGCCTGCACGAGACCCTGGTCGCCCACTATCTGCAGGACGCCCATTCGCAGGTGCGGCAGTTCGACCGCGAAGGGCGGTTCCTGCGCGAGATCGAGCTGCCGGGGCTCGGCACGGTGGACGGCTTCACCGGCCGCTGCCAGGACCGCGAGACCTTCTACGGCTTCACCAGCTACACGACGCCGGGGACGGTCTACCGCCTCGACCTCGCGACCGGGCAGGGGATGGTCTTCCGCCAGGAGGAGATCCGCGGCTTCGAGCCCGGCCGCTACGAGACGCGCCAGGTCTTCTTTCCCAGCAAGGACGGCACCCGCATCCCGATGTTCGTCACCCACCGGAAAGGGTTGACGCTCGACGGCTCGAACCCCGCCTACCTCTATGGCTACGGCGGCTTCGGGGTGTCGCTGACGCCGAACTTCTCCCCCGCCCACGTGGTGTGGATGGAGCGCGGCGGGGTCTATGCGGTCGCCAACCTGCGCGGCGGCGGCGAGTACGGCGAGGAGTGGCACCAGGCGGGGAGCAAGCTCAAGAAGCAGAACGTCTTCGACGACTTCCTGGTGGCCTCCGAATGGCTGATCGAGAACGGCTACACCGCGGCGGGGAAGCTGGCGATCGCCGGCTACAGCAACGGCGGGCTGCTGACCGCCTCCTGCATGGTGCAGCGGCCGGAGCTCTACGGCGCCGTCATCGTGGGGGTGGGGGTGCTCGACATGCTGCGCTTCCACAAGTTCACCATCGGCTGGGGGTGGACCTCGGACTACGGCTCGCCCGACAACCCGGAGGAGTTCCGGGTGATCTACGCCTACTCGCCGTTGCACAACCTGAAGCCGGGGACGGCCTATCCGCCGACCCTGATCACCACCGCGGACCACGACGACCGGGTGGTGCCGGGGCACAGCTTCAAGTTCGCGGCGGCCCTGCAACGCGCCAACCTGGGGCCGAGCCCGACGCTGATCCGCATCGAGACCCGCGCCGGCCACGGCGGCGGCAAGCCGGTGTCGAAGAAGATCGAGGAGACCGCCGACGAGTTCGCGTTCCTGCTCCACGCGTTGCGGTCCCCGGCGGAGCCCCTGGAGAAGTAGAATTCCCCGCAGGTGTCGATCTCCCCTCCACCGTCCCGGCCGCGTCGCGGGATCCTGGCCCCCCTGCTGGGGCTGCTCCTGGCGCTCACCCTCCTCTCCCCCCTCCCCGCCCAGAAGCCTTCCCGCGAGACCGAGCTCGCCGGCATCCGCCTCGAGATCCAGCGGCTCACCCAGAAGCTCGCGACGGCGAAGCGGGCGGAGAGCGGGCTCCAGGGGGAGATCGAGGCGGCCGGCCTCGAGCTGACCCTCCAGGAGACCCGGATCGCCGAGGCGGCGGCGGCGCGCGACCTGGCGGCGCGGCGGGTCGCCGAGGGAGAGCGGGAGGTCGAGCGCCTCGAGGGGGAGCTCGCCGGCGCCCGCGCCGACCTCCAGCGCAGCCTCGCCGGCCTCTACCGCCTGGGGCGCCAGGGGTATCTGCGCCTCTTCCTGTCGCTCAAGCCCGACCGCAACCTCCTCCCCTCGGTCCGCCTGATGCGCTACCTGGCGCGCCGCGACCGCGCCGCCATCGACCGCTACCAGGAGGCCCGGGTGCTTCTCGCGCGGGAGCGCGACCAGCTGGTGGCGCGGCGTCAGGAGACCGAGACCTGGATCGCCAGCGAGCGCCTGCGCCGCCAGCAGCTGGTGGCGGTGCGCCAGCACAAGCAGGAGCTGGTCGCCCGCCTGCAGGCGGAGAGCCGCACCCTGGTCGTCCAGACGACCGAGCTCGCCGACCGCGAAAAGAAGCTCGCCGCCTTCCTCGACCTCCTCTACGGCCGCGCTGAAGGGTCGCCGGCCGGCACCCCGATGCAGCAGTTCCGCGGCGTCCTCGACTGGCCGGTCGAGGGGAAGGTGACCGGCGGCTTCGGCTCGATCCTCGATCCCCGCTACCGCACCCGGGTGCCGCACAACGGCGTCGACCTGGCGGTGGCGGCCCCCGGCGCCCCGGTGAAGGTGATCTTCCCCGGCAAGGTGCTCTACGCCGCCCCCTTCCAGGGGTACGGCGAAACGGTCATCGTGCAGCACCCGGGGCGGGTCTTCACCCTCTATGCCGGGCTCTCCTCGATGCGGGTGGGGAAGGAAGATATGTTATCTTTGGGGGACGCCGTGGGGCTCGCCGCGGACAAGCTCTACTTCGAGATCCGTGTCGAGAACCGTCCCGAGGACCCGCTGAGTTGGTTACGGTGAAGCGGGTCAGTCAAGCCGGTGAAAGAGGAATCATGAACCGCAGTCGCCTCGTCTTCTTTCTCATCTCCGCAGTCGTCGTCTTCCCCCTGCTCGCGGCCACCCTGGTGCGCGCCGCCGACAAGACCCACACCAAGCCCGACGACGATTCCCTCTACAAGTACCTCGCGGTGTTCAGCGAGACGCTCGGCCTGGTCCGCCAGGCCTACGTCGACGAGCCCGAGATGAACACGCTGATGTCCGCCGCGCTCGACGGCACCACCGACGCGCTCGATCCCTTCTCGCTCTACGTTCCCGCCTCGGCGCTCTCCGGCTTCGGCCAGGCGAGCTCGGTGGGGCGGCGCTACTCGGGGTTGACCCTGCTCAAGGAGCGGGGGATCGCCTACGTGGTGGCGGTGGAGAAGGGGAGCCCGGGGGCGGGGGCGAAGATCCGGCCGGGCGACATCGTGGCCAAGGTCAACGGCCGCTCGACCCGGCTGATGCCGCTCTGGGAGATGCAGGAGGCGCTCGCCGACAAGCCGGGCTCCAAGCTCGCCATCGAGCTGATCCGCCTCGGCGAGCCGGTGCAGGTCGCCTTCGAGCTCAAGCCGTTCGACGCGCCGCCGGTCAGCCTCGAGGAGGTGGACGGCGTCCCCATGCTGCACGTGCCGACCTTCGACAAGGAGACGGCGGCCGAGGTGCGCGACGCGCTCACCAAGAACGCCGGCAAGATCAAGGACAAGCTGCTGATCGACCTGCGCGGCGTCTCCTCGGGCGACCCGGAAGTGGCCTACGCCACCGCCCGCCTGTTCACCACCGGCGACCTCGGCGCCTTGAAGCGCCGGGCCGAGGAGCTGGCGAGCTTCAAGGCCGAGGACAAGCCGGTCTGGCAGGGGAAGACGGTGATCCTGGTCGACCGCGGCACCCTCGGCGCCGCCGAGGTCTTCGCCACCGTGCTGCGGCAGAAGCAGAAGGCTGAGCTGGTGGGGGAGCGCACCTTCGGCCACGCCGGGCGGCAGGGCTCGGCCGAGCTCTCCTCCGGCGGGCGGCTGCTGTTCACCGAGGCCTTCTACACCGGCCCGGACAAGAAGCCGCTCAACGTGGCCCTGAAGCCCGACCTGCTGGTCGACGAGCGGAGCCGGACCTATCTCGAGAAGGACACGCCGATCGACGAGCTGATCCTGCGCCACGCCGTCCGCCGCCTGCTGGGCCAGGAGCCCGAGGCCGAGGCGAAGGCCGCCTGATCTGAAGACCCAGCGCCCGACGCCGCGACGCCGCTCCCGAGGACCGAGGCTCGGAGGCTTCGTTCTCTTCCTGCTCGGCCTGCTGGTGGGAGCGGGCGCCCTCGTCCTCTTCCGCCACGCGGCGGAGCCGCCCCTCGTCCCCGAGCCGCGGGACGAGGCGCCGGCGGCCGCGAAATCGCAGTCATCACGCTCGCCGCGTTCAGAACGCCCGCCACGGCATCCGCCGGCCCCGCGCGCCCTCGCCTCCGAGCACGCCGATCCTGAGCCTTCTTCCGCCTCCCTCTCAAAGGTGGTGCCGGCGGCCAATCCGGAGCTTAGCGGGCGCCTCGGCGGTGACCATCGCGTCCGTGTCGCCCTGGTCATCGACGACCTCGGCTACGAGCTCGATGAGCTCAAGCCGCTCCTGGCGCTGGGGGTGCCGGTCACCTACTCCGTCCTCCCCTTCGCCGACCATACGCCGGAGGTGGTCGCCGAGCTGCGGCGGCGCAAGGCCGAGATCCTCCTCCACCTGCCGATGGAGCCGAAGAACGGCCAGAACCCCGGGCCCGGGGCGCTGCTGCAGGGGATGAGCGACGGCGAGCTGCGGGAGAAGACCGCGGCGGCCCTCAAGGCCGTGCCGGGGGCGGTGGGAGTCAACAACCACATGGGCTCGCTCCTCTCCTCCGAGGAGGGGCCGATGACCGCCGTGCTGGGAGTGCTCGCCGAGCGCGGCCTCTTCTTCCTCGACTCGCGCACCAGCGCCGAGACCGTCGGCTACAAGGTGGCGATCGGCTTGGGGATCCCGGCCGCCGAGCGGCAGGTCTTCCTCGACGACGGCGAGCCCGGCGCCGAGGCGGTCCACGTCCAGTTCGAGCGCCTGCTCACCCTGGCGCGCGCCCGCGGTGCCGCGATCGCCATCGGCCATCCTCACCCCGAGACCCTCGCCGCCCTCGCCCGCGAGGTCCCCAAGGCGAAGGCGGAGGGGGTGGAGTTCGTGCCGGTCAGCTTTCTGTTGACGCGCTCCGGCGGGGAGTAGTCACTCCGCCCGCAGAACCTCGATCGGCCTTCTCTGGAGCGAGCGCAGGCTCGCGCCCAATCCCGCCACCACCGTCAGCAGCACGCTGGCCACCAGAGCGATGGTGAGCGGCCCGGCGTCGAGGACCCAGGGGAGGCGGAAGCCCTGGGTGACCACCCCCCAGGCGAGGGCCACGCCGCCCGCGGCGCCGATCCCTCCCGCCACCAGGCCGATCAGGGCGTATTCGACGGCGAAGGTGGTGGCCACGCCGCGGCGGGTCATCCCCAGGGTCTTGAGGAGAGCCACCTCGCGCCCGCGCCTGGCTGACCCGGCGCTCACCGCGCCAGCCAGGATGGCGATCCCGGCCACCACCGTGAAGCCGCCGAGGAAGCGGATGCCGAGGCTGATCCGGCGCAGCACCTTGAGCACCTTCTCGAGGATCTCGCGGATGCGCAGGAAGGTGACGTTCGGGTAGCGCGCCGCCAGCAGGTCCTGGGTGCGCTGCTCGACGCCGCGCGGCAGGCGGGCGACCGCCAGGCGCTGCTGCGGCGCCGACTCCAGCACCCCGGGCTCGACCACCAGGAAGAAGTTGATGCCGAAGGTCCCCCAGTTCACCGTGCGCAGGCTGGTGACCACCAGGTCGATCGGCACCCCCTGGACATTGAAGGTGAGCTTCGAGCCGAGGTGGGCGCCGATGTCCGCCGCGTACTCCTTCTCCAGGCTGACCTCGGCGTGGGCGGGGTCGCTCCACAGCGCGCCGGCCACGATCTTGTTGTCCTTGGGGAGCTCGCGCATGTAGGTGAGGCGCTGCTCGCGGGAGAGCGCCCAGCGCCGGCCGCCGCCGCGATTCGGGCCATTCCCCCCATTGCCGTTCCCCTCGCCGTTGCGCTCGCCGCCGTTCCGGCGCCCGCCACCGTTCCCGCCGCCGTCCCCCTCTTCTCCGTCGGGGCCGCCCCCGCGGTCCTCCCCCGCCAGCTGCTCGGTGGGGACGCCGTCGATCGCCGCGATCCGCGCCATCACGACGGGCACCGATTCGACCCCCTGTGCTCCCTGCTGGCGCAGGAGCTGGTCGACCCCCGCCCACTGGTCAGGCTGGATGTCGATCAGGAAGGCGCTCGGCGCGTTGGCGGGGAGCTCCTTCTCGAGCTGGGCGGTGATCCGTCCCTCGACGAGCGACATGCCGAGGACGACCAGCACCCCGAGCCCGAGGGCGACGATCGCCCCGCCCGCCGCGGCGCCCGGACGGGCGAGAGCGGCTAGGCCGTGGCGCAACGGCGGCTGGAGCGAGAGGTCGCGGGGGAGCTTGCGGACGGCCCAGGAGACCAGGAAGGCGGCGAGGGCGAGCGCCGCGGTCACCACCGCCACGCCGCCCGTGAACTGGGCGCCGAGCAGAGCCGAATGCGACTGGAAGGCCGCCATCCCCCAGATCCCCGCCACCAGGGTGACGAGCGTCGCCACGCTCACCCAACGGTGGCGGGGGAGGGGCTCGGCGTCGCGGCGCAGCACCCGCGCCGGCGGCACCCGCAGCACGGCGGAGAGCGGCGGCAGGCTGAACAGCAGCGCCACCCCCACCCCGAGACCGAGGCCGCGCAGCAGGGCGGCCGGCTGCCAGGGGTGGATCAGCTCGGGGGGGATGAGGTCCGGAAACAGCCGCGGCAGCAGGAGCTGGACGGCGGCGCCCGCCGCGATCCCCGCGAGGCTCCCGGCGAGCCCGAGGAGGACCGTCTGGCCGAGGTAGAGGGGGAAGATCTCGCGCGGGCGCATCCCCAGGCACTTGAGGATCGCGATCGCGTCCAGCCGGCCGGCGAGCCAGGCGCGCACGCTCTGGGCGACCCCGATCCCGCCCACGAAGAGCGAGAGGAGGGCGACGAGGCCCAGGAAGCGCTCGATCCGCGACAGGTTCTGGCGCAGCGCCGGCTGCGCCTGGCGGTAGGTCTCGACGCGGAAGCCGTCCCCCGCCGGGAGCCCCTGCCGCAGCTGCTCGGCGGCGGCGTCGAGGGCGGACGAGGTGGTGCCGTCCGGCAGCCGCACCAGCGCCCGGTAGCCGACCCGGCTCCCCTGCTCCTCGAGGTGGGTGCGGGCGAAGCCGGCCCCCGAGAGGAAGACCCGCGGGCCGAGGGTGAAGGAGACGCTCACCCGATCGGGCTCGGCGAGCACGATGCCGGCGATCTTGAACGGCTGGCCGCCGATCTGGAGCGCGTCCCCCACCTTGAGCCCGAGATGGGCGAGGAGGTCCGCGGCGACCACGGTGGTCTCCGCCGTCAGCAGCTCGTGCAGGGGGCGCCGCGGGCGCAGGTCGAGCACGCCGTAGAAGGGATAGACGCCGTCCACCACCTTGAGCTCGACGAGCTGGCTGGTGCCCGGCTGGCCGTTGCGTTCGGAGGCCGCCGCCACGGTGACCGTCTCCTTGACGTCGGTCCGCCGCGAGCCGGGGAGGGCGGCGATGGCGGCGAGGGTCGGCGGCGGCAGCGGCTGGTTGCCGCGCACGGAGAGGTCGGCGGCGAGCAGCTGGCGGGCCTCGCGGCGGATGCCGTCCTGGAGGCTCGCCGAGAGGCCGGCGACCGCCACCACCGCCGCCACGCCGACGGCCAGGCAGGCGACGAAGAAGACCAGCCGCCCGCGCGAGCCGCGCGACTCGCGGGCCAGGGTGCGCAGGTAGAAGCCGAGGCTCAAAGGGCCGCCCCGGCCGTCGTCCGGACGCCGGGCGCCTCGACCCGCCGTGCCGTCTCGTCGCGCTCGATCCGCCCGTCGAGCAGGTGGATCTGGCGGCCGGCGAGGGCCGCCACCGCCGGATCGTGGGTGACCAGCACCAGGGTGGTCCCCTCCGCGGCGCGCAGCTCGGTCAGCAGCTCGAGGACACGGCGGCCGGTGGCGCCGTCGAGGTTCCCCGTCGGCTCGTCGGCGAGCAGGATCGGCGGCCGGGCGGCGAAGGCGCGGGCGAGGGCGATCCTCTGCTGCTCGCCCCCCGAGAGCTGGCTCGGGTAGTGGTGGCCGCGGTCGGCGAGCCCGACGGCGGCGAGCAGCTCGTCGGCGCGCGCGAACGGCTTGGGAAGGCCGAGGAGCTCGATCGGCAGCAGCACGTTCTCGCGCGCCGTGAGGTTCGAGAGGAGCTGGAAGCTCTGGAAGACGAAGCCGATCTTGTGGCGGCGGAGGAGCGCCAGCTCGTCCTCGGACATCGTCTGGATCGGCGCGCCGTCGATCCGGATCTCGCCCGAGGTCGGGCGGTCGAGGCCGGCCATCAGGGCGAGGAGGGTCGACTTGCCGCTCCCCGAGGGACCGAGGACGGCGACGAAATCGCCCGCCCCGATCGACAGATCGACGTGGTCCAGGATGGTCAGCTCGCGCTCCCCCGAGGGGAGCTTGCGGGTGAGCTGGCGAAGCTCGATGCGGGGCCCGATGGAGGATGAGGTCATAGGAAATTTGCCGGCGGCTTTCCGGTTTCTCTCAAGCAGAACGCAGCGGCGGCGCCGCTCTTTCGCCTGGAAATCGGGGAAGAGAGCGCCGGTCGCGGATCCTTGGGTTCTTGGAAGTTCGAGGTGAGATCTGATGTGGTTGCAGACGATGTGGCAGAAAATCCCAACTCTCGCTCTGGCGGCGCTTATTCCCGCCGGGTTCTTGGCAACAGCCGCCGCGGCCGCGGTGCCCGCGGCTCGACCGGCTCCGGTCTCTCCGGCCGCGCCGGTGGTCATCTTCCTGGGCGACAGCCTGACGGCCGGCCTCGGCCTCGCCGAGGAGCAGGCCTATCCCGCCCTCCTCGCCCGCCAGCTCAAGGCGGAAGGGAAGCCGGCGCGGGTGATCAACGCCGGGGTCAGTGGCGACACCACGGCCGGCGGTCTCTCGCGCCTGGGCTGGCTGCTCAACCAGCACCCCGCCCTGGTGGTGGTGGCGCTCGGCGGCAACGATGGCCTGCGCGGCCTGCCGGTCGCCGAGGTCGAGGGGAACCTGCGGCAGATCATCCGCCGCGCGCGGGCGGCCGGCGCCGGCGTCCTCCTCCTCGGCATGCGCATCCCCCCCAACTACGGCCCCTACGCCGACCAGTTCACGGCCGTCTATCCGAAGCTCGCCAAGGAGCTCGGCGTCCCCCTCGTCCCCTTCCTCCTCCAGGACGTCGGCGGCATCCGCGCCCTCAATCAGGCGGACGGCATCCACCCCACGGCCAAGGGTCAGGAGATCGTGGCGAAGAACGTGCTGCCGTATCTGGAGAAGGCGCTGGAGAGGGTGGGGAAGCAGGCAGCTGCGGTACGATAGACGAAAACTAGCCTCCGGCCTCGCTCCCGCTTCGCCGCTTCCCACAGCGCATCCATCTCTTCGAGCGTCGCCTCGGCGGCGGTCCTCCCTTCGGCGGCCAGGGCGGCTTCGATGTGAGCGAAGCGCCGTCGGAACTTGAGGTTGGTACCGGCGAGGGCGGCCTCGGGGTCGACCTCGAGCTTGCGCGCCAGGTTGGCGACGGTGAACAGGAGATCCCCCACCTCCTCGCGCACGGCCTCCTTCTTCCCCAGGGCGAGGGCGCCCTTGAGCTCGGCGATCTCCTCCTCGGCCTTGGCGAGCACCGGCGCGGCGTCCGGCCAGTCGAAGCCGACGCCGGAGGCCTTCTGGGTCAGGCGGTAGGCGGCGAGCAGGGCGGGGAGGGAGGCGGGGACGCCGGAGAACAGCGACTGCCGCTTCGGCTCGCGCTGGAGCTTGCGGCGCTCCCAGGCCTGGCGGACGGCGTCGGCGTCGGCCAGCGACCCCTTTTCCCCGGTCTCCTCGGCGCCGAAGACGTGCGGGTGGCGTTCCACCATCTTATGATGGACGCGCTCGATCACCTGTGAGAGTCTGAAGGCGCCGGCTTCCTCGGCCAGACGTCCGATGAACGCGACCTGGAAGAGCATGTCGCCGAGCTCCTCGGCGAGCTCCTCCCAGTCGCCGCCGTCGATGGCTCCCGCCAGCTCGTGGGCCTCCTCGAGCAGGTAGGCGCGCACGTCCGGCAGGCTCTGCTCGCGGTCCCAGGGGCAGCCGTCCGGAGCGCGCAGGCGAGCCACGAGGTCGACGAGCTTCTGGAGGTCGGGGTTCTCTGGCATGAGGGTCGGAGGCCTCCGAAGAGCGCCGCGCTTGCGACGCGAGAAGCGGGCTTGCTACGATTTTTTCACCAGCGGTCAGAAAGGAACATGGGCCCGAAGTGTCGAACGAAAAGAAAGAGATCAAAGTCAACGACAAGCGGATGTTCACCTCCGACGGGGTGCTCAAGGAAGAGTACCGGTTCCTCGACGAAAAATCGACCGCGCCGCCGGTGCCGCCGGAGCCCGAGCCCGCCGCCGCGGCGGCGCCGTCTCCTCCCCCCTCGCGGCACCAGCCGGAAGGGTGGCCGCCGGAGCCCGTGGGCGGCTACGAGGAAGGAAGGCTCGGGATGCCCGGGGGCTCGCCGCCGCTCGACCTGCCCGGCACCTCGCCAGAGATGGGCGGGCCGAGCTTCTACGACCTAGTGGCGATGATGGCCGAGCCGGTGCCGATCTACCTCGGCGACACCCGGCTCCCCGATGGGCAGGTGGCGACCGACCTCGAGATGGCCCGCCTCCACATCGACCTGCTGGACGTCCTGCGGCAGAAGACGGCGGGCAATCTGACCGCGCAGGAGGGCGCTTTCCTCGAGGACCTGCTGTATCGTCTGCGGGTCCGCTATGTGCAAAAGAGGGGATAGAGGCCGTTTCCGGGCGGAGCTGGCGAGGCTCGCCGCCAGGGCGGCGCTCGCCCTGCTCGGTTTTCTCGCGCTGCTCCCCGTGGCCGTCCCGGCCGGGGCGCAGGTCTCCTCGCCGCAGCTGACCGGCGTCGAGATGACGGGGCAGGTGCGGCAGACCCTGAAGCAGCTCGAGGAGCAGTGGCTCGAGTGGGTGGTGCAGAACGACCCCGTCCAGGCCGACCGCTCGGTCAACGGCCTCCTCGACGTCGCGCGCCAGCTCGGCATGCGGCGGCTCCCCGACCTCGCGGCCGGCGCCGTGGCGCGGGCGGTGCAGGCGGCGCAGCAGAAGGACTTCGCGCGCGCCCACTGGGCGCTCGCCGCCGCCGAGCGCTTCGATCCCGGCCGTCCCGAGACGGCGTTCGCCGAGTCGACCGTGGACCGCCTGCAGCACGACTGGCCGGGGGCCGTGATGGCCCGCCTGCGCGCCTACCCGCGGATCTTCAATCCACCGCTCGAGCGCTACCTCTGGTTCCAGGACCTTCTCTTCTGGCTCCTCGCCCTCCTGCTGGTCACCGGCGGCCTCTACATCGCCGTGCAGATGCTGACCAAGGGGACGCCGCTGTTCCAGGACCTCGCGGACCTCTTCGGCCGCTGGCTGCCGCGCCCGGTCGCGCTCGTCCTCGCCGCCGTCTTCCTGCTCTGGCCGCTCGCCCTGCCCTACGGTCCGATCTGGCTGCCGCTCTACTGGTCGGTCCTGCTCTGGGGATACGCCTCGGCGAGCGAGCGGGTGGTCACCACCCTGTTCTGGATCCTCCTCGGCGCCTCGCCGCAGCTGGTCGACCTCCAGCGCCGGCACGTCGTGGTGGCCCTCTCGCCGCCGGCCCAGGCGCTCGAGGGGATCGAGCAGCACCGCCTCTACGGCAACCTGTTCGCCGACCTCGGGGTGCTGCGCTCGGTGCTGCCGCAGAGCGTCGCCGTCAAGCACCTGCTCGCCGACGTCCACCGCTCGCTCAACCAGTGGGAGCTCGCCCGCGCCCTCTACCGGCAGGTGCTCGAGGCGGAGCCGAAGAACACCACGGCGCAGCTCAACCTCGGCGCCTACTCCTTTTTCAAGGGGGATTTCAGCAACGCCATCCAGACCTTCCAGGCGGTGGCCGCGATCGATCCCCAGAACGCCGCCGCGCAGTACAACCTGAGCCAGGCCTACTCCGACTCCTACATGTTCGACGAGCAGCGCGCCGCGCTCACCCGGGCCCAGCAGATCGACCTCGCGCACGTGCAGTCGTGGATGGCGACCTCGACCCAGCGCGTGGTGACCCTGTCGGGGGGGATCGCCCGCATCCCGGAGATCCGCCGCGAGCTGATGAAGATCTGGGGGAAGGGGGAGGCGCGCACCGACCGCCTCGCCCTGCTGCGCCAGGGGCTCTCGCTGTTCCTCGCCTTGAGCCTGGTGCTGCTCGCCGCCACCCTCCACCTCGCCCGCCGCCCCTTCGGCTACACCGAGCGGAGCGGGATGATCTTCCCGGAGGGGGTGTTCGACCGCTGGGGGCGGATCATCCTGCCCGGCGTCGCCTCGGCCGAGATCGGCGAGGGGGCGAAATCGTTCCTCGCGCTGCTCGTCCCCACCGCTCTGCTGATGCTGCCGCTGTTCGGCACGCTGGGAGCTCGCATCCCGTGGCGGTATGATCCGGGAAACTCCGTGTCCTGGATCGTCGCGATCCTGGGTTTGAGCCTCTACTTCGGAATCCGCATCCGGCGCGAGCTGCGCAGCGCGCTCTGATCGCGCTCGGACGATAGCGGCGAAAGGGCTGGATCACATCAGATGGCGGTTGAAGGCACTCTCGACCTCTTCAAGCTCCCGGAGATCCTGCAGCTGATCTCCCAGCAGAAGAAGACCGGCATCCTGACCGTCCAGGGGCAGCAGGACATCGTCGCCATCTCGTTTCTCACCGGCCGCATCGTGGCGGCGGACGCCCTCAACCAGCCGCTCGAGGAGGGGCTCTCCCAGATCCTGCTCAAGGAGGGGATGATCGGCGCTCCCGACCTCGGCCGCGCCTCCGCCGAGCACCAGAGTTCCGGCGGGCGGCTGATCGACCTGCTGGTCGAGCGGCGCTACATCGAGCGCGCCCAGCTCCTCGAGGCGCTGCGCCTCCAGACCTCCAGGCTGCTCGAGCAGCTGATGCGCTGGAGCCAGGGGGATTTCAAGTTCTACAGCGGCGACGAGGTCTCCTACGAGGAGGGATTCGAGCCGATCTCGGTCGAGGAGCTGCTGATCCACGCCGCGCAGAACGCGCCGGCCCCCCCCAAGCCCCGCCCGGCGCCGGCCCTCGTGCCGCCCCTCCAGGCACCCCCCCAGCCGGCCCCGACGCCGGCGCAGGTCGCGGTGCCGCCCCAGCGTCCGGCCCCGTTCCCGCCGCCCCGCCGCCGCCGTCTTCCCCGGTCGACGCGATCCAGTTCCCCGCCCCCCGCGCCGCCGCCAGCGCGCCGTTCCCCGGCGCCGAGCCGATGATCCCGCCCGACATGCCGCCCAGCCGGGTGCAGGCGATCCTCGAGAGCAACGCGCAGAAGGCCGCCGCCGCGCAGAGCCGCGGGCAGGCCGCCGCCGGCATCGCGAGCACCGAGGCGGCGGGGCTCTCCGGGATCTCGGCGCTGGTGCCGCCGGATTCCGCCGAGCCGTCCGGCGCCTTCCGCCAGATGAAAGCGGAGCCGCGCGCCGTCCCCTCGCACCTGCCGGCGTGGGCCGGCCGCGCCCTGGCCGCGCTGCTGACGGCGCTCGTCGTCGCCGCCCTGCTGCTCCGCCCCGACTCCCTGGTGGTCCCGTTCCCCTGGCAGGAGCGCGAGCGCGACGTCCTGGTGCGCGATCAGCGCGCCGCCCTCTACCTCAAGATCGACCGCGCCGCCAAGACCTGGTTCCTCCTCAAGGGGAGCTTCCCCGATCGCCTCCAGGAGCTGGTGAACGCCGGCCTCCTGGCGCCGGGGGACCTCCAGGATTCCGAAGGGCAGCCGCTGCGCTACGCCGCGAGCGAGGAGAGCTACACCGTGCAACCCCTCCACGCCGGCAACCCCCTCGCCGGCACCGGCGGGACCGAGGCGATCACCGGCAACTTCCTGCTCGACCCCGAGCTCCTCAACGTCACCCCGGCGTCGGCCGGGCCGCCGCTGGTGTTGCTGGATTAGGGCGCGGTCGTTCCCCGAAGGGGAGGGGGCAGACCACGGACGAGCCCAGACGAGCACGGACCTTCACGGACAGGGAAGAGGTGACTGCGCAGAGACCTCGTCGCTGTCCCTGTTCGTCCGTGTGAGTCCGTGGTCGTCCGTGGTCTGCCCTGCCCCTGGAATAAACCTGCGTCCCAAATTGTCAAACATGACGTGGCAGAAAATTGACTCGATACCACTAAGGTCCTAGACTGTGCGCAATATGTTCCGGCTGAAGATCAGCGAAGGAGGATTCGTCATATGAGCAAGATCATCGGAATTGACCTGGGGACGACCAACAGCGTCGTCGCGGTGATGGAGGGGGGCGAGGCGAAGGTCATCCCCAACGCCGAGGGGAACCGCACCACCCCGTCGGTCGTCGCCTTCACCAAGAGCGGTGAGCGGCTCGTCGGCCAGGTGGCCAAGCGGCAGTCGGTCACCAACCCGCAGAACACCATCTTCTCGATCAAGCGCTTCATGGGGCGCAAGTTCGCCGAAGTGAACGAGGAGATGAAGATGGTCCCCTACAAGGTGGAGCGGGCGGAGAACGGCGACGTGCGGGTGTCGATCGACGACAAGAAATATTCGCCGCCCGAGATCTCGGCGATGATCCTGGGCAAGCTCAAGCAGGCGGCCGAGGACTACCTCGGCGAGAAGGTGGACCGCGCGGTGATCACCGTGCCGGCCTACTTCAACGACGCCCAGCGCCAGGCGACCAAGGACGCCGGCCGCATCGCGGGGCTCACCGTCGACCGGCTGGTCAACGAGCCGACCGCGGCGGCGCTCGCCTACGGGCTCGACAAGAAGAAGGACCAGACGATCGCGGTCTACGACTTCGGCGGCGGCACCTTCGACATCTCGATCCTCGAGGTGGGCGAGGGGGTGGTCGAGGTCAAGGCGACCAATGGCGACACCCATCTGGGCGGCGACAACATCGACCAGCGGATCATCGACTGGCTGCTCGAGGAGTTCAAGAAGGATCAGGGGATCAATCTCGGCAGCGACCCGATGGCCATCCAGCGCCTGAAGGAGGCCGCCGAGAAGGCCAAGATCGAGCTGTCGAGCGCGCAGGATACGGAGATCAACCTGCCGTTCATCACCGCCGACGCCTCGGGGCCGAAGCACCTGAACATCAAGCTGACGCGGCCGAAGCTCGAGCAGCTGGTGGACGACCTGATCCAGCGCTCGATCGCTCCCTGCCGGCAGGCGATCAAGGACTCGGGGGTCGACGCCAAGGACATCGACGAGGTCGTGCTGGTGGGCGGCCAGACCCGCATGCCGGCGATCCAGAAGGTGGTCAAGGACTTCTTCGGCAAGGAGCCCCACAAGGGGGTCAACCCCGACGAAGTGGTGGCGATCGGCGCCGCGATCCAGGGCGGCGTGCTGGCCGGCGACGTCAAGGACGTGCTGCTGCTCGACGTCACCCCGCTGTCGCTCGGCATCGAGACGCTCGGCGGCGTGTTCACCAAGCTGATCGAGCGCAACACCACGATCCCGACCCGCAAGGCCGAGACCTTCTCGACGGCGGCCGACAACCAGACCTCGGTCGAGGTCCACGTGCTCCAGGGGGAGCGCGAGATGGCGCGCGACAACCGCACGCTCGGCAAGTTCCACCTGGTGGGCATCCCCTCGGCGCCGCGCGGCGTGCCGCAGGTCGAGGTGGCCTTCGACATCGATGCCAACGGCATCACGCACGTCTCGGCCAAGGACCTCGGCACCGGCAAGGAGCAGCGGATCACCATCACCGCGTCGAGCGGCCTGACCGACAACGACATCGACCGCCTGGTCCAGGAGGCCGAGTCGCACCGCACCGAGGACCAGGAGCGGCGCAAGCAGGTCGAGGCCCGCAACCACCTCGACACCCTGATCTACCAGACCGAGAAGACCTACCAGGAGCACAAGGAGAAGCTTGGTCCGGAGCAGAAGGGGGAGATGGAGAGCGCTCTCGCCGAGGCCAAGAAGGTGCTCGAGGGCGAGCCCACGGCCGCCGCGATGGAGGAGGCCACCGAGAAGCTCTCGAAGGCTTCCCACAAGCTGGCCGAGGTGATGTACCAGCAGCCGGGCGCCGGCGCCGGTCCGACGGGCGGCGGTGACGCCGGTCCGGGCGCCGGCTCCTCGGACGAGGTGATCGACGCCGAATATGTCGAGAAGTAATGTGGAGAAGTAGACGTCGAGAAGTCGCAGTAAGCTTGAGACCGTCGAAACTCGGAACCAGGTGAGACATGCCGCCGCTCAAGAAGATCTACCTCGAAGAGCTGTCCCGCATCCAGGACCGCATCAACGGTCTCTTCGAGCAGGCGGTGCTCACCTCCGAGTTCGAGGACGTCGAAGGGGGGGTGCCGGGGACCTGGTCCCCCGCCGTCGACGTGCTCGAGACCGAGGACTCCTACATCCTTTTTGCCGAGCTCCCCGGAGTGCGGCGTGACGATATCCAACTGCAGGTGCGGGACGGGCGGCTGGAGCTCTCCGGCCGCCGGCAGACGCTCGGCGAGAGCCGTCACTTCCTCCGCATGGAGCGGAGCTACGGCCCCTTCCGGCGCACCTTCGAGCTCGGCTCCCCGGTCGAGGCGGACGGCATCACCGCCGCCTTCGATCAGGGGGTCCTGCGCGTCCTCGTCCCCAAGCGGACGGGCGGAGCCCGGGTCGACGTCGAGATCGCCGGCACCGCGGAGGAGGCAGGCTGATGCCCACGCGCCGGCGCAGGCCCGATCAGAAGTTCGTGATGATCAGCGTGGTGGCGGAGCGCTACGGCATCCACCCCCAGACGCTGCGCCTCTACGAGCGGGAAGGGCTGATCAAGCCCGCCCGCAGCACCGGCAACACCCGCCTCTACGACGAGGAGGCGATCCGCCGGCTCGAGATCATCCTCACCCTGACCCGCGACCTCGGGGTCAACCTGGCGGGGGTCGAGGTGATCCTCCACATGCGCGAGCAGATGGAGAAGATGCAGGGCGAGGTCGATCGCCTGATCGATTTCGTCAAGCGCCAGGCCGACGAGCGCCGCGCCAACCCCGAGCGCCAGCACGCCCTGGTGCGGGTGCAGGGCGGGCCGCTCAGCAAGATCCGCTGAGAGGGCGACCGCGGGTCGCCCCTACACCCGATCCCGCTGGCGTTGTAGGGGCGACCCGCGGTCGCCCTCTCAGCGGTGTCCCTAGCCCCATGCTACGATTTCCTCCATGCCGGCCCCTGAAGCGCTCGACGAGTCCTGCCCGGAGTGTGGCGGACGGGAGTGGATCGTGGTGGCCGACGGCGGAGCGGGGACGGCCCGGCCCTGCGCCTGCCGCGAGCGCGACGCCGGCTCCCGGCTGCTGACCGCGGCCGGCATCCCGGCGCGCTACCAGAGCTGCAAGATCTCCAGCTTCTCGATCGCCAGCGGCACGGCGCGCGAGCGGGCGCAGCTGCTGAACGCCCGCACCATCGCCGAGCGCTACGTGGAGGAGTTCGTCCAGGACGGCGGCTTCCAGAAGTCCGGCCTGCTGTTCATGGGACCGCCCGGAGCCGGCAAGACCCACCTCGCGGTGGGAGTGCTGCGCGCCGTCGTCGAGCGCTACCGGGTGCACGGGCGCTTCGTCGAGTTCACCTCGCTGATCCACCAGATCCAGGCCACCTTCGACGCCAGCTCGCCGGAGTCGAAGCGGCAGATCCTCGATCCGCTCGCCGACGCCGAGCTGCTGGTGCTCGACGAGCTGGGGGCCCAGCAGCCCACCCCCTGGGTGCGCGACATCCTCTACCTGATCATCAACACCCGCTACACCCGGCGGCTGCCGACCCTGTTCACCACCAACTACCGCCTCGAGCCGCCCACCGGCGCGGCGCGGGCGGCGGTGAAGGCCCAGGCCGTGAACCTCGACCGCGGGCGCGACCCCGACCCCGGGCCGTCCTTCGACGAGGCGGCGCTCCTCGCGAGCCGCCTCCCCGCCATGCTGGTCAGCCGCCTCTACGAGATGGCGCAGGCGGTGGTCATCGAAGGCGTCGAGGACTTCCGCCGCCCGCAAAAGAAGCACGAGGCGAATCTGCGATGAGGCTGTCGGCCGCGGACTGCCTCCGCCGGGGCTGGGCGAACCTGTCGGCGAACTGGGAGCTGGTCTTCCTGCAGTGGGTCCAGCTCCTCCTGGTGGCGGCGCTGCTGGCCCTCAGCCTGGTCCCCCCGCTCGCCGTGATCGGCAGCCTGGCAGCGGCCCGCTCCCTCGGCGGTGCCGTCGCCCCCTCGCTGCTGCTGGCGCTCGTCGCCCTGCTCGCCCTCTGGACGCTGTCGCTCCTCGTCTACAGCTTCTTCCAGGCGGGCACCTACGGCATCCTGGCCGCGGCCGACCGCCAGGCCCTCCCCGGCGGGCGGCGCAGCCCGCTCTTCTTCCGCACCTTCAGCCTGCGCGACTTCCTGGGCTGGGGGGGGCGTTACGTCTGGCGCTTCGCCGCCGCCGGCCTGCTCTTCGGCGGGGCGCTCCTCCTGCTCGCCGGGGGAGGGATGCTCTGGATCGCCGGGACGGTGGCCGCGGCCGGGGGCGCGCGCTTCGCAGACGCGGCGGCGCTCGGGGTGGGTTTCGGCTGGTCGCTGCCGCTCGGCTTCGCGGCGCTGGTCGCCGCGCTCGGCTTCTCGCTCGCCCAGGCCGACCTGGCGCGCCAGGGCTCCGGGGTGCGCGCCGCCTGGCGCCGCGCCCTGGCCGTGCTCGGCCGCCGTCCCGGCACGGTGCTCGCCCTGGTTCTCCTCGCCCTCGCCGCCGGGCTCCTGCTCGCCCTCCTCTTCGCGCCGGTGACGGCGGCGGCCGACGCCCTGCTCGCCGGCGCGCCGGGGGTGCGGCCGCTGGTCCGCGGCCTCCTGTTCCTGGTCCAGAGCCTCCCCAACACCCTGCTCGCGATGGTCCTCGCCGGCGCCCTGGTGGCGCTGGTGCGGAGCGAGGCGCCGAGCGACCTCCGCCGCAACCCCGAGGTGCAGACCGCGTGACTTCGAAGCCCCTGCTCGCCCTCCTCGCCGTCTCCTGCTGCCTCGCCCTCCCTCTGGGGTGCGGCCCCAAGAAGCCGCCGCAGACCGCTCCCCAGCGTCATGCCCCGCAGCCTCCCCCGGCGCAACCGCGTCCGCAGGCTCGGCCCGCCAAGCCGGTCCAGCCGCCGGTGACCCCGCGCGAGCCGGTTCAGGAACCCGCGTCTCCGGCGCCGCCGCTGTCGGGAGCTTCGGGAGCGCCGGAGGCGGAGCCGATGCGGGTCAAGGTGGGGCTGGCGAGCGATCTCGAGTCGGTGAGCTTCCCCTGCTGCGAGGAGACGCTCGACGTCGCCGTCGAGACCACTCCGCTACAGGTGACCTCGACCCTCAAGGTGGAGCCCGCCGCCGCCGCCGCCCAGGGGGGGTACTACCGTCTCCAGGTGGCGGCGCTGCGCGACGAGCGGCAGGCCCAGGACCTCGCCAAGCGCCTCGAGCGCGACTCCGGGCAGCCGGGCGAGGCCTACTTCGACGCCGGCCTGGACCTCTACCGGGTGCGCATCGGCCGCTATCCGACCCGCGCCGACGCCGAGGCCGACATGCGGCGGCTGGGGGCGATCGGGGTCACCGGGGCGTTCGTGGTCAACGAGGGGGCGGCGGTCACCGCGCCGGCGCTGCGGCTGACCCAGGGGGCGGTCTCCACCGTCTACCCCGGGCGCTGGGTCTCGGTCTCCCCCGACGGCAATCCCAGCGTGCGGGTGAAGGGGAAGCGCTACCGCGGGCGGGTGCTGGTCTTCTTGAACGACCGCGGGGCGCTCAATCTGATCAATGAGCTGCCGGTCGAGGAGTACCTGCGCGGGGTGGTGCCGAGCGAGATGGGGCCCGAGCTCTACAACCAGCTCGACGCCCTCAAGGCGCAGGCGGTCGCCGCCCGCACCTACACCCTGCGCAACCTCGGCGAGTTCGCCCGCGAGGGGTACGACATCTGCGCCACGCCGCGCTGCCAGGTCTACGGCGGGATGAGCGTCGAGCACTCGCTCTCGGACCGCGCGGTGTCGGAGACCGCCGGGCAGGTCCTGCTCTACAAGGGGGAGCTCGCCGACGCCCTCTACAGCTCGACCTGCGGCGGCCACACCGAGGACGCGAGCGTGATGTTTCCCCTCCTCCAGGAGCCCTACCTCAAGGGGGTCCCCTGCATGGAGGAGGGGACGATCCGCGTCGAGGGGAACCTGCCGCCGGGGGTGCCGTTCCCCGCGGGGCTCACCCGCCGGCTGCTGGCGCCCGCCTCCGGGGCCTCCGGCGTCTCCCCCGTCGAGGCCCTCGGGGGACGCCTCGAGCAGCTCGCCCTCCTCGCCGGCCTCCCCGTCCCCAAGGAGCGCCTGGTCTCGCTCGACCGCCGCGAGGTGCAGCGCTACGTCTCCACGGCCTTCGACCTCGCGCTCGACGCCCGCCTCTTCATGGCCCCCGAGGACGTCAACTATCTGCTGACCAACCCGCCGGCCGACTGGAGCGCGGAGGAGCGGCGGCGGGCCGCCTACCTGATCAAGAGCGGCCTGGTGACCGGCCCCCTCGATCAGCCGCTCTCCGAGCCGCAGGTCGAGCGGATGCTCCTCGCCCTCGCCGAGCTGCTGCGCGTGGTGCGGCGCGAGGACGCGACCTTCCTCTCGGTGGGCGACGGCAAGCTCGCCGTCCGCTCGGGGAAGGAGGAGAAGGTCTACCCGTTCGCCAGCGGCGCCGGCGGCCTCGCCACCTTCCGCCGCCAGGGGGAGGAGCTGGCGAGCGCCCCCCTCGCCATGGTGCCGGGCGATCACCTCACCCTGTTCTGGGAAGGCGAGCGCCTGGTCGCCGCCACCCAGGAGGTGGACCTCGACGGCGTCGCCTTCGACCGCAGCAGCCCCTACAGCAACTGGACCCGATTCCACACCGACTCGCAGCTCGCCAAGCTGGTGAACACCCGCTTCCCCGGCCTCGGCTTCCGGAGCTTCGAGGTCCTCTCGCGCGGCGTCTCGGGACGGGTGGGGAAGATCAGGATCTTCGGCGACACGCAGACGGTGGATGTCGAGGGGCTCGCCGTGCGCTGGACGCTCGACGTGCCGGACACCCTGTTCACCGCCAAGCGCCTGGCCCCCAAGGACCAGGAGCCGGGCTGGCTGTTCACCGGCCGCGGCTTCGGCCACGGCGTCGGCATGTGCCAGGTGGGGGCCTACGGCATGGCGCAGCGCGGGCATTCCTACCGCGAGATCCTCAATCACTACTACACCGGCGTCGAGCTCGGCCGGGTGCACTGGAAGAACCACGCCTTGACCGGGGGCTCGGGCTCGGGAAACAGGAAATGATCTCCCTGGCGCGGGCGATCGACCACACCCTGCTGCGCCCCGACGCCACCGCCGCCGAGGTCCGGCGGCTGGTGACCGAGGCCGCCGAGCACGGCTTCGCCGCGGTCTGCATCCCGCCCGTCCACGTCGCGATGGCGGCGGCGGTATTGGGAGACGGCCCGGTCGCCACCGGGACGGTGGTCGGTTTCCCGCTCGGCTACGTCCACCCCGAGGTCCGCCAGGCCGAATCCCGCCGCGCCGTGGCCGACGGCGCCCGCGAGCTCGACACCGTGCTGAACCTCTCCTGGCTGAAGGGAGGGGAGGACGCCCGGGTGCTCGACGACCTCGCCGCCTGGGTGGAAGCGATGCGCCGCGAGCGCGCCGGGCTGATCCTCAAGGTGATCCTCGAGACCGCCCTGCTCAGCGACGACGAGAAGGTCCGCGGCGCCCGCCTGGTGGTGGAGGCCGGCGCCGACTTCGTGAAGACCTCGACCGGCTTCGCCAAGGGGGGAGCCACGGTTGCGGACGTGGAGCTGTTGGCGCGGACCGTCGCCGGGAAGATCGGCGTCAAGGCCTCGGGAGGGATCCGCGACGCCGCCACCGCGCGGGCGATGCTGGCCGCGGGGGCGACGCGGCTGGGGACTTCGAGCGGGGTGGCGATCGTGCGGGAGGAGTAAACCCCTCACCGGCTGTGCTTGTAGATCATCTCGATCAGCTCGTCGTACGTCGCCTCGGCCTTCTCGCCGTCGCCGGAGCGGATGGCCTCGGTCGCGCAGTGCTTGAGGTGGTTGCGCATCAGCTCGCGGCCGACGGCGCGCAGGGCTTCCTGGACGGAGGAGACCTGGATCAGGATGTCCGGGCAGTAGCGATCCTCCTCGACCATCTTCTGGAGGCCGCGCACCTGCCCTTCGATCCGGCGCAGGCGCTTGAGGTTGCGGTCCTTGATGCCCGGATCGACCGCCACCGCGTGACGTTCTTCCTGTCGTTCCTCCTCCATCTCCATCTCCTTACTCGACGCGCGCTCGGCGCAGGCGCAGGCTGTTGGTGACGACGCTGACCGAGCTGGCGGCCATCGCGGCGCTGGCCAGGATGGGGGAGAGGAGGATGCCGAAGCGGGGGTAGAGGACGCCCGCCGCGATCGGGATCCCGATCACGTTGTAGAGGAAAGCCCAGAAGAGGTTCTGGCGCATCGTCCGCAGGGTGCGCCGCGACAGCGCGACCGCCGTGGCGACGCCGCGCGGGTCCCCGCGCATCAGGGTCACATCGCCGGCCTCCATGGCGATGTCCGTGCCGGTGCCGATCGCGATCCCGACGTCGCCTTGAGCGAGCGCCGGGGCGTCGTTGATCCCGTCCCCCACCATGGCGACCACCTTTCCCTCGCCCTGGAGCCGCCGCACCTCGGCGACCTTCCCGGCCGGCAGCACGCCGGCGACCACGGTGCGGATCCCGGCCTGGCGCGCCACCGCCTCGGCGGTCTTGCGGTCGTCGCCGGTCAGCAGCACGACGTCGAGCCCCAAGGCCGCGAGCCGCGCGACCGCCTCGCGGGCGGTCGGCTTCAAGGGATCGGCCACCGCGATCAGCCCGGCCAGCTCGCCGTCCCGCGCCACGTAGACCGCTGTCTTCCCCTCGCCGGACAGCCGCCCGGCGTCCGCCGCCAGCGGTGCGGGATCGACGGCGTACTCGGCCATCAGCCCCGCGTTGCCGACGGCGAGGAAGGAGCCCTCCACGATCCCCGCCACTCCCAGGCCGGTGAACGACTGGAACCCTTCGGGCTTGGGAAGCTCCAGCTTCCTTTCCTTGGCGTGCTGCGCCATGGCGTCGGCCAGCGGGTGCTCCGAAGAGGATTCGAGCGCGGCGACGAGCCGCATCAGCTCGTCCTGGGTCGTAGACCCGCTCGGAGGGAGGATCACGTCGGTGACGGCCGGGCGCCCGGCGGTGAGCGTCCCCGTCTTGTCGAGCACCACGGTGGTGACGTCGCCCGCCCGCTGGAGCGCCTCGCCCCCCTTGATCAGGATGCCGAGCTCGGCGCCGCGCCCGGTCGCCACCATCACGGCGGTGGGGACGGCGAGCCCCATGGCGCATGGGCAGGCGATGATCAGCACGGCGACCGCGGCCGCGGCGGCGCGCACCACCGACCCCGGCCCGGCCGCCAGCAGCCAGACGGCGAAGGTGAGCAGGGCGAGGCCGATCACCACCGGCACGAAGACGCCGCTGATGCGGTCCGCCAGCTTCTGGATCGGCGCCCGGGAGCCCTGCGCCTCGCGCATCAGGCGGACGATCTGCGCCAGCACGCTCGCGGACCCGAGCCCGGTCGCCCGGTAGCGGAAGGCGCCGGTGCGATTGATCGTGCCGCCGATCACCCGGTCCCCCGGCCCCTTCTCGACCGGCCGCGACTCGCCGGTCAGCATCGACTCGTCGACCGCGCTCGCCCCCGAGAGGAGCTCGCCGTCGACCGGGATGCGCTCGCCGGGGCGCACCACCACCGTGTCGCCGCCGCGCACCTCCTCGACCGGCACGTCGGTCTCCTGGTTTCCCCGCAGGACGCGGGCCGTGCGCGGTTGCAGGGCGACCAGGGCGCGCAGGGCCGCGGCGGTGCGCCCCTTGGCCCGCGCCTCGAACGTGTTGCCGGTGAGGATCAGGGCGATGATGATCACCACCGCCTCGTAGTAGACGTCCGGCGCCACGCCGCGGGCGAGGAAGAAGCCGGGAGCGATCGTGGCCGCCGCCGAGAACAGGAAGGCGGCGCCGGTCCCCACGGCGACCAGGGTGTTCATGTCCGCCGAACGGTGGCGGAGGGCGGACCAGGCGCGGACATAGAAGTGCCGCCCGGCCCAGGCCATCACTCCCAAGGTCAGGAGGAGCAGCCCCCAGGAGAGCACGGCGGGATCGATCCGGTAGAGCCAGGGGAGCACGCGGCGCAGGGCGGGGGTCATCGTCTCCATCGCCCAGCGCATGAAGGGATCGGCCACCGGCCCCAGATGCGCTCCCGCATGCCCGGCGGTCATCAGGGGCATCGAAACCCCCATGGCGACGATCCCCGCCGCGCCGCTCGCCAGCGCCTTGCGCCGCAGGGCGCGGAATTCTTCAACTTGAGAGCGGTCGCGCGCCTCCTGCTCCGCGAAGTCGTTGGCGTCGTCCCTCGGCAGCTCCGCCTCGTAGCCGGTGTCGCGGATCGCCGCGACCAGCGCCTCCGGCGTGGCGACGGCGGGGTCGTAGGTCACCGCCGCGCTCTTCAGCATCAGGTTCACGGCGGCGTCGAGCACCCCCGGCTGGCGCTGGAGCGCCTTCTGCACGCTCGCCTGGCAGGCCGCGCAGGTCATCCCCTCGACGGGGATCTCGATCCGCGCGCCGGCCGCCTTCTCCAGGAGGGCCGCGCTCATGCGGTCCTCGCAGTCCCCTCCGCCGCGTCGCGGGCCGTATAGCCGGCGTCGTCGAGCGCCGCCAGGATCTGCGGATAGGCCGTCCGCGCCGGGTCGTAGCCGATCTCCGCCGACCCGACCTCGACCCGCTCGACGGCGACCCCGTCCAGCTTCTTGAGAGCCTTCTCCACGCGGGCCACGCAGTGCCCGCAGCTCATGCCGTCGATCTTCAAGCTCAGGTGTTTCATGGTGCGATCTCCTCTCCGCCCTTGATAACGGGTATACCCCCCCTCCCTATTCCTAGGCGGTGAGACACCAGGTAAAATGCGGTAATCTTGTTTGGAGCCGAGAGAGAGCCGGAGGTGCGAAGGAAATGAATATCTTCTACGTGTTCTTGCCCTTGGTCTTGCTGGTCGCCCTCGTTTTCTTCGATGGCTACTTGCCGTACATCAAGAGTCGACGGAAGCCGTAGAACGGCCGAAACGGCCTCGCCAGCTCCCTTCCATGCGGAGCCAAATCTCGCATCACGCTTCCGCCCAGCGGAGTGCCGGCATCGCCCCATAGAGTTGTGTCTCCGCCAAGCGGTTCGCCAGCATCGCCCGCTCGAAATCCGTCAGCTCCCCCTGGAACTGCGCTCCGAAATCTCAGAGGGCAGCCGCTGCCCCGCGAGATTTCGTGCCCGCCCTCTCATCGGCGGTGACCTCCCTCTGTTTCCCCGGAGCGAAATCTCGGAGGGCAGACGCTGCCCTCTGAGATTTCTTGCCGCCCCCGCGCAATTTCGTGCCGCAACTGCGAAGGGTGGAAGCGGGGAACGAGAGGGAAGCCACGAAATCTCACCGGGCAGTGGCTGCCCTCTGAGTCCGCGCGACGGATTTTCAGAGGGCGGAGGTTGCCCCGCGAGATTCCGTGACGTGCGAGTACTTCTTTGGCAAGGACGGCAAAGGCGGAGGCGATAGACCCGGAGCCGACGCCGGTCGAGTAAAGGCCCATCCTGCCAGCTGCTCACTCCGCCCGCAGGCTCACCGCCGGGTCCGTCTTGGCCGCGGAGCGCCCGGGGACGTAGCTCGTGGCGAGGGCGACGGCGAGCATCAGCAGGACGACTTCGCCGATCGTCGCCGGGTCCGTGGCGGTGACTCCGAAGAGGAGGCTTGCCAGGGTCTTGCCGAGCGCCAGGGCGAGGAGGACGCCGAGCAGGGAGCCCATGGCGGCGAGGGCCAGGGCACGGGTGATCAGGAGGGCCATCACCTGCCGCCGGGTGGCCCCGAGGGCCAGGCGGATCGCGAGCTCGCGCCGCCGCTGGCTCAAGGTGTGGGCCAGCACGCCGAAGAGGCCGAGCGCGGCGATCCATATCGAGAAGATTCCGATCGCTCCTGCCAGGGTGGCGTTGAAGCGCGCTCCGGCGGTGACCGTGTCGAGGATCTCCGTGAAGGGGGCTACCCGGTAGAGCGGCTGCCGCCGGTCGACCGACCAGACCGCCCGGCGCGCCACGCCGGCGAAGCGCGCCGGGTCTCCCGCCGTGCGGACCAGGATCGACATGTTGTTCCACAGCTCCGGCAGGTAGAGCAGCGGCGGCGGCTCCTGGTCGAGCCCCTCCTGGCGCACGTCGCCCAGGACGCCGACCACCTCGAGGGCCCGCGCGCCGCCCCCGAGACGCCGGCCGCCATGGACCGTCAGGCGCCGACCGAGCGGGTCCTGTCCCGGCCAGAGGAGCGCGGCCAGCCGGGCGTTGGCGAGCACCGCGGTCGCTCCCGCCCGGAGGTCCCGCGGCTCGAAGCTCCGCCCCCTGAGCAGAGGGATGCCGAGGGTCTGCGAGTAGCCCGGCGTCACCGCCTGGCAGGCGATCTCCCGCGGCGATGGCTGCGGGCGCGCCTCCCCCTCGACCGCCGCCTCCACCGAGCACGAAGAGCCGAGGAGGGGGAGATCGGACGCGGCGCTCACCCGTAGCACCCCGGGACGGCGGCCGATCTCCTCGAGGACCGCCGGATAGAAGCGGGCGAGGCTCGGAGCGTCCGGATAGCGGTCCGCGGGGAGGGAGACGGAGAGCGCCAGCACCCCTTGCGGCGAGAACCCCGGCTCCACTCGCTCCAGGCGGTGGAAGCTGCGCAGCAGCAGGCCGCCGGCGATCAGCAGGCAGGCGGTCAGCGCCGTCTCGAAGACCACCAGGGCGCTCGCGCCGAGCCCCGGGGCACGCCCCGCGGAGACGGGGCTCCCCTGGAGCGCCTCCCGCGGATCGGCCCGCGCCGCCCGCAGGGCCGGCACGATCCCCGCCAGCACCCCCGCGGCCAGCGCGGCGGCGATCCCCGCCAGGGCCACCGGCGCCTGGAGGCCCATGCGGGCGGTGTAGGGGAGCTGCGGCGGGGCGAGCGCCACCAGGACGCGGATCATCCCCCAGGCGACTCCCAAGCCCAGAATCCCGCCGCCGACGGCGAGCGAGCCGCTCTCGATCAGCAGCTGGCCCACCAGGCGCCGGGGGGAAGCGCCCAGGGCGGAGCGCACCGCGAGCTCGCTGGCGCGCCGGAGGCCGCGCGCCAGCATCAGGTTCGCCAGGTTGGCGCAGAGGACCAGCAGGGCGATGCCGGCACCGGCCTGGAGCACCACCAGGGAGCGGCGCATCCCCTGCGCGGCCCGCTCGCGGAGGGAGACGACGCTCGCCGTCACCCCCTGGTGCGTGGCGGGAAAATCCGCCGCCAGCAGCCTGGAGACCCGCTTCAGGTCGGCCTGCACAGCTCCCGGCGAGCAGCTCGTCCGGCGCCGCGCGTAGGTCAGCAGGACCCTCGCCTGCTGGTTTTCGAGCAGCCCCGGCACGTTGGGGAAGAAGGTGGGGGCCATGGCGAGGGGGACCCAGGCCTGCGTGCCGCCGGGGGTCTCGACCTCGGGCGGCGCCACCCCGACGATCGGCAGCAGGCTCTCGCCGAGATGGATCGGCCGGCCGATCACCCGCGGATCGCCGCCGAAGCGCTCGCGCCAGAGGCGATCGGAGATCACGGCTCCCTCCGCCGGGTCGGCCAGCCGTCCGGCCTCGGGAGCCACGCCGAGGGCGGTGAAGAAGCCGGGGGTGATCAGGGCGGCTTTCACCATCTCGGGCTCGCCTTGGACGGTGAGGGTGAGCGGCGCGACGGCGGCTCCCCCCAGGCTCGCGAAGCAGCGGCCGCGGCGCTGCCATTCGCGGAAGATCGGCGGCGCCAGGGGGAGCTGCGTCTCGCCGCGGGCGAGCTGGTCCTCGGAGAGGAGGAAGAGCCGGTCGGCGTCCCGGTAGGGGAGCGGGCGCCAGAGGAGGGCGTAGAGGGCGCTGAAGGCCGCGGTATTGAGGCCGATGCCGAGCGCCAGCCCCAGCATCGCCAGGAGGGTGAAGCGGGGATGCCCGCGCAGGGCGCGCAGGGCCTCCCGGGTCAGGTCGAACGCTCTTCGCATGCGGGGTCCTGCTGCAAGGATAGCTCGCCGCGGCGTCGGAGCGCGGCTTGACAGCCCCAGCCGCATTCGGAATGCTGCGGGCGTGAACGATCCGCTCCAGCCGGAACCCGGCTCGCCTTCGCTCTCGGAGGTCCACGGCTCCGTCGCCATCCCGCGCCAGCTCTCGTTCTGGCGGCGGCTGTTCGCGTTCAGCGGGCCGGCGTACCTGGTCAGCGTCGGCTATATGGACCCGGGGAACTGGGCGACCGACATCGCGGGCGGGGCGAGGTTCGGCTACGGGCTGCTCTGGGTGCTCGTGATGTCGAACGTCATGGCGATCCTCCTCCAGAGCTTCTCGGCGCGGCTGGGCATCGTCACCGGCATGGACCTCGCCCAGGCGTGCCGGGCCATGTTCTCGCGGCGGGTGTCGTGGGCGCTCTGGATCCTCGCCGAGATCGCCATCGCCGCCTGCGACCTCGCCGAGGTGCTGGGCTCGGCGATCGGCCTGCAGCTCCTCTTCGGCATGCCGCTCCTCTTCGCCGTCTTCGTGACGGCGCTCGACACCTTCATCCTCCTCCTCCTGCACCATCGCGGCGTGCGGCGGATGGAGGCGTTCATCCTGGTGCTGATCCTGACCATCGGGATCTGCCTCAGCTTCGAGGTCTTCCTCTCCCACCCGCAGTGGGGAGAGATGGCGAAGGGGCTGGTGCCGGCGCTGCCGGGACCGGGGGCGCTCTACCTCGCCATCGGCATCCTCGGCGCCACGGTGATGCCGCACAACCTCTACCTCCACTCGGCGCTGGTGCAGTCGCGCCGGGTGCAGAACACGCCGGCGGGGATCCGCGCCGGGATCCGCTTCAATACGATCGATTCGTTCATCGCCCTGAACGGCGCCCTGCTGGTCAACGCCGCCCTGCTGGTGCTGGCGGCGGCGACCTTCTTCCGCGCCGGGATGTTCGGCGTCGCCGAGATCCAGGACGCCCACAAGCTGCTCGAGCCGCTGCTCGGCCACAAGGTGGCGCCGATCGCCTTCGCCGTGGCGCTGATCGCCGCCGGGCAGTCGTCGACGATCACCGGCACCCTCGCCGGGCAGGTGGTGATGGAGGGGTTCGTCCACATCCGCCTGCGTCCGCTGGTGCGGCGGCTGCTCACCCGGGCGGTGGCGATCGTGCCGGCCGTCATCACCATCCTCTTCTTCGGCGAGCGGGCGACCGGCAACCTGCTGATCCTGTCGCAGGTGATCCTCTCGCTCCAGCTCACCTTCGCCGTCGTGCCGCTGGTGCAGATCGCCTCCGACCGGCGCTGGATGGGGCAGTACGTGATCAGCCGCTGGCAGCAGGTCGCCGGCTGGGTGGTGGCGCTGGTGATCGCCGTGCTCAACCTGAAGCTGGTCTACGACGGCATCGTGGACGGCCTGCACAGCGCCGGGAAGTGGGCCTGGCTGGTGGGCTTGACGACGTTGCCCTTCGCCCTCGGACTGGTGGCGCTCCTTGGCTACGTGATCGTCAAGCCGTTCCTCGAGCGCTGGCGCAACGAGCCGGTGGGGGCGCTGGTCGGCGTCCACGGGCCGGCCGCCATTCCCGAGATCGTGCCGCCGCGCTCCCCCCGCCTAATCGCGGCGGCGCTCGACTTCTCATCCGCCGACAAGGGGGTGGTCTCCTACTCGGTGACGCTGGCGCGCGCCGCCGGCCGCGGCGCCAAGGTGCTCCTCTTCCACGTCGTCGAATCCGGCGGCGCCCTGGTGATGGGGGGAGACCTGCGCGACCAGGAGGCGCTGGCCGACCAGGAACGCCTGAAGCTCTTCGTCGCCGAGCTCGCCGAGCTGGGGGTGGAGGCCGAGTACGACCTGGGATTCGGCGACCCTCCCGAGCAGATCGCCAAGCTCGTCGAGCTGCACGAGCCCGACCTCATCGTGCTGGGCAGCCACGGCCACCGCGGCATGGGAGACCTCGTCCACGGCACCTCGGTGGAGCGGCTGCGGCACCGGGTGAGGGTGCCGGTGATGGTGATCCCGGCGGAGTGAAGGGGGGCCTACGCCGCGGGGATTCCCTGCGGCGTAGGGATGTCCTGGTTCCTAGTGGCTCACCACCAGCACCGTGAACGTGTTGGGCAGCATCGTCGGCCGCGGGCGGGGCTGCTCGGCGGTCGCCGCCGGGGCGGGGCCGAACTGGGCGGTGGGGAGGTAGACGGTGTGGGTCTTCTCGTCGAGCGCCATGGTGCGGGCGCCCTTGCGGGTGGTCACCGTCTCGGCGACCGTGAAGCGGTCGGGGGTCTCCTCGCGGATCACGGTGAGCGTCCCTTCGCCGTTCGAGCTGTAGCCGAGGCCGGTGCCGGGATCGAAGCCGTTGGCGTCCACCCCGTCGCCGATCGGGACGGTGGTCACCACCTTGCCGTTGGTGTTGTCCATCACGGCGGCCATCTTGTTCTCGCAGCCGATCAGCAGCCGGTGGTGCTTGCGATCGATCGCCATGCCGGAGGGGGACTCGCAGGGCTTGAGCGGCCAGTGGGCGAGCACCTTCAGGCTCCTGGCGTCGATCGCGATCACCTCGCTGACGTCCTCGATGTTGACGAACACCTTGCCGGCGGCGTCCGAGGTGGCGAACTCGGGCTTGCCGCCGAGGGCGATGGTGCCCACCACCTTGCCGGTCTTCCCGTCGAGCACCGTGGCGTCCTTCGAGCGGCCGTTGAAGGCGAAGACCTGATGGGTCGCGGGGTCGTAGAGGATGGCGTCGGGGTTCTCGCCGGTCACCTTGACCTCGGAGATCGTGGCCAGGGTCTTCAGGTCGAAGATCGTCACCATCGAGGAGCGGCCGTTGCTGATGAAGCCGCGGCCGAGGTCGGCGGCGACCGCGATGCCGTGGACGCCGGAGAGGTTCCCCACCTCGCCCACCGTCTTGCCGCTGTCGACGTCCACCACCACGACCTTCGTCGCGTGCGAGACGTAGAGGCGGCGGGCCGCGGAATCCACCGTCAGGTAGTCCCAGCCGCCTTCGCCGCCGAGCGGGATCTCCTTGGCGAGGTGATAGCCGGGGGCGGCGGCCGCCGCCCCCCCCTTCTTCTCCGCCGCGGCCTCGCGCTTCTCGGCCTTGGCGTTCTCGTGTTCCTGGGCGACCACCTTGCCGGTCATCGCGCTGACGTTGACCTCCTCGATGCCCGACTTGCCCGGCGCCTGGATGTCGAAGGAATAGATCAGCTGGCCGTGCTCCTTTTCGAGCTCCTCGGACTTCACGACCCCGTGGGGCACTTTGGCGAGCGCCGTGGCGCGGGCCGCCTCGAGGGTGATCTTGGCCTGCTTGGCAAGATCGGCGGGGATGTCGGCGGCGAACAGGCTGCCCGCCAGGAGCAGCGAAGCGGCGAAGATCGGGATACGTGTCGGATTCATGGTCACTCCTTGAGGCCGGCGTCGGGCCGGCCGGTCAAAATAATGGCGAAAAGTCCTTCGTGAAGGCGGGCCTCGCGGCGGAAGCCGAGCGCCGCGCAGAGCGCGGCGACCAGGCTGAGGCCGAGGCCGGCGTGGCGGCCTCCCGAACGCGCGGCGTCCTTGCGCCAGAAGCGGTCGAAGAGGCGGGGGAGATCGGCCGCCGCCAGCTCCGGGGCGGCATTGCTCACCCGGATCGAGACGTCGTCGGCGGAGACCGCGGCCGAACAGGTCACCGCGCCTCCCGGCGCGCCGTGCGCCACGGCGTTGGCGAGGAGGTTGGAGAGGATCAGCCCCAGCTTCTCGCGGTCGGTGACGATCGCGAGGTCCGCCGGGATCTCGAGGGCGAGCCGGGTCCCCTTCGCCTCGGCCTCGGCGGCGATGGTGCTCCAGCAGCTCGCGGCGAGTTCGCGCAGCGGCACCTCCGAGAGCTCGACGGCGTCCTGGCGGCCGTCGCAGCGGGCGAGGGCGAGGAGGTTCACCACCACCCGCTCCATCTGCAGCCCGATGCCGCGGATCTCCGCGAGGGTGTCCGCGGCCGGCTCGTCCGGCCATTTGAGGGCGATCTCGGTCACCGCGCGTAGCTCGGCGAGGGGGGTGCGCAGCTCGTGGGCGAGATTGGCGGAGAAGGTCCGTTCGCGCTCGAACGACTCGCCGAGGCGCGCCAGCAGGGCGTTGAGGTGGGCGATCGTGGAGGTGAGCTCGGCCGGCGCGCCGGCGATCGTCACGGACTCGCCGAGCGAGCCGGCGTCCAGCGTCTCGAGGCGGCGGGCGAGGGCGTCGAGCGGCGCCAGGCCGCGGCCGATGGCGACCTTCACCAGGATCGCCATCCCGGCGAGCAAGGCGAGCACGAAGAGCGTCAGGGTCAGGTGCAGCGAGGCGAGGAAGGCGTCGAGGTCCTCGCGCCCCTGCGCGACGACCAGGGTGACGGTGGGGGTTCCGGGGGGAGCGGGGAGGATGGTCTCCCCTCCCTCTCCCGCCTCTCCCCCCTCCTCTTCGACCTGGGGGAGGAAACGGATCTCGACCCGGCGCCCCGCCCGGCCGTCGGGGAGGGTGAAGTCGAAGAGGCGCGGGCGGCCGGTGCCGCTCCCCCAGCGCGGCAGGTCGCGCGCCCCGAGGGACCGCGAGCGGGCGAGGACCGAGCCGTCGGCGCGCCAGATCTCGAAATAGTCGGCCTTCTTGCCGGGCTCGAACTCGGGGTCGGCGCCGGGGAGGAGCTCGAGCCACACCCTGTCCTCCTGCTGGACGGTGGCGGTGATCAGCGACTTCGCCTCCTCGATCAGCGAGACGTCGAGCTCCCGGCGCAGGCGCGAGGAAATCGACCGGTCGAGCAGCAGCCCGCCCGCCGCCAGCAGCAATCCGGTGCCGGCGACGAGCCAGAGGGTCAGGCGCCCGCGCAGCGAGGTCACGCGCCGTCTCCCACGGCCCCTTCGGGACCCGCGTCCTCGATCAGATAGCCATAGCCGCGGCGGGTCTTGATCAGGCTCTGCGGATCGTCCGGATCGAGCTTCTTGCGCAGCGAGCAGACGAGGACGTCCACGACGTTGCTGGTCGCCGTCGAATCGAACTCCGAGAGGCGCTCCCAGAGCTCGCGGCGGCTGACCGCCTCGCCGGCGCGGAGGATCAGGATCTCGAGCAGGCTGTACTCGCGCGGGGTGAGCCGCACCGGGCGGTCGCCGTGCGCCACGCTGCGGGCGGCGGTGTTGAGGGTCAGCTGCCCCTTGCGGATCAGCGGGTTCTTGGCGCCGTAGGAGCGGCGCACCAGCGCCTCGAGGCGGGCGCACAGCTCGTCGAAGGAGAAGGGCTTGACCAGGTAGTCGTCGGCGCCGAGTCGGAGCCCCTGCACGCGGTCGCGGATCAGGTCCTTGGCGGAGAGGATCAGCACGTGGGTCGTCTTCCCCGCCTCGCGCAGCCGCTGGAGGAGGGTCAAGCCGTCGATCTCGGGGAGCATCAGGTCGAGCACGATCACGTCGTAGTCGTTCTCGGTCGCCAGCCAGAGCCCCTCGCGCCCGTCCTTCGCCAGGTCGACCGTGTAGCCGGCGCGGTGGAGCCCCTTTTCTAGGGCCGAGCGGAGCCGCGCGGAGTCCTCGATCAGCAGGAGCTTCATGGCGCCGCTGCCGCTTGCCGTCCGGCCTTTTCCCGGTGCAGGGCCACGTAGGCCGAGGGGACGGCGAACAGGGTCACCAGGGTCGACAGGCCGAGGCCGCCGACGACGGCGAGGGCGAGCGGCTTCTGGAGCTCGGCGCCGGCGCCGAGCCCCAAGGCGAGCGGCAGCAGGCCGAACAGGGTGCACAGGGTGGTCATCAGGATCGGCCGCAGGCGGACCCGCGCCGCGTGGGCCACGGCGTCGACGAACGGCTCCCCCTCGGCGTGCAGGCGATGGGCGTAGTCGAGCATCACGATGCCGTTCTTCACCGCCAGGCCGACCAGCAGGATCAGCCCCATCGAGGAGGAGACGTCGAGCTCCGAGCCGGCGAGGCGCAGCAGGAGGAAGGAGCCGCCGAAGGAGAGCGGCGCGGCGAGCAGCAGGATCAGCGACGGGGTGAGCGAGCGGAACTCGACCACCAGCACCAGCAGCACCAGGGCGGCGGCGGCGCCGAAGACCAGCATCAGCTCGCGGAAGGCCTGGCGCTGCGACTCGTACTGGCCGCCCACCTCCACCGAGTAGCCCACCGGCAGCTTGAGGCCGCGCACCTTGCCCTGCACCTCGGTGGCGGCGCCGCCGAGGTCGCGCCCCTCCAGCCGTCCGGTCACCAGGGCCACCTGGCGCAGGTTCTCGCGGATCAGCTCGCCGTCGCCCGTGGAGACCACCGGCCGGGCCACGGTGGAGAGGGGGAGGGTGCGGCCGTCCGGGGTCTTCAGGGTGAGGCTGGCGAGGCGCGCGGGGTCGTAGCGGTAGGCATCGGGGTAGCGCACCCGCACCGGGATGCTGCGGTCGCCCAGCCGCAGGTCGGTGGCGGTCTCGCCCAGCCAGGCGGTGGCGAGCTGGTTCTGCACCTGCTCGACGGTGAGCCCGGCACGCCCGGCGGCTTCCGAATCGATCTGCCAGGTGGTCTCGGGGGAGCCCAGCTGCGGCCCCACCAGGTCCACCACCCCCTTCACCCCTTCCATCTGGTGCTGGACCTGCTCGGCGAGGGCGGCGAGGGTCGCCGGATCGTCGCCGAAGATCTTCACCTCGATCGGGTTGGCGGCCCCCTCGAGGTCGCCGAGCATGTCCTGGAGGAGCTGGACGAACTCGGTGTCCATGCCGGGGGCGAGGTCGGCGATCTTCGGCCGCAGGGCGGCGATCACCTCCTCGGCGCTGCGGCTGCGCTGCGCGCGAGGCTTCAGCCGCACCAGGATGTCCCCCTTGTTGGGCTGGGTGGCGAACAGCCCCAGCTCGGCGCCGGTGCGGCGCGAGAAGGCCGCCACCTCGGGGGTGTGGGCGAGCAGGTCCTCGACCTTGCGCACCAGCCGGTCGGTCTCCGCCAGCGCCGTGCCGGGCGGCGTCAGGTAATCGACCACGAACCCCCCCTCGTCCATCGGCGGCAGGAAGCCGCTGGGGATCCCCCGGTAGAGGAGGTAGCCCGCCACGGCGAGGACGAGGGCGGCGATCACCGCCGCCCAGGGGCGGTGGACCGAGGCGTCGAGCGCCCGCCCGTAGGCGCGGTCCAGACGGCCGGGCTTCTCCTCGCGGGCGTGCTCGCCATGCTTGTAGGCGAAGCGGGAGAGCAGCGGGATCAGGGTGAGCGAGAGCAGGAGCGAGATCAGCACCGAGACTGAGAGGGTGAGCGAGAGGGCGCGGAAGAACTGCCCGACCACCCCGGAGAGGAAGCCGAGCGGGGCGAGCACCACGACGGTGGTCAGGGTGGAGCCCACCACGGGGGCGAACAGCTCGTCCGTGGCCTCCTCGATCGCCGCCTCGCCGCGGCCGCCGCGCAGCCGGCGGTGGATGTTCTCGACCATCACCACCGCGTCGTCGATCACCAGGCCGATGGCGACGGCGAGCCCGCCCATCGACATCAGATTGATCGACTCGCCGAACAGCTTCATGAATAGGAAGGTCGAGAGCACGGTGAGCGGCAGGGTGATCGAGGCGATGATCGTCACCCGCCAGTCGCGCAGGAAGATCAGCAGCACGATGACGGCGAGCGCGCCGCCGATCAGGATGGCGTCGCGCACGTTGGCGATCGCGGTGGCGACGAACTCCGCGAGGTCGTAGACCTTGGTCAGCCGCAGCCCCGAGGGGAGGGTGTGGGCGAGGCCGGCGAGCGTGTCGTCGATCCCCGCCTTGACCGCCAGGATGCTCGCCCCCGGCTGCTGCGAGATGCTGATCACCGAGGCTTCGTGGCCGTTGCCGGTGACCAGCGAGGTGCGGTCCGGCGAGCCGGGGAAGACCTGGGCCACGTCGCCGACGTGGATCGCGGCGCCGTTCTTCACCGCCACGGTGGCGCGGGAGACGTCGGCGGCGGAGGTCATCAGCCCGGAGGCGAGCACCAGGTGCTCCAGGCCGCCGGCGGCGTAGTGGCCGACCGGCGCCAGGCGGTTCGCCGCCTTCAGTGCCGTGATCACGTCGTCCACGGTCAGCCCGGCGGCGAGCAGGCGGGCGGGATCGGCCACCACCTCGATCTCCCGGGTGTCGGTGGCCGACACCTCGACCCGGCCGACGCCGGGGACCCGCGCCAGCGCCGGGCGGACGACGTAGAAGCCGTAGTCGTCGAGGTCGGGGGTGGGCAGGCCGCCGGTCAGGTTGAGGGAGAGCATGGGGAAGGAGGAGACCGTCAGGCGCTCGACGCTGAGCTGGGTCTCCGCCGGCAGGTCGGTGTGCGCCTCGGCGACCCGGTTCTGGAGGTTCTGCAGCGCCGCCGCCATGTCGGTCTTGGGATCGAACTGCGCCGAGATCTCCGAGGCGCCGCGGAAGGTCCGCGAGCGCACCCGGCAGGATGCCGGGGACCTCCATGGTGGCCTGCTCGAGCGGCCGGGTCACCGAGGTCATCATCGAGCGGGCGGGGAGCGAGCCGCTGTGGGCGATCACCAGCAGGCGGGGGAACTGGAGCGGCGGATAGATGTCGCTCGGCAGCGACGTCACCACGAGCGCCCCGGCCCCGGCCAGCAGCAGGGTGATCAGGACGACGGCGCGCCCCTGGCGCTCGGCGATGCGCGCGACGTTCACTTTTTCGATTCCGTCCCGGCGGCGGGCTCCGGCTTGTCAGTCTCCGCGCTGTCCGTGGCCTCCACGGTGGCGCCGTCCGGCAGCGCCGTCTGGCCGCGCACCACCACCGGCTCGCCGGCCGTGACGCCGGAAGTGATCTCGGCCTTGCCGCCGGCCACCACGCCGACCTGCACCGGACGGCGATGGGCCTTCTTCTGCCCGTCGACCACGAACAGGTAGGTTTCGGTCCCCTCCTGCACCAGGGCGTCGGCGGGCACCAGGACGGCGGCGCGGCGCTCCGGGCCGTAGATCTCGACCTCCGCCGCCAGCCCCGCCGGCCGGCGCGTGGGGGAATCGAACGCCAGCCGCACCAGGGCGGTGCCGGAGGTGGGATCGACCGACGGCGGGCGGGCGACGAGGTGGGCCGCCTCGTCGGGGAAGCCGGCGCCGCGCACCCGCGCCGGGCTGCCGGCCGCGATCCTCCCCAGGTCGCCCGCCGGCACTGCGGCCTCCACCTGCAGGCGGGAGGGATCGATCACCCGCAGGATGGGATCCGGAGCGCCCGGCGAGACGACGTCTCCGGTCTGGCGCGAGCGGCCGACCACCACGCCGTCGAAGGGGGCGCGCACCACCGCGCGCCCGGCGAGCTCGGCCGCGGCGGTCGTGGTGCTGCGGGCTTCGGCCACGGTCGCCTCGCCCTGCTTGACGTCGCGCTGGGCGTCCTCCACCTCCTTGCGCGAGGCGATGCCGCGCTGGAGGAGGCCGGAGAGGCGGTCGAGGTTCTTGCGCGCCGTGTCGAGCTGCGCCTGGGCGCGCGCCAGGTCCGAGCGCCTGGTGGCGGCGTCCGCCTCCAGGCTGGGGATCTGGAAGCGGACCAGCAGCTCGCCGCGGCGCACGCGGTCGCCCGCCCCCTTGGTCAGCTCGGCGATGCGGGCGTCCTGCGGCGGCGCGACCAGCAGCTCGGCCCCCGCCGCCGGCTTCACCTGCCCGGTGGCGGCGACCACGGCGCGGATCGGCCCACCTTCGGCCGTCGCCGTGGTGACCGGCACGGCCTCCACGGTGGCCACCGCCTCGGGCGAGGCCTTGTGGCAGGCCGGCAGGGCGAGGAGGGCCGGGAGGAGGAGGAGACAGGGGAGGGTTCTCACGGCAGCGGCGCTCCGATCGCGCGCTCGAGGTCGGCGAGCGCGTTCTGGTAGTCGGTTCCCGCCTGCACGGCCTGGAGGCGGAGATCGTGGACGGATTGCAGGCTCTGGAGGAGGGCGACCAGGCCGGTCTGCCCCGAGCGGTAGGAGTCCTCCGCCATGCTCTCCACCTCGGCGGCGCGGGGGAGGATCTCGTCGCGGAAGCGCAGGAACGCCTGCCGCTGGGTCGCGGCGGCCGCCGCCGCCGAATAGACCTCGCCGCGGACGCGGGCCGCCGCGGCGTTGCGCTCCGCCTGGAGGCGGGCGAGGGTCGCCTGCTCCAGTTGCACCTGGGCCCGGCCGCGGTTGAACAGCGGCAGCGGGATGGTGAGCGAGGCGCGCCAGCCCCAGTCGAAGTCGGGCGGGGAGTGGTGGGTGACCCCGGCGCCGGCGGTCAGGTCGCGGTAGGTCTCGGACCGCGCCACCTCCACCTGCGCCTGCTGGGCGGCGATCCCGAGGTCGAGCACGGCGAGCTCGGTGCTGGCGGTCAGGGCCAGGCGCACGGCGGCGTCCGGCGGCGGCACGATGCCGGCGTCCAGCCCGGCGCTGACCACCACCGGGCGGTCGAGCGGCCGGCCGAGCAGGGCGTTGAGATCGCCCCGGGCGCCCGCCATCAGGCCGCGGGCCTTGTCCGCCTCGTTCGCCGCCTGGGCCGCGGCCAGCTCGGCCTGGAGGGCGTCGAGGCGCGGCACGTCGCCGGCCTCGAAGCGGGCGCGGGCGGCGTCGCGGGCGCTCTCGGCCAGGCGCTGCACCTCGGCGGTCTCCGCGGCGCGCCGCTGCGCCGCCGAGAGGGCGAAGTAGGCGCGGCGCAACTGGTTGCGGGTGGTGGCCGTCAGGCGCGCCAGCTCGGCCTCGCCGCTCTTCGCCTGCGCCGCGGCGAGCTGGATCCGGCGCTGCCGCTTCCCGCCGCGCTCGATCGGCACGGAGAGCGTCGCCGCGTCGCGCGGGAAGTCCCTGGCCTCCTCGAGCAGCAGCTCCGGGTTGGGGCGCTGGCCCGCCACCTCCCCGCGCGCCCGCGCCTCCTCCCGCCCCAGGCGCGCGGCGGCGAGCCCCGGGTTCGCGGAGAGGGCGGTCGACATCGCCTCCTCCAGAGTCAAGGGGCCCGGCGGCGGCCCGGCCGGGAGCGCGATTTGCAAGGCGAGTGCTCCGGCGGCGAGAACGTTCACGAGCCGGACTCTGACCCTGTTCCCGGGGCAGGTCAAGGCGAGGAGCGCTCCGCTTCATGATCCCTTCATAAACGATGCATAGACTCGTAATTCTGAATGGACTGTTTGCCGTCTCCGCGGCCGAGAGGAACCTCATGAACCCCCGACATCGCGCCGTCGCCCCCCGGATTTCCGTCGCCCTCCTGCTCCTCGCTACCGTCTTCCAGGCCTCCATCGCCGGTGCTGAGGAGTCTCCAGCCGACAGCGCCCCCGCGCCGGCGGCCGCCGCCGTGCGGCCGACGTCGCCCGCTTTCCCCATCTCGTGCTGATCGACCTGCGCGACGTGCTGGGCGCGCCGCTCTCCTGGCGGAGCCGGCAGTGGGAGCTGTTCGGCCTCTCGGTGGCCGGGGTGGGCGCCGCCTCGCTGCTCGACGGGCGGGTGCGCGACGCCGAGCGGCGCGATCACAGCGCCCTTGGGAACCAAATCGCCCAGGACTTCGAGCCGCTGGGGAGCGGCGGCGCCTGGGTGGTGCTCGGCTCGTTCTACCTCGAGGGTCTGATCCGCAACGATGAGCGCGCCCGGTCGGTGGGGGAGGACGGCGTGATGGCGAGCGTGATCGCCGGCGGCCTCGTCGCGCCGGCGCTGAAATACGTCTCCGGCCGCAGCCGCCCGCGCAACGCCAACAGCACCCACGACTTCAAGCCGTTCGGCGGCTCCTCCTCCTTCCCGTCCGGGCACACCACCGAGGCCTTCGCTGTCGCCTCGGTGGTGGCCACCCACTACGACTCGGGGTGGGTCCAGGGGGTCGCCTACGGCTCGGCGGCGCTGGTCGGCTACGCCCGCATCCACCATCAGGCGCACTTCTTCTCGGACGTCGTCGGGGGGGCGATCCTCGGCACGGTGACCGGACAGGCGGTGGTCCACCGCAATCAGCGGGAGCGGGAGGCGCGCGGCTACAAGCTCACCGTGACGCCGCTCCTCGGGCCGCGCGACCAGCCGGGGATCGGCGTCGCCCTGGCGTTCTGAGGTTTCGCGGAAGCTCAGGCCTTCAGCAGCACGCGGGCGAGCAGCGAGATGGCGATGTCGAGCTGGTCGTCGCGCAGCCCGGGGCCGAGGATGCGGGCGCGGCTCTGGGCGTTCGCCAGCCGTTCGTCGAAGCGGGCGCCGGGGACTCTCCGGCGCAGCTCGGCGATCAGGCGGGTGAAGTTGGCCTGCACCGAGGGCTGGAGGTCCGCCCCGAACGAGCGGTAGTCGAGGGCGCCGGCGCGCAGGATCAGCGGCGGCCGTCCCTCCGCGTACAGGTGGAGGAACTCCTCGCGCGCCGAGCTCGTCACCCGCTCGACCTTGCGCTCCGTCTTGGTCAGCATCAGCCCCTGCGTCATCAGGGCGCGTCCGAGGCTGAACTTCCTCTGCTCGGTCGTCTTCAGGCTCGAGGTCTCGTCGATCCGCACGCCGCGCAGGAGGAGGGCGATCTCGCGGTAGGGGACCTCCACGGTCTCGCCGCGGCGGGAGGCGGCGGCGATCCCGTGCTCGCCGAGCTCGAAGCCGCGGACGAGGAAGCGCCGGGCGTCCGTCTCGACCTCCTCGCGGGTGAGCAGGATGGGGGAGATGCCGTTCGCCCGCAGGCGTCCGGCGCAGGCCCAGGCCGGCTCGATCTCGCCGTAGCGGGCGACCACCGCCGGCCCCCCCTCCGGGTCGGAGAGGCGCGCCCGCGCCTCGTAGGGGGTGAGGTCGAGAGCCTCCGCGAGCGGCGCCGTCAAGGCTTCGCCGCCGCCGGGCGCGTAATGGACCGCGATCACGTTCACGGCTCCACTCTGCCGGTCCGCGGGGCCGAGGTCAAGGCGGCGGCCTCTGTCGTGGCGGCGGTGGCGGCGCGCAGCTTGCGTTCGACGTGCCGTTGCCGCAGCCGGTGAACGAGGAAGATGGTGCCGCCGAGGAGGACGATGAACAGGATGGCCCACTTCTCGACCTGCTGCGCCTTCCCGAGCACCCGCGCGACGGCGCGGCCGAAGTAGAACCCCAGGCAGCTGATCAGCGTCGCCCAGACGGCGCAACTGATCGCTTGGTAGAGCAGGAACTTCCGCCGGCTCAATTTCGACAGGCCGAAGACGACCGCCGAGACCACCCGCAGCCCGTAGAGGTATTGGGTGAGGAAGATGGCGCCGACGCCGTAGCGCTCGATCAGCGCCAGGATGCGCGTCATCTGCTGCTCGAAGTGGGGGAAGCGGTGGAGGATCGCCTTCCCCTGGCTGCGCCCGAGCCAGAACCAGAAGACGTGCCCGAGGTAGGCCCCGCCCGCCCCCGCGATCACCACCAGGGGGAGCGCCAGCCGTCCCCGCGACGCGAAGAAGCCGGCCAGGACGAGGATCGTCTCCCCTTCGAGGAAGGTGCCGGCGAAGATCGCCAGATAGCCGAAATGATGGAGGAGGGCGGCCGGATGCATGGTGAGGTCGGTTGCAATGAACGGACCTTCCGAGCATATCCCTCCGCCCCTACGGCGTCTCGTCCTTGGGGCGCCGCCGCTGGACCGAGATCAGGGTCAGGCCGAGGTCGTGGATCTTCCGCAGCACCGAGAGGAGGGCGCACTGGTCGGGGACGGGCCCCGAGACGACGGTCTCGTCCGGCGGCTCCGGGGTGAGCTTCAGGCCGTCGAGCCAGCTCGTCCAGTGATCGTCGAGGCATCCTTGCAACCGGATCTCGTAACAATCCCCCGGCGCTTCCTTCTCGCCTGCCATGGGCTCTCCTTCGTTCGGATCTCGATTCCCGGCGTCCACGCGCTCAGGGTACGATGGAGGCACGAATCGGGCCATTCGCCGAAAGGCGGATTCTTGAGGCGTATCGCGGTCGTCGCAAAGGAGGAGTTGTGGTCGTAGCACTGGTTCCCCGGTCCGTGGGGCGGCTCCTGGCCGCTCTGTCCGTTCTCGCGTTCAGCGTTGGATTCGCCCTGCCGGCCCGGGCCGCCGTCCCCGCCACGGAGCGCACCGCTCTCAAGGCGCTGTACAGCGCGGCCGGCGGCGCGCACTGGACGAACGCGGGCGGCTGGCTGGGGCCTGCGGGGACCGAGTGCGCCTGGGCCGGCGTCACCTGCGACGGGGCGAAGGTCACCGTGGTCGGGCTGGACCTCCACGAGAACGGCCTCGCCGGCAGCCTTCCGGCGAGCCTCGCGTCGCTCGGCAGCCTCCAATCCCTCGACCTCGAAGGGAACGCGCTCTCGGGCGCCCTGCCCAAGGAGCTCGGCCGGCTCGCCAATTTGCAGATTCTCCACCTCGGCCTGAACCAGCTCTCGGGCGCGATCCCCCACGAGCTGGGCGCCCTGGCGCGGCTGCAGGTCCTCGACCTGCCGTTCAATCACCTCGGCGGCAGTCTCCCCGTCGAGCTCGGCAGCCTCGGCAGCTTGCAGATCCTCAATCTGGGGACCAACCAGCTCACGGGGAGCGTTCCCGCCCAGCTCGGGACTCTGCGCGCGCTGACCTACCTCGACCTGTCGTCGAACCAGCTCGGCGGCGCGATCCCCGCGGCCCTCGGCCAGCTCGCGGCGATCCAGACCCTCTACCTCGACGACAACCAGCTCTCGGGCCCGATCCCCGCCGCCCTGGGGAGCCTGGTCACCCTCCAGGACTTGGGGCTGAGCGGCAACCGGCTCTCGCGGGCGGATTCCCAAGGAGCTGGGGAACCTGCACCAGCTGATGTTCCTCAACCTCGGATCGAACCAGCTCGGCGGCACGGTCCCGCCCGAGATCGGCGACGCCGCGTCCCTCGTCGGCGTGCTCCTCTCCGGGAACCAGTTGGGGGGGACGATCCCGGGCACCTTCCTCGATCTCCCGAACCTCGAGACCCTGTGGCTCGACCACAACCGCTTCGCGGGCCCCGTGCCGTTCGAGCTGGGAGCGATCCCGACGCTGGACGACGCCGGCGGGCTCGACCTGCGCTCGAACGCTCTCGCCACCGACACCGAGCCCGGCCTGCTGGCCGATCTGAACGCCAAGCAGGCGGGGGGGAACTGGACCAGCTCGCAGGCGCCCGCGGCGGTGTGGGACACCCAGTTTCCGCTCGACGGGCTGGCCGACCGCCGGACGGGCGGCTTCGTGGTCTGGACGGTGACCGTCGGCGCCGGGGCGCCGCCGCTGATCCTCTCGACGACCAGCGGGAGCGGCGGCACGGCGGGGACGGGGGACGTGGACCTCTACGTCCGTTTCGGCGCCGCGCCGACCACGACCCAGTTCGATGCCGCCTCGGCCCACGCCGGGAGCCAGGAGTCAGTGACGATCGCCGCGCCGCGGGCGGGGACCTACTACGTCGGCCTGCGGGCGAGCCGTCCCTACACGGGCGTCACGTTATTGGCGGGAGCCCTCCCCGGCGTCTGCCTCCCCGGCGCGGCCAATCTCTGCGTGGCCGGCGGGCGCTTCAAGGTCGAGATGAGCTGGCGCACCCGCGACGGCCGCACCGGTGCCGGACAGGCGGTGCCGCTCACCGGCGACACCGGCTACTTCTGGTTCTTCGACCCCGCGAACGTCGAGGCCGTCGTCAAGGTGCTCGACGCCTGCGACCGTGAACCATGAGTTCTGGGTCTTCGCGGGAGGCCTGACCGACGTCCAGGTGGACGTCGCGGTGACCGACGTGCAGACCGGCGCCCTCCGCACCTACCACAACCCGCAGGGGGCCGCCTTCCAGCCGATCCAGGACACCTCGGCCTTCGGAGGCTGCACGGCCGGGGCGAGGGTGGCGCCCGAGGAGATCGCGGCAGTGACGAGGAAAGCCGCGGCCGACGTGGCAGCGGTCGCCGCGAATCCCTGCCTGGCGGGCGCCACCAATCTCTGCCTGAGCAGCAACCGCTTCCGGGTCGACGTCACCTGGAAGACCCCGGACGGCCGGACGGGAGCCGGCCAGGCCGTCGCCCTCACCCCCGACACCGGCTACTTCTGGTTCTTCGCATCCTCGAACGTCGAGATGGTGATCAAGGTGCTGAACGCCTGCGCGCTGAACCAGCGCTTCTGGGTCTACGCCGGAGGGCTGACCAACGTGCAGGTGAGCGTGACCGTGACCGACACGATGACCGGGACGGTGAAGACCTACAACAACCCCCAGGGCACCGCTTTCCGGCCCGTACAGGACACCTCGGCGTTCGCGACGTGCCCGTGAGGAAAAATGATGAACGAAAACGAGCCATCCCCGGTCCAAGCCGAAGCGGCAGAGGTGATCTTCTGGACGCGCGAAGGAGAAGATCGCCTGGCGACGTTCGATCCTCAAACCGCAGTCCCGCACGAGGACGCCTGGAAGGAACAGACCGAGACGACTGAGTAGGCACAAAAAAGCCGGGCCCGGTCTGCCGACCGGCCCGGCTCGAAACTGCTTCCAGTCCTGCGGTCAGTCGGCGACCGGAGCCGCGTCTCCCACCCTGGATTCCTCCCGGCGGGAGCGCCGTGGGAACCGGTTGCGAACGCGCGAGAAGAGGTGCGCGTTCGCCCAGTCGTCGAAGATGCTGTAGGCGACCGGGGTGCCGACCAGGGTGAGGACCAGCGACATCAGCTGGCCGCCGAGGATCACCGAGCCGATCGCCCGGTTGGTGCCCGCCCCGGTGCCGCTCGAGGCGACCAGCGGCAGCATGCCGGCCGCGAAGGCGAGCGTGGTCATCAGGATCGGCCGCAAGCGGTCGCGGTTCGCCTCGCGGATCGCCTCCGCCCGCGGCATCCCCTTCGCCCGCAGCCCGTTGGTGTGGTCGATCTGCAGAATCGCGTTCTTCTTCACGATGCCGAACAGGACGAGGACGCCCAGGCACGAGAAGATGTTGAGCGACTGGTGCAGCACCAGGATCGAGAGCAGCGCGAACGGCACCGTCAGCGGCAGCGAGAGGAGGATGGTGATCGGGTGCAGCCAGCTCTCGAACTGCGCCGCGAGGATCAGGTACATGAAGATGATCGAGAGCAGGAACGCGGTGGCGAAGGCGGAGGCCGCCTTCCCCTGCTCGCGCGACTGCCCGGTGAGGCCGGACGAGTAGGCGGCCGGCATCTTGAGGTCGACGGCGGTCTTGGTCAGCGAGTCAATCGCCGCCTGCTGCGAGAAGCCGGGGCGCATGTTGGCGGTGACCATCACCTGCCGGCGCCGGTTCAGACGGTTGATCAGCGACGGGCCGGCGTCCTCCTGGAGGCTGACGACGTCGCGCAGCGGCACCGTGGCGCGGGTGGCCGCCGGCACCTCCATGGCGGCGATCGCCGCCGGGTCGCTGCGGTCGGCCTCGTCCGCCCGCACGTGGACCTCGTACTCCTCGCCCCCCTCGAAGTAGGAGGTCGCCTTCTGGCCGCCGACCAGGACGTTCAGCGAGCTCGCGATGTCCTGCACCCGCACGCCGAGGTCGGCCGCCTTGTCGCGGTCGATCCGCACCCCGAGCTCGGGCTTGCCGACGATGAAGTTGGTGTCGACGTCGGTCGTCCCCGGCACCTTCTGGAGCGCGGCCTTGAGCTGCTGCGCATACTGGTCGAGCTTGGCGAGATCGGGGCCGCCGATCCAGAACTGGATGTCGTTGTTCACCGCGCCGCCGAAGGCCGAGACGAGCACCACCTGGGCGCGCAGCTTGAGCGCCTGGTATTGCGGCAGGATCTCGCTGCGCACCCGCTGCATCACCTGGAACTGGTCGACCTTGCGCTTCTTGGGGTCGGAGAGCTGGACGTAGATCGAGCCCAGGTTGAGCGTCCGCTGCGGGTCGTCGCCGATCGTCACCACCGTCGTCGCCACCCCTTCGAGGGCGCGCACGCGGCTGGCGATCGATTCCATGATCTTCTGCGTGGCGTCGAGGTTCGCCCCTTCCGGCGCGCGCACGATGACCTGGAACTGCGACTCGTCGTCGTTGGGCAGGAAGTTCTTGTTGACCGCCATGAACAGCGGCACGATCGAGAAGAAGACCAGCACCATGGCGACGATCACCACCCAGCGGTGGGCCATCGAGAAGTCGAGCAGGCGGAGGTAGCCGCGCTCGATGCGGGCATAGAAACCCTTCTGCCGCGAGCTGTGCCCCTCGCCGACGTCCTCCGCCTTCAGCCAGCGCGAGGCGAGCATCGGGGTGAGCGAGAAGGCGATCAGCAGCGACACCGCGATGGCGAACGCCATGGTGACGCCGAAGGAGTACATGAAGCGGCCGACGATGCCGCCCATGAAGGCGACCGGCAGGAAGACGGCGATCAGCGACAGGCTGGTGGCGAGGACGGCGAGGCCGACCTCCTGCGTCCCCTGGATCGCCGCCTCGCGCGGGGTGAGCTTCTTCTCCTCCATGAAGCGGAAGACGTTCTCGAGCACCACCACCGCGTCGTCGATCACGATCCCCACCGCGAGGGTCAGCGCGAGCAGCGTGATCACGTTGAGCGTGAAATTCATGTACTTCATCGCCGCGAAGGTGGCGATCAGCGAGCTGGGGATGGCGACCGCCGAGATCAGCGTCGGCCGGAAGCGGCGCAGGAAGACGAAGACGATGAAGGAGGCGAAGAGCGAGCCGACGACGAGGTGCTCCTTCACCGCGTCGACCGCGGCGACGATGAACTTCGACTGGTCGCGGACGATCTCCGCCTTCCAGCCGGCCGGCAGCTGCGCCTTGAGCTCCTGGAAGCGGTCCTTGATCTCGTTGACCACCGCGATCGAGTTGGTCCCCGACTGCTTGCGGATCTGGAGCACCACGGCCGGCTTGCCGCCGACGCTGGCGATCGACTGCGCCTCCTCGACGCCGTCGTCGATCGTCGCCACGTCGCCGATCTTCACCGGGTAGCCGTTGCGGGTGGTGACCGGCAGGCGGGCGAAGTCGGCCGGCGAGGCGACCCGCCCGTAGGTGCGCAGCGTCAGGTCGCGCTTCGCCTGCGTCATCTTGCCGCCCGGGATCTGCACGTTCTGGGTGGCGAGCGCATTGACCACGTCGGCCGAGGTCAGCCCCAGGCCGTTGAGCTTCTGGGTGTCGGTCACCACGTTGATCTGGCGCAGGCGCTGACCCACCAGCTTGACCTGGCCCACCCCCGAAACCGTCTCCAGGCGCCGCTTGAGCACGCGGTCGGCGTACTCCGAGATCTCGCGCTGCGAGGCGGGGCCGGAGAGGGCGATCGAGATCACCGGGTCGGCGTCCGGATCGAGCTTCTCGATGATCGGCGGATCGGAGTCCTTGGGCAGGTCGGCGAGGACGCGGTTGATCTTGTCGCGCACCTCCTGGGCCGCCACGTCGGGGTCCTTCTCGAGGGCGAACTGGATCTGCACCAGCGACACGCCGTCCGAGGAGGTGGAGATCAGCTGCTCGATGCCGGAGATGGTGTTGACCGCCTCCTCGATCTTGTCGGTGACCTCGGTCTCCATCTCCTCGGGGGCGGCGCCGGGGAGGGTGGTGGTCACCACCACGAAGGGGAAGTCGACCTTCGGGAAGCGGTCCACCCCGAGCTGGTTGTAGGCGAAGAAGCCCACCACCACGAGAGCGAGGACGAGCACCGTCGCGAAGACCGGACGGCGAATGCAGAGCTCGGCGAGTTTTTGCATGGCTTGGTGTTTCCTTCGGTTTCCTCTAGCGGGCGCCCAGATCGACGCGGGCGAAGAGGCCCGGGCGCAGGCGGCCGTCCGCGTTGGCGAACTCGGCCTCGGCGAAGAAGGTCCGGGTCGCCGGATCGATCACTCCGCCCACCGTCTTGATGCGGCCGGTGAAGCTCTCGCCGGGATAGGGGTCGACGTGCGCGGTCACCGTCCGCCCGATCTTCAGCTCGCCGAGGTAGCGCTCGGGGATGCTGAAGCGCAGCTTGAGCGGCGCCGTCTGCTCGATGACGAAGGCGACCCCGGCCTCGCCGAGGCGCTGGCCGACGTCGGTGCGGCGCTCGGAGACGACGCCGGTCATCGGCGAGCGCATCACGGCGTCGTCCAGGTGCTGCCTGGCGAGCGACAGGGCGGCCTCGGCCGAGGCGCGGGCGGCCTGCGCCTGCGAGTAGACCGACTGCGAGCGGTCGAAGGTCGCCTGCGGGATCGACTCGTTGCCGAGCAGCCCCTTCTTGCGCTCGAAGTCGCGCCGCGCCTCCTCCTCGGCCGCCTTGGCGCGCGCCAGGTCGGCCGTGGCGCGCTGGATGTCGATCCGGAAGTAGTCGGTCTCGAGGGTCAGCAACTGCTGGCCGCGGCTCACCCGCGTGCCGGCATCGACGTAGACCGCCGCCACCCGGCCGGGCTCCTTGGGCGCCACCTCGGAGCGCGACGGCGAGACGAACTCGCCGGTCGGCTGGAGGGCCGCCAGGGTGGTGGCGCCGGCGGGCGCCGGCGCGGTGCCCGGGGCCGCTACGGCGGCGGCAGGCGCCGCGGCGGCGCTCTTGTCCGGCGCGGCGAGCCCCGCCACGTCGGCGGGGAGGGCCGGAGCCGGCGCGGTGGCGGACGTAGCGGACGTGGCCGTGGAGGTCGCGGCATCCGCGGCAGCCGCGGCGGCGGCCGGTTTGTCCGCCGGCTTGTCGGCCGGTTTGTGAGCGCAGCCGGCGGCCAGCAGCAGGGCCGCGGCGAGCGCGATCGTTCTCTTTCTCAATACGAATGCGCTCATTGCGCCCCCTCCTCGAGGATCAGCTTCTTCAGGGTTCCAGCCGCGGACCAGACGTTCACCTCGGCCAGGTCGCGGTTCACGGTGCCGTTGACGACGGCCCGGCGGGCCGACGCCAGGGAGGTCTCGGCGGTCTGCAGGTCGAGCGAGGTCGCCTCCTGCGCCCGGTAGAGCTCGAAGCTCTGGTTGTACTCGGCCTCGGCGGCGGCGAGCTGCTCCTTGGCGAGGGCGAGGTCGGTCTCGGCGGTCCTCAGGTTGAGCAGCGCCTGGAGCACGTCCTCGCGCACCTGCCGCCTGGCCTCGGCGAGCGCGATCTCGGCCTGGCGCTGCTGCTCGCGGGCGACCGCCACCTTGGCCGAGATCTCGCCGCTGTCGAAGATCGGCATGGTCAGCCGGATGGTGAGCGCCGCCGTCTGGTTCGCCGGGAAGGTCGTGCGCTGGCGCAGGATGTCCCCCTCGGCGCGCACGGTCGGCAGCCGGGCCGCCCCCTGCTTGCGGGTCTCGAGCGTCGCGATCTCGAGCGCGAGCTGGGCGCGCTGGACGGTGGCGCGGCTCGCCTCGGCGTCGGCGATCAGCGTCTCGGCCGGCGGCAGGGGGGGGAACTTGAGGTTTGGCGGCTGGGCCTGGATCGGCGCGAGCGGCGCCGCGGGCTGATCGAGGGCGATGTCGAGGCGCAGGCGGCTGGAGGCGAGGTCGCGGCTGCGCTGCGCCTCGGCGAGCGCCCGCTCGGCCGCCTTCGAGTCGGTGTCGGCCCGCAGCACGTCGACCTTGGTCTGCTCGCCCGCCTCGTAGAAGGCCTGCGCCTGCTTGCGGCGGCGCCCGGCGAGCTCGAGGTTCCTCTGCTCCACGGCGACCAGGTCCTGCCCCTGAAGGATCCCCAGGTAGTCCGAGGCGGTGGCGAGCAGGACCATGTCCTCCGCCGAGCGCACCGCCGCCTGGTTGCTGGTCACCGTCAGGCGGCCCTGGCGCAGCGCCATGTGCTCGCGCTGCCCGGCGTAGATCGGCTGGCTGAGGTTGATCCGCGCGCTCCAGTCGTAGAGCGGCAGCAGGGTCGCCCGGAAGCCGTTGACGTCGAAGGCGACCTCCCGGCTGTTGCGGGTGGCCGCGGTGTCGAGGTCGAAGTGGGGCAGGATCGAGTTGCGCAACTGGCGGACCTGGGCTTCGGAGGCGGTCACCTGCGAGCGGGCGGTGGCCGTGCTGGCGTTCGCCTCGATCGCCCGGCGGAGCGCCTGCTGCAGGGTCAGCGCCTGCGGCGGCGGCTCCTCGGCCCGGGCAGCGCGGGCTGCCAAGGGTACTGCGATCAACAGCGAGAGACCGAGCGCTATTCTCGCGCGCCTCTCGCGGCGTTGGACGGCTGTCATCGAATTTTCTCCTCCCGGCCTTTCCATGCAGGCTACAGGGTATGGGCGGGTCGGCCCCGGCTCCATTCGCCGAACGGCGGATTTCGCGGCGTATTCGCTTACGTCCGGGCCTGCCGAAGGTTTACGCGGGAGCTTGCAGCGAGGGAGAAGCTACAATGGAGGGAGGAGAGATCCGCCCATGGCCCCGACCCACCCCTACAGCGTCCACCCCAGCGTCGCCTACCTGCGCAACTGGATCGACACCCTGCCCGAAAAGACCGGCCGCTCCCTCGACGAGTGGCTGCGGCTGCTCGCCGAGCAGGGGCCACCGATGGAGAAGGCGAACGAGAAGGCGCGCGCCGCCTGGCTCAAGTCCGAGCACGGGCTGGGGACGAATTCCGCGACCTGGATCGTCGCGCGCTCCATGGGCTTGTCCGCGGAGGACGACGACCCCGAAGGGTACCTGCGCCGCGCCGTCGAGTCGGTGGAGGCGATGTACGCCGGCGGCAAGGCGGCGCTGCGGCCGGTCTACGACGAGCTGCTGCGCCTCGGCCTGGCGCTCGCGCCGGACGTCAAGGCCTGCCCCTGCGCCACCATGGTCCCGCTCTACCGCAACCACGTCTTCGCCCAGATCAAGCCCACCACGAAGACCCGCGTCGACCTCGGCCTCGCCCTCCGCGACACCCCGGTCTCCGGCCGCCTGATCGACACCGGCGGCTTCGCCAAGAAGGACCGCATCAGCCACCGCATCCCGATCACCACCCTCGCCGAGATCGACGACGAGGTGCGGCGCTGGCTGCGCAGGGCCTACGAGATGGACGCGGTCGAAAAGGCCTCGCGATGATCACCAAGGTGAGGACTCGCTACTTCAAGCAGTTCACGGAGCAGGAGTTCGACCTTGCCGAGCACGTGATCCTGGCGGGACCGAACAACTCGGGCAAGACGACCCTGCTGCAGGCGATCACCGTCTGGTACCTGGCGCTGCAGAAATGGCGCGAGCGGCGAGGGCCGGAGAGCGGGTCCAAAGCCAGGCAGAGAACCGGGGTGCCGTTGACCCGGCAGGAGTTCACCGCCCTGCCGCTTCGCGAGATGAACGATCTCTGGACGGACACGCTGACCGGGCTGCGGACGGACGAGCTGCTGACCGGGCAACGGCTCGGACAGCCGCGCGTGTTGACCCTGGAGATCGAGGGTACGACGCCTGAAGGGCCTTGGCGCCTGGCCTTTGAGTTCCGTTATCAGAACACGGAGCTGGTCTACGTGAAGCCTTCCGCGGAGCATATCGACCAGTTGCCCCAGGCTGCCCAGGACATCTCGGTGGTCCACATCCCACCGTTCTCGGGAATCGGTCCAGAGGAGACGAGATATGACCGCCCCTATCAGGACCTCCTGATCGGCCAGGGAAAGGCCGGCGACATCCTGCGCAACCTTCTGCTGGAAGTCTACGAACGGGACGACAAGGCGGATTGGCAGAGCCTCTGCGTCCGGATCGAAGAGATCTTCGGCTATCGGCTCTTACCGCCGAGGTATGGCGGAGCTCCGTTCATCGTCTGCGAGTATCTCAGAGGCATCCCCAGGACGACAGGCAAGAACGGCCTGCAGGAATTGGATATCGCCAGCGCGGGCAGCGGCTTTCATCAGGTTCTCCTGTTGCTGGGGTTCTTCTTTGCGCGGCCGTCGACCGTCCTGCTGCTGGACGAGCCGGACGCTCATCTGCACGTGATCCTGCAAAAGCAGGTGCACGACCTGTTGCGGAGCATCGCCTCCCGCCGGAGGTGCCAGCTGGTCATCGCCACCCACTCGGAAGTCCTGATCGACGGGACCAACCCGGCCCAGATCGTCTCCTTCTACCGCGAGCCGCACCGCCTGCTGAGCGACACCGACCGGGAACAGGTCCGTGAGGCGCTCAAGCGGCTGACCGCACTCGATATCCTGCTGGCCGAGCCGTCGTTCGGCATCCTCTATGTCGAAGGCGAGACCGATTTCAATCTGCTCAAGGCCTGGGCCCGGGTCTTGAGCCACCCGCTCTCCAAGTGGTTCACCAAATGCCCCTTCTGGCACAGCAACCAAGGAAGGAACCCGCGTGAGGCGAAGGGCCATTTCTTTGCGCTGCGTGCCGCCGGGCGCGATCTTCCGGGCGTCCTGCTCCTGGATGGCGACAACCGCGGCTTGCCGGACCGCGAGGTCACGGCGGAAGGGCTGATGGTCGAGCGTTGGCAGCGCTACGAAGCGGAGAGCTATCTGATGCACCCCGAGGCCCTGGTGCGATTCATCGCGACCCGCAGCTCGCCTCTCCTGGGAGATCTCGCCCAAAGGTTTCTTCAGGATCAGTTGCCGCCGGCCGTCTTTCGCAATCCTTTGGGCGAGCATGCCTTTTGGGAGAGCACCCCCGCCAGCAAGACGATCCTCCCCGCACTCTTCCAGGAGGTGCAGATTCCGGTGAACAAGGAAGAGTACTATCTGATCGCCGAACAGATGCGGCCCGAGGAGATTCCCCCGGAGGTCGGCCGGAAGCTCGACAGGATCGCCGAGCTGTTCGGCGGCGAGCGGCTCACCACCTTTCTGGCTATGACACCTTGACCCTCGAAGAGCTGGGCTGGAACGACTTCTTCGCCGCGGCCTTCGCGCCCCACGCGGAGCTGGGCCTCGTGCCCGCCCGGGTGGTGGCGCAGAAGGGGCTCAACCAGATCTCGACCGGCGGCGCCGAGCACTACGCCGACCTCTCCGGCCGGCTGCGGCACGAGCTGAAAGCGCCCGGGAGCCTCGGAGCGCCGGCGGTGGGGGACTGGGTCGCCATCCAGCCGCCGGCGGGAGAGGGACGGGCGCGGATCCACGCCATCCTCCCCCGCAAGTCGAGGTTCTCGCGCAAGAGCCCGGGTGAGCGCACCGAGGAGCAGGTGGTGGCGGCGAACGTCGACGTCATCTTCCTCGTCTCCGGCCTCGACGGCGATTTCAATCCCCGCCGCATCGAGCGCTACCTGACCGCCGCCTGGGACAGCGGCGCCCGGCCGGTGGTCGTGCTCAACAAGCTCGACCGCTGCGCGGAGCCCGAGAGGTGCCTGCTCGAAACCGAGGCGATCGCCATGGGGGTGCCCGTCCACCGGGTGAGCGCGCGCTCGGGGGAGGGGTGCGGCGAGCTCGACGCCTACGTCGTCCCGGGGGCTACGGTGGGCTTCCTCGGCTCCTCCGGGGTTGGCAAGTCGACGCTGATCAACCGCCTGCTCGGGCGCGAGGCGCAGGCCACCGGCGAGGTTCGCGAGGGGGACGACCGCGGCCGCCACACCACCACCCACCGCGAGCTCTTCCTGGCGCCGGCCGGCGGCCTGCTGATCGACACCCCGGGCCTGCGCGAGATCCAGCTCTGGGAGGGGGAGATCGGGGTCGAGGCCGTCTTCCCGGAGATGGCGGCGCTGGCCGCGCAGTGCCGCTTCGGCGACTGCCGGCACCAGGGGGAGCCCGACTGCGCCGTCGAGGCGGCGGTGGCGAGCGGCGAGCTGCCGGCCGAACGCCTCGAGAGCTACCACAAGCTCCAGGGCGAGCAGCGCCATCTCCACGTCCGCCAGGACGAGCTCGCCCGCCTCCAGGAGAAGCGGCGCAACAAGGTCCTCACCAAGGCCCAGCGCGAAGGCTACCGCCTGCGCCCCAAGGGGTAGGGCAGGTGGCGCCGATTTCTTGACAATCCGGCGGCGGCGCTGTTACGGTTCTGAGCTGTAAACGATTACATAGCCCTTAGGACATCCGTCCGGGAGCCTCCGTGCCTTCTTTTCAGGGTCGCCTGCATCGCCGCGAGGGGTTGAGTTGAGCGCTTCCATCAAGGAGGTCGCCCTCAAGGCCGGGGTGTCGATCGCCACCGTGTCGCGGGTGCTCAACGACAAGGGGCCGGTCGCCGAGGCGACGCGGAGCCGCATCCTCGAGGCGATCGAACGGCTGCGCTACGTCCCCCACGGCGCCGCCCGCAGCCTGATCACCAATCAGACGGACACCATCGGCGTGCTGCTGCCGGACCTCTACGGCGAGTTCTTCTCCGAGGTCATCCGCGGCATCGACCAGGCGGCGCGCCGCAACGGGCTGCACGTGCTGATCTCCGGCTTCCACAGCGACCGCGCCGAGATCGAGGCCGTGCTGCGCGCGCTGCGCGGGCGGGTGGACGGGCTGATCGTGCTCTCCCCGGACGTCGACGCCCAGACGCTGCGCCGCAACCTCCCCGAGACCCTCCCCGTGGTCCTCCTCAATACGCGGATCGATCGTCAGATGCCGCAGACGCCGCAGGCGCCGCAGACGCAGGGAGCGGTCAACGCGCTCAATTTCGACGCCATCAACACGGACAATCACGGCGGGGCGCTCGCCATGGTGCGGCACCTGGCGGGATTGGGGCACCGGCGGATCGCGCTGATCCGCGGCCCGGAGGAGAACGTCGACGCCCGCGAGCGGCTGCGCGGCTACCGCGACGGCCTGCGCGCCGAGGGGCTCGAGACGTCGCCGGCGCTCGAGCTCGCGGGCGATTTCAACGAGGAGTCGGGGTACCGGGCGGGGCGGCTCCTGCTCACCCTGAAGCCCCGTCCGACGGCGGTGTTCGCCGCCAACGACTCGATGGCGATCGGCTGCCTCTTCGCGCTGCGCGCGGCGGGGGTCCGGGTCCCGGACGACGTCGCCCTCGCCGGTTTCGACGACATCCCGATCGCCCGCTACCTCTCGCCCTCGCTCTCCTCGGTGCACGTGCCGATCGCGGAGCTGGGCACGCGGGCGATGGAGCGGCTGCTCCACGCGGTGGAGAACAAGAACGAGCACGAACGGCGCCGGGAGACCGTCGCCACCACGCTGGTGGTGCGCGGCTCCTGCGGCGGCGCGCCGGAACCCCGGCCGGAAGGATTGGAAGAATTGATCTTGGAATCGGAAGCCTTGTTTCAAGGAGGAGCTTCGGAATGAACTCACAGGTAGCAAAAGGAGGGACGCCATGAGGTTGATGCTGAAATCGCTTCTGTTCGCGCTGCTCGTCGGCGCTCTGTCGGTGGCCGCGTTCGCGCAGACGTCGACGGCGACCATCCGCGGCAAGGTGACCGCCCAGGGAGGAGCCGCGCTCGCCGGGATCAAGATCGACGCCGTCGGCACCGCCTCGGGGTTCACCACCAGCGTGACCGCGGGGGCCGACGGCTCCTACCAGCTCGGCGGCCTCACCCCGGGCGAGTACAAGCTCACCATCTCGGCGGAAGGGTTCGACCCGCGCTCGCGGACGGTGACCGTCCTCGTCGGCCAGAACGTGACGGTCGATCTCGTGCTGACCGCGACCTCGGTGGTCACCGAATCGATCACCGTCGTCGGCGAGCAGCTGATCGATACGCGGACCTCGGAGGCGTCGACCAACGTCACCACGCAGCAGATCGAGAACCTGCCGCAGGACGACCGCAACTTCCTCAACTTCGCCACCCTGGCGCCCGGCATCCGGCTGTCGTCCGACCCGCAGCGCAAGGTGATCTCGAGCGACGCCCAGCCCGCCGAGCAGACCAACGTCTTCATCGACGGTGTCAGCTTCAAGAACGACATCCTCCAAGGGGGCCTGGTCGGCCAGGACTCGAGCCGCGGCAATCCGTTCCCGCAGAACGCCGTGCAGGAGTTCCGCGTCGTCACCCAGAACTACAGCGCCCAGTACGACAAGGCGGCGAGCGCGATCATCACCGCGATCACCAAGTCGGGCGGCAATGAGCTGCGCGGCCAGGCGTTCTGGTTCTATCAGCCGAAACAATGGGTTTCTCAGCTTTCGAAGAACTTCCAGTATTCGTCGCTGACCACCAACTCGAGCTACGAGCGCAACCAGCCGGGCATCTCGCTCGGCGGCCCGATCATCCACGACAAGCTTCACTTCTTTGTCTCCTACGAAGGGGACGACGAGAAGGCGACGACGGGGGTCGGGCTGGGCAACGGTGCCTTCGCGAACCAGTTCGGCCAGTACACCGGCAACTTCCCCAGCCCGTTCAAGGAGACCCTCGCCTTCGGCAAGCTGAGCTGGCAGCCGATCGAGAACCAGCTCGTCGACTTCAGCGGCAACTACCGCTACGAGCACGAGACGCGCGATTTCGGTCCGGCGTCGACGCCGATCTCTTTCCAGTCGGCGACCGACCTCAAGAACGCCGTCTACGGCGGGACGCTGCGCGACACCTGGAACAACAGCCAGGCGCTCAACATCGCGACGCTCAGCCTGCAGGACTACTACTGGAACCCGACGCCGCTCAACCCCAACCTGGTGGGGATGAACTACGAAGGGGTGATCCGCATCGGCGGCAACAGCACCACCCAGAAGTTCGACCAGAGCCGGCTCGAGCTGCGCGACGACTACAGCTTCGCCGCCACCCAGACGAAGAGCGGCGACCACAACCTCCAGGCCGGCTTCAACGCCGACCGCATGCGCTACAACGTCAACAAGAGCCTGACCGGCAACCCGGAGTACGACTACCGCAACGACCCGGCGAACGGCTTCACCTTCGCCCAGCCCTATCAGGCGCTGATCGGTTTCGGCAATCCGAAGCTGGCGACCAACAACCAGGAGTACGGCGTCTACGGACAGGACAACTGGGTGGTCAACAACCGGCTGACGGTCACCCTCGGCCTGCGCTGGGACTACGAGACCAAGCAGCTCGACCAGGACTACGTGACGCCGGCGAACATCGCCGCGGCGCTCGCCGGCAAGGTGGACTCGAATTACTTCTCGAACGGCAACAACCGCTCGCAGTACAAGAACGAGATCCAGCCCCGCCTCGGCTTCTCCTACGACCTGACGGGGGCCGGCAAGACCATCCTCTTCGGCGGCGCCGGCCGCTACTACGACCGGCTCTTCTTGAACGCCACGCTCGACGAGCGCTATCGCCTGCAGTTCCCGACCTACAACATCCAGTTCTCGCCCGACGGCCGGCCGGGGACGATCCAGTGGGACCCGCGCTACCTGACCCCGGAAGGTCTGCGCGCGCTGATCGCCTCGGGTGCCACCCACCCGGAGATCTATCTCCTCAACAACAACACCAAGCCCCCCTACTCGAACCAGTGGAACCTCGGGCTCCGGCAGTCGTTCGGCAAGTGGGTCGGGTCGCTGAGCTACAACGGCGTCCGCGGCTACCACGGCTTCACCTGGCTGTCGGCGAGCGGCCTCTGCTGCCAGGCGCTGGTCCCCGGCTACGGCAACGTGATCATCTCGGATCCCCAGGGCAAGGACTACTGGTACAGCGCCGGCTTCCTCACCATCGACCGGCCGTACTCGAACGGCTGGGGGGTGCACCTCGCCTACACCCACGCCAAGGCGGAGCAGACCGGCAACGACCTGTTCAGCCTCGACTATCCGAGCGCGGCCGCCTACGGCCGTCACGCCGTCCCCGGCTCGGAGAAGGACCGCATCGTCGCCAACGGCACCTTCGGCCTGCCGTGGGACGTGCGCTTCGCCAGCACCATCTCGCTCGGCTCCGGAGCGGCGTTCAACGTCCTCGACTTCTCGCAGGGGTTCGACCTGCCGGCGCGCGAGCGGACGCGGCCGTTCGACCGCACGATCTATCCCCAGAAGACCTGGGGCTTCGCCGACCGCACGATCGACTTCCGCCTCGAGAAGGACGTCCGCGTCGGCCACGACTTCTCGGTCGGCCTGGTCGGCGAGGTGTTCAACGCCTTCAATTGGGCGAGCTACGGCTGTCTCAACAACTTCATTCCGCCGGAGGGGAACCCGACCTTCGGTCAGCCGACCTGCGTCACCAACCTCGGACGGCGCGAGCAGGTCGGGCTCAAGATCAACTTCTGATCGACGTTCAACTGGTTTTTCGCGGACAGCACACAGCTGGACACATCATGGGGCGGGCCTTCGAGCCCGCCCCCTTTTTGTGGTTCCATGCTCTACGATGGGGGGCCCATGCCAAAGATGAAGCCGATGCCACTCGCCCTCCTCCTCCTCGTCGCCCTCGCGCCCCTCGCCTGCGCGGAAGCGCCACCACACCCTGCGTCGGCCGCTGCACCTGTCGCGTCGGCTGGGATGGACGACGCGGCGCTGCTGGACGACGTCGAGCGCCGCAGCTTCCATTACTTCTGGGATCTCGCCGATCCGCACACGCAGCTGATCCCCGACCGCGCGCCGACCCCCTCCTTTTCGAGCATCGCGGCGGTCGGCTTCGGCCTCACCGCCTACGGCATCGGCGCCGAGCGCGGCTACGTCACGCGCCAGCAGGCCGCTGAGAGGACGCTCGCCACCCTGCGCTCGCTGCTCGCCCTCAAGCAGGGGGCCGCGCCGCGCGGGGTCTCCGGATACAAAGGTTTTTTCTACCACTTCCTCGACATGAAGACGGGGGAGCGCTTCGAGAAGATCGAGCTGTCGACGGTCGACACCGCGCTGCTGATGGCGGGGGTCCTCTTCACGCAGTCCTACTTCGATCGCCAGGACGCCACCGAGACCGCCATCCGCGCCGCCGCCGAGGAGCTCTACGGGCGCGTCGACTGGCCCTGGGAGCAGGCGCGAAAGCCCGCGATCAGCATGGGCTGGACCCCCGAGGAGGGGTTCCACGGCTATGACTGGCGCGGCTACAACGAGGCGATGATCGTCCTCGTCCTCGCCCTCGGATCGCCCACCCATCCGGTCGCTCCGGACGCCTGGGCGGAGTACCACAAGACCGACCGCTGGGGGACCTTCTACGGCCAGGAGCACATCCTCTTCCCGCCCCTCTTCGGCCACCAGTACTCGCACGTCTGGATCGACTTTCGGGGCATCCAGGACGCGGTGACGAAGAGCCACGGCGCCGGCTTCGCTGGCTTCGACTACTTCGAGAACTCCCGCCGCGCCACCCTCGCGCAGCACGCCTACGCCGTCGCCAATCCCAACGGCTACCGCGACTACGGCGACCGCATCTGGGGCCTCTCGGCCTGTGACGGCCCGATGGACGCGACGCTCTCGATCGACGGCCGCAAGCGCACCTTCTACGGCTACGCGGCGCGCGGCGCGACGCAGGGGGAGGGGCAGGACGACGGCACGATCACGCCGACCGCCGCCGTCTCGTCGATCGTCTTCACCCCGGAGCTGTCGCTCGCCGCCCTGCGCGAGATGAAGAGCCGCTACGGCGACCGGCTGTATGGAAAGTACGGGTTTCTCGACGCCTTCAATCCCACGCTGCGCACGAGCCGCGGAGTGACCAGCGGCAAGGTCGATCCCGAGCGGGGATGGTTCGACACCGACTACCTGGGGATCGACGAGGGGCCGATCGTGGCGATGATCGAAAATCACCGCAGCGAGCTGGTCTGGAAGACGATGCGGAAGAACCCCCACATCGTGCGCGGTCTCCGGCGCGCCGGCTTCACGGGCGGCTGGCTGGAGGGGGCGCCCGCGCCTTGAACGGCTGGAGCCGGTTCACGGCGGCCGTCGTCGGAGCCCTCGTCCTCGTGGACCTGGCCGCCTGCGCGAGGCGGCAGGACGAGGGGGTCACCCTCAGCTTCTGGGCCCTGGGCCGGGAAGGCGAGGTGGTCAAGGAGCTGATGCCGGAGTTCGAGCGCCTCAATCCAGGGATCCGGGTCGAGGTGCAGCAGATCCCCTTCCTCAACGCCCACGAGAAGATCCTCACCGCCTGCGTCGGCCATGCGACGCCGGACCTCGCCCAGGCCGGCAACACCTGGATCCCCGAGCTCGCGAACCTCGGCTCCATCGCGCCGCTCGACGCGCGGGTGCGGCGTTCGGCTGGCATCTCGCAGGCGGATTATTTCCCCGGCATCTGGGACACCAACGTGGTCGACGGCGCCCTCCGCGGCATCCCCTGGTACGTCGACACCCGCCTCCTCTTCTACCGCTCCGACCTGCTGGCGGCGGCCGGCTTTCCCGCGCCGCCGCGCACCTGGAGCACCTGGCTGGAGGCGATGCGCCGCGTCAAGGCGCGTCCTGGGGGTCAGGGGACGACGCGTTACGCCATCCTGCTGCCGGTCGACGAGCACGAGCAGCCGGTGATCCTCGGCCGCGAGATGGGCGCCGGGCTGCTGCGCGACGGCGACCGCTACGGCGATTTCCGCTCGCCCGCCTTCCGCCGCGCCGCCGACTTCTACGTCGGCCTCTACCGCGGCGGCCTCGCGCCCCGGTGGGCGAACGCCCAGATCCCCAACGTCTACCAGCCGTTCGCCGCCGGCGAATACGCGTTCTACATCACCGGGCCATGGAACGTCGGCGAGTTCCGCCATAGGCTGCCGCCGGACATGCAGGACAAGTGGAAGACGGCCCCGATGCCGGCGCCGGACGCCGCGGGACCGGGAGGGTATCCCGGGGTGTCGGTGGCCGGCGGCGCCAGCCTGGTCCTCTTCCGCGCCTCGCGCCATCCCGCGGAGTCCTGGAAGCTGATCGAATTCCTCTCCGAGCCGGCGATCCAGGTCCGCTTCCACCAGCTCACCGGCGATCTGCCGCCGCGCCTGAGCGCCTGGAGAAAGCCCGAGCTGGCGGACGACCCGCCGAGCGCCGCCTTCCGCGCCCAGCTCGAGCGGGTGGTGCCGGCCCCCAAGATCCCGGAATGGGAGGAGATCAGCGTCCAGATCTGGCAGAGCCTGGAGCCGGCCATCCGCGGCCGGGTGACCGTCGACGCGGCGCTCACGGAGCTCGACGGCCGGGTGGACCGCATCCTCGAGAAACGCCGCAAGGTGCTGGACGGGAGAATTCCTCATGGCCGTTGAAAAGCGGGCCGTTGAAAAGCGGGCCGCCGAAGGGCGCCGGCGGACGCTCCCCGCCCTCCCCTCGGAAGTCTGGGCGGCCTGGCTGTTCGTCGGCCCGGGGCTCGCCATCATCTTCCTCTTCTTCCTGCTGCCGATCGCCGCGGCGCTCCTCCTGAGCCTCACCGACTTCGACCTCTATACGGTCGCCGACTGGCGGAACCTCCGCTTCGTCGGTTTCGCGAACTACTTCCAGCTCCTGCACGACACCACCTTCTGGCAGGCGATGCGCAACACCGTCTACTTCGTGCTGGTGGGAGGGCCGCTGACCGTCGTCGTCTCGCTGGGCGCCGCGCTGATGATCCAGTCGCGCCTCACCCGTTTCGCGGCGGTCTTCCGCACCGCCTTCTTCGCGCCGGCGGTGACCACGCTGGTGGCGGTCGCCACCGTCTGGCGCTACCTCTACCATCCCCGTTTCGGGCTGCTCAACCATGCGCTGGGCTGGCTGGGGATCGCGCCGATCGACTGGCTGGGGAACACCCGCTGGGCGATGCCGGCGATCATCCTGCTGTCGATCTGGAAGAACTTCGGCGTCAACATGATCCTGCTGGCGGCGGGGCTCCAGAACATCCCCGAGTCGCTCTACGAGGCCGCCCGCCTCGAAGGGGCCGGCTGGTGGCGCACGCTCCGCGACGTGACGCTGCCGATGCTCGCCCCCACCTTCCTGTTCGTGGCGATCATGACCTGCATCGGTTATTTCCAGCTCTTCGCCGAGCCGTTCGTCCTCACCCGCCAGGGAGAGCCGCTCAACAGCACGCTGAGCGTCGCGCTCCTGATGTACAAGCAGGGGTTCCGCTTCTGGCACCTGGGCTACGCCGCGGCCATCGCGTTCGTCCTCTTCGTCGTCATTCTCGCCGCCACCACCTTGCAGGTGCGCCTTTCGAAGGCGAGGAACGCATGAAGAAGCGGCTGACCAGCATCCTGCTCCACCTCGCTTTGACCGGCGGAGCGGTCCTCACGCTGATCCCGCTGATCTGGATGGTCCTCGCCTCGGTGATGCCGACGGGGGAGGCGAGCTCCGACCCGCCGCCGTTCTTCCCCAGCCATGTGACGTTCGAGCACTACCGCGAGCTGTTCGTCCGCCTGAATCTCGGCCGCGTGCTGTTCAACAGCGCGCTGCTGGCGACCGCCGTCACCGCTTTCTCGCTGCTGCTCAACGCGATGGCGGGCTACGCCTTCGCCAAGCTCCGCTTCCCGGGGCGCGACCGCACCTTCGCCTTCCTGCTCGGCGCCCTGGTGCTGCCGTCGCAAGTCGCGATCCTCCCTCTCTTCCTGCTGATGCGGCAGCTCGGGCTGGTGAGCAGCTACTGGGGGGTGATCCTCCCCGCCATGGCGACCATCTTCGGCATCTTCATGGTCCGCCAGTACGCGCTTTCGATCCCCGACGAGCTGCTCGACGCCGCCCGCATCGACGGCGCCGGCGAGGCGCGGATCTTCGGCACCATCATCCTGCCGCTCTGCCGGCCGATCCTGGTGACCCTCGCCATCTTCACCTTTCTGGGGACGTGGAACGATTTCTTCTGGCCGCTCGTGGTGCTCACCGACGACTCGAAATACACGCTGCCCGTGGCGCTCGCCAACCTGTTCGGCGAGCACGTGCAGGACACCGAGCTGATGATGGCGGGCTCGGTGCTCACCGTGATGCCGGTGCTGCTCCTCTTTCTCTTCCTCCAGCGCCACTACGTGCAGGGGCTGCTGATGGGGAGCGTCAAGGAGTGAGACGCCTCGGACACCTCGGCGGATTTCTGCTGGCCTTCTTCGTCGTTGCGCCGCTTTGCGGTCAGACGCGGACGATTGACGACTTCGATTCGGTCGCCGCCTGGACCGCGGCGCCGTCCGACGGGGTGTCGCTCAAGATCGGCCAGGACGCGGGGCGCACCGGCTCCGCGATGCGGCTCGACTTCGACTTCCAGCATCACGCGGGGTACGCCATCGCCCGGCGCAAGGTCGACCTCGACCTGCCGGCGAACTACGAATTCACCTTTGCGATGCGGGCTGACGCTCCAGTCAACAATCTCGAGCTGAAGCTGATCGATGCGAGCGGCGACAACGTCTGGTGGCTGAACCGCCGCGACTTCACGTACCCGCGGGAGTGGACGGAGATCGCCACCCGCAAGCGGCAGATCTCCTTCGCCTGGGGACCGCTCGGCGGCGGCGAGATCCATCACGTCGCCGCGATCGAGATCGTGGTGACGGCGTCGACCGGCGGCAAGGGGACGGTGTGGATCGACGACCTCGCCCTCTCGGAGCTGCCGCCCGCGGCGGGCCCGGTGACGCACGGCGCCTGGCGCGGCAGTGAAGACGGAAGCGCGCTGACGATCGACCTCGGCGCCCGGCGCGAGGTGGGAGGGCTGCGCATCCATTGGGACGCGGAGGACCTGGCGCGCGACTTCGCCGTCGAGCTCTCGCGCGACGGCACGACCTTCCGTACCGTGCGCGAGGTGCGCGGCAACGGACGTACGGACGAGCTCCTTTTTCTTCCGGACGAAGAGGCGCGCCTGGTGCGTCTCACGATGCGCAGGAGCCGCCGCGGCCAGGGCTTCGCGATCGCAATCCGTCGAGGTCGAGCCGCCGGAGTGGGCGCAGACGCCGAACGAGTTCTTCGCCGCCGTGGCGAAGAGCGCGCCGCGCGGCGACTACCCGCGCTACCTCGCCGGCGAGCAGCCCTACTGGACGGTGGTCGGAGCGGACGGGGCCGACGCCGAGGCGCTGATCGGCGAGGACGGCAACGTCGAGCCGTTCAAGGGCGGTTTCTCGATCGAGCCGTTTCTGAAAGTCGGCGAGAAGGTCTTCACCTGGGCCGACTCCACCCCGCGCCAGTCGCTGGCGCAGGGCGACCTGCCGATCCCTTCGGTTACCTGGACTGCCGGGAACGTGACGCTAGAGATCACCGCCGCCGTCACCGACTCCTCGCTGCTCCTCCTGCGCTACAAAGTCAGTGGGGCTGGCGCGGAGAACGCGAAGCTCTACCTCGGCCTCCGCCCGTTCCAGGTCAATCCCTCGACGCAGTTCCTCAACACCGTGGGCGGGGTGGCGCCGATCCATCGTCTCGCCTTCGACGGCCATGAGGTCGTGGTGGACAGCGATTGGGGCGTACGCCGCGTGCGCGCGTTGACCGCGCCGAAATCGTTTCTAGCCGCCACCTACGACGAAGGGAATCTCGTCGACGTGCTGCGCGGCGGCGGTGGGAATCCCAAGGCGGTGAGCGACGATTTCGGCTACGCCTCGGGAGCGCTCGAATTCGACCTTTCCCGGCAGCGGACGGTCGATCTCGCGGTGCCGCTCGAAAAGGGTGCGAAGCCGGTGACCGACGTCGGCGCCGCGCTGCGCCGCATCGCCGCGGAGTGGCGCGGGAAGCTCGACCGCGTGGCGATCGAGATCCCCGGCGCGCCGGAGATCGCGCGCACCATCCGCAGCAACGTCGCCTGGACGCTGATCCATCGCGACGGCTCCGCCCTCGAGCCGGGCTCGCGCTCCTACGACCGCGCCTGGATCCGCGACGGCGCCCTGATCTCGGCCGTCCTCCTCCGCCTCGGCCACGCCGAAGAAGCGAAGCGCTTCGCGGAATGGTTCGCGCCCTATCAGTACGCGGACGGCAAGGTCCCCTGCTGCGTCGACCGCCGCGGCGCCGATCCCGTGCCGGAGAACGACAGCCACGGCGAGCTGATCTTCCTGGTGGCCGAGATCGAGCGCACCACGGGCGATCTGGCGCTGGTCCGCCGGCTCTGGCCGCACGTCGACGCCGCGGCCCGCTACCTCGGCAAGCTGTCGAGCGAGAACCACGGCGCGTTCGCGGGGCTGGTCACCGAATCGATCAGTCACGAGGGGTACTCGGCGAAACCCGTCCACTCCTACTGGGACGACCTCTTCGCCCTCCGCGGTCTCGACGACGCCGTCTACCTCGCCGGCCGGCTGGGGCTCGAGGCGCGCCGCCGGGAGCTCACCCGGCAAGCCGTCGCCTTCCGCCGCGACTTCGCGGCCTCGGTCCGCCGCACGATCGCCGAGCACCGGATCGACTTCGTCCCCGGCTCGGCGGAGCTCGGCGACTTCGACGCCACCTCAACGGCGATCGGCATCTCGCCGCTCAACCTGGGATCGCTGTTTCCCGCGCCGGAGCTGCGGCGGACGTTCGATCGCTATCTGGAGTCGGTCGGCAAGCCGCGCGAGGACTACACGCCGTACGAGATGCGGATCCTCGGCGCGCTGATCCGCCGCGGCGAGCGCGAGCGGGCCCTGCCGCTCTTCGACCGCTTCCTCGCCGACCGCCGGCCGGCCGCCTGGAACGAGTGGGCCGAGGTGGTGGGGACGGACGCTCGCAAGCCGCGTTTCATCGGCGACATGCCGCACGCCTGGATCGCCTCCGACTTCATCCGCTCCGTCCTCGACGCCGTGGCGTACGACAGCGAGGAGGGCGCGCTGGTGATCGGCGCCGGCGTGCCACGGCGCTGGCTGGGCGAGACGGAAGACAAGACCCTGCACGTCGGGCCGCTCGCTGACCTATCAGGGTCCGGTCGACGTGCGGATGCATGCTGAGGGCGAGCGGATCGTCGTCGAGCTGGCCGGGAACGGGGCCGTTGCGCGCCCTGCCAACCTCCTCGTCCGTTCGCCGGACGACCGGCCGATCCGCGCCGCGACCGTCGACGGAGCGGCGGCGCAGACCACCGGCCGCGCCGTCTTCGTGAGCCACCTGCCGGCGCGGATCGTGTTCGAGTATTGAGGGAGCGCCGTTGCGGTTTCAGCCGCACGGCGTTCGTGACCTTCTCTAGGATGTGGTCGATGGGAGGGCGTTGCCTTCGAGAGACGTCCCGCCGTCCCCATGGCCTGCGGTCGGTGTCGTGGGCGGGCTGGGAGCGTCTCTACGGGTCGGTTGCCGCAAATCGGATCGAGACCGCATTTGCGGACGAACCGGAAGCGACCGGTTCACGACGACGTGTCCGTAGAGACGTTCCCAGCGCATAACGAGAACGCCCGCAGGCCACGGGGACGGCGGGACGTCTCTTCGAAGAGGAGGCCTATCGGCAGTCTCTACCCTCGAAAGCTACAGGTTCCCCCCGTTCGTCCGGATCACCTCGGCGTAGAACCGCGAGCTCGCCTTCGGGGTGCGCTTCAGGGTGTCGAAATCGACGTGGATGATGCCGAAGCGCTTGGCGAAGCCGAGGCTCCATTCGAGGTTGTCGAGCAGCGACCAGGCGAAGTAGCCGCGCAGGTCGACCCCGCGGTCGATCGCCTCGCGCGCCGCCCGCAGATGGGTGCGGAAATACTCCACCCGCAGCGGGTCCTGCACCTCGCCGTCGGCGGTGGGCGGATCGTAGAAGGCGGCGCCGTTCTCGGTGATGTAGAGCGGGATGTCGCCGTACTTCTCCTTCACCCAGACCAGCGTGTCGGTGAGCCCGGGCGGGTAGACCTCCCAATTCGTCTCGGTGTAGGCATGGCGCTTCTGCCGCACCGGAGCAGCCTGCACGGGTAAGGCCGTGGCGTCGAAACGCGACACGTTGCGCGTGTAGTAATTGACGCCGAGAAAATCGATCGGTTGGCGGATGCGCGCCAGATCCTCGGGAGAGAATTCCGGCCACGCCTCGCCGAAGATCTCCCGCATCTCCTCCGGGTAATGGCCGTGGAACACCGGATCGAGGTACTGCCGGTTCATGTAGGCGTCGGCCCGCCGGGTGGCGTCGAGGTCCTCGGCGCTCTCCGAGGCCGGATACTTCGGCTCGAGGTTCACCACCAGGCCGATCCGGTGCTTCCCCTCGGCGCGGTAGGCCTCGACGGCCGCGGCGTGCGACAGCAGCAGATGGTGCGAGGCGATCGGCGCCTCGAAAAGGTTGCGATGCCCGGGAGCCAGCGCGCCGTGCAGGTAGCCGCCGTCGGTCACCACCCAGGGCTCGTTGAGCGTCGCCCACATCTCGACGCGGTCGTCGAGCGCCGCGTACATCACGCGGGCGTAGTCGGCGAACCACGAGGCCACGTCGCGGTTGAGCCAGCCGCCGCGGTCGTCGAGCGCCTCCGGCAGGTCCCAGTGGTAGAGGGTGACGTTGGGGCGGATGCCGTTGGCGAGCAGGGCGTCCACCAGCCGGCGGTAGAAGTCGAGCCCCTTCTCGTTGATCCGCCCGCGCCCTTCCGGCATCACGCGGCTCCACGAGATGCTGAAGCGGTAGGCGTTGAGCCCGAGGCCGCGCATCAGCTGCACGTCCTCCTCGTAGCGCCGGTAGTGGTCGCAGGCCACGTCGCCGTTGTCGCCGCTCGGCACCAGCCAGGGGGTGCGGGTGAAGCGGTGCCAGATGCTCGGTCCGGCGCCGTCGGCCAGGGGGGAGCCTTCGACCTGGTAGGCCGAGGTCGCCGCGCCCCAGAGGAATCCGTCAGGAAAAGAAAAAGGAGAAGATTTCGGCATCGTTGAGGTTTCCGGCCCGACTGTATCTCAGCCGCCGGGCCGCCGATAGGATGAAAACGCGTTTACATCGGGATACTCTGCGATCGTGACGCCGCCCCCCTTCACCGCCGCCCTGCGCGCCACCCTGGCGGCTCACCTCGCCGGCTTCGAGCGGCGGAGCGTTCCAGGTCGGGGAGCGCCGGAGCGCGGCCGTGGCCGTGGTCGTCGTCCCGGACGAAGCAGGGGAACGCCGCCGTCCTCCTCACCCTCCGCGCCTCCGGCCTGCGGCGCCACGGCGGCCAGTGGGCGCTCCCGGGAGGCCGGCTGGAGGCGGGGGAGACCCCCGAGATCGGAGCCCTCCGCGAGCTCGAGGAGGAGGTCGGGCTCGCCCTCCCGGCCGGCGAGATCCTGGGCTGCCTGGACGACTTCGCCACCCGCTCCGGCTTCGTGATCACCCCGGTGGTCGTCTGGGGAGCCGGCGACGCGCCCCTGCGTCCGGACCCCGCCGAGGTGGAGGAGGTCCACCGCGTTCCGCTCGCCGAGCTGCTGGCGCCGGAGAACCTCCTCCTCCAGACCATCCCCCAGAGCGACCGTCCCGTCCTCGCCCTGGCCATCCTCGGCACCGTCGTCTACGCCCCCACCGCCGCGATCCTCCACCAGTTCGCCGAGGTGGCGGTTGCGGGGCGCGAGACGCGGGTGGCCCACTACGAGCAGCCGGTCTTCGCCTGGCGGTGAGCGTTCCGTCGGCCCCGTTCCGCTTTTGTGTCTCTCCTGGGACCGCCGGCGTCCCGCCGGCTTACTACCTCTAAAAACCTCCTGTTTCTCCCAAAAATCTCCTTGAACAGACTCTCGGTCCCGTTAAACATTGTTCTTTCTCCTCAAACAATGTTTGAAGCGCCGTTTGAGCCAAACGGCCGATTTTTAGAGTCAATTGATTCCCTATCTCAGATTTCCAGGGCCTCAAACATTGTTTGAACGCGTTTTTGTCGCAAAAAATGGGAAAAGACAGTCTAAAAAGCGGTTTTCCGCCTAAAAAAGGCCCGGGACCCTGAAATAGGGGCCGGCGCCCTGATTCACCGCACCCTATGCTGCAAAAACGGCCGGCCCGCATAAGATAAGGCGCTGGAGTCTCGAAAAAGGGCCCGATCGCCCGAAAAGCCGAACGGCCGCCGTACCACCGAGGCTCTCTACGGGTTACAGCCCATCGTGTAGGGCGGCGGCCCAGACCCGCAGCATCGTCGGTACTTCAGGCCCGAAGGGCCGCAGGGATAAAGCCAGGGGCTTCAGCCCCCCTCGTCTACATAACTTCCCGCGGAAGCTCCCTGCGTCCCTTCGGGACTTGAGGGAGAGGGGAACCGGACAGACCCGGGGCTGAAGCCCCGCGCTCATCCCTGCGGCCCTTCGGGCCGTCGGACCTCGTGCCGGGAGAGCGATTGACAACATCAACCCGGGTGGTCCCATCCTCGGCACCAACCCAGTCCCATGCCGGTGGCGAGTGACAAGATCGAGCACCTTCGGAGGCGACCTTCCCCTCGAGTTGGCGCCGGACAGGCGACCTTTGCGTGGGGAGCTAAACTTAGCCGGCCCGCCGCCCAGACCCTCAGCGTCGCAACGTCGCAACTGCGCAGCGTCGTCGGTCCCTCAGGCCCGAAGGGCCGCAGGGATAAAGCCAGGGACTTCAGCCCCTGGTTGGCACCACCCCACCCCCCGAAGTCCCGGAGGGACGCAGGGAGCGTCCTCCTCCACGAAGCGAAGCGTTGTCTCGTTGCTTGCTGCTCCTGAGCCTCCCCGGCGTGGACCCGATGAGGTGCGAGGTCTGCGGCCAGCCTGCCCTGTACCTTGTCGGGGAACAGGCGCCTGCTCCTGCGCCGAGAACCCCGGCCGCGATGATCCGTTCGCCTATAGCCCAATTCCAATGTTTATTTGCTCAGCCGTGGAGTCAGGCGTTTGTGTGTCTTGGTGGATCTCTACGGTATAATGGTCTCGACGAAATAGGGGATCAGGAGCGTGGCATGCGGCAGATCCCTTAGCTGGACGGTCCTCTAAAAGCCTCATGTCGACTCCTTGCGCTTGAGTGGAGGTTGGCAGGGTGGCACGAAGGGCCTGCCTAGGATTGAATCTCCAGAGGACCGCTCCGGATTGGCCCGCGGCTTCTCTCAACCTGCGTCTATCTGAAAGCCGATCCGGGATCGGTCGAGGACTTCGGGCGATTGGTTTGGAGAGGACTTCAGATAGACGCTTAATGGCTAGACGCCAGAGTTAAACATGGGCCACGACAAAAGTCATCGGGGAAACGCGAGTCAGTTTTATGTTGCCGGCGAGTTGTGTCGGCGCGGCTATGCTGCTGTCGTTACACTCGGCAACACTCCCAATACAGACGTTCTGTGTAGCAACCGCGAGGGTACGCGCTTCGCGCACATTCAAGTTAAAACCTTCGTGCCTGGTACCAATACCTGTAGTGTCGGCACCAAGGCCGAAAAGCAGTTCGGTGAGTTCTTTTTTTGGGTGCTCGCAGGCGTTCCAGCACCTGGCTCAACTCTGCCATTTCGCTACTACGTTATACCCTGCTCTGAAATGGCGGCCAACGTGTCGAGGTATCATCGGCAGTGGCTCCTCGAACTCGGGAAGAAGGGTCAGCAGCGCAATGACAATAAGGTAAGAGCTGTGGCGGTAGCTAACGGAGCCGCCTCCTACTTCTGGAACATTGCAGCCTTCGAAGACAGATGGAATCTGATTGAACAAGTCCTTGGCGCCTAACATGCGGTCCAGCGGACGGACACCGCCCTATCGAGCGTTGCCGCCGCTCACCTCTTGAGCGTTAAGCCCAGGCAGGAGCAGATCGATATGCAAACGCCGGAGCAGGTGCTTAACGACTGGTATCAGCGGGTGGCAGTCACACAGCGAGCGCACTATCTGTCGGCAGACCATTTTGGCGCACGCAAGTATTGGCTCGGCATCCCCGCTGTTGTTCTGTCCACATTGGTGGGCACATCCGTATTTGCTACCGTCCAGAAGCAACCAGAACTTTGGCTCCAAATCACCGTCGGTCTAGCGAGCGTAGTTGCAGCCCTCCTCGCCAGCCTTCAAACGTTTCTGGGCTATGCCGAAAGGGCAGAGAAACATCGTGTTGCGGGCGCGAAGTACGGCGCCCTCGGCCGGGAACTCGAGCAACTCCTGTCGCTGAGCACGGCACCGACAGTAGAGGCTATGTCAGAGGTTCGGAAGCGCCTCGATGACCTAGCGGTCGAATCGCCAAACAATCCCCTTATCATCTATCGTAAGGCTGGCTCCACTTCGTTGGAACCTGCGAAAAATGAGGACTAACCCATCGCTCGAGCGGATCACCTCCAGCGGTCCGCTCAGCTCGAACGTTGGGTGAAGGTCGGAATATGAGCTCTCTACCAGAACTTCTAAAGACGGTTCCCACTGCCTTCATCTCGTATGCACGCGAGAGTGACGAGCACAAGGCGTGGGTGATTGAGCTCGGTACTCGCCTTCGTAGCGACGGCATCGACCTCACACTCGACGAGTGGCACCTCCGCCCCGGGGACGAGCTCCCTCGATTCATGGAGAGCGCGATCCGGGAATCTGACTCTGTCCTGGTCGTTTGCACACCCGCATACCGTGCCAAGTCGGATGCGCGTTCAGGCGGCGTTGGCTACGAGGGCAGCATGATAACTGCCGAGATACGACCGGTACTCCACGCCGAAAGTTCATTCCTATCCTCCGTTCAGGCGAGTGGCGCGACGCTGCACCAACATGGCTCAAGGGTGCTGTCTACATTGACTTTCGTCCTAATCCATACCCCGAGGCCAGCTATGACGTTCTGCGCAATACCCTGTTTGGCTCGCTTCCCGAGCCTCCGCCACTTGGACCGGCTTCCCCAAGACCATCTGCCGATGCAGTTTTGCGACTAGAGCGGGAGCGTCTGTTTGCCGACTTCATCAATGCTGCCCAGCGAGTCTCCGAAGCAGTAACCAACCACCGCATTCTCGTGAAGAACGGTAGCCCCCAAGCGACAAGACTGCTCGAGAGCACAGTTGAGCCCGAGCAGAAGAAGCAAGTCCAAAGGGTCAGGGATATGCTCGAACAGATTAAACTCTTCGCTTCGCCAGAAACCCAGAAGGCCGCCAACGACGTGGCGGAACGCGCTGTCGTTTGGCAGCTGACCGTCTGGCACCCAGATGGGGAGCGGCTGTTTGAGCAACAGTATCGGCAGTTCATTGACGAATCGTTGCCTGCACTCCGAGTGGCTGCTCGTAGAGACCTAGATCAAACGAGGAGTGGGAGAGACGAAATGGCGAATGTGAACGGAAGGTGGAAAACGGTAATTGAGGCGTCGATGGGTGACCAGGAGGGGGTGCTGACGTTGGAGAGCTCGGGCAAAAGTCTCGCGGGCTCGTATGAAAGCGGAGGGAACACCGTTGAAATTAAGGACGGCAAGGTCGACGGCAGTGCCGTGCGCTGGAGCATGAGCGTCACCGTTCCGTCGCCGATGACGATCGAGTGCCAAGCGACGGTGAGCGGCGACTCGCTCACCGGCACGGCCACGCCAGGCTCCTTCGACGGTTGGCCGCTCAGTGGGAACACGGGAGTAGGCGCTGCGAGGAAGACGTGCGTGAAGACGTGCCGGGGAAGACGTGCCACGCGATTAAAGGAAAGGGGGTGTCTCGTTGCCCGGCCCGGAGTTTCTCGGCGGCGCTGCGGTAGGCGGCGACGAAGGGGAAGTAGGCATTCCTCAGCTCGCGGCGAACGGCGGGGCTGGCGGCATGCACGGCCGGCGCGGGCGATCTCTTGGTCTTGAGGGGCGGCTTTCCGGACTCGGGGCCAGGATGGCTGCGGGCCCGAGCGGCTGGACTCCGGTGCGCTTTCGGCTGTCAGCGGCTTCCCCGTCGATCTCGGACACCATCGCGGCGCCCAGTTGCTGCTGCTTCTCCTTTGTCAGGTGCTGCCAGCAGAGGAGAGGCGTGAGCTTGTCTGGGCTGTCCTTTGCACCGAACCTCGGCTAAGCTGGGACAACCGGGTGGCACTCGGAGGGGCACTACACTTGGAGCGGGCCGGGCGACTGGTTCGTTATCCACCAACTTCCGCGGCCGCCGGCCACTCAAGCGCCAAACGTCAGATGCCTAGGGAACCTCTGGCTGTGTGAAAGATATGTCGAGGTAAAATGTACGGGCCAAACTCTATTCTTTTTCGCCATTATATTGAAATAAACGAATCAGCTAACATAGAGATGGCGAGGGACCGTTTCAGCAAGGAACTCGAAACGGTTTCAGCAAACTTGGACCTCCAGCATCGAGTGGCGAACCACTTCGTACCTTTACTCGCAGGAGGCGTGTATGACAATCAAGGTGCCGTACAGTTAATTTTTAATAGTTTCCAGAGCAACCTTTTTCACCTTGCGGGTGCCCTGCAATTGATGACACGAGGGTACTTAGGATCGACTTGGCCTATTTTTCGCGTGGCTTACGAAGGTCTGCTTTATGCGAAGCTGCACACAGTGATCGAAGAACAATCTGTTTTTAGTAGATGGCTGAACGGAGACCCATACCTCTCCACTAGGCGGGATGTTCTGAAGAAGATCAAGGCCCCTTCTCTCGGAGAAGTGAGTCTGTTCTGGTCGATGCTATGTCAGCCCACCCACTTCTCAATCTACTCGGGGCAGCCTTCACTGGAGCAAGTGTATGTGACATCTGGCTTAGCCGATGCTTTCGTTGTGGTCTTCATCCTGCTTGTTATGAACGAGCACATTCTTCGGCGGCACCTTCTTAGTCGATCTGCGCTGTATTATGTAAAAAGATATATGGACATTGAGTGCCTCCGAAGAGATAGTTATGAGCTTAAACGTCACACAGCCAGCATAAAGGGTAGGTTCTCAAAATCTGGGCGCCGACTTGCCAAGGAGTTCACGACTGCCTGGGTGACAAAGTAGTCTTATGTGCATCTGGCTCCGAGGCTCGATCGGACAGTAACGCGCTCCGCGCTCTGCGCTGGAGAAGTGCAAGCTGGGACAAACGGGTGGCACTTGGAGGCGGAGGCTCGCGAAGTTCGGATTGTTGACTACCATCGAGGCTGAGAGGTAAGAATATGCTACCCGAGAACCGTATCCCTAGCCATCCCGGAGAGATCCTTCAGGAGCAATTCCTTGTGCCGCTAGGCCTTACCCAGGTTGCTCTGTCAGAGCATCTTGGAATCCCGGTACAGCGGGTCAACGAGATCGTTCGCGGCAACCGCGGCGTTAGCCCTGAAACTGCTTGGCTTCTGGCCCAGGCTCTTGACACGACTCCGGAGTTTTGGATCAGCCTACAGACGAATTATGATTTGACGGTGAATCGTCCCAGCAGAACGATTGCTCCCTTGAGAAGAGCTGGCTGAGATAAAGCGAATCGAAATCCGAAATACATCTTGGATCGAGAGGTTGGCCGGCGCACGGCACCGCCCCTTCGGGGCGGGTGAGAAAAGGGGTACCTCTGAAACCCGGCGCTAAAGCAACCAGGGAGGGGCATCCCCCTGGAATGCAGGGTTGGGTTTGTCCTGCCAACGAGCCCGCCCGGGCCTGGCCGCCCGGGCGGGAGACCGCCCCTTTAGCAGGCGCAGTGCGAGTTGCAGGTCTTGCTGATGGTCCCGCAGGAGATGCCGTTTGAGTATTGGAAGCACTGCTTGGCAGTGCAGGTGTGCTGGACCCCGTCACAGGTAACGGAGTTGGCTCCCACGGTGCAAGTGGTGTTGCCGGTGCAGGTGAGCTGCTGGTTCTGCGTCGAGCAACTGAAGGTGCAACAGTACGGCGCGGAGCACTCGAAGCTGAGGATGGAACAGGCATTCGAGCAGGTGAAGTTGGCCGTGCACCCCGTCGCCGAGGCCGGCGGGGACAGCGCGAGCAGACAGGCGACAAAGGCGAAGACGACGACGGCTGCGGAGCGGACGGAACAGTTCATGCGTTCCCCTTTCTGAACGGGAAGGCGGGAGAGCCTTCCAGCAGAATCGTCAATTCTAGGATGGCAGGCCTCGGCTGGCGGCCGGGTGCAGTTGCCGGTGCACTCGCCGTGCGGGCCGCAACGGACCACCCAGCAGGGGAGCGCCTTCGACGCGCAGGCCGCTGGCGCGCCCCCCAGGCCCCTTAGAACCTTCTGATGAAGAAGGGCCTTAGAGCTTCGGATCAGGCGAGGATCGCGGCTTCTGGCTAGCAATTGGCCCGGCAGAAGGAGTCGGAGCTGCCTCCACAGCGGCAATTGAGGTAGCAGTTGCTGCAAGTATGCGTGGTGCCTCCACAGGTGGCCTTTCCTCTGGACGAGCAACTGGTGCCGTCCAACGCGCTGCACGAGGTGCCGCTGCAGGAGACGGTGCCACCGTACAGACAAGTTGCGGTGCAGGTGGTCTTCAACGGGAGAGGGCTCTTCGCCGTGGCGAGAACCGGTTCTCCGGTCTGCGGTAGCGTCGGCTCACCCGTGACGGCAGGCTGTCCCAGGATGGCCGCCAGGGCCTCCTGAGAGAGCGGGACCGGGCTTGGCGTCTGGGCCGTCTGGGCCAAGCCGGCGATGGAGAGGAAGAGAGCGGTGCACGCGACGATCAGGACTTTTCTCATGATGGGCTCCTCCTTAGTCGTTGACTTCCTTAGCAAGGTGTCAAGAGATGGTGGGTGCGGGACATCTCCTACGACAGCAACCGCCCCCGCGGCTTCGACGGCGGCGGCCTGCGAGCGTCGCCGTTCCGAGCGAGCAGGGTCAGGCCGCACAACCCCCTCGCTCCCGCAGACGCCTGATCCAGCCGGGGGAGGGCTCGGTCAGGTATGTTAGGATTCTTCTTGTCTCATAATCCAGATGGCCGACTGGAAAGGAGAAACGATGATCCGCAAGGCAGTTCTGCTGACAGGAGCGCTCACACTGGGCTGGCTCGTCACCCCCGCCTTCGCGACGGGCGTTTGCACGGCCGGTTGCAGCGACGGCGCGAGGTTCACCGGCTCCGGCTCGACGTCCTCGGACTGCTATCCGTTCGGCACCAACGTCTGCTCGAGCCATGGGGGTCTGACGACGCTCCTGTGGCAGCAGACGGCCACCTGCACGGCCGGCTGCGGCGACGGCTCGCAGTTCACCGGTGCCGCGTCGGGACCTTCGGATTGCAGTCCTTTCGGCACCAACGCCTGCTCCGGCCATGGGGGCCTGGTGACGCTCCTGTACCAGTCATAGGGGTGACACCCGCGCGAGATGGCGCCGCTGTGGAGCGCCCGGAGGGCCATCTCGACCAGGGCGCCAGGGGGCCTCGGGCAGGCCAAGCCTCCGCCAGGCGGGTGGCACTTGGAGGGGCACTCGGAGGGGGGTTGCGGACCGGCTCGGAAGGGCGGCGGTGGCATAGCCCTCAAGTCACGGCCGCTCGAAGACCGCCACGGCCTTCGGGTAGTCGACTGTCACGCGGAAGAAGCGGAGGGCCGAGCCGCCGAGGGCTCCTTCGACCTGGCGGTCCATGAACTGGGACATGAACTGGTGGAAGTTCTTGTCGGGACGGCGGGTGAACCAGACCGGCCCGACGGTGTAGCCGGCGACGGTCAGGGCCGGCACTTCGATCATCGGCTCTCCGTTGACGCCGAGGTCCGCGTTCTCGATCACCCGCCAGCCCGGGTGCTTCTTCCGCCAGCCGTCGAAGTGGACCGCCGCGATGAAGCTGGTCCCGCGGATCACCGGACCCTTCTCGCCCATCTCTCCAAGCTTGGCGAGCGCCTCGGGGCTCAGCGAGACCATGGCTCCGGTGTCGAAGAGCAGGTCGAGGGTCTCGCCGTCGATGGTGGCGGCGATGCGGGGGAAGTCGGCGGTCCGCTGGCCGGCTTTGTCGGTCTGGAAGCCCAGGGTCACGCGATGGCTCGCATCGACGGCCGGCAGGCCGCCGTCGGGATGCCAGAGGAGGCGCCCCGCGGGGTAGTCCCAGGTCCAGACGCGGCCGGAGAACCACGCTTGGCCGAGCATGCCGTCCGTCCCGGCGAGGAAGCCCTTCTCCTGCCCGGCCGGGAGGATGATGAGACCGCCGTGATTTCTCAGCGGCGGAGGGATCGAGGCCCCCGGCCGGAACGCCGGCAGCTCCGTTCCCTCGGCCTTCTCCGGCCCTTCGCCCAGGGCATGGCGCGAGAGGCCCAGCCGCTGCACCGTCCCGGCGAGGAGGAAGAGGCCGCCGCCGCTGTCGGTGTAGAGCCGGAGCTTCTCCCCCTTCGGCGTCACGGGGGTCACGAAGAAGCGGTTCGCCTCCTCGGTCGCCGGCAGCTCCACGGCGGGCCGAGGAGAAGGTTGCCGCGCCGGCTCCGCGGCGAGCAGGGAGCCGGTCAGGGAAACGGCGAGGAGGAGAAGGCTGGAAGCCCGGGATCGAAGCGCCATGGGAATCTCCTTTCGAGTGAGCAGCACCCTAAGTCATAACGCCGATCCCGCCCAAACTTTTCTCGATCTTCCCCGTAAAACCTCTTGACGACACCTGTCGTCACGGTTACGATGGCGACAGATGTAGTCAACGCATCGAGGAGCCCGGATGAAGCCCACGTCGATCGGAGATCAGGAGCTGGCCCTGCTGCAATATCTGGCGGAGCGCGGGGGCGCGACGGTGGGGCAGGCGGCGGAGGAGTATGGCGTCCCCGCGCGGGCTCGCGCGGTCGACGGTGCTGACGATGATGGAGCGGCTGCGCGCCAAGGGGCGGCTCGACCGCCGCCAGGTCGAGGGGGTCTACCTCTACACCTCCCTCGCCGCGGCGGGCGAGGTGATGCGGGGGGTGGTGAAGTCGTTCGTCGAGAAGACGCTTGGGCGGCTCGGTCTCGCCGTTCGTGACCTACCTGACGGAGGAGGCCGAGGTCTCGGCGGCGGACCTCGCCGAGCTCGAGGAGCTGGTGGCGAAGCTCCACTCCCAGCGCAAGGAGGAGCCATGAGCCTCCCCGCGATCATTCCCGAGGTTATCGCGACGCTGGCGCGCGCCTCGGTGGAGGGCGCGATCTTCGTCGCCGCGGTGTGGCTCGTCTGCCGCCTGGTCCCGCGCCTGCCGGCCGCCGTGCGCTGCGGGCTGTGGTGGGCGGCCTGCCTCAAGCTGCTACTGGGCCTGATGCCTCTGCCCCCGGTGCCGTTGCCCTTGCTGCCCGCCGCGGGCCTGGCTCCGGCGGTATCCCGGCCTCTCCAGGTCCATGGCACGAACCCGGGAGGTCTGCCGCCCGCGCCCTCCATTCCTGCCGTCATCCCTGCGCGAGGGGACGCGGCGCCGCCCGTCTCGCTTCGCGCGATCGGTGCCTGGACCCTCGCCGCCCTGTGGATCGCGGGGTTGCTGATCCTTGCCGTCAAAGCCCTCGGCCAGTTCCGGCGCACCCGGCGCATCGTCCGTGCCGCCGAGCCGGTGGGGGAGGGCGGCGTGCGCGCGGCCTTCGCGGAGATCTGCGCCCGGCTCGGGCTGCGCCGGGCGCCCGGCCTGCGCGGCTCGTCCGAGGTGCGGACGCCGCAGGTCACCGGGCTCGCGGCGCCGGTGGTGCTGATCCCCCGCGCCGGCCTCGAGCGGCTGACGCCGGCCGAGGTCGCGATGACGCTCTGCCACGAGCTGGTCCATCTGCGCCGCAAGGACCTCTGGCTCGGCTGGGTGCCGGCCCTGGCGCACCGGCTCTTCTTCTTTCATCCGCTGGCGGCGCTCGCCGTCCGTGAATACGCGGTCGCCCGCGAAGCGGCGTGCGACGCGGAGGTGCTCAGAGTCCTGGGGTCGGCGCCCCAGGCCTACGGGCGCCTGCTCCTCCGGTGGGGTGTGGCCCCGCGAGAGACCGGTCTCGCCGTCGCGGGCGCCTCGCCTTCGCTGCAGAACCTCAAAAGGAGGCTTCAGATGCTTCAGCAGACTTCCGATTCCTCAGATCCCAAGCGCCGCGTGTCCGGCTGGTGGTGGCTGGCCGCGGCGGCGGTCGTCGTCAGTCTCGTGCCGGTGTCGATCGTCGCCCAGGAGCGCGCTCCCCAGGCACCCCAGGCGGCCGCCGCCCCGGAGGCCCCGGCGGCCGAAACCCCCGAAACTCCGGAGGCCGCGCCCGTCGCGGCCGAGGCTCCGGAGCCCCCGGAAGCTCCGGAGGCCACGCCGGCTCCGGCGGTGGCGAGCGTCCCGGAGGGTGCCGAGGACGGCATCCCCGCCGTGGCGCCGGTGGCTCGCAGGGCGACCCCGGACGTTCCGGCCGTACCCCCCGTTCCGGCCCTGCCGTCCCGGCCCGCGCGCGCTCCCCGCGCCGCGTTGCCGGCCACTCCCCCGCCGGCTCCCCGGGCGGCCGTCGCACCTCTGCCGCCGTCGGCTCCGGGCGCGACCCCGCGGCCGGCGCTGGCTCCGACGCCGCTGCCGGCTGCCGCCCCGCGCGCCCAGCTCGCCGCGCTCTCCGCTCCGCCGCCGGCTCCCCCGGCTCCCCCGGCCCCGCCGAAGCCTCCCAAGGCGCCCAAGGCCTCCGGCTATCACTACTCCACGGACGACGGCGAGCCGTACGTCTTCCTGTATGGCGACGGCTCGGTGACGATGAGCGGCTCGACCGACGAGATCGCCAAGGTGAAGCGCCTGCGGGGGAGCGCGAACGAGGACGTCCTCTGGTTCCGCCGCGGCGGCAAGGAGTACGTCGTCCGCGACGCCGCTCTCCTCAAGCAGGCGAAGGAGCTGTCCAAGGCGCAGGGCGAGCTCGGCTCCAGGCAGGGCGAGCTGGGCGGGCGCCAGGGCGCGCTGGGAGCCAGGCAGGGGGCTCTCGGAGCCGAGATGGGGACCCTCGCCTCCGACCGCGCCCGCCGCGGCGACGGCGACGACCGGGACCTCGACCGGCGCGAGAAGGAGCTCAGCGCCAAGATGGAGGATCTCGGCCGTCAGCAGGAGGAGCTGGGGCGCCAGCAGGAGGCCCTCGGCCGCCAGCAGGAGGAGCTCGGCCGCAAGGCTGAAAAGGAGATGCACGCGCTGATCGACCGCGCCATCCAGAGCGGCGCGGCGCAGGAAGTGAAGTAGGCCGTAGCCCTCCGGCGCCAGCCCGTCAGGGCGGCCTTCCCGTAGCCCAGGGTGTCAACCCTGGGTGGGGATCAGAAGCCTCGCGACGATCCCAGGGTTTACACCCTGGGCTAGAAGAAGGCCGCCCTCCGGGCTGGCGTCGGAGGACGGCTGAGAACCTCTGTGGATGAGAGTGTTCGTCTTTTGCCCCTACAACACCCCCGCGCCCCGGGCCCGGGCGATCGCCTGGGTCCGGTTGCGGGTGCCGAGCTTGGCGTAGATGTTCTCGAGATGCTTCTTGACGGTGCTCGGCGCGATGAACAGCCGCCCGCCGGCGTCGGCGTTCGAGAGGCCGGTCGCGATCAGCCGCAGCACCTCGATCTCGCGTTCCGTCAGCGGCTCCGGGAGATCCTGGGCCGGCACCTCCGGCACCGGCGCCGCCGCCACCTCCGGCAACGCCGCTTCCATACCGAAGGCCTCGGCGAGCCGGCGGGCGTAGTCGGGGGAGAGGCCCGATGAAATCGCCTGGCGGATCATCCCTCCGATCTCCGGCCCCGCGTCGACGAAGGTCCGCACCAGGCCTCCCGGCTCGGCGCGGGTGAGGGCGCCGCGCAGCGCGTCGAGCGCTCCCGCCGCGTCCCCTTGCGCCGTGCGCACCAGCGACTCGAGGATCAGCACCTCGACCTGGGAATGGACGCGCCCGCTGCGCTCGGCGAGGGCGAGGAGGTCCGCGAGGAGAGCGCGGGCGGAGGCGGTGTCCCCGCGGGCGAGCTGGATGCGGGCGACGACGAGGAACGGGAGCTCGCGGCGGTGCACCCCCGGGAACCGGCCGTCGGCGAGGGCTTCCCGCCAGCCGTCGAGGAGGCCGGAGCCCTGCGCCCAGCGCGCCGCGGCCTCCAGGGCCTCGCCGTTCCCCTCGCTCCTCCCCTGGTCGAGCTGAATGCCGGCCCGCAGGGCGTGGATGACCTCGGCGAAGCGCGGAGCCCCGGCGCGGTTCATGATCTCCTCCGCGCGGTCGAGCGCCGCCAGGGCGCCGGGGTAATCCCCCAGCGACTGCAGCACGCGGGCCATCGAGAAGCTCCCCACCAGGAGGCCGTTGGCGATCTCGCCGTGCTTGCCGAGCTGCCAGGCGCGGCCGGCGAGCTCGATCGCCGCGGGGAGGTCGTTCCACTCGCGCTCGACCTCGGCGAGGACGCCGTGCGCCATCGCCGCGCCGGGCGAATTGCCGCCGTCCTCCTCGGCCCGGCGCAGCGACTGGCGGGCGAGGTCGCTGGCCTCGTGGAGCCGCCCCTGCGCGATGCGGATCTCGGCCAGGTGCCACTCGGAGACCAGGACGCGGAAGGTGTTGCCGGCCCGCTCGTTGGCCGTGCGCGACCGCGCGAAGAAGCGCTCGGCCGCCGGCAGGTCGTCGGCGACCAGGTGGGCGGTGCCGAGCTCCAGGAAGAGGACGCCGCGCAGGAAGGCGGCGTCCTCCGGCAGGCGTTCGAGGGCGCGCTCGTAGAGCTCGATCGCCTCGCCGGTGCGGCCGGCGGCGAGGGTGAGGAGGCCGCGCAGGATCGCCAGGTTGCCGTCGGCCTCCGGATCCGCGCCGGCGGTGAGCGCCTGCTCCGCCGCGCTCACCTGCTCCCCGGCGAGCTGGAGCTCGAAGCGGGCGACCAGCGCCCAGGCGAGGGTGAGGCGCAGCTCCGGGCGGCGGTCGAGCCAGTCGGCGGGGAGCGAGCGGATCCAGCGGATCACCGTGCCGGCGTCCGCCCGCATCAGGCGCGGCAGGGCGTGGGCCGAGATCAGCTCGGTGGCGCGGTCGAGCGCGCCGGCCGCCAGGGCGTGCTCGAGAGCATCCTCGGGATGCCCGTTGGCGGCGTACCAGTCGCCGGCCCGCTCGTGCAGCGCCGCCACTCCCGCCTTCCCCTCCTGGCGCTCGAGCTGGTGGCGCAGCAGGGTGCCGAACAGGTGGTGGTAGCGGTACCAGGTCCGCGTGTCGTCGAGCGGGATGAGGAAGAGGTTGGCGGCGTCCAGCGTCTCGAGGATCGCCTGGCCGCCTCCGGCCTCGGCGCCGAGCAGATGGTCGCAGAGCGGGGCCGAGAGGCGGGTGAGGATCGCGGTGCGCAGCAGGAAGTCGCGCACCGGCGCCGGCTGCCGGGTGAGCACCTCGTCGGTCAGGTAGTCGAGGACGAAGCGGTGGCTGCCGGTGAACTGGGCGATGAATCCCTCGACGTCGCGCCGCCCCTGGAGCGACAGCGCCGCCATCTGGAGCCCCACCGCCCATCCCTCGGTGCGCTCCTCGAGCGCCTCGACGTCGGCGGTCGACAGCGCGAGGCCCATCGCCTGGTTCAGGAAGTCGGCGGCCTCCTGGGAGTTGAAGCGCAGATCGCGGGCGCGCAGCTCGCAGAGCTGGCCGCGGGCGCGCAGGCGGGAGAGGCGCAGCGGCGGATCGACCCGCGTCGCGAGCACCAGGTGCAGGCAGGGGGGGAGCCGGTCGAGCAGGAACTGCACGGCCGCATGGACCTCCGGGCTGTCGACGGCATGGTAGTCGTCGAGCACCAGCACGAGGTCGCCGCCGCGCTGGTGGATCTCGTTGAGCCAGCGGGTGAGGACGGGCTCCAGCCGCGCGGGCGTCGGGCCCTGCACACCCGGCAGATGCCGCAGCAGCGTCAGCGTCTCCTCCCCCAGGCCGGGAGCGAGCCTGCCGAGCGCCGTGACGGCGTAGCCGAGGAAGCGGACGGGATCGTTGTCCCCGTCGTCGAGCGACACCCAGGCGACCTGCCGCCGGCCGGCCTCGATCCACTCCGCGAGCAGCGTCGATTTGCCGAAGCCGGCCGGGGCCGAGACCAGCGTCAACGGCCCCGCGACCCCCGCCTCCAGCCGCGCCGTCAGCCGCGGCCGGGGCACCCGGCGCGGGCGCGGGGCCGGGACGTAGAGCTTGGTGGCGAGCAGGGAATCGAAGGCCGGAGCGAAAGCCTGGGTCGGGTCGGGGGCGGCGGTCATCGTGACGGGAAAAACGGGGTTCCCGACAAGCATAACAGAGGGGCTCCGCCGCTCCTCCGGCGCGATCGCGCGAGCTTGCGAGTGAGTTGAAATTACGAACGGGGGCCGCGCGGTGCCTGTAAATGCAGACCGGCTGTGGTATCGTAATCCCACCGAAGTCCAGGTCTTTGTCACGTCCCGGGTACGACTGCGCAGGCTCGCTTCCAAGCGGCTCCTCCAAGAAACCGGTGACTGACGGCCGAAGATTCGTTGTTGATACGCCACGATGCCGTCCGCATTTGTTGATCTGGTCACCCGCGTTCGTCCGGCCTCCCGTTTCCGAGGGTGGGGGCGGGGTGCGTGTGGGACGTTCCTGCCGAGGAGCTCTCCGATGAATCTTTTGAAATCCAACATAGCCAGGATCGTATTCACCGCTCTGCTCGCGTCCGCGGGCCTCGCGTCGACCGCGTCGATGGCGTCGGCTGCCACCTCCACCTTCAAGGTGATGCTCGACCTCGACAACAACCCCGGTACCGGTTGCACGGTCCCCACCGTCTCGGGGACCTTCACCGGCGTCGAGCAGAACCTGATCACCACGGTGACCGTCACCGGCGTCACCGCCCAGGTGACCGCCGTCCAGGTCGAGAGCTGCATCAGCGGCACGACCTTCACGGCGCCGGTCGCGATCACGCCGCCGGCCGGGCACCCGTTGCCCTGGCCGGTCGGGTCGAGCAACGGCACCGCCGGCTCGAGCGTGATCGAGACCTTCTTTCCGCTGAGCCTCGCGACGGTGCACCCGGTGCACACCGTCCGCCTCGGCGTGATCGCCTTCAACATCAGCCCGGTCCCGGCCGGCACCGTCCCGCTGGACGCCCTGGTGGCGACGCAGGGCGGCGCGCCGATCCTCCTGGTGGCGGCGGGGGTCGAGGACATCCCGACCCTCTCCCAGTGGGGGCTCCTCTTCCTCGGGCTCCTCCTCGCCGCGGCGGCGGTGGCGCTCCTGCGCCGGCGCTCGGCGGCGGCCTTCGTGATCGCCTTCCTGCTCTTGACCGGCGCCGGCGTGGCCTGGGCGGCGGCCTTCGACTTCAACGGCACGACGACCGGGGAATGGGTGTCGGGCACGCAGCTCGCCGTGGACGGCGTGGACGTCCCGCCGGCGCCGGTCGGCGCCGACATCGTGGCCGTCTGGGGGATCAAGGACTCGACCGCGCTCTACTTCCGGATCGACGCCAACGTGATCCCGACCAACCAGCCGCCGGTGGTCAACGCGGCGACCTTCTCGATCCCGGAGAACAGCGCCAATGGCACCCCCGTGGGGACGCCGGTGACCTTCACCGACGCCGACCCGGGGCAGACCCACACCTTCGCGATCACCGGCGGCAACACCGGCGGCGCCTTCGCGATCGGCGCCGCCTCGGGGCAGATCACGGTCGCCAACTCGGCGGCCCTCGACTTCGAGACCACCCCGACCTTCAGCCTGACCGTCCAGGTGACCGACAACGGCATGCCGGCGCAGTCGGGGACCGGCACCATCACGGTGAACCTGACCGACGTCAACGAGGCGCCGGTGGTCAACCCCGCCACCTTCGCGGTGACCGAGGGGGCGGCCAACGGCAGCAACGTCGGGACGCCGGTGACCTTCACCGACCCTGACGCCGGGCAGACCCACGCCTTCTCGATCACCGCCGGGAACACCGGCAACGCCTTCACGATCAATGCCGTGACCGGGCAGATCACCGTCGCCGACTCGACCCAGCTCAGCTTCGCCACCACCCCCACCTACTCGCTGACCGTGCAGGTGACGGACAACGGCACGCCGGCGCTCTCCGGCACGGCGACGATCACCATCGACGTCACCGCCGTCAACCATGCGCCGAGCTTCACCAAGGGGGCGGACCAGACGGTGCTCGAGGACGCCGGCGCGCAGACGGTGCCGAACTGGGCGACGGCGATCTCGGCCGGCCCGGCCAACGAGTCCGGGCAGAACCTGACCTTCAACGTCACGGGCAACACCAACGCGGCGCTCTTCTCGGTGGCGCCGGCGATCTCCCCGGCCGGCACCCTGACCTACACGCCGGCGGCGAACGCCAACGGCACGGCGACGATCACCGTCACCCTGATGGACGACGGCGGCACGGCGAACGGCGGCGCCGACACCTCGGCGCCGCAGACCTTCGTGATCAACGTCACGGCGGTCAACGACGCGCCGAGCTTCACCAAGGGGGCGGACCAGAACGTGATCGAGAACGCCGGCGCGCAGACGGTGCCGAATTGGGCGACGGCGATCTCGGCCGGCCCGGCCGACGAGTCGAGCCAGACGCTGACCTTCAACGTGACGGCGAACACCAACGCGGCGCTCTTCTCGGTGGCGCCGGCGATCTCCCCGGCCGGCACCCTGACCTACACGCCGGCCGCCAACGCCTCGGGCACGGCGACGATCACCGTCGTCCTGATGGACAACGGCGGCACGGCCAACAGCGGCGTCGACACCTCGGCGCCGCAGACCTTCGTGATCAACGTCTCGCTGGTCAACCACGCGCCGAGCTTCACCAAGGGGGCGGACCAGACGGTGCTCGAGGACGCCGGCGCGCAGACGGTCAACCCGTGGGCGACGGCGATCTCGCCGGGGCCGGCGAACGAGTCGGGGCAGACGGTGACCTTCCAGGTGACCGGCGACACCAACGCGGCGCTCTTCTCGGTGGCGCCGGCGGTGTCGCCCACGGGGGTGCTGACCTACACGCCGGCGGCGAACGCCAACGGCACGGCGACGATCACCCTCGTCCTCAAGGATGACGGCGGCACGGCCAACGGCGGCGTCGACACCTCGGCGCCACAGACCTTCGTGATCAACGTCACGGCGGTCAACGACGCGCCGTCGTTCACCAAGGGGGCCGACCAGTCGGTGCTCGAGAACGCCGGCGCGCAGACGGTCAACCCATGGGCGACGGCGATCTCGCCGGGCCCGGCGGACGAGTCGGCGCAGACCGTGAGCTTCCAGATCACCGGCAACACCAACGCGGCGCTCTTCTCGGTGGCGCCGGCGGTGTCGCCCACGGGGGTGCTGACCTACACGCCGGCCGTCAACACCTTCGGCTCGGCGACGATCACCCTCGTCCTCAAGGACAGCGGCGGCACGGCGAACGGCGGCGTCGACACCTCGGCGGCGCAGACCTTCACCATCACGGTGAACAACGTCAACCAGCCGCCGAGCTTCACCAAGGGTCCGGACCAGACGGTGCTCGAGGACTCCGGCCCGCACACCGCGAACCCCTGGGCGACCGGGATCTCGGCGGGGCCGGGCGAGGGCGCCCAGACGGTGACCTTCCAGGTGACCGGCGACACCAACGCGGCGCTCTTCTCGGCGGCGCCGGCGGTCTCCCCGGCCGGCGTGCTGACTTTCACGCCGGCGGCGAACGCCAACGGCACGGCGACGATCACCCTGGTGGCGAAGGACAACGGCGGCACGGCGAACGGCGGCGTCGACACCTCGGCGCCGCAGACCTTCGTGATCAACGTGACGGCGGTCAACGACGCGCCGAGCTTCACCAAGGGGGCTGATCAGTCGGTGCTCGAGAACGCCGGCGCGCAGACGGTGCCCGGCTGGGCGACGGCGATCTCGGCCGGCCCGGCGGACGAGTCGGCGCAGACGCTGACCTTCAACGTCACGGGGAACACCAACGCGGCGCTCTTCTCGGTGCCGCCGGCGGTCGCCGCGAACGGCACCCTGACCTACACGCCGGCCGTCAACGCCTTCGGCTCGGCGACCATCACCCTGGTGCTGATGGACAACGGTGGCACGGCGAACGGCGGCGTCGACACCTCGGCGCCGCAGACCTTCACCATCACGGTGAGCAACGTCAACCAGGCGCCGAGCTTCACCAAGGGTCCGGACCAGACCGTCCTCGAGGACTCCGGCGCCCACACCGCGAGCCCGTGGGCGACGGCGATCTCGCCCGGTCCCGGTGAGGGGACGCAGACGGTGACCTTCCAGGTGACCGGGAACACCAACGCGGCGCTCTTCTCGGCGGCGCCGGCGGTGTCGCCGACGGGCGTGCTGACCTTCACGCCGGCGGCGAACGCCAACGGCTCGGCGACGATCACGATCGTCCTCAAGGACAACGGCGGCACGGCCAACGGCGGCGTCGACACCTCGGCGCCGCAGACCTTCGTGATCAACGTCACGGCGGTCAACGACGCCCCGAGCTTCACCAAGGGCCCGGACCAGTCGGTGCTCGAGAACGCCGGCGCGCAGACGGTCAACCCGTGGGCGACGGCGATCTCGCCGGGGCCGGCGGACGAGGCGGGGCAGACGCTCGCCTTCCAGATCACCGGCAACACCAACGCGGCGCTGTTCGCGGTGGCGCCGGCGGTCTCGCCGACCGGCGTGCTGACCTACACGCCGGCCGCCAACACGGCCGGCACGGCGACGATCACCTTGAACCTCAAGGACAACGGCGGCACGGCGAACGGCGGCGCGGACACCTCGGCGTCCCAGACCTTCGTGATCGACGTGACCGCGGTCAACCAGCCGCCGAGCTTCACCAAGGGGCCGGACCAGACGGTGTCGGAGAACTCCGGCGCCCACACGGTCAACCCGTGGGCTACGGCGATCTCGCCGGGGCCGGCCAACGAGTCCGGCCAGACGGTGTTCTTCCTCATCACCGGCAACAACAACCCGGCCCTTTTCTCGGCCGGGCCGGCGGTGTCGCCGACCGGCGTGCTGACCTACACCCTGAACCCCAACGTCTTCGGCACGGCGACGATCACGATCCAGCTGAGGGACAACGGCGGCACGGCGAACGGCGGGTTTGACACCTCGGCGCCGCAGAGCTTCGTCATCGACGTGACCCAGATCAACCAGGCGCCGAGCTTCACCAAGGGCCCCGACGTGACGGTGCTCGAGGATTCCGGCCCGCAGACGATCAGCCCGTGGGCGACGGCGATCTCGCCGGGGCCGGCGAGCGAGTCGAGCCAGACGGTGGTCTTCAACGTCACCGGCGACACCAACCCCGGCCTCTTCGCGGCCGCTCCGGCGGTGTCGCCGACCGGCGTGCTGACCTTCACCCCGGCGGCCAACGCCAACGGCACGGCGACCATCACCCTGGTGCTGATGGACAACGGCGGCACGGCCAACGGCGGCGTCGACACCTCGGCCTCGCAGAGCTTCGTGATCAACGTGACGTCGGTCAACGACGCCCCGTCGTTCACCAAGGGACCTGACCAGAGCGCCTTCGACAACGCCGGCGCGATCACCGTCAACCCGTGGGCGACCGGCATCTCGGCCGGTCCGGCGAACGAATCCGGGCAGACGGTGGCCTTCGTCGTCACCGGCAACACCAACCCGTCCATCTTCGCGGCCGGCCCGTCGGTGTCGCCGACCGGAGTGCTCACCTACACGCCGGCGATCGTGCCGGCCGGCACCTCGACGGCGACGATCACCATCGCCCTGATGGACAACGGCGGCACGGCGAACGGCGGCGTCGACACCTCGGCGACGCAGACGTTCACCATCTCGATCACCCACGTCAACATCCCGCCGGCGGTCGTCGCCTCGCCCAAGGAGACCTTCGACACGGTGGGCAACGTGCAGTTCGAATTCGATGGCGCGCCGACCCTGCCGCTGTCGATCAACGTCGTCGGCAACCTGCTGGCGAACTTCACCGACAGCGACGGGCCGAGCCCGACTCACCGATCGCCGGCATCGTCGGCTGCGCCGACAACACGGCGCCGTTCGACTGCGCCACGACGAACGGCGGCGCCGTCCACCTGCTCGCCAACGGCGAGTTCACCTTCACGCCGAAGGCGGGCGACACGGCGGCCGCCGACACCTTCCAGTACCAGGTGACCGACGGCGCCGCCACCACGGCCGGCCGTACGGTGACGATCAACCTCAAGAGCCGCGTCTGGTTCGTGAAGAACAACGGGGCAGCCGGCCAGGGGCGGTCGAACGATCCGTTCAACACGCTGGCGGCGGCGCAGACGGCCTCGCTCGCCGGCGACTACATCTTCGTCTACGGCGGCAGCCTCACCAACACGGGGCAGAACGCCGGCATCGTCCTCAAGGCCAACCAGAAGCTCTACGGCGAGGCGTTCGGCCTGACGGTCGCCACCACGGTCAACGGCCAGGCGAACCCGGCGCTGGTGCCGGCCACCCCCGCCAACCGGCCGGTGATCGACAACACGGCGGCGAACAGCGACGGCATCTCGGCCACCAACATCAGCGGCGTCGAGGTCCGCGGAGTCAGCGTCAGCGGCACCCAGGACGCCATCGACCTCACCACGACCCTCGCCAACAGCGGCGGCATCACGATCACCGACAACGTCATCCGCCAGCCCGGCATCGACGGCATCCACGTGGCGGCCGGCGGCACCGGCGCGGTGACCCTCGCGATCTCGAACAACAGCATCGCCGGCAACGTGCGCGGCATGAACCTCCTGAAGACGGCCGGCACGATGACCATCACGGCCTTCGCCAACAACGCCATCACCGGGCCGGGAAGCGGCATCGTCGTCGACGGCGCCATCTTCGATTCGACGCCGGGCAGCAACCCGATCAACAGCGTCGTCGGCGGCACGACGTCGATCGGCTCCTCGGGCACGCCGATGGGCGCGGCGGGCGTGTCGCTGACCAACGTGATCGGCGACATCGGGTTCACCGACCTCGACATCTACAACAGCGCGGGCGCCGGCCTGCGGATCACCAGCACGGGCGCCCTGAACGCCGGCGCGGGCACCGGCTTCAAGCTCGCGGTCGGTAACGGCGTCGGCACCATCGATTCGAACGGCGGCCCGGCGATCGACGTCAGCAACGCGTCACTCAACCTGCCGTCGCTCAGCTTCCTGCGCAGCACCAACTCGACGACCACCGGCGTGTCGCTGGTCAACGCCTTCGGCGGCGTCGGCGGCACCACGCTGTCGGCGGCCAGCGGCCAGGTGGCCGATCCGGTCGGTGTTTCCGGGATCGCCTTCGACGTCGACGGCGGTAACGGCAACGTCAGCTTCGGCGGGCCGATCTTCAGCAACTCGGGCAACGCGGTGGCGGTGGCCAACCGCACCAGCGATACGGTCAGCTTCTCCGGCGCGATCAGCGACACCAACGGAGGCGGCATCTCGCTGACCAACAACACCGGCGCCACTATCAGCTTCACCGGCGCCATCACCGCGACCACCGGAGCCAACCCGGCCTTCACCGCCACCGGCGGCGGCACGGTGACCTCGACCGACACGACGAGCACCCTCACCACCACGACGGGCGTGGCGCTCAACGTGGCGAACACCACGATCGGCGCCGGTGGGCTCAAGTTCGCCAGCGTCTCGGCGGGCACCGCGGCGTCCGGTCCGGCGAGCGGCATCGTGCTCAACAACACGGGAGCTTCGGGCGGTCTGACGGTCAACGGCGGCACGATTCAGAAGACGACGAGCCACGGCGTGTCGCTGACCGGCACGCTGAGCCCGACGTTCAAGTCGCTCACCATCAAAAACACCAGCGGCAGCGGCGTCAAGGGTACGACCGTCACGAACTTCAGCTTCACCAACGGCTCGATCGACACTACCGGTGCCGGCACGGACGAATCGAACATCGCCTTCAACGCCGCGGTGGCCGGGACGGAGAACAACGTCTCCGGCACCGTGACGATCACCGGCAACTCGCTCCTCAACTCCGTCTGGCACGGCGTCGACATTCAGAACTTCAACGGCACGCTGAGCAACCTCACGATCTCGAACAACACGATCACCAGCCCGACGACGGCCGCCGGCTCGAAGGGTAGCGGTATCCGCCTGCAGCCTCTCGGTTCCGCCACCACGGCGGCGAGTGTCACCAAGGCGACGTTGGCCAACAACGTGATCTCGAACTTCCCGAGCGGCGCCGGCATCCTGGCACAGGGCGGCAACGCCAACGCCGCGGGCCCCGTCGGCACGTTCGGGCTCGCCGGCAACGCCGGCAGCATCATCTCGATCACCGGCAACCAGATCCAGGGGCAGAGCGCCGCCAACAAGATGGGGACGAGCGGCATCATCGCGACGGTCTCCGGCAAGGGGCAGGGGAACTTCGACATCTCGAGCAACGGCACGGTGGCCAACCCGCTGGCGAACGTCACCGGCACCGCCATCCTCTGCGGCGGCAACGGGGATACGACGTCGACCTTCTCGGTCAACGGTAACGTCATCGTCGCCAACAATACGGTGGCCTCGAACGGCATCGGCGGCGGCACCGGGGTGACCTTCGGCACCACCGACACCCCGGACATGACCTGGACGATCACCAACAACACCATCAGCGCCACCGACGGCAACGGCATCCTCACGGTCGCCCGCGGCGCCACCGGCAGCCTGAAGGTGAAGATCCAGAACAACACGGTCGCCGCACCGCTCACCGGTGTGCGGGAAGGCATTCGGATCGACGCGGGGAACGCAGCCTCCGTGAACGACAGCGTGTGCCTGAACATCTCGGGCAATACCAGCGCGGGCAGCGGTGGCGTGCAGGGGATCGGGCTGCGTAAGCAGGGGACGGTCGCCGCCACCAACGCCTTCGGCATCAACGGCATGGGCGCGACGGCCACGCCGGGAGTGGAAGCCTACGTGAACGGTCTCAACCCCGCCGGCAATGGGACGCTGCTGCTCTCGGCGACCAGCGGGTTCAGCAACTGCTCGCTGCCTTAAATGTGATGTAGGGGCCGGCCTCGGCTCACCGAGGCCGGTTTGGCAATGACGTTGGAGTCTTTCGGGAGGTGCTCAGTGGCGGAACCGTTCCTGTCGGAAATCAGAATCATGAGCTTTGGCTTCCCACCTAAAGGGTGGGCGCTCTGCGACGGGCAGCTCTTGCCCATCAACCAGAACCAGGCGTTGTTTTCCCTTCTGGGCACGACCTATGGCGGGGACGGCCGGGTGAACTTCGGTCTGCCCAACCTCCAGGGGCGGGCGCCGATTCACATGGGGTCCAGCCACACCCTGGGTGAGAGAGGGGGCGAGCAGGCGCACACCCTGTCGATTGCGGAGATTCCGACGCACGTCCACACGGAGCGGGCGACGACGGTGGTGGCGTCCACCAACAACCCGACCAGCGCCCTGATGCTCGCCCAGAGCACGGCCTCCAACCTCTACGCCAGCGCCGCCTCGAACCTCGTGGCAATGGCGCCGAACGCGGTGGCGAATGTCGGAGGAAGCCAGGCCCACCTCAACATGCAGCCGTTCCTCGTGCTGAACTTTTCGATCGCCCTGCAGGGCATCTTCCCCAGCCAGACCTAAAGGAGAATCACCATGGCGCAACCCTACGTTGGTGAGATCCGGATGTTCGCCGGGAACTTCGCTCCGGCCGGCTGGATGTTCTGCGAAGGCCAGCTGCTTCCGATCTCCGAATATGAAACCCTGTTCAACCTGATCGGGACGACCTACGGCGGCGACGGCCAGTCGACGTTCGCGCTCCCCGATCTCCGCGGGCGCCTGCCGCTCCACTTCGGCAACGGTTTCACGCTCGCTGAAACGGGCGGCGTCGAAACTGTGACTTTGACGGTGCAGCAGATTCCCGCCCACAGCCACCCGATGCTGGCGACGCGCACCTCGGCCTCGGGCACGGCTCCTTCACCCAGCGTGGTTCCGGGATTGGGTGCCACTTCCACGATCACGGCTTACGGAACCGATGCGCCGACGACCACGCTCAACCCGAGCTCGCTGACTTCGGTGGGCGGGTCGCAGCCGCACAACAACTTCCAGCCCTATCTGTGCGTGGACTTCATCATTTCGCTTTTCGGGATCTTCCCGTCTCAGACCTAGGAGAGAGCCATGGATCCTTTCGTCGCCGAAATCCGCATCTTTCCGTTCAACTTCGCGCCCAAGGGCTGGGCGTTCTGTGATGGCCAGATCCTGCCGCTGAGCCAGAACACGGCTCTGTTCTCCCTCCTCGGCACCACGTATGGCGGGGACGGCAAGTCCAACTTCGCGCTGCCCAACATGCAGGGGAACGCCCCCATGCACCCGGGGCAGGGCCCGGGGTTGTCCCTCCACGACCTCGGCGAGACCGGCGGCTCCCAGACGGTGTCTCTCCTCGAATCGGAGATCCCGTCCCACAGCCACGGCTTCACCGTCTCGCAATCCGACGCGACGGATCAGAGCCCGGCGAACGAGCTCCTCGCCGCCGGCGTGGGGATCGGCCAGTACGCCGCTCCCGGGGCGCTGACCAACCTGTCCGACAACGCCATCGCCCCCGCCGGCGGCGACCAGCCGCACAACAACATGCAGCCCTACCTGACGCTCAACTTCTGCATCGCGTTGCAGGGCGTCTACCCGCCCCGGACCTGAGGCTGAGTCCGCGCCGGCCCGGGTTCGGGCCGGCGCTTTGATTTTATATGTGCTTATTGTAATTTATTTGGAGGACGCGATGAACCTATCTGAAGGATCTCAGTCCGACCCATCCCGACGGCTCCGGCGGCGCGAGTTTCCTCGCGCTCGGCTCGGCGGGGCTGCTGGCGCCGCTGTTCGGCGATCTCGCCTGGGCGGCTCCGTTGACCGCCACCGCCTCCACCGCCCCGCAGCCGGTGCCGATGTCGCTCGGCTACATCGACGGCAGTGAGGGGTTCAAGAATTTCCGGCGGCTGCCGCGCAAGGTGCGGCGGCCGGCGGCGCTCAGCGAGGAGGAGGCCGCGGCGTCTCTGGTGGTCATCCCCGCCGCGGGGCTGTTCCAGTCGGACACCGCGATGCCGGGGCTGCCGCTGCGCGTCCACGTGCACGGCCTCTATCCGCCGGTCGCCCTCGAGGCGCGGCGCCGCCGCGACGTGCCGCAGGCGATCGACCTCGAAGCGATCTTCCCGTCGAACGACCCGGCCTCTCCCGCGCCGCTGCGCTTCTTCGTCTGGAGCCTGCGGCAGAGCCCGGGGTGGGACCCCAGCCCGCCGACCAGCTTCCGCTTTCCGCTCGACTGGCAGGTGATGCCGCAATTCGTGCTGCGGGTGCGCGAGGCGGACGGCGTCACGCGGGTGCTGCGGACGAAGTTCACCGTCGACAACGAGGTGGGCCTCCCGCGTTTGCGCCGGGGGACCTACGTCCTCGGCCTCAAGGCCGGCGTCTGGGACCGCGAGGTCAAGGTGACCGACCTCGCGAGCCGCGTTCCCGCGGGGATGTTCTCGGTCCTCGTCTCGTTCGAATCGGAGCCGGCGACGTAGGATCGAGGGACGATGCCGGACCCTCGCATGATCTCCCGGTCGATCAGCTTCCGGCCGATCACGCCGGACGACATGCCTTTCCTCCTCCGGGTGTACGGCAGCACCCGCGAGGAGGAGATGGCGATGGTGGTGGACTGGACGCCGGAGCAGAAGGCCGCCTTCGTCCGCAGCCAGTTCGAGGCGCAGCACGGCTGGTATCAGGATCACTATCAGGGGGAGGGGGCGAGCTTCGATGTCGTCCTGGTCGACGGCGTGCCGGCCGGCCGGCTCTACGTCCATCGCCGCGAGAGCGAGATCCGGCTGGTCGACATCACCCTGCTCCCCGAATTCCGCGGTACCGGCACGGGGAGCGCCCTGCTGCGCGATCTGCTGGCGGAAGGCGAGGCGGCCGGCAAGCGGGTGACCATCCACGTCGAGGTCTTCAACCCGGCGATGCGGCTCTACGAGCGGCTCGGTTTCCTGCCCGTCGAAGAGCGGGGCCCCTATCGGCTGATGGAGTGGAAGCCCTCAGGCTCGCCTAGTTGAAGACCGCTTCGTAATTCATCCCGCCCCCTTTGGGGTCGAGGCCGATCGGAACCAGGAAGAGGTCGAGCGCTCCCATCTCCGCGTGCTCGAGACGGTAGATCCGCTGCGGCAGGAGGGGAGACCGCGGGCCGCGAAAATAGGCCGAGAACGGCTGCGCCCGCGGGCCGGGGTGCGGCTCGTGGAGCCTGACCGAATCGAGCACGAGCTCCAGAGCCGACCCGCCTTCGACCGGGATCGCGAAGGCGGTGCCCAGGTGCGGCTCGAACGAGGCGGACGTCAAATCCTGCAGCATGCGTGATCTCCCACGGAGAAACGAGGAGGGGAGATTATGCCTGAGATTATTGCCTGAGGAGCCGGCGGAGCGACAGACGGGGGTAGAGCACGGACCGACACGGACGAGCACGGACCTTCAGGGACAGGAAGGAGGCAGCTTCACAGCTGCCTCATCCCTGTCCTTGTTCGTCCGTGTCTGTCCGTGTTCGTCCGTGATCCGCCTCCGCCCTCCCCCTTATCCGAGCGAGGGGTAGAGCTGGCGGTAGCTGTCGGCCAGCACCAGGATGCGCTTGACGTAGTTGCGCGACTCGTCGAGGCTCAGCGTCTCGAGGAAGTCGTCGAGCCGGGGGCTGGGGCCCGACGCCGTCCACAGGCGCTGAATGCGGTTCGGGCCGCCGTTGTAGCCGGCGAGCGCCAGCTCGACGTTGCCGCCGAAGTCGTCCAGCAGCTCGCGGAAGTAGGTGGCGCCCAGGTGGACGCTGGTGGTCGGGTCGTAGAGGCCCGCCGGCGAGTAGGCGAAGCCGATCTTGCGGGACATCTCGCGCGCCGTGTCCGGCATCAGCTGCATCAGGCCGCGGGCGCCCACCGGGCTGGTGGCCCGCGCGTCGAAGGCGCTCTCCTGGCGGATGATGCCGGCGATCAGGTTCGCCGGCAGGCCGGTCTCCCGGGCGCAGGCGCGGATCTCGTCGCCGTAGGTGAGCGGGTAGTAGGCGAACAGGAGCTCGGCCGGCACGCTCGCCTGGTAAGCGGTGCCGAGCGCCGGGTAGGCCTCGCGCAGCAGGACGAGCCCCGAGCGCTGGTCCCCCTTGCGGCAGAGGATGAGGGCTTTCAAGGCGAGGACGTCGCGCGGGTTGGCGTGGTCGGCGGCGAGCTCGAGCTCGCGGCCGGCGAGCTGGTCGAGCCCGAGGTCGATCAGCAGCTTGGCCCGGCGCAGCTCGGGCTCCTGGGGCCAGGCGCCCGCGGCGGGGGCCTGCGCCAGCAGCTCGGGGGCGGGGGCCGCGGTCGCAACGGTGGAAGTGGAAGCGGTCGCCGCCGTGCTGCTGAGGCGGGTGAGCGCCTGGCGGTAGTAGAAGTCGCCGGTGTCGGCCAGAGCCGCCATCCGGCGATAGATCTGGCTCGCCTCCTCCTGCCGGCCGAGCGTCTCGAGGGCTCGGGCCTGCCAGTAGCGTCCCCGCTGCGCGTCGCCGTCCTCGGGATAGATCTCGGTCAGCACCGACCAGTAGCTCACCGCCTGCGCGGGATCGTTGCGCTGGTACTGCCGCCAGCCGCGCTCCCAGAGGTCGGCGGCGCCGGTGTGGTCCTGGGGGTCGACGCGCCGCAGCAGGCGCAGGGAGTCCATCGCCGGAGCGAACAGGCCGGCGGCGGAGAAGTCCTTGTACAGGCGGTGCAGGGCGTTGGTCGCGAGCGGCAGGGAGGTCCCCGAGCGCACGAGCTCGGCGAGGGGGGCGGCGGCGGCCTCCGACTGCCCCGACTCGGCGAGCACCACCAGCCGCTCGCCGACGAGGGCGGCGTGCTCGCGCGCATTGGTGGGCTGGAGGGTGGCGAGCAGGGTCAGCGCCTCGCGGCCGCCCCCCCCACGGGCGAGGGTGCGCGCCCGCAGCAGGTGCCAGCGGAAGTCGCGCTGCGCCTCGGGGACCTGGTCGAGGGTGAGGCCGGCGGCCCGCGCGTTGTCGTCGGCGAGGAACGATTCGGCGCGCCGCACCACGTCCTGGGGGGAGAGGAGGCGGTTCCAGTCGACCGCGCCGTCCGGCGCGCGGAAGGAGTGGAGCACCTGCATCGCGGTCGCCGAGAGGGGATCCTCGACCAGGATGCGCAGGCCGGCCGCGCGTCCCTGCCGCTGGTCCTCGAGCTGGCGCCCGATCTTCCAGGCGAGCTCGTCGATCTGCTGCGCCACCTTGCCGGGGGCCTCCCGCTTGCGAGCCGCCTCGAGGACGCTGAGGGCGAGCTGCGGCTGGTTATGGCCGGCGGCGAGCTCGGCCGCCTCGAGCGAGGCGACAGGGCGCAGCGGCGAGCCCGGATGCCCGGCGATCAGCTTGGAGTACGTCGTCCACGCCAGCTCGTACTCGCCGCGCCGGCCGGCGCTGCCGGCGAGCAGGTAGAGCCGCCAATCCTCGAGCTCGCCGCCCGGGCCGCCCACGCCGCCGGAAGACGCGGCATCCGCGAGCAGGGTCTGCGCGCCGGCGAGATCCCCGCCCTGATACGCGTAGAGGCCGGCGACCACCTTCGCCCGGGCCGCCTGGTCCGGATGGCTGACGGCCACCGCGTCGAGCTGCTGGCGAGCTTCTTGCAATTTTCCTTTACGCAACGCCTCGGCGGCGGAGGCGTAAAGGTTCTCGGGGGCTTTGAGCTGGTGCCGCGGGGCGGCCTGCGCCTTCACCAGCAGCCCGGCGGTGGGCTGCGGCGAGCTGACCAGGATGGAGACGGACAACAGCGAGAAGACGAGGACGGACCAAACGGCGACAGCACGGGCTTTGGACAACACTACACCTCCGGGCCGGATCAGGTTGCGACTGCTGGTTGTAAAAGCTACCGAAACGTGTCCGGTCTCGGAGCTTACGGCGTCGGATCGGGTTTCCCCACCCAGCTCAACAGGGGGATTTCCAGCCTCATTCCCCTAATCGGCAACTTCTCCTTGTAAATTCTGCTAAATCCGCTCTGTGCTAGGATTTTTCCATGGCTCCGGCAGGGCCGCCGGTCGCGGCAAGCGGCGGCCCGCCGAGGCGCACCAAGCCGTTGAAAGCCGTTGAATCAAACTCCAAGGAAAGAGGTCGTCGATGCGTCGGGATCGTGACAATCGGAAAGCCGCGGGCTGCTTCCTGCGGGCGTTGCTGGGTCTGGCTCTCTTCCTGCTGGTGATCCTCGGGATCGCCGGCTTCTATCCCGGGGCTACGCCGAAGCTGACCGTCGAGTCGGCCCTGCCGGGGATCGGCCGCCGGACGCCGATCCAGCTCCGCATCGACTCCCCGCAGCGGGTCGAGAAGGTGCGGGTCGAGGTGGTCCAGAACATGGACGTCAAGCCGGTGATGGAGAAGAGCTTCGAGCCGCGCCCGGCGTGGCGCTTCTGGGGCACGCCGCCGCCGGTGGTGCTGCGGACCGACGTCGGCCGCGAGACGGTGCAGGGGCTGCGGGCCGGCGACGCCATCGTGCGCGTCACCGTCGAGCGGGCGGGCTCGCTGTTCCGCCGCCCCGACCCGGTGGTCGAGGAGATCAAGCTGCCGGTCCGCCTGGCTCCGCCGACCCTCCAGGTCTCCTCGAGCTTCCACTACGTCAACCAGGGGGGCTCCGAAGCGGTGGTCTACCGGGTGGGCGAGAGCGCCCGCCGCGACGGCGTGCAGTCCGGTGGCTGGTGGTTCCCGGGCTTTCCCCTCCCCGGCAGCAACGACAAGCAGATGCACTTCGCCCTCTTCGCCGTCCCCTACGACCTCGGCGACGTGTCGAAGGTCCACCTGGTCGCCGAGGACGAGGTGGGGAACCGGGCGGAGGTCGGCTTCATCGACAAGTTCACGCCGCGGCCGATCCACACCGACATCATCCAGGTGACCGACGCCTACATGAACAAGGTGGTGCCGCCGATCCTCTCGCAGTCGCCCGAGATCTCCGACAAGGGGGACCTCCTCCAGAACTACCTGGAGATCAACCGCGACCTGCGCAAGAAGGAAGCCGAGCAGCTCAGGCAGATGGCCCAGAAGTCGGAGCCCCGGTTCCTCTGGACGCAGACCTTCCTGCCGATGCACAACGCCAAGATCACCGCCGCCTTCGCCGACCGCCGCACCTACGTCTACAACGGCAAGCCGATCGACCAGCAGGACCACCTCGGCTTCGACATGGCCTCGGTGGAGCACGACGCCATCCAGGCGTCGAACCGCGGCAAGGTGATCCTGGCGCGCTTCTTCGGAATCTACGGCAACGCCATCGTCATCGATCACGGCTACGGATTGCTCAGCCTCTACGGCCACCTCTCCTCGATCGGCGTCAAGGAAGGCCAGACGGTCGAGCGCGCCCAGGAGATCGGCCGCTCCGGCCAGACCGGCCTCGCCGGCGGAGACCACCTCCACTTCACCCTGCTGCTCCAGGGGCTCCCCGTCACTCCGGTCGAGTGGTGGGACCCGCACTGGATCCAGGACCGCGTGGCGCGCAAGCTGGGCGCGGCGCTTCCCTACAAGCCGTGAAGAATCCGCGGAGCACGGGCCGGGGGTCGCCCCGGCCCCTGCCGCGGTCGTCCTCGCTCGACATTCGCCACGGCAGCGGGAGATCTTCCGGCTCCAGGGCACCCAAGCGGACGATGGCGCGGGCCGGGAGCCGCCCGCGCGGGCGGAAGAGCTAGCGCCTAGCAGTAGCAGACCGGCCGTGGGGCAGCAGCCGAAGGCGAAAGGATTCGACTGGCAGAAGAACGAATGAGTAGCCCGGCGGGCAAGCCGGATGGCGGCGGCGGGCTTTTGGGTGATGCATAGCGGCGGCCACCAGAGCGAATCCGAGGATGATCAGTTTCTTGCGCATGGGTGCTCCTGACGAAGAGGATGAACGGTGATGGAGATCCGGGCGGCAGCTCCCGCCCGGCGCTCCTCTACCATGGTGCATGAGAAGCGCTCAACCGCGCCGGGCGATCTCGGCTGCGATCTCCGGCAGGAGGGCGGGGGTGGTGGCGATCAGGCGGCTGAGGAGCGGCTTCGCGCGGTTGAAGCGGGCCGCCTCCGGGGTGCCGTCGCCGACCACCACGACGCCGCCTCCGGCGAGGACGAGCGCGACACCCGCCGCGACGTCCCACTCGTGCTTGGGGGTGAGAGTCCAGGTGGCGTCCACCACCCCGGCCGCCACCAGCCCCAGCTTGTAGGCGACCGAGCCCATCGGGCGGATGTCGAAGAGGTCCTCCCGGTAGCCTTCCCACTCCTTGCGCTTGACCTCGCTGCGGCTGGCGACCACCTGCGCGCCGGCGAGGGTGGAGCGGGGGCTCACCCGCGCCGGCAGGCCGTTCAGGGTGACCCCCAGGCCGCGGGCGCCGAGGATCGACTCCTCCGTGGCGGGGTTCAGGATCCCTCCCGCCACCGGCTCGCCGTCGATCACGAGGCCGATCGACACGCACCACTCCGGGATGCCGGCGACGAACTCGCGCGTGCCGTCGAGCGGATCGACCACCCACACCCGCCGGCAGCCGAGGCGGGAGGGATCGTCCCGGGTCTCCTCGGAAAGCCAGCCGTCCCCATCCCGCGGCAGCAGCTCGCGCAGCAGCGTGTCGACCGTGGTGTCGGCCTCGGTCACCGGGTCGTCCCCCGACTTGTGCCGGGCCTCGACCTCGCCGGGGGTGAAGCGCTGGAAGGCGACCCGCGCCGCCTCCAGCGCTTCCGCGATGCGGGCGAGATCGAGCTTCAGGTCCTCGCTCAATGCGACTCCAGGTTCCCGCCCACGTACCCCTCGCGCTCGAGGAAGAGCAGGATCTCCTGCGCCGACTCCTCGGGGGAGAGCTTGGTGGTGTCGAGCACCAGGTCGGCGTCCACCGGCTCCTCGTAGGGATCGGAGATGCCGGTGAACTCCTTGAGGATGCCGGCGCGGGCCTTGGCGTAGAGCCCCTTGCGGTCGCGGTCCTCGCAGACCTCGAGCGGGGTGGCGATGAACACCAGCACGAAGCCGCCACCCGGCTCGATCAGCGAGCGCACCTCTTTGCGCACGCTGTCGTAGGGGGCGATCGGAGCGCAGATCGCGATGCCGCCGTTCTTGGTGATCTCGGCCGCCACGAAGCCGATGCGGCGGATGTTGATGTCGCGGTGCTCCTTCGAGAAGTTGAGCTCGGAGGAGAGGTTCTTGCGCACGATGTCGCCGTCGAGCAGCGTCACCGGGCGCCCTCCCGTCTCCATGAACTTGACCAGCAGCGCCGAGGCGATCGTCGACTTGCCGGCGCCCGAGAGGCCGGTCAGGAAGACGGTGAACCCCTGCTGCTTGCGCGGCGGGTGGGTGCGCCGCAGCTCGTCGGCGACCTCGGGGAAGGTGAACCAGGTGGGCAGGTCGCGCCCTTCCTGCAGGCGGCGGCGCAGCTCGGTGCCGGAGATGTCGAGGGTGCGGCTGCCGGCCGGGATCTCGTCGGCGGGCATGTAGGTGTCGAGGTCTTCCACGTAGGAGACCATCTTGAACGGCACCATCTCGACGCCGAGCTCCTCCTGGTGCTGCTGCATCAGCTCCTGGGCGTCGTAGGGGCCGTAGAACGGCTTCCCCTGGCGGTCGTTGCCGGGGCTCGCGTGGTCGCGGCCGACGATGAAGTGAGTGCAGCCGTAGTTCTTGCGGATCAGCGCGTGGAGCACCGCCTCGCGCGGGCCCGCCATGCGCATGGCGAGCGGCAGCAGGGAGAGCTTGGCGGTGTGCTGCGGCATCCGCGGCAGCACGGCCTGATAGCAGCGCACGCGGGTGTAGTGGTCGATGTCCCCCGGCTTGGTCATCCCGACGGTGGGATGGATCAGCAGGTTGGCGCGCACTTCCTTGGCGGCGCGCAGGCTGAGCTCGCAGTGGGCGCGGTGCATGGGGTTCCGGGTCTGGAAGGCGACGATGCGGCGCCACCCCTCGCGGGCGAACTCGGCGCGCAGCTCGGCGGGCGTCTGGCGCAACGCCCGGAAGTCGTAGTGGATCGGCATCTGCAACCCTTCGAGGCGGCCGCCCACGGCGACCGGATGGGTCTTGTGCAGGAGGTGCGCGACCCCGGGATGGTCGGTGCTGGTGGTGCCGAAGGTCGACTGCGCGCTCGCCTGGAGGTCGGGCTCCCAGATCTCCTCGACGGCGAGCGCCGCCAGCATCACCCCTTCGGGATCGCGCAGCGCCAGCATGCCGCCGACCTTGAGCGTCGCGGCCAGCTGCGGGGTGACGTCGAGCACGATCGGGATCGGCCAGAGGGTGCCGTCGGCCAGGCGCATGCCGGCGCAGACGGCGTCGTGGTCGGCCCGGTTCATGAAGCCCGTGAGCGGCGAGAAGCCGCCGTTGAGCAGCAGCTCGAGGTCGCAGAACTGGCGGGGGGTGAGGTCCCAGGAGCTCCAGTCGCGAGAGGCTGTCTTGAGCTCGGCGGCACGCTCGGGGGTGGCGAGGAGGTCGACGAGCTCGCCGCCGTGGGGCGCGATCAGGTGGCTCGCGGCGCCCTCGGCGGCACGTTCACGCTCCGGGGGTGGCGTCGGGAAGACAGAGACATTCGACATGAGCTTTCCTCGTTGAGTTGAACAGCGACGGGATTTCGGGCCGGCGGGTTGCGTCGGGAGCGAAGCCTACCCTCGGCGGGCGCATGAGCGCCCGCAGTCAAGGGTGTTCGTCAGCGCCCAAAAGGTGACAGAAACCTGAACCGGCGGCTGGGAGCCGCGGCTAGAGGGGAGGGCGCGACGGGGAGGGTTCCGGCTGCGGTTCGGTGATGATCACCCCGGCGATCCCGGCGATGGCGGGGATCAGCACCGCCTTGCGGTCGAAGAAGGTGATCACGCAGGCGCGGCAGACCTCGTCGGAGCGGCGCACGCCCGCGGAGTTGACGCGGGTCACGATGCCGTCGCAGAGGAACCCGAGGACCTTCTTCCCCTGCTGCTGGGGGGAGGTCTCGCCCACGGTCAGGTTCTGGGCGACGCCGCGCTGCCGGAGGTCGAGGGGGACCCGGCAGTCCTTGGTCACCGGCACGACCTGGGTCTCGGAACGGGCCGCCACCTTCCCGGCGGGGTCGACCAGCGCGGCGTAGTACTCGATCTCCTTGTTGCGCTGCTCGGGCTTCGGCGGCACCGCCCAGAGACGGTTCCCCATCTCCGGCTCGAAATTCACCCAGTAGAAGTCCTCGTGGTCCTTCCAGCGGAAATAGAGGCGGGGGGAGAGGCCGGCGGCCGTCGAGCCGACGGTTCCCCGGATGAGGCCGTTGTCCTCCATCGGATTGCAGCTCGCCTTCTCGACCGCGATCGACTGCGCATCGGCGGCGATCGGACAGGCCATGACCAGGCAGGCGACCGATCCCGCGATCAGGGTGGCAACCAATAGGGTAGGGGCTTTCATCTCGGTTCCTCCGTCTGGATCTCTTTCATTCTATACCTGGAAACGGGTTGTGCGCCGCTGCGATCTACTGGCCGAGAATCTTGTGCGCATAGCCATCCACGTAAGGGGTGCGCTTGAGGTTGGGGAGCGAGCGCCTGAGGGCGGCGGCGGCGGCCGGGGCGTCCCCCGATTCGTAGAGAGCGACCGCCAGGTAGAAGAGCCGCTCCGGCTCGTCGTCGCCGGGATCGCCGCCGCGCTTGAAGTACGCCGCGGCGTCGCTCCAGCGCGAGATGCGGTACGCCCCCTCGCCGGCCAGCAGCTGCGCCTCCTTCGATTCCGGATGGGCGTCGGCGACCGAGCTCGAGAGGTCGAAGGCCTGGCGCAGCTCCTTCGCCGTGCGCCGGTCGCCGAGCAGCTTGCGCGCCTGCTCGAGCTTCTGGCGCTCGGCGTCGCTCAGCGGCTTGGCGGCAGTGTTGGCAGGCAGGCCGGAGGGGACGGGCGCGGGATGGAGCGCCGCGGCGGCCCCCGTCCGCTCGCCGCTCGCGGCCGCCGGCTTGACCGCGACCTGCGGCTTCTCTTTGGCCGGGCTCGGGTGCGCGGGGCTCTTGGCCGCCGACCCGGACGGTGCCACGGGGGTGGCCGGGACCGTGGGCGCCGGCTTCGGCGGGGGCATCGAGGCGGTGGGGCCGGCCGGGGCGCCGGCGGCCTTCTTCGCCTGGGCGGCGGAGTGGAAGGCCGGCAGCCCGGCGAGGGTGGCGGCGGGGATGCGGGCGGCGAGCCGGGTCTCGAGGGTGGCGCGCAGCTCGGGCGCGATCCCCCCCTGGCTGTAGCCCTTGAAGCGCTCCTCGACCTCGGTCAGCCGGCGGAAGGTCTCGCGGAACCCTTCGAGGTCGGCGGCGGCGTCCTGCGCCAGCGCCAGGCGCGTCAGGCAGTCGGCGAGCGTCGCGGGCTCCTCCAGCATGCCGAAGCAGGCGAGGCGCAGCTCGCGCGCGGCGGCCGCGTAGTCCTTGCGCTCGTAGGCCTGCTGCCCGTCGCGCAGCAGGGTCTGGTAGAAGGGATCGACGGCGGCGTCGGCGGCGCTGGCGGCGCCGGCAGAGAGCAGAACGGCGAGGAGCAGGAGAGCGGGGGTGGGTTTCGATCTCATAGGCTTTCCGGCAGTGGGCGGTCCTCGACGACCGCCCGCGGGTTGTCGAGGGTGAGCCGGCGCGCCGTCTCCTCCCCCCAGCGCTCCGCCACCAGCTCGTAGGCCCGCCGCAGGCCGGGCGGGCGGCGGCGGGTATTGTGGGAGTCGCTGGCGAGGAAGTGGACGAGCCCGGCGTCGAGCAGGGCGTGGGTGCAGGCCTGGGGGCGGCGCCCGAAGTCGCCGGCCACCGACATCGCGGTCACCTGGGTCAGGGCGCCGAGCGAGACCAGACGGGCGACCAGGTCGCGGTCGTCGGCCAGCCAGGGGATGAATTCGGGATGGGCGAGGATCGGCCGCCAGCCGGCGACCGCCAGCTCGTGGACCAGGTGGATGGCGGCGGCGGGGAAGGTGCCGCCATGGAATTCGATCAGCAGGTAGCGCGAGCCGGCGAGGGGGAAGACGCCGCCGCCGTCGGGGAGCTTCTCGATCTCGGCGAGCAGCTCCGAGTCGGCGTGGATCTCGCCGCCGAGGTGGATGCGCAGCGCCGAGCCGACCCGGGTCTGCAGCTCGTCGGCGAGGGCGGCGAGGTGCTCGCGGTCGGCGTTCCACCACTCGCCGCGGCGCTGGTGCGGCGTCGCGACCATCGCCTCGCACCCCGCCTCGACGGCCATGCGGCACATCGCGACCGCTTCCTCGAAGCTCCGGGCGCCGTCGTCGACGCCCGGCAGGAGGTGGCAGTGCAGATCGATCATCAGGCGGCCGATCCGGACTTCCCGGCCTTCTTCGGCTCGCTCTCCTCGGCGCCGTAAGCCTCGTAGTACTTGTAGCGCTTGCCGAGCCCCGTCTGCAGCGCGCGGTAGCGGTTGAGCACCGCGCCGAGGATCTTGATGCCGGCCTGGCGCAGGCGGTCGCGGCAGAGGCGCGCCTCCTCGCGCGTCACCTTGCCGGAGCGCAGGGTGAGCACCACGCCGTCGGCGAGCAGGCCGACGATGGTGGCGTCGGTCACCGCCAGCGCCGGCGGGGTGTCGAGGACCACGAAGTCGAAGCGCGCGCGCAGGGCGCGCAGCCATTCGCGCATGCGGTCCGAGGAGAGCAGCTCCGAGGGGTTGGGCGGGATCGGCCCCGAAGGGGTAACCCACAGGTTCGGCACCTCGGTGGGCAGGAAGACCGACTCCGGCTCCGCCGTCGCGGTCAGCTGGCTGACCAGGCCGAAGCGGTTCGAGACCTGGAAGACCTGGTGCAGCCGCGGCTTGCGCAGGTCGCAGTCGACGATCAGCACCTGCCGGCCGAGCTGGGCGAGCACCACCGCGAGGTTCGAGGCGGTGGCGGTCTTCCCCTCGCCGGCGACCGCCGAGGTGACGGCGATCACCTTGAGCTCGCGCGCCGAGGAGAGCAGGAGGGCGGTGCGCAGCGAGCGGTACGACTCCGAGATCAGCGTCCGCGGCCGCTCGTGCGGCACCAGCTCGATCTGTCCCGGCGGCGGCGCCGCGGCCGCGCCCCCCTTCTTCTTCTTCTCGAGCCAGCCCCCGGCGCCCCCGGCGCCCCCCGCGCTCCCCGCGGAAGCCGCCTTCCCCGGCCGCGACCGCCCCTTCTCCCCCTCGCTCTCGCCGTCTCCGCTGCTTCCGCCGCCCGCGCCGCCATAGCCGTAGGCGGCATAGCCGTAGGCCTTGCCGCTCTCGGCGAGGTCCTGGATCACGGCGAGCATCGGCAGCCCCAGCTTGCGCTCGATCTCCTCCGGGCTCTTCACCGTGCGGTCGAGGAACTCGACCAGCACGATGCAGCTCACCCCGAAGAGGAGCCCGAGCACCAGCCCGTAGCTGACGTCCTTGCGCAGCGACGGCTGGAAGGGGCCGCCCGGCACCAGCGCCTTGTCGATGATCCGGATGTTCGACTGCCGGGTGTCCTGGAGGCGGACGGCGACCTCGGTTTCCGACTGCTTGCGCAGCAGCTCGTCGAGCAGGTCGCGGCGGGTCTTGATCTCCACCTTGAGGTTGGTGTACTCGACGGCCGCCGAGTTCTGGTCGATCGCCTGGCGCTTGAGCGTGTTGAGCTCGCCTTCGAGCTCCTGCTCCTGGCGCAGCGCCGTCTGATAGCCGGCGAGGGTGTTGTTGCGCACCTTGTCGACCTGCTCGCCGACGATCTGGCTGAGGTGCTGGCGGGTCTTCTCGATCTCCGCCTTGAGCGCCACCATGTCCGGGAAGTCGGGCTTGTAGGTCTTCAGCCGCGTGTCGTAGTCGCGCTCGAGCTTGAGCAGCTGCGCCCGCTGGTCGCTCACCACGCCGCTCGACAGCGTGTCGGACATCGACCCCTTGGGGCCGTTGATCGACTCGTGATACTCGGCCTCGCGCTCGATGCGCAGCTTCTTGGCGTCGATGTACTGGCCGTTGAGCCCCTCGAGCCGCTTCAGGGTGACGTTCGAGCCGGGGTCCATCGAGACGATGTCGCTGCGCCGGCTGAACGCCTGGAGCTGCGTCTCCTTGTCCTGGATCTCCTGCTTCAGCGTCTCGATCTGCGAGGAGAGGAAGGTCGAGGCCTTGCCGGCGGTGGCGAAGCGGTCCTCGACCCCCATGTCGATGTAGGCCTCGGCGAAGGCGTTGGCGGCCTTGGCGGCGAACTCGGGGCTGGAGGCGCGGAAGGAGACCTGCACCAGCTGCGTGCTGCGCACCGGCTCGACCGAGAGGCCGCCGCGGATCTGGTCGGCGAGGGTGCCGAGCACCGCCTCGTCCCCCTCCGCGGTGGTGGCGGCATTGCCGTTCCCCTTCGCGGCGGCGGCGGTGCCGCGCTCGCGCCCGGCGCCCGGATTGAACGTCGGGTCCTCCATCAGGTCGAGGCTCTTGACCACCCGCTCGGCCAAGCCGCGGCTCTGCAGCAGCTCGTACTGGGTGGGGTAGAACTCCATGTTCCAGTAGTTCTCGAGCCAGGGGTTCTGGCCGTTGCCGAGCGGCGTCAGGTTGCGGCGCTCGATCTGGATGGTGGTCGTCGCCTGATACGCCTTGGGGGTGATCGCGTAGTGGATGCCGGCGCCGGCGAGGCCCAGCACGCAGCAGACGGCGGCGAGCTTCCAGTGCCGCCGCAGCATGCCGACGTATTCGGCGAGGTTGAACTCGGACTCGGGGGCGGTCCCGACCTCCGGCTCGTCGAGGCTCAAATCCTGTGGGACGGGGGCGAGAGGGCTCAAAAGAAGGACTCCTTGACGACGATCACGTCGCCCTGGCGCAGATCGACGTCCGCTTCCTTGCCGGCGACGATCCGCTTGTAGTCGACGTTGATCTCGGCGGGGCCGTCGGCGTGCGCCGCGCGCTTGATCAGGATCTTGCTCGACGCCCGCTCGGTCAGGCCGCCGGCGTGGGCGATGGCGCCCAGCAGGGTGATCCGCTCGTTGCTCTTGAAGACCAGCGCGCCGGGCTTGGCCACCTCGCCGAGGCAGTAGACGGTCACCTCGACGGTGACCGGGACGTTGATCAGGTCGTTGGCGAAGATCGGGATGTTGACGTTCTGATTGCCGCGCACCAGCAGGTCGTCGAGGTCGATCGTCACCTGGTCGGAGAGGCCGTTGTCCGAGCGGCGCAGCACGTAGGCGACGTTGCTGTGGTTCTCGGTCAGCCCGCCGGCGGCGGTCAGCGCCTCGAGCAGGGTCCAGCGGCCGGAGAAGCCGAGGTTCCCCGGCTGCTTGACGGCGCCGATCACCGAGATCGGGCGCGAGCGGAACTCGATCACCTGCACGTCGACCGAGGCGCGCTGCATGTACTTGTCCTCGAGGAGCTTCTTGACGATCGCAGAGATCTCGGGGGAGGTCTTGCCGAGCACCGGCACGTCGCCGAGCACCGGCAGGTTGACCGTGCCGGCCTCCGAGACGCGGCGGTCGCCGTTGAGCTTGGCGTCCTCGTCGACGTGGACGCTGATCAGGTCGCGGGGGCCGACGCGGTAGGCCGGGTCGCGCCCCTGCGCGCCCGCCAGGGTGACGGCGGCCAGGGAGAGCGTCAGAAAATACGCTAGATGAACGGCTATCTTCTTCATGGCGTGCGTCTTATTGTCTTTTATGGTACCGCAAGCTGGAGCTGGGGTCCAGTGGACGGCGGCACCTGCGAAAACCGGGCCAACGACCGCATGGATGTCCCTGTCTTCAGTCCCCGCGGCCCTTCTCGTCCGGTTCTCCTTCTTTTACTGGAACCCGGCCAGGTTGATCGTCGCCCCGATCGAGGAGTAGGTGCGGTCGCCGCCGTGCAGATTGGAATTGAACCGCGAGTGCAGCCCCTGGAGCTCGAAGGAGAGCCCGCCGCGGATGTCGAAGGTCAGCGCGCCGCCGTAGGAGGCGACGTCGTCGCGGCGGTGCGGGGTGGCGGCGGAGAAGGCGGTGTAGTCGTTCTGCCCCCCCTCGACGAAGAAGCGGCTGCGGGTGCGGCGGCCGAGCTTGAAGGTCAGCGCGGTCCCCAGCCGCTGGTCGTCGAGGTAGGCGTAGAGGGGAGAGAGGGAGTAGACCAGGTTGCGGCTGGTGTAGATCGACGCTCCGACCCGCCCCTCGGAGCCGAAGAGGAGCGCCGCCGAGCCGGTCACCTTGTGGTAGGGGACGAAGACGGCCCCGCGGCTCGCCTCGAGCGAGCGCGCCGCGGCGTCGAGCTGGAAGCCGACGTTCTTCGCCTGGAAGCGGAGCTCGGTGAGCGGCGCCGTCCCCGAGTTCGAGCGGTCGAGGGTGCCGTGGAGGAAGCGCACCTCCGAGTGCTCGGCGCCGAGCCCCACCGACCATTGCGGGCCGGGACGCCAGCGCACCCCGGCCCGCTCGATCTGTTCGTCGGAGTCGAGCAGGCTCAGCTGCTCGGTGCTCGGCTCGCCGAGGTCCTCGACCAGGTTGTTCTGGCGGTTGATCGAGACCACGCCGAAGGCGGAGAAGGCGCTCGACAGGCGCAGCTCGGCGAGCACCTCGCCGCCGTCGCGCCGCGTGCTCACCGGCACCGTCACCTCGGGGCTCACCAGCTGCTGGCGCTGCTCGCGGCCGCCGCGGACCTCGATCGTCAGGCGATTGAAGAAGCCGGAGAAATCGAGCAGATAGCGGCCGTTGAGCTGCCGCCGCCCGGTCTGGCGCAGCCACCAGACGTACTCCGGCAGCACCTGCAGGCTCCAGTAGGCGTCCTCGCCGTTGGGCAGGTAGGCGCGAAAGCCGGCGCCGCCGGTCGCCGTCACGTCGTCCGGCAGGTGCTGGCCGGTGACCAGCAGGCTATGCACGTAGGCGAGGTCGTGCAGCGACGCCCAGGGGGCGATGCGCACCGGCCCGAGGTGATAGCGCGCGTCCTTCAGCTCGCGTTCGAGCTGGATGCGGCGCGACTCGGGCTTCTCCACCGGTCCTCCCGGCGGCGTATACTGCAGGAACTGGGCTCCGGCACGGCCGGCCGTCAACAGGGCCGCCAACAGGGTAAATAAGAGGGCAAACGAGCCGAGGATCGGCGTCGTCGAGGATCGGATCTTGCGGCGCATGGTTCCTCTTCTAAACTCGTAAGCTCGCTCTGATGACGAAAGGTCCGGGGTCCGCGACATGATACGTCATTCCGACCGCCTCCTCGCCGCCCTGCTCACCCTCGTCCTGCTCTGGGCGCCGCTCCCCTTCGGCAGCGTGACGCCGTGGGCCGCGGCGCTGCTCGCGGCGCTCTGCGGCGGCGCCCTCGCCCTCGCCGCCCTCGCCCTCGACCGGCCGGCGGCGCTCGCCGCGGCGGCCCTCCCGGCCGCCGCGCTCGCCGGCCTCGCGCTCCTCGGCCTGGCCCAGGCGGCGCCGCTGCCGGCCGCGCTGGCGGCGGTGCTGTCGCCGGAGCACGCGCGGCTCGAGCGGGAGGCGGCGGCGCAGGCGGCGGCGGAGCCCGGGCCGGACGCCGCCGTTGTCCCGGCGGCGCCCGCGGCCCCCGCGGAGCGGCTGACCCTGGCGGCGGCGGCCACCCGCAGCGCGGCGCTCGGCTGGGCCGCCGCCGCCGCCCTCTTCCTCGCCGCCGCGGTCGCCGGCCGGCGGCGCGAGCACCGGCGCTGGCTGGCCGGCGCCGTCCTCGCCGTGGCGCTCTTCGAGGTCCTGTTCGGCGCCCGCGACTGGTTCGCCCGCGCCAGGAGCCTGTGGGGGGTCGAGCTGCACGCCTCCGCCACCCGGCTGCGCGGCACCTTCGTCAATCCCAACCATCTCGCCCTCTACCTCGAGATGGCGCTCCCCATCGCCTTCGCCTGGAGCTGGTGGGCGGCCCGCCGCGCCCGCGAGGAGCCGCGGCTCGAGCGCCGGGCGATGCTGGTGGCGCCGCCGGCGATGCTCTGGCTCACCCTGTTCGCCGGGCTCTCCTTCACCGGCTCGCGCGCCGGCCTGCTGGCGGCGGTGGCGGCGGTGACCGTCCAGGGGGTGCTGGCGGCCGGGGTGCGCCGGCTCTGGTGGCTGGCGCCGCTCGGCGCGGCGGCGGCGATCGCCGGCCTCGCCGTGGTGGCGGCGATCGGCCGCCAGGAGGGGCTGGGCCGCATCCTCGCCACCTCGGCCGCGGACGGCAGCTGGGGGGCCCGCCTCCTCGAGTACCGCGCGGCGCTCGGCCTCTGGCGCCGCTTCCCGCTCACCGGCTCGGGGCTCGGCACCTTCCGCGACGCCTTCCCGCTGGTGCAGCCGGAGACCCTGCGCGGCACCTGGTGGCACCCGCACGGCGACCTTCTCGAGGTGCTGGTGACGGGAGGGCTCGCCGGCCTCGCCCTGCTCGCCGCCGGACTCTTCGGGGTGGTGCGGCGGCAGGCGGCGGTGCTGCGCGACGGCAGCCGCTCGGAGGACCGGGCGGCGGCCCTGGCGGCGTTCGGCGTCCTCGTCTCGCTCGCCATCCACGAGAACCTCGACTTCGGCCTCGCCATGCCGGCCAACGGCGCGACCCTGGCGGCGCTGCTCGGCGCCGTCACCCTGGCGCGGACGCGGCAGCGCTCAGCGCAGCTCGACGGCGCCGGGAAGGACCTGGTTGCCGTCCACGCTGTCGAGCTCGAGCAGGTGAAGGCCGCGGCCGACCGGCAGCGCGCTCCGCAGGAGCGACGGCGGCGGCGTTCCGGCGGCGGCGCCCGCGGGCGCCTGGACGGGGGCTTGGATGGGGAAGATGCCGATCACCGCGCCGTCGAGCCGTAGCTCGACCAGCGCGCCGTGCGCCGACACCGAGTCGAGCGCCACCGCGAGGCCCGCGGCGGGCGCCGCGGTCATCATCTCCAGGCGGGCGGTGCCGCGGCGGGAGGTCCAATCCTGGGGCCCCCAGGCGCGCCGCGAGAGGGCGGCGAGCCGCTCCGCCGCCTCCGCCTGGGCGCCGGCGTCGGAGGCCGCGTGCGCCACCTCGGCCCGGGCCTGCCAGTAGAGGGGGCTCGCCTGCCAGGCGAGGTTGACCAGCGCCAGCGCCTCCCGCGCGTCCTCCCAGCGGCCGGCGGCGGCGAGCGCCCGCGCCTTGGCGATCAGGTAGGGCGCCCACGCCTCGGCCCCCAGCCCCTCGACCCGCCGCTCGTAGATGCCGGCGCGCTGGAGGTCGCCGGCGAACAGGGCGGCGAGCGCGGCGCGCGGCGGCGGCAGGTCGTGCACCAGGTTGGCGAGCCGCTTGAGGACGACCGGCGGCAGCTCGCACTGCGCGTAGAGGCAGCGGTCGAGGGCGCGGTCGAGGTGCGGCACGAGCTGATCGGAGGTGCGGCGGTCGACCGGCCCCGGGGGGCAGCGTTCGAGGGCGGCGGCGAGGAAGGGGAGATAGCGCGCCTCGGGGCGCGCCCGTTCCGTCACCGAGAGGTAGAGCGCCCGCGCCTCCTCGATCCGGCCGTCGCCGCGCAGGCGGTCCGCCGCCAGCAGGTCGGCGCGCAGGGTCCGCACCAGCGCCGCGTCGTGCCGTCCCCGCGCCGCCGCGAACCCCTGGAGGTCGCCGCGGCCGGCGTAGGCTTTCTCCACCCGGTCCCAGACCAACGGCTCGTCCGGCAGCACGGCGAACGCCTCGCGCTGGTCGGCGGCGGTGTCCAGCCAGGGGTCGATCAGGTGGTTGAGGTCTTCCGGATCGCGGAACACCTCGGCGAGCAGGGCATGGGCGACCTCCCGCTTGCGCGGCGCGAGCGCCGGCCACATCTCGAGGTAGGCGGCGGCCAGGAAGCGCACCGGCTCGCGCTTGGCGGGGGCCAGGCGCAGGGCGGTCTCGAGCGGCGCCTCCCACTGCCGGTAGGCGGTGAACAGCCGCGGGTCGCGCCCCTCGGACCACCCGAGATAGGTGGCGCCGCCGGCCACCAGCGCCGCCTCCCAGGAGGCGGGGCGGCGGGCCAGGATCTCGCGGCCGGCGCGGGCCGCCTCCGCCATCCGCGCCGCCGTCTCGCGGCCCGCCCGCTCGGGGGCGATCCCCTGCCGCCGGGCGGGGTCGAGCTCGGCGGCCAGCACGGCCCGCGCGGCGCCGAGGCGCACCCGCTCGGGATCGGGCTCGCTGCCGAGGTCGGCGGCGTCCGGATTGATCCCGGCGCGCCCGATCCAGGCGAAGGCCTGGCTCCGCGCCGCCTCGAGGGTGCGGTGCTCCGCCGCCGCGGCGAGCGCCACGGCGACGCCGGCGGCCGCGAGGCCCAGGCGCCAGGCCGTGCCGGTCCAACCGTTGCCGGGAGGGGGATTTACCATCAGAGCGTCAATAATACTCCCCATCAATACGCCGATGCCCGCGCCGATCCGCTTCCACCCGCCGCCGCTGGTGCTCTCCCCAGAGATCCGTTGGATGCTGCTGCGCGCTTTCGGCCCTCTGGACGCGCCCTTCCCCGGCACGGTCGAGCCCGGCGCGGCGCTCGCCCTGGCGCGGCGGTTCGAGATGTCGGCGCGGATCGCCGCCCGCCAGGGGCGCGAGCGGCTCGCGGCGGAGCTCGGGGGCGGCTCGGGGGAAGCGACCGCGGCGGCCTTCGCCCACGACCGCCGGCGAGCGGCGGCGGTCGGCCTGCGGCTGATGGGGGAGGCGGGGCGGGTGGCGGCCGTGGCGGCGGAGCTCGGCATCCCGCTCGCCTTCCTCAAGTTCGCCGCCCTGGAGGCCGCCGGAATGCTGGCGGCGGGCAGCCGCGGAGCCTGCGACATCGACCTGCTGGCCCCCGAGCCCCAAGCCCGCGAGCTGTGGTCGGCGCTGGTCGCCGCCGGCTTCCGCGCCTCCGGGCTGCCGGAGGCGGAGCACCAGCTCCCGGCGCTGGTCTGGCCGCGGGGGGGAGCGGTCGAGATCCATCTCACCCTCCCCGGCGTGCGGCTGGGCGGACCGGAGGATCGCTCGGCCCGCTACGAGACGCTGGCGGCCGCCGGCATGCTCCGCCCGCTGCCGGCGTTCCCCGGCCGCTGCGCCGCGCCGCCGCCCGAGGTGCTCGCCGCCCACGTGCTGGTCCACGGCATCGGCCAGCACGGCTTCTGGCCGGCCTCCTATCCCTTGTTCAAGATGGTGGCGGACCTCAGTGATCTCAGGGAGCTCGGGGAGCTCACCGCGCTGACCGACCGCGCCCTCGGCTGGGTGGCGCGCGACGTCTCGCCGGCCGAGGCGGCGGCGGTCCGCCGGCTGGTGGCCCGCCTGACGGCGGGGGAGGACCCCCGCAACTGGCAGGGAGATGAGGAGACGCTGCTGCGCCATCTCCTGGCCGGCCGGCTCGACGCGGGCTACGAGCGGGCCCTCCGCCTCGGCCTCTTCCAACCGCAGCCGAGCGACCGCCCCCGGCCGCTCCAGCTCGCCCGCACCGTGCTCGGGGCGATCGTCCTCTCCCGGGCCCAGATCGACGCCGTCTACGGCCCGCCGCGGAGCGCTCTCGGCTACCTCGGCCGGCGGATCGCCAGGCCCTTCGATCTGGGGTGGCGGCTGGTGCGGTACGGCTGGGCGCGGTTGCGGCGGAGGTAGCGCCTCGGTATTCGAGGTCTGACGTAGGGGCGGGGCTCGTCCCGGGCTTAATCCCGCCCGGGTGAGGGCCGGGGACAGGAACTGCTTACGGCCCTAAGCGGCGCGAGCGCAGACGCGCTCGACAAGTGCAAGCTCGGTAGCGCCCTTATTGGCGTGGTCAACCTTGGGCTTCCTTACAGGCCGCGTGATCCACCGAAAAACCCAGCTCAGGAATAGGCTTTGCCAGCACATGGCTCCGAATAAGGAGTCCAGCGCGGTATAGAAACTCTCCTTCATAACTGGCGGTAATGCCTGTGCCTCTTCCGAGAGCCGGCTCTTCCCTTCCCTACTTGCCGAATGGCGGGCGAAGGGGGTAAAGGCAATAAACAGCAGCAGCGCCCATCTCCTGCCCAATGCTCGTGCACCAAACTCCAGGAAACGAACGATTTCCTCGGGAGTCCTAGGGCTTTCGATCAAAGTGCCAGCATGCTTGTAAAAGGCCTTTTGGCATCGGTCGAACTGGACTAGTTGGCGTCTCTTTATACGAGCCAACAGTCCCAGAAGGGTCAGCAGTGAGGCGAAGGCTAGGAGCACCAGTCCCGTGTTTAGAGGGTTCATTTGGATTCCTCCTTTCCTTGCGCTCGGCGATCTTCGATTTGCTTCTTCAACCGTAACTTAGCCAAGTCGTACTTCCGTTTGCTTTCTCGGTCCTCTTTGATGGCTTGAATCACTACAGGTCCTAACTTGACCAATGCCAAGTAGAAAAGGATGGCGCAGAGGCCTGCAAAGAGCCACCCTGCGGGGTGCCTCTTGATAGCCTCTGTTGCAGCCGTCCATGGGTTGCCCCCCAAGTCTTGCAGAACTGCAAGTTGCACGCCTTTGTAGTCTCCCTTGAGGATTCATGGCTTAGGTCCCAAGCCGAGAGTGACCTGCCGACAGTCTGTCCAAACAATTCCCCAAGGTCAAGCATACCCATGGCTATGTATGAACCCCGAAGGCAATCCTGTCTATTCCTGTAACGATAGGTAACAGAATTGCCGGCGTTCGCCATTGCTCATAAGGTGCTTGTCCTGACGAAGACCGGGACGGTATCCGCTGGAGGACTGCGGGAGGCGCGACTCGGAGAGCGTTCTCGTAGGCGGGAGGCTCCGGTGTCAGCGGTGCCAGGCGATCGGCCGGCCACCGCCCGGGCGGGGACGAGCCCCTCCCCTGCGTCAGAGCCTTATTGGCCAGCCCCCCCGAAAGCCCCTTGTATACTCCCTGCCCGTGAAGGCTGCCCGTGTGACCCCGCGCCAGTCTCTTGAAACGCCCCCCGACCTCCGGGCGGGGATGTTCTTCCTCTGGCTGCTGGTGCTGGTGCCGCCGTTCCTGCTCTCGCGGCTGGGGGCGGAGTCGTTCCGCCAGCCGAAGCTGCTGGCGAGCGAGGCGCTCGCCCTGGCATCGCTGGCGGCCCTCGCCTGGGAGTGGCGAAGAAGGGGAACGCTGCGCTGGGCGGAGCTCCTCTCCTTCCCGGCGCTGCGCCTCGTCCTGCCGGCACTGGTGGTGGCGACCGCCGGGCTCGTCTTCACCCTCCACCCGTTGCACACCCGCGACGCCCTGATCGACCTCTGGATCGGCGGCGCCGCCCTGGTGGGGTGGAGCGCCGCCGTCCCGGCCTCCCGCCTGGAGCGCGCGCTCGAGGCGCTCCTGGTCCCCGCCACGGCGCTCGCCGCCTTCGCCATCCTGCAGTTCCACGACCTCTGGCAGCCGCTGCGCTTCCTCGGGCTGGCCCCCGCCTCGCGGCAGGCGGTCACCTCGCTCGCCGGCAACCCCGGCGACCTCGGCGCCTACCTGGTCCTCCCCGCCCTGCTGGCGCAGGAGGCGCTGCGCCGGCGCTGGAGGGATGGGCGGGATGGGCGGCGCGCCGGCTTCTGGGGCACTTGGGGCACCGCCGCGGCGCTCGCCGTCTGCGTCTATGCCCTGCTGCTCAGCCAGACCCTCGCCGCCCTCGCCGCCCTCCTCGCCGGCAGCCTCGTCCTCTGGGGCAGCCGGCTGACCGCCACCGGCCGGCGGCGGGCGGCGGCGACGCTCGCCGGCGGGGGGCTCGCCGCCTTCCTGCTGGTGGTGGCGGTGGCGCCGCTACGGCTGCGGGTGGTGATGAAGGCGCGCCAGGCCGCCGCCGGCGATTGGAACTCGGTGCTCACCGGCCGCCTCGACGGCTGGCGCGCCGCCGTCTGGATGTTCGCGCGCCACCCGCTCTCCGGGGTCGGGCACGGCGCCTACCTGCCGGAGTTCGTGCCGGCCAAGCTCGCCCTGCTCGACCGCGGCGTCCGCTTCTTCCCCGACCCGTCCCTGAGCGTCTTCGCCAACGCGCACGACGAGCTGCTGACCGCCGCCGCCGAGTGGGGAGTGCCCGGCCTCCTCGCCATCGCCTGGGGCGGCTGGGTGCTCCTCGCGGCGCTGCGCCGCCTCCCCCCCGAGCGGCGCCCCCTCGCCCGGGCGGGGACGGCGGCGCTCCTCGTGCTGGCGCTCGTCGACTTCCCCTTCCACGTGGCGCTGGTCGCCTACCCGGCGCTCCTCTTCCTGAGCTGGGCGCTGCAACCCGCCGCCGCAGCCGCCGCCGAGAGCGCGGAGCCGGCGGCGGAAGGCGTCGGGGCCGCCCTCCCCCGGGGGGCGTGGGCCGTCCTCCCGCTCGTGCTGACTCTCTTCCTCGTCATGGCGCTCGCCGGGCAGGGGGTGCGCTGGTACCGGCTCTCCCTGGCGGGACGCCTCCTCGGCAGCGTGCAGCGGATGAGCGTGGCGCTCGTCCACGCCGGCCAGTCGCCGCCCGAGGTGGTGGCGCAGAACCTCGCGGCGCTGCGCGAGGCCGCGGCGCTCGATCCGGTGGAGGTGGGGGTGCCGGTGGCGCGCGGCGGGCAGTACCTCTTCTTCCTCGCCCGGCCCGAGGCGGCGGAGCTCTCCTACCGCGAGGCGCTGCGCCTCGAGCCGCATCCGGAGGCCTACATGGGGCTCGGCAAGGCGCAGTGGATGGCCGGCCGGAGGGACGAGGCCGGGCGGAGCTTCACGACCGCCGTGCGCCTCCAGCCGCTGCTCGCCCGCGAGCTCCCCGCCGACTTCCCGGCGCTCTCCGCTGTCTCGACGGGCCCGGCCGGCCGATGACCGTGCGCGCCGCCCCGGCCCTGGCTCCGGCGGCGTTCGCCGCCTTGCGGGATCTCGCCCGCGAGGCCCCCGTCGAGGTCCGCGTGCGCGGCGACTGCATGGCGCCCGGCGTCGCCGACGGCGAACGGGTGCGGGTGGCGGCCGGGCGCTTCTACGCCCCCGGCGACGTGGTGGTCTTCCGCGCCGCCGACGGCCGCCTGGTGGCCCACCGCCTGCTCGGCTACCGCCTCCACGCCGGAGCGCTCGCCCTGGTGACTCGCGGCGACGCCTGCCCGGTGCACGACGCCCCGGTGCCGCTCGCCGCCGTCCTCGGCCGCGTCGCGGCGCTCCGCCCGACCCTCGCGGCGCGCGCCGCGGCCCTCCTGGGCTTCCTGGCGCTCGCCGGCTCGCGGCTGCTACGGCGGAGGCCCTCGGGATGAGCTTCGGCGAGCAGTTCCTCCGTTTCCCCGACCTCTTCCCCGGCCGGCCGAGCGGCGAGCCGTGGGGGGATCGCGCCCTGCTCCTCGACGTCGCAGGCGGCCCTTATCTCCTGGCGGGCCTCGCCCCGGCGCAGGAGGAAGCGGCGCGGCAGCGCTTCGGAATCCTTTGCCGGCTGCCAGAGGCGGGGGTCCCCCGGGTCGTCCTCCGCATGTTCCGCGCCCCGGCCGCCGACTTCCTCGCCGTCGACACCCGCGGCTGGGAGTACGCCCTCGACTTCGCCCCCGCCGCCTCCTCGCTCGCCGTCGCCGGGCTCCGCCTGATGGCCCGCCTCGACTGGTCGGCCGAGGGCGCCTTGAGCGCCGCCGTCTGGACCTCCGAGGCGGCGGGGGAGGAGTGGGCCTCGGTGTGCGAGAACTGCCTGCGGGTGGTCGTCGCCCACCGCCTGCTCGCCGAGGGCGGGGCCGTGCTGCACAGCGCCGGGGTGGTGGACCGCGGCCCCGGCCCCGGCGGGGACCGCGCCTTCCTCCTCCTCGGCCCCTCCGGCGCCGGCAAGACCACCGCCTCCCGCCTCTGCCTGGCGGCGGGGGGCGACGTCCTCTCGGACGACTTGAACGCCGTTCGCTTCACGGATTCCGAGGCTGGCGGCGCCGTCCGCCTCGCCAAGCTGCCGTTCACCGGCGACCTCGGCGACCGCGCCGGCGGGCCCGAGAGCGTCCCGCTGCGCGCCATCCTCCGCCTGGCCAAGTGCGGGGAGGGAGAGCCCGAGGGGCTGCGCCCGCTGTCGCCGGCGGCGGCGCTCGCCTCCCTCCTCGCCGCCGCCCCGTTCGTCAACCGCGACCCGTGGCGCCGCGACGCGCTGCTCGCGGTGCTGGAGCGGCTGGTGAGCGCGGTCCCCGCCTTCGAGGTGAGGTTCACGAGGGAGGGTGGGGAGCTGTGGTCTATACTGAGATCGATCGCGGGCTGAGCTTCGGAATCCCCATGCCCCCCACCCCCATCACCCCGGCCTCCATCCTCCGCCGCCCCTCCGACCTCCGCTACCGGCGGATCGAGGGGGAGGCCGTGGTGCTCCGGCAGTCGGCGGCGGAGGTGCTGGTGCTCAACGAGGTGGCCGCCTCGGTGCTCGACCTGGCGGACGGCGAGCGCTCGGTGGGCGACTGGATCGAGGCGCTGGCCGGCACCTACGGCGCCGACCGCGAGACCCTGGCGCGGGACGTCCTAGACTTCGCCGGCGAGGCGGCCGAAGCCGGCCTGCTCGAGCCCGCGGCGGCGGCGCAAGACGCCGGGGCCGGCGGATGAGCCTCTCCCGCGTGGTCGCCGCCGCCTGGCGGGAGAACCTCCTCTTCTCCGTCCTCCTCGAGCTGACCTACCGCTGCAACCTCGACTGCTTCTTCTGCTACAACGACGTCGGCTTGGAGGGGGTGCCGCTGTCGCGCGACGACTACTTCCGCCTGTTCGACGAGCTGCGCGAGATGGAGGTGCTGAACCTCACCCTGTCGGGCGGCGAGCCGCTCGCCCATCCGGACTTCCTGGCGCTCGGCGCCCGCGCCCGCGAGCTCGGCTTCGTGGTGCGGGTGAAGTCGAACGGCCACGCCCTGCGCGGCGAGCTGGCCCGCCGGCTGCGCGACGAGGTCGACCCCTTCCTGATCGAGGTCAGCCTGCACGGCGCCACCGCCGCCACCCACGACCGCCAGACGCGCGTCCCCGGCAGCCACGACCGCCTGCTCGCCAATCTCGCCGAGCTGCGAGCCCTGGGGCTGCGGGTGAAGCTCAACAGCACCCTGACCGCCTGGAACGAAGGGGAGATCGAAGCGATGTTCGCCCGCGCCGACGCCCTCGGCCTCCCCCTCCAGGTCGACCCCGAGGTGACGCCGCGCGACGACGGCGCCCGCGAGCCGCTCCAGGTCGCGCCCAGTCCCGAAGGGGTGCTCCGCCTCTTCCGTCTCCAATTCGAACGCGGGCGGGCGGCGGCAGGAGAAGGGGAGAGCGTCCGTCCAGCTGAGGTGGCGAGGGGGGGCGACGACGGCACCGTCCCGACGCCGGTCCACAAGCACTGCGGCGCCGGCTCCTCCGGGCTCGCCGTCGATCCCTACGGCAACGTCTATCCCTGCGTGCAATGGCGCCGGCCGGTGGGGAACCTCCACGGCCGCACCCTGCGCGAGATCTGGTCGGGCACCGGAGCCCTCGCCGAGGTGCGCGACCTCACGGTGCGCGTCAAGGAGGAGCTGGCGGCGCAGGGCCCCGGCGCCCACCTCCTCAACTTCTGCCCCGGCTCGGCCGCCACCCAGACCGGCAGCCCGCTCGCCCTCTACCCCGCCGCCGTGCAGCGCCGGGAGCTTCTGGAACAGGTGATGGAAGAGGAAGAGACCGTGAAGCGGGTTGTGCTGCCGATCGTCCGCTAGGTCGGCCGCGCTCTACGACGAGATCGGACCGCTGGGGCAGAGGCCCGGATTTCCCTTGGCGGGGGGGTGCGGGGCGCAGACGGCGGCAACCGCCTCGAGGGGCTCGCGCGAGAGGATGCGCGGCCGTTCGTAGGGACGCAACGAGGGCGTTCCTTCTTCCGGCGGTTTCCGCTGCTTAAAAAATGGATTTTCGCTCAATGTTTCTTGCACTTTCCCATCTCCAGAGTAAGCCCGCGGCCGGGATGTGTCAAGCGCTGGGGCGCACAACCCTCGTTCTCCAAGCGATTTAAGAGATTTTCCGCGAGCTCCGGAACGAGATGAAAATATTTTGTGGCGATTGCGCCCATGCGCATTACCAAGTGTTGCAAAGTCATCATGCGCAAAATTTGCGCGGGATTGAGCACGCTAACGCAGCGAACGGATCGCCGTCCCGCGGTAGGTTTCCGCGGAACGGCAAAAAATTCAATCAGCCGGACGCGGCCTCTACTCCGGAGCTCCGGTCCGGGTCCCCGGCGCCGGCGTCGGCACCGGCGGCTGCTGGAGCCTGAGGGCGGGATCGCCCACGATGCCGTAGAGCGGCGGCAGGGTGGGATCGCCGCCGAGCGCCCGGTACTCGGCCGTGGCGCGCAGGGTACGGTCGCCGAGCCGGGCGTCCGTGGCCCCATCGAGTGCCCCCGGCGACCCCGGAGAATGATAGAAGCGCTCGCCGAGCAGGCGTGCCGCGCCGCTCGCCGACAGCCCCGTCGGCCCCCAGACCGCCACCGCGCCGCCCGCCGGGCTCTTCGCCAGCAGCTCGCCGAGCGAGGGGACCCCCGGCACGTCGAAGCGGTTGATAACGCAGGTCAGCGCCGTGATCAGCGGCGAGCGGCCGCCGGCAGTGAGCCCCGGCACGTCGGCGTCGGTCAGCAGCCCGCCGGATGACAGCCGGTCGAGCCCGCCGTGCCCGGTGTAGTTGACCAGGCCGGCCCCGGTGCCCAGCGCCGCGAGGAGCTGCGCCCGGGCGTCGGCGAGCGGCGTGGTGGCGAGGTCGATGCGCTGGGTCGTGTAGAGCCCCGAGAGCTGCCCCGCGATCCCGGCGCTGTCCGCCGCGAAGTCCCCTCCCTGGTCGGGGACGTCCGAGAGGAGCAGGGCGGTCCCCGTCCAGGCCGCGGCCGGGGCCGCCTCGTAGGCGTTGAGCTTGGCCGTATAGGCGTCGAGCTCGGCCGCCGAGAGGACCGGGATGCGGCCCACCGCCATCTCGGGGAGGCCGTCGCCGTCGACGTCCCCCAGCAGGTTGTCCGAGGCGAACAGGCCGCCCGGGGTCTGCAGCATCAGCGGCGGCACCCGCCCGTCGCCGAAGCCGAGCAGGTTCCGGTAGTCGAAGGTCCCCGCCCCGGCGAGCGCCACGTAGCGCGGCGGCACGCTCCAGTGGGCGAAGGCGTAGGCGAGGAAGCCGCGCAGCGCCTCGGGGCTCGACACCCCGCCGTTCATCTCGTCCCAGATCTGCTCGAGGTCGACCGTCATCGCCTCCAGCCCCTGCGCCCGCCGCGCGTCGGCCAGCCGCTCGGCGGCGTCGTGGAAGGCCGCCGGCGCGATCACCAGGTAGCGGGCACGGTTTCCCGAAGCCTTGAGGGCCGGCGCGCTCCAGGCGCGGTCGGCGGCGGCCACGGGCACCGCCGGAGCCGTCACGGCGAGGTAGCTCCCGGCGGCCGGCGGGGTGAAGCTCACCTGAAAGCCGCCCGAGCCGTCCGGCCCGACCGCCGCGCCGGCGAGCCAGCGCGGGTGGAGCGGGTCCGACACCTCGAGCAGCCGCACGGCGGCGCTCGCGAAGCCGCCGACCGCGACCGGCGAGCCCCCCGGCGCGGGGAAGGCCAGCGTGTCCCCGGCGGCCGTGAAGCGCCGCGGGTAGGCGAGGTCGAAGCCGTTCAGGTAGAGGATGCTGTAGGGGGCGCCGCCGCCGGTGTGGGCGGCGAGCGTCACTTGGTTCCCCGCCGCCAGCAGGGTCCCCGGCGGCACGGCGAAGCTCGCCGTCTGCGCCGCGATCCCCGTCCAGCTGGTCTCGCCGAGCGCCGTGCCGTTGAGGGCCACCGCCACGTGGTGCTCCCCCGCGACGCCGCTCGCCGTTGCCCCCTGGAGGTGGACGGTGAGGGTGGCGCCGCCGGAGGCGGCCCCCGGAGCGGCGAGCGTGAACGTCCGCGTGCCGTAGGTCGGATCGTCCCCTTGCAGGAACTCCCAGAACCAGTAGTCCGACCGCGGATCGAGCGGCAGCACGGTGGCCGCGAAGACGTCCTGCTCGACGTGCAGCGACGCCGCGAAGCTGTCGCTCGCCGGCGTGCCCGCGGCGCCGGCGGGCACCGCGGTCATCAGCAACCCCCGCCCCTTCTGCAGTCGGTAGATGCCGGCGTCGCCGTAGAGCGACTCCGGCAGCGTCGCCGGCACCTGGCCGTAGAAGTAGAGGCCGAGGGCGGCGACGTCCTTGCGCGCCGCTCCCGCCGGGAGGTCCGGGTACCAGGCGACCGGCTGGTCCCCGCGCGTCAGGTTGACCTTCCCCTCCGTGATCATCTTCCCCGCGTCCGCCGCCGGCAGGCCGAGCCAGGCCGCGACGTCCGCCGTGCGCAGATACTGGAGCCCCGCCGTACGGACCGGGATATGCACGCCGTAGAGGCTCGCCGCCACGGCCTTCTGGACGGCCGAACGGGTCTCCGCGGCGTTCGCCGCCGGCGTCCCGCGCTCGAGCGCCGGGCTGGCGGTCCGCTCATACTCCGCGGCGAGGCCGGTGGCTCCGGCGCGGCGCGGGTCCTTGCGGTCCCAGTCGACCACGGCGGCGAACGGGCCATGGAAGCGCGTCCGTCCGCCGGCCTCGACCTCCTCCAGCCGGTAGAGCCGCGGCTCGGCCGGCGAGGCGTCGGCGTCCACGAAGCGGTAGACGCCGCCCTGCGGCGCGTGGAGGAGGCCGGCGAGCAGCTCGCGGTTCACCCGCGTGAAGCGGCGCGCCGCGGCGTCCCAGCGCTGCACATAGAAGCCGGCCGTCCCCGCCTCCGAGGCGGTCTTCCACTCGAGCAGCACGCCGCCGCCGTCCGCCGGCGAGGCGTGGAAGGAGGAGACCACCGCCTGCGTGATCAGGTTCTGGGTCACCGCCAGCTCGCAGAGCGGCCCGAAGACGAAGAGCGCCCGCGGCTGCGTGGTGTTCCCCGTCTCGTCCCGGTACTGCGCCTTGGTGCCGTTGGCGGCCGGGGTGCCGGTGACCGGGATGCGCTGCCCCGCGGAGGTGGGGGTCACCTTCACCCGGTAGGCGAGGAGCTGGGTGGAGCCCGCGGCCACCGTGCCGGGGTTCCAGGTGATGTTGCCCGTGCCGCCCACGGCGGGCTGGCTCACCACCGTGCCCTGGCTCACCACCGGCAGGCCGGCGTAGACGGCGCCGGCGCCGGGGATGTTCGCGGTCACCAGGTTGGCGGCCGAGAAGGTGACCGCCTGGGCGGCCGGGTTGACCAGCCGGACGGTGACCGTGTAGCAGCTCGCCACGCCCACCACGGGCGGGTTCGGCCCGTCGTTCCCGGCGCCGCAGCCGCTGTAGGTGAGGAGCTGCTCCAGGTAGGGCTTCACCGGCGCCGCGCCGGCGTCCGTCGGCAGATACATGCGGAAGCCGTTGACCACCGGATTGGCGGTCGGCGGGTTCGCCGCCGCCGAGGAGCTGGCGATATAGATGTCGGTGTAGTTGCCGTTGATCCCGTTGGCGTTGGTATAGGAATCGATCGTGAACACTCCCTTCCAGATGCCGTATTCGGTCGACTTCTGATCGGAGGTCCAGCGGTTGATCGTGTTCCGGGCCCAGACGTCGTTGGCGGAGAGGTTGGCGCTCGCCACCGTCTGGGTGAAGGTGGGGGTGGGGCCCCGGCTGGAGAAGACGAGCGAGCCGACCGTGCCGCTGTCGCTGTCGTAGTCGAAATCGTTCTCCAGGGCGGTGCAGCCGGAGGTGACGTAGGGGTAGAGCGTGTAGCTGCGCGAAGCCGTGCCGCTCGCCGGCGGATTCACCCCCAGGGAGACGAGCGAGTCGATGTAGACGGGCAGCTCCGTGCCCCCCGCGCCCGAGGTGCCGTCATTCGCCCGCACCCCGATCGCGTTGATGTCGTCGCCGGTCCCCATGGTGACCCGCAGCTCCCAGTGGCCGGCGGCGGTGTTCTGCGCCGTCGTGTCGTTGAGGATCGTCTGCCAGGCGTTGTCGGTGCAGGTCGTGGCGTTGCAGCCGGCGGTGGTCGCGGCCGTGGTCCCATCCGGGCGCAGGAGGGTATAGGTCGCGGTGGAGGAGAAGCCGTTGCCGCGGTCGCGGTCGCGGTTGGCGGCGGCCTCCGCCGTTCCCCCCACGCCGACGTCGGCGTCGAAGACCTCGACGACGAGCCGCGGCAGGCCCGCGGGCACCTCGATGAAATAGCGGTAGAAGGTGTTGAGGCCCGCGGTGGAGGTGAGATAGTCGCCGTTGGCCGTCCCGGCGCCGTTCCCCTGGGGCATGTGGAGCTCCCCCGCGTTGGTCGAGCCCGCGTGCAGCGGAAGCGGGCCGGCGAGCGTCGCCGAGACGAGCAGGGCCGTGCCGAGCAGGACGGCCGGGGACAGGGAGCGGCGGGCATACGTGGGGTGCATGGCGGAACCTCGCAGAATCGACAAGATGTAGGACAGATTTACGGTACTCGGAAAAACCTCCCCGTGTCAACGACTTACGCCGGACTTAGCCCTCGGCCCTCCTCACCCCCCTCACACTCCGCGCGAGGTCAGCACGATCTTGACCGTGCGCAGCAGGATCGAGAGATCGAGCCACGGCGTCCAGTTCGCCATGTAGGCGAGGTCGTAGCGCAGCTTGTTCTGCGGGCTCGAGTAGTAGTCGCCGTTGACCTGCGCGAGGCCGGTGAGGCCGGGGGCGAGCGAGAAGCGCTCGGCGTAGCCGGGGATCTCCTTCAGGTACTGCTGCACGAACCCCGGCCGCTCGGGGCGCGGGCCGACCAGGCTCATCGAGCCGGCGAGCACGTTGCAGAGCTGCGGGATCTCATCGAGCCGGAAGCGGCGCAGGACGGCGCCGATCGGGGTCAGCCGCGGGTCCTCCGGCTGCGCCAGCACCTCGCCCGACTCCGCCTCGGCGTCGGCGCGCATGGTGCGTAGCTTGTAGAGGGTGAAGGGCTTGCGGTCGCGGCCGATGCGGGTCTGGCGGTAGAGCACGCCGCCGGGCGAGCTGGCGCGCACGGCGAGGGCGCCGACGGCGAGCAGGGGGGAGGCGAGGAGGAGGAGGAGCGACCCCGCCGTGAGGTCGAGCAGCCGCTTGACCGGCCAGTTGATCCGCCACTCCGTCTCGCGCACCACCTCGATCAGCGGCAGGTCGTGCACCCAGCGGTAGCGCATCCGCCCGATCAGGCTCTCGAACGGCCCGGGGAGGAGGAGGACGCTGGTGTGGTCCGGCCGGCTCCCCGCCAGGCCGTCGATCAGCCGCGCCTGCCAGGAGTCGCCGCTCCCCACCAGCAGGATGTCGTCGATCCGCCCCGCCGCCAGGAGGCCCGCGAGGTCCTCCGTCGACCCCAGCGCCGGACCGAGCGCCCCCTCCGCCTCCTCCGGCACCGTCTCGCCGGGGATCGCCACCCATCCCACCACCCGCAGCCCGTGCCACGGCTCGCGCCGGAGCGTCCGCGCCAGCTCGCCCGCCGCCGCGCCGCAGCCGGCGATCGCCACCCGCCGCTCCCGCCGCGGCTCGGTCCTGTCGAGCAGCCGCCGCCAGCCGAGCAGCAGGGTGAAGTCGAAGAGCCCGTAGAGCACCAGCACCGAACGGGGGAACTCGCGCCCGGCGAGGAACCAGAAGGCGATGAGCACCATCGCCTGGAACGCCGCCGCGGTGGCCAGAGCGCGCGCGAGCTCCAGCCGCCCGCGCGGGCGGGGGGCGTCGTAGAAGCCGAAGAAGTAGAGGATGACGAACTGGAGCGCGAGCACCACCAGCCACTCCCGCCCCAGGAAGCGCAACCGGTCCGGCGGCAGCAGCCCCCGCGTCCCCGGCAGATGGACGTCCATCCGCACCATGAACGCCGCCCACAGTGCGATCACGGCGGCCCCCCCGTCCCCCAGCAACCGCAGCGTCCATCGACGGGAGTGCATGGGGCGGACTTTATAACGGATGGCGGGAGGGCTCAGGATGGCGGCGGTGTCTTCGGCCTCGTCCCCTGCGAAGCCTCACCCGCGGTCGCCCGGGGGGACCCCGCCTTGACCCCCCCGTCCCCTGCCCGCTACTCTCCCCGGCTGGAGCCCCGAGGATTCCGATCCCATGAAAGTCACCGAGCATCTGGCGAACGCCACCGAACCGCTGATCAGCTTCGAGATCATCCCCCCGCTGCGCGGCGGCGACGTCCAGGGGCTGCTCAAGCTGATCGACGACCTGGTGAAGTTCCGGCCGCCGTTCATCGACATCACCAGCCACGCGGCCGAGGTGATCTACGACGAGACGTCGGCCGGCATCCAGCGCCGGGTCAAGCGCAAGCGCCCCGGCACCCTCGGAGTCTGCGCGCTGATCCAGAACAAGTACCACGTCGACGCCGTCCCCCACATCCTCTGCCAGGGGTTCACCCGCGAGGAGACCGAGGACTTCCTGATCGAGCTGCGCTACCTGGGGATCGACAACGTCCTCGCCGTGCGCGGCGACGACAGCGGCTTCAAGAAACCGCTCCAGTACGGGCGGAGCGCCAACAATTACGCCTGCGACCTGGTGGCGCAGATCGCCGCCATGAACCGCGGCCACTACCTCGAGGCCGACCTCCTCGACGCCGAGCCGACCGCCTTCTGCGTCGGCGTCGGCGGCTACCCCGAGAAGCACTTCGAGGCCGCCAACCTGCAGCTCGACGCCCGCCGGGTGAAAGAGAAGGTCGACGCCGGCGCCGACTACGTGGTCACCCAGATGTTCTTCGACAACCGCCACTACTTCCGCTACGTCGAGATCTGCCGCGAGCTGGGGATCACCGTTCCGATCATCCCCGGCCTCAAGATCCTCACCTCCGTCAAGCAGCTCGCCTCGATCCCCGGCAGCTTCTACGTCGACGTCCCCTCCGAGCTCGCCGACGAGATCCTCGCCCACCCCGACCGCGTCTCCGACATCGGCGTCGAATGGGCTCAGAAGCAGAGCCAGGAGCTCCTCGACCACGGCGTCCCCTCGCTCCACTTCTACATCATGCAGAGCGCCGCCGCCGTCAAGAAGCTGATGGCGAAGCTCAAGCTGTAACGCTGCTCGCACAATCCAAAATAAGAATCGCTGAGATAAAATAAGCATCGCTGGGCCGAGATAAGGATCGCACTGACAAAATAAGAATCGCTGGCTCGTCGGAAGAATCGCTGAGCCGAGCTAAGCATCGCTGACCCAAGATAAGGATCGCTGAGACAAAATAAGAATCGCTGGCTCGTTGCAAGAATCGCTGACACAAAATAAGAATCGCTGGGCCAAAATAAGAATCGCAGAGCCAAGATAAGAATCGCAGCGCCAAGATAAGCATCGCCGGGCCAAACTAAGAATCGCAGAGGGAAAATAAGAATCGCTGAGCCGGCGGAAGAATCGCTGCGCCGTTTGCCCTTAGCCCTTCGCTGCCGCCAAGCTCAAACCCACCCAACGAGATAGGCCCCGAAGACCGCCCCTCCGGCCGTTCTCGAAGAAAGGCCCCGCCGCCATGATTCTTCCCCTGCTCCTCGCCGTCACGCTCCTCGCGCCGCCGCAAGCCGCTCCGGCGTCCCCGCCGCCGGCCGCCGCGCCCACCGCCTTCGAGTCCTACCAGCTCGTCCTCCTGCAACGCCCCGAGCACCCGCGCGACTACCCCGAGGCGAAGCTCGAGGAGATCCAGCAGGCCCACCTCGCCCACATTCGCGCCCTGGCCGAAGCCGGCAAGCTCCTCGTCGCCGGCCCCGCGCGAGCCGCCCGCGTCTCATTCTGGCGCGGCGCGGGGGTGACGTGGAGCTTCTTTGGCGTTGACCTTGTCCTGGAACGGGCGTAGAGTTAAAGGGACTCATAAAATCAACGGCATAGGTCGGATCGAGTGAGTCCGGAAAGAGTGACCGAGACAGGCATTCCGGGGTGAAAGACGGAAAGTTGACCTGGAGGTTAGGCTTATGGAGATCGTGGCCACTTTGGCGACTGTTGCGCCGCGAGGATCGACTCCTGCATGGGCGACACGACTCACCTGATGCCACGCAAAGGCCCTGACCCACGCACCCACGGGAAAACCCATGGTGCCGAGCGCGGGCTCGACCGTTTCGAGGGGTTCAGCGACGCGGTTTTCGCCATCGCGCTGACCCTGCTGATCGTCGAGATCAAGGTCCCCGGATCTCCCGATGGCCCGCACGGCTACAGCGATCTGGTAAGAGCCATGGCCGGGCAGTGGCGCGAAGATCTCGCGCTGGTTCTCTGCTATGTCGTGATCGGCGCCTACTGGCTGCAGCACCATTATTCGGGCCGCATCTACGCGAAGACCGATCACTGGTTCGGCGCGATCAACCTGCTGTTCCTGCTGGCCATCGTCGTCATTCCCTATCCAATCCGCGTCTGGTGCTTCCATCTCGGCACGTCTTTCGAGCCCGTCGGGTCGGTGACCCTGGTTGCCGGCCTCGCCCTGACCGCCTGCACCTGGATGGCCAAGTGGTTTTACGGAATGCCGGGCCGCCGGGTGATGGACGAACGGCTCGCGCCCGATTTCCTCCAGCAGATGACGCGCCGCTACGGCCTTGCGACCCTGATCCAGATCGCTGCGGTTCCGGTCGTGATCGCGGCGCCGCGCGTCGGAGTGGCCCTCGCGCTGCTGTGCGTCGCCTTCTTCCTGCTGCCGCAGCCCAAGCCGCGCTACAAGCCCGGGGAGGAGCCGACCGAGGCTGAGAAAACGAACGAGTAGCCCCCGTGAGCTCGCGAACGCGCCGGCAGGCCTCGCCCTTCCGCGGAGATATGCGATGAAGCTCCCGACGTCTCTCGGCGCGGTCTGGCTCTCGTCCTGCGCAATCCTGATCCTCCTGGCGCCGCAACGATCCGCAGCGCAAGCAGCCTCGCCAGGTGCCAGCCGCTTCGCCGCGGCTCGAAGACGCAGTCCTCGTCGAAGGAGCCCAGCCTGTAGCCAAGAGCGCCGGCTCCAGGCGTCCCCGGCTCCGGAGGAGCCCCGGAATTTAGCCAGGGGCGCCAGCCCCTGGAACTGGAGCACCCCCAACCTGCCCCAAGCCCCAGAGGGGCGGCGGGATTTTCGAATCGTTGCATCACCGCTGGAGGTCCGGTCTGTTCCGGCGCCCCTCCGGGGCTCTGGAATGGGCTGGAATCCATCCCTGCGACCAGGGGCTCGCGCCCCTGGCTACATGCCGGGACTCCTCCGGAGCCCAGTGTCCAAAGTTTCAGCCCGGGAGAGCGTTCTCGCTCCCGTGCGAGAGCAGTACTTCGACAGGATGGTATTAGGCGAGGTAGTACAATGGGAGCACTATGGCATATCGCCCAACTCAAACAGCCGAGCGGACGGCACCGCGAAAAGCGCGGTTCCGCCGCTCACATTCCGAGCGTTAGGCGACCGGGAAACCGTCATTGAACAACAAGCCACCCTTCAGAAAAGAGAGCGTTGGAGATCACATGCGGCCTAAGTACACACTGCTCAGCAGGCTATTCTTCTCGGCTACAGCGCTCTCGCTGCCGCTTCTTGCGGCCTGCACGTCTGCCCCAAGCGCTCGTGTACCAGCATCTGTCGAAAGTATGCCGAACGGGCCTCGCCTGTTGGCTCGCGTCGACCGGCTTGTTCTCCGTGGATACGAAGACCACCTGACGGACGGCACTACTCTTCTCAGAAACGCGTTTGAGCTCTCCGTCCTACGACCACCCGAACTCGCCGGCCTAAAAATGTCCGCGCATTGCGACTGCTTGCCCAAGGTAAACAATGAGCAGCTGGCCGAAGGGCAGTGCCTCTCGTTTCTGCCGCCTTCACCCATGCATGCCGCCACTGACCTTGATCTGCTCAACACCCAAGACTTGAGAATCGTCGCCTGCGACGAGTCTCCCTCAGGGCTCCAACACTGATCGCTGCCAGCCGGACCCTCGGGTAAGCACAAGTGACCAGTCGTCTAACCCAAGTCGCTCAAGCGGACGGCTGGGTCGAGCGGACGGGACTGCCTGCCCCCGAGGGGGCAGGAGAATGTCAGAAGTTTAAAGATAGGTGCAATATCCATACGAGCCGGGGGTATGTTCGCCGCATACGACTCCGACATCGCAGCTTAGCGTGTGGGTGCAGTCGCTGGTGTACCTGCAGAACGTGTGAGTGCACATATAGTAGGGGTCAGTGGAAGTTGCCTTCGTGGCAGTCCCGGAGAGGGTTTCTAGCAACGGCGTCGTTGGCTGTTGTGCCAGCTCGCTTAGAAAGGCCTGGTCCCCTGTCGTCCTCACGCCATCGGCTGCGACGGTCCCGACGAACGACGACGAAATGACCAGGGCCACCGCACATAGGTACTTTTTCATTGGGAACCTCCTTTGGCCCTCTAAGCATTAGTAGAGTCTAATGCTAATGCAGTATTTTAAGACATTTGACGGCCGTTGTCGAGGCACCAGCTAGCTACGCGAGGTTCCACCCGAATAGTCGATCCCCGGCTTGCCAGGCTCGCGCCCGAGCTGTCGCCCAGCTCATTGTTCGTGGACGAGGCGATGAAGGTCGAGCTCCTCGGACGGCGTGGTCTTCGCGCCGAGCACGCGTTCGAGGATGCGAAAGGCCGCCTTCGCATCGTCTTCGTCGATCGCGGTCGTGCAGTCTCGAGGAACGAACAGCTCATAGTCGCGGAGAAAGCCGTCGTTCGCGGTGAAGAGGAGGCAGCGTTCGACCGTGAGCCCCGCGAGGCAGCTGCCCGCCGGAGCTCGCCGAGTGCCCTCGAGAGGACGGGTCCGGGGCTCCGGAAGAGGTTCCCTTCCGACGGGGCAAGATGAGATCATCTCTGAGCGGCGGCGAGACGAGAAACAGGCCGCCGAGGATGGGGGTAGCGCATGCGAAAGCACGTTGCAGTCTGGATCAGCGTCCTGGCGTCGATAGGGTCACTCCCGGCCTCTGCCTCGTTGATCGCTCCAAAGACTTCGGACTGTCCCGAGGGCGAGTATGTGGTCGGCCTGTCGGGGCGGACCGGGTGGTGGATCGACGCGATCGTGCCCGTTTGCGCCCCCTGGGACGGGCACCGCTTCCAACCCGGTCCGCCGCACGCCCGCCTACCCCTGGGTGGCCACGGTGGCGGCCCGAACCAACAGTCCTGTCCCGCCGGTTCGGCGGTCGCGGCGTGGAAGGTCGAAGCGATTCGCGCGGGAGACCAGGCGTTCGCCGAAGCCGTTTCGGTGCAGTGCCGGACGTTGGCGCCGCCCCACGGCCTCACGCCGGCCGGCTTCCGCTTCGCCGGCGGAGGCAACTTGCCGCCCGTGCTGCGCCAGCCCCAGCAGGAGAGTTGCCCCTCCGGCCAGCTGGCGACCGGCCTGTACGCGTGGGTCAGTCTGGACGGACGCTTCGTGACCGACGTCAAAATGCGCTGCGGCACGGCCCCGTTCGTTGAGTCAATGATGGGCGAACAAGGGGGTGCGAACGGTACGGTCACCTATGTCTCGCCGACGCTCAAGCTGCCCAGCGGCGATGGGGTCCGCCTCGATTGGTGCCGGGAATGGGCGAACGATTGCGGCGCGCCCGCCGCCGATGCCTTTTGTAAGCTCCATGGCAAGGCAAAGGCTACCCACTTCGCCATGAAGGCCAACGTTGGGCTGACCATGGTCATCTCCAGCCGGCAGATCTGCAATGCGCCGGGCTGCACGGGGTTCGCCAGCATCGAGTGCAGTGCGGCACCCTGACGGACCCGGTAGCCCATAACGTCAGGCGTCATACGACAGAAACAGGGCGACGAGCTCGATGATCGAGATCAGCAAACCAGAAGATGCGCCCGCTGCGTTTCAGGCCGCCTGGAATGCTCACGACATGGTCGCGCTGGGTCGCCTGTTTGAGGAAGACGCCACCTTCGTGAATCGCTTCGGGCACTATGTGCGGGGAATCGACGAGATCGTGGCACTCCATGCTCCTCTGCACGAAACCATCTATCGCGACTCCACGCTCGACAACGAGTTGATCGATGCCGTAGAGATCGCAGACGGAGTGGTGGTTGTGCATTTCTGGAGTCGTCTGGCGTCCGGCGCCGCTCACCCGGCCGGAACCCATGCGGTCGACACGCTGATCCTGGCGGTTCTGACGAGACAGCAAGAGGGATGGCACATTCGAGCGCTTGAAAACGTGACGCTCACCAATCCGCGAACCGGTGAGGCGATCTTGCGGGGCGAATAAAGGCAGGAAAGCCTGGATGCCTGGGAGCCCAACTCCGGTGAAGTCTCGGCCGCGGCTGTTTTCCTTGCTTCGACCCTCGTCACCATGCAAGACTGCCAAGACTTGAGGCATCCGAATCAGCTTCCGAGAAAGAGGAGACTCTCATGGCGAACGACGACACCACGACCGTCACGGTCTGCAATCTGAGCACCAGCCCGATCTCGTACGAAATCACTTCGGGGACTCCGGGCCAACCACCGATCGTCGGCTCGTTGCCGGGCCGCAGTTACGGCGTCATCGAGCACGAGTTCTCCCCGAAGATCGGAGTCACGATCGGCGACTACGAGGTGACCGTCGGACCCAACGGCATGGTCACCTGGGTGCCGCCGGGCACGGGCCCCTTGATCGGCACCTTCGAATTCGCGGTTCCAGAAAACGCTCCGTCGGAGTAGTTGGGTCCGCGCTGGCGGCCCTCGGACTGCTGCGGGTCGTCATTGTTATCTCTGACTCAAGGAACAAAAGCAATGAAGAAAAGTGATCCGCAGGAAACCCGGTCGGCTTCGGAGTTGATCGACGCGAGAATCGAGGAGCTGGGCGACTGGCGGGGGAAGATGCTCGGCCGGCTCCGCGCCCTGATCAAGGACGCCGATCCCGAAGTCGTCGAGGAGTGGAAGTGGAACGTTCCGGTGTGGTCGCACGGCGGATTGATCTGCACCGGCGAGACGTACAAGAAGGCGGTGAAGCTGACCTTCGCCAAGGGGGCGGCGCTCAAGGATCCTGCGGGGCTCTTCAACTCCAGCCTCGAGGGGAACACGAGGCGTGCCATCGACTTCCACGAGGGCGAGACGATCGACGAGGCGGCGTTGAAGGCCCTCGTTCGCGCCGCCGTGACCCTGAACCAGTCCAAGGCCTGAAGCTGCTCCAGGGTCAGAGCGAGGGCGGAATCCGGCGGCTCCCTGCGTCCCTCCGGGCCCGAAACACAACCTCCAACCGGCAACCCGGTGGCGGCCGGTAGAGCCGGACCGCTTCCGCCGCTCACCATAGACCGTTGAACAGCGGAACACCGGACTCCATGCAGCGATCGCGCAATACGCCCAAGCGATCAGGTTTGGGCCCGTGGACGCGCCTATGAACACGCTGGGCATCCGTCGCGTCATGTTCGCCGTCGATGACATCGACGATGTCGTTGCGCGCATGCGCGCCCACGGGGCCGAGCTCATTGGCGAAGTGCAGTACGAGGACACGTACCGCCTGGCCTACATCCGCGGGCCTGAGGGCATCATTGTCGCCCTTGCCGAGCAGCTTGGCCAAGGCGTGCCTGGCGTATAACATGCGCTGCAGCGAACCCGGCTGATGCGCTGTGGTTGCAATCGAAGCGTCTCGTGGGCCGGGTCGCTGAGCTTGGGTCGTTAGGCAAACGGGCGCATGGACTCTTTTTCGGCCAGAGTTTTTAGCCAGATCTTCGCGGAATTCCCGGAGTGGCGCAGCCATGCTTCTGAGCAACGTACCGCCGACGGGGCGCCATTCTTGGTCCTCCGCATTCCCGCACCCATAGAGTCAAAGGCAGAGCGTCCCCTGCATATCGATACAGCGAACAAAGAGGTCACGGTCGGCTTCGACGCGTATCACAGTCATTATGCTGCTTGGAGGAGTGATGACGGCGAGTCATTCGGTGCCGATGACGCCATCGACTTCATCAACAAGCTGCTTACAGAGCAAGTCGTAGTCTTTTCAGCCTGGGATGGAGAAAACTTGCGCGGCTCTTGGCAAGGTCGTCCTACGATGGACCCGCGCGAGGACTCTCTCGTGCAACGAGGGCATACAGTGAAGATCAGATCGTGGCGAGGGACGTTTAGTCGTGACCTGTCGATCGCCTAACCCTCGGTTGCAGCGGACCGCGAGCGCAGCGTGTCCTCGACGATCGTTTCGAGATCGGACCGCTGCGGTTCCCAGCCGAGGCGCTGCTTGGCGCGGGACGGATCGGCGACGAGCTGCGCCGGATCGCCGGCGCGGCGCGGACCGACGACGTGCGGGACGGGCTTGCCGAGCACGCGCTCCGCGGCCTTGATCACCTCGCGCACCGAGTAGCCGCGGCCCGTTCCGAGGTTCATCGCTCCGAGCGTCTCGCCCTGCTCGAGGCGCGCCAGCGCGGCGAGGTGGGCCGCCGCGAGGTCCTGGACGTGGATGTAGTCGCGGACGCAGGTGCCGTCGGGCGTGTCGTAATCGTCGCCGAACACGCTGATCGGCGGACGCGCCCCGGTGCCGGCATCGAGCGCGAGCGGGATCAGGTGGGTCTCGGGCTCGTGGCTCTCGCGCAACGTACCGTCCGGGTGCGCTCCGGCGGCGTTGAAGTAGCGCAGCGCGGCCCAGCGCAGCGAGTACGCGTGCTCCCAGGCCGCGAGCGCGAATTCGATCGTCAGCTTCGTCGCGCCGTACGGATTGACGGGCTCGCGCACCGCCGTCTCCGGGATCGGGACCGCGACCGGATTGCCATAGACCGCCGCCGTCGACGAGAACAGGCAGGCCTCGACGCCCTCGTCCCGCAGCGCTTCGAGGAACGCCAGCGTCTTGACGACGTTGCTGTGGAAGTAGTAATCGGGACGTTGCACCGACTCGCCGACCTGGATCTTGCCGGCGAAGTGCGCGACCGCGCCGACGCGGTGCTCGGCGCAGATCCGCCGCACGGCGTCCTTGTCGCCGATGTCGCCGACGATCAGCCGGATGTTCGGCGGCAGCGTCGCCGGCGTGCCTCCCGAGAGATCGTCGAGGACCACGACGTCGCGTCCCGCGTCGGCCGCCAGGCGGGCGAAGTGGCTGCCGACGAAGCCGGCACCGCCGGTGATCAGGATCGTGTCGCGTGGGTTCGAGCTCCGCTGGTTCGAGATCATCGTCGTTGCTCCTGGGTGCGTGCGTCGTGGTAGCGAAGGAGGGCGTGGTCGAGAGAGGGCAGGAGCCGGCCGCGTGCCGATCCGAGGGCGCTGAACGGCGGCCGCGGCGCGCGCCACGCGAGCTCGCTCGACGGCACCGGCGTGATCCGGCTCGGCGCATGCCCGGCGAGCCGGGCCGCGTTGCGGGCGAGCCCGGCCCACGTCGTGGTGCCCTGGTTCGCCAGGTGCCAGAGCCCCTGCTCGCCGTCGATCGCGAGATCCAGGCAGGCGTGCACGAGATCGGGCACGTAGGTGGGGGAGACGATGGTGTCGTCCGCGGCGCGGACCTCGCGTCCCGCGGCGAGCTCGCGGAGCGTCAGCGTCACGAAGTTGTGCTCGTCCCACGGTCCGAAGAAGGCGCTCGTGCGCACGACGAGCGACTCGGGGTGAGCGTCGAGGACGCGCTCTTCGGCCTCGAGCTTCGAGCGTCCGTAGGCGCCGAGCGGCGACGGCGTGTCGTGCTCGTCGTAGGGAGCCTGCTTGCGGCCGTCGAACACGAGGTCCGACGAGAAGGTGAGCAAGGAGACCTCGTGGCGCGCACAGGCGCGGGCCAGCGTCGCGGGACCGGCCGCGTTCTCGCGCCGGCAGCGCTCCCGATCCTGCTCGGCGTCGTCGACGCGCACGTAGCCCGCGGTGTTGACGAGGAGCCAGGGCTGGTGGCGGTCGAGCGCCGCCGATACCGAGTCCGGGTCCGCGATGTCGAGCTCGTCGCGGCGGGTCAGCCGGGACTCGAGGCCGCGCTCGGCGCACAGCTTCTCGAAGGCGCGGCCGAGGGTGCCGGTGGCGCCGGTGATCAGGATCGGGAGCATGCCGCCTCCTGGGGGACCAGGACGCGCGGGGTGCCCGCGGTCTGATCATGATAGCGGTCGGCGATGCGGCGCCCTGCCGCGGCCGCGGTGCCCGCCTTCGCGGCCGCCACGATCGCGCCGCCGAACCCTCCACCGGTCAGCCGGGCGCCGTAGACGTCCGGATCGGCGCAGGCGATCGCGACCAGCGTGTCGATCGCGGGCAACGAGACCTCGAAGTCGTCGCGCATCGAGGCGTGCGAGGCGACGAACAGCGTGCCGAGCGCCGGGAGGTCGCGCGCCTCGAGCGCGGCGACCGCGGCGAGCACGCGGTCATCCTCGGTGATCACGTGGCGTGCCCGCCGGGCGAGCGTGCCGGGCAGCCGCGCGACCCGCGCGAGGTCGGCGACGCCGAGGTCGCGCAGCTGCGGGACGCCGAGCCGGCGCGCCGCCTCCTCGCACTCGGCGCGCCGGGTCCGGTAGTCGCCGGTCGCGTGGTCGTGCTTGCCCCCGGAGTCGATGACGAGGAGATCGAGGTCGTCCGGGAGCGGGACCCGCCGCGTCGCGAAGGTGCGCATGTCGATGAACAGCGCGCTGCCCGTCTGCCCGAGGCTCGCGCACAGTTGATCCATGGCGCCGACGGGCGCGCCGACGAGCTCGTTCTCGGCGCGCTGGCCGAGCAGCGCGAGCCGGGTGTCGTCGATCGCGAGCCCGCAGGCCTGGCGGATCGCGCGCAGCACCGCGATCTCGAGGGAGGCGCTCGACGACAGGCCGCCGCCGAGCGGCACGTCCGAGGCGATCCTCAGCTCGAACCCCGAGAGCGCGTGCCCGGTCAGCCGCAGGGCCTGGGTGCAGCCCATGATGTAGTCGAGCCAGTCGCCTCGCCGGCGCTCGTCGCCGAGCGTGTACTCGGCCCACGCGCCGATCTCGCGACTCTCCACGCGGACGAGGCGGTCCTCGCGGCGCCGCAGCTCGACGGTCGTGCGCTGCGGGATGGGCGTCGGCAGCACGAAGCCGCCGTTGTAGTCGGTGTGCTCGCCGATCAGATTGACCCGTCCGGGCGCCGAGGTGGTGATCACATCCGATGGAATGACCTCAGTCATGCGTCACCTCGACGGCGCGCAGCTCGGCGGCCTTGTCCTCGGGGTAGGTGTCGGCGGTGAACGCGCCCGCGCCGATCTCGCTCCCGGCGAGGTACTTGAGGCGCCCCGGCATGCGCAGCCACGGATAGATCTCGATGTGCGCGTGCGAGTACGGATGTTCGCCGCGCACCGGCGCCTGGTGCACCGCGAGGATGTACGGCATCGGCTTCTGCCACAGCCCGTCGAGCTTGCGCAGCACGATCTGCAGCGCGCGGGCGAGGTCGCGGCGCTCGTCGTCGCCGAGCTCGGGCAGCGTCGCGACGCGGCGGCGCGGCGCGATCCACACCTCGTACGCCCAGCGCGCGCACACCGGAACCCAGGCGACCGCCCGCTCGCTCGCGTGCAGCACGCGCACCGGCTGCGCGAGCTCGGCGGCGATCAGGTCCGCGAGCAGGCCGGAGCCGTGCGCGGTCCAGTGCGCGCGCTCCATCTGGTGCTCGCGCGCCGGGATCGGCGGCACGAACGGGTAGGCGTAGATCTGACCGTGCGGGTGGTTCAGCGTGACGCCGACCTCGACGCCGCGGTTCTCGAACGCGAACACGTACTCGACGTCTCCGCGCCGCGCCAGCTCGGCGGTGCGGTCCGCCCACACCGCGAGCACGAGCTCGATGCGGTCGAGCGGCAGCGAGCCGAGCGACGCCTTGGGATCCTGGGTGAAGACGACGACCTCGCAGCGCCCACCGCACGGCTTGGTCGCGACGATCGTCGAGGGCGCCGTGCCCTCGGTGCCCTCGGAGGTGCCGAGCGCGGGGAACAGGTTCTCGAAGACCGCGACCTCCCACGGCCCGGCCGGCACCTCGGTCGGGTGCCGGGGGTCCGTCGCCGGCGCGAGCGGGTTCCACTCGGGGGGCGGCAGGAACGTGCGGTTCTGCCGGTGGGCGGCGTAGATGATCCACTCGCCGCGCAGCGGGTGGTAGCGCAGGTGCGACGCGAGCGGACCCCGGGCGCCCGGCTCCGGCGCGTCGAACGCGCCCTCGAGCGGGTGCCGCGCGTAGAGGATCAGGTCGCGGCCGTCGGGCTTGGTGAGCTGGCGCTTGTGGACGGCCATGGTCATATCTCGGGATCGACGTCCATGGCCACGGCCTTGCGATTGCCGCGCGTCGCTTCCGCGATCCGCTCGAGCGGCACCTTGGGCTCGCGCCGCATCGTCAGCAGGCCGTTCTTCTCCTGGAAGGTGTCGGTCAGCTGCGTGTAGCAGAAGCCAGCGAGGCCACGGCACGCGTGGAGAGCGCGCAGGATGCCCTCGTAGGCGGCGGCGAGACCCTCCGGCTCCCCGGCGTGGCTGTAGCCCCAGCCCGGCTCGTCCGTGCGCTCGTTGAGCAGCGCGATGCCGCCGAATTCCGAGAGCACGACCGGACTCTGGCCGCCCTGGAACCCCGGGATGGTCAGCGCGCGGCCACCGGGCTGCAGGCGCTCGAGCACCCGCTGGACGGTCTCAGGGCTGGCGTAGCGCTCGCGCAGCACCACCGGGTGCGACGCGTAGTCGTGGATCGTGATCAGATCCGTCGCGAGGTGCTCCCAGCCGTCGTTGCCGACCACGGGCCGCGTCGGATCGAGCGTCTTCGTCAGGTGGTAGAGGCCGCGCACGTAGTCGCGGTGCGCGGGGTTGGTCGGCAGGTCCGGCACGCCCCACGACTCGTTGAGCGGCACCCAGGCGACGATGCACGGATGCGAGACGTCGCGGCGGATCGCTTCGGTCCACTCCGCCACGAGCAGCTGGACCGCCTGCGGCGTGAACCGGTACGGGCTCGGCATCTCCTCCCAGACCAGGAGGCCGAAGAGGTCGCAGAAGTACAGCCAGCGCGGATCCTCGAGCTTCTGGTGCTTGCGCACGCCGTTGAAGCCGAGCGCGATCGTCAGCTCGACGTCGCGCCGCAGCGCCGCCACGTCCGGCGGCGCCATCAGCGTGTCGGGCCAGTACCCCTGGTCGAGCACCATCTTCAGGAAGAACGGGCGGCTGTTCAGCATGAAGCGGTCGCCCAGCACGCCCACGGAGCGCAGCGCCGTGTAGCTCCAGACCACGTCGACGCGCCGGTCGCCGGCATAGATCTCGATCTCCGCCTCGATCAGCGTCGGGTGCAGCGGGCTCCACAGCAGGTGGTTGCGGTAGCTGTCGATGCCCGGATCGGTGAACGCGATCCGCCGTGCCAGCTCGTGGCAGGTGGGCGCATAGCGATCCTCCGCGATCACCTGGTCACCGTGCTGGAGCTTCACGCGCACCGACATGTCCGGCTCGAGCGGTCCGGCGAGCTCGATCTCGATGCCCATCTCCCAGCACTCGAGACGCGGGGTCCACTGCACGCGGTGCAGGCGCTGGCGCGGCACCGGCTCGATCCACACCGTCTGCCAGATGCCCGTGGTGCGCGGGTACCAGATCTCGTGCGGCTGCTCGAGCCAGTCCTGCTTGCCGCGCGGCTTGGCGAGGTCGTGCGGGTCGTCGACGACGTGGACGACGATCTCCAGGCGGTCGCGGCCGGCGATCGCGCCGGTCACGTCGGCGCTGAACGGCGTGTGCCCGCCTTCGTGCTCGATCACCGGCTCGCCGTTGGCCCACACCTTCGCCCAGTAGTCGACGGCGCCGAAGTGGAGGAGCAGGCGCTCCTCGCGCTCCTCCGGCGCGAGGTCGACGACGGTGCGGTACCAGCATCCGTAGTGGAAGCCCGTGTCGCCGATCCCGCTGGCCTCGCTCTCCGGCGGATACGGGACGCGGATCGTGCGGTCGAAACGGACGTCGCGCGGCTCTTTCCAGCTGCTGTCGTCGAACGTGAACTCCCACTCGCCGTCGAGGCTGCGCCAGCGCTCGCGCTGCATCTGCGGACGCGGATGCGAGCCGCGGGCGAGCCAACGTTCGTCCGGGGTGGGCGCCGTGCGTTTCATGCGGCCTTGAATGTGGAGACCGCCCGCGTCCGTCCGCCACGGCCGGCGAGCACGGGGTGGACGGGGCGCCGGCCCCGCGCGATCGCGCGCCAGGCCGCCGCGAGCGCGGTCGGACGCGGCACCTGGCCGCGGACGTCGAACAGGCCCGGCTCGTAGACGTTCTCGCACCGCGTGACGAGGCAGTGCCAGTCGTACGCGCCGAACACGGACCACGCCGTCATCGCGCGCACCGGCACGCCCGCGTCGCGCGCCGCGGCCACGCCGTCGTGGATCTCGACGAGCCAGCGCAGCTGCTCCTCGCGGGTGCCCCCGATGTGCGCCTCGGTGATCGCGAGCGGGAGGCCGAAGCGCTGGTGCGCCTCGGTCAGCAGCCGCTCCACGCCGGCGCGCTTGCCCGCGAGCGACGAGTGGACGTCCGCGTACGCGTGCCTGCCGTTGCCGCCGTGCGACCACGCCGGCCAGCCCGCGAGATTCTCGTCGAGGTAGCGCTCGCTCGTAATGTAATAGTTGAAGCCCATCACGTCGGGCGGCTGCGGGTTGTCGCGGAACCAGAGCACGTCGCGCTCCGCGATCCCGGCGGCCAGGATCCCCTTCCACAGCTCGTGCCTGCGATCGACGCGCCCGCACAGCAGGTCCAGGCTGAGCCAGCGCCGCGCGTTCTCGTACCTCGCCTGGTAGGCGAGCCGCGGGGTCGCGTGCGTGTACCCGAGGTCCTCGGTCTGGATCAGCCGCGCCGCGGGGCTCACGGCGCGGATCGCGCGCATCCCGAGCACCGTCGCCTTGCACTGGGTCAGCAGGCAGCGCAGGAACGTCGCCTCGTCGTGGCCGTGCGGATACCAGTGGCCGTAGAGCCCCGAGAACCGGGCCGTGGTCAGCGGCTCGTTGATCGGGGTGTACGCGTCGAGCCACGGATAGCGCTCGGCGACGGCGCGCGCATATCGCGCGAAGCGGGCCGGGAACGCCGGATCGACGAGGCTCGTGGAGCGCGGCCCCGAGCCGTGGTGCACCAGGGTCGCGATCGGCGGCAGGCCCAGCTCCCGCAGCCGGGCGAGGCGCGCGTCGGTCCACGACCAGTCCGCCTCGGCGAGCTCGCCCGGCGCGATGCGCTCCCAGAGCACCGGGTAGCGCAGCCGCGTGAAGCCGAGCGACGCGATCCGGTCGAGATCCGCCAGCCGGTCGTGATGACCGGTGCGGACCGTCTGGTCGTAATACACGTCGCCGACCCGGTTGACCGTACACTCGATCCCTGCCCACGCCGCGAGCGGCGGCGTCTTCCCGGGGTCGTCGACCAGGTCGTCGATCAGGCCGTCGAGCATCGGCTATCCCTCTTTGGCGAGAAGGGGGTGCGCCGTCGGGGCGCCCGCGGTGGCGTGGCCCGCGGTGGCGTGGAGACCGGAGCCGCGCAGCGACGCGCGCGTCTGGACCGCCCGGGCGACGTGGCTCCACATCTCCGTCCAGGTCCGGTCCCAGGACAGGTTCGACAGGAACGCGTCGGTGTGAGCGAGGCGCGCGGACCGATCCGACGCGAGCGCCTCGTCGATCGCCGCCGAGAACTCGCCGGCCGTGTCGGCGATCCACGCGAGACCATCGCGGCCGTACGGCTGCACGACGTCGCGGATCGACGTCGACACGACCGGCTTGCCGGCGGCGAGGTATTCGGGCGTCTTCGTCGGCGAGATGAAGCGCGTCGAGTCGTTGCGCGCGAACGGCAGGATCGCGACGTCCCAGCCCGCGAGGTACTCGGGGAGCTCATCGTAGCTCTTGCCGCCGAGGTAGTGGATGTTCGGCTTCTGCGGCAGGTCGGCGGGATCGATCTTGACGACCGGTCCGATCAGCACGATCTGCAGGTCCGGCCGCATCTCCGCGAGCTCGCCGACGAGCTCGATGTCCAGGCGCTCGTCGATCACGCCAAAGAAGCCGACGCGCGGCGCCGGGATCTCCGCCTGGTCCGGCGGCTCCGGCACCTCCTCGCGCTCGCGGGCGCGGGCGAAGTGCGGCACGTCGACGCTCGACGGAAACGGGTGGATGTTGGGGTGCTGCGAGTGCGCCCGCTTGTGCTCGTACAGGCTGTGGCCGCCCGTGAACACCACGTCGGCGTCCGCGAGCAGCAGCTTCTCGCGCTCCTTCAGCACGGGCGGCGCGCCCTTGAACAGCGACAGCTCGTCCATGCAGTCGTAGACCACCGCGCGGGGCCTCACCTGGTCGGTGAAGGCGACCGCCATCGGCGTGTAGTACCAGAGCACCGGCCGCGCTCCCTTCAGCTCGTGCTGGACGACGCGGTCGATCATCCCGCGCAGAGCGGCCTCGGCGACCTCCGCCGGCGTGCCGGGGGGGAGGTGCGGGACGGCGACGCGGACCCCCTGGTCGCTCATGGTCACCGCGAGCTCGGGCTCCTCGGCGTCGAACACCGGTTCCTCGAAGAACACGACGTCGTGTTCGCGTGCGCAGCGGCTCAGGAGGTGCTGCGGGCGCTGGAACACGAAATTCCAGCGCAGGTGGGAAAGACAGAGAACAGATTCGCGCGTACGGGTCATGACCAAACCTCTCAGGGGTTGTCTGCTGGTGTGCGCCGACAGGATTCCCGGAATCCCGCGCACGCGGAAGCTGCATGCACATCGTGTACCCGGATCGTGGCGCTCGCTCGATCTGACGATCGCACCGCAGGTGATGGAGAAAGCCCGCCCAGCTCATCAATCGTGGACGAGCCGATGAAGGTCGAGCTCCGCGGACGGTGCCGTATTCGCGCCGAGCACGCGTTCGAGGATGCGAAAGGCCGCCTTCGCATCGTCTTCATCGATCGCGGTCGTGCAGTCTCGAGGGACGAACAGCTCATAGTCGCGGAGAAAGCCGTCATTCGCGGTGAAGAGGAGGCAACGCTCGACCGTGAGCCCCGTGATGATGAGCCGTCGGGTTCGAAGATAGGTGAGCAAGGTGTCGAGCGTGGTCGAGTAGAAACCGGAATGTTTCGGCTTCAGGACGACGTAGTCCGAAGGCTCTGGGACAAAGAGCCGGGCGAGGGCTCTTCCCGGCGCGTCCTCCTTTTGGGAGTCGGCGATGACTTGCTGCAGGTCGCACCGCCAGCGCCCGGCGTTGTCGTTGACGTAGAGGACCGGGATGCCCGCCGCCCTGGCCGATCGCTTCAGTGCGGCGATGCGCCGCCCGGCCTCGACGGCGCGCGGCACGAAAGCTTCGCTTCCCTCGAAGCGGAGCGCGTTCAAGACGTCCACGAGGAGGAGGGCGACCGGGCAGCGGTCCGGGACATTGCCGTGCAGGTCGGGATGTTTGTCCGGATCGGGCATGGCATCCGGCTTCTGATGCAAGCTTCGCGCCATCTTGGCGGCGCAGGTCGGTTTGGGTCTGCGGAAGAGGTGCCGAAGAAGTTCCACGGAGGGTTTTGGGCGCGAAACTCGCCTCGGCGGTCCCGTATTCCAGCTTCCAGTCCTTTGGACACACGTATCCCAGGGCTCTCTACCCTGAGAGCCAGAACCTTGCCCTCGGTCAGGGTCTCGACGCAGTGGACTCCCGGCCAGTCCGCGAGGCGTTCGACCAGGCCTCCTTGCAGCCGGCTTCACAAGGGCCAGCTTGCGGGGTTGGCGGGCTCCGGATACGCTCTGGTGAATGTCTGACTCTCGCCCCGCACCCGGCCGCGTGGATCGCTGGCTGTCGATCGCGGCCGGGATCGGGGCGATCTGTGCCGTGGCGATCTCGCTCTACCAAGCGGCCCTGGCTCGGCAGCAGCAGCGGGCGTCGGCTTGGCCGTACCTGAATCAATCGAACAGTTACGTGGAGGGGCAGCCTTATACACGCCAGGTCGAGAGCCAGGGCGTGGGACCCGCGTTGGTCCGGAGCTTCGAGGTGCTCGTCGACGGCAGGCCGGTGCGCACCTGGGAAGATGCCGTGCACGCCCTGACCGGCAAGGGCGATCCGGGGCTGGTCTACTCCTCTTTCGGGCGCGGTATAGTGCTCCCGCCGGGCACCATTCGCACGCTCCTCCGCTTACGACCTGGTGACCAGGCCCGGGTGTTCTGGCAGGGCGCACAGACGCGCCTCGATACCGTTATTTGTTACTGCTCGATTTATGATGAATGCTGGAAGGTGGACACACGCTCCGATGAGCCGGTTCCAGTGCACGCGTGCCGTAATGATCCGACGACGGCCTTCGCCCAGTAGGGAGCTCTCCCAGAGGCTTGCGGTCACGATCGGCGACGAGCAGGTCACCGTCGGACCCCGGGAAGAGGACAGGGCATCCAACCCCGTCGCTCAGCGCAGTTTCAAGCGATCGTGGCCTTTGGCCGGCATCGCCTTGAGGAGCGGCGGTGGCCTTCATGGGCCCGCTCGCTTAGCTCCCAAACATTAGCCCGCTTGAGGAGCACGTAATGCGATCCCTTCGGTATTCCATCAACGTTACATTGGACGGGTGCTGCGATCATCTTGAGATGGTCGCGGACGAAGACTTGCATCGTCACGCGCTCGAGAACCTCGACCAGGCCGATGTCCTTCTCTTTGGCCGGGTGACTTACGAAATGATGGAGGCAGCGTGGCGGCCGTCGACGCGGACGGGAGCGAGGCCTGACTGGATGGAGCCCTTTGCCCGGACGATCGACGCGGCAAAGAAGTACGTTGTGTCGAGCACCCTGGATCGGGTCGATTGGAACGCGGAGCTCGTACGCGGAGATTTGGTAGTTGGCCGTCAAGGAGGACTATGTGATGTGTGAATGCGGATGTGGAGAGACACCAGTACGCGGATCCTTTTTACCTGGTCACGATCAACGTCTCCGCTCCTCACTTGAAGAGCGCGTCGGTGGCCTCCTTCCACTGCGGACACTGGTTGACTCCGCCGAGCGGCTCGCGCATGGTGAGATCACGACTGAAGAACACATGGCCAACGTGCGCAGCGTGTTCGACTTGGCACGATAGGTCCTTACGGGATCGAGATGATCGAATTCGCGGCTGCTGCTTTTACGGAGCTCCTGCCGTCGCACGTGGCCGGGCGCTTGGCCCCGGTCGGTCGAGCGGGCGGCTACGCCACCGCTCACCTCCAAGCACGGTAGGCGGCAGACGATGCCGTTCTGGATCGAAGGATGGATCGAAGTGGCGCGATTGCCGGAAACGGCGGACGAGCATGCCTGGTTTGGCGTCGTCGATCTCGGATCGCTTGTGGACGTCGCCGACCGGGACACGGAGCGACTCTTCGGTTTGTCCAAAGCGAGGGTGAGCGGTGAGAAGGCGGCGGATGCGGTAGCCCCGCGTCGGGGGATTCCGCCGAATCCTTCAGCCCAAGTTCTTGCTGCGCTTGAGACCATCGCGACCCTCGAAGCGAAGTTTGGGAGAGGTGAGATCGGTGGATACACGCATGCGACGTGGGCGGAGATTCGAAACTATGAGCTGGTGGAACCGCCTGGGGAGAGTCAGTGGAAGCTGCCCTTTGAGCTAGCTCGCGTCCTTGAAGAGCAGTTTGGCGCGAATCGGGTACGTTTTATCGTCTGGTTCAATTGGTGACGCAGCGGTCCGGCGAATCCGCATCGTCAGGCGCGTCCCGACGAGGGAAGCGGCACCTGGGGAACTGGGGAGGCTCGGCGCTCGAAACCCTGGAAATCGTTCGCGCCTGCCTGCCTTGTCTTGACCTCGCCAACGTGCGAGACTCCTGGAGCTTCAGGCATTTCGAGATGACCGCACTCCGAGCAAGAGGAGATTTCATGGCCAACGGCAGCACCACGACCGTCACCGTCAACAACCTGAGCACCACCCCGATCTCGTACGCGGTCACGATCGGCGACGTGCAGGTCACCGTCGGACCCAACGGCATGGTCACCTTCGTGCCGCCGGGCACGAGCGGCCTGGTCGGCACCTTCGAGTTTGCGGTTCCGGAGAAGCTGCCTTCCGAGGATTCGAAGCCCTGAAGAGGTTCCATCCGGTCCGTTGAGGAAGAGTGGCCTCCGCTCATGGCATGTGTCGGGTGCCATGAAAACAGAGCAGAAAGGCAGGAAGCAAAAGACATGAAAGCAGATCAACGCGAAGAGCTCCTCAAAGCATTGAAGGCCCGTTTTGAGAAGAACGTGAACCGCCACAAAGGCCTGGAATGGGCTGAGGTGCAGGCAAAGCTGGAGGCCAGCGCTGAAAAGCTAGGGTCGCTCCATGAGATGGAGAGAACGGGTGGGGAGCCGGATGTCGTTGGTTATGATCAAAAGACGGGCGAATACATTTTTTATGATTGTTCGGCGGAAAGCCCTGGCGGCCGCAGGAGCGTCTGTTACGACCGCGAAGGGCTGGAGTCGAGGAAAGAGCATAGACCGGAGAACAACGCGGTGGACATGGCCGCCGCCATGGGCATAGAAATTTTGACGGAAGCTCAATATCGAGAGCTGCAAAAGCTCGGAAGGTTCGATACGAAAACATCGAGCTGGTTGAAAACGCCTGCTGAGATCAGAAAGCTCGGCGGCGCCATCTTCGCTGATTTCCGTTATGGCACGGTGTTCGTGTATCACAACGGTGCGCAATCTTATTATGGCGCCAGGGCGTTCCGCGGCTCGCTAAGAGTCTGAATTCGCCAAGCACGGTAGGCAGCCGACGATGTTATTCTGGATCGAAGGCTGGATCGAAGTGGCGCGATTGCCGGAAACGGCGGACGAGCATGCCTGGTTTGGCGTCGTCGATCTCGGATCGCTTGTAGACGCTCGAAACCCTGGAAATCGTTCACGCCTGCCTGCCTTGTCTCGACCTCGCCAACGTGCGAGACTCCTGGAGCGGCATTTCGAGACGACCGCACTCCGAGCAAGAGGAGATTCAATGGCTGACCCCGAGGTGGTCGAGGAGTGGAAGTGGAGAGCTCCGGTCTGGTCTCACGATGGACTGATCTGCACCGGCGAGACTGAACAGGTCCTCGGCCCGAGAGCAAAGATGAAGCACGCACCCTTCGTCGCCGGCCTGGTCATTGTGGCCCTGTCCGGCTGCGCTTCCATGGGAGGGGGTGAGCTCAAGAGACCCTCAACCCTTGCATTGCACATGCAGGCACGAGGCGGCAGCGCCGCCGTCCGAGCCATCAAGGGTATCGAGTTGAGCCTTGATCTCGTTGAGCCACAGTTCGCGCTGCAGGCCAAGTACGTTGCCAATCGGTCGCCGTGCATGAGAATTGATATTTTTGACAAGGGAAAATATCTCCAATCGGAAGGCGTTTCCTCCCACGGAGGTTGGGCGGTAACCGCCGGCGACAAATCCTTTTCACCGCAACCCAAAGGCGGAACGGAAACCTTGCTCCATGGCATCGACAATCCAGTTCGCATGATGGGCCTGGATGAGTTTCCAGAGCATGGGCACAAAATTTCCGAAGACGGGCGAGAGATGATCGGCTCGACAGCCTATGACAAGATCAACGTGGTCTACTCGGATGGATACAGCGCCGAGTTGTATCTCGATCGAACCACCCATCTCATTGCAAGGATGCGTGAGCACAAGCCGATGCACCTTGCCGTTGATCCCACCAGGCAAACCATCGAAACGCAGTTCTCCGACTATCGCAGCGTATCTGGCGTGATGTTCCCATTTTTCAGCCGCGAGGTGAATTGGGAGACCGGCAAGGAGCTGGGACACACAACCGTCGAGTCCGTTGTTCTCAATTCTGAAAAGGCGGCGGCTGCCTGTCGTCTTCCTGAGCTTATCGGCCCATAGCCGGGGAGCAGAAAGGCGCCAGGAGCTGGCAGATGGCGATTCATCCACCGAAACGGCAAGCCCCGAAGCCAGAGAGCCCGGTCATCCGGTGGCTCCTCGACTCGGACCCCGCGATCCGCTGGCAGGTGATGCGAGACCTCACCCGCGAGCCGGCCGACGTCGTCGCCGCCGAGCGCGCGAAGGTCGCTACGGAGGGGTGGGGCGCGCACCGGCTGGCCCTCCAGGCGGAGGATGGCCACTGGGGCGGCACCGACGAAATCGACGGCACCGGCGGCATCGACGGCATCGACGCGAACCCCGAATTCGTCACCCTCCTGACCCTGCTGCTGTTGCGGGACATGGGGCTGGACCCGGCGAGCGAGGAGGCCCGCCGCGCCGTGGGGCTGGCTCGTGACAACGTCACGTGGCATGCAGGCTCTGCTTCCTGGCACGGCAATCCGTTGTTCGCGGGCGAGGTCGAGCCCTGCATCAACGGACGCGTGGTGACGGCCGGCTCCTACTTCGGCCAGGACGTGCAGGGCCTCGTCGACCGGCTCCTCGGCGAGCAGATGGCCGATGGCGGCTGGAACTGCGATCAGGAGCGCGGCTCGACCCGCGGCTCCTTTCCACTCCACGATCTGCGTCCTCGAGGGGCTCCGGGAGCACGAGCGGGCCACGGGCGGCTCGCCCGCCGTGACGGCGGCCCTCGAGCGGGGGGAAGAGTACCTCCTCGCGCGCCGCATGCTGCGCCGCCTCTCGACCGGCGAGGTGATCGACCCGGCCTGGACCCGATTCTCGTTCCCCACCGGCTATCACTACGACGTCCTGCGCGGGCTCGAGTACCTGCGCGGCGCGGGGGTCCCGCCGGACGCACGGCTGGCCGAGGCGATCGACCTGGTGGCGTCCAAGCCCGACGCGGAGGGCCGCTGGCCGCTGGAGAACGTGCATCCCTACCATTTGGTTCGGCGCCGATTGGACGCCGGGGAGGGCGCGGCCGAAGGCCGGCCGAGCCGGTGGAACACGCTGCGCGCCTTGCGGGTGCTGGACTGGTATTCAGCGCGAGGCTGACCTCCGAGTCGTTGGCCGGCCCTCGAGGGCGGGTCTTTTCAGCCGCGTCCGCGCAGGAGCGCGTCCAGCCGGTCGGCAGCCCCGGGAATCCTTTCCAGCCGCGGATAGCGCAACGTGCCGTGGTAGTCGATCCCCACCTCGCTCGTCTCGCCGTCGATGCGGGCCGTCAGCCGGAGCGGCTTCGTCGCGGCCTCCCGGACCGCCGCCTCGAGGGCGGCCGGCGTGTAGCGCTCTCCGTTCACCGTCTCGATCCGGGCGCCGAGGCTCAGGCCGGCGCGGAAGGCCGGCCCGTTCCAGGCCAGGGCCTTGACCGTGCCGTCGTCCGTGACGGCGAGCCCGAGGGACGCCTGGAGATCGGTGGCGCCGCCGTCCGCCTCGCTCTGCAGGAAGGAGTCGGTCGGCGTATCGGTATAGACGAGGCGATAGCCCGCCCGCGCCAGGCCGTCGAGCAGGCCGGCGTCGTCGTGCGTTTCCAGCCGCGCGCGGAGATAGCCCGCCCAATCGTAGGGCGCCACGCGTTCGAGGGCGGCGCAGACGTCCTCGAAGGTATAGGTGACGGTGGTGAGATCGCCGTCATGCAGACCGAAGAAAGCGCGGGAGAAATCGTCCAGCCCTTTTTTTCCTTGGGTTCGCTCGCGGAGGATGCCCTCCACGTCGAGCCACAGCAGCACGCCCTCGCGGTAATAATCCTCGCGGCGCTGCCAGTCGGGCCAGGCCACCACGTGCCCGATCACGGAGAGCGGGTCGCTGCTGCTGTCCGCGAGAGATTTCCACGCTCGCCCGGTGTGGGCGGAGGCCGACGCGGCGTCGAGGGCGAGAGCGTCCAGCGTCTGCCCGCGCGTCCGCAGCCCCGCGCGCGCGGCGAGCAGCCGGCCCCAGAGCTCGGTCAGCCCCTCGTAGACCCAGAGCAGGCTGTCCCGCATCGGCAGGTTGAAATTGGGCGTCCAGAGGTCGGCGGGCTGGCGGAAGCGGCCGTTCCACGAGTGCGCCAGCTCGTGCGCCATGAGGTCCAGATCCAGGAGATGCTTGCCCTCCGCCTGGAAGAAGTTGGCGGCGAGGTTGATCTCGCTCGACTCCAGGTGCTCCACCCCGCCGCTCGACGGCAGCAGGTCGCTCAGCGAGACGAGGAAGTCATAGTGGCGGAAGTGCCGCGAGCCGAACGCCTGGTACGCCTCCCGGATCAGGGCGCGCAGCCGGTCCAATTGGGCCGGCGTGACGGCGAGGCTGGCGGGATCGTCGGCGACCAGGTCGAGCCGGACCGGCGCCGCCGCGCCCCGGGTCCGGTCGATCCCCTGGTCGACCCCTAACTCGATCCGGCGAAGGTCGATCCGGCGAAAATACTGCCCGGCGTAGACCGGCGAGTCCACCAGCGTCTCCAGCGAGACCGGCGCGAACGTGATGTGATCATCGGCGCTGTGGGCGACCGCGAGCGAGGTCCCGGTCTGGAAACCCGGCGGCAGCCGCAGGCTCGCCTCGACGGGGATGTCGCGGACGAACCATCCCGCCGGGTAGAGCAGCAGGTTTTGCCACGCCACCTTGACGATGTGGGGAGACATCTCGAGGGCGCCGGCGCGTGGGATCGGCGGCGACAGGTACTGAAACTCCAGATCGAGCGCCTCGGCGCCCGCCGGGACCTCGACGTGAAAGGCGTGGACGTCGACCGGATCGCGGCGCCAGTCGAGACGGCGGCCCTTCGCCCGGACCGTCAGCCCGGCGAGGCGGGCGACGGACACGGTGGGGGCATGGCTGGCGGTCTCCCATTCCGGGTAGAGCAGGACCATCGGTCCCGCCCGCTGCGCGGGGATCGTCTCCCGCACGGCGAAGACCTTGTGCCGGGTGTCCGACGCATCGACCGCCAGGCGCACCGTCCCCGGGAACGGGAGATCCCGCGGCGCCGCGATCGGCGGCGGCAGCGGGATCGGCCGCGGGCCCTGTCCGACCCGCTGTTCAGCCTGCTGTCCGCCCCTAGCCAATAGCGGGACGGCGAGGGTCAGGAGCAGCGCGGTCGCGGCGAGCTTCGTCATCGCGCTCCATCATAGAAGGTCACGCCCGGAGAGGCGCGGTTCCGGAATGGGTCCGGAGACCCTTTGGCGTTTGACCCGGGCCAGGAACCGCCGTAGAGTCAAAAGGCTTCGTAAATCAACGAAAAAGGGTGGACGTTCCGAAGTGGCAGGAAAGAGCGGTAGACTGAAACCAAGGAGATCCAGATGAAACGCATTTTTGCCGGCAAGCTCTCGCTGCATCGCGAAACGCTGCGCAACCTGGACTCCGCCAGCCTGGCGGAGGTCAGGGGCCGGGGGCCGTCCGCGGCGACCACCTGTTGCTCGGCGGTCAACTGCACGGCGGCCTGCTCCGCGGACTGCCCGCCGCAGAGCGATGACTGCACGCCGTCGACCGGTCCGTAGGTCACGGAGCCTGGCAGGCAGACCCCGGTGCACCCCGGCCGGCACGTCGTGGCCCGCCGGGGTGAGGCGGTCTTCCTCTCGAGCTGTGGTGGATCAGCCGCCGTACTGGACGTGGATGTAGGCGCCGGTCTCGGTGTTGTAGAGCAGATACCAGCCGGGATGATCCGGGTCGTCGTAGACCACGAAGTCGTCGCCGCAATCCCAGCACCAGTCGGTGGCGAGCGCCCAGTCGAAGGGGGCGATCAGGAACGCGGAGCTGCCCAGCCAGAAGCGGTGCGACCCCCGGTCGAAGCGGGAGACCCCCCACCGGTGGGACGGCCCGATGGTGCCGCTGAAGCGCCCATGCGCGAACGGCTGGCCCTGACGGAAGCGCGGATCGTCCGGCCGGTCGTGGCCGTACCAGCGGTCATGATTGACATGCGGCACGCCGTTGATCCGTCCGCCGTCGTAGCGTTCCACCTCCGGCTGGCGGCTGGGGTCCGGGCCGCGCCGCGGCGAGGGGGCGGGAGGCGGGTGCCCCTGGTTGGCCCGCGGCCGCGCCTGCTGGTTCTGGCCGCGCTGGTCCTGGCCACGCTGGTTCTGGCCGCGCTGGTCCTGGCCACGCTGGTCCTGGCCACGCTGGGCGGCCAACGGGAACGTCCCCAAGGCCGTCAGCGTAAGCAACAAAGCGAGATGTCTTTTCATGGTTTCTCCTTTGGCGACGCCAGTGCCTGCCGGCGGCGCCGTTCTGCGAGACTCTCATGCAAACGCCGTGCGGAGGCGTCTCGCGCCGATCACCGTTCGGTGTCAGAGATCTTCAAAAGTTTGAGATCAAATCGAGATGTTCTCAGATTGCCACACGAGAAGGACGAGCCGATGAAAGAGATCGATAAATTGGCCGGGTCTCCAACCGTCCGCCGGAGAACCAGGCCGGACGCCCCGCGGAGCTTCTGCGGCGCGTCCGGCTATAGGAGAGATCCTTTCGTCGAACGCCGGTCGGTTATCTTGCGTCCGAGCCCTTCCCTGCCAGCACCGCCGTCGCCTGGTCGATCTCCGCCGAGAACGTCTCGAGGGTGGCGGCGACGAGGGGGATCTCGGCGGTGGCTTCTTTCCAGTCGCGCTGCTCGAGGGCCTCGCGGACGGCGGGGAGGGTCTTGACGCCGTAGCCGGTGTAGAAGCCGGGGGCGTAGACCTGGTGGACGTACCAGGAGCGGCGTGGCAGCCCTTCGGGACGGGTCAGCGTGCTCTCCGACTTTCTCAGGATCGCGTTCAGGCGGTCCGCCTGGCCTGCCGGCAGCGATTTGCCTCCGGCGGTGGCGGCGGCGTAGGCCTTGGCGTAGGCGGCGGTGCTCTTCTTGAGCGCCGCGACGGCGTTCTGGAGCGGCGCGAAATTGAGGTAGGGGGCGGTGTCGAGGCGCGGCGGCGCCACCCAGGTCTGGGTGGGGTCGTCCACCGCCTGGAACACCTTGTCGTCGAGCCGCTGGTTGCGCTCCTCGGCCTCCTGGCGCAGGGTGTCGGTGAGCTTGACGACCTCGTCGACGTATTTCCCCACCGCCACCTGGAAGGGATCGAAGGTCATCGGCAGCACGTCGGCGTCGACCAGGCGGAGGTCGAGCCGGCCGGCGGTCTTCGCCAGGGTGACGCCGTACTCGAATTTCGTGTCGGCGAAGCGGATGAAGTGGTCGAACGAGTCGTAGGCGGAGTGGTACTGGCCGTACTCCCCCTCGCCGCCGTAGCCGATGTTGAGGGCCGCGATCCCCAAGTGCTGGAGGAAGGGGGTGTAGTCCGACCCCGAGCCCAGCGGCTCGAGGCGGATGTGCTTGCCGGCCTTCGCCTCCTGCTGCCGCTCGGGCGCTCCGGTGAGCTGCGTGTGGGCGACGGAGCGGTCGAGGACGCTGATCCCCTTCTCGGGATCGGTGACGTCGCGCACCACCTGGTTGACGAAGGTCTCGAGCGTGTGCGAGCCGCCGGCATTGAAGAAGCCGCGGGAGTTGCCGTCCGAATTGATGTAGACGACGGCGTGGTCGCGCAGCTCGGCGGCGTGGGTCTCGGCCCATTCGGTGGAGCCCAGCAGCCCCGGCTCCTCGCCGTCCCAGGCGGCGTAGATCAGGGTGCGCCGCGGCTTCCAGCCGCCCTTCGCGAGCTCGCCCACGGCGCGGGCCTCCGCGAGCTCGGCGACCAGGCCGCTCACCGGGTCCGAGGCGCCGGCCACCCAGCCGTCGTGGTGATTGCCGCGGATCACCCATTCGTCGGGCCGCTCGGCGCCGGGGAGGCGGGCGATGACGTCGTAGATCGGTTTCAAATCCCAGTTGAACGCCAGCTTGAGGTGGACGCGGGCCGGGCCGGCGCCGAGGTGGTAGGGGATGGGGAGCGCGCCGCGCCACTCCTCGGGGGCGATCGGGCCGCCGAGCGCCTTGAGCAGCGGCAGGGCGTCGCCGTAGGAGATCGGGAGCACGGGGATCTTGGTGATCGTCGGCGCGTCCTGGACGGCGAGCCGCTTGGCGTCCTCGGTGGCGCCGATCCCCGGGGTCAGCGGGTCGCCCGAGTAGAGCGGCATGTCCGCCACCGAGCCGCGCTGGCCGCTGTGCTCGTTGCGGTATCCCCCCTGGGGATAGACGTCGCCCCGGAAGTAGCCGTCGTCGCGCGGATCGGAGTAGATCAGGCAGCCGAGGGCGCCGTGCTCGCCCGCCACCTTCGGCTTGATGCCGCGCCACGAGCCGCCATAGCGCGCGATCACGATCTTCCCCTTGACGTCGATCCCGCGGCGCGCCAGCTCCTCGTAGTCCTTGGGCACCCCATAGTTGACGTAGACCAGCTCGCCGGTGACGTCGCCGTCGATCGAGTAGGCGTTGTAGAGCGGCAGCTGCTCGGCGGTCTGCTGCGAGGTCGCGTCCCCGGGCACCGGCGGCTCGGTGAGGCTCGCCGTGAAGCGGACCGGCGCCACCAGCTCGAGAAGGCGGCTCTTGGGAGTGGGGAAGAGGACCTTGAACTGCTCGATCCGGGTCTGATAGCCCCAGGAGCGGAAGAGGTCCGCCATGAACTCGGCGTTCGCCTTGTCCCACGGGGAGCCGACATGGTGGGGATGCGAGGTGATGCGCTGCATCCAGGCGCGCAGGTCGGCGGCGTTCAGCGAGGCGTCGAAGCGGGCCTCGAGGTCGCGCTCGGCCTTGGCGCCCTCGCTGCTGAAGCCGAGCAGCGGCTCCGCGGAGGGTGCCGGACCTTCGGCCGCGGCGTGGCTGGAGGGGTGAGAAGCGAGGGCCAGGGCAAGGGCCGGGATCAGCAGCTGACGTCGTCCGAGCATGGGGCGGTTCTCCTCAAGGGTCGAGCGGGCGGGAGCATTCTAAGGGATTCCCGCATTGCCGCGTGGTAGGCTTTTGAGCGTTTCTACCGATCCAAGTTGGCGGGAGCGACGCTCTCCAGCCCGTCTCAGAGGGAGGCGCTGGTGTGAAAATCTACGTCCTGGTGACCGGCATTCTCTTCGGCCTGCTGACCCTCGCGCACGTCTGGCGGATGATCGAGGAGAGGAACCTGGCCACGGATCCCTGGTACCTCGCGATCACCGCGGCGGCGGCCGTCCTGGGTCTCTGGGCATGGCGCGTGCTGCGGCGCGCGCGGCCCTCGTAGCGGCCTCAGCGGCGCGGCTTCGCGGGCGGTTTCGGCTTCGCGGATTCCTCGGGCTTCGGCCGCCGCACGGTCGCGATGTAGGTGACCGAGTCCCAGGCGTTGTGGATGCCGACGAAGAGGAGGAGGAGCGCGATGCCGGCGATCAGGAAGAGGGAGAGCAGCGGGTAGCGCGGGAGCTCGATCGCCGCGGCGAGGAGGAACCCGTAGCCGAGGAGTGGGAAGACGCAGTGAAAGAGCCAGTCCTCGAGCACCATCTGGTAATCCGTCTGGCGCTTCGCGTGCCAGATGACGATCACCCCGTAGACGATCCCCACGCCGCCACAGAAACCGAGGGCGAGCGCGACGTTCGCCAGCGCCGGCCACGGGGCGCTCATCATCGCCGAGAGGAGCAGGACGGCGCAGAAGTGCACGATGGTCGGCGTGCCGAAGGCGCGGGTCACCATGCTGCTGCTCTTCGCGTTCACCTCGGCGCCGAGGACGATGACGATGAACTGCAGCCCGGTGAGCGCGGCGGCCGAGGAGCCGACGATGACGTAGAAGTTTTCCCAGGCGGCGAGCGGCAACAGCGCGGCGTGTTCCATGAGCGATCTCCGATGAAGGCGGCAGTATAACCTGCCGTTTCTCCTGCCACCGGTTGGACCGACCACGCCCCCGAGACCTGCGTCGCGGGCTCGCCGCTGACCTACTCGAATTACAAGATTTGGAAGGTGCTGCCCGGCGGCACCTTCAACCTGGCGAACCGCCCGACCACCGGCTGCTACCTGCGCAGCGTCAACCACGGCGCGATCGATCAGAACCCTTACTGAGCGGGACCGCGAACCGGGCGGCTCGTAGCTTCGCCAGAGCCTCTCGGGTTTCTGATCATCCAGTACTTGCGTAGGCTAGTTGCATGCTAAACTCTAGATCGCCGGCATCAATAAATTTGCCGCACTTCGCGAAAGGATCGGTGAGCCTTGAAGAGGAAGGTCACGAGAAAGCTGGGCCTGAGCAAGGAGACTCTGCGGACCCTGGACGCCAAGAACCTGGACCAAGTTGCCGGGGGTATGACCGCCGGGACGAATCCGTGCTCGGCCTGCCCGATCTGCCAGAGCAACTTCGCCACCTGCATGATCAACACGGACGGGGTTTGTTGCTGACAGACCGCGCTTGAGGGCCGTCCGGTCGCCCCGCCCCGGTTCGCCGGGCGACTGGACGGTTGCAAGCCTCTCCATCGCAGATGACCTGGCAACCCTTGCTGCCCGCACCTCTCGCCCGGCGGGCTCTCGCCGGGGCCGAGGAGATCGCGCGCGCCCTCGTGGAGCTGGCGCCGGATCCGCAGCTGCTCGGTCATCCGGTCTCGCTGGCCTCCGGCCTGGCGGGCCGGGCGCTCTTTTTCGCCTATCTGGACCTCGCCCTGCCGGGCGGCGTCTGGGGAGATCGGGCGGCCGCGGCGGTGGAGCGGGCGATCGACGCGATGGCCGCCGCGCCGGCCGACCCCAGCCTCTTCTCCGGCTTCACCGGCCTGGCCTGGGTGCTCGACCATCTGCGGGGTTGGTTCTTCGACGAGAGCGACGATCCCGGCGAGGAGATCGCCGCGGCGGTGGAGAAGATCCTCGACAGCTCCTGGGCGGAGCTCGATCTCCTGCAAGGGCTGACCGGCGTCGGCGTCTTCGCCCTGGAGCGCCTGCCGCGCCCCGGCGCCGAGCCCTGTTTGCGGCGCGTGGTGACCCGGCTCGGCGAGCTCGCGCGCCAGGGGGACGGCGTCGCGTCCTGGCCGGCGCCGACCGGCGGGATGACCGCCGAGCAGCGCGCCTGGTTTCCGCGTGGCTTCACCTTCACCGGGGTCGCCCACGGCGCGGCCGGAACCATCTCCCTGCTCGCCGCGGCGCACGCCGCTGGGGTCGAGTGCCGGCCTCTGCTGGACCGCGCCGTCGCCTGGCTGCTGGCGCAGCGGCTGCCTCCCGCGGCGGCCTCGGTCTTCTCCTATGAGACCGCGGAGGACGGGGCGGCGCCGGACGCGCCGCTGGGGAGACCGTCCCGTCTCGCCTGGTGCCATGGCGATCCCGGCATCGCCGCCGCGCTGCTCGGCGCGGCGCGGCGGGCGGGGGAGCCGACCTGGGAACGCGAAGCGATCGCGGTGGCGAGACGCGCCGCGGCGCGGAGCGCGGCCGAGGACGACGTCGCCGACGCCGGCCTCTGTCATGGCAGCGGCGGGCTGCTGCACCTCTTCAACCGGATGTATCAGGCGACCGGCGACCCCAGCCTGGAAGCGGCGGCCCGCTTCTGGTTCGACCGCACGCTCGCGCTGCGGCGCCCCGGCGAGGGGATCGCCGGCTTTCTGGCTTGGGACAACGACGTGCGGGGGGTCGCCGGATGGCGGAGCGTGCCGGGATTCCTGACCGGCGCCGCGGGGACCGGGCTCGCCCTGCTCGCCGCCGCGACGGCGATCGAGCCGGCCTGGGACCGCGTGTTGCAGGTCGCGATTCCCGCGGCGCAGGAAACCCCGGAGGCCGCCGCGCGTTGAGCGCCGGGGCGCCGTCCCCCGCCTGGCGTCCGCTCCTGCCGGCCGGCCTCGCCGGCCGCGCCCTGGCCGCCGCCGAGGAGATCGCCGCGGATCTGCGGAGCGCGCTGGCCCGCGCCGATCCTCCCCCTCCCCTGCCGCTCAACCGGGCACGTTTCGCCCTCGCCGGCGGTCTGGCCGGCCAGGCTCTGTTCTTCGCCTATCTCGATCGCGCCCTGAGCGGCCGAGGGTACGACGAGACCGCCGTCGAGCTGCTCGAGCTGGCGCTCGACGACCTCGACCGCGCCGACGCGACGCCCGGGCTCTACGCCGGCTTCGCGGGCACGGCCTGGACCGTGGAGCACCTGCGCGGCTGGCTGACCGATGCGGAGGGCGAAGACAGCGGCGAGGAGGTCGCCACCCTGGTCGCGGGGCTCCTCGAGGCCTCCCCCTGGCGGCTGGGGTACGACCTGGTGAGCGGGCTGGTGGGGATCGGCGCCTTCGCCCTCGAGCGCTGGCCGCGGCCGATGGGGCGCGAAGCTCTCGAACGCGTGGTAGCCCGCTTGGCGGAGAGCGCCGAGCGCTCGGCGCGGGGCGCCGCTTGGTGGACGGCTCCCGGCGAGATGACGCCGCGGGCGCAACTGGAGACCCCGGACGGCCGCCACGACCTGGGGCTCGCCCACGGCACCCCCGGAGTGATCGCGCTGCTCGGCCAGGCCTGCGCCCTCGGCGTGGCGGCGGCGGCGGCCCGGCCCCTGCTCGGCGAGGCGGTCTCCTGGCTCCTGGCGCAGCAGAACCCTGCCGGTGCGCCCTGCCGTTTCCCGATGCGCCTCGCTCCCGGCGAGGAGCGGCGAGCCAGCCGCGTCGCCTGGTGCTACGGAGATCTCGGGATCGCCGCGGCGCTGCTGGGCGCGGCGCGGGGCGCCGGAGAAGCGGACTGGGAGCGGACGGCGCTCGCGCTCGCCCGCGGCGCCGCCGCGCGGTCGTTCGAGGATTCCAAGGTGATCGATGCCGGGCTCTGCCATGGAGCGGCGGGCAACGGGCACCTGTTCAATCGCCTCTTCCAGGCGACCGGCGATCAGGTCCTCGGCCGGGCCGCTCACGATGGGTTCGCACGGGCGCTCGAGATGAGGCGTCCCGGCGAGGGGATCGGCGGCTTCCTGGCCTGGGTCCCGGACGAGCGGCTCGAGCGGGGCTGGCACGCCGATCCCGGCTTCCTGACCGGCGCCGCGGGGGTCGGGCTGGCGTTGCTCGCCGCCGCGACCCCCATCGAGCCTGCCTGGGACCGCGCGCTGCTGATCTCGGCGATGCCGCGCTCCTAATTCAGGAAGGCGACGAGCTCGAAGATCGTCTTCCCGGGCGCCTCTTCCATCAGCCAGTGGCCGGAGCCCTCGACGACGACCCCCTTCACGTGGGTGTCCACCAGCTTCGCCTGTTCGATCAGGCCCTGGCCGGAGGCTTTCTCGCCGGTCAGCACCAGCATCGGAAGGTTGAGCGGGGTGGCGGAGAAGGCCGCGAAGTCCTTGGCGTCCTGCTCGAAGGCGTGGAAGGTCTCGAAGCCGGCGCTCATCGCGCCGGGGAGCGCGTATTTCTTGGCGTAGAGCCGGCGGTCGGCCTCGGGGATCGAGTGGCTGGCGTCGGCCGCGAAATCGTTCCAGAAGTGCTCGAGGTAGATGCGCTCGCGGCCGGCGACGAGCTGGAGCGGCGTCTTGCCGTAAAAGTGGAAGTGCCAGAGGTCGCGCAGCAGCCAGACGCTCCGCCAGTCGCCGACGCCGGGGAGGAAGGCGTCCATCAGCGCGATCCGCTCCACCTCGTCCGGATACTGGGCGGCGTAGGCGTAGGCCACCATCAGGCCGATGTCGTGCCCGACGAGCTCGATCTTGTGATCGCCGAGCGAGTCCATCAGCGCGTGGATGTCCTGCGCCATCCCCTTTTTCGTATAGCCGGTCGCGGCTTTTCGGAATCGCCGTAGCCGCGCAGGTCGGGGGCGATCACCGTGTGCGTCGCCGAGAGCCTGGCGATCAGCGGCAGCCACATGTGGCTGGTCTCCGCGAAGCCGTGCAGCAGGAGGACCGGCGACCGCTGCTGGCCGTCCCCGCCGTCGGGCTCGATCCCCACACCGCCCTCACCCAGTACGGCCACACCGTCTGGCGCGTCCGCGACGGGTACTTCACGGGGATGCCCACGGTGATCGCGCAGACCCGGGACGGGTTCCTGTGGATCGGCACCAACTCCGGGCTGCTGCGCTTCGACGGGGTACGGTTCGCCCCCTGGGAGCCGCCGGCGGGGTCGCGCCTGCCGGACGACCGGATCGTCGGCCTGCTGGGGACGCGGGACGGCAGCCTGTCGCAGCATGGCGGCGATCCCCTCCCGCATCAGCGGGTGGTCGTCGACGCTCAGGATGCGGATCGGGGGGGCGATCGCTCATGGCAGGCTCTTCTCGCCGGACGGCCAGGTGCGCAGCAGCAGGACCCAGACGACCGCCGAGCCGCCGAGCACGATGCCGGCGACTTTCAACGGCATGACGGTCGACAGGTTGAAGATCAGGTGGAGGACGGCGCAGACCAGCAGCGATCCGGTGCGCTCGAGGGCGCGGCCGATCCCCCAGCTGCCGAAGGTCCACAGCACCAGCATCAGGGCGAGGCGCGGCAGGACCTTCCGCGGCTCGCCCAGGGTGAAGGTGGTGAAGTGCCAGGCGCCCCAGAGGACGCCGATCAGCAGGTAGCGCCGGAGCTCGGGGAGCGGCGTCAGCGCGCCTTGCAGGAAGCCGCGCCAGCCGGTCTCCTCGAGCAGGGCGTAGACGAGGTAGATCAGCCCGACGAGGAGCGCCGTCAGGTGGGGCTCGTCGCTGCCGCGGCCGACGGCGGTGTAGATCGCGACCGGCGTCGCGGCGAACAGCGCGCTGCGCCCGAGCGAGCTCCCCCAGAGCCCGGCGGCGAGGTTGCGGGCGCGTGGGAAGAGGGCGAGCGCCGCCAGGCCCGCCAAGCAGGGGCCGAGCGCCGGCAGCCATCCCTTTCCGAAACTAGCGAAGCTGCCGAAGCCGGAGGCATCGAAAGCCGCCCAGCTCGCCGGATGGAAATCGCGCCACCAGAAGATGGGCCAGGAGATCCCGCAGGCGAGGACGTAGTAGAAGGCCACGGCCGGCCATTGGACGCGCCTCGGCGTGAGGACCGCCGGGTCTGCGGGGAGCGGCTCGGGGCTCGTCGCCGGGCCGGATGGGGAGGTCGCGGTCACGGTGAGGAGTCTAATCCAAGCCGCCTGATTCCAGCCCAAGAGCGCGGCAGCTCCCTCCGATGGCGAGGGGGAGCGCGCTGTCATATAAGAGGAGGGAAGCAACCACACAGAGGACGGAACGCCCGCGCCGTGGAGCCGGGCGGCAGACACCCGATGACCCGCCAGGACGTCAGCCCCGAGCTCGAGCGGCTCCATCCCGCCAGCTTCAGCTGGGCCCTCTCCCATCGCCCGCCTGCTCTATCCCCCCGAGGCGCTGCTCGGCCACGCCCAGGAGCTGGGGCTCGACGACGCGCAAAAGAGGGCGATCCGTTCCGAGGTGGTGTTCGCCCAGAAGCAGTTCCTCGACGCGCAGCTCAACATGCAGGAAGTCTCCGAGGAGCTCCAGCGCCTCCTCCAGGAGCGGCCGGTCAACGAGGCGAAGGCGCTCGCCGCAGCCGATCGGGTGATGGGCTTCGAGCGGACGGTCAAACGCGCCCATCTCTCGCTCCTCATCCGCCTCAAGAACCGTTTGACCCCGGCCCAACTCGCCAGGATGGCCGAGATCCAGAAGCGGAGCGGGTCGTGAGACTGTGGAAGTTGGGCTAGAGGTCTGTCAGGTTTCGGGAGGAGCGCAGCCCGCCCGGCGCAGGGTGCCGAGGGCCGCGAGGAGCAGCAGTGCGCCGAGGGCGAGGGCTCCCGAGGCCGAGAGAGTGGGGATGGCCGCGACGGCTCCGGGCGCCGCGGTGATCGTCAGGCGCACGGGCGCTCCGGCACCGAGGGCGTCGCTGACCGTGAGGGTTACCGCGTAGTCGCCCGGGAGGTCGGGAACCAGGGTGGCCTGCGCGGTGGCGGCTCCGGTGAGCGAAGCGGCGCTGCCGGGAGGCCTCTGCGAGAGGGTCCATTGGTACGTCAAGGGATCGCTCTCGGGGTCGGAGCTGCACGCCGCGCCGAAGGTGACGGACCCTCCCAGGACGACCCGCGGGCCGCTGGCCTGCGCGCAGGCGGTGGGAGCCGCGTTGGCGGTCACCGTGACGAGCGCGGCGGGGCTCGTCAGGCCGTCGCCGTCCTTGACCACCAGCTGGGCGGTGTAGGCACCCGGCAGGTCGGCGACGAAGGACGGCGTGGCGCTGCCGGCGTCGTCGAGGGCCGCCGCGCTGCCGGCGGGCCTGACGGTCAGCGTCCAGGAGAAGACGAGGTTCGCGGTGGCGGTCTGGTCGTCGCTCGAGGCGCCGCCGTCGAGGTGCACCAGGCTGCCGGCGCGCACCGTCCGGTCGGCGCCGGCGACGGCCACCGGCGGATCGCTCAGGCTGCCGAAGATCTCGCTGCTGCTCAAGGGGCTCGTGCCGTCGAAGCCGCCGGCGATCAGCACCCGGCCATCGGGGAGCAGCGCCGCGGCCTGTCCGACCCGGGCGGTCGACATCGCCGCAGGGACGGGATGCCACGCATCGGTCGCCGGATGGTAGATCTCCGCGCTGGCGTTGACGCTCTCGCCGCTCCCGACTTGCGCCCCGCCGACGACCAGCACGTCGCCGTTCGGCAGCAGGGTCGCCGTGTGCCGGGCGCGGCGGACGGAGAGGGGGGCGGCATACGACCAGGTGCCGGCCGCCGGGTCGTAGATCTCCACCGTGCTGTGGTTGCTGCCGAAGCCCGTGTCGTGGCCGCCGGTGACCAGCACCCGCCCGTCGAGCAGCCGCGTGGCGGTATGGAAGGCGCGGCCGACATGCAGCGGGCCGGTCAGCGTGAAGGTGCCGGTGGCGGGATCGTAGAGCTCGCAGCGGGCTTCCGCCGTGAGCCCGATCCGCTGCCCGCCGCCGGTCACCAGCACCTTGCCGGCGTTCGGCCCGGTCACCAGCAGCGTCAGGCTGTGACCGGTCGCGCAGAGCGACCATCGAGCCGGTCGCGGACCAGGTCGCGGAGGCCGGATCGAACAGCTCCGCCGAGCCGTAGGTCGGTCCGTCGGCGCCGCCGTTGTACCCGCCGGAATAGAGCACCTCGCCGTTGGGCAGCAGGACCATCGCGCCGGCGAACCGGTTCAGCGCCGGGTAGGTGACGGTCGGCGACCAGGAATGCGTGGCCTCGGTGAACAAAAGGGATTGTTTGACGTCGCCGTCATACTGCTCACCGGCGATCAGGACCTTGCCGTTGCCGAGCAGTATCGCCATCGGCTGATAGCGGTGCGAATTCTGCATGGCCATGGTTTCGCCGAAGCTGCGGCCGGCGACCGAAAAGAGATCCACCCGGTTCGTATAGCCCGGCCCCGCGGCGACGCCGCCGGGAGCGAGCAGATCTCCCGAGGGGAGGGGGACCAGCGCGAAGAAGTAGCGGCCGATCGACATTCCCGGTCCCGGCAGCCACGCCTCGACCGCGGCCGCCGGCCATGCCGAGATCAAGAGAAGAACGAGGACGGTCACCGTTCGCGCAGCTCGCAGGCTCATGTCGGGCTCCTGGGCGGAATGGAATGGATATCGCATTCAAGCTATTTTTCTATAATGAAATGCTATAGAAAAACGATATCACACCCTGACCGGGAGCCTCGAAGCCGGCCGGAGAAAGCTGGTTGGAAAAAGCCGGTTATTCCAAGCCGAGGACGCCGAGCCCGTTGAGCCGCAGGCGGACGAGCTCCTGGAGCTGCGAGGCGCAGTCGAGGAAGCCGTCGAGCGGCTTGCCGTGGGGATCGCCGAGGTCGGCGTCCGGGTGCAGGCGGTAGGACTTCGGCTGCGCGGCGGGGAAGCGCGCGGTGAGCTCCCGGCGCTGCTCCTCGGTCATGCAGAAGATGGCCTCGGCGCGCTCCGCCAGGCGAGCGGTCAGGTTGCGCGACCGGTGGGGAGGGATCGGGAAACCGAAGTGGGCGAGCGCGGCCTCCGTCGCCGCGTCGAGGGGCTCCCCCGGCCGCGCCGTGAGTCCGGCGCTCATCGCCTGGATCCCCAGCCGGTCGAGCGCGGCGAGCGGCACGCCGAAGCGGCCGGCGATCTCCGCGTTGCAGATCGCCTGCGCCATCGGCGAGCGGACCGTGTTGCCGTGGCAGACGAAGACGAACAGCCGCCGCAGGGTGTCGAGGAAGACCGGCTGCACCAGGCGGCAGGCCTGCGGGGGGATCATCATCCACACCTCGCCGCCGACCGCCACCGGATGCCGCTCCGCGGCGCCGGCCGTGAGCTGCACGCGGAGCTCGGCGGCGCCGCCGATCCGCGCCTCCACCCCCGCGCCGCGGCGCGCGAGCGAGCGGATGCGGCCGGGGATCACGGCGCACTCGCCGAGCAGAGCGGGCGGCGCCGCCGAGACCAGGATCTCCCCGGCGCGCACGCCGAGGCAGACCTCGGCGCCGATTCCGACGCCGGCGCCGGCACCGATCCGCGCCAGCGGCGCGGCGAGCCGCAGCGCGGTGCCGGCGAGCTGGCAGAGCACGATCCCCTCCGCCTCCCGCAGCTCGAGCACCGTCGCATCGAAAAGGTTTTCAAAGCCGGCCGGCGCCGCCAGCGCTCCTGGGAGCGCAACCGGCGCCACGTCGAGCGGCAGCCCCTCGGCGACGATCTTCCCCTGCTCGAGCGCGATCACGCGGTCCCCCATCGCCAGCACCTCGCCGTGGTCGTGGGTGACGTAGAGGATGGGGATGCCGCGCGTGCGGTTCCAGCGTTGCAGGTCTTCGACGATGCGCACCTTGGTGCGCGGATCGAGCGAGGAGAGGGGCTCGTCGAGGAGGAGCACCGCGGGCTCGGTGACCAGCGAGCGGGCGAGCGCCACCCGCTGCTGCTCGCCGCCCGAGATCTCGCGGATCGACCGGCCGCCGAGGTGGGCGATCTCGAACGACTCGAGGATCTCGCGCATCCGCCGCCGGCGCTCCGCCGCGTCCAGCCGGCGCAGGCCGTACATCACGTTCTCCGCGACGGAGAGATGGGGAAACAGAGCCAGATCCTGGAACACGAAGGCGACCCGCCGCCGCGCCGGCTCGAGCCGCACCCCCTGCCGCGAATCGAACAGCACCTGTCCGCCGCCGGCGCCGCCGATCGCGATGCGCCCCTCCTCCGGGTCCGCGAGCCCGGCGATGCAGCGCAGGATCGTCGTCTTGCCGGCGCCCGAGGGGCCGACGATCATCGTCACCCCCGGGGACGCCGCGAACGCCGCCTCGAGGTGGAAGCGGGAGGAGCGGCCGGAGCGCCCCGTATCGTGACGCTTGCGGATCTCGACGTGGAGATCGCCGGCGTCGCGACAGGAAGGCGCGGGGGCGCTCATGCCGGATTCCCCGGCGCGCTCTCGTTGCGGGCCAGCCGGTTGAGCAGCGTCGAGACCGCCACGGCGCCCGCCGCCAGCACGACCAGCAGGAAGGCGACCGGCAACGCTCCCGGCAGGCCGTTCGACTCGAACTTCGTCCACAGGTAGACCGGCAGGGTGTGGGGGTTGTAGGCGACGATCATGGTGGCGCCGAACTCGCCGAGCGCGCGGATCCAGGCGAGCGTGATCCCCGCCGCGATCCCCGGCCAGGCGAGCGGCAGCGAGATGCGCCGGAAGATCTGCCAGGGCGAATCGCCCAGCATCGCCGCCGCCATCTCGAGCTTCGGGTCGACGCCGTTGAACGCCACCATCGCCGAGATCACCACGAACGGGGAGGCCACGTAGAGCTGGGCGAGGACGATCCCCGCCAGGTTGCCGGTGAGGGCGATATTCCCCCAACCCGCGAGCGGGGCGCCGAGCGTGCCGTACGGGCCGAAGGTCAGCAGCAGCAGGATTCCCCCGGCGAGCCCCGGCACGACCATGGGCAGGAAGACGAGGCCGATCAGCAGTCGCCTCCCCGGCAGCCGGCCGCGCGCCAGGACGTGGCCGAGCGGCACGCCGAACACGGTCATCAGGAGCACCGTGATCGCGGAGGTGAGGAGGGAGGTGCGCAGGGCGGCGCCGGCGCCCGGGCTCGCGCAGGGCGGCGAGCCATCCCGACGCGTCGACGTGCGCCAGCAGGTTGGCGATCGGCAGCACGAGGTCGAGCAGGAGGAAGGCGCCGACGGCGCCGTGGATCAGCAGGATCGAGCGGGGCCGCTGTCTCATCGCGCGCCGGTCCCCGGGCCGGTCCCAGGAGGATACGTGCCCGGGCAAAGGATGCGCAGGGCGGGCGGCATCCGCTGGCGGTCGCCCCCCACCTGGTGCTGCACGATCCCGAAGCCGAATTTCGTGAGGAGGCGGGGCGAGGTGAGCAGGAAGCGCACGAATTCCTCGGCGGCCGCCGGGTCTTTCGTCGTCGTCGGAATCGTGATCGTGAACAGGATCGGCGCGCCGGCGACGCGCTCGCCGGCGGGCGTCGTGTAGGTCGCCTGGGCGTAGAGCGCGGAGAAGCGGGAGTCGCCCAGGTTGATCTCCGGGGGGAAGCTGACGAAGGGGAGCTGGTGGGCGACGACCTCGTGCTTGTAGAAGATCCCGGCGTCGAACTGTCCGGCGTCGATGTGGGCGAGCAGCGCGACCTCCGGCAGCACCTGCGCCGGGTTCAGCGGCTCGCCGAGGAGCGCCGGGATGTCCGGCCGGCCGTAGTGCTTCCCGGCCAGGGTGAAGAGGAAGAGCGTGCGGTACCCCTTCGGATCGATCGTGGGATCGCCGCGTCCGAAGCGCAGCCCGGGGGTCGCGAGCACCTCGTACCACGGGGTCCTGCCGGCCGCCGCGGCGGCGAATTGCGGCGCGAAGCGGCTCTTCGGGTTGTAGGCGAGCACCAGCTGCGAGGAGGCGAGGGTCGCGAACCAGCGCACCAGGTCGCCGTTCTTCGCGCCCATCAGGACGCTCTGATTGACCGCCGGATCGGCGCTGATGAAGACGTCCGGGCTGCGCAGATGATCGTGGATCAGGCGCGCGGCGCCGAGCGATCCGTGGGCTTCCCCCTTGTATTCATCGCCGGTCGCCGCCGCGAAGGCGGGCCCCACGCCGTTCTCCATCACCGTGGCGAGAGATCCCGCGTAGAGAACCGAAACCGAGCGTTTGGGAGCCTTGCCGGCGCACGCGGACGCGAGGAGGAGGGCGAGCAGCGCGATCGGCAGCGCGCTCTGGCTGATCAAGGGGAGACTCCGCTTCATCGCACCACCTCGCCGTCCTGCTGAGCAGCCGGGCCTATCGGGGAACCGGGCGGGAGGATACCATAAACCGCTGACAGAGAAGAGCGGGCGGGGCTTTGCCGGTCTCCGGTTAAGAGGCTGAAACGGGCCCCGACGTCAGGCCCGGCGCGACTGGCGTTCCACGTACTCTCGAAGAACGCCATCCATCCGCGATTGCCAGCCCTCGCCCGTGGACTTGAAGTAAGCGACGACCTCGGGGCTGTAGCGAACCGAGAGGAGCAACTTCTTGCTCTCGGACTTCGGGCGGCCGCGTAGCGCACGCATCGGCACCATGGCCTTCAACTGTTTGGGCGTGAGCGGCTGAGCCTCCGGATCGCTCCGGGCCGCCGCCGTGATGGCCCGGTCTTCTTCCAGGGTGGGCAAGGCCACGGAAGGCCGTCTAGAGACTTTGGACATAGTGCTTCACCTCGCGACGAGTGGCGCGGCGCAGGCTGATGATCCTGCGCACCTCGCCTCGGTCGACAAATGCCACGTAGTACAGGATGCCGGTCTTCGGAGCGAGCGCGATCATGCGCGTCTCGTCGTAATCGAACCGCTCGTCCACCCATACCAACGCGGCTTCCCAATCGAGCTCGACCGCCAGGACCAGAGAAACATCGTGCCTGTCCCGGTTGGCTTTGTCCTTTTCAGGATCGAACTCGATCCGCATGCTTTACTGTAGCTACAGTAAAATATCCCTGTCAATCGGCCGCTCTCGCGGATTCGCCTTGTCCCGCTCAGCGCCTCCCGCGGAGGATCGACCGCGCCTCGGCCATCAGATCCCTGACGATGTGGGCCGCCGGCTTGATGTCGCGGATCGGGTGGGCGCCCTCTCCGGTCGGCAGACCCATGGCGTCGAGGTTCCCGGTGGTGTCCGGCGTCGGCGGCAGGGCGCTGAAGGCGGGCATGGGGACTCCCGGCGTCGCGAAGGAGGTACCGGGGAAGAGGAGGGTGGTGCCGATCGGCGCGCCGGTCGGTGGGAGGGCGCAGAGCTCGTCCTGGCGGCCGATCGCGGCGTCGATCGCCGGGTTGCGCAGCACGCGGTAGGGCTGGCAGGGGAGCTCCGGCCCGAACAGCTTGGTGATCACCGTGTCATGGCTCTTCGCCTCGACGATGCGCTGCTTCCACCCCGGATGCGCGTAGGCCTCGGTCGAGGCGACGAGCCGCGTCCCCACCCAGACGCCGTCCGCCCCGTGGGCCAGCGCGGCCACCACGTCGGCGCCGGTGGCAATGCCGCCGGCGGCGAGCAGCAGCACGTCGTCGCCGAGCTCCTGGCGGAGGTCGTGGAGGAGATGATGGAGCGGCGTCGTGCTCCGGTTGTGCCCGCCCGCCTCCTTCCCCTGGACCACCAGCCCGTCCGCTCCGGCGGCGAGCGCCGCCCGCGCGAAGTCGACCGTATGGACCTGCACCCAGATCCGGCAGCCGGCCGCCTTGAGCGTCGTCACCCAGGCGGCGGAGGGGATGTCGAAGTGGAAGACGACCAGGTCTACCTTCGCCGCCGCCGCGATCGCGATGTGATCGTCGACGGTGATCGGCCCCAGCGTCGGCGACGTGGTGAGAAAGAAGTCGACGCCGAACGGCCGGCTGGTCAGAGCGCGGATCTGCGTCAGCCGCTCGGCGAACACCGGCGGCGGCTCCGGCGCCACCCCGAGCACCCCCAAGCCTCCGGCCTCCGAGACCGCGGCCACCAGCGCCGGCAGCGCCACGAATCCCATGCCGGCCCCCACGAACGGATGCCGCAGGCCGAAGCTCTCCGTCAGCCGCGTCCGCAGCTCCGGCTCCGGCTCCCGGTTGTGCCCCAGCGCGCGCCCTGGAGCCCCCAGGGCCAGCGCCACACCACCCGCCCCCACCGCCTGCAGCAGGCTGCGGCGCGTCACCTTTTCCAAGCCCTGTCCTACTTTCCGGGTCGGCATCCGAGACTCTCCTTTCGATCGACGCCCCGCGGGGCTCAGGTCCGTACCTGGAACGTCGGGCGGGAGGTAAACCCCTCAGGGGGGATAGATTCAGTCTCGGTGCAGGGGCCGGGAGGTATGCGACACTGTCGGTACGCTCGATGTCATCGAGGACCAAACCATGAGCAGCGCGCCGGATGGGCTCGTTTTCAGGTTCGCCTTTTGGGTGATCGGGACGATCCTGTTCCGATATCTCGGCTTCTACCTGGGCCTGTCCATCGTGTGGATCGTAAGCCTCGGCCGGTACCCCACCCGGCCGCCGAGCCCGGCTCAAAGGGTGACCATGTTCACGATTGGTGTGATCGCTCTGATCGCAGGGTTGGTCGCCGTCCGGAACGTGCTCTGGCCCTGAGGGGCTCGACGACGGCCAAGGACACCTGAATCAGCAGGTCCTTGGCCCGTCGAGATCCCATCTCACAGAAGCGGGCCGGGCTTCTTCAGGTTTATTGGTAGATGCAGCTTTGAGGACAATGAACCGTCCTGCCCGTGCAGTCGTCAATGCACTGAATAATTGCGGAGCCCCAGTTGCCGGGACAGATCCCGCTGCACCACGTAAGTGGATACGCGGTCGAAGGAGCCGGCAAGGCAAAGGCCACCAGCAGCAACACAAGACTGATCGAGAACAACTTGAGTCGACGCATGATGATTGTCCTTTCGTTCGGTTGAGTGCAGTCTCTGCTGCCTGCAGCCAACCCTTCAATGAATATTCCTACGCCCTCCGTGCGCCTCTACCTGAGACGCACAGTGGCGGAGGTCTTCCTCGACAACTACTGCACCAGAACCGCGTGAAGACTAGACCAACGTTTGAGCCTCGTCAACAAGGGGAGGGGCGCGCCACCGTCGAGCAAACTCAGGGTCCACCGCCCTCCTGGAGTCGATCAGAATATTTCAGGGCCCTCGGCGCGAGCCGAAGGTTGGGCGTTTTGTGCGCGTAGCCACAAGTCACCCTGGAAGGTTCCCCGCCGCGCGCCCCAAAGGGGCGAAAATCTGATTAGCCCGGTGCTTTAGCGCACCCTCTTATACACATCTCTAGGAAATGGCCTCCCGTGCTTCGAGGGCGAGGACGAAGTCGCGAGTGCGTTGGAGGCCGATCCAGAGTGCCTTGGGGCCAGGGAATCCATCTCCCTTGCGAGCTAGAAAGCCGCCTAGCTGGGCAATCATGACGAGAATCTCCTGGAGGACCGGAGGGCGGGAGGGTGGGCTTTTCCTCTGGGTTACCAGATAGACCGCCTTCCACTCTTCAGGGGCGAGCACCGCTTCACAGGAGATCTCGGGCATCGTTCGGCCCAGCATGATCAGGTACAGCACCCGCCAGGCGACAATCATGTAAAGGGCCAGAGCGACTTCCAGGCGGTTCCGTTCCTGCAACTGTAGCTCTTCGACCTTGCATCCACTCTTGAGAATGCGAAAGTAGACCTCGATTTGCCAGCGGCATACGTACCACTGCACCTTCTCCTGGGCCTCTTCGGCGTTCCCGATGGACAGATTGGTCAGGAGCAGCCATTCAATCGGCTCGACGCCTTCAGGAGGCTCCTCCTCCCAGGCCAGAATCGCCGTCACTTCCACCGGTGGCAGCTTCCTGTCGGGGCGATAGGGAGGCCTTAGCTTCAAGCGCTCAGCTCGCAGGGTTTGCACCACTCGACGCTTGGCGCGCTGGGGCGTGGCGGGCAAATCGAAGTCGAGAGTCCCCAAAACCTCCGCCTTGCGCATCGCGGACCAAACAAGTCCCCCCTCGACCAAAGCACGATCTTGGCTGCCTCGAATCAGCCAGTCCGCTTCTCCCCTCTGCCCCTGCTCAAACAACTCGAACAGGTCCGAGTCCCGGTCGGCGACATACACCAGCCGGGTTTGCGGCAAAGTGCTCTGCCAGTCGCAAACCCGCCGGTAGCCCTCGACCCAACGCAAGCTTTCCTTCTCCTCAATCGGCCTTTTCAAGCGATGCTGACGGTCTTTGCCACCGTGATCCTGCGGGTCCCGAACCCAGGTCCACTGATCCACGACTCCGAGGCAGAGCCGCTCGGGAGTGATGGCAAGCGTTGGGTGGATGTATAGACCCAGGGCCGCTTCATAGGTCAGAGGTCCCAAACCTTGGATCTGGGGCTTGCTCGTGAAGTCCAACTCCGTCGTGTCCTGGACGCACAGCACCACGGGAAACTCCTTCGCCCGCTCCAGCGTCGCGTCCCGATGCGGCTCTAACACCTTCTCCCAACTCACCTTCTCATTGTCGAAGAAACGGTAGGCGGCGACGGTCTCTGCCCAACTCTGGAAAGCGGAAGGGACGCTGCCCTCGGGGCGATCGGCGAGTCGGGAGAGAACCTTGGCCGCACGCCGATTCAGCCGCTCGTCCCCCAGATTGGCCGTCAGCATCTCCTGAGCAGCCCAACTCTCCTGATCTCCCGGTTCCTCTGCCAACCTTGAGCCCATTCTGGATCTCCTTTCCGAAGTTCCGCTATCACGCAACAGGAAAGCAGATCGCGTCGTCTCTGTCCAGAACCGAGTTATGTATAAGAGGGTGTGCTTTAGCGCCGGGTCCTGAAGTCCCCCTCCTCCCACCCGCCCCGAAGGGGCGGTGCCGTGAAGTTCTGCCGAAGCTTCGGCAGCGCATTGTTAGCTTCGGCAGGCTGCCGAAGCTTCGGCAGCGCGTTGTTAGCTTCGGCAGGCCGTCGAAGCTTCGGCAGCGCGTTGTCGGCTTCGGCAGACGCAAAAAAGCCCGGCGATCGCTCGCCGGGCTTTTTGGAGAAAGGAAGGCGGCCCTCTCCGGCCGCCTTCAGGGAACCTCAACCGCCGTGCCGGCGATCGTGGCTCTGGTTGTTGTTGCCGCGGCTCGGGTTGGAACGCGACTGCTGCGGAGCCCGGTACTGCTGAGGGGCCCGATACTGCTGGGGCGCGCGATACTGCTGCTGCTGGGGCGCCCGGTACTGCTGCGGAGCGCGGTACTGCTGGCGCGGAGCGTAGGCGCCACCCTGCTGGGCGCCCGGAGCCTGGTAGGTGCGCGGCCGGTTCGGCTGCTGCCCCTGCCAGCCCTGGTTGTTGTTGTACGACCGGACTCCGTCGCGCTGCTGACCCTGGCGATAGGCGTTATTGCCGTTCTGCCAGGTCTGGCCACCCTGCGGACGCTGACCCTGGGTGCCCGGCTGGAAGTTCTGCCGGAAGCCCTGGCGGCCGCCGTTATTCTGACCATAGCCCTGGCCATTGTTCTGGCCGTACTGACCGTAGCTCCGGCCGTTGCCCTGGCCGTTCTGCCGGTAACCGGGGCGGTCATTCTGGGCGCGCTGGCCGTTGTTCCAGCCGGCGCCACCCATGCCGGGGCGGTTGGGGTGCTGGGCGTGGAACTCGTTGGCGCCCATCACCGAGCCGCGGGCACCCGGACGGTCGAGCGGCGAGACGCCGCGGCCGCCGCGGACCGCGGGGCGATAGAACGAGATGCGGTTGCCGTCGACGTGGTGCGCGAAGCCGCCACGGCCGAAGCGTCCGTCGCCGAAGCGTCCGTCGCCGATCTCGTAGCGCGGGATGTGGCCGCCGTAGAAGTGCGAGATGCGGTCGAAGCTCACGCCACGGTTGAAGTAGAACCCGTTGTTCCAGCCGTAGTAGGTGCAGTTGTGGGTGTAGCCCCACACGCCGCCCCAGGGGACGAAGAAGTCGAACAGGCTGGTGGCCAGGAAGTACTGCGCCGGCACGAAGAGATAGGCCGCCGGCGCGATGCCGTAGGCGTAGCTGTCGTAACCGTAGCCGCCGCCGTATTGAACGCCATAACCGCCATAGGTGCCGTAGCCGCCACCGTAGGTCGGCGCGTAGACCGGCTCGGGGGTCTGGGCGTAGCCGTCGTCAGATCCCTGATACCCCTGGTTGTCGTAGCCGCCGTCGTCGTAGCCGGCCGGAGGCATGCTCTGGTCATAGCCGCCGTTCGGAGGCGGGCCGTTGGGGTCATTCCCCTGCGGCGGACCGGCGTTGTAGGCGGCGTTCTGGGTGACGTTGGCGCCCGGGGGGAGCGGCGCCCAGCCGACGTAGTTCTGGCCTTCCTGCCAGGAGACCCAGGCGGGAGCCCAGTCGTTGCCGGGGACCCAGGACCAGCCGAGCTCGGCGTCCTGGTACCAGCGGCCGTAGTGATAGGTCGCCCAGCCGAACGGCTCGTCGGAGAGCCAGGTCCAGCCTTCGTCGCTCCACACCCAGTGGCCGGCCTGATAGGGGCGCCAGGTCGCGGCGACGTCTTTCGGCGTCCACACCCAGCCGTAGTTGGCCCGCTGGATCCAGTTTCCGTAGGGGGCCAGATTGTCGTAGAAGACACCGAAATCGACGGCGGCCCGCCCTGGGCCGGCGTTGACTCCCGCTTCGACCACGACCCGGGCGGAAGCCGCCCCGGCGGTGCCGCCCAGGAGAGCCAGGGCGAAGAGCAGGTTGCGCGTAGTTTTCATGGTCTACCTCTTGTGAGTGCCGAGTTGCCGCGCTTGCTGGTACCGCTACCTTGGAGAATCGTCAGCGCGTTCTATTGTAGTACAAGGCAAGGGGCGTGCCATGTCATTCCCGAGGGAGATTCGAGGGAAATCGGCCCTCGCGGACCCCTGGAGAGGACGGTCGTGGGATCTCGAGCGGACGGTGCGAGCCCGAAAAACGCCAGCCCGTCAGGGCGGCCTTCTTGTAGCCCAGGGCGTGAGCCCTGGGGGGGGCGGGGCACGCCTCGATTCAGGAGGGGCAGGCCTCGAAAATGGGGCATACCTCGAAGAGGGAGGCGGGTACGCCCGAGGGACCCAGGGTTCACACCCTGGGCTATGGGAATACCGCCCTGGCGGGCTGGCGCCGAGGCAGTTGCGGTCCCCGGGCGCCGATCCAAAAGGAAAGAGCCCGGGGTTTCCGGGCTCTTCGAATCAGGGTCGGATCAGCACCCGATGGGGGCTTGACCGGGGGGCTCTACTGGCCGCCGGGTCCGGGGTGCTGGCGGTTGTTGTTGTTGCGACCCGGCTGGCGGCCGGGGCCGCCGCCGCGGTTGGGGTTGGCCTGCTGAGGCGGGCGGTTCTGCCGCTGCTGCTGGACGGCCTGCCGCTGTTGCTGACGGCCCATCTGGGCCTGCTGCCGCTGCTGAGCGAACTGCCGCTGCTGTTGCTGACGGCCCATCTGGGCCTGCCGCTGCTGGGCGCCACGCTGCTGGGAAAACTGCACCTGGCGCTGCTGCTGTTGACGGTTCACCTGGACCTGCCGGCGCTCCTGCTGACGGCCCATCTGCGCTTGGCGCTGTTGCTGCTGGCGGTTGGCCTGGAACTGCCGCCGCTGCTGCTGCTGAGAGACCTGGAACTGGCGCTGCTGCTGCTGGCGGTTGGCCTGGAGCTGCCGCCGTTCCGTCTGGCGGTTCGCCTGGGCCTGCCGCTGAGCGAAATTGTTATTGTTGCGGTTATTGATCCGCGTCTGGCGCTGGGTCTGGGCGAACTGCTGGCGCTCGCCCTGGGCGGTGCGGGCCTCTCTCTGGACCACCGTCCGCTGCTGACGCTGCTGCTGCTGGGCGAACCGCTGCTGCTGCCGGCCGGGAGCCTGGGCGGCCAGACGCTGGTTTTCGCGCTGGGCGAAGGCGACGCGGTCACCGTGGGCGGCGCGGAACTGGGCGGCGCTCACCACCGCGTTGCGCGCGGCGGGACGCTGGTTCGGCGGCACAAGGCGGGCCGTGCGCTGGATCTGCGGCCGGAACATGGCGAGCCGGTTGCCTTCGATCCGCCCGCCGCGCTGGCTGAAGTTGGCGGCGACGTCGGCTACCTGGTAGCGCGGCACGCGGCCGAAGCGCTGGATGCGGTCGATCGGCACGCCCTGGTTGTACCAGCGGCCACCCTGGAAGCGGTAGTCGGTGCAGTTGCGGGTCTGGCCCCAGAACTGACCGACCCGGTCCTGCCCCACGTAGTAGCCGCCGAGGCGCGGCGCCAGGAAGTCACGCTCGGGGACGAAGAGGTACGCCGCGGGGGCGATCCCGTAGGCGTAGCCGCCGCCGGAGAAGCCCACGCCGACGTTCACTCCCGGCGGGAGCGGCGCCCAGCCCACGTAGTCGTTGCCCTCCTGGAAGGAGACCCAGGACGGCCCCCAGGTGTCGCCGGGGACCCACGACCAGCCCACCTCGGGGTCGTCGTACCAGCGGCCGTAGTGGTAGGTCGCCCAGCCGTAGGGCTCGTCGGTGATCCAGACCCACCCTGCATCCGTCGCCGCCCAGTGGCCGTTCTGGTAGGGGCGCCAGCTCGACGCCACGGCGCGCGGCGTCCACACCCAGCCGTAGCTCGGGCGCTCGATCCAGTTCCCGTAGGGAGCGAGATCGTCATAGAAAAAGCCGAGGTCCACGGAGGCGCGTCCCGAGGAGCCGATATGGATCCCCGCCGAGACGATCCCTTGGGCGGAGGCCGTTTCGACCCCGGCCCCGGCGCCTGCGAGCAGCAGGCTGCCTAACAGTACGTTGCGTAATCCGTCGCGTCTGATTTTCATCATCTCACCTCGCGTTCTGGGAGTCCGCGCGCGTTGTTGAAAGGGTTGCTGACTGCGGAGGCTCTCCGCGCGGTCGCTTTAGATAAAGGCAAGAGCCGTGCCATGCGTTTTCCCTGGGGGAAAGCCGGCTGGAAAAGTGATCGGAATGGATTGCGAGGACGGTTGTGCGGCCTGCGGTGGACGGTTCAAGGCAGACCACGGACGACCACCGACTGACACGGACGAACAGGGACAGCGACGGGGTAGCGGAGTTTCCACGTTTTGTCCGTGCTCGTCCGTGTCAGTCCGTGGCTCGGCTCGAGCCCGCCAAAAACAAACGAGCCCGGCGGTGAAGCCGGGCTCGCGAAAAAGGGTTGGAAATCAGCGTTCAGCGGACCGGCGGCCGGTGGTCGTCCGGCGGCGGCTGCGGCTTCTTATCGTCCTGGGGCGGCCGCTGCTGCTGCCGCTGGGGCTGCTGCTTCTCGGGAGCGGAGGGGCGCTGGCGCTGCTCCGGCGGGGGAGCCGGGCGGTTGGGGCGCTCCTGCTGCTGAGCAGGCGGCTGGGTGCGCTGGCGATCCTGCTGCGGAGGCGGCGGGGTGCGCTGCTTCTCCTGCTGCGGCGGCTGGACCCGCTGGCGGTCCTGGCGATCCTGCTGGTCCTGCTGCGGGGGCGGCGGGGTGCGCCGTTTGGGCTGCTGCGGCGGAGCCTCGGTGCGTGGCTGGTCAGGGTTGTTCGGTTGCACCTGGTGCCGCGGCGTCCTCTGTTGCGGGTGCTGAGCCGGCGGAGCGGTCTGCGAGGGCGTCGTCTCCACCGGCGGCGTCCGGTGGGTGGGGAGCGGGTTGTTGCGCTCCTGGGGCGTCGCCGGGGTGGTCTGCGTCGTCGGCTGATTGCCCTGGCGGTTGCGCGGGTTGCGCGGTGCGTTCTGGGCAGTGGCCGGCTGCTGCTGGTTCTGCGCGCCCGGGCGCGCGCCGTTCTGGTCGGCGGCCGGACGGCCGGGGCGGTTGGGACGGCTCGCCTGGAGCTGGGTCGGGGTCACCACCGCCTTGCGGGCGATCGGCCGCGACGGCGGCGGCGCGACGTTGGCCGTCCGCTGCACCTTCGGCCGGAAGACGTTGAGGCGGGTCCCCTGGATCTGCACCCGCCGCCCGGAGGTCGCGTTCATGTCGGCGATCTGGTAGCGCTGCACCGGATGGCCGGTGGCGCGCTGGATGCGGTCGACCGCCACGCCGGTGTTGTAGACGCGGTTGTCGGTGTAGCGGTAGTTGGTGATGTTGCGGGTCTGGCGATAGATCACCGGCACCTGATCCTGCGACAGGTAATAGCCGGACAGGCGGGGAGCCAGGAACTGGCGCTCCGGCACGAACAGATAGGCGTCGTACCCCAGCGAGACGCTTAAGGGCCCGCTGAAGCCCACGGCGACGTTGACCGAGGGGGGAAGAGGCGCCCAGCCGATGTAGTCGCCACCCTCCTGCCAGGAGACCCAGGCCGGGGCCCAGTCGTTGCCGGGCACCCAGGCCCAGCCGATCTGCGGGTCCTCGTACCAGCGGCCGTAGTGGTAGGTCGCCCAGCCGTAGGACTCGTTGGAGACCCAGGTCCACCCCTGATCGGACCACACCCAGTTGCCGTCCCGATAGGGGCGCCAGTCGCTGGCGACCGACCGCGGCGACCAGACCCAGCCGTAATTCGGGCTCTGCACCCAGTTCCCCTCGGAGGCGAGGTCATCGTAGAAGTACCCGACGTCCACCGTGGTGCCGCCGGGGCCCGAGTGGATCTCCGCCGAGAGCGAGGTCTGGGCGAAGGCGGCTCCCGTACCGCTCGCGACGAGCAGGGCCAGGAGCGCGTTGCGCACTGTCTTTCCATGAATTTTCATCGTGACTCCTCTGGGAGTTGTATCGGCTCGACGAGCCCGTCCCTGTATCCAACAATCGACCAGGGTCAACAGCAAGAAGCGCGCCACAGGGTAACCGCGGGGCCGTGCAGGGCGACCGCGGGTCGCCCCTACACCCTTCGTCGAGAGCTGGTGTAGGGGCGCCCGCGGTCGCCCTATGGCGTCACGGACCCATCGCCGCGTTGCCATCCCGGAGGGGGCGCGATAGCATCGCTCGGCCCTTCGCGGGCCCGAGAGGAGAGAAACCGAGTGGACTTTTCCCTGACTGAAGAGCAGCGCGCCATCCGCGACACCGCGCGGGAGTTCGCCCGCCGCGAGGTCGATCCGATCGTCGACGAGATCGACGAGCAGCAGAAGTTCCCCCGCGAGGTGATGCGCAAGGCCGGGGAGCTGGGGTTCCTGGGGATCATCTTCCCGGAGGAGTACGGCGGCGCCGGGCTCGGCTACATGGAGTACGTGATCGTGGTCACCGAGCTGTCGCGGGTCGACCCCTCGGTCGGCATCAGCGTCGCCGCCCACAACTCGCTCTGCTCGAACCACATCTACAAGTTCGGCAACGAGGCGCAGAAGCGGCGCTGGCTGGTGCCGCTGGCCAAGGGGGAGAAGATCGGCGCCTGGAGCCTCACCGAGCCGGGCGCCGGGTCGGACGCGGCCGGCACGCGCAGCCGCGCCGAGAAGGTGGACGGTGGCTGGGTGCTCAACGGCGCCAAGACCTTCACCACCCACGGCAGCGTGGGGGACGTCTGCGTCGTCTTCGCGGTGACCGACGCGGCGGGGCAGCGCGGCCGCAACATCTCGGCCTTCGCCCTCGACAAGGGAATGGAGGGGTTCCGCCCCGGCAAGAAGGAGAACAAGCTCGGCATCCGCGCCTCGGACACCGCCGAGGTGGTGATGGAGAACTGCTTCGTGGAAGACGACCGGCTGCTCGGCAAGGTCGGCGAGGGGTTCAAGCAGGCGCTCGAGATCCTCGACGGCGGGCGCATCTCGATCGCCGCGCTGGGGCTCGGCACGGCGATCGGCGCCTTCGACACGGCGGTCGCCTACTCGAAGGAGCGCGAGCAGTTCGGCAAGCCGATCTCGCAGTTCCAGGCGATGCAGTTCGCCCTCGCCGAGATGTCGGTCCGCATCGCGGCGGCCGAGGCGCTGACCTTCGCGGCGGCCGGGGCGATGGACCGCGGTGACCGGGTGTCGCGCCTCGCCTCCGAGGCCAAGCTCGCCACCGGCGAGGCCGCCGTCTTCTGCTCCGAGCGCGGCGTCCAGATCCACGGCGGCTACGGCTTCATCAAGGACTACCGGGCCGAGAAGTACTACCGCGACGCCAAGATCTGCACCATCGGCGAGGGGACGAGCGAGATCCAGCGCCTGGTGATCGCGCGGCACCTGCTGAAGGGCACATGACTGCTGAAGGGAACCCGACGATGAAGGCCCGGGAGGGGCAGAATTCCCTCGACGACCTCGTCCCCCGGCTGCTGGCGCGCAATCCGCGGGCGCTCGGCCGGGCGATCTCGATCCTCGAGGACGGCGGCACGGGTCAGCGCGAGCTGATCCGCCGGATCTATGCCGAGACGGGGAAGGGGCGGGTGGTGGGGATCACCGGCCCGCCCGGCGCCGGCAAGAGCACGCTGGTCGACCGCCTGGCCCGGCTGATCCGGAAGCGGGGCGAGACGGTCGGCATCCTGGCGGTCGATCCCACCAGCCCGTTCACCGGCGGCGCCCTGCTCGGCGACCGCATCCGCATGCAGACCCTGTACACCGACCCCGGCGTCTTCATCCGCTCGATGGCGACCCGCGGCGCCATGGGCGGGCTCGCCCGCGCCTCGCGTGACGCCGTCGACCTGCTGGACGCCGCCGGCTTCGACTGGGTGCTGGTCGAGACGGTGGGGGTCGGGCAGGACGAGGTGGACATCGTGCGCAGCGCCGACACCGTGGTGCTGGTGACCATCCCCGGCCTCGGCGACGACATCCAGGCGATCAAGGCGGGGATCCTCGAGATCGCCGACGTCTTCGTGATCAACAAGGCCGACCGCGAGGGGGTGGAGCGCTCGGTCAAGGACCTCCAGATGATGCTGTCGATCGGCGAGCACGGCGAGTGGCTGCCGCCGATCGTGAAGACCGTCGCCTCCCGCGAGGAGGGGATCGACGGCGTGCTCGCCGAGATCGAGCGCCACCGCGGGCACCTGGCGGCGAGCGGCGAGATCGAACGCCGCCGCCGCTCGCACCTGCGCCTGCGGGTGGAGACGATCCTGAAGGAGCGCGTGGTGGCCGCCGCCGACCGCGTGCTCGGCGTCGACCGCGAGGTCGAGCGCGGGCACCAGCAGAAGACCGATCCCTACCGGGTGGCCGACCGCCTGTTCGCCGGCGTCCTCGAGGGCGCCCGGGAAGAGGGGCGGGAGGAGGAGGCGCTCGCCGGAGAGGACGGCCCCGCGGGGGCCACGGAAGAGAGGATGGCATGATCGGCAAGATCGACCACGTGGGGATCGCCGTCCGCTCGATCGCCGAGGCGCGCGGGCTCTACGAGGCGATGGGGCTCACGGTCGAGGCGATCGAGGAGGTGCCGCACGAGGGGGTGCGGGTGGCGATGATCGTCTGCGGCGAGTCGCGCATCGAGCTCCTCGAGCCGATGAGCGACGATTCGCCGATCGCCAAGTTCCTCGCCAAACGCGGCCCCGGCATCCACCATCTCTGCCTGGGGAGCGACGACGTCCGCGGCGACGACGCGCGGCTGCGCGAGAAGGGGTACGAGGTGCTCCGCCCCGAGCCCACCCGCGGCGCCGGCGGCTGCTGGGTGCAGTTCGTCCATCCGAAGAGCGCCGGCGGCGTGCTGCTCGAGCTGTCGGAAGGAGATCACGCGGAGCCATGATCCGTCCCGGCTCCCTGGTGATCGTCCACCTGATCAACCCGACCGAGAAGTTCTGGGGGGTTCTCCAGGAGCTGGGGGTCGCCGGCGTGATGCTGCGCGGCATCAACGTCTCGAGCTTCGACGACTGGATGGCCCAGGCGGTGCGCCGGGGCGAGCAGACGCTCGGCCTGTCGACCATGTTCGTGCCGCTCTTCCGCGTCGAGCGGATCTTCCTCGACGAGGCGGTGGGGGAGGTCGAGAGCTACCGCCAGCGCTTCCAGGGGCGGGTCGGCAAGCCGGTCGAGCGGTACCTGGGGCTCGCGGAGGGCGAAAGCGGGGACGAGGGAAGAGACGAGGAGTCGGGCGAGGTGCCTTCGTAGGGGCCCCCCGCCCTGCTCTACAACCTGAATGGACCGATCATCCGCTTCTACGAGGGTTACCCCTGGAAGGACTCTATTCTGGGGAGCTGGCGGCAAAAGGTCCACCGCGAGAGGTTCGTCCGTGCGAGGGACCGGTGGCTCGGCCTTCGGAGGTTGCTCGCTCAGCCGACGGCGAAGACCGAGACCAGGCACAAGCACGCCTTTGATTTCTGGAACTCCCTGGGCAGAGAGCTCAACAGCCGCTACCCTAGCGACGCTGAGGCCGTGCTACCCACAGAGCTCGGAAACGTAATCCGGAGCTTCGAGGACTATCCGCAACGCCAGTATGGCCTGGAGGCCATCACCCTGTGGCCTCGCCTAATCGCCAAGATCGACGAGCGCTATGCCGCCCAGATCGACGATGCCAAGTCATCTCTGGACTTCATGCTCAACAGCTCCCTACTATGCGGCCTGCTGGCGGCGCTCTTCGCCGCCGTCCGCCTCTACTATCCCGTCGGCTTAGTGGAGACCTCCGACTGGGTGCCGGCGGCCTTGGTGCTCGTGGCGCTTCTGGCGGCAGCCTACCTGCTCTACCAGTCAAGCATCCCGCGCGCGAAGGCCTGGGGCACGATGGTCAAGGGGCCTTCGATCTCTACCGCTGGGACCTCCTCGAAGCGCTGGGACCCTGGGAAAAGCCGGGGAGCCGCGAGGGCGAAGCCGAGCTCTGGGACAAGGTCTCCGGTCTGCTGATCTACTCCGATCTGACCAGCTTTCCGCCGCCGGCCTACCATCCCGAGTCCCCTCCCACGGTCGTCACGGCCGAGCCGCCGGAGATCCAGTTGGAGACCTCCAGGGGTGGTCGCCTCGCCTTCCTGGGCGGCGCCGTAGTCATCCAGATCGCGGTCCGCAACACGGACGGCGCGTTACGGGCTACCGGGATCTCCGTACAGGACCAGCTGCCGGCAGGATGGCTGTGCGAGTGGGGCTCCGCCGAGGCCGCCGGCCACCCGGTTGAGATCCGTGGTACGTTCCCCTACCGCCGTCCCGCGATCGACACCACCTTCGCCTCGTCGTCCGCGAGCGACTTCCCCGAGTGGTCGAGCCCCATGACGTTGAAGATGTGGTCGCGCAGGCGGCGGCAGCTCGGGTCGTCGAGGTCGCGCGGTCTCGCGACGTCGACGGTGACGATGTCGCGGATGCGCGAGGGGCGCTTGCCCATCACCACCACGCGGTCGGCGAGCTGCACGGCCTCCTCGACGTCGTGGGTGACGAAGAGGACGGTGCGGCGCTCGCGCTCCCAGATCTGGGTCAGCTCCCAGCGCAGCTTCATGCGGGTCAGGTAGTCGAGGGCGCCGAACGGCTCGTCCATGAACAGGAGGTCCGGCTCGGCGGCGAGGGCGCGGGCGATCTCGACCCGCTGCTTCATGCCGCCCGAGAGCTCGCGCGGGAAAGCCTTGCCGAAGCCGGTCAGGCCGACCATCTCGACGTAGTGGGCGACCAGCTCCTTCCTCTCCTGCGGATTCTTCCGCTTGACCCCGAAGCCGACGTTGTCCTCCACGGTCAGCCAGGGGAAGACCGAATTCTCCTGGAAGATGAAGATGTGCCGCGGGTCGGGCTGGGTGACCGGGACGCCGTCGATCTCGATCGCCCCTCGCGTCGCCGGGAGGAAGCCGCCCGCGATGTTGAGCAGGGTCGACTTGCCGCAGCCCGAGGGTCCCACGAGGCAGACGAACTCGCCGTCGGCGATCTCGAGGTTGATCTCCTCGAGGACGTCGGTCTGCGTCCTGTCCTTCCCGGTGAAGGTCATCCAGAGGTCGCGGACGAGGATCTTTGGGCGCATGTTCCCTTTCCGTACCGCTATTGAAGAAAAATAATGACGTTCGAAGCCGCTCCGCTCAGCGGCCGGTCATCCCCCAGCGCACCTCGTCGAGGGTCTCCATGCGGCGGACCAGGAAGTCGAGGCCGAGGCCGATCAGGCCGATCATCGCCATCCCCGCGACCACCAGGTCGTAGCGCTTGCCGGCGTTCCTGGCGTCGATGATCAGGTAGCCGAGCCCGGAGTTGACGGCGATCATCTCGGCCGCCACCACCACCAGCCAGGCGATGCCGAGGGCGAGGCGCAGGCCGGTGAGGATCTGCGGCAGGGAGGCGGGGAGCACCACCTTCTTGAACAGCTCGAGGCCGCCGATGCCGAAGTTGCGCGCCGCGCGGATGTAGTTGAGCTGGATGTTCTGCACCGCCGCCATCGCCGAGGTGACGATGGGGAACAGGCTGGCGAGGAAGATCAGGAAGATCGGGGCGAGGTCGCTGACCCCGAACCAGAGGATGGCGACCGGGATCCAGGCGATCGGCGAGATCGGGCGCAGCACCTGGAGCGCCGGGTTGAAGGCGGCGCGGGCGCGGCCGAACCAGCCCATCAGCAGGCCGGCCGGGATGCCGACGACGACCGCCAGCATGTAGCCGGCGCTCACCCGGAACAGCGAGGCCACGATGTACTTGAGGAGCACCCCCTGGCGGGCGAGCTCGAAGACGCCGGCGAGCACCTCCCTCGGGGTCGGGAAGATGTCGCTCCCCGACCAGCGGACGGCGAAGTGCCAGCCGGCGATGAAGCAGACGGCGACCGCCGCGGGGAGCAGGATCGATTCGAGCCGGGCTCTCATCAGATCCCCTTCCAGGGATAGGCGCCGGCGCCGGTGGTGTTCTCCGAGAAGCGGGTGTCCGCGTACTCCGCGAAGGCGATCGGCCGCTTGAGGATGCCGGCCTCGAGGGCCAGCTGCGAGATGTACTCGAACTCGTTCTGCGCCAGCCGCAGGTTGCCGTAGGTGACGCGGTCGGGGGGCTTGCTGAGCACGAAGCGGAGGAGGCGCGGGTTCTGGTGGTAGTACTGGGTCGCCACCGCCACCGCCGCCTGCATGCGGTGGTCCATCCCCCCTTCGAGCCAGAGGCCGCTCCTGGCGATGCCGGTGACCAGGTCCTGCACCTTGTCGGGATGCTCCCGGGCGAAGGTGTCGTTGACCACCATGACGCAGGAGATGAAGTTGGGCCACAGCTCCTTGGCCTGGTAGAGGACGCGGCCGTAGCCGTCGAGCTCGGTCTGCCCCATGAACGGCTCGCCCGAGATGATGGCGTCCACCGCCTTGGCGTAGAGGGCGGCGGGCATGTCGGGGGGCGGCATCTCGACCAGGTTGATGTCAGCCATGGTCATGCCGCGGTCCTTGAGCGCCTTGAAGATCAGCAGGAACTGGTTGGAGAAGCGGTTGGGCACCGCCACGCGCTTGCCGCGCAGGTCCTTGAAATCGTGGATGTCGGAATCCTTGCGCACCATCAGGGCGGAGCCGTCGCGGTGGCCGAGGAAGACGATCTTGGTCCGGATCCCCTGCTGGCGCAGAGCCATCGCCATCGGCGCCAGCATGAAGGTCGCCGGGGTCTGTCCCGAGATGTGGGCCTCCTTGAGCTCGGGCCAGCCGCTGAAGCGGACCGGCTCGAACAACCCCTTGCCGTTCATGTTGTGGCGGATCCAGTCGGAGACCGGGCAGGTGAGGTGGCAGGTCACGGGGAGGAAGCCGACCTTGAACTTGACCTCCTCCGCCACCGCCTTGCGCAGGCCGACCGCGCGCAGCGGATCGAACCCCAGGTTGAGCCAGGCGTGCGTGAAACCGAGCGCGCACGATACGACGACGGCGCCCACCAGGACCCGGGCCAGCTTGCTCATCGGGGAATCTCCTCCCCGGCACGCTAGAACTGGACGTTGCGGGTGAAGAAGGCGGTGACGTCGACCTTCTTGGCGGCGAGGTCGGCCGCCATCTCGGGGGTGAGCACGAACTGGCCGGCCCGCTCGCGCGACGGCGTGGTGAGCAGGATCTCGAGGGCCGGGACCTTGGTGGCGGACCCTTCGTGGTTGTGGAGCAGGGCGTTGGCCGCGGTGGCGAGCGCCTTGAACACCGATCCCTCGGAGTTGGTGGTGATCTCGAGGAACGGCCGGTCGGCAGCCGTCCCTTCGAAGATCTCCACCTCGTCGATCCCCTGGCCGTGGAAGAACTGCTGGAGCTCGGCGGTGACCTCGGCGCGGGCGAACGGCTTGCGCGGCAGGGTCGCGAGGTCGAAGAAGCCCGCCTTGGTCTTGCTGAGGCGCCCGGGGATGGCCTCTTGCCCCTTGTCGCGGCGCTTCGGCGCCAGGTCGCGCGGCGCGGCGGCGCGGGTGGTGATCAGGTCGGCGAGGGTGGTGTCCTTCTTCGGCTGGGCGACGGGGGCGCCGACGTCCTGCGGCGAGCCGGGGAGGACCACGGCGTTGCCGTAGCCGTCGCGGTTGGCGGCGTCGGTCTTGGCGACGTCGACCTGATCGGCGCGCACGAAGGTCTGGATGCCGTTGAGCTGGACGATGATCGCCTTGCCGTTGACGATCTTGTACTTCTCCTTGGCGACGATGGTGGCGCCGTCCTTGAGGACGATCGTGTAGCCGGTGGCGGCGAGCAGGGCCGCCGCCGCCGTCAGGGCGAACAGGACGGCCAGGGCGAACGTAGCCGGGAGGCGCAGGGACCGCATACCGTTTCTCCTCGTGACGAAATCCCCTGCATGATACCCTTTCGCGGCTTCCGGGGAAAACCGGACGAACGGAAGAAAGGCCTCGCCGACTTGAAAACCGCATCCCCCCAGTCCGGCCTCCTCGTGCTCGAGGACGGCACCGTTTACGAGGGCGACGCCGTCTCGCCCGGCACCCGCTTCGGGGAGGTGGTGTTCAACACCTCGATGACCGGCTATCAGGAGGTGATCACCGATCCCTCCTACCGCGGCCAGATCGTGGTGATGACCCAGCCGCACATCGGCAACTACGGCATCAGCTCCGAGGCCGCCGAGTCGGCCCACCCCTGGGTCGAGGGGTTCATCGCGCGGCAGTTCACCACCCGCCCCTCGACCGCCCACGGCGACGAGAGCCTCCCCTCCTACCTGCGGCGCTACGGCGTGCCGGCCCTCGAAGGGATCGACACCCGCGCCCTGGTCCGCCGCCTGCGCGAGCGCGGCTCGCTGCGCGGCGTGCTCACCACCGAGCGCTCGGACGTCGCGGCGCTCGCCGCCGAGCTGGCCGATTTCCCGACCATGACCGGCCGCGCGCTGGTCGACGAGGTGACCTGCGGCGCGCCCTACGAGCTCGCCGCCGAGGGCGAGGAGCGCCGCCACCTCGCGGTCTACGACTTCGGGGTGAAGACCAACATCCTGCGCTCGCTCCAGGAGCGCGGCGCCCGGCTGACCGTGCTGCCGGCGCGCACCTCGGCCGCGGACGTGCTGGCGCTCGGGGTCGACGGCGTGGTGCTCTCGAACGGCCCGGGGGACCCGGAGCCGCTCACCGGCATCGTCGACAACGTCCGCGCGCTGGTCGCCGCCGAGATCCCTCTCTTCGGCATCTGCCTCGGGCACCAGCTCCTCGGCCTGGCGCTCGGCGGGCGCACCTTCAAGCTCAAGTTCGGCCACCACGGCGGCAACCAGCCGGTGCACGACCGGGTGAGCGGGCGGATCGCGATCACCAGCCAGAACCACGGCTTCGCCGTCGATCCCGAGTCGCTCCCCGCCTCCTGCGAGGTGACCGAGGTCAACCTGAACGACGGCACGGTGGAAGGGTTCGCGGTCACCGGCAAGCCGGTGTGGTCGGTGCAGTACCACCCGGAGGCCGCCCCCGGCCCGCACGACGCCTCGTTCCTCTTCGACCGCTTCCTCGCCGCCACCACCCAGCGGCGGACCCCGCAATAACCGGAGGCCGGTTGCGCGCCGCCGCCGACTCCTCCCTCGCGGGTCCCCTCCCCTGGGTGATCGCCTGGCGCTTCCTGCGCGGGCGGCACAGCCGTCTGCTCGACGGCACGGCGCGGGCGGCGCTCCTCTCGATCGGGCTCGGGGTGACGGCGATGATCATCGCGATGGCGCTGATGACCGGCTACCGCCAGGACCTCCAGGGGAAGCTGGTGCGCGGCAACGGCGCGGTGATCGCCTACCCCGGCGGCGCCGAGACGGGGAAGCTCTCGCCCGACCGCAAGGCGCGGCTGCTCGCCATCCCCGGGGTGCGGCGGATCGACCTGGCGGCCTACGGGCAGGGATCGCTCGGCAGCGCCAAGGTGCCGCAGGGGCTGGAGGTGGTGCTGCGCGGCGTCGACGCCGGCGGCGGCCAGCTCGCGGCGACCCCTGGGCAGCTGCGGCCGACCGCCGACGGTATCCCCTCCGGCGTCCTCGGCAAGGACCTCGCCGACCGCCTGAACGCCAGGCCGGGCGACCTGCTGCGCCTGGTCGCCCTCGGCTTCGAGGAGGGGCGGCCGCGCTTCCACTACCAGAGCGTGCGGGTCTCCGGCACCTTCGCGACCGGCTTCGCCGAGTTCGACCGCAGCTGGGTGCTGATGGACCGTGCGCTGGTCGAGCGCCTGATGGGGGGGAAGACGGCGATCGATCTGCTGGAGTTCACGGTCGCGAACCCTGAGGAGGCGCCGCGCGTCGCCGCCGCGGCGACCCGCATCCTGCGGCCGGACTACGCGGTGACCGACTGGCAGCAGATGAACCGCGAGCTGTTCACCGCCCTCCGACTCCAGCAGGTGGTCCTCTTCTTCGTCCTCTTGCTGATCGTGGCGGTCTCCACCTTCAACATCGCCTCGACCCTGGTGGTGCTGGTGCGCGAGCGGATGCGCGACATCGGCCTGCTGGGAGCGCTCGGCCTCCGCCCGGCCCTGCTGCGCAGCGTCTTCCTGGTCTACAGCGGCTTCCTCGGCGCCTTCGGCACCCTGCTCGGGGTGGTGGTCGGCTCGGCCGTCTGCTGGGTGCTCACCACCTTCCGGCTGATCCGCTTCGATCCGGAAGTGGCGGCGGTCTACTTCATCGACTCGGTCCCCTTCCGTGTCGTGCCGCGGGACCTGCTCCTCGTGGTGGGGTCCGCGCTGCTGGTGACGCTCGCCGCCTGCAGCCTTCCGGCGTGGTTCGCGGCGCGGGTGGATCCTTCCGCGGCCTTGCGGTACGAGTAGGGGAGGCCTACGCCGAGACCCCCTCGTTCCTCTCCCCCGACATGATCCGCCAGCCGATCACCTTCTCGTCGATCTCGCGCAGGCGGTTGGCGACCAGGCGGCAGAGGAGCTGGAGGAACTCGAGGGCGGCGTGGGGGTCCATGGCGAGGACCTCGCGCACCGTCCCCTGGTCGAGCGCCAGCACGGTGAGCGGGCCGTCGTGGGCGCGGGCGTCGGCCGAGCGCGGCTCGCCGTCGATCAGCGACATCTCGCCGAAGAAGTCGCCGCGCTCGAGGATGGCGAGCGCCTCCTCGCCGGCGCCGGGGATGAACTTCGAGATCATCGCCCGCCCCTCGAGGATGATGTACATCTCGGCCCCCTCGTCCCCCTCCTGGAACAGCGAGGCGCCGGCCGAGAAGCGCTTCTCGCGGGAGAAGGTGGCGAGGGTGATCAGCTCGCGGCGCGACAGCCCCTGCTCGCGGAACAGTCGGATCTTGTCCGAGGGCTCCACCCGCACGCTCCCCGCCACCCCGGCGGCCTTGCGCAGGCGCAGGAAGTTCTCCGGCATCGACTCGGCGGAGAAGAACGACTTGAGCTGATCGTTGGTCGCCCGCAGCTTGCGGGCCAGGCTGTGCCAGAGCGTCCAGTAGATCTGCACCCCGAGCTCGGGAGAGCCTTCCATCATCGCGTCGAGCTGGCCGGCGTCGAAGCGGAACACCTGGCTGGCGGTGGCGGCGAGGGCGTCCGAGGTGCGCTCCTGGCCGGTGATGAAGGCCGCCTCGCCGAGGAAGTCCCCGGGCTCGACGACCCCCAGCGCGAAAGTGCCGTAGGAGGTGGTGCGCTGGACGGTGATCTCTCCTCGCTCGAGCATGTAGAGGTCGCGCCCCTGGGTGCGCTGGCCGAAGACCAGGCTGCCGATGTCGTGGACCTCCTCGTGCACCGCGTTCGTCAGACGGAAGATCTGCTCGTCCGAGAAGTGGGCGAGCGGCTTGATCCGCCGCAGGCGCGAGGCCATCTCGAGCTGGCCGCCGCCGTTGCTGCGCCTGGGGGGCGGCGTGGTCAACGGGATGTTGGCGCCCGGCAGGCCGCCCTGCTCGAGGAAGCGCTCGCGGTGCCACTCCAGCCGGTCGAAGGCGGTGTGCAGCAGGTCCTGGCGCTCGCGGAAGAGCTGCGCCAGCTCGCGGTTCCCCCAGCCGAGGATCTGCTTCAGGGTCTGAATCCGCCGGCGCAGCCGCCGCACCCCTTCCTCGTCGCCGTCGTTGAGCAGCAGGAAGGCGTGCACGGTCAGCCCCAAGCCGGCCTCGAACTGCTTCCGCTCGTACTCGGCGCGCCCCAGGCTCTCGGCGGTCTCGCGGTCGAAGGGGTTGTAGCGCAACGCCTTCCCGAACTCCTCGGCGGCGCCGTCGAAGTCGCGGCGGCGGAAGAGGAGGCGGCCGTGCAGCTTGTGGTTGGCCGGGTTCGCCAGGTCCTTGGCCTTCGCGACCTCGATGCACTCGAAGGCGCGGGCGTTCTCCCCCTTCTCGGCATAGAGGTGGGCGAGGCCGAGGAAGTGGGAGGCGTCGATGGCGTTGCGCCGGAACCCCTCGCGCAGGACGTCGCGCAGGCTGCGCGAGCTCGTCCCCTTGAACTGCTGCTGGAGCTTGCGGACCTCGGCGAGGCCGAGCTTGACGCTGAGGTTCTTGGGCTCCAGCCGCAGGGCCAGCAGCAGGAGGTCGGCCGCCTCTTCATAGCGGGCGGTGTCGCTGAAGCGCCGTGCCAGGTCGGTCAGCTCCTGGACCTCGGTGTTCGTCGACGGGCTCTGCGGATTGCTCATTCGCCGCGCTTCCTTCTTTGCAAAATTGGGGAGGAGAGCATAGCACGGGGCCCGCGGGTTCGGCGCTCTTGAAACCCGAAGGTGCTTTTATATACATTCTACGATGGTTTCACTGACATGAATCCGGCACTTCAGCCGGGAGGTCTTCGAGTATGGCCGTGAGCGCCGAGGTCGCCGACATTCTGAGGAGCGGCATCGAGTGCTGCCGGCGGGGGGACTGGAACGCCGGGCTCCGCTTCCTGGGCCAGGTGGCGGAGAAGGAGGAGACCTCGGGAGGGCTCCCCGGGCTCTTCTACTCCTACCTCGGCTACGGCATCGCGCTGCGCGACCGGCGGATCCGCGACGGGCTGAAGCTCTGCCGGCACTCGATCGAGGTGGAGTTCTACCAGGCCGAGAACTACTTCAACCTGGCCCGCACCTGCCTGCTGGCCAACGACCGCAAGCGGGCCGTCCAGGCGGTGCGCGGCGGCCTGAAGATCGACCGCAACAACCCGCACCTGGTGGCGCTCTACAAGGAGCTCGGCATCCGCAGCCATCCGGTGCTCCGCTTCCTCGACCGCGCGCATCCGATCAACCAGCTCCTGGGCCGCCTCCGCCACGCCATCCGCGGCGGCCCCTGAAAGCCTCTGGAAACCTCCTGAACAGGAAGCCCCTGAAAACAGAATCCCCCTCGCCCCGTGGATCGCAGGGGAGGGGGAAGGAGACGCCGTTAGCTTGCGGTGGCGCCGCGGGTGATGCCGAGCGCTAGGGAGCGCCGTTGGCCCGCAAGTCGTCGAAGACGATCCCCAGGTTCTCCGCGCCGTTGTTGCGGACCAGGTCCATGAAGTTCACCACCTTCTCGTAGGGGAGCTCGCCGTCGGCGGCGAAGAACACCACCTTCTGGCTGCGCCCCGTCATCGCGGTCTTGAGCGCGCCGGCGAAGCTCTCGTACGGCACCGGCGTCTTGTTGATGAACGTCTGTCCCTGGGCGTCCATCCGCACGATGATCTGGTCCTGGTTCGGCGTCGGCGCCGCGGACTCGACCTTCGGCGGCACCTGCGCGGCGTAGCCCCGCTGGAGCAGCGGCACCGTGACCATGAAGATGATCAGCAGCACCAGCACCACGTCGACCAGCGGCGTGATGTTGATCTCGCTGCGGATGCTCCCCGCATTGCCCATGTTCATTGCCATGACTTGAATCCTCCAGGCCGGCCACCCTCAAGTGGTGGTGCCGGTCTTCTTCTGCTCGGTGATGAGACCCACGTGGCTGAAGCCGACCTCGTTGACCAGCTGCATCAGGGCGCGCACGTCCTTGTACTTCAGACGCTTGTCGGCCTTGATCACCACGTCCTTGTCCGGAGTCGTCGCGTGGACGTCGGTGAGCGTCGCCTTCAGGCTCTCTTTCGGCACCCAGTTCTGGCCGACGAAGACGGAGCCGTCCTGACGGACCCCGAGCATCAGCTGCTTCGAGTTCTCGGGGATCTTCTCCGGGTTCGGCGTCTCGGCCAGAGTGATCCCCGCGCCCTGCTGCAGCATCGGGGTGACCACCATGAAGATAATCAGCAGCACCAGACACACGTCGACGAGGGGGGTGACGTTGATGTCGCCCCGGACCTCCTTGACGAGGTTGAGCTTGCGGTGACTAGGCCGCATGCTTGCTCCTCTGCCGCTTCATGAAGAAGTCGATCAGCTCGGACGAGGAGTTCGACATCTCGATCTGCAGGCGCTCGAGAACGTTGGTGAAGTAGTTGAACATCCAGGCCGCCGGGATGGCGACGCCGAGGCCGAAGGCGGTCGCGACGAGCGCCTCGGCGATACCGGCCGACACCGCGCCGATGCCGCCCGAGCCGGTGAGGGCCATGCCGTGGAAGGCGTTGATGATGCCGATCACGGTGCCGAACAGGCCGATGAAGGGGGTGATGGTGGCGATCGTCGCCAGCGAGCCGATGCCGCGCTTCATGTCGGAGGTGGTCAGCAGCGTGGCGCGCTCGACGGCGCGGGTGGCGGCCTCGACGACCTCGACCTCGGAGAGCGGGCTGGTCTGGCTCTCGAACTGGAACGCCTGGAGGCCGGCCGAGACGACGCGGGCCAGGTGGCTCTGGGGGTACTTCATGGCGGCGTCGATCGCCGCCTGGGGGCGGTCGTTCTTGAGGTGCTCGGTCGCCTGGCGGGCGAACAGCAGCGACTGCTTGCGCGCCTTGCTGAAGACGATCAGGCGCTCGACGCAGACGTAGAGCGACCAGACCGACAGGCAGATGAGAATGACGATGACACCCTTGTTGAGGATGGTCATCTGCGACCATAGGACAAGAGGATTCAGATCCATGCGCGTCTCCTTTTTTCTGAAAGCCTAGGCGCTCACTGCACCTGGAAGTTTACCGTCAGTACGTAGTAGACCTTCACCGCCCGCCCTTCGAGCGTGGCCGGCCTGAACTTCCACTTCTGCACCGCTTCGACGGCGGCGCGGTCGAGGCCCATCGGCAGCCCCTTGAGCACCCGCGCGTTGGTGACGTTGCCCTGCTGGTCGATGATCGCCTCGACGATCACCGTGCCGGTGACGCGGGCGCGGCGGGCGAGCTCGGTGTAGACCGGCCGCGGCTGGGTGATGATCTCCGGCCGGGTGACGGCGCCGCCGACGCGCAGCGGAGCGTCGTCCGACGGGGCGGCGCCGACGACTCCGCCGACCTGGCCGCCGACGACCCCGCCGACGACTCCGCCGACGACTCCGCCGGGCACGCCGCCGACGACTCCGCCGACCACTCCGGCGTCCTCAGGGGTGTTGGACGGCTCGGGGACCTTCTCCGGCACCCGCACCGGCTGCACGATCTCCTTCGGCGTCACCTGCACGACCTCCTTCGGAACCACCTTGGGGGTGGCCGGGGCCGGCGGCGGCGCGGGGGGCGGCGGCGGCGGCGGCGGCGGCGCGGCGTTGACGAACACCACGTTGATCGGCGGCTCCGGCACCTCGGGCACGTTCCAGTACTGCGCGAACAGCATGGCGCCGCCGGCGATCACGTGGATGAGGATGGCGATGGGGATCACCCACCAGCGCAACCCACGCTTCGTTTTCCTGTCCAGATCGATCAGAGAATTCTCAAACATGGTTCACCTGTCGGCTCAAGACTTGGCCGGTACCGGCGCCGGCTGCTTTGCCGCTTGCGCCGCCTGCTTCTTGCGCAAATCGTTTCCCTTGGTCGCCCACTCGTTGGCGGACTTCTCGTACTCCAGGCGCTTGGCGCCGTCCATCTCGATCTTCGCCTTCTCGCGGAAGAGGAGACCGTAGTAGAACATCGCGTCGCTGTAGTCGGGCTTGAGGTCCATCGCCTGCTTCTCGGTGGCGAGCCCCATGTCGATCAGCTTGGTGCGCTCCTCGATCTTCATCGTCCCCTTGTCCTGGTAGACCTTCTGCCAGGCCGTGGTGCCGATCGAGTAGAGGGCGGGCGGGCGGTCGGCGGCCGGCAGCTTCTGGACCTCGGCCAGCGCCTCGTCGAGCCGGCTCGCCTTGGTCAGGATGTTGAAGCGGGCCTGGGCCAGCTTCGGCACCTCCTCCGGCTGCTGCTGCCCCCGCTGGTCGACGTACTTGAGCGCGTCGTCGTACTTCTCGGCGTTGACGTAGGTCGCCAGGAGGTAGTCGGCGATCTTGCTGTCGTTCGGGTTGTCGATCAGGAACTTCTGGAAGGCGTCGATCGCCGTGTTCGCATACCCCTGGTTCTTCGGGTCCGGGTCGCCCGGCCGGTAGAGGGCCAGCGCCGACAGCCCCAGCGAGCGCCAGGCGAAGGTGGCGTCCGGGTCGAGCTTCAGACCGTCCTGGTAGTACTTGAGAGCCTTGGAATACTGTTCCTGCTGGTAGTACGAATTGCCCTTCTTGAGCTGCGCCCGAGCTTCGATCTTGCCGCAGCCGGTCGCCGAGACGACCAGGAGAGCTGCGACGGGAAGGATCAAAATTTTCTGCATAGTCACCTCTCCACCTCTTAGAAGGGGGGAGCTCGAAAAGAGTTCCCGGAAAGATTCGGGTCCCGCTGGCCCGAGGGCTCGAAAGGCAGCTCCCTCGAATACCTGAACTTGGATGCAACAGTTGTACCGGCTTCAGCCGTCCTTTCGGCGGGCGAGGTCGGCGGCCCGCGGGAGGCTGCGGCGGACGTGGCGAAGACCGGTCATGGGGCGGGGCGAAATCCTAGAGGAAAACCCCCGCCGAGACAAATCGGCGAAAGGGGAGCGGAAGAAGAGAGAGGGCGCCGGAGGCGGTCGAGCGGGCTGTACGGGAGCAAGGTAAACTCCCCGGATGCGAATCCTGGTGGCCCTGGGGGGGAACGCCCTGTTGCGGCGCGGCGAGGCGATGACGGCGGAGAACCAGCGCCGCAACATCCGGCGGGCGGCCGAGGCGCTGGCGCCGCTCGCCGGCGAGAACCAGCTGGTGATCACCCACGGCAACGGCCCGCAGGTCGGGCTGCTGGCGCTCCAGAGCGCCGCCCTGGAGGAGACCGACGCCTATCCGCTCGACGTGCTGGGGGCGCAGACGGACGGCATGATCGGCTACGTCATCGAGCAGGAGCTCGGCAACCTCCTCCCCTTCGAGCAGCCGTTCGCCACCATCCTCTCGATGGTCGAGGTCGATCCGGACGATCCCGCCTTCCAGCATCCGTCGAAGCCGATCGGTCCCGTCTACACCGAGGCGGAGGCGCGCCGGCTCGCCGCCGAAAAGGGCTGGACGGTGGCGGCGGACGGCCCCGGCTTCCGGCGGGTGGTCGCCTCGCCGCTGCCGCAGCGGATCTTCCAGATCCGGCCGATCAAGTGGCTGCTCGAGAAGGGGTGCATCGTGATCTGCGCCGGCGGCGGCGGCATCCCCACCATGTATGCGCCGGGCCGCCAGTTACAGGGGATCGACGCGGTGGTGGACAAGGACCGCGCCAGCGCTCTGCTCGCCCGCGAGCTCGAGGTCGACCTCTTCGTGATGGCGACCGACGCCGACGCCGTCTACCTCGACTGGGGGACGCCGCAACAGCGGGCGATCCGCCGCGCCACCCCGCGGGCCCTCGCCGCCTACCCCTTCGCCGGCGGCTCGATGGGCCCCAAGGTCGAAGCCGCGGTCGAGTTCGCGCAGCGCACCGGCAAGACCGCGGTCGTCGGCGCCTTGGCCGACGTCACGCGGATGGTGCGCGGCGAGGCGGGGACGATCGTGGCCCGTGCCCCGGAAGGCGCGGACGCCGTCGAATTTTACTGATCGGGCGCCGCCGCCGGCGCTCCGGGGGCCCGGCGGTCCCCGGCTCGCCTTGCTCTTCGGCTAGGGCGTCACCTGCGCAAAATACGTTGCGCGCTGGGAGTCGTTGGACGATGCGGCCGCGAGGTTGCCTCCGATCACGAGGTCCGCCGAGCCCGGAATCGGGGCCATCGCGTCGAGAAAGTCGACCCAGCGGTCCTGGTCGTGCGTGTAGGTGCTGTGTTGTCCGGGGTGAAAGAGCCTTGCTGCAGGATCGTGACGCAGCTCACCGAGTTGCTGTCGACGTTCCACCAGAGAGCCTTGACTCCCGGGTAGAAGTCGCTCCGGCTGTGATCGTAGACGACGAGGGCCTGATCGATCCCGGTGGAGTTGACCAGCGGCATGGCGATCTCCGCGGCCAACGGGCCGGAACCATCGATGCCGCCTGCCACCTGCAGAGAGGTGGCGACGCCGTTCTGGGTGTTGACCGCAATACTGACGATCTGCGTGCACCGCTGATGGCTCGGCTCTCCCAGGACCATGGTCGACAGGATGTAAGGAGTGCCGTTGGCGAAGGAGTAGACGCCCACGGAATGGATCCACCCGTTGGCCTCGGCTCCCAGGCAGCCGGTGCAGCCGGGTGCGTCGACTTTCGGCACTCCGCCCGCGATCGCGAAGCTCGTCGTCACGGTTTCCGTCGCCGAGTAGAAGACCGGAGCGTCGACGCTGCCTTCGAGGTGAGAGTAGATGACGGCGGCCTGCGGCCCCCCTGGTTTCATCACCGCCAAGTACTCGCGGTTGTTGATCGTCGAGGTGTAGGTGGCGGCCGGTGAATCCCGAGTGCCGTCGCCGCCGCCGATACCGCTGTAGCGTCCTCCGCTATAGGGATCGACGAACTCGAACCAGTTGCCGTTGAGGGTCAGCGTCCCGCCGCTGTAGAGATTGTTCTTGTCGAAGACGGCCAGGCCCGCACCATTGACCCCGCCGGGGCTGGCTCTGCGCCCCACCGACCCCGCCACTCTAGCCGCGGTGCCGGTGCTCCTCGCCGCCGTCGCCCTGCTCGCCTGCTGGGTGCCCGCCCGCAGGGCCGCCTCGGTCGAGCCGCTGGAGGCGATCCAGGCGGAGTAGGGGAGTCACGCCTGCCGTTTTTGAAACCGGCCGTTCAATTCGGCGAAGGGGGCGGCTCCGGCCAGGCCGGCGAAGGAGCCGGACGACGCCATCTCCTGCGCGGCGCGGAGGAAGGCTCCCCAGGCGGCGCGGGCGAGGGCGGAGCCGAGGGAGATGCGGCGCACGCCGAGGTCGGCGAGGCGGGCGACCGTGAGGTCGGGGGCCGGCGCGGAGACCAGGACGTTGAGCGGCTTCGGCGCCACCGCCGTGACCAGCGCCGCGATCTCGCGGGGGTCGCGGACGCCGGGGGCGTAGAGGCAGTCGGCGCCCGCCCCGGCGAAGGCGACGAGCCGTTCGCGCGCCACGCGGGCGGGGTCCTCGTGCCCCACCAGCCAGGCCTCGCAGCGCGCGGTGAGCACGACGGGAAGCCCGGAGGCGTCGATCGCCGCCCGCGCCGCCTGGACGCGCTCGACCGCCAGGCGCTCCTCGTAGAGGGGATGCGCGCCGTCGCCGGTGGCGTCTTCGATCGACAGGCCGGCGACGCCGGTCGCGATGCAGAGCTCCACGTTGGCGGCGACCCCCTCGGGCTCGGCGGCGAAACCGGCCTGAAAGTCCGCGTTCACCGGCAGCGGCGTCGCGGCCACGATCTCGCGGAAGTGGGCGAGCGTGGCGTCGAGCGGCACCGCCAGCACGTCGTCCGGCAGGCCGCGGGAAAACGCGAAGCCGGCGGAGGTGGTGGCAAGGGCCTGGAAACCGAGCTGCTGGAGGACCACGGCCGAGCCCACGTCCCACGGATTGGGCAGCACGAAGCAGCCGGATTCGTGCAGCTTGCGAAAGGTGCCTATGGCGGAAGACTGAGCAGCGGATTGCGCGGCGTTCATCGCCCGATCTTATACCGGCGGATTCGGGTGCCCGCGCAGGAGCCGCGCGAGGATCAGCAGGAGCACCAGCACGGCGCCGACGAGAGCGCCCCAGAAAATCTTTTTTTCCCAGGCCGCGGGGTCCGGCTCCGAGCCCCGGCGGGGCTCGGCCCCGAGGGCGATCTCGTGCGCGGCCTCGCCGAGGAGGCGCGGGGCGAGGAGCGAGAGGTCGTAGCGCGGGGCTCCAAGCCCCGGCTGGCCGTAGAGGAGCTCCAAGTGGCGGTCTTCAGCGGCCGGAGTGAAGAAGCGCAGGCGGCTGGCCGGCAGGAGCAGCCGCGGGGCGCTGAGCGGGAGGGGAGCATTGTCCCCTTCCTCGACCAGGAGGGCGAGATGAGTCCCGAGGCCGGACGGGAGATCGAGCGTCAGCTCCGGAGCCGGGGCGTCGGGATCGGCGTGGCGCCAGGCGGCCTGCGCCACGGTCCGCTCCGCGGCCCCGTCCTCCCGCCGCGCGTCCCGGGCATTTCCTGGGACCTCGCGGACCTCGACCAGCCGGACGTCGCGCTCGAAGACCCGTGCCGGGGTGGCGAGCACCAGCCGGGCCGCGGGGAGCCCGGGATAAGGGAGCTCGAGCGGATAGCGCGAGAGCGAGGGCGGATCGCCTTCCCGGGGGCGGCGGGCCAGGGCGGGGAGGGCGAGCGCCAGCGGCTCGTCGCGCCGTTCGAGCAGATAGGGGACCTGGCGCCCTTGGGCGTCGGCGATCCGCAGGTCGGCCAGCTCCGCGCTGCGGGAGAGGACGGCGGCGTCGAGGAGGAGCGCGGTCAGCCCCGGCGGCCCGACCGGGATCTCACGCCGATAGCGGAAGGGGCGCCGGTCGAGGGGCGCTCCGGCGCTCAAACCCGGCAGCGGCGGGGCGGCGGCGCCCGCCTCCCGGGGCTCGAGGTCGCGGACCGGACCCCAGCTCGCCGTCGCGGTGCGGGCTCCCACCACCTGATCGCGCAAGGCTTCAATGTCGTAGCGGGGCGGCGCGCCGGCCCGCGGGTCGCCGAAGCGGGCGGTCAGAGGCGCGGGGCCGGCGGCCTCGAAGTAGATCCAGGGGAGGGGAGCGAGCTCCGCGGTCACCCCGGCGAGCGGCAACGGCGGGTTGTTGCCGTCGTCCACGGTCAGCTCGAGATCGGGGCCGTCCGGCCGTTCGGCGGCGCTCAGGGGGATGCGCAGGTCGGCGGCCGAGAGGCCGTCGCGCACCGCCCGCCGCAGCGTGGCTTCGCCGAGCCGCACGGGGGTGATCTCGGTCATCCCGCCCTGATTGCTGGTGAGATATCTGCCGGCGAGATGACCCTGGCTCACCGTCGCCGCGCGCAGCAGGGGGCCGCCGGGTCCGCCCGGGACGTCGAGCTCGAGCGCCACCACCGGCAGCCGCGCGGCCGGCAGGCGGAGGCGGAAGCGGCTCTTGCCGGGCTCGCTCGGCCGGCGCACGAAGGCGACCGGGACGCGCGCCGGCGGCCCGGGATCGACCGGCAGCGCGCGCCGCGCCGCGACCTCCACCGGCAGCGGCAGGCGGCCGCTCGCGGCGTCGTTCCAGGTCAGGCGGAGATAGCGGAAGTCGCCGGCGGGGATCGCGACGTCGAGCTGGCGCAAGCGTTCGTCCGGCAGATCGAACAGGGTCCCTTCCGCCACCAGCACCGTCCAGCGGCTGCGGTCGCCGCCCCCCTCCAGGCGGAAACGCTTGAGGAATGGCGCCGGGAGCCCGGTGATCCGCACCCGGTCGATCGTGGCGGCGGTCCCCATCCCTCCGGAAACCCCGAGATCGACCTCGAAGCCGCTGGCCGTCTTGGTGGCGGCGAGAGGGAGGAGCGAGCCGCGCCGCCACTCGGGCTCCCGTTGCGGAGGGGCCACCAGGAGATAGGGGACCTCGTGCCCGGCGGCGTCGAAGAGGCGGAGGTCGGCGAGCCCGCCCTGGAAGGCACCCAGACGCCCGGCTTCGCTCCCGGTCTCGTAGACCAGGGGCTGGGAGGCGGCGAGCAGCGGGACGTCCGGCTCCAGGCGGTTGGGCCCCGTGCCTCCGGGAAGGACCTGACGCTCGCAGCGGAAGCGCGGCGCCGTCCGCCCCTCGTCCTGCGCGGCGGTTGCCACCAGGGCGGCCGCCGCCAGCAGGCCGGCGAGGAGGAGCCGCCTCACTCCGCCTGCCGCCGGGGGAGGACGTACTTCTGGATCAGCACCGCCATCAGGGCCAGGCAGATGCCGAGGCCGGCGAACGACATCACCCGGTAGAGGCCGCCGAGCTGCGCCATGTCGTGCACGAACCCCTTGAGCACCGCCACCAGCAGCAGGACGATGGCGGCGATCCGTGCCACCCGGTTCGGCCGGATGATGCCGGCCAGGAAGAGAAGGATGGCGAAGAGAGCCCAGCCCAGGGTGTAGGTGAGGTCCTCGGCCAGCGACGCCTGTCCGCTGAGGAAGGAGAAGGTGAGGCTCCCGGTCGTCGAGTAGGAGTCGGCGATCTCGAGGTTCATCAGCAGGAAGAGGAGGATCACCGCCCCGCCCGCCGCCAGGCTCGAGAGGCGCGGCATCGGCGGCGGGGCGAGCCGGTCGTCGCCTCGCGCCAGCAGCCAGGCGGCGAGGAAGAAGGCGAGGGCGGGCACGAGATAGGTGTAGAGGTACCAGTTCCAGACCGCCACGCCGCTCCACGGATGGTAGCCGAGGACGGCCGGGTTCACGGCCAGGCGGACGAACACGGCGGCGAGCAGGCCGGCCGTCCAGGCGAGCAGGCCGCGGTGGGGGATGCGCCGGTAGAGCGCGGCGAGGGCGGCGGCGAGTAGGGCCCAGCCGATGGTGATCCACTCGCGGTCGAGCTGGAGGGGGATCGCCGCGGTGATGCCGGCGAGCACCGCGCCGGCGACCAGGGCGAGCCGCCCATCGTCCCTTTTCGGCAGCACCCCTTCCGGGCTCTCCTGGGGAGCTCGGCGTTCCATCCGCACCAGCTGGGCGAGGAGGACGGCGAGGGCCGCCGCCTGCGCCACGGGGAGGGCGCCGATCATCCAGGAGAGCCCCCCCTCGACGAGGGTGGCGCGCGCCACCAGGAAGAAGCTGAGGCTGGCGAGCACCGCCGTCAGGTAGGGCTCGCGCAGGCGCCGGGCGCGCTCGCCGAGGATCAGCGGGAAGGCCAGGTAGGGGAGGTAGATCGCCGTCGCGGCGGCGAGCTCGTACCACCAGGGGGACCCTGCCGGGAGGGCGAATTTCCATGCCGCCATGGCGGCGGTGGTGGAGATCACCGAGGCGGGGCCGATCCACGGCCGGTTCGCCAGCTTGGAGAGGGCGAGGAGGGCGACCAGGAACGCCACCTGCGCGGCGACCGTGAACGCCAGCGGCGGCCTTCCCGCCGCCGCCGAGAGGGCGATCGTCACCACCTGGCCGAGGAAGAGGCTGGCGATGGCCGCCACGCCGACGTTCGCCACCAGCCCGCCGTGGAGCGCCAGGGGAGGCCCCGGCAGACGACGGAGCCACCCGGCGGGCGAGGGCGATCCACAGCAGGCCGAGGGCGGAGACCGCGAGCGTGGCGGCGAGGGCGACCGCCGGCCAGGGAGCGGCGGGCGCCGTCATCACCCAGGTGAAGAGCACCAGGTTCGAGGCGGCGAGGGCGGCGATCCACAGCGCGGCCCGGCGCATCCAGAGGGCGGCGACGCCGATCGCGAGGTCGAGGACCGCGAGGATGCCCAGCAGCGGCCAGGGGGGGATGGCGAGCCGGGGCTGCGCCGCGACGACGAGCAGGAAGACGTGGCCGACCAGCGCCAGGTACTGCCCGCTGAGGGGCGCTGCCGGCCCGTTCTCTCCCGGGGCGCTCCCCTCCCGCCGTCCCATCCAGAGATTGCCGGCGAGGCCGAGCACGGCGAAGCCGGCGACCAGGAAGAGGGCGGGGACGAGGCTCGCGGTGAGCGGCACCGTCGCCCACCAGACGCCGATCAGGACCCAGGAGAGGATCGTCCCGGCCAGGGCGAGGGCGGGGCGGCGCAGCGTCCCGGCCTCGAGGAAGAGGCCGGCGTTCAGGATCACCAGCAGCAGCGCGAGCCCCCAGAGGGCGCTGCCGCCAGCGGGCCGGCGGCGAGGAAGAAGAGCAGCCCGAGCGAGAGCAGCAGCAGGAAGGCGCCGCTCCCCGCCGGCGGCAGGCGACGGCCGAGCCGCCGCGCCAGGATCGGCACGCCGAGGTAGAAGAGGCCGAACACGGCGTAGACGGCGATCCCCGGCAGCAGCCGCTCGGGAGACAGCGAGCGGGCGGACCACACCGCCTCGGCGGCGATGGCGAAGAAGGCCGCGGTCGACTGCAGGGCGCCGTCCTCGTACAGCAGGGCGAAGCCGGCCGTCGCCGCCAGGAGGAGGAAGAGGACGGTGAATGGCAATCCGGGGGAGGCCGCCGCCGGCTCGAGGACCAGGAGCACGGGGAAGCTGAACAGCAGGAGCGGCCCGGCGAGGGAGGCGAGGCGCCCCTCCTTCTCGAGCGGCCGGCCGAGGATGCGGGCGAGCCCGGGGGCCGCGAGGTCGAAGAGGACGAAGAGGGAGGCGAAGCCGAGGATCGCCGGCCACGGCCGCGACTCGGCATAGGAGGTGCCGAACCAGAGGGCGAAGACGAGGAGGGAGGCCGCGGCCGCGAAAGGGTGGAGCGCGCGCGGCCCGCGGAACGCCGCGACCGCGGCGAGCCCGAGGCGCAGCACGAAGAGGAAGCCGAAGAGGAGGCCGTAGCGCGCGCCGTAGGCCGGCACGGCGGCGAGATAGACCCCGAAGACGAGCGGGAGGGCCGCTCCCACCACCGCCGCCCAGGCGAAGGGGTTGCGATCGTCCTCCCCTGCCGTCTTCGCCTTGGCCGCACCCCGGCCGAGGGTGGAAACGGCGAAGGCGAGGAGAGGGAAGACGAGGAAGATGCCGAGCGCCAGCGGCAGCTTCGCGGCGTCGAGGAACTTGAACACCCAGCCCCACTGGTAGAGCGTGGTGAAGCCGAGCGAGAGGACCGAGAGCACCGGCCACCCCTTGCGCAGCGCCACCCAGGCGAGGCCGGCGTTGAGCAGCAGGAGATAGCCGAAGAGGCCGACCGGATGATCCTGCCCGCTCGACAGCAGGGCCGGCGTGGCGAAGCCGCCGAGCAGCCCCAGCAGGGCGATGAACAGCGAGTCGTGGCGGATCGAGAGCCCCACCGCCACGGCGGTGACCATCACCAGGAGCGCGAAGGTGGGCGCCGCGCCGAGGAGGTGCCAGAGGGTGTGGGCCGCGAAGAAGGTCGAGAACAGGGTGACGATCCCCGCCGCGCCGAGCGCGTTGGCGGTGATCGCATAGCGGCGCGCCTGCCGCAGCTCGCAGCAGCCGAGGAGGGTGACCCCCATCGCGAAGCCGATCGCCAGACGGATCGGCGGCTGCAGCCAGCCGTGCTCGACCGAATAGCGCAGGAACGTGATCGCCGTCAGGGCGAACAGGATGCCGGCGATCCACGAGAACAGCTTGACCCCCACCAGGCTCTCCCAGTCGAACGGGCGCCGCGGCGGCGCTGGCGGCGGGGTCGCCGGCGGCGGGGCCAGATGCGAGCGCGGCGGCGCGGGGGGAGGAGCAGCCGGTGGCCGGGGCGGTGCTGGAGCGGCGGCGTTCTCAGGAGCGGCAGCAGCGGCAGGAGTTGGGGGAGCCGGAGCCGCGGGAGGAAGCGGCGGCGGGGTGGCCGCGGTCACCCTGGCGATGGCCGGAGCGGGGGAAGGCGTCACGGCGGTGAGGAAAGGAGGCGGTGCGGGAGGAGCCGGAGCGCTCGCCGGGGCGAGAGGGGCCGCCTCCGCACGGGGCGCGGTCGCGGCGGGTTGGGCCGCCGCCGGGCCCGGCATCTCGCGCCCCTGCTCGAGGAGCGTGATCCGGCGCCGCAGGTCCGCCTCCCCTTCCGTCTGGAGCCGGACCCGCTCCTCGAGATCCTTGACCCGGCGGCGATTCAGCCAGGCGTTGCCGGCCAGGATCAAGAGGATCAGGAAGCCGAATCCCTCCATCCGTCACGTCCTTCCTCTCCGCGCGCACCGCCGCGCAACTGCGTGGATTGAGGGGATCACTTTATCATGGCGCCCTCCCTGCCCAGCACCGGTGGAACGCTCAACAAACCAGCCTTCAGAGGGTCTCTCCTAGAGAACGCGAGAGCTGAGACGGGGCGGCCCACCTCCGGTATGAGGCTTGGGGGCGGACGCTCCGCCCCCGGCCTCGGAAGGAGGGATGATGAACCATCGGAATTGGATCGCAGCTTTGGGCCTGTCCGCCGTGCTCGGATGTTCCATGTCGTCTCAATCGCCGGGGACCCGAAATGTGTTGCCTGGCAGCGGGAACAAGAACGATCAGGCGCAGATCGCCGAATGTGTCCGACAACACGTCTTGATGGCTTATTTCCGTGACGACAAAGGAGAGCTGTCGCCGGTACGGGACACCATGAACACCGACCACGACGGGGACTGGATGAGCCTGCGCTTCTCGGAATACGACGGCCCGCGCATTCGCCTCGGCGTCATCAAAGTGATCAACAAGGCCCCCCAGGCTGAGGTGAGGGATGGAGATGACAGGATCGCGGCACCCGTCGCTGGGGTCCAGGAGATGCTGACGGCGGCGCTCTATGAGACCAAACGTTTCGATGTCGTCGAAGAAAAACGGATCAAGGAGGTCGAGGGCGAGCAGATGCGCAAGGACGTCCAGGAACCGAGCCCGAACTCGATCATGAACGTGGGTAAGGTGCTGGGCGCCCAGTATCTGGTCTACGGCACGGTCAACGAGTGGGACCCGAATCGCGCCAGCCAAGGCATGGGATCGGGGCGCCTCATCGGCATGGGCAGCCAGCTCCTCGGCAGGACGATCGGGAGCCTGGGTGCCGGCACTACGCTCGGCAGCAGCAAGAAGGAGGCCGAGGTCGCCGTTACATACGCCCTGACGGACGTCGCCAACGGCCAGATCCTTTTCACCACCTCCGAGCGGGCGCGACTGGGCGAGTGGCACCTCCACGTAGGAGTCACCGGCGGCGCAGGTGCCGGCTCGGCCGCGAATACGCCGGTCAATTACGTGGTCCGCGCCTGCGCCAACAAGGCGGCGTACAAGATCGCCACTTTCCTGCGCACCCGCAAATGGAAGGGCTCGGTGGTGCAGATGAAAGGCGCCGACATCTTCATCAATGCCGGCAGCCAGCAGGGGATGTCCCCCGACACCAAGCTCGCCGTGCAAGCCGTCCGCGGCCTCGTCCGGGATCCCGAGAACCATACGATCCTCGGCGAGGACCTGCACGGCATCGGCACGCTGAAGGTGATCGCCGTGCAGCCCGGCTTCTCGATCGCGCGGGTGTCCGAGGGATGCACGGGATTGAAGCCGGGAGACCGCGTCGAGCTGGCGACCGACCCGGTGCCGCCCCAGCGGATTCCTGGGTGCGACGCGCTGGATCCGAGCCAGTCCATCTGAAACCTTTTGGTTCTCGATTTCGAGCCCCGCTCCTCGCGGGGCTTTTTTGCGCGCCCTACGGCGATCCCGCGAGGGTCATCGTCGCCCCTTTGACGCTGATCGCCCCGCCGGCGCTCGTCAGCAGATTGAGATTGAACGTCTTGGCGCCGCGCCGGGGCATGGGAAAATTGAACGAGGCCGTCCTGGAGGCGCCCGTGGCGAGGTCGAGCTGCAGATTGGAGTCCCGCTTCGGCAGGCTGGAGCTGAGGACCCCGTTGATGTCCCCCTTGTCGTCGTTGAGGACCGAATTCTCCGCGTCGATCACCACCGCCAGCCGGCTGTCTCCCGAGGAGTTCTTGAACTGGACGGTCACCGAGAGGCCACCCTCAGGACGCTGGACGATCGATATTACCTCGCCCACCAGAAAGGAGAGGTCGGCGGTGACGGCCTCCTGGGCCTTGGGAGGCTGGACCGGAGGCTGTTCCGGCGGAGAGGAGGAGGTCATCGGAGTGGTAGGCCCCGGCGGAATCACCACCTTGTGATTCTCCTCATGGTGCGCAACGCCGGCGTCGCTCACCGGCTTGGTCTTGACCGCCGGCTTGGGCGCTTCGGCAACCTTGGACTGTCCCTCCCCGCTCGGCGCCTGGATGGAGGGGCTGGCGGCGGGGCCATCCGCCGGGCTGGTCGGACCCGGCACGTTCGCGGGGCTCAGAAGCTTGGTGTACAGCACGACGCTCACCAGAGCGGCTCCGATCCCTCCGGAGGCGACCTTGAGCGCGAAGCCGCGCCTGGGAGGGGCCGGAGTGGGCTCCGGCGGTGGCAGGACCAGCGGCGGCTGCCGCCGCTCCGGCTCCTCCGGCGCGGGCGCCGGTCTCGCCTCGAAGACGTTCCCCTCGGGGAGGCGGAGGAAGAGGACGGGGGTCGCCCATTCGAAGCTGTCGGGCCTGACGGAGTGGATGGCCTGCCGCCCTTCGGTGAGCGCCTCGTCGACCGAGTCGCCGCTCGCCAGGTGGCGGTAGAAGGCGGTGCTGAAGCTGATCGCGGCACGGTCGGAGATCGGCTTCTGCATGGCGACCACGGCGGGCAGGCCGCCGAGCACGAGGGCGGTCGCCACCCCGCGGAAGGGATTGCCGCCCCCGGCCTGGCCGGCGCGGGCGGTATTGCAGGCGTTGAGGATCACGACGCCGAGCGAGCGCAGGTCCTTGAGCTTGGTGGCGAAGGCCTTGCCGCTCACCAGGTCCGGCGCGCCTTCCGCGCCTTCGAAGGCGAGCATCCCCTCGCCGCTCGCGCGGTCGAACAGCCCGTGGCCCATGAAGTGGAGGACGTTGTAGGTGTCCTTGGCCAACTCCTGGCGCACCGCGCCGGCGGAGGCGTGCGCCAGGAACTTCACCTCCACTCCGGAGGCGCCGCTGTTGAGCGTATCGAGGCCCCGCATCTCCGCGTCGAGGTCGAGCGGCTGCAGGCTGTAGGGGCTGGCGCCGACGGCGAGGATGCGCAGCGGTGGCGTGAAAGGGATCGGCTGCGAGGAGCGCGGGACGTCGAGGTAGCGGACGATCGATGTCTGGCGGGAGAGCGCGAAGAAGTCTTCGGTCTCGCCGTCGCAGAGCAGCTCCCAGGGGAGGTCGGCCAGCGCGCCGGTCTCCTCGTCGTTGGGGTCGAGCTTGATCTTCAGGCGCAGCCCGAGCTGCGGCGAGCGTTCGAGCTGGCCGCGGCTCTTGTCGAGCAGCGTCCGCACCGCTCCCTGGAAGACGGAGCGGTAGAGCTCGGTGCCGACCTCGAGCGGCGGCCGGGCGGACGCCGCCACCGCCTCCGGGCCCTGGAGATCGCGCGACAGCTCGCCCCCGCCCTCGAAGCCGCGCGAGATGCCGGCGGCGGCCATCGCCGGCTCCGTGCCGGCGAGCGCCGAGAGGGAGAAGCCGATGCCGCCCTCCCCGAAAGGGGATTTGAGCACCCGGGCGCGGAAGCCGCCGCGGGAGCTGGCATCGAACTGGAGGACGAAGTCGTCGAAGCGCACTGGCCTCTCAGACACCCGCCGCCGGGCTTTTGTTGAGCCGCTGCGAGGGGATTGGAGCGGCGGCCTCGACACTTCCCCGGGCCAGCGGGTCGTGTAGAATCCTCGCGCATTTCCGGATTTCGAGGTGAGCCATGTCCCGCGCCAGCACGCTTCTGGTTGCGCTCCTGATCCTGAACGTGTTGCTCGGCTCGCTCTGCCTGGTGGTGGCGCGCGGCGAGCTCAAGTCGCGGGCGCTGCGCTTCTGGGGCTGGGGGCTGCTGGTCTATTCGCTCGGGATCCTGATCACCATCCCGGCCTTCCTGCCGTTCGCGCTGCGCAAGATCGCCGGCAACGCATTGATCGCGTTCGCGCCGATCCTCACCATCGAGGGGGTGGTCAGCCACACCACCTACCGGCTGCGCCGCCGCTGGCTGGCGGCGGGGTTCCTGGCCTCGGTGCTCCCCATCGTCGTCAACCATCTCGGCAGCCGGCCGTCGGTGCTGGTGGACATCGTGGCGCCGGCGCCGATCGCCAACGTCCTGTTCCTGCTCGCAGCGGCGATGCTGGTGCGCCGGCCGCCGGCGGACGCCCGGGCCGCCGCCAAGTTCCTGGCGGCGATCTTCGTCTTCACCGTCCTGGTGTGGACACTGCGGATCGCCGGCGTCTGGTCCTCGCTGGGGGGGACGAACGACCGCGACCGCGCCGATCTGACGGTGGCCCTCTTTTCGATCGCGCAGATGGTGAACGCCGTCGCGGCGACCCTCGGCCTGCTGTGGATCGAGGTCCGTAAGATGGAGGCGGCGCTGCGGCGCCTGGCGAACTCCGACGCGCTCACCGGCCTGCCCAACCGGCGCGCCACCGTCGCCCGCTTCCGGGAGGAGGCGGCGCGCGCCGAGCGCCACCGGCGCTGCTTCGCGATGCTGGTGATCGACATCGATCATTTCAAGCAGGTCAACGACCGCCACGGTCACGGGGTCGGGGATGCCGCGCTCCGGCACGTCGCGGAGGTCTTGAGCTCCGGCCTGCGCACGGTGGACGGAGTGGGGCGGATCGGCGGCGAGGAATTCGTCGTCCTGCTCGGCGAGGAGGGGTCGGCAGGGGCGCGCGCGGCGGCCGAGCGGCTGCGGCAGGCTCTCGCCGCGTCGCCGCTCCATCCGGGAGGGGTGAATCTCCCGCTGACCTTCAGCGGCGGGCTCGCCCTCTACCCGGCGGACGGCGAGGACTGGGACGCGCTGTTCACGGTCGCCGACGGGCGCCTGTACCAGGCGAAGCACGGCGGGCGCAACCGCGTCGAGGGACCGCCGGAGCCGTAGTACACTGCTCGCCGATCGCAGATATGGAAGGCCTCAGCCGCAGCTCTCAACCCTGACTTGTCCGGGATTCCCCGGAAGGAGGAAGACACGTGAGTATCGTGCACCTGCTCTGGTCGATCATCGTGGGCTTTTTCATCGGCCTCATCGCCCGCGCTCTGCTGCCGGGGAACGACAGCATGGGCTTCCTCGCCACGGTGGGGATCGGCATCCTCGGCTCGCTGGTGGGCGGCTTCCTGGGCGGCCTGATCTCGAAGCCGGCGCCGGGGTCCAAGTTCCATCCCGCGGGCTTTTTCATGTCGGTGATCTGCTCGATCGGCCTGCTGCTCCTCTGGCGCTTCATCCACCACTGATCGATCACCAGCCCGGCACTCGCCCAGCACTATCCTCATAAGGCCCGGCGGAGGACGTCGCGCAGACGGCGCACTCCGCCGGGGATCTCGGCGACGTCCGTGCCGCCGTAGCCGAGGACCAGGCCGCGGCGCAGGGGCTCCCCCGCGTAGCAGGCCGAGAGGGGCATCGCCCACAGTCCTTGCCGCGCCGCTGCGAGCGAGACCGCGAGGTCGTCCGTCCCCGCGGGCAGGGCGGCCACCAGATGCAGCCCCGCCTGGCCGTCGAGCACCGGGAGCTCGTCGCCGAGCTCCCGGCGGATCGTCGCCACCAGGGCGTCGCGCCGCTCGCGGTAGAGCTGCCGCATGCGGCGCAGGTGGCGGGCGAAATGCCCTTCGCTCAGGAAGTCGGCGAGCACCGCCTGGTAGAGGGTGGGCGGGAAGATGTCCATCGCCTCGCGCACCGCGGCGAAGCGCGCCACCAGGTCGGCCGGAATCACCAGGTAGCCGATCCGCACGGCGGGGAACAAAACCTTGCTGAAGGTCCCGATGTAGATCACGCGGGCATCGCGGTCGAGCCCCTGGAGCGACGCGATGGGGAGGCTTTCGTAACGATATTCGCTGTCGTAGTCGTCCTCGAAGATCCAGGCGCCCTCGCGCGCCGCCCAGCCGAGGAGCTGGAGCCGGCGCGAGGCGCTCAGCGTCGCGCCGAGCGGATATTGATGCGAGGGGGTGACGTAGGCGGCCTGCGCCCGCGGGGCGCGGGCGATCCCGGCGGCGACGTCCAGCCCTTCGCCGTCGACGGGGACCGGGACGAGTTGGGTGCCGGCGAGGGTCAGGACGTCGCGCGCGCCGCTGTAGCCGGGCTCTTCCACCCACACGCGGTCGCCGGGATCGAGCAGCACGCGGGCGGCGATCTCGAGCGCCTGCTGCGAGCCGCTCACCACCATGATCTGCCCGGCGTCGCAGCGCACGGCGCGCGACGTCCGCAGGTAGTCGGCCACCGCCTCGCGGAAGGGGAGGTCGCCCAGCGCGCTGCCGTAGTTGAGCCGGCTCGCCCGCGGGTTCCGGCTGTGCCGCGCGACCAGGGCCGACCACACCTGGAACGGAAAGCGGTCGACCGCCGGCTGGCTCACCCGGAACGCCCCCCATCCCTGCAGCCAGGCCTCGGGCGCCGCCCGCAGGACGCTGCCGGAGCGCTGCGAGACGGCCCGCGGCGCCGGGCGCTCCGGCGGTTGGGGCTCCTCCTGGCTCGGGGCTCCCGCCGCCGGAGGACGCAGATCGGGGAGCGAGCTGGCGACGAAGGTCCCGGCGCCGACCCGGGCCTCGAAGTACCCCTCCGCCAGCAGCTGCTCGAAGGCGTTCAGCACCGGCATCCGCGAGATCCCCAGCTCGGCGGCGAGCGTGCGGGTCGAGGGGAGGCGCTCACCCGGGCGCAGCCGGCGCTCGACGATCGCCTCCCGGTAGCGGTCGTAGAGCTGCCGGTAGAGGGGGACCGCCGAGGTCCGCTCGATCGCGATCACCGGCGGCAGCCCCGGCGACCGCTTCGGCTTCGTGGTTTTCATGGCGTTCATGCGGAGGAGGATAGTGGCCATGCCGGAAGCGTCGCAAGTGGTCATGGCGGGCGACCACTCCCAGCGAGAGACTGGCCGTTGCGGGACGCTGAAATTCAGAGGGGGAGAACGGCCATGGACGAGAGCACGAGATGGGTGAGCACGACGGAGCTCGATTTCCTCCTTGTGGATAGGGGGCGCCAGAATCGCCGGCTGCAGGAGCTGAGGGGCTCGCTGAATCAGGGAGCCTCGCCGCTCGCCGCGCCTAGTCCCGCCGCGCGGCCGGTCGCCCAGGCCCAGAGGAAGTTGTAGCCGCCGATCGGGCCGAAGGCGTCGAGGATCTCGCCGCAGAGGAAGAGTCCGGGCTGCCGGCGGCTCGCGAGCGTCCGCGGATCGATCTCCGAGAGGGGTACGCCGCCGCCGGTGACCTCGGCCTTGGCATAGCCGCCGTCCCCCGTCCACGGCAGGGGATGGCGGGCGAGCGCCGTGACCAGCCGTTGGCGCTCCTCGCGGCGCAGCCGGGCGAGGCTCTGCGCGCCGTCGACCCCGGCGTCCGCGAGGAGGGCGTCGGCCAGGCGGTCCGGCAGATGGCGGCGGAGCAGGGCGTCGGCGCTCCCCGCGCTCTCGCGCAGCAGGCGGTCCCATTCCTCGGCGTCCATCTCCGTCCACTGCACGAAGAGCGGCTGCGGCGGGCCTCCCGCCAGGCGCGAGCGCACGGCGAGGTGGGAGAGGTCGAGCACCGCCGGGCCGCTGTAGCCCCGATGGGTGAACAGGAAGCCGCCGTGGGTCTTGGCGCCCCCCTTCACGCCGGGCGCGAAGAGCGTCACCGGGCGCGAGATGCCGGCGAGCGGCGCGTAGCGGGGTGGATCGAGGGTCAGCGGGGTCAGGGCCGGATAGGTGGGGTGCAGGGTGTGCCCCAGCCGCCGGACGATCGCGAAGCCCGTGCCGTCGCTCCCCGTCCCCGGCAGCGAGAGGCCGCCGGTCGCCACGATCACGGTCGCCGCGGCGATCGCCTCGCCGCCCGCCAGGCACACCGTCCAGGACAACCCGTCGCGAGGCGGTACGAGATCCTCGACCAGCGCTCCGCAGCGGACCTCGACGCCCCGACGCCGCGCCAGGGCCAGCAGCTGGTCGCGCACCTCGCGGGAGCGGTTCGAGACGGGGAAGAGCTTCCCCGTCTCGGGCTCCAGGGCCAGCGGGACGCCCGCCTCCTCCTCGAAGAACCTGCGCTGCGCGTCGAGCGGCCAGGAAGTGAGGATCTTCCGTAGCGTGTTGGGCGACGAGTCGGTGATGAAGCGCCCGGGATCGACGGCCGAGGGGAGGATGTTGCAGCGCCCGCCGCCGCTGACCAGGATCTTCCGTCCGCCGTCGGGGGTGCGCTCGAGGAGAAGGACGCGGCGGCGGTTTTCTGACGGACCCGCCGCGAAGATCGCCGCCAGCAGCCCCGCGGCGCCGGCTCCCACGACGATGATGGGAAGGGGGCTCAAATCGTCCGTCGCTCGATGATCGTCGCGAACGACTTCCCCCGCAGCTCCGCGAGCGTCAGCCCCGAGGCCGCCGTCGCCTCCTCCTCGGGGATGGCGCCGCACTGCACCCCGCGCAGGAAGAAGTTGAGGAGACCCTGGCCGGTCGCCGCGTCGTCGAAGACCTCGCGGACGCGGGTAGCGCGGGCGGCCCGCTCCACGAAGTTGCGGAGGCGCTCGGCGGCCGGCGCCATCCCTGCGAGGAAGAAGGCATGGAGGGCGGCGTAGCGGGGGACGAGCTGCGCGGGGTGGAGGTCCCACCCCTGATAGAAGCCGAGGACGAGCGCCGCCCAGACGTTCTCGTAGTGGACCTTCCAGGCGCCGTGCACCGCCCGCCGGTTCCCCGCGATCTCCTCGGACCCCAGCGGCGGCTCCCCGTTGCCGGCGCGGTGGGGCGGGATGGGGAGGAAGGTGGTGGCACCGTCCGAGATGCGGATCCCCGTCCCCGCGAGCGCCGCCTGCATCCGTTGGCGGGCGAAGTCGCAGGCCGGATGGCGGCTCGTCTGGTACTGCGCCGAGATGCCGAGGGCCGCCGTGTAGTCGTAGGTGCCGAAGTGTGCCGCCGCGCAGCGCCCGCGGGCCGCCTCCGTCAGCACCGGCAGGTCGAGCACGGCCTGCGGCGTCTCGACCATGATCTCGAGGCGCAGCGCGCCGGACGGGAGACCGAGCGCCGGCTCGTAGAGATCCAGGAGATCCGCCAGGGCGGCGACCTGCGCCGGGATCGTCACCTTGGGGAGGGTGACGACGAACCCCGCCGGCAGCCGGCCGCCGCTCGCGCGGACGAGCGCGGTCAGGAAGAGATCGAGCGTCCGCACCGCGCGGTCGCGGGTCTCCTCCGCCAGCGCCTTGATGCGCAAGCCGCAGAACGGCGGCAGGCTGGCAGCCTCGAGACCCGCCGCCATCTCCCGCGCCGCGGAGACGGCATGGCCGTCCTCCTCGGCGTCCGGGCGCAGGCCGTAGCCGTCCTCGAAGTCGATCCGGTAGTCCTCGACCGCCTCGCGCCGGAGCTTCACGGCGACCCGCGCATGGACCGCCGGGGCGAGCTCCTCCGGCATGTCGAAGACCCGGGCGAGGGCGGCGGCGTCGGGCGCGTACTCGTCGAGAGAGCGCAGGGCGAGGGCCCCCAGCTTGGCAGCGGAATCCCGCTTGAACAGGTGGGCGCCGCCGTAGACCACGTGGACCGGCTGGCGCTCTCCGGATTCGCCGGGATAGCGCCGGGCGAAGGCGAGGTTGGCCTCGCGCAGCCGCTCGGCGACGAGATTGAGAGCTTCAGTGGGGAGCGTCGTCTCGGACATCATTCCAAACGCGGCCTTTCGTAGGGTGCGCTGTGCGCACCATCATCCTCGCAACGAAGATACCGTTCATTCCCTGGCGCTGTCTTTCAGGTCCGAAAAGTCCAACCGCTCCGCCTCTGCGCCTCCCCAGTGCCGCGAGTAGACTCCCAGGCGTACCCATCGATGAAACGTGGAGAACGGCCAGTCGACTACAGAGTGAGCGAGTTCATGTTTCACCGGATTCCAATGCACGTAATCGAAGTGGCGCGCATAGTCGCTTTCATCTTTGATCGCATGCTCCCAAAATCGGCTTTGCCAAACTCCTCTCTGGCGGCGTTGGGCTCGCGATTTGCTGATTGTTCTCTCAGCACCGCCAACGGATAACCAGGATTTGGAGAACTCTTTTTTGATCCATGCCCAGCGTTTCGAATAATCGGTGTCTCCGGGCGGAAGCGTCCAGATGGAGTGGAGATGGTCCGGCAGGAGAACGAGAGCATCGATCTGGAACGGCCATCGATTGCGACAGTCCCGTAGGGCTTTGCCAAGAAACCTTCTTGCTGGCGGTGCACAAAGAATTCGCGCGCGTTGTTCGGTGACGACGGTGAAAAAGAAGGTACCTCCCGGGATGAAAGCTCGTCGGTACTGGGCCATGGATTTCTCCGGTGGGATCTGGAAAAAAGGTGCGCACAGCGCACCCTACGAAAGCGGTTCATAGCATAGGAAATCACGGATGGGTTCATGCTAACGGAAATCGTGGCTCGGCACCGCCACCAGCTCCTTGAGCGACCAGAACTTCTCACCCTTGACCGAGATGGTGCCGTCGCGCTTCTGGAGGATCCCTTCGACGACGAGGCCGGGGGAGCCGACGATCAGGCGGCGGTGGGCGATCAGGAGGTCGGGAGGGACCACGGCCTGCGACATGCCGGTCTCGTCTTCCAGGGTGATGAAGAGGAGCCCCTTGGCGGTGCCGGGACGCTGGCGGACGATCACCGAGCCGGCGGTGCGCACCTTGGCGCCGTTGGGGAGCTTGACCAGGGCGTCGGCGGGGGTGACCCCTTTTTTCGTCAGCATGTCGCGCATGTAGGTCAGCGGGTGGGGGCCGAGGGTGAGCTGCACCCCCTGGTAGTCGGCCTGGGTCTCCTCGACCTGCGTCATCTCGGGGAGGGGTGAGGGCTCGGGATCGGGGAGGCGGTCGAGCAGCGGGCCGGCCGGCTTGGCGAGGCGCGCCACCTGCCAGAGGGCGGCGCGGCGCGAGAGCCCGAGCGAGGCGAGCGCTCCCACGGCGGCCAGCTTCTGGAGCTCGGACTCCTGGAGGTCGCAGCGCCGCACCAGGTCGCCGGCGTCCTCGAAGGGGGCCTTCGCCGCCTCGCTCTCGATCGACAGCGCGGCTTTACCGCGCAGGCCGCGCACGAAGCGCAGCCCGAGGCGCAGGGCGCCCGCCGCCGGTGCCCTGCCGTTGCGGTCGCGCTCGCCTTCCCTGAGCTCGCGGTCCTCCCAGCGGCAGGCGACCCCCGAGCTCTGCACGTCCACCGGGCGGATCTCGACGCCGTGCCGCTCGGCGTCCTTGACCAGCGTCGCCGGGTGGTAGAAGCCCATCGGCCAGGCGTTGAGCAGGCCGAGGAAGAACGCCGTGGGGTGATAGGCCTTCAGGTAGGCGCTGGCGTAGGCGATCAGCGCGAAGCTCGCAGCGTGCGACTCGGGGAAGCCGTAGAGGGCGAAGGAGGTGATGCCGAGGACGATCTCCTCCTGCGCCTTGCCGACGATCCCCCGCTCGTTCATCCCGCGGCGCAGCTTGTCGACGATCGCCTGCATCCGCTCGACCGAGCGCTTGGAGCCCATCGCCCGCCGCAGCTCCTCGGCCTCGCCGCCGGTGAAGCCGGCCGCCACCATGGCGACGCGCAGGAGCTGCTCCTGGAAGATCGGCACCCCGAGCGTGCGCGCCAGGATCGGCTCGAGGCTGGGGTGGGCGTAGACCACCGGCTGGCGGCCGTTGCGGCGCTCGAAGTAGGGGTTCGCGAGGTTCCCCGCGATCGGCCCGGGGCGGATGATCCCCACCTGGATCACCAGGTCGTAGAACTTCTCCGGATGGTTGCGCGGCAGGGTCGCCATCTGGGCGCGGCTCTCGACCTGGAAGACGCCGATGGTGTCCGCGTCGCGCAGCATCTTGTAGACCTTGGGATCGTCCGGCGGCAGGTGGGCGAGGTCGACGTGCGTCCCCTCGTGGGTGCGGATGGTGGGCACCATCTCCTCGAGGGCGGCGAGCATGCCGAGGCCGAGGAGGTCGACCTTGATGATCCCGAGGTCGGCGCAGTCGTCCTTGTCCCACTGGATCACCACCCGTCCCGGCATCGTCGCGGGCTCGAGCGGCACCACCTCGTCGAGCCGGCCGGCGGCGATCACCATGCCGCCGGTGTGCTGGCCGAGGTTGCGCGGGAGGTTGTGGATGCGCGTCCAGAGGTCGCCGAAGAGCTGGAGCCGCCGCTCCTCGGGGTCGAAGCCGACCTGAGCGAGCTCGGCGGTGAACGACTTCTCCTCGCCGTGCGCGGCGTCGTAGCTCCAGTTGCCGAGCTGGCCCGCCATCTTGTCGATCTGCTCCTCCGAATAGCCGAAGACCTTCGCCACCTCGCGGGTGGCCGAGCGGTCGCGGTAGGTGATCACCGTCGCCGTCATCGCCGCGCCGTGCGGGCCGTAGCGCTGGTAGACGTACTGGATCACCCGCTCGCGCTGGTCCCCCGACGGCAGGTCGAGGTCGATGTCCGGCCACTCGCCGCGCTCTTCCGACAGGAAGCGCTCGAACAACAGCTCCATCTTCACCGGATCGACGGCGGTGATCGAGAGCGCGTAGCAGACCGCGCTGTTCGCCGCCGATCCCCGCCCCTGGGCGAGGATCCCCTCGCGGCGGCAGAAGTCGACGATGTCCGAGACGATCAGGAAATACCCCGCCAGATTGAGCTTCTCGATCAGGTCGAGCTCCTTCTGGATCTGCGCCTGCGCCCTGGCGGTCAGCGGCCGGAAGCGGGCGCGGGCGGCGTTCCAGGTCAGGTGGCGCAGGTACGAGGCGGGGGTCTCGCCGGGCGGCAGCGGCGACTCGGGGAAGCGGTAGCCGAGGTCAGCGAGGGTGAAGTCGAGCTTCTCGGCCAGCTCGGCGCTCGCCGCCAGGGCCGCCGGGAGATCGGGGAAGAGGGCGGCCATCTCGGCGGCGCTCTTCAGGTGGCGCTCGCGGTGGACGGCGAGGAGCTTCCCCGCCTTGTCGAGGGTAGTGTGGTGGCGGACCGCCGTCAGCACGTCGTGGAGCGGCTTGTCCTCGGCGAGGGCGTAGCGCACGCCGTTGGTGGCCACCAGCGGCAGGCGGAGGCGGCGGGCGAGGTCGATCAGCGCCTGGTTGCGGTGCTCCTCGTCGCGCAGGCGGTGGCGCTGGAGCTCGACGTGGAGGCGGCCGCCGAAGAGGTGGGAGAGCCGCTCGAGCATCCGCTGGGCGGGATCGATCCCCCCCTCCGCCAGCTCGCGGGCGAGCGGTCCCTCCTCGCCGCCGGTGAGCAGGTGGAGTCCGGCCGAGTGCTCGGCGAGGAGGTCCCAGGCGACCCGGGCGTCCCCCTTGGCGTGGCCGCGGGCGGCGGCGGTGAGCAGCTTCGAGAGGTTGCGGTAGCCGGTGCGGTCGGCGGCGAGGAGGGTCAGGCGGGCCTGCGAGTCGACCGCGCGCACGGCATGTCCCGCGCGGGCGGCGGCCTTGGGGTCCGGCAGCAGGCCGAGCGGGCCGCGGCGGGCCCGGCTCTGCCAGAGGCTCGGCTCGTCCTCGAGCACCACCTCGGCTCCCACCAGCGCCTTGATCCCCGCCCGCTTCGCCGCCTGGAAGAAGCGCGGCGCGGCGTAGACGCCGTTGGCGTCCACCAGCCCCATCGCCGGCAGGCCCAGCGCCGCCGCCCGCTCCACCAGGTCCTCGGGGAGCGAGGCGCCGTCGAGGAACGAGAAGGCGGACGCCGCGTGGAGCTCGGCGTACGGAGGGGGAGAGGAAGCGCGTCGCACCGTCCCAGGCTAGGCACAGAGGAGGCGTAAGTCAAGGGGAGAAAAAAGGGCGGCCCGCCAGCGGGCCACCCCTCGGTAAAGGCTGCGGGCCTAGTGGCCGACGACGAACAGGTGGCCGTCGTTCTGGGTGTAGATCACGCCGTCGCCGCCGAGCGACAGCGGCGTGTAGGCGGCGCCGAGCGCGGTGTCGAGAAAGAGGTGCTCGCGCAGGGTGCCGCTGGGCGTGACGACGTAGAGGTTGCCGTCCTCGCTGTTGTTGTAGACGTTGCCGAAGCGGTCGACCGCCGGGGCGTTGACGCAGAACTCGAAGCCGAACGGATGATCGTTGACGCAGGTCACGTGCCCCGAGGAGTCGCGGGTGCAGGTGAAGGGGTTGGTGTTCTGCCACCGCGACTCGATCTGCAGGTTCTTGTCGAGGCGGGTGATGAAGTAGCCCTCCGGATAGGCCGGGTTGTTGGCCGTGCGGTCGGAGGGGCAGAGGGTCTCGTCGTCGCAGTAGGAGCCCGAGTCGCCGTACTGGTTGTCCTTGGTGATGACCGAGTAGGTGCCGTCGTGGGCGTAGATCGCCGGCATGTCGTCCCACCCGAAGCGGTAGCCCGCCTGGTACTGGCCGGTCGAGCTGAACTTCATCAGGTGGCCCTGGAAGTAGTTGTAGCGGGTGTAGGTGCCGAAGAGGACGCTGCCGTCCGGCGCCACCATCGGCGAGGAGGTCGAATCGTCGAGGATGCGGCCGGCGCCTGGGCGGTTCTGCGCCGGGTCGACGCCGGTCGCGGCTCCCGCGCGGCAGCCGCCGGGGGTGCCGTTGGCCGGGATCAGGACGTTGCAGCCGTCATGGAAGCGGTCGCGCAGCGAGGCTGCCCACTTCGGGGTCAGGTCGGGGTTGACGGCGATCAGGTAGGACTGGCGGCTCCACAGGTGGGCGACGCTGGCCGTGTAGATGGTGCCGTCGGGCGCCACCGCCGGCGAGATGTTGAGCCCCGGGCGCTGCGAGCCGCAGACGACCGTCGTCGGCGGCACCGCGTTCGGGCTCGGCGGCCAGGGGAGCTGGGCGACGTCGAAGACCCCGAGGCACTTGTCGTTCCCCGCCGGCGCGCCGGGGTTCAGCGAGGCGAAGGTGGCGGTGCGCGCCGTGCCGTTGGCCGACACCTTGACCAGCCAGGAATTCTTGACGTCGGCGTCCCAGGGGTTGCCGTGATCGAGCCGGATCACGTGATAGTAGACGTTCCCCGCGCTGTCGGCCGTCGGCGGCCCGGCGCTGTAGGTGTCGGCGTTGAGGTTCGGACCGAAGGGGGAGATCCGCGCTACCAGGGCGCCGGTCGACTTGTTGACCTTGAAGATCGAGCCGCCGAAACCCGGGATGTAGATGTAGCTGCCGGAGAGCGCGGCGTGGAATACCGGCTCCCAGGCCGGGCCGTTGGCGGCGCTGCCGTAGGGCGCCGGCTTCCAGTCGCTCGGGAACGTCCACTCCGTCACCAGCTGGCCGTGCTCCCAGTGCAGCCGCTTCTCGCTCCAGCTCTGCGTCTCCCAGTGATCGACGGTGGTGAACGTGCCGCCCTTGAACTCCATGAAGACGTCGTCGCCGTCGACGAGCGGCACCTGGTAGTGGACCAGGAGGTCGGGTGCGGCGAGCGGATCGGCCTTCTCCGCCGGCACGTTCGGGTCGTAGACGATGTCCTGGAGGATGTGCCGCGCCACCTGCCCGATGGCGCTCGTCGTGTTCGTGTGCTGCGCGTTGCGCCCCCACTGCCCCCAATCCTGGGCCGCGGCCGGCCGGCTCGCCACGCCCGCCACCAACAGGCCCGCCATCGCCCCCCACACGTACTTCTTTGCCCGCAATGACAACATCATCGTATGTCCTCCTTCCCAGGTTCTCCTGGGGAAAGCAAAGCTGGTACAGCTGAGCTGTGAGACGAGAGTCTTCTAACCTTCTCCGTGCGCGCAGGCCCTCCAGCCGGGACAAGCCGGCCGCCGGCGAGCCTGCGAGCGGCGGGAGGCGGCGGGGTTAGCGGCCGACCACGAACAGGTGGCCGTCGTTTTGGGTGTAGATCCTGCCGTCGCCGCCGAGCGACACCGGCGTGTAGGCGGCGCCGAGAGCGGTGTCGAGGAAGAGGTGATCGCGCAGCGTTCCGTCCGGGCGCAGGACGTAAAGGTATCCATCCTCGGCGTTGGCGTAGATCTGCCCCTCGCCGTCGATCGCCGGCGCGTTGACGCAGAGCTCGAACCCTTCCGGGTGGTCGTCGACGCAGGTGATCCGCCCCTTGCGGTCGCGCGCGCAGCTCTCGGTGTTGGTGTTCTGCCACCGCCACTCGACCTTGAGGCCGGGGTCGAGCTGGGTGATGAAATAGCCCGCCGGCGAGGCGGGGTCGCTGGCGGTGCGGTCGGCGGGGCAGAACGCTTCGACGTCGCAGTAGGAGCCGGTGTCGGTGTAGCGGTTCTCCTTGGTGACCAGCGAGTAGGTGCCGTCGTGGGCCCGCAGCCCCGGCGTGATGTCCCAGCCGAAGGGGTAGTAGGCGACGACGTCCCCGGCCGGGCTGAGCTTCACCATGTGCCCCTGGAACCAGTTGTAGCGGGTGACGACGCCGAAGAAGACGCTGCCGTCCGGGGCGACGACCGGCGAGGCGGTCGAGTCGTCGATGATCTGGCCGGCCCCCGGACGGTTCTGGGCCGGATCGACCCCGGGGTGCGAGCCCGGGCGGCAGCCGCCAGGGGAGCCGCTGGGCGGCAGCAGCACGTCGCAGCCGTCGGCGAAGCGGTCGCGCAGCGAGGTGGCCCACTTCGGCGTCAGGTCGGGATGAACGGCGATGACGTACGCCGTGCTGCTCGACAGGTGGGCGACGCTGGCGGTGTAGACGGTGCCGTCCGCGGCCACCGCCGGCGCGAGGTTGAGGCCGGGGCGCTGCGACCCGCAGGGGACCTGCGGCGGGACGGCGTCGGGCGCCGGCGGCCAGGGGAGCTGGCTGTTGGCGAAGGTGCCCAGGCACTGGTCTCCCGACGGCGCGCCGGGGACCAGCGAGGCGAAGGTCGCCGTCCGCGCCTTGCCGTCAGGGGAGATCTTCACCAGCCAGGCGCCTGCCACGTCCGCCGTCCACTCCTGGCCGTGGCGCAGCTTCAAGGCGTTGTAGTAGACGTTCCCCGCCGCGTCGGCGGTCAAGGGGCCGGCCACGTAGGTGTCGGGATCGAGCGGGCCGAAGGGGGAGACGCGGGCCACCAGCCGGCCGCTCAGCTTGTCCAGCTTGAGCACCGAGCCGCCGGCGCCCGGCAGGTAGAGGTAGGGGCCGGCGAGGGCGGCGTGGAAGACCGGCTCGAAGACCGGTCCATTGACGCCGTTGCCGATCGGCTCCGGCTTCCAGTCGCTGGTGAACGCCCACCGCTTCTCCAGGTGGCCGTCGCGCCAGACCAGCCGCCGCTCGCTCCAGGTCTGCGTCTGCCAGTGCTCGAGGCCGGTGTACTGCCCCCCCTTGAATTCCATGAAGACGTCGTTGCCGTCGAGGACCGGCACCTGGTAGTGGACCAGCAGCTCCCCTTCGGCCAGCGGGCTCGCCTTCTCGGCCGCGGCGAACGGGTCGTAGACGACGTCGGCGAGGATGTGCCGGGCTGCCTGCCCGACAATGCTCGTCGCGCTCGTGTGCTGGGCGTTCCTTCCCCATTGCGCCCATTCCTGCGCCCGGACCGGCAGCCCGGCCAGCAAGAAAATCACCACCAGCGTCCAGAAACCTTTTTTTTCGATCAGCATCGAGTTTCCTTTGATTGAATTCATCTAGAGAAAAAACCAACCCGGCGAAGTGTCTGGCACTCCGGGCACGGCGGAAATCAAAACCCCCAAACCTTCCTGTGCCTTGGGGTCCCACGGACGGGACAAGCCTCCGGCCGGCCCCGGCAAGGGAGCGGGGAGAGCCGGAGCGGGAAGAGCCGGAGCGGGAACGAAAGGAGGGTAGGGTTAGCGGCCGACCACGAACATGTGGCCGTCGTTCTGCGTGTAGATCCGGCCGTCGGCGCCGATCGACACCGGCGTGTAGGCGGCGCCGAGAGCGAGGTCGAGGAAGAGGTGCTCGCGCAGGGTGCCGTCCGGCCGCACGACGTATAGGTTGCCGTCCTCGCTGTTGTTGTAGACGTTCCCCTGGCGGTCGATCGCCGGCGCGTTGACGCAGAACTCGAAGCCGTGGGGGTGATCGCCGACGCAGGAGACCTGGCCGTCGTCTCCCCGGGTGCAGCTCAGCGGGTTCGTGTTCTGCCAGCGCCACTCGACGTTGAGGTCGCGGTCGAGCTGGGTGATGAAGTAGGCCTCGGGGGAGGCGGGGGAGGCCGCCGTGCGGTCGTTCGGACAGAATCTTTCGTCGAAGCAGTAGGAGCCGAGGTTGTAATGGTTCTCTTTGGTGACGATCGACCAGGTGCCGTCGTGCACCCGGATGCCGGGCGTCGTGTCCCAGCCGAACGGGAAGGCGCCGAGGTAGGTGCCGTCGGGGGCGAACTTCATCAGATGCCCCTGGAACCAGTTGTAGCGCGTGCTGACGCCGAACAGCACGCTGCCGTCCGGCGCGACGATGGGCGAGGCGGTGCCGTTGTCGAGGATCTCCCCGCCGCCGGGGCGGTTCTGGGATGGATCGACGCCGACGGGCGCCCCGGCGCGGCAGCCGCCCGGCGCGCCGTTCGCGGGGAGCAGGACGCCGCAGCCGTCGTCGAACCGGTCGCTCAAGGGAGCTGCCCACTTGGGGGTCAGATCGGGGTGGGCGGCGATCAGATAGGCGGTGCGGCTCCAGAAGTGGGCGACGCTCGCGGTGTAGACCGTGCCGTCGGGAGCCACCGCGGGAGCGATGTTGAGCCCCACCCGCTGCGCGCCGCAGGTCACCGCGGGGGGCGCGGCGTCGGGCGCCGGCGGCCAGGGGAGCTGGCTCTCGTCGAAGCTCCCGGGGCAGCGGTCGGTGCCGCGCGGCGCGTCGGGCGTCAGCGAGGCGAGGGTCGCCGTCAGCGAGCGGCCGTTGGGCGCGATCTTCACCAGCCAGGAGCCGGCGGCGTCGGCGAACCACTCGTTGCCGCGGGTGAGCTTGATGGCGTTGTAATAGAGGTTCCCCTTCGCGTCGGCGGTCAGCGGGCCGGCGACGAAGATCTCCGGATCGAGGGCGGTCGCGGGGGTGAACGGCGAGATGCGGGCCACCCGGGCGCCGGTCGTGCGGTTGACCTTGAACACCGAGCCGCCGGCGCCGGGGACGTAGAGGAAGGCGCCGGCGAGCGCGGGATGGAACACCGGCTCCCAGTTGGGCCCCCGGGAGCCGACCCCGTAGGGCACCGGCTTCCAGTCGCTCGCGAAGGTCCACTGCGGCACCAGCCGTTTGCCCACCCAGCGCAGCCGCTGCTCGCTCCAGGTCTGCGTCTCCCAGTGCTCGGCGCCGGTGAACTCGCCCCCCTTGAGGGACATGAAGACGTCGTTGCCGGAGAGGATCGGCACCTGGTAGTGGACCAGCAGGTCGCCGCCCGCCGTCGGCTCCCCCTTCTCCGCCGCCACGAACGGGTCGTAGACGAGGTCGGCCAGGATCCGCCGCGCCGGCTGTCCCACGGCCGCCGTCGCGTTGCCGTGCTGCGCGTTGCGCCCCCACTGCGACCAGTCGAGGGAGACCGCGGCGGCGGCCTCCTGAGCGCGCAACCGGGCTCCCGGCGCCGGCAAAATCAGCGGCGCCAGCGCCAGGCCCGCGACGAGCGCGCGGCGCGCGGCGCTACGCAACCGCGAAGTCCTTGCGGCGCTTGTTGAACCAGGTCCGCGCCTCTTCCTCGGTGTCCGCGAAGGTCAGCGGGTTGGGGTCGGGGCCGCGGCGGAAGAGGTTGGAGGCGGTCAGCAGCAGCCGCGCGAGCACCTTGGCGCGCAACGGCGCGTTGCGCACCACCGTGCCGCGCACCGGCAGCAGCTTGACGGTGTCCGAGGCCTCCTTGCGCACGGCCGGCGGCAGGTCCTCGAGAGCGGTCAGATCGACCAGGTAAAAGAAGTAGGGAAGGCTCTTGGCGTACTCGAGGTGGGCCTGGTTGATCAGCCGGCACTCCTCCAGGGTGACCCTCCCCTGGAGACGCAGATGGACGATGTCGGGCAGCTCCACCGCGGTGAACTGGTGGCCGCAATCGGTGCTCCGCGCGTACTCGGTTTCCGCCATCTCGATTCCTCCTCAGGGGACCGCGGCCCTCGTCTTGGCTCGACGGGGAGCGATTGTCGCAACCTCAGGACCCGCCCGGCTGGAACGTGCGTAAAAGTGAATCGATTATAGGCACCGGGGAGCCCTGGAGCAATCCGGTGAAGGGGCGGCCCTACGGCACTTTGTCGGATGCGGTCTCGGGCGGGGTGTTGGAGGGCGGGTCGCTGGCCGGAAACGAAGGATCGGGAGGCTCCTCCGGGCTCTTGTCCGGGTCGCTGGTCGGCCGCGCTCCGTCCGGAAGGGGCCACTTGCCCCGGAACTCCTCGTCTTTCCTGCTGCCTGGGCCACTGCCTGGCGTCTCTGGCGTCTCTGTCATGGGATCTCCTTAGGATCTGGAAACATCGCAATCCCTGTGCCATCTCAAGCTTGCTATGCTCCCGCCATCCGCCGTAGATCCGCACATCCGCGATATTTCGCGAGGAGATTCTGCCATGAACGTCGACCCGCGGTATCCGATCGGGCGCGCCCCGCTGGGGAGCGAGTTGGGGACGAAGGAGCTGACCCTCGAGCGGCGCGGCGAGCTGATCGCCGAGATCGAGCAGGCCCCCGCCCGGCTGCGCGACGCCGTCGCCGGCCTCACCCCCGAGCAGCTCGACACCCCCTACCGCGACGGCGGCTGGACGGTGCGCCAGGTGATCCATCACGTGCCGGACAGCCACCTGAACGCCTACCTGCGCTGGAAGTGGGCGCTGACCGAGGAGGCGCCGGCGATCAAGACCTACGACGAGGAGCGCTGGGCCGAGCTCCCCGATACGCGGGCGACGCCGGTCGAGGTCTCGCTCGTCCTGCTCGAGAGCCTACACCGGCGCTGGGTCGTCCTCCTGCGGGAGATGACGGCCGCCGGCTTCGGGCGGGTCCTGGTCCACCCCGACCACGGCCCCCTCACCCTGGACCAGATCCTCGCCCTCTATGCCTGGCACGGCCGTCATCACGTGGCGCACGTCACCGCTCTCAAGCGGCGCATGGGCTGGGGTTGAGGAGGAGCGCTCCCCCGCCGTGGCGCGCCGTTTGCTATCTTGGGGGACCGACCTGCCGCGGGTTGCATACCCCCAAGAGAGAGAGCGAGGGCGAGAGATGAAGATTCATCCGGGACATCCATATCCCCTGGGCGCCACCTACGAGGGCGCCGGGACCAACTTTTCGCTGTTTTCCGAGATGGCCGAGCGGATCGAGCTCTGCCTGTTCGACGCGGCGGGCGCCGAGACCCGCCTCGACCTGCCGGAGGTCACCGCCCTCTGCTGGCACGGCTACCTCCCCAACGTCGGCCCCGGCCAGCGCTACGGCTTCCGCGTCCACGGGCCGTGGAACCCGGAGGCCGGCCAGCGCTGCAACCCGGCCAAGCTCCTGCTCGACCCCTACGCCAAGGCGGTCGAGGGGATGGTGACCTGGGACGAGGCGGTCTTCCCCTACCACTTCGCGGACCCCGAAGGATCGCGGAACGACCTCGACAGCGCCCCGTTCATGCCCAAGGGGGTGATCACCAACCCCTACTTCGAGTGGGGGAACGACCGCCAGCCGCGCATCCCGATGCACCAGTCGGTGATCTACGAGGTCCACGTCAAAGGGTTCACCCAGCGCCACCCGGGAATCCCCGAGGAGCTGCGCGGCACCTACGCCGGCCTCGCCCATCCGGCGGCGATCGCCCACCTCAAGCGGCTGGGGATCACCGCCGTCGAGCTCCTCCCCGTCCACCAGTTCGTCCAGGACAGCGGCCTGCTCGAGCGCGGGCTGCGCAACTACTGGGGGTACAACTCGATCGCCTACCTCGCGCCGCACAACGAGTACGCCACGGCCGACGTCGGCGCCGGGCAGCAGGTGCAGGAGTTCAAGCAGATGGTGAAGGTCCTCCACCAGGAGGGGATCGAGGTCATCCTCGACGTGGTCTACAACCACACCGCCGAGGGCAACCACCTCGGCCCCTCGCTGTCGTTCAAGGGGATCGACAACACCGCCTACTACCGGACGATGGCCGGCAACCCGCGCTACTACATGGACTACACGGGGACCGGCAACAGCCTCAACATGCGCCACCCCCACGTGCTGCAGCTGATCATGGACTCGCTGCGCTACTGGGTGCTCGAGATGCACGTCGACGGCTTCCGCTTCGACCTCGCGGCCACCCTCGCCCGCGAGCTGCACGACGTCGACCGCCTGTCCGCCTTCTTCGACATCATCCAGCAGGACCCGGTGATCAGCCAGGTCAAGCTGATCGCCGAGCCGTGGGACGTCGGCGAGGGCGGGTACCAGGTCGGCAACTTCCCTCCCCTGTGGTCGGAATGGAACGGCAAGTACCGCGACACCGTGCGCGACTACTGGCGCGGCGAGGAGCAGACCCTGGGCGACTTCGCGAACCGCTTCACCGGCAGCTCGGACCTCTACGCCAGCACCGCCCGCCGCCCCTCGGCGAGCATCAACTTCATCACCGCCCACGACGGCTTCACGCTGCGCGACCTGGTCTCCTACAACGAGAAGCACAACGAGGCGAACGGCGAGGGGGGGGCCGACGGCGAGAATCACAACCGCTCCTGGAACTGCGGCGCCGAAGGGCCGACCGACGACCCCGCGGTGATCGGCCTGCGCGCCCGCCAGCAGCGCAACTTCCTCGCCACGCTCTTCCTCTCGCAGGGGATCCCGATGCTCCTCGGCGGCGACGAGATGGGGCGCACCCAGAACGGCAACAACAACGCCTACTGCCAGGACAACGAGGTCTCCTGGTTCGACTGGGAGGCTCTGGACGACGGGCTCCTCGAGTTCGCGGCGCGCCTGATCGCTCTGCGCCGCGAGCATCCGGTCTTCCACCGCCGCCGCTGGTTCCAGGGCAAGCCGATCCACGGCGAGGGGGTGCGCGACCTCGGCTGGTTCCGCGCCGACGGCCAGCTGATGAGCGACGACGACTGGCAGCACGGCTCGCCCAAGGCGATCGGCGTCTTCCTCAACGGCGACGCCATCGCCAGCCAGGACGATCGCGGCGACCAGGTGGTGGACGCCAGCTTCTACGTCCTCTTCAACGCCCACCACGAGGCGGTCCCCTACCGCCTCCCCGACCGCCCCGACTGGGGGGAGCGCTGGCAAAAAGTGCTCGATACCGACGCGCCCTTTCCCGAAAAGGAGGAGCAGGTCTACACCGCCGGCAGCGAGGTGCCGCTGGCCGGCCGTGCGGTGGTGGTGCTGGTGCGGGAGTAAAGGGGGGAAACCTAGAACCGCGGCGGCGGCTCCTCCTTGAACAGCTCTTTCAACTGGCCCAGCTCGAGCAGGACCTGCTCGACGCCGATCAGCTCCGCGAAGCGGCAGAGCAGATCGGCGAAGGTCGAGGAGTACCCCTGCTCCTCGGCGGCGGCCCGGATGGTGGCGTACTCGGCGCCGGTCAACAACTGACCCGGCGCGATCTCCGCGGCCGCGGCCTCCGCGGAGCTCGCGCCCTCGGAGTCGTCGTCGTCCGTCGCTGCCTCGGAGTTCTTCAAGTTCTGCAAGGCCATTCTGTCGTTCCTACAAGCAATTCATGTGCCGTTACGAGCCTCACGGCACCACCACCATCTGCGTGAACAGCTCCGCGAGCGCCCGCTCCGGCCGCGCGCAGAGGCCGGCGTGGACGGGGGAGACCTGGATCATCGTGCTGCGCGGCGCGACCAGCCAGTGGAAGCGCTCGCGCAGCGACAGCCGCGCGATCGGCCCCGCGTCGGCGGCGCCGGCGCAGATCCGCGGGATCGCGTCGAGGTGCTGGCGGACCAGCTCGACGTCGGTCGCCGGCCACAGCGCGAGGAGCCGCGGCGCGTCGACCTCCACCCGGGCGGCGAGGAAGTCGCGCTCGAGGCAGAACAGGATCACCCCGGCGTTGATCACCTCGCCGCGCTCCACCCGCGGCATCACCCGGACGATGGCGTAATCGAACGAGGACATCGTCAGCCTTGAACGCGAGCGGCTCTCGCTGCGAGCGCCGCCGCCACGAAGCGCGGCGAGGCCGCCAGGCGCCGCGTCAAATAGTCTACGTACCCGGCCCGCCGCTCGTCCGCCGCGCTTGTCTCCGGAGCCAGCCAGCCGTCCGGGATCTCGCCCACGATCCGCGCGAAGACGCTCTCGCCGAGGAGCGGCGCGAGGCGCGCGTCCGCCGCTTCGAGGCGGCTCGCCCAGGGGAGGAGCACGTGATCGCGCACGGCGGCAAAGGGGCTCGCCGCCGCCGTCGCCCGCTGCTCCGGGGTCCCCCAATTGTGGTGGAAGTAGAGCGCCGCGCCGTGATCGATCAGGTAGAGCGCCTTGTGCCACCAGAGGAGGTTCGGATTGCGCGCCGTGCGGTCGACGTTGGTCACCAGGGCGTCGAACCACACCACGGCCGAGGCGAGATCGGGATCGATCGTCTCGGGCGTGGCGTCCGCGGCGGCGGGATCGAAGGTCGCCGAGCCCGGGAGGTAGTCGAGCGCCAGGTTGATCCCGACGCTCGCCTTGAGCAGCTCGCGGATCTCCGAGTCCGCCTCGTTGCGCCCGAGCGCCGCGTCGACCGCCACGGTCACCAGCTCGGGGACCGGGAGCCCCAGCGCCCGCCCGATCTCCCCCGCCACCAGCTCCGCCACCAGCGCCAGCGGCCCCTGCCCCGCGCCGCGGAACTTGAGCACGTAGAGGCCGAGGTCGTCCGCCTCCACGATCGCCGGCATCGAGCCCCCCTCGCGCAGAGGGGTCACGTAGCGGGTGGCGACGACGGTGCGCATCTTCCCAGTCTATCGTAGACAGGGCATATCATCAGGCTCCGGGCGGGTGACCGCCTCCGTCCCGCGAGAAAGGCCAGCCATGTGCAGAAACATCAAGCCCCTGTTCAACTTCGAGCCCCCGGTCACGGCGGACGAGGTCCACGACGCCGCGCTCCAGTTCGTGCGCAAGATCAGCGGCTTCACCAAGCCCTCGCAGGCCAACGAAGCCGCCTTCGACGCCGCGGTCGCCGAGATCTCCGCCGCCGCCGAGACCCTCCTCGCCTCTCTGGTGACCCACGGCACCCCGCGCACCCGCGAAGCCGAGGCCGCCAAGGCGAAGGAGCGCAACGCCAAGCGGTTCGGGGCGGAAGCGGTGGGGTCGCGGTAGACCGGAGAGCGATCCCTGGAGTTTTCCGCCTCGCCGGGCCTTTTCCCAGGGTTGGAGGCGCTTGAACTTCGTTCCGAGGCGCTATATCTCTCTCTGCGGCCCTATAACACTCTACGGAGGGCTGTTCGGATCGTCGAGGGCGAAAAACAGCCTGCCGGCCCTTTTTTAGCGACGCCGGAGCCCTGTTCCAGAGTTCCACGGCTTTTAACAATGTTCTACGGTTTTTAACAATGTTATAGCCCGTAAAACAATGTTCGAAGCGGCCGGAGCCCTCTGCGAGCGCAAAACCTCAATGTTTGACGCCGCAGAACAATGTTTGACGGGAAAAAACAATGTTTGAAGCTACCAGGACACCTCAAAAACGGGATTTAGAGTGAAAAAAGGGATTTCCCCCGTTTCCGCGGCTGGCGGCCGGGCTCAACCGCCGGAGCCCTCGCCAAACTCCGCCGCCAGCAGCCGGCGGGCCGGATGAGGGGACGCCGGCGGCGGGAACGCCCTGCGGCGAAGGCGGTAGAGACGCCCCAGGTCGTAACGAGAACCTCTCCGAGGCCACGGGGACGGCGGGGCGTCTCCGGTGGGGCAAGGTGGTTCCGGCGGGGTAGGGTGTTCGGGGGCACACGGACGCGTTTGTCTTCTGTGGCCGTCCTATCGTCGGCAGGCGCGGGCGTTGGAAACGGCGAAGCAGCGCGTCGGTGTGCCCACGCAGCGCCTTGCGGGTTCGGGCCTGCCTGCCCTCCGCCGGAGACGGACCGCCGTCCCCGTGGTTTCGGAGAGGTTCTCGTTACGACCTGGCCCGTCTCTACCGCCTGCGCCGGAGGTGGTAGTGGATGGTCGCAAGGCGGCTTGATCGTGCGGTCCGGCCCTACGAGCGGCCCAAGTCCAGAAGCTGAAGGGTGCCCCATGGCACCGGCGTTGCAGGCCCTTCCTGCAAATGAAACGCATCGCTTCCCCGGACCGTTCTCTGGCGGCGGAACATCCGCTGGCCGCCGAGCGGGCGCCTCGCCTCTCGTTCCTCACGCTGGCGCTGGTCACCGCGGCGCTCTACTTCGGGCGCGAGGTGCTGATCCCGCTGGCGCTCGCGCTGCTGATCTCGTTCATCCTCACCCCCTCGGTGCAGCGCCTCCAGAAGATGCGCCTGGCGCGGGTGCCGGCGGTGCTGCTGGTGGTCGTCGTGGTGTTCGGGGCGGTGGGCGCGGTGGGTTGGATGATGGGGTCGCAGATCGTCGATTTCGCGGAGACGCTGCCGCGCTACGAGCAGAACATCCGCGCCAAGGCGGCGGCGATCCGCGGCGGGCGCTCGTCGAAGCTCAAGCAGGCGCAGCGCACGGTCGAGCACCTCCAGGAGGAGCTGGGGATCGCGACGCCGAGCGCGACGCCCCCGCCGGCGCGCCTGGGAGGGAAGCGCCCGGCGACGTCAGCGGGCGCCGCGGGCGTGCCGGTGCCGCCGGTGCCGGTCAGCGTGATCGAGCCGCCGGCGACGCCGCTCACCCTGTTGCGCGATACGGTCTTCCCTCTCCTCGGGCCGCTGGGGACGGCGGGGCTGGTGATCATCTTCGTGATCTTCATGCTGATCCAGCGCGAGGATCTGCGCGACCGCCTGCTGCGCCTGCTCGGGCAGGGGCGGCTCAACGCCTCGACGCAGGCGCTCGACGAGGCGGCGCAGCGGGTCAGCCGCTATCTGGTGATGCAGTCGCTGATCAACCTCGGCATGGGGACGGCGGTGGGGATCGGCCTGTTCTTCATCGGCGTGCCGAACGCCGTGCTGTGGGGATTGTTCGCCGCCATCCTGCGCTTCGTGCCGTACGTCGGCTCGATGATCGCCGCGGCGCTGCCGGTGCTGACCTCGCTCGCCGTCTTCCCCGGCTGGCAGCAGCCGCTGCTGGCGTTCTTCCTCTTCCTGGTCATCGAGCTGGTGACCGGCAACGTGATCGAGCCGCTGGTCTACGGGGCGGAGACGGGGATCTCGACGATCGGCATCCTGGTGGCGGCGGTGTTCTGGACCTGGCTGTGGGGGCCGGTGGGGCTGCTGATGTCGACGCCGCTCACCGTCTGCCTGGTGGTGCTCGGGCGCTACGTGCGGCAGCTCCAGTTCCTCGACGTGCTGCTCGGCGACCAGCCGCCGCTGCCGCTCGAGGCGCAGGTCTATCACCGCCTGCTGGCGCTCGACGCCGACGAGGTGGGGGTGCTGCTCGAGAGCTCGATGAAGGAGCGCACGGTCGCCGAGTTCTACGACGGCGTGCTGATCCCGGCGCTGATCCTCGCCGAGCGCGACCGCCATCGCGGCGAGCTCACCCCGGAGCGCGAGGAGTTCATCGAGACGACGGTGCGCGACTGGATCGAGGAGCTCGCCGGGCGCACGCGCGAGGACGGCAGCCTGGGTCTCGAGGCCCGCAGCGGCGAGAACGCCGCCGAGCGGCTGGTCTGCGTGCCGGCCCACGACGTGGCGGACGAGCTGGCGGGCCACATGTTCGCGCAGCTCGCGGTGCGCGGCGGCAGGCCGGTGGTGCTCGAGTTCGACCTGCCGCGCTCGGAGATGCTGCGCCGGCTGGCCGAGCTGGGGGCCGATCAGGTCTTCATCTCGGCGCTCGAGCCGTTCGCCTACACCCAGGCGCGCGAGGTCTGCCGCGACCTGCGCGCGCACTTCCCCGGCATGCGGATCGTGGTGGCGCTCTGGGACCTGCGCGCCGAGGCCGACCGCCACCGCCGGCGGCTGGTGGCGGCGGGGGCGGACGAGGTGGTGGCGACCCTGGCGGAAGCGGTGCTCGCCATCCGCCTGACGCCGACCCGCGAGGTCGACCCGGTGGTGTTGTGCGAGGACCTCAAGAAGGCGTTCCGCGACGTCGATCTGGCGCACGCCGAGTCGTTGCTGGCCGAGGCGGAGCGACTGCTGCCGGCGGGGGACCTGGCGGTCGAGGTCCTGCAGCCGGCGCTCGAGGGGTTGCGCGACGACGTGGCGGCGGGGCGGATGACGGCGGAGCAGGAGGCGGTGGCGGGCGCTCTGGTGCGCCAGCGGGTGATCGCGCTGGGGGAGGCGGCGCCGCAGGTGCAGGGCTACCGGGCGCTGGCCGCCTCGGCGCCGGAGGAGGAGGAGGAGATCGGCCTGCTGATCCTCGCCCTGCTGCTGCGGCGGTCGGGGTGGAGCGTCGTCCATCTCGGGCAGCGGGCGGCGGACGAGGGGTTCGGCGAGGTGATCGCCTCGGTGCAGCCGCACGCCATCCTCTTCTCGGCCGTCGGGCGCCCGAGCGCCGACCGCCTGCTGGAGCTGGCGGAGGGGCTCCACCGCGAGCACCCGGATCTCCTCTTCGTCCTCGACGGCCCGGGCTTCCGCCCCTCGGCGGTGGCGCGGCTCGACGGCGCCGCCCTCCGCGTCGGCGACGACGCCCGCGACGCCCTGGCCGCGATCGCCCGCCGCATGCCCCCGCTGCCTCCCCCCGCCCCTCCCAGCGATGCCGACCTGGCGGACGAGAAGGCCGAACAGGAGGGAGATCCGGAGCTGGACGGCGACGAGACGCAGGTCGGCGGCGTGCGTACGGGCGCGACGGGGCTCTACGGCCCCGCGAAGCCGGACGCGGCGAAGCCGGCGTAGGGTTTCGCAGATGAATCGCCTGGAAGGAGCTCCCGAGATGAAGAGATCCCCCTCGACCCGCTGGTTGCCCGGCCTGGCCTTCGGCGCCCTCTGCCTGCTGACAGCGCTGGCCCTGCCGGCCCTCGCCCAAACCGACAAGCCCGCCGACCGCTCGATCGTGCGTCCCCAGCCGGGGCAGCCGATGCCGACGCTGGACGAGCGGTTCGCGCATGGGTGCTATCACGGCGTCAGCCCGATCGATCCCAAGGAGGAAACCTGCCTGAAGGAGGGCCGCTGGGAGGGGACCGCCACGGTCGGAGCGGGGACGACGGTGAAGCCGACGGTGGTGCTCAGCCCGCGGCGGGAGAGCGGCGACCTCGACGGCGATGGGGTGCCCGAGACGGCCCTCGTGCTGACCTCGGAGCCCGGCGGGTCGGGCTCGTTCGTCTATCTGGCGATCGCCGCCTGGCGGGGGGACCGGGTGGTCAACCTGGCGACTACGCTGCTGGGGGATCGGGTCCGGGTGCGGGCGCTCAGGATCGCCGGCGGCAAGGTGCTGGTCGACGTCCAGCAGGGCGCCCCCGGCGATCCCGCCTGCTGCCCGACCCAGCTCGCCACCCGCACCTTCACCCTCAAGGCCGGCCAGCTGGCCGAGGGGCCGGTGAAGCTCGGTCCGCGGGTGACGATCGACCAGCTCGATCACCCGGAGTCGCTGGAGCACCCGGGGCTGTAGGGTGCGCTGTGCGCACCGCGAACGTTGACGGTGCGCGCAGCGCACCCTACGCAGAGTCTTCCGGCTTTACCCCGCCTTCGCCTCCAGCACGGCCCGGTCGCGCAGCTTGCCGGCGGCGGGGGAGAGGGGGGCGTCGGTCAAGATCTTGTTGATGCGCTCCATCGCCTTCACGGCGTCGCCGACGCTCTGATAGAGGACGACCTCGCCGTAGAGGTTGTCGGCGAGGACGTTGAGCCGCTCGATCACCGGCAGCACGTAGGGGCCCTCGGGGTAGCGGCGCAGGTACTCGGCGCCGTTCTTCAAGTCGCTGTAGGTCTTGGCGATCGCGGCCAGGCGCTGGTCGGCGACCTTCTTGAGGTCGGGATCGCGGTCCTGCTCGGCCATCTCCTGGAGGGCGGCGAGCTCCTGGAGGTTGGGGGCGAGGTTGCGCAGGCCGATCGCGGCGCGCTTGCCGGGCTCGCTGGTCGGGGCGGTCTGCCAGGCCTTGAGGTACTGGGTCACCGCCTCGGTGCGGTTGCCGAGGCGGCTGTCGGCGTCGCCCAGGGCGAGGCCGACCTCGGGGACCTGCGCCGCGTCGGGGAAGTTCGACAGGAAGCTCTGCAGAAACGAGGTCTCGTAGATGCCGCCGCCGAGCACCTGGACGGCGCGCGGATAGATCTCCTTGCGCTTGCCGTCGAGGTCGGCGATCTCCCCCTCGATGGCGGCGAGCAGGTCGCTCTTGGGATCGATCGCGCGCAGCTCGGCGAGCTCCTTGCGGTAGGTCTTCAGCACGGCGCCGTAGTCGCGCGACAGCACGGGACGGGTCAGCTCGTCGTCGCGCCGCTTGTGCAGGCGCTCGAGGCGGATCGAGTCCGAGATCTTCCCCTGCGGCCAGGACGACAGCACGGCGTGGCGCACGAAGGTGCCCACCCCCTCGTCGGCCTTCTTGGCGTGGCCGACGGTGCGGGTCAGGTAGTTGTTGAGCGTCGCTTGCGTCCGCTTGCGGTATTCGTCCGCCGACGACCTGGCGGCGATCGACCAGGTGGACTGGCGCGCCTTGGCGGCGCGCTGCCGCTCGTCGGAGAAGGGGTGGGTCTGCATGTAGCCATATTCCTTGAGCTGCGGAACGCGGCTGTTCATCAGCTCCCAGAGCCGGCGGGCGCCGTCCGGATCGTAGCCGGCGGCGGCGGCCAGGTGCTGCCCTTCCTTGTCGGCCTCGTCCTCGTCGTCGCGGCTGTAGCTGCGCAGCAGGAGCTCGGAGAGCACCAGGCTGGCCGCCGCCGCTCCCTGCACGATGTTGCCGTTGGGGTCGTCGTAGCCGACCCGCGGGTCGTAGGCGGTGTTCGGGTAGTGGGTGTTGCCGCGCGAGGCGCCGATCGCCACCCCGGCCACCAGCAGGTTGCCGAGGATGTTCATCAGCGTCGCCTTGCGCTGCATGTGGATCGAGTGCTCGTGGACGACGTGGCCGATCTCGTGGCCGAGCACGTTGGCCAGCATGTCGTCGTCGAGCCCGAGGTCGAGCATGCCGGTGGTGATGAAGATCTGCCCCGCCGGCAGCGCGAAGGCGTTGGGCTCGCTCATCGTCACGATGTTGAAGACGAAGGGGTACTTCTGGAAGTCCGACTGCTGGGCGAGCTCGTAGGCGATGCGGTTGACCCGCGCCAGGCGCGCCGAGTCGTCGGGGGAGCCGTACTGCTCGACCGCCTCGGCCGCCGCCTTCAGGCTCTCCTCGAACATCTTGGGATCGGCGATGCCGCTGATGCCGGCATTGCTCGACGCGATGACGGCCGCGCGGTTGGTGGGGGCTTGAGCCAGTCCTGGACGAGCGGTGGTCGCGACGAGCAGCAGGGCCAGCGTGAAAGCGAGAGTGGGTCGGATCTTCATGCCTTCTCCCTCGGAAACCTCTCCAGAGTACCGCATCGGCGGGTTCCCTGACGTGACAACCCCCGTCCGAGGCGCAAACTTCCCCTGGGGGTGCCCTGGTTGGCCCTGCTCGCCTCCAACGCGCGCGTTCGCCTTCGCTCCCTGCCAGTCGGCTGCGCGGGCCAAGCCAGGCACGGAGAGCTGCTCATCATTCCCCTGGGAGCAGCTGTGGTAGCTTTCCGCGCATGAGCGACTTGACCATCGAAGTGGCGACCGCGAGGTCGTCCATGGAAGAGATCCGGCCGGCTCTCGACGCCGGTTTGCAGGAGGCCTTTCCGGGCGGCATGCTGAAGTGGCGCTGGGAGGGGGAGGTGATGCACCTCTCCGGCCCCGGGGCCCAGGCGACCATCGTCCTCGAGACGGGGAAGCTGGTCGGCCGCGCCCACCTCAAGGCCCCCGCCGTCCTGATGAAGCCGGTGATCGAGCAGAAGATCACCACCGTGATGAAGAAGGCCGCCGTGGCCTGAAGCCTCCGCCGGCCCCCCGCCGACCCCCCCGCCGAACGGTCCCCGTGCCGCACTCCCTCCCCCTTCTCCCGGCCGCCCTCGAGCGCCACGCCGCCGCCGACTCCGAGGAGCCCTGGCTGTTCCGGGCCGAGGGGTGGGACTGGGTCTGGCACCCCTGGGGAGAGCTGGCCGGCTGGCGGCGCGCCTGGAGCGAGCGGATCGCCCGGCTCGGGGGCGAGCTCCCCGCCGGCTCGCGGGTGGCCTTCCGCTACTGCTCCGATCCCTCCTCCGTGATCCTCGACTTGGGCGTCCAGGCGGCCGGGCTCGCCTCCGTGCCGGTGTCCGCTCCCGAGGAGCGGCGGCAGGAGGACGCCTGGATCGACTTTCAAGGGAACGAGCTGCGGCTGCGGCCCGGGGAAGGGGCGGTGGCCGATCTCGCGGGCACGGACGCGGCGCTCGCCGCGGCGGCGGAACGGGTGGCGGCGGCGATCGGGCCCAATCCGAAGGCCAGACAGCGCGAGATCGTGGTCCTCGGCGGCCCGCTCGGCGAGCCCACCGAGCGCGCGATGCTCACCTGGGCGACCCTGACCGGCGCCGCCGTGGTCCTCGAGCCCGACCCCGCATTGCGCGCCGCCACCGCCGCCTGGGTGCGGCCGACGGCGTTCCACGGGAGCCCGGGGGAGATCGCCGACCTGCGGGGACGGGTCAAGGATCGCGGCACGCGCCGGCCGTTCCGGCGGCTGCGGACGCTGCTGGTGACCGGGACGGAAGAGCTGGGGGCGGAGGAAGCGGCGTGGTGGGAAGGACGGGGGGTGGGGGTGCGGAGGTTTCCGGCGAGCCTCCTTCTGGTTCCAAGCTTGCATGCTGATTTTCCGGGGGGACTCTCGTTAATGAATTCGTCTGTTGGACCGTTCCTGGACTCGGCGGAGCGCGACGAGCTTCTGCTCCGGCGGATGGCTGAGGGTGACAGCGCTGCCCTGGCAGCGCTCTACGACCATCTGGCTCCCAGAATCCTGGGAGTGCTGGTACGCCTCCTGACTTCCCGCAGCTTGGCCGAGGATGTGCTGCAAGAGACCTTTTTACACGCTTGGCGTCACGCCGAGGTGTATCGAGCCGGAAAGGGCACCCCTTTGTCATGGCTCCTCGCCATCGCGCGAGCCCGGGGCATCGAGTGCTTCCGTCGAGAAGCCGCGAGGAAAGAGGCAGGACGAGGCAAGGTCTTGCCCTTCCAGGGTCACCGCATCCTCATCGTCGACCACGACTCAGACTTTCTCCAGGCGCTCGGCCTGCTGCTCAATGCCTTGGGGGCCAAGGTCTACGAGGCGACCTCGGCGGGGACGGCCCTGGAATCCTTGATCACCCGCCGGCCCGACCTCCTGATCTCCGACCTGAGGATGCAGGGGATGGACGGATTCGGCCTGGTGGAGGCCATTCGGGCTCTTCCGGAAGCCCTGGGCGGGGGAACTCCTGCCATCGCTCTGTCGGGAGCGCCGGCGAGGGACGTGGTGTCCAGGGTTCTGAGCTCTGGATTCCAGGCCTTTCTACAAAAGCCTCTCAACGAAAACGAGCTTCTTTTAGCGGTTCCCGCGCTCGTCGGGCGCAGTCATTGCCAGGGAGCCTGAGCCGTCCGGGATTTCTCCCCGCCTCCCGAGACGCGGGATGGGCGGGGCTCGGGGACAGCCTCGACCCTGCGTTCCCTGCCGCCGGAGAGAGCCTCCTCTTTCCCCTTTCCCCCTTTGCCGCAGAGCGGCGTAAACCATGGTATATAACCCGGCGACGAGAAGAGGAGAGATTCCCATGCCCGACGAGAACGCCGCCCAAGCTCCGCCGCCGGCCCCCTTGCGGCCGCCGAACACCGCCTCCGCCCTGGAGGAGATCACCGCCCGGGCCGACACGGTCTGGACCCGTCCCGGGGGGAAGCCGGTCAAGGTCCAGGCGGTCGGGCGCGCGGCGCTCAAGGGGCCGCGCGGCCGGGTGGCGATCGTCGACGGCTGCCGGACGCCGTTCGCCAGGTCGGGGACGGAGCTCGCCAACATGGACGTCGTCGACCTGGCGAGCGTGGCGGCGGCGGAGCTGGTGGCGCGGACGGCGATCGATCCCGAGGCGATCGACCTCTCGGTCTTCGGGGTGGTGGTGCCGGCCCTCTTCGCGCCGAACCTCGGGCGCGAGGTGGTCTTCCGCACCTCGCTGCCGTTCCGCATCCCGGGGGTGACGGTGAACCTCGCCTGCGCCTCGTCGACGCGCGCCATCACCTTCGGCGCCACCGCCATCCTCCTGGGCGAGGCGGAGGTGGTGCTCGCCGGCGGCGCCGAGTCGCTGACCAACGTCCCCATCCAGTTCTCGCGCAAGGCGGCGCAGACCTTCATGGCGGCGAGCCGCGCCAAGACCCTGCCGCAGAAGGTGGGCGCCTTCGGCAAGCTGCGGCCGGCCGACCTCGCGCCGGTCGCCCCGGCGATCGCCGAGTACACGACCGGGATGTCGATGGGGGAGTCGGCGGAGAAGATGGCCAAGGAGAACGACATCTCGCGCCGCGCCCAGGACGAGATCGCCCTGCTCTCCCACCAGCGCGCCGCCGCCGCCACCGCTGACGGCCGGCTGACCGCCCAGATCGCCGCCACCTTCCCGCCGCCGGGCTACGACAAGGCGATCACCCACGACAACGGCGTCCGCGGCGACAGCTCGGCCGAGGCGCTCGCCAGGCTCAAGCCGGTATTCGACAAGCGCTACGGCTCGCTGACCGCCGGCAACTCGAGCCCCTTAACCGACGGCGGCTCGGCCGTGCTGCTGATGAGCGAGGAGAGGGCGAAGGCGCTCGGCTACCAGCCGCTCGGCTACATCCGCTCCTACGCCTTCACCGGCCTCAATCCCGCCGACCAGCTGCTCCAGGGGCCGGCCTGGGCCGCCCCGGCGGCGCTCGACGCGGCGGGGGTTACGCTCGCCGACATCGACCTCGTCGAGATGCACGAGGCGTTCGCGGCGCAGATCCTGTCGAACATGAAGGCCTTCGCCTCGAAGAAGTTCGCCGAGCAGGAACTGGGGAAGAGCGCGCCGGTGGGGGTGATCGACTTCGAGCGCTTCAACGTCACCGGCGGCTCGATCGCGATCGGCCATCCGTTCGGCGCCACCGGCGCCCGGGTGGTGACGCAGCTCCTCTGCGAGCTGCGCCGCCGCGGCCAGAACCTCGGCCTGGTCACCGTCTGCGCGGCCGGCGGCATCGGCTTCGCGATGGTGGTCGAGAGAGAGTAGGGGCGATCCCTCCGCCGTTCCAGCCGCTCGCCGGGACGCGGGTCGTCGACCTCTCCCGCAACCTGCCGGGCCCGCTCGCGGCGCGGCTGCTGGCGGATCTCGGAGCGCGCATCGTCAAGGTCGAGGAGCCGCGGCTCGGCGATCCGCTGCGCACGGCGCAGCCGATCCGCGAAGGGGTGGGAACCCTGGGCGCCATCCTGCTCGCCGGCGTCGAGAGCGTCGCCCTCGACCTGAAGTCGCCGGCCGGGCGCCAGGCGCTCGAACGGCTGCTCGCCGGGGCGGACGTGCTGATCGAGAGCTTCCGCCCGGGGACCCTGGCCCGCTTCGGCCTCCCTCCAGAGGAATTACGGCAGCGTTTCCCAAGGCTCGTGATCGGCTCGATCTCGGGCTGGGGAACGGACGGCCCCTATGCCGCGCGGGCGGGCCACGACCTCACCTATCAGGCGATCGCGGGGACCCTGGCGGCAACTGTCGCGATGCCCGGAGTGCAGGTGGCCGACCAGGTCGGCGCCTGGAGCCTGGTCTCCTCCCTGCTCGCCGCCCTGCTCGAACGGGAGCGCACGGGGGAGGGGCGGCACGTCGAGGTCTCCCTGCTCGACGCCGGCCTGCACGCCAACCTCACCGCCTGGGCCTCCGAGGCGGGCGGCCCGAAAGGGGTGGGCGAGCGCCTGCCGCTGACCGGCGCCTTTCCCTGCTACAACCTGTACGCCACCGCCGACGGGCGCCGGCTGGCGCTCGGCGCCCTCGAGCCGCACTTCTGGGAGCGTTTTTGCCGCGCCGCCGAGAAGCCGGACCTCCTGCGCCACGCCTACAGCTCCTCGCCCCGCGTGCGCCGCGAGATGGAGGCGCTCTTCCGCGGCCGCACCGCGAGCCAGTGGATGGCCCTGCTCGGCGGCCAGGACATCCCCGTCGAACCGGTGCTCTCGGCCGCCGAGGCGAAGAACCACCCGCAGGTGCTGGCGAGCGGCGTCCTGGCGAGCGGCCCCGACCACCTCCCCCGCCTCGCCTTCCCCGCCCGCTTTGACGGCGAGCGTCTGGCCGCCGGAGGCGCGGTGCCCAAGCTGGGGGAGCAGACGCGCGAGGTGCTCGCCGAGGTGGGGGCCAAGGAGTTGGCGGGGGAGGCTGGAGTCGGCCGGCGGTTCAGCCTGAAGCGGTGGCTGAAGACGTTTCTGCGCTAGCCACCGCCACCCTGACCGCCCCGCGCGCGATCACCAGCACCGTCAGATCATCCCGCAGCGGTTCCCTTCCCACGTGGGCGTCGAAGCTGCGGAAGAGGGTGTCGTGGATCTCGCGCGGGTCGCCGCCGAGGTGGAGGGCGGCGTGGATGCGCTCGAAGCCGAAGGCGGAGGCCCCCTGGGCGTCGAGGGCCTCGAAGAGGCCGTCGGTGTAGAGGACGAGGGCGTCGCCGGGCTCGAGGGTGGCGGTCTGGCGGGGGAGGGGCAGGGGATCGCGCAGGCCGAGCGGGAAGCCGCCGTTGCCCAGCTCCTCGATGCGGCCGCCGGCGCGGCGCAGCAGCGGGAAGGGGTGGCCGGCGCAGACGTATTCGAGCTCCCCGGTCTCCGGGGTCAGCAGGCCGTAGAAGGCGCTCATGAAGGTCCGCTTGGTGCCGGTGCGGCAGAGGGTGCGGTTGAGCAGCGCCAGCACCCGCTCGGGGGCCGGGTCGAGGTCGATGGCGGTGCGCAGGGTGGCGTTGGCGATCGCCATCACCAGGCCGGCCGCCATGCCGTGGCCGCTGGCGTCGGCGACCATCAGCGCCAGGCGGCCGTCGGGCAGGCGGGCGAGGTCGTAGAAGTCGCCGCCGACCTCGTTGGCGGTGCGGTAGGAGTGGGCGAACTCGTATCCCGCGACCGCCGGCAGGTCGTGCGGCAGCAGCTCCGCCTGCAGCTCGCGGGCGACCTCCAGCTCGTCGCGCACGCGGACGCGGTCGACCAGCTCGAGGGCGAGCAGGAAGATCAGGGCGCCGACGCTGATCGCGAACCAGAACGGCGAGAACTCGATGTGGACGTTGAGCTTGCGCGTATGGACGGTGAAGGCCGCGTCGCCGACCAGGCCGAGGCCGAAGGCCACCAGCGAGGCCGCGAACAGCAGCCGCCGGGACGGCGTCAGCTTGTAGGAGAGGCCGAGGAAGGCGAGCTTGCCGCGGTAGAGGAGGCGCCCGACGCGCCCCTTCGGCTCGGGCTCCCGGTCGTGGTCGCGGGTGAGCACGGCGTAGGCGCGGGCCGCGTCGCGGTCGAACAGGCGCTTGACGTCGCGCCCCTCGAGCCCCTGGGTGTACTCGCGGAAAAAGCCCTGGACGCGCTGGATCCTCCCTGTCGTTCGGCGGTGCATGTCGTTCCTATACGAAAGAAGTGGGCTCCGAGTTTAAGCCGCCCATGATCAGAGATCAGACAGAGAGCAGATGGGCGATCGAGCTCGCGTAGTAGCGCAGCAGCGGCAGCTCGGCGGGGACCGCGGCGTAGAGGCCGTCGGTCTCGGCGATCAGGTGGCGCAGGGTGAGCATCCGCAGGCCGGCGACGATCGCGTAGTCCTGGTCGCGGCGCGGGATGTAGACGTGGGCGCCGGCCGCCTCCAAGTCCCCCATCAGCCGGAAGGCGCGGCTCTTGAGCTCGAGCTCCGAGAGCGGCGCGCCGGCGCTCGCCACCAGCACGGTGGCGACCAGCGGCACCGGCAGGACCGGGATCACCCCGCCGATCTCCCGCATCAGCAGGGCTCCCAGGCGTTCGAGCTCGGCCGAGCGCTCCGCGGCGGGGAGATGGCGCAGGTCGAGCCCGCGCTCCCCCCGCTGGCGCAGATAGGCGCGCATCGAGAGCGGCGAGCCGAAGTTGACGCAGGCGTAGCCGAAGCGGTGCCAGCGGCTGCGCAGCATCAGGGAGAGGTTGCGCCCGGCGAAGCGCAGCGAGGTGAGGAGGGCGTGGAGCGCTCCTTGCCGCCGCCGGTCCGGCGCCAGGTCGAGGAGCAGGGTGCGGTCCTCGAGCACGCGGTCGTAGTTGATCCCCACCGGGATGAACACCAGGTCGCGCTCGCCGTGGACGGGATCGAAGGAGCGCAGCATGTAGTCGAGGATGCCGAGCTTCGGCGGGCGCAGGCGCCCGTCGCGCGACAGCCCCCCTTCCGGGTAGACCGCCTGCGGCACGCCGGCAGCGGTCGCCATGTGGATGTAGCGCTCGAGGACCCGGCGGTAGAGGGGGTCGCCCGAGCTCCGGCGCACGAAGTAGGCGCCGGTCGAGCGGATCAGGGTCTGGAGGGGCCAGATGCGCGCCCACTCCCCCACGGCGTAGGAGAGGGCGGTGCGGTCGGCGGCGAGATAGCCCACCAGCACGTAGTCCATGTTGCTGCGGTGGTTCATCACGAAGACGACGGTCGAGCCCGGCTCGAGGGCGGCGAGGCCGGCCTCGTCCGAGAAGCCGAGGCGGACGCGGTAGAGGGTCCGCGCCACCCGCTTCGAGAGCCAGTAGCCGATGCGGAAGTAGAAGTAGGCGTTGAAGGCGGGGACGATCTCGCGGGCGTAGCGCTCGGCGCGCGCGGCGAGGACGGCGCGCGGCACCCCCTGCTCGCGGGCCGCCTGGTCCACCGCCTCCACCACCTTGGGGTCGTAGGCCAGGCGGTCGATCAGCACCCGCCGCCGGGTGCGGTGGAAGGCGGGGATCTTCAGGCGCAGCCGGGTGTTGAGCTCGTCGATCGCGCGATTGACCCGCCGCCGCAGGTACCAGCGCGCCCCGGGGACCAGCAGCCGGTCGAGCGCCGCCCACGCGGCGAGCAGGGCGAGGAGGGCCACCAGCCAGAGAGGGAGACTGACGAGGCGGGTCATAGGGGGTGGGGAGGATGATAGCGCAGCTCGAACGAACGCCTTCCGGCCTCCGCGGCGGCCCGCCTTTCGTACTCCTCGCCGGCGGTCAGCTCGCGCAGGCGCTCGTTGACCGGGAAGACCATGGGCACGGGCTGCCAGACGAAGGGCTGGCCGGTCAGGGTGTCGATCAGCCGGCCGTCCGCCACCAGCACGGCGGCCTCGGCGAGGGGGAGGCCGGCCAGGGCGCGCTCGAGGGCGCGGAAGAGCCCCTCGTCCTCAGGGCTCAGGAAGCGCACGATCTTCCTACCCTGCGCCGCCACGTGGTAATGGGCGGGGACGAAGACGATGCCGTCGAGCTGGAGGCGGTCGCAGGCCAGGACCAGCAGGGCGAGGATGTCGTTCAGCATGCCGAGGCCGGGGTGGGCCTGTCCGGGGAGCGGCGGGTGCTCGGCGGTGAACTCGCCGCGCGGGTTCTGCAAGAGGAGCCACTCGGCGCGCAGCATCGCCATCCCGGGGACGGCGCCGCGGTCGATGCGCAGGCGGGCCTCGATCAGCAGCTCGCGGGTGCCGCGCGAGCCGTAGAGGCGCACGGTGTCGCCGGTGGGGTTGTCGACGTCCAGCTCGAGGTGCGGGCGCTCGTAGCCCAGGCCGCGCACGCGGTCGAGGAGCCCGGCGCGCTCGAGGGTCAGCTCGAGCCCCTGGCACGAATAGAAGCCGAGGGCGCGGCGCGGCCGGCGGGGGCCGCCGAGGGCGCTCGCGAGGTCGTCGTCGGTCAGCCCCCAGTCGTCCTGGCGCGCGCCCTTCCGCGCCTCGCCGGTCAGCTCGTGCTCGGCGAGCCCCTGGGCGAGGCGGCGGTAGCGGGTGAGCAGCAGCTCCTCGGTGCTCGGCGGCTCGATCGCCCGGCCGCCGTTGAGCAGCGCCGACAGGAAGCGGGCGCTGTAGCGCCAGGAATTGGGGCCGTAGCCGCCGGCGAGGAGGATCACCAGCGGCGGGCGCCGGCGCTCCGTCCGCCCCTCCCCGCGCAGGCCGCGCGGCAGGCGAGCACGAAGCGGTCGCGCTCGAGCATCGCCTCGGGGGTGATCCGCCAGTCGCCGATCTGGTCGTCCGCCGCCGGATCGCAGCCGGCGAGATAGAAGACGAGGTCGGGGGCGAAGCGGTCGAGGACGGGCGGCAGGTGGGCGCGGACGGCGGCGAGGTAAGGCCGTCCGCGACGCCGTCCCCCAGCTCGACCACGGTCGCCTCCGCGGCCTCGATCCCGGGCGAGGTGCGGTTGTGGATCGTGAAGGTGTGCACCGTCGGGTCCGCGGCGAAGATCGAGCGCGTGCCGTCGCCGTCGTGGAGGTCGAGGTCGACCACCAGCACCCGTCCCGTGAAGTCGTGGGCGCGCCGCTCGGCGATCGCGGCCGCGACGTCGTTGTAGACGCAGAAGCGCTCCCCCTTGGCCGCGAAGGCGTGGTGGAAGCCGCCTCCCAGGCTGACGGCGATCTGGCGCGAGGCGAGCGCCAGCTGGGTGGCGGCGAGGGTACCGCCCGCCATCGTGCGCTGCACCTCGAGCACCCGCTCGGCGAGCTCCTCCGGGATGTGCAGGCCGAGGATCGGCAGCAGCGCGTCCGGCCGGGTCAGCGAGTCGAGGTAGTCGTCGCCGTGGACGCGGCGCAGGTGGCGGAAGGGGATCGGGGAGGCCGGATGGACGGCGCCGGGGTCGAGCAGCCCCGCGGCGTCGAGGCAGGCGAGGATGCGCTCGCCGCGGCGGGGGTCGTAGCCGATCCCCGGCAGCTCGAGCTGGTAGCCCTGGCTGTAGACGAGCTCGACGCGCGGCGCGCCGCCGAGGCGGGCCAGCCGCCGCCGGCCGCGGCGCCAGGCGGTACGAAAGGGAGAGCCGAGGGGTGAGGGCATGGGGGTCTCTTTTTCCGCCGGGCGGCCCGCCGCTCAGCGCAGCCGCGCCCAGGTGGCGCCCCAGCCGCCGGCCTCGGGCGGGGCGTCGCCGAACGCCTCGACCCGCCCGTCGCGCTCGAGGAGCGTGCGCACCGTCCGCCGCTGCGCGCCGATCCCCTTGCCGTGGACGATGCGCAGCTCGCGGAGGCCCAGCGCGTGGGCGGCGTCGAGATACTCTCTCACCACGTCCGCCACCTCGGCGGGGCGGAAGCTGTGGAGGTCGAGGACGTCGGTGATTTCGAGCTCGACGGGAGCGAGCCCCGGGAAGCCCGCCTCGTCCTCGTCTTCTTCGTCTGCTTCTTCGTCGTCGTCCCGATCGCCCATCGCTCTCTCCCACCTATATAGTATCTTCGGAACCCTTAGAGACCTCATGTCCACCGATCCCTCAGACCTCGAGGAACGCCGGCCCGCCGAGGACCGCCAGGCCGAGCTCCAGCGGCTGATCAGCCGCTCCGCGCTCGAGTGGCGGCTCACCTTCGACGCCCTCGCCTTCCCCCTGCTGCTCGTCGAGCTGGACGGCCGCATCCTGCGCATGAACGAGGCGGCGCGGCAGCTCGGCGGCGTCTCCTACGAGGGTGCGATCCACAACCCCCTGGCGGTGCTCGGCGAGCACGAGCCCTGGCGCTCGGTGCACATGCTGCTCCTCGAGGTGGCGGCGACCGGCCGGCAGCCGGGCCTGCAAGCACGCGGCGAGGACGGGCGGACCTGGGACGTGTCGATCAGCCTGGCCGCCGGACCGGACCGCGAGCGCTGGGCGGTGGTGGTGATCCACGACGTCACCCACACCGTGCGCCTCCAGGAGTCGCTGCGGCGCAGCGAGACGATGTCGGCGATGGGCGCCCTGGTGGCCGGCGTGGCCCACGAGGTGCGGAACCCTCTGTTCGCCATCTCGGCCATTCTGGACACCTTCGAGGCGAAGCTCAAGCGGCGCACCGAGCTGCGGCGCCACCTCGACGTGCTGCGCGAGCGGGTGCAGCGGCTGAAGGAGCTGATGCAGCACCTGCTCGACTACGGCAAGCCCTCCCGCCTGGACTTCGCCGAGGTCCTCCCCCGCGAGGTGATGGAGGCCGCGGCCGGCGCCTGCGCGCCGCTCGCCGGCCGCAGCGAGGTGGCGATCGAGATCGAGATCGAGCCGAGCCCGGCCTCGCCCCCTTCCGGGTCGACCGCGGCCGGGTCATCCAGGTGTTCGAGAACCTGCTCGACAACGCCATCCGCCATTCGCCGCCCGGCGGCGCGGTCCGTTTCCGCGCCGCGCCGGGAGCCGACGGCGTCTGCTTCTCGGTGGAGGACGCCGGGCCGGGGTTCCGGCCCGAGGACCTCGACCGCCTCTTCGAGCCGTTCTTCAGCCGGCGGCGCGGCGGGACGGGGCTGGGGTTGTCGATCGTGCAGCGGATCGCCGAGGAGCACGGCGGCCGGGTGGAGGCCGCCAACCGCGCCGGAGGAGGAGCGGTGATGACGGTGACGCTGCCGGCGTCGGCCGCCTACGAGGCGCAGCTCAAGAGCCGGCGCCTGCCGCCGCCCGCATTCCCGCCGGCGACGTCCCCGTAGGGCTGCCGCCGCTGCCACCGCCGGCCGCCGCCTGGCGCACCGTGGCGACCAGCCCCTCCCGGGTCGGCAGCTCGCTGAACACGTGTGGGGCTCTCCCCGGCCGGTAGAGGAGATAGAAGGGGATGCCGTAGCGGCCGTGCTCGGCGAGGAAGGCGCCGATCCGGTTGTCGCGGTTCGTCCAGTCGGCCCGCATCGGCACCACGCCGTGCTCCTGGAAGGCGCGCGCCACCTCGGGGGTGTCGAGCACCAGCCGCTCGTTGACCTTGCAGGTGAAGCACCAGTTGGCGGTGACGTCCACGAAGACCAGCTGGCCGCCGCGGGCGAGCGACTCGGCGCGCGCGCGGTCGAAGGCCACCCAGGGGATCAGGCCGGCGGCAGGTGAACCCGTAGAGGCGTACTGCGCGGCCACCCGCGGTCCGGCGTTGCCGGTGGCGGCGACGGCGGCGAACAGAGTGACGGCGATCGCCGCCACCACCCCGGCGGCGGCGCCGCCGCGCAATGCCCGGCCGCCGCCTGCCGAGCGGTGCCGGAGCCAGACGAAGAGGGCGATGCCGAGCAGGCCGAGCTGGATCGCCGCCAGCTGCTCGGGCGCCACCTGCGAGGAGAGGACGTAGAACAGCCACACCGCCGCCCCGGCGAGCAGGAAGCCCATCGCCCCGCGCACGGTCTCCATCCAGGTCCCCGGCCGCGGCAGGAAGCGGACGACGCCGGGCACCGCCGCCACCAGCAGGTAGGGGAGGGCCATGCCGAGCCCGAGGGCGAGGAACACCGCGAAGATCACCGGCGCCGTCTGCGCCAGGGCGAAGCCGACCGCCGAGCCGAGGAAGGGGGCCGAGCAGGGGGTGGCCATCAGGGTGGCGAAGAGGCCGGAGAAGAAATGGCCGGCGATCCCTTCGCGCGCTCCGGCGCCGCCGAGCTGCGCCAGCCGGTGGGGAAGCTGGATCTCGAACAACCCCCAGAGGTTGAGGCAGAAGAGCACCACCAGCACGGCGAGGAAGGCGACGAAGCCGGGGTGCTGGAACTGCACCCCCCAGCCGACCGCCGCGCCGGCGGCGCGGAACGCCACCGCCGCCGCCGCCATCGCCAGGAACGAGGCGAGGATGCCGGCCGCCGTCGCGAGCGTCCCGCGCACCACCTCGGCGCGGCCGTGGCCGGCGCTGCGCACCAGGCCGAACAGCTTGAGCGAGAGCACCGGCAGCACGCAGGGCATGGCGTTGAGGACCAGCCCGCCGAAGAGGGCGAGGAGCAGGGTCAGGCCGAGGCTGCCGGCCGGCTTCGCGGCGGGCGCTGCCGGCGCCGAATCTCCCACCTCCGCGGCCCCGGGGAAGCGCACGTCGCCGGAGCCGGCGGCGGCCGGCCGCCGCCGCGTGGGAGAAGAGATCGCTCTGCTGCGGCTTGCCGCCCGGCTCGACCTTGACCCGGATCTCCGCCTTCGAGGTCACCGGCGGCAGGCACTGCGAGTCGTTGCACGCCTGGTAGCGCAGCGTGGCGGTGACCGGGTAGGTCCCCTTCGCCACCCCCTTGGGGAGCTTGATCTCCGCCAGCACCACCACGTCGCCGTCGTAGACGGCGAGCGGCTTCGGCTCGAAGGAGAAGACCTTCATCTTCGCCACCGGATAGACGAACGTCCCGGCCGCCCAGCCCGGCGGCAGCTGGAGGTCGAGGACGGTGGGGATCAGGTACTCGAAGCTCGGCTGGTGGCTGTTGACGTGCCAGCCGTGCTCGATCGAGACCAGCGCCGCGACCTTGGCGGGGGAGCCGGGATCGTAGGCGGTGCGGTCGACGCTGAGCACGAACGACGCCTTCTCGGGCGCCTTGAGCTGGGCCTCCGCCCGGCCGGCGAGCGCCAGGGCGAGCAGCGGGAGGAGCTGGAACCACCGGCGGGCGGCCGCTTCGTCGTCATCTTCATGCTTGGAATCTCCCCCTGTTCGACCTCAGATCGGGAACAAGGGCCGGCCCTGTTTTTATTCGCCCGGCGGAGAGGCGCGTCCTGGGGGAGGCCGCGTCGCCCCGCGCAGCTGACTGGCAGCGAGCGAAGCGAGCGGAGCCCGAAGGAGGCGAGCAGGGGTGACGCGGCCTCCCCCAGGACGCCGCGATGATACGATGCGCCGCCGTGAAGCTCTCCGCCCGCGCCGCCGCCATCGCCGAGTCCGCGACCCTGCGCGTGACCCGCCGCGCCGCCGAGCTCAAGGCGCGCGGCGTCCAGCTCATGGACCTCGGCGCCGGCGAGCCCGACTTCGCCTCGCCGCCGGTCGCCGTCGAGGCGGCCCGCCAGGCGCTCGCCGAGGGGTTTACCCGCTACACCCCGGGCAGCGGCATCCCGGCGCTCCGCGAGGCGGTCGCCGAGTCCTATCGCGAGCGCTACGGGGCGCCCTGGCAGGGGCGCGACTCGGTGATCACCGTCGGCGGCAAGGCGGCGCTCTTCGAGCTCGCCCTCGCCCTCTTCGAGGGCGGGCAGGAGGTGGTGCTCCCCGCCCCCTGCTGGGTGAGCTTCCCGGAGCAGATCCGCTTCGCAGGCGCGCTCCCGGTGACGGTCGAGACCAGCGTCGCCGACGGCTTCCGCATCCACGCCGCCCCCCTCCTCGCCGCGGTCACCGCGCGCACCCGGGCGTTCCTGCTCAACGCGCCGTGCAACCCGACCGGCGGGGTGATGGGCGCCGAGGATCTGCGGCAGGTGGTCGAATTCGCCGCCGCGCGCGGGATCGTGGTGATCTCGGACGAGACCTACGAGCGCTTCGTCTACGATACCCCGCCGGTGAGCGCCGCGTCCCTCGCCGCCGAGTTCCCGGAGACGGTGGTGGTGGTCGGCTCCTTCTCGAAGACCTACGCGATGACCGGCTGGCGGATCGGCTACCTGCTGGGGCCGCCGGCCATCGTCCAGGCGGTCGAGAACATCCAGAGCCACGCCACCTCGAACCCCACCTCCTTCGCCATGGTCGGGGCGCTGGCGGCGCTGCGCCACGCAGAGCCCGACGTCGCCGTGATGCTCGCCGAGTACAAGGAGCGGCGCGAGATCGTCGCCCGCGGCCTCAACGCCATCCCCGGCTTCGAATGCCGCCCGCCGGCCGGCGCCTTCTACGCTTTTCCGCGCGTCGCCGCCTGCTACCGCCCCGGCCGCGCGGACTCCTCGGCGCTCGCCGAATACCTGCTCGAGGAGGCGGCGGTCGCCGTGGTGCCGGGGGCCGCCTTCGGCGCCGACGACCATATCCGCCTCTCCTTCGCCTGCTCCCGCGCCACCCTGAGCGAAGGGCTGGCGCGGATCGCCGCGGCGGTCGCCCGGCCGTAAAATTTTCGGAACAATTCTGAGGGAGACATCCATGAGCCATCGGTCCGAATTGATTCGCCGGCTCGCCGGCGGGGTGCTGCTGACGCTGGCGCTCGCCGCCGCTCCGGTTTCCGCAGCGGCGCAGAAAGCCGCGAAAGCATCGGCGGCCAGGCCGACCGTCGAGGAGGCGCGCAAGTTCCTCGCCGACGCGTCGAAGCGGCTGCTCGACCTGTCGATCGAGGGGCAGCGGGCGGAGTGGGTGCAGGAGACCTTCATCACCTACGACACCCAGGTCCTCGCCGCCGCCCGCGGTGAAGTCCTGCTCACCGAAGGAGTGGCGGACGCCAAGGAGGCGGCCCGTTACGACGCCGTCCAGCTCCCCGCCGACCTGCGCCGGCAGATGGACCTGCTGAAGCGCGGCCTGACCCTCGCGGCGCCGAGCGATCCGGCGAAGACCGCCGAGCTGACCCGCCTCCAGGCCTCGCTCGGCGCCCAGTACGGCTCCGGCAAATATTGCCCGCCGGGGCCACCGGCGGGGACCGAGTGCAAGACCCTGCCCGACCTCGAGGACACCCTGCGCGCCAGCCGCGATCCCAAGGTGCTGCTCGACGCCTGGACCGGCTGGCACTCGATCGCGCCGCCGATGCGCGCCGACTACGCGCGCAGCGTGGAGATCGCCAACCAGGGGGCCCGCGAGCTCGGCTACAAGGACACCGGCGCCATGTGGCGCGCCAAGTACGACATGGACCCCGACGCCTTCGCGGCCGACCTCGACCGCCTGTGGGGGCAGGTCAAGCCGCTCTACGACTCGCTCCACTGCTACGTGCGCGCCCGCCTCAACCAGAAGTACGGCGACGCCGTGGTGCCGAAGGACAAGCCGATCCCGGCCCACCTGTTCGGCAACATGTGGGCGCAGGACTGGACCAACATCTACGACCTGGTGGCGCCGCCGAACTCCGATCCCGGCTACGACCTCACCCAGCGGCTCCAGGAGAAGAAGGTCGATCCCAAGGGGATGGCCAAGTACGCCGAGAACTTCTTCGTCTCGCTCGGTTTCGCGCCGCTCCCCGCCACCTTCTACGAGCGCTCGCTGCTCACCCAGCCGCGCGACCGCGACGTCGTCTGCCACGCCAGCGCCTGGGACATCGACTACAAGGACGACCTGCGGGTCAAGGCCTGCCTGAAGCCGATCGACGAGGACTTCCGCACCATCCACCACGAAGAGGGGCACAACTTCTACCAGCGCGCCTACAACCGCCTCCCCTTCCTCTACCAGGACAGCGCCAACGACGGCTTCCACGAGGCGGTGGGGGACACCATCGCGCTGTCGATCACCCCGGAGTACCTGAAGCAGGTGGGGCTGATCGATCAGGTGCCGGACCCCTCGAAGGACTTGGGGCTCCTGATGCGCCGCGCCCTCGACAAGGTCGCCTTCCTCCCCTTCGGCCTGATCATCGACCAGTGGCGCTGGAAGGTCTTCTCGGGCGAGATCAAGCCGGCCGACTACAACAAGGGTTGGTGGGACCTGCGCGAGAAGTACGAGGGGATCGTGCCCCCGGTCGCCCGCACCGAGAAGGATTTCGATCCGGGCGCCAAGTACCACGTGCCGGCGAGCACCCCGTACATGCGCTACTTCCTCGCCGACATCCTCCAGTTCCAGCTCCACCGCGGCCTCTGCCAGGCCGCCGGCTCGAAGGGTCCGCTCCACCGCTGCTCGATCTACGGCAGCAAGGAAGCCGGCGCCCGCCTCGCCAGGATGCTCGAGATGGGAGCCAGCCGCCCCTGGCCCGAAGCCCTCGAGGTCGTCACCGGCCAGAAGCAGATGGACGCCACCGCCATCGTCGACTACTTCGCCCCGCTGAAGACCTGGCTCGATCAACAGAACCAGGGGCAGAAGTGCGGATGGTGAGGTAGGGCGAGTTAATTCCGTCCGGCGTCGAGCGTGATCTCGAGTTCCGTGCTGGTGAGCGGGGCGAGGCTCGAAGCGTTCAGAAAGCCGTTTGGCTGGCCGCTCGCGATCACCTCGGGGTTGGTGCTCTCCGCCAGATAGATCTCGTAATTTCCCGGAGCGAGCCCGACCAGCAGCAGCCGTCCGCCGCCGTCCGTGGCGGCGGGGAGGTGCAGGCCGTTGAGGTGCAGGGTCAGCACCTCGTCCGGAATGACCACGCCATCCTTGCGGGCGAAGACGGTCTTTCCCGCGAGGGGCTTTCCCTGCGGGTCGGCGAAGTGGAGCTCGAGCGAGGCGGGCGAGTCGGCGCAGTGGAGCACCGGATCATCCGATCCCAGCGTGGATGCCGGCGCCAGATCGAAGGAGGTCAGCGGACAGCCCGCGCCGGTGGCGAAGATCCGGGTCGTGGCTCCTTCCGCTGCCGCGACCTCGAATTTCCCCTCTCCGTCAGCAGCGGTCATCCCCAAAGGAACCATCCGGCCTCCCGGTTCCAGCCGGTAACTGAAGAGGTACGCTCCGGAGGCCGGCCCGGCGGCGCTCTGCAGACTTCCCGCGAGGAGACCCGATCGTTTGAGCCGGATCACCAGCGGCGGCGGATAGGCGTCGGGATGCGCCTCCACCTCCACGAGAGCCGGCTCGAGATAACCGGGCTTGCGGACCTGCACCGTTCCTTTTCCATCTTCACCCAACGGAAAGGAGAAGGAGCCGGACGCATCCGTGCGGGCGAGCCGGTGGGTCTGGTTCCAGGAGAGGAAGACGGCGGCGTCTGGCACGGGGCGGTCGTTATCGTCCATCACCACTCCGGCGACGTCATGATCCTCCAGCGAGAAATCGGCGCGTTCCTCCGAGCTCTCCAGGTGGAGCGTGCGGTGCCCCGCCGGTGTTCCCGCCGGGGTGCGCACCATGAAATCGTAGTCGCCGGAGGACCAGAGGACTGCCTCGTACTCGCCGTCCTCGTTCGTGGTGGTTTCCGCCTGGGCATCCCGGCGGGTGGCGCTCGGCTTGATCTCGGCGAGGTCCGAGAAGGTGAGGGCGTAGGACGGCGCGGGCTGCGAGCCGCGGAGCACGGTGCCATGGACCCGGATCGAGGTCATCGGCACCGCTACGCTCGTCTCTTCACCGTTGGCGACGACGACCGAGCGGTCCAGGAACGATCGCTGGCCGCGCCTCGCCAGGCGCAGGGTGTAGGGGCCTGGCGCCAAGGGGCCCGAGTGGCAGATCCCTGACGCGTCCGTGACGGCCTGAAATGAACCTTGGGCTCCGGAGCCTTTCCGCTGGGATTTGCGTCGTACTCCAGCGCCCGGCAGTCAATCCCTGAAAGCGGCTTGCCCGCCGAGGTGACCGTCACCCGCAGCCTGCCGCCTTCCTCCAGCGACGCCTCGCGAAAGGCGAAGGTGCCGGGCGAGGCGGTGATCCCCTCCTCTCGATGGAGCACGAAACGCGGATGTTCGATGCCGGCCGACGCGAGCACGTAGGCCAGCCCGGAGAAGAGCACCAGACCGTTCTTGACCGAAACCTGACGCTGCTCCGGGAGCTTGGCGGAAAACCCTTCCATTCCTCCAACGGTGACCTGCGCGCCGGCCACGGCCTCCCCGTCCCTTTCCGCCCGGCTCCGTATCACGAGCGACCATCCGGAGCGTGGCCGGTATGCCAACCGCTCATTTCCCCCGGGTCTTGCGCTGAGAAGGTGGAGGTCGGGAGCTCTCCCAGCCGCCGAGAGCGAGACGAGATGGTCTCCGGCGGGAATCTTGAGCGAAGCACCGCCTCGTGTCTCCGCTCGAAACGAGGGAGCACGAAACGTCGGATCGTCCTGTTTGTAAAGCGAGACGGTGAGGTGTTCGTCGGATTTCGCGCTGATCTGGAGGAGAGCTTTCCGCGGCACGGTGAGGAGAAAATCGCCGTTCTGCCCACTCTTCAAGCCCTGCCGAGGCATTGAAGCCGGCCCATGGTCCGGGCCTTCGACCCGCACCGACACGAAATCCGGCGGCACCGGGTACGCGCCCTCGCGTCCTGAAACGCAATCGCTCCGGGTGGCGATCTGGAAGCAGACGTCGATGGTTCCGGCGGGCCCGGCGATCGGCTTGCCGCGGTCGTCGACCAGCCGCAGGGATAACGTTTTGGGTTCGGCCTGAAGCGAGGCGGAGAGGAGCGCCGCAGCCGACAGCAGGGCGGCGGCTATTGTCAGGGTCACTTTCATCGCCGGACCAAGAATAGCCGACGATTTTATGTGCGTCAACGCTGCTACAACAAACTGCTCGCCAGGTTCGCCAGCGCCGAGCGCTCGCCTTTCTCCAGGTTGACGTGCGCGTAGAGCGGGTTTCCGCGCACGCGATCGATCAGGTAGGAGAGGCCGTTGCTGCTGGCGTCGAGGTAGGGGGTGTCGATCTGGAAGATGTCGCCGGTGAGGATGATCTTGGTGCGTTCGCCGGCGCGGGTGATGATCGTCTTCACCTCGTGGGGAGTGAGGTTCTGCGCCTCGTCGACGATGAAGATCACGTTCGAGAGGCTGCGGCCGCGGATGTAGGCGAGCGGGACGATGTGGAGCTTGTCGGTCTCCACCATCTCGTCGACCTTGCGGTACTCGCTCTCCTTCTCGTCGAACTGGTTCTTGATGATCCCCAGGTTGTCCCACAGCGGCTGCATGAAGGGGTTGATCTTCGACTGGATGTCCCCCGGCAGGTAGCCGATGTCGCGGTTCGAGAGCGGCACGATCGGCCGCGCGAGATAGATCTGGCGGAACTGCCGCCGCTGCTCCATGGCGCCGGCGAGCGCCAGCAGGGTCTTCCCCGTCCCCGCGGCGCCCGAGAGGGTGACCAGCAGGACGTCCGGATTGAGCACGGCGTGGAGGGCGAAGGTCTGCTCGGCGTTGCGCGGCGAGATGCCGTAGGCGAGCGGCTTGACCACCCGCTCGATGCGGTCGGTCCTGGCGTTGTAGTAGGCGAGCGCCGACTTGGTGCCGCTGCGCAGGATGTAGTACTGGTTCGCGGCGGGCCGCGCCGCCAGCACCGCCTCGACCGGCAGCGACTCCTCCTGATACAGGCGGTCGATGGCGGCGCCGTCCGCGATCTCGAGCTCGTCCTTCCCCTTGGGGAGGTGCGAGGGGTCCTTGACCTTGACCGTCTCGTAGTCCTCGGCGAGGACGTTCAAGGCCCGCGCCTTGAGGCGGAGGTTGATGTCCTTGGTGATCAGGATCACCTTGTGGTCGGGCTGCGAGCGGGCGAGGCTGAGAACCGTGTTGAGGATGCGGTGGTCCGCCTTGCGGGTGCCGAAGACCTCGCCGGCATCGATGCCGCCGTTCTCGTCGGTCAGCACGCGGAAGCGGCCGTGCGCCGCGCCGTCGAGCGGGATCCACTCCTGGAGCATGTTGTGGTCCGAGAGCTTGTCGAGCTGGCGGATGAACTCGCGCGCCTGGAGGTTGAGGACCGAGTTCCCCTTCTTGAAGGTGTCGAGCTCCTCGAGCACCGTGATCGGAATCGCGACGTCGTGCTCCTTGAAATTGTGGAGCGCGTTGAAGTCGTGGAGGATGACCGAGGTGTCGAGGACGAAGATCTTGCGCTGCGCTTCAGACATGGGAGAAACAGGCTAGCGCAGCGGGACGGCGGGGGCAAGGCGGCGGGGTGCTTCCTAGGTTAGACTCCACGCCCAACCGCGAGGGGCACACCAAGCCCCCCAACTCCCGGGAGAGGAACCAGCTCATGGCCCACGTCGGCGTCGTTTTCGGAGGCAGGAGCGTCGAGCATCAGGTGTCGATCCGCTCGGCCCGCACGGTGGTCAAGGGGCTGCGCGCGGCGGGGCACACGGTGACGCCGCTCGGCATCGCGGAGGACGGCTGCTGGATCGACGGCGAGGCGTCCGAGGCGGTGATCGGGGGGGTGAGCCACGAGATCCCGCCGGTCGGCGTGCCGGTGGCCCCGACCCTGCGCCACCTGCTCGCCGCGGGGGTCGAGGTGGTCTTCCCGATCCTCCACGGCACCTGGGGAGAGGACGGCACCTTCCAGGGGCTCTGCGAGATGCTCGACCTCGCCTACGTGGGGTGCGGCGTCACTGCCAGCGCCCTCGCCATGGACAAGGTGGTCGCCAAGCGCCAGCTCGCCGCGGCCGGGGTCCCGGTGGTCGACTTCGAGGCGGTGTCGCGCCGCGACTTCGAGGCCGACCCGGAGGCGTTCCTCGCCCGCTGCGCGCGGCTGCCGCTGCCGATCTTCGTCAAGCCGAGCAACGGCGGCTCGAGCGTCGGGGTGCGCAAGGTGGCGAGGCTCGGGGATCTGGAAGAGGCGGTGCGCTTCGCCCTCCGCTTCGACGAGGTGGCGCTGGTCGAGCGCGGCATCCAGGGGCGCGAGCTCGAGTGCGCCGTCCTCGGCTACCGCGAGATCGCGGCCTCGGGGGTGGGGGAGATCGTCCCCGGCAACGACTTCTACGATTATGCCGACAAGTACCTCCAGGACACCGCCGGCCTGATCGCGCCGGCCGAGCTGCCGGAGGGGGTCGCTGAACGGCTGCGCGCGATCGCCGTCAAGGCTTTCGTGGCCCTCGGCGGCGCCGGGCTCGCGCGGGTCGATTTCCTGCTCGAAGGGGACGAGCTCTACGTCAACGAGCTCAACACCCTCCCCGGCTTCACCAGCATCTCGATGTACCCCCACCTCTGGAGCCTCGCCGGCGTGCCGCTCCCCAAGCTGGTCGACCGCCTGGTGACGATCGCCCTCGAGCGCCACGCCGAACGCCGGCGGCTCGACGAGGGGATCAAGGATTTCCTCGCCGGGCTCGCCCGTACGGCCTAGTGTCTGGCAGGGTCCTGATTTGGCCCGCGCAGCCGACTGGCAGCGAGCGAAGCGAGTGCACACGAAGGAGGCGAGCAGGGCCAAACCAGGACCCTGCGATGGGACATCTCAGAGCGGCGTGATCTCGACGCGCACGACGCCGTCGGGGACCATGGCGAGGGCGGTGGCGGCGCCGAAGGAGAGATCGATGTCGCGCCCCCGGATGTAGGGGCCGCGGTCATTGATCTTCACCACCACCCGGCGGTCGTTCTCCAGGTTGTGGACGAGGACCCGGCTGCCCAGCGGGAGGGTGCGGTGGGCGGCGGTGAGGGCGTTCATGTCGAAGGCCTCGCCGCTGGCGGTGGGGGAGCCGTCGAAGGCCTGGCCGTACCAGGAGGCGTGGCCGGCGGTGCGGAACGAGCCTGAGGTGGCGGCGGAGTCCTCCGGCAGCGAGAGGTTCTCCCAGACGCGGTCGCGGTTTCCCGAAGCGACGGCGGTGCCGAGGTAGGCGGTGAGGGCCAGGCCGGCCACCCAGACGAATCCCGCGCCCCGGCTGCGGTGCTTCTTCTCGGGGGAAGCGGAGATCGTACGCACGGAAGATCCTTTCCGGCTCATGACACCTCCTTCGGGCTTAAGCGCGATGTTTGCTTCAAGAGAATAACAGAACGGGGAGCGCGCGGATTCCCGCGCCCCTCCCACTGCCATCCCCTCCTACCGGGCTAACTACCGGGCTGCTACCGGGCAGAAACGACAACCGCCGCCATGCCGATCGAGGCCAGCTCGCGGCGCAGCGACTCGGCGCGGTCGCGGTCGTCGAAGGCGCCGATTTGGACGCGGTGCCAGGCGCCGTCCGCCTCGACCACGGTCTCGGGATAGACGCGGACCATGTCGCGCTGGAGGGCGGCCGCCTTGTCCGGCTCGCTGAAGGCGCCGACCTGGACGGTGAAGCGCGGCGGCAACCCCGTCACGGGCAGGCGGTAGATCTCGACGCTGGCGGTTCCCGGTCCCACCACTCCCACCTCGCGCGCCGCGGCGTAGGAGAGGTCGAGGATGCGGTTCTTGGAGTAAGGGCCGCGGTCGTTGACCCGCACCACCACCTCGCGGCCGGTGCGCGTGTTGCGCACGCCGATCTTGGTGCCGAAGGGGAGTGAGGGATGAGCGGCGGTGAACGCGTTCATGTCGTAGCGCTCACCGTTGGCGGTCCGCCTGCCGTTGAACTTCGGGCCGTACCAGGAGGCCATCCCCCGCTCGACGGGAGCGCCCAGGGTCGGCGGCGCGGCGGGCTTGCGGTTTCCCGAGCAGCCGATGGCAAGGATCTGGCATAAGAATACAGCGGCAAGGGCGAGGCGGGACGCGAGGACAGCGGGACGGGTGACGACTGCGGCGATGTCGGCAGTGGTGAGCCGGGAGTCTTTCGGGCGCATGGGCTTGCGGCCTCCGTAAGGTGGTTGGAGCCATCTTCGTGAGAGCTCTTGGGTCCAATAGCGCTGAAACGGCTTGCGCTCTGACCCGGCTAGGTTAGCACAGTGCCAACTTTCGCCTGGGTTTGGCTTCCAAATCTTTGAATGCGATCCGGAAGCTTGAAGCGGCCGGGGCACGCCCCCAACCTCTAGCGGCTCCTCTAAACGCGAGGAGCGGCGATCGCGGCGGCCTCGGTCCCTGCCAGGGCGGGCGCCACGACTTCGTCCAAAAATTCATCCACCTGTGCGGCCGAGCGGCCGGTGAAGGCCACGGGGTCCAGCCAGGGTTCCACCTCCTGGTGGGTGAGCCGGAAATCGGCGTCACCGACGATTCGTCAATCAGGGGGTTGTCACCCCCTCTGCTCTCCAAGGTGCTCTGCGCCTCCAAACTGTAGCCGCGGAGGCGTTCGTGCAATTCCTGCCGGTCGCCGCCGCGCAGCACCGCCTCCATCAGGAGGGTCTCGGTGGCCATGAACGGCAGCTCGCGGGCGACGCGGGAAGCGGTCGTCCCCTCGCGCACCACGAGACCGGCCGCGATGTGGGCGGCGAGCCCCAGCACGGCGTCGGCGTCGAGGAAGCTATCGGGGATCACCAGCCGGCGGTTGGCCGAGTCGTCGAGGCTGCGCTCGAGCCACTGGGTGGCGGCGTTCAAGGGGCCGTTCAGGCTGTCGGTGATCAGCCGCCGCGCCAGGCCGCACATCCGCTCGGCGCGCACGGGGTTGCGCTTGTAGGCCATCGCGGAGGAGCCGACCTGCTCGGCGTCGAACGGCTCCGACAGCTCGCCGACCCCCTGCAGGAGCCGCAGGTCGGTGCCGAACTTGTGCGCCGTCTCAGCCAAGCCGGCGAGGGTCTGCAGCACCTGGCTGTCCTGCTTCCGCGGATAGGTCTGGCCGGTCACCGGGAAGCTCTCGGCGAAGCCGAGCTTCTCGGCGACCCGGCGGTCGAGCTCGCGCACCTTGGCGCCGTCGCCGTGGAAGAGGGTGAGGAAGCTCGCCTGCGTGCCGGTCGTCCCCTTCACCCCGCGGCAGCGCAGGATGGCGAGGCGGTGGCGCACCTCGGCGAGGTCCATCACGAAGTCCTGCGTCCAGAGGCAGGCGCGCTTGCCGACCGTGGTGAGCTGCGCCGGCTGGAAATGGGTGTAGGCGAGGGTCGGGATCGCCCGCGTCCGCCGCGCGAAGGCGGCCAGCTCGGCGATCGTCGCGGCGAGGCGGCCGGCGAGCAGCTCGAGCGCCTCGCGGGTCAGCAGGACGTCCGTATTGTCGGTGATGAAAGCGCTGGTCGCCCCCAGATGGAGGATGCCCCCTGCCCCCGCGTGGACCTGGTCCGCCTGCTCGGCGTAGTGGCGCAGGTGGGCCACCACGTCGTGCCGGGTGCGCCGCTCGAGCTCTGCCACGCGGTCGAGGTCGGCGTCGTCCGCCGTGGCCTCGAGCGCCGCGATCTGCTCAGGGGTGATCGGCAGCCCCAGCTCGCGCTGGCACTCGGCGAGGGTGATCCACAGCCGGCGCCAGCTCTTGAAGCGGTGGCGCGACGAGAAGATCCGCGCCATCTCCGGCGAGGCATAGCGCTCGTAGAGGGGATTCTGGGGGGTGTCGGTGGTATCGCGGGCCATGCAGGGCGGGATTGTAGCAAACCCGCGAGGCAAGGCCGGGCCTTGGATCGATCTAGCAGTTCAGCCACCTGGTTGTACTGGGCACAGCTTCCGACGCCCAGGTAGCCTTGGTAGCAATCGCCCTCCGGCGCCGCACATCGTGGGCACGTCGGACGAATCCGGCACTCCTCGTAACAGTTGGAGGCTGCGGCATTCCGGAATGCGGTCCGGAGCTACAGGGCGGTCAGCACCGCAATCAACGCCAAGGTCCTCTTGAGCATCGAATCACCTCGTTGGGAAGCGCCTCCGGTGATCCGGACGCGCGGACGGATTATAGAGAGTCTCGACAGTTTCCCATCTGGGCCGCCCAACCCGTCTGCTACAATTCGGCGCCGCGCCCATGCCGGGCGCGTCCGCTCAAGGCACATACCCTTCTTTATGCCGATACGAGTCGATTCGGAAATCGGACGCCTGCGGCGCGTCCTGGTCCACCGTCCGGGACGGGAGATCGATTGGATGGTCCCCGCGATGATGGAGAGCCTGCTCTTCGACGACATCCTGGACGGCGACGAGGCGCGCGAGGAGCACGATCTGTTCTCGCAGGTGCTGCGCCAGGCCGGGGTCGAGGTCTACGAGGCGCAGGACCTGCTGGCCGACGTGCTGGCGCAGCCCGATCCCAGGAAACGGCTGCTCGACGAGCTGGAGGCCGAGTACGGCGTGCCGTTCAGCCTGGTCCGCCGCCTGGACGAGATGCCGTCCGCCGAGCTCGCCGCCGCGCTGACCGCCGGCATCCGCACCCTGGCCGCGCTCGCCGACACCGGCCGTCTCCTCTTCGAGCTCAACCCGGTCCCCAACTACTTCTTCCAGCGCGATCCGCAGGTGGTGATGGGCAACCGCGTCGTCATCTCGTCGATGGCGACCGACGCCCGCGAGCGCGAGCCGCTGCTCGCCCGCGCCCTCTTCGAGCACCATCCGGCGCTCGCCGGCGCGGCGGGGATCTTCGAGATCGACGTCCCGCCGTCGGGGGCGCCGCACCACAACCCGCACTTCCCCTATCCCAACCTCGAAGGCGGGGACGTGCTGGTGGTGAGCCCGGAGATCATCCTGGTCGGCCTCTCGGAGCGCACCAACCGGCGGGGGATCGAGACGCTCGCCGAGTACCTGCGCAAGGAGGAGACCTCCTTCCGCCACCTGATCATGGTCGAGCTGCCGCGCCGGCGCTCCTACATGCATCTCGACACCGTGTTCACGGTGATCGACCGCAATCTGTGTCTGGCCTACCTGCCGGTGATCCAGCCCGGCGGCCCCGAGTCGGCGCACGTCTACTCGGTCGACCTCTACGCCAAGGAGCTGACCTTCACCCTGCGTCCGTCGCTCCTCACGGTGCTCAAGGACCTCGGGCTCGATCTCGAGGTGGTCGCCTGCGGCGGTGCCCAGGAGCCGATCGACCAGCAGCGCGAGCAGTGGACGGACGGCGCCAACGCCTTCGCCATAGCGCCGGGGCGCATCGTGCTCTACCGCCGCAACCACAAGACGATGGAGGAGCTCGCCGCGCGCGGCTGGCGCATCCTGCCAGGGGAGGAGGTCGCGGCCGGCAAGCACGACCTGCTCGGCGGCGCGCCGGCGGCGATCTCGCTGTGGTCCAACGAGCTGTCGCGCGCCCGCGGCGGTCCCCGCTGCATGACGATGCCGGTCGAGAGAGATCCGCTCTGAATGGAGCGGGAGCTTGGTTCCCGCTCTTTACGTTTCCGAATCCCGCTGTTTCCTGCCGATCGACCCAGAGGAGATGCCATGCCCCGTCACCTGATCTCGATCCACGACCTGACCGCCGCGGAGGTCGCCGGCCTGTTCCGGCTGGCGGCTGACGTCAAGGCGAGCCCCGCGAAGTACCACGACCACCTGCACCGCAAGACCCTGGGGATGATCTTCGAGAAGTCCTCGACCCGCACCCGGGTCAGCTTCGAGGCGGGGATGGCGCAGATGGGCGGCCACGCCCTCTTCCTGTCGAGCCGCGACATCCAGCTCGGCCGCGGCGAGCCGATCTCGGACACCGCCCAGGTGCTGTCGCGCTACATCGACGGCATCATGGCCCGCACCTTCGCCCACCAGACGGTGACCGACCTCGCCAAATACGGCACCATCCCGGTGATCAACGGCCTGACCGACGACCTCCACCCCTGCCAGGCGCTGACCGACTACTTCACGCTGAGCGAGGTGTTCGGCGGCCTCGACGCCCTGCGCGGCCGCAAGCTGACCTACGTCGGCGACGGCAACAACATGGCCCACTCGCTGATGTTCGGCGCCGCCAAGGTGGGGATGGACGTGGCGATCGCCTCGCCGGACGGCTACCAGGTCAACCCCCACTACGCCGACCTCGTCCGCCAGGACGCGGCCGCGGCCGGCACCCAGGTGCTGCTCACCACCGATCCGGCGGAGGCGGTCAAGGACGCCTCGGCCGTCTACACCGACGTCTGGGCCTCGATGGGGCAAGAAGCCGAGCAGCAGAAGCGGGTGCAGGCCTTCAAGGGCTTCACCGTCGACGCGGCGCTGATGTCGCACGCCCGCAAGGACGCCGTCTTCCTCCACTGCCTCCCCGCCCACCGCGGCGAGGAGGTCTCGGCCGAGGTCTGCGACGGTCCGCAGAGCCGCATCTTCGACGAGGCGGAGAACCGTCTCCACGTGCAGAAGGCGATTCTGCTCTGGTTGATGGCGGGAGTGGAGATCTAGGAGCTGGAGGGAGGTTCTACCAGGGAGCACCCCCGTGCCCTTCATCGGGGGTAGAATACGAAAACTAACTGTAAGGAAAGGAGGACCGAATGAAGGAAAGCGAGAACGGCGAAGGTAAAACGGCCCAAGATCATGAGCTTGAGCAGGAGTTGGAGACTGTCACCGGAGGTGACGGGGGCGACACCGGCGGCAGAAGCATCAGCCCGGGCACCCTTGGCGGCGGCTAAACCGCACCCGTGCGCTTCAAATCGCTGTTGCATCCCAACTTGCGGGGCGGTTCGACCCCACCCCGCATACCGCCCCCTCCAGCACCCCTCTGAGGGCGAGGGCCCGTTCAGCCTTCGCCGCCGGGTCCCGCTTCTCCGGTTCCTTGAGATAGAGGTCCAGGATCCCCCAGCTTCTCCAGCATCGCCCGCCACGCCTTGCCGCGATGGCTGACCGCGCTCTTTTCCGGCGCCGGTCAGCTCGGCGAAGGTCTGATCGGAGCCGTCGGGGAGGAAGGTGGGGTCCCAGCCGAAGCCGTGGGTGCCGCGGGGGGGGAGGACGAGGGTGCCGTCGGTCCTCCCCTCGGCGAGGATCTCGCGCTCGCCGTCCTTGTAGAGGAGGAAGCAGCGCGAGGCGGCGCGGGGATCGCCGAGGGCCGCCGCGGTGCGCGCGATCCCCGCGGCTCCCACGGCGTCGAGCATCCATTTGACCAGCGGACCGGGAAAGCCGTTCAAGGCGTGGAGGTCGAGCCCCGCCTCCTCGACGACGAGGGGGCGGCCGACGCGGCGCCAGGCTTCGTCCGCCTTGGCGCGCAGGACCTCGAGGTAGTCGAGCGACTGGATCTCGGGGAGATCGGCGGCGACCGCTTCGAGGTGCGGGCCGACGGCGATCCGGGCCTCGGCGATCTTGCCGGCGTTGCCGGTGACCAGTACGAAGGGAGGCAGATTAGGAGGCGTCAAGCGGCGTCCGCGAGCCGCTTGAGCTCGCCGATCAGCTCGTCCGTCTGGCGGCGCAGGTGCTCGACGTCTCCCGAGTTGTCGATGATCCGGTGGGCGGCCTCGCGGCGCTTGTCGCCGTCGCCCTGGGCGAGGAGGCGGGCGCGGGCGGTCTCCGCCTTCATGCCGCGCGTCACGGCGCGCTCGAGGCGGACCTCGCAGGGGGCCTCGACGCTGACCACGAGGTCGAAGCCGGGCTTGTAGCCGGCCTCGATCAGCAGCGTCGCCTCGAGGACGACGACGCCGGTCAGGTGTGCCGTCCGGGCCACGAAGAGCTTGCGGACGAGGGGGTGGATCGCCGCTTCGAGGCGGGCGCGGGCCGCCGCGTCGCTGAAGATCCGCTCGGCGAGGTGGTGATGGTCGACGGCGCCGGAGGCGTCGAGCATCTCGGGGCCGAAGAGGTCGCGCACCGCCGCGGCGCCTTCGCCCCCAGGTTGGTACAGCTCGGCGACCAGGCGGTCGGCGTCGATCACCTCGAAGCCGGCGCCGCGCAGCCACTCGGCCACGGTCGACTTGCCGCTGGCGAGGCCGCCGGTGAGACCCACGCGGAGGGTTCGGTTGCTCATGGCTTCTAAGTGTCGAGTCCCTGCCGGAGGCGGGACGCTTTGAGCGTGCTGGCGATCACCAGCGCCACGGTCAGCGGCCCGACGCCCCCCGGCACCGGGGTGATGCGCGAAGCTTTCGGCGCCACCCGGGTGAAGTCGACGTCCCCGACCAAAATATACCCCTTTTCGGCGTGCTGGCGGCGGCGGACCTCGTCGCCGGGGTAGAGGCGCTCGACCTCGGCGGCGTCGGTGACCCGGTTCATGCCGACGTCGATCACCACCGCCCCCTCGCGGACGTGGTCGGGGCCGATCATGCCGGCGCGCCCGATGGCGGCGACCAGGAGGTCGGCCTCGCGGGTGACGGCGGCGAGGTCGGCGGTGCGCGAGTGGCAGACGGTGACCGTGCAGTTCTCGCGCAGCAGCAGGCCGGCCATCGGCTTGCCGACGATGGCGCTGCGCCCGACGATCACCGCCCGCCGGCCGGCGAGCGGGATGCCGTTCCTCTTGAGCAGGGCGACGATGCCGGTGGGGGTCGCCGGGGTGAGCCCCGGCTCGTCGAGCCAGAGGCGGCCGACGTTGATCGGATGGAAGCCGTCGACGTCCTTGTCGGGATCGATGCGGTCGAGCACCCGCTTCTCGGCGATCTGGGCGGGGAGCGGGAGCTGCACCAGGATGCCGTCGACGGCGTCATCGGCGTTCAGCTGGTCGAGGAGCGCCAGCAGCTCGGCCTCGGTCGTCTCGGCGGACAGGCGGAGGGTGCGCGAGAGCATCCCGACCTCGCCGCAGCCGCGCACCTTGCTCCCCACGTAGGCCTGCGAGGCGGGGTTGTCCCCCACCAGCACGGCGACGAGCTGCGGCGGCCGCGCGCCCGCCGCCGCCATTGCGCGGGCGGCGACGGCGGTCTCGGCGCGGATCTCGGCCGCGGCGGCCTTGCCGTCGAGGATCTTGCTCTGCAGCCCGCTGTCCTGCTCGGTCATCGCGGCGTCCTCCCGGTGTAGAGACAGACGATACCGCCCGAGAGGTTCTCCCAGGCGAGGTCGGTGAAGCCGGCGGCGGCCATGCGGTCGAGAAACTCCTGCCGCTGCGGGAAGCCGAGGACCGAGCTCGGCAGGTAGGAGTAGGCCGAGCCGCGGTCGGAGAGCCGGCGGCCGATCCACGGCAGCAGGCGGAGGAAGTAGAAGAGGTAGAGGGCGCGCAGCGGCGGCAGGGTGGGCACCGCGAACTCGAGGACGGCGAGCTTGCCGCCGGGGCGCAGCACCTCGGCGAGCTGGCGGAGAGCGGCGTCGAGGTCGGAGACGTTGCGCAGGCCGAAGGAGACGGTGGCGCCGGCGAAGCGGCGGGCGGCGAACGGCAGCGCCAGCGCGTCGGCGGCGAGCGCTCCCGGCCGGGGAGCGGCGATTCTCTGGAACTTGTGGCGGGCGATGGCGAGCATCGGCACGCAGAAGTCGGCCGCCGCCACCCGCGCGCCGTGGCGGCGCAGCGCCGTCGCCTGGTCGCCGGTGCCGCAGCAGAGGTCGAGCGCCTCCGCCCCAACCGGCAGGTCGAGCACCGCCGCCGACCGCCGCCGCCAGACGACGTCGAGGCTCGCCGACAGCACGTGGTTGAGCAGGTCGTAGCGCGGCGCCACCCCGGCGAACATGTCGCGGATGGTCTTGCCCGACTTGTCGAGCGGGGGAGGGGGGGTGGCAGGGGTGGGCATCAGGGGAGGGAGCATATCGCGGTGGGGGGGCACCCGCGCTAAGATGAGAGCCAACGAGGCGACGCGGGCGGCAGCCCGCGCGCCTCAATTCGGCGTCAAGGAGGCACCGATGGCCGAACCGGCACTTCGACTGCGCCTCCCCTCGCGAGGGGATGGACGCCAGTGGCCCGCGAAGGGTGAGTGGACGTATGAAGATACCGCGCGCCTTCCCGACGACGGGAATCGCTACGAGGTCATCCGTGGGGTCCTCTACGTGACACCGGCGCCCAATTACAAGCACCAGTTCGTGATCGTGAAGCTGGTCGCAAGCTTCGAGGCGTTTCTAGCGGAGCGCGAGCTCGGCGTCGTCCTCCCGGCGCCGTTCGACATCCTGCTGCCGCGGGAGATCGCGAGCCCCGTTGAGCCGGACCTTGTCGTCTTCCGCTCCGGCAACGTCCCGGACTGGGGGGCGAAGAACTTCGCGGGAGTGCCCGACCTGGTGATCGAGGTGCTGTCGCCGAGCACCCGGAGCCGCGATCGGCGGATCAAGCTGCGCGCCTATGAGGAGGCCGGCGTACCGGAGTACTGGCTGGTCGACCCCGATCTGCGCTCGATCCTCGTCTATGGCCGCGAGGGCCGCGAGGGCCGCGAGGGCCACGAGTCGCCAGGCGGGTTCGTCGAGCGCTGCCGGGGCGGGGTGGGGGAGCGGGTGACCTCGGTGACTTCAGGGGTGCTCCCCGGTTTCGAGCTCGAGGTCGCGCGGCTCTTCCCGCGGCCGTAGGGTTTCCCTCTTGCCAGAAATCCCGCCTTGCGCCAGACTATCCCCCGGCGCGGGGTTGGGGACCGGGCTTGGACCGGCCTCGCGGCTATTTTCGTCCCCTTGACAATTCTCCCCCTCCCACCTACCATGTGGGTCCTTTGCGTCGCGAGGCGGGTGTCGTATGCCGTACCGCCGGTACCCGCGGTCATCGCGCGCAAATTTTCCCAGCCCGAGCTGACCTGGAGAGACTGGAGATGCTGAAGAAGACCTACAGCCCGAAGCTCGCCGAGATCGAGCATCGGTGGCACGTGTTGGACGCCGCGGGGATCCCGATGGGTCGGCTCGCGTCGCTGGCGGCGCGTCTGCTGATGGGCAAGCACAAGCCCACCTATGCGACGCACATCGACACGGGCGACTTCGTCATCGTCATCAACGCCGAGAAGGCGGTGCTGACCGGGGCGAAGGAAGAGAACAAGATCTATTACCACCACACGGGCTATCCGGGCGGCATCAAGTCCGAGACGGCGGCCAAGCGGCGTCTGCGCCGGCCGACCAAGATGGTGGAGGACGCGGTCTGGGGAATGCTCCCCAAGGGACCGCTCGGCCGCCAGCAGCTGCGCAAGCTGAAGGTGTACGCGGGCCCCGCCCATCCTCACCAGGCGCAGCAGCCCGAGAGCTTCGACGTCGCCGCCGCCCTTTGAGCGCGACGGTGAGCGCGACGGGACGAGACGAGCGGGAATCCAAGGAGAGATCGAGAACGTGAGCCAAATCCAATACTACGGAACGGGACGCCGCAAGACGGCTTCAGCCCGCGTGTTCCTCCGACCCGGCGCGGGCGAGGTGAAGGTCAACGGTCGGTCGCTCGACAGCTACTTCCCGAACGAAGTGCTGAAGATGGTCATCAAGCAGCCGCTGCAACTCACCGAGACCGTCGAGAAGTTCGACATCCAGGTCACGGTGCTGGGCGGGGGGAGCGCGGGGCAGGCCGGAGCGATCCGGCACGGCATCTCGCGCGCCCTGCTCGAGTTCAACGGCGAGCTGCGCGACCGGCTCAAATCGGCCGGCTTCCTGACGCGCGACCCGCGCAAGAAGGAACGCAAAAAGTACGGCCAGAAGGGCGCCCGGGCGCGCTTCCAGTTCAGCAAGCGCTAGGAAAGGGAGAATCGCTTGGTAGAAGTCACCATGAAGGAACTGCTGGAGGCCGGTGTCCACTTCGGGCACCAGACCCGCCGCTGGAACCCGAAGATGAAGCCTTATATCTTCGGCAAGCGCAACGGCATCTACATCATCGATCTGCAGAAGACCCTGCGGATGTTCAACCACGTCGCCGACCTGGTGCAGCAGCTCGCCGCCCAGGGGAAGCGCATCCTGTTCGTCGGCACGAAGCGGCAGGCGCAGGAGGCGATCGCCGAGGAGGCGGCCCGCGCCGGCGAGTTCTTCGTCACCAACCGGTGGCTGGGGGGCACGCTGACCAACTTCGTGACCCTGCGCACTTCGATCCAGCGCCTGAAGGAGATCGAGGTCCGGATGAACGACGAGAACAGCCCGCTCAGCAAGAAGGAGCGGCTGCGTTTCGAGCGCGAGCACGAGAAGATGGCCAAGAACCTCGAAGGGATCCGCGACATGAGCGAGCTGCCCGACGCGCTCTTCGTCGTCGACCCCAAGAAGGAGTACATCGCCGTCTCGGAGGCGAACAAGCTCGGCATCCCGGTGATCGCCATCGTCGACACCAACTGCGATCCCGAGCTGATCGACTATCCGATCCCCGGCAACGACGACGCGATCCGGGCCATCCGCCTGTTCGCGTCGCGGATCGCCGACGCCTATCTCGCCGGCGCCGGCCGGCTCGACGAGGAGACGATGATCCGCGCGAAGGACGGCCGCATGCCGGTCTTCGACAAGGACGCCGCCGCCGCGAGCGCCGCCCCGGCTTAAGATCCCGCCGCTTGAAACGGGGCGGGAGACCTCTCCCGTCCCGGAATCGTAAGGAGAGGTCAGCCGGGTGCGCGCTGGCCTTTTCTTTTGTCTGCTCATGTCCGCCGGTCGTCCACCGGCGGTCTGCCGAATAAGATCAAAAAGCCGCGTCACCGCGGTTCGAAGGAGAAACGCCTCATGGCTGAAATCACCGCTCAGATGGTCAAGGAGCTCCGGGAGCGTACCGGCGCTGGGATGATGGACTGCAAGAACGCGCTCAACGACTGCAAGGGCGAGATGGAAGCCGCGGTCGACACGCTGCGCAAGAAGGGGCTCGCCGCGGCGGCCAAGAAGGCGGGCCGAGTGACCGCCGAGGGGGCGGTCGGCTCCTACATCCACGGCGGCGGCAAGATCGGCGTGCTGGTCGAGATCAACTGCGAGACCGACTTCGTGGCCCGCACCGACGCCTTCCAGGAGCTGGTGCGCGACATCGCCATGCACATCGCCGCCGCCGAGCCCCGCTTCGTGCGCCGCGAGGAGGTCACCGCCGACGTCCTCGAGCGCGAGCGGGCGATCTTCCAGGACCAGGCGCTCGCCTCCGGCAAGCCGCCGGCCGTGGTCGAGAAGATCGTCACCGGCAAGATGGAGAAGTACTACGGCGAGTTCGTGCTGCTCGAGCAGCCGTTCGTCAAGAACCCGGACCTGACGATCAAGCAGATGATCGCCGAGAAGGTCGCCAAGATCGGCGAGAACATCCAGGTGCGCCGCTTCGAGCGCTACAAGCTCGGCGAGGGGATCGAGAAGCGGCAGGACGACTTCGCCGCCGAAGTCATGGCCCAGGCGGCCGGCTGATGGAAAACGCAGCAGCAGGCCCGAGGCGGACTACCCCCGAGTCGCCGGTCTTCGGCCGGGTCCTCCTCAAGGTTTCCGGCGAGGCGCTGATGGGCTAGCAGCCCTTCGGCATCGACGAGGCGGTGGTGGCGGCGATCGCCGACGAGATCCGCGACGTGCAGCGCCTGGGAGTCCAGGTGGCGGTCGTGGTCGGCGGCGGCAACATCATCCGCGGCCTGGCCGCCAGCCACCGCGGCATCGACCGGGTGACCGGCGACTACATGGGGATGCTCGCCACGGTGATCAACGCCCTGGCCCTCCAGGACGCGCTCGAGAAGCGGAGCGTGCCGACCCGCGTGCAGACGGCGATCGACATCCGCGAGGTCGCCGAGCCGTTCATCCGGCGGCGCGCTATGCGCCATCTCGAGAAGGGGCGGACGGTGATCTTCGCCGCCGGCACCGGCAACCCCTATTTCACCACCGACACCGCGGCGGCGCTGCGCGCCAACGAGATCCACGCCGACGTCCTGCTCAAGGCGACCAAGGTGGACGGGCTTTACACCGCCGACCCGGAGAAGGATCCGCACGCGGTGATGCTCCCCGAGGTGACCTATCAGGAGGTCCTCGAGCGGGACCTGCGGGTGATGGACACCGCGGCGATCAGCCTCTGCCGCGACAACGGCATCCCGATCGCCATCTTCAACATGTCGACCCCCGGCAACGTCCGCCGCGTCGTCACCGGCGAGAAGGTGGGCTCGATCGTCCGCGGCTGAGCGCGGCCCAGGAGCGACAGGAGGAATCATGAAAGAAGCCTACAAAGAGGTCGAGAGTCACATGCAGCAGGCGGTGGACCACTTCCACCACGAGCTCAAGCACCTGCGCACCGGCCGCGCCTCGCTGGCGCTGCTCGAGGGGATCACCGTCGACTACTACGGCAGCCCGGTGCCGCTCAACCAGGTCGCCAACCTGTCGGTGGCCGACGCGTCGATGATCGTGGCGCAGCCGTTCGACCCCACGCAGAGCTCGGCGATCGAGCGGGCGATCATGAAGTCGGATCTGGGGCTCAACCCGTCGTCGGACGGCAAGCTGATCCGCATCCCGGTGCCGCCGCTCAACGAGGACCGCCGCCGGGAGATCGTCAAGAAGGCGCACGACATGGCCGAGCACGCGCGCACCGGCGTCCGCCAGGCGCGCCGCGAGGGGAACGACAAGCTGAAGAAGATGGAGAAGGACAAGCTGATCAGCCAGGACGACGAGCGCCGCGGTCTCGACGACGTCCAGAAGCTCCACGACCGCTACATCGCCGACATCGCGACGGCGCTGGCGAAAAAAGAGCAGCAGATCATGGAGGTCTGAGGGGAGCCCTCTCCCCATGTACCTCTACGGCTATCACCCCGTCCGCGAGGCTCTGCGCCACCGGCCGCACGAGGTCGTGCGGGTGCTGGTGAGCGCGGCGCGCACGGGACAACGGCGGGAGGAGATCGCCGCGGCCTGCGAGCGCCATCGGGTGGCGTTCGAGGTGGTGCCGGAGCGCGCGCTCGCCGAGATCGCGGGGCCGGCCCACAACGGCATGGCGGCGGAGATCCGCGCCGGCACCGCCGCCGCCGGTCCGGCTCCGGCCGCGGGAGCGGACCTCGACCTCGCCGTGCTGCTCGAGGACGTCCAGGACCCCCGCAACCTGGGCGCCGTGCTCCGCGTCTGCGAAGGGGCGGGGGTGGGGCGGGTGATGATCCGCGACCGCGGCGCCGCGCCGGTCTCTCCCACCGTCGCCAAGACCTCGGCGGGGGCCACCGAGTGGCTGGAGATCGAGCGCATCACCAACTCCGCGATCGAGATCGCGCGCCTGAAGGACGCCGGGTTCTGGGTCTACGGCACCGACCCCGACGGGGTGCCGCCCTGGGAGGTCGACCTCTCCGGCAAGGTCGTCCTCTGCTTCGGCGGCGAGGAGAAGGGGCTGCGCTCGCGCACCCGGCAGCTCTGCGACGGCACGATCGGCCTGCCGATGCGCGGGCGGGTCGGCTCGCTCAACATCGCCACCTCGGCGGCGGCGGTGCTCTACGAGGCGGTCCGCCAGCGATTTGGACCGGCGATTTGGAAAATGACCTCCCTTCCTCCACAATCCTGAGATTGCGGTAACAATCCGGGCCCTTAAAAGCCCTGAAAAGGAAAAGGAGGAAACATGATCGGATTCCGTCTGTCCGTTTCCACGCTGGTTCTTTCGCTGGCGCTCCCGGTGCTCCCGCTCGGCGCCGAGGAGCTCGCCCGCGTCCATCGCTCTCCGCAGCAGGTGCAGTTCGAGCCACAGGGGAGCTACGAGCGCCTGGTGCTGACCGTCTCGATGCCGGGTGGCGAGGTGGTCCGCCGCGAGCTCGCGGGCGGCCAGGCGCCGGCCTTCGTGCTCCCCCAGGGGGCGGCCGACGGCTCCTACGTCTACGAGCTGCGGGCGATGCCGCCGCTCGACGCCGAGGTCCGCCAGGCCCTGGCAGCCTCGCGGGGACCGGGCGGCGCGGCGGTCGTCGAGCGGCTGCGCAAGGCCGGCCGGCTGCCGGCCGGCGATCTCGTGCAGTCCGGCACCTTCCGGGTCGTGGACGGCAGCGTGGTCTCCCCCGAGGCGCGCGAGGCGCGGCAGGCCGCAGCGAAGGCGCCGGGCGCCGCCGCTGCCAAGGGGCTGCCGGTGAAGGACGTGGTGACCGCCGACGACGCCATCATCCAGGGGAGCCTCTGCGTCGGCCTCGACTGCGTCAACAACGAGAGCTTCGGCTTCGACACCCTCCGCCTGAAAGAGAACAACACGCGGATCAAGTTCGAGGACACCAGCACCGGCACCGGCTTCGCGTCGACCGACTGGCAGCTCACCGCCAACGACTCGGCGAGCGGCGGCGCCAACAAGTTCTCGATCGACGACGTGACCGCCGCCACCACGCCGTTCACCATCACCGGCGCGGCGCCGACCAATTCGATCTTCGTCGACGCGGTGGGGCGGCTGGGGTTGGGCACCGCCACGCCGGTGCTCAAGGTCCACGAGAACAGCAGCGACACGCCGGCGATGCGGTTCGAGCAGAACAGCAGCGGCGGCTTCACGGCGCAGATCTGGGACGTCGCCGGCAACGAGGCGAACTTCTTCGTCCGCGACGTCACCGGCGGCTCGCGGCTGCCGTTCCGCATCCGGCCCGGCGCGCCGACCAGCAGCATCGATATCAGCGCCGCGGGGAACGTCGGCGTCGGCACCGCCTCGCCGGCCAACAAGCTGCACGTCTCGGGGTCCGACGGCGCCACCAAGCTGCTGGTCCAGGAGAGCAGCACGACCTCGTCGGCGCGCGAGATGCTGGAGATTCGCAACAACGGCGGCTCGGTGCTGATCTTCGAGGACACCAGCGTCCCGCAGCGCTGGGCGAACGGCACCCAGGGGGCGAATTTCGTGATGGACGAGCAGGCCCACGCCGGCACGGAATTCTCGCTCACCAACACCGGCAACCTGACGATCTCCGGCACGCTGACCCAGAACTCGGACCGCACCACCAAGACCGACATCTTCGGGGTCGAGCCGGCGGAGATCCTGGCCAAGGTCGACCGCCTGCCGATCTCGACCTGGCGCTACCAGGGGGACGACGCGGCGGTGCATCACCTGGGGCCGATGGCGCAGGACTTCGCCGCCGCCTTCGGGCTGGGCCCGGACGACCGCCACATCGCGCCGCTCGACGCGGCCGGCGTCAGCCTCGCCGCCGTCCAGGCTCTCCACCGTGAGCTCGGCGAGAAGGCCGCCGCCCTGACCGACCTCGCGCGCCGCAACGCCGAGCTCGAGAAGCGGCTCGCCGACCTCGAGGCGCGGGTGGCGGCGCTCGCCCCGGCGCCGCCCAGGTAAGCCGACGCTAAGAGAGGAAGGGGCCCACCGCGCCGCGGGCCCCTTCTGATCGATCCCGCCCGCGATACTCCCGATCGAAAACCTTTTGCAGCGCGACTGCAAGCGCTCCCGGCGGCTCCGCGCCGCACGGCGCAGATCACTCAAAGGAAGAACTTCCGCGCCGCTCCGTCGTGCTCCGACGGTATCCGCCAGGACCCATAAGAACATGAAGTTTCTCATCGGCCTTTGGTTTTCCTCTTCTGCGCACGCTCTTCAAGATCGCTTCCGAATCAGCTAGGATAGCCCTCCGTTGCCCTTCCTCCTTCTTTCCATCCGAGCCGAGGTCCGCGACAAATGAGCGATGTCGTCCAGAAGTTCTGGGGTTTTTGCCATACGCTGCGACACGACGGGATCGATTATGGCGATTATATCGAACAGATCACATATTTGCTGTTTCTCAAGATGGCCGACGAACGGGCAATCGATCTGTCGCGGATCGCGCAGGAGCCGCCGCGTACCGATTGCTCGTGGCCGGCGCTGGCGAGCGAGAGCGGCGCCGCGCTGACCGTCCATTACGCGGCCGTGCTGCGGGCGCTCGGGCGGCAGCCGGGGCTGCTCAGCGACATCTTCAACGGCGCCGTCTCGCGCTTCAACAATCCGGCGAACCTCAAGCGTCTGATCGGCCTGATCGACGAGACGGAGTGGACGGCGCTCGAGGTGGACATCAAGGCCGCGGTCTTCGAGGGGCTGCTCGAGAAGGCGGCGAGCGAAGGGAAGAAAGGGGCCGGGCAGTACTTCACGCCGCGCCGGCTGATCCAATCGATCGTGCGCTGCGTCAAGCCCGATCCGCGCCGCGATCCGGATCTCGCGATCTGCGATCCGGCCTGCGGCACCGGCGGTTTCCTCGTCGTGGCGCACGAGTGGTCGCTCGCGCAGCGTGGCGACGCGGAAACCGCGGAGGCCGACCGTGCCCAGGCGCGGCGCCCCACGTATTTCGGTCAGGAGCTGGTGTCGCGTCCGCGGCGCCTGGCGTTGATGAACCTCTTCCTGCACGGGCTCGCGCCGGAGATCAAGCTCGGCGATTCGATCGACGAGATCCCCGACGGCCGGCGCTTCGACGTCGTGCTCACCAATCCGCCGTTCGGCAACAAAGGGGCGAACCAGGTGCCGGCGCGCGGCGATCTGCCGGTCAAGACCTCGAACAAGCAGCTCAATTTCCTCCAGCACGTGATCACCCTGTTGAAGCCGGGCGGGCGGGCGGCGGTGATCGTGCCCGACAACTGCCTGTTCGCCGATCAGGCGGGGGAGGTGTTCCGGGTGCTCGCCGCCGAGTGCGACCTGCACACCGTGCTCCGCCTCCCCAACGGCACCTTCACCCCGTACAGCGCCGGCACCAAGACCAACGTCGTCTTCTTCACCAAGGGGCGGCCGACCGAGACGGTCTGGGTCTACGACGCGCGCACCAACGTGCCGCGCATCACCAAGAAGGACCGCCCGCTGACGCAAGGGCACCTCGCCGCCTTCGAGGTCTGCTACGGCCTCGATCCCTTCGGCCGGGCGCGGCGCTCGGCGGCCGACTCCCGCGAGGACCGCTGGCGGTCGTTCTCGATCGCCGAGGTGCGCGCCCGCGAGTTCAAGATCGACGGCCTGAAGTGGCTGCGGGAAGAGACGACGGAGGACGATCTGCCGGAGCCCGAGGAGCTCGCCACCGACGCCATCGCCGCGCTCGAGAGCGCCGTCCAGGAGCTGGCGGCGGTGATCGACCTGCTGAGCAGCGAAGCGGAGCCGAAGCGGCCGCGGGTGCTCCAGGGGGGCTCGTGACGAGCGCCGTCTCGGACTGGGAGATCGGCCGCCGCGAAGGCGAGCTGCCGGAGGGATGGTCCTCGGCGACCCTCGAGGAGATCGTCGTCCACGCCCTCGGCGGCGTCTGGGGAGAGGAGATCGGGGAGCCTGCCGCCGGGGTGCCGGTGCGGGTGATCCGCGGCAAGGAGTTCCGCGACTGGGGGAGCGACCGCGCGACCCGGGCGCCGCGGCGCTCGGTCGGCGCCGCGAGCCTCAAGAAGCGCCGGCTGGCGCGGGGAGATCTGGTGATCGAGATCTCGGGCGGCGGCGTCGGCCAGCCGGTGGGGCGCGCGCTGCTGATCGACCAGGCGGCGCTCGAGCGGGCGGACCTGCCGCTGGTGTGCAGCAATTTCTGCCGCCAGGTGCGGATCCATCGCGAGATCGATCCCGCCTACGTCCTGCTGGCGCTCGAGTCCTGCTACCTCTCGGGCGGCCTCGACGAGCTGCAGACGCAGACCACCAACATCCGCAACCTCAAGTTCTCGAAGTTCCTGTCGAGCGTGGTCGTGCCGCTGCCGCCGCGCGCCGAGCAGGAGCGGATCGTCGCCAAGGCCGCCGAGCTGCTCGCGCCGGTCCGGCGCGCGCGGGAGCACCTGGCGCGCCTGCCGGAGATCCTGCGGCGCTTCCGCCAGTCGGTGCTGACGCAAGGCTTCTCGGGCGACCTGACGGCGGAGTGGCGGCGGCGGCGGGAGCTCAGCGGCGCGGCGGCCGAGCCGCTCGCCGAGCGCCTCGAGCGGGTCTTCACCGCCCGCCGGGAGGCCTGGGAGATGGCCTGCTGCGAGGCCGAGGCGTTCGACCGCCGGGCGCCGCGGCGGCCGAAGAACCTGCACCGCAGCGCGTGGGAGGCGCCGGAGCCGCTGGTCCCGCCGGAGGTGCCGGACGGCTGGTCCGTGGTCCCTCTCCTCGACCTCGCGCAGCGCATCCAGTACGGCCTGTCGACCCGCGCGGATGCCGGAGAGCGGGAAGGGATCGCCATCCTGCGCATGAGCAACATCCAGAACGGCCGGCTCGACCCCTCCGGGCTCAAGTACATCGATCCGCGGGCGGTCGACGTCCCGGCCTACCGGGTGCGCCGCGGCGACGTGCTGTTCAATCGCACCAACAGCCCGGAGCTGGTGGGGAAGGCGGCCGTCTTCGCTCTCGACCTCGAGGCGGTCTTCGCCTCCTATCTGGTACGGATCGAGAGCGACGAACGGCTGATCGACAGCCGCTATCTGTGCAGCTGGATCAACTCGCCGTGGGGACGCGGCTGGGCACGCACCGTGCGCACCCAGAGCGTCGGCCAGTCGAACATCAACGTCTCCCGGTTGCAGACGATGCCGGTGCCCGCGCCGCCGCTCGCCGAGCAGCGGGAGATCGTCCGCCGGATCGAGGAGCTGTTCGCCTTCGCCGCGACGGTCGAGCGGCACGTCGGGGAGGCGGCGGAGCGGGCGGACAAGCTGTGGCGGACGATCCTCGTCCGCGCCTTGCGCGGCGAGCTGGTGGTGACCGAGGCCGAGCTGGCGCGCAGCGAGGGGCGCGGCTACGAGCCGGCGTCCGACCTGCTCGAGCGGGTCAGCGCCGAGAAGCTGGCCGGACAGGCGGACGGCGCGGCGGCGCTCCTGGCCGAGGAGGACGTCGCAGAGACGATCCTGGCCGCTCTCCGCCAGTCGTGCTGGGGAGCCGGCGAGATGACCCGCGAGGAGCTGATCCGGCGGATGGCGGTCCGCCTGAACTGCCCGCGGTTCGGCAAGGTGATGCGCGCCCGCCTGGAGCGGCACGTCGAGGTCGCCCTGGCGCGCAGGATCATCACCCGGGAGAAGCGCCCGTGAAAATGCGCGCGAGGGGGAGCTGCTGAGCGGGGCGACGCCGCAGTTCGGGCGCTACGACTACGGCTTCCTGATGGCGACGATCGAGCGGCTGGCGCCGCCGGGCTCCGAGGTCGACAAGGGGGAGATCGTCCGCGCGCTGGCGGCGTACCTCGGCTACGGCCAGGTGACCTCGGCGATCCGCGAGCGGATGGACCGCGTCTTCCTGTGGGCCGCGCACGACGGCCGGCTGGAGATCCGCGGCGACCGCGTGGCGCTGCCGCCCTTTTCTTCGTGAGCCGGGCTCAGCCGGCCGGCTTCATCCATTCGAACAATTCGTAGTGCTCGCGGCTCATGCCGAGCCGTTCGTAGACCCGCTGCGCGGCCGTGTTGCGCTTGTCGACGTAGAGCCGGATCCCCTTGATCCCGGCGTCGGCGGCGGCCTCGCGCCGCAGCCGTTCGTAGAGCGCGCGGTAGACCCCGCGCCCGCGCTCGGCGGGGACGACGTAGACCGACTGGATCCAGAGCACGGTGCCGTCGCGCCAGTCGCTCCATTCCGGGGTGGCCAGCAAGCAGGCCACGATAGCCCTGTCGCGCTCGGCCACCCAGTAGGCCCCCTTGCCGGCGTCGGCGAACACCGCCGCGACACCGCGGGCGAGGGTGGCGCCGTCGAGCTCCAGCCCCTCGGTCTCGCGGGCCATGCGCAGCTGGAAGCCGGCGATGACGCCCGCGTCCGCGGGGTCCGCGGGGCGGATCAGGAGCTCGCCGCCGTCAGGCATGCGAGGCTCCGGCCCGCAGGGCGGCGAGCAGGCGCGCCTCGACCTCGGCGGCGAGCGGCTCGTCCGGCGTCTGGCGCACCGCGCGGACGGCGGCGGCGAGGTCGCCCACCACGTGCCGGCAGGGCGCGCAGCCGGCGAGGTGCTCGTCGACCTGCTGCGCCCGCTCGCCCGCCAGCCGCCCGTCGAGGTGCTCGGTGAGGTCGGCGAGCACCTCGCCGCAGTGCAGGCCGGCGATCACCCGGTCCTCCTCCCCGCCGGCCCCGCCGGGGCTCTCCCGCAGCCGGGCCAGCAGCCGCAGGCGGGCGCGATGGAGGCGGGTGGCGGCGGCCGACTCGGAGCTGCCGGTCACCCGGGCGGCCTCCTCGAGGGTGAAGTACTCATGGTCGCAGAGGGTGAGGATCTCGCGGTCCTGGGGCGGCAGGGACGCCAGCGCGGGCTCGGCGTCGAAGCTCTGGGCGGACATCTCGCCCGCCGGCTCGCCGGCGGCGTCCGGCTCCCCCCAGCCGGCGGCGAGCGCCAGCTCGCGGAACGGGGCGGCGTCGGCCTCGCGAGCCTCGCCGGCCTCGCGCGCGCTCCGGCGGTCGATCGCCTGCCGGGCGAGGGCGAGGAGCCAGGGGCGCGCCGAGGTCTCGTCGCGATGGCGGGAGGCCTCGCGGCGGGCGGCGCGGAAGGTTTCGGCGAGGCTCTCGCCGAGCTCGTCGGCCGTGCTCGCGGGGGTCGCGGGCGAGGCGGGCGGGGCGGCGGCCTGGAGGAAGCGATACACCGCCGCCTGGTGGCGGCGCGCCAGGCGTTCGAGGGCGGCGGCGTCGCCGGCCGCGATGCGGCCGATCAACGTCGCGTCGCTGATCCTGGTGTCGTCTTGTTCGACCATCTTCCTTCCGGCCCTCGGAACGGACGGACGGCGAAGCCCTCGATCTGGAGTCGATCCGGGGAGATCTTACACCCGAGGGGGGAAAGTCAGGTCACGATCCGGCCGTAGCGGGCGAGCAGGAGAGACCAGGCGCCGAACGCCACCAGGCCGACGGCGACCAGGCCGAGGAGGATCGCGCCGTGCGGCTGCCCGGCGAGGACGGCGAGCGCTCCGGACAGGCCGCGCACCTGGTGCGGGTCGGTCTTCACCGCGGCCTGGATCAGGAACCACCCCGAGATCAGGAAGACGACGCCGCGCGCCATCAAACCGAGCTTGCCGGCGTGGATCGCCAGCCGGCTCTCGGCCGGGTCCATCTCCCCGAGGCGGATCTCCTGCTTGAACTTCTCGGTCCAGCCGCGCCAGATCTGGAACAGGCCGCCGACGATCACCCCGAGGCCGACCGCGGCCACCAGCCAGCGGCCGAACGGCTCGCCCATCAGCCGCGCCGTCCATTCCTGGGTGGCCTGGCCGTCGGAGGCCCGGCGGTGCGCGCCGAGGGCGAGGCGCACGGCGGCGAGGCCGAGGCTGCCGTAGGCCACGGCGGTGAACAGGCGCCCCAGCCGCTGGGCGAGCCCCTTCATGCCGCTCCCCTTGCGCTCGCGGTCGAGGAGCCCCTGCGCGGCCCGCCAGACCGCGTAGCCGAAGAGGCCCACGGCGAGCAGCCAGAGCAGCGGGATGCTGTGCGCGGCCACCTCCTGGAGGGCGCCGCGGGTGTCGGTGGCGGCGCGCCGGGCGCCGTGGGTCCCGAAGGCCGTCTGCACGGCCAGCAGGCCGACCACGGCGTAGACCACGCCGCGCGCGGCGTAGCCCATGCGGGCGAAGCGTTCCATCCAGCGGTTGTCCGATCTTGACCGTGCCATGGCGTGAGCCTACTTCAGGTTGGCCTCGAACAGCTTGAAGATCCGCCGGTATTCGTCGAGCCAGCTGGTCGGCTGCACGAAGCCGTGATCCTCGACCGGGTAGATGGCGAGCTCGAAATTCTCCTTCCTGAGCTCGATCAGGCGCTGCACCATCCGCACGTTGTCCTGGAACAGGACGTTCTGGTCCTGCACGCCGTCGCAGATCAGCAGCGGCTTCCGGAGCCCCGCCGCGTATTCGATCGGCGAGCTCTTCTCGTAGGCCTCGGGGTCGATCTCCGGACGGTTGAGGATGTCCGCGGTGTACGGCTCGTTGTAGTGCTCCCAGTCGGCGACCGGGCGCAGGGCGGCGCCGGCGGCGAACAGGTCCGGCTGGCGGAACAGCGCCATGTAGGTGAGGAAGCCGCCGTAGGAGCCGCCGTAGACGCCGGCGCGGCGCGGGTCGACGTTCCGGTGCGCCGCCGCCCAGGCGATGCCGTCGGCGAGGTCCTCGAGCTCCGGGTGCCCCATCTGGCGGTAGATCGCCGTCCGCCAGTCGCGGCCGTACCCCGCCGAGGCGCGGTAGTCCATGTCGAGCACCACGTAGCCGTGGCGGGTCAGGAAGTCGTTGAACATGAACTCGTGGAAGTAGTTCGACCAGCCGTAGGTGACCTCCTGGAGGTAGCCGGCGCCGTGGACGAAGAAGACCGCCGGGTACTTCTTCGCCGGGTCGAAGTCCTTCGGCGTGTAGACCCGCGTGTAGATCGCGCCGGCGCCGTGGGTCGACGGCACGGCGACGATCTCGGGGAGGTTCCACTCCTGGGCCAGGAAGAGCGGGGTGCGGGTGCGGGTGACCGGCCGTGCCTCGGCCCCCGGCTGGTTCGCCTGCACGTAGACCTCGTCCGGCCGGGTGATCGACGAATGGAGGAGGAGGAGCCGGCTCTCGTCGGGGGAGAGGACGGCGTGGGTGTAGCCGCCGCCGAGGTGGGTCAGCTGCTCCGGTTTCGACGTGGCCACCTCGACCCGCCAGGCGTCGTACTTCCCCGGGTGCTCGCGGTTGGCGGTGTAGTAGAGGTAGCGGCCGTCGAAGCCGCGGTGCGGCAGCGACACCTCGTAGTGTCCTTCGGGGGTGAGCCGCCGGGGCGCGCCGCCGGGGAGGGTGAGCGCGTAGAGCTGCGAGCTGCCGCTCTCCTCCGACAGGTACCAGAGCGTGCGGTTGTCGGGGAGCCAGCCGAAGTCGTTGAAGTCCCAGTTGATCCAGGCGGGGTCGGTCAGCCGGTGGCGGACGGCGAGCTTCCCGGCCGCGGCGGCGGCGTCCCAGGTGGCGAGCCAGCGGTCCTTGTTGTCGCGGGCGCGCAGCTGGACGGCGAGCCGGCCGCCGTCGTCCGACCAGGCGAGCCCCGCCACCTCGAGAACCCGCGGCTCGGGCTTCTTCGCGGCCCCCGCCTTGGTCTTCTCCTTCTCTTTCTCCTTGCCGTCTTTCCCCTTGTCCGTGTCCTTGTCCGTGTCGTCCGTGTCCTTCCCGCCGCTGATCCCCAGCGCCGCCGCCGTCTTCTTCGCCTCCTTCTTCCGCGCCTCCTGGCGCGCCTTGGCGGCCTCGCGCAGCGCCTTGAGGGGGTCGTCGTCGATCCCCGGCAGCTGCGCGAAGTCGAGGTCGTGCCGCTCGTGCTTCCGCAGGTCGAGGAGGATCACCGCGTTGGGCTCGGGCTTCTCGGCGCCCACCTTGGCGCGCACCTCCTTGGTCTCGACGTCGCCGCTCTCGGTCACGTACTCGGGCATCTTCGCCGTCTTGGCCTCCCCCGCCTCCTTCTTGGGCGAGGTGACGACGGCCAGCCAGTCGCCGGAGGGGGAGAGGAGGCTGCGCTCGATCTTCACCTTCTTGCCGAGGTACCAGGGGAGGGGGGCGCGGGCGGCGTCGCTCTGCGCCAGCCTGAGGTCCTCCGCGCGCTCGCGCTTCTCCCGCTCCTGCTTCTGACGCAGGACGTCGAACAGCCGCGTCTGGTCGTCGGCCAGCGGCGAGGGGTCCTTGTCGAGCGGGTCGCGGTCGAGCTTCAGCGCCGCCGGCTGGGAGGTCAGGCCGCTCTCGAGGTCGTAGACCCAGATTTCTTCACCGCGGTGGAACCAGATCCGCCGGCCGTCGGCCAGGAAGTGCGGATCGGTCTCGGCGGCGTCGGTGCGGGTGATCTGCCGCACCTCGCCGGTGCGCAGGTCCTTGACGTAGACGTCCCCCTTGACCAGGTAGACCTTGCGGGTGCGCTGCAGGTTGAGCTCCCCGCGGGCGTCGGCCCGGGCCCGTCCGGCCGGATCGATCAGGACCGCGTCGCCGGCCGTGCCCGCCGCGTCGGCACCGAGATCGACCCGGTAGAGGTCCTTCCTCTGCTGCCCGATTCCCTCGCGCTCCCGCTCGTAGTAGACCGACTTGCCGTCGTCCGACCAGTAGGGGTCCTCCGGCGGATTCCCGATCCAGTCCGGGTCGGCCATGATCTGCTCCAGGCTCGGTCCGGCGGGAGGAGCGGCCGCCACGGGGAGGGCCAGCAGCAGGCAGAGGGTTCCAGCGACGAAACGGTGGCGCGAGCTCGGGATCATTTTGGGTTCCTCGGAAAAGTACCGGAAGGCTATATCGGAGACGGGACAGGGGGGAAGCTCTTCGGATAGACTTCCGCGCCTATGAGGCTGCGATGAGGCTGGGCGAATTCGAGCTGCAGATCGTCAGCGACGGCGAGTTCCGGCTCGACGGCGGCGCCATGTTCGGCGTCGTGCCGCGGACGATGTGGGAGAAGCCGGCGCCCCCCGACCCCCTGAACCGCATCCGGATGGGGACCAACTGCCTGCTGGTGGCGCGCGGCGGCGAGCTGCTGCTGATCGACACCGGCATCGGCGACAAGCACGAGGAGCGCTTCGAGGCGATCTACGCCATGGATCCCGCCGCCGTGCGGCTCCCCGAGGCGATCCGCCGCGCCGGCTACGAGCTGGGGGACGTCACCCACGTCCTGCTCTCCCACCTCCATTTCGACCATTGCGGCTGGAACACCCACGCCCCGGACGGCAAGGGGGGCAGGATCGTCCCCACCTTCCCCAACGCGCGCTACTGGCTGCAGCGGGGGGAGGTCGAGCACGCCCGCCGGCCGAACGAGCGCGACCGCGCGAGCTACTTCCCGGAGAACTGGGAGCCGCTGTTCGAAGCCGGCGTCGCCGAGCTGTTCGACGACGAGGCCGAGCCGATCGCCGGCGTCCGCGCCGTCCGCGCCCCCGGGCATAACGCCGACATGTGCATCGTTCTACTCGATGGGGGAAAAGATGGAGGAGATGGAGGAGAAGGGAACCAGGGGGTCTTCTGGGCCGACCTGGTGCCGATGGCGGCCCACGTCCCCTACCCCTGGATCATGGGCTACGACCTCTATCCGATGACCACCCTCGAGAACAAGAAGCTCTGGCTGCCGCGGGCGCTCGCCGGGGACTGGCTCTGCATCTTCGAGCACGACCCCGACATCCCGTTCGGCCGCTTGGTCGAGGAGAAGCCCGGCCGCTACAGAGCGGTTCCCGCCGGGACCTGAAGCCTGCCGGCCGATCCGATTCGAAACCAAAAAACCATTCCAAATAAAAAGATCCGGAGATATTCGATGGCGCGAGAAGAGTTCGATCTGATCATTATCGGCAGCGGTCCGGGCGGCTACGTCGCCGGCGTCCGCGCCGGCCAGCTGGGGATGAAGGTGGCGGTCATCGAGCGCGACCCCAAGTTCGGCGGCACCTGCCTGCTGCGCGGCTGCATCCCCACCAAGGCGCTGCTGCACACCGCCTCGGTGCTCGACGAGATCCGCGAGGCCTCGACCCTCGGCATCGAGGTCGCGGCGCCGGTGCTCGACATCGTCAAGGCGCAGGAGCGCAAGCAGAAGGTGGTCGACAGCAACTCGAAGGGGGTCGAGTTCCTGTTCAAGAAGAACAAGGTGACCGGCCTCCACGGCACCGGCCGCATCACCGCCCCCAACGAGGTCGAGGTCGAAGGGCCGGACGGCGCCAAGACCACCTACGGCGCCAAATTCATCATGATCGCGACCGGCTCGGTGCCGCGCGACGTGCCGATCGCGCCGACCGACGGCGAGCGCATCCTCAACTCCGACCACGTCCTCGAGCTCAAGCGCATCCCGGCCTCGATCGCGGTGCTCGGCGCCGGCGCGGTGGGGACCGAGTTCGCCTCGATCTACACCTCGTTCGGCTCCAAGGTCACCCTGATCGAGATGCTGCCGCGCATCCTGCCGATCGAGGACGAGGAGATCTCCGCCGAGCTCCAGAAGGCGCTGCGCAAGCGGGGGATCGACGTGATGACCGGCACCAAGATGCTGGGGGTGGAGAGGACCGAGAGCGGCGTCCGCCTGAAGCTCGAAGGCGGCAAGACCGACGCCGTCGAGGCCGAGCTGCTGCTGGTCGCCATCGGCCGCCGGCCGGTGACCGAGAACCTCGGGCTCGACGCCCTGGGGATCGCGCTCGAGCGCGGCTACGTCAAGGTCGATCCGCTGATGCGCACGGCGGTGCCGAACATCTACGCGATCGGCGACGTCATCGACACCCCGTGGCTGGCCCACGTCGCCTCGGCCGAGGGGATCCTCGCCGTCGAGCAGATGGCGGGGCTGCCGGTCAAACCGATCAATTACGACCGCGTCCCCTCCTGCACCTATTGCGATCCGGAGGTGGCGAGCGTCGGCCTCACCGAGGCCAAGGCGCGCGAGCGCGGCTACGACGTGGCGGTCGGCAAGTTCCCGTTCACGGCGCTCGGCAAGGCGAAGGTGATCGGCAAGACCACCGGCTTCGTCAAGGTGGTGCGCGACAAGAAGTACGACGAGGTGCTCGGGGTGCACATCCTCGGCGCCCACGCCACCGACCTGATCGCCGAAGCCTGCGTCACCCTGCAGATGGAAGGCACCGACGAGGAGCTGATGCGCACCATGCACGCCCACCCGACGATGGCCGAAGCGGTGATGGAGGCGGCCCACGCCGCCCACGGCCAGGCGATCCACATGTGATCGACCGGTCCAAATAAAAAAGGATGCTCATGGCGAAAACTGGAAAAGACTGGGGGCCTCTCCATCCGGGCGCCCGCGAAGGCGAGCGGCCGGCCGAGCGGCTGGCGAAGAGCGATCTGCCGCGCGAGCGCCAGCACGAGCTCTATCACTTTCTGAAGCTGACCCGGATGGTGGAGGACCGCCTCGGCAACCTCTACCGGCAGGGGAAGGTGGTCGGCGGCCTCTACTCGAGCCGCGGCCAGGAGGCGACCGCCGTCGGCAGCGCCTATGCCCTGGCGCCGCAGGACGTGATGGGGCCGCTGATCCGCAACCTCGGCTCGATGCTGGTGCGCGGCGTCGAGCCGCGCGAGGTGATGATGCAGTACATGGCGAAGAGCGACAGCCCGACCGGCGGCAAGGACGGCAACACCCACTTCGGCGACCTGAAGCGCGGGCTGGTGGCGCCGATCTCGATGCTCGGCGCCGTGATCCCGGTGATGGTCGGGGTGGCGCTCGCCGGCCAGATGCAGGGGCGTGACCTGGTGGCCCTCACCTACATCGGCGACGGCGGCACCTCGACGGGGGACTTCCACGAGGGGCTGAACCTCGCCGCCGTGCTCCACGTGCCGTTCGTGCTGATCGCCGAGAACAACGGCTGGGCCTACTCGACGCCGACGCCGCGCCAGATGCGGATCAAGAACATCGCGACCCGCGCCGCCGCCTACGGCATCCCGGGCGAGGTGGTGGACGGCAACGACGTGCTCGCCGTCTACGAGGTCACCCGCCGCGCCGTCGAGCGGGCGCGCGCCGGCGGCGGGCCGACGCTGATCGAGGCGAAGACCTTCCGCATGAAGGGGCACGCCGAGCACGACGACGCCGGCTACGTCCCCAAGGAGCAGTTCGAGGAGTGGAAGCCGAAGGACCCGATCGAGCGCTTCGAGCGCCACCTGCTCGGCAACGCGCTGGCGACCGAGGACGAGCTCAAGGCGATCGTGGCGCAGATCGACGCCCGGCTCAACGAGGAGGTCGACTTCGCCCTCGCCTCGCCGATGCCGCCGCCCGAGCGGACCTTCGAGAACGTCTACGCGGGCACCGACGCTACCGCGCTCGACGGGGGGGCGATCTGATGGCGCCCGTCACCTACCTCGAAGCGATCCGCCAGGCGCTGTGGGACGAGATGGAGGGCGACGAGCGGGTCTTCATGCTCGGCCAGGACATCGGCACCTACGGCGGCGCCTTCCGCGTCACCGCCGGGTTCCTCGACCACTTCGGCCCGCGGCGGATCGTCGACACCCCGATCAGCGAGTCGGCGATGATCGGCTGCGCCATCGGCGCCTCGATGATGGGGCTGCGGCCGGTGGTCGAGATGCAGTTCATCGACTTCATCTCCTGCGCCTTCAACCAGATCATCAACTTCGCCGCCCCCTCGCACTACCGCTGGGGGCAGCAGGTGCCGATCGTGGTGCGCGGCCCCGCGGGCGGCAACGTCCACGGCTCGGCGTACCACAGCCAGAACCCGGAGTCCTACTTCCAGCACACGCCGGGGCTCAAGATCGTGGCGCCGGGGACCGTCGCCGACGCCTACGGCCTGCTGCGGGCGGCGATCCAGGACCCCAACCCGGTGCTCTACTTCGAGCACAAGTACCTCTATCGCCGCCTGAAGGACGAGCTCCCCGCGGATTCTGCGGACGCTGGCCCGGGTGTCGAGATCGGCAAGGCGCGCCTGGCGCGGGCCGGGCGCGACCTGTCGGTGATCACCTACGGTGCTATGCTGCACGTGGCGCTGGAGGCCGCCGGGCGCCTCGAAGCCGACGGGATCGACCTCGAAGTCCTCGATCTCAGGACGCTCAAGCCCCTCGACCAGGAAGCGATCCTCGCCACCGTCCGGAAGACCAGCCGGGTGATCGTCCTCAGCGAGGAGCAGACCACCGGCTCGGTAGCGGGCGAGGTGGCGGCGCGGATTTCGCAACACGCCTTCGAGTGGCTGGACGGACCGGTGCACCGGCTCTGCTGTCCCGACACGCCGGTCCCCTACAGCCCGACGCTCGAAGAAGCTTACTTGCCGAACGTGGACAAGCTGGTCGCCAAGGTCCGCGCGCTGGCAGCCTACTGAACGAATGTTTCGAGACGTACGCTCGAGACGTACGAGAGATACGGGAGAGATTATGGCTACGGAAGTCGTGATGCCGCAGATGGGGGAGTCGATCGCCGAGGGCACCATCACCCGCTGGCTGGTGAAGGTCGGCGACAAGGTGGAGCGGGATCAGCCCTTGTTCGAGATCTCGACCGACAAGGTGGACGCCGAGATCCCCAGCCCCGCCGCCGGGACCCTGCTCGAGATCCGCAACCAGGAAGGGGAGACCGTCCCCGTGAACCAGGTGGTGGCCAGCATCGGCGAAGCCGGTGAGGGCGGCGGTGCCGCGCCGCCGCTGCCGCGGCTCCTGCCCCGGCGCCCGCCGCGCCCGCAGCACCCCCTGCGGAAGCCCCGCAGGCCGCCGCGGCTCCGGCCGCTCCGGCTCCGGCGCCCGCCGCCGAGGCTCCGCAGCCGGCCGCCGCCACCGCCGAGCAGGCCACGGAGGCGGAGGAGAACGAGGAGGTCGCCCGCGACTCCGGCGACACGCCGCTGGTCAAGGAGAGCGACGCCGCCGAGACCGATCTCGAGGGGCGGCTGCGCAAGTTCTCGAGCCCGCTGGTGCGCAACATCGCCGCCAAGGAAGGGGTCAACCTCGAGGACGTCAAGGGCACCGGCGCCCAGGGGCGGGTGACCAAGGAGGACATCGTCGCCCACCTCGAGCAGCGCAAGTCGGCTCCGGCCGCCGCTCCAGCGGTCGCCTCTCCGGCTCCGACGCCCGCTTCCAAGCCGGCTCCGGCTCCCGCTCCGGCGGCTGCCACTGCCCCGCCTGCTCCCGCGCCCGCCCCGGCTCCCGCCGCCGCCGCTCCGTCTTCCGGCGCGGGTCAGCGTCCGCTGCCGGCCGGCTTCCACGTCGCGGCCTACACCGAGGGGGAGAACGTCGAGATCGAGCCGATGTCGAAGATGCGGCAGATCACGGCGGCGCACATGGTCTATTCGAAGGCCACCTCGGCGCACGTCACCACCCTCTTCCACATCGACATGTCGAAGGTGAACAAGGCGCGCCTGCGCGCCCGCGACGGCTTCTTCAAGAAGGAGGCGACCAAGCTCACCTTCATGCCGTTCATCTTCAAGGCGGTGGCGACCGCCCTCAAGGCGCACCGCAGCGTCAACGCCGCGATCGACGGCACCAACATCGTCTACAAGAAGGACATCAACATCGGCATGGCGGTCGACCTCCCCGGCCGCGGGCTGATCGTGCCGGTGATCAAGAAGGCCGACCAGCTCAGCCTCGTCGGCCTCGCCAAGACCGCCAACGACCTCGCCGACCGCGCGCGCAGCAAGAAGCTGAAGCCCGAGGAGGCGCAAGGGCGGCACCTTCACGGTCACCAACCCCGGCGTCTTCGGCAGCCTCTTCGGCACCCCGGTGATCAACCAGCCGCAGGTGGGGATCCTCGGCATCGGCGCCATCGAGAAGCGGCCGATCGTGGTCGAGGACGCCGACGGCAACGACGCGATCGTCATCAAGACGATGTCCTACTTCAGCATCTCCTACGACCACCGGCTGGTCGACGGCGCCGACGCCGACCGCTTCATGATCGACCTCAAGAAGGTCCTCGAAGAGGACACCTGGACCGAGCTCGAAGCGTACGTCTAAGCTTCACGCTGGCTGAAGTTTCCGAGAGCCCGGGGCGACCCGGGCTCTTTTCATTTTCGGCTACGATGCCGGAATGATCGACGTCGAACGGATCGTCGGGGAGTTGGCGGAGAGCGGCCGCTCCGTGCAGCCCGGCTTTCTCGCCCCCGCCGAGGTGCGGGCGTTGCGCGAGGAGGCGTACGAGCTGTGGCGGACCGGCGCCTTCCGGCAGGCCGGCGTGGGAGCGGGCGCCGAATTCGGCGTCCGCGCCGAGATCCGCAGCGACCGCATCCTCTGGCTGGCGGAGCCCTACACCGCGGCGCAGCAGCGCTACCTCGACGAGCTCGAGCGCCTCCGCCTCGCCATCAACCGCGCGCTCTACCTCGGCCTCTTCGGCTTCGAGGGTCACCTCGCCGTCTATCCCCCCGGCTCCTTCTACCAGAAGCACCTCGACCGCTTCCAGACCGCCGGCCACCGGGTGGTCTCCTGCATCCTCTACCTCAACGACGACTGGAAGCCGGAAGACGGCGGCCAGCTCCGCCTCTACGCCGGCCCCGAGGAGGACGCCGCCATCCAGGACGTCCTGCCGGAAGGAGGAAATTTCGTAATTTTCCTCAGTGGCAGCGTCCCCCACGAAGTCCTTCCGGCCACGCGGGAGCGGGTCAGCCTGACGGGTTGGTTCCGGACGCGGGAGTAGCGAGTGGCGTTCCCGGGATACGCTACAATGTGCATGAGGTGATCCGGGATGGCGCTACTCAAGGATTTCCAAGAGATTCTGATCACGGGCGAGGAGCTGTATCACCGGCCCGACCTCGAGCCCTGCGAGCTGGTGAACGGGAGGATCGTGCCTTTGTCGCCGACCGGACGAGCGCATGGAAGAGCGGAGGCCCGGCTGACCACCCGTCTGTCGACCTACGTGGAGAGCGCCCACTGGGGCGAGGTCCTGACCGGCGAGGTCGGGATCTATATCCGGCGTGACCCGGACACCGTCCGCGCCGCGGACATCGCGTTGATCTCGCACGAACGTCTGGCGCGCTGCAACTCCGAAGGATACCTCGACGTCGCGCCGGAGATCGCCGTCGAAGTCCTCTCCCCGACCGATCGCAAGGGCGACCTCTTCGTGAAGATCGAGGACTACTTCGCGGCGGGTGTCCTGCGGGTCTGGGTGCTCGATTCCCGGCAGTGCCGGATCGCGGTCCATCGCTCCCCGACCGACAGCGAGCCCTTCGTGAGCGGTGACGCTCTCTCCGACGAGGAGCTGCTCCCCGGTTTTCGGCTCGAGGTTTCCGACCTCTTCGCCGCTTAGCCCGCGCCCGCCGAAGTTGACAACGCTCTGCCGAAGCTTACGACGCTCTGCCGAAGCTCCGGCAAGCTGCCGGAGCTAACAACGGCCTGCCGAAGCTTATGACGCGCTGCCGGAGCTCCGGCAAGCTGACGGAGCTAACAACGGCCTGCCGAAGCTTACGACGCTCTGCCGGAGCTCCGGCAAGCTGCCGGAGCTAACAATGGCCTGCCGCAGCTTACAACGCTCTGCCGAAGCTCCGGCAAGCCGACGGAGCTAACAACGCTCTGCCGAAGCTTACGACGCTCTGCCGAAGCTCCGGCAAGCTGCCGGAGCTACCAATGGCCTGCCGCAGCTTACAACGGGCTGCCGAAGCTCCGGCAGCTGGCATGCTTCTTCCGGCGACGGGGTTTCTGCGGCACGATGTCTCAGGATGACCGACCGAATGACCCCTCCGCTCCAGATGCGCCCGCTCGCCCGCTTAGCTCCTTCTCGCATAGAATTCCAACTCGAAAGGAAGTCATCCCATGACCCCACCAACGAACCTCGGCGGCACTTTCACATTTCCCGGAACCTCGCTGACGGTGCATCGCATCGGCTACGGGGCGATGCAGCTCGCCGGCAAGGGGGTCTGGGGTCCGCCGGCTGACGAGGACGCCGCGGTCGCCGTGCTCCGCGAAGCCGTCGCGCTCGGGGTTGACCACATCGATACCAGCGACTACTACGGTCCGCACGTCACGAACCAGATCATCCGGCGGGCTCTGCACCCGTACCCGGAGGGCCTGGTGATCGTCACCAAGGTCGGAGCCCGCCGGCCGGCTGACGCGTCGTGGCAGCCGGCCATCTCGCCGGGGGAGCTGACGGCGGCCGTCCACGGCAACCTTCGCAACCTGGGGCTGGACGCGCTGGACGTGGTCAACCTCCGCCTGATGGGGGACGGCCACGGGCCGGCCGAGGGATCGCTCGAGGCCCCGCTGACCGCGCTGGCCGAGCTCCAGCGGCAAGGGTTGGTCCGCCACCTCGGCCTGAGCAACGTCACGGCCGCCCAGGTGGCGGAGGGTCGGGCGATCGCCGACATCGTCTGCGTGCAGAACTACTACAACCTGGCCCACCGCCACGACGACGCCTTCGTAGAAAACCTGGCCGGCCAGGGGATCGCGTACGTGCCGTTCTTCCCCCTCGGGGGCTTCACTCCGCTCCAATCCTCGACGCTGGCCGCGGCCGCGGAATCGCTTGGCGCCACGCCGATGCAGGTCGCGCTCGCGTGGCTCCTGCAGCGGTCGCCGAACCTCCTGCTGATTCCCGGCACGTCGTCGGTCGAACACCTCCGCGAGAACCTGAACGCCGCCGCCCTGCATCTGCCCGCCGAGACCGTCGCCGAGCTGGACGGCATCGCCGCCGAGGCCTGACCCGCCAGGGCGGCCGGCAGGGAGCTGCCGGCCGTCGCGCGGGCTCAGGGGATCGGGAGGCAGCGGCAGCGGAACTCCGAGGCCGTGGTGCATGTGGGGCCGCCGGAGATGCAGCGCTGGCCGCCGGCGCCGCAGACGGCGTTCGGCGACTTGCCCAGGCAGGCCGCGTCGGAGCAGGCCCCGCAAAGGAGAGACGTGTCGTCTGCCGGGATAGCCTGGTCGGCCGGCGAGAGGACGAGGAGTTCCGTCGTCCCCTGGCAGGCGGGGGCCGCGGTGGCGAGCGTCGGAAGGAACTGGGCCACAGGAACGACGGGGGACGGAGGGGCGGGAGGCGCGGCGAGAGCGAAGGAGGGGGTGAGGAGGAGTGCCGCGAGCGCAAGGAAGAGAAGGGAGGAGCGCCGACAGGTCATGAGGCCATCCTTTCCTGAGAGTGCCGCGGGCCGGGAGCCGTCGCCTGTCGAGGGATCTCCGCGCTCCCGCGGCGGTCTACAGAGAAGGTGTGGGATTTGGGGGAAATGGGGGCGCGAGGCCGGACCCAAGCCCTCATGGCGGCCGCTCCTACCCGCCAGCCACCCATACGGCTGCCTCGTACTCCCTCCCCTGCACCTCCCAGGAGAAGTCGCGGCGCATGCCGTTCGCCATCCACGACCGAGTCCCTGGACCACGAGAGTTTCGGCCCCCCTGCTGCAGCCGTCTGCGACGTCGAGCCGTAACGGGAACCGCCCTCTGCAGGCACTTGCCGCAGGGATCGGACCGGCCCCGGTAAGGTCATGTTTTGGAATGAATATCGGACCACCACATTTATGGCCCGGCGTTTGTGCGCGTCGCCAAAAGGCATCCTGGAAGGCTCCCCATAGCACGCCCCGAAGGGGCGAAAATCTGATTAGCCCGGCGCTTCAGCGCCGGGTCTTGGACGTTCCCCCTCCCCATCCGCCCTGAAGGGGCGGTGCTTTTCGAGCTAACCTCTCAATCGAAGAGGCATTTCGGATCGAGCACGATCTGTGCCGATGCAACAATCTCCCAAGCTTGGCGTGGCGTACCAGTTCGGCGATCGTGATGTCGAGCTTGAGGTTGATTATCCGAAAGGCACCGACCCTTCGGGGCGGGTGGGTTGGGGGAGGCTCGGAACCCGGCGCTGAAGCACCGGGCTAATCAGATTTTCGCCCCTTCGGGGCGCGCGGTGGGGAGCCTTCCAGGGTGCCTTTTTGCGACGCGCACGAAACGCCAGCCCGCTAGGTTGCGCTCTAGTTGTTCGCGCGGAGCCTAGGACAAGATCCTCATAATCTAGATACTGGCGGAGTCTGTCTGGATGATTTGCCCGGGCGTAGCGCCTTGACGAGCTTTTCAAGCGAGGCCTCGAACTTGGCGTTGTCGCTTTCCCAGCCAATAAAATCAGCTGCGCGTCGCTTTCTCAGGGTGGCTGCGCGCCCGTCCTGCCAGTGCTTGAGAAAGAAGTCGTCTAGAGTGAGTGGTATAATTGCGAGCACGCTGGAGCCGCGCTCTCTTAGAATTTCTCTCTCCTTCTCCAGAGCCTTATCGATTTCGTCGCCAACCCACCAGCTTGAAAGCGATGCTTCCGAACAGCACAAGAGTACCTTGTCCCAAAGGCGAATCCCCTTGTCGATCGCTTCGTAAATATTGTCGCCTGGAAGGATTTGATGATCGTCTAGCCAGCAGCGTATACCTCTCATCTGTAGCTGCTCATGAAGTCTTCGGGCGAAGGATTTCTGCTCATGGCTGTAGGAAATAATAGCATGAGTAAAAATCGATGGCCGACGCCCTTATCAATGAGGGGAGGTATTCGATTAGAGCTTCTTCTACGCCGGTGCCACGTAAAAAGACTTCGGGTATCATGCCGCGCGATAAGAGGAGAGTATCAAGTCCTATGGTTGAAGGGCCACTGTGGAAGATCGACTCCATGCCCGAAGCAGTGCTTAAATCCACATCGGAAAGAATTGTTCCTCCCATTTTGGCTTCGGTCTAGCACGGTATCATTCAAGTGGGTTCTGATAAATCTTGTCAAATGCAAACTGGATCCGCTTAAATTTGCTGAGTTTAGATTGGCATCCCGGAGATCGCTGTCGGCAAAGCTTGCTCCGACTAGCTCGCAACCTGCAAAATTTGCTATGTGGAGTGTAGCATTGGAGAGAGTCGCCCCTCCAAGGCGAGCTCCGTCGAATTTTGCAAAAGATGCATAGGTTCCATTAAGAGAAGCTCTCTTAAGATTTGCTCCTTTCAGGTTAGTTTCTGCTAGGATCGTCCAACTCAGGTTAGCTTGCCTTAAGTCCGCTCCTGCCAAGTTTGCTCCTTCTAGAGAGCAATGCTCAAGTTGAGCTCCGCGTAATTCAATGTCAGGCAGCTCTGCTCCGCGTAGATCGATTACGCCGACGTCTGGTTTGGAACTTAGAGTTGTAGTTGGGTACCTCAACGTTCCTGAGGGTTCGTCGCCATGGATTTCAACTCTTCTCCACTCGTTCCAGTTACGCACTCCGCTACGGAGAATACTCAATGCCTTTGGATCAGCCATCACATTGCTAAGGAGAAGAAGCAACTTCGGGTGTTTCTATCAGGAAATTCGGGATAGTCCTCACCCGGCCAACCACCCATACAGCGCCTCGTACTCCCGCCCCTGCACGTCCCACGAGAAGTCGCGGCGCATGCCGTTGGCCATCAGGGTTTCCCAGGCGGGGTGGTGGTGGAAGGCGGTGAGGGCCTGGTCGAGGGCCCAGCCGAGGCCGAAGGGGGTGAAGTGCTCGAAGACGAAGCCGGTTCCCTGGCCGGTGGCGAGATCGAAGGGCTCGACGGTATCGGCGAGGCCGCCGGTCTTGCGCACCACGGGCGGGGTGCCGTAGCGCAGGCTGTACATCTGATTGAGGCCGCAGGGCTCGAACTTCGAGGGCATCAGGAAGATGTCCGCTCCGGCCTCGATCTGGTGAGCGAGCTTCTCGTTGTAGCCGCGGTAGAACCAGGCCTTGCCGGGAAACTGCCGCTCGAGACCCTGGAAGAATTCCTCGTAGCGCGGCTCGCCGCTGCCCAGCGCCACCAGGCGCAGGTCGCGCTGGGCGAGGAAGGCCGGCAGGGTTTCGAAACAGAGATCGAAACCTTTTTGCGGCGTCAACCGGGAGACGATCCCCACCACCGGCGCGGCGGTGCGCTCGTCGAAGCCGATCTCGCGCAGCAGCGCCCGCTTGCAATTGCGCTTGCCGGAGAGGTCCGCCGCCGAATAGTGATAGAACAGGTTCGGATCGCTCTCCGGGCTCCAGTCGTCGTAATCGACGCCGTTCACGATGCCGACCAGCCGGTCGCGCCGGGAGCGCAGCAGGCCGTCGAGGCCGAAGCCCTCCTCCGGCGTCTGGATCTCGCGGGCGAAGGTGCGGCTGACGGCGGTCAGCGCGTCGGCCGCCAGAATCCCGTTCTTCATGAAGTTGAGGTGCCCGGCCGCGAGGTCGAGCTCCTGCCGGAACGGCTCGAGCCCGAGGTCGATCACCCGCGCCGGGTCGACGATCCCCTGGAAGCCGAGGTTGTGGATCGTCAGCACCGTTTTCGTCCGCCGGAACAGGCCGTCCCATGCGAAAAGGGTTTTGCGGTAGATCGGCGCCAGCGCCGTGTGCCAGTCGTGGCAGTGCAGGATGTCGGGCGACCAGCCCATGCGCTGCGCGCACTCGAAGGCCGCCACGGTCAGCAATGCGAAGCGTAGCGAATCGTCGCGGTCGCCGTGATAGATCCCGCCGCGGCCGAAGAGGGCCGGGCAATCGATGAAGTAGACGCTCACCTCGCTCTGCGGCAGCAGCGCCGTGCGCGCCGTGTAGGTGAAGCGGTGGGGGCCGAGCTGCACCGGCACGTCGCGGATGAAGTCGACCGGCACGTAGCGCTCGTCCGCGCTCGCTAAAGACGGATAGAAGGGCAGGAAGATCCGCACGTCGTGCCCGGCGCGGGCGAGGAAGCGGGAGAGGCCGGAGACCACGTCGCCGAGGCCGCCGGTCTTGGCGAACGGCGTCACCTCGGCGGCGAGCTGGAGGATCCGCAAGGGCCGGGTGGCCATCGGCTTTGGGTTCAAACGACGGTCCCCGGAGGGATCACCGCGTTCTTGTGGACGATGATGATCCCGTCGCGGATGGAATAGTTTTCGTTGTCGAGCTCCTGGATCCCTTCGTCGTTGACCAGCTTGCAGCCGTCGCCGATGCGGGCATTGAAGTCGATGATCGCGTTACGGATCGTGCAGTCCTGGCCGATGCCGAGCGGGATCAGGTCGCTGCCGTCGGGGAGGGTCTCCCAGGTGTTGGCCCCCATCACGATCGAGCGTTCGATCACCGACCCCGAGCGCACCACCGAGCGGATGCCGATGATCGAGTCGGCGATGTGGCTCCCCGACAGGATGCTCCCCTCGCTGAGGATCGAATAGCGCACCGAGCACTCGTTGACCTTGGTCCCCGGCAGGAAGCGGGGATGGGTGAAGATCCGCAGCTCCGGGTCGTAGAGGTTGAGCGGCGGCAGCGGCAGCGTGAGGTCGAGGTTCGCCTGGTGGAAGCTCGGGATGGTGCCGATGTCCGCCCAGTAGCCGTCGTGCGGGAAGGCGAAGACCTTGTAGTCGTCGAGCGCCTGGGGGATCACCTCGCGGCCGAAGTCCACCATGCTCGTTCCCACCAGCAGCTCTCTCAGCACCTCGGGGCGGAAGATGTAGATCCCCATGCTGGCGAGGTAGGAGCCGGGCTTCGCGGCGCCGCCGAGCGCCGCCTGCGTCTGCTCGTCGACCACCACGGCGTCGAGCTGCTCGTCGGTCTTCGGCTTCTCCACGAAGTCGACCACCCGCCCGGCCGGGTTGAGCTGCAGGATGCCGAGCCCCGGCGCCTCCTCGCGGCTGACCGGCTTGACGGCGATCGTCAGGTCGGCGCCCCGCTCGCGGTGGGTGCGCACGAACTTCAGGATGTCCATCAGGTAGAGCTGGTCGCCCGAGAGGATCAGCACCTCGTCGGGGTTGGCCTCGAGCAGCCGGGGGAGGGTCTGGCGCACGGCGTCGGCCGTCCCCTGGAACCAGTCGCGGTTGTCGAGCGTCTGCTCGGCGGCGAGGATGTTGACGTAGCCGTTGCTGAAGGCGCTGAAGCGGTAGGTCTGCGAGATGTGGCGGTGGAGGCTCGCGCTGTTGAACTGGGTGATCACGAAGATGCGGTCGATCCCCGCGTGCAGGCTGTTGCTGATCGGGATGTCGATCAGCCGGAACTTGCCGCCGACGGGGACCGCCGGCTTCGCGCGGTCGCGAGTCAGGGGCCAGAGCCGGCTCCCTTGGCCGCCTCCGAGAATGGCTGTGACGATTCTCTCCATAACCCTCCCGTCCCTCCCTGCGAAAGCGCGGCTATCTTATCTCAGCGCAGAGTGGGCAAGAGGCATGCCGCCGTGGCGGCTCGGCCCGGCGCTAGAATGAAGGCGTGATGGAAGCCATGCTCCGCCGCCCTCTCCACCTCGAGCTCCCCGGCCGCATCCCCTACGGGGAAGCGCTGGCGCGGCAGCTCGCGGCGGCGGCGGCGGTGAAGAACGGCACCGGCCCGGAGCACCTCTTCCTGCTCGAGCATCCCCACGTCTTCACCCTGGGGAGGAACGCCAGTCCCGAGGACATCCTGGCGGGGCCGGAGTGGCTGGCGGAGCGGGGGGTCGAGATCGCCGAGTGCGACCGCGGCGGGCAGGTCACCTACCACGGCCCGGGGCAGCTCGTCGGCTATCCCGTCCTCAACCTCAGCCCGGACCGGCGGGACGTCCGGCGCTACGTCCGCGACCTCCAGGAGACGCTGATCCGCACCCTGGCGGACTTCGGCATCGCGGCCGAGCCGCGGGACGGCCCGGAGCACATCGGCGTCTGGACAGGAACGGGGAAGACGCAGGAGAAGATCGCCTCGATCGGCGTCCACCTCTCGCGCTGGGTCACCACCCATGGCTTCGCCCTCAACGTGGCGACCGACCTCTCCTACTTCGCGGGGATCATCCCCTGCGGGCTGAAAGCGGTCCGCATGACCTCGATCGAGCGGCTGCTGGGCACGGCGCCGCCGCTCGCCGAGGTGGCGGCGGCGTACGCCCGGCACTTCGGCACGGTGTTCGACCGCGAGCTGGTGGAGGCCACACCCGCGGAGTTGTCCTCCGCCGCGGTGGCGGTCGGGTGAGCGTCGATCTCGGCCTCAATATGGGCCTCAATCTGGGCCTCAACGCGGTGATCGTGGCGGTCACCGCCGAGGTTCCCCGCATCCTGACCGTCAGCCTCGCCGGGACTCCCGAGGACGCCCTGCCGTTCGGTCCGCTGGAGCCGGAGACCGACCGCACTCTGGACCTCGGCCTGCGCCGCTGGGTGAGCGAGCAGACCGGCCTCGACCTCGGCTACGCCGAGCAGCTCTACACCTTCGGCGACCGCTATCGCGATCCGCTCGAGGCGCAAGGGGGGGCGCGCGGCGTCTCCGTGGCCTACCTGACCCTGGTGCGCGAGGTCTCGGTGCGGCGCGACGCCCGCTGGCGCGACTGGTACGAGTTCTTTCCCTGGGAGGACTGGCGCTCCGGCCGCCCGGAGGTGATCGACCGCGCCATCGCCCCCGCCCTCGACGCCTGGGTGGGGTCGGCGCCCGGCGCGCCGGGGATGATGGAGCGGCGGCAGAGAGTCGACATCGTCTTCGGCCTGCGCGGCGTCGGCTGGGACGGCGAGCGGGTGCTCGAGCGCTACGAGCTGCTCTACGAGGCCTACCTGCTGCCGGAGGCCTGGCGGGACCACGCGCTGACCGGCGGCGCCGCCGAGTCGCGCCGCCCCGCGCCGCTCGCGCGCCCCGCGCTCCTCCCCGGCCGGCCGATGGCCCTCGACCACCGGCGCATCCTCGCCACCGCCCTCGGCCGCCTGCGGGGGAAGCTCAAGTACCGCCCCGTCGTCTTCGAGCTCCTGCCGCCGACCTTCACCCTGCTCCAGCTCCAGCGGGTGGTCGAGGCGCTCTCCGGCGTCCGCCTGCACAAGCAGAACTTCCGCCGCCTGGTCGAGAACGCCGGCCTGGTCGAAGGCACCGGACACCTGGATGCCCAGACCGGCGGCCGCCCCGCCGAGCTCTTCGTCTTCCGCCGCGAGGTCCTGCGCGAGCGCCCGGCGCCGGGGGTGGGATTGCCGGGGGTGCGGAGAGCGCTGCCGTAGTCCCAAAAAAAGGGGCGGCCGGAGCCGCCCTTTCCATCCTGCGAGGTCCTGCGAGGTGAGCCCTCCCTACTGCGGCGTCCAGGTCGGCAGCCGGCCCGGGGTCCAGGGGGCGCCGAGGGATTCGAGCTGGTCTTCGATCCCCTTGAGGTCGACGCCGATCGACTTCCTCAGGTCTTCGAGCACCGGGGCGAACTCGGCCGCCGCGATGTCGTAGTCCTGCTGCCAGGTGCGGGTCGCCGCCGCGGAGATGCTCCAATGCCCTCCCACGACGTTCTGGATGCGGTCGACGATCGCCGGCGGGGTGGCCTCCTGGCGCTCGGCCAGCAGGGGATCGCCGGTGAGCTTCGTCTGGATCTCCTGGAAGTGGAGATCGAGCTGCCGCACCTGCTCGGTCAGCTTGAGGTCGGCCTTCGGCGTCTGCAGGATCGCCTCTGCGGATCAACCCTAACCGGGTCCGTGCCTCGTCCACCGCCTGCACGGCGCCGAGGACGGCCCGTTGCAGCTGCGCGGTCTTGCGCTGGAAGGCGATCTGGGCCGCCTGGTCCTGGGACGACAGCTCGGACATCCCGATCGGCACCGCCGCGAAGGTCTGCGGCGGGCCGACCGGCGTCGCGACGTCGTTGACCACCCGCAGCAGCGACACCGTGTACTTGCCCGGCGACGCCAGCGGCCCCTCGGGCCCGTCGCCGCCTCCCCCCTCGTCCGGCTCACCGCCGCCGCCGCCGCCCCGCCGCCGGCCGCCGCCGGGCCGGATCGGGTTGGACGGCGGCCAGTGGAGGTCCCAGGCCACGCGGTGGAAGCCCGCCTTGGCCGGCGCGGTCAGGCGGCGGACCACGTTCCCCGTCTCGTCCTTGACCTCCAGGAGCATCGTGGGGTCGCTCTCCTGCTCCTCGCGGCGCAGCGTCTCCCAGGGGGGATAGACCAGCGAGCCCCCCTCCTTGAGGGTCTTCCGCTCGGCCTCCTGCCGCTGCTTGCGCAGCGACTTCACGTCGTCCTTCAGGTAGTAGGTGAAGATGGCGCCGAACGGCGGGTTCTCGCCCGTGTAGGCGGCGGAGCCCGTGAACCCCTTGCCGGGCAGGCCGAGCGGCGACGACTCGAGGTACATCGGGGTCTCGTGGACGGGGAAGAGCGCGGCGTCCGTCTCCAGGGTCTCGGGCTTCAGGTTGCGCAGCAGCGAGTAGTCGTCGAGGATCCAGAAGCCGCGGCCGAAGGTGGCGACCACCAGATCGCTCTCCTTGCGGTGGAGGGCGATGTCGCGCACCGGGATCACCGGCAGGGCGTCGAACTTGATCCACTTCCTGCCGCCGTCGCGCGTGAAGTAGAGGCCGAACTCGGTGCCGGCGAAGAGCAGGCTGGGATCGACGAAGTCCTGCGCCACCGTCCACACCGAGCCGCGCTCGGGGAGGTCGCCGGCGATCGAGGTCCAGCTCTTGCCGCGGTCGCTGCTCTTCAGCAGGTAGGGCTTGAAATCCCCCATCTGCTGATTGTTGAACGCCGCGTAGACCGTCTCGGCGTCGGTCGGCGACGACTCGAGGTCGGAGACGTAGGTGTCGTCCGGGATGCCGGGGAACTTGTCGATCTTGCGCCAGTGGGCGCCGCTGTCCTCGGTGATCTGGATCAGGCCGTCGTCGGTGCCGGCGTAGATCAGTCCTTCCTTCACGGCGGACTCGTTGAGCGACACGATGTTGCCGTAGATCGAGGTCGAGGTGTTGTAGGCCACCGTGTCGGGGCCCCAGACCCGGCCCATCACCTTGAGCTTGTAGCGGTCGATCTGGCGGGTGAGGTCGGGGCTGACCGCCGTCCACGAGTTGCCGCGGTCGTCGCTGCGGAACAGGCGGTTGGCCGCGAAGTAGAGGCGGGTGTGGGAGTGCGGGCTGATGATCAGCGGCGCGTCCCAGTTCCAGCGCAGCCCGGGCTCCCCCTTGCCGGGCTGCGGCTGGATCTGCACCTGCTCGCCGCTGCGCATGTCGTAGCGGTCGAGGGCGCCGTACTGCGCCTCGGCGTAGACGATGTTCGCGTCCACCGGGTCGGCCTGCGACTGGAAGCCGTCGCCGCCCTGGGTGACGAACCAGTCGGAGTTGCGGATGCCGTTGTCGTTGGCGGTGCGCGACGGCCCGCCGAGGCTGAAGTTGTCCTGGGTGCCGCCGAAGACGTAGTAGAACGGCTTGGCGTTGTTGAGGCTCACCCGGTAGAACTGGGCGATCGGCAGGTTGCCGTGGAAGCGCCAGTCCTGGCCGCGGTCCCACGACTCGTAGAGGCCGCCGTCGCAGCCGTCGAGCAGGTGGTCGCGATTGTTGGGATCGATCCACAGCACGTGGTTGTCGACGTGCTTGTCCTTCTCGCCCAGCGGGCGGAAATTCTTGCCGCCGTCGTCTGTCACCAGGATGAAGACGTCCATCGAGTAGACGCGGTCGGCGTTCTGGGGATCGACGAAGAGCGTCTGGTAGTACTGCGGGCTGCTCGCCACCGTGTCGCTCTGCTTCGCCCAGTTGCCGCCGCCGTCGGTCGAGCGGAAGAAGCCGCCGGCCTTCCCCGCCGCCTCGACGATGGCATAGACCGTGTCCGGGTTCGAGGGGGCGACCGCGAGGCCGATGCGGCCGAGGTCCACTCCCTTGGGGAGGCCGCCGCCGAGCTTCTTCCAGGTGGCGCCGCCGTCCGTCGACTTCTGGAGGCCGCTCTCGGGGCCGCCGTCGATCAGGGTCCAGATGTGGCGCCGCCGCTGGTAGGCGGCGGCGTAGAGCACGTCCGGATTGCGCGGATCGAGCGCCACGTCGGTGACCCCGGTGTTCTCGCTGATCGTCAGCACCGCCTTCCAGGTCCGGCCGCCGTCGGTCGTCTTGTAGAGGCCGCGGTCGCCGCCGGCCGACCACAGGGGGCCCTGCGCCGCCACGTAGACGGTGTTCGAGTCGCGGGGATCGATCACGATCCGCCCGATGTGCTCGCTCTTCTTGAGGCCGACGTTCTCCCAGCTCTTGCCGCCGTCGGTCGACTTGTAGACGCCGTCGCCGTAGGAGACGCTGCGCTGGCTGTTCTTCTCGCCGGTGCCGGCCCAGAGCACCAGGGGATTCTTGGGATCGAGGGCGAGGCAGCCGATCGAGAACGATCCCTGCCCCTCGAAGATGGGGTTCCAGGTGGTGCCGGCGTTGGTGGTCTTCCAGATGCCGCCGGAGGCCGCCGCCACGTACCAGGTGCTCGGCGTCCGCGGATCGACCGCGATGTCGATGATCCGCCCGCCCACCGTGGCCGGGCCGATGTTGCGCAGCTCGAGCCCGGCGAAGGTGGAGGCGGTCATCCCCCCCTTCTTCTCCTCGGGCTTCGGCTTGTCTTCCTTGCCGTTCTTGGTGGGCTTGACGCTCTTGGTGTCTTGGGCGGGCTTGTCCGGCTGGCCGGTCTTCTCGCTCTGCTTGACCGTCTCGTTCTTCTTGCCGGGCTCGCCCTGGTACTCCTTGGGGGGCGCCGCCAGGGCGCCGCCGGCCATGACGCCCGCGATCAGGAGACCGCCGAGCGCGAGCGCTATCGGGAACCGTTTCACCTTCACCAGGATTTCCTCCCATCCATAGGAACCGCGCGGCCCGGGAATCCGGCCGTGGGGAGGATTCTAGGCTGTCATTGCCAAACCTGCTATCCCCCTAGCTCCATGCAACCGCTTAGCCAACGACGGTCTAGGGGTATGGCGCTGAAGAGTTGGGAATGCTGAGGGCGTGTCCGTCTAACTAGTAAACCGACCCAAGGGCCTTGAATGAGACGGGGCACGACTTGGGAACTCAAAAGGAGGTTTGCCATGGCCAAAGCGAAGGCTTCCTCGGCTACTACGGATGCGGCAAGTAATGCTCTCGCTCCAACGCCCTGCGAAGTGCTTGGGAAGAATGAAATCGTCGTACAGGCGATTACTGTTCATCCGGGTGATCGGCTTGAATGGCGCATGTACGTTTGCAACACGCCGGGCAGAGCGATTCTGCGGCTGATGAGCTCGTCGGGAGCGACGGTCCATCTGGTCGATCAGGTTATCCCTCCCCCTAATCCTATTAGCCGGTCTGTCATGCCACCGACGCCGCCGATAGGCCAATACGTTCTCTATTGGGGTCTTGAGCCCTCAGGGGCTGATTGGCAGAATGTGGTCGAAGTGGCCCTCAACGGGACTGTTGTTTTTCGGCACTTTAAGAGCAGTAAGAGCAACGAGCCTTTCGCGAAGGGCTTCCTCTATGTGCAGGTGTCCGCATGAAAGTCGATCTCAAAGCGGCAACTCTAATCGTCTTGTCGATATCTTTTTTTAGCAGCATTCCCTCCCCAGCTCAAGCCCAGTGTACTGCCGGATTCGAGGACTTTGATACAGCGGTTGATGCAAAAGCTGCTGTGTTTGCCAAGCCAGATACCAAAGTTACAGGGGAAAAGCTGCAAGACTTGGCGGCCTCAGAACCACTAACGTCTCCTTCGGCGGTGCAGGCGCTGGCTTCCAGCGAAGCAGGCCAAGTACTGACTACAGTAAATCGTCCAGACTTCAGCTCGCTTATTGCGACGGCCGTGGAGAACAAGCTTATTGACTCAAGCGATGGCGTGTATACGGTTAGCCTCACCCCGTTTTCATTTTTGACGCTTCTTAAGCCCAACTACTTATTCGATCAGTCTCTTTACGTAGCCCCCATGCCTACATGGTTTCGGCGATTCGGTGGCAAGATATCTCTGGGCGGGAAAGGTGATAGCTTTGATCGGAACCATGACGGAAAGACTGACGAGGCAGTCCAGGCGAAGCAACTTGGTGACATTGTAACCTGGGAAGTTTTGTATCGCGTTATAGGTAGTCGCGATCGTAGAGAGATTGAAAATTTTAACCTTTTTGATGCGGCAGTGCGCGAGCAGTTTTCGCAGAGCCTTGACGCTGGAGCCAGACTCCGAGCTACGACAAATATCCATGCCGACTTGGAAGGCTTTGAGAAGCCCGAGGGTAGCGGCTGCTATGAAAGTAAGAAGCTGGGGGAAGTTCTTGGTAGGCCCAGCTATGCTAATGCTTTGAAGGAAATAGGGCAGGCCCAAGAAAATTACAAATTAGCCGCGGATAAGGTATTCAAGAGGATTGATAATAAGTTCTTGCTCACTCTGGCGGCTGGTGGTTCTCAGCGTAAGGAGGTTTTTGGTCCAAACAAGAGATCTCTCGGCTTGCGAAGTGCATTTGGTATTGCCGACTGGAATGGAACGCATGCGGTTGACCTTGAGTGGTCCAAGATGGAATGGTCGAAGTTGAGCAGCTTTTTGCAAGCGCCCGACGCTGAGATCTACAGTCTAGGGTATGAGTTCTCGACTCTATGGCTGAAAGATTCTCGGCTCTCGAAAGATGGCATTGCTGTCTCTTTAAGCGGGTCGTCTAAATGGTTCAGGGACGTTCCTATGTCCAAGCATGACCAGAATACGACTGTCAATGCGAAGGTCACTATTCCTGTCTCTAAGGGTATTTCGCTCCCAATCTCCCTAACCTGGGCCAACCATAAGGATCTCCTGACCGAAGACACGGTACAAGGGCACATTGGTTTTGCAATTGATTTTTCGCAGTTTTCGAGTAAGTCCAAGGGCTCTTCGAACTAAGTTCTTTCCAATGAGAGTCTTCCGAATCACTATGACGATGATTGCCGCCGCAGCGGCGACCCGGCCGCCTGATCGGCGGGTCAATGATCCGGGGCCGGTCGAGCAGATCCGGCTGGTGGGCTCAGCCTTGCTGCTCCGTGTTTAGCGCAAGGATAGCCGGCGGGCCGCCTTGACGGCGATCCGAGAAGGTACAGCCACCGACACATGCTCCGTAACCTGTGAGGTCCCGGGTGGGATTGCCGCGCCGGAGACGCCCTGCGATGGCTTCCTCCAAAGCGTCTGCCGCTTCGGCGAGCGCTTCCGCTATCGTCTCTCCCTGAGTGATCGCCTCCGGGAGATCCTCGAACGTCACGACGAAACCTCCGTCGGCTTCGTCCGGTGTCAGGGTCACGGGATACGTGAGCTCGTGAGCCATGATGATCTCCTCCTCTACCGAGCCCCCAACGCCGACCGCCGCTTGAACATCCAGTACGCCGGCAACCCCAGCGCCACCAGCCCGAGGCCGAGGAGGGACTCGACCGGGCTCTCCTTGAGGGTGTTGCCGATCAGCAGGAGGCAGGCGAGGATGAAGAGGGCGGGGACGACGGGGTAGCCCCAGGTGCGGTAGGGGCGGGGGTGGTCGGGGAGGCGGCGGCGGAAGACGAAGACGGCGAAGGCGGTCATGGCGTGGAAGACCACCGAGGCGAAGACGACGTAGGTGTAGAGCTGCGAGTAGGTGCCGGAGAAGGTGAGCACCAGGGCCCAGGCGGTCTGCGCCCAGAGGCAGGCGACGGGCGTGCGGTGCTTGGGGTCGACGCGGGCGAGCGAGCGGAAGAAGAGGCCGTCCTCGGCCATCGGCAGATAGATCCTCGAGGTGTAGAGGATCGTCGAGGAGATGCAGCCGAAGGTCGAGACCAGGACCACGAAGGAGACCAGCCGCGCCGAGCCCGGGCCGAAGAGCACCGCCGCCGCCGTCTCGGCGATGCGCGGCGTCGCCGCCATCTCGGGGATGGTGAGCGCCCGCACGTAGACCAGGTTGAGCAGGACGTAGAGGATGGTCACCGCGCCGGTGCCGAGGATCAGCCCGCGCGGCAGGCTGCGCCCGGGATCGCGGATCTCCCCGGCCGAGCAGGTCAGGCCGTACCAGCCGTCGTAGGTCCAGAGCGCCGCGATCATCGCGATCCCGAAGGCGGCGAGGAGGCCGCCCGGAACCGTCCCTACCGGGCCGTGGAGGTCGGGGGCGACGTGGGCGGGGACGTAGAGGCCGAGCGCCGCGAAGGCGACGATGGCGCCGATCTTCAGCACCGTCAGCGCGTTCTGCACCCAGGCCCCCTCCTTCAGGCCGAGGTGGTTGACCGCGGTCAGCAGGAGGATGGCGAGCGCCGCCGCGATCTGACCGCCGGAGAGGGTCCAGGTCCAGGAGCCGACCGGCACCTTGAGCAGGATGTGCTGGGTCGAGAACCAGGGCAGGAAGCTCCCCAGGTACTCGCCGAAGGCCACCCCCAGCGCCGCGATCCCTCCCGACATGATGACCAGGAAGGCCGTCCAGCCGTAGAGGAACCCCCAGAGCGGGCCGTAGGCCTCGCGGACGTAGTGGTAGAGGCCGCCGGCGCGCGGGAACATCGCGCCCAGCTCGCCGTAGGTGAGCGCCCCGGCGAGGGTGAGCAGGCCGCCGGCCAGCCAGACGAGGAGGATCAGCCCCGGGTGCGGCAGCACCTTCGCCATGTCGCTGGTGGTGAGGAAGATCCCCGTCCCCACGATCGAGCCGATGGTGAGCAGGGCGCCGTCCCAGGTGCCGAGCCCGCGCACCAGGAGGGCGTCGGACGCTCGCGGATCGTCGGCCGACGAAGGACCGGGTGGCGTGGGCGGGGGCAGGGCCATGTCAGCTCCTCCGGAGGTTGGCGGGTATCTTGGCCCTTTCGGCGCGCGGAGCGATAGGGCCTAAGACGAGGGAGGGAAGCGCGGGGGAGGGATTCAGCCGGGCCCGTCGCCGAGGAACCGGGTGAGCAGGCGATGGAAGTGGTGCACCCCCTGCTCGCGGGTGGGGGAGTAGCGGCCGCGGCGGTAGATCCGCGAGCGCATGCCGCGCTGCACGCTCTCGACCACCGCCTCGTCCTCGCGCTCCACGCGGTCGAGCCCGGTGCCGGCGCCGCGGTCGAGGCGGGAGGGGTCCCAGACGTAGGGGAGGAAGGAGACTTGCGTGCGGTCCGGCGCCAGCGGGCGGACGACGTTGAGCGAGATTCCCCACGGGTAGACGTTCACCATCGTGTTGGGGAAGAGCCAGAAGTAGTAGGCGGCGATCCGGCGGCCGTGATCTGCAGACGAAGGGGGAAGCTCGAAAGCGTCCTGCCCCTCGCCCGCCACCCCGAGCTGGAGGCTGGCCCAGGGGTAGAGCTCGGTCGTGTACTCGCCGTAGTCGAGCGCTCCCGCCAGCGCGGCGTGGACGTAGGGGATGTGGAACCCTTCGAGGTAGTTGTCGCAGTAGAGCGCCCAGTTGGCCCGCACCAGGTAGTCACGGGCCCGGGAGGGATCGAAGACGGCGTCGGCGAGGGGGAGCCAGCCGATCCGGGCGTCGACCTCGGCCAGCAGCTCGGCGAGCGGGAAGGCGGGGGCGAGGGAGGCGAAGAGGAACTTCCCCCAGGCGCCGAACGGCACGCGGGCGAGGTCGTCCGCCGGCGAGGGGAAGCCCGCGGCCCCCTCGAACTCCGGCATCGAGAGGAAGCGGCCGTCCTGGCCGAAGCGCCGGCCGTGGTAGCGGCAGCGCAGCGCCGGCTGCACTCCGGCGTGCTCGCAGACCAGCGCCCCGCGGTGGGTGCAGACGTTCGACAGGCAATGGATCTCGTCGCGGGAGTCGCGGGTCAGCAGCAGCGGCTCGTCGAGCACTCCCTCGAGGAGGGTGAACGGCCACGCGGACCCGGGGACGCGGACGGCATCGGTGTCCGCCGCCAGCTGCCAGCTGCGCGCGAAGACCCGCTCCCGGCAGGCGTCGAACCAGCGCGGGTCGCTGTACACCGCGGCCGGCAGGGTGGACGCCCGGCGGATGTCGTCGTCGAGGGTCCAGTCGGGGACGGGCATGGGGGGGATCGGCCGTCAGCCCGCGAGGCGAAGGGCTTCCCGCATCTCCCGGGACAGCTCGATCGGCAGGAAGAAGCTCTCGGGATAGAGATAGTCCTCCCCGGATTCGTCCACGATCCGCAGGTAGTGGTGAGCCGTGGCGTCGGGGTCGATCAGCATCTGGTAGATCTTGCGGACTTCCAGGGAGGTCGCGTAGCCCTCATTGCGGATGCAGACCGCGAAATCCTCTGGATCGAGCATAGGGAAGTCTAGGGCTCGCTGTACGAGGGGTCAAGAAGACCTCGAAACACCAGCCCGTCAGGGCGGCATTCCTGTAGCCCAGGGCGTGAGCCCTGGGTCGGCTGGCAGGCCTCTCGAAAAAGCGAGGGGTGCGCCTCAGGACCCAGGGTTGACACCCTGGGCTACAGGAATGCCGCCCTGACGGGCTGGCGTCGGTGGCCACCCCGGGCTCTTGCGACGATCGAGATACGATCAACCCGTGGCCTCCCCCGCCCTCCGTCCCTTCCTGACCGCCCGCTGGCAGCATCTCGCGATGCTCAACTACGAGGTGCCGCCCGAGGTCCTCGCCCCCCTGGTGCCGGCCGGCACCGAGCTCGACTCCTGGTCGGGGAAGACGTTCGCCAGTGTCGTGGGCTTCCGCTTCCTCGACACGCGGGTGTGGGGGTTGGGAATCCCCTTCCATCGGAATTTCGAGGAGGTGAACCTCCGCTTCTACGTCCGCCGTCAGGGGCCGGAAGGATGGCGCCGGGGAGTGGTCTTCGTCAAGGAGATCGTGCCGCGGGCCGCCATCGCCACCGTGGCGCGGCTCTTCTACGGCGAGAAGTACGTGGCCCTGCCGATGCGCCATTCGCTGGTCTCGAGCCCCGACACCCGCGACGCGGCCCGGCACCGGCTCGGCGTGGGGTACGGCTGGCGGTTCCGCGGCCGGTGGAACGGCCTGAGCGCCGTGGCGCTCGGCTCGCCCCAGGCGGCGGCGCCCGGCTCGGAGGAGGAGTTCATCACCGAGCACTATTGGGGGTACTCGTCGCTGCGCGGCGGCGGCTGTATGGAGTACCGGGTGGAGCATCCCCCCTGGCAGGTGTGGCAGGTCGCCCAGCCGGTGCTCGACTGCGACGTCGAAGCCCTCTACGGCGCCGGCTTCGCCCGCCCCCTCGCCGGCGCCCCCAGCTCGGCCTTTCTGGCCGATGGCTCCGAGGTAACGGTCTACAAGGGGCGGCGGGTGGGGTAAAATAAGGGAAGAAATGAATCTCTGAAGTATGTCACTTGCGGTTGTAGGCGGTCGTCTTGGAGGTTTGAGATGGAAGTCCAGCAACCCGTTTCATGGATGAAAGGTGTAGCCACGGGGATTCTGATTGCCGTAGTGGCGGCTTTCATCTACGACCTGTTCAAGGTGCAGTTCATGAATTCGGCAAAAAAATCGAGGCGATAGCCCACGGCACGGACGAAATCGAGCCTCGGGCTGGCGATCCGATCCACGTCGAGACCGTCAAGAAACCGGACCCTCCTGCACAGGATCCTCCCCGGGTGGTGACGCGGATCGTCGTCCCGAACCTCGTGGGGATGGACATCGAGGCCGCGTTCCGCGTCCTCGAGGGGCTCGGGCTCCAGGTGCGCCGGCAGGCGGGGCGGATCGCGCCACCGCGGGCTGGGTGGATTCGCAGACGCCTGGGGCCCAACAGCTCGCGGACGCCGGCAGCACCGTGTCGCTGGGAGTCAAGGTGCCGGAGCCCCCGCAGGAAGGACAGGGACCAGCTCCACAGACCCTAGTACAGGTCGCTCCGCCGCCTCCGGCGGCCCCGCCGGTCGTGATAGTCCCCTCCTATCCGCGGCGCGTGCCGTTTCCCGCCCCGTACCATCGTTCCTATCTGGGAGTTCCGCCCGCTCGGTACCCGACACAGAGATCGATCGCCACTCCCTATCACCCCGAGCGATCCTACGTTCCGAATCCCGGGCATCGGACGTACTCCGACCCTTCGCACCAGCAACCTCAGAGCCCCTATCGGACGCCGTCTACCCAGCGTCCGTACCAGCCTCAATATCGGCCCTCATACCGCCCGCCCTATCAGCCGCAATACCAGCCCCCTCCCCAATATCGGCCGCAGCCTCAGTATCGGCCCCAGCCTCAATACCAGCCGCAGCCGCGCCCTCAGCCCAGGCCGCAGTATCAGCCGAAGCCGTACTACCCCAACCGGACCTACGCTCCGAGCCCGCACAACTCGTATCGGCCCAATGTTCGCCCGGCGCCGCGGCCGACCCGCCCGCCGGGGAGCTACCGGCGCGGCTTCTAGGGTTTCGCGGGGGTCGAAGGCGCCGGCGCCTCGGGCAGCCCCAGCCCTTCGCCCAGCGGCTTGTCGCGGCCGTAGAGGTCGTCGCGGAGCTGGAGCTTCCCCGCGTCGTCGACCCAGGCGGTCCAGTAGACGAGGTGGACGGGGAGGGGCTTGGGGATGGCGACCCAGGCCTCCTTCCCCTTGGCGAGGACGGCGGCGATCTTCTGCGGCGTCCAGGCGGGATCGTCCTTCAGCAGGTACTCGGCGAGGGCGATCGGCTTCTCGACGCGGATGCAGCCGTGGCTGAAGCTGCGCACCGTGCGGCTGAACAGCGAGCGCGACGGGGTGTCGTGCAGGTAGACGTCGAAGCGGTTGGGAAAGAGGAACTTGACCTGCCCCAGCGCGTTCCTGGGGCCGGGGCTGCTGGCGTACCTCGACCGCGCCGCCGTTTCGCGTCACCTCGAATCCTTCCTTGGCGAGATAGCCTGGCTCGCGCGCCGCGTGCGGCAGGACCTCGTTCTTCACCAGCTTCGCCGGCACGTTCCAGTAGGGGTTCAAGACGACGTTGGTCATCCGCCCGCTGAACATCGGCGTGCGGGTGGTGGGCTTGCCGGCGACCACCCGCATGGCGAGGACGGGGTTGCCGTTCTCGACCAGCTCGAGGGAGAAGCCGGCGATGTTCACCATGATGTAGCGCGTGCCGAGGTCGCGCGGCAGCCAGCGCCAGCGGTCGAGGTTGATCTCGACCTGGCGGATGCGCTGCTCGACCGGCACGTTGAGGGCGGCGAGAGTCGCCTTGTTGACGGTGCCGTCGGGCTCGAGGCCGTGGCGCTCCTGGAACTGGCGCAGGGCCGCCTGGAGCCCTGCGTCAAAGAGGTCGCCGTCGGAGTCCGGCCCTTGCGGCGGGCCGGGCTGGGGGGATCCCGGGGGGAGGGGGAGGATCTGCGGCGGGTCCTGCACGATGTCCGTCACCGCGAGGCGGGCCCGCAGGGCGGCCGCCCGCCCGCTGCGGGCGCCGAGGCGGAGCGGCGGGCCGTCCGGCACCCGGGGCCACCCCCCGGCCGCGGCGAGCGCGCGGTACTGAGCCAGCGCGCCCTTCAGGCGGTTGTACCCCGCATGGACGGGGGCGAGCTCGGCGAGCGCCGGGCGGACGCGGTGGGCGGCGAGGGCGCTCTCGAGGACGGCTCCCAGGTCGACCTCGGGGAGGTCGATCTCGCAATCGTCGTAGATCAGCTCGGGATTGACGGCGCCGTATCGGAGGTCCGCGGCGAGGCGCAGGAAGGCGTCGGTGAGGCGCAGGTCGAGCTCCGCCAGGTCGCCCGGCGTGGGATGAGACACCTGGGCCACGCGCCGGCGCAGGTCGGCCAGGTGATAGCGCTCGGAATCGAGGCCGTCCAGGGGGGCGTCGCCGAGGGCGGCGAGCAGGTCGGCGACGTCCCCCCACGTCCCGTGGCCGCTGGCCCATGCCGGGGCGTACTGCCGCCGGTCGTAGAAGCACGCCATCCCTCCCGCGCCGCGGAACGAGCCATCGTCCGAGGCGAGCACCGGCGGCTCGCCGCCGGCGGGGAAGCGGGCGCGGAGGATCGGCGTGCAGGCGCTGCGCCAGCGGGCTAGCGGCGGCGAGGGCGGGACGACGACTGCGACCTTGAGCGGCGGACGGCGCAGCCCACGCCAGGCGAGGCCGCGCGGCGAGGAGGGCGAAGGGAAGCGGGGTTGCGCGGGCATGGGATTCCTTCAGGCGTGTCACGAGACGGGTTCGACTTTCCACTTCCTGGCGCGGGAGTTCGGAGCTTCGCGTTACTGCCGGCCGGCTCGGGAATCGGCCGCGGGCGAGTGGGTTAAGATGTCCTGATCGCCGGAGAGGCGCGCGGCGCGCCCTCGTCCCGAAGCAATCCACCTGAAACGCTCTTGGAGACTCGTATGAGAAAGACCCTTATCCTCCCCGCCGTGCTGCTGGCCGCGACGGCGACTGTCGCCGGCGCTCAGACCGGCAAGCCCGCCTCGAAGCCCGCGGCCCAGCCGTCCGCCCCACCGTCCGCTGCGCCCGCCACGCCGCCGGCGGCAGGCCAGGGCGCCCCGGCCAAGCCGGTGGAGGACCGGGCCAGCTACGTGATCGGCTACAACCTCGGCCGGCAGCTCAAGGCGAACGACATCAAGGCCAACACCGATCTTATCATCCAGGGATTGCGCGACGGCATGGGCGGTGCGAAGGGGATGCTGACCGACGCCGAGATGCAGGCGACGATGCAGGAGTTCCAGCAGAAGGTCATGGCGCAGCAGGAGGCCAAGACCAAGGCGATCGGCGAGAAGAACAAGACCGAGGGCGAGGCCTTCCTGGCCAAGAACAAGACGCGCAAAGAGGTGAAGACGACGGCGAGCGGCCTGCAGTACGAGACGCTCAGGGAGGGGACGGGCCCGAGCCCGAAGCCGACCGACACGGTGACCGTCAACTACAAGGGCACGCTGATGGACGGCTCGACCTTCGACAGCTCCTACGACCGCGGCCAGCCGGCCACCTTCGTGCTCAACCAGGTCATCCCGGGTTGGACCGAGGGCGTGCAGCTGATGAAGGTCGGCGGCAAGACCAGGTTCTACATCCCTTCCGCCATGGGCTACGGGGACAAGGGCGCGGGCACCGCGATCGGCCCCAACGCGCCGCTGATCTTCGAGGTCGAGCTGATCTCGATCGGCGCCCCGCAGACCGAAGGCGGCCCCGCCGCGGAGGGTTCCGCCGAGGCCACCAAGCCGGCACAGCCGGCCAAGCCCCCCGCGGGGCAGAAGCCGCCGGTGCGGTAAATTTCGGGTTCAGCGGTCGCTCTGAAGCAGGGAAGGCGGGGACTCGGGTCCCCGCCTTTTTTGCGTCTGGGCCTGGAAGCTTCGGAGGGATGCTGTTTTCCTCCCCTGTACTCGGGGGAGGTCAGGAGGGGGTGCTCGCAGGCCGATCGTTTTCCTTGGTTGGAGCACCCCCTCCCGGCCTCCCCCGAGTACAGGGGAGGAGAAAGGCTCCTGGCTCTCACCCCACCGCATCAGCCCCAGCACTTCCGCCCGCGCCGCCGCGATGTCCTCCAGCGCCATCTCCATCCGCTCGCGGTGGGTACGGAAGGAGAGGACGCAGATGCGCGGGGCGAATTTACCTCTCAGGCGGGTGGCGGTGAGGAAGACCCGCTGGCGGGCGTTGACCGCCGCGAGGAAGCGCTGGTTGAGATCCTCGAGCGCCGCCTCCGGCACCCCCGCCGGAGCGAGGCGGAAGGCGAGCAGGGAGAGCTGGGGCTCGGCGAGGATCTCGACGTCCGGCATCGCCCGCAGCCGCTCGGCCGCTCGGGCGGCGAGGGCGAGCTTCTCCGCGAGCTGGGCGCGGAAGGCGCCGGCGCCGTGCATCTTGATCGGCAGCCAGACGCGCAGGCCGCGGAACGGCCGCGACAGCTCGGGGGAGTACTGGCTGAAGTCGACCCGGTCCGGATCGTTCTGCATCCCCGGCATGTAGTCGCCGGTGAGGCTGTGGGCGCGGCGCAGCGCCTCGCCGTCGCGCACCAGTACGGCCCCCGTGCCGTAGGGGAGGAACAGCCCCTTGTGGGGATCGAGCACGATCGAGTCCGCCCGCTCGATGCCGGCGAGGGTGCGCCGGCCCTCCTCGGTGAGCAGGAAGAAGCCGCCGTACGCGGCGTCGACGTGGAGCCACATCCCGTGCCGCGCCGCGAGGTCGGCGAGCTCCGGCAGGGGATCGACGGCCCCGGTGTTGGTGGTGCCGGCGCTGGCCACGATCAGGAAGGGGGTGAGCCCCGCCGCGCGGTCCTCGGCGATCCGCGCCTCGAGCGCGTCGAGGCGCATCCGGAAGCGCTCGTCGGTCGCCACCTCGCGCACGTTGCGCTCCGGGAAGCCGGCGAGGATCGCCCCCTTGGCGACCGAATAGTGGGACTGGTCGGAGGCGTAGATCATGCCGGCGAGGAAGTTCTCGGGGAGCCTCTCGCGGCGGGCGGTCACCAGCGCCGTCCAGTTGGCGAGCGAGCCGCCGCTGGTCAGCGTCCCGCGGGCCGCGGCGGGGTAGCCCGCGATCTGGCAGAACCAGGCGATGACGTTGGCCTCGATCTGCGCCAGGGCGGGGGCGGTGGCGTAGACCGAGGTGTAGCGGTTGGCCGAGTCCGCGATCAGGTCGGCGACCGCCGACTGGAACAGGCCGCCGCCGGGGATATAGGCGAGGTACCCCGGGCTCGCCGTGTTGTAGGTGGGCGGGATCGCCCGCTCGAAGAGGAGCGCGAGCAGCTCCGCGACCGGCGTCCCCCCCTCGGGGAGCGCCTCGACCAGCGACCGGGCGAGCTCGAAGCTGCCGCGGGTGTCCGACACCGGCTGCGTGGGGAGCGAGCCGATGTGGGCCACGATACGGTCGAGCGCCGCGGCCACCAGCTCGCGCATCGCCGGCGCCGAGAGCTCGAGGGGGTGCTCGGAAGAGGGCGGATTCTCGGTCATCTCGGTCATCGGATCTCCTGTCGGGTGGAGGTTATCGCCCTCATTCCCCGCGCGCCATCCGGTCGAGCACCGCCAGCCGCGCCGCGGGATCCTCCGGCAGCGCCCCGGCGTCCACGCACCTCCCGCCTTGCACGGCGAGGGCGCGCGCGGCGCGGTGCGCGAAGGGCTCGATGTCGTGCGAGACGACGACCACCGCGGCGCCGGCGGCCACCAGGCGGTCGGTCCAGGCGAGGAGGTCCTCGCGGGCGCCGCGGTCCATGGCTTCGAGCGGCTCGTCGAGGAGGGCGTGGCGAGGGGTGCCGACCTGGGCGGCGGCGAGCACGGCGCGCCGCCGCTGCCCCATCGACAGCTCGCGCACCGAGCGGTGGGTGAGGGCGCCGAGCCCCACCCTGGCGAGCGCCGCGCGCCCCTCGGCCACCGGCTCGCCGCGCAGCCGGCAGACGAGGTCGAGGATCTCCCGCACGGTGGCGTACGGGGTGAGGTCCGGCTGCTCGGGGAGGTAGGCGAGCCCGCGCCGGGCCGCCACCTCCTCGCGCCAGAGATCGTGGCCGTCGATCTCGATCGTCCCCGCGTCCGGCGGCTCGATCCCCGCCGCCAGCTTGAGCAGCGTGCTCTTGCCGCAGCCGTTGGGACCGAGCAGGAGAGTGAGGCCGTGGGAGATCTCGAGGTCGACGCCGGCCAGCACCGGCTCGGCGGCGCGGTAGGCGAAAGAGGCCTGGCGGAAGCGGATCACGAGGCGCTCCACGACTGCGGATCGCCCGCCGCCAGATGGTGCAGCTCGAGCCAGCGGCTGACCTTCTGTTGCCGGTCGCGGGCCGCCGCGGCGCGCAGGGCCCACGGCGCCGCCGCGAGGGCCAGCAGGGCGGTCCAGGGGAGGAGCGCCACCAGCGCGGCGAGGAGCGACCCTTCGAGCAGGATCTCCCCCGCCGCCCCCATCCGCCGCTCGGGGGCCCGCCGCATCGCCCCGGCCGCCCGCAGGCTGAGCAGGGGGAGGATGGCGAGGGAGGCGAGCGCCGCCGGCGACACCCGCACGGCGGCGAGCGCCAGCGGCAGGGCATGGAGGGCGAGCAGGAGGGCGTCCGCCCCCACCCGCCGAGCCGAGGACCAGGGGAGCGACCGCGCCCAGGGCCACGCCGGCCGGCGGACGGCCAGCGCTTCGGCCATCTGCGCGAGCACCAGCACGGCGGCGAGCCCCGCGCCGAGGCGCGCCGCGAGGCGGACGTCCCCCGGCGCCAGCGTGTTGTGGGCCGTGAAGGCGTACGCCGCCCCCACCGGCAGCAGCCCCAGCGCCAGCGCGCCGAGCAGGCTCGCTCCCATCGCCCGCCAGGCGATCCGCAGCTCGAGCAGGCGGCCCAGGCGATCGCCGGACCTCCCGGAGAGGCGGACGGCCGGCGCCCCGGTGCGGGCGAGCGGCCCCGCCGCGAGGTCGGCGAGGACGATCAGAATCGCCGCGCCGCCGAGCGCTCCCCACCCGCCGGCGCCGGCGAGCACGGCGGCGAGGAGCGCCGGCGGCGCCGAGAACCACCGCCGCGCGACCGGCAGCACGCAGAGCGTGGCGGCGAGCGCCGTGGCGACGAGCTTCAGGGCGTCCGCGATCAGCGCCTCCGGCGACCGCGAGGCGTAGGCGGCGAGGAAGAGGAGGCCGAGGAGGAGCGGGGTCTGGGCGAGGGCGACGGCGAGGGCCGCGGCGCGGCGATGGGCGAGGGCGGAGACCGGCAGGTGGCGCACCCAGCCGCCGAGGCCGCGGCAGACCCGCGGCGCCGCCTCCGCCGCGCCGCCCAGGAAGATGGCGGCGAGGAGCACCGCCGAGCCGCCGGACGCCTTGTCGCCGAAGAGGACGCGCGCCATCGAGGTCACGAAGTCGGTGCCGAGGAGCATCCCGGCGCCGAACGCCGCCGCGATCATCGGCACCAGCGCCCGCATCGCCAGGCGCGCGCCGACGGCGAAGTGGAAGCGGAGCAGGGGGAGGAGCGCGGAGCCGGGGCGGGTCACGGCGGGATGATATCGTTCCTGGAATCCAATCCCCGTTCCTGGTTTCCGTAGAGGACTCCGACCGATGAGCGACCTCACGCCGTCTTCTTATCCCCCACCCCTTCCCGAGCCCCGTGTCTACACGGACCGCAGCGGCGCCCTGATCGCCATGGCCGTCCTGGAGCTGGGCCTGGCCACCCTCTGCCTGGTGTTCCTCGCCTTCGCGATCTTCGCCACGGCAGCGGCCCGCTCGCTGCCAGACGGGCAGACGATGAACGTGGGATCGCTGCTGACGGGCGGCCTGGTCTACCTGGTGGCGGCTGTTTTCTTCTGCATGCTCGGTATCGGCACCCTGCGCGGCCGGCGGTGGGCGCGGACGATCGGCCTGGTCACCTCGTGGATGTGGCTCCTGATCGGCATCCTGGTGATGGTGGCGATGGTCTTCCTGCTGCCGCGGATGTCGGCGGCGATGACGGCGATGACGGCGGTGGCGGGCTCGGGCGCCACGCCGGGCACCGGGCTCGTCATCATGGGGTGCGTCGGCTTCTTCCTGTTCCTCGCCTACCTGGTGCTCCCCCTGATCCTTCTCCTCTTCTACCGCGGGACGAACGTCAAGGCGACCTTCGAGGCGAAGGACCCGAGCCTCCCCTGGACCGACCGCGTGCCGCCCCCGGTCCTCGCCCTCTCCCTGCTCTTCGGCGGGTCGGCGGTGGGCTCTCTGATGGGGCTCGCCTATCGCGTCTTCCCCTTCTTCGGAATGCTGCTGACCGGAGCGCCGGCGGTCCTCGGCTTCCTCGTCTCCGGGGCGCTCTGCGCCGTGCTGGCGCTCGGGCTCTACCGCCGGCGTCCCGCGGCCTGGTGGGGAGCGGTCGCCTTCTGGCTCGTCGGCTGCGTCAACGGCGTCCTGATCTTCGTGGCCGGCGGCGCCGGCATCCGCCGGATCTACGAGGCGATGGGAATGTCGGCGACGCAGCTCCAGCAGATGGAGAAGATGGGGATCTACGACTACTACTCGAGCCCCAGCACCCTGATCCTCTTCGCCGTGACCTGGCTGGGAGCGCTCGGCTTCATGATCTGGTGCCGGCGCTTCTTCACGGATGCCCCCGGAGCGCCGGCCGGTTACTGAGAGAGGCGGGGGATCACGGCCCAAGGATAGCGTTGCGCGGTGTCGGAGATCCGTTCTGCGCCGGGCGGGGGTCGGCCGGAGTCGCGAGCCTCCCGATCCGGGAGTCCGCCCACTGAAAATGCGCTTCCTCCCCCTCTTCCCGCGAGCCCTCCCTCTGGTTTTTCGCGCAGTACCCGCTTTTCCGCTGTAGCTCCCACTCGTTTTTTGTTCCGTCCCCACGCTCCCGCGGGCTCTCCCCCTCATTTTTCGGTCCCTCCCCCTCTTTCCCGCGTCGCTCCCCAGCGAATTTTGGTGCCTCCCCCTGATTTTCGGAGCGCTCCCTCTCGTTCCGAACGACAAAAAATCAGTTCCGCGTGACGCAGAATCAGGGGGCGGAGACGCGGAACCGCTGGGCGGAGGTCGTGTCCTAACTCAATGTGGGTGCCGGAGGGTGGCGCCAGTCCCGTCCGGGGCTGGCGCCCTAAGGCTCAGCAGGCCCTGGAGCCGCAAGTGGTGTAGGTGTTACAGATCTCGGTGTTCGCGCAGTTCAGGCACTGCGACTTCAGGCACTGTGGGCCGCCGCTGCCGTCAGACGCGCCGTATACCTTCCCAAGCTTCCCATCATCTAGAGCACACAACGTTTCGCGGCTGAGCGACAACTTCTTCATCTGCTTCTTCATGATGTCTCCCTGGATAGAGCCGGGGACTTGTCCCCGGGCCTGCGCATTCTAGCGCATCCTGAAGTTCGGCCAGCCTGCTAGAATCCCTCCCCCAGGCGCGCCGCCGATTACCCTGCTAGACCTGCCGACGCGGAAACTTCCCAGAGCGCTCTAAGCGCCAGATCGTCACGCGGCTTAGACCCGTTCGCGTCTCGACATCGTTGATCTTCAGAAGGGACACGATCCGTGGACGGAGAGGCATTTCGCCCCCCTCGGCTACAATTCTCCCTCCCATGCTGCTGACCATCCGCACCACGCACGTCCCGGCGACCGACCTGGGGTTCCTGCTCCACAAGCACCCGGACCGGGTGCAGACGTTCGACCTCTCGTTCGGGCGGGCGCACGTGTTCTATCCGGAGGCGACGGAGAGCGCCTGCACGGTGGCGCTGCTGCTCGACGTCGATCCCGTGGGTCTGGTGCGCGGCGCCGGCGGGACGCTCGATCAGTACGTCAACGATCGCCCTTACGTCGCCTCTTCGTTCCTGGCGGTGGCGATCGCGCGGATCTTCAACACCGCCCGCGCCGGGCGCTGCGAGGCGCGGCCGGAGCTGGTGGGGGAGGCGCTCCCCTTCGACGTCCGCCTGGCGGCCCTCCCCTGCCGCGGCGGCGAGGGGGTCCTGCGCCGCCTCTTCGAGCCGCTCGGCTACGCGGTCGCGACCGAGGCCCATCCGCTCGACACCGAGTTCCCGGAGTGGGGGATGAGCCGCTACTTCACGGTCGGCCTGCGCGCCACCTGCACCTTGAGCGACCTGCTGGCCCATCTCTACGTGCTGATCCCGGTGCTCGACGACGACAAGCATTACTGGGTCGGGCGATCCGGAGGTCGAGAAGCTGCTCCGCATCGGCGGCGGCTGGCTCGCCGCCCACCCCGAGCGGGAGATGATCACGCGGCGCTACCTGCGCCACCAGCGCGGGCTGACGCGCGACGTCCTCGCCCGGCTCACGATCGCAGGCGAGGCGCCGCCGGAGGAGACCGCCCACGCCTTTGCCGCCGAGGACGCCGAGGAGGTCGGCCTCGAGCGTCCCTTACGTCTCCATGACCGCCTCCACGACCGCCGGCTCGACCTGGTGGCCGCCGTCCTCCACGACGCCGGCGCCCGGCGGGTGATCGACCTCGGCTGCGGCGACGGCAAGCTCTTGAAGCGCCTGCTCGCCGATCCGCAGATGAGGGAGATCGTGGGGATGGACGTCGACTCGCGTTCTCTCGAGATCGCCGCCGGGCGGCTCGGCCTCGAAGCGATGAGCCCCGAGCAGTGCGAGCGCCTCCGTCTCCTGCACGGCTCGCTCGTCTACCGCGACCGCCGCCTCGCGGGCTACGACGCGGCGGCCGTGGTGGAGGTGGTAGAGCATCTCGATCCGCCCCGCCTCGCCGCCTTCGAACGCGCGGTGTTCGAATTCGCCCGTCCCCGCCTCGTCGCGCTCACCACCCCGAACCGCGAATACAACGTGCGCTGGCCCGCGCTCCCGGCGGGGACTTACCGCCACCGCGACCACCGCTTCGAGTGGACCCGCGGCGAATTCCAAGCCTGGGCCGCCGCCGTCGCCGCCCGCTTCGGCTACGCCGTGCGCTACCTGCCGGTGGGCGACGAGGAGCCGGAGGTGGGTGCGCCGAGCCAGATGGCGGTCTTCGAGCTCGGAGGCGCGGCATGACGGCGAAAGATTCCGCTCTGCCGGATTGGATCCTCCCCGTCGGGACCCACGTCGTCATCCGCACCGAGCTGCGCGACGCGCGGGGCGAGTTGGTCTGTCCGGCGGGCGCCGTGGGGAAGGTCGTCCAGGCTCCCGCCGACGCGTCGCACGCCTACCGCGTCGTCCTGCCGGACGGGCGCGACCTCGCGTTCCAGCGCCGTCAGCTCGTCGTCCGCAAGCACCTCCAGCGGGACGACCTCGCGGCGGCCGGCGCGGACGTCGAAGGGATGCTGCGCGAGCGCGTGATCTATCGCTGCGTCATCGGCTCCCAGGCCTACGGCCTGGCCGGCGAGGGTTCAGACGTCGACCGCCGGGGTTTCTATCTGCCGCCCGCGGACCTCCACTGGTCGCTCTTCGAGCTGCCGGAGCAGCTCGAAAACGGCGACACCCAGGAGTGTTACTGGGAGATTCGAAAATTTATCACCATGGCGCTGAAAGCCAATCCCAACGTGCTCGAATGCCTGTTCACGCCGTTGGTCGAATTCAGCACGCCGCTCGCCGACGAGCTGCTCGCTCACCGCTCCGTCTTCCTTTCGAAGCTGATCTATCAGACCTACAACGGCTACGTGCTGTCGCAGTTCAAGCGCCTGGAGCAGGACGTCCGCACCACCGGCGCGCCGCGATGGAAACATGCGATGCACCTGATCCGGCTGCTGCTCGCGGGGATCGCGGCGCTGCGCGAAGGAACGATCGCGATCGACGTCGGTCCCCATCGGGAGCAGCTCCTGGCGATCCGCAGCGGCGACGTCGCCTGGGAGGACCTCGAAGCCTGGCGGTTGCGGTTGCACGGCGACTTCGAGCGCGCCTTTGCCGCTACGTCTCTCCCCGATCGGCCGGACTACCGCTGGGCCAACGCCTACCTGATCGAGGCGCGCCGGAGCGCCGTGGAGGATGCGCCATGACGGACGTCCTCTACGGGCCCGCCGGGGCCGCCGGCGACCCGCGGCTCGCCGCCGAGGCGCGGGAGCATCCGTACCCGCTCCTCTTCGTGACGGTGAGCGGCGCCCATCTGTATGGTTTCCCTTCGCCGGATTCCGACTTCGATCTGCGCGGCAGCCACGTGCTGCCGGTCGACGACTGCCTGGGGCTCGGCGATCCCGCCTGGACGGTGACGCTGGAGCACGATCGCGACGGAGCGGAGGTGGACCTCGTCACCCACGACCTCCGCAAATTCGCCAAGCTGCTCCTCGGCAACAACGGCTACGTCCTCGAGCAGCTCTATTCGCCGCTGATCGTGTTGACGACGCCCGCCCACTCGGAGCTGAAGGAGATCGCCCGCGGTTGTATCACCCGCGGCTGCTGCCGCCACTATCTGGGCTTCGCGCGCGGCCAGTGGGGGCGGTTCGAGCGCGAATCGCCGCGCCGCGTGAAAACCTTGCTGTACGTCTACCGCGTGCTGCTGACCGGCATCCATCTGATGAGGACCGGCGAGGTGAACGCCAATCTCCTCGCCTGCAACGAGGCGCGGGATGAACCGCTCACGTTTCTTCCCGCGCTGGTCGGGAGCAAGATCGAGGGAACGGAGAAAGGGGCGTTGAACGTCGACGATTTCGATTTCCATCGCGCCGCGGTCGTGAATCTCCTCGCGGAGCTCGAGGCGGAGGCGCTGGCGAGCCGCCTTCCGGACGAGCCGACGGTCAAGGCGGAGCTGAACGATCTGTTGCTCCGCGTCCGCCGCGAGCTCGGAGGCGCGGCGTGAAGATCTCGCTGCCCGAGATGTCGCTGGTGGTCCTCGTCGGCGCCACCGGCGCCGGCAAGTCGACCTTCGCGCGCCGGCATTTCCGGCCGACGGAGGTGCTGACGTCCGACGTCTGCCGCGGTCTGGTGGCGGACGACGAGAACGATCAGACGGCGACGGCGGATGCCTTCGAGGTGCTCCGTTTCGTCGCCGGCAAGCGGCTCGCGCGGGGATTGCTCACCGTGGTGGACGCGACCAACGTGCAGCCCGCGGCGCGCCAGCCGCTGGTCGAGCTGGCGCGCGCCCACTACGTGCTGCCGGTGGCGATCGTCTTCGATCTGCCGGAAGGGCTTCTCGTCGAGCGGAGCCGCGCCCGCGCGGACAGCGGCGACCGGAAAATGGCCCCGCACGTCGTCCGCAACCAGCGCAACGAGCTGCGGCGCTCGCTCCGCGGCCTCGAGGAGGAAGGGTTCCGCCACGTCTGGATCGCGCGCTCGCCCGAGGAGGTGGAGGCCGCCGCCGTCGAGCGCCGTCCGCTGTGGCCCGACCGCCGGAGCGATCACGGTCCGTTCGATCTGATCGGCGACGTCCACGGCTGCGGCGACGAGCTGGAGGAGCTGCTGGGGAGGCTCGGTTACGCGCCGGAGGCTTCCGCGGACAGCGCCGCCTGGCGGCATCCCGAGGGGCGCAAGGCCGTCTTCCTCGGCGACCTGGTGGACCGCGGACCGCGGGTTGCCGACGTCCTCCGCCTGGTGATGGGGATGGTGAAGGCCGGCACCGCCCTCTGCGTCCCCGGCAATCACGACGAGAAGCTGCTGCGCTGGCTGAAGGGCAAGCGGGTGACGATCGCCCACGGGCTCCAGCGCTCGATCGAGCAGATCGAACGCGAGCCCCCGGAGTGGCGGGCCGAGGCCGCCGCGTTCCTCGCCGGGCTGGTCAGCCACTACGTGCTCGACGACGGCCGGCTGGTGGCGGTCCACGCCGGGCTCAAGGAGGAGATGCAGGGGCGCGCGGCGGGGGCGGTGCGCGACTTCGCCCTCTACGGCGAGACCACGGGGGAGGTCGACGAGCTGGGGCTGCCGGTCCGCCTCGACTGGGCGGCCGGCTACCGCGGCACGGCGCGGGTGGTCTACGGCCACACGCCGGTCGCCGAGCCGCGCTGGCTCAACCGCACGATGAACCTCGACACCGGCTGCGTCTTCGGCGGCGCCCTCTCGGCGCTGCGCTATCCGGAGCTCGAGGTGGTCGCCGTCCCCGCCCGCGCGGTCTACGCGGGGACGGCGCGCCCCTTCCAGGCATCGGCCGCTACCGGCGGCGGGCCGGCGCTCACGCCGCAGCAGGAGAACGACGGCGTCCTCGACCTGGAAGACGTCACCGGCCAGCGGATCGTCGAGACCCGGCTGCGCCGCGGGGTGACGATCCGCGCCGAGAACGCCGCGGCGGCGCTCGAGCTGATCAGCCGCTTCGCGGTCGATCCCAAGTGGCTGATCTACCTGCCGCCGACCGTCTCGCCGTCGGAGACCAGCGCGCGGCCGGATTACCTCGAGCATCCCGACGAGGCGTTCGCCTACTTCCGCCGCGAGGGGATCGCGCGCGTGGTCTGCGAGGAGAAGCACATGGGGTCGCGGGCGGTGGTCGTCCTCTGCCGCGACGCGGAGGAGGCGCGCCGGCGCTTCGGCGTGACCTCCGGGGAGACCGGGATCTGCGTCACCCGCACCGGCCGGCGCTTCTTCGACGATCCGCGCCTCGAGGCGGCGCTCCTCGCGCGGCTCGGCGCGGCCTGCGCGGCGGCCGGGCTCTGGGAGCGGCTCGGCTCGGGCTGGGTCTGCCTCGACGGCGAGCTGATGCCCTGGTCGTTCAAGGCGCGCGAGCTGCTGCGCGAGCAGTACGCGGCGGTGGGCGCCGCCTCGCGGGTCGCCCTCCCCAAGGCGGTGGCGCGGCTGGCCGAGGCGGGCGGGCGCGGCATGGAGATCCACGACCTCCTCGCCCGCTACCGCGAGCGCTACGCCCTCTCCAAGCGCTTCGTCGAGGCCTACCGCCGCTACTGCTGGCCGGTGGCCTCGCTCGCCGACCTCCGCTTCGCCCCCTTCCACCTGCTGGCGAGCGAGGGGGCGGTGCACGTCGATCGCGACCACGTCTGGCACCTGGAGACGTTCGCGGAGATCTGCCGCGCGGCGCCCGAGCTGCTGGCCGCCACCCCCTACCGGCTGGTGGAGCTCGCGGATTCTTCGGACCCTGCCACGGAGGCGGCGGCGACCGCCTGGTGGGAGGAGCGCACCGGCCAAGGGGGCGAGGGGATGGTGGTCAAGCCGCTCGAGTTTCTCGCCCGCGGCCGGCGCGGGCTCGCCCAGCCGGCGCTCAAGTGCCGGGGCCGCGAGTACCTGCGGATCATCTACGGCCCGGAGTACACCCTGCCGGAGAACCTCGAGCGCCTGCGCCGCCGCGGCCTCGCCGGCAAGCGTTCGCTCGCCCTCCGCGAGCTGGCGCTGGGGATCGAGGGGCTGGAGCGCTTCGTCCGCCGCGAGCCGCTGCGCCGCGTCCACGAGTGCGTCTTCGGCGTCCTGGCGCTCGAGAGCGAGCCGGTCGATCCGCGGCTTTAGAGAGCCGGCTTCCGCCGCGTCCGCGGCGCGCGCGGATCAGCCGACCCGGCTCTCGGCGGCCGCCGGCTCACCGGGTGAGAGGACGCGAGCGATCAGGTCCATCACCGTCTCGTTGCGGAACGGCTTGCGGATGTAGGCCGCGGCGCCTCCCTTGAGGCCGCGCACGGTGTCCTGCTCTTTCCCCTCGGTGCTGATGATGATCACCGGGATGGCGGCGAGCGCGGCGTCGGCTTTCACTTTGGCAAGGAATTCGAGGCCGTTCATCGCCGGCATGTTGATGTCGAGGAAGATCAGCTCGACGTCGGCGTTCTCGCCCAGGCGCTGCAGCGCCTCGAGGCCATTGAAGGCGGTGATCAGCTCGGTGCGCGGCAGCATCAGCTTGAACATCTTGTGGATCAGGGACGAGTCGTCGATGACCAGGGCTTTCTTCGGTTGCATGGGAATCCTTCCTGAAGGTTCGCGAACGGGTAGATCGGGTGGGAGGTCGCTCCTCCCGAGCAGGAGCCGGCGCAGCCGGGGACCGATGGCGTCGAGCGGCAGCACCTCGCGGACGCCGCCGGCGGCGAGCGCGGCGCGCGGCATGCCGTAGACGACCGAGGTCGCCTCGTCCTGGGCGAGGGTGAGGGCGCCGGCGCTGGCCAGCGCCGCGAGCCCCGCGGCGCCGTCGTGCCCCATGCCGGTGAGCAGCACCCCCGCCGCGCGGTCGCCCGCCACCGCCGCCGCCGAGGCGAAGAGGAGGTCGACCGAGGGGCGGTGCTGCGAGTCGCGCCGGTCCCCTGGAAGGATACCCGAGAGGACGGTGCGCAGCCCCGCGGGAGAGCGCTCCAGCCGCAGGTGGCGCCCGCCGGGGGCGATCACCACCTGACCGGGGCGCAACGTCCCGCCGTCCGCCGCCTCGGAGACGTCGAGCCCGAGCGTCTGCCGGAGGCGGTCGGCGAAGGCCCGGGTGAAGCCCGGAGGCATGTGCTGCACGACCACCACCGGGAACTGGCCTTGCGCGCCGAGCCCGCGCAGCACCCGCTCGATCGCCGGCGGCCCGCCGGTCGAGGCGCCGATCACCAGCAGCTCGGGGGGGCGCGACGGGAGCGTTGCGGCGGCCGGCGCCATCGCCGACAGGATCCCTTGCGGCGCCTCGCCGGGCGCCGGCCGCGCGGTGATCTCCAGGAGCTTCCCGACCAGCGCCTCGCGCAGCGCCTGGAAGTCGATCAGCGAGTAGCGCTGCTTGTCGAGGAAGTCGGTGGCGCCGCGGTGGAGCGCCTCGATGGTCTGCGGCGCCCCCTGGCGCGAGTGGGTGGAGAGGATGAGGACCGGTGTCGAGCGGCGGGCCCTGAGGGCGCGGATGGCGTCGAGGGTGGCGAGCCCTCCCATCCCCGGCATCGCGAGGTCGAGGATGATCGCCGCCGGGTCCCAGGCGTCGAGGTTCGCCAGCAGCTCCTCGCCGGAGGCGGCGGAGCCGGTGAGCGCGAAGCCCGGGGCGGTCGACAGGATGCGGGCGATCGCCTGGCGGAGGAACGACGAGTCGTCCGCCAGGGCGACGCGGAGGTCGCTCAAGCGCCCACCCGGCGGTAGGCGATGCTGCGCCCGAGGCGGAGGGTCTCGAAGTCGTCCGACATCCCGATGATCGACTCGGCGGTGCCGAGGAAGAGCAGCCCGCCGGGGCGCAGCACGGCGGCGAAGTTGCGGATCGCGCGGTGGAGCGCGCCTTCCGAGAAGTAGATCAGGACGTTGCGGCAGAAGATGGCGTCGTAAAGCACCGCCGGCGCGAAGGTCGCGAGATCGAGCAGGTTTCCCCAGGCGAAGCGCACGCCGTCGCGGAAGGGCGGCCGCAGCGCCCAGCGGTCGCCGCCGAGGGAGGTGAAGCACTGCGCCCGCTCGGCGTCGGCGAGGGCGCGCAGCGCGTGGCGGCCGTACTCCGCCGTTCGCGCCGCGGCGAGGCGGGCGCGGTCGATGTCGAAGGCGTCGACCACCAGCCTGCCGGGCCCCGGACCGAAGGGCTGCCGGCGGGCCAGGATGGCCAGGGTGTAGGGCTCCTCTCCCGACGAGCAGCCGGCGCTCAGCAGGCGCAGCGAGCGCCCGCAACATGGCGCCGCCGCGGCGAAATACTCCTCCATCGGCTGCGTCTCGCGGAAGAAGAAGGTCTCGTTGTTGGTCACCAACTCGGCGAGGTGCTCCCCTTCGGCGCGCGGGTCGCTCTGGAGCTGCAGGTAATAGTCCCAGTAGCGCGCCAGACGCAGGGTGCGCAGGCGCGGGCGCAGCCGGGAGGCGAGGGCGTCGCGCCGGTGCTCGGGAAAGCAGATCCCGAAGCGGTCGGAGATCAGCTCGTTGAGCAGCAGATACTCCTCCTGCGACATGGCGGGCTCGGCGGCGCTCACCCCTCGCGCCCCAGGCGGCTCTCGAGGGCGGCGAGGGCGCGGTGCGCCACCGCCTGCACGGGGTCCCCGGCGAGCCGGCCGAGCGCCGCGGTCTGGGCGGGACAGGACGTGCGGCCGAGCCCGTCGACCGCGGCCAGCCGCACGTACCAGTCGGCGTGCCCCGCCGCCTTCAGGAACAGCGCCCCGTCCTCCTCCATGGCGCAGCCGGCGAGAGCCCGGTAGGCGACCCGCAGCTCCGCCCCTCCCGCCGGCGGCGGCGGGGGGGCCGCGATCACCTCCCGCAGGGCGGCGCGCGCCTCGGCGCAGCCGATCTTCCCCAGGCTCTCGAGGGCCACCAGCCGCAGCTCCGGCCGGCTGTCGAGGACGCCCACCAGCAGTGGGACGGCGGCGCGGTCGGCGAGCTCCCCCAGGGCGCGCAGCAGGGGAGCCGAGGGGGCGGCCGCCGCCTGCCGCCGCAACGCCGGAGCGAGGGAGCCGAGGGCATAGCGTCCGGCGGCGGCGGCGGCCAGCGGAGCGAAGGCCGCCGGCTGCTCTTCGATCCAGCTCTCCCAGGGAAGGGCGCGCATCAGCGGCTCGTGACCGAGCAAGCGTCCGGCGGCGGCGGCGCGGCCGGCGGGGGGGAGGCCGGAGAGCGCCGCCAGCAGATCCCCGACCGAGGCGCCGGTCTGCGCCGAGAGCGCCAGCCGGTCGGCGGCGTTGAGGGCCGGGCGGCCGCGCAGCGCCGCGAGGATCTCGTGCCGGTGGCGGGAGAACGCCGGCTCGAGCGTCTCCCGCGCCCCGGCCGGCGAGCGCAGGTAGAGGTCGAGGAGCAGCTCGCCCATCCCGCGGACGCCGGTGGTGGCCAGCGCCAGGACCAGCGCCGGTAGCTGCTCCCCCTCCGGGCCGGCGGCGGCGGTGGCGAGGGCGGCGCGGAAGGTTTCGGCCGGCGCCCGGTCGGGAAAACGGGCGGCGAGCAGGAATCCCCAGGCGCCGGGCATGCCGCTCCGGCCGAGCAGCCGATGGGTCAGATCCTGGCGGGCGGCGAGCGCCGCCGGCAGGACGCTCGCCGCGGCGCCTCCCGCGCCCGCGGACGCCGCCAGGGTCGCCAGGGCCTCCTCGTCCCACTCGCTCGGCCCCAGCACCAGCAGGCAGCGGGCGACGGCCGCGCGCTGCTCGTCCGAGCCGCCGGCGAAGCGTTGCGCCAGCCGGGTGGGGAAGGGGAGCGGCAGGATCGCGTGCGCCTGGTCGGCCGGGATCCCTTCGAGCACGTGGGCGAGCAGGCCGGTGAGCACCTCGTCGTCGATCGCCGGGTTGTCGAGCGGCCACGCCGCCGTGAGCGCGCGCAGAGCGGCCTCGCCGCCGATGCGGGCCAGCGATTCGGCGGCCAGCGAGCCGACCAGCTCGTCGCCCAGGCGCGCCGCGAGAGCGGGCACGGCGGCGGGCGAGCGCAGGTCGCCGAGCGCCTGCGTGGCCGCCATCTGCACCCAGGGCTCGGCCTCGAGGAAGGGGAGCAGGTAGGAGATCGACCGCGCATCGCCGAGCCGGCCGATGGCGAGGATCGCCTCCTGCTGGACGTTGGGGTCGGGATGCGACAGCACGCCGTGCAGCGGCTCGAGCGCCCGTGGATCGTGCAGGCGGTCGAGGATCAGCACCGCCTGGAGGACCACGTCCGGCTCGGGGTCGCGGAGCAGGCCGGTGACCAGCGGCAGGCTGCGGCCGCCGCGCAGGCGCAGGATTTCGGAGGCGGCGTTGCGCAGCACGGCGTCGTCCTCGTCGCGCAGGTAGGCGATCAGGCGATCGTCGGCCAGCACCGAGGCGCCGAGGCGCAGCGCCTGCTGGCGGATGCCGGGGCTGGGGTTGCGCACCAGCCGTTCCACCGCCGCCGTCCGCGCCTCGGCGGCCAGCGACGGCAGGCGGTCGAGCAGCGACAGGCATTCCTCCCAGGACGGGATGGCGACGGGATCCGGGGAGGTGGGGAGGTCCAGGTTCATGTGTTCTCTCCGCTCGCGGTCGGCGCGGTGGCTCGGAAGGGCTCAGACGACGAAGACGCTCGACATCCGCTGCAGCCGTTCCGCCTCCGAAGCCAGGTTTTGAGTTGCGTTCGACATCTGCTCGGCCGCGGCCAGATATTGCTGCGCGACCTGGGCGATCTGGTCGACCGCCTTGACCACCTGATCGCCCCCCTGCATCTGCTCGGCGGTGGCGTCGGCCACCTGCTGGGTCATGCGGTTCATGGTCTCGACGGAGCCCAGGATCTGGCGGGCGCCGTTCGCCTGCTCGCGCGCCCCCGCCGCCAGGTGCTGGGTGACCTGGTGCATGGTGGTCGAGGTGCGGACGATCTGCGCCGCCCCCGCCGTCTGCTCCTGGATGGCGAGGTGGACCTCGCCCACCAGGCCGGTCGTGCGGTTCACCGCCTCGACGATCTGACGCAGCACGCTCTGCGACAGGCGCACCGCCTCGGCGGTGTCCTGCTGCACCGTCTCGACGAAGACCGCGATCTCGCGGGTCGAGCTCATCGAGCGCTCGGCGAGGCGCTTGACCTCCTCGGCGACGACCGCGAAGCCGCGGCCGGCGTCGCCGGCGCGCGCCGCCTCGATCGCGGCGTTGAGGGCGAGCAGGTTCGTCTGGTCGGCCAGCTCGCCGATCATGCGCACGATCTTGCCGATGTCCTTGGTCGAAGCGCCGATGGCGAGGACGACCCGCGACAGGCTCTCCCCCCCTTCGCTCGCCGAGCGCGCCGTCTCGCGCGACACCTCGTCGACCACCTTGACCTTGGAGGCCACGGAACGGGTGGCGGCGATCATCTCCTCGATCGTCCCCGAGGTCTCCGCGACGTGGCCGAGCAGGGTCTCGGAGCTCCGGGCCACCTCCTGGATCGAGCGCCCCAGCTCGTCGATCGAGCTCGAGGTCTCCTCGACGTTGCTGGCCAGCGCCTGGGTCGAGCGGTTGACGCTGTCGAGCTGCGAGGCCATCTCCACCATCGTCGAGGAGGTCTCCTCGGTGGACGACGACTGCACCTCGGCGCCGCGGCGGATCTGCAACGCGGAGACCGAGATCTCGTCGGCGGCGGCGGCCACCTGCGCGGCCGACTCCTTGACGTCGCCGATCATCTGCCGCAGGTTGGCGGTCATCTTGCGGAACGCCTTGCCCAGCAGGTCGGCGGCCGAGCGCGGCTCGCACTCGGTGCGCAGGTCCCCCTCGGCGATGGCGTCGGCCACCGCCGCCATCTCGCGGAAGTAGCGGACCATCTGCAGCATGGCGGCCGACAGCTCGCCGAGCTCGTCGCGCGAGTGGACGGTGACCTCGACCCCGAGGTCCCCCTCGGCCAGGCGGTGCGCCGCGGCCACCGCGCCGGCGAGCGGCACGGTCAGCGTGCGAATGATCAGCCACGACAGCCCGACCAGGGCGAGGACGCCGGCCGCCGTCACCAGGGTGACCACCGTCATCATCGAGCGCTGGTTGCCGCGCGACGCCGCGAAGGCCTGCTGCATGTTGCGCTGGCTGAGCGCCGAGAGGGCCGCGAGCTGGCCACGGATGCCGTTGTACTCGAGCGTGAACTCCTGGAGCGAGCGCGACAGCGCCTCCCCCTTCTCGCCGGCGATCAGCCGCATCGAGGTGCTGCGCGCCGCCTCGTAGTAGCGGCGGAAGCTCGCCTCGACGGCCTGCGCGCGGGCGGCGTCGAGGCTCTGGGCGGCGCGCGCCTCGGCGAGCACGGCGAGGAAGTGGTCGCGCAGCCCGTCGGTCGAGGTCAGCATCGCCGCGTCGGTCGCCCCCACGGCGTCCTGCAGGCCACGCTGGATCGAGCCCAGGGTCACCGTCAGCTCGCCGCTCGCCCGCAGGCCGGGGAAGTAGCGCAGCTCGCTGTCGCTGAGCAGCCGGCCGTTGCGCGCGCCGAGCACCGCCAGGGTGACGAGCACCACCAGGAAGCCGGCGGCTCCCACCGCGGGCATCAGGGCGAGCTTGTGGAAGAACCTCAGATGGCGGAGCATGGCCGTGCCCTCCCGCCGAACGGTCTCACGGCGTCACGTCCAGGAGCTTGACGCCGGCCCCCAGCGCGGTGCCCGCCGGGAGGTAGGCGATGGCTCCGCGGTTGGCGCGGACGAACGCCGCCGCCTCGGCGGCGGACGGCTTCTCGGGGGGCGGGATCTCGCGCCCCGAGAAGATCATCGTCTGCCAGTACGACTTGACCGCCGCCGTGCTCTTGTGGTGCACCGCCTTCGAGAAGCTCTCCCGCGCCGCCGCCCCCTCGTCGAGGTCGACCGGCGCCGCCTTGATCCCGTCGGGCCAATGCGCGCTCTTCTTGAGGAACAGGTTCGAGACCTCCCGCGTGCTCATCGTCACGATGGGGTTCGCGGCGTTGACGACGACCACGAAGTCGGCGGCGCCGGCCGGCCTCGCCGCCGGCGAGAGGAGGGCCAGCCCCACCAGGGCGAGCCTCAGGGTGGCCCATGCCGATTGCCATCGCGACCACGCCCGCGGCCACGGCCGCGCTGTCGACTCTGCTTTGCACATACCGGTTCTCACCTCCAGCGCCGCTTTCCGCGGCGCGCGGGAATTTGGGGGATGTCTCTGCATGCCGGTCATGCCGGCTCCGCGTCGACGTCCCCTGCGTCGAGCAGCAGGAGACGGTCGACGTCGAGGAGGATCACCAGGCCCTCCTCCAGGGGATGGAGGCCGACGACGAAGCGCGAGCGCGCCGTCATCACGTCGGCCGGCGGCGCCTGGTGGCCGCTCGGCAGCAGGCGGACGACCTGGCGCGCCGCGTCGACCAGCAGGCCGATGGCGACGCCGCGCGAGGAGACGACGCAGATCCGGCTGCGCGGCGTCAGCTCCGCGGGCGAGAGGCCGAGCCGCACCCGCAGGTCCATCACCGTCAGCACCCGCCCCCGCCGGTGGGTGATGCCGCGCACCGCGGCGGGGGCGAAGGGGAGACGGGTGATCCCGGTCACCCGCAGCACTTCCTCGACAGCGGTCACCGGCAGGGCGAAGACCTCGCCGCCGGACTCGAACGTCAACCAGATCTCCGGCACCTCCGCGGCCGCCTGCGGCGCGCTCGCCGCGGCGTTCGCCAGCCGCTCGGCGAGCGCGTAGAGGCGCTCCGGCCCGGCGGCGGCGGAGACGGCGGCGGGAAGATCGCCGGGATCCTGGAGATCCCCGCCGTCCTGGAGGTCGTGGAGGTCCGGGATCCCGCCGGCGGCGGCGCCCAGGATCTCCGCCGCCAGCCCCGACTCCGGCAGGCGCCAGGCGGCGGGCGGCTCTTCGCCGCGGTTTCCGGGCTGCCGTTTCATGCCGCCGTCCTCTCCGCGGTCGGAGCGAAGGGGGAGAGCTGGACGAGCCCCGCGGGGTCGAGGATCAGCACCGCCCGGCCGCTGCCGAGGATCGTGCTCCCGGCGACGCCGGCGAGCGCGCCGGTGACGGCGTCGAGCCCGCGCACCACCACCTCGCGGATCCCCTGCACCGTCTCGACGGCGAGGGCGCGGCGGGTGGCGCCGGACTCGATCACCACGGCGTAGCCGGTGCGCCGGCGCTCGCGCGCGGTGCCGAAGCAGTAGCCGAGGTCGAGGAGCGGGATGACGCCGCCCCGCCAGGCGAGGACCAGGGCGCCGTTGATCTCGTGCACCCGCGCCGGCGCCAGCTCGACGCTCTCCACCACCGCGCCGAGCGGCAGCACGTACTCCTCGCCGTCGCCGCCGAGCAGCAGGGCGCGGAGGATCGAGACGCTGAGCGGCAGCCGCAGGCGGAAGAGGGTACCCACCCCCTCCTCGGTGAACAGCTCGACCCGCCCGCCGCGCCGCTCGACGACCTCCTTGACCGCCGCCAGCCCCACCCCGCGCCCGGCGCTCAGGTCGGCGCTCTCGCGGGTCGAGAAGCCGGGCCTGAAGAGGAGCGCGAACGGGTCCTCGCCGACGGCCTCGTCGAGCCCGCGGCGCGCCGCCTCGGCGAGCACGCTGCCGCGGGCGATCCCGCGGCCGTCGTCGAGCACGTCGAGGATCACCTCGCGGGAGTCGGTGCGCGCCGCCAGCCGCACCAGCGCCTCTCCCTTGCCCGCCCGCCGCCGTTCGGCCATCGTCTCGAGCCCGTGCACCACGGCGTTGCGCACCAGGTGCCCCAGCGCCTCGGAGGCCAGCTCGAGCAGCGCCTTGTCGATCGGGGTCTCACCGCCCGAGGTCTCGAAGCGCGCCTCCTTGCCGGCGCGCGCCGCCTCGTCGTGGACCAGGCGGGCGAGCGGCCGGAAGATGGTGGCGACCGGGACCATCCGCAACTGCGTCACGCCGTCGCGCAACTGGTCGAGCGTGCCGCCGAGCCGCTCGTACGAGCGCTGCATCTCCTCCCAGACGCCGGCGCTCCCGGCGGGCGCCTCCCGCCGGCAGGCCGCCAGCGCGTCGCTCGCGCGGTTGCGGTCGATCACCATCTCGCCGACCAGCGCCATCAGCGCGTCGAGAGTGGAGAAGGCGACGCGCACGCTCCCCAGCGCCCTGCCCGGCGACCGGCCGTCCTCCGCGTTCTGCAGCATCTCGCGGAAGCGGTCGACGCCTTGCAGCATCTCCTCGAGCTCCGCGGCGTCCGGCGCCACGGCCAGATCCTCGAGCTCGTGGGCGAGCGCCTGCAGAGGGATGAGGCCGACGATCCCCGCGTTCCCCTTGAGCGTGTGGAGCTGGAGCCGGACCTCCTCCAGCGCCTCGCCGTCCGCCGCTCCCGCCTCGGCCGCCGCCAGCAGCAGGGTCTCCAGCCGCCCGAGCCGCTCGCGGGCCTCGAGGAGGAAATCGGCGAACAGGTCGCCCGCCATCCCCTCCGCGGAGGGGCCGACAGAGGTCGCCATCTCAGAAGCTCGCCGAGAGGGTCACCAGGCCGTACTGCGTCTTCGCCTTGGGGCCCGTGATGGCGGGCGGGGTGTCGAGGAAGTACCCGTCGTTCCAGTGGTATTCCGCCTTGAGCACCAGGTCGGGGCGGAATTGATAGGAGAGCCCCAGCACCTCGTCGTGGTCATAGTCGACCGGCTTCGGCAGCACCGCGATCGCCAGCCGGAGGCCCTCGATCTGGCCATTGATCGTCAGCCGGCTGGTCAGGTGGGCGCCGAGGCGGACGTAGGCGGCCTTGAGGCCGTAGAGCCTGGCGCCGGTCTCGAGGTCGGCGGTCTCGTGCTTGGCCTCGATCTCCCCGTCGAACCGGCCGCAGGTGGCCTGGAGCGAGCCGTGGACCTCCTGCCAGCGGGCGCGCGGTATCGTCGAGGTCGAGCTGGTGTTGAACTTCACTCCGCCGAGCCCGAGGCGCAGGCCGTCGACCGGCGTCTCGAGGAAGAGCTGGGTCCCCACGGTCTTCGAAGCCTTGATCGTCTGCTGCTGGGTGTCGAAGAGGTCCCAGTTGCCGAAGTAGGCGTCGGCGGTCAGATCCCACTCCTTGCCCAGGCTGAAGTGGTGGGAGACCAGAGCGCCGTCGACCGTCTCGAGGGTGAACGCTCCCTGGCCGTAGAAATCGCGCGACGGACGATAGAAGGGGAGGATCGTGCCGACGTCCCGCACTTCGTTGTAGACCCCCAGCGGCACCTTGGTGCGGCCCACCTTGAGCGTCGATTCGCCGAAACGGTGCTCGTAAAAGACCCAGTCGAGCGAGACGTCCGGCAAGGTTGTCTGGGACGGGCTGTCGGCATTCCTCTCGTGGCCGAGCTGAACGGTGATCGAATCGGTGGCGGTCATCTCGCCGCGGATCTGCAAAGCCGAGTTTCCATAATCGAACGTCCCCTGATGGGAGATGCCGAGGATCTGGTTGCCGTCTGAAAACGCATAGGCCTGTGACAGATAGCCATGGATCGTCACCTTGGAGAGGAGCGAGGTCTCGGCCGGCGGCGGCGTCTCGACTTCTGGCGTCACGGCAGGAGTGGGGGACGCGGCGCCCGGCGGTGCGGGGGGAGCGGCGTCCGCCAGTCCCCAGCCGGCGCAAGCCATCGCCAGCGCGGCCAGGCAGGCCGCCAGGAGCGGCCGCGCCGCCCGCCGGATCGATATCGATTCGCTTTGTTGCATGATCGTCTCCTCGCTCTTTGGCGCGCAGGTCCCCTCTCGAGGTGGCCCCCGTGATGACAACCAACCGCACCTTGTTATCAGCTGGAGCCAGTATGCCGGCCTAACGTTAAGGCCCACATTAAGCTGTGTTCCCTTGAATTCTCCGGGGTGAGATCGCCTCCCGGCGGGCTCGCGGTGTACGATTCCCGCGAGGAGACCTCGCTGTGAACGCTACCCTCCAGACGATCGACCACGGCCCCGTCCGCGAGCTGCGCCTCGCCCGCCCGCCGGCCAACGCCCTCTCCCCGGAGCTGATCGCCGCCCTGCGCTCAGGGATCGAGGACGCACCCGGCGCGGGGGTGCGCGCGCTGGTGCTCTCCGGGGCGCCGGGGATGTTCTCGGGAGGGCTCGACGTGCCGCTGCTGGTCGGGCTCGACCGACCGGCGATCGCGGCGGCGTGGGCGGACTTCTACGGCATGATGCGGGCGCTCGCCACCTCGCCCATCCCGGTGACGGCGGCGATCACCGGCCACAGCCCGGCGGGCGGGGCGGTGATCGCGATCTTCTGCGACTCGCGGGTGATGGCCGCGGGGGAGTTCAAGATCGGCCTCAACGAGGTGCAGGTGGGGCTCCCCATGCCGCCGGTGATCTTCCACGCCATGCGCCGGCTGGTGGGGCCGCGCCCGGCCGAGCGCCTCTGCGTCGGCGCCGCGCTGATCCCCGCCGCCGAGGCGCTGCGCCTCGGCCTGGTGGACGAGCTGGTGCCGGCGGAGCGGGTGGTCGAGCGCGCGCTCGAGATCTCGAACGCCCTCCTCGCCCTGCCGCCCATCGCGTTGGCGGCCACCCGCCGCCTCGCCCGCGCCGACCTCGCGGCGCTCTTCACGGACGGCAACGAGGCCGAGCTCGGCGCCCTGGTGGAGCAGTGGTTCAGCGCCGAGACGCAAGGCGCGATGCGGGCGCTGGTGGAACGGCTGGCGAAACGCAAGGGTTAGATCCCGAGCCCGCAGGGAACTGGCATATGCTGAGGGCATGCCTTTCTCCTGGGGTTTTGCCCGCCGCGGGCTCGCGGGCTCCGGCTTTGCCGTTCTCCTCCTGCTCAGCGGCGTGCGCGTCCACGGAGTCCGGCCCCTCGGGCGCGGCGGCCCTCCCGCCGGGTCCCGCGCGCCTCGTGCACGACTTCTTCCCCGGCCGGTTCGATGGCGACACGACGCTGCCCCAGCTCACCCGGCTGGGCGGCGTGCTCTTCTTCGCCGCCAGCGACCGCGACACCGGCACCAACGTCTGGCGGACGGACGGCACGCCCGCCGGTACCCGCCGCGTGCCGTTCGCGGCGCCGGCCGGCACCGTCACCGGCTCGGGGATGGTGGGAATCCTGAACGGACGGATGCTCCTCGGCGCGAGCGTGGCCGGAGACCCGGGGGCCGCGGCGCTCTTTGCCACCGGCGAGCAGGGGGAAGCGACCCTCCTGACCACGGTCCACTCGAACCGCGGCGGCTCCTTTCCCGCGCAGCCGACGATCGCCGGCGGGCGCTACTATTTCCAGGACTGCGGCGACGTCCGTTGCGAGATCTGGTCGACCGACGGCACCCCGGAGGGGACCGCGCCCGTCGCCGCCCTCGCCGGCCCGCCGGCCGAGGTCCACCAGGACCTCGTCGGGACCTTCGCCGACCGCTGGCTGCTGGTCGCCTTGGGGCCGTCGCTGGTCGCCTACGATGGGGTGACGGGGCGCGTCCTGACCCTCGCGGACTGGGCGGACGCCACCGTCTATCCGGTGGGCCCCTCGCTCTTCCTGCTGCGGGGGGACGGCCTCTACGTCAGCACCCTGGCGGTGCCGCGAGCCAAGCTCCTGTTCTCGGCACCGGGGCTCGCGAGCGCCGGCTGGCACGGCGACACCTTCTTCTTCGTCCCCCCGAACGGGCGTCTCTGGTCGACCGACGGCAAGAGCGTGAGCCGCTACACCGGAGGATATTTCGAGTCGTTCAGCGTCGTCGCCCGCCGCCTAGGGGCGATCGGCGGCAAGACGATCCTGCCGATGCCGGGCTACTACGGCCAGGCCCTGTTCGGGGTCGACGAGACGAGCCACCAGGTCAGCGATATCCACTGGGTGTGCCGCGGCAAGTACCAGTGCCTGGAGCCACGGCTGTCGCCGGTCACCTTCGTCGGCGACCAGGCGTTCCTGGCGATCGACAAACGGCTCTGGCATTCGGACGGCACGCCGCAGGGGACTCGCCCCCTCCAGCCGCTCATCCTTCCCGACCCCTTGAGCTTCAAGGCCCTCGACGGCCGCCTGATCCTGGGCGCCCAGAACCAGCGAGGGGATCTCCACCTCTCGTGGGAGCGCCGTCTCTGGAGCACCGACGGCACCGCGGCGGGGACCACGGCGCTGTCGGACGGCGGACGCCCGTTCACGGTCCAGGGGCCCGCGGAGCCGCTGGGCGAGACGCTGATCACCGCCGCCGACCGCGAGCCCGTCGGCCAGCAGATCTGGCGGATCGCGAACGGCCGCACCACACCGCTCACCGCGCTGCGCCACCAGGCGACGGGGATCGATCCCCAGGCCGCCTTTCCTTTCGGCGGCGGTCGGCTGGTGCTCGGGGGAAGTCTCGACTGGACCGGCGTGGCACCGGAGGGGATCACCGCCAACCTGCGCCCGGAGATCGACTTTTGCTCCGCGGACGCCTCTCCCTGCCTCGACGTGCCGGTCGCGGTGGGCGGGCGCCTGGTCTTCCAGGAGGCCGGGACGGCGCTCCTCAAGTCGACCGACGGCACCCTCGCGGGGCGGCGGAGCCTCTTCCTGGAGGACGCGGACGGGGTCGGCTCGGTCGTGGCGTCGCTCGGCTCCTTCCGCGACCGCGCGATGATCCTCGGCAACTCGGGCGGCCTGTGGACGAGCGACGGCACCCCGGCCGGCACCCGCTTCGTCACCCGCCTTCCCCCGGAGCCCGTCACCGGCTCTTCCGGCCTGCCGGTGGTGGCGCCGTTCCGGGACGGCGCCGCCTCCTACCTCTTCCGCCGCGTGCCGGACCCCGACGACGACAAGCTCTCGGCGCTCGAGCTCTGGCGCACCGACGGCACGGCGGCCGGCACCCGGCGCATGACGTCGATCCCCTTCGACGAGGAGGCGTCTCCCTATCCGGCCCCGTCGCTGGTCGGCGGCAAGCTCTTCTTCCGCGTCCTCGGCGTCCTCTGGGAGAGCGACGGCACGGCGGCGGGGACGCGGGCGCTCCCCGATCAGCCGCCGGGAGGCACCTTCGCCCTGGCGGCTGGCGCGACCCTCCTCTACGCCGGCGCCGGCTACCAGAGCACGGAGGTCCCCACGCCGCCGCAGACCCTGTGGGCGATCGACCCCGCGACCCTGGCGGCCACCGAGGTGGCCAGCTCCTCCGAGATCGGCGACGGCTTTCCGGGGACTCCACTCGGAGATCTGATGGGGGACACCCTCTTCTTCCAGACGACCAAGCCCGGAGGCGTCCGGCGCTCCCGGCGGACCGAAGGGACGCCGGAGAGCACCCGGCTGCTCCCCGACTTCCTGGCGAAGCGGGGCGCGGGGGGCTTCGTCACCGCCGCCGGCCGCCGCTACTTCGACGCCTGCGAGGGCGCCCACGGCTGCGAGCTGTGGTCGACCGACCGCCTCGGCGAGGACACCCGCCTGGTCGAGGACCTCTTCCCGGGGGCGCGCAGCAGCGACCCCGAGATCCTGGCAGTCGCCGGCCACACCCTATGGTTCGGAGGCACCGAGCCGAACGTCGGCCGCGAGCTGTGGACGCTCGACTTGCCGGCCGGCGCCCCAGCCGCCGCGTGGGTCCGGCCGGCCGCGCCGAGCGCCAGGCGCGCCCGCGAGCCGCGCTGGAAAAGGATGCTGCGATGATCCGCACCGTCCTCGGGGTCGTGCTGCTCCTCCTGCTGGGAGGGGTCCACGCCACGGAATCCGGCGCGCCGGCCTCGGCGGGGCCGGCCGTCCTGGTGCACGATTTCTTCCCGGGAGAGAGCGAGGGCTTTCACCCGCCGCCGCAGCTCACCCGCCTCGGCCAAGCGCTCTTCTTCATCGGCGACGACCGCGACTCCGGCCCCAGCCTCTGGCGGTCGGACGGCACTCCCGGCGGTTCCTTTCAGATCCCGATCGCCGGCTATCCGGGGGTGCTCGACGATCCGCAGATCGTGGGGGTCGTCGGGAACCGGGTGGTCTGGAGCACGATCCTTGAGTCCGACCCGCCTCGTCGGCTGCTCCTCGCCGCGGACGAGCAGGGGAGGGCCACGCCGCTCGGCACCTATGGACCGACGCAGCATCCCTACACCGAATGGCTCGCCATCGTCGGCACCCGCTACTTTTTCCAGGATTGCATCGAAACCGAGTGCAGGATCTCGTCGACCGACGGCACGACCGCGGGCACCGGTCCCGTGGCGGCTCTGGCGAGCCGGTTCACGGAAACGGATCAGAACATCCTCGGGGCGTTCGCCGACCGCTGGCTGGTGTTCAGCGTCGGACAGGCGGTCTACTCCTATGACGTGGCGGATGGCCAAGTGCGCAATCTGCTCCCCGAGACCACCTTCCCAATCGTCGCCTATGCAGTCGGCGCATCCCTTTATCTCCGCGATCAAAACCGGCTCTGGGTCAGCCGTCTGGACGCACCTCAGCCCTCCCTCCTATTCAAGGGGTCGCACGTCTTCGTCGCGGGTTGGCGAGGAGACATCCTCTACTTCGTTCCCGACGGCGGGACGCTCTGGTCGACGGACGGCCGGAGCGTCCATACGTACAAAGGGGATCGGCTGGAGAATTTCAGCGTCCTTGCCGAGCAGCTCGGAGCGGTCCATTCGCGGACGTTCTTCGCTCTTCCGGGTTATTACACGGGCGGCCTCTACGCCGCCGATGAGACGACCCGCGAGGTGCGCGAGATCCATCACGTCTGCAGCGGCAAGTACGGCTGTGGCACGGGTTCCCTCTCGGGGGTCACGGTCGTCGGCGATCAGGGCTTCCTGACGATCTATCAACGGCTCTGGCGTTCGGACGGGACGATTTCCGGCACCAAGCCTCATCCCGTTCTCGGCACTGCCGACGCCGGCAGTTTCCGTGTCCTGGATGACCGCCTGGTTCTGGGGGCCACGAGCAAGACAGGGGACTCGCAGCTCTGGGCGACCGACGGCGGCGTGGGGGGGACGGAGGCGTTGTCCGATGGCACCGCGGAGCGGCCGTTCCACGTCCAGTCGGCGCCGGAGCGGCTCGGCGACTCGCTCTACGTCTGGGGCTCCCAGAAACCCGTCGGGCAGCAGCTCTGGCGGGTGGAGGGCGGCCACGCGACGGCGGCCACCGCGCAGCAGCATCAGAAGTCCGGCATCACGCCCTACCAGGCCTTCCGCGCGGGCCACGCCTGGCTGATTCAGGGAGCCGCCGCCCCGGGCTGGATCGGACTCTCTGCGGCCGGCAAGCAGGAAAGCCTGCCGTTGAGCCCCGCCGTCTGCACGGGCGAGATCAGCCCTTGCCCGACCGGAGGCCTCGAGGTCGGAGACCGCTACCTGTTCTCCGGGGCCACCACAGGAGAGCTGGCCGCCACCGACGGCACCGCTGCGGGCACCCGGACCCTCCCTCTCGAGGACGCGGACGGCGTCTTCTCCGTCGTCTCCTCGCTTGGCCCCTTCCGCAACCGGGCGCTCGTCCTCGGCGACGCCGGCGGCCTGTGGACCAGCGATGGAACGCCAGAGGGAACGCGCTTCGTCACCCAGTTGCCGATCGCTCCGGCCCCCTTTCCTCTCGGTCGGGCAGTGGGAGCGCCGGTCGCGGTGGGTTCCCTCTCGTTCCTGTTCCGCCGAGTCCCCATCCCGGACGACTCGAGCCGGTCGGCCCTCGAGCTCTGGCGCACGGACGGCACGGCGGCGGGGACGCTGCGCCTGGCGTCGATCCCGTTCGACAAGCGGGCCAGTCCCTATCCCAGTCCGACGCCTCTCGCGGGTCGCCTCTTCTTCCGCGCCTTCGGTATCCTCTGGGTGAGCGACGGCTCGGTCGCGGGGACGCGACCGCTCCCGCACCAGTTGCCGGGCGGGACCTTCGCCCTTAGCGCCGGCACGACCACCCTCTACGCCGGGGCCGGCTATCTCGTCCCGAAGACGCCGCAGACGCTGTGGGCGATCGATCCTTCGACTCTCCGCGTGACCCCACTCGGCGCGTTCTCATCCCTTTACCCCGGCTATCCGGGGGCCCCGCTCGGCCCTCTCGTGGGCGATACGCTGTTCTTCTTCACGGAGGATTCCACGAGGAGCACCTGGTGGCGGACCGAGGGAACGCACGGGTCGACCGTCCCCCTGCCCGAGCCGCTCGCGAGCCAACCCGTTCCGGATTTCGTCAGCTTCGGAGACCGGCGCTACTTCCCGGCCTGCGACGTCGACCACGGCTGCGAGCTGTGGTCCACCGACCGCCTGGGAGAGGACACCCGGCTCGTCCAGGACCTGTGGGCCGGGCCGCGCGGCAGCTACCCCTACCTTCTGGGTTCCGACGACCAATCCCTCTGGTTCGCCGCCACCGAGCCCTCCGTCGGCGATGAGCTCTGGCGGTTCGAGCTCTCCGCGGCAGCGGGCGCATCCCCCGCCGCCGGCGTACGGCCGACCTCCCGGCTCACCTCGCGGCTGAGCGCGCGAGAGCGGGAGGCCCAGGCGAAACGCGCCCTGGAGCCCCGCTGGCGGCGGATGCTACGCTGAGCCTCCACGCGAGCGCGTCGTCTGGCTCTTCGTGACCTCCGACTAGATCCGCGCCCTCTTATAGATAACTTCCCGCAGTGACTGAAGCCAGCCCGCAGGGCGGCATTCCTGTAGCCCAGGGTGTCAACCCTGGGACGTCGGCGTACCCACGTCCCTTTTTCGAGGCCCGCCACGCCAGCCCAGGGCTCACGCCCTGGGCTACAGGAATGCCGCCCTGCGGGCTGGCGCCGAGGCCATTGAGATAGATGTGGATAAGGGGGGGTGGTTTCCAGGTAGGGATCGTCCCGGAGAATTTCGGTTCACCTACCCCCGACCGGGCCCCGATCTTGCACAAGACCGGTCACGACGCTGTTTTCAGGTGTGGGGTGGGAGTTCCACTATTTTTTAGAAGGAGTTTTGCGATGCGCAAGAATTTCTACGTGTGGGCGGTCGCTTCGGCGCTGATCGCATCCTGGGGTCTTGGCGGAACACGGCTCGCGGCGGCTCAGGTCGCCGGAGAGCATCTCAAGGAAATCCACGGCAGCGGCTTCGCGTCCCCGCAAGAGGTCGAGGCCCTGCCGCAATCCAAGGACGCGGCGCCGATCACGGTGGGGAGCAGCCGCTTCATCCCGTCCTCGGAGCTGTTCACCACCAAGACGGCGAGCAACGGCCTGACGATGAGCGGCAACATTTCCTTCACGATCAACGGCACCCAGGCGACGATCAACGTGCAGACGATCACCAACAGCCGGACGACCGCTTCGGGCCCGCTGCGCCTGGTGCTGGTGGCCACCACGACGGTCCCGGTCTATGGCCAGACGATCAATGGCTACCAACTGGCCTCGTACAGCCTGCCGGCCTTGAACCCGAGCTCGTCGGACTCGCCGGTGAACTCGCCCCCCCTGGCCTTCACGGCGCCGCCGGCCGGCTGCTACTACGTCACGCTGATGCTCCAGGAGCTGCAGGGTAGCGACTACGTTTATCAGGACCTGCACACCTTCACGGCCGGCGGCACGCCGGACGGCTCCGGGTTCGATCTCTTCTCGTTCGGCGGCGCGGACTGCTCGCAGAGCCCCGGTTCCTGCGTGCGGGACAATCACACCGCCTGCCTGCTGAACGGCCGTTTCCAGGTGCGGGTCAGCTGGCGGACGAACAGTGCCACCGGCTCCGGCAACGTGATGGCCTTCGCCGGCGCGCGCGCCGAGAACGACGAGTCGGTCTTCTTCTGGTTCTTCGACGCCACCAACTTCGAGATGGGCCTCAAGATGCTGAACGCGTGCACGTTCAACAACAAGTTCTGGGTCTACATCGGCGGCCTGACCGATCAGGGCTGGACGGTGAACATCGTCGACACCAAGACCGGCGCCAGCCGCACCTACACGAACCCCCTGGGTCACCTGAGCACGCCGGTGGGAGACACCTCGGCTCTCGCCTGCCCGTAAGAGAAGAAAAGGTTGCGGGAAATTCCCGGCCCGGCCTCCGGAAGCGCTCCGGAGACCGGGCCCGGTTGGTCGATCTTATTTGCGAAGGAGTTTTCATGCGGCATTTCACGGATAAAGCTGCGCATCAACGGCCGGTCCTGTCCGCTTTGATCGCGCTGATCGCACTGGTGGGGGCTTTCGGCGGAGCCGGGGCCGCCGCGGCCCAGGCCGCGGGCGAGGCCGCCAAGGAGATCCGCGGGAGCGGCCTGGCCGTCCCCAGCCTCCCCGGACAAATCGAAGGCAAGACGATCACGACCGGCCTCACGATGAGCGGGACGATCTCCTTCATCATCAACAGCTCCACGGCCACGATCGCCGTCCAGCATCTCGACAACACCCGCACGACCGGGACCTCGGGCGCGCTGCGCCTGACGCTGATGGCGACCACGAAGATCCCGACCCTCGGCCAGACGATCGATGGCCACACCCTGGCGACGTACGACCTCGCTCCTCTGGACCACGACTCCGGCTACGCCTCCGTGACCTCGCCGGACTTGCCCTATACGGCGCCGCCGGCCGGCTGCTATTACGTCACGCTGGTCCTCCAGGAGTCGCAGGCGAGCGGCTACGTCGATCAGGATCTGCACACCTTCGCGGGGGGCGGCACGCCGGACGGCTCCGGCTTCGACCTCTTCTCGTTCGGCGGCGCCGACTGCTCGGCGAGCGCCATCTCCTGCACGCGCGACGGCCAGACCGCCTGCCTGCTGAACGGCCGTTTCCAGGTGCGGGTCGCCTGGCATACACGGACCGCCAATGGTTCCGGCAACGTGATGAGCTTCATCGACCAGCGCGCCGAGAACGACGAGTCGGTCTTCTTCTGGTTCTTCGACTCGACCAATTTCGAGATGGGGATCAAGATGCTGAACGCGTGCACATTCAACAACAAGTTCTGGATCTACATCGGCGGCCTGACCGACCAGGGATGGTCCGTCACCATCACCGACACGAAGACCGGAGCCGCGCGCACCTACACGAACACCCTCGGCCACCTCAGCACGCCGGTGGGCGACACCTCGGCGCTCCCCTGCCCCTGAGGCAGAGGTCTCCGGAAAGCCCTGCCCGGTCCTTCGGATGCGCTCCGGAGGGCCGGGTTTTCGCATCTGGGGCAGAATCCGGTACCATCCGCTGCATGGGAAATCCTCTCCGCGAACAGGATCTCTTCGAGAAAATCCGTACTCTCCCAGAGGAGAAGGTCGCCGAGGTCGAGGACTTCGTCGACTTTCTTCGCTCTCGAGAGGAGGATCGCCATCTCGTTCAGGCTGCCTCGCTGCTGTCTGAGGACGCCCTGAGGGAGGTCTGGGACAACGCCGACGACGCCGAATATGACCGCCTATAGCTTCGGCGACATCGTCATCGTACGTAAGCTGGGACAGCTCGGGGAAGGCGACCGCGCATCCCTCCGGCGGAGCTTGTTGATGATCCTGGGAATTTCCGCAGGGTAGTCCCTGCATTTATCTGCCCTGGACAGAGAGGGCTCCGGGGCGTGTTACAATTTACACAGCGTGCCTAAAAGGCACTCGCGCTTTTTATGAATCGACTCCGCCACCTCTCCGCGCTGCTCCTGGTCGTCGCCTTCGCGGCGTTCCAGCTGCTGGCGTCGGCGCCGCTCTTCCATTCGGCTCATTGCGAGAGCCTGGAGACGCTGGCGCAGGCCAAGCACCAGCGCGAGGCCCCGGCCTTCCGCCCGTTGGGCGAGACGCTGCCGGAGGGGACGGACGATTGTCCGGTCTGCATGGTCTCGGGGCTCGCGGCGATCCTCTCGCCCGGCCTCGCGATGCTCACCCCCACGGCCGATCAGGCCGCCCTCCTCCCGCCGCCCGACGTCGCCATCCGCGCCGCCGCCACGGGCGCTCTGCGCAGCCGCGCCCCGCCGGCCGCGTAAGTCCTCCTCCGTCCAGATCCTCAACGCTTTGGTGCCAGCGGCCTGATCTCCGGATCGGGTGCCGGTTTTCCGCCAGTTTTCCACTGGCGTGCGGAGAGAGCTCCGGGAGGGCTCCTTGATTCGACGACGAATCGGATATTTCGTGACTTTGTTGGCTTGCGGCGTGCTCGCGCGGCCGGCGTTCCCCCAGACGGCCCAGTCCCCTCAGCCTCCATCAGCCTCGGCCTCCGCCCCGCGGACCGTCGCCGTCCCCGGCACCTCGCCGGCGCCGGGCGCGCCGGCGCCGCTGCGCCTCTCACGGCGCGAGGCGATCGCCGAGGCGCTCGCCCGCAACCCGGGGCTGCTGGCTTCGAAGGAGCAGGTCGAGCAGGCGCGGGCCCAGGTGGTGGTGGCGACTGCCCTGCCGGACCCGACGCTGGCGGCCGACGTCACCGGGCAGTCGAACGCCCTCAATCCCGGCTCGGGGAACGCCAGCGACCTCGGCTTCGGGCTGACCTTCCCGTTCCCCGGCAAGACCAGGCTGCGCCGCGAGGTGGCGCAGGCCGCGGTGAGCGCCGCCGAATTCACCCTCGCCCAGCTCCGCCAGCAGGTGGCCTCGCAGACGGCGCAGGCCTACGACGCGATCCTCGTCGCCCTGCGCCACCGCGACGACCTCACCGAGGGAAAGCAGCTCTCGGAGGACTTCCTGACCAAGACCCGCGCGCGCTTCCTGGGCGGCTCGGTCCCCAAGGTGGACGTGATCAAGGCGCAGGTCGACGTCGCGCAGGCGGAGAACGACCTGCTCGCCAACGACCGCGCGCTGGTCACCGCCCTCGCCTCCCTGAACCGCCTTCTGGGCCGCTCGGGGGGCGCGCCGATCACGACCACCGACAGCCTCGAGGTGCCGGCCTCGATCGCCGAGCTCGAGGGGCTCGAGAAGCTGGCGCAGAGCTCGCGCCCCGAGCTGCGCAGCCTCCAGATCCAGCTCCAGGGGGCGCGCGCGGCGACCCGGCTCGCCCATCAGTACTGGGTGCCGGACGTCAACGTCACCTTCAGCCGCAACGCCATGCAGGGGACGGCGACCACCTACACCACCGGCATCGGCCTCGGCTTCCCGGTCTTCTTCCGCCAGCACCTCCAGGGGGAGGTGGCGGCGGCCTCCCACCGCGAGCAGGAGCTGGCGGCGAACATCACCGACATCACGGCGCAGATCAGCCTCGACGTCCGCACCTCCTACGCCAGCGCCTCGACGGCGCTGCGGCAGGCGATCTTCCTGCGCGACGAGCTGCTCCCCGAGGCGCGCGAGGTCTACCGCGTCGCCTCGGTGAGCTACGGGCTGGGCGGCAACTCCGCCCTCGACCTGCTCGACGCCAAGCGCACCCTGCTCGACGCCGAGAAGCAGTACGCCGACGCCCTGAGCGCCGCCAACGACGCCGAGGCCGCGCTGGAGCTCGCGGTGGGGGCGCCGTTGCCGGCCGCTCCCTCAGGAGTCCGCCCATGAAAACGCCGCAAGACCGGAGAGACCGCATGACCCCATCGTCCCTGAACCGCGGCCCCGGCCGGGCGGCGGCCCTCGTCCTCGCCCTGGCGATCCTCCCGGCGCTGCTCGCCACCTCCTGCTCGCACCCCGCGGATAAAACTGAGGACACGGCGAAGACCGCGACGACCGAAAAGGCGTCCGCCGATCCCGGAAAGCCGCGCGAGCTGCGGCTCGACCCGGCGCAGCGCCAGAAGGTGCGCCTCGAGACCGTCGCCGTCACCTCCTTCCATCGCACCATCGAGACCACCGGCACGGTGGCCTTCGACCAGGACCGTGCCACCCAGGTGCTGTCGCCGATCTCGGGGCCGGTGTCGCGCCTGCTGGTCGAGGTCGGCGCCCGGGTCTCGAAGGGGCAGCCGCTGGCGGTGGTCGCCTCGCCGGACTTCGCCGGCTTCGTGAGCGCTCTGCGCAAGGCCGAGGCTACGGCGAAGAACGCCCGCCGGGTGGCGAGCCTCGACGAGCAGCTGTGGAAGAACGACGCCATCGCGCGGCGGGACGTCGAGCAGGCCGAGACCGACGCCGTCTCCGCCGAGGCCGACCGCGACGCCGCCCTCCAGCAGCTCCGCGACCTCGGGGTGGACGCCAAGACGTTGCAGGACATCCGGGAGAACCGCCCGGCGGCGAACGCCGGCGGCATCCTGCGCGCGCCGCTCGCCGGCACGGTGGTCGAGAAGCTGATCACCCCCGGGCAGCTCCTCCAGGCCGGCACCACCCCCGCCTTCACGGTGGCGGACACCTCGACCGTCTGGGTGATGGCGAACATCTTCGAGGCCGACCTGCCGTTCGTCGCCGCGGGGGACTCCGCCCGCGTGCTGACCGAGGCGCCGGGGGCGCCGATGGTGGGGAAGGTGGACTACATCTCGGCCCTGGTCGATCCGACCACGCGGGCGATCGCCGTCCGCATCGTGGTGCCCAACCCGAACGGGGTGCTCAAGCGCGACCTCTACGTCCGCGTCGCCCTGCAGGCGAGCCGCGAGAGCTCGGGGCTGCTGGTCCCCGTCGCCGCCGTGCTGCGCAACGACGAGAACCTTCCCTTCGTCTTCGTGGCCAATCCCGACGGCACCTTCGCCCGCCGCGGGGTGCAGATCGGCTCGCGGGTTCCGCCTCCGGCGGGCTCCAAGGGAGAGGACCGGCAGGAGATCACGCAGGGCCTGACGGCGGGGGAGACGGTGGTCGCGGAGGGCGGGCTGTTCCTCCAGTTCGCGGAGAACCAATGAGCGCCAGCGATCCCCAGATCCCTTCTCTTTCCGACGAGCCCGCGAACGGGTCCTCCAAGGCCGCGGGCGCGCAGTCGGCCATCCACCGCATCGTGGCGATCGCCCTGCGCCAGCGCTTCCTGGTCCTGCTCCTGGCGGTGCTGCTGATCGGCGGCGGCGTCTTCTCGTTCAAGCGGCTGCCGGTCGACGCCTATCCGGACATCTCGCCGCCCATCGTCGAGATCATCACCCAGTGGGAAGGACACGCGGCGGAGGAGATCGAGCGCCTGATCACCGTCCCGCTCGAGGTCGAGATGAACGGCCTGCCGGGGCAGACCGCGGTGCGCTCGATCTCGCTCTACGGCCTCTCCTCGGTCCGCATCACGTTCGATCGCGGCACCGACAACTACTTCGCCCGCCAGCAGGTGTTCGAGCGGCTGGCGGACGTCTCGCTCCCCACCGGCGTCACGCCGTCGGTCTCCCCCCTCTTCTCGCCGTCCGGGCTGATCTACCGCTACGTGCTGGAGAGCCCGGACCGCACGCCGACCGAGCTGAAGACGATCGAGGACTGGATCGTCGAGCGGCAGTTCAAGTCGGTCCCCGGCGTGGCGGACGACTCCGGGCTCGGCGGCCCCACCATGCAGTACCAGGTGCTCCTCGACCCGGCGAAGATCGCCGGCGCCGGGCTCTCGGTCCCCACGGTGGTCTCGGCGCTCGGCGCCAACAACGACAACGCGGGCGGCGGCTTCTACTCGCAGGGGGGGCAGTTCTACTACGTGCGCGGGCTCGGCCGCCTCAAGACCCCCGAGGACATCGGCAACGTGGTGCTCGCCGTCCACAACGGCATCCCGGTGCTGGTCAAGGACGTCGGCGAGGTGGCGATCGGCCAGGCGCCGCGGCTCGGCCAGTTCGGCTTCAACGACCGGGATGAGGCCGTCGAGGGGGTGATCCTGATGCGCACGGGCGAGCAGGCGCAGGTCGTGCTCGACCGCGTCGAGCGCAAGACCCGCGAGCTCAACCGCTCGATCCTGCCGCCGGACGTCAAGGTCCATCCCTACTACGACCGCCGCGACCTGATCGCGCTCACCACCCGCACCGTCGAGGACAACCTGCTGCGCGGCATGCTGCTGGTCGCCGTCGTCCTCATCTTCTTCCTCTACGACCTGCGCTCCGGGCTGATCGTTGCCGCCACCATCCCGCTGGCGCTCCTCTTCGCCTTCATCTGCCTCGATCTGAAGCACGTCCCGGCCAATCTGCTGTCGATCGGCGCGATCGATTTCGGCATCCTGGTCGACGGCGCGGTGGTGATGGTGGAGAACATCTTCCGCCAGCTCGCCCTGTGCGAAGGAAAACCTTTCAAGGTTCACGAGGTGATCCGCGAAGCCGCCGGCGAGGTCGACCGGCCGATCGTCTACGCCGTGGCGGTGATCATGGCCGGGTTCCTCCCCATCTACGCCCTCTCCGGCGCGGCCAGCGAGCTGTTCCGGCCGATGGCGGACACCACGCTCTTCGCCCTCCTGGGCTCGCTGATCCTCACCCTCACCCTGATCCCGGTGCTCTGTGCGTGGGTGCTGCGCCGCGGCGTCAAGGAGCGGAAGAACCCGATCTTCGAGGCGATCAAGCGGGCCTACACCCGCGGGCTCGACCTCTGCCTCCGCCACCCGTGGGGGACCACCGCCGTCTCGGCGCTGCTGCTCGCCGGCTCGCTCCTGCTCATCCCCGGGATCGGCGCCGAGTTCATGCCCCATCTCGACGAGGGATCGCTCTGGATCCGCGCCACCACGCCGTCCACCATCTCCTTCGAGGAGGCGGCGAAGCTCTCGCCGCAGATCCGGGCGATCCTGCGCTCCTTCCCGCAGGTCACCACGGTCGCCAACGAGCTCGGCCGTCCGGACGACGGCACCAATCCCACCGGATTCTTCAACAACGAGTTCTTCGTCGGCTTGAAACCGTACGACGAATGGACCGGCGCGTACCGCACCAAGCCGGCGCTGATCAAGGCGATCAACGACAAATTGAAGGCCTTCCCCGGCATCACCTTCAATTACACCCAGCCGGCCGAGGACGCCGTCGACGAGGCGGAGACGGGCTTGAAGAGCGCCCTCGCGGTGAAGCTCTTCGGCTCCGACCTCGGCGTGCTGGAGCGCAAGGGGAAGGAGATCCAGCAGGTGCTGAACGGGGTGCGCGGCATCGCCGAGGTGACGGTGGTCAAGCAGCTCGGCCAGCCGAGCCTGGTGGTCAACATCGACCGCGGCAAGATCGCGCGCTACGGCCTGAACGTGGCGGACATCAACGGCCTGATCGAGGCGGCGGTGGGCGGCAGCGCGGCGACCCAGGTGGTGCAGGGGGAGAAGCTCTTCGACCTGGTGGTCCGCCTGCGCCCCGAGTTCCGGCAGACGCCCGAGGCGATCGGCAACCTCCTGGTGGCGACCGCCGGCGGCCAGCAGGTGCCGCTCAAGGAGCTGGCGCAGATCCAGGTGGAGAGCGGCGCCTCCTTCATCTACCGCGAGGACAGCTCGCGCTACATCGGCATCCAGTACTCGGTCGAAGGGCGCGACCTGGCGAGCGCCGTCGAGGACGCCCGCCGCCAGGTCGAGGAGAAGGTGAAGCTCCCCACCGGCTACCGCGCGGTCTGGGGCGGCGAATACGAGGAGTACACGGCGTCCCGCGACCAGATCCGGATCATCCTGCCGCTGACGCTCTTCCTGATCTTCATGATCCTCTTCCTGCTCTACAACAACCTCAAGTTCCCCTTCATCACCGTGCTCGCCGTCCTCCTCTCCGGCCCGATCGGCGGCCTGCTGGCGCTGCGCCTCTCGAATACCCCCTTCTCCGTCTCCTCGGGGATCGGCTTCCTCGCCCTCTTCGGCGTCTCGGTGCAGACGGCGGTGATCTACATCTCCTATGCCAACGAGCTCAGAGGGGGAGGCATGGGGATCGTCGAAGCCACGCGAGAAGCCGCCATCCTCCGCCTGCGCCCGATCATGATGACGGCTCTGGTGGCAGCCCTCGGGCTCCTCCCCGCCGCCTTTTCGACCGGCATCGGCTCGGATTCCCAGCGTCCGTTCGCCCTGGTGATCGTGGGCGGGCTGTTCTCAAGGTTGCTGATCAGCGTGTTCTTGATGCCGGCGCTGTACGCGCTGGTGGCGCGGCCGGGGGACCGGTTGGAGGTTTAGAAAATCTGCGGCGGAGGCGGTTGACGGAAACCTCCGGCGGAGGCGGTAGAGACGGGACGGGGAACCTCCCTGGCGCAGTCCAGAATAGCCTGCAAACAAACAGGTCGTAACGAGAACCTATCCGAGGCCACGGGGACGGCGTCCCGTCTCCGGAGGCACGTCGTCGCCCCGACCGGCGAGGTCGTCCGGGGGCACGCGGGCGTGATGGTTTTTGTTTTTGCAGGTCAAGGTCGAGAAGAAATGGCTTCAGCGTGCCCACGTTGGACCTCGCAGGTCCGGGCCGGCCTGCCCTCCGCCGGAGACGGGACGCCGTCCCCGTGGCCTCGGACAGGTTATCGTTACGACCTGTCTTTGCTGAACAAAGTCGAGAAGCCCTGCCTCAGCGAGCCCACGTTGGACCTCGCAGGTCCGTGACGGCCTGCCCTCCGCCGGAGACGGGACGCCGTCCCCGTGGCCTCGGACAGGTTATCGTTACGACCTGTCCCGTCTCTACCGCCTTCGCCGGAGGGTGGACGTTAAGGACTAGCCGAATCTACCCATGAAGGTCAGCTTATTTCCAGACATGCCCGCGGGACTCCCACGTCTCGAACAACCAGGTCCAGAACTCCCGCTTCTTGCCAAGGTACCGCTCGAGGTGAGGCCAGAGCTGCCGGATCTCACGGGCAGAGATGAAGGTGAAGACGTCATCCGGCTTGGCCTGGCGTATGAGCTTGCCGGCCAGGTAGGCGCGGACTTCGGGGTCCGGATCCAGCAGGCCGGTGCGAAACTCGTCGAGCGTCATCTCGGAATCCCAAAGGAAGTAGGGCTGCCCCTCCGCGTTGACGAGATTCTTGGATGGCGTTGGGTTGAGCATGCGTCCTCTCTCTAAGGCCGCAATCTTATCTCCCTGCCCGCCTGAAATTGGCATCCGACGTGATATACGAGGAAGCTGGCGAAGGAGGAGGGATTCATGCGGGTTGCATTCATCGGAACGGGTCTCATGGGCTATCCCATGGCGGAGCGGGTCCTCGCCGCCGGCCATGAGCTGACGGTCTATAACCGGACGGCGGGGAAGGCCGAGCCGCTGGCGCGCAAGGGGGCGAAACTGGCGCCGAGCGCTCTCGCGGCGGTGGCGGCGGGGGAGTGCGCGGTGTTCATGGTGCGCGACGGCAGCGTCGTCCGCGAGCTGCTGTCGGACGAGGGGAACATCCCGAGCCTCGGCGGGCGGACGATCGTCCAGATGAGCACCATCGCCCCGGTCGAGAGCGTGCGCCTGATGCAGGACGTGCAGGGAGCGGCCGGCGACTACCTGGAGGCGCCGGTGCTCGGCAGCGTCCCACAGGCGGAGCAGGGGAGCCTGTCGGTGATGGTGGGGGGGAGCGAGGCCCAGTTCGCGCGCTGGAAGGAGCTGCTCGCCTGTTTCGGCCCCGAGCCGCGGCGGGTGGGGCCGGTGGGCGACGCGGCGGCGCTCAAGCTCGCCCTGAACCAGCTCATCGGCTCGCTCTCGGCGGCCTTCTCGCTCAGCCTCGGCATGGTGCGCAGGAAGGGGATCGAGGTCGACCTCTTCATGGACGTGCTGCGCAAGAGCGCCTTCTTCGCCCCCACCTTCGACCGCAAGCTCCCCCAGATGCTGGCGCGCGACTTCTCGAGCCCCAACTTCCCGGCCGCCCTGCTGCTCAAGGACCTCGATCTCGCCCGCGGCGAGGCCGGCAGGCTCGGCCTCGACACCACCGCGCTCGACGGCGTGCGCGAGATCGTCAAGAAGACGGTCGAAGCCGAGCGCGGGCGCGAGGACTACGCGGCGCTCTATGAAACGATCGATCCGCCGGCTTGAACGGCTCGATCTCCCTTCCGGCGCCTCGAACCACCTGAAATCCCGCGATTTAAAGGCCCCTGGGCTTTTCCGCGGGCCGCGGGGAGCTTTTGCGGCCTGCCGGGCCATGTTTTGTCCCGAAACCGCCTGCTTCACCCTGAAAAGCCCTATAACAGAATTCCAACGCTTCAAACAATGTTTTGGCGGCTCAAACATTGTTTGAAGCCAAAAAACAATGTTTGAGCCACCAAAGTTCTGTATTGGGTCGCCAAAACATTGTTTGAGCCGCCGGATTTCTGTTTGAGCCGAAAAAACATTGTTTGAAGGGCCTCCCCCGCTGAAACAGGCGGTCCGGGGCTCAGTCCGCCAGCCGGTCGATCCGGTTCCTGGCGATCGCGGCGGCGGTGGTGCGGCCGAGGACGCGGACGGCTCCCAGCAGCGCGGCGAAGCGCTCGTCCCGGGTCAGTCCCTGCCGGTAGCGGTAGTAGATCTGCTGCGCGATCACCGCGATCTTGAACAATCCAAAGACATAGTAGAAGAGGATGCCCGAGACGTCGCGGCCGCTTTGCGCCGCGTAGCGTTCCACGACCTCGGCGCGGCCGAGGTTGCCGGGGAGGGTGGTGGGGCCGGCGGGGAGCATCTTCAGCTCGGGGAAGTCGTCGGGGTCCATCCAGTAGCCGAGGCTGGTGCCGAGGTCCATCAGCGGATCGCCGACAGTCGCCATCTCCCAGTCGAGGACGGCCACGACGCGGGAGAGGTCCGCGGGATCGAGGACCAGGTTGTCGTACTTGTAGTCGTTGTGGAGGAGGGCCGCGCCGGCGTCGCCGATGTCGGGAGGGAGGTGCGCGGCGAGCCAGGCGGCGGCGCGGTCGAGGTCGGGGACGTCGTCGGTCCGCGCCTTCTGCCAGCGCCCGCTCCATCCCTCGACCTGGCGGGTGACGTACCCCTGCGGGTGGCCGAGGTCGCCGAGCCCCGCCTGGCGGTAGTCGACGGCATGGAGGGCGGCGAGGCCGTCCACCGCCGCCTCGCTGATCGCCCGCATCCGCTCCGGGGGGAGGTCGATCCCGGCGGGGGCCTTTGGCTGGCGGAGGATGACGCCGCGCACCCGCTCCATCAGGTAGAACGGCGCGCCGATCACCTCCGGAGTCGTCGCAGTGGAGGAGGGCCCGCGGCGCGGGGGGGTACGCGGCGTGGAGGCGCGAGAGGACGCGGAACTCGCGCCCCATGTCGTGCGCCGTCTTCACCTGCGAGCCGAAGGGCGGACGGCGGAGCACCAGCTCGCGGTCGCCGGCGCGCAGCAGATAGGTGAGGTTCGAGTGGCCGCCCGGGAACTGCTCGATCGTGAGCGGAGAGGCGGGATCCGCCAGGAAATCCGGCAGGCGGGGCGCCAGCCAGGCGGCGAGGGGCTGCGACGTCGATCTCCTCGCCGGGACGCACGGGCCGCGTTCGTCGCTGGCCAAGTCGGGCCCGCTCATTCGGCCTCCCGCGGCATGCCGTGGCCCGCGAGGAGGCGGCGGGCGACGGCGCTCTTGTGGACCTCGTCGGCGCCGTCGTAGATGCGCGCTCCCCGTTCGTGCCGCCACCAGAAGGCGAGGGGGGTGGCCTCGGTGAGGCCGAGGGCGCCGTGGGTCTGGATGGCGCGGTCGAGCACCCGCTGGAGCACGGCGGCGGTGTGGAACTTGATCAGCGAGACGTCGTCGCGCGCCGCGGCGGCCCCCTCGTGGTCGATCCGCCAGGCGGTGCGCAGCACGAGGAGGCGGGCGGCCTCGATCTCGGCGCGGCTCTCGGCGATCCACTGCTGCACGATCTGGCGGTGGCCGAGCGGCTTGCCGGGAGCCAGCTCGCGGCTCGCCGCCCGCTCGCACATCAGGTCGAAGGCCCGTTCGCAGATGCCGAGCCAGCGCACGCAGTGGTGGATGCGCCCCGGCCCCAGCCGCTCCTGGGCGAGGGCGAACCCCGCGCCTTCGGGGCCGATGCGGTTCGCGACCGGCACGCGGGCGCCGTCGAGCCGCACCTCGGCGTGGCTCATCCATCCCTCGCCGCGCTCGCCCATCACGGCGAGGTTCTGCACGATCGCGAACCCCGGCGTGTCGGTGGGGACCAGGATCTGGCTGGCGCGGGCGTGCGGCTTCGCGGCTTCGGGATTGGTCACCGCCATCACGATGCAGAAGGCGGCGCCGTCCGCCGAACTGGTGAACCACTTGTGGCCGTCGAGGACGTAGGAGTCTCCCTCGCGGCGGGCGGTGGTGCCGAGGCGCACGGGGTTCGAGCCGGCGAATTCGGGCTCGGTCATCCCGAAGCAGCTGCGGATCTCGCCGGCGACCAGCGGGCGCAGCCAGCGCTCCTTCTGCTCGGGCGTGCCGTGATGGAGGAGGAGCTCCATGTTGCCGGCGTCCGGCGCCTGCACGTTGAAGACGTAATGGCCGATGACGCTCCGCCCCAGCACCTCGCCGATCGTCGCGAAGTCGAGCAGCGAGAGCCCGCCGCCCCCCCATTCCGCGGGGAGGGGAAGAGCGAGGAGCCCCTCGCGGCGGAGGCGGTCGCGGAGCGCCGCGATCTCGGCCTGCGCGGCGGCGAACCCTTGCTCCAGCACGATCCGTTCGACGGGGAGGATCTGCTCGTCGACGACGCGCCGGGCGGCCCGGGCGAGGTCCTGAATCGGTGGCGCGACGGCGAAGTCCATGGCGGCTTCCCTCCCTTGCCCGGTCGCAGGAGCTCTAGCGTAACGCCAGCTCGATCTCCGCGAATGACGAGACCACCCGGTCCGCGCCGGCTGGGACGAGCAGGGCCGGCTCGTGCGTGGTGGCGAGGCCGATCGAGACCATGCCGGCGCGGCGGGCGGCTTCGAGGCCGCGCGGGGAGTCCTCGATCACCAGGCAGCGGTCGGGGGGCGTGGCGAGCTGGGCGGCGGCGTAAAGAAAGAGGTCCGGCGCCGGCTTGGCGCGGCCGCCGACGTCGGAGGGAAAATAGATCCGTTCGCCGAAAAAGTGAGCGATCCCGAGCTTCCGGTCGGCCACGGCGAAGAGCTCGCGCGGCATCGAGGTGGCGATGCAGGTCGCGAAGCGCCCGCGGATGCGGGATTCGAAGAATTCTACGAATCCTTCCGTGTAGCGGACCTCGCGGGCGAACATCTCCTGAATGATCTTCAGCCGCTCCGCGGCCAGCGCGTCGGGATCGCCCGCCACGCCGTACTGCTCCTGGAGCAGGAGGACGCCGTCGCGTTGCCCGAGGCCGGTGATCAGCGGCTTGGTGCGCGCGATGTCGAAAGCGATCCCGCGCCGGCCCAGGAACTCGGTCTCGCAGCGGTCCCAGATCGTCTCGCTGTCGAGCACCACGCCGTCGCAGTCGAAGAGGACGGCCGTGATCATGAGAGGAAGGGGGAGAGGTGGTCCGCCACGGCGTCGACCGCCTGCCGCCCCGCCTCCAGGGCGTCCTGCGAGCGGTGGAACTCGAGGAAGCCGATCTGCCCGACGCCGGGGGTGATCAGCACGTCGGGGGGATCTTCGACGAGCCGCGGGCGGGTCAGCCGCTCCTGGAGGATGTGCAGGCTGCGCTCGACCACCTCGAGCAGGGTGGGATCGGCCGTGGAATCGGCGCCTTGAGGGGCGAACGGGCGCTGCTCGGCGAAGGCGCCGGCGTTGACGTCGACCGCCAGAACCACGTCGGCGCCGAGGGCGCGGCAGAGGGTGACCGGCACCGGGTTCGCGAGGCTGCCGTCGACGCACCAGCGGCCGTCGACCCGCACCGGCTTGAGCAGCCCGGGGATCGACACCGAGGCGCGGACGGCGGCCTGGAGCGAGCCCGCGCGCAGCCAGACCTCGGCGCCGGTCGCGAGGTCGGTGGCGACGGCGCCGAACGGGATCGCCAGCTGTTCGATCGGACGGTCCTCGGAGTGGATCGAGAAGAAATCGAACAGCCGCTCCCCCTTGAGGAGCCCCCCCTTGAGGAGGGCGCCGGTGAGGCTGAAATCGAAGTAGCTGACGACGTCCCGCGGCTTCGCCAGGGTGTCGAGCCAGCGCTCGAAGTCGTCCATCCGGCCGAGCGCCCAGGCCGCCCCCACCAGCGCGCCCGCCGAGGTGCCGGCGACGACGTCCGGGCGGAGACCCAGGGCCTCGAGCCCGCGCAGCACGCCGACGTGGGCCCAGCCGCGCGCCGAGCCGCCGCCGAGCGCCACGCCGATCTTTTGTCTCGCTTGCTCGGGCAGGTCGCCCTCGCTCATTGGCGCACCATCTCAGCCGTTGCCGCCAGCTCAGCCCCCGCGATGACGAAGCGGAGTCGCGCAGCCGGGCGAGGAGCGCCTCGACCGCGGCCTGCGCGCGCTCGGCGAGGCCGGCGCGCTCGGCGCGGTCGAGCCCGATCGTTAAGATCGGCTCGCCGATCAGCACCCGGATGCGCCCGGGGCGGGGATGCCATCCCTTCGGCGGCAGCACGCGGCCGGCCCCCGCGATGGCGATCGGCACCACCGGCACGCCGGCCTCGATGGCCGCCGCGAAGGTGGCGGTCTTGAACGGCCGCACCTGGTCGTCGCGCGAGCGGGTCCCCTCCGGGAAGGAGACGACGCTCCACCCCTCGCGCAGCCGCGCGGTGGCCGCGCCGACGCTGCGCGCCGATTCCTGCCGGTGGCCGCGGTCGATGAACACCATCCCCATGGCGGCGATGTAGCGCCCCAGGAACGGGACGCGCGCCAGCTCCCGCTTGGCCACGAAGAGGACGGGGCGGGGAAGGGCGACGAAGAGGGCCGGGATGTCGAGCCAGGAGCGATGGTTGGCGACGAAGAAGCAGGCCTCGCCCGGCCCGAAGCGCTCGGCCCCCGTGACCTCGAGCTTCGCCACCGCGGCCCACAGCAGCCCGGGAGACCACAGGTAGCGGGCATACCACAGCCCCGCCTTACGGTTGCGGGTCACCGTCGCGGTGAGCAGCGCGGAGGGGATGCACAGCGCGCTCCACACCACGGTGAATAAGGCCTGCGAGGCGTTGAGGAACAGCCAGAAAATCCGCATGGTTCGCTGGGCGGAACGATAGCATTGCGCGCGAGGGAGTCCCAAACGGGGGGTGGATGGCTTCCACGGTGACCAAACGCCAGCCCGGTAGGGCGGCCTTCCTGTAGCCCAGGGCGTGAGCCCTGGGTTTGGCGGGGCATGCCTCGAAAAGGGGTGTGGGTACGCCGACGTTCCCAGGGTTGACACCCTGGGCTAGAGGAAGGCCGCCCTACCGGGCTGGCGTCGCCTTGAATGGAGGGAGACTTCAGAGACTCGAGCGCGATGGTAAAGTCGTGACTCGCCATGCACGCCCCGCAGCCCACGGTCCCGCGCGAGGTGGAGACCTACTTCCTGGAGATGACCTCGCCGGTCGATCTGCGCCCCGCCCGACGTGCCGTGGACGGCTTCCGGGTGGAGCGCGCGGCGATCCCGTCCCCGGCGCTCAACCGCTTCTTCTACACGGCGATCGGCGGGGACTGGTACTGGATCGACCGCCTGGGCTGGAGCTGGGACGAGTGGCTCGCCTGGCTCGACCGGCCGGAGCACGAAACCTGGATCGGCTCGCTCCACGGGACGCCGGCGGGGTACTTCGAGCTCGAGCGGCAGCTGGAAGGAAACGTCGAGCTGGTGTATTTCGGCCTGCTGCCGGGGTTCCTCGGCAAGGGGATCGGCGGCCTGCTGCTCACCGCCGCCGTCGAGCGCGCCTGGGAGATCGGCGCGGCGCGGGTGTGGGTCCATACCTGCTCGCTCGACGGGCCGGCGGCGCTCGCCAACTACCAGGCGCGCGGCTTCCGGCTGTACGCCACGGAGAGGGACGTGAAGGAGTTTCCCACCGCGCCGCCGGGGCCGTGGCCGGGAGCCCGGCCACGCGGCGCCCGCGGATAACCGACGGCATGCCGCGTCTCGCAGCCATGGCTCCTCTCCGCTGGCCGGGCTGGCTCTGGGCGGCCTCCTGCTGGGCGCCTCCCCTCTCGCGTCGCCCCTTACCCTCGCGCATCCTGTGGAGAGAGATCTCGCCGCCGGCGAATCCCATACCTTTCCACGCCGAGCTGGCCGCGGGCCGGGTCTTCCGGGTCGCCGTCGAGCAGCGCGGGGTCGACGTCGAGCTCGTCGCCCGCGGGCCGGACGGCCGGCGGATCGCGGTGGACTCCCCGTTCGATCGCCAGGGGACGGAGACGCTGGTGATCGCGCCGGCAGCCGGGGGAGATTGGGAGCTGACGGTGAGGGCGCGCGAGCCGGCGGCGCCTTCGGGGCGCTTTACGATTCGCCTCGACGAGCTGGCGGGCGAGCCCGGCGATCACCAGTTAGCCGGCGAGGAGGCGATGTCGCGGGGGGGCGAGCGGTATCTGGAAGGGAGCCCTGAGTCGCGGCGCCAGGCGCGGGCGGAGTACCGGCGCGCCGCCGGCGAGTGGCGGGCCGCCGGGGAGCGGGCGCAGGAGGCGCGGGCGCTCTATGCGGCGGCCGTGCTGGCGCGGCTGGTGGACGACACGCGGCAGGCCCTGAAGGAGGCGACGGAGGTGCTGCCGCTCTGGCAGGCGCTGGGCGACCGGCGGTGGGAGGGCGCCACCGAGAACGAGATCGGGCTCGATCACTGGCAGCTCGGCGACACCGCCGAGGCGCGCTCTGCGTTCGAGCAGGCGGTCGCGATCGCGCGCCGGACCGGCGACCGCTACGGAGAAGGGGCGGCGGAGAGCAACCTCTGCGTCACCGACCTCGCGCGTGGCGAGCTGAAGGCGGGGATCGCCTGCTACGAGGGGGCCCTCCCGGTGCTGCGCGAGGTCAAGGCGGCGGCGCTCGAGGGCTCGGCGCTGACCAGCGCCGGCCGCGCCTACGACATCCTCGGCGAGCCGGACCAGGCGCGCGAGCGCTACCGGCAGGCGCTCGAAACGCTGCGCGCCATCGGGGACCGCGCGGGCGAGGCGCGCACCCTCAACCACATCGGCCTGCTCAGCCAGGAGCTGGGGGACAGCCAGGACGCCCTGGCCCGCTTCGGCGCGGCGCTCGCCGTCTTCGTTGCGCTCGAGGACCGGCGCTGGCAGGGGACCGTCCTCCACAACACGGGGCTGGTCTACCAGAGCCTCGGCGAGTGGCCGCGCGCGGCCTCCTCCTACGAGGCGGCGCTGCGGCTGCGGCGTGCGGTCGGCGACCGTCCCGAGGAGGCGGCGACGCTCATCAACCTGGGGATCGTCGACGGCGAGCTGGGGCGGCCGCGCGAGGCGCTGGAGTGCCAGCAGCGGGCCCTCGAGCTGCGCCGGCAGAGTGGCGACCGCTGGGGGGAGGGGGTGGCGCTGACTCAAGCCGGCCGCGCCGCCGCGCGGCTCGGCGACCTGCCGTCGGCGCTCGCCGATCTTCGATCGCGCGGTCGAGCTGCTCCACGCCGCCGGCTCGCGGGCCGACGAGGCCGAGGCGCTGCGCAGCCGCGGCGACGCCTGGCTCTCCCGCGGCGACGGGGCGAAGGCGCGCGCCAGCCTGGACGAGGCGCTGCTCCTCGCGCGGGCGAGCGGCCACCGGGCGAGCGAGGCGCAGACCGAGCTCTCGCTGGCGGCGGCGGAGCGCGGCGCCGGGCAGCTCGCCGCGGCGCGGGCGCACGCCTCGGCCGCCCTCGACCTCTTCGAAACCCTGCGCACACGGGTCGGCAGCCCGGACCTGCGCGCCGCCTTCTCGGCCTTCCAGCACCGCGCCTACGAGCTCGCCATCGACCTGCTGATGGAGAGCCACCGCGCCGAGCCGCTCGGCGGCTGGGACCGCGCGGCGCTCGCGACCGCCGAGCGCGCCCGCGCCCGCACCCTGGTCGAGCTGCTGAACGAGGCCGGCGTCGACGTCCGCGAGGGGGTGGCGCCGGCGCTGCTCGCGCGCCGCACCTCGCTGCTCCACCGGCTGAGCGCCAAGACCGAGCGGGCGTTGCGGCAGCGCGCGGGGAGCCCGGCGGAGCGCTCGGCGCTCGAAGAGGAGCGCTTCGCCCTGCAACGCGACTTGGACGCCGTGGAGGCCGAGATCCGCGCGGCGAGCCCGGGCTACGCCGCCCTCACCCAGCCGCAGGCGCTGAGCGCCGCCGCCCTCCAGGGGCTGCTCGATCCCGGCACCCTCCTCCTCGCCTACTCCCTGGGCGAGGCGCGGAGCTACCTGTGGGCGGTCACCCCGGAGACGGTCGAGAGCTTCGAGCTGCCGGGGCGCGCCGCGATCGAGGGGCTCGCCCGCCGGGTGCACGAGGAGATGAGCCGCTTTGACGTCGCGGCGCGCGGGCGCGAAACCGCGGACGCCTCGGCGCTCGGCCGCCTGCTGCTCGGGCCGGTCGCCGGGCGGCTCGGCCGGCTTGGCAGCCAGCGCCTGGTGGTGGTGCCGGACGGCGCCCTGCACTACGTCCCCTTCGGGGCCCTCCTGCTGCCCACGGGCGATGCGGGAGCCCTGGAGCCCGTGCTGGTGCATCACGAGGTGGTCGATCTCCCGTCGGCCTCGGCGCTCGCCGTGCAGCGGCGGCTGCTGGCCGGCCGCCCGCCGGCGGCGAAGCGGCTCGCCGTGCTGGCGGACCCGGTGTTCGATCCCCGCGATCCCCGGGTCGTCGGGAGGCAGCCGGCTGCCGCGGGGAAGACCGATCCTCCCGCCTTCGCCCGCCTGCCCGCCTCGCGCCGGGAGGCCGAGGCGATCGCTGCCCTGGCGCCGGCCGGCCTCGGAGGACAAACGGGCCAGACGATGCTGGCGCTCGACTTCGACGCCGCCCTGCCGCGCGTGCAGGGCGGCGCCTTGCGCGGCTTCCGCGTCGTCCACTTCGCCACCCACGGGGTGATCGACGCCGAGCGCCCCGCCCTCTCGGGACTGGCGCTGTCGATGGTCGACGCCGCCGGCCGTCCCCAGGAAGGGTTCCTCCACCTGCACGACATCTACAACCTCGAGCTCGACGCCGATCTGGTGGTGCTCAGCGGCTGCCGCACGGCGCTCGGCAAGGAGGTGCGCGGCGAGGGCTTGATCGGCCTCACCCGGGGGTTCCAGTACGCCGGCGCGCCGCGGGTGCTGGCGAGCCTCTGGCCGGTGGAGGACAATGCCACGGCCGCCCTGATGGAGCGCTTCTACCGCGCGCTTTGGGGAGGGGGGAAAGGGGGAGCCGGCCGCCGCGGCGCTGCGGGAGGCGCAGCTCGCGGTGCGCGCAGAGCGGCGCTGGCGCGACCCGTATTACTGGGCCGGCTTCGTGCTCGAAGGGGACTGGCGGTGATCCGGTTTTTCCGCTCGTTTTTCGGAGGGAGGTGCGACTCTCCGCGCCGCCATCCCACTGAGTTGACCAAGGGAGGGGACACCCAATGAACATCGGAAATTTCATCGGCAAGTGGCACATCCAATGGACCGCCGGGGTCGATCAGAAGCTGATGCAGCAGGATTACGTGCTGAGGATCGGCACCGGCAGCCCGCTCGGCGACCAGCCGCCGCGGCTCACCGGCGAGCACGCGGTCATCGTCGGCTTCGCGATCGTCGACCCGGCGGGGAAGAAGGTGCTGCTGTCGACCGACGGCACGGTCGACGGCGAGGCGGCCGACCCGCACCAGGCGCTCTGGCTCCGCCTCTCCGGCAGCCAGTTGCGCTGGAAGGGGTACTACCTCGGCAAGCCGCTCTACATCTACGTCTCCACCGCCGCGACCTTCACCCCGGGAGGGGACCGCTACATCCACCTCTATGGCTCGACCACCTACGGCGATCCGGACCAGGTGGCGGTCTGGGGAGGCAGCGGCACCCCGCCCCCGCCGCCGCCGAGCCCGGCCCCGAAGGACGGGGACCGCTGAGGCCGCGTGGTAGACTCCGCCCGCTCTGAGCAAGGAAAAACCGAGCGGGGACATCGCTTCTGGCGAGTGACGAGACAGCCACCGAGAGGCCGGAGGACCTGGTCGCGCGCATCCAGGCGGGCGACCCGCGCGCCGAGGCGCGGGTGCTCGCGCTCTACGGCCGGGCGATCCGGGTGATCCTCGACCGCCACACCAACGGCCGCCCCGAAGCCGAGGACCTCTTCCAGGACACCTTCCGCACCGGCCTCGAGAAGCTGCGCCGGGGGGAGCTGCGCGAGCCGGCGAAGCTTCCCGGCTTCCTCGCCCAGATCGCCCGCAGCCTCGCCATCGAGCACTACCGGAAGCTCTCCCGCCGCCGCACCGACGCGGACAGCGACGCCGTGCTCGCCGCCGTGGCGCCGGACGCCGGGGCGCTCACGGGGCTCCTGGCGCGCGAGAACGCCGCCCTCGTCCGCCAGGTCCTCCAGGAGCTGGGCAACGAGCGCGACCGCCAGATCCTCCTCCGCTTCTACCTCGCCGAGGACGACAAGGAGCGCATCGCCGGCGACCTCGGCCTCTCCGGCCTGCAATTCAACCGCGTCCTCCACCGCGCCCGCCAGCGCTACAAGGAGCTGCTGGTCGAGCGGCTCGGCCAGGCGGGCCGTACGGCGGCCGTGATGACGGGTGCGATTTTCTTCCTCTTCGTCACACTCTGGAAGGGAATGCTGCGAGTGGCGGCGAGCTGAGCCATGGATCACGCCTACATCGAGGAGAACGGGCTCGTCGAGAGCTACCACCGGGGGCTGCTGGACCCGGAGGAGGAGGCGCGCTTCGAGGAGCACTTCGCCGGCTGCCCGCAGTGCGTCGAGCAGCTCGAGCTCGCCCGCGGCTTCCAGCGCGGCCTGAAGGCGATGGCCGCCGAAGACCTGGAGAGGACGGCGCAGATGCAGACGGCGGTTGCGCTGGGGCTCTTCGCCTGGCTCGCCCGGCGGGGGAGGGCGGCGCAGTGGGGGATCGCCCTCGCCGCCCTGCTGCTCGCCGCCGCCCTGCCGGCGTTCTGGATCGCGGCGGGTACCTATCGACAGGACGCCGAGCGGCGGGCGTTGCAGGCGCGCGTCGCGGCCGGGGAGCAGAGCCGCCGGGAGCTGGCGGGCCGGCTCGCCGCGAGCGAGGCCCGGCTGGCGCAGGCCGCCAAACCTGCCGCTCCCACCGAACCGCCGCGCGGCCTCGCCGCGCCGCTGACCAACACGCCGGTCTTCCTCCTCTCCCTGCTGCGCGGCGACGAGGCGAAGCCGGCGGCGATCGACCTCGCACAGACCGGCGACGCCCTGGCGCTCGCGGTCGACGTCGGCGCCAGCCCCGGAGCCGGCGCCGGGTTCTCCTCCTACCGCGCGACGATCCTGCGCGGCCCGCGCGGAAATGACACCGTCTTCCGGCAGGCCGGGCTGCACCCGAACGCCCTCGAAGCGCTGATGATCACCTTCCCCGCCTCCTTCTTCACCGCTGGCGACTACCGTCTGAGGATCGAGGGGATCGGCGCGGACGGCGCGGCGTCGGCGGTGGGCGAGTACGGCTTCAAGGTTTCGGGAAAGCCGTAGCGCGGTACACTTCCCGGCGGACCGTCCCCAATTCCGCTCCATGTCTTCCCCAGGCCCAGCCCAGAACCGGAGCGAGATCGCGGTGCCGCCGGTGCCGGTCGCCTTCGTCAAGTACTACGAGAAGGGGTCGACGGTGATGGGGGCCGACCAGATCGCCGAGGGGCTCGCGGCGCGCGGCTGGAACGTGCGCTCGATCCCCGTCGCCGAGATCGCGAGCGTCCGCGACGGCGTCCTGGTCTTCATCAAGACCTCCCGGCTCGATCACCTGCTGCTCGCCAAGGCGCGCGGCAACCAGCTCGCCCTCGACGTCCAGGACACCGTGGTGTTCAAGCGGCGGATCAAGAACCGCCGGCTGTTCGACTCGCTGATCTTCAAGAGCCGGCGGCAGCTCGACGACTTCGGCCGGCCGGGCCGGATCGGCCATGAAGACCGGATCATCTACCACCAGTGGGACCCGCGGTACGTGGTCAACCAGGCGCCGCGCGACCGCCTGGCGCTCGGCTACCTGGGGCTGGCGCGCTCGCTGACCCACTGGGGGCAGCTGCCGGACGTCGAGTACTGCGACGGCGACTACTTCGCGGCGGGGCTGCGCTACAACTGCCACCTCTCGGTGCGCGAGCCGGGGCGGGAGTTCCTCTACAAGCCGAACTGCAAGGTGTCGACGGCGGCGGCGTGCGACGCCAATCTGATCACCACCCGCGACCTCACCACCGTCGAGCTGCTGGGGGAGGACTACCCGTTCTACTGCGAGCCGGAGCGGGAGTCGATCCTCGCCGCCATCGAGCGGGCGCGCGCCTCCTTCGGCACGCCGCTCTGGCAGCGCGGCCTCGAGCGCATGCGGCAGGTGCGCGAGCTGACCCGGATGGAGAGCGTGCTCGACGAGTACGAGGCGCTGCTGCGCCTGCTCGCCGCGCGTTGCCGGGTACCGTCCAGCGCCCCGGCATGACCGCCACCGTCTGCTACTTCCTCCAGAGCCACCGCGACCCGGAGCAGATCTACCGGCTGGTCCACACCCTGCGCCGCGGCAGCCCGCGGGCGCGGATCGTGGTGCAGCACAACTACGCCGCCTGCGACCTCGATCCCGGGCCGCTCGCGAGCTTGCCCGGCGTCTGGCTCCTCCCCGTCTCGCGGCGGCAGATCCGCGCCGACTACTCCTGCCAGGTCGAGCCCTATCTCGAGCTGATCGGCTGGCTCGAAGCCCAGGGGATCGCCTACGACTGGCTGGTCAACCTGAGCGCCCAGGACTATCCGGTCACCCCCGTCCCCGCCATCGAGGCCTTCCTCGGCGCGACGGACGCCGACGGTTTCATCCGCCACTGGGACGTCCGCTCGCCGGCCTCCCCCTGGCCGCGGCGCAAGGCCACGGCGCGCTACTTCTACCGCTACCGCCGGCTGCCGCCGTGGACGGCGCCGGTCCTGCGCGCGCTGAAGCCGCTGACCCGCGTCCTGCCGCTTCACGTCTACCTCGACTACGGCGAGCTGCTCGGGGTGCGGGCGCTCTCCACTCCGTTCCATCCGGGGTTCCGCTGCCACGGCGGCTGGGCCTGGTTCACGCTGCGGCGCGCGGCGGTGCTCTACCTGCGGGACTTCCTGGTGGAGCACCCGGAGGTGGTGCGCCACTACCGCGGCACCGTGGTCCCCGAGGAGTCGATCGTGCAGACGGTGCTCGCCAACAGCGGGCGCTTCCGGCTGGTCGACGACGATTTCCGCTACATCGACTACGCGCGGGCCTTCAAGGGATCGCCGCGCACGCTCTCCGTCGCCGACCTGCCGGAGCTGGCGACCGGGCGGTACCACTTCGCCCGCAAGTTCGATCTCGCGGTCGACCGCGAGGTGCTGGACCGGATCGACCGCGAGCTGCTGCGCGATCCTCTGCGCTAGCCCCGCTCCGCCTCGCCTTCGCCGCAGGGCCCATTGGGCCGTCTGTTTGTCCCGATTTCCAAGCCGGACTCACCAGGACTTACAGATGGTTCTATGGAGACATGCGTGCTCAATAAAAATAAACCTCAGGACGCTGTAAACGAAGAGAAGCTGAAATCCGGCGTCCATGAATCTTTTGCCGCCTGGGCCGCCGTGCAGCCGGCGGCGCTCGCCGTGGCGTGGTCCGGCGGCATTCTCAGCTATGGCGAGCTGAACGCGCGGGCCAACCGGCTGGCGCGCCATCTGCGGACTCTCGGGGTGGGTCCGGAGGTCGTGGTCGGCGTCCTCGCGCGCCGCTCGCCGGAGATGCTGGTCGCCCTGCTCGCCGTGCTCAAGGCGGGAGGGTGCTACCTGCCGCTCGATGCCGCGTACCCCGAGGAGCGGCTGGCGACGACGCTGGTGGACGCGGGGGCCCGCCTGCTGCTGAGCACGGCGGAGCTGCTGGCGCCTCGCCCGGGCGTCGCCGCGGCGGCGCCGGTCGTCTTCAAGCTCGGCAACGAGGTGGAGAACGAAGAGGCTGATCTCGCGGGCCTGAGCGCGGCGGACCTGCCGAGCCTCGCAGGGCCTCACAACCTGGCGTACGTCATCTACACCTCGGGCTCGACCGGGCGCCCCAAGGGGGTCGAGGTCGAGCATCGCGGCCTCGCGAACCTGGTCGACTGGCACCGGCGGACCTACTCGGTGACCCCCGCGGACCGCGCCACCCGTCTCGCCGGCTCGGCGTTCGACGCCTCGGTGTGGGAGGTGTGGCCCTATCTGGCGGCGGGGGCGAGCCTGCACCTGCCGGCCGACGAGCTGCTGCTGTCGCCCCCGGACCTCGCCGCCTGGCTGGCGCGGGAGGAGATCACCCTCTGTTTCCTACCCACCCCACTGGCCGAGGCCATGCTGGAAGAGGCGTGGCCGGGGGACGCGCCGCTGCGGGCGCTGCTGACGGGCGGCGACCGCCTGCACCGCGGCCCGCGCCCGGAGCACCCGTTCGGCCTCTACAACCACTACGGCCCGACCGAGAACAGCGTGGTGACGACCTGGTGCCGGGTTCCGGTCGGGAGCACGGAGCGGCCGCCGATCGGCCGCCCGATCGACGGCGTCGCGGTGCGGCTGATGGGGAGCGATCTCCTGCCCGTCGCGGCCGGAGAGGAAGGGGAGCTGTGGACCGGGGGGGTGAGCCTGGCGCGCGGCTATCGGGGGCGCCCCGAGCTGACCGCCGAGCGCTTCGTGCCGGACCCCTTCGCGGCGGAGCCGGGGGCGCGCCTCTACCGCACGGGCGACCTGGTGCGCGAGCTGCCGGACGGGGACCTCGACTTCGTGGGGCGGATCGACTTCCAGGTCAAGGTGCGCGGGTTCCGCATCGAGCTGGGGGAGATCGAGGTGGCGCTGCGCCGGCACCCGGAGGTGCGCGACGCCGTGGTGATGGCGCGCGACGACGGCCGGGGCGGCAAGCGGCTCGCCGGCTACGTCGTGCCGCGCGGAGCGACCGCTCCCTGAGACCGAGCTGGCGGCGTTCCTCGGCCGCACCCTGCCGGAGTACATGGTGCCGGCGGCCTGGGTGAACCTCGCGGCGCTGCCGCTGACCCCCAACGGCAAGGTGGATCGGGCGGCGCTCCCCGAGCCGGAGCGGGAGAGGGGCGCGCTCCTCGCCCCCCGCACGGCGCGGGAGGCCGAGCTGGCGGCGATCTTCGCCGAGGTGCTGGGATTGGCCGAGGTCGGGATCGACGAGGACTTCTTCGCCCTCGGCGGTCATTCGTTGCAGGCGACCCAGGTCGTCTCGCGGGTCCGCGCGCGCCTCGGCGCCACGCTGGCCCCGGGCGCGCTGTTCACCCATCCCACCGTGGCGGAGCTGGCGGCCTCGCGCCCTCTGGGAGAGGAGGCCGGCGCAGCCGAGGCGAGGAATGGGAGATCCGGCCGCTGTCCCGCCCGGCGGGGGACGCCGCCGTCGAGCTGCCGCTGTCGTTCGCCCAGCACCGGCTCTGGATGGCGGAGCGCTGGAGCCCGGAGCCGGCGCTCTACAACACGCCGTTCGCCCTCGACCTCAGCGGTGCGCTGGACGTGGCGGTCTTGCAGCGGGCCGTGGCGGAGATCCTGGCGCGCCACGAGACTTTGCGGGCGACCTTTCGCGAGGTGGACGGCCAGCCGGTGCTGGAGGTGCGCCGGCGCATGGAGGCGGCGCTCCCCGTCTGCGACCTCGCGGGGCTGCCGGCCGGCGCGCGGGAGGCGGAGGCCGAGCGGATCACGGCGCAGGAGGCGCACCGGGCGTTCGACCTCGCGCGCGGCCCGCTGCTGCGCACGGTGCTGCTCCGCCTGGCGCCGCAGGAGCACCGGCTGCTGGCGCTGATGCACCACATCGTCTCGGACGACTGGTCGATCTCCGTCCTGGTCCGCGAGCTGTCGGCCCTCTACATGGCGTTCGCGCAGGGCCGTCCCTCGCCCCTGCCGCCGCTGCCGGTGCAGTACGGCGACTTCGCCGCCTGGCAGCGCCGCTGGCTCGCCGGACCGGTGCTGGCGCGCCAGCTCGGCTGGTGGCGCGCGGCGCTGGCGCCGCCGCTGCCGGTGCTCGATCTCGCCACCGACCGCCCGCGGCCGGCGCTGCTGAGCTTCCGCGGGGCGCGCCTGCGCCGCCGGGTGCCGCGCGGGCAGGTGGAGGCTCTCGCGGCCCTCGGGCGGCGGGCGGATTCGTCCCTCTTCATGGTGCTGCTGGCGGCGTTCGACGCGATGCTCGCCCGCTCGACGGGGGCCGCCGACGTGCTGGTCGGCTCGCCGATCGCCAACCGCCACCGGGTGGAGGTGGAGGAGCTGATCGGTTTCTTCGTCAACACGCTGCCGTTGCGGGCGCGGGTCGATCCCGCCGCGCCGTTCCTCGCCCTCCTCGGCGAGGTGCGGACGATGCTGCTCGGCGCCTACGAGCACCAGGACCTCCCCTTCGAGCGCCTGCTCGAGGAGCTGGCGCCCGTGCGCGACCCGTCGCGCAATCCCCTGATCGACGTGATGGTGATCCTCGCCAATGCGCTGCGCCTGCCGGAGCGCCTGGGGCCGGACCTCGCCCTCACCGTCCGCGAGCTCGAGGTCGGCGTGGCGAAGATGGACCTCAGCCTCTTCCTCGAGGAGGGGGCGGAGGGGATGGCGGCGATCTGGGAGTACAACACGGCCCTGTTCGACCCTTCGACGATCGAGCGCATGGCCCTGCGCCTCGAGACGCTGCTGGCGGGGATCGCCGCGGCGCCGGAGGCGGCGGTGGGGGAGCTGCCGCTGCTGACCGCCGCGGAGCGCGCCCAGCTCGTGGCCTGGAACGAAGAGACCCAGAGAGAGCGCCCGGCGGATCTCGCCGGCGCCACCCTCGCCTCGCTGTTCGCGGCGCAGGCGCGGCGGACGCCGGAAGCCCTGGCGCTGGTCGCCGGCGAGGCGCGGCTGACCTATGCCGACCTCGCGGCGCGGGTCGAGGCGCTCGCCGGCCGCCTGCGGCGGCTGGGGGTGGGGCCGGAGGTGCCGGTCGGGATCTTCCTGCCGCGCCGCGCGGAGCTGGTGGTGGCGCTCCTCGCCACCCATCGGGCCGGCGGGTTCTACGTCCCGCTCGATCCCGCCTATCCCGCCGAGCGCTCGGCCTTCATGCTGGCCGATTCCGCCTGCGCGCTGGTGCTGACCACCGGCGAGGTGGCCGACCGGCTGCCGCCGCAAGCCGCCCCCGTCGTGCGGCTGGACGCGCCGTTCCCGGCGGCAGAGGCCGCCGCGGGATCTCCGGCCGGTTTCCCGCCACCTGGAAATCTGGCCTACGTGATCTACACCTCGGGCTCGACCGGCCGCCCCAAGGCGGTGGCGATCGAGCACCGGAGCGCCGTGGCGATGCTCGCCTGGGCGCGGCGCGAGTACTCGGACCGCGAGCTCTCCGGGATGCTGGCCTCGACCTCGATCACTTTCGACATCTCGGTCTTCGAGATCTTCGCGCCGCTCGCCTGGGGCGGCACCGTGATCCTCGCCGAGAACGCCCTCGCCCTCCCCGCGCTGCCCGCGCTCCCCCCGGGGGTCGCCGTGCGGGTGCTCGACGCCGTCCCCTCGGCGGTCGCCGAGCTGCTGCGGATGGACGGCATCCCCGCCTCGGTCGAGACGGTGAACCTGGCGGGGGAGGCGCTGTCGCGCTCGCTGGTCGACCGCGTCTACGCCCGGCCGCACGTCGAGCGGGCCTACAACCTCTACGGCCCCTCGGAGGACACCACCTACTCGACCTGGGAGCTGCTCGAGCGCGAATCGGACCGGCCGCCCGCGATCGGCCGGCCGCTCGACGGCTCGCAGGCCTGGGTGCTCGACGCGCGGCTCGCGCTCGCGCCCCTCGGCGTTCCCGGCGAGGTCTACCTGGGCGGCGAGGGGCTGTCGCGCGGCTACCTGGGGCGGCCGGAGCTGACCGCCGAGCGCTTCGTCCCGTCGCCCTTCGCAGCGTCTGGAGGAGGCGCCGCCGGCGGCGAGCGGCTCTACCGCACGGGCGACCTCGCCCGTTACCGGCCGGACGGCGTCCTCGAGTTCCTGGGGCGGATCGACCACCAGGTCAAGGTGCGCGGCTTCCGCATCGAGCTCGGCGAGGTGGAGTCGGCGCTCGCCGGCGTGCCGGGGGTGGAGGCGGCGGCGGTGATGGCGCGCGAGGATGGCGCGCTCGGCACCCATCTCGCGGCCTGGGTGGTGGCGAAGGAAGGGTGGCGGCTGGAGGTCTCGGCGCTGCGCGCCGCCCTGCGCGAGCGGCTGCCGGAGTTCATGGTGCCGACCGCCTGGCGGCTGCTCGACGCCCTGCCGCTGACCGCCAACGGCAAGGTGGACCGCCGCGCACTGTCGCAACTCGCCGGTGACAGCGGAGAAGCCGGCGCGGCGGAGCTGGGGTACCTGGCGCCGCGCGGCCCGGTCGAGGAGATGGTGGCGGCGATCTTCGCCGAGGTCCTCGGCCTCGAGCGGGTGGGGGCGCACGATGACTTCTTCGCGCTCGGCGGCCAATCGCTGCTCGCCACGCGGGTGGTGTCGCGCCTGCGCCGCGCCTTCGCGGTCGCCCCCGACGGTGCGCACCCTGCTCGAGCGGCCGACGGTCGAGGCGCTGGCCGCCTGGGTGAGCGAGGCCCGGCGCGGCGGCGCTCCCGCGCTGCCGCCGATCCTCCCCCGCGATGTCGCCGCGGGGGGCGCCGGCGCCCCGCCGCTCTCCTTCGCCCAGGAGCGCCTCTGGTTCCTCTACCAGCTCGCCCCGGAGTCGACGCTCTACAACCTGCCGATGGTCTTCCGGCTGGACGGCCCGCTCCGCGCGGATGCCCTGGCGGCGGCCCTCGCTGAGGTCGAGCGCCGCCACGCCGTGCTGCGCACCGTCTTCGCGCTGGCGGGAGGGGAGCCGGTCCAGATCGTCCTTCCTCCCTCTCCGCGTCCGCTGCCGCGGGTGGACCTCGCCGGCCTGCCGGCCGCGGCGCGGGGTATAGCGGCCGAGCGGCTGGCCCGCGAGGAGTCGCGCCGTCCCTTCGACCTCGCCCGCGGGCCGGTCTGGCGCCACGCCCTGCTCCGCCTCGGCGCGGAAGAGCACCGCCTGCTCGTTTCGCTGCACCACATCTCGGCCGACGGCTGGTCGGTCGAGGTGCTGCTGCGCGAGCTGGCGGCCCTCTATACCGCCTCCGCTCCGCTCGCCGAGCCGGCGCTCCAGTACGCCGACTACGCCGTCTGGCAGCGGCGGTCGTTCGGCGGCGAGACGATCGGCCGCGAGGCCGCCTACTGGCGCGGGGCGCTCGCCGGCGCGCCGCTCGTCCTCGACCTCCCCGCCGACCGCCCGCGGCCTCCGGTCCCCAGCCACCGCGGCGGCCTCGAGCGGACGGCGATCGGCAGCGCTCTCGAGACGGCGGCGCGGGAGCTCGCGCGGCGCTCGGCGGCCACCCCGTTCATCGTCTTCCTGGCCGCCTTCCAGGCGCTGCTGGGCCGCTATACCGGTGCCGAGGACGTGCTCGTCGGCTCGCCCGTCGCCGGGCGCGGCCAGGTGGAGACCGAAGGGCTGATCGGGCTGTTCATCAACACGCTGGTGCTGCGCGGGCGGCTGGCGGGAGCCCCCACCTTCGCCGAGCTGGTCTCGCGGGTGCGCGAGGCGGCGCTGGCGGCCTTCGCCCATCAGGAGCTGCCGTTCGAGAAGCTGGTCGAGGAGCTGGCGCCGCAGCGCGACTTCTCGCGCAGCCCGGTGTTCCAGGTCCTCTTCCTGTTCCAGGACCGGGCGCCGGCGACGCGCGAGCTGGCTCCCGGCCTCCGCCTGCGGGTCGAGGAGATGGCGGGCGAGCTCGCCAAGTTCGACCTCAAGCTGGCGCTCGACGAGGACGGCGGCGGGCTCGCCGCCTTCTGGGAGTACGCCGCCGACCTCTTCGAGGCGGCGACCGTGCGCCGTCTGGGCGGGCACTTCGTCAACCTGCTCGCCGGCGCCGTCGAGTCCCCCGAGACGCGGCTCGCCGAGCTGCCGCTGCTCGGCGCCGAGGAGCTGCGTCAGGTCCTCCTGATCGGATCTCCTCGCGGCGCCGGATGGCCGGCCGGTCCACGAGCGCTTCGCGGCCTGGGCCCGGCGCACGCCCGAGGCGCCCGCCGTGACCTGCGAAGGGGAGACGCTGACCTTCCGCGAGCTCGACGAGCGCGCGAACCGCCTCGCCCGCCGCCTGCGCCGGCTCGGCGTGGGGCCGGAGACGGTCGTCGGCCTCTGCTGCGAGCGCTCCTGCGGCATGGTGGCCGCCCTGCTCGGCGTGCTCAAGGCCGGCGGCGCCTACGTGCCGCTCGATCCCGGGTTCCCCGCCGAGCGCCTCGCCTTCCAGCTGGCGGACAGCGGCGCGCGGGTGCTGGTCGTGGACGCGGCGTCGGCGGGGCGGTTGTCGGGGGGCCGGCCGTCCCTGCCGCTGGTGAGGATCGACGGGGATTGGACGGCGCTCGCCGGCGAGTCCCCGGCGCCGGTGGAAGACCTCGCGGAGCCCTGCCACCTGGCCTACGTCATCTACACCTCGGGATCGACGGGACGCCCCAAGGGGGTGATGGTCGAGCACGGCAGCCTTGCCAGCTACCTCGACGGGCTGACGGCGCGGATGGCGCTCCCCGACGGGGCGAGCTATGCCACGGTCAGCACCCTCGCCGCCGACCTGGGGAACACGGTGATCTTCGCTTCGCTCACGACCGGCGGCCTCCTCCACGTGCTGGCCGGCGACCGCCTCGGCGATCCGCTCCGCCTCGCCGAGTATTTCGCCGCGCGCCCCGTCGACGCTCTCAAGATCGTCCCCTCCCACCTGGCGGCCCTGATGACCGCGGAGCGTCCGGAGCGGGTGCTGCCGCGCCGTCTGCTGGTGACCGGCGGCGAGCCGCTGCCGTGGCCGCTCGCCGAGCGGGTCCGCGAGCTGGCCCCCGGCTGCCGGCTGCTCAATCACTACGGCCCCACGGAGACGACGGTCGGCGTGCTGGCGTTCCCGGTCCTTGAGGAGGCCCTCGCATGCCCCCCGCCGCGCGCGGGCCGTGCCGCTCGGCTCCCCTCTCGGCGCCACGCGGGCGATCGTGGTCGACGCCGGCCTCTGCCGGTGCCGCCGGGAGTCGCCGGCGAGCTGCTGGCCGGCGGCCCGCAGGTGGCCCGCGGATACCTCGCCCGCCCGGACCTCACCGCCGCGCGCTTCGTGCCCGATCCGTTCCCGGGCGAGCCCGGCGCGCGCCTCTACCGCACGGGCGATCTCGCCCGCCTCTCCCCGGAGGGGGAGATCGAGTTCCTGGGGCGCATCGATCACCAGGTCAAGATCCGCGGCTTCCGCGTCGAGCCGGGGGAGATCGAGGCCGCCCTGCGCGCGGACGACCGCGTGCGCGAGGCGCTGACTCGTGGTGCGCCAGAGCCCGGAGGGCGAGAACCGGCTGGTCGCCTACGTGGTGCCGCGCGCGCCGCGAGAGAGAAGCCGGAGACGACCTCGCCGCGGACCTGCGCCGGCGGTTGCGCGAGAGCCTCCCCGAGGCCCTGGTCCCCACGGCGTTCGTGCTCCTCGCCGCTCTCCCGCTGACGGCGAACGGCAAGGTGGACCGCCAGGCGTTGTCCGCCGCCGCTGATCCTGCCGCCGCCGAGGAGGCGGCCGTTCCCTTGCGCCCGCTCACTCAGGCCGAGGAGGTGGTGGCGGGGATCTTCGCGCGGCTCCTGGGGATTCCTCCCATCGCGGACCCGGACGCCGATTTCTTCGAGCTGGGCGGCCACTCGCTGCTCGCCACCCGCGCGCTGTCGCTGCTGCGGCAGGCCTTCGGCATCGACCTCGAGCTGCGCGCCCTGTTCGACGAGCGCACCGTCTCCCGGCTGGCCCGGCGGATCGCGGAGCGGACAGGGTCCGGCGGTACGCCCGTTCTCCCCGGGGACCTCGCTGTCCCGCCCGCGGTGCTGGCGGGCGGCGAGGCCGGGATGCCGCTCTCCTTCGCCCAGCAGCGGCTGTGGTTCCTCGACCGCCTGCTGGGCGCCTCCGCGACCTACAACATCCCCGCCGTCTTCGATCTCGAAGGCGCCCTGCGTCCAGAAGCGCTGGGCGCGGCGCTCGACGAGATCCTGCGGCGGCATCAGGTGCTGCGGACGGTCTTCCGCGTCGAGGACGGCCAGCCCGTGCAGGTCGTGCAGCCGTTCAAGGCTCAACGGTCTCCCCCGTGATCGATCTCGCGGCCTGCCCGCCGTCGCTGCGCGCGGCGGAGGCGGGGCGCCTGGCGGCGGAGTGGGGGCGGCGTCCGTTCGACCTCGAGCGCGGGCCGGTCTTCCGCGCCGCCCTGCTGCGCCGGGTTCCGGACGGGCACATGCTGCTGATCAACGTCCACCACATCGCCTCCGACGGCTGGTCGCAGGGAATCCTGATCCACGAGCTGAGCGCGCTCTATCAGGCCTTCGCCGCCGGGAGGACTGAATCTCCCTTGCCGCCGCTGCCCTTGCAGTACGGCGACTACGCGGCGTGGCAGCGGGAGCGGCTGTCCGGGGCCGTGCTGGAGGAACAGGTCGGCTTCTGGCGCGACCATCTCGGGATGGACCCGGAGCCGCTGGAGCTGCCCGCCGACCGGCCGCGGCCGGCGGTGCAGAGCGGCCGCGGCGCGCTGGCGCGGCACCCGCTGCCGGCTAGACTTCGGCCAGGGGCTCGACCGCCTGGGGCGGGCGCGGCGGGGAACCTCGTTCATGGTCTTCCTGGCGGCGTTCCAGGCGCTGCTCCACCGCTACACCGGGCGGCGCGAGCTGCTGGTGGGGACGCCGGTGGCGAACCGCGACCGGCTGGACGTCGAGGGGCTGATCGGCTGCTTCGTGAACACCCTGGTGCTGCGCGCCGACTTCGCGGGCGATCCGCCCTTCCTGGCGTTCCTCGACCAGGTGCGGGAGACGGCGCTCGCCGCCTACGCCCATCAGGACCTCCCCTTCGAGCGCTTGGTCGAGGAGCTGGTCCCCGGCCGCGACCTGTCGCGCACGCCGCTCTGCCAGGTCACCTTCGCTCTCGATCAAGGAGGAGCGCCGCTCCCCGCGCTGGGCGACGGGGTGCGGGTGACGGCCTCGGCCGGGCACAGCGGCACGGCGAAGTTCGATCTCGCGGTGTATCTGGACCGCTCGGGAGAGCAGCCAGAGTTGCTGGCCGAGTACGCAACGGACCTCTTCGACGGGGAGACGGTCGAGCGCCTGCTGGGGCACCTCGCGGTCCTGGTGGCAGGGATCGAAGCCGATCCCGAGGTGAGGATCTCGGCATTGCCGCTGCTGGGCGAAGAGGAGCGCGCCCAACTCGTCGCCTGGAACGAGGAGACGCGGCGGCAGCGGCCGGACGAGTCGGACGGCTGGACCCTGCACGGAATGTTCGCGGCGCAGGTTTCCAGAACCCCAGCCGCCGTGGCGCTGATCGTGGGGGAGGAGCGGGTCACCTTCGCCGATCTTGCCTCGCGCTCGACCGATCTCGCCCTTCGCCTGCAAAACCTTGGAGTCGGCCCCGAGGTGCCGGTGGGGATCTTCCTCGAAAGAGACGCCGAGCTGGTGGTGGCGCTCCTCGCGACTTTGCAAGCCGGAGGTTTCTACGTTCCCCTCGATCCCGCCTACCCCTCCGACCGCATCGGTTTCATGCTGCAAGACAGTGGCTGTCGGATCGTGTTGACGTCCGAGTCCCTGGCTCCAAAGCTTCCCCAGAATGGGGCGGGGGTGGTGCGGGTCCTGATGGGCCCCGCGCAGCCGACTGGCAGCGACGAAGGAGCGCACACGAAGGAGGCGAGCAGGGGCCTATCAGGACCCGCACCGGAGGCGGCACAGCCCAATAACCTTGCGTACCTGATCTATACCTCGGGCTCCACAGGACGCCCGAAGGCGGTGGCGATCGAGCACCGCGGCGCCGTCATCCTGATGCACTGGTCGCGGCGCGAATTCTCAGACCTCGAGCTTTCGGGGATGCTGGCCTCGACCTCGATCACCTTCGACATGTCGGTCTTCGAGCTCTTCGCGCCCCTCTGCTGGGGAGGGACGGTGATCCTCGCCGCGAACGCCCTGACGCTCCCCGACCTGCCGGCCAGGAACCAGGTGCGGGTGGTGGACACCGTCCCCTCGGCGATCGCCGAGCTGCTGCGGATGGGCGCCCTGCCGCCTTCGGTGGTGACCGTGAACCTCGGCGGCGAGCCGGTGCCGCGGGAGCTGGCGGACCGCATCTATGCGCAGGCCGGGATCGAGCGGCTGCACAATGTCTACGGCCCTTCCGAGGACACCACGTTCTCTACCTGGGAGCTGATCGAGCGCCGGTCGCAGAGGGCACCCGTCGATCGGCCGTCCGCTCGACGGCGAGCAGGGATGGGTGGTGGACGGAAATCTCCAGCCGACGCCGGTCGGGGTGCCGGGGGAGCTGTATCTCGGCGGCGCGGGCGTTTCGCGCGGCTATCTCGGCCGTCCGGACCTGACCGCCGAGCGCTTCGTCCCCGATCCGTTCGCCGCCGCCTCCGGCAGACCGGGAGCGCGGATGTACCGGGTGGGTGATCTGGTGAGGTACCGGCCGGACGGGCGGCTGGAGTTCCTGGGGCGGATCGATCATCAGGTGAAGATCCGCGGCTTCCGCGTCGAGGTGGGGGAGGTGGAGGCCGTGCTCTCCCGTCTCGCCGGGGTGGAGGCGGCGGTGGTGCTGGCGCGGCAGGACGCGGCGCTCGGCCTTCATCTGGCGGCCTACGTCGTGCCCGCGGTGTCCGGTGCAGGAACGCTGGACCCAGCGGCGCTCCGCGAAGGGGCACGCTCCGCGCTTCCGGAGTACATGGTGCCGACGGCGTGGAAGCGGCTCGACGCGCTGCCGCTCACCCCCAACGGCAAGGTGGACCGGCGGGCGCTGGCGCGGCTTCCGATCGAAGCGGCGACGATCGGCCGGCGCGCGCTTCACGGCTCCGGCGAGCCCGCTGGAGGAGGCGCTCTGCGGGCTGGTCGCCGACCTCCTCGGCCTCGAACGGATCGGCACGGCGGACGACTTCTTCCTCCGCGGCGGCCACTCGCTGCTCGCGGCACGGCTGGTGGCCCGCATCCGCGAGACGCTCGGGGCCGACCTGCCGCTGCGCGCCGTCTTCGAGGCGCCGACCGTGGCCGGCCTCGCCCGCCGCGTGGAAGCCGGCCGGCGCGGTGCGCTGTCTGCGAGCTCGCCGCAGCCTTCCCTGGTGCCCCCGCCTCCACCGCTGCTGCCGCGCACCCGCCACGAGGCGCTGCCGGCTTCCTTCGCCCAGCAGCGGCTCTGGTTCCTCCAGCGCCTGCGCCCCGAATCGACGGCCTACAACATGCCCTTCGTGTTCCGGATTCAGGGCCCGCTACGGACGGCGGCGCTCGCCCAGGCGCTCGACGAGGTCGTGCGCCGCCACGAGGTGCTGCGCACCGTCTTCCGCGTCGCCGACGGCCAGCCGCTCCAGGTCGTGCAGCCGTTCGCGCCGCGTCCGCTCCCCGTCGTCGACCTCGAACGCTTCTCGGAGCGGCGGAGCGATCAGGCGGCCTGGCTGGTCTCCGAGTGGGGCTCCCTGCCGGCCGACCTCGAGCGCGGCCCCATCCTGCGGACCTCGCTGCTGCGCCTTTCGGAGGCCGAGCACCTGCTGCTGCTCGACGTCCACCACATCGCCTCCGACGGCTGGTCGAGCGGCGTGCTGACCGCCGAGCTGGGGGCCCTCTATCGCGCCTTCGCCGCCGGCCGCCCCTCGCCTCTCGAGCCGCTGTTCATCCAGTACGCGGACTACGCGGTCTGGCAGCGCGAGTGGCTCCAGGGCGCCGTCCTCGCAGAACAGCTCGCCTTCTGGCGCGAGCGGCTGGGGGTGGACCCGGAGCCGCTGGAGCTGCCGGGGGACCATCCGCGTCCGGCTGTGCAGAGCGGCCGGGGCGCCGTCGAGTCGCGGAGCCTCGAGGCCGGCCGGCGGCTCGAAGGGCTCGCCCGGGAACGCGGCGCGACCTCCTTCATGGCGTTCCTCGCCGTCTTCCAGACCCTCCTCCATCGCTACACCGGCCGCGCCGGGATCTCGGTCGGCTCGCCGGTCGCCAACCGCGGCCGGCTGGAGACCGAGGGGCTGATCGGCTGCTTCGTGAACACCCTGGTGCTGCACGCGGACCTGGGCGGCGATCCGACCTTCGGCGGGCTCATGGAGCGGGTGCGGGAGGCGGCGCTCTCGGCCTACGCCCATCAGGACCTGCCGTTCGAGCGCCTGGTCGAGGAGCTGGTCTCGGGACGCGACCTGTCGCGCTCGCCGCTCTGCCAGGTGGCGTTTTCCTTCCAGCAGGAGGGGATCGCGGCGCTCGACCTCGGCCCCGAGCTGCGGGTCGAGATGGAGGAGGGGCGTGGGGGGAGCGCCAAGTTCGATCTCGCGCTCTTCGTGGGGCGCGGCGAGGAGTCGACCGCGCTGCTGGCCGAGTACAGCACCGACCTCTTCGACGGCGCGACGGTCCAGCGCCTGCTGGGGCACTTCGAAACCTTGCTGCACGGCGTCGAGCGGGCGCCGCAGACCCCCCTCTCGGCGCTGCCGCTGCTGAACGACGCCGAGCGCGGTCAGCTCCAGTCCTGGAACGAGGAGACTCAACGGCAGCGCCCGGAGGAATCGGCCGGCCGGACCCTGCACGGGATGTTCGAAGCGCAGGCCGCGCGGACCCCCGGAGCGGTGGCGCTGATCGTGGGTGAGGAGAGGCTGACCTACGAGGATCTGGATCGCCGCTCCGCGGATCTCGCCCTTCGTCTTCAGAGCCTTGGCGTCGGCCCCGAGGTGCCGGTGGGAATCTTCCTCGAACGCGACGCCGAGCTGGTCATCGCGCTCCTCGCGACCCTACGCGCCGGAGGCTTCTATGTCCCCATGGATCCCGCCTATCCGTCAGACCGCCTCGGCTTCATGCTGGAGGACAGCGGCTGCCAGGTCGTCCTGACCTCTTCGACTTCTGGCGGAAAGACTTCCGGAGAATGGGGCGGGGGCGGTGCGGGCCGTGCTGTGCCCCGCACAGGCGACTGGCAGCGACGAAGGAGCGCACACGAAGGAGCCGAGCAGGGGCACAGCACGGCCCTCACCGGAGGCGGCACAACCGCAAAACCTCGCCTACCTCATCTACACCTCGGGCTCCACCGGCCGCCCCAAGGCAGTGGCGATCGAGCACCGCAGCGCCGTCATCCTGATGCACTGGTCGCGACGCGAATTCTCGGACCGCGAGCTCGGGGGGATGCTGGCCGCGACCTCGATCACCTTCGACATGTCGGTCTTCGAGCTCTTCGCGCCGCTCTGCTGGGGCGGCACGGTGATCCTCGCCACGAATGCCCTGGCCCTCCCCAAGCTGCCGGCGAAGGACCTCGTGCGGGTGGTGGACACCGTCCCCTCGGCGATCGCCGAGCTGCTGCGGATGGACGCCGTGCCGCCTTCCGTGGTGACGGTGAACCTGGGCGGCGAGGCGGTGCCGCGGGCGCTGGCGGACCGCATCTACGCGCAGGCCGGGATCGAGCGGCTGTACAACGTCTACGGTCCGTCCGAGGACACCACGTTCTCCACCTGGGAGCTGATCGAACGCCGGTCGGAGCGGGCGCCGGCGATCGGCCGTCCGCTCGACGGCGAGCAGGGATGGGTGGTGGACGGGAATCTCCAGCTGGCGCCGGTGGGCGTGCCGGGGGAGCTCTACCTGGGAGGCGCGGGGGTGTCGCGAGGCTATCTTGGCCGTCCGGAGCTGACGGCGGAGCGCTTCGTCCCCGATCCCTTCGCCGCCGCCGCCGGCCGGCCGGGAGCGCGGATGTACCGGGTGGGAGACCTGGTGCGCTATCGGCCGGACGGGCGCCTCGAGTTCCTGGGGCGGATCGATCATCAGGTCAAGATCCGCGGCTTCCGTGTCGAGCTGGGCGAGGTGGAGGCGGCGCTCGCCCGCCTCCCCGGCGTCGAGTCGGCCGCCGTGCTGGCCCGGCAGGAGACCGGCGACACGCGGCTGGTGGCCTACGTGGCCGCCGCGCCGGGGGCCTCCCTCACGCCGGCCGCCCTGCGCGAGGCGCTCCGCGAGCGGCTGCCGGAGTTCATGGTGCCGTCGGCGTTCGTCTTCCTCGCCGCGCTGCCGCTGACCCCGAACGGCAAGGTGAACCGCCGCGCCCTGCCGCCCCCGGACGCGGCCGCGGAGGCCTCCGGCGCGGAATACGTGGCGCCGCGCACCCCGCTCGAGGCGCTGCTGGCGGAGATCTGGAGCGGAGTCTTGGGAGTCGAACCGGTGGGGATCGACGCCGCCTTCTGGGACCTCGGCGGTCACTCCCTGCTCGCCACCCGCGTCCTCGCCCGCCTGCTCGACTCGACCGGCGTCGAGCTGCCGCTCCAGGCCCTCTTCGAGCACCCCACCGTGCGCCAGCTCGCCGAGGCGGTGGGGAACCAGCTCCTCGACGACGGCGGCGACGAGGTGGACGAGTACCTGGCCGAGCTCGAGGGGATGTTCGAACAGGAGACCCAGGAGCGCTAGGCCGGCGGCTTGGGGGCGCCGAGGTCCACCACCATGTAGGTGCCGTCGGCGTAGAGCGCCTTGGCGCCGGGGGAGTAGGCGAGGCGCTGCAGGAACTGGGGATAGAGCGCCATCGGCAGGGTGACCCAGCGCGCGCCGAAGCGCTCGCGGATGGTGCGGCCGGGGTCCGGGTCTTGGCCCGAGACGGCGTTCACGTAGGCCGCGAAGAGCCGCGGGTCCTTGAGATAGAACGCCGTGGGGTCGAGGGCGACCAGGCTCTGGAGCTGCGGCGCGAAATAGAACAGCGGCGCCGAGTCCCCCCACTGCGCGGTGAACACCCGCTCGCCCGCCGCGCCGTGATCCTTCAGCCAGGCCGCCATGCCGAGCGGCGCCGAGGCGTCCTCGATCCCCTGCGAGCGCAGCATCCCGAACGTCCACAGAATGCCGACCAGCACGGCCCCCGCTCCCACCTTGCGCTCCCAGGACGGCAGCGGCGGAATGCCGAGATCCCGCCAGTCGCGCGCCGCCAGCGCCAGAGCGAGGAGGGAGAGCGGCGCGCCCAGCTCGAAGAAGCGGCGGATGGCGAAGGTGCCGGCGAGGAGGAAGGCGAGCGCGGTGATCCCCACGGTGAGCGTGGCGCGGGTGCGCAGGCGCGGCTGGAGGAAGAGGGCGAAGAGGAGGAGCGCCGGGGCCAGGAACGCCGGCCACTGGTCGAGCATCAGGGCGAGGCTCGGCGGCGAGAGCTCGGTGCCGAGCTGCGAGTGGAGCGCCGCGTTGCCGGCCGTGGTCGCCTGGAAGGGGATCACGAAGTTGGTGATCAGGAAGAGCCGGAAGTTCTCCGGCACGTCCGGGTTCAGGAGCTGCCCGAGCAGCCAGCCGCCCGCCACGATCGCGGCCGGCCGCCAGGGGACGCGGCGCGTATCCGCCGCGCCAGGCTCTTTGGATGCGACCAGGCCGCAGAGCGCCCAGAGGATCGCGAGGGGGATGGCGATCCAGGCGCCGGCGTGGGTCAGCGCGAAGAGGGCGGAGACCACGAACAGCGCCTTCCAGCGCCGCTCGACGAGTAGCGCCGCCACCAGCGCCGTGAAGCCGATCAGCCAGACGTGGGGCCGGCACATCTCCATCCTCTGGGCGAAGAGGGTGCCGAGGCCGCCGAGGCCGAGCATGAACCACCAGGGCTTCGGCGCCCGCACGATCCACAGCGCCGCCGCGAAGGCGCCGGCCAGGAAGAGCTGCCCGAGGAGCACCCCGGCGAGCCCCGCGCTCTCGAGCGAGAGGCGGGCGAAGGGCATCAGCAGGAGATGGAAGAGGGGCTCGCCGTCGGCGAAATGGTCGTAGCTGATCGAGAACGGGGTCCAGTGGAACGAGGCGATCCGCGGCCCCGAGGTCAGCATCTCGCGCGCCAGCCCCAGGTGGTAGTACTCGTCATACGACCAGGGCTGCGGGTGCTGCCAGCGCAGCGAGAAGAAGAGGAGCACCACCGCCGCCGCGGCGAGGATCAGCTTGAGGAGGGGATGCCGCTCGGGCTCGGTGGCGATCGCGGGGGTGGAACCTCCCGCCGCCTTCTGGGAGCGCCGCTCCTTCTTGGCGCGGGCGAAACGAGCCGGGGGAGCGAGGGACGCGGCGGAGGCCTGGAGCATGGCCGGGAGTCTATCCGCCGGCCGGCGGCGGCGCCAAACGGGAAGGTGGCACGCGCCGGACCTTTTCCGGAAGCGCCTCGGATGAATCGTTATTCAAACAATAAGATGCAGGGCAAGCTTTCCGGCGCGGCCAGGCGCAGCAGCGTATAGCCGACGCCCGCGACGCCCTGCAGAAAGGAAGGGGCGAAGACGTCCTTGCCGCACGCGGCCGAAAGGTCGTACCTCCCCCTGGAGTCTCGCCGCTGGCAAACGCGATCCGTGAGCGCCAGGGCTGCCTCCAAGGATCGCGCGTCCTCCAGACGCCGAGAGGCCGACAAGAGCAATTCGATCATCCCCATATGCCCCGTGCAGATGTCGTCGGAACCCTCGAGCTCGTCTCCATCCAAGGCGTAGGACTGCATTCGGCGGAGCGTCCGGTCGATCTCTTCCTTCCCCTCGGGCGTATTGCAAAGGGCCAACGAGCCGATCCGGCCCAGGACGATACCGGCGGCTCCATGGCACCAGCCTTCGGGAAACTCGTCCTCCGGTGGAGAGGGAGAAGGGAGAGCGATCAAATCATCGGGCGACCCGGAGACCCACCAGTCGCCCCAGGTGCCCCTCCGCAGGCCGTAGAGAGACTGGAAGAGCACATGGACGTCCCGCCAACTCCCATGCTCCTGAGAGTACAAGCTGCGCACAAAGGAGAGGCCCTCCTGTGCGGCATCCCGGAGCGCTGGCTCACCGACGATCTCGTGGAGGCGCAGGAGCGAATGACTGACTCCTGCGGCGCCGTAGCTGAACCCCGCCAGAGGAGGCTTTCCAGGGCTCAGAGGCCATGCCGGGGGGCGGCCGTCGAATGAAACGCGCGTTTTCAAGAGGTGCTGGGCACAGGCGAGAGCGGCTGCGAGCGGGGCTCTTCCCGCTCGATCCGGCACGGAAACCTGATCTCCCAGTGCCAGGAGCGCGAGGATCGCTCCGGCGCACCCCTTCTGGACACGGAGCGACTGGTCATTGTCGATCCGTTCCTGATCGATCAAGACCGAAATCCGGTGGGCTTCCCGCAGGAGCTCCGCTTCACCGAGAAGCTCCCCCACCTTGGCGAAGCCATAGATCAAGGAGCCCGCGCCGACGAAGCCGCCGATGGACATCCTGAAATGTTTCACTTTTTCCGCATCGGCGATCAGTGCCGCAACCTCTTGGCGGAGAGGCTCCAGGACGCGCAGGGCCAGGCTCCTGCATTCGCCGCCGCCGCAGACGCGCTCGAAGGCGGCAAGAAACAGCACGATGCCCAGCGAACCGTCGCCCAGATAAGGCCCGAGCTTGGCCATACGAAGTGGTGTGAGCTCGGTATTGTACCCCGTCGGCCCTTGCCAGATCACCTTGTCATCCCGAGTCCGGATACTGTGGGCACGGAGCTGATCGACGATCGCAGCAGCCTCGCTCAGGAGTCGAGTACGGTTCACGCCATGTCCTCCCGGTGAAAGTCGCTTGCTGATCCTGTGCGAGCTCGAAATTTATCCACGTAAAAACGGTTCACCGCGTTCGCGAGGAGGGAAATCAAATTCCCTTTCTCGAGCATAGCATGGCGAGATCTTGACACCGCGAACGCTCATCGCCCCCTCCCGGCTTTTTCGGGCGAGTTGTATTACCATCTCCCGGTCTTGGAAAGACCTCGAAAGGAGCCTCCCATGCCCCGGCGCACCGCCGTCCTCCTCCTGGCCCTGACCGCCCCGACCTTCGCCGACGAGCGCCCGCGGTCCCGCGGCGGGAGAGCGGGGCGATGAGAATCCTGGTCGGCATCACGGGCTCCATCGGCGTGCTGGGGATTCACTCGTACCTGGCCAGCCTCCTGGGGCAGAAGGAGGTCGAGGAGATCCGGATCCTGATGACTCCCACGGCCGCCCGTTTCGTCAGTCCGCGCGCCCTCGAGGCGCTCACCAGCGTAGCCGTGCGGGTCGATCCCTGGACGGATTCGGGGCAGATGATCTCCCCGCCTTCCCTGGTGAAGGGGATCGACCTCTACCTCATCGCCCCCGCCAGCGCGACCACCCTCGCCAAGTGCGCGGCGGGGATCGCCGATACGCTGGTGACCAACTGCTATCTCTGCTACACGGGTCCCGTTGCCTTCGCCCCCGCCATGGCTCCGGAGATGTGGGACCACCCCGCGGTTCGCGCCAACTTCGAGCGACTCAAGGGGTACGGTGCCTGCATCCTCCCCTCGGGGGTCGGATTCTCGGCGGCCCTGGGGAGGAACATCAAGGGTGCCCTTTGTCCTTTCAAGGAGATGTGGCCGCTTCTGAAGGCGCTTGTCGGGGACGCGCGAAAGCCCCCCTCCGAAGAGGCGGGCGCGGATCCATCCGCCGGGAAGAACTGACCGCCTCGGGCTTGTCACGCTTTGACCCTTTCGCGCACCATAGTAGATAGTATGCCTTGCCCCGGAGGGTCGGGTTCAGCTCTCGAAGCGGAGAGGAGGTCTCCTTGCCTCTGAACATCCTGCAGCAGTCCCCCCACGACCTGAATCCGGCACAGGACGAAGTCCTCGGAGTCAGCCCAGGCCAGAAGTGGGTCCCCTCCCGCTACACCGTCCGCGCGACCACCGACGACGGCCGCCTCATCGTCTGGAACACCTTCAATGGTGCGATGACCGTCTTCAAGCCTGGGCAGGCCGACGCCATCAAGGAATTCCTCCGAAAGCCGGGGACCGAAGGCAAGCTCGAGGGGATGCTCAAGTATCTGGTGGACCGGGGCTTCATGATCAAGGACGGCATCAATGAATACCGGAAAATCCAACTGGCTTTCGGCCAGCAGCACTACCGTAAGGACGTGTTGCAACTGATCCTCCTGGCCTCCGAGGACTGCAATTTCCGCTGTACCTATTGCTACGAAGATTTCGCCCGCGGCACCATGAAGCCGGCCGTGCGGGCGGGGATCAAAAAGCTCGTCGAAAAGCGGATCAAGACCCTCGGCCAGCTCGACATCAACTGGTTTGGCGGCGAGCCGCTCTACGGCTTCGCGGCGATCGAGGACCTGGCTCCTTTCTTCATCAAGATCTGCGCGGAAAACTCGGTCAGATTCCGCAGCAACATGACCACCAACGCCTACCTGCTGACGCCGGAGGTGGCCGAGAAACTGCTTGCCTGGCAGGTGCGCAAATACCAGATCACGCTCGACGGGCGCCCCGAAGAGCACGACTGCAGCCGCCCGACGCGGGACGGCAAAGGAAGCTTCTGGACGATCATCGAGAACCTGAAAGCTCTCAGTCGCCGGCCGGAAGACTACGAAGTCGCGCTCCGCGTGAACTTCGATCGGAAGAACCATCCCCATCTGCCCGAGTTCATGGACATCATCAAGCGGGAGCTCGGCGACGATTCCCGCTTCCAGATGCGGTTCCACGGCGTCGGACGCTGGGGAGGCGAGAATGACGAACAGCTCGACGTCTGCGGTCCCGACGAGGCGGCCCAGATTCGCTTCGACCTGAAGCGGGAAGCTCGCAAGCGCGGCATCGGTATCGGCCGGGGGCTCAAGGACGTGAGCAAATTCGGCAGTGACGTGTGCTATGCCGCGCGTCCCTTCAACTTCATCGTCGGCGCCAGCGGAAAATTGATGAAGTGCACGGTGGCCCTTGACAAGGACGACTCGAACGTCGTGGGCCAGCTCACCGAGCAGGGAGATCTGGAGATCGATCGCGACAAGCTGGCGCTGTGGACCGAGCCCGCGTTCGAAAGCGATTCCAAGTGCAAGAAGTGCGTGATCCTTCCGGCATGCCAAGGGCTTCATTGCCCACTCATCCGGATGGAGGAACACCGGTCTCCCTGCAGCCCGGTCCGGCTCAATCTGAAACAAGCGTTGAGGGAAACGAGCGAGATTCTCGAAACAGGGCGCGAAGTGCCCCTCAATCTTGAAGCGTCCGTGGCAGCTTCCTGAATTGTTCGGGATTGCCGGAATAGTAACCATTTATCCATTGAAGGAGAAAAAATGGCGGACAAGGACCAGATCCTGAAGGACGAAGAGAACATCAAGCACAACGCGGAGACCGAGGTCACCGAGCTCGACGATCAGAGCCTGGACGAGGCCTCCGGCGGCGCTGAGATGGAGGAGGAGTTCTCCAGCAGCAACAACAACTGCGTCTGCTAAAGACCGCCAGTTCGGACGACCCTCATCGACCGGCGCGGGCTGCCCGCGCCGGTCGATCGCTTTCAGGCCATGGCGGAGGTTGCCGCCCGATCGAATGTAGTATCTTTCCTTGCCTATGGCTTTGAACATCCTCGGGATTTCCGCGCATTACCATGACGCAGCCTGCTGCCTGCTTCGCGACGGTGAGCTGATTGCCGCGGCGGAGGAGGAGCGATTCTCCCGGGTCAAACACGATCCGCGCCTGCCCTGGCGGGCTTTCCGATTCTGTCTCGAGCAGGGCGGCATCACACTGTCCGATGTCGACTGTGTCGCCTACTATGAAAGCCCCGAGAAGAAGCTCTCCCGGCAGATCTGGATGGCTCTGCACCCGGAAGCTTCCGACGCCATCCGCCGCAGAATTCTGAACCGTCTGCCCAATCATGTGGGGCGAGTCGAGCGGGAAATCCGGCAGACTCTCGGCTATGCCGGCCGACTGGAAATCTTCGACCATCACCAGTCCCATGCCGCCAGCAGCTTCTTCTACTCGGGGTTCGAAGAAGCCGCGGTGCTCACCGTGGACGGCGTGGGCGAATGGGCGACGACCACCTTCGGCAGGGCCGCCGCCTCCAGCGTCGAGATCCTGGAGGAAGTCCATTTTCCGAGCTCGCTGGGCTTGCTCTACAGCGCCCTGACCTCTTATCTGGGCTTCGAGGTCAACGACGGGGAGTACAAGGTAATGGGGCTCGCTCCTTACGGCGAGCCTCGCTACGTCGACCAGGTGCGAAGGCTGGTGACCAGGGGAGAGGCCGGCCAGTACGATCTCAACCTCGAGTACTTCGATTTCCTGCGGCGCGACCGCATGTACTCGGATCGCCTGGTCGAGCTCTTCGGAGCGCCCCCCCGGCCGCCCGAATCGGAGCTCCTCGGCTTCCATCAGGACGTCGCCCGGAGCATCCAGTGGGTGCTCGAGGAGATCCTCCTCGACGAGGTGACCTATCTCCACGGCCGGGTTCCCAGCCGCAACCTCTGCATGGCGGGGGGAGTCGCGCTCAACTGTGTCGCGAACAGCCGGATCCTCCGCGATGGGCCTTTCTCCGAGCTGTTCGTTCAGCCGGCGGCCAGCGACGCGGGAGGGTGCCTGGGAGCCGCCGCCCTGGCGCACGTGCGTCTGACCGGCGAGCGCCCCGCGCAGCGCCGCCTTACCCACATGTACTGGGGGCCCGCGGCTGCGGTCGATGACATCGCGGGGCTGCTCGCCGGAACCTCGCTGCATACCCTCGACTATCGGGGCAAGCCCGAGGCGTTGCTGGAGGCTACCGTCGACCGGCTGGCGGCAGGCAAGGTAGTGGGCTGGTTCCAGGGGCGCATGGAATTCGGTCCGCGGGCGCTCGGCGCGCGGTCGATCCTGGCCGATCCGCGAGACGGGGAGATGCGCGACCGGATCAACGCGCTGGTGAAGATGCGCGAGGGCTTCCGTCCCTTCGCCCCTGCCGTTCTTGGGGATCGGGCGGGAGAGCATTTCGCGATCGACCACCCGTCTCCCTTCATGCTAGAGACCTGCCAGGTCACGTCCCCGTTCGATCTGCCGGCGATCACCCATGTCGACCGCTCGGCTCGCCTGCAGACGGTCGATCCCGGGTCGAGCCCGCGTTTCGCCGCTCTCCTGGCGCGCTTCGCCGACCGCACCGGCTGCCCGATCCTGCTCAACACCTCCTTCAATATGCGAGGAGATCCCATCGTGTGCACTCCGGAGGACGCACTGCTCTGCTTTGCGCGCTCGCGCATTGACGCCCTGGTCCTCGAAGATTTCGTCATTGACCGCGAGTCCATTCCGCCGGCCTGGAGCGAATTCGTCGCCGAGAGCCAGCCCGTGGCGTCCAGGGTCGGTTTCAAGGTGTACACGTTTCTCTAGGTTCCGGGAATCCCGAGCGAGGAAAAGGAATGCATTCGCCCCAGGATCGCCTCTTGAAATCGCTGGCGGACGAGACGGCGCGCCTGCTGAACGACGGCGGCGAGAGCGCGGTCCTGCCGATGGAACGCCTGGGGCTCCTCAGCCTGCCGGAAAAGAGCTCCGCCGGCGCCCGGCCGGGAGTGGTCGGAATCTGGGAGGGAGGGGCGCAAGGGTACCAGCGCGCGGAGGCTCTGCGGGATCAATGGCGTCTCTGGGCGGATGTCCAACTGATCCCGCCCAAGGGGGAAAAGAAGCGCTTGCTGCTACTGGGCGAATCGGTGGCCCGCGGCTTCCTCTACGATCCCGACTTCAATCCAGCCAAGGCGCTCGAGGCCTGCGTGCCGGCGGTCCTGGGGGAGCCGGTCGAGGTCGTCGATCTGGCGAAGACCGATCTCACGGGCTCGCAACTGACTTCTCTGATCAGCGTGGCTCCCGCCCTCGAGCCCGACCTTTTGGTCGTCTTCGCGGGCAACAACTGGTTGTTGGCCGACCCGCGGGACCGCCTGCTCGAGGCGACCGCTCTCCGCGAGGGGGGAGCGCCCGGGCTTAAGGCGCGACGCGAGCAGCGTCTCGCAACCTTCGTCGCCACCCTGCGGCGGCAGCTTGAGGAGCTCTCCGCGCGTATACCGATCGTGCTGGTGGTCCCTGAGATCAATCTCCTGGACTGGCGCTTCGGTGGCAAGGCGGACGCGCCCTGGCTTCCTCCTGGACGCAACCGGCGATGGCTGGAATGCCAGGAGGCCGCCTTTTCAGCGCTCGCTTCTGGACATCTCGAAGACGCGGCCGCCTTGGCGCGCGAGATGGTGGATCTGGACGGTGGCACCGCGGCCTCCGGCTGGATCATCCTCGCCGACTGTGCGCGTGGCACGGGAGACCTGGCCGCTGCGCGCACCTGCCTCGAGAAGGCGCGTGACGCCCATCTGTGGGACCTCACTCAACAGACCCCGCGGGCGGTGTCGGTGATTCAGCGCACTCTCCGGGAGTGTGCGCTTCCCGACAGGATTTCCGTCGTCGACCTGCCGACCTGCTTCAGCGCGTGGCAGGGGGGCGAGCTGCCCGGGAGACACCTGTTCCTGGACTACTGCCATCTCTCCGCGGACGGGATACGCGTCGCGATGGCCGCGACGGCGCTGGAGGTGGCGGCCCTGCTGGACGCCGGCCGGGCACTCCCTGGAATCGAGAGCCTGGTGAACGAGATTCCTCCGCCCTCCCCCGAGATCGAGGCGACCGCCCATTTTGCGGCGGCGCTTCAATCGTCCCACGAGGGGCAGCCGGGCTCGTTCGTCGCCTATCTCTGCCACGAAGCGGCACGGCGATCGGTCGCGGTCGCACAGGCGATGCGAGAGTTCCTGGAGGTCCGGACGCGGCGCGCACCCACCTGGGGCTGCACGGCCTACGAGCGACTCTCCTCCCTCGTGGCACCTTTCCTCCGACGCTATGTCCTGCTCAGCCCCAAACTCTTCGAAGCGGTGCTCCTGCCGGCGATCGCGAAAGCCTTGGAGACGAACGATCTCCCCTCCCTGACGTTTCTAGAAGAGCTGCGAAAGGACGAGAGAGGCTTGACGGACCGCCCGAGCGACCTGCTCGATCCCTATTACCGCGTATCCTTGAGGGATCCCGACTGGCTCGAGTCGTCCCCTTATCTCCGGCGTGCCTACTCTCCCACTTCCCGTTACCCTTGGATCTCGCGAATTCCACGCGAAGTGGTCTTCGAGCTCAACTGCCGGCGGACGGGAACGGCCGAGCCGGGCGAGTGCGAGGTACGAGTCAACGGTACCCGCGTGACCCGTCTCCCCCTTACCCGGGAGTGGAGCACCTTCCACTTCAGCGCTCCCGGCGAACTGGTGCGGGGCGGGGTCAACTGGCTGGAGATCGACTGGCCTCTCGATCTTCCCGGGGGCCAGGAGGAGATCGAGCACGCCGCCCGTGAGCACGAGCATGGACGCTTCGTTCCACTGTTCCCGGCTTTTGCCGAGATCTCGTTGCTGACCGCGGTGGAGCGCTGAGCGTGTTGACCGCAGCCTCTCTTGCGCTTCTCGCGGTCTGGTTCGGGCTCTCGATCCTGGCCCAATTCGATATTGCGGCGTCACGCATCGTCAGGGGGCACGACGCGTTCTCCTTGCTCCCCCGCTGGACCTTCTTCGTACGCCCGGGTCTCTCCGATCGCCACTTCATGTACCGCGATCAGTTGCCGGACAGCTCTTATTCCGCCTGGCGGGAGATCCTGCCGGAGGACGAGAGGACCCTCGGCAAGGCGCTCTGGAATCCGGCGAAGCGTTGCCGGAAGTCGCTCGGCGATACGATCGAATCGCTCCTCAAGACGCGCCAAACAGACCCCCAGCGGCCGCTTGCCCCGACGATGCCCTACCTGACGATCCTTAACTACATCCTCTCGCTGCCCCACGATCCGCAATCCGCCGCCACCCAGTTCATGGTCGTGCGCACCGGCGGTTTCCTGACCGACAGCAAGCCGCGCCTGGTCTTCAAATCCGACTGGCATCCGATGGCGCCATGAGAACGGACGGATGATGGACCGCGAGCTCGCCCTCTTGGGGGTCGCCGGACTCGCGACGGTCGGCGCCACGATCTCGACCCTCGAATGGCTGGCCAACTGGCGCCAGCTCAGCGCCGGCGGCCTGTTCAGTTGGGGTGTAGTCGAGAGCCGGCCGGCGCTGACGGGAACCCTGCGGGGGAGAGTCGCCGGCGTGTTTCTCGCGTATCCCAACATTCTGGGGCTTCTCGCGCTTCGCCTGGTCGCGCTGTTCTCTCTTCTGCCGGCCATCGCCAGCGGGCGATTTGCGGCCTGGGTTCTGGGCGTGGTGGTCGCCACGACCATTCTGCTCAACGTGCGCAGCCCCTACGGCATGGACGGCTCGGACCAGATGGCCACCCAGGTGTTCGGAGCGCTGTTTCTCGGCTTTCTTCCGGGGACCACCCTCGCACTGGATGCCGCGCTCTGGTACATCGCTCTCCAAGGGTGCCTGACCTACGCGACGGCGGGGCTCGTGAAGCTCACGGCTCCCCTCTGGCACAGCGGCGAAGCGCTCTTCGGTATCTTCAATACGCGCGCCTTCGGTCACCCGGCCGTCGCTCGCTTCCTCCACGGCCGGCCCCGTCTGACCAAGGCGCTCAGTTGGGGAGTGGTGGCCGCCGAGATCGCCTTCCCGCTCGCCCTGGTCCTCGGCTACCCGTATGGGCTCGTGTTCCTCGGCTGGGGGGTCCTGTTTCACGCCGCCAATGCCATCGTGATGGGCATCAACACCTTCTTCTGGTCGTTCGTCGCCACCTACCCGGCCATCCTCTATTGTTCCTGGCTGCTCAGGGCCTGAGCCGGGTCCGGCGCCCGCCGCGCGCCGAGGTATGGTAGAGAGAGATGAAACCCGCGCTCGTCGTTCTCCTTCTGACCTTCCATGCACTCCTCGCCGCGGAGCCTGACAGAGCTCCCGCCGGGACTTCCCGTAGGCCCCCGCGTGGTCGTCCTCGGCATGGCGCAGGACGGCGGCCTGCCGCAGATCGGCTGCGACTGCTCTCACTGCGCGGCGGCGCGGAGGAACCCCGCGCTCGCGCGGCACGTCGCGAGCCTGGCGATCCACGTCCCGAAGACGGACCACGTCTACCTGGTGGATGCCACGCCGGACCTGCCGGCCCAGATCGAAATGATTCATGCCTTCCACCATCACCCGCAAGGAAAGACCGACCGCGCGCCGGTCGAAGGCGTCCTCCTCACCCACGCCCACATCGGCCACTACCTGGGGCTCGCCCAGTTTGGCTTCGAGAGCCTGAGCACGAAGAATCTCCCTGTCTGGGCCTCCCCCCGCATGGCCGCCTACCTGCGCGCCAACGGCCCCTGGAGCCAGCTCGTCCGCCTGGACAACATCGCCCTCCGCGAATTCCAGCCCGGCCAGGCCTTTGAGCTCGAGCCGGGGATCACCGTCCAGCCGATCCAGGTGCCGCACCGCGACGAGTACTCGGACACCATGGCCTTCCTGGTCCGGGGACCTCAGAAGACCCTCCTCTACGTCCCCGACACCGATGCCTGGACCACCTGGCCCAAGCCGCTCACGGAGGTCCTCCGCGACGAGAAGGTGGACATCGCCCTGCTCGACGGCACCTTCTACTCGGCGGACGAATTGCCCGACCGCGACGTCACCAAGATCAAGCACCCGCTGATCACGGCGACCATGGACCTCCTGGAGCCGCTGGTGAAGTCCGGGAAGCTGCGGGTCTACTTCACCCATCTGAACCACTCGAACTCGGCTTTCGAGCCGGGCGGGGCGGCGGCGAAGGCGATCGCAGCGCGGGGGTTCGGGGTGGTGGCGGAGGGGGTGGCGTTCGGGTTGTAGAGGGTTTCCACGAGATCAACCCGGGGGCTTGACGCCCGCGTCCCTGTCTATATAACCTATGGGTTATGCAACCCTCTGGTTATGAATACCGCCCACCCCACAACCTCGACGCGACCTTCGCCGCGCTGGCGGATCCCACGCGGCGGGCGATCCTCGCCCGTCTGGCGACGGGAGAGGCTTCGGTCACCGAGCTGGCGGCGCCGTTCGATCTCAGCCAGCCGGCGATCTCCAAGCATCTGAAGGTGTTGGAGCGCGCCGGGCTGGTCTCGCGGGGGCGCGACGCGCAGCGGCGGCCGTGCCGGCTGGAGGCGGCGCCGCTCGCCGTGGCCACGGAGTGGATGGAAACCTACCGCCGGTTCTGGGAGGAGTCGTTCGAGCGCCTCGACGCCCTCCTCGACGAGATGCAGGCCCCACCAACAACCCTGGAAACCCAAAACGACAGGAGGAAGCCCCGATGACGAGCCCGACGAGCACCGAAACCTTGAAGGTCACCACCCCCTCCGAGCGGGAGGTCGTCCTCACCCGCCGCTTCGCGGCGCCGCGCAGCCTGGTCTTCGAAGCCTGGACCCAGCCGGAGCTGCTGAAGCGCTGGTTCGGACGCAAGGGATGGACGCTCCCCGTCTGCGAGGTCGACCTGCGGGTGGGCGGCGCCTGGCGCTATGTGATGCGGGGGCCCGACGGCCAGGAGATGGGGATGCGCGGCGTCTACCGCGAGATCGCGCCCCCCGGCCGTCTGGTCTACACCGAGGCGTTCGACGACTATCCGGGCGAGTCGGTGGTGACCGGCGTCTTCGAGGAGGAGGACGGCTGGACGCTGATGACCCACACCGTGCTCTGCGAGTCGCAGCAGATCCGCGACGCCATCCTCGCGACCGGGATGGAGAAGGGGGCCGGCGAGACCTACGACCGCCTCGAGGAGCTGCTGGCGACGCTCGTCGCGCGCTGAGGCGTCCGAGACTCCGCCCATCCGTCGCCTGTGTTCCCCCGACGGATTTCCACCACCGCGCAGCGGTTCGCCCCCACGGCGAGCCGCTTTTTCGTCTCCGCCCTCTGCTTCCGCGCTCGCTCCCTCGCGAATTTTGTTCGCTCCCTCTCGTTTTTCGTCTTCGGGAAGGAGAGGGAAGGAACGAAATTCGGCGGGGAGGAAGCGCGGAATCCTTGGGAAGGTTCGCGGGACGAGAGGGAGGGAGCAAAATTTCAGTGGCCGGAACCAGGGAGAGAGAGGGACGGAGCAAAAAATGAGAGGGAGGCACCGAAATCTCACAGGGCAGCGTCTGCCCTCCGAGATTTCGTGACGCGGAACGAGAGGGAGGAGGCGGGGAATCGGAGGGGAATCCCCGCGAGCTACCCGGGCTTGAGCGGCAACTCTCCCTGCGCGTCCGGTTCCCAGAGGGCCTCGTCGCCGATTCGGATCGTCCCGCCCGCGAGGACCTCGGCGCAGGCGCCGGCCCGCCAGTGGGGACGCAGAGCGAGCTTGAGGCCCTCGCAGGCCTGGTCCATCTGATAGCACGGAGTGCACTCGGTCCAGATCCGCAGCCGGACCGGGCCGATGCGGAGGATGCGGCCGCGGGTCTTCTCGAGGGCGATGCCGGAGAGCAGGAGGTTGCCGCGGCGGGCCGACGGCTCGAGGGGGACCCCGAGCTCGGCTGTCGCCCGAGCCCAGTCCTCCTCGCCGAGCAGGACCACCTGGCGTCGCCCTCCCTGGTTGGCGTTCCCTGCGATCCCGCGGCCGGCGACCAGGGTGGCCGACTCCCGCGCGTCCATCGGGCCTCCCTTGCAGCGTTTGAGGTAGATGGCGCGCAGGTGGCCGGGAGCGGAGAGGGTGGGTTGCATCGGGGGAGAATATCGCCCCTGGAGTCCCTGCGGTCCCTTTCGTCCCTCGGTGGTAACGTTTCGCGCCGCGAAGTCACCTCAGCGTGAGAGATACCGGTCAACCAGCTTTGGGGAGGTGTGCATGGACAGCCCATGGTTCTACGGCGACGCAGGGCAGGCGCTCGGGCCGGTGAGCCTCGACGAGCTCCTCGGACGGCTGTTCGCGGCGCCGAACCCGCACGCCGTCCTGGTCTGGCGGGAGGGACAGGGCGACTGGAAGGAGGCGGGGACGGTGCCGGAGATCAGCTCCCGGCTTCCTCTGCCAATTCCTGGCGGGGCGGCCGGGATGGCGAGCCGGCTCAAGCCGGTCGAGGACGCGGAGGTCATCGCCCGGCTCTATCGGCGGCTGGTCCTGCTGGTCGCCTCGCAGTTTCCCCTGGTCCTCCTCAGCAACGCGATCCAGGGCTTCCCCGAGGCCATAAAAGCGGTTTGCCAGCTGCTGCTCCTCCTGGCGGTGGTGGCCGTGGGCGTGACCCTCCTCGTGACGACCTATCAGCTCTCCGTCCCGCCTGGACTCCGGGCCGCCGATCCTGTGGACGATCGGCATGTTCTTTCCCTGCCTCAACTTCCTCGTGCTGCTGGCGCTGAGCCTGGTCGCGCAGGCCTGGTGCAAGCGCCATGGCATCAAGGTGGGCTTCCTCGGACCGACCCGCAAGAGCATCGAGGAGCTCCGGCGGAGCCTTTCGACGTCCGTCTTCGACTGACGGGCGAAAGGACACGTCGAGTCCGACGCCGGACGGCGATCCCAACGACGGCCGCGTGATCGGACAAGGGCCGCCCGCCCGAACCGGCCGCCCCTTGCCCATCCCCCGAGCAGGATGAGGCGTGGCCCTCAAAGGGCTGCCGATTTCCGACCTCCGCCGGCGTTTAGCCAACTCCCCGCCCTCGAAGCCCCAGCCTTTCCCTCCCTCGGAAGTTCCCCCTCTCAGGAACTCCGGGTGGAGAAGCGTAGTGCCTCTATAGTATAAGTTACGTGCAGGAAGGTCGGACTCGCATCTCCGGGCGCTACGCTGCTCTTTCAAGGGCCGGTGCCTCCAGGCGTGTCGCTCCGGCCACTGCCGTAACGGAGATCGATGGAATCCTCGCAACTGAGCTGGATCGTCAACTTCCTCTGGGGGATCGCCGACGACGTCCTGCGCGACCTCTACGTCCGCGGCAAGTACCGGGACGTCATCCTTCCCATGACGGTGCTGCGGCGGCTCGACACTCTGCTCGAACCGACCCAGGCGGCCGTGCTCGCCATGAAGGCCGCGCTCGACAAGGCGGGGATCGTCCACCAGGACGGAGCTCTCCGCCAGGAAGCCGGCCAGGCGTTCTACAACACCTCGAAGTTCACGCTTCGCGCGCTCAAGAACCGCTCCAGCCAGCAACAGCTCCGCGCCGACTTCGAGGCTTATCTCGACGGCTTCTCTCCCAACGTGCAGGACATCCTGGAGAGCTTCGAGTTCCGCAACCAGATCCCGCGCCTCTCCAAGGCGGACGCCCTCGGCTCCCTGATCGAGAAGTTCCTCTCCCCGGACGTCAACCTGAGCTCGAACCCGGTGCTGCACGGCGACGGCTCGGTGAAGCACCCCGGCCTCGACAACCACGCGATGGGCACGATCTTCGAGGAGCTCGTCCGCCGCTTCAACGAGGAGAACAACGAAGAGGCGGGCGAGCACTGGACGCCGCGCGACGCCGTGAAGCTGATGGCGAAGCTGATCTTCCTCCCCGTGGCGGGCCAGATCGAATCCACCACCTATCTTCTCTATGACGGCGCCTGCGGCACCGGCGGCATGCTCACCGTCGCCGAGGAGACCCTGCTGGAGCTCGCGGCGCAGCGCGGCAAGCAGGTGGCCGCCCATCTCTACGGCCAGGAGATCAACTCCGAAACCTATGCGATCTGCAAGGCCGATCTCCTGCTCAAGGGCGAAGGTGAGGCCGCGGACAACATCGTCGGCGGCCCCGAGCACTCGACGCTCTCGAACGACGCGTTCCCGTCCCGCGAGTTCGACTTCATGCTCTCCAATCCTCCCTACGGCAAGAGCTGGAAGAGCGACCTCGAGCGCCTGGGAGGAAAGGGGGGCATCAAGGACCCGCGCTTCGTGATCGAGCACTGCGGTGACGCCGAATACTCGCTGCTGACCCGTTCGAGCGACGGCCAGCTCCTCTTCCTCGCCAATCTGCTCTCCAAGATGAAACACGGGACGAAGCTCGGCAGCCGCATCGCCGAGGTGCACAACGGCTCCTCTCTCTTCACCGGCGATGCCGGCCAGGGCGAGAGCAACATCCGCCGCTGGATCCTCGAGAACGACTGGCTGGAGGCCATCGTCGCCCTGCCGCTCAACATGTTCTACAACACCGGCATCGCGACCTACGTCTGGGTGCTCAGCAACCGCAAGCCCCGGCACCGCATCGGCCGCGTGCAGCTCATCGACGCCACCCAATGGTACAAGCCGCTGCGCAAGAACCTCGGCAAGAAGAACTGCGAGCTCTCCGCCGAGGACATCCAGCGCGTCTGCGACACCTTCCTCGCCTTCGAGGAGACCGAGCAGTCCAAGATCTTCCCCAACCTCGCCTTCGGCTACTGGAAGGTGACGGTCGAGCGGCCGCTCCGCCTCCCGGGCGTCGATCCGAACCGCGCCTACTTGCCCAAGGAGATCAAGAAGCTCAAGGAGAGCGCCGAGCGGGACGAGAGCGCGCCGGCCGTGATCCGCAAAATTCACCAGAAGGGCGTCAAGGCCGATCCCATCCGCGGCCTCTTCGCCACGACGATCGACGGCAAGCCCGCCGTCGTCGAGTATGAGCCGGACGGCGACCTGCGGGACACCGAGCAGGTGCCGCTCCTCGAGCCCGGCGGCATCGAGGCCTTCCTGAGCCGCGAGGTGCTGCCGCACGCCCCGGTTGCCTGGTACGACCCGGAGAGCGTCAAGGCTGGCTACGAGATCAGCTTCACCCGGTACTTCTACAAGCCGAAACCCTTGCGCACCCTGGAGGAGATCCGCGCCGATATCTTGGCGCTGGAGAAGGAGACCGAGGGGCTGTTGGCGGAGATCGTGGGCGTGGCGGGCAGCAACCCATGACCGGGAAGCGCGAGTCGACCAGTAAAGTTTACTTTTCCAGCCCGGAGTGTGGCGCCGAAATTCTCTCCGCGCTGGGGAGACAATTACGGGCAAGGTTCGATGACATAGCGAGCGTCGGATGGCGGATGGTCGCACGTTGAGCAGCGTACAGGATGCAGAGGCAGGAGCGTGATTCACAACCTGAAGCCCTATTCTGCCTATAAGGATTCGGGTGTTCTCTGGATGGGTGCGATTCCATCACATTGGGAAATGGAGCGCGCGAAGTGGCTTTTTCATAAGGTGGATCGACCTGTCCCAGAGACTTCCGAAGTCGTGACGTGCTTTAGGGACGGCATCGTAACTCTTCGGAAAAACCGGCGATCCCGCGGGTTCACTGAGTCTCTCAAGGAGATTGGCTATCAAGGAATCCTCCGCGGCGATCTTGTAATCCACGCAATGGATGCGTTTGCTGGTGCGGTCGGCGTAGCTGACTCAGATGGCAAGGGCACGCCAGTGTACTCTGTTTGCAGACCCTCGGCGGGTGCCAATTCTCACTATTATGCCCACGTGATTCGTGAAATGGCAAGGAGTCAGTGGATTTTGGCCCTTGCCAAAGGGGTTAGAGAGCGGTCAACTGATTTCAGATTTGATGACTTTGCGTCACAGCTTGTTCGCTCCCTTCTGTCCCGGAGCAGTCGGCGATCGTTTGCTTCCTCGGCCACGCCGACCGGCTTGTTCAGCGCCGCATTCGTGCCAAGAAGAAGCTGATCTCGCTGCTGAATGAACAAAAGCAGGTCATCGTTCGCAACGCCGTGATCCGTGGTCTCGATCCCAATATCCGGCTCAAAGCCTCTGGCATCGAGTGGCTGGGAGAGGTGCCTAATAATTGGACAGTCCGAAATCTAGGTCAGATAGCGATCTCCTTACGTACGGGGCCCTTCGGCAGCATCCTGCACCAATCTGACTACACTGAAGGGGGAACTCCACTCGTCAATCCAACTCACATGAAGTTCGGTCGTATCGTCGAAGACATGCGGTGCACTGTTCCACCTGCCATGGCAGAGCGACTATCTTCTTACCAATTAGGCAAACATGACTTAATATTTTCACGACGTGGAGAACTCGGTCGCTGTGCCTTGGTGAGAGATCGGGAGGTTGGCTGGCTCTGTGGAACTGGCAGCATTCGGGTCCGAGTTGAATATAATGGCATCGAGCCCGAGTATCTAATTCAGGCGTTACAAGTTGGATGGGTCGGCGAATTTCTCTCGCTTTTCTCCGTTGGCGCGACAATGGAGAGTCTCAATACTGGAATTCTCAAACGAGTACCAATACTTGTCCCCACGTTAGCTGAACAACGGGTCATAATCGATCACATCGCCCTAGAGAAGGGAACTCTTGACTCTGCCACAGAGGAGGCCGAGAAGGAGATCGATCTGATCGTAGAGTACCGCAACCGCCTAATTTCCGATGTGGTAACCGGCAAGGTTGACGTCCGCGAAGCGGTAGAGAGGCTCCCAAGAGAGGAAGTAGAGGAGCTAGATGGAGGTGCGCAGGCTGACGCTGAAGAGGAGGATGATGGCGCGGACCCCGACGCCGACCTTGAGGAAGTCCAAGAGTGGGCGACCTGATGAGATCTCGACGCGTTCCATGTCGGCAATTTGTCACTCAGGGCGGCCTGCCTTGATGGAAATCTCCTCATGACCACCGACACCACCGAGAAAGGCCTCGAGCTCCTCATCGTCCGCGCCATGACGGGGCGAACCGAGCTGCTCTCGCCGCCGCACCAGGCCACGGAGACGTCCGTGCCCGTGGCGGGCGGCACCGGCTGGCTGCTCGGGGATGCGAAGCACTACGACCGCGAGCACGCCGTGGACCTCGTGCAGCTTCGCGGATTTCTGCGCGTGACGCAGGAGCCGCTTGCCGAGGCGCTCAATCTGGAGCAGGACGGCCCGACGCGGCGCAAGTTTCTGGACCGGTTGCAAGGAGAGATCAGTCGCCGAGGAGTGATCGACGTTCTGCGCAGCGGGGTGAGGCATGGGCCGCACAGCCTCGACCTCTTCTACGGCACCCCCTCGCCGGACAATCCCGCGGCGGCCGAGCGCTACGCGCGGAACCGTTTCTCGGTGACCCGCCAACTGCGCTACAGCCGCGACGAGACCCAGCGCGCGCTCGACCTGGCGTTATTCATCAACGGCCTGCCCGTCGCCACCTTCGAGCTCAAGAACAGCCTCACCAAGCAGACGGTGGCGGATGCGGTGGAGCAGTACCAGCGCGACCGCGAGGCCCGCGAGAAGCTCTTCGAGCTCGGGCGCTGCGTGGTCCACTTCGCCGTGGACGACCACGAGGTACGGTTCTGCACCCATCTGGAGGGAAAGCGCTCCTGGTTCCTTCCCTTCAACCAGGGATGGAAGGACGGCGCGGGCAATCCTCCGAATCCGGACGGCCTCAAGACCGACTACCTCTGGAAGCGCATCCTCACCCCCGCCGGCCTGACGGACATCCTGGAGAACTATGCCCAGATCGTCGAGTCCAAGGACGACAAGACGGGGAAGAAGAAGCCGAAGCAGATCTGGCCGCGCTACCACCAGCTCGACGTCGTGCGCCGGCTGCTGGATGACGCGGGCCGGCACGGCGTCGGGAGGCGTTACCTGATCCAGCACTCGGCGGGGAGCGGCAAGTCGAACTCGATCGCCTGGCTGGCCCATCAGCTCATCGGCCTGCAGAAGGACGACGTGCCCGTCTTCGATTCAATTCTGGTGGTCACCGACCGGCGCATCCTCGACCAGCAGATCCGCGACACCCTCAAAGGATTCGCCCAGGTGGGCGCCACGCTGGGGCACGCCGAGCATTCGAGCGACCTGCGGAGGTTCATCGAGAGCGGCAAGAAAATCATCATCACCACGGTGCAGAAGTTCCCCTTCATCCTCGACGCGATCGGCAACGAGCAGCGGACGCGGCGCTTCGCGGTCCTGATCGACGAGGCGCACTCGAGCCAGGGAGGAAAGAGCGCGGCGGCGCTCTCCCTGGCGCTCTCCGAGGCGGGGGCGGCGGAGGACGACGACACCATCGAGGACAAGATCAACCGGCTGATGGAGGGGCGCAAGCTCCTGCCCAACGCCAGCTACTTCGCCTTCACGGCCACCCCCAAGAACAAGACGCTAGAGATCTTCGGAGCTCCCTACGAGGAGGATGGGGAGGTCAAGCACCGGCCCTTCCACGAGTACGCGATGAAGCAGGCGACCGAGGAGGGGTTCATCCTGAACGTGCTCGAGCACTACACCCCGGTCGACAGCTACTACAAGCTGATCAAGAAGGTGGAGGGCGACCCGGAGTTCGACACCAAGCGGGCGCAGAAGAAGCTCCGCCTCTACGTCGAGAGCCACGATCACGCGATCCGGCTCAAGGCGGAGATCATGGTGGACCACTTCCACGAGCAGGTGCTGGCGCAACGCAAGATCGGCGGCGAGGCCCGGGCGATGGTGGTGACCGAGGGCATCGAGCGGGCGATCCAGTACTTCCACGCGATCCGCGACTACCTCCAGGAGCGCAAGAGCCCGTACCGGGCGATCGTGGCCTTCTCGGGGGAGTCCGAGTATGGCGGGGAGAAGGTCACGGAGGCGTCGCTCAATGGCTTTCCGTCCAGCCGAATTTCCGACGAGATCCGCCAGCACCCCTACCGTTTCCTGGTCTGTGCCAATAAATTCCAGACCGGCTACGACGAGCCGCTGCTGCACACGATGTACGTCGACAAGGTGCTGTCGGATATCCAGGCGGTGCAGACCCTGTCGCGGCTGAACCGCGCGCACCCCGCGAAGTACGAGGTCTTCGTGCTCGACTTCATGAACGACGCCGATACGATTCAGGCGGCGTTCGCCAAGTACTACCGGACGACGATTCTCAGCCGGGAGAGCGACCCCAACAAGCTGCACGACCTGAAGATGGCGCTCGACGGCTACCAGGTTTACGACACGGCGCGGATCGACCGGCTGGTCGAGCTCTATCTCGGCGGCGCCGACCGCGATCAGCTCGATCCTCTCCTGGACGCCTGCGTTGCCGTCTATTGCGAGGAGCTCGACGAGGACGGCCAGGTGGAGCTCAAGAGCAAGGCCAAGACGTTCCTCCGCGCCTACGGTTTCCTCGCGGCGATCCTCCCGTACAGCCACGCCGAGTGGGAGAAGCTGTCGACTTTCCTCAACTTCCTGGTGCCCAAGCTGCCGGCGCCGAAGGAGGACGACCTGGCGAAGGGAATTCTGGAAGCCATCGACATGGACAGCTACCGGGTGGAGAAGAAGGCGGTGATGCGAATCCATCTGGCGGACCAGGACGCGGAGATCGATCCGATGCCGACGGAAGGGGGAGGTCGGCGGCTCGAGCCCGAGCTCGATCGCCTGTCGAGCATCCTCAGGACCTTCAACGATCAGTTCGGCAACTATCCTTGGTCCGACTCGGACCGCCTCCAGCGGCTGATCACCGAGGACATTCCCCACCGCGTGGCGGCGGACGCGGCGTACCAGAACGCCAAGCAGGGCTCGGACAAGCAGAACGCCCGCATCGAGCACGACAAGGCGCTCGGCCGGGTGATGACGAGCGTGCTCAAGGACGACACCGAGCTGTTCAAGCTGTTCAGCGACAACGAGGATTTCCGCCGACGGCTGACCGAGATGGTCTTCAGGCTCACCTACACCGGTCCGGCGCCAGGAGGCTCGGACGGCGGCTGAAACCACGATCGCCCCGCCTCTCCACGCTTCCCTTCTCTTGACACTCCGATTCACCCCGCCTAGCATCAAAAGAAAGCGGGAGATCGCATGCAGGAACGCGTCGTCATCGTCACCGGCGGGGCCGCCGGGATCGGCCGGGCCACGGCCCGGCGTTTCGCCGCGGCCGGGGACCGCGTCGCCGTCTGGGACGTCCAGCCTCCTGAAGCTGGGGACGAGGGCCCCGGCACCTTCCAGAAGGTGGACGTCACCGATCCCGCCGCCGTCGAGGCCGCGGCCTCCGAGGTGTTCGCGCGGTGGGGGCGGATCGACGTACTGGTCAACAACGCGGGGATCGTGCGCGACGCGCAGCTCGTCAAGTGGAAGGACGCCCGGCAGACGGGCGAGATGAGCGAGGCGGATTTCGACGCCGTCCTCGCGGTCAACCTCAAGGGGGTCTTCCTCTGCACCCGGGCCGCGGCGCCGCGGATGATCGCCGGGGGCGGCGGGGTGATCCTCAATGCCTCGTCCGTCGTCGGGCTCTACGGCAACTTCGGCCAGACCAACTACGCGGCGTCGAAGGCCGGGGTGATCGCGATGACCCGGACCTGGGCGCGCGAGCTCGGGCGGCACAACATCCGGGTCAACGCCGTCGCTCCCGGCTTCATCGCCACCGAGATGACCGCGGCGATCCCGGAGAAAGTCCTGCAGACGATGGTCGCCCACACCCCCCTCGGCCGCATGGGGAAACCGGAGGACATCGCCGAGGCGTACCTCTGGCTCGCCTCGGACGCCGCGGGTTTCGTCACCGGCACCGTGCTCTCCGTGGACGGCGGTCTGGTGCTCGGGACGTAACGATTCAAAGACACGACTTGGAGCATAAATCCCGGAAAGGGTGAAACAGATCGCCTCCTCGTGTCACACTCTTAAGTAGAGAGTGCGACAACAGCCCTCACGGGCACAGGGAGGACCGTGGTGGATCATCCTTCCGAAGAGACCCTGAAACGCTTCGCCGCCGGGAGCTCGCCCCGGGAGGAGAGCCGGAGCGTCGTCTCTCATCTCCTCAAGGGGTGCTCCCTCTGCGTCGCGACTCTCCGCGGCCTGATGCAGCCGCCGCCCGTCGCCGTCCGCTCCTATGAGCAACCCCTGAGCCGGTTCGACCGCAACCTGCTCGGCAGGCTGGAGAGCGGCGTCGACCGCGAGCCCGCCCTGGCGACGGTGCTGCGGGGGATGGCCCGGCACCGCTCGCTGGGCGAGGAGATGAAGAAGAAGAGCTAGTACATCGTCACTCCAGGAAAGATGGGTAGAGTTTGCGCAGCTGACGTTGGTAAAAGAAACAGTAGGGGAACTGGAAGCCGACAAGCTCAAAGCCTTATATGGGGGTCTCGATCCCAGCGTCAACGTGTGCTCTCAGAAGGTCTGCTAGGTAAACATGGGGGCGCATCAGCCCCCTACCCACACCGAGTGAGGACACGACCGTTGTAGCCGGGAGAGCGGGGACGAACCCGGAGCCTACCCTTCCTCCCGCAAGATAATCGCCGGCTCCACCCGCGAAGCCCGCTGAGCGGGCAGATAACACGCGAGCAGCGCGATCGCGCCGAGGAGGAGCGGGGCGAGCAGGTAGTAGAGCGGATCGTGGGCGCTGACCGAGTAGAGGAGGCCGGTCAGGGTCCTGGAGAGGAGCAGCGAGGCGGCGAGGCCGGCGGCGAGACCGATCAGGACCCAGCGGAAGCCCTGACGGACGACCTGCTTCAGCACCTGGGGGCGCTGGGCGCCGAGGGCGAGGCGGACGCCGATCTCCTGCCGGCGGGCGGAGACGGAGTGGGCGACCAGGCCGTAGATGCCGAGGGCGCAGAGGATGAGGGCCACGGCGGAGAAGCCGGTGAGCAGGCTCATCATCAGGCGGCGGCCGGCGACGGCGTCGGCGACCACTCCTTCCATCGTCTGGACGTTCGCCACCGGCTGCTCGGGATCGACGGCGAGGACTTCGCGGCGGACGCTGTCGGCGATCCGCGACGGCGGCAGCGCGGTGCGCACCAGCAGGTTCATGAACGGCATCGGCAGGGCGCCGACCCCCTGGCGTTCCGAGAAGAAGAAGGCGGGGGCCTTGGCGACGTCGGGGCCGAGCTGCTGGATGTCGTGGGCGACCCCCAGCACCTCCACCTCGCGGCGGCCGAGGACGAAGCGTTTGCCGACCGGGTCCACCCCGGGGAAGTGTTGCCGCGCCATCGCCTCGTTGATCACCGCCACGCTCGGCGCGTCGGGCGGGGTGGTGGGATCGAAGTCCCGCCCTTTGACCAGCGGCGTCTGCAAAGTGCGGAAGAAGCCGGGGCTCACCACCATCAGGTAGGCGAGCGGCTTGTCGCGCTGCGAAGCGGGCGGATGGTCCGCGACGTAGAACGGCGCCTGCGCCGATCCCGAGACCGGCAGGTAGTCGGCCAGCGCCGCCGACTCGACGCCGGGGAGGGCGCGCACCCGTTCGAGCACCTGGTTGTAGAACGCCCGCTCGCGCTCGCGGTCGGGATACTTCGCCTTCGGCAGCGAGATCTGAAGCGCGAGGAGCCCCGCGGGATTGAAGCCGAGGTCGACCCGCGAGAGGCGGCGGAAGCTCTCGAGCAGCATCGTGGAGCCGATCAGCAGCACCAGGGCGAGCGCCACCTCGGCGGCCACGAAGAGCCCCTGCGCCCGGGCGCGGGCGCGGCTCGCCGTCGCGCCCCGCGAGCTCTCGCGGAGCTGGGCGGCGGTTGCCGTCGCCGTGCGCAGGCTCTGCAGGGCGGGGATCAGCGAGAAGAGGACGCCGGTCGCCAGCGCCAGCGCCAGGGTGAAGGCGAGCACCGGGGCGTCGATCCCCACCTGGTCGATGCGCGGCAGGTTGGCGGGATGGAGGGCGACCAGCAGCCGCAGGCCGCCGTAGGCGAGCGCCAGCCCCACCAGGCTGCCGAGCAGGGAGAGGATCACCCCCTCGACCAGCCGCTGGCGCACCACCCGGGCCGAGCTGGCGCCCATCGCCTGGCGGATCGCCACCTCCTTGCGGCGCGCGAGCCCCTGCGCGAGGAGCAGGTTCGCCACGTCGGCGCAGGCGATCAGCAGCACCAGCGCCACGGCGCCGAGCAGCAGGGCGAGCGAGGAGCGCGCCTCGCCGACCAGCTGCTCGCCGAGCGGGATCAGCTGGAAATGGAAGGAGGTGTCGAGGTTCCCCGGGTAGCCTTGAGCATACTGGGCGTCGAGCCGCCGCGCCGCCGCCGCGACCGCCGCGAGCGACGAGCCGGGCTTCAGCCGTCCGGCCACGTCGAGGAAGCCGGCCCCGCGCTCGACGGAGTCCTCGGGGATCTGCGCCAGCTCTTCGGCCCGCGGCAGCCAGACCTCGACCTCGCGGAAGGGGAAGCGGAGGACGTCGGGCATCACGCCGACGATGGTGAAGGGGCGGCCGTCGAGCCGGATCGTCTTCCCGGCGATCCCCGGGTCGGCCGCGAAGCGCCGGCGCCAGAGCCCCTCGCTGAGCATCGCGACGTCGCCGCCCCCCTTGGTGTCCTCGGCGGCCGAGAAGCGGCGCCCGAGCAGCGGCTCGGTGGCCCAGACGTCGAAGAAGCCGCGGCTGATCCGTTCGCCGTGGAGGACCTCGGGATCCCCCTGCTCGGTCAGGTTGAGGTCCTCCTCGTGATAGGCGGCGAGGCTCGCGAAGGCGCCGCTGTCGCGCAGGGCGCGGAAGCGGGGGACCGACACCTCGGTCTTCTCGAGCCCCTGCTCGGGGAAGCGCATGAAGACCTGCACCATGCGCTCCGGCTGCCGGTAGGGGAGGGGACGCAGCACGACGGCGTCGAGGAGGCTGAAAATCGCCGTGTTGGCGCCGATCCCGAGCCCCAGGGCGAGCACGGCGATCAGCGTGAAGCCGGGGGTCTGGCGCAGTCGGCGCAGGCCGTATCTGAGGTCTCCGAACATCGTGGCGCGTCCCGGCGCGGGTCGGCCGCGCGGGGAGGCCAAGGATAGCGCAACGGGCTGAGCGGCCCGTGGCGCCCCGTGGGATATCGTACGCCGTGCTCCCGCCGCCTCCGGGAGCCGGTTCGAAGGAGACGACAGAATGCCGGCGGCCCGCCTCGACAAGCTCCCCCTCCACTTCGCCCTGCTCGGCCTGGCCTTCGCTTCGGCCTGGGGAACCGTGGCCTGCGGCGGCAAGGGAGGCCCCGCCGCCCTCGCCGGACGGCCGGGCCGGCCCGCCGTCGTCACGGCGCCGGCGGTGACGATCGAGCTGCGGCGGTGGACGGCGCCGCGGGAGGTGGTGCGGGTCGGTCTCCAGGGGGTGATGATCGGGCCGGAGGCGGGGCCGCTCGAATGGAAGGCCTTCGTCGAGCCGCGGCGCGCCGACGAGGTCTGGTACTTCCTCGGCACCTACGCCCCGTTCGCCGGCAAAGCGGGGCCCGAGGAGATCTCCTTTCACGGCCGCGGCCGCACCAAGGCCGGCGCCGCCGAGCAGCGGATGATCCTCGAGTGGACGCGCCAGATGGCGGCGGAATCGGCGGCGGAAGCGGTGGGAGGGCCGGGGGATGCCGCCTATGGGCTCGCCCTCGCCTGGCATCAGGGGGGGGCGCCGGGGATCTGCTCCGACCTCACCCTCTCGTTGCCGGGAGAGGCCGTGGCGACCGGCTGCGGCTGGCCGGGGGAGGTCCGCGGCCGGCTCGATCCGGCCTCGCTCTCCCGGGTCTACGCCTGGTTCGACCGGCTGCAGCCTTTCCAGTCGGGAGCCGAGGAGCCGGAGAGCCCCGGGGGGACGCGCAACGGCTCGCTCGACACCCGGGTGATCTTCGCCGCCAAGGGGCCGCACCCCGCCAGCGCGGCCGAAGAGGCGGAGATCCGGTCGTTCGCGGCCTCCCTCTTCGCGGAGCTGGCGGCGCGGCGCCCCAACCCGGCCCCGGTGGCCACTTCGCAGACGGCGCCGTCAGGAGCCGCCCCGGCCGAGTCCCCGGCTCGTTTCCTGCTGCCGGCGAACGCCGCGCCGCCGAAGGCGGAGGAGGTCCCCCTGCGCTTCCCGGAGAAGCCGCCGGCCCCGCCCTCTCCCGCCGCGCCGTCTACTTCGCCACCACCCCCCGGAAGCCCCGGCCGATGAGGGCCGCGATGTCGGCGAGGACGAGCGGAAAGGCGAGCCCTCCCGGGCAGGCGAGGTAGCGCGGCTCCCAGACCGGGTCGTATTTGTCCTTGTAGGCGCGCAGCCCCTGGAAGTTGTAGAAGTGCTCGCCGTGACGGTAGACCAGCGAGCCCAGGCGGCTCCACAGCGGCGCGATCGACCGCGCCTCGAGCCCGGCGAGCGGCGCCATGCCGAGGTTGAACCAGCGGTACCCCTGCGCCGCCCCGTAGATCATCAGCTCGATGAACAGGTAGTCCATCACGCCGAGCGGCGCGTCGACCGTGTGGCGCATGAGGTCGATCGAGATCTCCTCGCTCTCGCCGCCCGGCCACAGGTTGGCGAAGGCGACGATGGCGCCCCCCTTGCGCACCAGGGCGAGCGGCAGGCGCTCCAGGTAGCCACGGTCGAAGAAGCCGAGCGAGAACCCCTTCTCCCGCGTGTTCTTGGTGCGCAGCCAGTCGCCCGAGATGCGCTCGATCTCGGGCATCAGGGCGGGGATCTCCCCGGGCGGGACGACCTCGAAGCTGCACCCCTCCTCGGCGCAGCGCCGCCAGGCGTGGCGCAGCTTCTTGCGGTTGCGCCCCTCGATGGTGAAGCCGGTGAGCGGCACCCGCGCCTCCTCGCCGAGCTTGACCAGAGTGAGGCCGAGGTCGACGTAGAGGTGGAGCATCCGTTCGCTCACCTGATAGAAGCAGGTCCAGCCGTCGTGGCGGTCGACCATCTCGCGGAACTTCCACACCAGGTCGGCGCGCTCCTTCTCCGGCCCCACCGGCCCGCCCATCGACACCCAGCTGCGGCGCTCGATGCCGAACATCACGAAGGCGGTGCTCGTCTCGTTGAACAGCAGCTCCTTGTCGCCGAGGAGAGCGAGGTAGGAGTAGGTGCGGGGAGCGGCGGCGGCGATCCGGCAGGCGAGCTCGAGCTGCGCCTCGGTCGGCGGCTCGGGATCGGGCCCCGCCGGGCGCATCAGATGGCGCACGGCGACGCCGAGCGCTAGCGCCGCCACCCCGACCGAGGCGCGCAGGAAGCGCGGGGCGTTGCCGAAGAGGGTGAAGTGCCACCAGAGGTCGCGCGAATATTCGACGTGCTTGTAGGCGAAGAAGCCCAGCCAGACCGTGCCCAGGATGACGATCGCGATGGCGAGGCTCCACCCCGGCGTGAACGGCTCGGTGGTCAGCGAGGCCTTGCGGTAGAAGTGGTTGTGGCAGGGCGCGAGGGCGGCGAGCATCACCGCCAGCACCAGCGCCTCCTCCCAGTCGATCCCCTTGGCGAGCGAGAAGAGGATGCCGCTGCCGAGCATCAGCAGGGTGAGCTGGTAGGCGACGTCGATCCGCCGCTGCAGGCCGATAGCGAGGAAGAGGAGCGCCACCCCGGCGAGGCTGCCGAGGAAGTGCGACATCTCGATCACCGGCAGCGGCAGGAAGTCCTCGAGCCAGGAGAGGCGCGAGTGGACCTCCGGGGTCGCCCCCGAGATCAGCAGGATGGCGCCGCCGAGGAAGGTGGTGACGGCGAGGATCTGCGGCACCACGTCCGGCGCCCGGCCGCCGAAGGCGCGGGCGAGCTTCCCCACCTGCTCGCGCCGGCGCACCACCTCGTGGGCGCCGAGCGAGGCGGCGGCGACCAGCAGCGGCAGGAAGTAGTAGACGCCGCGGAAGGCGACCATCGCCGCCAGCAGGTCGCCGTGCGGCAGCTCGTGGGGGAGGAGGAGCACCATCATCGACTCGAAGACGCCGAGCCCGCCGGGGACGTGGCTGAGCAGCCCCGCCACCTGGGCGAACAGGAACACCCCGAGGAAATGGACGAAGGTGATGTTCGCCGAGGTCGGCAGGAGGGCGTAGAGGACGGTGGCGGCGAACGCCCAGTCGAGCGAGGCGATGGCGATCTGCGCCGCCGCCATCGGCGGCCGCGGCACCGCGAACTCCAGCCCCTTGAAGGTGAACGGCCGCTTGCGCGCGATCGACATCGCGACGAAGCCGGCGACCAGCGCCAGGAACAGGGCGCCGACCGGCCGCGCGCTCGCCATCGGCAGGTGCAGCAGCGAGGGGACGGCGATCGGCTCGAGCAGGAACGCCGCCCCGGAGAGGCCGATGAACCCCAGCCAGAAGGTGATGTAGCTGAACAGCACCACGCGGGTGATGTCGATCGCCGTCATCCCCCACCCCGAGTAGAGGCGGGCGCGCAGCGGGGTGCCGGTGAACAGCGGCATGCCGAGGGTGTTGCTGAAGGCGTAGCCGGCGAACGAGGCGAGGGCCACCTTCCAGTAGGCGATCCGCTTGCCGATGTAGCGCAGGGCGAGCGCGTCGTAGCCGGTGAGCGCGAGGTAGCTCAAGACTCGTGAAGGCGAGCGCCATGATCACCCGGTCCGCCGGCAGGTTGTGGAAGAAGTTGATGATGTCGCGATAGCGGAAGTCGTGCAGCTCGCGGCGGAGCAGCCAGAGGGCCAGCCCGAAGAAGAGGAGGCTGAGCAGCGACGTGAGCTTGGAGAGTTGGATTTTCTTCACAGGTCGGGGTTCACCGGTCGTCGCTTCAGAACCAGCCCTTCCGTTTGAAATAGAGCGCCAGCAGGCCGCCGGTGACCGCCATCACGGTGAGCACCGCCGGGTAGCCGAAGTACCAGCCGAGCTCCGGCATGTTGAGCGGGCTCGCCTGGCGGTCGAAGTTCATGCCGTAGACCCCGGCGATGAAGTTCAGCGGGATGAAGATGGTCGAGATGATGGTCAGCACCTTCATCACCTCGTTCAGGCGGTTGCTGGTGCTCGACAGGTAGACGTCGAGCATGCCCCCCGCCAGATCGCGATAGGTCTCGATCATATCGATGACCTGCACCGAGTGATCGTAGCAGTCGCGGAGGAAGACCCGCGTCTCCGGGAGGATCAGGTGCATCTCGTCGCGTTGCAGGCTGCCGATCACCTCGCGCTCCGGCCAGGCGACCCGCCGCAGCTCGAGCAGGTCGCGCTTGATGCGGTGGACCTGGGTCAGCGTCCCCGGCGCCGGTTTCTCGACCACCGCGTCCTCGAGCTCCTCGATGCGTTCGCCGTAGCGCTCGAGGACCGGGAAGAACTCGTCCATCAGGGCGTCGACCAGGGCGTAGAGGAGATAGTCGGCCCCCTTGCCGCGGATCTGCCCCTTGCCGTGGCGGATGCGCTCGCGGACCCGTTCGAAGGAGTCGCCCGGCGTCTCCTGAAGGGTGATGATGTAGTTGCCGGAGAGGAAGAAGCTGATCTGCTCGACGCACAGCTCGTCGTCCTTGAGCAGCAGCGACTTCATGACCAGGAAGTGATACTCGCCGTAGTCCTCGAGCTTCGGGCGCTGGCCGCAGTTGAGCACGTCCTCGAGGGCGAGGGGATGGAGGTCGAACAGATGGCCGAGCCCCTCGAGGAACGGGACGTCCTGCAGCCCCTCGACGTTGATCCAGGTCACGGTGGGAGTGTCGCGGTAGGGCTCGAGCTCGGCGACCGACTTGATCTCCTTCTCGATCAGCCGGTCGGGGCCGTAGTCGATGACGGTGACGCGCACCGGTCCCGCCCCGGGATTCTCGACCGGGCGCAACGTTCCCGGCTCCGTTCCCGGCGGGTGATACCGCGGTGCGTCCCTCATCCGTCGCTCTGCGAGCGCCATCTCTCCTCCTTGGATGCCCGCCTTCCGGCGGTCATCGGAGGGTGATTATGTCGTAGATGGACGTCGTAGATGGGGAGTGGAGCCGACTGCCGGGGGAGGCGAAGTTTAAGCCTACTCGCAGTTACCGCCGCCCGCCGCGCCGGCCACCGCGGCGCAGGCGTCGACCTGGGCCGCGGCGGTGGCGGCGATGGGGCGGGCGGTCTTGTGGAGGATGGCGGCGAGCTGGGGGGGCGTCAGCTTCGGGTTGCGCTCGAGCATCAGGGCGGCGACGCCCGAGACCTCGGCGGCGGCGAGCGAGCTCCCCGAGAAGAAGTCGTAGTGGCCCTGCGGAGAGGTGGTCAGGATGTCGACCGACGGCGCGGCGAGCGCCGGGTGGCCGGCGCCATGGCCCGCGGCGGCCGCGGCGGCCGGCCGGGCGAGCTCCCCCTGGAGGTCGTTGCTCCCCAGGATGCCGAGCACCCCCTGGTAGCTGGCGGGGAAGTCGGCGGCGGGCCCTCCTCCGTCCTTGCCGGGGGTCCCTCCACCGTCGGCCGCCACCACCACGATCCCGCGCGACAGCGCCTGGCCGATCAGCCGGCCGAGCAGCGGGTCCTGCGGGCCGGCGAGGCTGAAGTTGAGCACCTGCACCCCCTGCCCGATGGCGAAGTCCACCGCCTTGGCCAGCGTGTAGCTGTTGCACACCGCTTCGCGTCCCCCCGGCGGCTGCTGCCAGCACGCCTTGAGGGCGTAGATCTCCGCCTCCGGCGCCACCCCCACGATCCCCACGCCGTTGCCGGCGGTGGCGGCGATCAGCCCGGCGACGGCGGTGCCGTGGACGTCGGTGGTGAAGTTGCGGTCGCCCACCTGGTCGACGAAGTTCTGCGCCTTGACCACCCGCCCCCGCAGGTCGGGATGGTCGAAGTCGACGCCGGTGTCGACCACCGCGACGCGCACCCCCTTGCCGGTCGCCAGGCGATGGGCCTGATCGAGACGGAGCGCCTGCGAGCCGTGCTGGAAGTGGGCGTAGGGGTCGGTCCCCGCGCGGTGCCGGGCTGGCGGGGGCCGCCTCGGTCGCGAAGGTGGCGATCAGCTGCGCCGAGCCGACCCGGGGGTCCGAGGCGAGGCGGTGGACGAGCTCGCTCGCCGGCCGCTTGTCGACGATCTGGAACACCACGCACTGCTCGCCGAGCGACGAGAGGGTCCAGGAGAAGACGATCCCCAGCCGGTAGTCGTGGGCGATCTCCGCCGTGTGCCGGGCCCAGATCGCCGGCGGCGCCGGGGGGTAGGTGACCATCACCTGCCGATCGGTGGAGCCTCCGGCCCCGGCCCCGGCGGCCTCCGCGGCCTCCGGGCTGGCAGGAGCGGAGGGGAGCCTGGCCGCCGGTCCTCCCGCGCAGCCGACAGAGCCGGCGAGACTCAGGAGGAGCAGGCCGGCGGCCGGTATCCTCATCGGACTCATCGGGCTCACCGGCCGCCGGCCTCGGGCTCCGCGAAGACCACCTGGGCCTCCGAGCGCAGGCGCGCCAGCACGGCACCGGCCGGCTCGCCGCGGGCCGGCACCTCGACCGTGTAGGCCCCCATCGGCGACGGGCCGGCGATGATCTCGCCGTGGACGCCGAGCAGCAGGGCGCGGATCTCGCGCTCGGTGGCCGCGGGGGAGAACATCAGCCGCAGCCGCGCGCCGCCGGCCGCCCGCGGCGACCCTGCGGCGGGGGCGGCGGGATCGGAGAGCGTGCGGTAGGTGGCCGCGCTCCCTGAGCCGGCCGCGCCGGCCGTCGCCGGCGCGCGCATCTTCCACGCCCCGAGCCCCGCCAGCAGCACGATGACGGCGGCCTGCGCGAGGAGGGCCAGGCGGAGCGGGCGCGGGGCCGCTCCAAGCTGCGCCCGCAGGGCCGCCAGCCGGCCGCCGCGGGCGCGTTCGTCGACCTCGATGCGGTCGAGGAGGCGCCCGAGCTGGGCCGGGTGCGGCGAAGGGGAGGCCTCGTCGGCGGCGAGCGCAGCCGCGGCCATCCGCCGGCAGGCGCGCTCCTCCGCCTGGCAGGCCGGGCAGCCGGCGAGATGGTCCTCGACCTTCTCCCGCTCCCGCTCGCCGAGGGTGCCGTTCACGTACCAGGGGAGCAGCTCCCCGACCTGCCGGTGGGCCCGTTCGCCTGGACCCTCGCGGTAGCTTCGTCCGCTCATCGTTCGATCCTCTCTTCCGGCGGGCCTCATCCCATGGCTCCCGAGACGCCGAGCTCCGGCAGCAGCTCGCGCAGGCGCCGGCGGGCATGGAACATCCGCGTCTTCACCGTGTTGACCGGGCAGCCCACGATCTCCGCGATCTCCTGGTAGGCGAGCCCGTAGAAGTAGGTCAGCTCGACCACCGCCCGCTGCTCGGCGGAGAGGGTGCCGATCGCAGCCCCCAGCACCCCCGCGAGCTCGCGCCGCACCGCCAGGCGCTCGGGCTCCTCGAGGTCCATCGGCTCCGGGCTCTCCCGCGTCACCGCCGCCTCCTGCGGCCGCCGCACCAGCGCCTTGAGCGCCTTGTGGTAGGCGATGCCGAAGATCCAGGTCGAGGGGCGCGAGCGGCCGTCGAAGCTCGCCGCCCCCTTCCAGATGGCGAACATGACGTCGTTGAGCACCTCTTCCACCAGCTCCGCCCGCCGGGTGAGCTTCAGCAGATAGCCGAACAGGCGGCGGTAGTAGAGATGATAGAGCGCCTCGAAGGCCCGGCGGTCCTTGGCCGCCACGCGGTGCAGCAGGGCGAGCTCGTCAGGGGAGGACGGGGAGGGGGACGGCATGGCGCGATGTGGGTGCCTGCGGAAACCGAAAAGGTTCAACGCCGGAGAGTGTACCTCGGGGATGAAACCTTTTTCTGTTGCCAAGGGACTACACTTCGAGAGCTGTTTCAATTTTTTAGAGAGGACATCTCATGCTCGCTCGCCGTTCCCTTCTCTTGAGCCTCCTGGCCGCCGCCCTCTGCCTCGTGCCCGCGGCGCGCGCCGCCACCGTCAATGTCGTCGCCGGGGGGGCGGCGGGGCTGGCGTTCACTCCCCAATTCGTCACCATCAGCGTCGGCGACACGGTGAACTTCACGAACGGCGGCGGCTTCCACAACGTGCGGTCGGACGACGGATCGTTCGGCAACAGCATCAGCGGCTCCTGGACGCTCCCCCATACCTACACCACCGCCGGCACCTTCGGCTTTCACTGCGAGGCTCACGGCGCGGCGGGCAGCGGCATGTTCGGCACCGTGACCGTGCAGGGCGGCGGCAATACCCCCCATCCCGGCACCCTCGGCTTCAGCCTGGCGAGCTATGCGGTCAACGAGGGGGCCGGCAGCGCCACCATCGCCGTCCAGCGCCTCGGCGGCGCCGACGGCGCGGTCGGCGTCCACTACGCGGCCACGGCCGGCTCGGCCACCGCGGGACAGGACTTCACCGCCGTCTCCGGCACCCTCTCGTGGGCCGACCAGGACGCCGCCGCGAAGACCTTCACCGTGCCGGTGGTCAACGACACCGTGGTCGAGCCGAACGAGACGGTCCTCCTGGCGCTGTCGAGCCCGGCCGGCGGCGCCGCCCTCGACGCCTCCCATTCGAGCGCCACGCTGACCATCCAGGACAACGACACGGGCGGCGGCGGCGGCCCCGTCGCGGCGCCCAGCAACCTGACGGCGACGGCGGCCTCGACGAGCGAGATCGACCTCGCCTGGACCGACAACGCGAGCAACGAGACCGGCTTCTCGATCGAGCGCCGCGGGGTGGGCGGCACCTATCAGGTGGTCGCCACGGTGGGCGCCAACGTCCACGGCGCCGCCGTCACCGGCCTCGATCCGGCCTCCTTCTCGCTCTTCCGGGTGCGCGCCACAGGCACCACCGCCAGCTCTCCCTATTCGACGGAGGCCGCGGCGGTGACCCTGGCCGAGATCGGCGCCTGCGTTCCCGGCCCCGACGCCCTCTGCCTGACCAACGGACGTTTCAAGGCGAGCGTCGACTGGCACACCTCGACCAGCACGGGTTCCGGCTTCGCGGTGCCGCTCCCCGCGGCGCCGCAGTCCGGGCTCTTCTACTTCTTCGATCCCACCAACATCGAGATGCTGATCAAGGTGCTCAACGCCTGCGTCCCGCCGTTCAACCACTACTGGGTGTTCTTCGCCGCCACCACCAACGTCGAGTTCGCCGTCGTCGTCGCCGACACCCAGACGGGGAAGACGGTGGCCTACTTCAATCCCCTCAACCGTTCGGCGCCGCCGGTCCAGGACGTCAATGCGTTCGCGACCTGTCCGTAGGGTGATCGGAGCGCTGGCTCTGCTCGGCTTCGCCGTGCTTTTCTTGGGCGGCTGCGGCACGGTGAAGAGCCCCGCCGAGCCGGCGCCCACGGGCCCCGGGGTGGCGGCGCTCACCTTCACCGAGATCCAGACGCAGATCTTCACCCCCGTCTGCGCCAAGGCGGGGTGCCACGCCGCCGGCTCGTCGCCGTCCGGCCTGGTGCTCGAGGCCGGCCAGAGCTACGGCAACCTGGTCGGCCACCGGGCGGCGGAGAGCCCGCTCGACCGCGTTTCGCCGGGGCACCCGGAGGCGAGCTACATCCTCCTCAAGCTGCGCGGCGACCCCAGCATCACCGGCGAGCGGATGCCGCTCGGCGGACCCTACTTGCCGAGCGCCGAGATCGACGGGATCGCGGCGTGGATCCGCGCCGGCGCGCCGAGGAACTGAATCGATGATCGAGATGATCGAGATGAGTCGAGGCGAACGATCGGCGCCGCTTGTCTGCCGGCGCTGCTGGCCCTCCTCTGCCTGGTGCGGCCGGCGTTGTCTCAGACGTCTCAGGAGCCGCAGGAGCCCCAGGACGTCCCGCTCGCCGCGGTGACCGCAGCCGACGCGGCCATACGGCGACGAGCCGGTCCGCCGCGACGCTCTGGGCACGATCCTGATCAACGGCGCCACCCCCTACACGGTGCCGGCGCGCAAGCTCGAGGTGCTGTTCACCCATCGCTTCCAGCAGCCGGTCAACGACGGCGGCACCTCGCACAACCTCTGGGGGCTGGACAACGGCGCCGACCTCGGGATCGGCGCCGGCTGGGGGGTGACCTCCCGTCTCGACCTCACCCTCTACCGCGACTCCTTCCAGGAGGACTTCGAGCTGGCGGGGAAGTACCTGGCGTTCGAGCAGACCCGCCGCCTGCCGCTGACCCTCGCCGTGCGGGCGGGCGCCGACTTCCTGCGCCGGCCGGGGATCGCGGACCCGAACCGCCCGTTCGTCCAGCTCCTGCTGGCGCGCCAGCTCGCCCCCGGCATCAACCTGCTGGCCTCTCCCTCCTGGGTGGCCGACACGCCGAGCCTGAAGAACGCCTTCAACGTGCCTCTCGGCCTCACCTTCCCCTTCCCCGGCGGCTCGCTGCTCGAGCTCGAGTACATCCCCAAGAACCGCGACCTCGCGAGCAGCCGCGCCGCCTGGCACGCCGCCCTCTCGAAGGCGGTGGGCGGCCACATCTTCGAGGTCGTCCTCGGCGACTCGCGCGCCTCGACCGTCGACCAGATGCTGGGCGGCGACTCCGCCGCCGGCTTCCGCACCCGCGACCTCCGCCTCGGCTTCAACATCGTCCGCGATTTCGGTTTCTGAGGCGGCGGCACACCTTTCGCAGTCGGTTCCCGGCATGTCCGAGATCCGCCTGCGGGTGATGTCCTACAACGTGGGCGGCCATGGTGCACGATGGTCGGCGCGCTACCTCGAGAAGGTGGCGGCGGCGATCGCGGCGGCGGCTCCGGACGTCGTGGGGTTGCAGGAGGTCCATCGCGGCACGCGGCAGTCGCGGCTGGCGGACCAGGCCGAGGCGCTGGGACGGCTGACCGGCATGGCGGTCGAGTTCGGCAGGAGCTTCACCGATGAAGCACGGCGGCGAGTTCGGCAACGCCGTGCTCACCCGCGGCGCGGTGCTCTCCGCCGCGGTCCTCCCCCTCCCCGGTCCGGGCGAGCCGCGGACCGTCCTCTCCACCCGCCTCGCCCTCGCGGACGCCGAGGTCGACTTCCACGTCACCCACCTCGCCGCCTGGGGACGCTTCGGGCGCGCGGCACGGAGTGTGCAAATCTCGGGGCTCGTCGAGACGCTGAAGCAGTCGCCGGGCCCGTTCATTCTTGCAGGGGACCTCAATGCTCCGCCGGGCGCTCCCGAGATCGGGGCGCTGCTGGCGGCTGAGCTGTTCCGGAAGTGCGGCGACGGCGTCGCCGTCACCCACCGGTTCCTGCGCCAGCAGATCGACTACGTCTTCGCCGGTCCGGGGTGGACGACCGCCGCGCACCGGGTGATCCGGTCGGGACCCTCGGACCACTGGCCGGTGCTCGTCGAGCTGGTGCGGGACGCGGCAGATTCGGCCGGCATGGGAGGAAGAGCGCTGTCATGAGCAAGCAACCCGCGAAGAAAAAAGCCGGCATTCACGTCTCCTATCTGGAGGCCGGCTTCGCCGCCTTCGCCGCGGCCGTGCTCATCGTCCTGCTCTGGTCGACCGACAAGGAGCACTCGTCGCACGTGCGGGTGCCGAACATCGACAATTTCGAGCAGGCGCTCCCCTCGATCGCCAACCTCGCCAACTCCGCCATCCTCCCCGGCAACGCCGTTCAGGTCCTCCAGAACGGCGACCAGTTCTTCCCCGCGCTCTTCGCCGACATCGCGCGGGCCCGCGGCAGCATCCACCTCGAGACCTACGTCTGGTGGAAAGGGGAGGTCTGCGACCGTCTGGCGGCGGCGCTCGCCGACAAGGCCCGGCACGGGGTCGAGGTGCGGATCACCCTCGACGCCCTGGGCGCCCACCGCGCCGGGCGCAAGCTGTTCGACCGCATGAAGCAGGCCGGGGTCAAGATCTCGCTCTACCGCCCGCCGCGGTTGAGCGAGATCGGGCTCTACAACAACCGCACCCACCGCAAGCTGGCGATCTTCGACGGCCGGGTCGCCTACGTCTTCGGCCACGGGATCGCCGAGGAGTGGACCGGCCACGGCCAGGACAAGAATCACTGGCGCGACACCGGCGTCCGCCTGATGGGGCCGATCGTCAACGGCGTGCAGGCGGTGTTCGCCCAGAACTGGATCGACGAGACCTCGCAGGTGCTGGTGGGGGAGCGCTACTTTCCGCCGCAGCCCGCGGCCGGCACGGTGCGCGCGCACATGGTGTGGAGCTCGCCGCGCGGCGGCGTCTCCGAGATGGAGCTGATCGACAAGCTGGCGATCGCCTGCGCCCGCCACGACCTGATCATCCAGAACCCCTATTTCATCCCCGACGACGAGATCGTGAACCTCCTCGCCAATGCCGTGAAGCGGAAGGTCCGCGTCCGGCTGATGATCCCCGGGCCGGTCACCGACAGCCCGATCGTCCGCCACGCCGGGCACGCGCAATTCCAGGCGCTGCTCGACCGGGGGATCGAGATCTACGAGTTCGAGCCCACCCTCTCGCATCAGAAGATCATGATCATCGACGGCCTCTGGTCGCTGGTCGGCTCGACCAACTTCGACGACCGCTCGCTCGACATCAACGACGAGGCGAGCGTCGGCCTGATCGATCCCGGCATCGCCGGAGAGCTCGGCGCCGCCTTCGCGGCCGATCTCAAACGGTGCAAGCGCCTCGACCCCCGGAGCTGGCGCGCCCGCGGCCTCTGGCACCGCTTCGAGGACCAGGTCTCCTATATGCTCAACGAGCAGCTCTGACCCCCCATCTCTCCAAATGTTCACGATCGAGACCCCTCTCTGGCTCCTCTTCGCGATGGCCCTCGCCATCCTCGTGCTCGGCACGATGCTGTGGAACAACCTGCGCGAGCGCCGGTTCCACGTCCGCGTCCCCGACCTCGACCGCTTCGAGCAGGCGCTGCCGTCGATCGCCGGGATGACCAAGGCGATCATCCAGGACGGCAACTCCGCCGAGATCCTGCAGAACGGCGACGGCTTCTTCCCCGCCCTCCTCGCCTCGATCGCCGAGGCGAAGGAGACGATCCACTTCGAGACCTACGTCTGGTGGACGGGGCCGATCTGCGCCGAGCTCGCCAATGCCTTCGCGGCGCGGGCCCGCGAGGGGCTCGAGGTGCGGGTGATGGTCGACTCGCTGGGCGGCATGCGGATGCGCCCCCGGCTGCGCCGTCTGATGCGGCAGGCGGGGGTCAAGCTGCGGCACTATCACCCGCTCCGCCTGGTCGACATCGGCCAGCTCAACAAGCGCACCCACCGCAAGCTCGCCGTCTTCGACGGCAAGGTCGCCTACATCTGCGGCCACGGCGTGGCGCGCCAGTGGAGCGGCAACGGGGAGGACAAGCACCACTGGCGCGACACCGGCGTCCGCCTGCGGGGGCCGATCGTCAACGCCATGCAGGCGGTGTTCGCCCAGCACTGGATCGAGGAGACCGGCGAGGTCTTCGTGGGGGCGAGGTACTTCCCGGTCCTGCCGCAAGCGGGCAAGCTCAAGATGCACATCCTCGCCGGCGCCCCCCTGGGCGGCGTCTCCGACCTCGAGCTGATGTTCAAGATGGCGCTCGCCACGGCGCAGAAGGAGATCATGATCCAGAACCCCTACTTCATCCCCGACGAGGAGACGGTCTCCCTCCTCAAGCGGGCGGTGAAGCGCGGGGTCGACGTCCAGATCATGGTCCCCGGCAAGATCACCGACAGCCCGCTGGTCAACCACGCCGGCCACCGCCACTTCAGCGACATGCTGAGCGCCGGCGTCCGCATCTTCTGCTTCGAGCGCACGCTGATCCACCAGAAGATCATGATGATCGACGGCGTCTGGTCGCACGTCGGCTCGACCAACCTCGACTCGCGCTCGTTCAACATCAACGAGGAGGCCGGGGTCGGCATCATCGACGAGGGAATCGCCGCCGAGCTGCGCGCCGCCTTCGACGACGACCTCAAGAGCTGTACGGAGATGAAGGCGGGAGAGTGGGAGAGCGGCTACGACCTCTGGCACCGTGTCATCGACCGCGCCTGCTACCTGCTGAGCGGCCAGCTCTGACCCGCCCGTTCGTCCGGGATCGAGGACGGCGGCGACCTGTAGGGTGAGCGAGCTGCCGCTGTCCCGCCCTTTTCCGCCTTTTCTGCCCGAAAGAGGGCCGGAACGGATCTTGCGATGGGGAAAGGCAGACTCTCTTTTCCGCAGCAGGAGGACGCATGCCGCTCTCGCCATGTTCCGCCGTCCGCCGTGCCCTCTGTCTCCTGGGTGCCCTGTCGCTCGCCCCGCTCCTGCCGTCCGCGGCGCGCGCGCAGAACGACCCCGCCACCCCCCGCTTCAACGCCGGCGAGACGGTCAGCGTCGACGTCCGCATCGTCCCCTTCTATGCCGTGGACGCCAAGGGGAACCCGGTCTACGACCTGCGCCCTGACGAGGTCGAGCTGCGGGTGGGTGGAGTCAAGGTGCCGATCGAGTCGTTCGATCCCTACGTGATCCCGACGGGAAGCACACCGGCGCAGACGGCGCAGACGTCGCCGCTGGCGGCGCCCCCCTCGCGCACCGTCTTCTTCCTCTTCGACGCCACCTTCTCCTCTCCCGCCGGCTTCAAGACCGACCAGCGGCTCGCCGCCCGGATGATCGCGGGATGGCCCGCCGGGGACCGGTTGTTCCTGCTCATCCACGGCTCCCGCTCCGGTCTGGAGCAGCGGCTGGGGCCGGTGCCGCCGGACGCCGAGGGGAAGAAGGAGCTGCTGAAGGCGGTGGCGGCGCTCAGCCCCGAGATCCGCCGGGTCGAGCTGCAGGACGACCCCACGGTCGACTTCGGCCCTCCCGCGGCCACGGTCGATCAGCAAGTCGCCGGCGCCGGGCGACCAGATGGCTCACGTCTACAACAACATCCAGGGGACGATGCGGGGCGAGTACCACGGCGTGGCGAGCGACCTCGCCCGCTCGCTCGGCGATTTCGCCGCCGGGCTGCGGCAGACCCCGGGGCCCAAGCTGCTGGTGCTCTTCTCGCAGGGGCCCGACGACACCCTCTACTTCCAGGGCGACAGCGGCTTCAAGGTCGGCAGCGACGAGAGCGTGCTGGTCGATACGCGGCGCGCGCCGCCGCTGGTCGACCGCTTCCGGGGTCCGCTCACCGCGCTCGCCGAGGCGGGGGCGATGGCGATCTTCGTCAACACCGACCGCGACCCCCAGATCGACGGCGACGCCGTGCTGCGCGACATGGCGAAGACCACCGGCGGCCTCTACGTCGAGGGGCGCGACCCGCGCGATCTCGAGAGCCGCATCGCCGGCTCGACCACGGCCTACTACGAGGCCGGCTTCCGCCCGTCGGGGACGCTGCTCGCCACGTCGCGCGCCGACGTCGCCGTCACCGTGCGGCGGCCGGGGGTGCGCGCCTGGGCCCCCGCGGCGGTGCAGACGCGGGAGGCCTACCGGACCCTGAGCGCCTTCGAGAAGCGGCGGATGGTGATCGACATCGTGGCGGGGGGCCCGGCGGCGCAGCGCGCCCACGGCAGCCCGCGGCTGGCCCTCCAGGACCTCGGCGGCCGGCTGCTCGGCCGCAAGGACCCGGCGCAGAGGCTCGGCTTCGAGGCCGCCTGGCCGGCGGACCTCGCCACCCGTCAGCTCGACGTCTACAACGTCGTGCTCTCCCCGCCGGTGGGGGACAGGAAGGGGAAGGTGCTCCGCTTCGAGCAACGGGATGGGGTCGCGGCGGCCGAGCGCGGCCTCCTCGAGACCCGTCTCGAAGGGGAGGGCAACCTGGTCTGGGGGATCGTCGCCGTCGACCCCGAGACCGACCGGGCCTGGGTCCACCGGCTGCGGCTCGCGGCGCCGGCGAAGTAGCCGGCACCGCCCCGGGCTGCTCGACGCCGAGCCTACGGCCGGATCACCACCTTGAGCGCCTCGCGACGCCGCATGCTGCGCAGCGCGGCTTCGAGCTCCTCGAGCGGGCGCTCGGCGGAGAGCAGGGCGCGCGGGTGGAGCGTGCCGCCGGCGAGCAGCGCCAGGGCGCGCGCGAAGGTCGCCGGGCGGTGGTGGTAGGCGCTCTTCACCGTGATCTCCGAGTAGTGGAGGCGGTGGGTGTCGAGCGGCACGTTGGTCCCCGGCGGGCAGCCGCCGAAGAGCTGGACGAGCCCGCCCGGGCGCACCGAGGAGAGGGCGTCCTGCCAGGCGGCGGGGGAGCCGGTCGCCTCGATGGCGACATCGAAGCCGTCGCCGCTCCGCGAGCGGCGGCAGAGGCGGGCCGCCTCGCCGCCGTCGCGGCCGACCTGGACGGTGCCGTGGGCGCCGAGGGTGCGGCCGACCTCCAGACGCCAGGGATTGGGGTCCGCCAGCACGATGTGGTGCTCGCCGCTCGCCGGGAAGTCGGCGGGGGAGTTGGCGAGCACGTCGACGAACAGCAGGCCGATCGGGCCGCCGCCGTAGATCACCACCTCCGAGGCCCGCTCGATCCCCGAGATCTCGAGGCCGTGGAGGACGCAGGCGAGCGGCTCGGCCAGGGCGCCGATCTCGAACGGCAGCTCGGGCGGCAGCGCGTAGGTGCTGACCCTGCGCGAAGCGGCGGGGGATCAGCAGGTACTCCGAGAAGGCGCCGTTCAGGTAGTGAAGGTCGGAGCACAGGTTCTCGCGACCCCGCGCGCACCACTCGCAGACGCCGCACGGCGCCGAGTTGGCCACCACCACCCGGTCGCCGGTCCGCCACTTCTCGACCCCCGGGCCGACGGCGGTGATCGTCCCCGCCATCTCGTGGCCGAACGGGGTGGGCGCCTTCAGCATGCGCGGGTGGCCGCCGCGCTGGAAGGCCTTGAGGTCGGTGCCGCAGGTGGTGGCGGCGCCGATCCGCAGCAGCATCTCCCCCCCGCCCGGCTCCGGCACCGGGATCTCGCGCAGCTCGAGCCGCTCGGGCCCCATCAGGAAGGCGGTGTTGGCGCGGCTGGCGGTCATCCCCGTCATCGCGCGTCGTCCTCCGGCACCAGCAGCACCTTGAGCGCCCGGTGCCCGCCGGCGAGCGCCACCGCCTCCGCCAGGCGCGAGAGCGGCAGCCGGTGGCTCACCAGAGGGGAAGGATCGAGCCGGCCGGCGACCAGCAGGCGGTAGGCCTCGCGCTGCTCGGCGAGCCCGCTCGAATAGGTGCCGAGCAGCCGCCGCTCGCTCTTGAACAGGGCGTTGAGCTCGAAGCCGGCGCGCTCGCCCCCCGCCGCATGGGCGAACAGCACCACGGTGCCGCCGGGGCGCGCGAGCGCGAGCGCCGTCGCGGCGCGCTCGGCTCCTCCCACGGTGTCGAAGACGGCGTCGGCGCCGAGACCCTCGGAGAGCCCGGCAACCGCGGAACGGATCGCTTCGCCGGGGGGCGCCGCGGCGTCGGCGCCGAGGCGCCGGGCGAGGTCGAGCCGCTCCGCCAGCGGATCGCAGACGGCGACCCGGAGGTCCCGATGGACGGCCTTGAGGATCAGCAGATGGAGGAGCCCCATGCTCCCCGCGCCGAGCACGAGGACGCTGCCGTGAGGCGTCCCTGCGAGATCGGTGAGGCCGGCCTGGCGGATGCCGCGCAGCACGCAGGCCGCCGGCTCGAGGAAGACGGCGGCCTCGTCCGCGAGATGGGGGGGCAGGCCGCAGGCGGCCGCGCGGACGGCCCGCTCCCGCACCAGCACCCATTCGGCGAAGCCGCCGGGGACGAGCAGGTTCTCGGCGAAGGCCGGGCAGTGCGGCTCGCTGCCGCGCCGGCAGAGCGCGCACTCGCCGCAGGCGGCGTGGTGGGGGACGGCGACGCGGTCCCCGGGCGCGAAGCCGCGCACCCCGGCGCCGAGCGCCGCCACCGCGCCGACGATCTCGTGCCCCAGCACCGCCCCGGCCGCCGCCGTGCCGTGTCGCAGCTTGTAGAGGTCGGTGCCGCAGAGGCCGGCGCAACGCAGGCGCAGCACCATCTCGCCCGGCCCGGGCACCGGACGCGGGCGGGATTCGGTCCGCACTCCCCCCGCGCCGTCGCAGGCGGCGACGGTCATCGAGCTCGGCGTCGCAGCGAGGGGTGCGAGGGTTTCCATGCCGCGTGCATCGTAGTGGCAGGGTGGGAGGGCCGCAAGCAGGAAGCGGCCGTTGGGATGGACGGAGCGCGAACGCGATAGAATCACCGGCCATGCCATCCCGCCGCCGGGCCGTCCGCCGTCCGCGCCGAGTCCAGGTGAACTTCTGGTGCCAGGGCGATCCGAAGCCGCACGTCGGCTACACCACCAACATCTCGATGACCGGGATGTTCGTCGCCACCACCAGCCCCTTCGCGGCCGGCTCGCGGATCCGGGTGGAGCTGGTCGACCGCGACCGCGCCTTCGTGGTGGAGGGGATCGTCGCCCACGCGCGGAGACTGCAGCTCGAGTTCGTGCGTCTCAGCCAGTCGGGGATGGGGGTGCGCTTCCTGACCGTGGAGGAACTGGTGCGCGAGCTGATCCCCGGCGGCCTCGGGGAGACCGCCGAGACCGAGGTGGTCCCCGTCGATCAGGTGCGGGAAGAGCCGCCGCCCGCCGCGCCGCCGCCCCCTCCGCGGCCCACCCCGGCTCCAGCCCCCGCGAAGACGGGCTCGCTCCCGCCGCCCGCCGCGCCGGTCGACCCCGCGGGCGGCTCGTTCACGGTGCGCTTCGCCAGCGTCGCCGAGTTCCTGGCCGTCTATCAGCGGGATCTCGTCCAGGGGGGGCTCTTCGTCTCCACCCCTGTTCCCGCGCGCCTTCACGAGACGGTCCGCGTCGAGCTGTATCCCCCGGGGTTCTCCGCCCTGCCGGTGGTGCTGCGGGCGCGGGTCGTCCAGCGCTTCGAGCCGCAGACCGGGGCCGGCCCCAACCTGCTCTCCGGCATGGGGCTCGAGCTGATGGACCTGCCGGCGCTGATCGCGCGGCTGGAGCCGGTGATCGCGCGGCTGAAGGGGGAGGGCGCGGGCGCGACTTGACCCGTGGAACGCTAGACGTTATTCTCCCCGTCCTCGCGGTTCGATCTCGCGGAGGAACCGCATTCCCGTCGGGGCGTAGCTCAGCTTGGTAGAGCGCACGGTTCGGGACCGTGAGGCCGGAGGTTCAAATCCTCTCGCCCCGACCATTTCCACCTCCCATTCAAACCCGCAGATCCTGCCCTCTCCTGCGGCGCCCGTGGCCGATGGGGAGAGGTGCGTCCTCCCGAAGGAGACTCGACCCATGATCGGACGGCATGCCGGAATCGCCCTGTTGCTGTCGGTGGCCCTGACGGGCTCCGCCTCCGCCGCCACTGCCGCTTCCTCCTCCGGCGTGCGCGACTCGGTGCGGAGCTACCGCGCGGCGCACGAGAAGCAGATCGTGGGGGAGCTGACCGACCTGCTCGCCCTTCCCAACGTCGCCACCCGGGTGGCGGACATCGAGCGCAACGCCGACCGGCTGACCGCGATGCTCGAACGCCGCGGCTTCAAGACCCGGCGGCTCTCGGCGGGAGAGGGGACCCCGCCGGCGCTCTACGGCGAGCTCGCCGTCCCCGGCGCCACCAGGACGGTGATGTTCTATGCCCACTACGATGGCCAGCCGGTGGGGCAGAAGGGGTGGCTCTCCGACCCGTTCAAGCCGGTGCTGCGCTCCGGACCGCCAGGACCCCCGGGGAAGGACGGCAAGGAGATCGACCTCGCGGCGGTCTCCGGACCGCTCGATCCCGAGTGGCGGATCTACGCCCGCTCGGCGAGCGACGACAAGTCGCCCATCGTGGCCATCCTGACGGCGCTCGACGCGCTCGCCGCCGCCAAGATCCGGCCCTCGGTCAACGTCAAGCTGTTCCTCGAGGGGGAGGAGGAGCAGGGGTCCGAGCACCTGCCGGAGATCCTGCGCCGCAACGCTCCCCTCCTCGCCGCCGACGTCTGGCTGCTCTGCGACGGACCGGTCGATCCGACCCGGCGGATGCAGGTCTTCTTCGGCGCCCGCGGCGTCGCCGGGCTCGAGCTCACCGTCTACGGTCCCGCGCGGCCGCTGCACAGCGGCCACTATGGCAACTGGGCGCCGAACCCGGCGGTCGAGCTGGTGACGCTCCTGGCGAGCCTGCGCGACGAGGAGGGGCGCATCCTGATCCCCGGCTTCTACGACGACGTCCGGCCGCTGACCGCCGCCGAGCAGGCCGCGGTCGCGGCGATGCCGCCGGTCGAAAAGGGACTGCAGGACGAGCTCGCCCTCGGCCGCACCGAAGGGAAGGGGGCCCGCCTCGAAGCGCGGCTGATGGACCCGGCCCTCAACCTGCGCGGCCTGCGCTCGGCCGAGGTCGGGGAGGGGGCGGCGAACGCCATTCCGACCGAGGCGCAGGCGTCGATCGACTTCCGCCTGGTGCCGGACCAGACGCCGCAGAAGGTCAAGGAGAGGGTGGAAGGCTTCCTGCGCGACAAGGGCTGGTTCGTGACCGCCGATGCGCCGGACGCCGCGACGCGCAAGGCTCATCCGAAGGTCGCCCGCGCCGTCTGGTCGCTCGACTATCCGGGCGCCCGCACCGACGTCGGGCTGCCCGTGTCGCGCGCCGTGGTCGCCGTCGTCGAGCGGGCGGTGGGCGCCCCCGTCGTCCAGGTCCCCATGCTCGGCGGCAGCGTGCCGATGGCGCTCTTCGTCGACGCGCTCAAGAAGCCGGTGATCGGCATCCCCATCGTCAATCACGACAACAACCAGCACGGCATCAACGAGAACCTGCGCCTCCAGAACCTCTGGGACGGCATCGAGGTGTTCGCCGAGCTGATCGCGGATCTCGGGAAGGACTGGCGGTAGGAAGGGGCAACATAACTCAGAACGATCCCATCCACTCACCGCCGTGACCGGCAGGGTTTGCCATAAGATCTCTCCCCGCCATGCCCTCCGTCCCCGAGATCGCCGCACCGACGCAGACCGCGCAGACCGCCACCCCGCTCGCCTCGCGCCTGGAGGTGCTGGCCGCGGCGGCGCTCTTCTCCTCGGGAGGCGCGGTGATCAAGGCCGTGCACCTGACCGGCTGGCAGGTGGCGCTGTTGCGCTCGACGGTGGCGGCGCTGACCCTGCTGGTGCTGATGCGGGAGGTGCGGCGGCGTCCCAACCTGCGGGTGCTCGGGGTGGGGGTCGCCTACGCGGCGACGCTGATCCTCTTCGTGCTGGCCAACAAGCTCACCACCTCGGCGAGCACGATCTACCTGCAATCGACGGCGCCGCTCTACGTGCTGCTGCTCAGCCCGTGGCTGCTGAAGGAGCGGATCCGCGGGCGCGACGTCGTCTTCATGATCGCCCTCGCCTGCGGGCTGGGGCTCTTCTTCGTCGGCTTCGATCCGGTCTCCGCCACCGCCCCCAACCCGAAGCTCGGTAACCTCCTGGCGACCGCCTCGGGGCTCACCTGGGCGCTGACCGTGATGGGGCTGCGGGCGCTCGGCAAGGGGGGCGAGTCGTGGGGGCCGGCGGGAGCCTTCTGGGGGAACATCTTCGCGGCGCTCCTCTGTCTGCCGATGGCGCTGCCGCTCGTGGGAGCCCGCCCGCTCGACTTCGCGCTGGTCGGCTATCTCGGCATCTTCCAGATCGGCTTCGCCTATCTCTTCCTGATCCGCGGCCTGGTCCGCGTCCGCGCCTTCGAGGCCTCGCTCCTCCTCCTCCTCGAGCCGGTGCTCAACCCGATCTGGACCTGGCTGGTCCACGGCGAGCGCCCGGGAGTCTGGTCGATCGCCGGCGCCGCGGTGATCCTGCTGGCGACGCTGCTCAAGGCGTGGACGGACGGGCGGGCGGCGGGCGAGAGCCCCGCCGGGGCGTAGTCTGTTTCCCCCTGTAGCGGACACCAATACGGTTACGCATAGGAGCGATAGGCGTCTCACTTCTCTCGCAGACCGGCCTTTGTGCGCGTCGCTACAAGCCACCCTTGAAGTCTCCCTACAGCGCGCCCCGAAGGGGCGAAAATTTGAGTAGCCCGGTGCTTTAGCGCCGGGTTCCGGGCCATCCCCCTCCTCACCCGCCCTGAAGGGGCGGTGCCTGTGCGCAGTATGACTCTGTCCGGAGTCTTGCGTGGCAGTTTGGAGATTCGCCCAAAAGGCACCGCCCCTTCGGGGCGGGGGAGAAATGGGGAACTTCGCTACCGGGCGCTAAAGCACCCGGCTACTCAGATTTTCGCCCCTTCGGGGAGCGCCGCGGGGAGCCTTCCAGGATGTCTTGTGACCGCGCGCGCAAGACGCCAGCCACTGAGGCATTGACGACGGGCCGATCAGCCACGCTCCAACTCGCGCTGTAAGTCGTCGAAGTCCACGACAAGGCGTCCACACCCTCGCGGGCCAGGGCCATCAGGAAGTCGGTACGGTCCAACCCCGCCACCTGCGCGGCCTTTTCCTGGGAGATCTGGCCCCGCTGGTACCAGTAGATCGCCGCGGCGCGCCGCATCTCCCGGCCGAACTCGTCGGGTGACCGGCGCAACGACGAGAAGACTTCCACGGGAAGCTCCAGGGTGAGGGTCATGGTCATTCCTTTGTATGGGCCCCTACGTCTGGATCTAGAGTACACCCTCTGCCCTACTTCATCCCCACCGCCTTCTTCATCGCCGCCGTGATCGACTGGCGGATCTTGAAGAAGTCGGCCCAGGGGTCGGCGGGGAGCGCCTCCAGGCGCTCGGGAACGGTGCGCAGGGTGTAGGTGTTGCCGCGGACGCCGGTCTCGAGCTCCTCCCAGAACAGGGGGACGGAGACGGGGGCGTCGGCGCGGGCGCGGGTGGAGTAGGCGCAGATCGAGGTGGCGCCGCGGCCGTTCCTCAGGTAGTCGATGAAGATCTTCCCCTTGCGGCTCGCCTTGGGGAGCTTCGAGGTGTACTTCGCCGGCTCGGCCTCGACCATCTTCTCGGCGACCGCCTTGGTGAACGCCTTGACCTCGTCCCAGCCGTCCTTGCGGGCGAGCGGCAGGCAGACGTGGAGCCCCTTGCCGCCGGTCGACTTCAGGAAGCTTCGCAGACCGAGGTTTTCGAGGAAGGCGCGCATCGCCGTCGCCCCTTCGACCACCTTCTCCCAACCCAGCCCCTCGTCGGGATCGAAGTCGAAGACGACGTAGTCCGGCTGCTCGATGCGGTCGTTGTGGGAGCCCCAGATGTGGAGCTCGAGCACCCCCATCTGCGCCAGCCCGAGCAGCCCTTCGAGTGAATCGATCGCCGCGTACGGCTCCGGCTCGCCGACGTCGATCCGGTGGACGGTCGGCGGGAAGTGCTCGGTCGCGTGCTTCTGGTAGAAGCACTGCCTGGCCCTGCCCTCGGGGCAGCGCACCAGAGTGAGCGGGCGGTTGGCGAGGTGGGGGAGGATCCAGTCGGCGATCCGCGCGTAGTAGAGCCCCAGCTCCCCCTTGGTCACCCCCTGCTCGGGGTAGAGGACCTTGTCGGGATTGCTGAAGCGGACGCCGGCGATCTCGACCTCCTTCTTCTTGCTGCGGCCGTCCGCGGTGACGGCCACCGGCTCGACCTCGGGACGCAGGGCGGGCTTGTCGCCTTTCTTCGCAGACGTCTTCGTGGCCTTCTTTGCAGGTTTCTTCACGGCCTCTTGAGTGGGCTGGGGCGGGTCCTGCGGTTTTTCGCGCACGATCTCCTCCGGTCGCTTGTCCTCGCGCAGCCCCTGGAAGGTGGGGTGGCGGAGGATGCCGTCGCGGGTCCATTCGGTGAAGGCGACCTCGCCGACCAGCTTCGGCTTCAGCCAGTGGCTGCGGCGCGCCTCGGCGCCGCGCGGCGGGTTCTGGAAAGCCGGCTTCGCCACCTCGAGCTTGTCCATCCTGGCGCGCAGCGCGTTGAGCGTCTCGTCGTCGAAGCCGGTGCCCACCTTGCCGGCGTAGACCAGCTGGCCGGCCGCGTCGTTGACGGCGAGGAGGAGGGCACCGAATCCTTCCCGCGACCGCTCGGGGTCGGTGAAGCCGACGATGGCGAATTCCTGGCGGTTCAGGCACTTCACCTTCAGCCAGTCCTTGCCGCGCCCGCCGCGGTAGGGGGCGGCGGCGCGCTTGCACACGATCCCCTCGAGGCCGTACTGGCAGGCCTGGCGGAAGAACGCCTCGCCCTCCCCGTCGACCTGCCCGCTCAAGTGGATCGCCCCGTTTTCTTGGCCATCACGGTTGGCGAGCAGCTCCGCGAGCGCTCCCTTGCGATCGAGCAGCGAGGCTGGACGCAGGTCGTAGCCGTCGAGATGGAGGAGGTCGAAGGCGAAGTAGACGAGGTCCCCCTGGCGGTTCTCGGACAGCGCGTTCTGGAGCGCCTGGAAGCTGCTCCGGCCGTCGGCCTCGAGCACCACGACCTCGCCGTCGAGGAGGGCGCGCTCCGCCGGCAGCGTCGCCGCCGCGCGGGCGATCGCGGCGAAGCGGTCGGTCCAGTCCTTGCCGCCGCGGGTGATCAGCCGGGCCTCGCCGTCGCGGATCTCGCAGAGGGCGCGATAGCCGTCGTACTTGATCTCGTGGATCCAGCCGTCCCCCGGCGGCACCGCGTCGACCAGCGTCGCCAGCTCCACCTCGACGGCGGCCGGCAGCGCGGCCTTGCGGGCGCCCGGCACCGCTGAGACCGCGGAAGCCCGCGGCGTCCGCTTCGGGACGGGGGGCTTCGCGGTCGCTTTCCTGGCGGCAGGCTTGGCGGCGGCTTTCTTGGCGGGCGTCTTGGCGGGCGTCTTGGCGGGCCTCTTGGCGGCGGTCTTTTTGGCTGCGGTCTTGGCGGCCTTGGCGGCGATCCTGTCCTTGAAGCTGGCGTTCTTCCCGGCCTTCTCGGAATGATTCGACTGCCAGACCCGCTCGGGATCGGCGGCGATCTCCGCCATGGCGCGGCCGGAGGAGACGCTGTCGGGATTCTCCTCGGTGACCGCGTCGGCGCTGCCGGGGACGGCCTCGTCGTCCTTCTCCTTGATCAGCAGCCAGTTCTCGTGGCCTTCCTCTTGATTGTGCCCGCCCATGCGGACCAGCGCCCAGCCGCCGTGGAGCTTCTCGCCGTCGAGGCGGAACTTGAGATGTCCCTTCTTGTAGGCGGCAACGGGGTCCATGTCGCCGAGCGGCGTCCAGGTGCCGCGGTCCCAGAGCAGCACGGTGCCGCCGCCGTACTGCCCCTTGGGGATGATCCCCTCGAAATCGCCGTAGTCGATCGGATGGTCCTCGACGTGGACGGCGAGCCGCTTCTCCCCCGGATCGAGGCTCGGCCCCTTGGGCACCGCCCAGCTGCGCAGCACCCCTTCCATCTCCAGCCGGAAGTCGTAGTGCAGGCGGGTCGCCGCGTGCTTCTGGATGACGAACGAATTTCCCTTCGCCGCCTTGACCTTCCCCTCGGGCTCGGGGGTGGCGCCGAAGTTCCGCTTTTTCTTGTATTCGGTCAGACCCATGGCGCCGGGCTCCTACGCGCTCTTCCGTTTTTTGGCGGGGGCGGCGGGCGTGTTTCGCGGGTTTCTTCGCCGCCGGCTTTTTGGCCGGAGCTTTCTTGGCGGGCGTTTTCTTGGCCGGTGTCTTCCCGGCCGTCTGGGCCGCGGCACCCTTCTGCGGCTTGGCGTCGAGGCTCTGCTTCAAGAGGGCCATCAGATCGACCACGTTGTTCTTGGGTTTCTCGGCCTTCGCCACCGGCTCGGAGGAGGTTTCGAGGTCGCCGGCCTCGACCCGCTTCTCGATCATCTTCATCACGTCGGCGCGGTAGGTGTCCTTGTACTTCTCGGGGTCCCAGGCGGAGACCATCCCCTCGACCAGGCGCTCGGCCATGTCGATCTCGCGGTCGGTGACCCCCTCCTTGCCGCGCGGCACCTCGAGATCGTCGGGGTCGCGCAGCTCGTGGGCGTAGCGCATCAGCTCGAGGGTCAGCACCTCGCCGCGGGCGACCACGGCGGCCAGGTACTCGCGGGTGCGGATCACCACCTTGGCGATGCCGACCTTGCCGGTGCGGCGCAGGGTCTCGCGCAGCAGCGCGTAGGCCTTGGTCCCCTTCTTGTCGGGGGCGAGGTAGTAGGGCTTGTCGAAGTAGAGCGGGCTGATCTCCTCGAGGTCGACGAAGTCGACGATGTCGATCGTCTGCGTCGCCTCGGGGGCGGCTCCCTTGAGGTCGGCGTCCGAGAGCACCACGTACTTTCCCGACTCGAACTCGTAGCCGCGGACGGTCTGCTCCCACGGCACCTCCTTGCCGCTCTCCTCCGCCACCCGCTTGTAGTGGATGGGCGACATCGTCTTCTTGTCCAGCATCTTGAAGCTGATGTCGTTGCGCGTCTCGGCGGCGTAGAGCCCCACCGGGATGTTCACGAGGCCGAAGCTGATGCTCCCCTTCCAGATCGATCGCGCCATGGCGTCCTCCTCCTCCGAAATCTTCTCCAACCGGGTGCTGGGAACGCAAGATGCATGCCTCGCAGGCATTATGGGCACGATCCATTTCCTGCAACACCTGTTCGGTCCCCATCTGAAGCCCTTCTTCCTGCTGCTCACCGGGCTCGGCGCCAGCGCCTTCCTCTGGCCGCTCCTCCTGCTCTGCTACTGGCTGGTCGATCCGGCCTTCGCCCGCCGGCTGTCGATCGCCTTCGCGGCGTCGTTCCTCGCCAACCGCATCCTCAAGGAGCTGTTCGCGACCGCCCGCCCGTTCGAGACCGATCCGACGGTGAGCAGCGCGGCGATCGAGCGCACGGCCGGCGGCCACGGCTTTCCCAGCGGCCACGCGCAGAACGCCGCCACCTTCTACCTCGCCTGGGCGTTCCACCTGCGCCGCGGCTGGCTCTGGCTCGCCGCCGGTCTGCTGGTCGCCGCGATCGGCCTGTCGCGCCTCTACCTCGGAGTCCACCTGCCGGAGGACGTCGGCGGCGGCTTCGTGCTGGGGATCCTCTTCGCCTGGGCCGCCGCCGGCTGGCGGGGGCCGCGGCGCTGGCGGCGCGCGTGGGAGCCGCTGGTGGGGGCGGTGACGCTCGGCCTCGCCTTCGCGCTCGGCGCGGAGCCGGGGGGGTGCGGCCTGGTCGCCGGCTGCATCCTCGCCCGCCCGGCCTTCACGCCGCCGCGGACGGCCCGCGGCCGGCTTGGCCTGGTGCTCGGCGGCGGCGCCGCGCTGGGGCTCGTTTTCCTGCTGCTCGGCTGGCTGCCGGGGCGGCTCGTCCCGGGCCTGCAGACCACGGTGGCGTTCTCCTACTTCCTCTACCTGGTCGCCGCGCTCGTCGGCTTCGACCTCTGGCCCCGGCTGTGGCAGATCCTCGTCCGGCGGGGCGCCCCCGAGGCCTCACCTGTGAGAAGCTGATCGATCATGTCGACCCTGCGCTTCCGTCTGGCCAAACCCGGCACCACGGGCACCCGGGTCTACCGGGTCCGGCAAGGGGACTTCGAGGAGCGTCCGGACGAGCTGGCGACCGAGGAGCCGCTCGAGATCCGCCTGATCCAAGGGGGGAGGCGGCGCACCGTCGCCGTCACCATGCGGACGCCGGGGGCGGACGCCGAGCTCGCCCTCGGCTTCCTGTTCGCCGAGGGGGTGATCCACGGCCGCGCGGACGTGCGGCGGGTGGCGCCCTGTATCGACACCGGGGACAACCCCGAGGATGTCGCGGCGGCGGAGTCGCGTTGCGCCAACGTCCTCGAGGTCGAGCTGACGGACGGGCTCGCCGAGCCGGAGCTCGCGGGGCTCGAGCGCCACTTCTTCGCCACCAGCGCCTGCGGCGTCTGCGGCAAGGCGAGCCTGGACGCCCTGACCGTCCGCCTGCCGGGGGCGATCGCGGCCGGCCCGGAGATCCCCGCCGCGGTGATCACCGCCCTGCCGGAGCGGCTGCGCGCGGCGCAGGGGATGTTCGCCACCACCGGCGGCCTGCACGCCGCGGCGCTCTTCGACGCGCAGGGCGGGCTGCTCGCCGTCCGCGAGGACGTCGGGCGCCACAACGCCCTCGACAAGCTGATCGGCTGGGCGCTCGGCGAAGGGCTGCTGCCGCTCGCCGGCCACGTCGTGCTGGTCAGCGGCCGCTCGAGCTACGAGATCCTCCAGAAGGCGCTGATGGCGGGGGTGCCGGTGGTCTGCGCCGTCTCGGCGCCGAGCAGCCTGGCGGTCGAGCTGGCGGAGCGCTTCGGGCTCACCCTGATCGGCTTCCTGCGCGGCGACCGCTTCAACGTCTACAGCGGCGTCGAGCGGGTGGCCGGCGCCCCGGCGCGGAACCTGCTGCCGGTGCTGTAGAACGCCGCCTCTCTGGCAGGAAAGTCTGGTACGGAAGCTGCACTCTTTCTTGTCCCAGCCGCCGGCTCGCTCAGAGCGCGGCGCGAAAGGAGAGACGACACCATGAGAACGAGAGATCTCCCCATCATGGCGGCCGTCTGGCTGGGAGTCCTGACGATCCCCCTGACCGGCTGCAACAACCCCGACAGCGCGGTCCACGCCGAGCGGGACGCCAACGGCAACACCCAGGTCCACGTCGACAACCAGAAGATCGACCAGAACACCAAGCAGGCGAACGCCGAGCTGAAGTCGGCCGGCGAGCAGATCAAGGCCGGGGCGAACCAGGCCGGCGCCGCCATCGAGCGCGGTGCCGCGCAGGTGAACGACCAGGTGCAGACCAAGGTCGTCCCCGCTGCCAGGCAGCTGATCAGCGACACCAACATCACCGCCAAGGTGAAGAGCCAGCTGGCCGGCGATCCGGCGATCAATGCCCTCACCGTCAAGGTGGACACCTCGAACGGCCAGGTGATCCTGAGCGGCAAGGTGGCCCTCCCCGAGCAGAAGGCCGAGGCCGAGAAGGTCGCCCGTCAGGTCGAAGGCGTCAAGGACGTGCTGAACCGGATCGACGTCGTCGGGCAGGTGCCGGGGAAGTGAGCTTGCAGAGAGTGAGCTTGCAGAGATAGCGCCGCGGAGAATCTCCGCGCGATATGCTCCCCGGGTTCTCCGGAACCCGGCGATGCGCCCCTTCATCGAAAGCTTCCTGCCGCTCTTCGTGGCGATCAACCCGATGGGGATCATCCCCATCTATCTGAGCGTCACCGAGAACCTCACCGCGCCGCAGCGCCGGCGGCTGACGCTCCAGGCGATGCTCACCGCGGGGGGCTCTCGGTCGTCATCCTGTTCGCCGGGCAGCTCATCTTTTCTCTCCTCGGCATCACGGTCAACGACCTGCGGGTGGGTGGCGGCCTGATCCTCCTGGTGCTCAGCATCTCGAACCTGATCTTCGGCGACTTCCGGCGCCGCGACCCCACCGGGGGAGATGAGGCGGAGGACGCCTCGTCGGTGGGCATCGTGCCGCTCGGCATCCCGCTGATCGTGGGCCCCGCGGCGATCACCTCGATCCTGGTGTCGCGCGAGGCCTTCGGCTACATCCCCACCTTGGTCTCGCTGACCATCAACCTCGGGCTGGTGTTCCTGACCCTGATCGCCAGCCCCTACATCGGCCGCGCCACCGGCAACGCCGGCTCGCGGGCGATCGGCAAGGTGTCGAGCCTCTTCCTCGCCGCCATCTCGGTGGCGATGATCCGGGTCGGGGTGATGGGGATGATCGCGGGGAAGTAGGCACCTTCTTATACACAGCTCCAGACAAGGAGGTGTTGAAGGCCTGCGACCTCACCCTCTGTCTCCCTCTCCTAAAGGAGAGGGAGGACGCTCCACAAAGGTGAGCCTTCGTAGGGTGCGCTGTGCGCACCCTCAAGGTTTCTGGTGCGCACAGCGCACCCTACGGGCAAGACGCTTCGGAGTCGTCCCCCTTCTCCTTTAGGAGAAGGGGATAGGGGATGAGGTCGCAGGCCACAGCAGCCAGAACAGCGAGGTGTGTATAAGAGGTTGGGAAGTAGGGGGAGGCCGGCAGGTTGCCCCGCCGGCTTACTGACTTCGAGCTACTTCGCCGCCGTCTGCATCTCGCCCCGCATGGCGAAGGGCGTGCCGCCGTGGAGGTACTTGTAGGGGTTCACCGCTTCGCCGCCGGGGGTGTAGATGCCGTAGTGGAGGTGGGGGGAGGAGATCGCGGCGTTGCCGGAGTTCCCCACGTAGCCGATGATCTCACCGGCCTCGACCCAGTCGCCGACCGCCTGCGGGCCGTACTCCTCGAGGTGGGCGAAGTAGTGGCGGTAGCCGCCGGGGCCGGTGATCGTCACCACCTGGCCGCCCAGCCCGCGCATCCCCTTGTTCTCCACGAATCCCTCGGTGACGCTGCGGATCGGCGTGTTGCGCGGCGCGAAGATGTCGATCCCCTTGTGGTGCCGTCCGCCGTCGCGCGCCGAGCCCCAGGTGTTCTGGAGCTGCGCGGAGGTCACGCCGTCGACCGGGATCGGCAGCGTGTGCGGCAGCTCTTCCTGAATCAGGGTCGCGTATCGGGTGTTGTAGCGGACGGCGGCTTCGCGGCAGCCGGAGAGGGCGAGGGTGGTGACAGCGAGGAGAGCGACGAGACCGAGAGAGCGGCGACGAACCATCTTCACCTCCGGGGAGTCCGGGCCAGGAATACGCGCTCCCGAAAGACCCGTTCCGCCTGCTACGAGTGGTGCTGCTCGCCTCTTCAGAGAGCAGCCGTCGGATTGGTGACCGCGGGCCTCTACAACCCGCGCCCGGAGCGAAATCACCTTGAAACTACCTGGAAAACTGTCCAGCCATCATTCGTGGAAGGATCGTACAACAAAACATCCCGGATTGTCGCGGGACGATAAAATATGGTGAAATGACAACATTCAGGGCACTCGCCGTACTCTGCACCCTCCTTTTCGGAGCCTTCTTCGGATCGGCCGCCGTCGCGGACCAGGCGCCGCGCATCGTAGTCGAGGCGCCGCCGGCGCTCGCCGGGGTGGCGGTCCGGCTGAGCGAGGTCGATCCGGCGCGCCTGGCGAGCGCCATGCGCCTGGTGGGGCTGTCGGAGTCGGGGCCTCCGATCCGGGTCATCCTTGCGCCCGAGGGGAGCGCGGAGGCTTCCGTGGTGCCGCCCTGGGTCTCGGGGTACGCCTATGGCGAGCAGGGGGTGATCGTGCTACTGCCGGGGCGGGTGCCGAGCTATCCCGACTCGTCGCTGTCGGACCTCCTGGCCCACGAGGTGACGCACGTGCTGATCGCCCGCGCGGCGGGAGGGCGCCCGATGCCGCGCTGGTTCCACGAGGGGCTGGCGATGATCGCCGGCCTCTCCTGGGGGCTCGAGGACCGCTCGCGGCTGACCCTCGCCCTGCTGGTCGACCGCCCGGTCTCGCTCGCCGAGCTCGACGGCCGTTTCGCCGGCGGCCAGGGGGAGGTCAACCGGGCGTACGCCATCGCCGGCTCCTTCGTCCACGACCTGTTCGACCGCCACGGCCCGCAGGTCGCCGCCCGCATCCTGCGCGGGGTCGCCTCCGGCCTCTCCTTCGACGCCGCCTTCGAGGCTGCCACGGGAACGCCGATCGCCGCCGCCGAGGCGTCCTTCTGGGACCGCCAGACCTTCTGGTACCGCTGGGTCCCCATCCTCACCAGCTCGGTCACCCTGTGGATGCTGGTCACCCTGCTGGCGCTCTGGGCGATCCGCCGCCGGCGCCGCCGCGACGCCGCGCGGCGGCAGCTCTGGGACGACGAGGAGGAGCGCCTGCGGCTGGCCGCGGCGGCCCGGGCGGCGTCTGAGGGCGAGGAGCCGACCCTGGCTCTCGTGCCGCCGCTCCCCCCGCTCCAGCCACTCCCGGCCGTCTCGCCGGCCGCCCGCGACGACGCCGGCGAATGGGTGAACTGACCCCTGCCTGACCCCCCGCCGCTCAGTTCTGGAAGCGCTCCTTGAGGTCGGTCGTCGAGCGCTCCACGTCCTCCCACCGCCACCCCTCCTGCGCGACGAGGCCGAGGAGCAGCCGCCGGCGGTCGTCCAGGGAGCCCACGGTGCGCCGGAACTCCTCGTCGCTCACCGTGGCGATCCCAGCCTCCCGCAGCTCGTCGAGCCGCGGCCCGACGGGCGCCCGGCTCTCCGGCTCGAGGTGCCCTTCGGTGAGGGTGGTGAGGAACTCGGCGATCGCCTGGCGCAGGGGATAGAGCGCGACCCTGTCCGGCCGCTGCTCGGGGACCACTCCCGCGAGCAGCGTGATCGCCTCGTCGAGCACGGCGATGCTCGGCGCCAGGGCGGTCTCCCGCGTGCGGCTGTGGACGACGTGCAGGACCGGGTAGGCGAGATGCCCCTGGCCGACCTCCATCAGCGGCAGGGTCATCGCGATCAGGTGGTCCGGCAGGCTGCCGAAGTCCTTGCCGTTCCAGGCCCGCAGCAGGATCTCCTGCGGCGTGCGGCCGAGCGCCGTGATGTAGACGGCGAGGCGGCGGCGCTCGAGCTCCGCCATCACGATCGGCAGCAGGTAGGTGATGATCAGGCTGACCAGGATGAAGCCGTTGGCCGCGGCGAGCGTGGAGGTCAATTGCCAGCCCCGGGTGCCCGGCCGATAGCTGTCGGGGCTCATGGTGATCAGCGTGGCGGCCGCGAAGTAGGCCCGCTCCCAGAAGTCGGCGGCGCGCTCCCCGCCCATCACGACGGCGCGGGGATCCATCTGCAGCACCAGCGTCCAGCCGACCCAGTCGAGCCCGATCCAGAGCGCGACGGTGAGCTGGATGATGGCGAAGCCGGCGAAGGCGAGCCGCTCGTGCGAGCGGGTGACGCGGATCGCCAGGCGCCAGAGCAGGTTGGTCAGCCAGGCGGTCATCCATCCTCCGCCGGTGAGCCGCAGGGTGGTCCACAGGACGTCGAGGACGACGAAGACGACCAGAGCGATGCCGAGGAGGCCGAGGACGATGCGCATGCCGCCATCTCCTTTCCGTTGGCAGCATCCGCAGCACGCGACGTGCCACCTACACCTTGTTCGCCTTCAGCTCCGCCAGCGGGTAGTGGGTGCCGCGCCAGTCGATGCCGTCGTTCCAGAGAGTGAGGAGCATGGCGCGCCAGAGGATGTAGAGGAAGAGCAGGGTGGCGAGCGGGAAGCCCACGCCGTGCCAGCGGCGGACCCCGGCGAGCGGCGCGTTGATCCAGCAGAGGGCGATCAGCACCAGGACGCTCGCCAGGTTCACCCAGCGGGCCGGACCGGGGATCGCGAAGACCGCGACGAAGGGCCAGACGAAGAGCAGGAGCTGCGTCAGGGTCGCCCCGACGACCACGCGGACGCGGTAGTCCACCCCCGAGAAGGCGTTCTTCATCAGCCCCTGGACCAGCTCGCCGACCGAGGCGTACCACTCGACGCGCAGCGCGCCCAGGCCGAAGACGAACTCCTGGCGGCAGCCGGCGGCTTTCAGGATCTTGCCGAGCTTGAGGTCGTCGTCCGGCCGCATGGCGATCGTCCGGTGCCCGCCGGTGGCCCGGTAGGCGCTCGTGCGGACCAGGTTGAAGGCGCCGATCCCCACGTGGTGCGGGCTCTTCGGGTCCTTCGCCAGCCAGGGCTTGGTGAACAGGGCGAAGAAGAGCGAGAAGGCGCCGATGAACATTTCGAAGAGCACGCTCGGGCGGTCGATGCCGGGGGAGGCGGTGAGGTGGTCCAGCGCGCCTGAGGACGCCGCCGTCATCCGCCCCACCGCCCGGCGCAGCGCCGAGGGGGCGAGCACGACGTCGGCGTCGGTGAACAGCAGGAAGTCGCCGGTCGCCTTCTCCGCCCCGAGCCAGAGGGCGTGGTTCTTCCCCAGCCATCCCGGCGGCAGCTCGCGCACGTGGACCACCCGCAGCCGCGGCTCCGCCGCCGCCATGCGGTCGAGGATCTCCCCCGTGCGGTCGGTCGAGCGGTCGTCGACGACGTCGATCTCCAGGTTGTCGTAGTCGAGCGCGAGGATCGAGCGCAGCGCCTCCTCGAGGTTCTTCTCCTCGTTGCGGGCGGGGATCACGATCGACACCCGCGGCAAGGGGCCGTCCAGAGGCGGCAGGTCGCGCAGGAAGCGGATCGAGCGGTTGCCGCGCAGGATCTGGAACGCGGTCGCCAGATGAGCGAGGAGGGTGGCGGCGGCGAGGAGGAGGAGGAACCAGCTCAACCGGGGAGCCCGGCGGGGTAGGTCGCCTCCAGGCGCGTCAGCAGATCCGGGCGCCAGCCGAGGGTTCCCATGACGTCGCGCAGCAGGAAGTCCCAGGAGACCACCCGATCTCCGGAGGGAAGCATGAGATGGGGGGGCATCTCCTCGGTCACGTGCACGATCAGCATCGGTGGGCGGTGGTACAAGGGCTCGACGCTCAGCCCCGTCTGCTCGGGCGGCGAGACGAGCCCTTGGGCAACCGTCCATTCGAGGTCTGCCGCGGTCAGATACCCGGTCAGATCGGGAGAGGTCAGAAAGCCCCGGCCCGAGACTAGGCGCGCGGCGGTATCGAGCGTCCAGACTGCACGCTCCTGCAACGTGGCTCGGACCACGTCCTCGGACTTCTGCAGCGGCGCCATGCTCGCCTTCCCGGGCAGCAGGAAAACGTGCGGCACGATCATCAGATCCTTCCGGAAGCGGGAATGGCTACGGCGCACCAGATGACGGCGGCGGTAGGCCTCCATGTCGCGCTGATAGCGCCGCCAGCGCTCGGCCGTGGTCAGCGCAGCCCCGCTCATGGCCTCTCCGATGCGATCAGACGTTTCAAAATCGTGAGCCCTCGATCGATCGCCAGGGACGGAACACGGACGTCAAGGACAAACACGGACGATATAACCCCGGACTTGATGTCGTTCTGCCCGTCCGTGCAGTCCTTGACGTCCGTGTTTGTCCGTACATCCTTGGCTTCCCGACCTACCGCCAGCGGAAGATCTTCAGCGCCACCGCGAAGCTCACCACGCCCCAGGCCGCGACGATGGCGAGCTGGGGGGCGATGCCGGCGAGGCCTCGCCCCTCGGTGATGATGCCGCGCAGGGCGCCGATCAGCGCGGTCAGCGGCAGCGCCTTGATGAACGGCTGGGCGAGGTCGGGGAAGCGCTCCGAGGAGAAGAAGACGCCGGAGAGGATCCACATCGGCATCAGGATGGCGTTGGCGAGGCCGCTCGCCCCCTCGACGGTGGCGACCCGCGAGGCGATCAGCAGCCCCATGCCGCAGAACGCCATCGAGCCGAGCAGGCAGGTGGCGAGCAGGAGCAGGATCGAGCCGTGCACCGCGACGCCGAAGAGCAGCCAGCCGATCCCTATCAGGACGCCGACCTCGGGGAGGAGGAACATCAGCCGGCCGAGGATCTGCGCCAGCAGGTAGTGGCCGCGGTGCATCGGCGTCGCCACCAGGCGCTTCAGGACCTTGCGGTTGCGCGCCGTGGTCACCGAGAAGGCGATGCTCCACACCCCGCTCCCCATCAGGTTCATCCCCAGCAGGCCGGGGATCAGGAAGTCGATGTAGCGCGAGCCGTTCTCGGTCACCTTCTCGGAGCGCACCGCGACGGGATCGGCCCGCCCGGCCGCGCGCTGGAGGGCGTCGTCGGCCGCCAGGCGGGCGATCCGCGAGTCGGGACGGGTCTCGTCGAAGTGGAAGACGACGGGGGGCCCGGGATCGACGAGGAGCGAGATCCGCCCGGTGCGCAGCGCCTCGCGCCCCGCGTCGGCGGCGAAGCGGCGGGGCAGCAGGCTGGGGTCGCGCGCCAGGGTGGCGAAGGCGCGGTCGGCCTGGGAATTGGCCTGCGGATCGGCCGCGGCGGCCTGACCCTGCCGGGCTGCGGGGACGACGACGCCGACCGGGATCTGGTCCGGCCCCTTGGCGCGGAAGGCGAAGCCGAGGGCGATGGCGAGCAGCATCGGGAAGGCGAAGACCCAGAAGACGGCCTCCGGCTCGCGGAGGAATTCCTTCCACTTCGCGTTGGTCAGCTCGGCCAGGGGGGAGTAGCGTTGGCTCATACCGGTCTCTCTCTCAATCCTTGCCATCAGTCCTCACCATCAGTCCTCACGAAGGGCGCGGCCGGTCAGCGAGACGAAGAGGTCCTCGAGCGTCGCCCGGTGGGTCGACAGGTTGACCAGCTTCGCCCCCGACTCTTCGACGCGGTCGAGCAGCGCCGGCACGGTCTCGGCGAGCGAGTTGACCGGCAGCGACCAGTTCGGCCCCCGCCGGTGCGGCTCGGCGACGCCGGGGAGGGCGCGCAGGCTCGCCTCGTCGAGCTCGGGCTCGGCGGCGAACTCGATGACGTTGGCGGCGTGGAGCGAGCTGATCAGCGCCGGGGGCGTCCCCTCGGCGATCACCTTGCCGCGGTCGACGATCGCCACCCGGTCGCACAGGCGCTCCGCCTCGTCCATGTAGTGGGTGGTGAGCAGCACCGTGCCCCCCTGGACGCGGAAGTCCATGACGATCTGCCAGAGCTGGAGGCGGCTCTGCGGGTCGAGGCCGGTGGTCGGCTCGTCGAGGAAGAGGACGTCGGGGTCCCCCACCAGGGCGCAGGCGACCGCCAGCCGCTGCTTCTGCCCCCCGGAGAGCTTGCCGACGCGGGAGCCGCGCTTCTCGTCGAGGGCGAGGCGGCGGAGCACCTCCTCCGGGTCGCGCCCGTTGCGGTAGAAGGAGCGGAAGAGGCGGACGGTCTCGCCCACCGTCAGCTTCTCGGCGAGCTGGGTCTCCTGGAGCGAGATGCCGAGCCGCTCGCGCAGCGAGGCGGCGTCCTTCTGCCAGGTGGTGCCGAGGATCTCGACCTCGCCGGCGTCCGGATCGGTCAGCCCTTCGAGGATCTCGATGGTGGTCGTCTTGCCGGCGCCGTTGGGGCCGAGCAGGCCGAAGCATTCGCCGCGCCGCACCTCGAGATCGAGGCCGTCGACGGCGGTGACGTCGGAATAGCGCTTCACCAGCCCGCGGCAGCGGACGGCGATGTCGGTCGATTCGAGGTTCATGGCGTTTCGGAGGGTCCTTGAGGTGTTCTGGCGCGGTGAAGTATATCCGTCACGGTCTCCTGGAGCCTTTTGCGGGGCGTTCCATCCCTCGCCGCGGTCCGCGAACGTCTCTGAACCGGCGACGGCGAGCTCGTGACGCCTGCGCGCAAGCCCGCGAGCGTTGATGTCAGGCTGGGCTCAGCGGGTCGAGGCCTCGATCTGGAGCGCGCCAACCCTCGTTGGGGCTCTCCCTCGTCTCGCGCGCCCCGCACGAAGAGAGTTTGGGTCCGCGATCAGCCTCACGCGCCCGGTTTGTAGATCGCGAGGTACGCCGCGGCGCCTCCGAGCAGAGGAAGAATCCACCAGAGCATCGTTCCGAGCCTCGGCGAGCGGCGAATCAACAGGATGATGCCGCCCAGCGTGAGCCAGATCACCAGCTTGAGCAGCACCCACAGCGGTATCCCCGTGACGCCGAGGCGGATCAGCGTCGCGAAGCCGGTGACCAGGATGAGGATCAGCGCGATCCCGTGCGTCATCCCCGCCAGCTTGCTCTCCCGCCGGTCGACCCCCGCCCGCGCGGCGAGCATCAGCGCTCCCAGCGAGGTGAAGACGAACAGCACGGAGGTGATGTGCAGCACTTTGTAGGCGGCGTAGCTGATCATGGCGGCTCCTGGGAATGGGGACGGGCGGGATTGTATCCCGAACCGGCCGCTTGGGAGGGGGGATGGGGCCGGGCCGGGAGCTTGTTTGTGGCTGAACGCCAGCCCGTTAGGGCGGCCTTCCTGTAGCCCAGGGCGTGAGCCCTGGGTTGGCGTGGGTATGCCTCGAAAAGAGAGGTGGGTACGCCGACGTTCCCAGGGTTGACAGCCTGGGCTAGAGGAAGGCCGCCCTAACGGGCTGGCTTCTAGGCAATTGCCAGTCCTTGTGATGAAACGAGAAGCGATCTTGAGGTCGCAATTTGCGACCTCAAGATTTCCGGCCGCCACCTACTCCCGCGCCATCAGCTCCAGCTGCACCAGCCGCATGAAGTCCTGGGCGTTGGTGACCACGCCGAAGGCCTGGTGGGTGCCGCGGTCCTTGAGCTTGCCGACCACGAACTCGGTCTGGTCGACGCAGATGGTGGTGATCTCGGACATCGTGCCGTCCGGGCGGACGCAGAAGGTGGGGAGCATGTTGCCGACGGCGATCGAGTGGAGGGCGGTGGCGACCATCACCACCATGGTGGCGTCGACGGTCAGCTCGCGCATGGCGCCCTGCGAGTCGAGCGCCGAGGGGATCGTCTCCGGCAGCGGGCCGTCGTCGCGGATCGAGCCGGCGAGGACGTAGGGGGTCTTGGTGACGGTGAGGGCGTGCATGATGCCCCCCTTGAGCCGCCCGGAGTCGACCAGGGCCGCGATCGAGCCCGCCTTCTTCACCTCGTTGATCGCCCGCATGTGGGTGGCGTGGCCGCCGGCGGTGCCGGAGCCGTCGGCCATCATACCGAGGGTGGTGCCGTAGAGCGCGGCCTCGACGTCGTGCACCCCCACGGCGTTGCCGGTGATCACGCCGTGGCAGTAGCCGTTGTGGATCAGCCACTCCATCGCGATCCGCCCGCGGGCGTGCACCAGGGCGGGGCCGATCACCCAGAGGATCGAGCCGTTCGCGCCGCGGTTCCTGACGAACTCGCGGAACAGGGCGTCGTAGTTGACCGGCTTCTCGCGGCTCACCTCGGAGGACATGAAGGCGAACGCCTCGGGGAGCTTGGTGTCGTCCTCCTCGTCGAGGAAGCCGCGGTCCCAGACCAGCACCCCCTCCGAGCCGTCCTCGGCGGTGGCGACGGCGACCAGGTCCCCCTTCTCGACCAGGCGGAACTCCTTGATCCGCAGGCGCTCGGCGGCGGGGTCCCAGACCAGGTGGGAATCCATGCGGGGGCGCTCGGGCATCCGCCACTTGCCGCCGACGTGCACGTAGGTCGGGTAGTTCGTGGTCGACATGAAGCCGTCCGGCAGCACGGTGTCCGCCGGCGCCGGCTCGAACCGGCACTCGGGAGCGTTCGCCAGGCGCGGCTTGGAGAAGTCGGGTTCGCGGTACATGGGATCGTTCCTCATCCGGGGATCAACAGCACCGGGACGGAGCCCCGGCGGCGGCGATCCTAGCCAAACGGGAGCGGAGGGGCAAGGGCGGGGAGGCGGCGCCTGTCCTCACGGCGCGATCCCTCGCTCGCTGCCACGGCGCATCGCGGGGCGAAGGCTCGGCATCGCGGGGACGGGCTCATCCCCGACGGGCAGCCCTCCCAGCGGGGCAAGGCTCATCCCCGCGAGGGAAAGGCTCTTCCCCGACGGGGCAAGGCTCGTGCGGGATGGGGAAAGGCTCTTCCCCAGCGAGGCCGGCGGGGCGAAGGCTCTTCCCCGTGAGGGATTGCCTCCGCCCCGGGTTGCGCGCCTTCCCCGGGTTGCCGCGCCTTCGCCCCGCGTTTCCAGGTGATGGATTTCCCCGGTTCTTTGACGGCCCCAGGATGCTGCGAGGCTCGGAAGGGTTGACGCGAGCCGTTTCAAGCTTCCCGGCCGTCGCCCGTTCGAGATCGAGCGCCGGCACGCGCTCCAGGCGAGCAGGTACACTGACGGCCTCACCTCGAAAGGAGCTCCCATGCCCCTCACCCAGATCGACCCCGTCGCCGCCCTGGTGGTCATCGACATGCAGAAGGGGATCGTCGCCGCGCCGACCGCGCACCCCGCGTCCGAGATCGCCGAGCGCATCGCGCGGCTGGCGCGCGGCTTCCGCGAGCACGGCCTGCCGGTCGTCCTCGTCAACGTCGCCGGCGGCCCGCCGGGGCGCACCGAGGTCCAGCCCACTCTCGCGCGGCCGGAGGGGTGGACGGAGCTGATCCCCGAGCTCGACCGGCAGCCGGGCGACCACACCGTGACCAAGCTCCAGCTCGGCGCCTTCTACGGCACGGCGCTCGAGCCGATCCTGCGCCGGCGCGCCGTCACCCAGGTCTTCCTGGCCGGCATCTCCACCAGCGTCGGCGTCGAGTCGACGGCGCGCAACGCCTTCGACCACGGCTACAACGTGGTCCTGGTCGTCGACGCGATGACCGACCGCAACCCCGACGCCCACCGCCACAGCGTCGACACCATCTTCCCCCGGATCGGCGAGACCACCACCACGGACGCCGTGCTTGGCCGAGCTGAAGGCGCGGGGGTGACGGGGCGGGGCTTCACGGAGAAACACCCGCCGAAGCGCGGGACTCAGCGGCAGAGGGCCATCGACGCGGCCAGCGTGAGGAGGGTGACGAGCGCGGCCACGCCCAGCCGCGCCGGAAGCCCAAGCATCGGCGGACCCCGACGGAGCAGCGGACGGCTGGCGAGGAGCACGGTGACGAGGGAGATCGCCAGGAAGATCAACCCCGTCCCGGCAGCGGCCGTCCAGCCGGCCTCCCGCTGGAGGAGCGCCATTGCCCTCGGCCACTCTCCGCGAGGAGGACCACCCGCTGTGGATGCGGCCTAGTAGCGGACCATGAGATCGTCTACCGTTCTGGCCACAACAAACTCAGCGGGCGCCTCACCAACCGCGAGAGCCTTGAAGTGCGCCTTGCCGCACTCGATCTTCGCGCCTTCCGTGTCCGCGCAAGTCGTCCGTGAAGAGACTGCTCTTCGTTTCGACTACGAAGTAGAGGCGCTCGTCGCCATCCTTCTCGACCAGTACCGCCCAGTCGGGATTGTAGGTCCCGAGCGGCGTCGGAACCTTGAACCACCCGGGCAGCTTGGCGTAGACCTTCACTGCCTCGTTCTTCTCCAGTTCTTCGGCGAAGGTGCGCTCCACGCCGCGGAGTCATAGACGACCTGCTCGTAGACCGACTTCTTCGGAGCGAGCATGTTCTTGAGGTAGCCGGTCAGTTCTTCCTGCTCGAACAGCTCCTGCGCGTAATAGACCTCGTCGCCGATGCGCTGATAGCGGATGCCGTCCACCAGCGCGAGGCGCTTGGCGCGGTTGATCGCATTCGGTCGCCAGTTCGATGAACTGCTGCGGGTTGCGCTTGAAGTCGTCGAGGCGCTCGCTCTCGGTGAGGATACGCGCAAGGCTCCGGCGCGTGAGCTGGGTCTTGTCCTGCAGGTCGGTCAGCACGTCCGGCAGCTCGATATCGGCCTCTTCGAGCACGATCGGTGCCGCCGTCGCTGGTCTCTGTCGCTTCCACGCCGCCTCGGCCGATCGCGAGGTCCGCCTTGCGCATCTGCAGCGCGGGTCTTCGTGATGGGCGGGCCGTCCGCGATGGCTTTGGTGCAGTCCTGGACGAGCTTCTCGTTGTCGAACTGCACCCGGTAGGTGGTCTTGTGCTTGATGCGGTCCCAGAGCGCCTTGAACTCTTCGCTGTGTAGCACCGCCTGCCGTGTCTTGATCGGACGGCGCTCGTCGGCGTTCTTGATGTCGAGCCTGCCGGCGAGCTTGCGCAGGATCTCGTGCACCTGCGGCAGCTGCGCCGTGAAAGCTGTCGGGCACTTGCAGCGTGCCGTCTTTCAGCGCCTGTCCGCAGCGCATCCTGCACCTTGCCCTTGCGCATCGATGTAGCCCGCGTCCTTGAGATGCGCCCAGAGCGCTTCGGACTGCTCGACGCCCAGCGCCGTGGTCTGGCCCGTCGCGTCGGTCACCGGGATGGCGGCGAACTGGTGCGTCTCGACGATGCCGAAGCGGATGCCGGTGTCCTCCTCGATCTCCTTCTGGAGGTTCTCGGCGAACTGCTCGTAGCTCTCCGTGGCGATGACCGTCAGCGTGTTGATTTCGAAGCCGCGCAGGCGCTCGCCCTCCTGGTTCACGCACAGGCGCAGGCCGCGGCCGATCGTCTGGCGGCGCTCGCGTTCGCTGCCGATCTCGCGCAGGGCACAGATCTGGAACACGTTCGGGTTGTCCCAGCCCTCGCGCAGGGCGGAGTGGGAGAAGATGAACTTCAGCTTGCGTCTCGAAGCTGAGCAGCTTCTCCTTGTCCTTCATGATCAGGTTGTAGGCGCGCTCGGCGTTGTCGCGGCTGGCCTGGTTGTTCTCGGCGGTATCCGTCCAGCTTCCCCTTCTTGTCGATGGAGAAATATCCGTCGTGGACTTCCGTCGCGTCGGATCGAGGTCGACTTCCTTGAAGAGCGTGTGGTACTTGGCGAGCTTCGCGCAGCCTTGCGGTACTCCTCCTCGAATATCACGCGCATACTTGCCCTTCTCCGGCGTGCCGTCCGTCGGCGTAGCGGCGGTAGTTCTCGACGGCGTCAATGAAGAAGAGGCTCAGCACCTTGATGCCTTGCGGGCGCAGGCGCAACTCCTTGTCGAGATGCTCCTTGATCGTGCGGCGGATCATGAGGCGCTTGAGCGCGTCAGCCGTCGACGTCGCCGACCGCTTCGCCGCCGCAGGAACGGCTTCTCGCAGGTACGCTCAGTTCGATGTACTCGTCTCCGCCTTGCAGTGGATGCTCTGCACCAAGGCAGTCGGCATAGACGGCCCGTCCCGTCGTCTGCTCGAGATCGTCGCCGTGCTGCGACGGTAACCGCCTCGCGGCTGCACGCCGGTGCTGTCCTGCACGTCCAGCTCGACCTTGGCGCGTGAACTTGCCCTTCTTGTTGCTCGTCGAACAGCAGCTTGCACGTAAGCCTTGTTGTGGCCGCCCTCGACCTCGAGGGAAGCCACTTCGATCTGCTTGACGAGCCCTTGTTCGTAGGCGTCCACCGCGTCGAGGCGGTAGACCATGTGGTGCTTGTCGGCGTGGGTGGCCGAGTAGCGCAGGGTGCAGAGCGGGTGCATCAGCTCGAGGGCCTCTTTGCCGCGCCCTTCAGGCCGCCGTCCACGCTCTGCGGCTCGTCTACGATCACGATGGGCCGTGTGGCCCTGATCAGGTCGATCGGCTTCTCGCCGCCGGTCTTCTCGGTGTCCTTGTAGAGGTTGTTGACATCCTTCTTGTTGATGGCGCCGACGGTTACGACCATGATCTGGATGTTCGGGCTCGTGGCGAAGTTGCGCACCTGGCCGAGTTTGGCCGAGTCGTAGAGGAAAAACTCGAACGGCACGTTGGCGTAGAGCGCGCGGAAGTGGTCCTTCGGTGATCTGGAGCGACTTGTAGACGCCCTCCTTGATCGCGACCGAGGGCACTACGATCACGAACTTGGTGAAGCCGTAGCGCTTGTTCAGCTCGAAGATCGTGCGCAGGTAGACGTAGGTCTTGCCTGTGCCGGTCTCCATTTCCACGGTGAAGTCGCCGGACGCCAGCGATGTCGGACGGCGCAGCCCGTTGCGCAGTTGAACCTCGCTGAGGTTCTTGAGAACCTCATCGTCGAGCAGTGTGCAGCCGGTTGCCGATGCCGAGATCATTCTGCGCATTAGGCGCAGAGCCTACTGGCCGGCTCCGAAGTGCTCACGGTCACGGTGAACTCGGTCCGGCAGATCTCCTGGCCACGGAACAGGTCGCAGACCGCTTCGATGGCAGCCAACTGGTAGTGAGAGTGTCAGGCTTCGAAGTGGAGCTTCATCGTCGTCGTCCTAAAGGCTGCGCACTTGTCGTAGCCCGTGCTGCTGGAGAATGGCCGCGAGGTTGGTTTTGGCCACGTCGTCGGCGAAGGCGCTATCACGGAAGACAATGTTCGTCTCGCCAGCGGGGGCCAGTTGTCTTGTGCCAGGCCGACAATACCCAAAGCCAGTGTCTCCACTTCAGATGTGGCGATCTGCAGGGCGAGGCAGACAATGAGCGTTCCTGCGCCGACGCTGTGTACGGCCTTGCCGGCGATCTGCTTCTTTTCAATTGGCACTGTTAGGTCAAGGCCGAGTTTGAGTAGCACCTCAAAGAGTATGTCATCCTCGGTACGATCGGTCTTCAGATGTGTGATCGACTCCTGAAGGGACTTAGGTATGTCTTCGCTGTCCGGTTCCCATGCCTGGATGTTGCTGGACGCAAGCTTAAAGACACGGAAGCCGAGATCGCTATCAAAGAGCAGGTTCTCTCCTCGAATCTTCCGCGCACTTCGGCGTAGGCGTTCCTTTGTGATATCAGCAATGGTCGAGTAATCCTGCCGTTCTGTAGGTTCAGGAAGTTGAACTAGAATGCATCGACGCGTGCCGCCGTCGGTTTCATTGACCTGATAGATCGCGTGCGCGGTCGTCCCTGAGCCTGCGAAAAAATCAAGCACTATACCCGTCCCGTCGGGCGTGCCCTGTTCGACGAGCCGGGAAAGTAGGCTCAGAGGCTTCGAGAACGGGAACACTTTATCCCCAAATAGGTCTTGTATGACTCTCGTTCCTTCAGTATTATGTCCCACATCCTCAAGCCAAGATGAGAATCCGGTATCAAGGTTTTTGGCGTCATCAAGAAATTTCTTTAACCGAGGGCGGCCACTAGGTTTTTGCGGCCAGAGGATCCGATCTTCTTCGATAAGTCTCGCCATTGTTGCGTATGCACACATCCACCCCCTGGTCGGAGATGGCGGATATACATGTCCTGTCTTGGGATTGATGAGGCTGTAATGCAGGTTTGGCCGCTCTTGCTGGCTAGCGATTCCTGTTAAATTGTCGCTAAACCAAGGGCCGCGAGAGTCATGGTCAGGGTTTGCATATTGTTCCTCTGATCGATGGGGTTGCCTTTGAGTCTTGCCTTAGGTTGTTTGTAGCAAACTACATACTCGTGATCTGATGACGCCTTGTCCTCATTACGGCTATCCGCTACTTGCCGCCGTTGCCACACAAGGGTAATCATGAAGCACTCCTCGCCAAAAATCTCATCGCATATGACGTCTGAGATTCATCGACCTCATTGTCGTCGATGCTGATAAATATCATCCCGTCTTCCCGCAAAAGATTTCTCGCTAGCTGGAGTCTGGGGTACATCATGTTAAGCCAGTCAGTATGAAAGCGGCCAGAGGCTTCGGTGTTAGAGCTAATTCTGCGTCCCTCGCCATCTGCTTGGCCGGTGAGCTCAAGGTAATTTTTGATATTGTCCCGGTAATCATCGGGATAGACAAAATCGTTTCCGGTGTTGTAAGGGGGGTCGATGTAGATAAGCTTTACCTTGCCGGCATAGCTCTTCTGGAGGAGTTTGAGAACTTCGAGGTTGTCGCCCTCAATCATGAGGTTCTGGGTGGTGTCCCAATCCACACTGTCCTCAGGGCACGGGCGCAGAGTGCCAGTGGACGGGGTAAGGGTGAGTTGCCGGGCGCGGCGCTTGCCATGCCAGTTGAGGCCATACTTTTCCTCGCGATCGTCTATGGCGTCACCAAGAAGTTGCCGGAGCACGTCAAAGTCCACCTTCCCCTCAGTGAAAGCTTCGGGAAACAAGGATTTGATCCGGCTGATGTTTTCTGCGACGAGATTGGAAGACCTGGTTTCGGCATCCTGGGCGGTGAGCTTCTTCATGGCTGGTGTGCTCTCCTGAAAGTCATTCGCATGTCTCGCTATCCTGGCTTCCAGCCGCTTGATTTCCAGGTTCAGATCCACGCGGCGGTTGAGCTGCTTTTCCTTTTTCGCCTTGGCGCGCCGTATGGCAAGCTCCCGCTGGAGCCGGGCGTGGACGGCAAGGGCTTCGCGCTGAGCGTTGGCGCGTTCGGCGGTCTCCGGCACCACGAACGTACCGGTGATAGAGGCCGTCTCTAGCGCGGCCATCCGGTCTAGCCAGCCTTGATAGAGCGTGTAGAGATCCCGAGTCCGCATCTTAGAGAGCGCGAGACTGGCCAGGAATTCCGCTTCGTGTTTTGTAGGTGAGGTATCCGCGAAGGGGGCCGTTCGGCGGACGTCCTCAATCACGACCTCCCCTGCTTCTCCTTGCGACCAGCGCTTGTGGGCCAGCGAGAGACTTACGGCGCCATCCTGTTCGCTCCAGAGCACGACCGGATAGGGGATCGCCCGATGGATCAGCTCGGTGAGGCGGGCCGGCCGAGCGGCGCTGCGGAGCAGGACGGTGAGCACGGCGATCTCCACATACTCACGAACCTCGTCCTTGAAAGAAAGGCACCCCAATATTGTTGGGCTTCAAGGCCGCGATCCAGACGATCTCCTCGATGCCATCCTGGAGCTTCCGCTTGTCGGCCGCCGTGGGCACACCCTGTTCGAACAGCAGCTTCTTGGGCACGCGCTGATCGACCCGGGCATCCGGCGGCAGGGCCAGAGTGTCAATGAAGGGGGCGAGGCTCATGCGGCGGTTGTTTCGGGCAGCACGACCAGGAATGCCACCACCTCGAAATCGTCGATGCCGTGGAACTCGCCCTTGAAGGCGTGGGTGCCGCCGGGGGTGAAGAGGCTGGCGACGGCGCGCTCCTCTTTCTTGCCGATGATCGAGGCAACAGCCTTGGCGAGGAGATCCTGGGCGGCGGTCATGTCCTTGCCATCTTTGGTGGCCTTATCGAAGCGGGCGCAGGCGCCGGCGTCGGGCAGGTCCCGCCCGAGGCAGAGACGCTTGAGGCGGTCGAGCGCCTGCTTGGCCTGGGTGAACGGCAGCAGCACCGCACCATCCTCCGCCGACATGGACGACGTAGTGCGGGGCGAGCGGGTAGCCCGGCTCGACAGCCTTCAGCGCCGCTTCGCCCACGGCACGCAGGCAGAAGATGACGCCCGGCGGGATGGCGGCTTCGTCCAAGCCCTGCGCGGTGGTGACGGCGAAGGTGCCGAAGGGCAGCCCTTCGAGTCGGCCGGGGTACTCCTTCAGGAAGCTCGACGAGGTCGATGCGGAAGTCGTTCAGCGTGAGGTCGGCGATGGAGACGCCGCTGGAGAGGTCTTCCAGGTCGATGACGGCATCCTGGAGCTTGAGGAGCTGCTTGCGGCGATACTCCAGATCGTTCATCTGGTTGCCGGACTGCTGCTCGATGATGTTTTCCTCGCCGGTGGCGGAGATATCCAGCAGCACCATCCGGCCGCTGACGCGCTGCTCGAGATTGATGTACTCCTCCAGCTCCATGTTGGGCCAGAAGTTGACGAGCTGGATGCGCTCGTTGGGCGAGCCGATGCGGTCGATGCGGCCGAAGCGCTGGATGATGCGCACCGGATTCCAGTGGATGTCGTAGTTGATCGAGCGTGTCGCAGTCCTGCAGGTTCTGGCCTTCGGTGATGCAGTCGGTGGCGATGAGCAGGTCGAGCTCGCCTTCCGCGGCGAGGTCCTCGGGGCGCTCCTTGGAGCGCGGTGCGAAGGCGGTGAGGATGCTGACGAGGTCCTTGCGGAGGTCGGGGAGCGTGGTCTGGTTGCTGCCCGGCGCCGGTGACGAGCGCCGAGTGCAGCCCGAGCTCCGTCGAGCGCCCAGGGGGCTAGCTGCTCGATAGAGGTATTGGGCGGTGTCGGCGAAAGCCGTGAAGACGATGACCTTGCGGTTGCCGGCGTTGAGCGGCTGACGGCACTTTCTGCTCGATGACCTCGCGAAGCGCAGCGAGCTTGGCATCGCGCGACAGCTCCGACCTGTCGGGCCGCCGAGAGAAGCGTGGCGAGCCGGTTGCGGTCTTCGATCAGGTCCTGCCGCCAGCGGATCAGGTCCACGTCCTGGAGCAGCACCTTGACCTTGCGCCCGACGAGTAGGCTCTCGAACGCGGGGTCTCGACGTCGACGTCCTCGATGTCGATTTCCTCCACGTCCTCGTCGTGGGCCTCGATCTTGGCCAGCGTTGCCTCCACATCGGCAAGTTGGCGCTGCAGCGTGAGCGCGAACGAAACGACGGAGCTTTCCATTCGCTTCAGGACGTTGACGCGCAGGAGGTGGATGAGGCTCTCCTCGCGGTCCTCCTGCCGGAACAAACCCTTGCCGCCGCGAACCTCTGGTGCTGTACTTCTCGTCGTAGGCCGCCTGCTTGTGCGGTAGCACGTAGCGCAGCGGCGCATAGGCGGCGAGTGTGAGGCGCCGGATCTCGTCGTTGATGTCGCGGATGGAGCGGAACTCGCCGGCGAGGTCTACGTCGGGCTTGATGTTGACCGGCTTCAGGCGCTCAGGGAACCGGCCCGTCTCGCTCGATGCCGTAGTACTTCTCGATGTGCTTGCGCGAGCGGGCGATCGTCAGCAGATCGAGCAGCTTGAAATAGTCGAAGCCTAGCATGTCGATCAGACCGGCTGGCCGGCGCTCCGCCTCCTCCAGACGCGAGCCAGCGCGTTGAACTGCTTCTGCGCCTAGCCGGTCGTCGCGTCGATGCTGGAGATGCCGTGCTCAGAGAGCGCGGTGTCGTCTGCCTTCCGTGACGAACGCGATCTGGTTCTTGAGGTCGGCAAGCCGATTGTTGACCGGCGTGGCAGAGAGCATGAGGACGCGCGTCTTCACGCCCTCCTTGATGATCCGGCGCATCAGGCGGTCGTAACGGGTCTCTTCTCCCTGCCGGGGTGTCTTCTTGTTGCGGAAGTTGTGCGACTCGTCGATGACCACGAGGTCGTAGTTGCCCCAGTTCACGAGGAGAGATCGATGTCGCCGGACCACCCGTCGCCGCGGGAGAGGTCGGTGTGATTGAGCACGTCGTAGTTGAAGCGGTCGGAGGCGAGGACGTTGCGGCGGTCGTTGGCCTTGTAGAGCGTCCAGTTGTCGCGCAGGCGCTTGGGCACCAGGACGAGCACGCGATCGTTGCGGAGCTCGTAGTACTTGATGATGGCGAGCGCCTCGAACGTCTTGCCGAGACCGACGCTGTCCGCGATGATGCAACCACCGAGACGCTCCAGCTTGTCAATGGCCCCGATGACTCCATCGCGTTGAAATTTGAAAAGTTTCTTCCAGACGGCTGTGTTGCGGATACCGGTGGCGGACTTGACGATGCGCTCTTCATCCAACTCACCGCCCAAATCCTTGAACAGATGGTACAGCGTGAGGAAATAGATCAGCGAGGGTGCGCGGTGACCGGCGAGCTCTCTAAGCCGTTCGAGCAGAAGCTGCTTGGGCTCAGCGGATGCTGGGAGGCTATTCCAGAGGGCGGTGAACCATCCGCCGAGAAGGGCGCATTCCTCGGCACTCTCAGCCACTTGGACTAGGCTGAGATCGTTGCTGGGGGTGATACCGAGCCCCTCCGTAGTAAAAGAGCAGGTGCCGGTGATGACCCGTATCGGGCGGAACTCCGCGCTTCCAACACCCAGGGTCGATTGGGGGACCACACCTGGAGCGCTTTTCACTTCGGCTCTTGATGCCAGCCACTCTGCGAACTGCTTCGCGAGCCAGTGAGCTTGGAGGCGATTGCGGTAAGCCCGATCCGTTTCCGTGCCGAGCAGCGCCAGATCGCCAAAGCGAGGAGAGGGTAGGACAAAGCGGCAGCGTGCGAGTCTGGAGAGAGGGTCGTTCAGCTCTCCAAAGGCGAAGAGTGAGAGCGCGGGAGTGGCGACATCCAGACCGCCTTGCGAGGCCAGGGACTGGCGCAATTCATCAACGGCGCGGTCATTCCCGCTGTTCTTGAGCAATCTCATGACATAACTTCCAGCGTCCAACTTCCGGTGCTGGACACAAGGGTGGCGGACGCTACTGTCGCTCGGCGGCTTACTGCGGAGGATTGGGTGCCACGTCCTAAGATAAGTCTACATTTCTTTCCCATCGTTTCACGAGCCCTCAATTCGGTCGCGGCATGGATGGCGCCTTGTTTCGCGGCCTTCTGGCTCAGCGACTGTCAGAGATGGCAGTGACGTAGCCGGTGTTGAAGAGGCGGTGGACGTCAGTGCGGAGGAGAAGGCCGTCGAGGAGGAGCTGGCCTCCTCGACGACCGGAAGGATGTGGACAGCACCGGAGAGGAGAGGCGCTAGGCGGCGGGCGTACGGCGAGATCATGGGATAGCCCTCCCGGGGGCGATCGGGCGCGCCGGGATGGCAGGCCGGAATTCGCCGACTCGTTTAGAGTGCGGTGACAGGCCGGGAAGAGAAGGGGAGCTCGCGACGTCCCGCAACTGGGAGGGCTTCCTCGGAAGCCTTCCGGCGTCAGGTCCGCTCGCGCAGGGAGTCCGCACCGCTCAGTGCTTCTGCAAGCCGCCCAGGGCCGCCAGCACCTCTTCGCTGTGGCCGGCGGGCTGGACGCCGATGAACTCCTTGACGATCTTGCCTTCCGGGTCGACGAGGAAGGTGTTGCGGGCGGCGTAGGTGGCGCCGTTGTAGTCCATCGTCGAGCCGTAGCGGGTCGAGACCTCGCCCTTGGGGTCGGAGAGCAGCTTGAAGGCCAGCCCTTCCTTGGCGCAGAAGCTCTTGTGCGACTCGGCGGTGTCGACGCTGACGCCGAGGATCACGGCGTGCGCCGCCTCGTACTTGGCGAGGTCGCGCTGGAAGTTGTGGGCCTCGAGGGTGCAGCCGCCGGTGAAGTCCTTGGGGTAGAAGTAGAGGACCACCCACTTGCCGTGGAAGTCCTTGAGGCTCGCGGGCTTCCCCTCGTTGGTGGTGAGGCTGAAGTCGGGGGCGGGCGCGCCGACGGCGGGTCCCTTGAAGTCGGCGGCGGCGTTCGGAGCGGCCGCCGCGGCGGCCAGGCCGGCCAGCGCCAGGAAGCCCGCGAGGCCGAGGAAGGCGAAACGGGAGCCGAGTCGAGTCTGGGTCATGTCGAATCTCCTGAAAGGTTGGTGCGACGGATGGGAATCCTACCATCCCCGCCGCGGGGCTCCCGCCGGATCGCGATAGGATCCGCCGCCATGACCGCCATGGAGGATGACGACGCGCTGAAAAACGCGCTGAAAGACGACGCCCGGGAGCTCCTCCTCCGCCTCGACGCGGGGGCGAGCCTGAAGTACCGGCAGAGCGCCAACGGCTGCGGCTTCTGGTTCCTGGACGGCTCGTCGATTGGCGAGAATGCCCCGTGGGAGCTGGTGGGGAAGCGGCTGATCGCCGGCGGGGCGCCGGGGTCGGACGCGCCGCTGGCGATCACGGAGCGGGGGCGCGCCGTGGCGGCGCGGCTGCGGGAAGACAGACCCGGAGGAGACAGGCCAGGGCGACGCGGCTCAGCTGTGGCCGAGCACGGGGTGCGGCCGGTAGGGCGCGGCCAGCTCCTTGAGCTCGGCGGCGTCGAGCTGGATGTCGAGGGCGGCGACGGCGTCCTCGAGGTGCTCCATCTTGGTGGCGCCGACGATCGGGGCGGTGACGCCGGGCTGGTGGAGGAGCCAGGCGAGGGCGAGCTGCGCCGGCCGCACGCCGCGGCGCTCGGCGAGGGCGGCGTTCCTCTCCGCCACCTCGTAGTCCGCGGGCTGGTAGTACATGTCGTGCGCGAACTTGTCCTCCTGCTCGCGCTTCGTCGCCCCCTTCGGCTCGCCGCGGCGGCGGTTGCCGGCCAGGAAGCCGCGGGCGAGCGGGCTCCAGGGGATGACGCCGATCCCCTGGTCGCGGCAGAGCGGCAGCATCTCCCGCTCCTCCTCGCGATAGACCAGGTTGTAGTGGTTCTGCATGGCCACGAAGCGGCTCCAGCCGTGGCGGTCGGCGAGGTGGAGCGCCTTGGAGAATTGCCAGGCCCACATGCTGGAGGCGCCGAGGTGGAGCGCCTTGCCCGCCTTGACCACGTCGTGCAGCGCCTCGAGGGTCTCCTCGATCGGGGTCTCCGGGTCCCAGCGGTGGATCTGGTAGAGGTCGACGAAGTCGACGCCGAGCCGTTTGAGGGAGCCGTCGATGGCGGCCAGGATGTGCTTGCGCGACAGCCCCCGCTCGTTCGGGGTGGTGCCGGTGGGGTAGTTCACCTTGGTGGCGATCACCACCTCGTCGCGGCGGGCGAGCTCCTTGAGGGCGCGGCCGGTGACCTCCTCGCTCACCCCGGCCGAGTACATGTCGGCGGTGTCGAAGAAGTTGATGCCGAGCTCGAGCGCCCGGCGGAAGAACGGCCGGCTCGCCTCCTCGGTGAGCACCCAGCCGCGCCAGGCGGGGGTGCCGTAGCTCATGCAGCCGAGGCAGATGCGGGAGACCTTGAGGCCGGTGCGGCCGAGCGGGATGTATTGCATCGGAATGGGCTCGGAAGGTCCTCAGGCCGTCAGATCTTCGACCGTGGCGCCCGGGGCGTCCTTCTTGACCGACTCGATGCCGTGATCCATGGCCGAGGTGGAGGAGTAGGACTCGCTGGTTCCGACCACCTCGCCGTTGGCGGCCTTGAGGACGAAGTAGGGCTCGCCCGCGCGGTTGGTCTTGCGCTCGTAGCGCCCGTCGATCGGCGAGCTGCGCTTGACGGCCTCGATGCCGTTCAGGGCTCCCCGCTTCTCGGTGTAGAGCTCGCTCGCCAGAATCGTCTCGCCGTTGCCCGCCTTGAGGTGGAAAAGGAACTGCTTGTCGGTCGCCGCTTTCAGCTCGAACTTGCCGGACATCCTTAGCTCTCCTCGTTCCGCCAGGACTGGCTCTCCGCCGGGGACGGCCCCGATTGGCGGCTGCCGTGGATTACGGAACCTCTTCGGACATCGTACTCTATCCGCCGTCGCTCCGCGGGTGCCGGCGATGACCCGGAAGCGCCCGTCCCATCAATGCAGCACCTCGATCGAGCGGGTGTCCCCCGCCACGTCGCCGGGGCGGTAGAGCCAGGGGTGGTAGCGGTTGGTGAGCCAGAGCCGGAGCTGATCGGCTTGGAAGGGGCTGCCGGGGACGCCGCTGGTGCCGCCGGGGATCACCTCCTCGGCCGACGGGCCGGTGGTGAGCAGGGTGCCCACGAAGCGGCGGGCCGGGCCGCTGCCGAACATGAAGGCATTGGCGTCCGCCGCGCGGACGTCGTGGGCCGCGGCGTCGATCGTTCCGAAGCCGCCGGAGCGCGCGACTCCGGGGAGGCCGGGGGCGAGGTCGGCGAGGCCGCCGCCCGGGGGGATGTCGAACGGGCCGCCCAGCGGATGGGCGAAGACGACGCGGTGGAGCTTCCCCCAGCGGTAGTCGTCCTGGCGGGTGGAGCGGTTGAAGGCCGGCGCGAAGGGGTCCCCCGCCAGCCGGTCGAGGGCGCTCGCGAGGCTCCCGAGGAGGGCGAGGTCGCGGGCGTCCGCTGGAGTCGTGGGAGTGGTGGGGCCGCTGCCGCCGGTTGCTGCGAAGAAATTGATCCCCGAGGCGCCGCGCCCCTGCCGGCCGGGGAAGTTGGCGAGCAGGTTGCGCAGGTCGGCGAGCGCCACGTCCCCCGGCGGCGCGAAGCCCGCGAGGCCGATCGCGGCGAGCGTGCCGTCGATCACCCGGGCCACCACCTGGCCGCGCCAGACGGAGTAGAGCGTCGCCGCCACGCTGTTGGCGATCTCGGTCGCCGAAGGGGCGGGGAGGGCGGCGGGATCGTCCCCCGGGTCCCACCCCTCGGGGATGCCGGTCGGCGTCGAGAAGTCCCAGGCGCGCAGGCGCCCGATCGCCTCGGCGATCCGCGGATCGGCGGCGAGGGCGGCGAGCGCCGCCGGGGCGTTCGCCGCCGCGGCGTGGTCGAAGGCCGCCAGCAGGTAGGGGGTGAACACCTCGGCGTCGGGGAGCTGGTCGTTGGCCTGGATACGCTCGAAGTCGGCAGCCGTGAACGGTTGCCCGGCCACGATCTGGCCCTCCAGCAGGCGGGTGATCTGCCCGATGCGGAAGCCGCGGTCATAGCTGGTGCCGAGGTAGTAGAGGCCGCCGCCGGTCCGGTGGCGGGCGAGCGGATCATTGCTGTTGCTGGTGCCCAGCGGATCGTTGTTGGCGTTGGCGATGAACCCGCCCGGCGGGTTGACGGCCTGCGGCATCTCCGCGAAGGGGAGGATCTGGTAGGGGAGCGCCTGCCCCGGCTCGGTGGTGGCTCCCGCGGGCAGCCACTCGTGGCGCAGCGTGTGGGTGCCGTCGCGGATCAGGAACGGCGGGATGCCGCCGTCGGCGGTTTCCAGGGTCTGGAGGTCCTCGCGCAGGGGGAGCTCGCCGCTGGTGAAGTAGGCGATGTTGCCGGCGACGTCGGCGTAGGCCCAGTTCTGCGAGCCGAAGTCGAAGAACTGGAGTCCCTGCTTGAAGTCGTCGAGCCCGGCCGCGCGGTCCCAGAGACGGAAGGCGTCGAGCTCGCGGGTGGGTCCCCAGCCGGTGTACTGGACGCTGAGGGCGATCGGGTTCGCCGGATCGGAGAGGTCGACGGCGACGATCGGCCCGTGGTTGCGGCGCGGCACGACGAGGGTGAGCCCGCCGTCCAGGGGGCTCAAGGCCGCGTCGACGAGGTTGTCTACCGTGCCGTCCCCCGGCTGGTTGACGAGATAGGTCTGCGGGATCAGCACCAGCGGCTCCGGCTTGCCGTCGAAGATCGTGGCGCTGGGGAGGCCGGTCGCGGGGTCGAGCACCAGGCGCTCCTGGTAGACGTCGGTGACGTCCATCGGGTTGGTGGTCGCTCCCCAGCAGAGGCTGAGGTTGCAGCCGAGGACGATGCCGGGGATGCCGGGGAAGGTGACGCCCCAGGCGTTCATCGGCGGCCGGCTGCCGCCGGTGATCCGCAGCTGCGCCTCGTAGAAGGTCGCGGGGGTGCCGAGCGCGAGGTGCGGGTCGTTGGCGAGCAGCGGCCGCGTGGAGGCGGTGAGCCGCCCGGCGGCCAGCCACCAGTTGCTGCCGCGCCCGCTCTCGCGGCGCTCGAGAGCGTCGCGCAGCAGGGGGACGCGAGCCGCCGCGTCGCGGTAGCGGGCGGCGAGGCGCGCCGTCCGCGGGGTCAGGTACGCGGCGGTCTTGGGTACCGTCGCGAGAGGGCTCACCGCGGCGGCCGGCGGATCGACCGGGCCGCCGGGGCCCCCCGGACCGAGGATGGGGACGGGGAGCGACGGGGTGGGATCGAACGGCGCGAAGCGGTAGACGTCCTCGGCGAACAGGGTGAGGCCGTCGAAGCCGCCGGCCTTCCCCGCGCTGTCGAAGGCGGAGAGCGCGGTGGTCAGGGCGATGTCGCCGAGGTCGAAGGAGAGGCCGAAGGCGAGCCCCTTGGCGATCGTCAGGCTGTCGAGCGCCGTCCACGGGTGGAGGCTGGCGCGGGTGAGCTCGAGCGCCGCGTACTCGGGAGGGAGCGGGTGGGCCGGATCGAGGATCCAGCTGTTGACGCCGCGGGCGTAGGCGTCGAGCCAGACCGTGGTCTCCGCCGAGACGGCCGGCAGCGAGAGCGCGGCGGCGCGGCGCAGCCCGAGGGTGCGCAGCTGGACGTCCGAAGCGAGCCCGGCGCGCCCCACCAGCTCGGCGAGGGTGCCGCTGAAGGTGTGGCGCAGCACGTCCATCTGGAAGAAGCGGTCGCGGGCGTGGGCGCGGCCGAGGGCGTAGAGGGCCTCGCGGTCGGTCGAGCCGAAGATGTGCGGCACGTCGTGGGAATCCCGGCGGGTGATGACGGGGGTCAGGACGCCGGCGGCGCTGGATGAGGTGCCGGATGAGGTGATGGCGGCCCGCGAGGAGACCGGAGGAGCGGCGGCAGCCGGGGAGGACGCGGCGGGGAGCAGGAGGACGAACAGCGAGGCGGTGGAAGCGGCGGCGAGAGATCTCATTCCAAGCATCTCCTTCTTTTGGGAAGTCGGCCCTGAGGGATCAGTCTATGCGAAGACGTTCCTTCGGGGAGACTGCGGGAGGTGACGAGGGATGAGACGGAGAAGCGGCGGATTCGGGCGGCAGGCGAGCTCCCGGGGCGCGGCCTGGGAAGGGCGCGCCCCGGGTGTGGTGGCGGGGAAGGGGTTCAGGCGGTGGCGGCCATCGCTTCGACCGGCTCGGCGGCGGGCAGCACGTCGCTGCCGAACATCACCTTGCGCAGGCGGTCGAAGAAGGCGGTCCACAGGCTCCACATCTCCTCGGCGTTCTTGACGATCTCGGCGACCTCGGCGGCGCTGAAGTCGGGCTCGATCGCCTCGTTGACCTGGGCGACGTGATCGGGCTCCTGGAGGATGTGGATGTCCACCCACGGGAGGTCCTTGAGGCCGGAGACGCGGCGGACGGCGTTGCCGACGCCGGCGACCATCGCGAGGTCGGCGACCTCGGTGCCGTAGACGAAGCCGAGGGCGCTCAGCCGCTCGCCCGAGGCCTCCTGGTAACGCTGCACCAGCTTGGCGGTCTCCTCGAAGGGCGCCGCCTCGGCGACGGTGGCCTCGTCGAAGCCGGCCTCCTCCATGGTGGTGACGTAGATCCGCTCATGGGCGCGGGCGGGATCGCCCTCGCCGAGCTCCTGATAGAGGATCTTCGAGATCGCCGTCTTCATCTCCAGCACCGGCAGCTGGTCGATGGAGCGCGAGAGGAAGTGGGGGAAGTAGTGGAGCGGGTGCCACCACTGGCCGAGGAAGACGCCGACCTTGGCGTGGTCCAGCTCCGCGGTGCGCACTTCCTTGAAGAACGGGTGGTGAATCAGCCCTTTGCGGAGCGGATTGGATTCCAGCTTTTCGGTGATTCCGGTGCCGAGCATGAGCTCTCCTTTCCTTGCTTCCGAGCCTTCGGACGGCTGGAAGCCCTGAATTTTCGTAGAAACCGGTACTTACGCAATCTCACGGCATAAACGATCGTCTTTCCGACGGCACTCCGCCTCTCCTATTGTGTGTCGCCAAGGTCCCAGGACGGGACAAGAACGGAGGGGTGAGGCGAGACGGGACCGACTGTCTCCAAGGTTGGAAGATCGGACACCTTATTTGCGGTTGTAGATGATCTCCGCGAGCGTGTCGCCCTCGACTGGCCCGTCTTCGCTCAGTGAATAACCCAGGATGATTCAAGGACTTACACGATGAAGCAGCCTTCTCCTTCGCTCGTCCCCGGCCGGCCGGCCCAAGGGTGGGGCACGATTTGACCGAGCCGACGGTGAAGTCGGAGCGCGGCGCCGCCACGGTCGCCGGGCTGCTGCGGTTCCGCGCCGCGGAGCGTCCGTCGCAGGTGGCGTTCACCTTCCTGACGGACGGGGAGACCGCCGGGGAGAGCCTGACCTACGGCGAGCTCCACGCCCGCGCCGCCAGGATCGCGGCGGAGCTGGCCGTTTCGGTGGCTCCGGGCGAGCGCGCGCTGCTGCTCTATCCTCCCGGCCTCGACTTCATCGCGGCTTTCTTCGGCTGCCTGTACGCCGGGGTGGTGGCGGTCCCCGCCTATCCGCCGCGCCCGAACGACCGTTCGCAGTCAAGGCTGCGGTCGATCGCCCGCGACGCCACCCCCCGGGCGGCGCTGACCACCGGCGCGATTCTCGCCGGCGCCGTCGAGCCGCGGGGTCTGCTGGCGGTGGCGCCGGAGCTCGCCGGCGTGCGCTGGCTGGCGACCGACGCGCCGGAGATCTCCGGCGCCGCGGCGGGAGCCGCCCCCGCCGACGACTTGCCGGAGCCCGACCCCGAGGACGTCGCCTTCCTCCAGTACACCTCCGGCTCGACCGCCGCCCCCAAGGGGGTGATGGTCACCCACGCCAACCTGCTCCACAACGAGCGGATGATCGGCCAGGCCTTCGCGATGGACGAGACGTCGGTGGTGGTCGGCTGGCTGCCGCTCTACCACGACATGGGGCTGATCGGGAACGTCCTGCAGCCGCTCGCCGCCGGCGGGCGCTGCGTGCTGATGTCGCCGGTCGCCTTCCTGCAGCGGCCGCTGCGCTGGCTGGAGGCGATCAGCCGCTTCCGCGGCACGGTGAGCGGCGGCCCCAACTTCGCCTACGAGCTCTGCCTGCGCAAGGCGACTCCGGAGGCGCTCCTCGGCCTCGACCTCACGAGCTGGCGGGTGGCCTTCAACGGCGCCGAGCCGGTGCGCGCCGCGACCCTCGAGCGCTTCGCCGCCGCCTTCGCGCCGTGCGGCTTCCGGGCCTCCTCCTTCTACCCCTGCTACGGCCTCGCCGAGGCGACGCTGTTCGTCACCGGCGGCGAGCCGGGCCGCGCGCCGCGGGTGGACGCGGCGAGCGGCCGGGTCAGCTGCGGCCGACCCTGGCTGGGGCAGCGGCTGGTGGTGGCCGATGCCGAGACGGGGGAGGAGCGGCCGGCCGGCGGCGAGGGGGAGATCTGGCTCTCCGGCCCCAGCGTCGCCCGCGGCTACTGGCGCAACCCCGAGGCCACGGTGCACGACTTCAACGCCTTCCTCCCCAGCGGCGAGGGGCCCTTCCTGCGCACCGGCGACCTCGGCTTCCTCGCCGGCGGCGAGCTCTACGTCACCGGGCGCCTCAAGGACCTGATCATCCTGCGCGGCCGCAACCTCTATCCGCAGGACGTCGAGCTGACGGCCGAGCGCAGCCACCCCGACCTGCGCCCCGGCGGCGGCGCCGCCTTCGCGGTCGACTCCGGGACGGCCGGGGAAACGGGGGAAGAGCGGCTGGTGATTGTCCACGAGGTCGAGCGCCGGCGGAAGTCCTCGCCGGAGAACACCGCGGAGATCGCCGAGGCGGTGCGCCGGGCGGTGGCCGCGGAGCACGAGGCGCAGGTCTACGAGGTGGTGCTGATCCGCCAGTCCGGGTTGCCGAAGACCTCGAGCGGCAAGGTGCAGCGGCGGCGCTGCCGCGACCTCTACCTCCGGGGAGAGCTGCCGGTCGAGGGGCGGAGCGCGCTGGCGGGGGCCGATCCGGCGCCGCACGCCGCGGAGGTCGCCGCGGAGATCAGCCGCGGTTCCGAGCCGCGATGACCTCGCCGCCTGGCTGCGCGAGCGGGCCGCCGCCGTGCTGGGCCTGCCGGCCGGCGCCGTCGCCGACCAGCCGCTGACCGCGCTCGGGCTCGATTCGCTCTCCGCCGTCGAGCTCAAGGGGAGCGTCGAGGCGGCGCTCGGACCGCTCGGGGTGGCGGTGCCGCTCGCCGACCTGCTGCAAGGGATCGGGGTCGAGGAGCTGGCCGATCGCATGCTCGCCGGCGCCGGCACCCGCGAAGCGGACACTGATGCCGTGCCGTTGCGCGCGCTCTCGCTGACCGGCGACCAGCCGCTCTCGGAAGGCCAGCGCGGCCTCTGGTTCCTCCACCGGCTGGCTCCCGAGGGGGGCGCCTACAACATCGCGGTGGCGGCGCGCGCCGAGGGGCTCGATGCCGCCGCCTTCGCCCGCGCGCTCGTCGCGCTCGCCGCCCGCCACGAGTCGCTGCGCACCATCTTCCCTCTGGTAGGGGAGGAGCCGGTGCAGCGGGTGCTGGCGGAGCCCCGCTTCGACTTCGCCGTCGAGGACGCGGCGGGGTGGAACGAACGTCAGCTCGCCCACCGGCTGGGGAGCGAAGCCTGGCGCCCCTTCGCGCTCGACTCCGGGCCGCTGCTGCGGGCGCGTGTCTTCCTGCGCTTTGACGAAAGGGCTGGAAGGGAGGCGGTGGTGCTGCTGGTGGTGCACCACATCGTGGCCGACTTCGCCTCACTGGCGGTGATGGCGGAGGAGCTCGCCGTCCTCTACCGCCGGCCCACGGCCCTCCTGCCGCCTCCGGCGCTGCGCTACTCCGACTTCGTGCGCTGGCAGGAGGCGACGCTCGCCGGCCCGCGGGGCGAGCGGCTGTGGAGCTACTGGCGGGACCAGCTGGCGGGCGTCCCCGACCTCGACCTGCCGGCCGACCGTCCCCGTCCGCCGGTACAGACCTGGCGCGGCGGCGCCCGCGCGGCGGCGATCCCGCCGGCGCTGGCCGGCGCGCTCCGGGAGCTGGCGGCGGCCCACGGCGCCACGCTGTTCATGACGCTGCTCGCCGCCTTCCAGGCGCAGCTCGCCCGGTATACGGGGCAGGAGGACTTCGCGGTGGGGGCGCCGGTGGCGGGGCGTTCCGTCCCCGAGCTGGCGCGGCTGGTCGGCTACTTCGTCAACGTCCTCCCGCTGCGGGCCGACCTCTCGGGCGAGCCGGGTTTCGCGCAGGTGCTCGCCCGCATCCGCCGCACGGCGCTCGCCGGGATGGAGCACGCCGATCTGCCGTTCCCGCGCATCGCCGTCGGGCTGCGGCCGGTGGCGGACCCGGCGCGGCCGCCGATCTTCCAGGTCCTCCTGGTATTGCAGAGCCGCCGCCCGCAGGACCCGCCCGGGCTCGCCCCCTTCTCGCTGGGGGAGGCCGGCGCGCGGATCGACCTCGGCGGCTTGCAGCTCGAATCGGTGCGCCTCGAGGAGCGGCGGGCGCAATTCGACCTCACCCTGCGGCTGGCCGAGCAGGCGGACGGCGGGCTGGGGATCTCGCTCGAGCACAACGCCGACCGTTTCGATGGCGCCACGGCGGAGCGGATGCTCGGGCACTTCCTGACGCTCCTCTCCGCGGCCGTCGGCGCTCTCGGGGGGCCGGCGACGCCGGCGACCTCGATCTGGCATCTGCCGCTCCTCGCCCCGGCGGAGCGCCGGCAGGTGATCGAGACCTGGAACGCGACGGCCCGCGAAGTCCCGCGCGATCTCCTGCTGCACCAGCTCTTCGAGGCGCAGGCCGCGCGCACGCCGCGGGCGGAGGCGCTGGTGGTGGGCGAGCTGCGGCTGACCTACGGCGAGCTGAACCGGCGGGCGAACCGGCTCGCCCACCGGCTGCGCGCCTCGGGAGTGCGGCCGGAGGAGCGGGTGGGGATCTGCATCCAGCGCTCCGAGCGGATGCTGGTGAGCCTCCTCGCCGTGCTCAAGGCGGGGGGCGCCTACCTGCCGCTCGACCCCGCCTACCCGCGCGAGCGGCTGGCCCTCCTGCTGGAGGACTCGGCGGCCCGCGCGGTGATCGGCGAGGCGGCGACCGCCCCCCGGTTGGCGGCCGAGGCGGAGGAGAAGGACGTCCGCTGGCTGTCGCTCGACGAGGACGTTGAAGATGAAGGAAGCGAGGAGAACCCCGCGCCGGCCGCCCTTCCCGGCAACCTCGCCTACCTGATCTACACCTCGGGCTCGACGGGGCGCCCCAAGGCGGTGGGGGTCGAGCACCGTTCCGCGGTCGGGCTGATGCATTGGGGACGCGACAGCTTCTCGCCCGAGGAGTACGCGTGCGTGCTCGCCGCGACCTCGATCGGCTTCGACGTCTCGGTGTTCGAGATCTTCGTCCCCCTCTCCTGGGGCGGACGGCTCGTCCTCGCCGAGAACCTGCTGGCCTGGCCCGCCCTGCCGGCGGCCCGCGAGGTGCGGATGATCTGCGCCGTCCCCTCCGTGGTGGCCGAGCTGGTCCACGCCGGCCGCTTCCCGGACGGCGTGCGCGCCGTCAACCTGGCCGGCGAGGCGGTCCCCCCGGCGCTTGCCGCCGAGCTGGCGGCGGCGGCTCCCGGCGCGCGCCTGCTCGACATCTACGGCCCCACGGAGAGCACGGTCTACGCCACCTGGGCGCCGCTCGTGCCGGGGCGCGAGGTGACGATCGGCCTGCCGATCGCCAACACCCGCGACCTATGTGATCGACGCCCGTGGCGAGGCCCTGCCGGTGGGGGTGGCGGGGGAGCTCTGCCTGGGGGGCGAGGGGCTCGCCCGCGGCTATCTCGGCCGGCCGGAGCTGACCGCCGAGCGGTTCGTCCCCGATCCCTTCGTCGCCGCTTCCGGGGGCGAACCCGGCGGGCGGCTCTATCGCACCGGCGACCTGGTGCGCCGGCTCCCGGACGGCCGGCTCGACTACCTCGGCCGGCTCGATCATCAAGTGAAGGTGCGCGGCTTCCGCGTCGAGCTGGGGGAGGTCGAGGCGGCCCTGCGCCGGCATCCGCGGCTGCGCGACGTCGTGGTGGTGGCGCGTCCGGACGGCGACCGCGGGCAGCGGCTGATCGCCTACGTTCTTCCGGCGGAGGGAGCGGCGGCGGGGCCCGCGGAGGAGGCGCCAGCGGAGGAGCTGCGCGCCTTCCTGCGCCGGAGCCTGCCGGAGTACATGGTCCCCGCGTTCTTCGTGACGCTCGATGCCCTGCCGCTGTCGGCCAACGGCAAGGTCGATCGCCGGGCTCTGCCTGATCCAAGCGCCGAGCCGGGCATCGCGCCGGCTACGACGGCGTCGCGCACATCCAGCTCGCCTGCCGAAGAGCTGCTGGCGGGGGCGTTCGCCGAGGTGCTCGGAGTCGAGGGGTTGAGCCCGCGGGATGACTTCTTCGCGCTCGGCGGCCATTCGCTCCTCGCCACCCGGCTGCTCGCCCGCGTGACGCGCCTCTTCGGCGTCGATCTGCCGGTGAGCGACGTCTTCCTCCACCCCACCGCCGCGGCGCTGGCGCGCCGGATCGAAGACGCCTCGGGCCTCGTCGCGGCGCCTCCGGTGCGCCCCGCCCCTCGTCCGCCCGCCGGTCTGCCGCTCTCCTTCGCCCAGCGCCGGCTCTGGTTCCTCGACCGCATGGAGCCGGCGAGCGCCGCGTACCACATGGCCGGCGCCCTGGATCTCTCCGGTCCTCTCCACCTCGCGGCGCTGGAACGCGCCCTGGCCGCGGTGGCCGCCCGTCACGAGGTGCTGCGCACCGTGTTCCGCAACCAGGCCGGCGAGCCGGTGCAGATCGCCACGGCGCCGGAGGCGTCAGGGATCGCCCTGCCGCTCGTCGATCTCGCAGGGCTGCCTCCGACAGCGGCCGGCGCCGAGGCGGAGCGGCTCACGGTCGAGAGCGCGCTGATCCCCTTCGATCTCGAGCGCGGTCCGCTCTGGCGGGTGCTCGCCGTGCGGCTGGGGCCGGCGCATCACCTGCTGGCGTTGACGCTGCACCACATCGTGGCCGACGGCTGGTCGCTCGGCATCCTGCTCGCCGAGCTGGCGGAGCTCTACGCGGCGTCCGCCGCGGGGCGCGAGCCGGCGCTTCCCGAGCTGCCGGTGCAGTACGCGGACTGGGCCGTCTGGCAGCGCGAGCGGCTGCTTAGTGGGGACGGCGGCGTGCTCGCGGCCGAGGTCGCCTGGTGGCGCCAGCGGCTCGCCGGCGCCACCGTCGACGACAACCTCGAGCTGCCGGCCGACCGTCCCCGTCCCGCGGTGCGCTCGGGGCGCGGCGGCACGCGGGCGGCGGCGCTGCCGGCCGCCGTGTCGACGGAGCTCGAGCGGCTCGCCCGGCGCGAGGGGGTGACGCCGTTCATGCTCCTCCTCGCTGCCTTCCAGGCCCAACTCGCGCGCTCCACCGGCGCGCCGGCGATCCCGGTCGGCTCGCCGGTGGCGAACCGCGGCCGCGGCGAGGTCGCGGGGCTGATCGGCTTCTTCGTCAACATGCTGGTGCTGCGCACCGACGTCGCGGGAGATCCCGACTTCCGCGCCCTGCTCGCCCGGGTACGCGAGGTTGCCTTGAGCGCCTATGCTCATCAGGACGTCCCCTTCGAGCGCCTGGTCGAGGAGCTGCGGCCGGAGCGCCGGCAGGGGAGGAACCCCCTCTTCCAGGTCGCCTTCCAGCTCGAGGAGCCGCTGGCGATCGCGCGGCTCGGCGAGGCGGCGGCGCGGGTACGCCGGCTGGAGACCGGCACCGCCAAGCTCGACCTGCTGTTGAGCGTAGTCCGCGAGCGGGAAGGGTTCGCCGCCACCCTCGAGTACGACGCCGACCTCTTCGACGCCGCCACCGCCGAGCGCATGCTCGGGCATTGGCAGGTCCTGCTGACGGGGATCGCCGGGAGCCCCTCTTCCCGCCTCTCCGAGCTGCCGCTGCTCACCCCTGAGGAGGCGGCGCAGATCGCCGGCTGGACCGGCGCGGCGGCATCTCCGGGGGAGTACCCGCGGGACGCTACGATCCACGGGCTGTTCGCGGAGCAGGCGCGCCGCGCTCCACAAGCGGTGGCATTGGAGATCGGTGAGGAGCGGATCTCCTATGGCGAGCTGGAGGCGCGGGCGAACCGCCTGGCGCGCCGCCTGCGCCGGCTGGGAGTCGGACCCGAGGCGCCGGTGGGGCTCTGCCTGGAGCGCTCGGCCGGGCTGATCGTGGGCATGCTCGGGGTGCTCAAGGCGGGCGGGGCGTACGTGCCGCTCGATCCCGAGTATCCGGCGGAGCGCCTGGCCTTCCTGGCCGCGGACACCGGCCTCGCGGTCGTGGTGGTGCCGGAAGGGAGCGCGGCCGCCCTGCCCCTCGGGCTCGTCCGCGTGCCGCTCTCCGGCGGGGGAGAGCTCGCCCTGTCTCCAGGAGCGCCTGGCGAGAGCGCGGAGCCGCTCCCCGAGCGGGCCGGCCCCTCGAGCCTGGCCTACGTCGTCTACACCTCTGGCTCGACCGGCCGGCCCAAGGGGGTGGAGGCGGTCCACCGCGCCGTCGTCCGCCTGGTGCGCGGCGCGGGCCGGGGCGAGGGCTTCGCGCCGTTCGGTCCGGAGGAGGTCTTCCTCCACCTGGCGCCGCCGGCGTTCGACGCCGCCACCTACGAGGTGTGGGGGGCCCTGCTCAACAGCGGCCGGCTGGCGATCCTCCCCGGCCGCGCGCCGTCGCTCGCCGAGCTGGAGGAGGCGCTGGCGCGCCACGGCGTGACCTCGATCTTCCTCACCACCGGGCTCTTCCACCAGATGGCCGAGCTGCGGCTCGCGGGTCTGCGCGGCCTGCGCAGCCTGCTCGTCGGCGGCGACGTGGTCTCTCCCGAGCTGATGCGCCGGGCGGTCGCGGGGCTCCCGGGCTGCCGGGTCGCGGACGCCTACGGCCCCACCGAGAACACCACCTTCTCGACCTGCCAGCCGCTGCCGGCCGCCGCCGGGGTCCCCTCGCCGGTGCCGATCGGCCGCCCGATTCCCCATTCGACCGTCGCGCTGCTCGACGCGGACGGCAACCCGGTGCCGGTCGGCGTGCCGGGCGACCTCTACACCGGCGGCGACGGCCTCGCCCGCGGCTACCGCGGCCGGCCGGAGCTGACGGCGGAGCGCTTCGTCCCCGCCGCCGGGAGCACCGCGGGAGAGCGCCTCTACGCCACCGGCGACCTCGCCCGCTGGCGCCCCGACGGGTCGCTCGAGTTCCTCGGCCGGCGTGACCAGCAGGTGAAGATCCGCGGCTTCCGGGTCGAGCCGTCGGAGATCGAGGCGGTGCTGGCGCGCCACCCTGAGGTCGCCGACGCGACGGTCGTGGTGCGCGACGAGGCGGGGGGAAAGGCGCTGGCGGCCTACGTCGTGCCGCGGGTGCCGCGGGACGGGGAGAGCCTGCCGGAGGATCTCGGGGAGCGACTTCGCGAGCACCTGCGCGCCGCGCTGCCGGAGTACATGCTCCCCGCCCACCTGATCCCCCTCCCCGTGCTGCCGCTCAACGCCAACGGCAAGGTCGACCGGCGGGCGCTCGCCGCCCGCGAGGTCCGCTCCGCGGCGGGCGATCCCCATCACGAGGCGCCGCGCACCCCCATCGAGGAGCGGCTCGCCGCCATCTGGAGCGAGGTGCTCGGCGTCGAGCGGATCGGCGTCCACGACGACTTCTTCGCCCTCGGCGGCCATTCGCTGCTCGCCATCCGGGCGCTGGCGCGGATCGGCGAGGCGTTCGGCGTCGACCTGCCGGTGAGCGAGCTGTTCGCGGCTCCCACCGTGGCCGCCCTGGCGGAGCGGCTGGCCGCGGGCCCGCAGCCTGCCGTCGCGGCGCGTCCCGCGGCGCCCGTGGCCCCCCTCCGCAGGGCGGTGCCGGTCCTGGAGCTGCCGCGCACCCCCCTCGAAGCCGAGGTGGCGGCGATCTGGCGCGAGGTGCTCGGGAGCGAGGAGATCGGCATCCACGACGATTTCTACGCCCTCGGCGGCCATTCGCTGCTCGCCCACCGGGTGGCGATGCGGGTGGCGCGGCAGATCGGGGTCGAGCTGGACCTGCGGGCCCACTTCGAGACCCCCACGGTGGCTGCCCTGGCCCATGCGATCGCCGAGCTCCAGGCGGCTGGCGCGGTGGCGCCCGCAGCCCTCGCCGCCGGCAGGCCGGAAGATGCCCTCCCCCTCTCCCTCGCCCAGCAGCGCCTCTGGCTGATCGACCGGCTGGAGCCGGGGGATTCGGGCTACAACGTGCCGGTGGCGGTGCGGCTGCGCGGTCCGCTCGCCGTGCCCCCCCTGCTGGAGGCGCTCGCCGCGATCGTCCGCCGCCACGAGCCGCTGCGCACCGTCTACGCCGTGAGGGACGAAGATCCGGTGCAGGTGGTGCTGCCGGCGCCGGCGGTGGACGCCCTAGCCTTCGCGCGCCTCGACCTCCGCGGGCTGCCGGCGGCGGCGCGGGACGAGGCGTTGCGGCGGGCCCTGCGCGCGGAAGGGAGCCGCCCCTTCGACCTCGCGCGGGGGCCGGTCGCCCGCTTCCTCCTGGTCGATCTCGCCGCCGACGAGCGCGTCCTGCTGGCGACGATCCATCACATCGCGACCGACGGCTGGTCGATGTCGGTCTTCTTCCGCGAGCTGGCCTTCCTCTACGGCGACTTCGCGGCGGGGCGGCCGGCGTCGCTGCCGGAGCCCGCGCTGCGCTACGCCGACTGGGCCGCCTGGCAGCGCCAGGCGCTCGCCAGCGGCGCCCTCGACGACCAGATCGCCTGGTGGCGGCAGCAGCTCGCGGGGGTGCCGGTGCTCGAGCTGCCGGCCGATCGGCCGCGGACACCGCGGACGCCGGCCGAGGAGGACCACGGCGCCCTGCGCCCGGTCGCGCTGCCGGCGGAGCTGCTGGCCCCCTTCCGCGGTCCGGCCTGGGGGAGCGGGATCACGCCGTTCACCGCCCTCCTCGGCGGCTACCTGGCGCTGCTCGCGCGGTTGAGCGGCCAGGACGACCTCGCGGTGGGGATCCCCGCCGCCGGGCGCCGGGGGGTGGCGACCGAGGAGCTGATCGGCTTCTTCGTCAATACCCTGGTCCTGCGCTCGACGACCGGCGACGATCCGGGGTTCGCGGCGCTGCTCGGCCGGGTGCGCGACTCCGTCCTGGCCGCGCAAGGCCGCCAGGACGTGCCGCTCGACCGGCTGGTCGAGGAGCTGCAGCCGGACCGCTCGAGCGGCCTCTCCCCCTTCTTTCAGGTGATGTTCACCTACCTCGCCAACCCGCTCGCGCCGGTGAAGATGCCGGGGATCGACCTCGCCCTGGTCGACGTCGAGGCCGAGACGGCGAAGTACGACCTCACCCTCTCGGTCTACGACGAGGGGGAGAGCCTGCGCGCCTGGCTCGAGTACCGCACCTCCCGCTTCGACGCCGCCACCGTCGACCGCTGGATGGGTCACCTGCGGACGCTGCTCGCGGGGGCGGCGGCCGATCCCGCGCTGCCGCTTTCCGCGCTGCCGCTGCTCTCGGCGGCCGAGCGCCGGCAGCTGCTCGACAACGCCGCCGGCCCGCAGCTCGAAACGGAGGTCCCGGGCCTCCTCCACCAGCTCTTCGAGCGCTCCACCGCGGCCATCCCCGGCGCTCCCGCCCTGCTGATGGGAGACGGCGAGCCGGCGATCCCCTACGGCGAGCTGAACGCGCGGGCAAACCGCCTGGCCCGCTTCCTGGTGGCGCTCGGCGCCGGTCCCGAGGTGGCGGTGGGGGTCTGCCTCGACCGCACTGCCGAGATGATCGTGGCCCTGCTCGCGACGCTCAAGTCCGGCGGGATCTACGTGCCGCTCGATCCGGCGTATCCGCCCGACCGCCTGGAGTACATGCTGGCCGACTCCGGCGCCCGCGTGCTGGTGACGCGCGCCGGCCTGCCGGTCGAGGCGGCGGGGCCGCAGCTCCGGGAGCTGCGCGTGGCGCGGGTCGACGCCGACGGCGAGCGGATCGCGGCGCTGGCGGCGACCGACCTCGGGAGGGCGATCGATCCCGAGAACCTTGCCTACCTCATCTACACCTCGGGCTCGACGGGCCGCCCCAAGGGGGTGGAGATCCCGCACGGACCCGCCGCCCGGCACTGCGAGGTGACGCGGCGGGTCTACGGCCACACGCCGGACGACCGGGTGCTCCAGGTCTCCTCGATGAGCTTCGACACCGCGATCGAGACGATCTTCTCGACCTTCGCCGCCGGCGCCACCCTGGTCTTTCGCGGCGAGGAGGTGTGGGCGGGGGGCGAGCTGGCGGCGCGGGTCGCCGAGCTGGGCGTCACCGTCACCGACCTGCCGACCTCTCTCTTCCACGGCTGGGCGCTCGATCCGGAGGCGCTCGCGGTCGCCCCCCCGACGCTGCGGCTGATCATGACCGGCGGCGAGGAGATGCTGGTTGAGGCGGCCCGGCTCTGGGGGCGCTCGGGGATGCGCGGCGTCCGCCTGCTCAACGGCTACGGTCCCACGGAGACGGTGATCACCGCCACCCAGCACGCGGTCGATCCCGACGGCGAGCCGGACGGCTCGTCGGTCGCCCTCGGCCGGCCGATGGCGGAGCGCACGATCCACGTGCTCGCCCCCGCCCTCGACCTGCAACCGCTGGGGGTGGAGGGGGAGGCCTGCTTCAGCGGGCTGCTGGCGCGCGGCTACCGCGGCCGTCCGGACCTGACGGCCGCGAGCTTCCTCCCCGATCCCTTCCCGGAGGTCCCCGGCGGGCGCCTCTATCGCTCCGGCGACCTCACCCGCCGCCGCGCGGACGGCAGCCTCTTCTTCCTCGGCCGCCGCGACGGCCAGGTCAAGATCCGCGGCTTCCGGGTCGAGACCGGCGAGGTCGAGTCGGCCCTGCTCGCCCATCCCGAGATCCGCGAGGCGGTGGTGCAGGCGCCGGTGATCGGCGGCGAGCGGCGCGTCGCCGCCTGGATCGTGCCGGCGCGCGAAGGGGAGATCCCCGCCGGCCTGGCCGCCTTCCTCCGCGAACGTCTGCCGGTCTACATGGTTCCGTCCTACTTCACCGCGGTCGCCGCGATGCCGCTCACCCCCAACGGCAAGGTGGACCGGCGGGCCCTCCCTGCCCCTGTCCTCGCGATGGCCGCCGAGGCGGCGGCGGACGGGCGCGCGCTCACCTCCATGGAGGAGCTGCTGGCCGGAGTCTGGCGGGACCTGCTAGGGGTGGAGCGGGTGGGCGCCGGCGACGACTTCTTCGCTCTCGGCGGGCACTCGCTGGTCGCGACGCGGCTGGCGTCGCGCCTGCGCTCGCTGTTCGGCGTCGAGCTGCCGCTGGCGGCGATCTTCGCGGAGCCGACGCTGGAGGCGCTGGCCGCCCGCGTCGCCGCGGCGCTCGGGGGAGCGCTCCCCGCCATGGCGCCGCCGATCGTGGCGGTGCCCCGCGACCCGGCCGGCGACCCGCTCTCCTTCGCCCAGAAGCGCCTCTGGTTCCTCCACCGCCTCGATCCGGAGAGCCCGGCCTACAACGTCCCCGGCGCCCTCGGGCTGCAGGGCCCGCTCGCTCCGGCGGCGCTCGCCGCGGCGCTCGCCGAGATCGTCCGCCGGCACGAGGCGCTGCGCACCGTCTTCCACCTCTCCGACGGTGCGCCGGGCGAGCCGGTGCAGGTGGTGCTGCCTGCGGAGCAGGCAGAGCTCCCCCTGATCGACCTCGCGGCGCTGCCGGAGCCGGCCCGCCGCGCCGAGGCCGCCCGCCTCCTCGACGACGAGGGACAGCGGCCGTTCGACCTCGAGCGCGGTCCGCTGCTGCGCACCCGGCTGCTCCGGCTGGGGGCCGAGGAGCACCTGCTCGCCGTGATGATGCACCACATCATCTCCGACGCCTGGTCGCTCGGCGTCACCGTCCGCGAGCTGTCCGCGCTCTATGCCGCGGCCCTGGCGGGGGAGCCCTCGCCGCTGCCGGAGCTCGCCGTCCAGTACGCCGACTTCGCGCGCTGGCAGCGCGCGTGGCTCTCGGGAGAGGTGCTCGCCGACGAGCTGGAGCACTGGCGGCGGACCCTCGACGGCGCCCCCGAGGCGCTGGAGCTGCCGACCGACCGGCCGCGGCCGGCGCCGCTCGCCCCGGCGGGGCACCTGCCGGTCGCGCTGCCGCCGGAGCTCGCGGCGGAGCTGGCGGCGCTCGGCAGGCGCCAGGGGTGGACCCTGTTCATGACCCTGCTCGCCGTCTTCGACGCGCTCCTCGCGCGCTGGAGCGGGCAGCGCGACCTGGTGGTCGGCACCCCCATCGCCAACCGTCACCGCCAGGAGGTCGAAGGGCTGATCGGCTTCTTCACCAACACGCTGGCGCTGCGGCTCGACCTGGCGGGGGATCCGGCGTTCGCCGAGGCCGCTGACCGCGCCCGCGCCGCGACGCTGACCGCGCAGGCCCACCAGGAGCTGCCCTTCGAGCGGCTGGTCGAGGAGCTGGCGCCGGAGCGCGACCTCGCGCGCACCCCGCTCTTCCAGGTGATGCTGGTGGTGCAGCACGACCCCGCGGCCGGGCTCGCGCTTCCCGGCCTCACGGCCGAGCTGATCGACGTCGAGCTCGGCACCGCCAAGTTCGACCTCACCCTCTTCCTGGTTGCCGACGGCGACGGGATCGCCGGTCACCTCGAGCTCAACCGCGGCCTCTTCGACCTCGCCACCGGCGAGCGCTTCCTGGGGCACTTCCGCACCCTGCTCGCCGGGGTGGCCGCCGATCCGGCCGCCCGCCTCTCGGAGCTGCCGCTGCTCACCCCCCCCGAGCGGCAGGAGCTGATCGCCTGGACGACGCCGCTCGATCCGCACCCGGAGGCGCTATGCATCCACCAGCTGGTGGCGGACCAGGCGGCGCGCCATCCCGGCTCCGCCGCCGTCGTCTTCGCCGGCGAGAGCCTCACCTACGGCGAGCTGACGCGGCGCTCGGCGGCCCTCGCCGGGCGGCTGCGCGCGGCGGGGGTGGGGCCGGACGTGCCGGTGGGGCTCTACCTCGAGCGTTCGCTCGACATGATGGTCGCGGTGCTCGCCGTGCTGCGCGCCGGCGGCGCCTACGTGCCGCTCGACCCCACCTATCCCGCCGGGCGGCTGCGGCTGATGCTCGAGGACGCCGGAGCGCCGGTGGTGGTGACCCACGGCCCGCTCGCCGGCGCGGTCCCCGCGGGTAATGCCCTGGTGGTGCGCGCCGACGAGTTGGTCGAGAATGGAACGGCGGAGATCTCCTCCGGCGTTCTCCCCGACAACCTCGCCTACGTCACCTACACCTCGGGATCGACCGGCCGTCCCAAGGGGGTGGCGATGACCCACGCGGCGCTGACCGCGATGCTCGCCTGGCAGCTGCGCACCTCGTCGACGGGGGGCGGGCGGACGTTGCAGTACACCTCGCTCTCCTTCGACGTCTCTTTCCAGGAGATCTTCGCCACCTGGTGCGCCGGGGGGACCCTGGTGCTGGTCTCCGAGGAGACGCGGCGCGACCCGGCCGCCCTGGTCCGCCTGCTCGCCGAGGAGCGGGTGGAGCGCCTGTTCCAGCCGTTCGTGGCGCTCCAGCAGCTGGCGGTCGCCGCCACCGCCGCCGCCTCCGACGGCGGCCCGCTGCCGGAATCCCTGCGCCTGCGCGAGGTGATGAGCGCCGGCGAGCAGCTCCACGTCACGCCGCAACTGGCGGCGATGTTCGGCCGCCTCCCCGGCTCTCGCCTCTACAACCACTACGGCCCCTCGGAGACCCACGCCGTCACCTGGCTGGCCCTCGACGGCGATCCCGCCGCTTGGCCGGAGAGCCCGTCGATCGGCCGGCCGGTCGACCATGCCCGCATCTTCCTGCTCGACCCCGACCTCCAGCCGGTGCCCGCCGGCGTGCCGGGGGAGCTGTGGGCCGGCGGCGCCTGCCTGGCGCGCGGCTACATGCGCCCCGACCTCACCGCCGAGCGCTTCCTCCCCGATCCCTTCGACTGGGCCGCCGGCTGGGCGCCGGGCGACCGCCTCTACCGCACCGGCGACCTGGCGCGCCGCCTCCCCTCGGGTGAGCTGGAGTTCCTCGGCCGCCGCGACCACCAGGTCAAGGTCCGCGGCCACCGCGTCGAGACCGCCGAGGTCGAGCTGGCGCTCGCCCGGCAGTCAGCGGTGTTGCAGGCGGCGGTGGTGGTGCGCGGCGACTCCGCGGGCGCCGCGGGGGCCAAGCGGCTGGTCGCCTTCGTCGTCTTCCGCGACGACGTCCCGGTCCCCTCCTCCGGCGAGCTGCGCGCCGCGCTCGCCGAGACGCTCCCCGATCCCCTGGTCCCCACCGCCTGGGCGCGCCTCGACCGCCTGCCGATGACCCCCAGCGGCAAGCTCGACCGCCGCGCCCTCGCCCGCCTGCACCCGGCCGACCTGTGGAGCGGCGACGAGGGGTTCGTGGCGCCGCGCAATCCGGTCGAGGAGCTGCTGGCGGGGATCTGGATGGAGGTCCTCGGCGTCGACAAGGTGGGGATCCACGACGAGTTCTTCCAGCTCGGCGGCCACTCGCTGCTCGCCACCCAGGTCGCCTCCCGCGTCCGCGAGGCGTTCGGCATCGAGCTGCCGCTGCGGCGGATCTTCGAGGCGCCGAGCCTCGCCGCCCTGGCGGCCGCGGTGACGGCGGTCCGGGACGCTGGCACGCCGGAGACGCCGGAGACGGCGGCACTGCCCCTCCGCCCCGAGCCGCGGCAGGGGGATCTCCCCCTTTCCTTCGGCCAGGAGCGGCTCTGGTTCCTCCACCGGCTGCAACCGGAGAGCCCGGCCTACAACATCCCGCTGGCGCTGCGCACCGAAGGTGCGCTCGATCCAACCCGTCTGGCTGCCGCCCTCGGCGAGGTGGTCCGCCGGCACGAGGTGCTGCGCACCGTCTACGCCGAGCGCGACGGCGAGGCGCGGCAGGTGGTGCTGCCGGCCACTGACGTATTTCTTCCGGTGATCGACCTCGGCGGGCTCCCCGCGGCGCGCCGCGAAAGCGCGGCCCGGTCGATCGCCGCCGAGGAAGCGGAGCGTCCCTTCGACCTCGAGCACGGCCCTCTCCTGCGCACCCTGTTGATCGTCCTGGAGCCTTGCGCGCCGCAACGGCAGGTGCTGCTGCTCGACATCCACCACATCGCGACCGACGGCTGGTCGATGGGGGTGCTGGTGCGCGAGGTCACCGCGCTCTACGTCGGGGAGGCGCTGCCCGAGCTGCCGGTGCAGTACGCCGACTTCGCCCTCTGGCAGCGGCGCCGGCTCGCCGGCGAGACGCTCGCCGCCGAGCTCGGCTGGTGGCGCGCGGCGCTACGCGGCGCGCCGGCGCTCGACCTGATGGCCGACCATCCGCGCCCGGCGGTGATGACCCAGCGCGGCGCCGACCATCCGTTCACTCTGGGCGGCGAGCTCTCCCGCGGCGTCGTCGCGCTCGCCCGCCGCGAAGGGGTGACGCCGTTCATGGTCCTCGCGGCGGCCCTCTTCACCCTGCTCTCGCGGCTGACCGGTCAGCGCGATCTCACCCTCGGCTCGCCGATCGCCAACCGCAACCATCTGGAGACCGAGGGGCTGATCGGCTTCTTCGTCAACACCCTGGTGCTGCGCGCCGACCTCGCCCGGGCCGCGAGCTTCCGCGACCTGCTGCGCCAGATCCGCGAGCGGAGCCTGGGCGCCTACGCGCACCAGGATCTCCCCTTCGAGAAGCTGGTGGACGAGCTGCAGCCGGTCCGCGACCTCTCGCGCTCGCCGCTCTTCCAGGTGGCGCTGGCGCTCCAGAACACCCCGCTGCCGGCGGCCGACCTCGGCGGCGTGCGGCTGCGGGGTGAGGAGATCCCCTCCGGGATCTCGAAGTTCGACCTCTCCTTCGCCTTCAACGAGGAGGCGGAGGGCCGGCTCGCCGGCGTCCTCCAGTACGCCACCGACCTCTTCGCGCCGGCGACCGCCGCGCGCTACGCCCGTCAGCTCACCGTCCTGCTGGCGGGGCTGATCGCCGAGCCGGGCGGCCGGCTCGACGCGGCCCCCCTGCTGGCGGCGGCGGAGCGGCACCAGATCCTCCAGGAATGGAACGACACCCGCCGCGAATGGCCGGGCGACCCGATGCTGCATCAGCTCTTCGAGGCCTGGGCAGACCGCCAGCCCGCGGCCCTGGCCGGCTTCTCGGCGAGCGGGTCAGTCACCTACGGCGAGTTGGAGACACGGGCCAACCGGCTGGCGCACCACCTGCGACGCTTGAGCGTCGGGCGCTCGCAGCCGGTGGGGCTCTGGATGGGGCGCACCCTCGATCTGCTGACCGGCGTGCTCGGCATCCTCAAGGCGGGCGGCGCCTACGTGCCGCTCGACGCCGCCTGGCCGGCCGACCGCGTCGAGACGATCCTCGCCGGCGCCGGCATCCGAATCCTGATCGCCGGTCCGGCGCTCGCCGACGGGGTCTTTCCCGGTTTGCCGGGCCTCCAGGTCGTCCGCCTCGACGACCCGGCGCTGGCGGCAGCCTCGGTGGCTCGTCCCGAGACGATCTCGGACGCCGGCGATCTCGCCTACCTGATTCACACCTCCGGCTCGACCGGTGAGCCGAAGGGGATCGTCGTCCGCCACCGCTCGGCGGCCAATACGCTGCGCTGGAACAACGAGACGCTGGGAATCGGCCCCGGCGACCGCCACCTGTTCGTCAACTCGATCGGCTTCGACCTCTCGATCTACGACCTGCTGGGGATGCTGGGCGCCGGCGCCGCCGTGCGCGTGGCGAGCGAGGAGGAGCTGCGCGATCCGGGGCTCCTGGCGGCCGTGCTGCGCGGTGAGCAGGGGGAGGCGATCACCACCTGGAATTCGTCGCCCGCCGCCCTCCAACGGCTCGCCGATCTCTTCCCGCCGGCTCCGGTGGAGGGGGAGAGACGGACGCTGCGGCGGGTCCTGCTCGCCGGCGACTGGATCCCGCTCACCCTGCCGGACCGCATCCGGGCGGCCTTCCCCGGCGTCCTGATCGGCAACTTCGGCGGCGCCACCGAGACCAGCGTCTGGTCGAACTGGTACCGCGTCGACGCGGTCGATCCCGCTCGGGGCCCGATCCCCTACGGGCGGCCGATCGCCAACGTCCGCTATTACGTCCTCGACGAGCGGCTCGAGCCCTGCCCGCCGGGGGTGCCGGGGGACAACTACATCGGCGGCGGCTCGCCGGCGGTCGGCTATGCCGGGCAAGCAGCGCTCACCGCCGAGCGCTTCCTCCCCGATCCTTACGCCGACGAGCCGGGCGGGCGGATGTACGCCACCGGCGACCGCGCCCGCTACGGCGCCGACGGCAACCTCGAGTTCCTCGGCCGCCTCGACGACCAGGTCAAGGTGCGCGGCTACAGGATCGAGCTCGGCGAGATCGAGAGCGCGCTCACCCGCCACCCGGCGGTGCGCACGGCGGTGGTGGTGGCGCGGGAAGACGTCCCCGGCGAAAAGCGTTTGGTGGGGTATCTGGTGCCGATGGTGCCGGCCGAGCCGCCGGCGCCCGCGGTCCCCGCGATGCCGGAGATCGGCGAGCTGCGCGCCTTCCTGCTCGAGACGCTCCCCGAGTACATGGTCCCCTGGGCCTTCGTCGAGCTGCCGGCGCTGCCGGTGACGGCGAACGGCAAGCTCGACCGCGACGCGCTGCCGGCGCCGCGCGCCGCGGACGCGGCGGCCCACGTGGCGCCGCGCAACGACCTCGAGCGGGCGATCGGCGAGGTCTGGCGCGAGGTCCTGCAGCTCGAGCGGGTCGGGGTGCGGGAGAGCTTCTTCGAGGCCGGCGGCAGCTCGCTGCTGATCGCCCGCCTGCAGAGCCGGCTGCGGCAGGCGATCGGGCGCGACATCCCCTTCGTCGAGCTGTTCCGCCACCCGACGATCGAGAGCCTGGCGCGCAGCCTCGAAGGGGGCGCGCCGCAGCTCGCGGAGAAGGCCGAGTCGGCGCGCGCCCGCACCGACACCCGCCGCGAATCGATGCGGCAGCTCCAGCAGGCGCGCGGCCAGCGCCGGAGCCCTATTGCTGCGAAACCGGCCGAGAAGCCGGCCGCAAAACCTGGAAAGAAGAAGAGCTGAGGAGCGTCAGAGCATGAGCGAAGAGAGAGAGACGAACGCCGAGGGGATCGCCATTGTCGGCCTGGCCGCCCGCTTCCCGGGCGCCCGCGACGCCGCCGAGCTGTGGCGCAACCTGTACGCCGGAGTCGAGTCGGTCTCGTTCTTCGACGCCGCGGAGCTCGCCGCCGCCGGGGTCGATCCGGCGCTCGCCGCCGACCCGCGCTACGTGCCGGCCAAGGGATCGCTCGCCGATGCGGAGCGCTTCGACGCCGCCTTCTTCGGCTTCACGCCGCGCGAGGCCGAGGCGATGGACCCGCAGCACCGGGTCTTCCTCGAATGCGCCTGGGAAGCGCTCGAGGACGCCGGCTGCGACCCCGAGCGCGCCGCCGGCAGGATCGGGGTGTGGGCGGGCTCCGGCCCCAGCAGCTACCTGGTGAACCACCTGCTCCCCAACCCGCAGGCGCTCGAGCGGCTGGGCGGCTTCCAGGTGATGCTGCTCAACGACCGCGACTTCCTCGCCACCCGCGTCTCCTACGAGCTCGACCTCAAGGGGCCGAGCGCCGCGGTGGCGACCGCCTGCTCGACCTCGCTGGTCACCGCCCACATGGCGGCCCAGAGCCTGCTCAGCGGCGAGTGCGACTTGGCGCTCGCCGGCGGCGTCTCGATCAGCACGCCGCTGCGCACCGGCTATCTCTACCAGGACGGCGACGTCGCCTCGGCCGACGGGCACACGCGCGCCTTCGACGCCCGGGCGGCGGGGGCGGTCGAGGGGAACGGCTGCGGGGTGGTGGTCCTCAAGCGGCTGGCCGATGCGCTGGAGGACGGCGACCGCGTCTACGCCGTGATCCGCGGCTCGGCGGTGAATAACGACGGCGCCGGCAAGGTCGGCTTCACCGCCCCCAGCGTCGAGGGGCAGGCGGAGGCGATCACCGAGAGTCTGATGATGGCCGGCGTCGAGCCGGCGACGATCGGCTACGTCGAGGGGCACGGCAGCGGCACGCCGCTCGGCGATCCGATCGAGGTGGCGGCGCTCACCCAGGCCTTCCGCGCCGGCGGCGCCGACGGCATCGGCTTCTGCGCCCTGGGATCGGTGAAGACCAACCTCGGCCACTGCAATGCGGCGGCCGGAGTCGCGGGCCTGATCAAGGCGACCCTGGCGCTGGCCAAGGGGGCCGTGCCGCCGAGCCTCCACTTCGAGACCCCCAACCCCCAGCTCGGCCTGGCGGAGAGCCCGTTCTACGTCCCCACGCAGGCGATTTCCTGGCCGGCCGGAGAGACGCCGCGGCGAGCCGGGGTCAGCTCTTTCGGCCTCGGCGGCACCAATGCCCATCTCGTGCTGGAGGAGGCGCCGGCGGCGGAGCCCGCGGACCCCGCTTCGCGGCCGGCGCAGCTCGTCCTCCTCTCCGCCCGCACCGTGTCGGCGCTCGACATGGCAGCCGAACGCCTGGCCGCTCGCCTGGAGGAAGAACCGGACCTCGACCTGGCGGACGTCGCCTGGACTTTGCAGACGGGGCGAAAGTCCTTCGAGCACCGCCGCATGCTGGTGGCCCGCGACACGGCCTCGGCCGTCGCCGCGCTCCGCGACCCGCAACGGGCCGTCTCCGGCCGGCGGGAAGGAGCGGGAGCGCGGCCCGTGGTCTTCCTCTTCCCCGGCCTCGGCGACCAGCGGGTCGACATGGCGCGCGAGCTCTACGCGACCGAACCGGCCTTCCGCCAGACGATCGACACTTGCGCGGAGAAGCTCGCGCCGCGCCTGGGAGCCGACCTGCGCGAGGTGATGTTCTCAGCCGGCGAAGCCGCCGCGCGCCCCGCCGCCGGGCCGGACCTGCGCGCCATGTTGCGGCGCGATGCGGCGGAAAGAGCGGGCGAGGACCGTCTGACCAGGACATTGCTCGCCCAGCCGGCCTGCTTCGTCGTCGAGTACGCCCTCGCCCGCCTGCTGATCTCCTGGGGGATCGCGCCGCAGGCGATGATCGGCTACAGCTTGGGCGAGTACGTCGCCGCCTGCGTGTCGGGAGCCCTCGCGCTCGACGACGCGCTGGAGCTGGTCGCGGCCCGCGCGCGGTGGATCGAGGAGCTCCCCGCCGGCGCCATGCTCGCCATCCCGCTCGCCTGAAGCGGAGGTGCTTCCCGTCCTCGGCGCAGGGGTCTCACTGGCGGCCACCAACGGTCCGCACTTCTGCGTCGCCGCCGGGCCATCCGCGGCCGTCGACGCGCTCGCCGGCCGGCTGACGGCGCAGGGGGTGAGCACGATCCGGCTGCGCACCACGCACGCCTTCCACTCCGCGATGATGGAGCCGGCGGTGGAAGCGCTGACGGCCGCGGCGCGGCAGGTCGCCGTGAAGCCGCCACACATTCCTTATCTCTCGAACGTGACGGGGACCTGGATCACCGCCGACGACCTCGCCGATCCCGACGTATTGGGCGCGGCACATGCGGAGCACGGTCCGTTTCGCCGAAGGGATCGGCGAGCTGCTCCAGGAGCCCGAGAGGGTCTTCCTGGAGGTCGGTCCGGGGGCCACGCTCGGCACGCTGGTCAAGCAGCACCCTGCCGCCGCGGCGAACCGGATCGCGCTCGCCACCCTGCGCCGCGCCGACGAGGGGGGCTCGGATCTCGACCTCCTGCTCGCCAGCGTCGGCCGGCTGTGGATCGCCGGCGCCGCGATCGACTGGCCGGCCTTCCATGGTGGCGAGCGGCGCCGCAAGGTGGCGCTGCCGACCTATCCGTTCGAGCGCCAGCGCTTCTGGGTCGACCCGCCGGCGCCAGCGGCCCTTCGCCGTCGTGCCGCCGCGCCCCTCCAGGCGCCGGACGTCGACGACTGGTTCTGGGTCCCGTCCTGGTGGGAGGCTCCCCTCGTGCCGTCGGCGTTGCCGGAGAACGAGAGATGGCTGATCTTCTTGGATTCCTCGGGTCTCGGCGCCCGGATCGCCGTACGGCTGCGCCGAGAGGGACGCGAGGTCTTCGCCGTCGAAACCGGGAACGGCTTCGCGGACACCGGTGACGGTACGTTCCGGATCGATCCCGCCCGCCGGCACGACTATGACGCCCTGCTGCATGCCGTCGGACTGGACCGGTCGCTGAAGGTGCTCCATCTTTGGGGCCTCACCGGCGGCGTCGAGCCCGGCTTCGCGGCGGCGCAGACCGCGGGGCTGGTCAGCCTGACGCTGCTGGCGCAAGCGATCTCCGGGTTGCCTGGCGATCAGCCGGTCCGCCTGGCGCTGGTGGCCGACGGCCTGCACGAGGTGATCGACGGCGACCCGGTCCATCCGCGAAAGGCGACGGTCCTCGGTCCCTTGAAGGTGGTCCATCAGGAGGTGACGCGCCTCGCCTGCGGCAGCGTCGACGTGGTCCTGCCGGCGGCCGGCTCGCCCGCCGAGGAACGGCTGATCGAGCAGTTGCTGGCCGAGATGGCCGCACTGCCCCCGGCGTCCGAGCCGGCGGTCGCCCTGCGCGGACGCCGGCGCTGGGTGCGCGGCTTCGCGCCCGTCCGCCTGCCGGAATCCGCCGCGTCGCCGCTGGTGCAAGGGGGCGCTTACCTGATCGCCGAGGCGGTGCACGGCCCGGGGATGCGGCTCGCCGAGCATCTGCTGCGCACGCTCGCGGCGCGGGTCACCCTGGTGATGCCCCCGCAGTTTCCGGAGCGGGGGAGCTGGGAGACCTGGCACGCCCTTCCCGAGGTGCCGCCGGGGCAGGACGTGATCGGCGACGCGGTGCTCCGCCTCCTGGCGCTCGAGCGCGAGATCGGACTGGGCAACGTCCTGATCGTCAAGGCCGACCCCGCAGACGCCGCAATCGTTGCCGCCGCGGTTACCGCGGCCCGGGAGCGTTTCGGACCTCTCGACGGGGCGTTCTTCACCGGCGGAGCGGCGAGCGGCGGCCTGCTCCAGCTGAAGACCCCGGAGAGCCTGCACGCCGCCCTCGATCCGGTGGCCGCGGGGGCGGAGGCGCTACTCGCCGCCCTGGATGCCTTGCCGGAAAAAGCTCCCTTCGTCGTCCTGTCGTCCACCACGACGGCGTGGGCGGGGAGCCTCGGCCAGCTCGATCAGGCTGCCGCCGGCTCCTACCTCGACGCCCTGGCGGCGCGCCGCGCGACGGAGGGCGGAGCCGAAGCCCACACCGTGGCCGTGCACTGGGATCCTTACCAGTGGGGAGGCTGGCTGGTGGCGGGAGCGGCCGGCGGCACCTCCGGCCTGGCGGCCGAGCAGGTGGCGGCGACCCTGGCCGTCAACGGTGTCCCCGAGGCGCGGAGCGCTGAGGCGCTCGGCCGGCTGCTGGCGAGCGGCCTGCCGCGGCTCGCGGTGGCCAACCGTGACCTCCCCGGGCTGATCGCCGAGACCGACAGCGTGACCGCCGATTCGCTCCTCGCCCAGATGGCGCCGGCGCACGCGGGCGAGAAGGGGGCGCGGCCGGTCGGGCTGCCGACCGCCTACGAGCCGCCGGGCGACGAGCTCGAGGAGCAGCTCGCCGCCCTCTGGCAGGACCTCTTCGGCATCGAGCCGATCGGCCGCCACGACAGCTTCCTCGAGCTGGGGGGGCACTCGCTGCTGGCGATCCAGATGGTCACCCAGATCCGCGCCCTCCTCGAGGTCGAGCTGCCGGTGACCGCCCTGTTCGAGGCGCCGACCGTCGCCGAGCTGGGGAAGGCCGTGCGGCGGGCGCGGGGTGAGGAGGACGCCGCGGACCTCGAGGCTCTGCTCGCCCTGGTCGAGGGGCTGTCGCCGGAAGAGGCGGCGGAGCGGCTGGCCGGATTGGGGGTCGGTTGAGCGTCGTCGACCGCCTCTCCGCCCTCAGCCCGGAGCAGCGGGCGCTGTTCGAGAAGCTGCGCGAGCGCCAGCCCCGTCGCCCGGAGCCGCGCATGCCGCCGCCGGTGCGCCCCGTTTCCGGCCCGACCGGGGTGGGGGACTGGCCGCTCTCCTTCGATCAGGAGCGCCTCTGGCAGCTCCACCGCGAGAACCCGGCGCTGATTTCGTGGAACGTCGACGCCGGCAGCGACGTGCGCGGCGAGCTCGACCTGCCGACCTTCCTCGCCGCCTTCCACGCGCTGATCCGCCGGCATGCCGCCTGGCGCGCCACCTTCCCCGTCGTCGCCGGGCGGCCGGTGCAGCGGGTCCATCCCTTCCTGGCGCCGGAGACGGCGCTGGTCGACGTCAGCGCCCTGCCCGCCGAGCTTCGCGAGCGCGCCGGCCACCGGGCGATCTACGACCACACGCGCAACCCGTTCGACCTCGAGCGCGGGCCGCTGCTGCGCATCGCTTTGGTCCGTCTGGCCGAGCGCGAGCATCTCTACCTGCTGACCATCCACCATCTGGCGACCGACTGGATCACCTTCCAGATCTTCTTCGCCGAGCTGATGCAGGTCTACGCGGCCCTCCGCGCCGGGAACCCCGCCCCGCTGTCCGTACTGCCGCCGCTCCCCGCGCAGTACCCCGACTTCGTCCTTTGGGAGCGCGAGTGGCTCCAAGACGAGGTGCTCGCGGAGGAGGCCGGCTTCTGGCGCCGGGAGCTCGCCGGCTTCCCGCTGACTCTCGACCTGCCGACCGACCGGCCGTGGCCGGCCGTGCAGCGCCAGCGCGGCGGCCTCTACCGGGCGCGCGCCGGCGCCGAGCGGAGCGCCCGGCTGCGGTCGCTGGCGCGGCGCGAGGGAGCGACCACGTTCATCTCCGTGCTCGCCGTCCTCGATGCCCTGTTCTGGCGCTTGAGCGGCCAGGAGAAGATCATCGTCGGCTCGAACAGCGCCAACCGCGCGCGGCCGGAGCTCTTCCCCGTCGCCGGCTTCTTCCTCACCCAGGTCCCCTTCGCCACCGACGCCGGCGGCGATCCGACCTTCCGGGAGCTGCTCGGCCGTGCCCGCCGCACGGCGCTCTCCGCCTATGCCCACCAGAGCTTCCCGTTCAGCCAGCTGATCGCGGCGGTGGAGCCGGCGCCCGACCCGCGGCGCAACCCGATCGTCCAGGCGCTGCTGCTGATCCTCGAAGGGGAGAGCCAGGCCAGCTCCTCGGGGGTCGACTCACGGCCGATCGAGCTCTACGACGGCAACTCGCGCTGGGACCTGATGTTCGGCCTCTACGACCTGGACGACGAGGGTCTCTCGGGGCCGATCGAGTACAACGCCGACGTCTTCGACGCGGCGACGATCGGCCGGCTGCTGGAGCTGTTCTACCGGCTGATCGACGCGGTGACGGCGGACCCCGAGCTGCGGCTCTCGGCGCTCCCCGCCTTCGACGCGGTGGCGCGCGTCCAGGTGCTCGCCGATCTCGATGCCGGCGCGGAACCGGCGGCGGAAGTGGTGGAGCGGGCGGCGCGGCTCGCTCCCGCGTTGCGCCGGCTGGGCGCCGCGCCCGGGGTCAAGGTCGGGCTGCTGCTCGCACCCTCGCCGGCGCGGGCGGCGCTGGCGCTCGCCATCCGCGGCCTCGGTGGAGAAGCCATTCCGCTCGATCCGGCGGAGCCCGCCGTCCGCCTCAACGTCCAGCTGACCGACGCCGCTCTGGAGGTCCTGGTCCACGTCGACGCCCTGCCGGCGGGGCTCGCCATCGGTGCCGTGCGGGTGTCGCTCGCGCGTTTGGAGGAAGTGACCGCATGAGCGTCGTCGATCGCATCGCGTCCCTGACCCCGGAGCAGCGCGAGCTGTTCGAGAAGCTGCGGCAGCAGCAGCGCCGCGCCGCCCACGTCCATCAGCCGCCGCCGGTCGTGCGGGTGAGCGGCCCCGACGGGTCGGGGGACTGGCCGCTGTCGCTCGACCAGGAGCGCTTCTGGTTCATGGAGCAGCTCCATCCCGGACGGGCAGGGCTCAACATCGTCGCCGCCACCCGCATGCGCGGGCGGCTCGCGGTGCCGCCGCTCGCCGCGGCGCTCGACGAGATCACCCGCCGCCACGCCGCTTGGCGCACCACCTTTCCGCTGGTCGACGGCGCACCGGTGCAGCGGGTGGCGCCCGCCCGCCGGCAGCCGCTGAAAGGCCTGGCGCTGGTCGACCTCGCGGCGCTGCCGGCGGAGCGGCGCGATCCCGAGGCGCTGCGCCTGGTCGGCAACGACGCCGCGATGCCCTTCGATCTCGAGCGCGGCCCGCTGATGCGGGCGAGCCTGATTCGTCTGACCGCCGACGACTTCGTCTGCCTGCTCACCATCCACCACCTGGTGACCGACTGGGTCTCCTTCCAGATCGCCTGGGGGGAGCTCGCCGTGCTCTACGACGCCTACGCTACCGGCAACCTGACGGCCGTCCGTGAGCTGCCGGCGCCGCCCGTCCACTATCCGGATTTCGCCGTCTGGCAGCGCGACTGGCTGCAAGGCGAGGTGCTCGCGGACCTGGTCGCCTGGTGGCGGGAACGGCTCGCCGGCGTCCCGCTCGCCCTCGAGATCCCCACCGACCGGCCGCGTCCGCCGGTGGCGCGGATGCGCGGCGGGCAGTTGCCGGTGCGCATCTCCTCGCCGCTCTCGGCGGCGCTGCGCTCGCTCGCCCGCGGCGAGGGGGCGACGCTGTTCATGACCGTGATGGCGGCGACCGCGGCGCTGCTGCACCGCGACTCCGGCCAGGAGCGCCTGATCCTCGGCGCCAACAACGCCAACCGCAACCGCCCGGAGATCGCGCCGGTCCTCGGCTGCTTTCTGACGCAGGTGCCGTTCACGCTCGATCTCAGCGGCGATCCCAGCTTCCGCGAGCTGCTGGCGCGCGCGCGCCAGTCGGCGCTCGCCTCCTACGCCCACCAGGACCTGCCGTTCGGCAAGCTGGTCGAGGCGGTGCAGCCGCCGCGCGACACCAGCCGGCAGCCGGTGGTGCAGACGCTGATCCAGGTGCTCGACGGCCAGATCTCCGAGGCGTCGATCGCCGGCGTCACCTTCGCGGGGCTCGACGCCCACGACGGCAACGCCCGCTACGACCTGATGCTGTCGCTGTTCGACTTCCCCGACGGCATCGTGGGGACGCTCGAATACGACTCCGACCTCTTCGACGCCGTGACCACCGTCCGCCGCCTGGAGCGCTTCCTCCTCCAGGCCGCGGCGGTGACCGCCGATCCCGGCCTGCCGCTCTCGGCGCTGCCGGTCCTGTCGGAGGGGGCCCGCCAGCAGGCGCTCGTCGAGTGGAACGACACCGGCCGCCCGCATCCGGGCTGGACGGCGCCGGCGCGCTTCGCCGCGCAGGCGGCGCGGACGCCGGAGGCGCTCGCCGTGACGATGGGGGACGAGGCGCTCTCCTACGGCGAGCTGGACCGCCGCGCGGACGAGCTGGCCCGCCGGCTGCTGCGCCTCGGGGTCGGCCCCGAGACGCGGGTGGCGCTCCTGCTCGACCGCACGCTCGACGTCCCGGTTGCCATCTTCGGCGTCTGGAAGGCGGGTGGCGCCTACCTGCCGCTCGATCCGGACTCTCCCGCCGAGCGGCTGGCGGATCTCCTCGCCGACGCCGCGCCCTCGGTGGTAATCCATCGTGGCGCGCCGAAGCTGCTGGCTGACGAAGCGGTACGGTGGCTCGATCTCGCGGAGCCGGAGGCGGATCCACCGGCGACGCCTCTCCCGACGGTCGCGCCCGGCGATCTCGCTTATCTGATCTACACCTCGGGGACGACGGGGAGGCCGAAGGCCGTGATGATCGAGCACGGCCAGCTCACCGTCACCCTGGAGACGGTCGTCGAGCGCTTCGCCCTGGCGCCCGGCGACCGTGTGCCGCACCTCTTCCGCGCCACCTTCGATGCGTCGCTCATGGACCTGGTGGCGCCCCTCCTCGCCGGCGCCGCCGTGGAGATCGTCTCCCGGGAAGATCTCCTCGAACCCGAGCGGCTGCTCGCCGTCCTGGAGCGCTCGACGGTGGTGTTCACCGTTCCGGCCCTGCTGCGCCGTACCCTCGCCGGCGTGCGCGGGCGAGGAGGGGAGAGGTTCGCCGCGTTGCGCGCCCTGGGGGTCGGCGCCGACCTGGTGGCGCCCGAGCTCCAGCAAGAGCTGATGGATACCTTCCCGGCCGCCGCGTTGGAGGTGCTCTACGGCCCCACGGAGGCGGCGATCATCTGCACCGCGCACCGGGTGCCGCGCGGCGTCCCTCCGGAGCGGGCGCTGATCGGCCGCCCGCTGCCCGAGATCGAGCTGCGGGTGATGAGCCCGCACGGCGAGGCGGTCGCCCTGGGCGTGCCGGGCGAGCTGTGGATCGGCGGCGCCGGCGTCGCCCGCGGCTACTTCCGCCGCGACGAGCTGACCGCGGAGCGTTTCGTGGTGCAGGACGGCCGCCGTTTCTATCGCAGCGGCGACCTCGTCCGCCAGGTACCCGACGAAGGGGGGAACCTGGAGTTCCTCGGCCGCGTTGACCATCAGGTCAAGGTCCGCGGCTTCCGCGTCGAGCCGGGGGAGGTCGAGGCCGCGCTGCTGGCGCATCCCGCGGTGCGGGAGGCCGTGGTCGTCGCCTTGCCCGATCCGGCGGGCGACCGCTACCTGGCCGCCTATTGGGTGGCGGAGGAAGTGGGGATCGCCGCGCCCCCCCCTGCAACGGTGCTGCGCGAGCACCTGGGAGCGCGGCTGCCGGCCTACATGGTGCCGTCGGCCTTCGTTCTCCTCCTTCCCGCGCTGCCGCTCACCGCCAACGGCAAGATCGACCGCGCGTCGCTCCCCGAGCCCGTGGCGGGTGAGGCGGTGCCGGGGGAGGGTCCCCGCACGCCGGCCGAAGAAGTGGTCGCCGGGATCTGGTGCGAGGTCCTCGGCCTGCCACGTACGGTGGGGGCGCCGCAGATCTCGCGCACGGCCAACTTCTTCGAGCTGGGTGGCCACTCGCTGCTCGCCACCCAGGTGATCAGCCGGCTGCGTGCCGCCACCGGGGCGGAGATGGCGGTGGGGGAGATGTTCCAGTCGCCGACGGTGGCGGCGCTCGCCGCGGCGCTCGAAGCCTCGTTGTCCGCCGGCGCCGCGAGCGTGGCGGCTCCCCCCATCCGGCCGGTGCCGCGCGGGGAAGACCTGCCGCTCTCCTTCGCCCAGGAGCGCCTGTGGTTCCTCGACCGTCTGACGCCCGGGAACGCCGCCTACAACATCCCGCTGGCGCTCGCCGCGCACGGCGAGCTTTCGCTGCCGGCCCTCACCGCCGCGCTCGGCGAGATGGTGCGCCGTCACGAGGCGCTGCGCACCACCTATGTCGCCCGCGGCGACCGGCCAGTGCAGGTGATCGCGCCGGCCGCCGCATGGGCTCTCCCTTTGATCGACCTCGCGGCGCTACCGGAAGGAATCGGGGAAGCGGAGGTCCGGCGTCTCGCCGATGCCCTGGTCGCCCGGCCGTTCGACCTCGACCGCGATCCGGTGCTGCGCGCCTCGGCGCTCCGCCTGGGTCCCAGCGACCACGCTCTCCTCCTCGTCGTCCATCACATCGCCTCCGACGGCTGGTCGCTCGGCGTGATCGTCGAGGAGATCGCGGCCCTCTACCCGGCGGCGCTCGCGGGCACCGCTTCGCCGCTTCCGGAGCTCGCCGTCCAGTACGCCGACTTCGCCGTCTGGCAGCGCGGCTGGCTCCAGGGGGAGGCGCTCGACCGCCAGCTCGGCTACTGGCGTGAGAGTCTTGCCGGCGCCACGGCGCTCGACCTGCCGACCGACCGGCCACGCCCGCCGGCGCAGAGCTTCCGCGGCGCCACCCGGATGCATGCGATCGGCCCGGAGACCACCGCCGCCCTCGGCGCCTTCGCCCGCCGTCACGACGCGACCCTGTTCATGGTCCTGCTCTCGGCGGTCCAGACGCTGCTCGGCCGCTACGCCGGCCAGGAGGACGTCGTGGTCGGCTCGCCGATCGCCAACCGCACGCGTGCCGAGATCGAACCGCTGATCGGTTTCTTCGTCAACAGTCTGGTCCTGCGCGGCGACCTAGCGGGCGATCCGGCGTTCGCGGAGCTGGTCGGCCGCTCGCGGCGCGCGGCGCTCGAGGCCTATGCCCACCAGGACCTCCCCTTCGAGCGCCTGGTCGAGGAGCTGCGTCCGGACCGCCGCCTGGCGCACAACCCTCTCTTCCAGGTGATGTTCGCGGTGCAGAATGCTCCGATGCGGGCGATCGAGCTCCCCGGCATCACCTTCTCGGCCCTCGACTTCGAGTTTCCGGCCACCCGTTTCGATCTCGAGATCTTCTTCACCGAGGCGGCGGGAGGCATGGCCGTCCAGCTCACCTACGGCACCGATCTCTTCGACGCCGCCACCATCGCGCGCCTGGAGGGGCACCTCGATACTCTCCTCGCCGCCGTCCTCGCCGACCCCTCGCGGCGGCTCGCGGAGCTGGCGCTGCTGACGGTGCCCGAGGTTCACCAGGTGCGCCTCGCCTGGAACGACACCGCGGCGGCGATCCCCGCCGAGGACGTGGCGGCGCTCTTCTCGGCCCAGGCGCGGCGCCGTCCGGACGCCGTGGCGGTCTCCTCCGAAGCGGGGGAGCTCACCTATGCCGAGCTCGACGGGCGCTCGTCGCGCCTCGCCCGCCGGCTCGCCGCGGCCGGGGTCGGCCCCGAGGTCCGCGTCGCCCTCCTCGCGCAGCGCTCGCCGGCGATGATCGTCGGCCTGCTCGGCATCCTCAAGGCCGGCGGTGCCTACGTCCCGCTCGATCCCTCCTATCCCGCCGAGCGGCTCGCCTGGATGCTCGCCGATTCCGGATCGCGCGTCCTCCTCGGCCAGCCGGAGCTGCTCGCCGAGCTGCCGGAGGCACCGGGGCTCCCCGTGATCGAGCTGGCGGCCGGCGCCGAGCCCGCCGATCAGGAATTGGAGGAGCCCGGCTCCGAGCCGACGGGCCCGCTGCCTGGCGGCCTCGCCTACGTGATGTACACCTCCGGCTCGACCGGCCGGCCGAAGGGGGTGGGAGTCACCCACCGCAACATCGTGCGCCTGGTGCGCGCGAGCGGTTTCGCCGACCTCGGCGAGGATCAGGTCTTCCTGCAGCTCGCGCCGATCTCCTTCGACGCCTCGACGCTCGAGATCTGGGCGCCGCTCGTGAACGGCGGCCGGATCGCCGTCTTCCCGCCCCGCCGGCCGTCGCTCGAGGAGCTGGGGGAGGCGATCGCGCGCTTCGGCGTCACTTCGCTCTGGTTGACGGCGGGGCTCTTTCACCAGATGGTCGATTACCGTCTCGAGGCCCTGCGCCCGATGCGCCAGCTGCTGGCCGGCGGCGACGTGCTGTCCCCCTCCCGCGTCCGGCGGGCGCTCACCCTCCTGCCCGGGCTCGCCCTGATCAACGGCTACGGGCCGACCGAGGGGACGACCTTCACCTGCTGCTTCCCAATGACCCACCCTGAGCAGGTGGGCTCGACCGTTCCGCTCGGGCGGCCGATCGGCAACACCCATGTCCACGTGCTGGACGCCGCACTGGGGAGTGTTCCGGCAGGGGTCTGGGGAGAGCTCTGCCTGGGGGGAGACGGCCTCTCGCGCGGCTACCTCGGTCGGCCGGAGCTGACCGCGGAGCGCTTCGTGCCCAATCCGTTCGCTGATGCCGCCTCGGCCGGGTCGCGGCTCTACCGGACGGGCGACGTCGTCCGTTTCCGACCGGACGGCCGGGTCGAGTTCGCCGGCCGGCGCGACGGGCAGGTCAAGCTGCGCGGCTTCCGCATCGAGCTGGGGGAGATCGAGAGCGCGCTCGTCCGGCATCCGGCGGTGCGCGAGGCGACGGTGGTCGCGCGCGACGACGGCGGTCCGTTGGGGCAACGATTGGTCGCCTACGTGGTGCCGCGCCCGGTGGAGGCGACGGCGACCGCCGAGCCCGACGAAGCCCACGCAGAGGCCGACAGACGGCACGTCGAGCAGTGGCGGGAGCTCTACGAGCAGACCTACGCCAAGGGCACCTCCGCGGAGGCCGGCGGCGACGCCTCTTTCAACCTCCAGGGGTGGAACAGCAGCTACACCGGCGAGCCGATCCCTGCCACCGAGATGCGCGAGTGGCTGGATGGCACCGTCGGTCGCCTACTCGCCCTGCCGCATCGTCGCGTCCTCGAGGTGGGGTGCGGCACCGGGCTGCTGCTCTTCCGCGTCGCCCCCGAGGCCGAGCGCTACCGCGGCACCGACTTCTCGGCGGTCGCCCTGGCCCAGGTTCACGCTGAGATCACCCGCCGCGCCCTGCCGCAGGTCGAGCTGGCCCAGGGGCTCGCCGACGACTGGACGGGGGTGCGGGCGGGCGACTTCGATCTCGTCGTCCTCAACTCGGTCGTCCAGTACTTCCCCGGAGTCGACTACCTGGTGAAGGTGCTGGAAGGGGCGGTCGCCGCGGTGGCGCCCGGCGGCTCCGTCTTCGTGGGGGACGTGCGCAGCCTGCCGCTCCTCGAGGCGCTGCACGCCTCCGTGCAGCTCCACCGCGCCTCGGGGTCGCTGCCGGCCGCGGAGCTGGCGCGGCGGGTCGGGCGGCGCACCGCCGACGAGGAGGAGCTGGTGATCGACCCTGGGCTCTTCCTGGCCCTGGCACGCCGGCTGTCGGCCGTCCGCCGGGTCCGGGTGCTGCTCAAGCGGGGGCGTGGGATCAACGAGCTGACCCGCTTCCGCTATGACGTGGTGCTCGACGTCGGGCCGGCTCTCCCCGAGGAAGCGGAGCCGGAGATCCTCCCGCAAGCCTGGGAGTCGCTGGCCTCCCTCGAGCGGCGGCTCGCCGCGCGCCCCGCCGCGCTCGCCGTAGCCGGCATTCCCAACGCCCGTTTGGCGGGCGAAGCGGCGGCCCTCGACCTGCTGCACGGCGAGGGCCGCGAGATGGAGACGGTCGACGAGCTGCGCGCCGAGATCTCCGCCAGGGCACGCGCCGGCGCCACGGTGGAGCCGGAGGACGTCTGGGCGCTGGCCGACCGGCTCGGCTACGACGCCGACCTCACCCCCTCCCTGGTGGGCGGCGTCGACGGCCGCTTCGATGCCGTCCTGCGGCGGCGGGGAGGGGGTATCCCGGCGGGAGTCGATCCGCGCGCCGCTGCGCCGGCGGGGGAGGAGCTCCCCTGGAGCGCCTACGCCAACGACCCGCTGCGCGCCGACCACGAGCGGCGGCTCGCCCCCGAGCTGCGGCGCTTCCTCGAAGCGGCGCTGCCGGAGTACATGGTTCCCGCCGCTTTCGTCCTGCTCGACGCGCTGCCGCTCACCGTCAACGGCAAGGTGGACCGCGCGGCGCTCCCCGCGCCGGAGCCGACCGTCGCGACGGCGGAGGAGTGGATCCCGCCGGCGACGCCGCTCGAGGAGCGGCTCGCTCAGGCGACCGCCGAGGTGCTCGGCCTCGAACGGGTAGGGATGCGCGACAACTTCTTCGACCTCGGCGGGCACTCGCTGCTCGCCACCCAGCTCGTCTCGCGGCTCACGCAAGGGCACGGCATCCAGGTGACGCTGCAGATGGTGTTCGACGCCAGGGATCTCGGGGAGCTGGCGGACCGCATCATCGAGAAGGAGCTCGCGTCGGCGGACGCGGAGGAGCTCGATGAGGCGCTGCGCGAGATGGACGGCCTTTCGGCCGAAGAGCTGCGGAGCCTGTTCGAGCCGGCGGAGGAAACTCGTTGAGTGTCTCCGACCGCATCGCTTCTCTCCCTCCCGAGCAGCGCGCCCTGTTCGAGAAGCTGCGGGAGAAGGCCCGCCAGCCGACCCGGACTTTGCAGCCGCCGCCGATCCGCCGGGTGAGCCCGCCGGCGGGCGAGGGGGACTGGCCGCTCTCGCTCGACCAGGAGCGGTTCTGGTTCATGGAGCAGCTCGCGCCGGACCGTGCGGGGCTCAACATCGGGGCCGCGACCCGCATGCGCGGCCCCCTCTCGGTGCCGGTCGTGGCGGCGGCGCTCGACGAGATCGTCCGCCGCCACGCGGCTTGGCGCACCACTTTTCCCCTCCTCGCGGGCGGCCCCGTGCAGCGGGTTGCGCCCGCAAGACGGCAGCGGCTCGCCGTCATCGACCTCGCTGGGCTGCCGGCGCTCCGCCGCGAGCCCGAGGCGCTGCGCCTGGTCGCGCAGGACGTGGCGACCCCGTTCGATCTCGAGCGTGGTCCGCTGGTGCGGGCGAGCCTGCTGCGCCTGGGGGAGGATGACCGCGTCTGCCTGCTGACGGTCCACCACCTGGTGGTCGACTGGCTCTCCTTTCAGATCGTCTGGGGGGAACTCGCGGCGCTCTCGAACGCCTTGGCGACGGGGCGGGTGCCGGCGCTCCCCGAGCCCGCCGTCCACTACTCCGACTTCGCCCTCTGGCAGCGCGAGTGGCTGGAGGGGGAGGTGCTGGCGGAGCTGGTGGCCTGGTGGCGCGAGCGGTTGGCTGGCTTTCCGCTGGCGCTCGAGCTCCCCACCGACCGGCCGCGTCCGGCCGTGATGCGGATGCGGGGCGGGCGCCGCCTGCTGCGCTCGGCGACGGGCCTGGCGGCGGCCCTGCGCGCCCTCTCGCGCCACGAGGGGACGACCCTCTTCATGACCGTTCTCGCCCTGCTCGCGGCGCTCCTCCATCGCGAGTCCGGGCAGGAGCGGCTGATCCTCGGCGCCAACAACGCCAACCGCAACCGCCCCGAAATCGAGCCGGTGCTCGGCACCTTCCTGACCCAGCAGCCGTTCCCCCTCGATCTCGCCGGGGCGACGACTTTCCGCGCCCTGCTGGCGCGCGTCCGCCAGGTGGCGCTCGGCGTCTACGCACACCAGGAGCTGCCGTTCGGCAAGCTGGTCGAGGCTCTGCAACCGGCGCGCGACACCAGCCGCCCGCCGATTATCCAGACCCTGGTCCAGGTCCTCGACGGCGCTCCCGCCGCGGTCGAATTCGCGGGGGTCGTCTTCGAAGCGGTCGACGCCTACGACGGCAACTCCCGTTATGAGCTGATGCTGACGCTGTTCGATGCCGCCGACGGGCTCGGCGGCGCGCTCGAATACGACGCCGACCTCTTCGACCCCGCCACCGCCGAGCGCCTGTGCGAGCTGTTCCTGCTCCAGGCGGCCGCCGTGGCCGAGGATCCGGACCTGCCGCTCGCCGCCCTGCCGGTGCTGACGGCGGCGGTCCGCCATCAGGTCGTCTTCGAGTGGAACGACACGGCCCGCCCGCTCACCGGTTGGAGCGTGCCGGCGCGCTTCGCTCTCCAGGCCGCGCGGACGCCGGACGTCCTCGCCCTCGCGGTCGCCGGCGAGACGCTCACCTTCGGCGAGCTCGACCGGCGCGCCGGCCGGTTGGCCGGACGCCTGCGCGCCGGGGGAGTGGGGCCCGAGTCGCGGGTGGCCCTGCTCCTCGACCGCTCGGCGGACTTGCCGGTAGCCCTGTTGGCGGTCTGGAAGGCCGGCGGCGCCTGCGTGCCGCTCGATCCCGCCTCGCCGGTCGACAGGCGAGACGCCCTGCTCGCGGATGCCCAGCCGGCGCTGGTGGTCCACCGGGGTCTGCTCGGTCTGGCATCCTTTTCGACGGTGGATCTCGCGGAGCCCGAACCCTCGGGTGATTTTTGGGATGCTCCGCCGCCGGGCCCTGAGGGTCTGGCGTACATGATCTATACCTCCGGCACGACCGGCCTGCCGAAGGCCGTCATGGTCGAGCATCGGAGCCTCGCCGCGGTGCTCGCCGCCGTCGGCGACCGTTTCGGTTTCGGCCCCGGCGACCGCATGCCGCACGTCGCGAGCTTCTCCTTCGACATCTCGCTCTTCGAGCTGCTCGCGCCACTGCTCGCCGGCGGCGCCGTCGAGATCCTGGGACGGGAGGACGTGCTGGAGCCCGCCGCTCTGCTCGCGGCGCTCGCTCGGGCGACCCGGTTCCACGCGGTCCCGAGCCTGATGCGCCAGGTCGTGTCGTCGGTGCGGCAAGCCGGAACCGACGGAGCGAAGCGCTTCGCCGGCCTGCGGACCCTGTTCACCGGCGGCGATCTGGTGACTCCCGACCTGCTGGCCGGACTGCGCGAGACCTTCCCCGCGGCGGAGATCGTCGTCCTCTACGGCCCCACCGAGGCGACGATGGTCTGCACTCATTACCCTGTCCCGGCAGGTGCGAAGCCGGGGGGGACGCTGATCGGCCGCCCCTTCGCCAACGCCGCGGTGCGGGTGGTCGACCGCTGGGGAGAGGCTCCGCTCGGAGTGCCCGGAGAGCTGTGGATCGGCGGCGCGGGGGTGGCCCGCGGCTACTTCCGGCGTCCGGAGCTGACCGCCGAGCGTTTCGTCGAGCGGGACGGCGAGCGCTACTACCGCAGCGGCGACCTCGTCCGGCAGCGGGCGGACGGCACCCTCGAGTTCCTCGGGCGGACCGATCTCCAGGTCAAGATCCGCGGCTTCCGCGTCGAGCCCGGAGAGATCGAGGTCCAGCTCGCGTCCCATCCGGCGGTGCGCGAGGCCGCCGTCGTCGCCGTCGGGGAGCCCGGCGGAGAGAAGCGCCTGGTCGCCTACTGCGTGCCGCATGGCGATTCGGAAACGCTCTCTGTGGCAGATTTACGGGAGTTTCTCGCCCGCCGCCTGCCGGCCTACATGATCCCCGCCACCTTTGTCGTCGTGTCGGAGCTGCCGCGGACCGCCCACGGCAAGCTCGACCGCGCCCGGCTTCCCTCGCCCGAGACGGGACTGCCGGAGGCGGTGGACGCCGCGCCGCCGACCACTCCCGTCGAGGAGCTGGTGGCGGGGATCTGGTGCGAGGTGCTCGGCCTGTCCCGCGTCGACCGCTCCGCCAACTTTTTCGAGCTGGGGGGACACTCGCTCCTGGCGACGCAGGTGGCGACCCGTCTGCGCGACGCGCTCGCCGTCGATCTGCCCGTGCGCACGCTCTTCCAGGCGCCGACCTTGAGTCAGCTCGCCGCGGAGGTGGCAGCGGCGCTCACGGCGGAATCCCTGCCGGCGCTCGCTCCCCCCATCCTCCCCGTGCCGCGTGTCGTGCCAGGTGGCGGCGGCCTGCCGCTCTCCTTCGCCCAGGAGCGGCTCTGGCTGATCGAGCGGCTGACCCCCGGGCGGACCGCCTACAACATCGCGATCGCCCTGGCCGGCGAGGGGGATCTCTCGGTCGCCGCGATTGCGGCGGCGCTGGGCGAGGTCGTGCGGCGTCACGAGACGCTGCGCACCACCTTCGCGGCGGACGGGGAGGGCGAGCGCCGTCCCGTGCAGACGATCGCGCCGCCGGGCGCTTGGCGCCTCCCCGTGGTCGACCTCTCGGGCCTGCCGGCCGTCGTTCGTTCCGCAGTGACGGAGAGCCTGGCCGCCGAGGAGGCGGCGCGCCCCTTCGACCTCGAGCGGGGGCCGATGCTGCGCGCCACGCTGCTGCGCCGCGCGGAGACCGATCATGCCCTCCTCCTCGACATCCACCACATCGCCGCCGACGGCTGGTCGATGGGGATCGTGGTCGAGGAGATCGCCGCTCTCTACGCTGCGGCGCTCGCCGGCAGCCCTTCCCCGCTCCCCGAGCTGGCGGTCCAGTATGCGGACTTCGCCGTCTGGCAGCGGCGCTGGCTGTCGGGCGAGGTCCTGGAGCGGCAGCTCGCCTACTGGCGCGAGCAGTTGGCCGACGCGCCGGCGCTCGCCCTGCCGACCGACCGTCCGCGCCCGGCCCGCGGCTTCCGGGGCGCCGTCGAGCCGTTCGTATTGGGCGCGACGCGGACGGCGGGGCTCGCCGCGCTTTCGCGCCGGCAGGGCGCCACCCTCTTCATGACCCTGCTCGCCCTCTTCGAGACCCTGCTCGGACGCTACACCGGCCAGGAGGACGTCGTGCTGGGGTCGCCGATCGCCAACCGCAACCGCGCCGAGACCGAGGGGTTGATCGGCTTCTTCGTCAACAGCCTGGTGATGCGCGGCGATCTCACGGGCGACCCGTCGTTCGCGGCGCTGCTCGCCCGCACCCGCCGTGCCGCGCTGGCCGCCTACGCGCACCAGGACCTCCCCTTCGAACGCCTGGTCGAAGAGCTGCGACCCGAGAGGCGGCTGGCGCAGAACCCCCTCTTCCAGGTGGTCTGCGCCCTCCAGAACGCGCCGCTGCGGAGGATCGAGCTCCCGGGGCTGTCGCTCACCCCGGTCGACGCCGAATTCACCGCCACCCGTTTCGATCTGGAGATGATGTTCTGGGAAGGCACCGATCGCGCCATTGGATTGGAAGGGCAGATCACCTACAGCACCGACCTCTTCGATCCCGCCACCGTGCGTCGGCTGGTCTCCCATCTCACCGCCCTGACCGACGCGGCGTTGGCCGATCCCGCCCTCCCCCTCGTCGCAGCTCCAGCTCCTGGCCGGTTCCGAGCGGCACCAAATCGTCCACGAGTGGAACGAGGGCCAGGACGTAGAGCCGGCTTCGGACGTGGTCGAGCTCTGTGAGCGATGGGCCGCGCGGACGCCGGAGGCGATCGCCATCGTCTCCGCGCACGGCAGGCTGACCCACGGCGAGCTGCACCGGCGGGCCGGCCTGCTCGCCCACCGCCTGCGGGCGCTCGGGGTGAAACCGGATGCGATGGTCGGTCTCCACGCTCCACGCTCGGCGGAGATGGTGATCGGCGCCCTGGCGGTCTTGAAGGCCGGCGCGGCGTACGTGCCGCTCGATCCCGCCTATCCCATGGAGCGCCTCGCCTTCATCGTCCGCGAGTGCGGGATGCCGGTGATCCTCGCCGCGGGAGAGATGGCAGACGACGCCGGCTGGACGGCGGGGAGCGCGGGTCGTCCGGATCGATCAGGAGGATCGACCAGGAAAATAATGGCAGTCTCCCGGCGCCGTCCGCATCAGCACCGGTCCCGGCCGAAACCCGGGCCTACGTCATCCACACCTCGGGCTCGACCGGTCGTCCCAAAGGAGTCGAGGTCTCCCGTGCCGGGCTGGCGAACCTGGCGCGCTGGCACCTGCGCACCTACGGTGTCGGCGAACGGGATCGCGCGACCCTGGTCGCCTCTCCCGGCTTCGACGCCGCGGTCTGGGAGATCTGGCCCTACCTCGCAGCGGGGGCCTCGCTGCACATCCCTGACGAGGAGACCCGGCTCCTCCCCGCGAAGCTCCTCGCCTGGCTGGCGTCCGAGCGGATTACCCTCTGCTTCCTGCCGACGCCGCTCGCCGAGCAGCTCCTCGATCTGGCGGCGGACCCCCTGCCGCCGGAGCTCTCCCTGCGCGCCCTGCTGACCGGCGGCGACCGGCTGTTGCGGGTGCCGCGCCGTCCGCTCCCCTTCGCCCTGATGAACCACTACGGCCCGACGGAGAGCAGCGTGGTGGCGACGTGGGCTCCCGTGACGGTGCCGGGAGACGGCCTGTCGCCGTCGATCGGCCGCCCGGTCGACGGCGCCGCGGTCCACGTGCTCGACGGCTCGCTCGATCTCGTCCCCGCCGGGGTGCCGGGGGAGCTCGCGATCGGCGGCGCCGGGCTCGCGCGCGGCTATCTCGGCCGGCCGGACCTCACCGCCGAGCGCTTCGTACCCGATCCCTTCTCGCCGGCCGGGGGACGGCTGTACCGGACCGGCGACCGCGTGCGCCGGGCGTCGGACGGCCGGCTCGAATTCCTGGGCCGGCTCGACCATCAAGTCAAGCTGCGCGGGGTCCGCATCGAGCTCGGCGAGATCGAAGGGGTCCTCGCCCGGCATCCGGAAGTCGGCGAGGCGGTGGTCGTCCTCCGTGAGGGGGAGGGTGAGAGTGCCGACCAGCGGCTGGTGGCCTACGTGGTGCCGCGGCCTGAGGTGACGCCAGTCGACCGCGGAAGCGTCCGGTCACATCGCGCAATGGCAGACCCTCTACGACGAGACCTACGGCAAGGGGCCCTCGGCGGCGGGAGGCGAGGCCGCGACCTTCAACATCCAGGGTTGGAACAGCAGCTACACCGGCGAGCCGATCCCGGCCGAGGAGATGGGGGAGTGGGTGGACGGCACGGTCGCGCGGCTCCTCGCCCAGGAACACCGAAGGGTGCTCGAGGTCGGCTGCGGCACGGGGCTGCTGCTCTTCCGGGTGGCGCCGCACGCCGAGCGCTACCGGGGCTCGGATTTCTCGGCCGTGGCGCTGGCGCAGGTCCGCGCCGGCCTCGACCGCCTGCCGCTGCCACAGGTCGAGCTGGCGCAGGGACTCGCCGACGACTGGGCCGGCGTGCGGCCGGGAGATTTCGACCTGATCGTCCTCAACTCGATCATCCAGTATTTCCCGGGAGTCGAGTACCTGGTGACGGTGTTGGAGGGGGCGGTCGCCGCCGTGGCGCCTGGCGGTGCCGTGTTCGTGGGTGACGTCCGCAGCCTGCCGCTCCTCCAGGCATTCCATGCCTCGGTCGAGCTCCACCGCGCCGCGGGGTCGCTCCCCGCCGCCGAGCTGGCAGAGCGGGTGAAGCGCCGCGTCGCGGAGGAGGAAGAGCTGGTGATCGATCCCGCCTTCTTCCCGGCGCTGGCGCGGCGCCTGCCGGGGGTCCGTAGGGTCGAGGTGCTGCTCAAGCGGGGACGGCGGGACAACGAGCTGACCCGCTTCCGTTACGACGTGATCCTGCACGTCGGCGGCGAGGGAGTCGCGGGAGAGGCGCCGAGCGCCCGGACGTGGGAATCACTCGCCGAGGTCGAGCGCCTCCTTGCCGAGCGTCCCGACGCCCTGGCCGTCCGTGGAATCCCGAGCTCGCGGCTCGCCAGCGAAGCCGAAGCGGTGAATCCCGAGGATCTCTGGGCGCTGGCCGAGCGCCTGGGCTACGACGCCGATCTGACCTGGTCCGCCGGTGGGGGAGCGGACGGCCGCTTCGACGCCGTGCTGCGGCGGCGCGGGAGCGGCGTCCTTCCGGGCGTGGCTCCGGAGGCCGCTGGGACGGCGGAAGCTGACTGGAGCCAATACGCGAACGATCCGTTGCGGGCCGGCCAGGAGCGGCGGCTGGTGCCGGAGCTGCGGCGTTTCCTGGCAGCGGAGCTTCCCGACGCCATGATGCCGGCAGCTTTCGTCCTGCTCCCCGCGCTGCCGCTCACCGCCAGCGGCAAGGTGGACCGGCGCGCTCTTCCGGCGCCCGAGCGGACCCTGGCGCCGGCGGGCGAGTGGGAGGCTCCGGCGACGCCGCTCGAAGAGCTGCTCGCCCGCGAGGTGGCCGGCCTGCTGGGGCTCGAGCGGGTGGGGATGCGCGACAACTTCTTCGCGCTGGGCGGCCATTCGCTGCTCGCCACCCAGCTGGTCTCGCGGCTGACCCAGGAGCAGGGGATCGAGGTGACGCTGCGGATGGTCTTCGACGCCGCCGACCTCGGCGAGCTGGCCGACCGCATCGTCGAGCAGGAGATCCTGAGCGCGGACGCCGGGCTGCTCGACGCGGCGTGGAGTGAAATGGAGGAGCTCTCCTCCGGAGATCTGCAAACCCTGCCGGCTCCGGCGGACGTGGAAGGAGCTCGATGACCGATCCCGCATCCCCTCAGGACCGCCTCGCCGGTCTCTCGCGCGAGCAGCGGGCGATCCTGTTCGAACAGATCCGCAAGCGCAAGGAGAAGGAGCGCGCCGCCGCGCCGCCGGCCGGCATCCCGCGCCGGCCTGCGGATCTCGCGCCGCTGCCGCTCTCCTTCGCCCAGGAGCGCCTGTGGTTCATCGACCGCTTGCAGCCGGGGCTCGCGGCCTACAACATCCCGCAGGCGCTGCTCGTCCGCGGCGAGGCCTCGCCGGCCGTCCTCGCCGCGTTGCTCGGCGAGATCGTGCGCCGGCACGAGGTGCTGCGCACGACTTTCCAGGAGGTCGACGGCCGCCCCGTCCAGGTGATCGCGCCCGTCGTCCGCTGGAGCCTGCCGCTGGTCGACCTCTCGGCCCTCCCCGCCGCGGTCCGCATGGCGCAGTCGCAACGCCTGGCCCAGGAGGAGGCCGACCGGCCGTTCGACCTCGCGGCCGGGCCGCTGCTGCGCGCCACGCTGCTGCGGCTCGCCCCGGACGAGCACGCCCTCCTGCTCGACATGCACCACATCGTCTCCGACGGCTGGTCGATGGGGGTGCTGGTGCGCGAGATCTCCGCCCTCTTCGCCGCCGCCCGCTCAGGTGCCCCCTCGCCGCTCCCCGAGCTGCCGGTCCAGTACGCCGACTTCGCCGTCTGGCAGCGCGCCTGGTTGCGGGGAGAGACTCTGGAGCGCCAGCTCGCCTACTGGCGGCAGAAGCTGGCTGGTCTTCCGGCCACGCTCGACCTGCCGACCGACCGGCCGCTGCCCTCCGAGCGGACCTATGCCGGCGGGCGGCTGCAGATCCCCTTCACCCCGGGCTTCGAGCGCGACCTGGCGCTGTTCGCCCGCCGCCACGAAGCGACCCCGTTCATGGTCCTCCTCGCCGGTTTCCAGGCGCTCCTGTCGCGGATGACCGGCCAGGAGGACCTCGCCGTCGGCTCGCCGATCGCCAACCGCAACCGGGCGGAGATCGAGCCGCTGATCGGATTTTTCGTCAACACCCTGGTGCTGCGCGGGGACCTGGCGGGAGAGCCGTCGTTCGCCGAGCTGATCGCCCGCGTCCGGCGGACCACCCTCGAGGCCTATGCCCACCAGGATCTCCCCTTCGAGCAGCTGGTCGGGGAGCTGCGGCCGGAGCGGCACCTCGCGGTCAATCCCCTCTTCCAGGTCCTGTTCGCCGTGCAGAACGCCCCGATGGGAACGATGGAGCTCCCCGGGCTGACGCTCGAGCCGCTGCCGTTCGAGACCCTGACCGCGCAGCTCGACCTCGAGCTCAGCCTGTGGGACTTCGGCGAGGGTCTGGTGGCCGACCTCTCCTACAGCAGCGAGCTGTTCGACGCGCCGACCCCGCGCCGGCTGGCGGCGCACCTCGAACATCTGTTGCGGGTCGCGATGGCGGACGCCGGCCGACCCGTCGCGGAGGCGCCGCTGCTCGCGAGCGCCGAGGCGCAGCAGCTCCTCCGCGAGTGGAACGACACCGCGCGGCAGGTGCCGGGCTCGCTCCTCGCCCACGAGATCGCCTGGCGCCAGGCGGAGCTGTCGCCCGACGCGATCGCCGTCGAGGACGGCGACGATCTGCTGACCTACCGCGAGCTGGCGAGGCGGGCGGGGCGCCTCGCGGCGGTCCTGGTCGGGGCAGGGGTCGGTCCCGACGTGCTGGTGGGGCTCTGGGTCGGCCGTTCCCTCGCCCTGCCGGTCTGCGTGCTGGCGGTGCTCGAGGCCGGGGGAGCCTGCCTCCCTCTCGATCCGTCCTACCCCGCGGAGCGCCTGGCTTGGACGCTCGCCGATGCCCGGCCCCGGCTCGTGCTGGCGGCGAGCGAGACGCTCGCCGAGCTGCCGCCGGGGCTCCTCGACGGCTACCAGGTCGTCGCTGTCGACCGCCACGGTGAGGCCGCGCTAGAGAGCGCAATGCCGGAGAGCGTGGCGGCGGCCGCCCCGGCGAGCCCCGATAGCCTCGCCTACATCCTCTACACCTCCGGCTCGACCGGGCGGCCCAAGGGGGTGGCGCAGACCCACCGGACGCTGAGCAACCTGGCGGCCTGGAACGGCGAGGCGCGGCCGGATGCCGGGGCGCGGGTGCTCCAGTTCTCGCCGCTGGGCTTCGACGTCTCCTTCGAGGAGCTGTTCTCCACCTGGGCCTCCGCGGGGACGCTGGTGCTGATGCCGGACGAGCTGCGGCGCGATCCCGCCGCGCTGCTCTCCCTGCTGGTCGACAAGGGGATCGAGCGGCTCTTCCAGCCCTTCGTGGCGCTGCAACAGCTCGCGGAGGCCGCCCGCGAGCAGGGGCGGCCGCCGGTCGCCCTGCGCGAGGTGGTCACCGCCGGCGAGCAACTGCGGATCACGCCGGCCCTCGCCGGCCTCTGCGGGCGCGGCGCGGTGGTGTTCAACGAGTACGGGCCGACCGAGACCCACGTCGTCACCGCCTTCCGGCTCGCCGGGCCGCCCGCGCTCTGGCCGGCCCTGCCGCCGATCGGCCGGCCGATCGCCAATCACCGCATGCTGGTGCTCGACCGCCTCCGCCAGGCGGTCCCCCTGGGAGTGCCTGGGGAGCTGTGCATCGGCGGCGCCGGCCTCGCCCGCGGCTATCTCGGCCGCCCGGACCTCACGGCGGACCGTTTCATCCCCGACCCGGAGGGGACGGGCACCCGCCTCTACCGCTCGGGGGACCTGGCGCGCTGGACGGCGCAGGGGGAGCTCGAGTTCCTCGGCCGCACCGACTTCCAGGTCAAGGTGCGCGGCTACCGCGTGGAGCCGGGGGAGGTCGAGGCCGCCTTGAACGCCCTGCCGGGCGTGCAGGAAGCGGCGGTGGTGGCGCGCCAGGACCCGCCGGGAGGGGTGCGCCTCGTGGCCTACCTGGTGTGGCGCGCCGAGACGGGCGTAAAAGAAGGTAAGCAGGAGGGTCGGGAGAACGAGCTGCGCGAAGCGCTCAAGGCGCTCCTGCCGGCGGCGATGATCCCCGGCGCCTTCGTCGCGCTCGCCGCCCTTCCCCTGACGGCGAGCGGCAAGGTGGACCGCCGCGCTCTCGCCGGCCCGGCCTTCGCGCCGCAGGGCGCCGCGGCGGCCGCGGGATACGTCGCGCCGTCGACCGACACCGAACAGGGGCTGGCGGCGATCTGGAGCGAGGTGCTGGGCGTCAAGAAGGTGGGAGCGCGCGACGACTTCTTCGACCTCGGCGGCCACTCTCTGCTCGCCGTCCAGATCCTCTCCCGGATGCGCGACCGCCTCGGCGTCGACCTCCCCGTGCGGATGCTGTTCGAGGCGCCGACCCTCGCCGCGCTGGCGCGGCGGATCGACGCCGCCCGCCCGCAGCTTGCCGCTCCCGACTCCGCGCTGCCGGGGCTGCCGTTGGCACCGACGCGGCGCGCACAGACCCGGGCCCCGCTCTCCTTCGCCCAGACCCGGCTCTGGTTCCTGGACCGCCTGGAGCCCGGCGGCACGACGTACAACCTCCCCTTCGCCCTGCGCATGGAGGGGGAGCTCTCGCCGGCCGTGCTGGCGGCGGTGCTGGGCGAGGTGGTACGCCGGCACGAGGTGCTGCGCACGACCTTCGCGGAGCGGGTGGGCGAGCCGGAGCAGGTGATCGCGCCGCCGCTCCCCCGTTGGGTCCTTCCCCTCGCCGACCTCGGCGCTCTGCCGGCGGACGCCGGACGGGCGGAGTCGCTGCGGCTCGCTGCGGCGGGGGCGGCGCGGCCGTTCGATCTCGCGCGGGGTCCCCTCTTCCGTGCCACCCTGCTGCGGCTCGGGGCCGCCGAGCACGCCCTCCTGCTCGAGATCCACCACATCGTCGCCGACGGCTGGTCGGTCGGCGTGCTCATCCGCGAGATCACGGCGCTCTACGGCGCGGCCGTCGCCGGTCTCCCGTCGCCGCTGCCGGAGCTGCCGCTCCAGTACGCCGACTTCTCGGCCTGGCAGCGCAGCTGGCTCCAGGGCGGGGAGCTGGAGCGCCAGCTCGCCTACTGGCGGCAGGCGCTGGCCGGCGCTCCGGCGACGCTCGACCTGCCGGCCGACCGGCCGCTCCCCGCCGTGCGTTCGGAGGCCGGTGCGCGCGTGCGCGTCCCGTTCTCTCCCGCCCTGCGGGAGGCGCTGGCGCGCTTCGCCCGCCGGCACGAGGCGACCCCCTTCATGGTCCTCCTCGCCGCCTTCCAGGCCCTGCTCTCCCGGCTGACGGGCCAGGAGGACCTGACGGTCGGCTCGCCCGTCGCCGGCCGCAACCGGGTGGAGATCGAGCCGCTGATCGGCTTCTTCGTCAACACCCTCGTACTGCGCGGGGACCTCACGGGAGACCCGTCGTTCGGCGAGCTGCTCGCCCGCGTCCGGCAGACCACCCTCGAGGCGTTCGCCCACCAGGATCTCCCCTTCGAGCAACTGGTCGAGGAGCTGCGCCCGGAGCGGCATCTGGCGATCCATCCCCTCTTCCAGGTCCTCTTCGCGGTGCAGAACGCGCCGCTCGGCGGCATGGAGCTTCCCGGCTTGACGCTCGCGCCCCTGCCGTTCGAAACCCGGGTGGTGCAGTTCGACCTCGACCTCAGCTTCTGGGATTCCGCGGCGGGGCTGGTGGCGGACGTCGGCTATCGCACCGACCTGTTCGATCCGCCGACCCCGCGCCGCCTCGCCGCGCATCTGGAGGTCCTGCTGAGCGCGATGATGGCGGACGCCTCCCTGCGGCTCGCGGCGGCGCCGATCCTCTCGGCGGAGGAGCGGCAGCAGCTCCTCGTCGAATGGAATCCCGCTCCCGCGGCGGCAGGCCCCGGGCAGCTGCTGCACCGCCGGTTCGAGGCCCAGGCGGAGCGGACGCCCGGCGCTCCCGCGGTCTCCCTGGGAACGGAGCGCCTCACCTATGCCGGGCTCGACCGGCTCTCCAACCGCCTCGCCCGCCATCTGCGGGCGGCCGGCGTGCGGCCCGGGGACCGCGTCGCCCTCCGGCTCGAACGCTCGGCGGAGATGATCGCCGCCATCCTGGCCGTCCTCAAAGCGGGGGCCGCCTACGTGCCGCTCGATCCCTCGCATCCCGCGGAGCGCCTCGATGAGACGTTAGCGGACAGCGGCGCCGTGCTGCTGATTACCAAAGGGATCACCAAGGGAGATTCGCCCGCTGCGGCCGGCGTGCGGACGCTTCGCCTCGACGCCGAGGCGCTGGAGATCAACCGTCGCAGCGGCGAGCGCCTCGAGGGGCCCGAGCTCGATGCGGAGCTGCCGGCCTACGTCATCTACACCTCGGGCTCGACCGGCCGGCCGAAGGGGGTCGTCGTCTCCCACGCCAGCGTCGACCGCCTGTTCACGGCGGCCGAGCCGTGGTTCGGCTTCCGCGCGGACGACGTCTGGAGCTGCTTCCACTCCTATGCGTTCGACTTCTCGGTCTGGGAGATCTGGGGTGCCCTCCTCCACGGCGGCCGGCTGGTGATCGTCCCCTACTGGGAGAGCCGCTCCCCGGACGACTTCCATCGCCTGCTCCGCCGCGAGGGGGTCACCGTGCTCAGCCAGACCCCGTCCGCCTTCGCTCAGCTCCTCGGAGCGGAGGAAAGGGCGCTCGCCAGCGCCGACGCCGGGCCCGAGCTGGCCCTGCGCTGGGTGATCTTCGGCGGCGAGGCGCTGGAGCCCGCGCGGCTCGCCCCCTGGTTCGCCCGCCATGGCGACGAGCGGCCACGGCTGGTCAACATGTACGGGATCACGGAGACGACCGTGCACGTCACCTGGCGGCGGGTACGGCTGGCGGATGCCTTCAGCGGGGTCAGCGCGATCGGCCGGCCGCTCTCCGATCTCACCGTCCATCTCCTGGACCGCCATCTCCAGCCGTCGCCGATCGGCGTTCCCGGCGAGATCCACGTCGGCGGCGCCGGCCTCGCACAGGGCTACCTCGGGCGGCCCGAGCTCACCGCCGAGCGTTTCGTTCCCGATCCCTTCCCGGCGCGGCCGGGCGAGCGCCTCTACCGCTCGGGAGACCGCGCCCGCCGTTTGGCGAGCGGCGACATCGAATACCTCGGGCGCACGGACCAGCAGGTCAAGATCCGCGGTTTCCGCATCGAGACGGGGGAGATCGAGGCGGCGCTGACCGGCCTGCCCGAGGTGCGGGAGGCGGTGGTGGTGGCGCGCGCCGACGGCCCCCGCGGCGAGACCCGTCTGGTGGCCTACGTGGTGCCGGCGGCCGGGGCGAGCGCCGACCCGGCGTCACTGCGCTCGTCCCTCGCCGCGCGCCTCCCCGACTACATGCTCCCCGCGGCCTTCGTAGTCCTTGACGCCTTTCCCCTCACGGAGAACGGCAAGCTCGACCGCCGGGCGCTCCCCGCTCCGGCCGCCGCCGGCTCCGGGACGACGGGAAGCGGGGCGCCGCGCACCGCGCTGGAGCAGTTCCTCGCCGAGCAGTTCCGCGTCATCCTGGAGCTGCCGGCAGACGCCGCGATCGGCGTCGACGAGGATTTCTTCGCCCTCGGCGGCCACTCCCTGCTGGCCACCCAGCTCGTCTCCCGCGTCCGCGAGACCTACGCGGTCGAGCTGCCGCTGCGGGCGATCTTCGAAGCCCCCCGGGTCTCGGCGCTGGCGTCCGCGATCGAGCCTTTCCTGGAGCCGGCGACGGGCGGACCCTCCGCGCAGGATCGTGAGGCCACCCCCGTCCCCTTGCCTCTCGTCCGCCGGCCGGCCGGTGAGCCGGCGCCGCTCTCCTTCGGGCAGGAGCGCCTCTGGTTCCTCGACCGCATGGAGCCGGGGAACACGGCGTTCAACATGGGGTCTTCCCTGCGCCTGGGCGGCCCTTTGAGCGCCTGGGCCCTGGAGCGGGCGGTCAACGAGATCGTCCGCCGGCATCAGGCGCTGCGCGCCACCTTCCGTGAGCTTGAGGGCCGTCCGGTGCAGCGAACCCTGGCGAACCTCTGGGTTCCCCTGGTGGGGATCGACCTCTCGGCGCTGCCGGCGGCGTTCCGCGAGGGGGAGGTCGAGCGCGTGGCGCACGCCTCCCTGGGCTCACCCTTCGACCTCGAGTCCGGGCCGCTCATCCGCACCTCGTTGCTGCGCCTCGCCGCCGACCGCCACGTCTTCGTCCTCGACGTCCATCACATCGTTTCCGACGGCTGGTCGGCGGGGGTGATGGATCGCGAGCTGATCACGCTGTACGACGCCTTCACCGCCGGCCGTCCCTCGCCGCTGCCGGCGCTCCCCATCCAATACGGGGACTTCGCCAGCTGGCAGCGCCAGTGGCTGAGCGGCGCGGCGCTCGAGGCCCAGCTCGCCTACTGGCGCGGCAAGCTCGGCGGCGATCTCCAGCCGCTCGACCTGCCGACCGACCACCCGCGGCCGGCCATGCAGAGCTTCCGCGGCGGGAGCGTCCGGCTCGACCTTCCCGCGGCGACGGGCGGCGCTCTCGGCAGGCTGGCGCGGCAGCAGCGGTCGAGCCTGTTCATGACCCTGCTCGCCGCCTTCAAAATCCTCCTCGCGCGCCTCGCCGGCCAGGAGGACGTGGTGGTGGGAACGCCCGTCGCCGGGCGCCGCCACCCCGACACCGAGAAGCTGATCGGTTTCTTCCTCAACACCCTGGCGCTGCGCACCGACCTCGGCGGCGATCCGACTTTCCGCGAGCTGCTGGACCGCGTCCGGGAGACGACGCTCGGCGCCTACGAGCATCAGGACGTCCCCTTCGAGGCGCTGCTGGCGGAGCTGAGGCCGGAGCGTGACCTGTCGCGCACGCCGCTGTTCCAGGTCTTCTTCAACATGCTCAACCTGCCGCCGCAGAAGGTGCGGGTGACGGATCTCGAGATCGACTGGGGGCCGGCCCCGGAGCCGGAGTCGAAATTCGACCTCACCCTCTACGTCAGCGAGGCGGGCGACGAGATCCGGATCAGCCTGGTCTACAACGCCGATCTCTTCGACCGGCCACGGATGGAGGAGCTGCTGCGGCAGTACGGCCTGGTGCTCGAGCAGGGGGCCGCGGATGCCGACCGCCGCGTCCGCGGCATCTCCCTGTTGACGGCTCACGCCGCCGCCCGGTTGCCCGATCCCCTCCAGCCGCTGGGCACGGCGTGGTACGGCGGCGTCCACGAGCTGTTCCTGGACCGGGCGAGGCGGCAGCCGGAGCGTCCGGCCGTGATCGATCCGCGGGCGAGCTGGACGTACGGCGAGCTCGCCGCCGCCGTCGAGCGCCTCGCCGCCCACCTCCGGGCGGCCGGGCTCGAGCGGGGCGACCGGGTGGCGATCTGGGCCCACCGCAGCGCTCCCGTCGCCTGGGCGGTGCTCGGCACCCTGGCCGCGGGGGGCGCCTTCGTGATGCTCGACCCCGCCTATCCGGCGGCGCGCCTGACGGAGATCCTCCGCCTCGCCGCGCCGCGGGCCTGGGTGGCGGTGGCCGCCGCCGGGGCGCCGCCGCCCGAGGTGGAGTCGCTGCTCGCCGAGTGGGAGGTGGCGGGGCGTCTGCTCGGCCGCGTCGTGCTGCCGGGCGGTGGCCCGCAGGCGGCGAGCGGGCTGCTCGCCGGGCTCTCGCCGTGGGCCGAGGAGGCTCCGGTCGAGACCGGCCCCGGCGATCTCGCCTTCGTGGCGTTCACCTCGGGCTCGACCGGCGTGCCCAAGGGGATCCTCGGACTGCACGGCTCGCTGTCGCACTTCCTCCCCTGGCAATGCGAGCGCTTCGGCCTCGGTGCCGACGACCGCTATACCCTCCTTTCGGGGCTGGCGCACGACCCGTTGCAGCGCGATCTGTTCACGGCGCTCGCGACCGGCGCCACTCTCTACGCCCCCGACCCGGAAGAGATCTTCGTCCCCGGGCGGCTGGCCGCCTGGGCGGCGCGCCAGGGGATCACCTTCGCCAACCTCACTCCGGCCATGGCGCAGGTGCTGACCGAGCCGGCGGGACTGCCGGTAGACGATGAGGAGCCGGTAGCGATCCCGACCCTGCGCTACGCGATGCTGGTGGGGGACGTCCTCACCCGGCTCGACGTCGACCGCATCCGCCGGCTGGCACCGGGGGCGACCTGCGTCAACCTCTACGGCAGCACCGAGACGCAGCGGGCGTTGAGCTTCCACGTCGTCGACTCCGGGAGCGGCGGCCGGCAGGAGCGCGAGGTGCTGCCGCTGGGGCGCGGCATGGAGGACGCGCAGCTCCTGGTGATGAACGGGGCCGGGCGGCTGGCGGGGGTTGGCGAGGTGGGCGAGATCTGGATGCGCAGCCCGCACCTCGCCGGCGGCTATCTCGGCGACGAGGCGCTGACCGCCGAGCGCTTCGGCGTCAATCCCTTCACGGGCCTCGACGGCGACCGCGTCTACCGCAGCGGCGACCTCGGCCGTTACCTGCCGGACGGCGAGGTGGTCTTCGCCGGGCGGCTGGACGACCAGGTCAAGATCCGCGGTTTCCGCATCGAGCCGGGGGAGATCCAGGCGACGATCGGGCGCCTGGCCGGAGTCCGCGAGTCGGTGGTGGTGGTCCGCGAGGAAGGCGGGGAGCGCTTCCTGGCCGCCTACGTGGTCCTTGAGCCCGGCGTGGAGCCCGGGATCGCCGGCCGCCTGCGGCCGTTCCTCGCCGCGCGGCTCCCCGACTACATGGTGCCCGCCGCCTTCGTCGAGCTGCCGGCGCTGCCGCTCACCCCCAACGGCAAGATCGACCGCCGGGCCCTGCCGGCGCCGCGACGGGAGAGCGCGGCGTCTGGCGCGGCACCGCGCGACGCCGGTCGAGGAGAAGCTCGCCGCCGTCTGGGCCGACCTGCTGCGCGTCGACACGGGTCGGAGTTCACGACAACTTCTTCGAGCTGGGCGGGCACTCGCTGCTCGCCACCCAGCTCGTCTCGCGGGTGCGCAAGGCCTTCGCGGTCGAGCTGCCGCTGCGGGTGGTCTTCGAGGCGCCCACGATCGCCGGTCTGGCGGAGTGGATCGAGCCGGGCGGGCTCCAGGCTGCCGAGGCCGCGGGGCCGCCGTTGCGCCCGGTCGTCCGCGACCGCCCGCTGCCGCTCTCCTTCGCGCAGGAGCGCCTCTGGTTCCTCCACCTCCTGGCGCCGGCGAGCCCGGTCTACAACATGACCGCCGCGGTGCGCCTCGCCGGCCGGCTCGACGCCGGAGCCCTCGCCGCCGCCCTCGCCGAGATCCTGCGCCGCCACGAGCCGCTGCGCACCACCTTCCGCACCACCGCCACCGGCGCCGTGCAGGAGATCCACCCCTGGGCGCCGCCGTCGCAGCCGCTGATCGACCTCTCCGGCCTGCCGGCGGAGCGGCGCGAGGGCGAGACGCAGCGCGTCGCCGAGGAGGAGGCGGCCCGGCCGTTCGATCTCGAGCACGGGCCCCTCTTCCGCGCCGTGCTCCTGCGCGTGACGGCGGACGACCACGTCGCCCTCTGGGGCACTCACCACATCAGCGCCGACGGCTGGTCGCTGACCTCCGTCTTCGTTCCCGAGCTGGCCCGCCTCTACGCGGCGTTCGCTCAAGGGCATCCCTCGCCGCTCCCCGAGCTGCCGCTCCAGTACGCCGATTACGCGCTCTGGCAGCGGGAATGGCTGCGCGGACCGGTGCTCGCGGAGCAGCTCACCTACTGGCGGCGGCAGCTCGCGGGGGTGGTGCCGATCGATCTCCCCGCCGACCGCCCGCGCCCGCCGGTCCCCACGGGGCGCGGCCGGAGCCGCTTCTGGGAGCTGCCGGCGGGACAAGTGACGGCCCTCGGCCGGCTGGCCCGCCAGGGCGAAGGGACGCTCTTCATGGCGCTCCTCGCCGCCTTCTCCGCGGTGCTCTACCGCCAGACCGGGCAGGCCGAGGTGCCGGTGGGGATGCCGGTCGCCAGCCGCTCGCGGACCGAGATCGAAGGGCTGATCGGCTTCTTCGTCAACACCCTGGTCCTGCGCGGGGATCTGGCGGGGGATCCCGATTTCCCCACCCTTCTCGCCCGCTCGCGCGACACCGTGCTCGGCGCCCTCTCCCATCAGGACCTCCCCTTCGAGCGTCTGGTGGACGAGCTCGGCCTGCCGCGCAACCCGTACCGGCCGCCGCTGCTGCGCGTCGTCTTCCAGCTCCAGACGGTGCCGGCGGAGGGGCGCCTGGAGCTCCCCGGCCTCACCCTGATCCCGTTCGCGGCGAACGTCGAGGCCGCCAAGTTCGACCTGGTGGTCAATCTCTTCAAGGTGGAAGAGGACCTCGGCGGCGCCTTCCACTACGACACCGACCTCTTCGACGACCCCACGGTGGCCCGCCTGGCGGCGCAGTTCACCACCCTGCTCGACGCCTGGATCGACCAGCCCGGCCGCCGCCTCTCGGAGGTCTCGCTGCTGACGCCGGCGGAGCGCCATCAGCTGCTCGTCGAGTGGAACCCGGCAGCCCGCGTCATGGGAGCGGTCTGTCTGCACCGCCGGTTCGAGGCGGCGGTCGACCGCGCTCCGGAGGCCGTCGCGATTTCCTTCCCGGGTTCCTTCCCGGGCGAGACGGCGGAGCGCCTCACCTACGGCGAGCTCGAAGGGCGCGCCAACCGCCTGGCCCGCCACCTGCGTGCGGCCGGCGTGCGGCCGGGAGACCGCGTCGCCCTCGCCCTCGAGCGCTCGCCGGAGATGGTGGCCGCCCTCCTCGCCGTGCTCAAGGCGGGAGCCGCCTACGTGCCGCTCGATCCCGCCTCGCCGGCCGACCGCCTCGCCTTCATCCTCGCGGACAGCGGCGCGTCGCTGCTGGTGACGACGGGGGAAGCGGCGGGGGAGCAGAGCGCCGCCGGCCTGCCGGTGATCCGCCTCGACGCCGAGCGGGAGGCGATCGCCGCCCAGGACGGCGGGCGCTTCCCGAGCCCGGAGGCTGCCGGCGAGCCGGAGCTGCCGGCGTACGTCATCTACACCTCGGGCTCGACCGGCCGGCCGAAGGGGGTGATCGTCTCGCACGCCAACGTCGACCGCCTGTTCACGGCGACCGAGCCCTGGTTCGGCTTCGGCCCGGACGACGTGTGGACCCTCTTCCACTCCTATGCCTTCGACTTCTCGGTCTGGGAGATCTGGGGAGCGCTGCTCCACGGCGGCCGCCTGGTGGTCGTCCCCTACTGGGAGAGCCGCTCGCCCGAGAGCTTCTACCGCCTGCTGGCGGAGGAGCGGGTCACCGTCCTCAACCAGACGCCGTCGGCCTTCCGCCAGCTCCTCTGGGCGGAGGAGGCGGCGCTCGGCGGCAGCGGCTCTCCAACCGCTCCGGACCTCGCCCTGCGCTGGGTGATCTTCGGCGGCGAGGCGCTGGAGCCGGCGAGCCTGGCGCCCTGGTTCGCCCGCCACGGCGACGAGCGGCCGCGGCTGATCAACATGTACGGCATCACCGAGACGACGGTGCACGTCACCTTCCGGCCGGTGCGGGCGGCGGATCTCGAGGACGGTGCGGTCAGCGCGATCGGCCAGCCGATCCCGGACCTCGCCGTGCACCTGCTGGACGTCCATCTCCAGCCGCAGCCGATCGGCGTTCCCGGCGAGATCCACGTCGGCGGCGCCGGGCTCGCCCACGGCTATCTCGGGCGGCCCGACCTCACGGCCGAGCGCTTCGTTCCCGATCCGTTCGCGGCGCGGCCGGGGGAACGGCTCTACCGCTCGGGAGACCTGGCGCGCCGGCTGCCGGACGGCGACCTCGAATATCTCGGCCGCGGCGACCAGCAGGTCAAGATCCGCGGCTTCCGCATCGAGCCTGGGGAGATCGAGGCGGCGCTCGCGGCGCTGCCGGGAGTGCGCGAGGCGGTGGTCGTGGCGCGCGAGGACGGCGCGGGGGGGGAGCGCCGCCTGGTCGCTTATCTCGTCGGCGTCGTCGGCGACGTCGGCGACCAGACGTCGGCGGCGGGGCTGCGCGCCGCCCTCGCCGCGCGCCTGCCGGACTACATGCTGCCGTCGGCCTTCGTCTTCCTCGCCGCCCTGCCGCTGACCGAGAACGGCAAGGTCGACCGCCGCGCGCTCCCCGCCCCGGACGCCGCCGGCGTTGCCGGCGGGACGGATCGCCGGGCGCCGCGCGATCCTCTGGAGAACATCCTCCTCGACCAGTTCCGCGCCGTCCTCAGCCTGCCGGACGAGCGCGAGGTCGGCATCGACGACGATTTTTTCGATCTCGGCGGCACCTCCATCACCAGCGCCATCTACGTCCACCGCTTGCAGGAGGCGCTGGGGGAGATCGTCCATGTGGTGGTGGTCTTCGATCATCCGACCGTGGCCTCTCTCGCCGGCCACCTGCGCGAGCATCACGCCGAGGCGGCGCGGCGGCTGGCGGCGGGGGAGGGAGCCGCGGCCGGCGCCGGAACGCTGCCCGAGAGGGGAGTGCTGGCGCCGCTCCAGGTCGGCGCGCCCGGCCGCAGACCCTTCTTCTTCGTCCATTCGGTGGGCGGCGAGGTGGTGGCCTATCGCGACCTGGTGCGCCTGCTCGGCAGCGATGAGCCGGCGTTCGGCTTGCAGTCCCCCGATCCGCCGGTCGAGGACATCCGGGGGATGGCGGCGCTCTACGTCGAGACCCTCCGCGCCGTGCAACCCGCCGGTCCTTACCGGATCGCCGGCTGGTCGATGGGCGGCATCGTCGCCTACGAGATGGCCGTCCAGCTCGAGGCGGCGGGGGAGGCGACCGAGGTGCTGGCGATCATCGACGCCGCCTCGCCCCGCGCCTGGGCCGGGGAGGCGGCGCGCAGCGACACCGAGATGCTGGCCCTCTTCTCCTTCGCCATGGTCCATCTCCACGATGTCGACATCCCGGCCGACCTCGCGGTCCCGCAGGGCCTCGGGCTCCCCCCCGGCATCGAGCTTCCCGAGGTCGACCTCTCGGACCTCGACGTCGACACCGCGCTCGCCATGGCGCTCGACCTCGGCCGCCAGGTCGGGCTGCTGCCGCCGAGCCTCGAACCGGCCGAGCTGCGCCGCCTGTTCGAGCGCTTCCGGGCGAACCGCGGCGCCCTCTCGACCTATGAGCCGCGCCCCTACCACGGCGAGCTCCACCTCTTCCGCGCCGTCGACCAGCCGATGGCGATCGAGGAGCCCGGCCTCGGCTGGGAGGAGCTGGTGAACGGAGGCTTGAGGATCTTCGAGACCCCGGGCGACCACCACTCGATCCTGCGCCAGGATGTGGGAGAGCTCGCCAGGCGCCTGCGCGCGCTGATGGATTCGGTGGAGGAGCGGGGCTAGGCTCTTGCCCGCCGCGGGTCGTTTCCTGTATGAACGTGCTCCCACCTCGTTGACCCGAGAGGAGCCCTGATGCCCTGGAGCCGTCCCATCCTGTTGTCCGTTGCGCTGGTGGCGGGAGCTGCCGCGAGCTTCGCGCAGAACCCGCCCCCGTCGACCAACTCCGCCGCCCACGAGACGCTCAATCCGGAGGCGACCGACGCGCCAAATGCGATCGCTGCCGTCACCCACTTCGATCCGGCGTCGCTCGACCGCTCCGTCCAGCCCTGCGACGACTTCTACCAGTTCTCCTGCGGCACCTGGCTGGCCAGGAACCCCGTGCCGGCGGACCGCTCGCGCTGGGACCGCCTCGACGAGCTGACCGAGCGCAACCAGCACATCCTCCGCGCCATCCTCGAGAAGGCCGCGAGCCCCGCCGGGCATCGCGGGACCGTCGATCAGAAGATCGGCGACTACTACGCGAGCTGCATGGACGAGGCCGCCATCGAGGCCAAGGGGATTGTGCCGCTCAAGGGCGAGCTCGACCGCATCCGGGCGATCAGGACGAAGAAGGAGATCGCCGCCGCCCTCGCGCGCCTGCATGCGGACGACGTCGATGCCCTCTTCCGCTTCGGCCCCCAGCCCGACTTCCGGAACGCCAGCACGTACGGCGCCGCGGTCGACCAGGCGGGGACCGCGCTCCCCGACCGCGACTATTACCTGCTCGACGACAAGCGGTTCCTCGACATCCGCAAGCAGTACCCCGGCCACGTCCAGCGGATGCTCGAGCTCCTCGGCGAGCCAAAGGAGACGGCGGCGCGCGACGCCCAGACCGTGCTCGACATCGAGACCGCCCTCGCCCGCATCCAGCTCGACCGCGTCAAGCGGCGCGACCCGAAGAACCGCGATCACAAGATGACCCGCGCCGAGCTGGCGGCCCTGGCGCCCGATTTCGACTGGAACGCCTATTTCGCGGCCACCGGCGCGCCCGCCTTCACCGGCCTCAACGTCGGCTGGCCGGACTTCTTCAAGGGGATGAACGAGCTCCTCGACGCCCGCAGCCTCGACGACTGGAAGGCCTACCTGCGCTGGCAGACCGTCCACGGCGCCGCGCCGTTCCTCCCCACCGCCTTCGTCAACGAAAACTTCAATTTCTTCGACAAGACCCTGCGCGGCACCAAGGAGCTGCGCCCGCGCTGGAAGCGCTGCGTCGAGCTCACCAACCGGCAGCTCGGCGAGGCGCTCGGCCGGCCCTACGTGGCGGCGACCTTCGGGCCCGAGGGGAAGGAGCGGATGTCGAAGATGGTGGTGGCGCTCGAGTCCGCCCTCGACCGCGACATCCAGACGCTCCCCTGGATGACCGACGCCACCAAGCGGCGCGCCCTCGAGAAGCGCGCCGCCATCGCCAACAAGATCGGCTATCCCGACCATTGGCGGGACTACTCGAAGCTCAAGATCGTGCGCGGCGACGCCTTCGGCAACGGCACCCGCGCCATCGCCTTCGAGAACGCCCGGAACATGGCGAAGATCGGCCGCAAGGTCGATCCCTCGGAATGGACGATGACGCCGCCGACGGTGAACGCCAACTACAACCCGTTCCAGAACAACGTCAACTTCCCGGCCGGCATCCTGCAGCCGCCGTTCTTCGACAAGACGATGGACGACGCCGTGAACTTCGGCGCCATCGGCTCCGCCATCGGCCACGAGCTGACCCACGGCTTCGACGACCAGGGACGGAAGTTCGACGCCAAGGGGAACCTCACCGACTGGTGGACTGCGGAGGATGCCAAGGAGTTCGAGCAGCGCGCCACCTGCCTCGCCGACGAGTACACGGCGTTCACCGTCGCCGGCGACACCCACCTGAACGGCCGCCTGACCCTGGGCGAGAACACCGCCGACAACGGCGGCGTGCGGATCTCCTACATGGCGCTCGAGGAGACCCTGAAGGGAAAACAGCCTGCGCTGCGCGACGGCTTCACCCCCGAGCAGCGCTTCTTCCTCGGCTGGGGTCAGACCTGGTGCGACAAGGCGACGGACGAGAACTCGCGCCTCCGCGCGCAGACCGATTCACACTCGCCCGGCCGCTACCGCGTCAACGGGGTGATGCAGAACATGCCCGAGTTCCAGAAGGCCTGGAGCTGCGCCCCCAAGGCGCCGATGGTGCGCGAGAACGCCTGCCGGGTCTGGTAGGAAAACCGATCGAATCGAGAGGGCGGCCGCGCGGCCGCCCTCTCTGGATCTCGCGCTAATGCCCCTTGCCGTGCCCCTTCAGCTCGCGCCAGCTTCCCTCGCCGACCTCGACGTCGTACTTCTTCGCCGCCGTCTTGATGCGCTTCCAGGCGGCGTCGCGCTCCTCGTCGCTCACCCCTTCGACCTGATTGAAGCGCGCCACGGCGTTGCGCACGTGGCTGGCGTTCTCGAGCGGCTCCTTGCGCTGCTCGGGGAAGGCGAAGTTGCCTTTCGAAAGATCGTTGCGCTTCTCGGTGTCCAGCTTGGCCATGATCGGTCCTCCTTTCATCCTTTGGAGGAGAATTCAGAAAGCATGCCATCCGAGCTGTCTGTGCCGCCGCCCCCTGCTCAGTGCGCGGCGCCCTGCCCCTTCACCACTTTCCCCCCTTGCATCACGAAGCTGACCTTCTCGGTCTGCCGGATGTCCTGCAGGGGATCGCCGGGGACGGCCACCAGATCGGCCAGCTTGCCGGGCTCGAGGGTGCCGATCTTGTCGGCGAGCCCCAGCAGGTCGGCTCCCGCGGCGGTGGCGGCGCGCAGCGCCTGGGCCGGGGTCATGCCGTTCTTCACCATCAGGGCGAACTCGCGGGCGTCGAGGCCGTGCGGCTCGACCGCCGAGTCGGTGCCGAACGCCACCTTGACGCCGACCTTCATGGCACGCTGGAACATCGCCTGCATCTGCGCCGCCGCCGCCCGCGCCTTGGCCGCGATGGGAGGAGGATAGTGGTCCGCCTTCTCGCCCACCCACTCGCCGGCGAACAGCGTCGGCACCAGGTAGACCCCCTTGGCCTTCATCTCGCGCAGAGTGTCGTCCTGGAGGAAGGTGCCGTGCTCGATCGAGTCGACGCCGGCCGCGATGGCGATCTTCGCCGCCGCGTCGCCGTGGCAGTGGGCGGCGACCTTGCGGTGCCAGGCGTGCGCCTCGGAGACGATGGCGTCCATCTCCTCGCGCGTCAGCTCGGGGACGTCGACCGGATCGGCGACCGACAGCACGCCGCCCGACGGCATGCACTTGATGACGTCGGCCCCGTACTTGATCTGATAGCGCACCGCCGCGCGGCATTCCGCGGCGCCGTTGCACACCCCCTGGAGCGGTCCGGCGGGGGCGATCTTGTCCGGCGGATACGGCGCCTGGTCGGCGTGGCCGCCGGTCGAGCCGATGCCGTGGTTGGCGATCAGCATCCGGGGGCCCACCGCGATGCCGGCGTTGATCGCGTTGCGCAGCCCGAGCGCCACGTAGTCGGTCGCTCCGAGGTCGCGCACGGTGGTGAAGCCGGCGTCGAGAGTCTGCCGGGCGTATTTCGCGGCGTAGAGCGCCTGCTCGGCGGGGAAGCGGAAGGAGGACTGGTAGAACTCGCGGTAATAGTCGTCCGCGAGCTCCATCGCCATGTGGACGTGGGCGTCGATGAAGCCGGGGAGGAGGGTCGAGTCGCCGAGGTCGATCACCTGCGCCCCCGGCGGGACCTCGACGACAGCCCCCACCCTGGTGATGTGATCCCCCTCGATCACCACCATCCCGGGAGAGAGCGGGCGGTCCGAAGTGGCGGTGAAGACGTGCGCCGCCTTGAGCACGATCGCGCTTGGGGCCTGCGCGGCGGCCGGCGTCCCGGACCTCCAGGCCATGCCGAGAAATCCCATCCCTGCGAACACCAGGATCCGTGCGACACCGACACGCTGTCTCATCCGGCTCTCCTTTTTCACCACAGATTGCAGAAGGAGCATGAGTCTAGCAGGGCTTGTGGCAAGATCGCCCCGGCGTGGTTTCCATTCAACCGAACGAGAAAGGGAGCAGACGATGGATCTCGACGTGCAGCACGACGAAAAGGCCAACCGCTACTCCGCGGTCGTCGACGGCTACGAAGCGGTGTGCGACTACCGGCCGTCCGCCGGCGGCGTCCTCACTTTCACCCACACCTACGTCCCCCCCGAGCTGCGCGGCCGGGGGATCGCCGACGAGCTGGTGCGCCATGCCCTCGACGACGTCCTCACGCGGGGGCTCAAGGTGATCCCGTCCTGCTGGTTCGTCCGCGCCTACATCGACCGGCACGCGAAATACCAGGAGACGCTCGCCTGAGCGCCGGGACAGGGTATGATGTAAGGAAATTGTAAGGAACCTTGATTCGCGCGCCGCTCCTGGAAGGGCCGTCGCGCCTGACCCATCCGGAAGCTGCCGATGCTGATCTCCGAAGAAGCGCTCTCTCTGCCCGTGGTGCGCCCGCGGGCCGCCTCTCCCGCCGGGAGGAGCCTGGCGGACCGCCTAGCTCACCTCGCCGTCCGCCAGTACGCTCTCGCTTTCCTGCTGGTGCTGTCGTTCACCGCCTGCAACCTCTTCGTGGGGTTGGGGGCGGGCCGGATCGACGACTCGGACGAGGCGCGCTACGGCGTCTCGGCCTACGAGATGGTGCAGAACCGCTCGCTGCTGGTGAACACCTACGCCGGCCAGCCCGAGTACTGGAACCTCAAGCCGCCGCTCGGCTACTGGCCGGTGGCGCTCGCCTTCTACCTCTTCGGCGCCTCGCCGTTCACCCTGCGCCTGCCGGCGGCGTTGTTCGCGCTCGGGACGGTGACGCTGGTGATGGTCTTCTGCGGCCGGTTCCTCAATCGCCGGGCGGCGCTGCTCGCCGGGCTGATCCTCGCCACCACCTTCGGCTTCCTCAGCCACCACGGCGCGCGCAGCGGCGACCTCGACTCCGCGCTCACCTTCCTGCTGGTCCTGGCGGCGGTCCAGATCCCCCGTCTCGGCGAATCGCCGGGCCGGGTGATCGCGTTCTCGGCGGCGCTCGCCGCGGCGTTCCTGGTCAAGAGCTTCGCCGTCGTGCCGATCCTCCTCGTCGCCGTCCTCCACCTCGCCTGGACCGGCGACTGGCGGCGGCTCCGCCGGCCGGCCGTCCTCGCCGGCGCCCTCCTCTTCCTGGCGGCGCCGGTCGCCTGGGGCGCCGCCCGCTGGCATGCCGACGGCTCCCCCTACTTCCTGCAACGGATGATCGGCGAGGACCTGCTCGCCCGCTCGATGCGGGAGATCGATCAGGGGACGACCGATTCCTGGAGCTACGTCGAGTCGCTGTTCGACCGCTTCGCCCCCTGGCCGTTGCTGCTGCTGGGCGCGGCGGCGGTGGCCGTCCGGGCGCACGGCTGGCGGCGGATCTGGAACGCCTGGGGGCAAAAGGGGCGGCGGGCGGCGCCGCTGCTGACGCTGTGGATCGCGGTGCCGCTCGTCCTCTTCTCGCTCGCCCGCACCCACCATCACTGGTACCTGGATCCGGTCTACCCGGCGCTCGCCGCGGTGACCGCCTGGGCCCTGCTCGCCCTGCTCCGGCGCGTCTCGCCCGCGCGGCGGAGCTGGGCCTTCCTGGGCCTCTTCGTGATACCGCTCGCCCTCTGCGAGGCGCGGGCGCTCGATCGGGTGCTGGTCCGCGACCGCATGCCCGACCCCCAGCGCTTCCTGCTCTCGCTCAAGGACCGCCGGCTGGAGCTCGGTCCCGACCTCCACGCCGCCTTCCCCCTGCGCCATTCCGAGCGCTTCATCCTGGAGGCGATCGACGGCTACCGGGTGATCGAGGGGCCGGGCGACGGGCCGCCGGCGGGCGCCCGCCCCGACATGGCGCTGCTGGTGCGGAAATCCCCCGTGCCCGGGCAGCTCGCGCCGGCGCCGGATTCCGAGGTGCTGGCGGAGACCCGCGGCTTCATCCTCTACGGCTCCCCGCTCTACCCTGAGATCGAGTCGGCCCGCCTGCGGATGCCGGAGGACTGGAAGCTCTACCGCTTCCGCCGGCACGGGCGGGGACGCGGCCTCCGGCGCTCCTGAGCGCCGGAACCCTGGCCTCAGAAGCCCAGCGTGCCGTTCTCGCGCGCCCAGGCGAGCTGCTGGGCGAGGAAGTCGCGGGGGTAGGAGATCCGGACCGCGGACGGCTGGCCTGCCTTGTCCTTGATCACCTCCAGGTCGGCGAAGACCCCGGAGAAGTAGATCGGGATCTGGAGCTTTTTGTAGCGCGCCACGACGTCGTCGCGCACGGCGGGGTCGAAGTGGATGCCGTACTTGTCGACCAGCGCCTTGCCGCCGGCGTAGTCGCCGGTCGCCTTGACCCGCATGATCTCGGTGAGCAGCTTGCCGACCGCCGTGTGCGCCTGGTCATAGTCCTTGACCACGTTGTACCAGTGGCCGTTCTGCCGCACCTGCTGGAGGCCGCCGTTCGCCAGCAGGTAGTTGGCGACCAGCAGCCGCGCGCGGTCGTGGTCCTCGTCGGCGGAGTTGCCGGTGGGGTAGTTCTTGAGCGCCGTCAGCCCCGCCCGCGCCAGCTGCCGGTAGAGCTCGCGCCCCACCTCGCGGACGTCGGGGACGCCGAGCTCGGCGAGCTTCGGGTCGTAGATGTTCCAGTAGGCCACCAGGTCCGCCCGCGCCTCCTCGAGAGTGTTGTAGGTCTCCCGCAGATAGGTCGAGGGATCGTTGGGGACCGCCGCCTTGCCGGAGCCGTGGCCGATGATCTCGTGCAGCGCCGTGTGGAGGTTGTCGGCCCAGGCGCCGTACTTGCCGTAGAGCTCCCCTTCGTCCGGGTTGGGGAGGAACTCGATCGCCACCTTGGCGCCGCGGGTCGAGTTGAAGGCGTTGGTCGAGGAGGTCAGGAACAGGCTCTTGGTGCCGTAGGTCTCGCGGACGTCCTGCTCGTTGGGCAGGTTGTCGCCGACCGTGGTGACGTGGAAGTCGCCGCTCGCCACGATCGTCTCGATCGCCTTGCCGACCGGCGGCTTGACGTCGAGCTTCTTGAACCGCTCGTCCCACGGCGCCTTGCGCTCGAAGTCGACGGCGTTGGCGGCCAGCTTCTGCATCAGCGGCTGCAGGGTCTGGTCGACCACCGCGACCAGCATCTGGGCCGAACCCTTGGCGCCGCGGGCGTCGCGGTAGACCTCGATGAAGCCGGAGGCGAAGTCGACCGTGGCGTCGTTCTTGATCCACAGCACGTTGAAGTCGTGCCAGTCCTTGAGGTCGCCGGTCTGGTAGAAGCGGACGAGGGCGCGCAGGACTCTGGCCTGCTCGGGATCGGCGAACCCGGCCGCTGCCTCGAGCTCGCGGTCGACCGCCGCCAGCTCGCGGGCGTAGAGCCCCGGCGGGACCTTGCCGTCCGGCGTGCCGGCGCGGTAGACCTCCTCGACCAGCTTGCCGTTCTGCTTCACCAGGCGCGAGTTCAGCGGATGCTTCTCGGCGAAGCCGGTCGCCTCCGCGAGCGTCACCCCCTGGTAGTAGTCGTTGCTCGACGCGGTCAGGATGTCCTTCCCCACCGGCGGATTCTTCTCGGTGAGCTTGACCTCGAACCGTGGATCGAACAGCGGCGCGCGCAACGACTGGAGGGTGCGGCCGAGGGCCTCGCGAGTCCCCAGCCGGGCGCCCTTCTGCCGCGCCTGCCCGGCGGCCGCCGCGAGCTCCTCGAAGGAGAAGCGGGGGAGGAACTTCAGCCCCGTCGTCTCGTCGTGGTTGCCGCCGTTGCCGAAGAAGAGCTCGGCGTACTCGACGATCGCCTGGCGCGTCCCCGCCGGCAGGCGGTCGGGCTGCTCGACGAGGGCGCCGAGCAGCCGCTTCGCCGTCAGGCCGTAGGACGACATCTGGTCGTAGAAGATGGGATCGAGCTGGATCGCCGCCCGGCTCAGGTGATAGGCGAGCAGCTGCTGGCGCGGCGGCAGCTTGGCGAAGCTCGGCGACTCGACCTGCAGGAAGCCGCGGTCGCCGATGCGCCCCACCAGCGGCGAGGGGGCCGCCGCGCTCTGCCCGAGCAAGGGGGAGGCGAGCAGCGAGAGCATCCAGAGCAGGGGGAGCAGAGCCGGAGTGCGGCGGATCGTCATGGCGTCTTTCTCTTTCTGGGTCGTTCTCTTCTGGAGTGTGGAGTGAAGGCGAAGGTCAGAGCAGGCGGCCCACCCACTGGCCGACGAAGTAGCCGACGACGGCGACGCCGACCCCGACCACGAACATGTCGAGCCCGGAGCGGAAGATGCCGCGGCCGGTAAAGACGGAGCGCGCGGCGCCGACCAGGAAGTGCGAGAGCATGGCGGCGGCGAACGAGATGGCGATCGCGGAAGCGCCGTGGACGAAGAAGAACGGCAGCACCGGGATCAGGGCGCCGAAGGCGGTGGCGAGGCCGGTGGTCCACCCTTCGCGCAGCGCCGAGGTGGTCTGCTCGCCGATCTTGAGCTCCTCGCGGACCTGCTCCTCGAGCATCCGCGCCGGGTCCTTCATCACCTCGGTCGCGAGGTCGTGCGCGGCCGTCTTGTCCATCCCCTTCATCTCGTAGATCAGCGCCAGCTCGTCGCGCTCGACCTCGGGCATCAGCTCGATCTCGGCGCGCTCCATGGCGATCTCGTGGCTGTAGACCTCCTGCTCGCTCTTGGCGGCGAGGAAGCCGCTCGCCCCCATCGACAGCGCGTCGGCGATCAGCCCGGCGACGCCGGCGACCACCACCGCCTGGTGCTGGGTGGCGACGGTGGCGCCGATGACGCCGGCCACCAGGCCGAAGTTGGCGGTCAGGCCGTCGTTGAAGCCGTAGACCACGTTGCGCAGGAAGCCGCCGGCCGCGATGCGGTGCCAGGGCTCGATGCCGCCGCCGCTGATCTCCCCCAGGGTGGTGGCGTGGTCGGCGGACTCGCGCGCCAGCAGCAGCGCCTCGCTAGCCCCCGCCGCCCCCGCCGGCGTCGAACGGTGCATCTGCAGGTAGGCGCGCACCTCCCGCCCCTCCTCGGCGAGCAGCAGGGGGAGCAGCGCGCGCGGACCGAAGGTGCGGCCGAGCAGAGCCAGGGCGCGGGCCCGCAGGCCCGGCCGGAACGGCCCCGGCCGGCGCCCGTGCGCCGCCAGCAGGTCCCCCCAGATCTTGGTGTGGCGCTCCTCGACGTGGGCCAGCCGGGCGTAGAGGTCCCGCTTGTGGGCGTCCGGCTCGGCCGTGCTCAGCAGACGGTAGAGAAAGGCCGCCTCCGCCTCGTCCTGCCAGTGGTGGGCAAAGGCGTCGAGGTCGGGGGGCGATGGCGCGTCCGGGGCGTCCGGGGCGTCCTGCGGTGCTTGTGGGGAGATGACGGTCATCGGGGCTCCGAGCCCAATATATCCGGGTTGAGCCCGCGCGCAAAGGTGATGCCGTGGGCGGTCACCGTCCCGGCCGAGCGCGGCGATCCCTCCCGGCCGCAGGAACGCGCCGGTTCATGGGTTCCAACCCACAGCGCCGCAGCGGGCGGCTCCGAGATCGAAGAAGAAAGGTTTTCAACTGCCGTCCCGCGCGGTCAACTTCAAGGAGGAAAGCACATGAAGATGCACACCCCGTTCTGCGCCCTCGCCCTCGCCGGTCTGCTGACGACGATCGCCCTGCCGGCCGCCGCGCAAACCACCGCCGCCGCCGCGACGACCGCCGATCCCTCGACGGCCTACTCCCTGCTGCACCATCCGCGCGCCCTCGCCCGGTTCCTGCACCTCTCGTCCGCTCAAAGCGCGCAGCTCACCACCTTCTACAACACCCTGCAGCAGACCGTCGACCCGCTGCGCCAGGCGCGTCCGCCGCTGTGCACGCAGCTGATCGCGGACCTCGGCGCCAACCCGCCGCAGCCGGCCACCGTCGGCAACGATTCGATCAGCCTGTATGACAACAAGCAGCAGATCGTGACCGCCCGCGAGGCCTTCGACAGCAGCTTCTCGGCGATCCTCGACCCCGCTCAGTTGACCGCCTACGACGCCCTGAAGACGCTCGCCCGGTTCGCCGACGCCGAGATCAACGTCATCGGCGACTGCCCGCGCCCGACGAGCTAAGCCCCGCCGAAGCCCTCGATCGCCCCCTCCCGAGCCGTCCAGGACGGCTACGGCGGCCCGCCCCTTGCCCGGGCGGGCCGCCGGCGCGCCTCGTCGCTGCCCCAGGCTGGGGCTGATTGAGAATCGTATTGACAATCAGCCCCGAGCGGCCCAGGATGAGCTTGGATGATCGTTCGAGTCCTCGAAGCGCGATTGCGCGAGCTTGCCGGCAAGTTCCCGATCGTCACGGTCACCGGACCGCGGCAGTCGGGCAAGACGACGCTTTGCCGCGCGGTCTTCCCCGGCAAGCCCTACGTCTCCCTGGAGGCGCCGGACGTCCAGGAGTACGCGCGCAGCGACCCGCGTGGCTTCCTCTCAGACTACGGCGAGGGCGCGGTGCTGGACGAAGTGCACCGGGTGCCGGAGCTCCTCTCCTACCTTCAGCCTCTGGTCGACGAGCACCCTGCCCGCGGGCGCTTCATCCTCACCGGGTCGGCAAATTTCGCGCTCTTGCAATCTCTGGGGCAATCGCTGGCCGGGCGCACGGCGCTCCTCGAGCTCCTGCCGCTCTCCCTCGAAGAGATCCGCCGCTTCTCGGCTCCGCCCAACGATCTCTGGACTCTGCTCTGGCGGGGGAGCTACCCGGCGCTCTACGACCGGAAGCTGGAACCCGACGACTGGTATCCGAGCTACGTCGCCACTTACCTCGAGCGGGACGTGCGGGCGATCCTCAAAGTCGGCGACCTCCTCGCCTTCCAGACCTTCCTCCGGCTCTGTGCCGGCCGGGTGGCTCAGCTCGTCAACTTTTCGGCGCTGGCCGCGGATGCCGGCCTGACTCACAATACGGCCGGCGCCTGGCTGTCGGTCCTCGAAGCGGGCTATGTGGCCTGGCGCCTGCCGCCCTTCCACTCGAATTTGTCGAAGCGCCTGGTCAAGACCCCGAAGCTGCACTTCATCGACTCCGGCCTCGCCTGCTACCTGTTGGGCATCCGCTCGGCCGATCAGCTCCGCGATCACCCCTTGCGGGGGGCCATTTTCGAGACCTGGGTGGCTTCGGAGATTCTGAAATCGCGGGTCCATCGCGGCCTGTCGCCGAGCCTCACGTTCTTCCGCGACCGCAAGGGCTCTGAGGTGGACCTGGTGATCGAAGAGGGCCGCTCGTTGCTCGCCGTCGAGACCAAGTCGGGCCAGACCATCGCCGGCGACTTCTTCGCCGGCCTGGAGAGCTTTCGCGTCACTGGCGGCCGAATCTCACCCGGCCCGCCATCCGCAATCGTTCCTCGTCTATGGCGGCGCCGAGTCGCAGCAGCGATCCGTCGCCAAGGTGGTCGCCTGGTCGGATCTCGACCGCTGCCCATGGTGGGAAGACGGGGGGCTGAAGGATCGCTGGGTACGAGGACATCAACCTGCGGACCAAAAAATCGGGACACGGACGTCAAGAATTGCACGGACAACAGGGACAATCAACGACCGGGCTTGGTGCGTCCTGCATGTCCGTGAAGTCCCTGCTGTCCGTGTCCGTCCAGGGATAGCAATCAGCTTGACGTCTGATGCGTGATGCTGAAAGTATGAGAACCACTTCGGAAATCGACGACGACGTGCTGCTGGCCGCCAGGGAACTGGCGGAGGCCCATAAAAGCACGGCTGGCAAGGTCTTGTCGGACCTTGCACGCAAGGCGCTGGGACAAGCGCGGAAAACGACTGGTCGGAAAAACGGCATTCCGCTGCTGCCTCTCCGCGAGGGAGCGCGCTTTGTGACTGCGGCGAAGGTGGAAGCTCTGCTCGACGACGAATCTGCTGAGGATTCTCAGTGAAATTGTGCTCTGCCAGGCTAGGGTCTTCTGCGCACAGCCTACCGGCAGCGGTCAGTCCTCCCCTGCAGAGTCGTCCTGGTACGTAATCGTCACCTTCCACTCGTCCCCTGGATCTGGAAGGTACTGGGGAATACGAGGATCTGTAGCAGGGATCCTTTCGATTCCCTCCGGCCTAGCCAACCAGAGAAAACCTTTGCCATCACTTTGTTGAACCCAGGATAGCACCTCCGCAGGGTCCAGCGACAGAATGCCCCAAAGATCACGCCAGGAGCCGGCGCGATAGTCTTCCGAAAGCTCGCGCCACCACTCTGGATTCAAACCCTCTAAGGTTTTCATGAGGTAGAGCGCGGATCGCCCTTTACTTTGTAGTATTTCCTCTGAAAACCGCTGGGTGCCGTAAGTTGCAAACCATTGCAGATCTGTCACCCCAATTGCCTGGACAAGTGGATGGTTTCGGTTCCAGAGCCAGGGATCTCCCGACCGGTTACTTCCAAGAGCTGCGAGTGAGCTCCAGGCGGTAGGAAATTTGCCCTCTAGAAAAAAAGTACTTTCGCTATTATCTCTCGGAAGGTTTAAATATTGCGGAATGATCACTAAGGGTTCCATGCTGGCAATAGCTGGTTGGCTCGGTGTAGCCCACCAGCCCCAATTGATGCTTACCCTGTCAGGCGCACGTGCAACTCCTCCCATGTAGGCACGTAGTTGTTGTGTGACTGAAATAATTCGGTCTACTCCCCGCGCCTGCTCGGCTTTGTTCATGGCGTCGAGGCAAGATCCGTTCAATACTTGGCGCGAGAGCTTCTCCCATCGAAGGACTGTCTTGCCGGGTGAGCTTACGAACCAACTGGCTTCGGAAGCCATAGGAACAAGAGGGTTGAGGATTGTGTTTAGCGATGCATAGTCACCGGGCCTTTCCGATAGAACTTCCGCTTGGAGCTCCTTTCCTCGAGCCCTCAACCAAGCGATAGTCTCTATAGCCGCGTTGGTGAGAGAAAAGGTACCTCGGTCCACTGTAATTTGACCGGCTTGAGGATCTTCCCAATCGATCTCCGCTAAATAGGACAGATCGAGGTCGAGCCTCTGTTCTTCAACCGTAGCGCACGACACCGCCATCCCATGAAAGCTAGTTCGCATCTTTGGTTGCAGAGCCATTGCCGAGCCTGCGACAATGGGGAGAGGCCTTGCCAAGCCTGTATCCTCGTGATGGAGGTCAAGAAATAACAGGCTCCTACCGCCAGGTAGTTCGAAAAATGGGACCGCCAGCCGGTAGTGTCCAAGTTCGCCAGGCACTTGGCCTACTTCAAACTTCCATTGGATCGCAGATCGGAAACGTTCAGCTATAGCAGGCCACGCCCTTAAATTTAGGTTCAATCGATTGAGGTGAGACTTTGTGACGGAACCGGCTCTTTGAGGGATACTCTCCCGAAAGGGAGCTTCGATATTTTTGAGAAATTCATCTACCAGATGGTCCTCGAGCGGCAGCCATCCTGGCTCCAAACGCAGACTTGGTACAGCCTCCCTCTCGACGATAAGTTTGAATGAACAGGGTATTCGAAGTAGAGTATTGAGTAGATATCTCCGCAAGTTTGACAGAAACTCGTCGCGACTCGCGGCAACGTTGTTCCGAAGGCGCAAGCCCACCGTCGTCCCTGGCTCTGCCTGAGGGTCTTTCCTGAGCTCTCCAAAGCTCCCTACGCCCTCCGTTTCGAATCGCCACCCATGGGGCTCAGCATAGCTGCCTGCGACGCTGCGACGGGTGAGAATCTCGACGCGGTCGGCCAGTATAAAATAGCTCAGGACTCCGATCCCAAACTGGCCTGTACGGCCGAGGTGAAAGCCGGCTGCTTCGCACCGGCGCTCCAAGTCCAAGATGTCGTGGCGGCGGGCGCTTCCGCTGACCAGAAGATATTTCTCGATAATAGGCCGCGTCATACCGACGCCGCTGTCGGTGCAGAGGAGCCAGAGGCAGCCATCTCTCTCCTCGAGATGGAGCTCGACGCTCTGAAGAGCAATGATTGCGTCGGTTCGCGCCGAATCCGCAGGATCGCCTTCCAGGCGCAGGAGCGCGATCTGCTCCTTGACGGCGTCGAACGCGTTCTGGAGTAGCTCCCGTACAGCGGCGAGCGGTTCCTTATAGAGCTGGATTCCCGAGAGTAGCTCCAGCAGCTTGGCTGTGTCAGGCCGGAAAGCGCCGTCGATGTAGACATAGTCGTCGTTTCGGGGCCGGATTTGGAGCTGGGTCGACTCTGGAAAGGTCCAGTGGTGGGGAAGGGGGCGAGAGGCTCGGAAAGAGGCATTGGGGAAGGGCCTTTCCCGGCTCAAGCGCCCGCAGGTTTCCAGCTCGTGCCGGATCCACTCGGTCGTATCGCGCACTGCCTTCTCCACCACCGCGCCGTCCGGACGCGCATGGACGACCAGGGTAGGGCCGTCCGGGTTCACCCAGACCTCATGGTCCTTCCACCAGTAGATGACGCTCTTTGACGCGATGTTGCGGTGATGGAAAAGAACGGGCGGCGTGCGCTCCGGGTCGATGTCCAGAATGTCCGCCACGCGGAGGACGCAGGCGAGGTAGCGGAGATGGACCACCTCGCCGTTCCGCCCTGCCGGCCGGGGATCGAACGCCTCCTTCACCAGATCGTTGTACTCTTCGTGATGGCTCCTGCAGAGGCGCACCAGATCGTTGATCCACCCTTCGTAGCTGCCGAGGGCGCCGGACGCGTGCAGCCGGATCCAGTCCGCGCTCCAGTCGTTGTGCTGGTGGCGCGCGTAGTAGGTGATCAACTCGTCCCCCAGGCGGAGATCGTCCTCGCTGGCTTTGCCGTCCCGGGCCAGGGGAGGCACGAGCCCGCCCCGCTCGTCGTCGAGCCAGCGCTGGAATTCGGCCGCTTCCTCCGGCGAGAGGCCTTCCTTCTCCGGAGGGGCCTGACCGAAGACGAGATGCCGCCAATGCCGCTGCACCTTCGCCTGCTCCGGCGTCATGCCGATGTCGTGCAGATAAGCGGAGAGGAGGAGCAGAGCGAGCTCGTAGACGCTGAGCTGTGGGAGGACGTCTTCCGGGACGATCCGGGCCATCCACTCGGCGACCCGGAACGAATGCTCGCTGTCGTGCAGGGTGAAGTCGAGCGGCGAGGTTCCGGCGTTCAGGACTCGCTCGACGTCCGGCATCCACTGCTGAAGGAGCGACTCGACGCTCGGGCGTTCCGGGCTCGTAGAGGAAGTCAGTTGCTTCCAGAGGTGGGTATCAGTCCAGGATGGCATTTCGGAAAAGTATATGCCACCACCCTTTACAGCAGGCTACCGCGCCGCGGCGACGCTCGGCCGCCGCGGCACAGGGCATCATCCCCGACGATCTTTCGCCCCCGCCCTCAATCCTTGGACCAGGTCAGCTTCCACAGGTCGTTGAGGAGCACGCCGTGCTCGTCTTCGCTGGTGATCCCGCTGTGGAGGTAGAGCTCGAAGGCGTCCGGGGTCTCCCGCAGGAAGGAGACGGCGCCGATCCGGCCCGGAGGGACCGGATCGGCAGGCGCGGGAGTGACCTCGGTCCAGCGGTTGTCGGCGACCGAGTAGTACCAGAGATCGTTGACGGCGCGGTCGAATTCTGAGCCTCCGAAGAGCACCAGCCAGCCATGGGCGGTGTCGAAAAACGCCGCCGCGTTGTCCCGCGGCGACGGCAGGGGGCCTTGGGGATGGAGCTGGGTCCAGGCGAGCGAATCGAGGTTGAGCGACCAGAGGTCGTTCGCGTAGTTGGTGGGGCCGAAGAGGTCGGAGCCCGGAGTGTCCGGCCCCTGATCCGGCCCGAGGCGGTAGCCGCCGAAAACCAGCAGCGAGCGGGTGGCCGGATCGTACCCGCCGGCCGTCCAGGCGCGCGGCGCGGGCTTGGCGCCGGAGGTCCCGACGACGCTCCAGCCGGCCTCCGGGTCATAGACGGCGAGGTCGTTGTGCAGTCCGGTAGGGGTGGTGGGGAAGCGGGGGTTGGTGTTGCCGACGCCGCCGAAGGCATAGGTCGTCTTCGTCCGCGGGTGGCGCCGGTCCGGCACCTCGACGACGAGCGCGGCGGCGCGCTTCACCGCGAATCGCTGTCCGATCTCGGCAGCCGAGGCCCGGACCCAGCGACCGGTCTTGGTGTGGTAGGTCTGCATCTCGGGGAACATCACTCCGGTGCGGAATTCTCCCCGCCCGCCCACGATGCTCACGCAGTTGACGCAGGGACCGGGGATGACCAGCGTGTTCGCCCGGCCGGCGGGGGCCGCGGGCGATCCCAGGTTCTTCCAGGTGAAGGTGTTGAGGTCGAGGGAATAGAAATCGTTGACCAGCGCCTCGTCGTTGTCGCCGCCGAAGCGGTAGACGGTGTCCTGCGCGCCGCTCGCGAGCGAGAAGGAGACGCCGGCCTCATAGAGCGGCGGCGGCACGTCTCCGTGCTGCTCGATCGCCTGCCAGTGCGGGGGCGTGGCGGCGGCGAGGCTCGCTGCGAGCGCGAGCCATCCAGGGATTGCCAACAGGGACATTCTCTTCACGGGGTCCTCCTGTCTCTGGGCGCAGGGGCATCCTGCGGCGCCGGGTCTGTCAATCGAGTATCGTTCATCGAATACTATAATGGCGGCAGGCCGATGGTCGCAGCCAGGGAGGGGCGGCATCATGGACAGGCGAAGCCGGGGTGGGCGCGAGAAGCGCCCAGGGCTGAGAGTGAAGAATCGGCGAGGGTAAGGCGGTCAGTCCGGCCAAGCGGCCCATTCGCAGTGGGCCAAGAGGGTGCGGTCTTTGGTCAGCAGGGTCGCTCCGCGCAGCGTGGCCTGGCTGGCGATCACGCGATCGAAAGGGGTTCCGCGACGTCCTTTTCCGGGGTTTTCACGACTCACTCTCAAAGTACAGCCTGATCGTACGAGCGTCAAGTTGATGGCGTACGTGTCAGAGGGGCTCATGGATCGCGATTTCAACGTCACGCCGGAGGGTTTCAAGGCACCGCGGGAAGGTTCGCGGCTGAGTTGAAAGGTTTCAGGATCGACGATGGAGGAGCTCAGGGCTCAGCGGAAAGCTTTCGAGCTCGCGACGACAGGGCTCAGGCTCGCGACGGAAGCCTTCGAGGCTGAGTTGGAAGGTTTCAACGCTTCAACCTCACGGCGGAAGGCTCGGACGTCACGCCGGAAGGTTCCGGAGTCCTGTTGCGAGACTCCGGAGCCCGTCGGGAAAGCTCCGGGGAAGACTTGCAAGGCGGTTGGCGGGTGCCTGAACGGCTCGCGCGCCGTTCAAAAGCCACCCACGTCCAAACTGGAGAGAAGGAGCCTCAAGAGGAAAGGTGCAGCACGCCTCGGCAGGCGGGACGGGAAGCGGCGGCGGATGGCGTCGGCCACGCGTCGGGTGGTCACTTTTCAGGAAGCGCTGCTCTTGGTCCGGCGATTCACCGCCGGGACGAGCTCTTCGCGCAGCACCTGGCGCAGCGCTTCGAGAGTGACCGGAGCCGACTCGGGAGCTACCGCGGCTCGCAGGGCGGCGTTGATCAGGGTTTGGTAGCCCTGGCCTTGGCGCTCGGCGCGAGTCCGGAACTCCGCCACGACATCGTCGTCCAGCAGAATCGTGATGCGGGTCTTGCCGCCGGAACCTTCCGCCTGGAGCTTGGCAAGATGCGGTACGTCCTTGGCGCGCTTGGCGCCGGTGAAGTCATATTCCTTCCGCATAGTGTCCCTCCTCCTTTCGTGTCGCCTTACGGGCTGAGATCAGCCGGATGGTTTCTTCGTTGCGAAGCGTGTAGCACACCGTCAACAAATGGCCGTTGCGGGACATGCCCACCAGCACGAAGCGTTCCTCGCCCTCGGCATTCTCGTCCTCACGGACAAGCGCGAACGAGTCGAGCAGGCTTCCGGCAGCTTCATCGAGTGACACTCCATGCTTCTTGAGATTGGCGGCGGCCTTCTTCGGGTCGAATTCGACCTGCATGGCTCATCATACATATGGAATCTGCATGCTGCAACTCGCCTCGGAATGCTACGAGGCGGACTGCTCTACCGAGAGCGGTTCTCGAAACGTTCTGGACGGGATCTTTCACTGCGCAGGGTCTCCTTGGCTTAGAAGCTTCAGATCGTCCCGGGACGCAAGGATTGCTTCCGGGAGTGCGGCTCTCGAGCTCGAATCTCATTACTGCCTACTTGCTGGATTCCTTTGCAGCATAGAGGTTGCGAACCACCTTGGGTATCGTCTCTAGGGAGGATCTTGCGACTCCGCTATCCTTCCCCAGGGAGGATGCCGCCCGGCGGCGAGCTTCGAGAAAGAGAGGTCCACCCCGTGGTTTCAGCCGCTTCCATCCGCCTCGCCGGCGACCGTGACGCCCAAGCCGTCCAGCGGATCTACGCGCCGTTCGTCCTCCATACGGCGGTCTCCTTCGAGCTCGCGCCGCCGGGGGTGGAGGAGATGCGCGCGCGGATCGCGAAGACCCTCCCCCGCCATCCCTGGCTGGTCCTCGAGGAGGGGGGCGAGGTGATCGGCTACGTCTACGCGAGCGCGCACCGCGAGCGGCCCGCCTACGTCTGGTCGGTCGACACCACCGTCTACGTGGACGCGGCGCACCGCCGTCGCGGCGTGGGGCGGGCGCTCTATGCCTCGCTGTTCGAGGTGCTGAAGCTGCAAGGGTTTTACAACGCCTTCGCCGGGATCGCCCTGCCCAACCCGGGGAGCGTCGGCCTCCACGAGGCGCTGGGGTTCGAACCGATCGGCGTCTACCGCGCCGTGGGCTACAAGCTCGGCCGCTGGCACGACGTGGGATGGTGGCAGCGGCCGCTGCGGGCGCAACCTCCGGCGCCGGCGCCGGCTCCGCCGAAGCTCGTGAGCGAGGTGGCCGAAGGAGAGGGGTGGGAGGTGGCGCTGGGGGAGGGGCTGGGGCGGCTGAAGAAATAGCTGGCGAATGGAAAGTTCCGGATGGTTCCTGTCCCGCGGCGCGGCCTTCGCACACCTTAAAGATTGAAGGGATATAGAAAAGGAGAACAAGATGATGCGAAGGATGTCCTGTTGTGCCGCCCTGCTCTTCCTCGGTCTGCTCACCGCCCCCTCTCACGCCGTCCCCACTCCTCCGGCGCCTCCTCCCACCTACTGGTGCGTGTTCCAGTGCGTCGACGGCACGCAAGGGGGCGGGCCGGTGAGCTCCGGAGCCCAGTGCAACAGCTTTGCAAACACCCAGTGCAGCTCGCACGGCGGAACGGCGATCCTGGGATTGGATCCCTACACCCCTCCGGCTCCCTATTGGTGCTCGGTCTGGTGCGCCGATGGGACGGAAGGCGGGGGCCCTGTGACCTCAGGGGACCAGTGCAACAGCCTGGGAAATCAGATCTGCAGCGGCCACGGCGGCACGACGGCGCTCGGCCTGGAGACGAACAACATCGCCAACGGACACTGATCCCGGCTGAGGGTCCTCTCGACCGGGCAGATTTCCGCCGCCGATCCTGTTGTATGTCTTGAGACGGAAAGGTGACGCCTTTCCGTCGTCCTCTTGACAACCGGATATACTCAACTCTAGTATAAGCCGAGGCCGGCGCTGCCGGTCTTTTCTTGGCGGCTTGATATGCTCAAAATGAGCATTGGAGGATCGAGCATGAACCTGGAGACTCCCGGGCCGTACGCCTCCCTCGGCGACATGCCGCTCGAATACACGCCGGACGTGGCGCGGGCCACCGCCGCCATTCACGACAAGGTTCGCTCGGTGATCCCGGATCTCGAGTGGCCGGTGTTCGCGCCCTACATCGCCGCGATCAACCAGCTCAAGCGCGAGCGCAACGCCGTCATCCTCGCCCACAACTACCAGACGCCGGAGATCTTCCACGGCGTCGCCGATTTCGTCGGCGACTCGCTGGCGCTGGCGCAGCAGGGGGCGAAGACGGAGGCCGGGGTGATCGTGCTCGCCGGCGTCCACTTCATGGCGGAGACGGCGAAGATCCTGTCGCCCGAAAAGACCGTGCTGATCCCCGACCCGCTCGCCGGCTGCTCGCTCGCCGCCTCGATCACCGCGGCGGACGTGCGCCTGCTGCGCGAACGCTATCCGGGGGTGCCGGTGGTGACCTACGTCAACACCTCGGCGGAGGTGAAGGCCGAGTCGGACATCTGCTGCACGTCGGCCAACGCGGTGGCGATCGTCGAGTCGCTGGGGGTCGAGCGGGTGATCTTCCTCCCCGACGAGTTCCTCGGCAAGTGGGTCGCCTCGCAGACCGAGGTCGGGATCATCCTCTGGAAGGGGCACTGCGAGGTGCACGAGCGCTTCACCGGCGCCGAGCTGCGCGCCTACCGCGCGGCGCAGTCGGGAGGGGAGGGGAGCTTCGAGATCCTCGCCCACCCCGAGTGCCCGCCCGAGGTGCTGGCGGAGGCCGATTTCGTCGGCTCGACGGCGGCGATGATCCGCCGCGTCGGCGAGACCCGGCCGCGCCGGGTGGTGATGATCACCGAGTGCTCGATGAGCGACAACGTGGCGGTGGAGTTCCCGGACGTCGAGTTCGTCCGGCCGTGCAATCTTTGCCCGCACATGAAGCGGATCACCCTGCCGAAGATCCTGCGCTCCTTGCAGACGATGGAAACCAGGGTCGAGGTGGCGCCCGAGGTGGCGGAGCGCGGCCGGCGGGCCGTCGAGCGGATGCTGGCCGTCGGGCGGAGGGACTGACCATGAAGGGATCGCGCGGCAGTGGTTTTCTGGGGGGAGCGTCGAGGATCGACGGCATCTCGCGCTCCGAGGTCCTGGTGGTGGGGAGCGGGGCCGCGGGCCTGACCGCCGCGCTCGGCTGCGCGCCGCTGCGCGCCACGGTGATCACCAAGGCGCGCCTGGGGACCGGCGGCTCGAGCCCCTGGGCGCAGGGGGGGATCGCCGCCGCCGTGGGAAGCGACGACGCGCCGGCCCTCCACGCCGCGGACACGCTGGCCGCCGGCGCCGGGCTGAACGATCCGCACGTCGTCGACATCCTCACCGCCGAGGGGCCGGAGCGGGTGAAGGCCCTCCTCGCCCTCGGCGCCCACTTCGACCTCGACGAGGAGGGCGCGCTCGCGCTCGGACGCGAGGCCGCGCACAGCCGCCGCCGCATCCTCCACGCCCGCGACGCCACCGGCGCGGAGGTGGTGCGCACGCTGGTCGAGGCGGTGCGCCGCGCGCCCGAGATCCGGGTGGTGGACGAGGCGTTCGCCGTCGACCTCGCCGTCGAGGGCGGCCGGGTGGTCGGCCTGCTCGCCGTCCACGCCGACGGCCGCCGCATCCTCCACCTCGCTCCCGCGGTGGTGCTGGCGACCGGCGGCCTCGGCCGTCTCTACCTTCACACCACGAACCCCAAGGAGGCGACCGGCGACGGCCTCGCCATGGCGGCGCGCGCCGGCGCCCGGCTGGTCGACCTCGAGTTCGTGCAGTTCCATCCCACGGCGCTCGCCACCGGCGCCGATCCCATGCCGCTGCTGACCGAGGCGTTGCGCGGCGAGGGGGCGGTGCTGATCGACGAGACGGGAGCCCGCTTCATGCCCGCCGAGCACCCGGACGCCGAGCTCGCGCCGCGCGACGTGGTGGCGCGGGCGGTCTGGCGGCAGCAGATGGCCGGCCACCGCGTCTTCCTGGACGCCCGCGCGGCGGTGGGGGAGGAGTTTCCCGAGCAGTTCCCGACCGTCTTCGAGCTCTGCCGCCGCGCGGGTCTCGATCCGCGCGTCGAGCCGATCCCGGTGTCTCCCGCCGCGCACTACCACATGGGGGGGATCGCCGTGGACGAGCGCGGGCGCACCTCTCTCCCCGGGCTCTGGGCCTGCGGCGAGGTGACGGCGACCGGCGCCCACGGGGCGAACCGCCTGGCCAGCAACTCGCTGCTCGAGGCGCTGGTGTTCGGCGCCCGCGTCGCCGACGATCTGCGCGCCGCCGCGGCTCCTCCCGCCCGCCGGCTCCCCCGCGGCCGCCTCGCCGCCCTGGCCGGCTCCGGCCTCCCCGCGCCGCCGGCCGAAGACGCCGCCGAGGACGACGCCGAGCTGACGGCGGAGATCCGGCGGTTGATGTGGGAGCAGGTCGGCCTGGTGCGCGACGCGGCGGGGCTCGCCGCCGCCGTCGACGAGCTGGAGCGTCTGGCGGCGGCGCATCCCCGAGTCTCGGGGGAGGCGCGGAACCTCCTCGCCGTCGGCCGGCTGGTGGCGGAAGCGGCGCGCGAGCGGCGCGAGAGCCGGGGCGGCCACTACCGGTCGGACTACCCGGCGAGCGATCCCGCCTGGCAGCGGCGGCTCTTCCTCACCGCGGCGGCGGACGGCTCGGCCCGTTTCGAGCCGGCTCCCGCGGAGTCCCGATCCCTGCGCCGGCCCGCGCCGCCGCCGGGGGACGCCTGCCGTGACGCCGATGTCCGCCGGGTCCGCCGGGTCCGTTGGCGTGGCGGACCCTCATCTCCCTCCCCTCTATCCGTCTCCTCTACGAGCCGCTGATCCTGCGCGCCCTGGAGGAGGACCTCGGCCGGGCCGGCGACCTGACCAGCGATGCCATCCTGCCGGCCAACCTGGAGGCCGAGGCGCGGGTGGTGGCGCGCGCCGCCGGCCGCGTGGCGGGGCTGCTCCCCGCGCTCGCCGCCTTCCGGCTGCTCGATTCAGGGATCGCCGTCGAGACCCTCGCCGCGGACGGCGAGGACGTGGCGGCGGGGACCGTCCTCGCCGGCCTCCGCGGCCCGGCCCGCGCGCTCCTCTCGGCGGAGCGCACCGCCCTCAACCTGTTGGGCAGGCTCTGCGGCATCGCGACCGCCACCCGCGACCTCCAGGCGCTCGTCGCCCCCCATGGCGCCCACGTCGTCTGCACCCGCAAGACCACCCCCGGCCTGCGGGCGCTCGAGAAGTACGCCGTGCGCTGCGGCGGCGGCCGGAACCATCGCTTCGGCCTCGACGACGCCATGCTGATCAAGGACAACCATGTGGCGCTCGCCGGTGGCATCGCCCCCGCCCTCGAGCGCGTCCGCCGCGCCGTCGGCCATCTGGTGAAGATCGAGATCGAGGTCGATTCGCTCGCCCAGCTCCGCGAGGCGCTCGACCTGGGGGCGGACGTGGTGCTGCTCGACAACATGCCCCTCGCGACCTTGCGCGAGGCGGTAACGATGGCGAAGGGGAAAGCGGTGACCGAGGCCTCCGGAGGGATCAACCCTTCAACAGCCGCCGCCATCGCGGCGACCGGCGTCGATCTGCTGTCGGTAGGGTGGCTGACGCACAGCGCGCCGGCGTTGGACGTGGCGCTGGATGTTGGGTAACTACCCTACGGCCCGAAGTTGCACATGTCGTCCGCGCGCAGCGCTTCGTTGCCGGAGCTGAAGCGCCCTTCGGCGGTCATGATCACTCCGGCCCAGGCCTGGGCGTGGGTCGAGTCGCGGTGCCAGAGGTCGAGCATCAGCCAGCCGAAGGGCTGCGCCACCGGGATCGCCGATCCGCCGACGTGGACCTTCTGCGTGGTCACCGGGAAGGCGTTGCTGTTGGGGACCTCCTTCGGGTTCTCCTCCTCGTCGAAGGTCACCAGCTGGAGCTCGCCGAGCGGCGACCATTCGGGGGACTTGTTGCAGCTCTGGGGGGCGACGGAAGCCCGCCGGTTGTCGCGCCAGACGACGACGTCGGTGCCGCCCGAGAAGGTGCCGCCGTTGACGTAGCGGGCGTAGTAGAGGCTCGACAGCGGCACGCGGTTGTCGCGGGCGTCGAAGCTCGTGTAACGGCCGTAGAAGGTGTAGTCGCCGGGTCCGAAGACGTCCGGATCGGCGACGATCGAGATCGCCGACTGCCCGTTCGACGTGTTCCGCTTCGTGTTGAGGTAGGTGTAATCCCCCCAGAGCACGTTGTCGTCGCTGGCGAGGCCCGTCCCCTTGGCGGCGAAATAGGTGCCGTTGGCCGGCGTGTTGACCAGCGAGCCGACGGTGCGCGGCGAGCAGCGGTTCACGGCGTCGACGGTGATGTAGCCGACCGCCACGTTGGCCCCCCGCGCGGGGGTGCCATTGGAGCTGGAGCTGCCGGGGCTGCCGGCGCACTGCGCCGGCGCGATGCCGGAGGCGGCGGCGACCGGCTGGCCGGTGTGGGCCGCCCGCAGGTAGCTGACGTCCGTCGCGGCGAGCTTCGGCGCCACCCCGTTCGGGCCGCCGTCGAAGCAGCCGTCGAAGGTGACGGCGGTGTTGGCCTGCGAGAGCAGGCCGCTGTTGCTGGCGTCCGGACCGGTGTTGGGGAGGTTCCCCTGGAACAGGTCGCGCAGGTTGAGCGTCTGCACGTCGTAGCCGGTCAGGAAGACGTCGAAGGCGAGCGTCGGCACCCCCCAGTCGGTCCACAGGACCACCCGGGCCAGGGTCGACTTCGACGAGGCGTTGTTGACCGAGATCAGCGTCGTCTGTCCGGAGGGATCGCCGAGGTCGACCTCGAAGTAGGGGATGAGCAGGGTGGCGGCCGGCTGGTTGGCGACCCGGCAGTTCCCCTCGAGGACGCCGGCGGACGCCGGCACGGCGGCCAGCCAGGGGGCCAGCAGCAGGAAGAGGAGGCTCAGTGGACGTCGTGTGGACCGCGCGAACATGAAAGTCGTCTCCTGGGTCTGACCGGCGTCCGGCGGCCTTCGCCGGCTCGCTCGTGTTGACGCAAACTGCCCTTGTGCGACTTTCGTGCCATCTCCTCCCCTCCCGCCTCCGTTAGACTAGACGCGCCATGAGCGACACTCTAATTCAGATCGGCCGCGGCGCCGACCCCGCCTCCTCCCCTCGCCGCGAGGGGAGGCCGGAGTGGCTGCGCATCCGGCTCGCCACTCCATCGTCCTACCATCAGGTCCGCTCGCTCGTCGACCGGCTCGATCTCCATACCGTCTGCCAGGAAGCCCGCTGTCCCAACATCTACGAGTGCTGGGGCGAGCACGGCACGGCGACCTTCATGATCCTCGGCGACGTCTGCACCCGCCGCTGCGGCTTCTGCGCCGTCACCTCGGGACGCCCCCCCGCCGGCCCCGACCCCGCCGAGCCCGCCCACGTGGCCGAGGCGGTCCGCGTGATGGGGCTGCGCCACGCCGTGCTCACCTCGGTCGACCGCGACGACCTGCCGGACGGCGGCGCGCGCCACTGGGCGCGGGTGATCGCGGCGGTGCACGCCGGCCATCCGGGGTGCGCCGTCGAGGTGCTCACCCCCGACTTCCGCGGCGTGCCGGACGCGCTCGACATCGTCCTCGGCGCCGCCCCGGAGGTCTTCTCCCACAACATGGAGACGGTGCCGCGCCTCTATCGCCAGGCCCGCCCCGGCAGCCGCTACGACAGGAGCCTCGGCCTGCTCGCCGAGGCGGCGCGCCGGCGCGACGCCGGAGAGTATCAGGGGCGGGTGAAGACCGGCATCATGCTCGGCCTCGGCGAGACGGCGGACGAGGTCCGCGCGACGATCGCCGACATCCGCGGCGCCGGCGTCGAGATCCTCACCATGGGCCAGTACCTGCAGCCGACCCCGAAGCACCTGCCGGTCGCCGCCTGGGTCCACCCGGACGAATTCGCCGCCCACCGCGCGCACGCCCTCGCCCTCGGCTTCGCCCACTGCGAGGCCGGCCCGCTGGTGCGCAGCAGCTACCACGCCCACGAGCACGTGAAGCCTGCGGCCGTCCCTGCCGCTCCCCCCTTTGCGCCGCCCCCCGCGAAGGGCTAGAATGCCGCTTGTGACGGAGCGCACAAGGTGCCCCGTCCTTCCATCCAGAGACATGGCCGACCTATGACCGACCCGACATCCGGAATCCGTATCCGTCCGCTCGACGAGATGGACATCAGCGACATCGTCGCCGTCGACGAGAAGATCGGCGGCCGCTACCGCCCGGAAGTTTGGGAGCGCCAGATCGGTTACTACCTGCGGCGGGACCCCGACGCCTCCTTCGTCGCCGAGGCCGGCGGCAAGGTGGTCGGCTTCATGCTCGGCGAGGTGCGCTCCGGCGAGTTCGGCCTCGAGGAGCCGACCGGCTGGATCGAGGTCCTGGGGGTCGACCCCGACCATCGGGGGAAGGCGATCGGGCGGCGGCTGGCCGAGGCGGTCCTCGAGCACTTCCGGCAGCGCGGCGCGCACGCCGTGCGCACCCTGGTCGACGAGCAGAAGCAGGACGATATCCGGGGGTTCTTCAGCTCGTTGGGCTTCGCGCCGTCGTCCTTGCGCCCCTTCGTGAGGACCCTCTAGGCGGGTGTAGAGCAGCGACTGAGATTTTCAGCGGGAGAGCCAGGGATGAACGTCAAGACCAGCACCATTCCGAAGCGATACCACGAGGCCGTCCTCAAGTGGCGGGACGTGTTTCTGCCCGATTACGACTTCCTGATCGAGAACTGGGACAAGCACTTCCCTAACGATCCCACCTTCGAGCTCTGCACCTATCGCGAGCAGGGGATGTGCACCGAGGTCGAGTGCGGCGAGATGAAGGGGCAGCCGAAGGCGCGCAAGGCCTCCGATCTCAGCGCCGAGCAGGCGCATCACCTGTTCGGCGCCATCCGCGCCCAGGCCTCGACCGAGTTCGGCTCGATCCAGCAGCACCGCCTGACCCTCGCCCGCGCCCAGGAGGAGGAGGAGCAGTTCTGGGTGCTGCGCATGATGGCCGAGGAGCTGCGTCACGGCTACCAGATGCTCCACCTGCTCGCCGAGGACGACTGGAGCGCGGTCTCCAAGGACTCGACGGCGGACATCGTCGACGACATCCTGTCGATGAACACCGGCTCGCACGTGCTCGGCGCCTTCAACATCGACTTCGACTCCTTCGTCGACAACATCGTCTTCTGCGCCCTGATCGACCGCGTCGGCAAGTACCAGCTCCAGATGCAGAAGATGTCGGCCTACCAGCCGATGGCCGAGAGCATGCCGCAGATGCTGCGCGAGGAGGCCTTCCACCTCGCCTCGGGTGTGGTGCCGATGCGCCGCTGGGCCACCGCCGCCGCCAAGGGGCAGACCTTCGTCACCATGGAAGTCCTGCAGAAGACCCTCAACAAGTGGATTCCGCGCGGCCTCGAGATGTTCGGCGACGAGCGCGGCGGCGGCTCCAATGTCCGCATGGGCCTGAAGCCGATGAAGAACGCCGAGGCGCAGGCGCAGTACTACAAGGAGGTCGAGAAGCTGGTCCGCGACCTCAACCTGCGCTACCTGCGCGCCAGGATCGAGAACCTCAACCACGGCGACTCCGAGAGCTACCTGAACCGTATCCTGGAAGGCGAGAGCGTCGAAGGGGTGCAGCGCGAGGACCTGCTGCACATGCCCCACGCCGAGTTTTTCCGCCGCCGCGGCGTGCCGGCGTTCCGCATGGTCGGCGCGCGGGGAGAGGTCTACACCGCGCTGCCGGACTACCTCCGGCACCTGGTGGCGAGCCTCCCCGAGTCGTACCTCGCGGGGCGCGACTACAAGGAGTACGTCGAGGCGCTGACCCAGCTGCAGGAAGGGACGCTGACGCTCGAGGCGGCGACCAGCCGCATGCCGGCCCTGCGCCGGGTGGCCGGCGCCTGCCCCTGCTCGAAATCCGTGCGCTGGGTGGTCGACGAGCCGGCGGCCGTCCATACCAACAGCGAAGCGATGTCGGCCGCCTGACCGAATCGAACCTTGCCTGGATTCCATCCTCGAGGGAGGCGCTGAGATGAGTGTGTTCAACCGCCTGCTGGTCACCGGCCTCCCCGCGGTGCCGAAGCCGATCGTCGGCCGGGTGGCCTCCCGCTATGTCGCCGGCGAGAGCCTCGACGCCGCCGTCCGCGTCATCCGCACCCTCAACGGGCAGGGGGCGATGGCGACCGTCGACCTGCTCGGCGAGGAGGTCGACGAGCGCGCCAAGGCGACCGCCGCCGTCGCGGAATACCTGCAGATCTTCGAGACCCTCGACCGCGAGAAGGTCGACTCCAACGTCTCGATCAAGCTCACCCTGCTGGGGCTGAAGATCGACGAGGGGTTCTGCCGCGACAACGTGGCGCAGATCGTGGAGACCGCCAAGCGGTTCGGCAACTTCGTCCGCATCGACATGGAGGACCACACGACGACCGACGCCACGCTGCGCATCTACCGCGAGCTGCACGCGCGCTTCGGCAACCTCGGCGTCGTCCTCCAGGCCTACATGCGCCGCACCCTGCGCGACATCGAGGAGCTGCCGGCCGAAGGGGCGAGCGTCCGCCTCTGCAAGGGGATCTACGTCGAGCCCCGGCAGGTCGCCTGGAAGGGGTACGACACGGTGCGCCACAACTACGTCCAGGCGCTCGACAAGCTGCTGAGCCCGCGGCGTCTACGTCGGCATCGCGACGCACGACGAGTTCCTCGCCTGCGCGGCCAGCGCCCTGGTCGACAAGCACGGCCTGAAGCCCGACCAGTACGAGTTCCAGATGCTGCTGGGAGTCGACGAGGAATTGCGCAAGATCCTGATCGCGGCCGGGCACCGGCTGCGGGTCTACGTTCCCTACGGGCGCGACTGGTATCCCTATTCGATCCGCCGCCTGCGCGAGAACCCCGAGGTCGCCCGCCATGTCCTGCGCGCCGTCCTGTCCGGCAAATGATGGCCGGCAAATGTCCGGCAAATAGTGTCCGGCAAATGACTCTTGGTTTGACGCTTCGGACCGGCGGATGATAGGCTCATCCAGCTTTTGACCCGGCCATTTTGATCTTCCCGCCGCCGAATTTTATGGACGAACGGCACCGTTCGGACTCTCGCAACCGCCTCCAGTCCCGGGGAGGCGACTCCGACACCGACGACATCGAGCTGGCGACGCTCCAAGAGAGTGGCATGACGCAGACGTTCGAGGGGATGGCCCGCGACCGCGGCAGCCGTTCCCACGCCCATGTCGAGACCGAGGCGGACATCATCCTGATCGCCCATCCCGAGAGCCAGCGGCTGGGCTCCCGCTTCCGCCTCTCCCCCGGCACCACGCTCGAGATCGGCCGTTCCGCCGCCGTCGGCGTCAGCCTGCCGGAGGTGATGTCGATCTCCAGGAAGCACGCGCGCCTGCGCTACCTCGGCCCCACGGTGACCCTCGAGGACCTGGGGAGCACCAACGGCACCTACATCAACGGCCAGCCGATCCACGACCGCACGGTGCTGAGGAGCGGCGACCGCTTCCAGACCGCCGCCGTGCACTTCAAGTTCCTCCACGAGCAGGACGTCGAGAGCGCCTATCACCTGGCGATCTACGAGCTGGTGGCGAAGGACGGCCTGACCGAGATCTTCAACAAGCGCAAGCTCGAAGAGGAGCTGCAGCGCGAGCTGGCGCGCGCCGTGCGCCACCTGCGGCCGCTGTCGCTGATCATCTTCGACCTCGACGAGTTCAAGACGATCAACGACACCTACGGCCACCTCTGCGGCGACTTCATCCTCAAGCAGGTGGCCTCGCTCGCCCGCGACCTGGTGCGCCCCGAGCAGGTGCTCGCCCGGGTGGGCGGGGACGAGTTCGTGATCGTCGCTCCCGAGACCGGCGGCGAGGGGGCCGAGGCGCTGGCCTCGAAGCTGCGCGACCGGATCGTCGGCTACGAGCACCGCTATGGCGACGTCCGCATCCCGGTGAGCTGCTCGTTCGGCGTCGCGCAGCTGGGCCGCGAGATGTCCACCCCGCAGGAGCTCTACCAGGCCGCCGACCAGGCCCTCCTGCTCTCCAAGCGCACCGGCCGCAACCGCGTGGCGGTCTACGCCGAGCCGGCGCGGTAGGGCGTCGGGCGACCGCGGGTCGCCCCTACGACCGGCGCGGAACGTCGTCCTGGGGCCGTAGGGGCGACCCGCGGTCGCCCTCTCCTCCAGTCACGTCACGGCCTGGCGTTCTCCCCTATTTTTCCTCCTAATAAGTACTTCCGCACGAACTCGAACAGCACCGCGCGCTGGAAGTCGGTGTTGGTCTTCTTGCCGAAGCCGTGCCCCTCGTCCTTGGCGACCAGGTACCAGACCGGGACGCCGTTGGCGCGCACGGCGGCGGTGATGCGGTCCGACTCGGCGAGCGGCACCCGCGGGTCGTTGGCGCCCTGCGTCACCAGCAGCGGCTTGGTGATCTGTTTGGCGCGGTTGACCGGGGCGATCCCCTCGAGGAAGGCGCGCATCTGCGGATCGCGCTCGTCGCCGTACTCGGCGCGCCGCAGGTCCTGGCGGTACCCCTGCGTGTTCTCGAGGAAGGTGACGAAGTTGCTGATCCCCACCGAGTCCCAGGCGGCGGCGAGGCGGTCGCTGTAGAAGGTCAGGCTGGCGAGCGTCATGTAGCCGCCGTAGGAGCCTCCCGCCACCATCACCCGCGCGGGGTCGAGGTCCGGCTGGGCGGCGATCCAGTCGAGCAGGGCGCCGATGTCCTTCACCGAATCCTCGCGCAGGCGGCCGTTGTCGAGCTTGAGGTAGCTCTTGCCGTAGCCGGCCGAGCCGCGCACGTTGGGATAGATCACCACCACCCCGAGCTCGTCGAGCAGATAGTTCATGCTGCCCAGGAAGAGCGGGCGCGACTGCCCTTCCGGCCCGCCGTGGATGCTGATGTAGACCGGCCGCCGCCCCTTGAAGCGCTCCGCCGAGCGGGCGGAAGACGAACGCCGGGATCGTCCGCCGGGCGGCAGATTTTCCCATATTGTCGAAGGTGGGGTAGTGGACCAGCTCCGGGAGAGGGAAGCTCTCCGGGTTGAGCCCGCCCGCCTCGGAGGCCGTCCAGCGCTCGAGCTTCCGCGTCTCGGGGTCGTAGCTGTAGACGTCGGACGGGGAGCGGGCCCAGTTGAGGTCGAAGGCCAGCTCGTGGGAGCGCGGGCGGAAGGCGACGCGGCCGGCGACGCCGGACGGCAGCTCGGGGGCGGCGAGCGGCGTGCCGCTCATCGCGTCGAGGAGGTGGAGCCGGCTCACCCCGTCCTCGTTGGTGAAGAAGGCGAGCATCCGCCCGTCGTCCGAGAGGTCGAACTGCTCGACGTCCCAGGGGAGGTTCCCGGAGAGGACCGTCGAGGCGCCGGTCGCGAGGTCGAGCCGGATCAGGCGCAGGAACTCGCCGTCGCGGTCGGAGAGGGTGTAGACCGAGCCGCCGTCCGCCGACCATTTGCCGCCCTGGTAGGAGACCGTCGCCTCCTCTTTCCGCGGGTTGCGCGGCGTGAGGTCGTGGACCTCGCCCCCCGCGGCGTCCACCCAGTGGAGATAGGCCTCGTTGGCCGACACGAACTCGGAGAGCAGGAGGCGGCGGCCGTCCGGGCTCCAGTCGAGTGGCGACCAGTCTCCCTTGACCTCGGCCAGCCGGCGCTCGCTGCCGGCCACCGCGGGATCGGCCGCGTAGACGTCGAGGTCGCGGCCGTCGCGGGCGTTGCTGGCATAGGCGAGGAGCTTGCCGTCGCGCGACCAGAGCGGCGCGACATAGCGATGGACGCCGTCGGTGAACCGCCGCGCGCGGCCGGTCCGCCGATCGAGCAGGAAGAGCTGATAGTTCTCCGCGCCCCCCACGTTGAGGCCGTAGACCAGCTGCTCCGGATCGCTCGGGCGGTAGAGCCCCTGCTCGACCGGATCGCGATAGAAGGTGAGCTGCCGCCGCGCGCCCATCGGCATCGCGATCTCGTGGAGCTGCGGGCTCTCCGCGAAGCGGGTGCGGATCAGCAGCCGGCGTTCCCTGGGATGCCAGTCGGCGAGGAGCGCGACGCGGATGTTCTCGTAGGGCAGGAGGTCCTCGGCGCCGTGCACGGGGATCGGCGGCACTCCCTGCGCCGTGATGCTCTCGGGCACCTGCACGGTCGGCACGGCAGGAGGGTCAGCCGGCTGTCGCGATGGCGTCGAAGCAGGCGCAGCAGAGACCGAGGGCGAGAAGCGGGAAGACCTTGCCGTTCATGCGAACCTCCAGTGTGGACATTCCCCTCGAAACGGTTAGACTTCGGAGGGAACCTTACACCATGGCCAATTTCTTCTGTTGCGACCGCTGCCCCTCCTACTGCTGCTCCTACCCGCGGATCCCCGTCCAGCCCTCCGACGTGCAGCGCCTGGCGCTCTTTCTGGGTCTCGATTTCGCGGTCGTGGCGCGGAAGTTTACCAAGCGGGGGGAGGAGCCCGGCGAGGTCATCCTCCGCCACCAGCCGGACAAGATCTACGGCACCATCTGCAAATTCATCGACCGCGAGACCCGCCGCTGCACCGTCTACGAAGGGCGCCCGGAGATCTGCCGCACCTACCCCGGCAACAGCCGCTGCGGCTACTACGACTTCCTGAGCTTCGAGCGCCGCGCGCAGGAAGACCCCGAGTTCCTTCCCTCGACGTTCAACCGCCCGTCGGAGTAAGGCTTCAAGGGCAGGTCAGGAACGCGCTCGTATCCTGGATCGGCTACAACGCCGTCTTCTGCGGATTGATGTAGGTGCGGGTCCTGCCGGTCGCGGTGTCGCGCACGCTGAGCTCTGCCCGTCGTCGGCGGAGCGGAAGAAGGTCGAGGGCAAGGGGCCTGTTCGTCCCTGTTCGTCCGTGTGAGTCCGTGGTCGTCCGTGCCCCTCCCTTGACTCCCGGCATCCTGATCCTGTAGATTCTCCTCCGCCTGTGGGGTCAATAGGTGGCCCCTGGCATCCAAAGCCAGAAATTCACGAAAGGGACCTGGTACGACACGGGGTCCCTTTTGTCGTTTGTGGCGAAGAACCAAGAAAGAGAGACAAACACCATGCGTAACACCGGAAAAGTGAAGTGGTTCAATGACACCAAGGGCTTCGGTTTCATCACGCCGGAGGACGGGGGCAAGGACCTCTTCGTGCATCACTCGGCCATTCAGGGTTCGGGCTTCAAGAGCCTCGCCGAGGGTGACCGTGTCGAGTTCGACGTCGTGCAGGGCAACAAGGGCCCGGCGGCGGAGAACGTCACCAAGATCTGAGGAGATTCTCCCCGGGCGCCCTCTGTAATCACAAGCGGCGCTCTGCGGTCAGGGTGAAATCGAGGCCACCTTTCCGGGTGGCCTTTTCTCATACAGCTCAAGGAAATCAACGGTGCTCGCAGGGTGCGCTGTGCGCACCATGGCCGTTCGTGGTGCGCGCAGCGCACCCTGCGGGCGATCCCGTTACGGATTGGTCCGTCTTTCCCGCCTCTGCTAGACTTCTTTCGTCCCCAAGGTACCGTCTTCCCGTGACCGTTCGCTGACCGCCCCCGCTCAAATCTCCGTGCTGCGCGAGATCCACGTCCGCAACCTTGCCGTCCTCGCCGAGGCTTCCGTCGAGCTGGGGGCGGGGTTCAACGTGCTCTCGGGGGAGACCGGCGCCGGCAAGTCGATCGTCGTCGACTCGCTGTCGCTGCTGGCGGGGAGCCGGGCGAGCGCCGACCTGGTGCGCACGGGGGCCGAGGCGCTCACCGTCTCGGGGGTCTTCGAGCCGGAGGGGAAGGGGTGGCGCGCGGTGCTCGCCGAGGCCGGCCTCGAGGCCGAGGGGGACGAGGTGCTGGTCCGCCGCGAGATCGGCAGGAACGGCCGCAACCGCGTCTTCGTCAACGACCAGCCGACGACCCTGCGGCTGCTCGCCGACCTCGCCCCGTACCTGCTGCGCATCCACGGCCAGCGCGACGAGCTGGGGCTGATCGAGCCCGAGCTCCAGCGCGCCCTCCTCGACCGCAGCGGCGGCGCGGAAGCCCCGCCGCGGCTCGCCCGGGTGAGCGAGGCCTTCGAGCGCCACGCGCGCCTGGCCGAGCGGCTGGAGCGCCTCTCGGGGGACGACCGGCTGCGGCGCGAGCGGCTCGACCTGCTGCGCTTCCAGGCCGCCGAGATCGACGCCGCCAAGCTGCGCGCCGGCGAGGAGGCGGAGCTCAAGGCCGAGCGCGACGTGCTGAGGAACGCCGAGGCGATCACCCGCTCGCTCGGCACCGCCTTCGCGCTGCTGTTCGACGAGGAGGGATCGGCGGTCGAGCGGGCCGGCAAGGCCGAATCGCTGCTGGAGGAGATCGAGGCGTGGGAGCCGCAGGCCGCTCCCTGGCGCGCCGAGGTCGAGGAGGCGCGCATCCGCCTGTCGGAGACCGCGCGCTCGCTGCGCCAGCGGCTCGACGGCCTGGAGCCCGATCCGGCGCGCCTCGACTTCCTCGAGGAACGCCTGGCGACGATCGAGCGCCTCGGCCGCCGCCACGGCGGCGGCTCGGGCGCCGTCCTCGCCCGCCGGGCCGAGATCGCCGCCGAGCTCGCCGAGCTCGAAGGGGACGACGACGACCGCGACGAGCTGGAGATCAAGGTCGCCGCCGCCCTCGCGGAGTATCGCGAGGCGGCGCTCGCGCTGTCCGCCTCCCGCGCCGCCTGGGGAGCGGCGCTGGTGGAGCGGATCGAGGGCGAGCTCAAGGACCTCGGGCTCGCCCGCGCCCGCCTCGGCGTGGCGCTCGAACGCCGCCGCCGCGCCGGCAGCCCGCTCGCCATCGCCGACGGGACGGGGGAAGCCGCGGCGACCGACTTCGGCCGCGACGGCATCGACCAGGTGGTCTTCCTGTTCGCGCCCAACCCCGGGGAGCCCGCCCGCCCGCTCGCCCGCATCGCCTCGGGGGGTGAGCTGTCGCGCATCCACCTCGCCCTCCAGCTCGCCGCCCGCGGCGAGGCGGAGAAGGCCCGCCCCACCCTGGTCTTCGACGAGGTGGACACCGGCATCGGCGGCGCCGAGGCCGCGGCGCTCGGCGCCAAGCTCCAGCGCCTGGCCAAGGGCGGACAGATCCTCGCCGTCACCCACCTGCCGCAGGTGGCGAGCCACGGCGACCTCCACTTCAAGGTCGGCAAGCGGGTGGAGGGGGGCCGCACCAGCGTGCAGGTCGAAGCGCTGGACCCCGAGGCGCGGGTCGAGGAGGTCGCCCGCATGCTCGCCGGCAAGCAGATCACCGAGACCTCCCTCTCCCACGCCCGCGAGCTGATCGCCGGCGCGGCCCGGCGCCCGAAGTGAGCTCCAGGAGATGAATCCTCCGGGAAAGATTCCTCTCTGGCGGCCGGGCGATCCCGTCGCGCCGCTGCGCGACCTGCTCGCCCGCGGGGGAATCCTCGCGATCCCCACCGAGTCGAGCTACGGGCTGGCGGTCGATCCCGGGAACCCGGCGGGGGTGGCGGCGGTCTATCGCGTCAAGCGGCGCGAGGCGGGGAAGGCGCTGCCGGTGGTGGTCGCGGGCGCGGCGCAGCTCGCCGGTTTGGGAGTCGATCCCAACCTTTATATAGTGAGGCGCCTGCTCGCGCTGTGGCCGGCGGCGCTGACCGCGGTGCTGCCGATCGCGCACCCGCTGCCGGCCTCGGCCGGCGCGCGGAGCCTGGCCGTGCGGGTGCCGGCCCACGCGGCGCTGCGCGAGCTGCTCTCGGCGCTCGGGCACGGGCTGACGGCGACCAGCGCCAACCTGAGCGGCGGCGAGCCGATCCTCGATCCGGCCGCCGCCGCCGAGCTGCTCGCCGGCGAGGACGCGAGGGTGGTCGACGGCGGGATCCTCCCCGGCGGCCCTCCTTCGACGCTGGTGGCAATAGAAGGGGAGGGGCTCAGGGTTCTACGGGCTGGGAGTTTTCCCGCCGAGCGTCTGCTCCAGGCGCTCGGCCGATCGGGAGAGGAAGAAGCATGAGGCACCCATCGTCCCGTCCCTCGCTCGCCGCGGCCCTGCTGCTGGCCGCCCTCCTGCCGGCGGCGCCGTTCGCCGCGCGGGCCGCCGTCCCTGCGCCCGTTCCCGCGGCCGTCGCGCCGGGCGTCCCGTCGAGCGCGCTCCCCACCATCGGCCTGGGGGACATCGTGCGCGGGCAGCGCGGCTACGGCCTCTCGGTCTTCGCCGGCACCGAGCCCGAGCGCTTCGACGTCGAGGTGATCGGCATCATGCGCAACATCAGCCCGGACGTCAGCTACATCCTCGCCCGCCTGACCGGCAAGGGGCTCGAGAAGAGCGGCGTCGCGGGGGGGATGAGCGGCAGCCCGGTGTTCATCGACGGCCGGCTGGCCGGCGCGGTGGCGTTCAGCTGGCCGTTCACCAACGAGGCGATCGCGGGGATCACGCCGATCGGCGCCATGCGCCAGCTCTCGAACTTGAAGGCGACGCCGATCTCGCCGTCGCCGCCGCCCCCCGTCCCGATGACGACGGTCAAGCTCTCGGACCTGGCGAGCGGCCATCTCCCGCCGGACCTCCTCGCCGCCCAGCTCTCGCGCCTGACGCCGAAGCTCGTCGACGGCGCCGGGCCGACCGTGCAGTGGACGGCGACCGGCTTCGGCGAGCGCTCGACGGGGATGCTGCGCCAGGCGCTGGGGAGCGTCGCCGCCGGCGGCAAGGCGGCCCCCGGCACGGTGCCGGACGACCTCGCGCCGGGCAAGTCGGTCAGCGTGGTGCTGGTCGACGGCGACTTCCAGCTCGCCGCCAACGGCACGGTGACCGACCGCTACGGCGACCAGGTGCTCGCCTTCGGCCACCCGTTCCTCGGCCTCGGGCCGGTGCGGGTGCCGATGGCGACCGCCGAGGTGGTGACCGTCCTCTCCAGCTCGAACAACTCGTTCAAGATCTCGAACACCGGCAAGGTGATCGGCGCCTTCGAGCAGGACCGCAAGATGGGGATCCAGGGGCGGATCGGCGCCGTGGCGCCGATGATCCCGATGGTCCTCAGGGTGCACAGCGAGAAGCCGCGCGAGTACCGCATGCGCCTCGCCGCGCTGCCGGAGTTCATGCCGCTGCTGGTCGGCAGCGGCCTCGTCGCCGGCCTCGAGGCCGCGAGCTACACCACCGGCTCGCAGAGCCTCGAGATGACGGCCCACCTGCGCCTGCGCCAGTACGGCGACCTCGAGGTGCGCCAGAGCTTCGACGGCAACAACGCGACGGCGGAGGCCTCGGCCTTCCTGCTGTCGATCGTCTCGTACCTGACCCAGAACACCCTCGAGAAGGTCGACCTCGAAGGGGTGGAGGTCGACCTCGCGCAGACCGACCAGCCGAGCTTCGCCAACCTGGTGGGAGCGAGCGCCAGCCGCACCGTGGTGCACCCCGGCGACCAGGTGGCGCTCAACCTCGACTTCGCCCCCTACCGCGGCGAGACCTTCCATCACCGCCTGAGCGTCGCGATCCCGGGGGACCTCAACCCCGGCCGCTACTCGCTGCTGGTGGGGGACGGCGCCAGCGCCGACGCCGCCCGCCTCTCGCTGGCGCCGGCCGAGCCGGTCACCTTCCATCAGGCGCTGGCGCTGCTGCGCTCGTTTCATTCGCGGCGCGACCTGATGGTGCTGGGGATCGCGGCCGGCCCCGGCCTCTCGGTGGCGGGCGAGGCGATGGCGCAGCTCCCCGGCTCGGTGCGCTCGCTGTGGGGCGCCGCGGCCACCGGCGGCGCCGTCGGCCTGCGCTCGGCGATCGTCCAGGAGCAGCGCGAGGCCATGCCGGTCCCCATCCAGGGACTGCTGCGGGTCGATCTCGAGGTGCGCCGCCGCGTCCCCGAGGCCTCGGATACGGCGGATACGGTTCCAGGAGCCGAGACGGCGGCGGTGGCGGCCAACGACAAGGGAGGGGTATGAGAGCACGCTCGAACGTGGGTGCGGCCGCCGCGGCGGCCGCGCTGTGGGTGTCGCTGGCCGGCGCGGCCCTGCCGGCGCGCGGCACGCAGGTCCGGATCTTCCAGGCGCGGAGCCAGAGCAGCTTCCTCGCCGGCAGCCTCAAGGGGGTGAGCGTCGACGCGCTCGGCCGCATGCAGCTCGCGCCGCGGGTCGACCGCGTGGCCTCCCTCTCCGAGCCGTTCCTGCTCGCCGCCGCCCCCCTGCCGGACGGCTGGGTGGTGGGGACCGGCAACGCCGGCAAGGTGCTCAAGATCGACCGCCAGGGGAAGGTCAGCGAGCTGTTCACCGCTCCCGAGCCCGAGGTCTTCGCCGTCTGGGCCGATCCCGACGGCACGGTCTACGCCGGCACCTCGCCGCACGGCAAGGTCTACCGGATCCCGCAGGGCAAAGGCGCCAAGGGGGAGATTTTCTTCGATCCCGGCGCCACCTACATCTGGGCGCTCGCCCGCGCCGCCGACGGCGCGCTGCTGGTCGGCACCGGCACCGAGGGGAAGCTCTTCCGCGTCGATGCCAAGGGCAAGGGGAAGGTCCTCTACGACAGCGAGGACACCCACATCCGGACGCTGGCGCCGCTCCCCGGCGGCGACGTCCTGGTCGGCACCGCCGGCGAGGGATTGATCCTGCGGGTCAGCCCCGACGGTCACGCCCGCACCCTGTTCGACGCCCAGGAGCCCGAGGTCGTCTCGCTCGCCGTGGCGCCGGACGGCACCGCCTACGCCGCGGTGATCGCCTCCGAGGCGAGCCTGGTCGACCAGGCGAAGGACCAGGCGGCGCCGCCCGCCGCCGCCGCCCCACCGGGACGTCGCGGGGGCGGCGGCCGTGGCAAGGAAGCCCAGGAGCAGGTCTCGATAACGGTCGAGCCGGCCGACACCCCGACGGTCGCCGCCGGCCCGCGCCGTCCCGGGGCAGCGGCGGGCGCCGCCGCCTCGCCGCGCAGCGAGGTGCTGGCGATCTCCCCCTCCGGCGTCGTCGAGAGCCTGTGGACCTTCTCCGAGGACACCATCTACGGCCTGCTCTGGCAGAACGGCAAGCTGTGGGTGGCGACCGGCCTCGACGGCAAGCTCTACCGCTGGGCGGACCAGCAGATGCTGCTCGAAAAGCAGGTCGACGAACGGCAGATCGTCGCCGTGCTGCCGGGTGAGCCGGGGCCGGTCCTCGCCACCACCAACGCCGCCGCCCTCTTCCGGGTGGTGCGCGGCAGCGAGACGAGCGGCACCTACACCAGCGCGGCGCTCGACGCCGAGCAGCTCGCCCGCTTCGGCACCTTCTCCTGGCAGGGGGACTCTCCCGCCGGATCGGCGGTCCGCTTCTCCTTCCGCACCGGCGCCAGCGCCGAGCCGGACGCCACCTGGTCGGCGTGGAGCGAGCCGCGCGAGGGGAGCGAGATCCCGCTCGCCGGCCTTCCCAAGGGGCGCTTCGTCCAGTGGCGCGCCGAGCTGCGCGCCGGCGCCGGGGGCTCGCCGCGGATCTACGAGACCGAGCTCTCCTACCGCCAGGAGAACCTGAGGCCGAAGATCGGCACCTTCCAGCCGCTCGACCCCGGGCAGGTCCTGGTGCCGCAGGGGTTCAATCCCACCAATCAGATCTACGAGCCGGCCCATCCCAACCGCGAGGGGATCTTCACCTCCCTGAGCGCCGCCACCGACGACGACTCGGGCGGGCGCAACAAAGTGCTCTGGAAGCTCGGCTACCAGACCCTGCGCTGGACGGCCGCCGACCCCAACGGCGACGATCTGGTCTACGATCTCTCCTTCCGCAGGGCGGCTTTGCAGGGAGACGCGGGCGATGCGCAGGAAGACTGGCTCCAGATGGTGAAAGATCTCAAGGAAGATCACTACAGCTTCGACGCCCTGGCGCTCCCCGACGGCGTCTACCGCTTCCGCCTGCGCGCCTCGGACCGGCCGTCGAACGACCCCGCCGCGGCGCTGGTGGCCGAGCGGGTGAGCGAGCCGGTGGTGATCGACCATACGCCGCCCGAGCTGGTCAAGGTCGAGCGCGCCTCGGGAGGCGCCGACGGCCAGCTGCGGGTCACCGTCCGCGACGCCCTCTCGCCGCTGCGCGAGGCGGTGGCCAGCGTCAACGCCCAGGAATGGAAACCGGTGCCCGCCGCCGACGGGCTGATCGACGGACGGACCGAGGTCCTGCTCGTCGACCTCCCCAGCCACCCCGGAGACCTGCTGCTGCTGCGGGTCACCGACGCCGCCCACAACGTCGTCACTTTCGATCTCTCGAAGCCCCGATGAGCCAGCGGATCGCCGTCTATCCCGGGTCGTTCGACCCCATCCACAACGGCCACCTCGACATCATCGAGCGTTGCCGTCCCCTGTTCGACGAGGTGGTCGTCGCCGTGCTGATGAACGAGGGCAAGCAGCCGCTCTTCTCGGTCGCCGAGCGCATCGAGGCGATCCGCGAGATGGTCGATCCCGCGGTGCGGGTCGAGAGCTTCTCCGGGCTCCTGGTCGATTTCATGGACCGGGTGGGCGCCCGCGCCGTGGTGCGCGGGCTGCGCGCCGTCTCGGACTTCGAGTACGAGTTCCAGATGGCGCTGATGAACCGCCGGCTCAACCCGCGGGTCGAGACCGTGTTCATGATGCCCAAGGAGGACTACACCTATCTCTCGAGCCGCCTGGTCAAGGAGGTCTTCGCCCTCGGCGGCAACCTGACCGGCCTGGTCCCCGAGCCGGTGATCGCCCACCTGCGCCAGCGGCTGCCCCCCAAGGGCTCCGGCAACGAGTCGTAAACCAACCGCATGAGCATCGATCGCTTCCTGCTGCGCCTCCCCAAGGTCGAGCTCCACGTCCATCTCGAAGGCGCCATGCGGCCGGCCGTGCTGCTGGAGCTGGCGCGGCGCAACGGCATCGAGCTCCCCGCCCAGGACGAGACCGGGCTCAAGCGCTGGTTCCGCTTCACCGACTTCGACCACTTCGTCCAGGTCTATCTCGCCTGCTCGCGGGCGCTGCGCCGGCCGGAGGACTTCCAGCTCCTGGTGCTCGACCTGCTCGCCGAGCAGGCCTACCAGAACGTCCTCTACACCGAGGCCCACTTCACCATCTCGACCCATCTCACGAACGGCGCCAACGGCGACGAGGTGCTCGCCGCGCTGGCCGAGGCGATCGCGGAAGGGGAGCGGCGCTACGGCGTCACCCTGCGCCTGATCCCGGACATCGTCCGCAACGTCGGCGTGGAGCCGGCGGACCGCACCCTCGACTGGGCCCTCGCCGGCCGGCGGCGCGGGGTGGTCGCGGCGCTCGGGCTCTCGGGGAGCGAGAGCCGGTTTCCCAACGAGCCCTTCCAGGAGCACTTCGCCGCGGCGGAGCGGGAGGGGCTCCACCGGGTCGCCCACGCCGGCGAGCACGCCGGGCCGGAGTCGATCCGCTCGGTGCTCGCCGTCTGCCGGGCCGAGCGGATCGGCCACGGCGTGCGGGCGGTCGAGGACCCGGCCCTGGTCGCCGAGCTGCGGGAGCGGCAGATCCCGCTCGAGGTCTGCCCGACCTCCAACCTCTGCCTGGGCGTGGCCCCCGACCTCGCGAGCCATCCCTTCGACCGCCTCTACCGGGAGGGGCTGGCGCTCTCGGTCAGCTCGGACGACCCCGCCTTCTTCAACACCAACCTCACCCTCGAGTACCTGCGGCTCCACCAGACCTTCGGCTATTCGCCGTCCGAGATCGCCGGGATGTCGCTCGCCGCTCTGCGTCAGGCCTTCCTGAGCGACGCCGCCCGCGCGGCCCTGGAAGAGAAGTTCCGCCTGCAGCTCGACGCCCTCGGGCGGGAGCTGTTCGGCGCCCCGATCGAGCCGCCGGTGAGCTGAGGCCCGCACCCGGTCAATCGTTGGGGAGGGCCCAGACCTCCATCCCCATCTGGCGGGCGAGATGGAGCAGGTGCTCCAGCTTCTGGAGGAAGTCGAGGAGGCCGCGCCAGCCGAGCTCCTCGCCGATCCGGATGTCCCCCGTCCCCTCGAGGCCCACCCACTCGGGCGGCTCGGGAGCCTCGCGCCGCCGCACCCGCCCGGCGAGCGTCTCCACCTCCCCCTCCAGCATCGCCCGCACCTCGGCGTCGATCCAGGTCTCCTCGATGGGATCGAGGGTCTTCAGGTTGCGCAGCACGGGGAACTCCTCGAGCCCGGCGAGATAGTCGACCAGCTCGCGGTCGAGGATCACGAAGGTCTCCTGCAACGGATCCCCCTCCTCGTCGGCCATCAGGAGAGTCCACGACATGGGGAGAGTGTATCGCGGCACGCCTTCCCGCGTCGCCGCCGAGGAATTGACAGAGCGGCGAAGGAAGAATATGTTGAGGCCAGTGTTTTCGTAGCTTTGGTGTTCATCCGAGAGGATTTGTCAGCGGTTGTACCCCTCGATTTCGATGCCACCCCCGGACGTCCGTTCCTCCACCCGTCGGGAGAGGCTCGTCCTTAAGCCTTTGGCGATTTTGAGCCGATTTTGAGCCGCTTTTGAGCCAAGATTCGGATAACCCCACCCTGGACCTGGTCGACAAGATCCAGCGGGGTATCGACCGGGAGGAGAATTCCCGCCGGCTGTTCGAGCTCCATCGTCCGCGGGTCCTCGCCTATTTCAAGCGCAAAGGCTTCACTCCCGAAGAATGCAAGGATCTCACCCAAGACGTCTTTCTGCGGGTCTTTAAAGCTATAGATACCTTTCGACGTGAATCGAGCTTCGAGTGGTGGATGCTTGGAATCGCGGACAGTGTCTATAAAAATGAGCTCCGGCGGCGAGGGGCGGAGAAGCGGGATGGAATCGAGCATTCGTTGGACGCTCTGGTCTCGGAAGAGAACCCTGCCGGTCCCCGGCTCTCGCTGGCCGCGACCGGGCCCACGCCGGAGCAGGAGGCCGACCGGAAGGAGCAGATCGCGAGGATCCGCGCCGCTCTCCGCGATCTCCCCCCCAGATGCGCCACTGCTGCACTCTGCGCTACGAAAAAGGTCTCAAGTATACGGAGATCGCCACGGTGATGAAGATCTCGATCGAGACGGTCAAGGCCCACCTGCACCAGGCTCGCAAGCGGCTGATCGACATGCTGGGGGACGGCCCAGATCGGGGCTCAACATGACCGAGGATGCCAATCCGCTGGACGAGCTCCTCGCACCGCTCGCGGGCGCAGACCCGGTGCCGGATCCGGCCGAGCACCCAAGCGACGGCACCCTCTCCGCCTACGCCGAGGGGAAACTTGCGGAAGCGGAAGAGTTGGAGGTTCAGGAGCACCTCGCCGTGTGTGGGCGGTGCCGGGGCTTGCTGCTGGACTTCGCGAGCTTTGTGGAGGTGCCGCTGGCGGAGAGGGTGGAGGGCGTGGCCGATCTAGAGGCAGCCAAGGAGTGGCGCGCTTTGCAGGCGCGGATGACGGGTGAGGGCGGAGCATTTAGCACGCGGATTCAAGAGCCAGAGAGGGATCGCCGGCTGGTGAAGCAGTTACGCGTTTTCCAGACGGTGGCGGCGGTGCTGGGGGCAGCGGTGGTGGGGATCTCGCTCTACGCGTTCAGTGTTCGCGGGCACTCCGAGAAAATCGTCGCCATGCCCGAGACGAGTCTCGACTTCAGTGTTGTCCGCGGGGAACAGTCTCCGGAAGAGCGCGTAAGCCCTCCCTGTGCGCTTAAATTTTTTGTCACGCCTAAATTCCCAAGCTACCAGATTGAGATCTTGAGCAAGGGCGAGAGAGTGGTGTATTCCGGCGGTCCCTACCTGCGGAAGGAGTTGGAGCAACTGACCTTGCCGATAGGACACGACCTTCTCCCGCCGGGTATCTACACCATCCGAGTTTCCGGATTATCTCCGGCTCGGCGTCCAGAACCGATTGGAAAGCCCGCCAAGCTCCTCGTCAAGCCTTGACCTCGATCGGTCGCACAATCCGTCGGCGTTCCAGCCGGCTTTGAGAGTACAATAGTAGCTTCGCGCTCTCATGGGGCCTCGATGCAGGTTCCCTACTGATTTATCTATCCGTACATCGGAATCTGAAAGGGCATACATTGATGCTTCAGATGGCAAGGAGAACCCTCGCCATATGCGTACTTGTGGGATTATGCTTCGGTGTGGCAACCTCGCCGGCCAATCCTCGCAAGGCAGCGACTGGCCAGGTGATCACGCGAGAAGGTAAAGATCGAAAGCAAGAAGATATCTCTCCCTCCCGAGAGCAAGTCTTCGATTTGTTCAAGGAGAAGGGACGCCCCCGTCGGGTCTCGACCAAGATCAGGAATGTTTACTTTGTCGAGCTGAAACCCAGCATGCTGCTGAGCGCCACCGTCCAACAACGAGGGATTGACGTATCTGTGGAGTTGTTCGACCCGCTGGGAATGCCGCTCCTCACCATCGATAGCCACAACTCCGACCGCGGTCCCGAGCCTGTGCTGCTGGTCGCGGAGCGGGCCGGACAGTACAGGGTAGTGATCTCCACCTCCTCATCAAAGCACGATAACTCGTCGACAGCGTACTACTTCATCGAGTCGATCGGGCGCCGGATCGCGACAGCGCACGATCGAAAGAGAGCCTTCGCATTGCAGGTCTACTATCGCGCGAGAGCGCTGGATCAGAAGCGGGACGCTAAGCGAAGGGAGGCAGATCTCCTGTTCGCTGAGGAGGCTTTGCGGGCGGCTGGGGAGCGGGATCTTGATGCCGATGCCCTCGCGGACATCGGCGCTCTTTACATGGGCCAGGCGGAATGGCGAAATGCGGTCGCATTTTATCAGCGTACGGTATCGTTGCTCATGAAATTGGGTCGGAAGCGCGAAGAGGCGGTCTTCCTTAATGAATGGGCCAGAGGGGAGCAGAGTTTAAATCAGGTCGAGAGAGCGAAGAGTCTCTTCGCGCGTGCGGCTCGTCTCGCCCACGAAGCAAAAGACGCCAAGACGGAAGCCACAAGCCTCACGAACCTCGGCGGATTCCACGCGGAACGGAGCGAAGCGCGAGAGGCTGGAATCGCACTCCAGAAGGCGCTGCATATCTGGTCGGAGCTCGGAGACACCGACGGTACCGCCAAAGCTATGGCAGCGTTCGGTCTTCTCTACGAGCAAATGGGACAGGCCGAGAAGGGACTGGATTACTACCGCTCAGCATTGTCATTGAAGGGTTTGGGCTCAAGCACTCGCTCTATGCTGCTAACGCAGGCAGGAAACGCCTATGTGAGCGCGGGCAGTTTGGATCGGGCGCTGCAGTCGTTTCAACTGGCGCTTGAGGTGGAGCACAGCACGAGGGATGTTGAGAATGAGGCGGGTACTCTTGACGGCTTGGGTCTTGCCCTGGTGAGAGAGAGTCAGTTCAACGACGCGCTGGAGCCGTACCGCCGAGCTCTAGAGATCTACCAGAGCCTGAAGGACTCAAGAAGTCAGGCCGTCATTTTGATGAATTTGGGCTGGGCGTTTGGCGCTCTCTCGCGTTATGACGAAGCTCGTGACTGCTTCGATCGTGCCCTCGTCATCGCTCGCGCATCAAAAAATGCGGTCTGGGAGGCCGGTATCCGCCTGGGCTTTGCCTGGAACGAGCGTAGGAGAGGAAGGCTGGATGAAGCGCGGCGGCAGGCCGAGCAGGCGCTGAAGCTGATCGAGCATGTGCGGAGTGGAACCGATGACAAAGATCTTCGAGTGGCGTTTTTCTCGAGCAAACAGGATGTCTATGATCTGCTGATCAGCATTTTAATGGATAAAGCCCAGTCCCAGAATTCGGCGCGGCTCGTCGACGACGCCTTCGAGATCAGCGAGAGCGCCCGAGCCAGAACTCTGCTAGATCTGGTGGGTGGCCGCGAAGCGCCCGTGCTTTCGGTTGAAGGGATCCGGGATGAGGTGCTCGATGCCGACACCGTACTGTTGGAGTACGCCCTGGGTGAGCCCATGAGCCAGCTCTGGCTGGTGAGCCGCGGGGGGATTGAGGCGTTTAACCTGCCGGGCCGGAAGGTGATCGAAGACTTGGCTCATGATGTATACGAGGGGTTAACCAAGAGTCGCCTGCAGAGAATGACCACGAGCACGGTTGAGAAGTGGGTTGAGTTGAGTCATATGCTCCTTGGGCCCGTCGCCAAGCGGCTGGATATGAAGCGTCTCCTTATCGCGTCTTCCGGAGCACTCCAGTCGATTCCCTTTGCTGCTCTTGCCGACCCCGATGTGCCCTTCTCAGGAGGCGGGCGACGAACCCGGCCACAGCCTCTCATGGTGAGGCATGAGATCCTGGCCGAGCCCTCGGCGTCGGTGTTGTCTCAGATCCGGAGACGGCGAGTAGGCCGTCGACCAGCTTCCGGCTTTCTGACCGTTCTGGCCGATGCGGTTTTCGAGCGAGACGATCCACGAATAGCCGGAAATTCGGCGGCCCATCGAGGAGTCGGTGACGCCATCCTCGGCTACCTCGACCGGCTACCGGCATCTCGCAAGGAGGCTGAGACGATCAGTGCCGGTATTGCGCCCAGCAAAGTGCTCAAAGCGCTCGACTTTGAAGCGAATCTGGACCTGTTCACCAGCGGCAAGATCGCTGATTTTCAGACAATCCACATTGCGACTCATACCCTTCACCCGGCAGGTCAGCCAGGGCAAGAGGCTATCGTTCTGTCGCGCTTCAATAGGTGGGGGAGGCCTCGGAATGGATTGTTGCGCATCCAGGACATCGGAGCTCTCAACCTACGGTCTGATCTCGTCGTGCTGAGCTCTTGCAGTTCCGGTTTAGGCAGGAGTATTCCCGGTGAAGGGATGATAGGCCTGCCTCAGGCCTTTCTGTCCGCGGGAGCTTCGGAGGTCGTTGGCAGCGTATGGGATGTAGATGACGAGAGCACGGCAGACCTCATGGCTCTCTTCTACAAGAATCTCTGGTCGTTGCGAATGACACCGAGTCGGGCTCTGCAGAAGGCACAGATCGAAATCTGGGAACGGCCGGATCGGAATGCCCCTTGGTTCTGGGCCGGCTTCGTCGCGCAGGGCGACTGGAGAGGCGATCCCGGCCCTCTCAACAAAATGCCTACGGGCGTTTCTATTAAAGACGGAAGCCCGAGGAACGTGTGGACTGCGAGGAGGTCTCCGCTCGTCCAGGTCGCTTGGTAGGCGAGAGAGATTAGTGAATTTGTCTGGTTTCGCCCCTTTAAGGCTGCAGGTTCCCAGGGATCCACAACCCTTAAGGGAGGGCAGAGCCATGTCTCAAAAGACGCACCCAGGACGTCCGAAAGAAGGCCGGCATCAGAAGACGGAGATCGAGGACGGGCGTGGTGATCCCATCGACGCTCAGGTCGTTTACCCTCCTCCAGGAGGCCAACTCACTCCGCCGCCGCCAGGCCGTGGTTGCGACGACCAATAAGTCCTCATTCCTGGTTGGCCCCAGACCGGCGGAACGATTCCGCCGGTCTTCTTTCAGGGAGGATTCCCGTGAACCGTTACTCTCTATTGTTGGTGATCCTTGGATGTCTGGTACTGCATGCCTGTTCTCCCTCGGCCAGGTCCGCAAGGTCCTTTGATCAGATCCGGGCTTTGGTCGCAAGCCGGACGGCGGCTGACGTAAAGAAGCTCCTGGGGCCGCCGGATCATGTCGAGAAGCTGCTCCTCGGCGACGAGCGGTGGATCTGGTGGAATTACACCTATCTGGGTGGGAAGAGCCGGGCGCCGGAAGTCCGTGGCAAGATCGTCCATCTCGAGATTACTTTTGAGAATCCATCCTCCGAGAAAGGAACCGGAGCCGCCGAGGCCGAGTTACGTGTCAGCGAGCCATACGGTGTTGCCTTTGTGGTCCCCGGCGGCGAGGAAGCGCGCGCGTCTTCGCTAAACAATTCCATTCGCTGCGGCGTCTAGATCCCCTGAAAGGAGATCCCCAGCCATGGACGCCGCTGCTTCGGACGATCGCCCCAAGTGGGCCCTGCTGATCGGCATCAACCAGTATCCGAGATTCGCGCCCCGCGGGCAGCTCAGCGGGTGCGTCAATGACGTCGAGGTGATGCGGCAGGCTCTCGTGAATTCGTTCAATTTTCCCGAGAGCCATGTCGCGGTGCTCACGGACCGGCAGGCGACCCGCGAGGGGATCCTGACGGCGATGAGCGAGTTGGTGCAGCGGGTGGGGCAGGACGACGTGGTCGTGGTGCACTACAGCGGCCACGGGTCGCAGATGACCGATCTCGAAGGGGACGAGCCGGATGGATTCGACGAGACGATCGTCCCCCATGACAGCGGCCGGGAGCCCGATGAAAACCGCGACATCAAGGACGACGAGATCTATCTCTGGCTCAAGGATCTGACCGCCAAGACCTCCTCCGTCACCCTGGTCTTCGACTGCTGCCACTCGGGGACGATCACCCGGGACGATTTCGGCGGCGCGGTGCGCTGGGTCGAGCCGGATCTGCGCCCGGCCAGCCAGTTGCCGCCCTCGCCGATTCCGCTCGCGGCCCGTGGCGATCTGGTCGGCGGCCGGGATGCCGGGGGCGGCGGCTGGCTGCCGCTGGGGGACCGCTATGCCTTGATCTCGGGGTGCAGCCGCGACGAGAAATCGTTCGAGGTCGAGGAGCCGGAGGGGGTCCGCCATGGGGCGATGACGTTCTTTCTTGCCCAGGAGCTCTCCAAGGCCAGGTCGGGGACGACCTACCGCGACCTTTTCGAGGCGATGGGGCCGCGGGTGTCGGCGCGCTTTCCGGACCAGCATCCGCAGCTCGAAGGGGCCCGGGACCTCGAGGTCTTCGGCAGCCGCCGGATCGAGACGATGCGCTTCGCGCCGGTCACCCTGCGGTCGGCCGACCAGGTGACCCTCGGGCTCGGCGCCGCCTGCGGGCTCACCGAGGGATCGCAGTGGGCGATCCACCCCGCCGGGACGAAAGAGGTGGCGCCGGGCGCCGAGCCGCTGGGGGTGGTGGCGCTGACCTCGGTGCAGGCGGTGACCAGCGAAGGGCGGCTGTTGCGGGAGACGCGGCCGGGGGCCGTGCAGCCGGGGATGCGGGCGGTGGAGGAGAGCCACGCCCTCGAGACGCGGATGCCGGTCGAGGTGGTGGCCCCGGCGGGCCAGGACGTCCAGGCGCTGCGGGACGCCCTCGACCGCTCGAAGGTGTTGCGGCGGGCGAAGCGCGGCACGTACGCCAAGGCGCGGGTCTACCTGGCGGCGCCGCGTACGAAGGTTGCCAAGGGCTCGCCGGCGCCGATGCTGGGCCCGCTCGCGGAGGAGACCTGGGCGGTGGTCGGCGAGGACGGCCAGCTGGCGATGCCGCCCCATCGCCGCTACGAGCCGGGGGTCATCAAGCTCCTGGTGGAGAACCTCGAGAAGGTGGCCCGCCATCGCCTGACGATCGATCTCCAGAACGAGGCGAGCCGGCTCAAGGGGAAGGTCGGCGCCGTGCTGCTCCGCAAGGGGGACTTCAGCCTGGAGACGCCCGACGTCGAGGGGGGGCTGCCGGTGCTCTACGAGGGGGAGAACGTGGCGTTCCGGATCGTCAGCCAGCCGGACGCGCCGCCGCTCTTCGTCTACCTGCTGGACGTCGGCCTCACCGGCCGGATCACCCTGCTCTATCCGCCACCCGGCGCGGAGGACAGCCTCCTCCCGGGCCGGACGCTCGAGGTGGGGACCCAGCCGGGGCGCGAGATCGGCCTCTTCATCCCCGACGAGTTTCCTTTCCTGGTCAAGGGGCCCGCCGAGGAGGTGGAGGGGATCGAGACGGTCAAGCTCATGGTCACCACCCATCCGGCCGATTTCCAGCCGCTGTTCCAGGGCGGCGTCCGCGAGGGGGCGGGGAGCCGCGGTCCGGCCGGCTCGCTCGGCGACCTCCTCGCGGCCACGTTCGGCGGCGGGGGGTACGCCGACCGCGACACCAAGGCGCCGGCGCGGGGCGGCGGTCCCCAGGACTGGCTGGCGCTCAACCTCACCTTCAAGCTGCGCCGGAAGGCCGCGCCCCAGCGCGTCGCCGGCGGCCGGGGGATCTGACCGGACACCCGGCTGCCGTTCCCCTCTCCTCCCATCCGTCGTATGCTGTCGAGCGGCCGGTTCCCAGAGGGTAATTTCCTCGCGGGGACCGGCCGGCGGAACGATCCGCCGGCATCCGGCATGGCACCGAGGAGGCATTGGGAATGAGCAAGCCGTATCAGGCTCCCCTCAACTGGTACACGGGGGGAGAGGCCGATAGCGACGTCAACGAGACCGAGGAGTGGCTGACGGCGTTCGAGCAGGTGGTGGAGATCGAGGGGGTGGAGCGGGCCTGCTTCCTGCTCAAGAAGCTGCTCGAGAAGGGGTTCGAGAAGGACGTCGTCCTCCCCTTTACGGGGAACACGCCGTACATCAACTCCATCCCCAAGAGCGAGGAGCCGGCCTACGGCGGCGACCGCGCGCTCGAGCGGCGGATCAAGAGCATCGTGCGCTGGAACGCGATGGCGATGGTGGTGCGGGCGAACAAGAAGTACTCCGGCCTCGGCGGCCACATCTCGACCTTCGCCTCGGCGGCGACCCTCTACCAGGTCGGCTTCCATCACTTCTTCCGTGGCCGCGGCGAGGGCGGGTTCGACGGCGACATGATCTCCTTCCAGGGGCACGCCTCGCCGGGGATCTACGCCCACGCCTTCCTCGAGGGGCGGATCACCACCGCGCAGATGGACAACTTCCGCCGCGAGCTGGCGCCGGGGGGCGGCCTCGCCTCCTATCCGCACCCCTGGCTGATGCCCGATTTCTGGGAGTTCCCCACGGTGTCGATGGGCCTGTCGCCGATCAGCGCCATCTACCAGGCGAAGTTCAACCGCTACCTGCGCGACCGCGGCCTGCGCGACCCGCAGAACCGGAAGATCTGGGCCTTCCTGGGCGACGGCGAGACCGACGAGCCGGAGACGCTGGGGGCGATCACCCTCGCCTCGCGCGAGAAGCTCGACAACCTGATCTTCGTCATCAACTGCAACCTCCAGCGCCTGGACGGTCCGGTGCGCGGCAACGGCAAGATCATCCAGGAGCTCGAGACCGCCTTCCGCGGCGCCGGCTGGAACGTCATCAAGGTGATCTGGTCGTCCGACTGGGACCCGCTGATCGAGGCCGACAACACGGGCCTCCTGATCCAGCGCATGAACGAGACGCTCGACGGCGAGTACCAGAAGTACGTGGTCGAGAACGGCGCCTACCTGCGCCGCGAGTTCTTCGGCCGCTATCCGCAGCTCACCGAGCTGGTGAAGAGCTACAAGGACGAGCAGCTCCACTCGCTACGGCGCGGCGGGCACGATCCGGTCAAGGTCTACGCCGCCTTCAAGGCCGCCGTCGAGCACCAGGGATCGCCGACGGTGATCCTGGCGAAGACCGTCAAGGGGTACGGCCTCGGCGAGGCGGGGGAGGGGAAGAACGTCACCCACCAGCAGAAGAAGCTGACCGAGGAGGAGCTGCGCATCTTCCGCGACCGCTTCGAGATCCCGGTGTCGGACAAGGAGCTGGCGGAGGCGTCCTACTACTGCCCGCCCGAGAGCAGCCCCGAGATCCAGTACCTCCGCGAGCGCCGCCGCGTCCTCGGCGGCCCGGTGCCGCTGCGCCGCGTGCGCAAGGAGCCGCTGGCGATCCCCGAGGGGGACGACGTCTGGGGCCGCTTCATGACCGGGGTGGACCGCGAGGTCTCCTCGACCATGGTGTTCGTGCAGATCCTCACCCAGCTCCTGAAGGACAAGGAGATCGGCAAGCGGATCGTCCCCATCGTGCCGGACGAGGCGCGGACCTTCGGCATGGAGTCGCTGTTCCGCCAGTTCGGGATCTACTCCCACGTCGGGCAGCTCTACGAGCCGGTCGACAAGTCGATGCTCCTCTACTACCGCGAGGTCACCGACGGGCAGATCCTCGAGGAGGGGATCACCGAGGCGGGGTCGATGGCGTCGTTCATCGCCGCCGGCACCTCCTACGCGACGCACGGGATCGACATGCTCCCGTTCTTCATCTTCTATTCGATGTTCGGCTTCCAGCGGGTCGGCGACCTGATCTGGGCCGCCGCCGACCAGCGCACCCGCGGCTTCCTGCTCGGCGCCACCTCCGGACGCACGACGCTGATGGGCGAGGGGTTGCAGCACGAGGACGGCCACAGCTTGGTGCTGGCGAGCGTCGTCCCCAACCTGCTCGCCTACGATCCGGCCTTCGCCTTCGAGCTGGCGGTGATCCTGCGCGACGGCATGAAGCGGATGTACACCAACCGCGAGGACATCTTCTACTACATCACCCTCTACAACGAGAACTATCCGATGCCGCCGATGCCGGCCGGCGCGGAGGAGGGGATCCTGAAGGGGCTGTACAAGTTCCGCGCGGCTCCGGGGGGCAAGGAAGGACAGGGCAACCGCCCGCAGCTCCACCTGATCGGCAGCGGCTCGCTGCTGCGCGAGGCGATGCGGGCGCAGGAGATCCTCGCCGAGCGCTACGGCGTGGCGGCGGAGCTGTGGAGCGCCACCTCGTACAAGGAGGTGCGGCGCGAGGCGTTGGAGGTCGAGCGCTGGAACCTGCTCCATCCCGACCAGGAGCCGCGCAAGCCCTTCGTGGTCTCCCTGTTCGCGGGGGACGATCACCCGATCGTCGCCGTCACCGACTACATGCGGCTGGTGCCGGACCAGATCGCCCCCTGGCTTCCGGGGCGCCTCTACCCCCTCGGCACCGACGGCTTCGGCCGCAGCGACACCCGCGAGGCGCTGCGCCGCTTCTTCGAGGTGGACGCCGAGTGCGTCGTCCTCGCCGCCCTCCATCAGCTCGCCCGCTGGGGGCGGATCGACCGCTCGGTGGTGACGCGCGCCATCGGCGAGCTGGGGATCGACCCCGAGAAGCTCGACCCGATGATGAGCTAGCCGGAGGATCGCCAGCCGATGAAACGCTTCCTGCCAACGGCCGTCGCGGCTCTGCTCCTGCTGCCGGTGCTCGCGCTGCCGGCGGCGGCCGAGCCCGCGGTCTACAAGGTGGACGCCGACCACAGCGGCGTCAGCTTCTCGATCCGCCACTTCGTGTCGAACGTCTCCGGGCGCTTCCGGGACTTCGACGGCGTCGTCCGCTACGACGCGGAGAAGCCGGAGGCGAGCAGCGTCGCGCTGACCGTGCGGGCGGCCTCGATCGACACCACCAACAACGACCGCGACGAGCACCTGCGGTCGAAGGACTTCTTCGAGGTCGCGAAGTACCCCACCCTGAGCTTCACCAGCACCAAGGTGGCCGCCAAGGACGCCAAGACCCTGGAAGTGACGGGGACCTTGACGATGCACGGCGTCACCCGGCAGATCACCTTCCCCGTCCAGCTCCTCGGCACGATGAAGGCGCCGCAGGGAGAGAAAGCCGGCTTCGAGGCCGCCTTCACCCTCAACCGCAAGGAATTCGGGATCAATTGGAACAACGTCCTCGACTCCGGCCCCGTCCTCGGCGACGAGGTGCGGATCTCGATCGAGATCGAGGGGAACCGCCAGGTGGAGCGCGCGAAGTAGGCGGCGGCGAGGGTAACCAAAGCCTCGCGCCGCCGGGTCTCCAGCCCTGTGGCAGTCTCCAAGCGCTACGAGAGCTTCGACCTTCTGATCCGGAAGGGCCGGCGGTCGCCGCGGGAAGGCCATCGCTACACCGTGCAGCTCCTGGCGTCTCCGGCCGGCGAGGCGCCCGCGGCGTCCCGGGTCTCTTTTTCGGAGGGGAATCTGCGCGCCTCCCTGCGCGGGAGCGGCGAGGTCGCCTGGCGCGATCTCGCGCCGCGGGCTCCAGCCGGGAAGACCGCGGAGCAGATCGGCGCCGAGCTGTTTCGCGCGCTGATCTCGGGCGACATCCAGCGCCGCTGGGACACCAGCCTGGAGCAGGTCCGTCAAGAGGAAAAAGGGTTGCGGCTCCGCCTCTGGCTGGGCGATGCGCCGGGGCTCGAGGATCTCCCCTGGGAGCTGGTCTACGATCCGTCCCACCGCCAGTTCCTCTCGCTCGCCGAGGACCTGGCGGTCGTCCGCTATCTGGAGAATCCGACCCGCTCGAGCTTCGAAAGGATTCACCCTCCCATCCGGGTGCTGGTGTTGATCGCCAACCCCGCGGAGTCGAGCCCGCTCGGCGGCGAGCGGGAGTGGGAGCTGCTGAACCGGGCCCTGGAGAGCCTGATCGGGAAGGGCAAGGTCCAGATCGAGCGGCTGGAGCCGCCGACGCTCCCCGCTCTCGAGCGCGCGATGAGAGAACCCTGGCACGTGGTCCACTTCGTCGGGCACGGCCAGTTTGAAGCCGGCGAAGGGGCGCTGCTCCTGGAGGACGAGACGGGGCGTCCGCGGACGGTCTCGGGCAGGAAGCTGAAAGTGGTGCTGGGAGGCCCGAAGCAGCTCCGGCTCGTCGTCCTCAACGCCTGCCAGGGAGCGCGGACGTCGCCCGAGAACGCCTTCGCGGGAGTGGCGCAATCGCTCGTCGGCGCCGGGCTGCCCGCCGTGGTGGCGATGCGCTGCCGCGTCTCGGACCCTGCCGCGCTCCTCTTCGCCGACCGCTTCTACTCCGCGCTGGCCGAGGAACTGGCGGTCGACGTCTCCCTCGGCGAAGCCCGCAGAGCGATGCATGCGGATGCCGACAGCCTGGAGTGGAGCACCCCCGTCCTCTACCTGCGCTCTCCGGACGGCTGCATCTTCGATTTCATGGCGCCCTCCCGCGCGGGCGAGCGGGGCAGGCCACGCCTCACCCGGTGGATCGGCGCCGCCCTGGGCGCCGCCGCGGCGCTGGGAGGAGTGTACTGGGTCTCGACGCTCCCCGAGCGGTCGACCGATCCCGACTGTCCGTCACCTCCCGGCCTCGACATCCCCTTCGTGAAGATCGAGCCGGGCCATTTTCTCATGGGCAGAATGGGCGGCAGGTCGAGATCACCCACCCCTTCTGTCTCGGTAAATTCGAGGTCACCCAGGGGGAGTGGAAGAGGGTGATGGGAGCGTTGACCAACCAGGCGAGGGAGGGCGACTCCCTGCCAATGGGCAACGTCTCCTGGAACGATGTCGAGGAATTCAATCGCCGGCTCGCCGCCAGGGAGCCGGCGGCGCGCTACCGTCTTCCCACGGACGCGCAATGGGAGTACGCGTCGCGAGCCGGGACCCCGGGCCGCTTCAGCTTCGTGGGGGATGCTTCGGCATTGCCCAGCTATGGCAACTGCAGCAAGGCCGGCGGGCCGGTGCCGGTCGGTAAGCTCCACTCAAATCCCTGGGGGCTCTACGACATGTATGGCAACGTCTCCGAATGGGTGGAGGATTGGGAGGGAACCCTGCCCGACGAGCCTGCCGTCGATCCGATCGGCCCCGAGAACGGAACGAAGAAAATCCGGCGCGGCGGCAGCTTCGACTACGGAATCCACTGCGACTCGGTCTACCGCGCCAGCTCCGCGCCCGAGCGGCGATCTCCCGGTTTCGGCTTCCGGATCGTCCGCGACCCGATCAAATAGACGATTCGAGCGGCATTCCCCGTTCGCGTCGCCGCATTCCCTCCGGGGGTCGCTTCACTTCGGGTCGTGTCATGCCGTTCCCCCCGGGGAATGCCGCGACGAAGGCAGGGAAAGGGTTTCGATCCTCAGGGATCGATCAGTTTTCATAGCGGTCCGCCCGTTCCCCGTGGGGAACACCCAGCAGTCATCGGGGAAAGCGCCTCGGCGTCGAGGGAACGCCGCCCGGAGACAGAAAACGGGCCATTCCCTGTGGGGAACGGCCCGATTGAATCCGCGTCGCGGCATTCCCCGCGGGGAACGCGACAGCTTGCCGGGGGAACGCGGCGCTATTCAGCCTTGCCTTTGACCTCGGCCAGCGATTTCTTGCGCGTCGCCTCGAACTCGTCGCCGGGGTTCCAGGTGGGGAGCCTGGTGGTGTTCGCCACGATCAGGCCGGTGTAGAAGCCGAGCTGGGCGTCCTCGATCATGCCGTCGTAGGTCCACTTGGGATTGAACTCGTCGCTCGGCTGATGATAGCGATGGAGCTCGTAATCCTCGGCCTGCTCCTTCCCCCAGTCAGCCGGCTTGCCGATGTACTCGATGCCGCCTTCGGGGTGGATCGCCGGCACGCCGACCTTGGCGAAGCTGAACTGGTCGGAGCGGTAGAAGAAGCCGCGGTCGGGGAAGGGATCGCCGACGATGCGCCGCCCCTGACGGGCGGCGACCGCCTGGGCGACGGCGTCGAGCGAGGACTTGCCGAGGCCGATCTCGGTGACGTCCTTGGTGCGGCCGAGGACGTTGCCGCCGTCGTAGTTGATGTTCGCCGCGATGCGCCCGGCCGGCACCGGCGGGTGGGTGGCGAGGTACTGCGAGCCGAGGAGCCCCTGCTCCTCGCCGGCCACGAAGGCGATCAGGATCGAGCGGCGCGGGCGCTGCGGCAGGGCGGCGAAGGCCTTGGCGATCGCCATCACCTCGGCGCAGCCGGAGGCGTTGTCCTCGGCGCCGTTGTAGATCTTGTCGCCGCGCTTGTCCGGCTGGCCGATCCCGAGGTGGTCGTGATGCGCCGTGAACACCACCATCTCCCCCTTGAGGGCGGGATCGCTGCCGGGGAGGACGCCGAGGACGTTGGCCGTCTTCACCTTGGAGATCCGGTTGGCGAAGGTCAGCGAGGTGGTGAGGCCGAGGGGGACCGGCTTGAAGTCGCGGCTGCGCGCCTGCTCGATCAGCTTGGAGAGGTCCTTGCCGGCGGCCTCGAAGAGCCGGCGGGCGCCCTGCTCGGTCATCCAGGTGCGCATCTGGAGGCGCGGCTCGCCGGCGGCGGGGAGCTCGAACTGCTCGCCGCTCCAGGAGGTCTGCACCACCTGCCAGGGATAGCCGGCCGAGGGGGTGGTGTGGATGATGATCGCCGCCGCCGCTCCCTGCCGCGCCGCGCTCTCGTACTTGTAGGTCCAGCGGCCGTAGTAGAGCCGGCGGTTCCCCTCGAAGAGCTTGGGGTCCCAGTCCGGGTCGTTGTTCATCATCACCAGGACCTTCCCCTTGAGGTTCATCCCCTTGAAGTCGTCCCACTGGTACTCGGGGGCCTGGATGCCGTAGCCGACGAAGACGAGCTCGGCGTCGCGCAGCGTCGAGGTCTCCTCCTGGACGCCGCTGGCGCCGATGTAGTCGTCCCACCACTTGAGGGCGACCGTCGAGTTGGGAGAGCCGCCGGCGGCCTTGAATTCCCAGGACTTGGGCGCCTCCGACTTGATGCCGACGACCTCGAAGCGCTGCTGCCACTCGCCGTGGGGGAGCGCCGGCTGGTAGCCCAGCAGCTCCAGGTTCGAGGCGAGGTAGAGCTGCGCCGTCTCGTCGCCGCGGCTCGCCGGCCCGCGCCCCTCGAGCAGGTCGTCGGCGAGGAAGCGGAGGGGCGCTTCGAGCGCCGCGCGGTCGATCGCCTTCGCCGCCGTCTCGGCGCCGGGCGGCAGCTGGATGGCAGTCTGCGAGGGTGGGGCCGCGCCGCTCTTCTTCCCGGCCGCGGCGGCGTCGGCGACGGCGAGCCCCGGGCCGATCGTCAGCGTCAGCCCCAACCCCGCCAGCCAGGCCTGTCGATACGAATTTTTCATTTGAGACTCGTCCTCCATGGCGTCAAAGTTCCGGAGAGGACTGTAGCATTGCGGTGGGGCGTCCTCGGAGACACGGGCGGCCCGCCATCGGGTATCCTTACCCGCCGCTCCGAGACGGTGAGGCGGCGAGGATGATCCCTATGGTCGAGAGCCTTTGGAACGACGAAGAAGCGGCGGGCTACCCGGGGGACCTCGGGCTGCGCGTCTACACCTCGCGCCTGCTGGGGCGGGACAGGACGCTGGTGCTGCACGGCGGCGGCAACACCTCGGTGAAGATCCGCCAGGCGAACCGCTTCGGCGACGCGGAGGAGATCCTCTACGTCAAGGGGAGCGGCTGGGACCTCGAGACGATCGAGGCGGCGGGGTTCTCGCCGGTGCGCCTCGCCCCGGCGGCGCGCCTCGCCACCCTGCCGCGCCTCTCCGATCCCGAGATGGTCAACGAGCTGCGCACGGCGATGACCGTCGCCTCGGCGCCGACGCCGTCCGTCGAGGCGATCCTGCACGCGGCGCTGCCTTACAAGTACGTCGATCACACCCACGCCGACGCGGTGGTGACGATCACCAACTCGGTCGACGGCGCGGCGCTCGTCCGCGAGGCCTACGGCGACTCGGTGGTGGTGATCCCCTACGTCATGCCCGGCTTCGACCTCGCCCGCCTGTGCGCCGAGCGCTTCCCGGCCGCGGCCGGGCCGCAGACCGTCGGCATGGTGCTGCTCAACCACGGCATCTTCTCCTTCGGCGAGACGGCCCGCGAGTCCTACGAACGGATGATCGAGCTGGTCGGCCGCGCCGAGCGCCTGCTGGAACGGCGGGGCGCCTGGGCCCTCGGCGCGCCGGCGGCAGCCTCAGGGGCCGATCCCGATCCCGATCCCGTCGCCGTCGCGCGCCTGCGCCGCGATCTTTCCACCGCGGCGGGGTTCCCCATGGTGCTGCGCGGCCAGCGCGATCCCCGGAGCCTCGCCTTCGCCCGCCGCCCCGACGCCGGAGCCATCTCGCAGCAGGGGCCGGCGACCCCGGACCACGTGATCCGCACCAAGCGGCTGCCGCTCTTCGGGCGCGACGTCGAGGCGTACGCCGAGGCCTACCGCGCCTTCTTCGCCGAGCACTCGCCGGCATCCTCGGGGGCGGCCGCCAAGAAGACGATGCTCGACCCGGCGCCGCGGGTGGTGCTCGATCCCGAGCTGGGGCTCGCCACCGCCGGCCGCTCGGTCAAGGAGGCGGCGATCGCGGCCGAGATCTACCAGCACACGATGGAGATCATCGAGCGCGCCGAGCTCCTGGGCGGCTACCGGGCGCTGCCGGCGCGCGACCTCTTCGACATGGAGTACTGGGACCTCGAGCAGGCGAAGCTCGCCAAGGCGGGCAAAGCCCCGGCCTTCGCCGGCGAGGTGGCGCTGGTGACCGGCGCCGCGTCGGGGATCGGCCGCGCCGCCGTCGAGGCGCTGCTCGCCCGCGGCGCGGCGGTGGTGGGGCTCGACGTCGACCCCAAGGTCGAGACGATCCTCGCCCGCCCCGACTTCCTGGGGCTCGCCTGCGACGTCACGGACGAGGCGGCGGTCACGGCGGCGGTCGCGCGGACGGTGGCGGCGTTCGGCGGGCTCGACATGCTGATCCTCAACGCCGGCATCTTCCCGGCCGCCCGCAGGATCGCCGACCTGCAGCTCGCCGACTGGGACCGGGTGATGCGGGTGAACCTCGACGCCAACCTCCTGCTGCTCCGCCTCGGCCATCCGCTGCTGGCGCTGGCGCCGGCCGGGGGCCGGGTGGTGGTGATCGGCTCGAAGAACGTGCCGGCGCCGGGGCCGGGCGCGGCGGCCTACTCGGCCTCCAAGGCGGCGCTCGCGCAGCTCGCCCGCGTCGCGGCCCTCGAATGGGGGAAGGACGGCATCCGGGTCAATGGGCTGCACCCCAACGCGGTCTTCGATACCGGCGTGTGGACCGACGAGGTGCTCGCCTCGCGCGCCGCCGCCTACGAGCTCTCGGTCGACGAGTACCGCAAGAACAACGTGCTCGGCGTCGAGGTGACCAGCCGCGACGTCGCCGAGCTGGCCGCCGAGCTCTGCGGCCCCCGTTTCGCCAAGACGACGGGGGCCTGGATCCCGGTGGACGGCGGCAACGAGAGAGTCATCTGAAGCGTGGCCTCAGTTCCCCGCAATCTGCAGCTTGAAGACCCCGCGCTCGCGGGTGCCGGCGTAGAGCGTCGTGCGGCTCCGGGGATCGAGAACGAGGAAGCCGACGTTCAATCCCGCGAGCCCCGGCCCCACCGTGCTCCAGGTGGCGCCGGCGTCCGCCGTCCTGAAGACGCCGTTCTTGGTCGTCGCGGCGTAGGCCACGTTCGAGTCCACGGGATCGAGCGCCAGCGCCACCACCGGGTCGTCGGTGGGCAGGCCGGCGCCGTCCGTGGTCCAGGTCAGGCCGCCGTCGTCGCTCCGGTGGGCTCCGAACGAGCCGCCCGTCCAGAGCCGGCCGGCGAGGTGCGGATCGGCGGCGAGGACGGTGATTCCCGGCTGCGGCGAGAGGAAGGACCAGGAGCCGCCGCGGTCCGTGCTGCGGTAGATGTCGCTGGCGCCGACGCCGGCCACGGCGTACACCGTCCCGGCCTGGACGGGGTCGGGGACGACCAGCGAGGCGAACTTTCCCAGTCCGCTCCCGCCGATGCAGGACCAGTGAGCCCCGGAATCGTCGCTGCGGAAGATGCCGCAGATGTTGGGGAGGTCCGAGCACCCCGCGTCGCTGAGGTCGCCGGCCGTGTAAACCACGGAGGAGTCGCGCGGATCGACGGCGATCGCGGACGGTTCGAAGCAGAACAGCGGCTGCCCCAGGCTCCAATGGTTGCCGGCGTCGGTGCTGTAGGCGATCTCATCGATGAGACCGACGTACAGGGTTCCCGGCCGGTGGGGGTCGGCGGTCAAAGGCCCGGGAACGGGGCCGTTCGGGATCGCCGGCAGGAACGCCCAGCGTCCGCCGCCGGAGGTCGTCCGGAAGACGTTGCTGGCGGAGTCGAGCGCCCAGAGGCGGAGCGGCCGCAGGGGATCGAGCGCCAGTCCCCGGATGCCGGCCGCCATGATCCCCTGGCTCGATGGGTTCCAGGAGGCGCCGCGGCTCGCGCTCGCGAAGACGCCGGCGTTCGTCCCGGCGAGGAGCGTGGCCCCGGGCAGGACAGTCTCCACCTCGCCGATCGGCAGGCCGGCACCGGCATGGCTCCAGGTGCGTCCGCGGTCGAGGCTGCGGAACAGGCCGGTCAGGGTCACTGCCCAGACGGCGCCGCTCCTCTCCGTGTCGACGGCGATCTGGGTCGTGGGCCCCAGCATCCCGCCGTCGATCGCCGTCCAGCTCGCCCCGCCGTTGTCGCTGCGGAAGACGATCTGGTCCGCGGTGACTCCCGAGGTCGCGAGGTAGACCGTGCGCGGAGCGCGCGGATCGATCGCCAGCGCGAAGACGAAGGGGGAGGCCGGCAGCCCCCGGCGGCTCGGCTGCCAGCTCGCGCCGCGGTTCTTGCTGGTGAAGACTCCCGCGCGGGTGCCGGCGTAAAGGTTCTGAGTCTGGACCGGATCGATCGCCAGGGCGGCGACGTCCTTCACCGGGCCGGGGAGGGTCTGCCAGGACGCTCCCGCATCGGTGCTGCGCTGGAGGGGGCCGTCACCGTTCGGGGCATAGATCGTTCCCGCGGCCTGGGGATCGGCGGCGAGGGTCCGGGCGCCGCCGTCGCGCACCTTGGTCCAGTGCGCGCCGCCGTCCGTGCTGCGGAAGATCGCGTTCGCGGTGGCGGCCCACAGCCGGTTGGGGAGCTTGGCGTCCACTGCCAGGGCGTAGATCGGCGCCTTGGTGTCGAGGCCGGCGGCGGCAAGCTCCCACGTCGCTCCGCCGTCGAGGCTGCGGTAGACGCCGCCGGTGACGAGGCCGGCGTAGACCGTCACCGGGCGCGAGGGCGCGCCGGACAGCACGATGACGACCCCGGTATCCGGCCCGACCGGGGTCCAGCGGTTCGACCCCGGCCGCGGCAGGGAGGGTCAGGATGACGAAGAGGAAGAGAACGGCGAGAGCGCGTCGGTGCATTGGACCTCCTGAAATTCTACTTGGCTGGTGAGCACTGAGGTATACGCCCGGCGAGGGGAAAATGTCATGAGGTTTGGATGCTGGCGTCCTCGGCAGGTTGGCCCTCATCACCCCGACCCTCTTCTCCCCGCCTCCCCCCCTCCGTCCGGGAGAAGAGGGGGCCCCTACGATTCACCGTAGGTCCGGCTCGGGCGCTTTTCTCCTCCCCCGTACTCGGGGGAGGCCGGGAGGGGGCGTTCCGGAGTCCGGTACGCTTCCTTGGTTGGAAGGTTGTGAACCCCCTCCTAACCTCCCCCTCCGGGGGAGGAACAAAGCAACCCCTCGCGCGCCGGAGCTGCAGCTCACCCTCTTTTCAGGGCACCAGCAACACCTTTCCTGTCGTCTCCCGCCCCTCGAGCGCCCGATGGGCCTCCGCGGCCTGCTCGAGCGGCATCTCGCGGTCGATGGCGAGCCGGAGCTTCCCCGCCGCGATCCAGCCGAGGACGTCCCCCGCGCGCCACATCAGCTCCTCGCGGTCGGCGATGTAGTGGATCATCGAGGGGCGGGTCACGTAGAGCGATCCCTTGGGATTGAGGACCGAGAGGTCGAACGGCGGCACCGGTCCGCTCGCCTGGCCGAAGAGGACCATCAGGCCGCGCGGCAGCAGGGTGTCGAGCCCTTTCTCGAAAGTTGCCTTCCCGACGCCGTCGTAGATCACCCGCACCCCGCGGCCGCCGTTCAGCCGCTTCACCTCGGCCGAGAAGTCGTGCCGGCTGTAGAGGATCACCTCGTCCGCCCCGGCGGCGCGGGCGATCCTCGCCTTCGCTTCCGTGGAGACGGTGGCGAAGACCTTGGCGCCGCGCAGCTTGGCGATCTGGCAGAGGAGCTGGCCGACGCCGCCCGCCGCCGCGTGGACGAGGCAGGTGTCCCCCGTCTGGAGCGGGTAGGTGCTGGTGGCGAGGTAGTGGGCGGTGATCCCCTGCAGCATGGCGGCGGCGCCCTGGCGGGTGGAGACGCCGTCCGGCAGCTTGACCAGGCGCGCCGCCGGCACCACGGCGAGCTGGGCGTAGGCGCCGTGGACGCCGACCCAGGCGACGCGGTCTCCCACCGCCACCTCGGTGACCCCGGGACCGACGGCGGCCACCGTGCCGGCGGCTTCCTGCCCGGCCACGAACGGCAGCGGCGGCCCCTTGTAGAGGCCGGTGCGGAAGTAGACGTCGACGAAGTTGACCCCCGCCGCCTCGATGCGGACGAGGGCCTGGCCGGCTTGCGGCTCGGGATCGGGGACGTCCTCGAAGCGGAGCGCCTCGGGGCCGCCGGTCTGGTGGATGCGGATGGCTTTCATCGTTTCCCTCCTGCCGCGGAGGGTATCGCGAGACGCGGGGTTTGGGAGGAGGGGGAGCGCGGGATCAGTCGCGAACGGCGGTGCCGAGGGCCGGGGCGTCCAGCCGCACCCAGCGGCTGCACAGCTCGAACAGGACGCGGGGATCCGGCGTCGACAGCGCCTCGGAGCTGAAGCGGTCGATCTCGGTCGGCGGCGTGCCGGCGCGGCGCAGCCCGTGGCGGATGGCGCTCACCAGGGCGAAGCGGTTGCGGCTTCGTAGGCAGATTTTGATGTTCGGGTAGAGAGGTCCCATCGAGGTCTCCATACTTATAACGTCCGCAAGGCGAAAAACGTTTCATCCTCCTTCAGCGATATTTTGGCGATACCCTGGAGCCATGTCGGTCAGCGGCCATCTGTGGACCATCGCGCCCCGGGTGCGCCACCGGCTGCGGCCGCCGCGGCTCCCCGCCTCGCGCCCCTGGGCGACCCTGATCGACGACCCGGTGGCCGGTCCGGTGCGGGTGACCGGCGCCTTGAGCGAGGTCGAGGGCAGCGACGAGCTGCTGCTGCTGGTCCATGGCCTGGGCGGCGACACGGGGAGCCACTACCTGAGCGGCGGGCTGGCGGCGGCCGAGGCGGCGGGGGTCTCGACCCTGCGCATCAACCTGCGCGGCGCCGACCGCCAGGGGACCGACTTCTACCACGCCGGGCTCACCGACGACCTCCACGCCGCGCTGGCGAGCCCCGAGCTGCGCGCCTACCGCCGGCTCTACGTGCTCGGCTACTCCCTCGGCGGCCACGTCGCCCTCCGGCTGGGGACCGAGGCGGGCGACCCGCGCCTCGCGGCGGTGGCCGCCATCAGCGCGCCGATCGACCTCGCCCTCTCGCAGCGCGAGATCGACGCCCCTCGCGCCTGGCTCTACCGCCGCTATCTCCTGAAGGGGCTGAGCGACATCTACGCCGCGGTGCACGCCCGGCGTCCGCTGCCGCTGCCGGTCGCGGCGGTCCGCCGCATGCGCACCATCCGGGAGTGGGACGACCGGGTGGTGGCGCCGCGCCACGGCTTCGCCGACGCCGCGGACTACTACCGCCGCGCCAGCGTGGCGCCGCGCCTCCCGGACCTCCGCGTGCCGGCCCTCCTGATCAGCTCCGAGCGCGATCCGATGGTCCCTGCCCGCGCCGTCCGCGCCGGCCTGGCGCGGCCGGCTCCCCGCCTCGAGACCCGCTGGCTCTCCGCCGGAGGGCACGTCGCCTTCCCGCGCGGCCTCGACCTCGGCTTCGGCGGCGGCCCGGGGGTCAACGCGCAGGTGGTGAGCTGGCTGCGGGCGAAGGCTAGCTAAACAAAAAGGACGCCCTCGGGCGGTCGCCGAGCGCGTCGTACGAGGAGGCCGGTCCTTGGGGGACCAACCACGGGGTGGGGCTTGCGCCTTGCTCCCGCTACACGCGGGAGACCCCGTTCCGGTGCTGACGGGTTAGACGGATGCGAACGAGTTATTTCGCGGGAGCCGGGCCGTGGAAGCAGCGGGCCAGGGTCTCGATCCCGTCGACCAGGCGCGGGCCGGGACGGCTGAAGCAGCCGTTGGCGTCCACCGGGTGGACCCGGCCGTCGCGCACGGCGCGCAGCGCTCGCCATTCGGGACGTCCGGAGATCGTCGCGATCTGCTCGCCGGCTCCGGCCGCGTCGAAACCGCAGGGCATCACCACGATCACGTCGGGATCGGCGGCGGCGACCTGGCTCCAGGTGAGGCGCGCCGAGGCGTCGCCGGGGCGGGCGACGGCATCGATCCCTCCCGCCCGCTCGATCATCTCCGGCACCCAGTGGCCGCCGGCGAACGGCGGATCGAGCCATTCGAGCGCCAGCACGCGGGGACGGGGGAGCCCGGCGACCGCCGTTCGCACGGCCTCGAGGCGCCGTTCGAGAGCGGCGAGGAGCGCCTCGGCCGCCGCCGCCCGCCCGGTCGCCGCGCCGACCCGGGCGATGTCCGCGAAGACCCCCGCGAGCGTCCGCGGATCGAGCGACAGGAGCTCCGGGCAGCGGGGGAGGGGACGGACGGCGTCGCCGACCTGCTCCGTCGAGACGGCACAGACCGGGCAGAGCTCCTGGGTGACGATGAGGTCCGGCGCCAGGGCGGCGATGCGCGCCTCGTCGAGCGTATAGAGGCTGAGGCCGTTGCCCACCTGGGCCGAGACGGCGGCGTCCACCTCGGCGGCGCTCATCCCCGGGGTGAGCGCGCTGCCGGTCAGGATCGGCCGCGTCCGCGCCTCCGCCGGGTAGTCGCACTCGTGGCTGACGCCGACCACCTCGTCCCCCGCTCCGAGGGCGAACAGGATCTCGGTGCCGTTGGGGACCAGCGAGATGATGCGGCGGGCAGGTACGGGGGGAATCAGGGGAGGCAGCACGCGGGAAGTCTAGCGTAAGCTGCCGCGATGCCTCGCGCCGCCCCCCGTGGCCGCTACGCGCCGTCGCCCACCGGCAGGCTCCACGCCGGCAACGCCCGCACGGCGCTGGCGGCGTGGCTCTCCGTGCGCAGCCGCGGCGGCGCCTTCGTCTGGCGCGTCGAGGACCTCGATCCGCCGCGCGTGGTCCCCGGCGCCGCCGCGGCGCAACGCGCGGACCTCGCCTGGCTCGGGCTCGACTGGGACGAGGGGCCGGACGCCGGCGGTCCCTTCGCTCCCTACGTCCAGTCGCAGCGCTCGGCGTTCTACGCGGCGGCGCTCGGGCGCCTCGCCGCCGCCGGACGCCTCTTCCCGTGCCGGGTGTCTCGCAGGGATTTGTCAGCGATCGCATCGGCCCCGCACAGCGCCGAGGAGGTGCCCTACCCGGCATCGCTACGCCCGCGCGACCTCGACCCCGACTGGTTCGCCCACGATGAGGCGACGCGCGATGCAGCGCTCCGCTTCCGCGTCGACGCGGAGCCGGTCGCCTTCGTCGACCGCGTTCAGGGGCTGATCACGGAGCGGGTCGACCTCACGGTGGGAGATTTCGTGCTGCGCCGCCGCGACGGGCTGTGGGCCTACCAGCTCGCGGTGGTGGTCGACGACCTCGCGATGGAGATCGACGAGGTGGTGCGCGGCGCCGACCTCCTCGCCTCGACGGCGCGGCAGATCCAGCTGATCCGCGCCCTGGGCGGCGCGCCGCCGGCCTACGCCCACGTGCCGCTGCTGCTCGACCCGGACGGCGGCAAGCTCTCGAAGCGCGACGGCTCCCTCACCCTGGGCTCCCTGCGCGCGGCGGGGGTCCGCCCGGAGGCGCTCACCGGCTACCTCGCGTACTCCCTCGGCCTCCTCGACCGCCCCGAGCCCTGCCGCCTCGCCGACCTCGTGACCGCTTTCGGCTGTTCCGGCTGGGAGAGGATCGGCCGCGCCGATCCCGCCGGCCATGCGCTGCCGGCCGACCTCGGGGCTCTCCTCCGCGCGCTCTGACCGCCATGATGCCCGCCGGCGAGAGAACGATCGCCATCCGCCCCTACGAGCCGCGGGACCGCGCGGCGGTGCGCGAGATCTGCCGCGTCACGGCCTACGGCGGCGGCGAAGCCAAAGCCGAGGAGGGGCTCGTCGAGCCGGGGCTGTTCGTCGACCTGATGACCCGGGCGTGGACCGACTTCGCGGCGGGGCCGCTCTGGGTGGCGGAGGAGGGGGAGCGGGTGGTGGGCTTCCTCGCCGGTGGGCTCGACGCGCGCCGGTTCCGGCGCATTCAGGTCTGGCGGGTGGTCCCCGCCGCCATCCTGCGCTCGGTCGGCGCCGGCCTGCTCGCGCGCCGGGAGCTCTGGCGGCTCGCCGCGGACCTTCCCGGCTTCCTCGCCGCCGGCCGGCGGGCCGCGGGCTCGGAGCCGCCGCCGGATGAGGCGGTCTATCCCGGTCATCTGCACGTCAACCTGCTCGCCGAGGCGCGCGGCCGCGCCGTGGGGCGGCGGCTGGTGGAGCGCTTCCTCGCCGAGGCGCGGCGGCAGGCGCTGCCGGGGGTGCACGCCGTGGTCTACGAGAGCAACCCGGAAGGGCGGCGCTTCTTCGAGCGGCTCGGCTTCCGCCCCCTGCGCCGAGAGCCCGCCTTCAAGCCGCCGCCGGCGGGGGGCGGGCGCGAGTGGAAGATCGTCTACGGCCGGCGGGTTTAAGTCCGCTAGAATCGGGCGACGTCACGCCCCAGGAAACCCAGGAGACCGCATGAACCGTCTGAACCGCCGAAAAATGATGCTCGCCCTCGTTGTCCTCTTCTCCCTCGTCGCCCTCGGCCGGGCCGCCGTCGCCGTCCCCACCACGCCCCAGGCCGCCGCCGCCAAACCCAAGGCCGCGGCTCCCCGTCCGCTCGGCAGCAGCCACGGCGATCCCATCGCCATCGCCCGCGCCTTCTTCGAGCGCTACGTCCGGCTCGAGCACGCCTTCGATCCCGCCCAGGCAGACCTCTACGCGGACGACGCGAAGATCATCAACAAACGGATCTATCCCGGCGGCAAGGTCGCGTCGATCCCGATCGCGGCCCTGCGCTACAAGAACCTCATCCGCACGACGATGGCCGACTCCAAGGCGAAGGGGGACATCAGCAACTACTCGAACGAGACCTACACGCTCGAGGGGAGCATGGTGCGCATCAAGGCGACCCGCTATTCGGTGCTCAAGAAGTACTCGGCCCCGCTCTCGCAGCTCGTCGGCCCCGACGCCAACGGCGTCTGGGTGATCCACGAGGAGATCAGCGAGTCGCACGTGTAGCTGCGGGAAATGGATCAGGTCCGGCGGTCACTTGCCCGAAGACCATGGACCGTGCCGGCGGGGCGCGCCGTCCGTTCAAGAAAGGAAACCCTGATGCGTTTCGTCCTCAAGGCCGCTTGGCTGCTTGCCCTTTTGTTTTCCGTCTCCTCCGTGCTCGCGGCCGAGGATGCGGCCAACTCGCACGAGCAAGCCGCGCGCGAGTTCTACGAGATGACGACTGGAAAGGACATGGTCAGGCTGGTGGGCGACTCCATAGCGGCTCAATTGACGTCGAATCCCGAGATGGCCCCCTATCGGGACGTTCTCCTGAGCTGGATGCGGAAGATCTTCGCCGGCGACGCCTTCAACGGCGAGGTTGTCCGCCTCTACATTGCGAGCTTCTCCGAGAGCGAGCTACGGGAGCTCATCGCATTCTACCGGTCCCCCATCGGCCAGAAGGCACTCGAAAAGATGCCGGAGCTGATGCAGAAGGGGATGGCGATCGGGCAGAAGCTGGCGCAGGACAACATGCCGGAGCTCCAGGCGGCGATCGCCGCCCGCAAACGCGAGCTCGACAAGGCCCAGAAGAAACCGTAGTGGGCCGGCGGCCCGCCGGCTTGCGGCCCGCCACCCCCCGCGCTATGGTTCGAGCAGGGGGGGCGAGCGATGCTGCGAACCACCGTCCGCGACTGTCTGTACCTGAACTGGGCCTTCCCGGCCGAGGCCCTGCCGCCGCCGCCGGCACCGCTGCGCTACCAGCGGCACGTCTGGCAGGGGCGGGAGCACGTCTTCGCGTCGGCGCTCCTCTTCCATCAGGACTCCCTGCACTTCACGGCCCTGCCGTCGCTCAAGTTCAGCTATCCGCAGCTCAACGTCCGCACTTACGTGCTGGACGACGAGGGGATCCCCTCGGTGCTCTTCCGCCGCATGCTGATGCCGGGGTGGGTGGCGCCCGGGGTGCGGCTGATCACCCACCAGCCGGCGGCGCGGGCGCGGCTCCACTTCCCGCGCCCTTCGGCCGCGGTCAACGGCGGCGGCGGCCCGTGGGTGTGGAGCGCCGAGCGCAAGGGCTGCTTCGCGGTCCGGGCGTGGCCGGACTCGCCGGTGGTCGGCGAGGGGCCGCGGCTCGGCTCGTGGGAGGACTCGGTGCGCTACTTCCAGGACCGGCCGCGGGGGTACGCCGACGTCTCGGGCGAGCTGAAGCGGATCTCGGCCAACCATCCCGGGGTGCCGATCTGGCCGATGCGGGCCGAGGTCGAGGGGGACGGGCTGCTGCCGCGGCTGCTCGACCTCCAGGCGGGGACGCCCTGGCCCGGGCTGCACTCGGTCTGGCTGGCCCCCGAGATCCCGTTCGTCTTCGAGCTCGGGCTGGTCCTGCGGGTGCCGGTCGCTCCCGCGATGGGGGCGATGCCCGCGATGGCCCATCCGGCGACCGGGCGGGTGGTGAGCTTCTTCGCGGATTCCGGGGGGCGGCGCACCCCCTCCAGGCGGCGGCGAGCCTCGTGCTAGCATCCGCCGCATGAACCCGACCCCACCCTCCGAACGCCGGCCGCAGCGCATCGCGGTGATCCCCGGCGACGGCTCGGGCAAGGACGTCACCGCCGAGGCGGTGAAGGTCCTCGAGGCCGTCGCCGGCGCCTGGTCGCTGCCGCTCGAGCTGGTCCATTTCGACTGGGATGCCGACCGCTACCTGGCGACCGGCGAGACCCTCCCCAAGGGCGCCCTCGACGACTTCCGGGACAACTACGCGGCGATCCTGATCGGCGCCTTCGGCGACGCCCGGGTGCCGGACATGAAGCACGCCGCCGACATCCTGCTCGGCACCCGTTTCGGCCTCGACCTCTACATCAACCTGCGCCCGGTCAAGCTCTACGCCGAGAGCGTCTGCCCGCTCAAGAATCGGACCGAGAGGGACGTCGACTTCGTGGTCTTCCGCGAGAACACCGAGGGGGCCTACGTCAACGTCGGCGGCAACTTCAAGAAGGGATGGGCGGAGGAGGTCGCGATCCAGGAGGAGATCCACACCCGCAAGGGGGTGGAGCGCATCATCCGCGCCGCCTTCGACTACGCCGTCGAGCACGGCCGCCGCGAGGTGATGATGAGCGACAAGTCGAACGTCATGCGCTACGGGCACGACCTGTGGCAGCGGGTGTTCGCCGAGGTCGCGAAGGAGTATCCGCAGATCGCGTCCCGCCACATGTTCGTCGACGCACTGTGCATGGAGATGGTGCTGCGCCCCGAGGGGCTCGACGTGATCGTGACCAACAACATGTTCGGCGACATCATCACCGACATCGGCGCGGCGATCCAGGGAGGCTTGGGGGTGGCGGGCTCGGCCAACCTCCATCCCGGGCGCACCTCGATGTTCGAGCCGGTGCACGGCTCGGCGCCGAAATTCGCCGGCACCGGCCGCGCCAACCCGGTGGGGTCGATCCTCTCGGCCGCCCTGATGCTCGATTTCCTCGGGCACGGCGAGGCCGCGAAGGCGGTTGACGACGCCGTCCGCCGCTCGATGCAGGAGGGGCGGTCGACGCCCGACCTCGGCGGCACGATGACCACCTCGCAGGTGGGGGACTTATTGGCTAAAAGCGTGGCTGAGAGCGTGAGCACCCGATTGGAGATTCCTGATGCGCCCTAGCGAGTCGGAGCTGATCTACGACTGGAACCGCGCCGCCGGCTCCGAGCTGCGCCCGGCCCGCGGCCGGGTGGAGCTCGACGACGAGACGCTGCGCGACGGCTTGCAGTCGCCGTCCGTCCGCAACCCCTCGATCGAGGAGAAGCTGCGCATCCTGCACCTGATCGCGGCGCTCGGCATCGAGTCGGCCGACATCGGGCTGCCGGGGGCGGGGCCGCACGTGGTGCGCGACGTCGAGCGCCTGGCCCGCGAGATCGTCGAGCAGAAGCTGGCGATCGCCCCCAACTGCGCGGCGCGGACGGTGATCGCGGACATCCGGCCGATCGTCGAGATCGCCCAGCGCACCGGCCTCGCCATCGAGGCCTCGTGCTTCATCGGCTCGTCGCCGATCCGCCAGTACGCCGAGGGGTGGACGCTCGACCGCATGCTGAAGCTGACCCGCGAGGCGGTCGAGTTCGCCGTCAAGGAAGGGCTGCCGGTGATGTTCGTCACCGAGGACACCACCCGCGCCAAGCCGAACGACCTGCGGCGGCTCTACCGCGAGGCGGTCGACGCCGGCGCCCAGCGGGTCTGCGTGGCGGACACCGTCGGCTTCGCCACCCCGGCCGGGGCGCGCAACGTCATCCGCTTCATCCGCGAGGTGGTCGGCGAGGAGGTGATGATCGACTGGCACGGCCACGAGGACCGCGACCTCGGCGTGATCAACGCCCTCGCCGCCGCCGACGCCGGGGCCGACCGGCTGCACGGCACGGCGGTGGGGATCGGCGAGCGGGTGGGGAACTGCCCGATCGACTCGCTCCTCGTCAACATGCAGCTCCTCGGCTGGATCGACCGCGACCTCCACCGGCTCCAGGAGTACTGCCGCCTGGTGGCGGACACCACCGGCGTGCCGCTCCCCGACAACTACCCGGTGGTCGGCAAGGACGCCTTCCGCACCGCCACCGGCGTCCACGCCTCGGCGATCATCAAGGCCCGCGCCCGCGGCGACGACTGGCTGGCCGACCGCATCTACTCGTCGGTCCCGGCGGGGATGATCGGCTGCCGCCAGGTGATCGAGGTGGGGCCGATGAGCGGCGAGTCGAACGTCGTCTACTGGCTCCAGGAGCGCGGGATGGCCGCCGACCCCGAGCTGGTGCAGGAGATCTTCCAGAAGGCGAAGTCGTCGGCGATCACCCTCGAGGAGGGGGAGATCCTGGCGATCTGCGCCGCCCGCGGGCTGGCCTCCCAGCCGCCCCGCCCGCGCGCCTTGCCGTGACGGGCCTGTGGTGACGGGAGAGACCGCCAGCAAGCCGCCGGTGCCCCCCTGGCGGCGGGTGCTCGACCGCTATCTCGAGAGCCTGGCGGTCGAGCGGGGGCTGTCGCGCAACACGGTCGACGCCTACCGCAACGACCTCTCCCGGCTGGGGGAGGCGCTGACCAGGAAGGGTGGAAGAGATTTTTTGGTGGCGACCGCGGCCGACCTCTCCGCCCACCTGCGCGACCTCCAGCGCCAGGGGCTCTCGCCGCGCTCGAGCGCCCGCGCCCTGTCGGCGATCCGCGGCTTCTACGACCACCTGGTGGCGAGCGGCGAGCGGGCCGACCACCCGGCAGTCAACCTCCTCCCTCCCAAGCTCTGGAAACCGCTCCCCAAGGTCCTCTCGGAGGACGAGGTCGAGCGCCTGCTGGCGGCGCCGGACGTCGCGACGCCGCTGGGGCTGCGCGACCGCGCCATGCTCGAGCTGCTCTACGCGACGGGGCTGCGGGTCAGCGAGCTCGTCGGCCTCACCCTGCCGCAGCTGCGGCTCGACGTCGGCTTCCTGATCGCCTTCGGCAAGGGGAACAAGGAGCGGGTGGTGCCGGTGGGGGAGCAGGCCGAGCACTGGGTCGGGCGCTACCTGCGCGACGTCCGCCCCGACCTCGCCCGCGGCCGCCATCTGACCGTCTTCGTCAACAAGAACGGCGACGCCATGAGCCGGGTGGGGTTCTGGATGCTGATCAAGAAGCACGGCCTGAAGGCGGCCATCCGCGCCGAGATCTCGCCGCACGTCCTGCGCCACAGCTTTGCCACCCACCTGCTCGAGCACGGCGCCGACCTGCGCGCCGTGCAGACGATGCTCGGCCATTCGGACATCGCGACCACCCAGATCTACACCCACATCCACCAGCAGCGCCTGAAGAGCCTCTACGACCGCTTCCACCCGCGGTCGTAGAGGGTGGAATTCGCGGCGCCTCCCGGGAGGTTGGACAGGGACTAGGCGTTTTCGCCCGCTGTTCCGTACAATAGGTGAACCGACCCGAAGTCCGGAGTGGAGATTCTTGCCCTGATGCGTAAACCCCAGCCATCCGCTCCCGCCTCCCTGCCGCGCTTTCTCGCTCTCATCGCGCTCCCCGCCGTCTTCGCCCTCTTCGCAGGTGTGACCCCCGCGCGCGCCGATCTGGTGGTGCTGGTGGATGGCGACGTGATGAAGGTGGCGGCCTTTCAGGCCAACGGCGACCTGGCGGAGCTGACCTTCCCCTCGGGGGGGCGGATGACGATGCCGATCGACCGCGTCGACCGGGTGGTGGACGACGAGGTCGTCCCCGAGCCGCCGAAGAAGGCGGTCGAGGCGGTGGTCGAGGCGCTCAAGTCCGCCCTGGTCCCCCTCCACTTCGAGGAGGCGCAGGCGAAGGTCCCCGACGGCCCCTACGGCGCCATGATCTTCGACGCGGCGAAGCGCCACAAGCTCAACCCCCAGGTGGTGGCGGCGCTGATCCGCACCGAGTCGTCGGGCAATCCGCACGCGGTCTCGAACAAGGGGGCGCGCGGGCTGATGCAGGTGATGCCGGCGACCGCCGAGCGCTTCGGAGTCCACAAGGAGAGCCTGCTCGATCCCAAGGCGAACCTGGAGGCCGGGGTCACCTACCTGAGCTGGCTGATCGAGCAGTTCCCCAACGACCTCTCGAAGGTCCTCGCCGCCTACAACGCCGGCGAGAACGCCGTCTGGCGCTACAACGGCATCCCGCCCTACCACGAGACCCGCGAGTACGTGCGGCGCATCTTCGGGCGGCTGGGGATCACGGCCACGGTCGCCGGTCTCTAGGCCGGTCCGCCCCACCGCATCACCATCAGCGTCCGGTCGTCGCTCAGCGGGTGCCCCGCCGTGTGGCGGTCGACCGCGGCGAGCAGCCGGTTGCGGATGTCGATCGCGCTCTCGCCCGCCACACCCGCCAGGGTCGTCTTGACGGCGTCGTAGCCGAACGGCTCGTCGGCGGCGTTGGTGGCCTCGATCAGCCCATCCGAGAGCCAGACCAGGGAATCTCCCGGCAGCAGCGTCAGCGTCGCCTTGGCGTAGGCGTGGCCGAGGCCGCCGAGCGGCGAGCTGGGGAGGAGGACCTCCTCGACCTCGGCGCCGCGCAGGCGGTAGGTGGGCGGGTGGCCGGCGTTGGTCAGCCGCAGGACGCCGGTGCGCAGATTGAACAGGCCGAGGGTGGCGGTGACGAAGAAGCGCCGCTCGCGGTTCGAGCGCACCACGCCGTCGAGCCGGCCGAGGATCTCCTCCGGGTCGCGCGTCTCCTCGACCAGGATGAGCAGCGCCGCCTTCAGCATCGCCATCCTGAGGCCGCTCGACAGGCCGTGCCCGGAGACGTCGGCGATGATCACCGCGAGCTCGTCCTCGGCGAGCCGGAGGACATCGAAATAGTCGCCGCCGATCGCCGCGCTGGGCTCGAACAGGGTGGCGAACTCGATCCCGCCGCCGGCCGGCAGGTCGCCCGGGAGCAGGCTCTTCTGGAGGTTGCGGGCGAGCTCGAGCTCCTTTTCGAGCGACTCTTTTTGCGCGGCGGTGGCGACCAGCGTCTCGAGGTTGCCGGCCATCTCGTTGAACGAGCGCTGGAGGTCGCCGACCTGGTCGCGCCGCCGCACCGGGATGCGGACGCCGAAATCCCCCTGCCGCACCGCCTCGGTGCCGCGGCTCAGGCGGTTCACCGCCCGCGACAGCCCGACGATCATGAACACCGCCATCAGCGCCGCGGCGGCGTAGACGTCGAAGAGCAGGAAGGCGACGACCAGCAGGGTGACCCAGGCGAGGGCGTCGATCTCGGCGGCGCTCGAGAAGAGGTGGCGCCGCACCACGTTCGGCGTCGCGTTCAAGTTCGCCGCCACGTACTCCGCCGCCCGCCGTCCCGTCGCCAGATCGGCGAGCGGCCCCGAGATCTCCCCCCACCAGAGGAGCGGATCGTCCCAGTGGCGCTCGCCGCGCGACAGGCGCTTGAAGAAACGGGACGCCTCGGCGACCTGCTGATCCCTGTGCAGCCGTTCGAACGGCACCTTGCGGCCGCGGAACTGCAGGCTGATCGAGCTCAGGTCGGGATCGTCCGAGCGGAAGATCTCGATCCAGACGTCGGAGCGCCGGCTGATCTCGGCATCGAAGTCCCCCTGGTAGAGCGCCACCACGCCGCTGCCGGCGCGCGACACCGCGGCCGCGAGGGTGGGGCGGCCGCCGCCGGTCAGGGCGACGAAGTGGGGGGCCACCTCCCAGTGCGTCCCCTCCTCGACGACCGGGCCGGTCAGCTCGAGCCACGCCGGCCAGGCGGCGGGCAGGCGCGGGTCGCCGGCGAGCTTCTTGCCGTTCTGGTAGTAGCCGAAGACGAGGTCCCCCGCGGCGGCCTGACCGGGCGGGGTGACCGCGCCGTTGCCACTGCCGGCCTCCGAGACCATCCCGGCCAGGCGGGTCTGCGCCGCCGCCACCAGCTCCCCCTGGAGCGACTGCACGGCGTCGCGGTAGAGGTGCCCCAGGAAGAAGCCGGAGAGCAGGTAGGTGAGCACCGTCAGCAGCAGGAGGAGGAGGGGGATCGGCAGCACGCCGAGCAGCAGGTAGGAGAAGGCGAGGCGCCGGCCGACCTTCCAGAGGAAGGCGTGATAGGCCCGCCACATCCCCCAGAGCAGGAGCGCCACCCCGCCGGCGACCAGACAGAGGCGGGTGAGGACGCTGAGGTAGGGGATTCCCGCGAACGCCACGACGCAGAGGGCGGCGACGGTCGCGAGGAGGATCAGGAAGCGACGGATACGGTCTCTCAAAGCGGATCGGCGGGAGGCGCGGAAACGGCGTCCCCGAGAGGCACTACGGCATGAAGAAGGCAAAGTTTCCCGGCGGCGACAGCCCCCGGAAATCCCGCGGCTTGGACAACCCGTCCAACTTCCATAGAATTGCCCCGCCACGGCGCCGGATGAGCCAGCTCGCCCTGAGGAGCGCCAGGGCATCTTAGCGCGAACGGCGTGAACCGCGCGAACCGCGCAACCGGAGAATGAGGAGAGACACCGTGTCCAGGATCCCGCGTTTCCAGGAGCATCTGAAGGCCGGCTTCACCGCCGAGGCCGCGTCCGCCGCGCGCTACCGTGCCAACGCCGACCGCGCCCGGCGCGACGGCCATCCCAACCTCGCCGGCCGCTGGCTCCGCATGGCGGCCGCCAAGGACGCCCTGGCGATCGAGCTGCTCGAGGCCGCGGAGCAGATCCGCGGGCTCGACGCCGACCTCGGCAACGCCATCGCCGAGGAGCGCTACGAGAACGACGTCCTCTACCCGAAGATGATCCGCGACGTCGACCAGGAGACCGCCAACGTCTTCCTGCGCGTCGTCACCGCCCAGAAGGAGAACCTGCGCCAGCTCGAGGGGCTGCGCCACGAGGCCAACGCCGCCCCCGGCGACGTCGGCGACGTCGCCCTCCCCCCCGAGGTCGACCGCGGCACGCTGAACACGCCGCCGGCGTAGGGGAGCGTGGGAGAGGTCCGACGGGGAATGTCTCCCGCCTCGGGCAGGTTGCAACAGATGCGGAAGACGCCGGCGCGGCTGTCGCTAACTACTGGTAAATACTGAGCTTCCGCGAGCTTGTGACCGGTAGTCACAAGTGGTAGACTGGAAAGCCGCGAGAGGATCTATCCCATGGACACGATGACCGGAGAAAGCTGGATCACCACCACGTTCGACACGCTGGAGGATTGGGCCGCGCGCAACTCCTTCTGGCCGTTCCCGTTCGGCACCGCCTGCTGCGCGATCGAGTTCATGTCGACCGTCTCCAGCCACTACGACCTGGCGCGTTTCGGCGCCGAGGTGGTGCGCTTCTCGCCCCGGCAGAGCGACGTGCTGCTGGTGGCGGGGACGATCAACGACAAGATGGCTCCGGTGCTGAAGCGCATCTACGACCAGATGGCGGACCCCAAGTGGGTGATCTCGATGGGGGCCTGCGCCTGCTCGGGCGGCTTCTACCGCGCCTACCACGTAATGCAGGGGATCGACGAGGTGATCCCGGTCGACGTCTACGTCCCGGGCTGCCCGCCGACGCCCGAAGGGCTGATCTACGGCCTCCTCCAGCTCAAGGAGAAGGTCATCCGCGACCGCGAGCGGCACCGGGTGGAAAACCGGGACCGCAAGGACGCCATCGCCATCGCAGACAAGACCCAGGAGAAGACCCAGAGTGTCCACACTGGCGCCGCCAACGTCTAATTCCAGCGCTAAGCCCGCCGCGACCTCGGCCCCGGCCGACCTCGCCGCCGTCCTCGCCAAGTTTCCGGCCGGCAGCATCCTCCCTCAGGAGGGGCTCGACCAGCCGACCTGGATCGTCAGCCGCGACGTCCTCTTCGACGTCGCCCGCGAGCTGAAGGAGAATCCGGCGACGCAGTTCGACATGATGCTCGACCTCTGCGGCGCCGATTTCCCCGATCGCGCGGAGCGCTTCGAGGCCCTCTACCACCTCTACTCGATGCAGCGGAAGTCGCGGCTGCGCCTCAAGGTGCCGCTGCGCGAGGACGACCTGACGCTCCCCTCGATGATGAGCCTGTGGAAGGCCCTCGACTGGTTCGAGCGCGAGGCCTACGACATGTTCGGCTTCCGCTTCGACGGGCACCCGAACCTGCGTCGCATCCTCACCCACGAGGCGTTCCAGGGGCATCCGCTGCGCAAGGACTACGACGCGGCGCGGCGCTGGATCCTCACCGAGGACAAGATGTACGTCCCGCACTTCAACCTCCCGGAGACCGGCGAGGACGTCTTCGAGCGGATGACGATCAACATCGGCCCGTCCCACCCGGCGATGCACGGCACCTTCCGGCTGATGGCGGTGCTCGACGGCGAGACGATCGTCGCCTCCGAGGTCGAGATCGGCTATCTCCACCGCTGCTTCGAGAAGATGTGCGAGACCCACTCCTGGCAGCACGTCATCCCCTACACCGACCGGCTCAACTACTGCTCGGCCTTCATCAACAACGTCGGCTACTGCAAGACGGTCGAGAAGATGCTGAAGGTCGAGGTGCCGCCGAAGGCGGTGTGGGCGCGGACGATCCTCTCCGAGTTCTCGCGCATCATGGACCACTGCGTGTGCAACGGCACGACGCTGGTCGACGCCGGGGGGCTGACCAACTTCTGGTACCTGTTCCAGCCGCGCGAGGAGATCTACGGCCTCCTCGAATCGGTCTGCGGCGCCCGCCTGACGGTCTCCGCCTGCCGCATCGGCGGCCTGATCCAGGAGCTGCCGCCCGACTTCGAGGCGCGCTGCCGCCGGCTGCTCGAGATCATCCCGCCGTTCGTCGACGACTCCGAGGCGCTGGTCAACAAGAACCGCATCTGGATCGACCGCTCGGTGGGCGTCGCCGCCATCTCCGGCGAGGACGCGGTCAACTGGGGCTGGACCGGTCCCTGCCTGCGGGCGAGCGGCGTCGGCTACGACGTCCGCCGGGCCCACCCCTACGACCTCTACGACACCCTCGACTTCGAGGTGCCGGTGCTCTACGGCGGCGACGTCTACGACCGCTTCCGCATCCGCATGCTCGAGATCCGCCAGTCGCTGAAGATCATCCGCCAGCTGCTCGACCGCGGCATGCCCGCCGGCCCGCACATCGTCGACGACCCGCACGTGGCGCTGCCGCCGAAGGAGGCCTGCTACAACGAGATGGAGGCCATGATCTACCACTTCAAGCTGATCATGGACGGCATCCAGGTCCCCGAGGGGGAGATCTACAGCATGGTCGAGGGGGCCAACGGTGAGCTCGGCTTCTACGCGATCAGCGACGGCACCGGGAAGCCCTACCGCATCCACTGCCGGCCGCCGTGCTTCCCCATCTTCTCCACCTTCCCCAGCCTGATCAACGGCGGCTCGCTCTCCGATGCCATCGTCTCGCTGGGGGGATTGAACGTCATCGCCGGAGAGCTCGAACGATGAGCCAGCCGTTGGCCCAGACATCCCGGACTTCCCTCGAGGCGCCGGCGCGGCCGGTCCTGAAGTCGCCGTACCCGACCGAGACCAAGCCCTACAAGCCGGGGCTCGCCGAGCGGCTGTACCTGCCGCTGTTCAGCGGCCTGATGGTGACCATGCGCCACTTCCTGAAGAACCTGTTCGGGAAGAAGATGTACACCATCCAGTACCCGGAGCAGCGGCGCGACTACAGCCACCGCTTCCGAGGCCATCACATCCTGACCACCCGTCCCGACGGGTCGCTGCGTTGCGTGGCCTGCTTCCTCTGCGCCCAGAACTGCCCGGCCGAGTGCATCCGCATCGAGGCCGGCGAGCACTCGGACGTCAACATCGAGAAGTATCCGGTGGTCTACGAGATCGACATGCTGCGCTGCGTCTTCTGCGGCTTCTGCGTCGATGCCTGCCCGGAGGAGGCGATCATCATGTCGAACAACTACGACATGGCCTACTTCACCCGCGAGCAGTCGGTGGTCGGCAAGGCCGACCTGATGAAGCCCTTCACCTTCGACGAGTCGCAGCTCGGCTACCGCCCTACCTTCCCCGAGGAGGACGTCAAGCGCTCCAAGATGCGCCGCGACGCCTTCAACCTCGTCGAAGCCGCCAAGGCTGCCCAGGACCGCGAAGCCCACAAAGCTGCGCATTCGGCGTAGGGCGGGAGCGGGCGGTCGGCCTTGACAGCCTGGGCTGGTGAATTTAGCCTGTGATCATGCTTGCCAGCTTGCAAATCGATGACGACGTCTATGAAGAGGCCCGGCGCCTGGCCGCTTCGAAGCACCAGACGATCGGTAAGATCCTGTCCACTCTGGCACGCCGGGCCTTAGGGACGGAAAGCCCGTCAGAGGGCGGGTTCCCCCACTTTTCCGTACCCGAGGGCACTCCGCAGATCACCCTGGAGATGGTGAAGGCTGCGGAATCCGACACTTAGGTGGTCTCCCTCCTCGACATCAACGTGCTCGTGGCCCTTGCCTGGCCAAACCACCAGCACTACGCGTTGGCGAATCGCTGGTTTGAGGATCATGAGCAAGCGGGTTGGGCGACCTGCCCCGTGACCCAAAGCGGCTTTCTTCGGGTGTCGTCAAACCCGCGGGCGATCCCCGGAGCCAAGTCGCCTGGAGAGGCGGCGGAGCTCCTGCTTCGAATCGTTTCCTTGCGGGGCCACATCTTCTTTCCCGATGACGTTTCCCTGGTTGCGTCTCAGTTCTTTGATCCCGCGAAGCTCCAAGGATACCGGCAGGTTACCGATGCCCATCTTCTGGGCATCGCTCTCCGCCATGGCGGGCGGCTGGCGACCTTGGACCAAGGCGTCCTGAGCCTGATTCCTTCCGGGTATTCGCTTGAAGAGGCGATCTGCCTGATTGCGTAGGGCACCCTCCGCGCCCCGGCTTCCCGCCTCTGTTAAGATCCATACCCATTGGGGAAATCCCCAGGGACGCGCGACGCGTTCTCACAGGCAGGGTGTCCGGGGGACCATGCTCCAGAGAGGACCTGGCATGAAGGCCGGGTCCTTTGCGTCTCGACCTCCGGCAGAGAGAAGACCATGATCGTAGAAAAAGAACGACCCACGGTCGCGGCCGAGAAGATCGACGAGGTGGTCATCCGCTTCGCCGGCGACTCGGGCGACGGCATGCAGCTTACGGGGACCCAGTTCACCAATACCTCGGCGCTGGTCGGCAACGACCTGTCGACCCTGCCGGACTTCCCGGCCGAGATCCGCGCGCCCGCCGGCACCCTCCCCGGGGTCTCGGCCTTCCAGGTGCGGATCGCCGACTACGACATCCACACCCCGGGCGACGCGCCGGACGTGCTGGTCGCCATGAACCCGGCGGCGCTGAAGAAAGAGATCAAGGATCTCAAGCCCAACGGCATCGTCATCGTCAACACCGACGAGTTCAACGAGCGCAACTTCGCCAAGGCCAACATCACCTCGAACCCGCTCGAGGACGGCAGCCTGGCAGGCTACCGCCTGTTCCAGGCGGCGCTGACCACGATGACCCGCCGCACGCTCGAGGGGAGCGGCCTCGACACCAAGTCGATGGACCGCTGCAAGAACATGTTCGCCCTCGGCATGTGCTACTGGCTCTTCTCGCGCTCGCTCGACAACACGATCGACTGGCTGAAGAAGCAGTTCGCGCGCAAGCCCGGCTTGGCGGAAGCCAACATCGCGGTGCTGCGCGCCGGGTGGAACTTCTGCGACATCACCGAGCTCTTCCACGACCGCTACGAGGTGCCGGCGGCGCAGATGGAGCCGGGGCTCTACCGCAACATCACCGGCAACACCGCCCTCGCCATGGGGCTGGTGGCGGCGAGCCGGCGGAGCGGCCTGCCGCTCTTCCTCGGCGCCTACCCGATCACCCCCGCCTCGGACGTGCTCCACGAGCTGTCGACCTACAAGAACTTCGGCGTCACCACCTTCCAGGCGGAGGACGAGATCGCCGCCGTCTGCGCGGCGATCGGCGCCTCCTTCGGCGGCGCGCTGGGGGTGACCTGCTCGTCGGGGCCCGGGATCGCCCTGAAGGCCGAGGCGATGAACCTGGCGCTGATGACCGAGCTGCCGCTCGTGGTCTGCGACATCCAGCGCGGCGGCCCCTCGACCGGGCTGCCGACCAAGACCGAGCAGGCCGACCTGCTGCAGGTGATGTTCGGCAGGAACGGCGAGTCGCCGCTGCCGATCCTCGCCGCCTCCTCGCCCAAGGACTGCTTCGACGTGGCGCTCGAGGCGGTGCGCATCGCCACCCGCCACATGGTGCCGGTGGTTCTCCTCTCGGACGGCTACATCGCCAACGGCTCCGAGCCCTGGAAGCTGCCGGAGGTGGAGAGCCTGCCGGACCTGCGGGTCGAGTTCCGCACCGACCCGACGGGGTTCCACCCCTACGAGCGCGACCCCGAGACCCTCTCCCGCCCATGGGCGATCCCCGGCACGCCGGGGCTCGAGCACCGCATCGGCGGCCTCGAGAAGGAGAACGTCACCGGCAACGTCTCCTACGACCCGATGAACCACGAGACGATGGTCCGCCTGCGGGCGGAGAAGGTGGAGCGCATCGCCCGCGAGCTGCCGGACCTCGAGGTGTTCGGCGATCCGGACGGCGGCCCGCTCCTCATCCTCGGCTGGGGGTCGACCGCCGGCGCCATCCACGGCGCGGTCAACTTCGCCCGGCGGGCGGGGCTGCCGGTGAGCCGCGCCCATCTGCGCTACCTCAACCCGTTCCCGCGCAACCTCGGCGAGGTGCTGGCGCGCTTCGACCACGTGCTCTGCCCGGAGATGAACCTCGGGCAGCTCGCGCTGCTGCTGCGCGCCCGCTATCTCAAGGACGTCGTCACGCTCAGCAAGGTGCAGGGGAAACCCTTCAGCCGTCAAGAGATCCTGGACAAGATCCAGTCGATCCTGGAGCCCTCCCATGCCAACTGACAGCCTCACGACCCAGCCGCCGGCGCTGACCAAGAAGGACTTCCAGACCGACCAGGAGGTGCGCTGGTGCCCGGGGTGCGGCGACTACGCCATCCTCTCGGCGGTGCAGCAGGTTTTCCCGGAGCTCGGCATCCCGCGCGAGAAGTTCGTCGTCGTCTCCGGCATCGGCTGCTCGAGCCGCTTCCCGTACTACATGAACACCTTCGGCTTCCATACCATCCACGGGCGGGCGCCGGCGGTGGCGACCGGTCTCAAGCTGGCGCGGCCGGAGCTCGAGGTGTGGATCGCGACCGGCGACGGCGACTCGATGTCGATCGGCGGCAACCACCTGATCCACGTGCTGCGGCGCAACGTCGGGGTGAAGATCCTGATGTTCAACAACCGCATCTACGGGCTGACCAAGGGGCAGTACTCGCCGACCAGCGAGCTGGGGAAGAAGACGAAGTCGACGCCGGCGGGATCGGTCGACTATCCGTTCAACCCGCTGTCGCTCGCCATCGGCGCCGGCGCGACCTTCGTGGCGCGCAGCGTCGACATCTTCCAGGCCCACCTGCGCGACACCCTGCGCCGCGCCGCCCAGCACAAGGGGACGGCCTACGTCGAGATCTACCAGAACTGCAACATCTTCAACGACAAGGCGTTCGCCAACCTCACCGACAAGGAGACCAAGGACGCCAGCGCCCTCTACCTCGAGCACGGCAAGCCGCTGGTCTTCGGCAAGAACAAGGACCGCGGCATCCGCATGCAGGGGACCCGCATGGAGGTCGTCGAGCTGGGCGGCGAGTTCAGCGCCGCCGACTGCCTGCTCTGGGACGAGACGGAGCAGAACCCCGCCACCGCCTTCCTCGCCGCGCAGCTCCAGCCGCCGAATTTCCCCGTCCCGCTCGGCGTCTTCCGCGACGTCCAGCTCCCCTCCTACGAGGAGCGCGTCCTTGCCCAGATGCAGACCGAGACCGAGCGTCTGGGGCTGGGCAAGCTGGAGGACCTCCTGAAGTCGGGGGATACGTGGACGGTGGGGGAGAGCGCGCGCTGAGGCGCAGCACCCAGCATTGGCGATCAGGGGGGAGATGGGGGCTCAGCTTTCGAGCTCGTCACGCTCACGGGGAAACGGACGTTGCTCTTCATACTTTTTTAATAGGCGTCCGAGAAATCTGCTGCACCAGTTCTTCAAACGCGGCCGCAGATTCTCACTGATCTCCGGGTGGACGTCTTCGAAACGTACTTCAAGGTCGTCATCGCCGCCATTCAGTTCGATCAGAACTAGGGGGAATGGATCGGTCATGTCGCGGGTGATCAGGACCGTGATGTACGTCTCGCTGGTGATCTCATGCGCGTAGTCCTCAATGGCGACTTCGAGGCTGGTGGAGCCCGCCACCTGCCGGTAGTCCTGGTCACCCGTCTGCAGATTGTCCGTTAGCCCAAGGTAGAGCTCGAGGTAAATCGGGAGATCCAGACTGTCGAACGGCGCTTGGATCTGTTCTTTAGCAGCTCCAAGCAGCTTTAGCGCGACGTCGTCGATCAGCCGGATACGGGCTGCGATGCGCTCCGGCCCCGGAGCTTCGGCAGTCAGGAGATGGTCGATCACGAGCTGAAGCGTATCGATTCCCCGGTCGAGAAAAAAAGTCAAAAGAGGCTGCATCTTGCCAAGGTCGGCTTGGTGCAGCGCATCGAAATAAAATTTGCGTTGATTTGCGAAGACGAGAAAGGGAATCGAGAGAGCGCGATAGAAGAACACGGAGGCTAGCGCCCGGGCCACCCGTCCGTTGCCGTCCGCGAAGGGATGGATCACCACAAAAGCATAGTGGATATAGGACGCCTGAGCCGCGGGATGAGCGCTCTCGAACTCCGGGGTCCGTATTTGCTCCAGGAGGCGGTACATCTCGGAAGGCACCGAGTCCACAGGAGCGTAAGGATGAAGGGTTCCGTCAGCAAGGCGCACGTGATTAGGCTGTGTCTTATAGCTTCCTTTGGGAAACTCCTGCTCCTGGTATCCCAAGTCGGTCAGGACGCTATAGGTCTGCTGCTGGGCGCAGATCTTCTCGTGCAGTGCCCGGATCCACGCCTCGGAGATAGATAGCTTGCGGGTTACCGCGTCAATGACGAGCTCGTAGGCTTCGAGCTGAGCCTCGAACAGCTCCCGCACCTTCTCGCCTTTCTCCTCAAGCGCGTGCTCCCAGGCAAAAGCCTGAGTAGCCACGGTCATCGTGAAACCGCGGTCCACCGTATAGAGACCCTCGATAGCACCGGTATCTATGGCAGCGGCCCGGACGGCGACCTCGACCGAGGTCCGCAGGGCCTCTGGAGTTGCATTTTCCCGGGTCTCCTCCAGACGGGAGACGAAATGATCCCACAGCTGGAGGTTGTCTTCCCTTGGCGTAGGCAAAGCCGAGAAGTCAGGGAAGCTCCGATAGAGGCTATCGGCCTGCCGGAGAGTGGGGGTCTTGCCGTCGGGCATAGACCAATTCTAGTGGATTGTCCTCTGAGGGGCACATCAAGCAAGTCGGGCGGCCGGGGGTACCGGCCGCCGATTTCTTCGATTTCTTCATGGGCCAACCGGCGTGGCGGGGTCGGCCGCGATCCGGAGCTCGTCCGAGATCTCGGCCGCGCCATAGCTCTCGGTGACCACCAGGGGGCAGCGCAGGCAGGCCTCCACCCCCTCCTGGAGCCACCAGCGGCAGGCTGGGCGGATCGCGCAGTCGGGCGGATCGTCCACGGCGGTTGGCAGCCGTTGCACGATACGGGTCGCCAGGCTGCAGTCCGTGCCGTCGAAATGACGGCAGGCCTTGCCGGCGCAGGGAGCGGCGAACCGGAAGACCTCGGTGGGCGCCACCGGTCCGGAGAGGGCGAGGAGCTCCGGCGTGGCCGGCACCGCTCGCTCCAGAAATGCGACGTGCGGCTGCCGGACGCTCCCCTGGATCACGCCGAATGCCGTGGTGCCCGGCATCCCGGGGCTGGCGCTGGGACACTGGATCCGGCTGGGCGCCGTCGGGTGCTCCGCGGATTGCAGGATCTTGAATCGAGCCATCTCGCCCTCCTTTCCAGCCATCTCTCGCGGGGTCCTGCTTACTCCTCGGCTCGGCTGGAGGCGACGGGCCCCTCCCCCAGGACGCCGCCATGGGGCTCGATCCAGATCCCCACCCAGATCCGAGGATGGGGAAACTGTGTGCTGACCGGCTGTCTCTGGAGGGCCCGGAGCACCGACTGCGAGGCCGTCGAGATCAACTGATCGAGCGTGATCTGCTCGGCTTCGCGACCGGGGGTCGACTCGCGATGTTCGTTGGCCATGTGACGTCTCCTTTGGATCGGCGTCCCAGCAAGAGTGCTGGGCGCTTCCTTAAGGATTAGGCGAAGCTCTGGCCGGATCGTTACAGGCGCTGGGCGAGCTCTCCTGCTACTCTGGCGCGGATGGCCGACCTCCTCATCCTCGCCCACGGCGGCTCGTGGGAGATGCGGTTTCAGATCTCGTCGCTGGCGGCGAGCGCGGCGGCGGCGGGGGAGCGGGTGGACGTGGCCCTCTTCTTCGGCGCGCTCGACGCCTGGGCGGGGGAGCGGTGGGATGCGCTCGATCCCTCTCCTCCCTTGACCGCCGAGCGGCTGGAGTCGCTCGCCATGCCGCCGCTCTCCGAGATGCTCGCCGCCGGCCGCGAGGAGGGGCTGATCCGCCTCTACGCGTGCAGCGCCTCGGCCCGCCTTCTCGGGCTCGACACCGCCCGGGTGCAGGGGGCGGTCGACGCCATCCTCGGCTGGCAGAGCTTCTCGCGGATGATCCGCGAGTCGGGCCGGGTGGTCACGCTTTAGGCCTTCCTCCACACCCTCCTTGCATCCGCAAGGGAGACACGTTTCATGGAAAATCAGCGCATCGCATTCGTTGGGTCCGGCGTCATGGCCGAGGTGATGATCACCGGCCTGCTGAGCCGCGAGGGATCGCGGCCGGACCAGATCTGGGCCGCCGGTCCGCGGACGGCGCGGGCCGAGGATCTCCACGCCCGCTACGGCGTCCACGGCACGACCGACAACCTCGAGGCGATCGCGAACGCCGACCTGGTGGTGCTGGCGGTCAAGCCGCAGTCGCTCGCCGAGGTGCTGCCGGCCCTGCGGCCGGCGATCCGCCACGAGCAGGTGGTGCTGTCGATCATCGCCGGGGCGCGGATGAGCGTCCTCGGCCGGGCCCTCGGGCATCCGGCGATCGTCCGCTGCATGCCGAACACCCCCTGCCAGATCCACCGCGGGGTCACCCTGTGGACCGCGACCCCCGAGGTCGGCGAGCCGGCGCGCCGGAACGTGCGGGAGATCCTCGCCACCATGGGGAAGGAGATCCACGTCCCCAACGAGGCGGACATCGACCGCTCGTCGGCCGTGCACGGCATCGGCCCCGCCCTGGTCGCCCACTTCATCAAATCGTTCGAGGACGCCGCCAACTTCATCGGCGAGTCACGCGATCTCGCCCGCCAGTCGCTGCTCGAGACGATCCTCGGCACCGTCGAGATGATCCTCGGCTCGGACCGCCACGTCTCGGAGCTGATCGACCAGGTGGCGTCCCCCGGCGGGGTGACCTCGCGGGCGCTCCACGTCCTCGACCAGGGAAGGTCCTCGGCGGTGCTCACCGAGGCGATCGAAGCGGCCTACCGCCGCACCCTCGAGCTGCGCGACACGATCGACGCGCAACTCGGCGGCGCGGGCGGCCCCAGGCAGGCCTAGGCGCGCCGCACCAGGAACCTCTCGGTTCCCACGACGGCGGGATCGAGCGCGAAGTCGTAGAGCGTCAGCCCGCCGAAGAGCGCCCGCACCCGCGCATACCCTTCCCCTCGCAGCCGGCGGGCGGCGTCGCGGGCGAGCATGCCGTCCTCGTCGAACAGCACCACGTCCGCGTCGGGAGGGGACCAGCCCGCGCCGGGCCATGGGGCGGCGCCGGCAAGGGAGGAAGCGCCCGGCACGGGCCTCGCATCGATCAGCAGGGGGCGCCGTCCCTCCGCCAGCGCCCGGAACAGGGCGAAGGGGGAGATCTCGAGCCGGGGGTCGAAACGGATCACCGCGCCTCCTTGCGAGCGCGTCCTGACGCTCGGAGACCGATCCTAATACAATGCCCGAGCCGGACACGCCGCCGTGCCGGGAGGGGAGGAGCCGCACACCATGAGCGCACACGATTCCGACCGCACCAACCGCCTCGCCGGCGAGAGCAGCCCGTACCTGCTGCTGCACCAGCACAACCCGGTCGACTGGTACCCCTGGGGGGAGGAGGCGATCGAGCGCGCGCGCCGCGAGGAGAAGCCGATCTTCCTCTCGGTGGGGTACTCGACCTGCTACTGGTGCCACGTCATGGAGCGCGAGTCGTTCTCGAACCCCGCCATCGCCGAGCTGATGAACCGCGAGTTCGTCAACGTCAAGCTCGACCGCGAGGAGCGCCCCGACCTCGACGAGATCTACATGACGGCCACCCAGATCCTCACCGAGCAGGGAGGGTGGCCGAACTCGGTCTTCCTCACCCCCGCCCTCAAGCCGTTCTACGCCGGCACCTATTTCCCGCCCGAGAACCGCTACGGCCGCCCCGGCTTCCGCAGCGTCCTCGAGGACCTCGCGCACGCCTGGAGGGAGCGCCGCTCCGAGGTCGAGGAGCAGGCCGAGGAGATGGGACGGGCGATGGCGCACAACCTGGAGGAGCGCTCGCAGCCGGCGCGCGAGCCGGCGCCCGGCACCGTGGCGGGGAAGGCGCTCGAATCGCTCGCCCGCCGTTTCGATCCGCAGTGGGGCGGCTTCGGCGGCGCTCCCAAGTTCCCCACGCCGTCGAACCTCTTCCTGCTGCTCGAGATGGCGGGCGAGCACCCCGACGCCGGACGGATGCTGACCGCGAGCCTCGATCAGATGGCCCGCGGCGGCCTCTACGACCAGCTCGGCGGCGGCTTCCACCGCTACGCCACCGACCGCGAGTGGAAGATCCCCCATTTCGAGAAGATGCTCTACGACAACGGCTTCCTCCTCGAGCTCTACGCGGCCGAGCACGCCCGCACCGGCGACCTCCAGGCGGCGCGGGTGGTGCGCGAGACGGCGGCCTGGATCGAGCGCGAGATGACGGCGCCCGAGGGAGCTTTCTGGAGCGCCATCGACGCCGAGACGCACGGCCACGAGGGGGCCTTCTACGTCTGGAACCGCGCGGAGCTCGCCGCCGCGCTGGGCGAGGAGGACTCCGCCTTCGCGGCGCCGCTCCTCGGCTTCGACGGTCCGCCGTTCTTCGAGGGGAGCCACTACGTCCTCCACCTCCCGGAGCGGCTCGACGAGGTGGCCCGCCGCCGGCGGATGCCGGAGGCCGGGCTCACCGCCGAGCTCGACGCCGCGCGGCGCAAGCTGTTCGCCGCCCGCGCCGAGCGCGAGCGCCCGGCGACCGACGACAAGGTGCTCACCGACTGGAACGGCACGGTGATCGCCGGGCTGGCGGTGGCGGGGAAGCTCCTCGCCGAGCCCGCCTTCGTCGCGCGGGCGGCGAAGGCGGCCGATTTCGTGCTGACGACGATGCGCCCCGCGGGCGGGCCGCTGCTCCACACCTGGCGGCAGGGACAGAAGGCGAAGATCCCCGCCTACCTCGCCGACTACGCCTTCCTGGTGCGCGGCCTGCTGGCGCTCCACGACGCCACCGGCGAGGCGCGCTGGCTCGCCAGCGCAGGCGAGATCACGGCCGAGCAGATCGAGCGGCTGCGCGACCCGCACGGCGGCTTTTTCACCGGCGCGGTGAGCCCGGACGTCCTCTACCGCAGCAAGGACGTCTTCGACGGCGCGATGCCGTCGGGCAACGCGATCGCCATTCTCAACCTCCTCGAGCTGGGGCTGCGCACCGGCAATCTCGGCTGGCGCCGCCAGGCGCGCTCGGCCCTCGCCGCCTTCGCGCAGATCGTCCAGGGGCACCCGGACGCCGTGCGGATGCTGGCGATCGCCGTCCGCCGCTATCACGAGACCGGCGCCGGCCCCGAGGAGGCGAACGCCGAGTACGACGAGGCGCGGGCGGGCCACGAGCGCGAGGCCTCGGCCGCGGGGGTGGGGAAGCTCGAGCACGAGGCGGAGCGGCGGGTCACGGCGCATCTCGCATTCGAAGAAGAGGTGGACGGCTGGCGCCCCTTCCGTCTGACCCTCGAGATCGCCCCGGGCTGGCACCTCCCGGCGAACCCCGCCTCCGAGCCCTACCTGGTGGCGACCGCGGTGACGGCGGCCGGTTCCGGCGCGGACGGCCTCCGCAACCTCCAATATCCCGCCGGCGAGCGCCTCGCCGCGAGCTACTCGGCCTCACCCATCGCCGTCTACTCCGGGAAGGTGGAGATCACCGGCGAGGCCGCGGCGACGGCGCGCCTCGCTCTCACCTACCAGGCCTGTGACGAGGCCCGGTGCCTGCCGCCGGTGACGCGGGCGCTATAATCAATTTTCACCATGTTTCGTAATTCGACAGCCGCTCTCCTCCTCGCCTTCGCGTCCGGCTTCCTCGGCCCGGCCCTCCACGCCGCTCCGCCGCCATCGTCTGGCGCCCTGGCGGCCCCGGCGGCCCCGGCTAGCGGCGAGGTGCTGGTGGTCAAGGTCAAGTCGCCGATCCATCCGGTGTCGGCGGAGCTGATCGAGGACGCGATCACGGAGGCCGACCGGCGGGGGGCCGCGGCGCTGGTCGTCGAGCTCGACACGGCCGGGGGGCTGCTCTCCTCGACCCGCGACATCACCACGGCGATCCTCGGCGCGCGGACGCCGGTGGTGGTCTACGTGGCACCCGGCGGCGCTCAGGCCGCCTCGGCGGGGTTCTTCATCCTGATGTCGGCCGACCTCGCCGCGATGGCGCCCGGCACCAACGCCGGCGCCGCGCATCCGGTGGCCGACGGCGGCAGGGACATCCCCGGGGTGCTCGGCAAGAAGGTGGAGCAGGACGCGGCGGCCAACATCCGCTCGCTCGCCGTGCGCAACGGCAGGAACGTCCAACTCGCCGAGGCGGCGGTCCTCGAGAGCCGCTCCTACACCGCCGAGGAGGCGCTCAAGGAGAAGCTGATCGACGTCGTGGCGCCCGACCTGCCGGCGCTGGTCCGCGCGCTGGACGGCCGCACGGTCAAGCGGGGGAGCGACTTGCTGACCCTGCGCACCGCCCGAGCGCCCGTCACCCGTTTCGCGGTCTCGCCTCTCCGCGGCCTGCTCGGCGTGCTCGCCGACCCCAACGTCACCTACCTCCTGCTCGGCCTCGGCTGGCTCGGCCTGCTCTTCGAGCTGATGCACCCGGGGGCCGTGCTCCCCGGCGTGGTGGGGGCGATCTGCCTCGTCCTCGGCCTCTATGGGCTCTCCGTGCTGCCGGTCAACTACGCAGGCCTGGCGCTGATCTTCCTCGCGGTCGTCTTCTTCATCCTCGAGATCAAGGTCACGAGCTACGGCATGCTGGTGGTGGCGGGGGTGGTCTGCCTCGTCGTCGGCTCGCTGATGCTGTTCAAGTCCCCCGAGCCGGCGCTTGCGGGTCAGCGTGGAATTGATCGCCATGCTCGCGGGCTTCTCCCTGCTGGTGGTCGGCTTCCTGGTGCTGATGTCGCTGCGCGCCCGTCTGCTGCCGGTGCGCAGCGGGCGCGAGGCGATGCTGCACGAGATCGGCACCGCCCGCTCGCTCCTCGATCCCCGCGGCAAGGTCTTCGTCCATGGCGAGATCTGGGATGCGGTGGCGGAGGAGTCGGAGGGGCCGGTCGCCGCGGGGGAGCCGGTCGAGGTGACGGCGGTGCGCAATCTCACCCTGGCGGTACGCCGCCGCCAGGCTTCGGTCGCTTGAGCTAAGTCGGTCAAGGGAAAGGCTTCCATGCCCTACGGATTCGGAATCATCGCCGTCGTCGTCGTCGCGTTCTTCCTGTTCTCGCGGTGGGTCAACATCCTGCGCGAGTACGAGCGGGCGGTGACCTTCTGGCTCGGCCGCCTGTCGCCGCAGCCGAAGGGGCCCGGCCTGGTCCTCATCTTCTGGCCGTTCGAGACGATGATCAAGGTCTCCTTGCAGACCGTGGTGCTCGACGTGCCGCCGCAGGACATCATCACCCGCGACAACGTCTCGGTGAAGGTGAACGCGATCATCTACTTCCGCGTCGTCGATCCGCAGCGCGCGGTGGTCGAGGTGCAGAACTACCTCTACGCCACCAGCCAGCTCGCCCAGACCACGCTGCGCTCGGTGCTCGGCCAGGTGGACCTCGATGACCTGCTGACCGAGCGCGAGAAGCTCAATATCAAGCTCCAGGAGATGATCGACCAGCACACCGACCCATGGGGGGTCAAGGTGTCGATGGTCGAGGTCAAGAACGTCGACCTGCCGCCCGACATGCAGCGCGCGATGGCGCGCCAGGCCGAGGCCGAGCGCGAGAAGCGCGCTAAGATCATCCACGCCGGCGGCGAGCTGGAGGCGTCGGTGAAGCTGGCCGAGGCGGGCAACATCATCTCCGCCAACCCGGTGACCCTGCAGCTGCGCTATCTGCAGACGCTGACCGAGATCGCGGCGGAGAAGAACTCGACGATCATCTTCCCGTTCCCGATCGACCTGGTGAAGGCGTTCCTGCCCGGATACCAAGCGAAGCCCGATTCAGTATCCGGGCCAATAATCGAGCCGAAATCATGATGATGGGAGCCTGAATCGACGTGGCCGAGACGCACGAGCCGAGCTATTACGAGATCGCGCTGACCAACCGCCAGGTGGTCGTCGCCTTCATCATCCTGTTGACCTGCCTGGTCGCCGCCTTCTTCTCCGGAGTCTGGATCGGCCGCGAGGTCACCGCCCGCGCGGCGCAGGAGCAGATCGTCCGCAACACGCCGCCGCCGCAGGACGCGGAGGGGAAGAACCTCGAGGAGCTCGAGTTCTTCGATCCCAAGGCGAAGAAGGACCACAAGGATCACAAGAAGGCGGCGGCGGCCGGCCAGGCTTCGTCAGCGGGCCAGGACGCCGTCGAGAAGCCGGTCCCCGGGGCCTCGTCTCCCACGCAGGCCGCGCCAGCCGCGCAGCCGGCGAGGAAGGCCACCCTGGCCGACGAGCTGGCCGGGCGCCGGACGGGAACGGCCGTGAAGCGCGAGCCCCCCCAGCCGGTTGCGGAAACGCCCGCGGCGGCAGCTCCCAGGCCGGCCGCGGCGGCGAAGCGCGCCGCTCCCGTTCCGGCCGCGGACGAAGAGGCCGCGGACGAGACCCCCGTCCCCGCCCCCAGGAAGGCGGCCAAGGCGCACGACAGGACGGCGGCGGCCGGCGGCGGCGGTGGCGGCGGCAAAGGGGCCTACGTGATCCAGGTCTTCTCCTCGGCGGACAAGGCGCAGGCGGACCGCATCCGCGCCAAGCTGGCGGGGGGCGGGCAGAAGGCCTTCCTGTCGCCGATCGAGCGCGGCGGACGCACCATGTACCGGGTGCGGGTCGGGCCGTTCAAGTCTCACGACGACGCCCAGAAGGCGGCCGACAAGGTGCGCAAGGCGTACCGGCTGGACACCTGGGTGACCGAGTAGCCGGGGCCGCGAGGCCTCCCCCAATGCTCTCTTGATGCGACATCCCCTCGTCCGCTATCTCCTCGCCGCGGCGGCCGGCGTGCTGTGGGGGCTCTGCTTCGGCCGGGCGCCGCTGTCGGTCGCCTCCTGGCTGGCCCTGGCGCCCCTCGTCCTCCTGCTCTCCGGCCCCCACCCGGGGCGGATCGGCTGGGTGCACGGCTACGCCGCCTGGATGACCGGCCTCTACTGGATCGTGCCGACCCTCCAGACCTACGGCGGCGGCATCTCGCTGCCGGTCGCGATCGCGCTGACCAGCCTGCTCGCCGCCTACCTCGCCCTCTTCCACGCTGTCTTCGCCTGGCTCGGGGCGCGGATCTGGCGGCGCTTCGGCGGCGCCTTCGGAGCCCGCGGCATATTCGGCGACCTCGGCCGCCTGGCGGCGCTGCCGGCGCTCTGGGTGGCGCTCGAATGGCTGCGCACCTACCTCGGCGGCGGTTTCCCCTGGAACCTCGCCGGCTACGCCTGGGTGGACGTGCCGGGCGCGCTGCCGCTCGCGGCCTGGATCGGCGCCTACGGCATCTCGTCCCTGATCGTGCTCACCGGCGTCGGTGTGGCCCTCGCGGTCGAGCGGCGGCGCTGGGAGCCGGCGGCGCTCGGGCTCCTCGTCCCCCTCCTGCTGCTGCCGCTCGCCGGGCGCTGGAGCCTGCGGCAGGACGACGTCGCCTTTCACGAGACGAGCGGCTTCGGCCGCCCGGTCGCCCTCCTGCAGCCCAACATCCCGAACCTCCTCGCCTTCGACCTCGGGCCGGTGATGCGCAACTACCGCAAGATGTTCGACCTCTCGAAGGAGGTCTGCCGGCCGGGGGCGCTGGTGGTGTGGCCGGAGAGCGCGGCGTGGCCGTTCGAGTACGACCGCGATCCGCAGCTCAACGCCGACCTCGCGGCGCTGGTCGACCGCGGCTGCACGGTGCTGTTCAACTCCGGCACGCCGGTGGGGAATTCGTTCTACAACTCGGCCTATCTCCTCTCGGCCTCGCAGCCGGCCGTCCACTACGACAAGCGCCACCTGGTGCCGTTCGGCGAGTACATCCCCTTCCGCGGCGTCTTCGGCTGGATGGACAAGCTGGCGCGCGGCGTCGGCGAGTTCCGGCCGGCCGACCGCCGGGTCCTCCTCCCCTGGGGCGGCGAGAAGATCGGCATGGCGATCTGCTACGAGGTGGTCTTCCCCGCCGAGGTCGCCGACCTGACGCGCGACGGGGCGACGCTCCTCATCTCGATCACCAACGACGCCTGGTACGGCGACACCACGGCCCCCTGGCAGCACTTCCGGGCCGCCCGCTTCCGCGCCGCCGAGAACCGCCGCCCGCTGCTGCGCGCGGCGATCACCGGCGTCTCCGCCTATGTCGCCCCCGACGGCTCGGTGCGCGAGCAGCTCGGGGTCTACCGCGAGGGGATCCTGCGCGTCCGGGTGTCCGGGGAGCGGACCTTGACGCCGTTCACCCGCCACCCCTCGCTGGTGCCGGCGCTCGCCACCCTGATCGCTCTACTTGCGGTATCTTTCACGTTTACGTCCCGAAGGAGCCCCCGATGATCGCTTACGAGACCCAGCAGAAGATCGAGACCCTCACCCACCAGCTCGACAGCCTCCGGGGGTATCTTTGAGGCCACCGACCTCGAGCGCGAGCTGGCCGAGATCGACCACCAGATGCAGGAAGGCGGGTTCTGGGACACCCCCGGCAAGAACGCCGCCATCCTCCAGAAGCGCCGCGACCTCGAGCGCCGCCTCGAGACGCTGACCCGCCTGCGCGCCGACGGCGAGGAGCTCGCCACCTGGCGGCAGCTCCTCGACGAAGGGCTCGAGGACCCCGAGTTCGACGTCTTCATCGCCCGCCTGACGGCTGAGCTCGACAAGCTCGAGCTGACCCTCAAGCTCTCCGATCCCGACGACGACAAGAACGCCATCGTCGCCATCCACCCCGGCGCCGGCGGCACCGAGTCGCAGGACTGGGCCGAGATGCTCTCCCGCATGGTGCTGCGCTGGGCCGAGGCGCACGATTACGCGGTCGAGATCATGGACCGCCTGGACGGCGAGGAGGCGGGGATCAAGAGCATCACCTTCGCCGTCCGCGGCGCCTACGCCTACGGCTACCTGAAGAGCGAGCACGGCGTCCACCGCCTGGTGCGCATCAGCCCCTACGACTTCCAGGCCCGGCGCCACACCTCGTTCGCCTCGGTCGACGTCTACCCGGAGGTCGACGACACGGTGGTGATCGAGATCAACGACAAGGACCTGCGGATCGACGTCTTCCGCTCCTCGGGGGCCGGCGGCCAGCACGTCAACAAGACCGAGTCGGCGGTGCGCATGACCCACCTGCCCTCCGGCATCGTGGTCTCCTGCCAGAACGAGCGCAGCCAGATCAAGAACCGCGCGATGGCGATGAAGGTCCTGCGCTCGCGCCTCTACGACCGCGAGATGCAGCGCCGCAAGGCCGAGCAGGACGAGCGCGAGGGGAAGAAGATGGACAACTCCTGGGGGAGCCAGATCAGGAGCTACGTCCTGCAGCCCTACCGCATGGTCAAGGACCACCGCACCGGCGTCTCGGTCGGCGACGCCGACGGCGTGCTCGACGGCAACCTCGACCCCTTCATCCAGGCCTACCTCAAGGGGCAGATGGCGACCGACAAGGACGAGATGGTGGTTTAGACCCGCCCGCCGGATCGTTCGATCCGCCAATCTGCGTTGACCCAGCCGCGGAATCTTCGATTTCGCGGCTGAGTTGTATTGACAGGCCCGCAAGTTCAAATTAAAGTCTGTTCGCTGTTTCGACGAACCGAAGTAAACATTCCGTTGGCTCAAGGAGGAAATCCATGAAGCTCCGCCACGCGTGTGTCCTGCCGTTCCTCGCGTTCCTCGCCGCCCGCAGCGCCTCCGCGGACTACTGCATCAACAAGGACCTGGTCAACCTCGGTCCGCCGGCCTACGACATCGCCGTCCTGATCACGGGCAACCAGCCGGTCAGCTTCCATTACGACGGCTGGACGGGGGCGATCTTCAGCAGCTTCACGACCACCCTGTCCGGGGCGAACGAGCTCCTCCACTGGCAGAACCTCAACGGGACCAATGCTCCGATCCCCACCGGCAGCGGCAGCGGCCCCGCCCAGGTCCACGTCGGCTGGTGCACGGTGAACCCGAACAACATCCTCAACATGTACTGGACGGATCTCTCCGGCGCGCAGATCGCCACCGGCATCGTCGACCAGGTGGGCGGCCACGCCTCCACCAACTCGACCCCGGGGGTGCTGTGGGACAACACCACCAATCATCCGATCACCGTCGGCCACGTCTATTACGCCCACTTTTCCACCCGCTGGGACCTCGGGCAGCTCAACCGGAACAACCGGAGCCTGGCCGCCGCCCTCGTGCCGGTCCCCGGCGGCACCTCGCTCACCATCGACGCGGGAAAGAGCGCCGGGCTCACGCTGCCCAACGTGAAATCGAGGGACTGGGTAGTGATCGTCCACGACGTCACCGGCGCCAAGTCGCAGGCCGCGGTGACCGACTTCGTGCAGTACCAGCAGCCGTAGCCCGACAGCGGCGGCGATAGCGCAGCAACAATCTCGGAAATCTTCGGAGGAAACTCGCATGCGGATTGGAACCATGAAGTCCGTGCTCGCCCTGTCCTGCTGTCTGCTCCCGGCCGTCGCCAGCGCGGCGACGCACGAAAAGGTGCCGCAGGGCCCCTGGGCGGACCGCGACCACGTCATCTACACCGGCACCCGTGGGGAGAAGCCGCTCAGCCCCTGGCTCAAGGCGAACCTCGTCTACCACGGCGGGCCGACGATCACCACCGCCAAGGTCGTCTTCATCTTCTGGGGCTCGGCGTTCTGCTTCGGCGGCGTCGACCGCCCCTACGCCACCACCCTGCAGGCCTACCGCAACCAGCTCGGCACCACCCCGGAGTACGCCGTCATCACGCAGTACTCCGGGATCACCCTGGCGAACCTCGGCACCGGCACCGCGGACCTGTTCGACTGCACGAACCCGCCGGTCAACGTCACCGACGCCATCGCGCAGGCGAAGGTCAATTCCTACCTGTCGTTCTTCCCGTTCGACGCCAGCACGATCTACGAGGTCGTCCTCCCCAGCGCCTCGTACTCGTCGAGCGGCACGAGCACCTCGTGCGGCGGCCCGGGCCTCGCCTACTGCGCCTACCACGGCTGGATCGGCGGCGGCCCGGGCGCCACCAAGTACTCCGTCCAGCCCTATGCGAGCTGCGGCGGCTGCAAGACCCTCGGCTGGTCGAACGTGCAGAACGAGGAGCACTTCGTCGTGCACGAGACCCGCGAGGCGGTGACCGACGCGACCGGGACCGGCTGGTGGGAGACCAGCAACGAGGCCGACGACAAGTGCAACTGGACGCCGGCACCTTTCATCGGCACCGGCGGCTACTCCTACCAGTGGGAGTGGTCGAACCTGGCCGGCGCCTGCGTCAAGTTCTGACCCCGGCTCCAGAACGGGCAGGGCTCCGGCGCGGGGCCCTGCTCTTTTGAACGCCTGGGCCTGACCCGGAACGCCCCGAGGGTACTAAGATGGGGCGCGGTGAAACTCGACTACGTCTCCCCCCTTCCCCCGGTCCGCTCCGGGATCGCGGACTACAGCCTCGACCTGCTGCCGCCTCTGGCGGCGCTCGCCGACGTGCGGCTGATCCGCCTCCCGGACCAGCCGGTCGACCCGGCGATCGAGCGCCGCTGGCCGCTGGCCTCCTGGGAGGCGACGGGGGAGGGCGGCCGCCTGCCGCTCTACCAGATGGGGAACAACCGCTGGCACATCGCGGTGCTCGACCTCGCCATGCGCCTCCCCGGCGTGCTCACCCTGCACGACGTCGTCCTCCATCACCTCCTCCTCGACCTCACCCTCGGCCGCAACGAGCCCTCCGGCTTCTGGGACTACAAGGCGCGCCTCACCCGCGACCACGGCTGGACGGGCGAGGCCGCGGCGCTCGCCAAGCGCTGGAACGCCTGGGGGGACGCCCCGGTCTTCGCGCTGCCGGCCCACCGCGCCCTGCTGCGCCGCCAGCGCGGCGTCCTCGTCCACAGCGAGTGGGCGAAGGCGTTCCTGGAGGAAGAGGATCTCGGCGTGCCGGTGCGCGCCGTCCCCATGGGGGTGCCGCTGCCGCCGGCGGCGGACACGCCGGAAGCCATCGCCGCCGGGCGCGAGCTGCGCCGCCGCTTCGGCCTGCCGGACGACGGGCCGGTGATCGGCTCGTTCGGCTTCCAGACCCCGATCAAGCGCACCCTCTCGGCCGTCCAGGCGCTCGCCGCCCCGGGGCTCGAGGCGGTCCACCTGCTGATCGTGGGGGAGGCGGCGCCGGTGATGGACCTCGAGGGGGAGGCGCGGCGGGCCGGGGTGGCGGCGCGCGTCCACGTCACCGGCTTCGTGCCGTTCGCCGACTTCGAGGCGGCGATCGCCGCCTCCGACCTCTGCCTCAACCTGCGCTATCCGACCGCCGGGGAGACCTCGGCCTCGCTGCTCCGCGTGCTGGCGGCCGGCCGGCCGGCGATCGTCTCCGACTTCGCCCAGTTCGCCGAGCTGCCGGACGAGATCGCCCCGCGGGTGCCGCTCGGCGACGAGGAGCCGGCGGCGCTCGCCGCCCTGCTCTGCGAGCTGCTGGCCGACCGTCCGCGCCTGGCGGCGATGGGGAGGGCGGCCCGCGAGCACGTCCGCCTCCGCCATGACCCGGCGCGCGCCGCCGCTGCGGTCGTCCAGGCCTGTGAGGACTTCGCGGCGCTGCCGCCGGCCGGCGACGATGCTTCCGGCCATCCCGACGTGCCGCCTCCTTCGAGCCTCGCCTGGGGACGGCTGCCGGGCGAGCTCGAGGTGGTCGGCGCCGACCTCCCCTGGCCCGAGGGGGAGCGGCGGCGGCTCGGCATCCGCCTCCGCAACACCGGCTTCGCCCGCTGGCTGGCGGGGACCAGCGGGCCGGGCGGCGTGGCGCTGGTGGTCAAGCTGTTCGTGAATGCCTCGGATACCGGCACTGCGGATCTGCTGGCGGCGCGCCCCTGGCTCGCCCTGCCGCGCGACCTCGCGCCGGGCGAGGAGGTCGCGCTTCGAGACCGAGGTGCGGCGCCCGCCGGGGGCGCCCGGGACGGCCCGGCTCTGGATCGAGCCCCATCTCTTCGGCGGCCTGGGCTTCTCGAAGCTCGGCGGTCCGGTGTGGGAGCGATGGATCTGAGGCGCGAGCCGCTCGAGGCGGCGAGCTGGGCGGGGCTCGTGCTCCTGCTCCTCCTTACCCTCGCCGGGGCGCTCCGGCTCGACCGCGCCCGGCTGCCGCTGATGGGCGACGAGGCGACCTACTCGATGCAGGCGGCGAGCCTGGTCCACGACTTCGATCTGCGCTACGACCGCGGCGACTACGACCGCTTCGTCGCCGCCTGGGGGGTGCCCCCCGAAGGGCTGATCCTGCAGAGCCGGCCGGGAAGCAGCCGCCTGGTCTACGGCAAGCCGCCGCTCTACGCCCTCGTCCTGGCGCCCTTCGTGGCGGTGGCGCCGGTGCGCGGCCCGGCGGTGGCGAACGCGCTGCTGCTCGCGGTGGCGGCCCTCCTCGCCGCCCGCGCGTTGCGCAACCGCATCGGCCGGGCGGCGCCGCTCTGGGTCGCCGCCTTCGTCTTCGGCTCGGTCGCCTTCACCTACGTCTTCTGGGGGGAGTCCGACCTCTTCCTGTTCGCCGCCGTGGCCGCCGGCTACTCGCTCGCCTACTGGAGCGATCCCAAGTATTCCGAAGGCGAGCTGCAAGCGCCGCAGATCTATCAGGGGGAGGACACCGAGCCGCCGCGCGCCTCCCTCGCCCGCTGGCTGGGCGCCGGCGCGCTGATCGGCGTCGCGGTGGTCTACCGGCCGGTCTACCTGGTCCTCCTGGTGCCGGTCCTCCTGGCGGCCCGGGAGGCGCCGGCGGGGCGGCGGCGCGGCGCCCTCGCCGGGGTGGTGCTCGGCGCCCTCGCCGTCCTCGCCCTCTCGATGGGGATCCAGTGGCTCGCCGGCGGCGACCCCACCGCCTACGGCGGCCAGCGCCAGGGAATCTACACGCCGCGCGCCTACCCGGAGGTCGATTTCCCCGCCGCGCAGTGGGCCCGGCGGGTGGAGAGCGGCGGCAACGCCTCCTGGCTCCAGGCCGCGGCGGTGCGCCCCGAGCTCAACCCGCGCCTGCTCGGCTGGAACGCCGTCTACTTCCTGCTCGGGCAGAACGTCGGCATCCTCCCCTTCTTCCTGCCGCTCCTCCTCGGCTTCCTGGCCTTCCGTCCGGACCGCGGCCGCTGGGCGATCCCGCTCGCCGTGGGCGCCGCGTCGCTCGCCTTCCTGCTCCTCCGGCCGTTCAGCTTCTACGGCGGCGGCGCCCTCGGCAACGGCTACTTCCTGCCGCTCTACCCGGCGCTCTGGTTCCTGGCCGCGCGGCCGGTGCGGGCGGTCTGGGCGCCGCTCGCCGTCCTCGCCTCCTCTCTGTTCCTGGGGCCGCTGTGGTCCCACCCGACCGGCTATCCGCTGGAGAACGGCCAGTACCGCCACGTCTCGGAGCTCGCCCGGCGCTGGCTCCCCTTCGAGACCACCCAGAGCAGCCTGCCGGGCGACCAGGTGGCGATCGGCGGCGGCCTCTGGGTGCGGCTGCTCGATCACACCGTCTGGCCGGCTCAGGGAGGGCGCGGCCTGCGGATCGCCGGCGGCACCACGGGGACGCTCCTGGTGGGCAGCCCGCGGCCGCTGCGCTCGCTCTACGTGGAGCTCGACGAGCACGCCCCCTCGCGCCTCGGCGTGGGCGAAGGGGGCGACGCCCGAGTGCTGCGTCCGCTGCTGCTGAAGCCCAACGGTGGACTGCTCTTCGACGTCCCGCTGGGGACGGAACGGGCCGTGCATCCGCTCGCCTGGGGGACGCGGGATTACCATCTCTACCGGCTGAGCCTCGACCTGACCGGCGCCCCCACGATGCCGATCGGCCTCAAGATCCGGCCGCCCGGCGAGCTGATCGAAGGACCCTGATGATGATGAGAGACGACGACGCCGAAGACGAGACCATCGAGCCCGCGGAGCCCCACAGCTGGATCCTGGCCCTGCGCCAGCGGCTGGCCTCGCCGCCCCCCCGGCGCCTGGCGGCGAGCGCGGCGGGGGATCTGCGGCCGGCCTCGGTGCTGGTGCCGCTCTACGTGGACGCGGGGGAGCTGTGGACCGTCCTCACCCTGCGCGCCGACACCCTGCCGAGCCACCGCAGCCAGATCGCCTTCCCCGGCGGCGCGCGCGAGATGAAGGAGGACGCCTGGGAGGCGGCCGTGCGCGAGACCGAGGAGGAGATCGGCCTCGCGTCGAAGCTCGCCCTCCGCCTCGGCGAGCTCGACGAGGTGGACAGCCCGGCCGGCTACCGGGTGACCCCGTGCGTCGGCGCGATCCCGGTCACCGCCCAGTTCGAGCCCAACGCGGCCGAGATCGCCGAGATCTTCCGCCTCCCCCTCACCGCCTTCGCCAATCCCCGCATGGTGGAGGAGCGCGAGGTCCTCCTGAACGGCGTCCCGCGCAGCCTCCGCATCTACCACGTCGGCAACCGCCAGATCTGGGGAATGACCGCGCGCGTGCTCCAGAACCTGCTGATCCGCCTCGGCTTCGAGAGCGAAGGAGACGCGTAGGGGTTCGGCGGTTCCTCTGGAGTAAAATGAGACGTTTGAAGGAGACGTACCATGACCGAAGTCGAGAGGCTCGAAAAGCAGATCGAGACCCTTTCCCCAGAAGATCTCTCCAAGCTCCGGGCCTGGTTCTTCGAGCTCGACGCTCGTCTCTGGGATCAGCAGATCGAAGCTGACGTCAAAGCCGGAAAGCTCGACGGCCTGGTCGCTGAGGCGCTCGCCGATTACAAAGCAGGCAAGGCTCGCGAGCTTTGAGGCATTTCGCCTCTCCCCGTTTCTGGAAGCTCTACGAGGCATTGCCGGCTGAGGTTCGGGAGCTGGCTGACAAGAACTACGCACTCCTCAAGGCGGACTCGCGCCATCCTTCCCTCCACTTCAAACGGATCGGGGATTTCTGGTCGGTCCGAGTCGGAGATCATTACCGCGCGCTCGGTACGGCGGTCGACGCCGGCATTTACTGGGTGTGGATCGGTACGCACGCCGACTACGACCAGATCGTGGGCTGACCTCGCAAGAAGAGGGGCGTAGATCCAGCGGGAGCGTCACGCTCCCTCTCTGCAACGATCTGAAAACCGGGGGAGCGTCACTCTCCCCGCGGTGCTTCGCTTTGGTAGCCGAGGGAGCGTCATGCTCCCGCGGTTCGCGGGCTCGTAAACCTGAGGGAACGTCATGCTCCCTCAGTTTTACAGCTTGGAGACCGGGGGGAGCGTTACGCTCCCTCGCTTCGATGACCCGTGAAACCGAGGGAGCGTCACGCTCCCCCAGCTCAACGTTCTGTATCCCGAGGGAGCGTCACGCTCCCCGGGTTCGTCGATTGGTGAAACGGAGGGAGCGTCATGCTCCCTGGGTTCGCCGATCTCTAATCCGGAGGGAGCGTCCTGCTCCCTCGATGCTACGGCTCGGAATTCGTAGGGAGCGTCACGCTCCCTCGGTCGACGGAACGTTTTCCCGGGGGAGCGTGACGCTCCCTGTGTCTGCAAAGCATGGAGACGGTGCGGGAAAAAGGAGATCTGGGCGTGTAAGGTATCGTCCGGGAGAAGCATGCATGAAAGCTCCTGTCGTCATCGTTCCCTTCGCCTGCCGAGCTTCGCCATGTCCAGACTGAAAGAACATGGACGAACAAGGACGGGACAAGGACGCGAAAGGACCGGACCCGAGGACGCAACCATGCCGATCGCTCTGATCACCGCCGCCCCCCCGGGCGACGTCTCCCGGATTTTCGTCGAGCTGGGGGCGGCGACGGTGGGGCTCGCGGTCCTGGCGCGGCTGGCGAGCCGGTGGGGGTTCTCGGCGATTCCGCTCTACCTGCTGGCGGGGCTGGCCTTCGGCAACGGCGGCCTGCTGCCGCTCAACGTCAGCCAGGAGTTCGTCCACCTCGGCGCGGAGATCGGCGTCGTGCTGCTCCTCTTCATGCTGGGGCTCGAGTACACCGGCGAAGAGCTGGGCGCGAGCCTGCGCTCGGGGCTGCCGGCGGGGGCGGTCGATTTCCTCCTCAACTTCCTTCCCGGCTTCGCCGCCGGCCTGCTGCTCGGCTGGGGTTGGATGGCGGCCCTGCTGCTCGGCGGGGTGACCTGGATCTCCTCGTCCGGCGTGATCGCCAAGGTGCTCGCCGAGCTCGGACGGCTGAACGCTCCGGAGACGCCGGCCATCCTCTCCGTTTTGGTGCTCGAGGATCTGGCGATGGCGGTCTACCTGCCGCTGGTTTCCGTGCTGCTGGTCGGCCGCGGGCTGACGGCGGGGGCGGTCTCGGTCCTGGTGGCGCTGGCGACGGTGGGGGCGGTGCTGTTCGTCGCCGTCCGCTATGGCAAGTGGATCAGCCGCGCCATCGCCCACGAGTCGGACGAGATCATCCTGCTCACCACCTTCGGGCTCCTCCTGCTGGTCGCCGGGGTGGCGCAGCGCCTTCAGGTGTCGGCGGCGGTGGGCGCGTTCCTGGTGGGGATCGCCGTCTCGGGTCCGATGCTCGAGCAGGCCCACCGCATGCTCGCCCCGTTGCGCGACCTGTTCGCCGCCACCTTCTTCTTCTTTTTCGGCCTGGAGATCGATCCCAAGACCCTGCCGCCCGTCCTGCTGCTGGCCGCCGCCCTGGCCGCGGTCACCGCGCTGACCAAGATCGCCACCGGCTGGTGGGCGGCCCGCCGCGCCGGGATCGCAGGCCCCGGACGCTGGCGCGCCGGCGCGGCGCTGACCGCGCGCGGCGAGTTCTCGATCGTGATCGCGGGCTTGGGCGTCAGCGCCGGCCTCGAGCCGCGGCTGGGCTCGCTCTCGGCGGCCTACGTGCTGCTGCTGGCGGTGGCGGGGCCGTTGCTGGCGCGGTTCGTGGGGACGGGCAAGCCTTCGTAGGGTGCGCTGTGCGCACCAGAAACCTTGATGGTGCGCACAGCGCACCCCTACGGGCTTGCGAGTTGTGCAGTCGGCTCCCTTCCCCCTACCTCTGCCCGTCCGTCGCGTCGTAGAACGCCGCGATCGCGCTCTTCATCTGCTTCAAAGAGGGCTCGTGGACGTACATCATGTGCCCGGCCTCGAAGTATTTCGTCTGGATGTGCGACTGCTGCTCCTTCTCGAGGAGGAGGTGGCTCATCATGCTCTCGGTGGCGAGGAACGGGGTCGCCAGGTCGTAGTAGCCGTTGAGCACCAGGATCTGGAGGTTCGGGTTGTAGCCCATGGCGTGCGCGAGGTCGAGGCCGGTGTTGGGGAAGGGGAGCGGGAAGGGCGAGCCGGGGACGCGGTGCTTGAAGTCCCATTGGTTGCCGATCCCTTCGTTCATGATGTTGTAGGTCTTCCCCTGCCCGAATTTCAGGTCGGCATGGAGATAGTCGAGGAAGGCCGCGGTGAACGGCGCTCCGAGGGCCGCCGACTGCGGGTCGTAGGCCGCTTCCTCGCCCAGCAGGTCGAAGCTGGGGCCGGTGAAGCGGGAGTCGAGGCGGCCGACCGTCACGTGCTTTTCGCGCAGCAGCTCCTGGGTGAACTGCTCCTCGCGGACCCGCAGCTTCGCCTTCTTCACGAAGTCGGCGGAGAGGCCGGTGTACTGGTGGATCTTTTCGGCCACGCTGTCGCGCTGGGCGTCGGGGAGCGCATCCCCTTGCAGCAGCGCCGAGGCGTACTCGCCGAGGGCGAACCGGCGCACCTCGTCGAGGAAGGGCTCGAGCCGGGCGGGCTGCTGCGGCAGGAGATGGTGGTACCAGGAGGTGGCGGCGAAGGTGGGGAGGAAGAGCGGATACGGCTTGTCGTTGCCGGGGAACGAGAAGACCGACTCGAGGTCGAGCGCCACCGAGATCAGGACGACGCCGTTGAACGCCATGTTGCTCCGCGTCTGCAGGTAGTCGACGATCCCCGCCGAGCGCGTGGTGCCGTAGCTCTCGCCGAGCAGGTACTTGGGCGAGCCCCAGCGGTTGTTGTCGTTGACGTACTGGGTGATGAAGCGGCTGATCGACTCGATGTCCGGGTCGACCCCCCAGAAGTCCTTGTCCTTGGCCTCGCCGACCGCGCGGCTGAGGCCGGTGCCCACGGGGTCGATCATCACCAGGTCGGTCTTGTCGAGCAGGCTGTAGGCGTTGTCGACCACGCGGTAGGGCGCCGGCGGGTTGGGGCCTGCGTCGACGGTGACGATGCGGCGCGGCCCGAGCGCTCCCATGTGCAGCCAGACCGACGACGAGCCGGGGCCGCCGTTGTAGGCGAAGGTGATCGGACGCCGGCCGGCCTCACCCTCGTCTCCGCCATGACTGGCAGGGGCGGCAGGGCGCTGCACGTAGGCGACGTAGCCGATCGCGGCCGTCGGCTCGTCCTTGTCGTTGCGCACCAGCAGGGTGCCCGCGGTGGCGCTGTAGCTGATCGACCTGCCGCCGATGGCGAGGGTGTGCTGGGTGACCGACTGCTCGGCCTTCGGCGGCTCGGCGGCCGGCTTCCTGCCCTCGCCGGCGGGGCGGTCCTGAGCGCCGGCGATGCCGGCGGTGCCGGCGAGGAGCAGGGTGGCGATCGTCCATCCTGTGAATGTTCTCTGCACGAAGGATCTCCCTTGAAACGAAAAAGCGGATGCTGTGAGCTGGACAGCGAATTTGCCGGGTCATCTTACGCCCTCCCAAGGCGAGGGTTGCAGCGGGCGACGGCCTGCGTTGACGCCAGCTCCCGCAGGCCGTAGGCTCGCGCCACCATGCGATGGAAGATCCTGGTTCTAGTGCCGGCCGTGGCCCTCGCCGCCGCCGGCTGCCACCGCGGCGCCGGCCCGGAGCCGGCCGCCCACCGGCAGATCACCATCGGCCTCTCGCTCGACACCCTGCGCGAGGAGCGCTGGCAGCGCGACCGGGACCTGTTCGTCAAGCGCTGCGAGGAGCTCGGCGCCCGCGTGCTGGTGCAGGCGGCCAACAACGACGAGGCGGTGCAGAACTCCCAGGCCGAGAACCTCCTCACCCAGGGAGTGGACGTGCTGGTAGTGGCGCCGCACAACAGCGCCACGGCGGCGACGATCGTCGAGGCGGCGCACCGGGTGAAGGTGCCGGTGATCGCCTACGACCGGCTGATCCTGAACGCCGACGTCGACCTCTACCTCTCCTTCGACAACGAGCGGGTGGGGGAGCTCCAGGCCGCCTGGGCGGTGCAGCACGCCCCGCGAGGTCGCTACGTGCTGATCGGCGGCTCCCCGGCCGACAACAACGCCATCCTCTACCACCAGGGGCAGATGAAGGTCCTGCAGTTCCACGTCGACCGCCACGAGATCGAGATCCTCAGCGATCAGTACGCCGCCGACTGGCAGCCGGTCGAGGCGCTGAAGATCATGGAGAACGCGCTGACGCGCCAGAGCAACCGCGTCGACGCGGTGGTGGCGGCCAACGACGGCCTGGCGGGTGGCGCGATCCAGGCGCTGGCCGAGCAGGGGCTGGCGGGGAAGGTGGTGGTCACCGGCCAGGACGCCGAGCTGACCGCCTGCCAGCGGATCGTCGCCGGCTCGCAGAGCATGACGGTCTACAAGCCGCTCAAGGAGCTCGCCACCAAGGCGGCGGAGATCGCCGTGGCGATGGCGAAGAAGCAGCCCTGGGAAAAGCCGGTGCGGGTGCTCAACAACGGTTTCAAGGACGTGCCGAGCTTCCTGCTCGATCCGGTCGCGGTGGACCGCAGCAACCTGGATTCGACCGTCGTCGCCGACGGCTTCCACACCCGCGGGCAGGTGTACGCCCGCCCGCGGCACCCGGGAAAATAACCGCCCGGCCATGCCGCTGCTCGAGCTGCGTGCGATCACCAAGGACTTTCCGGGCGTCCGCGCGCTCGACGGGGTGTCGTTCGACCTCGAGCCGGGCGAGATCCACGCCCTGTGCGGCGAGAACGGCGCCGGCAAGAGCACGCTGATCAAGATCCTCTGCGGCGTTTATCCGGCGGGGAGCTACGGCGGCGAGGTCCGGCTGCGCGGGGAGACGGTGTGCTTCCGCGGCCTTCCCGGCAGCGCGGCGCGGGGGATCGCGCTGATCGCCCAGGAGCTCGCCCTGGTCCCCGGCCTCTCGGTCGCCGAGAACCTCCTGCTCGGCCGCGAGCCGCGCCGCCGCGGGCTGGTGCGCTGGGCCGAGGTGCGCGACGCCGCCCGGCGGGCGCTCGACCGGGTGGGGCTCGCGATCCCCGTCGAGACCCCCGTCCGCGAGCTGGGGGTCGGCCAGCAGCAACTGGTGGAGATCGCCCGCGCGCTGATGAAAGACGCCGCCATCCTGGTGCTCGACGAGCCCACCGCGGCCCTCCCCGAGGCCGACGCCCGGCGCCTCCTCGGCCTGCTCGGCGAGCTGCGCCGGAAGGGGGTCGCCGCGATCTACGTCAGCCACCGGCTGGACGAGGTCTTCGCCGTCGCCGACCGGATCACGGTGCTGCGCGAGGGGCGCTCGGTCGGCGCGGCGCGGCGGGAGGAGACGTCGCCGGAGCGGGTGATCTCCCAGATGGTGGGCCGCGAAATCGCTCAGATCTTCCCCCGCTCCGAGCGCTGGCCGGGGGAGATCCTCCTGCGCGTCCGCGACTGGTCGGTCGCCGACCCGCAGAATCCGGGGCGCCGGGTGGTCGACGGCGTCTCCTTCGACCTGCGGGCCGGCGAGGTCTTAGGAATCGGCGGGCTGATGGGCGCCGGCCGCACGGCCCTCCTCGCCTCGCTGTTCGGCGCCGCGCGCAGCCCCGTCCGGGGGACGCTCCAGATCGCCGGCGATCCGCCGCGCCCCCCCTTCCGCCGTCCGCGCGAGGCGATCGCGGCCGGCCTCGCCCTGGTCGGCGAGGACCGCAAACGCTACGGCCTCTTCCCCCGCGCCTCGGTGCTCGACAACCTGACCCTCGCCGCGCTCCCCGCTTTCCGCCGGGGAGGTCTCCTCGACGACCGCGCGCGGCGGGCGGCGGCGTCCGGCCAGGCCGCGGCCCTGCGGCTCAAGGCGGCGAGTCTCGAGGCGCCGGCGGAGCAGCTCTCGGGCGGCAACCAGCAGAAGGTGATCCTGGGGCGCTGGCTGCTGCGCCGGCCGCGCGTCCTGCTGCTCGACGAGCCTACGCGCGGCATCGACGTCGGCGCCCGCAGCGAGATCTACGAGCTGATCGGCCGCCTGGTCGCCGGCGGGCTCGGCGTCGTCCTCGTCTCCTCCGAGCTCCTCGAGCTCCTCGGCCTCGCCCACCGCGTGCTGGTGCTGAGCCAGGGGCGCCCCGCGGGCTGGTTCGCAGGAGAGGCGGCGACGCCGGAGCGGGTGATGGCCGCCGCGACGTCCGGGATGGCGGGGGCCTGAGATGCTGAAACGCCTCTCCCTCGACTGGCGCGCGCTGACCATGGTGGGAGCGCTGATCGCCATCTGGGTGGTCTTCTCCGTGGCCACGGACGGCACCTTCCTGCTGCCGCGCAACCTCTCGCTCCTCGCCCGCCAGATGGCGGTGACCTCGATCCTGGCGGTCGGCATGGTGCTGGTGATCGTCGCCGGCCAGATCGACCTCTCGGTCGGCGCCCTCGCCGGACTCACCGGCGCGCTCGCCGCCCTCGCCTACGCGCGGCTGGGCTGGCCGCTCGCCCTCGCCCTCCTGCTGGCGCTCGCCGTGGGAGCGGCGCTCGGCGCCCTCGAAGGGAGCCTCGTCGCCTGGCTGCGCATCCCCCCGTTCATCGTCACCCTGGGCGGCATGCTCGTCTTCCAGGGCGCGCTCCTCGGCGTCACCGGCGGCGTCTCGACCTCGCCGCCGCGGCCCTTCCTCTTCCTGGGGCAGGCCTATCTGCCGCCGGCCGCGGGGTGGATCGTGGCCGCCGCCGTCGCCGCCGTCCTGGGGATTGGTGCTGCGCGGGCCCAGGGGCGCCGGCGGCTGGGGCGCCTGGGGCTCGCCGCCCTGGCGCTCGGCGCCGCGGCGCTGATGAACGCCTACGCGGGGGTGCCGGTGCCCGTCCTGGTGGTGCTGGCCCTCGCCACCGTCCTCGCCGTCGTCGCCCGCCACACCCCCTTCGGGCGCCACCTCTACGCCATCGGCGGCAACCGCGAGGCCGCCTTCTACTGCGGCATCGCCATCGAGAAGCATCTGGTCGGCGTCTTCACCCTGATGGGCCTGCTCTCCGGGGCCGCCGGCGTGGTCCTCACCGCCCGCGTGGGAGCCGCCACCCCCAACGCCGGCCAGCTCATGGAGCTCGACGCCATCGCCGCCGCCGTGATCGGCGGCACCTCTCTGCTCGGCGGCCAGGGAACCATCTGGGGAGCCCTCCTCGGCGCCCTGGTCATGGCCTCGCTCGACAACGGCATGAGCCTGCTCAACACCGAAGCCTTCTGGCAGCCCATCCTGAAGGGCGGGATCCTGGTCGCCGCCGTGGCGGTGGACATGGCGGGGCGGCGGGGCCGGTGAGGGGGTTTATAAAAAGGTTTCGGAAACCTGCCCTGTTGGCGCCTTGGTGTTGGCGCCGGCCTGCCCTCCGGCGGAGACGTCCCGCCGTCCCCGTGGCCTGCGGAGGTTCTCGTAATGCGCTGGGAACGTCTCACGGGCACGTCGTCGTGCACCGGTCGATTCCGATTTGTCCGCAAATGCGGTATCGGCCCGATGGACGGCAACCGTCCCGTAGAGACGCTCCCATCGATGAACGAGATCGATCGCAGGCCACGGGGACGGCGGGGACGTCTCTCGAAGGCAATCCCATTCCTGTTGCGACAACCTCGCGAAGGCCGCGGGCGCCATCGCCGAAAACCGCCGCCATCATCAACGATCGTAGGGCCTTGGTGTTGGCGCCGGCCTGCCCTCCGGCGGAGACGTCCCGCCGTCCCCGTGGCCCGCGGAGGTTCTCGTTATGCGCTGGGAACGTCTCTACGGGTACGTTGTCGTGCACCGGTCGCTGCCGATTTGTCCGCAAACGCGCCCGTCCCCTACCCCGGCAACGAAAACGGCTGAGGAAAAATCTCCGCCAAAGTCGTCTCCTCCCGCACCCCCTCCACGTTCACCATCAAAATCGGCAGATCCGGCAACTCGCGGGTGAACTCGGAGAGGGTCTGCCTGCACAGCCCGCACGGCCGGGCGGGGGGGGTGGCATCGGTGACCACGACGACGGCCTGGGGGCGGCGGAGGCCGGCGGAGGCGGCGGCGGCGATGGCGTTTCTTTCGGCGCAGATGGAGAGCGCGGGGATGCCGTTCTCGACGTTGGCGGCGGCGTGGATCGAGCCGTCCTCCATCCGCACGGCGGCGCCGACCAGGAAGCGGCTGTAGGGGGCGTAGGCGTGGGCGCGGGCGGCCGTGGCGGCGGCGACGAGGGGCTCCCAGTCAGGGCGGGCATCCATAGTCCTCGAATCTAGCACGCGCGACCTCTGTGATAGGGTATCGAGCCGCGTCCGGGCTCCTTGTAGCCGAGCCCTGCGCCCATCCCCACATCTTTCGAGAGGAGCACGGTTTGGCCAGGACATTCAATGACTTGACGCCGCCGGCGGACGGCCGCGAGATCGTCTGGCACGAGGCGGAGGACCGTTTGGAAGTGCCCGACCGCCCGATCATCCCCTTCATCGAAGGGGACGGCACCGGGCCGGACATCTGGCGGGCCACCCGCGTGGCGCTCGACGGCGCGGTGGAGAAGGTCTACGGCGGTGGACGCTCGATCGCCTGGTTCGAGGTGCTCGCCGGCGAGAAGGCGTTCCACCGCACGCAGAGCTGGCTCCCCCAGGACACCCTCGACGCCATCCAGCACTACCGGATCGGCATCAAGGGGCCGCTGACCACGCCGGTCGGCGGCGGCATCCGCAGCTTGAACGTCGCCCTGCGCCAGGAGCTCGACCTCTACGCCTGCGTGCGCCCGGTGCGCTACTACGCGGGCGTCCCGTCGCCGGTCAAGGAGCCGGAGAAGGTCGACATGGTGATCTTCCGCGAGAACACCGAGGACGTCTACGCCGGCATCGAGTGGAAGGCGGGGACCCCGGAGGCGGCGAAGGTGATCGAGTTCCTCGCCGGGATGGGCAAGAAGATCCGCCCGGACAGCGGCATCGGCATCAAGCCGATCTCGGAGACGGGGAGCAAGCGGCTGGTCAGGAAGGCCCTCCAGTTCGCCGTCGCCAACCACCGGAAGAGCATCACCCTGGTCCACAAGGGGAATATCCAGAAGTTCACCGAGGGGGCGTTCAAGGACTGGGGCTACCAGGTGGCGGCGGCGGAGTTCGGCGGCGTCACGGTGACCGAGGACGAGCTGTGGAGCGCCCACAACGGCAAGGTGCCGGCGGGGAAGATCGTGGTCAAGGACCGCATCGCCGACTCGATGTTCCAGCAGGCGCTGCTGCGGCCGGACGAGTACGACGTGATCGCCACCACCAACCTGAACGGCGACTATCTGTCGGACGCCCTGGCGGCGCAGGTCGGCGGCCTCGGCATCGCCCCCGGCAGCAACGAGGGGAACGGCGTCGCCGTCTTCGAGGCGACCCACGGCACCGCCCCCAAGTACGCCGACCAGGACAAGGTCAACCCCGGCTCGCTGATCCTCTCCGGGGTGATGATGCTGCGCTGGCTCGGCTGGAACGAGGCCGGCGATGCCATCGAAGCCGCCCTCGCCAAGACCATCGAGCAGAAGCGCGTCACCTACGATTTCGAGCGGCAGATGGCCGGCGCCAAGCTCCTGAAGACGTCCGAGTTCGCGGCGGCGATCGTCGAGAACATCTGAACCGCTGAGAACACCGATAACCTTGAGATCCCGAAGGAGACCCTTCGAATGCGATACAAAGTAACCGTGGTCGGCGCCGGCAACGTCGGCGCCACCTGCGCGCAGCTGATCGCCCAGGCCGACCTGGCGGACGTGGTGATGATCGACGTCGCGGCCGAGCTCGCCACCGGCAAGGCGCTCGACATGATGGAGTCGGCGCCCGTCCTCGGCTTCAACGCCCGGATCTCGGGCGGCGGCGACTACGACCTGACCGCCGGCTCCGACGTCGTGGTGGTCACCGCCGGCCTCGCCCGGAAGCCCGGGATGAGCCGCGACGACCTGCTCGCCAAGAATACCGAGATCGTCACCGAGGTGATCAAGCAGATCGTCTCCCGCTCGCCGGAGACGATCCTGATCATCGTCACCAACCCTCTCGACGCCATGTGCGAGGTGGCCCGCCGGGTCTCCGGCTTCCCGCGCGAGCGGGTGCTCGGCATGGCGGGGGTGCTCGACGCCGCCCGCATGCGCTGGTTCATCGCCGAGAAGATGAACGTCTCGGTCGAGGACGTCGACGCCTTCGTGCTCGGCGGCCACGGCGACACCATGGTGCCGGTGCCGCGCTACGCGACGGTGAACGGCATCCCGCTGCCGCAGCTCCTCGACGCCGAGACGATCGAGAAGATCAACGACCGCACGCGGACCGGCGGCGCCGAGATCGTCAACTACTACAAGACGGGCTCCGCCTACTACGCGCCGGGCGCCTCCTCCTACGAGATGGTGGCGGCGATCCTCCACGACAAGAAGAAGATCCTCCCCTGCGCCGTCTACCTCCAGGGGGAGTACGGCTACGACGGCCTGTTCATCGGCGTCCCCTGCCAGCTCGGCCGCGGCGGCATGGAGAAGGTGATCGAGCTCAAGCTGACCACCGAGGAGAAGGCGCTGCTCGCCAAGTCGGCCGAGGCGGTGAAGGGTCTGGTCGACGGGCTGCCGAAGGGATAGCGCGGCGCGTTCGCAACCGCCATAACTTATACTTGGGGCGTTTCGTACCTCCATCATGAGGAACTCAACGCCTCGCCTCCTCCTCTGGCTGCTGGCCGGCGCCGCCGGCCTGGTCCTCCTCGCTTGGTCGTTTCCGCGCGCGTTTCCGTTCTTCCCCCGGCCGTGGTCGATCTCGCGGGGGGAGGCGGTGAGCCTCGCCCTCGAGCGTTTCCGCGACCTCGGACCCGCGGTCAAGGATCCCTACGTCGTCGCCGTGGTCAACCGCGACTTCGTCGGCGAGCGCCGCCTCCAGCTGTTCGCGGAGGCGGACGGCCGCCGGCCGGCGGGGTCCCGCCGTTGGCAGCCGCCGTTTCCGGTCGCCGGCTGGCAGGTGATCGTCTACGCGCCGGGGGCGCGGAACTTCGAGTGGACCTATCTCGCCGACCTCTCGTTCGCGGGCGAGGTCCTGACGGCGCGCCTGCGCCTCGACCCGCAGGCGAAGGCGCCGTCCATCTCGCCGGAGGCGGCGCGCGAGCGGGCGGCCGACCTCCTCAAGCGGCAGGGGATCGACCTCTCCCGCTACGACCCGCCGGAGATCCGCAGCCAGCAGCTCGCCGGCCGCACCGACCTCACCGTCCGCTACCGCGACCGCCGCGGCCTGCCGCTTCCCGGGGTCACCCATGGCATCCAGGTCTTCTTCGCCGGCGACCGCCTGGCCGGGTTCGGCCGCTGGCTGGACGACCCGCGGGAGAAGGCGCTGGCGGGCTCGATCGCCGGCCTCAATTTCCTCAACATCGGCCGCATCCTGTGGATCTTCCTCTCCGCCGGCGTGCTGGCGTTCCCCTTCCTGAAGCGCTATCACGCCGGCGAGATCGGCGTGAAGCGCGGCGTCCAGATCTTCTTCCTGATCCTGGCGGTGGGGCTGGCGACGCTGCTCCTCACGGGGCGCGCCGCGGCCGAGGAGGAGAACTTCGGCTTCGCCACCCGCGAGCAGAACACCTGGCTGGTGCTCCTCTTCGGGATGGTCTTCTACGTCGTGCCGGCGGCCCTGCTCTCGTTCTTCGCCTGGTCGGTGGGGGAGTCGGTCTGCCGCGAAGCGTGGGGGGACAAGCTGGCGGCCTTCGACGCCCTGTTCCAGGGGAAGCTGGCGAACCGCAGCGTGGCGCGGTCGGCCTTCCAGGGCTGGATGGCGGGGCTCGCGGTGGCCGGCGGGGTGGCGGCCCTGCTGCTCGGCATCCGGCGGCTGGGAGGGTGGCCGTTCGCCTCGATGCTGCACCTCGACAGCAGCCCGCTGCCGGGCCTCGAGCTGGTCCTCGAGCGCGTCCTGCCGCTGCCGTTCTACCTCGCGGTGCTGCTCTGGGCGCTGCCGGTCGCCTCGCGGCTCCTGGGGAGGCGGGCGGGCACGCTGCTCACCATCCTGGTGGCGGCCGTGCTGCTGCCGCCGATGGCGCTGACGGCGCCGGTCGCCTGGACCTTCGCGGTCGCCGTCGCCTTCGCGGCCGCCCTGGTCCTCCTCTTCCTCCAGACCGACCTGCTGACGGCGCTGCTCGCCGGCCTGGTGGCCCAGGCGCTGTTCGCCGTCTATCCGATGCTGTGGGCGGCGAATTCCGGCCTGCAGTTTCAAGGCTGGCTCGCCCTCGCCCTGCTGGCCGTGCCGCTGGTCGCCAGCGTCCGCCACCTGGCGAGCGGCAAGGATCTCGCCTACCGCTACGAGGACATCCCGCCGCATGTGCGGCGGATCGCCGAGCGCGAGCGCCAGCGGGTGGAGCTCGAGACGGCGCGGCGGATTCAGAGCTCGATCCTTCCCGACCTGCCGCCGCGGCTCGCCGGGGTCGACATCGCCCACGCCTACCTGCCGGCCTCCGAGGTGGGGGGGGACTTCTACGACGTGCTGGCGCTCGAGGACGGCCGGCTCGCCGTGGCGGTGGGGGACGTCGCCGGGCACGGCGTCTCCTCCGGGCTGATCATGTCGATGGCCAAGTCGGCGCTGGCGGTGCAGGTGACCTTCGACCCCGAGGTGGCGGCGGTCTTCAACACCCTGAACCGCACCGTCTACCAGACCGCCAGGAAGCGGCTGCTGACCACCCTCTGCTACGCCCTGGTCGACCCGCGCCGCCTCGAGATCGTCTACGCCAGCGCCGGCCACCTCCACCCCTACCGCATCGGCGCCACCGGGCGGGTCGAGACCCTGGAGTCGATCGCCTACCCGCTCGGCGTGCGCGGCCAGCTGCTGATCGATCCGCACACCGCCCGGCTCTCGCCCGGCGACAGCCTCTTCCTCTACAGCGACGGCGTGGTCGAGGCGCGGCGCGAGGGGAGCGACGAGATGTTCGGCTTCGAGCGGCTCGAGGAGAGCCTCGCCCGCCACGCCGGCCGCGGCGTCGAGGGGCTGCGCGACGGCGTGCTCGAGGACGTCGCCCGCTTCACCGCGAACGCCCCCCGCGAGGACGACCAGACGATCCTCGTCCTGCGCCTGCCGTGAGCCTTGGTGTTATATTACCGCCAGCCTCTCGCGATATCCTTTACACCGCTCTGAAAAGCAACGCCGGCGGGCTTTTCCCGCCGTTCGCAAGATGAAAGGAAACGATGGTATGAAAGGAATTTCTCGTACCCGGATCGTCGCCGCTCTTGTGCTTTGCGTAGTCCTCGTCGCCGGCTTCTTCGTCGGCCGCGCGAGCGCCGATCAGCCCCACATGCAGGCCGCCCTCGAGCACCTGCGCGCCGCCCGCGCCGAGCTCGACAAGGCCGAGGCCGACAAGGGCGGTCATCGCATGAAGGCGATCGCCCTGGTCAACGACGCCATCGCCCAGGTGGAAAAGGGCGTCGGCTACGACCGGCATCACGGGTAAGCGGCTCACTCGCCCGATTTGAGAGCGGCCTTCTCCGGGCGACCGGGAAGGCCGTTTTTGCTTTCAGGAATCCCAGACAGGTTCCTACTCTCCCTGCTGTCCCTGCTGTCCCTGCTGTCCCTGCTGTCCCTTGGCGCCACCCTTCCCCGGGCGCTTTCCCGCCCCCGCCTTCCCCTTCGCCGGGGGCGGCGGCGGCGTCCCCGGCATCGCCGGGAACCCCGTCTCCACCAGGAAGCGGTCGGCGAGCTGCGGGGCGTCCTGGCCGCCGAAGCCGTGGTCGCCCGGCACCTGCACCAGGGTGACGAGCCCCTTCGGCAGCTGGCGGCAGAGGTTGTCCTTCTCCTGGGCGCCGTAGATGCAGAGCACGCGGGATCCCTTGAGCTTGGCGATCTCGGGGGCGACGGGGATCTCGGGCGTCTCCGGGCGGTTGCTGATCCAGCCGTCGGGGTGCATGTCGAACTGCGCCCCCTCGGAGGGGCCGATCAGGGCGACCACCGCCACCTTGGCGCGCTGGGCGGCGGTCAGGCGGTCGACCATGAAGGGGGCGACGTCGGCCCCCTGGGAGTAGCCGACGACGATCGCCTTGCTCTTGTGCCAGGCGGCCAGGTAGTGGTCGAGGAGGCGGCCGAGGTCGCGCCCGGCGGCGGCCGCGTCGCGCGGCTTCCAGAAGTAGGCGAGCGACGACAGCCCCACCACCGGCACGCCGCGGGCCGAGAGCTGGTTGCCCATCCGCCGGTCGAGGCCGACGAAGCCGCCCGAGCCGGTGAGCAGCACGGCGAGCAGGTCCTTCTCCGCCTTTTCCCCGCCGTCGGGGCGCACCTCGACGACCGGCAGGTCGCGGAGCTCGCCGCGGGCGGCGAGCTCCTTCTCCTCCTGGCGGCGCTTCTCGGCGAGGATCGCGAGCGCCTGCGGCAGCTGCTTCCGCCACGCCTCCTGCGGCGCGGCGCCGGCGGGCGCCGGGATCAGCTGCGCGCCGTTCGACTCCTTCACGAAGTCGGCGGCCGGCCCGGCGGGGCAGGTGCCCTTGGCGGCGGAGTCGAAGACGATCCAGGGGCTCTCGAGGCCGCCGTCGGGGATGACGCGGATCCCCGGTCCCGGCCACTTGCGCTCCCAGGAGAGGTGGCTGCCGCGGCTGAACATGTGCTGCGAGGGGATCACGGCGCAGAAGCCGTCCGAGACCGCCCCCGCGAAGGTGCCGCCCGGCGCCTCGGCGATCGCGGCGTAGGCGACCCCCGCGCCGGCGTCGCCGGTGCCCACCAGGACCGGCGCGTGATAGTCGGCGAGCCCCATCTCCTTCTGACCCGTCTGGCTCAGCGCCTCGAATTCGACGGCGGGATACATCCGCATCCCCTTCTGGTTCGGCGCCGCGAGGTAGCGCTGGGTGTCGACCTCGAAAACCAGCGCGCCGGCGGCGGCGAGCGCCTGCGCCATCGCCGCCTCGCGCGGGCCGATCCCCTTGCCGCCCGAGAACAGGAGGACGACCATCGCCGGCTCGCCGGCGGGATGGACGACCGGCACCTGGCCGAGGCGTCCGAACTTGAAGGAAGCGGGCGCCGCCCAGGCGGCGGCCGGGAGCAGAGCGGTCATTCCCGCTACGCTCAGCAGGAGAATCGCGGGGAAAAATCTACGTGCCATTGTGTCACCTCCACGGCTGCAAGGCGCCGGGTTCTGCAAACCCCGAACCAGATGGAGCGCTGGTAGGAAATCAGATAGAGGATCAGGCCGGCGTCCCGGCCGGCGTTTCCGTAGGGGTGACAGCCGGCTTGGGGTGCTCCCCCTCGGCCGAGCCGCTCATCAGCACGGCGACCGGGCGCAGCGCCTCGACGTTCTCGCAGACGATCTTGATCGTCTGGGTCAGCGGGATGGCGAGCACCATCCCCCAGGGACCCCAGAGCCAGCCCCAGAAGATCAGGGCGAGCAGCACCAGCAGGGGGCTGAGGTCGAGGCTCGAGCCGAGGATGCGCGGCTCGACGGCGTTGCCCATGCTGAACTGCACCACCGCGTTCAGGATGGCGATCAGCAGCGCCAGGCCGGGCGAGAACTGGAGGAAGAGGAAGAGCGTCGGCAGCGCCACCGAGATCACCGCGCCGAGGTTGGGGATGTAGTGGGCCATGAAGGTGATCAGCCCCCAGAGCAGCGGCAGGTCGACCCCGAAGGCCGCCATCAGGGCGGTGACCAGCGACGCCGTCATCAGGTTGATCAGCGTCTTGGTCACCAGGTAGCGGCGCACCCCCGACTCGATGTTCTCCATCATCGCGGCGAGCCGCCCGGCGCTGTCGGCCGGCAGCGCCCGCCGCAGCTTGCGCGGGAAGCCCTCGCTGCCGAGGAAGAGGAAGACGAGGAAGAGCAGGACCAGGAACATGTCGTTGAAGAAGAGGAGGAACGAGCCGGCGGTCGCGGCCAGGAAGCCGGTCACCGAGGCGACCCCGAAGGCGTGCTGCCAGTCGAAGTGCCGGATCTGCGCGCCGAGCGGCGGGATGGTCGCCGCGAGCCAGCCCGAGAAGCCGCCGGCCAGCCCCTTCATCCGCTCCTGATACTGCGGCGCCTTGTCGGTGAACGACTGGGCGTTCGAGTAGACCGCCCAGGAGAACAGGCCGAGGACGATCGTCACCAGCACCAGGACGAGGAGGATCGAGATCACGATCGGCACCCGCCGCCGGCGCAGCGCCTTGTTGAGCGGCGCGAAGACCCGCGACAGGAAGACGGCGACCACGAACGGCAGGAGGATCGGCGCCAGGCTCTTCAGCACGAAACCCACCGCCAGGAAGGCCAGGATGCCCAGGAAGATGACGCTCAGCTTGGTGTCGCGCATGGGGGAGCCTCCCGGAAAGGGGTGGCCGCAGCGTAGCACAGGGCCCGAGGGGAGCCGGCGGTAGAATCCGGGACCTCAGTCGGTGCATAATCGCGGCCAAGAAATCGCGTGCAAACGGGCGTTTGGGAAATTCGTCCGTTCGACCTTGAAAGGGGAAAGAGCATGGGCAGAGGCAGCTATGTGCGTCTTGCGCTCGCCGTCACCGCCGTCGCCGTGTTGCTGCTGACGCCGCCGCGGCCGGCCCGGGCGCAGCAGCAGACGGGTGACCTCTACGGCACGGTGACCGACGAGGGGAAGCAACCGCTCCCCGGGGTGACGGTGACGCTCTCCGGCGTCGGCGCGCCCCAGGTGCAGCAGAGCGACGGCCAGGGGAGGTTCCGCTTCCTCAACCTGTACCCCGGATCGTACGCGCTGCGGGCGGACCTCGAGGGGTTCTCGACCGTCGAGCGGCCGGGCCTGACCATCAAGGTCGGCAGCAAGGCCAACCTCGAGATCACCCTCTCCGGCGCGGTCAAGGACGTGATCACCGTCACCGGCGAGGCGCCGCTGCTCGACGAGCGCAGGATCACGCAGGGGACCAACGTCTCGACCGTCGAGCTCGACAAGGTCCCCACCGCCCGCGATCCCTGGTCGCTGCTCAGCCAGGCGCCGGGGGTGCTGGTCGACCGCGTCAACGTCGGCGGCAACGAGAGCGGCCAGCAATCGAACTTCATCGGCACCGGCTCGAGCGGGCGCGACAACGTCTTCGCCGTCGACGGCGTGGTGCTCACCGACATGAACGCGGTGGGCGGCTCGGCCACCTACTTCGACTTCGGGGCCTTCGAGGAGGTCGAGTTCACGGTGTCGAGCGCCGACGTCACGGTCGCCACCGCGGGGGTGACGATCAACCAGGTGACCAAGCGCGGCACCAACGAGTGGAGGGGGAACGCCCGCTACCTCGACACCGACGGCAGCCTGCAGGCGAAGCCCAAGCTGCCGGACGGCAACAAGATCAAGAAGGTCGAGGAGTACGGCGCCGACGTCGGCGGCCCGCTGGTCCACGACCACCTGTGGATCTGGGGCGCCTACGGGGTCAGCGACATCCGCAACATCGTCCAGGGCGGCCAGCTCGACAAGACCAAGCTCGAGGACTACAACGCCAAGCTGAACTTCCAGGCCGGCGCCGCCGATTCCGGCGTCCTCCACTACTGGACCAACAACAAGCTCAAGGTCGGCCGCGGCGCCGGCCCCGACCGCGCCCCCGCCGCCACCCACGACCAGACCACGCCGCAGAACATCTACAAGGTCGAGGACACCTACCTCGCCTCGTCGAACTGGTCGCTCACCGGCCTCTGGTCGCGCGACACCGGCAAGTTCACCCTGACTCCCGAGGGCGGCCTCGCGCCGTTCGCCTTCATCGACGCCAACGGCGTCCACCAGGGGACCGACTACGACTTCAGGCAGAGCGCCACGATCGACCAGGAGCGGGCGGACACCAGCTACTTCTTCAACACCGGCGGCGCCGGCCACGAGCTGAAGTTCGGCGGCAGCTTCCGCCAGCAGGAGAACCACTCCGGCACCATCTGGCCGCACGGCAACCTGGTCATCTCGGGGGCGCTGAACGGCCTCGACGCCGACACCGCGCTGGTCGAGTTCCCGCGCAACCGCAAGGTCAACATCCGTTCGAGCTACGGGGCGGCGTGGGCGCAGGACACCGTCACCCTCGACCGCTTCACCTTCAACGCCGGGGTGCGCTACGACCACCAGTACATGGTCAACCTGCCGGGCGCCGACGCCGGCAATCCGAACGCCCAGGGGCTGCTGCCGGCGATCGACTTCAAGGGGAACCACGACGGCGGCTACGTCTGGAACACCTTCGAGCCGCGGGCCGCCATCACCTACGCGCTGGGCGAGAAGCGCCAGACGCTGCTGCGCGGCACCTTCTCGCGCTACGCCGAGCAGCTCGGCCAGCTGCCGCTCGCCACCCGCGTCAACCCGATCGGCTACAGCTACGCCTACTTCTACTTCAACGACGCCAACCACAACCTGATCCTCGATCCGAGCGAGGTGCCATCGCTGAGCTTCGCCTACACCTACAACATCGACCCCAACAACCCGACGGCGGTCCCCAACGTCAACAGCAAGAACCTCAAGCCGACGCTGACCGACGAGCTGACCTTCGGGGTCGACCAGGGGCTCGGGGCGAACCTCGCCTTCGGCCTCAACCTGACCTACCGCCACATCAAGGACATCCCGGAGACCCGCTACTTCATCCTCGACGGGGCGACCGGGCAGACCCGCCTCGCCACCCGCGAGGACTGGGTGCAGAGCGACACCGTCACCGCCACCCTCCCCGACGGGCGGACGGTGACCAAGCCGGTCTACGACCTGCGCGACGGCCTGACCCCCACCGGCGGTACGCTCTACACCAACGGCGACCGCACCGAGCGCTACCTGGGGGCGACGGTCAGCCTCACCAAGCGGCTCGCCGACCACTGGAGCGCCCGCGGCCACTTCACCTACAACGACTGGACGCTGCAGACGGGGCCGCAGTTCAGGAAGTACGACGATCCCACCGACACCCTGACCGACCTGCTCGGCTTTCCGGACAGCAACAGCGTCTACTTCGAGCAGTCGGGGAGCCCCAAGGCGGACGTCTTCACCGGCGCCAAGTGGTCGTTCAACCTCAACGGTATCTACCAGGTGGTGCCCGAGAGGCCCTGGGGGTTCAACATCGGCGCCAACGTCGACGGCCACCAGGGGTACATCACCCCGCCCTACGTGCGCGCGGGCGGCTCGATCGGCCGCCGCAACGTCCAGCTGGCGGGGATCGACGAGTTCCGCAACCCGAACATCTACGTGGTCAGCCTGCGGGTCGACAAGGATTTCCACTTCGACGACTTCAACCTCAACATCAGCCTCGACGGCTTCAACCTGACCAACCAGAGCTACGTGCTGCAGCGCGAGCGCAACGCCCTGGCCGGCCGCTTCTACCAGCCCAACGAGGAGCTCAGCCCGCGGATCTTCCGGCTGGGAGCGAGCCTGCGGTTCCGGTAGGCGGCCAAGCTTTCCGCGACGGGAGGAAGCCGGGGGCGACCCCGGCTTTTTCTTTGGGGAATTTCCCGCCACCCCCCGCCGCGTTGTGAATCGATGACGTGAACGACGTAGAATGAGACTCAGGCGCCCCCCATGGCGCTGATTCATGCCGATTTTCGAACGAGCACAAGGAGGTGCCAAAGTGCCTTACAGTGAGCTGATGGTCCGACCGATGCGCGAGGAGCTGACGAGCGCCGGCGTCAAGGAGCTGCGGACGCCCGCCGACGTGGACGCCTTCATGCAGGAGAAGAACGGAACGGCCCTGTTGATCGTCAACTCGGTCTGCGGCTGCGCCGCCGGCATGGCGCGCCCCGGCGTCCGCCTGGCCCTCCAGGGCGACCGCCGCCCCGACCACGTCGCCAGCGTCTTCGCCGGCCAGGATCTCGAGGCGACCGCCCGCGCCCGCTCCTACATCTCGGAGATCCCGCCGAGCAGCCCGTCGGTCGCCTTCTTCAAGGACGGCGAGCTGGTCTACTTCCTCCCCCGGCACCGGATCGAGGGGCGCGACGCCCACGCGGTGGCCAACGACCTCGGCGCCGTCTTCGCCGAGCACTGCGCGGTCCCCGCGAGCTAGGCCCGATGGGCACCTTCCATCAGGGCAAGAGCGAGCTGCACGGCATCACCGTGATCGTCGACACCACCGGCCCCGAGATCTTCGTGGGCCGGTGCGACGATCAGGACGAGCGCGGCATCTTCCTCCAGAACGTCGACGTCCACAGCGACGGCGAGGGTGGCCACTCCAAGGAGGAGTGGGTCCGCCGCGCCGCCCAGCTCGGCGTCTGGAAGAAGTACGACCGGCTGGTGATCCCCAACGACAAGATCGCCTCGGTGCGCCGGCTCGGCGAGGTCTGAGCTCGCCCGCTGGGAGGGGAACGATTGAATTGGATCTTCCTCGGCGCCCTGGGCGCCGCCCTCGGGGTGATCGCCGGCGCCTTCGGGGCGCACGCGCTGAAGGCCCGCCTGGAGCCGCAGGATCTCCAGCTCTGGGAGACCGCGGCCCGCTATCTGATGTATGCGAGCTTCTCCCTGCTGCTGCTCGGGCTGTTCGCGGCGCAGGGGGAGCGGCGCGGGACCGAGGCCGCCGGCTGGTGCCTGCTCGCCGGCGGCGCGATCTTCAGCGGCACCGTCTTCGCGCTCGCCCTGGGCGGCCCGCGCTTCCTGGGAGCGGTGACGCCGCTCGGCGGCCTCCTGATGATCGCGGGATTCCTGATCTTCGCCTGGTCCGCCGTGCGCGGCTAGGCGTCTGTTTTTTTAAGCTGCAATAACCGAAGGAGCCAGCGCGCATGTCCAACGCGATTCTCCCCCTGGCCGTGCCGGTCAACGAGCCGGTCCGGTCGTACGCCCCGGGTAGCCCCGAGAAGCGGTCCCTGAAGCAGCGCCTGAGCGAGATGGCCTCCGAGCGGATCGAGATCCCGCTGATCATCGGCGGCAAGGAGGTGCGCACCGGCGACGTCGGCGAGGCGGTCTGCCCGTTCGACCACCGGCACGTGCTCGCCACCTTCCACAACGCCGCGGCCCCCGAGGTGGAGGCGGCGGCGAAGGCCGCCAAGGCGGCGTGGCGCGATTGGAGCGAGACGAGCTGGGAGGAGCGCGCCTCGGTCCTCCTGCGCGCCGCCGACCTGCTCGCCGGCCCGTGGCGCGACACGGTCAACGCCGCCACCATGCTGGGGCAGGCGAAGACGGCGTTCCAGGCCGAGATCGACTCGGCCTGTGAGCTGATCGACTTCTGGCGCTTCAACCCCTACTTCATGCGCACGATCTACAGCGAGCAGCCGTGGTCCCACCCCGGGATCTGGAACCGGGTGGAGTACCGGCCGCTCGAAGGGTTCGTGTTCGCCGTCTCGCCGTTCAACTTCACCGCCATCGGCGGCAACCTGCCGACCGCTCCGGCGCTGATGGGGAACAGCGTGCTCTGGAAGCCGGCGTCGACCGCGGTGCTGTCGAACTACTACGTGATGAAGGTCCTCCAGGCGGCGGGGCTGCCGGACGGCGTGATCAACTTCCTCCCCGGCCGGGCGGCCAAGGTGGGGGACCCGGCGATGGGGCACGCCGACTTCGCCGGCATCCATTTCACCGGCTCGACGCCGGTCTTCCAGGCGATGTGGAAGCTGATGGCCGAGAACATCCCCAACTACCGCTCCTACCCGCGGATCGTGGGGGAGACGGGCGGCAAGAACTTCATCTTCGTCCACCCCTCGGCCGAGGTCGAGGCGCTGGTCGCGGCGATCATCCGCGGCGGCTTCGAGTACCAGGGGCAGAAGTGCTCGGCGGGGTCGCGGGTCTACGTCCCCCGCTCGCTGTGGGACGGTGTGCGCGAGCGGCTGGTCGACGAGATGAAGGCGATCAAGATGGGCGCCCCCACCGACTTCCGCAACTTCGTCTCGGCGGTGATCGACGAGCCCGCCTTCGACCGCATCATGCGCTACCTCGACCATGCGAAGAGCTCGAGCGACGCCGAGATCCTGATCGGCGGCAAGGGGGACAAGTCGGAGGGGTACTTCATCGAGCCGACGGTGGTGGTCACCCGCGACCCGCGCTTCAAGCTGATGCAGGAGGAGATCTTCGGCCCGGTGGTGACGGTCTTCGTCTACGAGGACGCACAGATGGAGGAGACCCTGGAGCTGGTCGACACCACGAGCCCCTACGCCCTGACCGGCGCCATCTTCTCCCAGGACCGCAAGGCCGTCGACCACCTGACGCGGGCCTTCCGCCACAGCGCCGGCAACTTCTACGTCAACGACAAGCCGACCGGCGCCGTCGTCGGCCAGCAGCCGTTCGGCGGCGCCCGCGCCTCGGGGACCAACGACAAGGCGGGCTCGCTGGCCAACCTGATGCGCTGGACCTCGCAGCGGGCGATCAAGGAGACCTTCGTGCCGGCGCGCGACTTCCGCTACCCCTTCCTGGGCGAAGAGTAGCGGTAGTTTCCTCCGGCGCGGGCGAGGGCGGCGAGGGGTCAGCCGGCGGGCTGGAGCTCGGCCAGCAGCCGCTGCCAGCCGGCGGCGTCGAGAGCGGCCTTCCCCTCGAAGCTCTTGTCCGCCGGCGACAGCAGGCTCGGCGGCGGCGTCGGCTTCCCCTGCGAGTAGAGCGCCTCGGACCAGGTCTTGCCGCCGTTCTTGCTCATGTAGACGTAGTAGCCGAGCCGCGGCGGGTTGGGGCTCGCGTCCGCGTCGAGGCGGAGGATCAGCGTCCCGCGCCCCTCGTCGCTCATCGAGAACTGGTCGAGCACGGCGGCTTTCGAGATCTTCTGCAGCGTGCCGCGCACCTTCCAGCTCCTGGCGTCGTTGCCGCTGGTGACCAGCTCGAGGACCCCCGCGCTCCCTTCGGTGATCCCCCAGACGTCGCTGCCGCCCGCCGCCCGCCCCGCGAAGGCCCAGACCGTGTTGTGGAGCTCTTCGCCGAGCTGCACCAGGCGCCAGCCGTCGCGCGAGGAGACGAAGACCCGCGGATCGGTTTGCTCGGCGTTGCCGTTGCGGGTGAAGACCAGCCCCGGATGGGCGCCGCGCGCCTGGAAGGCGAAGAGGGGGATCGACTGGGCGAGCGTTTCGGGAGGCAGCCCCGAGGCGTCCTGGGCGGTCCCGGAAGCAGCAGAGCCCACCAGTCCCGCCAACGCGAGAGCCACGCACAACCTCGTCGCTGGAGCCATTGCGTCACCTCCATCCAAGAAGCTCGGGAGCGGTCTGGAACCATCCTACATCCAACCCCCTCCTCGTGGTTCCACTTTCTTCAAGCGAGGGTGGTGACGAGTTTCCTTGAGCCAACGGTGGAGAGCTGCTCCGCGACGGCCTCCGCCAGGTGAAGGGCTCGCCGTCCGCTGAGCTGAAAGATCTGCTCGCGGCAGCTGAAGCCGTCCGCCAGCACCAGCGTCCCGGGCGCCGCGGCGCGGACGGCGGGGAGGAGCGCCCGCTCGGCGACCGCCACCGACACCTGGTAATGCTCCGCCTCGAAGCCGAAGGCCCCGGCCATGCCGCAGCAGCCGGAGTCGAGGACCTCGAACCCCATCCCCAGCCGCGTCAGCAGCTCGCGGTCGGCGTCCATTCCGATCACGGCGTGGTGGTGGCAATGGCCGTGGACGATCGCTTTCCCCGTCCTCCCCTGCCGTGGCGCGAACCCCTCGCGGACGAGGAATTCGGCGAGGGTGAAGGTCTGCGCGGAGAGGCGGCGCGCCGCCTCCTCCTCCGGGAAGAGGTTGACCAGCTCGTCGCGGAAGACGGCGACGCAACTCGGCTCGAGGCCGACGACGGGGAGGCCGGCGGCGATCTCGGGGCCCAGCGCCGCTGAGGATCTGGCGGAGCTGCCGCCGCGCCAGGTCGAGCATGCCGAAGTCGTAGAGCGGCCGGCCGCAGCAGAGCACCCGCCGGGGGATCGCCACGCGGTGCCCGGCGGCCTCGAGGACCGCGACGGCGGCCTCCGCGATCTCCGGTTGGAAGAAATTGGTGAAGGTGTCCGGCCAGAGGAGGACGGTGGGCCGGGGGGGAGGTCCGGCGGCCGCAGGGCGGGCGGCGAAGCGGTCGCGGAAGGTCCGCCGCGCGAAGGGGGGGAGGCGGCGGCCGGGATGGATCCCCGCGGCCTTCTTGAGCAGCGCCGAGATCGCCGGGCTCTGCGTCAACCCGTTGGCCAGTCCGGGAAGGGCCGAGGCCAGCCGCGCCCCCCAGGGGATCAGCCCCATCGCGTAGGCGGCGCGCGGGCGCACCCTTCCCGCGTAGTGGTGGTGGAGGAACTCGGCCTTGTAGGTCGCCATGTCGACCCCGGCCGGGCACTCGGCGCGGCATCCCTTGCAGGCCAGGCAGAGGTCGAGCGCCTCGCGCACCTCTTCGCTGCGCCAGCCGTCGCGGATCACCCCGCCTTCCAGCATCTCGAAGAGGAGGCGGGCGCGCCCGCGGGTCGAGTGCTGCTCGTCGCGGGTCGCGAGGTAGCTCGGGCACATCGTTCCCTGCGGGCGGCCGGCGGCCCCGGTTGCGCTCCCCGCGTCGTGCCGGCACTTGCCCACCCCCACGCAGCGGACGGCGGCGCGGGCGAAGCGGCCGTCGTCGCCGGGGTAGCGGAAGACGGCCGGCGGATCGGCGAGGCGGAGCGCCGGCCGCAGGTCGGCGTCGAGCGGCCGGGGGTCGACCTTCTTCCCCGGGTTCATCCGGTTGCCGGGGTCCCAGATCGCCTTGAACTCGCGGAAGGCCTCGACCAACTCGTCGCCGAACATGCGGGAGAGCAGCTCGCCGCGCTGCTGGCCGTCGCCGTGCTCCCCCGAGAGCGAGCCGCCGTGCGCCACCACCAGGTCCGCCGCTTCCTCCATGAAGGCGCGGTAGCGGGCGATCCCGGCGGCATCGCGGAAGTCGAAGTTGATCCGCGCGTGCAGGCACCCTTCCCCGAAGTGGCCGTAGTAGGCCGCCGCGTAGCCGTGGCGGGCGAGCAGCACCTCGAGATCGCGGAGGTAGTCGGCGAAGCGCTCGGGGCGGACCGCCGAGTCCTCCCACCCCGGCCAGCCGTCGCCCAGCCGCGGATCGCGCGAGGTGGTCGCCACCGCCGCCTCGCGCACCTGCCAGATCTTCGCCTGCGTCGCGGGGTCCTCGATCAGGGCGCCGTTCGAAAGGTCGATCCGATCCAGCTGCCGCGCCTGCTCGGCGGCCTCCGCGCGCGACTCGCCGCCGAATTCGACCAGCAGCCAGGCGTTCCCGGGCGGCAGCAGGTCGAGCGCCTCCTGATAGGCACGGCGGGTGAAGTCGTTGTCGACCAGGAAGCGGTCCATCCCCTCGAGGCCGATCGGCGCCGCGGCGAGGATCGCGGGGACGGCCTCGGCGGCGCGCACGACGTCCGCATAGCCGAGCACCGCCAGCACGCGGGCCTTGGGCGCCGGGGTCAGGCGGACGGTCGCCTCGAGGAAGCTGACGCAGGTCCCCTCCGTGCCGGCCAGGGCGCGGGCGAGGTGGAAGCCGCGCTCGGGGAGGAGGTCGTCGAGGTTGAACCCCGAGACCCGCCGCGACAGGCGGGGAAAGCGCTCGCGGATCAGGGGGGCATAGCGGTCGCGCAGCGCGCGGAGCTGGCGGTAGATCTCGCCGCGGCGGCCGCCGGCGCGCACGATGCGGTCGATCTCGCGCTCGGGGGTCGCCCCCACCCGCAGGCGGAGGCCGTCGGGGGTGAGGATCTCCAGCTCCTCGACGTTGTCCGAGGTGCGGCCGGTGGTCAGCGAGTGGACGCCGCAGGAGTTGTTGCCGATCATGCCGCCGACCGTGCACCAGCCGTGGGTGGCGGGGTCGGGGCCGAAGGTGAGCCCGTGGGGGAGCGCCGCGCGGCGGAGGTCGTCGAGCACCGTGCCGGGGAGCACGCGGGCGAGCCGCCGTTCGGGGTCGATCGCGAGCACGCCTCTGAAATGGCGCGAGCCGTCGATCACCACCGCGACGTTGCAGCACTGCCCGGCGAGGCTGGTGCCCGCCCCCCGCTGCACGATCGGCGCGCCGTGCCGCCGGCAGGCCGCCACCGCCGCGATCAGATCGTCCGCGTCCCGCGGGCAGACGATCCCGATCGGCACCTGCCGGTAGTTCGAGGCGTCGGTCGCGTAAACGGCCCGGTATCCCGCGTCGAAGCGCACCTCGCCGCGCACCGAATCGCGCAGGTCGGCCTCGAGGGAGGTGGCGTCGCCGTTCCACATGACCCGGAGACTATAATCCCCGGCCATGAACGGCGGAGATCGGATCGCTTCGGTGCTGGTGGAGCAGGGGGTGCGCTTCCTGTTCACCCTCTGCGGCGGGCACATCGCGCCCATCCTGGTGGGAGCCAAGCGGCGCGGCATCCGGGTGGTGGACGTGCGCCACGAGGTGGACGCCGTGTTCGCCGCCGACGCCGTCTTCCGGCTGACCGGGGTGCCGGGGGTGGCGGCGGTCACCGCCGGGCCGGGGGTCACCAACACGATCACGGCGGTGAAGAACGCGCAGCTCGCGCAGTCGGCCCTGGTGGTGCTGGGGGGCGCCGCGGCGACCCTGCTCAAGGGGCGGGGCGCGCTCCAGGACATCGAGCAGCTCCCGCTCTTCGCGCCGCACGTCAAATGGGCCGCCTCGGCCTCGACGGTGCGCGAGCTGGTGCCGCTGCTCGAGAAAGCCTTCGCGGTGGCGCGCGCCGGCGTCCCCGGCCCCGTCTTCCTCGAATGCCCGATCGACCTGCTCTACGACGAGCCGCTGGTGCGCGAGTGGTACGGCGCGAGCTCGCAGGGGAAGGGGCTCGCGGCGCTCGGCCTTCGCCTCTACCTCCAGCGCCACGCCAAGAAGCTGTTCGCCGGCGCCGACCGCGTCGCGGCCTCGCCGCGGCGGACGATCCCGCCGCCGCCCCCCGCGCGCGGCGACGCGCGCCAGGCCGCCGCCCGGCTCGCGAAGGCGAAGCGCCCGGTGCTGGTGCTGGGCGGGCAGATGCTCCTCTCGTCCACCACCAGGGACGAGGCCCTCGGGCTGGCGAGAGCGGTCGAGACGATCGGCGCGCCGGTCTACCTCGCCGGCGGCGCCCGCGGCCTGCTCGGCAAGGGGCACCCGTTACAGCTCCGCCACAAGCGCCGCGAAGCGCTGCGCGAGGCGGATCTCGTGCTCCTCGCCGGCATCCCCAACGACTTCCGGCTCGACTACGGCAAGCACGTCGCGAGGAAGGCGTACCTGATCTCGGTCAACCGCAGCGAGGACGATTTGCGGATGAACCGCAAGCCCGACCTCGGGGTGCTCGCCGATCCGGGTCTGCTGCTGCGCGAGCTGGCGGCGGTCACTGCCGGCAGCGCCGGAGGAAAGAGCTCCGACCGCTGGGCCGACTGGCTAGGGAAGCTGCGGGGGCGCGACGCCGAGCGCGAAGGGGAGATCGACCGCCAGGCGGCGATTCCGGCCGAGCGGGTCAATCCGCTCCAGCTCTGCCGCGCGATCGACCGCGCCCTCGCCCCCGAGAGCGTGATCGTGGCCGACGGCGGCGACTTCGTGGCCACCGCCGCCTACACCCTGAGCCCGCGGGGCCCGCTCTCCTGGCTCGACCCCGGCGTCTTCGGCACCCTCGGCGTGGGGGGCGGCTTCGCCCTCGGCGCCAAGCTCTGCCGGCCGGAGGCGGACGTCTGGATCCTCTACGGCGACGGCTCGGTGGCCTACAGCCTGGCCGAGTTCGACACCTTCGTCCGTCACGGCCTGCCGGTGATCGCGGTGGTCGGCAACGACGCCGGCTGGACGCAGATCGCCCGCGAGCAGATCGAGATCCTGAAGGACGACGTCGGCACGGTGCTGGCGCGGACCGATTACCACAAGGTCGCCGAGGGGTACGGCGGCAAAGGGCTCCTGCTCGAGAGGGGGGCGGACGTCGAGGCGGTGCTGCGCGAGGCGCTGCGCCTCGCCCGCGCCGGCTCGCCGGTGCTGGTCAACGCCCACCTCGACAAGACGGAGTTCCGCAAGGGCTCGATCTCGATGTGAGCGGGCGACTAGGGGGCCCCAAGGGAGCGCTCGCGGTGAGCCTCGCGGTGGCGGCCTTCGTGGCCGGCGCCGTCCTGCGCCTGTGGAACCTGCGCGATCAGGTCCTCGGCGGCGACGAGACGCACGCGATCCGCGCCGCGCTCAACTTTCCGCTGTCGAAAATTCTCGTCACCTACCAGCAGACCGACAACTGCATCCCGCTGACGGCGCTCGACAAGCTGTTCATGCTGGCGGGGGTGCCGCTGACCGAGATGCTGATGCGCCTGCCGGTGCTGCTCTGCGGCCTCGCGGCGCTGCTCGTGCTCCCCTGGGCGTTCGGGCGCGCCTTCGAGAACGGCACGCACCGGGGAACCCTCCTGGTCTATCGCGGGCTCCTGGCGATCTCGCCGGCGCTCGTCCTCTACAGCCGGATCGCCCGCTCCTACCTGCCGATGGTGCTCTTCTCCTGCGCGGCGGTGATGGCGTTCTACTCGTGGTGGCGGCGGCACACCTGGAAAGCCGGCACCGCCTACGTCGCCTTCGGCGCGCTCGCCCTCTGGTTCCACCTCGGGGCGGGACCGATGGTGGCGGCGCCGTTCCTGTTCGGCCTCGCCCGGACGCTCGCCCAGTTGCCGCGGCGGGGTTGGAAGCCGAGCCTGCGCCCCCTCCGCGATCTGGTCTTCCTGGGGCTCGCGATGGTCTTCGCCTGCCTGGTGTTCCTCTTCCCGGCGCTCGAGTCGCTGGTCGAGGTGATCACCAGCAAGCACGTCGAGCAGTCGATCCCCTGGCGCTCGCTCCTCCCTGCCCTGCTCGAGCTCCAGGCCGGGACGGCGTACGGCTGGCTGGCGCTTCTCTTCGGCCTGGCGGCGCTCGCCGGGGTCGTCCGGCTGTTCCGGGCCGAGCGCCGGCTCGCCCTGTTCACCGCCACGGTGGTGGTGGGGCACGCGATCGGGCTCCTCGTGCTGTCGCCGTTCGGGCTCGCCAACCCGGTGATCTGCGCCCGCTATCTCCTCCCCGTGCTGCCCTTCGTGCTGCTCTGGGTGGCGGCGGCGTTCGGCCTTCCCTGGCGCCGGGAGGCGACGAGGGGAGCGTACGTTCTCCAGGCAGCCGCCGCCGGCCTGTTCGCTCTGGCGCTCCTCGCGGCGGGGCCGTTCGCCGACCCCGCGGCCCGGCGCACCTCGTTCCTGCACCACAACGACTTCGTGGCGTTCTACAAGCCCCGCCCGCGGCTGCCGGAAGGCGCTCTCCCCGGGTTCTACCGCGGCCTGCACGGCGAGACCCTGGTCGAGTTTCCCTGGACCTTCCTGTGGGAGGCGAACCGCAGCTTCTACCTCTACCAGCAGGTGCACGGCGGGCGGGTGATCGTCTCGACGCCGCAGCGCCTCCTCTGCCAGCCGCCGCTCGCCCTGCGCAACGCCGTGGCGCCGGAGCCGGCGGCGATCTGCCGCAGCGGCGCGCGCTATCTCGTCGTCCACCGCGCCGTGGCGCGCGAGGAGGACGCGATCGCGGCAGGCGCGGAGTCGGAGATCGCGCCGCCGTTCCGACGGATGCTGCGCGAGGAGGCGGCGCGGCTGGGCGACCGGCTGAAGCAGGAGTGGGGAGCGCCCCTCTACTCCGACCCGGCGTTGCGGGCCTGGGACCTGCGGGCGGTCTGCGGCGCGCCCCAGAGGCCCACTCCGGCGGCGAGCGCCAGCGCGGCCACGGCGAGCCCCGCCATGAAGCTTCCCGGACGGTAGAGCAGGTCGAGGTCCGCCTCCCCCGCCGGCAGCCAGGCGGCCACGAACGGGCCGTTGGCGAGCGTCGTCCGGCGCCGCGCGCCGCCGAGCAGCAGCTTCCAGTTGCCGTCCTGATAGACGCTGCTGGCGAGCAGACGGGGCTCGGCGAGGCGGGCGCGGGCGTGCAGGTGATCCGGCCGCACGGCGCCGAGGTCGAGCGCGGAGGCCGCCGGATTCCTGGCGATCCACCCCGCGATGGGAAGGGGAGAGGCATGGACGGCGGTCAGGGCGCCGAAGTCCGGGATGCCAGCCGTGCAGTCGGACCAGGAGGTGACCGCCGGGCAGGGCTGGAGGGCGGCCGGCAGGAAGAACAGGGGGAGCGCCGTGCGGTTCTGGTAGACCCAGGCGCCGCCGCCGCGCGACACCAGCCGGTAGGGTTGGGGGAGGAAGGTCCGCGGCCGCGTGATCAGGAAGCGCACCCCGAGCAGCTGGTAGAGCGGATCCTCCGGCGCCACGAAGCCGTCGGTGGCGCGGCCGGGGTAGGCGTCGATGCGCTCGATCGCCGCCACGAAGTCGGCGGGCTTGGCCGGGTTCGAGGTGCGGGGATCGGCGAAGCCGTAGACCGAGGCGAAGTTCGGCCGCAGCGCCGGACCCAGGCCGCTCATCCGGTGCCAGGGGTCGAGGCGCTCCTGGATCAGGGCGATCGGCGGCAGGACGGGGTAGTAGAGCTCCGCCGGCACCGGCGGGTGGGCCGGCCCGTGCAGGGCGGCGAGCTCCGCCGCGACCACCGCCACCAGGGCCGCGGCGCGCCACCCGGTGGACCGGAACGCCAGCAGGAGGAGCGCGGCGGCGAGCGTCGCGAGCTGGAGCGCGAGCGAGCCCAGGCGGAGGCGGGCGAAGTCGGCGGGGTGGGGGCCGGGATTCGCCAGGTAGGCCCAGGCGATCGCCGCCGCCAGCGCCGCCGCGGGAAGCAGGAGGCGGCGGAGGGCGAGCTCCCCCCGCCGCCAGCGCTCCCAGGTGCAGGCGGCGAGATAGGCGACGGCGAGGTCGAGCAGCAGGGTCACCCGGCTGTGGAAGTTGAGCGAGTGGCGGAGCACCGGCAGCGCCTCGAGCACCCGCACCGTCCCCGGCGGGCGGACGGCGATCAGCAGGCAGACCAGCGCCACCCCCAGCATCAGCCGCTCCTGCGGGAAGCGGCGGCCGGCACCGAGCGGCCAGACGGCGGCGAGCGCCGCCAGCAGCGCCGCCGTGCCGGCGAAGCCGGCGGCGTCCTCGACGATGTTGCGGTCCCCCCAGTAGCCGCCGAAGCGGTTGTTGCCGAAGGCGTTCGGGGCAACGTTGGGGATCAGGCGGGCGAGCGGGTCGTGCCGCCGGGCGGCCGACGACGGCGGCTCGCCGTCACCGCCGTCTCCCGCCGCCTGCAACCGCTCGTGGCGGGCGTCGAGGAGAGCGACGCGCAGGCTGTGCGGCAGGTACTCGGCGGCGGGGAGGACGACCGGCGCCGCCAGGGCGGTGCCGACGGCGACGGCGAGCGTCCAGGCGGCGGCCAGGCGGAGGCGGCGAGCCGCCGGCACAGCCAGCAGCCGCGACAGGGCGAAGGCGGCGGCGAGGAGGGCCACGTGGAGCCCGGTCTCGGGGTGCCCCACCAGCAGCACGCAGGCGGTGGCGAGGGCGAGGAGCAGCGAGTCGCGCCGCTCCCCGCTCTGCTCGACCCGCAGGATGGCGTAGAGGAGGAGGGGGAGGAAGGCGGCCGAGCCGGAGAGCGGCCAGCCGAGCCAGAGCTGGAGGAAGCCGCCGAGGCCGAAGGCGAAGCTCCCGGCGAGCGCCGGCAGCTCCGAGATCCCCTGCCGCCGCAGCAGCAGCCAGGAGAAAACCAGGGCGAGGACCACCTTGAGCGCCGCGATGACGCCGAAACCGGAGACCACGGGGAAGGGAAAGGCGAGCCAGGCGAGCGGCTGGAACGCCTGCGACTGCGGATTGGCGAGCAGCGGCTCGCCGCCGCCGGCGAGCGGGTTCCACAGCGGCCAGCGGCCGGCGCCGTAGGCCTCCCGGACCCGGGTGAGCCAGGGGGCGATCTGCAGGACGAGGTCGCTCTGCAGCAGGTTCCCCGGCGGCTCGCCCTCCACCAGGTGGGTGAAGGGAGGAACCTCGGTGAGGTAGCCGAGCGACAGCAGCGTGCGGCCGCCGAACAGCACGGCGCCGAAGAGGATCGCGAGCGCCAGCGTCCAGGCGAGCCAGCAGCGCGGCGGCACCGGGTCGTACCAGCGGCGCAAGGCAAGGCCGAGAAGGAGCGTGAGGAGGGCCACCCAGAGCCCGGGGAGGAGCATCGGGGGCGAGGATAGTCGAGGCGCCCCCCGCTGTCGAGTCGATCAGCGCGGCGACCGCGGCCGGCGCCTGGAGTAGAGTCTCTCCGTCAACTCTTTGGATCTTCGGAGGTTTCGATGCGCAAGCTCCTTCTGTCTCTCACCCTGACGGCGATGATCGCGACGGCCGCCGTTCCCGTTCTCGTGGCCGACCCGCATCCGTTCACCGTCCACGACCTGCTCGCCATGCAGCGGATCTCGGACCCGCAACCCTCGCCGCGGGGGGACCGGGTGGCCTTCGTGGTCCGCGTCACCGACCTCGACGCCAACCGCGGGCGGACCGACCTCTGGATGGTCAACGTCGACGGCGGCGGCCTGACCCGCCTGACCAGCGATCCGGCCGCGGACGACAACCCGCGCTGGGCGCCGGACGGCCAGAGCCTCTACTTCCTCTCCGGCCGTTCGGGATCGAGCCAGGTCTGGCGGCTGCCGGTCGGCACGGGAAGCGGGGCGGCGGGCGATCCGGTGCAGGTCACCCATCTGCCGCTCGACGTCGCCAACCTCACCGTCTCCCCCGACGGCGCGCGGCTCGCCTTCAGCCTGGAGGTCTACCCCGACTGCCCGACCGTCGCCTGCACCCAGGAGAGGCTCGAGAAGAAGGCGAAGGAGAAGTCCTCTGGCCAACTCTACGCCGGGGGCGTCGGCTTCTTCCGCCACTGGGACTCCTGGTCGGCGGGGCTGCGCAACCACCTCTTCACCCTGCCGGTCGCGGGCGAGGGGGAGCCGGTCGACCTCTCCCGCGGGATGAACGCCGACGCCCCGTCGCGCCCCTACGGCGGCACGGAGGAGTTCACCTTCTCCCCCGACGGCCGCACGGTGGTGTTCACCGCCCGCGACGCCGGCCGCGAGGAGCCCTGGTCGACCAACTTCGACCTCTACAGCGTGCCGGCGGACGGCTCGCGGCCGCCGGAGAACCTCACCAAGGCCAACCTCGCCGAGGACACCCAGCCGACCTTCTCGCCGGACGGCAAGACCCTGGCCTACCTCGCGATGGCGCGGCCGGGCTTCGAGTCCGACCGCCTGCGCATCCGGCTGCGTGACGTCGCGACCGGCCGCGAGCGGGTGCTCGCCGAGCCTTGGGACCGCTCCGCCGGCGGCGTCGTCTTCTCGGCCGACGGCCGCACCATCTACACCACGGCGGAGGACGTCGGCCAGACGCCGCTGTTCGCGATCGACGTCGCGAGCGGCAAGGTGACGAAGCGGGTGGCCCTCGGGCACGTCCACGATCCGAAGCTCGCCGGCGACCGCATCGTCTACGGGCTCGACACCCTGCGCGCCCCGGTCGAGCTCTACACCGTGCGGCCGGACGGCTCGGAGGCGACCCAGATCACCCACGTCAACCAGGAGGCGGTCGCCGCCGCCCGGATGGGGGACTCCGAGCAGTTCTCGTTCAAAGGAGCGAACGGCGACACGGTCTGGGGATGGATCACCAAGCCGGTAGGCCTCCAGCCGGGGCGGAAGGTCCCCCTCGCCTTTCTCATCCACGGCGGCCCGCAGGGGTCGTTCAACAACGAGTTCCACTACCGCTGGAACCCGCAGGTCTACGCCGGCGCCGGCTACGCCGTGGTCACCGTCGACTTCCACGGCTCGACCGGCTACGGCCAGGCCTTCACCGACGCCATCCGCCTCGACTGGGGTGGAAAGCCGCTGGTCGACCTCCAGAAGGGGCTCGCCGCCGCCCTCGCCAAGGCGCCCTGGATCGACGGCGACCGCGTCTGCGCCCTCGGCGCCTCGTACGGCGGCTTCATGATCGACTGGATCCAGGGGAACTGGCCCGACCGCTTCAAGTGCCTGGTCGACCACGACGGGACTTTCGATCAGCGCATGATGTATTACAGCACCGAGGAGCTCTGGTTTCCGGAGTGGGAGCTCGGCGGCCCTTACTGGAAGAATCCGGATATGTACGAGGCGAACAACCCGGCGCGTTTCGTCGCGCGCTGGAAGACCCCCATGCTGGTGGTCCACGGCGGCCTCGACTACCGGATTCCGGTCACCCAGGGGATCGCCGCCTTCAACGTCCTCCAGCGCAAGCGGATCGCGAGTGAATTCCTCTACTTCCCCGACGAGAACCACTGGGTGCTCAAGCCCGCCAACAGCATCCGCTGGCACGACACCGTGCTGGGCTGGCTCGACCGCTGGCTGAAGCCGGGAGAAACGGCGACGCAGTAGTACGACGCAGTAGTGATGCTGCGACTACCACCAAGCCTTCTGTGTTTGCGCATTATTAAGACTGTTCTTTGCACAGCCGAAAACGGGCAATCACGGAGAAATCAAAGTTTTTTGTCCCGCAAAGGGGGTCAGCGGAAACCAAGCTTATAGGGGCGAAATGAACAGGCCGTCGCGGTCACTCACTGATGAGGGGTGACGACCTGTCGTCGGCTCGCCGCCCGCAGACACGAGAGCGCAGAGAAAGAGAGAGGACGAAAAATGCTGCCCCCGACCACGATGCCCATGCCCGGCGCCCTTCGGCTGCGAGCTCTCCACCCACTGATCGAGGGGGACGGCTCGTGCAGCCTGGTCTACGACCTCGAGCGGGCCGCCGTGGTGGAAGTGCCGGAGGAGCTGCAGTTCTACGTCGCTCCGGCGCTCGAGACGGGGGACCTCGACGAGCCGCTGGTCGGCTGGCTGGCCAACGAGGACCTGCTGACCAGCGAGGGAACGGTGGGCTGGTGGAGCGAGCCGTCCGCCACGGCCGGTCCGCCGGAGGCGGTGTGGAGCCTCGGGGTGATCTCCCGGGTCGACGACGAGCTCCACGTCCGCATCGACCAGGCGCGCGAGGATGCGGCGCTCGAGGTGGTGGGCTTCGTCTTCCGGCGCGGCTTCGGCGCCAGCCGGGTGAAGCTCCACCTCAACTGGGGGGGCTCGTTCCCCGGCGCGACGCTGCTCGAGCGGATCGTCGTCGAGTCGTCCCGGCTCGCCAAGCGGCTCGGCCAGGAGATCACTTTCGAGCTGACCCTCGCCGCCTCCGAGGTCACCCCGACGGTCGCGGCCTTCCTCGCCGGCTACGCGTTCCAGGTGCGCCTGCTCTGCGGCAGCTATCCGGCTTTCCCCCGGGGTCTCTGGGCGGAGACGGGCGGCCGCGCCGGCCACGCCGAGGCCTGGGACGCCGAGCCGCCCTTGCGTCTGCTGCTCGCCTCGCTGGGCGAGCGGCTGACCGCGCATTTCGTGCTCGACCGCGGGCGGCTCCTCGATCTCTGGGAGTGGGCCAAGCAGACCGGCATCCGCCATCTCGACGTGGCGGTGCTCGACGACCTGGCCTTCGGCGACGGCGTGGCGCGCCCCGGCCGCCGGCGCGAGATCCGCCACGACCTGCTCGCCGTCTGCGACGAGATGGCCGACGACCTCGACGGCCAGCGCCTGCCGATCGACTTCAAGCCGCTGACCCGCATCGTCGACCGCCTGATGCGCAGCGAGCCGCTCGATCAGGCGTACGGCGAGCGCGGCGGCTTCGCCGGGCTGGTGCCGTCGGCCGAGGCCTATCCCCGCGCGTTTTTCGACAGCCTCGACCTGCGCGTGCTCTCCGACCTCGTTGACCCCTGCGACGACGCGGCGGTGATGGCCGGGGCGGACGTCCCGGTGGACCAGCCGGTCTGCCAGGGGTGCTGGGCGCGGCACGTCTGTAGCCACAGCGCCTACGTGGGAGCCTCCCAGGAAGGCGGCGACGACGGCCGGACGCCGTCCGAGGAGCACTGCGCCCTCTGGCGCTCCGAGGTCGAGGTGGCGCTGCGCTTCTACCATCGCCTCGCCCACATGGACCCCCTGCGGGTCCGCCAGTTCTTCGACGACTCCTTGCGCGATCCGGGGCCGCTCGGCCGCCGCGAGGACCTTGGACATCTGAGGATGCCGTTCTGAGCTCCGCTCCGGATCCTCGGGCCCGTTCTCCCCTCGGGTAGAGGCGCTCCTTCGGGGTGCCTCTACCCACCCTTTTTTCCCCTGCCATCTCCCCCAGTCGGGCGCGCTCCCCGAAACGCTGACACAATCCGCGCCATGCCGTCCAACGCCTGGGTCCGTCTCCGCTACAGCCTGTGGGCTCCTCACTACGACAAGGTGACCCGCTTTCCCGCCGAGCGCCAGCGCTCGCTCGCTCTGCTCGCCCTGGTTCCCGGGGAGCGGCTGCTGATCGTCGGCTGCGGCACCGGCGCCGATCTTCCCTTCGTCCCCGCCGGCGTCGGTGTGCTGGCGACCGATCTGACCCCGGCGATGCTCCAGCAGGCGCGGGCCCACGCGCGGCCGGGGATCGAGTACCGGGTGATGGACGGCATGGCGCTCGATCTTCCCGACGGCGGGGCCGGCGGCGGCTTCGACGCCGCCATCCTCCACATGGTGCTCGAGGTGATCCCGGATCCGGCCCGCTGCCTCGCCGAGGTCGCCCGCGTGCTGCGCCCCGGCGGGAGGCTCGCGGTGTTCGACAAGTTCCTGCCGGAGAGCGCGCGGCCGGGGGCGCTGCGCCGCGCCGGGCTCGCCCTGCTCGACTTCGTCTTCACCAGCACCAACCGGCGGATGGGGGAGATCCTCGCCGCCTCCGGAGCCCCGCTGGTGGTGGAGACCGACGAGCGCTCGGTCGCCGCCTATCGCCATCTGATCCTGCGCCGAGTCGCCTAGAGCCGCGGCAGGAGCAGCAGGGCGGCGGCGAGGGCGAGCGAGATCAGGGTCAGCGGCAGCCCGACGCCGATCTGCTCGCGCAGGCCGAAGCGGATGCCCAGCTTCCGCGCCTGCTCGGCCACGATCAGGTTGGCGATGCTCCCCACCAGCACGGCATTGCCGGCGAAGGTGCTGGCGAGCGCCATGGCGTAGCCGGCCGCAGGCTGCCGGGCCACGAACGGCAGCAGCAGCATCACCGCCGGCACGTTCCCCACGGCGAGCGACAGCACGGAGACCGCGGCCATCAGCACCGCGGGATGCGAGAGGTCGGCCCCCGCCGCGGCCAAGGCGTGGCGGGCCGCCTCCGTCCAGCCGGAGACCTCGAAGCCGCGCCCGACGACGAACAGGCCGACGAACAGGGCGAGGAGGGACCAGTCGACCTCCGCCAGCATCGCCCGCGTCTCCATCCGCCGGCTGGTCAACACCAGCCCCGCGATGGCGAGCGCCGTCAACGGCGCCGGCACCGGGGTGAGGAAGAGGGCGATCGCCGCCACCGTCAGCAGCACCGCCTTCGTCGCCTGCCAGCGAAGAAGGGGGATCCCCCTCCGTCTGTCCCTCCTCGCTGTCCCTCTCGTCCCTGCCGTCCCTCGAGCCCCTGGTCTCCACCCCACCCCGGAGCCTGGGCGCCACCAGAAAGTACAACGCCACCAGCGACAGCACCACCGGCCCTCCGCAGACCAGTAAAAAAGGCAGGAACCGCAGGTGGAGCGACTGCGCGATCAGGATGTTCTGCGGGTTGCCGATCGGGGTCAGCGCGCTCCCCAGGTTGGCGGCGCAGGCGAGGGCCACCAGATAGGGGAGGGGCGGGCGCCGCGAGGCGAGCAGCGAGCCGGCGAGGAGCGGCGTGAGGGCGAAGCAGACCACGTCGTTGGTGAGCAGCGCCGAGAGCAGCGCGGTGACCGCGATGGTGCCGAGGAGGAGCCGCCGCGCGTCGGTCATCCGGGCGAGCCGGCCGCCGATCGCGCCGTAGAGCCCCGAGCGCCGGTACTGGGCCGAGAGGAGCATCATGCCGAAGAGCACGGCGAGGGTCGGCGCGTCCACCGCCTCCTTCGCCTGCTGGACGGTGAGCGACCCGGTGGCCAGAAAGGCGACGGCGCCCAGCAGAGCGAATCCCGTGCGGTCGATCGCGAGACCGGGGATCCGCCCGAGAGCGAGACCGGCATAGGTGAGGGCAAACAGGATCAAGGGGAGCAACGGAGGGTGGCCCACGCCGCGATCTTCTCACGGGCGCCGGCCTCCCTCCTCGCAGGCCGAATTTCCTTCGAATGCGTCGTCCTACTGCGTCATCGCACCCGCCGGAACGCCCGTCGGCGTTGCCCCCTTGAGGTACTTGTCGAGGAAGACCAGGGTGGCCTGGTAGGCCTTCTCCTGGGTGTCCTTGCGGGCGAAGCCGTGCCCCTCGTTGGGGAAGAGGAGGAACTCGACGGGGACCCCCTTCTTCTTGACCGCGTCGACGATCTCCTGCGACTCGGCCTTCAGCACGCGGGGGTCGTTCTCCCCCTGGAGCACGATCAGCGGGCGCTCGATCTGGTCGGCATGGAAGAGGGGAGAGATCTTCTTCAGGTAGTCGGCGTCCACCTTGGGGTCGCCCAGCTCCTTGTAGAGGGCGTCGCGGGTGGGGCCCCACCAGGCCGGGATGCTCTCGAGGGTGCGCAGCCAGTTGGAGACGCCGAAGAGGTCGACGCCGGCCGCGAACTCCTTGGGCCGGAAGGCGAGCGCCGCGAGCACCATGTAGCCGCCGTAGCTGCCGCCGACGATGCCGATCCGCCCGGGATCGACCCAGCCGGTGGCGGCGAACATCTTCTTGGTCGCCACGCAGTCGTCGAGGTCCCCTTCGCCGTGCTTGCGGTCGTCCATCGCGTAGAACGCCTTGCCGTAGCCGCTGCTGCCGCGGTTGTTGATGGCGTAGATGGCGTAGCCGTGGTTGACCAGGAACTGGATCAGGCCGCTGTAGCCGACCCGCGACTGGCCGCCGGGGCCGCCGTGCACCCACACCAGGCCGGGGACCTTGGCGGCGCCCGAGGCGGCGAGCGGCCGGTAGAGCAGGCCGGGGATTTCGGTGCCGTCGAACGACTTGAACCGGATCACCTGCGCGGGGACCAGGTCGTGGGGGTCGATCGCCGGGTTCAGGGCGTGGGTGATCTGCCGCAGCTTGCCGCTCTTGAGGTCGCTGACGTAGAGCTCGCGCGGGCCGGCGGCCTCGGCGTAGAAGGCCATCCGCGAGCCGTCGGGAGAGAAGTTGACGCCGTTGACGTCGGCCTCGATCGCGGGGAGCTTGACCGGCTTCATCCCCGCCGCCTGGAAGACGCGCAGCTCGGTCTTGGCGTCGTTGTTGATGCTGACGGTGAACCAGCGGCCGTCGCGCGAGAAGCCGGCCCCCTGGACGTCCCACCGCGGGCGGGGGAGGAGCACCTCGGTCCCCTTTCCCGCCGCCAGGTCGTAGCGCACCAGGTAAGAGAACTGGGAGCCCTGATCGGTCGTGTAGTAGAGGCTCTTCGAATCCGGGCTGAAATCCTGCGGCGAGTTGAGGATGTCGGCGCCGGCGGCCTCGTGCGCCGCGATCAGGGTGAGCTTGCCGGTGGTGCGGTCGTAGAGGTCGATGTCGGCGGCGGAGTTGGACACCGCCTTGACGAGCATGACGTAACGGCGGTCCGGCGAGACGCCGGCGGGGAGGAAGCCCCCCTCGTTCTTGTAGAGGAGCGTGCGCTTGTAGCCGTCGAGCGACATCTCGTAGAAGTCGAAGGCCGCCGCGTCGCGCTCGTTGGTGCCGAAGAAGAACCCCTTCTCGTCCTTGGTCCAGCCGAAGAATTCGGCCTTCAGCTTGTCCCCCGGGGTGAGGTCTTGGCTCTTGCCGTCAGGGGTGCGCACGTAGAGGTGGTTCTGCTCGTTCCCCCCCTGGTCGCTGGTGTAGAGGAAGCGCTCGTCGTGCGGGAAGTAACCGATCGGCTGGACGGCGCTGACCTTGGAGTCGGTGAGCTGGACGGGCTTTCCCCCCTCGACCGGGAAGGCGAAGGCGTTGAACACCCCCGTCTGGTTGCTGCCGACCAGGAGCTTCCGGCCGTCCGGCGAGAACGAGGCGCCGCCGTAGGCGGTGTTGGCCAGGAACTGATCGATCGTGTACTGCTTGACCGGCCGCGGGGACGGCGCCGGCGGAGCCGCGGCGGCCGAGCCGGCCGCGGTGAGGAGCGCGGCGAGCCCGAGCGTGGCGAGCCCAGGCATGGCGAGAAAATTGCGAAGCGGGGTCTGCATCGGGGGTCTCCTCCCAGAGGTTTTGAGCGATCTTCTCACGATCGGCGGCGTGAGCCTTGAAAGTCCGTGCCGGGTGCCCGCCGGAGGGAAGAGGATGAGGAGGCATTCTCCGCTCCTCGCGGCGGGACCCGGCTCGGGGTACGTCGTGCGGGCGTGAAGGTTGCGCTCGCACATCTCCCGAACGCGCCATCGTCCCGCTTCTTAACGAGGAATCAACGGTAGGTAGCCGGTGAGCTCCACGTACCCTTGCCCTTGGAGCGGCTGGCCGCGCCGCGTCCCGGTGACCTCGACGGCCCCTTCCCAGTAGCGGATCGCGGCGTCGAGCTCCTGATCGGCGAGCCGGGGACGGATCTCGAGGTCGAGCCCCTCGCCGGGGACGCGGACGTGCCAGCGCGCGGGGTAGCGGGCGCCGCCGCGCGGGCTCTGCCAGGTGCCGGCGCTCGTGATCTGGAAGTCGGGGAGAGCGAGGGGACGGCTCTCGCCGCCGGGGCCGATCGCCGTGCCGCTGCTGGCCGGGTCGGCCGAGCCGTCGGCCCGGCGCAGGCGGTAGAGCATGAGCTCCGAGCCGTCGGCGAGCTGGAGCGCGAACCAGTCCCATCCCACCTCGTCCGCGCTGAGCGACGAGGTGCTCCACTCGCGGTCCATCCAGGCGGCGCCGGAGACCGCGAAGCGCTGGCCGCCGAGGCGGACCGTGCCGGCCGTGGGCATGCGGGTCAGCGAGTAGTAGTAGGAGGCGTTCCCCGTCCCGGCCCCCTTGCGGCTCAAGCCGTGATCCCCCTGCAGCACCGGCGGCTTCCCCGCCTGGAGGACCAGGTCGATCGCGGTCTCGCCTTCTGAGGCGGTGAGATGCATCGGCGACGCCTCGCCGCCGGATCCCTCGGCGCTCCAGTCCTTCACCCAGACGCGGAAGGGGGGCTGCGCGGCTCCCGCGAGGCCGAGCGCCCCGCGGCTCCAGCGCTCGAAGGAGTGGAACTTCCCCGCCCGCACGTCGCTGACGGTGAAGTGGGCGAGCCACGCCTGCCGGGTCGCCCACGCCGAGGTCCGCACCGGCCCGTCCGCGGGGGGAGCGAGGGCCGAGCGGAAGAAGGTGAGCTGGAAGCCGAAGGGGCGCCCCGCGGCCGTCGACAGGTTCCCCGTGTAGTACCACCACTCGGTGCGGAACTCGGGATGCGCCCCCTGGTCGGCCGGAAAATGAAACTCCCGCGGCGCGAGAGCCCGGGCATACCCGCGGTCGTCGGCGGCATGCAGCACCGCGGCGACCGAGAGGGAGGCGCGGGGCTCGGGCGCTCCTGGCTTTGGAGAGTGCGTCGCGACAGCCGAAGGGACCCAGGGCGCCCCTACACCGCTCGAGCAGGATCACGAAACCTGCGTGCAATTCCGGGTTGCTGATTTTCCGCACCGTCACTCCTCCCGCAACGCCAGCGCCGGCGAGGTGCGCGCCATTTTATAGGCGGGGTAAAGGCCGGCGAGGAGGGCGGCGGCCAGGGCGAGGAGGAAGGCCTGGACGAGGACCTGCGGGGCGAGCTCCATGCGGATCGTCCAGCCGAAGGAGCGGCGGTTGACGACGTAGATCATCACCGCGGCGAGGGTGAGGCCGACGGGCAGCGAGAGGAGGCCGGCGGCGAGCCCCATCAGGCCGGTCTGCGCCGTCACCAGTTGCCAGACCTGCCCCGGGGTCATGCCGTTCGCCCGCAGCACCCCGAGCTCGCGGCCGCGCTCGAGCTGCAAGGCCATCAGCGAGGCGAGGACGCCGATGAAGGCGACCAGGGCCGCCAGCAGGCGGAGCACCGAGGTGATCAGGAAGGTGCGGTCGAAGATCTCGAGCGAGATCTTCTTGAGCGCCCGGTTGGACTGCACCGAGAGCCCCCGTTCGCCGCCGAGCGTGGCGCGCAGCCGGGCGGCGACGCGGTCCGGGTCGGCCCCCGGCGCGAGGTCGAGCGCGAACCCCGAGAGCGCGCGGTCGGACCAGTGCCGCAGGTAGGTCTCGCGGCTCATCAGCAGCACCCCCTGGTCGGAGGCGTAGTCGTAGTAGACCCCCATCACCCGGAAGGCGCGCTCCCCCTGCTCGGTCGGCAGGCGCACCGTCGCGCCGGTGCCGACGCCCGTGCGCGAGGCGTAGGGCTCGGAGACGAGGACGGTGTCGGCCGTCTGGAACGCCGGCCAGGCCGCGGCGGGGTTCCCGTCCTTGAGCTCGAAGGTGGCGGCGAGCTTCGCCGCCGTCGCCCCCATCACCACCAGCCGCACGGGCCCTTTGGGGGAGGGGAGCTCGACGCGGCGGATGGTGTGGCCCCCCGCCACCCCCGGCAGCGCCATCGCCTGGCGCGCCACCTCCGGATCGAGGTCGATCCCGGCGAAGCCGCCGGCGCGGCTGGGGACCGCGACGTAGACGTCCGACTGCAGGGTCATCGCCAGCCAGCGCACCACCGTCTGCCGGAAGCTGTCGATCATCACCCCGATCCCCACCGTCACCGAGACGGCGATCACCAGCGCCGCGATGGCGACCGCGGTGCGCGAGAGGGAGGCGACGACGCCGCCCGCCGCCATCCGGCCGAGCACCCCCAGCAGGGCGCCGAGCGGGCGGCGCAGCAGCCCCATCAGCAGGACGGTGGCGACCGGCGCCAGCAGGGCGAAGCCGAGGATCACCGCGAACAGCCCCGCGAAGCTCAAGGCCAAGCCCCCCGGCAGCGCCAGCAGGAGGCCGCCGAGGGCGAGGAGGGCGAAGCCGAGGCCGGTCGCCCGCGGCAGCGAGCGGCGCAGCCGTCCCTCGAGCGTCGAGCGGAGGAGCGCGGCGCGGGGGGGCGCCTGGGTCGCCTCGAGGGCGGGGACGAGCGCGGCGAGCAGGGTGGCGCCGATCCCGAGCAGGGCGCCGAGCAGCAGGATCGCGGGGGAGACCGCCAGCTCGCGCACCGAGACCACGAAGTAGAGGTCGTTGATCGTCCGCGTCACCAGCCGCACCAGCCCGCGGCCGAGGAGCACGCCGGCGCCGAGGCCGAGGACGGTCCCGAGCACGGCCACCACGGCGGCCTCGCCGAGCACCAGGGCGAAGATCTCGCGGCGCGAGACGCCGAGCGCGCGCAGGGTGCCGATCCAGGTCCGCCGCTGCACCACCGAGAAGGTCATCGTGTTGTAGATCAGAAAGACGCCGCAGACGAGCGCCAGCAGGGAGAGCGCGGTGAGGTTGAGGCGGAAGGCGCGCGTCATCTCCTCGGTGGTGCGGGTGCGCCCGGCGGCCGGGAGGATCTGCGCCCCTGCCGGCAGCACCGCCGCGGCCCGCGCCAGCTCCCGCTTTCCCGCGGCGCCGGGAGCGAGGAGGAGGTCGATGCGGTCGAGCCGGCCCACGCGCCCCAGCGTCTCCTGGGCGGAGGCGATGTCGGTGAGCAGGAGATCGGAGACGGCGCGGCGGGCGTCGGCGTCCCCCGGCGCCAGGGTGCCGGCGAGCTCCAGCCGCCGCAGGACTCCCGCCGCCCGCACGGTGAAGGCGTCCCCCGGGTGGAGCCCGAGCTCGGCGGCGGTTCCGGCCGCCATCACCACCGTTCCCGGGCGGGTGAGCAGCGCTCCGAGGCCGCCCCCCGCCGCGGTCGTGCCGCTGCGAGGAGGCCGCCGCCGGCAGGTCCGAGATAGGAGCGAAAGGCCCCTTCCGAGAACGGATCGACCCCCAGCAGATGAAAGGCCCGCCCCCGCCGCTTTCCTGTCGCCGGGCTCACCGAGCCCGCGAGGGCGCTTTTTAGAGGAAACGCAACCCAATCCTCGACCAGCGGCGCCGCCCGCTCGATGCCGGCCTGGATCGTCAGTCGGCGGAAGGCGTCGTCCGGCAGCCCCCGGGGGCCGCCCACCACCTGGTGCGTGGCCTTTCCCGTGATCGCCTCGGTCGAGAGGGTGAAGGCGCGGCTGGCGCTGGCGTTGGCGAGGCCGATCGAGACCACCACGGCGACGCCGAGGGCCACCCCGACCACGGCGAGGCCGAACTGCCAGGGGCGGCGGAGGAGATAGCGCAGGCTCGAGCGGACGAGGAGGCTCAAGCGCTCCTCTCGACCAGCCGGCAGTCCTCGACGCGGAAGACGCGGTCGGCGATCCCCACCACCTCGGGGCTGTGGGTGACCATCACCATCGTCTTGCCGGCCCGCCGCGTCAGGCGGTCGAGGAGGTCGAGCACCTGGAGGCCGGTCTCGAGGTCGAGGTTGCCGGTCGGCTCGTCGGCGAGCACCAGGAGAGGGTCGTGGGCGAGGGCGCGCGCCACCGCCACCCGCTGCTGCTCGCCGCCGGAGAGGCGGTCCGGGAAGCTCGCCGCCCGGTCGGCGAGCCCGACCTCTTCGAGCAGGGCGAGCGCCGCGCGCCGTTGCTCGGGGCCGACGCGGCCCTTCAGCTCGACGGGGAGCAGGATGTTCTCCTCGACGGTGAGGGTGGGGATCAGGTTGAAGAACTGGAAGACGAAGCCGATCTTGTCGCGGCGGAAGAGGGTCCGCTCGCGCTCGGAGAGGGCCGAGATGGTGACGCCGTCGATCACCACCTCCCCCGCGCTCGGCGGGTCGATCCCGGAGAGCAGGTTGAGCAGCGTCGACTTGCCGGTGCCGCTCCTCCCCACCAGCACCGCCAGCTCGCCGCGCTCGATGGTCAGGTTGCCGTCGCAGAGCACCATCCGCTGCCGATTCCCCTCCTGGTAGGACTTGCTGAGGTTGCGCAGCTCGATCAGGGGGTTGGGCATGGCCTGGGGATGGTATAACGAGGAGAGGGGAGCCCTCCGCCCTCCGCGAGGCTCGTGGTATCGTGAAGACGCGACAAGATTCCAACCTTTCGTGTTCCGAGGACCGGGATATGGCGACGCCAGCCTACAAGCTCAAGTTCACCTACGACGATTACCTGCTCTTCCCGGACGACGGTCGACGCCACGAGCTGATCGGAGGAGAGCACTACGTGACCCCATCACCCAGCGAAAAGCATCAGATCGCCGCCGCGAATCTACATCTCGATCTTGGTTCGTTCGTCCGTAAGAGGGGGTTGGGGCGCGTCTTTTTCTCTCCTTTCGACTTGGTGCTGTCTCCCCAGGATGTCGTTCAGCCGGATCTGCTGTTCATCTCGCATCCGCGGGCTGCGGTCGCCAAGCGGCAGGGAACTGTGGCCGTGCCGGAGCTGGTGATCGAGATCCTCTCCGACTCGACGCGGAAGACCGATGAGACCGTCAAGCGCAAGCTCTACGAGTGGGCTGGGGTGTCCGAATACTGGATCGTCGACCCTGTCCTCGAGACGGTGAAGGTCTACCGCCTCGCCGACGGTGCCTACGAGCGGGTCGCCGAGCTGTCGGTCGAGGCCGGAGACCGCCTCGAGACCCCGCTCCTGCCGGGGCTGACGATCTCCCTGGCGCAGATCTTCGAGTAGAATCCCGCCGCTTCGCCGGTCTCCCGGGCCGGCGCCAACTTTCGTCGGTCCATTTTAGCTAAAGGTGTCCCGCATCTCCCGGGCTGCGGCACTCTTAGGGTGTTCCGGAAGTAAAGCTGTCTATGGCGCGTCGTCTATCGACGTATTGGAATTCTTATGTCGCCGCCCAAGGCGACGCTGATTTAAGGGGAGACCACAATGAGCCGTGCACTGCCCGAGCCTTGGCGTGTCAAAGTCGTCGAAAAAATCCAGCTGCTGCCCCGCGAGGAGCGCGAGCGCCTCCTGATCGAGGGTGGCTTCAGCCTGTTCAAGATCCCGTCCGAGGCGGTGTTCATCGACCTGTTCACCGACTCCGGCACCTCCGCGATGTCCGACTGGCAGTGGGCGGGCATGATGCAGGGCGACGAGGCCTACGCCGGCGCCCGCAACTTCTTCCATCTCCAGGAGTCGATCGCCGACGTCTTCGGCTTCGCACATTTCCTACCCGTCCATCAGGGGCGGGTCGCCGAGAACCTGCTGTTCTCGACCCTGCTCACCCGTCCCGGGATGGTGATCCCCAACAACTCCCACTTCGACACCACGCGGGCCAACATCGAGGTCAACCACGGCGTCGCCCTCGACCTGGTGATCCCCGAGGGGCGCGACTCGCAGCTCAACCACCCGTTCAAGGGGAACATGGACCTCCTCCGCCTGCGCAAGCTGTTCGTGGAGGAGGAGGGGAACATCCCGGTCTGCATGCTCACCCTGACCAACAACTCGGGGGGCGGCCAGCCGGTCTCGCTCGCCAACGTCCGGGCGACCTCGGAGCTCTGCCGCGAGTTCGGCATCCCGTTCTACATCGACGCCTGCCGCTTCGCCGAGAACGCCTGGTTCATCAAGCAGCGCGAGAAGGGACAGAAGGACCGCTCGGTCGCCGAGATCGTGCGCGAGGTGTTCAGCTACGCCGACGGCTGCACGATGAGCGCCAAGAAGGACGGCCTCGCCAACATCGGCGGCTTCCTGGCCAGCCGCGACGAGGAGCTGCTCGAGACCCTGAAGCAGCGGCTGATCGTCATCGAGGGGTTCCCCACCTACGGCGGCCTCGCCGGGCGGGACCTCGAGGCGGTGGCGCGCGGCCTGCGCGAGGTGCTCGACGAGAGCTACCTGCGCTTCCGTGTCGGCCAGGTCGAGAACTTCGGCGCCCTGCTGACCTCGGCCGGCATCCCGATCATGCAGCCGACCGGCGGCCACGCCGTCTACATCGACGCCAAGAAGCTCCTGCCGCACATCCCGCCGCTCGAGTTCCCGGCCCAGGCGCTCTCGGTCGCCCTCTACCGCGAGGGGGGTATCCGCGGCGTCGAGATCGGCAGCGTCATGTTCGGCAGCGAGGACGCCACGGGCAAGCCGGTCGCGGCGCCGATGGAGCTGATCCGCCTCGCCGTGCCGCGGCGGGTGTTCACCAACTCGCACCTGGAGTACGTCGCGGGAGTGCTCGAGGACATCCGCGACCGCCGCCACCTGCTGCGCGGCCTGCGCATGACCTTCGCCCCGAAGGTGCTGCGCCACTTCTCGGCCCGCTTCGAGGAGCTCGAGGCGCCGGTCGAGGAGCGGATGGGCGTCGCCGTCTGATCCGGAGAGTTGACGCGCTGCTTCTCGCCGCCGGAGAGGGTCGGACGGCCTGGGTGCCGCAACCAGTGATCGTGAGGTGTCGCTTCCGCCGTTCCTTGGATCACTCGATATATCCCAGCGACCGGAGCTGCGCCTCGGTGCCGTGATCGAGGTTGACGGCGGCGGGGACGGCTCCGCCGGCACGGCTCGCGGTCATCCAGCTCCACAGCTCCTTTTTCAGGTGATCGGCCACTTCCGGCTTCTCGTCGATCACGTTCTTCGTCTCTTTCGGATCGGCTTTCAGATCGTAGAGCTCGAGCTCGCTCCCTTTCATGAAGCGCCGGTCGCCGGCATCCGGGACGTAGACCAGCTTGTAGTGCTCGCTGGTGATCGAACGCTGATAATTCTGCGCGTAGCCGGACTCGGTGAAGGCGTAGGCCCAGCGCGAGCCTCCCGGGTGCTCGCCGGCGAGCAGGCGGCGGAGGCTCTTGCCTTCGGCGTCGGGATTGGGCGGCAGGCCGGTGAGGTCGAGCAGGGTGGGGACGAGGTCGATGAGCTGGACGGGGGAGCTCACCACCTGGCCCGGCTTGCCGATTCCCGGGGCGCGCACGATCATCGGCACGTGGACGCAGTCGTCGTACGGGAAGCGTCCGTGATCGAAGAAATAGTTGTGATCCCCCAGGCTCTCGCCGTGATCGGAGGTCAGCACCACCACGGTGTTCCTGGCGAGCCCGCGGTCCTCGAGCGCCTTGAGGAGGATTCCCACCTGCTCGTCGACGTAGCGGATCTCGGCGTCGTACTGGGCGACGTAGTAGGCGACGCGGTCCTCGCTGCCGAGGTTGACGTTGGCGGCGATCCCTCCCACGTTGCGCCGGCTTTCGGAATACAGCGGCACCCGCCAAGAGGGATCGAAGTGCGAGTCCTTCACGAACATGCCGTCGAACGGCTTGGGCGGCTGGTAGCGCGCGTGGGGATCGAAGAAGTGGAGCCAGACGAAGAACGGCCGGCTCTGGGAGGCGTCCCCGAGGAGCTCGAGACCGTTGCGGGTCATCGCCCGGGTCTGCTGCCGGTCTTCCTCGCGCCAGAGCTCGCGGTAGGTGTCGAACCCCTGATCGAAGTTGAAGACGCGGGCGAGGTTGACGTTGCCGACGGCGGCCCGCGTACCGTAGCCCCCCGCCTGGAACAGCTCGGCCAGCATCAGGGGACGGTCGGGCATGCGCTGCGCCGTGGTCCGCATCAGGCCGTTGGTGTGGGCGTAGGTGCCGGACATCAGGGCCGCGAAGCTGGGGCTGGTCAGCGGCCACTGCGAGACCGCGCGGTCGAAGCGGACGCTCTCCCGGGCCAGCCGGTCGATGTTGGGCGAGGTCGGCCGCGAGTAGCCGTAGGCGCCCAGGTGGTCCGCCCGCAGGGCGTCGATGGTGATCAGCAGGACGTTGAGCCGGGGTTGCGGCGCGCGGCTCGCGAGGGCCGCCGACGCCAGATTGACGGCGAGGAGCAGGAGGAGCGCGGCGGCGACCGGCCGGGCGTCGCTGAGCCGGCGCAGGGCGCCCCGCGCTCCCCGCCGGAGGACCTCACCGTAACGAAGCGCGCCCCAGATCGCCAGGCCCCCGGCGATCGCCACGCCGCCGAAGAGGGGGATGCCCCGCGGCGAGAGCACGTGCGGCGTCCAGGGAGAGATCCGCAGGCGCCAGAGGACGATCCCGGTGGCGCCGGCGATCGCCAGCCCGGCCGTCCACCGCCACGCCGGACCCGTTTCGCGCCCATGGCGCCGCAGCGCGGCGGCCAGCAGGCGTTCGGTCAGCGCGAGGAGCAGGAAGAGGAGCCCGCCAGCGAGGGCGAAGCGGTCCAGCGAGGCGCGGATCGCGGCCAGGGCGAGCTGCGGATAGCCGTCGACGAGATAGTGGTTGGCGATCACCCGTCCCACCCCCAGCGCGCACCCGAGCAGCGCTCCGGCCGCGATGCCACCGCAGAGACTGCCGAAGAGGCCGCGCACGGCCGGCGGCAGGGAGCCGGCGGTCCAGGGGAGCCGGCCGGCCCGCGCGGGCCGGTGGGAGGGGGCGAGAGTTAGAGTTAAGGAGGCGGTCTTGAGGACTGGCGCGTGCGGCATGGCTCTCCTCCGGCTCCGGGCAGGCGAGCGAGAGGAAGGCCCGTGCCGTCGTAACCGTAGAAGAGTGACGGCGTGCGAATCCTCAGATGGAGGTAAGTTAATTGTTAGGGATGTAAGGGCCCCGGCGGCACCGGGCGCTCGGATAGACTCCCCGCATGATGCGCGTCGCCGTGCTCGGAGGAGGCCCCGCCGGAGGCTCCGCGGCCCTCGCCCTGGCGCGGGGCGGAGCGGCGGTGGACCTCTATCTGCCGGCCCGTCCCGGCGAGAAGCCGTGCGGCGGCGGCGTGCCCGAGCACGTTCTCCCCCAGCTCGCCGGCTTCGACCCCGCGGGATTGCCGGCCGTCGTCAGCCCCCGGGCCTTGCTCGAGAACGCCCGCGGCGGCAGGCTCGAGATCGATCTCGGCGGCCTCCGTATCTTCCGCCGGCGGGACCTCGACGGGGCGCTCGTCGAGGCCGCCGTCGCCGCTGGCGCCGTGCCGGTCCGGGAGAAGGCGCGGAAGCTCGACTGGGTGCCGGAAGGAATCCGGGTAGCGACTGCCGGGAGCGCCGGGACCGCCGGCGGGGGAGCGCGGATCTACGATTGGATCGTGGGAGCGGACGGCGCCCGCGGCCCTTCCCGGCGGGCGCTCGGCCTCACGCCTCAGGGGGACAGCCTCGGGCTGGGAGGATCGCTCGCCGGCGTCGAGTTCGACCGCCTGGTCCTCGCCTTTCCGGAGCTCGCGGATTCCTATCTCTGGATCTTCCCGCGGCCGGGCGGGGTCTCGGTCGGCATCGGCTACACCCAGGGGCGGCTCGACGAGGGGACCGCCCGCGCCGCCCTCGACGCCTTCCTCGACCGCCATCTGCCGGCCGGCTGGCGGCAGCGTCCCGGGCCGCGCTACCGCTATCCGATCCCGGTCTTCGGTCCGTGGACCCTAGAAGGGGTGCGCCGGGGGGTGCCGCGCCGCGTGCTCCTGGCGGGCGACGCCGCGGCGCTCGCCGATCCGCTGACCCGCGAGGGGATCCGCTACGGCATGCTCTCCGGCCTGTGGGCCGCCGAGAGCCTGCTCGCCGGAAACCCGGAGTCCTACCCGGAGCGGCTGCGGATGGAATGGGAGGGGGAGATGGCGCGGGCGGAGCACGCCCGCGCGCTCTTCTTCGAGGCGGCGGTCGCCCGGTGGATGGTGCCGGTGGCGCGTCTCCACCCCGGCATCCGCCGGGTCTTAGGCGACCTGCTGGCCTGCCGGCAGCCCTATACGGGCCTCACCCGGCGGCTATTGACGGCGGCGGTGGCGGCTACTTCCCGTACTCGTAGCCCTTCCGCGCCTTGACCCGGAACTCGGGGTTGGAGGCGGTCACGGTGACGTTCTGGAAGCCCGTCTTTCCCGCCGGCTGGCTGTTCGTGTAGCTCAGCAGGTAATAGCCGTTGTTCTCCTTCGCGATCTGTTCGAGCGGCGTCGCGAAGTTGGTGAAGTTGAAGAAGTACTTGCCGCCGGTGTCGTCCGCCATCTTGTTCAGCGAGTCGCTCAGCCGGTGCTGGACGGCCGCCGGGGTGAGGTCGAGCGAGTAGACCGCCACGTTGTTGGCGTTGAGCGTCTCGACGGTGGGGAGAAAGTAGCGCTTGTCGGGGACGAACTGTCCGAAGGTGGTGGTGTTGTAGCCCGGCAGGCCGTAGGTGAAGAGGATCAGGTTCTTGCGCCCGCGGACGTTGCCGGCCGAGCGGGCGATGGCCTGCAGGGCGTCGTAGATCTTGGCCGTCTTGTTGGCCAGCTCATCCCCCTTGGGGAGCCCGGCGAGGAGCGACGGGCCGCCGGTGGGGTTGATCCGGGACGGGTAGTTCCCCTCGCGGTCGCCCCCCTTCATGGCGTCGCCGATGGCGTCGATCAGCGCCTGGTGGTTGTGGGTGAAGTCCTGCTGCACCTTGAGGCGGGTGTCGTAGCTCACCACCGCCACCCAGTCGTTGGGCAGCATCTCGGTGTCCACCCAGCCGCGGGCGCGCTTGGCGGCTTCGAGCTGCTGGGAGAGGAGCTGCGGGGCGTCCTGGGCGTTCACCTTCTGGTCCTCGAAGAAGAGGATGAAGTAGCGGTCCTCCGTCCCCTGCTCGGTGCTCACCCCCTTCTTGGCGAGGGCAGGCGAGGACTCCATCAGGCGGCGGTTGCTGTAGAACGTGACGCCGGTCAGCTCGACGGGCTTGCCGTTCTCCTTCACCACGAAGTCGTTCTTGTCGAGCCCCACGATCACGTTCCCCTTGGCGTCGGTGACCAGGACGTCGAGCAGCACCTCGTTGACGTTCACCTTCCCCTGGAACTCCCCCTGGGGCTTGTCCTGAGGGGCTTGCGCCATGGCGCCGGCCCCCAGTCCGCAGATCGCGATGAGGGCGAGGGCCGTCATCCGTAGGATTCGAAACATGTCTTTCTCCTTATGGCCAGACTGCAGAACCGATTCGTCCGACCTGAAATACACAGCAAGTGCCGCGCCAGGAAAATTCCTGCCCGCCGGTCGCGCGGAAGGGATTCATTGCAAAGAAGTTCCGGTCGCCGGGTCGCGAGAGGGGAGCCGGGACCGGCGTCCCCGGCCGAGGACGCGGTCTGTCCTTGAGCTCCGGTGCCCGGCCGCATCAGCCCGGCGTCTTTCGTAGCGCCGCCCGCGCCGCGTGGTAGCCGCACATCCCGTGCACGCCGCCGGTGGGTGGGGTGCTCGCCGAGCAGATGAAGACGCGAGGGTCCGGCGTCGAGTAGGGGACCCGGCGGGCCACCGGGCGGGTGAAGAGCTGCGAGAGGGTCGCCGCGCCGCCGTTGATGTCTCCCCCTACCAGGTTGGGGTTGTAGGCCTCGAGGTCGGCCGTGTTCATCGCGTGGCGGGCCAGGATGACGTCGCGGAAGCCGGGGGCGAAGCGCTCGATCTGGCCCTCGAGGAGGGCGGTGAGGTCCGCCGTCGAGCCGTTGGGGACGTGGCAGTAGGCCCAGCCGGTGTGCTTCCCGGCCGGAGCCCGCGAGGGATCGAACAGGGTCGCCTGGCCGACCAGCATGAACGGGTTGAGGGGATCGCGCCCCGCCCAGGCGGCGGCCTCCGAGGCGGCGATCTCGGGGAGGGAACCGCCGAGGTGGACGGTGCCGGCCCGTCGGCAGGCTTCGGCGCGCCAGGGGATCGGCTCGGCGAGCGCCCAATCCATCTTGAACACCCCCGGCCCGTAGCGGAAGCGGGCGAGGCGCCGGCGGTAGCCCGCCGGCCAGCGCAGGCCGTCGATGCGCAGCAGCTGGGCGGGGGTGAGGTCGAAGAGATAGACGCGGGCGTTGGGGAGCCCGGCGAGCGACGCCACCGGCCGGCCGGTGTGGATCGTCCCTCCCGCCGCGACGAACTCGGCCGCCAGGGCGTCGGCGATCTTCTGGGCCCCCCCCACCGGCTGCGGCCAGCCGACGGCGTGGCCGGTGACGCCGAGCATCAGCCCGACGGCGGCGGAGGGAATCCGTTCGAGCGGCAGGAAGGAGTGGGCGCCGAGGCCGGCGAAGAGGGCGCGGGCGCGCTCGCCGCGGAAGCGGCCGGTCGCGAGGCCCGCGGCGCCGCGCATCCCGGCGAGGCCGAAGCGGGCCATGCGGAAGGGGTGACGCGGCAGCCGGAGCGGCCCCAGGAGGTCGGGAGCGAGCTCCGTCCACGCCTCCGAGAAGGGGCGGAACAAGCGCTCCCAGGCGCGGGCGTCGTGGGGGTTCGCGAAGCTCTCGCCGGTCTCCGCGAACCCGCGGGCCAGCACCGCCGCCGAGCCGTCGTCGAACGGGTGGGCGAGGGCCAGCGGCGGCTGCACGAAACGCAGGCCGTGGCGCTCGAGGTGGAGGCTGGGGATGAACGGCGCTCCCACCGTCAGCGGATGGATCGCCGAGCAGACGTCGTGGACGAAGCCGGGGAGGGTGAGCGCGGCCGAGCGCGCGCCGCCCCCCACCGTCGCCGCCCCCTCGAAGAGCTCGACCGAGCGGCCGGCGCGCGCCAGCACGATCGCCGCCGCGAGGCCGTTGGGCCCGGCGCCGACGACGACCGCGTCACAGTCCATGCCGTGGGCCTCCGGGGCTCAGCTCTCGCAGGGGAGCAGGCGCAGACCGTTGCGCTGGCGGCTCAGGGAGGCGTTGGTCAGGGCCACCGTCTCGACGCAGACCACCAGCGGCGGGCTCTCCCGCGACAGGCACCGCAGGTCGACGTGCGCCTTGCCGTTGGCGGTGCCCCCCAGCGTGAAATCGCCCCGCCCGTTGGTCCATTGGGTGTCGTCGTCCTCGACGGTGATCTTGGAACCCTGCTGAACGCCGCTCTTGAGTCCCGCGGTGAACTCGCGGAAGCCGGTCTCGGTGCGGCCGAGCCCCTTGGCCGCCATGAGGATAACGCGTTCATGGGTCTCCGGGCTCTCGAAAGCCCATTGCCCGAGCTTGTCTTTGGTGGCGCCTTCGGAGGCGCCGGACGCCGCGTTCCGCAGCGTCGCCTCGAGCGCCTCGGCGGGAGTGAAGCCGGTCGGCTGGGGGATCGAGAAATCGAGCGTGACGTGGCAGAGGCGGGCCTCATGGTCGGCGACGATGATCTGCGGGCGCACCTTCTCGGAGGGGGTCAGCGGCTCGAGGGCCAGGTCCTGATCCCCTCCCGCTTTCGCCGTGGGATGGCGAGCGAGTTGGACGAAGCCGAGGACCTCGACGGCGAAGAGGACGGCCACGATGCCGGCCAGGACGATCCCCAGCGCTCCCTTGCCGGTCTGAAAGGCCCAGGAGGCGGCGAGCGTCGCCAGCACCACCCAGAGCACCACTTTTCCCAACTGCTCGCCCGCCGCCTGGGGATTCTGGAAGGCGCCCAGGAAGGCGAACACGATCCCGACGGCGGTCAGCGCGCCGCAGGCGACCAGCACGTGCAGCCCCGCTTTCCCCCAGGACATCTCTCCGTCCATGGCCTCTCCCCTCCGCTGCGGATTCATTGGCCTCCAAGTGTAAGGCGAGACGGATTCATTTCAGCCATCAGGAGCGTCTGGGCCTGCGCCGCCGCGCCGGCTCCTACCCCGGCGGCAGCGCTCCTCCCATCCCCGGGCGCGAGCTCTGGGGCTCGTGCTTCTTGAAGCCGGGGGGGACCTCGAACAGCGCGGGCCGGGTGTCCGCCCGCTTGTGGTTTTCGAGCCGCACGGTGCGGACGCTCCGCTGCGGCGTTGCCCCCTGGTCTCCGGTCGAGGAGATGGTGACCCGCTGCTGGAGGGGGATGCCGTCGAGCGCCGCGGCCGCGGCGGCGAGCTTGGCGTCCACCTCGGCGAAGCCGGTGCGGATCTCGGGGCGCAGCAGCTCCGGCAGCGCCGGCTTCTTTCCCGGCGCCAGCCAGTAGACGGCCTCGACCGTCACCTTGCCGTGGACCGTCTCGATGACGTGCGTCTTGCCCGGCGCCTGCCGGCCGACGAGGGCCGAGAGCGCGACGGCCACGTCGTAGGAGAGGTGGAGCTCTCGCCGCCGGGTGGCGACCCCGGCCAGCGTCTCGGGCGCCTCGGAGCTCTCCAGGTCGACGTTGCTCGCCGACGCCTCGCCCATCGGCAGCAGGCGGAGGAGAGAGGAGGTCCAATCGGGAGGGTGCGGGGCAAAGAACGTGTGGTTCGGCAGGTTGAGGGCGAGCTCGTGGGCCCCCCCGTCCTTCGAGACCAGCGCCTGATAGAGCGGCGGGTCCTCGCCACGCGGCGCGAGCTCCAGGCGATAGCTCCGGCCGTCGACGATCAGCCGCCCGCGGAAGTCGCCGCTCTTCGCCATGTTCCCGCCCTGCATGGCGCCGACGCCGTCCTCCCCCTCGCGAGTGATGGTGAAGTTGTAGGCGTCCCCGGCGAGCGCCGGAGCGCTCGGGAAAAGGCAGCTCAGGAGCAGGAGCAGCGGCAACGATGGTTTCCAGCGCATCTCGATCTCTCCTCGCAGTGCAGGACGCGATTCTAGACGGAAGTCGGGCTCCGTGGCCTGCGGAATCCGCCACCGGCTGGCCCGTCCGGCGATCGCCGCGATAGACTGGCAACGTTTGCATACGGAGGTGTCGATTGAAGAATCCAAAGCAAGCCGCTGCTTCTCGTCTCTCTCCTCCTGCTCGCCGTCCCGGCCTTTGCGGCCGATGAGCTGCCGCGGCTCCAGGACCTGTTCAAGCGCGAGTGGGAGCATCGCCTGAAGGCCGATCCGTTCCTCGCCACCTCCGTGGGGCGGCACGAGTACGACGACCGGCTCCCCGCGACGTCGCTCGCCGACCTGCGGCGGGAAGCGGAGGCGGACCGCGCCTTCCTGGCCGAGCTCGGCGCCATCGACCGCGGCCGGCTCGCCGCCGCGGACCAGGTCAACTACGACATCTTCAAGCGGCAGCTCGCCGACCGGGTGGCTGATTTCGAGCTCGGCGGCTATCAGATGCCGTTCAACGCCGACTCGGGGTTCCACTCCGGCTTCTCCCGCCTGCCCGAGGACATGCCGCTCGCGACCACCCGGGACTACGAGAGCTACATCAGCCGGCTGCGCGCCTGGCCTGCCTACGTCGGGCAGGAGATCGAGCTGATGCGGTTAGGGATCCAGAGCGGCATGACCGTGCCGCGCGCCACGCTCTCGGGCTACGACCGGACGATCAGCGCCCACGTGGTCGACGACCCCGCGAAGAGCGTCTTCTGGAAGCCGTTCGAGAAGTTCCCCGCCGGCGTGCCGGCCGGCGACCAGGAGCGCCTGCGCCGGGAGGGGAGGGCCGCCGTGATGGAGGGGGCCGTCGCCGGCTACCGGGCCTTCCTCGACTTCTACCAGCAGGAGTACCTGCCGCACGCGCGCGCCACCCTGGCGGCGTCGGCGCTCCCCAACGGCACCGCCTACTACCGCCAGCAGATCCGCCAGTACACCTCGCTCGACCTGACGCCCGAGGAGATCCACCAGATCGGCCTCTCCGAGGTCGAGCGCATCACCAAGGAGATGGACGGCGTGATGCGGCAGGCGGGCTTCCAGGGGGACCGCGCGGCCTTCCTCAAGTTCCTGCGCACCGATCCGCGGTTCTACGCCAAAACGCCGCAGGAGCTGCTCGAGCGGGCGTCGTTCATCGCCAAGAAGATCGACGGCAAGCTGCCGTCGGAGTTCCTGACGCTGCCGCGCCTTCCGTACACCGTCGAGCCGGTGCCGCCGGACATCGCCCCCAAGTACACCTCGGGGCGCTACGTCGAGGCGCCGCAGGGGAGCCGGCAGGCGGGGATCTTCTGGGTCAACACCTATCAGCTCGAGAGCCGCCCGTTCTACAACCTCACCGCCCTCGCCCTCCACGAGTCGGTGCCCGGGCACCACCTGCAGATCGCCCGCGGCCGCGAGCTCGAGCACCTCCCGGACTTCCGGCGCTTCTCCTACATCTCGGCGTTCGGCGAGGGGTGGGGGCTCTACTCGGAGTGGCTGGGGGTGGAGATGGGGATGTACGACGACCCCTACAGCAACTTCGGCCGCCTGGGCTACGAGATGTGGCGCGCCTGCCGCCTGGTGGTCGACACCGGCATCCACGCCAAGGGGTGGACGCGCCAGCAGGCGATCGACTACATGGCGGCCCGCACCACGCTCCCCCTCCACGAGGTGGAGACCGAGGTCGACCGCTACATCTCCTGGCCGGGCCAGGCGCTCGCCTACAAGCTCGGCGAGCTGAAGATCAAGGAGCTGCGCCGCAAGGCCGAGAAGGAGCTGGGGCCCCGCTTCGACGTCCGCGCCTTCCACGACGAGGTGATCGGCAGCGGCTCGGTCCCCCTCGCCGTCCTCGGGGAGAACATCGACCGCTGGATCGGCGAGCAGAAGCGGGGAGAGCCGGCGGCGGTGGCGCGGTAACGCGGTAGGGGGGCGATTCAGCCGAGGATCTGGCGCAGGCAATCGAAGGAGGAGGGGAGCTTGTCCTGCCAGAGCCAGGAGACCTCGATCCAGAAGTCGGGGATCACCTGCGAGGCGAGCCGGCCCGCCGTCAAGGTCTGGCCGATGTATCCCGTGGCCGTGCGGTTCCGGGCCAGGAGGGTACGCGTGAAGGGATTGATCCACCAGATCTCCTCGACGCCGGCCTCCTCGTAGCGGGGGAGCTTCTCGCGCAGGTCGAACCCGGGGTCTCCCTCCGAGGCGATTTCGATGACGAAGTCGGCCGGCCCCTCGAGCCGCTGCGGCATCAGGCGGCGGCGATGCTCGTCGCGGATCACCATCAGGTCGGGCTCCGGCGACCAGCGCGGGTCGAGCCGCATCGGATACCGGGAGCCGCGCACCACGGCGCCGCCCCGGGCGTCGAGGAGCGTCCGCAGCAGCGTCATCAGGAACGAGAAGAGGTCTTCGTGGCGATCGGATGCCGGTGACAAGACGAGCCTCCCTCCGAGGTACTCCCAGTCGCCGTCCTCTCCCACCATGCGGTAGAACTCCTCCTCGGAGATCCCCGGCTTGATGAGCAGGAAGGGAGGCTCGAGCTCAACCTGCATAATGGCGTCACTCTAGCATGGCGTGCGCCGGCCTTCCGGGGCAGCGTCGGGCGAAGATTGCGGGCGCGTCCGTCTCTCCTCTCGGGGTGGAGCAAGGGCCGTGGAACCGAGGGCCCGGCTCCGCCCACGCTTCTTTCAAGGAGGACCCATGCCGCTCAAGCCTCTCGTCTTCATCCCCGGCCTTCCCGGCAGCGTGATCCGCAGGACCGCCGATAATCTGGAGCTGTTCCCGAGCTTTCTGACTCTCACCAGCCCAACGTTGCGGGCCGAAGTGCTTCGCGACCTGTCGGGGCCCGACGATCCGGACGCCGACGACGGCGTGGTCGCCGGCGATCCCGTGTCGACTGTGATCCCGGGATTGAAGAGCTCCTTCATCGATTTCAGCGGATCCTTCAAGCTGGCCGACTCCCTCTACGATCTCCTGCATGGTTTGGGATACACCACGGATCCCTTCGGCATCCGCTTCCAGCCCGTGGGCTGGGACTGGCGCCGCCCGGTCGATCAGGCGATCGCCCTGGGAGCGGTGAGGAAGGCGATCACGGATCTCCACGCTGCCACCCAAGAGAAAGTCGTGGTCCTCGCTCACTCCACGGGCGGCTTGGTCTTGCGCAGCCTGCTCGAGAGCGACCCGGCCCTCGTCGACCTCCTCGACCAGGTCATCGCCGTCGCCGTGCCGTGGGCCGGAACGCTCCAGCCCCTTCCCTACGTCTCCGGGAAACAAGGCTTCGTTCCGCTCGGGAGCGACGAGACCCAGCACGTCCTCGGCCGTTCTTGGGCCGCTTTCGATCTGCTGCCCCCTGATCCAGGGAAGACCGAGATGAAAGATGGGGTGGGGAATGCTCTCAACTTTTTCACCGCGGGCAATGCCGAGAGCAGCCCGCTGATCGCCAGGTCCTGGATGCCGACGGATTTGACGGGCCAGGCCATGGCCGCTCGGGCGGCGAGGTCCGACAGCAGGTTCGGGAATCGGTCGAAAACGCTCCAGCTCGGGGGACGCGCGCTCGAGGTGGTGGCCTTTGCCGGCTGGGGAGGCGACACCCTGACCGGCTGCGTGATGGACGCGCAGGGGAATCTGGACTTCCGCTGGAGCGACGAGGGAGACGGAACGGTGCCGGGACGCTCGGCGGATTGGCTCTCGGGGGCGAAGAACTTCCTGGTGCCCGTCGGCCACTATCCCGATTCCCAGATCTCGCGCGAGCACAGCTCTCTCTGGCTGAACCCGCCGGTGCGCGATCTGCTGGGAGCCCTGCTGGCTGGACAGGTGCGCAAGCCCTACACCTATGCCGCGGTAGACGACGGTGACGCCGCCAACAAAGTCGCCACGGTGCGGGTCCGCCTGGTCGCCCAGGGTGCCGACGGCAGGCCGCTCCCCGGCGCCTACGCCATGGCGTTCGGGCTCGCTACACCGAATCCCAACCATTATGTCCTCGACGACGGCCGTGGCTGGATGCGCCTGCCGCGACAGAGCATCGTGGAGGACGTCGGCGGTGGCTTCCTGCGCTTCGAGGTCGAGATCCACTGGCAGGAGGGGGAGCGGACCGGAGCGGCCCGCGCCAGGCGTTGCTGATCCACAAGCTGTAAGGCCGGTGGGGTGACTTCCTACCGGAACCACCCCACCACCGTCGTCACGATCAGCGCCAGGGACAGTAAGCTGACCACGACGGCAATCCCCCAGGCGACGGCGTTGTAGACGGGGCCGTTGACGTGCTCGCCCATCAGCTCGCGGTCGTTGATCAGGCGCAGGATGGCGAACAGCTCGACGGGGAGGAGGAGGCCGTTGAGGACGTAGACGCCGACCAGCACCTGGATCAGGGGCAGGCCGGGGATCAGCGCCACCACGGCGCCGAGGGCGGTCAGGCCGGTCAGGATCCCCATGAAGATCGGCGCCTCGGACCACGAGCGCGAGACGCCGCGCTCGAAGCCGAGCGCCTCGCTCAGCATGTAGGTGGTGGCGAGCGGCAGCACGCCGGCGGCGAGCAGCGAGGCGCCGAGCAGGCCGACGGCGAACAGCGCTTTGGCGTAGTGGCCGGCGATCGGCTCGAGGGCCCGCGCGGCGTCCGCGGCGTCGTTGATCGGCAGGTTGACGCCGTGCGCGTGGAGGGTCGCCGCGGTGGCGATCAGGATGAACACCGCCACCACCCCCGAGAAGACGGTGCCGACGATGACGTCGAACAGGGTGTAGCGGTAGTTCTCCGGCGTCCCCCCCTTCTCGACCACCGCCGACTGGGCGTAGAGCTGCATGTAGGGGGAGATCGTGGTGCCGATCAGCGCGATCAGCAGGTTCAGGTAGTTGGCGTCGAACTGGAGGTGCGGCTGCACGGTCTCGGCGAACGCCGCGCTCCAGTCCGGCTTGGCGAGGAAGGCGGCGCCGATGTAGGCGAGGAAGGCGAGGGTGAGGACGAGGAAGATCCGCTCCACCCAGCCGTAGGAGCCGCGGGTGACCAGCAGCCAGACGAAGATGGCGGCGATCGGCACCGCCACGTAGCGGCTGACCCCGAACAGCTCGGCCGCCGCGGCGACGCCGATGAACTCCGAGACGATGATGCCGGTGTTGGCGACCAGCAGGGTGAGCAGGATCATCGCCGTCTGGCGTAGCGAGAAGCTCTCCCGCACCAGGTCCGAGAACCCCTTGCCGGTGACGGCGCCGAGCCGCGCGCTCATCTCCTGCACCACGCCGACGAAGATCGACACCAGCACCAGGGCCCACAGCAGGCCGTAGCCGTAGGAGGCCCCCGCCGAGGCGTAGGTCGCGATGCCGCCGGCGTCGTTGCCGGCGCTCGCCGCCAGCAGGCCGGGGCCGAGGGCCGCGAAGTAGGGCCAGAGGCGCTTGCGCACGCCGAGAGCCAAGGTCAGAAGGCCCCGCCGCGGCGCTGCCAGATCTCGGGGAGGAGGACGGCGAGGGCGTCGTCGACGGTGACGATGCCGAGCAGGCGGCGGCTCTCGTCGAGCACCGGCACGGCGAGCAGGTTGTACTCGGCGAGGACGCGGGCGGCGCTCTCGGCGCGGTCGTCCGGGGCGATCGTCGGCACGTCCTCGTCGAGCACGTCGACGAGCGGCGTTGCCGGGTCCGAGAGGATCAGCGTGCGCAGGCGCACCAGGCCGCGCAGGACGTCGAGGTCGTCGTCGGCGACCACGTAGACGGCGAGCAACGGGTCGGGGACCTCCTCGAGGCCGCGGATGGTGGCCAGCGCGTCGCCGACGGTCGCGGTGTCGGGGACGCGGACGAGGTCGCGGCTCATGATGCGGCCGACGCTGTCCTCGTCGTACTCGAGGTGGATCTGGACGTCGGCGGCCTCCTCGGGCTCCATGCGGGCGAGGAGCTGCTCGGCGACGTCCTCGTCGAGGTCCTCGAGGGCGTCGGCGGCGGCGGCCGGGGTCATCTCCTCGAGGATGTCGGCGGCGCGCTCCTGGTCCATCCCCTCGAGCAGGTCGGCGAGGCGCTCGTCGCTGACCTCCTCGAGCGTCTCGGCGGCGGTCTCCTCGTCGAGCGCGTTGACGATCTCGGCGCTCTCGCGGTAGGAGAGGGCGTCGACGATGCGCGCCAGGTCGACCGGATTGAGCTCCGCCAAGCGGTCGTAGGAGACCTTGAGCTGCACCGGCGCGGCGCTCGCCAGGTACTGGACGTCCGACCAGTCGATCACCTGGCGGCCGACGATCTTGCCGGCGAGGGCGCGGGGGCCGAGCCGGCGGAGCAGGGCGCGGGCGCTGATGTCGACCCCCACCACCCGGTAATTCTCCTCGATGCGGGTGAGCTGGACGTCGTTGACGCGGACGATGCGGCGGCCGGTGATGTCGATCAGCTGATGGTCGAGGACGTCGGTGCGCAGCAGCACCTCGCCGCCGCGGCGGGAGAAGGGCTGCAGGTCGACCGTCGAGGTGGCGAGGCGGGCGACGCCGTTCAGCCCCTGGAGGCTCGCCGCCGAGACGAAGAAGCGGCGGCGGCCGTCGCGCACCACCAGCCCCGAGATCGGCGGATAGCGGTCCTCCCCCATGCGGACGATGAGGTCCTCGATGCGGCCGATCATCTCGCCCGTCTTGCCCTCCACGGGCCGATCTACGATCGATGTGAGGAACAGCATCGCCCTTCTCCCGGCTGGACGGACCGTCCGGACGCCCCCGCGCGCACGACTCTCCCGACGGCGCCCATCATACCCTCGCGCCGTGCTCCGGAGCGCTCGGATTTCGCGGCTTTGCACGATTCGGAGATAGACTTTTCGGATAACCCAGGGAGGAAACGAAATGCACACCAGGAAGCTCGCCGCATCGTTCACGTTGTTCGCGCTGGCCCTCGGTTTCGCCGCCGTCTCGGAAGGACAGAAGGCCGCCGCTTCGGGCGACCCCGAAGCCGACCGCATCGCGCAGGGGTTCCGCATCTCGCCGGTCCGCCTGGTCGTGCGCAACCGCAACCACGACCTGCTCGGCCTGGGCAGCTACCTGGTCAACGCCGTCGGCGGCTGCAACGACTGCCACACCAACCCCTCCTACGCGCCGGGGCACGATCCCTTCATGGGTCAGCCGAAGCAGGTCAACGCCGCCCACTACCTCGCCGGCGGCCAGCAGTTCGGCCCCTTCACCTCGGCCAACATCACCCCTGACGAGAACGGCCTCCCCGCCGGCCTCACCCTCGCCGGCTTCAAGAACGTCATCCGCACCGGCCACGATCCCGATCCCAACGGCCACGGCCTGCTGCAGGTGATGCCCTGGCCGACCTACCAGAACATGACCGACAACGACCTGCGGGCGATCTACGAGTACCTGCGGTCGATTCCGCACGCGGAGCCGGGGACGTAGGAGGGAGGGGGGCTGACCGAAGGCGCGAACCTTGAGTATCCCGGGGGCCTTTTTCCTCCCCCGTACTCGGGGGAGGCCAGGAGGGGGCGTTCCGGAGTCAGAGACGTTTCCTTGTCCGGGAGGTCGAGGCCCCCTCCCGGCCTCCCCCGAGTACGGGGGAGGAGAAAAGCTCCCTGCGAGATCCGCTCCCCCGCCTTGTCTTTCCCCGCCGCCCCGGATACCTTGCCAGCGCCATGACCCCAGCGCCTCCCGAGCCGCCTTCCCCTGACGCTCTGCTCGCGATCCTCCAGAAGCTCAGCCAGGAGCTCCAGCCGCAGCGCCGGGCGCGGCTGCCGGGGCTCGACGACTCGCTCGAGCGTGACCTCGGGCTCGACAGCCTGGGACGGGTGGAGCTCCTGGCCCGCCTCGAGAAGGCGTTCGGCGTCCGCCTGCCGGAGGATCTGATCGGCTCGGCCGAGACGCCGCGCGACCTCTTCCAGGCGCTCGCGGTGGCGCATCCCGCGGGGGCGGCGTTGGCCGGGGCAGGGGCGCGCTCGGCAGCTCCTCTGGCCCCGCTCGCCGCCGGCGAGGCGGCGCCGGACCGCACGCGGACCCTGCTCGAGGTCCTCGAGTGGCACGCCGAGCGCCATCCCGACCGCCGCCACGTCCTCTTCGAGGCGAGCGACACCGAGACCGCGGAGATGACCTACGCGGACCTGGCGCGGCGGGTGCGCGCGGTGGCGGCCGGCCTCGCGCGGCTGGGGGTGGGGCCGGGGACGGCGGTGGGGATCATGCTGCCGACCGGGCTCGACTACTTCGCGTCGTTCTTCGGCGCGCAGGCCGCGGGGGGGATCCCCGTCCCGCTCTATCCGCCGGCCCGCAAGAGCCAGATCGAGGACCACCTGCGCCGCCAGGCCGGCATCCTGCGCACCGCCGGGGCCGTGGTGCTGGTCACCTTCTCCGAGGTCCTCACCCTCGCCCGCCTGGTCGGCGCCCAGCTGCCGGGGCTGAAGGTGACGACGGTGGCCGACCTCTCGGCGGCCTCCGCGGGCGGGGGAGAGGCCTTCCTGCCGCCGCCGGTGCGCGCCGAGGACATCGCCTTCCTCCAGTTCACCTCCGGCAGCACCGGCAATCCCAAGGGGGTGGTGCTCACCCACGCCAACCTGCTCGCCAACCTGCGGGCGATCGGCAAGGGGGCGGACATCCATCCCGAGGACGTGGTGGTGAGCTGGCTGCCGCTCTACCACGACATGGGGCTGATCGGCTGCTGGATGGGCGCGCTCTACTTCGGCATGCCGCTGGTGCTGATGTCGCCGCTCGCCTTCCTCGCCCGCCCGTCGCGCTGGCTGACGGCGATCCACCGCCACGGCGGCACCCTCTCGGCGGCCCCCAACTTCGCCTACGAGCTGTGCGTCAACAAGATCCCCGACGAGGAGATCGCCGGGCTCGACCTCGCCTCCTGGCGGATGGCGCTGAACGGCGCCGAGCCGGTGAGCCCGGAAGCGATCCGCCGCTTCACCGCGCGCTTCTCCCCCTACGGCTTCCGGCCGGGATCGCTCTCCCCCGTCTACGGCCTCGCCGAGAGCTCGCTCGCCGTCGCCTTCCCGCCCCTCGGGAGGCCGCCGCTGGTCGACGCCGTCGAGCGCGAGCCGTTCCAGAAATCCGGCAAGGCGGTGCCCGCCGCCGAGGGCCATGCCACGGACCCCGCGGCCGTCCTCCGCTTCGTCTCCTGCGGCATGCCGCTCGTCGGGCACGAGATCCGCGTCGTCGACGACTCCGGGCGCGAGACCGGCGAGCGGCAGGAGGGGCGGCTCGAGTTCAAGGGGCCGTCCGCCACCAGCGGCTACTTCCGCAATCCGGAGGCGACGGCGCAGCTGGTCCGCGGCGACTGGCGGGACTCGGGCGACCGCGCCTACATGGCGGCGGGGGAGGTCTACATCACCGGCCGGGTGAAGGACATCATCATCCGCGGCGGCCGCAACCTCTATCCGCAGGAGCTCGAAGCGGCGGTCGGCGAGGTCCCCGGCGTCCGCAAGGGGTGCGTCGCCGTCTTCGGCAGCCCCGATCCGGCGACCGGCACCGAGCGGCTGGTGGTGATGGCCGAGACCCGCGAGAAGGACGAGGCTGAGCTCGAGAGAATCCGCCAGGCGATCCAGGACGCCACCGTCGACCTGCTGGGGACGCCGGCCGACGTGGTGGCGCTGGTGCCGCCCAACGCCGTCCCCAAGACGTCGAGCGGCAAGATCCGCCGCTCGTCGGCGCGCGAGGTCTACGAGTCGGGGCGGATGGGGCGGGGCGGCGCGGCGCTCAGGGTTCAGATCGCCAACCTGGCGCTCTCGGGGCTGCGCACGCAGGCGGCGCGGCGCGCCCGCTCGCTCGGCTCCCTCCTCTACACCGCCTGGGCCTACGGCTCCTTCGTCCTCTTCGCCGTGCCGTTCTGGATCGCCATCGTGGCGGCGCCGGGGCTTAAAGCTCGGCGCACCCTGGCGCGCGGCGTCGCCCGCTTCCTCTTCGCCTGGGTCGGTACCGCGCTCCGCCTCGAAGGGCGGGAGAACCTGGCGACAGGGGGTCCGACGATCGTGGCGACCAACCACGCGAGCTACCTCGACGGCATCGTGCTCACCGCCCTGCTGCCGCCGGACTTCGCCTTCGTGGTCAAGCGCGAGCTCGAAGGCAACTTCGTCTCCCGCCTCTTCCTGCGCCGGCTGGGAACGATCTTCGTCGAGCGCTTCGACGCCGCGCAGAGCGCCGGGGAGACCCGCAAGGCGCTCGACGCCCTCGCCGCCGGCCAGTCGCTGGTCATCTTCCCGGAGGGGACCTTCCGCCGCTATCCCGGCCTCCTCCCCTTCCGCATGGGGGCCTTCGCGGTGGCCGTGGACGCCGCCGTGCCGGTCGTGCCCCTCGCCATCCAGGGGACCCGCGACCTCCTGCGCGGCGGCGAATTCCTCCTCCGCCGCGGCCGCGTGACGGTGACCGCGGCCCCCGCCGTCCGCCCCGAGGGGAGCGGCTGGCACGCCGGGGTGACCCTCCGCGACCAGGTGCGCGCGGCGATCCTCGCGCGCTCCGGGGAGCCGGAGCTGGGGTGAACGATGCTGAGCACGCTCCTGCGATCCCTGCTATAAAGGCGAGGACGATGAAGACCTATCTGGGAATCGACTTGGCCGGCGAGGGGACCAAGACCGGCATCGCGGAGATCGTGGCGACCGACGAGGGGCTGTTCTACCAGTTCCCCCAGTTGCCCGATCTCCAGGGGGAAGCCGGCAGGGAGGCGCTCGAAGCGCGCTTCCGGGCGGCGGAGAAGACCGCCGTCGATCAGCCCTTCTCCTACCCTGCGGCCTGCATGCACTGGTTCCTGGGGGCGAGCGAGCCCGAGTCGCCGAGCGAGCTCTACCTCTGGCGGCGCACCGACGTCGCGATGGCCGAGCGGGTCACCAACCTCGGCCTGTCGCGCACCACCGTGCAGCAGGTGGGCTTGAGCCCGAACCTCTGGCGGGCGGTCGCCCTGGCGAGCTTCCTGGGGGTGGCGCGCGAGGTGGTCTGCCGCGGCAAGGGGCGCCTGTTCGAGACCCACCCGCGGGTCGCCTGGGCGGTCGTCATCGCGAGCCTCTCGGACCGCGAGACGGCGGAGGACCTGGTCACCCATCACCACCGCAGCGGCGGCGATCCGCCGGAGGAGCGGGGGCGGCGCAGCCCGCGCCGGCAGCGCCGCGAGAAGATGCTCCGGCTGTTGACCGACGGCACCGGCCTGCGTCCCCGCAGCGAGGGGCAGAAGGATCTCGCCATTCAGAACGACGACTCCCTGGACGCCCTGATCTGCGCCTTCGTCGCCTATCTCTCCGATCACTCCGCCGCCGAGCGCTGCCTCCCCGCCAAAGTCCCCGAGGAGATCGTCCTCCTCGAAGGCGCCGCCATCCTCCCCAGCCAGGACTGGCAGGCCCGCCTGCTGGTCAAGAAGGGGCATCACTGAGGGCGAATCTCCCGCCAGAGCGCGTCCGCGGGCGAGTGGGAAGATTTCAACCGTCGCGGGGAGGTTCTTGAAGCTCGCCGGGACGCTTCGGAACCTTGGTTTCATCCTTGAAAGTAACGGTTCCAGAGTTGTAGCCGAGCGCGCCAAGAGTGCGGTGAGGGCATTTCAAGCGCTCGGTGGAGCCTTCAAGGGTTGGGTGTAAGTTTCAGGGCTTCGCTGCAAGGTTTCGGGCGCTTCGCCGTAAGGTTTCGAGACTTCGTCCGAAGGTTTCAAAGCTCGTCGGAAGGTTCCGAGGCCTCGTCGGACCACTTCAAAGCTTCGCCGGAAGATTTCAAGCGTGTCGGTGGAAGGTTCGAAAGCTTTTCACAGGCTCCAGACGCACGACTCGGCCGCTCTGGAGAGCCGCAGCAGGCTCAGCAGGAGCTGGACCACGATCAGGAAGGCGATCTCGACCAGGAAAACGATCTCGACCAGAGCTCAGCTCAGGCGTCGGGCCGCTGCGGATCGATCCAGGTGCGATCCAGGTAGGCGGGATAGAGGGGGTCGAAGTCCCTGTCCGTGGTCAGCAGGTGGGCTCCCGAGGCGGCAGCCGTCGCGGCGATCCACATGTCGTTCTGCTGCACGGGCCGGCCGGCTCGGCGAAGAATGACATCGATCTGGGCGTACAGCTCGAGAATTCCATCGGAAATATTCACGATGACCAACTCCTGAAACAGCGCTTGTAAGGCCGCAGTCTTCGCCGGTCCCCAAGACAATCGTTTGGAGATTGCCAGAGCTTCTCCAACGGAAACGATCGAGACCAGCGATCTCTCTTCCCGCTTTCGCAATAGAAACCGGGAATCGATCGACCTTCCCGTCCAGTCTTCCCGGACCAGGTGTATCAAGATGTTGGTGTCGAGAAGCAGGAGACGCGGGAGCTTCAAGAGAGCTCTTCAAGGAGGGCGAGGATCTCCTCGTCGCTCTCGTCTCCGGGCCATTTGCCGATGATGGCGTTGATCCCCGAATCCGGACCCTGGGGCTGGTGGAGGGCCGCGATGTCGAGCTTTCCCACGAGGGGGCGGCGCTCGACCGGCGATTGACCGGCGTCAGGTTCGCGGGGCAGGGTCGGTTTTCGGGATGCCATCGGCCGGGTCTCCTCTCGGATTGAGGATACCAAAGAAGCCCGCCGTATCGCCATCCCGAGCCGCCGTCGCGGCAAGCCGCTCTATCTGGAGCGCCCCGCCGCGGGAGCCCGCCGCCCGGTGTAGACTCCGCCCTCAACGCTTCAGGGAGGAAACCGCGCCTTGGACTCCCCGGAAAACCCCGTGATCCGGCGGCAACCGCTCTCCGCCGTCGACCATGCCTGGTTGCGGATGGACGAGCCGTCCAACCTGATGATCATCAACGGGGTGCTGGTGATGGACGAGCCGGTCTCCTTCGACCGGCTCAAGGAGCGGCTGGGCCACCGGCTGCTGGCGATCCCGCGCTTCCGCCAGCGCATCGCGCAGTTCGCGGGCGCCCCCTGCTGGGAGGACGACCCGGAGATCGACCTCGACCGGCACGTGTACCGCTCCGAGCTGCCGGCGCCGGGGGACGAGGACGCCCTGCGCGCCGTGGTCAGCGGGCTGATGAGCGAGCCGCTCGACCCTGAGCGGCCGCTGTGGAGCTTCCATCTGCTCACCGGGTACAAGGGGGAGGGCTGCGTCCTGATCGGACGCCTCCACCACTGCATCGGCGACGGCATGGCGCTGCTGCTGGTGCTGCTGTCGCTGACCGACACGCCGGGAGACGCCGCGGCGCTCGACAGCCCGATCACCGACCTCTTCCGCGACGCCCCCAGCGGGCGCGCGGCGGCGCGGGCGCTCGCCGAGCGCTGGATGCCCGACGGCATCCGTCTGATGGAGGCTTCGGCGGAGGGATTTCGCGCGATGAGCCGGCTGGTCACCGGGGCGGCGTCGGTCGGCGCCCTCACCCGTCTGATCGTCCGCCTCCCCGACCCGCCGACGGCGTTCAAGGGGCCGCTCGGCATCCCCAAGCGGGTCGCCTGGTCCGAGCCGGTGACGCTCGCCGACGTCAAGGAGATCGGCGCGGCGCTCGAAGGGACGGTCAACGACGTCCTGCTCTCGGCGATGACCGGCGGGCTGCGGCGCTACCTCGAGGAGAAGGGGAAGCGGGCGGACGGCCTCAACTTCCGGGCGGCGATGCCGGTCAACCTGCGCTCGCTCGACGACATGGCGAGCCTCGGCAACCAGTTCGGGCTGGTCTTCCTGTCGCTGCCGGTGGGGATCGCCGATCCGGTCGAGCGCCTCGCCGAGCTCCACCGGCGTTCGGGGGCGCTCAAGCGCTCGGCCGAGCCGGTGGTGGTCTACGCCATCCTCAAGCTGCTGGGGAGGGTGCCGGCCGCCGTGCAGCGGCTGGTGGTCGGCATCTTCGCCGCCAAGACGACGGCGGTGATGACCAACGTCCCCGGGCCGCGCGAGGAGCTCGCGCTCGCCGGCACGCCGATCCGCGAGATCTTCTTCTGGGTGCCGCAGTCGGGACGGGTGGGCCTGGGCATCAGCATCTTCAGCTACGCCGGCCACGTCCGCCTCGGGCTCGCCTCGGACTCGCGGCTCGTCCCCGATCCCGAGCGGATCATCCAGGGGTTCCACGCGGAGCTCGCCGAGCTGCGGGCGCGGGCCGGCGCGCGGGCGAAAGCGGTGTTGTAAGCTGTCCCACTTGCAGGGACTCTGAGGCACTTAACCTACGCGGCGGCAGGCGTGGAATCCACGCGCCGGACGAGGCGCCGCACCCTGACGAGCAGGATATCAGCAGGATATCAGCAGGATAATGAGCAGGAACTAGAGAGGGGACTCGATGGAGAGCTTCTGGCGGGATGTACGGCTCGGGTTGCGGCAGTTGTGGTCGGAGAAGGGTTTTTCCATCGCCGCGATCCTCACCCTGACGCTCGGCATCGGCGCCACGGCGACCATCTTCACGGTGGTCAACGCCGTGCTCCTCCAGGAGCTCCCGTATCCGGAACCGACGCGGCTGGTGATGATCCAGGGCACCTCCCAGGCGCAGGCCAAGGGGAAGGGGAGCACCTGGCCGCTGTCGCAGATGGACTTCGCCGACTGGCGCAAGCGCAGCGCCTCCTTCGCCGACATGTCGGTGTGGGGGAAGTTCGCCTTCAACCTCCAGCAGGGCGATCAGGGCCTGCAGTCGCGGCGGCTGTGGGGCGAGCTGGTCAACGACAGCTATTTCCCGATGCTCGGCCTGAAAGCCGCCGCCGGCCGCTTCTTCACCGCCGACGAGGACGCCAAGCCCATGGAGCAGTACGTGGCGGTGATCGGCTACAACCTCTGGCGCACCGAGTTCGGCGGCGACCCCAGGATCGTCGGGCGGAAGATCCAGCTCAACGGCAAGCAGTTCGAGATCGTCGGCGTGGCGCCGAAGGGGTTCAGCGGGCTGTCGGACGAGGCCGACCTCTGGGTGCCGTCGATGCTGCCGCCGGTGCCGCTCTACCTGACCGTCCGCGGCCTGCGCTGGGCCTCCGGCGCGGCGCGCCTGAAGCCGGGCGTCACGGTGCAGCAGGCGCAGCACGAGCTGGACGGCATCGCCGCCGGGCTGGTCAAGGAGTTCCCGGCCACCAACCAGGGGATCGGCGCCGTGATCACCCCGTTCAAGGACTACTGGCTGGGGGGGCTGCGCACCGGCCTGGTCTTCCTCACCCTCGGCGCCGGCATCCTGCTGCTCATCGCCTGCATCAACATCGCGAGCCTGCTGCTGACCCGCGCGGTGGCGCAGCGGCGCGCCTGGGCGATCCGGCTCGCGCTGGGGGCCAGCCGCGGGCGCCTGGTGCGCCAACTGTTGACCGAGAGCATCCTGCTGTCGCTGATCGGCGCCGTCGCCGGGCTGGTCCTCGCCCATTGGGCCGTGCGCCTGCTGATCGCCTTGAGCGGCGCCCGCTTCCCGAGCTTCGTCCAGATCCAGATGCAGCCGCAGGTGATCCTGATCACCGTCGGGCTCGCGGTGCTCTGCGGCCTCGCCTTCGGCCTTGCTCCGGTCGGCAGCAGCTTCTTCGCCGACATCACCCAGAGCCTCGGCCGCTCCGAGAAGATGGAGGCCTCGAGCCGGGGCTGGCGCTGGTTCCAGAGCGCCGTCGTCATCGTCCAGGTGGCCCTCGCCCTTACCCTCTCGGTCGACGCCGTGCTGATGGCGAAGAGCTTCCGCCATCTGATCGACCGCGACCTCGGGTTCCGCTCGGCCAACCTGCTCACCTTCCGCGTCGACATCCGGGAGCCGCGCTACTTCAACGACGACGTGGCGGCCAAGATGCTGCGCGAGACCTATCTGCCGCGCATCGCCGCCGTCCCCGGCGTGCAGCAGATGGCGATGTCCGACCCGTCGATCCCCACCGACGACTGGGTGGGCACCTTCATCGCCGTCGAGGGGCACGACAGCGACCTGTCGGACGGCACCTATCCCGCCGTCGTCCATGCGGTGAGCCCGGGCTACTTCGAGATCCTCGGCGTCCCGATCCAGAAGGGGCGCGGCTTCAACACGCAGGACGTGCAGACCAACGCCGTCATCGTCAGCAAGTCGTTCGCCGACCAGCAATGGCCGGGGCAGGACCCGATCGGCAAGCGCGTCAAGCTGGGGGCGCGGGTGCGCCCCTTCCCCTGGCTCAACGTGGTCGGGGTCTCGGCGCCGATCCAGCAGGAAGGGCTGCTCGAGGAGAAGGCGGCGCCGACCCCGGAGATCTACGTGTCGCTGCTGCAGTTCGTGCGGCGCCCGTTGACCGCCAACTTCCTGGTGCGCCCGAAGCCCGGGGTCTCGGAGGGCGAGCTGCGGCGGGCCCTGCACAAAGAGATCATGACGATGGATCCGAACCTCCCGGACTACGACATGGCGACGATGGACGAGCGGCTCGACAAGCAGACCGGGAAGGCGCGCTTCCAGGTCATCCTGATCAGCACCTTCGCCGCGCTGGCGCTGATCCTGGCCGCCGTCGGCATCTACGGCGTCACCGCCTACCGGGTGTCGCAGCGGACGCGCGAGATCGCCATCCGCATGTCGTTCGGGGCCGACCGCGCCAACATCCTGCGCATGGTCGTGGGGCGCGGCGCGGTGCAGGCGGCGATCGGCCTGGCCCTGGGGCTCGCGGCGGTCTTCTTCCTGGGACGTTACCTGGCCGGGCTGCTCTACAAGACCAGCATCGGCGACCCGCTGGTGCTCGGCCTCACCTCGCTCGCGCTCTTCGTCGTGACGCTGGCGGCGAATTTTCTCCCCGCGCGCCGCGCCGCGGTCCGCGATCCGCTGAACGGTCTGCGGCAATAGCCCCCGGCCGGTAAGGAAGGTTTGGTTGGCGAGAGGTTGAGCAGCAGCAGGTCATCGGGACAAATCGCCTTCGGCGTTCAGGGGCCCGCCGCGGGTCCCGCGCCGGCGGGCGGCGCGGAGCGGTCCGGCGGCTCCTGGGGGGCCCTCTCCCACGGCCAGAGGGCGCTGTGGTTCCTGCACCAGCTGGCGCCGGCGGGGAGCGCCTACAACATCGCGGCGGCGGCCCGCGTGCTCACCCCCATCGCAGCCGGAGCGCTCGAGCGCGCGGTGCAGGCCCTGGTCGACCGCCACGCCGCTCTGCGCACGACGTTTCCCGCTTCCCCGGAAGCCGGCGGCGAGCCGCGCCAGCGGGTCGCCGCGGCGCTGACCTTCAAGCTCGAGCGCCAGGACGCGTCCGGCTGGAGCGCGGAGCGGCTGCGGGCGCGGCTCGCCGAGGAGGCCTGGCGCCCGTTCGATCTCGAGGGCGGGCCGCTGCTGCGGGTGAGCCTGTGGACGGGCGGCCCCGGAGGCCCCGGAAGATCGATCGTCCTGCTGGTCATCCACCACATCGTGGCCGACTTCTGGTCGCTGGCGGTGCTGATGCGGGAGCTCGCGGCGCTCTACCGGGAGGCCGCGGGCGGCGAGCCGGCGGCGCTCGGGGCCGCGGGGCTCGCCTACGAGGAGCACGTCTGGCTGGAGGCCGAGGCCCTGCGCGAGGGCCGCGGGGAGGAGCGGCTCGCCTACTGGCGCGAGCGGCTCGCCGGCCTGCCGGCGCTGGAGCTGGCGGCCGACCGTCCGCGCCCCGCCGTGCAGACCTATCACGGCGGCAGCTCCCGGCTGCGGCTGCCGGCGGAGCTCGCCTCGGCGCTGCGCTCGCTCAGCCGGGCGCGGCACGGCACGCTGTTCATCACCCTGCTGGCGGCCTTCCAGACCCTCCTCTACCGCCATACGGGGCAGGAGGATCTGGCCGTCGGCTCGCCGCGGTCGGGGCGCTCGCAGTCGAGGTTCGCCGGGACGGTGGGGTACTTCGTGAACCTGGTGGTGCTGCGCGGGGACCTGTCGGGGGAGCCGGGCTTCGTCGAGCTGCTGGCGCGGACGAAGGCGTCGGTGGCGGCCGACTTCGCGCACGGCGACTACCCGCTGCCGCTGCTCGCCGAGCATCTGGTGCCGGAGCGGGACGCCAGCCGGACGCCGCTGTTCCAGGTCTCGTTCGTGCTGCAGAAGGAGACCCGCGGGGTGGAGGGGCTGACCGCCTTCGCGTTGGGGGAGGAAGGGGTGGAGGTGGGCTCGGCGGACCTGCGGCTCTCGTCGCTGGCGCTTCCCCGCCCGCCCGCCCCGTTCGACCTCCAGCTCCACGCGGTCGAGCGGCAGGGGGGCTTGAGCCTCGGCCTGCAATACAACTCGGACCTCTTCGACGCGGCGACGGCGGCGCGCCTGATGGCGCGCTTCGCGGTGCTGCTGGAGTCGATCGCCGCCGACCCGGGAGCGTCGATCGCGGAGCTCGCCCTCCTCCCGGCAGCGGAGCGCCACCAGCTCCTGCTGGGCTGGAACGATCCGCGCGATCCAGGAGATGCCGGAAACGCCGGCTCGAACCTCTTCGCGCGCTTCGCGGCGCAGGCGGCGCGGACTCCCTCGGCCTTGGCGCTGGTCGCCGGCGAGGAGCGGCTGAGCTACGGGGAGCTTCTGGCGCGGGCGGCGAAGCTGGCGCGCTCCCTGCGGGCCCTGGGGGTGGGCCCGGAGGTGCCGGTGGGGATCTTCCTGCCGCGGCGCACGGAGCTGGTGGTGGCGCTCCTCGCGACGCTCGAGGCGGGCGGGTTCTACGTGCCGCTCGATCCCGCCTATCCGGCGGAGCGGGTGGCCTTCATGCTGGCGGACAGCAACGCCGCGGTGGTGCTGACCACGGCGGAGCTGGCGGGGCGGCTGCCCGTGAACGAAGCGCTGGTCGTGCGGCTCGACGCTCTCCCGGAGGCTGCTGAGGACGTTCCTGGCGAGACGACCCCCGCCAGCCTCGGAAACCTCGCGTATCTGATCTACACCTCGGGGTCGACGGGGCGTCCGAAGGGGGTGGCGATCGAGCACCGCAGCGCCGCGGCGCTACTCGCCTGGGGCGCGGCGGTCTTCCCGCCGGCGGACCTCGCCGGGGTGCTGGCCTCGACCTCGATCACTTTCGATCTCTCCGTCTTCGAGCTCTTTCTGCCGCTCGCGACCGGCGGCGCGGTGATCCTGGCCGACAACGCGCTCGAGCTGCCGCGCCTCCCCGCCGCGGGCGAGGTGCGGCTGGTCAACACGGTGCCGAGCGCCATCGGGGCCCTGGTGCGTTCGGGAGGAGTGCCGCCGGGGGTGCGCACGGTCAATCTCGCTGGCGAGGCGCTCAAGCGGGCGCTCACCGACCAGCTCTACGCGCTGCCTGGGGTCGCGGGGGTCTACAACCTCTACGGCCCTTCCGAGGACACCACCTACTCGACCTTCGTCCGGGTCCCGCGCGAGGGCGGGGAGCCGACGATCGGGTTCCCCATCGCGGGCACGCGGGCCTACGTGCTCGACCGTTTCCTGCGGCTGCTGCCGGCGGGGGTCGCCGGCGAGCTCTGCCTGGGCGGCGAGGGCCTCGCGCGGGGCTATCTCGGGCGGCCGGAGACCACGGCCGAGCGCTTCGTGCCCGATCCGTTCGCCACTCCGGAGACAGCGGGCGAGCGCCTCTACCGCACGGGGGACCTGGCCCGGCGGCGGCCGGACGGGGAGCTGGAGTTCCTCGGCCGGCTCGACCACCAGGTCAAGATCCGCGGCTTCCGTATCGAGCTGGGGGAGATCGAGGCGGCGCTGCTGGCGCAAGCGGAGATCCGGGAGGCGGTGGTGCTGGCCCGCGAGGACGTGCCGGGGGAGCCGCGCCTGGTCGCCTACGTGGCCCCCGAGCTGCCGGCGCGCTTTGACCGGGAGTTGCGCGAGCGGCTGGGGAAGCGGCTGCCGGACTTCATGATCCCGGCGGCGTTCGTCCTCCTTCCGGCCCTGCCGCTCACCCCCAACGGCAAGGTGGACCGCAAGGCGCTGCCGGCGCCGGAGTGGGCTGGGGAGGTGGGCTGGGTGGGCCCCCGGACGCCGTCCGAGGAGCTGCTGGCGGGGATCTGGTCCGAGGTCTTGGGGGTCGAGCGGATCGGCGTGCACGACGACTTCTTCGCGCTCGGCGGGCACTCGCTGCTGGCGACGCGGGTGGTGTCGCGGGTGCGCGAGGTGCTGGGGGTGGAGCTGCCGCTGCGCCGGCTGTTCGAGGTGCCGACGGTGGCGGAGCTGGCGCGGCAGATCGAAGGCGGCACGCGGAGCGAGGCCCCAGCGCTGGTCCCGGTGTCCCGGGATCAGCCGCTGCCGCTCTCCTTTGCCCAGCAGCGGCTGTGGTTCCTCGATCAATTGGAGCCGGGGAGCGCGGCCTACAACATTCCGGCGGCGGTGGCGCTGCGGGGAAGGGTGGATGCCGCGGTGCTGGCCGCCGCTCTGTCCGAGGTGGCGCGCCGTCACGAGTCGCTGCGCACCCGCTTCATAGCCGATCGGCAGGTGATCGATGGGCCGGCGCCGGTCGTCCTGCCCGCGGTCGACCTCGCGGGGCTGCCGGAGGCTCTGGGTGCGGCGGAGGCGCGGCGGCTGGCGCGGGCGGAGGCGCTGCGGCCGTTCGATCTCGCCGGGGGGCCGCTGCTGCGCTCGGCCAGGTTGAGCCTGGGAGCCGAGGAGCAGGTGCTGCTGCTGACGATGCACCATGGAATCAGCGACGGCTGGTCGCTGCGCCTGCTGGCAAGAGAGCTGGGTGAGATCTACGGCGCCTTCTCGCAGGGTCTCCCGTCACCGCTGCCGGAGCTGCCGGTCCAGTACGGCGATTACGCGGTGTGGCAGCGAGAGTGGCTGCAAGGGGATGTGCTGGCTGCGGAGCTGGCGCACTGGCGGGAGCGGCTCACCGGTGCGCCGCCGGTGCTCGACCTGCCGCTCGACCGGCCGCGCACTCTCGCGGTGAGCGACCGCGGCGGCAGCCGCGCGCTGGCGCTTCCGGCCTCGCTGCTGCCGCCGTTGCAGGCGCTGGCGCGGCGGCAGGGGGTGACGCTGTTCATGGCGGTGCTGGCGGCCTTCCAGGCTCTCCTCTCGCGGGTGAGCCACGCCGAGGACGTCAGCGTCGGGACGCCGGTGGCGGGCCGCAACCAGCTCCAGACGGAAAACCTGATCGGTTTCTTCGTCAACACCCTGGTGCTGCGCACCGACCTCTCGGCGGAGCCGTCGTTCGCGGGATTGCTCGGGCGGGTGCGCGAGGTGGCGCTGGCGGCCTACGCGCACCAGGACCTGCCGTTCGAGAAGCTGGTCGAGGAGCTGGCGCCGCGGCGTGACCTCGGGGTTTCGCCGCTGTTCCAGGTCTCGTTCGCGCTCGACGCCGAAGCGCCTCCGGCGTTGCGGCTGGGCGGGGCCGCGGGGTCGGTCTGGCCGCTCGACCAGGAGACGGAGAAGTTCGACCTCAGCCTGACGCTGGGGCTGATGGACGATGGTGCGCAGGAAAGATCCCTGGCGGGGACGTTCGGCTTCCGCTCCGAGCTGTTCGACGGCGCCACGATCGAGCGCCTGGCCGGGCACTTCGCGCGGCTGCTGGCGGGCGCGGTGGCGGAGCCGGACCATCCGGTATCGGAGCTGCCGCTGCTGAGCGCGGCGGAGCGGACGCAGCTCGCGGCCTGGAACGCGGCGACGGCTCGCGAGCGGCCCGCGGAGCTGGTGGGCTCGACGCTGCCGGAGCTGTTCGCGGCGCAGGTCGCGCGGACGCCGGCGGCCACGGCGCTGATCGCCGGCGAGGAGCGGCTGAGCTACGGAGAGCTGGCGTCGCGGACGGCGGCGCTGGCGCATCGCCTGCGGTCGTTGGGAGTGGGTCCCGAGGTGGCGGTCGCGATCTTCCTGCCGCGTCGCGCGGAGCTGCTGGTGGCGCTGCTGGCGACGCACGCGGCGGGCGGCTTCTACGTGCCGCTCGATCCGGCCTACCCGGCGGAGCGGGTGAGCTTCATGCTGGCCGACAGCGGCGCTCCGGTGGTGCTGACGACGACGGAGCTGGAGGGGAGGCTCCCCGCGCATGGGGCGCGGGTCGTCCGGCTCGACGCGCTGCCGGAGGCGCCTTGCGAGTCGACGCCCACTGTTCCCGCGATCTCGGGCAACCTGGCGTACGTGATCTACACCTCGGGCTCGACGGGCCGTCCGAAGGCGGTGGCGATCGAGCACCGCAGCGCCGTGGCGCTGATGCTCTGGTCGCGGCGGGAGTTCTCGGACCGCGAGCTGTCGGGGATCTTGGCGTCGACCTCGATCACCTTCGACATGTCGGTGTTCGAGCTGTTCGCGCCGCTGGCCTGGGGCGGCACCGTGATCCTGGCCGAGAACGCCCTGGCGCTCCCCGAGCTGCCGGCCGCGGCCGCCGGCGAGGTGCGGGTGGTGGACACGGTGCCGTCGGCGATGGCGGAGCTGCTGCGGGCCGGGGGGGTGCCCGCCTCGGTGGTGACGGTGAACTTGGGGGGCGAGGCGGTGCAGCGGGCGCTGGCCGACCGCATCTACGCCGAGCCGGGGATCGAGCGGCTGTACAACGTCTACGGCCCGTCGGAGGACACGACGTTCTCGACCTGGGCGCTGATCGAGCGCGAGTCGGAGCGCTCGCCGTCGATCGGCCGTCCGCTCGACGGCGAGCAGGCCTGGGTGGTGGACCGCCATCTCCAGCCGGTGCCGGTGGGAGTGGCGGGGGAGCTGTTCCTTGGCGGCGAGGGAGTGTCGCGGGGCTACCTGGGGCGTCCGGAGCTGACGGCGGAGCGCTTCGTCCCCGATCCATTCTCCAATGAACCGGGTGCGCGGATGTACCGGGTGGGCGATCTGGTGCGGTACCGGCCGGACGGCATCCTGGAGTTCCTGGGCCGTCTCGACCATCAGGTGAAGGTGCGGGGCTACCGCATCGAGCCGGGGGAGGTGGAGTCGGCGCTGTTGGCGCATCCAGCGGTGTGTTCGGCGGTGGTGTTGCCGCGTGCGGACTCCTTGGGTGCCACGGCGCTGGTGGCCTATCTGGAGACGGCGCCGGGCGCGGTCTCGGCGGGTGAGCTGCGGCAGCACCTGAAGTCGCGCCTGCCGGACTACATGGTCCCCTCGTCCTACGCCTTTCTGGAGTCGCTGCCGCTGACCCCCAACGGCAAGGTGGACCGCAACGCGCTGGCGGCCCTGCCGCTGGCGGCCGGGGAGGCCGGAGGAGCCGAGGCGCCGCGGACGCCTTCCGGGGAGCTGCTGGCGGGGATCTTCGCCGAGGTGCTGGGTCTCGCGCGGGTGGGAGCGGAGGAGAGCTTCTTCGAGCTGGGCGGCCACTCGCTGCTGGCGACGCAGGTGGTGTCGCGGATCAAGGACGCCTTCGGGGTCGAGCTGCCGCTGCGGCGCCTGTTCGCGAGCCCGACGGTGGCTGGCCTGGCGGCGGATCTGGCGGAGCTCGGGCGGGCGTCCGGTGAGATCGCCGCTCCGCCGCTCGCCCGGGCGGACCGCGACCGGGCCCTTCCTCTGTCGTTCGCTCAGGCCCGTCTGTGGTTCCTGGAGCAGCTCCGGCCGGGGAGCCCGGTCTACAACATGCCGGTGGCGCTGCGCCTCTCGGGCGAGCTGTCGGTGGCAGTGCTACGCGGAGCCATGAGCGAGGTGATGCGGCGCCACGAGTCGCTGCGCACGACGTTCGTGGCGGTCGACGGCCAGCCGTTCCAGCGGGTCCTCCCGATCGCGGCGATGCCGTTGGGCTCGATCGACCTCGGAGGTCTTGCCCCGCGGTCGCGGCAAGCCGAGCTGTCGCGCCTGGTGGGGGAGAACGCCGAGCGGCCGTTCGACCTCGCCCACGGTCCGCTGCTGCGGGGTGGCCTGGTGCGTCTCGGGCTCTCCGAGCACGCGCTGCTGCTCAGCCTGCATCACATCGTCTCGGACGGCTGGTCGACGGGGATCCTGGTGCGGGAGGTCGTCGCCCTCTACACCGCCCTGGCTTCCGGCGTCCCGGCACCCCTGCCGGAGCTGTCGATCCAGTATCCGGACTTCGCGGTCTGGCAGCGGAAGTGGCTTTCGGGCAAGGCGCTGGAGCGGCAGCTGGGCTACTGGCGGGAGCGGTTGTCGGGGCTGCCGGCCCTGCTCGAGCTGCCGACCGATCGGCCGCGCCCGGCGGTCCGCTCCGACCGCGGCGCGCGTCTCGTCTTCTCGCTTCCCGGCGAGACGCTGCAGGGGCTGAAGGCCCTCGGCCGCCGCGCGGGAGTCACCGACTTCATGGCGCTGCTGGGGCTGTTCCAGGCGTTGCTCGCGCGCCTGACCGGGCAGGAGCAGCTGGCGGTGGGGACGGTGATCGCCAACCGCGGCCGCTCGGAGCTCGAGCCGCTGATCGGCTTTTTCGCCAACACCCTGGTGATGCGCGGGGACCTGTCGGGACGCCCCAGCCTGCGCGAGGTGCTGCGGCGGAGCCGGGAGAGCGCGCTCGAGGCCTACGCCCACCAGGACTTGCCGTTCGAGACCCTGGTCGAGGCGTTGCAGCCGGTGCGCGCGATGAGCTACACGCCGCTGTTCCAGGTGATGCTGGCGCTGCAGAACACGCCGCAGCGGGAGTTTGCGCTGCCGGGTCTCGAAGCGGCCGAGATCGAGGAGAGCCACCGGACGGGAACAGCCCGCTTCGACCTGACGCTCGATCTCGAGGAGACGCCGCGCAGTCTGGCCGGATCGCTCGAGTACGCGACCGACCTCTTCGACCCGTCGACGGTGGCGCGCTGGGCGCGGAGCTTCGCGAGCCTGCTCGCCGCCGCTATCGCAGCCCCGTCGAGCCTCGCGCAGGCCGTGCTGGAGCTGCCGCTGCTGGACGCGTCCGAGCGGCAGCAACTGGTCGTGGAGTGGAACGACACCGACGGCGTGGGCGGCACGGCGGTGCGCATCCAGGAGCTGTTCGAGCGACAGGCGGCGCGGCGCCCCGCGGCGCCGGCGGTCTCCGGGCAGGGGATGACCCTCGCGTACGGGGAATTGGAAGCGCGGGCCAACCGCCTGGCCCATCACCTGCGGAGTCTGGGGGTGGGGCCGGAGACGCGGGTGGGGCTGTGCGTGGAGCGCTCGCCGGAGATGGTGGTGGCGCTGCTGGGCATCCTGAAGACGGGGGGAGCCTACGTGCCGCTCGATCCGCACCATCCGGCGGAGCGGCTGGCCTTGGTGCTCGGCGACAGCGCGCCGGCCGTGCTGGTCACCGAGGAGCGCTGGCTGCAGCGGCTGGGCGTGTCTGGAAGCCTGCGGGTGGTCTGCCTGGACCGCGACCGCGAGCAAATCGCCGCCGCGCCGGCCTCCCGGCTGCCTCTGCCCAGCGACGGGGGAGCGGAGAGCCTGGCGTACGTGATCTACACCTCGGGGTCGACGGGTCGCCCGAAGGGCGTCTGCCTGCCGCATGGGGCGCTGGTCAACTTCCTGACCTCGATGGCGGAGCGGCTGGAGCTGGGCGCCGGGGACGTCCTGCCCGCCCTGACCACGCTGACCTTCGACATCGCGGGTCTGGAGATCTACCTGCCGCTGGCCTTCGGTGGCCGGGTGGAGGTGATCGGGAGCGAGGAGGCGGGGGACGGCCGGCAGCTGGCGGCGCGGGTGGCGACGTCGGGGGTGACGGCGATGCAGGCGACGCCGGCGACCTGGCGGCTGCTGGTGGATTCGGGGTGGGAGGGGCTGCCGGGGCTCAAGGCGCTGTGCGGCGGCGAGGCGCTGCCGCGAGGGTTGGCGTCGGAGCTGCTCGATCGGGGCGTCGAGCTGTGGAACCTCTACGGTCCGACCGAGACGGCGGTGTGGTCGGCGGCGGGCTCGGTGGAGGACGGAGAGGGAGCGCTAGGCTTGGGCCGGCCGATCGCGCGGACGCATCTGCACGTGGTGGACCGCGCGCTGGAGCTGGTGCCGGCAGGGGTCGCCGGGGAGCTGCTGATCGGCGGCGCCGGGGTGGCGCGCGGCTACTGGGGACGACCGGATCTGACGGCGGAGCGGTTCCTCCCCGATCCGTGGAGCGGAGCGGGAACGCGTCTTTATCGAACCGGCGACCTGGTGCGCCATCGTCCGGACGGGGAGCTGGAGTTCCTGGGACGGATCGACCATCAGATCAAGCTGCGCGGCTTCCGCATCGAGCTGGGGGAGATCGAGTCGGTGCTGGTGGGCCACCCGGAAGTGCGCGAGGCCGTGGTACTGCTGCGCGCCGACCTGGCCGGTGGCGGCGGCCTGGTGGCCTACGTCGTTTCCGAGGGAGGCGAGACGGAGGCGTTGCGCGGCTGGCTGGCGGAGCGTCTCCCCGGCTACATGGTGCCGGCGGCTTTCGTGGCTCTGGAATCGCTGCCGCTGACCCCCAACGGCAAGGTGGACCGCAAGGCCCTGGCGGCCCTGCCGCTGGCGACCCACTCGGAAGGCGAGGCGGCGCGCGTCGAGGCGCCGCGGACGCCGGCCGAGGAGCTGGTGGCGGGGATCTTCGCCGAGGTGCTGGGTCTCGAGCGGGTGGGGGCGGAGGCGAGCTTCTTCGAGCTGGGCGGCCACTCGCTGCTGGCGACGCAGGTAGCTTCGCGGGTGCGTTCCGTCTTCGGCGTCGAGCTGCCGGTGCGGGCGGTGTTCGAGGCGCCGACGGTGGCGGCCCTGGCGGCGAGGATCGGGGCGGGGCGGATCGACGCGGGAAAAGCGATGGAGGGGGTGCCGGTCCTCCTCCCGCTACCCGAGGAGGAGCGGCGGGTGCTCTCCTTCGCGCAGGCCCGGCTCTGGTTCCTCGACCAGCTCGAGCCGGGGAGCCCGCTCTACAACCTGCCGGCCGCGGTGCGGCTCACCGGCGCGCTGGACCGCAGCGCGTTCGCCGCGGCCCTCGGCGAGATCGTGCGCCGTCACGAGGTGCTGCGCACGACCTTCCGGAGCGCGGCAGGGGAGCCGGTGGCGGCCGTCGCGTCCCCCTCTGGAATCCCCCTCCCTCTCCTCGATCTCGCGGCGCTCCCGGCCACGGCGCGCCGTGAGGAAGCGGCGCGGCTGACGGCGGAGAGCGCGCGGCGTCCCTTCGATCTGGCGGCGGATCCGCTGCTGCGGGCCGCGCTGCTCGCTCTGGCGGCGGAGGAGCACGTCGCGCTGGTGACGCTGCACCACATCGCGAGCGACGGCTGGTCGATCGGCGTGCTGACCCGCGAGCTGGCGGCGCTCTACGCCGCCTTCCGCGCGCGCACGCGCGAGCCCGCTGCCGGAGCCGGCGATCCAGTACGGCGACTACGCCGCCTGGCAGCGCCGGCGGTTGTCGGGGGAGCGTCTGGAGTCGGAGCTCGCCTGGTGGCAGCGGGAGCTCGCGGGGATGCCGGCGGCGCTCGACCTGCCGACGGACCATCCGCGTCCGGCCGTCCGCAGCCCGCGGGGAGCGGTGGCCGGCTTCGCGATCGACGGCGCGGCGCTCGCCGGTCTCGACGACCTTTCCCGGCGGCGGGGGACGACGCGGTTCATGACGCTGCTGGCCGGCTTCGCCGCGCTTTTGCAGCGCTACACGGGGGCGGACGACCTGGTCGTCGGGACGCCCATCGCGGGCCGCCTCCAGGCGGAGACGGAGGGGCTGATCGGCCTCTTCGTCAACACGCTGGCGCTGCGCGCGGACCTCTCGGGGTCTCCGGACCTGGTGACGCTCCTCGCGCGGGTAAGGGAGACGGCGCTCGCGGCCTACGCCCACCAGGAGGTGCCGTTCGAGCGCCTGATCGAGCGGGTGACGCCGGAGCGGGATTTGAGCCGTCCGCCGCTGGTGCAGGTCCTGTTCTCGCTGCAGAACGCGCCGTCGGGTCCGCTGGTGCTGCCGGATCTCGCGCTGACGGTCTCCGAGGTGGCGACGGGGACGGCGAAGCTCGAGCTGTCGTGCACTCTGGTCGAGACGGAAGGCGGCCTCTCCGGGGTGATCGAGTACAGCCGCGACCTGTTCGAGAGCGCGACGATCGAGCGGTTTGCCGGTCACTTCACGCGTCTGCTGTCGGGCGGCGTGGCGGCGCCGCGTCGACGCCTGGCGGAGCTGCCGCTGTTGTCGCCGGCGGAGTGGAAGCAGCTGCTGGTCGCTTGGAACGACGTCGGTACGCTGCCGGCCTCCAACGCCACGCTGCATGCGCTGTTCGAGGCCCAGGCGGCGCGGACCCCCCAGGCGGTCGCTCTGGTGTCGGGGATCTCCGGCGAGCGCTGGACCTATCGCGAGCTGGATTCCTGGGCCGGGAGCCTGGCCCTCCGGCTGGCGGCTCTCGGCGTCGGTCCGGAGGTGCGGGTTGGGGTGTGTCTGACCCGCACGCCGCTGCTGGTCGCCGCGCTGCTGGCGGTGCTCAAGGCGGGGGGCGCCTACGTCCCCCTCGATCCTGAATACCCCGCCGAGCGGCTCGACTTCATGCTGACGGACAGCGCGGCGGCGGTGCTGGTGACCGAGCCGGAGCTGGTCGAGAGCCTTCCCGCGCGCGATATCGCGCGGCTGGTCGTCGATCCCGCCTCCCCCGACTCCCGCGAGCTGCCCGCGCAATCCCGGCCGGCGAGCGGCGTCTTGCCCGGCAACCTCGCCTACGTGATCTACACCTCGGGCTCGACGGGGCGTCCGAAGGGAGTGGCGATCGAGCACCGCAGCGCCGTGGCCTTCGCCCACTGGGCGCGAACGGTGTTCCCGGCGGCGGACCTGGCGGGGGTGCTCGCCTCGACCTCGGTCTCGTTCGACCTCTCGGTCTTCGAGCTGTTCGTGACCCTTGCCTGGGGAGGCAAGGTGGTGCTCGCCGCCAACGCCCTGGAGCTGCCGCGGCTGGCGGCCCTGGACGAGGTGGTGCTCGTCAACACGGTCCCCTCGGCGCTGGCGGAGCTGGTGCGGCAGGGAGCTTTGCCGGCGTCGGTGCGCACGGTCAACCTGGCGGGCGAGCCGCTGAAGCGGTCGCTGGTCGAAGGGATCTATGCCGTCTCTCCCGATCTGCGGGTGCTCGACCTCTACGGCCCGTCGGAGGACACGACCTACTCGACCTGGGCGCCGGCGGAGCGGGAGGAGCGGCGGGAGCCGACGATCGGCCGTCCGATCGCGGGGACCCGGGCGTTCCTGCTCGGGCGCTTCGGCGAGGCGGTGCCGGCCGGGGTTCCGGGAGAGCTGCTGCTGGGCGGCGCGGGCCTCGCCCGCGGCTACCTCGACCGGCCGGAGCTGACGGCGGAGCGTTTCGTCCCCGACCCGTTCTGCGGCGAAGCGGGGGAGAGCCCGGCGGCCGGCTCTACCGCACGGGGGACCTGGCGCGCTACCTGCCGGACGGTCGCCTGGACTACCTGGGGCGGATCGACCACCAGGTGAAGGTGCGGGGATTCCGCATCGAGCTGGGGGAGATCGAGGCGGCGCTGCTGGCGCAACCCGCAGTGCGGGCCGTGGCGGTGCTGGCGCGCCCGGACGCCTCCGGGAGCCTGTCGCTGGTGGCCTACGTGGAGGCGGAGCCCGAGGCGATCTCGGCCGCCGGGCTGCGGCAAGGGCTGAAGGGCCGCCTTCCGGAGTACATGGTGCCGTCGGCCTGGGCGTTCCTGCCGGCGCTGCCGCAGACGGCCAACGGCAAGGTGGATCGCAAGGCGCTGGCGGCCGTGTTGCCGGCGGATGGGGCGGCCGGGGCGGCGGCCGCCACCGCGCCGCGGACCCCCGCCGAGGAGCTGGTGGCGGGGATCTTCGCCGAGGTGCTGGGGCTCGCGCGGGTGGGAGCCGGCGACAGCTTCTTCGAGCTGGGCGGGCACTCGCTGCTGGCGATGCGGGTCCTGTCGCGGTTGCGGGAAGCCTTCGGGGTGAGCCTGCCGGTGAAGGCACTGTTCGAGGCCCCCACGGTGAGCGCCCTGGCGGCTGCGGCGACCGCCGGGCGTGCCGAGGCGCTGCCGCTCGCCCCTGCTCTGGTTCGGGCGCCACGGGATCAGCCGTTGCCGCTCTCCTTCGCTCAAGCCCGGCTCTGGTTCCTCCACCAGCTGGAGCCGGCGAGCGCGGCCTACAACATCCCGGCGGCGATCCATTGGACGGGCGGCGCCGACCACGCGGCGCTCGCCGCAGCTCTATCCGAGGTGGCGCGTCGCCACGAGTCGCTGCGCACCCGCTTCGCCGTCGATCCGCGGCAGGGGGGCTCGCCGGTGCAGGTGGTCGCTCCCCCGGCGCCCCTCCCGCTGCCGGCGATCGACCTCGCGCCCCTGCCCGCGGAGCTGCGCCGGGCGGAGGCGCTGCGGCTGGCGCGGGCGGAGGCGCTGCGGCCGTTCGATCTCGCAACGGGGCCGCTGCTGCGCTCGGCGCTGGTGACCTTAAGAGCCGAGGAGCAGGTTTTGCTGCTGACGATGCACCATGGAATCAGCGACGGCTGGTCACTGCGCCTGCTGGCAAGAGAGCTGGGTGAGATCTACGGCGCCTTCTCGCAGGGTCTCCCCTCGCCGCTGCCGGAGCTGCCGGTCCAGTATGGCGATTACGCGGTGTGGCAACGGGATTGGCTGCAAGGCGAGGTGCTGGCGGCGGAGCTGGCGCACTGGCGGGAGCGGCTCACCGGTGCGCCGCCGGTGCTCGACCTGCCGCTCGACCGTCCGCGGACGCTGGCGGTGAGCGAGCGCGGCGGCAGCCGGGAGCTGGCGCTCCCGGCCTCGCTGCTGCCGCCGTTGCAGACCTTGGCGCGGCGGCAGGGGGTGACGCTGTTCATGGCCGGGTTGGCGGCGTTCCAGGCTCTGCTCTCTCGCGTCAGCCACGCCGAGGACGTGAGCGTCGGGACGCCGGTGGCGGGGCGGAACCAGCTGCAGACGGAAAACCTGATCGGTTTCTTCGTCAACACCCTGGTGCTGCGCACCGACCTCTCGGCGGAGCCGTCGTTTGCGGGATTGCTCGGGCGGGTGCGCGAGGTGGCGCTGGCGGCCTACGCGCACCAGGACCTGCCGTTCGAGAAGCTGGTCGAGGAGCTGGCGCCGCGGCGCGAGCTCGGCGTCTCGCCGCTGTTCCAGGTCTCGTTCGCGCTCGACGCCGAGGCGCCGCCGGCGTTGCGTCTGGGCGAGGCCGCGGGGTCGGTCTGGCCGCTCGACCAGGAGACGGAGAAGTTCGATCTCAGCCTGACGCTGGGGGTTGAGGAAAAGAGTCTGGCGGGGACGTTCGGCTTCCGCTCCGAGCTGTTCGACGGCGCCACGATCGAGCGCCTGGCCGGGCACTTCGCGCGGCTGCTGGCGGGCGCGGTAGCGGAGCCGGACCATCCGGTATCGGAGCTGCCTCTGCTGAGCGCGGCGGAGCGGACGCAGCTCGCGGCCTGGAACGCGGCGACGGCTCGCGAGCGGCCCGCGGAGCTGGTGGGCTCGACGCTGCCGGAGCTGTTCGCGGCGCAGGTCGCGCGGACGCCGGCGGCCACAGCGCTGATCGCCGGCGAGGAGCGGCTGAGCTACGGAGAGCTGGCGGCGCGGACGGCGGCGCTGGCGCATCGCCTGCGGTCGTTGGGAGTAGGTCCCGAGGTGGCGGTCGCGATCTTCCTGCCGCGTCGCGCGGAGCTGCTGGTGGCGCTCCTCGCGACGCACGCGGCGGGCGGCTTCTACGTGCCGCTCGATCCGGCCTACCCGGCGGAGCGGGTGAGCTTCATGCTGGCCGACAGCGGCGCTCCGGTGGTGCTAACGACGACGGAGCTGGAGGGGAGGCTCCCCGCGCATGGGGCGCGGGTCGTCCGGCTCGACGCGCTGCCGGAGGCGCCTTGCGAGTCGACGCCCACTGTTCCCGCGATCTCGGGCAACCTGGCGTACGTGATCTACACCTCGGGGTCGACGGGTCGTCCGAAGGCGGTGGCGATCGAGCACCGCAGCGCCGTGGCGCTGATGCTCTGGTCGCGGCGGGAGTTCTCGGACCGCGAGCTGTCGGGGGTGCTGGCCTCGACCTCGATCACCTTCGACATGTCGGTGTTCGAGCTGTTCGCGCCGCTGGCTTGGGGGGGCACGGTGATCCTGGCCGAGAACGCCCTGGCGCTCCCCGAGCTGCCGGCCGCGGCAGCGGGCGAGGTGCGGGTGGTGGACACGGTGCCGTCGGCGATGGCGGAGCTGCTGCGGGCCGGGGGGGTGCCCGCCTCGGTGGTGACGGTGAACCTGGGGGGGGAGGCGGTGCAGCGGGCGCTGGCCGACCGGATCTACGCCGAGCCGGGGATCGAGCGGCTGTACAACGTCTACGGCCCGTCGGAGGACACGACGTTCTCGACCTGGGCGCTGATCGAGCGCGAGTCGGAGCGGGCGCCGTCGATCGGCCGTCCGCTCGACGGCGAGCAGGCCTGGGTGGTGGACCGCCATCTCCAGCCGGTGCCGGTGGGAGTGGCGGGGGAGCTGTTCCTTGGCGGGGAGGGAGTGTCGCGGGGCTACCTGGGGCGTCCGGAGCTGACGGCGGAGCGCTTCGTCCCCGATCCGTTCTCCAATGAACCGGGTGCGCGGATGTACCGGGTGGGCGATCTGGTGCGGTACCGGCCGGACGGCATCCTGGAGTTCCTGGGCCGTCTCGACCATCAGGTGAAGGTGCGGGGCTACCGCATCGAGCCGGGGGAGGTGGAGTCGGCGCTGTTGGCGCATCCAGCGGTGTGTTCGGCCGTGGTGCTGCCGCGTCCGGACACCTCGGGGAGCATGGCGCTGGTGGCCTATCTGGAGACGGCGCCGGGCGCGGTCTCGGCGGGTGAGCTGCGGCAGCACCTGAAGTCGCGCCTGCCGGACTACATGGTCCCCTCGTTCTATGCCTTTCTGGAGTCGCTGCCGCTGACCCCCAACGGCAAGGTGGACCGCAACGCACTGGCGGCCCTGCCGCTGGCGGCCGGGGAGGCCGGAGGAGCCGAGGCGCCGCGGACGCCTTCCGGGGAGCTGCTGGCGGGGATCTTCGCCGAGGTGCTGGGACTCGAGCGGGTGGGGATCGACGACAGCTTCTTCGAGCTGGGCGGCCACTCGCTGCTGGCGACGCAGGTGGTGTCGCGGGTGCGTTCCGTCTTCGGAGTCGAGCTGCCGGTGCGGGCGGTGTTCGAGGCGCCCACCCTCGCCGGCCTCACGGCGAGAGTGGAGAGCGCGCGCGGAGCGGACGGAGCCCTGGAAGCGCCGCCGATCGAGCCGGTGGGGCGCTCGGCGGCGCTGCCACTCTCCTTCGCGCAGGCCCGGCTCTGGTTCCTCGACCAGCTCTCGCCCGGCTCGGCGGTCTACAACATTCCGACGGCGCTGCGCCTCGACGGAGCGCTCGAGCCCGGGGTGCTGGGCGGGGTCCTCGCCGAGGTGGTGCGCCGCCACGAGGCGCTGCGCACCACCTTCCCGAGCGTCGACGGTGAGCCTTATCAGGCGATCGCGCCGGCCGGCCCGCCGCAGCCGTTGCCGGTCGTCGATCTCGCGGCTCTGCCCGCGCCGGCCCGGGAGCCGGCGGTGGCGGCGCTCGCGGCGGCGGAGGCCGCGCGGCCGTTCGACCTCGGCGCCGGGCCGCTCTTGCGGGCGACGCTGCTGCGGCTCGGCCGCGAGCGGCACGTGCTGTTGCTGACCCTGCACCACATCGTCTCCGACGGCTGGTCGATGGAGGTCCTGCTGCGCGAGCTGGCGGCCCTCTACCCGGCGTTCGCCGCCGGGCTGCCGTCGCCGCTGCCGGAGCTGGCGGTGCAGTACGCCGATTTCGCCGTCTGGCAGCGGCGGTGGCTGGCGGATGAGGTGCTGGAGCGCCAGCTCGGCTACTGGCGCCGGCAGCTCGCGGGGGCGCCGGCTGGGCTCGATCTGCCGACCGACTTCCCGCGGCCGGCGGTGCAGACGTTCGCCGGCGCCACCCGCACGGCCACCTTGCCCGCGGAGCTTGCCGCCCGGCTCCAGGCGGTCTGCCGGAGCCAGGGGGTGACCCCTTTCATGCTGCTGCTCGCCGGGTTCGACGTCCTGCTCTCCCGCTATTCCGGCCAGGAGGACGTGCTGGTGGGCTCAGCCGTAGCCAACCGCAACCGGATGGAGACCGAAGGGCTGATCGGCTTCTTCGTCAACACGCTGGTGTGCCGGGCGCAGCTCGGCGCGGCGGCGACCTTCCGGGAGCTGCTCGCTCAGGTGCGGGAGAGCGCGCTGGCGGCCTATGGGCATCAGGACCTGCCGTTCGAGATGCTGGTCGAGGAGCTGGCCCCCGAGCGCGACCTCGCGCGCGCTCCCTTCTTTCAGGTCCTGCTCGCGGTCCAGACCCTGGGCTACGAGCTGCCGGAGCTCGACGGGCTCGACCTCTCGCTGCTGGCAGGGAATCTCGCCACGGCGAAGCTCGACCTCTCGCTCCTCGTCGCGGCAGCGAGCCCCGGGGAGCCGCTGCGGCTCTCCGTCGAGTACGACACCGGCCTCTACGAGAGCGCGACGGTCGACCGGCTGCTGGCGCACCTCGGGGTCCTGCTGGCAGCCGCCGCGAGCGATCCGGACGCCGCCTGGCGGGGCCTGCCGCTGCTGGCGGCGGCGGAGCGGGAGCAGTTGCTCGGGCTCAACGATCCCGCCGCGCCGTTCCGCCCCGAGCTCTCCGTGCCACAGCTCTTCGCGGCCCAGGCGGCGTGCACGCCGCAGGCGACGGCGGTCGTCGCCGCCGAGGGAGCGCTGACCTACGCGGAGCTCGACGCCCGGGCGGACCGGCTGGCGGCGTACCTGCGCGAGCTGGGGGTCGGCGCCGAGGTCCTGGTGGGGCTCTGCCTCGAGCGCTCGCTCGACATGGTGATCGGCCTGCTGGCGGTGCTGAAGGCGGGGGGAGCCTACGTGCCGCTCGACCCGGAGTATCCGGCGGAGCGGCTGGCTCGTGATGTTCGCCGACTCGGGGCTGCAGGTGGTGTTGACGCAGGAGCGGCTGTTGTCCGTGCTGCCCGAGCCGCGGCCTTTCCTGACCGTCTGCCTGGACGCCGGACCGCCGCCGCTCTTCCCGGGCCGGACGGAGGCCGCGGCGGACGGCCTCGGCCTGGCCTACGTCCTCTTCACCTCGGGTTCGACGGGGCGGCCAAAGGGGGTGGCGATCCCGCAGCGGGCGCTGGTCAACCACATGCTCTGGATGCAGTCGGAGTATCCCCTGGCCCCCGCCGACCGGGTGTTGCAGAAGACCCCGTTCAGCTTCGACGCCTCGGTGTGGGAGCTCTATGCGCCGCTGCTCGCGGGGGCCACGCTGGTGATGGCGCAGCCGGGAGGGCACCGCGACCCCGCCTGCCTGGTGGCGGCGATCCGGGAGCACGGCGTCACCGTCCTCCAGGCGGTGCCGGCGCTGCTGCGCGCGCTGCTCGACGAAGCGGCTTTCGCGGAGTGCCGGACGCTGCGCCGCGTCTTCTGCGGTGGCGAGGCGCTGGGCGCCGATCTCCAGCGGGATTTCTTCGCTCGTTTCGCTGGCACGGACACCGAGCTGGTCAACCTCTACGGCCCGACGGAGACGACGATCGAGGTCAGCTCCTGGCGTTGCCAGCCGGAGCGGGCGGATCGGCCGGCCCTGATCGGCCGGCCGATCACCAACAGCCGCCTCCACGTCCTCAGCCCGGAGGGGGATCTCTCTCCGCTCGGGGTTCCCGGGGAGATCGCGATCGGCGGCCTGCCGGTGGCGAGAGGCTACCTCGGCCGGGCGGACGAGACGGCGGCCCGCTTCGTCCCCGACGCGTTCGGCGCCGAGCCCGGCGGGCGGCTGTACCGTTCTGGGGACCTCGGCCGCTGGCTCGGGGAGGGTGTGCTGGAGTACCGGGGGCGGCTCGACCACCAGCTGAAGGTGCGGGGATTCCGTATCGAGCCCGGCGAGGTGGAGGCGGCGCTGCTGGCCCATCCCGAGGTCCGCGGCGCCGTGGTGCTCGCCCGCCCGGACGCGTCGGGAAGCTCGGCGCTGGCGGCCTACGTCGAGGCCTCGCCGGGCGTCCTCTCCGTGAGCGAGCTCCGGCGGCATCTGAAGTCGCGCCTCCCCGAGTACATGGTGCCGGCGGCCGTCGCCTTCCTGGAATCGCTGCCGCTGATGCCCAGCGGCAAGGTGGACCGCAAGGCCCTGGCGGCTCTGGCGGGCATGGCGCCAGAGGCCGGGCAGGAGGGGAGCGCGGCGGCGCCGCGCACGCCGGCCGAGGAGCTGGTCGCCGGGATCTTCGCCGAGGTGCTGGGGCTCGAGCGGGTGGGGAGCGCGGACGGTTTTTTCGAGCTGGGGGGCCACTCGCTGCTGGCGACGCAGGTGGTGTCGCGGGCGCGCTCCGTCTTCGGCGTCGAGCTCCCGTTGCGGGCGGTGTTCGAGGCGCCGACGGTAGCGGCCCTGGCGGCACGGATCGAGCAGCTGGTGGCGGAGAAGACGGGTGATGAGGCGATCCCCCCGATCCGCCGGCTGCCGGCGGAGCAGCGCCGGACCTTGTCGTTCGCTCAAGGCCGGCTCTGGTTCCTCGACCAGCTCGAGCCGGGGAGCCCGCTCTACAACATCCCGGCGGCGGTGCGGCTCGCCGGCGCGCTGGATCGCAGCGCGTTCGCCGCGGCCCTCGGCGAGATCGTGCGCCGGCACGAGGTGCTGCGCACGAGGTTCCCGAGCGCGGCGGGGGAGCCGGTGCCTGCCGTCTCGCCGGAGTCCATAGTTCCTCTGCCGATTCTCCTGCCAATAATCGACCTCGCGGCGCTCCCCGCCGCGCTACGGGCAGAGGCAGCGGCGCGGCTGACGGAGGAGAGCGCGCGGCTCCCCTTCGATCTGGCGGCGGGCCCGCTGCTGCGCGCCTCGCTTCTGGCCCTGGCGGCGGAGGAGCACGTCGCGCTGGTGACGCTGCACCACATCGCGAGCGACGGCTGGTCGATCGGGGTGCTGACCCGCGAGCTGGCGGCGCTCTATACGGCATTCCGGGAGGGGCTCCCCAGCCCGCTGCCGGAGTTGGGCGTCCAGTACGCGGACTACGCCGCCTGGCAGCGCCGGTGGCTGGCGGGAGAACTTCTGGAGTCGGAGCTCGCCTGGTGGCAGAGCGAGCTCGCGGGGATGCCGCCGGCGCTCGACCTGCCGACGGATCATCCGCGTCCGGCTGTCCGCGGATCGCGGGGGGCCCTCGCCGGCTTCACGGTCGACCAGGAGGGGCTCGCCGGGCTCGTCCGCCTCTCCCGGCAGCGCGGGGCGACGCTGTTCATGACCCTGCTGGCGGGTTTCGCGGCGCTGTTGCAGCGCTATACGGGAGCGGACGACCTGGCGGTGGGGACACCGATCGCGGGGCGCACCCGGGTGGAGACGGAGCCGCTGATCGGCCTCTTCGTCAACACGCTGGTGCTGCGCGCGGATCTCTCGGGGTCTCCGGACCTCGTGACGCTCCTCGCGCGGGTGCGGGAGACGACGCTGTCGGCCTACGCCCACCAGGAGGTGCCGTTCGAGCGCCTGATCGACTTGGTCACGGCGGAGCGGGACTTGAGTCGTCCGCCGCTGGTGCAGGTGCTCTTCACGCTGCAGAACGCGCCGTCGGGACCGCTCGTGCTGCCGGGGCTGACGCTCGCCGCGGCTGAGGTGGCGACGGGGACGGCGAAGCTCGAGCTGTCGTGCACCCTGATGGAGAATGGGCCGGAGACGGAGGGCGGCCTCTCCGGAGTGCTCGAGTACAGCCGGGACCTGTTCGAGAGCGCGACGATCGAGCGGCTCTGCGGTCATTTCACGCGCCTTCTGGCGGGGGCGGTGGAAGATCCACGGCGCCCCCTGTCGGACCTCCCGCTGCTGAACGGGGCGGAGCAGCAGCAGCTCCTGGCCGGTTTCAACGACACCGGGGGGACCTCCGGGCCCGACGTGGGGCTGCACCAGCTCTTCGCCGCGCAGGTGGCGCGGACCCCGGAGCGCGTGGCCCTGGTCGCGTCCGTGCTGGACGGGTCTGGAATCGTGCGCCTGACGTATGCCGAGCTGGATGCCCGGGCCGAGCGGCTGGCGCGCCGGCTGCGGACGCTGGGTCTGGGTCCCGAGCGGCTGGCCGGCGTCCTGCTGGAGCGCACGGCGGAGCTCATCGTCGCCCTCCTGGCCGTGCACAAGGCGGGGGGCGCCTACGTCCCCCTCGATCCGAGCTACCCGCGGCAGCGGGTGCTACGGATGCTGGAGATCGCCGAGGTACGGCTGCTGGTGACCCGCCGCGGCCTCGCCGAGGATTTCGGCGACGAGCTGCCGGCCGGGATGGCGACGGTGCTCCTCGATGCGGAGTGGGAAGCCGGGGTTGAGGCGGAGCCCGCTGCCGAGGCTCTTTCTGGGAACTTGGCCTACGTGATCTTCACCTCGGGCTCGACGGGGGTGCCGAAGGGGGTGGCGATCGAGCACCGCACGGCGGTGTCGATGGTGCGCTGGGCGCACGCGACGTTCTCGGCGGCGGAGTACGCGGGGCTGCTGGCGTCGACGTCGGTCTGTTTCGACATGTCGGTGTTCGAGATCTTCGCGACGCTCGCGGCCGGGGGGAAGCTGATCCTCGCCGAGAACGCGCTGGCCCTGCCGGAGCTTGCCGCGCTGGCTCCGCACGACGAGGTGGTACTGATCGACACCGTGCCCTCGGCGATGGCGGAGCTGCTGCGGCTGGGGATCTCTGCCGGCGTCGATCCGCACGGTGAACCTGGGGGGCGAGGCGCTGAAGGGGTCGCTGGTACGGGACATCTACCAGCAGCTGCCGAACGTCGAGCGGGTGGTGAACCTCTACGGTCCGTCGGAGGACACGACGTTCTCGACCTGGTCGGTGGTGCCGCGCGACGGCTTGCATCCGCTGATCGGCCGACCGCTGACGGGAGAGTCGGCCTACGTGCTCGATGCCGCTGACGCCGCGATGCGGCCGGTTCCGCTGGGCGTGCCGGGGGCGCTGTACCTGGGGGGCGAGGGGGTGAGCCGTGGATATCTGAACCGTCCGGACCTGACGGCGGAGCGCTACCTGCCGAACCCGTACGGCCCGCCCGGCTCGCGGCTCTACGCGGTGGGGGACCTGGCGCGCTACCTGCCGACGGGGGAGCTCGACTTCCTGGGGCGGTTGGACCACCAGGTAAAGGTGCGCGGCTTCCGCATCGAGCTGGGGGAGGTCGAGTCGGCGCTGACCCGGCACCCTGGGGTGCGCGAGGCGGCGGTGCTGGCGATCTCGGAAGCCCTCGGCGGCAACCGGCTGATCGCGTACCTGGCGACGGACACTGATCTGCCGGCGGGGGAGCTGCGCTCGTTCCTCAAGGCGAGTCTGCCCGACTACATGGTGCCGTCGGCGTTCGTCCAGCTCCGCGCGCTGCCCTTGACCCCCAACGGCAAGCTCGACCGCCGGGCGCTCGCGGCCCTGCCGTTGGCGAGCGGAGAGCCGGCGGTCTCCGTGGCGCCGCGCACGCCGGCCGAGGAGCTGGTGGCGGGGATCTTCGCCGAGGTGCTGGGGCTCGCGGGGGTGGGGGCCGGCGACAGCTTCTTCGAGCTGGGCGGGCATTCGCTGTTGGCGACCCAGGTGGCTTCGCGGGTGCGCTCGGTGTTCGGGCTGGAGCTGCCGGTGCGGGCGGTGTTCGAGGCGCCGACGGTGGCGGCCCTGGCGGCGTGGATCGAGCGGCGGCGGGTGGGTGGGGGCGAGATTTCGGCTGAAGAGGGGCCCGCGATCCACCCGGTACCGCGCGGGACCGGCAGGCTCGCGCTGTCGTTCGCGCAGAGCCGGCTGTGGTTCCTCGATCAGCTCGAGCCGGGGAGCGCGCAGTACAACATCCCGGCGGCGGTGCGGTTGACGGGAGAGCTGGACCGCGGCGCCTTCGCCGCGGCGCTGGGCGAGATCGTGCGGCGGCACGAGGTGCTGCGGACGACGTTCCGGAGCGCTGCCGGCGAGCCATTGCAACTCGTCGCGCCGTCTGCCGGGATCGCCCTGCCGGTGGTCGATCTGGCGGCGCTCCCGGCCGCGGCGCGCCGGGACGAGGCGGAGCGGTGGCTCGCCGAAGAGGCGCGGCGGCCGTTCGACCTCGCGCGGGGTCCGCTGCTGCGCGCGACCCTGCTGGCGCTCGGCGCGTGCGAGCACCTGGCGCTGTTCACGATGCACCACATCGTCAGCGACGGCTGGTCGACCGCGGTGCTGGTGCGCGAGCTGGGGTTGCTCTACGCGGCCTGCCGCGCGGGAACCCCGAGCCCGCTGCCGGAGCTGGCGATCCAGTACGCGGACTACGCCGCCTGGCAGCGCCGGTTCCTCTCGGGAGCGCGCCTGGAGGCGGAGGTCGCCTTCTGGCGGACCCAACTGGCGGGAGCGCCGCCGGCGCTCGATCTGCCGGTCGATCACCCACGGCCGGCAACGCCCAGCGGGCGCGGCGCGGCCCACCCCTTCGCGGTCGACGCGGCGAGCGGGCTCGACCGCCTCTCCCGGCGCTCTGGGGTGACGCTGTTCATGACGCTCCTCGCCGGCTTCGCGGCTCTCCTGCGGCGCTACACCGGGGCGGACGACCTGGTGGTGGGCTCTCCGATCGCGGGGCGGACCCGGCTCGAGACCGAGCCCCTGATCGGCCTCTTCGTCAACACCCTGGTGCTGCGGGCGGACCTCGCGGGAGATCCAACGTTCGCGGCGCTGCTCGGCCGGGTGCGGGAGGCGACGCTCGCGGCCTACGCCCACCAGGAGGTGCCGTTCGAGCGGCTGGTCGAGGAGCTGGCGCCGGTACGCGACGGGAGCCGTCCGCCGCTGGTGCAGGTGATGCTGTCGTTGCAGAACGCGCCGCGGGGCGCGCTGTCGCTGCCTGGGCTCGAGCTCGCGGCCCTGGCGGTGGAGACGGGGACGGCGAAGCTCGAGCTGACCGTGACGTTCGGGGAGGCCGCCGGGAGGCTCGAAGGGGCGATCGAGTACGCCCGGGACCTGTTCGACCGCCCGACGATCGAGCGCCTGGCGGGCGGCTTCGCGCGCCTGCTGGCCGGCGCCGTGGCGGCGCCGGAGGCGCGCCTGTCGGAGCTGCCGCTGCTCGACGTGGGGGAGGTCCAGCAGGCGCTCATCGAGTGGAACGACACGTGGAGCGCCTATCCGCGGGAGGCGAGCCTGCCCGGGCTCTTCGCGGCCCTGGCGGCCGAGTTGCCGGAGGCGGCGGCGATCGTGGCGGGCGACGAGGTGTGGAGCTACCGGCGGCTGGACGAGACGTCGAACCGTCTGGCGCGGCACCTGCGATCGCTGGGGGCCGGGGCTGGGACGCCGGTCTGCCTGTCTCTCGAGCGCTCGCCGGAGCTGATCGTGGGGATGCTGGCGATCCTCAAGGCCGGCGGCATCTATGTGCCGCTCGACGCGAGCTATCCGGACGAGCGCCTGGAGCTGATGCTGGCGGACGCGGGGGCGGCGATCGTGCTGGTCCACGCGGCGACCCGGGAGCGCCTGGCGGGCCGGGCGCGGCTGGTGGCGGTCGACGGCGACGAATGGATGGGCGAGAAGGCAGGGCCGCTGAGCCTCCGGGTACCGGCGGAGGCGCTCGCCTACGTGATCTACACCTCGGGCTCGACGGGACGGCCGAAAGGGGTCGCGGTGCCGCACCGGGCGGTGGTCCGGCTGGTGCGGGAGACCAGCTATGTGTCTTTGGGGCCGGGCGACCGCCTGGGGCAGGCGGCGAGCATCAGCTTCGACGCGGCGACCTGGGAGATCTGGGGAGCGTTGCTGACCGGCGCCGCCGTGGTGGTGATCCCCCGTGAGGCGGCGCTCTCCTCCGAGGCTTTCGCGGCGCTGTTGCGCGAGCAGCGGATCACCGCGCTCTTCCTGACCACGGCGCTGTTCAACAAGATGTCGCGGGAGGTGCCGGCCGCCTTCGCGGGTCTGGACCACCTGCTGTTCGGGGGCGAGCTGGTGGACCCGCCGGCGGTGCGGAGCGTGCTGGCGGCGGGGGGACCGCGCCGGCTGCTGCACGTCTACGGACCGACGGAGAGCACGACCTACGCCTCCTGGCACCCGATTGCGAAGGTGGCGCCGGGTGCGTCCTCGATCCCGATCGGAGAGGCGTTGTCGAACACGACGCTGTGGGTTCTGGACCGCTGGCAGACGCCGGTGCCGCGCGGGGCGGCGGGTGAGCTGTGCATTGGCGGCGACGGTTTGGCGCAGGGGTACTGGCGCCGCCCGGAGCTGACCGCGGAGCGCTTCGTGCCGCACCCGTGGGGAATCGGCGAGCGCCTCTACCGCACCGGGGACCTGGTGCGGCGGCATCCGCAGGGGGCGATCGAGTTCCTGGGGCGTCTGGACGACCAGGTGAAGATCCGCGGCTTCCGCATCGAGCCGGGCGAGGTCGAGGCGGCGCTGCTGGAGCACCCGCAGGTGCGGGAGGCGGCGGTGGTGGTGCAGGAGGGGCCCGGCGGCCTCGCGGACCGGCGGCTGGCGGCCTACGTGGCGGGCAGGACCGGGGGTACGTTGACGGCCGGCGAGCTGCGGCAGTTCCTGCAAGGGCGGCTGCCGGCCTACATGGTACCGGCGTCTTTCATGGTGCTGGCCGCGCTGCCGCTGACGCCGAGCGGCAAGGTAGACCGCCGGACGCTGGTGTCCCTGGCGCCAGGGACGCCGGAGGCCGGCGAGGCGGGGGAGAGCGAGGCGCCGCGCACGCCGGCCGAGGAGCTGCTGGCGGGGATTTTCGCCGCGGTCCTGAAGCTCGCGCGGGTCGGCCGGGAGGGGAGCTTCTTCGAGCTGGGGGGGCATTCGCTGCTGGCCACACAGGTGGCGTCGCGGGTGCGCTCCGTCTTCGGGGTGGAGCTGCCGTTGCGGGCGGTCTTCGAGGCGCCGACGGTGGCGGCGCTGGCCGGCTGGATCGAGCGCGGGATGGCCGGCGCGGCGGCCGAAGCCGCGCCGGCGCTGGCGCGGGTGTCGCGCGACGAGCCGCTGGCGCTGTCGTTCGCCCAGGGCCGGCTGTGGTTCCTGGACCGGCTGGAGCCGGGGGGAGCGCTGTACAACGTGCCGGTGGTCGTCGAGCTGGCCGGCCGGCTCGACGCCGGGGTGCTCGCGGCGGTGCTCGGCGAGGTGGTGCGCCGCCACGAGGTGCTGCGGACGACGTTCCGGGAGGGGCCGGAAGGGCCGGTCCAGATCGTCGCCGCGGCCGCGGCGTTCCCCCTGCCGGTGACCGATCTGGGAGCGCTGCCGGCGGGAGCGCGGGACGCGGAGGCGAGACGGCTGACGGCGGCCGAGGCGCGGCGGCCGTTCGATCTCGCGAGGGGTCCTCTCCTGCGCGCGTCGCTGCTGCGCCTGGAGGCCGAGCGGCATCGGGCCCTGCTGACGATGCACCACGTGGTCAGCGACGGCTGGTCGATCGGCATCCTGGTGCGCGAGCTGGGAGCGCTGTACGCGGCGTTCGCCGCGGGGGCTCCCAGCCCGCTGCCGGAGCTGGCGGTTCAGTACGCGGACTTCGCCGCCTGGCAGCGCCGGCGCCTGTCGGGCGAAGCTTTGGAGGCGGAGCTGGCGTGGTGGGGGAATGAGCTCGCGGGGCTGCCGCCGGCGCTCGATCTGCCGACGGATCACCCGCGTCCGCCTCAGCGCAGCGGCGAGGGAGCGGTCGCAAGCTTCGCGCTCGGCGCGGCGGCGCTCTCCGGCCTCAACGCCCTCTCCCGGCAGCAGGGGACGACGCTGTTCATGACCCTGCTGGCGGGCTTCGCCACGCTGTTGCAGCGCTACACCGGCGCCGAAGACCTGGCGGTGGGAACGCCGATCGCGGGACGCACCCGGGTGGAGACCGAGCCGCTGATCGGCCTCTTCGTCAACACGCTGGTGTTGCGCACGGACCTCTCGGGGGCCGCGGATTTCGCGGCGCTCCTCGCGGGGGTACGGGAGACGACGCTCGCGGCCTACGCCCACCAGGAGGTGCCGTTCGAGCGCCTGATCGAGCTGGTGTCGCCGGATCGCGACCTGAGCCGCCCGCCGCTGGTGCAGGTGCTGTTCGCCTTGCAGAACGCCCCCTCGGGTCCCCTGGCGTTGCCGGGCCTGGCGCTCACCGCCCTGCCGGTCGAGACGGCGACGGCGAAGTTCGATCTCTCCTTCACCCTCACGGAGGGGGGGCCGACGGAGGGGAGGCCGGAGACGGCGGCGGGGCTCTCGGGAGTGCTCGAGTACAGCCGGGAGCTGTTCGAACGGGCGACGATCGAGCGGCTGGCCGGGCATTTCGCTCTCCTGCTGGCCGGAGCCGTCGAAGCGCCGCGGCGCCCCCTGGCGGAGCTGCCGCTGCTGACCGCGGCGGAGCGGGAGCAGCTCCTGACCGGCTTCAACGACACCGGCGCGACCACGAATCATCCGGAGGCGAGCCTGGCGCAGCTCTTCACGGCCCAGGCGGCGCGGACCCCCGAGCGGGTGGCCCTGGTGGCCGGGAGCGTGCGCCTGACCTACGGCGAGCTGAACGAGAGGGCGGAGCGGCTGGCGCGCCGCCTGCGGGGGCTGGGTCTGGGGCCCGAGATCCTCGCCGGCGTCTTGCTGGAGCGCACGGCGGAGCTGATCGTCGCCCTGCTCGCCGTGCACAAGGCGGGAGGGGCCTACGTGCCGCTCGATCCCAGCTACCCGCGGCAGCGGGTGCTGCGGATGCTGGAGATCGCCGAGGTCCGCCTGCTGGTGACCAGCGGCCGCCTCGCCGCGGAGCTGGGCGACGAGCTGCCGGCGCGGACCGTGCTCCTCGACGCGGACTACTCCGAGGACGAGGATGAGGCCGGAGCGATGGAGCCCTGTGTCGGCCTCGCTGAGGCGCTGCCGGAGAACTTGGCCTACGTGATCTTCACCTCGGGCTCGACGGGGGTGCCGAAGGGGGTGGCGATCGAGCACCGCACGGCGGTGTCGATGGTGCGCTGGGCGCACGCGACGTTCTCGGCGGCGGAGTACGCGGGGCTGCTGGCGTCGACGTCGGTCTGTTTCGACATGTCGGTGTTCGAGATCTTCGCGACGCTCGCGGCCGGGGGGAAGCTGATCCTCGCCGAGAACGCGCTGGCCCTGCCGGAGCTTGCCGCGCTGGCTCCGCACGACGAGGTGGTACTGATCGACACCGTGCCCTCGGCGATGGCGGAGCTGCTGCGGCTGGGGAACCTGCCGGCGTCGCTGCGGACGGTGAACCTGGGGGGCGAGGCGCTGAAGGGGTCGCTGGTGCGCGAGATCTACCAGCAGCTGCCGAACGTCGAGCGGGTGGTGAACCTCTACGGTCCTTCGGAGGACACGACGTTCTCGACCTGGTCGGTGGTGCCGCGCGACGGCTTGCATCCGCTGATCGGCCGGCCGCTGACGGGAGAGTCGGCCTACGTGCTCGATGCCGCTGACGCAGAGCTGCGGCCGGTGCCGCTCGGCGTCCCGGGCGCCCTGTATCTGGGCGGCGAGGGGGTGAGCCGTGGATATCTGAACCGTCCGGACCTGACGGCGGAGCGCTACCTGCCGAACCCGTACGGCCCGCCCGGCTCGCGGCTCTACGCGGTGGGGGACCTGGCGCGCTATCTGCCGACGGGGGAGCTCGATTTCCTGGGGCGGTTGGACCACCAGGTGAAGGTGCGCGGCTTCCGCATCGAGCTGGGGGAGGTCGAGTCGGCGCTGACCCGGCACCCTGGGGTGCGCGAGGCGGCGGTGCTGGCGATCTCGGAAGCCCTCGGCGGCAACCGGCTGATCGCGTACCTGGCGACGGACACCGATCTGCCGGTGGGGGATCTGCGCTCGTTCCTCAAGGCGAGTCTGCCCGACTACATGGTGCCGTCGGCGTTCGTCCGGCTCCGCGCGCTGCCGTTGACCCCCAACGGCAAGATCGACCGGAAGGCGCTCGCGCGACTGCGTCCGGAGCGCGTGGAGGCGGAAGTCCGGCCGGTGGCGCGGACGCCGGTCGAGGAGCTGGTGGCGGGGATCTTCGCCGAGGTCCTGGGAATGGAAGGAATGGAAGGGGTGGGGGCGGGGGGCGACTTCTTCGCCCTCGGGGGGCACTCGCTGCTGGCTACCCAGGTGGTGTCGCGGGTGCGCTCCGTGCTCGGCGTGGAGCTGCCGGTGCGGGCGGTCTTCGAGACGCCGACGGTCGAGGGTCTGGCCGCCCGGCTGGAGCTCTCGGCGCGGGGCGAGGCCGTCACCCAGATGGCGATCGAAAAAGTAGCGCGCGAGCAGCCGCTGGTGCCATCCTTCGCGCAGCAGCGCCTCTGGTTCCTGGACCGTTTGGACCCGGGCAGTCCGCTCTACAACATTCCGGCGTCGGTCGAGCTCACCGGGCGGCTCGAGGTGGCGGCCCTGGCGGCGGCGCTCGGCGAGGTGGTGCGGCGGCACGCGGCGCTGCGCACGACGTTCGCGGTCGTCGCCGGAGAGCCGGTGCAGGTGGTGGCGGAGCCCGCCGGCTTCCCCTTGCCGCGGGTCGATCTCCAGGGTCTGCCCGCTGTCCGCGCCGGCGAGGAGGCGAGCCGGCTGGCCGCCGCCGAGGCGCGGCGGCCGTTCGATCTCGCCGCCGGCCCGCTGCTGCGGGCGACGCTGCTGCGCCCGGCTGCCGAGCGGCACGTGATCCTGCTGACCCTGCACCACGTGGTGAGCGACGGCTGGTCGCTGGGGATTCTGGTGCGGGAGCTCGGAGCCCTCTACGCGGCGGGCGTGGAGCGGCGGCCCAGCCCGCTGCCGGAGCTCGCGATCCAGTACCCGGACTTCGCGGCCTGGCAGCGGCGGCGCTTGTCGGGCGAGCTCCTGGCTTCGGAGCTCGCCTGGTGGCGCGGCGCGCTCGCGGGGATGCCGCAGGTGCTCGAGCTGCCGGCGGATCACCCGCGCTCGGCCGTGCGCAGCGTGCGGGGAGCGGTCCACAGCTTCGCCGTCGACGCGGTGAGCGCCGCCGGGCTCGCCGGGCTCTCGCGCCGGTACGGGGCGACCCTCTTCATGACGCTGCTCGCCGGCTTCGCGGGGCTCCTGCAGCGCTATGCCCGGGGGGACGATCTGGCGGTGGGGACGCCGATCGCCGGGCGCACCCGGATCGAGACCGAGCCCCTGATCGGGCTGTTCGTCAACACCCTGGTGCTGCGGATGGACCTCGCGGGGAGCCCGGATTTTGCCACCACCCTGGAGCGGGTGCGGGAGGCGGCGCTGGCGGCCTACTCCCATCAGGAAGTGCCGTTCGAGCGTCTGGTGGAGGAGCTGTCCGCGGAGCGCGACCCCAGCCGGCCGCCGCTGGTGCAGGTCCTGTTCGACCTGCAGAACGCTCCCGCCGCCCCCCTGGCGCTGCCCGGGCTCGCGCTCCGGGCCGCCGGCGCGCCGACGGGTACGGCGAAGGCCGAGCTGTCCTGCACGTTCGTCGCGACGGCAGACGGCCTGGCGGGGGCGATCGAGTACAGCCGGAACCTGTTCGAGGCGCCGACCGTCGCCCGGCTGGCGGCGCACTTCGCGCGTCTGCTGGCGGGGGCCGCGGCGGACCCGCGGTGCCGGCTGGAGGAGCTGCCGCTGCTGTCGACGGCGGAACGCGAGCAGCTCCTGGTCGAGTGGAACGACTCCGCCGCCAGCCTGGAGGATTCAACCCTCCACGAGCGGTTCGCCCGGGCCGCCGCGCGCAATCCCGATCGCCCGGCCGTGGTCTGCGGCGCGGAGACCCTGACCTTCCGCGACCTCGCCGGGCGGGCCCGCCGGCTGGCCGGCGAGCTGCGCGCCCGGGGCCTCGCTCCCGAAGCGCCGGTGGCGCTCTATTTCGAGCGCTCGCCGGCCCTGCTGGTGGCGATCCTGGGAGTGCTCGCGGCCGGCGGCGCCTACCTGCCGCTCGACACCACCTATCCTCCCGAGCGCCTGCTCAGCCTGTGGGAGAACGCGGGGCGGCCGCTGCTGGTGACCGAGCGCCGCCTGGTGCCGGCGCTCGCCGCGGCATCGGCGGACGTGCTCTGTCTGGACGAGCTCGAGGCGGCGGCGCCGCGAGGCGAGGCACCGGCGTCCTGGCGATCCCCGTTGGGCGCCACGGGCCTCGCCTATGTGCTCCATACCTCGGGGTCGACCGGGGTTCCGAAAGGGGTCGCCTGCACCCATCGCGGCGTCCTCAACCTGCTGGCCGACTTCGAGAGCCGCCAGCCGCTCGCGGCGGGGAGCCGCGGCAGCCTGTGGACCAGCCTGAGCTTCGACGTGTCGGTCTACGAGATCTTCTCGCCGCTGCTCGCGGGGGGCGCCGTGCACATCGTCCCGGAGGAGGTCCGCCGGGACGCCGACCGCTTCCTCGACTGGCTGGCCGAGGAGCGGATCGACAGCGCCTACGTGCCGCCGTTCATGGTCAAGGCGCTGCGGCAACGGCTGGAGTCGGCGCCCGGGGCGATCCCGCTCCGCCGCCTGCTGGTGGGGGTCGAGCCGATTCCGGAGAGCGAGCTGGCGCGGATCGCCGGGCTGCGCGCCGGCCTCGCCGTGATCAACGGCTACGGCCCCGCCGAGGCGACGATCTGCGCCACCCTCCACGGCGTCGACGCCAGGCGCAGCCGCGCGGAGGGCGGCGCCAGCGCTCCGATCGGGCGGCCGGTCGCCAACAGCGCCGTCCATCTGCTCGACGGCGCGCTCGCGCCGGTGCCGGTGGGAGTGCCGGGGGAGCTCTACATCGGCGGGGCCGGCCTGGCGCGCAGCTATCTCCGGCGCCCGCGGGAGACGGCGGAACGCTTCGTCCCCGACCCCTGGGGCGAGGCTCCAGGCGCGCGCCTCTACCGGACCGGCGATCTCGCGCGCCGCCATCCCGACGGCAACCTCGAGTTCCTCGGCCGCGTCGATCACCAGATCAAGCTGCGCGGCTTCCGGATCGAGCCGGCCGAGATCGAGGCGGCCCTGCTCGTTCATCCCGCCGTGCGCGAGGCGGTGATCACGGTCCAGGAGGCGGCGGCGGGAGAAGACCGCGAGCACCGGCGCCTGGTGGCTTACGTCGTCGGCGTCGAGGGGAGCGCGCCGGCAGCCCGGGAGCTGTGGGATTTCCTGCGCGAGCGGCTGCCGAGCCACATGCTGCCGGCCGCCTACGTGATCCTCCCCGCGCTGCCGCTCACCGTCAGCGGCAAGCTCGACCGCAAGGCGCTTCCCGATCCCGGGCCGGCTCTCGCGGAGGCGGCCGCGGCGTTCGTGCCGCCGCGCAGCGACGCCGAGCGGGAGCTCGCCGCGATCTGGCGCCAGATCCTGGGCCGCGAGGAGGTGGGCGTCCACGACAACTTCTTCGAGATCGGCGGGGACTCGCTGCGCCTCTTCCGCGTCCACCTGAGGATCAAGGAGGTCTTCGGCAAGGAGCTGCCGGTCGCCGATCTCTTCCGCTTCCCGACCATCGGCGAGCTCGCGCGCTCCCTGGCCGGGGAGGTGGAGGAGGCGGCCACGGAGGAGGTGGGCGCGCAGCGCGCGGCGCGCCGCGCGGCGGCGGGCGCCTCCCGTTCCCGCGGCCGCGAGCAGCGCCGGGCCGCGCGGCCGACGACGGAGGAAGAGGAATGAAGGACTCGGACATCGCGGTGATCGGCCTCGCCGGCCGGTTTCCCACTGCCACCGCCACCGCCGCCGGCGCCGGTGCCGCCGACGCCGCGAGCTTCTGGGACGACCTGCGCGCCGGGCGCGTGGGCATCCGTTTCCTCTCCGATCAGGAGCTGGCGGCCGCGGGGGTCCCTGCCGCCCTGCGGGAGCGGCCGGACTACGTGAAGGCGAGCGGCGTGCTCGCCGGGAGCGAGCTGTTCGATGCCGCCCTCTTCGGCCTCACCCCGCGGGAGGCGGAGATCACCGATCCCCAGCTCCGCCTCTTCCTGGAATGCGCGCTCGAAGCCCTCGAGGACGCCGGCCACGCGGGAGGCGGCGCGCCCGGCCTGACCGGCGTCTACGCGGGGTCGAGCTTCTCGTCCTATCTGGGGAACCTGCTCAGCCATCCGACCCTCGCCGCCACCCTCGGTTTCACCCGGCTCCTGCTCGGCAACGACAAGGACTTCCTGGCGACCTGGACCTCGTACAAGCTGAACCTGCGGGGACCCAGCCTGGCGGTCCAGACGGCCTGCTCCACCTCCCTGGTGGCGGTCCACCTCGCCTGCCAGGCGCTGGCCAACGGCGAGTGCGACCTCGCCCTGGCCGGCGGCGCCGCGGTCCGCGCGCAGCAGGGCACGGGGTATCTCTACCGCGAGGGGGACATCCTGTCGCCCGACGGCCACTGCCGACCGTTCGACGCCCAGGCCGGAGGGACGGTGAGCGGCAACGGCGTCGGCATCGTGGTCCTGCGCAGATTGGCCGACGCCCTGGACGACGGGGATACCGTCCGCGCCGTGATCAAAGGGACGGCGGTGAACAACGACGGCTCGCTCAAGGTGGGCTTCACGGCTCCGGCGGTGGACGGCCAGGCGCGGGCGATCAGCGAGGCGATCGCCGTCGCCGAGGTCGATCCCGACAGCATCGACTACATCGAGGCGCACGGCACCGCCACCGCTCTGGGCGATCCGGTGGAGGTGGCCGCCCTCCGGCAGGCTTTCGGCCGCCGCAGCCGTCCGTGCTGGCTGGGAGCGGTCAAGGCCAACATCGGCCATCTCGACGCGGCGGCGGGCGTGACCGGGCTGATCAAGACCATCCTCGCCCTCGAGCACGGCGAGATCCCGCCGACCCCTCACTTCCGGAGCCCCAACCCGCAGATCGACTTCGGTCCCTTCCGGGTCGTCTCGGAGCTCACCCCCTGGCCCGCCGGCGGCCATCCTCGCCGGGCGGGGGTCAGCTCCTTCGGGATCGGCGGCACCAACGCCCACGTCGTCCTCGAAGGTGCGCCGGAGCCGGAGCCCTCGGGGCCCGCGCGCGCCTGGCAGATCCTGCCGCTCGCGGCGCGGACGGCCGGCGCTCTCGTAAGTGTCGCGGCCGACCTCGGCCGGCATCTCGCCGCTCGCCCCGGCCTTTCCCCTGACGGCTTCGCGGACGCCGCCTACACTCTCCAGGTAGGCCGGCGCGCCCTGCCGCACCGCAGGGTGGTGGTCTGCCGCGACGCCGTGGAGGCCGTCGCCGCCCTCGCCGGCGGCAATCCCGAGCATCCCGGGCAGGTCATGTCCGCGGTTTCCGATCTCCGCCACCGCCCGGTGTTCTTCCTGTTCCCCGGCCAGGGGGCGCAGCACGTCGGGATGACCGCCGAGCTCTACGCTTCCGAGCCCGGGTTCCGGCGGCGGGTCGACGCCTCCGCCGAGATCCTGCGCGGCATCCTCGGGCTCGACCTGCGCCGCATTCTCTACCCGGCGGCCGCAGAGCGCGCGGCGGCCGAGCTCCGGCTCCGGGAGACGGCGATCACCCAGCCGGCGCTCTTCGTGGTCGAGCACGCCCTGGCCGAGCTGTGGATGGAATGGGGGGTGCGGCCCCGCGGAATGCTCGGCCACAGCCTGGGCGAGTACGTGGCGGCCTGTCTGGCCGGCGTGCTGACCCTTCCCGACGCCCTGCGGCTGGTGGCGGCGCGCGGCCGGATCATGGGGGAGATGCCGCCGGGCGCCATGCTGAGCGTCGCCCTGCCGGCGGACGAGATCGCGGCGCTGCTTTCCGATGAGGACATCGCGCTCGCCGCCATCAACGCCCCCGACCGCTGCACGGTCTCGGGGCCGGTGGCGGCCGTCGAGGAGCTCGGCCGCCGGCTCGCGGTGCAGGGGATCGAGAGCCGCCCTCTGCGCACCTCCCACGCCTTCCACTCCCCCCTGATGGAGCCCGCCGTCGAGCGCTTCGCCCGCGAGGTCGCGGCCGTGCCGCGGAAGGCGCCGAAGCTCCGCTACCTGTCGAATCTCACCGGCACCTGGGTGGGGGGCGCGGAGGCGGCCGATCCGCTCTTCTGGGCGCGGCAGCTCCGCGAGCCTGTCCGCTTCGCCGCCGGGATCGGCGAGCTCCTGCGGGAGGAGGCCCCCATCCTGCTGGAGGTCGGCCCCGGCGCGGCGCTCACCGGCTTCGCCCGGCGCCAGCTCGGCTCGGCGCCGGGAGCGCTGGCCTTCACCTCGCTGCCGCGCGCCGAGGAGCCCGCCGCGGAGGTCCAGACTCTGTTGACGACCGCCGGCAGGCTCTGGCTCCACGGCGTCGAGATCGACTGGCGCGGCTTCCACGCGGAGGAGCGGCGCCACCGGGTGTCGCTGCCGACCTACCCGTTCGAACGGCGGCGCTACTGGATCGATCCCGCCGCGGCCGGGGCCACGGCAATGCCGGCAATGCCGCCGCCGGCCGCCCTCGGGGACCTCGAGCCGGCCTCCCGGCTCGAGGGGGGGCGCGGCGGCGAGGCAGAGCCCGCCCCGGAGGGGTTCCATCCGCGGCCGGAGGGGCTCGCGGCGGCCTACGCCGAGCCGGCCGGCTCGGCCGAGGCGCGCCTAGCGGAGCTCTGGCGCGAGCTGCTCGGCATCGATCGGGTGGGACGCCACGACAACTTCTTCGAGCTGGGGGGAGACTCCCTGCTCGCCGCGCAGCTCCTGTCGCGAATCCGCTCCGAGATGGGCTCCGACGTGGCGCTGCGCACCCTGTTCGAAGCTCCGAGCCTCGCCGCGCTGGCCGTCGAGACCGGCCGGCGCCGCGCGCCGGACGGCTCCCGATCCCCTGCGATCGCCGACTTCCGGCACGACCGCAGCTCACTCCCCCCGCTCTCCTTCGCGCAGGAGCGTTTCTGGGCGGGGAGGCAGGCCGAAGCCGATACCGGCGCTCCCAACACGTTGCCGACGCTGGTGCTGCTCGACGGCGCGCTCGACCTCTCCTGCCTGCGGCGGGCGGTGCAGGCGATCGTCGATCGCCACGAGGTGCTGCGGACGAGCTTCCGGGAAGACGCCGCGGGACCGGTGCAGGTCGTCCACGAGGCGGTCGCGATCGAGATCCCGGTGGTCGATCTCGAGCGGCTCGCACCTGCCGACCGGATGCCGGAAGCCCGGCGATGGAGCGCGCTCGACGTCCGGGCGCATTTCGACTACGAGCGGGTGCCGCTGTTCCGGCTGACCCTCTACCGCTGCTCGGAGCGGGAGAACCTGCTGCTCTTGACCATCCACCACATCGCCTTCGACGGCTGGTCGCAAGCCGTCCTGGCGGCTGAGCTGTCGGCGGTCTACGCGGCCTTGCGGGCCGGCCTGCCGTCCCCGCTGCCGCCGCTGGCGGCGCAGTACCAGGACTTCGCGCGCTGGCAGCGGCACACCCTGGCCGGCGAGGCGCTGGCGAGCCAGGTGGCCTTCTGGCGTGAGCATCTCGCAGGCGCTTCGTCGCTCGATCTCGGCGCGGGCCGCCGACGCCCCGGCCGCCGCAGCTTCAAGGCGGGCTTCGCGGCGATCGAGATCCCCGCGGAGCTCGAAAGGAAGCTCGAGGCGTTCGCCGCCGCGCACGGCGCGACCCTCTTCATGACCCTCTTCGCGGCCTTCAACGCGCTGCTCTATCTGGAGACCCGGGAAGACGACATCGTGGTCATCTGCCTGTTCGCCAACCGCAACCAGGCCGAGATCGAGAACCTGATCGGCAACTTCTACGCCGGTCTGCCGCTGCGCACGCGGTTCTCCGGCGCCGGACCGTTCCGCGAGCTCCTCGAGCGGGTGCGCGAGGTGACGCTGGCGGCGCACGAGCACCCGGACATCCTCTACGAGCAGGTGTTCGCGGGGATGGGGTTCGAGGACAAGGAGGACCGCGGGGGGCTCGAAACGTTCCGCGTGCTGTTCCAGCTCACCCGCGTGCCGGCCGCCGGGAAGGGCGGCTCCGGCGATCTCCGGATGACCCGGTTGCCGATCGCGAACGAGACGATCCGCAAGGACCTCAGCCTGTTCCTCTCCCAGTCGGACCGGCTCACCGGCCGCTTCAAGTACAACCGCGACGTGCTCGACGCGGAGCGCGTCGTCCGCCTGCGCGAACGCTTCCTGCGCATCCTCGCCACCGTCGTCGCCGACCCGGGCCGCCCGCTCGACGAGCTGCTGCGGGAGGGCGCCTAGAGCGCCTGGAGGAAGCTGCCCTCGCCCTTCTGGTAAACTCGGGGTACGCGACCCCCGAGACTTGATTCCGTCCTTCCGGCGAGGAAACTCCGCGCTTGATCGGCAGCACCCTCTCGCACTACCGGATCATCGACCGCCTCGGAGGAGGCGGCATGGGGGTCGTCTACAAGGCCCTCGACCTCAAGCTCGACCGCCCGGTGGCCCTGAAGTTCCTGGCCGGCCAGCGCGGCGGCTCGGAGGAGCACAAACGGCGTTTCCTGCGCGAGGCGCGGGCGGCGTCGGCGCTCGACCATCCCAACGTCTGCACCGTCTACGAGATCGCCGAGACGGCCGACGGCGCCCTGTTCATCGTCATGGCCTACTGCGAGGGGGAGACCCTGCGCCAGCGGCTCGACCGCGGCCCGCTGCCGATCGGCGAGGCGGTCGGCATCGCCCTGCAGATCGCCGCCGGCCTCGCCCGCGCCCACGAGCGGGGGATCATCCATCGCGACGTCAAGCCCGGCAACGCCATGCTGACCCCGGGCGGCCCCTCGGGAAGCACGGTCAAGCTGGTCGACTTCGGCATCGCCAAGCTGGCCGACCAGTCGCGCCTCACCCGCACCGGCAAGGCGGTGGGGACGGCGGCCTACATGTCCCCCGAGCAGTTCCACGGCGAGCCCGCCGATCCCCGCATCGACGTCTGGGCGCTGGGGGTGGTGCTCTACGAGATGGTCACCGGCCACCTGCCGTTCGCGGCGGCGGACGAGAAGCTGATGGTGCGCGCCATCCTGGGGCGCGCGCCGCTGCCGATGACGGCGCTGCGCCCGGGGGTGCCGCCGGCGCTCGAGCGCGTGGTCGAGCGCGCCCTCGCCAAGGCGCCGGCCGACCGCTATCCGCGGATGGAGGCGATGCGCTCCGACCTCGAGGACGTCGCCGAGATGCTCGCCCCCTCGCGGCTGCCGGACGAGGGGAGCACGCTGTTCGACCTCCCGGTGCTCCCGCCCTTCCTCGCCGAGCCGGCCGCGCCGGCGTCCGCGTCCGTGGCGGAGGGGGAGTCGGCGTCTGCATCCCCTTCGCAGGACGCCGCCGCCGGGCTGCTCGGGGAGACGGTCGGCCCCTACGAGATCCTCGAGGTCCTGGGCGGCGGCGGCATGGGGGTGATCTACCGGGCGCGCGACCCGCGCCTCGGCCGCATCGTCGCCTTGAAGTTCCTGCCGCCCGAGCTGACCCGCGACCCGGAGGCCAAGGCGCGCTTCGTCCAGGAGGCGCGGGCGGCGTCGAGCCTCGACCATCCCAACCTGTGCACCGTCCTCGAGCTCGGGGAGACGCCGGCCGGCCGGCTCTACCTCGCCATGCCCTGCTACGACGGCGAGACCCTGCGCCGGCGGATCGAGCGCGGGCCGCTGCCGGTCGAGGCTGCGCTCGACGTCGCGACGCAGATCGCCGCCGGCCTCGCCAAGGCGCACCGCAACGGCATCGTGCACCGCGACATCAAGCCGGCGAACGTGATCGTCACCGCCGACGGGGTGGTGAAGATCCTCGACTTCGGCCTCGCCAAGCTGGCCGGCTCGGCGGCGATCTCGGCGGCCGGCTCCTCGCTCGGCACCCCCGCCTATATGTCCCCCGAGCAGGCGCGCGGCGACACGGTCGATCCGCGCACCGACCTCTGGTCGCTCGGCATCGTCTGCTACGAGATGCTGGCCGGCCAGCGCCCGTTCCGCGGCGAGCGGGCGCAGACGGTGATCTACGCCATCCTCAACGAGCGGCCGCAGCCGCTGCGCGAGATCCGTCCCGAGATCCCCGCGGAGATGGCGCGGATCGTCGAGCGGCTGCTGGCCAAGCCGCGGGCGGCGCGCTATGCCGACGTCGAGGAGACGCTCGCCGACCTGCGCGCCCTGCGCGGCGAGGGGGCGACGGGGATCACGCGGACGCTGGTGGCGCCGCTCGCCCGCACGGCGAGCCGGGGGCGCCGGGCCTGGCTCTGGGGAGCGGCGGCAGCCGTGCTGGCGGTCGCCGGGCTCGGGCTCTCCCTGGCGCCGCGCGCCGGCCGCAGCGCGGCGCCGGTGCAGGCGACTTTCAGCCGGCTGACCGAGCAGGGGACCGCGACCTCCCCCAGCGTCGCGCCGGACGGCAACACCTTCGTCTACGTCAAGGCGGCCCGCCCGGGGAAGCTCGACATCTACCGGCAGCGCGTGGGGGAGGGCGGTGCCGTCAATCTCACGGCCCACCTTCCCGGCAACGCCACCCAGCCGGCCTGGTCGCCCGACGGCACCACACTCGCCTTCCGCTCCGAGCAGGGGGGCGGCGGCATCTACCTGATGGCGCTGACGCCGCTGACGCCCGACAATCGAGGCGGCGCCGTCCGCCCGGTCGCCGACTTCGGCTTCAATCCGGCCTGGTCGCCGGACGGCAAAGAGCTGCTGGTGGCGACCGAGGGGGTCTCCGACCCGCGGGTGCGCAAGATCCGGAGCGAGGTCTGGCGGGTCGACGAGGCCGGCAACCGCCGGCGGCTGATCGCCGGCGACGCGGTGCAGCCGAGCTGGTCGCCGGACGGCCGGCGGATCGCCTACTGGGGGATCCCGGCGGGGAGCGCCGACCGCGCGATCTGGACGCAGGCCGCCGCCGGCGGCAAGCCGGTGCTGGTGCTGCGCGACCGCTACCTCAACTGGAGCCCGGTCTGGTCGCAGGACGGCGAGTACCTCTACTTCGCCAGCGACCGCGGCGGCAGCATGAACCTCTGGCGGCTGCCGATCGATCAGGATTCCGGCAAGGTCCTTGGGGCGCCGGAGGCGATCACCGCCCCCTCCGAGTGGAACGGCCTGCCGAGCCTGTCGCGCGACGGCAAGCGGATCCTCTTCGCGATCAGCGAGAAGCGGGCGAACCTCGAGAGCGTCCCGCTCGACGGGGCGGGACGCGCCGCCGGGCGTCTGACACCGGTGACGCGGGGGTCGCGCGGCGTCCGCTCCTGCGACGTGTCGCCGGACGGGCGATGGGTGGCGTTCCACTCGTCGATCCCGCAGGAGGATCTGTTCGTGGTGCGGCCGGACGGCGGTGGCGCGCGCCAACTGACCAACGACGTCTTCCGCGACCGCTATCCGCGCTGGTCGCCGGACGGCTCGCGCCTGGTCTTCCAGTCGAACCGCGGCGGCCGGCCGGCGCTGTGGAGCGTACGGACGGACGGCGGCCAGCTCGAGCCGGTGGCGGGGGCGAGCGGCGGCTCGCTCACCTATCCGTTCTGGTCGCCGGACGGCCGCTGGCTCGCCTTCGACGACGTCCCCCGCGGTGCGGCGCTGCTCGACCTCCGAGTGCCGCCCGCCGCGCGGCGGGCGGAGCCGCTCCCCCCGATCACCGCCGACGGCCAGACCTTCTACGCCGTCTCCTGGTCGCCGGACGGCCGCTGGCTCGCCGGGGACGCCGAGACGCGGGACGCGCGCACCCTGCCGGGGATCGTCCTCTTCTCGCCGGCGACGCGGAGCTACACCCGGCTGTCGAGCCGCGGCGAGGTTCCCCGCTGGCTCCCCGGCGGCCGGACTCTGCTCGCGCTCGACCAGGGGGGGATCATCGCCGTCGATATCGGCAGCGGCGGCAGCGGCGGCATCCGCCCGGTGCTCGCGCCCGAGCCCGGCTCGACGCCGATCGCCTTCTGCGTCGCGCCGGACGGGCGAACCCTCTTCGTCTCCCGGGGGAGCGAGGAGGGGGCGATCGGCATGCTCAGCCTCCAGTAGCCGTTGTTCAGGCGATGTCGTTCAGACGATATAATGCAGGAGATCCGAGTCTGATCAACGCGGGCGGTCCGGGAGCGATGGCATCGCCCCGCCCGGCCGGCACTTTTTCGGGGTTTCCCCCCAGGAGGTGAGAGTGGCTTTCAAGGCCGAGGAATTGACCGCCAAGATCTTTCCGTTCCCGGAGGACGCTCCGTGGCAGGCGGGTTGCCCCCAGGACACGCTGACCAAGGGGAAGCCGCCCTGCGCCCAGAGCACCCACCCCCCCTGCGCGGCGAACACCCATCCCCCCGCGCCCCCTCCGTGCCCGCAGGAGACGCACGCGCCGCACAAGGCCGGCTGGGAAGCAGCGGGCGCCTCCCTCGCCCTGCTCCAGGCGCAGCTGCGCGACCGCTTGGCGGCCGGGCCGCTCTAGAGCGGCGAGCGCCGGCATGCAGGACCTCCTCGGGCGGCCGTTCCGCGCCAATCCGGCCTACGAGCTGGTGCTCTGGGACCGCCTCGAGGCGGCCGAGCGGGCGAGCCTCGAACGGCTGCGGCAGGACCCGGAGCTCTACGGCGTGCTCCGCCCCTGTCACGAGGTGGCGGCGGTGGGCGCGCTCGGCCTCAAGGCGGTCGACCGCGAGACGGCGCTCCTCTTCCTCACCCTGCGCGAGCCGGGGGCGCTGCCGTCCTACGTGCGGGAGGTCCTCGGCGCGGCGGCCGGGCGGACGATCGGACGCCTGGTGGCGGACGGCGTCCTCGAGGTCGAGCGGGAGGGCGCCTTCGTCCACGGCGCCGCCGCGTTCGAGCTGGGGCGGGAGCCGGGGAGAGAGGATGGCCGCCTCGCCGCCCTCTCGCTGGCGGCGCTGCGCTACGGCGCGGCGCTGGCGATCGACGATCCGCTCCGCCTCTCCTTTCGCCTCTACGGCTACAACCGCCGGCCGCTGACGCCGCGCTGGCAGCGGCGGCTGGCCGGCGCCACGGCTGTCGAGTCCTTCCTGGGCGTCGCACCGGGAGGCGCGAACCGGCCGCGCCTCGCCGCGGCCTGGCGCCCGTCGCCGCCGTCGGAAGCCTGGCTCTCCTGGCGCTCGCGCCGCGCGGCCGCCGCCGAGACCGCGGCCTCTGGGGGTGCGAGCTACAAGCTCTACGTCAGCCCCGCTCCCGAGGCGCTCGCCGAGACGTTCGGCGCCGTCCTCGACGCTCTCGCCGCGGCGCGGGCGCCGCAGTTCAAGGTCGGCGCCGGGGCGGCGGGGCTGCTGCGTCCGGACAAGATCGTGGCCTACTTCCCGAGCTTCGAGCGGCTGGCCGCGGCGGCCGAGGCGATGACCTCGCGGCTCGCCGGAGTGGCGGCGCAGGGGGTGCCCTTCACCTCGGAGATCGGCGGCGACGGGCTGCTCTCCTGGGGGATGGACCCGCCGCAGACGACCGCGACGGGGGCCCAGAGCTGGAACGGCCCGGTGAGCTGGCGGCTCTGGCTCACCCATCGCCTGGCCCGCGCGCTGATCTCGGCCCGGAGCTCCTCCGAGTCAGAGCCCTGGCGCTTCGCGCTCGAGCGCGTGCGTCTCGAGGGGGTGGACACCGCCACCTGGACTCCCGCCGCCAGCCTGTGGAGCGAGGGGTAGGCCGCGCGATGCCGGGTCCGGCGATCACCGATCCGTTCCTGCTCTCGCCGGACGTCCTGCTCGTCCCGGTCGCCGAGCTGCCGGAGGAGGTGCGGCGCCGGCTCGATCCGGAGGAGGGGGACTGGGCGATCACCCACCCGCGGGCGCGGACGCCGTCGCGCCTGCTGGCGGCCCGCTCGGCCGAGCTGGTCGGCGAGTTCCACCGCGCCACCACCATCGTCGACGCCGTGCTGCGCTTCAGCCAGGCGCGCGGCCTCGACCCCGAGAGCACGCTGGTCGAGGCGTACCCGTTGCTCGAGCGCCTGCTCGGCGCCGGCTTCCTGGTCGCCGCCGGGTCGGACGAGGCGGGGGGGATCGGACCCTCGCTCCAGCCGGGCTCCCGGGTGGGCGGCTTCGAGGTGCTCGAGAGCGTGCAGGCCCTGGAGGACACCGAGGTCTATCTGGCCCGGGGCGAGCAGGGGACGATGACCTCTTTCGTGGCCCTCAAGATCGAGCGCGCCGCCGGCCGGGCGGCGCCGCAGCTCCTCCGCGAGGCGGCTATCCTCGAGCACCTGGGCGGCGATCTCTCCCCTCGCCTGCTCGGCGCGGGAGAGCTCGACGGCCGGCGCTTCCTCGCCCTCGCCTGGATTTCGGGCGTCGACGCCCTGACCGCCGCCGGCGAGCTGCGCCGGCGCGCCGACCGCTCCGGACTGCTGGCGCTCGGCCGCTCGATCGTCGCCGCCTACGCGAGCCTCCACGCGCAGGGGGTGATCCACGGCGACGTCCATCCGCGCAACGTGCTGGTGGCTCCGGGCGGCGACGTCACGCTGATCGATTTCGGTCTGTCACAGCATTGGGATTTGGGCGGGAGCGGCGGGCGGGGCGGGGTGGCGTTCTACTTCGAGCCGGAGTACGCCCGCGCGGCCCGCGCCGGCGAGAGCCTCCCCGCCGCCTCGGCGGCGGGGGAGCAGTACGCGCTGGCGGCGCTCCTCTACCAGTTGTTCGCGGGGCATCCCACGCACGATTTCAAGCTCGCCCGCGACGAGATGCTGCGCCAGATCGCCGACGAGCCGCCGCTCCCCTTCGCGGCGCGGGATGCCGCCCCCTGGCCCGCGGTCGAGGCGGTCCTGGCGCGCGCCCTCGCCAAGTCGCCGGCGGAGCGCTTCGCATCCCTGGCGGATTTCGCGCAGGCCTTGGATGACGCGGCGGACGCCGCGGCGCCGCCTCGGCCGCTCCGCTCAGGGGCCGGTGCCGCCGCCGAGTCGTTGCTCGGTCGCGTTCTCGACCGGTTGCGGATCGACGGTCCTCTGTTCCGCGACGGCTTGCCGGAGCCGCCGCGCGCCTCGGTCACCTACGGTGCCGCGGGGATCGCCTGCGCCCTCCACCGGATCGCCGCGGCGCGCGACGACGCGGCGCTGCTGGCGCTCGCCGATCTCTGGGCGGCGAAGGCCGCGGTGCCGGTCGGCGATCCCTCCCTGGAGAGTGAGGCCTTCTACCGCCCCGAGTCCCGCCTAGTGCCGGAGGTCCTCGGCCGGGCCTCGCCGTACCACACCGCCTCCGGGGTGCATGCGGTGCGGGCGATGATCGCGCGGGCCCAGGGGGATGCCGGCTCCTGGCGCGAGGCGGTCGCCGCCTTCGTCGCCGCCTCTCAGGCGCTGTGTCCGAGCCTCGACCTCACCCTCGGCCGCTCGGGATCGCTGCTCGCCGCCGCCTTGCTGCTCGACGGCGCCGAGGAGCCCCCCGCCGCGCTGCGTGCTCTCGGCGAGGGCCTGCTCGCCGGGCTCTGGGAGGAGATCGCCGCCCTACCCCCCATCGCGCGGTGCGACGGCCGTCCGAACCTCGCCCTGGCCCACGGCTGGGCGGGCTTCCTCTACGCATCCCTCCGCTGGTGCCGGGCCGCCGGCGCCCCGCTGCCGGACGCCCTGCCGGAGCGCCTCGGCGAGCTCGTCGCCGAAGCCCGCCCTGCCGGGCGCGGCCTCCGCTGGCGCTGGCACGCCGAGAGCGGCGCCGACGTCGGCACCATGGCCGGCTGGTGCAACGGCAGCGCCGGCTTCGTCTACCTCTGGACCCTGGCCCACCGCACCCTCGGCGATTCCCGCTTCGCCGCCCTCGCCGAAGGAGCCGCCTGGAACGCCTGGGAGGACCCCGCCCGCGATCCCAGCCTGTGCTGCGGCCTCGCCGGCCGCGCCTACGCCCTGCTCGCCCTCCACCGGCACGGCGGCGGCGGCGAATGGCTGGAGCGCGCCCGCGAGCTCGCCGAACGGGCGGCCCGGGAAGCGGCTCGGAACCCCGAGCCTTCCCACAGCTTGTACAAAGGCGAGGTCGGCCTGGCGGTCCTGGCGGCCGACCTCGCGGCTCCCGGGAGCGCGGCGTTCCCTTTTTTCGAGGAGGAGGGGTGGGGGGAGGGGAAGTGATAGACTCCTGACGATCGGTACCTTGGAACCTTCCCGTTGATCGGCAGCACCATCTCCCGCTACAGGGTTCTGGAACGCCTCGGTGGAGGCGGTGCGGGCGTCGTTTTCAAGGCCGAGGACCTCAAGCTCGAGCGGCTGGTCGCCCTCAAGTTCCTCTCCACGTACCGTAGCGAGAACGAGGCCGACAAGCGGCGCTTCCTGCGTGAGGCGCGGGCCTCGTCGATCCTCGACCACCCCAACATCTGCACCGTCTACGAGATCGACGAGACCGCGGACGGCCGGCTGTTCATCGCCATGGCGTTCTGCGCGGGGGAGACCCTGAAGCGGATGGTCGAGCGCGAGCCGCTCGCCGTCGCCGAGGCGGTGCGCATCGCCGCCCAGATCGCCTCCGGGCTCGCCGCCGCCCACGCCAAGGGGATCGTCCACCGCGACGTCAAGCCGGCGAACGTCATCGTTGGCCCCGACGGCCGGCTGAAGATCGTCGATTTCGGCATCGCCAAGCTGGCGGACCAGTCGCGCCTGACCCGCGACGGCACCGCCGTCGGGACGGCCGGCTACATGGCCCCCGAGCAGATCCGCGGCGAGGTGATCGACGCGCGGACCGACGTCTGGTCGCTCGGCGTCGTGCTCTACGAGATGGTCACCGGCCGCACGCCGTTCCCGGGCGACAACGACCACGAGCGCATCCGCGCCATCCTCTCCCGCACGCCGGATGCGATCTCCCACCTGCGCCCCGGGGTGCCGGCGGCGCTCGAACGGATCGTCGCCCGGGCGCTCGCCAAGCGCCCCGCCGAGCGCTATCCCGACATGGAGGCGATGCGCGCGGAGCTCGACGCGCTCGCCTCCGGCCTCGGCACGACGGGGCCGCTCGAGAGCCTCGACCTCACCCTGCGCGACATCCCCTCGCTGTCATTGGCGTCCTCGCCGGTGACCGCCGGGACCGCGCTCACCGAGGACGCCTCGCAGCTCGTCGGGCGCACCCTCGCCCACTACCGGGTGCTCGAGTACATCGGCGGCGGCGGCATGGGGGTGGTCTACAAGGCCGAGGACCTTCGCCTGGCCCGTTCGGTGGCGCTCAAGTTCCTGCCGCCGGAGCTCACCCGCGACGCCGAGGCCAAGGCCCGCTTCCTCCAGGAGGCGCGCGCCGCCTCGGGGCTCGACCACCCCAACATCTGCACCATCCACGAGGTCGGCGAGACCGACGACGGCCGGCTCTACCTCGCGATGCCGAGCTACGACGGCGAGACGCTGCGCCGGCGCATCGAGCGCGGCCCGCTCGCCATCGAGGAGGCGATCGACATCGCCGAGCAGATCGCCCGCGGCCTCGCCAAGGCGCATCGCGGCGGCATCGTCCACCGCGACATCAAGCCGGCCAACCTGATCGTCACCGACGACGGGGTGGTGAAGATCCTCGACTTCGGCCTCGCCAAGCTGGTGGGGGCGGCGGCGATCACCCGCACCGGCTCGTCGGTCGGCACCCCGGCCTACATGTCCCCCGAGCAGGCGCGCGGCGAGGACGTCGATCACCGCACCGACCTCTGGTCGTTCGGCGTCGTGCTCTACGAGATGGTGGCCGGCCGCCGCCCGTTCCGCGGCGATCACGACCAGGCGGTGCTCTACGGCATCCTCAACGAGGCGCCGAAACCGCTCTCCGAGGTGCGCCCCGAGGCGCCGCCGGAGCTCGGACGCATCATCGACGGCCTGCTCAGCAAGGACGCGGCGGACCGCTATCCCACCGCCGAGGGGCCGCTCGGCGACCTGCGCGCCCTGCGCAGCAACCCGACGATGACCACCACGGTGCGCACCGAGCCCGCGCCGCCGCCGTCCGGCGTCCGCCCGTGGATGCTGTGGGCGGTGGTGCTGGGGGCGTTGGCGGTGCTGGCGGCCGGCGCCCTCTACCTCGGGCGCGCCGGCGGCCGCGGCGCGCGCGGCGGCGGGGCGATCGCGGCGACCTACCGGCCGCTGACCGATCTCGAGGGGAGCGAGTCGTACCCGAGCCTGTCGCCGGACGGCGAGCGCCTGCTCTACGTCAAGTCGGTGGGCGGCAACGCCGACATCTACCTGCAGAGGGTCAAGACCGGGGTGAGGCGCAACCTCACCGCCGGCTCACCTGCGGACGACACCCAGCCGGCCTTCTCGCCGGACGGCCGGCAGATCGCCTTCCGCTCCGAGCGGGAGGGGGGCGGCCTGTTCGTCATGGATGCCGAGGGGGGCGCGGTAACCCGGCTCACCTACGCCGGCTATCACCCCGCCTGGTCGCCGGACGGCAAGCGGATCGTCTTCTCGACCGAAGGGGTGATCCGGCCGCAGGAGCGCCATCAGGTGAGCCAGCTCTGGGTGATGGACGTGGCGAGCAAGGAGAAGCGCCCGCTCGCCACCAGCGATGCCGTGCAGCCGAGCTGGTCTCCCGACGGGGGGCGGATCGCCTACTGGGGGCTCTCCGGCGGCGGCGCCCAGCGCGTCCTCTGGACGGTCCCCGCCGGCGGCGGGGCGCCGGTCGAGGTCCGGCTCGCCTGGCCGCTCCCCTCCGGCCAGGCCGCGGCCGGCAAGGAGAGCGCGGACGGCTCGATCAACTGGAACCCCGTCTGGTCGTCCGACGGCCTGTATCTCTACTTCGTCTCGAACCACAACGGCGGCATGAACCTCTGGCGGGTGGCGATCGACGAGGCGTCGGGCAAGGTGCGGGGAGAGCCGCAGCCGATCACCGGCTCCTCGCAGTCGCTGGGGTTCCTCGGCGTCTCCGGCCAGCACGTCGTCTACGCCACCGACGAGGGGAAGTCGAGCCAGGAACGCTGGCCGTTCGATCCGGCGACCTTCGCCGTCGGGACGCCCCAAGGGATCGAAGGGCCGCGGGCGATCCTCTCCGCCGCCGTCTCGCCGGACGGCCAATCGATCGTCTACGGGACCTCCGCCCCCAAGGAGGATCTCTTCGTGGCGCGCAGCGACGGAGGCGGGAAGCGCCAGCTCACCAACGACAATTTCAAGAATCGCGTCCCGCTCTGGTCGGCCGACGGCGCGCAGATCGTCTTCTACTCGGACCGCGGCGGCCGCTACGGCGCCTGGACGATCCGGCCGGACGCCGGCGGCCTGAAGGCGCTCCCACACGAGGCCAAGGGAGCCCTCTACAACCCCACCCCCTCGCCGGACGGCCATACGCTGGTGGCGAGCCTGGAGAAGCGCGGCGCCGTGCTGCTCGACCTCGACGCGCCCCTCGGCTCGGCGGGCCGGGTCCAGGAGCTCGCGCCGCCCGAGGACGGCGCCCGTTTCGCGGCCGCCTCCTGGTCGCCGGACGGCACCCGTCTAGCCGGCGCCCTGGAGTCCAAGGACGGCCCCTCGATCCCCGGAATCGTCGTCTACTCCCTGAAAACCCGGACCTACGAGCGGCTGACCCCGACCGGATCGCTCCCGCAGTGGCTCCACGACGGCCGCACCCTGCTCTACCTGGACGAGGGGAAGATCTTTCGCTGCGACATCGCCTCCAAGGTCTCTCGCCTCCTCCTGGCGCCGCCTCCGGGCTCCGTCTTCGGCTCCGTCTCGCTTCCCGCGGATGACCGGATGCTCTACGTCCTGGGGACGGTCCAGGAGGGGGATATCCAGATGTTGACCCTCTCCGAGGACTAGAAGCGGGTCGATCTTTCCTCTCTGCGGGTTCTGGTAGACTCCTGGAACCGTTCCAGAGCATCGACTCGCGCGGCTTCGAGGCCGAAGCGCGCAACCGGGCTTTGCCCGAGGAGGAGAGGGATGAGCTTCAATTCGAAGGATTTGATGATCGACGTACTGCCCAGCCGCCGTTTCAACGATGCCGCCCGCGGTTTCGCGATGTGCGGGCAGGTCACCGCCAACACCGGCAAGGACGGGAGTGAGGACGAGCCCGATGGCGGGAAGTGCACCCAGGTCACCGCGGTGACCACCAACGACCCGACCGCGCTGACGCGGGACGGCCTCAACCTCGCGCTCTTGCAGCGGCAGATGCGCGCGGCGATGTCTTCCGAAGCCGCCGGAACCTAGCTTCCGTCGAGCACGATCGCGTCCACCTCGATCTCGACCAGGAGCTCGGGCGCGATCAGGCTGCGGACCTCGACCATGGTGCTGGCCGGGCGGACGTCACGGAAGAACTCGCCGTGCGCCCGCCCGATCTCCTGCCAGCGCGAGATGTCGGTGGTGAAGACGCGGGTGCGCACCACGTCGGCCATCGTGGCGCCGGCTTGCGGCCAGCGCCGCCTCGACGGTCTTCAGGATCTGCACCGTCTGCGCGTAGGGGTCCCCCTCGCCCACCACCTTTCCCTCGCCGTCGACGGCCGTGGTGCCGGCGACCTGGACGTGCGGCCCCAGCCGCACCGCCCGCGAATATCCGACGATCGGCTCCCAGGGGGCGCCGCTCGAGATGTTCTGCCGTTGCTTGTTCATTCGATCTCCTCCGGGCTCCTCCGGAATCAGGTTGCCTTCAGGATATCCTGACCGGCATGGAAGGCACGACGATCCGCCGTATCGAGCCCGGCCCGGGGCAGGAGTCCGTCTGGGACTACCCGCGGCCGCCGGCGATGGAAGATTCTCCCAAGCACGTCGAGGTCCGCTTCAACGGCGTCACGATCGCCGACACCCGCCGCGCCAAGCGCATCCTCGAGACCAGCCACCCCCCCGTCTACTACATCCCCCCCGCCGACGTGCGGATGGAGCACCTCCACGAGAACCCGCGGGCGACCTGGTGCGAGTGGAAGGGGCTCGCCCGCTATTACGACGTCGAGGTGAACGGGAAACGGGAGGCGGTGGCCGCCTGGTACTACCCGCTGCCCACCCGCATCTACGAGCCGATGATGGGCTACGTCGCCTTCTACCCCCACCTGATGGAAGCCTGCCTGGTCGACGGTGAGCTGGTCCAGGCGCAGGAGGGGAGCTTCTACGGCGGCTGGGTGACCCGCGACATCGTGGGGCCGTTCAAGGGCGCGCCCGGCACGCTGGGCTGGTGAGGGCCTGACGGCCGAGGGCGACCGCGGGTCGCCCCTACACCTGTTTCGGACCCCCCTGCACTGTTCCGGACCGGGTGTAGGGGCGACCCGCGGTCGCCCTTTTCACAGCAGGTGGAGCTCGGGGATGGCGTCCCCCTCTGCGAAGCGCGAGGGGCGGAGCGCATGGAGGTCGATCGTGTGCGCCGAGCCGTCGAGGATCATCTCCGCCACCAGCTGGCCGAGGGCGGGGGAGTGCATCACGCCGTGGCCGGAGGAGCCGTTGATCAGCCAGAGGTTCTCGAGGCGCGGCGCGCGGCCGACGATCGCGTGGCGGTCCGGCGAATTCTCGTAGAGGCCGGACCAGGAGGCGGCGCGGTCGATCGCCACGTCCGCGAGGGCGGGGACGAGCTGGCGGCCACGGGCGGCGACCCGCGGCAGCCAGGCCTCGTCGAAGCTGAGATCGAAGGGGTCGTCCGACGGATGGTCCTGCGGCCAGAGGAGGAGGACGCGGCCGTCGCGCACCCGCAGGTGGAAGCCGTCGCCGAGAAAGATCGTCATCGGCATCTCCTCGGGGAGCGCCGAGGTCGGCACGGTCGCGGCGACCTGCCGGCGCTGCGGCGCGACCGGCACCGGCGATCCCGCCAGGCGGCCGAGCTCTCCCGCCCAGGCGCCGGCCGCGTTGACCAGGTGATCCGCCGCGAACGGGCCCGCCGTGGTGGCGATCCCCATCACCCGGCCGGGGAGGCGCTTGGCGACCGACACCCCCGTCACCTCGACGCCGTACTCGAAGCGCACCCCCAGCCGTTTGGCGGCCTCGACGTAGCCGTTCAGGATGTTGAGCGGCCGGATGAAGCCGTCGGTGGGGCAGAAGGAGCCGCCGGGACCCTCGGCCGTCACCCAGGGATTGAGCCGCCGGACGTCCTCCGGGCCGACCTCCTCGACCGGCACGCCGAGGCTCTGCTGGAGCGGCCGGATCGAGCGCAGGACGTCCATCTGCGCCGCGTCGTGCGCCACGAAGAGATAGCCGTGGGGGCGGTAGCCGGAGTCGACGCCGATCTCCTCGGGGAAGCGGAGGAGCTTCTCGCGGGCGAGGAGAGAGAGGCGGATGTTGACCGGCGTCGCGAACTGGGCGCGGAGGCCGCCCGTCGCCTTCCCCGTGCTGCCGAGGCCGGGCGCGGGGAAGCGGTCGAGCACCACCACGTCGCGGCAGCCGCGCACGGCGAGGTGCCAGGCGACGCTCGCCCCCATGACCCCGCCGCCGACGACGACGATCTCCGGCATCGGCGCGCTCAGACCGTCCGCGCCAGCCGGATGCCGGTGAGCTGGAAGCGGGTGTCCCCCGCCCAGAAGTTGCGGTAGCTCGGGCGGATGTGGCTCGCGGGGGTGGCGCACGAGCCGCCGCGCAGCACGCGGACGTTGTCCATGAACTTCCCGTTGTACTCCATCAGCGCCCCCTCGAACGGCTGGTAGCCGGGGTAGGGCTCGTAGTGGCTCGACGTCCACTCCCAGAGGTCGCCGCCCATCTGGGCCATCCCGTCAGTCCCCCCTTCGGCGGGGAGCGGATGCAGCAGGCCGCTGTCGAGGAAGTTCGTCCCCGGCATCCTCGAGACGCGGGCGGCGTGCTCCCACTCGCGTTCGGTGGGGAGGCGGGCCCCCTGCCACTCTCCCCCCTGCCGCGCCTTCCAGCGGGCGTAGGCGTCCGCCTCGTAGAAGCCGACGTGGCCGACCGGCTCCTCGGGGTCGACGTCGCGCACCCCGGCGAGGGTCCACAGCCGCCAGCCGTCCCCTTCTTTTTCCTGCTCCCAATACAGCGGCGCCGTCCACCCCTGCTCCTGGAGCTTGGCCCAGCCGTTCGACAGCCAGAGGAGGGGATCGCGGTAGCCGCCATCCGCCATGAACTCCAGGTACTCACCGTTGGTGACCAGGCGGTTGCCGAGCGCGAAGGGATCGAGCCACGCCTTGTGCACCGGCATCTCGTTGTCCCAGCACCAGCCCCCCTCGACGTTGCCGAAGTCGTGGAGGCCGCCCGGGAAGGAGACCCAGCGGCTGGCCGGCGAGGCGTGGCCGTTGGATGGGGTGGGAGGCGAGGGGCGGTACGCCTCGCGCAGCTCGGGGACGTTGCAGCCCAGGATGTGCTTGATCTCGGTCACCAGCAGCTCCTGGTGCTGCTGCTCGTGGTGGACGCCGGTGGTGACCAGGAAGCGGAGGCGCTCGAGGTCGGCCTCCGGCGCGCTCTGCAGGAGCTCCGCGACGCGGGCGTCGACGGCGCCGCGGAAGGCGTAGACCTCGTCGTTGCTCGGCCGGGTGACCAGCCCGCGGTGGTCGCGGCGGATGCGCGGCCCCAGCGACTCGTAGTAGGAGTTCATCACGAACTCGAGCCGGGCGTCGTCCGCGGAGTAGAGGCCGAACGGCTCGAGGATGTTCTTGGCGAAGAACCAGCTGGTGTGGCCGAGGTTCCACCACGGCGGGCTGACGTCCGGCATCGACTGCACGCGGTAGTCCTCGGGGCGCAGCGGCCGGCAGAGGTCGACGCTCAGGTCGCGGGTTTCACGGTAGCGGCGGAGCAGGTCGTCTCGGGTCGGTCGTTCCATGGTGCGCACCCTCCCGGCGCCATTGTAGCCCGATGCCGTCTGAGGCTGCGGCGGCCCCGAGGCGCGCCGTCGCCCGTCTCCGGCACCTTCTGGGTAGGGGCCGGTCGATCCTCGCCGGCCGCGGCTCAGATAAGGAAACCCTCATGCGCAAGCTCGCCCGCTGCCTCGTCCTCACCGGCATCGTCCTCGTCCCGTTCCTCGCCAAATCGCCGGCCTTCGCGGCGATCCACACGATCTGTTCGAACGGCGGAGTGTGCAGCGGAACCTGCACGGGGTGCCGCTCGAGCTCGGACTGCCCGCGGTTCAACGGCGGCCAGACCTGTCTCTGCTCGGGGATCTGCCCTCACTAGCGTTGCGCTACCATCGTCTCCTCACTTGCACCGGAGGAGACGAGCATGCCGAGAGCCTTGTGGAACGGGAAGGTCATCGCCGAGACGGACGCCCACGAGATCGTCGAGGGGAACGTGTATTTCCCTCGCGAGGCCGTGAAGGGCGAGTACCTGGCGCCGAGCGACACCCACACCGTCTGCCCCTGGAAGGGGACGGCGAGCTACTTCACCCTGGCCGTCGACGGCAAGGAGAACCGGGATGCCGCCTGGTACTACCCGGACCCCAAGCCGGCGGCGGCCAATATCAAGGACCACGTCGCCTTCTGGCGCGGTGTGACGGTGGAGAGCTAGGATCTCCGGGGCGCGGTTTCCGATAACATCGCGCTCCGTGACCGCCCTCCTCGACACCCCGCTCACCCGCCAGCTCGGCATCGAGGTGCCGCTGATCTGCGGAGCCATGTACCCGTGCAGCAACCCGGAGCTGGTGGCGGCGGTCTCGGCGGCGGGAGGGATCGGCGTCCTCCAGCCGCTGTCGCTGGTCTACGTGCACGGCCATGAATTCGCCGCCGGGATGCGGCTGATCCGCGGCCTGACGGATAAGCCGGTGGGGATGAACGTCATCGTCGAGCGCTCCTCCAAGGTCTACCAGGAGCGGATGGAGCGCTTCGTCGACCAGGCGATCGAAGCGGGGGTCCGCTTCTTCGTCACCTCGCTCGGCAACCCCCGCTGGGTGGTCGAAAAGGCGCACGCCGCCGGCGGCTTCGTCTACCACGACGTCACCGAGCGCAAGTGGGCCGAGAAGGGGATCGACGCCGGGGTGGACGGCCTGATCGCCGTCAACGACCGCGCCGGCGGCCACGCCGGGCCGAAGAGCGCCGAGGCGCTGATCGCGGAGCTCGGCGGCCTCGGGCTGCCGGTGGTCTGCGCCGGCGGCGTCGGCGACGCGACGGCCTTCGTCCGCGCGTTGCAGATGGGCTATGCCGGGGTGCAGATGGGGACCCGCTTCATCGCCGCCACCGAGTGCACCGCCCACGCCGACTACAAGGCGGCCATCCTCGCCGCCGGCGAGGACGACATCGTGCTCACCGACCGCATCACCGGCGTCCCGGTGTCGGTGATCCGCACCCCCTACATCGAGAAGGTGGGGACGCGCGCCGGCCCGCTCGCCCGCTGGATGCTGCGCGGCCGCAAGACCAAGCACTGGATGCGCACGCTCTACGCCCTGCAGTCGGTCTGGAAGCTGAAGCGCTCGTCGGTCCGCGCCTTCTCCTACCGGGACTACCTCCAGGCGGGGAAGAGCGTCGCCGGGATCGCGGCGGTCGAGCCGGCCGGGGAGATCGTGCGCCGGTTCCGGGCGGCGGCGGAAAATGCCAGGGACGCGAGCGACAACAGGGACAACAGGAGAGAGACGGCATGAGATGGATCCGAGGAAAGAGAGCGCTCGCCGGAATCGCGGGTGCCCTGGCGCTGGCGCTGCTCGGCGGCTGCGGACCGGGAGCCGGGGAGGACGTCGAGCAGAAGGCGGCGGCGATGACCGGCGGCGTGCCGGCGCGCGGCAAGGAGCTGATCCCGCGCTACGGCTGCCAGACCTGCCACGTCATCCCCGGCATCGAGGGGGCGGTCGGCAAGGTCGGCCCGTCGCTCGCCGGCATCGCCCTGCGCTCGCCGCTCGCCGGCAAGCTCCCCAACAACCCGCCGAACCTGATGCGCTGGATCCGCGAGCCGCAGCAGGTCTCGCCCGGCACCGCGATGCCCGAGCTCGGCGTCACCGAGCAGGACGGCAAGGACATCGCGGCCTACCTCTACACCCTGCGCTGAAGGCGATCCGCCGCGATGGACCCATCGACCCTGCTGCTGGCGTGGCTGGCCACCCAGGACCTCTCGCCGCCGCCGCCGTCCCCCCCATCCTTCGCCGACACCCTGGTGATCACCGCCGCCAAGTCCGAGCAGCGCCTCACGGACGCGGTCGCTCCCACCACGGTGCTCACCCGCGAGGACCTCGCCGGCTCGCCATCGCTCACCCTCGACGACCAGCTGCGGCAGGTCCCCGGCTTCAGCCTGCTGCGGCGGTCGAGCAGCCTGAGCGCGCACCCCACCTCGCAGGGGGTGTCGCTGCGCGGCCTCGGCCCCAGCGGCGCCAGCCGCACCCTGGTGCTGTTCGACGGCGTGCCGCTCAACGACCCCTTCGGCGGCTGGGTCTACTGGAACCGTCTCCCCCTCTCGGCCCTCGAGTCGGTCGAGGTGGCCCGCGGCTCCCTGTCGCAGCTCTACGGCAGCGCCGCGATGGGCGGCGCGATCCAGCTCCTCCCCCGCTCGCCGCAGCCGGACACCCTGGAGGTCACCGCGCGCGGCGGCGATCCGCGCACCGGCGACCTCGAGGTCTTCGCGGCCGACGCGGGGCGCGCCGGCGGCCCGGCCGGCACGCCCTGGGGGTACACCCTCGCCGGCCGCGCCTTCGGCACCGACGGCTTCTATGTCGTGGCGCCCGAGCACCGCGGCGCCGTCGACCGCCCGGCCACCGTCGACTTCGGCACCCTCTTCAGCCGCGTCACCTGGGGGAGCTATCACCTGGGGGTCAACGCCTTCCGCGAGGAGCGCGGCAACGGCACGGCGTTGCAGAGCAACGACACCAGCCTCCAGGCGCTCGACGCCGGCTGGTCCGGCGAGCACTGGACGTGGGACGCCTACGGGCAGAGCCAGCGCTTCCGCAGCACCTTCTCCCGCATCCTCCCCGACCGCTCGCGCGAATTCCTCACCGCCCGGCAGGACTTCGAGACCACCGGCTGGGGAGGCGCGGCCGCCTGGCATTCCGGGAGCGGCTTCCTCGCCGGCGCCGACGTACGGCGCGCCGCGTGGAGCGATCAGGATCAGACCCTGGGCGGCGCCTACGCCCAGCAGACCTTCGGCCTCGGCCCCCGGCTCGATCTCCTCCTCGGCACCCGCTTCGACCTCTGGCAGAGCGCCGAGACCCGCTCCAGCCTCAACCCCCGCCTCGGCCTCCTCTTCCGCGCCACCGACGAGGTCACCCTCCGCGCCTCGGCCTACCGCGGCTTCCGGGCGCCGACCCTGAACGAGCTCTACCGCCCGTTCCAGGTGGGGAACGTGTTCACCGAGGCCAACCCGAACCTCGGCGAGGAGACCCTGCTGGGGGCCGAGCTCGGCGGCGACTACCACGCCGCCTGGCACGGGGCCCCCGTCTTCGTCCGCCTGAACGCCTTCCGCAACCGGATCGACGGCGCGGTGGGGAACGTCACCGTCTCGGCCACCCCGCAGCTCATCACCCGCCGGCGCGAGAACCTCGACCGCGTGAACGCCGACGGCCTCGAGGCCGAGCTCCGCCTCCAGCCCTTCGCGCGCTGGGAGCTCCAGGCCTCCTACCTCTACACCGACTCGCGGGTCGCGCGCACCGGCCTCCGCGTCCCCCAGGTCCCCCGCCACCAGGGCTCCCTCGGCCTGACCTTCACCGGGCCCGTCGACGTCCTCCTCGCGGAGCGCTGGGCCGACCGCCAGTTCGACGACGACCTCAACCAGCTCCCCTTGCGCGGCTATCTCGTCACCGATCTCTCCCTGCGCCGTCCCCTCGGCCGCCGCGCCGACCTCTTCCTCTCCGCCGAGAACCTCTTCGGCGCCCGGGTGGTGACCGGCCGCTCGCCCATCGAGACGCTGGGGAACCCGCGGCTGGTGCAGCTCGGCGTCAAGGTCCGGCGGTAGGCTCCCGCCGTCCCCGGCGGTATCCGCGGAAAAGGGCTATTCTCGCCGCTGGTCGGGCGGCGCCCCGAGCCGCTCGGCCGCTTCCAGCTTGCGGATCGCCGGCACGACGTCGTCGGCGAGCAGGCATTCGAGCAGCCCCTGCAGCTCTCCCTCCAGGGTCTCCTCGTTCTCCAGCTGCTCGTCCGACACCCTGGGCAGCCGGATCAGCAGCTCCCGTATCCGGGCTTCGAGCTGCCGCAGCTCCTGCGCCGCCAGCGCCAGGCCGTCCCGCATCTCCTGCGTCATCTTGAAGGGCAGCACCAGCAAGCACTCCTGCCCGAAGCGGACCAGCACCCTCTGGCCCGGCCGGAAGCCGAACCGCTCGAGTGCCATCCACAGCATCTCCCCCAGCGGCAGGCAGAGGCTCGTCCCCTCCTGCTCCAGCGTGGTCATGAATTCCAACAGATCCGTGCTCATCGCATCCCCTTCTCGCCGTTTCTCGGGATACCATTCCGCCGCAACAAATCTCGCTTGAGCGCGATTTACGGCGGGACCATTTCTACAGCCTGCTTGCCGATCCTGTCAATACCCTGGGCGGAGATTTGGAAGACTTGCGATCGCCGGCAGAAATCTTGTAGCCTTGAGGGACTATGAAACCCGAGACAGCGCACCTCCTCCAGATCCTGCGCGCGGCGATGCGCGTCCTCGGCTTCACCAACCGGGACGTGGAGAAGACGCTCGGCGTCTCCGGCGGTTACCTCACCCGCCTGTTCGCCAACACGATGGAGCTGCGCTTCGAGCACATCGTGGACATCGCCCGCGCCATCGGCCTCGAGCCCGAGGAGGTCTTCCAGCTCGCCTATCCGCAGCCGCGCAACCCGCCCACGGAGGCGGCGCAGCGGATCCGCGATTCGTTCCCGTTCCTCGCTCCGGCCGCGGGGATGCCCGTTCCGGCGGCCCCCAGGGCGGAGCCCGCCGCCGACGACGTGGCGGCTGCCTTCGAGCAGCAGATGGAACGGATGATGATGAAGATGTTCCGGAAGTTCTTCGCCGAGATGATGACCAAGTCCGCCGCCGGCGACGCCTCGTAGACCGTCCGGCGCAGAGCGTAGTCTCCGCGGCGGCCCCTACGCTCGATCGCCCGCGAAAATGGGCGCCATGCCCTCCCGCCTTCTCGCGCGACGGATTCTCCTGACGCCGAACCTTCGAATGGATCGAGCGACCTCGCCGCTCCGGAGACGCCCCGCCGTCTCCGTGGCCTCGGAGAGGTTCTCGTTACGACCTGGGGCGTCTCTACCGCCTGCGCCGGAGGTTCGTTTTGAAGGTTGCTAGCCTTCGAAGCGTGCGCTGGGGTCGTTCTCGAGCCGGCGCAGGAATTTCGCAACCCGTTCCACCATCGTCTGGGTCGCGAGCTGCATTTCACAGGCGGTGCGCAGCATGAGTACGGTCATGAACGCCTCGCGATCAACGTGAAGTGCGATAAAAATCTTCGACGCAGCAGTAACTTCCTTCGTTGCTTCGCGAGCTTTCTTCTGCGCCAAGAGAACGGCGGCGAGATCGAGGGATGCGAGAGCTGAATCGTAGGATCGATTGAGCTCGAGAGAGGCTTCGCGGACTTCCCTGAAGATATTCTCGGCTCGATCCGAGCGGCCCAACCCGGCATCGATTCGGCCACCTATCCACCGCAAGTGAAGATTGGGGATTCTTCCGCCTGCATGATGCTGTAAGGGACGAAGACGGAAGAGTTGCTTCTCCGCTTCTCGGAAATCGCCAAGGTCTACAAGGAAAACAATTTGATTGTGTCGGACGGCGTAGGCGAGGCTTGGTTCACGATCAGCATCGATAAGCTTAAGGCTGTCGCTCAATAGGCGCAGAGCCGTCTCTTCATCTCCAGCATAGCCTTCGTAAAGACCGCGCTTAAGGAGCGCTCGGCCAGCTAGATGGTAATTCTCCTTCTGGAGATAGTAGGTATGAACCTTTGCGAGGCTCGTGCACGCTTCCTTATATCGCAGTTGTTCCGCATAGAGCGACGCTTCGAGGTTGAGTAGACGTATTTCGAGAAGCTCATTTCGTGATCCGAGCTCGAAGAACCTTCTTGCAAGGCCAAATGAGAACTCCGCGTTATCCACTTGGGCAAGAACCCTATAGGCATTCCCGAGCTCGGCTTGGGCACGGCACTTAAAATCGTAGACCTGCGCAATACCATAGGTTCGGGCCTCCAGTTGTTCGGAACATTCTGCAGCGAGCAGAGCAAACTGCACCATCAGCTTGGGATTTTCGTGCCGTAGGGCCCAGCTACGGGTAAGGAGAGCCTCCATCTTCGCTAGGGCACCCATCCGCAGAGGAAGGCTGGTGGTCGCCTCAAGCCCGCCTTTCGCCAGGATTTTCTCGGCCTTTTTGGCATCCTTCCTTTCTCGGTCGAGATGTCTTTGATGGCGGAGAGCTACGTTGAAAGCCCGATCGATGGCCGCATCAGCTTCGGTCTGTTCTTCTTCAGAGGAGGTCGCTGGCCCTTCGAACTTCAGCAGGATACGGATATTTCTAGGAGCCTGAGCCAGACAGTCGGTGCACTCGAAAAGCAAGTGAGCGAGAATCTGTCGCTGTCTTTTGGGGTGTAAGGTTTCGCTGAGCAAGGCCGAAATTTCAGCGAGGCTGGGATGCTCGGTCAAGGGGTCTCCTCAGGAGATGGGGATTGTGGCACAAGCCGAAGCATAGGAACAACTGTCTAAGCTGAATCGGCTCGCCACACCTGAGGGCGAGACTGCAGCTTCGGTGCGGAGCCTCAACCTCAGCTTCGAAGCTGCTCAGTGACTCTGAGGATCGCTAATGCCTCTAGCGCAGTCCGTCTGACAAGGCGTTGGCCTAACCAAGCGTGGAGCGCCATCAGGATCGATTCCCATCCCTGACTTCAACCCCCGCCCCCGCGGCCTTTTCCCCGTCTCCACCGCCCTTCCCAAGAACCCTGCAACCCACTGCTGCGCGGCCTTGAAGAATTCTCCGTCCGCCACCGCGGAGCTCCAGCCCGCGGCGTGAACCGGGGGAGTCAGGCTAAGCAAGGACAGCAGGGCCGCTGCGATCGCCAGACGCCGAATCGATCTCTGAAGCATCGTTCCTCCAATTCCGCGGGCTGGCCGGGGCGCCGCCATGGCGCCGGCGCCCGCGAACGCACCGTCTCTCGGTTGCTGGATTCAAGTTTGGCACGCGATGGCAGGAATTCCACCCGCAGTTGAGCTCCTGTGGCCGGAATACCGGCTTCCAACGACGAAGAGACGTCGAGAGTTGTCAGCTTCCGCAACATCTCATCGAGGAAGCGGTATCGACAATGGACTTGCAAAACGGATCGGAGAAGGAGGCTGTCAGCGTTGAACGAACCTGAATGAGAGACTCTGATGGTCGAAATGACAGTTTGCTGGCGTGATACGTATTAATGGACGATCGAAGTTGCCGCCGGAGTGCAGGGATGGAAGGAGCAGGGAGAGCGGAATACGTTTCCGGCGATGCGGTCCTGCCAAAGATTGATCTTCCGGGCCATACCGGCTCCGGATTGTGCGAAAGGAGAAGGTTCTATGGATCAGAAGGAAACGACAGGAGGGGAGCCGTCCGAAATGGCCCTGGTCATGGGGTCCGGCCTGTTTCTCAAGCCCGAACGGGTGCAGGAGTTCCTCGACGCTTGGCCGGATTGGACGCTGGGGATGGCGGGCCGCGCGGTTCTGCGCACCCGGGTGTTCCCCAACCCGACCGTCGCGTCGAGCTACGGCGCATTCGTGACCCGCTTCGCGTCGGCGCACGGATTGCCGGTGTCGATCGACGTCCAGAGCGGCAAGGTGCAGATCGCGCTCTTCTCGCCGCGTAACGACGAAGGATTCACCCCGCTGACCGAAGCGGTCCTCCAGCTCGCCGAATCCCTCGGCTGAGCTGCCAATCAACCCAACTCTTCAGGAAAGGAAACGACAATGCCTCCAGTCACCTTCGATGCCAAGCTGTTCCGCGATTGGGAAAGCGCCATCGGCGCGAACGACAAGAACCCGGACCTCCTGCCGGGAGCCGCGCCGTTCACGTCCGACCTGCAGACCACCCTCGCGGCCGCCCGAGACCTCAAGATCCAGCAGGAGGACCTGCAGGGGAAACGGAAGGCGATCACCCAGCAACTGAGCGCGATCAAGAAGGAGGGAAAGAACAAGGCGCGGAAGCTCCGTGCCTTCGTCGTCAGCCAGCTCGGGCCGGACAGCGAGCACCTGACGCAGTGGGGGATCAAGCCGATCGGGAGAAAGAAGAAGGCCCCGAAGGCCAAGAAGCCGCAGGGACCCGCCGCGGTCCCGGAGGAGAAGGAAGGGGCCCCCCAGAAACCCGCCACGCCGTAAGGTCGTCAGCAGGCCCTGAGGCGCCGGGGGCGTGGGTTCGACACGCCCCCGGCTTTTCCGGGGAGCCTCTCCATGGTACCGCAAGGCGGCGAACAGGGGCACAATACCTGCACCGCGAAGAAATCGCGGTCCCCGGCGAATCCACAATGGGGAGCCGATTCAGGGGAGGGTGAAGGATGGAACGGATTCTCGGTCGCTACGCGGAGCCGATCTACGCGCTGCTCCGCATCGTGGTGGGATTCTTCTTCACGTGCCATGGAGCCCAGAAGGTGTTCGGCGCGTTCGGCGGGCCGGACGGCAGCGGGCACGGCATCCCGCTCGGCTCGCTGTTCGGGGTGGGCGGCCTGATCGAGCTGGTGACCGGGCTGCTGATCCTGATCGGCCTGTTCACCTCGGTCGCGGCGTTCATCGCCGCGGGGGAGATGGCGGTGGCCTACTTCATGGTGCACCAGCCCCAGGAGGCGTTGCCGATCCAGAACAAAGGCGAGCTGGCCGCGGTCTACGCCTTCCTCTTCCTGTTCATCGCGGCCTACGGCTCGGGGATCTGGAGCGTCGACCGGATGCGCGCTCCCATCGACGTCAGGCGGCGGCTCTAAAGACTGCAGAGAACGGGCTCAGTGCGGCAGGTCGGCGCCCAGGCCAGGCACCACGGGCGCCGGCGGCGGCTTCGGAGCGGCGGGATGCGCGGCGTTCGCCACCTGCACCGCGGCCAGGACCTCGTCGAGGGCGGCGAGGATCTCCGGGCTCGACAGCAGACCCTGGTGCGAGCGGGGGGAGTGGCGCACCGAGCGGAAATAGAGGCTGCTCGCCGGATCGTGGCGGGAGCCGGCGGCGGTGAGCGAGCGGTCGGCGACCATCAGGTCGCCAGGCTCGAAGAGGAGCGGCTCGAGGGTCTGCCGCTCGGCCGCCGGCGCCTCGAAGCTGACCTTCACCCGTCCCTCCGTTCCCGTCACCAGGGCGGTGCGCTGCACGGTCTGCGACAGGCTGCCGACGACGTGGAGAGCGGCGGGGTTCGGGCGGTCGCCCACCTGCGACAGGGCGGCTCCCAGCCGCGCATGATGCCGCAGCTCGCGCTCCACGTGGGCCCGCAGGGCGGCGTGGGTGGCCGCGAAGGGGGGGGAGCCCGGCGACGAAGCGGCCTGCCGTTGCCGGTCGAGCATCGACCAGCCGAGGCGTTCCCAGTCGTCGGGATCGTCGAGACGGAAGGGGAGGGGGCGGCCGGCGGCGTCGATCAGCGGCTCGACGTTGAAGGGGAGCATGTCGAACATCGCCGGGAAGGTGAACAGCGTGGCCGGCGAGAACGCGCCGTGGTGCCAGCGATAGAACGACCCTTCCTCCAAGCCCTTGAGCGCCGTGAAGGTCCCCTCGTTGGGGGTGGCGACCAGGAACAGGGTGCCGATGTAGGGGGCGCCGGCCCAGGTCACCCGCGGCAGGGGGCCGGCGTCGCCGAGCGGCGTGTCGCCGTACATCAGCGAGTAGCGGGCCACCAGGCCGCCGAGCGAGTGGGCGATCACCACGGCGGGCGGGGTGTCCGCCGGCATGCGGCGATAGAGCTCGGCCGCCTCGCGGGAGAAGCGGCGGGCGGTGCTCTCGACCCCTTGCCGCCAGTCGTAGAGGAAGTAGTAATACTCGCCCGCCCCGGCGGGGGAACGCCAGTCGCCGGCGCGGTAGCCCATCGCGCGCAGCCGCGCCTCGAGCCCGTCGTAGGCGTGAACGGGGAAGCCGATCCCCAGCACGCGCACCCGGCGCAGCAGGTTCCCCGGCACGACCGTGGTGTTCTCGGGGTCGTCGAGAGGGAGGGCGAGGCGGTCGTTGCCGTCCCGGCTGATCATCAGGTGGGCGTTGGGCCACACCAGCTCGCCGGTCTTGCGGTCCACCAGCTCGGTCGCCGGCGCGCCGGGGAGGATGAGGATCGGCGGCAGCGCGGACGGCGGCGGCGCGGCGGTGATCGCCGCGGAGGGCAGGAGGAGCGACGCCAGAACCGTCAGCGGACGCAGGAACGTCCGGAGGCGCCGCGGCGCGCGCGGGGGTACGGTAGAAGGGGTCGGCATTCGGATCGGGAGGCTGTGTCGCTCGGGCTCGAGGGTGTTGGTTTGCGCGGGACAGTATAACCGCGTCGGGCGGCGGGTCCGCGAGGCTACAAAAAAGCCGCCGTCCCGAAGGACGGCGGCTCGAAGCGAAACCGATGAGGCCGGCTCAGTGCGGAACGCTGCTGTAGGTGCCGTCCTCGAGCTGCGTCTCGAACCGCAGACGCCCTTCGCGGTAGCTGGCGCCCCGGAGGGTGAGGGCGAGGGCGTCGCCCAGGTCCTCGGCGAGGTGGATGGTGAGGGTGTCGCGCACCTCGCGGGGGAGATCGTCGAGATCGGCCTCGTTGTCCTTCGGCAGCAGGATCTCGGTGATCCCGCTGCGGACGGCCCCGAGGACCTTCTCCTTGACGCCGCCGATCGGCAGGACGCGGCCGGAGAGGGTGATCTCGCCGGTCATCGCCAAGTTGTGCTTCGTCTTCCGGGACGACAGGGCGGAGACCATGGCGGTCGCCATCGCGACGCCCGCCGAGGGGCCGTCCTTGGGGATGGCGCCCGCCGGCACGTGGACGTGCAGGTCGCGCTCGAAGCACTCGGGCGCGATGCCGAGCGAGTCGGCGTGCGACCGGGCGTAGCTCCAGGCAGCCCGGGCCGACTCCTTCATCACGTCGCCGAGCTGGCCGGTGAGCACCAGCTCCCCCTTCCCCTTCATCGTCGAGGCCTCGACGAACATGATGTCGCCGCCCATCGGCGTGTAGTACATGCCGGTCGCCACCCCCACCTGATCCTCGCGGTTGGCCCGCTCGGGATGGACCTTCGGCCGGCCGAGGATCTCGTGCACCTTGTCGGCGTCGACGTCCACCCGCTCGACCTCGCGGGCGGCGATCTTCCTCGCCACCTTGCGGCCGAGCTTGCCGAGCTCGCGCTCGAGCTGCCGCACCCCGGACTCGCGGGTGTAGCCGGTGATGATCTCGGAGAGGGCGGCGTCGCTGACGTCGATCTGCGAGGTCTTCAGGCCGTTCTCCTCGATCTGCCGCGGCAGCAGGAAGCGCTGAGCGATGGCGAGCTTCTCCTGCTCCGTGTAGCCCGAGAACTGCACCACCTCCATGCGGTCGAGCAGCGGCCCGGGGATGTTCTGGATGAAGTTCGCGGTGGCGATGAACAGCACCTCCGAGAGGTCGAACGGCACGCCGAGATAGTGGTCGGTGAACGAGTCGTTCTGCGCCGGGTCGAGCACCTCGAGGAGCGCGCTCGCCGGATCCCCCTGATAGGAGGCGCCGAGCTTGTCGACCTCGTCGAGCAGGAAGACCGGGTTCTTGGCGCCGGCCTGCCGCATCCCCTGGATGATCCGGCCGGGCATGGCGCCGACGTAGGTGCGCCGGTGGCCGCGGATGTCGGCCTCGTCGCGCACGCCGCCGAGCGAGATGCGGACGTACTCACGCCCCATCGCCCGCGCGATCGACTTGGCGACCGAGGTCTTGCCGACGCCCGGAGGGCCGACGAAGAGGAGGATCGGCCCCTTGGCCTTCCGCTTCTCCTCGGCGGTCGAAGGCGGCACGACCTCGTCGACCGGCACGGCCTCCTGTGCCGGCAGCGGCGGCAGTGCCGGCAGGCCGTCGGCGCGGACCGCCTCGGTGGGATCGCCGATCTCGTCGACCCCTTCCGGAGCGGCGTTCTCCGCGGCTTCCGCCGCCTTGCGGGCGTCCTCCTCCGCCTGCCGCAGCTGGCGGACGGCGAGGAACTCGAGCACCCGGTCCTTGACGTCGCCGAGGGCGTAGTGGTCGGTGTCGAGGATCTCGGCCGCCACCGGGATGTCGAGGTGCTCGGGGCTGTAGGTGTTCCACGGCAGCTCGGCGAGCGTCTCGAGATAGGTGCGGATCACCTGCGTCTCCATCGCCTCGCGCCCCATGCGGCTCAGGCGGCCGAGCTCGCGGTCGACCTCCTTGCGGACGTCGGCCGGCAGGGTGAGCTTGTCGAGCTTCTCGCGCAGCTCGTCGATCTCGCTGCCGCCCTCGCCGTCGCCGAGCTCCTTCTGGATCGCCTTCAGCTGCTCGCGCAGCAGCATCTCGCGCTGGCGGTCGCCGAGCTCCTCCTGCACCTTGCTCTTGATGTCCTCCTGGGCCTCCAGCACGTTGAGCTGCCGCTGGACGTGCACCAGAACGCGGCGCATGCGCTCCTCGACCGACAGGGTCTCGAGCAGCATCTGGCGCTGCGCCTTGGTGAGGTCGGTGTAGCCGGCCACCAGGTCGGCCAGCTTGCCCGGCTCCTGCACCCCTTCGAGGACCTGCTGCACGACCTCCTCGGGAAGGCCGGACTTGGTGCCCAGCTCGCCGGCGCGCTCCCGCAGCTCGCGGAAGAGGGCGACGAAGGCCGGGTCCTGCGAATTGAGCGGCTGCATCTCGTCGGCCTCGCGGACGATCGCTTCGAGATGGCCGTCGGTCTCGACGATCTTCATCGCGATGCCGCGAGACTCGCCGTGGAGGAGCAGCTGCATGCCGGCGAGCCCCCGCTGGAGCTGGCCGATCCGAGCCACCGTGCCGATGGTGTGCAGCACCTCGGGGGTGACCGGTTGAACGTCCTCGCGCTGGGACACCGCGAACACCAGGCGGCCCGGCGTATTGAGCGCGGCCTCGATCGCCTTCAGGGTGGCGGGCTTGCCGGCATTGATCGGCGTCGTGACCCCTGGAAGGAGGACGAAGTCCCTCAGCGGCAGGACGGGAAGTGTCATTCTCTCGCTCATTTCAATCTCCTTACTCGACCCTGGAGCCTCGGAGCGCCCCGGTCTCGTACACCTTTCAACCGGCCGGCAGGAGGTCGAATTCCTGGACCTGCGTCTCTTTCGCTCAGGATAGACCTCGACGCGTCAAAAGGGAAGGAAGGAGGCCCTTAACCTGAGGGCGCGAGACTCAAGGCTCGACGGGCTCACCCGCGTCTCCCGCGCGGAGATCCAAGGCGAGATCCCTGTCTGGACGGGAATCGAATGCGATCCGCGTGCCGTTTCAAGGGTGACTATGACCGTTTCCACCCCCCTCCCTGAGCCGTCCCTCCCTTCCTCCCCCCGCGAGCGCTTCTCGGCGATCGCCGCGCTGCCGGACGAGCGGATCGATCTCGCCGAGGCGGCTTTGTGGATCGCCGCCGAGGAGCAGCCCGGGCTGGACCCGGAGCTCTGGCTGGCGCGGCTGGACGCGATGGCGGACGGGGTGCGGCCGTGCCTCGAGGGGGTGTGCGATCCGCGGGTCCGGGTGAGCCGGCTCGCCTCCTTCCTGCACGGGGAGGTCGGGCTGCGCGGCAACGAAGAGGACTATTACGACCCGCGCAACAGCCTGCTCAACGAGGTCCTCGCCCGCGGGCTGGGGATCCCGATCACGCTGGCGCTGGTCTACATGGAGATCGGCCGCCGGGTGGACGTGCCGCTCCAGGGCGTGGGCTTTCCGGGGCACTTCCTGCTCCGCCATGCGCACGACGGCCGGCTCCTCTTCGACCCGTTCGACGACGGCCGGCCGCTCTCCGAGGGGGATTGCCGCGCGATGCTCGAGCGGCTGAGCGGCGGCACCCTTCCCTTCGACCCGCGGCTGCTCAAGCCCGCGAGCCCGCGCCAGATCCTGATCCGCATGCTCAACAACCTGTGGCGGATCTACCTCCACCGCGGCGACTTCCTGCGCACCCTGGGCGCCCTCGACCGCGTGCTGCTGCTCGACGCCGACGACGTGGGGGCGCGGCGCGACCGCGGCCTCCTCTCGCTGCGCTGGGGCGATCCGACGCGGGGGATCGAGGACCTCGAGCGCTATCTCCTGCTCGAGCCCGAAGCGCCGGACCAGGCCTCGGTCGAATCGCTGATCGGCCAGGCGCGGCTGCGCCCGGTGCATTAGGCGCTACCGTCGCGCCCCGAACGCCTGCACCCACTCCACCTGGAACCCTGACTCCCCGGTGCCGCCGCGGCCGAGGGAGACGCCGACGCCGAGCTCGCGGAAGCCGGGATCGAGGAGGTTGCGGCGATGCCCGGGGCTGTGCATCCAGGAGTCCATCACCTCGGCGACGGTGAGCTGCCCCTCGGCGATGTTCTCGCCGATCTCCCGCCAGTCGTAGCCGGCGGCCCTGGCCCGCTCGCGCACCGTGTTCCCCTCGGGGCTCTCATGGGCGAAGTAGCGGCGGGCCAGCATGTCGGCGGCGTGGCGCTGGGCGGCCTGGTCGAGGCGGGGATTGGCGGCGAGCGGGCGGACGCCGGCGCGCTTCCTCTCGGCGTTGACGCGGGCCAGCATCGCGGCCCGCACTCGGGCGAGGTCGCGCAGCGCCGCCGTCTGGGCGGCGAACCATTCCTCCTCCGGCACGGCGAAGAGGAAGGTGTAGAGGGGCTGCCCGTCGAGCCGGCCGAGGCCTACCCCTAAATCCCGGAAGTCCGGCGCCATCAGCTTGCGCCAGGTGTCAGGTTGGTGCTGCCGCCAGTCGCGCAGCACCTGTTCCAGAGAGCCGGAGTTGCTGGCCAGGCTCTCCGTCCAGGCGTGGGACGGGTAGCCGAGGCGCTCGAGGCGGTCGTGCATCTGTCCGGTCGAGCCGGCGCGGACCTTGAGCGAGCCGCGCGCGGCGATCTCGTCGGCGTGCTCCTGGGCGGCGCGGGCGAGGGGGGGAGAGAGGCGGAGGGGCGGCGAGCCGGCACGCTGCCGCTCGGCGTTGATCCGCCGCAGCAGCTCGGGGCGGGGATCGGCGTTGACAGCGTCGGCGGCGGCGAATGCGGGCCGCGGGACGGACGGCAGGAGCGCGAGGAAGGGGAGGGTCAGGAGGAGGGCGGCGGCGCGCATATATGATGGCCGCCGATGAATCCGAGCGGCGATCCCGAGGAACCGCGGCACGGCGGCTCCGCGGTCGTCGCCATGATCGCAGTCCTCGCCCTCTGGCTCGTTCTCCTGGCGATCTACTGCGTCCAGCTCGCCGGCCTGGCGGCCGACGACATGTATATCACCTATCGCTACGCGCAGAATCTGGCGCTCGGACGGGGGCTGACCTTCAATCCGGGCGAGCGGGTGTTCGGCATCTCGGACCCCGGCGTGGCGCTGCTGCTGGCAGCCGGATCGCGGCTGACCGGCGCGCCGATCCCCGTCGTGGGGACCGTGCTCACCGCCGCCGCCCTGCTGCTGCTCGCCGGCGCGGTGCTCTGGGAGAGCCGAAAGCGGGGACGCTTCTGGGAGGCCGCCGCCGGCGGGACGCTGGTGATCAGCTCCTCCTTCCTCTGGCTGGGCCAGGGGGCCGGGCCGCTGGTGGCGCTCGCCGGCCTGGCGCTCGCCGCCCTCCTCGCCGAGCGGCGCCCCGCGGCGGCGGGGATCGTCGCCGGCCTCGCCTTCTGGTGCCGGCCGGACGCCTTGGTCGGCTGCGGGCTCCTCGCCGGCCTGCTCTATCTGCAGACGCCCCAGAAGCGACGGCCGCCGCTCGCCTTCATGGCCGGGGCGCTGGCCGCGGGGCTGCTGGGAGTCGCCGCGGCGCGGCTCTGGTTCGGCCGCTTCATCCCCTCGACGCTGGCGGCGAAACAGAGCTTCGCCGGCCGCAACCTCGAAGACTTCACCGGCCTCGCCGGTTTCTGGGGGCGGGCGCGCGAAGCCTTCCTGTTCACCGAAGGGGGCTGGCGAGGGTGGGGGCTGGCGGTCGTGCCGCTGGGCGCCCTCGGCCTCTTCCTGCTCTGGCGCCACGGCGGCCTCGCCGGGCGTCTGGTGACCCTCTACGGCGTCGCGCTGGCGCTCGGCTACACGGTGCTGCGCATCCCGTTTTCGTTCTGGTACGTGGGACCGCCGGCGGCGGTGGTCTTCCTCGGCGCCGGCTTCGCGGTCGGCGGCGCGGCCCGCTTCGCGGCGCGCCGGTTGCCGGGGTCGCCGGGGCGCGCTATGGCCGCGGCGCTGGTGCTGCTGGCCGTCGTCGCGATCGGCGGGCCGCTGGCGCAGGCGCGGATCGCCTGGCTCGCCCACGGCTACGACGGGGATTGGCGGCGCGCCGCCTATCGCGTGGCGGGGGAGTGGCTGGCGCGCCACGCGCCGCCGGACGGCGACGTGGCCTACGGAGAGATCGGGCTGCTCGGCTACTACGCCGACCGGCCGGTCCGCGACCTGATCGGGCTGGTCACCCCGAGCTCGATCCCCTACACGGCGGCGGGGGATCAGGCCGGGGCCTTCCTGGTGAAGCCGGCCCGCTACGTCCTCCAGCACACCGCCGACCCGCGCGGCGGCACGCGGCCGATCGTCTCCCGCCCCTGGTTCGCGCGCGCCTACCGCGAGCGCGTCCGGCTGCGGCTCCCCAAGTTCGACGTCGCCGTCATCCTCTGGGAGCGCATCCCCGGCTCGACGGTGCCTCCCCCGCGGCCGCCGATCGACCGGCGCGCGAGGTGAGGGTCAGCGCCCTCGTGTGAACCGCGCAGCCGACTGGCAGGGAGCGAAGCGACCGCACACGAAGGAGGCGAGCAGGTTTACACGAGGACGCTGACCCTCACCGCCGAGCATGGACAGGTTGGACCCCAAGGCTTACGATAGCCGCGCTTTGCACCAAGCATCCTCGCAGCCCGTTCCCGCGCGCCTGAGCGACCACGAGCGCCCGACCGGCGCGCACCGCGCCGTCCTCGCCTTCGCCTGGGGGATCTGGTGCGCCGGGTTCTACTCCCTGATGCTCCTCTCGTTCGTGTTGCAGCCGATCCAGGACGAGCTGGGGCTTACGGAATCGAACCTCGCGACCCTGACCGCCGTGGGGGTGGGGATGACCGGCATCGGCGGCCTCTTCTTCGGCTGGATGAGCGACCGGCTGGGGCGGCGGCTGTCGATGACGGTGTCGATCGCCGCCTTCTCGCTCGGCAACGCCGCCTGCGCGCTGGCGCCCGGCAGCGGTTGGCTGCTCGCCGCGCGGGCGCTCGCCGGCCTCGGCGTCGGCGGCTCGTGGGGCGCCGGGCAGGCGATGCTCGGGGAAACTACGCCGCCTCACCTGCGCGGACGCTACGGCGCCATCGCGCAGACCGGCGCGCCGGCCGGCATGGGTCTCGCGGCCATCGTCGGCTCCTTCCTGGCGCCGGGGGTCGGCTGGCGGACCGTCTTCCTGCTCTCGGCGGCGCCGATCCTGGCCCTCCTCGCCTGGCGCTGGCTCCCCGAGTCGGACCTCTGGCTCGAGCACCGCCGGCAGCGCGGCGCCGGGGTTACGACGGCGAGCCGGCGGCCGATCCTGGCGCAGCTGGTAGCGCCGGATCTCGCCGGGATCTTCGGCCGCGCCTTCGTGCTCACCATCTTCAACATGTCGGCCTACTGGTTCGCCGTCGTCTGGCTGCCGCGCTACCTGCAAAAGCAGCGAGGCCTCTCGATTTTCGGCTCGGGATGGTGGACGCTGACCTTCGTCGCCGGCTCGTTTCTCGGCTATCTCACCTTCGGCTGGGTATCGGACGCCGCCGGCCGCCGCCGCGCCTTCGCCCTCTACTGCGCGGTCACCGCCGCCGGCCTCGCCATGGTGACCCTGTTCTGGGACGCCTTCGCGGCGCGCCCCGCGCTCGGCCTCGCCTGCATGTTCGTCGCCGGGGTAGGGACGGGGACCTGGTCGTGTTACGGCCCCTACTTCTCGGAGCTCTTCCCGACCCGGGTGCGCGGCGCCGCGATGTCGATCATCATGAACGTCACCCGCGGCGTCCAGTTCGTGGCCCCCCTCGCCATCGCCGGCGTCGCCGGCCGCTGGGGCCTCGCCGGCGGCGTCGCCCTCGCGGCCGCTTTCGCGGTCCTCGCGGGGGTCTGGGTGTGGACGCTGCCGGAAACGGCGGGGAGAGGCCTGACATGAGCGAGCCGCAACCGATCGCGCCCCCGGTCTCCTCGCAGGGCGTCTCCATGCGCCGCGCGGTCTCGCGCTGGGAGATCGTGGGCTTCTCGGTCAACGACGTGATCGGCAGCGGGGTCTACCTGCTGCCGGCGGCGGCGGCGGCGATCCTCGGGTGGTGGAGCGTGGGGGCGGTGGTGCTCGCGGGGTTCGCGGTGCTGCTGCTGGTGCTCTGCTTCGCGGAGGCGGGGAGCTACTTCGACCGCCCGGGGAGCGCCTATGTCTACACCCGCGCGGCGTTCGGCGACCTGGTGGGGTTCGAGGTGGGGTGGATGACCTGGCTGGCGCGGGTGTCGGCGGTCTCCTCGCTGTCGGTGGCGTTCGAGCAGGCGGTCGGCTACCTGTGGCCGGCGGCCAACGCGGGATGGGGACGGGCGCTGGCGATCGTCGTGCCGGTGCTGGCGCTGACCGCGATCAACGTCGCCGGCGTCAAGTCCGGAGTGCGGACGGCGGTCTTCCTGGCGATCACCAAGACGCTGCCGCTGCTGATCTTCATCGCGGTGGGGATCTTCTACGTCTCGACCCGGCTCGCCACCTCGGTCCTCCCCAAGCCGGGCGCGGGAGGGCCGGGGGACGCCGTGCTCCTCCTGCTCTACGCCTACGCCGGCTTCGAGAACACGGCGGCGCCGGCCGGCGAGTTCAAGAACCCGCGCCGCGACGTGCCGTTCGCCCTCATCGTCCAGATCGTCATCGTGACGCTGCTCTACACCGCCGTGCAGTGGGTGGCGCTCGGCACCCTCCCCGGCGTGGTCGACTCGCCGACGCCGCTCGCCGGCGCCGCGGCGACCTTCCTCGGCGGCTGGGGCGGGCTCCTGATGACGGTCGGGGCGGTGATCTCGATCCTCGGCACCAACAGCAACACGGTGCTCTCCGGGCCGCGCTACCTCTACGCGCTCGCCCGCGACGGCTTCGGGCCGCGCTTCCTCGGCACCCTGCATCCGCGCTACCGCACGCCGGCGGCGGCGATCCTGGTGCAGACCGCCATCGCCCTGCCGCTCGCCTTCACCGGCTCCTTCGCGGCGCTCGCCACGCTGTCGGCGGTGGCCCGCCTCGCCACCTACTTCGGCACCGCCCTCGCGGTGCCGGTGCTGCGGCGCAAGATGCCGCAGGTGGGAGCGGTGCGGCTGCCGGGCGGCCCGACGATCCCGATCGCCGCGGCGCTCCTCTGCGTCGCCTTCGCGGCGAGCGCGACCCGGGCCAATCTGGTGGCCGGAGCGATCGCGCTCGCCGTCGGCGGGGTGATCTACGTCTTCCGTCGGAAAGTGGACCCGGTCATCCCGGATACGGAGCCTTGAGGTAGTCGCGGGCCTTGCCGCGCACCTCGCCGGGGGGGCGGTCCTCGAGCGCCTGCCGGTACCAGAAGACCGCCTCGTCGCGCCGCCCGAGCGCGTCGAGCGCCATCCCCCGATAGAGCCGGCCGTAGGCCTTGTAGTCGTCCGCCATCTCGCCGCGGCCGGGGAGGACCTCGAGGCGCGCGAGGTGGGGAAGGGCGTCGGCGTACTGCCGCCAGCGCACCTCGTCCCGGCCGAGCACGTAGAGGGCCTGCTGGGTGATGTCGCCGCGGTAGCCGGTCTTCCCCTCCGACTGCCGGGCCAGCACATCGAGCAGGTCCTGGCGCTCGTCGGCCCAGAGGTTCAGGTGGGCGAGCGCGCGCCCCTCGTAGATGTGGAAGACGGCGTTGTCCGGATAGCGCTCGCGCAGCCAGCGGGCGTAGTGGAGCGAGGTCGCGTAGTCGTGCTCGAAGATGTAGTGGATCTGCACCAGGCAGAAGGCCGCCTCGGTGGTGGCGAAGGTCCCCTTGTCGACCGCCTGCGCGATCTCCGCGAGACCCCGCTGGCGGTTCCCCTTGGGAAAGAAGCGGGTGAACGGCTTGAGGATCGGGTACTGGCGGGGGGCGACGTCCGCCAGGTAGTCGAAGAGGCCCACCCCGAGCATCAGGTCGGCGTTGTCCGGCTGCAGCTTGCGGACCTCCTCGAGGAGCTGGAGCGCCTTGCGGCCGTCGAGCGCCGAGCGCAGCCAGCGCTTGCGGTCGGTGGACAGACGGCCGCGGAAGGCGAGGGCGCCGGCCTTGAAGAACATGCCGTCGAGGTCCTGCGGATCGGCGCGCAGCCGCCGGTCGCTGCGGTCGATCACCTCGTCCATGGCGGCGAGGAAGGCGCCGTCGTGCGACTCGTCGTCGGGATCGACCAGGATCTCCCACCAGGGATGGAGCGAGCGCAGGAAGGGACCGACCGGATGCCCCGGGTGCTGTTTCTCGATCGCGGCGAAGACGGCGTTGGCGCCGTCGTAGTCCATGTCGTAGAGGCGGTCGAGCCCCTGGCGGACCTCGGCGCGGAACTCCGCGTCGTCGAGCAGCGAGGGGACGTGGACCACCGGGCGGTCGTTCCCCCAACCCCAGGCGGAGGCGGGAGCCGGCGCGACGGCCAGGGAGACGATCAGGGCGAGAACGCAGAGAACGGCGAGCCCGGCCGCTGAGAGCGGGGTGCGCCGGAACCGGTATCTTGGGGGGGTGTTGGGTGTGATTGCATGGGAGTACCTCCAGCTCTTCCTACGAGCGCGCCAGCCTTCCCGTTTCAGAATTCCAGCGCCACGGCGATTCGGCCCCCTGGAGGTGCACGCCGCCGAGCCAGCGGTCGATGCCGCGCATCCGCACCCAGTCGTCCCTGCCGGCGAGCACCTCGCGGCCGCTGGCGGTGAGCGAGAGCCGCAGCGCGCGCGGCGAGCCGCCGCCGGCCGTCTCCAGGCGGAGGAGGGGGCGCGGCGGGGCGGCGAGCTCGCGCAGCAGGCGGTGGAACGAGAGGTCGCCGAGGAACACCCGTTCCTCCATCGCCTGGGTGGCGCGGAAGGCCTCCTCGAAGCTCGCCGCCCCTTCGCTCACCGCGCGCAGGATCTGCCGCTCGGAGCGCGCGAGGCCGTCGGCGGCGCCGGGGAAATCCTCGAGATGGCGGCGGAGCGCGCCGGCGAGGTGGGGCAGGGGAGAGGTGTCGCGGCGCAGGATCGCCTCGATCTCCCGCGGATCGGGGGCGCGGAAGGCCCGCCAGGCGTCGCGCGCCAGGAGCTTGCGCGCCGTGTCGACGGGGGTGCGCGCGGGGTAGAGCGAGGCGAGCTGCGGCGGCGAGAGCTGCCCCAGGCCGTGGAAGGGGACGACGCCGGGAAACTCGCCGACCGAGAGGAGCGTGAGCTCGGTGGCGCCGAGGTCGCGCTGCGCCAGCAGGTCGAGGGCGCGGATCAGCAGCAGCTGGTCGAACAGGTCGTGCTCGAACCAGAGGACGACCTCGCCGTAGGCGCCGGCCGCCTCCAGGGTATGGTCCCAGCCGGTGAGCCGGGCGAGGCAGGAGTCGTAGTCGTCGTAGCCGCTCTCGGCGAGATAGCGGGCGCGCACCTTGCGCCAGCGCTCGAGCGGCATGCCGCCGGGGGCCGGCCCTTCGTGCAGCAGGTCGGCGGTGACCGCCACGTCTCCGGCGACGCCGCCGAGCCCGGCGGCGCGCAGCCCCTCGGCCGCCACGTCGCCGTTGGTGACGTGGAGCGTCCGCCGCGCCGGGCCCGGCCGCGTCTCCAGGGCCCGCGCCGTCTCTGCCGGGAGCGCCGACGGGAGCGCCGGGGCGACGATCGTCGTTCCAGGGAACTTGAAGCCGAGCTGGCGCATCAGCTCGGCGGCGGTCCTCGGCGGCGAAGAGAAGAGAGAGTCGGCCATGGCCGTGGTGACGAATGAGGGGCTGCGGCGGCCCGTCAAGACGACGCATGCAGCCTTGACGATCTATTCTACCCCTGTTTCGGCTTGGCGATCGGCCCGGTGCGGGCGCCGGTGGCGCGCAGGTAGCCGTCCGGCGCGAGCACGATCTGCGTGCCGCGGACGCCGGCCGAGACCGAGACCACGTCGTGGAGCTCGATCGTCTCGTCGGCGAACACCGGATAGTCCTTCCTGCCGGCGAGCGCGGTGACCCCGCCGCGCACGTAGCCGGTGAGCGGCTGCACCTCGCGCAGCGCCACCACCTCGGCCTTGCGGTCGCCGGAGAGGCGAGCGAGCGCCTTCAGGTCGAGCTCCGCGTCGCCCGGCACCACGGCGAGCAGCACGCCGGTGCGGTCGCCGCGGACGACCAGCGTCTTGAACACCTGCTCAGGAGGGAGCCCGATCTTGCGCGCCACCGACTCGGCCGCGAGGTCGTCGGGATCGACCGCGTACTCGCGCAGCTCGTAGGGAATGGCGAGGGAGTCGAGGAGGCGGGCGGCGTTGGTCTTCACGCGGTCAGTCTACAAAAGGAAAGGGGGCCGGTCGCTCAAGCCCCCTCTGAAAGCCTGCCGCGAGCCGCGAACGGCCCGGGCTTCCCTCACTTCCCCTTGGCCGCCTCGCCCTTCTTGACGCTCTCGAGGTTGATCGCGACCTTCACCTCGTCGCCGAGCATCACGCCGCCGTTGTCGATCGCCTTGTTCCAGACGATCCCGTAGTCCTTGCGGTCGAGCGTGGTCTCGAGCTGGAAGCCGGCGCGGCTGCCGCCGCCGCCGAACGGATCCTTGACCGCGCCGAGGTAGGTGACCGGGACGGTGATCTCCTTGCTGACGCCGTGCAGGGTGAAGGTGCCGGTGACGTTGTACTTGTCCTTGCCGGCCGCCGTGATCGACTTGCTCTTGAAGGTGATCTCCGGGTACTTCGCGGCGTCGAAGAAGTCGGCCGTGCGCAGGTGCTTGTCGCGGTCCGCCTGGTTGGTGTCGATGCTGGTCACCTTGATGTGGAAGTCGACCGACGAGGCGGCGAGGTTCTTGGGATCCATCTGGATCACGCCGCCGAAGTCGTTGAAGCGTCCCCGCACCTGGCTGACCAGGTGGCGGATCTGGAACGAGACCTCGGAATGGGCGGGGTCGATGTTCAGGGTCTCGGCCTGCATCGGCAGGGCGGCGAGGGTGGTGAGAACGGCGGCGGCGAAAAGCTTACGGGTCATCGGTAATGCCTCCTTGATCGAAAGGTTCAAACCCTTGCGGGATGAGTGTCCAGCCAACGGAGGTCGGTTCAACCTCCACTGACGCCCTGATGAAAAGCGGTGAGACGAAAATCTACGTCTTGCCGGAGCGGATCGCGTCGAGCATGCGCAGCAGCCGGTCCTGCTCCTCGGGCTCCAGCATGCCGACCGCCTCGACGTCCGCCCGATCGACCGGTTCGTCGAGCGTCGAGACCAGCTCGGCGCCGGTCGCGGTGAGCCAGCAGAGCACCTGCCGCCGGTCGTGCCGGCAGCGCTCGCGGCGCACCAGCCCCTTGGCCTCCAGGCGGTCGAGCAGCCGGGTCACCCCCGGCGCCTGCTCGATCATCCGCTCGGCGATCTCCAGCGTCGGCAGCCCCTGCTCGCCGGCGCCGCGGAGGATGCGCAGGACGTTGTATTGTTGCAGGGTGATCTCATGCGGCTCCACCGCCCGGCTGACGGCGCGGCGCACCAGATCCGCGGTACGGAGCAGCGCCACGACGACCTCCTGTCCGCGGGAACGGAAGGGCTTCCCCTGCCGGATCTCGCGCTGGAGCAGACTGCTCTCTTCCGGCGATTCTTCAACCATAACGCGATAGATTGTAGGGGTGGATGATTGACATGTCAAGTATCGCGAATGACGCTGGCCGCCGCCGCCCTCTTCGCCGCCGCCACATCCGCAGCCACCGCCGCGCCGAAGCCCGCCGCCCAGCGCTATCTGGCGCTGGGGGATTCCTACACGATCGGCGAGAGCGTCGCCGAAACGGAGCGCTGGCCGGTGCGGCTGGCGGCGCTGCTGCGCGAGAAGGGAATCGAGGTGGCGGCGCCCGAGATCGTCGCGACGACCGGCTGGACGGTGCGTGAGCTCGGCCACGGCATCGACCAGGCGGCGCCGCACGCCCCCTACGGCCTGGTGACGCTGCTGATCGGCGTCAACGACCAATACCGGCGCGGCGAGCCGGACGCCTACCGGACCGACTTCGCGGCGATGCTGCAACGGGCGATCGGTTTCGCCGGCGGGCAAGGAGGACGCGTCGTCGTCCTCTCGATCCCCGACTGGGGGGTGACCCCGTTCGCCGCCCGCAGCGGCCGCAACCGCGAGACGATCGGCGCCGAGATCGACCGCTTCAATCAGATCAACCGCGAAGAGACGGCGAAGGCCGGCGCCCGCTACGTCGACGTCACCCCCGAGTCGCGCCATGCGGCCGCCGACCCCGCCCTGATCGCCCCCGACGGCCTCCACCCTTCCGGGGTGATGTACGAGGCGTGGGCGCGGCTCGCGGTGGCGGCGGCTCAGGCGGCGTTGCGGGCTCCGGGGTAGGGTCCGCGTTTTCCCCGAGGATGTACCTTGCACCGAAGGGTGTAGAGACGCTCCCAGCGCATAACGACACCCTTCGCAGGCCACGGGGACGGCGGGACGTCTCTTCGCAGGGCAGGTCGGCCGATCTGGCGGCCATTTAACCCACCCAATCGCGCCCGGGTCCCTGGCACCGGTCTGCCCTCCGGCGGAGACGTCCCGCCGTCCCCGTGGTCTGCAGAGGTTCTCGGTATGCGCTGGGAACGTCTCTACGCCCTTCGGTGAATGGTTTCCCCGTCCTGTGAAGAACCTCACAGCCCCCGCCCCTCCCCCATGCTCCAATAGCTCCCCAGGGTCTCAACCAGGAGGGGGAATCGCAATGAGCAGTGAGCCGCTGTCTCGCAGAGGGCTGTTGCGCGGCGCCGCCGGGGCGAGCGCCGCGGCGGCGTTCCTGGGGTCGTGGCCGGCGCGGGCGTTCGCGTCCATGGAGCCGCCCGCGCAGTCGCGGCGGCTGTCGGCGGTGGAATTCGAGCAGCTCGTCACCCGGGTCTCGGCGCCGACCGATCCGGTCGCCCACCTGCTGCACCGCACGACCTTCGGCGTGCCGCCGGGGGAGCTCGACCGCGCCCGCGGGATGGGGATCGAGGCCTGGCTCGACGAGCAGCTCCATCCGGAGACGATCGACGATTCGGCCGTCGACGCCGCCCTCGCCGCGCAGTATCTCGACCCTCGGGCAGACGGCACAGCAGCTCTTCGACCTCTCGGCGCCGCTCAACGACGGCGGCTACTCGGTCGCCATGGAGCTCAAGCGGGCCACCGTCTACCGCCACCTGTTCAGCAAGCGGCAGCTGTTCGAGGTGATGGTCGAGTTCTGGAACAACCACTTCAGCATGTATCACTTCAAGGACGACGTCTCGGTGCTGAAGACGGTCGACGACCGCACGGTCTCCCGCGCCTTCGCCTTCGGCCGCTTCGGCGACCTCCTCGCCGCCTCGGCGCACAGCGCGGCGATGATGATCTACCTCGACAACGCCAGCAACGTCGCCGACGGCCCGAACGAGAACTACGCCCGCGAGCTGATGGAGCTGCACACGATCGGCGTCGGCGCCGGCTACACGCAGACCGACGTCCACGAGGTCGCCCGCTGCTTCACCGGCTGGACGGTCGACTACAACGGCCAGGGGACGGACGGCGAGTTCCTGTTCGACCCCGGCGCCCACGATCCGGGGCCGAAGACGGTGCTCGGGCTCGCGATCGCGGGCGGCGACCCCGGCAGCCTCGACGGCCGGCGGGTGCTGGCGATCCTCGCCCGCCACCCGGCCTGCGCCACCTTCATTTCGACCAAGCTCTGCCGCCACTTCGTGGCCGACACGCCGCCCGCCTCGGTGATCGCGAAGGCCGCCGCGACCTTCACCGCGACCGGCGGCGACCTGCGGGCGGTGCTCAAGACGATTCTGCTCTCCGACGAGTTCTACGCCGCCGCCGGCCAGAAGCTGCGCCGCCCCTACGAGTTCGTGATCGCGGCGTTGCGCACGCTCGCTCCCCAGCCGACCGACGACGGGATCCAGAACCTGATCTGGTCGCTCTACCCGCTGGGCCAGGTCCCCTTCGAGTGGGAGCCGCCGAACGGCTACCCCGACGTCGGCGCGGCGTGGGCGAACACCAACGGCATGCTGAACCGCTGGAACGTCGCCTCCGCCCTGGCGCTCAACTGGTTCGACGGCGTGCCGGTGCCGATCCGCGGCATCGTGGCCGCCGCGGCGTCGCGGACCTCGGCGCGCTTCGTCGACGCCATGGCGTCGCGCTTCCTCCAGCGGCCGCTCGATCCGCCCGACCGCGCGCTGCTGATCGACTACGTCGGCCAGGGGCGGCCCGGCAACGCGCGCGTCGCCCCCTGGTACCTGAACCAGCAAGCCCCCGGATTGATCGCCCTGATCCTCGGCTCGCCCTATTTCCAGTGGCGCTGATCACCCGCTGATCATCCAGAGAGGAACGTCATGTCCAAGATCACCCGCCGCGGCTTCCTCGGCGCCCTGGGCGCCGCCACCGCCTTGCCCCACTGGTTCCCCCGGCTCGCCTTCGCCGCGCCGGGCCGGGCTTCCGCGTCGCGCGACACGCTGGTCTGCATCTTCCTGCGCGGCGGCGCCGACGGGATCAACGTCGTCGTCCCCTTCGGCGACTCCTACTACCACGACAACCGCCCCACGATCGGCATCCCCGAGCCGGGGGGGACGGGCGGCGCGCTCGACCTCGACGGCTTCTTCGGCTTCCATCCGTCGCTCGGCCCCTTGAAGGAGGTCTGGGACGACGGCGGCCTCGCCGTGGTGCAGGCGGCCGGCATGCCGGTCAACAACCACTCGCACTTCGACGGCATGGACTGGATGGAGCGCGGCACCCCGGGCGAGCGGCGGCTGCTCACCGGCTGGCTCGGCCGCCACCTGGCGGCGGTCGACTCCGGGAACACCTCCCCCTTCCGCGCCATCGGCTTCGGCGACCTGATCCCGGCGTCGCTGCGGGGGTCGATCCCGGCCACCTCGCTCGCCTCGATCGCCGACTTTCATCTCCAGGGGTTCGAGGACCAGGCCGCCCGCTTTCAAGGCACCCTCGCCGCCCTCTATTCGGGGACCACCTTCCTCGACGTCCAGGCCCTGCAGACCTTCGGCGCCGTCGAGCGCCTGGCGGCGGTCGATCCCGGGCAGTACCCGCCGGCGAACGGCGCCGTCTATCCGGACAGCGACTTCGGCAACGCGATGAAGCAGATCGCCCAGCTGATCAAGGCCGATCTCGGGCTGGAGGTCGCCTGCACGGATCTCGGCGGCTGGGACATGCACGACACCGAGACCGGGCAGATGAGCGACCTGCTCACCGACTTCGGCGCCGGCCTCCACGCCTTCTACGCCGACCTCCACGACCGCGGCAACGTCACGGTGGTGACGATGACCGAGTTCGGCCGCCGCATCGAGGAGAACGCCTCCGGCGGCACCGACCACGGCACCGCCAGCTTCATGTTCCTGATGGGGAGCGGCATCAACGGCAAGAAGGTCTATGGAAACTGGCCCACCCTGGCCCCGGACGCCCTCGCCGACCCCGGCGACCTGGCGGTGACGACCGACTACCGCACGGTGCTGAGCGAGGTGCTCGACCGGCGCCTGGGCAACCCGAGCGTGAGCGACGTTTTCCCGGGCTTCACGGCGGCGGGGTATCTGGGAGTTTGCCGGTAGAGAAGAGGAGTCTTAGCCTTCTTCGGCAAGCGGACGCTCACGAGAATGGCGGACGGCCACGATGGTGACCGTCTGCTGGGTTTCCTGAATCCTGTAGGCGATCACATAGTTGCCGATGACGAGCCGGCGAAGATCCGGATTGATTCCCTCGGAGAGAGGCCTCCCCGATCGGGGCTGCTCCACGAGGACTCCGATGCGCCGAAAGAGATCAGCCACGACTCGCTGAGCCGCTGGCGGGTTGTCCTCCGCGATGAAGTCCAGGAACTCGGTGATCCGTTCCAGGGCGGAATCAGACCAGAGGATTTGGTAGGACACTAGGACGCGTAACGAGAGATCAGACGGATACGGGCTTCTTCGTGAGACGTCACGCGTCCGGCCTCCGCATCGGCCAAACCTTGATGAACGTCCCGCAGGAGCTCGATCTCTTCCATGAGATTCTGGTAGCTCTCGAGATCGACCAGCACGGCCGCACCCTTCCCCTTCTCGGTAAGGACGACCGGTCGCCGGGTCTCCTGAACTTGGCGAAGGAGATCCGTGGCCCTGGCCTCGAGATCCGAGATCGGCTGGATGTCTTCTGCGAGGTTCAGTGGGATCTTCGCCATGGCCTTAACAGTTTACTCCCCATCGAAGCGATCATGGCATAATCCGCCGTTCTCTCCACCCTGCCATGACGCCCCCGCAACCGAGCCCGCCGCCCGCGCCCAACCGTTTCGCGCTCTACGCGACGGGGGTGCTGCTCTTCCTGTTCATCCCCGGGGTGCTGTTCCTCTTCGTGCGCCATCCGGAGCCGGTAGGGGTGAGCCTGGCGGCGGGGGTGGCGCTGATCGTCGTCCACCGGTTCCTGGCCCGGCCGTACATGGAGCGGGTGCTCGCGGTCAAATGCCTGTGGTGCAACCGCGTGCCGCCGGCCGCGCCCGAGCCGCTCGAGCTCGCGACCGGCCGGCGGGTGCTCGCGGCCCGCTGCTGCGCGGCGCACCGGCACTCGGCGGCGAAGTTCTTCTCCTTCCTCCAGTCGTGGCGCTGGCCGTTGCGGGTGGGGATCTTCGTGCCCCTGCTCTTCCTGCTGATCGCGCTCGCCGCCGCGGCCGCCGGGCAGCCGGCCCCGGTCCCCCTCGCCACCACCTGGTTCAAGCTGGTGGTGGGGGTGACGGTGAACGTGGCGGCGCTCGGTTACCTGCTGGTCCGCGAGCACGCCCCGATCGAGGTCCCCTTCCCGGCCCACAACTTCTTCCTGCTCGGCGTCCGCAACCTGCTGTGGATCTTCCGCCTGGTCGGCCTGTGGTGGATCTGGCAGGGGGTTACTACAGTGCTCCTTTGAGTTATTCTTAACCGATAACCCACCGTGCCGTTCCTTCCTTCAACCTGCGGCGCGGATTTCGAGGAGGGTCGACCCATGATTCGCAAAGCGATCTTCAGCATTGGTTTTGTCTGCGCTCTGACCCTGATGGTGACCTCCGGCTGGGCGCAGGCCCCCGCGGCGCCAGCCGCCAAGGCCGCCGCCGGGGTCGGGCAGATGTGCGGCGGCATCGCCGGCATCCAGTGCGCGACGGGCCTGGCCTGCAAGTTCCCCACGGGGAAGTGCAACGTGGCCGACCTGTCGGGGACCTGCGTCAAGGTGCCGGCGACCTGCCCGACGACGGGGCCCGCAGTCTGCGGCTGCGACGACAAGACCTACACCAATCAGTGCGAGCTGCTGAAGGCCGGCGTCCACGAGAAGCACAAGGGCGCCTGCACCGCCGCCAAGGCTTCGAAGTGAGCCGCTGATGACCCGCTGATTACCCGGTAGAGGACCCGGCGGCCAGGCCGAGGTCTTCGTACAGGGCGTCGAGCAGCGAGCGGATGCGCGCTTCGTGCCGCTCGTTGCTCGGCGTGCCGTTGAGCACCAGCGCCACGGCGAGCCCGCGCTCGGGGTCCGCGAAGCCGGTCGACGAGCGGTAGCCGCTGTGGCCGAAGGTGCGCGGGGAGGCGTGGTGACCGTAGCCGTAAGGGACCGTCTCCGCTCCGTACTGGTTCGAATTGACGATGAACCCCAGACCCCAGTCGAGGACGTGCTTGAAGGTGACGTCCAGCATCCCGATCCGGTGCGGCGCGGTGAAGGCCTCGACGGTCTGCGGCAGCAGGACGCGGCGCCCGCGCCAGGAGCCGCGGCCGAGCAGCATCTCGTAGAAGCGCCCGAGGTCGCGGGTGGGGCCGTAGCCGTTGCCGCCCGGATTGGGGCGGACGCAGCGCTCCTCGGCGTCCCAGCCGTGGGGCTTGCGGCTCCTCTCCGTCCTTTGTCTCGGTGTTCCACATCGCGGCGATGCGCTCCGCGTCCCGGTACTCCCGGTAGCGCTCGGGCGGCATGCCGATCCAGGAGTCGGACATCTCCAGGGGCTCGAAGATCTCCCGGCGGACGTAGGTGGAGAAGGGGAGCCCGCCGACCCGCTGGATCACCTCGCCGAGGATGAACCAGCTCGAAGCCTGGTGGTAGCCGGCCTTCTGGCCGGGCACCCAGCGGGGCTCGGGCTTCATGGCGCAGATCTTCTCGATGATCTCCTCCCAGCTCGCCGCCGGCCAGCCGGTGTCGAGCAGGCGGATGCCGCCGGTGTGGGTGAGGAGATGGCGCAGGGTGATCCCCTCCTTGCCGTGGGCGGCGAACTCGGGGAGGTGGCGCGCCACCGGATCGTCGAGCTCGAGCAGGCCGCGCTCCCAGAGCTGTGCGACGGCGATCGCCGGCACCGGCTTGGTCGACGACAGCCAGAGCATCAGGTGATCGGGAGTGAGGGGGACGCCGGGGCGGTCCTCGCCGAGCGCCGCCGCGGCCACCGTCTCGCCGTGGAGCGAGGCGTAGAGCTGGGCGCCGAGATGGAGGCCGTCGCGGATCCCCGCTTCGACCGCGCCGCGCGTCCGCGGCAGGCGGTCCCAGCGTTGGTCCGGGGAAATGTCGGTCATGGCGGGCGATTGTAACCAGGAAAGCGTAGTCAAAAGGAGAGGGCGGCCCCGCGGGACCGCCCTGAAACCGCATCCGTGGTGGCGAAGGCCTTACTTGCTCTTCTTGCCGCCGACCGTGGAATCGAGCGTCTGCGCCATCCTGAGGTGGTCCTGGAGGGTGGGCAGGGTGGAGGAGGCGAAGCTCTTGACGTCGGAGTCCTTGCTCCCCTTCGAGGCCTTGTCGAACTCGGCCACCACCTTCTTGTGGTCCTTGACCATCTGGTCCATGAACGCGCGGTCGAACTCGGCGCCCGTCAGCTTGGACAGCCGGTCCGTGTCGTGCCTCTGCATCATCGACGGCGAGTCCGGCAGGGTCACGCCCTTCTGCGCCGCCAGCTGCTTCAACTGGTCGTTGGCCTTCGTGTGATCGTCGATCATGTGCTGGCCGAAGCTCTTGACGTCGGCGCTGGTGGCCTTCTGGGTCGCCAGTTGCCCGAGCTGGACCTCGGCCATCCCGGCCTCCGCCGCGTCTTTCATGAAATGGGAGTCCCCCATGGCGAGCTTCGTCGACGACGAGGACATCGCGCCCGAGCGGTTCGAGTTGGTGGCGCTCCCTTGGGTCTGCGCGAAGGCCGGGGCGAGCGCCAGAAGACCGGTGAGGGTTGTGAAGGCAACACGGTGGATACGCTGACTCATGATGTGTCCTCTCTTTCGCTGATAGGTAATCCGAGGTGTGCCCGAGGGGCGAAGGCGGGACGGGAGACGAGCTCCCATCCCGCGTTGACGGCTTTGCCGGCTTACTTGCTCTTCTTGCCGCCGACCTTGGCGTCGAGGTCCTGCGCCATCTTCCAGTGCTCCTGGAGGGTGGGGAGGGTGGTCGCGGCCCAGCTCTTGATGTCGGCGTCCTTGGCGCCCTTCGAGGCGTGCTCGAAGTCGGCGACGTCCTTCTTGTGATCCTTGACCATCATGTCCATGTAGGCCTTGTCGAACTTCGCGCCCTTGAGCTTGGCGAGCTTGGCCGAGTCGTGCTTGGCCATCATGGAATCGCCCTTCTTGATGTCGATCCCCTTCTGGGAGGCGAGCTGCATGAGCTGGTCGTTGGCCTTCGAGTGGTCGTCGACCATCTTCTGGCCGAAGCTCTTGACGTCGGGGTTGGAGGCCTTGGCGGCCGCCAGCTTGCCGAGCTCGACCTCCTCCATGCCGCCCGCCGCGGCGTCCTTGACGAACTTGGTGTCGGCATGGTTCGGCGTCGCGGCGTGGGCGAAGGTGGGGACCAAAGCGAAGAGGCCGGCGAAGGCGGCCATGGTGATACGACGAGTGCGCTGGGTTTTGCTCATGGAGAGTCCTCTCTTTTCCAAGTTGAAGGTAATGGAACTGATCAGGCCGCCCCGGACAATCGGCAGGGCGGCGCCTCGACCAGAGTTAAATAGCAAAAGCGATGCCATGAACGAGCAAGGACTCATCCCGCGGGCACGGAGTCGTCGCGACTCCGGGCTCTCTTGGCACGGACGTTGCTGTAGTCAGATTCTGCGCGGCGAGCGGCCGACGACCGACGCCCGAAAAGGTACGGAACGGATTGACAACACAGGAGTAACGACGATGACACCACGATTCCGCAATCTTTCGACCCTGACGATGCTCGCCGCGCTGCCTCTCCTCATCGTGCCGGCCGCCCGGGCCGCCGAGGAATCCGTGGTGCAGGCCGACGCCGCGCGCGCCATGCAGCGTGGCGAGGAGCTGGTGCAGAAGGGGGACTTCCAGCGCGCCGCCGCCGAGTTCGAGCGGGCGAGCGAGCTGGAGAGCGGCCCCTGCCCCGACTGCCTGCTCGGCGTGGCGCGGGCCTACAGCGGTGCCCGGCAGTACGACTCCGCCCTCCACGTCACCCGCATGGCCCTCGCCCTCTACTCGGAGCCTGCCGACCAGGCCCGCGCCTACGACCAGCTCGGCTCCCTGCTGACCCTCAAGGGGGACATGAAGGCGGCGCGCGAGGCGTTCGGCAAGGCCGTCGAGCTCGACGCCTCGATGGCGGGTCAGGTCCGCTCGAGCCTCGCCGAGGCGCTCCTCAAGCGCACCAATTTCGAGCTGGCCGCGGAGAGCGCGAAAGCCCAGCCGATCGCCGCCGCCGAGGTGCAGGTGGCCAGCGCGCATTGATTCCACAAAGCGCTACGGAATCAACGAAATGGCTCACGGCCGGATCGCCTCGCGGCGCTCCGGCCGTTTCGTTTTCACCCTCCCCCTTTCCCGCTCTGCGTCCTGCTATGCTGCGGCCTCTTTCGAGGCTCTGGAACTTGATCAGCCTGGCGGACATCGAAGCGGCGCGCGAGCGGATCGGCGGGGTGGTGCAGAACACCCCCTGTCTCGAGTCGCGGGTGTTCTCCGAGCAGCTCGGCCTCCACGCCTGGCTCAAGTACGAGACCCTCCAGCTCACCGGCTCGTTCAAGGTCCGCGGCGCCTACAACAAGATCGCCTCCCTCCCCGCCGAGGAGGTGCGGCGTGGGGTGATCACCGCCTCGGCGGGCAACCATGCCCAGGGGGTGGCGTTCAGCGCCACCCAGGCCGGGGTCCCCTCCGTCATCGTGATGCCGGTCACCACGCCGCTGATCAAGATCGAGAACACCCTGCGCCTCGGCGGCGAGGTGGTGCTCGCCGGGGAGATCTTCGACGAGGCGTTCGAGGAGGCGCTGCGCCTCGAGCGCGAGCGCGGGCTGATCTTCATCCATCCGTTCGACGACGATCAGGTGATGGCCGGCCAGGGGACGATCGGCCTCGAGATCCTCGAGGCCACGCCGGAGGTCGAGGTGATCGTCGTCCCCGTGGGGGGCGGCGGGCTGATCTCCGGCATCGCCGCGGCGGTGAAGGCGAAACGCCCCGGCGTGCGGATCTACGGGGTGCAGACCGCGGCGGCGCCGGCGATGGCCGAGAGCTTCCGCGCCGGCCGCATCGTCGTCGCCCCCGCCGAGCGCTCGGTGGCCGACGGCATCGCCGTCAAACGGCCGGGCGAGCGCACCTTCGAGCACCTCCGCCGCCTGGTGGACGGCGTCGTCACGGTCAGCGAGGAGGAGATCCGCGCCGCTCTCGTCCGCCTGTTGGAGACCGGCAAGACGGTCACCGAGGGGGCCGCCGCCACCACCCTCGCCGCCCTCGCCGGCCACCACATCCCCGACGTCGCCGGCCGCCACGTGGTGATGGTGCTCTCCGGCGCCAACATCGACGTCTCCCTGCTGGCGCGGATCATCGACCGCTACCTGGTCGAGGGGCGCCGCCTGGTCCGCCTGCGCACCCACGTCCCCGACCGCCCCGGGGCGCTCGCCGAGATGCTGCGCATCCTGGGGGCTGGAGGCGGCAACGTGGTGCGCATCCAGCACGACCGCGTCTTCATGCAGGCCGGCTTCTGGGAGGCCCAGGTCGACGTCACCCTCGAGACCCGCAACGCGGCGCACATGGAGGAGCTCCGCCGCGACCTCCTCGAGCGCGGCTATCAGGTGGAGCTGCTGGAGTGAATTCGGGAAGATCTTACAAATTTTACGACGCGCCCCCTGCGCGCTAGGCCTTTTGCCATGAAATCAGCCGCCATGAAGTCAGCCGCGATGAAATTCGCCACCCAGGCCGTCCACGCCGGCCACCGGATCGATCCGGCCTCGGGGTCGGTCGCGCCGCCGATCTACCTGTCGACCACCTTCGGACGCGATGCGGAGGGGACGCCGATCGGCGGTCACACCTACATCCGCGAGTCGAACCCCAACCAGGAGCAGCTCGAGACGGCCCTCGCCGCGCTCGAAGGGGGGGAGGCGGCCCTCGTCTTCGCTTCCGGGATGGCAGCGGGGATCGCCCTGCTGCAAGCCCTGCCGCCGGGCTCCCACGTGCTGTTTCCGGACGACGTCTACTACGGCTTCCGCGTGGCGGCGGACGACTTCCTCCCCAACTGGGGGATCGCCGCGGACTTCGTGGCCATGGGCGACCTCGCGGCGTTGGCGGCGGCGGTGCGTCCCGCCACCCGGCTGATCTGGCTCGAGACCCCCTCGAACCCGCTGCTCGGGGTGGTCGACGTGGCGGGGGCGGTGGCGATCGCCGGACAAGCGGGTGCGCTGACCGTGGTCGACAACACCTTCGCCACCCCGGCCCTCCAGCGCCCGTTCGAGCTCGGCGCCGACGTCGTCCTCCACTCGACGACCAAGTACTTCGGCGGCCACAGCGACGTCCAGGGGGGCGCCCTCGTCTTCGCCCGCCGCGACGACCTCTGGCAGCGGGTCGACCACCTGCGCCACCTCCTCGGCGCGGTGGCCTCGCCGTTCAACTCCTGGCTCGTGCTGCGCGGCCTGCGCACCCTCGCCTGCCGGATGGCGGCCCAGACGGCCGGCGCGCTGACGGTGGCCCGCGCCCTGGCGGCGTTCCCCAGCGTCGCCGCCGTGCACTACCCCGGCCTCCCCACGCATCCCGGGCACGAGGTCGCGGCGCGGCAGATGTCCGCCTTCGGCGCCATGATCTCGTTCCGCGCCGCCGGCGGCCGCGAGGCGGCTCTGCGCGCCGTCTCGCGCGCCCGCCTGTTCACCCGCGCCACCTCGCTCGGCGGCGTCGAGAGCCTGATCGAGCACCGCGCGACGAGCGAGGGGCCCGCCTCGCGGACGCCGCAGGAGCTGATCCGCCTCTCGATCGGGCTCGAGCACCCGGACGACCTGATCGCCGATCTCGCCCAGGCGCTCGGCGCTCCTTGAGATAAGCTGGATCCACTCTGCTTCCTTCTTCTCCCGAAAGGAGATCTTCATGGCGTCAGGCAAGAAATCGTCGGGCAAGTCCGGTGCGACGTCCTCCGCGAGCCGCATCCTCGAGAGCGCGAAGCAGGAGGCCGGCGCCGCCAAGACCGGCGCCGGCAAGGTCATGGGATCGGTGGTGGCCGCCGTCACCGGCGTGGTCAACGCCGCCGCCGGCCTGGTCTCCGAAGCCCGCAAGAAGGTGACCGGCTCGGCTCCGGCCAAGAAGGCGCCGGCCAAGAAGGCGCCGGCCAAGAAGGCCGCGGCGAAGAAACCGGCGGCAGCCCCCAAACCCGCCGCGAAGAAGCCCGCGGCCAAGCCGGCCGCGGCCCCCAAGCCGGCGGCAGCCTCCAAAAAACCGGCGGCTCCGGCGAAGAAGGCGGCCGCCAAGAAGACCCGCGGCCAAGAAGAGGTAGCGGCTACCCCTCGCGGGTGAGCGCCCGGCGGGCCGCGGTCATGGTGTCGCGGAAGCCTTCGCGGTCGTGCTCCTCGACCATGCCGCGGATCTGCTCGAGCGCCTCGCGGGCCGCGGCGTAGACCTCGTGGCGGTGCGGGTTCAGGCGCTGGATGTCGAGGTAGAGATCGGGGTCCTCGGCGAGCACGTTGAGCGCGGTGTCCGCCTGGCGCCGGAAGGTGGTCGAGGCGCAGGCGTGGAGCTCGGCGGGCTCGATCCCCGAATGGGTGATCGCGGCGCCGAACAGGATGTTGGTGAGGTGGGCGAGGCCGAGCAGCCACCCCATCAGGCGGTCGTGGTGCGGGAAGGGGACGACCACCAGCCGGGTGTAGGGGTGGGAGAGCAGGTGCGCCAGCGCCGCTTTCTCCGCCGCGCCGTCCCCCTGGTGGGCGAGGACGAAGGTCAAGGGCTCGTAGAACGACTTCCCCGGTCCGAACATCGGATGCAGCGCGAAGGCGCGCACCCCCTGCGCGCGGGCGCGCTCCAGGATCGGCGCCAGCGGCGCCTTGACGGAGGCGATCTCGATCAGCAGCCCCTTGGGCCGCCGGGCGGCGACCTCCTCCAGCACCTGGGCGGTGCGGTCGAGCGGCACCGAGACCAGCACCGCTCCGTAGACGTCGAGATCCGCCACGGCGCCGAGGTCCGGGAAGCGCCCCGCGGCCGGCGGCAGGCTGCCGAACGCCGGATCGACCAGGTCCACGCCATGCCCCGCGAGCTCGAGGAAGCCGCGGAACCAGCGCCCCATCCCGCCGCCGCCGCCGAGCACCAGCACCCGCTCGCCGCGCTGCTCGCGCAGCGAGATCCCCACCCGGTACTGCCGCTCGACCGAGCCGCTCAGGATCGCCTGGAACACCCCGGCCATCACGCTCTCCGAGACGCCGCAGGCCTCGGCGTGCTGGCGGGCGCGGTCGAGGATGCGGTCCTCGACGTCCTGCACGACCACCGGCAGGTCCCGGGACGCCTTGAAGCGCCCCACCTCCGCCGCCAGATCCATCCGGCGGCGCAACAGCTCGAGCAGGGCGCGGTCGACCTCGGCGATCGAGTCCCGCAGATGGGCCAGCGGATCGGAGGAGCTCATGGCACCGGATTCTAGAGCAGACCGGGGACCGCAGGGAGGAGAGGAGGGGAGGGAAGCCGGGCGGGGGCGCCCGGCTTCCCCCATGATGCCGCGCGGCGGTGTCCTGCCGCGGGTTGGATGGGTGAAACCTTGTCCACTCAGGGGATAGAGCAAGGGGAGTGCCATCCGTTTTTCCTGGTAAATCAAGGGTTTTGCGGCGTTTGCGACCTCTGGAGAGAACGTTCTCGCGTCACACCGCGTCCTCTGGACATGACGGGTTACAAGGAGCGGTTCCGGGACCACCGAAGCCAGCCCGGTAGGGCGGCATTCCTGTAGCCCAGGGCGTGAGCCCTGGGTTGTGGCGAGGCAGGCCTGAAAGGAAGGCGGGTACGCCGACGTTCCCAGGGTTGACACCCTGGGCTAAAGGAATGACGCCCTACCGGGCTGACGTCGAAGGCGAGGGCTAACGCACGCCACGCCTCTCCCCGTGTCGTCAACCAACCCCCTGGCACTGACATTGCTCCCCGCCCTGCGGTAAGCTCGCGCGCTGAACGCCCGATCAACCTTCTCTTAGGTGGTGCCCATGGCCCAGACCCCTGCCCTGGAAGTCGTCTCCCCATCCACCGGAGCGGTCCGCGATACCGGTTTCTTCGGCCATCCGCGCGGACTCTCCACCCTCTTCTTCACCGAATTGTGGGAGCGCTTCAGCTACTACGGCATGCGGGCCATCCTGCTCCTCTTCATGACCGCCGCCGTCGCGACCGGTGGCCTGGGATGGGACGCGGCCAAGGCCGGCCCGATCTACGGCCTCTACACCGCCATGGTCTACCTGACCGCGCTGCCCGGCGGCTGGATCGCCGACCGCCTCCTCGGCCAGCGGCGCAGCGTGCTGCTGGGAGGGATCGTCATCGCTCTCGGCCACGTCAGCCTGATCTTCCACAGCCTCGGCTCGTTCTTCTTCGGGCTGTTCCTGATCGTCGTCGGCACCGGTTTCCTCAAGCCCAACATCAGCGCCATGGTCGGCGGCCTCTACACCCCCGAGGACGAGCGGCGCGACGCCGGCTTCTCGATCTTCTACATGGGGATCAACCTCGGCGGCTTCATCTCGCCGCTGGTCGTCGGCTTCCTGGCGCAGAGCGTCCAGTTCCGCGGCTTCCTCCAGAGCCACGGCATCAACCCCGCGAACAGCTGGCACTGGGGCTTCGGCGCCGCGGCGGTGGGGATGGTCCTCGGCCTCGTCCAGTACGTCCTCGGCGGGCGACGGCTCGGGACGGTCGGGCTGCGGCCGGCGGTCACCGACCCCGAGACCCACGCCAAGGACCGCCGCAACCTGCTGATCGCCGCCGCGGTCTTCGCGGCGCTGGTCGGCCTGGCGTTCCTGCTCCAGCTGTCGATGTCGGACGTCACCCGCTACGTCGGCTACGCGCTGATCGCGACCCCGATCGTCTACTTCATCGTCCTCTTCCGGCAGCCCTGGACCCCCACCGAGCGCAAGCACCTGCTGGCGATCCTGGCGTTCTTCATCTTCGCCTGCCTGTTCTGGTCCGCCTTCGAGCAGGGGGGCTCGACGCTCAACCTGTTCGCCGAGCGCTTCACCAGCACCTCGATCCTCGGCTTCCCCTTCCCGGCGAGCTGGCTGCAGGCGGTGAACTCGATGTTCATCTGGATGCTGGCTCCGGTCTTCGCCTGGATCTGGCTGGCCCTCGGCCGCCGGCGTCGCGAGCCGTCGAGCCCCAGCAAGTTCGCCTACGGGCTGTTCTTCGCCGGGCTGGGGTTCCTGGTGATGGTGGGAGCCGCCGTCTCCTCGGGGCCGGCGGGAGGCCGGGTCACGCCCCTGTGGCTGATCCTGGTCTACCTCTGCCACACGATCGGCGAGCTCTGCCTGAGCCCGGTCGGCCTCTCGGCGATGACCAAGCTGGCGCCGGCGAAGGTGGTCAGCCAGATGCTCGGCATCTGGTTCCTCGCCACCTCGCTCGGCAACTTCATGGGCGGCCAGGTGGCCGGGGTGTTCGAGAAGTTCCCCCTGCCGATGATCTTCGGCGCCGTCGCCGCCGTCTGCTTCGCCTTCACGGTGATCGCCATCATCCTGATCAAACCGCTCAAGCGGCTGATGGGCGAGGTGCACTAGGGGGTGGGATCGATCACAGCCGCACCTGCATCCCCAGCTCCACCACCCGGTTGACCGGAATCCGGAAGTAGTCGGTGGGGCGCTGGGCATTGCGGACCATCAGGGCGAAGAGCTTCTCGCGCCAGATCGCCATCCCCGGCTTCTTGCTGGGGATCAGCGTCTCGCGGCTGAGGAAGAAGGTGGTCGACATCGGGTCGAGGTGCATCCCCTTCTCGCGCAGGCGGGTGAGCACCTCCGGCACCGACGGGGTCTGCATGAAGCCGTAGTGGCAGGTCACGCGGAAGAACTCCGACCCCAGGTCCTCGATCTCCAGCCGCTCCTCCGGCGGCACCGCCGGGACCTCCTCGGTCACCATGGTCAGCATCAGCACCCGCGAGTGGAGCACCTTGTTGTGCTTGAGGTTGTGGAGCATCGAGGGCGGCGTGCCGAGCGGGTCGCGGGCGAGGAAGATGGCGGTGCCGGGGACGCGGATCGGCGAGCCCGGCTTCAGGCTCTTGACGAAGAGGTCGACCGGCAGGCAGTCCCCCGCCAGGCGGTCGGCGAGGATCTGCCGCCCCTTCTTCCAGGTGGTCAGCAGCGTGTAGACCCCGATCCCCACCAGCAGCGGAAACCAGCCGCCGTCCTCCACCTTGATGATGTTCGCCCCGAAGAACGAGACGTCGACGATCAGGAAGAAGGCGGTCACCGGCGCCACGATGGCGAACTTCCAGTTCCACACCTGGCGGGCGACGACGTAGGCGAGGATCGTGGTGATCACCATCGTCGCCGTCACCGCGACCCCGTAGGCCGCGGCGAGATTGGTCGACTGGCGGAAGCCGAGCACCAGGCCGAAGGTGGCGAGCATCAGCAGCCAGTTGATCGACGGGATGTAGATCTGCCCGATCTCGCGCCCCGAGGTGTGCACGATCTCGATCCGCGGCGCGTAGCCGAGCTGCACCGCCTGCCGGGTCAGCGAGAACGCCCCGGAGATCACCGCCTGCGAGGCGATCACGGTGGCGACCGCCGAGAGGATCACGAGCGGGTAGAGCACCCAGGCGGGGAAGAGCCGCCCGGCCAGCTCGTAGAACGGGTTCGAGGAGGCGTCCGGATGGGTGAGGAGAAGCGCCCCCTGGCCGAAGTAGTTGATCACCAGCGCCGGCAGCACCATCAGGAACCAGGCGAGCCGGATCGGCCGCCGCCCGAAGTGCCCCATGTCGGCGTAGAGCGCCTCGCCGCCGGTGACCACCAGGAAGACGGCGCCCAGCACCAGGAAGCCGTGCCCCTTGTTGACCACGAAGAAGCGCACCGCGTACCACGGGTTGACCGCCGCCAGCACGGCCGGCATGCGCACCACCCACATCGCCCCCAGCACCGCCAGCACCAGGAACCAGAGGATCATCACCGGCCCGAACATCTTGCCGATCCCCGCCGTCCCCCGGCTCTGGATCAGGAAGAGGATGAACAGGATCACCAGCGTGATCGGGATGATGTAGGGATTGAACGCCGTCGTCGCCACCTGCAAGCCCTCGACCGCCGAGAGCACCGAGATCGCCGGCGTGATCATGCCGTCGCCGTAGAGCAGCGAGGCGCCGAACAGGCCGAGCGCCACCAGCACCCAGTGCCCGCCGGGCCCCGCCTTGCGCAGCTTCTGGGGCACCAGCGCCAGCAGCGCCAGGATCCCCCCCTCTCCCCGGTTGTCGGCGCGCATCACGAACACCAGGTACTTGATCGAGATGGTGACGATCAGCACCCAGAAGACGAGAGACAGCACCCCGAGCACGTTGCCGTGGTTGGGAGCGATGCCGTGCTCGCCATGAAAGCATTCCCGTAATGAATAAAGCGGGCTGGTTCCGATGTCCCCGTAGACCACCCCGAGCGCTCCGAGCGACAGAGCGAGGATGTCGCGCTTCCCTTTCGGGGATGGGGTGGCGTGGTCCATTGGCTGCGCGGTCTCGGGCGGGGAAGCTATCACAGCCGACGCGGTGGCCGCTGGCTCGCTCCGAGGGAAGGCTTGCAGGAAGCGAGCCCGGCGGATGGGGGGAGAAAAAGGGACTTCAGAGACCGCAGGGACTCCAGGGACCCCGGAAGACGGATCGTCCCTGCCGTCCCTGAAGCCCCTTTCGTCCCTGTTCCACGTCCTCGAGCGCAGGGCAGGGCGCCCCGCCCTCTTGCCGCCTACAGGACCGCGAGGACTTCCTTCTCCACGCTCGCGTCGAGCTTGCCGACCCAGACGTTGAGCACCTTGCCGGTGTTGTCGACCAGCATCAGGGTGGGGGTGCCGGGGACCTTGATCGCCCCGAAGTCGAGATTCACCATCGAGTCCGGCTGGGCGCCGGCGGTGGCGAACTTCAGCGACTCCTCGGTGGAGAGCTTCTGGGCGTCCGCGGGCTTGTCGGCCGTGGGGACGGCGGCGACGAACTTGACCCCCGACTTCTTCTCGTTCCTCTGGTCGATGATCTGCTTGTAGAACGGCAGGCTGTCGTTGCAGAAGTGGCACCCGGGCTGCACGGCGACCACCAGGGCGCGGCTCGAGCCGGCCGGCACCACGTTCTTGAGCTGGGCGTAGACCTCGCCCTCCTTGACCGCCGGCCCGGCGCCGGCCGACGGGCGCGGGAAGAAGCGGTCGCGCAGGCTGAAGCTGAGCACGACGGCCGCGATCGCGCAGACGAGGATGATCGCGATGTTCGCGATGGTGTCCAGCGTGCTCTTCTTCGGGGTCGGGGTCGGATTGTTACCTGGGTTATTACCTGGGTTGCTGACGCTCATCGGTTTTTCTCCTGGGCCGTTTCTGACGATACTTGGGGAAGACTGAGGCACGAGGCCGGCGCCGCCCTTCCTTAAGCGGGAGCGTAACACAGCCCCTGCGCGTGAAACTCCGATTGACAGAGACCGCAACTTCCTGCAACTTAGCCCCCGCGGCACCCAACGACACCACGCGGGCCCTCCCTTCTACTCAGGTGTCCGCGGACCGAAAAAGCGCTCTCATGACCCCCGCCGACCGCTTCTTCCGCGCCCTGGTCCGTCTGGTCCTCCGCGTCTTCTTCCGCGAGGTCGAGGTGGCGGGGGCCGAGCGTCTCCCCGCGGGACACCCCCTCGTCCTGGTGGCGAACCACGTCAACGGGCTGATCGATCCCCTCCTGCTGATCGGCCCTCTTCCCGTGCTGCCGCGCTTCCTCGGCAAGAGCACCCTGTGGAAGAACCCCGCCGTCCGCCCCTTCCTCGACCTCGCCGGCGCCATCCCCGTCTACCGCCGCCAGGACGAGGGGGTGGACCCGGCGAAGAACGCCGAGACCTTCGCCCGCTGCCACGAGCTGCTGGCGAAGGGGGGCACCCTCGCCCTCTTCCCGGAGGGGACGAGCCACAGCGATCCCGCCCTGAAGCCGCTGAAGACCGGCGCCGCCCGCATCGTCCTCGAGGCCGAAAGGAAGTTTCCGGGGCTCAGCACCCGCATCGTGCCGGTCGGCCTCCTCTTCGACGGCAAGGGGACCTTCCGCTCGCGCGCCCTGGTGCAGGTGGGGGAGCCGCTCGACCCCGCCCCCGAGATCGCGATGTCCGCGTCCGACGAAAAGGCGGCGGCCCGCGCCCTCACCGCGCGCATCGACGACGGCTTGCGCCAGGTCACCCTGAGCTACGAGACCTGGGAGGCCGCCCGGCTGATCGCCCGCGCCGCCGACCTCTACCGCCACCGCGCCCCCGAGCTGCCGACCCGCGGCACCCTCGCCGAGGGGTACGCCTTCCGCCGCGCCTTCCTCGCCGGCTACCAGGACCTCCGCGCCCGTCACCCCGGGAAGGTCGCCGCCGCGGCCGCCGCCGTCCGCGACTACGACGCCCTCCTCCACGCCGCCGGCCTGCGCGACGACCAGGTGGGAGCCGCCTACCCCGCGCCCCCCGTCCTCCGCTTCGCCGCCCGCGGCCTCCTCCGTCTCCTCGTCCACCTGCCGCTGGCGATCGTCGGGACCGTCCTCAACTACCCGCCCTACCGCCTGGTGGGGGAGATCGTGACCCGAGTCCTCCGCGTCGAAGCCGACCAGGCCGCCACCTTCAAAGTCTTCGGAGCCTTCCTCTTCTTTCCCCTCGCCTGGCTCGCCGAAGGCTGGCTCGCCACGCATTACCTAGGGCTCCGCGTCGGCCTCGCCCTAGCCTTATCCGCCCCCTTCACCGGCTACCTCGCCCTCCGCTTCCACGACCACCGGGCCCTCTTCTGGCACGAAGCCCGCGCCTACCTTCTCCTCAGGACGAGGAAACGTCTCGCCGCAGAGCTCCACACCCGTCGCAACGCCGTCTTGACCCAGGTCGAAGAGCTCGCCACCCTCCACGCCGCCGCCTGACGCCTTTTTTCTGACGAGAGGCCGGCCTTCTTTTGGCCAGCGCCAGCTTTCGGGCCTTCAGGCGTTTTCTAGTAAGCCCCCAACGCTTTTTAGGAGCTAAATTCTGTTTTTAGCCTTCCAAAATCGCTTTTAGGCCCAATCGACGACTTTTTAGCACTCCCGATTAAAACTTAGCCGCTAAAAATTAAACCTTAGGGCCTAAAAGCAAGATTCAGAGTCTAATATTCAATTTTTTGGACTGAAATTTAATCTTAGATCCTAAAAAGAACTCTAGCCGTCTAATCAGCCTGGAAAAGGGCCTTATTGGCGCACCGGAGTCCCGAAAAGGACTTGGCTACAGTCCTTCAAAGCGAGAAGCCACCGAAGCTTCGGCACGGCGCCCGACGACTCGTCTCTACGTCTCGGGGTAGTGGATCTTCGAGGATCTTGTCGAACAGGGGGCCCAGCTTGGCGTAATCGGAGGCCTGCAGGTTGCCAGAGGGGAGAGCGTCGCTGATCTGCTCCAGGGTCGCACGGGTCGGCAGGATCGAGCTTCATCTCGTTCCAGCCCAGCCTGTCGCGCCAGAGGAGGCGCCGGAGGAACTTGCGGTTGTCCCCCTGCCGGAAAAAGGAAGGATCCTTGGCGAGGGCTGCCAACCTGCCCGCCTCCACCCACTGGCCGAGATCGAGAGACAGTCGTGTCGAAGACCTCCCGCGACTCCTGGGCCAGTCTTCCGCTGCCACGCCCGGGAAGGAGGCTCTGCGGTGTCTTTTGCCGCTCTCGATGGCGGAGGTGATGCCAAGGTAGCGTTTTCGAAGGTCATCAGTGAAGCTCTGATCCTTGAGAATTCCGAGGACCCGCGCCACGACGTCCTCAGCTTCCTTACGTTCGCCTGCCCGCAGAGTCATCGAGAGATTGATGAGCTGGACCCCCATCCGAAAGGACGCCTCGCTCAGAGATGCCCTTCCTTCGTCGGGATCTCTCGCCGCGGTATGTCGGACCGCTTTTGAGTTGAGGAATCAAGGCCGCCTGATTGGGCACCTTGTCCGCGATCGTCGTCAGGGCGGGAGGAGCCGCGAGGAACTGGAACCACCCCCCGCTCCGACTCCCAGCAGCAGCAGAGCGGCGATGGCCAGCCACTGCACAACCTGCCGTCGCCGCTCGGCGAGGGCTGGGGAACCGCACCACCCCCTTCCCCGCCGAGAGCCGGCTCGCGTGCCACCTCCTCGGGGGACGCGGGGCTGGAATCCACCAGAAACCGCGCCGTCTCGCTGTAGAGCTCGAAGCAGTCCTCGCAGTCCGCCAGATGCTCGGTGACCCGCCGGCTCTCCGCCGGATCGAGGCCGCCGTCGATATACGCCGCGAGCTCCTCGTCCGTCAGGCAAGGAGCCGGCGGCGCTCGTGGTCTGATTAGATGTCGAATCCCGCATATTTGAATCACCTAAGATGCCCTGTCCTACTTAGACGGACATCCTTTGCAGATTACTCCGTTTCCCCGCCCAGGGCACCTAAAAATCCAGGAACCCTGGCCGCAGCCTTCCAAGATCGCTTCAATGTCCTGCCGCCGGACCCCGTGCCGTCTAGGTCCTTCTCGAAGCTCCGGTAGATCTTGTCCAGGCGGCGATAGAGTGGCTTCTGGTCCACCTCCCGGAGCCTGGCGATCTCTGCGACGGAAAGCTCTGGGCCGCAGCCAGAAGGAGGACCCGGCCTCGGGATCGAGGCGTTGATGCAGAGGAGGACCGTCCCCAACACCCGCCGGCTGATCCCCCCAGCTCCTTCGCCTCCAGCCGTCTCGTCCGGCCGCATCTCCCGGTCGGCCTCCGCCTCGAGCTGCTCCTCGCCGACCAGGTCGCCGCGGGAATCCGCGGCGGCATCTTGGCCTCGAAATCCTCCAGGTTCGCCCGGGAGATCCCGGGTCTTTCCGAGGATCTCCCGGCACGCCTCCTCGAAGGAGAGCTGGTCCCGGTAGCGGAGCCGCTCGAGCCGCACGGCCATCGGACCGAGCCGCTTGGCCTCGGCCGATGGGTGCCACTTCCCCCAGAGGTGGTTCTGGTAGTCAAGCAGCATGCGCTTGACCGCTGTCTCAGGTAGGTCCGGAGGCTGCTCCGTCCCCGGAACTCCCGGAGGATCCGGTAGTCCTCCTCGATGAGCCGGACCATCACCGTCTGCGAGAAGTCCTCTCGCATCCTGGGGGCTGAACCGCCGCGCGCAGTGGGCGATGATCTCCTGGATGACCGGCAGGCTATCCAGGAAGACCTCTCCGGGAGCCGGCTGTCGGGGGGAGGGGGCGTGTCCATAGGGACTTGTACGGAGAATCCTCTCCTAGGATTTGGTAGTGGCGAGGATTCTATAGGAGAAGAGCGCTCCGGAGGACGCCAGCCCCTCTGGAACGAAGACCTAGACTTCCTCCCACGGTTTTCAAGGCTGCGAGGCGCGGCCACCCGACATTCCTCCAGTGAGACGAGAGTTGTTGTTATCGCAGGTGCTCGGCACGTGTTTTCGCCTGCTGTGAAACCGAGGATCTGGCGAGTGAGCGGGGTAAGACAAGGCGAGAGGTCGGCATGGGTGAAAGGGGGATAGACCCCTGACTTGGCACTAGACGGACGCCTTCCGGAGTTTCCGCGGAGCGAGACCGTGCTCAGTGGAGTGAGCCCGCTCTGAGAAAACGAGCAGCTTGTCCGTCTAATCGTCTATGAGACGGGGGAGTGTTTACTTTCGTGAGGATGGTGAAGTCTCAAAGGCTGTGTTATCGTCAACCTGCATCAACCCTAGCGCGCTTGCTCGTGGAGCCCTCATAGGGGAGCCCGGTAAAGCGACATTTTGGAGGCACGTTGCGACGAGCCTTTCTTTGGAGTTCGCTGGTTCTAGGGCTGGCCGGACTGGTTACTCTTTACCAGTCTAGAGGTCCTCATTTCTGGCGCGCAACGGATCGGGCCTACACCGAAAGTCACCGGCGTCTGCTGGACTCTTTTGGGCCCACTCGACCCATCGAGGCGAGGTTAGCCGGGGAAGCCTCGTACAAGCCGTATCGTCTGCCCTCACCACACGCCTCTCGGCTCCTCATCGCAAGCACACCCGCGTCGGCCTCTGTTCGCGGGGGACCAACTCCTGAGGTTGCGCCTACGGCTGAAGGCTCGTTGCCTCCAACCCTTGTCAAGGCGATCGTCAAGGCCGGCGAGCGAGATTCATCGCCAGAGAGCCAAGCCTCTCTGGCTGTCCTGAACCTCGTGGACGGAAGCCCGGTGGCCGCCATCCAACTGCTCCGCAAGGCGCTCTCTCGCTCGCCGACCGACGTACGCCTCCTCAACGATCTGGTGGCTTCGCTGCTAGTCGTCAGCAACAGCACGGGAGATCCTTGGCCCACGATTGAAGCCGTCGATCTTGCTAAGCGGGCCGAGGAGATGGAGCCCACTCTTCCTGTTCTCTTCAACCTGGCCCTGGCGCTCGAACGGCTCGGCCTGAGAGCGCGGGCGATCGTGGCCTGGAAAGGTTACCTGGATCGCGATTCTCGATCCCTTTGGGCTAAAGAGGCAGGGCAGAGGCTCGATCGGCTTCAGCAGGAACTGGCTGAATCTCCGCCTCAGCTTCCCGCAACGCCTGATCCCGACCTCGTGAGGTTCGAAGGAAATCCATGGGCGAACCGCCAGTTGGGTGAGCGGGTCCTTCTTTCACGTTGGGCGGAGAAGTTCTTGGCGGGACGGGCTGAGGAGGCAGAGGCTGCGCTTTCACAGGCAGAGGCGCTTGCATTAGATCTAACCCCCGATGCGGGCCGCCTGCTCACGGCCAGCATCGCCGCGATCCGCGAAGCCGAGCAATCTGGCGATCATAGTCGGCTTGATTTGCTGGCCCGTGGGCACAAGACCTTTGGAAAGGCGTTCCAACTCTACCGGCAAGAGCGAGCCAACGAAGCTAAGACCCTCCTTACCGAGACAATCCGAGATTTTCAGCTGGCGAAGACTCCTTTCGAGTTACGTGCCCGAGTGTTGCAGGCCTGGGCGGTTACTGACACGGATTGGTACGAGTTACTAAAAATACGGGAACAAGCTGAAGCGAGAGGCTTTGAAGCCGCTGCCGCGGAGGTTTTACGGATAGCTGGCTATCGTCTGACGCTGCAGGGCCGCTTAGAAGCAGCATCGGACGTCTACCAGGACTCACAGCAGCGATTTGCTGCCCTTGGCGAGCAGGAGATGGTGGCCCTTCTTTCGGCTTTGAGGACTGAGAATCTTACAGATTTGGGAAGAGATCGGGAATCCTCTGCTGAACTAGCAACTGCCCTCTCTGCTGTGCAAACCATGGTAGACCCTTGGAACCGCTATTCTGTGTACGTAGTCTCGGCCGTTGCAGTGTCGAGCCGTTTCGCACGAGCGGCGGTCGAGTTGCGCCTGGAAGCAATGTACGACTGTGGCGCTCTTCGCGAAAGGCCGCTGTGCGAAGTTGACACTTGGCTTAGAGTCGCAGCTCTAACCCCTGATTCAGAATCCGCCAAGAACGCGCTTCAGCGTGCCGATACACTGCTATCCAACGTGTCGTATTCGGAGGGAAAAGACCGGACGGTGCTAGATCTGTTAATGGCTCGTGCTCGCTGGTTGGGAGCAAGGGGGCGTTCTGATAACGAAATGGAGAGAGCCTGTGTCCTATACAAGTTAGTTGCGGATATCTATGAGCATAAAAAACTGGCGGTTTCGGCTGCTGATGCTTATTTCCACCGTGCGCTCCTCCTTAAGGATCTCGGTCGTGCTGACGAGGCGGTTGAGGAATACAGAATAGCACTGAGAATTTTTCGGAGGTGGGATCAAGCGGAGCGCTTTCGACCCGAGCGTGCAGAAAGACGGTCACCTGCTGTCCTACGTGCAACCTACGAAGCTCTTATCCTTACCGAGTTAGACTTAGCCAAGCATGCAGTTAGCCCTAGGGCCTTGCTCCTTTCCGAAGAGATGCGCGAACGCCTTGCTCCTCGCCGTAGCGTCGCGATCGTTCTGCCTACACTAGATGACCTTCTCCGCTTCGCTGCCGCTGTACCTCCCGGAGTCGCTATCATTGAGTACTCTACTTTTGGAGACAAAGCGGTGGCCTGGGTTCTGGCCGGAGGAAAGCTTGATCAGGTGAGATTTACCCTTCCCCGTCAATTTTGGGAGGGTATTACTGCTCTTTCGGCCGAGAGAGACCTGGAAAGATGGAAGCGAACAACTAGCAGTATTTACCAAGCTATACTCGAGCCCGTAATCAGACGCTTGCCTAAAAAAACAGAAAGGCTTGTGATTGTTCCTGATTCCCGCCTATATGGCATTCCCATTCGGGCTCTTTGGAATCCAGATTCTAGACGTTATGTGGATGAGGACTTCGCAGTGTCCCTCAGCCCGAGCTTGCAGCGGATGTTCCCGGGAGTAGCGTTTTCTTCTGTTAAGGGTCCTATGAAAATCTTGAGCATAGGTTTCGGCCGGTTTGATACTGAGCTTCATCTGCGCGATCTTCCCAATGCTGAAAAGGAGGCTTCAGCAGTACGCAACCTGTACGGCTTACGATCGACTACTTGCGGGGCCTATAGTTGGGAAGCTTTCATTAAGTGTGCACCGCAAGCCGATGTAATACATCTAGCTACCCACGCGGCCGCCGATTCGGATCTAGGCTGGCTGGCGTTTCCAAGTGAGACGGTTAGCATAGAAAGGCTTTGGAGAGAGTTCCCCACTCTTCCGAGGCGACCGTTGGTAGTCCTAGCAGCCTGTGAGAGCATTGCGGTGGCTCAAGGTGGCGAGGGTATAGGGGGCTTGGCGCGGCCATTCTTAGCTAGTGGGGCTTGGGGAGTTGTAGGAAGCCTATGGCAGGTTGACGATGAAAAAGCGAATTTTCCTTTTGAAAGCTTCTATCTTGAGCTACAGGGATGTGGTAGTGCCGCCTGTGCACTTCGAACAGCCCGTTCAAAACTTGAAAACTGGCAGAGGATTCCTTGGGCTTGGGGAGGCTTGGAGTCTATAGAGGTGGAATTGGATCATTTCGGTACTTTAAATGGGCAGAGGCCCTTAATGTCGAGTGACAGGAGGACTAGGTGATGGCTACACTTTCGGCTAGGCCTGTAGTACTGAATGTTCATTTTGAGGGGTCGATTGCTTATGCAAAAGACGAAAGCCGTCGACTTTGGGCATTGATGCCGGAGGCTCTTATTCCAACTCGTGCTCGGTGGCGCGTCAATAAAAAAGATAAAGCATTCTTTGCTCGTGCTCCTCACCTGGCGCTTCTGATCACTGACTTTGCTGAGGTCAATCAGGCTGGTACTGATCCGTTATCGGTCCATTCGGTTGTCCAGGAATACAGGGAATTTACGGCGTTTGGTTACCCGGAGGTGGTTATTCCACTCATTAGACAGCAGTTGACCTTTAAGCTCCATGGTGCCCCGGTGGAGGTGCATCCAGACGTCGATGAGTACTACCCGCAAATGCGCACTATCTCTAGGCCGCACTCCTTGATCGCAGCTAAATTCAAGCCTCAGCCTGGAAGGCCAGTGCCTGCGGGCTTATCCTGTGCCCTGGAACTGAAGGGGGGGACGCTGAGCGTAGAAGGCTATTACGGGCAGGGAGAAGATGCTATGCCGCGCGAATTGCATTTTGGCTACGTAGCGTCTCTTGATAGGCTTCGATACTACGGGCGTGTGACGCTCGAAAAAGTTGCCAATCGGCTTCTTTGGAGCGTTCCTCTTGACTCCCGAAAAGTCGAAGTTGAGGCTCTTGTTTCTGTATTGGGAGGAACTGAACGGAGGCTCTACACTTTCGAGGCGCCAGCCGATAGAGACTCTATAGATTTGCGAATAATTCATGGAGAGCCCGAGGTGCCTATGCTGTTCCGGGGAGATCCAATAATTCCTCCTGGATTCCAATCGCTTCCCGATCCGGATTTCGAGATGTTTTATGAGATAGCTGGCCAAAAAATTAAGTGGTTGCCATGGCGTGTTCCTGTCCCGCCGCCTGGCATCTTCCCTGTAGGCCGAGTTGAAAAGCCTTGCTCGGGTGGCTTCTTTGAGGGGTTCTCTTCATGACTGATATTGCTACGCTTCAGGAATGGAAGAGGAAGGTGCGGACCCAGATGATTGCCCAGCAGTCACCGGGAGTTGTCGGTGTCGGAATTGACCCTACGCGGCTTCAGTTGATTGTATTTTCTATAGCCTCTGGTCTAGCGCGCGACTTCGTGGTGAGACTCTTGGGAGGAGACGCTCTCCGTGATATTCGCCTTGTTTCAGGTCGGGTGCTCCGCATAAAGGCCTTCTTGCCCTCTGAGGTCAAAGGCTATTCAGAACTTTTGCTAAGAGCGACAATATCGGTCGCTAGCTTGCAGCTATTCCCGGCATCCGGTATTCAGCCAGGCAACGGCGGCGATTCTGGCTGCTTGGGTTGCTTTGTCAAGCTAGCGAATGGTACGGTGGCTGCTTTGACAGTTCGTCACTTATTTCACGATGCAAGTGCCGGCCGCGATGTCTATTTCTTTGATGACCGAGGGTCATTCCTATGCGGCACGTCGGTGGCTCTTGGTTCCCTCACTCCTGGAGTTGTCAACGATTCTGACTGCGCTCTCTTCTCGCTATTGCAGTTTGTGGTGCCGGAAAATAGTGGCTCTCTTTCAGGAAATCACGTGAGAAATGGAGATTTGAAGAAGACAGAGGGGTTCTCAGTCAAGAACGTGGCTTCATCTGGTAGTGCTCAGGTGCTGGATTCAAGCGCTGTGATCACATACCCCGTTCTCTTGGGCGGAGGAAACCCGGATGTGATTCTTCTGGACGGTCAGATGCTCGTAGAAGGGGCGAGCTTTGGCGGACCTGGCGACTCTGGCGCTCCTGTCGTTATGGCACAGGATGCGCACGACGGTAGTTTCGGGAAGGACGATGTTGTCGGCTTATTCTCCGCTGCTATGGATTCATCCGATTATCGCTTTGTCACGCCGCTAGCCTTTTGCTTGCGATCTCTAACGGGCTATCTTGCAAGTGAGAAGATCTATATTCCATAGGTGTTCTTGGTGACTGAGCGGCGGAAGGTTGAAAGGGCGAGATGATGTGATTGCGAAGGAGCGTCGCAGGCTTCGACCCGGATGCGATTGTCCATCCAAGAGCTGGCTGAACCTATTTTCACGGCGCGGCGTTGAAGCGAGGGTTGATAGAGAGTGAGAAGTGAAGGAATTTCCCCGAAATTTTTCGGTGTGTGCCAGCAAGGATTGATGCATTGTTGGGTAATCAGAGCTACGGAACTGATGCGGGCAGCAGGAGCCTCTCACGATCCACCGCCTCTTCCATAGAGAGCTTTCGTTAAGAGAGATCTTTGCGATTATTTGTGCGCTGTAGCTAGGCCTGTATATACACCTGTATATACAGTAGGTAGGTAGGTAGGTAGGTAGGTAGGTAGGTAGGTAGGGTGGAAAAGGGCCGCCTTTTGCAATTCGGAGGCTTTGGCGATCAACTCGCCCAGGCGGCTCAAGCGGCCGCCTTCGGGAGGCCAGCGAGCCCCTGAAATGACAGACTCCCCCTTGCTTCCTCACCCCCACCCGGAATACACTCCGCTCCGTAGTCGTTAGGGTCAGTGCCCGGCTGTATTCGGGCCGGAGGGTGAGCTGCCAGCCTGGGGGACAGGGGCGAGGGGGGCTCAAACCGCCGGCCTTGCGGAGTGGGGACGCTCCGGTTATACTGCGCGTCCCGCTGGCCGACCTGATGGGGTCAGGGCGCGGCGTCTGTTGACGCGCGCCGGCTCACTAATGTAGAGTCTGCGGGTTTCACCGCCGATGGTCCCGCCAGGGACGGGGGCGGTCAAGTCTTCACGCCGAAGACCAATACCCTGAACACCGTTCGGGGCCGGAGTTTGGGCCGTCAATCCCATCCTTAAAGGTGGGATTGGGGCCGTGTCGCTCCGCGGAAGAACTTTTAGGAACAACGGGTCGAGGAGATCTGGACGCATGCCTACGATTCATCAATTGGTGCGCAAGGGACGCGAGCGCATAGAGACCAAGACCAAGAGTCCCGCGCTGCAGGCTTCGCCGCAGAAGCGGGGGGTCTGTGTCCGCGTGTACACCCAGACGCCCAAGAAGCCGAACTCGGCGCTGCGCAAGGTCGCCCGCGTTCGTCTGACCAACGGCATCGAGGTGACCACCTACATCCCCGGCGTCGGCCACAACCTGCAGGAGCACTCGATCGTGCTGATCCGCGGCGGCCGCGTCAAGGACCTTCCGGGTGTGCGCTATCACGTGATCCGCGGCACGCTCGACGCTGTTGGAGTCTCGGCCCGCCGTCAGGGCCGCTCCAAGTACGGCGCGAAGCGGCCCAAGGCCCAGGGAGGCAAGTAAGTCATGCCGAGGCGTAGAGAGGTCCCCAAGCGCGAGATCCTGCCGGATCCGCTGTACAACTCCCAGCTGGTCACCAAGTTCGTCAACGTGGTGATGAAGGACGGCAAGAAGTCGGTCGCCGAGCGCATCCTGTACGACGCCCTCGAGGCGATCCGGACGCGCAGCAACGACGACCCGATGAAGGTCTTCAAGAAGGCGATCGAGAACGTCAAGCCGGCGGTCGAGGTCAAGTCGCGCCGCGTCGGCGGCTCGACCTACCAGGTCCCCGTCGAGGTGCGCCCGGCCCGCAAGCTGGCGCTGTCGATGCGCTGGCTGATCGCCGCCGCCCAGTCGCGCGGCGAGAAGACGATGCGCGCCCGCCTCGCCGGCGAGCTGTCGGACGCCGCCGAGAACCGCGGCTCCGCCATCAAGAAGAAGGAAGACACGCACCGGATGGCCGAAGCCAACAAGGCTTTCGCCCATTACCGTTGGTAATAGCTGGTACTACCTAGCGATTCTCTGTAGCGACGAGAGCAAGCGGAAAGACGTCAGACATGGCACGGCAATCACCACTGAAAGACACGCGCAACATCGGCATCATGGCCCACATCGATGCCGGGAAGACGACGACCACCGAGCGCATCCTCTATTACACGGGGGTGAACTACAAGATCGGTGAGGTCCACGAAGGGACTGCCACCATGGACTGGATGGTGCAGGAGCAGGAGCGCGGCATCACCATCACCTCCGCCGCCACCACCTGCTTCTGGGCCAAGCACCGCATCAACATCATCGACACCCCCGGCCACGTGGACTTCACGGCCGAGGTGGAGCGCTCGCTGCGCGTCCTCGACGGCGCCGTGGCGGTGTTCGATGCCGTCGCCGGCGTCGAGCCGCAGTCGGAGACGGTGTGGCGCCAGGCCGACCGCTACAAGGTGCCGCGGATCGCGTTCGTCAACAAGATGGACAGGATCGGCGCCGACTTCGAGCGCACGGTCTCGATGATGCGCAGCCGCCTCGGCGCCAACCCGGTGGTGATCCAGCTCCCCTGGGGCCGCGAGGATCAGGTCAAGGGGATCATCGACCTGATGCAGATGAAGGGGATCTTCTACAAGGACGAGACCATGGGGGCCGACTACGAGCTGGTCGACATCCCCGAGGAGCTCGCCGACCAGGCCCACAAGATGCGTGAGGCGATGGTCGAGGGGATCTCCGAGACGGACGACCAGCTCCTCGAGAAGTACCTCACCGGGGAGGAGGTCACCAACGACGAGCTGAAGGCGGCGCTGCGCCGGGCGACGATCGCCAACAAGGTCCAGCCGGTGATCTGCGGCACCGCCTTCAAGAACAAGGGAGTCCAGCCGCTGCTCGACGCGGTGGTCGACTACCTTCCCTCGCCGCTCGACATCCCGCCGATCGAAGGGCTCGATCCGGACACCCAGGAGGCGGTCATCCGCCACTCGGACGACGCGGAGCCGTTCTCGGGGCTGGTGTTCAAGATCATGACCGACCCGTACGTCGGCCAGCTCGTCTTCTTCCGGGTGTACTCGGGGCACGTCGAGTCCGGCTCGACGGTGCTCGGCTCGAAGCGCAACAGCAACGAGCGCATCGGCCGGCTGCTCAAGATGCACGCCAACAAGCGGGAAGAGATCAACGAGGTCTGGGCGGGGGACATCGCGGCGGCGGTCGGTCTGAAGAACGTCACCACGGGCGACACGATCTGCGACCCCAAGCATCCGGTGGTCCTCGAGTCGATGAACTTCCCGGAGCCGGTGATCGCGGTGTCGATCGAGCCGAAGACCAAGTCCGACCAGGAGAAGCTCGGCACGGCGCTCGGCAAGCTGATGCAGGAGGACCCGACCTTCCGCGTCCACACGGACAAGGACACGGGCCAGACCATCATCTCCGGCATGGGCGAGCTGCACCTCGAGATCATCACCGACCGTCTGGTGCGCGAGTTCAACGTCGGCGCCAACGTCGGCAAGCCGCAGGTCGCCTACAAGGAGACCATCACCAAGGAGGCCAGCGGCGAGGGGCGGTACATCCGCCAGACCGGCGGCCGCGGCCAGTACGGGCACGCCAAGATCCACATGCGCCCGACCACCGAGGGTGATTTCATCTTCAACAACAAGGTGGTGGGCGGCACGATCCCCAAGGAGTTCATCAAGCCGATCGAGCAGGGGATCAAGGAGGCGCTCGAGACCGGGCCGCTGGCCGGGTTCCCGTGCACGGGGGTCGAGGTGGACCTCTACGAGGGGAGCTACCACGACGTCGACTCGTCCGAGATCGCGTTCAAGATCGCCGGCTCGATGGCCTTCCAGGACGCCTGCAAGCGGGCAAAGCCGGTTCTGATGGAGCCGGTGATGGCGGTCGAGGTGGTCACGCCCGAGGATTACATGGGCGAGGTCATCGGCGACATCACCTCGCGGCGCGGCCGGATCCAGAGCATGGAGGGCCGCGGCAACGCCCAGGTGATCACCTGCCGGGTGCCGCTCTCCGAGATGTTCGGCTATGCGACCGACCTGCGCTCGCTGTCCCAGGGGCGCGCCCAGTACTCGATGCAGTTCGCCGCCTACGAGCAGGCTCCGAAGAACGTCAGTGAAGAGATCGTGGCGAAGGCCGCCGGCTGACCCTTCGGGGCTCCGGGACCGCTGCCGCCGCGATATCTAAGAATTCGAGGAGAGACCATGGGCAAGGAAAAGTTCAATCGTTCGAAGCCGCACGTCAACGTCGGCACCATCGGTCACGTCGATCACGGCAAGACGACCCTGACGGCGGCGATCACGCGCGTCCTGGCTTCGAAGGGCCTGGCGAGCTTCGTGGCCTTCGATCAGATCGACAAGGCTCCCGAAGAGCGCGAGCGCGGCATCACGATCGCCACGGCGCACGTGGAGTACCAGAGCGAGAAGCGCCACTACGCGCACGTCGACTGCCCCGGGCACGCCGACTACGTGAAGAACATGATCACCGGGGCGGCGCAGATGGACGGCGCGATCCTGGTGGTTTCGGCGGCGGACGGCCCGATGCCGCAGACGCGGGAGCACATCCTGCTGGCGCGTCAGGTGGGAGTGCCGTCGATGGTGGTGTTCATGAACAAGTGCGACATGGTCGACGACGAAGAGCTGCTCGACCTGGTGGAGCTCGAGCTGCGCGAGCTGCTGAGCTCCTACGACTTCCCGGGCGACGACATCCCGATCATTCGCGGCTCGGCGCTGCGGGCTCTCGAGTCCGGCACGGCGGACAGCGAGTGGGGCAAGAAGATCATCGAGCTGATCGACGCGGTGGACAGCTACATCCCGCTGCCGGAGCGCGCGATCGACAAGGAGTTCCTGATGCCGATCGAGGACATCTTCTCGATCTCGGGCCGCGGCACGGTGGTTACCGGCCGGGTGGAGCGCGGGATCGTCAAGGTCGGCGACGAGGTCGAGATCGTGGGCATCCGCGACACCGCGAAGACGATCGTCACCGGCGTCGAGATGTTCAAGAAGCTGCTCGACCAGGGTCAGGCGGGCGACAACATCGGGGTGCTGCTGCGCGGCACGAAGAAGGATGACGTGGAGCGGGGTCAGGTGCTGGCGAAGCCGGGCTCGATCAAGCCGCACACGAAGTTCAAGGGCGAGGTGTACATCCTGACCAAGGAGGAGGGCGGCCGTCACACGCCGTTCTTCAACGGCTACCGTCCGCAGTTCTACTTCCGGACGACGGACGTGACCGGGGTCGCCACCCTTCCCGAGGGGACGGAGATGGTGATGCCGGGGGACAACATCGGTCTGGACATCGAGCTGATCGCGCCGATCGCGATGGAGAAGGGGGTCCGCTTCGCCATCCGCGAGGGGGGCCGCACCGTCGGCGCCGGCACGGTCACCGAGATCGTGAAGTAGTTTTTTTCGGATTGAGAGGCAGAGGCTAGGCTTATGGTCAACGAGAAGATCCGCATCCGTCTGAAGGCGTTCGACTACCGCATCCTGGACACGTCGACGCACGAGATCGTCGATACCGCGCGGCGCACCGGCGCCCGTGTGGTGGGGCCGATCCCTCTGCCCACCCATGTCTCGCGGTACACCGTGAACCGCTCGCCGCACGTCGACAAGAAGTCGCGGGAGCAGTTCGAGATCCGCACGCACAAGCGGCTGCTCGACATCTTCGAGCCGACCAGCCAGACGGTCGACGCGCTGATGAAGCTCGAGCTGCCGGCCGGCGTCGACGTCGAGATCAAGGCTTTCGGCAAGTAACCCCTGGGATTGCAAGGAGAGCACGCAATGGACGGAATCCTGGGACGCAAGGTGGGCATGACGCAGATCTTCGTCGCCGACGGGACGGTGATCCCGGTGACGGTGATCAAGGCGGGGCCCTGCCTGGTGGTTCAGCGCAAGACGACCGGCAACGACGGCTACGAAGCGGTCCAGATCGGCCTGGTCGAGGAGAAGCCGGCGAAGCCCAACAAGCCGATGGCCGGGCACTTCGGGAAGGCCGGCGTGGCGCCGGTGCGGCAGGTCGAGGAGTTCCGCATCGACTCCGGCGAGGAGATCAAGGCTGGCGACGAGATCAAGGCCTCGATGTTCACCGAGCAGGACTATGTGGACATCGTCGGCACCAGCAAGGGCAAGGGCTTCCAGGGCGTGATGAAGCGTCACGGCTTCCGCGGCGGCCGCAGCTCGCACGGCTCGATGTTCCATCGCGCGCCGGGCTCGATCGGCTCGTCGGCCTATCCCTCCCGCGTCTTCAAGGGGATGCGGATGACCGGCCGGATGGGCGGCGAGCGGGTGACCACGAAGAACCTGCAGATCGTCAAGATCGACGCCGAGCAGAACCTGATCTATGTGCGCGGCGCCGTGCCGGGGCCGAAGACGGGCTACCTGGCGATTCGCAAGGCGAAGCGGGGATAACTCAATGAAAATTGCGGTCAAGAACTTCGACAACCAGCAGGTGCGCGAGATCGAGCTCCCGGAGGAGGTCTTCGGGTACCCGTACAAGCAGCACCTGATCCACGAGGCCGTGGTGGCCTATCTGTCCGGGCTGCGCTCCGGCACCCATAAGACGAAGACCCGCTCGGAGGTCTCGGGCTCGGGGCGCAAGCTCTGGCGCCAGAAGGGGACCGGCCGCGCCCGCGTCAAGGACATCCGCAACCCCAAGTGGCGGGGCGGCGGCACGGTGCACGGCCCGGTGCCGCACAGCCATGCCAAGGACCTGTCGCGGCGCGAGAAGCGAAACGCTCTGAAGTCGGCGCTGTCGCGCAAGCTGGCCGACCAGGAGATCGTCGTCGTCGACAGCCTCGAGATCGGTGGGGCGAAGACTCGGGAGCTGCTGGCCCGCCTCGGCAAGATCGGGGTGCAGGGGAAGAAGGCGCTGCTGATCGACAGCCGCGACAACCACCACCTGCTGCTCGCCTCGCGCAACGTGCAGGCTCTGAAGACGGTCGATGCCCTGGCGGTCAACGTCTACGACGTGATCGACCGCTCGTTCCTGGTGGTCAGCGAAGAAGCGCTGCACCGCCTGGTGGAGGTGCTGGCGAAATGAGAGTCCAGGAGATCATCCGCCGTCCGCTGATCACCGAGAAGTCGACCGAGCTCCGCGAGACGGGGAACGTGGTGGCTTTCGAGGTGGCGCGGGGCGCCAACAAGATCCAGGTCAAGCAGGCGGTCGAGACGCAGTTCAAGGTCCGCGTCGCCGAGGTGCGGATCGCCAATTGCCACGGCAAGGTGCGCCGGCAGGGCCGTTTCGTCGGCCGTCGTCCGGACTGGAAGAAGGCCTACGTGCGGCTCGCCGAGGGCGAGAAGCCGATCGAGTTCTTCGAGGGGATGTAAGCATGGCGATCAAACAGAGAAAGCCGATCAACGCATCGAGCCGTTTTCAGACTCATCTGACCAACGACGAGCTGACGCGCAGCACGCCCGAGAAGTCGCTCACCGAGGGGAAGACGAAGTCGGGCGGCCGCAACAACAGCGGCCAGCTCACCTCCTGGTGGCGCGGCGGCGGGCACAAGCAGCGCTACCGGATCATCGACTTCAAGCGCGACAAGCACGGCGTGCCGGCGAAGGTCGCGACGATCGAATACGACCCCAACCGTTCGGCGCGCATCGCGCTGCTGCACTACGCGGACGGTGAGAAGCGCTACATCCTCTGGCCCGAGGGGCTCAAGGTGGGCGCGCAGGTGGTGTCCGGGGAGACGGCGGAGGTCAACCTGGGCAACGCCCTGCCGCTGCGCCGGATCCCGCTCGGCACCGTGGTGCACAACATCGAGCTCAAGATCGGCAAGGGCGGCCAGATGGTGAGGAGCGCCGGCGGCGGCGCCCAGCTGATGGCCCGCGAGGCGGGCTGGGCGCAGGTCAAGCTCCCTTCGGGCGAGGTGCGGCGGGTGCACGTCGAGTGCTACGCGACCATCGGCCAGGTGGGCAACCTCGAGCACGAGAACGTCTCGATCGGCAAGGCGGGGCGCAACCGCTGGCTGGGCTGGAAGCCGCACAACCGCGGCGTGACGATGAACCCGGTCGACCATCCGATGGGCGGCGGCGAAGGCCGGACCTCCGGCGGCCGTCATCCCACCACTCCCTGGGGCGTTCCGACCAAGGGGTACAAGACTCGCAACAACAAGCGCACGGATGGGATGATCGTCCGCCGCCGGAACAAGAAGTAAGGAGCCAGGACCATGTCGCGTTCACTGAAGAAGGGCTACTTCATCGACGATCACCTCGCCGACAAGGTAGCGGCGATGAACGATCGGGGCGAGCGTCGGGTGATCAAGACCTGGTCGCGCCGCTCGACGGTCACGCCGGAGATGGTCGGCCACACGATCGCGGTGCACAACGGGGCGAAATTCATCCCGGTCTACGTCAGCGAGAACATGGTGGGCCACAAGCTGGGCGAGTTCGCCATGACCCGCACCTTCCGCAGCCACAGCGGCAAGAAGGCCGAGAAGGGGGCCCGTCCCCGGTGAGGGGCGGGATCCTTTGAGAGGAGTCGAACGATGGAAGTGAGAGCGCGGCTTCGCTACGCCCCCGGCTCGGCCCAGAAGATGCGGCTGGTGGCCGACCTGATCCGGGGCAAGGGCGTGCAGGATGCAGTCAATCTCCTCACGGTCACCAACAAGGTGGCGGCCCGGCACGTGCAGAAATGCCTGAAGTCGGCCATCGCCAATGCCGAGAACCGCGAGGATCACGTGGACGTCGACCGCTTGTTCGTCAAAGAGGTCTTCGTCGACGGCGGTCCGATGATGAAGCGGGTGCGCCCCGCGCCGATGGGCCGGGCGTTCCGGGTCCTCAAGCGCTACAGCCACATCACCATCAAGCTCGATACCCGCAAGGGTGCCGGGAAGGGCAAGTAGGAGACGAACGTGGGCCAGAAAGTGCACCCGTATGGATTTCGGCTCGGCTTCAACAAGACCTGGCACTCGCGCTGGTACGGCGAGGCCAACTATGCCGACACGCTGCATCAGGATCTCAGGCTGCGCCGGCGGTTGAAGCACCGCCTCGGCCACGCCGGGGTGTCGGAGATCGACATCGAGCGCGCGGCGGACAAGCTCCGCGTCACCATCTACACCTCGCGGCCGGGGATCATCATCGGCCGCCGGGGAGCGGAGGTCGACAAGCTGCGGGACGACCTGCAGAAGGAGATGGGCCGCGAGGTGCACATCAACATCCAGGAGATCCAGCGGCCGGAGCTCGACGCCCAGCTCGTCTCGGAATCGATCGCCGGCCAGCTCGAGCGGCGCGTCTCCTTCCGGCGGGCGATGAAGAAGGCGATGGAATCGTCCTTCCGCTTCGGCGCCAAGGGGGTCAAGATCATGGTCTCCGGTCGGCTCGGCGGCGCTGAGATCGCGCGCTGCGAGTGGTACCAGGAGGGGCGGCTGCCGCTCCACACACTGAAGGCCGATATCGATTACGGCTTCGGCGAGGCGCGGACGACCTACGGGGTGATCGGCGTCAAGGTGTGGGTCTACAAGGGCGATCTGCTGAAGGAGAAGGGCCGTCGCCCCACGGCGTAGGTCCCAGGAGCTCAAGTCATGTTGATGCCGAAGAAGGTCAAGTACAGAAAGCAGCAGCGCGGCCGGCGTGCCGGGATGGCGAAGGGGGGCGACTACATCGCCTTCGGCGATTTCGCCCTCCAGGCGCTCGAGGTCGGCTGGGTCACGGCGCGGCAGATCGAGGCGGGGCGTATCGCCATCTCGCGTCACGTCAAGCGCGGCGGCAAGGTGTGGATCCGGATCTTCCCGGACAAGCCGATCACCAAGAAGCCGCTCGAGACCCGCATGGGCAAGGGCAAGGGTCCCCCGGAGCAGTGGGTCGCCGTGGTGAAACCGGCGCGCATCCTCTTCGAGCTCGAGGGCGTGCCGAGGGACGTGGCGGCCGAGGCGATGCGCCTGGCTTCCGCCAAGTTCGGAATCAAGACGCGCTTCATCACGCGCCACGACGAGCTGAGATAACTGAGGGAAACGACGATGAAGGCTTCGCAATTGCGTGATCAGACGATCGAAGAGCTGAACGACCGGGAGCGTGACCTTTCGGAGCAGCTTTTCGCCCTGCGCCTGCAGAAGGTGACCGGCCAGCTCGAGAAGCCGGCCCGGGTCCGCCAGGTGCGCAAGGACCTGGCCCGGGTGTTGACCATCCTGCACGAGCGGCAGGGCAAGTAGGAGACGACATGGCGGATACGGTGGAAACGACTGAAGCGACCGCGACGGCGAACGACGCCACCGCCGCCGGAGCCCCCGCGCGGGGCCGCCGGCAGGTCAAGGTGGGCCAGGTGGTGAGCAACAAGATGGACAAGACGGTCGTGGTGGCGGTCGCGGATACGTACACGCACCGGCTCTACCACCGGACGATCAAAAAGACCAAGAAATTTCACGCTCACGACGAGGAGAACCAGTGCAAGGTCGGCGACGTGGTGGAGATCGTCTCCAGCCGTCCGCTGTCGAAGACCAAGCGCTGGCGGGTCCGCGAGATCGTCAAGCGGGCCGTGTAAGGGGCTGACACCATGATCCAGATGGGAACGATTCTCGACGTGGCGGATAATTCGGGCGCCAAAAAGATCTTCTGCATTCACCTGCGGGGCGGCTCCTCGGGCCAGTACGGCCGGCTGGGAGACGTGATCACGGCCTCGGTGAAGGAGGCTTCGCCGGACGGCACCGTGAAGAAGGGGCAGGTGGTCAAGGCGGTGATCGTGCGCACGGTCAAGGAGCAGCGTCGCAAGGATGGCAGCTACATCCGTTTCGACCAGAACTCCGCCGTGCTGGTCAACGATACCGGCGAGCCGATCGGCACCCGCGTGTTCGGCCCGGTGGCGCGCGAGCTGCGCGAGCGGCGCTTCATGAAGATCGTCTCGCTCGCGCCGGAGGTGATCTGAAATGAAGTCGAACATCAAGAAGAACGACCAGGTGCTCGTCACCACGGGGAAGGACCGCGGCGCCCGCGGCCGGGTCCTGCGCGTCCTCGCCGGCAAGGGCAAGGCGGTGGTCGAGCGCGTCAATATGATCAAGCGGCACACCAAGCCGAACCCCAACAAGGGGATCCAGGGGGGCATCCTCGAGCGCGAGGCGCCGATCCAGATCTCCAATCTGAAGGTGGTCTGCCCGGAGTGCGGCAAGCCGTCGCGGCTCGGCCGCCAGCGGCTGGACGACGGGCGCGGTGTGAGGGTGTGCAAGAAGTGCAACGCCACCTTCAACTGATCACATCTTTGGAAACCGAGTCGAAGAGGCGAGTCTGACATGGCGAAAGACGCGAACGCGAAGAAGAAGGACAAGGGTGCCAAGGCGCCGAAGGCGGCTCCGGCCGGTCCGGCGCGGGTTGCCCCCGAGGGGTACGTGCCGCGGCTGAAGACCCAGTACGCCGAGCAGGTGGTGCCGAAGCTGAAGAAGGAATTCGGCATCGAAAACATCATGGCGGTGCCGCGCATCGAGCGCATCTCGCTCAACATGGGGATGGGCGAGGCGATCCAGAACGTCAAGATCCTGGACGACGCGGTCGAGGAGATGACGGCGCTCGCCGGCCAGCGGCCGACGGTGACCCGCGCGCAGAAGTCGATCGCCGCTTTCAAGCTGCGCGAAGGGATGCCGATCGGCGCCCGGGTGACCCTGCGCGGCAACCGGATGTGGGAGTTCCTCGACCGGCTGATCTCGATCGCCCTGCCGCGGGTGCGCGACTTCCGCGGCATTCCGACCAAGAGCTTCGACGGCCGCGGCAACTACACGATGGGGATCCGCGACCACCTGATCTTCCCCGAGGTGGATTACAACCGGGTCGACCGTCCGAAGGGGATGAACATCACGATCGTGACGACGGCCGGCAACGACGAGCGCGCGCTGTATCTGCTGCGCGAGCTCGGCATGCCGTTCACCCGTTAGGAGGCTTGCGTGGCGACCACTGCGAAGATCGCAAAAGAGAGAAAGAAGCTGAAGTTCGAGGTGCGGCATCGCAATCGGTGCAGGGTCTGCGGCCGCCCGCGGGGCTTTTACCGGCAGTTCGGGCTTTGCCGCATCCATCTGCGGGACCTGGCGCTGCAGGGTTATCTGCCGGGCGTCATCAAGGCGAGCTGGTAGCGAGGAGACAGGGCAAATGAGCATGACCGACCCGATCGCGGACCTGTTGACCAGGATCCGCAACGCGCAGACCGCCAAGCACGACCGTCTGGACGTGCCGGCCTCCAAGCTGAAGCTGGAAGTCGTGAAGCTGCTTCGCGAGGAAGGCTTCATCAAGAATTTCCGGGAGCTCGAAGGGGTGCCGGTGGGGACGCTGCGCGTCTTCCTCCGCTATACACCTGATGGCGTCCCGGCCATCTCCCATCTCGAGCGGGTCAGCAAGCCGGGCCGCCGGGTCTACCGCAAGGCGGAAGAGATCCAGCCCGTGCGCAACGGCCTCGGCATCGGGATCGTCTCGACGTCGCAGGGGCTGCTCACCGACACCCAGGCGCGCGAGCGGCGGGTCGGCGGCGAGCTGCTGTGCCAGGTCTGGTAGGAGAGACGCTATGTCACGTGTAGGAAGAATGCCGATTCCCGTCCCCAAGGGGACCAAGGTACAGATCGCGGACGGCCGCTTCGTGGCCGAAGGGCCCAAAGGGCGGGTCGAGCAGGCCCTCTTCGAGGGGTATCCGATCGAGGTCAAGGACGACGGCACGATCGAGGTCCAGCGTCCCGGCGACGGCGGCACCGAGCGCTCGCGCCACGGACTGCTGCGGGCGCTGCTCGCCAACGCCGTGCAGGGAGCGTCGGCCGGCTTCACCAAGCAGCTCGAGATCATCGGCGTCGGCTATCGCGCCGAGGTCAAGGGTCCGCTGGTGCAGTTCGCGCTCGGCTACTCGCACCCGGTGATCTACAACATCCCCGAGGGGATCGCGATCGAGATCGACAAGGCCAACCGGGTGACCGTCACCGGCGCCGACCGCCAGAAGGTGGGGCAGGTGGCGGCCGAGATCCGCGGCCTGCGCAAGCCCGACCCCTACAAGGGGAAGGGAATCAAATATACGGGCGAGGTCCTGCGCCGCAAGGTCGGCAAGGCCGGCGGCAAGTGATCTGTAGAAATATCCGGCGAAGTGAAGGGAGCCCGAGATGAGCAATATCACGAAGCGGATGAAGGCGAAGCGGTCGCGCCGCGCCAAGGCCCACCTGCGGGTGAGGAAGCGCGTCGCCGGCAGCGCCGAGCGGCCGCGTCTGGCGATCTACAAGAGCCTGCGCTTCATCTATGCGCAGGTGATCGACGACGAGCGCGGCGTCACGCTGGCGCAGGCCAACTCCGCGGACGCCGCGGTGCGCGAGGCGGTCGGCGCCTCGACCGCCAGCAAGGCGGCGGCGAAGCTGGTCGGCGAGCTGGTGGCGGCGCGGGCCAAGGAGCAGGGCGTCGAGAAGGTGGTCTTCGACCGCGGCGGCTACATCTACCACGGCCGCGTGCAGGCGCTGGCCGAGGCGGCCCGGGAAAAAGGTTTGCAGTTTTAAGTTACAGCGAAAGCGAAAGCGAAGGAGACGAGCTTGGCCAGGGACTTCGAACGCGAGAGCGAGTTTTTCGAGCAGGTCGTCCATATCAACCGGGTGACCAAGGTGGTGAAGGGAGGCAAGAACTTCTCCTTTTCCGCCCTGGTGGTGATCGGGGACGGCAATGGCCGCGTGGGCTATGGCGCCGGCAAGGCGAAGGAGGTCCCGACGGCGATCCGGAAGGGGATCGAGATCGCCAAGCGGAACATGGTCCAGGTGCCGCTCAAGGGGACGACGATCCCGCACGAGACCCTGGGCGAGTTCGGCGCCGGCCGCGTGCTGCTGAAGCCGGCCTCCGAGGGGACCGGGGTGATCGCCGGCGGGCCGGTTCGCGCGGTGGTGGAGACGGCGGGCATTCAGGACATCCTGACCAAGTCGCTCGGCTCGACCAATCCGCACAACGTGGTGAAGGCGACCTTCGCCGCCCTGCTCTCGCTGCGTAGCGAGGCGGACGTGATGGCGATGCGCGGCCTTTCCGATCGGCTCCGCGAGAAGACGGAGAAGACCGCGGCGGCGACGGCGGCACCTGCGGCGACTGCGGCCACGCCCGCTGCGCCGGCGGCACCGCCGTCCTCGCAGCAGTCCGAGGCCGGGGCGTAAAGGGGATTGACGATGGCGAACCAGGCGAACGAAGGTAATGAAGGGGGCAAGACCCTCAAGATCCGCCAGATCAAGAGCGGCATCGGCACCAAGAGCGGGCACCGCGAGGTGCTTCGCAGTCTCGGCCTGCGCCGGATCCGCCACCAGGTCGAGCGCCCCGATACGCCGGCGGTGCGCGGTATGGTGCGGAAGATCGAGTACCTGCTGGAGGTTGAAGAATCATGAAGCTGCACGAGCTGTCCCCGGCAAAGGGGAGCAAGCACTCCAAGAAGCGGGTGGGCCGCGGTCCGGGCTCCGGCCTCGGCAAGACGGCCGGCCGCGGTGAAAAAGGTCAGAAATCCCGCACCGGCTACAGCAGCCGGCCCGGCTTCGAGGGCGGCCAGATGCCGCTCATCCGCCGGGTGCCGAAGCGTGGGTTCACCAATATCTGGAAGAGCGAGTACGCGGTGGTCAACCTGTCGCAGCTCGCCGCCCTCGACGGCGACGTGACCCCGGAGACGCTGGTCGAGCACGGCCTGGTGCGCTCCGGGAAGAAGGTCAAGGTGCTCGGGGACGGCGAGATCGGCAAGGCGCTCCACGTCGTCGCCAGCAAGTTCAGCAAATCGGCCCGTGAGAAGATCGAAGCCGCGGGCGGCCGCTGTGAGGAGCTGCAGGCGTGATCGAAAGCTTTCGCAACATCTTCGCGATCCCGGACCTGCGCAAGCGGGTCCTGTTCACCTTCGGCCTGCTCGGCGTCTACCGGATCGGGTGTCACATCCCGAGCCCCGGCGTCGATCCGAATGCGCTGCTCGAGTTCATGAACGCGCAGCAGGGGGGGTTGCTCGGATTCGTCAACACCTTCACGGGCGGCAGCCTGCAGAAGATCGCGGTGTTCGCGCTGGGGATCATGCCCTACATCACCGCCTCGATCATCCTGCAGCTGCTGACGGTGGTCTGGCCGTACCTCGAGAAGCTCTCCAAGGAGGGCGAGCTCGGGCGCCGCAAGATCACCCAGTGGACGCGCTACGGGACGGTGCTGATCTCGATCATCCAGGGCACCGGCATTGCCATCTGGCTCGAGCGGATGTCGGCGCCGGGCGGTGCGCCCTTGGTGCCGAACCCCGGCTGGGGGTTCCGGATGCTGACGGTGCTGACGCTGACCACCGGCACGGCCTTCATCATGTGGCTGGGCGAGCAGATCAGCGAACGCGGCATCGGCAACGGCATCTCGCTGATCATCTTCGCGGGGATCGTGGTCGGCCTGGTGCCGGCGATCGGCAACACCATCCACAGCGTGCAGCAGGGGACCCTCAACCTGATCATGCTGATCCCGCTGATCGTCTTCATGGTGCTGGTGGTCGCCTTCATCGTCTACATGGAGCGGGCGCAGCGCCGCATCCCGGTGCAGTACGCCAAGCGGGTGGTGGGGCGCAAGGTCTATGGCGGCCAGAGCACCTACCTGCCGCTGCGGGTCAACACCGGCGGCGTCATCCCGGTGATCTTCGCGAGCTCCGTGGTGACGGTGCCGACGGTGATCTCGAACATGATCCAGAACGAGGGAGTCCAGAGGGTCGCCGGTTTCCTCTCCTACGGGACGCCGCTCTACTACCTGCTGCAGGTTATCGCGATCATCTTCTTCTCGTACTTCTACGTCTCGATCATCTTCAACCCGACCGACCTTGCGGACAACATGCGCAAGTACGGCGGCTTCATCCCGGGTATCCGGCCGGGCAAGCGCACGGCCGAGTACATCGACCGCATCCTGACCCGGCTCAACCTGGTCGGCGCGCTCTACCTGTCGGCGGTCACCGTGCTCCCGGAGTTCCTGCTCACCGGCTTCCACGTCGGGCAGATCCCGTTCCTCGGTTCCCGGATCGCGGGCTTCTTCCCCGAGTGGTTCACCCAGGGGATGGGGATCCAGTTCTACTTCGGCGGCACCTCGCTGCTGATCGTGGTGGGCGTCGCGATGGACACCATCCAGCAGGTCGAGAGCCAGCTCGTGATGCGCAACTACGAAGGCTTCATGAAGAGGGGCCGGATTCGTGGCCGACGCGGGTAGAGCGAATTCCGGCAAGAGCACCCGGGTGGTCCTGCTGGGCCCTCCGGGTGCGGGCAAGGGGACGCAAGGGGTGACGCTGAGCGCGGCCTTGCGGATCCCCGCCATCTCGACCGGCGACATGCTGCGCGAGGCGGTGGCCGAGGGGAGCGGGCTGGGGAATAAAGTGCAGGGGATCATGGCTTCAGGAGCCTTGGTGGACGACGCCACGATGGCGGACGTGGTCCGCGACCGGCTGACCAAGCCGGACGCCCGGTCGGGGTTCCTCCTCGACGGCTATCCGCGGACCCTCCCCCAGGCGGAGACGCTGGCGGGGATTCTCCACGACGCCGGCACGCAGCTCGACGCGGTGCTGCTGGTGGAGGTGCCGGAGGACGAGCTGGTCCGCCGGACGCTGCTGCGCGGCCGCGCCGACGACCTCGAGAACGTGATCCGCGAGCGCTTGCGCGTCTACCGGGAGAAAACCGAGCCCCTCATCGGTTACTATAGGGAGCGCGGTCTGCTGCGCGAGATCGACGGGAACCGTCCGGTCGAGGACGTGTCGGCCCAGATGTTCGGCCTGTTCGGGATCGCCGGTAGGTCGGACTGAATGGCCGCCGTGCTCAAGACCCTGGGCGAGATCGACCTGATGGATCAGGCGAACCGCATCGTCCATAAGGTGCTGGAAGCGGTGGGCGAGCGGATGGTTCCGGGGGTCACCTCGCGGGAGCTCGACCGTCTCGCCGAGCGCGTCATCCGTGACGCCGGAGGAGTCCCGGCTTTTCTGAACTATCGGGGCTATCCGGCGACGTTGTGCATCTCGGTCAACGACGTCATCGTCCACGGCATCCCGGGCGGTCGTCCCCTCGAAGAGGGTGAGATCGTCGGGATCGATTGCGGCGTCCTCTACAAGGGGTACTACGGCGACGCGGCGAGGACCTTCGCGGTCGGCCGGGTCGACGAGGGGGCCCAGAGGCTGCTGCGCGTCACCGAGGAGGCCCTGCACCTGGCGGTCGGGCAGGTGCGGCCGGGTGCGCGGCTGCAGGATATCGGCTGGACGGTGCAGCGGCACGCCGAGAGCCACGGCTACTCGGTGGTGCGCGAGTTCACCGGGCACGGGATCGGGACCTCGCTGCACGAGGACCCGCAGGTGCCCAACTTCGGCTTTCCCGGCAAGGGGCCGAAGCTCAAGCCGGGAATGGTGCTGGCGATCGAGCCGATGGTCAATGCCGGCGCGAGCGGCATCAAGATGGACCCCGACGGCTGGACGGCGCGGACGGAAGACGGGTCGCTGTCGGCCCATTTCGAGTTTTCGGTGGCGGTGACCGCCGCCGGGGCCCGGGTGCTGGGCACGGACAGGGTTCAATAAGGAGAGGATGGGCGTTTGTCCACGAAAGAAGAGGCAATTGAGGTCGAGGCGGTGGTGGTGGAACCGCTCCCCAACGCGATGTTCCGCGTCGAGGTGGAGCTCAACGGTAACAAGCACCAGGTCCTGGCGCACATCTCGGGGAAGATGCGGAAGCACTTCATCCGCATCCTGCCCGGCGATCGTGTGCTGGTCGAGCTGTCGCCTTACGACCTCAACCGGGGCCGTATCGTTTACCGGCTCAAGTAGGCGGAGGAAAGGAAGTTGACATGAAAGTACGTTCATCGGTCAAGCGGATCTGCCCGAAGTGCAAGGTCGTCCGTCGCAAGGGCGTCGTGCGGGTGATTTGCGAGAATCCGAAACACAAGCAGCGTCAGGGATAGGGAGTCGCTATGGCACGCATCTCAGGAGTCGACCTGCCGCAGAACAAGCAGGTTTGGATCGGGCTCACCTACATTTACGGCATCGGCCGCTCGCGGTCGGTGGACATTCTGACCAAGGCCGAAGTGCCCACGGTCACCAAGGTCCGCGATCTCACCGAGGTCGAGGCCCAGCGGATCCGCAAGGTCATCCAGGACGAGGGGCGGGTGGAGGGCGACCTGCGCAAGGAGGTCAGCCAGAACATCAAGCGCCTGATGGAGATCGGCTGCTACCGCGGGGTGCGCCATCGGCGGGGCCTGCCGGTTCGTGGTCAGCGGACCCAGACCAACTCCCGCACGCGGAAGGGGCCGCGCCGCGGCGCCGTGGCCGGGAAAAAGAAGGCGACCAAGAAGTAATTCAGGGGACTTCAGATGGCCAAAACGGAAGGCAAGAAAGAGAAGAAGGGCGCCAAGCGCAAGGAGAAGCGCCACGTGCCGCACGGCGTCGCGCACATCCAGGCGACCTTCAACAACACGATCGTCACCATCGCCGATCCGGAGGGGAGCGTCCTCGCCTGGTCGTCGGCGGGGCGGATCGGTTTCAAGGGCTCCCGCAAGGGAACTCCCTTCGCCGCCCAGGTGGCGGCGCAGAACTGCGGCAACCAGGCCAAGGACGTCGGCGTGCGCAGCGTCGACGTGATGGTCAAGGGGCCGGGGGCCGGGCGGGAGTCGGCGGTGCGAGCCCTCCAGGCGGCGGGGATCGAGGTCAAGTCGATCAAGGACGTGACCCCCATTCCCCACAATGGCTGCCGGCCGCGCAAGCGCCGCCGCGTCTAGCCGCAAGGCACGAACTATTGCGACGAGCGAGCCCATGTTGGCCCCCGGGCGTGCCGGGGGCTCTCGCGCGTCTTCCCAAGTTGAAGTCCCCGTAGCCTCGGGGAGAAGACGTCAAGGAGAGATCCAGTGGCCAGATATACAGGACCCGTTTGCCGGCTCTGCCGGCGCGAACGGATGAAGCTGTTCCTGAAGGGCGATCGTTGCTTCAAGGAGAAGTGCGCCGTCGAGCGCCGGAACTTCCCGCCGGGCCAGCACGGCACGCGGCGCGGACGGCGGACGCTCGGCTATGGCCTGCAGCTCCGCGAGAAGCAGAAGGTCAAGCGCATCTACGGCGTGCTCGAGTCGCAGTTCCGCAACTATTTCACCGAGGCCGACCGCCGCAAGGGAATCACCGGCGAGAACCTCCTGGTGATGCTGGAGCGGCGCCTGGACAACGTCGTCTACAGCCTGGGATTCGCCGCTTCGCGCGCCCAGGCGCGCCAGCTCGTCCGCCACGGCCACGTGCACGTGGACAACCGCAAGATCACCATCCCCTCCTTCCAGGTGAAGGCGGGGCAGGCGGTGGCGGTCAAGGAAGCCAGCCGCAAGAACCCGCTGATCCGGTCGAGCGTCGAGACGGCGCGTGGACGCGGCGTTCCGGAGTGGCTGGAGCTCAATGCCGAGAACACGAGCGGCCGGGTGCTCCGGCTGCCGCTACGAGAGGATATCAAGCTCCCGATCCAGGAGCAGCTCATCGTCGAGCTCTACAGCCGCTGACGGTCGAGTCGAACTCAGGGAAGGAGTTGGTCTTATGCTTTGGAAAGGTTTTCAACGCCCCAAGCGCGTCGAGGTGGAGTCGGAGACTCTGACCTCGACCTACGGGCGCTTCACCGCCCAGCCGTTCGAGCGGGGCTTCGCGACGACGGTGGGCAACGCCCTGCGCCGCTGCCTGCTCTCCTCGATCGAGGGCGCGGCCATCACCGCGATCAACATCGAGGGTGTGCTGCACGAGTTCTCTTCGATCCCCGGCGTGGTCGAGGACGTCACCGACATCATCCTCAACCTGAAGCAGGTGTCGATGACCCTGCACACCGAGGAGCCGAAGGTGCTGTCGATCGACGTCCAGGGTCCGGGCAAGGTTTCGGCCGGACAGATGACCGAGGACCCGCAGATCGAGATCTTCGATCCCAACATCCACGTCGCCACCCTCAACGAGGAGGGGCGGCTCAAGCTCCAGGCCCAGATCAAGCGCGGCCGGGGATACGTTTCGGCCGACCGCAACTTCGACGAGACGATGGGCATCGGCTGGATTCCGGTCGACTCGGCCCACAGCCCCGTGCGGCGGGTCAACTTCCGGGTCGAGGCGGCCCGCGTCGGTCAGGCGACCGACTACGAGCGCCTGATCCTCGAGGTGTGGACCAACGGCACGGTGCGGCCGGAAGAGGCGATCTCGCTCGCTTCCATGCTGCTCAAGGATCACCTCGGCATCTTCATCCAGACCGAGGAGAGCCTGCGGCACGACGGCGGCGAGCTCGGCCGCGAGGAGCTCGCCGGGCTCGACGCCCTGCTGGCCAAGAACATCGACGAGCTCGACCTCTCGGTCCGCTCGGCCAATTCGCTCAAGAACGCCAACATCCATACGCTCCGCGACTTAGTGCGCCGGACCGAAAAGGACATGTTGGAGACCAAGAACTTCGGCAAGAAGTCGCTCGAGGAAGTGCAGGAAGTCCTCGACAAGCTGGGTCTCGCTCTGGGCATGGACGTGCCGGAGCGCCCTGCGGCCGGCGCCGGGGCTTCGGCTTGATGGGAGACAATCATGCGTCACGGGCTTAAAGGTAGAAAGCTGGGCCGGGTCGCCTCCCACCGGGAGGCCCTGTTCCGCAACCAGCTCCAGTCGCTGGTGGAAAACGAGCGGATCGTCACCACGCTGCCGAAGGCGAAGGAGCTGCGCCCCATCGCCGAGCGGGTGATCACCCGCGGCAAGCACGGCACCCTGCACGACCGCCGCTGGGTGCTGCGCTGGGTGCTCAAGCGCGAGCTGGTCAAGAAGGTGTTCGACGAGATCGCGCCGCGTTTCGCGGAGCGTCCGGGCGGCTACCTGCGCATCGTCAAGCTGGGACCCCGTCAGGGTGACGGTGCCGAGATGGCGGTGATCGAGCTGGTGGTGCGTCCCGACGCCGAGGCGGCCGAGCCGGTCAAGGAGTCGCAGGCGCCGAAGGCGAAGGGCGGGAGCCCCAAGCTGGAGAAGCCCAACAAGAGGGTGGATGACGGCGTCGCCAAGTCGGACAAGGAAGCCAAGGAGAAGCGGACGCCGGCGCCGAAGAAGGCCGTCAAGGGAGACGCGCCGAAGAAGCCGTCGACCCAGAAGGCCGGCAAGGCGCAGACCTCGACTCCGAAGAAAAGCGTTTAGCACCCCAGTGGTTTGGATGGACCGACGGCCGGCGCGACGAGCGCCGGCCGTTCGTGTTTGTGAAACGTTTACTTCGATGGGCCCTACGATGCGCCACAATCTCCGCTCTCATCCACTCTTCGCCCTCATTCTCCTGTCGCTGCTCCCTGGCGCCGCTCTGCGGGCCCAGGCTCCCGAGCCTGCCGCGCTCCAGGCGCAGATCGCCGCGGCCCATCTCGAGATCGGCCGCGCGGTAACGCTGAAGAACGTCAAGCTCGCCGTGGGGCTCGGCACGCTCCGGCTCGAGGAGGGCGTGCTGATCCCGGCCTCGCCAGTCGGCGGCAAGACGGTCGAGATGGTCTTCCTGGGCAAGGGACGGATCGAGGTCGAGCCGCCGGACGCCATCGAGGCGGGGCAGCTCGAGCTGTTCACGGGGAGCTCGCGGCTGGACGCCGAATTCAAGAGTGCCGTGCTGGTGGTCGGCCAGGAGGCGGCGGTCGCGGCCATGCTCCGGAAGCCCGCGGCGCAGCCGGACGCCGGCCAGGCTCGCCAGGCCGAGACCCTCTTTGCCGAATGGCGGAAGAAAGGGGAGTGGAAGACCCTGAACGCCGAGCGCGCCATCCTGCTCAACGCATTGCGGGATCCCATCGGCGCCGGCGCCTTTGCCGCCTGGTTCCGAGGGGGCGACCTGGGGGACTTCTTCTACAGTGTGGACCCCGGGGTGCGGGAGCAGGTGACCGTGGGCCACTTCGTCCCCATCGAGGCCACGGACAAGGAGAAGCGGAAGATCCTCAAACAGATCAGCCGCGAGCAGAGCAAGGGACGGATGGTCGGGGTCGGCCTGGACGACCTCGGCCAGTGGGACACCTGGCTTTCGTCCTCGCTGCGGACGGCGGCCGCAAAGCCGGCGCCCGGCGCGGCGACCTTCGAGCCGAAGAAGTACACCCTCGACGTGAACCTGGCGGAGCGTGAGCTGCGCCTGACCGGCAAGGCCCGGATCGATCTTTCTCCGGTCGTCGCCGGCTCCCGGGCCGTGTCGCTCACCCTGCCGGGCGACTTCCAGGTCGCCAAGGTGACCGACGCCGAAGGCGCGCCGCTGTTCTTTCTCCGGACCGGCGGCCAGCTCACGGTGATCCTCTCCCAGGCTCCTCCTTCCGGCGGGACGGCCTCGGTGGTCGTCGAGTACGCCGGACGCCCCGTCGACAAGGACTGGAACCTCTTCACCCTGCTCGACACCATGGGTTGGTATCCCCACGCTGGAGCGATCGACCGGGCGTCCTACGACGTGACCTTCCACTGGCCCAAGGGACTCGAGCTGATCGCGAGCGGCAAACGGATGGACGGCGGCGAGAGCCCGGATGGCAGCCGCTGGGAGCACCGCACGCTGAATCTTCCCGGCTTCGGGTTCTCCTTCGAAGTCGGCCGCTTCAAGATCGAGACGGCCCGCGCCGGGCACGTCGAGGTGAGAGTCGCCTTTGGCTCGGGCACGACGTTGGGAGGCGGCGCCCGGGACGACGTGATGAAGACGGTCACCGACTCTCTGCAGTTCTACGAACAGGCGTTCGGCCCCTACCCCCTCGACGAGCTGACGGTGACCACCGCCAACCGCGACTTCTCGCAAGGGATGCTCGGCTTCATCACCCTGTCGAACGGCGTGGTGAACCATCTGCAATTGGGAAATCCATTCTATGGGGTCGAGGATCGCCGGCTGGTGATCGCGCACGAGATCGCCCATCAGTGGTGGGGCGATCAGGTCGGCTGGACGAGCTATCGCGACCAGTGGATCAGCGAAGCGATGGCGAGCTACGCCGCCCTCCTCTACGGCAAGGAGCGGCTCAAGGGCATTTACTATGGCGGCGATCTCGTCTCGGGGTGGCAGCGCACGCTAACTTCCTCCCTGCCGGACGGCCGTGCCCTCGAATCGATCGGTCCGGTGGTGCTCGGCTCTCGCCTGTTCTCCAGCCATTCGGTCAACGCCTACGAGGCGATCGTCTACGACAAAGGCGCGCTGATCCTGAACATGTTGGCCCGTGGCCTGGGAGAGGATGTCTTCCCGAAGGTCCTGAAGCAGGTCCTCAAGGTTTCCGGCACGGGGACGATCTCGACCGAAGACCTCTTCTCGCTCATCGAACGGATCACCGGCTCCGATCTCAATGCCTTCACCCGTCAGTTCGTCTACGGCACCGGCCTGCCCGAGGTCCTCTACAGCTACACCTATGAGAAGAAGGGGAACGGCTGGGTGGTCAAGGGGGTTGCCCGGCAACAGATGCCCCAACGCTACCGCTACAAGGTCGTCAAGACCCCGCGGGACACGTTCGACGTCTCCCGCCAGGTCGTGCCGCAGCTCGACGTCAAGCAGTCCTCGCTGGTGGTGCCGGTCGACGTCGAGGTGTACGACCCCAAGGAAGCGGCGAGCAAGGGGAAGAACGGCGCCAACTCGACCGTCAAGGGGAACATCCTGGTCAAGGGGGAGTCGACCGATTTCGAGATCGCCGTCGAGAACGATCCCAAGGCGTTCTGGCTCGACCGCCACAGCAAGGTCTTCGGCCTGTTCTTCGACGAGCGCCGGCATCCCAAACGGACGCTGTACTACCGCGCTCTCAAGGCCGCGGCGGACGGCAAGGCCGAGGAGGCCGTGGCGCTCTACGACAAGGCGCTGGTCACCGAGGAACCCCCTCCGGACACCGGCGAAACGGTCTATTATGCGGACCTTCAGCTAACCCGGCGGGTGATGACCGCGGCGATCGAGCTCGCCCGCGCCCGCCTGCTGCTCGACCAGGGGAAGGACGCGGAGGCCGACTCGGCGCTCGGCAAGGCGAGCTATCTGCTCGGGGACGAGGAGGAGTTCACCCTCCTCAAGTCGCGGCTCGACGTGCGGCGCGGCGATTACGAGAAGGCTTTCCAGCGGCTGCGGAAGGGACTGAAGCCCGGTCGCGATGAGCTGGACAGCAGCGAGGGATTCGCCCTGCTGGCGATCTCGGCCCGGGCGACCGGCCACAAGGAGGAGCTCGACAAGGCGCTCAGGAAGGCGCGCGACAACGGCGCCGACGTGAGCCTCCTCGCCGGCTCCTGAGGAGCCCGATCATGCAGAGGATCAAGAAGGGATGGCTTCTCGGAGGCGTCCTGCTGCTCGCCGGCTGCCTGGCTGCGCAAGGCGCAGACAAGCCGAGAAGAAGGCGGACAAGACCGAAAAGGGGAAGAAGGCCGGGAAGGACGAAGACGCCGCGATCCTGCCGGCGCCGCCGCGGGCCGAGGGCGAGGGGCCGTTCAAGCGGCTGATCCTGCGCGGCGTGACGCTGATCGACGGCACCGGCGCGCCGGCGATGGGGCCGGTCGACATCGTCATCGAGAAGAACCGGATCGCGCAGGTGGCGCCGGTCGGCAGCCCGGGGGCCCCGCCCGATCCCGAGCACCGGCTGAAGGCCGAGCCGGGGGACCGCGAGATGGACCTCCACGGCATGTACGTGCTGCCGGGGTTCGTCGACATGCACGGCCACATCGGCGGCAAGGAGCAGGGGACGCCGGCCGAATACGTCTTCAAGCTCTGGATGGGGCACGGCATCACCACCATCCGCGACCCCGGGAGCGGCAACGGCCTCGACTGGACGCTCGACCAGAAGGCGAAGAGCGCCCGAAACGAGATCACGGCGCCGCGGATCAAATCCTACGTCTTCTTCGGCCAGGGGCACGACGATCCCTTCACCACCCCCGCGGAGGCGCGCAAGTGGGTCGACCAGGTCGCCGCCCGCGGAGCCGACGGCGTCAAGTTCTTCGGCTACCGTCCGGACATCATGCAGGCGGCGATCGAGGAGGTGAAGAAGAAGGGGCTGCGCTCCGCCTGCCACCACGCGCAGATGGACGTGGCGCGGGTCAACGTGCTCACCTCGGCGCGCTGGGGGCTGACCTCGATGGAGCACTGGTACGGCCTCCCCGAGGCGCTGTTCGACGACCGCACGATTCAGGACTACCCGCTCGATTACAACTACGCCGACGAGTCGCACCGCTTCGGCGAGGCCGGCCGGCTCTGGAAGCAGGCGGCGGCGCCGTTCTCGAAGCGTTGGAACGAGGTGATGGACGAGCTGATCAAGCTCGACTTCACGATCGATCCCACCTTCAACATCTACGAGGCGAACCGCGACCTGATGCGGGCCCGGCGCGCCGAGTGGCACGACGAGTACACCCTCCCCTCGCTGTGGGACTTCTACACCCCCAGCCGGCAGTCGCACGGCGCCTACTGGTACCACTGGACGACCGAGAACGAGATCGACTGGAAGAACAACTACCGCCTCTGGATGACCTTCGTCAACGAGTACAAGAACCGCGGCGGGCGGGTGACGGTGGGCACCGACAGCGGCTTCATCTACGAGCTCTACGGCTTCGCCTACGTCCGCGAGCTGGAGCTGCTGCGCGAGGCGGGGTTCCATCCGCTCGAGGTGATCCGCGCCGCCACCCTCAAGGGGGCCGAAGCGCTTGGGCTCGACAAGGAGATCGGCTCCGTCGAGCCCGGCAAGCTCGCCGACCTCGTGGTCGTGGAGGAGAACCCGCTCGAGAACCTGGCGGTCCTCTACGGCACGGGAGTCATCAAGCTCGACGAGAAGAACGAGGTCACGCGGGTGGGAGGCGTCAAGTACACCATCAAGGATGGGATCGTCTATGACGCCAGGAAGCTGCTGGCCGACGTTAGGAGGATGGTCAAGGAGGCGAAGGAGAAGGCGGGGAGGCCGGTGCTCTACCAGCCCGGGATGGCGCCGAAGAAGGAGGGCGTGCCGGTGCCGGCACCGAGCCCTGGCTCAGCACCGTAGTACACTGTGCTCATGGCTACGACGCTGACGATCCGCGCCGACGACAAGCTCCGCGCGGCACTCCGGAAGCGTGCGGCGGTCCAGGGCAAATCCGTCTCCGAGGTGGCTCGCGAGATCCTGAGCGAAGCTCTCGAGGAACGCCCCCTGGCTGCACGCACTGGTCACTTGCGGGGCAAGCTTGACCTTGCGCAGGACGGCTCTCCCGACGTTTGGCAGAGTGAGATTCGGGAGCGTAACTGGCGGCCCTGAGAGCCTGGCTTCTGGACACCGGTCCTCTCGTGGCCTATCTGGTCGCGTCGGAGAAGGACCATCTCAGAGTTTCTGCCTGCCTCGACGCCTTTACCGGACAGCTCTTCACGACCAGCGCCGTGATCACGGAGGCGATGCACTTCGTGGCCAGGGCTCGTCAAGGCCCGACACTACTTTCCGAGTTCGTCGTTCAAAGCGGGCTTCAGGTCCATGATTTTAGTGAGGCTGGCGAGCTGACTGAGGCCGCTCGCAGAATGGAAAAGTACTCGGACGTCCCGATGGACTACGCTGATGCAACTCTGGTCCTCTTGGCTGAGCACCTGGGAGTCTTCGAAATCCTGACGCTCGATCGCCGCGGCTTTTCTGCCTATCGCTCCGCACGAGGTGAGCGCTTCTCGCTCGTTCTGGATCAGCCAGGATCGCAGTGACCCTAACGGTGATCCACCACTAATTGCCCGCTCTTGACGACCAAGGCGGGCCGCTCGATCACCGAGATGTCCGCCAGCGGATCGCCCGTTACGGCCACCAGGTCCGCCAGGTAGCCGGGGGCGATCCGCCCCAGCTCCTTCTCTTTCCGCAGAACGGCCGCCGCGGTCGCCGTCGCCGCCCGCAGGGCCTGGACGGGCGTCATGCCGTAGGCGACCATCAGCTCCAGCTCGCGGGCGTTCTTGCCGTGGGGGAAGACTCCGACGTCGCTGCCGTTGGCGATCGTGATTCCCGACTTCAGGGCTCTGGCGAACATCGCGCGGGCGTCCTTGACCCGTTCGGGCTCGGGCTCGCCCGGCTTCCAGCCGGCGTAGCGGGAGACCGCCTCGGAGGCGGCGAGGGTGGGGACCAGGGCGACCCCCTTCTTTTTCATCAGGGCGAGGAGCTCATCGGTGACGTAGGTGCCGTGCTCGATCGTCGCCACCCCGGCGTGGACGGCGCGGCGGATTCCCTCCTCGGTATAGGCGTGGGCCGCGACCTGGAGACCGGCGCTCCGCGCCTCGTCCACCGCGGCGGCCATCTCCTCCTCGGTGAAGGTGGGGGTGGTGACGCCGGGACGGCGGCGGTAGTCCGCATAGACCTTGATCCAGTCGGCGCCCGCGGCGATCTGCTCGCGCACCGCCTTGCGCATGGCGACCGGGCCGTCCACCACCTGCGCTCCCTTGGGGATCTCCCAGCGCGGGTCGAAGCCGGCGGGTCCGTAGGAGCCGGTCGCCACCAGAGCGCGGGTGGCGGCGAGGACGCGCGGTCCGGGGATCATGCCGGCGGCGATCGCGTCGCGCAGCGAGACGTCGGCGAAGCCCGCCCCCTCGGTGCCGAGGTCGCGTACGGTGGTGAACCCCGCTTCGAGCGTGGCCTTGGCCGCCACCACGGCGCGGATCGTCCGCAGCTCGAGCGGCTCCTTGAGCACCTGGTCGTCCCAGGGGGTCTCGTCGTAGGGGTGGAGGAGGAGGTGCGAGTGGAGCTCGATCAGCCCGGGGATCAAGGTCAGCCCGGAGAGGTCGATCCTCCGCGTCCCGGCCGGTGCAGGAAGAGTGCCGGCGGCGCCGATCGCCGCGATCTTGCCGTTTTCGATCAGCACGTCGCGGCCGTCGAGGAGGCGCTCGCCGGCGGGATCGAGGATCCGCGCGCCGGTCAGCAGCAGGGGCGCCGGGGCCGGAGGCGCCAGCGGGGCCGCGAACGCCAGGCCGACCGCCAGGATCAGCAGGAGGGCAGCGGCCGGCCAGATCCTCTTCATCGGCCTGCCTTCAGCCGCCCGCCATCAGCAGGCGGAACGCCGCCGCCCGGATCGGGGCGAAGATGTGCGGGAAGATGTTCCAGGCGACCAGGAAGCTGATCATCGAGAAGATCGGCTGGTGGATGATCGCGCGGTAGCGCTCGGCGAGCCCGTCGCTCATGAAGGCCGGCAGGATGGCGCTGCCGTCGAGCGGCGGCAGCGGCAGCAGGTTGAACACGCAGAGGAGCAGGTTCAACAGGAACAGGATGAGGATGGGAGCGGCGACGCCGGGGACGCGCTCGGGGACCCCGAGGCGGATCAGCACTCCGCCGATCAGCGCGAGGAGCAGATTGGCGGCGGGGCCCGCGGCGGCCATCAGCGCCGCCCGCTTCGGGTAGCGGTGAGCCCAGGCGGGATCGTAGGGCGCGCTCGCCCAGCCGATGACGCCGTTCTGGGTCAGCGCGAAGTAGAGGATGGGGACGATCACCATCCCCCACGGCTCGCGGCGGATGTGGGGGATCGGGTTGAGCGAGACCTGACCCCCCTCGTAGGCGGTGGGATCGCCCAGCTTCCAGGCGACCAGGGCGTGGGCCGCCTCGTGGAGCGTGGTCGAGAACAGGAAGACCACGAACCAGGTCACCCCCTCGACGATGACTTGGGGGTTCACGCCCGGCTCAGGTACTTGTTTTCGCGGGTGTCGATGATGATCTTCGTCCCCACCTCGATGAACGGCGGCACGTTGACCGTCAGGCCGGTCTCCATCTTGGCCGGCTTGTAGGAGGCGCTCGCCGTCGCTCCCTTCATGCTGGGCTCGGTGTCGACCACCTCGAGAGTCACCGTGTTGGGCAGCTCGATGCCGACCGGCCGGTCGTCGTAGAAGTCGATCTGGATCACCGTGTTGGGGAGCAGATAGAGCATCGAGTCGCCGAGCACCTCGTCCTCGAGCGTGGTCTGCTCGTAGCTGTCCTGGTTCATGAAGTGGTGGCCCGAAGGGTCGGAGTAGAGGTACTCCATCGGCTGGGTGTCGAGGATGGCCCGCTCGACCTTCTCGGTCGAGCTGAAGCGGTGCTCGAAGCTGTTGCCGTTGCGCAGGTTGCGCATCTTGGCCTGGACGAAGCCGCGCAGGTTCCCGGGCGTGACGTGGTGGGAAGTCATGACGCGGCAGATATCTTTTTCAAAGATGATGCACATGCCCGTGCGCAGTTGCGAAGCTTGAATCAAGGTGGAATCTCCCGTGATTTGGATCTGAAGGTCGGGCGGAGCGTCCGTTGGGACACCCGACGCCCCGCCGACCGGTGATTGTACAGCTTCGCGGCGGGTCTACTCGTGGTGCTCCTCCTGGCGGTGTTTCTGGGCCTCGGCGACCAGCTTGTCCTGCACCGGCCGGGGGACTTCCTCGTAGTGCGAGAACTCCATGTGGAAGCTCGACCGCCCCTGCGTCATGGCGCGCAGGATGCGGTCGTAGTCGAGCATCTCGGACATCGGCACCAGCGCCTTGATGATCTGGCTGCCGTCGTCGGCGTCCATCCCCTGCGGGCGCCCGCGCCGGTGCGAGAGGTCGCCCATGATGTCGCCGGTGAACTCCTCGGTGGTCGTGATGTCGACCTTCATCACCGGCTCGAGGATGGTCGGCTTGGCGTTCGCCATGGCGTCCTTGAAGGCGAGCGAGCCGGCGATCTTGAACGCCATCTCCGAGGAGTCGACGTCGTGGTACTGGCCGTCGAGCAGGCGCACCTTGAAGTCGACCATGGGATAGCCGGCGAGATAGCCGCGGCGGCGGGCCTCCTGGATCCCCTTCTCGACCGCCGGCCGGTAGTTGTGCGGGATGGCGCCGCCGAAGATCTCGTCGGCGAAGCTGAAGTCCTCGCCGCGCGGCAGCGGCTCGATCTTGATCTTGCAGTCGGCGAACTGGCCGCGCCCGCCGGTCTGCTTCTTGTGGCGGCCATGCCCGTCGGCCGGCCTGAGGATGGTCTCCCGATAGGGGACCTTCGGCGGGTGCAGGAGCACGTCGACGTGGAAGCGGTGCTTGAGCTTGGCGACGGCGATCTCGATGTGGAGCTGGCCGTTGCCGGAGAGCAGGTGCTCGTGGCTCTCGGGGTCGCGCCCGGCGTGCAGGGCGAGGTCCTCGTCCATCAGCCGGTGCAGGGCGTCGCCGATCTTCTCCTCGTCCCCCTTCGATTTGGGCTCGACGGCGAACGCCATCGCCGGCTCGGGGACCTTGATCCAGCCGAGCCGGACGGGCCGCTCCTTGGCGCACAGCGTATCGCCGGTGACCGAGATCTTGAGCTTGGCGACGCCGCCGATGTCGCCGGCGACCAGGCGCGGCACGTTCGTCCCCTGCTTTCCCTGCAGGATCGTGAGGTGCCCGAGCCGCTCGGCCTCTTCGGCGCGGCTGTTCCAGACGTTGGAATCGGCGGGGAGCGTCCCGGAGACCACGCGCAGCATCGAGACCTTGCCGGTGAAGGGGTCGGAAAGAGTCTTGAAGACGAGGACGGCCAGCGGCCCGGCGGGATCGCCGGCGAGCGCCTGGTCCTCTCCGCCCACGGTCTGCGCCGGGAACGGTTTGCGCTCGGCGGGAGAGGGGAGCAGGGCTAGGAAGGAGTCGAGCAGCACTGAGGGGCCGATGCCGTGGCCGGCGGCGGCGAGGGTGAGCGGAAAGATCTGGCGGCCCAGGATGGCGCGGCGCAGGCCGGCCACCAGCTCCTCCTGCGGGATCGTGCCGTTCTCGAAGAACCCTTCCATCAGGCGGTCGTCGGTCTCGGCGACCGCCTCGACCAGACGCGCGCGGTGGGTCTCGGCCTCCTCCTGCAACGCGGGGGGAAGGTCGGCGGCGGCGGCCTTGCCGTTGCCGTCGCGGGTGAAGGTCCAGGCCTTCTGGGCCACCAGGTCGTAGACGCCGGTGAAGCCGGCTTCCTGGCCGATGGGAATCTGGACCGGCAGCACGGCGCGCCCGAACCGCTTCTGCAAGCCTTCGAGGGCGCGGCCGAAATCGGCGCGCTCGCGGTCCATCTTGGTCAGGCACACCATCAGCGGCAGCTCGAGCCCGGCGGCGGCGGCCCACACCTTCTCGGTATTGACCTCGACGCCGGCGACGCCGTTGACGCAGAGGAGGGCCGCGTCGGCGGCGCGCAGCCCCTGCTGGGTCTCGCTGAAGAAGATGCCGTAGCCGGGACAGTCGAGGAGGTTGATCTTGTGCTGCTGCCAGGGGACGAAACAGGGGGAGAGGCCGATCGAGATCCTGCGTTCGATCTCCTCGTGGTCGAAGTCGGTCAGGGTGTTGCCGTCTTCGACCCGGTGGAGGCGGGTCGTGGCGCCGCCGGCGTAGAGGAGCGCGCTGACCAGCGTGGTCTTGCCGGTGTCGTTGTGGCCCGCCACGGCAAGGTTACGGATTTTGTCCGGGCTATCCACCTGCATCGTCTGGACCCTCCTTCAGGTCTTTGGATCAGGAGCGCAAATATACCACAGGGACCGGCGCCCCCTGCAGGCCGGTGAGTTTCCCCTAACTGCAAAAACGACTAGGACTTACCCTGAGGTAAAGGTTTGACTCAAGGTGCCGGCTCGGCCTAGAATGGCGACGCGAAAAGCGCCGTTGCCCATGCTCCCTTTGACTCCGACCAAACTCGGCCGCTACGAGGTCACCGACGAGATCGGCAAGGGGGCCATGGGAGTGGTCTACCTGGCCCGCGACCCGCTGATCGGCCGGCTGGTGGCGCTCAAGACGTTCCGCATCGGCTACTCGGTCAAGGATCAGGAGCTCGAGCAGTTCCGCATCCGCTTCATGCGCGAGGCGCAGAGCGCCGGCATCCTCACCCACCCGCATATCGTCACCATCCACGACGTGGTGGAAGCGAGCGACGAAGGGCTCGCCTTCATCGCCATGGAGTACGTGCGCGGCACCAACCTCAAGCTGCTGTTGCAGGGCGGCCAGCCGATGTCGCTGGCCACCGCGCTCGACATCATCTCGCAGGTGGGGGACGCGCTCGACTACGCGCACGCCAACCGGGTCATCCACCGCGACGTCAAGCCGGCGAACATCCTGATCACCACCGAGAACCGGGTGAAGATCACCGACTTCGGCATCGCCCGGCTCGAGAGCTCCAACCTCACCCAGGAGGGACAGCTGCTCGGCACGCCGAACTACATGGCGCCCGAGCAGATCCAGGGCAAGGAGGTCGATCACCGGGCCGACCTCTTCTCGCTCGGCGTGGTGCTCTACGAGATGCTCACCCGCCACAAGCCGTTCCAGGGCGAGAACCTGACGGTGGTCAGCCACCGGATCGTCTACGACCATTTCACCCCGCCGCAGGATTACGTCCGCGACCTGCCGCCGGGGATCGACCGCATCCTCACCCGCGCCCTCGAGAAGGACCCGGCCCGGCGCTATCAGCGCGCCAAGGAGATGGTGGACGAGCTGCGCCGGGTCGTGGCGGAGATCGCCGGCCATCCCGACGTCCTCAACGAGACCCTGGCGTCCGCGACTCTGCCCCCGCCGCCCCTGGCTGCCGACGGTACCGGCGCGAATGGAACCGGCTCGGGGACCGGCGCGCAGCTCAGCTCGGCGGCCTCGGGCGCCGTGGGTGCCGCTTCCCTGGATCCCGACCTCGCGGATACGGTGGCGACGGCGGCGAAACGCCGGGTCTCGCTGCGGCGCCTGCTGCTGGTGGGAGGGAGCGCCGCGGTGCTGGGGCTCCTCCTGTGGGGAGCGGTGGCCCTGTGGACCGGCCGGGCGTGGCCGGCGGGGCCGCAACGCGACGCGCAGGAGGACGGCACGCGGGCGCAAGCCCTGGAGGCGGTCCGGCGAGGGAAGGAGGAGGGGAGCCTGGGGAACTGGCCGGCCGCCGCCTTCTTCTTCCGCAAGGCCGAGCAGCTCGACCCCAAGGGGAAGGGGATCCAACGGCTGCGCGCGAACGCCGAGCGGAACATCGCCCAGGCCTCCTCGCAGCAGTCGGAGCAGGCCCGCAACCGGGCGGGCGCGATCGGCCTCGGCCTGACCAATGCCACGCAGGCGCTGGCGGCGAAGAGCTACGAGGCCGCGCTGACGGCGGCCACCATGGTGTTGCAGATGGACCCCGAGAACACCGAGGCGCGGCAGATCCTGGTCAAGGCCCAGGATGGGGCTGCGCGCAAGGCCGCCCGGCAGCGCCAGGCGGCGACCCAGGCCCGGCTGCCCAACGGCCAGGGCACCGCTGCTGCCCTGACGCCGCCGATCCCCTCGGCGAGCCTGCCGGTCAACCGGGTGAGCACGCCGGCGGCCGCCGAGACGGGGACGGCGACCCTGCACATCCACATCAAGGCGGACATGGAAGGATCGATCATCGTCTCGGCCGGCCACCAGGAGCTGGACCGCAAGAACTTCGAGCGTGGGGGATTCTTCCACCTGCGCAGGCAGGAGGACTTCACGGACGACAAGACGGTGGAGGTCCCGGCGGCGGGCGGGGAGCTGCGGGTGATCGTCGCCCCCGCGGGACAGAAGGCGGACGTCAAGACGATCCCCATGAACCTGCGGGGCGGCACCTCGCACCGCCTGGAGATCCTCCTCTCCAAGGACGGGAAGGTCTCGGTCCAGCTCAACTAGCCGGCGGCGCGGTTTCCACGGCCACCGGCTGCGCGGTCTGCGTTCCCCGCAGCTCCCCCTCCGGCGACCAGACGGTCACCGGCCCCATCCCCGCGAGCTGCGGCTCCAGGACCTCGGCGGGCCCCGCCGCCACCACCACGATCCGCTCGGGATCGAGATGGCGGCGCGCCGCCGCCAGGATCTGCTCGCGGGTGACCGCGGCGATCCGCTCCAGGTAGCGCGTGTAGTGGTCGTCCGGCAGGCCATGGACGACGAGGGTCTCCAGCCGCCGGGTGACGTCGCCGATCGTCTGCAGACTGTAGGGGAAGACTCCCATGAGATAGCCGAGGGTCTCGGCGAGCTCGTCCGGCTCGACCAGCGACTCGCGGATCCGCCGCAGCTCGTGGAGCACCTCGCGGGCGGCGGCGCCCGCCGCCGCGGTCTCGACCGCCGCGTTGACCACGAACGGGCCCGGCCCCATCCGCGCGCTGAACCGGCTGGTCGCCCCGTAGGTGTAGCCGTGCGTCTCCCGCAGGTTGAGGTTGATCCGGCTGGTGAACTTGCCGCCCAGGAGGGAGTTGAGCACGGCGAGGACGGTGAAGTCCGGGTGCGTGCGCGGCACTCCCACGTGCCCCAGGCGCAGCTCGGCCTGGGCGCCCGGACGGTCGACGATGTGAACCGAGATCCCGGTCAGCGGAACGGGCCGGATCTCCGGCCGCGCCGGCACCGGCCCCGGCGGGCCGGCCGCCCCGAAGGCGCTCTCGGCCGCGAGCAGGAGCTCCTCCGGGTCGAAGTCCCCCACCGCGATCAGGGTCGAGCCGGCGAAGCCGTAATGGCCGCGAAAGAAGGCCAGCAGGTCGTCGCGGTCGAGCCGGTCGAGGCTCACCTCCGTGCCGTAGAGCGGGTGGGCGTAGGCGGTGCCGCGGTAGGTCTCCAGCTGGAGGCGGTCGTCGGCCAGGGCCGCGGGGTCCTGGGAGCGCCGCAGGATCTCGGCGATCCGCTGGCGCCGCAGGCGTTCGACCTCGGCCTCGGGAAAGGTGGGAGCGACGGCGACGTCCGCCAGCAGCTCGAGCCCCTCCCGCCAGTGGCTCGCCAGGAGGCCGGTGGCGAGATAGCCGACGTCCCAGTCGGCGCCGGTGGCGAAGTAGCCCCCCAGCCGCTCGGCGGTGGCCGCGATCTCGAGCGCGGAGCGCCGGGCGGTCCCCTCGTCGAGCACGGAGGCGGTCAGGGTCGCCGCCCCCGCCTTCTCCTCGGAGTCGTACTGGGCGCCCGCGGGCGAGACGATCTCCAGGCTGACCAGCGGCGGGCCGGGCAGGTGCGCCGCGACGACGTCGAGGCCGTTGGAGAGCCGGGTGCGCAGGAACGGCGGGAAGCGGAAGGCACGGATCTCCCGCGGCGGGGGAGGGGCCGTGCGATCGACCGGCGGGCCGGGAGGACGGCCGGCCGCCATCAGCTCACCTGCCGCGGGACGACGGAGACCACCACCCGTTGCGCCTCGGCGCACCAGCCCGCCGCGTAGTCGACCAGCTCCTCCGGCGCGATCTCGAGGTAGCGGTCGGCCTCGGTCAGGGCGGCCGCGGGATCGTCGAAATAGGTCGCGAACTGGGAGATCAGATCGGCCAGGCTGTCCAGCCGCTGGAGGCCGCCATAGGCGTCGGTCAGCATGCGGTTGCGCGCCCGTTCGAGATCGGCGGGATCGGGAGGGGCCGTCGCGGCGGCGGCCAGGTGGCCGAGCAGCGCCTCCTCCAGCGTTTCGGCGTCGACTCCGGGGCGGGCGGTCGCCACCAGCATCAGGGTGCCGCCGCACTCGTAGGGTCCCACCGAGGCGCCGACGTCCTGGGCGATCTGGCGCTCGTAGACGAGGTCGCGGTAGAGCGGGCTCGACTTCCCTCCGGCGAGCACCGCGGTGACCATGTCCGCCGTGTACCATTCCCGCTGGCCGTAGGCCGGAGCCCGGAAGCCGATGTAGACGCGGGGGAGCCGGACGTCGTCCTCGAGCACCAGCCGGCGCTCGCCGCCCAGGGGGGAGAGGACCGGCTTTACCGGCGGCACCGGCGGGCCCGGCGCGATCTCGCCGAACCAGGCGGTCACCCGGGCCAGCGCGTCGGCGGGGTCGATGTCCCCCACCACCGAGAGCACCGCGTTGTTCGGCGTGTAGTAGGTGCGGAAGAACGCCTGCACCTCGTCGAGGGTGGCGGCGGCGATGTCGTCCATGTACCCGATCACCGGCCAGTGGTAGGGGTGATCGTCGGGATAGAGCAGCTCGTGGAGCCGCTCGCCGGCCTGGCCGTAGGGCTGGTTCTCCACCCGCTGCCGGCGCTCGTTCATCACCACGCCGCGCTGGGTGTCGAGGTTGGCTTGCGTGAGCGCGGGGAGGAAGTAGCCCATGCGGTCGGACTCGAGCCAGAGGGCGAGGTCGAGCTGATGGGCGGGGACCGTCTCGTAATAGTTCGTGCGGTCGTACCAGGTCGAGCCGTTGGCGACGCCGCCCACCTGCTGGACGTAGCGGAAGTGCTCGTTGGTGCGCACGTGCTCGCTGCCCTGGAAGAGCATGTGCTCGAACAGGTGGGCGAAGCCGGTGCGGCCGGCGCGCTCGTTCTTCGAGCCGACGTGGTACCAGAGGTTGACCGCGGTCAGCGGCAGGGAAGCCTGGCGGCCGAGGACGACCCGGAGGCCGTTGTCGAGCGTATGGCGCTGGAGGTCGAGCTCTAGATTGGCATGGGGGCTCATGGCGTCCGGCCAGTCTATTGAGCCCTCCCGCCGAGGTCAAGGAAGAGGGTTCTCGCGGCTGCCGCTTGCATTACGCCATGTTACCGCTATACTTCCACCATGTCTTATCTGACCGAGCGACAAAAACAGATCCTGGAATTCATCCAGGAGTACCGCCGGGAGCGCGGCATCGCCCCCACGCACCGGGAGATCTGCGAGAAGTTCGGGTTCTCCTCCTACGGCACCGCCTACAAACATCTCAAGCTCCTCCAGCAGAAGGGGTTCCTCAAGCGCGACTGGAACCAGAAGCGCGGCATCGAGCTGATCCGCGCGATCCCGGGCGGCGAGGCTACCGAGCGCGACCTCCCCTTCTTCGGACGGATCGCGGCCGGCCGGCCGATCGAGGCGCTCTCCGGCAACGACCGGGTGACCGTGCCGGGGCACCTGCTGAGCCCGCGCGGCGGCGACCACTACGTGCTGCGGGTGGTCGGCGAGTCGATGATCGACGAGGGGATTCACGACGGCGACTTCGTCATCGTCCTGCGCCGCGACCTGGCCGAGCCCGGCGAGATGGTGGTGGCGCTGGTCGGGGAGGACGCGACCCTCAAGCGCTTCTACCCCGAGGGGGCGCTGGTCCGCCTGCAGCCCGCCAACCCCACCATGCAGCCGATCCGCGTTCCCGCCGGGGACGTCCGGGTGCAGGGAGTGGTGGTCGGGCTGATGCGGAAGTTCTAGCGGGCGGGGAAGAACCAGGGACCCAAGGGACAGCAGGGACGGCAGGGCCCTACAAGACGCCCGAACGAAGGTGAGGGGCGACCTGCGTCGCCCTTTGTCCCTGAGATCCCTTGTCTCCTTCAACCCGTTCCGCCGCCCCGTCTCTCCCTCTATGCCTCCTCGCATCTCCTGTAGAATGCGCCGAACTCTATGGAACTTGATCGTCTCCTGAAGCTGATGACGGACAAGGGGGCGTCGGATCTTCATCTGAAGCCGACCCGTCCCCCCTTGCTGCGCATCAACGGCCGGCTGCTGCCCATCGAGGCGCCGCCGCTCAAGCCGGAAGAGCTGACCGAGATGTTGATGACGATCCTCACCCCGCGGCAGAAGCTCAAGCTCGAGGAGCGGATGTCGGTCGACACCGGCTACGGCGTGCGCGGCCTCGCCCGCTTCCGCTGCAACATGTACATGCAGCGCGGGAACATCGCCGCCTGCTTCCGGCGCATCCCCTACCAGATCAAGAGCCTCGAGGATCTCGACCTGCCGTCGGTGCTGCTCGAATTCTGCGAGCTGCCGATGGGGCTGGTGCTGATCACCGGGCCGACCGGCAGCGGCAAGTCGACCAGCCTGGCGGCGATGATCCGCTACATCACCACCCATCGCCCGGTGCACGTGATCACCATCGAGGATCCGATGGAGTTCCTGTTCACCGACGACATGGCGTCGATCTCCCAGCGCGAGGTGGGGACCGACACCGGCACCTTCTCCGAGGCCCTGCGCAACGCCATGCGGCAGGACCCCGACGTCATCATGGTCGGCGAGATGCGCGACCCGGAGACGGTGTCGACCGTGATCACCGCCGCCGAGACCGGCCACCTGGTCTTCTCGACCCTGCACACCAACAGCGCCCCGCAGACGGTCGACCGCATCCTCGACACCTTCCCGTCCGACCAGCAGCCGCAGATCCGCGCCCAGCTCGCCCAGATCCTCAAGGGGGTGGTGTCGATGAAGCTGGTCGAGCGGGCGGACGGCCAGGGACGGGTGGCGACCCTCGAGATCCTGCGCGCCTCCCCCAAGGTCTCGAAGATGATCGAGGAAGGGGAGATCAGCGGCATCCACGAGGAGATGGAGTCCTCGGTCGGCTACTACCGGATGCAGTCGACCAACCAGTCGCTGCTCGCGCTGCTGGTCCACGGCACGATCACCTATCTCGAGGCGATGCGCCAGTCGCCCGATCCGGAAGACCTTTCCCTGAAGCTGCGCAAGCTGTTCCCCATGATCGAGGAACGAGGAGGCGAGTTGAGCCCCGTGACGTCCGATTTCTCGCAGATCGTCGAGCTCCAGCAGTTCAAGCGCCTGTACGAGGAGCAGGAGGAGAAGATCAAGCTCAAGCTGGCCGAGAAGGACGAGCAGATCGTCGGCGTCCAGCAGATGGTGCGCCAGCGCGACCAGCAGATCGAGGAGGTGCAGGCCAAGCTCCAGGAGGCGGCCCAGGAGCGCGAGCGGCTGCGCGGCGACTACGCCCGCCTGCGCCAGGAGGCGCAGGAGAAGATCGACAAGCTGATGGAGCGCATCAAGGAGCTCAACCAGCGCCTGATGGGCGGCGACGCCGGTGGCGGCCAGCAGAAGTCGGGGATCTTCCGCTAGGCTCGCTTGAGCCCCGAGCGGAGGAGCGCCACGGCCTCCTCCCGCGTCCGCATCCCGCCGTCCACCTGCGCCTGCCGCACCGCCGCCAGCGCCTGTCCCACCTCCGGCCCGGGAGGAACCCGCAGCAGCTCGGCCACCTCGCCGCCGGTCAGCAGGCGTGGCGGATCGAACAGCGCCGCTCCCTCCCGGCGGGCGAGCTCCACCAGGGGTCGGAGATTGGCGCGCCAGCGCTCGACCGCGGCGCGGCCGGCGGCCCGCGCCCCCAGCGAGCAGAGGGCCGTGGGCCACAGCGGACCCGCGCGGTGCAGGAAGCGCCGCCGCCCGAGCCCGCTCTCCGGAATCTCCTCCCAGGAGAGCAGGAGGGCCACCTTCGCCGCCTCCTGCCGGGTGAGATAGCCGGCATCGCGGAAGGCCGCCAGCCGGTCGAGCGGGGCGCGGCCGTCGCGGATCGGCAGGTGCGCGAAGGCCGCGGCGAAGCGGGCGGCCGGCGCGTCGACGGCGTCCGCGGCGCCGGCGTCGATCCTCGCGCAGCTCGCGCAGCCGCTCCGGCAGCGCCTCGAGCTCGGCGATCGCCCCCTCCGGCTTGCCCCGCCTCGCCCGGCGCGCCCAGCCAGAGCCCGGGATAGAGGTCGAGCGCCACCAGCAGAGCCACCCCGCGATAGGCCTCCGGATGGGCGAAGAGGACCGCGAGCTCGGCGCGCACCCGCTCGGCGGCGACCTCGGCGAGGCGCGGCGCCGCGCGGCGGGCGAGCAGCAGGGTCTCGGGGTCGGCGGCGAAGCCGGGGAGCTGGAGCAGCAGGCGGGGGAGGCGCAGCACGCGCAGGGGATCGCCCGCGAAGCTCTCCCGGGTGGTTGCGCGCAGCCGCCGCCGCGCGAGATCGCCGAGGCCGTCGAACGGGTCGCTCAGCTCGCCGCTCCGCGGATCGAGGGCGAAGCTGTCGACGGTGAAGTCGCGCCGCGCGAGGTCGGCGTGGAGGCGTCGTCCCCTCGCGGTCCCAGAGGTCGATGGTCAGCTCCCCGGCGACCAGCCGGTAGGCGGCGAACTCCTTGCCGCCGAGGAGGACCAGGCGCGCGGGGAGCGCCGCGGCCAGCCGCTCGGCGATCCCGCGCCCCGCGCCGCCGGCCACCACCGCGTCGAGGTCGTGGCTCGGCAGCCCGAGGGCGCGGTCGCGCAGGATGCCGCCGACGAGGTGGCAATCGCTCGCCGCGCTCGCCGCGTTCCCCGCCGGCCCGCAGGCGTCGAGCAGCGCCCGCACGGCGGGGTGATGGAGCAGGAGGCGGAAGGCGCGGTCGCGGCTCAGGTCGATCCTCCGTGCGCGGTGGAACTCTGCTCGCAGGATTGACGTTCCCGGCCATTCTAAGCGGGTGTTAGACTTCGCTGGCCATGTTTGGCAAGCTTGGCGGGTCGCCCCTGCTTCGAGCGTCGTCGTTCTCTGCGGCATCTGCGGCATCTGCGGCATCTGCGGTCTCCTCGGCCTGCCGGCGGCGGCGCAGCTCCCCCGCGAGCTCCCGGAGGCCGAAGCGCCGCCGCTGTCGTTCGCGGACGAGATCGACGTCGCCCTCTCGACGCTGGTGGTGCGGGTGGTCGACACCTGGGGCAAGCCGGTGCTCGGCCTGAAGCCGGACGACTTCCGCATCCGCCTCGGGAAGCGAAGGAGATCCCGGTGGTGGCGCTCGACTGGATCGGGGAAGCGAGCCCCCGCCGGCCGCCCCGCCCGCCGAGCCGGCGTCTCCGCCATCTGCTGGAATGCGGCGCCGGCCGCCGCTCCGGCAGCAGCGGAGGGCAGCGCCGCCGCCGCCGCGCCCCGGCCGCCAGGTGCTGATCTTCGTCCAGGCCGATCTCACTCCCGTCCCGGATCAGCGGCCAGCTCCGCCTGCGCCCGTTCACCCGCGAGCTGCTCGCGCAGCTCGCCCCCGAGGACCGGGTGGCGGTCGTCTCCTACGATTCCCATCTCAAGCTGCGGCAGGACTTCACCCGCGACCGCGCCGCCACCCACGCGGCGGTGGACGCGGCGATGCTGTGGGGGGATCCGCCGCAGATCGAGCCCGGCGGCGCCGACTCGCTCTCCGGCCACTTCGACTTCGCCGCGGCGTTTCAGGCGGCCTCCCCGGAGCGGGCGCTCGAGGTCGCGGCCCAGGCGCTCGAGCCGCTGGCGGGGGAGAAGACGATGATCTTCCTCGGCTGGGGGCTCGGCCGCTTCGGCGGCGGCGGCGCGCGGATGACCCCCGCCTTCTATCCCGCGGTGCGGGCCCTGCGCCGCGCCCACGCCGCGGTCTTCGTGCTCGACGTCACCAGCGCCGACAGCCACTCGCTCGAGACCGGGCTCGAGGCGGTCGCCGAAGCCACCGGCGGGCTCTATCTCAAGACCTTCCGGCTGCCGGCCCTGGCCACCCGCACCCTTTCGCAGGCGATCTCCGGCTACTACGTGCTCACCCTCGACCGCTCGCAGCTCGGGGCGCAGCCGGCGGCGAAGATCACCAAGCTCGCCATCGAGCTGCGCGACTCCAGGCGCGGCACCGTCCTCGCCCGCCCCGCCTGGGTCCACTAGAAGGGCGACCGCGGGTCGCCCCTACACCCATCGTTCGAGGTCTGGCGTAGGGGCGGCCCGCGGCCGCCCTTCCACGGCCCGCGCTTGCCTGCAAACGCCCGTCGGGTCTAAACTTCAGCTTGAAGGCCATGGCACTAACTAACGAAGATGTAAGGAAAATCGCTACCCTGGCCCAGCTCCGTTTCTCTCCCGCGGAGGAGGAGCGCATCACCGGCCAGCTCGCCCGCATTGTCGACTACATCGATCAGCTCCAGAGCTTCACGCCCGATGCTTCCCGAGAAGGCGGTGCCCGGCGTGCGGGAAGGCGAAGACCTGCCCCGGGCCTGCCTCCCCCGCGAGCGCTTCCTGGCCAACGCGCCCGCCGCGCTCGACGGTTTCCTGCGGGTGCCGGAGATCAAGGGAGGGGGCGGCGATCCCTGACCTCTGGGAGCTCTCCGCCGCCGAGATCGCCGCCCGGGTGCGCCGCCGCGAGACGCCCGCGGCCGAGGTGCTGGAGTCTTGCCTGGCGCGCACGGCGGCGGTCGAGCCGCTGATCGGCGCCTACCTGGAGACTGTTCGAGGACGATGCCCGCGCCCGCGCCGCGGAGATCGACCGCCGGGTCGCCGCCGGGGAGGACCCGGGACCGCTCGCCGGCGTGCCGGTGGCGCTCAAGGACAATCTCAGCCTCGAGGGGCGCAAGCGCTCACCTGCGGCTCGCGCATCCTCGCCGGCTACGTGGCCCCCTACACCGCGACCGCCGTCGAGCGGCTGCTCGCCGCCGGCGCCGTCCCCCTGGGGCGGGCCAACATGGACGAATTCGCCATGGGCTCGTCCTGCGAGAACTCCGCTTATCAGCTCACCCGCAACCCGTGGGACCTCGCCGCCGTGCCCGGCGGCTCGAGCGGCGGTCCGGCCGCGGCGGTGGCGGCGGGGAGCGTGCCGCTGGCGTTCGGCTCCGACACCGGCGGCTCGATCCGCCAGCCGGCCGCCCTCTGCGGCCTGGTCGGCGTCAAGCCCACCTACGGCCGGGTCTCGCGCTACGGCCTGGTCGCCTTCGCCTCGTCGACCGACCAGATCGGGCCGCTCGCGCGCAACGTCCGCGACGCCGCGCTGGCCCTCCAGGTGATCGCCGGGGCCGACCCGTGCGACGTGACCTCCTCCGCCGAGCCGGTCGGCGACTACCTGGCGGGGATCGAGGACGGGATCGCCGGCCGCCGGATCGCCATCCTCCGCGAGGCCGATCCGACTCCCCTGGGAGGCGAGCTGGCCGCCGGCTGGCGCCGCTCGCTCGACCTGCTGGCCCGCGCCGGGGCGGAGCTGGTCGAGGTCTCGGTGCCCAGCCTCGCGGCGGCGATCGCGGTCTACTACGTGATCGCCACCTCCGAGGCGAGCGCCAACCTCGCCCGCTTCGACGGCGTGCGCTACGGCTTCCGGGCGGCGCGCTGACGGAGCTGGCAGCCTGGCCGACCTCTACCGCGACAGCCGCAGCGCAGGGGTTCGGCCCCGAGGTCAAGCGGCGGATCATGCTCGGCACCTTCGCCCTCTCCTCCGGCTACTACGACGCCTACTACGGCCGGGCGCAGGGGGTCCGCGAGCGGATGCGGCACGAGCTCGCCGCGGCGTTCGAGACGGCCGACCTGGTGGTGACCCCCACCGCCCCCTCCGCCGCCTTCCGGCTGGGGGAGAAGCTGGACGACCCGCTCGCCATGTACCTCTCCGACGTCTTCACCACCCCGGCGAGCCTGGCCGGGCTGCCGGCGGTCGCGGTGCCTTCCGGCATGTCTGCCGGCGGGGCCGACGGGCTGCCGCTGTCGCTCCAGATCCTGGGCCCGCCGTTCGCCGAGGGCTCGGTGCTGCGCGCCGCGCGCGCCTTCGAGCGCGCGGCCGGCTGGGCGGTCGCCCCCGGCTTCAGGAACGCGCCCGCGGCGCGCGAGGCCCTCGCTCGATGAGAGCGGCGAGCGCGGCGACCCGCGCCGTCGCCGTCCTGGCGCTGCTGGGGCTGGCCGGCCAGCCGCCCGTCCCCGCCGCGTCGCTCCCGGTCTCGGCGTCGCCGAGCACCCGCCCCGCCGTGACGATCGGCAGCGCGCCGATCCGCGTGCAGCTCGAGGAGGGGCTGGCGGTCAACCTCACCGAGGAGCCGGCGATCACCGTCGAGGCGACCCCCCGCCGCGGCGAGGGGATGGCGGCCTTCGCCCTCCGCCTCTGCGGCGACGCGGCGTCGAGCCCCAAGCTGGCGGCGGTCAACGGCGGCGGCGGCGACCTGCGCGCCGGCGCGCGCTACGCGATCCCCTTCGAGATGCTCTCCCCCGAGTGGCAGCTCAAGGCGGCCCGCGTCCTCTTCGCCGGCGACCGCGGCGAGGCCGACGGCTGGCATCACAAGGTGCAGGGGGTGGGACCGCTCCAGCGCGAGAGCCTGTGGAACCTCGCCGTCTGGTTCACCGGCTCGGGGGAGAACTTCCGCGCCATCCGCGAGTACAACGAGCTGCGCGACGAGGACCTGCCGCGCGGCAGCGAGGTGACGATCCCCTCGGAGCTGCTGCGCCCCGCCTTCCGCGGCGCCCTGCCGGTGGCCGAGAAGCCGTACCTCCTCCAGTATGCCTCCGACAAGGACGGCGAGTACGCCGTCTACCGCCTGCGCCCGGGGGAGGCGCTCTACTCGTCGGTGGTGGTGCGCTTCACCGGCCGCGTTTTCGCGGTGGACGTCAACAAGCTCGCGGCGCAGATCGCGAAGCGCAGCGGCATCCCGGACGTCACCGACATCCCGGTCGGCTTCCGCATCAAGGTGCCGTTCGACCTCCTGCAGCCCGAGTACCTCCCCGCCGGCCACCCGCGGCGCAAGGAATACGAGGAGAGCCTGCGCCAGAGCGCCCGCTTCAGCAACCAGGTGAAGGCCAAGGGACTCGCCGGGATCACCCTGGTGCTCGACGCCGGCCACGGCGGCCTCGACTCCGGGGCGAGCCTCGGCGGCGTCTGGGAGAGCCTCTACGTCTACGACATCGCGATGCGGATCAAGCGCACGCTCGAGGCCGAGACGGCCGCCCGGGTGCTGCTCACCACCCGCGACGGCGGCGACTTCCGGGTCCAGGACGTCGACGTCCTCCCCTTCTCGCGCGGCCACGCCGTGCTCACCGATCCCCCCTATCCGATCGCCGATCCGAAGGTGGGGGTGAACCTGCGCTGGTACCTTGCCAACAGCCTGTTCCGCAAGACGGTGAAGAGCGACAAGGACCCCGAGAAGGTGGTCTTCCTGTCGCTCCACGCCGATTCCCTCCACCCGTCGCTGCGCGGCCTGATGGCCTACATCCCGGCGGCCGACATGCGCGGCGAGAGCTACGGCAAGAACGGCTCCGTCTACGCCTCCAGGAAGGAGGTCCAGGAGAGCCCGACGGTGACCTTCCCGCGCCAGCAGCGGGTGCAGAGCGAGGGGCTGTCGCGCGAGCTCGCCAAGCAGGTGGTCGCCGCCTTCCAGTCGGCCGGCCTGCCGGTCCACCCGTTCAGCCCGGTGCGCGACAAGATCATCCGCGACAACGGCGTCTGGGTGCCCGCCGTCCTGCGCTACAACTCGATCCCCGCCAAGATCCTGCTCGAGATCTGCAACCTGGCGAACGACCAGGACCGCGCCCTGCTCCAGACCCGCGCCTACCGCCAGCAGGTGGCCGAGTCGGTCGTCCGCGGCCTCCTCGCCTACTACGGCCAGGGCGCCGCCGCCCCCTCGCAACTGGTCGCCGCCTCCGCCGAAGTAGCGGGGAGGCCCCTCCCGGGGATTGGTGCTACCCTTCGATTGAGGAAGCTCGGGAACTTTTCCGAGGCCCCCGGGGTCTATCAGAGCAGGGCGAGGCTCGATCCGCCGCCCTGGGAGGAGTCGGTGGGCGTCGCCACGGTGTATCCAGTCGTCAATCCGCAGGCCGCCGCGGATATCGCCCTCGACGTCGCCCTGGTCGAACGCCATCGCGCGGGCGACCTCCAGGCCTTCGACGAGGTCTACGAGCGCTTCGGCGAGATGGTCTACAACCTCGCCGTCCGCCTCGCCGGCCACCGTGAGGAGGCCGCCGACCTGACGCAGGAGATCTTCCTGCGCATCTTCCGCCACCTGGGGAGCTTCGGCGGGCGTTCGACGCTCAAGACCTGGGTCTTCCGGATCGCCGTCAACCACTGCCGCGACCGGCTGTCGCGCCGCCATCCGGCGATGCAGTCGATCGACGCCGAGAACGGCGAAGGGGGAGTGGCGATCGCCGATCCGGCCCGCGGGCCGGAGGCTCTGGCCCTCGCCGCCGACGAGGGGCGCCGGGTGGCCGCCGGGCTCACCCGCATCCCGGCGGTGTTTCGCGAGGCGGTGGTGCTGCGCGACCTCGAGGGTTTATCCTATGATGAGATTGCTGAAGTGCTGGGGGTGCGGGTGGGGACGGTCCGCTCGCGGATCGCACGCGGCCGCGACCAGCTGCGCATTCTCCTGGAGAAAGGGCTATGAATCTTCACGCTTCCACTGAGCAGCTCTCGGCCTATCTCGACTCCGAGCTCGGGTTCGCCGTGGCGCGCCAGCTCGAATCCCACTGTTCCGGCTGCGCCGAGTGCACGACGCGCCTGGAGTCGATGCGGCGGGTGGTCTCCGGGCTCGGCCGGGCCGGCCGGGCGGGGCGGGCCGTGCCGCCGCCGGCGCTGCGCCAGCAGATCCGCCGCCAGGTGGTCGCCGCGCCGCCGGTCTACGGCGTCCGCAAGCTCCTCGATACCCTGCGCTTCCTGCTCTTCCCGATCCAGCCGGGGGTGCGCACCGCCGCCGCGATGGGGCTCGCCCTGGTGGTGGGGCTGTTCACCTTCGCCCACCAGGAAGGAAGCTTCAACGGATCGGCCGGGCGCGACGCCGGCCGGCCGGGTCGGGAGAAGGTCACCGTCGAGGACGGCGCACAGCCCGGCCTCCCCACCAGCTGCTATGTCGCCGGCCGGACGTTCTTCTGGACCGTGGACGGCTGGGTCCAGAAGGGGCTCGACGGACAGGAGGAGCCGGCCGCCCGCGTCGACACCGGCAGCCCGCAAGGACGGGCGCTGCTGACCAAGCTCTCGAATCTGGATGCCCTGCTCGCCGACGGCACGCCGGTCCTGCTGCGCTACAACTTCGAGACGGTCGAGATCCGCAACGCGGCGCCGATCCACGTGATCGGCTACGAGGGGCGGCAGGCGGTGCACCCGATTCCGCGGATTCGCCGCGGGCATCCCGGGCGGACGGTGGCGGCGTAGGCGCGCCGCTACCGGAACGGCTCGATCTTCTCGATCGTCCAGCTCTCGCCGCCGAGGCTGACGGCGTCCCCCGGCTTGCGGCCCAGGAGCTCCTTGGCGAGGTCGGACTCGTAGGAGATCACGTCCTCCTCGGGCTTGCTCTCCCAGGGTCCGAGGATGGTCAGGACCCTCCGCCCGCCGCCTTCCACCCCGATCAGGTGCAGCTGGCTGCCGATGCGGACCTCGGAGAGGTCGGTGCCGTGGGTCTCGATCAGCCGCACGCGCGAGAGCTCGCCGTTCAAGGCGGCGGCGCGGGAGTTCAGGTACTCGTGGCGCTGGCGGGCCGACTTGTACTCGAAGTTCTCGCGCAGGTCGCCCATCGCGCGCGCCTCCTCGATCGCCTTGCGGTTGGCCGGGATGTCGACCGAGAGGATCTGTTGCAGCTCGGCCCGCTTCGCCTCGACCGAGGGGGCGAGGGCGTAGAGCGGCGGCGGCCCGCTGTCCTTGTGCAGGTTCTGGAAGCGCAGATGGATGGCGTTGGTGAGCGACTCGCGCTGGTAGGGCTCGAGGGGGGCGGCGCGCTGGATCGCCTCCTCGGCCTGCGCCGCCTGGTCCTCGGTGAGATGGCCGAGCAGGCGCGGCAGGGTGCCGCCCGACTCGGCGAGCGCCAGCAGGCGCACCCGGTAGGTGGCGAACTCGTCGCGCGAGAGGGCGGTGAGGATCTGCTGCAACAGGCGCAGCGCGTTGCGCGTCCGCATCGTCTCGTCGACCGCCGCCCGCTCGGCGAGCCAGACGAAGGCCGGCGGGTTGCGGTGGGGCTGGGCGAGCAGGCTGTCGAGCAGGCGGTCGAGGTCGCGCAGCGACCCCTGCGCCAGGCCGTCGGCGAGCAGGTCGAGGGCGCGCGGGTCGGACTCCTTCCCCATCGCGTCGCGGAAGATGGCGGGCCAGTCCTCGCGGCGCTCGCGCACCATGACGTAGGCGCGCTCGCGCAGCAGGCGGTCCTCGATGCCGGCGAACAGCCGCTGCGGCTGGTCGGCGAGCAGCTTGTCGGGGGCCCAGTCGGCGTCGTCGGCGAGCTTGGCGATGTTGCCGCCGCTCCTCTCGATGGCGAACCAGATCTCGAAGGCGAGGCCGGGGTCGGCGTCCATCAGCTCCTCGGCGACCACGGCGAGGTTCACCGCCATGCGGTCGCGCAGCCCCTCGTCGCGCGCCCCCTCGCGCCGCAGCCGCTCGATCTTCTTGCGCGGGTCGGCCCGCTCGAACGCCTTCCAGACCGATTCGAGCGCATCGCCGGAGCTGTCCGCCCAGCGGTAGGTCTGGCGCGCGCCGGCGCCGCTCGCCACCACCTGCTGGTGCTTGCGGGCCGCCGACCACCATCCCGTCCACTGCGATTCGGAGACGATGCCGGCCAGGATGTCGCGCACCTCGCCGGCGGTCAGCGGCCGGTCGTAGCTCTCGAGCGTGGTGTGCAGCAGCTCGGGCGGGCTCATCACCTTGAGCTCGGCGGGATTCTCGAGCTTGCGCCGCAGCACGTGCTGCGGCTCGAGCGGCCGCAGCAGCTTCGGCGCCGCCTTGAAGCCGACGGTCAGCCCGCGGATGCGCTCGAAGTCCACCTTGAAGCTCTCGAGCCCGAGGTTCGCCTCGACCACCCGGCCGACCCCTTTTCCCTCCATCGCCACCACCGTGCCGACGTCGAAGGCGAGCAGCCCTTCCAGGCGATCGACCTTCTCCCAGGTCTTGGCGAGGTCCCCCGGCGCCTTGTGCAGGCCCACCGCCTCGTACAGGGCCTTGTAGGTCGAGCGGTCGCCGTGGAGCTTGCCGAGGATCGAGGTGACGGTGGGGTGCAGCTTGTCCGCGGGGAGGAAGAGGGTTCCGGCGCGTTTGAGCAGTTGCAGGCGCAGGGCCCAGCGGGCGGTCTCCCGCAGGTGGTCGTCGAGCAGCTCGAGCAGGGAGCGCGCCCGCGCCTCCTCCCCGGTGCCGATCAGCGCCCGCGCCACGCCGACGAAATAGTCGAGATCTGAAGGGTCTTTCTCGATCCGGGCCAGCCAGTCGCCCTCGATCGAATCGAAATCGCCTTTGGACAGTTGGGTCTGGGTGTTACGGGAAATCGTCATAGGAAGATTGGAAGATACCAGATTCTATAAGCTAGCACCCGTGTCCTCCCCATCCGATCCGCCGGCCGCCGCCCCGGAGCTCGAACGGCGCCTGCAGGAGGCGGGGTCCGAGGAGCTGGCGGCGCTGGTGGCCGGGCACGCCGCGGAGCTCACGGCGCCGAGGGTCCTCCAGGCGCTGCGCAACCCGTTCTGCACCGCCGAGGTGATCGCGCTCGTCGCCGCCGAGCGGCGGCTGCTGTCGTTCCACGAGCTGCGGCGCGCCCTCGTCTTCCATCCCGTCACCCCCGAGACGCTGGCGGCCGGGATCGTGCCGACCCTGTTCTGGCGCGACCTGATGGAACTCGCGCTCGACCCCCGGGCGCGGCCGGCGCTGCGGCGCGCCGCCGAGGTCCAGCTGACCCTCCGCCTCCCCGGCCTCGCGGTGGGGGAGAAGGTGTCGCTCGCCCGCCGGTCGGGCGCCGGGGTGATCGCGCTGCTGCGCCACGACCCCAGCCCGCGGGTGATCGCGGCGCTGCTCGACAACTCGCGGCTGACCGAAGGGCTGCTGGCGCCGGTGGTCCACCGCGCGGCGACCCCGCCCGCGATCCTCGAGCTGATCGCCGCCGACCGCCGCTGGGGAGTGCGCTACCCTCTGCGCCTCGCCCTGGCGAGAAACCCCGCCACCCCGCTCGCCACCGCCTGGGGGCTGCTCGCCGCGCTGCGCAAGAGCGACCTCAAGGCGGTGGCCGCCGACCCGCGGTGCCCTGAGCCGCTGCGGCGCCGGGCGCGAGTCTTGCTGGAGGAGACGGGATGAACGAGCCTGCCGCGTGCGATCGATTTGACCCCGGGGTGGAGCGGCGCGTAAAGTTATGAGACGCGTGCCGAAAAACGTGCCCAGACGAGAAAGAGCTCCGACTCGCAAAATCGACATCGCCCCGCTGGCCGAGACTTCGGCCATCGTGGGTGAAGGCGCGGCCGGCGCCCGGCGTCCCAACCGTCAACCACCCCCCTGGGAGAAGGAAGCGGTGTCTACCGAGAGCGGCTCTTTTGGCGATTGGCTGCGGCGGCAGCGCGAGGTGCGGGAGATCGGCATCCGCGACATCGCCGACCGCACCAAGATCAGCCTGCGATACCTCGAAGCGATGGAGGCGGACCGCTTCGACCTGCTCCCCGCGCCCGTTTTCGCCAAGGGCTTCCTGCGCGAGTACGCCCGCTATGTAGGGCTGTCGCCCGACGACGTGGTCAATCACTACCTCTCCGTGCACCACCCGGAGGAGCTCGCCGCGCCGATTGAGGACCCCAAGGTCCGGCCGCGCCCGAAGCCGGGCGACGTCAGCCCCTCGCCGGTGCGGCGCAACTGGAGCTGGAGCCTGCTGCTCGCCCTGGCCGGCCTGCTGCTGCTCCTGCTGGTCGGCCTCTTCGCCTATCTGAGCGACCGCCATCACGAGGAGAAGAAGGCGGCCGCCCGCCAGACGGCGGCCCCCGCGGGCTCCGCGGCGCTGGCCGCCCCGCCGCTGCAAGCCCCCGCCGCTCCCCAGGGCGGGCCGCCGGCGAGCTCGCCGATCGAGGTCTCCCTCGACTTTTCCAAGGATTGCTGGGTCGAGGCGGTGATCGACGGCAAGAATCACCTGGCCGAGCTGCGCATCCAGGGCGAGGCGCTGCAGCTCGAGGCGCAGAAGAGCATCGTCCTGACGCTCGGCAATGCCGGGGCGGTCGACGTGCAGGTCAACGGCTACCCCCTCGAGCTGAACAAGAAGGATGGGGACGTGGCGAAGAACCTGACGATCGACCTCGACACCGTCCAGGCGCTCAAGGCAAAAAAAGAGGCCCACTGACCGTGGCCGTCGGCCCGTCCTCTCCCCTGCTCGAGCAGATCCGCTCGGGCAACCGCCAGTTTCAGCTCCTCGCGGCCGAAGGGGTCCTCCCCCTGCCGCCCGAGGAGCTGATCCCGATCCAGGTCGATCTCGCCCAAGGCGGCGACGCCGAGGTGGCCGGGAGGGCGCGGGAGAGCCTGCGCGGCGTCGACGTGCGCTTCGCCAAGCCGTTCCTCGAGGGGGCTGCCGGCGAGAGCGTGCTCGCCTTCTTCGCCGAGGAGATCAACCACCCGGTCCTCCTCGAGGCCATCCTGCGCCGGCGCGACGTGCCGCGCCACCTCCTCGCCCGCCTCGCTCGCCGGCTGCCGCCGGACCTCCAGGAGATCCTGCTGCTGCGCCAGGACGCCATCGTCGAGGAGCCGACGATCCTCGAGGCGCTGGAGGAGAACCCCCAGGTCTCCAGCTACTCGCAGCGGCGGATCTCGGAGTACCGCGAGCACCTGCTGCCGCGCCGCCGCGCCGCCGTGCCGGCCGCCCTGCCGGGGGAGGAGATGAGCGAGGAGGAGCTGCAGCTCGAGATCGAGGCGGCGCGCGCCCTGCCCGCCATCGGCGAGCTGGAGCCGGAGCGCACCAAGCTCACCGAGGGGCAGATCCGCGGCCTGTCGATCCCGGCCCGTCTGAAGCTGACCCGCGGCGCGCCGCGCTCCCTGCGCAACTTCCTGATGCGCGACTCCAACCCGCAGGTCGCCGTCTCGGTGATCATGAACAACAACCTGTCCGAGCAGGAGATCGAGCAGACCGCCGCCAGCCGCTCGGTGGTCGAGGAGGTCCTGATGGCCATCGCCCGCCGGCGCGAGTGGGCCAACAAGTACACCATCGTCAAGTCGCTGGTCTCCAACCCGCGGACGCCGCTGACGGTTTCCATGCGGATGATCCCCAAGCTCTCCGTCCGCGACCTCAAAGATCTGGGCCGCGACCGCAACATTGCGGACGCGGTGCGCTCGACAGCCCTCCGTTTGTATAGAATCAAGCAGAAATAGAGACCACAAAGATGGCCAGGGACTTCTACGCCGTCCTCGCGGTGCCGCGCAATGCCACCGAGGACCAGATCCGCCAGCGCTTCCGCGAGCTGGCGCGCACCCGTCACCCCGACCGCTTCCAGGGGTTGGAGAAGGCGCGCGCCGAGCGCGAGTTCCAGGAGATCACCCAGGCGTACAGCGTGCTGGCCGACCCCGAGCGGCGGCGCAAGCACGATGTCGAGCTGATCCGTCCCGGCGAGGGAAACGAGGTGGTCGACCCGCGCCAGCTCTTCCGCGTCTACCTCCAGCGCGGCGTCAAGGCCTACAAGGAGAAGCACTATCTCGAGGCGGCGAACAACTTCGACCTGGCGACGCAGACCGATCCCAAGAACGGCCAGGCCTGGCATCACCTGGCCCAGGCCTGCAGCCAGCAGCGCAGCTGGCTCTCCCGCGCCCTCGACGCCATCGACCGCGCCTGCCAGCTCGAGCCGATGAACGGCGCCTACCTGAAGCAGGCCGGCCGCATCTACGCCCTCACCGGGCAGACCGAGAAGGCGCTCGGCTACTACCGCAAGTCCCTCCAGTGGGGGGACGACGACCCCGCCGTGCGCCAGGCGATCGAGGAGCTCAGCCGGCCCACCGCCGCGCCGCGCCGGGGCCTGTTCGGAGGGAAGAGCTCGTGAGCCTGCGCATCACCGCCTGCGGGCTCTCCGACGTCGGGCTCACCCGCGCCCACAACGAGGACTACTTCGAGGTCGACCCCCAGCACCGCCTCTACGTGGTCGCCGACGGCATGGGCGGCCACAGCCACGGCGAGGTGGCGGCGCAGCTCGCCGTCAACTCGATCCGCGACTTCGTGGCGAGGAGCGCCGACCGCGACACCACCTGGCCGTTCCATGCCGAATCGAGCCTCGCCCACCACTCGAACCTGCTCAAGATGGCGATCGAGATCGCCCACGACCACGTGCTGCGCGCGATCACCAAGGACAGCGCCCTCTACGGCATGGGGACGACCGTCGTCGGCGTCCTGCTCTCCGGCTCGACCGCCGCCGTCGCCCACGTCGGCGACAGCCGCGCCTACCGGCTGCGCGGCGACCGCCTGGAGCAGCTCACCCAGGACCACACCTGGGTCAACGAGCAGGTCGTCGCCGGCTTCCTCTCCCGCGAGCAGGCGCGCTCGCACCCGCTCAAGAACGTCGTCACCCGCGCCCTCGGCGGCGAGAGCGACGTCCAGGTCGACCTCCAGGAGATCGAGATCGCGCCCGGCGACCTCCTCCTCCTCTGCTCGGACGGCCTGACCGGCATGCTCTCCGACGCCGACATCCGCGACCGTCTCGCCTCCGGCCGCAGCCTCCACGAGATCTGCCGGACGCTGATCAACGACTCGAACGCCCGCGGCGGCATCGACAACGTCACCGTCGTGCTGCTCGGCGTCGAAGAGGCGGCCGACCGGGAAGACGGCGAGGCGACGCGGTAGGGCGTCTCTCCCATCCCAGAGTCGGCATCTCCAGGCCAGAGTCAGGATCTCCATCCCAGAGTCAGCATCTCTGGCATGGAGTCAGGATCTCCAGGGCAGAGTCAGCATCTCCACGGCGGAGCAAGGATCTCCAGGACGGAGCAAGGATCTCCACGGCGGAGTCACGGTCTCCAAGGTGGAGTCAGGATCTCCATCGCAGAGTCAGCATCTCCAAAGCGGAGTCACGGTCTCCAAGGCAGAGTCAGGATTTCCAGGACAGAGTCAGGATCTCCACGGTAAAGTCAGCATCTCCAAGGTGGAGGCAGGATCTCCATCACGGAGTCAGGATCTCCAGGCCGGAGTCAGCGTCTCCAAGACGGAGCAAGGATCTCCACGGCAGAGTCAGCGTCTCCATCGTAGAGTCGGCGGCCCCGGGACGAAGAACGGGACCGAAGCCGATCCAACTCGCCCCGGCAGACGGCGTGGTGCGGAGATCGCTCTACCAAGGCGGCGAGCAGCACGTTGACGTCGCAAAGAATCACTTCAGATCCCAGAGCAGGCTCGTGTCGTCAAGGTCGATGCCGGCCACCGGTGCCGGGTCGCGCAGGAGCGGCAGCGGTGCCGGCGCATCTTGCGCGCGCTGCAGGCGCTGCTCGCCAAGATAGAGGCGGAGGCTGTCTTCGAACAGCCTGGGTGAGCGGCAGATGCCGTTCAGCGGCCAATTGCTCGCTTCAGAGAGCAGGTGATCCGGGATATCGACGGTCGTACGCATGATGCGATGATGACACGCTTTCGCATCGTGGCGAAGCCGGTGATGTCATCCGGCCTCGTACCCCGGAAGAGCGTGCAGAAGAGGTTCCACCCGAATAGACCATCCCTGGCAAGGGGGATGGCACGTACCTTGCGGAAAGCTTCCAGAGTTTCCACGGAACGGCCGAGCCGCCGTTTCCGTTGAGGAAATGGAGAGTGGCGCATGCAGGTAACCCCTGGAGATTTCCCTTCGCTGGATCGATCTTTTCCCACCGCTCGAGGCCGAGCTGCGCAAGCCCGCGGTCGCCGCTTCGCGTAATCGCTCTCCGCAGCAGCAGTAAGGAGTGGTAGCAAAGATGTTGACCCTGATCGAAAACGGCGAGCTCTACGCACCGGAGCCCCAGGGGCGCCAGCCGATCCTGCTGATCGGCGACAAGATCGCCCGCGTGGGCGAGACCGACGCCCGCGCCGCCGCCTCCATCCTCGGGCTCGAGCTGGAGGTGATCGACGCGACGGGCTGCGTCGTCACCCCCGGGATCATCGACCCGCACAGCCACCTGATCGGCGGCAGCGGCGAGGAGGGGTTCGCCAGCCGCACTCCCGATCTCCAGATTTCGGAGATCGTCACCTCCGGCATCACCACCATCGTCGGGGTCTTGGGAGTCGACGCCACCACTCGCCCCCTGATCAGCCTGCTCGCCAAGGTGAAGGGGCTGCGCGAGGAGGGGATGACCGCCTACCTCTACACCGGCCATTACGGGATCCCGCCGGCGACGTTCAGCGGCTCCATCCGCAACGACATGATGATCGTCGAGGAGGTGATCGGGGTCGGCGAGATCGCGATCTCCGACCACCGCGCCCCGCAGCCCTCCACCCAGGAGCTGGCGCGGGTGGTGGTGGACGCCCACGTCGGCGGCATGCTGACGCGCAAGGCGGGGGTCACCCACTTCCACGTCGGCGAGGGCCGACGGCGTTTGAAGCCGCTGTTCGACCTTCTGGAGGAGTACCCCGAGATCTCGGCCGGGTGCCTCTATCCGACCCACCTCAACCGCAGCCCCGAGCTGCAGGACGAGGGGATCGAGCTCGCCCGCCGGGGCTCGTACGTGGACATGGACTCGGCCACCGAGGACATGGGCCGCTGGGTCCGCCGCTACTTCGAGCGCGGCGGGGACGCCAGGAAGCTGACCCTCTCCTCGGATTCCGACAGCAGCGCGCCGCGTCAGCTCTACCAGGTGATCCAGCAGTGCGTCCTCGAATACCGCATGCCGCTGGAGAAGGTGCTGGCGCTGGTCACGGCCAATACCGCGAGCGTCCTGAAGCTGGCGGGCAAGGGGCGGCTCGAGGCGGGCAAGGACGCCGATCTCCTGGTGCTGCGGCGGGACTCGCTGGAGATCGTGGAGGTGATCGCCCGCGGGCGGCGCATGGTGAGGGGCGGGGAGCTGGACATCCGCGAGAAGGTCGTCGAGACGAGCTCGCGGGAGCTCCATCTGGTGGGTGAGAAGTAGCTAGAGCGACGCGCGTTCGCCTTTGCGCACGCTGGTGCGAGAAACCGGCACGAAAGAGTGATCATTCGGATCCGTTTTTGCAGGATCTTCGAGGAAAGGTGGCCGAAGTAGCCTGTATCGGCAGAGTGATTTCATCAGAATGTTGAAGCCTAGTAAGGTGTTCTCCCGGGACATGGTAGCCACTGAAAGGGATTTCAAACACCTCCTCATCTAGAGATCTTCACCAAGGTCCAGTCAATCAGGCCGTGGCGGGCGAAGTAGACCGCGCGGTCCTCGTAGCTGTCCGCGATGTAGGGGGTGAGCGTGAAGATGACGGGCAGCGGCTCCTTCTGCCCGGCGGGCCGGAAGATCGTGGCGTTCAGGTGGACGCCGTCGCGCATCGGCACGCGCGCTCCCCACTGGAAGTCCACGTCCTGGGAGTCGGCCGCGAACGCGGCCGCGGCCAGGGCCGCCAGGAGAACGAAGAACAGCACGGCGGAGCGGGCATGCGCGGGCATCGGAAATCCTCCTCGAGAGCGTGGACCTCGAGGGGATTGTAGAGCGGACCCCCGGGGACCGCCGGCGTCCTCGCCGGCCCGTAGCCAGCAACGAGGCGCGAGGGCGGATCCCCTCACTGGAGAAGAACAAAGCCGGGAGAGGATGTGGAGCCGCTCGGCGGTATAATTCCATGCGGCCTGCGCCCCAACGGGAGACCCTGATGACCCGTGTTCAAATGGATTTCGATTTCGACGTTTTTTCCACCCTGCGGAGATCTCCCCAAGAGGTCGGCCAGCAGATGCGCTTGGCGGCTGCGATCCTCTGGTATGCCCAGGGCCGGCTCTCTCAAAGCCGCGCCGCAGAGCTCGCGGGGTGAGTCGGGCCGAGCTCCTGGACGCCCTGGCGGCAAGCGGGGTTTCAGTCAGTCAGGAGACGATGGCGGACCTCGACGAGATTCTGGCGCGTGGATAGGACTCTGGTCGTCAACGCTTCGCCTCTGATTCTCTTCTCCCGCATCAACCGTCTCGATCTCCTGACTTCCCTCGCGAAGCTCCTTGTCGTGCCGGACGCCGTGATCCGAGAGATCCAAGCAGGATCGGGCTCCCCGCGGATCGGCTGGCACTTCGCCGGCACTTCGCTAAAATGCATCGGCTGGACGAGTTCCCGGCACTAACCCGAGGAGACCCCCATGACGAAAACCCTACGCTTCTCTGTCCTCGCCGCGGCCCTGACTCTGACCTCCTGGCTGGCGATTGGAAATCCGGTCGAAGCCGTACCGTCCTGCGCCGTGCTCCAAGGGCAGGCCTGTTCCAATCCCTCGATCACGAGACACTGCAATGAAACGGGTGTCTGCCAATGCCTTGGGGGGCAATGGTACTGCGGCTGTTCGTGGGATGAGAATGTGGGCCGCCTCGACTGCCCGTTCTGACGAAAGGCTTGGCAGGGCCGCGCTCCCGCGCGGAGCGGCGGCCGCGGGCCCCCCATCGGGCGATGGGGGGCCCGCGACGCGCTAGTGCTTCACCTTGAAGGCGTTGGAGTTGACCTCGGTCGGCCGCAGCCCGGTGTTGTTGAGGATGAGGTTCGAGAGCTTGTAGCTCTCGACTTCCTGGATCTGGCTCGGCGTCAGGACGTTCTCGTACCAGAAGCGGTCGGCGGCCCGGAGGTCCTTGATCTGCCGCTGGATGACGGCGGTGATCAGCGGACCGGTGTGGCCCGCGCCCGGATGCGCGGCCTTCTCGCAGACGCCGCCGGCGAACAGGTCGATCTGGTTCGGGTTCGTGTAGATCGAGCTCAGGCGGCTCGCCGCCTTGGCGTCGAAGGTGTCAGAGAAGTGAGCCGCGGGCGACAGGCCGAAGCCCGCGCGGGCCTGGTTGTAGGTCGGCAGGCCGAGCTCCCGGCCGCGCTCGATGTTGATCGCCGGCAGGTCGAACAGCGTTCCCGCCGTCCCCGGCTCGTCGACGACCAGCGTGTTGCGCACGCCATCGGCCACCACGCAGTCCAGCTTCTCGTGCGGCTGGCGGGTGAAGCCGCGCATCAGCGCATCCACGTCCGCCGAGGTCTGGAAGAGGGCGGGCGACTGGAACAGGGACTCGCCGAGGTCGAGCGACGGCAGCGGGCTGTGGCCGCCCGGCGAGCCGTAGCGCTGCAGCTCGCGCGGCAGCAGGGTGTGGCCGAGGCGATAGAGCGAGGCCGTGAACTCGAGGGCGAGGCGGCCGTTCACCCACGGCTTGTAGCCGTCATAGGCGGGCACGGTCTCGCCGGTGAGGGTCGGGATGAACTCGTTGACGGTGATCGACTGCATCAGGCTCGCCACCCACCGGCGGCCGAGCTGGAAGAGCTGCTCGTCGGTGAGGAGGGGGTTCTGGGCGGCGTACTCGGCCACCTTCCGGTTGTGCTCGCGCACGAACAGGGTGTGCATCATCGTCAGGCCCGGCGTCTCGTTGCAGCGCGGGAAGAAGTCGCCGCAGACGAACAGGGTGGACGGGAAGAGCGGGGTCGGCAGCACCGTCGGAGTCCGCGGCAGCAGGTTGGTGCCGTGCTCGACGAGCAGACGGCCGCCGGAGTGCTCCCGCAGCACGCCCGGGGTCGCGCCGCCAGCGCCCGGGCCGGGGAGGGTCTGGCCGTAGCCGTAGATCTGGGAGGCGTCGATCCAGCCGGTCTGGGTGTTGATCGAAAGGCGCGGATTCGGGGCCGGCGCGACGCCCGTGCTGGGGTCGTGGGCCTGCCGGGCGATGGTCAGGAACGGCCGCAGGACCGGGTCGAAGAACGGATCGTCGGGCGGCACGACCAGGTTCAGCGGCTCCGCCGGAACGCCGTCGTTGGTGATGCCGAAATCGTGGTCGAGGAACTGGCCGAACTGCCAGAGGAGGTTGTTGGTGTCCAGCGGATTCAGGACCGGATCGTTGTCCTGGTAGAACACGTGGTTCGAGACGTCGCGCGGGCTCGGCCGGTCCTGCCCCGGGAACTTCGCAGGATCGCCGCCCAGGTGGTCCAGATAGGTGTCCGGCAGAAAACGCTTCTCGGCGTGCCCGGCCTGGTTGGCGGTGGGATCGCTCAGATTGTGGTTGCTGCCGTCGATCGCCGGGACGGCGCTCACCGGGATCGGCGGGATGGGGTCGTGGCCGAGATCGGATGCGGCGACCGCGCCGGGAGCCACGACGGCCGTCAAGGCAACGACAACTGCTGAAAACCGAAGCTTCATGCTCTTCCTCCAGATTCGTTACGGCTCAAATAGGATGCACGCCATCGTGCAACCGGGGAGAGGCCGCGTGGCCAGGGGCGGCCTCCGCCTTGGCGAAGGACCGCTACGAGACGCGCTGCAAGGCGTCCCTTGGCGGACCCCCCCCAAACCACGCAAGCGACTGATCTACATCTGACAGGGTGCTCGTGCCCTCCAAGAGGGGACAAAACCGGCTGCGACGGGTGAAGCTCTCGGAGAGGAGCAGGAGGAGGGCGGCGTCCGGCGGCGCCTTCCGCTATCATCGCCGGAGCGAATCCGTCCGTCCTGATCCTCGGGGCCCCCCGGCAATCCGGGATCGGCGGCATCATCTACGGTCGGAGAGTCTCGGGTTGATCGAGGAGGCACCGATGCGACGGCTCCTGTTTCCGATCGTCTTTCTCTGCGGCGTCACCGCCGCTCTCGCCCAGGGTCCGGGCGGCGATCCCTTTTCCAAGCTGAGGTTCCTGATCGGGGACTGGGTCGCGGACGGCCCCGCCTCGGCGGGCAGCGGCCATTTCGAGTTCACCCCCGACGTCCAGGGCAAGGTCCTGATCCGCCACAACCACGCGGAGATCCCCGCCGCCAAGCCGAAGCCCGCCGTCACGCACGACGACGTCATGCTCATCTACGCCGAAGGGGTGGTGCGGGCGACCTACGTCGACAGCGAGGGGCACGTGATCCGCTACACGCTGGCCCCCGGGGCGCCGGGCACGGCGACCTTCGTCTCCGAGGCCGCTCACGGGACCCCCCTGTTCCGGCTCTCCTACAAAAAGCTGCCGGACGGCCGGCTGGGCGGCAAGCTCGAGCTCGCGCAGCCGGACAAGCCCGAGGACTTCAAAACCTACCTGGAGTGGACGGCGAAGCGGAAGAGCTGAGGGGAGCCCGGAGCCGCGCGGTCGCGCTCCCCTCACGGCACGACCGGGATCTCCAGCGCGCTCGGATGCGCGGCGTCGTGGAAGAGGGGCACGTGGGCGGTGCGGGCGTCCTTCGCGGTCTCGTCGGCCACCACACCTCCCGAGTTTTAGCTCTTCTCGATGCCCGGGGTGTAGTAGGGCGAGGCGATCACCAGGCGCAGCCGGCTTCCCTGCGAGATCAGACACAGGTGCCTGGCACACCTTGACACCTTGGAGGGCACCCCGCGGACGGGAAGACCCTGGCACTTCTCGGTCTGCAGGGCACCGGATGCGGCGAGCGACCCTACCCTTGCCCGCCGTCAGCCAATGCGCTTAGGAGACGGACGAACCCGTCGGCGAACGCGCGGGTGATGGCGCCCTCCACGAGGTCGTCCAGCCAACCCCAGGCGCCATCCTGGTTGCATTCGAGAAACCAGACCTGATCTTCCGGATCCACGATCAGGTCCAGGCTCCCCGTGAACAACCCCATCCGGCTCATGAACGCCCGGATTCGGGCGAGGGTGGAATCGTCGAGCGGCACGGGCGAGAAGCCGACCACCTCCATGCCCTTGCGCCAGTCGAGCGACGCCAACTCGTGCTGCTGGGAATCGATCCGGAACGCCAGGACGCGGCCATCGACCACCACGACCCGGAGCTCGTACGATTTCGGGATCTCCTGCTGGAGGAAATGAGGGCAATAGGCAATCTCCTCGGGGGTGGCGGCCTCGAGATCCTCGGGAGAGACCTGCATCGTCATCACGCAGTAGGGAATGGTCTCGCCACCATCCCCGGCCGGCGTGACCTTCCCGGCCGAGACCGACTTCATGATGAGCCGGTTCCCGTGTTGCCGTTGAAAATCCTGTACGCTGCCCTTGTCGTTCGAGATCAGGGTCGGCGGCACTCGAAAGCCCACGCTGGCGGCGATCGCCTGCTGGTAAGGCTTGATCATACAGATCCTGGACTCCAGGGAGTTGACGACCCGTTCGCGGCTCAGACCGCAGACGAGCTTGTAGAAGGCCCGCCATTCCTGGGCGGCGTAGCCCTTGGCGGACTCGTCGTCGCCGCGGAGGTACAGCTCCGTGCCCGGGAGGATCTTCATCCGGTCCCAGACCAGATAGCGGTCCGGAAGCGTGATCCCGTTGATCCGGAAGATGGTCCGTCCCGCGGTGTCCTCCGCCAGAGAAAACCGCGTGTCGTCCAGGTAGTCGAGCACGAAGACCTGCGCATTCCCCCGGCTCTCGACCTCTCGCGCGACACGTTCGACATGCGAATCCGCACGGGATCCCAGGATCAAGAGGACGGCTGGGCCGCTCATCGTCGTCTCCACCTCACTCAGGCCGACTGGAGTGAGGCAGGTGGAGATTCCACCTGCCTCTTTACCTACCAGGAACGTCGAATCGGATCTACTCGTCCAGATCCCCATCCCGGCCATCATCACCACCGTCGCCGTTGGGAGTGACCGTCACGGTGTTCAGCTTGTAGGCGCCGCCAGAGACGGACTTGAGCTCGTTGTCGCGCAGCTCACGCACCTTCGCAAAGTCCTTCTCTTGCTGCTTCAGGATGAATGGCTTCATGATCGTCTCCTTGCACGTTTTTACCAGTCGACGCACTCTGAGCGCACCGCCTGGACCGGACGGCGCCGGCGCGAGGTCCGAGCCGGAGGGGCACACCCCCTCAGAGCCAAGGCGGCCCGTAAGCTAGGTGTCCAAACCCGGCTGAAGCGAGCCCCCCCCCTCCAGGAACAGGACCCTGCGACCGAAACGCATGGCTTCGGCCTGCGGCTGAGCCCGACGCCGGTTTCAGGCTCAGCCGCGTGAAGCGAGCGCGATGGGGTGAGGGGAATCCTCCTCCGGTTGCGTTTCTGGGCCAGCCCGGCGAAAAACGCCGGAACACAGCTCAGAACAATGATCCGGAGGAGATTTCCAATGTTCACTCGTACCGCTACCCTCACCGCTCTGCTCGCTCTCACCGGCTTCGGCCTCGCCGCCGCCGCCCAGGCTCAATATTTCGGCGTCGAAACCGAGGCCCAGACGCTGGGCTATCCCGGCTGCTTCACCGACACCACCTACCTGCCCAGCTCGACCTTCGTCAGCTCGGTGTCCGATCCCGCGCCCGCCACGCTCTCCTCACCTTACTACGGCTCGATGACCGATGACCTCGGCGCCGCCGCCGAGGCCCAGCAGTTGGTGCTCCACGCCCAGGCCGTGGCCCATGCGGCGTCGATCAATGCCACGCCGGGCTTCAGCGGCACAGCACCCTACGGATTCGGCTACGCCCACTCCTTCGACCACGTGACCGTGAAATCGGGCTCGCTGCCCAAGGGGACGCCGGTGACGATCGTCTTCGGCAACCAGGTGGACCTCAACACCTGGACCCACACGGGGCTCTACGACGGCTACATCGACATGACCCTTCAGATCGGCTCGGGCACCGCCCACTCCCGCTGGACCGCCAGCTACCTCTATGGCGTGACGGCCGCGGATGCGACGCGGATCACCGTGCAGACCACCGTCGGCTCACAGCTCGGCATCGACGGCAAGCTGTATGCCCAGGCCAAGGTGTTCTACGTCGACGGCAAGACCTACGGCGGCGACATCACGGCGGACGCCACGGCGCGCATCGTGGTGCTCGACATCCCCGCCGGGGTGACCCTGGAGTCGGCGTCCGGGACGGTCTACCCGCTGGTGCCGTAAGCCCTCGCGCCGACCTCCCCGCTCCCCCTCTCTCCACCCTGTCCGGATGGTGAGAGGGGGCCTTCCCCGAGCGGTCCGCTCCGCTACAATGCCGCCGATATGCCGACGACGACAGCGGCCGCCTCCCACGAGATCTTCTTCGTCCCGCAGCAGTTTCCGACGATTCAGGCGGCTCTCGACGCGGCGAGCGGTCCGACCACGATCGTGGTCGGACCGGATTTGTATGCCGAAGCCCTGCGCGTGGTGGACAAACCCTGCGTCGTCCTGCGTGCACGTTCATCGCAATACCGTCGTGCGCCAGAATCATCCGACGGATGTCGACGGCGCTTAAGCGAGACTGGAAATTTGAAGGAGAATCGCAGGGCGCATCCGCGCGTCTTGAAACGCCCGGATCTGCTTTCGTTTCGCCGACGGCGACGCCTACGATGTCGAGATCACCGACTACCACTAGGAACGAGGGGTAAGATGAGCATTCCAAACACGAGCGAGCGGAAGCTCCGGCCCACTCACCCGGGGGAGATGCTCCGCGAGGACTTCCTCCCGGAGTACGGGCTCACCGTCGCCAGCCTCGCCGAGGCGCTGGGCGTCTCGCGCCAGACCATGAACGAACTATTGCGGGAGCGCCGCGCCGTGAGCCCGGAAATGGCGCTTCGGCTCTCGCGCCTATTCAGCAACTCGCCAGAGTTCTGGCTCAACGCCCAACGCGCCGTAGACCTCTGGGACGCGGCCAAGGCTCTCAAGACGGAGGTAGAGCGCATCAAGCCCCTCAAGGTGGCCTGACCTGAGAACAGGCTCGCTTGAGAGATTTGCCCGCAAGGCATCGCCTCCTCTTTGGCCCCGCAATTTCCGCCGGCTGGCCGCCTCCCGGCGTCCATGAGGCCTCTGCGGAGGGCGGCTATCTGGAATGGACGGCAAAGCGGAGGCGCTGAGCGGCCCTCTGCTTGATTTTGCGGGTCTCAGGTATTACCCTTTACCGTAGAGGTAATACAAGCGGACTCCCCATGAAGACACTCTCCCTGAAGCTCCCTGATGCTCTGGACGACCAGCTCGAAACCTTGGCCTCCAGACAGCGGACGAGCAAATCTGCGGTGGTCCGTGAGGCGATCTCCGGCTATCTCGAGAAGAGCTCCGCTCCGGCCCGCGCCTCCTTCACCGCGTTGGCCGGTGATCTTGTCGGCTCGATCGAAGGCCCCGAGGACCTTTCCTTCAATCCGGACCATCTCGCCGGCTTCGGCACGTGAGGCGGGAGACCCTTCTCGATACGGGGCCGCTGGTCGCGCTCCTCAACCGGCGAGACCGGTATCACGCTTGGGCCAAGCGAAGTCTCGACGAATCCGAGCCCCCTCTCCTGACTTGTGAGGCGGTGTTGACGGAGGCCTGCTTCCTGCTGCGGGGCTACGAACGAGGACCAGAGACGGTCATCGACCTGGTGGAGCGGGGGCTTCTCGCCGTTTCCCTCAACCTGGAGAAGGAAGCGGCACCATTGAAGCGTCTCCTGGCGCGCTACGCCGAGGTCCCGATGTCCTTGGCAGACGCTTGCCTTGTACGGATGTCGGAACTGCATCCGGTTGCGGTCCTGCTGACCCTCGATTCCGATTTCAGGATCTACCGCCGGAATCGCCGGGCCATGATTCCGACGTTGATGCCCACCGAGCGCTGACCCCGAACGTTGGGCACCTGTAAAGAGAAGGTGCCACCAGGTCAAAAACGAAGCCCGAAATCTGGGCCTGATGGCGATGGGCCATGCGATCTTGCGCAAGCGCCCGCGGACAGGCTCCGCCCGAAATACGCCGGTCCGCCAGGGGAGTGGGCAGACTCGGCGCCCCGTTTTGCACCTCCGCCCCAAGTCTGGTAAACCTGCGCTTCGGCGCGCGGACCCCACCGGGGCTGGCAGGCGATCTGCACGCGGGGGCGCAGGGGAGGATTCGGGCGATGGCGACGACGGAAGAAGACGGTGAGGCGGCGCGGCGGCGGGTGATCCTCGAGGGGGTCGAGCCGCAGATCGACGGCGGGCGGTTCCCCGTCAAGCGGGTGGTGGGGGAGACGGTCGAGGTGGGGGTGGACGCGTTCACCGACGGCCACGACGCGATCGTCTGCCGCCTGCTCTGGCGCCCGGAGGCGCAGCCGAGGTGGATCGAGGTGCCGATGGCGGCCCTCCCCAACGACCGCTGGCAGGCCGAATTCACCGTCACCGAGCAAGGGCGCTGGCTCTACGCGGTGACCGCCTGGGTCGACCCCTTTAAGACCTGGCGGCGCGACCTCAAGAAGCGGGTGGCGGCGGGGCAGGACGTGGCGCTCGACCTGCGGGTGGGCGCGGCGCTGGTCCGCGAGGCGAGCGAGCGGGCCCGCCTTGGCCGCCGGCGGGCCGATGCGCGGGTGCTCGCCGGGCTCGCCGAGGATCTCGAGGCGCCGCGGGAAGGGGAGGATCCGGAGGAGCGGCTGCGGATGGCGCTCGAGGAGGAGCTCGCCGAGCTGATGGACCGCCACGCCGACCGGCGCTTCGCCGCCACCTACCCGGAGGGCCCGCCCGGGCTCGGCGTGGTGGTCGACCGCGTCCGCGCCCGCTATTCGAGCTGGTACGAGATGTTTCCGCGCTCCTGCGGCCCGGCGGGGAAGCACGGCACCTTCCGCGACGCCGAGGACCGCCTGAAGGACATCGCCGAGATGGGCTTCGACGTCCTCTACCTGCCGCCGATCCACCCGATCGGCCGCGCCTTCCGCAAGGGGAAGAACAACGCCCTGGAGGCCGGTCCCGACGACGTCGGGAGCCCGTGGGCGATCGGCGGGGAGGAGGGGGGGCACAAGGCGATCCACCCCGAGCTCGGCACCCTCGCCGACTTCCGCCGCTTCCTCAAGAAGGCGCGCGGCCACGGCCTCGAGATCGCCCTCGACCTCGCCTATCAGACCTCGCCCGACCATCCCTACGTGCGCGAGCACCCCGAGTGGTTTCGCACGCGGCCGGACGGCACCATCCAGTACGCCGAGAACCCGCCCAAGAAGTACCAGGACATCTACCCCTTCCACTTCGAGGGGGAAGGATGGCGCGAGCTCTGGGCGGAGCTGAAGAGCGTCGTCGACTACTGGGTCGGCGAAGGGGTGCGGATCTTCCGGGTGGACAACCCGCACACCAAGCCGTTCGCCTTCTGGGAGTGGCTGATCGGCGAGGTCAAGCGCGCGCACCCGGACGTCCTCTTCCTGGCCGAGGCGTTCACGCGGCCGAAGATCATGTACCGCCTCGCCAAGCTCGGCTTCACCCAGTCCTACAACTACTTTCCCTGGAGGAACCGCGGCTGGGAGCTGGCCGAGTACTTCACGGAGCTCAACCAGACCGAGGTCAAGGAGTTCTTCCGCCCGAACCTCTGGCCGAACACGCCGGACATCCTCACCGAGGGTTTGCAGATCGGCGGCCGGCCGATGTTCGTGCAGCGGCTGATCCTCGCCGCCACCTTGGGGGCGAGCTACGGGATCTACGGCCCCGCCTACGAGCTGATGGAGCACCTGCCGCGCGAGCGGGGGAGCGAGGAGTACCTCGACTCCGAGAAGTACCAGCTCCGCCAGTGGGACCTCGCCCGGCCGGACAGCTTGCGCGAGATGATCGCTCTCGTCAACCGCATCCGGCGCGAGAACCCGGCGCTGCAGAGCGACCACAGCCTGCGCTTCCACAAGACGGAGAACGAGCAGATCCTCTGCTACAGCAAGGCGGCGGGGGACAACCTGATCCTGGTGGCGGTGAGCCTCGACTGCAACTACACGCAGGGGTCGTGGATCGAGCTCGACCTCGACGAGCTGGGGCTCGATCGCGACCAGCAGTTCCAGGTCCACGACCTGTTGACCGGCGCGCGCTTCCTCTGGCAGGGGGCGCGCAACTTCGTCCAGCTCGATCCGCACCAGGTGCCGGCGCACATCCTGCGCCTGCGCCGCCGGGTGCGCTCGGAACGCGACTTCGACTATTTCATCTAGGAGCTGACGTGGCAGATTCGACCGACCCGCTCTGGTACAAGGACGCGATCCTCTACGAGGTCCACGTGCGGGCCTTCTTCGATTCGGACGGCGACGGCCGCGGCGACTTCCAGGGGCTGACCGCCAAGCTCGACTACCTGCGCGACCTTGGGGTGACGGCGATCTGGCTGCTGCCGTTCTATCCCTCCCCCTGGCGCGACGACGGCTACGACATCTCGGACTACACCAGCGTCCATCCGGCCTACGGCACCCTCGAGGATTTCAAGCTCTGCCTCAACGAGGCGCACAAGCGGGGGCTGAAGGTGATCACCGAGCTGGTGATCAATCACACCTCGGACCAGCACCCGTGGTTCCAGCGCGCCCGCCTGGCGCCGAAAGGAAGCCCGGAGCGCGACTTCTACGTGTGGAGCGAGAGCGACCAGAAGTACGCCGGCACGCGGATCATCTTCACCGACACCGAGACCTCGAACTGGACCAAGGATCCGGTCGCCGATGCCTTCTACTGGCACCGCTTCTTCGCGCACCAGCCGGACCTCAACTTCGACAACCCGCTCGTGCAGGAGGAATTGTTCAAGGCGCTCGACTTCTGGATGGAGATGGGGGTCGACGGCCTGCGGCTCGACGCCATCCCCTACCTCTTCGAGCGCGAGGGGACGAACAACGAGAACCTCCCGGAGACCCACCAGTTCCTGAAGAAGCTGCGGGCGCACGTCGACGCCAAATTCGAGAACCGGATGCTGCTCGCCGAGGCCAACCAGTGGCCGGAGGATTCGATCGCCTACTTCGGCGATCCGGCGACAGGGGGGGACGAGTGCCACATGTCGTTCCACTTCCCGGTGATGCCGCGCCTGTTCATGGCGCTGCGCATGGAGGACCGCTATCCGATCATCGACATCCTCCAGCAGACGCCGCCGATCCCGGAGAAGGCGCAGTGGGCGATCTTCCTGCGCAACCACGACGAGCTGACCCTCGAGATGGTGACCGACGAGGAGCGCGACTACATGTACCGCGTCTATGCGGCGGACCGCGACCAGCGGATCAACGTCGGCATCCGCCGCCGGCTGTCGCCCCTGCTCGGCAACGACCGCCGGCGCACCGAGCTGCTCAACGCCCTCCTCTTCTCGCTGCCCGGGACGCCGGTGCTCTACTACGGCGACGAGATCGGCATGGGGGACAACTTCTATCTCGGCGACCGCAACGGCGTGCGCACCCCGATGCAGTGGAGCGCCGACAAGAACGCCGGCTTCTCGCGCGCCAACCCGCAGCGGCTCTACCTGCCGGTGATCGTCGATCCCGAGTACCACTACGAGGCGGTCAACGTCGAGGCGCAGCAGGCGAATCCGCACTCGCTGCTCTGGTGGACGCGGCGGGTGATCGCGCTGCGCAAGCGCCACCCGGCGTTCAGCCGCGGCACCATCGAGTTCCTCTCGCCGGACAACTACCGGGTGCTCGCCTTCCTGCGGCGGACGGCGGAGGAGACGCTGCTGGTGGTGGCCAACCTGTCACGTTTCTCGCAGTACGCCGAGCTCGACCTCGCGGCGCACGCCGGCCTCACCCCGGTCGAGATGTTCGGCCGCTCGCCGTTCCCCAAGGTCGGCGCCGGCTGCTACGGCCTGACCCTCGGCCCCCACTCCTTCCTCTGGTTCTCGCTGGTCGCCGACCCGGCGCAGTTCGGCCGCGTGCGGCAGGCGGCCCCGGCGGGTGCGCCGACGGAGCGGCCGGTCCCGGTGCTGGCGGTCGAGGGCGGCTGGCGGAGCTGCCTCACGGGGAAGCCGCGGCGCGACTTCGAGAGCCTGCTGCTCGAGGTGCTGCCGGCGCGGCGCTGGTTCGGCGGCAAGGCGCGGACGCTGCGCGGCATCGAGATCCGCGAGACGATCCCGCTCGCCGCGGAGTCCGATGCGGTGCTGGCCCTCCTGCGGGTGGATTACGTCGACGCCGAGGCCGACCACTACGCCCTGCCGCTCGCCTTCGTCCCCGACACGGATCCCGAGCGGCAGGAGCGCCTGCGCGCCGACGAGCTGCCGCTCGTGGCGCGGCTGGAGTCGCCGGACCCCGAGGGGAGCGGCCTGCTCTACGATCCGTTCGGCGATCCCAGGGTGGCGCGCGGGCTGCTCGCCGCCATCGAGCACGGGGAGCGCTTCCGCGGCGAGAGCCAGGAGCTGGTGGGGCTCGCCTCGCCGGTCTTCGCGGCGATCCGCGGCGAGGGGGACCTCGAGCCCGTGCCGCTCAAGGCCGAGCAGAGCAACAGCTCGCTCCGCTTCGGCGACCGCCTGATCCTCAAGCTGTTCAGGAAGCTCGAGGCGGGGGTCAATCCCGACCTCGAGATCGGCCGTTTCCTCACCGAGCAGACCGACTTCCGCCACACGCCGCGGGTGGCCGGCGCGCTCGAGATCCGCGACCGCCGGCACGAGCCGGTGACCCTCGGCGTGCTGCAGGAGTTCATCCCCAACGAGGGGGACGCCTGGCGCTATACCCTCGATGCCCTCGGCCGCTTCTTCGACCGCGTCAACATGAGCTGGGGGCAGACCGCCGCGGGAGCCGCGGCGGGCGCCGCCGGAGTGGGCGTCGGGATCGTTCCCACGGAGCCGCTGATCGCGCTGGCCGGGCGCGAGCTGAGCGCCGACGACTTCGAGCGCATCGGCACCTACGTGCCGACCGTCCGCCTGCTCGCCGAGCGCACGGCCGAGCTGCACATCGCCCTGGCGTCGGGGCGGGGCAAGGACTTCGCGCCGGAGCCCTTCTCGGAGCTCTACCAGCGGTCGCTGTATGATTCCATGCGGTCGCTGACCAAGAAGAACCTCCGGCTGCTGCGCTCCCGGCTCGCCGCGTGCCCGGAGGCCGAGCGGCCGGCGGCGGAGTGGGTGCTGGCGGCCGAGGAGCAGATCCTCGAGCGCTTCCGCCGGTTGACCTCGCGCAAGCTGGCGGCCGAGCGCACCCGCATCCACGGGGACTATCATCTCGGCCAGGTGCTCTACACGGGGCGCGATTTCGTGATCCTCGATTTCGAGGGGGAGCCGGCGCGGCCGCTGTCCGAGCGGCGGCTCAAGCGGTCGCCGATGCGGGACGTGGCGGGGATGCTGCGCTCGTTCCAGTACGCGGCGTACGTGGCGCTGTTCGACGAGGTGGCGTCCGGCGTATCGTCGCCGGAGGCGGGCCCGGCGCTCGAGAGCTGGGCCCTGTACTGGGAGCGGTGGGTGTCGGCGGCCTTCCTCCAGGCCTACCTGAACCGGGTGCGGGGGGCGGAGTTCCTGCCGGTCTCCGCGGAGGAGCGGGAGATCCTGCTCGACACCTTCCTGCTCGAGAAGGCGATCTACGAGCTGGGGTATGAGCTCAACAACCGTCCGGACTGGGTGCGCATCCCGCTGCGGGGGATCCGCCAGATCCTGGATGGAGAGAGATAAGGGAAGCGAGCTTGGCGAACGAACGGGAAGAACTGCTCGAGCTGGCCCGATTGCACGGCGTCCAGACCTCGTATCGAGACGCGATGGGCGGCCACGTCGAGGCGGCCCCGGAATCGCTCCTCGCCGTCCTGCAAGCCCTGCGGGCGCCCCTCGAGTCGCTCGCCGACGTGCCGGAGGCGCTGCGCGAACGGCGGGCGGAGCTGGGGAGCCGGCTGGTCGAGCCGGTGGTGGTGGCCTGGGACGGCCACGCGCCGTCGATCGAGCTGCGCCCGGGCGCGGCGCGCGGCGCGGTGGCCTATCACCTCGACCTCGAGAGCGGCGAGCGGCGGGCCCAGGTGGCGGACCTCGCGAGCCTGCCGGAGACGCGGCCCGCGGGCTCCGGCCATCCCGGACGCCTGCTCGCCCTGCCGGAGCCCCTCCCCTTCGGCTATCACCAGCTCACCGTGGAGCTCGACGGCCGCACCGCCTCGTCGCGGGTGATCTCGGCCCCCACCCGCTGCTACACCCCCCAGAGCTCCCAGGGAAACGGCGGCGGGCTGCTCTGGGGGACCTTCCTGCCGCTCTACGCCCTGCGCACCTCGCGCAGCTGGGGGGCGGGCGACTTCTCGGACCTTGAGACCCTCGCCGAGTGGACGGCGAGCCTCGGCGGCGGCGTCGTGGGGACGCTGCCTCTCCTCGCCGCCTTCCTCGACCAGCCGTTCGAGCCCAGCCCCTACGCCCCCGCCTCGCGCCTGTTCTGGAACGAGATCTACGTCGATCCCCGGCGCCTGCCCGAGATGGAGGACTGCCCGGCCGCCCGGCGGCTGATCGAGTCCCCCGACTTCCTGCGCGAGGTCGAGGCGCTGCGGGCAATGCCGCGGGTCGACTACGGGCGGCTCGCGGCGCTCAAGCGGCGGGCGCTCGAGGAGCTGGCGCAACGCTTCTTCGCGCGGCCGGGTGACCGCCAGGCGGAGCTCGACCGCTTCATCGCCGGCAAGCCGGGGCTCGAGGCCTACGCCGCCTTCCGCGCCGTCGGCGACCGCCGCGGCGAGTCCTGGCAGTGCTGGCCCGAGCGGCTGCGCGAGGGGACGCTCGCCCCCGCCGATTACGACGAAGAGGACCGCCGCTACTATCTCTGGACCCAGTGGGCCGCCGAGCAGCAGATGCGCGGCCTGGCGCGCGAGGCGCGGCGGCGCGGGCCGGGGCTCTACCTCGACCTGCCGCTCGGCGTCCACGCCAGCTCCTACGACGTCTGGCGGGAGCGCGACCTGTTCGCCGAGGGAACCTCGGCGGGGGCGCCGCCGGACGCCTTCTTCACCAAGGGGCAGGACTGGGGGTTCCCGCCGCTCCAGCCCGAGCGCCTGCGCGAGCGCGGCTACGACTACCTGATCGACTGCCTGCGCCATCACCTCTCGCACGCCGGCATCCTGCGCCTCGACCACGTCATGCAGCTCCACCGCTTGTTCTGGATCCCGCGCGGCCTCGGCGCCGCGGGCGGGGTCTACGTCCGCTATCCGGCCGAGGAGCTCTACGCCGTGCTGTCGGTCGAGAGCCATCGCCACCGCTCGCTGATCGTCGGCGAGAACCTGGGGACGGTGCCGCCGGAGGTCTACGAGGCGATGGACCGCCACGACGTGCAGGGGATGTACGTGGTGCAGTACGAGCTCCAGCCGGGGAGCCAGGGGCTGCGCGAGCCCCCCGCGAAGTGCGTGGCGAGCCTGAACACCCACGACATGCCGACCTTCCAGGCCTTCTGGCAGGCCAAGGACGTCGACGACCTCCAGAGCCTCGGCTTCTTCACTCCCGAGCAGGCCGCCGAGGAGCGGCGGCGCCGGGGGGCGATCCGGCAGACGCTGGAGGGCGAGCTCGCTCCCGAGGAGCGCGGCAAGGGGAAGGCCACCCAGGGAGCGCTGCTGCGCCAGCAGCTCGATCACCTGGCGGCGAGCCCGGCACGGATGGTGCTGGTCAACCTCGAGGACCTGTGGCACGAGACCGAGCCGCAGAACGTCCCCGGCACCCACACCGAACGGGCGAACTGGCAGCGCAAGGCGAGGTTCTCGTTCGAGGAATTCTCGACCCGGGCCGACGTGGTCGAGCCGCTGAAGCGGGTGGACGAGCTGCGCAAGCGGCGGGCCTCCGGGCCCTCTTCTGGGCCATCCAAGGGAGAGTGAAGCGATGCCGAGCCCGATCACCGAGCAGGACCTCTACCTCTTCAACGAGGGGACCCACTACCGCCTCTACGAGAAGCTGGGCGCCCACGCCGGTGTCGGCGGCGACGGCGGCGGCGAAGGCGAGCGCGAGGGGACCTGGTTCGCCGTCTGGGCGCCGAACGCGGCGTCGGTGACGGTGATCGGCGACTTCAACGACTGGGACCAGCGGGCGAACCCGATGGCGCAGCGCGGCCTCTCGGGGATCTGGGAGGCCTTCGTGCCGGACGTGGTGCCCGGCGTCGTCTACAAGTACCACGTCGTCTCCCGCTATCGGGGTTACCGGGCCGACAAGGCCGATCCCTTCGCCTTCTTCGCCGAGACGCCGCCGCAGCGCGCCTCGGTGGTCTGGGACCTCGACTACGACTGGTGGGACGCCGACTGGATGCTCGCCCGCGGCGAGAAGCAGTCGCTCGCCGCGCCGGTCTCGATCTACGAGGTCCACCTCGGCTCGTGGCGGCGGCTGCCCGGGGAGGAGAACCGTTTCCTCACCTACCGCGAGATGGCGCCGCTGCTCAGCCGTCACGTCAAGAAGATGGGCTTCACCCACGTCGAGATGCTCCCCGTCATGGAGCATCCGTTCTACGGCTCCTGGGGCTACCAGTCGCTCGGCTACTTCGCGCCGAGCAGCCGCTTCGGCACGCCGCAGGACCTGATGTTCCTGATCGATCACCTGCACCAGGAGGGGATCGGCGTCATCCTCGACTGGGTCCCCTCGCACTTCCCCGGCGACGAGCACGGCCTCGCCTTCTTCGACGGCACCCATCTCTACGAGCACGCCGATCCGCGCAAGGGGTACCACCCCGACTGGTCGAGCTACATCTTCAACTACGGCAGGAACGAGGTGCGCAGCTTCCTGATCAGCAGCGCTCTCTTCTGGCTCGAGAAGTACCACGCCGACGCGCTGCGGGTGGACGCCGTCGCCTCGATGCTCTACCTCGACTACTCGCGCAAGGGGGGGGAGTGGATCCCCAACGAGTTCGGCGGGCGCGAGAACCTGGAGGCGATCAGCCTGCTGCGGGCGCTCAACGAGGAGGTGTACGCCACCTTCCCCGACGCCCAGACCCTCGCCGAGGAGTCGACCTCCTGGCCGATGGTGTCGCGGCCGATCCACCTGGGCGGCCTGGGCTTCGGCTACAAGTGGGACATGGGTTGGATGCACGACACCCTCGACTACCTGGCGAACGACCCCATCCACCGCAAATACAACCACAACAAGATCACCTTCCGGTCGATCTACGCCTTCAACGAAAACTTCGTGCTGCCGCTCTCCCACGACGAGGTGGTGCACGGCAAGGGGTCGCTCTACGGCAAGATGCCGGGCGACGTCTGGCAGAAGCTCGCCAACCTGCGGCTGCTCTACGGCAACCTCTACGCGCAGCCGGGGAAGAAGCTGTTCTTCATGGGCGGCGAGATCGCCCAGATCCGCGAGTGGAACCACGACGCGGGCCTCGACTGGAACCTGCTCGACGACCCCGGGCATGCGGGGATCTCCCGCTGGGTGGAGGACCTCAACCGCCTCTACCGCGCCGAGCCCGCCCTCCACGAGCTCGACTGCGACCCCGCCGGCTTCGAATGGATCGACGGCGCGAACTCCGAGCAGAGCGTGATCGCCTTCCTGCGCCGCGGCAGGAGCACCCCCGAGGCGGTGGCGGTGGTGTTCAACTTCACGCCGGTCGTGCGCGAGAACTATCGCATCGGCGTCCCCGGCCGCGGCTTCTGGAAGGAGCTCCTCAACAGCGACGCTCCCGAGTACGGCGGCGGCGGCAAGGGGAACTGGGGGGGCGTCGAGGCGGCGCCGATCCCGCTGCACGGCAAGTCGCACTCGCTCACCCTGACCCTGCCGCCGCTCGGCGTCCTCTTCCTGCGCCGCGAGGTTCCCGTCGAGGAGCCGGCGCCGGCTGCGGACGACGAACCGGACGACGAGCCCGCCGACGACCTCCCCGCCGAGTAGGCGCCGAATAGGCAAGCATTTTGTAAGAGACCAGGCTGCCCCCTCCCGATGCTTGGGAGGGGTGATGGAGCTTGGAGGTCATGGTGCTGGAAGCGATCTGGGAGCCGAGTCTGGGCGCGGTGCCTCTGGCGGGCGGGCGGTGCAGGTTCCGGGTCTGGGCGCCCCGGGCCGGGCGGGTGGAGGTCCGGCTGTGCGGCTCGCGCCGGGTGCCGCTGAAGGCGCGCGAGCCGGGGTGGTTCGAGGCCGAGGTGGAGGGGGTGGCGCCGGGCAGCCGCTACGTCTACGTCCTCGACGGCGAGCGGGAGCGGGCCGATCCCGCCTCCCGTTTCCAACCGGAAGGGGTGCACGGGCCGTCGGAGGTGGTCGACCGCCGGTTCGCCTGGAGCGACGCGGATTGGCGGGGGATTCTTCTCGAAAGCTGTATTTTTTACGAGCTGCATGTCGGAACATTTACACCGGAAGGGACCTTCGCGGCGGTGATCCCCCATCTCGACCACCTCGCGGAGCTGGGGGTGACGGCGATCGAGCTGATGCCGGTCGCGCAGTTCCCCGGGCGGCGCAACTGGGGGTACGACGGCGTCTTCCCTTTCGCCGCGCAGAGCTCCTATGGCGGCCCGGAAGGATTGAAGCGGCTGGTCGACGCGGCGCACGCCCGCGGGCTGGCGGTGGTGCTCGACGTGGTCTACAACCATCTCGGCCCCGAGGAGAACCGCCTCGAGGACTTCGGCCCCTACTTCACGGAGCGCTACAAGACCCCCTGGGGGCTCGCCCTCAACTTCGACGGGCCGGAGAGCGACGCCGTGCGCCGCTACTTCATCGAGAACGCTCTCCAATGGATCGCCGACTTCCACCTCGACGGCCTGCGGCTGGACGCCGTGCACGCCATCGCCGACAACTCGGAGCGCCCCTTCCTCCAGGAGCTGGGGGCGGAGGTGAAGGCGCTCGCCGCACGGCTGGGGCGGCGGGTCCACCTCTTCCCGGAGAGCGACCTCAACACCCTCTTCTTCCTGCGCACCCCGGCGAGCGGCGGCTGCGGCTTCGACGCCCAGTGGACGGACGACTTCCATCACTGCCTGCACTCCCTGCTGACCGGCGAGCGGAGCGGCTACTACCAGGACTTCGGCGCTCTCGAACAGATGGCGGACGCGATGGCCGGCGGCTTCGTCTACACCGGCCAGTACTCCCCCTACCGCCGGCGGCGCCACGGCGTGCCGGCGGGCGAGTTGGACGGCTGCCGCCACGTCGTGTGCAGCCAGAACCACGACCAGACGGGGAACCGGATGCTGGGCGAGCGCCTCGCCGCCCTGCTCGACCTCGAGAGCCTGAAGCTCGCGGCGGGGGCCGTGCTGCTCTCCCCGTTTCTCCCCCTGCTGTTCATGGGCGAGGAGTACGGCGAGATGGCTCCCTTCCTCTACTTCGTGGACCATTCGGACCCCGACCTCGTCGCCGCCGTGCGCGAGGGGCGCAAGGCGGAGTTCGCCGCCTTCGGCTGGCAGGAGGAGCCGCCGGACCCCCAGGCCGCGGAGACCTTCGAGCGCTCCCGCCTGGACCACCGCCGGCGCGAGCAGGGAGCCCACGCGTCTCTCCGGGCCTTCTATCGGGAGCTGATCCGGCTGCGCAAGACGCTCCCGGCGCTGGCCGATCTGAAGAAGGAGAACGTCGAAGCCACGCCGTTCGGGGCCGAGGGGGTGATTGTGGTCCGGCGGGGTGAGGGCGCGGTGGTGGCGTTCAACTTCTCGGCGGAGGAGCGGACGGTGCCGCTCCCCGCGGGAAGGTGGGAGAAGATCCTCGATTCCGCGGCGGGGGCCTGGGGAGGGCCGGGGAGCGGAGAGGGAATGGCGCCTCGCTCGGTGGTCGCGTTCGCGCGCGGGTGACGCAGGTTGTAGGGGCGACCCGCGGTCGCCCTCGCATGGCGTCTGCTAGGATCGTCCCCATCCCATGCAGCGCTATCTCTGTATCCACGGCCATTTTTATCAGCCGCCGCGGGAGAACCCGTGGCTGGAGGCGATCGAGGTCCAGGACTCGGCCTACCCGTACCACGACTGGAACCAGCGGGTCACCGCCGAGTGCTACGCCCCCAACGCCGCCTCGCGCATCCTCGACGGCGAGCGCCGCATCGAGCGGATCGTCAACAACTACGCCCAGATCAGCTTCAACTTCGGCCCCACCCTGCTCGCCTGGCTGGAGGTGGAACGCCCCGACGTCTATCGCGCCATCCTGGAAGCGGACGCGCTGAGCGCTGGAGCGCTTCTCCGGGCACGGCTCGGCCCTGGCGCAGGCGTACAACCACATCATCCTGCCGCTCGCCAACCGGCGCGACAAGCAGACCCAGATCCTCTGGGGGCTCGCCGACTTCGAGCGCCGCTTCAAGCGGAAGGCGGAGGGGATGTGGCTCCCCGAGACGGCGGTCGACCTCGAGACGCTCGACCTGCTCGCTCAAGGCGGCGTCCGCTTCACCATCCTCGAGCCGCACCAGGCCCGCCGCGTGCGGCCGAAGGTTGCGAAGGGGGAGGAGGCGAAGTGGAAGGAGGTCGGCGGCGGCCGCATCGATCCTTCGCTCCCCTACGAGGTGAAGCTCAAGGAGGGGCGGCGGATCGCCGTCTTCTTCTTCGACGGCGCGATCTCGCGGGCGGTCGCCTTCGAGGGGCTGCTGATCAGCGGCGAGCGCTTCGCCGACCGTCTGATGTCCTCGGTGCCGGCGGACCCCGAGCACGATCGGCTGGTCAACGTCGCGACCGACGGCGAGACCTACGGCCACCATCACCGCTACGGCGAGATGGCCCTCTCCTACGCCCTCCAGCACATCGAGGAGAACGGCTGGGCGAAGCTGACCAACTACGGGGAGTACCTGGAGACCCATCCCCCGGAGCACGAGGTGGAGATCGTCGAGAACACCGCCTGGAGCTGCGTCCACGGCGTCGACCGCTGGCGGGAGGACTGCGGCTGCCACACCGGCGGCGACGCGGGGTGGACGCAGGAGTGGCGGGCGCCGCTGCGCCAGGCGCTCGACGGGTTGCGCGACGAGCTGGCGCCGCTCTGGGGGTGTGCGGCGGAGAAGCTCTTCGCCGCGCCATGGGAGGCCCGGGACGCCTACGTCGAGGTGCTCCTCGACCGCTCGCCGGAGGCGGTTTCCGCCTTTCTGGCGAAGGTCGCCGCGGGGGAGCCGCCGGAGGGCGCCGACCGCGTGCGCGCGCTCCAGCTCCTCGAGCTGCAACGCCACGCCATGCTGATGTACACCAGCTGCGGCTGGTTCTTCAACGACCTCGCGGGGATCGAGACGGTCCAGGTCCTGCGCTACGCCGGCCGCGTGGCGCAGCTCGCCGAGGAGCTGCTGGGGGTCGAGGTCGAGCCCGAGCTGCTGCGGCTCCTGGAGCGGGCGAAGAGCAACGTCCCCGCCCAGGGGAGCGGCCGCGACCTCTACGAGCGGATCGTCCGGCCCTCCGTGGTGGCCCTGCCGCAGGTGGCCGCCCATTACGCGGTCTCGGCGCTTTTCGAGGATTACCCTGATCCGGCGGCGATCTATTGCTACGCGGTCGAGCGGGAGAGCGGCCGCGTCTTCCGCGCCGGCCGCGCCCGCCTGTCGATCGGCAGGGTCCGCGTCACCTCGCGGCTGACCGGCGAGACGGGGCGCTACGTCTTCGGCGTGCTCCACTTCGGGGACCACAACTTGAACGCGGGGGTGATCCCGGCCGGCGATGCGGAGGCGTACGCCGCGCTCCTCTTCGCGGCCAGCGCCGCCTTCGAGCACGGCGACCTGCCGCAGGCGATCCGCCTGCTCGACCGCCACTTTGGCGCCGTCCCCTACTCTCTCAAGTCGCTCTTCCGCGACGAGCAGCGCCGCATCCTCGACCGCGTCCTCGCCTCGACCCTGAACGAGGTCGAGGACGAGTACCGCGACATCTTCGAGCAGCAGGCGCCGCTGATGCGCTTCCTGAAGACCCTCGGCACGCCGCTCCCCAAGGCGTTCGCCGCGGCGGCCGAGTTCGTCCTCAACATCGACCTGCGGCGCGCCGTCTCCGATCCCGCGGCGGACCCCGAGGAGGTCGAGCGCCTGCTCGCGGAGCGCTCGGCGCTGGGGGTCGACCTCGACGTCCCCGGGCTCTCCTACGCCCTCGAGCACGCCCTCGAAGCGAGGGTCGAGCAGCTTCGCGGCCGGCCGCGCGACACCGCCCTGCTGCGCCGCATCGACGCGGCCGTCGCCCTCGCCCGCTCGGCTCCCTTCCAGGTCGACCTCCGCCAAGCCCAGAACGGCTGCTACGATCTGCTGCAGACGGTCTACCCCGAGCGGCGGACCAGGCCGGCAAGGGGGACGCCGCGGCGATCGAATGGATCGCCCTGTTCCGCCAGGTAGGGGAGGGGCTGGCGGTGCGGGTCGAGTAGGCAGACCACGGACTGACACGGACGAGCACGGACCTTCACGGACAGGGAAGAGGAAACTTCGCAGCGACCTCGTCGCCGTCCCTGTTCGTCCGTGTCAGTCCGTGGCCGTCCGTGATCAGATTTTCTGGTCCACCCCTTGCACGCTTCCCCGGCGTGCCCAGGACCCCGCTCTCGACCTATCGCGTCCAGCTCCGTTCCGAATTCGGCTTCGATGAGGCGGCGGCGATCGCCGGCTATCTCGCCGATCTCGGGATCTCCCATCTCTACTGCTCGCCGTACCTCCAGGCGGCGCGGGGGAGCACGCACGGCTACGACGTGATCGATCCCAGCCGGGTCAACGACGAGCTGGGCGGCGAGGAAGGGCACGCGCGGCTCTGCGCGGCGCTCGGCGAGCACGGCCTCGGCCAGGTGCTCGACATCGTCCCCAACCACATGGCGATCACCGAGCGGGGCAACCGCTGGTGGTGGGACGTCCTGGAGAACGGCCCCGCCAGCCGCTACGCCCGCTTCTTCGACGTCGACTGGCACTCGCCGCACGCGCGGCTGCACGACACGGTGCTGCTGCCGATCCTCGGCGACCACTACGGGCGGGTGCTGGAGGCCGGCGAGCTGGTGCTGGTGCGCCGCGGCGGCCGTTTCGAGATCCACTACCACGAGCACCGGATGCCGGTCGCCCCGCGCTCGCTCGACGCGCTGACCGCCGAGGCGGCCCGCCGCTGCGGCTCGCCGGACCTCGCCTTCATCGCCGACTCCTTCGAGCTCCTCCCCCCGGCGACGGCGACCGACCGCGAGAGCATCGCCCGCCGGCACCGCGACAAGGAGGTGCTCGCCGGGCAGCTCGCCCGCCTCGCCGAGGAGCGGCCGGAGGTGGCGCAGGCGCTCGACGAGGCGGTCGCCGCGGTGAACGCCGATCCCGACCGCCTCGACGCGCTCCTCCAGCGCCAGAACTACCGCGTCGCCTTCTGGCGCACCGCCGGGCAGGAGCTCGACTACCGGCGCTTCTTCGACGTCCACACCCTGATCGGACTGCGCATGGAGGACGAGCGGGTGTTCGCCGACACCCATGCCCTCGTCCTCCGCTGGCTGCGAGAGGGGGTGCTCGACGGCGTCCGCATCGATCACCCGGACGGCCTGCGCGACCCGGAGGAGTATCTGGAGCGGCTGCGCGACGAGGCCCCGGAGGCGTGGATCGTGGTCGAGAAGATCCTGGAGCCGGGTGAGCCGCTGCGCGATTCCTGGCCGGTCGAGGGGACGACCGGCTACGACTTCCTGGCTCGCGTCGGCGCCCTGCTGGTCGATCCCGCCGGGGAAGGCCCGCTGACCGATCTCTACGCCGAGTTGACCGGGGAGAGCACCGATTGGCCCGCGCTGGTGCGCGAAAAGAAGCTGTTCATCCTCGGCGATCTGCTGGCGAGCGACGTCAACCGCCTGGCCGAGGCGTTCCTCGCGGTCTGCGAGCGCCATCGCCGCCACCGCGACTACACCCGCTTCGAGCTGCGGCAGGCGCTCCGCGAGGTGGCGGCCGATTTCCCGGTCTACCGCACCTACGTGCGGGCGGAGATCGGCGAGGTCACCGACCTCGACCGGCGCTATGTCGACGCGGCGATCGAGGCGGCCAAGGCGGCGCGCCCCGACCTCTCCGCCGAGCTGTTCGATTTCCTTCGCGACCTGCTGCTGCTGGCGGCCCGCGGCGAGCCCGAGAGCGAGCTGGTGATGCGCTTCCAGCAGCTCACCGGCCCCGCCATGGCGAAGGGGGTGGAGGACACCGCCTTCTACAACTTCCATCGCCTCGTCGCGCTCAACGAGGTGGGGGGGAGCCCGGGCGACTTCGGCCTCACGCTCGCGGACTTCCACCGCGCCGGCGCCGAGGCCGCCGGGCGCTGGCCGACGGCGATGCTCGCCACCTCGACCCACGACACCAAGCGCAGCGAGGACGTGCGGGCGCGGCTCTGCCTGCTCGCCGAGATCCCCGAGCGCTGGGGGGAGGCCGTCCGCCGCTGGTTCGCGCACAACGCCAGGCACAAGCAGGGAGACTTCCCCGACCGCAACGCCGAGTACCTCTTCTACCAGACCCTGGTCGGCGCCTGGCCGATCACCCCCGAGCGGGCGGCGCAGTTCATGGAGAAGGCGGCGCGGGAGGCCAAGGTCCACACCTCGTGGACGCGGACGAACGCGGAGTACGAGGAGGCCCTGCGGGGGTTCGTGGGCGCCGTGCTGGACGACGCCGGATTCACCGCCGACCTCGCCGCCTTCGTGGCGCCGCTGATCGCCCCGGGGAGGGTCAATTCTCTGGCGCAGACGCTGCTCAAGCTCGCCGCCCCCGGCGTGCCGGACTTCTACCAGGGGAGCGAGCTCTGGGACCTCTCCCTGGTCGATCCCGACAACCGCCGGCCGGTGGATTACGACCTGCGGCGGCGCCTGCTCGGCGAGCTGAAGGCCGGGCTGACCCTGGAAGAGATCCTCGCCCGGGAGGACGACGGCCTGCCGAAGCTCTGGCTGATCCACCAGGGGCTCCACCTGCGCCGGAGCCGGCCGGCGGCCTTTGGCCCGGATGGCGGCTACGAGCCGCTGCCGGCCTCCGGGCCGCGGGCCGATCACGCCGTCGCCTTCGTGCGCGGCGGCGAGGTGGCGGCGATCGCGCCGCGGTGGCCGCTGCGCCTCGCCGGCGACTGGCAGGGGACTACCCTCGAGCTGCCGCCCGGCCGCTGGCGCGACGAGCTGACCGGCGCCGAGGTGGCGGGAGGAACGTGCCGGATCGCCGATCTCCTGGCGCGTTTCCCGGTGGCCCTGCTGGTGCGAGCCGCCGTAGAATCCGGGGCACCTTGAGGGCCGCGCGATGAGGAACGAGGATGCCGACGAGGATGCCGATGGCGTCGACTCCGAAGAGGATTTCGGGGCTCCCGACCAGCCGGTTCACGACCCGCCGCCGTTGAGCCGGCGGGAGATCGACCGCCTGGTCGACCGCGTCCTCGACGAAGAGCTGAAGCAGCTCAGTGACTCGGCGCCGCGGCCGAAAGAGTAGAGGGGCCTTCGGCCGGCGCCTCGCCCGTCCCGGCCGGCATCCCGCTCGGTGCTCCGGTCGGTGCTCCGGTCGTAATGGGTGGCGCGCCCTGCTGCACCGAAACCCCGGGGCCGGCCGAAACGCCGCACGAGCGGAAAATCCCCCGGATCTCGCCCGCCCCCGCATCCCCCCGGTACTCGCCGCGGAAGGTGCCGTCGAGCAGCACGGCCGCGCCGGCGTTCTCCTGCCGCACGTCGACGTTCGCCGATCCGACCGAGGTCACCAGGGCGCCGCTCTCCGAGCGGCCGTTGACGAACAGGCGCGCCGAGTAGGGGCCGCTGCCGCGGTAGTCCACCAGGCGCACGGCGACGGCGGGGAGGGCGGGATCGCCGGTGCGGTAGTCGATCTGCACCCCCCCGGCCGGGTTCGGCACGCAGAAGTAGGGGCTCGGCCCCGCGAAGCTCAGGGCGCCGGTCACCGTCAGCACGTCGTCCGCCGTCGACCTTGCGGCCTCGCCCTTTTCCGCGCCGCGGCCGGCGCCCGTCTTCCCGTCGCCGCACGATGCGAGCAGGAGCAGGAGGGCGAGGCCGGAAAGGCGGCCGGAGAGGGAGACGCGCGCGGTCATCGGCGGGGAAGATAGCAGGAAGAATGCCACGCAGGCCTCGGAGCGGGGGCTACGACTTGGCCTACGACTTGGTCAGAGCGCCCCACAGGAACGCCAGGCCGGCGATCCCGATCAGCCACCAGCCGTAAGGGGAGGCGCTGCCGCGCAGGATCACCCCGGCGATCAGCAGACCGGCGGCGACCACCATCCAGGAGAGGCGGTAGATCGAGCGCTCGAGGCGCTGGATGGTCTTGCGCGAGTCGGCCGTCAGGGTGGACTGGATGGTGAGCCCGCCCCGCTCGGCGCGGGCGAGCACGGCCTCCATCCGCCGCGGCAGGGCGAGCAGGGTCTGGAGCTGCGAGAGCCCCTCGCGCAGGATCTCCTTCCAGTCGCGGCGCAGCTCCTCGGCCGCCAGCCGTTCGGCGAAGGGGAGGGTCTCGGCCCAGGGATCGAACTCCGGGTCGAGCTGCGTCGAGAGGCCGGCGAGGAGCCCCACGGCGCGCGAGGCGAAGAGGAGGTCGACCTGGAGCTGGAAGGGGAGCTCGTAGAGCAGGTCGCGGTATTCGCGGAGGAAGTACTCGGCCTCCGAGAACGCCGTGTCGCGCAGGCTGCCGATGCGCACCCCCCAGAAGCGCCGGAAGAGCTCCTCGTGGACCTCCTCCAGCCGGTCGAGGTCGGCTCCCGGCAGCAGCACGCCGGCCGACACGTAGGAGCGCACCATCCGGCCGGCGTCGCGGGTGCCGAGAGCGATGGCGTATTCGCGCAGCGAGCCGCGCAGCCGCTCGGGGATCACCGCCACCATGCCGAAATCGACGAACACGATCTGGAACGGCCGCTCCTCGCCGGCCGGCGGCGGCGGCACGGGAGCCCCGGGTAGAAAGGGGGCCTCGGCGCCGAGGGGCAGCGGCCGCACGAAGAGGTTCCCCGGGTGGGGATCGGCGTGCAGGAACGAGCGCTCGAAGATCTGCTGGAGGTAGATCCGGTAGAGGACGCGCGCCACCTCGGGGCGGGAGATGCCGGCTCCGTCGAGCGCCGCGAGGTCGCCGATCTTGATCCAGCCGACGTTCTCGAGGGTCAGCGTGCGGCGGGCGGTCGACGGCCAGTGGACGCGGGGGAGATAGACCCGCGAGTCGCCGGCGAAGTCGGCCGCGAAGCGCTCGGCGTTCTTCCCCTCCGCCCTGAGGTCGAGCTCGCCGCGGGTGACGTCGGTGATCTCGGCGCCCAGGCGGTCGAGGTTGACCCGCCGCTTGATGGTTTTCGAGAAGCGCAGCAGGCGGGTCGCCAGCCGGACCGCCGCGAGGTCGGTCTCGACCAGCACGTCGATCCCCGGCCGCAGCACCTTGACCACCACCTCCTCGCCGCTCGGCAGCCGGGCGGGATGGACCTGGGCGAGCGAGGCGGCGCCGACCGGCTCGGGGGAGACCCAGGCGAAGACGGACGCCAGGGGGAGCCCGAAGTCCTCCTCGATCTGGCGGACGATCGCCGCGAAGCTCTCGGGCGGCACCTCGTCCTGGAGCCCGGCGAGCTCCTTCGTGATCTCCGGGGGGAGGATGTCGACCCGCGTCGAGAGGAACTGGCCGAGCTTGATCAGCACCCCGCCCATCTCGCCGGCGAGCGCGCGGTATCGCCGGGCGATCTCCTGATAGCGGACGAGAGGAGGGCGGCGGAAGCGGCGCAGCCCGGGGACGTTGAGCACCACGTCCCACCAGACGACCTGCACGAAGACGCGGGTGACGAAGCGGCGCACTTTCCGGTAACGCCGGAAATCGATCCCGGTAGCCATGGGAGGTACCATACACCGGCCTTCGCTACCGCCCGCTTGTGACAAGATCCATCCCCGCCATGGCCGTTCCGCACGCGCAGCCGATCCTGGAGAGAAACGAGCCCGACGGGCTGACCTTCCGCCCGCTCTCGTCGCTCGCCGACTACGCCGCCTGTATCGAGCTGCAACGGGCGACCTGGGGGCGCGAGTTCTCGGACGTCGTCCCCCTGAGCATCCTCAAGATCACCCAGAAGGCGGGAGGGATCGCCGCCGGCGCCTTCTCGGCCGAGGGTCACCTGCTGGCCTTCGTCTACGGCCTGACCGGCTTCGTCGATCACCGCCCGTTCCACTGGTCGCACATGCTGGCGGTCGACGCGGCGGCGCGCGACCTCGGGCTGGGCACCCGGCTCAAGCTCTACCAGCGCGAGCTCCTCCTGCCGGCAGGGGTCGAGGAGGTGCGCTGGACCTTCGACCCGCTCGAGGCGCGCAACGCGCACCTCAACTTCAACCACCTGGGAGCCGAGGTCGCCGAGTACGTGGAGGAGATGTACGAGGGGGAGGAAGGGAGCGAGCTGTTCGCCGGCATCGGCACCGATCGCTTCATCCTCTCCTGGAAGATCGCCGGCGCGCGGGTGGCGCGCGCCCTGGCCGATCGCCGCGCGGGCTCCGCGGAGCCTTTCTGCGAGGCTCCCGTCGTCAACCCGGGAGCGGCCCTCCTCGAGCTGCCGGATCACCTGCGGGTGCGGATCGAGATCCCGCAGAGCATCCAGGAGCGCAAGGCCGGGCGGCCGGACGAGGCGGCGGCGTGGCGGCAGTCCACCCGCCGGGCCTTCGAGAGCTACCTGGCGCGGGGCTATCGGGTCGAGACCTTCTATCGCGAGCCGGCCGCGACGCTCGAGCGGCGCTGTTTCTACGGATTGGAAAGGGACTGACACATGCTGCGGATCGAAAGCGTCACTCTGCGCGAGATCTCTCTCACCCTCAAGGAGCCGTTCCAGATCTCCTCCGGCACCACCACCCAGCGGCGCATCCTGCTCGTCGAGCTGGAGAGCGCCGACGGCGTCGTGGGCTGGGGGGAGTGCACGGCGGGGGAGTTTCCCAACTACGGCCCGGAGACGATCGACACCGCCTGGCTCGCCATCCGCGAGTGGGTGGCGCCGCGGGTGCTCGGCCAGTCCTATAACGGTCCGGAGGAGGTGCACCCGGCCCTCGACGCCGACTTCCGCGGCCACAACATGGCGAAGGCTGCGGTCGAGATGGCGGCCTGGGAGCTGGCGGCGCGCACCGACGGCGTGCCGCTCGCCAAGAAGCTCGGCGGCACCCGCGACCGCATCCGGGTGGGGATCTCGCTCGGCATCCAGAAGAGCCCCAAGGCGCTGGTGGAGAAGGCGCGCGCCGCGCTCGAGCGCGGCTATCGCAAGGTCAAGATCAAGATCAAGCCGGGGGCCGACGTCGAGTACGTGCGCGCCGTGCGCAAGGCCCTCGGCGACGAGGCGCCGCTGATGGCCGACGCCAACAACGCCTACACCCTGGAGACGGCGGAGGGACTGGCGGCGCTCGACGAGCTCAAGCTGATGATGATCGAGCAGCCGCTCGCCTGGGACGACCTGCTGCGCCACGCCGAGCTCCAGAAGCGCCTGAAGACGCCGATCTGCCTCGACGAATCGATCATCAGCCTCGACCGCGCGGCGGACATGATCGCCCTGGGCGCCGGGCGGATCGTCAACATCAAGCCCGGCCGGGTCGGCGGCTTCGCGGCGTCGATCGCCATCCACGACCTCTGCGCGGCGCACGGCATCCCGGTCTGGTGCGGCGGCATGCTCGAGAGCGGCGTCGGGCGCGCCCACAACGTCGCCCTCGCCTCGCTCCCCAACTTCACTCTGCCGGGAGACATCTCGCCCAGCGAGCGCTACTGGGACGAGGACATCGTGAGCCCGGAATGGACGATGGACCGCGAGGGGTGGATCGACGTCCCCGTCGACCACCCCGGCCTGGGGGTCGCGGTCGACCGGGAGAGGATCGAGGAGCTGACGGTGCGGCGGGAGATCCTCAGGCTGCAGTGACCCGGCGCCGCCGCATCCGCAACGCCACCGCGAGAGCCACCGCCGTGATCAGCACCGCGCCGCCGCCGAGCCACCCCCACCCCGTGCCGGCGCTCTCTTTCCTCCCCGCTGGGAGCGGCACCAGGCCGCCGTCGCCGAGCGCCACGATGCCGGCCCAGGCGGCGGCCGGAATGCCGCCGGCGATCGATTCGGCCTGCGCGGCGTGGAGGGCGGCCCCGACGCTCGCTCCCTTCCCGAGATGGCGGTAGAAGCGGGCGAAGAAGTCCGCCGCCTCGTCGTCGCGCAGCCGCCAGAGGCTGGCCACCACGGTGTGCGCACCGCCCTGGAAAAAGGCGCGGGCGAGGCTCATCACCCCTTCGCCGCGGAGCAGGGCCCCGGTGTTGCTGCTGCACGCGGAGAGCACCACGACGCGGCCGCCGAGGTCGAGGCCGACGATCTCGCGGATCTGCAACAGGCCGTCCTCGGCGGCGGCGCCGGGGGCGAGCAGGACCCCCGAGCGGTCGGGGTCGACCTCGTCGGTGACCGCGTGGGTGGCGAAGTGGAGCACGCCGAAGCGGCGCAGCGCGGCCCCCTTCAGATAGGCCTCGGAGGCCGCCGCGCCGAAGCGGCGGACGCTGCCGCCGCCGAGGGCGTGCACCACGGCGGCGCTCTCCTGACGGGCGTAGGGGAGGGGGCCCAGCCGCGCGTCGCCGCGCAGGGGAGGGTCGGCGAGGGCGAGCGCGGGGATCGGGGCGGCGGCGGGGCGCCGTGCCTTCCAGGCCAGCCAGAGCGTGGCCGAGGGGACCTGGGTCAGCGCGTAGCGCACGGCGAGCGGCGGCGCCTGCGGCGTCTCCCGCAGGGCGGCGAAGGGGAGCCGGTGGAGGGCGTCGTCCGGCACCAGGATCAGCCGCCGGACTCCGGCGGGGAGCTCGCGCAGGGGCTCGGCGAGCAGGCGCCGGTAGAGCGCCGCGGCCGGCGCCGCCTCGGAGCCGTCCCGCCGCTCGAAGATGCCGTCGAACAAGCCGATCGCGGGGCGCAGCTCGCCGCGCGCCGGCAGGCGGTAGACGCGGGTGCGCTCGCGGGTGGTCACCAGCAGCCAGGAGCCGCCGGCGAAATCGCCCCGCTCGTCCTCCCACGACGAGATCTGGAACGACAGCAGCGCCTCGTCGCCGGCGAGCGCCTGCCGCACCCGCGCCAGGGTGGCGAAGTCGGGGCGCGGCCGGCGGGCTGCGCCGCCCGCGGCGGGTACCGCATGGGCCGATTCGAGGGCGTCGGCGAGCGTGCGCGCCCGCAGGCGCTCCGCGATCTCGAACGCCTGCTCGAGCTTGTCGGGGTCCACGACGGTGAGGTCCGGGGCGAGGGCGCCGGCGAGCAGCCGGCCGGAGAGCCAGTAGTAGTCTTCGGACCAGGTGGAGAACGCCTCGGCCTGGCCGGCCGATCCCGTCTGGCGGTCGCGCATCGCCTCGATGGCGTCGAGCGCGGCGAGCGCGCTCGCGAACGGCTTGCCGCTCGCCGCGAAGAGGCGCATCTGCTCCCGCCAGGCGAACGCCAGCGACCAGGCGTCCTGCGCCCGTTCGGCGATGGCGAGCGAGCGGTCGATCGCCCGCTGCGCCGCGGCGGGATCGAGCGTCGACAGGAAGCGGGCCTCGCCGTCGAGGCAGTAGCTCTGGTCGCGCACCGTCATCGCGTGCGCCAGGCAGGCCGCGAAGTGTCCCCGGGCGGCGTCGCCCTTCGACAGCGCCCCCAGAATGAGATGGATGCTCGACAGCAGGGAGACGTTTTTCGATGCTTCAGCCGCCGCGAGCGCCTGGCCGGCCAGGCGGGCGGCCTCCTGCCGTCCCTCGGCGCTCGGCAGCTCGCCGGTCTGGTCGAGCACCGCGCGGGCCATGCCGTAACGGGCGTTGGCCTCCGAGTAGCCGTCCGCCTTCGTGGCGGCCAGCTCGGCGAGGGCGCGGAAGGTGTCGAGCCCCTCCTGATAGCGGCCGAGCTCGAGGTCGACGTTCCCCAGGGCGAGCAGACATTCCCGCTGGGCCGGGTAGGGGCCGCCGGGAAACAGCGCCGGTTTCGCCTGGCGGAGGAGCTGATAGGCCACCTCCAGGTCCTTGCCGGTGCTCCACAGGTAGCGCCCCCGCAGCACCCTGCCGCGGGCGATCAGGACGGGGTCGCCGGAGGCCGCCGCCGTCGCTTGCGCCCGGTCCACCTGGGCTGCCGCCGCGTCGATCCGTCCGGCGTTGAACAGCAGGCGGTAGAGGTTGACCCGGGCGGCCACCTCGCCCCTCGCATCCTTGCGGGCGGCGAAGGCGGCGGCGATCCGCGCCATCTCGTCCACCGGGCTCGTCCTCTGGTAAACGAGAAAGAAGTCGGGCCACGGGCTTCCCGGATGCCGGCGCAGCAGCTCCTGGAGTGCCGCGCGAGCCCGCTCCGGCTGGTGGAGGGCGGTGCCGGCCTCGTCGAAGCAGCGGGCGGTCGCCTCCGCCTCCGGCCGGGTGGCGGCGAGCCGCTGGCAACGCTCGAAGCCGGCAGGAGCCAGGGGACTCCCCAGAGCCGCGAGGACGAGCAGGGCCGGCAGCATCCCGGAAGCTTACCGTAGGGACTCAAAGAAGAACGGGCGGCTCCGCCGAGCCGCCCGTCCGAAGAAAGCCGAAAGAGTTGGAGAGACGTTCAGCCCTTCGGGCCGCCCGGGCCGGGGTCGCCGCCGCCCGGAGGGACGGTGCAGCAGGGATCGCTGGTGACCGGCTTCTCCGACTGCGGGATGGGATTGGCTGGAGTGGTGTCCTGGGCCTGCTGCTTATCGTTCACGATGGTGTTCATGATGTCTCCTCGATTGGGTCGTGTCGGTTGGATTGGGGTTCGGTCGATCGTTCCATTCGTCCTGCTGAGCTGTGGAACGAAGCCGGAAGGCCGATCCCCTCACCTTGCGATCACTACGCCGCGAAGCGAGGATTGTTTTTCCGTCGTCGCCGGTTCAGTCGAGCGGCGCCGAGAAGGTCGGCGAGGTCTCGTGGCTGCCGTCGGACCGCACGGCGTCGACCCTCCAGAGGAGCTTCGTGCCGCGTGGCAGGGACGCCAGGGCGCTCGCGGCGATCCGGTACTGGGCGGCGGTCAGCCCTTTCGCCGTCGCCACGCTCGCGAGATCCTCGGTGCTCACCTCGACGTCGTAGCCGGTGGCGCCCGGCAGGGGGGACCAGCGCAGCACGGCGGCTTGCCGCGGCAGCGCCGCTCCCGCGGGGAGCAGCGAGTGGATCGAGGCGTGCCGGGCCTCGCGGTAGGCCGGCTCCTGCGGGTTCAGGGATCCTTGATGATAGACGCCGACGGCGATCAGCAGGCCGGCGGCAAGGGCGGCCGCGGCGGCGAGCGGGCGCCAGCGGCCGAAGCGACCCTGGACGACGGTCGCCAGCCGGAGGGGCGCCACGCCCGCGTCGTCGGCGTCGGCGTCGGCGATCTGCTGACGGTTCAGCTCGGCGGCGAGCCGCCAGTCCTCGGCGCAGGCCGAGCAGCGGGCGGTGTGCTCCACCACCTCGCGCATCTGGGCGGGCGGGAGCTCGCCGCGGACCGCCGACCAGACCGTCTCCGCGGCGGGGCAGCTCCGCGGGTCGGGAGGGGCGTCCGCGGTGGCGAAGGCGGCGCGGAGTCGCGCCAGCTGCGGGTCGTCCTGGCTCATCGATGCACCTCTCTTCCGGGCCGCAAAGGGCGCGGGGTCAAGCAAGAATTCAAGGGAACAGCCTCCGGAACCTTTGGCTTCATGGAATCAACGCTCCAGCCCCCTGGATTCCCTCACCTGCGTTTCAGCTCTGGATCCCCTTGTCGCCGAGGCAGCCGCGCAGGTCGGCCATCCCCCGGTAGACGAGGTTCTCGGCCTTCTTGCCGGTCCAGCCCATCAGGTTGCCGATCTCCGGCACGCTGTGTCCCTGGAGGTTGAGGGTGACGGCGTGACGGCGCGGCGCCACCATGCGCCCCAGACAGTCGCGGATGGCGCGGCCGATCTCCCGCCCGGCCGAGGCGCGCTCGGGGTCGGGCGCCGGGGCCGCCGGATCGTAGGCGACGGGCTCCTCCTCGCCGCCGCCGGCGAGGGAAACCTCCTGGCGGCGGCGCAGGCGCCGGATCTCGTCGATCATCGCGCTGTAGGCGGTCTTCTTGAGGTAGAAGGGGGAGAGCTCCGCGGCCCCCTCCCGCTTGCGCTGGATCTCCATCACCCGCATCAGAGCGACCTGCACCAGGTCGTCCGCGCGGTCCGCCATCCAGCGCGGGCAGACGCGGCCGACGGCGCGCACCAGGTCGCGGTGGAGCTGCGCATAATCCGTCGCAGGCTGCGGTTTCTCTTTCTCGCTGTCCGTGACCATGTCGAATTCCGCCGGCGCTCGTTTGAAGGCCCCATAGCCTACTACGGCCGGAGGCTCGCCCGCCCCCCTGTTCCAGCCGTGCGCCAAAGGCTCCGGCACTGTCCCGTTCAGTGTCCCGGTCTCACCCTGCGAGGCCACTACTAGAACGAAGCACTTGCAGTTTTAAGCCGTCCACCGAGCCGGCATTCTTTTCTGGGGGGAGATGCGATGAGCCACAGCGTCAGCTTTGTCAATTTCAGCGGGGAAGTCGACTACGAGTACCTGGTCCTCGGCGCCGGGCCCGCCGGCCTCCAGATCGGGCACCACCTTTCCCGCGCCGGCTACCGCTACCAGATCCTCGAAGCCGGCGACAGTCCCGGCACCTCCTTCAAGCGCTTCCCGCGCCACCGCACGCTGCTCTCCAACAACAAGGTCTACACGGGGTCCGACGATCCCGAGATCAACCTGCGGTTCGACTGGAACTCGCTGCTCGAAGACGACGGCTTCGGCGAGATGCGCTTCACCCGGTACAGCAAGAAGTTCTTCCCGGACGCCGACGAGATGGTCCGCTACCTCGCCGACTACGCGGAGCGCTTCGCGCTCGACGTGCGCTACGACACCCGCATCCTGCGCATCGAGAAGCCGCAGCCCAACCTGTTCCGGCTCACCGACGCCCGCGGCAACGTCCTCACCTGCCGCCGCCTGATCGTGGCGACCGGCCTCGGCAAGCCCTATCTGCCGCAGGTCCCCGGCATCGAGCTGACCGAGAGCTACGCCGACGTCTCGGTCGATCCGCAGGATTTCGTCAACCAGCGCGTGCTGGTCCTCGGCAAGGGGAACTCGGCGTTCGAGACGGCCGACAACCTGATCGCGACCGCCGCGCTGATCCACGTCGCCAGCCCCAATCCGCTCAAGATGGCCTGGAAGACGCGTTTCGTCGGCCACCTGCGGGCGGTCAACAACAACTTCCTCGACACCTGCCAGCTCGAGATGGGCAACGCCGTGCTCGACTGCGCGGTCGAGCGGATCGAGCGCCGGGCCGGCAAGCTGGTGGTCGCGGTGCGCTACAGCCACGCCCACGGCGAGACCGCGGAGCTGACCTACGACCGGGTGATCGCCTGCACCGGCTTCCGCTTCGACGACTCGATCTTCGCCCGCGACTGCCGGCCCGACCTGGTGCACAACAACCGCTTCCCCGCGCAGACCCCGGAGTGGGAATCGATCAACGTCCCCGGCCTCTACTTCGCCGGCACGCTGATGCAGGCGAACGACTTCAAGCAGCACGCCTCGGGCTTCATCCACGGCTTCCGCTACAACGTGCGCGCCCTCTTCCGGATGCTGGAGAAGAAGCACCACCAGCAGGAGTGGCCGTCGCGCGAGGTCGAGCCGAACCCCGAGGGACTGGTCGAGGCCACCATGGCCCGGATCAACGGCTGCTCCGCGATGTGGCAGCAGTCCGGCTTCCTCCACGACGTGATCGTCGTCGACGAGGACTGGGAGCGCGCCGTCCACTACGACGAGATGCCGCTCGCTTACATCCACCAGAGCGAGATCGGCCAGAGCAGCCACTACTACACGATCACTCTCGAATTCGGCAAGGTCGACGGCGACCCGTTCGCCATCGTGCGCAACCCCGAGCCCGCCAAGGCGGACGACAGCGTTTCCCTCCACCCGGTGGTGCGGCGATGGTCGGGCCGCCGGCTGATCTCCGAAAAGCACCTGCTCGCGGACCTCTTCGGCGAGTGGACCAAGCCCGAGGCCCACATCGCTCCGCTGCGCTACTTCTTCATGGAGCAGCTCCTCGACAGCGCCGAGTCCGCCGCCATCGCCCGCGAGCTCGAAAGTGAGATGGCGCCGCCGCAGCGCCTGCTGCGGATCGTCTGAGACCGACCGGCGATCCGCAAGCAGGGCGACCGCGGGTCGCCCCTACACCAAATCTCGAGCGAAGGGTGTAGGGGCGACCCGCGGTCGCCCTTCACTGCCCGGATCTCTAGCCCTGCCGCGGCCTCACATCCACGACCAGCCCGGTCTGCAAGCGGCTCTCCGTGCCGGGGCCGGGGGCGAGGCGCACCTCGATCAGCACCATCTGCGAGGCGGCGTCCACCTCGGGAGCGATGCGCTGGAGAGTGCCGGCGATCCGGAATCCCTGCGCCCGGACGTCGATCGCCACCGGGTCTCCCACCTTCAGCCGGCGCGCCTCCTCGGGCGGCACGGCCGCGCGCACCAGCAGGTCGCCGGCGCTGATCAGGCGCACCAGCGGGCTGCCGGGCCCCACCACGGCGCCGGGATCGACGAAGCGGGCGGCTACCCGGCCGTCGAAGGGGGCGCGGATCTCGTTGTGCGAGAGGGTGGTCTGGAGCTGCCGCACCCGCCCCTCCTGCTCGGCGGCGCGCGAGCGGGCGACCTCATAGGCCGACTGCGCGGTCTTCGCCTGGAGCGCGGCCTGCGCCAGGTCCTCCTTGGAGAAGAAATCGGGGTTCTTCTGCCGCCGGTCGTTGCGCGCCATCGCCTCGGCGAGCTCGGCCTCCGCCCGCCGCAGGTCCGCCTGCGAGCCGCTCAGCACCGAGCGCGCCATCTCGAGGTCCTGCGCCGCGAGGCTGGTGTCGAGGGTGGCGATCGGATCCCCCTTCTTCACCGGGTCGCCGATCGAGACGCGCATCGACTGCAACCTGCCCTGCGAGTCCGCCTTGACGTCCACCGATTCGCGGGCGACGACGACGCCGATCCAACCCGGCCGCGCCGGAGACGCCGGCGCCGCGGGAGGGTGCGCGGGGGCGGACGTCCGTGCGATGCCGGAGGGAGCGCCGGCGGGTTGGGGGGGGGCGCCGCGCCGGGGCTGTCGTGGCGGCAGCCGACGGTCCAGGCCGGCAGCAGGATGAGCAGAGCGAGGAGCGGGGAAGGATGGCGGCTGCGCATGACGGCATCTTACCGCCGGCCGGCCTGCGCGGCCCAAAACGGTTCGAGGCCGTGGAGCGATGAGCTCCACGGCCTCGGGTCTCTGGGGCTGGCGTTCAGGCTCTAGGCTGCGACGGAGGCTTCCATCCGCAGGCTGGACAGATATTCGAGCTGCGTCGGCAGGGTCGCGACCAGCCTCTCGGTCCGCTCGCGCAGGGCGCGGAAGGCGTTGAGGGCATTGGTGTCGTCGACATGGTCGAGCGCCGGCAGGCTGCGCTGCGGGTGATAGTTGAGCCCCAGCAGCATCACCGAATAGGAGTAGAACTCGAAGCCGTGATAGGTCGGATTGATGTTCTTCGCGTTGGGCAGGCGGTGCTTCCAGATGTCGAGCCGCTCCTGGAGGTCCGGGGTCAGCGCGATGTTCTTGACCGCGCGCCAGAACTCGGTGTCCGTGCGCTCCGTCGTGCAGTAGTGGAGGATCAGGAAGTCGCGGACGCCGTCGATCCCTTCGGCGATCAGTCGGTTGTAGCTGCGCACCATCTCCTCGTCGATGCGGCTGCCGGGGAGGTGGCTGACCAGTTCCTCGATGGCGTGCTGGATGAAGAAGATGCCGGTCGACTCGAGAGGCTCCACGAAGCCGCTCGACAGGCCGATCGCCACGCAGTTCTTCACCCACGAGTTGCGGCAGCGGCCGATCCGCATCTTGATGTGGTTGGCCCGCAGCCCCTCGGCGGCCGGCCCGAGATGGCGGCGGAACTCGAGCTCCGCCTCGTCCTTCGACTGGAACTTGCTCGAGTAGACGTAGCCGGTGCCGATGCGGCCGTAGAGCGGGATGTTCCAGCTCCAGCCGGCGCTCATCGCGGTCGCCGTGGTGTAGGGCTCGATGCCGTTCTGGTCGATGTCGCTCGGCACCTGGAGGGCGATCGCGCTGTCGCAGAGCAGCGAGTCGGCGAAGGAGATGAACGGCTCATCGAGCGCCTGGTTGATCAGCAGGCCGCGGAAGCCGGTGCAGTCCACGAAGATCTCGCCGGCGATCGCGCCGTGCGACTGGGTGACGACGTGAGCGATGCTGCCGTCCTCGGCCAGCTTGACCTCGTTGACCTCGTCGATCACCTGCCGCACGCCGCGCTGCATCGCATACCCCTTGAGGTACTCGGCGAGCAGGCTGGCGTCGAACTGGTAGGCGTAGGGATACTGCACCTTGTGGTCGGAGAGGAAGCTGTTCTTCGGCTTGCGGCCGCCGGCGAAGTAGTCCTGGACGTTCTCGTCGAAGACGGCGCCGTCGAAGAAGCGGGGGGACTTCTTGGCCTCACAGAGGGCCGGGATGCTGAAACAGGCCTGGTCGAAGGGCTCGTCGTTCTGCTTGAGCTTGAGCCACCACTCCCCCATGTTGTAGCCGTCCACCGTCTCGTAGCGCTGGAAGGGGTGGTAGAAGTGGGCGCCGTCCTGGCGCCAGTTGGCGAACTTGATGGCGAGCTTGTAGGTGGCGTTGCAGGCCGGCATCCAGTCGGCCTCCTGGAGGCCGAGGAAGTCGAAGAAGAGCTTGATGGTGCTGAAGGTCGCTTCGCCGACGCCGACGGTCTTGATGGTGGCGGACTCGATGAGAGTGACGTTGACGCTCGGAGCGGCCTTCTTGAGATACGCCGCGGTCATCCAGCCAGCCGAGCCTCCACCTACGATGACTACACTCTTAGCCATGAGATCTCCCCCCAAAAGTAAAAAACAATGGAACTGAGGAACACCGGCCCCCTGGCTGGCTCCCTCCCCCCACCGGATTGGTGGCATCTGGTCTAGGAGTGCGACACCCCCCCCAGAGCGGGACACCCCGACAAAAATTTTTTTCCGTGGCGGATTTATTGTCACATGGCCCAATTTGGGTTCATGCACGAAATCGAGCGCTTGCGGAGCTGCTGGTGCGGAGAGGCGTCTACAATCCGTCGAGGTTCCCCATCACGATGCCGTCGCCGGGTTGGACGGCGAGCCGGAGGATCGCCTCCGCCGTGCCGCCGTCGTGCTTGAGGTCGCAGCGCAGGGTCCGGCCGCGGAGGACGCAGGGATCGGCGCGGCCGTCGCCGTCGTAGTCGCCGAGGACGGGGATGTCCCCCGCCTGCCCGAAGCGGATCACGAGGTCCGGCGCGCCGCCGTGGTGGCCGAGGTCGCAGGAGAAGACGCCGTCCTTGAACAGGCAGAGGTCGGCGCGGCCGTCGCCGTCGAGGTCGCCGAGCAGGGGGATGGCGTCCGGATCGCCGTCGGGATTGCCGAAGTGCTCGGTGAACCCCGGCGCGCCGCCGGTGTGGGCGGTGTCGCAGGCGAGGAGATCGCCGCGGCGGACGCAGGGGTCGGCGCGGCCGTCGCCGTCCACGTCCCCCATCAGCGGGCGGTCGGAAGGGAGACCGAAGTCGACGCTCGCCTGCGGCCCCCGGCCGCGGTGGCCGAGGTCGCAGCTGAAGGTGGTGCCGGAGTGGTAGCAGGGGTCGGCGCGGCCGTCGCCGTCGAAGTCGGCCAGGAAGAGGGCGTCGAACGCGGCCGGGGCGTCCGGCTGGTCGATCTCGGGCGCGCCGCCGGTGCGGCCGGTGTCGCAGAGCAGCCGCCCGCCGCGCGTCAGGCACGGCTCGTCGCCGGGAGAGGCCGAGAACCAGGCGACGCTGACGCCTTGAGAATCCACCCAGCTCACCGCGAACGTGCCGTCAGCACCGAAGGAAACCTGGGGGCTCCCCTCGCAGGCATCCTCCCCCGTGAGGCTGGTGAAGAGCTCCTTGCCGACGGGAGTCCCGTCGGCGCGGAACAGGCGAACTTCCATAGGGTCGCAGAAGATGCCGGGCTGACTCCCCCAGACGATCACGAAGTTGCCGAAGCGGTCGGCGGCGACCTTCGGGACGCCGAAAAGAGCGTGGCGTAGCGTCTGCGCCGGACGCTTCGGCCCCAGCGGGGCGCCGTTCGCCGCGAAGCGCTGGAAGGCGACGTGGTCGCTGTCGCCCGGAGGATGGTCGAGGCCGGCCACGATCCGGTCCCCGTTGGGGAGGACGGCGACCGCGAGAGAGCTGAATCCCTCCGTGAAACGGACCTGAAAGAGCGTTGGCAGGGGGCCGCCGAAGGCGCTGAAATTACGGGCCAGTGCGGGCTGGCTGTCCCAGGCGAGCGTCATCTCGCCGCTCGCGTTGCCGGCCAGGGTCCCGAACGACAGGCTGGTGTGCAGCGGATCCGGATTGATGCGGCGCGGCCGGCTGATCACCTCGCCGAGAGGCGAGAGGCGGGCGAACAGGCGGTACGCACGCTGCTGCCGGGAAGGATCGCCCGCCTCGAGCCACACGGTCCCGAAGCTGCCGTCCGCGAGCGCCACCAGCCCCTCGCCGCAGCCGCCGTTCGGGGCGAACTCGGTCTCCGGAGTGAGCGGCTGGCCGTCCTTCCCGAAGGCGATCGCCCGGCAGCCGAACGAACCGTCGAAGGTGTCGTCGCGGAGCACCGTGAAGAGGAAACCGCCGTCGGCCCGCGGCGCCACGAGGGGATTGAAGAGACCGTTGTCCGCCACGCTCCCGCGGGCGAGGGTGAGCAGCTCTCCGCGGGGGTGGTGGAGACCGAGACGCCGGCCTTGGATCGCGATCGGGCCCTGGTCGAAGTTCGTGTAGTGCTCCCAGACAACCAGCAGGTCGCCGCCGGACAGGATCGTCTGGTTCTGGAAGTCGTTCTGGCTGAGAGCGGGCTCGTTCGCCTGAACCGGATCCCCGATCGGGCTCTGGGCACCGAGCGGCGACGCCCAGAGCCCGACCGGGAGAACGAGGAGCCCCAGACGCAGGGCCGTGATCCAGTTGTTGGGCATCAGTGGCTTCCGGTTGGATTTCCGTCGCGGTCGCAATCCTGCTCGTGCTCGCCCAGGTCGTGGCCGCCGGCGTCGAACGAGCGGAGATGCAGCTTGAAGCCGCCATGGGGCTGAGTCTCGATCCGGCTCAGGCGGTCCTGCCCCGGATTGCCGGTGTCGACGTGCCTGGCCGCGCCACGGGGATGGCCGTCCGAGCCGAACACCCGGTAGTAGACCCCGCCCTTCGCCTTCGACAGAGCTCTCGCTTTCGCAATGCCCGCCACCAGCGAGGAAGGGGGTGGATCGCCCGTGGGATCTTCCGTCCAGGCGACCACGAATTCGCCGCCGCCCTCCATCTGGACCTGGGGCATGATCTGGTTGCCCAGGTTGTCAGTCGAGATGAGGAACTCCGATCCCAGCGGTGCCCCGGAGCTGTCGAGCACCTTGCCGTAGATGTCTCCGGCAATCGTATCGTCGTCGCTGTAATTGGTCCATACCGCCACCGTGTTGCCGCTGTCGTCTCCCGAAACCCAGGGCTCGGACTGCTGGCCTTCGATGGTGTCGTTGAGCACGAAGGGAGCTCCGAGCGGCGTCAGTTGAGCGTCGAAACGAGCTGCGACGATGTCATCCGTGCCGTCGGCGTTCTCCTCCTCCCAGGCGACGAGAAAGTTGCTCGCGGCGTCGAGGGCCACGGAGGGGAGCTTTCTGAATGCGGCGCTGCTACCGCTCAACGCGACCGCTCCTCCCCTGGGCAAGCCGCTGCGGATCAGTTGGCCGGTGATCGTCGAGGTCTGGCCGTCGTCGGAGAGGGTGATCCCCGGCTCCAGGTCGAAAGAGGTGCTGCTGGCGACGATCGGCGAGTTATCCGAGCTCTTGACCTTTTTCGTCAGTTGCAAGACCCGGTCGCAGGCCGCCCCACAGGTGACGGTGCCGGTCTTGACCGAGAAGGTCACCGTGGACCCGCTGTTGTTGCACCCCGCGACGGCGTCGGCAAATCCGCTAGAACCGGTCGTGGACCCTGGCGAGATCCATTTTGCCGTCCACTCGCTGCAGACGATGCCGAGAGAGTTGTTGAGGACGATGCTGGTCGCGGGATTGAACGTGGGGCTGCCGGAGTGCGTGCAGGGGGTCGGACGCGGCAGGTACGCGAGGATGTAGCGGCTGGTGGCGTCCACGGCCAGGGTGGGCTTCCAGAGCTGGAGCCAGTCCGCCTTTCCGTTCACGCCATTCCCCCCGGAGCAGAGGCTCGGGACGGAGTTGTTCTGTTCGACGAGGAGATCGTGGCGCGGGGTGAGCTCCGTCCACGGCATCGCTTTGAACAGCCCCTTCATCCGGCTGAGGTCGTCGTCGGAAAGGTGATTCGCCGAGTTGTAGGCCAGGGGATTCGACCAGGTGGTGATGTCCGGGAAGACCCCGATGTTGAAGCCGAACGAGCCCGAAAGGCCGCTGTTCCAGGCGGTGTGACGGGTCTGCACGCGGGTTTCGTTGTCGCCCAGCGTTTCATACTGTCCTTCCACGTTGACCGCCGGCTTGAGGGTCAGGCCGGCCGGGGCACCCGAGTTGGTGCAGGTCGGGTTGCCGGTCGTGTCGCCGATGCAGCGGAAGCGCAAGGAGAAGCTGCGCGCCCGGCAGGAGAAGTTGGCATAGTCGTTGGTGACCCCCGTCACGCAGGTCCCCGCGTGATGCCCGCTCTGGAAGACTTGCAGGCTCATCCAGGGCTGGCCCTGAAACTGATCGTAGTCGCTCAACGCCGATCCGCCGGCCAGATGGACGCCGATCAGTTGGCGGGGGGCCGCCGTGTGGATGGCGACTCCCACCGCGCTGATCAGGCCAGCGGCGTTGAGGCCGCTCTGCGCCGTGGCGTCGGCGGCCCGAGTGTCGAAGCTCGGTGAGAAGACCACGAAGTTGCCGGCCAGGCGGGCGGCCAGGTTGCGGGCGAAGGCCGTCGCATCCGCGCTCGTGGGGAACGGCACGACCGGATTGAGATTCTGGTTGCTGCCGCCCCGATTGAGCGGATCCATGACCCCAGCCACCACGACGACGATTCCCTGGTCGTTCGCATCCTTGACCAGGAGGTCGAAATCCTGCCAGTAGGTGGAATCCCAGTAATGGCAATTGGAGGGAACGACCGTGCTGCTGCAACCGGACGGCGTGACGAAGCCCTTGAAGCCTCCTGCGGGAGGATTGCCCTGCGTCTGGCTGGCGGGAGCGACCAGGACGTTGGTGAAGCCATCTCCCACCCCGAAGTTCCGGGCTCGCTTGGTAACGTAGTTCCGCCATACCGTCGGGTCCGGGTTGTGGTAGATCGGCGCGTTCCAGGCGGTGTCACCGATCCATTGGAAGAAGGTCGTCCCGTTCCAGTATGTCAGGTTCCGCTTGCCGGCCGGCGCTTTGAGGAGACCATTGGAGTAGAGCGGGTTGGTCGCCGGCGAGGCCGGGCTGATGGTGACGTCCCCCGCCTGGTTGAGCCCCGTGTCGCTGGTGCAGATCGAGGGCTGGCTGGGATTGGGGCGGCTCTTGGGCAGCAGGCAGGTCTTCCAGCACCAGTTGCCGGTGGGGAAGGCGCTCCGCACTTTGAAGGTTCCGGGAAGGGCGGTCGTGCCGTCCCAAAAGGCGAGACCCTTGAAGCAGGTGTTGGACGAGGTGCAGGTGCCTTCGGTGGGCTCGGTGCACGTCGATCCGCTCTTGACCCAGAAGGTCGCCTCGACCTGCACGTCGTGGTAGGACTGAAGGGGGGTCCTGGAGACCGCGGCATTCAGTGGGTGCTCCCAGCGTTGCCAGGTGCTCGCCGTCGTGGAATCGGCCTGCGCTGGATCGCCGGCCGCCAACCTTGCGAGAACACAGCCGGCTGCCAGCGCCGGGACCCAGAACCGTTTCCATGTCATTGCCATCGATGACCCCCTTCGGTTGTCTCGCCCGATTCGCGGCGAGCTCAGGACGCAGGCCTACCGCGAACGGTTCAGCAGTTGCGCCTAACTTGTTAATCTTGCTGAGCTTACGGGCGGTATCCCGGGGCTCGGCGAAAGGGAGTGCCTGCCGGGGCAGAAACGTTTCAGGGTCGGTGTCGCGCTTTCGGATAAATCGAGCAACAAATGGTTGCCTTGACCTACTTCCCCAGATCGATTCCTGCCCACTCCAAGAACAGATCAAGATCGCGTATCCCTTCGGCGCCAAATCGCGATTCGATGACGATGGAGGCCTCGACGAAGGTGGCCGCCGACATACTGCGAGATTCGGCAGCTTCGCTTGGTTGAACGCGCGGCGTTCGGGCTCGTCGAGGAGGATCGCCAGGAGAGCGGAGGTATGGTCTCGGTCTTCGCCTCGCCAGTGAGCTTCGCCAACGTTTCTGCGAGCTTTTCGGTCTCGGCGTTCCGGATGTTCAGCGCCATGGTTTCCCACATGCAGACGTGCATCTACACGGTAACGCCCGGGGCTTTGGCAGTCACCAGAGACGAGCTTTGGCGTGAGGGCGGGGTCAGATGCGGAAACTGGAACCGAAGCCCGGAGGCCCTGGAGCGAACGTCCAGAGCCCCGGGGGAGGAGGGCCGGCTACTTCTTCTTGGTATCTTTCGACTTGTCGGCTCCGGCTTTCACCGCGTTCTTCTTCGGCTTCTTGGTCTCTTTCTTCTGTGCGTTGTTGCCCTTGGCCATGATGCCCTCCTGGCGTTTGCCGTCAATGGGTTGCGGGGGTCGACGGGCTGCTGGACGGATTCTACACGAGCCGCCGGCAATTCTGTCTTCAGGTCCTCTCGAGGAGCACCAGCCCGGAGAAGCGGCGGAAGCTCTCGCGCATTTTCTTGGGATAGAAGCGGCCGAGGAAGGTCCAGAACTTTGCCCCCTTCATGGTGCGGTTGAGGCGGAGCGCCTCGTCCCAGAGCCCGCGGTACTCCTTCTCGCGCCAGCCGTAGGGGAGGAAGAAGGCGGTGTCCTCGGCGGGGGCGAAGAGGAAGGGGGCGCCGCCTTCGTGGACCTGCTTGCCCCAGGTGCGGGTCATCCGCTTGAGGAGTTGCGGGCTGGCGAGGTCGATCAGCCATTCCCGGAAGGGGGCTTGAGCGTGGAGCTCGGTGGCGAGCGCGCCGACCTGCTCCGGCTGGAGGTAGATGAGGAGCCCCTCGGCGATGATCAGCGCCCGCGTGGCGCCGGCGCCGAGCCGGGCGAAGAGGGCGCGGCGCACCTCGGCGTCGGTGAGGTCGGCGGTCACCGCCTCGTAGCGGCAGTGGGGCGTCTCGTCCTTCAGCATCCCGGTCTTGTAGTTCAGGATGCCGGGGAGGTCGACGTCCACCCATCGCAGGCTTGGCGGCAGCGGCAGCCGCCAGGGGCGGGCGTCGAGGCCGGCGGCGAGGTTGACCACCAGGTCGACCTTCTTCTGGTTGACGGCATCGAGGATGATCTCGTCGAACACCGCCGTGCGCACGATCATCGGCCAGGCGAGGGCCTTCCCCTGCTTCATCTCGTCCACAATCGCCCGTCCCTGCGAGCCGGCCAGGCGGTCGGCGAAGGGGTCGCGGAAGAGGGCGTCGGGGCGCGCCGTCTCCATGGCGCGGTAGACGGCGACCCAGCGTGCGGTGTCCGAGACGTTCTCGATGGCCATGACGGTTTCCTCCCGGGGAAGCGGAGAGTCTAATACAGGCGGAAGGAGTGCCGCGGCGACAACGCGAGCGGGCAAGGGCGACCGCGGGTCACCCTACGCTCGACTCTGATGTAGGGGCGACCCGCGGTCGCCCGCGGGCTTTCAAGGCTCAGGCCGGGACGGCGGCGGGCTTCCGCTCCGGCGTGACCAGGGCGGTGAACGGCGTTCCCGTCTCGAGGAACGACTTCAGGCTGGAGAGGACGGCCGGCCAGCCGAAGGAGATCCCGTTGAGCATCCCGGAGTCGGGCTCGAGCTCGTCGTGGGTCACGGTGAGGCGCACGGCGTCGCGGAAGGGGGCGATGTCGAGGGCGACGCGCGAGACTTTCGTCGGGTCGTCGGCGAATTTGGGGGAGGCCCAGGAGAGCACCAGGCGGTGCGGCGGATCGCTCTCGATCACCTTCCCCACGATGTCGACGAAGCTCGAGTCGGAGTAGTCCTCGTGCTGCCAGGGCGAGCCGGGCTGCCAGTCGGAGGCGTTGCGGTGGTTCCCCCAGTACTGCCGGGTCATCTCGGGGTTGATCAGCGCGTCCCAGAGCTTCTCCGGGGTGGTCGAGATGTAGGTCACGTAGACGAACTTTGCCTTATCCATCGTTTTTCTCCTCGAGAGCTCGTTTCAGGGTTTGCAGCGCCGCGAGGTGCGGGCGCTCGTATTTGCCGATCCAGCGGTCGTAGATCTCGTAGAGCGGCACGGGGTTCAGGTAGTGCAGCTTCTCCCGCCCGCGCCACACCACGGTCACCAGGTTCGCCGCCTCCAGCACGGCCAGGTGCTTGGTGACGGCCTGCCGCGTCGAGGTCAGGGGAGCGCAGAGCTGGCCCAGAGTCTGCCCATTGTCGGCGTGCAGGTGGTCGAGCAGCTGACGTCGGCTGGGATCGGCCAGCGCTTTGAACACGCGGTCCATCGCGTCGCCGTGATTGCTGCCAGAGTCGTCGGTCTCGCTCGCCATGCCTCTATTATGCAACCATTGAGTTGCATGTCAAGACCCTTTCTGCCGGTTGTGTCCTGAAATGTCTCTGAGGTATCATTGCCGCAGTCCGAGGAGCGTTGCAGGAGGGCTCCCTCCCAGGCTCGGACGCCGGCATGATGACCGGAGTACAGGAAACGGCGCTCACCTCAACCCTTCCGGGCTCGACGGTGAGAATCTCCTGTACAGCCCGGGTTCCTCTGAGGAGCTCCATCATGACCACCGCCGCAACAGCCGCAGATCCAACCGCATCCGCAGCCAGCACCACCGCTTCCTTCACCGACTACCGGGTCGCCGACCTCTCGCTCGCCGAGTGGGGGCGCAAAGAGCTCCGCATCGCCGAGGGCGAGATGCCGGCGCTGATGGCGATCCGCAAGGAGCTCGAGGCCAGCAAGCCGCTCAAGGGCGCGCGCATCGCGGGCTCGCTCCACATGACCATCCAGACCGCGGTGCTGATCGAGACGCTCACCGCGCTCGGCGCCGAGGTGCGCTGGGCGAGCTGCAACATCTACTCGACCCAGGACCACGCCGCCGCCGCGATCGCCGCGGCCGGCGTCCCCGTCTTCGCCTTCAAGGGGGAGAGCCTCAAGGAGTACTGGGACTTCACCCACAACATCTTCGAGTTCCCCGAGGGAGCTCCCAACATGATCCTCGACGACGGCGGCGACGCCACCCTGCTCGTCCACCTGGGGGCGAAGGCCGAGGATGACCCGACGGCGCTCGACAAGCCGACCTCGGAGGAGGAGCGCGTCCTGTTCGCCGCCATCAAGGCGCGCAACGTCGCCCAGCCCGGCTGGTACAAGAAGCAGCTGGCGGCGATCAAGGGGGTCACGGAAGAGACCACCACCGGCGTCCATCGGCTCTACGAGATGGCGAAGCGCGGGGAGCTCAAGTTCCCGGCGATCAACGTCAACGACAGCGTCACCAAGAGCAAGTTCGACAACCTCTACGGCTGCCGCGAGTCGCTGGTCGACGCCATCAAGCGCGCCACGGACGTGATGGTGGCGGGGAAGATCGCCGTCGTCTGCGGCTACGGCGACGTCGGCAAGGGGAGCTCGCAGGCGCTGCGCGCCCTCTCCGCCCAGGTGTGGGTCACCGAGGTCGACCCGATCTGCGCCCTCCAGGCGGCGATGGAAGGCTACCGCGTGGTGACCATGGACGAGGCCTGCGAGCAGGGGGACATCTTCGTCACCGCGACCGGCAACTTCCACGTCATCACCCACGACCACATGGCGCGGATGAAGCACAACGCGATCGTCTGCAACATCGGCCACTTCGACAGCGAGATCGACATCGCGAGCCTCGAGCAGTACCCGTGGGAGGAGATCAAGCCGCAGGTCGACCACGTCATCTTCCCGGACGGCAAGCGGCTCCTCCTGCTCGCCAAGGGGCGCCTGGTGAACCTCGGCTGCGGCACCGGCCACCCCAGCTACGTGATGAGCTCCTCCTTCGCCAACCAGACGCTGGCGCAGATCGAGCTGTGGACGAAGCAGGGGGAGTACGCGATCGGCGTCTACGTGCTGCCCAAGCACCTCGACGAGAAGGTGGCGCGCCTCCAGCTCACCACCCTGAACGCCAAGCTGACCGAGCTGCGCGACGACCAGGCCAAGTACATCGGCGTCGCCAAGGAAGGCCCGTTCAAGACCGACCGCTACCGCTACTAGATCGCGCCTAGCCGGTACAAAGCAAAAGGGGGACCGGCGCGCCGGTCCCCCTTCGTTGTTTCACGGCACTGGCGCCGACAAGAGGAGCGTGGCTCGGTGGCTCAGAAGGGGCAGCCCGGGCAACGCATGGCGCAGCTCGTGTAGGCGTTGTCGCACGAGGTGTTGCAGGAGCTCAGGCGGCTCTGACAGGTGGAGCAACAGGTCGATGATTCGGCCGGGGTCGTCGGCAGGATGACGAAGCCGAACAGCATGATCATGGTGGCCAGGACCAACTTCACGAGGGGTTCTCTCATCGTAGTCTCCTCTTGTCAAAGGTTGCGATGGACCGGAGCGCGGGGCGCAGGGATTGCGCCCCTACTGAGAACGGTGCGTGGGAGATGCGAAACGAGACATGGGGCGTCCGGCCAGAACTTCCGCCTCCCGGGCGCGTAAGGACATTCCGTGGCCGGGAAAGGGAATTCGATGTCCAGAGCGATCGGCAGGGCCCTCGCGAGTCTGGCGATCCTGCTGGCGCTCCCCGGCGCCGCCCAGCAGCTCGATTTTTCACCGCCCCCCGAAACACCGGATCCGGCGGCCCTCTCGCGGTCGCTCGCCAAGCTGGCCGGCGAGGCGATCGCGGTCTATCGGGACGACGACCGGGAGCGCTACCTCGACCAGCTCTTCCGCCTGCAGATCGTCGCCGGCCGGTACGCGGAGGCGGCCGAGACGATCGCGGCGCTCCACGCCCTGACGCGCGCCGGCGGCTCGCCCCAGAAGGCGGCGGACGACGTGCAGTACGAGATCTACGCCAAGGCGATGGCCCGCCATGCCGCCGCCGGCACGCCGCTCGACGAGGCGTTCGCCGCCGCCTTCCGCGAGACCTTCGCGACGGCTGGACGACCGCGTCTCGGCGCTGGTGCTGCGGGCGCTCGACGTCGATCTGCCGGGGATGCAGCAGGCGGTGGACGATGCTCTGGCGGCACAGAAAGGAAAGAGCGCAATTTCGCTTCCCGACGCGCTCGCCCTGCTCCGCGCCGATCAGGTCGCCGAGAGCTATCGCGCCATCTTGCCGTGGGTTGCGCCGCTGATCGCCGAGGACGACCGCCGGCGGTATCTCATCGATCGCGACGTGGCGGTCCAGACGCCGGACGGCGCGACGGTCTGCGCGCTGATCGTCCGTCCCCGTCCCTCTCCGAAGGCGGTGAAACGCCTCCCCGCGCTGCTCAACTTCACCATCTACGCCAATCCCGTGACGCTGCTGAACGAGGCCCGGCGGACGGCGTCGAACGGCTATATCGGAGGTCGAAGGGCTGACGCGGGGGAAGGGGTGCAGCCCGGACGCAGCCGGTCCCTTACGAGAAGGACGGCGCCGACGCGGCGGCGCTGATCGATTGGATCGCCCGCCAGCCGTGGAGCGACTGGCGGGTGGGGATGTACGGCGGCAGCTACGAGGGATTCACCCAGTGGGGCGCCGCCAAGCACCGGCCGAAGGCGCTCAAGGGACTGATGCCCTCGGTGACGGCGGCGCCGGGCATCGACGTGCCGATGGAAGGCAACGTCTTCTGGAGCTTCGTCTACTACTGGCCCTTCTACACGACGAGCAACAAGACGCTCGACGACGTGCCGTAACCAAGACGGCCGGCGCTGGTTCCGCATGCGCCACGAATGGTACGCCACGGGGAAGCCCTACCGCGCCTTACCGGCGATCGACGGCGCGCCGAACCCATTCTTCTCGCGCTGGCTCGAGCATCCGAGCTATGACGCCTACTGGCAGAGCATGATCCCCTACCGGGAGGAATTCGCGCGGATCGACATCCCGGTCCTCACCACCACGGGGTTCTACGACGACGCCCAGATCGGCGCGCTCTACTACTTTATTCAGCATCACCGGTACAACCCGAAGGCCGAGCACTACCTGCTGATCGGCCCCTACGATCACATCCGCGGGCAGCGCGGAACGATCACCCCGCTCGGCACCCAGCGGGGACCGCTCCGCGGCTACGAGCCGGACCCGGTAGCCCGCATCGACCTCGGCGAGCTGCGCTACCAATGGTTCGACTACCTGTTCAAGGGCGCTCCCAAGCCGGCTCTGCTGAAGGACAAGGTGAACTACGAGGTGATGGGGGCGAACGTCTGGAAGCACGCGCCGTCGCTCGCGGCGATGGGGGCCCAGCGCCTGAGGTTTCATCTCAGCGCCGAGAAGGCCGGCGACGCTTTCCGGCTGCGGGAAGAAAAACCGGACGCCGGCGGCGCGATTCCCTACAAGATCGACCTCGCGGACCGCTCCGACCTCGAACGGATGTCGCCGGGCGGCAACATCGTCGACAAGGATCTCGACACCTGGAACGCGCTCCAATTCGTCAGCGATCCGTTCCCTCAAGGTGTCGAGCTGAGCGGCCTGTTCTCGGGGCGGCTCGAATTCATCACCAACAAGCGGGACTTCGATTTCAACCTCAGCCTCTACGAGCTGACCGCGAAGGGAGAGCACGTCGAGCTCTCCTACCTGACGGCGCGCGCGAGCTACCTCCAGGACCGCACCCGTCGCCAGCTCTTGACGCCAGGCGAGCGGCAGACGCTGGACTTCCAGAGCGGCCGCCTGACCAGCCGCAAGCTCCAGCCCGGCAGCCGGCTCCTCGTGCTGCTCAGCGTGATCAAGCAGCCGGGGATGCAGATCAACTACGGCACCGGCAAGGACGTCAGCGACGAGGCGGTCACGGACGCCGGGGAGCCGCTCGCGATCCGGTGGCTCGCCGACAGCTTCGTCGAGGTTCCCGTGCGAAAGTGATCCGCCGCCTGGTTCTCTTTGCCGAAGTTCCTCGCGTTTAGAGATGCGGTGGCTTTCGGAGGCCGCCGCAGGTCGGGAGTGAGTCTTCCTCAGCCTCGGAATCGGCACCTCGAGCCTGTGGAGCAGAGTTTCAGCGGCAGAATCCATCTGCGGAAGAGATTCGCGATGCTGCGGAATCTCTCCGCAATCCTGGAGACGCCTTCAGGAACGCCCCGCAAGCTCTGAAACCTTCACCACCGAGCCGAAAAGCTTCCTCCGTTCTCCTTCGAGCGCCTTCCTCCACCCACAGAGCGACCGCGAGTCGCCAGAAACCTGTCGCGCCAGGTGAGAAACCAGCGCTCCGGCGCTTGGGTCGATGGGTTCAAACCTCGAGTGAGAGGAAATTTTGGTCGTGTCCTAATTCAGTGTGGGCGGTAAGGGGCGGGCACGGGGCGTAAGGAAGTGAGGTAGCTTCCCCTGTACGGGGGGAGCGTTCCCCCCAACATCTACAGACGGCCCGGCGGGTGGTGAGACACGCCGCCGGACCTGACCCGAGCACGGAGAAGCCCCATGCCCGAGCTAGTGCAGGAGTGTACCCCGGCCCCCGCCCCGCCTCCCCCTCCTCCCGGTCAACGACCGCCGATGCCGCCGCCCGTCGATCCCGACGCCTGGGAGGACTTCCCCGCCTTCCGCGAGACGTTCCTGATGTACGTCACCCCGCCCGGATACGCCGCCGCCATCCGCAAGGCGGGGGAGATGCTCTACTCCCTCCTGCTCGAATCCCCCGCCGAGTGGCCGGGCTGGGCGGAGAGCAGCACCCGAACGGAGATGCGGGCCGCCGCCGCCGACCTCCGGCACCTCCAGGGCTTTCTCGCCAGCGTGGGCCGCGAGCGCGAGGTGTCCTCCCTCGACGCGGAGGACGCCTTCCTCTCCGGCATCGCGGCCCGGCTCGCCCGCCAGATCGGACACGCGGCGGACGGCATCGAGCGGGAGCTGGACGGGGCGCGGCCATGAGCAACCGCCGAGCCCTGGGACATCCCCGCTGGCGGGAGGGCTTCCGCGAGACGTTCCTGGTGGTGTTCACGCGGAAGGGGGACGCCTCCGCCCTGCGCCGCCTCACGCTCCTCCTTTCGGAGTTGTACGTCAACGCCGCACCCCGCTGGTGGCCCGACCCCAAGGGGAGCGAGTTGCACGCCCTGCTGCGCGCCGTGGTGGCCGATCTCCGGCACCTCCGGCACGTCCTGGCATGGGCGGAAGGGGCGGAGACCACCTACGGCATGGAAGGCACCGCGCTCGCGCACTTCGCGGGCCGGTGCGGCGGCGAGCTGGAGGCGGTCGCGGCGTCGATCGAGGCCGCGATGGCGGACCCGAAAGGCACCCTGGAACGGCAGCAGGCTATCTCCGATGCCGCCGTCTTCATCCGGCGGGAGGTCGCCCGGTGAAGGTGACGAGCTACACCGTCAGGGCCAGCATGCCGCAGTCGGTGCGCTGGAAGATCGCGGCGGCGGGTGAGGGCTTCCCCTCGGTCGGTGCGTGGCTCAGCGGGGCGGCGGATGCCTACCTCAAGGTCCGGGCGCGGGCCGGTCTGCCGGTCCCGCTCGCCTGGAGGCGCGGCACCTTCCGGACCCGCTTCATCGACGGTACGGAGGCCGAAGTGCGGGGGAAGATCTCCTCTCCCTTCGGCATCTATTGGGGAACGGACGTAGGGCCGGAGGCGGGATACAGGGACATGTACACCCTGGTCTACATCCCCGCCGTTCGGCCCGTGGCTACCCTGCGGTCGTGTCGGAACTGCAAGGCACTGGCAAGCGAGCTTGCCCGTACCTGGGTCCGATGGGATGGCGCCGAACCCTCCGAAGATCCCGCACCGCTTCTCCAGCGGTTTCAGCGGGAAGACGTTTGACCGGTTGAGGGGCGGAGTTTCCGCCCCTCAACTGACCTTCAAACCAGTACAGTTTCTAGAAAACCCTGAACGTAGGTTTCTACCTGCGACTCATCGTTGAGTTGTTCAAGGTTTAAAACTGCACTTATCGGGTTTGTCTCAGGATATCGTATTGAATCACTCAAGATCGATAGATCAATTCTGATTGCGCTGCGCAAAAGCACTCTCATACGAAGGGAGTCGGCGTGAAAGGATAAAATCGAGCCAACCCTGTTGGAGTCAATCAGCAGTGAAACTCGATCGTCTCCCGGCCTAACCTCTGCGGAAACACCGCCGACAGACATAAGCTCTTGCCTCGCTTCGGTCAAGACGGGGAGAAGGATGTTGCGGCTGATATCGTCAAAGCGAATTAAAAACTTCTTCCGTAGTTCTGGCAACTCTTCTTGGGCCTGATGAATTGCCGCTGATTTTAATCCGTGGTCTCGGGCAATACGTCTAACATTTTCTCTAAAAGAACTGCTCATCTTTTCCCTCGTCTTTCTATTGCGGCGGGGGTCACTGCCAACCGAAAGGCGGAGCGTAAAAGTCCACACCTTCTAGTTTACCAGTAGATCCCCTACAGTCCAAGGTTTCCGGGCGATCCCCGCCGCCATGGCAGGAGTGCAGCCCTTTAGGGTCCGGTGACACCACGTGAAGTTATAGCTCGCCGTGAAGAGCGCCACGGCGGCCCGCAGGTTGTCCCGCTTGCGGGAGAATCCCGTGGTCAACCGAGTGAACCGGCGCGACATCATCCGCACGTGTAGGTTCACCCGCTCGACGTGAGAAGTGCAGATCTTCGCTTCGTCGGGATCGCCCGACACCACCCGCTTCTCTATGGCTATTATGGACGGCGGAGAATACCGCCGTTCGCTGTCCAGCCCCTCTCCCGAGAACGATTTGATGATCTGGGCAAAGTCGATCTGCCCGCCGAAGTTGTCCTCCAGAGCGCCGACGTAGGGCTCGAAACCGTCCGTCGAGATCTGGAACCGATCCTCACCGACCGCCCCCGCGAGCTTCGCCGCGAAGATCCCGGCATCCTTCGCCGTCCGCCGGCCCACGTGCTGGGCGAGCAGGAGCTTTGAATCGCGCTCGACGGCAAGGAACGTGTAGGCGTCGCCGATCTCGGAATCTTCGATCCCCTTGCGTACCTTCGTCTTTTCCTTCATGCCGACGAAGCACCACAGCTCGTCCGCCTGCACGTCGTGCGCGTCCACCCCGCGCACCAGCCGCGAGAGGAGCGCTTCGCACTTGGCGCCCGCAACCCGCAGGAGCCGCATGATGGTGTCGCGGTGGACGCCCGAGACGCGCTCTGTGGAGCGGATCGAGGAGCCCTCGGTCAGCAGGGACAGGCACAGCGTCGCCTTGTCGAGATCGAGCCGCATGGCGCCAAGGGGGCGCTCCGGGATGATGCCGAACGTCGAGCGGCAGGCGCGGCACTTCCGGCGCGGGTTGCCGTGCTTGTCCTTCCCCCATCCAATCGTGGGCTCGCCGCAGGTACGGCAAGCCATGACGGTCGAGATGGAGGTAGGCGCTTGCATTTGTTCCCGTTTCCAGTGTGTTGAGTATAGCCATTGGCAATACAAATATCAACAAAATGGAACGAGAATATTCGCTTGACGTGCCTATCCGCTGGCAATACACTACAGCCCATGAGCGAGTCCCCTGTGAAGCGCAAGCATTCGTCCGCCCTGTACATCCGCGTGACACCCGAACATGAAGAATTGATCCGGCAGGCCGCTGAGCTGACGGGGACGAGCGTGTCCGACTGGATACGGGACAAGCTCGTCCGCGCCGCCCGAAAAGACATTGCCGAAGCGGCCCGCTATGAAGCGGCGGGGAAGCCCCGAGAAGAGCAGGCCGAGTAGCCAGCGGAAGCGTGGACGGGGGGCGTTGAAGTTGCACATGGCATCTCCGGTATTGACCCGGAAGCGCCACGGCTTTAGGATGGGATTGCTTAGGCCCCTTTCCTTAGCCGTGAGGCTTCCGGAATCAGTTAGAGAGCCCCGCCCCTGGCGGGGTTTTCGCTTTCTAGGCGCCGCCTCCTATTTCCAGCCTTGCTAAGTTATTCATAATGAAGCAACCCCTTTGTTTCTGGCTAGTTACCGATGCTGCCGACACGGCGAGATCATACCGAAGCGGGAGGAAGTTGTCCATTATCATGCTTAAGACTACATGAGCGTTACCGGTTACACCCGGAGTGTAACGGCTAGGCGCGATATCTTTCTGAGGGGAAAGGGAGTTCCGGAGGTGGGTGGGGGGCTGTCAAGCCCCTTTCAGCACCCACATTGAATTAGGACACGACCGAAATTTTCCTTCGCGTGGGCTAAAACTTCTGACGCAGGTCGTAAATTTAGGGGGTCGCGCCGGAATCAAAATGTTGCGCCGAGCTTCTTTCGCTCCGCGAGGAGGTTGCGGCACTCTTCCGCCAGCAAACCGGACAAGATTTCAGGAGGCGAAGGCCATCCGGCGAGTTCCGGATCGCTGAGCAGGGCATAGTGCGATGTCGCGCCGCCCGCCTGGCCCGCCGGAACGCCATAGACGACCCGGCTCACCCCCGCGCGCCGCACCACATAGGCGCAGAGCACGCATGGCTCGACGGTCGAGTAGAGGGTGCACCCCGCAAGATCGAGCGAGCGCAGCTTCCGGCAGGCCGCCCGCACCGCCTGCACCTCGGCATGCGCGCTGGGATCGAGCAACCCCCGCTCCCCCTCGAGCCCCTCGCCGAGGATCTCCGCCCCCCGCGCCACCAGCGACCCCACCGGCACCTCGCCGGCCAGGAGAGCGACGCGGCCGAGAGCCAGGCACCGCCGCATGTGGGATTCGTCGAGCGGGTGGTTCATCCCCGCAGGATAGCCCGAAGGGTTCGTCACAGAATAATCCCACCAACGCTCCGGAAGCTCAGCCCTTGAGGCATTCGGCTCCGTCCGGCCCAACGGGCCGGGAGAATGGAGCCCAGGGCTGAGGCCGAAGGCCGATGCCCTGGGTGGAGGGATGACAACGCGCTGCGGCCTGTAAGGTCGCGAGAGCTGTCTTGCGAGTCGGGTTCTCGCGGCCTTGCAGGCCGCAACGACTGGAAACGCCTTTCTTCCCAGGGCATCGGCCTTCGGCCTCAGCCCTGGGCTGGGATCTCCCGGCCCGTTGGGCCGGACGCGGAAATGACACAATTACTCCGTGACGAGCCTGAACGGGCCCATGGTAAAATCTGCTCCTATGAGCCGAGGCACCGCCGCCCAGTCGCCCGCCCCGCCCGAGCTCTCGCTCGAGGAGTGGTTCGCTCTGCCCGAGAACGAGCCCGGCGAGCTCGTGGAAGGACGACTGGAGGAGGAAGAGGCGCCGGATTATCTGCACGAGTTGCTGGTGATGCTCCTGGGACGGCTGCTCGGCAACTGGACCTTCCCCCAGGGCGGACTGGTCGCCGGCTCCGACGCCAAGTTCGCCGTCGGCTCCGCGCGCGGCCGCAAACCCGACCTCACCGTCTACCTGCCCGGCGGCCGGCGTCCTTCGGCGCGAGGCCTGATCCGCGTTCCCCCCGACATCGCCGTCGAGGTTGTCTCGCCGACACCCCGCGACGGCCGGCGCGACCGGGTGGAGAAGATGGCCGACTACGCGGCCTTCGGAGTCGCCTGGTACTGGCTCGTCGACCCGCAACTCCGCAGCCTGGAGATCCTGCAGCTCACACCGCAAGGACGCTACCTCCACGTCTTGGGGGCGACCACGGGAATGCTGGCGACCGTGCCGGGCTGTGACGGGCTGACGCTCGATCTCGACGCGCTCTGGGCGGCGGTCGACGATCTTCAGTAGGATCGAGGAGACCCATCATGGCTAAGCCCATAGAAGGGTCGATCGCCAAGACCAAGACCGTTCCTTACGACGTCGCCGAGCAACTGCGTACGCCCAAAGAGATGTCCGCCTACTTGGCCGCTTGGCTTCAAGAGGCACCTGACGATGCTGACGGGATCGCCCGCGCGCTCAGCGATATCGCCCGTGCACATCGTTTGGTCCAAGCCACGGCGGACCCTACTGATCCGGAAGCCGCCGCGAAATCCGCGCTTGAGGGGTGGCGCCGTGTCTATGAGGGCCTTACCGAATCAGAGATCGCCGAGGTCGAAGCGATTGCCCTGGATCGCAGCAATTTCTCCCGCAAGTCTTGAGGGATCTCCACCGCCAGCCCCAAAGGGACGAAAGCATAGAGCCTGGGGCGTGAGCCCATCCTCTTATACATAACTCGAGGCAAGGAGACGCGCTGGACCGGCGGTAGCTTCGGACGGAGGCGTACTTCAGGCCCGGAGGGCCGTAGGGATGTAGCCAGGGGTTTGACCACCCCTGGATGGCCGCCCCACCCACCAATCAGGCCTTTCCACCAAAGTCGCCGGAGGGACCCGCATGGGATGCCGGATGGACCTCCGCCGGCGGGAGAGCCAGGACCCGCGGTGGGGACGAGAACCTCGCGGCGGCAGACCGGGGGCAGCGTGCTTCGCGTCTTTGCCGAGGCGTGCTCCCTCCGCGTCTCCTCCGGGACTTTGGTGGGTGGGGGTGACGCCCCAACCAGGGGTTGAAACCCTCTGGCTACATCCCCTGGCGGCCCTCCGGGCCTGAAATCTCTGCGCGCCGGGATGGATCGGCAGGTCGGCGGTGCGGTTCCGCGACATCTGCGGACGGAGGCGATAGCTGCCGCCGGTCCAACGCGTCTCCTGCCTTGAGATGTGTATAAGAGGGTGGGCGTGAGCCCCAGGAACCCGGAGGCCCTCAATTCGGAGAGCCCCAAAGGGGCGGCAGCAGACCCTGGCTTTAGCGGTCTGCTGCCGCCCCTTCAGGGCTTTTCGGTGGGTGGGGTCTCGGATTCCTGGGGCTGACGCCCCCAGGCTTTATGCTGTCGCCCCTTCGGGGCTAGAGGCGTCGTTCTCCAACCGTTCCGCCATCAACAGGCTGACCAGCTTCGGGCTGGCCTTGCCCCCTGTCTCGGCGAGTCGCTTCATGACCTGGGCGATCAGGAAGCCGAGGAGGCCGGCTTTGCCTTTGCGGTAGCTGTCGACCTGCGCGGGGTGCGTAGCGAGGACCTCGTCGAGGACGGGGCGGAGCTCGGGGCGCAGGCGGTCGAGCTCGGCCTGCTCTTCGGGGGTGAGCGGATCGGGGACCTTGGCCTCGGTCTCCTTGGGTGCTTTCGGGGCCTTCGGCTCAGGCGGCTTCGCTGACGAGGCGGCGGGGGCCTGCTTCTGGGTCTCGAGGGCCCACGAGTCGCGGAGCGGCACGATGCGGTTGAAGACGGGGTGGTCCGGGGTGGAATCGACCGGATCGCGGAAGAAGTATCCCTGCCTTTCGAACTGCATCCTTTCGCCGAGGGCGGCGTCGAGCGCGGCGGGCTCGATGCGGCTGCCGGTCAGGACTTCGAGCGAGCGGGGGTTGAGGCAGGCTTCGAAGCCGCCTTCCTCCAAGTCCGGCCTTTCGACCTTGAACAGGCGGTCGTAGATCCGCACCTCGACGGGGCGCGAGTGCTCGGCGGAGACCCAGTGCAGCGTCCCGGGCACCTTGCGGCCGTCTGGCGCCGTGCCGCCGCGGGTGGCGGGGTCGTAGGTGCAGCGCAGCTCGACGATCTCGCCGGTCGCCGGGTCCTTGACCACGCTCTCGCAGCGGATCAGGTAGCCGTAGCGCAGGCGCACCTCGCGGCCGGGGGCGAGGCGATGGAACCCCTTCGGCGGCTCCTCCGCGAAGTCGTCCCGCTCGATGTAGAGCTCGCGGGAGAAGGGCACCTTGCGCGCTCCCTCCCGGGCCAACTCGGCGGGGTAGAAGGGCGCCTCCAGCTCTTCGGTCTGCGCATCCGGATAGTTCTCGATCACCACCTTGAGCGGCCGCAGCACGCAGAGGACGCGCGGCGCCTGGAGGTTCAGCTCCTCGCGCTGGCAGGCCTCGAGGAGGGTGACGTCGACCGTGCTGTTCGCCTTGGCGACGCCGATCCTTTCGCAGAAGTCGCGCAACGCCGCGGGGGTGAAGCCGCGGCGGCGGAGGCCCGCCAGGGTGGGCAGGCGCGGGTCGTCCCACCCGGCCACCAGCTTCCGCTCGACCAGCTCGAGGAGCTTCCTCTTGCTCATCAGCGTGTAGGTGAGATTGAGGCGGGCGAACTCGGTCTGCCGCGGCGGGTCGGGGAACGGGAGGGTGTCGACCAGCCAGTCGTAGATGTCGCGGTTGTTCTCGAACTCCAGGGTGCAGAGCGAGTGGGTGATCCCCTCGATGGCGTCCGAGAGGGGATGCGCGAAGTCGTAGAACGGGTAGATCGGCCACGCGTCGCCGCGGTGGTAGTGGGTGGCGCGCTTGATGCGGTAGAAGAGCGGGTCGCGCAGCTTCATGTTGGGCGCCGCCATGTCGATCTTGCCGCGCAGCACGTGGGCGCCGTCCGCGAACTCCCCGGCCCGCATGCGGCGGAAGAGGTCGAGGTTCTCCTCGACCGAGCGGTCGCGGTACGGGCTGTTGCGCCCCGGCTCGGTGACCGTGCCGCGGTACTCGCGGATCTCGTCCTCGCTCAAGCTACAGACGTAGGCCTTGCCCATCTCGATCAGCTCGACGGCGAAGTCGTAGAGCCGCTCGAAGTAGTCCGAGGCGTGGAAGAAATTCTCCCCCCAGTCGAAGCCCAGCCAGCGCACCCCCTGGCGGATCGACTCGACGTACTCTTCGGACTCGGTCTCGGGGTTGGTGTCGTCGAGCCGCAGGTTGCAGGTGCCGCCGTTCTCGAGCGCCAGCCCGAAGTTGAGGCAGATCGACTTGGCGTGGCCGATGTGGAGGTAGCCGTTCGGCTCCGGGGGGAACCGGGTGACCACCCGGCCGCCGTGCTTGCCGGCGGCGCGGTCGCGGGCGACCAGGTCGCGGATGAAGTCGCGGCCCGGGGTGGCGGCGGTAGGGTCGGACATCGCGGCGGTCCTCGCAGGGGAGTGGATGATCGGGGCTCGGAAAGCCCGAGCGGGCACCGGCGGAAAATATCACAGGGGGAACGGACGGCCCGCGGAGGTAGGATCTGAGGGGAGGAGGGCCCATGGAGCTTGGAAAACTGTTGGGAGTCGAGCTGCCGATCCTGCAGGCGCCGATGGCGGGGGTGCAGGGGAGCCGGCTGGCGATCGCCGTCTCGAACGCCGGGGGGCTCGGCGCGCTCCCCGGCGCGATGCTGAGCCCGGACCAGCTCCGCGCCGAGCTGGCGGCGATCCGCGCCGGGACGGCGAAGCCGTTCAACGTCAACTTCTTCTGCCACGTGCCGCCGGCGCCCGAGCCGGAGCGGGAGGCGGCGTGGCGGCGCGCGCTCCAGCCGTACTACGACGAGCTGGGGATCGCCGGGGATGGCGTCGCCGCGGGACCGGCCCGCGCACCGTTCACCGCGGCAGCCGCCGAGGTGCTCGCCGAATTCGCGCCGGCGGTGGTGAGCTTCCACTTCGGCCTGCCCTCCCCCGAGCTGCTGGCCCGGGTGCGGAGCTGGGGCGCGAAAGTGCTCTCGTCGGCGACCACCGTGGACGAGGCGCTCTGGCTGGAGGCGCACGGGGCCGACGCGATCATCGCCCAGGGTCTCGAAGCGGGCGGGCACCGCGGCCTGTTCCTGTCGGCGGATCTGAACGAGCAGGCCGGGACGATGGCGCTACTGCGGCAGATCGTGAAGGCCGTCAAGGTGCCGGTGATCGCCGCCGGTGGGATCGTGGATGCCGTGACGGTGCGGGCGGCGAAGGCGCTGGGCGCGGCCGGGGTCCAGGTCGGCACGGCGTACATGCTCTGCCCCGAGGCCACGACCAGCGCCGTGCATCGCGCGGCGCTGAAGAGCGCGGCGGCCCGCCATACCGCGCTGACCAACCTGTTCAGCGGCGGTCCGGCGCGGGGGATCGTCAATCGGCTGATGCGCGAGCTGGGTCCGATGAACGGGACGCTTCCCGCGTTTCCCTCGGCGGCGGCGGCGGTGGGCCCCCTGCGGGCGAAGGCGGAGAGCCTCGGGAGCGGTGACTTCTCGCCGCTGTGGTGCGGCCAGAACCCGGCGGGATTGCGGGAGATCCCGGCGGGAGAGCTGACGCTGGAGCTGGCGGCGGGGCTCCAGACCGGTCCCGACGGCAGGCATACGCCTTGCTAACTTCCTGGGAGGCCGTCGTTTGGCGCGAGGGCTTTTTCAGAAGGAGTTGACGTATGGATTCCATGAAGTTGGCGAAAGGGCTCGGCTGGTTCAGCATCGGCCTCGGGCTCACCGAGATGCTGGCCCCGGGATGGCTGGCACGCACCATCGGCGTTCCCGAGGATCGCTCGGGGGTCCTGCGGGCGATGGGAGCCCGCGAGGCGGTGACCGGGGTGGGCGTGCTGATGCAGGATCATCCCACCGAGGGGATGTGGGGGCGCGTGGCGGGCGACGCGGTGGACATCTCCCTGCTGGCGGCGGCGTTCAAGTCGCCGCAGAACGGCAAGGGACGTCTCGCCGGCGCGCTGGGCATGGTCCTCGGCGTCACGCTGCTGGACGTGCTGTGCGCCCGCAGCCTGCAAACGGCTTGACGGCCGCTGGGAAGAACAGGCCTGGAGAACCGGTGCCCCGCCGGTTTTCCAGGCCGGACCGCCCGAGTCTCACCAGGTCCGCCGCAGCGGATGGGCCTCGGTGTTGAAGACGACCGCTCCCAGGTCCAGCGTCTTTTCGGGCGCGAAGATCAAATAGAGATATTTGAGCGTCTCGGCCAGGAAATAGCTGGGCATCAGATCCCCTTTCTCCTTCGTCACCACGCTCTTCAGGACCGTGTAGCCGGCGTCGGTGCGGCAATTCGCCAGGATTCCCAGCCAGAAAGCGCGGCCCATCTCGAGGTATTTGGGGTCTTTGGTGAAATGGTAGAGGTAGTAGGCCGACTCGACGATCTCCGGGCGCAGCGGGTAGCCCGGATAAAGGGTTTTCATCGTCCGGTAATCGATCACCTCGGGCTCGATGCCATTGAGGTTCCACATCTTGTAGGCGGAGTCCTGGAGGCGCCGGGCGCGGGGGAGGTCGCCGCCGAGGGCGAGGACGGCGGGGAGGAAGGCGTGGAGGGCGCCGAACTCGCTGGCGGTGCGGCGGCCGGTCACCATGTCCACCTGCCCATACCAGAGGCCGCTGGGGGCGTTGTCGGCGAGGTGCTTGTCGAGCGCGCGGCGGCTCTCCTGCCACATCTTGCCGCAGTCGGAGTCGCCGAACAGCTTCGAGCACTTCAAAAGGTATTCGTAGTAGGAATCGATCCCGCCGCCGACGTGGCTCGCCGGGCTCAGCCACTTTCCGGTCTCGACGTCGATCTCCTCGCCGACCAGCCCGAGCTTCGAGCGCCGACTGTAGAGCTGGACGACGGCGTTCTTCGCCTTGTCGTAGAAGACGGGGTTGTGCGTCAGCTTCGAGAGGGTGCCGAATTCGAGCAGCAGGGTGCCGATCTCGGCGGGGTTCGAGCGCGCGCCGGAGGTCTTCCCCGTCTTCAGGTTGACGTACATATAGGGCATGCCGGTCGGCGAGTTGAAGACGGGGAGGAGGCGATGGCCGAGGTCGTCGGCGAGGTGGAGGAGGCGGGGGTCGCCGGTCATCTGGTAGCCGGAGAGCAGGCCGCCCAGGAGGCGGATGGTGATCTCGAAGTTCTTGACCTCGACGTCCTTGTCGAACGACAGCTTGTCGACGATCAGCGCCCGCGCCTTCGCCGCCTCGTCCTTCAAGCCCATCAGGAGGAGCGTGTCGAGCGAGTCGACCGGGGTCATCAGCAGCGACTCGCCGTACCAGTCCTTCGGCTTTTTGCTCAGCGGCTGGAGCTCGTCGTGCCCCCAGGCGTACTGCTCGTAGGCATGCCAGGCGTAGAGCGTCTCGGCCTTCACCTGGGCGGCCAGGGCCGCGCGGTCGAGCGCGGGCGCGGCGACGGCTTGAGAGAGGGACAGCAGGAGCAGCAGCGCGAGGAGCCGAAGGGCGCGGGTCTTCATGGCGGCATACTACAATCGGCGCGTGAGCTTTGCGGAGCCCGTAACCTTCGAGACCCTGCGCACCCTCGCCCTGGCGTTGCCCGGGGTCGAGGAGGGGACGTCGTACGGCACGCCGGCGTTCAAGGTGAAGGGGAAGCTGCTGGCGCGGCTCTGGGAGGACGGCGACACCCTGGTGCTCAAGGTGGGCTTCGACGCGCGCGAGATCCTGATGCAGGCCGACCCTGGGACCTACTTCAACACCCCCCACTACGACGGCTATCCGTCGGTCCTGGTGCGGCTCTCGCGGATCGCGTCGGATGCTCTCGCCGAGGCGCTCGACACCGCCTGGCGGTTCAACGCTCCCCCGAAGCTGCTGGCGGCGCGGGAGGGATGAGCGCCGGTCGTCCGCGATGCCGTCCGCGATGTCCCTTCGTCGCGGGCTCCTGCGCTTCCAGGATTGAGCAGCCCGCCACAACTCCCAGAATTTACGATTTCCCGGTGGCGTTACAATAGGTCGGAACGGCCGGGCGGCAGAGGCCGGCTGAGGAGATCCGAGATCCGAGAGACTTTCCCCATCGCCCTGCTGGCGGGCTTCGACGGCGAGACCGTCGAGGCCTGCCTGCGCCAGCTCGGTCCCGAGCTCCACCTGCTGGTGGCGGGCTCCGAGGAGGAGGCGCTGCGCCTGCTGGGCGCCCAGCCGATCGCCGTGCTGGCGCTCGGCGCCGCCTTGGCGGGGGAGCGCGCGCGGCGGCTCCTCGAGACGGCCGAGGAGTTTCCCGGCGCGGCGGAGCGGGCGAACCTGGTGCTGGCGGGGGGGCCCGAGCCGACCCTGTTCCAGGAGCTGATCGACCGCGACCGCATCTTCTATCTCAGCCAGGAGCCGGTGCCGGCCGCGGACCTGATCGCCCTGCTGCGCAGCGCCGCCGAGCGGCGGCGCTCGGCGGGCGGGCGCGGCCTCGAAGGCGAAGAAGAGGAGCGGCGGCGGGCTCTGTTCGCCCGCCGGCTGCTGGCCGCGACGCAGGCGATCTCCAGCCAGCGCCAGCCCTCCGGCGTGGCGCGCGCGGCGGCCGAGGCGGTGGAGGACATCGCCGGGGCCGAGCGCGGCTACTGCCTGCTCTACGATCCGGCCACCGAGACCCTGTGGGAGCCGCCGCGCGACGCCGACCTCGAGGAGGAGCGGCGGGAGAGCGCGGCGGTGGGGCTGGTCAGCTTCGTGCTGCGCACCGGCCGGCCGCTGGCGGTCGAACGGATCGGCGCCGATCCCCGCTTCGACCGCGACGCCGACGATCCCAAGGCGAGGGGCGAGGAGCGCTTCGCCGCCGTGCCGGTGCTGGGGGCGGACGGCCGCGTGCTCGCCGTGCTGGCCGCCGTGCGCGGACACCTTGAGCGGGCGTTCAGCGGCGAGGACCTGAAGGAGCTGACCCTGCTCGCCGAGCAGGCGGCGCCGACCTTCGGCCAGCTCGGGCTGCTCGACGGCAGCACCGACGGCCTCCCCTCGGTGATGCTGTTCCGCGAGGAGGCGGTCGATCACCACAACGTCGGCTTCCGCGGCGAGGGGGACGTGCTGCGGGTCGATCCCGGCTGGATGCGCTGGACCTACCGGCTGCTGGTGCTGGCGCTCCTCGCCGGGCTGGCGTTCACCTTCCTGGCGCAGGTGCACGACTACGCGGAGGGGCCGGCGGTGGTGCGCCTCGGCGGGCGGACGGACCTGAACGCCACGGCGGACGGCACGGTGAGCCAGATCGCGGTCTCCCCCGGCCAGAAGGTGGAGGCGGGGCGGCTGCTGGTGCGCTTCTACGGCGCCCGCGAGGCGGCCGAGCTGGCGCGGCTCGACCATGAGTTCGAGCTGCAGCTGATCAACCGCCTGCGCGACCCGGCCGACTCGGGGGCGCAGCAGGCCCTCCTCTCCCTCCGCGCCGAGCGCGAGCTGGCGCGCTCGAACCTCGCCGAGCGCGAGCTGCGCTCGCCGGTGGCCGGGGTGGTGAGCGACATCCCGGTGCGGGTGGGGCAGCACATCGCCCCCGGGCAGTCGCTGCTCTCGATCGCCCGCGGCGAGACCCGCCCCGAGGTGGTCGCCTTCCTGCCCGGCGAAGACCTGCCGATGCTCAAGCGGGGGATGCCGCTGCGCGTGGAGCTCCAGGGTTACCGCTACGCCTACCAGCACCTGGTCGTCGATTCGGTGGGGGGCGAGGTGGTGGGGCCGGCCGAGGCGCGGCGCTATCTGGGGGACGCGATCTCGGACGCCGTGCAGTTCCCCGGGCCGGTGGTGAAGGTCGAGGCGCACCTGGTCGGCGAGACCTTCGAGTCCGAAGGGAAGATCCGCCGCTATCATGACGGCATGCTGGCGCGGGCCGAGGTGCAGATCCGCTCGGAGCGGGTACTGGTGGCGCTGATCCCCGCCCTCAAGGCGCTGTTCGAAGCGCGGAGAGGAAGCTGATGGCGACCCTCGAGATCAAGCCGCCCGAGCCCGCCCGGACCGCGCCGTCCGAACCGCCGCCGCCGCCATCGCCGATTACCGAGCGCTTCCCGGCGCTCGACAAGCTCGTCTTCACCAGCCGGCGGCGGCGGGTGCCCTTCGTGCAGCAGAACACGGCGAGCGACTGCGGCGCGGCGAGCCTGGCGATGGTCCTCGCCTACCACGGCAAGCACCTGCGCCTCGACGACATCCGCAAGGTCACCGGCTTCGGGCGCGACGGCGCCGACGCCCTCGCCATCCTCTCGGCGGCGCGCGTCTTCGGCCTGCGCGGGAGGGGCGTCAAGGTCGAGGAGGTGGACGACCTCAAGTACCTGCCGCAGGGGTCGATCCTGCACTGGCAGTTCAACCACTTCCTGGTCTTCGAGCGGCTGACCCCGGAGGGGGCCGATCTGGTCGATCCCGGCGGCGGGCGGCGCAGCGTCAGCCGCGACGAGCTGGGGCGCTCGTTCACCGGCGTCGCCCTCACCTTCGAGGAGGGGGAGGACTTCGAGCCGCAGGAAGGGGAGCCGCGCCGCTGGGGGCGGTTCCTCAAGCTGCTGCGCGAGCAGGGCGGGGTGCTGCAGCGGGTCGCCGTCACCTCGGCGATGGTGCAGATCTTCGCCCTCGCGGTGCCGCTCCTCATCGGCTCGCTGGTCGACCGGGTGATCCCGCGCGGCGACGTGCAGCTGCTGGCGGTGCTCGGCGGCGGCCTCGCGGCGATCGTCGGCTTCAGCTTCCTCGCCTCGCTGCTGCGCTCGTTCCTGCTGCTCTACATGCGCACGCACCTCGACGCGCGGATGACCCTCGACTTCCTCGACCATCTGGTCGATCTCCCCTACGCCTTCTTCCAGCAGCGCTCGGCCGGCGACCTCATCATGCGGATGGGGAGCAACGCCACGGTGCGCGAGATCCTCACCTCGGGCGCCCTCTCCGGCGTGCTCGACGGGCTGATGGTGACCCTCTACCTGGTCCTGCTGCTGGCGGCGAGCCCGACCCTGGGGCTGCTCGTGGTGCTGCTGGGGGGCGTCCGGATCGGCCTCTTCCTGTTCACCCGGCGGAAGACGCGCGACCTGATGTCGCGCTCCTTGCAGACCGAGGCGCGCTCGCAGAGCTATCAGGTGAACCTCCTCGCCGGCATCGAGACGCTGAAGGCGGCCGGCGCCGAGCACCGCTCGGTCGAGCAGTGGTCGCACCTCTACGTCGACGTGCTCAACGTCTCGCTCGCCCGCGGCCGTTTGCAGGCGTTCGTCGACTCGATCCTCTCGGCGCTCGCCACCGCCTCGCCGCTGGTGATCCTGATCTGGGGGGGCGTCCAGGTGCTCGACGGGCATCTGACCCTCGGCACCATGCTGGCGCTGAACGCGCTGGCGGCCGGCTTCCTGACCCCGCTCTCGACGCTGATCACCAACGCCTTCCAGTTCCAGCTCCTGGGGAGCTACATGGACCGGCTGGAGGACGTCCTCGAGACGCCGCGCGAGCAGGACCCGGCGACGGTGAAGCCGGCGGCCCGGCTGAAGGGGGGGATCACGCTCGACAACGTCAGCTTCCGCTACGGCCCGCACGCGCCGCTGGCGGTCGAGAACGTCTCGATCGACGTGCCGCCCGGGCGCTTCGTGGCGCTGGTCGGCCGCTCGGGGGCGGGGAAGTCCACCCTGGCGAGCCTGCTGGTCGGGCTCTATCCGCCGAGCGAGGGGCGGATCCTGTTCGACGGCGTCGATCTCGCGGAGCTCGAGTTCCGCTCGGTGCGCCGGCAGGTCGGGGTGGTGCCGCAGCACCCCTACCTCTTCGGCACCAGCATCCGGGCGAACATCACCCTCGCCGACCCCACCCTGCCGCTGTCGCGCGCCGTGGAAGCGGGGAAGCTCGCCCACATCCACGACGACGTCATGGCGATGCCGATGGGGTACGAGACGATCATGGCCGACGGCGGCGCCTCGCTCTCGGGCGGCCAGCGGCAACGCCTGGCGCTCGCCCGCGCCCTCGTCCACCGGCCCGCCATCCTCCTCCTCGACGAGGCGACGAGCTCGCTCGACACCCGCACCGAGCGGGCGATCCAGGGGGAGCTCTCGGCGCTGCGCGCCACTCGCATCGTGATCGCCCACCGCCTGAGCACCATCCGCGACGCCGACCTGATCCTGGTGATGGACGGCGGCCGCCTCGTCGAGCAGGGGAAGCACGACGAGCTGATCGCGCTGGGCGGCGTCTACGCGGCGCTGGTCGCGGCGCAGATGGAGAAGGAGAAGCTGCAGACGGCGGAGGTGTAGGGGTTCGAGGCCTCACTGCCGGCCTGGAAGGGCCTGCCCTGCGAAGAGACGCCCCGCCGTCCCCGGGGCCTGCCCAGGATCTCGTTATGCGATGGGAGCGTCTCTACGGGCACGTCCCCGTGAACCGGGCGCATTCGCACCATCCACCGGAAATACAGCATCGCCCGATCCACGGCAACGGACCCGTAGAGACGTCCCCATCGATGAACGACACCCGCCGCAGACCACGGGGACGGCGGGGCGTCTCTCGAAGGCAAGGCCCTCCCCTCGACCCCGCCCGGCCGAAGGCCACTCCTGTTAGAGTTTCCGCCCATGAATGCCTCTCTCCTCGTCGCCGGCCTCGCGGGGATCTCGGCCGGCGTCATCCACGCTCTCTCGGGCCCGGATCACCTCTCGGCGGTGGCGCCGCTGGTGATCAACGAGCGCAGCCGGCGCTGGCGGATGGGGCTGTTCTGGGGGATCGGCCACAGCCTCGGCGTCTGGATCATCGGGCTGATCGCGCTCGTCCTGCGCGGCTTTCTCCCCATCGAGAGCCTGTCGTCGTGGAGCGAGCGGCTGGTCGGCGTGGTGCTGATCGGCGTCGGCCTCTGGGGGCTGCGGCGGGCGTTCGCGGCCAAGCTGCCGGCGCCGCACGTCCATGACGAAGAAGAGCCGGGGAAGAAGCGTCCCGGGCGGGCGGCGGTGCTGATCGGCGGCCTGCACGGCCTCGCCGGCAGCTCGCACATCGTCGGGCTGCTGCCGGCGCTCGCCTTCCCCACGCGCGGCGCCTCGGCCGCCTACGTCGTCGGCTTCGGGCTCGGGGCGATCCTCGGCATGACGGCGTTCTCCACCACCTTCGGAATGTTCGCCCACCGCATCACCGGCCGCGGCGTCCGCGCCTACCAGACCCTCCTCGCCTGTTTCTCGGCGGCGGCGATCCTGGTGGGCGGGTACTGGCTGATCTCCTGAGAGGCTGCGCCCTCAGGAATCCGCCTCCCCCTGCCATCTGTTAGACTTCGCGCCTATGTCCGACCCCGCCCGCCCTTCCCGCGTGGGAATGATCAGCCTCGGCTGCCCGAAGAACCTCGTCGACAGCGAGATCATGCTCGGCGAGCTCGCCCGGCGCGGCTACGAGGTGGTCAACGACCTCGCGACGGCGGAGACGGTGGTGATCAACACCTGCGCCTTCATCGAGGAGGCGCAGCAGGAGTCGATCGACGCCATCCTCGAGGTGGTGGGGCGCAAGGGGCAGGGGGTCGAGCGGGTGCTGGTGGCCGGCTGCATGGTCAACCGCTTCGGCGACCAGCTGGCGCGCGAGATCCCCGAGATCGACGGCTTCGTGGGGCTCGACCAGCTACGCGACGTGGGGGACCTGGTGCAGCTCGGCGGCGGCCCGCCGCTGCCCGCCCCCTCGCACATGGTCTTCGACCACACCGCGCCGCGCCTGCTCACCACTCGCGGGCACGCCTATCTGAAGGTCGCCGAGGGGTGCAACAACCCCTGCACCTTCTGCGCGATCCCGATTTGGCGCGGCCGCTTCCGGAGCCGCACGATCGAGAGCCTGGTGGCCGAGGCGCAACAGCTCGAGGCGGCGGGGATCTCGGAGCTCAACCTGATCGCCCAGGACACCACCCGCTACGGCGAGGACCTCGGGATGCGCCGGCACGGTCTGGTGCGTCTGGTCGAGGCGCTGCTGCGGGAGACGTCGATCCCCTGGATCCGCTTCCTCTATGCCTATCCGACGACGCTCGACGAGGATCTGATGCGCCTGATGGGGACGGAGGAGCGCTTCTGCTCTTACATCGACATGCCGCTCCAGCACAGCCACGGCGACATCCTCTCGGCGATGCGCCGGGGGGGCGACGCCAAGCGCTACCTGCGTCTCCTCGACCGCGCGCGCGAGCTGGCGCCGGACGTCTTCCTGCGCTCGACCTTCATCGTCGGCTTCCCGGGCGAGACGGAGGAGCACTTCCAGGATCTCAAGCGCTTCGTCGAGCAGGCCCGCTTCGATCATCTCGGTGCCTTCGCCTACAGCCCGGAGGACGGCACGCCGGGGGCGGAGCTTCCCGGCCGGGTGGCGCGGGGGACCCAGCGGCGGCGCCTGCGCCAGCTCCTCGAGGCCCAGAAGCCGATCGCCCTCGAGCGCCGGCGCCGGCTGCTCGGTCGGCGGCTGCCGGTGCTGATCGAGGGGGCGTGCGAGGAGTCCGAGCACCTCCTCGAAGGGCGGCACTACGGCATGGCGCCGCAGATCGACGGCCGCGTCCTGATCAACGACGGCTCCGCCCCGGCCGGCACCCTGGTCGAGGTCGAGATCACCGAAGCCTACGCCGACGACCTCGTCGGCCACGTGGTCGGCGCCCTGCGCCCGCGGGACGCCAGCCTGGTGGTGCCTGCCGAAGCCGCCGAATCCCCCGTCCTCGCCTGAGTCCGGCCCGAACCTTCCATGCACGTCGTCCAGGACGCCTTCAACAGCCGCGATCTGCCGCACGGCGGCGTCGCCACCATCGGCAACTTCGACGGCGTCCACCGCGGCCAGCGGGCGATCCTCGAGCGCACCGTGGCGCGCGCCGAGGAGCTGCGGGTCCCGGCGGTGGTGGTCACCTTCCAGCCTCACCCCCTCTCGATCCTCTCCCCCGAGCGGGCGCCGGTGCCGCTGACCACGCCGAAGCAGAAGGAGGCGCTGCTCGCGGAGGCGGGGATCGGGGTGATCCTGGTGGTCCGCTTCACCCCCGAGTTCGCGCGGGTGCCGGCGCGCCAGTTCGTGCGCGAGTTCCTGCACGACAAGCTGGGGCTCCAGGAGATCTACGTCGGCGAGGACTTCGTCTTCGGCCACCAGCGCGAGGGGAACCTCGAAATGTTGCAGGCGATCGGGAGCGAGCTCGGCTTCGCCGCCCACGGCGTCACCGAGCTGACGCAGGGGGGGGAGCGGATCTCCAGCACTCGCATCCGCCGCGCGCTCGGCGAGGGGAAGACCGCCGAGGCGGCCGAGATGCTGGGCCGGCCGTACTCGATCGCGGGGACCATCGCCCGCGGCGACCGCATGGGGCAGAAGCTCGGCTGGCCGACGATCAACGTGGTCTCCGAGAACAAGCTCCTCCCCTCGGACGGCGTCTACGCGGCGCGCGTCTACTTCCCGAGCTACCCGGCGACCTTCGACGGGGTGACCAACATCGGCACCCGGCCGACGGTGTACGAGAACTACCAGCGGGTGGTCGAGAGCCACATCCTCGATTTCAAGGCCAACGTCTACGGCCAACGGGTGGAGCTGCAGTTCCTCAAGCGGCTGCGCGAGGAGCGCATCTTCAACTCGGTGATGGACCTCTCGGCGCAGATCGGCCGCGACGTCGAGGCGACGCGCGAATATTTCGCCGCCCGGCGGCGCCTGGAACAAGAGACCGCCTCGCTCGGTTTGGTAGAGGAGTGAAGGCCGCCCGTGGCGGCCTTGACGTCTGAGCTTTTTTGAACATCTCCGGGGCGGCCCGCCGCCCCGGTCCGGAGAGAAGGGACGACCATGGCCAGCGCAAAGATCCTGACGGTGACGCAAGAGAATTTCGATACCGAGGTGCTGAAGTCGGACAAGCCCGTGCTGGTGGACTTCTGGGCCTCCTGGTGCGGCCCCTGCCGCGCCGTGGCGCCGACGCTCGACGAGATCGCCGAGCAGAACGACGGCGTCCGCATCGCCAAGCTGAACGTCGACGAGCAGCAGCAGCTCGCCTTCCAGTTCCAGGTGTCGAGCATCCCCACCTTCATCCTGTTCAAGGACGGCAAGATGGCCGACCGCATGATGGGCGCGGCGCCGAAGTCCGCCTTCGAGAAGTTCATCGCCAAGAACATGTAGGCGGCCCGAGCCAGACGGCTGACGCTTCGATGAAGGACCGTCTCGACACCCTCGCGGCCGGGCTCGCCGAGCTGGGCTGCGAGGCCCTGCTCGTCCTCGCCCCGTCGGCGGACGACACCGATCTCGCCCCTTTCCTCGCCCGTTCCGTCCACATGGGGGAGTGCCTGCTCGTCCTTCCTCAGGGCGGCGGGCCGCGGCTCGCCTACATGACGGCGATGGAGCGCGAGGAGGCGGCGGCGACCGGCCTGCTGCCGCTGACCCCCGAAGCGCTCGAGATCTCCCGCCTGTCGAGCGAATATTCGGAGCCGCCGGCGTTCCTCGCCCGCGTGGCGGCGCGCGCCCTCGATCTGTGTGGAGTCGCGCCCGGACGGGTGGCGCTCGCCGGCCACGGCGCCGCCGGCACGATCCAGGGGATGTGCGCCCTCCTCGCCGCCCAGGGGTGGAACTGGGTGCCGGGGAACTCGCTGGTCCTCGCCGCCAGGAAGCGCAAGCAGCCCGCCGAGCTGGCGGGGATCCGCCAGGCCGCCGAGGCGGCCTGCGAGGCGATGCGCGCCGTGGTCCGGATGCTGGCCGCGGCGGAACCCGCGGCGGAGAGCCGCGAGCTGCACCTGACCGGTGAGCCGCTGACCGTGGCGCGGCTGCGCTCCGAGGTGGCGCGGATCTTCGCCCTCCACGGCTGCGAGCAGCCGCGGGGAAACATCCTCGCGCCGGGGGAGGAAGGGGCGGTCCCGCACTCCTCCGGCACGCCGGAGCGCGTCCTCCGCGCCGGCGAGCCGCTGGTGGTCGACCTCTTCCCCCGCGGCCCGCGCGGGCTGTTCGCCGACTGCACCCGCACCTTCTGCACGGCTGAGCCGCCGGAGGCCTTCGCGCGCGCCCACGCCGCCGTCCGCGGCGCCGTCGAGGAGGCCAGCCGCCGGGCGGTGCCGGGGGTCCGCGGCTGGGACCTCCAGGAAACCGTCTGCGCCCGTTTCGCCGAGTCGGGGTACCCCACCCCGATCTCCACCCCCGGCACCCCCCGCGGCTACGTCCACAACCTCGGCCACGGGGTCGGCTTCGAGCTCCACGAGCTCCCCACCTTCAAGAAGGCGGCGGACGCCGGCGGCGTCCTGCGCGCCGGCGACGTCTTCACGATCGAGCCCGGGCTCTACGAGCCGGACGAAGGCTGGGGAGTCCGCCTCGAGGACCTCGTGTACCTGGAAGCTTCCGGGGTGGAGAACCTGACCCCGCTGCCGTACGATTTCGATCCCCGGGCGTGGGGGTGAGGGGGCCGCTGGATTTCAATCCCGCCCCATTGCGTTATCCTTCGTAGTGCGGCTCTCGCTGCCGGACTCGAAAGGAGGGGAAGACCGCGATGGTGGAAACCGTCCTCAGCATCCTGATCGGCCTCGGGCTGGCCGCCGCGTGCGGCTTCCGGGTCTTCGTCCCCCTGCTGATCATGAGCCTGGCGTCGCGCGCCGGGGTGGGGCACCTGACCCTCGGCCCCCACTTCACCTGGATCGGCTCGACGCCGGCGCTGCTCTCGTTCGCGGTGGCGACGGGGCTCGAGATCGCGGGGTACTACATCCCCTGGGTGGACAACCTGCTCGACACGATCGCCACGCCGGCGGCGGTGATCGCCGGCATCCTGGTGACCGCATCGGCGATGACCGTCGACGTCAGCCCGTTCCTCAAGTGGACGCTGGCGGTGGTGGCCGGCGGCGGCACCACGGCGGTGTTCCAGGGGATCACCGCGATGACCCGCCACGTCTCCTCGTTCACCACCGGCGGGCTGGGCAATCCGGTGCTGGCGACCGCCGAGGCGGGGGGCTCGGCGCTGCTCGCCGTGCTGGCGATCATCGCTCCCGTCCTCGCCTTCCTGCTGGTGGTGGGGCTGCTCTTCTTCGGCGTCCGCAAGCTGGTCGGCCGCTTCCGGCGACCGGCCACTGCGGCGCGGGCCACCTGACGCCCGCGGCCGCGCGACCTCGGGACACCCGATGCGGGGAATCGTCCTTGCCGCCGCTGTCGTCGTCTCGGCCTCCCTCGGCGGCTGCGTCTCGGCCGGGCCGGCCGACGTCGCGGGGATCTCCCACCAGCTGCGCCAGCGCGGGGTCGATCCGGCCGCCGTCGTCGTCCCCTTCGCGGTGACCGACGAGATGCGGGCCTGGGTCCACAGCCAGGTGCCGACCTCCGGCGCTCCCGACAAACGGCTCGAGAGGCTGCTCGCCGCGATCGTCGATCCCGCCGGCCTCAACCTCACCTACGAAGGGGTGCGAACCGACACCGCCGCCGAGGCGTTCGCCAGCCGCAAGGCGAACTGCCTCGGCTTCACCAGCCTGTTCGTGGGGCTGGCGCGCGAGCTGGGCATCCCGGCCTTCTACCTTGGGGTGGACGACGTCGAGCGCTTCGACCGCGACGGCGACCTGCTGGTGATCACCGGCCACGTCAGCGCCGGTTTCGGCATGGGGGGCGGCAAGATCAAGATCCTGGAGTTCACCAACGCCCCGAAGACCGAGTACCACCACGTCCGCCAGCTCGCGGATCTCACCGCCGTCGCCCTCTATCAGTCGAATCACGGCGCCGAGCTGCTGCGCTCGGGCCAGCTGGCGGCGGCCCTCCCCTGGCTGCGCCAGGCGGTGGTGATCGATCCGGCCCTGAGCGACGGCTGGGTGAACCTCGGCGTGGCCCTGCGGCGCAGCGGCGACCTCGACGGCGCCGAGGCGGCCTACCGCAAGGCCCTCGAGGCGAACCCCGAGACCGCCTCCGCCTACCAGAACCTGGCGGCGGTCCTGCGCCTGCGCGGGCACCCGCAGGAGGCCGACGACCTGATGTCGCTCGCCAGCCGGGCCGGCGCGCAGAGCCCGTTCAGCTATCTCGCCCTCGGCGACGTCTCGATGTCGCACGGCCGGCTGGAGGAGGCGCGGGGGTTCTACCGCCGCGCCCTCCGCCTCGACCGCGACGATCCCGAGCCCTACGCCGCCCTCGGCCTCGCGGCGCTCGCCGGCGGCGACCGCTCGGCGGCGAAGAAGTGGCTGCGCAAGGCGTCGGCGCGCGGCGAGCGCAAGGCGCGCGAGAAGGACAACGAGCGGGTGAAGCGCCTCGCGGCGCGCCTCGCCGAGCCGAAGGCGGCCTCGTGACGCCGGCCGTCTGGCGGATCTGGATCGACACCGGCGGCACCTTCACCGATTGCCTGGCCCTCGATCCGCGGGGGACCCTGCAGCGCGCCAAGGTGCTGTCGACCAGCGCCGTGCGCGGCCGGATCGCCGCCGGCTCCGCGGGCTCCACCCTCCGCGTCGCCGCGCCCTGGGACGTTCCGGAGGGGTTCTTCACCGGCTTCGAGCTCCGGCTGCTGGGCGGGGACGGCGCCGCGCGGACGATCGTCGATTCCGCTCCCGGTGGGACCCTGCTGCGGCTGGACGGTCCACCCTTGGCAGGAAATCTCGCCGGCGCTCCCTGCGAGCTGCGCTCTCCCGAGGAGGCGCCGGTGCTCGCCGCGCGGCTGGTGACCCGTACGCCGCTCGGCGCCGCCCTGCCGCCGATCGCCATGCGCCTCGCCACCACGCGCGGCACCAACGCGCTGCTCGAGCGGACGGGGGCCGCCACCGCCCTCTTCATCACCCAGGGGTTCGCGGACCTGCTGCGCATCGGCACCCAGCAGCGCCCCGACCTCTTCGCGCTCGCCATCGTCCGCCCCGAGCCGCTCTATCGGGAGGCCGTCGAGGTCCCGGAACGGCTGGCCGCCGACGGCTCGGTGCTGCTGCCGGTCGACGCGGAGGCCGTCCGCGCAACGGCGCTGCGGCTGCGGGAGGAAGGGATCGAGGCCGCCGCCGTGGCGCTCCTCCATTCCTACCGCGATCCGCGCCACGAGAGGGAGGTGGGGAAGATCCTGCGCGCCACCGGCTTCCGCTGGGTCTCGCTGTCGGCGGAGCTGGCACCGCTGATCAAGCTGGTGCCGCGGGCCGAGACGGCGGTGGTCGACGCCTATCTCTCATCCGTCCTCGAGACCTACCTCGCCGGCGTCTCCGCCGCTTTGGGCGAGGGATCGCTGCACGTGATGACCAGCGCCGGGGGGCTGGTGCGGGCCGCGGCGTTCCGCGCCAAGGACGGCCTGCTCTCCGGGCCGGCTGGCGGGGTGGTGGGAGCGGCGCGCGCCGGCCGCCGCTCCGGCTTCCCAAGGGTGATCGCCTTCGACATGGGGGGGACGAGCACCGACGTCGCACGCTACGACGGCGATTTCGAGTACCTCTTCGAGCACCGAGTGGGGGACGCCCACCTGGTGGCGCCGGCGCTCGCCATCGAGAGCGTGGCGGCGGGGGGCGGCTCGATCTGCGCCTTCGACGGCATCCAGCTCAAGGTGGGGCCGGAGAGCGCCGGCGCCTGGCCCGGCCCCGCCTGCTACGGCGCCGGCGGACCGCTGACGCTGACCGACGTCAACCTCGCCCTCGGCCGGCTCGACCCCGAACGCTTCGAGATCCCGCTCGACGCCGCGGCGGCGGGGCAGGCCCTCGACGCCCTGCGCGGCGCGATGGGCGCGGCCGATCCGGGCCCCGAGGCGGTGCTCGCGGGGCTGCTCGAGATCGCCGACGAGCGGATGGCGGAGGCGATCCGCTCGATCTCGCTCCGCCAGGGGTACGACCCGGCCGGGCACGCCCTGGTCGCCTTCGGCGGCGCCGGCGCGCAGCATGCCTGCGCCGTGGCCGAGCTGCTGGGGATCGCCAGCGTCCTGGTGCCGGCGGACGCCGGGCTGCTCTCGGCGCTGGGGCTCGGCGCCGCCGTCCTCGAGCGCTTCGCCCAGCGGCAGGTGCTCGCACCGCTGGCGTCGATCCGGGGGGAACGGCTCGGCGGCTGGCTCGCCGAGCTGGGGCGCGAGGCCGTGGCGGCCGTGGCTGCGGAAGGGGTGGCGCCGGAGCAGATCGCCGTCCGCCGCCGGCTGCTCGACCTCCGCTTCGCCGGCCAGGAGGCGACGCTCGCCGTCGAATACGAGGAAGATGCGGCGATCGAGCCCGCCTTCGCCGCCGCCTATCAGGAGATCTACGGCTACGCTCCCGAGGGGAGGGCGATCGAGCTGGAGTCGATCCGCGTCGTCGCCTCGTCCCGCGATTCCGGGATGGCGGATGACGACATGCCGGCTTTCCCTTCGTCTCCATCTCCCGCCGCGCCCGCGACGACCCGCCGCTGCTGGATCGGCGGCGCCTGGCGGGACGTCCCGGTCTTCGACCGCGCGCGCCTCGCGCCGGGCGCCACCTTCGCCGGCCCCTCCCTGGTCTTCGAGGCGCACAGCGCCACGGTGGTGGGGGAGGGATGGCGACGGCCGGGTGGACGGGGCGGGCAACCTGGTGCTGGAAAGGAGAGCCTAGCGTTGGCGGACGCGGCAGACGACTTCGATCTCGACCTGACGGGCCGCCGGCGGGACGACCCCACCCCCGGCTATGCGCTCCGGCTGCGCGGTGTGACCCGCCTCTGCGCCGCGCTGCTCAGCGTCGCCGGCATCTTGCGGTGTTGAGCTGGATCCTGACCCGGCCGGGGATCTGGCGGCCGATCCCGGGCCTGCCGCCAATCGTGCCGCTCGCTCGCCTCGCTCCTCGCCACGGTGCTGATCCTGCTCCTCTCTCGCGTCCGCTCGTCGATCCTCCGTCCCGCCTTCCCGCGCTCGCCGGAGCTGAAGGCGCAGCCGGAGGTGGTGCTCGCCGCCTACGCCAAGGCCGTGGCGGCGAGCTTCGCGCTCCTCGAGGGGGCCGCGTTCCTCGGGCTCGCCGTCGCGCGGCTCTCCGGCGTGGCGAGCTACGGGATCATTCTCTGTCTCGCCGCCGCGTTTGGCATGCTCACCCTCTGGCCCCGCGCCGCCGAGGTCGACCGCCTCCTCCGGGGACGGGCGAAGCCATGATGATCTTCACGAAGGAGGTGATCCAGGCCCTCGCCGCGGCGCCGCCGGCGGTGCGGTTCCGCCGGCTGCGGATCGTCTGCGCCTCCATGCTGCTGGGAGTTGCCGCGCCGAACGCCGCCCTCCTCCTCCTTCCTCAGATGCGGCCGGGAAACCGGGCTCCGCTCCCAACGTCCTGGTAACGACGCTCCTCGTCACCGGCTTGGTTCTCCTCGTCGCCGCGCCCGGCCGTGATGCGGGCGATCTACAAGCGGGCGGACGCCGAAGGTTTCGACGGCGACCGCGGCAAGGCTCTCGCCGCCCATGCGACGGCCACAGTGGTGGCTTTCAACCTGCGCGCCGCCGTGGCGATGCTCGGCTTCGGGCTCACCGTGGTGACCGCCAATCCCTGGTGGAGCTGGGGATTGGGCGGTGCGGCGGCGATCGCGATGCTCCTCGGGTGGCCGCGGCGGGGGGAGGTGGGGATATGAGGCCCGAGGCCGTCCAACTCGAGCTGTTCACCCATCGCTTCGCGGCGATCGCGCGGCAGATGGGGGAGCGGCTGCAGCGCACGGCGGTGTCGACCAACATCAAGGAGCGGCTCGACTTCTCCTGCGCCCTGCTCGATCCGGCGGGGGAGCTGGTGGTCAACGCGCCCCACATCCCGGTCCACCTGGGCGCCCTCGGCCTCTGCGTGCGGCGCCTGCGGGAGACGATCGCGATGGCGCCCGGCGACGTGGTGGTCACCAATCATCCCGGCTTCGGCGGCTCGCACCTGCCGGACGTGACGGTGGTGACGCCGGTGTTCGAATCGGAGGTCGGGGGTGAGCTCCTCGGCTACGTGGCGAGCCGCGCCCACCATGCCGAGATCGGCGGCATCCGCCCGGGCTCGATGCCGCCGGGCGCCCGGCGGCTCAGCGAGGAGGGGGTGGTGATCCCGCCGACCCATCTCGTCCGCGCGGGGGAGGCGCGCTGGGAGGCGATGCGCCACCTCCTCGTCACCGCCCCGTATCCCACCCGGGCCGTCGAGGAGAACCTGGCCGATCTGCGCGCCGCGGCGGCGGCCAACCATCGCGGCGCCGAGGCGCTGCGCGGGCTGGCCCGGGATCATGGGCGGGAGGTCGTCGCCCACTCCATGGCGGCGCTCAAGAACCGGGCCGAGGAACGCCTCCGCGCCGCCCTCGCCCGCCTCCCCGCCGCGCGCTACGAGGCCCTGGAGCGGCTCGACGACGGCGCCGCGATCGCGGTGCGGATCACGATCGCCGGCCCCGAGGCCGATCCCGCGGCTCCCGCGATGACGATCGACTTCACGGGCTCCGCCCCGGTCCACCCGGGGAACCTCAACGCCCCGCCCGCCGTCGTCAGGAGCGCCGTCCTCTACGTCCTCCGCCTGCTGATCGCCGAGCCGCTGCCGCTCAACGAGGGGATTCTGCGGCCGGTCGCGATCGAGATCCCGCCGGGGATGCTGAACCCGCCCTTCCCCGCGGACCCCGCCGAGGCGCCGGCGGTGGTGGGGGGGAACGTCGAGACCAGCCAGCGGGTGGTCGACACCCTGCTCAAGGCGTTCGGCCTCGCCGCCTGCAGCCAGGGGACGATGAACAACCTCCTCTTCGGCAGCGAGCGCTTCGGCTACTACGAGACCGTCTGCGGCGGGGCCGGGGCCGGCCCTGGTTTTCCCGGCGCGAGCGGCGTCCACACCCACATGACGAACACGCGGATCACCGATCCGGAGGTGCTCGAGCACCGCTACCCGGTGCGCCTCGAGCGCTTCGCCCTCCGCCGCGGCTCGGGGGGCGCCGGCCGCTGGCCGGGAGGGGACGGCGCCGTCCGCGAGCTGGTCTTCCTGGAGCCGATGTCGCTGTCGCTGCTCTCGCAGCACCGGGTCGAGGTGCCCTACGGTGTCGACGGCGGCGAGCCGGGGCTGGCCGGGCGGCAGCGTCTGGTGCGCGCCACGGGCGAGGTCGAGGAATTGGCGTCGATCGACGGCCGCGAAGTGCTGCCGGGCGACCGGCTGATCCTCGAGACCCCGGGCGGCGGCGGGTGGGGCTCCCGCTAGCCCCGCTAGAGTTGCTGGCGCCGGCGCGCCACCTCGTAGGCGGCGATCGCCACCGACGTCGAGAGGTTGAGCGAGCGGACCGCGCGGTCGACCATCGGGATGCGCACCAGCCGGTCCGGATACTTCTCGCGGATCTCCGGCGCCAGGCCGGTGCTCTCCTTGCCGAAGACCAGCACCGTCCGCGCCGGATAGTCCACGCTCCAGAAATCCCGTTCCCCCTCGGCGCTGAAGAAGAACGGCTCGCCCAGCGCGGGCAGGCCCTCCTCGAAGTCCCGCCAGCGGTCCCACACCTCGGGATCGACCCGCTCCCAGTAGTCGAGCCCCGCCCGCAGGAGCTGCCGCTCGCTGAGGAAGAACCCCAGCGGCCGCACCAGGTGCAGACGCGCCCCCACGGCGAGGCACGTCCGCCCGGCGTTGCCGGTGTTCCAATGGATCTCCGGCTCGACCAGGACCACGTGAAGGGAGGGTTCAGCGTTCAAGACGACACAGTATAGACGGGGTGGGGCTCCACCCCGGCGATTTCCTGTTCCCGCGCCTTACGGGCTGTCTCACCGTGCAAGCGCATGGCGGGGCGAAGGCTCGGCATCGCGGATACGGCCTCGTCCCTCCCGGGTACGGGCTCGTACCCGCGAGGGATCGCCTTCGCCCGCGTTGTTTAGCCCTCGCCCCGGGTTGCTGCGCCTTCTCCCCGGGTTGCGGCGCCTTCGCTCCGCGTTTTCAGGCAATGGATTTCCCGGTTCTTTGACGGCCCCGGATGCCTGCGTCATAGCCCGCCCGTTCGGGGACTTTCCCCCGAGAGGGCGAGCCTTTCGCTGCTTCGGGCTCGGCGCTTACGAGGGAATCTCGGGAACCCGCTCGTCGAGGATCGCTCCCGCCCGCTCGAGCGCCACCGGCCCTGCCGCCTCCAGCAGGCCGGCCAGCGCCTGGGGAGACCGCACGAGGCTCTCCGCGACGTGCAAGGCCTCGATCAGCCGCTCGTCGAACAGCTCGAGATGGCCGAGGACCTCGCCGCCGTTGCCGGTCTCGACCGCGAACCCTTCCGGCCCGGAATCCTTGCGCATCCGGAATGCCGCGTCGCGGCCCGTCCCGGGGAGGACCGCCGCCGCCAGCTGCGCGAGCCAGAGCTCGGCGAAGACCGCCGCCGGCCGGTGCCCGCGCGCGGGAGATTCGCCGAGCCGGAAGACGCCGAACCGCTCCGGGGCGATCTCCAGCACCCGCCACGGCCCGGCCATGTCGGCCTCTCCGGCGGTGGGAGGCTCGTCGCGCTGGGCGATGCGGTGCAGGAAGGAAGGGGAAAACGCGTTGGGGGAAGACGTAGAATGGCCGTAGCTCTGCATGGGGACCTTTCTCCTCATGTCGGGTCAGGCTCGGATGTGAGCTCGTTACTCACTCCGGGCCGTTTTCTTTGGACTGGAACGTTCCAGCCCGTGGGGTGTTGGGGTGCTGCTCTGCGGAAAATCTTAAGGGAAAAAGAGGCGTAAGTCAAAGGCTGCCCCAGACTGATGGTGACAGGAGGCAAGGGGTACCTAAGCTGCTTCAAATTAATCAGCAAGGGTAAAATGCTTCCCTTAACTAACCAGCTTGGTTTAACCCGATGTCCTTATTGTAAGGTAGATCTACCTACTCTTAACGCCCAGACCGGTACTATCTCTACTCAAGCACTTAACAGCAAGACGTTTAGATATTGGAAGGCCTACAGTTGCTCTCGTTGCGGTGGAGTGGTAATTGCCTCTGCAGGCAGCGACGGAGGCGAAGTTGTAGAGTTCTACCCCAAACTTGAGATTGTAGACTCGGCCATTCCAGAGCCAGCGCGCAGCTACTTGCAACAAGCTGTCGAAACTCTTTTTGCGCCAGCGGGGTCGGTCATGCTATCCGCCTCTGCGGTGGATGCAATGCTTAAGGCTAAAGGTTATTCAGACGGCTCGCTCTACTCGCGTATTGATGCCGCGGCAGATAAACATCTTATTACCCAGGAAATGGCAAAGTGGGCACATGAAGTCCGGCTAGATGCAAACGCTCAGCGCCATGCTGATGAGGCCGCACTGTTGCCATCTGATGCTGATGCGAAGCGAGCAGTTAATTTTGTCATTGCATTAGCCGAGTTTATGTTTGTGCTTCCTTCAAAAGTCAGATTGGGGCTGGCTGACTCGGGAGCGTAAGGTGACGCTACAGCTTGGCCGGGCCGACGGCGCCCTAGTCGCCCGGCCGATCAAGGTCGAGATCGGCCGCCGCTAGGCGGAGACCTTCACACCGAGTAACCTGGGGGTGGCGAGAGCCACTCCTCGGATATCTCGGAACAGGTTCCAACAAACTACCTACCGAGCACGATATCAATGCCCGTAAGAATCAGCTCGAGCGATCGCCGTGGCAGCTTGCCGGCGCGATCCGTCAACTGGTTCCTGTCCAGGGCGACGATCAGCGAGACGTTGGCCACGGAATCCTTTGGCAAGCCGGTCACCTTCGCCGTGAGCAGGACGTTGCCAGGGGCTTCCGTCCATTTCAAGTTGCTGGTGAGCGGTACGCAGACTACGGTGCCGATCCGGCTCTGATTCAGTTCATCGCTCTGCACCACGACGACCGGCCGCCGCAGCCCGGGCCCGGACCCTATGGGCTCTCCCAGGTCGGCCCACCAGACCTCTCCCTGAGAAATCACCAGTCGACACGCTCCAACAGGCGGCGTGCGGCGGCTCGGCTGAAGTCGTCCGAGCCAGCGGAGCCCTCGCCGACCTCGGCGATCACTTGATTCATCGCGTCCGTGACGTGGTTGGAGGCATGCCGGGCGACGAACTCCCGCAGCGCCCGGCTATAGAGTTGGCTTCGCGAGGTCTTCAAGTCGGCGGCGAGACGCTCCGCCTCGTCGAACACCTCGTCGGGAATCGAGACGGCAGTTTTCATACCAAAAGTATGACCAGGGAGCTCCTCCTCGTCAAGGCTCGAGCGGCCGCTCCCGGTGAGCGAGGTATGATCTCGGGAGTCCCTACCGGAGATCTCCATGACACAGACCCCCGCCCCGACCCAGGAACCCTGGCCGAGCCTTCCTCTGGAGGACTGGGCCGAGACGTATGCGACGCTGCACCTGTGGACCCAGATCGTGGGGAAGGTGCGGCTCGCGCAGAGCCCGTGGATCAATCATGCCTGGCACGTGACGCTGTACGTCACGGCCCGTGGGCTGACCACGTCGCCGGTCCCCTACGGCGACCGGACGTTCCAGATCGACTTCGACTTCATCGCGCACCGGGTGATCCTCGAGGCGAGCGACGGCGGCGCCGGCGGCTTCGCCCTCGAGCCGCAGTCGGTGGCGGAGTTCTATGCGCGGCTGATGGCGGAGTTGGAGAGGCTCGGGCTTCACGTCGACGTCCATCGCCTCCCCAACGAGGTCGCGGACCCCATCCGCTTCGATCAGGACGAGGTGCACCGGGCCTACGACGGCGAGTATGCCAACCGCTTCTGGCGCATCCTGGTCCAGGCCGACCGGGTGTTCAAGGAGTTCCGCGCCCGCTTCCTCGGCAAGTGCAGCCCCGTCCACTTCTTCTGGGGCGCTCCGGACCTCGCCGTCACGCGCTTCTCCGGACGGCGGGCGCCGCAGCATCCGGGCGGCGTGCCCCACCTACCGGACTGGGTGACCCGCGAGGCCTACTCCCACGAAGTGAGCAGCTGCGGCTTCTGGCCCGGCGGCGGCCCGGTTCCCTACGCCGCCTTCTATTCCTACGCCTATCCGGAGCCGGAGGGATTCGCCGCCGAGACGATCCGACCGGACGCCGCTTTCTACAGCGGCGATCTCCACGAGTTCCTGCTGCCGTACGACGCCGTCCGGCAGGCGGAGTGTCCGGACGCCGTGCTGCTCGAGTTCCTGCAGTCGACGTACGAGGCGGCGGCGAAGCTCGCCCGCTGGGACCGCGGCGCGCTGGAGTGGTCAGGCCCGATCAAGGCTCACCGGTAACGGTGGGCGAGCCGCCTTCGAGCAGGCCTACGCCAGGGTGACGCGGATCTCGCCGACGCCGCAGTCCACCTTCACCCGGGCGTGGCCGGTCCCCTTGTCCCAGACGATCTTGCGCGCCACCAGGCCGGAGCTCTCGTAGTGCCGGCCGCCGGCGATCAGGTTGGCGTCGCCGATGCCCGTATCGACGCGCGCCGAGGCGACGGACTCCTTGGGCAGGGTGACCTGGACCTCGCCGACGCCGAGGTCGGCCGTCAGGTTGCCCGTGGTGCCGTTGATGCTCAGCTTGCCGACGCCGAGGTCGGCGCGCAGGGGGAGGCTGCGCGGCACGTGGAGGGTCGCAATCACGTGCAGCCCGCGCACCGCGCCGAGGCTCGGCCAGTCCGCGATCCTGATCTCGAGCTGACCCTGGTCGGTGTTGTAGACCAGGCGCAGGCGCTTCGCGGTCGCCTTGCAGCGCTCCGTGTCCTTGCGGTCGCAGGCGATTCGGACGTCGAGGTCCACCTGGCGGTTGTCCCACCCTTCCACCTGGACCTCGCCGACGGGGAAGTCGAGGTGGATGCGGTCGGCGGCTCCCGTCGGGAGCTGCTGGTGGAACGAGCGGACGACCTCCGTGGCGGCGGCCGGGATCGAGGCGAGCAGCGCGGCGGCCAGAAAAATGATGCAGGCGGCGATTTTTCGCATGATGTTTTCTCCCTCTACTCAAGCCATACGAAAAATTGCGAGAGAAAGTTCCGTCGCGGCCATCGCGCGATCGCGTATGCGGCACCAAATTTGCGATGATCCTTCCGGATGAAGCCATCAGAACCGCCCGCGCCGCCGACGCCAGATACCTCCTTCCAGGAGGCCACGGAGGACCGCGCCATCCGCGACCTCGGCCTGGCGATCGCCGGAACCCCCCTCGAGCCGGTGATCGCCGAGCTCGAGCGCGAGCTGGCGGCGGCCGGCATCACGAGGGTCCGGCCGCGCTGCTACCTGTCGACGGAGTGGGGAGTGCCGTTCGGCACCGTCGCCATCGCGATCCCGTTCTACCTGGCGCGCCCCGACCTGACGGCGCTCCACGCCGAGCGGACGAGTCACGTCGAAGGGCTGGGGACGCGGGAGCTGCTGCGCTACCTGCGGCACGAGATGGGGCACGTGATGAACTACGCCTACAAGCTCTACGAGCAGGAGGAATGGGTGCGCTGCTTCGGCCCGATCACCCGGCCGTACCGGGAGGAGTACACCCCGGAGCCGTTCAGCCGGCGCTACGTCCGCCACCTGCCTGGGTGGTACGCCCAGAAGCATCCGGACGAGGACTGGGCCGAGACCTTCGCGGTCTGGATGACGCCCGGGCTCGACGCGCGCGCCGAGTACGCCGCCTGGCCCGAGGCGCGGGCCAAGCTCGACTACTGCGACCGGGCGATGCGCGAGCTGGCGGCGGTCGACCCGCCGGTGACGGCGGACGAGCTGGACGAGGACGTCTCCGAGATCTCCTACTCCCTCGGCCAGTACTACCGCAACTGGGAGAGCGAGGCCGGCGAGCTGCCGCCCGGCCTCGACGGCGCGCTCCGCACCCTGTTCGAAGACTGGGGCCGCCCCGAGGATCTCACGACCGCCGCCCCCCGCCGCCCGGCCTCGGCGCTGATCCGCCGCCTGACCCGCGATCTGCCGGCCGACGTCTACCGCTGGACCGGCCACTTCCCGGAGCACACCCGTCACCTGCTGAGTCACCTCGCGGAGCGGGCCGACGCCCTGGAGCAGGTCTACCCCGAGGACCGCGAGACCGCGGCGGTCATCTCCCTGACGACGCTGGTCACCGCCCTCGCGATGAACCACGTCCACAAGGGGAGCTACGTGCCGTAGCTGGACGATGGTGCTCCTTTCGGATTAGCATCTCGGCATGAGAATCACGACGGGCACGGTAGTGGCCGGCAAGGTCGTCCTGGATGAAGAGGGCGAGTTGCTTGAGGATGGCTTGACGGTGACGATCCTCGTTCCAGGAGAGGACGAGTTCGTCAAGCTTAGTCCGATCGAGGAGGCTTCTCTTCTCGAGGCGATCGCTGAGGCGGAGGCGGGCGATTTCGTGGATGGAGAGCAGGTGTTGAGGGAGCTCCGGAGCCATCGTTGACCTCTGGGCTTCCGATCAAAGTCCTTCGCCGGGCCAACCGCCAGATCGCCGAAGCGTCCGCTTGGTGGCGGGCGAATCGCTCTAAAGCACCCGACGCGTTCGACCAGGAGCTGGAGAAAGCGTTCCGGCTCCTCGCTCTTCAGCCCAATGTCGGAGTCAGGATCGAAGGGACGCGCTTCAGGCGAGCCCGCCGATTTCATCTAAGCCGGGTTCACTATTTCCTCTACTTTCAGGTATCGGATCAAGCTATAGAAATCCTCGAGCTTTGGCATACCAGCCGAGATATTATTCTCCATATGTAACATGGTGGTCTAATTGCAGCATTATCTTCTAGGATTGGTTTTTTAGGCTTAGGGCAAAGGTATTCACTATGCGCACCAGATGTTCCCTGATAGCCCTGTGTTGTCTGTTTGTGGTCGCTGCGAAGATGGCGGACGCGGAGATCTATGGCAATATCACACCTCTGGACACCTTCGCGGATGTAAAGGCGAAGCTGCCCGGGGCGACTTACGAGCAGCTGCATCCCGCTTGGGCTCAGGAGGCGGACATCCTCTATTCCGTGTCCGGCCACGGGTTGAGCGGGACAATCGTCATTAAGTTCCATGACCAGCGTCCCTTCTTGCGGAAGAAGCTTCTTGAAAATTCTGGGTCGAGCGACAAAAGTGCTCTCGAAAAGCTCGTTGAAGGGACAGATGAAGCATCGCTTAACGTTGAATGGGTGCGTTGGATTCCCGTCGCTCCAATTCCCCTGCAACGACTTGTCTCAAAGTATGGGAAGCCTGACAAGAGCGGTTTCGCTGACGATGATTTGCAGCCCTACAGAGATTGGAAGACCGGAGTAACAGCTTACCTCTCTGATGATGAAAAATCAGTTCTGCGTTTAGACTTCTCCTTCAACGCCAAGGAGATCCGCGATGCATACCAATCGCGGTATGGGTTTGTTCCTGATTTCTTGGGCGCCCGCGCAGAGACCAAGACCTCGGCTAGCGCTGCCGTCAAGCCTAAACGGACAAAGAAAAAGAGCCCAGCCTAACTTCAACAAAGACTGCTTACTTCCCGTAGCGCTCCAGCGCCAGCGCCGCGATCCGCTGCACCAGCTCCGGGAACTCAATCCCACAGGCTTGCGCGGCGACCGCGAACTCGCTGCCGGATTCGAGGTAGCAGCTCGCGTTGACCTCGATCACGTAGATCTCGCCGGTCTCGGTCAGCCGCAGGTCGACGCGGCCGTAGTCGCGGACGCGCAGGGCGCGGTAGGCGTCGACGGCGACCTTCTGGAGCTTGGCGCGCAGCTCGTCCGGGATGTCGGCGAGGATCGATTTCGTCCCCTTGTACTCGACGCTGTTCTTCTTCCATTTCGCCTTGGTGCCGGCGACGTGCGGCAGCCCCTCGGGGAGGCCGGAGAAGTCCATCTCGATCGGCGGGAAGGGGATCGGCTCGCGGTTGCCGAGGACGCCGACGTAGAACTCCCGTCCCTCGATGTACTCCTCGACCAGGGCACTGTCCTTCACTTTTTCGTGGATCATCACGACCCGCTTCATCAGCGAGGTGGTGTCGTTGACCAGCGATTCGCCGTCGATGCCGATCGAGGCGTCGGCGGTCAGCGGCTTGACGAAGAGGGGCATGCGGAGATTGCCCGCCGTCTCGAAGTCGGCGTCCTGCGAGAAGACGGCGAAGTGGGGGAAGAGGATACCCTCGAAGGCGAGCACCTTCTTGGCCAAGCCCTTGTCCTGCCGCAGGTAGAGCTCGCCCGGGCCGCCCCCCGTGTAGCGGAGGGAGAGCAGGTCGAGCACGCCCGCCACGGCGACGTCGCCGCCGTTGTTCTCCCCGAAGCTCTCGAGGAGGTTGAAGACGAGGTCCGGCTTGCGCCGGGAGAAGCCGGAGACCAGCTTGCGCAGGTCGTTGTGAACGCCGAGGATCGATACGCGGTGCTTCCCCTTGCGGAGAGCGGAGGCCACCTGATCGATCACGACGTCGTAGGACTTGGGATCGTCTCTCTCGAGACCTGCCAGTACGGTGATGTTCATCGCCCCGGCGCTGTGCAAAGCCTGCGCCACGCAGGCTTGTACCCTGAAGAATGGACCGGCAGCTCCCTGCCGTCGATCCGCGACACCGGCAGCACTCCGATCAGGCTGTTCATCAGCAGCACCCCCTCGGCGGCGGCGAGGTCTTCGCGGGTCAGCGGGCGCTCGTGGATCGCTCCCTTTTCGAGCAGGCGGCGGCGGACGGTGCCGGGGAGGCACCCCTCGCTCTCGGGAGGGGTGAAGATCCCATTGGGGAAGACCAGCGCGACGTTGCTCCGCGACCCCTCCGCCAGGCGGCCGTGCTCGTTGACCAGCAGCGCCTCGTAAGCCCCCTGCGCCTCGGCCCTCCGGAGCGCCAGACGGTTCGCCTGATAGCAGAGGCTCTTGAGGCCGGCGAGCGGGCCGCGCGAGTCGATCCGCAGGTCCGGGAGCAGGACGGCGGCCACTCCTTGTTCGTAGAGATCCTCCCCCGGCGGCTCGTAGGGAAACGCGGCGATCAGGCGCGTCTCGTCTCTCGTGATGCTGATCCGCAGCCGTGCCACCGGCCGGGGCGCGGCCTTCGCCACGTCGGTGACGGCTCGGCCGAGGGCGCAGCGGTCCTCGGGGAGCGCGATGCCGAGGCGCCGGAGGCCGGCGAAGAGGCGGTCGAGATGGGCGGCGACGTCGCGGGCTCGGGCCTCGTCCACCCGCAGGGTCTCGAACAGGCCGTCGCCGAAGAGGAAGCCGGCGTCGGTGGGGGAGAGGCGGACCTCTTCGAGCGGGACCATCCTTCCGTTCCACCAGGCGAGGCTGCCGGGGCTCATCCCGCCTCCCGCGCGCCGAGGGCGGTGAGGAAGGCGCGCGCCTTGGCGGCGCTCTCGGCGAATTCGAGCTCGGGGTCCGAGTCGGCCACGATGCCGCAGCCGGCGTGATAAGCGACCCGTCCCCCGGCGGCCACGGCGGTGCGGATGGCGACCGCCAGCTCGAGGTCGCCGCCGAGCGAGATCCACCCCAGGGCGCCCATCGCCGGCCCGCGCCGCCGTTCCTCGGCCCCGGCGATGGCGGCCATCGCCTGGATCTTCGGCGCGCCGGTGATCGACGCCGGCGGGAAGGCGGCGCGCAGGAGCTCGAGCGCTCCGGCGTCCGGCCCCAGGCGCCCGCGCACCGTCGACACCGTGTGGTGGAGGGTCGGCAGGGTGATCAGGCCGGCGTGCGACGTCACCTCGACGCTGCCGGCCGCGCAGACCCGGCCGAGGTCGTTGCGGACCACGTCGACGATCATCGTCAGCTCGGCGCGGTCCTTCTCGCTCTCCGCCAGCTCGCGGGCGAGGGCGCGGTCCTCCCGCGGGTTGGCGCCGCGCGGCCGGGTCCCCTTGATCGGCCGCGACTCGACCTCCCGGCCGCGCAACGCGAGGAAAAGCTCGGGGGAGATCGAGAGCACGGCGCGCTCCTCCCCGAGAGCGAGGAAGGCGCCGAATTCAGCCGGGCTGGCGGCGCGCAGCCGCCGGTAGAACGGCCAGAGCTGGGAGGCGGGCAGCTCTGCCTCCAGGCGGCGGCAGAGGTTCATCTGGAAGATCTCGCCGCTCGCGATGCGCTCGACCGTGCGCTCGACCTCCGCCTCGAAAGCGCTGCGGCCGGGCCGGCTGACCACGCCGCCGCGCGCCGGGGAACCGGGGATGATCGGTCCCTCTCCCAGCGGTCGGCGCCCCGCGGCGGCGAGCCGGCGCTCGGCGTCGAGGACAGGGTCGGAGCGGTCGCGCCCCGCCACGTCACGCCAGGCGTCGGTCGCCTCCAGCGTCCAGCTCGCGCCGTCCCAGAGGAGGGCGCGGTCGTAGAGCGCCAGGTGGAGATCGGGAAGCCCGAGGTCGTCGGCCGGCGGCGGCGGGAGCGCCTCGAGCTCGCCCCCCAGCTCGTAGCCGAGAGAACCGACCAGCGTGGCGCGCGACGACGCCTCCCCCCAGGCGTCGAACGCCGCCGCCAGCAGGTCGAAGCCGCCGGCGGCGAAGGAAGCGCTGCCGCCGGGGCCGTTCACCGTGGCGTGCCCCTGTTGGACGGCGAGGGTGGCGAGCGGCCGGACGTACAGGCGGTGGCCGGCAGACCCGCCGTCGAGCCAGGCGAAGCCCGGCTCTCCCCGCAGCTCGTCCGCCACCTGCTCGGGGCCGGGGGGCTTTCCCTTCTGGGTGCGGAGAGGAGTCTTCGAGGCGCGCCACCTCGCGTGCGGGGAGGGGAGGATCCCGCGCAGGCGGTCGGCGAGCCGCGCGCGCTCCGCCTCGGGCAGGCGATCCGACCACATCAGGGGTGGGGCCCTTCCGGCGCCTCTTGCGCAGGCGATGACGGCGGCGGGCCGACGCGCAGGCGCTCCGCCATGTCCACCTGGGAGATCAGCTCGTTCCACTTGCGGACGTTCGGGTTGAGGTGCGGGACCGCGACGAGCTGCGTTTCGAGATAGGCATAGTCGATCGGCAGGAGGAAGCTCCCCTCGCCGCGCACGGCCACCACGCCCACGACGTCCCCCCGCGGGTCGAGCACCGGACCCCCGGCGTCGGCGGGGGAGAGGTCGCCGTCGAGAGCGAGGAAGATCACCCCCTGAAACTCGCGGGGCTCGGCCCCGATGCTCCCCTGACGGAGCGCGGAGCCGGACGCAGGGCCGGGGAAGAAGACGGCAGTCCCGCGCCGCAGCGTCGAGACGTCCCCGAGCTGGAGCGGCTCGGCACGGGCCTCGGGAATGCGGACCAGGGCGAGGTCGAGCTTGCCGTCCCGTTTCACCACCTCGCCGTGCAGCACCCGGCCGTCGGCGAGCGAAGCCAGCAGGCCGCCTCCGGAATCGGCGCCGCTACGGGTGAGCGCGAGCTCGGGGGTCACGAAGAAACCGGCCGTCTCCTGATCGCCCGAGTGGAAGCGCACCAGGGAGAGCCGCGCGAGCTGGGAGAGGTCCTTTGGAGCGAGCGGCGGCGGCGGGGTCGGCCAGGCGGGGACCTGCGGCTGGGCGGCGCCGGCCGGCGAGGACGTCGAGGCCCTGCCGGGGCCCTCCGGCCGCGCCCAGAGGAACGCCACCACGACGGCGGCGAGGACCGCGGCGGCGAGGACGGCGGTCAGGCCCCCCCAGCGGCCGCGCGGCTCGGCGGTGGTGCCGGCGGGCTCGAGCGCCGGCCGCAGCCCGAAATCCGCCAGCCGCTCGGCGAGCCGGCCGGCCGCCTGCCGCGTCGCTCCCCGGGCCACGATGGGACGGGGAGCGCCGAGCGCCTGCTGGACGGTGGAGAAGTCGCCGGCCGGCGCCCCGAAGGCGGCGATCTCGCGGGCCAGCTGGTAGCGCGAGCGGGGATCGTCCACCGGCTCGGCGAGCGCCACGTCGACCAGCAGGCTCGCCTTGCAATAAGGGCAGACCTTGAGGGCGGGGGGCGCGGGCTCGCCGCAGCGCGGGCAGGGCTCCCGTGGCGCCTCAGGCATCAGCGCGCCGCCTAACTCCGCGGCTTGGCGGGATTGCCGGGCTTGGCGGGGTTGCCGCGGAGCGCCGCGAGCGCCCCCCGCAGCCGGGCGACGGCGCGGGCGGCGATCTGCCGGGCGGGGGCGAGCTGATCGGAGCCGTCCGGGCTCTGCACGGTGACGACGAGCTGGCGGCTGCCGGCGAGCACGTGGAGCTGCTGCAGCCTGCCGCCGAACCAGAGGGCGCCGTCGCCGAGCCCGGGGACGTCCACCACCTTGCCTCCCGCCATGGCGGCGAGGGGAGCGCGGCTCGACGCCTGGAGGGCCTTAGCCGCCTCGGCGTTCCGGTTCCGGCGCACCAGCAGGCTGAGGATGCGGGGCTGTTCGAGCGTGCCGGTGTTGTAGATGCACTCGAAGGGGTTGTGCCCCCGCGCGTCCTCCATCGTGCTGCTCATCACGGCGAGGGTGTCGCCGGCGACCGCCTGGGCGTCCTGCTGCGCTGAACAGCGCGCAGGCGTTGATCTGGAGGTCGGCGTCGGGGTCCGGCCGCGCGCCCGGTCCACACCCCGCGGCAAGCGCGGCGGCGAGCAGGAGCGGCGCGATCATCCGGCGCGGCGAGTGGGTCAAACGGTGAATCCCTCCTGAATCCGGGGGAGATTCTATCCTCAAGGGGCGGGAGGGGATATAAAGAGAAGGATGCAGAGCCCGGCCGCCGCCTCCCCTTGCCTTGAGCATGCTCGACCAGGCGCCGATCTCCGAAGGAGAGAGCGGTGCCCAGGCGCTGCGCAATTCGCTCGACCTGGCGCGCCTCGCGGACGGGCTCGGCTACCGCCGGTACTGGGTGGCCGAGCACCACGCGACGCCGATGCTCGCCTGCGCGGCCCCCGAGGTGCTGATCGGCCCGATCGCCGCGGCGACCACGCGGATTCGGGTCGGCAGCGGCGGCGTCATGCTGCCGCACTACAGCCCGCTCAAGGTGGCCGAGTCGTTCAGCCTGCTGAGCGGCCTCTACCCGGAGCGGATCGACCTCGGGATCGGGCGCGCCCCGGGGACCGACCAGCGGACCGCGGTCGCCCTGCAACGCGACCGCCGCCAGCTTTCGCCGGACGATTTCCCTTCGCAGCTCGCCGAGCTGCTGGCCTACCTCGCCGACGCCCTGCCGGAGGATCATCCGTTCGCTTCCCTGGCGGCGTTCCTCCCCGGGTTGCCGCACCGTCCAGAGCCGTGGCTGCTCGGCTCGTCGCCGCAGAGCGGGATCTGGGCGGCGGAGGTCGGTCTGCCCTACTGCTTCGCCGACTTCATCAATCCTCTGGGAGCCCCCTTCGTAGCCCGCTACCGCGACGAATTCCAGCCCTCCGAGTGGCAGTCCGAGCCGCGGGTGATCGTCGCCGCCTCGGCGATCTGCGCCGAGACGGACGCCGAAGCCGAGCGGGTAGCGGCCAGCTACCGCATGGTGGGGACGCTCTTCTTCCGCGGCAAATTCATCGCGGTGCCGCCGATCGAGAAAGCGCTGCGCTTCTTCGCCGAAGAGGGGTCGCCAGCCGCCACGGGGCGCCGGTTGATCGTGGGATCGCCCGCGACCGTCCGCTCGCGGCTCGAAGCACTCGCCGAGGAGTACGGCGCCGAGGAGGTGATGATCGTCACCATCACCCACCGGCACGCCGACCGCCGGCGCTCGTACGAGCTGATCGCGGAGGCGTTCGGGCTGGTGGGGGAGCAGGGCGCCTAGCGCACCCGCCGCCGGCGGTTGCGGATGTAGTCCGCCAGGATGAATTCGCCGAGGTTGTAGGGGGAGGCGAAGTAGGCGCGGCCGCGGTTGATCTGGGTCAGCTTCTCGACGAACTGGGTGAGCATGGTGTCGGTCGCCAGCATGAAAGTGGTGATCACCACCTTCTGGCGGCGGCAGAGGTCCGCCTCCTCCAGAGTGAGGTTGACGATCCGCATGTCGAGGCCGAAGGGGTTCTTGTAGATCCGGCCGTTCTCGGTGATCGCCGAGGGCTTGCCGTCGGTGACCAGGAAGATCTGCTTGTTGGGCTGCTTCTGGCGGGCCAGGATGCTGCGCGACAGTTGCAGCGCGTCGCGCGTGTTGGTGTGGTACGGGCCGGCCTGGATGTAGGGGATCTCCGAGAGGAAGACCTGCTCGGCCTGGTCGCCGAAGAGGATCACCGAGAGGTGGTCCTTCGGGTACTTGGTGGTGATCAGCTCGGTGAGCGCGAGCGCCACCGTCTTCGCCGGCGTGATGCGGTCCTCGCCGTAGAGGATCATCGAGTGGCTGATGTCGATCGCCACCACGGTGGCGCAGGACGTCAGGTGCTCGGTCTCGTGGATCTCGAGGTCCTCCTCGAGCAGGCTGAACTCGCTCCCCTGCCCGCGCCGGAAGGCGTTCTGGAGCGAGCGCGAGGAGTCGAGGAGGTGGACGTCGTCGCCGAACGCGTAGGGGCGCGTCTCCGGCAGGCGCTCGATCCCCTCGCCGGAGGCGCGGACGGCGTGGTAGCCGGGGCCCGACTTGTCGAGCGTCGAGAAGATCTCCTCGAAGGCGCTGCGGCGGATCTTGCGCTCGCCGCCGGTGGTGAGCTGGAGGCCCCCCTCGCCGTCGCGGCCGACCAGGTTCTGGTTCTCCAGGCTGGCGAAGAACGCCTCGAGGTCGATCTCCTCCGGCAGGTGCCCCTGCTGCTGGAGGTAGCGCATCCAGTCCTGCGCCTCCTCGACGTCGCCGCCGGTCGCCAGCACGAGCTGGTTGAACAGGCGCAGGAGGTCGAGGCCGGCGAGCAGCGCCTTGATCAGCTCGGGGTCGAGATAGAGATACTGGTGCTTCATGGCATTACTCCGAGCTCAATGCTCCCGGCCCTAGTTGACGTCCCCGCGGTCGCGCCCGCCGCTCCCTCCCCGCCGCGGCTTGAGGAGCTGGAACTTCACCATCTCCTTGTAGCTGATCTGGCTGTCGAGGTCGGCGCGGGCGAGCTTGAGGTGCTGGTGCAGCCCCTCGAGGATCATCTCGGCGGCGAGCGCCCGCTCCTCGCGGCTCTGACCGAGGCGGACCACCAGCTCCTTGAGGCCCGGGACGCGCAGGACCTCGGCCTCGTACTCGGCGAACGGCTGCTCGTCCGAGATCGTCACCGCGTTCCCCTCCGCGAACCAGCGGATGATGCGGGCGTAGGGTCCTTTGTCGTCCTCGCCGCCGCTGCCGGACTCCTTGCCGACCTCCGGGAAACGGGTGTCGAACACCTTCTTGACCGCCTGTCCGATCAGCCGCCGGGCCACCACCTCGGCCCCCTGCTGCTCCCCTTCGTAGACCATCTCGACCTTGCCGGTGATCGCCGGCAGCAGCATGTGGAGGTCGGAGAGGCGCGGGTAGACCGGATTGTCCTGAGTGGCGAGCGAGCGCCGCTCGAGGTTCGAGGCGAGCAGCTCGAGCGCCGAGATGGCGACGCGGGCCGAGACCCCCGAGGACTGGTCCACCAGGTCGCTCTCGCGGGCCGCCAGGCTGATCTCCTCGATCATCACCCGCACGTCGTCGGGGATCACCACGTTGGGGATGTCGCGCTCGGTCCACGCCTCCTGGCGGGTGATGTCCGCCGCCACCTTCACGTCGGTGGGGTAGTGGGTGAGGATCTGCGACGAGATGCGGTCCTTGAGCGGCGTGATGATGCTGCCGCGGTTGGTGTAGTCCTCGGGGTTGGCCGAGAAGACCATCATCAGGTCGAGCGGGATGCGCACGGGAAAGCCGCGGATCTGCAGGTCGCGCTCCTCGAGGATGTTGAACAGCCCCACCTGGATGCGCGGCGCGAGGTCGGGGAGCTCGTTGATCGCGAAGATGCCGCGGTTGGTGCGCGGGATGATCCCGAAGTGGATCACCTCCGGATCGGCGAAGGTGAGCTTGCGGGTCGCCGCCTTGATCGGGTCGATGTCGCCGAGCAGGTCGGCGATCGAGACGTCCGGCGTCGCCAGCTTCTCGTTGTAGCGCTGCTCGGCGGCCATCCACTCGACGGGCGCGTCGTCCCCCTGCTCCCGGACCAGGCGCTCCCCCCAGGTGGAGATCGGGGCGAGCGGATCGTCGTTGAGCTCGGAGCCGGCGAGCACCGGGACCTCCGGGTCGAGCAGGGTGACGAGCGAGCGCAGGATGCGCGTCTTCGCCTGCCCGCGCAGGCCGAGGAGGATGAAGTCGTGGCCGGCGAGCAGGGCGTTGACGACCGAGGGGATCACCGTCCGGTCGTAGCCCAGGATGCCGGGGAAGAGCGGGCCGCCGGCGGCGAGCCGCGCCCGCAGGTTGGCGCGCACCTCCGTCTTGATCGAGCGGGGCTGGTAACCGGCCTCGCGGAGCGCGCCGAGGGTCTTGATCTGGGAGGTGGGCCTTCTAAGCATCAGTCTTGTAGCTCCTGGAGCCAGCGTTCGGCGTCGATCGCCGCGCGGCAGCCGCTGCCGGCGGAGGAGATCGCCTGGCGGTAAATCGGGTCGGTCGCGTCGCCGGCGGCGAACACGCCGTGCACGCTGGTGCGGGTGGTCGGTTCCTGCACCGTGATGTAGCCGATGTCGTTCATCGCGAGCTTGCCGCGGAACAGATCGGTGTTGGGGCGGTGGCCGATGGCGTAGAACACCCCTTGCGTCGGGTAGAGGCTCTCGAGGTCGGTCCGCTTGTTGTGCAGCTTCACTCCGGTCACCCCCCCCTCGCGGGTGCCGAGGACCTCGGTCACCGTGGTGTCCCAGATCCAGGCGATCTTGGGATTGGCGAAGGCGCGGTCCTGCATGATCTTCGAGGCGCGCAGCTCGCGGCGGCGGTGGATGACGGTCACCTTGCTGGCGAACTTGGTGAGATAGGTCGCCTCCTCCATCGCCGAGTCGCCGCCGCCGATGACGACGATCTCCTTGTCGCGGAAGAAGAAGCCGTCGCAGGTGGCGCAGGCGGAGACGCCGTAGCCCATCAGCTCCGACTCGCCGGGGATGCCGCCGAGCTGGGCGGTGGCGCCGGTCGACACGATCAGCGCGTCGGTGCGGTAGGTCTCCTCGTCGGTGCGCAGGGTGAAGGGGCGCTTCCCGAGGTCGACCTCGAGCACCGTCTCGAACTTTACCTTGGTGCCGAAGCGGCGGGCCTGCTCGCGCATGCGGTCCATCAGCTCGGGGCCGAGGATCCCCTCCGGGAAGCCGGGGAAGTTCTCGACGTCGGTGGTGATGGTGAGCTGGCCGCCCGGCTGATTCCCTTCGAAGACGAGCGGCGCGAGATCGGCCCGCGCGGCATAGAGCGCCGCCGTCAGGCCGGCCGGGCCGGAACCGAGGATGATCACCCGGTGGTAGTTGGCGGTGTTGTGATGACCCTCTTCGGGATTCGACATGGGGGCCCTTCCCCTCCTGGGAGCCATAGACGAAAGGACCTCGCGATCGCGAGGTGTTCCTGGGAGCCTTCAGTCTATACCAGCGGCTCCGCTCGAGGACCGCGGCCGGTGCGGGCGGTCTGGGGTCTACAACACGGCTCCGCAGAGAGCCATTCCGGGGAGGGATCGAGGGGGCATGTAGAATGCCGCCGATGGCCATCAGCGTCTTCGATCTCTTCACCATCGGCATCGGACCCTCGAGCTCGCACACGGTCGGGCCGATGCGGGCCGCCCGCCGCTTCGCCGAACGGCTGGCGGGGCTGGCGGGGCTGGCGGGCGACAATGTGCTCGGCCGCACCGCCCGCGTGCGGGGCGAGCTGTTCGGCTCGCTCGCCCTGACCGGCAAGGGGCACGGCACCGACCGCGCCGTGCTGATGGGGCTCGAGGGGGAGACGCCGGAGGAGATCGATCCCGACGGCGTGGCGCCGCGGCTCGCGGCGATCCGCTCCGCAGGTACGCTGGCGCTCCTCGGCCGCCACCCCATCCCCTTCGACGAAAAGGCTGACCTGATCTTCAACCGGCGCGACCTGCTCCCCCTGCACTCGAACGGCATGCGCTTCACCGCCTTCGACGCGGCGGGCGAGACCCTCGATCAGCGGATCTACTACTCGGTGGGGGGCGGTTTCGTGGTCAACGAGGGAGCGACGGGGGAGGGGCGGCTGGTCGAGGACGCGACGAGCGTCCCCTATCCGTTCCCGAGCGCCGCCGAGCTGCTGCGCCTCAGCGCGGAGCACGGCCTGGCCCTCTGGGAGCTGATGCTCGAGAACGAGAAGGTCTGGCGCAACGAGGAGGAGATCCGCGCCGGGCTGCTGCGGATCTGGGAGGCGATGCAGCGCTGCGTCGAGCGCGGCTGCCGGCAGACCGGGGTGCTGCCGGGAAGCCTCAAGGTACGCCGGCGCGCCCCGGCGCTCTATCAGGAGCTGCAAGGTGCGGCGCCCCGCTCGGAGCAGGGGCTGGTCGACCCGCTGACCGTGCTCGACTGGGTGAACCTCTACGCGCTCGCCGTCAACGAGGAGAACGCCGCCGGCGGCCGGGTGGTGACCGCGCCCACCAACGGCGCGGCCGGTATCGTGCCGGCGGTCCTCCACTACTACCGCCGGTTGACCCCGGGAGCCGGCGAGGAGGGGGTGCTCCGCTTCCTGCTCACCGCCGGTGCCATCGGCATCCTCTACAAGGAGAACGCCTCGATCTCCGGCGCCGAGGTCGGGTGCCAGGGAGAGGTGGGGGTGGCCTGCTCGATGGCGGCCGGCGGGCTCGTCGCCGCACTCGGCGGCACCAGCGCGCAGATCGAGAACGCGGCGGAGATCGGCATGGAGCACAACCTCGGCCTCACCTGCGACCCGGTGGGGGGGCTGGTCCAGATCCCCTGCATCGAGCGCAACGCCATGGGCTCCGTCAAGGCGATCAATGCCGCCCGCATCGCCCTGCGCGGCGACGGCTCGCACAAGGTCTCGCTCGACCGCGTCATCAAGACCATGCGCGAGACCGGCGCCGACATGAAGACGAAGTACAAGGAGACCTCCCGCGGCGGGCTCGCGATCAACGTCATCGAGTGCTGAGCCTAGCTCACCCGCTCCGGCTCGCCTTCCCCGGCCGTTTCCTCGTCCATCGACTCGCTCGTCGTCTCGACCTGCTCGCGCAGGATCCGTCCCGCCCGCTCGAGAGCGAGCGGCCCCGCCGCTTCCAGCAGGCGGGCGAGGGCCAGCGGGCTGCGGGTGAAGCGCTCCAATACGTTGATTCCGAACATCCAGTCCTCGTCGAAGAGATCGATCCAGCCGATCGTCTCCCCCTGCCGCAGCAGGGGAAAGCCGCCGTTCCAGCGCTCCCGGCCCAGCTCATAGAACGGGTCACGTCCCACGAACGGCCGGACGGCGGCGGCGAGCAGCGCCGTCGGCCGCTCGCGGAAGAGGCCGGACGGCGAGTCCCCCCATTCCGGATGTTCCCCCTTGCGCCAGAGCCCGAAGGCCTCACGCCCCTCGGCCGTCGAGGTGGGGAGGATGTGCCAGGGACCGGCGACGTCCGCCTCCGCCGCGGACGCCGGCTCGTCCTCAGCCTCGAAGCGGTGGAGGAATTCCGTGGCGAAAGCGTTGGGAGATGCGGTGCTAGGATCTTCGGAATCACGCATGGGGGACCCTCCTGTGCGCGGTTGGGCTCGGACGGGTTCGCGGCTCGTCCGGGCCGTTTGTTTTCTTCGGACTCGGCGAAAAATTACGCCTCGATTACGCTCTGGAGCGTAAGCCGGGGACGGGCGAAAGTCAAGCGACGATCACGGCTCGGGCGCGCCGATCCAGCGCGGAACGGCGGGAGGCTGACTGGCGGCGAGCCGGTCGAGCAGGGGCTCGATCTCCTCGTCGACGATCGCCAGGGCGCGGTGGCCGGAGGAGAGGAAGCGCTCGCCGGTCATGCGGTCGAGGAAGGCGAGGAGAGGGTCGTAGTAGCCCGCGACGTTGAGCAGGCCGCACGGTTTGGGGTGGATGCCGAGCTGGCTCCAGGTCCACGCCTCGAACCATTCCTCGAGGGTGCCGATCCCCCCGGGCAGGGCGAGGAAGCCGTCGGAGAGCTCCGCCATCCGCGCTTTGCGCTCGTGCATCGAGCCGACCACCTCGAGGCCGGTGAGCCGCTGGTGGGCGACCTCGCGGCGGGCCAGCGCCGCGGGGATGACGCCGATCACCTTCCCGCCGGCGGCGAGCGCGGCGTCGGCGAGGGTCCCCATCAACCCCACCCGGCCGCCGCCGTAAACCAGGGTCCAGCCGCGGCCGGCGAGAGCGCGGCCGACGACGGTCGCCGCTTCGGCGTAGGCCGGCGAGGCTCCCGCCTGCGAGCCGCAAAAGACGCAGAGGCTGTTCACGGCTCGTCCTTCCGGGATCCTACGCGATCGCCTCTGCGATCCCGAGCGCGTTCAGGGCGCCGCCGCGCGTCAGGTTGTCCATCACGGCCCACAGCCAGAGGCCGCCGGCGGCCTCGTCCCGGCGCGGGGTGCCGAACAGGATCTTGTCGCTCGCCGCCGCTTCGACCGGTCCCAGCAGGCGGGGCTTGTCGGCCGCCGCGAGGTGCGGCTGCGCGGCGAGGGCCTTGCGGACCGCCTGCGGAGTCGGGTTCCCGGCGCAGCGCACCCACAGGCTCGCCGAGACCGAGTGGAAGATCCCCCCTTGCAGGGTCTGGAGGGCCAGCGGCGGCATGCCTCCGAGGGCCCCGGGCGTGCCGAGCACGGCGCCGACCTGGGCGGCGATCGGGTCGGCCGGCGCCGGCGTCGGCAGCAGGTTGAAAGCGAGCTGGGTGCCGAAGACCGGGGCGGCCACCCGCGGGGTCATCGCCACGATCTGTTTCGTCTGCTCGAACAGCTCCTCGAGTCCGGCGTCGTCGCGGATCGAGGCCGGCAGGATCAGGGTGGCGACGGCCGCCTCGGGATTGAAATCACGCAGCGCGTGGAGGAGTTGGGCGAGGAGCACCGCCCCGGGGTGGGGCGAGAGCAGGACGCGCGCCCCGGACGCGGCCTCGCCATTGACCCCCGCGACGACCGGCAGACCCTCCTCGACCGTGGCGTCGAGCGAGAGGACGATCGCCCGGGTCTCCGGCGGCAGCTCGGCGAGGATCGGCCGGTTGGCGGCCATCGTGCCACAGAAGAAGGCGATGTCGACCCCCTGGAGCGCCTCCGGCTCGTAGCGGGTCACCAGGGCGGCGGCGCCCGCGACCTCGGTCAGGGTGCCGATCTCCTCCTCGCGGCTGCTGAGCAGGCGGACGTCGCGGGCGAGCGCCGGGTGGCCGGCGAGCGTCTCCCGCAGCTCCTTGCCCAGCAGGTCGGTCGGATGGACGATGGCGATGGCGGTCACGAGGCTCCTCCTTCGAGGGGCGGCGGGTTGTCTGCCGGGTGGTCTGGCGGGCTGTCGGGACGGCCGCCGCGCGGCGAGCGCAGCCGCGCCAGCGCGGTCGCGGCGGGCCCCGACAGGGTGTAGAGGACGGTGATCACCAGCAGCGCCCAGGGGCGGAAGAACAGGAAGAGGAGGAGGACCGCGGCGACCGGGAACAGCGTCCGGTAGCTCCAGCGCTTCCTGAGGTCGAGCTTCTTGAAGCTGTTGTAGCGGAAGGTCGAGACCATCAGGGCGCCGATCAGCACCAGCGCCGAGCCGAGGACGATCTGCATCACCAGCCGCAGGCTGCCGGTGTAGTCCGGGGCGAAGGAGAGCAGGGCGCAGATCGTCAGCGCCGCCCACGGCGACGGCAGGCCGACGAAGTAGCGGCCGTCGGCGACCCGGGTCTGGACGTTGAAACGGGCGAGCCGCGTCGCCGTGCAGACCATGTAGAAGACCGAGAGCAGCCAGGTATCGGGGTTGAGCTCGCGCAGCCCCCAGAGATAGACCAGCATCCCCGGCGCCACGCCGAAGGTGATGACGTCCGCCAGCGAGTCGAACTCGCGGCCGAAATCGCTCTCGGTGCCGGTCATGCGGGCGATCCGTCCGTCCACGCTGTCGAGCGCCGCCGCCAGCAGGATGAACAGCGACGCCTTGACGAAGTCCCTCTGCTCGAGCCCGCAGATGATGGCGTAGAAGCCGAACACCATGTTGCCCATGGTGAACAGGCTGGGGAGCAGGTAGGCGCCGCGGCGAAGGCCGCGGGCCCGCGGACGCGCCGGAGATCCCGCGGGGCGCAACCCGCCCTCCGGAGCCCGCTCCGGAATCAAGGCGTCTCCCGGCCGGCAGCGGGGGTGGTTACCGGAGAGGTGGGAACGGCCATCGGGGTCGCGCCGTTCTTCACCCGGTCCCCCTTCTTCACCAGCACCCGGTAGCTCTCGGGCACCAGCAGGTCCACCCGCGAGGAGAACTTGATCAGCCCCATCGCTTGGCCGCGATGCACCCGGTCCCCCTCCTTCAGGTAGCAGACGACCCGGCGGGCGAGCAGCCCGGCGATCTGCCGCACCCCGAGCGCGTCGCCGTTCGGACGGCGGATCACCGTCAGGTGCTTCTCGTTGACCTCCCCCGCGTCCTCCCGGAAGGCGGCCACCTTGCGTCCCCGGCTATAGAGGGACGAGACGACCTCGCCCGCCGCCGGGACCTTCTGGACGTGGACATCGAACACCGAGAGGAAGGTGACGATCCGCTGGTAGCGCCCGGGGCCGATCTCCGCGTCCTCGATCGTGTCGATGCGGGTGATCAGGCCATCGGCGGGAGCGAGCACGGAAGCCGGCTCTCCCCCGTAGCTCCGCTTCGGGTCGCGGAAGAAGAGCAGGATGAGAAAGCCGGCGACCAGCGCCGCGGTTCCCCAGCCGGGCCGCCCGAGGAAGAACAGCAGCCCGGCGAGGAACCAGAAGGGGAGGACGAAGACCCAGGCTTCTTTCGCGAACTTCATCGTGAAGGCTCCGATTGAACGTCGTGTTGACTTCTAAAGGGCGCGGCGGAGCCTCCGCCCGCTCGAGGCCTCAGGCCGAGACCCGCGACTCGCGATGCGCTCGCAGGATCTGTTCCATGTGGTCTTTCAGGGTCAGCTTGTGCAGCTTGATCTTCTTCTCCTCCTCCTCGTCCTCCTGGGAAAGAAGGCTCTTCTGATTGAGCTCCTGCAGCCGGTGATCGTACTGCTGGTGCTCCTCGTAGAGGCGGTGGAATTCGTCGTCCGTTGCGATCAGCTCCGCTTTCAGATCGTCGTGTTGAGACATGCGTCTGCCTCCTTTGCCTGTGGGATTGACTTCAAGGGGTGATGAGGAAAGAACGGTCCGCCATGGACCGGTACCTGCGGGATCGGAGAGGAGCGGCGGTGGGCGGCGAGGGGGCTCACCGTGAGGCCGGCTCCGGAACACGGACGGAACCTCGCCCTGAGGGGATTCGGTCAGCCGTGGTGGGAGAGAAGGTCAGCATGCCGGGCTGCCCCGAGAATAGCACCGGAGCCGCTAGAGCTCCAACACGAAGACCATCGCGTCCGCGCCGTCCTGGTAGTAGGCGCGGCGCAGCCCCACCCAGGCGAAGCCGAGGCCCTCGTAGAGGGCGATGGCCGGCTTGTTCTCCACCCGCACCTCGAGGAAGCAGACCTGGATCCCGGCCAGGCGCAGGCGCACGAACCCTTCCTCGAGGAGGGCGCGGGCGAGCCCCCGGCGGCGCGCCGCGGGATGGACGGCGACACGCAGCAGCTCCGCCTCGCCGGCCGCGTGGCGGAAGGCGGCATAGGCGCCGGGTTGCCCACCGGGTCGATCGCCGGGCAGCCCGCCGGCGATCAGCAGCACGGAATAGGGATGGCAGAGCTCGTAGGCCAGCATCTCGCGCGGCCAGGGGTCGTGGAAGGCGGCCTCCTCCAGGCCGGCGATGGCGTCGAGGTCCTCGTGGACCGCGGGGCGGACGAGGGGAAGGAGACCCACGCCGGTCACGCCGCGGGACTCTGCGCGGGCGGCGTGCCCGGCTTCTGCGGAGAAGCGGCGCGGGGGCGGGGGAGGGTGATCGCCGGCGGCCGGGAGTAGATCGCGGAGGTGAGGCGCGTTACGTCCCATACACCGTCCCAGACGGTGCCGGGCGCGCCGGCGAGCTTGGCGGCGAGCTTGGCGGTAGTAATGGCGAGCGGCCCGGGCTCGCGCAGCCGCAGGGTCGCGGGCCAGCCGGGGAGCTCCGCCAGGCGAGAGGCGCCGAAGCCGATCACCACCCCCTCGCCGCCCCGGCCGTCAGGGATGAGGAGCGGCAGCTCGGCCCCCGGGACGAGCGCCATCTCGCCCGCGGGGTGCCCGTCGGAAAACGCCTGGGCGCTCCAGTCGCCGCGCAGGGCATCGACGACGGCGATCACCGTCCCGCCGTTCTCTTCGGCGTCTCCGGCGGAGGCTGCCAGGACGGGGAGCGTGGGGAGGGCCGTCGCCGGGATCCCCAGCGCCTGGTGGAGGCCGAGCGCCGTCGCCAGACCGATCCGCAGGCCGGTGAAGCTCCCGGGGCCGCGCAGCACGGCGACGGCGCCGAGATCCCGCACCCCGATCCCCGCCTCGTCCAGGATCTCCTGGACCATCGCCAGCAGGCGGGTGGAGGAGCGCTGCTGCTCGACCGAGCGCGACGCCACCACCTCTCCGTCCCGCGCCAGGGCCACGCTGACCAGAGGCGAGCCGGTGTCGAGGGCGAGGAGATGAGAGGGCATAGGAGCAATATATCCCGCGGGAATTGGAAACGGTCCGCGCCGGAGCTCCCGGGGCAGCTCATGGGACCCGCGCAGCCGACTGGCAGGGAGCGAAGCGACCGCACACGAAGGAGGCGAGCAGGGTCCCATGAGCTGTCCCGGGAACTCCGGCGATGTTCCGTCTTTCCGCGACGTTATACTTCGGCCCCCATGCCCAATTTGCCCGTCACGTCCCTGACTCCGATGATGCGCCAGTACATGGAGGTCAAGGCGCAGCACCCCGACGCCCTCGTGATGTACCGCATGGGGGACTTCTACGAGATGTTCTACGAGGACGCCCGGGCGGCGGCGCCGATCCTCGAGGTGCAGCTCACCGCCCGCCACAAGGGGACGGAGAGCGAGGCGCCGATGTGCGGCGTCCCCCATCACGCGCTGGGGGCCTACCTCGCCAAGCTGATCGGCGCCGGCCTCAAGGTGGCGATCTGCGACCAGGTGGAGGACCCGGCGCAGGCCAAGGGGCTGGTCAAGCGCGAGGTGACCCGCATCGTCACCCCCGGCACCGTCTCCGAGCCGGGGCTGCTCGACGGCAAGGAGGAGAACCTGCTCGCCGGGCTGGTCTGGGAGCGCGGGGAGGGGGCCGGGGCGTTCCTCGACGTGTCGACCGGCGCCTTCTTCGTCCGCCGCTGGCCCGACGCCGAGGCGGCGGTCGAGGACCTCGCTCTCCTCCGCCCCCGCGAGGTGCTGTTCCACGCCGAGCGCGGCGAGGATGGCTTCCCGATCGGGATCGTGGAGTGGGCCGAACGCGACTGCCCCTGCCGCACGCCGCTCGCCGGCGACCGCCTGTTCGAGCCGCAGGCGGCGGGGGCCCTCCTGCTGCGCCAGTTCGGCGCCGGCACCCTGCGCGGCTTCGGCCTCGAGGAGGGGGAGCCGGCGGTCAAGGCGGCGGCGGCGGCGCTCGCCTACGCCCAGGAGACCCAGAAGAGCGGCCTCGCCCACATCCGCGGCCTCGCCGTGCGCGAGGCGCGCGACCGCCTGACCCTCGACGCCTCGACCCTCGCCAACCTGGAGGTGTTCGCCAGCCAGCGGGCCGGGGTGCCCGGCTCCGGGCGCCGGCGCAGCTCGCTGCTCGCCGTGCTCGACCGTACCGTCACCCCGCCCGGCGGCCGCACCCTCCGCGAGTGGCTCCGCCGGCCGCTGGTCGATCCACAAGAGATCGCGGAGCGCCACCGCGCGGTCGGTGCCCTAATGGCGGACAACCCGCTCCGCGAGCGCCTCCGCGAGCGCCTGGCGCGGATGGCCGACCCCGAGCGGCTGGTCTCCCGCGCGGTCCTCGGCACGCTCACCCCAAGAGAGGCCGCGGCCCTGCGCGACGCGCTGGCGGAAGCGCCGGCGATCCTCGGCGAGCTGGCGGCGATGGCGGCGAAAGACCCCGGCGAGGCCCCGCTCCTCGCCCAGCTCGCCCAGAGCGATCCGCTCCCCGAGCTCCACGCCGAGCTGGCCCGAATGCTTGAAGAGTCGCCGGCCTTGAGCCTCCAGGACGGCGGGGTGATCGCCGCCGGGGTGGACGCCGACCTCGACCGCTTCCGCTCGCTCACCCGCGACAGCAAGCAGCACATCCTGGCCCTCGAGGTGCGCGAGCGCGAACGGACGGGGATCGCCTCGCTCAAGATCCGCTACAACCAGGTCTTCGGCTACTTCCTGGAAGTTACGCGGGCGAACCAGGAGCGGGTGCCGGCCGACTACATCCGCAAGCAGACGCTGGTCAACGCCGAGCGCTACGTCACCCCCGAGGTCAAGGAGCTCGAGGAGCAGATCCTCTCCGCCGAGGAGCGGCAGATCGAGCTCGAGCAGCGCTTCTTCCGCGAGCTGACCTCGAAGATCGCCGCCGAGGCCCCGGGGCTGATCGCCCTGGCGGAAGCGATCGGTGCTCTGGATGCCCTCGCCTCGTTCGCCGAGGTGGCGGCGCGCAACCGCTACGTCCGCCCGAAGATGGGGCTCGCCGGGGCGCCGGTGATCGTCCGCGACGGGCGCCATCCGGTGGTCGAGCAGGCGAGCCGCGACGCCTTCGTGCCCAACGACGCCGAGCTCGACGGCGAGACCGCGCAGATCGTCCTCCTCACCGGCCCCAACATGGGAGGCAAATCGACCTACCTGCGGCAGGTGGCGCTGATCGTCCTCATGGCGCAGGCGGGGAGCTTCGTGCCGGCCGCCGAGGCGGTGATCGGGGTCTGCGACCGCATCTTCACCCGCGTCGGCGCCTCGGACGACCTCGCCCGCGGCGAATCGACCTTCATGGTCGAGATGATCGAGACGGCGAACATCCTGCGCCACGCGACCGACCAGAGCCTGGTGATCCTCGACGAGGTGGGCCGCGGCACGGCGACCTTCGACGGCCTGTCGATCGCCTGGTCGATCGTCGAGTACCTGCACGAGCACCGGCGGCCGAAGACGCTGTTCGCCACCCACTACCACGAGCTCACCGAGCTCGCCGCGCTGCTGCCGCGGGTGGTCAACCGGACGATGGCGGTCAAGGAGTGGGAGGATCGCATCGTCTTCCTCCGCCGCGTCGTCCCCGGCAGCGCCGACAAATCCTACGGCCTCCACGTCGCCCGCCTCGCCGGCCTCCCCGAGGGGGTGATCGACCGCGCGGCGGAGATCCTGGCCAACCTCGAGTCGAAGGAGTACGACCCCACCGGCAAGCCGCGCCTCGCCCGCGGCAACGCCCCCAACGCCGAGGCCCCCGGCGCGCCGGCCCAGCTCACCCTCTTCGCCCCCCCCGAGCAGGTGGTGGCCGCGGCGCTACGCGACGTCGACGTGAACAAGCTCACCCCGCTCGCGGCGCTGAATCTGGTGCAGAGCCTGAAGTCGCGGCTGGGGTAGGTTCCTCAGGTAAGATCCCGCGAATGCAACCCGCCGATCAGGTCTTCGTGGGACTCCCCGGCCCCGAGCTCGACAAGGGGTCGGCGGCGCTCCTCGCCGCCCATCAGCCCGGCGGGGTGATCCTGTTCAAGCGCAACATCGAGGACGAGGATCAGCTCGACGGGCTGATGCGGGCGTTGCGGCGGGTGCTTCCCGAGGCGGTGGTGGCGATCGACGCCGAGGGGGGGCGGGTGGACCGGCTGCGCGAGGTGGTGGCGCCGGCGCCCGCCGCCGCGGCGCTCGCCCGGCGCCCGGCGAGCTACGCGCTCCAGGCGGGAAACTGGGTCGCCCAGTCGCTGCGCCTCTTCGACATCGACGTCGACTTCGCGCCGGTGGTCGACCTCGACCGCGGGCAGACCGCGAACGCCCTCGACGAGCGCTACTTCGGAGCCACCCCGGCCGCGGTCATCCCGCGTGCCCAGGCCTTCCTGCGCGGCCTCCACACCGGCGGCGCGGGCGGCTGCCTCAAGCACTTCCCGGGGCTCGGCGCGGCGGGGGAGGACACCCACTTCCAGATGTCCGCCGTCTACCTCCCCGTCGAGGAGCTGGTGCCGGACCTCGAGCCGTTCACGGCGCTCTCGCGCCTGGCGGGGGCGGTGATGGTGGGGCACGCCCTCTACCCCGCCTACGACAGCTCGATGCGGCCGGCGACGCTCTCCCCGACGATCCTCGGCGGCCTGCTTCGCGGGCGGCTCGGCTTCGACGGCCTCGCCTTCAGCGACGACATGGAGATGAAGGCGCTCGACACCTGGGGGGAGCTCCCCGAGCGCTGCGAGACCGCCTTCGCGGCCGGCTGCGACGTGCTCCTCGTCTGCCACACGCTGGAGGCGCTCCCCGCGATCGTCGAACGCATCTCGCACCCCAGCCTCGCCCCCCGGGTCGCCGAGGCCAACCGCCGCCTCGACACCTACCGCCAGCGCCTGCTCACCCTGCGCTCGGCGCGCGACTACGTCCAGTTCATGCGCAGCAGCACCCAGGGGGAGCGGCTGGAGCGGGTCCGCCAGGCGCTCGATCAGCTCGGCGAGAGCGTCGGACAGGACGCCGGATAGCGATCTTACGCCGCCCTACGGACCCCCTACGGGGCGGCGGCGCCGCTTCCCCTGCCGGGCCCCCGCAGGTCGCCGACGTCGGTTTCCGTGGTGTCCCGCCGCACGTGATGCGGAGTGGGGCCGATGACGCGGTCGCGCCCCTCGTTCTTGGCCTGGTAGAGGCGCTGGTCGGCGCAGCGCAGCAGGGCCACCGGGGTCTCGCCGTCGTCCGGCCAGATGGCGACCCCGATCGACACCGTGACGCTCGCCGGCTGTGCGCGGCCGGCGAGGCGGATCGCCTTGACCGCGATGATGCGGCGGAAGCGCTCGAGCAGATCGGTCGCCCGGCCGCTCATCACCCCCGGCAGGATCAGCGCGAACTCCTCGCCGCCGTAGCGCGCCACCACGTCCGTCGAGCGGCAGGACGAGCGCAGGGTGTCGGCGACCGTGCGCAGCGCCTCGTCCCCTCCGGCGTGGCCGTAGGTGTCATTGAACTTCTTGAAATGGTCGATGTCCAGCATGGCGATCGCGAAGCGGGCGTCCTCGCGGCGGCCGAAGGCCACCTCGCGCTCGAGCTGCTCGTTGAAGACGGCGCGGTTGAGCAGCCCCGTGAAGCGGTCGCGGGTCGACAGCAGCCGCAGCTCGCGGGCACGCACCACGATGGTCGCCGCGATCAGGGTGGCGCCGACGATCTGCACCAGCCGCCAGATCTGCGACAGCCACGAGAAGTCGCCGAAGGCATGGTTGGCGGCCGCCACGGCGGCCAGGTTCCAGTGCCAGGCGGCGTAGAGGTTCAGGCCGAGGTATTCGACCAGCGCCAGGGAGCCGGCGAGGATCGACATCCGCGCGTCGTAGCGCAGGCTGGTCGCCGCGATGGCGAGGAAGTAGATGGGGAAGATGACCAGGTTGTTGGTCGCCTCGAGCGGCCGGCCGAGGACGAGGAAGATGGCGAGGATGGCCGAGACCAGGCTGACGTCGAGGACGCTGCTGACGAAGCCGATCCACGCCCGTCCCACCCGGCGGCTGGTGGCGGAGTAGAGGACGAGCGCCAGGCCGAGGCCGAGCGTCGCCGTGGTGAGCAGGGCGAGCGGGTCGTACTCGCCGCGCCGCTGGAGCAGCTCGCGCAGGGGGAAGTAGAGGAGCACGACGACGATCAGCAGCCGCGCGGAGGCGACCAGCAGCTCGCCGCCGAAGCCGGCGGTCGAGATCTCCGGCTCGGGGGGACTCCAGACCCGGCGCCAGAAGGTGGGCTCCGGCACGGCATTCTCCAAAACGCTCATCGCGCGAGATTCTCCCCGCTTCGCCAGGGCCGGAACGCTTTCCGATCCACTCGATCTCGAAAAAACGACAGCAGATTCAGTGCGACGACTGTACCACGGCGAAGGGGGGCGAGGAGGGCTCAGTCGCTCTCGTTCAGCACCCAGACGCCGCTGGTGGTCACGGCGTAGATCCGGCTCGCGTCGGAGGGATCGCCCTCCAGCGCATTGATCGACCCGGCGCGGAGCCCGAAGCTCCACCCCTGCCAGGTGGCGCCGCCGTCGTCGCTGCGGAAGACCCGCCCGCCGGCCGCCGCGTAGACGCGGCCAGGCTTGGCGGAGGCGAGCAAGGCGGTGATGGTGCGCCCGCTGAGCTCGCCGCCGGCCCGGCTCCACGTCCGTCCACCATCCGTGCTCTTGAAGACGCCGTCGCCGGGTTGGAACGCGGTGCCCGTTCCCACGTAGACCACCGCTGGATCGCGGGGGTCGACGGCGAGCTTCGCAGCGGTCCTCGCGGGGAGCCCGGCCGAGGCGTCCGCCCAGGTGGCGCCGGCGTCCTCGCTGCGCAGCACCGCCGCCGAGGGCTCTCCGTCCAGGGAGGAGCCAGCGGCGACGAGATAGACGACGGCGACCGACGAGGGAGCGACGGCCAGGTCCCGGAGCTGGGGGAAGGGAAGATAGTTCTCGGCCGCCCGGAGCTCCCAGTCAGCGCCGCTCGAGATCGAGCGATAGAACTTCAACCCATTGGAGAGGGCCGGGCCGGCCATGTAAAGCGTGGAAGGGTCCGAGGGGGCGACCCGGATCTTGCCCACCTGGAGCGTGGTGGTCGCGAGGATCTGTTGCCAGGACGCGCCCTCGTCGGTCGTCGAGCAGAGGGTATGGACCAGGAGGGTGGAGAGGAAGACGGGGCAAGAGGTCAACGCCCTGCCGGTGGCGCTGACGGCGAGCGGCGAGTCGGCGGAGCCCGGCGGGGCGGCTGATGACCGGATCCACCCTCCGCCGCGGTTTTCGCTGCGGAAGAAAGAGCCGGTGCTGGTCCACAGCCGCTCCGGGTCGCCGGGATCGACCGCCAGCGAGAAGGTCGCGACGCCGGACATCCCGCGGCTCTGCCGGGTCCAGGTCGCCCCCCCGTCGTCGCTGCGGAAGGCGCCGCCGAGGGGGCCGCCGGCGCTCCCCGCGTAGAGGGTCGCCCCGGCTCCGGCGTCGGCGGCGAGGGCCCGCACCGGGGGCACCCCGAGAAGGGGGAACCAGTGCGCGCCGCCGTCGGTCGACTTGGAGACCAGCGCTCCCGAGGCCGAGTAGAGGGTGCGCGGCGCGCGGGAGGCGACGACCAGCGCCAGGCTGTAGGGAGCCGCGGCCGTGGCGCGTTGCCAGGAGGCGCCGCCGTCCGCCGAACGGTAGAGGCCGGCGCCGCCGAAATCGGCGTAGACGGTCCGCGGATCGGAGGGGGCCACCGCCAGCTCCTCGGCGTTGGTCGTGGGGAGGCCGCTCGCCAAGCGCCAGGAGAGGCCGCCGTCCGGGCTCCGGAAGACGCCGCCCGGGGTGACGACGAGCGCCGTCCCCGCCGGGCTCGCCCAGACGATCCCATGGGTTGCCGTGGTGGAGCCCGCGGGGAGCCCGGCGTCCGCCGGCTGCCAGGAGGCCCCGGCGTCGGCGCTGCGCCAGAGCCCGAAGCCGTAGGTCAGCAGCAGGCGGCTGGGAGCGGCGGGATCGACCGCCACCTGGCGGGGGACGAGGACCGGATCGGGGGGGAGGCCGGCGGCGGACGGGGTCCAGTGCAGCCCGCCGTCGGTGCTCTTGAGCAGGATGGGGCCGGTCGCCGCGAGGTAGAGGGTCGCGGGGTGCACGGGATCGACCGCCACGTTGCTGGCCGGCAGGCCGACGTAGATCGACCTCCAGGAGCCGCCGCGGTCGATCGTCTTGAAGACCCCACCGGAGGTGGTGGCGTAGAGGGTGCCGGAGCGCGACGGATCGGCGGTCAGCGTCCGTATCACGCCCCCGAACGGGCCGAGGGGAGTCCACGGCGGGGAGGTGGAGGCGGCGCGGGCGGTGGTGGCCGCCGCGAGGAGAGCGAGGGCCGCCAGGGCTCGTCTGCGGAGGGTCCGATCAATCCTCATCTTCGATCTCCCAGAGGCCGCCGGAGGTGGCGGCATAAAGGTGGCGGGGATCGCCCGGATCGATCGCCAGCCGGTGGATCTCGAACGCCTGGAGCCCGGCGCTGCGCTTCTCCCAGGTGGCGCCGCCGTCGGTGCTGCGGAAGATCCCTCCTCCCTCGTCGACGGCGGCCCAGACCACTCCGGCGAGCGGGGAGGCGGCGACGGCGGTGATCGTCTTCCCCGCCAGCTCGCTGCCGGCGCGCGACCAGGAGGCGCCGCCGTCCGCGCTCTTCCAGACGCCGTCCCCGATATCGAACCCGTAGGCGTCGCCGCCGGTGGCGGCATAGACCCGCCGCGCATCGAGCGGGTCGACGGCGATCGCCTGGACGCTGGGCACGTTCAGCCCGCCGTCCGCCGCGCTCCAGGTGGCGCCGCCGTCGTTGCTGCGGGCGAAGGAGGCCCGCGTCTGGAGGCAGGTGAAGGAGCCCGACCGCGCGCCCGCCGCGTAGAGGACGCTCGGCGCCGACGGCGCGGCCTGGAGGTCGAAGGCCAAGCACCCGAGGTCGGGAGGGGAGGGCGACGGGCCCCAGGTCTCCCCGCCGTCGGCGCTGGTCAGGAACAGCGGGCTCGGGCTGCCGTTCTGGCGGGAGCCGGGGCTCCCCCAGAGATGGAACGGGTCCGCCGGATCGACCCGCAGGAAGCGCAGGTACGGCCCGTCGGGATAGGCGTAGGCTTCGGTCCAGGTCGCGCCGTCGTCCTCCGTCCGCCACAGCCAGGAGAGGGCGAGGGCATAGAGGGTGGCGGGGTCCGCAGGGGCGCGCTCGAGGTCCACCAGGGGGATGCCGTTGGCGAGCGGCACGCCGCCCGGCGGCGGCGCGTCGGGCAGCGCGGCCCGCGCCCAGCTCCGACCACCGTTAGCGCTGCGGAACAGCCCCTGCGACTCGAGGCCGGCCCACAGCCGGCCCGGGGGGAGCGCCAGGGCCTCGGCGTCGAGGCCGGCGAGCCCCTGGTTGCGCCGCATCCAGGTGGCGCCGCCGTCAGCGCTGGCGAACACCCCGCCGAGGTCGAACCCCTGCGCTTCCACCCCCAGGTAGACGATGGCGGGAGCGGAGGGCGCCGGGGCGATGGCATGGATCGGCCGCGCCGGCCGGGGCCCGGTGAGGGACCAGTGCGCACCGCCGTCCGTGGTCAGGAACAGGTCCCCGGTGTCGCTCCCCGCCCATGCCCGGCGCGGAGAGGCCGGGGAGACCGCCACCGTGCGCACCAGACCCTTGTAGGGGGCCGGCCCGGGGAGGGGGAGCGCGGCGGTCACCCGCCAGGAGGCGCCGCCGTCGGTGCTCCGGTAGACGCTCCGGCCGGAGCGCACGAGCACGCTGGCGTAGAGCGTCCGCGGATCGGTGGGAGCGACCGCTAGGGCGGAGACGGTCGCCACCGGCAGCCCCTGGCTCGCGCGGCGCCAGGAGAGCGCCCCGTCGACGCTCTTGTAGACGCCGGCGCCGGTCACCGCGAAGACGATGCCGCCGTTGGGGGTGACGGCCAGGGCGGTGACCGCGCTCGCGGCCCCCGCCGGGAGGGGCTCGCGCGCCGGCTGCCAGGAGACGCCGCCGTCGGTGCTGCGCAGCACCCCGTCGCTCGCGGCGTAGAGGCGGGAGGGACGGGCCGGGTCCACGGCGATCGCCAGCACGTCGGCCCGCAGCCCCAGGTCGCTCCAGTGATCGCCGCCGTCGGTGCTCTTCTGGACGCCGTTCTCCGCCAGGTAGAGGGTGCCGGGCCGGGACGGATCGACCGCCACGTTCCCGCGGGTCACCCCGGCATGGATGGCAGACCAGCTCTCGCCGCCGTCGCGGCTGCGGAACACCCCCTGCGGGCCGAGGGTGGCATAGAGCACGCCCGCGGCGGTCGGATCCACGGTGAGCGTCTGGATCGAGCCGCCGAAGGGCCCAAGCGGCTTCCAGGTGGGGGCTTGAGCATCGAGGCGCACGGCGGCCAGGAGGGCGGCCAGAACGAAAACAGCTCGCTTCGAAAGAAAGGAAACCATGCAGCCTCTCCTTGCAGTACCTCAACAGATGATCGTCTGCTCTGGTCTACGCGGCAGCCGCGCGCGGCGTCTAAGGAGGGAGAGGCGCAGAGGGGAGAAGGCCGGTGAACCGGCGGACCGCGGCGGCGGCTGGAGGAGCCGGAGCGCGCGCGGTCCGCTGGCGAGGGGCCGTCTGGAACGGGCCTAGAACGGGATGTCGTCTTCCTCGGGCTCGCCGAAGCCGCCGCCCCCCTCGTCGTAGGAGGGGCCGGAGTCCGAAGACTTCGACGACGGGGCCTGGCCGCCGCCGCCGCCGCCGTAGCTGCGGTCCTGGCCGTGCGACTCGAAGTCGCCCCCCTTCTGGCCGAGCATCTGGAAGGTGTCGCAGACGATCTCGGTCTTGTACTTCTTCTCGCCCGAGGTGCGGTCGTCCCACGAGCGGGTCTGCAGACGTCCCTCGATGTAGACCTGCTTTCCCTTGGTGAGATACTGGCCGGCGATCTCCGCCTGCTTGCCCCAGACGACGATGCTGTGCCACTCCGTCTGCTCCTGCTTCTGGCCGCTCTTGTCGCGCCAGCGCCGGCTGGTAGCCAGGGTGAAACTCGCCACCGGCTGGCCCGAGGGGGTCGAACGCACCTCCGGGTCGCGGCCGAGATTGCCGATCAGAATCACTTTGTTGACCATGAACCTTTTCTCCTCTTCAGTGGGTTACGGTATCACCGTCCCGGCGGCCCGAGAAGGGGTGGAGGCGGGTCGCCGGAGCGGCATCGGGGAACGAAACTTCTCTCTATCGGATACATAGACGTAAAAATGCGCCTGGTTGTACAAAGAGTCCGCGAATCCGCCGTAAAAGTCGGCGAGGAGACGGTCGGCGCCATCGGCCGCGGCCTCCTCGTCCTGGTCGGGATCGAGCGCGGCGACCGCCCCGAGGCGGTGCGCGCCGCCGCCGGGAAGCTCGCCGGCCTGCGGATCTTCGAGGACGCCGCCGGCAAGATGAACCTCGACCTCGCCGCCGTCGGGGGAGCCTTCCTGGTCGTCTCGCAGTTCACCCTCGCCGGCTCCGTCGAGCGCGGCCGCCGTCCCTCCTTCGACCACGCCGCCCGCCCCGAGGAGGCCGAGCCGCTGATCGAGGCCCTGGTCGCCGACCTGCGCAGCCGCGGCTTCCAGGTCGAGACCGGCCGCTTCCGCGCCGACATGCAGGTGTCGCTGGTCAACGACGGGCCGGTGACGCTGGTGGCGGATTTCTGAGGGGCTCCCGTGAACGAAATCCCCCAAACCCTCCTCGCCCATCTCCGCGCCCGCCAGGACGAGATGGCCTCCCTGCTCGCCGACCTCGCCCGGCTCGAATCCCCCTCCCACGAGCCGGCCGCCCAGGAGGCGGTCTTCGCCCGCCTGGCGGCGGAGCTGGCGGCGGCGGGGATGCGCACCCGGCGCTTTGCCGGGCCGACAGACCGGCGGCCAACTCTGGGCCGTGCGGCAGGCGCGGCGGCGGGGGGCGCCGGGGCAGCTCCTGCTCGGGCATTGCGACACCGTCTGGCCCCTGGGCTCCCTCGAGAGGATGCCGGTCGGGATTCACGACGGCCGCCTCGCGGGCCCTGGCGTCTACGACATGAAGGGCGGGCTGGTGCAGGGGATCTTCGCCCTGCGGGCGCTCCGCGACCTCGGCCTCGAGCCCCCCGTCGAGCCGGCCTTCTTGATCAATTCGGACGAGGAGATCGGCAGCCCGGAGTCGCTGCCGCGGATCGAGGCGCTCGCCCGCCGTGTGCGCCGGGTCTTCGTCCTCGAGCCGTCGCTCGGCGCCGCGGGCGATCTCAAGACGCGGCGCAAGGGATCGCTCCGCTTCACGATCCGGGTGTTCGGCCGCGCCGCCCACTCGGGGCTCGACCCGGAGAAGGGGGCGAGCGCCATCCGCGAGCTCGCCCGCGTCATCCAGTGGCTGTATGAAAAGGCCGACCCCGGCCGTGGGATCACGGTCAACGTCGGCGTCGTCGAGGGAGGGCTGCGGGCCAACGTGGTGGCTCCCGAGGCGCGGGCCGAGCTCGACATCCGGGTGCTCGCCACCGAGGACGCCGAGCGCCTCGAGCGGGAGGTGCTCGCGTTGGCTGCCGAAACCGCCGAAACCCCCGGCACGCGGGTCGAGGTGACCGGCGGCATCGACCGCCCGCCGCTCGAGCCCACCCCCGGCAACCGGGCCCTCTTCGCGGCGGCGCAAGGTGCGGCGGCCGCGCTCGGCCTCCCGCTCGGCGAGGGGACGGCGGGCGGCGCCTCGGACGGCAGCCTGACCAGCCGCTTCTGTCCCACGCTCGACGGTCTGGGAGCGGTGGGGGACGGCGCCCACGCCCTCCACGAGCACGTGGTGCTCGACCGCATGCCGGAGCGCGCGGCATTGTTGGCACTCCTCTTGCTCAGTCCTCTGTCGCCCCCCGCGGGGTGAGATGTTGCAGCGGGTTCCGGCGTATACATCACCGAATGCGACCTACGGGGGGCCGTCGTTCCAGGCAAGGGGGTTTCCGATGGGTCCGTTCCGCCGCACCGTCCTCAGCTTCGCCGCTGTCCTCCTGACACTCCTGACCCTCCCGGCTTTTGCCGCACCAAAGGCACCTCAGAAGACCGCTTCGCTCAGCAAGGCCGAGGTCCGCCAGGCCGAGCGCTGGCTGGCCGACATGGGATATTGGACGGGGCCGGTCGACGGCGTCTGGGACGACGTGTCGCGCCGCGCGCTGGTCGCCTTCCAGAAGGTCCAGCGCGCCCGCCCTACCGGCCAGCTCACGCGGGCCGAGTACAACGCCCTCTCGGTCGCCCAGCCCCCGCGCCCCCGCGAGCTGGGCCAGCACATCGAGGTCGACCTCGCCCGTCAGGTGCTCTTCCTGGTCGACGCCGAGGGACGGGTGGGAAACATCCTCTCGATCTCCTCCGGCAGCGGCAAGACCTTCCACCAGAACGGCTATCCGGAGACCCACGCGGTGACCCCCTGCGGGCACCTCGAGGTGTTCTCCAAGGCTTCGGGCTGGAAGACGAGCCCGCTCGGCGAGATGTACAACCCCCTGTACATCGTGGGGGGGATCGCCATCCACGGCAGCCGGGACGTCCCCGCCTATCCGGCGAGCCACGGCTGCATCCGCGTCCCGATGTTCGCCTCCGAGCGCCTGCCGCGGATGGTGCCGAACCACACCCCCGTCTACGTCTACGGCTGCAAGGACGACAAGCCCTACCGCGAGATCGCGGCGGCGCCGGTCGCCGGCGCGGCGGTCGCGGCGGCCAGCGAGTAGCGTTCCGATCCGGGGCGGGAACCGATCGGCCCCGCCCGCCGTCCAATCCCTGCAGAGAGGCGCCTCTCGTATCCCCGCCGTTCCGGTCAAGCTCCGGAGCGGCGCCGATCCACCACGATCCGATCGGGAGGTGCTCCATGTCGTTCAATCCCCGCGCCGTCGCCGGAACCGTCCGCAGCGAGATCAACGTCACCCCGCTGGTCGACGTCTGCCTCGTGCTCCTCATCGTCTTCATGCTCGTGATGCCGATCCTCCAGGCGGGAGTGAAGGTCGACCTGCCGAAGACCGAGAAGGCGCCTTCGATGCCGGCCCAGAAGGACCAGCTCACCGTCTCGATCAAGGAGGACGGCAGCCTCTGGGTGCGCGGCACGCAAACTTCCGAGAAGGATCTCCGGACCGTGCTCGCCACCTTCCACCAGGCCGAGCCGGACCAGGACGTCATCGTGCGTGGCGACCGCACCCTGCAATATGAGAAGGTCTCCGAGGTGCTCACCGTCCTCAGCGACGTCGGCTACGCGCGGATCGGCCTGGCGACGGAGCGCAAAGGATCGTGAGATCTCCGGGGGCGCGAGAGCGGGATCTGGCGGGCGGTCAGCGCCCAGGAGACGCCGGTCACCGCCTCCGAGCCGCCGGCTCCCGACGCGCCGCACGGTTGAACCGCGCGCTCGGAAGGAAGCTGCCGGGGCGCCAGATCCGGGGACCCTCTCGCTCGGTCAGCTTATTTTTCGCCAGGTAAGGTGAACTTCCGAGAAATAAGCTTACCGAGCCGCGCGGTAAGCTGCCGTGGCGAAAAATACCGGGACATTCCGCCACGGGAGCTTACCGTCTCCCACAGCAGCTTACCGGGCGGCCCGGTAAGCTGTTTTGACGGCAAATAGGGCGACCGAGTCTCCCGGCACGCTTAACTTTTCTCAGGGAAGCTCACCGGGCCGCTCGGTAAGCTGCTGTGGCGAGAAATCTCAGGATCATGGGCCACGGCAGCTTACCTTTCGCTATGGAAGGTTAACTTCTCCTACGGCAGCTTACGGAGCCGCGCGGTCAGCTTCCATCGCGGCAGATACCGAGAAAATTCGCCAGGTAAGATTAACTTTTCCCATGGAAGCTTACCTTCCGCCACGGAAAGTTACCGGGCCTCAAGATGGGCTTCCCCTGCGTCAGATATGGTGACCGGGCTCCCGAGAAGCTCGCAGGGCTGCCGTTAGGCTTACTCTTTCAGCGGCCGTCAGCTGCAGGTGCCGATATTGGTGCAGGAACCGATGTTCGAGCAGGTGCCGTTGTTGGAGCACGAGCCGCCCGGGCAGTCGATGCTGGTGGAGCAACGGAATCCCGCATGGCCACCCCCGACGCAAGCCTTGCCGCAATCCGTGTCGAAGACACAAGCGAAGCCGGGGGTGGGGCCGCCCACGCACGAGTTGCCACAGTCCGTGCTGAAGGTGCAGCGCAGGCCCGCATGGCTGCCTCCCACGCAGGCGTTGCCGCAATCCGCGCTGGTGGTACAACTGAAGCCGGGAGTCGGGCCGCCGTGACAGGTCTTGGCCAGAGCGGCGCCGGTGCCGGCCTGGAGCATCACGATCAGCAGGAAGGAGAACAAGGGGAGAGACAGTTTACGGGTCATGAGACATCCTTTCTGTTTATGCTCCAAATCAAATAATAGTTTGCTCCTCTAGTCAAGGCTTGTTGCAGCGGCCGGATCGCGGCGGAGTTCAGGCCGCGGCGCTGAGGAAGCCGGGGCTGAAGTAATTGAACCCCGGACCGGTTCGCGGGGACGTACAGAGTGTAGTGGCGTAGTTCTTGCCTGTGGTCCTTGTAGGGGGACCGCAGGCCCTTCAAGCCCCTTCAAGGAGGAGAACGCCATGAGTCAGCGGAGCGCCGTGAGCACCCCGAGAAAGCCATCCGCAATCGTCCTCGCCCTTCTGATCACCCTCGCGGCGTCAACCGCCTTTGCCCGCCGGCCCCCCAAAGCGGACAGCGAGCGCTTCGTTCCACCGCCCCAGGCGGGGGTGATCTATACCGTGATCGATTTCGACCGCGAGGGGGGGATCAATCAGGGGACGGTCGTCGAGATCCAGCAGGGGAGCGTCAACCGCAAGGTGACGGTCGGCGCCCCCTACAGCGGGCCGTGCGCGGAGACCACCCCCGCCGGCTTCGTGCTGAAGATCCGCCACCCGTACCCCGATCAGGTGCCGCTGACCCTCACCACGAACGGCAACATCGTCCGCGGCCCCTTCCAGGGGGAGCTGCCGATCGAGGCGATCGCGGCGTGCTATCACATTGTGACGTAGAGGGTGGGGTGGCCGAACCAGGGACGGCAGGGACTGCAGGGACGCCAGGGACTGAGAAAGCCCTGCTCCCGTTGGATTCCCTGTTGTCTCTGCTGTCCCTTAGGTCCCTGGCGCCGCCCTACCCGCGTAACGCCAACCCCAAAATCCCCGGCAGCTTCCCCAGCGCAGGCGCAGCCTCGAGCTCGTAGAGCTTGGGGGCCAGCCGGTGCGTCATCTTGTTGGTGGCGAACCAGACGGGCTTCGGCCAGACGTAGAACGGGGCCTGGATCACCGTCTTCTGGATGCGCTCGAACATCAGCGTGTTGTGCACGAAGCCGGTGCCGGAGCGGATGTCCTGCGGCGGGTGGCCGGGGAACGCTCCCCAGGGAGTGACCACGAGGCCGAACCCCACGGCCGCCCAGTGGTTCACCGAGATCGTGCCGTAGCGCAGATAGGCGAGGGCCCGGTCGACGGCGCGCTTGGTTTCCGGGTCTTTGAGCGAGGCGGGGTGGACGATCAGCGTCACGTTGAGCGTCCCCCACAGGGTGTCGTTGCAGAAGGCGACCGCCTTGTCTATGAACTCGGGGACGCTCGCCGCCGGCAGACCGGTCTCGCCACAGACGCCGCAGAAGGCTTCGGTGGTGAAGCAGATGTCGTCGCGCTTTTCCGCATCGACGCCGGGGATCAGCATCCACGGCAGCTTCCCCTCGGCGCGGACGCCGAAGATCTCCGCCTTGTCCGGATGCGCGGCGAGGAACGCCTCGTAGCGCTTGGCGGCTCCCGGGTAGTAGGCGCTGCGCACCGGGATCTCGGTCAGCAGCTTGCCGACCCGCGTCATCAGCTCCTGGCGCTGCCCCCAGCCGGCGTGCTGCACGATCATCCGTCCGGCGTTGCAATTGAACCCCGCGTTGTTGGTGATCATCGTCGCCAGGTTCTCGGCCTGGTAGGCGAGGTCGCCGTCGTCCCAGGGGCCGGGGACCACGATCACCGGGCTGACGTTGCCGAGCTCGGCCGTGAAGCGCTTGGTGTTCACCGGCTCGTTGGCGGCCTTGCGCCGCTTCCCTTCCTCGCCCGGGCCGAAGACGATGGCGTCGTAGGTCTGGTCCGATCCCGTGATGTGGATCTCGTCGACTCCCGGGTGGCGGCAGAGGTAGGCCCCCTCCTCGGCGCCGCCGTAGACCAGCCGGAAGAAGCCGCGCGCGGCGAGCGGCTGGAACGCCTCGTCGAGCAGCGGCCCCAGGTAGACGTTGACCGGGTGGGTCTTGAACAGCACCACCTGATCCTCCACGAACAGCTTGTAGAGGGCGTCCATCGGGCCGATCGAGGAGACGTTGCCGGCGCCGAGGACGAGGGCGACCCGCCCCTGGCGGACGGCGGCGTGATAGGCCACCGCCTGGGTTTGTGGCAGCTCCGCCTCGCCGACCCCGGGCTCCATCCAGACGTCGGCGGTCACCCCGGCATAGAAGGCGCGGTCGTAGAGGTCGAGCGGGAAGACCCGCGCCATAACCTGTTATTTCCCCTCCCCGCGCACGCCGCCGGGGATGCGCGGCCGGCCGTGGGTCTGGATGTCGAGCAGCGATTCGCGCAGCAGCCGCAGGTTGCGCAGGATGAAGTAGGGACCGACCAGCGCCTCCTCCCCCGAGACGGGGGTCGCGGGATCGAGTCCCTCCGCCTCCATGCCGAGCGCCGCCCAGCGCTCGGCCACCGCCAGGAAGCGGCGCGAGAGCTCGCCGAGGAGCGCGATGCGCTCCGGCACCGTGACCGCCGTCCACTCCCCCTTTTTCGCCTGGAGGGCCGCGACGGCCGCGTCCATCTCTTCCCGGGAGGAGACGCGGGCGGCGCCGGTGATGATCTGGGGACTCAGAGCCTGGAAAGAATCGGTCGCTTGCGTCATGCCGGCCTCCTCGATTTCTGCCGCATCGCGGCACAGAGGGCACGATAGCACGCCTCTCAGACGACGACTGGCTCCTTCGGCGGCTCCTTCGGCATAACGCACCAGAGGATGATGTAGGCGATGGTGCCGGGGAAGGCGGCCGAGGCGATCGAGAGGACGACGTAGCCGATGCGGACCGCCACGGGGTTCCAGTCCAGCCATTCGGCGAGGCCGCCGCAGACTCCGGCGATCAGCTTGTGCTTGCGCGAGCGATATAGGGTCAAGGCCAGGTTCCTCCGTCTGCTTCCTATTCAAACGACGGGCCAGGCGGAGGCCAGACTGAGGAAAGCTTTCGTCAGCCCTCGTGCCCCATCTCGGCGCCGATCTCCTCACCGGCGCCGTGGCGGGCCGCCACGAGGGCGGCGGCGATCAGCCCGCAGACGGCGCCGAAGATCGCGAGGCCCAGCAGGGTCAGCCAGCCGGCGCTCCCCTGCGGCTGGGCGAGAGCGGCGAGGGGAGTCGCCAGGTCGAAGCCGGTCCCCTTCTTTGCCGCTTCGAGGGCGGTCATCAGCGCCACCGTGAAGGTGCCGAAGAGGAGCCCGATCATGCCTCCGGCGAGGCCGCTCGCGACCAGCCGGCCGCGGGTGAGCGGCTTGCGGACGCGCGGCGTCTCGGCCCGGAAGTCCGGCTCGCGGGCTGAGAAGGGGACGAAGCGGGAGAGCAGGATCAGCCCCGGGATGCCGGTCGGCAGGGTGGACCAGAAGAACGCCTCCCAGCCGATGGCATGCACCAGGAAGCCGCAGATCGGCCCGGAGACGATGCGCGGCAGGCCGAAGAGGCTCGAGAAGAGGGCGTACTGGGTGGCCGAGAAGCGCTTCTGGGTCATCCGCATCATCATCACCAGGAAGGCGCCGCTGGCGAGCGAGCTGGCGAGCGACTCGAAGCCGAAGGCCGCCCACATCATCGGCCGGTTGGGGCCGGGTTGGTGGGCGAGGATGGCATAGCCGGCGTTGGCGAAGATCTGGATGAAGCCGAACACCCAGAGCGCCCGCCCCAGCCCCAGCGGCTTGGTGAGCACGCCGCCGACGAAGGTCCCCACCACGTTCACCACCAGGCCGATGACGAACAGCACGAAGCCGCGGTCGAAGTCGCTGTACCCCTTGTCGATCAGGAACGGGCGCTGGAGCGCCTGGACGAGGTTGTCGGCGATCTTGTAGAGCAGCACGAAGGCGAGGATCTCGAGCGCCCGGTGGCGGGAGAGGAAGCCGAGGAAGGGGTACCAGACGGCCTCCTTGAGCGTGCGCGGCGGCGCGGCGGCGTTCGGCGGGTCAGGGGCCTTCCAGAGCACGATCAGCATCGGCAGGTAGAGGGTGGCGAGGAAGATGTTGACCGCCTGCCATCCCCACAGCCCGGCGAGCCAGATCGAGATGCTCCCCGCGAGCTGGAACCCCAGGCGCCAGAGGGCGTTCCTGGCCCCGGCCGCCACCGCCTGCTCGTCCGGCCGCAGGACGTCGACCGCATAGGCGTCGATCGCGATGTCCTGCGTGGCCCCCGCGAACGCCATGGCGAGCGCCAGGGCGCCGACCACCCACGGCGCGCTCGGATGGTCGCCCAGCCCCGCGAGCCCCAGCACGCCGCAGAAGAGCACGATCTGGGCGATGAACGCCCACCCCCGCCGCCGCCCGAGCGGCGGCACGAAGCGGTCCATCAGCGGCGACCAGAGGAACTTGAACGTCCACGGCGCCTGCGCGAGCGTGAACAGCCCCACCACCCGGATGTCCACCCCGGACTTGCGCATCCAGTCCGGGATCGCCACCCAGATCAGCCCCAGGGGCATCCCCGAAGCGAACGACATCAGCGTCACCGACGCGGTGCGCCACGACGTGAAGGCCTGGCCCAGGCTCTGGAAGGTGCCGGGTTTCTTCTGCGGGATCGCTGGATCGCTCAAACGGACTCCCTGGGTCGCCGGTTTCGGCGGGGAGCTTACAGCGAATCGGGGGGGTCAGGAATCTTGAACTTCGTCGAACTCCACGACGCGGGCCACTCGACAAATACCCTGGGACATCACCTCGACTCCCCAGAATTCCTCCTGCAGCTTTTGCATGGCCTCGAAACGTTCGCGCACAGTGGTCTGCTGCCAGAACTGGCGGTCGGCCTCCGCTTCCTCTTCGATCGGCCCTTTGCGGACCCAGAGCTCTCTCATGACGGAATCATAATCCTTCCACCCGTCCCCGCAGCGCCCGCAGCCCCTGGGTCACCGCGTTCAGCTCCTCTCGCGCGGCTCCGAGGTGGTCGCGCTCGGCCCTCACGAAGCGGGTGTAGGGGCCGATCGACTCGTCGATGCGGCGGAGGCTCCCTTCGACCTCGCGGTCGAACTGGCCGGTGAGGGAGGACATCAGCTGCTCGCGCATCGCTTCGATCTTCTGGGTGAGGTCCTTCTTGGCGTCGCGGCGGCGGTTGGGGATGATGAAGAAGCCGAGGACGGCCACCGTGCCGGCGGCGAGGATGCCGGTGAAGTCCGCCGCGGCGGTGACCGCGAGGTGGGTGAGCAGGGCGCCGAGGCCGATCGCTCCCACCTCGGCGAGGGCGGTGGTGGCGACCGCCATCTGCACCGAGTCGGCGAGCCGGCTCGACTCTCTTTCGCGGTCGTAGGTCTCGACCGAGCGCTGGGCGGCCCGGCCGACGCTCTCGAGCAGGCGCATGCGGTCGAAGTCGAAGCTCCGGCCCACCTGCCCGACGATGCGGTCGGCGTGCTTCTGGCGGCGCAGCGCCAGGTGATCGGTCACCGCCTGCCATTGCCGGAGCTCGGAGCTGACCAGCCAGTCGATGATCTCGGAGACCCGCTTCTCGATCCGCGCCGGCAGGTCGGCGACCACCGTGCGCTCGAAGTCGGCCTTCATTTTCGACTTGTTCAGCAGGTCGATGACGCGGGCGAGGCGCATCGTGTCGTCGAAGAATTGGATTCCCCGGTTCTCGAACTCGCGCAGCACGTTGTCGACGTCGGCGAGGCGGAAGCGGAATTCGCGCCGCATGTCCTCCTGGAACAGGGTCATCTGGCGCTCGATGTCCTCGATCGCCGCGAAATCCTCCTGGAGCAGGGCGAGGCGGCCGTCGGTGATCTCGACATAACGTCCGGAGAGGTGCTCGGCGACGCCGAGCGGATTCATCAGCTTGAGGCGCACCCGCTCCTTCTCGTCCAGCGTGTCGACGATGTAGCGCTCGAGCGCCTCGAAGCGGCTGGTCTTGAGCAGCGCGGCGTCGCCCGAGGTCTTGGCGCGCAGGGCGAGGCGGGCGGCGACCGGGAAGATCTCGGGGGTGAAGCCGAGGAGGAGCTTGGCGTTCTCGGCCACGAAGCCGGTGATGCGGCCGACGTCCTCCTCGGTCTCGACCGTGTCGATCTTGTTGATCACGATCACGATCTTCTTCCCCCAGTCGCGGATCCCCTGGAGGAAGCCGCGCTCGCTCTCGGTGAACGGGCGGTCGGCCGAGGTGACGAAGAGGACCATGTCCGAGCGCGGCACGAACTCGCGGGTGATCGCCTCGTGCTCGCGGTGGATGGCGTTGGTCCCCGGCGTGTCCACGATGTTGATGTCGCGCAGCAGCTCGACCGGGGCGGTGAGGACGTCGAGCGCCGTCTCGAGCGGCGTCCGCGAGACGGCGGCGCCGTACTTGATGACGTGGACGTGGGTGGTGGTAGGGGTCACCCCCTCCTCGAGGATCTTGTCGCCCAGGAGGGCGTTGATGAAGGCGCTCTTGCCGGCGTTGAACTCGCCGGCCACCACCAGCAGGAAGAGCTCGTCGAGCTGGAGGGCCGAGCGCTTGAGGGTCGCCTGGTCCTCGGCCGAGGCGTCGAAGCGCGCCAGCGCCTGCTGGAGATCGGCGAGCAGCCGCCGGTTCTCGGCCAGCAGCTCGTCCTGATTGCGATCAAGAATGCGCCTCAGCATGATGGGGTTTTCCGTGCGGTTTGCCGCCCGGAAAACCATAGCATGTGACGTGCCACCGTTCCTCTCGGGCGTCAGGTGGCCGGGACCAGGGCGGCGTTCTGCGGCTGCCAGCGGGCGGCGCTCTCGCGCAGCTCCTCCATCGCCCGCCAGTAGTCGTCGATCCCCTTGCGGCCGGTGTCGCTCAGGCGCACCAGGGTCTGCGTCTTCTTGCCCACGAAGCGCTTCTCAATCTCGACCAGCCCCGCCTCCTCGAGCTTCGAGAGGTGGGAGGAGAGGTTCCCCTTGGTGAGGCCGGTGATCCGTTGCAGGAAGAGGAAGTCGGCCCGCTCGCAGGCCGACAGCGCGGTCAGGATGGCGAGCCGGGCGGGGTCGTGCACCCGCCGGTCGAGGTTCGCGAGCTGCTCGAAGGGGGTGGTCATCGGGATACCTCCACGGGCCGGAGGATCCGCACGAGCTGAAGGTGATCGGCGAGGCCGCAGAGGATCAGCGCGGCGCCGCAGAGGAGCTGCGCCAGCCAGAGATGGGCCAGTGGCAGCAGGAAGAGAGTGTCGAACTGGCCCATCCCCAGGCCCCACAGAACGGGCATCACGAGACCGAGCCCGGCGCCCAGGAAGGCGAACGCCAGCAGCAGGGCTCCGAGGACGAGATAGAGGCTCTGGGACGGCCGGCGCTCCCGATGACACCAGATGCTGAGCAAGAGCACTCCAGTGGCCAGGTAGAGAACCTGCGGGAGAACGGCCACCGCCGCGAAGATCCAATCGCCGGGAGAAGAGGGACCCTTGTACGTCCCCATGTACGTCTCCACGACGGGTGGATCGAGCTGGAGCCACGGATCGATCCCGGAATGGTCCGTCAGCAGGGCGACGGATGGGCTGACCGCGCGCAGGGCCAGATAGAGGACGACAGCCCCGGTCAGCAGCAGCCCTTGCTGCCGGGCGTTCACGCGCCGCAATGGCGTCGCGAGCGTGACGGGGACCCCTTCGGGATGGAACAGCGAGAGGATCTGCACGGTGCGCTCGAAGCCTCGGCTTTCGACCTCGCCGAGCCGGCGGTAGTACATCCTGGCGCCAAGCCACAGGAAGGCGGCGCCGACGAAGAGGGCGCAGCCAACCCCTATCGTCAGCGGACTGGGAAAGAAGTCCATCAGCCCCTTGGCGAAAAAAAATAGGCCGACCGGCACGAAGCTCCGCAGCCCTTGCAGCTCGTTGAAGTAGCGCGTGACGAAGCGGACGCGATCGAGGCTCTCGGGGCTCATCGTCATCCCTCCTGAGGCGCCGCGGGGCGTCCCAGCGTGCGCACGAGCTGCCAGTGATCGAGCAGGCCGGAAAGGGTCAGGGCGGCGCCGCAGAGGATCAGCGCCATCCAGAGATGGGCTACCGGCGGCAGGAAGATCCTGCCGATGCGGGCGATCCCCAACTGCCACAGGGCCGGCAGGACGAGCCCCAGGGAAGCGCCCAGGAAGGCGAGCGCCAGCAGCAGGGTGCCCAGCAGGAGATAGTGGAGCTGGGAAAGCCGGCGTTCCCGCCGCAGCCAGATGCCGACCAGGACCGCCCCGACCAGCACGTAGGACGACTGCAGGAGCATCGGGCCCAGCGTCAGCGTTCGATCCAGCGGCGTAGTCCCCTCGAAGGTCTCGACCACGGGCGGATTGAGCTGGAGCCATGGATCGGCCGCGGAGTCGTCCATCAGCAGCGCGACGGTGGGGCTGATCGCGCGCAGGACCAGATAGAGGAAGACCGCCCCGGTCAGGAGCTGCCACTGTCGACGGGAAAATTGACCCCGCGGTCGTGAAGCCTCGAGGAGGGGAGAGGGGCCCACAGGGCTGAAGACCGAGAGAGGAACGGGCCCCGGGGAGGGATCGAGCCGCCGGCTCTCGACCTCGCCGAAGAGCCGCCGGTAGTACGCTCCCGCGCCTTGCCGCAGAGCCACCGAGCCGGCGAGGAGGACGGCGAAAAGCCCGATCGTCGCCGGGTTCGGGAAGAAGAGCGCCACCCCCAAGCCGAGGATCTGGAGGCCATAGGGGACGGCTTCCCGCAGCCCTTGCAGCTCGTTGAAGTAGCGCGTGACGAAGCGGATCCGGTCGAGGTCTCGAGGTGCCATCAGCGGTCCTCCGTGAGAGATGGTCTGCATCGCAAACCAATTCTCGCCGAGGTCGCGCCTTCTGTCAACTGGTTTGTGCTGAAGACCCCTCGGCTGCCGGCGGGCGGGTTGTCGCGATGATCGCCGCGCCGGTGAGCGAGGAGACGATCACGAAGCCCATGGCGGCGGCGGGGGAGAGGACCCACAGCGATCCCACCAGGACGCTCGACAGCAGGTCGCCCAGGCCGTTCACCGTGGCGAGCACGCCGAAGCCGAGACCGCGCTTGCCGGCGGGGAGCATCGACGCGCTGGTGGCGCTCTCGACCGTCTCCCAGACCCCCATATAGACGCCGGAAAAGCCGAAGATCACGGCGAAGAGGGCCTGCGAGCTGCCGGCGAAGAGGAGGGCGGTCGCCGGGATCACCGCCAGGCTGTAGCCGATCGCCAGCACCCAGCGCTTCGGGAAGCGGTCGGCGAGCTGCCCGCTGACCCAGCAGGAGAGGGTGTAGACCACGTTGTAGCCGACGTAATAGAGCATCGCCCGCCGTGCCGCGCCTCCCACCCCCAGCTCGGGGGTCCACGCCTGGGTCGCCCACAGGATCAGCAGGGTGCGCGAGAAGTCTCCCATCCCTGCGAGGCCTACGCCGGCCAGATAGCGCTTGAACGGGGCGGGGAGGGCCTTGAGGCTGACCCAGAACGGCGCCTTCGGCTGCGGCTCGTGCGGCCGTTCCCGCACCAGAAAGGCGATCGCCAGGGCGGCGGCGATCCCCGGGATCAGGGTGAAGAGGAAGACGCGATGGAGCCCGAACCATGCGGCGAGGAGGACCGCCAGGGCCGGCCCGACCACGGCCCCGGCGCTGTCCATGGCGCGCTCGAGGCCGAAGGCCCGCCCGTAGGTCTCGGGGGTGGTCGCCTCGGTGAGGAGCACGTTGCGCACCGGGGTGCGCGCCCCCCGCCCCAGCCAGCCGCCGGCGCGGCCGAGCAGGACGTGCCACCACTGGGTGGCGAAGGCGAAGCTCGCCATCCCGGAGGCGGTGACGAAGTACCCCACCACGGCGAGCGGCTTCCGGCGGCGCAGGCGGTCGCTGTAGATACCCGAGAGGAGCTTGGCGAAGCTCGACAGGCCGTCGGCGAGCCCCTCGATCAGCCCGAGGAGCGCCGAGCTGGCGCCGAGCGTGGCGAGCAGGGCGGGCATCGCCGCCGTGGCCATCTCGTGGCCGACGTCCGAGAACAGGCTGGCGAGGCCGATGCCGAGCACCGTCGAATTGAGCCATCCGCGGTTGGGTCTGCGCGCTCCGGGTTCCATTCAGCCCTCCTGTCCGATCTCCCGCCCGATTTCCCGCAACACTTCCGCCGTGTGCTCGCCGAGCGCGGGGGCCGAGGCCGAGGGGGCCGGGCGCTCGCCATCGAAGAGGAAGGGGGCGGCGACGGTGGGGAGGATACCGTAGGCGCCGGCGGGGAGGTCCACCACCTGGCCGCGGCGGCGCGCCCGCTCCACCGCCTCGCCCACCGAGGCCGGGGGCGCGGCGGGGACGCGGTGGGTCCGCATCGCGGCGTCCCAGTGGGCGACCGGGCGGGTGGCGAAGACCGTCGCCAGCAGGGGATCGAGCTCGCCGCGGTTCCTCACCCGCGCCTCGCTGGTGGCGAAGCGGGGGTCGTCCGCCAGCTCCGGCCGCTCGACGGCGGCGCAGAAGCGGCGCCAGAGGTCCGGGCTGCCGACGCCGGCCACGAACCAGCCGTCCGCCGCCTGGAAGGCCTGGTACGGGGCAAGGGTGGGATGGGCGGAGCCGAGGCGCGCCGGCTGGCGGCCGTCGGCGAGCCAGGACTGCGCGGCATAGGAGAGGAAGGCGGTGCCGGCGTCGAGCATCGAGATCTCGACCCGGCCGCCGCGGCCGGTGGCGTCGCGCCGGCGCAGGGCGGCGAGCACGGCGGTCAGGCCATAGAGCGCGGAGAGGACGTCGACGATCGCCACCCCTACCCGCACCGGTTCGCCCGCCGGAAAGCCGGTGAGCGACATCAGCCCGGACTCGGCCTGGAGGACGACGTCGTAGGCCGGGCGGTCGGCCTCGGGGCCGGCGGTGCCGTAGCTCGTCACCGTGCACTGGACCAGGCGGGGATGGGCGCGCGGGCCGGCGAAGCGGGAGCCGCGAAAACCGAGCTTCCGCCATTCGGCGGGGAGGAAGTTCTCGACCAGGATGTCCGCCCGGCCGAGCAGCGCGGCGAACGCCGCGCGTCCCGCCGGCGCCTTGAGGTCGAGCGCCACCGACCGCTTGTTGCGGTTCGCCGAGACGAAGTAGGCGCTGACCCTGGTTTCTCCTTCGCCTACCCACGGAGGCCCCCAGGCGCGGGTCTGGTCGCCGCCGTCCGGCTTCTCGATCTTGATCACGTCGGCTCCGAGGTCGCCCAGCAGCATGGCGAGATAGGGGCCGGCGAGCACCCGCGAGGCGTCGACGACGCGGACCCCGGCGAGCGGGCCTTTCGGCTTCCTGCGGGATGGGACGCGGCGCGGCATGGCGGGGAGCGATCGTAGCATCCGCGCCCCGTGGTAAACTTCAGATCCTTTTCAAGGCAAGCCTATGATCGTCGAAAAAAGTCATCAGGACGGTTTCACCCTCCTCAACGTCGAAGGGGTCATCAAGCTCGGCGAGAGCGCTCAGTTCTTCGCCCAGACGCTCGAGCGCACCCTGTCGGACGATCGCGGCCACGTCATCATCGACTTCTCGAAGATCAATTTCATCGATTCGACGGGGATCGGCGAGCTGGTCGGCTACCTCGGGCGCTTCCGCAACTCGAAGCGCGAGCTGATCCTGGCCAATCCTTCCGAGCGCATCCGCAAGCTCCTGCAGGTCGCCCGCCTCGACGTGCTCTTCCCGACCTACGACTCGGTGCAGGCGGCGATCGCCGCGGAGCGGTAGCGCCCCTGTTCTCGCCCGTCGCCACGGTCACCCGCAACGGCCTCACGGAGTCCTGGCATTTCGGCGCCGTGGCCGCCGCCACCCCCGAGGGGCGTCTGGTCGCCTTCCAGGGAGATCCGCAGGGGGCGACCTTCCTGCGCTCGGCCGCCAAGCCCTTCCAGGCCGTGCCGCTGCTGCTCGCCGGGGTGGCGGAGCGCTTCGCGCTCGACGCCGCGGACCTCGCCCTGATCTGCGCCTCGCACGGCGGCACCCCGGCGCACGTCGAGCGCGCCGCGAGCCTCCTGGCGCGCGGCGGCTTCACCGTCGACGACCTCCAGTGCGGCGCCCACCCGCCGTTCGACGACGAGTCCGCCGAGCGCCTGCGTCAGCAAGGTCTGGCCCCCACGGCGCTGCACAACAACTGCTCGGGGAAGCACGCCGGCATGCTCCTCGCTTGCCGGGCGCTCGGCCTGCCGACGGCGAGCTACCTGGAGCTCGCGCACCCCTGGCAGCAGCGGCTCCTCGACCATCTGGCGAGCTTCCACCGCCTGGCGCCCGGGGAGATCGGCCTCGGCACCGACGGCTGCGGCGTGCCCACCTTCCACCTGCCGCTCGCCGCCGCGGCCCGCGCCTACGCGGCGCTCGCCGATCCGCGGGCGGCGGGGGTGGCGCCGGACGCGGCGGCGGCGGTCGACACCATCGTCCGCGCGATGACCGGTTCGCCCGAGATGGTGGCGGGACCGGGGCGCTTCACCACCCGGCTGATGGCGGCGACGGGGGGGCGGGTGCTCGCCAAGGAGGGGGCGGAGGGGTTCTATGCCCTGGCGGTGCGCGGTCCGGTGGCGCTGGGGATCGCGGTCAAGATCGCCGACGGCGGCCTGCGCTGCCGCGACGGCGTGGTCCTCGACGTCCTCCGCCAGCTCGGCTCGCTCTCCGGCGAGGAGTTTGAATCCCTGCGCGACTTCCACGCTCCGGCGCTGCTCAACCACCGCGGCGTGCAGGTCGGGGAGATCCGTCCCGAGGTCCAGCTGGAAGAAGCCCGGCTCGAAGAGGTATAGACTTGACGCGCATGAAGGCATCCGCCGGCCGGGCCCTCGCGAGGGCCGTCCCCTTCCTGATCCTCGTCCCGCTGCTGGGCGGGTGCGCGGCCTATCACCGCTGGCAGTCGCGCCCGGCCCCCCCGTACCCGAGGATGAAGCCCGGCGTGGCCTACGAGATCATGCGCGACAACCCGGGGATGCTCGTCCTCGACCTGCGTCCGGGCGTCGAGTACAACGGCCGCACGGGGCACATCCGCGGGGCGCAGAACATCCCGCTCAACCTTCTCCCTTACCGGTTGGGGGGGATCTACGCGCTGCGCGACGAGACGATCCTGGTCTACTGCGGCACCAGGGAGTGCGGCGAGCAGGGGATGCGGCTGCTGCGCGCCAGCGGTTTCGACGCCACCATCCTGCTCGAGGGGGGGATCGAGAAGTGGATCCAAGGCGGGTTCAAGACCGTGCTCCCCGCCAATCTCGTCGGCGGCCGCGGCGACCGCACGGGGGAGGGCGAGCGCCCCACCCAGCCCGCCAGGCCCCCCGAGAGCAAGCCCAATCCCAGGCCGGAGGTCGACGTAAAGCCGCCTCCGCCGCCGCCGCCAGGCTGAACCTTTCCAGGAGATCCATCCGATGACCGTACATACCGAAACGTCGACCGCCGCCGCCCTGCGCGAGCTGAAGGCGGCGCTCGGCGACTGCATCCTGCTCGACGACGAGGTGCGCAACCTCTACCGCTCCGACTTCGGGCGGACGGTCGACAACCTCCCCGGCGCCGTGGCGCGCTGCACCTCGGCCGGGCAGGTGGCCGCCGTCGTCCGCTTCTGCCGCGAGCACAAGCTCCCCGTCACCCCGCGCGGCCAGGCGCACACCCAGACCGGCCAGGCGACCTCCGCCGGCGGCGTGCTGCTCGACACCTCGGTGATGGCGACCATCCACGCCATCGACCCGGCGGCGGAGACCGCGACCGTCGACTGCGGGGTGGTCTGGCGCGACCTGGTGACCGCGACCCTCGAGCAGGGGCTGATCCCCCGCGTGCTGACCAACAACCTGGGGGTGCAGGTCTCCGGCACCCTCTCGATGGCCGGCCTGGGGGTGGCGAGCTTCCGCTACGGCACCCAGGCGGACAACGCCGTCGAGCTCGAGGTGGTCACCGGCACCGGCGAGATCGTCACCTGCTCGCGCGACGAGCGCCGCGACCTCTTCGACGTGGTGCGCTGCGGCCTCGGCCAGTTCGGGGTGATCACCCGCGCCACCCTCCGCCTGCGCCCGGTGAAGAGCGTGGTGCGCAAGTACTTCCTGCTCTACGACGACCTCGCGGCCGTGATGGCCGACGCGAAGCGGGTGATGGACCCGGAGAACCCGACCTTCTCGTCGCTCGAGGCCTGGTGCACCCCCTGCCTCCAGGGGATCAAGAAGATCGGTGAGGGGATGGAGCTCGGCGAGGGGATGCAGACCTTCGCGCAGTGGTTCTACCCCCTCCACCTCACCGTCGACTTCGCTCCCGGCGAGGAGCCGGACGACGCGGCGGTGCTCGCGGGCCTCGCCCCCTACCGCCACGTCCACACCGAGGACTTCTCGCAGTACGAGTTCGCCAACCGCATGGACCCCGTCTTCGAGCTCTGGCGGCGCAGCGGCTACTGGGAGATGGCCCACCCGTGGACCGAGACCACCCTCCCGTGGGAGAGCGCCGGCGACTTCATCCCGGCGGTGCTCGGCCAGCTGCCGCCGCAGGCGCTGGGGCCGGGCGGCCACATCCTCCTCTGGCCGGCCTACACGCGGACCTCGGAGGCTCCGCTGTTCATGCACCCGGAGGGGGACTACGTGATGGGCTGGGGAATCCTCCCCGGCGTGCCGTTCAAGTTCCTCGACCGCGCCCTCGCCCAGCTCGACATGGTGAGCGAGCTGTCGATCGTCTACGGCGGCAAGCGCTACCTGTCGGGCTTCATCACCTTCAATACGGTGGAGAAGTGGGCGCAGCACTTCGGCGACCGCTGGCCGATGATCCTCGCGGCGAAGCGGAAGTTCGATCCCGACGGCATCATGGCGCCGGGGTTCATCCAGTACGAGTAAGCGGCGGGAGATCGCGTCGGGAGCGACAGGATCCGGGCGGCCGCGGGGCCGCCCGTTTCGTTTAGCGGCGGATGTCCTGGCTGTACCCCGAGCGGTAATCCCGGTGATCGCGATCCCGGTCGCGGTCGCGGTCTGGTGGCGATGCCCGTAGGGCGCGATAATGCACGAGGAGAGGGACAGGCACAGCGCGAGGAGCAGAACGGGCGCGGCGCCCCTGGCGAGTCGCTTTTGGATTGTGGTTTTCATTGTAGATACCTCCGGAACCCTGATTATTCAAGGGCTGTGCCAGGCTCTTTCCCTGGGAGACCGAAGGGCGCTGACCTCTTTTGAGGGCGGTGGGCCCCTTCCCGATTCTGATACCCTCCCCCGCCTATGATCACCAAGAGCAAAACCACCACCGTCCGCATCGCCCACAGCCCGGATTCGGACGATGCCTTCATGTTCTACGCCCTGACGCAGGGGGTCCTCGACGTCTCCGGGCTCGAGATCCGCCACGTCCTGCAGGATATCGAGAGCCTCAACCAGGCGGCCTTCCAGGGGACGTACGAGATCACGGCGCTCTCCTTCCACGGCTACGCCCATCTCGCCGACCGCTACCAGCTGATGCCCTCGGGGGCGAGCTTCGGCGACGGCTATGGCCCGATCGTGGTCGCCCGCGAGGGGCTGTCGCGCGACGACCTCCCCGGCCTCAAGGTGGCGATCCCCGGCAACCTGACCACCGCCCACCTCTCCCTCCGCCTCTGGCAGCCGGCGGTGACCACCCACATCGTCCCCTTCGACAAGATCCTCGACGTCGTGCAGTCGGGCGAGGCGGACGCCGGCGTGGTGATCCACGAGGGGCAGCTCACCTACGGCGACCTCGGCCTGCACAAGGTCGTCGACCTCGGCGAGTGGTGGAAGGGGGAGACCGGGCTGCCGCTGCCGCTCGGCGGCAACGGCATCCGGCGCGACATCGACATCGGCCTCAAGCGGCGGCTCTGCCGCCTGCTCACCGAGAGCATCAACTACGGCCTCGACCACCGGCAGGAGGCGCTCGGCTACGCGACGCGCTACGCCCGCGGCCTCGAGGACGACCCCGAGCGTTCCGACCGCTTCGTGGGGATGTACGTCAACGACTGGACGCGCGATTACGGCGAGGCCGGGCGGCGCGCCGTGCAGCTCCTGCTCGACCGCGGCTTCGAGGCCGGCCTGTTGAAGCAGCAGGTCAAAGCCGAGTTCGTCGAGGTCTGAGGCGGCGTCCTCCGGAGTCGCCGATGCTGCGTCCCGCCGCCCTCATCTTCGATCTCGACGGCACGCTGATCGACTCCCGCCGTGACATCACGACGGCGATCAATTTGATGCGCGGGGAGCTCGACCTCCCCCCGCTGCCGCTCGAAGCGGTGATCACGATGGTGGGGGAGGGAGCGCGGCTGCTGGTCGAGCGGGCCCTCCCCGCGGGTCTGCCGCCCGGGCGGATCGACGAGCTGCTCGCCCGCTACCTCCAGCACTACGAAGCGGTCTGCCTCGACCAGACCCGTCCCTATCCCGGCATCGAGGAGATGCTCGCCGGGCTCGCCGGCGCCTATCCGATGGCGCTGCTGAGCAACAAGGGGGAGGCGCTCTCCCGCCGCGTGCTCGGCGGCCTCGGCCTCGCCCCCTACTTTCGCGAGGTCCTGGGCGGCGACACCCTCCCCACCCGCAAGCCCGATCCCTCCGGCCTCTGGCACCTCTCCCGCCGCCTCGGCGTCCCCATCGAGCGCTGCCTGCTGATCGGCGACACCTGGGTCGACGCCGAGACCGCCAGGAACGCCGGCGCCCTTTTCGCCCTCGTCGAATGGGGTTTCCCCCGCCCGCCGCGGCAGGACGGCGCGAAGCCCCACCTCACCGCCGCGACGGTCGCGGAGCTGGCGGCGGCGCTGGGGTAGTCGTCCCCTTTACAGAGCCCCTACAGCCTGAAGTCCCGCCGCACCTGCCCGTTCTCGAGGTCGAGCACCACCACCCGCCCGCGGTCGTCGGCGAGGGTGAGGTATTGCGGGGTGAGGCGGAGGGCCACTTTGGCGGTGCGGGCGAGGGTGACCTCGGCGCGGACGGCGGCGGAGGGGAGGTGGACGAGCGAGACGCAGATGGCGTCCGAGGCGTGGACGGGGAGGGCGGCCCAGTCCCCCGCCACGGCCGGCGCCCCGGACTTTCCCGCCGTGGCCACCGGGATCGCCAGCGCGGGATCGCCGTGGACGTGGAGGGTGATCGGCCGGCCGGGCGCGGCGGCGGGGGAGGGGTTGGCGAGCAGCCCCTCGGCGGAGACCGCGACGCGGTGGGTCCGCCGGATCCCGGGGGGGATCGCGGCCGGCTCGCGGCGGCGCAGGGTGAGCGCGGGGAGCTCGTAGGTCCACACCTCGGAGTGCTGGCCGCCGAGCAGCAGCGAGCAGCGCGCTTCCGAGCGGGCGATGGCGAGCGCCGTCCCCGGCAGCCGGGAGACCCCCCAGGCGCCGTCGAAGCGGTGCCCCGTGGTCTCGGCGGCGAGCAGGCCGTCCGGCCCGGCGACGAACCAGAAGGCGCCGTCGTAGTCCGGCGCGAAGGCGTCGAGGCGCACCTCGCACCAGGCCTCGGCCCGCCGCAGCGAGAAGTCGAGCCGCGACAGGCGCCAGGTATCCCCCCGCCGGGCGAGGGCGATCGCGCGGTCGCCGTGATCGGAGACCACCAGCCGGTGCGCCGGCTCGTCGAGCTCGGCCACCGTCCGCCCGCCGCGCGCCAGCAGCCGCACCCCGGCCTCGCCGAGCGCCACCGCGGTCAGCCCGTTGGGGAGGAACGCCGCGTCGTAGGCCGGCATGTTGCCGGCGTCGCGGGCGGCGATCTCCACCCGCCAGGGCTCGCTCCTTTCGTCGCGGCTGATCCACGGCGAGGGAGGAGGGAACAGGAGGGCCAGCGCGTCGGTGCGCAACGCCCCGTCGCCGGCGAAGGTGGCGAGCTGGCGGTAGTCGGCGGCCTCCATACGGGCGCCGAGCCGGCCGGAGTCGCGGGCGATCGAGCGCACGGCGGCGCGGGCGAGCACCGCGGCGGCGGGCAGCCGGGGCCCGCGGCGCAGCGCGTCCGCGAAGGCGACGCGGGCGGGAGCCCCCTCGGCGCGCCAGCTCTCGAGCAGGCTGACGGCGGCGGCGCGCACCGCCTCGAAGGGCTCGGGGACCCCGCGCCCGGCGGGCTCCAGCGGCTCCGGCGGCCTCTGCGACAGGCTCACCTTGCGCGCCAGCATGCGGCCGGCCGGGGCGCCCCCCTGCGCGATGGCGCGGTCCATCCATTCGTGCGCCCGGTGGCGCTCCGCGGCCAGCGGCCAGAGGGTTTCGACGGCGGTGGCGTAGTCCCCCGCCGCGGCGAGCCCGCTCGCCCACAGCCAGCGCAGCTCGGCGGCCTGCTCGGGCTCGTGGCCGCGCTCGAGCCGGGTCACCGCGTCGGCGAAGGCGCCGGTGCGGTGGGCGATGCGCAGGCCGCGCTGGCGGTCGCCGGCGAGAAACCATTGCCGCACCACGAGACCCGGGGCGAGGTCGCGCGCCTCGGCCATCTCGGCGGCCAGGCGGACCCGGCCGTGGCGCTCGAGGAAGGAGACCGCCTCCTCGTGATCGTGGAGCACCTCGGCGAGCAGGAAGGCGGCCTCCTCGATCCGCTCCTGCGACTCGAGGCGGTGGAACGCCTCGCGATAGAGCCGCCGCAGCTCGCCGTGGAGGTCGGGCGAGATCTCGGCCACCGACCAGGGGCGCGAGCGCTCGGGACGGATGTGCAGGTCGGCGCGCGGCGCGAACTGGCGCAGCGGCAGACGGCGCGGCCCCACCTCGGCGGCGAGCGGGATGGCGTGGCGCAGCGCGCTGTCGAAATCGCCGCTCTCGAACATCTCCCGCATCTTGCGGATGTAGGCGGTGTGCCGCCGCCCGACGGCCCGCGACAGCCGCGAGGCGAGGGCGGTGCGCCCGGTCAGCCGGTGGAGAGCGGTGGCGAAGCGCGAAGCGCCGCGGACCCGCAGCGGCTCCGCCGGAGTGTCGGTCCCGCCCATTCCGCCGAGGCCGGCCGCCGGGACGCCGTCCACCTCGGCTCCGCGGCCGGGCTCGCCGCGCTCCTCGAGGTCGGTCCGCTCGCCCTCTCCCCCGCGGCCGCGGGCCGCCGCCGGGTTCGGCAGCAGGTCGCGCTCCTCGGTGCGGCGCAGAGAGCCCCCGAGCCGCATCAGACGGACGCAGACGGCGTCGTCCGGCAGGTCGAGCCGCATCTCCGCGTGCCGCTCGCCGTGCGCGCACGAGACGCCGATCTGGCGGGCGTCGAGATCGAGCGTGTCCCAGAGCTGGAGGTGGATGGCGCCGGGGAGGTCGGGGGGCGCGCCGAGCCGGGGGGAGCCGATCACCCACACCTCGTCCCATTCGGGGCGCTCCTCGAGGCGCAGGCGCCAGCCGGCGATCTGGGCGCCGGTCGCCTCGTGCGGGGTGCGCGCCTCGATCAGCCCGCGGCAGGCGTCGGCTCCGGCGCCGGGCGAGAGGGCGGCCTCCGTCTCCTGCAGGGTCCCCCAGGCAAAGCGGGCTCCCGCCATCGCGGCGCGGCGGGCGAGCACCAGGAGGATGGCGAGCTGCGCCACCCGCGGGCCGCCGAGCTGCCCCGGGCCGGCGTCGAAGAGGGCGAGGGAGCCCGAGCCGGCCGCCGCCACCGCCAGCGGATCGAGCCGCGAGGCCAGGCGGTCGAGCAGCGGCACGAGAGCCGGCGCCGCGTCCGGAGGCAGGGCCTCCAGCCAGGGCGCCCAGACCGGCGGCGAGCCTGCGGACTCCATTTGGTTCCCAATCCCCCCAGGCGGCCGCACGGGCAGCCGCTCCCCACACCGGAATGTCATCGACGAACGTAGAGAATCGTCCCATGGTAAGAGTGCGAGGGGGTCGCCGTCGAGGGACTTCCGAGGATTTTCGAAAACTTGCCTTCGGAAGCTTACTTGAGGGTGACCTCGGGACTTAAGTCCGCGCCCGTCGTCTCTTCTTGATTCGCATCCTGTCAGCGAGCTGTACGAGCGAGCTTTCGCGCAGATGGACGATGTTGGCGGCTTCCCGGGCCGCCTGCGCCGGCTCCCAGCCGCGGTCCACGGCTTCCCGGAACCACCAGAGCGATCCGAGCGCCCAGGGCTTCTCGGCGATTTCAAACTGTCTGATCCCCTGCAGGAGCCCCGGGAACCACGGCGACGCCGTCCCTCGCGTCTCGTGGGCGAGGGCCAGGTCGATCGCGCACAGGCACGCGTCCGTGAGCTTGTGCTCCCTGCTCAACCACCGCAGAATGGCCTCGAGCCGAGAGATCGCCGGATCGAAGTCTCCCAGGTGAACAGAGATCCTGCACTCCAGCCATTCGTAGGGCAGCTGGCTGCCGCGTTCTTCGATGCACCGGCGCCTCGGAAGCGACTGCGCGAGCAACTCCCGCGCCGGCTCTGCGAGCCCCAGCGCCGCCAGGCAGAGGGCCCGGCCGAGATCGATCTTCAGGTCGTCCAAGATTACGAAGGGGTTCTCCTCCGGGTTGAGAAGAAGGTCCGTCAACAGGGTCATGGCGCGGCCCGGGTCGTTCCGTCTCAGGTGGAGGAAGGCGAGCTCGACGAGGCCACCGGCCGGAAGGGTCTGCGACCCGAAGCCGCCGCTGTGGACCCGCATGGCATGCAGCAGGAGCGCCGCCGCTTCGTCGATCCGCCCCTGCGTCGCCCGGAGACTCCCGAGAGCTCGATAGAAGTACGACGGCTCGTAGTCCGGGAGCTTGGACAACTCGGCGTAGGCGGCACCGAACCGTAGCTCGGCGGCCTTGAAGTCACGCTTCCGCGTCAGGACTTCACCCTGACGGATCCGGGCGTCGACCCGTAGTGAGGCCGCCTTTTCGGGAGCCTGGGGCCACGGCTGGAGGGCGATCCATTCCGCCAGGACCGCCATCGCTTCGGATTGGTTCGGGTTCGCCGCCTCGTACTTCCTGCTCTCGTCGAGCAGGACGCTGGCCAGCAGGAGGTCCCGGAACGGGGGCTTGCGGACCGCCTTTCGCCGCCGGGGCACGTCCATCGCCAACAGCTCCCAGACGTAGCGAAGGACCGTGTCGGCCTGCCGCAGATACGGCCCCAGCAGCGGGTTCGACCGGCTCATCCTCTCGGAGAAGATCTCGTCGAAGAAGGCGCTCGCCGCGGACCGGGGACGCGGCCTCTTGCCGAAGATCAGAAACTCGTCGTCGTCCGGCGAAGGAACCTCTCCCGAGCCTTCCGTCGAGCTCGACCAGCCATGGAAACCGTAACGGGCCATCGACCCTCCTTGCGTTCAGGATGCAGCCTACCAGGGAGAACGGCCGGCGAAGCGCACAGGGATCTCATTCCCTTGAGGTAAGGACTGTAGGGCATCTTTTCCGTAGGGCTGGGCGGCCGGAGCGCGGCCGGTGAAGTGTCACGTATGTAACGAATAGCGGACTCGTTTCACTCGGTAGACCTCGCCCACATGCGTTAGATCTTGAAATTACGAACTTGACCTGAATCGCATTGTCTACCCATAATGCTTGGGGCATCGGCTGGAAGGACGGACTTCTTGGACCGGCAAAGATCTCGTTGGGGGAGGACGATGAGGAAGAGAACGATTTTCTGCCTGGCTATCTTCTTGGCACTGCTCGTCCTCGCGACGAGCGGGAGCTCAGCCGTAGTACTGACCGGCTGCTTCATCTGCAAACCTGTGAGTCCCGTTGGGATGGGAGCAACGTGTCGCCAAGTGGGCGACGCCCAGAATGGAGATGGCTGGCAGTGTACCGAAACCAATGATCTGCCCTGGCCTGACGGCCCTCTTTGCACCGTGAGTGGAGGCCCTTGCAACAATGTCGATGCCGGCGGTGGCGGGACGGGTTCGTCAAGCGGCGGGAACACCTGCCAGGTCGGACCGAACGGTTTCTGCCCGGCTTCGTGTTTCAGCTGCGGCGGAGGCGGCTTTGGAAGGCCAGCTGTATAGAGATCTGATGATTCGAGCTCATCCGGTAAACGTCGCAACGGCCCTTCTCCTCTTCCTCCTGCCGCTCGTTGTGCCGGCGCGGTCGCAGGCGGTGGAGCCGGCTTGTGCCTCGGCGGTCCGCTTCGATGTAGCCCCGGAGGCCCCTCTTCCCTCCGGGCTCAAAGGGAGCTTGGTGCTTCGACCCGCGCAGGGCGGCGGCGAGCCATTGAGGGTCGAGGCGCAGGTCGGAGCTCCCGTGACCCAGCCGCTTCCCTGCTCCTCGAAGTGGGAGGTAACCGCCGAGTTTGCCGACGCTTGGGCCCCTCGCGCCACAATCGTCACAGGACTCTCCGGTGCAACGGTGGCGAGCCGCATCGGCCTGTGGCCCTTGGGCAGGATCACCGGCACCGTGAAGCTCGCCGGCGCCAAGGCTCCCCTCCCCAAGATGCTTTCGGTGGCGACTTTGGCGCCACGCTCACAGGCGCGCCTGGACACCCCGAAGGGATTGCTGGACTGCCCAGTTGGCGCCGACGGCAGGTGGCGGTGCCCGCCGCTGCCCGCCACGACGTTCGATCTCAGCCTCTCGGCAGAGGGTTTTATTCCTCAGTACCGTTGGGACCTGAAGGTCGCCGCGGGAAAGCCGACCGACCTGGGGGCCGTCGAGCTCAAGCCGGGGGCCTCGGTGGCCGGCTTCGTGGACGTCGAGGGCGGCACGATCGACTCCGGCTGCAGGGTCCGCCTCGTTCCCTTGGCCGGCCCGGGCAGCGGTGCCAAAGCTCTGGAGAAAATCCGCCGCACAGCGGCCGAGGCACGGGTCCGCAAGGACGGTTTTTTTCAGCTCGTTGGAATCGGGGCCGGCCAGTACTCGCTCGCTGCGGAGCAGCAAGGCTTCACCTCCAACCCCGTTTCCCCGCTCAGGGTAGAGCCCCGCTCACAGATCTTCCTGCAGCAAACCCTCACCCTCCAGCGCCCCCTCCAAGTGGGGCTGTCACTCTCTCCTCCCTTGGATTGGCTCGATCACCCCTGGAGGCTTCAGGTTTTCCGGAGCTCCGGAGAGAGCGCGCGTTTCGACGAAACGGTGTTCGACGGGGCCGCGGGCGATCGCGGAACGGTCCTCCTCCCGCGCCAGAAGCCGGGCAGGTTCGACGTCCAGGTCTTCGATTCCTTGGGCAACCGGCTGGCCGAGAAGGCTCTCGAGGTCACCGGCCCCGCCGATTCCCAGCAGACGATCCCTCTGAAGTTCCTCACGGCCCACGGCCGATTGCACTATGGGCGCGAGCCCCTTGCCGCCACCCTCTGGTTCGGGGGGCGGTATGGAAGCACGTCGATCAAGATGGAGTCGGACACCGAAGGGAGGTTTCACGGCGTCCTCCCTTCCGGGGGCGGGTGGACTGTCGATATCGCCGCCGCCGAGCCCAAGCTGGAATCCAGGGTGAAGGTCAAGGTGGCGGGGGACGGCCAGGATCGGGCGCGAGTCGACATCGACCTGCCGGCGACCCGGGTATTCGGCAAGGTTGTGGACGAAGAGGGGCACCCCCTTCCCAAGGCGGTCTTCAGCGTCAGTACCGACACCGTCACCCTGGCTGCAACGGCGGATGAAGCCGGAAGCTTCGACTTGCGGGGCCTTTCGGAAGGGATGGCTTACGCCGGCGCGACGTACTCGGCGGCCGGCGGAGACTGGTCCAGCGATCGCATCCCGCTGTTCCTTCACGACGGCGAGGACGTGGGACCGCTCGCGGTGAGGCTGCTCAAGCACGTGAAGCTCTCCGGTCAGGTGAGCTCCGCCCGTGGCCCGGTGCCGGGGGCAGGGATCACGGTCATCGCGCTTCGCCCCGTCGTCCAGTTCGGCGACTCGGTGAGGACGGAGCCTGACGGCACCTTCACGGCGCAGGTACCGGCAGAGGCCGAGGCCGCCGACGTGGTCGTGAGCTCTCCCGGGTACGGACTGAAGGCCTTCCCGGTCGCTGTCGGCAACGCCTCGCCGCCCTCGCTGGTGGTCAACGAAGAGAGCGGCAACCTGGAGATCCTGTTTCCTGCTCCTACGGCGGATTCCAACTTGAAGGCAACCTCCCTCTGGGTTTTTCAGAACGGCCTTCCTCTGCTTCCGGACACTCTCCACCAATGGGCGCTCGGGCACGGTCAGGGTGCCGCCAAGGAACAAGGCAGCGGGAAAGGGTCGAGCTGGACGCTCCCCGAGTTAGCGCCTGGAGACTACAGGGTCTGCCTCGTCGATCAGTCGCTCCTCGTCTCTTGGGAGCTTTCCGGCTGGACGGCACCCACGGTCGACTGCTCGGCGGGGCAGCTCACGGCCGGCGGCAGCCTCCGGCTCGACCTCACCAAGCCCGGCGCCTGAGCTCCCTACCTGGACGCCGTCCCGTTCGTTGCTGCGGCGGGCATTGGCGGCTCGGTCGCCCCGGCCCGTGAGCTGAGGGGGCTCTATTATCGCTTACTGGGCATTGTCGCCTCTCTTCCCGCCCGGGAGGAGGCACTCCCGCGAGAGAGCGACTTGGACCCCAGGGGTTACAGCGCGGCCACCGAGATGCGGCTCGCGATCCAGTGCGTCCTCCGCGACCAGATCGAGCCGGCGATCACGTCCCTCCGGGATGCGGCGAAATTCCGCGCGACGACGCCGGACGAGGGGAAGAGATGATCGAACCCGCGGGAGCCTCGCACCAGGACGACGAGGACACCTGGGACGAGACCTACACCGGCGTCTGGGAGCGTCTGACGCACAAGACCGGGGATATCGTCGGCCTGGCCCGGGAGCGCCGCGAAGAAGTCGAGCGCCTCTTGACCGAGCTGTTGCGGAACGAGCCTTCCGAGCAGCTCCGGATCATTCGCCAGCCGCGCTTCCAGAGCCTTGCCCTTCTCGACTGGCTGTTGGAACAAAGCCAGGAGCGGCAATTGGAGATCCCGGGGTACGCCAACCAGCTCGCGAAGCTCGCGATCTGCCTGGGAAGTGGTTTCGGGAAGCCGGCGGCGCGGAGCCTTCGGATCGAAGCGGTGGCGGCCCTGCCTCGCGCCTTCTGCCTGAGCGCGAACGCCTTGCGGCTCGCTTCCTCTCTCGCCGCCGCCGACGTCAAGCTCTCTCAAGGGAGCCTGTACCTCACCGATGCGCTCGAGCGCGCCCTCTATTGCCGGACTCTGGCCGTGCTTCGCTGGGAGCAGGCGCGAACCGACGAGGCCCGCGCTCTTCTCGGCTATGCCGTGGGCTCCTATGCACGGGAGGGGATGGAGGCGGAGGCCTCCCTCTGCTCGGGCCTTCTCGGGCTCGTTCTGCGGGACGTCGGAAGCACCGATGCGCCGGCCGCCCTGAGCCGGGGTTGGGAGGGGATCGACCGAGAGGGGCGCCCTCTCGTCGCCCTGCGCGTGGGATTGGCGTTCACCGTCTCCTTGGCTCAGGCGGGTCGAGCGGAGAGGGCGCGTCACGTCCTGAGCGAGACCTGGAAGCTCTACGGCGCCGTAACCAATGCCAGGGAGATGGATCGCATCGTCTGGTGCGAGGGGCGGGCCCTGGCCGCCCTCGGGGATCATGAGATAGCTGTCGAGCTGCTCGGCTCGGCGCGGCGACAGCTGATCGCCGAGCCGAGCCCGGCCGAGGCGGCGCTGGCTTCGCTGGACCTCTCGGTGGTCCTCGTCGAGGCGGACCGGGGTGGAGAGATCCCGGAGGTGGCCCGGTCTCTCAACGAAGCCTTCCCGGACATCCCGATCCTCGGCCTTGCGGCGGAGGGGATGGAGGCGATCAGAGAAGATGTGCCCAATCGATCGGTCTCCCTCGGGGAGACGGGTGCCGTGATGAAGGCGAGCCTGCGGCGGGCCTTTCGGGTCTTCGGACTGGCGGTCCGACCCTTTCCCGTGGCGTGACCGTGGTGTCCTTTGGGCTGCTAAGCTCTGTCTCTCACCAGACAGCCGTGAGGAGGAGGCGCGATGTCGAATCTTCTGTGGGGTGCCGTCGCCGAGGTGGCGTTCGGGGCGGTCGCGGTCGCCATGATGCTGCCGATGGCGTTTCCCGACAAGCGGACGGCGCTGCTGGCCGCGTTCGTGGACCGCTTCGCCATCGGCCTGGTGATCGGGTGCGTGCAGGCCCCCGGACCGGGGTGGGCGGTGGGGCTCGGCTTCGGGCTGCTGCTGAGCCTGCCGTCGGCGATTGTGACCAGGGCCTACGTCCCGATCCTGGTGATCGGCGGGCTGGGCGGTCTGGTCATTGGCGGTCTCCTCCACGGCTGGGGGAGCGCCGCTTGACCGGCCGGTGCGCGCTTCAGGCCGTCCGCAGGTCCGCCGGCAGCTCGAGGACCATGCGGTAGGCGGTCACCTGCCAGAAGGGGTCGTTCATCACCCCGGCGGTGCCGGCGTAGAGGAGATTGAACAGGCGCCAGGTCTCCTCGCTTGAGCGGCTTATCCCGCAGGTCCGGCGAGATGAAGCAAGATCTCCGACGCGTAGCGCCCCGCCTCGTCGGCGAGCCACAGCTCGTCCGGGCCGGGGAGCATCTCGGTGACGTGGAGGGCCGCCGGCGTGCCAGCCTTTCCTGCCGGGAAGAGGAGGCGGCGCAGGAGGTCGGCCGAGAGGGGGGAGTCGAGGTCGGCGTAGAACGGCTTCGGCTCCTCCGGGGTGTGGAGGAACGTGTGGCGGGGGAGGGCGTGACGGCGCCGCCAGCGCTGCACGCGGGCGAAGAAGACGGCGGCCTCGGCGTCGGGGTTCCCCGTCTCGCCCGGGGGTTCCGGCGCGCCGCCCGCCGGCCCGGGCGGAAAGATCCAGCGGCGGCGGAAGAGCACCACCCGGCCGGAGGTGAAGCGCGGCCAGACGGCGACGTCGGGGACGTCGAAGCCGGGGAACCAGGCGAGCGGCTGCTGCCCCTGGCGGCCGATCTCGACCAGGAAGGAGACGAATCCCTCCGGGCTGACCCCGCTGCTGATCACCGGCACCACCTCCACGCCGCGGGCGCCGCGGGCCGGCCAGCGCAGGACGAAGCGCCCCTCCGCCGTGTCCCAGCGCACGGTCATCTCGCGCAGCGGGATCACCTCGGCCCCGGGGGTGGCGCGGTCGCCCGGCAGCTCGATCTCGTGGCGGAAGAGGACCGGGCGCAGGCCGGCGTTAGCGCTGCGGGCGAAGTGGTTGTAGCTGATCTCGGCGAAGACCCGTTCGGTAGGATCGCCTCGTCCGGGTGAGGTGCCGCGGGCGAGCGTCTCCCAGCTCCGCGCCACCTCGCGGGTCACCGGGTTGTCCGCTTTTTCCGGATCGGCCGGATCGGCGCCGCCGTGCAGGTGGGCGAAGCGGGCGAGGGCGATGCCGGCTCCGAAGAGGGCGTTGAGCACGATGCGGTAACGGCCGGCGGCGATCGCCTCGGGGTCGCGGGCGGCGATCTGGAAGAGGGCGCCCGCCGACCAGAACGGCTCCGGCAGGCCGCCCATCAGGGTGTCCCAATCTTCGTCCGTGAGGGCGACCTCCTCGTGGCCCGCGGCGAGCGCGGCGCGGGCCCGGGCGGCGAGCCACGCGGTGGTCCGCGCGAAGACCCCGGCGGCGGCGTCCGCCCCCGGCGGCGGGGCGGGGAAGGCCTCGGGGCGCTGCGCGGTCTCGGGCTCGAAAGTGCCGTGGTAGAGGTCGAGAAGGGGGAGGTCGACGTCGGCGGGATGGCGCGAGAGGAAGCGTGCCGCCCAGGCGTGGCGGAAGGCGGCCTCCGGGTAGAGGGCGGCGAACAGGCGCGTGTAGCGATGCAGGGTGAGCTCGAGATCGGCGCGGACGCGCTCGGGGAGGGTGACGGCGAGCCCCGAGGCGGCGTCCACCCGCAGCAGCTCGTCGCCGTGGAGCGCGCGATGATGGGGGAGGGCGGCGAGCCCCTTCTCCAGGCGGTCGAGGGCGGCGAGGCGCTCCTCCGGCGCCAGGGCGGGGAGGAGGTCGACCTCGCGCTCGGCGGCCTCGACCGCATCCAGCCAGGGAGCGTCGGCGCCGGCTTGCCGCATCGCGGCCGCCACGAAGCGGAGGGGGCGGCGGCAGTTGTAGGGGGGCTCGATCTCGGCGATCAGGATTCCCTTGGCGACCAGTTGGTCGAAGAACGGGACGAGCTCCTCGACCGCGACCTCGTAGCGCGCGGCCACCGTTGCGAGGAGCGCCGGGACGGCGAGCGTGCCGCTCGCGGTCTCCTCGAAGAAGAGGTCGAGCACGTCCTGCCCGCGGGTGCGGGAGAGCACCTCGTCGTCGTCGTCGCGGCGCAGCGAGCTGGGACGCCAGAAGGACCACACCCCGTCGCTCAGGGTGAGCGTCGGGTTCGCCCGCGGCACGATGGCGGGCCAGGCGGCATGGTCCGCTCCCAGGCACGCCGAAATCTTGCGCGCCTCGGCGACCGAGATCAGCGCGTCGAGGCGCAGCGGCCGGTTCTCGCCGGCGACCCGCGCCGCGTTCCCCCCGACCTGGGCGAGGGCGGTGGCGGAGAAGACCGCGTTGGGGCTGGTCTTGGTGGTGAAGCGGGCCGCGTAGGCGGCGAGCTTGGCGAGCGCGTGGCGCTCGGCGTGGCGAAAGGAACGGCGGGCCGGGTCGATCCGTTCCATCGCGCTTTCGATCGCGGTCAGCCGGCCGAAGAGCGAGCGGCTGACCAGCCGCACCCCCTCGCGGAAGAGAGGATCGCCGGCGAGCCCCAGCAGGGCGCGGCGGGCGTCGTGGAGGCCGGCGGCGAAGGCGCGGGCATACTCCGCCTCGCGGCGGGCGAGCTCGGCGCGCCCTGCGAGGTGCCCGGCGACGGCGGCGAGCAGCTCCGGAGAGAGCGCGCTCCGCACCTCCTCGAGCCGCTGCGGGGAGACGCTCCGGCGGTTGTGGAGGGCGCGGCGGAGGGCGATCACGGCGAGGCGCCGCCGGGCCCGCTCGGGATCCGCGTCCTCCTTTCCCGGCTTGCCCGGCGGCTCGCCAGCCGCGTCATGGAGGGCGTCCGAGAGGGGGGCCGCCGCGCCGTCGAGGCGTTCCGCGAGCTCCTCGACCGCGCCGAGGCGGGCCACGGCCTCGGGCGCCGCCAGCCCTTCCAGCGCCGCGAAAGGAAGCGTCGCGACGCGGAGGAGGGCGAGGCGACCCGGCTCCGGGAGAGCGGGAGCCGGTCACGAGCCCGTCGATGGAAGGTGTGGAAGGTGAGGCGGGCCGCCGCCGTCCTCGTAGAGGCGGTGCATGAAATAGCGCAGCAGGGCCTCGGGGGTGGCGTCGACCCCCAGCCGGTTGCAGCTCATGTGGGCGTAGGACCAGGCGAGATAGACGAGGTCCTGGGCGATGCGCCCCGCGGCGTGCGCGGCCACGATCGCCGCCGCGACCGGCCGGCTGGCGGCGAGCCAGCGCTCGGCGATCGCCGCCGCCTCGGTTCCTCCCCACAGCTGCTCGGGGTCGCCCGCCGGCTCGCCGGTGAACAGCTCCTGGAGGCCGGGCTTCAGCTCCTGGTACTTGCGCTCGATGGTCGCCAGCTCCCCCTCGTTCCAGGCTCCCATGTCGCGCGTCCACTGGTGGCCGAAGGCGTAGAAGGCGGTGCGCTGCGCGCGGTCGAAGCCGAGGAGGTCGAGCAGGCGTTCGGTCATCAGCAGCGAGACCTCGCGCCGCGACTTCTCGAGGCGCTCGGCGCGGTCGACGCTCATCAGGTCGAGGACGGCGAGCGAATCGTGGAGGAAGAGCTGCTCGGCGAGCGCCATCCCCTCCTCGCCGCCATAGCGCTCGGTCTCGCGGTCGTACTGGGCGAACTCCACCTGGTCGACCGCGCCCGATTCCCGCAGGGCGATGAGGTCGCGCTCGATCCGCTCGGCGACCGGCCCCGCGACCCAGTCCGGACGCCCCAGGATGCGGAAGCGCAGCTGCCAGCTCGGCACGTTGTAGCGGGCGAAGAAGAGGGAATCGAGCTCGGGCGCGCCGCGCAGGTCGCGCGCGATCGGCGTCACGAAGTCGGCGAGGATCCGCTCGTGCCGTTCGCGGGGAGCGTAGAGCAGGGTGAAGAGGCAGAGCTGATCGTCGTCCAAGCGGCTCCTTCGAGGGAGAAGGGGCGGCCCCGCGGGACCGCCCCGGAGGTGGGCGATCCCTCTAGCGGCTGGACTTCGCCGTGAACAGGCTCGCCGTGGTGGTGGCGGAGATCGGACAGGTGCAGAGGCGGCTCGTCGTCGAGCTGCCGCAACCCGGGTTGCAGTGCTGCTCGATCTCGTGCACCTCGAGCTCCAGGCCGTGCGACCGCTGCTTCTTGGTGTCGTTGGCTGTCATGGAATCTCCTTTCAAATCCGGGGAAGCTGTGTGCCTCCCCGGCCTCTCGCTACTAGTGAGGTGTTCGGGAAGAGGCGGATGGGGACGGCCCCGGCGGAACCTCCGCCGGCAAGGAAGTGCCGCCAGGCCGGAGGAGGGGGACGCCGATGGTATCGTAGCGGGCGTGACGCGAGGGGGAGAGACGCCGTGACGCCAGGGATGGCTGCGATACCCGAGATCCGCATCCGGAGCTGCAACTCCGCGCCCGTCCGCCCCGGGGGCGGGTTCGTCCTCTACTGGATGACCGCCTGCCGCCGCCTGGGGTGGAACTTCGCCCTCGAACGGGCCGCCGGCGAGGCGCGGCGCCTGGCGAAGCCGCTGGTGATCCTCGAGCCGCTGCGCTGCGGCTACCCGTGGGCGAACGACCGCATCCACCGCTTCGTGCTCGACGGCATGGCGGACCACGCGGCCCGCCTCGCCCATTCGGAGGTCCTCCACTATCCCTACGTCGAGCCGGAGGCGGGAGCGGGGAAGGGGCTGCTCGCCGCCTTCGCCGCCCACGCCTGCCTGGTGGTGACCGACGACTTCCCGGCCTTCTTCCTGCCGCGGATGCTCGCCGCCGCCGCATCCCAGCTGCCGGTGCGGCTCGAGGCCGTGGACTCGAACGGCCTGCTCCCCTTGCGCGCCGCGGACAAGGACTACGGGACCGCCGCCCACTTCCGGCGCTTCCTCCAGAAGGCCCTCCCCGAGCACCTGGGGCATTTCCCCGCCGAGGACCCGCTGCACAGGCTGCCGCCGCGCCTCGCGCGCCTGCCGGCCGGGATCGCCGAGCGCTGGCCGGCGGCGAGCCCCGACCTGCTGGCGGGGAGCTCCCTGGCCGCGCTGCCGATCGACCACTCGGTGCCGCCGGTCGTCGGGGTGCGCGGCGGCGACGCGGCGGGGGAGCGGACGCTGGCGCGTTTCCTCGACCAGCGGCTGGCCCGTTACGGCGAGGGGAGGAACGATCCCGGCGAGGAGGTCACCAGCGGCCTGTCGCCCCATCTCCACTTCGGCACCGTCTCGGCGCATCAGATGCTCGCCGCCGTGGCGGCCCGCGAGCGCTGGACCCCCGAGCGGCTGGCGGCGAAGGCGACCGGCGCCCGCGAGGGGTGGTGGGGGATGGGCCCGGCGGCCGAGAAGTTCCTCGACGAGGCGATCACCTGGCGCGAGGTGGGCTACAACATGGCGGCGCGCCGCGCCGACTTCGAGCGCTACGAGTCGCTGCCGCCGTGGGCGCAGGCGACCCTCGCCAAGCACGCGGGAGATCCCCGGCCGGAGCTCTACTCGCGGGCGGAGCTTGAGGCCGGCACCACCCACGACGAGCTGTGGAACGCCGCCCAGGGACAGCTGCGCGGCGAGGGGCGCATCCACAACTACCTGCGGATGCTGTGGGGGAAGAAGGTGCTGCAGTGGTCGCGGACGCCGCCCGAGGCGCTGGCGACGCTGATCCACCTCAACAACAAGTACGCCCTCGACGGGCGCGACCCCAACTCCTACACCGGCATCTTCTGGTGCTTCGGCCGCTACGACCGGCCCTGGCCGCCCGAGCGGCCGATCTTCGGCACCGTGCGCTACATGACCTCGGAGAGCACGCGCCGCAAGTTCAAGGTGGACGGCTACGTCACCCGCCACGGCCGCTACGGGGGCTCCCTGAGCGAGTCGCCGCGCGGCCAGCTGTCGCTGGTCTGAGCGCCGGTCTGAACGCCGACGCCCCCGGAGGAGAACCGAACGTGATCCCGTCCCTGCATCCGTCCCGGCGCCTGGCCCCGCTCCTCGCCCTCGCCCTGCCGCTCCTCTCCTGCGCCTCGGGCGGCGACGTGTTCGGCAATTCCTCGCTCGCCCTGCGGCTCGAGCCCTACTTCCATCGCCCGGGGGTGACGATCGCCGTCGCCTACCAGAACCTCGGCAACGGCGCCGCCTACTTCCGCAACGAGGAGATGAGCTTTCACGCCGCCAGCACCATGAAGCTGCCGGTGATGATGGCCCTCTTCCAGGCGGTCGAGGCCGGCCAGCTGCGGCTCGACGAGCCGATCGCCGTGCGCAACCAGTTCCCCAGCCTGGCCGACGGCTCTCCCTATGCGCTCGATCCGGCCCAGGACGGCGATCCCGAGCTCTATCAGGCGCTCGGTTCGACGCGCCCCCTCGAGGAGCTGATCCGGCGGATGATCACCCGCAGCTCGAACCTCGCGACCAACCTGCTGATCGACAAGATCGGCGCCTCGCGCGCCAACGACCTGATGCGCAGCCTGGGCGCCTACCGCATCGAGGTGCTGCGCGGCGTCGAGGACCAGAAGGCCTTCGCGGACCACCTCAACAACCGGGTCACGGCCGGGGACCTGGCGATCGCCCTCGCCGCCCTGGTCAAGGGGACGGCGTTCTCCGCCGCCTCGAACCAGAAGATGCTCGAGATCCTCGAGGGGCAGGAGTTCAACGAGAAGATCCCCGCCTACCTGCCGAAGGGGACGGTGATCGCCCACAAGACGGGGGACATCCCCGGCGTCCACCACGACGCCGCCATCGTCTTCCCGCCCGGGGAGGCGCCGTACGTGCTGGTCGTCCTCACCACCGGCTTCGTGGACGAGAAGGAAGCCGACCAGGCGATCGCCGAGATCTCGCGCACGGTGTGGGGGGCGCGGGCCTACCGCGGCACCGCCCCCGTGATCTCGCCGCCGGTGCCGAGGGACGGATAGGGAGCTCCCCGCTGCCGGCAGCGCGCCGCGATCCGTGGGTACATCCACTCGAAGAGGGTCCGTTCGTAGATTTCGGGATCGAGCCGCGGGGCGGCGTAGAAGCCGGCCGCGCGGCGCTGGCGCTGCGCCTCGAAGAGGAGGAGGGCGGCGGCCACCGCGACGTTGAGCGAGGTCCCCATCCCTTCCATCGGGATCGCCACCACGCCGTCGGCGGCGGCGAGCGCCGCGGGAGAGAGCCCGGCGTCCTCGTTGCCGACCAGCAGGCAGGTGGGGAGGGTGAAGTCGACCTCCCGGAAGGGGATCGCCGCCGCCGCGGGATGGGCGGCCAGCACGCGCAGCCCCTCCCCCTTGAGCCGCGCGAGGGCGGCGGCGAGCGTCCGGTGCTCGTGGACGGGGAGCCACTTGCGGTTGCCCCCCGAGGCGGGGTTCGAGATCTTGAGCAGGCCGCCCGGCCAGACGGCGTGCGCCGCGAAGACCCCCACGGCGTCGCAGCTCCTGAGGATGGCGGCGAGGTTGCGCGGCACCCGCACGTCCTCCATCAGGACGGTCAGGTCCCCCTGGCGGCGGTCGAGAACGGCGCGCAGGCGGTGATAGCGTGAAGGCGTGCTCATCGCGGCGTCCCGCGATAACATACCGCGCGGCGCACCCGGCGCCGGAATCTGAAATCCGAACGGAGGGAAATCCCGATGGCCATCATGGAACAGAAGAGCAGCGGCATCGACCACATCGCGGAGCTCCTCGGCAAGGATGCGGACGAGCTCCTCTCCTTCACCTGCAAGGGGGTGCCGAAGGAGCAGCTGACGCTCCCCGGCCCCGACCACGTCGAACGGATCTGGAGCCTCTCCGACCGCAAGCCGCAGGTGCTGGTCAATCTCCAGCGCCTCTATGGCAGCGGCCGGCTCGCCAATACCGGCTATCTCTCGATCCTGCCGGTCGACCAGGGGGTGGAGCACTCGGCCGCCGCCTCGTTCGCCCCCAACCCGGCGTATTTCGATCCCGAGAACATCGTGCGCCTGGCCCTCGAGGCGGGGTGCAACGCCGTCGCCTCGACGGTCGGCGTGCTCGGCATCCTGGCCCGCAAGCACGCGCACAAGATACCGTTCATCGCCAAGATCAATCACAACGAGCTGCTCACCTATCCCAACAAGTTCCAGCAGATCCTCTTCGGCGACGTCGAGCAGGCGTGGAACATGGGGGCGGCGGCGGTGGGCGCCACGGTCTACTTCGGCAGCGACGACGCCGACCGCGAGATCGTCGAGATCGCCGAGGTCTTCGAGCGCGCCCACGAGCTGGGGCTCGCCACCGTCCTCTGGGCCTACACCCGCAACAACGCCTTCAAGAAGGACGGGGTGGACTATCACACCTCGGCCGACCTCACCGGCCAGGCGAACCACCTGGCGGTGACCATGCGGGCCGACATCGTCAAGCAGAAGCAGGCGACCAACAACGGCGGCTACAAGGCGCTCAATTTCGGCAAGACCAGCCCGAAGCTCTACGACGGCTCGCTGATCACCGATCACCCGATCGACTGGAACCGCTGGCAGGTCCTCAACTGCTACAGCGGCCGGGTGAGCCTGATCAATTCCGGCGGCGAATCGACCGGGGCGGACGACTTCGCCCAGGCGGTGCGCACGGCGGTGATCAACAAGCGCGCCGGCGGCTCCGGCGTGATCTCCGGCCGCAAGGCCTTCCAGCGGCCGATGGCGGAAGGGGTCAAGCTCTTCCAGGAGATCCAGGACGTGTTCCTCTGCCCCGAGGTCACGGTGGCGTAGGGGGGAGGGGCGTCATCCCCACCAGCTCGCCGACCGCGTCCAGCCGCGCCTCGGCGTCCGCCTCGCCCAGCGCGATCACCCGCTGCAGATAGTCCGGCTGGAACATCAGCATGCTGAGCAGGCCGGAGGTCTGCGTCTCGCGCGTGCCCAGGCTGCGCACCAGGTAGCGGAAGCTGGTGGGGAGGCGGGGCTCGTACTCGGCGGCGATGTCGCCGAGGGAGGTCGAGGGGCGCAGGACGCGGATCGCCACGTCGCGCAGCTCGCCCCACTCCGCCGGCGGCAGCTTGGCGAGGAGCAGGTTGAGGCTCTGGAGGCGCCGCACGTCCTCGTCGAGCACGTCGAGGAAGATCGAGTCGAGCAGGTGCGCGAGGACCTGCGCGGGGGACGGATAGCCCTGGCTCTTCGGGCGCTCCGCCTCCTCGAGGGTGGGCTCGTAGTGGGGGGAGACGGCGAGGATGCGCCGTGCCCCGAGGCGGATCGCGGGCACCAGCGGCGTCGACAGGCGGATGCCGCCGTCGCCGTACCAGGCGTCCCCCATGCGCACCGCCGGGAAGAACATCGGCAGCGCCGCCGAGGCCATGATGTGGTCGACGGTGATCCGCGCCTGCTGGCTGCGGTGACGCGGCTGGTGCCAGTGGGGGAGGCCGTGCCCCTGGACCCAGGTCACCGTCTGCCCGGTCGAGTAGTTGAGGGCGGTCAGCGCCATCGCCTGGAGGCTCCCCCGTTCGAGGTTGCGCTCGATGCCGATCAGCTCGCCGTCGAGGCAGGGCGAGCTGCGCCGCAGGGTGCCGGCGAGCGGGCTGCTGTCGACCAGGCCGCGCACCGCCGGGGCCATCGCCATCCCCCCCGAGGCGAGCCTTGTCGCCCAGCGGGTGAAGTGGCGCGCCAGCGACGGCAGGTCGATGCGGAAGATGTCCTCGAGCTCGAGCGCCGCCCAGAGGGCGCAGAGGTCGTCCATCGCCTCGGCGAGCGTGCCGGGATGGGCGGCGATGAAGCTGGCGTTGATCGCCCCGGCCGAGACGCCGGTGATGATCGGGAACTGGAGGTCCGGGAAGCGGTGCGCGATCCGCCGCAGGACCCCCGCCTGGTAGGCGCCCCGCGCTCCGCCCCCCGAGAGGACGAGGGCGAGGTCGCTGGCCGGCCGGCCGGCCTCCATGGGATGATCGCTGCCGCTGGAGTCGGCCATCGCCGTCACTCTATACGGGAGAAGGGGCCAAATGAAGAAAATCGTTCTGACGCTGGTGGTCTTCGTCGCGCTGCTCGCGGCGGCTGGCTTCCTCTTCATGAGCTCGGGGCTCTACGACGTCTCGGCCACCACGCCGGACAAGGGGGTGATCCGCTGGGCGCTGGTCACCACGCAGCGGCACTCGGTCCACCGCGCGGTCGCCGCGATCCAGGGGAAGATCCCGGTGCCCAACCTCGAGGACCCGCGGCGGATCCGGACCGGCCTGGTGCACTACCACCAGATGTGCACCCCCTGCCACGGCGCGCCGGGAGTCAACATCTCCGCGATCGGCCAGGGTCTGAACCCCGATCCCCCCGAGCTCTCCGACGCCGCCCACGACCCGCCCGAGGAGACCTTCTGGGTGGTCAAGAACGGCATCAAGATGACCGGCATGCCCGCCTTCGGCGTCACCCACACCGACGACGAGGTGTGGGACCTCGTCGCCTTCGTCCGCCGCATGGGGAAGCTCTCGCCCCCCGAGTACAAGGCGATGGTCGAGCAGGCGGGGCTCAAGCTGGCAGCCGGGGAAGCCGGGGAAGGCCGCGGCGAGGAGAAGGCGGCGGCGCCCGCGGCGGCCCCTGTTTCGCCTGCGACACCGCCAAAATAAACCCTGCCAAAATGAAAAAGGGCGAGGCCCCAAGGCCCCGCCCCTTTCTCAGCACTCTGTATGCCGGTTCTGGCCTACTTCGCGGCCTGCTGATCCGGGGTCTGCGTGCCGCTGACCTTGAGCGAGGCGAGCATGGTCTGGAAGACTGCCTCGTTGGCGGCGAACTTTTCGTCCGGGGTGGTCATCAGGAAGATGACGACGTCCTTGTCCCGCGGCACGGCCAGCCAATGCTGGGTGGTGCTCACCGTCCCCTTGCCGTCGATGCCGGCGCCGGTCCCCGGGCCGCTCACCACCAGCGAGAAGGCGCGCATGCCGCCGACGGTGACGACCTCCTTCTGCTTCACCTCGGCGTTCAGGCTCTTGTGCAGGGCGTCCGCGCTCTGCTCGAGCAGGGTGCGCGGGTTGTAAGGCTTCCCCGAGTTCTGGACGAAGGCGGCGATCGACGAGGTGTTGTCCGGCGACCAGACGCAGCAGATATTTCCCGGCACCGTGAACTTGGTGGGGTCGCCCTGCTGCCAACCCTGCGGCGGAGCGAAGGCGATGCCGATCTGCGCCGGCTGCAGCCCCTTGGCGGCGTTCGGATTGGCCGCGGCGTCCGGGGCCCCGGGAGCGGCCGCGGGGGGCTGCGCCGCCGCGTTGGGGTCCGAGGTCATCGGCTGCGCCGCCGGCGCCTGGGCAGCGTTCGGGTCCGAGGTCATCCCGGGCTGCGCCTGATTCGGGTCGTTGGGATCGATCGGCGTGTCGCCCTTGACGATCACCTCCCCCTTGGCCGGCGCCTTCTTCGGCTGCGGACGGTGCGTCGGCGGCTGTGACCAGGCGGGCAGCAGGGGGGCGGTCAGCAGGGCGGTGGCGAAAACGAGAACGCGTGCGCTGCGCGGGTTCATGGTTCGCGTCATAAGTTCCTCGGCTCTCCGTAATGGCGGTCGAACGGTTTCGATCGATGCCAGGGTTGACGATTTCAATGGATCAGGGGCGGCGCGGGCTCGCGGATCTCGACCGACGCCAGCATCTTCTCGAAGGTGCGCTCGTCGGCGTCGAACGAGACTTCCGGAGCACTGAGGAGGAGGACGATCAGATCTCGTTGTCGCGGCACCAGCACCCAGTGCTGCTCGTACTGCATGCCGTCCTCTCCGTTCCCGCGCGCTACCACCCCCACGACATCCAGACCGCTGAGTCTATGCAGCTCTCGTGCCTTGACCTCCACACCCAGGCCGGATTCGAGCTCGGCCGCCGCCCGCTCCATCAGCTCCCGCGCAGACCCGGCGCGGTCCGTCTCCCGGCGCTCCCGGCGCTCCCGGTGGAAGACGACCACCGTGGCGCGACCGTCCCGGGTCCAGGCGCGCAGGATGGCTCCCGGCACCTCGAGGAGGGCGGGATTGGCGCGGATCCAGAACCCGGGGGCGGACATTCTAATCCCGGCCGCCTCGTCGGCAAAGAGCCGCGCCGCCGGAGAGAGCTCGGCGGCGAGGATTCCGCCCACCGTGGCATAGCTCGAGCTCGCCTCCGCCTCCGCGGCCCACTGCCGGCTGCCGTCCCGTCCCACCAGCTCGACCGCGTCGATCGCCTTCCAGCCCGGCCGCCGCGCCGTGTCGAGCTCGATCCGGATCTCTCGCGAGATGATCTCGCCCTGCGCCCGGACCACGAGATCGGCCGGCGCCGCCGTCGTGGGATCGTTCCCGGCCCACAGGATCGAGGACGCTCCGTCCTCTAGAGTGGCCGAAACCCGCCAAACCGTGCCCGGGCCCAGAGATTCGCGGATCCGCACCTCGTCGATCGCCACCGCGCGCGGAAAGCGGACGATCAGCCACTCCGCCCCCGCGCTCGGCTCGAGCGGGGTCCACGCCGTCGGAGCGTCCTCCGCCGTGGACGTATCGGGAGCCCCGGTCGCCTGCTCGGGAGACCACGGCTCTTTCACCTCCTGTGCGCGGGCCGGGGCGGCGAGGAGGATCGCTATTACCAGGACAGCAAGGGTAGGGAAGGCGGACATTCTCGGAGACTCTACCGAAACCGGAGGCTACAATCTCTGCAGATGAGACTCTCCGCCCTCGCCCACGGAGTCCGCCGGCTGGGGCAGGACCCTGGCCATTCCACCCTCGCCGTGCTGACGCTCGCGCTGGGGATCGGCCTGACGGCGGCGATGTTCGCGATCGTCGAGGGGACGTTCCTACGCGGGCTGCCGTTCCCGAATGGGGAGCGGATCGCGCGCGTCGAGCGTCTCCAGGCGGATGCGACGGGCGTCTTTCCCTTCGCGACCCGCGAGGCGGTCGCGTTGCGCGGGGCGCAGACCTCCTTCGACGTCCTCGGCGCCTGGTGCGGCTTCCTCCTCAACCTCAGCGGCTCCGGGGAGCCGGCCGAGCCGTACAACGCGGGGTACGTCACCGCCGACCTGCTGGCGATGACGGGGGTGCGGCCGGTCCTCGGCCGCTCTCTCCGCCCCGAGGACGAGCGCGCCGGGGCGCCTCCCGTGGTCGTGCTGAGCGGCCAGCTCTGGCAGAGCCGCTTCGGCGGCGACCGGCAGGTGGTGGGACGGACGGTCCGCGTCGCGGGGGAGCCGGCGACGGTCGTCGGGGTGATGCCGGCCGGCTTCCGCTTCCCGCTGAACCAGTACTTCTGGCTGCCGCTGCGCTTCGACGAGGCCGAGCGGAAGGAGTATCGGCTGCAACTGATCGGCCGCCTGCGCGCCGGGATCACGCCGCGGCGGGCACGCGCCGAGATCGCCAACCTGGTGCGCCACCTCCCCGCCGCATCCCGCGCCCAGGGCATGCCGCGGATCGCCGTGCTGCCGTTCCTCTCCGGGTACGTGGACGAGGACCTGCGCTCCCGCCAGCTGGTGATGCTGGGCGCCGTCTGCGGGGTGCTCCTGATCGCCTGCGTCAACGTGGCGAACCTGCTCCTCCTGCGCTCGGCGCGGCGGACCCCCGAGATCGCCGTCCGCGCCGCCCTCGGCGCCGGGCGGGGGCGCCTCGCGGCGCAGCTCCTCGCCGAGACCCTGGTGCTGGCGGCCGCCGGGGGGCTGCTGGGGCTCGGGCTGGCGCAGGGGCTGATCGTCCTCTACCGCCGCCTGCTGGGCGACGAGATCCCGTCGTTCTGGGTCGACGTGCGGCTCGACGCCCGGGTGGTCCTCTGCGCCCTCGGCCTCACGCTGCTGGCGAGCCTGCTGGCCGGGATGCTCCCCGCCCTGCGCGCGGCGCGGACCGACCCGGGAGAGATCCTGCAGGACTCGTCGCGCGGCAACACCGGCTTGCGGCTGGGGAGGTTCGGCGCCGCGCTGGCGGTCGCCGAGATCGCCCTCTCCTGCGCCCTGCTGATCCCCACCGGGCTGACCGTCAAGAGCCTGATGAACCTCGCGCGGCTCGACCTCGGCTTCCCGCCGGAGCGGGTGCTCACCGCCGAGATCTCGATCTATGGTCCGGCCTACGAGGACGTGGGGGCGCGGCGCCGCTACTACGCCGAGCTGGGGCGGCGCCTCGCCGGGCTGCCGGGAGCCCCGGCGTTCGCCTTCCTCTCCAGCCCGCTGCTCGGCAGCCGGGTCGATCCCCAGCTGCCGCTCGCCGTCGAAGGGTCGGTCCCGGCCGCGGGCACCGGCCTTCCGAGCGTCCGCTGGCTCGCCGTCTCGCCCGGCTACTTCCAGGTCTTCGGCCTCCACAAGCTCGCGGGACGCACCTTCGCAGAGACGGACGGCGCCGACGCGCCGGCGGTCGCGGTGGTCAGCCGCGGCTTCGCCGAGCGCCTTCTTCCCGGCGGCAGTCCGGTGGGGAGGCGGATTCGAGCCGGGGGAGCGGAGCAGCCCTGGCGCACGGTGGTCGGGGTGGTCGCCGACCTCTCGTTCGGCGGGCTCGACGGCGGCCGGTCGCCGGCGGCGATGTACCTCCCCTGGGAACAGTCGCGCCCATCGGGGGGCTTCCTCGCCGTGCGCTCGGCGGGTCCGCTCGCCCCCCTGGCGGCGGCCGTCCGGCGCGCGGCGGTGGCGACCGACCCCGAGGTCCCCGTGTGGGCCCTCGCCACGATGCAGGAGCGGATCGACGGCATGGCCGGGCCGTTCACCCGGGCGGCCGCCCTCTTCGGGCTGTTCGGCGCGGCGGGCCTCTTCCTCGCCGCCCTCGGCCTCTACGGGGTGATGGCCGCCGCCGTGGCGCGCCGGACGCGGGAGATCGGCATCCGCCTGGCGCTCGGAGCGAGCGGCGCGGCGGTGCAGCGGGGGGTGCTGCGCTCGGGAGCGGTGCAGCTCGCGGTGGGAATCGTCCTCGGGCTCGCCCTGGCGGCGGCGCTCGCCCGCCTGCTCGCCGCCTCGCTCTACCAGGTGCGCCCGTGGGACCTCGAGGTCTACGCGCTCGCCCCGGCCGTCCTCGCCGCCGCCGGCCTCCTCGCCTGCTGGCTGCCGGCCCGCCGCGCGGCGCGGGTCGATCCCCTGGAGTCGCTGCGCGCCGACTAGGCCGAGTAGACCGAGTAGAGAAGCTAGCCGAGCCGCCCGTGCTTCCGCAGCCGGTCGAGGTGGGCGAGGATCTGCCGCTCGGCGATCGGCCAGGCGGCCTTCGGCACGTCGTCGTAGACCGTGGGGAGGATGTCGGCGGGCTGGTGCTTCCCCGCGTTCCAGGCGGTGAGGATGCGCTCCTCGCGCCAGAGGCGGTGGTTGAGGTACTCGCGCAGCTTGTCGACGCCGTTCTTGATCGCCGGCCCGTGGCCGGGGAACAGGGTGCCCGGGCGGAGGGCGGCGAGGCGCGAGAGCGAGCCCAGGTAGTCGTCCATGTCCCCTTCCGGGGGATCGACGACGATCATGCTCACCCCCGAGACCATGTCGCCGCAGAGCAGCGAGCGCTGCCCCTCCTCGAGGAAGCAGACGTGGCCGCGGGCATGTCCCGGGGTGTGGATCACGAGGACCGGGAAGTCCTCACCCGCGCCCTTGAGGACGATCCGTTCGCCGTCGTTGAGCTCGCCGTCGATCTCGATCCCGCGGCTTGCGAGCCGCTCGGCGGTCAGCGGGTGGGCGAGCACGGGGACGCCCAGCGCGGCGCGCAGGCGCTCGACGCCCGCCCACGTGGTCCGGATGGTGGTGGGTAAGCCAGATCGCCGTCACCTTGCGGCCGAGCCGCTCGCGGGCGGCGGCGAGGGAGGCCTCCAGGCGGTCGAGCTCGCGCTCGTCGACCGGGCCGGGGTCGACCAGCGCGCAGTCGCCCGTCCCCAGCAGGTAGGTGTTGGTGGTCGCCGCCGGCGGCAGGGTCAGGGTGAGCAGGGGGTACATCAGCACCCCGGGGCGCATCTCGATGCGGCGGAAGGGGCCGAGGTGGGTCTCGGCGGGATCGCGCAGGCGGCCGAGGCCGCGCCGCGGCCCGTCCTGGCTCAGCACCTCCAGAAAGTGGAGGATCGGCGGCGCCGCCAGCACGTCGCCGCGGTGCCACGCCTCCCAGGCCTCGGCGGGCTGCGCCCAGGCGCCGCGCTCGAGCTCGCCCTCCACGATCTCCGGCTGCGCCGGGCCATCCGCCGGCCATTCCAGGAGGAAAAAACGGTTGTCGAAGCGGACGGGGGCGAACGGCGGCGTCGTCCAGCGCCCGGCGTAGACCAGCGGCGAGGCGTCGAGCTTCACCTCCAGCTCCTTCAAGACGTCGGCGAAGCTCCGCTCGCCGGCGAGGAGCGCGCGGCGCAGCTCCGGCAGGCGCTCGGGATCGACGGCCGGCTCGGAGACCAGGATCCCCGTCTCCTCGAACAGCTCGCGCAGCGCGCAGGCGGCGAGCCCCGGCAGGAGGTCCGGGCTCGGCGCGTCGAGGTCGCGCAGCGACTCCGGAATTCCCGCCGACGGCGGATGATTCTCCCGCGGCATCTGCGGCTCGCCCAGGATCGGCAGGGTCGGGATCGGCGCGCGACCAGCCGCCGCCGGGGAACGCGTGCCATCCCCCCATGAAGGCGAGGGTCTCGGCCCGCTTCACCCAGAACACCTCGACGTCGTCCGGCCCGCCGCCGTCGAAATGCCGCCAGAGCACCACCGACGCCGACACCCGCGCCGGCGACAGCCCCCCCGCGGGGCCGAGCGGGCGCCCCACCGCGTTCTCGTAGACGTTGCCGGCATCGCTCGATGGATCGTCCGCTTTCGCCATGGCGGCGAGCTTATACCAGGCGGAGAATAGTCCCCCAGGGTGCCGGCGTTGGATAGAATGTCGGCATCGTTCCCCGCCGGTCGGTCCGGAAGATGCCTGCCGGGCGGAGGAGCCCTGGAATTTCGATCCCTTTCGACAGGAGACGCGTCGATGAAGCCTCCCGAGACCATCCGGCTCACCCCCGGCAAGCGGGTGCTGTTCCTCACCAAGGACCCGGAGCCGATCCGGCGCCAGCTGCGGGGGGAGCTCGACCTGCGGATGGAGGACCTCCGCGTCGAGGACCTCCTGGACGACATCAACACCGACGCGATGACCCCGGCCTGGGTCTGCTTCAGCCACCGGCCGGAGGACATCGCCCGCGACGCCTACGCCGGCCTGATCGTCGACGGCAAGCGCCTCTTCGAGCACGACGCGCTGATCGACGGCAACTTCGAGGTCATCGTCTCCGGCTTCCGCAAGGGGGTGGGGAGCTCGCGCGAGACCGCCGTGCAGGCCGAGAAGTGGTCGGGCATCCGCATCGCCATCGCCGCCTCCTTCGCCCCCATCCACGCCCGCAACAACATCAGCCAGGGGGTGCTGATGGGGGATCACGAGATCCTCAAGCGCCTCCAGGCCGGCGAGGGCATTCCGCTCGACGAGTTCTGCCAGGGGTGGGACCCGATCACCCGCATCGTCATCCATCAGGGCGGCCTCTTCCCCTTCTCGAAGGCGCTCGCCGCCGGCGAGATCACGCTGCCGCGCCCGCAGACCGGCCCGCGGCCGATGACGATGGCGGAGAAGATCCTCGCCCGGCACCTGATCGGCGCTCCGGGTGCTGATGGAGAAGAGGCCGGCGCGCGCTACGTCAAGCCGGGCGACGCCGTGGTGGTGTCGGTCGACGGCGGCTACTCGCACGAGTTCACCACCGCCCAGGTGCACTATTTCCTGGAGCAGGAGTACGGCGCGGACTACACGGTCACCAACCCCCAGAAGTTCGCCGTCTTCGAGGACCACCTGATCTACGCCGACGAGGTGCCGAAGATGCGCGCCTTCCTGGGCAAGATCGAGACGCTGCGCGAGCTGCAGCGCGAGTTCCAGGCGCACACCGGCGTCCGCGACTTCTCGGCCAAGGACCGCATCTCCCCCGGCATCTGCCACGAGGTGGCGCGCGAGCACCTGATCGATCCCGGCGACTTCATCCAGGCGACCGACAGCCACACCTGCATGGGCGGGGTCAACAACGCCTTGACCTGGGGGGTGGGGGCGACCGAGTACGCCGACCTCATCCGCCAGGGGTTCACCCAGGTCGAGGTGCCGGAGTCGATCCGCTTCGAGCTGACCGGCAAGCTCCCGGCCGGAGTCACCGCCAAGGACCTGATGCTGTTCATCCTGTTGAACCACGCCCGCCCGCAGCTCACCCTCGACCGCGTGATGGAGTTCACCGGCCCCGGCGTCGCCACCCTCTCGATGGACGAGCGGGCGACGCTGACCAACATGGCGACCGAGTGCGCCGCGAAGACCGCGATCGTGATCGCCGACGACGAGACCTGGCGCTGGCTCGCCGAGTGGCGGCCCGGGATCGATGTGGAGCGTCTGAAGGCGCGCGCCGTGGCGCCGGACGCGGGGGCCGAGTACGCCGGAGGGGTCTACACGATCGACCTCGCGACGATGCGCCCGATGGTGGCCCACCCCGGCGACACCGACCGCGGCATCCCCTCCGATCCCACCAACGGCGCCTGGATCGACGAGATCGGCGACGTGCCGATCGACATCGCCTACGGCGGCAGCTGCACGGCGGGGAAGATCGACGACCTCATCTTCTACCACCAGGTGGTGAAGGAGGCGCTCGACGCCGGCCTTCAGATCGCCCCCGGCGTCCGCTTCATGATCCAGTGCGGCTCGCAGGCGGTGGAGAGCTACGTGCGCGAGAACGGCCTGGCGGACACCTTCGAGCGCGCCGGAGTCCAGCTCATCCACCCCGGCTGCGGCGCCTGCATCGGCTGCGGCCCCGGCGTCTCCGAGAGCGCCGACGAGGTCACCGTCTCGGCGATCAACCGCAACTACAAGGGCCGCTCCGGCCCCGGCAAGCTCTGGCTCGCCTCCCCGCTCACCGTCGCCGCCTCGGCCTTCACGGGGAAGATCACCGCCTACACCCCGGGGATGTTCACCCGGATGGCGCGGGAGCGGCCGGCGCTCAGCCCGGCGTAGGAGAGGCGGGAGAGGGCGGGCGGGGCGGTCTCCCGGTTCAGGAGCCGAGCCGCCCGCTGATGCTGGCGAGGACCGCCAGGAGCTCGTGCAGCTCGATCGGCTTGGCCAGGTGGGCCTGGAAGCCGGCCAGGAAGGCCTTCACCCGGTCCTGGCTGCTGGCGTACGCGGTCAGCGCGATGGCCGGAGTGCGGCCGCCCTGGTCTTCGGGAAGCTGGCGGACGGCGCGGATCAGCGAGTAGCCGTCCATCCCGGGCAGGCCGATGTCCGAGATCAGGGCGTCGGGGCGCCAGGCGGAGACCTGCTCCAGTCCCTCGGCCGCCGTCTCCGCCAGCCGGACGACCGTTCCGCAGCGCGACAGCTCAGCCTGGAGGAGCTCCCGCGCGTCGGGCTCGTCGTCGACCACCACGACCCGCAGGCCGCGCAGCGACGGCGGGCAATCGGCGTCCGCGACCTCCTGCGCGCGGGCGGTCTGGGTCTCGGCCGGCTCGGCCCGCAGCGGCGACAGGGGAAGGTGGACGGTGAAGACCGCCCCGCGTCCCTTCCCCTCGCTGAAGGCGGAGACGGTCCCCCCGTGCAGCTCGACCAGGTGGCGGACGATGGCGAGCCCCAGGCCCAGGCCCTGGTGGGTGCGATCGATCCCGCCGTAGGCCTGGCGGAAGCGGTCGAAGACGTGCGGCAGGAAGTCGCTGTCGATCCCCTCCCCGTTGTCGCTGACGGTGATGGCGGCGGAGGATTCGACGCGGGTCAGGTGCAGGTGGATGCGCCCTTCCTTGGGGGTGAACTTGACGGCGTTCGAGAGCAGGTTCCAGACCACCTGCTGCAAACGCGCGGCGTCGCCCAGGATGATGGACGCTCCGGGGTCGAGCACCGAGTGGAGGCTGAGGCTCTTGGCCTCGGCGGTCGGGCGGATGCCGTCGAGGGCGGCCCGCACCACGTCCAGGAGGTTGAGGGTCTGGACGTCGAGGCGCATCTTGCCGCTGATGATCCGCGAGACGTCGAGGAGGTCCTCGATGAGCTTGGCCTGGATCTTGGCGTTGCGCTCGATGACTTCGAGCGCCTGCGCCAACCGGTCGCCATCGAGCTGGTTGGTGCGCGCCAGGCGGATCCAGCCGAGGATGGCGCTGAGCGGGGTCCGCAGCTCGTGGCTCAGGGTGGCGAGGAAGTCGTCTTTCGCCAGGCTGGCCAGCTTCAGCTCCTCGGTGGTGGCCTCCAGCTCGCGGTTGAGCGTCTCGAGGACGGCGGCCCGCCGGAGCACGATGGCGGCGATGGTATGGCCGAGCTCGACGGCGATCTCGATCTGCCAGGCCCGCCAGGGCAACGACTCGCCCTGGACGGTCTCCTTCCACAGGGCGAACGAGCCGCGCGGGGAGAGGCGGGGCGCCGCGTCCTCGAGCGAGGCCCTCTTGTTGGGATCGCCTCCCCAGTTGACGGTCTGCTCGACGCCGGGGCGGAACCACAGCAGGTGGCTGTCGCCCTCGCGGTCGAGGGGCACCGCCAGGAGGCCGGCCGCCACCTCGACGTAGCCCGCCGCCGACGGCACCTGGGAGGCCAGGCGCTCGCTCGCAAAGACCTCCTGCCCGTCCCGCGACCGCAGCCATTCCGTCACGATCTCGATCAGCTGGGACGGCGGCGTCACGCCGAAGGCCGTCGTCTTGCCGGCATGGATCAGCGCGGCGCCCGCGGCGTCGACGATGGCGAGCAGGCCGGGGGTGCCCAGGGCGAGCCCCGCGGCGAGGTCGTCGGCATCGGAAAGGTGCTGGATCAGGACCCGCAGCCCCCCCTCGATCTGCGCGCGCTGCTGCTGGCGGTCGGCCCGCTCGCCGGCGGTGATCAGCCACGACAGGGTCTGGGAGAGGAAGTCGCAGGCGGCCCGCACGTCGTAGGAGACGAAGCGCGGGGAGTAGTGGTGACAGATCAGCAGCCCCCACAACCGCCCCTCGACCACCAGGGAGACCGACATCGAGGCGTGGACGCCCAGGTTCCGCAGGTACTCGACGTGGATCGGCGAGACGCTGCGCAGCACCGAGTAGGAGAGGTCGAGGGGTTCTCCGGTCACCGGGCTCGCGGACGGCTCGATCGGCACCGGCCGGTAGGAGACGTCGACGATCAGGCGCAGGCGGTTGGCCACGTAGAGGCGCCGCGCCTGCGCCGGGATGTCGGAGGCCGGATAGTGCAGATCGAGGTACGACTCGAGGCCCTCGCGGGCGGTCTCGGCGATCACGTGGCCATTGTCCCGGCGGTCGAAGCGGTAGACCATGACGCGGTCGAACCCCGTCATCGCCCGCACTTCCACCGCGGCGCTGCGGCAGAGCGCGTCGACCTCGGTCACCGCTTGCAGGCGGGCCACCGCGGCGCGCGCCTGCTGGTAGAAGTCGTTGAACGACAGGCTTGCGGGCGAGGTCGCCGGCTCCAGCTCCACCAGCAGCCCCTCGGGGATCCGGCGGACGATGGCGTCGAAGACGGCGCCGTCGTGCAGAGCCTCGGCTTTGACCAGCGTCGTATTGGCGTGTCCGTCCCCGCGCGCCAGCAGGGCGAGGGCGGCGACGCAGTCGCTGTCGAGGATCTCGCCGATGGCGCGGCCCGGCGCCGGGACGCCGCCGAAGAACCGTCCGGCATTGGCGCTGAGCTGAAGGATGGCGAGGTCGGGGACCGACAGCACGAACAACACACCGTGGGGCTGGATGGCACCGCTCAGATGGATCGGCTCGCGGTCACAGTTGCTGAGATCGACCTGGAAGCTCATGCCGATCCGCTCGCCTCTCCCCAGCCGGCGAGGAGAGCCCGGAAGGTGGCGACGGCGGCCGCCGCCATGGCGTCCGGGGCGCCGGGGTGAGCCGTTCCATAGGCTTCGGCGGCGGCGCCGAAGCGCCGCCAGGGTCCACCGACCTCCCCGTAGGCGTCGAGGTAGCTCGTGGCGCCGGCCACGCTGGAGCCCAGCACCGCTTCGAGGTGGCGCCGGATGAAGCGCCCGCCGAGGGTCGACCCCTCCAGCACATAGAGCACCCCCAGCGCCTCGGCGACGCCGGAGCAGGGGAGCGGAGGACGGCTCCGCGCCAGGGCGGCGAGAGCGGCGGGGGAGACGCCGAGAGCGGCCAGGTCGCGCTCGAGGAGAGGCAGCTTGCGCCGCTGCTCGACGTCGGGCAGGGCGGCGGCCAGCCCCTCCAGCCCGGAAAGACGCGGCTCGAGGGCGGCGTGAACGGCCCACATCTCCAGCAGGTACCGTCGATAGCCGTCCACCGTGAGGTGGGGAGACATCATCCCCGTCACCCGCTCCAGGCGGACGTGCTCGGCCGCGGTCTCACCGCGGAGCCGCTGCATCGTCGAAGCCGCCGGCCCGCTCCACGCCTCGCCTGCCCTCTCCTCTGCCAGACCTTTCAGGGCTGCCTCCTTTGCGATCGGTCGCCGACTCGGCCGCCTTGAGCGGCACCGAGACGTGGATAGCCCCCGCCCCCGTACCGCCTTGTAGTAAAACTACCATGCCCACCCATGCCGGCCCCCCGGCGGAGCGGTCACCGCCGTGAGCCAGCACGCCGTCCGGATCGGCGAGATCCGCGGCTCTGCGCTTTCCTCGGCTCCTATCCCCGCCGCCCGGCCGCCCGCGCTCTTCGCGTCAGCAGGGGGCGGCGTCGGGGCGAGGCCGGCGGGGGGCTCGGTGAGGTCGGGGTGGCGGCGCCGGTACTTCCTTTCGTAGGCCGCGAGGACGCGGCGGAAGGCGGCGAGGATCTTGCGGCCGCGGCGGTCGTCGATCGACGGTAGGCGCTCGCCGAGGGCGAGGATCGAGGCGGCGCCGCGGCGGTGCTCGCGGCGCAGCCAGTCGACCGCGGCGGGGGTGTCGAGGAGCGGCTCGAGGTTCTCCTCGCGCCCCGTCCAGCCGGCCGCGGCGATCACCTCGGCCGGCACGTTGATCAATCCCTTCTCGAGGTCCTCGTCGAGGTCGCGCACCGGCGAGCTCCAGGCGAGGGCGTCGATCAGCTCCGGCGTGTCGGCGGCGCGCAGCCCGGAGCCGGAGAGCTGGAGGGCGAGGTCGAGCGCGAGGTGGAAGGTGCGCCGGTGGTGCTCGGCGAGCGCCGGCGAGGTCATCGTCCGCCGCTCGTCCATCCGCCGGCGGTCCTCGATCAGCACCAGGAACAGCTCGGAGAGCTCGTCCTTCATCCCCGGCTCGAGGGCGGCCGCGAGGTAGGCGGCGAGGAGCTCGGCGGTGCCGGCCTCCTCGGCCGGCCGCGACATCGGGCCGCCGGCGAGGATGGCGAGGAGCGTCCGCACGTGCGCCTCGGGCTCGGCGTCCGCGGGCACCGCCGGCCGGTCGCCGTCGAGCACGTCGTCGACGTGCTGGGCCAGGCAGTAGGCGACGCGCAGCGGCCGCCGCTGGCGCCAGCCGGGGAGCGAGGCGCGGAAGAGGGCGAAGAAGACCCGCAGGTAGCGCGGGTGGCGGCGCACCAGCCCCCAGACTTCGCTCAGGCAGAGCGCCTCGATGCGCAGCGTCTCGAGCATCGGCTCCTGCGACACCCGGCGGAGGATGGCGAAGCTGCCGGCGAGGCCGAGCGCGAGGCCGCCCGCGAGGTCGAGGATCTGATGCTCGTGGATCAGCAGCGTGGAGGCGAACACCGCCGCCAGCCAGACGGTGAGCACGCCGCGTCCGAACCAGCCGCAGCGCCGGCCGAAGACGATCGCCGCCGTCACCGCGAAGGCGATGTGGAGCGAGGGGAACTTGTTGTAGTCGAGGTTCAGCCGGTCGGCCAGGTGGAAGACCGAGCCGAAGAAGCCGTGGGCGATCCGCGCCGGGTAGGCCTGGGCGAGCGGCATGACGAGGAAGAAGACGCCGGCGATCAGCGTCTCGATGGTCAGCGTCAGCATGAACGGCGTGAAGCTGCGCCAGGCGCGCAGGATGAACGGGGTCGCCAGCAGCAGCAGCGGCACCGTCAGGTAGATCAGCGCCCAGGAGGGAAGGAAGGGGAGCCGCATCTCCCACGGGAAATAGAAATCCGGGTGCGGCTGGCGCAGCTTGGCGAGCAGGCTGGCGCCGCCGTAGACCGAGGAGAAGATCTTGAAGAAGAGATAGGAGAGCGGGATGGTGAGCTTGAAGCTCGCCATCCCCGGCCAGGCGAAGAACGGCTCTCGGGGCTCTGGGCTACGGGGTTCCATACAGTGAGCCGTTCGTGCAGTTACCCTTGAGTCCCGCCCCTGAAAACAGCATCTTCGGCTGAATCCTTCCCGCGCTGATGTCGGCGTGCGTCTCCCATCATTGTAGATGGGTTCCGCTCCGGTTCGGTTCCGGAGCGGCAAAGAAAGAGTGCAGTGAAAGCTTCAAAGCGGGTCTCCGGCGCGCGCCGGGTCCAACGGGCTTCAGACCGGCCGCGCCTCGATCACGCTCACCGGCGAGGGGGTGGGGACGACCCGCGCCAGCTCGAAGCCGGCGGCGGCGAGGAGCTTGCGCTGCTCGGCCTCGGTGCGCTCCTGGCCGCCTTCGGCCACCATCATGGTGATGTCGAACATCTTGGCCGGCGAGGGGTCGTTGCCGGGCTGCACCACCATCTCGACGATCAGCAGCCGGCCGTCCGCCGGCATCGCCTGGCGGCAGTTCCTGAGCAGGGTGATCGCCTCGCTCGTCGCTCCAGTCGTGGACGATGTTCTTCAGCACGTAGGCGTCCCCGCCGCTGCTGCTGGACGGCACGGACGTGAAGAAGTCTCCTGCCGCGAACTCGCAGCGTTCGCTGAGCCCGGCCGCGCCGAGGACGCCGCGGGCGGCCTCGATCACCGGCGGGATGTCGAACAGGAGGGCGGTCAGGTGGGGATGGGCGTTGAGGATCGCCTCGGTAAAGGTGCCGTTGCCGCAGCCGACGTCGACGATCCGGCGCGCCCCCGAGAAATCGTAGGCGGCGAGGACGGCGGCGGAGACCTGGGCCGTGAGGTCGGTCATCGCCTGGTAGAAGACGGCGCCCGCCTCCGGGTGCTGCTGGAAGTACTCGAAGGAGCCCATGCCGCCGTGCATGTGGGGGAAGGCGCCGAGCCCCGTCTTCACGCTGTAGAGGATGTCGCTCCACATCCGCAGGTGCCAGTCGGTGCCGCAGACGGTCGCCCAGGCCTTGACCGAGCCGGGAACGTCGCTGCGCAGCGGCTCGGCGAGCGGGGTGAGCGCGAAGCGCTGGCCGTCGACCTCGCGGAAGATCCCCAGCGAGGCGAGGGCGCGCAGCACCCGGTAGAGGGCGCCGGGATGGGCGCCGGCCGCGGCGGCGAGGTCGTCGCTCGTCCGCGGCCCCTCGCGCAGCAGGTCGGCGAGGCCGAGCACCGCCGCGACGTGGATCAGCTGGGTGACCTTGATGCCGTCCATCATCTGGAGCAGGATCGCGGCCGGCGGCGGGCCGCCGGGGCCGCCGGGGCCGCCGGAGACCCTGCCTGGGTGTCGTGGTTCGGTGGCGTCAGAGTGTCGACAGTCATCGGAGTGTCCTCTTGAAAAAAATTGGAAAGAGACGTCAAGCGGGGTCCGGAATCATCCAGATCCCGTCCTGCGAGCGCAGCGAGGTCCCCGCCCGCGGCACCACCGCGCGGCCGGGGGAGAGGCGCGGCCGGTAGCGCTGGGCGACCATCGCCAGGATGAGCTGCAGCTCGAGCATGGCGAGGTGGCGGCCGATGCACATCCGCTGGCCGGTTCCGAACGGGAAGTAGGCGTGGCGCGGCCGGTCGGCGGCGTTCTCGGGCGCGAAGCGTTCCGGGCGGAACGCCTCGGGCTCGTTCCAGAAGGCCGGATTGCGGTGGGTGGCGTAGGGGCAGAGCAGGGTGAGGGCGCCGGCCGGCAGGCGGTGGCCGCCGATCTCGTCGTCGCGGTGGGCGGTGCGGGTGTAGAACCAGAAGGGGGGGAAGAGGCGCATCGCCTCCTCGGCCACCTGCGCGGTGTAGGTGAGGCGGGTGAGGTCCTCGAAGGTCGGCGTGCGGCCGCCGGTCACCGCGGCCACCTCGGCGCGCATTTTGGCGTCCGCCTCGGGGTTCTGGTCGAGCAGGTACCAGGCCCAGGTGAGGGCGTCGGCGGTCGCCTCGTAGCCGCCGAAGAGGGTGGTCATCACCTCGTCGCGCAGCTCGACGTCGCTCATCCCCTCGCCCCGCTCGTCGCGCGCCGAGAGCAGCATGGCGAGCAGGTCGTCCGGCTCCTCGCCGCTCTGCCGCCGGGCGCGCAGGATGCGGTAGGTCGTCGCCTCCAGGGTGGCGACCGCCTCCCGGCAGGCCTGCTGCCCCTTGAGCGGCACCCACTCCGGCAGGAAGAAGGTGAACATGCGCAGCGTCATGTGGCCGAGGGCGACGTTGAAGGCGCGCGCCATCCCGGTCACCTCGGCGTCGTCGATGCTCAGGCTGAACATCGTCTTGGCGATGATGCGCAGGGTCAGCGTCATCATCTCCTTGCCCATGCTGATCGGGCGGCCGGCGAGCGCGGCCGCCTGCCAGCTGTCGAGGCGCTGCGTCACCACGTCGGCCATCAGCGGCACCAGCGCGGCGACCCGGCGGTGGGCGAACGCCGGCTGCATCAGCGTGCGCTGGTGGCGCCAGCCCTCCCCCTCGTTGAGCACCAGCCCCTTGCCGAAGAAGTAGCGGGCGCGCTGGAAGAGCTGTCCTTTCCAGTAGTTCTCGTGGTTCTCGACCAGCACGTGATGGATGTGCTCGGGGAGGGTGACCAGGTAGATCGAGGTGATGCCGAGGTCGAGCCGCACCAGGTCGTTGAACTCGAGCATCGCGGCCGTGCAGTAGCCGGCCGGGTCGCGGATCAGGTGCGGGAGAACGCCGATCAGGGGATATCCCCGCGGTCCGGGAGGGAGCCGGCGCGGGCTCCGCTTGGCGACCATCCCATCCGATGCCGTGGCCATGCGACACATCCTCCGGCGCCCGCCGGCGCCTGGTGCGACCGTGAAAACTAGTCCTGCAGGTACGTCGTATATTTGGCAGGATTGTGTCACAACGGGGGCGGGGGCACCAGGGACGGCAGCGACTCCAGGGACCTCAGGGACGCGGTTTTCCTTGTCCTGGTGTCCCTGTCGTCCCCGCAGTCCCTGGTTTTTTCTTCCGGCCTACGCCGCGACCGAGGCGGTCAGGATCTGCCGCCGCCGGTGCGCGAACCATTCCCGCGCCTCGTCCTCGGTGTCGGCGAAGACCACGGGATTGCTCTCCGGTCCGCGCCGGAAGAGGTTGGCGGCGGTGAGCAGGAGCTTGGCGAGGACGCGGGCGCGCAACGGCGCGTTGAGCACCACCGTCCCCCGCACGGCCATCGACTTGACCGCCTCCGAGGCCTCCCGGCGGACGGCGGCGGGGAGATCCTCGAGGTCCTTGAGGTCGACCAGATAGAAGAAGTAGGGGATCGCCTTCGCGTACTCGAAGTTGGCCTGGTTGATCATCCGGCACTCCTCGAGCGTGCACTTGCCCTGCATCCGCAGGTGGACGACGTCGGGGAGCTCGAGACCGGTGAACTGGCGGCCACACTCGTGGCTCTTGAAATACCTGGGGGTCGACATCTCTCTCCTCCTCCTCATGAGGCGGCGAACCGCCGTGCGGCCTGCACGGCGGAAGGACGGCTGAAAACAACGCCCAAGAGTTGCCGGCAATATACTCTGTAAATCTGAATTCAGCAACCAATGCGATGCGGTCGATCAGGCCGCCTGGCGGCGCTTCTCGATCCAGGCCCGCGCGTCCGCCTCGTTGTCCAGGAACTCGACGGGGTTGAGGTTCTTCCCCGAGCGGAACATGTTGGAGGCGGTGAGCATCAGCTTGGCGAGCACCTTGGCCTTGAGCGGCGCGCCGTAGATCGCCGTGCCGCGCAGGGGGAGGAGCTTGACGGTCTCCGAGGCCTCCTTGCGGACGTGCGGCGCGAGGTTGTCGAGCTGCGAGAGGTCGATCAGATAGTAGAGCTGGGGGACGATCTCCGCCATGTCGAGGTGGGCCTGGTTGATCTCCTTGACCTCCTCGTTGCTGACGTCTCCGCTGAGCTTCATGTAGATGATGTCCGGCGCCTCGAGCCCGGTGACGTGACTGCCGATCCGACGCATCTCACCCAGTTTCATTCGATCCCCTCCTGAACGGTCCGTCGCCGTCCGGTATGAAAGCAGTTTCCTCACGGAGGCCAAGACACTCTCCGTCAGGCGATGAGGGACTTAAAAATCCGTAAGCTGCGCGATATCGTACCCGTTGGGAAGCAGATTCGCAAGGTTTGGTCCTCTGGCGGCGGGCCGGTGAGGGCTTTTTCGCCCGCAGTAGCCTTCTTTTCAGCGTCGGCTCGCTTCGCCGGAGCCCGGCGCCGTTTTTTTCCTCTCCGCGGCGGGGACCAAGACGTCCTCCCAAGGTTCAAACCGGCGCTCGCCAGCTCCGTAGCGGGCATTTCCCCGACGTGCGGGAGCAAAATCTCCGAGATGTGCCATGCGGCAAGGGAGTTTCGCCTCTCTTCGACCTCGCGAGGGCGTTCTCGGAGCGCTGTGAGCCTCTCGCCAAGCTCGCGGCCTCGTAAAGCTCCCCAGCGAGGTCGCGAACGAAGCTCGACGGGGCCGGTCTTTTCCTTCGCACCTCTGCTTTCTATCTCGCTGTCTCGGCATTGCGGTCCGCTTCCCCGCGAGGCGGACTTGCGCTATACTTACGCCCATGGCGGAGATGGCACTCAAGGGGCGGGGAGCGATCGGCAACCCGCACAACCGGTTCGAGACGATCCACGTCGAGCGGGGCTACGAGAGCGACGAGGAGGTCCCGGGTCCGGAGCGGATCGAGACCGAGCTGCTGCGCGACACCTCGCGCTCGGTGATCGCCTACAACGACAGCCCGGACGTCGGTTTCAACGCCTCGGTGAACCCTTACCGCGGCTGCGAGCACGGCTGCGTCTATTGCTACGCGCGGCCGTTCCACGAGTACCTGGGCTTCTCGGCCGGGCTCGACTTCGAGACCCGCATCCTGGTCAAGGAGGACGCCCCCGAGCTGCTCAGGAAGGAGCTCGCCTCCCCGAAGTGGCAGCCGCAGACCCTCGCGATGAGCGGCGTCACCGACTGCTACCAGCCGGCCGAGCGGCGGCTCGGGATCACCCGCCGCTGCCTCGCCGTGCTGGCCGACTTCCGCAACCCGGTGGGGATCATCACCAAGAACGAGCTGGTGACCCGCGACATCGACATCCTCCAGGATCTCGCGTCGCACCAGGCGGCGATGGTGATGCTGTCGATCACCACTCTCGACGGCGAGGTCGCCCGCGTGATGGAGCCGCGCGCCTCGCATCCGCGCGACCGGCTGAAGGCGATCGAGCGGCTGAGCGCGGCGGGGATTCCGGTGGGGGTGATGGTGGCGCCGGTGGTCCCGGCGATCACCGACCACGAGATGCCGAAGATCCTCGCGGCCGCGGCGGCGGCGGGGGCGCGCACCGCCGGCTACGTGGTGATGCGCCTCCCCGGAGCCGTCGCCGGCCTCTTCGAGCGCTGGCTCGAGGAGCACTTCCCGGACCGCAAGGAGAAGGTGCTGAACCGCGTCCGCGACCTGCGCGGCGGCCAGCTCTACGACCCCCGCTTCGGCAACCGCATGCGCGGCGAAGGCCCCTACGCCGACCAGATCCGCGCCACCTTCCAGACCTTCAAGCGCAAGCACGGGCTCGACCAGCCGTTCCCGGAGCTCTCCACGGCGTCCTTCCGCCGGCCGGGAGTGGGGGTGCAGCTGGGGCTGTTCGGGTAGGGCGTTAGACGACACCAAGCATCACCGATCCAGAGAGTTTCCTGGACTTGGGTCGTTGGCCCTGCCGCCTTGCCCTCACGCGTCCTCGCCGTCCGTCTTGAAGCCGATGCGGGCGTGGGAGCCGTCGCAGAACGGCTTCTCGGCCGAGCCGCCGCAGCGGCAGAGAGCGTGGCGGCGCAGCGGGGTGAGCCGGCCGTCGGCCTGGCGCAGCTCGAGCTCGCCCTGGAAGACGAGAGGGCCGTCGGGGCAGCAGACGACCTGGAGCACGGGATCTTGGGACGGCGGGACCTCGGTGCCGTTCCCCGGCCAGATGCCGGGGTCGCGGAAGCCGGCGGCGGCGTGCGAGCGGTCGCAGAACGGCTTGTTCCGCGAGGCGCCGCAGCGGCAGAGGGCGGCCCGGGTGTCGACGAGGAGGAGGCTGCCGTCCGGCGTGGCGATCTCGATCCGCCCGCGCAGATGGAGCGGGCCGTCCGGGGTCACCGTGACCTGGTTGGGCTCCGCGGGCTCCTCGCCCTCCTCACCCTCCTCACGATGGACCTTCTCCGCCATTCTTCTCCTTCGCCGGCAACGACCCGACCGTCACATACCACGGTGCCGGGAGCGGGGGTCTTCGGGACCCTAGCGCAGCGATTGGGAGAGGACGTGCCCCTCGCAGCCGCTCGGCTGCAGGATCCCCAGCAGGTCCGAGAGGGTCGGCGCGATGTCGAGCGTCGAGACGCGGGCGGTGTAGCGCCCCGGTTTGATCCCGGCGCCGGCGAGCAGCAGCGGCACCGAGGTGTCGTAGGCGTACGGCGTGCCATGGGTGGTGCCGAGCGACACCGTCCCCTTCCCGTAGTTGGGGACGGTGTAGGGATCGAGCACGATCACCACGTCGCCGCTCACCGCGGGGTGGAAGCCGAGGACTATCCGGCGGGCAATGTCGGTCGGCGGCATCCGCCCCTCGACGATCTGGCCGCGGGTGTAGGCGGCGTAGATCCCCGGCTGGCGCCGGAACGCCTCGGCCGCCACCGCCTCCGCCTTCGCCGGCTCGATCCCCTTCGCCTTCAGCGCCTCGAGGTTGAGGTAGAAGTTGTACTCGACCAGCCCCTGCGACCAGTCGCCGGCCCCGAACGCCGCCTCGAGCGCCGCCTTCGCCGCCGCGCCGAGCGCCGGGTCCTGATAGGCGAGGGCGGTCGCGAACCCCTCCCGCTTTTCTCCTCGACCATCGGCGCCACACCGTGGTCGGCCGTCAGCACGATGGTGACGTTCGCGAGACCGCCGGGGACGGTGCGCGCCAGGAAGCGGAAGAAGTCGCTTAGGGCTCGGTCCGTCGCGACGGCGGCGTCCAGCACCTCGGCGCTGTCGGGGCCGAAGGAGTGGCCGATGTAGTCGTTGGTCGACAGGTTGATCGCCAGCAGATCCGGGCACGCTGTCCGCCCCCAGCTTCTCGCGCCGCACCAGCTCGGCGGCCGACTCCAGCACGTACTGGTTGCCGTAGGGGGTGCTCTCGAAGGCGCTGTAGAACGCCTTGCCCGGTTTGTCGAGGCCGCCGGTGATCGGGTGGGGGAAGCTCTTCCCGAGCCCCGCGCGCGGGTTGGCGAATTCGTTGCCGGGCTTCCATAGCCGGTCGAGGGCGGCGGCCGGCACCGAGAGGTTCCAGGTCTTGCCGAAGAAGGGATCGATCTTCTTCGCGGCGTTCCACTCCGTGACCCAGCCTGGGAGATGGCCGTCCTTGAAATAGAAGCGGCTCGAGATCCAGGACGCCGTCTCGTCGTCGAACCAGAGGACGCCGTCCGCCAGGTGCCCCGCCATCAGGATCGCCGCGCGGTCCTTGAAGGCGAGCCCCCACACCTTCGCCTTGCCACCGGTCGCCATCTTCAGCTCGTCGCCCTACCGTGCTCACCCGCAAGGTCACCGGCGACACGCCGCGCTTGCCGTCCGGATCGGCGGCCCCGACCAGCGGGCTCTTCGCGTCCTCCACGCAGTAGCGCGGCGCGTTCAGCGTGCGGTCGAACCAGTCGTTCCCCACGATCCCCGTCTTGTACGGCGGCGCGCCGGTCAGGTGGATCGAGTGCCCCGGGCCGGTGAACAGCGGGTAGTGATCGTGATGGGCGTCCGTGTTGTACGCCCCGCGCTCCATCAGATACCGGAACCCGCCGACGCCCCCCTTCCCTTCGGCCGGCAGATAGAGGTCCGCGAAGCGCGCCAGGTAGTCGGCGCGGAACTGGTCGATCGAGATCAGCACCACCAGGCGCGGCTTGGCGGGAGTGGCGAGGGCCGCGGTGGCGGCGAAAAGGCAGACGAGGGCGAGCCAGAGAAGGCGAGGCGTGCGGGCCATGGGACGTGTCCTCCGCGAAGAGTTCAGCGACGAGGGCGGAAGGCTAGCATGGCCCCCTACCGCTTCCGCACCCGGAACGCCGCCACGGCCTGCGGCTTCTCCCCCTTGGGGAGGGCGTCGGCCATGCGGCGGATGGCCTTCTTCCAGCTCGCCTGGGCGGTCCATTTCTTGGCCTCGATCGGCTCGGTGAGCAGGGGCTGGGTGGTGAGGCGCTTGGCGAGGTCGGGGCGGGGCTGCCCCTTGGCGTCGACGGCGACGGCGCGCCAGTCGGCGAGGTCGCGGTAGATCGCCAGCAGGCCGAAGGTCTCCTCGTCACCGGCGATCTGGAACAGGGTGACCCGGCCGCGCGGGCCCTCCTCGAGCTCGTTCAGGATCCCCTCGACCAGCGGATGGCCGGAGGAGAAGAAGTCGAGCGTCTCCTCGTCGACGGCGCGGGCGCGGCTGAAGGTGCCGAGCAGGGTGCTGCCGAGCGGCACGCCGAAGAAGTGGTCGACCAGCGCCTCGTAGCCATAGCCGATCAGCCAGGTGCGCTCGCCGCTCTGCTGCTCGACGTCGAAGCCGAAGCGCGAGGCGGCGCGCACCACCACGCTCTCGTTGAGCAGGTCGAGGTTGGCGGGGACGCGGCCGAGGATCTCCGGCGCCATCCCGGGGCGGTACGGATCGCGGTGCAGCTCGTGGTAGGCCGCCTGCTGCACCCGGTTGTGCGCCTCCTGCGCGGCGCGCAGCGCCGCCGCGAAGTCGGCCGGAGGGTCCACCTCCTCGGGCCCCGCGACCGCCGCCTGCTCGACGCGCGCGCGCCACGTGGCGCAGCTCGCGCTCCATGCCGCCGAGCGGCTCGCGGAAGAGGCCGATCTCCTCGTAGAGCCCGGCGACGGCGCGGGCGAAGCCGGCAGGGGGCCGGAAGTAGACGATCTCGGTGGGGATCGTCCGCCCGATGCGGTCGAGGCGGCCGATGCGCTGCTCGACGACCGCCGGGTTCCACGGCAGATCGAAGAGGACGAGGCGGCGGCAGAACTGGAAGTTCCGCCCCTCGCCGCCGGCCTCGGTCGAGATCAGGATCGACGGCCCTTCGGGGAGGCGGAACTGCGCCACCTCGATGTCCCGCCGCTCGGCCGACAGCTCCTCGTGGAAGATGCCGGTGCGCCGCCCCTGGCGCTCGATCCCCATCTTGAGCAGGTCGAGCGTCTCGCGGTGGGCCACGAAGACGAGCGTCTTCTCGTCCGCCCCTGTCCAGCGGCCGGACTGCTCGACCAGCCAGCGCACCCGCGGGTCGCCGGCGAGGGCGAGGCGGGCGAGCGTCGCCGTCTCCTCGCATCGCGGTCGAGGCGGTCGAGCGCGCCGAGGAGAGCGGCGGGAGAGGCGAGGGCGCGGAACACCCGCTCCGCCTTGCGGCGCTTGGTGAGCGCGTTGTCGGCAGGTTGCGCCCGCAGGTGGCGGACCAGCTCGTCTGCGGCCTCCCATCCATCAGGCAGATCGACCGGCACCGGCACCCGCGGCGGCAGGCCGCCGATGTCCGCGCGGCGGGTGGCGCTGGTGCAGGGCGGCAGCGGCTCGCGGCGGGCGAGGCGTTCGTCGAACGATTCGGTTTCGGGAAACTCCTCGGGGCGCAGGAGCTGGAGCAGGCGGAAGAAGCCGTGCGCGTCGTCCTCGAGCGGCGTGGCGGTGAGCAGAAGGACGTGGCGGCCGGCGGCGGCGATCGGGGCGACCGCCCGGTACCCCTCGTTCCCCGGATGCCCCTTGGGGCGCTGGAGGTGATGCGCCTCGTCGACCACCAGCAGGTCGATCCCCGCCTCGACCGCCTGCGCGGTCAGCCGCTTGCGCTTGACCAGGGTGTCGAGCCCGATGATCGCCTGGCGATGGACGTCGAAGGGGTTGAACCCCTCGCCGTGGTCCTTGGCGACGTCGTCGAGCCGCTTGTCGTCGAACAGCACGAAGACCTGGTGATACTTGCGCCACAGCTCGCCCAGCCACTGGATGGTGAGCGTCTCGGGGACCACGATCAGCGTCCGCTCGGCGCGGCCGGTGTGGAGCAGGCGGTTCAGGATCAGGCACGCCTCGACCGTCTTGCCGAGGCCGACCTCGTCGGCGAGCAGCCAGCGCACGGGGTCGCTGTGGCAGGCGCGCTCGGCGGCGTAGAGCTGGTGGGGGAAGATCTGGATGCGCCCGCCGAGGAACGAGCCGAGGCCGCCGGCCTGGCGGATGCGCTGCAGCTTGAGGCCGTCGAGCCGGTTGGCGAAGTCCTCGAAGCCGTCGACCTGGCCGCGCGCCAGCCGCTCGGCGGGCGGGATCTCTGCCGGCAGCGGCCAGAGGAGCTCGAGGTCGACCTCCCGGCCGTCGGCGAGCCGGCAGACGCCCCCCTCGCACGCCTCCACCACCACGACCTCCCAGGCGATCTCGCCGACGTTCTCCCCCGGCGTCTCGAGCCGCGCCCGCCCGCCCGGAGCGATCGCCAGCGGCACCAGGGCGTCCGTGCCGATCGCGAAGCTCAGCTCCTGGCCGGCCTCCGGGAAGTCGACCCGCAGGCTCCGCCCCTGGACGGCGGTGACCCGGCCGGTGCCGAGCTCGGAATGAAAACGATGGCTGACGCGATCTCCGGGTTTCCACATGGGAGGGGGATTGTACGGGATGCGAGCTTTTCGGAGAGAATCGCGGAGATTCACCCGGGAGGCCCATGCAACCAACCCTGAAAGATCAGCCGTTCCAGTTCTACGTGACGCAGATGACCATCCGCCTGACCACCCCGGAGACGGGCGGCGCCTACGCGCTCCTCGAGATGCGCCATCCGGCCGGGGTCGGGCCGGCGCTGCACGTGCACCCGCGCGCCGCGGAGTCGTTCGTCGTCCTGGAAGGGGAGTACACCTTCTTTCTCGACGGCGAGACCGTCAAGGCGGGGCCGGGCCAGGCGGTGAGCGTCCCGGCCGGGACGCCGCACCGCTACGTCTCCGGCCCGGAGGGAGGCCACCTCCTGGTGATCATGCCGCCCGGCCTCGAGGAGTACTTCTGGACGATGTCCCAGCGTCTCCAGAACGGCGCGGTCCCGATGGAGGAGGAATTCGCCCTTGCCGCCCGCCTGGGGCAGGACTTCCTCCCCGGCGCCGACGGGCATTGGGGCGGCCACGGCGGGCCGCGGCCGGCGCAATAACCGTTCGCAACGCAGAGGAACCTCGATGATGAAAGCCGTCGGACTCTACAAATACTTGGCCGTCGACAACCCCGAGAGCCTGATCGACGTCGAGGTTCCCACGCCTGAGGCGCACGGTCGGGACCTGCTGGTGCGCGTCCAGGCGGTGTCGGTCAATCCCGTGGACACCAAGGTCCGCTCCCCCAAGGAGAAGGTGGAGACGGAGCCGAAGATCCTCGGCTGGGACGCCGCCGGCGTCGTCGAGGCGGTGGGGAGCGAGGTCACCTCGTTCGCGGCCGGCGACGAGGTCTACTACGCGGGGAGCATCATCCGCCAAGGGTGCGACGCCGAGCTCCATCTGGTGGACGAGCGGATCGTCGGACGCAAGCCGAAGAGCCTCTCGTTCGCCGAGGCGGCGGCGATGCCGCTGACCACGATCACCGCCTGGGAGGCGCTGTTCGACCGCATGGACGTGCCGCGCGAGGGGAACGGGGAACGCAGCGTTTTGATCCTCGGCGGCGCGGGCGGCGTCGGCTCGATCGCCATCCAGATCGCCAAGCAGGTCGCCGGCCTGCGGGTGATCGCCACCGCTTCACGTCCCGAGACCGTGGCCTGGTGCCGCGAGCTGGGGGCCGACGAGGTGATCGATCATCGCAAGCCGCTCAAGGAGGAGCTGCGGCGGACTGGCGACGTCGAGGTGGACTACATCCTCTGCTTCAACAGCCTCGAGGAGTACTTCCCGCAGCTGGCGGACGTCATCAAGCCGCAGGGGAGGATCTGCTCGATCCTCGGCACCAAGGGGGCGCAGCCGGTGAACCTCAACGTCTTCCAGCCGAAGAGCGCCGCCTTCTGCTTCGAGCTGATGTTCACCCGTTCGACCTATCAGACGCCCGACATGCAGGCCCAGGGAGACCTGCTCAACGAGGTCTCCCGCCGGTTCGACGCCGGCACCCTGCGCCACACGATGAAAGAAAACTACGGTCCGCTGAACGCCGCCAACCTGCGCCGGGCGCACGCCCGGATCGAGTCCGGAAAGACGATCGGCAAGCTGGTGCTCGACGGGATCGGATGACGTAGATCCCACGCCCTTTAGCGGAAGTACATCTATGCGAGAAAGGAGCCATTCCCATGAATATGGCTCACTGATCAAATCTCACGTTTACCCAAACGGCGTCATCACAATCGACAGGACCATTACCGGTATTCCCAACTAGCTGAACCTCCTTTGCTCCAGGAAGAAGGGGGACATTACCACTGAACACGTCTTGGCCACCGTGGATGTCCAAGCTGGCCTCCCATTTTTTTACGCCATCGACATAGACATACATCAGCATACCCTTCTTGTGAAGGTCCTTCCGGCAGTCGTCACCCATATAGTAGTCGCCTACTGTGAATTTAAATTGGCGCGGCGAACCGGCGGGTACTGTCAAGACCGCCTCCGAGTTGCCGTTGCTACCCTCGTAGGGCTGCGTCCAGATGATGCCCTTTTCGAACTCAGACCCTCGCAGAGTAACGGGCCTGTCACCGAAGCAAGCGTCGTCGGGCGCTCGCTGGCTGCTTTTCCCGCGAGTACTGCAACGAGTGATCATGCTTCTAGTCGGAAATATTGGCCAGGCTTGCTGTGAATGAGGAGCGATCGACGAAATGATCGCCGGGACCACTAGGTCATTTCCCCAAGTCGGAATGATGTCTGGGCTAATTACTCCAATCTGAATAACATCAGTCGTGCCTTTAACTCTGTGGCACCGCCACTCATACTGATTGGGCGCCTTTATGCGCGCGACTAATGAGCCGTCGCATTTTGCATCCTTGTCTAAGCTCAGGGTTACCTTTACCGGCGGTGCTGTCGTTAGCTTCGAGGTATACTTTGCAATCACTTTAAATTTAACATCAGATGCTCGCTGAATCCATACCAGCAGACCGTCGCCGCTATCGGCGATACACTTGGCAATCACTTGGGCTAATTCAACGTTAAGGTGCTTGAGATTCTGTACAAAGTCGCTTTTCGCCCAAATATCTCGGCGTTCGTCCGAACATGTTTCGTCCCGCCACGTCGACCAGTTGTCTCGATTCGCGGAAAAGCCAAGCTTCACAGGCAGGCCCTGGAGCGGTAAGGCGCCATTCACGTTGTAGGATTCGGCTTGCCCGCTCGATTCAAAATGCTTGTCGCAGAACCACCTCCGATAAGATGAAGCAATCTCATCGCTGGTCATTGTCATCTTGGTGTCGGCTATACCATCCTTTGTAAGAATCTCGCACTGCGATGGAGCTGTCTGCGCCAGAATGCTCGGCAGCGACCCCAGGAAAAGAACGCCAGCAATGACTGCGGTTTTGATTGCGATACCCATTTTATACCTCCGGAGTTGCTTAGATGATAGCAGAGCGCCCCCAGTCCCTACAAGGGACTGTTGGACGTGTGGTGGTCCCTTCATCCTCGCAGAAGGTGACGGGCAAAATAATTTGAATATTGCCATGGGTCGCTCAGGCCGCCCGACGTCGTCCAACTCGGGGCCGGCTGCCGCGAGGCAAAAGTGAACGCCCGAGACGCCGCCGTATCGACCGCTGGCGTGGCGCACGCTGGAGACGCTGCCGCTCAACAGGCGAAGCTCGCCGGGCTGCGGCTGCGGATGGATAGCCGCGCCAGGCAACCAGCGCGAACGCGATGATGCCGAGTGACTCCGCCAGGAGCAGCAGGGAGAGCCCTTCGGTCAAGGGCCTCCTGCGGCGGCGGGATCGTTTCCGGTCTCGACTCTCTGACAAGGCGGTTGCGCTCACCCTTGTGGTCTAGAGGTTCTGCGTCCCCGCCGTCCCGTGGATCAGGTTGCCGTACTTTCAGCGGCGCGCCCGTCGTCCACGGGTGATAGCCTTTGCAGAAGTGGATGCGCTCGCCGAGCGACGGGCGGTCCGAGCGCAGGAGCTCGGCCGCGGATGCGGGTGAGGCGCATGGGATCTCGCCTGTTGAGCTGGAAAAGAACGCCGGAGAGCGGGGGAGTTCTGGCGGGCGCCTTCTCGTGCCTAGCCAGTCAGCCTGGCAGGCGAACTCCGATCGGTAAGCTGGTGCTCGACGGATCGGGTGACGGCTAGATGATCGGCCGCGCAGGACTCGTATAAGAAAGCAACGACCGATCACGGATGACAAGGAGGCCGGCATGCGGGTTTGGGGTCTCTCCAACTTTCGAAGAACGTTCTCTCTGGTCCTGCTGCTGGCCGGCGGGACGGCAACTCTCGCCACCGCCCATCAGGTGACGCTGGTCTCCCGGGTCGATCCGGCCGGCGCCTCGGATACCGGCTCGGGCGCGGGCGTTCAAGTCTTCGATCAGCCCTCGATCAGCCAGGACGGCCGCTACGTCGCCTTCCTCAGCGAGGAGAACAACCTGGTGTCCGGCCAGGTGGACCTGAACGCGGACGGCGGGCAGGAGTCGAACGACGTCTTCCTCTACGACCGGGTGGCCCGCACCACCGTCCTGGTGAGCCACGACGCGGCCTCGCTCACCACGGGCGGGGACTATGAATCGGGTCTGGCGGCGATCAGCGCCGACGGCCGCTGGGTCGTGTTCGGCAGCCAGTCCACCAACCTGGTGAACGGCCTTCCGCAGGGGAAGGGCCAGAACCGCCTCTTCCTCTACGATCGCGTCTCGGCAGCCGTCACGCTGGTGAGCTCCTCGGAGCTCCTCGCGGCGTCGGGCCGCGGCGCGAGTGGCTTCGGCGTGACCACGGCGGCGATCAGCGCCGACGGCCGCTTCATCGCCTTCGCGAGCACCGCGCCCGACCTCGTCCCCGGCCAGCAGGACGACAACCAGGCAGCCGACGTCTTCCTCTACGACCGTACGACGCGCCGGACCGTGCTGGTCAGCCATGCCGACACGCCGGTGGCGACCCTGGCGGACAGCGTCTCCCCGTATCTCTCGCTGAGCGCCGACGGCCGGTTCATCGCCTTCAACCGCCGCGGCCCCGCCGGGGGAGTGGGGGGAGTGCCCGGCGACGGCGATGGGGACGTCCTCCTCTACGACCGCCTCTCGGCCGCCATCTCCCGGATCGCTTACGGCGGCGTGCCCACGATCAGCGCGGATGGCGGCTCGATCGCCTTCCTGAGCTCGGGTCAGCAGGTGATTCCTGGCCAGATCGACGCCAACGGCGCGGCCGTCGACGTCTTCCTCTACTCCCGAGCCACCCGGCAGACCGTGCTGGTGAGCCACGCGGCCGGCCGGCCCACCACGACGGGCAACGGCTCGTCCGACCCGGTGACCGGCGGCATTACTTCCTTTTCCTACTTTCTTCCCCCTCTGGTCAGCGCGGACGGCCGCACGGTCGTCTTCTGGAGCCGCGCGACCAACCTGGTGCCGCGCCAGGCCGCAGGGGGGATCGGCGCTCTCTTTCTCTACGACCGGACGACCGCGACCGTGAGCCTGGTGAGCCGCAGGGAGATCTCGCCCCATGTCTTCACCAGCGGGATCCTGACGGCCACGATGAGCGCCGACGGCCGTTTCATCGCGTTCGCCAGCGTGGTGAGCGATCAGCTTCCCCACCAGGTCGATTTCGGCCCGGAGGTCGTCCTGTTCGATCGCAGGTCGGGAACGACGGCTCTGGTGAGCTTCCAGAGCTCTCCCGCCCCTGGCGAGTTCCTCTCCTACGCCCCGGCGATCAGCGCCGACGGCTCCCAGATCGCCTTCTACAGCGGCGCGAACGACCTGGTGGCGGGGGTGAAGGACCGCAACGGCGGCGACGACGTCTTCCTCTACGACGTCCGCGCGCGGTCCAACGTCGTCGTCACCCTGCGCCCGCCGGACCTGCCGTCGCTCACTCCGGACACCGACAGCTACCTGCGGGGTTTGAGCGCGGACGGCCGCTGGGTCGTGCTCGAAGGGAGCGCCGTCAACCTCGTCCCCGGGCAGATCGACGGCAACGGCCAGAGCGACGTCTTCCTCTACGACTCCACGGCGCGGAAGACCGCCCTGGTGAGCCACGCGAGCGGCGCGCCGGCGACGGCGGGGGACGGCCCTTCCTACCAGAGCACGCTCAGCGCCGACGGCCGCTTCGTCGTCTTCACCAGCTACGCCACCAACCTGGACCCGGCGGTGCGCGATTATCAGGACCCCTCGACGATGCAGCGCCGGTTCGACGTCTTCCTCTTCGACCGCATCACCGGGAAGAACCTCGCGCTCAGCCGTTCGGCCCTGCACCCCGGCGTCACGGGCAATGCCGATTCCGTACAGCCCGTGATCAGCGCCGACGGCCGGTGGGTGGCGTTCCGGAGCGACGCGACCGACCTCGTCCCCGCCGGCGGCACCGCGACGGGGAACGCCTATCTCTACGACCGGGTCGCCGGGGCCCTCACCCGCACGAACGCCATCGCCACGCCGGTCGGACTCGGCAGGCCGTTGAGCTTGAGCGCCGACGGCCGCTATCTCCTCGCCCTGACGGTGGACCCCACCACCGGCCCGACCGGCGTCGGGGAGAAACTCTTTCTCTACGATCGCGTCACCGGCGCCAGCACGCTGGTGAGCCACGATCGGAGCGGCGCACCGGCCAGCGTCTTCGAGGATGAAACCCCGGCGCTCAGTGCCGACGGCCGGTTCGTCGCCTTCACCAGCAGCCGGAGAGATCTCGGCAGCGAGCCCGGAGAGGACGTCAACGTCTATCTCTGGGACCGGGAGAGCGGCGGGGTGACGTTCCTCAGCGGCTCCGCGCGAGCCTTCCGCGGCTTCACACCGCGCCAGCCGGCGTTCAGCGCCGACGGCCGCTGGGTCGCCTTCGTCAGCAACGCCGAAGCGCCGGCGCCCGGCTTCGACAATCCGGGGCGGACCGACCAGGTGGTGCTCTACGACCGGATCGCCGGCACCCGGACCCTGCTGACCCCGTCGGCTCTCCTCGCCGGCCAGGCGAGCCGGGGGATCGCGGCGAGCCCCCTGATCAACGCGGACGGCCGCTACGTCGCCTTCGCAGCCTTCGGCGACCAGGGGCCGGACGAGCTCGCAACGGAGGGGCTCTTTCTCTACGACCGGATCGCCGGCACCACGAGCCTCGCCGTCCAGATGCCGTACTCCACCCTCGCCTCCATCGGAGGGTCCGCTCCGCAGCTCAGCGCGGACGGTCGGGCGATCGCTTTCCAGAGCCGCTGGTCCGGTCTCGTGCCCGGCGATTTCAACAGCGTCCTCGCCGACGTCTTCCTCGCCACACCCTGACGCGTCTGAAGACGGCGAGCCGCGGGCTCAAGGGTTCCCGGCCGCCCCCCGGATCAGGTTCCCGTACTTCAGCGGCTCGCCCGTCGTCCACGGGTGGTAGCCGTTGCAGAAGTCGATGCGCTCGCCGAGCGGCGGATGATCCGAGCGCAGGAGCTTGTAGAGGAAGCCGGGGCGCGGCACGCTCAGGTTCTCCTGCTGGAGCTTGACGAAGGCGGTGCCGCAGTCATGGTTGCTGTGGGTGATCTCGAGGCCGAAACGGTCCGCCTCGTGCTCGACGTGGCGGCCGATGGCGAGCAGCACGGGCGAGAGGACGAAGGAGACGAGGGTGAAGAGCAGGACGATCAGCGGCACCGAGGCGACGTCCGACAGCTCGGAGAAGCCGAAGCGGTCGCCGAAGCGGGCGATCAGCCCTCCCGCCGACAGGTGGATCACCCACAGCCCGAAGAGGATCAGCCCGGAGCCGAGCGCCACCAGCTGGTAGGTGTGGCCGAGCACGTAGTGCCCCATCTCGTGCCCCATCACGAAGAGGATCTCGGGCGGCTGGAGCTTCGCCAGGGTGGTGTCCCAGAGGACGATCCGCTTGGTGTTGGCGAGGCCGGTGACGTAGGCGTTCACCGTGTTGGTGTCGACGCTCTTGTTCACCTCGTAGACCTTGCTCCCCTCGATCCCGGCGCGGCTGGCGAGGGAGAGGATCTCTCCTTCCAGCACCTTGTTCTTCATCGGCCCGAAGCGGTTGAACATCGGCTCGATCCAGATCGGGGTGACGAGCAGGACGAGGACCAGGATCGGGATCGACGAGAGGCCCATGTAGAGCCACCACCGCCGCGGGCTCCTGCGCAGCAGCAGGTAGAGGAGGGCGAGCGCGAGGGCGAAGAACACCGCGCCGAGGACCAACCCCTTCACGGCGTCGGCCCAGAACTTGGCCGCCGTCTGGCTCGACAGGCCGTAATCGTGCTGGCGGACGAACCCCTCGTACCAGGTGAGCGGCAGCTCGAGGAGAGCGACCACCGCCACGTAGAAGATCCCGTAGAGGACGATCGTGAAGAAGCCCCGGCGGCCGATGCGGCGGGCCGCGTCGCGCATCCGCGCCGAGAAGCCGGTGAACAGGAGGAGGGCCGGCACCAGGAAGCCGAGCAGGGTGTCGACCCCCCAGAGAACGTTGCCGCTGTGGAAGTAGCGCAGAGCGTTCTCGCTCGGCTCGGGCACGGCGACGGGAGCCGCCGAGGCCTGCGAGCCGGCTTCCACGGTGGCCGCTGGAGGCTGCGAGGGAACGGCCGCGGGAGGCTGCGCCGCCAAGGCGGCGGCGAAGCCGAGGACGAGGGTCAGGGTCGCGGCAGCGGCGAGGCGCATCGGTCTCTCCTGTTGAGTCTCAGGAGAATACGCCGGAACGCGGGGTAAGTTTTGGCGGGCGGCCTCAGGCCTCGTAGGCGAACGCCGAGCCCTTCGCCCGCGCCTTGCGCCGCAGCAGCCCCTCAAGGTGGATCGTGGTCTCCTCGATCAGCACGGCCTCGCCGCACTCCGGGCAGACCTCCGCGGGGACGCCGTGGAAGACGATCGTCCGCTCGCGGTAGATCACCGCGTGGCTGATCGGCTGGGTCTGGTGCTCGCCGAGGCAATCGGGGGTATGGCATTTCATCGTCGTCGTCTCCTTTCGCCACCTGTAGCAACCTTCGGGAAAGGTTCTGCAATTCCGGGACCTGCCGATCTCCCGATTCGATCGAATAACATGCGGGACTGTGACCGCCCCCGCTCTCCCCTCCGTCCCCCCTCCTCCCTGGCGCCTGCGGGGGAGCGGCTTCGTGTTCCTCTTCACCTTCGAGCCCTGGTTCCTGCGCCGCGGCGGCTTCCTGCCGCCGGAGCTGGGGGAGGGGTTCGAAGGGGGGCTCGGGGCGTTGATGCTGCTCGATTACCGGGAGTCGCCGGTCGGCCCCTACCGCGAGCTGCTGTTCGCGGCCGGGCGGAACCTGCGTTTCCGTCACCAGCGCTTCTCGATCTCGCGGATCTACGTCTCGACCGAGGCGAGCGCCGCCGGCGATCGGGAGAATTGGGGAATCCCCAAGCAGACGGCCGACTTCGAGGCCGTTCCGGGGAGGGACGGCGCCCAGCGGATCATCGTCCAGCGCGACCGCCTCGCCGAGGTGGACCTGACGGTGGCGCCCGGCCGCGGGCTCCTCCTCCCCGCCCACGCCGCGCTGGTCCCCCCGTCGTGGCGGACGATCACCCAGTTTCGCGATGGCCGGACCCTAGCCACCCGGCTGGGTGGCCGGGGGGTGCTGCGTCCCGCGAAGCTGCTCGACTTCCGGACCCTGCCGAAAGCGTTTCCGGACGTCAACGAAGGGAAGCTGGTGGCGGGGTTCGAGGTGCGGGATTTCCGGCTGCGGCTGCCGCGGGCCTTACGCTCTTAAGTTGCGGCGAACTCCAGAGCTGCTGAGATGCCATCCCTCGTCAACCGAGGATGGGCGTCGAGGATCTGTTCCACCGTCTCACCGGCGGCGAGCTTCTCCAGGATGAGCTCGACGGTGAGGCGAGTTCCAGCGACGACGGGCTTTCCCATCATCACGGCGGGGTTGAAGAGGATGGCTGGCTTCGGCATGGCGGGCTCCATGATACCTCGCCTACCCGCCCCCATGCCGCTCCAGGATCGCCGCGAAGTCGGTCCCCGCGGGCAGCGTTCCGAACGCCTGGCCGCCTTCGCCGGCGAGGCGGGTGGCGCAGAAGGCGTCGGCGATGTCCGCGGGGGCGTGGCGGACGAGGAGCGAGGCCTGGAGGGCGAGGGCGAGTCGCTCGACCAGGCGGCGTGCCCGGACCTCGAGATCGTCGGTCCGCTCGATCTGGACGCGCAGCTCGTTGACGTAGATGTCCAGCCGGTGGTCGCCTCCCCGCGCCTCCCAGATCTCGGCGAACAGGGCGGCGAGCGACTCCGGGGACTTGCGGATCGCCCGCAGCGCGTCGAGGCACTGGACGTTCCCCGACCCCTCCCAGATCGAGTTGAGCGGCGCCTCGCGGTAGAGGCGTGCCATCCCCCACTCCTCGACGTAGCCGTTCCCGCCCAGGCACTCGAGCGCCTCGGCGGCGTGCACCGGCGAGCGCTTGCAGAGCCAGTACTTGAGGACGGCCGTCGCCAGCCTTCGGAACGGCGTATCCGCGTCGTCTTTCGCATCGTAGGAGCGGGCGAGGCGCAGCGCGGAGATGGTGGCGGCCTCGGATTCGAGGGCGAGATCGGCGAGGACGTTCTGCATCAGCGGCTGGTCGAGGAGGCGCTTGCCGAAGGCGTGGCGGTGGGCGGCGTGGTGGATCGCGCGCGCCGTGCCGGCGCGCATCCCGGCCGCGGCGCCGAGGCAGCAGTCGAGACGGGTGTGATTCACCATCTCGAGGATGGTCTGCACGCCCCGTCCCTCCTCGCCGATCCGCCGGGCCCAGGCGCCTTGGAATTCCACCTCGCTCGAGGCGTTCGAGCGGTTGCCGAGCTTGTCCTTGAGGCGCTGGAGATGGAAGCGGTTGCGCTCGCCGTCCGGGGCGAAGCGGGGGAGGAAGAAGCAGGAGAGCCCGCCGGGGGCCTGGGCCAGCACCAGGAAGGCGTCGCACATCGGCGCCGAGCAGAACCATTTGTGGCCGGTGATCTCGTAGGCGTCTCCGGAGCCGATCGGCCGCGCCGCGGTGGTGTTGGCGCGCACGTCCGAGCCCCCCTGCCGCTCGGTCATCGCCATGCCGCAGAGGGCGCCCGTCTTCCCCGCGGCAGGGATCAGGCGCCCATCGTAGGACGTCGAGGTGAGCCGCGGCTCCCACTCGGCCGCCAGCTCAGGGTTGAGACGCAGCGCCGGCACCGCCGAGTAGGTCATCGAGAGGGGGCACCCGACGCCGGCCTCCACCTGGGCCAGCAGCAGGAACAGCGCCGCCCGCGCCACGTGCGCGCCGTCGCGCGGCTCCCGCCAGGGGAGGGAGTGGAGGCCGTGTCCGACCCCGAGCGCCATCAGCGCGTGCCAGGCGGGATGAAACTCCACCTCGTCGATCCGGTTCCCGGCACGGTCGTGCGTGCGCAGGACCGGCGGATGCTCGTTGGCCTGGAATCCCAGAGCGATCGTCTCCCGCCGCCCCACGACCTCCCCGAACGCCCGCGCTCGCTCCTCGGCCCACCCCGCCCCCTCGCGCCGCAGCGCCTCGGTCAGCACCCGGTCGGAGGTGAAGAGGTTGACCTCCTCGTAGGGCGGCGGCTGGTTGAAGACGGCGTGGGTGTCGATCATCGGCAAAGGATATCCCGCCCTGCTTTCCCGGACCGGCGGTCCGCTCGAATGGCGTAGACTTCGGCTCGGCTATTCCCCTGAACAGCCGCCTCAGGAGGCCCACCGATGAGCCAGCCCGTCCTCCCCGCCCTGAACGTCACGTCGACCACCGACTCGACCTTCCCGAAGCTGACGCCGGAGCAGGTGGCGCGGGTCGCCGCGCATGGCACGGTGCGCCGGGTCGAGCGCGGCGAGGTGCTGGTCGAGGTGGCGGACCACGACGTGCCGTTCTTCGTGGTCAAGAGCGGGCAGATCGAGATCGTCCGCCCGACGGGAACGGCCGAGACGCTGGTCACCGTCCATGGGCCGGGGCAGTTCACCGGCGAGGTCAACATGATCTCCGGCCGCCGCTCGCTGGTCCGCGCCCGGGTCAGCGAGCCGGGCGAGGTGATCCAGATGGATCACCAGCAGATGCTCTCCTTCGTGCAACTCGACAACGAGCTCGGCGAGGTCATCATGCGCGCCTTCATCCTGCGCCGGGTGGAGCTGATCGCGGCCGGCATCGGCGACGTCGTGCTCCTGGGCTCGAACCACTGCGCCGGCACCCTGCGCCTGCGCGAGTTCCTGACCCGCAACAGCCACCCTTACACCTACGTCGACCTCGACCGCGACGAGGGAGTGCAGGATCTGCTCGACCAGTTCCAGGTCAAGGAGGGGGACATCCCGGTGCTGATCTGCCGCGGCGAGCTGGTGCTGCGCAACCCGACGCTGCAGGAGGTCGCCGAGTGCCTGGGGTTCAACGACGGCATCGATCCGGGGTTGATCCGCGACCTGGTGATCGTCGGCGCCGGCCCGGCGGGGCTCGCCGGCGCGGTCTACGGCGCCTCGGAGGGGCTCGACGTGCTGGTGATCGAGGCGACGGCGCCGGGCGGGCAGGCGGGGTCGAGCTCGAAGATCGAGAACTACCTCGGCTTTCCCACCGGCATCTCGGGGCAGGAGCTGGCGGCGCGCGCCTACACCCAGGCGCAGAAGTTCGGGGCGCAGGTGATGATCGCCAAGGGGGCGACGCACCTGGTCTGCGGCAGGCGCCCCTACGCGCTCGAGATCGCGGACGGCCCCCGCGTGCCGGCGAAAACGGTGATCATCGCGTCGGGGGCCGAGTACCGCAAGCTGGCGCTTCCCAACCTCTCGCAATTCGAGGGGGCCGGGCTCTATCACGGCGCCACTTTCATGGAGGCGCAGCTCTGCGCCGACGAGGAGGTGATCGTGGTGGGGGGCGGCAACTCGGCCGGCCAGGCCGCGGTCTACCTCGCGCAGAGCGCCAGGAAGGTCTACGTGCTGATCCGCTCGGGAGGCCTGGCGGAGAGCATGTCGCGCTACCTGATCCGGCGCATCGAGGACCATCCGGCGATCGAGCTGCGCGTCTGCACCGAGATCGTGGCGGTCGAGGGGGAGGGGCACGTCGAGCGGGTGCGCTTCCGCGACCAGAACGGAGCCGAGGAGACGCATGCCATCCGCCACATCTTCGTGATGACCGGCGCCGCCCCCAGCACCCACTGGCTCGAGGGATGCCTGGCGCTCGACGCCAAGGGGTTCATCAAGACCGGCCCGGACCTGACGCCCGAGGAGCTCGCCGATGCCCGCTGGCCGCTCGCCCGGGTGCCCTATCTGCTCGAAACCAGCCTCCCGGGGGTGTTCGCGGTGGGGGACGTGCGCTCCGGCAACGTCAAGCGGGTGGCCTCGGCGGTGGGGGAGGGATCGATCGCCGTCTCCTTCGTCCACCGCGTCTTGGCTACGAATAGAAAGGTTTTCACGCCGCCTCTTCCTCGATCTCCCGCCGGCGCTTCGGCAACAGCCGCCGCGCCCGCGCGCCGATCGCACCCAGCGTCTCCTTCTCCCGCAGGTCGTCGAAGATCGAATAGAACACCGGCGTCGCCAGCAGCGTCAGCAGCAGCGACAGGCTCTGGCCGCCGATCACCACCACGGCGATCGCCCGCCGCTCCTCGGCCCCCGGGCCGGTGCCGACGGCGAGCGGCAGCATGCCGGCGACCAGCGCCAGCGTGGTCATTAGGATCGGCCGCAGCCGGTCGCGGTTCCCTTGCAGGATCGCCGCGGCGCGGTCCATCCCCTGGGCGCGCAGGTTGTTCATGTGATCGATCTGCAGGATGGCGTTCTTCTTCACCACCCCGAAAAGGACGAGGATGCCGAGCGCCGAGTAGAGGTTGAGCGTGTTGCCGGTGGCCCACAGCGAGAGCATGGCGAAAGGGACGGCGAGCGGCAGCGAGAGGAGGATGGTCAGCGGGTGGACCACGCTCTCGAACTGCGAGGCGAGGATCATGTACATGAAGATGATCGACAGCGTCAGCGCCCAGATGAATTCCGAATAGGTGCGCGCCAGCTCCTTGCCGCGCCCGCTGACCGCCGTGGTGTAGGTGGGCGGCAGGTTCATCTCACGCACCGCAGCCTTCAGGGCGTCGAGGCGGTCGGAGAGCGCGTAGCCGGGGGCGACGCCGGCGCGCAGGCTCACCTGCCGCTGGCGGTCGAGGCGGTCGACGCGCGAGGCGGTGGTCTCGGTCTTCACCGAGACGAAGTTGCCGAGCTGGTAGAGCTTGCCGCCGCGCCCCGGCACATAGAGGCCGAGGATCGCCTGCTGGTCGTTGCGCGTCCCCTCGGCCAGCCGGAGCTGGACGTCGTAGTCGTCGTTGATCTGCGGGTCGTGGAAGCGGGAGACCTGTTGATCGCCGCCGACCATCAGGTTCAGCGCGTCGGCGACGTTCGACATGTCGATGCCGAGCGCGGCGGCGCGGTCGCGGTCGACCTGGATCCGCATCTCCGGCCGGTCGAGCTTGAGCGTGATGTCGGCGTCGACGATCCCGCCGAGCTGCTTCGACTTCACGCGCAGCTGCTCGGCGTAGGTGGCGAGCGCCTGGAGGTCCGGGCCGCGCAGGGCGAAGTCGATGTCCCAGTTGCCGCCGCCGATGTTGAACGAGGGGAGGTTGTGCACGCCCGAGCGCAGGTCCGGGTACTTGGCGAGCTTGGCGCGCACCGCCGTCATCACGTCCTCCTGGCTGTAGTTGCCGCGGAAGGCGAGGCCGGGATCGAGGTGGGCGAGGCCGCGGAGGAAGCGGCTGACCGAGAACTTGCGCTCGTCGCCCGGCACCATGCGCACGAAGACGTACCCCTGGTTGACGCCGCCCAGGAAGCCGCCGCCGGCGGTGGCGAGGACGTTGCGGATGCCGCGCACCTGGTGGAGGTCGGATTCGATCGCGCGCATCGCCTCGTCGATGCCGGCGAGGCTCATCCCCTCGGGCCCCTTGATGTTGATCTCGAACTCCGACTCGTCGACGTTGCTCGGGATGTACTCGACCTTGACCAGCTTGAACAGCGGGATCGAGGCGAGCATGACGCCGAGGCAGAGGAGCGCCGCGGCGCGCCGGTGCGCCAGGGTGTAGCGCAGCAGCCGCTCGTAGCCATGGTCGAGGCGGGCGTAGAACCCCTGCCGCGAGCGCGCGGCCGTTTCGGAATCATGCCCGGAGGCGGCGTCCTCGGCGCGCAGCATGCGGGCGCTCATCATCGGCGTCAGGGTGAAGGAGACGAGGAGCGAGACGAGCACCGCCGCCGCCGCCGTCAGCCCGAACTGGTAGAGGAAGCGGCCGGAGATGCTCGACATGAAGGAGACCGGTACGAAGATCACCACCAGCGAGAGGGTGGTGGCGAGGACGGCGAGGCCGATCTCGGCGGTGGCCTTCTTCGCCGCCTCGAACGAGCCCATCTTCTTCTCCTCGATGAAGCGGAAGATGTTCTCGAGCACCACGATGGCGTCGTCGATCACCACCCCCACCATCAGCACCAGGGCCAGCATGGTGACGCTGTTGAGCGTGAAGTTGAGCGCCTTCATCATGCCGAAGGTGGCGATCACCGAGGTGGGGATCGCCACCGCGGCGATCACCGTCGAGCGCCAGCTGCGCATGAAGGCGAACACCACCAGCGAGGCGAAGATGCTGCCCAGGATCAGGTGGAGGTTGATCTCGTGGAGGGCGGCGTAGATGTAGGTCGACTGATCGCGGATGATGCGCAGCTTCAAGTCCGGCGGCAGCTGCGCCTGGACGCGCGCCAGCGCCTCCTTGGCGCCGTTGATCACCTCGACGGTGTTGGCCCCGGACTGGCGGAGGACGTCGACGCTCACCGTCGGCACGCCGTCGAGGCGGGCGACCGAGCGCTGCTCCTTGGTGCCGTCCTCGGCCGAGCCGAGGTCGCGCACGCGCACCGCCTGGCCGTTGATCGTCGCCACCACCAGGTCGTTGAACTCCTGGGAGGTCTGGAAGCGCCCCATGGTGCGCAGCGTCTGCTCGCGGCCGCCGGAGGTGACGTTGCCGCCGGGGGCCTCGGCGTTCTGCCGCACCAGCGCCTCGCGCACCGAGGTGATCGGCAGGCCGTACGCCTTCAGGCGGTCGGGATCGATCCAGACGTTGATCGCCCGCTGCAGTCCGCCGGTGAGCTGCACGTCGCCGACGCCGGCCGAGCGCTCGAGCTGGATCTTGATCACCTTGTCGGCGTACTCGGTCAGCTCGCGCAGCGAGCGGTTGCCCGAGAGGGCGATCGACATCACCGGCTCGCTGTCGTTGTTGAACTTGGAGACCACCGGCGGCAGCACGTCGAGCGGCAGCTGGCGGGTGACGCCGGCGATGCGGTCGCGGATGTCCTGGGCGGCGGCCTCGATGTCGCGGTTCAGGTTGAACGTCGCGATCACGAACGAGGTGTTCCCCGAGGAGATCGAGCGCAGCTCCTCGATGCCGTCGACGGTGTTGACCGCCTCCTCGATCTTCTGCGAGATCTCGGCCTCGGTCTCCTCGGTCGAGGAGCCGGGGAGGGTGGTGCGCACCGAGACGGTGGGGAGGTCGACCGAGGGAAAGCGGTCCACCCCCAGCCGGCCGTAGGCGGCGGCGCCCACCACCACCAGGGCGAGGATGATCATGGCCGCGAACACCGGCCGGCGGATACAAATGTCGGCGAGCTTCTGCATCGAATCGAAACCCTTCTAGAGCGCCACGCGGACGGGCTCGCCGGTGACCAGGTTGCCGGGCTGCACCACCACCGCGTCGCCGGCCTTGACGCCGTCGACGATCTCCACCTGGTCGCCGGCGTGGCGCCCGGTGCGCACCTTGCGCTCGACCGCCTTGCCGTCCTCGACCCCCACCACCTTCTCGATGCCGGCGAAGGTGACGATCGCCGAGGCGGGGATCAGCACCGCCGTGTCGCCGGCCTGGACGACGATCTCGGCGCGGGCGAAGCCCCCGGGGCGCAGGCTGCCGTCCGGGTTGGGGATCTCGGCCTCGACCATCAGGGTGCGGTTGTCCTCGCTGATCGACGGGCTGATGCGGGCGATGCGGCCGCCGTGGCGCCTGGCGTCCCCTTCAACGGTGAGCTCGACCGGCTTGCCCGACGCGGATGCCGGCCGCCTCGCGCTCGGGGACGGCGAGGCGCAGCCGCAAGGGATGGACGCGGACCAGGACTGCCACCGGCGCGCCGGCCGCCAGATAGTCGCCGGCGTTGACCAGCCGCTCGCGGATGACGCCGGCGAAGGGGGCGGTGAGCGCCGAGTCGGCGAGCTGCTGCTCGGCGATGGCGAGCTCGCTCCGGCGCTGCGAGAGCAGCGCCTGGCGGGTGCGGGCGGTCTCCATCGCCTCCTGGAAGCGCCCCTCGGCGACGCCGAAGTTGGCGTCGGCGGTGTCGAGGTCCGACTTGGGGATCAGCTTCTCGTCGTAGAGGCGGGCCGAGCGCTCGCGGGCGAGCTGCGCCTGCTTCAGGGTCGCCGCCGTCTGCTTGACGCCGGCGGTGCGCTCGGGGTCGACCGCGTCGTCCTTGCCGTCCGGCACCAAGCCGAGCTGGGTGCGCGCCTGTTGCAGGGCCGTCTCGGCCTGGCGGACGCGCAGCGCGAAGTCGGTGGGCGACAGGCGGGCGATCACCTGGCCGGCGGCGACGGGGGAGCCGATATCGACCAGCAGCCGGTCGAGGCGGCCGGCCACCTTGAAGCCGAGCGAGGTCTGCTGGTCGGCGGCGAGGGTGCCCGAGACGTCGACCGTGCGCGCCAGCCGCCCCGCCTCGGCCTTCGCCAGCCGCACCTCGCGAGCCGGACCTTTGCCAGCGGGGGCTGCCTGCTTCGCCCCTTGCCGTGAGCTGGCGCCCCCTGCGGACGCGGGATCGCCGCCGCACCCGGCGAGGGAGGCGAGGGTCGCCGCCAAGGCGAGGATCGGCAGAACGAGCTTCAGAACCTTCATCGACATCGAATCTCCCCCGGGAGTCCTCTGCGGAGAGCAGAGCGACCGGATACGAGCCCGCCCGTCAAAAGTTGCGGGCGGCCCCGGGAATTCCCATGCGGAACGTCGCGACACAGCGCGACACGATCCGACAGTCTTCGACGGTTTTCGACAGCGCGCTTCGGCCTGAAAGCCCTTCTTCAGCCCTGGCAGCTCCCTTGCTATAGGCTTGCGCAAAGCTCTTGTATTTCTTCCGAGAGGAGAGGTCGTCATGAGATCCGGCCGTCTGCCGTACGTTCTGATTTCGCTGCTGTGCCTGGGGGGAGCGGTTCTCGCCGCCTGCCACACCTCGGCCCCGCCCGTCACGCCCCCCTCCCCGGCACCGCCCGCGTCCGGGCCGGCGATCCGGCTCAGCCCGGTGCTCCCGGCGGACGTGGCGTTCGGCAATACGGTGACGCTTCCTGCCTTGCAGCAGGACTTCGACATCTTCTCGTGGAATTCCTTCCTCGCCGCCTCCTGGCCGCCCGGCCCGGACGGCGCGGGCGATCCCGCCGAGCAGCCGGGAGCGGGGACGACGGGCGACAACCCCACGGTCTGGGAGGGATGGCGCAGCGTCGCCGACGTTTTCCTCCCCGGCGGCAAGACTCCCACCTGGAGCGGCTCGCCGGCGATCCCGCCGGCCTGCCGGGCGCAGTACCACCCCGGGATGAAGCTCCTGCAGCAGATCGGCAAGACCCCCGGGCTCCTCTCCGAGACCGTGCAGCCCTTCGACACCGGCCCGCTGGTCGATCAGAACCTGGCCTTCACGCGCTTCGAGATCGTGGTCAACCGCAACATGTTCGACTACATCCTGGCCAACAGCCTCTATTCTCAGGCGGGGCAGAAGGTGTTCACGGGACCGGTCAAGTTTCCCTGCGGCGGCGGGGAGCAGCTGGGGGCGATCCTGGTGAAGGCGTCCTGGAAATTGCTGGGCCCCGGGGACGACCCGAGCCGCTTCCACAAGGCGACGGCGCTCGTCTACACGCCGCCGTCGGCCAATCCGCCGGTGGCGGAGAGCTGTGAAACCGCGACCGTGGGGCTGGTCGGCCTCCACCTCGCGCACAAGGTCAACAGCGCGCCGCAATGGGTGTGGTCCACCTTCGAGCAGGTGGACAACGTGCCGGACGAGGCGGCGGTCAAGAGCGGGATGCTGCGCGCGCACTACAGCTACTACGACCCCAAGTGCAAAGGCTGCGCGGTCAACCAGGCGCCGCCGCGGCCGTGGATCCCCAATGCCAAGGCGACGCCGGCGAGCCAGATCGTGCGCGTCGACGTCCTTCCCGGCTTCGCCACCGAGAGCGCGCTGGCGCGCAACCAGGCCGGCCAGCGGCTGCTGCGGGGGGTGAGCGCGAAGTCGGTCTGGCAGTACTACCACCTGGTCAGCACCCAGTGGCCGACCGACCCCGGGCCGGGGAGCTGCACGGCGACGGCCACCGATCCGCTGGGCAATCCGGCTCCCCAGTTCCTCGCCAACACCACGCTCGAGACCTACGTGCAGGGGAAGACCCCGAACGTCTCCTCGAGCTGCATGGAATGCCACGGCAACGCCGCGATGACCACCGGCGCGGCCTCCGACTTCACCTACGTCCTGCAACGGGCCCAATGAGGAGCGCGCGATGAGCGACACCAACCCACCCGCCAGTCCATCCGCCGGCGCGGCCATCCGGCTGGCGAATTTCGCCGCCCTGTCCGCCGTCGTCACCGGCTTCCAGTCGAGCGTCGTCAGCCCGACGCTCGATCCGATCGATCTCAAGCAGCTCTACCTCGACACGGCGGACGCCCAGGCCGGCGCGCCCCTGGTCGACCAGCTGATCGCGCAGTTCCTGAGCCTCGCGGGCCAGCCCGCGCAGGCGATCGCGGACGCCCTGCTCGCCACGGCGAGCGCTTCGCCGGAACCGCCGGCGCTGCTCGCCCGCAGCATCGTCAAGATGTGGTACCTCGGCGCCTGGTACCCGGCGGTGCCGGCGAGCGATCCGAGCTCGGGCTCCGGCAACGTCCTCTCGGCCAACGCCTACGTGGGCGGGCTCGCCTGGAAGGCGGCGCAGGCCCATCCGATGGGGTACAGCCAGTTCAGCTTCGGTTACTGGAGCTCGGTCCCGCCGTCGCTCGCGACGTTCGGGGTCGATCTGCCCGCGGGAGGAGGGGACAATGGCTGATCAGCCGCAGTACGACGTCGTCATCGTGGGCGCCGGCATCGCCGGCTCGATCATCGCCTCCGAGCTCGCCGCGGCCGGCAAGCGGGTGCTGATCCTCGAGGCGGGGCCGGGGGTGCCCGACAACCGCGGCCAGTACATGGACAACTTCTACCTCTCGAACGCCAAGACGCCGGAGTCCCCCTATCCGCCGCTCGGCCTCCAGCCGGCGCGGGAGGCGACGCCGCGGCCGACCATCCTGGGGCTCAACAACTGGACCGACCCCACGAAGAGCTACCTGATCCAGCCGGCGCCGTCGACGCCCGAGCCGCGGAACCTCCCCTTCGCCAGCACCACCGAGCGGATCGGCGGCGGCACCACCTGGCACTGGCTCGGCACCTCGCTGCGCCTGGTGCCGCACGACCTCGAGATGCACTCCTACTACGACGCCTTCGGCCCCGGCACCGACTGGCCGCTCGGCTACGCGGAGCTGTCGCAGCTCTACGGCCGGGCCGAGGCCGAGATCGGCGTCTCGGCGAGCGTCGCCCAGCAGGCGCCGCTCGAGGACGCGATCGGTCTCACCTACCCGCCGGATTATCAATATCCGCTGGCGCCGATCCCCCTCTCGCTGGTCGACCAGGCGGTCGCGCAGGGGGTCGCCGGGCTCACCTCCGCGGCGTCCGACGGCAAGGCGGTCTTCGTCACGCCGACCCCCGCGGGGCGCAACTCGCAGCCCTACCAGAACCGCCGGGTCTGCGCCGGCAACACCAACTGCATTCCGATCTGCCCCATCCAGGCCAAGTACGACGCCACCGTGACGCTCGCCAAGGCGCTCAATACGGGCAAGGTGACGGTGATCTCCCAGGCGGTCGCGAGCAAGCTGCTCACCGACGAGAACGGCCGCATCTCCGGAGTCCAGTACGTCCGCTGGCAAAAGGCGATCGATCCGGGCGCGCCGCCGACGCTGCCGGGGCTGCCGACGGTGACCGTGACCGGCGCGGCCTACGTCCTCGCCGCCCACGCGATCGAAAATCCGCGCCTGCTGCTGCTCTCCGCCAACGAGCAGTTCCCGCACGGGCTCGCCAACGGCAGCGATCAGCTGGGGCGCAACCTGATGGATCACGTTCTGTATCTCTCCTGGGCGCTGATGCCGGAAGGGTCGCCGGTCTACCCCTATCGCGGCCCGCTCGCCACCTCGGGGATCGAGAGCCTGCGCGACGGCGAGTTCCGGCGCCGGCGGGCGGCGTTCCGCATGGAGATCGGCAACGAAGGATGGAATTTTCCGATCGGCGATCCGTACGTCACCGTCCAGGACTTCATCAACGGCACCAACAACTCGAAGCTCAATCCGGTGAGCCCGCCGGGGAGCCCGAGCGCCGCGCCGCCGCAGGCGCTGGGCGGCGTCGCGCTGGCCCAGGCGATCAACGACCGTCTGACCCGCCAATTCCGCATCGCCTGTCTGCTCGAGCAGAGCCCCCAGGCGGAGAATCGGGTGACGCTCGATCCCACCTACGCGGACGGGCTCGGGCTCGCCCGTCCGAGGATCTCCTACGGCTTCGATCCGTACACGCTCGACGGCTTCGCCGCCGCCCGCGAAACCTGCAGCGCCATCTATCGGTCGATGGGAGCGGCCGAGTTCACCGACTACTCGCGGGCGCAGTCGCAGGCCGGCTACTTCGAGTACCAGGGGGTGCCCTACGTCTCCTTCGGCGCCGGCCACGTGGTGGGGACGCATCGGATGGGCTCCGACCGCACCCTCTCGGTCACCGATGCCGGTCAGCGCTCCTGGGATCACGACAATCTGTGGATCGTGGGCAGCGGCAGCTTCCCGACCGTGGCGACCCCCAACCCGACCCTGACCATCGCCGCCCTGGCCTTCAAGGCCGCGGCCGGCGTTCTCGCCGCGCTGGGTGGAGGCTGACGAAAGGAGAACAAGCAGGGTCCGGCCGCCGGCCGGACCCTGGAGGAGAGCGCGCGACCGCGACCTGGCGGCGAGCTGCGGCGCCGCCCGCTATCTGGTCAAGTCCAGCGCCCGCGGTGGTGCCGGAGGCCTACGCTGCCGTGGGCCGTCTCACCAGGTCGAACGTCGGCGCGGGCTTCCTGGCGGCGAGCGTCTCGCGCTTGCCCATGTAGAAGCAACCGCTGTCGCCAACCGTGTTCACCATTCTGCCGATCACCAGGTTGTTGATGATGGTGCCGACATAGAGCAGCGTCTCGATGGGCGCGGCGTTGTTGGCGGTAAGAAAGAGGCGGTCGTCGACCTGAAACCACGCGCCTTTTTGGAATTCTTCGTCCTCCTGCCACCAGGTGCCGTCGTCGTTGAGGGCGACGAAGGCGGCCGAGTACCCGCCGGCGCAACCCCATTCGATGTTGAGCTCCCAGTTTCCTGGAATGGCCATTTGCGATCTCCTTCTTGTGGTCCGCCTGCGATATGCAAGCCGGTTTTTCTTGTTGCGGGAGATCTCACGGGGCAGGATTGGTGCCGGCCTTGCGAAAATCTGATCGATCTGGATCGATCTTGAAGCGAACAAAGAGGTTGCGGCCGGCGGGCGAGCGCTCGTCCGGGCCGCCGGGGAGGCGCCATGAAGCCGGATCGGATAGGACCGTTTATCGCATCGGATACAGCTGCCGGGCGGCGCGGGTCAGGAGCGGTCCTTGAGGTCGAGATTGCGGATCAGGCGGTGCAGGTAGGTGGGGTTGAGGCGGAGGCGCTCGGCCGCGCGCGTGACGTTGCCGCCGGCCTGGTCGACGGCGTCGAGGAGCAGCCGCCGCCGGAACGCGTTCACCGTGTCGTGGTAGCCGTCCCCGTCCCCGTCCCCGTCCGCGGGCGGGGCGGGGAGCACCGTCTCCGGCAGGTCCTCCGGGCGGATCAGCTCCCCCTCGCCGAGCACCACGGCGCGCTCGATCGCGTTGGCGAGCTCGCGCACGTTCCCCGGCCAGTCGTGGCGGAGGAGGGCGGCGCGGGCCTCGGGGGTGAAGCCGAGGATGCGCCGGCCGAGCTTGCGGCCGAACAGCTCCGCGAAGTGCCCGGCGAGGAGGGGGATGTCCTCCCGCCGCTCGCGCAGGGCGGGCAGGGTCAGGGTGATCACGTTCAGGCGGTAGAAGAGGTCCTCCCGGAAGGTCCCTTCGCGGATCCCCTGTTCGAGGTCGCGGTTGGTTGCGGCGATCAGCCGCACGTCTGCCTTGATCGGCCGCGTGCCGCCGACCCGCTCGAACTCCCGCTCCTGGAGGACGCGCAGCAGCCGCGCCTGGAGGGCCGGCGGGATCTCGCCGACCTCGTCGAGGAAGAGGGTGCCGCCTTGCGCCGCCTCGAGCTTCCCCGTCCGGCGCTCGCTCGCCCCGGTAAACGCTCCCTTCTCGTGTCCGAACAGCTCGCTCTGCAGGAGGGTCTCGGAGAGGGTGGCGCAGTTGATCGCCACGAACGGCTTGCCGGCCCGCGGGCTGCCGCGGTGGAGGGCGCGCGCCGCCACCTCCTTGCCGGTGCCGCTCTCGCCGCGCAGCAGCACCGTCGAGTCGGTGGCGGCGACGCGGGCGAGGAGGCGCTGCAGCTCCCGCAGGCGCGGGCTGCCACCGACCATGCCGGCGTCGAGGGCCCCTTCGATCCGCCGGTTCTCCTCTTCCAGAGCTTCCAGATGGCGGACGTTGGCGAGCGCCGCCGCGGCGATGCCGGCGGCGGCGGTGGTCAGCTCCAGGTGCCGCTCGTCGAAGTGGACGTCCGGCTCGCGGGTATCGAGGTAGAGGACGCCGAGCGTCCCCTCGCGGCCGGCGAGGGGAGCGGCGAGGAGCGACTGCAGGCGCTCCGCCCGCACGCTCTCCACCCCGTCCCAGCCGCCGCCGAGGAGGACGTCGTTGGCGAGCAGGGCCGAGCGCTCGGCCATGACGCGCTCGAGGAGGGTGCGGGAGATGGGGAAGGGGGCGGCGGAGCCCCGGCGGTCGAGCGCCGCGACGAAAGCGAGCGCGCCGGTCGGGTCGAGCAGCAGGAGGGCGGCCCGCTCGGCGGGGACGGTCTCGAGCGCCAGCTCCAGCAGACGGCGGGCGAGGGGTGCGGTGGCGCGCAGCTCCTGGAGGGCGTTGCCGATCCGCAGCAGCGCCCGCAGATCGCGGGCGGTCCTCGCTTCGGCGGTCGGGCTCGCCGGCGGCGCCTCGAGCCGGAGGAGCGGGGAGGCGTCGGCCGGCAGGTGAACGGTGCTCTCCGCGGTCCAGCTCGCCTCGTCGAGGAGGACGCGGATCTCCACCTCTGGCCTTTCTTCGGCATGGATCTGAACCAGGAACAGGGAGCTGCCGACGGTGAGGAGGTCGCCGTGGCCGAGGGCTCGCTCAGCGACCCGCACGCCGTTGACGAAGGTGCCGTGCCGGCTGTCGAGGTCGTTGAGGACGAAGCCGCCGTCCCGCGCCGTCACCGTGCAGTGGTGGCGGGAGACCGCGAGGTCGCGCAGATGGAGGTCGTTCGCGCGGTCGCGGCCGAAGGTCAGCCCGGCCGGCCCGAGAGGGAAGGTCCGGCCCGCCAGGGGGCCTGAGACGGCGGTCAGGGCGGGCGTCATGAGATTCTCTGTCGGTCCGGATAGAGGAGTCTATCCGATCGGATAAGCCCGCCGGCGGCCTGTCCGCGGCCGGAGATTGTGTCAAGCGGCTGAGAAGAAAAGGCTTCGAGCTTTGGGGCGCGGCGATGCCGCGGCTGGCACGGAGCTTGACCTTCAGCGTCCACCGGCGATCTTGCCAAACGCACGAAGGGGGTTCCGATGGGCACGGATGAGATCGATTACGAGCTGGTGATCACCCTGGAAGACAATGGCAGCGGAGGGAAGCGGTTCGTGCCTCCCCGCCTCGCTCTCCCGATCGGGGTCAAGACCGGATCCGCGAGGGTCCGTTGGACTTTTCCCTCCGACTTTCCTGCCGATCTGGAGCCGGTCCTCGCCTTCGATTGGGGGGATGCGGTCGAGGGGAGCCCGGTGACGACGACGGGCGCTTCGCTGACGGTCACGGGCAAGATCCGCTTTCCCGCCGCGGAGGCGGGCCCCGGCAGGGACAGGGTCAGCGCGGCCTATAAGCTCTCCACGCGGCCGAGAGGCGGCCTGATGCCGTCCACGATCGACCCGATGAACGCCAACCTGGTGATCGACCGCAGCGTCGATCCTCCGGGCGGCCGGCCGCCGCACCCGCACCGTCACCCGCGCCGCCCCCGCGGCGGCGCCGGGAAAGCTCCGGAGCCCTACTCGCCGACCAGGCGCCGGAACTCCGGGTTGCCGGCGAGCGAGCGGTAGGCGGGGAGGGTGAACCAGCGCCGCCGCACCCCTTTCTCGAGCGCGTTCTGGACGTTGACCAGGGCGGAGGCGCGGTCGCCGGCGAGGGCGTAGACCTGCGCCGCGCCCTGGAGGACGTCGGGATCGTCCGGGCTCCGCTGCAGGGATTTCAGGGCGATCGCCACGGCCTCGCGAGTGCGCCCGAGGTGGGCCAGGCACTGCGCCTCGGTCAGGGCGTCGGCCGGGCTGGCGCCGCCGGCGGGGCGCGCGTGGGCCAGCCGCGCGAGGACCTTGTGGTAGAGCCCTGCGGCGTCGCCGGCATCGCCGGCGCGGCCGAGCGCGAGCTCGGCCTCGGCGAGATCGAGGAGGGTCTCGACGTGATCGGGATCGATCGCCAGCGCCTCGCGGTAGGCCGCCACCGCCTCCTCGTAGCGGCGGAGCAGGACGCGGGAGGTGCCGAGGTTGGTGAGGTAGCTGCTCTGCCGCGAGCGGACGATCAGGCCGTCGTAGATCCGTTCGGCCTTCGCCGGGTCGCCGAATTCCAGCTCGATCTCGCCGAGCTGCTGGAGGGCCCAGATGTTCCCCGGCGAGCCGGCGAGCAAGCGGTCCAGGTGGCGCCGGGCGTCCTCGATGCGGTCGTATCGGGCTTCGAGCTTGGCGAGCCGGTAGAGGTTCTGCCAGGAGGGGACGCGCTCGACGGTGGTCGTGAGGTCGGCGATCGCCTCCCGCGGCCGCCCCATCCGCTCCGCGAGGCTCGCCCGCAACGCCAAGAGCTGGGGGTCCTCGGGGAGGAGACGCTCGAGGCGGGCGAGGGTCGCCTCCGCGGCCTGCGGCGGATCGACGGCCAGCTCGACCCGGAAGCGTTCCTTCAGCGGCCGCGGGTCGCCGGGGGCGAGCTCCTCGGCCTGATGCACGAGGGCGAGGGCGCGGTCGCGATAGGCGGCTTCGCGGGTCGCTTGAAACAGGCTGAGGGCGACGTCGGCCGCCAGGATGCGGGCCTCCGGGAAGCGCGGCGAGCGCTCGACGATCCGTTCGAGCCGCGCCAGCTCCGGGCGCGGCGGGCTCTGCCCCGAGGTGATCCGCAGCTTGCTGGCGAGAAAGGCGGCGTACTCCTCGTCGCCGACATCGAGCGGCAGGGTGCCGGCGCGCGGCGGATGATCCGCGAAGCCGCGGCGCAGCCGGATGCCGACCGCGTCGGCCAGCAGGCGGAGGTCCGGCTCCGCGATGGGAGCGTCGAAGGTGTCGGTCCACAGCACCCGGCCGTCGCCGCCGCGGATGCGGCGCAAGGTGATCCGCCCGAGCGTCCCCGCCGGCTCCAGGCTGGCGACCAGGACCTCGTCCGCCGCGGCGACCCGCGCCATCTCGATCGCCGACCGCGGATCGCCGACCAGTTGCAGCGGATCGAGGGGCGCCACTCCCTCGAGGGCGCCGAGGGTGCTCAACGCCGCCGTCTGGACTCCCGAAGCGGCGAGGCGGAGCGCGGCGCCCCCGTCGGCCGCCTGGGGGCGCGGCACGACCACCCGCAGGAGTTTTGCGGCAGCGGCGGCCGGCCGCTGCGGGGCAGATCGTGCCGTATGGCGGTCGACGAGGAGATAGCCCGCCGAGGCGAGCGCGACCAGGAGTCCCCCGAGGACGAGCTTCCGGGCCCAGGGGCGGAGAGGCCGGGCCGACATGCCGGCGGTCGAGGAGGGCGCCGTCCGCGACCGGGCGATCGCCGGGCAGGGGTCGCCTTGCCACAAGGGGATGACGCCGGTGGGGAGGTCGCTGACGCTCTCGGTGAGCGACGCCGGTCCGGGCCCGAGATCGGCCGCGATCTCCGCGAGCTCGCGGCTCACCTCCGCCGCGCCATCCGGCCGCCCGGCGGGGTCCTTGGCGAGCAGGCGGGCCAGCAGGGCGTCGAGCCGCGGCGGCACCCCCGGCCGGACGGCTGATGCCGGCGGCGGCTGCTCGCAGGTGATCCGCCACAGGGTCTCGAGCGGTTGCGCGGCGCGGAAGGGGGAGCGCCCGGTGAGCATCTCGTAGATCAGCAGACCGAGCGAGAAGAGGTCCGACCGTTCCTCCGCCTCGCCCCCCCGCGCCTGCTCGGGAGACATCATGTGAAAGGTGCCGAGCAGGGCTCCGTGCTGGGTAAGCGTGGCGTCGCCGGCGGCGCGGCCGCGCAGCCGGGCGAGGCCGAAATCGAGGATCTTGGCCTGCCCCGCCGGGGTCACGATCACGTTCTCGGCCTTGAGGTCGCGATGGACGATCCCCGCCGCGTGCGCCACGGCGAGCCCGGCGGCGATCTCCGCCGCCAGGCGGACGGCGAGCCCGAGCTCCAGGGGGCCGCCGGCGAGCAGCGCGGCGAGCGTCGGACCCTGGACGTACTCCATGACGATGCAGTCGCCGCCCTCGCCGTCACCGGCCTCCAGCAGGTCATAGACGTGCACGATGGCGGGATGGCTGAGGCTCGCCGCGGCCCGTGCCTCCACCAGCAGCCGTTGGCGCAGCCCCGGGTCGAGCCCTTGGTCGCGCCGCAGCCGCTTGATCGCCACGCGGCGTCGCAGGCGATCGTCCCAGGCGAGGAAGACCTCCCCCATGCCACCCCGCCCGAGCGGCTCGAGAAGGCGATAGGCGCCGAGGCGCTCGCCGTTCTCGGGAGGGACTTCGGGTTCCGCCACGGAGAGGTCTCCTCAAAGCCGGCGCCGGTGGAGAGGGAAGCTCTGCCCATTCTACCGGAAGGCCGGTCGCCGGCTCGCGCGGAGTCCCGTCGGCGGAGAGGATCCCGGCGTGGCGGCCTACGGCGCCACGCCGTAGGGGCGCAGCGCCGATTCCGCCTCGCGGAAGGCCTTGACGTAATCGCCCAGCTCGATGATGGCCTGGGCGTTGTAGCCGGTCGCGCAAGCTTGAGCGCAGTCGCGCAGCGAGGCGTAGGCCCGCTTGAGGGCGCGGCCCGCCACGTACTCCGGCGCGTCGAGGGCGCCGCGGTCGGCGAGCAGGGCCGAGGTGGTGGCGAGCATCCTCTGGCAGACCGGCTGGATCTCCTCGGCCGATCCTTGGCGCACGGTGAGATAGTCGGCGAGGGCCGCCTTGACCGGCGCCGACTTCGCGGCGTAGCCGGCGGACCAGGTGCGCAGCGACTGCTGGAGCTGCTCCGGTGTCACGCCCTGCGTCGGGGCGCGGTCGAGCGATGCCTTCGCCCGCTGGCGCTCGGCCTTGTCCCCCTCCTCGCGCTCCCGCCAGCGGCTGACCGCGGCGGCGTGCTCGGCCTCCTGCCGGGTCTGGAAGTCCTGGGCGGCCGCGTACTCCTGGCGCTGCTGCTCGTACTTCTCGCCGGCTCAGCTTGGCGGCTCCCGCCGCCACGCCGCTCGGCACCGCGGCGCGGGCGGCCTCGAGGAGGGAATCGAAACGGTGGCGGGCGTACTGGAGGTCGGTTTCGCCCACCGTGTAGAGCGGCGCGAGCTTGGCCTGCGCCCCCTTGTACCCCTGCACCGCGTAGTCGAGATTCTCCTTGAGGTTGGCCGCCGAGGGGCGGGCGGAGCGGGCGCGCTGGCAGACCTCCTCCTCGGCGTGCTGCAGCCCGTCGATCGCCTGCGCGATCTCGGACGACGTCTCCTCGCGGACCTTCGGCATCAGCTCCAGCTCCAGCTCGCCCGCCCGGTCGACCATCGCCAGCTCCGGGACCGCCTCGCCGTCGAGGTACTTCTGATGGACGTCGCGGTAGCTCACGTAGGAGGACGAAGTGCGCGACGGATCGTTCTCGGCGTCGCGGATCTTCTGCAATCCCGCCTTGCCGATCCCGGCGCAGCGCGCCTCGGTGTCGTCGATCAGGGTCACCAGCTCGGGGGTCGCGGTCAGCGCGGCCTTTGCTTTCGGTGGCGCGCAGCCTGCCGCGAGGACCGCGAGAACCGCGAGCAGGGCCGGCGTCGAACGGCGGAGGATCGGGAAAGTCGTCGCGCTGGGCCTCATCTCGATGTCTCCTGGTCGGTCACGGCCTGACGCCGTAGGGCTTGAGGACGGTCGCGGCGTTCTCGATCTGCCGCTCGAAATTGGCGAGGCGGAAGGTGGACTCGGTGGGCAGGCCGGCCGAGCAGGCGCGGCCGAGCTCCTGGAGCTCGCCGTAGGCCTGCTTCAGGGCCTGCCCCGCCGCGTCGTCCGGCGCGTCGAGAGCGGCGGGATCGGTCAGGAAGTCGGTGGCGGTGCTCAGCAGCTCCCGGCAGGCCGGCCGCGAGTCGGCGCCGGCCTTCTGCCGCAGGCTCAGGGTCCTGGCGAGCGCCGCGCGGACGGGAGCGGCCTTGCCGTTGTAGACCGCGAACCAGCTGCGCATCCTCTGCTGCATCAGGTCGCGCGACTCGCCGGCCTGGAGCGGCGGATGCGCGGCGCCCACCTTCCCCAGCGGCGCCCGCGGCTCGTCGGCCTCCCGCGAGCGCCAGGTGTGGACGGCGCTCTCGTGCTCGGCCTGCTGGCGGATCTGCAGCTCCTGCGCGGCGGCCCACTCCCGGCGCTGGTCCGCGTACTCTTCGGCGCTCATCCGCGCCAGCCGGCCGGTGGCGCCGGGGACGTGGGAGGGCGCGGCGGCGCGCGCCTGGTCGAGGAGGGCGCCGTACTTGTGGCGCGCGAACTGGACGTCGACCTCCGACGGGGCGGCCAGCGCCGCGAGCTTCGCGGCGCTCTCCTGGTAGCCGCGGACGGCGGCCTCCGACGCCTTGCGCAGCATCGTCGACGAGTCGGCGCCCCGCGCGGCGCGGCAGACCTCCTCCTCGGCGTGCAGCAGATCGCGCAGCGCCTGGGCCGTCGCTGGCGGGGCTTCCCCGTCGACCTGCGGCAGGAGCTTGGCAACCAACTCGCCGGAGCGGCCGATCACCGCCACGTCGCCGGCGGCCTCGCCGGCCAGGAACTCCGCGAAGCGGTCGGCGGGTGCGGGAGGGAGCGTGGGAGGCGGGCTGGCCGATCCGGCCGAGCCGGCCGTCCCGTCCGAGGTCGCCGCCGGCTCGGTCTTGGCGAGCGTCCGGGCCAGCCGCAGCCGTTCCTCGCTGAGGGCCGCCTCGCGCGCCCGCTGCTGCTCGGCCTCGGCGAGGCGCAGGCGCTCGACGCCGGCCTTCGCCAGCGTGGCGCAGCGCGCCTCGTTGTCCTCGATCAGGACGACGGCCTCCGGCGTCACCGCCAGGGCTCCCGAGGGCTGTTGCCGCTGCCCGCCGCAGCCTGGTGCGCCCAGGCAGACGCCGGCGAGCGCGAGCACGATCCAAACCCTCTTCATTCCCGTTCCTCCCGAATGTGGAGGGACCGGACCTCCGGTCCTGAAATAGATGTGGTCCCGTAACCATATAATGATGTCCGTCCCTCGCGAAGCATTTCGAGCCGACTCCGGGCGGCGCTCCCAGGCGCCGCCGCTCGGAGCGGTTGAGCTGCACCCTTGTGGAGATCCGACCGCCATGACGCGTCCCGCCTGCCGTCCGCTCGTCCTCGCCGGGCTCCTGCTCCTGGCGGCGCCGGGGTTTCTCGCCGCCGCATCGTCGGCCCGCGGGAGTCGCGGGTCCGCACCCGCTGAGCGAGGCCGAGCGCCAGGCCGTGCAGCTCGCCGCCGAGTACCTGGAGAAAGGGCCCGCCGCCTGGTGGGACCGTCTGTCGAGCGCCTCCCCGTTGCGGCGGCTCGGGCGCGACGCCGCCCTCGCCGAGATCGAGGTGCGGGCCGGCTCGCCGGCGGGAGCCGAGTGGGAGCTCGAGGCCGCGCCGGAGGAGATCTCGCGGCAAGGGGGCGTCTTCACCCTCGGCTTCCCCTCGGGAGCGGACGACACCCTGGTGCTCAACCTGGTCCAGGAAGGGGGAGCGTGGAAGATCGATTCGCTGCGGGTCTCCGCCGAGCCGGTGGCGTCGGCCGCGAAAGGGGGAGCGCCGGACGCCGGAGGGAAGGCGGCGGAGACGTCCCTGCGGCTGCCGCCCGGGCTGGCGCGCATCCTCGCGGCGCTTCCCGTCTGGCTGCTCGCCGTGATCGGCGCGGCGGGCGTGCTGCTGCTCGCCGCCGCCTGGGCCGAGCGGGCGCAGCGCGGGCTCGCGGCCGTCCTCGGCCTCATCGGCGGCGTGATCGTGGCGACCGCTCTCGGCGCCGCCCTCCTCCCGCGGCTGGTTCCGAGCCTGCTGGCCGCTTCCGCCCCGGGGGCCCCGGCAGGGGAGACGCGGGCGGAGCTGCGCTCCCTGCTCGCCCTGCGGCGCTCGCTCACCCAGGCGGACGGGACGGTGCCGGCCGTGGCGCCGCCGGAGACGCGGGGCGGAGGCGTCGCCGGTCAGGTGGCCCGCCTCTGGTGGGCGCAGCATCTCCTGGGGAGCATGGATCTGCGCGGGGTCGACCGGCTGCTCGAGGCCTTCCCGTCGCCGGGGGACTTCCCGCTCGCCGAGCTGCTGCGCGCCCGCGCCTCCTTCCTCCGCCTCGAGGAGGTGCCGACGGCCGTCGCCTATCAGCGGGCGGGGGAGGTCGGCGTGGCGCACGAGGGGCTGCTGGCGGAGTCCGCCCAGGCCTTCCTGCTGCTCGGCTTCGACGGGCACGCCAAGGGGTTCCTGCGCCAGCTCCGCGACCTCGGCGCGCGCCAGGCCGCCCCCTGGTACACCCTCGCCGAGGTCACTCTCCTCGACGACAAGCTGGTCGACGCCGTCTCCCTCTTCCGCACCGGCTGGCGGTTGCAGCCGAGAGCGCGCGCCGAGATCCTGGAGAAGCCGCTGCTCGCCGCCCTGCTCGAGGACCTCGAGGTCCGCAAGCTCCTGCGCCTCGGCGCCACCGAGGAGCCGGCGGTCGCCTGCGCGGCGATCGCGAGCCGCGCGATCCCCCTCCCCGCCGGTTTCGAGGCCCGCGTCCTCGGCGAGACCCTGCGCCTCGCGCACGGCGAGGCGGAGCTGCGCGTCCCCGGCGGCTGCGCCCTCGCCCCGGCGGGGACGGCGAGCGACCGCGCCGGCGCCTGGGACGAGGCGCGGGCGGCGAAGCTGCTGGACAGCCTGCCGGCCCTGCTCAAGGCGGCGCGCACCGCAGGCTCGCTCGCCCAGCCGGCGCTGCGCAAGCGGACGGAGGACACCGTCAACGCCCTCGCCGGTCACGAGCGCTGGGCCGACCTGCTGGCGCTGACCGACGGCCTGGCGGGAGATCCCTCGAGCCTGCCGCCCGACCTCGTGCGCCTGCGCGCCGAGGCCCTGCGCCGGGCCGGCCGCGAGGGGGAGGCGCGCGACCTGCTGATCCGCATGGCGAAGGGGAACACCACGCAGCGGCGGACCGATCCCGAGACCCTGTTCCAGCTCGCCAACCTCTTCGCCCGCCAGGAGGACTTCGACAGCGCCATGAAGCTGGTCGCCAAGGCGCAGTCGCAGCTCCCCTTCGAGTCCGGCGGCGACCACATCCGCCAGCTCCTGATGGAGAAGCGCCTCGCCGCTTCCTCCGAGGTCTACAAGAGCCCCCACTTCGCCATCCGCTATCCGCCCGGGCGGGGCGAGAAGTTCGCCGCCGAGGCCGCCCGCATCCTGGAGGCCGAGCGGCTGCGCCTCCAGGCCTGGATCCCGGTCGATTCGCCGAAGGTCGTCGAGGTCCACCTGCTCCCCTTCGAGGATTTCCGGATGGGCTATTCCCCCGGCCTCGACGTCCTCGGCCTCTTCGACGGCAAGGTGCGCGTGCCGCTCGGCGACGTGCGGACCTTCAACCCCTTCGTGGTCTCGATCCTCACCCACGAGCTCGCCCACGCGCTGATCACCGAGAAGACCGGGGACCGCGCGCCGCGCTGGTTCCAGGAGGGGCTCGCGCAGCACGTCGAGATGGTGCAGGAGGGGGTCAACCCGGTCGGCGGCTACCGCGACAAGGACAACCTGCTGAGCTTCTCGATCCTCGAGCCGGCGATCGGCAGCCTCTCCCCGGCGCTCGTCGCCATCGGCTACGACGAATCGCGCTGGACCGTCCACTACATCGAGCACCGCTACGGCCAGGCCGGCATCCACCGCCTGCTCGACGCCTACCGCGCCGGCAAGGGGACCGAAGCGATCCCCGCCGCCTTCGGCGTCACCGCCGCCCAGTTCGACCAGGACCTCTGGCGCTGGGCCGTCGACGACGCGCCGGACCTCTGGAAGGTCGACCTCGTGCATTACGAGGAGAAGCCGAAGACCAGCATCGTGAACTGACGGCTGCGGCGTCCACGCAGCAAATCCGTGGCTCTCGGCGAAGACGTGACGCGGCACCTCCTGCAACAGGATTCCGTACGGAGTATCGCTCCTCTCCTGGCGTATCGCTCTGTAAATTCCGCTGTTTCTTGGCCACGAACCGATTTCCATAGCTGGCTGAGCTATTGCGGCCTTTCCCCCCGTTTTTCCTTCTCTGCCGGCTTTTTTCAGTGCCTCGAGGCGCTACTACAGAGTCCCAGCGCCTTTAACAATGTTTCCCCGGGAAAAACAATGTTTGAGGCCACCCACTCGATGTTCCAGGGCGTCAAACAATATCCTAGCGCGGTCGAACAATGTTCTAGGCGGTCAAACAATGTTTGGGGCCAACCGAACCGTGTTCTACGGCATCCAACAATGTTCCACGGGAGAAAATAATGTTAAAAGCCGGGAAAAGTCCCGACAGGCCGCGCGACCGCCAAACCGTGTGCTTCAGCAGCAGCCGCTCGCCGCCGAGCTTCGGGAATCCGTGCCTGTGGAGGGATCGAACCCGGTGGGCCGGCGATCCCCCGGATGAAATGCTTCCTCCGTACCTCGCATATCCTTCAGACCCGATCGCTCTCTCACCGCTCTCTCAAGGAGAAACCATGCCGCTGCGCTCCCTCGCCATCCTGCTCCTCGCCTTCTGCTTCGTCTCCTGCGCCTCGGCACCCCCGGCCGCCGCGCCGGCGTCCGCCAAACCCGCGGCGCCGGCGCTGCGGACGGTCGATCTGCTGTGCGCCGAGGGGGCGCGCTATGTGAGCTTCGACAAGATCGGCGTCCCTTCGGGGGAGTCTCCGACGGGCGTCGCGCTCACGCGGGGGAACGTCTGGGTGCTGTTTCCCCAGCGGCTGGTGCGGATCGGCCGGGGCGGCGAGCATGTGGATGTGGCGATGCGGGTGTCGCCGGTCGAGGAGAGGTGGGTGGGGATCGCCGTCGATCCGCTGGACGAGTCGGTGTGGATCGCCTCCGAAAACCGGCTCGGCCTCTACAAGGTGTCACCCGACGGGAGCATGAGCACGGTCAAGCTGCAGCACAAGGTGGAGGGGGCCGGGGGCTTTTCCGGCCTGATCGTGGGGCGCGACGCGATCTACGTCCAGCCGACGTGCGCGGACCAGGCCGTCTGGCGGCTCGACCGCTCGGGCAAGCTGCTCGGAACGGCGCTGGAAGTTCCGAAGCGGACGGAGAGCGACGAGCCGGTGGTGATGGCGGCGGGCGGGCTGCAGCGAAACTGCTCCTCGGTGCGCCTCGAGCGGGAGGCGGATGGGCGGATCATCGCCTGGGACGCCAAGGCGCGGGTGACCTGGCAGGTCGACGAGCAGGGGGTCTGGACGCGGAGCGACTCGCCCCTCTTCGCGGCGGTGGGGGAGTCGAGCGGCACCGTCTCCCTCAAGGGGTTGGACATCGGCGAGAAGAGCGAGCAGTGGTACTTCGCCAACGGCCTCGGCAGCCTCTTCTATTGGAAGGGGAAGCCGGTCTTCGTGAGGAGCCAGACGATGAAGGAGCGGGCCAAAGGGAACGACACGGTGCTCTACGTTCCCGGGGGCCAGGAGCTCATCATGCCTTGCCACGGCTCCTCCCTGTGGAACGTGACCACCGACGCCACCGGCTACGCGGCGATCACCGATCGCTTTCTGGTTCTGGGGGAGATGGCGGGCGCTCCGGATCTACCGTGATCCCCGTCTTCCACCCCGTCCATCCGGGCCCGCGCACCACGCGCCCGGCCGGGGCTCCCGTGGGCTCGCCGTTCTTGAGCACCTGGACGCCGTTGACGAAGACGTGCTTCACGCCGGTGGCGTACTGGTGCGGCTTCTCGTAGGTGGCGTGGTCCTTCACCGTGGCGGGATCGAAGAGGACGACGTCGGCGAAGTAGCCGGGTTTCAGCAGGCCGCGGTCGCGGAGCTTGAGATTGCCGGCGGGGAGCGAGGTCAGCTTGCGGATCGCCGCTTCGAGGGGGAGCACCTTCTCGTCGCGGGCGTACTCTCCCAGCACGCGGATGAAGGTGCCGTAGGCGCGCGGGTGGGCGTTGGACTTCAGGAAGACCCCCTCGGTGGACGGGGCCTGCTCGTCCGAGCCGAAGCTCACCCAGGGGAGGGCGACCTCGCGGCGGACGTTGTCGTCGGACATCAGGAAGTAGATGGTGCCCACCCGGCTGTCGTCCTCGATCACCAGGTCCATGGCCGTCTCTTCCGGGGACTTGCCGCGCAGCTTGGCGACCTCGGCGAGGGTCTTGCCGGTGAGCGGCTTCAGCTTGTCGTTCTTGAAGCCGGCGAGGAGGATCTTGTCCGGACCGGCGCCGAGGAAGAGGTTCTCCCAGGCGTCGGTGGGAGTGTCCATCTCCTTCTTCACCTTCTCGCGGATGGCCGGGTCCTTCAGGCGGCCGATCCAGGTTTCGAGGCCGCCTTCCTGCACCCAGGGGGGCATGGAGGCGTCGAGCCCCGTGGCGCCGGCGGTGTAGGTGTACATGTCGGCCGTGATCTTGAGGCCCGAGGCGCGGGCGGCCTCGACCTTCCGGATGGCGGCGTCGAGCTTCCCCCAGTTCGGCTTGCCGGCGGCCTTGAAGTGGTAGATCTCGGCCGGCAGCCGGGCGCGGCGGGAGATGTCGATCAGCTCGTCCAGGGCCTCCAGCAGCCGGCCCCCCTCGCTGCGCATGTGGGAGATGTACATCCCATCGTACTTCGCGGCCTCCTCGCAGAGGGCCACCAACTCGTCCGTCTTGGCGTAGAAGGCGGGCGCGTAGATGAGGGATGAGCCCACGCCGAGGGCGCCTTCCTCCATCGCGTGGTCCACCAGCTTGCGCATGCGGGCCAGCTCGTCCGGAGTGGGCGGCCGGTCGGCGTAGCCCACCTCATGGATGCGCACGGTGGTGGCGCCCACGAAGGAGGCGACGTTGGGCGCGATCCCCTTGGCCACGACCCGATCGAGGTACTCGCCCAGCGTGGTCCAGGTGATCGGGTACTTGATGTCCCCCTGCTGCTCGACGCCCTCCTTCTTCATCGCGTCGTTGAGCGGCCCCATGGAGTTCCCCTCGCCCATGACCTCCAGGGTCACGCCCTGGCGCAAGTCGCTCTGCGCCCGGCCGTCCACGAGGAGCGACTCGGTGGCCCAGCTCAGCATGTTGACGAAGCCGGGGGAGACGGCGAGCCCCCTGGCGTCGATCTCCCGCTTCCCCTTGGCGTCCCTGAGCGAGCCCACGGCCACGATGCGATCCCCGTCGATCGCCACGTCGCCCACGACCGGCTTGGCGCCCGAGCCGTCGTAGATCGTACCGCCCCGGAGAACGACGTCATAGGTCTTCGGCTCGGCGAAGGCGGCCACGGCGAAGACGAGCAGGAGGACACCGGCGAGGAGCGGTTTCATGGCGCCTCTTTACCACACCCCCGCGATCGGCTTCTACCAAATTTCCGCTAGGACAAAGAGATCGCCGATGCTATCTTTAGCGCCTTCTCAAGGGCAATGAAGCCCCCAGGTTCTACAAGGAGTGTTGATGAAAAAGCTGCTGAGTGTCTCGGCGTTCCTCCTGGTTCCTCGGCGTCACTGTAGGTTCGACCCCCGCAAGGGCCGACATCCTGTACCCCCTCAGCCCTGCAATACCTTGTGCACGAGTCAGTACCTCGGGCGGGACTGCCTGCAGGTGCCCGGCCGATTCCATGTTCCCAACTCAGAACTCCACCTGCAGCAACTACCTTTGGGATTGCTACTACCCGTAGAGTAGAGCGTCGGCGGCAAGGTGGGGTCGACAGAGCGATTCCGATCCCGCCTTGCTCGTCCCTTTCCAGGGCTTCAGCGCCGAGATCAGCCGGCCGCTTGTTTCGCGAGGCTCAGCATGTCGTCCAGCAGTGCTTTCAGAGCCGGGCACTTCTCGTAGGCGCGATCGGGGGAGAGCGACTGGAAGAGGTTGGTGCCGTCGATGACCTTCTTGTAGCTGCGGCCGAGCTTCTCCTGATAGAGGCGGCCGAGGAGTTTCCCGGGAGGCTCGTCGAAGTTCACGTCTCCGGGCGGGCAGTTTTCCCGGGAAGCGCCTTCTGCACCTCAGGCGGCAGGTTCTCAGGATGAGCCAGCAGCCAGGCCTCGGTCTCGTGGACCGCGAAGTGTTGGCGGAAGTTCGGATGTCCGACCTTCTTCTCCAGATGCTCCTTGGCCCAGATCTTTCGGGCTTCCGCCGTCTTTCTGTCCGCGGGACAGAACGAGAGGCCGTAGAGGTCCAGGAGACCGATCGCCGCCATGATGTCCGCTCCTGCCTTGCCAGCAAAGGCTAGGTCCACTCGGGTGGTGATCTCTTCGTAATAGGCGGGCGACCCCTGGAACTTGACGATCCTGATACCAATCGGAGCGGAAAGCCGGGGATCGAGCCAGCGTTTCAGAAATTCGGGCAATCCCTTTCTCTCCGTCACGCCTTCGACGAAGAGAACGAACTTCATACCATCGCCTCGAGCTGACCGGAGACGAACAGGTCGCCGAGGCTGTATCGCTCGAGCCACTTCTGGAGATCCTTGCCGTCGAGCACGGTGAGCTTGGTTTCTCCGTCCACCCACTCGGCGACGGTGGTCGTCGGGGCTGCATCCTTGAAAGCGTCGAGGAATTGCGGGGAGTGGGTGGTGAAGATGACCTGGGTACGCTGCGCGGCCTCGGCGGCGAGCTCGGCAAGGATGGGGAACATGCCGGGATGCAGGCCGGTCTCCGGTTCATCGATCGCGATGAGATCTCCCAGGTTCAGGATTGGCGAGAATCGCGACCATGCATCAGAAGAAACGAAGCGTGCCGTCCGATAGGTTGAGTGTCGACTGTTCAGTCTTGGAGAGAGCTTCCAGCGGAGTCGAAGCTGAACCCTCTGGTCGGCAGCCGGAGGAAAGACGATCTCCTCGTAGTCAGTCCAAAGGCTACGCGCTCGCTGCAGTCTAGGCTCTTCTTGAAATCCCGATTTCGGTATAAAGGGTATGCAGAACCGGGATCAGATTTTGTCCGTCTGAGCCTATTCGATCGTCTAGTCTTGCTCTCGGGTAATCGCAGCTCTAGCTGCCCTGACGTGCTGAGGATTCTCTGTAATCGACACGTAGGTCTTTATAGAAAGAGAATCTCGAAAACATGCTTCGGAAAGCGTCCGGCAATGCATGTCTGATAAGATAGACGCAAAGCAGTGCTGATTTCCTCTAGGCGCCGTATTCTTAATAGACGCGAGTTTCCTGAGTCCATCAAAATATCCACCTTCTCAGGACTATGATCGAGGCGAAGGGCTGTCTCCGATTTGAATCGTTTCCTTTTCGACTCGGTAGGAGCTGCCCAAATCCAAGCTGTTGTAGCTTGAGTTGGTAAACTGCCTCGGCCGAATTTGATTCTGGAGTCGGGAATCTAGAAGTCAGGCGCCACGAAAGCTCTTTTACCGTGGAGTCCCATAGGAGAGGCGTGATACCTCCTTGACGCAGAATCTCCTCGGCCAGCTTGTCTTTCAGCCGCCTTCTTGAGGAACTCAAGCGCCTGAAGCAGATTGGACTTCCCTGATCCGTTAGGGCCGATCAAAACGTTCAGCCTGCCGGGCGTCCATCGGACATCCCGTAGGGACCGGAATCCTTTGACCTCCAGCCCTTGGATCTCCATGCTCTCTCCTCACGCCACTCAGAATTGCCGCATGCTGGCGCTTCCGGCGTTGAACATCCTCGACGTTTGGACTATAACTCCCCCCAGACTTCACCAGGAGAGGCGTGCCATGAACCTTCAGGAAACGCTCGACACCCTGCGGTCGCTGGGCACCGAGCAGGCCCGCAAGACCTACCGCCGCCATGGCGCCGCCGAGGACGTCTACGGCGTCAGCTACGCCGAGCTCGGCAAGCTCAAGAAGAAGATCAAGGTCGATCACGCCCTGGCCGAGGGGCTGTGGGCGTCGGGGAACCATGACGCGCGCATGCTCGCCGCCATGGTGGCCGATCCGGCGCGTCTCGATCAGCGGACCCTCGACGCCTGGGCGGCGGGGCTGCGCAACTACGTCGAGACCGACGCCCTCGGCACTCTCGCGGCGAGCGTGCCGCACGCCCGCGAGGTGATGACGCATTGGATGGCCTCCGACAGCGAGTGGATCGCCGCGGCCGGCTGGCACGTCCTCTCCCGGGTGGCGCGGCAGGACGACGGGGTGCCGGACGAGTACTACGAGCGCTACCTCGCCACCCTCGAGCGCGACCTCGCGGAGAGCCCCAACCGCGTGCGCCACCAGATGAACGGCGCGCTGATCTCGATCGGCCTCCGCAACCCCGCGCTCGAGGCGAAGGCGCTCGCCGCCGCGGCCCGCATCGGCAAGGTGGAGGTCGACCACGGCGACACCGACTGCCAGACGCCGGACGCCGCCCAGTACATCGCGAAGGCGCGCCAGCGGAAGAAGCGATAAGACCGCGAGCTCCCCGACCACGGACTGGCACGGACGAGCACGGACCTTATGGACAGGGAAGAGTTAACTTCTCAGAGACCTCGTCGCTGTCCCTGTTCGTCCGTGTGAGTCCGTGGTCGTCCGTTCTGCCCTTTGCCCGGGGCCAACCGCCCGGTTTCCGGGAGGAGGGTCCGGTGTGTCTAAGCTTACGAGTGCGCTCAAAGGGAGGATCGCGATGAGGAAGATCGGGAGGATCTGGAAACGAGGCTCGCTCGGCCTGCCGCTGCTGGCTCTGCTCCTCGCCGGAGCGGCGGGGGCGCAGCAGGTCACGCTGCCGCTCGAGAAGTTCGAGGCGTTGCGCGCCCGCGCCAATGCAGGAGCGGAGACGCCGCCGGCCCCTCCCGCCCCCTATGCGCTGGAGCTCGCCGACTACGCCGTGAAAGTGAGCCGGGAGAGCGCCCGCGTGGTGCAGACCCTGCGGCTCACCCTGTTCGACGACCAGTGGCAGACGGTGCCGCTGGGGGAGGCGGGGTCGTTCATCGGCGCCGACTTCCACGGCGCCGAGGGGCGGGTGGCGGCGACCGACAAGGGGCTCCTCCTCTACCTGCGGGGACGCGGCGCGCACGAGGTGCGCCTCGAGTCCGCCACCGCGGTCTCGCCCGACGAGACGGCCACCCGGCCCACCTGGCGCTTCAGCCTGGGCTTCCCGGCGGCGGCGGTGGTGCGCGGGCGGATCGACGCGCCGGCGACGATCGAGGAGATCGATCCCGAGGGATCGGGGCTGATCCAGAAGGACGAGGCCAAAGGGGCGGCCGGCTGGACGTTCGTCGCCCTCCCCGCGACCACGGTCCGCTGGACCCTCTCCGCCAAGGCGGTGGTCCCCACGCGGTCGCGGCTGCCGCTGCGCTTCGAGGCGACCTCGGCCACGGCCTCCACGCTGTCGCGCAGCGGCCTCGCGGTCTCCGCCTGGATCGAGGCGCGGGTGGCGCAGGGGGAGCTCGCAACGCTGACGGTGCCGCTCCCCTTCGGACTGAAGGTGGTCAACGTCCGCGGCTCCTACGCCGGCTGGAACGTCGAGGCGGGGAAGCTGATCATCACCCCGCTCGGGCCGATCGCGGGATCGCTGGCCCTCGAGATCGAGCTCTCCGGCGAGCCCCACGACCGCTTCGCGACCCCGTTGCTGCTGCCGGAAGGGAGCACGCGCACGCGGCTGCTGGTCAAGGCGGCGCTCAAGGGGGACGGCATCCTCGCCCTGTTCGACCCGGGCGCGACGCGGCCGCCGGGGGACCAGGAGGAGAAGCGCCTCCCCGAGTCGGTGCGCGGGGTGGGAGCGCTGCTCCTCGCCGTCACCGACCCGGAGCATCCGCCGGTGTGGGAGGCGAGCTGGGCGGAGCGTAGCGAGGTGCTGGCCATGCAGGTCGACCGGCTGCTGGTCGACGTCGCCCTGGGGGAGGCGGGGAAGGCCTCGTACCAGGTGTGGGCCGAGGTGCGCAACCGCGGCGCCCAGCAGCTCACCTTCAACGCGCCGGCCGGCTTCGAGCTGGCCGGGGCGCGCCGCGACGGCGCGGCCGTGGTGCCGGGGGTGGTGGCCGGGGGAGGGGCCGGCTCGCTCGCCGTCCCGCTGCTGACGCAAGAGGCGGCGCAGGTGGTCTATCTCTCTGGCGTGATCCCCCTGGCGCTGCCGCAGAAGGACGGCACGATCCAGATCCAGCTCCCCTCGCTGTCCGCCCCGGTGGCCCGCGTCGAGGTCCGGCTGCTGGTGCCGGGAGGGCGCTCGTACGAGCTGGTGGAGAAGGCGCGGGCGGGAGCCGTCTCGCCGCCGCCGGGCACCGTCCCCCGCCGGGCCGTTTCCGGGCTGGGCCAGCAGGCCAACTTCCAGATCAATTCGTTCGGCGGCTCGACGCCGCAAGTGGCGGAAGCGCCGGGGCTGTTCATGCTCCCTGCCGGTTTCACCGAGGTGCACGCCGCCTGGAGCGCGCTGTCCCCCGCACCCTCACCGCTGGGCATCCGCGTCGAAGCGGAGAAGGAGAAGCGCGAATGGTTCTGAAAACCCGCATCCGTCCGTCGTTCCTCCTCGCCCTCGCGTTGGCGTTCCCCCTGCTGGCGCTTCCCCTCGGGGGCCGCCGCCGAGGCGCCGCCGCCGGGGGAGGTCAATCTTCCCCTCAAGGACTACCTCGCCCTGGTCGACAAGGCGGAGGCGATCGAAAAGGAACGGGCGCGCCAGATCGTCCTGCGCCAGGCGCCGATCGCCGAGGTGGTGTCGCAGAAGGTACGGCTGGTGATCGAGGCTGGCGGCGATGACGAGACCGCGGCGGCGACCACCGAGCTCGAGATCCTGGTCCAGGGGGTGCCGCAGGGGCCGATCGCCCTGCCGGTCTCCGGGGTGCCGCAGAAGGCGGAGGTCAGGCTGACGGGCTCGGCGGGGGCGAACGGCGCCGCGTTGACCTCCGCGGGTGCCGTGGGGCCCGGCGCCGGTCCGGGGACGTGGCTCCTGGTCGCTCCCTCTCCCGGCCGCTACAGCGTCAGGATCTCGGGCCCCGTGCCGTTCCCCGGCGGCGGGGTCAGCCGGATCACCCTCGCCCCGGCGGCGGCGCCGATCTCGCTGACCGAGGTCGAGCTGCCGGCCGAGCTGGCGTGGAGCGCGCCGGGGGTGGTGGTCGAGGACCGCGTCGAGGGGAAGCGGCGCACGGTGCGGCTGACCACCCGCCGCGGCGAGAGCCAGGTGGTGGAGGTGCGGCGCAAGGTGGAGGGGGGCGAGGCGGAGAAGCTCCTCGCCAGGAGCGTCGTGCTGACCCTGATCCAGCTCCGTCCCGAGGGCCCCCGCCGGCACGACGTGGTGCTCTACGAGGTGTCGCGCGGCGGCCTCGCGAGCTTCACCGTCGATCTGCCGGAGGGGCTGGTGGTCGAGGCGGTGGGGACCGACGAGGGGGACGTGACGCCGGTCGTCGAGGCGCGGCGGCTGACCGTCAACCGCCGCCAGCAGCTGCGGGGGGTGGGCTACCTGGTGCTCACCTCGACCCCGGCCTACGGGGCCGCCTCGCTCTCCGTCGCCGCCGAGCTGCCGGTCGATCCGGTAGTGCCGCTGGCGGCGGAGGGACCGGTGCGGGCGCGCTACGTGGCCCTCGCCTCGTCGGTGGCTGCCGACGTCCATCCGCTGCCGGCGGCGAGCTGGGCGCGGGTGGACCTCGACGACCTCCCTTCCACGCTGCGCGAGGCGCTCGGCGGGGTGGACCTGGCGGCGGCCTGGCGGCTGACGGCCCCGCTGACCGGACCCCAGGCCGCCCTCGGAGGCCCCGGGGGACTGCGGATGGCCGTCGCTCCGCTCCCCGCCGCGCCGAGCCTGCCCGCGGTGGCGAGCCTGCGCGAGACCACCACGCTGCTCACCCTCGACGGCACCCTGCTGCACCGCGAGCGCATCACCCTGCGCCCCGGCGCGGTCGGCAACGCCCTCGACCTCACCCTGCCGGCCGGGGCCACCCTGTGGTCGGCGAAGGTGGACGAGGTGCCGGTCCGTCCCCTCGAGCGGGGGAACGGCAGGATTTCGGTGCCGCTCGGCTTCGACGCGGGGAAGCCGGCGGTCGTCGAGGTCGTCGCCGTGCTGGCGAAGGCGATCCCCGCCGGACGCTCGGACCTCACGCTCGAGCTGCCGCGCGTCACCGTCCCCGTCCTCGAGCACCGCTGGCGCCTGCTCCTCCCGGACGGCGCCAGCTACCGCTATCGCTCCGGCGACCTGCGGCCGGTCGTGCTGAGGGCGCCGGCCCCCCGGCCCCGCGGCCGGATCTCGACCGGGGCGACGGTGAGCGTGAAGGAGCTGGAGAAGATCCCCACCGCCCGCGATCCCTGGGCGGTCCTCCAGACGACGCCCGGGGTCCAGACGGACCGCATCAACGTCGGCGGCAACGAGTCGGGGCAGCAGGCGCAATACGTCGGCCCCGAAGCGGCGCAGCTGCGCGGCAGGGTGGTCGACGACCGCGGAAACCCCCTGCCGGGGGTGGGCATAACCCTGCGCTTCGCGGGCCAGCCGCCGCGGATCGCGGTCACCAACGCCGGCGGCCTGTTCCTCTTCCCCGGCCTGCTCCCGGGGACCTACCAGCTCGAGACGAGGCTCGAAGGATTCTCCACGGTGACCTACCCGGCCACCTTGGCCCAGGGGCAGACCCGGTCGCTCGAGATGCGGCTGAGCCCCGCCGCCGAGGACAGGATCACGGTCACCACGGAATCGGCGCTCCTCGACGAGCGCCGGCGCGCCGCCAAGCGCAAGGACGCCCCCGTGACGGAGGGTCCCTACTACGACTTCGACGCCTTCGAGGAGATGGCGGTCAGCCTCAAGCAGGGGCTGGTCGGCGGCGTCAAGCCGCTGCCGATCGCCATCCCCGAAACCGGCAAGCTGCTGCTGATGACCGGGGTGCTGCCGCCGGAGAAGATTGCGGTGGCGCTGGAGGTGAAGGGGAAGAAGCAGGCCTAAGGGCTCGTCACAGAATAACCGCCCCAACTCTCCGGGAGCTCAGCCCTTGAGGCGATCGGCTCCGTCCGGCCCAACGGGTCGGGAGAATGGAGCCCAGGGCTGAGGCCGAAGGCCGATGCCCTGGGTGGCGGGATGACAACACGCTGCGGCCTGAAAGGTCGCGAGAGCTGTCTTGGCGAGTCGGGTTCTCGCGACCTTTCAGGCCGCAACGGTTGGAAACGCCTTTTTCCCAGGGCATCGGCCTTCGGCCTCAGCCCTGGGCTTGGATCTCCCGACCCGTTGGGCCGGACGCGGAAATGACACATTTACTCCGTGATGAGCCCTAAGCTCCCTGCTTGTAGAGCCCCGGGCGCGCGATCTCCAGATGGTGCCCGGGGCTCGCGATCTCGCTGAAGCCGAACGGGCGGTAGAGCGCGTGGGCGTCGCGGGTCACCAGCGAGAAACGGCGGAGCCCCTGGAGGTCGGGGTGCGCCATCACGCACTCCATCAGCCAAGCCCCAAGCCCCCGTCCGCGGTGCTCGGGGAGCACGTAGACGTCGCAGAGATAGGCGAAGGTCGCGCGGTCGGTGATCACCCGCGCGAAGCCGATCTGCCGCTCCCCCTCGTAGAGGCCGAAAGCGAGCGAGTTACGGATCGCTTGCTCGAGCAGGGGCCTGGGGATCCCTTCCGCCCAGTAGGAGGTCGAGAGGAAGGCATGGATCGCGTCGAGGTCGAAACGTGCGGAATCGGTCGAGACCGTGCAGCCGTCGCGGTGGCGTTCGTGGCTCATGGCGGCGGATTATAGGCTTCCGCACCAGCGCCCGATTTGCGCCTCACCTGGCATCGTATGTGCTCCTAGCTATGGACATCACCCTCCGACAAACGGGGGGTTGCTCATAGGAGATACACACCATGCGTAAGACAACCGCGAGAATCCTCGGAATGCTCATCACCGTCGTTGCTCTCACCGCCGCTTCACCGAAGGCGGAAGCTGCCAGAACGGCGTGCACCTTACTCTGCATCCAGGGCGATCACTGCTGCGTGCAGGGCGGTAACCAGACCTGCGTCCCCCTGAGCCAGGCCTGTCACTGACGCGGGCCTCAGGCTCGCAAGGACAGAAAGGCGGGGCCCTGGCGGCCCCGTTTTTTTATGCCGGAGGAGTGGCTCCGGCCGCGAGTCCTGGTTCCCGTCCCATCCGCCGCGCGATCAGCAACGCCATCTCGAGCGCCTGCTCGTAGTTCAGGCGCGGGTCGACCTGGGAGCGGTAGGCGCGCTGGAGGTCCTCCTCGGTCAGGCCGCGGGCGCCGCCCATGCACTCGGTGACGTCCTCGCCGGTGAGCTCGAAGTGGACGCCGCCGAGGTAGGAGCCGAGCGACTCGTGGAGGTCGAAGGCCTGCTGGAGCTCGGAGAGGATGTTGGCGAAGCGGCGGGTCTTGATGCCGTTGTCGAGCGCCTCGGTGTTGCCGTGCATCGGATCGCACACCCAGAGCACGGTGCGTCCCGAGCGCTGCACGGCCTCGACCAGCGGCGGCAGGCCGGCGGCGATCTTCTGCGCCCCGAAGCGGTGGATAAAGGTGAGGCGCCCCGGCTCGCGGTCGGGATCGAGCACGTCCGCCAGCTCGAGCAGAGCGTCCGGCGGCCCCCCCGAGCTCACCTTGACGGCGATCGGGTTGGCGATGCCGCGGAAGTACTCGACGTGGGCGCCGCCGATCTGCGCCGTGCGCAGACCGATCCAGGGCAGGTGGGTCGACAGGTTGTACCACCGCTCGCGGCGCGGCGGCCGGCGGGTCTGCGCCTGCTCGTAGAGAAGATGGAGCCCCTCGTGGCTGGTGTAGTACTCGACCCGGCTCATCTCCCCCGACTGCCGGCCGGTGAGCGATTCCAAAAATTGCAGCGAATCGCGGATCGACGCCACCCGCCGCTGGTACTCCTCGGCGTGGGGGGAGTGCTTCATCCAGGAGAGGTCCCAGTACTCGGGGTGGTGGAGGTCGGCGAACCCTCCCTCGATCAGGGCGCGGATGAAGTTGATGGTCAGCGCCGCCCGTTCGTAGCCGCGCAGCATCAGCTCGGGGTCCGGGGTGCGGTCCTCGCGGGTGAACGGCGAGCGGTTGATCAGGTCGCCGCGGTAGGAGTGGAGGCTCACCCCCTCGCGGGTTTCGAGGTCCTCGCTGCGCGGCTTGGCGTACTGCCCGGCGAAGCGGCCAACGCGGATCACCCGTTTCCGGGCGCCGTGGACGAGCACCAGGCTCATCTGGAGCAGGATCTTGAGCTTGTCGGTGATCGCCTGCGAGGTGCAGTCGTCGAAGCTCTCGGCGCAGTCGCCCCCCTGGAGGAGGAAGCGCTCGCCGCGCGCCGCCTCGGCGAGCTGCGACTTCAGCCGCTCGATCTCCCACGAGGTGACGAGCGGCGGCAGGCAGGAGAGGTCGCGCAGGGCCGCCTCGACGCGCGCGGCGTCCGGATAGGACGGCTGCTGCAGCGTCGGCTTCGCCTGCCACGAGGTCGGGGTCCAGTCGGTCATGGTGATGGAGAACTCTACATCATCGGCTGGCCAGAACTCTGAGGGCCGTACGGCGTAGAATGTCCCCGGAGGTTCGGACATGTTTCATGGGGACTCGATCTGGGTGCTGATTCCGATTGTCGCGATCCTCTCGGGGGTCCTGAAGACGTGGGTCCGGCAGCGCGCCCTCGGCGCCTCGAACGTCGAGCTGGAAAAGGAGATCGAGGGGATACGCCGGGAGCGGGCGAGCCTCCTCGAGCGTCTGCAGAACCTCGAGGCGATCGTGGTCAGCCAGACCTGGGAAGTGCTCCACGACCGCACCCTGCCTCCCGCGGCTAAGGAGCATCCGGCCGCCAACGCCGCCCAGCGCGAGTTCGGTCCCGTCGCGACCGGGCCGACCGATCAGCAGCGGGCCGGGCAGCTCGCCCAGCGCCTCCGCGGCTGATCCCGGCTGATCCCATCGATTGGGGGCTAGAGGCGCTCAGGCGGCGCGGGCGGGATTCCCCTTCCGGTCCCCGCAGCCGCCGCCGCAGCGCGAGAGCGCCCAGCCCATCTGCCGCCGCCGGCGCCGCCGTTGCGCGAGATGGGCGGGGAGGGTGAACAGCGCCCCCAGGAGCCCGCCCACCACCACGAAGGCGCAGAGCGTCGCCAGGAAGGCCGCCGCCCCGGCGCCGGGCCGCACCTGCGGCCAGGTCGCGAAGAGCCCCACCGCCGCCAGCAGCACGACCGCGAGGATCGCCGTCATCCGCTGCCCGGTCGGCGCCCCCAGCATCGGCTGGTAGTCGGTGTGGGCGATCTCCGGCTCCATCTCACGGAGCAGCCGCGGCAGCGCCTCGGCGCCGACCCGGCCGGTGGTCCACAGATGGCTGAGCGCGTCGGGAAGGAAACGCTCCACGCCGTCGAGCTCCGAGCGCAGGGCGTAGAGCGGGTGGTTGGCCCAGCGCCGCGGGCAGGAGACCGCGCGGACGTGCGGCGGCACGTAGTAGTAGGTCTCAATCGAGAACTCCGCCGCGGCGCCCCCGTTCCATGGGTCCTCCCCGCGGAAGCGCGCCTCCGTCCGGAACCGCCGGGGGGTCAGCTTGGCGTGCGCGAACATCACGGGATCCCTCCCTGCGGAAAACCCGGAGCGGGTTCCCGGCGTCGAAGTGCTGTTGTCGAGGTGGGTCTATTATTACCCCAAGAGACAGGGTGGAAGGAAGCCGTGGGGAAGGGAGGCGGGGAGGAGGCGGAAAGCAAAAAGGGCGGCCGGAGCCGCCCCTTATTCACTGGGATACTTCGCTGGGATACTGGGACTGCCCGCGCGCGATGAGGCGGGCGCTTACTTCTTGACTTCGAAATCCTTGGTGCCGGCCGAGGTGCCGTCCGCGAAGATCTCGACCTTGTACTTGCCGACCGGCCAGCCGCTCGGCTTCGCGATGTGGAACTCGGTGTTGGCCGGGCCGGTCGGGGCGATCGTCACTTCCTTCTCGTCGACCGCCTTATCCTTGTCGCCGAAGGTCCACTTCGCCTTCAGCTTGGCCGCGGGCGAGGAGCCCTCGGTGGCAACCGAGACGTAGATGGTGTCCTTGGGGGCGAAGGTGGTGGCCGCCTCGGTGACCTTCTGGTCGGCGCCGACGGCCTTGCCGAGGTCCATCGAGTCGACCTTGAAGGCGACGACGGCGGGGGTCGTGTCGGTCGTCGCCGGCGCGGCGGTCGAGGTCGTCACGTCGGGCGGCGGGGGCGGCGGCGTGTCATCTTTCTTCTTGCAGCCGAACAGGGCGATGCAGCCGATCAGGGCCAGGGTGGTAGTGCGATGGAAGCGCATGAGCTCTCTCCTCTTTCGTCTTTTTCGATGGGAAACGTCGCGTTTTAAGCGGAAGGGGCGGAAGGGATCTTCAGGGTCTGCCCGGGGTAGATGTCGTCCGGATCCTTGATGGTGTCGGTGTTGGCCTCGAAGATGCGCCGCCAGTGGTTGGCGTCGCCGTAGAAGTGCTTCGAGATCTTCGACAGGCTGTCTCCCGAGACCACCGTGTACGTCTGCTCGGCCGGCTCCACGATGGGCGCGGTCGATGAAACGCCGTCCTGCACGTCCGAGAAGTCGGGCTGGTCCTCGTTGCTCGCCATTACGAACCTCCTTCCACACCAGAGTGTGAAAAAAATACGTCGATGAAGGGACATCGAGCCCGGGAAACGGCTTGAGCTCGGATCGAGGATACCTCGGAACCCTTACGGCGGATGTACACAGCAAGAAACGGGCCTGTCCCCAACAGGACAGGCCGGCGTGATATTTTAAGAGATCAAACTTCTTGGAGATCCCGATGCACCGTCGTTCCTGGACCGTTCCTGTGTTGTTCCTGCTGGCCGTGCCGCTGCGCGCGGCGGGCCCCTCCGCGCCTCGCCTGGTCAAGGACATCAATCCGCTTTCCACCCCCTCCAGCTCCGCGCCCGCGGGCTTCCTCACGGTGGGGAGCACCACTTTTTTCACCGCCGACGACGGTGATACCGGGCGCGAGCTCTGGCGCACGGACGGCACCGCGGCCGGCACCTACCGGCTGACCGACGTCTGCCCGGGGGAGTGCTCGTCGAACCCTTCTTTCTTCGCCGTCAGCGATCACACCTACTTCTTCCTGGCCGGCAATGGCGCCAGGCGCTTCGAGCTGTGGGCGAGCGGCGGCACCGCCGCCACCACCCGGCGTCTCACCGACGCGCCGCTCTCCTATCCCGGCGAGGACGCCGGCCAGCGCCGCTGGGTCCCGAGCCTCGGCCTCGTCTTCTTCTCCGCCTATGACGACGTCCACGGCGAGGAGCTGTGGCGCAGCGACGGCACGGCGGCCGGCACCTACCTGCTACGCGACCTGAACGCCGGCCTCCCGGCCTCTCACCCGCACGAGATGGTCGTGCTCAACGACCGGCTCTTCTTCGTAGCGGACGACGGCGTGCACGGCCCCGCCCTCTGGAAGAGCGATGGCACGGCGCAGGGAACGCAGCTCGTCCGCGACCCCGTGCCGGCCTCGGCGAGCCACGCCGCCCCGGATTCGCTCTGGGTCATCGGTCGCTCCCTCTACTTCGTTGCACCCACGCCGTCCCAGGGGACCGAGCTGTGGAAGAGCGACGGCACGACCCGCGGCACGCAACCGCTCACCGACCTCGTGCGCGGCGCCGGCTCGCCGGCCTTCCTCGACTTCACCGTCCTCGGCAACCGGCTCCTCTTCGTGGCCGACGCCGGCGCCGGGCAGGAGCTGTGGGCCACCGACGGCACCGCGCACGGCACCAAGGTGCTGACCCATTTCGCCGAGCCCCTCGCCTTCTTTGGCTCCAATTACTACGAGTTCCTGCCGCGTACCCCCGTGGGGAACCGGATGGTCTTCGGCGCCTTGGACGGCGTGCACGGCTCCGAGCTGTGGACGACCGACGGCACGCCGGCCGGCACCTTTCTGCTCAAGGACATCAACCCGGGCCCCAACGGCGGCGCCGGTTTCGTCGCCGCGGTGTTCGGCGGCCACGGCATCTTCCCCGCCCTCACGCCGGCCCGCGGCGAGGAGCCCTGGGTCACCGACGGCACGACCGCCGGCACCCATCTGCTCCGCGACCTCTGCCGCGGCGCCTGCGGCTCGAACCCCTACGCCTTCGTCGCGGCGGGGAACGGCTCCTTCTTCGCGACCGATTCGACCTCCACCTCGGGGGCCCAGCTCTGGCATACCGACGGCACCGCGGCCGGCACCCTTTCCTTGGGCTCCTTCGCCTCGTTGCGCTTCAACCAGGGAGGATTCGCGGGAGCGGCTCTCGGCAGCTCCCTGCTGTTCTCGGCCGACGACGGCGCGCACGGCTTCGAGCTGTGGCAGAGCGACGGCACGGCGGCGGGGACCCACCTGGTCGCGGACCTCAACAACCGCGACCTCGGCGGCTCCGATCCCTCGGGCTTGACCGCCCTGGGGACGAGCCTCCTCTTCCGGGCGACCGACGGCACGCGCTCCGGGCTGTGGAAGAGCGACGGCACGGACGCGGGGACCGCCTTCGTCCACGCGATCCCCACGAGCTCGGACCTCCTCCTCGAGGAGCCGGCGGCAAGTCTCCTGTTCTACGTCCTGCGAAACGGCGGGCAGGACGAGCTGTGGCGCACCGACGGCACCGACGCGGGGACGATCCTGCTGCCGACGGGCGAGGCCCATCTGATCTCGTCCCCGGCCAACTTCCGGGCCCTCGGCGGGACGCTCTTCTTCACCGCCAATCAGGACGGCGACACCGAGCTGTGGAAGAGCGACGGCACCCCGGCGGGAACCGTCCGGGTGCGCCAGACCGTCTCCGAATTCGTCAGCTTCGATCCCCAGCTGATGACCCCGTTCGGCGGGCGCCTCTTCTTCGCCGGCGTCAGCGCAGACTCGGGGCGGGAGCTCTGGGTCAGCGACGGCACGGACGCGGGCACCCACGTGGTGAAATCCATCCATCCGGACCTCGCGGCGCCGCCGTTCACTGAATTCGGCGGCCGGCTCTGGTTCGTCGCCCACGACGATTCAGGCGACCCGTCGCGCCTCTGGACGACCGACGGCACCGAAGCCGGGACGGTCCCCACGGACCTCCTTCCGGGCGTCGACCTCCGCCTCGCCGCGATGGTCGTCGCCGGCCCCCGCCTGTTCCTCTTCAACGCCACGGTCGACGGCCATTACCTCCTTTACGCCACCGACGGCACGGCCGCGGGGACCCAGCCGCTCGGCGGCGTGGGGGTCGAGAACGGCTTCGACCGCACCCGTCCCATGGCGCTCGGCGGCCGCGTGTTCTTCTCCGGCATCACCAGCTTCGGCAACTCCGGCACGCTGTGGACCAGCGACGGCACGCCGGCGGGCACCGTCGAGGTCCGCGACCTGGCGGGAAATCCCGTCCCCTCGCCCTCGTACCTGCAGCCGTTCGCCGGCCAGGTGTTCTTCACCTCCGGCACCCGCCTCTGGCAGTCCGACGGCACCCCGGCCGGGACGTCATTCGTGCGCGACCTCGCCGCGCCCGACGGTACCGCGGCCCAGAAGGTAGTCCCCGCCGGCCCGCACCTCTTCTTCCCCGCCTACGACCGCGCGACCGGCACGGAGCTGTGGGCGATCGACGCGCCCTGACGCCCCCTTACCGGCGGCAGGGTTTCTGGCGCGGGCGCGGACGCGATATTCTTGCCGCCGCGCCCCTCCGCGCTTCGCAGCCCCCAAAAAGGAGCCGTCCCTTGAGCCCACGCCGTTTTGCCGTCCTCCCGACCCTCGCCTTCTGCGGGGCCTTCGGCCTCGCCCCGGTCGCCGTTTTCGCGCAGGCCACGGCCGCTCCCGCGACCGCGGCCGATCGTCCGCTCGCCGAGCTGCCTTACACGCCGAGCCTCGATCCGTCGGTGATGGACCGCTCGGTCAATCCCTGCGACGACCTCTTCCGCTTCTCCTGCGGCAAGTGGCTGGAGCAGAATCCGATCCCCGCCGACCAGTCGCGCTGGAGCGTCTATTCGAAGGTGGGGAACGACAACCTGCGCTTCCTCTGGGGGATGCTCGAAGCGGCGGCGCGCCCGGCGGCCGGCCGCGACGCCGACACCCAGAAGATCGGCGACTACTTCGCCTCCTGCATGGACGAGGCGGCGATCGAGAAGGCGGGGATCGCCCCCATCCAGCCCGACCTCGACGCCATCGCCGCCCTGAAGACGAGACAGGGGCTCGCCCCCCTCCTCGCCCGCCTCCACCCCGAAGGGCACAACGGCTCGATGTTCTTCGGCTTCGGCTCCGGCCAGGACCCGCGCGACGCCTCGAAGGTGATCGGCATCGCGGGCGCCGGCGGGCTCGGGCTCCCCGACCCCGAGGACTACCTGAAGCCGGACGCCAAGGCGAAGCAGCTGCGCGCCCGCTACCTCGTCTACATCGAGAAGGTCTTCACGCTGCTCGGCGACCCGCAGCCGAAGCGCGCCGCGCAGATCGTGCTGCGCCTCGAGACCGCCCTCGCCAAGGCATCGCTCACCCCGGTCGAGCTGCGCGACCCCTACAAGACCGCCCATCCCATGAAGCGCAAGGAGCTCCAGGCGCTCACCCCTTCCTTCGACTGGGGGACCTACCTGACGGCGCTGGGGGAGGGGAGCCTCGACGACTTCAACGCCACCCAGCCGAAGTTCCTCCGCGCCCTCGACCACGAGCTCGAGGCGACCCCGCTCGCCGACCTGCGCACCTACCTGCGCTACCACCTGGCGAGCGACGCCGCGCCGGACCTCTCGACCCCGTTCGTCAACGCCAGCTTCGACTTCTATGGCGCCTACCTGAACGGCACCCAGCAGCTCGCGCCGCGCTGGAAGCGCTGCGTGCAATACGTCGACCGCGACCTCGGCGAGGCGCTGGGGCAGGTCTTCGTCAAGAAGGTCTTCCCGCCGCAGGTGAAGACCGACACCGAGCGGATGGTGACCCAGATCCGCGCGGCGATGGAGAAGCGGATCAACGAGTCCCCCTGGATGACCCCCGAGACCAAGAAGGCGGCGGTGGTCAAGCTCCACGCCATGCGCGACAAGATCGGCTATCCGGACCACTGGCGCGACTACTCGGCGCTCGAGATCCGGGCGGATGAGTTCGCGCGGAACGTCGAGCGCGCGGCCGCTTTCGAGACCCGCCGCGAGCTCGCCAAGATCGGCAAGCCGCTAGACCGCGGCGAGTGGGATATCACGGCGTCGACGGTGAACGCCTACTACAACCCGTTCATGAACGACATCAACTTCCCGGCCGCCGTCCTGCTGCCGCCGCTCGACGACCCCAAGCTCGACGCCGCCCCGAGCTACGGCAACACCGGCGGCACCGTGGGGCACGAGCTGACCCACGGCTTCGACGACGAGGGGCGGCAGTTCGACGAACAGGGAACCCTGCGCAACTGGTGGCAGCCGGCGGACGAAAAGGAGTTCAAGCAGCGCGCCGCCTGCGTGATGGACCAGTACGCGACCTACACGGTGGTCGACGACATCAAGATCAACAGCAAGCTGACCGCCGGCGAGGACATCGCCGACCTCGGCGGGCTGATCCTCGCCTACATCGCCTGGCAGGAGGAGACCCACGGCCAGAAGCTCGAGCCGCGCGACGGCCTCACCCCCGAGCAGCGCTTCTTCGTCGGCTTCGCCCAGTGGGACTGCGGCGGCGACCGCCCCGAGTCGCTGCGCCTGAGCGCCCGCATCAACCCCCACTCGCCGCACGAGGCGCGCATCAACGGCGTGGTGGTCAACATGCCCGAGTTCGACCAGGCCTTCTCCTGCAAGGCCGGCAACAAGCTCTACAGGGAGCCGGCGAAGATCTGCCGGATCTGGTAGGTCAGGCGCGACTGCGATGACCCCTTCCTGGTTCCAGGAGGGGGTCTGCACGCCTGGAATCCTTTCGGTCCTGTAGGCTGATCGCCATGAAACCTAAGAAGTCCGTCCTTTCCCTCGCCCTCGCCGGGCTGCTGGGAGCCCTCTCGCACGCCGCCGCGCAGACCCCGCTCGGCCCGCAGTTCCGGGTGGACCCGAGCGACCGGCCCGTCGACGTCCACGCTCCCGGCGGGCTCGTCTTCGATCCCGCGGGGACGCTCTGGATGGCCTGGGAAAACGAGGACTTTTCGGCCTTCGACGTGGAAGTGCGCTCCCTTCCTCGCTCCGGGACCCTGACCCCTCCTCTCTCCATGCTCTCCATCGGGGATATCCGGCCTCACCTGGTGCCGGCGCCGAACGGCCTGGCGCTCTTCGCTTCCAATCCGGAAGGCCAGCTCGAGATGCAGCGCTTCAATCACGCCGGGACACGGCGGGGGAAGCGGGTGGTGATCCAGGGGATCGACCGCGCCACCGTGGCCGACCCGTATCTCGTCGCGCCTCTCCCCGGCGGCGGCTTTTTCATCGCGTGGACCGGCGAAGACGACGGCCCCGGCAACCTCCAGAACGCCGGGGTGTATGGCCGGGTGATCGACGGCCTGGGAAACCCGCGGACCCGGCCGTTCCGGATCCCCGAACCCACCGAGGGGGATCAGAACCTCGCCGGCCTCGCCACGGACCCGCAGGGGAACGTCCTGGTGACCTGGGAGCAGAACGACTCCGCCGATGCGCTGGTCAACACCGTCGTCGGCCGCTTCTGCTCGCCCGCGGGGCATCCCCTGTCCCCGCAGTTCCAGATCAGCCGCGGGACGCGGGGTCTCCAGGGCGCCGCCGCCGCCGACGCGCACGGGACCTTCGTGGTGGCCTGGGAATCGTTCACCCCGGACGATCGGCATTCGGTGTATGCCCGCCGGTTTTCGGCGCGGGGGCGGCCGCTCGGCCCGGAGATCCTGGTGAGCCGGCAGCCGTCGCCGGCCGTCAACCTCGTGCGCGTTGCGATGTCGCCGGTGGGAGACTTCTTCGTCGCCTGGTCGCCGAGCAGTTGCGCGGGCTGCGACGCCGACGAGGACATCCACGGCCGGCTCTTCCATGCCGACGGCACGGCGGAGGACGAGATCGTGGTCAACGACGTGCGGGCGGGGAGGCAGACCGGCCCCAGCGTCGCCTTCGGGCCCGGAGGTCTCCTGGCGGTCTCCTGGTACGGCGACGGGGCGGCGCCGCACAACGGCTACGAGATGGACGCCAGGCTCTTCAGCGTCCGCACCTCGCCGGCGCTCCCGGGAGAAATCGGCGTCCTCCCGTAGAATGGCCGCCATGATCTCCAAGAATCGCACGGTCACGACGTTGTCCCTCGCCCTCGTGGGGCTGCTGGGAACCCTCTCGCAAGCCGCTGCCCAGACCCCGCTCGGCCCCCAGTTCCGGGTCGACCCGAGCAACCTGGACCCCTCGCCGCGCTACGGGCCGAGCCTGGCGTTCGATCCGGCGGGGGCGCTATGGATCGCCTGGGAGAGCCACGACAGCGCCTTGAACGGCGTGGCGGCGCGGTCGGTCTCGACCTCCGGGGCTTTGTCGCCCGTGATCCTGCCGCTCCCCGGCACGGGGGAGAGCCCCCTGCTGGTTCCAGCCCCGGGCGGGTTCGCCCTCTTCGCGGAGGATGAACGCCTGTTGATCGAGATGCGGCGGTTCAATGTCCTCGGCGCGTTGCGCGGCCCGTTGGTCCTGGCCCAGAAGGTCGGGGTTCCGACCTCTCCCTATGCCGTGGCCCCGCTTCCCCATGGCGGCTTCTTCCTGGCCTGGACCACGGACGACTGTCCCGGCATCCGCTGCACGAGCTCCGGCGTCTCCGCCCGTGGGCTCGACGGCCTGGGCAGGGCGCTGACCCGGCCGTTTCGGGTCACGCCGTCGATCGTGCACGACCAGGTCCTCACCGGCGTGGTGGCGGACCCGCAAGGGAACGTCTTCGCCACCTGGTGGGAGACGGTCCCCCAGGACCCGCTGCGTTACGTCCTGTACGCTCGCCGCTTCTCGCGTGCGGGGGAGCCGCTCTCCGGGCCGATCCGGGTCAGCGAGCAGACCTCGGCGCTGGGCGGCGGGGCCGCGGCGGACGCGGCGGGGAACTTCGTCGTGACCTGGCAGTCGGTCGGCGCGAACGGCAAGCAATCCATCCACGCCCGGCGCTATGCGAGCCAGGGAGCGCCGCTCGGTCCGGATCTCCTGGTGAGCGGGGAGGCGTCCACTGCCGCCACCTACCCGCAGGTGGCGATGTCGGCCGCCGGCGACTTCTTCGTGGTCTGGGAGAGCTTCGGCTGCGCCGGGTGCGACTACGTGGACGTCAAGGGCCGCCTCTTCCGCGCCGACGGCACGGTGGAAGACGAGATCGTGGTCAACGACTCCAGGGCCGGGAGCGAGATCGCGCCAGCGGCCGCCTTCGGTCCCGACGGCCGGCTGGCGGTCGGCTGGCTCGGCGAGTCGGCATCGCACAGCGATTTCGAGGTGGATGCCAAGCTCTACAGCGTCGGGCCTCCGACCCCGCCCTGAGTGTCCTTCCTGGGAGCGCCTGCGGGACGCCGGCGCTCCCAGGAAGCTCTCTTGGGTCGAGAAGTTATTCCTTCAATACACCGTGCAAGCGGGAATCCTTCCCTCCCCGCTCCGGTTGCAGTCAGTGCCTTCCCCCGTAACCTTTCCCCCCTGATCTGCGTAGAGAGTCCAGATGGCGAGCGCCGAACCCATGAACGACCTCGAGCCCAGCGCGGCGGAGCCGGATTTCGTCAAGACGGAGGGAATTCTCATGCGTAACAGAAAATGGATCATCGCGGTCGCCGCGGTGGTATTGATCGTCGGCAGCCTGGTGGTCGCCCGTGCCACCACGCGCACCAAGAGCGAGCCCCAGGAATCGCCGTTCCGCCTCGGCAAGGTGCAGTCCGAGGATCTCCAGGTCAGCGTCCGCGAGGTGGGGGTGGTCGACCCGGTGATCAAGGTGGACGTCAAGTCGGCCGTCTCCGGACGCATCCTCAAGCTCGCCGTCCGCGAGGGGGACGTGGTCCGCGCCGGCCAGGTGCTGGCCGCCGTCGAGCCGGACGTCAATCAGGCGCAGTCGCTGTCGGACGTCAAGTCCGGGGTGGCCCAGGCCGACCTCAAGCTGCGCGACGCCGAGCGCGAGCTCGCCGCCCAGCAGGCGCTGTTCGACGCCGGGCTGATCCCCAGCCAGACGCTGCGCAACTTCAAGACCACGCGCGACCTCGCCGCCGAGTCGCTCGGCAACGCCAAATCGCGCTACCAGATCGTCGAGGACCACGGCATCCCGATCTCCGGCGCCTCGAACAGCCAGCAGGCGCAGGTCACCTCGCCGATGTCCGGGGTGATCATCAAGAAGGGGGTCGAGCTCGGGGAAACCGTCACCTCCGGCGTCTCGTCGTTCAACGACGGCACCGTGATGTTCACCGTCGCCGACCTCAAGTCGCTGATCATCCGGGTCAATCTCAACGAGGTGGACATCGCCAAGGTGCGGGTCGGCCAGCCGGTGCGGGTCACTCTCGACGCCTATCCGCAGAAGATCTTCGGCGGCAAGGTGCGCTTCGTGGCTCCCGCCGCCAAGGTGGTGGACAAGATCAAGGTGTTCGAGATCGAGGTCGCCCTCGACCATCTGGACGAGGCCTTCCGCACCGGCATGAGCGCCAACGTCGAGATCCTCGGCGAGAAGCGCGCCTCGGCCCTCTCGATCCCCCTCGAGGCCCTGCAGCGGCGCGAGGGGCAGACCGTCGTCTACCGCCTGAAGGCCGGCCTGCCGGCCAGCCAGGTCGACAAGGCCCGGGAGGCGCTCAACGGCCGCAGCAAGTTCGTCTGGATGTCCGAGAACTGGGCGGGCTACTTCGAGCCGGTGCCGGTCAACGCCGGCATCGCGACCCTCGAGCGGGTGGAGATCCTCTCCGGGCTGCGCCCCGGCGATCAGGTCGCCCTCGAGGACGTCACCAGGAAGCAGGTCGAGAAGGACAACGAGAACAATTAGGCCTTCGGGAAACGGGAGAGAGCAGCATGAACATCATCGAGACCCGCGGCCTGACCAAGACCTACGGCGCGAACGGCAACGCCGTCCACGCCCTGCGCGGCATCGACCTGACGATCGCGCAGGGCGAGTTCGTGGCCCTGATCGGCCCTTCGGGGTCGGGGAAGAGCACGCTGATGGCGATCCTCGGCTGCCTCGACGTGCCGACGGCGGGCAGCTATACGCTCGCCGGCCGGCGGGTGGAGAAGCTCGCCGGCGCCGACCTCGCGGCGATCCGCAACGAGAAGATCGGCTTCGTCTTCCAGCAGTACAACCTGCTGCCGAAGGCGACGATCCTGCGCAACATCGAGCTCCCCATGCTCTACGCCGGCGTCCCGCGCAAGGAGCGCCGGCAGCGGGCGCTCGACCTGCTGGCGCGGGTGGGGATCTCCGACAAGGCGAACGTCCTGCCGGGCGAGCTCTCCGGCGGCCAGCGCCAGCGGGTGTCGATCGCCCGCGCCCTGGCCAACCGGCCGGCGCTTCTCCTCGCCGACGAGCCGACCGGCGCCCTCGACACCAAGACGGGCGAGGAGGTCCTCGCCCTCTTCCGCGAGCTGCACGAGCAGGGGAACACCGTGGTGCTGGTCACCCACGACCCCGGCATCGCCGCCCGCGCCGAGCGCCGCGTGGTGCTCTGCGACGGCCTGATCCAAGAAGAGCAGAAGGAGACGGAGTCGCGGCAGAAGGAGCGGGCGGCATGAGCGGCGTCTGGGGGGGCGGCGGCACGGGCGCCTTCCGCGAGCGCCTGAGCGAGGCGTGGATCGAGCTGCGCGGCAACCCCGGGCGCTCCTTCCTCCAGGCCCTCGGCGTGATGCTGGGGGTGGCCTCGGTGCTCGGCGGCTTCTCGATCTCCGACAGCCAGCGCCAGCAGGCGGCGCGGATGTTCGCGAAGACCGGCGGCACCGACAAGCTGAACGTGTTCCCCACCGACACCGTCTACCAGGGGACGCCGAGCGCGCTCCAGAACGCCAACCGCGGCCTGCGCCTGGAGGATGCCACGCAGGGCGGCCAGTTGTCGTCCGCCGCCAAGGCGATCAATGCCACCAGCGTGGTGAAGAACGCGCGGGCGCGGGTGCGCTCCGAGTTCGCCGACCAGGAGCGGGACGTCACCGGCATCGGCGCCGACTACGTGACGATGAACGGCTACGAGGTCGAGCAGGGACGGGCCTTCACGAATCAGGACCTGGCGACCGGGGCGCCGGTGGCCCTGCTCGGCACCGGGGCGGCGAGCATCTTCTATCCCACCGGCGAGATCGTCGGCAAGACGCTGCGCATCGGCGACGTGCCGGTGACCGTGATCGGCGTCTTCCACGAGAAGGTCTTCCGCTTCCGCGAGGGGCAGCAGAACATCTTCTCCTGGCGCAACCGCATCGTGGCCGTCCCCTCCGGTCTGGTCGCCGCGCGCATGGAGGGGGACTCCTACCATCGCCTGGACAAGATCACCTTCCGCATCCCGGACCTGGGAGCGATGTCCGACTTCACCAGGCAGCTCTCGTCCTTGGTCACCTCGAACCACCGCCTGCAGACCGACTACCGCCTGGACGACGTCGCCAAGCGCCTCGAGCGGCAGATGAACCAGGGGGCGGTCTACAACCTGGTCTTCATGTTCTCGGGCGTGCTGGCGCTGATCGGCGGCGGCATGGTGAACGTCAACATCCAGCTCGCCTCGCTCAAGGAGCGGGTGCGCGAGGTGGGGGTCAAGATGGCGATCGGCGCGCCGGGGAGCGAGATCTTCAAGTCGTTCATGACCGAGGCGCTGCTGCTCACCCTGCTCGGCAGCGCCGCGGGGTTCGTGATCGGCATCGTCTTCTCCTGGGTGATCACCAAGTCGATCGGCGCGCCGCTCACCCTCGCCCCGCTGAGCTTCCTCTGGGCCGTGCTGATGGCCCTCGTCTTCGGCTTCCTGTTCGCGCTCTATCCGGCCGCCAAGGCCAGCCGGCAGTCGCCGATGGAGGCCCTGCGCTATGAGTAGCCGCAATGAGTAGCGACGCCCTCGCTTTCGCCTCCTCCCTCTCCGAGCCCGCGCCCGGCAGCACGCGCCGCCGGCGCACGATCGGCGTCCGTCTGGCGCTCGTCTGGGAGGTGGTGACCGGCGGCCTGCGCGAGCTCTGGGCGCACAAGCTGCGCTCGATTCTCACCCTCACTCTGCTGATGCTCGGCGTCTTCGCCCTGGTGGTGATGACCTCGGTGCTCGACGGCGTGCGCGACAGCGTCTCGACCGGCTTCGCGGGGATGAGCTGGGACGGCACGCTGGTGCTCGCCCCCAGGGCCGCCAAGACCTCCGAGGAGCAGAAGCGCTTCGCGATGAGCACGGGGCTGCGCTACGAGGACCTGGCGCGGATCACCGCCCCCGACCCGCGGGTGCTCGGCTTCTCCCCCCGCGCCAGCCGGCGCAGCGTGGTCAAGGTGGCGGGCGGCGGGCAGCGGATCTTCGTCAACGGCGTCACCTCCGACTACGCGTTCCTGATGAACCGCCGGGTCTCGCTCGGCCGCGGCCTCACCGCGGACGACCAGCGCCGGCACTCGAGCGTGGCGGTGGTGGGCGCCACCCTCGCCGCCAAGCTCTTCGGCGGCAGCGATCCGGTGGGCAAGGACATGGTGATCGACGGCGTCCCCTTCCACATCGTGGGGGTGCTCGCCAGCGGCCAGATCTTCAACGAGGAGATGTGGCAGGACGCCAACGGCGCCCTGGTCCCGCTCGAGACCTACATGGACCGCCTCGACACCGACCATCAGCTCGCGCAGATCACCGTCAAGCTGAAGTCCAAGAAGGATCTCGACGCGGTCTCGGCCACCATGGTCGCGCGCGCCCGCCAGGCCCATCACGGCATCGAGGACACCGAGGTCAAGGACCTCGACGCCGCGATGGCGCGCGGCTACGCGCAGTTTCAGGACCAGATGCACGGCTGGGCCGTGGTCCTCTTCAGCCTCGCCGGCACCGTGCTGCTGGTGGGCGGCGTCGGGGTGCTCTCGGTGATGCTGATCTCCTTCTCCGACCGGCGCTACGAGATCGGCCTGCGCAAGGCGATCGGCGCCGACGACGGCCAGATCCTCGTCCAGTTCCTCCTCGAGGCGCTGGTGCTGGCGGCGATCGGCGCCACGGTGGGAACGCTCGCCGGCAGCGCCACCTGCCGCGCCCTGGCGGACAAGTTCCCCTGGGGCCTGGTGGTCAACCCCTACGGCCTCGCCGCCGCCTGGGGGATCGCCCTCGTCCTCGCGGTCGGCTTCGGCCTCTACCCCGCGATCCGCGCCGCGCGCCTGTCGCCGATGGCGGCCATGCGGTAAGGGGGCGGCCGCCGCTCTCTAGGCGGATTTCCCGCCTTTCGGCGGATCGAAGCGAACTAGTTTTTTGCTCTTCGCCGGAGGTTTGATCCGCATCTTCAGCAGGCCGGGGCTCTCCAGCCCCGGCTCCCCCGCGGGCTTCAGGGTGGGAAGGATCAGCTCGAAGAACCGGGACTCCTGGTTCTTCCAGGCCTGATACCCCTCCCGGATCTGCTGCTGGGAGGGTCGTGTCTCCACCCGTTCGATCAGCTCCTCCACGGAGATCCCCTCCGCGGCGGCCCGCTCGAGGTAGTAGTTGTAACGGAAGGCCCGGTAGGCAAGGTCCCAGATCTTGATCGGATCGAAGTCCAACGCCGCGCAGATCCGCAGGAACACCTTTTCGTTGACGCCGCGGCTCCCCTTCTCGTACTGACTCAGGGCATTGGGTTTGATCCCGGCCCTCTCCGCCAACTCCGTCTGGTCCAGGCCGCGGCTGTCCCGCAGGAGCGCCACCGCCTTGCCCAGATGCTCGTAGCCGAAGAACATGCCGGCATCTTAGGAAGCCTCACCGGCATTCACAACTCACCAAATCGAGAACTTCCGGTGGCGAAAAGCGAGGAAATTGACGAGAACTGGTCAGATATCCTCTGTCTCGGTGTGCTGCGCCTTCGCGGTGGCGCCAAGGCGTGAAGTTCTTCCCCGGCTCCACGAAATCGCGAGATTCTGGAATTAGATTCCTCGCGACGTCACGCCGGGACGGCAAGGCAAGACGGCATGCTGTAAAGGTGGGTCTGCCTTCCCCTACCCGTGCACCGTTTCCCCCCGCTCGAGCATCCCCACGAACTTCTCGATCCGTTTCGCCCGCGTCTCCGGCTTCTTGGCTTCATGAATCCGGTAGAGCACGGCGTAGCGGTTGGCGCCGGTCAGCGTGGCGAAGAACTTCGCCGCCTTGGGGTTCTCGTCGAACGCCGCCTGGAGGTCCGCCGGCACGGTCGCCTTGCTCTGCGGGTCGTAGGCGGCCTCCCAGCGGCCGTCGGCCTTCGCCTTCTCGACCTCGGCCCGCCCCGCCGCCCGCATCCGCCCGGCCGCGGCGAGCGCCTCCGCCTTGTCGACGTTGATCTTCGACCACGTGCTGCGCGGCCCGCGAGGGGTGAAGCGCTGCAGGAAGAACACCTCGTCGAGCGCTCCCTTCTGGCCGTCGATCCAGCCGTAGCAGAGCGCCTCGTCGAGCGCCTCCGCATAAGTGACGGTGGGCGTTCCGGACCCTTTCTTGGCGATCTTGAGCCAGATCCCCTTCGAGGTCGCGTGATGTTCCTCGAGCCACGCGCGGAATGCCGCCGGGGAGGCGAAGGGGAGGACCGGTAAGCCTGACTTGGTGTCCATACGGCGGCAGGATACCAAAGCCGCGGACCTTCTTCCCCGGAAAGCTTCCGTGGCGCAGCGTAAGGTTCTTTGGCGGAAGGTAAGCTGCCGTGGGGAAAATAAGCTGACTTCGGCCCACATGAGCCGACCGAGCCGCCCGGTAAGGTTCTGTGCCGGAATGTCGGCTTGCCTGGCGGAAGATCAGCTGCCGTCGGGCGAGATCCCCTTACCGAGCCGGCCGGTAAGGTTCTGTGGCGGACGGTAGCCTTCCCGGAGGAAAAAGAACCTTGTCTCGGCCACGGAAGCTTACCAGGCCGTCACGGTAAGCTTACCGTGGCAGACTGTCGGCTTCCGTCGGCAGAAATAAGCTCACCCCGGCTCATATAAGCTTACCGGGCCGCCCGAAAAGCTTATGTGGTGAAATGTCGCCTGCCGTGGGGAAAGTCAAGCTTCTCGCGGCGCAGATAAGCTTATCGCCCGCCACAGAAGCTTATGGAGCCGTCCGGACCCGGACCCTGGCGTCCGTCAGTTCTCGGTCCAACGGACCAGATATCCGTCGCACCAGACAAGATCCTGGTCGAAGTCGGTCCCGATCTTTCTCGCGAGCTTTCCCTTGGTGTAGGCGCTGCCCGAGAACTTTCCGTCGCGTCCCGCGCTACGGACGCACATCAGCGGCTTTCCCGGTTTCTTGCGGCGATCGGCGCAGACCGCCAGGGGATTCCCCCAGCCGTCGGTCATCTCCAGAGATTTGAGGAACCGGGGGACGAGGAGCCCCCGGAGCTGCGATTCCGTGACGACCGCGCAATGCCGGAGATCGACGCCGTCCCCCACCGGCGCCAGCCACTCCTCGCCGGTCCAGGCGACCAGCGCGTTGCCGAGAAGGCGGATGCGCTCTTCGGTCTGGCGCTGCCTGTCGACCTCCGCGGATTCCGAGCTTCCTGGCGCCGGCAGCTTGTCCATCTCCTCTTTGATCGCCCGGAGCTCTTGCACGAGCGCCAGCGCCGGCACCTGCTCCTCGCCCTCCCTCGCGGAGCCGGTGACCTCGTCCCGATGCCCTTCCGCCTCGACGACGACGCCGGTGACCTCGATGTGCTTGCCCGAGACCGTTCCCTGCCAGCGGGCCGACAGCCGTTGCGGCGGAGCGGAGACCGTCGTCGCCGTGAAGTGGACGCTCTCCCCTTCGAGGGTCGTCGTATAGGGGCCGGGCTGGAAGTTGAAGATCCTCCAATGCAGCGCTTCGAAGGTGCCGTCCTTGAAAACGTAGGACTCGCCCTGCGCCTCGTTCCCCTTGACCGTCTCCCGGCCATAGAACGTCCTGCCGTCGAGCCGGTGCGCGGCCGGGTCGGGAGCCGCCGCGGGAGGCTCGGCCCCGGCGCCGCCTCCCACCGCGAAGCTCAGCAGCCCTGCGAGTACGGCGATCCTTCCGCGCATGATAATCCCTCCTCTATTCATTCTATTGCTAAAATGCACGAGTTCTCCATCCGGATCGTTCGATCCACGACTCGAGAGGAGTGTCTGAAGATGCGCAACAAGCTCGGTTTCGCCGCCGCCCTCGTCCTGCTCACCGCCGCGCTGACGGTTCCCCACGTGGAAGCCTCGACCTGTACGGCAGCCTGCTCAAACTCGGAGCACGCTTGCTTCAATTCCTGTGGAACCGACACCGCCTGCAGGGGAGCTTGCGTCGACCAGTGGGACGCCTGCCTCGGCAACAGCTGCGGCATCTATCGGTAGCACCACGGCTCGCGGGCAGCGCGCGGAGCCCGCGCGCTGCCCTTTGGGGTGGCTGCTCTGCGCCCCTACGCGCCTTGGCCCAGCGAGGCCATGTCGATCACGAAGCGGTACTTGACGTCCCCCTTCAGCATCCGCTCGTAGGCCTCATTGATCTTCTGGATCGGGATGATCTCGATGTCCGACGTGATGCCGTGCTCGGCGCAGAAGTCGAGCATCTCCTGGGTCTCCGCGATGCCGCCGATCAGCGAGCCGGCGAGCGAGCGCCGTCCCATGATCAGGTTCATGATCGCCCGGAGACGGGTGCGGCTCGCCGGGCGCGCCGACCAGCACCATCGCGCCGTCCCGCTTGAGCAGCATGAGGAAGGGGTCGAGGTTGTGCGGCGCCGCCACGGTATTGACGATGAGATCGAAGCTCCCCGCGTGCCCCGCCATCTGCTCCTCGTTCTTCGAGATCACCACCTCGTCCGCCCCGAGGCGCTTGGCGTCCTCGCTCTTCCCCGGCGAGGTGGTGAAGAGCGACCACGTGCGCGCCCATCGCATGGGCGAGCTTGACCCCCATGTGACCGAGCCCGCCGAGGCCCGACGATGCCGACCTTCTTCCCCGGCCCGGCCTTCCAGTGGTGGAGCGGCGACCAGGTGGTGATGCCGGCGCAGAGCAGGGGAGCCGCCGCGGCCGGATCGAGCTTGTCGGATACATGCAGCACGAACTTCTCGTCGACCACGATCTTGTCCGAATAGCCGCCGCGCGTCGGCTGGCCGGTCTCCTTCTCGACGCCGCCGTAGGTGCCGGTGAACCCGTTCAGGCAATACTGCTCGAGCCCCTCGGCGCAGGAGGCGCAGTGCTGGCACGAGTCGACCATGCACCCGACGGCCGCGAGGTCCCCGGCCTTGAACCCCGAAACCTCCCCGCCGACCGCCGTCACCCGGCCGACGATCTCGTGCCCGGGAACCAGAGGGTAGACCGTCCCCTCCCACTCGCTGCGCGCGGCATGGAGGTCCGAATGGCACACGCCGCAGAACAGGATCTGGATCTGCACGTCCTTGGGACCCGGATCGCGGCGCTCGAAGCTATAGGGAGACAGCGGCTTGGTGGCGGAATGGGCGGCGTAGGCTTTGGTTTGTTGCATGGAGAAGTTCCTTTCAAGATGGGGAGATCGAACCCACGAGCGCTTCGCCTCCCGGCGATCCTCGCGGCTCCGGCCGGACCTGGAAGCTCTCCCCGCACAGCCGTACCGACCCCCGGGAGAGCTCGCCCGGCCTGCCTACCGTACCGCAAACGGCGGGATAATGTCAGCCTTCGCCGGTGATCTGTAGGACTGTCAAGCGGTCTGGGATAAGCTGTCCTAAGCTAGTCCGTGACTAGGAACGCTTTCGTCTCGCTCTATCTTGGTGTGCTCTCATGAGACGAGATTATCTGCGCGCTCACTCAAACTTGCGTAATTCTAAGGACTCTATTAGGTCTCGCTTTGTATCGAAGTCGGCATGCTTTTTGATAAGCGTAAGGAAAAATATCCAAGCGTAGTTCATCAAGCGGGAAATTTCACTTGGAGATGCTGTAGACTGCCCGTGGTGAAGAGATCTTTGATCGATAAATATAGCAAGCCCTGACTAGAGAAACGATAGCTCGTCGCTCTGTCCTGTTCGCGCCTACTGCGAATGCCAGTCTTTCTCCAACGTTTTGCTGGATAGGCTCCAGTGGGTCTTTTAAAAGCATAGATTCTAGGGATACGAGAATGCAAATCAGTTTGTCGACCGGCTTACGTTCACGTGAATTGCGGGAGTACAGGAGCAAGACCGAAAGAAGTTTTTCTTGAAATTCAGTTAAAGTGGGAGCCGCTAAAAGCTTCGACAAACTTGATAGGCCGATTTCTCTTATATGCTTTAACATGAGGTCGTCAATCACCCATTTGGCCAAAGATGGTCTAAGCCACCCCCGGCTAAATGAAACTCTGCCGTCGGTGTGGGTAAGGATTGCCTTGAAGCCCGGTAGGTATTCTTGGCCGATTGGTCTGACTTGACAGATTAAATGCGGCGCAAGGTTTGCGGCATGGAATATGCTTAAGTAGGACGCTGCGTTGTCAGCTAGGTCTAATGCTCTTTCCGTTGCGTACCCTGATTCAGCTTCGAAGCTGAAACTGGCGGCAGCTAAGCCCAATAGTTCTTGGCGCTCTCTAATTCCGTGCCATCGGTCGACCATTTCTTCTGTGATTGTCCGAAAGGTTACCCTTCCAAGTTCAAAATCTGACGGGATATTCAAGCATGCAATGGGTATTAGGGCTTCAATAGGCGCCACGGCATTTTCTACGTCCTTTTTGAGTGCGTCGAAAAAATCAAAATCCGTCTGTTGTTCAAATCTGAGTCTAAGCCATTCCCGAATAATTCTCCTGATAGTGTTGTCTGAGACCAAGAGGCTAATATTGCCGCATTGCAATGTTTCTGTCGCCAGTGCATCGAAAAGATCGCACTCCTCTCCCTTGAGACCTGCCATTGAATGGCCGGCTTGGAAAGCGATCTTAACAATTCTGTTGCTCTCTGTGTCGATTTCTTCTAAGACTATCGGTCCCTTTATGTCAGCCTCTCCGAAGCAGGCTGAGATTGCAATGTTTGGTTGAAAACGTGGCGCATTTGGTTTTGAATCTTCAGAAGGGAATCTGCGAACCTTTAGTAGCAGTTCTTCCGCACGCTTGTTAAGCGCGAGTTTAGCTTTAGGGTGAGGTTCTCTCATTTTCGATATCCCGCCAATAGCTCTCGGGCATCTTGACTTACGCCGCCTTTTTCCCGTACCATCCTACCATCACCACAGCCCTTCCGCGCAAGCGCAAGGAGGTGCGGCAGCCTCGAACAACCTTCCAGCAGCACCCCACCCAGCGAGCACCGCGGGCCGGATCGTCCGGCCCAGAAAAGAAAACGGCCCGGAGTGAGTTACCAGCTCACGTCCGAGCCTGACCCAACATGGAGACACTACCCCCATGCCGAGCTACGACGATTCTACCCTTTCGTCTTCCCGCAACGCGTTTTCCCCTTCCTTCCTCCACCGCATCGCCGACTGTGACGAGCCCTCGACGGCGGGGGAGGCCGACGTGGCCGGTCCTTGGCGCGTTCAGGAGATTCCCGGCCGGCGGTTCGGCGTCTTCGCCTCGGCGAATCGCCCGAGCGGGGATACCCGCCGACTTGCGTCTTCCTGCACCGCGGTCTGGCCCTGCTGGCGGCGGCGGTCCTTCCCGGCACCGGGCGGGACGCGGCGTTCCGGCTGCACAAGGAGTCCGGACCCGACGGCTTCGCGATCGAGACCGGCAACGGCGGCGAGATCGCCGGGCATTCGAAGCTCTTCGACGAGCGGCTGATCGAGGCCCTGCACGTGGTGGATCGGTTGGTGCGCTCTCCCGAGGCGCTGGCCCACGTGCTGGAGGCCGCCGGACCCCTGACGCTCGAACGGGCCGGGGCGGTTCTCGACGAACAGATGCCGGAAGGGGTGGCCTGATGAAGCCCTGTAACTCGACGGCCAGGCTTCATTCGGCCAGAAGGCGGGAAACGCTGGCTTCCAGGGCGGGAAGCTTGTTCGTAACCACATCCCAGACCAGTTCGAAGTCAATCCCGAAGTAAGCGTGGATCAGGAGGTCCCGGGAGCCCTGCGATCTTCCGCCAGGAGATCTCCGGGCTCCTTTCCCGGAGGGCCTCCGGGATCTGCTTGACCGCCTCGCCGATGATCTCGAGGTTGCGGACCACGGCGTCCTTGGTCTTGGAGTCCTCGCAGAAGTCCTCGAACGAAAAGCTGGCGGTGTAGAGGCGGATCTTTCCGATCGCCTCGAGAATGTCCTCGAGGTAGACCTTAGAATCCCGGGGCATAGATCGTCTCTCGGAGGATCGCGTTCCGCAACCGCGGTTTGATGACGTCGGAGATGACGAGATCGACCGGACGGGCGAAGAGATCCTCGAGAAACGCCTTCAGGTCCATGTAGTTGTCGAACGTCTTGGCCCCGGGCTCGAACTCCACCAGGAAGTCGAGATCGCTCTGCTCGGTGGCTTCGCCTCGCGCCTGCGAGCCGAAAAGACCGATCCGGCGGGTGCCGAGAGCGCGGAGCGCGTCTTGGTAGCCGGAGAGGGACTGCAGGATGCGATGGGCTTCTGGGTGCATGGTCTCGTATAACTCCGGGAGTAATACTAGCAGGAGGTTGCGCCCCCAGACGACCGGGAGAGAAGGGGACAAAGGCCACTGTCCCAGATCCCCGAATCCCCGCACATAAGGAGTAGGGCGGAGGCCCATGGGCTTCACCTCTGAAGCATCCTCCTGGAGACCTCCGCGCAAGGAGCTTCCGCATGCGACCGATCCTCAAGCTGGGCATCCTCTGTATCCTGACCCTTGTCGTCTCCCTGGCCGGCCAGCGCCCCGCGCAGGCCGTCGGGAGCTGCGTCTGTAACACGAACCAGGACTGCTACCTCTGCACCGGCGGGCACCCCGACTCCATCGCCTGCTTCCACCACAAGTGCGAGTACCTTCCGGGGTAGGTCCCCGAGAAGAGCCGGCGGCCGGCAAAGGCCGCCGCCGGGTCTCGCCCCCCGCGGTGCTATCGTCTCCCGCCACCATGGACCTCCGCCCTCTCCGTCGCCACCGCGACTTTCGGTGGCTGTACGCCGCGCAATTCGTCTCGTTCCTGGGGAGCATGGTCACCTACGTGGCCTTGCCGTACCAGATGTTCGCGCTCACGCACTCCTCGCTCAAGGTGGGGTTGCTGGGGCTCGCCGAGCTGCTGCCGCTGCTGCTGACGGCGTTCGTGGGTGGGGCGCTCGCCGATTCGATGGACCGCCGGCGGCTGGTGCTGGCGACCGAGGTGGGGCTCGGCCTGGGGAGCGGCGCGCTGGCCCTCGCCGCGCTCTCGGGGCATCCGCCGGTGTGGACGCTCTACGCCGTGGCCGCCGGGATGTCGGCGCTCAACGGCCTGCAGCGCCCCTCGCTCGAGGCCCTGGCGCCGCGCCTCGTGGACGCCGACGAGATGCCGGCCATCGCCTCGCTCGCCATGCTGCGCGGCAGCGTGGGAATGATCGCCGGGCCGGCGCTCGGCGGCGCGCTCCTCGCCTCGGCCGGCCTCGCCACGACCTACCTCTTCGACGTCGCGACCTTCGTCTTTTCGATCTTCGCCGTGCGGACGATCCGGGCCGTGCTCCCCGCCGAGCGGGGCGAGGGCCTGACCCTGCGCAGCGTGCTCGACGGCTTCCGCTACGCGCGCAGCCGCCAGGAGCTGATCGGCACCTACGGGGTCGACTTCGTGGCGATGGTCTTCGGCATGCCGCTGGCCCTCTTCCCGGCGCTCGCCGAGACGCGCGGGGGAGCCCACGCCCTGGGGCTCCTCTACGCGGCGCCCGCCTGCGGCGCGCTGGTCACCAGCCTGACCAGCGGCTGGGCCTCGCGCGTCCACCGCCACGGCCTGGCGGTGCTGCTGGCCGCCACCGTCTGGGGGCTCGCCATCGTCGGCTTCGGCTTCTCGAGCGGCCTCCTCCCCGCGCTCCTCTTCCTGGCCTTCGCCGGGGCCGCCGATGGCGCGAGCGGCATGTTCCGCATGACCCTCTGGAACCAGACCATCCCCGACCATCTCCGCGGCCGCCTCGCCGGCATCGAAATGGTGAGCTACATGAGCGGCCCGCTGCTGGGGAACGTCGAAGCCGGACTGATCGCCGCCGCCTTCAGCGTCAAAGCCTCCGTGGTCTCGGGAGGAGCCCTCTGCGTCGTGGGAGTCCTCCTCTGTGCGATCCTCCTGCCGCGCTTCGTGGCCTACGACGCGCGGAGATGGAAAGCGGCGCAGCCGACGGGCGAGCCGGTGGGCGTTACGGATTGACCCGGAACATCGCCGCGTAGATGTCCGACGTGAAGTCGCCGCCGCCGAGCCGGATCCACGCCGCGGCGAACGTCCCGTCAGGCCCGAAGGCGACTTTGGGAAACTGATCGCAAGTGCCGGTGCTCGAGGAGAGAGAGAACGCCGGCCCGGCCGGAGTGTCGTCCGGCCGATAGAGCCGTCCCTTCACCGAAGGGCAATAAGGCGAGCCGTAGCTGGTCCAGACGACCACATAGTTCCCCCGGGAGTCGGACGCGATGCTGGGAACGATCGCATCCGCGACCGAATCCGCCTCGACCACGAATTCCTGCCCCAGAGGCTTGGCGTCCTTCGAGAAGTGGCGGGCGTGGAGGCTTCGAGGAGTGTTGGGGTCCGGCTGGTATTGCCAGACGACGATGAAGTCCCCTCCTGGGTTGACGGCGACCGAGGGGGAAAAGACAATTGCTGAGCCAGGCTTGGTGATGAGGAATGTATTATCCAGGCGCTGTCCGGACGACGAGAAGCGTTGGGCGACGATCGAGGTTTGCTTGGGCTCGACGACAGGAGGTTGTGCCTCCCAGACAGCAACGACATTGCCCAAAGAATCGGAGCCAAGGCCCTTCGCTCCGCAAAAACCGGTGCGAGAGGTCTCCGTGTCAACCAGAAAATAGGGTGAGCTGGGCGTTCCGTCCGCAGCAAGGACGCGGGCGAAGACGTGATGCAGTGGAGCCTGGCAGCTCAGACATAGGTCGTCTTCACTCAGAACGAAATAGCCGCCTGACGGTAGGTGGGCCACGGCATGAACTTGAGCAGTGCTCTTCGGGCCGGGACTGACCTGGAAGCGAGAGCCCAGGCGAGAGCCCTGATTCGAAAACCGAGAGCCAAAAATCTCCTCATAACCGTTGGGAAGGGACTGAGAATAGAAGATGGTCCACGCGCCGCCCGAAGCCGGCGCCGCTCGAGGGAGCTCAATGACATGGTACGGCAGCGAGGCTCGGACCAGGTTCATCTCGTTTGACGGGCCATTCCTCGATAATCGCCGTGCCACGATCTGCTGAAATCCTTGGTAGGGATCAGATGCGCGAGTCCATGCGGTTGTAAATACGCCGTCAGAACCCGCAGTAACGTCGAGATCGAAGACGACGCCGCTCTGGCTGTTCAACCGGATCTCAGGTCCGGATGGATTCTGCGCGTGGCTTGCGGCCGCGATCAAGCAGGCCACCCCCCAAAAGGGAAGCCAATGGCGCAGCCCTGCTTGTGCACGCATAGATCTGGGCTCTAAGGATTGACCCGGAACATCGCCGCGTAGATGTCCGACCCGCCATCATCCAGGGTCCGGATCCAAGCGGCGGCGAACGTCCCGTTAGGCCCGAAGGCCACCTTAGGGAACTGATCGCACGTGTTGGTGCCCGAGGAGAGATAGAAAGCCGGCCCGGCTGGCGTGTCGTCCGGCCGATAGAGCCGCCCCTTCACCGAGGGACAATAGGGAGAACCGTAGCTGGTCCAGACGACCACATAGTTTCCCCGCGAGTCGGACGCGATGCTTGGGAAGATCGCGTCCGAGACGTAATCAGCCTCGATCACGAATTCCTGCCCCAAGGGCTTGGCGTCCTTCGAAAAATGACGAGCGTGGAGACTGCGGGGGTATTGGCGTCCGGCTGGTATTGCCAGACGATCACGAAATCCCCGTCCGGATTGACGGCGACACTGGGCGCGAGAACAGTCTAGGAATCGGGCTTTGCGACGAGAAAGCTGTCGCCGAGACGTTGGCCGGTCGAAGAAAAGCGCTGCGCTAGGATAGCGGTTTGGGAGGAATATAAAAGCTGTGACCTTCCCTCCCAGACCACTACCGCATTCCCGGCAGCATCGGCGTCCAGACTCTTCGCGCCGCAAATGCCGGTGCGCAGCGGATTGTTATCCACCTGGAAATAAGGCGAGGTCGGCTGGCCGCTGGCATCGAGGATACGCGCAAAGAGGTGGTGAAGCGGAAACTGGCACCCCGGGCAGAGGTCGTCTTCGGCAAGAACGAAGTAGCCCTTCTCACGAAGGGAGGTTGCTGCGTGAACGTTAGCATTGCTCTTCGAGGGCTCGCTGATCTGAACGCGAGAGCTTAGAGACAAGCCATGCTGGGAGAAGCGGGAGCCAAAAAGCTGCACATAGCCATCAGGGCGGGTTTTTGAGTAGAAGAGTACCCATCCGCCGCCCGGCGACGGCGCGACCCGGGGAAGCTCAAGGACTCGATCTGGGATCGCCCCCCGGACGAGGGTCAGCTCTCCGGAATTACGGGGGGACTGGAATCGACGAGCGACTATTTGCTGCGGGCCATTGTAGGGATCTGCCGCTTGTGACCAGACAACCGTAAAGATGCCATCCACCCCGGAAGTTACGTCCAAATCAAAGACGTTCCCATCTTGGCTGTTCAATCTGGATTCAGACCCCACCGGGCTTTGCCCTTGCAGGGTCGTGGCCGTCAAGCAAACGAGGCTCCAAACCAGAAATCGATACTTTAAGGCTGACGCTGCACCCATGGAGCTTTGCCTTACGGGGTCACCCGGAACATCGCCGCGTAGATGTCCGACGTGAAGTAGCCGCCGCCGAGCCGGATCCACGCCGCGGCGAACGTCCCGTCAGGCCCGAAGGCGACCTTGGGGAACTGATCGCAAGTGCCGGTGCTCGAGGAGAGAGAGAACGCCGGCCCGGCCGGAGTGTCGTCCGGCCGATAGAGCCGTCCCTTCACGGAAGGACATTAGACAAAGGCATAGCTGGTCCAGACCACCACATAGTTTCCCCGCGGGTCGGAAGCGATGCTGGGAACGATCGCGTCCTCCACGGAATCCGCCTCGATCGACGAACTCCTTTCCCATTGGCTTGGCGTCTTTCGAAAAATGCCGGGCGTGCAAGCTCCGGGGTGTGTTGGGGTCCGGCTGGTACTGCCAGGCGACGATGAAGTCTCCTCCGGAGTTGACGGCGACGGAGGGCAGAAACTGAACGCCGGGGCCTGGCTCGTTGATGGGAAACGGATTTCCGGATCGCTCCCCTGCCGAGGAGAACCGCTGGCCCAGGATCGCCGTTTGCTTCGGGAAGACGACATCCGGTTGGGTCTCCCAAACCACGATAATGTTGCCTCCGGCATCGACTCCCAGGCTCTTCGCGCCGGTTAAGCTGGCGCGGTCGGTCATGCTGTCGATCAAGTCGACCAAAAAATAGGGAGTGAGGGCTTCGCCTTGCCGGCCCAGGACACGAGCAAAGAGATGATGCCTCAAATTTCGGCAACCAATACACAGGTCGTCCTCCGTAATAAAAATGGACCCGCCCCCTGGAAGCGAGGCCGCAGCGCGAAGGTTCGCCAGGCCCGGGGGGGGCTCGCTGACGAGGCGGCGAGGGCCATTCGGCGAACCATTACGGAAGAATTGGGCTTCCAGAACTTTCCGGTAACCCAATGGATCGGATTGGGTATAGAAGAGTTTCCACCCCCCGGCCGGATCCGGCGTAATCGTAGGGAGGTCGACGACATGTTCCGGAGCCGAGGCCCTGACGAGCGTAAGCTCCTTCGGCATCAAGCCAGACTTCGTGAACCGTCTGGCATTGATATTCTGAGGACCCTGCGTAGGATCCGGAGCGTGGATCCAAACCGCTGTAAAAACCCCGTCTGGGCCCCACATCAGATCGGGCTCCAACTCGGAGCCCTGCTGGATGTTCAGTCGGAGCTCGGGCCCAAGAGGAGCTTGTGCTTGGACTGAAGCCGCGATCAAGCAGGCCATCCCCCAAAAGGGAAGCCAATGGCGCAGCCCTGCTCGTGCAGGCATAGATCTGGGCTCTACGGATTGATCCGGAACATCGACGCGTAGATGTCCGACCCGCCGTCATCGAGGGTCCGGATCCACGCGGCGGCGAAAGTCCCGTTAGGCCCGAAGGCCACCTTGGGGAACTGATCGCAAGTGTTAGTGCTCGAAGAGAGAGAGAACGCCGGCCCGGCCGGAGTGTCGTCCGGTCGATAGAGCCGTCCCTTCACGGAAGGACAGTAAGGCGAGCCGTAGCTGGTCCAGACGACCACATAGTTCCCCCGGGAGTCGGACGCGATGCTGGGAACGATCGCATCCGCTACGGAATCCGCCTCGACCACGAATTCCTGGCCCAGCGGCTTAGCGTCTTTCGAGAAATGGCGAGCGTGCAGGCTCCGGGGGGTGTTTGGGTCCGGCTGATACTGCCAGACGACCACGAAATCGCCGGCTGGATTGACGGCGACCGAGGGAGAGAGAACGGTAGCGGAGTTGGGCTTAGTGACGAGAAAGCTGCCGCCGAGGCGCTGGCCGGTCGAGGAGAAGCGTTGAGCCGGGATGGCGGTTTGCGTGGAATCGAACAGTTGCGGTTCGCCCTCCCAGACGACAACCGTATTCCCGGAAGCATCGGCCCCGAGGCTCTTGGCGCCGCAAAAGCCGGCGCGTAGCATTATTCGTATCTACCTGAAAATAGGGCGAGGTCGGTCGGCCGTTCGCATCGAGGATACGTGCGAAGAGATGGTGCAGGGGAAACTGGCAGCCCGGACAAAGGTCGTCCTCGGCAAGAACGAAGTAGCCGTCCTATCGGAGGATGGCCGCCGCATGAACCTTAGAGCTATGCTCTTCAGAGTGTTCGCTCATCTGAAAGCGGGGGCCCAGAAGCGCAGCCATCTCGAGAGAACCGATATCCGAAAAGTTGCTCATAGCCGTCGGAGCGGGATCTTGAATAGAAGAGTATCCATGCCCCCTTTTGAGCGGCGCTAATCCCGGAAGCTCGAGGACGTGATCTGGAATGCTACCTCGGACCAGCGTCAGTTCTCCTGAGTTACTTGGAGAGGCCGCAATCGGCGGGCGACCGATCTTCTTGCGGGCCTTCGTAGGGGTCAGCCGCTTGTGCCCATGCAACTGTGAAGATGCCGTCTAATCCCGGAAGTTATATCCACCTCGAAGACGTTGCCGTTCTGGCTATTCAACCGGGACTGCAGACCCTATAGGGCTTTGAGCGTGAGCGCCGGGGTTACCAAGAGACGTGAGGCACCAAATAATAAGCCAGGGAGAGCAGCTGAGCTTATTCGTATCATGATGTTGACTTTCTAGGAGTCGGAGTTCAACCTGGGTCTCACCACCGTCCTCGCTTCCATCGGAAGGTATCTTTGTTCAAAGGTGCCCAGGAAATCATCTCGCAGAATCGAAGCTTTCCGAACGGATGCGAAAGCTTCCTTGAGAATCGACATACAGCTTGACGAGCCGTCTGCCGGCCTGAAGCCTGATGTGCCGACCTGCCGCTGTTGTCCGATGGGCTTTCCGCGGGGATCGAAGCGTTGAAAGTAGACTCCCTGCACACCGGTGCTTCGATCCGTTCCGTTCCAGGCTACAACTGGAACTGCCCTGTGCAGAGGCTTGGACTTGGGAGGAAGAGACCTCCAGTCTGGCTTGGATCGCTTACCAGCATGGCAGCTGTCGGGCGGAGGCCCTCCATCAAGAATGTCCTGTCTGTAGATTTCCGAAGTCTCCCATCAGCGGCATAAGCCGTCCAAGTGAGGATGACATTACCTGGAAGATCGCTAGCCGAGCGCCGGCTCAGCTTGCTGGCCGTCCGACCCTGCCGACATCTGGCGGCTCGGCAATGGGTTTCCGTTGGAATCCAGCCATCGCGTAGAGATGGAGTCCAAGGTTCCATCGGGGAACTCTGTTTGCCAAGCTACGAGAAAATTGCCAGAGGAGTCGACCGCGACTGTACGGGAGCTTGCCAAAGGTTGGCCGTCTGACTAGATTGTCATTGGGTCACCCAGCTGGATTTCCGTCAGTGTCCATAGTTGGCCCATGATATCGGAAGTAGATCCGTCAGGCGATTCAGCTGACCAAACCATGAGGCTGGTTGTCGTTAGTTCCGTTGGCGGTGGCAGGTGGGGCGCCATTGGCCGTCAGCTTAAGGATCCACTCGCATCGCTGTTTGTGAGCAGGAAGGCGGGTTTGAGAACGCAATTTGACCTGAAAGATTTGAATTGAAGCAGTCTGAGCTAATGCCCTAGTGGAGGATGGCGCCCCCGATCCAGAGATCGGGCTCACCCAAATGCCGGACCACGACTTACACGCGATGGTACTGAAGGAATTTGAGGCCGTCGTGGAAAGAGTGATGCCTGTTTTGCCGTTGAGATCGGGAGCATATGCCAAGGCGTACGTCGAGCTTCCGGCGAGCAGAATCTTCTTGCTTCTCGTCCGTAGAGTTGCCGACAATTAAGTTATGCCGTGGTGTCAGGTCCGTCCACGGGCGCACCTCGGAAGAGGCTGGCGAGCAGCGGCAAGGTCGTTGTCGGAACGCGACTGGTTGCCATTGTAGCTGTCACGGAAGATTCCAGGGTTGTTCCACTTGTAGATCCCTTCAACGCCCAGGGTGACGCCGAACGATCCCGAAAGGGTGGTGGAGTAGGCGGTATTACGGACTCCGATCGGCTGATCCACGATGGTGCCTTCAGTAGGGGTGTAGGTCTCGTAGGCGGCTTCCGCATTGACGGCGGGCTTAACGCTTCCCGTGGGAGGAGGTGTTGTACAGGGTGGGCTGGGGATCGAGGGATCTCCCATGCATCGAAAGCGCAGGGCGAGCTCGCGAGCGCGGCAGATCGCATAAGTCCAGGCGTCGATGAAGGGGCACTGAACGCTGGAGTTGATGGCATTGGCCGCATGCCCGCTCTGGAACATCTGAAAGGAGAGCCAGGAGTCGCCCTGGAAAGCGTCGTAGTCGGTCAGAGCGGAGCCGCCCGCCAGGTGATTGACGACCAGATGGCGAGGCACGGCGGCGATGGGCTAGCGGCGGAACCCGACCTTGAGAGCGGCCCCACAGCGTTCATGCTATCTTTGGCACGCCTACCATCGACCGTTAGATCGTTCACCCTGTCGTCAAACCCCGGGGAAAAGATCACATAGCTGCCGGCGAGGCGCGCGGCGAAGTTTCGTGCGAAGACGATCGCCGTGTCAGGGTTGGGAAATTTCTCGTTGAGGCCCTGGGTGTTAGTCCCGCTACGGTCCATGGGGTCCATCACGCCCGCCACCACGATCATCAGGCCAGCGCTGTTAGCCTTCCGTCACCATCTGGTCGAACTTCTGCCAATAGGGAGCATCCCAATAGGTGCAGTCGTTGGGAACGACAGAATACTATTATCAGCATTGGGCTTACAATTTGGCATGCTGCGAAATCCGAGGATGTTCGGCCGGGAGGGGGGGCTGCAGGTACTGCGGCGCCGGAGCCACCAGGATCGTGGTGAAATTCTTGTGCACGCGATCCCAGAGGTAGGAGCTCCAAAGGTCGTGGGAGGGGACGGGGTCCGAGCTGGGCGTGTAACTGACCGGGGCCATCCAGGCGGTGTCGGCGATCCAGGGAAAGGTCGTGACGTTGTCGCCGTAGACCAGGAAGCGGGAGCTCGACGACACGCGCGGCATGCCGAGAGCATAGAGCTTATTGGCCGGCGTTACATTGGAGACCACGACCACGGGCGCAGAGGAGTGCGTGTTGAGCCCGGGTTCGGTGGTGGCGGAGCACTGACTCCCAGGCCCGGCGCAAGTGACGGCCCAGCACCAATTGCCGGCCGGCAGCAGGGTGCGGACCTTGAAGGTGCGGCTGCTCGAGGTGCCGGGCACGCCGTCCCAGAAGCCATACCCTTGGAAGCAATTGGCACCCGTGCAGGAGCTTGGAGGCGCCGTCGGACAGGTCCCTCCCGCGGGGATGGCTGGGACGGGTTTGAAGAAGGTGGCGGTGAGGATCAGGTCCTTGTAGGGGTTGGCCGCCGGCGGGCTGTAGTCCAAGGTGCTGGTCAGCGTGGTCTCCCAGGGCTCCCAGGCCGTGGCGTCGCCTTTGGTCAGATCGACGCTGTCCCAATAGAGCTGAGCGCCTCCCCCCTGGGGCAGAACGGGCATCAGGCGGATCTCGACGCTCTGCGTCCCGGCCTGCGTCATCAGATAGCCGCGCAGGGTCTCCCAGTTGGCGTTGAGGCCGGAGCTCAGGGCCAGCGTCGTGTCGCGGATTGGAACGCTGCCGGTTCCCCATTCGACCGCGTGCAGAGCTCCCTGCTGGTTCTGCGTCGCCGCCTTCAGCCGGGCCGTGAAGCGATAGCGGAGGTTGGGCGAGACGGTGACACGGTTCGAGCCCAGATACATGGTTCCGGGCTGGGTCACCGTCATCTGGACCGATTGGCTGCCGGTGTCGACCGGTGGGCTGGTGGTGGGGTTCGTGGTCTTGACCACGATCTGGACCGAACCGGCTCCGGAGATCGCAGAGAACGTCCACCCCGGGATGTTGCTGCTCGAGCCGCTCTCGAACGAGCCGTTCACGAGGCTTGCGCTGGGCGACTGGGCTTGGACCGGCTGCGAGGCAACCGGCAGCAGGGTCATCGCCAGGAAGAGCAGGACGACACGGACAGCGATCGACGACTTGCAGCTCTGGAGCAAGACTCCTCCTTGGAGGGGTGCCTGCCCCCCGCCACTCACGGTTTCGAGAATTCTGCGCGAGATTCTACACCGGAGGAGCTTTTTTACGAACCCTTCACGACAGCAGCATCTCCAGATCCTCCCGGCTGAGGTCCGCGATCAGGCTCTTGTCGGCCTGGATGACGGCGTCGGCGAGGTCGCGCTTGGTTTTCTGGAGGTCGAGGATCTTCTCTTCCACGGTGTCGCGGGCGACCAGGCGGCTGGCGAAGACGGGGCGCTCCTGGCCGATGCGGTGGGCGCGGTCGATCGCCTGGGCTTCGACGGCGGGGTTCCACCAGGGGTCGAGCAGGTAGACGTAATCGGCGGCGGTGAGGTTGAGGCCGAGGCCGCCGGCCTTGAGGCTGATCAGGAAGAGGCGCGAGGCGGGGTCGTTCTGGAACGACTCCACCTTCTCCTGGCGGTCGCGGGTGCGGCCGTCGAGGTAGAGGTAGGGGAGGGCCTCGGCGTCGAGCTGGCCGCGCAGGATGGCGAGGAAGCTGGTGAACTGGGAGAAGACCAGCACCTTGTGATCCTCGGCGAGGATCTCCCGCAGTTGCGGCAGGAGGAGGTCGAGCTTGGCCGACGGCTCGGTGAGGCGGTGGGGATCGAGGAGGCCTGGGTGGCAGGCCGCCTGGCGCAGGCGCAGGAGGGCTTCGAGCACCAGGATCTTCGAGCGCCCGAGCCCCTGCTCGCCGATGCGGCTGCCGAGCGCGGCGCGGTAATGGTCGCGCATCTCGTCGTAGAGCTTGCGCTGCTTGGGCGGCAGCACGCAGAACAGCGTCTGCTCGACCTTGGGGGGCAGCTCGGGGGCGACCTGCTCCTTGGTGCGGCGGAGCAGGAACGGGCGCACGGCGCGGGCCAGCAGGTCGCGGGCCTCGGGGTCCGGATCCCGCAGCTTGCCGGCGAAGCCGAGGGCGGTCGAGGCGCCGAGGAAGCCGGGGTTGAGGAATTCGAGCAGGCTCCACAGCTCGCCCAGGTGGTTCTCGATCGGCGTGCCGGAGAGCGCCAGCCGGTGGCTGCCGCGCAGCAGCCGGGCGGACTTGGCGGTCAGGCTGTCGGCGTTCTTGATCGCCTGCGCCTCGTCGAGGATCACGTAGTCGAACTCCACCTGCCGCAGCGAGGCGACGTCGCGGCGCAGGGTGCCGTAGGTGGTGAGGACGACGTCCCACCCCTTGAAGGACTCGCCCGGCCGGCCGCGGTCGGCGCCGGTGTGATCGAGCACGCGGAGCTTGGGCGTGAAGTGGGCCGCCTCGGCGAGCCAGTTGAAGATCAGCGAGCGCGGCACCACCACGAGCGAGGGGGGCAGCCCCTCCTTGGCGCGCAGGGTGCGGCGGGCCTCGAGCAGGGCGAGGACCTGCACCGTCTTGCCGAGCCCCATGTCGTCCGCCAGGCAGCCGCCGAAGCCGAAGTCGCGCAGGTAGTGGAGCCAGCCGAGGCCGGCCTTCTGATAGCCGCGCAGCTCCCCCTGGAAACCCCGCGGCGCCTCGGCGGAGGCGATGCCGGAGAAGTCGTGGAGGCGGCGGCGGGCGCGCTCGAAAGTCTCGTCGGCGGTGACTTCCGGGTCGTCCGCCAGCCAGACGTCGAGCAGCGCCGCCTGGGCGGAGCCGTAGCGCAGGTGATCCCCTTCGGCGTCGCCCAGGCCGGCCACCGGCGCGAACTTCTTGATCCATTCCTCCGGCAGGAGCCCGAGGCTGCCGTCGCCCAGGGGGACGAACTTGTCGCCGCGGCGCAGCGCCGCCAGCAGCTCCGGGAGGCGCACCGTCTCCCCCTCGAACTCGGCCTCGCCGTGGAGCTCGAACCAGTCGACGCCGGAGGCGACGGACATCTTGAAACGGCTGGCGGTGCGGTAGAGCTTCCCCTCCGCCTCGACCGACCAGCCTTCGGCGAGCAGGGTGGAGACGGTCTTCGGCACCCGGTTGGCGGAGAGCTGGAGCGTCGGCGGCTCGGCGGGGGAGTCGGGGTCGGGACGGAAGCCGAGCTCGCGCAGACGCTCGGCGCTCTGCCGCTCGCGGGCGGCGTCGCGCAGCAGGAAGCGGCGGCTGCCGCGCTCGAAGAGGCCGCGGCGCGAGGAGCCGGCCATCACCTCGAGCCCCTCGTAGAGGAAGGAGAGCTCGGCGCTGGGGAAGCCGCGCACCCAGCGGGGCGGCATCAGGCGCAGGCGCGGCCGGGGAGCGGGGCGCGCCTCCTCGACCCGCATCGAGGCCGGCAGCTCGAGCCGCGGCAGGTCGGGCGCGGCGAGCAGGCGCTCGAGGAGCTCGTCGCGGTCGGCGGCGGGGACCCGCAATCCCTTCTCGGCGCCGAGCAGGGTTGCCCAGCCGGCGCCCCCCTCGGCGAGCGGCGAGATGCGGTCGCCGGCGAGCAGGAAGCCGGAGGCGCCGAGCACGATCGGCGCCGCGTCGGCGCTCATCCGCTCGTCGCCGCGGCGCAGCGAGGCGGTGAGCTCGCAGGCCCCTCCCTCCTCCTCGCGCACGGCGAGCCAGACCTCCCACGGCGCGCCGCCGTCCCAGGCGAGCTTCCAGGCCTCGGGGTCGGCGGCGTTCGCATCGTTGTCGATCCGCGCCCGGAAGCGGCCGGTGGCGCAGAGCAGGGGGAGGAGCACGCTCGCGGTCGGCGCCGGGATCTCGCACTGGTTGAGGACGAGCGAGGAGAGGCTGATCGTCGACCACTTGCGCCAGGCGGCGCCGACCGCGGCGCCGGTGAGCAGCGAGAGGATCTGGCGGTCGCCGGCGTCGGGGATCCCGGGCAGATCGTCGCGGTCGAGGTGGAGCGGCGAGAACTTCCCCCACTCGCCGTCGGGCTTGCGCTGGCCGGTCACCGCGCGCACGGTGAGCTGCTGGCTCTTCAGCGTCGGGGGGACGTCGAGCACGTAGAGCACCTCGCGCCCGGCCACCACCGCCGGCGTCGGCGGGACGGGGCGGCGGACGCCGAGGGCGCTCAGCGTCTCGCGCCAGCCGGCCGGCCGCTCGGCCGAGGGGCGGAGAGGGGCCGCGCGGGTCGAGAGGCGGCGCGGCAGCTCGCCGATCGGGCTGCGCAGGCACCCCTTCTCGTCCGCCGCCAGCACCGCCGCCCAGATGTGCTTGCAGGCCTCCCCCTTCTCGAAGAAGGGGCAGGAGCAGACGGCGCGCAGCGTCTCGCCGTCCACCGTCAGCGAGATGTCGTACTCGCGCGAGCCGGTCACCACCGCCTGGGCGGATTCCGGCCCGCACTCGGTGAGGCGCACCTGCCCCCCCTTGAAGTACTGCCGGCCGCGTTCGCGCACCCGCCAATCGACCAGGTGGGCGAGCATGGTGGCAAGGGTCATCCGGCCATCCTAACAAGTCCGGGGGAGAAAGGGAGGGAATAGGGCTGTCTCGCGCCGCCGGCTCGTTCCCGACCGCCTGGCGCACAGGAAGGAGTACGGGAAGAAAAACCCCAGCCACAGCGGACAAACCTTGGTCCCAAGGCTCCCAGGAGCTGGGGATCGCTTCGTCAGGAGGAACCGGATGACCAGAATCGGTCCGATGAAATCTCTCTTCGCACTGGCCTTGAGCCTGATGGCGGTCACGGCCCACGCCGCGACGGAGGGGAAGGCTGCCGGAAAGGCGCACCCTTGGGCGGATGCGGACCACGTCATCTACACTCCGGCCCAGGGGGTCCGGTTCGGAGGCAATCTCAACAAGGCGAACCTGGCCTACCATGGCGGCCCGGTGATCACCTCGGCGAAGGTGGTCTTCATCTTCTGGGGGCCGAGCTTCAACAATGCGGCCTCGCCGGATTTCGCGTATGCCCAGGAGCTTGAGGCCTACCGCAATCAGCTCGGCACGACTCCGGAGTACAACGTCATCACGCAATACTCCGGCATCCTGCTCGCCAACCTGGGCACGGGGACGGCGGACTGGTTCGACACCTCGACGCCGCCAACCAACGTCACCGATGCCCTCGTTCAGGCCAAGGTCAATTCCTATCTGACCACCCACTCGTTCGACGCCAGCACGGTCTACGAGGTCGTCATCCCGAGCACCTCGTACTCTTCCAGCGGAACGAGCACCTCCTGCGGCGGCCCGAACCTCCAGTACTGCGCCTACCACGGCTGGATCGGCAGCGGCGCCTCGGCCAAGAAGTACTCGATCCAGCCTTACGCAAGCTGCGCCGGCTGCCAGGCGGGCTGGACGCCGGCCCAGAACGAGGAGCACTTCGTTGCGCATGAAACGCGCGAGGCGGTGACCGATCCGACGGGCGCCGGCTGGTTCGACGGGAGCGCGGAGGCGGACGATAAATGTAACTGGACGCCCGCACCCTTCCTAGGCACCGGCGGCTATGGCTATCAGTACGAGTGGTCGAACGCGGCCTCCGGTTGCGTCAAGTCGGTCGCGATCGTTTCGTCGCCCACCTGCGGAGAATCTTCCTGCGTGGCTCTCGGCGGCGCGTACATCAGCCATTTCACCGGTTTGAACTGCACCGGCGGCGAGACCTACTACACGCCCTACTTCAGTAGCGATGGAATCCGCCGTTCCTGGGACGGCAACGGCATCGCAGGCACCGTCTCGCGGACGGCCACCAACATGTCGTTTCGGGATTCCACCGGCGCCTGCAGCAACGCCTGGCCGGCCGGCAATACGCTGAGCGGTTTCGTCGCCATCTACCGGGCCGGGACCCCTCCCAGCACGACGTGCGGCGAATCGAGCTGCGTCTCGCTCGGCGGCGCCTACATCAGCCACTTCACCGGCGCGAACTGCACCGGCACGGAGAGCTACTACACGCCCTATTTCAGCAGCGACGGAATCCGTCGTTCCTGGAACGGCACCGGCAATGCCGGGACCCTCCTGCGCACCGTCACCAATCTTTCCTACAAGGATTCCTCCGGTACCTGCTACAACGCGTGGCCGGGGGGCAATACCCTGAGCGGTTTCGTCCTCATCTACAGATAATAAACGATCCGCGGCTCACCGCCGGCGAGGTTGGAACGCCTCGCCGGCGGAGAGCGGGGGCCCGGACCGGCGGGGAAACCCTCCAGGCTCGATTCTTGCTCAACGTCTCGACGCCAGGCGGGCCGCCTCCGCGGCCGTCGACGCCTTACCTCGAGGCCCACCGCATGCGTTCCTCAGCTCCACGGCGATCGCTCGCCTCGAACCCTCTCCCTCTCGTCCTGGCTCTGCTCCTCGCCGGCTGCGGCTCGGCGGCCCGGTTCCCGGTCTCGGCCGGGACCGGCGCCCATCCGAACCTGCCGGCTCCCGACAAGGCGCTGATCCCGCGGGTGCACGTCGTCGACGCCAAGGGATGGCCGGCGGGGGCCAGGCCGGTGGCGGCCGAGGGGATGGCGGTGGCCGCGTTCGCGCCGGGCCTTGCGCACCCGCGCTGGCTCTACGTGCTGCCGAACGGCGACGTGCTGGTGGCCGAGTCGAACGGGCCGGAGCGCCCGCAGGACGGCCGCGGGATCAAGGGATGGTTCTTCCATCACTTCCAGAAGAAGGCGGGGGGCACCGTGCCGAGCCCGGACCGCATCACCCTGCTGCGGGACGCCGACGGGGACGGCGTCGCGGAGACCCGCTCGGTCTTCCTCTCCGGCCTCTATTCGCCGTTCGGCATGGCGCTGGTGGGGAATACGCTGTACGTTGCCGACAGCGACGCCCTGCTGCGCTTCCCGTACCAGGAAGGGGAGACGCGGATCACGGCGGCCGGCGTCAAGGTCCTCGACCTGCCGGCCGGACCGATCAATCATCACTGGACAAAAAACGTGATCGCTTCGGCCGACGGCGCCAAGCTCTACGTCGCCGTGGGCTCGAACAGCAACGCGCTGGAGAACGGCGTCGCGGCCGAGGCGGAGCGCGCCGCGATCTGGGAGGTGGACCCGGCGACCGGCCACCACCGCATTTTCGCCTCCGGGCTGCGCAACCCGGTCGGCATGGCCTGGGAGCCCGAGAGCGGCGCCCTGTGGGCGGCGGTCAATGAGCGCGACGAGCTCGGCAGCGACCTGGTGCCCGACTACATGACGGCGGTCCACGACGGCGCCTTCTACGGCTGGCCCTACAGCTATTTCGGCCAGCACCTCGACCCGCGGGCCAAGCCGCCGCGCCCCGATCTCGTCGCCAAGGCGCTGGTGCCCGACTACGCCCTGGGGCCGCACACCGCCTCGCTGGGGCTCGCCTCGTCGGCGGGCACCACGCTCCCCGCGAAATTCAGCCACGGCATGTTCGTCGGCCAGCACGGCTCCTGGAACCGCAAACCGCGCAGCGGCTACAAAGTGATCTTCGTCCCCTTCACCGGCGGCGTGCCTTCCGGAGAGCCGCTCGACGTGCTGACCGGCTTCGTGGACGACGACGGCGGCGCCAAGGGGCGTCCCGGTGGGAGTCGCGATCGACAAGCGCGGCGCCCTGCTGCTCGCCGACGACGTGGGGAACACCGTCTGGCGCGTGACGGCTGCAAAACCCGCCGCGAAGTAAATCGCCTTTCCTTTCTTGGGACCGCCGGCGTCCCACCGGCTTTCTCGCCAGTTTTTCTCCGTGCCGCTGTCCCCTCCGAGCCGACGCGTGGCCTCTCGAAGCAAGACCGCTGGGTGCGAGCTGCTGGATCCCGACTTAGAATGGCGGCAGGGCCTACGCGGTTTCAACCGAGAAGAGGAGCGAGTTCCGCCATGACGTTTCGTCTCAGCCTGCTTTTGACGGCGCTTCTCTCCATCGTCGCCCTTCCTGCGATTGCCGCGCCTCTCCTCGCGACAGCGGAGCCGAGCCCTCCCGGGAAGAGGGTCGAGCAGGATATCCCCTTCGTGCCGGGGGGCGGGCCTGAGCAGCAACTCGATCTCTACCTGCCAGCGAGCGCTGATTTTCCGACCATCCTCTTCGTCCATGGAGGCAGTCTCACCTCGGAGGTCGGAAGGACGAGCCGTACGCCCGGCTTTGCCAGACCTTTCAATCCATCGGCTTCGGCTGCGCGGCGACCAGCTACCGGCTCGCTCCCGGGCACAAGTGGCCGGCGCAGCCGCAGGACGTGGCCGCGGCGTTTGGCTGGCTGGAGCAGAACCTCCGCTCGCGGGGCGGCGACCCCCGGCGCATCTTCCTGGTCGGGCACAGCTCGGGGTGCCTTCTCGTCGCGATCGTGGCCGCCGATCCGCGCTATCTCGCCGCCCAAGGCTGGAAGCCCCAGGACGTCGCGGGAGTCGTCCCCATCGGATGCCGCCTGAACGATGTCGTCGAGGTGCGCGCGACTCCACCGGCCAACTACGAAAGCTCCTGGGCCCCGCCGGACCGCGTAGCCGATTTCATGAAGGAAGAGGTCGCCTTCACGAGCCTCGAGCAACGTAATGACGCCGTGCCCGCGATCCACGTTACCGCGGCGCTACCCCCGACTCTCGTTCTGATCGCGGAAGACGAGCGATTCTTTCCGCCGGTCCTCCGGGACGCGGCCGAGTTCGTCGGGCGAGCTCAGGTGGCCGGTGCCAAGGCGGATCTCGCAATCCTGGCCGGTCGCAAGCACATGACGGCGATCCTGAAGATGGTGAGCCCCACGGACCCGGCGGTGCTGCAGATCTCGGCCTTTATCCGCGCGCACTGAGGAATTGTAGCCCTCGTAAGGCTTCTCGTCGTCGCTTATCGATGGCTCTATTGGGAACGCAAAAATGCGCAGAAGAGACAGACTGAGCGCACCTGTGACACTCTACATCCCGGCCTTGCCGCTCAGCCTCGCCTCGAGACCGCCGTTCCTGATCCCCGCGAACGGAGCTCCTTCGCTTACGAAGGGAGATTCCCATGAGCACCTGCCCCAGCACCAAATCCCCGAATCGTTTCCGGCTCGTCTTCGGCGTCGTCGCCGTGCTGGCCCTGCCGGCCGTGGCCTCCGCGGCGGATGACATCGTCGACCCGTGCAAGCTCGTCACGGCCGCCGAGGTCCAGGCGGTCCTCGGGGCGCCGGCGACGATGGCCGCCATGCGTCCGCCGTCGCGTCCCGACGAGACTCCCGCCAGGATCTGCTCGTTTCAGGGTCAGAACGGTAAGATGATGACCCTCTATGCCGGACACCGGACGAAGGCCCAATTCACTCGGGAAGGGGCTGGAATGGAGTCGATCGCGGGGATCGGTGAGGCTGCCTATGCCGTGCCTCCCGGAATCCTCAGCTTTTTCAAAGGCGACACGTCGGTGACGATCCAGGCGATCAACCTCGATCCCAGCGGCGCCACGCCGGCTCTGCGCGCCAAATTGAAGAGCCTGGCGCTCGCCGCGGCGAATCGCCTGTGAGATAGTCCGCGGGGCGGCGGAATCAGGGGTCCTCCGGGCCGCCGCCCCTGACAAGACCCGGACCGAGGAGGTCGTTCCTGCATGCCGAACCGCGCTCTCTCGTCCATCCTGCTCGGCGGCCTGGTCGCCGGGGCCTTCGACATCACCTACGCGACCGTGATCTCCTACCTTCGCAAGGGGATCTCCCCGATCCGCGTCCTGCAGTCCGTGGCTAGCGGCTGGCTCGGACCGGCGTCCTTCGAGGGCGGCCTTCCCACGGCGGCGCTGGGGCTCGCCTCGCATTTCTTCATCGCCCTCGTGGCGGCGGCCGTCTACGTTCTGAGCAGCCGGTATCTCCCGATCCTGGTCCGCCAGCCCGTCCTCTGCGGCGTGGTGTACGGCTTCGGCATCTACGTCGTGATGAATTACGTCGTCATCCCGCTTTCCCGCGTGCCGCCGCGGCCGCCGTCGGCCTTCATCGTGGTGGCCACCGGCCTGCTCGTGCACATGTTCCTGATCGGCGTGCCGATCGCTCTCGCGGCCCGCCGCGCCTACGACTCCGGGAGTTTCAGTCGATGAGTAAAGTGAATCTCGAAGCGAAGCTCGCCACCTTCTCGGAGCACTGGCAACCGCGCGTCGTGACGCAGTACAACGGCAACGACGTCATGGTCGTCAAGGTCAAGGGCGAGTTCATCTGGCACCAGCACGACGACACCGACGATTTCTTTCTCGTGCTCAAGGGAAATCTTCGGATCGAGCTGCGCGACCGCAACGTCGAACTGGGTCCCGGCGAGCTGTTCATCGTGCCCGAAGGGAGTAGAGCATCGTCCGATTGCCGTGGAAGAGGTCCACCTGCTGCTGATCGAGCCGTCGGGCACCCCCAACACGGGCGATCCGGCCACCGCGCAACCCCGCCGGGTCATTTAGGAACGGGAGGATCGATGCCGCTGATCACCGTCACCGTCCGCAAGCCGAAGAGCGCCGCATTCAAGACCGGGGTGCTCGACGCCGTGCACGCCGCGCTGGTGGCCTCCGGGGTCCCCGCGACGGACCGCTTCCAGCGCGTGCTCGAGCTGGCCGCGGAAGATTTCGTGTTCGATCCCAGTTATCCGGACGCCGCGTCGGAACGGACAGAGGACTTCGTGTTGATCGAAATCCTCTGGTCGGTCGGGCGCAGCGTCAAGGTGAAGAAGAAGTTTCTCGAAGACCTGATGGGTCGGCTTTCGGGCCAGGGGCTCGATCCCGAAAACGTGATGGTGGTCTTCAAGGAAACCGCCTGGGAAAACTGGTCGTTCAGCGGCGGACGGCTCCTGCATACGTGAAGATCCGATCATGAAGATCGTCATCCCTGGAGGCTTGCGGTCGGGCTCAGGGCTTGTGGCCGCGTCAGCGGTAGACTTCGCGCCGGTGTCCGATGCGGACGACGAGCACGGTGATCTGCTCGTGCAGCACTTCGTAGACGATACGGTAATCACCGACGCGCAACCGCCGCAGGCCGGAGAACTCTCCCTTGAGAGTGCCACCGGCGAGAGGTTCGCGCCGCAGGCGATCGATCGCCTGGATCAATCGCGAGCGCTCGGCTGTGGGGATTCGGCTCAGCGACTTTGCAGCGCTAGCCTTGATCTTGATCGAGAAGCTCACGCTTCACGTCTTCCCAATCCAGGATGGCATCGGAGGGATCCTGGAGCCGCTCCAGGCCGAGTTGGAGGTCTTCGACGTCATCGAGGTAATACTCGACCGCCTGCCGGATGACCTCGGCTCGGGTCCGGTGAAACCGGCTTGCCGCGCGGTCGATCTCCTCGACGAGCTCTACGGTGAATCGGGCGCTGAGTTGAGGCATGGATCTTTCCTGAGTGTCACTGACTGTCAACGTATACCACGCTGGATCCGGGAGCTGCAAGAGGCTCTCACCCCTCCCCAATCCGCTCCCCAACCGGATCACGACAGCAGCATCTCCAGATCCTCGCGGCTCAAGGCCGCGAGGAGGCTCTTGTCGGCCTGGATGACGGCGTCGGCGAGGTCCCGCTTGGTCTTCTGAAGATCGAGGATCTTCTCCTCCACGGTGTCGCGGGCGACCAGCCGGCTAGGCGAAGACGGGGCGGACTTGACCGATGCGATGCGCGCGATCGATCGCCTGGGCCTCGACGGCGGGGTTCCACCAGGGATCGAGAAGGTAGACGTAGTCCGCGCCGGTCAGGTTGAGCCCCAGACCGCCCGCCTTCAGGCTGATCAGGAAGAGCCGGCTTGTCGGGATCGGTCTGGAACGCCTCCACCTTCTCGCGGCGGTCGCGGGTGCGGCCGTCGAGGTAGAGATAGGAGGTGCCTTCGGCGTCGAGCTGCCGGCGCAGGAGGGCGAGGAAGCTGGTGAACTGGGAGAAGACCAGCGCCTTGTGCCCCTCGGCGAGCACCTCGCGGAGCTGGGGGAGGAGGAGGTCGAGCTTGGCGCAGGGCTCGCCGGCGCGTCGCTCGTCGAGGAGGCCGGGGTGACAGGCCGCCTGGCGCAGGCGGAGGAGCGCTTCGAGGACCATGATCTTCGGCGCGGCCGAGCCCCTGCTCGCCGATGCGGCGGCCGAGCGACGGCGCGGTAGTGGTCCCGCAGCTCGTCGTAGAGCCGGCGCTGCTTGGGCGGTCGAGCTCGCAGTAGATCGTCTGCTCGAGCCGGGGCGGCAGCTCGGGGGCGACCTGTTCCTTGGTGCGGCGCAGCAGGAAGGGGCGGAGAGCGCGGGCGAGAGCTCCGGATTCGCCGGCCAGGGGGACGGCGGCGGTCGTCGTGCTGGCGGAAGTCTGGGCGGCGCCGAGCATGCCGGGTTGAGGAACGCGACAGGCTCCAAGCTCGCCCAGCTGGTTCTCGACCGGCGTGCCGGAGAGCGCCAGCCGGTGCCGGCCGCGCAGCAGGCGGGCGGCCTTGGCGGTCTGGCTGTCCGCGTTCTTGATCGCCTGCGCCTCGTCCAGGATCAGGTAGTCGAACTCCACCTCCCGCAACGCCGCGATGTCCTTGCGGCAGGGTCCCGTAGGTGGTGAGCACCAGGTCGTGGCCGGCGAACGCCTCGCGCAGGGTCGCCGCCCGGTGCCCGTATGGTCGAGCACCCGCAGCCGCGGCGTGAAGCGGGCCGCCTCGGACAGCCAGTTGAAGATCAGCGAGCGCGGCACCACGACGAGCGACGGTGGGAGCCGGTCGCGCTTGCGCCGCGTGCGGCGGGATTCGAGCAGGGCGAGGACCTGCACCGTCTTGCCGAGCCCCATGTCGTCCGCCAGGCAGCCGCCGAAGCCGAAGTCGCGGAGGAAGTGGAGCCAGCCGAGGCCGGCCTGTTGATAGCCGCGCAGCTCGCCCTTGAAGCCCGGAGGCGCCTCGGCCGGAGCGATCCCGGAGAACTCGCGGAGACGTCTGCGGGCACGCTCGAAGGCGGCATCGCACGTGATGGTGGGCTCGTCCGCGAACCAGGCGTCGAGCAGGACGGCCTGGACGGAGCGGAACCGCAGGTGATCCCCCTCGGGAGAGCCGAGGGCGGCCATCGGCGAGAGCTTCCGGACCCATTCCTCGGGGAGCATGCCGAGGCTGCCGTCGCTCAACGGGATGAACGGCGCGCCCTTGCGGATCGCCGCGAGGAGCTGCGGCAGGGGGACCGTCTGCCCCTCGAAGTCCGCCTCGCCGTGAAGCTCGAACCAGTCGACGCCGGAGGCGACATTCATCTTGAACGAGCCGCCGGTGCGGTAGAGCTTCCCCTCCGCCTCCACCGCCCATCCCTCGGCGAGCAGCACGGGGACCACCTTCGGCACGCGGCCGGTGGCGATCTGCAGCGAAGGCGGCATGGAGATGGAGGAGGCCGATTGCGCCTCCAGCCGGAAGCCGAGCTCGCCCAGGCGCTCGGCGCCCTTCCGCTCGGCGCCGGGGTCGCGCAGCAGGAAACGCCGGGAGTCCGGCTGATAGAGGCCGCGCTCCGGGGAGTCAGCCATCACCGCCCGATCCTCATAGAGAAAGGAGAGCTCCGCGCGCGGCCAGCCACCATCCCAGCGGGGAGGCAGCAGGCGCAGCCGCGGACGGGGGACCGCGGCGATCTCCTCGAGGCGCATCGACTCGGGGAGGTCGAGCTTGGGGAGATCGGGCGCGGCGAGGAGGCGCTCGAGCAGATAGAACCGTTCCGCGGCGGGGCACCCGCAGGGCCGCTTCTGGCTTCAGCAGCGCAGCCCAGCGGAGACCCTCCGCCGCCAGCGCCGAGATCCGCCCGCCGGCGAGCAGGATCCCCGACGCGCCGAGCAGGACCGGAAGCGCCTGAGCCGCCAGTCGCTCCTCGTCTCCCCGCTCGTCGGTCCGGCGCAGCGAGGCGGACATCACACAATCTCCACTCTCCTGGCTCCCCGCCGCGAGCTCCTCGCACACCTCCAGCCAGATCTCCCAGGGCGCGCCGCCGTCCCACATGAGGGGCGTGCCGAGGTCGGGAGCCGGCTCGGCGCGCTTCCAGAATCTGCCGGTGGCACAGAGCACCGGCAAGGAGGCTCGCGACCGTCTGCGGGTTCTCGCATTGGGCCGGCACCTGCGACGAGTAGAACGACATCGACCACCGCGTGGGTTCCTTGCCGAGCGCTGCCACCAAGGCGAGACCCTGCCGGTCGGCGGGATCGGGCAACCCCGCAATCTCCTCAGCTCTCAGCTTCAGCGGCGACAGCTTGTCCCACGCGCCGTCGGGGAGCCTGCGGCCGGTCATGATCTGCACCGAGAGCTGGTGGCTGCGGAGCGTGGCGGCGACGTCGAGCAGATACAGGATCTCGCGCCCGGCCAGCCCGCGCGGCGAAGGGATGAGCAGAGGGCCGACCGTGAGCTCGTCCAGCGTCCGCCGCCAGGCCGGCGGCGGGGGAGGGACGGTAGGAGGCGTGCCCCATCCGACGACCAGCCGCACCGGCCGCTCGCCCCGAGGGCCGATGAGCCCGTTCGCTTCCTCCGCGGCCAGGATCACCGCCCAGATGTGCTTGCAAGGCTCCGCGCGGTCGACATAGAGGCAGGAACAAAAAGCCGCGAGGCCCCCGCCCTCGCGGATCAGGTGACGTCGTCTCCTCGGAGCCGAGGACCAACCCTCGTCCGCCACGGCCCACACGAGAGGAGGCTCACCATACCCCGCGCGAAGTACTCGCGGCCCCGCCCCCGGATCCGCGACTCGACGAAGCGAGAGAGCGAGGAGGCGAGAGTCATCGAAAGAGATGCTAGCAATTCCTGGTTTCGATGACAAAGGGGGCGATTCCCGGCCCTCAACGCCGGTGGGTCGGACCTCCCGTTCCCGATCTGCGGTACGATTTTTCCCCAGAGATGACCAGCCCGTCCAAGAAGTCAGCTCGCGGCCGGTCCCGGATCTTTTGGCGGCCAGAGTTCGGCGACGGCGCGGCAGTTACCAGACCTCGCGAAGCTTCTTGAGACTCTCCCGGTAATCTTCGAGGCGAAGGTCTGCCGGGATTCCGTGCTCGGTGAGGAGGTCCATCATCTCGCTCACGGAGACGCCTGCCACTTCGGCCGCCTTGCTCAGGGAAGCCTTCCCTTCGCGATAGCGCTCAAGGGCCAGGAATCTGCGTCCCCGGAAGAGGAGGTCTCGGACGGCAGTGGACAAATCCGCTTTGTCAGCCTCCGCAAGACCGCTGAGGAATTTATAGTCATCCGCTTCCAAGCGGATGCTAACCATCTTCTGAGCTTTCGCCATGAGAGCCTCCAATTTGGCGCGAAACTTCCTCGATAATCTCTGCCCTGAACCGCCCAAAGGACCTCAACCGTTCAAGGCAACGCATCCCATCTTCGGGAGTCAAGAGGTTCTTTTCCACCGCCCGGACGAGGATACCCAGTGATGTGACGAACCCAATCCGCAGAACCTTGCAGGCCCGGATGGCATTCCGGTCGTCGGTGGCGATGACGGCCAACTCTCCTTTTGCCAGGGCGAGGGCCAGCGCTTCGGCTTCCCCGGCGCCCAGTCTGAAGTCCTGAACGAGGCGAGCGACGACTCCAGGTTGCCGGATCTCCTCGACGGTGAGACGGCCTTCCTCAAGCCTTTGCCGGATGAGAACGCCATCAGGGCGGTCTGGAAAACCCGTGGACTCTGCCTCGACAGCTCCCGGCATGAGGGGTATGCCCGGGAAGTCATTCAGGAAGAGGTCGAGCAGATCCGATTTCGCCAACAGAATCAGCGTCGAGGCGTCGAAGACCAGCACGCAAGACAATGTATGACAGTTGTCTGACGATGGCAAGGGCGAGCGGAGCCCTCAAACACCGGGGTGTTGAGGGTCCTCTTGCGGTGGCGATCACCGCCTATTGGCGCGGCGGCCTTCCGGCCACCAAGCGGCGATCGATCTTTGCCGGCGCTGGCGGATGATGAGGGACCAGGGTACCCTCGCGCCATGAACCTGCCCAAGACCCGAAAGCGTCGTGGAGTCTCTGGGACGTCCTCGCCATGCGCGAGGAGTTGGAACAGATGCTAGGCTGTAGGGTGGACCTCGTCGAGAAGGACGCCATCCGAACCCCCTTTCGCCGCCTCGAGATTCTCCGAACGCATCAGGTGGTGCATGCGGCGTCTCCTGGGTGCACGACGCCGATTTCCTGCGCTCGCTTCACTGGCTGATCGCGCACCCGGAGCTGGAAGGTCCCGTGAACATCGCCTCCCGCAATGAGGTAGCTCCAGCGTCTTGGACCAGAGCACATAGATACCTTAAAGCAGTCTATATGACAAACGTATGGAGGGGCTACGTAAGTTTCTTTGTTCGCCTTCGGCGAAACCAAGTCTCTCCCGCAATAAAAAAATCGCCGATGTCTTCTTCGCCACCAGACTCCAACACAGCTTGCAATTTACAGAGTTCCGCTTGCACAGCTTCAAGTGCAAGAAGGATTTCGTCCGCATTTTCGCGAAAAATCTCACACCACATGGCGACCGAGCTGCCGGCTAAGCGGGTAACATCGCGACCTCCTCGGCCCAAGTCAGCTCGGCTCACTCCATGTGCTGCGAGAGCTACTGCAAGTGCGGTTGATAGACCTTGAGGGAGATGGCTCGTCCATGCAACCAAGGCGTCATGCCGTGTCGCATCGACGATCTCTGGCCGGGCCCCAGTCATCTCCCACATTGTCTGAGCTAGCGAAATTGCATCTTGACTCGATTCTTTCGTAGGGCATAAATAAACCAGCTTGTGCGTCAAAAGATGCTCCCGAGAGCTTGTCCATCCCGACTGATGACTGCCCGCAAGCGGATGTGCGCCCACGAAACGCCTGTTTAGGCCGAGCTTTTCAGCGGCTGCTTGGATGCCCATCTTTGTGCTGCCGACGTCGGTGACGAGCCGAGCTCCTCTGAGTTGAGGGCCGACCTTGTTCAGGAGCTTTTGAGCAGAGGAGACGGGTACAGCGAGTATGACGACTTCCGCCTCTTCGATGCCTTGGAAGCCCTCGCCCAAACCGACTTGAATGATTCCCTCATTCACTGCCGCGTTAAGATGCTCGGACTTTCGGTCATGGCCAAGAATCCGAACCCCTGCCGCTGCAAGGCTGCGGGCGAGCGATCCTCCGATCAAGCCAAGGCCAAGGATAGCAGTTACGGGAAAGGTGGAGTTCATATTGTCAATCACCTGTGAGCTTCTATCTCAGGTGTTCTTTTGTCTTCAGATCGAGTGACAGTGTCGTTTGTTCTTATAGAACGGTCGTTGGCGTCATAGCGACGCCAGGCTTGGGTTAACGTCATGTAGCCTCTATTACTCATAGATTTTGAGACCTGTTCAACGTTACTTATTGTATCGATCCCAAAGACGTTGCCAGTTCAGGCCGAGATCATGAGCAAGAGAATGATTTGTGGTTGCGAATCCACTTCGCATTCCTTCCTTCTTCAATCGTGGGAAACCTAGGACGGCTTTCCAGTGATGGTCTCCAAAAGGATTGACTATGAAATAGTCGCTAGGAATATCTGAGTTATGTGACCGAACCTCAAATCTGTTTATCCGTTGCGCAAGTCTTGCGAGAGCTTTATGCCAAGCCTTCATTCCAAGGCTCTCAATTGACTCAAACTGATCGTCTCTAAGCATGGCTTTCCAAATTTTGTAAAAATCGTCATACCAATCACCGTAAGTCCGTAGAAGCTCTTCCTCGCTATCGCCTTTGATAAGAGAAATTTCTGGAAATTTGCTAAGGAGTACTTCGTCGGCGCCATCTGAGGCATAACAAACAATTCGCTTGTATGTGATCTGGTCATGTATTACCCGTTGGAAGATAGCCCTTTCGAAGTCGGTATCATTTGGTGTAGAAGCCGTGCTCCAGATTTCATCATTCGGTCGGGCGTTTCGGAGAAAATCAATGGCCCTTCCCCAGATTAGTTCCGCTTCGTTGAGATATTCATATTGCAGAGCGTTTGCTATTCTTTTGTCGATTCCATCGTTGAGAGTTCTGATCTCTTCCTGAATGGCGCGCATTCCTTCGAGGTTTAGCCTTACTTTGTCTTCCATGAGCCAAAATTCAAAAATCAAGTAAATCCCGAATAGTGCGATCGCAGTTGTTTCCTGAAAAGCGAAGCCTAAGCTTGCTGCAAGCAATCCAACGAGGTGAGCGCCCCATTTGACGAGTTTGTTTTCTTGCCAAGTCATGTGATCCCCCCCTTTTCTTGAATACCCCTTCTATGCTGTATAGCCTAGGCCGATGGGTCTGATGCAAGTTTCTACATAAGGATTAGATCTGGCTTAAAGTAAAAATATGGAAAAGAGCGCTTCTATCGCAACCAATTTTATTCCGCGTCTAAACATAGTACCCCCATCGACCGTCTAGCCACTCGGATCCAGTATTCTTCTCCAGCCCTTCGGAGACCATGCGAAAGGCTTCGACTACTCCGGGAACGAGGAGGGAGTGATCACTATCGTCACGCGCGATATGGGCTCGGAACTCGTTTGCTGTTCCGATCTCAAGGTCAAAGTCCTGCGCCAAGCGACAGAGGCCTTTGAGGCGTACCAAAAGTGCAATTATTCCGCTGCTAGTGAAGTAGCTGTAAGGCTCTATCAAGCGAAGTGCCGCCAAGAAATCCTCCTCCTGCCGGAAGACCTGCACCTTGCCTGCAAGATCTTCGTCATCGGAATGAGCGGATACCAGTACTGCAAGAGGCCGCAAATCGGCAAATCCATTATTGGCAATGTGGAATTCCAGAAAGCTTTCGAACTCTATCTCGCTACCTCCGCCTACCGCATGGAAGCGCTGGTGGAAATGAGATGCGAAGCGGTCACGATGTGTCAAAATTCTATCGATTGACGCTGCATAATAGCCTGAAATAACACGTCGGCGCCCCATAGATTCGTAAATAATCGGAGTTCCGATTGAAGGTATGGCCCAAATTGCATGCAGTACCGACTGCAAGACACGATGGGCCGCCTCCTGTCTTTCAGGGTCAGCTTGAAAAAAGCTCTTGAGAGGCTTTAGGTCCTCCTCATCTCGAGCGGTCACGAGACGTATTAGATCTTTGGCCAACGCTTCAGGCTCCCAGCCCAGCACAGTTTCGAGCGTCAGCGCACGGGAGTGGGTCTCGAAATACTCCTGGGGGTTGAAAGTACGCAGGTCGATGTGGGGCGGAAGAGGCTCAAGGTCGAGAGTTTCCAACCGGTGTAGAAGAATCAGGAGGCCGAGGGTGTGCAACTCTGCTTGGTGCTTGGCGGAGCCAAGATCCTGAAGCGCTTTAGGTTGAAGGCCGCTAAGCTGATCGCGCCTCAGCTTGGACTGACTCAACAAGTCGAAGACCTGGCGACTATTATCGGTTTCCATATAGTAGCAGATGTTTCCTGAAAATGATGGACAATGAGGGTCGTCGCCAAAGATAGAGGTGCGGGCCAGTAGTAGACCCAATTCGCTGCTGGATGTAACTCGCATCACCCGGTATAAGGCATCCGTATTCGAGACTGTGAAATAGCCATTCTCTCCGCTCTTGAGAACGTAATCAAGGATCAACGGTCGGCCGTGACTAAAGGTAACCGGATCATGCGACTCGGATAATAGGTCTAAGTCCATCGGCAAGTATATCCGCATCGTCGAGCTGATATCTGCCTCGGGCAGGATCTGGTCCCCTTTTGCGGTTGCCTGTAGCAATTGGCGCCGGATCGCGCCATTGAGTGGAGGGCTCTTCCGTACCAAGACAGCATCTACACCGATCGCAGCGGCTGTGATGAGCATCTTGATTCCTCGCTCAGAATAGAGATTTGCCAATTTCTCAGCAAATATTTGCTTATCTCTTAATTTTGTATCCAGGGCGCTATGGGCAAACCCTAGTCGGATTGTGCGAACCCCATTTTCCTGCTCGTCGTACATTCCGCCAACGGCAGTGGTATGGGCTGCCAGAACCTCGTTTGCCAAATGCGTCGCTACATGAGCTAAGTCGTCACGGATGGAACGCAGATAGCGGTCTTTTAGAGCTTCCATCTCTTGAGTACCACGTGATATTCCGAGGAGCAGGCCAGCCTCCTCGAGATCAGTGAGCTTGTATGCTGCCAGACTAGCAAGCGGAATGCCCACGACGACCGACCTGAAGCGTACGCCTTCCATAGGCAAAGCTCGTCTATCGTGATATCGAGTAAGGAACTGAGTGAAGGGTTGGCCGACTTGGCTCTCGAGAATACCTTCGAGATAGCGGAATTTATCTTGCATCGGACTTTCGGCCTCAAGGTTTCCAGCTCTAAGGAAGGCCTGAATCGCTTCGCGGCGGACTGCATCACTCTTCTGCGAAAAATTTTCAAGCCCTGAAATTGCAGGATCGACACTAAATATCTCGAGTTCGATCACCACTCCTCCTGCCGTGCGATAGCCGATTCTTTCAAGGGTTTCTGGAAGAGCACCGTGATCCCGCCGCTGGATCTCGAAAAGTAAACGAGTGAACGACCGAAGCTCCTGTTTGGTACGACCTGTAATTACGATACGCGGATCAGATCGATTTTGAAGAAGAGTCCGCCGTGCCGCTTCCTCGAAAAGGCTCACCATTTGTATGGCTGTTGCTCCCCCCACGGCGCCGGTCCCACCAAAAAGTACATGTACTTGGTTAAAAAATTCCGGATCGAGGGATCGGCGGATCAATAATGGGCCCAACCGAGATTTCTTAAAGCGCATGTCAAAGTTTCCCCTAGTATGCCGAAGCACCAATTATTATGGAGATGATCGAAGCCGATCGCTTCCTGTTCCTCCTCTATGCTCTGACGGCGATCTCCGTGGTGTTGACCATTTTTCAGAATGTTACGCTGTGCCGCATACGATTACAACAGTTCTATCGAGATATTTGAATATTAGTCCTGAGAATATCGCCTGTGAGGGACAATGCCGGGCGTTCACTCGGTAGAGAGAGTGTTTCTGACAAGGAAAGGGGAAAGCTTTTTTCCTCTCTGATAAGCGGAGGCCGTTGGCGTCGCTTGAGGGCTGTAGGTATCCATCTCAGCAATCCGCATTCAGAGGCGTGTGACTTGCGGTCATTCTGTGCTCTCGCGATAGGCAGAGGATTACGTCCGCGAGCTGCCGCTTAATGCTCGACGCGAGACTCCAGCTAAGCTCGATGAGTGTCGGAGACCACATTCTTCGGTTCCCGATCGGCGGCACGATTTCTCTCAAGACATTACGAGCCCTGCCAATAAGTCAGCTCGCGGTTGCATTCCTGGACGCCTCCATCCCTGGATTGACGCGCGGAAGCGGCATCATCTGTCTCATGCCCACGTGCCGATGGTCCGGGAGCCGGGGCTGAACCCGGCTAAACTGGGGAAGATCGACAACCATCGTCAGCGCCCTGGAAGGGGCCCTTGCCGGAGTTCATCGAGCACCTTTAGTTCAAGCGGTTTGGCAAAGGGAGCTAGGACGTCGTCCGCTCCATCGAGGAAGTTGCACGCAAGCAGGAGGAGAAGAAGGCCGCGAAGCGTGAGGCCAAGCGTCTTCGCAGGGGGGCTGCGGGCCGGCTCCGCCCTCCCTCCACTCTCACCCCGCCACCCGCCGCAGCACCTCCGCGAACGGAACCTGGGCGAACGCCCCGAACAGAGGGTGCGCCTTGAGCTTGCTGCGGGTGAGGCGGGGGGAGGGGAGGCCGGTGAGGAAGCGGGCGAGGGCTCTTGGCTCGGCGAGGTCGGGGATCTCCTGGCGGAGGGTGGCGGCGCGGCGGAGGCCGACTTCGTCGAGGTGGACGGGGGCGGGCGGGAAGAGCTTGGCGGGGTGGCCGCCGTTCTCGCACCAGGTGCAGTGGCCGCAGGGGTGGGGGAGTTGCTCTCCGAAGTGGGCGGCGAGGAAGGCGGTCTGGCAGCCGTCGTGGGCGGCGAGGGTGAGCACCTGGTCGAGGCGGGCGATCTCGCGGGTCTCTCTTTCGAGGGTGCGGTGGTGGAGGTCCTGCGCGAGGGCGTCGAGGTCGGCGGGCGGGCGGAGCCAGCGGTAGGGGTGGCGCAGGCCGGCGGCGCGGACTTCCAGCATGCCCCTGCTCGGCCAGATAGTCGAGGGCCCGCACCAGGCGGTCGCGGGGGGCTCCCAGCGCTCGTGACGCGGCCTCGAGGTCGAGGCGGGACCAGATCTTGGCCTTCTTGGCCTGGCCGAAGATGCCGCGCAGGAGCTCGCGCCTCTCCCCGGCGAAACGGTTCAGGATCTGCTCGAAGGGAACCAGCGGCCGCAGCTCGTACTCGGCGTAGATCGGCGTGCCGGCCTCGAGGTAGCCCGCCAGCTCCAGGTAGGTGAGGAGCGTCCGCACCACCAGCAGCCGGATGTCGTGGCGCCCTCCCAGGTCGTAGAGCGAGAGCTCCATCGCCTCGGAGCTCTCCGCGGATTTCGCGAGCTCTCCGAGCAGGCTGCGCACGGCTCCGAGGTCCGGCGTGTCGCCGTAGGCGAAGCTTTGGAGCGCCAGGAGGTCGTCGCTACAGGTCAGGATCTCGCAGAGCGCCGGCTGCCCGTCGCGGCCGGCGCGGCCGATCTCCTGGGCCAGGTTCTCCAGGCTCTTGGGCAGGTTGTAGTGGACCACCCGGCGGATGTCCGCCTTGTCGATCCCCATGCCGAAAGCGATGGTGGCCACCACCACGGCTTCCGTCGACTCCAGAAACCAGTCCTGCACCCGGGCTCGCTCGACATCCTCGAGGCCGGCGTGGTAGGCGAAGGCGGGCAGCCCGGCGCGCAGCAGGGCCGCGGCCACGTCCTCGGCCGTCTTCTGCAGGGTGACGTAGACGATGGTCGGTCCCCGCGACGCTTCGGAGGCCAGCCGCGCGAGGAGCAGGGCGTCGCGCTCCGCGGCGTGGACGGGGGTGAAGCGGAGGGTGAGGTTCTCGCGGTGGAAGCCGGTGCGCACGGCGCAGTCCGGCGCGATGTCGAAGCCGCGGCAGACGTCGGCGAGCACCTGCGGGGTGGCGGTGGCGGTGAGCGCCAGGGTGCGCTCGGCGCCGCAGAGCCTGGCGAAGCCGGCGAGCTTCAGGTAGTCGGGGCGGAAGTTGTGCCCCCACTCGGAGACGCAGTGCGCCTCGTCCACCGCGAAGAGCGACACCCGGACCCGCGAGATCGCCTGCCGGAAGCGCTCGTTGTTGAAGCGCTCGGGGGCGACGTAGAGGAGGCGCAGGGTGCCCTGGCGGACGCTCTCCATCAGCGCGCGCACCTCGTCGAAGGTCAGCGTCGAGTCGAGGCGGCCGGCGGCCACGCCGCGCCGGGTGAGCTGATCGATCTGGTCTTTCATCAGGGCGATCAGGGGCGAGACCACCAGGGTCAGCCCCGGCAGCAGCAGGGCGGGGATCTGATAGCAGAGCGACTTGCCGCCGCCGGTGGGGAAGACGGCAGCGGCGGACCGCCCGGCGAGGAGGTGCCCGATCACCGCTTCCTGGCCGGGGCGGAACTCCCCGTAGCCGAAGGTCTCCGCGAGCGCGGCGCGGGCGGCCGCGAGGGGGATCGCGCCTTCCGGCGGGGTCGGCGAGGCCGCCGGCGTTTCCTGGGGGATGGTCATTCTTCGCGTAGCTCCCTTGCGATCTCCGCCGCCAGTATTTCACCTCCGGCGAGCCAGGAGCGGGCTTCGTCCTCGGTGGCGCCGAGCAGGGTGCCGGGCTCGAGCGCCGCCACGGCGAGCGGCTCGCCGGCCGCCCGCTGCCGGCGGCGTTCAATCTCGTCCTCGTCGGTGGTGCGCCAGCCTGGTGGGAGGGGAGGACGGGCGGCTTTCTTGCGTTTACGGCCTCGCGGGGCCGGCGCCGCGGCGGTTTGGGTTCTCGGCATGCGGGATTTTTTACCACAGTCCGGGGTATCCTTGGTTCCGGAGATAATAGGAATGCGGAACTTTACCGACCGGGAGGCGCAGAGAGGGCAGGCCGGTCAGGAAGCGGGCGGGCGTCCCGAGCTCCTCGACTGGCAGAAGGAGATCCTTGCCCAGCGCCTGAAAGATGCTGAGGCACATCCCGACGACTGGGTTTCCTGGGACGAGGCGAAGCAGCGCCTCGAAGGGCAACTCTCCGGCTACGAATGACGCTCCGCCTCCGAGCGGGAGGCCGGCACCGCTGGTGAGGCTACAGTTTCGCCGCTGACCGTTTTTTGGCACTCGGGATTTTCGTGAGCTCGATCACCAAGCGGAGGGCGTCATTGACGGACCGCTCGTCGGGGAACACCTTGGCGACTTCCGGATCGAGCAGCACGAGATTCGTACCCGCCTGATAGCGCTCAGCGTACTTGCCCCGGACCCCGTTGGCGAGCAGCTCTCGGAGATCGTATTCCGGGCGGAGCTCGTCGGTCATCTCATCTTGAGACTTCTTCTTCATAGGCTTCTTTCTCGGAGGGCGTCAATTCACGCGCGCTGATGATCCGAATCCGGTTCCTGCGCTCTGTATGGGAGACGATGAGCAGTCGACCACGGATCGAGCGCCCCACGGTAATGTCTCGATCTTCATCGATGGAGTGGTCCGGATCGGGAACCGTGATGCTCAGAGGATCGCCGATCACGGTTGCGGCCTCGGCGAACGAGACCCGGTGTTTGCGAAGGTTCTTGGCGGCCTTCTTCGGGTCCCATTCGAGCTCCACCTCTCAAGGGTAGCCGCTTTCAGCAGAGAGTCCAAGAGCCGGCTGGCCCATCCCAGCGCCGCTTTGAACCGCCCTCCTCTCTGATACACTCCCCCCGGCCCGGCGTGCCCGGCGCCTTCTGTCCCTTTCTGGGGACGATCCCAAAGTCTCGCATCCAAGTTCCCGGGGAACTTTCTCGGAGCGCTTTCTCGGAGGAAACTGTCTTGAAGATCCACGAGTATCAGGCCAAGGAGATCCTGCGCCGGTATGGGGTCGCGACCCCCAAGGGCAGGGTGACGGAGAGCGCCGACGAGGCGGCGAAGATCTGCGAGGAGCTCGGCGGCCGGTGTGTCGTCAAGGCGCAGATCCACGCCGGCGGACGCGGCAAGGGGGGCGGCGTCAAGCTCGCCAAGTCGCCCGAGGAGGCGCGCGCGATGGCGGGGCAGATCCTCGGCATGCAGCTCGTCACCCATCAGACCGGCCCCGAAGGGCAGCTCGTCCGCAAGGTCCTCGTCGAGGAGACGGCCGACATCGCCCAGGAGCTGTACGTCTCGATCACCCTCGACCGCGCGCAGGGGAAGCCGGTAGTGATGGCCTCCGCGCAGGGCGGCATGGACATCGAGGAGGTGGTCGCGAAGGACCCGAACGCGATCTTCCGGCAGACGATCGAGCCCGAGCTGGGGCTCCAGCCGTTCCAGGGACGGGCGATCGCCCGCGCCCTCGGCCTGAAAGGCGCGACGGCGTCCAAGGCCGCGAAGCTGATCGCGGGTCTGGTCGCCGCCTACATGGACACCGACGCCTCGCTCGCCGAGATCAATCCGCTGATGGTGACCGGCGGCGGCGACGTGATGGCGCTCGACGCCAAGGTGAACTTCGACGACAACGCCCTCTACCGCCACAAGGAAATCCTCGACATGCGCGACCTCGCCGAGGAGAACCCGCTCGAGGTCGAGGCCAGCAAATTCAATCTCAATTACATCAAGCTCGACGGCAACATCGCCTGCATGGTCAACGGCGCCGGGCTCGCCATGGCGACGATGGACATCATCAAGCTCTACGGCGGCGAGCCGGCGAACTTCCTGGACGTCGGCGGCGGCGCCTCGCAGGAGGCGGTCAAGAACGCCTTCCGCATCCTGGTCTCGGACCCCAACGTCAAGGCGGTGATGATCAACATCTTCGGCGGCATCGCCCGCACCGACCGCATCGCCCGCGGCGTGGTCGGAGCGATCGAGGAGCTGGGCAACGTCGAGATCCCGGTCATCGTGCGGCTCGAAGGGACCAACGTCGACGAGGGCCGCCGCGTGCTGCGCGAGGCGCCGTTCCAGTTCATCGTGGCCGAGCAGATGGCGGACGCCGCCGAGAAGGCCGTGGCGGCCGCCGCCGGCACCAAGGGAGGAGCGTAGAGATGGCGATCTGGGTGAACGACGAGACGCGCCTGCTCGTGCAGGGGATCACCGGCAAGGAGGGGACCTTCCACGCCCTCGGCTGCCGCGACTACGGGACCAAGGTGGTGGGCGGCGTCACCCCCGGCAAGGGGGGCGAGACGGTCGAGGGGATTCCGGTCTACGACTCGGTGGGCGAGGCCCGCGCGGCGACCGGCGCCAACGCCACGATGATCTTCGTGCCGCCGCCGTTCGCGGCCGACGCCATCATGGAGGCCGCTGCGGCGGGGATCGAGCTGGTGGTCTGCATCACCGAAGGGATCCCGGTCAACGACATGCTGAAGGTGAAGGACTTCCTGCGCTCGTATCCCACCCGCCTGATCGGCCCCAACTGTCCGGGGGTGATCTCGCCGGGGATGGCGAAGATCGGCATCATGCCGGGGCACATCCACAAGCAGGGCGCCGTCGGCGTCGTCTCGCGCTCGGGGACGCTGACTTACGAGGCGGTCTGGCAGCTCTCGAACCTCAACCTCGGGCAGTCGACCTGCGTCGGCATCGGCGGCGATCCGGTGAACGGCACGAACTTCATCGACGTGCTGGAGCAGTTCGCGGCCGACCCGCAGACGGAAGGCGTGATCATGATCGGCGAGATCGGCGGCAGCGCCGAGGAGGACGCCGCGGCGTGGGTGAAGGCGAATTGCAGCAAGCCGGTGGTGGGCTTCATCGCGGGAGTCACCGCGCCGCCGGGACGCCGCATGGGACACGCCGGAGCGATCGTCGCCGGCGGCAAGGGGACGGCGGCCGAGAAGATGGAGGCGATGAAGGCCGCCGGCATCCAGGTGGTCGATTCTCCGGCGAAGCTCGGCGAGACGATGGCCAAGGCGTTGGGGAAATAGGATAGAAGACGGGCGACCGCGGGTCGCCCCTACACCCTGCGGCCATGGGTGTAGGGGCGACCCGCGGTCGCCCGTTCGGAGACGCCATGCCAGACGACAACGCAGAGCTTCCCGAGACGACCACTCCCACCGCCGGCTGGCTCGCGCTGGTCGGCGGCGGGGAGTTCAGCTTCGGGGAGACGGAGGACGCCGACCGCGCCTGGATGGAGAAGGTACCGCCCGGGCCGGTGGGGTTCATTCCGGCGGCCTCGGGGTCGAACGACTATCCGCGCCACTTCGCGGAGTACCTGAAGACGACCTTCGACCGCGAGGTCGAGATCATCCCGATCTACCGCGAGCGGGACGGCCGCCGGGGACGGAACTCGGAGCGCATCCGGGACGTCGCGGCGGTCTACCTCGGAGGCGGGGTGACCGATCACCTGCTGGAGGCGATCCTCGACACGCCGGCCGCCGAGGCGCTGGCCCGCAAGCTGGCTTCTGGGGGAGTCGTGGTGGCGATCGCGGCGGCGGCGCAGTGCGCGGGTCTGTTCGCGCGCAGCATCTTCCGCGGCGACCTGATCCCCGCCTTCGGCTGGCTGCCGGACGGCGTGGTGGAGCCGAACTTCGACCCCGCCCACGACCGCCGGCTGCGCAAGATGCTGGTCGGGGAAGGGGTCGACTTCGGCCTCGGCATTCCTGCCGGCTCGGCGGTGCTGATGGGGCCGGACGCGGTGGTGGAAGTGGTGGGGACGGTGTTCCGGATCGACGGCGCGGAAGGGGACATCGAGGTCCTGTAGGAGATATCAACAAAATTAACCTGATCAATCGGCCGCGACTCGAGGCCTTGATCCATAAACAGGGAGTACGACCGTATGGCGATGACGTTGGCGATTCTGAAGCCGGACAGTGTCGAGGCGGGGAGCGCGGGAAAGATGCTGGCGCACCTGCAGCAGGAAGGTTTCACCATCCGCGGGATCAAGATGCTGCGGCTGACCCCGGCGCAGGCGCAGGCCTTCTATGAGGTGCACAAGGAGCGGCCGTTCTACGGCAGCCTGGTGGAGTTCATGACCAGCGGCCCGGTGATGCCCGTGGCGCTGGAGCGTGAGGACGCGGTGCCGCACCTGCGCAAGACGATGGGCGCGACGGACGTCGCGAAGGCCGAGGAGGGGACCCTGCGCAAGCTCTTCGGGACCTCGATCGAGCGCAACGCGGTCCACGGCAGCGACTCCGACGAGAACGCGGCGATCGAGATCGCGTTCTTCTTCTCGCGGGCCGAGCTGCAAGCCGCCCGTTAGAAAGGTTTTCTTCCCATGGCCTACCGACATCCGCACGCGGCGCCGCAGAGCCAGATCCCCGAGGAGCGCCAGGGGCGCACCATCGGCCGTTTCTGCAAGGTCTGCGGCAGCATCTATTCGCTCCTGAACACCCAGCATCGCGGCAAGGCGGTGTATGGGCGCGACCACATCGCCTCCCCCTGCTCGCACGAGGGGGAGGCCTTCGAGGCGGGCGCCACCTGGTGGGAGCCCGCCGTCGAGGTGCTGCCGGAAGCCCTCGACAAGGCGGCCACCGATCTCGTGGTGGGCTCGCCCGCCAAGGGGACGGGGCCTTAGGCGCCGAGCCGGCCGTGGCGACCGTGGCAGCCGACTGGCAGGCCCTGGACCGGCATCTCGCGCAGGTCCGGGGCTGCCGGATCTGTCCCACGGTCGAGCCGCCGCCGGTCGCGGCCCGGCCCGAGGTCTGGCCCCGCCTGATGCTGGTGGGGCAGGCGCCCGGCCCCCGCGAGGTGGTGGAGCAGCGCCCCTTCGCCTACACGGCGGGGTCGCGCATGTTCGCCTGGTTCAACCGCCTCGGCGCCTCCGAGGAGGAGTTCCGCCGGCGGGTCTGGATCTGCGCCGTGATCCGCTGCTTCCCCGGCCGCGCCCCGCAAGGGGGAGACCGCGTCCCCGCCCCGCTCGAGATCGCCAACTGCGCCCCCTACCTCGAAGAGGAGCTGCGCCTCCTCCGCCCCGCCACGGTGATCGCCGTCGGCCAGCTGGCGATCAGGAAGTTCCTGCCCGAGAACGCGCCCTTGCAGGAGAGAGTCGGCAAGTCGTTCCGGGTCGCGCGCGGCGACCTCGAATTCGACGTCATCCCGCTGCCGCATCCTTCGGGGCGCAGCACGTGGCTGATCCGGCCGGAGAACCAGGCTCTGTTGGAGGTGGCGTTGGAGCTGCTGCGGGGGAGTGCGGGGTGGCGGGAGATGTTTGGGTAGGTGTCTTCCTACTCCGAGCTCAGCTCGTGCTCTCGCAGCTCAGCGATCCAGTCTTCAGTCGTACGCGTAGCTCGGAATCGTTTGGCAAAACCGAGCATTGCCATGGCGCCATGCTTTTGCGGCTCGCCCTTGGCGTCGTTGGACCGGCTCTGGATCTTGTCTTCTTTATCAGGCATGGACCACAAATATCACGGACTTGATCCGTGCTTCTCCAGCATTTGCGTTCTCGGGCCGCTGGCCCTCATCACCCCGGCCCTCTTCTCCCCGCCTCCCCCCCGCCGGCCGGGAGAAGAGGGGGGCCCTGCGCTGAGCAGGTTCTTGGAATCATGACGATAGAATCGGGTTGTGCGCGACTCCAATCCAGGGGCTTTGGTTCGGGCTCGACGGCTTCGGCAGGTCTCCACGGCCGCGGAAGAGGCTCTTTGGGAATGCCTGCGCGACCGCAAGCTATTGGGTTTGAAGTTTCGGCGGCAGGCTCCGGTCGGACCTTACGTCGCCGACTTCCTCTGCCACGAGCTACGGCTCGTTTTGGAGCTGGATGGCTCGATCCATGACGAGCCGGCCCAGATCTCCCACGATCTCAACCGGGAGGCCAATCTCCAAGCCCTCGGCTACCGGGTTCTTCGCTTCACCAATCATCAGGTCCAGAACTACCTGGAGACTCTTCTCGACACCCTCCGTGCCCTCCATCGCCAGCGTACCGTCTCCCCTCTCTCCCGGCCGGGCGGGAGGGAGGATGGGAGAGAGGGGCCGGGGGAGTGAGGGACCGGCGGCACGGTCAGCTGCCCGAGTCATAAGACGCATACGGATCGGCGTGCTCCTTCACCCGGGAGGGACTTGCTTTCTCAGGCCCCGTTTAGCTCGACCGCTCCAGCCCCGCCGGCCGTAGCGACTTCTCCACCACCCCCAGCACCGCGTCGACCGCCAGCGCCAGCAGGGCGGCGGGGATCGCGCCGGAGAGGATCATCGCGCTGTCGGCGAGCTGGAGGCCGGTGACGATCGGCTCTCCGAGCCCTCCGGCGCCGATGAAGGCGGCGAGGGTGGCGGTGCCGACGGTGATCACGGCGGCGGTGCGGAGGCCGGCCATCACGACGGGGGCGGCGAGGGGGAGGCGGATCTGGCGGAGGATCTGGCCGGGGGTCATGCCGAGGGCGGTAGCGGCTTCGACGGCCTTGGGGTCGGCGTCGCGGACCCCGGAGTAGGTGTTCCGTACGATCGGGAAGAGCGAGTAGATCCAGAGCGCCACGATGGCTGGGACGGTCCCCACTCCCAGCAGCGGGATCATGAAGGCGAGGAGGGCGAGGGAGGGGATGGTCTGCAGGAGCCCCAGCAGGCGGATCACCGTTTCGGCCCAGCGCCGGTGGCGCTCCAGCCAGAGGCCGAGGGGAATGGCGATCAGCGCGCCGAGGAAGAGGGCCGCCGCCGAGAGCCCCAGGTGCTGGAGGGTCAGCCGGCCGAGGTCGCGGCGCTGGCTCCAGGCGTAGGCGAGGAAGCCGGGCTTGCGGGATTCCGGCGCCTTGGCCGTTTGCTTGGGAACGACGAGACCGATGGCGCGCAGGGCGTCGCGGGCCACCGTCACCTCGCTCTCGTGCTTCTCCTGGAGGCGCAGGTTGTAGGCGCGCATGGCGTCCTCGCTGAGCGCGCCGGCGAGCAGGCCGAGGATGGCGCCGACCTCGGGGTGTTTCTTCAGCGTCTCGCCGCGCACCAGCGCCGCCGCCTCGTAGGGGGGGAAGAAGCGGCGGTCGTCGCGCAGCACCTTGAGGTTGTAGAGGATCAGCCGGCCGTCGGTCGAGTAGACGTCGAGGGCGTCGATCGAGCGCTGGCGGGCCGCCTGGTACTGGATCGCCTGCTGGAGGTGGTCGATCTTGGCGAACTCCAGGCCGTAGACCTTCTGCAGGCCCAGCAGGCCGTCGTCCCGCCCCACGAACTCGTGGCCGAAGCCGCCGTGGAGGCGCTTCGACACACGCGCGAGGTCGGTGATGGTGTCGAGGTGCTCGCGCTCCGCCAGCTCGCGCGGCACCGCGATCTCCCACGAGTTCTCGAAGCCGAGCGGCGCCAGCCACCAGACGTTCCAGCGGCGGAGGAACTCGGCGCGCACCCGGTTGAGCGTCTGATCCGGCCCGCCCTGCGCCTTCTCGCCGAGGATCGAGACCAGCCCGGTGCCGGTGTACTCCGGATAGACGTCGATCGCCCCGTTCTTGAGCGCCTCGAAGCAGACCTGCGTCCCCGCGAGGCCGAGGCGGCGCTCGACCTGGAGGTGGGTGCGGCTCTCGAGGAGCTGGGCGAACATCTCGGCGAGGAGCCGGCTCTCCTCGAAGTTCTTGGAGCCGATCACGATGCGGTCGGCGGCGCGGAGGGGGAGCGGGGCCAGGAGGAGGACAAACAAAATGAAAATGTAGGGGCGGGGCTTGTCCCCGCCCGGGAGGGGGCCGGCCGGCGAGCGTTGCGGGCGGGGACAAGCCCCGCCCCTACATTCAAGATTCCACCAGCGAAGCGAGCCCCTACCCACGCCGCATCTCCAGCAGCGCCGACACGTAGGGGTCCGCCGGCCGGTCGGCCAGCTCGGCCGGCAGCCCGATCTGGAGCAGCCGTCCTCCCCGCATGACGCCGATGCGGTCGGCGAGGCGGAAGGCTTCGTTCAGGTCGTGGGTGACGAGGACGATCGTCTTGCCGAGCTGGCGCTTGAGGTCGAGGAACTGGCTGGTGGAGCTCGAGGCGGGTGAGGGCGTCGAGGGCGCCGAACGGCTCGTCGAGGAGGATCAGCGGCGGGTCGGCGGCGAGGGCGCGGGCGATGGCGACTCTCTGCCGCTGTCCTCCCGAGAGCTCGGAGGGGTAGCGGCGGGCGTGGGCGTCCGGCTTCAGTCCCACCAGCTCCAGCATCTCGCGCGTCCGCTGCCGGCGGCGCTCGGCGTCCCAGCCGAGGAGGCGGGGGACCAGCTCGACGTTGCGCTCGATCCGCCAGTGGGGGATCAGGCCGCCGTCCTGGGGGACGTAGCCGATCCGCCGGCGCAGCGCGATCGGGTCGAGGCCGGCGGCGCTCTTTCCCTCGATCCGCACCGTGCCGGCCGAGGGGTCCACCATCCGGTTGAAGGTGCGCAGCAGCGTCGTCTTCCCCGAGCCGCTCTCGCCCACCAGCGCCACCGTCTCGCCCGGCGCCACGGCGAGCGAGACGCCGGCGAGCGCCGCCGTGCCGTCGGCGTACGTCTTGGCGACGTCCACGGCCTCCAGCATCGGTTGACTGGGCTCGGGGCTCACGCTCCCTAGCATATCCCTCCCCGGTGCTACGATCCGTCCATCATGATCAGCGAGCATCTGCGGTTCCCCGGCTCCCGCGGCCAGAGCCTGGCGGCGCGTCTCGACAGCCCGGACGTCCCCCTGGGGGCGCCCGTCGCCTACGCCCTCTTCGCCCACTGCTTCACCTGCTCGAAGGATTTGAAGGCCGCCGGCTGGATCAGCCGCGCCCTGGTCGAGCGGGGGATCGCGGTGCTGCGTTTCGACTTCACGGGGATCGGCGAGAGCGAGGGGGAGCTGGCGGGAAGCGGCCTGTCCTCGAACGTGGACGACCTGGTGGCGGCGGCCGATTTCCTGCGCCGCGAGCGCGCCGCGCCGCGCCTGCTGATCGGGCACAGCCTCGGCGGCTGCGCCGTGCTGGCGGCGGCCGGGCGCATCCCCGAGGCCCGCGCCGTCTCGACGATCGGCACCCCCAGCGACGGCGAGGAGCTGCGGCGCACCATCCTCCGCTTCGCCCCCGGCCTCGAGGCGCGCGGGGAGGCCGAGGTGCACCTCGGCGGGCGTCCGTTCCGCGTCGACCGCGCGCTGCTCGACGACCTGGCGAAGGATCACCTGACAGCGGTTCTCGGCGGTCTGCACCGGGCGCTGCTGATCTTCCATTCGCCGGTGGACGCGATCGTCGGCCTCCAGCACGCCCGCCGCCTCTTCGACCTCGCGAAGCATCCCAAGAGCTTCGTCTCGCTCGACACCGCGGACCACCTGCTGAGCCGCGAGCGCGACGCCCGCTACGTCGGCGAGGTGCTGGCCGCCTGGGCCAGCCGCTTCCTGGAGAATCCTCTCGAGGGGACGATCGAGCCGGAGGCCGGCCACGCGGGGGAGGTGGTGGTGACCGGCGCCGCCCGCGGCTACGCGCAGGAGATCGTGGCCCACGGCCATCGCCTGATCGTGGACGAGCCGGCGGACGCCGGGGGGAGCGACCGCGGCCCCACCCCCTACGACCTGCTGCTCGGCGCGCTCGGCGCCTGCACCTCGATGACGCTGCGGATGTACGCCGACCGCAAGCAGCTGCCGCTCGAGGGGGTGCGCGTGCGCCTGCGCTACTCGAAGGTGCACGCCGTCGACTGCGCCCGCTGCGAGACGCAGGTGGGGAAGATCGACCGCATCGAGCGCGACATCGAGGTGATGGGCCCCCTCGCCCCCGAGCAGCGCCAGCGCCTGCTCGAGATGGCCGACCGCTGCCCCGTGCACCGCACGATCACCTCCGAGATCGACATTGTCACCAAGCTGAGCTGAGGGTTCCGTTCCCTCAGCTTCGTGTCCTCGCTTGGCCCGCGCAGCCGACTGGCAGTGAGCGAAGCGAGCGCACACGAAGGAGGCGAGCAGGGCCAAGCGAGGTCACGAAGCGGCCATAGACCTCCCCAGGCTCCACCCCTGTCATCGCCAGATGACGGGGGTCCGTCCGGCCATACCCTTCCCCTCGCGCCCCTTTGCGGGTAAATCACTGAATCCAAAAGATCATCGTCTCGGCATGACCCCTGGCACAGATCGTGGAATCTAAGGAAAACAAGACCGGCGCACGAAGGACACCAAGGCCCAGGCCGGCGCATCTTTGACAGACGAAACCAGAGAGAACGCGGCCGCGGCGCTCCCCGGAGCGCCCGCCGCTGAAGACAGGAAAGACAATCTCCTCTCCCTCCGGTGCCGGGGCGGGTCTTAATGCCCTCCGCCCGCCTCGGCCCCCTTTTTTCTCCCTCCGTTCGCCGCCAAATCCCGAAGACGTCTTGCCACACCCGCGCCACCCCGATAGAGTCGGCTCGCGAGGCGATGCGTTAAGCTCCTTGCGTTGCAAGATATAGCTGCTTATCGATGACTGTCCAATCCCCTTATAATCGAGCCGTGACCGGTTCCGTAACCGAAAGCGCCGAGCTGGAGCCGCGCATCCTGGCTCGCTCCGAGCATTCGATCTCCCGCAAGGACATCGACCCCAACGCCCTCAAGGTCCTCTACCGGCTGCACAACGCCGGCTACATGGCCTATCTGGTGGGCGGCAGCGTGCGCGACCTGATGATGGGGCGCAAGCCCAAGGACTTCGACATCGGCACCAACGCCAAGCCGAACGAGATCCGCCGCCTGTTCTCGAACTCGCGGATCATCGGCCGCCGCTTCCGGCTGGTCCACGTCTTCTTCCACGACGGCAGCACCGTCGAGGTCTCGACCTTCCGGCGCGATCCCGACCCGGACGAGCAGCGCGGCGAGCCGGGGGAGCTGCTGATCACCAGCGACAACACCTACGGCACCCCGCGGCAGGACGCCTTCCGGCGCGACTTCACGGTCAACGCCCTGTTCTACAGCGTCGCCGACTTCTCGGTGATCGACCACGTGGGAGGGATCGAGGACCTCGAGCGCAAGCTGATCCGCGCCATCGGCGATCCGGAGCTGCGCTTCCGCGAGGACCCGGTGCGCATGCTGCGCGCCTGCGAGTTCGCCGGGCGGCTGGCGATCGGCATCGAGGCGAAGACCCAGGAGGCGATCCACCGCCACAGCCGGGAGCTCGAGAAGGCGTCCCCGGCGCGGGTCACCGAGGAGATCATCCAGCTCATGAAGTGCGGCCGCGCCGGCGCCGCCATGCAGTGGATGCTCGAGCTCGACCTGCTGCCGGTCCTCCTCCCCGAGGCCTACGCCATGCTCTCGGCCGGGGCGCGCGGGCTGGGCGACTTCGGGCAGATCCTGCCGGTGATCGACCGCCTGGTGGCGCTCGACCGGCCGCTCTCGGACACCGGCCTGCTCGCCGCCCTCCTCCTCCCCAAGGTGATGCTCCGCCGCCTGGACATCGAGTCGCCGCCGGGCGATGGAGGCAAACCGGGCAAACCGGGCAAGCCCGGCAAGCCAATGACCCGCTCCGAGATCGAGACCATGATCGAGGAGGAGATCGCGCCCTTCTTCCAGCGCCTGACCCTCTCGAACCTGCGCGCGCAGCAGATCTACCACGCCCTGCTCGGCTTCCAGCGCCTGTGCGAGCCCCACGCCTCGAGCCACGAGCGGCTGAAGCTCGCCCGCAAGCCCTACTTCGACGACGCCCTGTTCCTCTTCGAGATCCTCGTCCAGGCGACGGGGGAGGGGGGCGAGGCGCTCGCCGCCTGGCAGGCCGCGGCCCGCCGCCGGCCCCCCTTGAAGGCGCCGGCCGAGAGCGAGGGGCGCGAGCGCCCGCGCCGCCGCCGCCGCCGCCGCCCCGCCTTGTGACGAGTTTCACAAAGTCCCGGCGCCTGACGTAGGATCTGTCTTAGGATAGCCAGGGAGCGCGAGCTCCCGACGCGAGGAAACCCCCTATGTCCTGGTTCACTGATCTCTATCGTTCCGCGGTCGGCAAGAAGGCGGTGATGGCCGTCACCGGCATCCTCCTCTTCGGCTTCGTGCTGGCCCACATGGTCGGCAACCTGAAGCTCTACGAGCCGGGGACGTACTGCCCGTACCTGGACGCCAGCGGCACCTGCGCGGGCAAGGCGGTCCCCTACCTCGACGCCTACGGCTCGTTCCTCCGCCAGGTGGGCGCACCCGCCCTGCCGGCGTCGGGCGCCCTGTGGATCGTCCGCGTGGTGCTCCTGGCCGCCGTGGTCCTCCACATCTGGGCCGCCTGGCAGCTGACCCTCCTGGCGCGGAAGGCCCGGCCCCGCGACTACGCGGGCGCCCTCAAGCGGCACACCACCTACGCCTCGCGGACGATGCGCTGGGGCGGCGTGATCATCCTGCTCTTCCTGATCTATCACCTGCTGGACTTCACGGCGGGGACGCTCAACCCCGGCTTCCAGGAGGGGGCGGTGCGCCGCAACGTCATCGCGAGCTTCAGCGTCTGGTACGTGGCCCTGTTCTACATCGTGGCCCAGGTGGCGCTCGGCTTCCACCTCTACCACGGCCTGTGGAGCCTGTTCCAGTCGCTGGGCTGGAACCAGCCGCGCCTCAACCGCTGGCGCAGCGGCTTCGCCCACGCCTTCGCCTGGATCATCACGATCGGCAACATCTCGTTTCCCCTGGCCGTGCTGACCGGCCTGGTGCGGTAGGAGCGCGGATCATGATGACGCTCGACAGCAAGACCCCCGCCGGCCCGCTGCACGAGAAGTGGGACGACCACAAGGGGCACCTGAAGCTGGTCAACCCGAACAACAAGCGGAAGTTCACCATCCTGGTGGTGGGCTCGGGATTGGCGGGCGCCTCGGCCGCGGCGAGCTTCGCCGAGCTCGGCTACGAGGTGAAGTGCTTCTGCTTCCAGGACTCGCCGCGCCGCGCCCACTCGATCGCCGCGCAGGGCGGGATCAACGCCGCCAAGAACTACCACAACGACGGCGACAGCATCTTCCGGCTGTTCTACGACACCATCAAGGGGGGCGACTTCCGCTCCCGCGAGGCCAACGTCTACCGCCTCGCCCAGGTGTCGGTGAACATCATCGACCAGTGCGTGGCGCAGGGGGTCCCCTTCGCCCGCGAGTACGGCGGCCTGCTCGACAACCGCTCGTTCGGCGGCGCCCAGGTCTCCCGCACCTTCTACGCCCGCGGCCAGACCGGCCAGCAGCTCCTGCTCGGCGCCTACCAGGCGCTCGAGAAGGAGATCGCCTCCGGCAAGGTGAAGATGTTCCCGCGCACCGACATGCTCGACGTCGTGCTCGACGCCAAGGGGCGCGCGGTGGGGATCATCACCCGCGACCTGGTGACCGGCGCCGTCGAGCGCCACGCCGGCCACGCCGTGGTGCTGGCGACCGGCGGCTACAGCAACGTTTATTACCTGTCGACCAACGCCAAGGGATCGAACGTCACCGCCGCCTGGCGCGCCCACCGCCGCGGCGCTCTGTTCGCCAACCCCTGCTTCACGCAGATCCATCCGACCTGCATCCCGGCCTCGGGCGACTATCAGTCGAAGCTGACGCTGATGTCCGAGTCGCTGCGCAACGACGGCCGGATCTGGGTGCCGAAAGATCCGAGCGACAAGCGCCGCCCCGACCAGATCCCGGAAGCCGACCGCGACTACTACCTGGAGAGGAAGTACCCGAGCTTCGGCAACCTGGTCCCCCGCGACGTCGCCGCCCGCAACGCCAAGCAGGTGGTCGACGAAGGGCTCGGCGTCGGCCCGCAGAAGAACGGCGTCTATCTCGATTTCGCGGACGCCATCCAGCGGCTGGGCAAGAAGCTGATCGAAGAGCGCTACGGCAACCTTTTCGAGATGTACGAGAAGATCACCGGCGAGGACCCCTACGTCGTGCCGATGCGGATGTATCCGGCCCCCCACTACACGATGGGCGGCCTGTGGGTCGACTACAACCTGATGACCAACGTCACCGGCCTCTACGCGCTCGGCGAGGCGAACTTCTCGGACCACGGCGCCAACCGCCTGGGCGCCAGCGCCCTGATGCAGGGGCTCGCCGACGGCTACTTCGTGATCCCCTACACGATCGGCGACTACCTCTCGACCCACCTCGGCGAGGCGCTGTCGACCGACACCGAGCCCTTCCGCCGCACCGAGGCCGAGGTCAAGGAGCGGCTGAACCGGCTGGTCTCGATCCACGGCAAGCGCAGCCCCGACTCGTTCCACCGCGAGCTCGGCCGCATCGTCTGGGAGTACTGCGGCATCGCGAGGAACGCCGCCGGGCTCCAGAAAGCCTTGCAATTGATTCCGGCGCTGCGCGAGGAGTTCTGGAGCAACCTGCGGATCGTCGGCGGCCCGGAGCAGCTCAACCAGGAGCTCGAGCGGGCCGGCCGGGTGGCCGACTTCTTCGAGCTCGCCGAGCTGATGTGCCGCGACGCCCTCGACCGCGACGAGTCGTGCGGCGGCCATCTGCGCGAGGAGCACCAGACGCCGGAAGGGGAGGCGCTGCGCGACGACGCCCGCTTCTCCTTCGTCTCGGCCTGGGAGTGGAACGGGGTGGGCCAGGCGCCGACCCGCCACGCGGAGCCGCTCGAGTTCGAGTCCGTCAAGCCCAGCCAAAGGAGCTACAAATAATGAACCTGACTCTCCACGTCTGGCGTCAGAAGAGCCCCGCGGACGAGGGGCGCATGGTGCAATATCAGGTCAAGGACGTCAACGAGCACGCCTCGTTCCTGGAGATGCTCGACGTCCTCAACGAGCAGCTCGCCGAGCGCGGCGAGGAGCCGGTCGCCTTCGAGCACGACTGCCGCGAGGGGATCTGCGGCTCCTGCGGCTTCCTGATCAACGGCGAGGCGCACGGCCCGATGCCGGCCACCACCGTCTGCCAGCTCCACATGCGCCACTTCAAGGACGGCGACGCCCTGCGCCTCGAGCCCTGGCGTTCGAAAGCTTTTCCGGTGCTCAAGGACCTGGTGGTCGACCGCGGCGCCTTCGACCGCGTGATCCAGGCCGGCGGCTTCATCACCGTGGCGACCGGCAGCGCCCCGGAAGCCAACATGATCCCGGTCCCCAAGCCGCTCGCCGACCGCGCCTTCGACGCCGCCCAGTGCATCGCCTGCGGCGCCTGCGTCGCCCAGTGCCCGAACGGCGCCGCCAGCCTCTTCACCTCCGCCAAGGTCGCCCACCTCAGCCTGCTCCCGCAAGGCCAGGCCGAGCGCGCCCAGCGCGCCCTCGGCATGGTCGAGGCGATGGACAAGGAAGGCTTCGGCTACTGCTCGAACCACGCCGAATGCGAAGCCGTCTGCCCGAAAGAGATCTCGATCGATTTCATCGCGAGGATGAACCGGGATTATCTGAAGGCGAAGATGCTGGGGGCGCGGAAGGCGGAGGGGTAGGGACGTCGATGCATGAGAATCGTCGGATCGCGACGCCGTAAGGCGTGGCCGATCGAAAGGTTTTCGCCGCGCCCGAGACGTCCCGCCGTCCCCGCGGCCTGCAGGCGTTCTCGTTATGCGCTGGGAACGTCTCTACGGGCACGTCGTCGAAAATCCGACGATTTTCGATTTATTCAGAAAAACGTTGATGCGCGGTTTGCGGTAACCGTCCCGTAGAGACGTTCCCAGCGCATAACGACACCCTGGGCAGGCCACGGGGACGGCGGGACGTCTCCGGTGCGGAGAGATCGCCCCATTTTTCCCATCGCCCGGCGTCACGTCGTTCGATCGCCGTCAATCCGCCTGCGGCCGCGAAAACATCGCGATCCCGAACCCCACCGCCAACACCCCATAAATCCCCAGCGGCACCACCACCCCAACCGGGAACCCCACCCGGCTCGCCGCCTTCCCGAGCAGCAGCGCCGCGCTCGCCGAATGCGCCAGGTTCGCCACCACCAGCGGCCGGCCGTAAATCCCGCCGATCCGCGTATACCGCGACATCCAATCGAGCATCGAAAAGCCGAGGACGGCGCTCCCCACCACCTGCAGGAGAGCGGCGTCCAACCGGGAAGGCGCCGCACCGGCGAAGGCGAGCATCTCGTCGGGCGCGAAGAGGAGAGGGATTGCCGCGGCGAAGTAGACCACGGCGCTGGCCGTCAGCAGAAGGTTGGGCCGCTCGTTCATTTCTCCCGCTCTTCCCGTCGCCTCGATCTCCGCCAGCGGGCACAACAACCGCGGCTTCTCCGGATCGCTGATGTCCATCAGATCCCACGCGATGCTCCGCGGCTCGCGGTTTAGCTTCATTCCCAAAAACACCTTGGCCGAAATTCCGAGGCGCTCCATCAGCGCGGCGGTGCCGAGGAGGTAGTCGCGGACCACGCAGTCCTTCTCTTCCCAGTCGACGCGGACGGCGACGATGCGGCCGACCTTCCGGCCCGTGGGGTCGAGGACCTTCCGGCCGACCATGCGTTCGAACGGCACCAGCTTCATTCTTCGGCGTTCCCCTTGGCCGCCGCGGGGATGTGGGCGATGACGTGCTCGCGCAGCCAGCGCTCCCAGTCGAGCGCCGGGCTTTCGATCGCTTCGACGTCGAGCTTCACGCAGCGCTCGTTGACCTCGAGCACCGCCGACCAGGGGACCGAGTAGACCTCGACCTTGCGGACGTTGAAGCGGCGCCGCCAGCCGTCCACCCAACTCTCGAGGCCGGGATGGATGCGCCGCGCGAGCGCCGCCCCGCCCATCTCGATCGAGTGGATCCGCGGCGGCTTTCCCTCGCGGATCTCGAGCTGCAGGCCGTCGATTTTCCCCATCTCGTTCTCGTCGCGGTCCATCACCTGCTGGTCGAGGATGTCGCGCACGATCTCCAGGTCCTCGGTGACGTCGATCAGCGCTTTCATCTAGCTGCCTCCGGTGATCATCAGCGGGATGGTGACGACGGTGAGCACGAGCGCCAGCACCAGCGTCACCAGGGCGACGGTGTTCGAGATCCAGCCGTTGGCGTGCTTGCCCATCGTCCGCTTGTCGTTCATCAGCAGCAGGAAGGGGATGGCGACGAAGGGGAGCGCCGCGGCGTTGATCGCCATCGAGACCAGGGTCAGCTTGAGCGGATCGACGCCGAACAGGATGAGGAGCGCCGCGGCGAGGATGGCGCCGGTGTAGGTCAGGCTGAAGCGGGCGTCCTTGCGCGGATCGAGGCTCTCCCCCCAGTTCCAGCCGAAGGTCTGCGCCGTGGTGTAGGCCATCGAGAGCGCCACCTCGACCGCGGCGCCGACGCAGGCGATCCCCATCGAGACGGCGAAGAGGAGGAAGCCCCAGAACGGGAAGGCGGCGGTGAGCATCAGCGCCGCCTGATGGTAGTCGTCCACCTGGATGCCGCGCGGCGCCAGCACCACGGCAGCGACCACGATCGCGGCCACCGAGATCAGGCTGCCGAACCCCATGCCGATCACTGAGACGGCGCGATTGACCGGGATGTACGACTCGTCCCACTTGTCCTCGACGGCGCCGGACGAATAGAAATAGAACAGGTACGGCGAGATCACCGCCCCCAGGATGCTGACCGCCATGAACCAGTAGCGCGCCGCCTCGTGGCGGGGGAGGGAGGGGATCATGCCGGCGAGCATCTCGTGCGTCGTCCCGTGATGGAGCCACGCCGCCACCACGAAGGCGATGGTGATCAGGCCGAGGAGCGAGGTGCTGTTCTCGATCGTGCCGAAGGTCGCCCGCCAGAGGAAGAGCCAGAGCAGCACGGCGACGGGGATCGCCCAGAATTGGACGGGGAGCCCGGTGATCAGGTGAAGAGCGAAGCAGATGCCGCCGATCTCCGCGCCGAGCACCAGGAAGTGGACGAGCGAGAGGACGATGAACGGCCCGAGCCAGAAGCTGAAGCCGAACTGGGTGCGGATGGCGTCCGGCATCGCCCGGTGGGTGACGGCGGAGAAGCGCCCCGACATCTCGACCAGGAAGATCACCAGCAGGGTGCCGAGCAGCAGCGACCAGAGGAGCTGATAGCGGAAGACGGCGCCGGCCTGGGCGCTGGTCGCGATGTTCCCGGCGTCGAAGAAGCCGCCGACGCTGGTCAGGATGCCGAGCGCCAGGGTGGCCGCCTTCTTGCCGTCCAGCCACTTCATTTCTGCTCGTCCGCAGGAGCGGCCTGCTTCTGCCAAGCCTCGAAACGGAGCTGGAGCGCCGCGAGCCGCGCCACCTGGGCCGCCGCGCCGGGGCGGTCCCCTCCCTGCGCGGCGCGCTCGAGGGCGCTGCCGGCGGCTTTCCCTTCAGTGATCAGGCCGTGGAGCGCAGAACGCAACGGGGCCGGAGCGCGCGAAGCCTTGGCGGCGTCCGCGATGCCGTCGAGGTCCTTCGCCGCCTCCTTGAAAGTGTCGGTGACGAAAGCTTCCGGCACGCGGTTGCCCATCCACTGCTCGCCGGCGTAGCGCAGCGTGCCGAGCCAGGAGCCGGCCGGACGGGCCTTGTCGGCCAGATCCTCGGCAGGCGACTGCGACCCGCAGCCGGCGAGCAGGGTGGCCACCAGGGCCAGCGTGGGAAGAAGGCTTCGCATGAAATAATCCGACCGGTGCTGCGTGTTACGCCCGGAGCCTGAAGCAAGCCACGTGCCAGGGACGGAAGCGCCGCGGAGAGGCGCAGACGCCTCAGCGATCGATCGCTGAGCCAAAATAAGAATCGCTGGCCCAAGCTAAGAATCGCTGGCACAAAATAAGAATCGCTGAGCCGTTGGAAGAATCGCTGGCAGAAAATAAGGATCGCTGGGCCGAGATAAGAATCGCAGAGCCAAGATAAGAATCGCTGAGACAAAATAAGAATAGCAGGCCCAAAATAAGGATCGCAGCCGCGAAATAAGAATCGCAGCGGGAAAATAAGCATCGCTGCAACGAGATAAGAATCGCAGAGGCAAAATAAGAATCGCTGAGCCGTCTACCCCTCGCCTTTGAGGGCCAGTTGCGGCTCGGTCAGCGCGGCGCGGCGGGCCGGCAGGTAGGAGGCGAGGGCGGCCACCGCCAGGAGCACCGCCGGCACGGCGACGAAGGTCGGCGGATCGCTGGCGCTCACCTCGTAGAGGAGGCTGCGCAGGCCGCGGGTGGCGAGGAAGGCTCCGGCGAGCCCGGCCGCGGCGCCGGCGAGGGCGAGCGCCATCCCCTGGCCGACCACCATCCGCAGCACGCGGTCACGGGAGGCGCCGAGCGCCATGCGGATGCCGATCTCCTGGGTGCGCTGGCGGACGCCGTAGGCGGTGACGCCGTAGATCCCCACCGCGGCGAGCACGAGGGCGATCGCCGCGAAGCCGCCGAGGAGGAGCATGTAGAAGCGGGACTGCGAGGTCGAGGCCGCCACCAGCTCGGCCATCGGCTGGAGGCCATAGACCGGGAGGTCGGGATCGAGGGCGCGCACCGTCCCCTGGACCGCCGCGGCTACCGTCTTGGGGTCGGACGTGGAGCGCACGACGAACGCCGGCGACGCCATGGGGAGCTGGTCGTAGGGGAGGAAGAGCTGGGGATCGACCTTGGCCTCCAGGGCGTCCTGCTTGACGTCGGCCACGATCCCCACGATCTCGCCCCCCTGCCGGACGCCGTCGGATTTCATCCCGAGCTCGATCCGCTGGCCGAGCGGCTCCTCGCCGGGGAAGAACTTGCGCGCGGCGGTCTGGTTGATCATCACCACCGGCGGCGCTCCGGCGCGGTCGCGCGGGCCGAAGGCGCGGCCGCGCACGATCCGGATGCCGAGCGTCCGGAAGTAGTCCGGCGAGGCGGTGCCCACCCGCATCGACTCGCTCTGCCCCACCGGCCGCGCGCCCGCCCGGCGACGGTGAAGTCCAGCACGTTGACGCCGCCGCTGAACGGCATGCCGTAGACGGCGGCCCCCACCGAGTCGACGCCGGGGAGGGCGCGCAGCCGCTCGAGCAGCGCCGCCGTCGCCTGCCGCAGCTTGCCGGGGTCCGAGTAGCGGCTCTCCGGCAGCTCGAGGTTGAAGGTCGTCACCCGTGCCGGGCGGAAGCCGGGGTCGACCTCCTGGAGGCGCTGGAAGCTGCGGATCAGCAGGCCGGCCCCGGCCAGCAGCACCACGGCGAGCGCCATCTCGACCACCACCAGCGTGCCGCGGGCGCGGGTGCCGGCGTGCCCCCTGGACCCTCGCGTGCCTTCCCGGATCACGCCGCCGAGGTCGGTCCGCGAGGTCTGGAGGGCGGGGGCGAGGCCGAAGAGGAAGCCGGTCAGCAGGGTGATCCCCAGCGCGAAGAGGAGCGTCGTGCCGTCGAGCCTGATCTGCTCGAGGCGCGGGATCCCGCGCGGCCCGAGGGCGATCAGCGCGCGGGTGATCCACGCCGCCAGCGCCACCCCGGCCAGGCCGCCGGCGAGCGCCAGCACCAGGCTTTCGGTGAGGAGCTGGCGCACGATCCGCGCCCGTCCCGCGCCGAGCGCCACGCGGACGGCGATCTCCCCCTCCCGCGCGGCGGCGCGCACCAGCAGCAGGTTCGCCACGTTGGCGCAGGCGATCAGCAGCACCAGGCCGACCGCGCCGAGGAGCAGCAGCAGCTTCTTGCGCACGTCGCCCACCATCGCTTCCTGGAGCGGCGTGACGGTCATCGTGCGGAATTCCTCGTTGTCCTTCGGGAACTGGAGGGCGAGCCGCCGCCCGATGACGTCCGTCTCCGTCCGCACCTGGGAGAGCGTCGCGCCCGGCGCCAGGCGGGCGATGGTGCCGAAGAAGACCGCGCCGCGCGCCTTGATGTCCTCGGGTCGAAAGACGAAGGGCACCCAGACGTCGGCGGCGCCGGGGAGCTGGGTCCCCTGCCGCAGGATGCCGACCAGCGAATAAGGCTCGCCGTTCAGGCTCAGCGAGCGGCCCAGAACGCCGCGGTCGGCGCCGAAGCGGCGGCGCCAGAGCTTCTCGGAGATCACCGCCACGCGGGACGCCCTGGCGTCGTCCTCGCCCGGCGCGAAGGTGCGGCCGGCGAGCGGGCGGATCCCCACCACCTTGAAATAGTTGGCGCTCACCCACGCCGCCTGCAGCCGCTCGGGCTCGGTGCCGCCGCCGCCGCCGCCGCCGCTCAGATTCAGGGTGCCGCCATGGTGGGCCGCCGCGTCCGCCACGGTGTGGCTGGCGGCGCGCCAGTCGAGGAAGTTGGCGACCGAGAAGGCCGCCTGCTTCTCCCCCTCCGGACTGACGAAGTAGGGGCGCACCAGCCGCTCCGGCGCCGCGAAGGGGAGCGGTCGGAGCACCACGCCGTCGACGACGCTGAAGATCGCCGTGGTGGCGCCGATGCCGAGCGCGAGCGTCGCCACCGCCACCAGCGTGAAGCCGGGGCTCTTCCACAGCTGCCGGCCGGCGAACCGGAGGTCCTGGCCGAGCTCCGCGAGCGTCTCCCTCCACAGCATCCGTCGCTCCTTCCGCACCCCCAGGGCGCGGCAATACGCCCGGGTCCCCTCGAGATCGCCGAACCGCCGCCGCGCCTCGACGCGAGCCTCCTCCGCCGGCCAACCCGCGTCGGCCAGCTCCGCGGCCACCTGCTCGAGATGGAACCGCAGCTCCTCCTCGACCTCCGCCGCCACCTGGGCGGCGTTGCGCCGGGGGAACCGGAAAGCGCGGCGAGGCATGGTCTTCAGAAGGGCCTCAGGCCGTCTCCAGCACCTTGGAGACCGCCGCCACGTACGTCCGCCAGCTCGACACCTCGGCCTGGAGCGCCGCGCGCCCCTCCTCCGTCAAGCGATAGAACTTCGCCTTCCGGTTGTTCTCCGAAAGCCCCCACTCCGCCTCGATCCACCCCTTACGCTCCAGCCGGTGCAGAGCCTGATACAGCGCCGCATCCTCCAACCCCAAAGCCCCCTCGCTCCGCCGCCGGATCGACCGCGACACGTCATACCCATGCATCGCCCCCCACGACAGAGCCTTGAGGATCAGGACCGCCACGGTCCCCTGCATCAGATCGAGAGACGTCTTGGACATCTGGGTCTCCTCGGGCGGCTCGGTGGTCTCAGGAAGAATAGTCGCCTCACGGTGTGAGGGGAAGGATGGGGCAGGGTGAGGTGGGTGTCAAGCCCCCTCAGGGTGTGAGGGGAGGGGGTGCGCAAACGGCAGGGGAGGAGGGCGGCGAGTTGGAGCGATTGCAAACCGGCCGGCTTCCCTTCAAACTGGCCCCACTGAGGATCGCCGATGAACCACCCCATCCATCGCGTCATGAGCTTCGAGTCCGTGGCGCCGCTTTACGTTGAGCGTCCACTTCGAGGACGGCACCGAGCATCTCATCGACTTCGAGCCCGCGCTCCTGGGAGAGATTTTCGCTCCGCTCCGCGACCCCGAGCTTTTTCGTCAGGTGACGATCGATCCGGAGGTCCATACGCTGGTCTGGCCGAATGGAGCTGACTTCGACCCTGCGACTCTCTACGACTGGCCTCGCGCCGGAAAGCGCCTCGCCGCTCTGGCCCGGCAGTGGGCTGTGTCCGCTGCGGGACGAACCTCCGCTGCGTAGAACTCTCCGCAGTTCCTCCTCGACGTCCGCGACGTCGGGATTCGCAGGGATGTTCGGCCGGAGTCTCGCGGACGCTCGCCCCGAAGGGGCGAAATTTGATTAGCCCGGCACTTCAGTGCCGGGTTCCCGGTGTCCTTCCAACCCCCTCGCCCTGAAGGGGCGGTGCCTCTAAACTCGAAGTTGGCAAGGAAGGGAACGCAAATGGAGATCCGGCTGCAGAAACTTGGAGATCTTATCGCGAGTTGCTGGGAGCGCGCGGAAGCCGCCACTGCAAGAACAGTTGAGGAGAAGTACTTTGATCCGCCAGAGGAGTTCATCACTTTTCTCTTCGCCAGTGAGCTGAGGTTCATTGTTCGGGAGGCGAGCGGGGCCAATGCGTTTGAGCACGCGTTCATGGATGATCTCCGTCATCAGTTTCCCCACCTTGGCGATGCTCTTAAGAGCCGGGGAGGCTTGCTCGCCCGCGTGAATCTCCACAGCCGGCGACATGAAGGTCTGCTTAGTGCTTCTGACTTGGGAGTTGTCGTGACGCGACCAGCTTTGTATGGGCATCCGGGATCCCTCCAGATCCAAGTATTGAGAGAACGCTCCAGAGGTCTCATTGCACAGGCAAAGCTAAATAAGCGCACTAAAGAAAGCGGCTTGAAGTGGGGGCCACTCAAAAACAATCAAGAAGACCTGCTGCCTGATCACCTCGACTATTGCGCACTACTCATCTACCAACTTGAAGGAGCCCATAGAAGCAAGCTGGCACCATTTCGCTGGCAGTTGTGCCGTGGATTCAGCGTCCCTGATCTTAAGAGTTGGCTGCGCTCCGGAATCCTTCCAGAGGAGTTGAGCTCTCGCGATATTATCGGAGCGCTGAGTGCAGGCACAGTTGGTGTTGACTCTGCGGAAATCATAGAAAAAATTGTTGATCCTCGGTCGTCTCGCTTCAGCGCCATTGAAATCAGGGTATTTTGGGCAGACGGCGACGGTCCGCCGGAACGTGTGTCGCTCGTGGGTAGCGTCAAGCCAGAGGCTCAACAAGTTGTAAAGGTTGTGCTATGACCAATCTAAGGCTGAGATGAAAGATCTCTTTTGGTATAGCCGATCATGAGTTTGGAACCACCAGATATCATTGTCGCCGGGTCCGCCGTTTCGCTTCTCGATAAAGTTGCACCCGGCGTTGGAGGCTTCATAGACGAGTTGCTGCGTGGACTGGCCGCCGCCTGTGATGACAGTAATTTCAGAAACGGAGCAAAGTGGTTTTCGGCGCTGACTAGAGCTGTCGTCGACCAATGTGGGGAACTGGTTGAGGTCCGGTCCAGGCTTGTCGAAAGGCTGCTCAAAAACTATAAGAGGTTGCTCAAGTTTGAGGAGGTGCTTCGCCTTGCAGAGCTGTGCGGCATCGACTCCCAGGAACTGGTTACTGCTGCATACAGTATTTCTTCTTTCAACTTGAATCATGCCGCCCTTGCTTACTTGGCGATGACTGGACGGTACGAAATCCTGACGACCAACTTTGACAATGGCATCGAGTTGGCAGGTAACCTCGAAGTTGACCTCATTCGGCCCTCCGAGAAACGCGACCCAAACCGGCATGCTGTTGTCAAGATGCACGGATGCGCTCGACTAAGGTCGATTGTCGCGACAACGTCGATGCTGTTGACTGCTCATGGCGCAAAGCGCTACAAGTTCCTCGAAAAGCTTTGCGAGGGGCGAACTGTTTACCTGTTCGGGTATTCGGGACGTGGTGACGTTGACATCGCGCCGCACCTGAGCGCGGCCGCCACTAAATCAAAAAAGATGCTGTGGTTCAATCACCGATTAGAAAAGCCGCCGTTCGAGCGAGCAGAATTTCGGCTATGTAATCTGAAGGCGCATGAACCGCAGGCAAATCTATTGCTTCAACTTGCCGTCAGTGAAGGTTGGATCATTCCTGACGCATTGCTTGGCGCCAAATGGTGCTCTCGACCCCTGCGCGAAGTTCTCGGTGGAATCCCTTCCGATCGAGCTGCGCGCTTTCTCGCGCAGATTTGGGGCAGCGTGGATAGCCAGCTCCACCTTGCTCACTATTTGCTTGACTTCAAGCTGTGCGAGGACCCTACCGCTCGCAACCAGTTCGTATCTTGGTACGTCGATAGCCTCACGGACTTGCCTCCCTCTAGGACAGGCGACAACGTTGAAGTCTTGTGTATGGCACGCGCCACAAGAGCGGTTGATGCGACCTTTGCAACTCGATGGGAAGCCTTCGGCCACTGGAGGATGGGAAATTTTACACTGGCGCAAGAGAAGATTTCCCGAATTCTCGCGGAAGGCGGAGGCAAGGCTCAGGATCGCCTTCACTCAGCGTCGCTTGGCCTTGGGATGGTGTCTGAATCTTTGTGGTGCGCGCGATCCCATGCTCTTCATTCAGTGTTTACCGAAAACGAGAAATTTTTGCGCATTTGCGAGGAAGGGGTAAGTCAACTGATTAATGAAGATGGTCTAGACCTAGAGGTTCAGATGGTTGCCCGCAGGAACCTCCTGCACATTGCGATCTGGAGAGCTGCGCTTGCAATTCCCAGAGACGAGCTGCTTCTTAGTCGCCGGCATGAAATACTTGGATCACTGACAGAGCAATCAGCCGATTTGCAACTTTGGGAGGTATACCGCCATTCGGAACTCCTCTACCGGGCACTGAAAAGAAGATTTAGGATTAAAGGCGCTCGTCCTCTTCGCGCCGTGAAAGGTCCGCGACATCTCAGGTCTGTGCGGCTCAAGAAATCGATCGCGTACCTATTTCCATTGCCGATATTAAGTTCGTCTATATACGAACTGCTCGAGCGTGATATCATGCCGTTTCTGCAGATCTTCCCCGCGCTCGAGCGACGAATGCTAGTGGCAAGGCTGCGACTTGATTTGTACTCGATCGATCGAGTGATGCGCGATTCGGTATAGTCAATTCTATGCTTAGGGGTTGTTTTTGCTCAGGAAGCCGCTTCACCAGGCGCATCATGGCCAGCCTGGCTTTGGCAACAATAATACTTGACTCCTTGACGGGAGCCTGCCATGAGCCGGACCGCCGGCTGGCACCGTTTGTCGTCCGTGGCGCCTCCTGCTGAGGAAAATGGAGCGAGGTGGTTTCGGATGGCAGACTACTCAGCACCTTGTTGCAATGGGTCGATTGCGAGGTCTTTAATCGTCTCTCCCGAGACGTACGAGGTTCATCGCGGGGGGGGACGATACTTCTGGATCAGTCTTCTCGAAGATGGAGATGGGAGAATAGCGGAGCCCCGAATCGGCCATATTTCGCCGTCTTGGGCACCACCCTATACTGGCGGCTAACCTAGCAAAGCCGGGAAAGACTATGAAAGCTCCCACTCCGCCTGATCCACCCCTTGCGCTCCAGCCGGTGGAGAGCCTGATAGAGCGCCGAAGACGTGCCATGCGATTCGTGGCGGCCCCGAGGGCGCGGCCTGGGCCGCGACGCAGGGGGAGTTCCAGGACTGCGGGGTGAGCACTCTTCGACCCCGCGGAGCGTCCGGCGCACAGCGCCCGCCGGAAATCCGCGAGCGCCCCTTGGCTCTCCGGGCCCGCCCAGCGCTCGCACGCCTCGGCGAAGCGAATTCCTCTGCCCGCGAAACCGATCGCCGGCCTCTCCCTCCGTTCCCCCGCCTTCGCCCTCTGAAGTTTTGCTTCCGGGAATCAGAGGGAAGCCACCGCCCTCTCGTTCCCCGGTTCTTTCCCCTGGTTCCCTGCTCGCTCCCTCTGGTTCCCCGGCTTCGGGAATGAGAGGGAGCTGATGAAAAATGAGAGGGAGCGTCCTGAAAACGAGAGGGAAGGGCCGGGGAGTCAGGGGGAGCGGCTGAAAAACGGCTGGGAGGTCGTCGGGGAAGAGAGGGCGGAGACAGAAAACGAGGGGGACGGTGCGGAGGAACGGAGGGGAGAGCCGTGCTCCCGGTTCGCGGAGGGAAAAAACGGCTGGCTTGACGGAAGGGCCCTTTCAAACCTAGAGTAGATGTATAACCCCCGGAAAAGGGAGACAGACATGCGTGGTTGCGGGCTCATCGGGCTCTTAGGTCTCGGTATCGTCCTCTTCGCTCTGGCGGCTCCACTGCGGGCTGACAACTGTGGTGCCACAGCAGATGGGACCCCAGGTGTGACCCATGGACCCGACGTATTGCAATGGAGAAAATGGGAGTTGCCCCTGACCAGCACGAACGACTACTTCGGCTCGGACGGCAAGGGGAACCCGCAGCGCGATCTGATCCTGCAGGTGACCTTCACGCAGTGCGGGACCACCCCAGGCTTGGCTCAATATAAAGCGCGAGGCTTCTGGTACGGCCTTGCCGCCGACGGACACACGCTGGACAACCACGCTTTTCTCGTCCGAATGGCACTGCCTCAAGGAACCTGGCAATGGGTGCTCTCATGCTCCATGCAAAGCGGCGCCGTTCATCCTCTCCCTGATTGCTCCCAAGATTCAGGTTTTCTGAACCGCAAGGGGCGATTCCAGATCAGCGCTCCACCTAGGAACTCGACGGATAATTTTCTCTATAAGAACGGCTTCTTGCAAAAGTCGGGCGACAACCGGTACCTGGTTGCCGGCCCTGCTACCTCCAACTACAAAAGATTCTTTTGGCTCGGTGACACTGCCTGGAACGCCAACCTCTTGATGACCTACGACAACTGGCAGACCTATATCAATGATCGGTCGAGCTCTACGGTCGGGACCGGCTCTCAATTTTCGGTGGTCCAGATGGCGATCGCGCCAAAGAAGATCGGCAGCGTGGACAGGGCCCTCAATCCACCGTTCGACCCCACGAGCCCGACCTGCAGCGGCGATGGCCCGGGTCCGTGTTTCCGCTGGAACCCCAAGTTCTGGAAAAATGTCGACGACAAGATAGATTACGCGAATCAGAAGGGGATCGTGGTCCTCCTTGCGAGCTTTATCGAGCCGCTTTCGAAGAGCGCAATGGCGGGAACCACCTCCGTTGGTACGGCCGCTGCCGAGGCAAAGATCTTTGCCCAAAGCGTAGCCGCCCGTTACGCGGGCAACTTCGTCATCTACTCGCCTGGATTCGACAACACGCTGCAGGATAACTTCTCGATCATCGATGCGGTCGGCAGCGTGCTCGGCGACAACAGTGCGACCTGGACTCCCCGCCAGCTCGTCACGAATCACTCCGCAGGCGGTACGCCGGTGTCATATTATTGGACATACCTCCAGAACCAGACATGGCTCAGTTTCGAGCTCTACCAAAGCGGAACACATGGCGCGAACCAATCCGACGAGCTCTTTCAAATCACCGACCGAGCCAGCAGCATGGCGACGACTCTGTTTGGCTACGTTCCAACCAAGCCGATCATCAACGGAGAGGCCGTGTACCCGGGCCAGCAAGGCCCCAACGATTGGCTTCCCAACCATACCCCCTATCGTGCGCGCCAAACGGCGTACTACAGCATGCTCTCCGGTGCGATGGGGTACACCATGGGAACCTGTGGCGTCGTGGATTGGGGGGTTGGGGGCGGAACTGCGGGCTGTAACAATTTGCCCCTGCCCGCTTGGGGCTGGTTGAGCCCGGATCCGACCTTAACCGCCACGACCATGAAGGCCCTGAAATTAACGTTTCAGTCGATTTATTGGGAGCACCTGAGGCCGGAACCAAGCCGCATTCAACTGTTGACCAACATCAATAACCAACCTGGCGTCAACCAAGCTCCCTTCACCGCGGATACCAAGTCAGTCCTTGCTTTTGATGGAGCCGGCGCGATTCTGGCATATCTCCCGAATGAGAGCCCTGGGATTCGCATCAATTTCAACGCATCGGCTGCGCACGTCGTCCCTGTCCTCGCTCCCGTCCCCTACCTCGCCAATGCCAACTCGTGGCCGGCCAATTGGGCTTACGCGTGGGTCAGCCCCCGCAATGGGCATCTGAAACCGGCGTATTTGCCTGCGTCTCCGCCAGTCAGGTTCCAAAACGGTGTCTTCGACTTCATGAAGCCTGTTGGATGCGATATCCAAAACCCTGGCTGCGACGCCGTGGATTGGGTCCTCAAGCTCACGGACAAAGCCAAGGCCCTGCCGGGGCCGGATGATGCAGCGGCAATCCAGGTTTCTAATGAGATTGGGGCCTTCTCCAACGACGTACGAATTGTGACTCGGGTGGTCGATCCGGCGGGCAATTCCTCCAACGAGATCGAGATCGGCGGCGCGGGCCTGACGGACCTTGGACCGCCGATGATTGCCGCGGAACCAACAGGCAATAGCTTGGTGGTTTGGACCGGCGACGACGAGAATGGTGCCTCGTTTCGAGGCCGAATTCTCGACTCCCAAGGGAATCCGATTTCGGACGAGCTCCTCATCGCGTCGGGGGACGCGGCGAACCCGGGCCATCCCTCCGTGGTTACTCTCGCGAGCGGAGACTTCATGGTTACCTGGTCCGGGTTCGATCCGGACGGGTCGGGTCCTTGGATCCGGTATCAAACCTTCGACCGCCTCGGGTCGGCCCTGACCCTGCCTGCGATTGCCGCGAGCTGTAAACCCGTCGCCGGCGACTTTCCGCAAGCCACGTCTCTGGCGGCGGGGGGCCTCGCCATCGCTTGGGAGATGAGCAATGGCGCCGGTATTCACGTGCTGCAGTTTGACAGCCTCGGCAACCCGAGCGAAATGGACATGGCTCAAGCTGTTGGGTCGTTTCCGATTCTCGAGACCATTGACGGCAGTGGCTCGGCTCCACGGGTGAGTTACGGACTCTACGGCGCTACCGGCTGCGTGGGAGCAAGCTCGCTCAGCGTGGCGGCCAGCCAGATCTCCTGCGCGCAGTAAGGAGTGCACAGTGATGAATAGATCTTGGAAGGTAACCTGGCTCGCGGCGCTGGCGGCCCTTGTCCTACCCTATGAGGCGCACTCGCAGAGTCCCGCAGGCCCCGCGCTCCTGGTTTTGGCTGAAAAGCCGAACGACCAGTTCGCCGATTCAGTGGCCGTCGCTCCGGATGGTGGTGTCGTCGTAGCTTGGGAGGACACACCACTGCTGTCCGATCCTGGTCCGCTCAGGCTGTTGCTCAGCAGATTTTCGGTGCAGGATTCTCCCCTAGGCCCACCATTTGTTGTTGTACGGTCGCCTGGCGGGGGTTGTTGCTTCGGGGGTACGATCGCCGAGAATTCGAATGGAGAGTTGGCGATGGCGTTTCCAGGACCGCGCCCCCAAGCTCGCCGGTACGGGTTCCCGCATGGGCCACAGCGCCTCAAGCTCAACTCCTCAGAAAAGTTCTTTCCGCGAGAAGAGACGAGTGTTGCCTTGGACTCCCGGGGCGACTTCGTGGTGGTTTGGGTAAGTCAAGGCCAGGAGCTGCCAAGCCCAACGGATGCGGGAACGGGAATCTTCGGCCGACTGGTGAGCCCCTTGGGAGCTCCCATCGGCCCGGAATTCCATGTGAATTCGGTGGAACAAGGAAGGCAGGTATCACCTGTCGTCTCGATGGCCGCCGAGACAGGGGCTTTCGTAGTCGTCTGGGAAACGAATCCGACAGGCAACGGGGCGCAGGTGGGGGCTCAGCTCTTCTCTCCAACCGGCGCGCGGGTGGGAGGCGAGTTTCGGATCGGTTCCGTCATCGACGGCCCCTGGCAGCCCCACGCTGCCGTGGCCATGGCGCCGGACGGCTCGTTTGTCGTCGTGTGGCAAGAGCCCGTCGAAGGCAACGCCACCACCTACATCATTCTTGGGCAGCGTTTTTCGGCCAAAGGTACTCCCCTCGGAGACCAGCTTCGCATCAGCGAAGGACTACCCGGAAGACAGGAGTATCCACAAATCGCCTGCGATCCTCACGGCAATTTTGTCGTGACTTGGAACGAGGACGGCACGGCAGGCGTCACGATGAGCCGGCTCTACCGGGCGAACGGCACTCCCGTCACGAAAGGCCCCATGGCGTTGACCCAAGGGGTTGGCCAGGAAGGTGCCGCCGTCGCTTTCGGGTCGAATGGAACCTTTGCAATCGGCTGGACCGAGATGTTCCCGCCCATCGGAATGATCGCTCACGTTCGCCGCTTCTCGGCTTCCCCCGGCCCGGAGTTTTGCATCTTTCGCAACGGAGTCTTCTCCTGTGACACCGGGCGCACGGGAGGGATCGCGGAAGTCCGCCATCCGTTCGGCGGTGATCCTGGCGACATCGGACTGCTGGGCGATGTCGATGGCGACGGCCGGGCCGATCCCTGTGTTTTCCGAAGTGGCCGATTCCTCTGCGATACCGCCCATGATTACGGGGCCGCGGAATTCAAGGAAAAGTTTGGCCAGAGCGGAGACATTCCCCTGCTCGGAGATATCGACGGCGATGGCCGGGCTGATCCTTGCGTCTTCCGCGGCGGGCATTTCCTATGTGATTCGGTGCATGACGGCCAGGTCCATCAGGACCTCAGCCTGCCGTTTCAACCGGGAGACCTCCCCCTGCTCGGCGACGTCGATGGCGACGGCCGGGCCGATCCCTGCCTGTTCCGCGCCGGGCTTTTTCTCTGCGATGTCCACCATGACGGCAACATCGGGCTGACGATCCCGTTCGGCCGGCCCGGCGACCTACCGCTGCTGGCGGATTTCGACGGCGACGGCATCGCCAAGCCTTGCGTGTACCGCGGCAAGGAGCTGCTCTGCCGCAGTGGACAGAACGGCGGATCCGTGCAGACGATCGTCACCTTCGGCGACGGCAGCGGCACTCCGCTGGTGGGAAACCTGGACGGTCTTTAGTCCGGCCAACCCCTACGGCTTGGTAAAGAAAGTCACCGTCCCCGTCCCCAGATTGCCGGTGCTTTTCTGCACCGCGGTGATCGCCGCCTGGTAGAAGCCCGGGATTTTCAGGTCGAACGAGCCCTGGAAGATGCTGGGGTTCTGGATCTGGGTGAAGCCGACGGGCGTCGGGGAGGCTCCGGAGCCGAGCCGCTCGACGGCGGCGGTGACCGTGAAATCGTCGGGGATCCAGGCGAGACCGTTGCCGATCGGACAGCCGCACATCATGGTGATGTTGACCAGGAACGACACGGACGCGGGGGCCTTCGGATATTCCAGATGGGTGGGCGGCTGCTGGACCTGGACGACGAGCCCGGGGAGCTCGACGACGAAGCCGGGCCCTTGCGTGATCGGCTGGCCCGGAACGGCCCAGCAACGCGTCACCACCCTCTGCGCGGACTGGAGGCCGCCCAGCGGGCCGTAGGCTTCGACCTCGAGCAGCGTCGGCTGGGTGATGGGGAGGTGGACGGTGAGGCCGGAGGTCGTGGGCCCCGGCACCAGCCACTGCACGCGCGGCGGAGTGCCGGGCGTCACCACCGCCGACAGGGAAGCGCTCGGCACATAGTTCGCTTGCAGCGTGCCGGAGTCCGGCCCCTGGACCCGGCCACCCCCCAGCCACTGGCCGGTGCGCGCGTCGCGGACCATCACCTCCGCGCCGCCGATGTCGTCGGCCAGAAACTTGCCGCCTTTCGCCTGAACCCGAATCATCATGGGCGTCGTCGTCGCCATGGGATCTCCCTTCGCGTGGGGTGAGGCTGAAGTCTATCTCTGGAAGACACCCGGGGCTCAAGCTCGCGGAGAGGGTCTCGAGAGCGAGAGATACCTCTGGAGGTATGCCAGGGAGGATCTGAGCATGGATGGCAAAATACAAAATTGACATCACAACTCGGGGGACGCTACCCTAGGGCATGTCGATAAAGGCCACGACCTACAGGATCGATCCCGTCGTTCAGACGGGCCTCTCCACGCTGAGCAAAATACTGGGCCGGCCGCAGAACCAACTCGTCAACGAGGCGGTCCGGGACTTCGTCGCAAGACGCAGCCGGGAGGTCGAGTTGGATCTCGAGATGACTCTCGAAGCTTTGCGCGCGTATCGCAAGAGCGATCCGAATTTCGAGCGGGCGATCGAGGACTACGTCGACGCGGAGGCCTCCTTGAAGGAGGATCCAGCCGAAGGACAGAGATTGGAGGATCTCGGCCCGGCGCAGAGGCGAGTCCTCGAGCTGCTCGATGGCTGACTGGGACGACGACACGCCCCGGCTCCGCGGCAACCTGGCCCAGGTCATTCGCAGGGTCCGAGACGAGGCCCTGCGGCGGGAGCCGCTGACGAGCGAGAGCGCTCGCGGCTGGCAGCTCGACATCCTGCGGGGGCTCGTCCCGCCGGATCCGAAGCTGGTGGGACGCTTTCGGGGCGAGGCTGGGCTCGAAAACTACAACGTCAAGGTGGGTGATCGGCCCGGCGTGCAGGCCTCCGAGGTGACGTCGGAGCTGGCCGAATTCGATCGGAAGCTCGGGCAGGCCATCGCCGAGTTGGATCGCCTGATCAAGCCGGGTCAGGATCTGACCGCCGACGATCTGGCGGCGGTCCTCGCCTTGAGCGCATGGGCTCATGCGGAGTGGGTGCGCATTCACCCCTTCGCCAACGGCAACGGGCGAACCGCTCGGCTTTGGGTCAACAGCCTTGCGATGCGCTATGGCCTGCCACCCTTTCTGCGCCTTCGCCCGAGACCCGATGGCGGGTACGCCCGCGCCGCCGCCGCGGCGATGCGAGGCGATTGGCGCCCCACGCTGGCTCTGTTCCGCCGGATGTACATCGAATCTCTGCGCGCCTGACCCGGCGCAACGTCACACGCCGTCCCCGAACGCCGAGCCCGGCGTCCTCCCTGTGGGGCGGTCCGCCGCTCTCCGCTTCCTGAGAACGGCGGGCACACTCCTTGCTCCGTGAGCCTGCAGAAGACCCGGTAGAACAGTCTCGATTTTACGAGGAGGAGTCATGGCTCACGCACGCCGATGGACCGCTGTGGCACTGGTTTCCCTGGGCTTCTCGATACCCTCGAGCGCGCAGGAGGCGCCGGGCGCGCCGCGGGGGCAGGAGTTCGGCGAGACGATCGACGTGCGGGTGGTCAACGTCGAGACGGTGGTCACCAACCGGCGAGGCGAGCGGGTGCGGGGTTTGAAGGCCGGCGACTTCAAGCTGCTGGTCGACGGCCGGGAGGTGCCCGTCGAGTACTTCGCGGAGGTGGCGGAGGGGAGCGCCGTCTCGGCTTCCGGCAGCGGCGGCCCGGTGACGGCGGGGGAGGCGGTGGGGACGAACTATCTCGTCTTCCTCGACGAGTCCGTCTCCATCAAGTCGCAGCGCGATGACCTGCTGAAGAGGATGAAGCTCGACCTCGACCTCCTGCGCCCCGCCGATCGCATGGCGGTGCTGGCGTTCGACGGCCTTCACATCGAGATCCTGGCGCCCTGGACGCAGGATGCCGGGGTGCTCGCGGCGGCTCTCGACAAGGCCCGGCAGCGCCCCACCCGCGGCCTGGCCGCCAGGGTCCACCTGGAAGCCCCCCTGTCGGAGTTGGCTCTGCTGGCGGACGCGGGGGCGCTCCTGGACGACGGCGACCGGACGGCGCCGCAGTACTCCACGCTCCGCGAGATGGAGCTCGAGATCCTCTCGGGCCAGCTCATCGGCGGGGACGCTTATACGGATGCCCACAAATCGGCGGACGCGGCGGCCTCGGCCCTGCGGGCTTTCGAAGCTCCTCCCGGCCGCAAGGTGATGCTGTTCGTCTCGGCCGTCTGGACGCTGCAGGCCGGCCCCCGCTTCTACGGCTCCGTGCTGGGAGCCGCCAACCGGCTCGGCTATGCGGTGTATCCGGTCGACTCCGCGAAGTCGGGCACCTACGCGATCAAGTCCGCCGACGTCCTGGCCCGGTTCACCGGCGGCACGGTGCTGGTCCCGCTCGACAACCGGTTCTTCAAGGCGGCGGCGCAGGAGACCGGCAGCTACTACTGGCTCGGCTTCACTCCCTCGTGGAAGGCCAACGACCGGACGCACCAGGTGTCGGTCGCGGTGCAGGGGAGCGGCCTTGCCGTGCGCTCGCGCCACGGGTTCTCCGATCTGTCGAAGTCGAGCGAGGCCGCGCTGCGGACGGAGGGCGTGCTGCTCTTCGGTGGCGCGGAGACGGAGAAGCGCCTCTTCGTCGCGCTCGGCGCCCCCAAGCGGCAGGGGAGGGAGCTCGAGGTGCCGGTCACCCTCGGCGTGCCGTTCGAAGCCCTGGCGATGACGCCGCAGGGGAAGGGCTACGTCGCGGAGATCCCCCTGAGCCTGGCGGCCATGGACGAGAAGGGCGACCGCTCCAGTTTGCGCGCCCACCTCAGGGTTTCCGTCGCGACGCTTCCCGCGGCCGGCAACTACGTCCGTTTCCAGACCACCATCCGGCTCAGGAACCTGGCCCAGCGGCTGGTCTTCACCGTCCCCGACAGCCAGACCGGCGGGTCGATCTGGGGCGACGTCAACCTCGGGCGACACAAGTAGGTGAGGGGAATCCGGAATTCCAGTCGTTGAGTCAATTGGACAATTCGCTGCACTTTGAGTCCCCAGGGGAATCTCCCTTTCCTCGCAGGTTCAGAGCCCGGCGGATGCAACGCCTGGAAAGAAGGAGGTTCTATGGCTATGCCGTACCGCGTACGCCATTCTGTTTCATCTCGGATCATCCCGTTCTGCGTCCTCGCGGCTCTCGCCGCCGCGCTGCCCGCTGAGGGAGCCCACCTGGCGGCCCTCAAGCCGGCGGCCGTCAAACCGGCCGGACCCCGGCCGGGGAGCTTCACAAGCATCGCCTCTACACGCTGACCCGCTTCGACAACTCGATCGCGATCGTCGATACGGTCTCCGGCGGGGAGATCGACACGTCCCGATGTACAACCCGGAGCCGCCGAGCGTGGTCGCCGGGCGCCCGTTCCTCTACGACACGTCGTTCTCTTCGAGCCACGGGGATTCGTCCTGCGCTCGGAAGAGGTGCCATGCGAAAAGCTGCGGCCGGGGTGGGGTGGGTGTGAAGTGCCAGGAGATTCGAGAAATAGTTCCTTTGTACCAACCGCCCCCCAGCCACCGGCCGGTGCGCGCGTCGCGGACCGTCACCTCCGCGCCGCCGATGTCGTCGGCCAGAAACTTCCCGCCTTTCGCCTGAACCCGAATCATCATGGGCGTCGTCGTCGCCATGGGATCTCCCTTCGCGTGGGGTGAGACTGGAGTCTATCTCTGGAAGACAACCGGGGCTCAAGCTCGCGGAGAGGGTCTCGAGAGCGAGAGATGCCTCTGGAGGTCGACGCGGAGGCTTCCTTGCAGGAGGATCCTTTCGGGGCGAGGCCGGGCTCGAAAACTACAATGTCAAAGTAGGTGATCTGCCCGGCGTCCAGGCCTCCGAGGTGGCATCGGAGCTGGCCGAATTCGATCGGAAGCTCCGGCAAGCCCTTGCCGAGTTGGATCAGCTGATCAAGCCGGGGCAGGATCTGACCGCCGACGATCTGGCGGCGGTCCTGGCCTTGAGTGCGTGGGCCCATTCCGAGTGGGTTCGCATTCACCCCTTCGCCAACGGCAACGGGCGGACCGCTCGTCTGTGGGTCAACAGCCTTGCGATGCGCTACCGCCTGCCACCCTTTCTGCGCCTTCGCCCGAGACCTGATGGAGGGTACGCCCGCGCCGCCGCCGCGGCGATGCGATTGGCGCCCCACACTGGCTCTGTTCCGCCGGCTGTACATCGAAGCTCTCCGCGCCTGACCCTACGCGGAGAGTTGCCGGCCGAATCGTTGCTCCCTACCCGGAGTGGTGCCGCTGGAGGATCCGTGCGGCCTTGTGCCCGATCATGAACGCCGGCCCCTGGGTGTGCCCGGAGGTGATGCGGGGCATGATCGAGACGTCGGCGACCCTTAGGCCGGAGAGGCCGCGCACGGCCAAGGTCTTGGGATCGACGACGGCGTCGGCTCCGGGTCCCATGGCGCAGGTCCCCACCGGATGGCTGTAGCTGAAGATGTTCTGCGTCAGCCAGGCGCGCGGATCGGCCCCCGGCGGGGGATCGATCTGCTGGGCGCGCCAGTCGGCGAGCCCCGGGGCGTTGCCGACCTCGAGCATGAGGTTGTACGCGGTCACGCACTGCTCGAAGTCGCCCGGCGCCGAGAGGAAACGGGGATCGATGATCGGCGCCGTGGCCGGATCGTGCGAAGCCAGGGTGACGAAACCCTTGCTCTTGAGGCGCATGGCGCCCCCGGTGACGCCGTAGAAGCCTTCGAGCCCGGCGGAGGGCTCGTCGCAGATGTAATGACCGCGCGTCATCTCGAGGCAGGTCATCGGCTGATCGTCGCCGACCATGTTGTCCCAGACGATGGCGCACCCTTCGTTGACCGGCTGGTCCTGGATCGGCTGGGCGGACTTCCAGATCGCGATGAAGATGATCGCGTTCTGCAGGTTGGTCCCGATGGCGGGGCTCTCGGCGACGACGGGGATCCCGAACCGGGCGAGGTGCCGGGGATTACCGACGCCGGAGAGGTTCAGGATCTTGGGGGTGTTGATGGCCCCCGCGCAGAGCACGACCTCGGCGGCCGTGGCGGTGCGGGCGCTCCCGTCGACCGTGTATTCGACCCCGGTGGCGCGCCCCCTTTTGATCACCACCCGCGACACCAGCGCGTTGCCGACCACCGTGAGGCTCGGGGTGGGGGTATCGAGCAGCGGCTGGACGTAGCGATCGAAGCTGGTCACGCGGCGGGGGTTCTGAAAGTTGGGGTCCTGGTACTCGATCGTCGATCGGAGAAGGCTCACGCCGCGCATGCTGGCGCCCGAGTTGTAGTCGGGGTTTTGCGGAATCCCGACGCCGACGCAGGCGTCGATGAAGGCCTGGCCGAACGGGTTGACCTCGGTCGTCGAGATCCCGAGCTTCGCCTCGACGGCGGCGAAATGGGGGGCGACGGAGTCGTAGTCCCAGCCGGCGCAGCCATAGGTCCGCGCCCACTGGTCGAAGTCGCCGCGGGCCCCGCGGGTGTAAACCATGTCGTTGTGGGCGGTGCAGCCGCCCATCACCTTGGCCCGCCACTCGTCCATCACCCGGTTCGCCAGATGGACCTGCGGGGTGCTCTGGTAGCCCCAGTGGATCTGCGGAATGTTGTAGAGGCAGTTGATCTGATTCGGATCCCAGATCGCCGGGTAGGCGTCGGCCGGGCCGCCGGCCTCCAGCAGCAGGACCCGGACCCCGGCCGCCACCAGCTCGCCGGTCAGCACGCTGCCGGACGAGCCGGCGCCGATTACGATCACGTCGTAGCCCGGCGCCGCCTGGCCCCGGGGAAGATCCCGTTGCCGTCCGACGTCAGCCGCGGCCACTCGCGAGACCACCGGCAGCAGGAGCAGCGAGAGGCCGGCGGTGGCGAAGGCGGTCAGCGCCTCCCGGCGGGAGAGCCCGGCCGCCGCGGGCGGCGGCGCCGTCATCGCGATCCCCGGTTGCAGCAGGCCGGCGCCGGCGAGCTCCGCCAAGGCGAGCCGCACGAGCTCGGCCGCCTGGGCCGGCGGCACGTCGAAACGGGCCTGGAGAAGCTCCGCGAGCTGATGGGGAGTGGTCAGGCCGTCGCAGTGCTGAAAGACCAGCGCGGAGGTCGCGTTCAGGGCGAACGACTGCCTCTGCCCGCGGTCGAAAACGTTCAGCCCTTCCCCGACGCTTTGCGTGACAACGTGGGTGCTGCTCAATGGGTTTGCCATCTCTCACCTCCGCTGGATCGGCCTCGTGGAACCAGGATCGCGAAATCTGCCGCGCGCGACTTCCCACTTTCTCTCAACAGCTTCGTACAGGCTAACACGAGGGAGGTGAGGGGAATCCGGAATTCCAGTCGTTGAGCCAATTGGACAATTCGCTGCACTTTGAGTCCCCAGGGGAATCTCCCTTTCCTCGCAGGTTCAGAGCCCGGCGGATGCAACGCCTGGAAGGAAGGAGGTCCTATGGCTATGCCGTACCGCGTACGCCATTCTGTTTCATCTCGGATCATCCCGTTCTGCGTCCTCGCGGCTCTCGCCGCCGCGCTGCCCGCTGAGGGAGCCCATCTGGCGGCCCTCAAGCCGGCGGCCGTCAAACCGGCCGGACCCCGGCCGGGGAGCTTCACGCTGTTCGAGAGCGGCCAGGTCCGCCCGCTGGCGCTGTCGCCGAGCGGCAAGCTGCTCTTCGCGGCCAACACGCCGGACAACCGTCTCGAGGTCTTTCGCGTCGACGGTCACGGCTTGCAGCATCGCGCCTCGATTCCGGTCGGCCTCGAGCCGGTGGCCGTGGCGGCGCGCAGCGACGACGAGGTCTGGGTGGTCAACCACCTCTCGGACAGCGTCAGCGTCGTCGCCCTGAGCGGGGACGGCAACCACGGCCGTGTGGTGCGCACGCTGCTGGTCGGCGACGAGCCGCGCGACATCGTGTTCGCCGGGGCGGGGAAGAACCGCGCGTTCGTCACCACCGCCCACCGCGGCCAGAACGTTCCCTTCGATCCCCAGCTCACCACCCCCGGCGTGGGTCGCGCGGACGTCTGGGTCTTCGACGCGGATCACCTCGGCGCCACGCTCGCCGGCACGCCGCTCACCATCGTCACCCTGTTCGCCGACACGCCGCGCGCCCTGGCGGTGAGCCCGGACGGCAGCAAGGTCTACGCGGCGGCGTTCCACTCCGGCAACCGCACCACCACGATCCACGAGGCGCTGGTCCCCAACGGCGGCGAAGCCGCGGGGGGCGTGCCGGGCCCGAACACCAACGCCGACGGCGCGCCGCGTCCGGAGGTGGGGATCATCGTCAAGTTCGACGGCACCCACTGGGTCGACGAGCTGCACCGGATCTGGGACGACAAGGTCCGCTTCTCGCTGCCCGACAAGGACGTCTTCGTGATCGACGCGAACGCCAATCCGCCGGCGCAGCTCGGCGGCGCCGCCGGGTATTACCAGGGGGTCGGCACCATCCTCTACAACATGGCGGTGAACCCGGTGAGCGGCAAGGTCTACGTCTCGAACACCGAGGCGGGGAACGACAAGCGTTTCGAAGGGCCCGGCACCTTCGCCGGCCACAGCCTGCGCGGCCACCTCCACGAAAGCCGGATCACCGTCCTGGGGGCCGCGGGCAGCGTCACCCCGCGGCATCTCAACAAGCACATCAATTACGCCGCCTGCTGCGATGCGATCCCCAACGCCGAGAACGACAAGAGCCTCGCCCTGCCGCAGCAGATGGCGGTCACCGGCGACGGCAGAACCCTCTACGTCGCGACGCTCGGCACCTCCAAGATCGGCGTCTTCGACACCGCCGCCCTGGAAAACGATACGTTCACGCCGAGCACCGCCGACCAGATCAAGGTGTCCGGCGGCGGCCCCACCGGCCTCGTGCTCGAGGAGGACAAGCATCGCCTCTACGTGCTGACCCGCTTCGACAACTCGATCGCGATCGTCGATACGGTCTCCGGCGGAGAGATCGGACACGTCCCCATGTACAACCCCGAGCCGCCGAGCGTGGTCGCCGGGCGCCCGTTCCTCTACGACGCGTCGTTCTCTTCGAGCCACGGCGATTCGTCCTGCGCCAGCTGCCACGTCGCCGGCGACTTCGACAGCCTGGCCTGGGACCTCGGCAATCCGGACGGCGCGGTGCAGCCGATCCCGGGGCCGTTCGAGCTTCCTCCGTCGGCGTTCGGGCTGCTCGACACCCATCACCCGATGAAGGGACCGATGACCACGCAGAGCCTGCGCGGCATGGCGAACCATGGGCCGATGCACTGGCGCGGCGACCGCACCGGCGGCAACGACAATCCGAGCGCGCAGCCGGACAGCGGCACCTTCGACGAGGTGGCGGGATTCAAGAAGTTCCAGGCGGCCTTCCCCAACCTCCTGGGGCGCAGCGGACCGATCGACGACGCGGCGATGGAGAAATTCGCCGCCTTCATCCTGCAGCTCACCTATCCGCCCAACCCGGTCCGCATGCTCTCCAACCACCTCACCGCGGAGCAGCAGGCGGGGAAGGATTTCTTCGACCACAACAAGTCCGACCTCGCCAACGGCAACGCCTGCCAGTCGTGTCACAAGCTCGACCGCACCGCGAACGCGGCGTTCGGGGTGGCCGCGCCGGGCTTCTTCGGCACCGACGGCCGCTACACCTTCGACGGCGGGGTGGAAGGGTTCAAGACCCCTCACCTGCGCAATCAGTACCAGAAGGTCGGCATGTTCGGCATGCCGGACAATCCGGTCAATCCCGGCAGCGACGCCTTCCTGGGCGATCAGGTCCGCGGCTTCGGCTTCAACCACGACGGGAGCATTCCGACGATCTTCCGTTTCAACGGCTTCACCTCCAACGGGGCGGGCTTCAACCAGTCGCCGACGACCCCCGGCGGCTTCCTCCCCGGCCCCGCGGGCGATCTCCAGAAGCAGCAGGTCGAGCAGTACCTGCTCGCTTTCGACAGCAACCTCGCCCCGATCGTCGGGCAGCAGACGACGCTCACGACAGACAACGCCACGGTGGTCGGCGAGCGGATCGACCTGCTGATCGACCGCGCCCGGGCGGGGGAGTGCGACCTGGTGGTCAAGGGCGGCGGCGACCATGGAGAGAAGGGCTATCTCTACGACGTCGCCTCGGGGCTCTTCCGCGGCAACCGGCGGCGCGACGCGCCGGTCTCGGACGCCAGCCTGCGGCAGAGCGCAGCGCAGCGAGGCGGCGAGCTGACCTACACCTGCGCGCCGCCCGGCTCGGGAGTGCGCATCGGCCTCGACCGCAACGAGGACGGCATCCTCGACGGCGACGAGGACGATGACGCCGGAGGCGGCCCCGGGGAACGGGCCGCCACGATCCGCCCCGGCAGCCGGTAGGCGGGTCGAGCCGCCTCGAGCTTTCGAGGCGGCTCTGTTTTCCCGCGCGATCGACCGGCCTGATCCCAGCGCCGGTCGGCGCGATGGCTCGTTTTCTGCGCAGATAAGCACGCGAATTGCATCGTCCTCCAACGCCGGGCGTGCCGCCCTGGCGATCCCGTGGTACCGACGTACCGAAGGAGTCGACGACATGCAGTTGCGAACCGTCCCCTTCCCCTTGCGCCCCCGCCGCGCGCTTCCGCGGCAGCCTTCCGGCGGTCCCGTCGAGCTGACCGAAGCCGGCGGAGAAGCTCCCGTTCTCGCGGCGGAACCCCAGGCCGATCCGGGCCGCTGGCTGCTCTCCGGCGTGGCGGTGATGCTGGCCACCAACGGCTTCCTGGGGGATCTGAACCACACCCATCTGTTCAATCCGCGGTGGACCCCGCACTCCAAATTCCACGACGCGCTGACCATGCTGGTGGGAGCCGGGATGGGGGCGATGTCGCTGCGGGCGCTGTGGCGGCGGGAGCCCGATCGGGAGGGGGCGGCCCTGCTGCCCGCGATCTTCTTCGGGGCCATGGCCCTGAGCTTCGCCTTCCCGGGCGCCGGAAGCATCGCGGAAGAGTTTCCTGACCCGAAAGACCGCGCCGGGCTCGCCAAGATCCACGAGGGGGCGATCAGCGCCGGCATGCTGGCCCTCACCGCCCTGGGGTACGCACTGTCGCGGCGCTCCCGGGAGTAACCAGGAGATGTAGCATGAAGTATCGAGCTTTGTCGTTGTTGTGGGCGCTGACCCTCCTCGCCTCGTCTCCCCACCCGCTGCTCGGAAAGGCAAAACCCCGCAGGGCGTCGTCCGCGGGGCCCACCCGTTTCGAATACCGCAACGTCAACTTCCACGTCGACGACACGATCGTCCTGGAGATCGCGTCGCTGCGCGGCGAGCTCCTGCCGGCCGTGCGGGGAGTGACGCCGGATTTCGACGACCGCGGGACCCTGCTGCTGAAGATCGACGGCGGGGAGGCGGCGATGAGCACGGCCTCGTTCACCGATCTGATGAACCGCTACGTGTTCAATTACCCCGACACGCCGCTCACCAACATCCGGGTGACCGCCGAGGGCAGCCAGATCCGCCAGCAGGCCCTCCTGCACAAGAAGATCCCCACCGAGATGATCGGCACGCTCGACGCCCTGCCCGACGGCCGGATCCGCTTCCATCCGACCTCGATCAAGGCCGCCGGCGTGCCGTCCAAGAAGCTGATGGACGTGACCGGGCTCAACGTCGACAAGCTGGTCAAGGGGACCGGCCCGCGCGGCGTCACCGTGGTCGGGGACGACATGATCATGGACCTGCAGCTCATGCTGCCGCCGCCGAAGGTGCTGGCGCGGGTGACCGGGGTACGGATCCAGGGGGACCGCATCATCCAGACCTTCGGGCCGAGGACGCGGGCCGACGCGCCGCGGTACCTGCGACCACCCGACGCCAAGGCGGCCAACTACATGTACTACCGGGGCGGCACCATCCGGTTCCGGCGGCTGACCATGTCGGACGCGGACATGCAGATCGTCGACGACCATCCCGCGGACCCGCTCGACTTCTCGCTGACCCGATACTACGACCAGCTCGTGGCGGGCTACACCAAGAACACCCCGAACGCCGCGATGGTGAGCTTCGTGCCGGACTTCAACCGGCTGGCGAAGCCCCTGGCCCCTCCCGGAACCCGGCCCGCCCCGGGCTCCAGCGGACCGCCGCCGGAGCCGGGAAGGGTTTCGGGGAGGCCGTGAGGGAAAGGCGGTGAAGCAGCCCGGGTAAGCCGCGGCTTCGGGGTCGATCCGCTCCGCGATCCGGGAATGGCGGCGATTCAGCGCCGCAGGGCCAGCCGCAATTCCTTCGTCTCGCTCCCGCGCCGCACGGTCAGCACCGCCGCGTCGCCCCAGCGCTTGGCGGCTACGAGGCGGTTCAGCGTCTCCTTGTCCGGCACCGCCGTGCCGTCGAGGGAGACGATCACGTCGCCCACCTGGACGCCGGCCTTCTCGGCGGGGGTCTGCTCGGAGACGAGGATGACCTTCAACGCCTTTTGCCCTTCCACGGGGTTGGTGGAGAGGCCGAGGGAGGGGTAGGCCGGAGCCGTCTGCGCCGGCAGGCCCCAGACGAAATCGGCGTAGGACGCCTGGACGCTCTTGACCTCGTGCCCCTCGTCGTCGCGGACGTTGACGGGGACCACGGTGGCGATCCGGCCGTCGAAGTGGCGGGCGGCCTGGCGCTCGATGCCGAGCCCGTAGACCACGTGGCCGGAGCCGACGAGGACCACCATCACCGTCTCCGGCCCGCCGTGCTCCTTGAGCGCCTTGACGGCGTTGAAGGCCATGGTGGCGTCCCAGGTGGACTGCGCGGCGATCATCGAATCCCACTGCGCGTCGTCCATGCCGGAGTGCAGGGAATCGCCGCCGGCCGCGAAGAAGGACTTGAACAGCGTGCGGTGCTCGGGGCTCGCGGTGTCGATGTCGGAAGGGATGTGCGCCGCCTCGTCGGGGGTCAGGTTCTTGAAACCTTTCTTGCGCACCGCGGTGACGACGTCGCGGGGTGCGTTGACGGCGAACAGGCGCAGCTTGTGATCGCGGGCGAAAAGGAAGATGTCACGGTAGTAGAGCCAGTTGAAACCCCAATTCTCATACCAGCGCGAGTCGCGCAGGAACGCCTCCTCGCCGAGGCGGCCGTCCACCCAGCCGTCGAGGAACCGCTGCTCGGGGTAGGGATACATCTCGAGCCCCACGAACACCGGCCGGCCGGCGCGCACCAGCTCCTCGAGGACGCGGAGCTCGGCGCGATGAGAGTCCATGTCCGTGTGGCTCTCGCCCACCAGCACCAGGCGTGCTCCGGCCAGCCGCCGCGGCAGCTCGGCCGGCGTGATCAGCTCGCCGCTGCGCGTCTCGGTGATGCCGTCGAGCACCACCGCCGCCTCCTTGTCCTTGCGGGCGGGATCGCCGATCGCGAGGTGGAGCGACTTGTCCTGACCGTGCAAGGCCGCGGCGAGGAGGAGGGGCAGGGCGCAGAAGAGGATTCGCTCAGGGGTCATGACGGCCCGGATTGTACCTCCCCCGACCTGCCGCTGCCCTTCACGGCAAATGCGTCTGGATGTCCGTCTCGCGCTGCTTGAGGATCGACTCGCGGATCAGCGGCTTGGGCTGCACCGCCCTCTCCTCCTTGAGGATCGATTCGAAGAGGTCCTTGGCGCCCTCCGGTTTCTTCCCGTTCTCCGGGACTTTGACGACACCCGCGATCTCCGCGGCATCCGGGTCCTTCGAGAGGAGCGTCAAGAGGCGGTCCACGGCGTCGAGCCGTCCCCAGAGATAGTCGGACTCTCGCCCCTCGCGGGTCAGGAAGGCGCCGAAGTGCGCCACCTTGGAACCGGACAGCTTCTTCGCCGCCGTGCTGGTGCCGAGCAGGGTCGCATCGTCGGGGCTCAGGCGGTAGACGCCGATCTCGCGGAACTCCCCGACGTCCGAGAAGGCAACGTAGGGATAGATCTGCCGGTCCCAGAAGGGGAAGGCGAGATAGCGAACGAGGACCTCCTGCAGGATCCCTTGCCGCTCATCGGCCGCCAGCTGCGGGATCGCGGGCAGGGTTTTGAGCTCCTCGAATTTCTTGAACAACTCATCACGCTCTTTTTGTTGCAGCCGGTTGATCATGGCTCCGAGCTGGTCACGCGTTGCCGAGAGGCCCTGCTGGCTCTCGGGCTTGGCGAGGAAAGCCGCGGCTTGCTCGTCGAGCGACAGTGTGCGATCGCCCTGGAGCTGCCAGGGGCGGAGCTGACAGAAAAGGGAGCCGAGCGAGCCCAGCTGCTGCTGGAGGTCCGGGGCGGTTCCCTCAACCGCGCCGGTCAGGTTCTCCACCCGGTCGGCCGCGGCGGTCTTCAACGCATCGAGAAACTGGCGCCTCTCGGGCTTCGGTGCCTTCTTGTACTCCTCGTTGATCCAGTCGATCACGAAGCGGAGCTGCCGCCGCTGGTAACCGATGTCGAAATCAGCCAGGAATTGCCGTTGCTTGGCGACCACCGCCCGCTGGGCCGCGGGGTCTTCGGCCTCTGCCGGCTGAGCCTCGCGACCCTTCTTGCTCGCGATGAGACCTTGGCTCTCGGCCCAGCCTTGGATGATCTTCGCGAGAAGATCCCGGTGCGCCGATTCTTCGGGGTAGTCGCAAGCCCCGGGGCCGGCTAAAACGGTGACGAATTGCTCGAGCACCGAGTGGACCCGCAGGTTGATGTAGCTCAGGCCCGGCGTGTCCAGTCCCTCGGCGGCGACGGTCTTGCGCTTCCCTTCGCTCTGACCTTCGAAGCACTGCTGAAAATCCTCTCTGGCTTTGGCATCGAGATGCTGGTCGAGGAGCTCCCGATCGACGAATCCGGTCTCCGCTGCGTTCTCGATGGCGTGGCGCACCACCGCCAGATCGCTCTGTCTCGCCCGTTGTGCGGCCTCGCCGAGCTGGCCGGGACAGATCCCGAGGGAGCAGCCGAGGCGCTGGGCGATCGGAAGCTCGGACAGGTGGTCGCAACTCACGGCCACCCCGCCCTGGCGGGCCGCCAGATCCATCCTGCGGGCCGCCCGGTTTTCGGTCTCGACGATCTCCCGAATCCGGTCCAGCTCGGCGTTGTGCTCCGCGATGTGGTTCAGGTCGTTGAGGATCGGCTGGCCGCTGGGAAGGGTCGAGAGACCAGCCCAGATCGTCTTCAGCAGACCGGGGTTCTTCACCCGCTTCTCCTGGCCGGCGGGCGGCGTCCCCGGGTCCGGCTGGAGATAGACGAGATAGCGCCGCACTTCCTGGTCCTGTGGCCGGCTCAGAATGGAATCGATCGCCGGTCCGAACGGATGGTTGTCGAGGACACCGCCGTCGACGAAGTAGGTGTTGGTGGCGAAGGTGACTTTCTCGTCCTTCTCCTGGAGCTCATAGTTGCGGAAGAGGCTCCGGATCACCTTGTCTTCCGGCGTCGGGGTCACGGCTCCGGCGGGGGGCGGTCCCGCGGCCGCGTCCTTGGCGAGCAGCTCCATCGTGTCCTTCAAGTTGAGCGGCGGGAAGACGCCGGGGATCGACGAGGAGGCGCGGGCCGCGAAGGCCAAGGCCGGGGTCCACTGGGGGCAGAAGTTGTCGACCTCCGCGCTCTTGGGGCCGCAACCGTTGTTGACCCCAGGATAGATGAAGTGCAGCAGGTGACTGTAGCGGCTCTCCACCGCCGACGCCGGATCGCCCACGACCACATTCTGCGGATAGCCGTAACGGTCGGTCGTGGTGACGAAGAGGTCGAGCCGGTCACCGCCCGGGAGGAGGCTCGGCCCCCGGCTGCGCGCCAGATCGTAGTCTTTGTCCATGCGGTTGAGCGCGTCGAAAAGCCAACCGACGAGGGCGTCTCCATCCACCGGGGCGCGCCCGACCAAGATCCGCAGGAGACCGAAATAGTCATTGGTCAGCTTGGCCAGCGAGGCCTTTTCCAGCCAGAGCTTGGTCAACTCGTCGACGGGCAGCTCGTGAGCCAGCGCCTTCGCCATGATCACCCCGTTGATGCCACCCGCCGATGTCCCGGCGATGACGTCGACCACGACGCGGGTGCGGACTTTCTGCGGATCGTCGATCCACATCTTGAGCAGCCGCTTGTACCACTCCCGGGACGAGCCTTTGAGACCCTGGAAAGCCTTACCGGCCTCGGGGTCCGGCTTCTGGCCCGTGGCCACCGCGTTGCGCATCGTCCCCTGGTTGTCGTTGGCGTCCTGCTGCAACGCCTTCGACGCCTGCACCAGGCGGAAGATCTCCTTGGTGTTGCCGTGGATGTAGATGGCGAGCGAGCTGCCGCCGTAGCAGACCAGCGCCAGCCGCATCTCGCGCACCAATCCGGCATCCCCCGCGCGGAACTCGGAGCGCTTCGCGTTCAGCTTCTCGGTAGTGACCGCCGCCGCCTCCTGGGCCCAGGCCGGCCGGGAGAGCCCGCCCAGGGCCAGACCGATCAGTGCCGCCGCCATGCCCGTCCGCAGTCCAGACATCGATGCCTCCTTGCCGAGCGGATCGTCGTCTTCTCGTCTGCCGCTTAATCCGCAGTGTTTGGTGTTTGCGTAATTATAGCTCAGCGGGCGGGTGACGTTGGCGCGGGCGTTGGGCAGGGGTTGTGGGGCGGCCTCATTTGGGAGACTCTTCCAGCATGAAGAATCTCTTTGACGCGGCGGCGGTGGACGAAGTGAAGGAGCGGATCGCGGGCTTGAGGCCGGAGAGCGCGCGGCAGTGGGGGACGATGAATGCGCCGCAGGCGATGGCGCACTGCGCGGCGGGGGTGGAGTTGGCGCTCGGGGACCGGTTGCCGCCCCGGGTACTTCTGGGGCGGATCCTCGGTTGGGCGATCAAGCCGCTGGCGCTCGGCAACGAGGAACCGTTGCGCCGGAACACGCCGACGGTGCCGGGTCTGGTGGTGGCGGATGAACGGGACCTGGAAGCGGAACGTCGGCGGCTGGTCGGCTTGATCGACCGCTTCGCCGCGGCGGGCCCGGCGGGGTGCACCCGGCATCCGCACAGCTTCTTCGGACGGCTCACCCCGCAGGAATGGGCCGTCCTGATGTACAAGCACCTGGATCATCACCTGCGGCAGTTCGGGGCGTAGTCTTCCCAAAACCCGTCCGTCCCCAAACGATGACCCCGGCGTCCTCGCCGCGGGTCGATCCCCCCGGTTTTCCATGAGGCGGACGGCGGCACCGGCCTTGCTTTCCGAGCCTGCAGAAGTCGGTTCACGATCTCGATCTGACGAGGAGGAGTCATGGCTCATGCAGTCCGCTGGACGATTGCGGCTACGGTGTTCCTGGGCTTCGCGCTGTCCTCGAGCGCGCAGGAGGCGGCGCGGGCGCCGCAGGGGGCTGAGTTCGGCGAGACGATCGACGTGCGGGTGGTCAACGTCGAGGCGGTGGTCACCCACCGGGGCGGGGAGCGGGTGCGGGGTCTGAAGGCCGGCGACTTCAAGCTGCGGGTGGACGGCAAGGAGGTCCCCGTCGAGTATTTCGCGGAGGTGGCGGAGGGGAGCGCCGTCTCGGCGTCGGGCAGCGGCGGCGCGGTGGCAGGCGAGGCGGTGGGGAGGAACTATCTCGTGTTGATCGACGAGCTCGTCTCGATCCAGTCGCAGCGCGACGACCTGCTGAAGAAGCTGAAGCTCGACCTCAACCTGCTGAAGCCCGCCGACCGCATGGCGGTGCTGGCGTTCGACGGCCTGCACCTCGAGGTCCTGGCCCCCTGGACGCAGGACGCCGGCGCGCTCGCGGCGGCCCTCGACAAGGCCCGGCAGCGCCCCACCCGCGGCGCGGTGACGCGGGTCCACCTCGAAGCCCCGCAGTCGGAGCTGAACCTGATGGCGGACTCGGTGGGAGACGCGCTGGACGACTGGGACGGGACGACGCCGCAGATCCCCACCCCGATGGAGGTGGAGATGGAGGCCCTCTCGCACGATGCCGTCAGCAAGGACGCCTACTCCGATGCCCACAAGTCGGCGGACGCGGCGGCCTCGGCCCTGCGGGCTTTCGAGGCCCCTCCCGGCCGCAAGGTCCTGCTGTTCGTCTCGGGCGCCTGGACGCTCCAGTCGGCCCCCCGCTTCTACGGCCCGGTGCTGGGGGCCGCCAACCGGCTCGGCTATTCGGTCTACCCGGTCGACTCCGCGCAGTCGGGCACCTACGCGATCAAGTCCGCCGACGCCCTGGCCCGGTTCACCGGCGGCACGGCGCTGGCGCCGCTCGACAACCACCTCCTCAAGGCGGCGGCGCAGGAGACCGGGAGCTATTACTGGCTCGGCTTCTCCCCGTCCTGGAAGGCCAACGACCGGACGCACCAGGTTTCGGTCACGGTGCAGGGGGCCGGGCTCGCCGTTCGCTCGCGCCACGGCTTCTCCGATCTGTCGAAGGCGAGCGAGGCGGCGCTGCGGGCGGAGAGCGTCCTGCTCTTCGGCGGCGGGGAGCCGGACAAGCGGCTCGTCGTCCAGCTCGGCACCCCAAAGCGGGACGGCCGGGAGGTCGAGGTGCCCATCACCCTCGGGGTGCCGTCCGAATCGCTGGTGATGAGGCCCGGAGGGGTAGGCTATGTGGCGGAGGTCCCGCTGAGTCTCGCGGCGATCGACGAGAAGGGGGGGCGGACCAGCCTGCGCACCCGCCTCAAGGTCAGCATGGCGGCCCTCCCCACGGCCGGCAACTACGTCCGCTTCCAGACCAACATCCGCCTCAACAACGTGGCGCAGCGGCTCGTCTTCACCGTCCCCGACCAGCAGACCGGAAAGTCGATCTGGGGCGACATCAACATCGAGCGTCGCAAGTAGCCTTCGCCGCCGGGGGAAGGCGCCGGCCTTCCCCTGGTTTAAAGTACCCCCCGTGGAGCGCTACCTGGTCAACGAGATCTTCTACAGCCTGCAAGGGGAAGGGGTGCGGGCGGGGACGCCCAACCTGTTCCTGCGGCTCGCCAAGTGCAACCTCGCCTGCAAGGTCGAGACGCACGGCTTCGACTGCGACACCGAATTCGAGTCCGGCCGCTGGATGACCCTGCCGGAGATCGTGGCGGAGTTTCGCCAGGCGGGGGAGGGGTGCGGCTGGGCGATCCTGACCGGCGGCGAGCCCGCCCTCCAGGCCGACCGCGAGCTGATCGACGGGCTCCACGATGCCGGCTACAAGCTGGCGGTCGAGACCAACGGCAGCCTCGAGCTGCCGGCGGGGATCGACTGGATCACGGTCAGCCCCAAGGTGGCCGAGCACGCCATCCGCCAGCGCACGGCGGACGAGGTCAAGTACGTCCGCGGCTACGGCCAGGCGATCCCCAAGACGGTGGTCGAGGCCGAGCACTATCTGATCTCGCCCGCCTTCGACGGGGCCGAGGTCGCGCCGCGCACCCTCGACTGGTGTATCCGGCTGTGCAAGGAAAACCCGCCGTGGCGCCTGTCCGTGCAGCAGCACAAGCTGTGGCGGGTGCGGTAGGTACGGCTTCAGGGCGATGTTTCGAGATCGATCGGGCCCTGCGGACCGTGTTCCGACCACTCCTGCCAGAGCTCCGCCTGCTCCCGGGCGGAGAGCTCGACCCTCTCCTCGAGCGGTTCGATCAGGACGTGCACCCGCTGCCCTTCCAGGGGGGGCACCGTGGTCTCCAGCGTGATGGTGTTCCCGTGGAGCAGTCCTCGGAGTGAGGCCGCCATATTCATCATCCTTGGCATTGTACTCCGGCAGACGGGGTAACCCGTCTCAGGGCGCCGGCGCCAGGATCGCCATCACCAGGAGGCGCTCGGTGCCGGTGTTGCGGAGGCCGTGGAGGACCCCTTGCGGGGCGGCGAGCATCATGCCGGCGGACATCGGCTCCTCGCGCCCTTCGAGCAGGAAGACCCCCTCGCCGGCGAGGACGTAGTAGACCTTGTCCATCTCCGAATGGCCGTGCAGCCGGTGCTCCTGCCCGGGCTCGAAGGAGTTCAGCCCCACCAGCAGGCGCTCCGACTCGAAGAGAGTGCTCTTGCCCATGCGGGTGGGGTCGTAGACGGCGTGGTCCTCCGGGCGGAACGGTTCGGGGTGATTCATCAGCGTCTCCTTAAGGACCGGGACTCTATCGCGAAGGGGGGGCGGGAGGGTACGTCTCGCCGTAGAATGCGCCCCGATTCCCATTCCGCGAGGAGGCGACAGGATGCGGTACCCAAGAACGATGCGAAGGATCGGCGGGCTGGCGCTGGGCTCTCTGTTCACCCTGGCCGCGTCGCTCGCCGCTCAGGCGCCGCCGGCTCAAGGCCCCGGCGGCCCCGGTAAGGCTCCCGATCCCGCTCTGATCGAGCGGGCGCGCCTGCTGCTCGACCGGGTGCCGCTGGTCGACGGGCACAACGATCTCCCCTGGCAGTACCGCAAGCGCTTCCAGAACCACTTCGACAAGCTGGACCTGCGGGCGGACCAGTCGCGCCTCGAGCCGCCGCTCCACACCGACATCCCGCGGTTGCGCAAGGGAGGGCTCGGCGGACAGTTCTGGTCGGTCTACGTGCCGGTCGAGATCCTGGGGGCGGACGCCGTCCAGGCGGTGCTCGAGCAGATCGACGACGTCCACCGGCTGGCCGAGCGCTATCCCGACACCTTCGAGCTGGCGCGGACGGCGGACGACGTGGTGCGTATCCACCGGGCGGGCCGGATCGCCTCGCTGATCGGCATGGAGGGGGGGCACTCGATCCATGACTCTCTCGCGGCGCTGCGCCAGCTCTACGCGGCCGGCGCCCGCTACATGACGCTGACCCACGCGAAGAACACCGCCTGGGCCGACTCGGCGACCGACGCTCCGCAGCACCAGGGGCTCACCCGCTTCGGCGAGGAGGTGGTGCGCGAGATGAACCGGCTCGGCATGCTGGTCGACCTCTCGCACGTCTCGCCGGCGACGATGAAGCGGGCGATCGCCGTCTCCCAGGCGCCGGTGATCTTCTCCCACTCCTCGGCGCGGGCGCTGGTCGACCATCCCCGCAACGTGCCGGACGACGTGCTGCGCCTGCTCCCCGCGAACGGCGGCGTGGTGATGGTGAGCTTCGTCCCCTCCTTCTCCTCGGAGGCGGCGCGGCAGTGGAACGCCGGCCACGACGCCGAGGAAACCCGGTTGAAGGCCCTCGCCCCGGGCGACCCCGAGCGGGTGAAGAAGGAGCTCGACGCCTGGAGCCTGCGCCATCCGGCGCCGCGGGCGACGCTCGCCGAGGTGGCGGATCACGTCGAGCACGTGCGGCAGTTGGCGGGGATCGACCACGTGGGGATCGGCTCGGACTTCGACGGCATCGAGAGCGTGCCGCTCGGGCTCACCGGCGTCCAGGACTACCCGGCGCTGCTCGCCGAGCTGCTGCGCCGCGGCTGGACGGACGAGGAGGTTTCGAAGCTCGCCGGGCTGAATGTGCTGCGCGCTTTCCGCGCCGCCGAAGGGGTCGCGGCGCGCCTCCAGAAGGAGCGCCCGGCTTCGGACGCCACGATCGAGGAGCTGGACGGTCCCACGCCCGGGATGAAGCCGGCGGGATAGGACCGAAGAGGGCGACCGCGGGTCGCCCCTACACCAGATTGGGACGTGGGTGTAGGGGCGACCCGCGGTCGCCCTCTACTCCCCCACGTGCACCAGCAACTGCCGGGCGCCGCCCGCGGGGTGGCGGCGGTGCTCCCAGACGCAGATCCCCTGCCAGGTGCCGAGCCCGAGGTCGCCGTCGAGGACGGGGATGGAGAGCGAGGTGGCGGTGAGCGCGGCCTTGATGTGGGAGGGCATGTCGTCGGGCCCTTCGGCGGTGTGGGTGTAGAGCGGATCGCGCTCGGGGACCAGGCGGTCGAGCCAGGCCACGAGGTCGCGGCGGGCGGAAGGGTCGGCATTCTCCTGGATCGTCAGGCTCGCCGAGGTGTGGCGGATGAACACCGTGCACAGCCCCTCGCGGACGCCGCTGGCGCGGACGACGGCCCGCACCTCGTCGGTGACGTCGTGGAGCCCCGGGCCGGGGACGCGGATCGAGAGTTTCTTTACCATCCTCTGACCATCAGGCGCCGCCGATCTGAAGCTCCTGCTCCAGCCGTTCCTCGACCTCCTCGGGAGAGAGCAGGAGGCCGGGATCGCCCGGCGACGGGAAGACGGCGACGCGCAGGCCGTCGCCGGCGAGCTGCGGGAGGAGGTCGCCGGTCAGCTCGTCGAGGGGGATCGGCTGCGGGGTCGTGCCGCTCCAGGGGCCCCGGGCGCAGGCCGCCGCCAGGTGGGTGTGGGGCCAGAGGGGGAGGGCGTTGGTCGCGGCGGCCACCACCCACCCCTGCGCGTCGACCAGCCCCCAGGCCTCCTCCCAGTCGGCGACCAGCTGGAAGAAGCCGGCGGCGCGGTCGGCGGCGGAGAGCGCCAGGAGCTGCCGGGCCTCCTCCTCGCCGAGCTCCCAGCTCGCGGGCTCCGCCACGGTCAAGCCTCGTCGGGATCGGCGAAGACGGCGACCGGCTGACCCGCGGGGGCCCGGTTTCCGCGGTCGTCGTCGGGCTCGGCATCTGCGGGATCGGCGGCCTGGGCGGTATTGGCTGAAGAGGCGGCAGGGGCCTTGGTCCGCCCCTCGCCGGGCAGCGCCGCCACGATCCCCTCCTCGGCCTTCATCTCGCCGAGGATCCAGTCCTCGATCGTCGCCGCCTCCTCGGCGAGGAGCGCGATGCCGGCGGTGTCACAGAGGCTCACCACGTTGCGGAAGAAGCAGGCGCCGAGGGCGAGCGGCTCCTCGCTGCCGTTCTGGCCGAAGCGGTGGCCGCCGAAGGTGATGCCGCGCAGGATGAAGTTGACGCTGGCGCGGGCGATCGGCGACCCCTCCTCGATGCAGCGGTCGCGCACCGCCTTCGAGGTGCGGGTCAGGAAGTAGCCGTGCTGGTTGACCTCCTCGGCGGTGAGGCGGAAGACGCGGGCGTAGTCGCCGCGCGTCAGGTAGGGGGTGTCGGTGAGCTGATGGACGCGGTAGGCGAGCGCGTTGAGCTGCGGATCGCCGACCAGCTCCTCGGGGCGGCCGTCGATCGGCAGCTGGTGGCGGGAGGGGTCGTAGATGTAGCCGGGCTTCAGGGCCGAGATGGCGAAGCCGGGGTTCTCGCGCCCCTCGAGCAGGTCGCGGAAGGTGCCGGCGCCGGCCCAGCGGGTGGCGAGCACCTGGTCGCCGAAGCGGCTGATCACCATCTGCGCCGCGCGCGCCATGGGCACCGCGGAGTCCGACGCCTCGACCACCGAGCGCACGTAGACCAGGATCTCCTCGATCAGGCGGTTGCGGTCGGCGAGCGGGAGGAAGCGCGGCGTCGCCGCGGCCGGCCGGCCGGGCTCATGGCCGGCGTCCCCCGGCTCGCTCGGGGCGGGGGTCGCGGGCTCCTCCCCCTCGGCCAGCAGGCCCACCCGCCAGGGATCGCCGTCGATCATCGTCACGTCGCTCCTCGTCGCGACGACCGCCATCGTCATGTTGCGCAGGCTGTTGAAACCCAGCCAGTTGGTGCTCGAGGTGAACTCGGTGAACTCGCGGAAGATCGGCGGCAGCTCGGTGGCCACCAGCTCGCCGCTGGTGCTCGCCCGCTCGTAGATCTTGTCGGCGATGTTGCGCAGCAGGTCGCTCATTCCCGAGTGGACGGGGCCGGCGGCGGTGCGCGGCGACTGGCTGGGAGTGGCGCCGATCGCCTCCTCGAGGAAGGTGTCCTGGTCGATCAGCAGGTCGCAGGCCGCCTTGTAGGCCACCGAGGCGGGGCCGATGGCGAGGATGGCGCTCCTCCGGTCGTGCTTCGAGAGGCGCAGCAGCACCGGCGTGAAGTCGGCGTCGCCTGAGAGCAGGATGAACTCGTCGAACGGGGTGACGTGGCCGAGCGTGTCGAGGATGTCCATCACCATGTGGATGTCGGCGCTCGTCTTGCCGCCGCTGGTCAGCGGCGGGCAGTCCACCACCTCGATCGCCGAACGGGTGAAGTAGGGGCGGAAGCGCCCGAACTGCGACGGGTTCAGGTAGCAGCGGCGGAAGAGGATCTTGCGCTTCCGGCCGTCGCCGTCGTGGTGGGGGAGCTTGTCCTGCAGCCAGGTCAGCCAGCGGGTCGGATCGGTGGCGAACAGCTCGGCCGCCGGCGGGTCCTCGCGTTGCAGCCCGAGATAGATGTTGTCGAAATCGACGAAGAGCGCCGTTCTCACGTGAGTCGCGCTCGGTCCGGAATCCGGCATTGCAGTCTCCAACGAATGAATATTAACTTCACTACTTGCTACGGCAGTATGCCGGAGCGGCTTCGCGCCCAAAGATATCAGGCCGCCGCGATGCGTCAACCCGAGCACCCTGGAACTAATCCCGGGCGGGTCCCCTCTAATCAGAACAGGAGCGCTCCTGAACCGTTTCCCCCCCGCCTCGGGGCTCGAGGCGCGGAAGACAGACCCCGAATGGAGGGTGGAACAATGTTCGAGCACTCGCTGATCGACCTGGAAACCCGGCAACAACCCCGGACGCGCCGCTGGATCTCGCTGCCCGTAGCCGTCGCCCTGCACCTGGTGGCGCTGACCGCCTTCGCCTTCGGCAGCTACTGGACCGTCGGCACGGTGGCGGAGCCCAATCTGGCGACCGTGTTCATCGATCTCCAGCTGCCGCCCCTGCCGCCGCCTCTCGCCGGCGGGCATCCGCAGCGCCCGCGGACGCCGGCCGCGCCGCCCACCAGGCCGGTGGCCGCCACGACCCCCATCGCGCAGCCGCATACGGTGCCCGACAAGCTGCCCCCGCCCGGCCCGGCGGCGACCACCACCGAGCCTCCCCCGGGGCCGGTGGGCGCCACCGATTCCCGGACCGGCCCGACGACAGGCACCGATATCGGCGCCGACGATGGCCCCGGCTTCGATTTCGGCCCCAAGGGCGAGGAGGGGCCGGTCCACCTGACGGCGGAGATGAGCCGGCCGCGCCCGTTGCAGCCGATCTCCCCGAAGTACACGGAGATCGCACGGCGGGCGGGGCTGCAAGGGGCGGTGATCGTACAGGCGGTGATCGACGAGCAGGGCCGTGCCACCGACGTCCGCATCCTGCGCGGGCTGCCGATGGGGCTCGACCGCGCCGCCGTCGAGGCGATCGAGCGCTGCCCCTTCGAGCCGGCGCGGATCGGCAGCCGGGCGGTCAAGGTCTACTTCAACCTGACCGTCAACTTCACGATCCAGCGGTGAGGGGGGTTCTTTTGAAGTGGAGGGCGACCGCAGGTCGCCCCTACACCCGATCAGGGACGTGGGTGTAGGGGCGACCTGCGGTCGCCCTTCACCTCCGCCCTGCCCGCGCCTCCCCTCAGCTCTTCCCCGCGCTCGCCTTGGGCTTCCTGAGGTCGGCCCGCAGCAGGTCGACCTCGGCGGCCGGGATGGTCTCGAAATCCCCGAACTTCTTCTTGAGGTCGTCCGCGAACGCCTTGGCGTTGCCGGCCAGGACGACGATCATCTGGTCGGGATGGACCTTCTCGCGGGCGAAGCGCTGGATGTCGGCCGCGCTGACCTTCGAGAGGTGGTCGTCGTAGCTCTCCAGGAACTCGCGTCCATAGCCGAAGTACATCGCCTCGAGCACCTTGGCGGCGATTCCCTCGGCGGTCTCGACCTCGAGCGGGAAGGCGCCGGTGATGAAGGTCTTGGCGGGGACGAGCTCGGCGTCCGGCACCGGCTGCTCCTGGAGGCCGCGCAGCACGTCGAGCGAGACGGCGAGGGCCTCCACGGTGGTGGCGGTCTTGGTGAAGGTCGAGACCTCGAAGAAGCCCGGCTGGCTCTCCTGCTGGAAGTTGCTGCCGGCGCCGTAGGAGAGGCCGCGCTTTCTCCGCACCTCTTCGTAGAGGCGGGCGCTGGCGCTGGCGCCGAGGACCGAGTTGTAGACCTCGGCGGTGTAGAGGGCGGGATCGCTGAAGGCGATGCCGACCTGCCCCATGCGGATCTCGGTCTGCACCGCGTCGGGCTTGTCGATGACGACGATGCGCAGCTTGGCGGGGCGGGGCACATTCTGCGCCGGCAGCTCCACGGCCTCCCCCTTCTTCCAGCCGCCGAAGGCGCGCTCGACGCGGGCGAAGGCGTCCGCCGGCTTGATGTCCCCGACCACGGCGAGCAGAGTGCCGTTGGGGTTCCAGAAGCGCTGGTGGAAGGCGGCGAGGTCGTCGCGGGTCAGGCCGGCGAGCGACTCGGCGGTACCGGCGGTCGGGCGGCCGTAGGGGTAGTCGCCGAAGATCAGCTTGCGCAGCCCCGAGTCGGCCAGGTAGGCCGCGCTCTTCTGCTGGATCTGGAGGTTGCTGAGCGCCTGGCGGCGCCAGCGGTCGAGCTCCTCCGGCGGGAAGCTGGGATGGAGCACGACGTCCGACAGGAGGTTGAAGCCGAGGTCGAGCTGGTCCGCGGTGACCGAGATGCCGGCGTAGCCCGCCTCGGTGCCGCTGTTGGCATTGATCGTCCCGCCCACGAAGTCGATCGTCTGGGCGATCTGCTGCGCCGAGCGGGTGGTGGTCCCCTTGGTGAGCAGCGAGGCGGTGGCGTCGGCCAGCCCCCCCTTGGCGGCCGGCTCGAAAGCCTTGCCCGCCTTGAGCATCAGGCGCAGCGAGACGAGCGGCTGCGAGTGCTGCTCGATCACCACCACCCGCAGGCCGTTGGCGAGCGTCTTCTGCTCGAAAGCGGGGAAGCGGACCTCCTTGAGCGGCGCCGCGGGCGGCGGCGTGGCCTTGGGAGCGATCGCCGCGGGATTGAGCTTCGCGGCGGGGGAGGGGGGTGGGGCGGCCGGCGCCTGGGCGTGGCTGGCGTGGCTGGCGGTCATCACGCCGCAGAGCAGAGCCGTGGCGGCGAGGGGCTTCAGGAGCGAAAGTTTTCTCATTTCTTCACCTCGTGCTTGGCGTCGGTGCCCTCGGAGCCCTTGGTGCCGTCGGAGCCGCCGGCGGGCTTGGCCGCCCCCGGCCGCATCGCCTCGGGGAGCATGTAGACCACGGTACGGTTCTCGGGCTTGAAGTAGGCGCGGGCCACCCGCTCGACGTCGGCGGCGGTGACCTTCTGATACTCGGCGAGCTGCCGGTTGACCAGCGAGACGTCGTTGAGGATCACCTTCGCGTTGCCGATCGCGTCCGCCTTGTCGAGGCCGGTCTGGCGGCCGAAGACGAGCGCGGAGATCAGCTGGTTCTTGGTCTTGACCAGCTCGGCGTCGGTGACCGGCTCGGCGCGCAGCTTGTCGATCGCGGCCAGCAGCTCCTTCTCGCCGTCCTCGGGCTTCTGGCCGTCCTGGAGGAAGGCGAAGAAGAAGAAGACCCCGGGGTCCTCGAGGGCCATCGTCTCGCCGCCGGCCTCGACCGCCATCTGCTTCTCGTAGACCATCCGCTGGTAGAGCCGCGAGCTCTCGCCGGAGGAGAGGACGTTGCCGGCCACCTGGAGCGGGTAGAGGTCGCGGCTCACCGCCTCGGGGATGTGGTAGGTGATCAGCACGGCCGGCAGCGGGGTGTTGGGGTGGTAGTCGACGGCGCGGCGCTCGGCCGTCTGCGCCGGCTCCTTGGGGATGTCGCGCGGGATCGGCTTGCCCTGCGGGATGCCGCCGAAGTGCTTCTCCGCCCAGCGGATCGTCTGCGCGGGGTCGATGTCCCCGGTGACCACCAGGGTGGCGTTGTTGGGGACGTAGTAGGTGGCGTGGAAGTCGCGCACGTCCTCGACCGTCGCGGCGTCGAGGTCCCGCATGCTGCCGATCACATCGATCTTGTAGGGGTGGGTGGTGTAGGTCTTGTCGAGCACCACCTCGCGCAGCCGGCCGAAGGGGGGGTTGTCGACCCGCAGCCGGCGCTCCTCCTTGACCACGTCGCGCTCGGACTTGAAGTTCTCGTCCGAGATGTCGAGCGAGCGCATGCGGTCGGCCTCCATCCACAGCACCCGCTCGAGGTAGTTGCTGGGGAAGACCTGGAAGTAGAGGGTGCGGTCGAAGTCGGTGGTGGCGTTGTAGCGCCCGCCGACCGAGGAGATGAAGTTCTTGTGCTCCTCGGGGCCGACGTTGGCCGAGCCCTTGAACATCAGGTGCTCGAAGAGGTGGGCGAAGCCGCTGCGCCCCTTCTTCTCGTTCTTGGAGCCGACGTGGTACCAGACCTCCACGGTCGCCACCGGCACCGCGTGGTCCTCGTACATCAACAGGTCGAGGCCGTTGGCGAGCTTGTGCTCGCGGACCTCCAGCTTCGGCGGCGTCACCTTGAGGGCGTCCGCGGCCGTCGCCGGAAGGGCCGCCGCCAGGATCGCCGTCATTGTCGCCGTCAATAACGCCGCTCCGCGGAGGAGCGCAGTTCGGGCTGTGGGCATTCGGTTCTCCTTTTACCGGGTCGGAGAGTCTGGAGAGCGCAGCTCTCTTCGGGCAATTCTTATGAACGGATAAAATTCGCGCAAGTTGCAGAGATTTGTTCGAGACCGGTCTGCGTTACAAACCATTCTTGCTCGAAAGAGCATGGGTGTCAAACTGGTAAGCTTCCCCCGCCATGAACAGACGAACCCGCTCCTGGATTCCGCTCCTGCTCCTCGTCTCGGCGCCTCTGCTCGCGGCGCCCCCCGTCTCGCCCCACCGTGCCGCTCCGATCGAGCCAATCCCCGCCCCCGCCGACGTCGCGGCCCCGCCCGCCGACGCGCAGGTGACGGCGAGCGGCCTCGCCTCGAAGGTCCTCACCCCCGGCACCGGCACCGAGCACCCGCTGGCGACCGACCAGGTGAAGGTGCACTACACCGGCTGGAAGACCGACGGCTCGATGTTCGACTCCTCGGTGGCGCGCGGCCGGCCGACCGTCTTTCCCCTCTACCGGGTGATCGCCGGGTGGGCCGAAGGATTGCAGCTGATGGTGGTGGGGGAGAAGCGGCGCTTCTGGATCCCCGCCAAGCTCGCTTATGAAGGCAAGCCCGACAATCCGCAGGGGATGCTGGTCTTCGACGTCGAGCTGCTTGATATCGTGCGGGTGCCGCCGGTGCCCGAGGACGTCGCCGCGCCGCCAGCGGACGCCCAGCGCTCGAAGTCCGGCCTTGCCTGGAAGGTCCTCAAGGCCGGGACCGGCACCAAGACCCCGAAGGCGACCAGCACCGTCCGCGTCCACTACACGGGGTGGACGACCGACGGCAAGATGTTCGACTCCTCGTACTCCAAGGGGACGGCGAGCACCTTCGAGCTCACCCGGGTGATCGCCGGCTGGACCGAAGGGCTCCAGATGATGACCGAAGGGGAGTCCCGCCGCTTCTGGGTCCCCTCGCGCCAGGCCTACGACGGCGCCACGGGGAAGCCGAAGGGGATGCTGGTGTTCGACATCACCCTGCTCGAGATCGTCAAGGAATAGTCCACCGGGTCTTTGGATCGGCTCTCTGGAACCAGCCATGCCGCGCGGCGAAGGCAAGGCCCCGCCCCCGCCCGATCCCGAGAACGGGATGTGGCAGGGGCGCAGCGTCGCCCGCCGGTTCGTGTCGCCGGACGGGATGACCGTGCTGGTGGGGCGGACGGCGGAGGACAACGACGTGCTCTCGCTCCGCCTCGGCGCGCCGCGCGACTTCTGGTTCCACGTCGCCGCCGAGTCCGGCTCGCACGTCGTGGTGCGCAATCCCGAGGGGCTCGACCGCCTCCCCAAGGAGACCGAGCAGCTCGCCGCCGGGCTCGCCGCCGGCTACAGCAAGGCGAAGAAGGGGGGGCGGGTGGCGGTCCACGCCTGCCGCTGCGAGGACGTCAGCAAGCCGCGCGGCTTCCCCCCCGGCAAGGTCCTCCTCGCCCGCTTCAAGAGCGTGCAGGCCGCTCCCTGGCGGCCGGACGCCGCCTCCTGACCTCAGGCTTTCCGTATCAGACCTCCGGCGTTCGCGAAACTGTCGGTTTATTGAGACGAGCGTCGGCGGCGCTTTACAGCCGGCGCCGGTCCCATCCCCAGTGGCGCTCTGGACGCATCGCTCCAAGTCTCTTTCCTGCAACGTTTAGCTTGATTTTCTTCGCTGGCCGCAAAGGCCAGCGGGCGTGGCACCCGCCTTGCCCTTCCTCCCTGCCGCTGCATGAGAAAAAACGCTATCTCATCCCAGGAGGAATGATGAATCGACGACTTTCCAGGTTCGCCCGTACCCTGATGTTGACCGCCTTCGCGCTCGTGGCCTGCGCCGCCTCCGCCTCCGCGCAGCGAGAGCTGACCGCGTCCCTCGAGCTCTTCGGCAGCCACGGGGTCGTCTACTCGAGCGGCGGCCACTTCACCTTCCACCAGGAATCCTTCGGCGTGCGCGGCGGCGCCCAGTTCGGCGGTCCCCTCGGGATCGAGGCCTCGATACAGCGGTCGAACGGCAGCGACGCCGTCTACGACTTCGACCTCTCGGCGAAGTTCTACTTCATGCAGCGGGAGCGTTTCGGGCTTTACATGCTGACGGGGCTGGGAGACCGCCATGAGCACACCTTCCTCGGCTCCGAGACCGACCGCGGCACGCTGCACCTCGGGATCGGGACCGAGATCGGCCTGGGGGCGAAGGCCTACCTGCGTCCGGAGGTCCTCGTGCGCTGGCCGGTCTCGCACAGCAACGAGGTCGCGACCGCCCGCACCACGAACTTCACGCTCGGGTTCGGCTGGCGGTTCTAGGATCTCCTTATCGTAGGGGCGCGGACAAGTCCCCGCCCCTACGTTCAAATCCCCGCCCTACAGCGCCTGCAGGATCGACGAGGCGCTGCTCCCCGCCACCTCGCCCGGGGCGTCGACCTTGAGCGCCTTGACCACGCCGTCGTCCACCACGGCGGCGTAGCGCTGCGAGCGGATCCCCATGCCGAAGGCGCGGGCGTCGAGCTCGAGGCCGAGGGAGCGGGCGAAGTCGCCGCTGCCGTCGGCCAGGGGAACGATCTTGTCCCCCACCCCCTGCGCCTTGAACCAGGCGTTCAGCACCTCGAGGTCGTTGACCGCCGTGGCGGCCACCACGTCCGCCCCCCTCGACTTCAGGTGGTCGGCCAGCTCGATGAAGCCGGGGAGGTGATGGTCCGAGCAGACCGAGGTGAAGGCGCCGGGGACGGCGAACAGCACCACCTTCCTGCCACGGAAGAAATCCTCGGTCTGGACGGATTCGAACTTGCCGTCGCGCATCGTCTGTAGCTTCACGTTGGGGATCTTGTCCCCGACCTTGATCGCCATGTCGTCTTTCCCTTCGCCTCTTCGCGGCTGCCAGGGCCGCTCCGCTGCGGCCGGGCACGATCCTAGCAGAGCCGTCCGGCCGCAGGATCATGCCCGCGGCACTGGCGCCGCAACCCCTCCGAGGAGAGACCCGATGGCGGACTCGACGACCCCTTCCCAGCAGGAAAACGCCAGCCAGAACGGGCGGCAAGAGCTGATCGACGCCCTGAACGAGGACCTGGCGCGCGAATATCAGGCGATCATCGCCTACGTGGTCTACTCCCAGGTCCTGAAAGGGGCCGAGTACATGGCGATCGCCGCCGAGCTCGAGAAGCACGCCGGCGAGGAGCTCGCGCACGCCCTGATCATCTCGAACCAGATCGACTACCTGGGCGGCACGCCGACCACCACCCCGAAGCCGGTCAAGATGGCCGAAGGCGCCAAGGAGCTGCTGCGCTTCGACCTCGAGAACGAGAGCGAGACGATCCGCAACTACAGGAAGCGCGTCAAGCAGTGCGAAGCCCTGAACGAATACGCCATCGCCGAGCACATCCGCGAGATCCTCAAGCAGGAGCAGGAGCACCTGATCGACCTCGCCACGGCGCTGGGGGAGGACCCGCCGCGGCTGAGCTGAGGGAGGGGGCAGGGTGAGTTAGGTCTCTGGGCCCCGATGACGAGGGGCTCAGAGGCTCAAGCGAGCGCGATCATGTGATTTCGAAGCCACTTCGCGAGATCGGCCTCCACGCATTGACCCGCTGCGACCGCGAGCATGGTCGAGACCACCTCAACTTCGGGAGCGACGAGGTCCCAACCGTTCAGGCCGAGAAAGATCACCATCGCCAGGAAGGCGATCCGCTTGTTGCCGTCCTGATAAGGGTGATTGGTCGCGAGACCGTAGCCGTAGGCCGCGGCGAGCAGGCTGGAATCTGAGGTGGGCTCGTAGGTCCACTTGTTGCGCGCTCTGGCGAGGGCGGATTCCAGAAGGTTCTCGTCTCGGAGACCCTGCAGGCCCCCATGCTCCTTCAATTGCTCGAGATGAACCGCATCGATCACGAGGCGGTTGATCCAGACCGGCTCCTTCATCGGCTACTTCGCCAGTTCCCGGAGCGCATTGCGGTAGTTCTTGGCGGCCCGGCCCGCGATCGCGAGAGCCTTTTCGACCTCGGGATCGTAGGGGGTCAGCAAGATCCCCTGGTCCGTCTCGATCGCCAGCACGCGATCTCCCGGGATGAGGTGGAGACGATCCACCATCTCCTTTGGAAGCGTCGCGCTGACCGAGCCTCCGGCTTGACGCAGTTTCAGATCCTTCACCATGACATTCCTCCTCAAGACGACCGGGAGAGAATTTCTCGGGCGATAATTGTAGCACTTTGGTGCTACGGCTGACGGATTCGCCATCTGCCTACCCCTCCACTCCCATCCCCGGCCGCCCTTCCTTGTCCATCAGCGAGGTGGCCGAGCCGCGGGGGAAGAACAGGGCCATCGCGAGGCAACAGACGCCCAGGACGGCGATGGCGACGAAGGGGCCCTGGAGGGCGTGGAGGAGGGCGGCGGTGAGGTGGTGGAGCGCGTCGGGGGAGAGGTGGGCGCGGAGGGTGGGCTCGAGGGTGGCGTTGGCGTCCACGTGGGGGCCGGCGACGGCTTGCAGGCGGGCGTTGAGGAGCGCTCCCAGCGCGGCGACGGTGACCGCCCCTCCGATGTTGCGGAAGAACTGCACCGAGCTGGTGGCCACCCCGCGGCGTCCCCAGGGGACGGCGTTCTGCACCCCGAGCAGGCAGGGCATCGACATCAGGCCGAGGCCGCAGCCGATGATCATCATCGAGACGCGGAGAAAGCCGCTGGTGGTGCCGGGGCCGACCGCGGCGAGCATCCCGGCGCCCACGAAGGCCAGCAGGCCGCCGGCGATCGCCATCCGGCGGTAGTCGACCTTGAGCAGGAGACGGCCGGCGATCGCCGCGGTGATCGGCCAGCCGAGGAGGATGGGGGCGAGGATCGACCCCGCGGTCACCGCGGAGCTGCCGAGCACCCCCTGGCCGAACATCGGCACGTAGGCGGTGATCGAAAAGAGCAGGGCGCCGATCAGGAAGTTACCGACGCTCGCCACCGCGATCAGGGGGTTCTCGAAAAGGTCGAGCGGCAGCATCGGCTCGGGGGCCCGCCGCTCCTGCCAGAGGAAGAGGACGAGCGAGGCGGCGCCGCCGGCGAGGAGCCCGAGGGTGCGCGGGTCGCCCCAGCCCCAGGTCCCCGGCCCTTCGAGGAGGGAGACGAGGAGCAGGGTGACGCCGACGGTGAGGCTCGCCGTGCCGAGGAGGTCGAGGCGGCGCTCGGTGCGCTTCGTCTCCTCGCGCATGTGGCGCTGGAGCATCCAGGAGGAGAGCAGGCCGAAGGGGAGGTTGAGGAAGAAGATCCAGCGCCAGGAGAGGTGATCGGTGATCATCCCGCCGAGCAGCGGGCCGACCAGGCTCGCCGCCGCCCAGATCCCGGAGAAGATCCCCTGGATGCGCCCGCGCTCCTCGAGGGTATAGATGTCGCCCGCGATGGTGGTGGCGACCGGCGACACGCCGCCGGCGCCGAGCCCCTGGAGGGCGCGGGCGAGGATGAGCTGCGGGAAGGTGTGCGCGAAGCCGCAGAGGATCGAGCCGACGAGGAAGATCGCCACCGAGATCTGGTAGATCCGCTTGCGGCCGTAGAGGTCGGCGAGCTTGCCGAACATCGGGCCGCCGGTGGTCGAGGTCAGCAGGTAGGCCGAGAAGACCCAGCTGTAATGGGCGACGCCGCCGAGCTCGCCGACCGCGGTGGGGACCGCCGTGGCGACGGCGGTCGCCTCGAGGGCGGCGAGGAACATCCCGAGCAGGATGGCGCCGGTGACCAGTTGTCGTTCGCGTCCGGGTTGCATGGCAAGTCTCGGGGGAAAACCTCGCGGCGCCGCCGACCGGGGATCGGCGGCGCGGGGGTGGATCGTAAGGCCGGGGAGCTTCCGGGACGCCTACCGCGAGGCGGCCGAGTTGGACGCCTGGGCCTTGATCCAGCCGTCGACGCGCGCCTCCAGCAGGTCGAGCGGCAGCGCGCCGCCGTCGAGGATCTCATCGTGGAACGCCTTGATGTCGAAGCGCGGGCCGAGGGCCTTCTGCGCGCGCTCGCGCAGCTCGCGGATCTTGAGCTGTCCCATCTTGTAGGCCAGCGCCTGCCCCGGCCAGGCGATGTAGCGGTCGGTCTCGGACTGCGCCAGGACGTCGTTGACGTCGTTCGCGTGCATGTAGGCGATCACCTGGTCGCGCGTCCATCCCTTGTCGTGGATGCCGGTGTCGACCACCAGCCGCACGGCGCGGAAGAGCTCCGAATTCAGCCGGCCGTAGTCGGAGATCGGGTCCTTGTAGAAGCCGATCTCCTTGCCGAGCTGCTCGGCGTAGAGCGCCCACCCCTCGGTGTAGGCGGAGAGGCCGCCGGCGCCGAACACCCGGAACTTCGGCAGCCCGGTGAGCTGCTGCGCCACGCTGAGCTGGAGATGGTGTCCGGGCACCCCCTCGTGGTACGCCACCGCTTCGTCGAGCACCAGCGTGCGGTGCGTCGGGTTGGCGACGGCGACCACGACGCGCCCCGCCCGCTTGCCGTCCGGCGTGCCGCGCACGTAGTGGGTGGACGCGGCGGCGTCGAAATCGGGGATCCCCTCGACCGTCACCGGCGCCTTCGGCAGCAGGCCGAACAGCTCCGGCAGCCGGGGCTGCATCTGGTCGATGTACTTCTTGAAGTCGGCGACGATCTGCTCCTCGCTCTTCGGCTTCCACTTCGGGTCGCCGTTGACCGCGGCGCGGAAGGCGGCGAGGTCCTTGTACCCCTGCGCGCGCGCCAGCTCGGTCATCTCCGCCGTGATCCGCGCCACCTCCTTCAGGCCCAGCTCGTGGACCGCCGCCGGCGTGATGTCGACGGTGGTCATCGCCTTCACCGCCTCGGCGTAGCGCCGCTTGCCGTCCGGCAGGCTCTCGACCGAGATCGCGCTCCGCCCCTTCGGCGCGTACTCGCCGCGCAGGAAGGCCGCGAACTTCCGGTAGGCCGGCAGGACGTCCCCGTCGACCGCCTTCGTCATCTCGGCGGTCAGCTTCTGCTTCTCCGCCTCCGTGAAGCTCGCCGGAAACTTCTTCAGCGGCAGCAGGAAGGGGTCCGCGGCGACGATCCCTTCGGACTGCTTGGGCAGCTGGTCGACGACGAGCTTCGGCGGCATCAGGCCGTCCCTGATGCCGGCGCGCAGCACCTCGGTGGTCTGCGTCAGCACCCGCGGGATCTGGTGGAGGCGCGCGATGTAGTCCTCATAGTGCTGCACCGAGTCGAACGGCACCGAGAGCGGCAGGTCGGCGAGCGCCGTCTGGACGCCGTTCTGCTGGTTGATCGGCATCTCGTAGTTCTTGAGCTCGTAGGCGACGTCGGCGCGGGTGAGCTGGCGCTCCAGAAGCTCGTGCGACAGCCGGTCGCTCTCCGCCATGCCGGCGGTGGGGATCGCCCGCAACCGCGCCAGGAAGGCGTCGCCCTCCGCGTGCTGCCGCGCGATCTCCGCCAGCGACGCGTCGGAGAGCCGCGCGTTGTAGCGATAGTCCCCCACCGAGGTCGCCCGCTCCGGGGCGTTCTTCAGCCCGGTCTGGTAGATCTCCTCGAACAGCGCGTTCTGTTTCGCGACACGGTCGGCGACGGAAGCATCCTGGGCGTGGGCGACGGTGCAGAGGCCGGCGGCGAGCAGAAAACAGGTGAGATTTCGCATGCGCCGAAGCCTAGCAGATGGATTTGAGAGAGGGTAGGGCGCTCAGCCCACCCGCGCCCGCATCACGAATTCCCCGGCGAGGAGCTTGTAGGCGGCTGCCCCCTTGGCGTGGCGGTCGTACTGGAAGATCGTCTGGCCGGCGGCGGGGGCTTCGGCGAGGCGGGTGTTGATGCGGATCTCGATCGCGAAGATCAGGTTGCCGTGCTCGGCGCGCAGCTCGTCGACGGTGCGGCGGGTGCTCTTCGTGCGGTAGTCGACCATGGTGAGCAGGAGCCCGAGCGGACGGACGCGCGAGCCGTGGTCCCAGGCCGTCCGCTCGGCGGCGCCGAGGAGGTTCTCGACCCCGGTGACCGCCAGGAACTGCGGCACCACCGGCACCAGGAAGGCGTCCGCCGCCACCACGGCGTTGACCGGCAGCAGGGAGAGCGAGGAGGGGCAGTCGAGGAAGACGTAGTCGTAGCCGCGCGCGAGTTGGGCGATCGCTCCCTTGAGGCGCGACTCCTTCCCGCGGAAGACCGCCAGCTCCGCCTCGGCGCGGATGAGGTCGACCGAGGCGGTGATCAGGTGGAGCCCGGGGACCGACGTCTCGCGCACCGCGGCCTCCGCCGCCAGGCCGCCGAGCAGCACGTCGGCGGACGACGGCGCGAGGCGCGAGCGGTCGACGCCGAGCGAGAGCGACGCCGAGGCCTGGCTGTCGAGGTCGACGAGCAGCACCCGCAGGCCCTGCGCCGCCAGCGCGGCGGAGAGGTTCACGGCGGTGGTGGTCTTGCCCACCCCGCCCTTGCGGCTGATCAGCGCCGTGATCATTTATGCGGAGGAATCTATAACAGCCGCCCGCATCCCGGCCCGCATCCCTGCCCGGATCATAAGCGGCCAGCGCACCGTCCGCACGGCGGAAGGGTCCCCCCAGGCCGCCGCCATTCCGGAGTGGATCTCGTCGCGCGGATCGCGGCCGTTCGCCTGGACGTAGCGGGTGAGGGCGGACCAGGTGCCGAGGTACTGGAGATAGCGCGCGAGGTCCCAGCGCTCCTCGATCCAGATCTCCGGCACCGCCACCTCCGCGAACGGGAAGGGGAGGGTGCGGTACTCCTCGTCCACCCAGCGGCGCTCGGGGGGCCACCAGGCGCGCACGATCTCGTGCGACAGACGGTCGGTGAGGAGGTCGACCGCCGGCGAGATGCGGGCCAGGTTGTAGGCCCACACCGCGAGCGCCCCGCCGGGGGCGAGCACCCGCTCCACCTCGGCGTAGAAGCGGTCGAAGTCGAACCAGTGGACGGCGGTGGCGACGGTCACCAGGTCGACGGAGCCAGCCTCGAGCCCCGACGCCTCGGCCGGCGCCTGGCGGTACTCGACGTTCGGATGCGGCTCGGCGTGGGCGAGCTGCTCGGCCGAGGCGTCGGTCGCGATCACCCGCGCGAAGCGGGTCGCGAGGTCGCCGGCCGCCTGGCCGTTGCCGGTGGCGCAGTCCCAGACCAGGGAACGGCCGCGGGGGAGGGCCGCGACGAAGTCGAACAGCGCCGGCGGATAGCCGGGACGGAAGGAGGCGTAGGTCCCGGCGTGGCCGGAGAAGTGGTCCTTGAAGGTCATCCGATCTCCTTCTTGCCCATCCTGCTGGCGGCGACGAGTCTATCCCCGGCCCCTCCGTGCCGGAACCGCGCCGCGATGCGCAGCAGGAGGAGGAGGGCGACGGTGCCCAGGCCCAGCGTGAACCCCCACCAGAAGCCGCGCGTCCCCAAGCCCCGGTGGAAGGCGAGGTACCAGCCGGCGGGGAGGGCGAGCGCCCAGTAGCCGACCAGCGCGCAGGCGGCGGGGAAGGTGGTGTCCGCGGCGCCGCGCAGCACCCCGGCGCCCACCACCTGGAGGCCGTCGAAGACCTGGAAGACGGCGGCGATCGGCAGCAGCAGGGCGACCACGGCGAGCACTTCGGGGTCCCGCGTGTAGAGGCGGCCGAGGGGGCCGGGGAGGGTGGCGAAGAGCAGGGCGAAGCCGGCCATCGTCCCGGCCCCGAGCAGCAGCGAGGCGGCCGCCGCCCGCCGCGCGCCGGGGAGGTCGCCGCGGCCGAGGGCGTTCCCCACCCGGGTCGCCGCGGCGCCGCCGATGCCGAGCGGCACCATGAAGGAGAGGCTCGCGAGGTTGAGCGCCACCTGGTGCGCCGCGAGCTCGGTCACCCCGATGCTGCCGATCAGCACCGCCGCGAAGGCGAAGATCCCCAGCTCGACCGCGTTGTGGAAGCCGATCGGCAGGCCGATGCGCAGCATCCGCAGGTACGCCCGCCACGCCGCCGCCTCGGCGGTGAACCCCCGCCAGTAGGGGGCGAGCCAGCGCCGCGCCGCGACGAGGAGATAGACGAACATCACCCAGCGGGAGATCGAGGTCGAGAGGGCGGAGCCGCGCACGCCGAGCGCCGGGAATCCCCAGTGGCCGAAGATGAGGAGCCAGTTGAAGCCGAGGTTCGCGATGTTGCCGAGCAGGATCGCCGCCGCCGTGGCGCGCACGTGGCTCATCGCCTGCATCGTCTGCCGCAGCACCACGAAGAGGAAGGAGGGGAGAGCGCCCCAGAGCATCCAGCGCACGTAGCCGGCGGCGTCGAGGCTCACCCCGGGCGCCTGGCCGGAGAGGCGCAGCCAGGGCCCGATGTCGAGCAGGAGGAGGACGAACGGCACGGTGAGCGCCGCCGCCAGCACCAGCCCGCGCTGGAGGTGGGCGCCGATCGCCGCCCCGTCGCGGGCGCCGTGCGCCTGGGCGACCAGGGGATCGAGCGAGCCGAGCACGCCGAAGACGAACATCATGGCGGTCGACACGATGACGTTGCCGAGCGACCCCGCGGCGAGCGCGCCGGCCGACAGATGGCCGAGCATCATGGTGTCGATCGCCCCCATCAGCATCATGCCGAGCTGCGTCGCCGCCAGTGGCCCGGCGAGGCGGGCGGCGGCGAGGATCTCGGTGCGGAAAGCGGCGCGGTCCATGGGACCGCCTAGGCTACACTAGGCGCCCTTGCGAAACTCCGGCTCCCCTCCCGTTCCCCCCGTCCCTCCGGTCACCGAAGCCGAGGCCGGCCAGACGCTCGCCGCCCGGGTCCGCGAGATCCTCCCCGGCACCTCGTGGAGCCGCGCCAAGGAGCTCTGCGCGGAGGGGCGGGTGCGGGTGGACGGCCACGCCGAGACCGACCCGGCGGCGCGGCTGCGGGCCGGCGAGCGGATCGCGGTCCAGGAGAGCGGCCCCGCGCCCCGCCTGGAGGAGCGCCACCGCCTGGTGGTCCACCTCGACGCCGACGTCGTCGTGGTCCGCAAGCCGGCGGGCCTCCTCACCGTCCCCTTCGAGCGCGACGACCGCGACACCCTGCTCGCCCTCGCCCGGGTGGCGGTGCGGCGCCTCGAGGCGAAGTCCGGCAAGGCGAAGAGCCCGACGTTGCGCGCCGTGCAGCGGCTCGACAAGGAGACCTCGGGGCTGGTGGTCTTCGCGCGCACCGTGCCGGCGCAGCGCGACCTCCAGGAGCAGCTCCACACCCGCACCGTCACCCGCCGCTACGTCGCCCTGGTCCACGGCGAGGCGCGCGACGCCGTCTACGTGACGCGGCTGCTCGCCGACCGCGGCGACGGCCTGCGCGGCTCCTGGGGGGTGTTCCGCCGCGCCACCGGCGAGCCGCCGGCCGAGGCCCGCGAGGCGATCACGCGGGTCAAGGTGGAGGAGCGGCTGCCGGGGGCGACGCGGGTGGTATGCGAGCTCGAGACCGGGCGCCAGCACCAGATCCGCATCCATCTCGCCGAGGCCGGCCATCCGCTGCTCGGCGAGACGCTCTACATCCGCGGCTGGCGCGCCCCCCTCCTGCCGGCGCCGCGGCCGATGCTCCACGCCGCCGTGCTCGGCTTCGTCCATCCGCGCACCGGCAAGCGCCTGCGCTTCGAGGAGCCGCCGCCGGAGGACTTCGCGGCCATCCTCGCCCGCCTCCAGAAGCTCAGGGGAAGGCAGGGCCCGGCGAAAAAAATCGCCCGGGAATGAAACCGACGACCGCGGTCGTCGTAAAACGGGGTGGACCTTGAAGGAGGATGCCCCGCGATGAAAGCGCTCACCCAGGATCTCCGCTACGCCTGCCGCCTGCTGCTGCGCAGCCCGGGCTTCACCCTGCTCGCGGCGGTCACGCTGGCCCTCGGCATCGGGGCGAACGCCGCCATCTTCAGCGTCGCCAATTCCGTCCTGCTCAAGCCGCTCCCCTACCGCGACTCGGGGAAGCTGATGATCGTCTACAGCCAGTTCCCCGGCATGGGGTTCAGCCGCTTCTGGGTCGATCCCATGGAGTTCACCGACTTCAGCCGCTGGAACCGGAGCTTCGAGAGCCTCGGCGCCTACACCACCCGGCCGGTCAACGTCTCGGCCCGCGACGAGCCGATGCGGGCGAACGCCGCCTTCGTCTCGGCGGGGCTGTTCACCACCCTGGGGGTCGAGGCCGAGCTCGGGCGCTACTTCTCGCCGCGCGAGGATCTCCCCAACACCGAGAAGGTCGTGGTGCTCTCGGACGGCCTCTGGCGCCGCGCCTTCGCGGCCGATCCGGGGATCCTCGGCCGGCGGATCAAGGTCGACGGCGACGAGCGCACGGTGATCGGCGTGATGCCGCCCGGCTTCACCGTCGGCAACGAGCGGATCGAGGCCTGGGCGCCGCTCGCCCTCGACCCCCTGAAGCCGGGGAGCCGCGGCAACCACTACCTCTACCTGGTCGGGCGGCTGAAGCCCGGCATCTCGCCCGCCCGGGCGCAGCAGGAGATGAACGGCCTCGTCGGCCGCTGGAAGCTGGAGAGCCCGCAGAAGCACACCCCGAAGCCGCTGACCCACCCGATGGTCATCCAGCCGCTGCTCGACGACCTGGTCGGCGACGTGCGGCCGAAGCTCCGCCTGCTCCTCGGCGCGGTGGGGCTGGTGCTGCTGATCGCCTGCGTCAACGTGGCGAACCTCCTCCTCGCCCGCGCCGAGGCGCGGCAGAAGGAGGTGGCCGTGCGCACCGCCCTCGGCGCGCCGCGCGGGCGGCTGGTGCGCCAGTTCCTCACCGAGAGCGTGGTCCTCGGGCTGCTCGGCGGTGGGCTCGGGCTCCTCCTCGCCTATGGCGGCGTGCGGGCGATCGTGGCCGCCAACCTGGAGAGCATCCCGCGCGCGGACGAGATCGGCCTCGACCTGCGGACCATCCTCTTCACGCTGGCGGTCTCGGTCGCCACCGGCCTCCTCTTCGGCCTCGCGCCGGCGCTCCACTCGCGGGCGGGGGCCTTCTTCGCCACTCTCAAGGAAGGGGGGCAGCGGGCCACCGCGGGCGCCGGCCGGCAGTGGCTGCGGCGCGTGCTGGTGGTGGCCGAGGTCGCCTTCGCCGCCATGCTGGTGATCGGCGGCGGCCTGCTGATCCGCAGCTTCTGGCTGCTCCAGCAGGTCGATCCCGGCTTCCGTTCGGAGGGGGTGCTCTCGATGCAGGTGCCGCTCGCGCGCCGCGACTACGCGAAGCCGGAGCAGGTGGAGGCCTTCTACCAACGCCTCGTCGACCGCGTCTCGCACCTGCCGGGGGTGACGGGCGCCGCCGCGGTCTCGGGCCTGCCGCCGAACCGCCCGGTCGATGCCAACGACACCGATTTCGAGAGCGTGCCGACGACGACCGACGGCCCCTCGCACAACGTCGACTACTGGCAGTTCGTCACCCGCGACTACTTCAAGACCCTGGGCATCCCGCGGGTCGCCGGGAGGTTCTTCGAGGCCACCGACGGCAAGGGATCGACCGGCGTGGTGGTGATCAACCAGACGATGGCGAAGCTCTTCTGGGGGGACAAGAACCCGCTCGGCGAACGGCTGCGGGTGCCGCCGGGCTCCCCCGGCTCTCCGGGGAAGGAGTCCCCCTGGCTGACCATCGTCGGCATCGCCGGCGACGTCAAGCAGGGAGGGCTCGACCACAAGACGGGGAGCGAGCTCTACTTCCTGAACGACCAGGCCCCGGAGGCCACCGGCTATGCGCCGGGGACCATGTACCTCGTCGTGCGCTCGGCGCGCGACCCGATGAGCCTGGCCGCCCCGGTGCGCGGCGAGATCCGCCGCCTCGACCCGGCGATCCCGGTGGCGGACGTCCGGCCGATGACGGAGGTGGTCTACGCCTCGGTGGCGCAGCCGCGCTTCATCGCCTTCCTGGTGCTGATCTTCGCCGTCGTCGCGCTCTCCCTCGCCGCGATCGGCACCTACGGCGTGCTGGCCTACACGGTCGAGCTGCGCACCCAGGAGATCGGGGTGCGGATGGCGCTCGGCGCGCAGGCCCGCCAGATCCTCCGCATGGTGATGACCCAGGGCGCCTGGCTGGTCGGCGCGGGCCTCCTCCTCGGCGTCGCCGGAGCCCTCGCCCTCCGCCGCGCCCTCGCCAGCGTCCTCTTCGGAGTCGCCCCCACCGACCCCGGAATCTTCGCCGGAGTCCTCGCCCTCCTCGCCGCCGTGGGCCTCTTCGCCTGCTACCTGCCGGCGCAGCGGGCGATGCGGGTCGATCCGCTGGTGGCGCTGCGGCGGGAGTAGGGGAGGCGGAGCCGGGGGGAGCGGGTCCTTGGGATCGCAATCCGGCGGCGTTACCGGAGGGCTGGACCAGAGACGAAAGGGGACTGCGGGGACAACAGGGACTTGGGGCTCCTTACTGTCCTAAAGTCCCTGCTGTCCCTGAGGTCCCTGGTTCACCGTCTCCGCGGGCGCCGCCTCCCCCGCCTGCCGCAACGCCCAGGCCGTGGGATCCGTGTCCTCGGCGATCGGGCAGTTGAGGTCGCGGCGGCGCTCGAGGTCGCGCACGACGGCGCGGCGGAACCCCTTGGCCCCTTTCTCCTCGAGGCGGGCGGCGCGGTAGGCGGCGATGTCGACCACCTCGAGGCGGAGGCGGATGGTCTTGAACAGGCGCGGGAAGCGGTCGCCGGGGACCTGGACGTGGTGGAGGCCGCCGCTGTAGGCGAGGAGCATCCTGCCCTCGCCCATCGTCTCGAGGAGGTCGGCGACGCCGCCGCGCACGGTCATCGGCTTGCCCTCGGAGTCGAGCCCGCTGGCGCGCTTCATCCGCCCTTCGGGGAGGATGATCACCATGGCGTCGGGGTCGATCTGCCGCAGCACCTCGCTCCAGGTCTCGTCGCGCTCGCGGGTGATCGAGATCACCCGCGCCGCCACCAGCCCGTAGAAGCGGCCGACCAGGGCGCGGTCGGCGGTCTTCTGGGCGATCGGCACCACGCCGTGGCGGGCGAGGCGCCAGAGGAAGTGGTTGGGGCAGCTGCCGGCGAACAGCGCCTCGTAGAGGCTGGTGTGGTTGAGGATGGCGGCCAGGCGGATGTGCCGCCAGGCGTCGGGAGGGACGTCGCCGATCCACTTGCGGTCGATCCGGTAGAAGACCCGGGCGACGACCTTCACCGTCAGCAAGAGTAAGAAGACAAGGTAGGAACGCAAGGTGATTGAGCTCTCGGGTCGGTGGCTGACGGACGGGATTCTAGCAGGCGGAGCCCTCTGATAGTCTTGGCGCGGAGAAACTATGCCCGCCCGCCAGCAAACTCCGTCCGCCCGCCCCCGCCTGTCGGCGATCATCACCACCTTCAACGAGGAGGCGAACATCGCCGGCTGCATCGAGTCGCTCCTCTGGTGCGACGAGATCCTGGTCGTCGACTCCTTCTCGACCGACCGCACCCCGGAGATCGTCCGCGGCTACGAGCAGAAGGTGCGCTTCTACCAGCGCACCTACTTCGGCTCGGCGTCGCAGAAGAACTGGGCGATGGACCAGGTCGCGCACGAGTGGATCCTGATCTTCGACGCCGACGAGCGCTGCACGCCGGCCCTCCAGCGCGAGATCGAGACCCTGCTCGCCGCCGGTCCCGACCACGAGGCGTACACGATCAAGCGGCGGGTCTACTTCCTCGACCGGGTGATCCGCTTCTCGGGATGGCAGCACGACCGCGTGGTGCGGCTGATCCGCAACGGCTCGGCCCGCTATCCCAACCGGCGGGTGCACGCCGACATGGTGACCCGCGGCGCGGCGCCGGTGCTCAAGAGCCCGATGGAGCACTACATGGCGGACTCGCTCGACGAGTACGTCCGGCGGATCGAGAAGTACAGCTTCTGGGGGGCGGCGCAGAAGTGGCGCGAGAAGCGGCGCGCCGGCTTCCCCGAGATCTTCGGCCGCTCGATCTGGCGCTTCTTCCGCACCTACATCTTCCAGTTCGGCATCCTCGACGGCATGCACGGCCTGGTCTTCTGCATGCTCCAGGCGTACGGCACCTACCTCAAGTGGGCGCTCCTCTGGGGCTGGCACATCAACGCCGCCCGCGGCCGCCTGCCGAACCTCCCCATCTTCGACGACAGCGAGGAGACCTGGCGGGGGATCGAAGAGTCCGAGAGGCCGGCGCAGGCCGGGTAGGAAGCCTCTCCCATAACTCCCTGAAAGCCCCTGAAAACGAAACCGCCGGGCTGCGCAGCCCGGCGGGAGGATGCTGCTCAGATCGCCCGAGAGCTCACTCGCTCAGCGAGTGAGCCGTCGTGTTGCGCAGGAAGAGGGTGCCGACGATCACCGTCAGGACGGCGACGACCACCGGGTACCAGAGGCCGTAGTAGATGTTGCCGGCCTTGGCCACCATGGCGGTGGCGAGCAGGGGGAGCATGCCGCCGAACCAGCCGTTGCCGATGTGGTACGGGAACGACATCGAGGTGTAGCGGATCTGGGTCGGGAAGAGCTCGACCAGGAAGGCGGCGATCGGGCCGTAGACCATGGTGACGTAGAGCACCATCACGAAGAGGATCAGGAACGCCATCAGGTAGTTGATCCGCGCCGGGTCGGGGGCCGCCGGCACCCCCTCGGTCTTGAGGGCGGCCTTGAACGCGTCCTCGTTCCAGCCGTTGAGGGTGGTGTTGCCGATCCGCGTCGTCACCGCGGCCCCCGGCTCGGCCGGTTGCGAGGTGAAGGAGAGGCCGGCCTTGGCGAGGTTGTCCTTCACCTTGTCGCAGTCGGAGAACTTGGTCCCCGGGAAGGCGAAGATGTGGAAGTTGCAGTCGCTGGCCGCGACGCTCACCGGGTGGCTCGCCTGGAACTCCTCGAGCGCCGGATTGACCGCGTGGGTGAGGGCGTGGAAGAGCGGGAAGTAGGTGAGCGCGGCGAGCAGGCAGCCGGCGAGGATGATCTTGAGCCGGCCGATGCGGTCCGACAGCCGGCCGAAGAGGACGAAGAACGGCGTCGCCACGAGCAGCGCGACGGCGACCAGGATGTAGGCCTTGTACCACTCGAGCTTGAGGGTGATGGTGAGGAAGAAGAGGGCGTAGAACTGCCCCGTGTACCACACCACCCCCTGGCCGGCGGCGGCGCCGAACAGGGCGAGGAACACGTACTTGTTGTTCGGGTAGCGCAGGAAGCTGTCGCGCAGCGGCGAGTCCGAACCCTTCCCCTGCGCCTTCATGCGCTGGAAGACGGGCGACTCGTTGAGGCGCGACCGGATGTAGATCGAGAAGGCGAGGAGCACCGCCGAGATCAGGAACGGCACCCGCCAACCCCACTCCTTGAAGTCGTCGGGGCTCAGCTTGAAGCGGCAGAGGCCGATGACCAGGAGCGAGAGGAAGAAGCCGACGGTCGCGGTGGTCTGGATCCAGCTGGTGGCGTAGCCGCGCCGCCCCTCGGGGGCGTGCTCGGCGACGTAGGTCGCCGCGCCGCCGTACTCGCCGCCGAGGGCGAGGCCCTGGAGCAGGCGGAGCGCCACGAGAAGGATCGGCGCCAGCACGCCGATCGAGGCGTAGGTGGGGAGGCAGCCGACCAGCACGGTCGACAGGCCCATCACCACGATGGTCACCATGAACGTGTACTTGCGCCCCACCAGGTCGCCCAGGCGTCCGAAGAAGAGGGCGCCGAACGGCCGCACCAGGAAGCCGGCGGCGTAGGTGGCGAAGGCGGAGAGCAGGGCCGCGGTGTCATTCCCCTTCGGAAAGAAGAGGGCGGCGAAGAACGGCGCCAGGGTGGCGTAGAGATAGAAGTCGTACCATTCGAACACCGTGCCCAGCGAGGAGGCGAAGATGACCTTGCGCTCCTCCTGCCGGGAGACCAGCGGGCCGGCCGTGTCGGTAGTCGTGCTCGCAACGCTCATGGATTCCCCCCTTGGATCGGTCGGTCGTCCGGAAATCGTCTAGAAGGCGTAGACCTGGTACTGGAGCTGGATCTGCCTGCGCTTCTTGGCGCCGTCCTTGTCGATCGAGGTGAGGGCGAGCTTGAGGTTCGAGTTGTGGCCGTTGAAGTAGTAGGCGAGCCCCCCCTGCGTGCGCTTCTCGTCCGGCCGCGTCACCGCGTCGAAGTTCTGCTGGGCGTACTGGACGTAGGGCTGCAGGTGGGCGGCGTGGATGTAGTAGCCCACCTCGAGCATGGTGTTGGTCTGCTTGGGCAGGGCGGGGATGAAGACGTCGCCGTCGATCTGCTGGTAGTCGGCCTGCACCGTCACCCCGTCGCCGCCGGCGACCGGCTGATCCCAGTAGAAATCCGCGCCGTAGGACTTGTAGTCCTGCTGGCGGTCGAAGCTGCCGCCGATCGACAGCGTCTGGATCTTGCCGAGCGAGGTGCCGCGGTAGAAGTAGGAGGTCTGGGGCCCGAGGATGTAGTAGGCGAGGCGTCCCGTGTAGCGCAGCGCATTGGTGTTGTTCACCCCGCGCACCCCCTGGAAGACGCCGCCGCGGTACTCCAGGTGATCGTCGCCGAGGTAGCCGCGCGCCTCGACGCCGTAGTCGCGGCCGGTGCGCGAGGTGGTCGGCACCGACTCGACGAAGGTGTACGGGCCGTAGTCGAGGGCCATCAGGGTCGCCGCCGACTGCAGGTGGTTGTAGGTCTGCCCGAGCAGCATCATGCCGGCGTCGATCTGGAACGCCTTGCTGAACGAGTAGGTGACGACGAAGTCCTGGAGGAAGAGGTCGGCGTTGTTCTTGGTGCCGTCCGGGTTTCCCTTGCCGAGGTTGGGGGCGTCGGTGTCGAAGAAGACCGTGAGGTCGTCCGACAGCTTGAAGTTGCCGAGCAGGCGGATGCGGCGCAGGAAGAGGTTGTTCGAGCTGTCCGCCTTGAGGTCGGCGTTCTCGATGCTCTCCCCCTGGACCTGGCCGAGAACGCCGATCTTGAAGCTCTGGTTGCCGTCCGCGGAGGAGAACTGGAGCTGCGCGCTTGCGGGCCGGACGGCCGTCCCGGCGGCGGCTGCCGCCACGAGGAAGGCCGCCATCCAAACCGAACGGTGGGAGCGACTTGCCATCGGTGCATCCTTTCTGTACCCCGGAGGGGCGTAGTTGGAAGATCCGCCTGGTGCTTGATCAGTCGAGCTTCAGCGGATGCTACTCCCAAAGGATGCCGCTGTCACTCCCCCGCGACACTGATTTTTTCGGCCTCCCGCAACAGCGCGCCGAGATCGAGGCGCTCGGTGTACATGGCGGGGCTGCCGTCGGGCGAGCGCGGCCACTCCTCGCGCGGCCGATCGCGGTAGAGCTCGACGCCGTTGCCGTCCGGATCCGCCAGGTAGACCGACTCGCTGACCCCGTGGTCGGCGGCCCCCTGGAGCTCGACGCCGGCGGCGAGCACGCGCTCGACGGCGCGCGCGAGGTCGGCGCGGGTGGGGTAGCGGACGGCGGTGTGGTAGAGGCCGGTGTGGCCGTGCGGCGGCGGCGTGCCGCCGCGGCTCTCCCAGGTGTTGAGGCCGATGTGGTGGTGGTAGTCGCCGGCGGCGACGAAGGCGGCCTGCGCCCCGAAGCGGGAGGTGAGGGTGAAGCCGAGGACGCCGCAGTAGAAGGCGATCGCCCGCTCGAGGTCGGCCACCTTGAGGTGGACGTGGCCGATGTCCGTGCCGCCGGGAAGGGTGTAGGGAGGGAGCTCGGTTGCCATGCGCGGTAGTCTAAACCCGCCGTGAAATGGAATTGCGGTCCACGGCATTCTCCGATATGACCTCAGATGCGACTCCCGAGACGACCTCCGGCGTGACCACCTGTCCAAAATGTGGAATCGAGGCGCCCGGCGCCCCCGAGTGCCGGCGTTGCGGGGTCCTCGTCGCCCTCTACCTCGGCCCGGCCCTGGGCGCCGCGGCGCTGCGCCCCCGGGCGTCCGCGCCACCCACTGCGGCGTCCGCCGCGCCGCGCCGCGAGCCCGGGCTGCCTGTCTCCGCCCCCTCCGTCGCCGCCGGGCCGCCAGGGCTCCCACTGCCGGACCGCTACCAGGGGACGTTCGAGATCGGCGACATCCTGCGCCGGACGTTCACCATCTACTTCTCGAATTTCCTGCCGCTCAGCCTGCTGACCGCCCTCGCCCTGCTGCCGCTCCTTCTCTACCAGAGCCTCGCCTTGCAGGGGATCTCCCTGTCGCCGCTCGCCAACCGCTGGCTCGGCCTCCTCCTGACCTCCCTCGGCAGCTATCTCGCGACGGCGGCGGTCACCTATGGGGTGATCCAGCAACTACGAGGGGGCGGGACAACCCTCGCCGACTGCCTGCGGCACGGCGCCGCCGCGCTCCTCCCAGTCCTCGGGCTCGTCCTGGTGCAGGCGTTCGCCATCTGGTTCGGCTTCCTGCTCTGCGTCATCCCGGGGATCGTGCTCTCCATGCAATGGGCGGTCGCGATCCCCGTGGCGGTGACGGAACGCACCGGGATCGGCCTGACGCTGAACCGCAGCACCTTTCTGACCGACGGCCTGCGCTGGGAGATCTTCGGGACCTGGGTGGTGCTCTTCGTCCTCCAGTTCGGGCTGGGGCTGCTGCTCGGCGTCGCCCTCCGCGCCGCGCCGCCGGCCGTCGCGATGCTCCTGCGCGACGCCATGGAGATCCTCGCCGTCGGCCTCGGGGCCACCAACACGGCGGTGATCTACTACCTCCTGCGCAGCCTCAAGGAAGGGTTCGACACCGACGGCGTCGCGGCCGTCTTCGCGTGAGGCGGGCGGCTCGCCCGGCCTTCCTTGACGCTCCCCCGGGGGCGGTCTACGATCCAAAGCACAGCTTCCGGGAAGAGACGAGAGGAATGCGCCGCAGCGAAATGAAACGCCGGCGCGCGACATCTCCTTGCGAACCGAGTGAATCGAGAGGAGCGCCGCGATGATCTGCCCCAAGTGTGGGTTCGAGCAGCCCGAGAGCCCCGAGTGCCTGCGCTGCGGCGTGATCGTCAGCCGCTACAAGGGGCCGGGGGCGAACGCCACGCCGGCGCCGCCCTTCGCCAGCCCGCCGCCCCTGCCGTCCGGCCACGAGACGGTGCGCCTGGCGCTCGATCCCCTGCCGGCGCCTCCCCTCGTGCCCGCACCCTTCCCTCCGCCGCCGGCCGGCGGCACCGTCTATCAGGGGCCGGACGCCGGCACGGCGGCTGCGGAGGCGATGCGGCAGGCGCCGTCGTTCCGCGCTCTGCAGTCTGCTCTGGTCATCAAGCGGCTGGGAACCGGCGAGGTCCTGCGCGAGACGTTCTCGATCTATTTCAGCAATCTGATCCCGTTCACGATCCTGACCGCTCTCGCCTACCTGCCGATCTTCGTGCTCGGCGGCCTGGTGAAGGAGGCCGGAAAGACCCACGGCGGCATGGGCGCCATCGCCGTCGCCGGCCTGGTCGGCCTGGCGGCGTGGCTACTCTGCATGCCGCTGTCGACCGCCGCCATCACCTACGGGGTCTTCCAGCAGATGCGCGGGCAGGATGCTTCCCTCGGATCGTGCCTGAGCATCGGCCTGTCCTGCCTGCTGCCCGTGCTCTCGGTCGTGGGGCTGGAGATGCTGGCGATGCTCGGCCTCGTGCTGATCGCCGTGCTGCCCATGTTCGCCCTCGCCAAAGCGCCGGGCTGCTCGCTCCTCATCGTGCCGCTGCTCCTGGCCTGCGTGATCGGTTTCCTGGTTCTGTTCCTGCGCTTCTATGTGGCGGTGCCGGCGGCGGTCGAGGAGCGGCCGGGGGCGGTCAACGCGCTGCGGCGCAGCGCCTTTCTCACCCACGGGGAGCGCGGCACGATCTTCGGCGTCCTCTTCCTGTTGGGATTGTTCAATTCCGTGATCACCAGAGTCGCCGCCGCCGTGCCGCAGGCGAAGCTCGTGCTGGAGCCGCTGATGAGCCTCTTCGCCATCGGCCTCTCGGCGACCGCCTGCGCGGTGATCTACTACCGGCTGCGCGCCGGAAAAGAATCGATCGACGTTGACCAGATCGCCTCGGTCTTCGCCTGAGCGGCGCCGCCTCGCGGCGCTGATCCTCGCCGGATTCTGGCTTACCGGGCTCGCCCTGCCCGGCGCCGCGGCGGTATCACAGGGCGGCGTCGAGGCGCGGGCGCGCGCCACCCTCGCGGACCCCCACTACCAGCGGGCGCTCCCCAACCGGCCCGAGCCCGAGGACGAGACGGACCTGCCGACGGGGAGATCGGTGCCCCAGCCCGCCCCGCTCAGCGTCCCCCTGCCGATTCTGGGCGCCGGCGCCGCGCTCTCGAAGCTGGTCTTCCTCGTCCTGCTGGTCGTGGTGATCGCCCTGGTGGCGTTCTGGATCTTCCAGGCGATCCCTTCGTGGTCGAGGCGCGCCGGGCCGGACACGCCTGCCGTCGCGCCACGGGAGGAAGGCTCCGCGGCGGCTGCCGGGCCGGAGCTCTCCTTCGACGACGCCGCGCGGCTCGCCGCCGAGGGGCGCTACGCCGAGGCGGTCCACGCGCTGCTGCTGGCGGCGATCCGCCACTTCGCGGCGCGCACGCGGACGGCGATCCAGCCGTCGCGGACCAGCCGCGAGCTGGTGCGCACCCTGCCGCTGGCGCCCGACGCGCGGGAGGCGTTCGCCGACCTGGTGCGCACGGTCGAGCGCTCGCTGTTCGGCGGCGAGCCGCTCGGCGCCGCGGAGTACGAGCGGAACCTCGAACGCTTCCAGGCCCTCACCCGGAGGGCGGCGTGACGGCGGTGGAGGAAGCCGCCGTCGATCCCGGCGAGCTCGAAGGGGGGTTCTCGCGCCGCGCGGTGGGCTGGATCGTCGCCAGCGTGGCCGTCTCCTTTCTCGCCGCCGTGCTGCTCGGCGTCTACGGCCGCGACCTCGAGGGCCCGCGGCCGGGGCACGACACCTTCAGCTACAGCGCGCTCGGCCACCGCGGGCTCGCCGAGCTGCTGCGCGCGATGGGGCTCGGCGTGGTGTCGCGCCAGTCGTCGCGCGGCGGGACGCCGGGGCGCGAGCGGCCGCTGGTGCTCGCCGAGCCGGACAGCCCGGGGGATCCGGAGCGCGTCCAGGGGCTGCGGGACGAGGCCGCGAAGGCCCAGGCGCCGCTGGTGGTGGTGCTCCCCAAGTGGAAGGTGGGGCCGCCCGATCCCAAGCACCCCGACTGGCTGGCCTCGGTCGAGCCCCTCCCCCGCGAGGACGTCGAGCGGCAGGTGGCCGGGCTTGGGCTCGGCAAGGTAGCGGTCGTGCGCTCCCGTCGCGGCAGCGCGGCCTGCACCGCGAGCTGGGGGGGCATGGCCGCCGAGCTGCGCATCGTGGCGACGCAGGCCCAGCTCCTCACGCCCGCTCCTGAGCTCCTGCCGGTGATCGCCTGCCCGGGAGGGCTGCTGATCGCCCGGCTGGCTTCCAGAAAGGCGGCCCCCGCGACCTATCTGATCGCCGATCCGGACGTCCTCAACAACCACGGCCTCGACCAGGGGGAGAACGCCACGGCGGTGTTCGACTTCCTGACCCGCGGGCTGGGGGCGACCGGCGTCGTCTTCGACGAGACGATCCACGGCTACCACCGCGTCCCGGGGCTGCTCGCCGAGGCGCTGCGCTTCCCGATGGCGCTCGCGACGATGCAGTCGCTGGTGCTGCTCGGCGTCGTGCTGTGGGCGGGGATGGGGCGCTTCGGCAAGCCGCTGCCGTCGACCGCCGCGCTCGCCGCCGGCAAGGAGACGCTGATCGACAACACGGCGAAGCTGCTGGCGGCCGGCGGCCACGCCGGCGACGGCCTGCGCCGCTACTTCGCGCAGACCACGCGGAGCGTCGCCGCGCACTACTTCCTGCCGCCGGACCTCCCCGAAGGCGAGCGTCTGGCCCGCCTCCAGCGTCTGACCGACGGCCACGCCGCGCAGCACAGAAAGGCCCGGGGATTGAATCTCGCCGCCCTCGAGCGCAGCCTCGCCCTGCTTCCGGACGGCGCGCGCGGCGAGGAGCGGGCGGCGCGGATCGCCCGGCGGCTTTACGATTGGAGACTGGAGATGACGAATGGCAATTGAGAAGGTTCGCGAGCTGGGGGCCGCCCTCAAGGAGCGCATCGGCCGTGTGATCATCGGCCAGGAGGAGGCGGTCCACCTGATGATGGTGGCGCTAGTCTCCGAGGGGCACCTGCTCTTCGAGGGGCCGCCCGGCACCGGCAAGACGCTCCTCGCGCGCGCCTTCGCCGCCTGCGTCAAGCTCGACTTCAAGCGCGTGCAGTTCACCCCCGACCTGATGCCGGGGGACCTGATCGGCACCAACCTGTTCAATTTCCAGACCAACAGCTTCACCCTCACCAAGGGGCCGCTGTTCACCGAGTTCCTGCTCGCCGACGAGATCAATCGCACGCCGCCGAAGACGCAGGCGGCGCTGCTCGAATCGATGCAGGAGCGCACGATCACCATCGACGGCACCTCGCACCCGCTCTCCGCCGGCTTCATGGTGGTGGCGACCCAGAACCCGATCGAGCAGGAGGGGACCTATCCGCTCCCCGAGGCGCAGCTCGACCGCTTCCTGTTCAAGGTGCTGATCGGCTACCCCGGGCGCGACGAGGAGCTGACGATGGTCAGGACGCACGGCCACCAGACGGCGATGCCGAACCTGGCCAGCCTGGGGGTGGCGCCGCTCTGCGACCTGCGCTTCATCACCTGGATGCGCCAGGTGGTCTCCGGCATCCGCCTCGCCGACGAGACGGTCGCCTACGTGGTCGACCTGATCCGCGCCACGCGCAACCATCCGGCCCTCCAGTACGGCGCCAGCCCGCGCGCCGCCAACATGCTGGCCGCCGCGGCGCGCGCCGTGGCGGTGCTCGAGGGCAGAGAGTTCGTCATCCCCGACGACGTCAAGAGCCTGTTCAAGCCGCTGCTGCGCCACCGCGTGGTGCTCTCCCCGAGCGCCGAGGTCGACGGCCTCGCCGCCGACCCCGTCCTCGACCAGATCCTCGCCCAGGTGCCGGCGCCGCGATGAGACAAAAATGAGGCGGCTAATTTCCTGATGCGACCGACGCGCCGCGCCATCGCGCTCGCCGCGCTCGGCCTGCCGGTGGCCCTGCTGCCGGTGGCCGTCGACGCGCGGCTGTGGACGCTGTGGCCGGTCTATCTCGGGCTGCTGGCGCTGGCGCTGGGGATCGACGCCCTCGCGGCGCCGCGCCGGCGGCAAGTTTCTTGCGCCCTCGAGATGCCGGGGACGCTCTTCATCGGCGAGGAGGCGACGGCGCTGCTGACGGTGCGCGTCGAGTCCGCGGCGTCGCGGCGGATCCCCGTGCAGGTGGCCGTCGACCTCTCCGACCGTCTGGCGCCGCAGCCGCCGCTCTCCGGCCGGCTGGTCGCGGGGCGGGCGGACCTGGCCGTCCGCTTGGTTCCCACGCGGCGCGGGCGGGCGGTGGTCGAGCGCGCCTGGGTGCGCCTCCTGGGGCCGCTCGGGCTGGTCGCCGCGGTGTCGCGGGTCGAGCTCAAGCGGCAGGCGCCGGTGGTCCCCAACATCCGGCCGGTCAAGGCGGTGGCGCTGCGCTTCCTGACCGACCGCGAGTTCCGCGCCGGCCTCAAGATCGAGCGCTACAAGGGGGACGGCACCGAGTTCGACTCGCTCAAGGAGTACGCCGCCGGGGACGACAACCGCTCGGTCGACTGGAAGGCGTCGGCACGCCACCGGAAGCTGGTGGCGCGCCAGTTCCGCGCCGAGCGCAACCACCAGATGGTGATCGCGATCGACACCGGTCACCTGATGTGCGAGCCGCTCGCCGGCATCCCCAAGGTCGACCACGCGGTGAACGCCGCCCTCCTCCTCGCCTACGTCTCGCTGCGCGCCGGGGATCGCGTGGGGCTCGCCACCTTCGACGCCCGCCTCGGCCTCTACGTCGAGCCGAAGGGCGGGCTGCGCGGCTTCGACGTGCTGAGCCGCGTGGCGTCGCAGGTCGACTACTCGGAGCGCGAGACCAACTTCACCCTCGGCCTGACCTCGATCGGCCAGCGGCTGTCGCGCCGCTCGCTGATCGTGGTGCTCACCGACTTCGTGGACACCATCTCGGCCGAGCTGATGGTCGAGAACCTCGACCGCCTGTCGCGCCGCCACGTGGTGGTCTTCGTGGCCCTCCAGGACCCCGGGCTCGCCGCCACCGCGGCCGGCGTTCCGGACGGGATGGTCGAGCTCAACCGCGCCGTGGTGGCCGGCGGCCTGCTGCGCGACCGCGAGGTGGTGCTGCGCCGCCTGCGCCGGCTGGGGATCTTCCCGATCGACGCGCCGCCGGCGGCGGTGACCACGCGGCTGGTCAACACCTACCTCGACATCAAGCGGCGCGAGAGGATCTGACGATGGCGAACCCCTCCGAGATGGTCCTGAAGTCCGCCCAGTTCCGCCGCGAGCGGGAGGCCGCCTGGCGCGAGCTCGAAGGGCTGCTCGCCCGGGTCGACCGCAAGGGGCTCCAGGACCTCGACGCCGAGGAGCTCAACCGGCTGCCCGTGCTCTATCGCAGCGCGGTCAGCGCGCTCGCCGTGGCGACCGCGATCAGCCTCGACAAGAACCTGCTCGACTATCTGAACGCCCTGGTCGCGCGCGCCTACATCTGCGTCTACGGCGCCAGGCGGCGGGCGGGGGAGGCGGTGGCGGAGTTCTTCCGCGCGGGCTTCCCGCGCGCCGTGCGCCGCTACGCCCCGTTCGTGATCGCCTCCTTCCTGCTGCTCGGCCTCGGCATCCTGGTCGGCTACCGGATGACCCTCGCCGACCTCGACCGCTACATGAATTTCGTCGGCGGCATGGCCCAGGGGCGCACCCCCACCTCGTCGGCCAAGGAGCTGCGCGAGGTCCTCTACGGCGGCGGCGGCGAGCCGCTCGCGGCGTTCGCCAGCTTCCTGTTCACCCACAACGCCAAGGTCGGCATGCTCTGCTTCGCCGTCGGCTTCATGGCCGGGGTGCCGGTGATCTACCTGCTGTTCTCGACCGGGCTGCAGCTGGGCGCGATGGCGGCGCTCTACCAGTCGCGGGGGTTGGGCCCCGAATTCTGGGCCTGGGTGCTGCCGCACGGCGTCACCGAGCTCTCCGCCGTCTGCCTGTGCGGCGCGGCGGGGATGGCGATCGGCTCGGCGCTGGTCTTCCCCGGCCGCCACACCCGCCTGCGCAACCTCGCCCTGCGCGGGCCGGAGGTGGCGCGGCTGGCCTTCGGGGCGACCGCCATGTTCCTGGTGGCGGGGATGATCGAGGGGGTCTTCCGCCAGCTGGTGCACGACGTCGCCGTCCGCTGGTCCCTCGCCGCCCTCACCCTGGCGTTCTGGAGCTGGTACTTCCTCGCCGCCGGGCGTGGGTCCAGGGCGTCCGCGGCATCCGCGGCGGGGCGCGAGGAGGCGGGGGATTGAGCGCCATCGCCCTCGAGAAGGCGCGCATCCACCGGGTGCTCACCCCGGAGGGGGTGGCGCTCCCCTTCGTGGTCGCCTCGGCGGGAGACCGCGCCGCCGCCTTCCTGGTCGATCTGATGATGATCGTCGGCGGGACGATCCTGGTCTGGATCCTCGCCGGCCTGGTCTCCACGATCGGCATGGGGGAGCTGGGGGTGACCTTCGCCCTGCTGGTCGGCTTCGGCCTCTGGAACTTCTACTTCGTCTACTCCGAGGTGCACCGCGGCGGCACCACCTTCGGCAAGCGGCGGGCGGGCTTGCGGGTGATCGCGCGCGGCGGCGGGCCGCTGACGGCGGAGGCGGTGTTCGCCCGCAACCTGATGCGCAACCTGGAATTCTCGCTCCCCCTCACCGCCCTCCTCTCCGGAGGCGGCGGCATCCTCCCCGAGGCGCCGGGCTGGGGACGGCTGCTGGCGCTGGTCTGGCTCCTCGTCTTCGCCCTGATGCCGCTGTTCAACCGCGACCGCCTGCGCTGCGGCGACCTGGTGGCGGGGACGCTGGTGGTCAAGGCCCCCGCCGCCGTCCTCCTCGACGACCTCGCCGACCGCGGGCCCGACCGCGGAGACCGGCCGCTCGGCCGCGCCGCCGGCCGCCCGGCGGCGATCGCGCGGGCGGCGCCGGCCGCCGACCCGGAATTCCCCTTCACCCGCGAGCAGCTCGACATCTACGGCGTTCACGAGCTCCAGGTGCTCGAGGACCTGCTGCGCCGCGACGACCAGGGGACCCTCGACGGCCGCATCCTCGACGAGGTCGCCGAGAAGATCAAGCTCAAGATCGCCTGGCCCCGCGCGCGCTGGCAGGTCCCCCCCCGCCGCTTCCTCGACGCCTTCTACCGCGCGCAGAGGGGGCTGCTGGAGCAGAAGCTGCTCTTCGGGCAGCGGCGGGAAAGGAAGCAAAGGTAGTAAGAGGGCGACCGCGGGTCGCCCCTACACCTGCCGTCGAGACCGGGTGTAGGGGCGACCCGCGGTCGCCCTGCTACCCTTCAACCCCTTCTCACCACCACCACCGTCACATCGTCCGGCGCAGCCTCCGCCCCTAGGTGGCGGCGGCAGTCGTTCAAGAGGGCATCCACGATCTCCACGGCGGGGCGGTGCCCCATCGCGCGCAGCACCTCGCGGGCGCGCTCGTAGCCGTAGGCGTTGCCGTCGCGGTCGAGGGACTCGTAGAGGCCGTCCGAGCAGAGCAGGAGGACGCCTCCCGGCGGCAGGTGGAAAGGGCGGTCGGCGTAGGGCTGGACGGGTCCGCGCGCCAGAGGGAGGCCGGGGAGCTCGATCTCGGTGACCTGGGTGCCGGCGAAGAGCAGGGGATAGGGATTGCCGGCGTTGGCGAGCAGGGCGTCCCCCGACCCCGGATCGAGGCGGATCAGCGAGAGGCTGGTGAAGCTGTGCCCGAGGCTGACGCCGCGCAGCACGCGGTCGAGGCCGCGCAGCACGCCGGACGGGGTCTCCTCCGGCTCGACCAGGCTCTGGAGGCCGGCCTTGACCATCGCCTGCGCCACCGCGCACGAGTAGCCGTGCCCGGCCACGTCGCCGGCGGCGAGCCAGAGCCGTCCCGCCTCGTCGGGGAGGAAGTCGTAGAGGTCGCCGCCGGCCTCGGTGGCGAGCACCGAGCGGGCGGCCACCTGGTAGCCGGGGAGGCGCGGCATCTCGCGGGGGAGGAGCCCGACCTGCATGCGGGCGAGCAGGCTCACCTCGTGGCGCACCCGCCGCGCGTCGGCGAGGCGGCGCATGAAGGGGGGTGGCGGGATGGCTTCGGTCTCCACCGCCTCGGGACGCCCGAGACCGCGGAAGCCGAGCCCGGCGATCCCCGCGGTGACGGCGGCGGTGAGGGCGAAGGCGCCCGGCATCCAGGCGAGGTAGAGGGCAGCGGCGAGCGCGCCCGGCAGCAGGAAGTAGGCGGCCGACGCGGCGAGCAGCGCGGTCAGCCCGAAGCGCCGCGCGATCCACACCAGCCCGCCGGCCAGGGCGACGTTGGCCGCCAGCTCGCAGGGGTAGGGGAAGAGCTGGAGCGGGCCGAGGACGTAGCCGGCGAGGAGCGCCGCTCCCCAGGGAGCAACCCGCGGCGGCAGGAAGCGGACGGCGAGCGCCAGCGCCAGGGTGACGCCGGCGGCGAGCCAGATGCCGTCGAGGATGGGGCTGCCGTCGAGGCGCAGGAGGGGAAGGCGGACGCTCGCCCCTGCCGGCGAGACCCCCGGCAGCACCGCCGCGAGGGCGTAGGCGGCGAGCGCCAGCCCGGCGAGCGCCGCGCCGCCCGCGAGGCCGGCGAGCAGCGCGCGCCCCCCACGCGGCCCCAGGCGGCCGTGGCGCAGGGTGTCGAGGCTGGTGGTGAAGTCCGGCTGCACGGCGCGCAGCAGCGATTCCCCCGCCGACCAGGTGAGCAGGATGGCGAGCGCCCGGCCCGGCGCCGTGAACCCCCAGCCGAGCACCTCGAACCAGGAGTGGACGGGGAGGAGCTGGAGCAGCCAGCGCGGCCCCGCGCCGAGCAGGGCGAGGAGGCCGAGGAGAGCGCCGTTCACCAGGTCGATCCGCGCCCGCAGGACCAGGGTCAGGAAGATCCCCAGGATGGCGAGGGCGAGCGGCAGCCAGGCGAGCTTGGAGAGCAGCCGCCGGTTGAACGTGTCGCTCGGCCGGGTGCCGGGGGCTCCGATCCAGCCCGCCTGGCGGCGCGCGAGGACCGTCTGCGGCACGGCGACGACGACCAGGACGTTCTGCGGCGGCCGGGTGGCCGCCGTCAGGTTCCGCGCCTGCCAGGTGGGGACTCCCCCGGCCATGCTGCCGCGCATCGGGGGCCCGAGCGCCTCGCCGGGGCGCAGCAGCGCGCGGGTGAGGCTCTCGCCCAGGCGCTCGAACGGCGCGCGGTCGGTGGATTGGAAGAACGGCGTGTTCGAGCTCTCCCAGGTGAGCGCCCAGGGGTGCCCGTCGAGCGCGAGCTCTCCCGCCAGGGTCTGCGGCGCCGTCTTGTCCTGAAGGGCTCCCGACATCGAGCTGTGCGCGCCGACCTCCACCTCCTGGCGCACGGCGACGCGGATCCCCTGCCGCGTCGCCGCCAGCCAGGGGGCGGCCGTCCGCCCCAGGACCCGGCCGGAGTTCTCGATCTCCAGCCCCTGCGTCAGCTCGACCTCGCCGCGAGAGCGCGCCGGCGGCAGGCCGGCCTCGACGGCGATCCGCCGCAGCGCCCGCAGGTAGAGCGCCGGCTCGGCGGGGCGCCCGGAACGCCATTCGGGGAGGCAGGCGAAGGCGAGGGCGGCGCCGAGGGCGAAGAGGGCGAGCCCCCCGGCCACGGCGAGGGCCAGCCTGCGGCGCGCCGCGGTCACGCGCCCCCCTCTGCGGCCGCCGCGGCCGCGGGGCGGGCCGGCGAGCGCTTGAGCACCAGCACGGTGGTGTCGTCGAGCGGCTGGGCCGTCCCCAGGTGGCGCCGCCAGTCCTCGACCACCGCCTCCAGGATCTTCTCCGCCGGCCGCTCCGCGGCGCCCTGCAGCACCCGGCGCAGGCGCTCGTAGCCGTAGGCCTGGCCGCCGCCGTCCGCCGCCTCGAAGACGCCGTCCGAGAACAGCACCAGCGCGGCGCCGGGCGGCAGCCGGACCTCGCGGTCCACGTACTGGCGGGGAGGCCCCTGGCCGAGCGGCAGGGCCGAGACCTCGATCTCCTCCACCGCGCCGCCGGCCGCCAGCAGCGGATAGGGATGGCCGGCGTTGCTCAGCGTTCCCTCGCCGGTCTCCGGCCGCAGCCGCAGCAGCAGCAGGCTGGTGAAGGTGCGCGTCGGGCCGGCGGCGCGCAGCACGCGGTCCATCCGCTGCAGCACCTGGGCCGGGGTGCGGCCGCGGCCGGCGAGGCTGGCGAACGCCGCCTTGGTCATCGCCTGCGCGATGGCGCACGAGTAGCCGTGCCCGGCGACGTCGCCGGCGGCGATCCACAGATACCCCTGGTCGTCCGCCAGCAGGTCGTAGAGGTCGCCGCCGGCCTCGTTGGCGATGATCGAGCGCGCCGCGAGCTCCCACCCTTCGACGCGGGGGAGGGTGCGCGGCAGCAGGCCGCGCTGCATCTTGGCGAGCAGCTCCATCTCGTTCTTGAACCGGCGCTCCTCCTCGAGGCGGCGGACGAAGGCCGGCGGCGCCAGGCGCTGGATCTCGGCGCTCCCCGAGCGCGACATCCCGGCGATCCCCAAGACGACGACCGCCGCTGACAGCCCCGCCGTGACGGCGAAGCCGCCCGGCATCCACTCGAGGTAGCGCGCGGCGAGGACGGCGGCGGGGAGGGCGAGCGAGCAGACCGCGGCGGTCAGCAGGGCGGTCAGGCCGGCCCGCCGGCCGATCCAGATCAGCAGCGCGCAGAACAGGGTGTTGGCGGCCACCGCGGCGAGGGCGGGGGCGACGGCGACCGGCCGCAGGAGCGCCCCGGCCACCAGTGCCGAGGCGGCGAACGCCCAGTGCACGGGGACGATGCGCACCGTCAGCGCGAAGGCGAGCGCCACCCCGCCGGCGAGCAGGATGCCGTCGGAGAGCGGGCTGCCGAAGACGCGCAACAGCGGCAGCTCGACGCTGCCGCGCACCGTCCACACCCCCGGCACGGCCTCGGCGAGCGCCAGCAGCGCCAGCCGCAGCCCGGCGAGCCCGGCGCCGCAGGCGAATCCCACCAGCAGCGCCCGGCCGCCGCGGGGGCCGAGGCGGCCGGCCCGCAACGCGTCGAGACTGGTGGTGAAGGTCGGGTCGGTCGAGCGCAGCAGCGACTCGGCGCACGACCAGAGGAGGAGGATCTCGAGCGCCACGAGGAACGCCGCCGCCAGGTTGTAGGAGAGGGGGCCGTTGAGGCTGCCGGGCGCAGGATGGAGAGTCGGCAGCGCGGCGAGGGCGAGGAGGGCGCCGTTGACGGCGGAGAGGCGCGAGCGCAGCAGCAGCAGCAGGAACAGCCCGGCGAGCGCCACGATCCCGGCGAGGCCGCGCCAGAAGTCGACGAAGACGCGGGTCATCACCGCGTCGGTCGCTGCGGCGCTGGCCGCGGTCAGCGCCCCGGGGCGGCGCTCGCCGATGGTGCTCTGCTGGATCCAGAGGGCCAGGTGCTGGCCGCGTGGAGCGGCGCCGGCCGGCCCGACCGCCGCCGGCACGATCGGATACAGCAGCCGCGAGAAGGTGATCAGCGTCGACTGCTGCCTGGTGCCGAGCCGCTCGCCGGGAGCGAGCAGCAGCGGCGCCAGGCGTTCGGCAGAACGGACGGCCTGCTCGTTGTCGGCCTGCACGAAGGGGGAGACGACGGTGTCGTCCCACGCCATCAGAAAGACCGGCTCGCCAGCGAAGGAGAAGTCGACCGCGAGCTGCAGACGCTTCCCCGCGGCGTCGCGGACGCCGTGCACCACCGTGGCGCGGATCGCCGTGCGGGTGGCGAGCAGCCAGGCGGTGCCGGCGTCCCCCAGGTCGCGATAGGGCTCGAACTGCTCGGGGCCACGGGTGGTCAGCGTGATCCGGGGCGCGCCCGGCTCGAGCGCCAGCCCCCCCGCGGCCACCCGTTCGGCGAAGCGCTCGCGCAGCACGGCGTCGGAGGGAGGAGCGCCGGCCCGCCACTCGGGGAGGAAGCGCTCGGCCAGCGCGACCCCCGCCGCTAGCGCCACGAGGCCGAGCGCGATCCATCCCAGGAGGGTGCGGAGGGGAGGGTGGAGAGGAGCGCTCATGGGGTTAAGGAGCATTGGATCACGGACTGGCACGGACGAGCACGGACTTTCACGGACCGGGAAGAGGAAACCGGGCAGTCACCCCGTCGCTGTCCCTGTTCGTCCGTGTCCGTCTCTGTTCGTCCGTGTTCTCTCTCCCCCTACAGCGCCGGCGACAGCCACCGTGCCAGGCGATCCCCGAGCTTGGTGAGCCACGACCGCCGGCGCCAGTCCTCGAGGCGGATCTCGGTCGCGCGCTCGAGGTCGGCCGCGAAGGCTTTCTCCATCATCCCGGCCGTGCAGGCGTCCATCATCAGCAGGTCGCACTCGGCGTTGAACAGGAAGGAGCGGAAGTCGAGGTTGGTCGAGCCGACCAGCGACACCAGGCCGTCCGCCACCAGCGTCTTGGCATGGAGGATCGCCGCCTGGTACTCGAAGATCCGCACCCCGCGCTCGAGCAGCGCTCCGAAGTAGCCGTGGCCGGCGCGGCGGGCGATCGGCACGTCGGACTTGCCCGGCAGCAGCAGGCGCACGTCCACCCCGCGCGCCGCCGCCTCGCCGAGCAGCTCGACCGCCCGGCGGCCGGGGGCGAAGTAGGCGTTGGTGATCCACAGCGTCCGCCGCGCCGCCGCGGCGATCGCCGCCATCACCGCCGCCGACTCCGCCTGCCCCCGCCGCGGCCGCGAATCGAGGATCAGCGTGCGCACCCCACCCTCTTCGACCGCCGAGGCCGGCAGCGGATCGATCTCGAACGGGGTCCCCTCGGCGCGCGCCCACCCCTCGGAGAAGACGACCGCCATCTCCCAAGCGGCGGGCCCGGCGATCCGCAGGTGGGTGTCGCGCCAGGTCTCGCCCGCCTTCGGGCGGCGGCGCCAGGAGCCGTACTCCTCGCCGATGTTCATGCCGCCGGTGAAGGCGATCTCGCGGTCGATCACCAGGATCTTGCGGTGGTCGCGGAACGGCTGGTACCACAGGCGCTTGAACAGCGGGTGGAAGAGGTGGAGCTCGATGCCGTGGCTCGCCATCTCGGCCCAGAACTCGACGCGCGTCTCGTAGGAGCCGACGGCGTCGGCGAGCACCCGCACCTTGATCCCGCGGGTGGCCGCCGCCTGCAGCTCGGCGAGGAAGAGGCGGCCGGTCGCGTCGTCCTTGAAGATGTAGGACTCGAGGAGGATCTCCTGACGGGCGGCGCGCGCCGCGTCGCGCATGGCGCCGAAGGCCGAGCGCCCGTCGAAGTAGATCTCCACCTGGTTGCCGCCGAAGAACGGCGCGCCGTCGATGCGCCGCATCAGCACTTCGAAGCCGGGGTCGTCGATCCCCAGCGGCAGCGCCTCGGCGAGCCGCTCGACGGAGCCGATGCGCAGCTCGGGCGGCAGCTTGCGCCCCGGCGCCGGATGCAGCCTGGGCTTGAACAGCCGGAGGCGAGGACGACTCCGGCGGGGGCGGCGCTGCCGTTTCATGCCGCCGGGAGTATGGCAGAAGAGTAAAATCGCGCCATGAAACGCTCCCTGCCGATCCTCGACCGCCTCCTCCTGCTGGCGCTCCTCTCCTCCGTCGGCGTCGGCGTCGGCGTCCCGGGCCCCGCCGCGGCCCAGCCCGCCGCCGCCCTCGCCGCTCCCAGGAGCGCCGCCGGCGAGGCGACCGACCTGATCGGCCGGCTCGCCCGCGGCGAGTACCAGGCCGCGGCGGCCCGCTTCACCGAGACGATGCGCAGCGCGGCGCCCCCCGAGAAGCTGGGCGACCTGTGGACGACGATCCAGGCCCAGATGGGCGTCTATCAGAAGCAGCTCGGCGTCCGCACCGAAAAGCAGGGGGTGTACGACGTCGCCTTCGTCACTGCCCGGTTCGCGCGCAGCACGGTCGACTTCAAGGTGGTGGTCGACCGCGACGGCAAGATCGCCGGCTTCTTCCTCGTCCCCCCCGGGCAGGGCCAGGGCCCGGGCGCCGCCGCGGCGCCTCCCCCCTACGTGGCGCCGCCCTACGTGAAGAAGGAGGCGTTCAGCGAGCGCGACGCGGTGGTCGACGCCGACGGCGCGCGGACCTGGGCGCTTGCCGGCGACGCTCGCCGTCCCGGTGGGCGCCGGCCCCTTCCCGGCGCTGGTGCTGGTCCACGGCTCGGGGCCGAACGACCGCGACGAGACGGTCGAGGGGAACAAGACCTTCCGCGACCTCGCCTGGGGGCTGGCGTCGCGCGGCATCGCCGTGCTGCGCTACGAGAAGCGCACCCGCCAGCACGGCTCGCGGCTGGGGACGGTGAAGAATTTCACCGTGCAGGAGGAGACGGTCGACGACGCCCTCGCCGCCGCCGAGCTGCTGCGCCGCACGCCGGGGATCGATCCCCAGCGCGTCTTCGTGCTCGGCCACAGCCTCGGCGGCATGCTGATCCCCCGGATCGGCCGGCGCGATCCCCACCTCGCCGGCCTGATCGTGATGGCCGGGGCGGCGCGCCCGCTCGAGGACATCATCCTCGAGCAGGTCACCTACCTCGCGGGGGCCGACCCCCGACGCCGCCGGCAAGCAGCAGATCGAGTCGATGCGCGCCGAGGTGGCGAAGGTGAAGGCGCTCAAACCCGGCGACACCGACACCGTGCTCAGCGCCCCCGCCTCCTACTGGCTCGACCTGCGCGGCTACGACCCGCCGGCGGCGGCGCAGGCGCTCACCGCCCCGCTGCTGATCCTCCAGGGCGAGCGCGACTATCAGGTGACGATGGACAACCTCGCCGCCTGGAAGCGGGCCCTCGACGGCCACCCGAACGTGACCTTCCACACCTACCCCAAGCTCAACCACCTGTTCGTCGCGGGGGAAGGAAAGAGCCTGCCCAAGGAGTACGAGACGCCGGGGCACGTCGACGCGGCGGTGATCGAGGACATCGCGGGGTGGATTCAGGGGGTCAAGACGAAGCCCTGATACCCGCGATTGACGGCCCCGGAAAGGTCCATTAGGCTTGTCTTATGGGACAGTCGTTACAGAAGCCGCCGGCCGACGTCACCCTTCCGGGCCCTCGCTCGGTGGAGGAGAAGCTCCGTGCCGTGCGCGCTGCTGCCCGGCTAAAGTTTCCAACCGGTGACATCGATCAGATGCTGCGTGAGATCGAGCAGGGATACCGCTTCGATCCTCCGGCGTGATCTTCGTCGACTCCAACATCCCGATGTATCTCATCGGGGCTCGCCACCCTCTGAAGCTCCGGGCGCAGGAACTGCTCGAACGGTTGATCACGGAGCGGGAGCGCCTCGTAACGGACGCCGAGGTCTTTCAAGAAATCCTTCACCGCTATGACGCGATCGCCCGGCGCGAGGCGATCGATCCGGCCTTCGAGCTACTGTTGAGTATCGTTGACGAGGTCTTGGCGGTCGATCTCACGGATCTGCTACGGGCGCGCGACATCCTGGGCGAAACGAAGAGATTGTCCGCTCGCGATTGCCTCCACGTGGCCGTCATGGAACGGCATGGCATCGAGAAGATCCTGAGCTTCGACGGTGGATACGATCAGGTTACCTCCGTGACGCGCCTTCACCAGTAGCACCCGTTCAGAGTTTCCCCTGGGCTGCTGCCGTGGGGCGCTCCGCGGCCTGCTTTTCCGGCCCCAGCGTCACCACCCACCACGGCGTCTGCCCCGCCACCGTACGGCGGGAGCCGGTGCGGATCTGGAGGAAGAGGCGGTCCGGATCGCCCAGCGCGGCGAGGGGGAGGCGCACCATCACCCTGCGGCCGATGGCGGCCCCCCAGGCGGTGGCGCGCGGCAGGGGCTTCCCCTGGTCGCGGACGCTCCAGACGCCCGGCTCGATCTGCATCTCCAGCTTCGGCATGCGGGCGAACGGGCGGTCCGGGCGGTAGCCGAAGGCGGCGACGGTGACCTTGCCCCCTACCGGCAGCAGGCCGGGGAGGTCGAACGCGATCTCCAATTGATCTTTCGCTGGATCCTTGGTCCGGCGCACCTCGAGGCCGCCGAGGCGCAGGCCCGCGCCCGGGCTCGACAGCGGCGCGGGAGCGAGGTCGCCGAACAGCTCGTCGGCGGCGACGAAGGGGAGGAGGCGGGAGGCACTGTAGCCGAACTGCGTGCGGTGCTCGGCGAGGGCGCGGCGCTTGGCGGCGACCGCCGGCGGATCGAGCGGGCGCGACTCCCAGCGGAAGCCCGCGCGCAGGCGCTCCGGGGGGGCGAGCTCGGCGCCGGCATGAAACCCTTTCGCCCGCGGCCACCCGGGGTAATGGATCAGGAACGGATGGAGCGCCGCCGTCACCTCGTTCTTGAGGTCCCAGAGCGCCACGCGAGTGAACAGGTAGAGCGCCGCGTGGTCCGGGTGGTGGTCGGCCGGGTGCGAGACGAAGATCTGCGTCGGCTTGAAGTCGCGCAGGATCTTCTCGAGGTCGGCGAGGATCTCTTCCCCCTTGTACGGCGCCCCGGGCCGCAAGGCGGTGGGGTAGGGGACGGCGCGGGCGCGGGTCAGCCGGCCGCGGTCGGCGGGGCTCGCCCCCCAGTGGGCGCGCCAGATGTCGAGGGTGCCGAAGTCCGGATAGCCGAGGAAGGTGAGGTCGCGGGCGGCGATCCCCAGCGCCGCGTCCGCCCCCCGCGCCTCGCGCTGGCGGATCTCCCCCATCGCCAGCACCGCCCTGGGGAGCAGCACCGGCCGCCTGGCGTAGGCGAGGAACGACCACTGGTTGCTGTCGCCGCAGGTCAGGAACACCACCCGCACCGGAAGCCCCCGCCGCGCCGCCTCGAGCAGCACCCCCCCCGTTCCCAGCACCTCGTCGTCCGGATGCGGCGCCAGCACCAGGATGCGGTCGGTGTCGGAGAGATGGAGCGGCGCCAGGGCGAGCGGGGGCGGAGGGGGGGAAGGGGCGGCCCCGCCCGGCGTCGCGCAGAGACAGCAGAGAGCGACCAGAACGGCGGCGTGGAGAGGTCTCGTCATGGCATCCGGAAGCCGTTCCCGGGGAACGGCGCTGGATTGTAACGGACGGATGACCGCGCCGGCTGCCCCCGACGCCAGCCCGTAGGGCGGCCTTCCTGTAGCCCAGGGCGTGAGCCCTGGGGCGGCGCGGGGGGATGGGTTTCGACAGGGCATTTTTCGATAAGACATGCCTCGCCAAGGAGCATGCCCCGAAAGAAAAAAGGAGGCGGGCACGCCGTACGCACCCAAGGTTTACACCCTGGGCTAGAGGAAGGCCGCCCTGACGGGCTGGCGTCGGAGTCTACGGAGCCCGATCCCTCGTCCCCCTGATAAGCTCGCCCCCCGAGAGGAGCTCCCCATGACCACCACCAAGAACATCCCCACCGTCGACCTCGCCGATTTCACCTCCGGCAGCGCCGCCTCGCGCTCGCGGCTCGTCGCCACGCTGGGGGCGGGGTTGAGCGACTTCGGCTTCCTGAACGTCGAGGGGCACGGCATCGATCCGGCCCTGATCCGCGAGGTCTATGCGCTCTGGCAGCGCTTCTTCGCCCTGCCGGAGGAGGTCAAGCGGCAATATTCGGGGATCGTGGGCGGGGCCCGCGGCTTCACTCCGTTCGGCGTCGAGCATGCCAAGGACAACCCTTTGCCGGACCTGAAGGAGTTCTGGCACGTCGGGCAGGAGCCGCCGGCGGGGCATCCGTACCGGCAGGAGTATCCGGCGAACGTCTGGCCGGCCGAGATCCCGGAGCTGCGCGAGCCGACGCTGCGGCTCTACCGCGGGCTCGAAGGGGTGGCGGCGAGCCTGCTGCGGGCGCTCGCCGAGTTCTTCGCGCTGCCGGACGAGACCTTCGCGTCGATGATGGAGATGGGGAACAGCATCCTGCGCGTGCTCCACTACCCCCCCGTGCGGCCGGAGCAGATCCCCGCCGTGCGCGCCGCCGCCCATGAGGACATCAACCTGATCACGCTGCTCTGCGAGGCGACCGACTCCGGGCTCGAGATCCTCACCCGCGAGGGGGAGTGGATGCCGGTCGAGACCGGTCCCGGGCAGATCGTGGTCGACGCCGGCGACATGCTCTCCCGCTTCACCAACGAGGTGATCCCCGCCACCACCCACCGGGTGGTGAACCCGGGCGCCAACGCGGGGCGCGACCGCTACTCGATCCCCTTCTTCGTCCATCCTTATTCGGCGTGCGACCTGACGATCCACGAGCGTTTCGTCGACGCGGAGCACCCGCCGAAGCATCCGCCGATCACCGCCGGAGATTTTTTGCAGCAGCGCCTGCGCGAGATCGGGCTCAAGGCGTAAATTTCGCCTTGCACCAAGCTTCGCAGCGGTCCGCGCGAGCTTCGCAGCGGGGGTGGGAAGGGAAATTCGCGGCGCAGCCGGCTCGCGGCGGACGCTTCTTCGCTCGCCGCCGAGGAATTTTCGTGCCGCGCGGCCTGAAGCTGGCGAATTTTTCTCGGCATCGGGCTCGTCGACACGCGGCGAAAGATCCCGCGGCTCGCTGCTAACATCGGCGCGCTCGTTCGCAACGTCTCGCTGACGGTTTTCAGCCCGCAAGGAGAGCTTCCGATGCCCGCTTCCGCCCGCCGCCGCCTCGCCACCATCGCGATAACGCTCGCCACCGCCGTTTTCCTGGCGCTCCCGCATCCTTCGGCAGCCGCGGCAGCCGCGGGGAAACGGGCGATCGCCGAGACCGACCTCTTCCGGTTCGTGTGGACCGCGGACCCGCAGATCTCGCCGGACGGCCGGCGGGTGGTCTACGTCCGCGTCACCGTCAACGCGAAGAAGGACGGCTACGACACCGCCCTGTGGATCGTCCCCGCCGACGGCAGCGAGCCGCCGCGCCCGTTCACCGGCGGCCCCGCCGACTCGCGCCCGAAATGGTCCCCCGACAGCTCGCGGATCGCCTTCGTCCGCGCCGTCGAGAAGGACGGCAAGCGCCAGCCGGGGCAGCTCTACCTGATCTCGACGCAAGGCGGGGAGGCGGCGGCGCTGACCGACCTGCCGAAGGGGGCCGGGGCTCCCGAGTGGTCGCCCGACGGCCGCACGATCGCCTTCGCCAGCGCCACCTCGGCCAAGGACCTGGTGAAGCAGGCGGCGAAGGAGAGGAAAGAGGCGAAGGAGAAGGCCAAGGACGACAAGGACGCGAAGGAGGCCAAGGACGGCAAGCAGACGGCCGAGGCGCAGGCGCCGCAGGATGCCCACGAGAGCGACGTCCGTGTGGTCACCCGCGCCGTCTACCGCTTCAACGACGCGGGATATCTCGATCCCACCCGGATCAGCCACCTCTGGACCCTGCGCGTCCCCACCGACGGCGGCGGCGCGATCCCGGAGCCGAAGCGGCTCACCGTCGTGGCCGAAGGGAAGCCGGACGACCTCGTCGAAGGGAGCGCGCTGTGGTCGCCGGACGGCTTTTTCGTCTACTTCGACGCCAACCCCGACAAGGAGCCCTACTACTCGCCGCCCCACCGCGACCTCTACGCCGTGCCGGCGGCCGGCGGCGCGGCGCGCCGCGTGCTCAGCTTCGACGGCGAGATGCACGATCCCACCCTGTCGCCGGACGGCCGGAAGCTCGCCTTCTCGGGGTATGCCAATCCCGCCAAGGACCGCTCCTACAACCAGACCGACCTCTACGTCGCGGACGTCACGGGCCCCCCGGGAAGCCCGGCGATCGGCAAGCCGCGCGACCTGACGGCGGAGCTCGGCGCCGACGTCCTCTCCGCGGTCGGCTCGGACCAGCACCCGCCGCGCGCCGCCGAGAACCCGCCGATCGTGTGGAGCGGCGACGGCCGCTCGCTAATCGTCGAGGTCGACCAGCGCGGCCGCGGGAACCTGTGGCGGATCGACGCCGCGTCGGGGAAGGCCGAGCCCCTGACGCGCGGGGACCAGGAGGTCGTGTCGTACTCGGCGACGCCGGACGGCGCGCGCTTCGCCGTGGTGATCTCGACCCCCACGGTGCTCGGCGACCTCTCGAGGCTCGACGCCGGCTCAGGGCACTTGACGCCGCTCGCCCATCCCAACCAGGAGCTCTTCGCGCAGCTCGCGCTGACCAGTCCCGAGGAGATCACCTACAAGAGCTTCGACGGCCGGGAGATCCACGCCTTCGTGCAGAAGCCGGCGGACTTCGTGGCCGGCAGGAAATATCCGCTGATCCTCAACATCCACGGCGGCCCGCACTCGGCCTACGGCACCACCTTCTTCCACGAGATGCAGTGGATGGCCGCCCGCGGGTACGTCGTCCTCTACCCGAACCCGCGCGGCAGCTCGAGCTACGGCGAGGAGTTCGGCAACGTCATCCAGTACGAGTTCCCCGGCGACGACGCCAAGGACCTGCTGGCCGGCGTCGACGAGATGGTCAGGCGCGGCGTCGCCGATCCCAAGAAGCTGGGGGTGACCGGCGGCAGCGGCGGCGGCATCCTCACCAACTGGATCGTCACCCAGACGACCCGCTTCGCGGCGGCCGCCGCCCAGCGCTCGATCGCCGACTGGTCCGCCTTCTTCTACACCGCCGACTTCACCCTCTACCGCCCGACCTGGTTCCACGGCGCGCCATGGGAGGACCCGCAGGACTTCGCCCGCCGGTCGCCGATCACCTACGCCGCGAAGATCACCACGCCGCTGATGCTGATCGAGGGCGAGGCCGACTACCGCACCCCGCCCGCCGCCGGCGGCGAGCAGATGTTCCGCGCTCTCAAGTACCAGAAGAAGCCGACGGTGATGATCCGCTTCCCGGGCGAGAGCCACGAGCTGTCGCGCTCGGGGCAGCCCTGGCACCGCGTCGAGCGCCTGCGCCACATCGTGGCCTGGATGGACAAGTACCTGCAGGGGAAGAAGATCGACACGTACGACGTGCAGTGAGGGGGGCGTTCATGGCCTGCGACCTCATCCCCTATCCCCTTCTCCTAAAGGAGAAGGGGGACGACGACGGAGCGGCTTTCCCGTAGGGTGCGCTGTGCGCACCATCACCGTTCGTGGTGCGCACAGCGCACCCTACGGGCGCCTGGGTTTGTGGAGCGTCCTCCCTCTCCTTTAGGAGAGGGAGACAGAGGGTGAGGTCGCAGGCCACACCGCCCTCCGAAATGCTTCTCCAGATTCGGCACCTATACTGAGAACGGCAGGCTCCGCCCCGGAACCTGCCCTCCCCAACGTCCAGCGGAGGAGCCCTGCATCGTGAGCCGCCCCCTCGTTCACCGTCTGTCCATGCCGCTGTTCCTCCTGTTCCTCGCGATCCCCGCCGCCGTCTTCGCCGCGCCGCCGTCTCCCGCGGCCGATCCCACCTACGCCGCCCTGCGCGCGGCGCGGCCGGACGGGCGGACGATGGCGGTGCACGGCCTGACGCTGGAGCGGGACGCCTTCAGGTTCCAGCTCGACTCGGGGACCTTCCACTTCCTCACCGCCGTCGGCGGGCGCACGGTGGGAGCGGTGTTCGTGGGGCACGGCAGCTACCGCCTGAGCCCGGCGACGGAGAACGAGCGGCGCCAGCTCGCCCTCGAGTCCGGCGGCGGCCAGGGGTTCGAGACGCTGACCGACGAGCTCAGCGACCTGGTGCTGCTGTTCGCGGACGACACCTTCCAGGAGCTCGAGCAGCACGCTGCCATCTCGAGCGGCGCCCCCGACCGCAAGGCCGTCGCGGTCTACGAGGGGTACCTCAAACGGCAGCGCAAGGATTTCCAGCGCAACTTCCACCTCCGCCTCCTCGCCGACCTGCTCAACCAGCCGGGGCTGACCAGCGGCGTCTTCCTGGCTCTGATCGACGGCCGCAAGCTGCCGCCGGCGCTGGCGGCGGTCGATCCCAACGGCGCCGAGGCGCTGAGCCTCGGCCTGCGCCTGGGCGACGAGGACACGGTCTTCCTGGTCGCCGATTCCACCAAGGGGGGGCTCTGGTACCAGAGCGACCGGCGGGTCGAGGTGGACGCCCACCGCAAGAGCCCGGCGCGGCGCCTGGCCGACGCGCTCGACTATTCGATCGAGACCACGATCGCCCGCGACACCGACCTCGCCGGCGTCACCACCCTCCACTTCAAGACCCTGGTGCCGGGCCTGCGCGTGCTGCCGCTCCACCTGCTGCCGTCGCTGCGTCTCCAGGAGGCCTCGTACACGCTGGCGGCTGGCGCGTCGGACGCCAAGCCGGTCGCCATCATCCAGGAGGCGGAGAAGGAGGACGCCGACGCGGCGGTGGTCTTCCCCGCGCCGCTGGCGAAGAACGCCGAGGTCTGGCTGAAGCTCGCCTACCAGGGGGACAAGGTGCTGCGCGACGGCGGCGACAAGAACTACTTCGTGGGCGCCCGCGAGAGCTGGTATCCCAATCTCGGGGTGTTCTCCGACCCGGCCCTCTTCGCGCTCACCTACCGGGTGCCGGCCGGCAACGAGATCATCTCGGTGGGGACGAAGCTCGACGAGGCGGCCGCCGGCAAGGAGACCCTGTCGCACTGGAAGACCGATCACCCCGTGCAGGTCGCCGGCTTCAACTACGGGAAGTTCAAGAAGATCGACAAGGTGGACGAGACCAGCCGGATCGACGTCGAGGTCTACACCAACCCCGGCAAGCCGAACATCATCCGCGAGCTCCAGGGGGTGCTGGGGAACGTCAACACCGCCCACCTCGCCGAGGACTGCCTGGCGGACGGCCTCAACTCGGCGCGCCTGTTCACCACCTACTTCGGGCCGCTGCCGCAGACGAGCGTCGCGATCACCCAGCAGTCGGACTTCAGCTTTGGGCAGTCGTGGCCGTCGCTGATCTTCCTGCCCTACCTCGCCTTCCTCGACGGCACGCAGCGCCAGCGCCTGGGGATGGTGGGGGCGAAGGACTTCGTCGATCAGGTGGGATACCACGAGTTCGCCCACCAGTGGTTCGGCCATCTGGTGGGGGCCGCGAGCTATCGCGATCAGTGGCTGGAGGAGGGGTTCGCCGAGTTCGCGGCGGGGCTCGCCGTGCAGCACACGCAGGGGTGGGGGGAGTACGACCGCTTCTGGCGCGAGCGGCGGCGGGAGATCGTCGAGAAGCGGCCGGGCAACGCCCTCGCCGCCGGCGACGCCGGACCGATCAGCCAAGGGTGGCGCCTGTCGACGCCGCGCACCCCGGGCGGCGGATATCTGATCTATCCCAAGGGGGCCTACGTCCTCCACATGCTGCGCATGATGCTCTACGACTGGAGCTCGAAGGCGCCGGACGCGCGTTTCATCGCCATGATGAAGGACTACACGGCGACCTACGGCGGCGCCTTCGCCTCCGCCGCCGACTTCCAGAAGGTCGTCGAGCGCCACATGGTGCCGGCGATGAACGCCACCGGCAACGGCAGGATGGACTGGTTCTTCCATCAGTGGGTGCAGGGGACCGAGGTGCCGCGCTACGTCGCCGACCTCAAGGTCGAGCCCATGGGCGAGGAGACGCACGTCCACGGCACCGTCCGCCAGCAGGGGGTGTCGAAGGACTTCCGCGCCGTCGTCCCGCTCTACGTCGAGGTCGGCAAGAACGAGCTGGTGCGCGTCGGCATGCTGCCGATGGCCGGCGAGGTGACCGTCCCCGTCGACTTGAAGCTCAAGCTCCCCAAGCCGGGCAAGAAGGCCCTGCTCAACGTCCACGGCGAGGTGCTGGCGCGGGAGTGAGGGGCGCGGCTCGGCCTTGGAGATGACGGCACGCATCCCCGCTTGAAGTAGACTGGCAGGCCATGGCCTCCGAACCAGGAAAGGCGCCCCACTCGCCGCCGCGCGAGACAGGCCCGGCTTTGCCGATCGCGCCGGAGACCCCCGGGACCGAGGCCACCGCGGAGGCGAGCCCGCTCTTCCCCGTGGTCGGCGTCGGCGCCTCGGCCGGCGGGCTCGAGGCGTTCACCCAGATGCTCGGCGCGCTGCCGGTCGACACCGGCATGGCCTTCGTGCTGGTGCAGCACCTGGCTCCCAAGCACGCCAGCCTGCTGGCGGAGCTCCTCTCGCGGACGACCGCGATGCCGGTCGCGGAGATCGAGGACGGGGCGCGGGTGGAGCCGGACCGCGTCTACGTCATCCCTCCCGACTGCGACCTGGTGATGGCGCAAGGATGCCTGGAGCTGATCCCCCGGGAGGCGGCCCGCGGCCAGCATCATCCGATCGATCTCTTCCTCCGCTCGCTGGCGGCGGACCGGCAGGAGCGGGCGATCGGCGTCGTCCTCTCCGGCAACGCCACCGACGGCACCCTCGGGCTCAAGGAGATCAAGGCCGAGGGAGGGATCACCTTCGCCCAGGACGACACGGCCCAGCAGAGCAGCATGCCGCGCAGCGCCGTCGCCACCGGCTGCGTCGACTTCGTCCTCTCTCCCGCCGCGATCGGCCGCGAGATCGGGCGCCTGGCGCGTCATCCGCACCTGGCCCGGACCCCGCGAGCCCGGCGCGGCTCGCCGGCCGGCGAGCCGGACCTCCAGGGCATCCTGGAGATCCTGTACAAGGCCACCGGGGTGGACTTCTCGCACTACAAGACGGGCACCCTGCTGCGCCGCGTCACCCGCCGCATGATCCTGCACAAAATCCAGCGGATGCCGGACTACGAGCGCCTCCTGCGGCAGAGCTCCGCCGAGGTGGAAGCCCTGCATCAGGACGTCCTGATCCCGGTGACCCGCTTCTTCCGCGATCCGGAGGCACTCGCGGCGCTGCGCGCCGCGGTGCTGCCCCGCTGGGTCAAGGACCGCTCCCGCGGCGAGCCGCTGCGCGTCTGGTCGCTCGGCTGCTCGACCGGCGAGGAGGCCTACTCGCTCGCCATCTCCTTCGTCGAGCTCGCGGAGGCCACGGGGAGCCCTCTCCCCGTCCAGGTCTTCGCCACCGACCTCAACGCCTCGGGGATCGAGAAGGCCCGGGCGGGCGTATACCCGAAGAGCATCGCCCTCGACGTCTCGCCGGAGCGCCTGCGGCGCTGCTTCGCCGAGGTGGACGGCAGCTACCGCATCAGCAAGACGATCCGCGACCTGTGCGTCTTCGCCCGCCACAACGTGCTGACCGACCCGCCCTTCTCCCAGATGGACCTGATCAGTTGCCGCAATCTGCTGATCTACCTGGAGCCGGCGCTGCAACAGAAAGTGCTGCCGCTCCTGCACTATGCCTTGAAGCCGGACGGCTTGCTCTGGCTCGGCAATTCGGAGTCGATCGGCTCCTACCGCGAGCTGTTCGAGGCGGCGGACGCGAAGCACAAGATCTACGTCAAGAAGCCCGCCGTCCGCCCGGTGGCCTTCGGCCCGGCGGCCGGCGAGGCCCGGGCGCGAGGCCGATCGAGCCCGGCCCCGAGGCGCCCGCAGCCCGCCTGGGCCGACGTGCAGAAAGAGGCCGACCGCATCCTCCTGGCGCGCTACGTACCCCCCAGCGTGCTGGTCAACGCCGATCTCGAGATCCTGCAGTTCCGCGGCGACACCGGACCCTACCTGGCGCCGGCTCCGGGCAAGGCGAGCCTGAACCTGCTGCGGATGGTGCGCCCGGCGCTGGAGGCCGGGCTGCGGGCCGCGATCCTTCGCGCCCGGAAAACGAATGCCACGGTCCGCGAGGAGGCGTTGCCGCTCCACGGCGAGGACGGCGGCCGCGGGGTCGATCTGGAGGTGGTCCCGGTCCCCTCGGGCCCGGCCGGGGAAGGCGGCTTTCTGATCCTGTTCGAAAAGCCCCCTCCCCCCGCCTCGCCGGGAAAGCCAAGGGCAGGCCTCTGAAGCCCCGGACCGCAGCCGAGGACGCCGCGCGGGACGAGACCGCCCGCTTGACGGCCGAGCTGGCCGCCACCCGCGAATATCTCCAATCGGTGATCGAGCAGCAGGAGGCCGCCAACGAGGAGCTGCAGTCCGCCAACGAGGAGGCGCAGTCGGCCAACGAGGAGCTGCAGAGCGTCAACGAGGAGCTGGAGACCTCGAAGGAGGAGATCCAGTCGAGCAACGAAGAGCTGGCCACGGTCAACGACGAGCTGCAGAACCGCAACGCCGAGCTCAGCCTGCTCAACAACGATCTGTTCAACCTGCTCGGCAGCATCGAGACGGCGATCGTCATCCTCGATCACGACCTCCGCGTGCGGCGCTTCACGCCGATGGCGGAGAAGATCCTCAACCTGATCCCCACCGACGTCGGACGGCCGCTCGGCGACATCAAGCTCAGCCTGAGCCTCCCCGACCTCGGGGCGCTGCTCAGGACGGTGCTCGACAGCGCGAGCCTCCAGGAACGCGAGGTCCGCGACCGGCAGGGACGGTGGTACTCGCTGCGCATCCGGCCTTACAAGACGCTGGAGGACCAGCTCGACGGCGCCATGATCATGCTGGTCGACATCGACACCGTGCGGCGGGCCCGCGAGTACGCCGAGAGCATCGTGGCGACGGTGCGCGAGCCCCTCCTGGTGCTCGACGCGAACCTCTGCGTGCAGACCGCGAGTCAATCGTTCTATCACGTCTTCCAGGTCACCCCCGAAGAGACGGAGAAAAGGTTTCTTTACGACCTCGGCGCCGGGCAATGGGACCTCCCCGAGCTGCGCCGGCGGTTGGCAGAGATGCCGGCGGAGGGGACCGGCCTGGTGGGCTACGAGGTGGAGCAGGAGCTCGCGCACCTCGGCCGCATGACCTTCCTGCTCAACGCCCGCCGGATCTTCCGGGAGGATGGCCGGAGCGCCTTGACCCTGCTGGCCCTCGAGGACATCACGGCGCGCAAGCAACTGGAGACCGCCCTCAACCTGCGGGTGGAGGACCTGGCCGCCGCCGACCGCAGCAGGAACGAGTTCCTGGCCCTGCTGGCCCACGAGCTGCGCAACCCGCTGGCGCCCCTGCGCAACGCCGCGCACGTGCTCGAGATCGCCGACACCGGCGCCGGCGGTGCGGTGGTCGCGGCGGCGCGGGGGATGATGCACCGGCAGATCCAGAACATGTCGCGGTTGATCGAGGATCTGCTCGACGTCTCCCGCATCACCGGCGGCCAGGTCGGCCTGCGGCGCGAGCGGATCGAGCTGGCGACCGTCCTCGGGCAGGCGGTGGAGCTGGTCCGGCACCTGATCGAAGCGCGCGGCCAGGAATTGTCGCTGGCGCTCCCCGGCACGCCGGTCTTCCTCGACGCCGATCCGCTACGGCTGGAGCAGGTGTTCGGCAACCTGCTGAACAACGCCTCCAAGTTCACCGCCGTGGGGGGGCACCTGTGGCTGACGGCGGAGCTGCGGGGCGACGCTCCCGGCGAGGTCGAGGTGCGGGTGCGCGACGACGGCATCGGCATGGCGGCGGAGACGCTGCCGCAGGTCTTCGATCTCTTCGTGCAGGCGGAGCGTTCCTACGACCGCGGGCGGGGAGGCCTCGGCATCGGCTTGACCGTGGTCCACCGCCTCGTCGAGCTCCACGGCGGCCGCGTCGAGGCCCGCAGCGCCGGGCTGGGGGAGGGGAGCGAGCTGGTGGTGCGCCTGCCGGTCCTGCCGGTGGAGCCGGAGGATCTGCTCGATGCCGCCGAGGCCGCGGCCGGAGCGTTCGCGGAGACGGCCTCACGGGCTGCCACCGTCGCCGCCGCGCCGCCGCGCCGCGTCCTGGTGGTCGACGACAACGTGGACGCGGCGGAGAGCATGGCCCTCCTGCTCAGCCTGAAGGGCTACGACGTCGCCACCGCCCACGACGGTCCGGCGGCGCTCAAGAAGGCCGCCACCTTCCGTCCCGAGGCCGTGCTGCTCGACATCGGCCTCCCCGGGCTCGACGGCTATCAGGTCGCCGCCCGCCTGCGCAGCCGGCGCCGGACCGCCAAAGCGCTGCTCGTCGCTCTCACCGGCTACGGGCAGGAGGAAGACCGCAGCCGCGCCTTGGCAGCCGGCTTCGATCATCACCTGACCAAGCCGGTCGATCCACAGGCGATCTACGACCTGCTGGCGTCACCCCGCGCGTAACCCTACGTCCCGACCGCGGCTCGCGGCCGGCGATTTCGCCAGTGGCGTCGACCGATAATTAAGTTTTCCTTCACAGGCGTGGAAGGAGGCGGGAGGCGCGTATAGTATCGGCTGATGATCCCCACCTCGCCTCTCTCTCGCCGACGTTCGCGGGCTGGCCCTTCTGGCGACCGACGCCACCACGGGAGTGACGGACCTGGTGGAGGCGGTGCATCAGGGGATCGCGCGTCCTCTGGGGATGCCGCGGCGGGGGATCGCGGGGCTGGTCTACGGCAGCGTGCGCGGGGTGGCGCGCCTGGCGGGGGGCGGCGTCGACGCGCTGCTCGCGCCGCTGGTGCCGCGGTTCTCCGGACGGAGCTCGTCGCCGGCTCGCGAGGCGTGGCTCGCAGCCCTCAACGGCGTGGTGGGGGATCGCCTGGCGGCGAGCGGCAATCCGCTGGCGATCCCGATGGCGCTGCGGCGGGACGGGATGGCGCTGCCCCTCGAACGCGAGGCTCTGGCGGCGGCCTTTCCTCAGGCCGGCGGCCGGATGGTGGTGCTGGCGCACGGCCTGTGCAGGAACGACCTGCAATGGCGCCGCAACGGGCACGATCACGGCGCGGCGCTGGAGCGCGATCTGGGATTGACTCCGGTCTATCTGAATTACAACAGCGGCCTGCACATTTCCACCAACGGCCGCGCCTTTGCCGCGCGGCTCGAAAACCTGATCGATCGGTGGCCGCGTCCGGTCGAGGAGCTGGCGATCGTCGGCCACAGCATGGGCGGGCTGGTGGCGCGCAGCGCTCTGCACTACGCCGTCGAGGCGGGCTGCGAGTGGCCGCGACGGCTGCGCAAGATCGTCTTCCTGGGCACGCCGCACCATGGGGCGGCGCTCGAGCGCGGCGGCAACGGCGTGGACGTGCTCCTCGCGGCGGCGCCGTACGCCGCGCCGTTCGCCCGCCTGGGGCAGGTCCGCAGCGCGGGGATCACCGACCTGCGCCACGGCACTCTGCTCGACGAGGACTGGGCGGGGCGCGACCGTTTCGCGCCCGGGAGCGATCGCCGCCGCTCCGTCCCCCTGCCGGAGGGCGTCCTCGGCTATGCCGCCGCCGCCTCGATGGGCTCGATGGGGAAGATGGGGAAGATGGGCCTGCTCGGCGACGGCCTGGTGTCGATCGCGAGCGCGTTCGGCCAGGACCGCTGGCGACCCCTGAGTCGCGGCGGTGGGTGGGATACGGCATGAATCACCTCGATCTGCTCGACCGCCCGGAGGTCTACGCGCAGATCCGGGACTGGCTCGCCTCGTAGGCCGCATGTGATCGAACTCCTTCGCCGCTGGCGCCGTAGCAGGGAGGAGACGCGTCCGGGCGGCCGGCGGCGGAGGGAGCGGCCGCTGGGACCGATCGAGCGCCTGTTCGAATCGAACATCCTGGGTATTTTCTACGCCGACGAGCGGGCGCGGATCACCGGCGCCAACGACGCCTTCCTCACCATGATCGGCTACGGCCGGGAGGCGCTCGACGGCGGGGAGCTGAGCTGGGTCGAGCTGACCCCGCCGGGGTGGGAGGAGGTGGACCAGCGGGCGATGGTCGACCTCGCGGCGACCGGGGCCTGCGCGCCCCACGAGAAGGAGCTCCGCCGCGCCGACGGCCGGCGGGTGCCGGTGCTGGTCGGCTCGGCCCGGCTCCCCGACTCCGATGCCGCGGTCGGCTTCGCGCTCGACCTGACGGAGCGCAAGCGGGCCGAAGGGCGGGCGGCGCTGCTCGCCGAGGCGGGGAGCGCGCTCTCCGAATCGCTCGACTACGAGGAGATCCTGCGCAGCCTGCTGCACCTGATCGTGCCGCGGATGGCCGACTACGGCATCATCCTCGAGCTCCAGCCGGGGCCGCGGCTGCGCCAGGTGGCCCTGCTCCACGTCGATCCCGCCCAGGACGAGACGCTGCGGCGGATCGGCGACGTCTTCGAGCGCCTGCCGGAGAATCCCGGCAGCCTGCTCTGGCGGGTGATCGCGACGGGGGCGAGCCAGCTCGCGCCGAGCGTCAGCTACGACACGATCGAGAGCGTCCACCAGGACCCCGAGATGCGCGCCGGCTTCGCGCGCCTGGCGCCGCGGTCGTTCCTCGCCGCCCCGCTCGCGGCCCGCGGCGAGGTGCTCGGGGTGATGCTCCTCGCCACCTCCCGCGATTCCGGCCGCAACCTCGGCACCGCCGACCTCGAGCTCGCCGAGGGGATCGCCGCGCGCGGCTCGCTCGCCATCGACAACGCCCGCCTCTACGGCCGCGCCGAGGCGGCCAGCAAGGCCAAGGACCACTTCCTGGCCGCGCTCAGCCACGAGCTGCGCACGCCGCTCACCCCGGTGCTGCTGCGGGTGGCGGCGCTCGCCCGCTCTCCCGAGCTGCCGGAGAGGCTGCGCGCCGACCTGCGCATGGTGCAGCGCAACGTCGAGCTCGAGGCGAAGCTGATCGACGACCTCCTCGACCTCACCCGCGTCGCGCGCGGCAAGCTCTCCCTGCACTTCGAGGCCACCGACGTCCACTCCCTGCTCGAGCACGTGGTGGAGATCTGCTCGGAAGGGATCGCGGAGCGCGGCGTCGCCATCGCCCTCGAGGCGGCGGCGGACGAGCGGCACGTGCGGGCCGACGCCGCCCGCTTGCAGCAGGTGTTCTGGAACCTGCTCAAGAACGCGGTCAAGTTCACCCCCGACGGCGGGCGCATCCGGGTGGCCTCGGCGAACCCCGAGCCGGGACGGATCACGGTGGCGGTGATCGATCCGGGGATCGGCTTTCCCCCCGAGGAGCTGCCGCGCCTGTTCAACGCCTTCGAGCAGGAGAGCTCCGAGACCACCCGCGCCTTCGGCGGCCTGGGGCTCGGCCTGGCGATCAGCAAGGCGCTGGTCGAGCAGCACGGCGGGGAGCTCGCCGGGATGAGCGCGGGGCGCGGCCAGGGGGCCACCTTCACGGTCTCCCTCGCCACCGTGGCGGCTCCCGAAGCGGCCGCGCCGACGGCTCTCGCGCTGGCGAACGCCGAGGCGCCGGCGCTCCGCCTGCTGGTGGTGGACGACCACCCGCCGACCCTCGAGGTGATGACCGAGCTGCTCGAGCTCGCCGGCCACGACGTCCAGGCGGCGAGCGACCTGCGCTCCGCCCGGCGCCTCGCCGCCAGCCACACCTTCGACCTCGTGGTGAGCGACCTCGGCCTCCCCGACGGCAGCGGCTACGAGCTGATGGACGAGCTGCGCCAGGGGTACGGCCTGCGCGGCATCGCGGTCAGCGGCTTCGGCATGGAGGAGGACGTGTGCCGCAGCCGCGCCGCGGGGTTCCTCGAGCATCTCGTCAAGCCGATCGACATCGACAAGCTGAAGGGGGCCATCGCCCGCGCGGCCGCGCTGAACGCGCTGCCGGCCGTTCCGCCGGAGCGGGCCCCGAAAGAGAATCCGTAGGAAAACCGCCGTCCGGAGGTTCTACGCCCATGCGAGCTCTGCGCGCCGTCCTGGTCTCCGTCCCTCTCACGCTGCTGGTCTCCGTCGTCTCCGTTGTCTCCTTTCCTGAGGCCGCAAGGTCCGCCGCCGCGGAGACCTACAAGCAGGCCGCCGGCCCGCTGCTGGTCACCATGATGCTCGAGGACTGGACGGACGCCGCCCGCCAGCGTCCGGTGCCGGTCAAGATCTACGCTCCCGCCACCGGCAAGGGGCCGTTCCCGGTGATCGTCTTCTCGCACGGCCTGGGCGGCTCGCGGGAGGGGTACAAGTACCTCGGCCGCCACTGGGCGAGCCACGGCTACGTCGCCGTCCACGTCGAGCACCTGGGGAGCGACACGGAGGCGTTCAAGGAAGGGTTCAAGGGGCAGCGGGGGCGCCTGCTGGCCAGCATGCGGGAATCGATCGCCGACCCCAGGAACGCCGTGGCGCGCCCGCTCGACGTGCGTTTCGTCCTCGACCGCCTGGAGAAGCTGAACCAGGGGGGATCGCCGCTGGCGCACCGCCTCGACCTCTCGCGGGTGGGGATGGCCGGGCACTCCTTCGGCGCCTGGACGACGCTGGTCGTCGCCGGCCAGCGGATCGGCCGCGAGGTGGCGAGCGGGTCCGCTCCCTCCTACGCCGATCCGCGGATCAAGGCGGCGATCGCGATGAGCGCGCCCGCCTCCAGGAAGCGCGAGGATCTCGACCGCGCCTTCTCCGCGATCCACATCCCGGTCCTCCACATGACCGGCACCCTCGACGACAGCCCGCTCGGCGAGACCAAGGCCGCCGAGCGGCGCATCCCCTACGATCACATCCACGGCGCCGACCAGTACCTCGTCACCTTCACGGGAGGAGACCACATGATCTTCTCCGGCCACCTCCTGGAGCGCTCCGAGCGGGGCGCCAGGGACGCCGTCTTTCAAGACCTCATCCTCCAGGGGACGACCGCCTTCTGGGACGCCTACCTCAAAGGCGACGCCGCGGCGAAGAGCTGGCTGGCGCGAGGCTACGGCGCGGTGCTGGGGAAGGACGGCAGGATCGAGGAGAAGCTCGCCGGGAAGTGAGGCGGCGGCTCTGCCGGACCACGCGCGAGGTTCCTGATGGCATAATCCCGGCGACGTTCATCGTAAAGGAGAGCCGGGATGGCCAAGAAGACGGGATCGCTGATCACCTTCTGCCTCGACATCGGGGGGACGGGCATCAAGGGCTTCACCGCCGACGCGGCGGACCGCCCCACCAGCGAGCGGGTGCGCCTGGAGACGCCGCATCCGGCGACGCCCGAGGCGATGGTGGAGGTGTTCGGACAAATCGCGCGCCAGATGCCTCCTTTCGACCGGGTGGCGGCCGGCTTCCCCGGCGTGGTGGTCAAGGGACGCACGATGACGGCGCCGAACCTCGATCCGGCCTGGCAGGGGTTCGACCTCGCCGGCGCCCTCGAAGCGCTGACCGGCAAGCCCGCCCGCGTCGCCAACGACGCCGGCGTCCAGGGGCTGGCGGCGATCGAGGGGGCCGGCACCGAGCTGGTGCTGACCCTCGGCACCGGCATGGGCTTCGCGCTCTACGTCGACGGCCACTACGTCCCCAATATCGAGATGGCCCACCATCCGTTCCGCAAGAAGAAGACCTACGAGGAGCGGGTGAGCAACGCGGCCCTCGACAAGGTGGGGAAGAAGCGCTGGAACCGGCGGGTGAAGAAGGTCATCGCGCAGCTGGCGCCGATCTTCAACTACCGCGTCCTCTATCTCGGCGGCGGCAACGCCAAGGAGATCGACTTCGAGCTGCCGCCGAACGTCAAGCTGATCGAGAACATCGCCGGGCTCCTCGGCGGCGTCAAGCTCTGGCAGCAGCCGGGATGAGGCCGGGACGAGGAATGACGATGCGACGGCTCCACGCGCTCGCCCTGCTCCTCTTCGCCGTTCCGCTCCGCGCCGCGGAGGCCCCCTTCGACCTGATCCTCGAGCACGGTCACGTCGTCGACGGCACCGGCTCGCCGTGGTACGCGGCGGACGTCGGCCTCCGCGACGGGCGGATCGCGGCGATCGGCAACCTGGCGAGCGCCGCGGCGGCGCGGCGGATCGACGTGGCGGGGAAGGTGGTCGCCCCGGGGTTCATCGACATGCTGGGGCAGTCGGAGCTGACCATCCTCGTCGAGCCGCGCCTGCCGTCCAAGATCTATCAGGGGATCACCACCGAGATCACCGGCGAGGGGGGCTCGATCGCGCCGCTGTCGGACGCCCTCGTGGCCGAGGACAAGCTGGGCTACGACCACATGGGGATCGTGCCCGACTGGCGCACCTTGGGCGAGTACTTCACGCGCCTTGAAAAGCAGGGGATGGGGATCAACCTCGCGACCTACGTCGGCGCCACCCAGGTGCGCCGCCTGGTGGTCGGCGAGGAGAACCGCGCCGCCACCCCGGCGGAGCTGGCGCGGATGACGGGGCTGGTGCGCGAGGCGATGGAGCAGGGGGCGGTCGGCGTCTCGACCTCGCTCCAGTACGCGCCGGCCCCCTACGCCTCGACCGAGGAGCTGATCGCCCTGGCCGCCGAGAGCGCCCGCCACGGCGGCCTCTATGCCACCCACATGAGGAGCGAGAGCGAGGCCGAGCCGGCGGCGATCGACGAGGCGATCCGCATCGCCCGCGAGGCCCACACGGCGGTCGAGATCTGGCACCTCAAGGCCGCCGGCAAGCGCAACTGGGGGCGCATGCCGGAGGTGGTCGCGAAGATCGAGGCGGCGCGCCGCGACGGCGTCGACTTGACTGCCGACACCTACGCCTACCCCGCCTGGTTCAACTCCTTCTCGGCCTTCATCCCCCCTTGGGCGCACGAGGGAGGGGACGACAAGATGCTGGCGCGCTTGAAGGACCCCTCGACCCGAGCCCGCCTACGCAAGGAGCTCGAGGACCCGTCGCCCGTGTCATGGGACAACGAGTGGCAGGAGGTCCCCGGCCCCGAGGGGATCCTGCTCTCCGTCTTCCAGAATCCCGCCCTCGTGCCGCTCCAGGGAAAGACCCTGGCCGAGGCGGCGAAGCTGCGCGGGAAAGATGCCATCGACACTCTGTTCGACCTGCTGATCGAGGACCACGGCTACACCGAGGTCGCCGTCTTCGGGATGTCCGAGCCGGACGTGCTGCTGGCCCTGAAGCAGCCGTGGGTGTCGATCTGCAACGATTCGCAGGGGACCTCGACCGAGGGCGCCCTCGGCCGCGAGCACCCGCACCCGCGCGCCTACGGCACCTTCCCGCGCATCCTCAGGAAGTACGTCCGCGAGGACGGCCAGCTCACCCTCCCCGACGCCATCCGCAAGTTCGCCGCCCTCCCCGCCCAGCGCCTGCACCTCGCCGACCGCGGCGTCCTCAAACAGGGCATGTGGGCCGACGTCGTCGTCTTCGATCCCGCCACCATTAAGGACCTCGCCACCTTCGAAAACCCCAACCAGCTCTCGCAGGGGATGGACTACGTCCTGGTCAACGGCGTGCCGGTGATCGACGGCGGCAGGATGACGGGAAAGCTGCCCGGGAAGGTGTTGCGGGGGCCGGGGTACAGGAAGCAGCCATGAGCGCCGGCCTGCGCGCCGTCCTCCTGGGAGCGACGGGTGCCGTCGGCCGCAACGTCCTCGCGGAGGCCTTGCGGTCGCCGGCGTTCGCGAGCGTGACGACGCTCGGCCGGCGGCCGGTCGACGGTTTGGGCGCTGCCGGGAAGCTCACGCAGCACGTGGTCGACCTCGCGGACCCGGGCTCATATCGGGACCGGATCGCGGGGCACACGACGGCGATCTGCACCCTCGGCGTCGGCGAGCCCTCGAAGTCGACCCCGGCGGAGGTCTGGAAGGTCGAGATCGACTACGTGATGGGCTTCGCCGCGGTCTGCAAGGAGGCGGGGGTCCGCCACTTCTCGCTGATGACCTCGGTCGGCGCGAATCCCCGGTCCCGCTTCGCCTACGTGCGGCTGAAGGGGGTGCAGGAAGAGCGGGTGAAGGCGCTCGGCTTCGAGCGCACCAGCCTCTTCCGCCCCTCGATGCTGCTGACGGCCGAGAACCGCTACGGCACGAGCCAAGCGATCCTCCTCGCCCTGTGGCCGCGGCTCGACGGTCTGCTCATCGGACCGCTGCGCCACTATCGCGGCATTCGCGTGGAGGACTTGGGGACCGCGATGGTGAGGAATGCGGCGCGCGAGGCTCCGCCGGGAGTCGAGGTCCTCGAATGGGACGATTTTCGGCGGCTCCTCGAGGAGGGGCCGGCGGCTTGAGCGTAGAGTCCCGCTAAAGCTTAGGAGATCAGGACTTTCGTCGGTGGGTACGCCGCTTGGCCGGAATGAGCTCGATCAAAGCTCTGAGGGCATGATTGACCGCCTTGGAATCAGGGAAGTACTCCTGAACGTCCGGTTCGAGCAAGATGGCGCCTTCGGGGGCAAACCGCTGGGTCGTCGTGGTGCCGTCGAGGCGATGCACTTTTACGGTATAGCCCTGTTGAAGGGCGAGGGCATGCTTTCCCCTGATGCCGCCACGGAAGTCGATCTCGGCCGGCATCTCTTCTGCTTCTGCTTGTTTGGTCTCACCTGAAGTCTTCTTCATAAATCCTCCGCTCCGCCGTGGTGGCCCGGCGGCAGCTGATCAGCCGAATTGTAGACCCTTCCTCCGTATAGACGACGACCAGCAGAAGCCCGCGAGCCGAACGACCGATATCGACATACCGGCTCTCGCCTTGTCCATGAAGAGCATCGGGGACCGTGAGGGACAGCGGGTCTGTGAAGAGAGTGGTCCCCTCCTCGAACGAGATCTGATGCTTGCGTAGATTGGCAAGCGCTTTCTCTTCATCCCACTCGAAGGTCAGATCCATGGCGGCGACCGCAGTCTACTCCACAGCCCTGTACCTCACGGCGTCCATCGCCAAACCCCCTGACCCCGGAACGCTCCGAGGAGCGCGGTGGGCCTGCGTGGATCGATGGCGATCTTGGGATTCCTGAGATCCGGGGCGCCGGAGAGCAGGGTCCAGTGGTCGCCGCCGTCGAGGCTGCGGAAGATGCCGCGGCCGGTCGTCGCGGCGTACCAGGTGGCGGTCCGCGGATCGCGGGCGAGTTGGGAGAGCCCGGCGCCGTCCGGGAGGTCGCCCAGAGGGAGCCAGTGGACTCCGCCGTCGACGCTCGTGAAGAGGCCGCCGTCGGTTGCGGCGAGGAGTCGCCCCTCGGTCTCGGGGTCGGCTGCGATGGCATGGGCGACGGGGAGGTCGCGCGCCACCTCCCGCCAGGAGGCGCCACCGTCCTTGCTGCGGAAGACCCGCGGCTTTTCCGGGAACGAGTCGATCTCCGTCACCCAGCGGCGGCGGGGGTCGAACGGGTCGACGGCGTAGGCCGTGAGCGAGGGACAGAGGTCGACCGAGGCGACGTGGGTGCAAGCGGCGGGCAGGCCCGGGCCGGCCTGCCGCCAGGTCGCGCCGGCGTCGTCGCTCATCCATAGGAAGACGTGGCCGAAGGAGTCGTCGTCCGACAGGAAGGTGAGGGCGTGAAGGGCCACGGCGCGCGGCCGCGCGAGATCGGGGAGCAGGCTCTGCACGCCGGACGGCGCGGCAGGCACGGCCGTCCACGTCCCCCCAGCGTCGAGGCTCCTCACCACGCCGCCGCCGTACGCTCCCAGGGCGATCGACCCTCCGGCACCGATCAGCGAAAGCGGATCGACGGAGCTCGCCGCCCAATTCCGGCCGTCGCCGCGGTAGAGCTGGAACGGGCCTTCGCCGTCGTCGCTGGCCGCGGCCAGGACCAGGAGACGCCGAGCGGCGCCCCCGCCGGGGGGAGGGAGCGCGACCAGGGCTCCGGTGCTGCCGGCGGCAATGCCACCGTCGACCGCCATCCAGCTGCGCCCGCCGTCGCGGCTGACCGAGAGGCCGCCGACGAACCCGTCGCCGGTGTAGATCACGGACCCTCCCGCCGCCACGACGCCGGTGGCCGGCGCGGGAAGAGGAAGCGACCAGCTCCCGCCGCCATCGAGTGTTTCGAAGAGCAGAGGGTGAAAGCCATCGTCGGCGACGAGCTCGGCGGCCACCCAGGCGTGGCGGGCGTCGCGCGGATCGACGGCCACGTCGTAACAGGAGACATGGTCCGGGGAAACGGGAGGGAAGGAGAGAGGGAGCCAGTGGGCGCCGGCATCGTCGCTGCGCACCAGGCAATCCAGAGCATTGACGGTCAGCCCATAGAGGGTATCGGGAGCCGAGGGGGCGAGGCGTCCGGCCGTGAACCCACCCGGGTAGGTGCTGCGCATCTTCCAGCTCCGTCCCTGGTCGTTGCTGACCGTGAGCCCCTGGTCGTCGAACCACAGCAGCTCGGAGCGCCCGCCGTGAACGACGATCTCGCCGCCACTATAGAGAGGGTGAAGGGAGGCGCCGGCCTGGAACGACCTCCCGCCGTCCCGCGACACGGAGACCCGCGTGTCCGAGGAGAACCCGGTGCGCTCGACGCGGTAGAGGATCTCGGAGCGGTGTGGATCGACCAGGAGCTGGAACACATCCACCCCCTGGTTCGGCGGCGTGGCGAAACGTCGCGACCAGCTCGCGCCGGCGTCGCCGCTGCGCCAGAGCCCGCCATCGATCGTCCAGGCCCAGATCACCCGCGGGTCCTCGGGATCGATCGCCAGGGCCCTCGACGGGCGTCCCAGTCCGCGCTGCAGGTCGTGCCACGTCGTCCCCGCATCGTCGCTCCGCCAGAGATAGGAATCTCCAGAGGCGGCGTCGACGGCGCGGGCGTAGAGCCGCCAAGGCTGGCCGGAATCGAGCTGTACTGCGATCGGCCCCTGCACCGGTCCGCCCACGGGCGACCAGGCGGCCAAAGCGGGAAGGGCCGCGGCCAGTGCGAGACCGGCGGCGAGGGCGGCCCGATGCAACAGGGAGTTGGTGTTCATGGATCGTCTTTCTGGAAGCGGCTCACGGCGTCCAACGCCACAACCCCTGTCCTGCGAAGGCGGCGAGGAGGGCGGTGGGCCGGCGGGGATCGACCGCGATCGTCGGGTCCTCGAGGTCCGGAACGCCGTCGAGGAGCGTCCAGTGGCTGCCGCCGTCGAGGCTGCGGAAGATGCCGCTGGCCTTCGTCGCGGCGTACCAGGCCGGGCCGTTCGGGTCGCGGGCGAATTGGCGGACCACGGCGCCATCGGGGAGGTCGCCGAGGGGGAGCAGGCTCTGGCCGCCGTCCGTGCTGACGAAGAGCCCGCTGAAAGTCGCGATCAGGAGCCGGCCGGGGACGGCAGGGTCGGTGGCGAGCGCCAGGCCGACGTCGGGGAGGGGAGCCGCCGCGTGCCAGGAGACGCCGGCGTCCGCGGTGACGAAGAGGGCGTTCGGCTCCGCGTCGAGGGAGACCGCGGTAACCCAGCGCCGGCTCGGGTCGAAGGGATCGACCGCGTAGGCGGGGAAGCCGGGGCATTCCTCGAAGGGGCCGAGCTCGCCACAGTCGATCGGCAGCCCCACGGTGGCGCGCCGCCAGGTGGCGCCGGCATCGTCGCTCGCCCACAGGACGACCTTGCCGTCGCCGCCGGGGCCGCCATTGCCGGCTTCGGAGGCCTGGAGGGCCACGTACCGCGGCTGCGCGAGGTTCGGCCGCAGCTCGCGGCCGGTGGGAGTCGCCGTGGGGACCGGCGCCCAGGTGACACCGCCGTCCGTGCTGCGCCGCATGGCACCGTCGTCGACCACGGCGAGGACGGTCGAGCCTCCGGCGTCGGCGAGCGAGGAGGCATCGACGGCGGCGGCCACCCAGTCCCTGCCGCCGTCGCTACGGTCGGTGGGAAAGCCGCCGTCGAGCAAAGTGTCCAGGGCGACGATCCGCCGGCCGGGGACGCCGGCGCCCGGAGGGAGCCGCTGGGCGACCAGGCCGGAGCGCAGGTCGCCGCCGAGGATCCCGTGGTCGCTCGGCTCCCAGCTCCGCCCGCCGTTCCGGCTGACCTGGAGGCGGGCACCGTCCGTGCTGGCGCCGGTGTAGAGCCGCTCGCCGCCGGCCGCCACCAGGTAGGGGTCCGGCGCGGGGAAGCCGCGCAGCCAGGAGGCGCCGCCGTCGCGCGATTCGAACGTCAGGTCGAGCAACGCGCCCGACGCCGTGGAGGCCCGGGTGCCGACCCAGACGTGGTGGGCATCGCCGGGATCGACCGCCACCGAGAGGCAGCGGGCGTAGCCAAGCAGGCGGGGCGGAGGGGCGAGGGCCCGCCAGTGGGCGCCGTCGTCATCGCTGCGCACCAGGCATTGATTGGTGCCGGCCGGCAACCCATAGAGGACGTCGGGCGCGGACGGCGCGAGCTCACCGCCGGAGAAACCGGCTGCCCGGAACCGGCCGCGCAGGTGCCAGCTGCGGCCGCCGTCGCTGCTGGCCGCGAGCCCCTGACTGCCGAACGACAAGAGCTCGCCGCGTGTCGGATGGACGTGGACCGGCTGGGCGGATTCGCCCGAGGACGCCAGCGGAGCGCCCGCCGTGAACGACGCGCCGCCGTCCCGGGAGGCCCACACCACTGTCCCCTGAGAATCGTTTTCGACGAGGTAGAGCGCGCCCGGAGCCCGCGGATCGACGAGCAGCTGCACCATCTCCACATCGATGTCGGGGTTGCCGGAGACCCGGGACCAGGTGGCTCCCGCGTCGCCGCTGTGCCAGAGCTGGCTCGCGAACGTCCACACCCAGATCGCGGCAGGGTTCGCGGGATCGATCGCCAGCGCCTGGAACGGCTGCGCGAGCCCGGGCTGGAGGTCGCGCCAGGTGGCGCCGCCATCCGGGCTTCCCCAGAGAAAGTAGCCGTTCCTGTCCGGGGCGACGACCTGAGCGTAGAGCAGCTCGGGCCCGCTTGGGGCGAGCCGCGGCATGAGCTGCGGCGGCAAGGGGCCGCCGAGCGGCGACCAGGCGGCGCAGACCGGCAGCGTCCCCAGGGTCCCTGCGAGAGCGAGCCCGGCGAGGAGCGACAGCGAACGGAGAATGGGCTTCATCTTGAGAAATCCTTTTCAAGGGGTCCAGCGCCAGAGCCCCTGCCCCGCGAACGCGGCGAGGAGAGCGGTGGGCCGGCGGGGATCGATGGCGATGGCGGGGCGGTCGTGATCGGGCGCGCCGGCGAGGAGGGTCCAGTGGGCGCCGCCGTCCTGGCTGCGGAAGATGCCGTGGGCGGTCGTCGCCGCATACCAGGTCGCGGAGCGGCCGTCGCGGGCGAATTGCCGGATCACCGCGCCGTCCGGCAGGTCGCCGAGGGGAAGCCAGTGGTCACCGCCATCCGTGCTGACAAAGAGGCCGCCGTCGGTTCCGGCGAGGAGGCGGTTCGGGACAGGCGGGGTCGGCGGCGAGGGCGCGGACGTCGGAGGGGACCGTGGTCTGGGCCTGCCAGGTGGCGCCGCCGTCGAAGGTGCGGAAGATCGTCGTCGCCGGCTGCCGGTCCAGACTCGAAGAAGGAGCTCACCCAGCGCCGCGACGCATCGAAGGGATCGACCGCGTAGGCGCTGAATTCCAGACAGACCGCGTCGTCGAAGATGATCGGACAGTCGATGGGGAGCCCATGGCTGCGGGGGCGCCAGGTGGCGCCCGCGTCGTCGCTCGCCCAGACGACGAGACGATTGAGGGTCGCGGTGATCTCCTGCGCGAGGAGGAGGAGGTAGCGCGGCTGCGCCAGGTCGGCCCGGAAGTGCTCGAAACCGGCGGGCGCCGACGGAACGGGGTTCCAGGTCGCGCCGCCGTCCGGGCTCCGCATCACGACGTGATCGTCCGCGGCGACCACGTTCGAGCCTCCCGCGTCGGCGATCGCGGTGGGCCGGAACGGGATCGCCGTCCAGTCCGTGCCGCCGTCGCTGCGGAAGAGCCCGTAGCCCGGCGTGCCGTTGCTCGAAACGTTCAGCGCCACAAGCCGCCGGCCGCTGCCGCCGCCCGGCAAGCGTTGCGCGGCGAGGCCGAAGCGCAGGTCGCCCGCGACGATGCCGCGGTCCCGCGGCGTCCAGGTATGCCCACCATCCGCGCTGATCGAAATCCCCGTACCGTAGTCGCCGCCGGTATAGAGCACGTCGCCGCCGGTGGCCCGGATGCCGTGAGTCGGCATGGCGAGCCCGCGCGACCAGGTCGTGCCGCCGTCGCGCGAGACGAAGAGGAGGTTCCGATACCCGTCACCCTGCGGGATCGCGGCGGCCACCCAGACGTGGCTGGGGTCGAGGGGATCGACCGCGACGGCATTGCAGGAGGCGTGGGCCGAGGGGAGGCTCGGGGGATAGGTCAGCCGCCGCCAGTGCGCGCCGTCGTCGTCGCTCCTCGCCAGGCACTGATGGCGGCTGTCGAACGGCAGTGCGTAAAGGATGTCGGGAGCCGAAGGCGCGATCTCTCCACCGTTGAAGCCGGCTTGAGCGAACCGGCCGCGCAACCGCCAGGTCAGCCCGCCGTCGAGGCTGGCGACCAGCCCTTCGTAGGCGAACGAGAGGAGCTCGCCGCGGGCCGGCTGGACATGGATCGGGTCGGTGCCCTGGGTGTAGACCGAGAAGGGCTGGCCCGCCTTGAACGTCGCCCCGCCGTCGCGCGACACGGCGACCACGGGCCCGCCGGCAGCCGACTCGACGGTGTAGAGCGTCTCGGGATGATGCGGATCGACCAGCAGCTGGTAGATCCCGAGGGCGTACTGGGCGCCGGGAAGGGCCCGCTGCTCCCAAGTGTCGCCGCCGTCGGCGCTGTGCCAGAGCCCGTTGTCCACCGTCCAGGTCCAGAGGGCGTCAGGGTTCGCCGGGTCGACCGCCAGTGCGCGGAGCGGATGCCCGAGGCCGGCCTGCAGGTCGCGCCAGGTGATGCCCGCATCCTCGCTGCGCCAGAGGTAGGCGCCGGGGTAGGCCCAGTTCTCGAAGACGCCGGCATAGAGGCGAGCGAGGCGCCCCGGTCCGGGAGGGGAAAGTTGGAGGAAGACCTCGGGCCGTAGCGGCCCCCCGAGGGGGGCCCAACCGGCGCTCCAGCCGGGGACGGCGACGGCGGCAGCCAGCGCCAAGGCCGCGGCGCAGGCGCGGGCCGGCAAGTGGCGGCGCGGCCTTTTCGGGGTCACGGCGTCCACCGCCAGACCCCTTGTCCCGCGAAGGCGGCGAGGAGGGCGGTGGGTTTTCGCGGATCGACGGCGATGGCGGGGTTGTCGCGGTCCGGCGCGCCGGCGAGGAGCGCCCAGTGGGCGCCGCCGTCGAGGCTGCGGAAGATGCCGTGGGCCACGGTCGCGGCATACCAGGTTGCGGAGCGGCCGTCGCGCGCGAATTGGCCGATCACGGCGCCGTCGGGAAGGTCGCCGAGGGGGAGCCAATGGTCGCCGCCATCCGTGCTGACAAAGAGGCCGCCGTCGGTTCCGGCGAGGAGACGGTTCGGGACGGCGGGATCGGCGGCGAGGACGTGGACCGCGGGGAGGTCCGTGGTCTGCGTCTGCCAGGTGGCGCCGCCGTCGAGGCTGCGGAAGATCTCGAGCACCGCCGGGCCGGGATAGAAAGAGGAGCTCAGCCAGCGCCGCGCCGGATCGAAGGGGTCGACCGCGTAGCCGTCGAAGGCGGCGCACAGCTCCACGGACGCGAGGTTCGCGCAGTCGAGGGGGAGCCCGCGGCTCGCGCGGCGCCAGGTCGCGCCGGCGTCATCGCTCGCCCAGACGAAACGGCGGGGGGAGTCCTCGCCGAGCTCGTCCTGGAGGAGGACGAGATAGCGCGGCTGCGCCAGGTCGGGGCGCAAGTGGAGGAGGCCGGGAGGTGCCGTGGCGACCGGCCCCCAGCTCGTGCCGCCGTCCACGCTCCGCATCAGGCCGCGGTAGTCGGCGGCCAGCACGGTCGAGCCCCCCGCGCCGGCGAGATCGGTCGGAAGGACCGGGGTCGGCGTCCAGTACCTCCCGCCGTCGCTCCGGTAGACCCCGGAGCCCGGCGTGCCTGCCGGCGATCCGTTGCGCGCCACCAGCCGGCGGCCGCCGCCGCCGCTCGGCAGCCTTTGCGCGACGAGGCCGGCGCGCAGGTCGCCTGCGGCGATCCCACGGTCCTTCGCCGTCCAGGTGCGCCCCCCGTCCCCGCTGACGAAGAGACCGTGCACGTCGCCGCTGGCGTAGAGCTCCTCGCCGCCGGCGGCCAGAACGCGGCGGGCCGGCAGGGGGAGCCCGCGGGACCAGGTCTCGCCGCCGTCGCGCGAGGCGAAGAGGAGGTCCCGGTATCCGTCCCCCTCGGCGATATCGGCGGCCACCCAGACGTGCCGGGCGTCGCGCGGGTCGACCCGGACGTCGTAGCAGACGGCGTGAGCAGGGGGGAGGTGCGCGGGGTAAGTCAGCCGCCGCCAGTGCGCGCCGTCGTCGTCGCTCCTCGCCAGACAGTCCTCGCGGTTCTCGGAAGGGAGCGCGTAGAGGGTGTCGGGTGCCGACGGCGCGAGGTCGCCGCCGCTGAATCCGGCGCGCGCGAACCGGCCGCGGAGCTGCCAGGTCTGCCCGCCGTCGCGGCTCACCTCGAGCCCCTCGTAGACGAAGGCGAGGAGCTCGCCGCGGACCGGCTGGATCCGGATGGGGTCGGGGCTCTGGGCGTAGAGCGAGTAAGGCCGGCCCGCCTGGAACGTCACTCCGCCGTCGCGCGAGACGGCGACGATCTCGCCAATCGAAAAATACGACTCAACCGAGTAGAGAGTCGCGGAATCATGGGGGTCGACCAGCAACTGGTAGAAGCTGTCGAAGTCGGAAGCTCCGCTGGCCGGGTAGCGTTGCGACCAGGTGATGCCGGTGTCGGCACTACGCCACAATCCACCGTCCACCGTCCTGGCCCAGAGGATCTCGGGGTGCGCGGGATCGAGGCCCAGCATGTTGAGCGGGAGCTCCAGGCCGGGCTGAAGGTCGCGCCAGGTGGCGCCGGCATCCGGGCTGCTCCAGAGATAGCCGCCGTCCGAGTCGAGGACGCGGGCGTAGAGCCGCGTGGTCTGCCCCGGAGGGGGTGGAACGAGCTGCAGCGCGATCTCCGGCCGCACCACCGGCCCACCCATGGGCGCCCAGCCGCCGGCCAGAACCGGGAAAGCCCCGGTCAGCGCGCAGCCCGCGGCGAGCGCGGCCCGCCGGAGCGTCTTCAGCGTCACGGCGTCCAACGCCACAGCCCCTGCCCTGCGAAGGCGGCGAGGAGGGCGGTGGGACGGCGGGGATCGACGGCGATCGTCGGGTTGTCGCGGTCGGGAGCGCCGGCGAGGAGGGCCCAGTGGGCGCCGCCGTCCGGGCTGCGGAAGATGCCGGCGGCGGTCGTCGCCGCGTACCAGACGCTGCCGTCGCGGGCGAACTGGCGGATCACGGCGCCGGCCGGCAGGTCGCCGAGCGGGGACCAGTGGGCGCCGAGGTCGGTGCTCGCGAAGAGGCCGTCGTCGGTGGCGGCGAGGAGGCGGCCGGGAACGGCGGGGTCGGCGGCAAGTACGTGGGCGGCGGCGAGGTCGGTGGTCTCCACCTGCCAGGACGCGCCGCCGTCGACGCTGAGGAAGATGCGGGGCTGGGTGGGGAAATTGTGGTACCTGAAGGTCAGCCAGCGGCGGCTCGGATCGTAGGGATCGACCGCGTAGGCGTCGAACAGAGGGCAGTCGTCCATGTCGAAGACATGGAGACAGGCGACCGGCAGCCCGTCGCTGGTCCGCTTCCAGGAGACGCCGGCGTCGTCGCTGGTCCACACCGCCACGTTGCCGTAGGGCCCCTGCTCCTCGAACGCGGGGAGCGCCAGGTAGCGCGGCTGCGCGAGGTCGGTGCGCAGCCCCTGCGCGTTGGGGGGCGCGGCGACGGCGGCCGTCCACGTCTCGCCGCCGTCGGCGCTCCACTGCACGCCGCCGGTGTCGGCCTCGACGACGTGCGAGCCGCCGGCGTTGGCGATCGCCACCGCTTCGAAGGGGAGCGAGACCCAGGTCTTGCCGCCGTCGCTGCGGTAGAGCTGGTCGGCGATCCCGGAGAGCGGGCTGTCGAGCACCAGGAGACGGCGTCCGGAGCCGCCGCCGGGAAGGCGTTGCGCGACCAGGCCGTCGCGCAGGTCGCCGGCGAGGATCCCCTGAGCGGTCGGCGTCCAGGTGTGCCCGCCGTCGCGGCTGACCGCCAATCCCTCCCCTGCGGCCCCGCCGGTGTAGAGCCGCTCGCCGCCGGCCGCCACGATGCCGTCGGCCGGCAGGGGGAAGGCACGAGCCCAGGTGACGCCGCCGTCGTGCGACTCGTAGGTCCGGTTGCGGCGCAGGTCCCCCTGGGTGACGTTGGCGGTCACCCAGACGTGCCGGGCGTCCCTGGGGTCGACCGCCACGCCGGTGCAGCTGGAGTTGGCGGCGGGGAGGCGGGGCGGGAAGCCGAGCGCCTGCCAGTGCGCGCCGTCGTCGTCGCTGCGCGCCAGGCACTGGTTGGGGAGGAGCGAGACGGCGTACATCGTGTCGGGGTCGGACGGCGCGACGCGGCCGTTCTGGAAGCCGGCATGGCGGAAGGAGCCGCGCAGGCTCCAGGTCGCTCCGCCGTCGGCGCTGACCTCGGCCCCCCGGTCGTCGAACGCGAGCAGCTCGCCGCGGGCCGCGTTGATCGCCAGCGGATTGGCGGTGGTGAAGGTCGGCAGCGGGGCGCCGGGAGTGAACGAGGCGCCGCCGTCGCGCGACACCGAGACGATGCGCTGCGTGCCGCTGAAATCGACACGGTAGAGGGTGTCCGGATGGTGCGGATCGACCAGGAGCTGGATCACGTGGGGAGGATTGGAGGCGGGGGCGGCGGCGCGCCGCGACCAGGTGTCACCGGCGTCGGCGCTGCGCCAGAGCTCGCCGTCGCGCGTCCACACCCAGATCACCCGCGGGTCGGCGGGATCGATCGCGAGGGCGGCGAACGGCCGCTCGAGGCCGCTCTCGACGTCACGCCAGGTGGCGCCCGCGTCCTCGCTACGCCAGAGATAGCCGGTGGCGCCGTCCTGGTCCGCCGCGACCCGCGCGTAGAGGAGCTCGGGCCGGGCCGGCTCGAGACGCAGCTCGATCAGCGGCGGCTCGGGGCTGCCGAGGGGGGCCCAGGAGGCGTGGACGGGCGCGACGGCCAGCAAGCCGGCGGCGATCAGCAAAGCCTTACGACGGTTGGACATCCTCTCCCCCTGCGGTCGCGGGCGGAGTCCGGGCTCCGCTCGGGTGGACGAACCTCGTGCGCATTTTCTTATGGTATCTCATCATAAGAGCGATCGCCGGGGATTCCTATCAGGAAATTGCGCTTCCGAGCGCCTCGCTGCCGACCTCCTCTTCGGCGCCCACGCCGGGACGGCGGATGCCCAGCATCTTCACCTTCTGGTGCAGGTAGGTGCGCTGCACGTCGAGGCGGCGGGCGGCGGCGGTGAAGTTCCAGCGGGTGCGGTGGAGGACGCTCTCGATGTACTCGCGCTCGCACTGCGTCTTGAAGTCGCGCAGCGGCACGATGGGGAGCGAGGTCGAGGAGAGCAGGAGGCCGGTCTCCGGCGCCTGGGTCGGCTCGAAGAAGGAGGAGGGGAGCTGGTCGGGGGTGAGCGGGTCGCCGCCGAAGACCACCAGCCGCTCGCAGAGGTTGCGCAGCTCGCGGACGTTCCCCGGCCAGGCGTAGCGCTCGAGGTAGGGGAAGAGCTCGGGGTCGGCCTGGCGGGGGCGCACCCGGTGCTGGCGCGAGAAGCGGTCGAGGAAGTAGTTGAAGAGGAGCGGGATGTCCTCGCTGCGCTCGCGCAGCGACGGCACCGGGATGGGAAGGTGGGCGAGGCGGAAGTAGAGGTCCTCGCGGAAGCGCCCCGCCTTCACCTCCTCCTCGAGGTTGCGGTGGGTGGCGACCAGCACCCGCACGTCGACCTGGCGGTCGCGCGTCTCGCCGATCCGCCGCACGCGGCCGTCCTCGAGCACGCGCAGCAGGCGCGACTGCACGGAGAGATCCATGTCGCCGATCTCGTCGAGGAACAGGGTGCCGCCGTCCGCCTCCTCGAAGAGGCCGGGCTTGGCGTTCTTGGCGTCGGTGAAGGCCCCCTTGGCGTGGCCGAACAGCTCGTCCTCGACCAGGTGATGGGGGATCGCCGCGCAATTGATCTTGATGAAGGCGCGCTGGCTGCGCGCGCTCTCGCGGTGCAGGGCGCTCGCCACCAGCTCCTTGCCGGTGCCGCTCTCGCCGATGATCAGGATGCGGGCGTCGGTGGCGGCGGCGCGGGCGATCTTGCGCCGCAGCTCCTCGATCCGCGGTGAGCTGCCGAGGATCTCGGGCTCGCCGCGCAGATCGGCCTGGAGCGAGGCGACCTCGCGCTTCAGCGCCTGGTGCTCGAGCGTGTTGTGGATCGCCTGGAGCAGCCGCTCGCGGCTGAACGGCTTCTCGATGAAGTCGTGGACGCCGAGCCGTAGCGCCTCGACCGTCTCGCTGATCGACGCCTCCCCCGAGATGATGATGGTGGGGGGGAAGCGCCGCGCCGCCACCAGCCGCCGCACCAGGTCGACGCCGCTCATCGCGCGCAGGCGGACGTCGAGGAGGAGGAGGTCGGGGAGGGTGGCGCGAGGGTCCTCGAGGTGGGCGGAGGCCTCCTCGGCCGAGGCCAGGGCGTGCGGCGCGTACCCCTCCTCGCGGAGCTGGAGGAGGAGGCTGGCGCGGATCTTCTCGTCGTCTTCTACGATCAACAGCTTGCTCATGGCGCTGCGTCCTCCGGTCGGCGGGGGAAGGTGAGGCGGAAGGTGGTGCCGGCGCCGGAGGTCGCGAGGACCTCCAGGTCGCCGCCGTGGTCGAGCAGGATCTTCTTCGAGATGGCGAGGCCGAGCCCCATCCCCTCGCCGACCTGGCGGGTGGTGGCGTAGGGCTCGAAGACGCGCGAGCGGATCTCCGGCGCGATCCCCGGACCGTCGTCGGCCACCTCGAGGAAGACGCCGCGCGGCGAGTCTCCGCCGCGCAGGGTGACCGTCCCCCGCCCCGCGGGCGTGGCGCGGAGGGCGAGGGCGCTGTTGTCGCAGAGGTTCACCAGCACCTGCCGCAGCATGTCGCGGTCGAGCGCCGCCACCAGCGGCCCCTCGGGGGGTATGAAGCGCAGGGTGAGGTCGGGCCACGCGGCGGCGAAGGTGGCGACGAACTCCGCCACCACCGCGCCGAGGTCGTGCGCCTGGAGGCGGGGCTGCGGCAGACGGGCGAAGGAGGTGAACTGCTGGGTGAAGCGGCCGAGCCGCTCGAGCTCCTCGCCGACGCTGGCGGCCACCTGCCGCGCCGCGGCGAGGTCGTCGCCGGGGAGCGCGCGCTCGAGGCGCGTCAGCTCGAGCCGCGCGGCGGTGAGCGGGGTGCGGATCTCGTGGGCGTGGCGGCGCGCCGTCTCCTGCCAGCCGGAGAGGTGCTTCAGGTAGGCGAGGCGCTTGCGGTCCCGCGCCATGGCGCGCGAGGTCTCCTCGATCATGCCGGCGATCCGCCCCACCGTGTCGCGCCCGCGGTCGCCGAGGGCCAGGTCTTCTTCACCCCCCGAGAGGGCGATCAGCCCCAGGCGCAGGCGCTCGAGGCGGGCGTCGAGGCGGCTCTGGCGCAGCAGCTGGACGGCGCCGGCGGCGGCCAGCACGGCGAACAGGGCGGCGAGCAGGATCGTCTCCCAGCGGCGGGTGATCCCCTTGCGGTTGTGCCCCAGGATGCGCAGGTGGTTGAGCAGCTCCTGGGTTGCCTCGAAGCGGGCGTGGTAGGCGTCGCGATGGGCGGGGTCGAGACGGGCGAGCGCCTTCTGGTCCGCCATCGAGCTCTCGAGGGCGGAGACGATCTCGGGTTGCACGCCGAGCCGGAACCAGACGCCGGAGAGCTGCTGGTCGAACACCCAGAGCACCGCGGCGGAGGCGAGCAGCAGGCCGCCGAGGGTGACCAGGGCGGAGCGGAAGTTCATCGCTTCCTCCCCGCGGTCGCCGCCGGTACCGGTGGAACGTTCAGCTTCCAGACGTTCTCGAGCAGCGCCGGCCGGCCGATCGAGGTCGCCATCAACAGGTTGATCACCTGGCTGAACGACTCGGGCTGGTCCTGGACGGCGTCGGAGACGGCGCCGGCGCTCCCCGCCTTCTCGCCCGAGAGCGCCTGGGTGAACCAGCGCTGGGTGTCGCGCTGCTCGGACTGCGAGAAGGGGATGATGCGCAGCCGCACCTCGACGCGCTGCACGCCGGCGTCGGCGGGAGCGCGGATGAGCACCAGCCGGGCGCCGCGCCACCACTCGGCCAGGCGTTCGAACGACGGGAAGGTGGCGCGCTCGAGCCGCCCCGAGCCGTCGAGCCGGCTCACCAGGTAGACCTCGTCCCAGAGGTCGTAGCGGATGTCGACGCGCGCCGCCCCCGCCACCTTGGCCCCGGCCCCGCCGCGCGCCTCGGCGGTGAACAAAAAGGTGGTGGTGAGCCCGGTGCCGAGCTGCTTCCTGACCTCCTCCTCGGCGAGGATCGGGGGGAGGTGGGTCAGCGCCAGCCCGTCGCGCGCCCCTTCGGCCAGCGGGGCTGGTACCGTCGGCACCGCAGCCGCGGCGGCGAGGGGGGAAGCGGCGAGCGCCGCGAGGAGCGCCAGAGCCACCAGGAGGGTGGAGGCTCTCCTCAAGGGATGACCCTTCCGAAGCTCAGGTAGGTGAGCGATGCCCGCAGGCGTCCCCACTGGTCGCGGTAGACCAGCGAGGTGTCGAGCTGGAAGCGGTAGAGCGGGCTCATCCCGAGCCGCGGCGTGGTCAACTCGTAGCCCATCTCCGCCGCGGTCTCCCAGCGCAGGTCGTGCACGCGGTCGTGGCCGCGCGAGCGCAGCAGGGTCAGCGAGTGCTGGAGGCGGACGGAGGCCGCGAAGTCCTTGAGATCGACGGGGTCGAGGAAGCTCCCCTCGTCGAGGAGGTTGCGGATCTGCGAGCGGCCGACGGCGACGCGGGCCATTCCCGAGATCGTCTGGCGCGTCGAGATCGGCCAATAGCGGACGGCGGAGAGGGCCGCCACCACCTGCTGCGCGCTGAAGTTGGGAGCGGGCAGCAGCCCCTCCTGCGGGCGCTGGAGGTTCAGGGTCAACAGGCCGTGGCCGGCGAAGCGGGCGGCTTCGAGCCCTGCCGAGAGAGTGGCGCCGCGGGAGGGGACCACCGGATCGTCGCTGGTGTCGTAGACCCACTTCGCCTCGGCCCGGCGGTAGCTGAGCTCGCCGCCGTCGCGGCCTCCCGCTTCCTGGACGGTGGGCTCGGTGAGGATCTCCTGGCGGAGGCCGGCGCCCCCGGCGCGGTCGCTCACGGCGATCTGCAGCGACTGCGGGCCGCCGAGCGGGACGGTGAGGTCGAGCGACAGGCGCCGCGAGTTGCTGAAGCTCCAGGTGGCGAAGCGCGGGTCGAGCCCCAGCGGCAGGGGCTCCGAGACGCAGCAGACGTTGGTCGAAAAGCCGGCGCTGGCGATCACCCCCTTGTGGTGGAAGAGGTCGTACTGGGTGAAGCCGGCCTGGAACCCCTCCTCGCTGTCGAGCGCCGCGAAGGCGACCCCCGAGCGCCCCACGAAGAGCCGCGCGCCCGCCAGGCCGCCGACGGTGACGCTGTAGCGCCGGTCCTGGGAGGTGAACCCCCGCGTCTCGAGGTGGAGCGGCTCGCCGAAGCGGTAGCCGCGCGTCCACTGGTCGAGGAAGAACCAGCGCGCCGGCTGCACCGCGATCACCAGCTCGAAGGCGCCGCGCCGGCTCCCCTTGCGCAGCGAGAAGCTGGCATCGAGCACGAAGGGGAGGCGGTGGATGCGGTAGATCGCCTGCCGCAGCTGCTCCTCGCTGTAGGACCCGCCCTCGCGCAGCAGGCTCTCCGTGCGCACGATGTTCGCCGCCGCCGCCTTCGGCCCCTCGACGGTGATCTTCTCGATCAGAAAGCGGGCGGGCTCGGGGGAAGGCTCCTCGGCGAGCGGCGCGGGCGGCGGATGCGCCCGATCGCGCCGAGGGCGAGAAGCACGGCGAGCAGGAGCGAGGAGCCGGAGAGCACGGACGGGGTGCATCAAAACCTGTTTCCTCGAAGGTCGGCCACGGGCCGGCATGGCGCTGGCGTTGCGTCCTCCAGGAGCGCAAGGGCGGTGCCGCGTCTCCCCGGCGCCTCGCCTCGCGCGGCAACCCGCGGCAAACGCAAGCCCTCAGGGGATTTGCCCCGACCGGGAGCGAGCGCTGGGGAGATGTGGCGATGCCCGGCTCCTTCCCCATGAACGTATGAGGAAGCATACACCTGTCGGCTGGAGGCGTCGGTGGCCTGCGACCTCATCCCCTATCCCCTTCTCCTAAAGGAGAAGGGGGACGTGTCTGCGGCCCCGTACCCTGCGAATGGGCAAAGTCCCTCCAGATGGGTCCTCCCTCTCCTTTAGGAGAGGGAGACAGAGGGTGAGGTCGCAGGCCACGAACGCCCTACCCGCGCGTCAGCCACGCGACCGCGCGCTTGATGCCGCCGAGGGTGAGGTCTTCCATTTGGAAGACCTCGCCGATCTTCTGGATCGTGGCGCGGCCGTAGACCTGCGGCCAGAGCTCCTTGGGGATGGGATTGAGCCAGACGGTGTGGCGGAAGCGGTCGCGCAGGCGCTCGAGCCAGCGCAGGCTGACCTCGGCGTCGCCGTCGTCGAAATAGAGCGAGCCGCTGGCGTAGAGCAGCTCCTCGGGGGCCATCGAGGCGTCGCCGACGATCAGCAGGCGGGTGTCCGGCGAGCGCTTCAGCAGCTCCGGGGTGGCGAGCGGCCGGCGGCGCTGCGGGTCCTTGTAGACCGCGCCGTAGACGGTGTTGTGGAAGAAGTAGGTGGTGCAGCGTTTGATGCGGTCGCGCACCTTGGCGAACAGCAGGCGGGTGAGGTCGACGTGCGGCAGCATCGAGCTGCCGCCGTTGTCGATCAGCAGCACCACCTCGATGCGGTCGAGCAGGCCGCGGCGGAAGACGAGCTCGATCTCGCCGCCGTTGCGCGCGCTCTCGTGGATCGTGGCGTCGAGGTCGAGCTGGTCGCGGGCGCCGGCCGGGGAGAGCTTCTTGAGCGAGGTGAGCGCCTGGGCGAGGTTGGCGCCGCTCAGCACGTTGGTGCTCGAGTAGTCGATGTAGCGCCGCTCGCCGATCACCTTCGACGCCGAGAGCTTTCCCCCCTGCCCGTGCACCCGCACGCCCCCTTGGGAGTTGCCCGAATGGCCGAACGGCGAATTGCCGCCGGTGCCGATCCAGCGGCTGCCGCCGTGGTGCTCCTCCATCTGCTTCCTGACGGTCTCCCAGAAGCGCTTCATCAGCTCATCCGGAGGGAAGGTCCACAGCGCCTGCGGCGGCAGCTCCCCGCGGCGCACCGCCTCCTTCAGCCATTGCCGGAACTGCGGCGTATTGAGCAGCTCGGGGTCCCCCTCGGCCACCCGCGGCAGGTCGATGCCGTAGAAGTGGAAGGCGAAGGCGCGCTCGTAGGAGTCCATCTGCTCGACGCGGCGCACGAAGCAGAGGCGCGCGAAGAGGAAGAGGGAGTCGAGGTCGGGCGCGAGGCCGCGCTCCATGCCGCGGTAGAAGTCGAGCGAATCGGTGAGGCTGACCGGGATGCCGTAGTCGCGCAGCCGGAGGATGAAGCCGTCGAGGAACAAGATCGGTCGCTTCGGTGGCGCTCGCTCAGTTGACCCGCGCCCGCTTGCCGCCGCCGCGGAAGGCGAGGATGTCCTCGGTGCGCTTGAGGAGCGTGCCGATGAACGGGACGTTGAGCCGGTCGGGGGTGATGCGGGCGTGGTTCAAGGCGCCCAGCCAGTTGAGCAGCTCGCTGGTCGCCGGCGGCTTCTCGTACCCCCGCTGGCGCAGCTCGTAGAAGATGCCGAGCGCCGAGTCGAGCAGCCCCTGGTCGAGGTCGCGGAAGTGGAGGCCGACGATCTCCCGCATCTGCTCCGGGCTGGGGAAGGCGATGTGATGGCAGAAGCAGCGGCGCAGGAACGGATCGGAGAGCTCGCGCTTGGCGTTCGAGGTGAGGATGATCACCGGCCGCACCCTGGCCTTCACCACCTGGTTGACCTCGCGGATGGTGAACTCGCAGTCCTCGAGCACGTCGAGCAGGTTGTCCTGGACGTCGGACTCCGTCTTGTCGATCTCGTCGAGCAGCAGCACCTCCCGCCCCTCGCTGCGGAAGGCGCGGCCGATCGGCCCCCAGATCACGTAGTCGAAGAAGCGGTTGACGTCGCGCCCGGTCTCCGCGGTGCCGAAGCGGGCGTCGTTCAGGCGCAGCACGGTGTCCTGGACGTAGCAGGACTCCTCCCCCTTGATCGTCGACTTGCAGCGCAGCGTCTCGATCGGCAGCCCGAGCGAGCGGCTGATCTCGAAGGCGAGCTGGGTCTTGCCGGTCCCCGCCTCGCCGGTGAGCAGCAGCGGCTTCTCCATGGCGATCGCCATGTTGACGATGGCGCCCAGCTCGGGATCGAGGTAGTAGCGTTCGGTGCCCTGGAACTCCATGCGGTCTTGGTCTCCTGACAGAAGGTTCTACATCAGCCCGGGCGGCCGCTTGTTCTCGGCAGGGTCGGCGGGGATCGCCTGCATCGGCGGCGTGGGATGCGCCGTGCCCGGCATGTGGAAGCGGCGGGTGAACCAGCCGATGCAGACCTTCTCGACCGAGGCGCCGACGATCAGCACCGCCAGGGTGAGGACGGCCGCTATCGTGGCGGTCAGCCACTGGCCGGCGCCGCAGGCGATCCCCAGGCTGGCCACCACCCAGATCGAGGCGGCGGTGGTCAGGCCGTGGACGCTGTGATTCGAGTCGTCGCGCAGGATCACGCCGCCGCCGAGGAAGCCGATGCCGGCCATGATCCCCTGGACGACGCGGAGCACGGCGTCCATGTGCGCGAGATCGACGAGCTCGATGCTGATCAGACTGATCAGCGAGGCGCCGAGGGCGACCAGGGCGTGGACGCGCATCCCCGCCGGCTTGCCGTGGAGCTCGCGGTTGAGCCCGAGGACGCAGCCGATCAGCAGGGCGACGAAGAGGCGGAGGAAGACCTCGCCCGGCCCCAGCAGCAGCTCGCCCCGCGTCATCGGCATGGGAGGAATCCTACTTGAATCCGCCCCTCACCGGGTGTTGATCGCCCGCGTGAAGACGTCCGGCTGGCGCGCCGACGGATCGTTCGGGGCCGGGGCGAAGGTGGCGATCCAGAGCGGATAGAAGGTCTTCCCGAAGGCCGCGAGCCCCTGGTAGTCGCCGAGGAAGAAGCCGTCCGACGTCGCGGCGTAGCGCAGGTCCCAGGAGGCGGCGGTGAGGCGTGAGCTGCGCCCGAACTTCACGCCCCGGTTGCTGGAGAGGGTGAGGTACTCGTCCACCTTGATCCCGGAGCGGTCGTTGCGCAGGGAGTAGTAGGAGATCCCCACCCACCCCGCCGCGTTCACGGCGACCGCGGGGGTGAAGTTGGCGGCGTCCGCCGGGCCGTCGGAGACCCGGCGCGGCGCGGTCCAGCTCTCGCCGCCGTCGGTCGAGCGGGAGAAGGCGATCTGATCGGTCCCCGGCGTGAAGCGGTCGTCCTGCCAGACGGCGTAGAGCGCTCCCGAGCGGGGATCGACCGCCGCCGCCGGGATGCCCGCGCCGGTGCGCGATCCGGCGACCCCCACGGCGCGGACGTCCGAGATCTCGGCCTCCGCGCTCCAGCTCCGGCCGCCGTCGGTCGAGTGGGAGGTCAGCAGGACGGGGAAACCGCCGCGGTAGCTGAGCCAGAGGGCGTGCAGGATCCCGCCGGGGCCGACGAGCGGCAGGGTCCCGACGTTCGCCCCCTGGTCGGAGAGGACGAGAGGAGCCTGGAACGAGCGGCCGCCGTCATCCGAAAAGGAGATCATCACCACCTGCGCCTGCAGATCGCCCACCACCGAGTCCCAGACGACGTAGACCCGTCCTTTGTAGGGGCTGTCGTCGCGCGTGTCGACGACGATCGCCTCCTTGTCATCGAAGCTCTGGGTGACGCTGTGGACGGTGACCGGGTCTCCCCAGGTCACCCCGCCGTCGTCCGAGGCCGAGACGAAGACGCCGTTCGGCGCGCTGGTCTCGTCGAACCCCAGCGAGGCGAAGTAGGCGCGTCCGCCCGGGCCGAAGGCGACCCAGGGGTCGGAGGTGCGCTCGTACGGCCCGCCGGTCGCCGCGGCGACGTGAGGGATCAGGCTCTCCCGCCAGGTGCGCCCGCCGTCGAAGGAGACGGCGGCGGTCAGCGCCCGGCAGCCGTCGTCGAGGAAGCGGTCCTCCTGATAGCCGGCGAGGAGATGGAGAGGGTTCTCGGGATCGATCGCCAGGAAGGGCTCGGTCTCGGTCCCCGGCTGCGGGGTGGAAGGGGAGGGGGAGAGGAGATCGGCGCTCACCCGCACCACTCCCTTGGGGATGCCGCCGCTGGGCGGGGCGGTGGTGGCGAGCTTGTCGAGAAACTCCCGGAGCCGCCGCGGGTTCTCGGGCACGAGGTTCTCCGGGAAGCGGGCCCCCCACGCCTTCTGCGCCTCGATCCAGCGGCTGCGGGAGAAGGGGGCTCGAGGGTCGGCGCCGGCGCTGCTGCCGTTGAGCCCGAGCAGGCAGGCCGAGAGGGCGAGGAGGGGCGCGAGGGTTCTCATGGAATCAAGTGTAAACCTTCATCGCGGTATACGATCCTTCCCACCATGGCGGCGAAGAAGACAGGCCTCGACGACGAGCTCGAGCGGCTCTACCGCCGCCCGCCGGGAGAGTTCATCGCCGCCCGCAACGAGCTCGCCAAGCAGATCGGCAAGAGCGCCGGCAAGGCGGAGGCCGACAAGGTCCGCGCGTCCCCCAAGCCCACCCCGTCGGCCTGGGGGGTCAACGCCCTGTTCGAGCACGAGGGAGAGCGGATGGACGCCCTGCTGGCGGCGGGCGAGCGGGCGCGCGCCGGCCAGAAGGAGGCGGTCTCCGGAGGCGGCGCGGCCGGCCTGCGCGCCAGCCTCGAGGCGGCGCGCAAGCTCGCCGAGGATCTGCGCCGCCGGGGCGCCGCCCTGCTCTCCGCGGCCGGCGTCGCGGTCAGCAAGGCGACGAGCGAGCGGCTCGCCACCAACCTCCAGGCGCTCGCCTTCAGCCCGGCCGCCGAGGCGGAGGCCGCCCGCCGCTGGCTCGACCGCGATCTCGATCCCCCGGGCTTCGAGGTGCTCGCCGGCCTCCAGCTCGCCGGCTCCCCGGTGGTCGACTTCGCCGCCCGCAAGGCGCAGCGGGAGGCGAAGAAGGAAGCCAAGCCGCAGCCCGAGCGCAAGCTCCACGCCGTCCCGAAGCCGGCCCCCGCGAAGCCCGCCCGGGACGAGGAGGAGCGCAAGCGGCGCGAGGCTGTCGAGCGGGCTCAAGGCGAGCGCGAGGCGGAGCGGCGCCGCCGCCGGGTCGCGGTGGCGGAGGAGAAGCTGGAGCGCGCCCGGAGCGAGGCGGCGGCCGCGCAGGACGAGGTGGCGCAGGCCCAAAAGGCGGCCGCCGAGGCTCGCCGCCGCGCCGAGGCGGCCGAAGCGGCGGCGGGGCGGGCCGAGGAGAAGGCCGGGCGCGCCGCCGAGCGGGCGGCGCACGCCGAGGACGAGCTGAAGGCGGCGAAGGAAGGAAACTAGTGTAGTGGGAGGGGATTTCGACGGCGCCTCCCGGCTTTTAGGGCCTAACCCAGTTTTTAGGATCTGAGTCCGCTTTTAGGACCTGAATTCAATTTTTAGCCACTGATTTTGATTTTTAGCGCCTAAATCCCATTTTTGGCTCTAAAAAATCTCGAGACCCTCCTAAAACCAATCCATAGAGTCAAAAAATGGATTTCTGCTTCTGATTTCTGTTTTTAGCGCCTAAAAACCGAGATCAGGCGTAAAAACGGTCGCGCAGCTCTAAAAACCCACCCGGGGTGCCAGAAAGGCATTTCGCCGGCTTCACGGGCGCACTACACTGGGAAACCATGGCGACGATCCCCATCCCGCAGATCCCCCTGATTCCAACCGACGAGGTCCTGGCCGCCGCTCCCTTCCCGCCGCCGGGGCGCCTCCTCGGCCGCTCGCGCCGGGGGCAGGAGATCGAGGGGTACCGGCTCGGGGAGGGCCCGCTCCACGTCAGCCTGATCGGCGGCTGCCATGCGGACGAGCCGGTGGGCCCCGCCATGCTCCGCCGGCTGGTCTCGCTCCTCGCCGCGCGGCCGCAAGGCGACCCGCTCCTCGCCGCCGCCACCTGGTCGATCGTTCCCCACGTCAATCCGGACGGCGAGGAGCGCAACGCGCCGTGGAGCGCGGCGACGGTGCCGGCGCGGGATCACCTGGGCCGCGACGACCGCGCCTACGATCTCTCCCTTTATTTGCGCCACGCCGTCCGCGAGTTGCCGGGGGACGACATGGAGTTCGGCTTTCCCCGTGGCCCGGAGGACGCCGAGGCGCGCCCGGAGAACCTCGCCGTGGCCGGTTTTCTCGCTGAGGGGGCGCCGTTCCACCTCCACGCGAGCTTCCACGGCATGGGCTTCGCCTCCGGCCCCTGGTTCCTGCTCGAAGAAGCCTGGATCGACCGCACGGAAGCGCTGCGCGACGCTGTCCGCCGCCGCGTGCGCGAGATGGGGTATGAGCCGTTCGACGTCGACCGCGGCGGAGAGAAAGGTTTTCATCGCATCGACGAAGGGTTCACCACCCGCCCCGATTCGCGCTCGATGGTGCGCTGGTTCGAGGAGCGCAACGATCCCGCGATGGCCGCGAGGTTCCGTCCCAGCTCGATGGAGTACGTCCGCTCGCTCGGCGGCGATCCGCTGACCCTGGTCTCCGAGATGCCCCTCTTCCTGCGTCCCCTCGAAGCGGGGGAGACCGGCCGGCCGGACGATCCCCGGTTCCGCGCCTTCCTCGCCCGCGTGACGGGGGGCTCGCCGGAACGGGTCCGGGCCGAGATGGAGCCGGGGAAGGTGACCGGCATGCCGATCCGCGATCAGATGCGGTTGCAGCTCGCGTTTCTGAACGCGGCGCTGGTGGCGGTGGGGGCGTCCGGCCTTGCGAGCTAGCGGTCGGGATGCCCCTCGTACCAGTCGAGCGGGCGGCGCAGCTTGACGTTGCGCCGGCCGTCCCGCAGCTCGATCCCGGCGGCGAGGCGGCCGTAGCGGAGGTAGAGGTCCCCCCGCCGTTTCGTCTTGTTGAACAGCATTCGGGAGCGCACCTCGAGCTTGCCGCCGGTCGCCTGGAGCGACTCGATCTCGACGGCGCCGCCGCCGATCCGCACCACCCCCTGGGCGGTGATGTCCTCCACGTTCAGCGCGTCGTCGAACCAGCGCAGGAGCCGGCTGCGCTCGGCGAACAGAGTGAGCAGGGGGCCGGAGCTCTGCATCTCGATCTTGCCCGCGCCGCGCAGCGCCAGCGGCGCGTTCCAGACCAGCGAGCCGCCGGTCAGCTCGGCGCGCGCCCACCAGCCGGGGGGCGGCGCCGCGTCCTGCGCCGCCTCCAGGTTGCGGTAGGAAACCCCGGTCAACGCCAGCCGCGTCCCCTGGAGATCGAAGCGGCGGCTCGTGAAGTCGGGGCTGACCAGCGGCGCGTGGAGGGCGAGACGGCCGGCGATCTCGAGGTTCTGGAAGCGGACCCGCACCGCGTCGGACGACAGCTCGGCGCTGCCGGTCGTACGGTTGCTGGCCGTCGAGGCCGCGAGGTGGAGGCGGGCGCGCCCGCTTCCCGAGACGATCGTGAAGCCGGCCTCCTGGGGGAGCAGCGGGTTGTAGACCCGCAGGTCGGGGACCTCGGCGTCCGGCAGGTCGACGGTGGCGTCGAAGTCCGCGATCGGCGCCGCGAGGTCGAGAGCGCCGGGCGCCACGGCGGCGATCTTCAATCCCTGTCCCCGGATGTAGACCGGCCGCTCCTTCTGCCGCAGGTCGGCGAGCTGGAAACGGCCGAAGCCGACCTCGAGCGTGGTGCGGGCTCCCGCCTGCGCCGAATTCGCGGTCTTCGCGTCCTTCGCGGTCTTCGCGCTCTTCGCGGGAACAACTACCGCGACCGTCAGAGTCCCCCGGCCGGTGGCCAGGCTCTCGAAGAGCTTCGCCTGGATCGCCGGCAGGTCCACCGTGAGCCGCGCGCCGGGTGCGAGGCGGCCGTGCTCGACCCTCACGTCGGCGCCGAGGCTCCCCTGGCCCGAGAGCGCCAGCCAGGGAAGCCTGGCGAGATAGGGACGGAGAAAGACCAGCGAGGCGATCCGCGCCCGCACGGCCGCGGCACCGCTGACGTGGCGCAGGAAGCCGAGGCCGGCGGCGCCTTTGAGGACCGCGGGCTCGACTCGCGCCTCCGCCCGCACGGTCAGCGGCTCGGCCACCGTCTGGCCGGCGATCTGGAAGCGGCCGGCCGGGATCGCCACGGCCACCCGCTCGACGGCGAGCGTGCCGTCCGGCTGGTAGGAGAAGGCGGCGTCCGCTCCGGCGTCCCCCGCCAGGCCCGCGAGACGGTCGAGCAGGAAGTCGTCGAAGCTCAACTCGCGCAGATGGGAGACGTGGAGCCCCGCCACCTTCACCGACCAGGGAGGGCCGGCGTCCTTGCGGTCGACGGGCACCTTGGGAAGGGTGAGGCGGGCGGCGACGCCGTCGGCGCGCAGCCCGTCGATCACGATCCGGTCGGCGAGCAGCGCCGTGAGGTCGACGTGCCCCTCGGCGCGATCGAAGACGGCGCTCAGAGTGGCGTGGGAGCTGGGGGCTTCGATCCTCACCCCCGAGGCCAGGACGTGGCTCGCGAGGGGGACGGTGACCTCGTCGCCGCGCTTCGCGTGCAGCTCCTGCGCGGTGCGGAAGAGGCGGCTCAGGCGCGTCTCGGGAGTCGTCGAATCGACCGCCAGGGTGGCGGCGCGGAAGACGGGCGGCCGCCGCGGGATGCGGCCGGCGGCGAGCCCCTTGGCGTCGATCTCGAAATGGAACACCGGCGGCGGCATCCCCGGGCGGCCGCCGGCGACACGCCCGTGAATCGTGAACGGCGAGGCCGGGCCCGCCGCCGGCGCCGTGACCTCGAAGCGGCTCCCCGGCGTCAGGCGCCCGCGCTCGATCGTGAGGTCGGCGTCGAGCCCTCCCGGCGTCCCGCCGTGCGCGGTGTCGGTGGTCGCCACCAGTCCCGTGGTCTCGAGGAACGGCAGATCGGGGACCTTCCCCCGCGCCCGCAGGCGGCCGGAGAGGAAATCGAAGCCGAGCAGGCCGGGATGGTCGTGCGGCGCGTACGCCGCCATCCTCGCCGCGGCGTCGAGCCCGACCTCCCGTGCCAGTGTGTCGCCGCCGATCGTCAGGCGGGCGTCCGGCATCCGCACCCGGGAGGGATGCAGCTCGAAGCTGCGGCCGATCACCACCCGGAAGCCGCCGGCGACCGTGCCGTCGCCGCTCAAGCCCACGTCGTTGAAGTCGAAGCGCCGGAGGTGAGCGAAGGTGATGTGGGGGAAGCTGAGGGTCCAGGGGTGGGGGTTCTCGTCCCGCTTTCCCTCTCGCTCGTGCTGCGCTTCCTCCTGTTCCTCGCGGCGGTCCCGGTCGGTCTCCTGCTCGGGGCCGTGGCGCACCCACGAAGCCCCCTCTTCGGCGTGCAGCGCCGTCACCCGCAGGGTGCGCCCGGCGAGGAAGGGAAGCTCGATCCAGCCGCGCGCCCGCCGCGCCGTCACCCCCCAGGTGACGTCGCGGACGTGGCCGTGGAGGGTGAGGCCGCGGATGATGAGGAGCCCCGGCCAGGGGGTCCAGGCCGACGACCAGTCCATGCGGAACTTGTCGGGATGACGGTTGATCGCCCGCCGGGCGAGCGGCGTGTTGAGGAAGAGATTGACCCCCAGCAGATAGAGGCCCACCGTCAGGAGGACCAGAAAGCACAGCCGTTTCAGCCAGGTTCGCACGCCGCGGAGAAGCAGAGCGGATCGCGTGCCAACGCTGGAGGTCTCTTAGATCACCAAGGTTCTGACGTGAGAGCGGGACTTGTCCCCTCTCAGGGCGGTGGCCGGCCCGATGCTGGCAACCGATCTCGCAGGCTGCTTTTTTCCTCCCCCGTACTCGGGGGAGGTCAGGAGGGGGCGCTCGCAGGCCGGCACGCTTCCTTGGTTGGGAGGCTGCGAACCCCCTCCCGGCCTCACCCGAGTACAGGGGAGGAGAAAGGCTCCCGGATCGGTAGGTTCACGACTCCGGCCGGCCCCCACCCGGCCGGATACCGCGGCTCACCCCCGCCGCAGGGCGGCGAGCGGATCGAGGCGCGCGGCGCGGCGGGCGGGGAGCCAGCAGGCGGCAAAGGCGACCGCGAGGAGGAGAACGGGGACGGTCAGGAAGGTAAGGGGATCGGCCGCGGTGACGCCGAAGAGGAGGCGGGCGAGCAGAGGGGTGAGCGCCAGCGCGCGGCTTACCCTGTCACGGGCGGCGCGCCGTGGCCGTCCCGCGCGTCGAGCGGGCGACCCGCGACGATCGGGATCCCCAGCGCTGCGAAGTAGCCGGGCGAGACCAGGTTGTAGCCGGCGGTGGCCGGCTGGCCCGGGCGCTCGCGGCTCGCCACTCGGGTATCGAGGTGATAGCCGATGAGCGGCGGGTTGTAGGAGTGGCTGGCTGCCTCGACGCCGGGGAGCGCCCGCACGCGGTCGAGGATGCGGGCGTAGAGCGCGCCGACCTCCTCGACCTTCGGGGTGACGTTGCGCGGCACGTAGAGGGTGACCAGCAGCAGGCGTCGGCGAGCCCCCGCGCCAGGCTCTCGGCGAGGGCGGCGCGCGCCAAGTGCCAGCGGCCGGCGCCGAGGGTGGCGCGGATCCCCCACTCGCGCTGCCGCGCCGTGGCCCGCGCCAGCAGCAGGTTCGCCACGTTGGCGCAGCCGAGGAGTTCGCGAAAGCGATCAGGTCGCGCACCGCGCCTTGCCGGTGCTGGATCTCCTGGTGCCGTCGAGGTTCTCTCCTCAAGGGGTTTCGGTGATGCCGGTGTCGCCGCTGAACAAGGCTCCCTCCAGGCGGTAGGACGGGCTCGCCAGGGGGCCGTCGAAGGAGCCCCAGAGCACCAGCCCCCGGTCTCTCTCCGCGTCGAAGGCGAAGCCGGCGAAGACCTGGGCCTCGAGCGTCCCCGCGGCGACGAGGGGCGGCGCGTCGCGGGCGGTCAGGCGCCGTCCGTTGCGGTCGAAGACGGCGATCCGCACCTCGGTCCCGAATTGCTCGCCCTGGAGGTGGCTGGTCCACAGGATGCGCAGCCGCCCGGCGTCGAACGAGACCTGCGATCCGGAATCGACCTGGGCGCGGTTGCGCGCCGAGAGCACGACGCCGCTCGCCGGCCGCAGCAGCTGGCCGCCGGCGCCGAGGCGGAACAGGATGAGCTGGGTCTGGGTGACGGGGAGGATCTGCTGGACGACGACGAAGGCGCCGCCGTCCGGCGCCGGGGCCAGCGAGTCGAGGATCTGGCCGTCCGGCAGCGTGACTCCCTCTCCCCATTGCGGCTCGCCGGCGGCGTCGAAGCGTTGCGCTCCGACGCTGAACGCCGCGTCCTCGGTGCCGATCGGCCGGGTCTGGGCGAACGCGAGGATCGCGCCGCCGCGGCCGTCCGGGACGGCGGACACCGCGCTCGAGACGAAGGGGATCGAGCGCAGCCGCCGGCCGCCGGCTTCCCAGAGCGGCGCGCCCCCCGGCGAGAGGTGCTGGCCACGGATGCTGAGCGACGACCCGTGCTGGACCGTCCAGAAGACGAACGCTCCTCCCCGGCCGTCCGCGATCAGGCTCAACCCCGGGAAGGACGTCTCGTCGGTCGCCGCGCCCGTCCTCCAGCCGTCCGGGTCGCGGGGCAGACCGTCGGGACCGAAGCGCTGGCAGCCGATCCCTCGCGGCCCGGACTGCGCGCCGGGCTGGCTCAGGAAGCAGACGAAGACGCCGCCGCCCCCGCCGGCCACCAGCCGCGGCGAGAGCTGGATCTCGCCGGGCCGCGCCGGGATGACGGCAGCGCCGCGGGGAGCCCAGAGCGGCGTGGCAGCGGCGTCGAACGCCTGCACGAAGACCTCAGCGCCGCGCTCCGTCCGCGCGGCGAGCGCCACGAAGGCGCCGCCGGCCGGCCGGGCGGCGACCACGGGGACCGCTTCGTCCGCCAGCGGCCGGGGGAGGGCGCGGCCGCCGGGCTCCAGGGCTTCCGTGCCGTCGGGGCGCACCCATTGCAGCCGCGCCTGCGCCCGGCCGTCCCCCCGCCAGACCACCGCGTAGCCGCCGTCCGCCAGCCGGGCGACCGTCGAGCCGAGGGGGTAAGACGGCTGGACGAGGGGGAGGCTTCCGAAGGCTAGCTCCGGCTGGAGCTCTGCGGCGGCCGGCGCCGCGGCTCCCAGCAGCAGCGGCAGGAGGAGGGTGAGTCTCTGCAGAGCTTTCATCGAGTGATCGTCCTTTCCCGTGGCCTTGCGAAGCTGAAGAATGGACCCTCTAGCTCGCCAGCCGCCGCCAGCGGCGGACGCGGGCGACACCGGGGGCGCGGAAGATCTCGACCTCGACGGCGCGCTTGCGACCGGCGTAGGTGGCGGTCGCCACCACGTTGAACAGCCCCGGGCTCTCGGGCTCGACCGTGCTCGCGATCTTGCCGTCGCCGAAGGTGTGCTCGGGGGAGCCCGAGTAGTAGGCGCTGGCGGCGAGGTTGGCCACCGCCTCGGCCACCGCGGCGTCCGAGAGGGCGGAGAGGATCACCGTCTCGGCGTCCTCGCGCACGATGCGCATCCGCAGCTGGAGCGAGGCGGCGAGCAGGCTGAGCGCGATCGAGAGCAGGAAGATGACGAGCAGCGCGGTCAGCAGGGCGTAGCCCGACTCGGCGGAGGTTTCCCGCTTCACCACGATTCCCCCAGGCCGCCGCCGCGGGGCAGGAGGAACATCTTCTGGGTGAGCTGCTGGGAAATCGCCCCGCGGTCGACCGGCATCCCGGGGAGGGGCGAGCGCGGGGTAGCCCGCCGGCTGTAGGTCACCGAGAGCTCGACCAGGGCGGTCCCCGGCATGATCTGGCAGCTCCAGTCGGAGACCCCCCGCCAGAGGATCTGCGACCCCTGCGGCGGCGCGGCGTCCGACAGCACGGTGCGGAAGAGCGTGTCGCCGTTCTTCTCGTAGACGATCTGCTCGCCTGCCCCTTGAATCTGCACCTTGTCGAGCGTGCCGTCCTCGCGCAGCACGGTGCCGACGCCGACCCCGCCCTGGATGTCGCCGCGGATGCGGGCGATCACCAGCGGCACCGGGGTGTCGAGCGCCTCGCCCGAGGTCTCGGCGAAGAGCTGCGAGGTCTCCATCAGGAGGTCGGCCGCGATCGTCAGCCCGACCATCAGCAGGACGAGCACGATCATCATCTCGAGCAGCGAGAACCCCTGTTGGCGGTGGCGCATCGGGCGGCTCAGGTGGGCGGGACCCAGACCATCGTCTGCAGCTTCTTCTCGTATTTGTGGCCGACGGCGGAGTACTGCGCGGTGAGCGTCACCGGGTAGAGGCCGGGGGGGGCGGCGGGGCCGACCACCATGGAGATTGTTAAGTGGTCCTTGGAGACTTGGGGGGGCGGGGGGGGCGGCGCGCAGAACTCCGTCACTAGGCGGCAGAGCTCGGGGTTCTGGCACAAACGGGGGTCCTGGCACGACTCGGGGTTCTGGCACGAAGGGGCCTTCGGGCACGAATCGGCGTTCTTGAGCAGGATCACCCCGGCGCGCACCGCCTCCATCGTCGACTCCATGGCGCGAAACGCCTGCCGCTCGCCGTCCAGCCGGCGGACGACACGCGGGGTCTGGAGCACCAGGTCCATGCCGAGCAGCAGGGCGATCCCCAGCAAGGTCAGGGCGATCAGGACCTCGATGAGGGAGAACCCGCTGGGGGCCCGGGAATCCCGGGGCCCGTGGAGGACGGACGCAAGGCGCATAGAACGTTTTAAATCCATGGCAAGGATAACACCGAGGGGAAACGCCTGCTGTCTCAGCACCGTAGGGTGCGCTGCGCGCACCGCCAACGTTGCCGGTGCGCGCAGCGCACCCTACGGGGAGGCTGTCTTCCGCTCGGCGACCAGCTTCTGCACCTTGGCGGCGAGCTCGGGCGAGCTGAGGCCGGCGGCGCGCGCGGTCGCGAGGGCGCGGGCGGCGGGCTCCCTGCGCTCGAGCACCAGCCAGGCGTAGAGCAGGGCGGCGGCGCGCCCCGAGGTGCCGCAGTGGACCAGCAGCGGGCGCTGGGCTCCCCGCATGGCATTGAGGAAGCGGTCGATCGCCGCCTGGTCGAGAGTCGCCGGGGCGACCGGGAGGTTGAGGTAGACCATCCCACCCTCCCGGACCGCCTCCGGCTCGTCGAAGCCGCGAGGCTCTCCCGGCTCCCGCAGGTCGATGACGGTGTGGTAGTTCCCCTCCTCGGCGAGGAGCTGGATCTGCTCGCCGCTCGGCTGGCCGGCGATCATGATCCCGGGGACGGGGAACGCCGCGCCGGGGATGCCGAAGGTCTGCGCCGGCTTTTTCGCCACGGCCGCCGGGGCTGCGAGGCCCGCCGAGGCCAGGAGGGCCGCCAGGGTGAAGGTGCTCAGCATGCTGAATCTCATCTCGCGCTCTCCTCGTCCGTTCCGGCCGCGTAGGGTATCCGAAGCGGCCCCCGAAGCGCTCCCTTTTCCGCCTCTGCTACCATCTTCATGATCCCGTCAAACCATCAGGAGACCCCGCGCTTGAATCTCTCGAAGCCCTTTCTCGGCATTCTGCTGCTGCTCGCCCTGGTTCCCCCCCTGCGCGCCGAGGAGGCGCTCGGCTACTACCGCTATCCGGCGATCCATGGCGACACGGTCGTCTTCGCCGCCGAGGGGGACCTCTGGCGGGTGGAGCGCCGGGGCGGCACCGCGACGCGGCTGACCACCCATCCGGCGGAGGAGGCGTTCCCGGCGATCTCGCCGGACGGCCGGACGATCGCCTTCTCGGCCGCCTACGAGGGGCCGGCCGAGGTCTACACGATGCCGATCGACGGCGGGCTGCCGGTGCGCCGGACCTTCGAGGGGGAGCGCGCCCAGGTGGTGGGGTGGACCCCCGGGGGGGAGATCCTCTACGCCACCCGGCACCTGTCGACGCTGCCGGCCACCCAGCTCGTCCGCCTCGACCCGGCGACCGGGCGGCGGACGCCGGTGCCGCTGTCGCAGGCGAGCGACGGCTCCTACACCCCGGACGGCAAGACCTTGTTCTTCACCCGCTTCGCCTTCCAGGGGAGCCACACCAAGCGCTACAAAGGAGGGACCGCGCAGACCCTCTGGCGCTACCGCGACGGCGACCCCGAGGCCGTGCCGCTCACCGCCGACTTCGCCGGCAGCAGCAAGGCGCCGATGGTCTGGCAGGGACGGGTCTACTTCGTCTCCGACCGCGACGGCACGATGAACCTCTGGTCGATGGACGAGGACGGCAAGGATCTGCGCCAGCTCACCTTCCACGCCGGCTTCGACGTCACCTCCCCCGACCTCTCGGAGGGGCGGATCGTCTACCAGCTCGGCGCCGACCTGCGGATCCTCGACCTCTCGGCTGCGGCGGCAGGAAACCAGGACGCGCCGCTCCCGGTGAGGCTGGTCTCGGATTTCGACCAGGTCCGCGAGAGCTGGGTGAAGAAGCCGATGGACTTCCTGACCGCCGCGCGCCTGTCGCCCACCGGCGACCGCGTGGTGCTCACCGCCCGCGGCCAGGTGTTCGTGGTGCCGGTCAAGGCGGGGCGCATCGTCGAGGCGACCCGCAAGCCGGGGGTGCGCTACCGCGAGGCCCGCTTCCTGCCCGACGGCAAGAGCGTCTTCGCGCTGTCGGACGAGAGCGGCGAGGTGGAGCTCTGGCGCTTCCCGGCGAACGGCGTCGGCGCCGGCGAGCAGCTCACCGCCGACGGCAAGGTGCTGCGCTGGGACGGCGAGGCCTCGCCGGACGGCCGCTACATCGCCCACCACGACAAGGAGCAGCAGCTCTGGCTGCTCGACCTCAAGAGCCATAAGAACCGGCGCATCGCCCGCTCGCCCGACGGCGACTTCCAGGACCTCTCCTGGTCCCCCGACGGCCGCTGGCTCGCCTGGTCGGTCGCCGGCGCGAACTCGTTCAGTCGGATCTATCTCTACCGCGTCGAGACCGGCGCCACGGTCCCGCTGACCTCCGACCGCTTCAACAGCACCAGCCCCGCCTGGAGCCGCGACGGCAAGTGGCTCTACTTCCTCTCCGACCGCACCCTGCGCACCCTGGTGCACAGCCCCTGGGGGCCGCGCCAGCCCGATCCGTATCTGACCTCGACGATCGGGATCTACGGCGTCGCCCTGCGCAAGGACGCCCGCTCCCCCTTCCAGCCGCCGGACGAGCTGCATCCGGCCAAGCCCAAGGACGCCGCGGAGCCCGACGCCGCCAAGGACGCTGCCAAGGAGGACAAGGGGAAAGAGGAGAAGGGGAAGGAGGAGAAGGGGAAGAAGGACGCCAGGGAGGCCAAAGACGCGAAGGACGCCAGGGACGACAAGGAGAAGAAGGCGGCGCCGCGGGTGGAGATCGACCTCGACGGCCTGGCCTCCCGCCTGTTCCAGATCCCCGTCCCCGCCGGCGACTACGAGGCGCTCAACGCCGGCGAGGAGCGCCTGTTCTGGCTGGCGACCGATCCGGGGATCGACGACGACACCAGCGCTCTCCAGTCGGTCGCCATCGAGCCCCCGGAGAAGCCCGGCAAGGGGGAGGTCAAGACGGTGGCGGCGGACATCCAGGGGTACGACCTCTCGGACGACGGCAAGAAGCTGCTGATCCGCAAGGGGGACGACCTCGCGGTCCTCGACGCCTCCGAGGAGCCGGCGGGCGACGAGGGAGCGGCGGCCAAGGCGCTCGAGAAGGGGAAGATCGACCTCGCGGGGTGGACCTTCCCGCTCTCCCCGCGCGAGCAGTGGCAGCAGATGTTCCGCGAGGCCTGGCGCCTCGAGCGCGACTACTTCTACGACCCCAGGATGCACGGCGTCGACTGGCCGGCGATGTACGAGAAGTACCGCCCCTTGAGCCTGCGGGTGACCAGCCGCGGCGAGCTCGACGACCTGCTGGCGCAGATGGTGAGCGAGCTGTCGGCGCTCCACACCTTCGTCTACGGCGGCGAGCACCGCAAGGGGGGCGACGAGGTGGAGGTCGCCTCGCTGGGCGCCTCGCTGGCGCGCGACGCGGCGGCCGGGGGGTGGCGGGTCGAGCACGTCTACCGCTCGGACCCCGATCTCCCCAACGTCGCGGGCCCCCTGCTGACGCCGGGAGCGCGGGTCGAGGAGGGGGAGGTGATCGCGGCGATCAACGGCGTCCCGACCCTCTCCGTCCCCGACCCCGCCGTCCTGCTGCGCGACCAGGCGGACCGGCAGGTCCTGCTGCGGGTGCTGCGCGCCGGCAAGCCCAAGGAGGGGCGCGACGTGGTGGTGGTGCCGGTCGCGCCGCGGCGGGCGGTCGACCTGCGCTACGACGACTGGGAGCTGTCGCGGCGGCTCGCCGTCGAGAGCAAGGGCAAGGGGGAGATCGGCTACGTCCACCTGCGGGCGATGGGCGGCGAGGACTACACCGCCTGGGCGCGCGACTTCTATCCGGCGTTCAACCGCCAGGGGCTGGTCGTCGACGTGCGCAACAACGGCGGCGGCGCGATCGAGAGCTGGATCCTCGCCAAGCTGCTGCGCAAGGCGTGGTTCTGGTGGCAGCCGCGCAACGGCTCCCCCTACTCGAACATGCCCTACGCCTTCCGCGGCCACCTGGTGGTGCTGGTCAACGAGGAGACCTCCTCGGACGGCGAGGCGTTCGCCGAGGGGGTGAAGCGCCTCGGCCTCGGCAAGGTGATCGGCACCCGCACCTGGGGGGAGAGATCTGGCTCACCTCGAGCAACATCCTGGTCGACAAGGGGGTGGCGACGGCGGCCGAGTTCGGCGTCTACGGCCCGGAGGGGAGCTGGCTGATCGAGGGGCACGGCGTCGACCCGGACCTGGTGGTCGACGATCCGCCGCATGCCACCTTCACCGGGGAGGACGCGCAGCTCGACGCGGCGCTCCGCTATCTCGCGGAGAAGATCAAGGCCGAGCCGGTGATGATCCCGAAGGCTCCCGCCTATCCCGACAAGTCGCTGCGGCGCCCCACCCCGACGCCGGCCACCCCGCCGAAGCCGCCGAAGCCGGGATCGCCGGGATCGCAGCCATCGCCGCCGTCGTTGTAAGATTCCGCCGATCAGGGGAGGGTTTCGATGTCCTACGAGATGTTCACCCACGATTGGGCGGTCGCCTGCGGGGAGCAGATCAACGCCAACGAGGGCTACCGCAAGGCGGCCCAGAGCTGGCACTGGCCCCTGGTGCTGACCATGATCGCCGACGCCAAGGCGGGGCTGCCGGCGCGCTCGGTCTATCTCGACCTCTACGAGGGGGATTGCCGCGAGGCGCGCGCCGCGACCGCGGCCGACCTCGACGGCGTGCCCTACGTCATCACCGCCGATCCCCGCACCTGGAAGAAGCTGCTCGACCGCGAGCTCGAGCCGATCTTCGGGCTGATGCGCGGCAAGCTCAAGGTCGCCAAGGGGAGCCTCGCCGCGCTCCTCCCCTACGTCGCCGCCGCCAAGGAGATGGTCCTCGCCGTGGCCTGCGTCGACACCCTCTACCCGCAGGGCGTCTGAGGACGCCCCCGCTCCGCCCGCTCGATCACTCGATCCCCAGCTGCGTCATCCGCTGCTGGAGCCCCTTCTTCGACACCTCGAGGCGGTCGACCATGGCGTCGAGCTTGCCGCCGCAGGCCTCCTGCGCGGCGAGGATCTCCTCGCGGGTGAGGTCCACCGCCTTGTGGATGGCCGGGAACTTGTCGATCAGCAGGTAGAGCGAGGGGCGGGAGATGCCGAGCCGCTCGGCGGCCAGCTTGACCTCCCAGCGGGCGGCGCGCAGGGCCGCCAGCAGCTCGGGCTCGTGGATCTCGGCGGGGGAGCGGTACTCCGCCGCCGGCCGGCGGGGCGGCGGCGGGGGGATCAGCTCCTCCGGGAGGGGGGCGCCGGGCGGCGCCGCGTCGCGCAGCAGGCGCTCGATCTGGGGGCCGATCTCGGCGCTCTCCTGGTCGCGGCTGGCGATCACGATCTGCCGCACGGCGTTGCGCAGCTGGCGGATGTTGCCCGGCCAGTCGTGGCGGGCGAGCCGGGCGAGCACCGAGGGGGGGAGCCAGAGCGGGCCGTCCGCGGGGGCGGTGAGGCGGTGCTCCTCGCCGACGCCGCGCAGCTCCTCGGCGAGGAAGTGGAGGAAGAGGCGGCCGAAGTCGTCGATGCGCTCGCGCAGCGGCGGCATGAGGATCTCGTAGCCGGCGAGGCGGTGGAGCAGGGGGGCGCGGAAGCGCCCGCGCTCGATCGCCTCCTCGAGGTCCGAGTCGGTCGCCGCGATCAGCCGCACGTCGACCGACTGCGCGCCCGCGCCGCCGATGCGCTGGATCTCGCCGGTCTCGAGGACGCGCAGCAGCATCACCTGCACCTCGGGGGGGGCCTCGCCGATCTCGTCGAGGAACAGGGTGCCGCCGTGGGCGCGCTGGAAGTAGCCGAGCTGGTCCTTGACCGAGCCGGTGAAGGAGCCCTTGACCGAGCCGAACAGCTCGGCGCTGGCGAGCGAGGCGGGGATGGCCCCCATGTTGAGCGAAAGGAACGGGTGGTCGCGGCGGCCGCTCGCCGCGTGGATGGCGCGCGCCACCAGCTCCTTGCCGGTCCCCGTCTCGCCGCGCAGGAGGACCGGCACGTCGAGGCCGGCGACGCGGCGCACGTCGTGGCGCACGCGCACGATCCCCTCGCTCTCGCCGATCATCCCGAAGTGCTCCGGCGGGCGCGGCGGCGCTCCGGGCAGGGTGTGCAGCAGCAGCACCACCCGGCTGGCCAGCTCGAGGATCACCCCGCGCTCGACCTCCTGGGCGGAGAAGGAGCAGGAGCCGGTGGTGACCGCCACGCCGTCCGCCACCACCCGGGTGCGGGTCTCGCCGATCGCCAGCTCGATCGCTCCCTTCGCCCCGCGCGTCAGGCGCAGCGGCGAGCGGCTGAGGTGGCGGTCGAGCAACGGACGGGGGACGGGGGACTCGGGGGATTCGAACTCCGGCTCGAGCCGGGAGAGCGAGGCGGCGCGGCCGTCGAGCAGGGGGCGCAGGATCGCCCGCTCTCCGGTGCGCCGGAGGTCGGGGTGAAAGAGGATGGTGATCGCGGGGACGCGGAGCCGGGCCCGCTTGCGGCGCTCACCCCCGGCGAGGGTCTCGCCGAACGCCGGCTGTTCCACCGTGAGCCCGGACGTGGAGTCGGACATTTCCTTCAGTCTACCGGGGGGGCGAAAGAGGCGCAAGAAAAAAAGAGGCTTCCGGATCGCCGGGAGCCTTTTTGGATGGAGGGCACTGCGAGTGTCTGCCTTTCCTGAATAGCAAACCCCATGCCCGCGCGTTCGATCCAGGAAAAACCTTGCAATTCAGGGATTTTGCCGCTGCGGGGCGCGCCGGGAGCGTCCGTCGGACGGTGACCGGCGCGTCAGGACTGTCAGCTAGCCGTGTCAGTGCGGCACGCCGCGCTTCTTGCGCGGCGGAGTCAGACGATCGAGCAGCGTGCGCGCGCGCTCGGCCTGCATCGGGTCGAGGGTGGTCGTGAGCAGCGGCTCGAGGATGGCCGTGGCTCCCTTGACGTCCCCCTGGTCCGCCAGCTCGACCGCCTGGTTGTAGCGCTCGACGAAGAGGTTGAAGCTCTGCCGGCCGCGGATCTCCTCGAGCCGCCGGGCGATCGCCTCGCGCCGCGCCGGGTTCGCCGTCTTCGCGCTCACCGCTCGCAGGAGATCGACCGCCTCCGCCGTCCGCTCGCCGTCGATCAGCTCCTCGGCCCGCCGCTGCTCCTCGTCGATCAGCGCCTCGCGCGCGTTCTCGATCTCCTCGGCGCTGGCGCCGCCGGGGACGAGCACGCGCTCGATCAGCTCGCCGGCCTTCTGCCCCTGGCCGGTGCGGGCATAGGCCACGGCGAGGTTGTGGGCGACGTCCATGCGGAAGGGGAGGAGGCGGTGGGCGGCCTCGAGCGCGGCGACCGCCTCGGCGTTCAGGTTCTCCTCGGCCTGGTAGGTGTAGCCGAGGCTCGCCCAGGCCTCGCCGAATTCGGGGCTCGTCGCCACCACCTTTTGCAGCGCCGCCCGCGCCCGCCGCAGCGAGTCGGCGCTGGGGCTGGCGAGCAGGCTGCGGGCGAGCAGGAACTGCACCGTGGGGTCGGCCGGCGCCAGGGGCGCCGCCCGCTCGTAGAAGCCGCGCGCCTCGTCCGCCTTCCCCGCCCGCTCGGCGAGCAGCCCGAGGCCGGCGAGCGCCGACGCCTGGACGCCCGGCGCGGGCTGGGCGGCGAGGGCGGCGCGGAAGTGCTCCGCGGCGAGGGCGAGGTGGTCGTCCGCGAGGTTGCCGAGCAGGTCGCCCAGCCGGCTCAGCAGCTCCGGCCAGGCCATCGGCCGCGCCGTCATCGCCAGGTTCGCCTCCGGCCGGAGCGGCAGGCGGGTGGAGTAGAACTGGTAGTTCTTGACGTAGGGGCGGAGCTCGGCCTCGAGGGCGGCGGGGGCGGCGCCGAAGGCCGCCGCGAAGAGGCGGTCCGGCGGCGTGCCGGCCTGCGCCAGGCGGAGGAGCCCGGCGGCCTCCCCGCGGCGCTCGGGGCTGCCGGAGATCAGGTAATGGACCAGCAGCCACGATTCCGCATAGAAGCCGCCGCTTCGCGCCTGCTCGTTGTACTCGGGCGAGTGCTCGTCGACCGCGAAGATCGTGGCGAGCGGGATCAGCGCGTGCTGGCGCAGCCACTGGACGTGCTGGGCCGGCGGCAGCCCCACCCGCGCCTCCCCCTTGCCGACCTCGATCGTGCTGTAGTACTCGGCGAGCCCTTCGTGGAGCCAGAGCGGCAGGGTCGCCACGTTGTTGCGCAGCAGGTAGTGGATGTATTCGTGGTAGACCAGCTCCCGCTCCTGGCCGTGCTGGTCGGCGTTGACCGCCACGTAGTTGCCGAGCTGGCGGCCCAGGAAGTAGCCCCCCTTGTCGACCACCTTGCTGTTGTAGCTCCTGGCGTAGGGCTGGAAGGAGGAGGCGTCCTTGAACACGAAGATCGAGGTGGGCACCGGCGAGCTGAGCACCAGCCCGGGGGAGAGCTGCGCCAGGGCGTCGCGCAGCCGTTCGAGGTCCTCGCCGATCTCCCGCGCCTTGTGCTCGCCGGCGTTGCTGTAGATCGTGAAGTCCGCCGTGCGCAGCTCGGTCCACGGCTCCTTCGGGGAGGGGAGGTCCCGCGCCGCGGCGGCGGTCGGCCCGGCGATTGTCCCGGCGATTGTCCCGGCGAATACCGAGAGGGCGAGGAGGCGGTGGGTCAGGCGCTTCATCGGTGGCTTCATTTGCCGCCCTTCTTGGGGGGTGGACGCAGGCGTTCGAGCAGGTCGCGCGCGCGCTCGGCCTGCATCGGGTCGAGGGTGGTCGAGAGCAGCGGCTCGAGGATGGCCGCCGCCCCCTTGGCGTCCCCCTGATTCGCCAGCTCGAGCGCCTGGTTGTAGCGCTCCACGAAGAGGTTGAAGCTCTGCCGGCTGCGGATCTCCGCGAGCCGCCGGGCGATCGCCTCGCGCCGCGCCGGGCTCGCCGTCTTCGCGTTCAGCGCTTGCAGGAGGGCGCCCGCCTCGTCCGTCCGCTCGCCGTCGATCAGCTCCTCGGCCCGCCGCTGCCCCTCGTCCATCGATAGAGCCTCGCGCGCGTTCGCGATCTCCTCGGCGCTGGCGCCGCCGGGGACGAGCACGTGCTCGATCAGCTCACCGGCCTTCTGCCCCTGGCCGGTGCGCGCATAGGCCAGGGCGAGGTTGTGGGCGACGTCCATCCGCTCGGGGAGGAGGCGGTGGGCGGCCTCGAGCGCGGTGACCGCCTCGGCGCCCAGGTTCTCTTCGGCTTCGTAGGTGTCGCCGAGGCTCGCCCAGGCCTCGCCGAAGTCGGGGCTCGTCGCCACCACCTTCTGGAGCACCGCCCGCGCCCGCCGCAGCGAGTCGGCGTCGGGGTCGGGGCCGGCGAGCAGGCTGCGGGCGAGCAGGTACTGCACCGTGGGGTCCGCCGGCGCGAGGGGAGCCGCCCGCTCGTAGAACGCGCGCGCCTCCTCCGCCTTCCCCGCCCGCTCGGCGAGCTGCCCCAGACCGGCGAGCGCCAACGCCTGGGCGGCCGGCGCGGGCTGGGCGGCGAGGGCGGCGCGGAAGTGCTCCGCGGCGAGGGCGAGGTGGTCGTCCGCGAGGTTGCCGAGGAGGTCGCCCAGCCGGCTCAGCGTCTCCGGCCAGGACATCGGCCGCACGCTCATCGCCGGGCTCGCCTGCGGCCGGAGCGGCAGGCGGGTGGAGTAGAACTGGTAGTTCTTGACGTAGGGGCGGAGCTCGGCTTCGAGGACGGCGGGGTCGGCGCCGAACGCCGCCGCGAAGAGGCGGTCCGGCGGGGTGCCGGCCCGCGCCAGGCGGAGGAGCTCGGCGGCCTTCCCGCGGCGGTCGGGGCTGCCGGAGAGCAGGTAATGGACCAGCAGCCACGATTCCGCGGAGAAGCCGCCGCTCCGCGGCCGCACGTCATACTCCGGCGAGCGCTCGTCGACCGCGAAGAGCGTGTTGAGCGGGATCAGCGCATGCTGGCGCAGCCATTGGACGTGCTGGGGAGGCGGCAGACCCACCCGCGCCTCCCCCTGGTGGACCTCGAGGGTGCTGTAGTACTCGGCGAGCCCCTCGTGGAGCCAGAGCGGCAGGGTCGCCAGGTTGTTGCGCAGCAGGTAGTGGATGTACTCGTGGCAGAACAGCTCCCGCTCCTGGCCGCGCTCGTCGGCGTTGATCGCCATCGCCACGTAGTTGCCGAGCTGGCGCCTCAGGAAGTAACCCCCCTTGTCGACCAGCTTGCTGTTGTAGGTCAGGGCGTAGGGCTGGAAGGAGAAGTCGTCCTTGAACACGAAGATCGAGGTAGGCACCGGCGAGCTGAGCACCAGCCCGGGGGCGAGCTGCCCCAGGGCGTCGCGCAGCCGTTCGAGGTTCTCGCCGATCTCCCGCGCCCTGCGCTCGCCGGCGTTGCTGTAGAGCGTGAAGTCCGCCGTGCGCAGCTCGATCCACGGCCCCTTGGGGGAGGGGAGGTCCCGGGCCGCGGCGGCGATCGGCCCGGCGATCGTCCAGAAAGAAAGAGCGGCGAGGACTAGGAACGGGGCGAAGCGGCGGGGAGCGCGCAGCATTGGAAACATGAGAAAAATCTTACGCTCAATCGGCCCGCCGGGGATCCCCCCGCTCGCTCGCCGGTACCTGCCAGGAGACGACGTACCTCAGGTCCCGCCGCGCGAAGGCGAGCTCCCGCCATTCGAAGAGCCCGGCGAGCCGCCGCAGAATGCTCTTCCCCCCGTAAGTCTCTCCCGCCTCCTCCGAGGTTTCGATCCCGCCTCCGGAATCGGTCCGCAGCTCGTTCTCGACCTCGAAGCGGAGCTCCCGGCGCACCCGGTCGAGGGTGATGCGCAGCGCCGGCGTCGAGCCCGGCCGGCCGTGGCGGATGGCGTTGATCAGCACCTCGCCGAGGAAGAAGCCGAAGCCGCCGCGCACCGGCACCGCGAACCAGAAGTCCTCCGGCCAGTCGATCTCGGTGGTGAACACGGGCGCCGCGCCGGGGCTCCGCGCCGAGAGCACGCCGTTGTCCCAGCGCAGGCGGGTGCGCAGCTCCGCGTCGGCGGCGGCGAGCGAGAAGACGGCCTCCAGCCGCTCGACCGTGGCGCGCGCCTGGTGCCCCTCGACCGAGCTGTCGGGAGGGAGCGGCGGCGCGGCGTTCCAGTGGTCGAGCAGCCAGGCGGTGGTGCGCAGCCGGCGGTCCACGTAGTCGGCGAGCCAGGGGGCGAGCGCCGCGGCGGTCCCCGCCTTGGCCTGGAGGCTGTGCGCCAGCACCCGGATCAGCGTGTCAACGCCGTGCGAGAGGAGGCCGGCGAGCTTCTGCCGCTCGTCCTGCCGGGTCTCCTCGGCGAGCGCCGCGGTGAGCAGAGCGAGGTCGGCCTCCGGCTCGAGCAGGAAGAGGATGCCGAGCCGGTGGCGCTCGTCGGCGTGCAGCGCCTCGATCGGGGCGGTGACGGCGACCGAGCGGACGATCGCGTAGCGCTCTTCCGGCTGGCCGTCCTCGCCCGCGACCCGCACCGGCAGGCCGTAGGCGCGGCGCGGCTCGGGTTTCGCGACCTGCATGTGCTCGTAGTGGGCGCGCGCCTTGGGGTCGGGGGAGACCAGGTCGCCGATCCGCGAGCCGGCGCCCAGCCCGAGCCGGCCGGCCGCCGGGTTGCCGTAGACCACCTCGTCGGTGTTCGGGTCGACCACTACCAGCGGCACCTGCATCGTGTTCAGCAGGTTCTGCTTCTCCTGGAACGCCAACTCGGCCTTCTCCTGCGCCCGCTCGGCGCGCCGGCGGTTGAGCTCGAACCCCCAGAGCAGCGCGACCAGCATGGCGAGCGACAGCAGGACGGGGACCCACGGCAGGTGCGACCGCGTCTTGGGGAAGAGCACCACCAGCCAGGTCGAGGCCGCCACCTGGAACGCCGCCACCGCCCCCTCCCCCTCGACCACGCCGTGGAGGACCGACGGCACGCTCTCGGCCGCCGGCTCCTCGGCGGTGCGCTGGGCCGCCAGCGCCGTGATCGCGTGGCGCAACGCGGCGGGGGACGCCTTCGGAAGGCTCTTCTTCAGCTGCTCCCAGGGCCGCCCGGCCGGCGGCAGCGCAGTGCGCACCACGCCGGCGAGCATCGGCGGCTCGATCCTGCGCGCGAAGCGTTCCCAGTCGATGTCGAAGCTCAAGTCCGCGCCGACCAGCCCGCGCGCGCCGGACCCCGTCTCCGCGAGCGGCACGGTGATCGTCGCCACCAGCCCCTGGCCGCCGAGGTCGAGGTAGAGGCCGGAGTAGAAGGTCTGCGCCGCCGGATCGGCGAAGTCGAAGCGGAAGTAGAACTCGTTGGAGACGAAGGTCGGCCGCTCCGGCGAATCGCGGAAGCCGCGCCCCTCCCGGATCGCCGCGTCGCGCGAGCCCGGCAGCGGGAGCGAGATCAGGGTGCCGTCCTCGGCGAGGGCGTAGAGGCGGACGACGCGCGGCGGCCGGCTCCCCGGGAGGGGGGGTAACGGGTGCGCGGCGAGCACCCGCGAGAGGTCGTCGCTCAGCGTCAGGAGATGGGGAGCGGTGGCGGCGAGGAAGCGGTTCGACGGCGCCGCGAGGTCGGATACGTCGAGCGCCCGCCGCCGGGTGACGGCGAACCAGCGGTCCCGCAGCTCGACGAAGCTCTGCACGCGCAAGGTCCGCGGCGGCTCGGCAGGCTCGCCGAGGTCGCCGGGCGGATGGAGCGCCGGTTCCAGATTCGACGACGGGCGGAGCGGAGCCGCGAGGAGCTCGCGGAGGGGAGCGAAGAAGGGCGGCACCGAGCGGGTGTCCTGCCACTCGGCCACCTCGCCGTAGAGGCGGGCCTTCCCCGGGTCGGCGATCTTCTCGCGGTAGCGCCGCAGCTCGAGGTTGAGCCAGGCGGTGGCGCCCGGCGTCTCGGTGGGGCGGGCCGGAGTCTTCCCCTGCACGAGCTGGAAGATGGCGTCCGACCGGCTCTCCCCGATCCGCTGTTGCCACTCCCGCCGGATCGACAGCGCGGCGAGCGCCACCAGCACGGCGAACAGGAAGACGCCGAGGTAGAGCAGCCGCGAGCCCCAGCGGCGCGGGCGATCCGGATCAGCGGCCACGAGCGGTGCCTTCCAAGCGAATCAGTATAGTAGCCGCCATGACCTGGGTAGGAGCGACCGGCTTCGCGCGGCGCCCGCTGGTGGCCGTCGAGGACCACCTGCACCACGTCTCCGAGCTGCTGGGGACGCTGGCGGCGGCATCGTCCTCCGAGGGCTCCCTGCTCGGCCTGACCACCGTCGTCTGCCTCGACCGCTCCGGGCCGGACACTACCCGCCTCGCCGCCGGCTGGCTGGAGGCGTACCCCGGCCTCCAGGTCGCCGCGCGTCTGTCGGCTGAAGAGGACGTTCCAAAGTCGCTCCGGCCCCGCCGCAGCGCGCTCGATCCCGCCCTCTTCGCGGACGCCCACCGCTTCTGCAAGACCGTGGCGGCGTTCCTTCGCCCCGGCGGTCTCCTCCTCCAGGACATCCAGCTCGCCACCCTCGCCTTCATCCCGCCGGACCGCTGGTGGGAGTCGATCTATCTCGCCAACACCGTCCGCGGGATGTTCGCCGGCAGCCCGCCCGCCTGCCGCTTCCTCTCCAACAAGCGCGGCTACGAGGCGACCTTCGGCCGCGACCTCCTCGACGCCGGCTTCGATCCCCGCGACGTGATGGACAAGGGGGATCTCCCGGGGATGGTGGCGCCGGTCGTCCGCGCCTATCTCGCCCGCGCTTTTCCCCTGCGCCTCCAGATCCCCGACGTCCCTGACGCCGCCGTGGCCAAGACGGAGGAGGACCGCCGCGAGATCGAGGCCGGTCTGGATCTCGTCCTGTGGAACGGCGAGACGGTGGAGCTCGTCGGCCGTCTCCTCCCCGAAGGAGACCGCAAGCGCGTCGCCCTCCGGGCCGGAAGCCAGGAGGCCGTCACCTGGAACGAGCTGATCGCGGACCGTTTCGATAACGGGGGCACCGGCGTCCCCGTCCTCGAAGTCGGAGCCCGCCTCGCCCCCGAAGGAGCCGGCCGCGCCGAGATCACCAACCTCGCCGCCCGCCATATCCACGGCCTCCGCAGCCGTCTCCAGGACGGAGCCGCCATCGTGACCGCGAACCATGCCTACCGGCTGGCGGACGGGTTGCGGGTGGGGCGGGTGGTAGGGCGGGAAAAGTGATCAGGACCCGGAGGTCGGGTCTTTTTTTCGGCGGATCACGTGGATGGGAGTGGTGTCGCTGAGGTTGTCGTCCGGCTCCTCGCCCAGGCGATAGACACGGATCGGCCACTCTTCCGGGTGAGCGCGCCGGCAGGCGGCCCGCTCTTCCCGCTCACGCTTTTCCTCGGGAGTCTCAGGAACGATGGGCATCCCTGGATTATATGCCTCCCCCGACCTTCCGGACCGCCCCGCCGCGCCCGAAGGTTGCGGAATAGATTGGTTTCCCGCGGCTCTCTAACCTGCTCCCAGACGACCGCCCGGGCATGAATGCCCGGGCTACGAACAGCGCCCCCTGAAGGGGGCTTCAAGCCGGATTCATCCGGCGCCGTTCTTAGCCCGGCGATTCATCGCCGGGCGGGTGGGCTGTGCTCCACGGGGGGCGGAAGCGCTCCCGAAACCAAAGGAGATCCAGGATGGCGAACCCCTTGTTTGCCCGCAAACCCTTGAGCGTGCTCCTCGCGGAGGTGAAGGGGGAGAACCGGCTGCGGCGCGTGCTGGGGCCCGTGCAGCTCACCAGCCTCGGCGTCGGGGCGGTGATCGGCGCCGGGATCTTCGTCTCGACGGGGGCCACGGCGCGGCAGACCGCCGGGCCGGCGCTGATGCTCTCCTACTGCGTCGCTGGTCTCGTCTGCATCTTCGCGGCGCTCTGCTACGCCGAGTTCGCCGCGATGGTGCCGGTCGCCGGGTCGGCCTACACCTACGCCTACGCGACGCTCGGCGAGCTGTTCGCCTGGATCATCGGCTGGGATCTCGTGCTCGAGTACGCGGTGAGCGCCGCGACGGTCGCCGACGGCTGGTCCGGCTACTTCCAGAGCCTGCTCGACGTCTTCGGCTGGAAGCTGCCGCACGCCATCGCCGGCCCGGTGGTGACCTACAACCCGCAGCTCGGGAAGCTGGTCGCCACCGGCTCGCTGATCAATCTGCCGGCGTTGCTCATCGTCGCCCTGGTGACCGTCGTGCTGGTGGTCGGCATCCGCGAGAGCGCCAGCGCCAACACCGTCCTGGTGGCGATCAAGCTCGCCGCCGTGATCTTCGTGATCGCCGTCGGCGCCTTCTACGTGAAACCCGCCAACTGGCACCCCTTCGCCCCCTACGGCCTCACCGGCCTCCAGATCTTCGGCCACATGCTCCTCGGTCGGAGCGACGCCGGCGGCCAGCCCCTGGGCATGATGGCCGGCGCCGCTCTGGCCTTTTTTGCCTACATCGGCTTCGACTCGGTCTCCACCCACTCCGAGGAGGCGAAAAACCCGCAGCGCGACGTGCCGCTCGGCATCATCGTCTCGCTCGTCCTCTGCACGCTGCTCTACATCGCCGTCGTCGCCGTGCTGACCGGCATGGTCCCCTATAACGAGCTGGACGTGAACGCGCCGGTCGCCGACGCCTTCCGCCGCGTCGGGCTGCGCTGGGCGCAGTTCCTGATCGCGGCGGCGGGCCTGGCCGGCATCACCTCGGTGCTGCTGGTCACCATGCTGAGTCAGGCCCGCATCCTCCTCGCCATCGCCCGCGATGGCCTGCTGCCGCCGAGCTTCTTCGCCGCCGTCCACGACCGCTTCCGCACCCCCTGGAAATCGACGATCGTCACCGGCCTCTTCGTCGCCGCGCTCGCCGCCTTCCTGCCGATCAGCGTCCTCCTCCTGCTGGTCAACATGGGGACCCTCTTCGCCTTCGTGATCGTCTGCGCCGCGGTGCTCATCATGCGCCGCACCCACCCCGAGGCCGAAAGGCCGTTCCGCGTCCCCTGGGTGCCCGTGCTCCCCGTCCTCGGCATCGCGAGCTGCCTGCTGCTGATGTTCTCGCTCCCCTCCGAGAACTGGCTGCGCCTCTTCGTCTGGCTCGCCCTCGGTTTGATAATCTACTTCGCCTACGGGCGACGGCACAGCGCGCTGGCGCGCTGGCGGAACGGGCAGGCGGAGGAGCCTGCGAAGGGAGCCGACGGAATGGTCGTGAAGACTCTGCTGATGATCCTCTGCCTGGTGGGGATGATGGCGCCGATGGCGAGAGGCCAGCAGCCGCCGCCCCCCGACGCCGAGCGCCTCCGCAAGATGGCCGAGATCGTGAACCGCCCCGTCCTCTACTCCGTGCCGGGGATGGACCAGGTCACGGTGCGCAAGGACCTCGTCTACACCAAGTCGGACGATCCGAACGTCAAGATGGACGTCTACCAGCCGCCGGGCCTCAAGGCGGGGGAGAGGCGGCCGGCCGTGATCTTCATTCACGGCGGCGCCCCGCCCCAGTTCCGGCCGAAGGAGTGGGGATTCTTCCAGTCCTGGGGCCGCCTCGTCGCGGCCTCCGGGATGGTGGGGGTGACCTTCACCTACCGCCAGGGCTTTCCGCAGACCACGACCCTGGCCAGCGCCGCCGACGTGGCGGCGGCGATCGCCTACGTGCGGGAGCACGCGGACACCCTCGGGGTCGACAAGGATCGCCTCGCCGTCGCCGCCTACTCCTCGGGAGGCGCCATGCTGAGCCCCTACCTCCACGGCGCGCCCCCCTACATTCGCTGCGCCCTCGGCTTCTATCCGTTCCTCGATATCCGGCAGTCGGAAGCCTTCAAGGCCAGCGAGACCCCGGAGACGCTCGACCGCTTCTCGCCGATCGTGCAGATCGCCACCGGCGCTGGCCGCCTCACCCCGCTCTTCGTCACCCAGGGCGGCAAGGACGAGATTCCCACCCTGAAAGACTCCGTCGACCGCTTCGTGGCCGAGGCCCTCGTCCGCGGCGTGCCGCTCACCTTCCTCTTCCACCCCGACGCCCCGCACGCCTTCGACAATCAGATCGACGACGACCGTACCCGGGAGATCGTGAAGGCGGCGGTCGAGTTCCTGCAGTGGCATTTGCGGTGAGCGGAGCGATAATTCTGTCAGCGCCCTTTCGTTTTTTCCTTGCTCCCCTCCGTTCCCGGAGCCTCCCCACTCCTTTTTTGCTCGCTCCCTCTCTTCCCGCGAGGCCTCCCTGTCTTCCCGCGCGGCGCGGGTCGAGGGGTAAGGTCCCGCCCAGCCATTTTTCGTCACCTCCCCCTCGTTTTTCGTCCCGTCCCCCTTGTTTTTCGTGGCTTCCCCCCAATGCGTGGAAGCAAAAAAAGAGAGGGAAGGACCGAAATTTCGCTGGGAGCAGCCGCGGCAAGCTTGCCGCGGAAGAAATTTACCGAGGGAAGACTCCGCGCAAGGCTACGCGGAAGCGGCGAGCGCTTGCGGCGAAGCAAAATTCTTGAGGGCGGGACCGTACGAATCCTCGGCGGAGCCGGCGAACGCGGCGGAGGGAGAAAAATTACCCTGGACGGACGCGCGGGAACCTTGGTGGCAGGCCTCCGAAGCTCCGCACCTACGCTTTCGGCTCGTAGACCAGGAACATCCGGCCGTTGCGGAACCCGCGCGACTGGGTCAGCCTCAACGACAGTCGCGTCTTCATGCCGTCGAACATCGTCCGGCCGGTCCCCAGGACGAGGGGAAACACCAGCATCTGGTACTCGTCGATCAGCCCCGCCGCCGCCAACTGGGCCACGACGCTCCCGCTCCCCAGAATCGTCAGGTCCTGGTCCCCCTCCCCCTTCATCCGACACACCTCCTCGACCAGGCCGTCCGCCACGAGCCGCGAGTTGTTCCAGCCCGCCGCCGCCAGCGTCCGCGAGAACACCACCTTCGGTCGGCCGTTCATCTGCGCCGCCACGACCGGAAACTGCGCCGCCGCCCCCGGCGTCGGCCAGAAGCTCGCCATCATCTCGTAGGTCTTGCGGCCGAACAGAAGGGTTCCATCACCCGAGGCGTTCCCCTCCACGAACTCCTTGAATTCCTCGTCGTCGCCCGCTTGGTGCGTCCAGCCGATGTCGTCGTGGGCGTCCGTGAAGTAGCCGTCCACGGAGATCTGGTTGAAGACGGTCAGTCGGGGCATCATTGGTTTCCTTGGCTTCTACGTCGGCTGCGCCGGACTCGTTCATGCGCGACGAATGCTGATGCGAGTTGCTGGCCCAGCGGGGTGCTCCTCTCGATGTGGGTGCGGGCCCAAACGCCGAGCTTTAAGATCGCCTGGAACTCCTCGGGCAGGTAGTCCCACCGGTAGTTGTTGCACAGCGTGTGTGCGGCGAGATAACTATCGCCTTCTGAGCCGCCACCACCGCTATGTGCGAGCACATGATCGGCCTGCCACCTCTCATCGACCAAGCCACCGCAGATGTGGCAGCGGCCGGCGGTTTTTGCATGCACACGTTGCCGTTCAACGAGCGATAGAGCCCGTCGCCGTCGAGCGAGTTGCTTCTGCGCTGTTTTCCGAGAGCGCCGCTCAATACGCAGCGCGCGAAGAACAGAGATCAACTCCTCCGCGGTTTCCGGTTCACGGTGGTCCATCTGCAAATTATATCTTGCCTTGCGTCCCAGCCTTCACGCCTTGCCATAGAGGCGTACGCTTCGCCCTTGACGGGCGTACGAGTCTGGGCTATTCTCATCTCATGGCGATCAAGGCATCAGCTCTCCGCGAGAACATCTACCGCATCCTGGACGAGGTCTTGGAAACCGGGGTTCCGATCGAGATTGAGCGTCGAGGAAAAATCTTGCAGATCTCCACGACGGAGACTCGGAGCAAGCTGGACAATCTACGGCCTCGTCCTTACCTGCTGACCAACCCAGAGGAGCTGGTTCACTTGGACTGGTCCGAGGAATGGCGCCCCTAGTCTATCTGGACACTCACGTAGTGACCTGGATGTTCGCGGGCCGTCTCGATCTCCTTCCCGTGGGGGTCCGTGAGCTCCTCGACAATTCCGAGCTGCTCATCTCGCCGGCGGTCAAACTGGAACTGCAATACCTCTTCGAGGTGCGCCGTACCGCGGAGCCGGCGAAGGTCGTCCTCGAGAGCCTCGGGCGTGAGGTCGGGTTGAAAGTCTGCGATCTTCCCTTTTCGGACGTGGCGGAGATTGCCCTTTCTCTGGACTGGACGCGAGACCCCTTCGATCGCCTTCTCGTCAGCCAGGCCGAGCTCCGCCAAGCGCAACTGATCACCAAGGACCGTCTGATTCGAGACCACTTCCCTCGAGCCGTCTGGAAATAAACGATTCATCGTTTCCGTCCAACCATGCCCACCATCCTCCAAAACCACCACGTCCTAGCCGTCCACGACATCCGCCGCTCGGCGGAGTTCTACGTGCAGATGCTCGGCTTCGAGATCGTCAACGAACCTCCGGGGTGGATCTTCGTCAAGAAAGACCACTGCATGATCATGCTCGGGGAGTGCCCGGACGATCTTCCCGCGAGCGAGCTCGGGTGCCACAGCTACTTCGCCTATCTCAGGGTGGACGACGCCGACGGCTACTACGCCGATCTCGAGGCCAAGGGGGCGGATCTGCTCTCGAAGATCGAGGACAAGCCTTGGCGGATGCGCGAGTTCGGGGTGCGGACGCCGGACGGCCACCGGATCATGATCGGGCACGTATTGGTTGATTGACGGCGCGGGCCGCGGCCTGCTCCGGGAGGACCTTTCGGGTGCCGACGGCCTGCCCTCCGGCGGAGACGCCCCGCCGTCCCCGTGGCCTGCGGTCGTTCTCGTTATGCGGTGGGAGCGTCTCTACACCCTGCGATCGATTGAAGTTTCTGCCGGGTCAGTCTGAGCGCGTGGTGCTTTTTTACCCGAAGACCACCCTGTCGTAGACCTCCGTCAGAGACAACTCGCAGCCGATCGAGGTGAGGGAGACCGAGCGCTCGCGTCCGGCCGTGGGGGTGTAGAGCCAGTGCTGCTCGTCCTGCCGGAGGAACTGCTCGATGCGAGGTTCTGTCTGGGAGACGAGGACATACTCGGCTCAGGGTGGGGATCTTCCGGTAGTGGTAGAACTTTTTCCCACGGTCGTAGGCCTCGGTCGTCGGGGAGAAGATCTCGAAGATCAGGGACGGATTGAGGAGGGTGTCGTCGCATTCGTCCTCGCAGCGCGCCTCGCCGGTAACGGCCAGGAGGTCCGGGTACGCGTAGAGGCGGGTCTCGAGGACGCGCACGCGCTGGCCGGTCAGGAGGACGGCGCCAGGGCGGCCCTTGAGCTGCCCCCCCAGCTCTCCAATGAGATTGCCGAGGATCAGGTTGTGCCACCGATTCCCGCTCTCCCGGAGGAGCATCTCACCGTCGAGGTATTCGCTGCGAGTCTCGGCGGCCCGCTCGATCTCCAGGTATTCCGCGGGGCTCAGATACGGTTTCGGTGGCGCTTGGACCATCGCAACTCCCTTCCCTTGAGAGGATACCGTGGTCCGCTGAGCCCGTAATCTCCCCGTCACCGGCACGTGACATGCATGTGACAGGGGCAGCAGAACGCCCCGGAGAGGTGCTGTCAGCCGGAGCCCATGCCCCATTTCGAGTGGAGGTGAGGATGTTCGCTGAGGCTCCGCGGGTGGCCCGTTTGAAGGGGCCGTTTGGCTGTGCGCTGACGATCGACGTGGAGGAGTGGTACCACACCTGCCTGGTGCCGGAGTACGTGAATCCGGAGGAGCGGCCGGCGCTCGCCGAGGAGCTCGACTGGCTGCTTCCCGAGCTGCTGGCGATGCTGGCCGAGGCGCGGTGCACGGCGACCTTCTTCGTGCTGGGGGAAGTGGCGGCGCGATTGCCGCGGCGGATTCGCGAGATCGTGGCGGCGGGGCACGAGGTGGGGAGCCATGGGTACCTCCATCTGCGGGCGTGCGAGCGCTCGGTCGAGGCGTTCCAGCGCGACATCGAACGGTCGAAGGCGATCCTCGAGGACGTCACGGGGGAGGCGGTGCTGGGCTTCCGGGCTCCGGAGTGGTCGTTGCGCAACCTCGGCAGCGCCCGGGTGCCGGCGGTGGCGAAGGCGGGCTTCCTCTACGACAGCTCGCTCAGCCCCTGCTCGTTCGTCGGGCGGCCGGAAAACCCCCGCTTTGCCTCGAACCTGCGCTGGAACGGGCCGGGGCCGGCGGCGGGGCTGCTCGAGTTTCCGCCGCTCACCTTCGGCGGCCCGCTGCGGCTGCCGGCGGGGAGCTGGACGGGGCGGCTGGTCGATCCGCAGCGGCTGGTCGGCGCCGCCCGCGCGCACGCCGCGGAGGGGGGGCTTCCCGTGGCGGTGGTCCATCCCTGGGAAGTCTCCGGCCGGCCGACGCCGGGGAAGCTCCGCGGGCTCGCCTGGTTCATCCACGAGACGGGGCGGACGGGGTTCAAGGAGCGCTTCCGGGAGCAGCTCCGGGGAGTGCGCTGGACGACCCTGCGGGCCGCGGCCGGTCTCGGCTCCGTGGTTCCCCTGCGCTCGGCCCATGCGCGCCGCGCCGTCTGACGCCGGCCGACCGGTCGGCGAATCGCCGTTTCAGCGTTCGCTCAGCATCCCGTTCGTGCGGGTCGTGTAAGCTTCGCTGACTTGCGCGGGCGTCCCGGCGATGGGCGGCGATTGCCGCGGCCATGGCGCGCCGCCAGGATTCAAGCTCCGGGACCGTATCTCGGGGAAGAAAAATCGAGGAGAGGGTTGGTGCGAAAGGGGGGACTCGAACCCCCACGACCTTTCGGCCACAAGCTTCTGAGACTTGCGCGTCTACCAGTTCCGCCACTTTCGCAGGCGGAGTGATTCTAGGGAGAGTCTAGTTACGATGTCAAATTCAATTCCGGGAGCCGAAGGAATCCTGCAACGGCAGGTGCTCGCACGGCTCGAAGCCGCTGGGGCGGCAGGGCTGGGAGAGGGCGAGCTGCGCCAGCAGATCGGGGGGGACCCCGAGGAGCTGACGCGGACCCTCGCGCGGCTCGAGAGCAAGGGGCTCGCCGTCGAGATGGAGGGGCGCCGCTACGCGCCGGCGGCGACGGGGTGGACGGTGGGGGTCGTCGAGCGGCTGGAGGAGGGGGACGCTCTGGTCCGCCCCGTCTCGCGCCAGGACCCCACGTACTACGTCCAGAAGCGGAACCTCAAGCGGGCGATCGAGGGGGACCGGGTGGTGGTCCGCCGGCTGGGCAAGGAGCGGCCGCGGGAGGGGCGGCCGGCCGAGGGGATCGTGGTCAAGATCCTGGGCCGCCGTTTCGAGACGCTGGTCGGCTCGCTCGAGGCGGACGACCGCGGGCTGCGCTGGCTCAATCCGTTCGATCCCAAGCTGTCGATCGAGCTGCCGGTCGAGGGGGCCGAAGGGGTGCCCGACGGCGTCTACGTGCTGGTGGCGGTCGACCGCATCGGGCGCGCCTACCAGGGACGGCTGCTCGAGGTGTTGGGGGACCTCGAGGAGCCGGGGGTGGACGTCAAGGTGGTGCTGCGCCATCACGGCATCCCGGACGAGTTCATGCCGGAGGTGCTGGACGCCGCGGCGGCGTTCCCCGCCGATCCGCGCCCGGAGGACTGGGCGGGGCGCGAGGACCTGCGGGGGCTGGTGACCTTCACCATCGACGGCGAGACCGCGCGCGACTTCGACGACGCGGTGTCGCTCGAGCGGACGCCGTGGGGCGGCTACCGGCTGGGGGTGCACATCGCGGACGTCGCCCACTACGTGCGGGAAGGGGACGGCCTCGACCTCGAGGCGTACCACCGCGGGACCAGCGTCTACTATCCCGACCGCGCCATCCCCATGCTCCCCGAGGGGTTGTCGAACGGCCTCTGCTCGCTGCGCCCGCACGTGCCGCGGCTGACGCTGTCGGTCTTTCTCGACCTCGACCGCCGGGGGAACGTGCGCGGCAGCCGCTTCGCGGAGACGGTGATCCGCAGCGCCCGGCGCCTGACCTACGACGAGGTGCGGCGGGTGCTCGAGGAGCCGCAGGAGGGGGACGTCGCCGAGTACGGGGCGGTGCTGCCGGTGCTCCGCGAGATGGGGGGGCTGATGCGGATCCTGAACGCCGCCCGCACGGCGCGCGGATCGATCGACTTCGATCTCCCGGAGGGGGACGTGGTGCTCGACACCGACGGTGTGATGGTGGGGATCACCCCGGAGAAGCGCCACGTGGCGCACCGCCTGATCGAGGAGTTCATGATCGCCGCCAACGAGGCGGTCGCCTTCGGGCTGGTGAGCCACGAGGTGCCGGCCCTCTTCCGCGTCCACATGCCGCCGAGCCCGGAGCGGCTCGAGGAGCTCCAGGAGCTGCTCGCGACCTTCGGCCTCAAGCTCAAGGGGGATCTGACCGACCTGCCGCCCGGTGCGCTCCAGGAGGTGATGACCCAGGTCCACGGGCGTCCGGAGGAGGCGTTCGTCTCCTCGGTCGTGCTGCGCACCATGCAGCGCGCCGTCTACGAGCCGGAGTGCCGCGGGCACTACGCGCTCGCCTCGGAGTATTACTGCCACTTCACCTCGCCGATCCGGCGCTATCCGGACCTGGTGGTCCACCGCCAGCTCAAGGCGCTGATCCACGGCCGGGCGGTGGCTGAATCGGCGCGGACGCGGATGCCGGAGCGGCTGCCGGTGATCGCCGAGCACACCAGCAAGACCGAGCGGCGGGCCGAGCAGTCCGAGCGCGACCTGCTGCAATGGAAGAAGGTGCGCTTCCTGGCCGGGCGGGCCGGCGAGACGTTCAAGGGGCGGATCACCGGCGTCCAGCCGTTCGGCCTCTTCGTGCAGCTCGACGGTTACTCGGTCGACGGCCTGGTGCCGATCCGCACCATGGCGGACGACTTCTACATCTACGAGCCCGAGGCGCACCGGCTGGTGGGGGAGAAGAAGGGGCGGGTCTTCCGGCTGGCCGACGCCGTCGAGGTGGTGCTGGTCGGCGCCTCGACGCGGTCCCGCGGGCTCGACTTCTCGCTCGCCGGCATGCCGGCTCCCGAGGCGCGGCCGGCCTACGGGCGGGCGGAGGCGCGGTCGGAAGGCAAGCGGCGGCCCGCGGAGAAGCGCGAGAAGAGCGCCGCGCCGCCGCGCGGCCGGCGGCGAGGATAGACTGCGCCGATGCCGCTCACTCCCAACGTCGCCATCGTCGGCCGGCCCAACGTCGGCAAATCGACCCTGTTCAATCGTTTGCTGGGCAAGCGCCAGGCGATCGTCCACGACATGCCGGGGATCACCCGCGACCGGATCACCGGGACGATGCACCTCGCCGAGGACCGCCCGGTGCAGATCGTCGACACCGGCGGCCTGGTGCCGGGGGACGATCCGATCGGTCTCAACCAGCAGGTCTTCATGGCGGTCGAGGAGAGCGACCTGCTGATCTTCCTGGTCGACGGCAAGCAGGGGCTGGTGTCGGCCGACGAGGAGGTCTGGTCGCACTTCCGGCGCTACGGCAAGCCCACCGTGCTGGTGGTCAACAAGGCGGACACCAAGGAGGCGAAGGCGCGCTTCCCGGAGTTCTACCGCCTGGGGATCGACCGCCAGATCCTGATCTCGGCCGAGCACGGCGGCGGCATCGAGAACCTGCGCGACGCGCTGTCGCTCGCCCTCCCGGAGATCCCGGACGTCAAGGTCTCGGACGCGCCGCCGATCGCCATCGTGGGGCGGCCGAACGTCGGCAAGTCGTCGCTGCTCAACAAGATCTCGGGGCAGAACCGCTCGCTCGTCTCGCCCGTCGCGGGCACCACCCGCGATCCGGTGGACACCCTGATCGAGCGCGGCGAGAAGTCCTATCTGCTGATCGACACCGCCGGGATGCGGCGCCGCAGCCAGGTTTCGGGGGCGCCCGAGGAGCTGGCGGTGATGATGGCGCGGCGGCAGATCGAGCGCGCGCAGGTGGCGGTGCTGGTGATCGACGCCGCCGCCGGGGTGACCAGCAGCGACCTCGCGATCGCCGGCAGCATCTGGGAGCTGGGGCGGGCGGCGGTGCTGGCGGTCAACAAATGGGACCTGCTCGACGAGGAGGCGCGCGAGAAGCTCGAGCTCTCCTTCGAGCGCATGGACGAGCTGCTGGCGAACCCGGGGCGGGTCAACGTCTCGGCGCTCACCGGGCGCAGCATCGAGAAGCTCTGGGGGCCGATCGACGAGGCGCTCAAGGCGTATCACCTGAAGCTCAGCACCGGCCAGCTCAACCGCCTCTTCGAGGGGTTCATCAAGAAGGTGCAGCCCCCGGCGCTCAACGGCGCGCCGTGGAAGCTCTACTACGTGACGCAGGTCTCCTCGGCGCCGCCGACCTTCATGCTGTTCGCCAACCGCACCCTCCCCCGCAACAGCCACTACCGGCGCTACCTCGAGAACCGCCTGCGCGAGGCGCTCAACCTGGCCGGCGTGCCGATCCGCCTGGTGGTGCGCCGGCGGACCGAGTGATCGACAGGGAGCTCCTCAGGAAATCGACATGCGAAAAGGAATCGACGAGAACCGCTGGGCGCGGCGGCTGGTCTGCTCGCGGACGGGGGTGACGGCGCCGCTCGACGAGCCGGCGTTCCTGTCGCCGGCCGGCGCGCCGTGGATGGTCGAATACGACCTCGACGTGGAGAAGGGGGAGGCGCTCCGCCGCGCCCTCCCCGGCCGCCCGTGGTCGCTCTGGCGCTACCGCGAGCTGCTGCCGATCGTCGACTTCGCGGGGCGGGTGGACCTCGGGGAAGGCGCGACGCCGCTGATCCCGCTGCGCCGCTTCTCACCCGGGGGGATCGACGTCCGGCTCAAGGACGAGTCGGGGAATCCGACCGGCTCCTTCAAGGCGCGCGGGCTGTCGCTCGCCGTCAACCGCGCCCGCGAGCTGGGGGCTCCCGGCGTGCAGCTGGCGAGCGCGGGGAACGCGGCCCTGGCGCTCACCGCCTACGCGGCGGCGGCCGGGCTGCCGGCGCGGGTGGCGCTGCCCGCCGACACCCCGCACACCATCTTCGCGCGCTGCCGGGAGTACGGCGCCGAGGTGCTCTCCGGGCCGGGGACGCTGGTCGAGGTGGGGAAGCTCCTGGAGCCGGAGAAGGAGAAGTACTGGACCCTGTCGACCCTGCGCGAGCCCTACCGGGTCGAGGGAAAGAAGACGATGGGGCTCGAGCTCGCCGAGCAGCTCGGCTGGGAGCTGCCGGACTGGATCATCTATCCCCTGGGCGGCGGCACCGGCATCGTGGGGATGCACAAGGCGTTCGCCGAGTTGGAGACGCTGGGGCTGATCGGTCCGAAGCGCCCGCGCTTCGTCGCCGTGCAGGCCGCCGGCTGCGCGCCGATCGTGCGCGCCTGGGAGGCGGGGGAGGAGACGGCGGCGCCGTGGGAGCATCCGGAGACCAAGGTCTGGGGGCTGCGGGTGCCGCGGGCGATCGGCGACTTCCTCGTCCTGCGCGCCCTGCGCGAGACGGGGGGGCGGGCGATCGCCGTCGACGAGTCGCGCCTGGCGGGGATCGCCGGTTGGGTCGCCGCCCACGAAGGGGTGCGGGTCGGTCCCGAAGGCGCCGCGGCGCTCGCCGCCGTCGAGGATCTGGAGGTGGCCGGGGCGTTCGAGCCGGGCGAGCGGGTGGTGGTCTTCCAGACCGGCGATCCCGCCAACTATGCCTGAGCATGCCTGAGCATGTCTGAGCCGTTCCCGCCGGGCGTCCAGGCGTTCCTCGCGGAGATGATCGCGGCCGGCGCCGTGTCGTCGGCGGTGGCTCTGCGGGGAACCGCCACCGAGGTCGAGTGGGAAGGGGCGGCGGGGGAGGAGCGGATGGGACTCCCCGCCGATCCCGCGACCCGCTTCGACTACGCCTCGCTGACCAAGCCCTTCGTGGCGACGCTCGCCTTGGTGCTCGACGCCACGGGCGAGCTGCCGCTGGCGCTCCCGATCGGCGAGATCTGGCCGCTGGCCCACGCGCGGCTCGCGCGGCGCCCGCTCTCCGACCTCCTGCGCCACCGCTCGGGGCTCGCCGGGTGGGCGCCGCTCTATCATCTCTGCCGGGAGCCGGAAGAGGTGGCGGAGCGGATCGCCGGCGGCGGCAAGGACGCTGATCTCCTCGGCGCCCGGGCGGGGACCTACAGCGATCTCGGGGTGATCCTGTGGGGGAAGAGCGCCGAGCGCGCGACCGGAAAGCCGCTCGCCGAGCTGCTCCGTGCACGCGTCCTCTCGCCGTTGAGAGCGGAGGGGATCGAGGCGACGCCGGGGGAGCGGCCGGACCTGGCGGAATCCCGGATGGGGACCGGTCAGGAAGTGCGGCTGGCGGCGCGGATGGGGCTGATTGTGCAGGATCTCGGACCGCCGCCTCTTGGCTGGCCGCAGGACGGCAACGGCCGGTTCCTCAATGGGTGGGGCGAGGCCTCCGGGCACGCCGGCCTGTTCGGCGGCGCGCGCGATCTCTGGCGGCTCGGCGCGGAATGGCTGGCCCCGGGGCGCGTGTTGACAGCGGAGGGCGTGGCCTCCGCTTTGGGCGGTGGCGGCCGATTCGCCCTGGGCTGGTGGCGCCGGACCCTCCGCGGCAGCGCGGGGCAGGCCCTGACGCCTTCCGCCTTCGGACACACCGGTTTCGCAGGCAACAGTTTCTGGATCGATCCGCAGCGCGGCAGGGTGCTGGTGCTCCTCGGCTCGCGGCTCGATCCGTTCCTCGACATGAATCGCTGGCGCCGCCGCTTCCACCGGGTCGCGACGGCCTGATGATCTGAAAAAAGGGAGGCTCGATGGAGATTCGCGATCTGGTCCTGGTCGACGGGGTGCGCACCCCGATGGCCGATTACAACGGCTCCTTCGCCGACGTCTCGGCGATCGATCTGGCGGCGCACGCGGCGCGCGCCCTGTTCGAGAAGACGGCGATCGATCCCCGGGAGATCGATCAGGCGATCGTGGGGAACGCCCTCCAGACCTCGCCCGACGCCATCTACGGCGCGCGCCACGTGGCGCTCAAGGCCGGGGTGCCGAAAGAGGTGCCGGCGCTGACCGTCAACCGCCTCTGCGGCTCGGGGATCCAGTCGGTCCTCTCGGGCGCGCAGGCGATCCTGACCGGCGACGCCACCACCTGCCTGGTGGGCGGCATGGAGAACATGTCGCAGGCGCCGCACGTCATCTGGGGAGCCCGCAAGGGATTCAAGCTCGGGCAGGGGCAGCTCCAGGACCTGCTGATGATCGCGCTGATGGACACCTACTGCGGCGCCTACATGGCGCAGACGAGCAACAACCTGGCCCGCGACTACGGGATCAGCCGCGAGGAGCAGGACACCTTCGCCATCCGCTCGCAGCAGCTCGCCGGGGCGGCCTGGGCGAGCGGCAAGATGGCCGAGGAGGTGGTGCCGGTCGAGGTCGGGAAGGGGAAGCGGGCGAAAGTGATCGACCGCGACGACCACCTGCGCCCGGAGACCACGATGGAGGACCTGGCGGGGTTGCCGACGGCGTTCGACAAGGACGGCTTCGTCACCGCCGGCAACGCCTCGGGGATCGTCGACGGCGCCGCGATGATGATCCTCTCGACGGCCGCGCGGGCGGCGGAGAAGGGGTGGAAGCCGCTCGGCCGCATCGTCTCCTGGTCGGTGGTGGGAGTCGAGCCGTCGCGGATGGGGATCGGTCCGGCGCCGGCGATCCGCGCGGCGCTCGGCAAGGCCGGGATGACCCTCGGCGATATCGATCTCTTCGAGATCAACGAGGCGTTCGCGGGGCAGATCCTCGCCGTGATCAAGGATCTCGACCTCGACGTCGACAAGCTGAACGTCAACGGCGGGGCGATCGCGCTCGGCCATCCGCTGGGGGCGAGCGGCACGCGCCTGCTGCTCACCCTGCTCAAGGAGCTCAACCGGCGCGGCGGCGGCCGCGGCATCGCCTCGGCCTGCATCGGCGGCGGGCAGGGGATCGCGATGGTGGTCGAGGCCGGGGCGTGATCGATCTCACCGGGCGCCGGGTGGTGGTGACAGGCGGCAGCCGCGGCATCGGCGCCGCCTGCTGCCGCCTGTTCGCGAAATCCGGCGCCGCCGTCCTCCTCCAGTATCTGGCGAGCGACGAGCGGGCCCTCGCCGTGCTGAAGGAGCTGCGGCGGATCTCGGACGCCCCCCACAGCGCGTTCCGCTGCGACGTCACCGATCCCGATCAGGTCTGCAACCTCTTCAACGCCGCGAAAACCCGCTGGGGAGGGATCGACTGCCTGGTCAACAACGCCGGGGTCTGGGTGCACGACCCGCTCGCCGACCTCCAGTACGAGAGGCTGCAGGCGACCCTCGCCGTCAACGTGGTGGGGCCGTTTCTCTCCGCCCGCTGCGCCATCCCGCTCCTCCAGGGGTCGGAGGACGCCTCGATCATCAACATCAGCTCGACCGCCGGCCAGCGCGGCGAGCCCTTCTACAGCGCCTACGCGGCGAGCAAGGGAGCGCTGATCTCCGCCACCAAGTCATGGGCCTGTGAGCTGGCGCCGGAGATCCGGGTCAACGCCGTGGCGCCGGGATGGGTGGAGACCGACATGACGGCCGAGGCGCTGGCGGGGGAAAAGCGGGAAGAGGCGCTCAACGACATCCCCCTCCACCGCATCGCCCTGCCGGAGGACATCGCCGGCTCGGTGATCTTTCTGGCCTCACCCCTCGCCCGCCACATCACGGGCGAGATCCTGAACGTCAACGGCGGCAGCGTGATGGTCGGGTAGGAAGCAGGGAAGAGCAGGCGAGGTCAGCCGGTCGCTTCCAGCCGGTGCACCCGCTCGTCGAGATCCGCGTAGGAGCGGTGGGTCAGGGCTTCGAGCTCGTCGAACCGCCGGGAAATCTCTATGCGGTGCAGGCCCAACTGCTCGTAGTTGTTGGCCACCCCCTCGGCGACGAGGCGAACCTGGCCGCGGACGTCCTCGATCGACACCCACGTCTTCCGGACGTCGGTCTCGAGGGTGTCGAAGCGCTGGTCCATCCCCTCGAAGCGCTGGTCCATCCCTTCGAAGCGCTGGTCCATCCCTTCGAAGCGCTGGTTCATCCCCTCGAAGCGCTGGTCAACCCCATCGAAGCGCTGGTCAACCCCATCGAAGCGCTGGTCAACCCCGTCGAAGCGCTGGTCAACCCGGCTGAACTGCGAGGTCATCTCCTCACGGAGGGTTTGGATTTGCTGCGCTGTGTCCTCGAAGCGCTGGTCGATCGACGAGAACCGTCGGTCGATCGAGGAGAAGCGTTGATCCAGATAGGCGAGGAGATCCTGATCCATAGGTTCTTGTTCCCGTTTCCCGCAATCTACCACAGCCGGGCGCGGAATCAAGGGGTCAGGATCGGCCCCGTCTGCCCTCTTTCTCCCAGAGATAGCCCAGGCATTTGTAGATCAGCTTGGCGGCCAGGAAGTCGCTGGCGGGATGGCCGCCGACCGGCGCCAGCTCGATCAGGTCCATGGCGACGACCGTCTTGGTCCGGAAGAGATGGCGCAGCAGGCGGAGGGTGGGGTACCAGTGGCCGCCCCCCGGCTCGGGGGTGCCGGTCGCGGGGACCAGCGCGGGATCGAAGTAGTCGATGTCGAAGGTGAGGTAGATCTTCTCGGGAAGGTCCGCCAGCATCCGGGGGAACAGCTCCTCGGCGCGGTCGAGCTGGTGCCCCCAGATCACCGGCAGCTTGCGCTCGCGGATCAGGCCGGCCTCGGGAGCCGAGAGCGAGCGGATGCCGACCGCCAGGGTGGGGATTCCCTCCTCGACGATCCGCTTCATCACGCTCGCATGGCTGTAAGGGGTTCCCTCGAACTCCTCCCGCAGGTCGCTGTGGGCGTCGAACTGCACCACGCCGATCCCGCCGGTGCCGCCGAACGCTTCATGCGCAGCCCGCACCGGCGCCTGCGAGAGGCTGTGCTCGCCTCCCAGGGTGACCAGGAACTTCCCCTTCTCCATGTGGAGCCTCGCCTCCGCCTGGAGCTCGGCGAACCCTGCCGCCATGTCGAACGCCTCGGGGAGGAAGGCGGGGAGGGTCGAGATCCCCTGGACGTACGGCTCGGCGTCCAGCTCCTCGTCGTAGAGCTCCATCGACTGCGAGGCGCGGAGGATCGCCGCCGGCCCGGCGAGCGTCCCCTTGCCATAGGATGTCGTGCGCTCGAAGGGGACGGGGAGGACCGCGACGCGGCTCGCCGCGTAGTCGCTCGCCGCGGGGTCGAGCAGGCCGAAGTTGTTGGGCAGGTAAGGCATGAGAGGATTCCTCGGTCGGGGTGGAGGGGCGGTTTTCGGAGTGGCGGCGTTTGTAGCAGGATGGGTCGCGGAGTGTCAACGCGAGGAGGAGACCGATGGAACCGATCGAGCCTCTGGAGCTTTCCGGCCACATCCAGGAGCGGGTGCGCACGGCCGGGCGCGTCGTCGTCTTCTCGGGCGCCGGGGTCTCGCGCGAGAGCGGCCTCGACACCTTCCGCGGCGCGGGCGGTCTCTGGGAGCGCATGCGTCCCGAGGAGCTGGCGACGCCCGGGGCATTTCGAGCCGATCCAGGGAAGGTCTGGCGCTGGTACGCCTGGCGCTACGGGCAGGCCGCCGCGGCGGCTCCCAATCCGGCCCATCTCGCCATCGCCAGGCTCGAGTCGCTCCTCCCCACCGTCGTCGTGACGCAGAACGTCGACGGGCTCCACCAGCGCGCCGGCAGCCGGGATCTCCTCGAGCTGCACGGCACCATCCGGCGTGCCGTCTGCGAGCGTTGCGGCAGCTCCCGCGAAATGGCGGCGGCGCTCGCCGAATCGTCCGATCAGCCGCCCGTCTGCGCCTGTGGCGGCAGGTTCCGTCCGGCCGTGGTCTGGTTCGGCGAGGCGCTCCCGGAGGGAGCGATGGAGCGGGCGCACCGGGAAGCGAGCGGTTGCGACCTCTTCCTCTCCGTCGGCACGTCGTCGACGGTGTACCCCGCCGCCGGGCTGATCGAGCTGGCACACCAATCCGGCGCCTGTCTGATCGAGGTCAACCCGGCGCCCACCCCCTTTTCCCATCTGATGGATCTCCGCCTCGCGGCGCCGGCGGGAGAGGCGATCCCCCGCCTGGTGAACGCGATCGACACGATCAGGAGAGACCGCCGATGACGACCGACTATCTGATCCGTGAGCTGCCGCTGGGAGAGCGGCCGCGCGAGCGCCTGCTCGCGCAGGGGGGCGGTTCCCTCGCCGATTCCGAGCTGCTCGCCGTCCTGCTGCGCACGGGGCGGGTGGGCGCCTCGGCGCTCCAGATGGGGATGGACGTGCTGCGCGAGGTCGGCGGCCTCGCCGGCCTGCTGACGGCGACTCCCCATTCGCTGCGGCGCCACGGCCTGGGGCCCGCCAAGGCCGCGGCGCTCCTCGCCGCCGTCGAGCTCGGCCGGCGGCTCGCCCGCGAGCAGCTGCTCGACCACGAGCCGCTGTCGCGCCCGGTCGACGTGGCGCGCTACCTCGCCCTGCGCTACAACACCTGCGACCAGGAGGTGATGGGGGCGCTCTTCCTCGACGCCCGCAACCATCTCCTGGGGGAGCGCGAGATGTTCCGCGGCACCAGCAGCCGGATCTCGGTCGAGCCGCGGGAGATCCTCCGCGAGTGCCTGCAACGCGGGGCGGCGGCGATCTACCTCTTCCACACCCACCCGAGCGGCGACCCCTCGCCGAGCGCCGAGGACCTCCTGTTCACCCGGCGCATGGCCGAGGCCGTGGAGATCGTCGGCCTCCGCCTCGCCGACCACGTGGTGCTGGGGAGCCGCGGACGCTGGGTCTCGTTGCGCGAAAAAGGGTCGTGGTAGCCTTCGCGGCCATGGCGAACTATCACCTGGATTGCAGCTCGGGGATCGCGGGGGACATGTTCCTCGGCGCCTGTCTCGACCTCGGCATGCCGCTCGCGGTGATCGCGGACGTCGTCGAACGGCTGGGCCTGACCGGCATCTCGGTCGAGGCCCGCAAGGCGTCGCGCGGCGGCTTCGCCGGCACCCGCTTCCGCGTCTTCGAGAACGGCCGGCCGATCGAGGGGCCGGACCCGGAGGAGCAGGGGCACGCCATAGCCACGATCACGGGCATCACCATCACGACCACGATCACGCCATCACCATCACGACCACGATCACGGCCATCCTCATTCCGACCCTGCTCACCGTCACGACGATCACGGCCATGCCCACGGTCCCACGCGCGGGCTGGCCGAGATCCTGGAGCTGATCGGGCGGAGCGACCTCTCTACAGCGGTCAAGGAACGGGCGTCGCGCCTCTTCCAGCGGCTGGGGGAGGCGGAGGCGAAGGCGCACGGGATGCCGATCGAGCGGGTCCACTTCCACGAGGTGGGGGCCGTCGATTCGATCGTCGACCTGGTGGGGGCCGCCGCCGCGATCGAGCACCTGGCGCCGGCGCGGCTCACCTGCGGGCCGGTCAACCTGGGGAGCGGACGGGTGAGGATGGCGCACGGCGAGGTGCCGATCCCTGCGCCGGCGACCGCCGAGCTGCTGCGCGGCGTCCCCGTCTTCGGCGGCCCGGGAGGCGAGCTGACCACGCCGACCGGCGCCGTGCTCCTCGCCGAGCTGGTGGACGAGTTCATCGAGCTGCCGCCCCTGGTGCTCGAGGGGGTGGGCTACGGCCTGGGGAAGAAGGATTTGCCGACCCATCCCAACGCCCTCCGCCTGCTGCGGGGACGGAGCGGCGAGGCGCGGGCCCCCGAGATGACCCCCGAGGTGATGGTGGTGGAGGCCGAGGTCGACAACCTGCCGGGGGAAGGGTTCGGGTTCCTGATGGAGAGGCTCCTCGCTGGCGGGGCCCTCGACGTCTACTTCACCGCCGTCCAGATGAAGAAGAACCGGCCGGGGACCCTGGTGACCCTGCTCTGCCGCCGCGGCGAGCTGGAGAGTCTGGCGGGGATCCTGATCACCGAGTCCGGCTCCCTCGGCTGCCGCTATCATGCCGCCGCCCGCCTCGAAGCGGAGCGGGAAATTCTGGAGGTTTCGACCGCGTTCGGAAGCGTGAGGATCAAGCGCGCCCGCCTCGCCGGCCGGCCGCTCGCCGCCGCGCCCGAATTCGAGGACTGTCGCCGTCTGGCGCTCGCCAGCGGTACCCCCTGGCGCGAGGTCTACCGCGCCGCCCTCGCTGCGGCGGCAGCCCTCGATCCCTGATTTGATCCCTGAAAAACTCCAACGAGGCCTGAAGATGGAAGGAAACGTACAGAGCAGCGCGCAGGGGACGCTCGAAATGGGGCTCGCCGGCGGCGGCGCGTTCCGCTGGGCGGTCGCCGACATCACCGAGGTGATGGAGGAGACGCGCGGCCGCTTCGACCTCTGGCCGGTGCCGGCCGCGGCGCTCGGCCGCTGCCTGGCCGGCGCCGCGCTGCTGCAACGGCTCTCCACCAAGACGCCCAGCCGCCTGATGCTCGAGGTCCGCGGCGACGGGCCGATCCTGCGCGTGCTGGCCGAGGCCGACGACGAGGGAAACCTTCGCGGCCTGGTGGGGGACCCGCAGGTGCAGGTCCCGGATTGGCCGGGCGGCAAGCTGGGCGTCGGGCGGGCGGTGGGGAAGGGATTCCTCCGCGTGCTCCGCGAGTACGAGGCGGGCAACAGCTATCACAGCCAGGTCGAGCTGGTGAGCGGCGAGATCGGCGAGGACGTCGCCCACTACCTGTCGCAGAGCGAGCAGACCCGGTCGGCCGTGCTGCTCGGCGTGCTCGGCAAGCCGAGCGGGGTGGCGGCGGCCGGCGGCATGCTGGTCGAGGTGCTGCCCGGCGCGTCCGAAGAGGCGATGGCGCGGTTGGAGTCGAACCTCGCCGCCATCCGCGGCATCAGCCACCTGATCGAGGAGGGCGGCGCCGAGCACGTCGTCGAGCAGGTCCTCGCCGGCCTGGACCGCGAGGTGAAGGAGATCCGCCCGCTGCGCTACCGCTGCCGTTGCAGCCGGGAGCGCCTGTTCGATCACCTGCGGCTGCTGTCTCCCGAGGACCGCGCCTATCTGCGGGCGGACCGCCCGGATCATGACGACGCCATCGAGGCCGACTGTGCCTTCTGTGGCGCGCGCTACCGGTTCACGCCGGAAGAGCTGGCGTGACTTCCCTTTTTGCTAGAATCCCCGATCCCATGAGCCGAGACCGAGCGAGCACCTTCTACGTCACCACCCCGATCTACTACGTGAACGCGTTGCCCCACATCGGGCACATCTTCACGACCACCGTCGGCGACACCCTGGCGCGCTACCAGCGGCTGGCGGGGAAGGACGTCTACTTCCTGACCGGCACCGACGAGCACGGCCAGAACATCGAGCGCGCCGCCCGCGCCGAGGGGATCGCGCCGATCGAGCTCGCCGACCGGGTGGTTGCGAAGTACCGCGAGCTGCGCGACCGGCTGGGCTTCTCCTACGACGACTTCATCCGCACCACCGAGGAGCGGCACCGGCGCGGGGTGGTCGAGATCATCCGCCGCATCGAGGCGGCCGGGGATCTCTACACGGCGCGCCACGAAGGGTGGTACTGCCCTCCCTGCGAGACCTTCTACACCGAGAAGGAGCTGGGAGCTGGGAAGACCTGTCCCGTCCACGGCACGGTCGTCGAGTGGAAAGCGGAGGAGAACGTCTTCTTCCGGCTGTCGAAGTACCAGCAGCCGCTCCTCGACCTCTACGCACAGCACCCGGAGCTCGTGCGCCCCGAGAGCCGTCTCAACGAGGTCCGCTCCTTCGTCGAGTCGGGCCTCCGCGATCTCTCGGTGTCGCGCGCCAATCTCGAATGGGGGATCCCTTTCCCCGACCGCCCGGGGCAGGCCGTCTACGTCTGGCTCGACGCCCTGACCAACTACATCAGCGCCCTGGGGTTCGGGTCGGACGACGACGGGCTGTACCGCAAGCTCTGGGCGGACGGCGACGTCCGGCTCCAGCTCGTGGGCAAGGACATCCTGCGCTTCCATACCGTCTACTGGCCGGCGTTCCTGATGTCGGCCGGGCTGCCGCTGCCGAGCGTCGTCTGGGTCCACGGCTGGTGGCAGCGCGACGGCCGCAAGATCTCGAAGTCCGCCGGCAACGTGGTGCGGCCGGACGAGCTGATCGACCGCTTCGGCAGCGACAGCCTGCGCTACTTCCTGCTGCGCGAGATGGTCTTCGGCCAGGACGCGAGCTTCTCGGACGAGGGGTTCGTCGACCGCTACAACAGCGACCTCGCGAACGACCTCGGCAACACCGTGAGCCGTCTGGTGACCCTCTCGCGCAACGCCTTCGGCGGCAGGACGCCGCCGCACTCGTGCAGCGTCAACGACCTGGTCCCGGTGGCGAAGAAGGCGGTCGAGGAGTACCGGGCGGCGATGGAGGACCTCGCCTTCAGCCGGGCGATCGAGAGCCTCTGGCGGCTCCTCGCGGAGACCAACCAGTACATCGTGACGCACGAGCCCTGGAAGCTGATCAAGACCGAGGGCCCTTCCCCGAAGCTCGCCCGCATCCTCTGGAACGGCCTCGAAGCGGTGCGGATCGTGGCCACCGGCCTCCTCCCCATAATGCCCAAGGTGGCGCCGCAGGTGCTCGCCGCGATCGGCATCGCAACGCCGCCCACGAGCCTCGACGCCCTGCGTTGGGGAGGCTCCGGCGGCACTCCCACGGACGCCGACATTCCGTCGCCGGCGCCCCTCTTTCCGCGCATCGACAAAGAGGCCTACCTCGGCGAAGCCAAGGCGAAGGGCCAGGAGAAACCGAAGATCATGGAGACCGCCGCTCCCGCACCCGCCGCACCCAATGCTCCGGCAGCCGCCGAGGCGAGCTCCGAGAAAGCCGGTCTGATCTCGATCGGCCAGTTCTTCCAGGCCGAGCTGAAGGTGGCGACGGTCGTCGCCGCCGAGCCGGTGCCGAAGTCGAGCAAGCTGCTGAAGCTCGCCGTCGATCTCGGCGAAGGAGCGCCGCGTACCGTCGTCTCGGGGATCGCCCTCGCCTACCGACCGGAAGACCTGGTGGGCAAGCAGGTCGTGGTGGCGGCCAACCTCCAGCCGGCGAAGTTGATGGGCATCGAGTCGCAGGGGATGATCCTGGCGGCGTCGCTCGACGGCAAGCCGGTCCTGTTGCATCCCGACGCCCAGGTCCCGAACGGTACTCCGGTCAAGTGACCCTTCCCGACCTTTCCGGCCCGATCGACTCCCACTGTCATCTCCAGAGCCTGCCGCCCGAGGAGCGCGAACGCGCTCTCGACGCGGCGCGGGAGCGGGGGGTACGGGGTTTCCTGGTGCCGGCGATCCGGCTCACGGAGGCGGAGGAGGTGCTGGCGATCTGTCACCGCCACCCGGACGTCTGGTGCGCCCTCGGCACCCATCCGCACGACGCCGCGTCGTGGGGGGACGGGGACGTCGACCGCCTGCGGTCGCTGCTGGCGGACCCCAAGGCGGTGGCGGTGGGGGAGTGCGGGCTCGACTTCTTCTACGACCACTCGCCGCGCGAGGCGCAGTTTCGCGCGCTCCGCGAGCAGTGGGCCCTGGCGATCAAGCTCGACCTTCCTGTCGTAGTGCACAACCGCGACAGCAACGAGGAGATGCTGGGAGTCGTCCGCGAGGAGGCTTTTCAGGACCTCCAGGCGGACTTCCACTCCTTCGCCGGCGGCCTCGAGATGGCCCGGGAGCTGATCGCGCACGGCTTCTATCTTGGATTCACCGGCATGATCACCTTCCCCAAGGCGGATAACGTCCGCGAGGTGATCCCCATCCTGCCGCCCGACCGCGCCCTGGTCGAGACCGACACTCCCTACCTCGCCCCGGTCCCCCACCGCGGCAAGCCGAACCGCCCTGGCTACGTGGTCGAGATCGCCGAGCGGCTGGCCCGTGAGACGGGAGAGACGTTCGATCAAGTCTGCCGGCGGACGGGTGAGAACTTCTGCCGGTTGTTCCCCAAGGCCGCCCTGTAGGTTTGATCAGGCCGGGTTCGGGACGTCGATGAACTCGACCTCGAGCCCGAAGCGTTCCGCCAGGTGCTCGCCCAGGGCGCGCACCCCCAGCCGCTCGGTCGCGTAGTGGCCGGCGGCGAGGTAGTGGGTCCCCGTCTCCCGCGCCACGTTCATGATCCACTCGGTCACCTCGCCGGTGACGTAGGCATCGAGCCCTTCGTCGATCGCCGAGTAGAATTCCCCCTGGCCGCCGCCGCTGATGATCCCCACCGTCGAGACCGCGTCCCGTCCCGCCAGATAGGCCAACGGCTGCTGCCCGTAAAGCCGCTCGCAACGCGCCACCAGCTCAGGGGCCGCGATCGGCATGGGGAAACGCCCGCGGACCCCCAGCGGCAGCCCGTCGTGCAGTCCGAACGGCACGATCTCCTCGAGGCCGATGGCGCGGGCGGCGACCGCGTTGTTGCCGATCTCGAGATGGCGGTCGAGCGGCAGGTGGTAGGCGAGGAGGTTGATCTCGCCGCGGATCAGCTCGGCCACCCGGCGGTAGCGGAAGCCGGTGAGGGTGCGCGGCGCACCCTCCCAGAACAGGCCGTGATGGACCAGCACGGCGTCCGCCCCGGCCTCCCGGGCTCGCACGAAGAGCTCCTGGCAGGCCGAGACGCCGGTGACCAGCTTGCGGATCTCCTCCCGCCCCTCCACCTGGAGGCCGTTCGGGCCGTAGTCCCGCCCCTGGGAAGCGTCGAGATACTGGTCGAGATAGGAGACGAGGAGGTCACGGCTCACCGGGTTTGCCATGGCAGGAGCATAGCGGAGGGAGAAAAGAAAAGGGCGGCCCGGAGGCCGCCCTGATCATCGACTGCGGAGAGGATTATTGGAGGAGAAGCTTAGCGGCGTCCGCCGCGGTCGCCGCCGCGTCCACCGCCACCGCCGCGCCCGCCACGGTCGCCGCCGCGCCCTCCGCGGTCACCGCCCCGGCCCCCGCGGTCACCGCCGCGGTCGCCTTCGCTCCGCTCGCCACCGCCGCCGGCCATCGCCATCTCCATCCCCTCGTACTGCGAAGGGTCGTAGTCGGGGGCTTCCATGATCACGGCCTTGCGGGAGAGCCGGATCTTCCCCTGCTCGTCGATGTTGACCACCTTGACCTCGACCTCGTCGCCGTCCTTGAGCAGGTCGGTGACCTCGCGGACACGGTACGGGGCGAGCTCGCTGATGTGCAGCAGCCCGTCGGTCCCCGGCATGATCTCGACGAAGGCGCCGTAGGCTTCGATCCGCCGCACGGTGCCGGTGTAGACCCGATTGAGCTCGGGCACCTCGGTCAGGCGCTCCACCATCTGGATGGCGCGCCGGGCCGCCGGCTCGTCGGGCGAGGCGATGATCACCCGGCCGTCGTCCTCGATCTCGATGTTGCAGCCGGTCTCCTCGATGATCGAGCGGATCGTCTTGCCACCGGGTCCGATGACGTCGCGGATCTTCTCCTTCGAGATCTGCAGCGTGTAGAGCCGGGGCGCGAACTTGGAAATGTCGGTCCTCGCCTGCGGTAAGGCCCCTTCCATGATCTCCAGGATGTGCATGCGGCCGGCCTTCGCCTGCTCGAGAGCGACCTGCATGATCTCGCGCGTGACGCCGGTGATCTTGATGTCCATCTGGAGCGCGGTGATCCCCTGCCGGGTGCCGGCGACCTTGAAGTCCATGTCGCCGTAGTGGTCTTCCTGGCCGGCGATGTCGGAGAGGACCGCGAAGTTGTCCCCCTCCTTGATCAGCCCCATGGCGACGCCGGCCACGGGAGCGAGCAGCGGCACGCCGGCGTCGAAGAGGGCGAGCGAGCCGCCGCAGACCGTCGCCATCGACGAGGAGCCGTTCGACTCCAGGATGTCGGAGACGACGCGGACCGTGTACGGGAACTCGTCCTCGTGCGGCAGCACCGGCAGCAGCGCCCGGCGGGCGAGCACGCCGTGGCCGATCTCACGCCGGCCTGGGCCGCGCAGGAACTTCACCTCGCCGACCGAGAAGGGCGGGAAGTTGTAGTGCAGCAGGAATTTCTGGATGCTCTGCCCCTCGTACTCCTCGAGCACCTGGGCGTCGCGGCTGGTGCCGAGCGTCGCGGTGACCAGCCCCTGCGTCTCGCCGCGGGTGAACAGCGCCGAGCCGTGGGTGCGGGGGAGCAGGCCGACGTCGATCGCGATCGGGCGGATCTCGTCGAGGCGCCGGTTGTCGAAGCGGATCTTGTCGTTGAGCACCACCTCGCGCAGGATCTCCTCCTCGAGGCGGCTGACGACCTTCTTGACGTTGGCCTTCTTCTCGACCTCCTCGACGGGGATCTGCTCGACGTACGGCTTGACCACCGCGCCGACCGCGGCCTTGCGCTCGAACTTCCCCTTGGTGAACAGGGCGGCCTTGAGGGGAGCGTAGATCTCCCCCTTGATCGACTCATAGGTCGCGTCGGAGTAGGTCTTGGGCGCCGTCCAGTCGGGCTTCTCGCGGTTCCCCTCGCGGAACATCTCGTGCTGCGCCTTGATGATCTTCTGGATCTCCTGATGGCCGCGCCAGATGCACTCGAGCAGCAGCTCCTCGGAGATCTGGTTGGCGCCGGCCTCCACCATCGCGATCGCATCCTCGGTGCCGACCACCATGAGGTCGAGGTCCGAGACGTCGCGCAGGCTGTTGGCGGGGTTCATCACCACCTCGCCGTTGATCAGCCCCACGCGCACCGCGCCCACCGGGTGGTAGAAGGGGATGTCGGAGAGGACCAGCGCGATCGAAGCGCCGTTGATGGCCAGGACGTCGGGATCGTTCTCGCCATCGGCCGACAGGCAGAAGGAGATGATCTGGGTGTCGAGCGTATAGCCTTCGGGGAAGAGGGGACGCAGCGGGCGGTCGATCAGCCGGCAGGTGATGGTCTCCTTCTCCGTGGGGCGTCCCTCGCGCTTGAAGAAACCGCCCGGGATACGGCCGGCGGCGTAGGTGAACTCCCGATAGTCCACTGTCAAGGGAAGGAAGTCGCGTTCCGCGGGTCCCTTGTTCTCCATGCAGGCGGTGGTGAGGACGACGGTGTCGCCGAGTCGGACGGTGCAGGACCCGTTGGCCTGCTTGGCCAGGTATCCCGATTCGATGACCAGGGTCCCCGAGCCAATGGAAATTTCTTTGCGTTGCCTCATAGCTGTTTTTCTTTCTCTCTTGTTTTCGCTTTGTTCTCGTCTGTCTACAGTCCGGACCGGCCCAGGCGCCTGGGCGTCGCCGCTTCCTCGTTAGAGGCCGAGGAGCCGAAAGGTCCGGAGGATCGCAGGGCGCCGGGACCCGATGCTCAGGGGATCCCGGGGCTCTTTCCTGCCGAGTCGGTCGGTGGGGGGGTTACTTGCGGATCCCGAGGCGCTCGATGGTCGAGCGGTAACGCTCCAGATCCTTCCCCTTCAGATAGTCGAGCAGGCGGCGACGCTGACCTACGATCTTGAGCAGGCCGCGGCGGCTGTGGTGATCCTTCGTGTGGGTCTTGAAATGCTCGGTCAGCTCGTTGATCCTGCTGGTCAGCAGGGCGACTTGAACCTCGGGCGACCCGGTATCGTGCTCGTGCGTCCGGTAGTCGGTAATGACTTTCTCTTTGATCTCTCTGGTTTGCGCCAAAGCAAACTCCTCCTTACATTTCTCTCCGCTCGCCATTCTAGCACAGGCCGTCCGGTTGAGCCGGCTCGGGCTTGGCGCGCTCGGTTACAAGAAACAGCTCAGCGGAAGACGACCTTGGGCTGGACGATCCCGACCCCGGCAGTGCCGATTCTCTCGATGACGGTGCCGACGGCGATGAACTCCCGCCGGCGGTTGATGAGCTTGACCCAGTCCCCTTCCTCCCCGGCCAGCTCGCGGACCAGCACGGTCTGTCCATGGCTGATCCGGGTTTCCTGCTGCGAGTCGGCGGTCACCTCGCCGAAGGGGAGGGGAATCTGGTCGAACGGCACCCAGGCGGTGCCCGGGCCCTCGCCGCTCTCGACCAGCTCGGCGAGGCGGGGGAGGGTGAGGGCGTCCTCGGTGCGGAAGCCGCCGATCCGGGTGCGGCGCAGCTCGGCGAGATGAGCGCCCACCCCGAGGGCGGCGCCGAGGTCGTGGGCCAGGCCGCGGGCGTAGGTCCCGGAGGAGCAGGAGAGGCGGAATCCCATCCGCCCCTCGGCTTCGATGCCCCCCAGCGGGGAGAACTCGTAGACGGTGACCTCCTTGGTCTCCGTCGGGACGTCCTCGCCCCGGCGGGCCAGCTCGTAGTACTTGACCCCCTGCACCTTCTTGGCGGAGTAGGGAGGAGGTTGTTGCTGGATCTCCCCTTCGAAGACGCGCATGCCGGCCGTCACGGCGGCCATCCCGTTCAGGCCGAGCGCCGCCACCGCCTCCGCGGACGCCTCGGAGGTCACCCGCCCCGAGGCGTCGTAGGTGTCGGTCGCGGCGCCGAAACGGATCACCCCTTCGTAGATCTTGGGGGCGCGGATCAGGAAGCGGGTCAGCCGGGTGGCCGTCCCCAGGGTCAGCAGGAGGAGGCCGGTGGCGTCCGGATCCAAAGTGCCGCAATGGCCGATCTTCTTCTGCCGCAGGATCCGGCGCGCTTTCTGTACCGCGTCGTGCGAGGTGAATCCCGGCTCCTTGTCGAGGAGGAGCAGCCCGTCCTTCGTCTCCGTCATGAGCTGAGCACGGCCCCCAGCTCGGCGGCCACCTGGCGGCGGAGCTCCTCGCCGTCGCCGGTCAGGGAGAAGCCGGCGGCGTTGCGGTGCCCGCCGCCGCCGTGATGGCGGGCGATCTTCTCGATGTCCACCTCGCCGCGGCTGCGCAGCGAGACCTTGTGAGTGCCGTCCTCACGTTCGCGGATCAACGCCACGGCGTCCACTCCGGCGATCGAACGCAGGGTGTCGATCAACCCCTCGGAGTCGCCGGGGGCGGCTCCCGCCCGCTGCGCCATGGCGAGAGTGAGCAGGCCGGTCGCCACCCGTCCCCCCTCGTGGAGCTGGAGGGTCTGCAGCATCTCGCCGAGCAGCTTCACCACCGAGAGCGGCTGGCTCTCGTAGAGCCACTGGGAGACCTGCTCCGGATGGGCCCCTTCGCGGACCAGCGCCGCGGCGGCCTCGAAGGCGGCGACGGTGGCGTTCGAGAAGCGGAAGCCGCCGGTGTCGGTCACCAGGGTGAGGTAGAGGCAGCTCGCCACGTCCGGCTCCAGGGTCACCTTGAGCCCCTGGGCCAGCCGGAAGACCATCTCGCCGACCGCCGGTGCCGCGGAGTCCACCCAGTTGACCGCGCCGTAGCACTGGTTGCCGAGGTGGTGGTCGATGTTGATCACCGGCTTGGCGCCGAGGTGAGCCTCGAGCCCGGTGCGGTCGGGGCTCGGGCACTCGAGCACGATGATGGCGTCGAAGACGTCGGGGAAACCGGTCGGCGGCTCCTCCCCGACGTGGATGCGGTCGCTGCCGGGAAGCGGCTTGTAGAGCGACGGCGTGGGGTCGCGGTTCCACACCACCGCCCCCTTGCCGAGGCCGCGCAGCAGGCGCGCCAACCCCAGCTCGGAGCCGATCGCGTCGCCGTCCGGATTGACGTGGCTGGTCAGCAGGAAACGATTACCCTGGCGGATTCTCCGCAGCAGGTCCTCAGGAGCTTTCATCCCGCCCATGGAGATTCTCCAGAATGTCTGAGATTCGTTGACTGTGCTCGGCGCCCCGATCGAGCTCGAACACCAACTCGGGAGTCACCCGCAGCCGGAGCCGGTGCGCCAGCTCCTTCCGCAGAAACCCTTTGGCATGGCGGATCCCCTCGAGGGTCGCCTGCCGCTGCTCGTCGTCGCCCAGGGCCGAGATCTTGACCACGGCCCGGCCCAGATCGGGGCTCACCTGAACCTCGGTCACCGAGGCCAGCTTCACCCGTGGATCGTGGATCTCCCGCAGGAGGAGGTCGGCGAGCTCGGCCCGCAGCAGGTCGCTGACGCGGTCGGTGCGGCGGCTCACCGGTCCTCCTCCGGAATGTCTTCCTGCATGTCCTCCGGCGCGCTCTCCAATCCCTCCAGGATCTGCGGATCCCAGCGGGTGAGGTAGACCTCCGGGTCGCTCTCCACGATGCCGCGGACCTCTTCCATCATCCGATCGAGCTCCCCCTCGCCCCCCGCCACCACGACGGCCATCGCGATCTCCGCCCGCTGGTGGAGGTCGTGGAAGTCGGTTTCGGCGATGGAGACCCGGAAGCGGTGGTGGAGCCGCTCGATGAGCGACTTGACGACCCGTCGCTTGTCCTTGAGGCTGCGGCTCGCGTGGAGGTGCAGCTCGAAAACGGAAATTCCGATGATCATCGGCTCAAGGCGCTCAACGGTCCTTTCCTTGCGGGAAATGTAGGGGCGGGGCTTGTCCCGCCCAGGTGTGGGCAAGAAGCCCACCCTTACATTCTCCACGCCGTTTACAGGACCGGCGCCACCTCTTCGCTGGTGTGGGCCTCGATGACGTCGCCCGGCTTGAAGTCCTGGAACCGCTCGAGGCCGATGCCGCAGTCGAAGCCGGTGCGCACCTCGGAGGCGTCGTCCTTGAAGCGGCGCAGCGAGGCGATCTTCCCTTCGTAGATCACCCGGTTGTCGCGCAGCAGGCGTACCGCGGCGGTTCGCGGGATCACTCCCTCGACGACGTGGCAGCCGGCGATCGTTCCGATCTTCGGCACCTTGAAGGTGTCGCGCACCTCGGCCCGTCCGGCCGAGACCTCGCGGAAGGTCGGCTCGAGCAGGCCGGTCATCGCCTTGCGCAGCTCGTCGATCAGCTCGTAGATCACGGTGTGGAGACGGATCTCCACTTCTTCCTTCTCGGCGAGCTCGACGGCGGCGCGCTCAGGGCGGACGTTGAAGCCGATGATGATCGCCTTCGAGGCCGAGGCGAGCAGCACGTCGTTGGTCGAGATGGCACCGATCCCCGAGTGGAGCACCAGTACCTTGACCTTCTCCGTGCTCGCCTTGCCGAGCGCCTCGCGCAGCACCTCGACCGAGCCCTGCACGTCCGCCTTGAGGATGACGGGAAGCTCCTTGACCTCCCCCTCCTGGATGTGGGTGAAGAGCTGGTCGAGAGACATCCGCGCCTGGCTCGGAGCGAGGCCGCGGCGGCGCTGCTCCTGGGCCCGGAACTCGGCGATGCCGCGCGCCTTCGACTCGTCTTCCACCACCTGCAGCATGTCGCCGGCGTCGGGCAGGTCGTTGAAGCCGGTGACCTCGACAGGTGTCGAGGGGCCGGCCGATTGTGCCCGCTTGCCGAGGTCGTCGCTCATCGAGCGCACCTTCCCCCAGGCGGAACCGGTGACGAAGACGTCCCCCACCTTGAGGGTGCCGTTCTGCACCAGCACGGTCGCCACGGTGCCGCGCCCAACTTCCTTGCGCGCCTCGATCACCGCGCCCTGGGCGGGGATGTCCGGATTGGCCTTGAGGTCGAGGATGTCCGCGGTCAGCAGGATCATGTCGAGCAGCTCCGAAATCCCCTCCCGCTTGAGCGCCGAGATCGGCACCATCACCGTGTCGCCTCCCCAGTCCTCGGCCTGCAGCCCGCGGTCGGCGAGCTCCTTCTTGACCCGGTCGAGGTTGGCGTTCGGCTTGTCGATCTTGTTGATCGCCACCACGATCGGCACCTTCGCCGCGCGGGCGTGGTCGATCGCCTCGATCGTCTGCGGCATGACGCCGTCGTCGGCCGCCACCACCAGCACCACGATGTCGGTGATCCGGGCGCCACGGGCGCGCATCATGGTGAACGCCTCGTGGCCGGGGGTGTCGACGAAGACGATCGCCCGCCCGTTGACCTCGACGTGGTAGGCGCCGATGTGCTGGGTGATGCCGCCCGACTCGGCCTCGGTCAGCTTCGACTTGCGGATGGCGTCGAGCAGCGAGGTCTTGCCGTGGTCGACGTGTCCCATGATGGTGACCACCGGGCCGCGGGCGACCCGCTTGCCGGCGCTCGCCTCCTGCTCCTCGGCGCCGCCGGCGGCCTCCTGCCGCAGCTGTACCTCTTCTTCGAAGGAGACCACCATCGTCTCGACGCCGAGCTCGCGCGCCAGCTCCTGCGCCAGCTCCGGATCGAGCACCTGGTTGATGTTGGCCATGATGCCGCGCTTGAACAGCGAGTTGATCAGGTCGCGCACCCGCACGCCGAGCTTCTCGGCGAACTCGCGCAGGGTCATCCCCTCGCTGATCATCACCGCGCCCGCCGGCTTGTCCTTCTTGAAGGTGAGGACCTTGCCGCCGTCCTTGTCCTCGTCCTCACGGCGCTCCGTACGGCGCCGCCGCCGGCCGCTCATCGACGCGGCATCCTCCTCGTCGAGATCCTGGAGTGTCCCCTTGAAGCTGGTGAGGTTCTCCTCGGCGGCGGTGCGGGGCCCGGGCTTCTTCGTCCCCTTCTTCCGCTTGTCGCGCTCGATCTGCTCCTGCATCCGCTCGGCGGCGCGCCGTTTCTGCTCCTCGGTCGACATCATGGAGGGAGCGGGCTGCTGGCCGGGCCGCGTCGGCGCGGGTCCGGAGCGGGACGGTCCCGAGGGACCGCTGCCCGGACGTATCCCGGGCGAGCTCGGACGGTAACCGGAGGGGGCCGAGGAGCCCGCGGGGGCGCCCTGCCCGTAGCGTGGCGGCGAGCTCCCAGGGCGCGCGCTCCCCGGCGCGCCGGGGCGCGACGAGGGCGGGGGAGAGGAGGGGCGCGCCGAGGGTCCGGACGGGACCTCGCGGCGGATCGATGGTGATGCGGGGGCCGCCTGGGCGGGCGCCTGCACCTGGACCGCCGGCGCCTGCGGTGTCACCTCGACGGCGTGGCTCGGCGGCATCTCGAGCGGCGCGGCGAGGCCGGCCATTGCGGCTGCGGCGGCAGCGGCGGGGAGTGACGGCTCGGCCGTCATTGGCGACAGCGGCGGCGTCATCTCAGCGCTCTCGGTCATCTCGGCGTAGTCGGCGTACATCGAAGCCGGCGCCTGGCGCTCGGACATCGGCAGCGTCTGGATGCGCGGCTCCACTTTCTGGATCAGCGTGCGCGGCCGCTGCGGGCGCAGCGGGTTCGCGGGCGGCCGGCGGCTCGGGATCTGCGGCGGCGGGGGCGCGGCCGCCGCGCGGCGGCGCGCCGGGTCGACTCCCGAGGGAGATTGCTCGTCGCGCAGGATCACCTCGCGCGGGTGGGGGAGCTTTTTCCCCTGGAGGATCGCCTGGATGATGTCGGTGTCGATGGCCGCATCGTCGCCCTCGACCCGCACGCCGATGGACTTCAGCTTGAAGATGAGATCCTGATTGGAGATCGTCATCATCTTCGCGAGGTCCTGGACTCGAATCTTTCCCATATCGTCTGGTAACTCCTCTAAATGCCGGAAGCCGCCCCGGCCCGCGCTGCTCTCTCCGCTCCCACTGCCCCATCAGGGGAGAGAGCCTCCGCGAAAACTACTCGGTCTCGTCGGGATGGACGCCGGCCTCCTCGGCCGCCGCTTCCCCTGCTGTTCCTTCGTCCTCGCCCTGCACCTGGGCCGTAGTGGCGCGCTGCTGCTCGCTCTCGGCGAAGGCACGGCTCAAGGCCGCCATGAAGTCCTCGTCGCCCATCGAAGAAGGGGCCGGGGATGCTGCCTCGGGAGCGCGGAAGGGACCGATGTCGAGATCGGCGACCCGCTGCTCCCGCTGCTCCTTCGCCCAGGCGATCAGCAGCTCGGCCCGCTCCTGGTCGAAGTCCTCGAGCCCGACGGCGAGCAGGGCGTCCGGCTCGGCGTCGGCCAGCGCGTCGAGATCGCCGAAGCCGGCCTCCTGGAGCTTGGCGACCCTCTCGGCATCGAGCCCCGGGGCGGAGGCGATGTCCACCTCGACCACCGCCGCCTGGCGCGGCGCCGGCATCTGCGCCATCGCCGTCTGCAGCATGCGGGCGAGGGCGTCGGCCACCTCGTCCTTGACGTCGCTCTCGCTCTTGATGTCGATGCGCGAGCCGATCAGCTCGGAGGCGAGGCGCACGTTCTGGCCGCGCTTGCCGATGGCGAGCGAGAGCTGCTCGTCCTCGACGATCACGTCGAGGTGCGGCACCTCCCCCTGGTGGGTCACCGACACGCGGGTGATCTTGGCCGGCGCGAGCGCGCTCTGGGCGAAGGTCACCAGGTCGTCGCTGTACTCGATGATGTCGATCTTCTCGCCGCGCAGCTCGCGGATGATCGACTGCACGCGCGATCCCTTCATGCCGACGCAGGCGCCGACCGGATCGACGTCGCGCTCGCGGCTGTAGACCGCCACCTTGGCCCGCTCGCCGGGCGCGCGGACGGCGTTCTTGATCACCACCGTGCCGTCGTAGATCTCCGGGACCTCGGTCTCGAACAGCTTGACCAGCAGCCGCGGGTCGGTGCGCGAGAGGACGATCTGCGGCCCCTTGGGCTGCTTGTGCACCTCGACGATCACGGCGCGGATGCGCTCGCCCTGGCTGTAGCGCTCGTGGCGCGCCTGCTCGGAGCGGGGGACGACCGCCTCGGTGCGGCCGAGGTCGACGATCACGTCGCCGCGCTCGAAGCGCTTGACGGTGCCGTTCAGGATCTCGCCCACGCGGTCGATATATTCGTTGTAGATGTTCTCGCGCTCGGCTTCGCGCACCCGCTGGTAGAGCACCTGCTTGGCGTTCTGGGCGGCGATGCGCCCCAGGCCGTCGGTCGAGATCGGCAGGTGGATCTCGTCACCCACCTCGGCGTCGGCCTTGTGGTCGCGCGCCTCCTCGACGGTCCACTCGGCGAGCGGATCCTCGACCGTCTCGACGACCTTCTTGACGATGAAGGCCTCGAACTTGCCGGTTTCCCGGTCCAGCCGGGCGCGGACGGGCTCCTTGATCCGGTGCTGCTTCTTGGCCGCCGAAGCCATCGCGTCCTCGAGGGCGGCGATCCACCGCTCGAGGTCGATATCCTTCTCGCGCGCAACCTGGCGCAGGATCTCGTTCAAGTTCAGTTCCGCAGTCTGTGCCTGAGCCATGTTCTTTCTCTTCCTATCTCTCGCGTCTTGCGGCTAGAGCTCGACTTCCAGCCGAGCCAGCTTCACGTTTTCCAAGGGCAGCTCGCGGATCTCGCCGGTCCTGCCGTCCTCGAGCAGCGCCAGGGTTCCCCTCGAAGATGCGCCGGATGCTTCCGGTGCGGCCTCGGGGCGACGCAGCCCCCGGAGGCGCGCCACCTCGGTTCTCTTCCGGCCCGTCTCGGGGTCCTCGAAGGTGACCCGCGCGAGACGACCGGCGAAACGCTCGTAGTCGCGCGGCTGGTAGAGCTGCCGGTCGAGCCCGGGAGAGGAGACCTCGAGGACGTAGCGTCCCGCGCCGAAGTCCAGCACATCGAGGTACGCCGACACGTGACGCGAGACCTGCTCGCAGTCCGCCAGCGCTACCCCTCCCTCCTCCTTTTCAAGGAAGATGCGCAGGACGCCACCCTTGAGCTCCGCGTGCACCAGCTCGCAGCCAGACGCCTGTGCGATCTGCTCGATCTCGGGCGTGATTTGCGCGATGCGGCTGGGGGTGGCTGCCATACGTTCCGTTACGTCTCTCCTTGAGCTCGGCCTGGGGGCGGTGCGCTTCAATGTCCGCAAAATGCCCGCCCAACAAAAAAAGTGGGCTTGGGGCCCACTTCTTACCGACCGTCACCGGTCAGGGCAAGCTGGCCACCCCATTATAGAGGAATGCATCGCTCCGTCAAGTTGCGGCAGGGCTCCCAGCCAGCTCCGAAGATCTCCGGAGAGGTCGGGAGGAGCGGCCGGGGAAGGGCGGGCCGCCTGCCCCGATGACAACGCCGCGGCGGGGGAAAATCTTCCCACTGCCTTTCAGTACCTCGGAGTGCCAAATTGGCAATCCTCAAGATCGCTCCTGCCGCCTCCTCCGAGGGGAATTTGCCTGGCAACGCTCTTGCTTGTAGCGGATGACCGAGTAGTGATCCCGAAAGGAGACGGCAATTCTCATGAGTATGAATCCCAAGCGTAACCTGGCGACTTTCCTGCTGGTGCTGGGGGCTGTGCTGTTCGGCATGGTCCTCGCCGGAGGCCTCCAGATGACGGTTCCCGGCCAGGCCGCCGACCAGGCCGCGGCCAATCTTTCGGCCACCCGGCTCGCCGCGCAGCACGGCACCACCGTCCTTCCCAGCTTCGCCGATCTGGCGGAAGCGGTCTCGCCGGCCGTGGTCTCGATCCAGGCGGCCACCATCGAGAAGGCGCCCCGCCGCGGCCAGGGCGGTCAAGGCGGACAGGGCGGCGGCGATCCCTTTGAATTCTTCTTCGGCCCCCGCAACCGTGGGCGCCAGCAGCCCCAGCAGCAGCAGCCGGACGACGAGGACGGCGGGCCGGGCGGCATCCAGCTTCCGGGCCAGGGCGGCCAGGGCGGCCAGCCCGAGGAGTTCCGTTCCGACGCCGGCGGCAGCGGCTTCGTGATCAGCCCCGACGGGCTGATCATCACCAACAACCACGTGATCGAAGGCGCCACCTCGGTCAAGGTCCACCTCGACGACCGCGACTACCCGGCGCAGGTCAAGGGGTTCGACAAGGCGACCGACATCGCCCTGCTCAAGATCGATGCCGGCCACCCGCTGCGCTACCTCGATCTCGGCGACAGCGACACCACCCGCGTCGGCGACTGGGTGATGGTGATCGGCAACCCGCTCAACCTCGACCGCACGGTGACCACCGGCGTGGTCTCGGCCAAGGGGCGCTCGATCGGCATCAGCGACGCTTCGTTCGAGAATTTCATCCAGACCGACGCGGCGATCAACTTCGGCAACTCGGGCGGCCCGCTGGTCAACATGCAGGGGCAGGTGGTGGCGATCGCCACCGCGATCAACTTCGGCGCCGAGAACATCGGCTTCGCGGTGCCGGTCAACACCCTGAAGGAGATCCTGCCGCAGCTGCGCGAGAAGGGGCGGGTCAGCCGCGGCTACCTCGGCCTCGGCGTCCGCAACCTCGACTACACGCAGGCCCAGGCCTGGGGGCTCACCAGCCCCGACGGCGCCCTGGTGCAGTCGGTCGAGGCCGATGCCCCCGCCAAGGACGCCGGCATCCAGCACGGCGACGTCATCCTGGCGGTCGACGGCCGCAAGGTCAAGCAGACCCGCGACCTGATCAACTACGTCTCGGCCAAGGGGCCGCACGCCTCGGTGACGCTCGACGTCTGGCGCGACGGCAAGACGATCCAGAAGCAGGTCAAGCTGCGCGAGCGGCCGCTGACCAAGGGGCAGCAGGACCTTCCGGACAACAAGCCCGATGGCAATGGCGGCATCGACTGGCTGGGCATCCAGTACCAGGATCTCTCGGGAGGTTTCCGCAGCAGCCACGGCATCCCCGGCAACGTCGAGGGGATCGTGGTGACCACCGTCACCCCGACCAGCCCGCTCTACGAGCAGTTCATCCGGCCGGGCAGCATCATCTCCGAGGTCAACGGCCATCCCGTCAAGGGGACGGCGGACTTCGAGAGCGCGATCAAGAGTGCGAAACCGGGGAGCTACGTCCGCCTCTACGCTCTGCAGTTCGGGGCTCGCGGCGAGACGCCCACGCCGTTCTTCGCGGTGGTTCAGGTGCCGACGAAGCGGTGACCCCGTTGACCGATAACGACAAGTTGACCGATAGCTAACACACGACCCACGACAGACACTCCTGGTAGTTTCCGGCCGGCCCGAGAAGGGCCGGCCTTTTTTCTTGTTATGCTTCTCCCGATATGGCTAGACCCATCGACAGCTTCCGTGCTTCCGTCCTGGTGGTCGACGACGAGGCCGCGATCCGCGACAGCCTCCACATGATCCTCGAGTACGAGGGGTATCGAGTGGACGAGGCGGCGAGCGGCTCGCAGGCGCTCGCCAAGGTGGGCGAGCGCGCCCCCGACGCCATCGTGCTCGACATCAAGATGCCCGAGATGGACGGCCTCGAGTTCTTGAAGGCCCTGCGCGAGCGCGGCTACGAGATGCCGGTGCTGATGATCAGCGGCCACGCCGACGTGGCGACCGCCGTCGAGGCCACCCGCCGCGGCGCCTTCGACTTCTTCGAGAAGCCGCTCCAGCGCGAGCGCGTCCTGCTCTCCCTGCGCAACGCCGTCGAGGCGCAGCGCCTGCAGTCCGAGAACCGCAACCTGCGCCCGGAGCCCGACCAGCTGATCGGCACCGCGCCGGCGGTGCGGCGGCTGCGCGAGACGATCGAGAAGGCGGCCCCCACCCCGGCCACCGTCCTGATCACCGGCGAGAGCGGCACCGGCAAGGAGCTGGTGGCGCGCGCCATCCACCGCCAGTCCGCCCGCCGCGACCGCACCATCGTGCAGGTCAACTGCGCCGCCATCCCCGAGGAGCTGATCGAGTCGGAGCTGTTCGGCCACGAGAAGGGGAGCTTCACCGGCGCCGTGCGCAAGCAGATGGGGAAGTTCGTCGCCGCCGACGGCGGCACCATCTTCCTCGACGAGATCGGCGACATGTCGGCGCGCACCCAGGCGAAGGTCCTGCGCGTGCTGCAGAACGGCGAGGTCGAGCCGGTGGGGGCCGAGCGCACGATCCAGGTCGACGTCCGGGTGGTGGCGGCCACCAACCGCAACCTCGAGGACGAGATCGCCGCCGGGCGCTTCCGCGAGGATCTGTTCTACCGCCTGAACGTCATCCCCGTCCGCACCCCGGCTCTGCGCGAGCACCTCGAGGACCTCGCGCTGCTGATCGAGCACTTCGTGCGGCGCTACTCCGAGCAGAACAACTTCCGGGCCAAGGAGTTCACCCCCGACGCCCTGGCCCACCTCAAGGCGCTGCCGTGGAAGGGGAACGTCCGCGAGCTCAAGAACCTGGTCGAGCGGCTGCTGATCCTCTCGCCGGGCGACAAGGTGACCCGCGACGACGTGCTGGCGGCGAGCGGCAGCGCCCGTCCCGAGCTCTCGACGTCGCTGCTCGCGGTCGCCACCCTGCGCGAGTTCCGCGACCTTTCGGAGCGCATGTTCCTCCTCCACAAGCTCGAGGAGAACAACTGGAACGTCACCCAGACGGCGCAGGCGATCGACACGCCGCGCAGCAACCTCTACAAGAAGCTCGACCAGTACGACATCCACCGGGAGGAGCCGATCCGTGAGCCGTGACCAGCAGATTCTGACCCAGATGCTGGAGGAGAGCGGCGCCCTGCGGCGCGGTCATTTCCTGCTCTCCTCGGGCCTCCACTCGGAGGCTTACGTGCAGTGCGCCCTGCTGCTCGAGCAGCCGGTGCGGGCGCGCCAAGTGGGGCGGGAGCTCGCCGAGCTGCTGCGCTCGTTCCACCCCGACTCGGTGCTCGCCCCGGCGCTCGGCGGCATCATCATCGGCCACGAGGTGGCCGCCGAGCTGGGGGTCCCCTTCCGCTTCACCGAGCGCAAGGGGGAGGAGATGGGGCTGCGCCGCGGCTTCTCTCTGCGCCAGGGGGAGCGGGTGGTGGTGATCGAGGACGTGGTGACCACCGGCCGCTCGACGCTGGAGACCGCCGCCCTCGCCACCTCGCGGGGGGCGCGGGTGGTGGCCATTGGCGCCATCATCGACCGCACGGCGGGGCGCGATCCGTTCGACGTCCCCTTCCGTTCGCTCCTCCAGCTCGACCTGCCGTCGCACGCCCCCGGCGACTGCCCGGCGTGCCGTTCCGGCGCGCTGCCGGCGGAGAAGCCGGGGAGCCGCCCGGAGACGACCGAATCCGGCGCGCGGACGGAGGCCGAGAAGGAAGCCTAGCCCGCTTCTCAGCTCGTCGTTCAGCCTAGAACCGCGAACTGCACGGTCGCCTTGGCCACCAGTTGCCCGTCCTGGGTGACTTCCCCCTCGGCGACCGCCAGGCGCTTCCCCTTCCGCAGCAGCCGTCCCCGCGCCACCAGCGGCGCCAGCCGGGCGCGGCTCAGCAGGTGCACGGTCACCGTGGCGGGCACCACCGCCGCCCCCACGGCCCCCGCCGCCGCGATCTCCGCGAGCGTGGTCAGCACGGCGAAATGGACCACGTCCGGCGCCACCTGGTGCTCGGAGCGCGGATCGAAGAGCAGGGTGCCGGGCTCGTCGCCGGGCTTGAGGCCGAGGGCGGTGTTGAAGTCGGTCATAGGATCTCCTTTGGTTTTGGGTGGACGCTGGCGCGCGGCCGGCTCCCCATGGAATCATCGTCGTCCGTGGCCGCGCCCTCTCCACCGAACGTCTACGTCGTCGCCGGCCCGAACGGCGCCGGCAAGAGCACCTTCGCCCGTCTCTTCCTGCCGGAGTATGCGGATTGCCGGGAGTTCGTCAACGCGGACCTGATCGCCGCCGGCCTCTCGCCGTTCAATCCGGAGAGCCTGGCGATCGAGGCGGGTCGGCTGATGCTCGAGCGGATCGCGACGTTGGCTGGATCGGGTGTGGATTTCGGGTTCGAGACGACGCTGGCAGGGCGGGGGCATGTGCCGCTTCTGCGGAAACTGCGGGGCGACGGCTACCGAATCCATCTGTTCTTCCTCTGGCTTCCCGATCAGGAGCTCGCCTTGGCCCGGGTGCGCGAACGAGTCCTTTCGGGAGGGCACTCCGTCCCCGAAGAGGTGGTGCGTCGACGCTTCACTCGGGGGTTGGTGAACCTCTTTGCTCTCTACGCTCCATTGCTCGACACATATATCCTTTTTGACAGCTCGCGCGACGAGCCCAGACCTGTCGCGTTTCGCATTGCTGAAAATCTCTTGGTCCTCGATAGACCGAGCTTTGATAGGATCACGCTGCAAGGTCTGAAGCGATGAGAGATCCAAACGCAGAAATCGTCCTTCCTCCCCTGGTCGCCAAGGCAGACCGCGCCATGAAGGAGGCGGTCGCTGCCGCCATCGCTGAACACTGGCGCGCCGGCCGCCCCGTCTACATCTGGCAAGACGAGCGGGTGGTCGCCCTCTACGAGGACGGCTCAACTGTTCCCTGGCGCCGGGACGCCGCCGATCCTACGAAGGTCTGATCCCGATCCGGTGCTCCGTCACCGCTCCCGAAAGCCCCTTCCCGCCGACGTCCAGGTAGAGCGACCCCCCGGTTACCGAGAGCTGCAGCTTCATCCGCCGGTCGAGGAGTTCGACCAGCCCCTGGAGGAGCGGGCGGTCGACGCCGTAGATGGGGATCTCCGCGGCGCGGTGGATGCGCTCGCCTTCGAGGCGGCGGAGCAGCGAGAGGGGGTCCTTGTGGGTGTAGACGGCGACGCGCTCGGCCGCCTTGGCCGCCTTGTGCAGGCGGTCGGCGTCCGGCGTGCCGATCTCGATCCAGGCCTTGATGCGGCCGGCGGGGTCGGCCGGGTCGCGCACCCAGAGCGCCGGCTCGTCGCCGTCCGAGAGCCCCTTCGAGAAGGCGATCCCCTCCTCGTACTCGAGGCAGTAGGCGAGGACGCGGGTCCACAGGTACTCCGCCGTCTCCGACGGGTGGAGGGCGGCGCGGATCGGCAGGGTCTCGTAGACGCCGCGGTCGGAGTCCGCGAGCTCGACGTCGAAGTTGTAGATCGTGGAGGTGAGCGCCATGGCGGGGGGATGATGTCACTTCACCGTGCGGAAGAACCAAGCGAACGCCTTCTTCACCGTCGGCGTCAGCTTCCCCCGCCGCCAGGTGTCGGCCGCTTTCTTCACCACCTCCCCCTGGGTGGGGTAGGGGTGGATGACGCTGGCGATCTTGCCGAGGCCGATGCCGTGGGTGATGGCGAGGCAGAGCTCGCCGATCATGTCGCCGGCGTGCTCGGCGACCAGGGTGGCGCCGAGGATCTTCCCCTCCTTCGACCCCTTCTCGAGGTGGAGGCGCAGGAACCCCTCGTCGTCGCCGTCGAGGATCGCGCGGTCGACGTCCGCGAGATGGATCGTCAACGTCTCGACCTCGATCCCCTTCTCCTCGGCTTCTCTCATGTGGAGCCCGACGTGGGCGACCTCGGGGCTGGTGTAGGTACACCAGGGGATGGTCAGCGCCGAGGCCTTGGAGCGCCCGAAGAAGAGAGCGTTCTGGATCACGATCCGCGCCTGGGCGTCGGCGATGTGGGTGAACTGGAAGCGCGAGGCCACGTCGCCGCAGGCATAGACGTGCGGATTGCTGGTCCGCAGATGGTCGTCCACCTCCACCCCGCGCTTGCCGAAACGGACGCCGGCCGCCTCGAGCCCCATCCCCTCGACGTTCGGCGCCCGTCCGGCGGCGATCAGGATCTCGTCGGCCACCACCTCGTGACGCGCGCCCTCCCGCTCGAAGACCACCACCTTGTCGGCGTTGTCGGCGCCTTGCCGGCGCGCCTCGACCACCTTCATGCCGAATTCGAAATGGACGCCGTCCTGCAGCATCGCCTGCTGCACGATCTCGGCGGCGTCGGCGTCCTCGCGGGGGAGGACGTGCTTCTCCTGCACCAGGTGGGTGACACGGGTGCCGAAGCGGGCGAACGACTGCGCCATCTCGCAGCCGATCGGCCCGCCGCCGATCACCACCAGCCGCCGCGGCCGCTCGGTGAGGTTGAAGATCGTCTCGTTGGTGCGGAAGCCCGTCTCGGCGAGCCCGGGGACGGGGGGCTGCGCGGCGCGGGCGCCGGAGGCGATCACGGCGCGGCGGAAGCGCAACCGTTTGCCGCCCACCTCGATGGTGTCCGGCGATACGAAGCGCCCGTCTCCGAGGAAGACGTCGACGCCGCTCTTCTTCGCTGCCTCGAAGCTGTCCACCTGGCTGATCCCGGCGCGCAGGCGGCGCATCCGCCGCATGGCGAAGCCGAAGTCCCCCTCGGCGTCCGCGGCAACCACCGGCCCACCGAAGCGCTCGGCGGCGGTCCGCGCGTCCTCCCAGGCGCGCGACGCGCGGAGGATCCCCTTCGACGGCACGCAGCCGACGTTCAGGCAGTCCCCCCCCATCAGGTGGCGCTCGATCAGGGCGACCCGCGCGCCCAGCCCGGCCGCTCCCTTGGCCGACACCAGCCCGGCCGTGCCGGCGCCGATCACCACCAGGTGGTAGCGCCCGGCCGGCTCCGGGTTGACCCAGTCGGAGGGATGGACGTTCGCCAGCAGCTCGCGGTTGAGCTCGTCGTCGGGCTCGACGGCGAAGTGGGGGGCGGCGGGCTCAGTCATGATGGGCCTCTTGGGACTCGGTGGACGGAGCGTCCGGCGTATCGATCTGCTGTTTCAGCGCCTTGCCGGCGATGCGGGTGACGAAGGTGGTGACCACGAGGGTGGCGAGGAGCCCCAGGCCCAGCACGACCCAGGAGCCCGTCCCCTTCTCCGTTTTGGCGCCGCCGGCGAGCGCCGCGAGGCTGCCGGCCGCTTTGCCGTAGTAGACGTAGAGCAGCGTCCCCGGCAGCATGGCGATCGACGCCGCGAGGTATTGGAGGAAGCTGACCTTGGTCAGCCCCAGCGAGTAGTTCAGGAGGTTGAACGGGAAGATGGGGGAGAGGCGCAGCAGCGCCACGATCTTGAACCCTTCGCGCCCGACCGCCTTGTCGATGGCGGCGAACTTGGCATTGCCGGTGATCTTCCGCTCGATCGCCCGGCGCGCCAGGTAGCGGGCGACCAGGAACGCCCCGCAGGCGCCGAGGGTGGCGCCGATCAGGGTGTAGATCGTGCCGCGCACCAGCCCGAAGATGGCGCCCGCGGCGAGGGTCAGCAGCGAGCCGGGGACGAACGCGATCGCCGCCACCGCGTAGCCGAGGATGAAGACCACCGGCCCCCACACCCCCAGGCTCGCCACCCACTGCGCGAAACGCGGCACGTAGGCCCCCGCCTGGCGCCCGGCGAGGATCAGCCCGGCGAGGACCGCGACGCCGATCACGACGTACAGGACCAGCTTGCCCTTCGACCTCGGGGGGTGGGCGGCAGCCTCGGCGTCGATCGGCGGTGCGGTCATCGGGAGCTCCTCGGAGTCGAGCGCGGCACCCGCGCCGGCTCGGGAGATCTACGCACGGAGCCCGGCCGCTGGATCGCCGCTCCTCGCCTACACCGGCGGCGGGGGATTCGTCGGCGTATCCTCGGGCGACGGGGCCGCCGGCGGCTCGGGGGGGGCGGCGCCGTTGGGGCCGGGCTTGGCGGGCATGTTCTCGCCTTCCTTGGGGATGTAGAAGGCCTTCTGCTGGTACCAGGGGAGGCTGGTGATCGTCGACCACTGCGAGCTGTACTGGCGGTTCGGCTCGGTGCCGGAGACGAAGGCCTCCTTGATCACCCGACCGCCCTGGTCGGAGAGCAGCCCCGAGTAGTACTCGACGTCGCGCACGATCACGCCGGCCGGGGCCTGGAAGGTCTCCCCCTTCTTCAGCCAGCCGGTGGCGAGGCCGTCCTCGGCGATCATCCGCCACATCGGGAGGGCGGCGACGGCGCCGCTCATCCCGGCGCCGAGCGAGCGCTTCATGTCGTACCCCACCCAGGTGAGGATGGTGTAGCGCGGGGTGAAGCCGACGAACCAGGCGTCCGAGAAGTCGTTGGTGGTCCCGGTCTTCCCGGCGATGTCGATGGGCAGGTCGTGGATGTCGTACGCCGTGCCGTGCTCCACCACCCCCTTCATCATGTGGGCGAGCACGTAGGAGACCGCCGGCGTGGTGGCGATGTAGGTGGCGGGGAAGTGCTGGTACAGCACCTGGCCGTCCGGGGTCGCCACCTTCTCGATCCAGTAGGGCTCGATGTGCGTGCCGCCGTTGGCGATCGTGGCATAGGCCGACGCCACCTCGAGCGGCACCAGGTCGGCGGCGCCGAGGGCGATGCTGGGCCAGGTGGGGAGCGGCGTCTGCAGCCCCGCGCGATGGGCGAAGTCGACCACCTTCTTGCCGCCCACCAGCTCGAAAAGCTTCACCGCCGGCACGTTGATCGACTGCTCGAGCGCCCGCCGCAGGGTCACGATGCCGTAGTGCTTGTGGTAGTAGTTCTCGGGGCGGTAGCTGAGCTTGCCGTCGGCGCCGATGAACGAGGTCGGCGCGTCGAGGAGGGTGTCGGCCGGGGTCCATCCCGCCTCCAGCGCGGCGCCGTAGACGAACGGCTTGAACGACGAGCCCACCTGCCGGTGCGCCTGGGTGATGCGGTTGAAGCGGTTGCGGTCGAAGTCCCAGCCGCCGACCAGCCCGCGCACGGCGCCGGTCTGGTTCTCGATCACCACCGCCGCCGCCTCGATCACCGGCTGCTGCTCGAGGTAGAGCCGGGGCTCGGCCATCGCCTGGGCCGTCTCGGCCCCCGTCAGCGGCTTCGGGGGGGCTCCCGGCTTCGCCGCCGGCGTCTTGGCCTCTGGATAGGCGAAGCGGAACCACGCGACCGCGCCGCGCTTCAGCAGGTCGGCCGGGCTGTGGCGGTTGGTCCACGCGATCCCCTCGGGGCCGAGGGTGTAGGTCGCCTTGCCGATCTTCACCTCGGCGCTCTTCGCCGAGGTCGAGAGCACCAGCCCCTGATACCAGTGGCCGATCGCCGGCTTGCCGCCCCCCCAGGTGGGGAGCGTCTGGGTGTCGATCTCCCCTTCCTTGATCTCGCCGATCGCGCCGCGCCAGCCGCGCCGGTGGTCGAGCTTCAGCAGGCCGGCGTGAATGGCGTTCTCGGCCGCCTTCTGGATCTGCGGATCGAGCGTGGTCTGCACCTGGAGCCCCCCCTCGTAGAGAGTGGTGGCGCCGTAGTTGGTCTCCAGGTACTTGCGGACCTCCTCCGCGAAGTAGGGGGCGAACACCTGCTCGGGCTGCTGGGGGACGACCTGGATCGGCTGCCCCACCGCGCGCTCGTAGTCGGCCTGCGTGATGAAGCGCTCCTCGAGCATCCGCCGCAGCACGCGGTCGCGCTGTTTCTGCACGGTGTCGGGGGTGCGGTACGGGCTGTAGCGGCTGGGCGCCGGGATGATGCCGGCCAGCATCGCCGCCTCGGGGAGGGTGAGCTTCACGGCCGGCTTGTCGAAGTAGTAGCGGGAGGCCGCCTCCACCCCGTAGTTGCCGTGGCCGAGGTTGACCAGGTTCAGGTACAGGGTGAGGATCTGCGGCTTGCTGTAGTTCTTCTCCAGCTCGACGGCGACGAACGCCTCCTGGACCTTGCGGCGCCAGGTGCGCTCGCGCGACAGGTAGAGGGTGCGGGAGAGCTGCATGGTGATCGTCGAGGCCCCCTCGACCACCTTGTGGGCGCGGAAGTCGACCAGCGCCGCGCGGATGACCCCGATAGCGTCGACGCCGCCGTGGCGGAAGAAGTTGGCATCCTCCGAGGCGAGCACCGCCTGCTCCATCACCTTCGGCATCTCGCTCTCTTTGAGCATCACGCGGCGCTCGCGGGCGAAGGTGGTGAAGACGGCGCCGTTCCTGTCGATCAGCTGGGTGACCAGCCGCGGCATGTAGCTCGACAGCGCGTCGACCCGGGGGACGTGGATCGCCGCCGCGATCCCGACGCCGCTGACCGCGCCGATCACCAGCGCGGCGACCACCGGCCACGTCCAGCGCAACAGGCGCCGCGACCGCCGGCGGGGGGCGGAGACGGCGGGATCGACGGTCGGCGGGCGGCGCTCGGGAAGCGGTTCGTACTCCATGCCGGGCATTATAGGGCCCTCCGGTCGGCTTGCCGCCGTCCCCCCCGGGTGATACAACACGGACGAACCCGAACCGACCCGACCGCAACCGAGGCCGCGAGCATGGAACCACCGATTGCCGAGCCCCCCGCCCCGACGGCATCCCCATTCAACCCCGCGGCCCGGCCGCCGGCGAAGGGGGGGTGCCCGAAGCCGCTGATCCTCGGCTGCCTCGGGCTGCTGGTGCTCTCGGGGCTCTGCCTGGTCGGCTTCTTCTTCTACGCCGGCACCCACGTCGGCCAGCTCCTCCAGCTCTCGCTGCGCCAGTCGGAGACGGCGATCTTCGCCCAGATGCCCAAGGAAGTGCCGCCCGACGAGCAGCAGCGCCTGCGCGCCGCCTTCGCCGCCGCGCGGCAGCGCGCCGGCCACCCCGGCCACATCCAGGAGATCGCCGAGGCCAGCCAGCAGCTCCAGATCAAGATGCTGCAGGCGATCCGCAAGGGGACTGCGTTGACCCGCAAGGACGTCGCGGACCTCACCGCCGTGCTCGAGGAGTTCGCGAAGACGGGGAGCACGTCGGCAGCGCCGTAGAGGTGAGGCGCCTCAGGGCTCCCTTGTTCGCAGGGCACGAGGCCCCCGCGAGCACCGCGACCCTGACCCCGGGAACATCCGCCCGCTCCCCCGCGGTTTACAATCCCTGCCATGTCCGGTTTCCAGCTCATCTCGAAGTTCATCCCCCAAGGGGACCAGCCCGAGGCCATCCGCCAGCTCACCGAGGGGCTCGAGCGCGGCGACAAGGAGCAGGTGCTGCTCGGCGTCACCGGTTCGGGGAAGACGTTCTCGATCGCCAAGGTGATCGAGGCGGTCAACCGCCCGACCCTGATCCTCTCGCACAACAAGACGCTCGCCGCGCAGCTCTTCCAGGAGTTCCGCAGCTTCTTCCCGCACAACGCGGTCGAGTACTTCGTCTCCTACTACGACTACTACCAGCCGGAGGCCTATGTGCCGGCGACGGATACGTACATCGAGAAGGAGACCAGCATCAACGAGGAGATCGACCGCCTGCGGCTGCGCGCCACCAAGTCGCTGTTCGAGCGGCGGGACGTGATCATCGTCGCCTCGGTCTCCTGCATCTACGGCCTCGGCTCCCCGGAGGCGTTCTTCGGCATGCTGCAGTTCTTCATCCAGGGGGAGTCGGAGGGGATGGAGGCGGCGCTCAAGCGGCTGGTCACCATGCAGTACGAGCGCACCCAACTCGACCTCTTCCACGGCAGCTTCCGGGTGCGCGGCGACGTGATCGAGATCCTCCCCGCCTACGACGACGTGGGGATCCGCGTCGAGTACTGGGGGGACACCGTCGAGCGCATCACCCGCTTCGACGTCCTGCGCGGCGACACCCTGCAGCAGATCGACCGCATCGCGGTCTATCCCAAGACCCACTACGTCACCCCAAAGCCGCGCCTCGAGCGCGCCATCGAGACGATCGCCGAGGAGCTCGGCCCCCGCCTCGCCGAGCTCGAGGCCGAGGGGAAGCTCCTCGAGCGCCAGCGCCTCGAGCAGCGCACCCGCTTCGACCTCGAGATGCTGAAGGAGATCGGCTACTGCCACGGCATCGAGAACTACTCGCGCCACCTCTCCGGGCGGGCGCCGGGCGAGCCGCCGCCGACCCTGTTCGACTACTTCCCGGACGACTTCCTGCTGGTGATGGACGAGAGCCACCAGACGATCCCGCAGGTGCGCGGCATGTGGGCCGGCGACCGCTCGCGCAAGACGACGCTGGTCGACTTCGGCTTCCGCCTCCCCTCGGCGCTCGACAACCGGCCGCTCACCTTCGTCGAGTTCGACGCCCGCATGGGGCAGCGGATCTACGTCTCGGCGACGCCGGCGCCGTGGGAGCTCGAGCGCACCGGCGGCGTCATCGTCGAGCAGCTGATCCGCCCGACCGGCCTGCTCGACCCGGTGATCGAGGTGCGCCCGGCGCAGGGGCAGGTGGACGACCTGATCGGCGAGATCCGCAAGGTCCTCGACCGCAAGGAGCGGGTGCTGGTCACCACGCTGACCAAGCGGATGGCCGAGGAGCTGACCCAATACCTCAACGAGCTGGGGATCCGCGTCCGCTACATGCACAGCGACATCGAGACGCTCGAGCGGGTGGAGATCGTCACCGGCCTGCGCCGCGGCGACTTCGACGTGCTGGTGGGGATCAACCTGCTGCGCGAGGGGCTCGACCTGCCGGAGGTCTCGCTGGTGGCGATCCTCGACGCCGACAAGGAAGGATTCCTGAGGAGCGACACCTCGCTGATCCAGACCTCCGGCCGCGCCGCCCGCAACCTCAACGGCCGGGTGATCTTCTACGCCGACAAGATGACCGATTCGATGCGCCGCTCGCTCGAGGAGACCGAGCGTCGGCGCACCCGGCAGGGGGCCTACAACCTGGAGCACGGCATCGAGCCGGCGACCATCCTCAAGGACATCCACAACCCGCTGGTGCAGATGAGCAACCTCGACCTCTACGGCGCCGGCCGCCCGCGCCTGAACGACGAGGAAGAGAGCTCCGATCTCCCCCTCTCCGAACGCATCTCCCGCCTCGAGAAGGACATGCGCGCCGCCGCCAAGCGCCTCGAGTTCGAGGAAGCGGCCGCGATGCGCGACCAGATCAAGGAATTGCGCGAGCTGCAGATCTACGCCGGGTAGGTTCCCGTCACCTCGGACCGAGCCCGCTGGCGACTCGTTTCGAATCGGCTGAAATGTTTTCGCGAATCCGCGCACTCACCGGAGAAATCGGACCTCCGGCTCTTTCAGCCAGGGGTGCATATTTACCAGGAGAGATCGATGAACGTTTCTCGCCGGATTTTGAGGCCGACCCTTGTTCTGGCGGGCTGGCTCGCCGCCACCTCCGCCATCGCGGCCGTGAAGGTCATCAGCCTGCCGACCAACCGCTTGGTCTTCGACACACATCGCGGCCTTATCTATGCCTCGGTGCCCAGCCGGGCAGGCGACATGGGTAATAGCGTCACGGCGATCAACCCGTCGCTCGGGGTGATCGTCGCCTCAGTGTTCGTCGGGAGCGAGCCCGATGTCCTCGCGTTGTCGGATGACGGCCAGTCTCTTTATGTCGGCCTAGATGGCGCTGGAGCGGTACGGCGGATCAACCTGGCGACGCTCACGGCCGGGTCTCAGTTTCCACTCGGCGGTGAGTCGTTCTCCGGTCCGAGGAACGTCGGAGACCTTGCGGTCCAGCCCTCTCATCCGGACGTGGTCGCCGTCTCCTTTCGCGATGGCGGAGTGGCGATCTACGACCAAGGTGTCCAGCGGCCCCAAACGCTGAATGGATTTGCGGAGAGCGATCGGATCGTGTTCTCACCCGATCCCGGACTCCTCTACCAACGGACCTTTCTGGGGCTCACCCGAGCCCGGGTCGATCCGCAGGGAGTGTCGGAGATCGACACGACCTACGGTCTCTTCAACAACGGCCCGTACGGCCTGGTGCAGGCTTCCGGGCTCCTCTTCGCGGCGTCGGGTGAGGTGGTGAACCCGGCCGGTCCCACTCTGCTCGGCACTTTCGTCTCCACCGACACCAGTTTCTTCAATAGCACAGTCCTCGCGGAACCGGCGAAGGACCGGGCGACCTTCCTCCGCGAGCACATCGACACCTTCCGCATCTCCACCTTCACCCCCATGGGCTCGCTTTCTCTGCCGGCCGAAAGCTCCGGGGACCCTTCCGACCTCGTCCGCTGGGGGAGTGAGGGTTTGGCCTACCGCACCAGCGGCGACCAGGTCGTGATCCTGGGCGATGAGCCGAGTAGCGCGCCCCCGCCGCCGGCGGGACCCTGGCTGAGTTCGCCGAACCTTCCCGGGTTCGAGGTCAAATCCCTGATCAACGACACGGCTCCGGGGTTGAACGTGCCGGCTTGCATCGCCGAGACGCTCTGCGTCAGCGGCGCGTTGGCCGACCGGCCCGAGGTCTTCGTCAAGGTCATTGGCCCCCGTCCCAACGGCTTTCTCTGGGCCCAGCTCAGCCGTTTCACCCCATCGAAAGTCGAGGTCTGGCTGCGGCAGAAGACCACGAACAAGATCAACTACTATCTCCTCGCGCCGGTCTCGCCGGAGGCCGACGACGTCTCGGGGCTCCAGGACCGTGGAGCCTTTCAGCCGTAGGGCGCTTCTGACCGTCTCTGGGCAGCCGGAGTCTCATCGCCGGAGAAGCTGACTCGGCTTTAGAGACGCCGCGCCGCCGCAGAGACGCCGACGCAGCCGCGGAGAGGATGGCTCCGTTCCGGAGACGCTGACCGCGTTCTGGAGATGATGGCTCTGTTCCGGAGATGCCGCTCCGCCCTCGAGAGGATGACTCCGTTTCGCAGAGGCCGACTCCGCCCTGGAGATGCCGCGCCGTTCTGGAGATGCTGCCTGCGCTCCGGGGACGCTGACGCCGCCCCGGAGAGGCCGCTCCGTCCCGGGGATGCTGACGCTGCCGCGGAGAGGCTGACTCCGCTCTGGAGATGCAGCGCCGGAGCGGAGACACCCGCGCTGCCGCGGAGACGGAGCGCTGTGGTGGCGCGCTGGACGGCGCTAGGAGCCGAAGGATCTGTGGCCGGGATGCCGCTCCGGGACGGAACGGCCGGCGCTACCCTGGAGAATCTTGCGCTGGGTGGTCCTGGGGACAATGAAGAGGCGGAGCGTGCCGGGGCACGCTCCGCCGGGAAGTCAGACGGAGGGATGGCCGCTGCCGGCGGGAGGGGGTGCCGGAGCGGGGGACGGGGGCTGAGCCGGGGACGCCGCAGGCTGCTGCGCTTTCAGCTTGCGGCCGCGGAACGGCTGGAGCCCGAACTCCGCGAGCTTCTCGGCCCGCAGGCCGTAGTTCTCCTGCAGCATCTTCTGCGCGCCGGTCGCCACCCGCTGCCCCTCGGTCAGCAGCTTGCGCAGCCGGAGAGTGGCTTCCTGCTTGCTGGCGATGAGGGCCGCCTGCTGCTTGGCCGCTTCCTGCGCGTCCGCCAGCAGCTTCTCCAGGCGGCCGCGGACCCCGTCCAGATGGGGGAGATCGGCAGAGTTCGCCGCCATCGCGGCGGCCAGCCGCTCCATCCCGCCCAGCATCCCCGAATACGACTTGTCGATGGCCATGGTCTTTCTCCTTTTCGGAGCCCCGAGGGCTCTAAACCCGGCGCCTCCATGACGCCGGAAATCCGGTCACGCTGGAAGTCCCGTCCCGCGGCCGATTCCCCATATGCGACGGGTCTTACCCGGCGCTACTTCTCTCGATATGGCATTGGGTTTGCAATTTACCCGCTATTACGGGTAAATTATGCAGATTAAGGAGTCCGTTGTCAAGGGGTACACTGCGTAGATCTCTAAAAATGCCATAACTTCTGGAATAATCGAGGACGTTCTCCAGGAGGTGAACGATGCCGATTGCCCCGGCAGTTTCTCGCTCGATTCCCTGAGAGGCGTGCGCTCCCTGTTCACCTCTCCGCAGTCCCTTCGCTACTGTGATATTTCTGGGCTACGAGAAAACAAACTCGGAGGCTCGCTTTCTTGCGTGACCTGCACCGGGAAAGAGTAGAGAGGAAACGATCAGAGTAGGCCGGCGACACCTGAGGTGTCATAGGGAGAGGTGTGCCACAGCACGGAGGGGAAACGATGGCGTCGGCGATCGCAGAGATCTGGCAGGATGCCCGATACGGGCTGTATCTGGCGCTCCGGCGGCCTCTGTTCACGCTCACCATCGTCGTCTCTCTGGCTCTCGGCATCGGCCTCAGCACCGCGATCTTCTCGTTCGTGAACGCGGTGCTCCTGCGCCCCCTCCCTGGGGTGCGCCAGCCGGAGCGGCTGGCCTATCTGGCGAGCGGCGGCCGGCTCGGCTCCCGCCAGCTGCCGGTCTCCTATCTCAACTATCAGGACCTGAAAGAGCGCAGTCACGTCTTTTCCGGCCTGGCGGCCTACCAGAACATCCACGTGGGGTTCGCGGCCGGCAGGGGAGCGCCCGTGCCGCTGGCGGGCGAGATCGTCACCGGGGACTTCTTCGGCGTGCTGGGCGCCGAGCCCACGTTAGGACGGGTGCTCTCCCCGGTGGAGAATCGGTCCCCCGGCACCCAGCCCGAGGTGGTGATCGGCTACGGGCTCTGGCAGCGGAGCTTCGCGGCCGATCCGCGCGTCCTCGGCCGGGAGGTGCTGTTGAACGGCCGGCCGTTCACCGTCGTCGGGGTAGCGCGCCGCGGCTTCAAGGGGATGACCAACTTCTCGGCCGCGGAGCTGTGGGTGCCGCTCACCATGTACCCCGTCGTCCTGCCGCTGCCGAAGGTATTCGAGGACCGCGGCAACGAGGTGCTGCGTCTGGTCGGCCGGCTGCGGCCGGGGGTGGGGGCGCAGGCGGCGGCGGCTGAGGTGCGCGCGATCAGCACCCGCTTGGCACAGGAGTATCCGGCGAACGACGAGGGGCTGGGGATCGCGCTCACCCCGCTGGTGCAGCCGCTGAGGCTGAAGTCGGGGCCGGTGAAGGCGGGTGCCTTCCTGATGATCGTGATGAACTTCCTCCTCCTCATCGTCTGCATCAACGTCGCCAACATGCTGCTCGCGCGGGCGATCGCGCGCCGTGGCGAGATCGCCGTCCGCGTGTCGCTCGGCGCCAGCCGCGGCCGCCTGGTCCGCCAGCTGGTCACCGAAGGGTTGGTCCTCTCTCTGGCCGGAGGGGTCGGCGGGCTGCTGATCGCCTCCGCCAGCCTGGGGCTCCTGTGGCGGCTGCGTCCCCCCTACCTTCCGGAGGGGGCGGTGAGCCTCTCGCTGGACGCGCCGGTCCTCGCCTTCAGCTTGGTGACGCTGGTGGCGGTGAGCCTGGTGGTCAGCCTGCTCCCCGCCCTCCAGAGCTATCGCGCCGACCTCGGCGGAGCACTGCGGGGGGAGCAAGGATTCGTGCGGCTGGGGAGGAGAAAGGTTTCTCTCTCCCACGGGCTGGTGATCTTTCAGGTCGCCCTCTGCGCCCTCTGCCTCGCCTGCGCCGGCCTCTTTCTGCAGGGGCTCCATCGGGTCCTGCAGATCGATCCGGGGTTCGACGCCGCGCACCTGCTCTCGGCCTCCTTCGACCTCAAGACGCCGGGCTACGACGAGGCGCGGGGACGCGACGTGCAGCGCCGCCTGCTGGAGCATGCCGCGACGCTACCGGGCGTGCGCTCCGCCGCCCTCTCGGAGAGCCCGCCGCTCGGCGGGTTCCACGAATGGCGTCAGGCGGCGCCGGAGAACGGCGTGCGCTTCGAGGGGAAGGACAAGAAGGAGAGCCAGGTCGGCTCGCTGATCGTCAGCCCCGGGTACTTCCGCACCCTCGGCATCCCGGTCGAGAAGGGGCGGGACTTCACCACCGCGGACCGCGAGGGGTCCCGGCCGGTGGCGATCGTCAACCGGGCCATGGCGCGGCGCTTCTGGCCGTCCGCGGACCCGCTGGGGGACCACGTCAAGCTGGACGACGAGGCGCGCCCAGTGGAGGTGGTCGGGATCGTGCGCGATTCCAAGGTCCTGGGGATCGACGAGAGCCCGATCCCTCTGGTCTACCTCCCCCTCGAGCAGCGCTACACGGAGCAGGCGGTGCTCGACGTGCGGACCGCGGGAGCGCCGGAGCCGGTGCTGCCGGAGGTGCGGCGGGCGGTGGCGGAGGTCGCACCGGCACTCCCGGTCGCGGAGCTGCTCACCGCCTCCGAAGGGATCGCCAAGGGGCTCTGGGCGCCGCGGGCGGGCGCCGCCCTGCTGACCTTCCTCGGCCTGCTCGCGCTCGCGCTCGCTCTCTTTGGCATCTACGGGATCACCGCCTACTCGGTCGCCCAACGCAGCCGGGAAATCGGCATCCGCATGGCGCTCGGGGCGTGCCCGGCCAGCATCATTGGCATGCTGGTCAAGGGCGGGATGGCCGTCCTGCTGATCGGCCTCGCCCTGGGGATCGTGACTCGCGCACCTGTCGAGCCGCTGGATCTCGCCGCTGGTGTACGGCCTGGCGGGCGGCGACTCGCTGGTGCTGGCGTTGATCGCCGTACTGTTGATCGCGGTGGGCGCGCTGGCCAATGCCGTGCCGGCGGTCCGCATTGCCCGTACCAATCCATCGATCGATTTACGCCGAGCCGAATAGCTCTGCGCCTGTAAAACATGAAAGGAAGGAGGTGAGAAGCTCATGAAGAGATTTGCCGTGCGGGAGTGGAGACGCTGAAGACGACGGCCGCGTTCTACGATTGCGGCTGCACGAATCAGCCGCCGTGCATCATCATCATCATCGACAACCCGGCCTAAATCGTCGGGCTGGACGACCCGGGGAGCCGCCGCGGAGGCCCCCCGGGTTTTACCTATAAAAGGATCGAGCGTGTTCACACCGGAAACCAAAGTCGCCGTGTTCCCCTTCACCCGTCAGGCCGAGGGGGAGGAGGTCGTCATCGGCCGGGTCGAGACCGGCGTCTTCCTGGCCTTGCCGCCCGAGGCGGTCGAGATCATGGATTTCCTCGCCGCCGGCCAGACGGTCGCCGAGGCCCAGGAGAGTTTCCGCCAGAAGTATGGCGAGACGCCGGACATGGAGGATTTTCTCTCCCTGCTCTATGAAAAGGGTTTCGTCCGCGTGCAGGGGACGGAGGAGCCCGTCGCCGCCGCGGCCACTGTGGCCGGGCGAGCCGTGGCGCCGGCGAACGCCAGGGTCCGCTATCACTTCGAAGACTTTCCCGTGCCGGTCGCGCGGCTCCTCTTCGCCCTGGAGACCCTGACGTCTGCGCTGGGATCTTTGCTCTCGCCGGGCCGCGCCAGCCGCTACCCTTCGCTGCGGCCGTACCGCGATCACCTGGTCTTCTCCCAGCACCGGACGTTGAAGACCCTGTCCCTGATGCTGCTCGGCTACACCACGGTGTTCATCCACGAGATGGGGCATCTGATCGCCGCCCGCGCGGTGGGAGTCAATTCCCGGCTGGGCGTCAGCAGCCGCATGTGGGTGCTCGTCGCCGAGACGGACATGACGGGTCTGTGGTCGGTGCCGAAGCGGCAGCGCTACCTGCCGATGCTGGCCGGGCCGGTGATCGACCTCGTCTCGGCGTCGCTGCTCACGCTCCTCTTCTGGAGCCGGCACCAGGGATGGATCACGTTGCCGGCGGTGGTCGAAGAGGTGGGGCTGGCGATGGTCATCGTCTACCTGATGCGGCTGCTGTGGCAATGTTTTTTCTTCGTGCGCACGGATTTCTATTACGTCGTCGCGGCGGCCTTCGGCTGCAAGAACCTGATGCGGGATACGCAAGCCTACATCGGCAACCTCTGGCGGCGGTTCGTCTCGCGCCGGCCGCCGCGCGACCTGTCGTACATCCCGGCCGGCGAGCAGCGGGTGATCCGCGCCTATTTCTGGGTCTGGCTGCTCGGGCGCGGGCTCGCGTTCTGGGGGTTGTTCTTCGTCACCCTGCCGGTCGCCGGAAGATACCTCCGCGATTCGCTGGCCGCCCTGACCGGTGGCTTCTCGGGCGGACACTACGCCTACCTGGACGCGCTCTTCGTCGTCGTCTTCTATCTCTTCCCCCTCGGGCTCGGCATGGGCCTCTGGATCCACGGAATGATCAAGCAACGGAGAATCCCCCGTGAACGAGAGCCGAGAGCGTCTGCTGCCTGAGGGTTGGTCCGCCGCTGCGGGCACGGCGGGTACGGTTTTTGCCGTCGAGGCCCAGGCCGGAGAGAAACGGCGGGATTGGCTTGCGGCGCGTCTGCGCGAGGCGGCCGCCGGCGGAGCGCGCACCTGGCTCCTCGACGGCGACTTCGGCCGCGGCGGCCCCTGGGCGGGGATCCATGAATTCTTCGCCGACCTCCTGCCGGAGATCCGGGCGCGGCGCCCCGACCTGATCGCTAAGCACGACTACGAGCTGGTGCACGTGCTGCCGGAGCTCAAGCGGGAGATGACGGTCCGCAATCCGACGCTGACCGATCTCTCGCCGCCCGAGGAGAAGGTGCGGAACTATCCGGCGGACCGCGCCGTCCGGATCGTCCACGGCCTGATCGATCTTTTGGACGCCTGGAAGGGGGAGGCGGAAACCCCCTGGTGCCTCGCCTGCGACGCCGCCGACCAGTTGGGAGCGATCGGCCGCGTCTTCTTCCGCGAGCTCCTGCGGCGGCGGGGGAAGCGGCTGCGCCTGGTACTGCTCGCCGGGGTGGAACCCGGGCGGGGGAGCGAGCTCCGCGCGGCGCTGGACGTCGGCTCGGGTGCCGTGGACGGCGAGGTCCTGCGGCTCGACCTGCCCGCCGAGCCGGCGCCGGCGGTGGACCGCCCGGAGGCGGCGCGCCGCCTCCGCGAGCTGGAGGCGCGGGTCGACGGCAACCGGCTGGAGATCCAGATCAACCTCCCGGAGCTGATCCGCCTCAGCCATCTCGCCGGCAACCCCGGGTCGATCGCGGGCTGGCAGTACTGGGGGCTGGACATCTTCAACACCCTGGGCTTCTACGACGACGCCGTCCGCTACGGGGAGAGCGCGCTGGAGTTCTTCCGCGAGCGGCAGGAGGCGGGGGCGGACGACCTGCGGTGGGCGATCTTCATCAAGCTGTTCATGTCCTACGCCGCCTTGCAGCAGCCGGAGCGGGCGCTCCGCGCGGCGGAGGAGGAGGCGATCGGCAAGACCACCGATCCGCAGCGGCTCGCCCGCCTCTCCTACCTGCTGGCGATGCTGCACGCCCGCTACCTGCCGAGCCGCGACCTGACCCGCGGGGAGGCGTACCTCGACAGCGGGCTGGCGGACCTGGCGCGGGCGGAGATGGACGAGGACGAGCTGCATTTCCAGTCCGTCTTCAACCGCAACGGCCTCGCCATGATCCGCAACTTCCAGGGGCGTTTCGCGGAGGCCATCGAGCTCTGTCGCGTGGGGTATCGCGAGTTGGAAATCCACCTGCGCCAGGACCGCCATCGGCTCCACCGCTCGGTGCTGCTGTTCAACATGGCGCAGGTATACGCCGCGGTGGGCGCGCACGACGACGCGCTACGCCATTTCGCGCTGGCGATGGAGATGGACCCCAACTACTCCGAATATTACAACGACCGCGGCAACGTCTATCTCAAGATGGGGCTCTGCGCGGAGGCGTGCGCCGACTATCGGAAGGCGATCGAGCTCAGCCCGCCGTATCACGAGGTATACACCAACCTCGGCCAGGGCTGCCGCCGGATGGGGCGCTGGGACGAGGCGGTCGGCGCCTACTCCGCCGCCCTCGATCTCGACCCGAAGCAGGCGCTGGCCCTGGCGGGGCGGGGACAGTGCCATGACGCACAGGGGCGGCTGGCGGCAGCGGCGGCCGACTACAGCGCCTCCCTGGCCCTCGATCCCGCGGCTTGGGACGTGTGGGCGAGCCGCGGGGTGGTCCGCTACCTGGACGGCGATCTGGCGGGCTCGCTCTCCGACCTCGACCAGGCGTTGACGTTGAGCCCGGAGAACGCCGACCTCTATCAGAACCGCGCCGTCGCGCTGGCCGACCTCGGCCGCAACGCGGAAGCGGCGCGCGACCTCGAAACCTATCTGCGCCTGCAACCCGAGGCCGAGGACCGGCGGGAGATGGAGCTCCGGCTCCAGTCGCTGACCGGCGCCCCGCTCCGTGCGGAGGGCGAGGCGCGTTCCCACCAGGAGGCGACATCATGAGAGCAACGATAGCGGCCGGGCTCCTCTGCGGCCTTTGCAGCTTGGCCCTGTGGACGGCGCCCGTCCGCGCCGAGGAGGCGCCGCGGCTCGACGGGCACTGGGAAGGGGTGACGGTCCTGCATCCGGGCGAATTCGAGGTCGAGGTGACGGTCGATCTCACGGCGGCGGCGGACGGCTCCCTCTCCGGCCACCTCGCGTATCCGGACCAGAGCGCCAAGGAGTCCGCGCTCGACACCGTGAAGCTGGACGGCGACAGCTTCCTGATGACCTCCACCGACGAGCAGGGGACCGTCTCGATCTATCGGGGGCGGGCCTTCGACGGCGGAAAGGTCCTCAAGGGGGACCTCACGGAAGGGGGGAGACAGGCTCCCTTTGAGCTGCACCGGGTCGACGCCGCAGCAGCCGCGCGCCAGCCGCCGGCGGTGCAGGCCCTGGGCCCCGACGGCGCCCAGCTCAAGGCTCTGTTCAATCAGGAGCCGGAGAAGGTGCGGGTCGTGATGGTCCTCTCGCCGGGCTGCGGCACCTGCCGCATGTCGGCGAGCATGGTCGAGCGCCACCTCCTGGAGGCGATCCCCGACCCGGCCTTGAGCGTCTACCTCGTCTGGGAGAAGATCGGCGGGGAGGACACGGCGGAAGCGGCGGCCCGGGCGGGCGCGCGCCTCACCGACCCGCGCCTCCACCAGCTGTGGTCCCCGGAGCACTTCACGAGCAAGGCCTTCCACACCGCCGTGGGGGCCAAGAAGACGCTCGCCTGGGATATCTTCCTCGCCTTCGGCAAAGGAAAAACGTGGGCGGAAGCTCCGCCGGCTCCCGATGCGTTCATGCACAATCAGAAGATGAACGACGAGCTGCCCAAGGACCACCTGCTGAACGCCGAGACTCTGGCCAAAGACGTCAAAGCCCTCCTCGCGGCTCGGGCCCCAACGGCGCCGGCGAAAACCTCCGAGCGGCGGCCGCCGGCCTGAGCCGGGGGGCTCGCGGCGGGCGCTCCGCTTGTACCGCGCCCGCCGGTTGACTAAGCTCCCGGGCGGACCATCTCTCTTCCCCTGGAGCTCTTCATGCCTACGCGAGCCCTCCGTTGCGTCCTGTTCACGTCTCTGATGCTGTTCTTCGCCAACCTGCCGGCGTCCGTGGCCGCCGTGGACACCCCACCGGGTGCGCAGGCCGCCGCCGCGAAGCCTCCCGTGCCCCCCACCCCGCCGGGGCCGACGGGGTTGCAGGAGCTGCCGGAGCAGAAGGGGCTGAAGTACCGGCTGGTGGGGCCGGCGTGGGGCGGGCGGGTGGCGCGGGTGACCGGGGTGCCGGGCGATCCGCACATCTACTACGCGGCGACCGCCTCGGGCGGGGTGTGGAAGTCGGTCGACGGCGGCGCTACCTGGAATTCCGTGTTCGACGACCAGCCGGTCTCCTCGACCGGCTCGATCGCCGTCGCCCCCTCGGCGCCCAACGTCGTCTACGTCGGCTCGGGGGAGGCGAACATCCGCGGCAACGTGGGGGCGGGCAACGGCATCTACAAGTCGCTCGACGGCGGCAAGACGTGGAATCACGTGTGGACGCAGGAGGGGCAGATCGGCCAGCTCATCGTGCATCCCGGAAACCCCGACGTCGCCTTCGCCGCCGTTCTCGGGCACGCCTTCGGCCCCAATCCGGAGCGCGGCGTCTACCGCACCACCGACGGCGGCCGAAGCTGGAAGCAGGTGCTGAAGAAGGACGCCGACACCGGCGCCTCGGCGGTGACCTTCGATCCCTCGAACCCCAACATCCTGTTCGCCGGCCTCTGGCAGGCGCGGCGCTATCCCGTGGGATCTGGTGTCCGGCGGGCCGGGGAGCGGCCTCTACGTCTCGCGCGACGGCGGCGACAGCTGGAAGCAGCTCACCGGCAACGGCCTGCCGGACGGGCCGTGGGGGAAGATCGGCGTCGCCGTCGCCCCCTCGGACGGGCGCCGCGTCTATGCGCTGATCGAGGCCGCGAACGGCGGCCTCTACCGCTCGGACGACGGCGGCGAGAACTGGACCCTCGCCTCCGGCAGCCACGAGCTGCGCCAGCGCGCCTGGTACTACTCGACGCTCACCGTGTCGCCGGCCAACCCGGACGAGGTGTGGTGCCCGCAGGTGCCGCTGCTCAAGAGCATCGACGGCGGCAAGACCTTCGAGCACATGGCGGGGGCGGTGCACGGCGACCATCACGACCTCTGGATCGATCCCAAGGACGCGCGGCGGATCATCGGCGCCGACGACGGCGGGGTCTACCTGTCGAGCAACGGCGGCGAGACCTGGACCGATCCGCCGCTGCCGATCGGCCAGTGCTACCACGTGGGAGTGGACAACCGGGTGCCGTTCCACATCGCCTGCGCCCTCCAGGACATCGGCACCGCGCAGGGACCGAGCAACTCGCTGGTGCGCGCCGGCATCCGCAACACCGACTTCCACGGCGTCGGCGGCGGCGAGGCGGGCTGGGTGGTCTCCGACCCCGCCGATCCCAACATCGTCTACGCCGGCGAGTACCTCGGCTACCTCTCGCGCTACGACGACCGCACCGGCAACGAGCGCAACGTCAGCCCCTGGCCGGAGAACCCCTCGGGGCACGGCGGCGAGGACATGAAGTACCGCTTCCAGTGGACGGCGCCGATCGCCGTCTCCCCGCACGACCCCAAGGTCGTCTACTACGGCGGCAACGTCGTCTTCCGCACGGCGAACGGCGGCCAGAGCTGGACGGTGATCAGCCCCGACCTCACCCGCGACGACAAGGCGAAGCAGAAGTGGGCCGGCGGGCCGATCACCGGCGACAACACCGGCGTCGAGACCTACGACACGGTGTTCGTGATCGCCGAGTCGCCGGTCCGCAAGGATCTGATCTGGGCCGGCAGCGACGACGGGCTGGTGCACGTCACGGAGGACGGCGGCAAGAGCTGGAAGAACGTGACGGCGAACGTGCCGGGGATCCCCGCCTGGGGGACGGTCGCGATGATCGAGCCCTCGCGCTTCGACGCCCGCGCCGCCTACCTGGTGCTCGACGCTCACCGCCTCGACGACGAGCGTCCCTATCTCTGGAAGACGACCGACCTCGGCCGCAGCTGGAAGCGGCTCGACGGGACCTTGCCGCGCGGCGTCTATCTCCATTCGGTGAAGGAGGACCCGGCGCGCCGCGGCCTGCTCTATCTCGGCACCGAGCGCGGCGTCGCCTTCTCGCGCGACGACGGCGCCACCTGGCACGCTCTGCGGCTCAACCTCCCGACGGTGGCCGTGCACGACCTGGCGGTCAAGGGGGACAGCCTGGTCCTCGCCACCCACGGCCGCTCGATGTGGATCTTCGACGACCTGGGCGCCGTGCGCGATCCGCTGCCGGCTCCGGCCGCCGCGCAGGGCTTCGCCCTCCTGCCGCCGGCGGCGGCCGTGCGCTGGACCTACCGCGCGGGAGTGGGGGAGCGCTGGAGCGGCCAGAACCCGCAGCCCGGCGCGCGCATCTACTACTGGCTGAAGGACGAGCCGAAGGGGCCGAATGGAGAGATAACGCTCGAGGTGCTCGACGCCTCGGGGACCGTGGTCAACACCCTGTCGAGCAAGGCGATCGAGCCGACCGGCAGCACCGAGTACCTCAAGGAGGAGCGCGAGCAGCTCGAGGTCTTCGCGCTGGCCAAGAAGCCCGGGTTGCAGCGCGCGGTCTGGAACCTCGCCTGGCAGGGGGCGGAGATGATCCCCAAGGGGATCCTCGACTCCGGCTATCCAGGGATCGGACCGGCGGCGGTGCCGGGGAGCTACACGCTGCGCTTGACCGTCGACGGCAAGACGGCGACGGCGCCGCTGGTGCTGGAACGCGATCCGCGCGATGGGGCGAGTGGCGTTTCCGATGCCGACCTCGCCGAGCAGCTCCGCTTCACCCTCGGCGTCCGCGACGCCATCACCCGGCTGACCCGCGACGTGCTGCGGCTGCGCGCCGTGCGCCGCCAGTTGGCGGAGCGCGACGAGCTGGTGGCGAAGGACGACAAGGCGAAGGCGCTGATCGAGCCGTCGAAGGCGCTGATCGCCAGGCTCGACGACCTCGAGGGGCGGCTCCACAACCCCAAGGCCGAGATCACCTACGACGTGCTGGCGCAGCGCGGCGGCACCAAGCTCTACTCGCGGCTGGCGCCGCTGATGGACTGGTCGTCCGGCGGCGAGGGAGCGCCGACCGAGGGGATGCGCCAGGTTTTCGCGGCGCAGCAGAAGGAGCTCGACGGCTACGAGGGGGAGATGGCGGGCCTGTTCGCCAAGGACCTCGCGGCGCTCAACCAGCAGGCGGCGCAGCTCGGGGTGCCGGGGATCTATGTCCCCGCCGAGGCCGCGGTGAAGTAGGGCGGGAGCGTCCCATCTCGTCCGCCGGCGGGAGCCGGTGGGCGATAAAAAAGGGGACCCTCGCGGGTCCCTATTTCAATTTTGCAGACCGTGCCAGGAGGGCCGGCCGGATCCCTCGATCCGGTGCGGCCCGCCTGGAGTACGGCTCAGAGCGAGTTCAGGAAAGCGATCAGCTGGTTCTGCTGCGTCAGGCTCAGGTTGATGTAGTTCTGGATGATCGGCTCGGCCTCGTTGGTGTGGGTCAGAATGGCGTTGTTGCGCGTGATGTTCTCGCCGTCGTGCATCATGCGGGAACGGGTGCGCAGGCCCCACAGCGGCGGCGTGCGCATCTTGGTGAGAGTCGACTGGCCGCCGTTCTGGACGATGAAGTCGCCGGTGCCCACGTCGTGCAGCATGAAGTCGCTGTACGGGTGGAAGGTGATCGAGGCGAGGGCCGCCGGGACGATGAACTTGCCGCCGTTGAACGAGGTCCCGACCGGGGCGGTGGTGACGCTCGTGGCGTGGCAGTAGTCGCAGCCGATGGCGTGGAACAGGCTGGCGCCGGCGATGGCGTCCGAGGTGGCCGCGACTACCGTGTCGCGGGGCGGCACCTTGGTGGAGCGCATGAAGCGGGTGAACGCCTCGACGTCGGCGCCGTTCGGGTTGGCCGTCGTCGGGTGGTCCTCGGGATCGGCCACGGTGTCGTAGGCCGCCACGGAGACGCCGTTCGAGGTGTTCTCGGTCGGCTGCAGCGGGCTGGTGATCCCCATCTCGTTGAGGTAGGCGTCCGCCGCGAAGGACATCAGGCTGGCGTGCTGGTTCTTCCAGCCGAAGCGGGCGATGCGGGTGGTGCCGGCGGCGGCTTCCGACACCGGGACGCGGATGATCTGCCCGCGCAGGCTCGAGGGCTGGAGCCCCTGGAGGCGGGTGAACTCGCTGTCCGGGAGCGCCTCGATGAAGCCGTCGCCCAGCGTGTTGAGCGAGGTGCGGAAGGTCGCCACGTTGTCGGCGCCGGCGGCGCGCTCCTGGATGGCGGCGTTGATCGCGCGGTCGTTGATCAGCGAGCCGCCCGGACGGTCGGTGAAGGTGGTGCCGTCGTAGCGCCCCACCCGCAGCTCGGTGACCTGGCTGGTGGCGCCGGTGACCGGGTTCTGGTGGCACTCGGTGCAGCTCTGGGCGTTGTACACCGGGCCCAGGCCGTCGGCGATGTTCTCGCGCTCCTCGAACACCGCGCGGTCGAGGTCCATCTGAGCCTGCGACTCGAAACCGTTGGTCAGGTTGTCAAAGCCGGCCGGCGCTTCCACCGCGGCGTAGACCAGCGGCACCGCCACCAGCGCCACCAGCAGCGACCCGGCGATCAAGAATCGCTTCGTCCACTTCCTCTCCTCGAGACTTGCCATGCAGATTTCCTCCTTGTAGAACAGCAAGAAGAACCGACCCTCCGCTTCAGGCCCGCCCACCGCCTGATCGCGAAGCTCCGATTCCGGATCCACACGCGAAACCATCCTGGACCGTATCTCGAAGGGGGCTGTACCCTCGCGAGGAAGTCACCGTGGAGCAAGTAGCTAGAAGTCTCTATTGGATGAGGTGCAGCGACGCGGCAAAAACGCGCCGACAAAATGAAGGAATGGGGAATTTTTTCTGATCGAGCCTGCACGATTCATCTGGAATGCCTATCGGGTCACCCTTGACATTCTGATCGATCCCCTCAAAAATAGAGCTGTAAGCTCCCTCCGAACCGCTTCAACGAGCGAAGACCACCGCCCGGCTGACCCGGCGGTGGTTTTTTTGTTTCCGTTCCCTGCGTTGCGACCCCCGACACCTCTTCAGGAACGGGTGGGGACCCTGGTGGTCTGAAACCCTCGGCTACAATCCTCGCCCATGCAGATCCTGAAAGCGCCGTGCGACGAAGGGGCGGCCCGGGCCCTGCCGGCCGCGGCGCCGTGCCGGCCGGGGATGGAGCGCTGGGTGCTGGCGGCCACCATCCTCGGCTCGAGCATGGCCTTCATCGACGGCACGGCGGTGAACGTCGCGCTGCCGGCTTTGCAGGCCGACCTCGGCGCCACGGTGGCCGAGGTGCAGTGGGTGGTCGAGGCCTACGCCCTCTTCCTCTCGGCCCTGCTGCTGGTGGGGGGCTCGCTCGGCGACCGCTTCGGCCGGCGCCGGGTCTTCCTCTTCGGGGTCGCGATCTTCGCCCTCGCCTCGGCGGCGTGCGGGATCGCGGCCAGCACGGCGCAGCTGATCGCCGCCCGCGCCGTCCAGGGGATGGCGGCGGCGTTCATGGTGCCGGGGAGCCTCGCCCTCCTCTCGGCGTCGTTCGACGAGACGCGGCGGGGAAAGGCGATCGGCACCTGGTCCGGCTACGGCTCGATCACGGCGGCGGCCGGGCCCCTCCTCGGCGGCTGGCTGATCGACCACGTCTCGTGGCGCTGGGTCTTCTTCCTCAACCTGCCGCTCGCCGTGGCGGTGATCGCCATCTCCCTGCGCGCGGTGCCGGAGAGCCGGGACGAAGGGGCCGCCGGCCGGATCGACTTCGCCGGCGCCCTCCTCGCCACCCTGGGGCTCGGCGGGGTGACCTTCGGCCTCATCCAGTCGTCGCAGCTCGGCTGGAGGAGCCCGTGGGTCTGGGGAACGCTCGCCGGCGGCGCCGTGGCGTTCGCCGCCTTCCTGGCGGTGGAATCGCGCTCGGCCCATCCGATGATGCCGCTCGCCCTCTTCCGCTCGCGGAGCTTCGCCGGCGCCAACCTGCTCACCCTCTTCCTCTACGCCGCCCTCGCCGGCGCCCTCTTCTTCCTGCCGTTCGACCTCATCCAGGTGCGCCACTACTCGGCGACCGCGGCGGGGGCGGCGCTGCTTCCCTTCGTGCTCCTGATGTTCACCCTCTCGCGGTGGTCCGGCGGCCTGGTCGACCGCTACGGCGCGCGGCTCCCGCTCGTCGCCGGACCGGCGATCGCCGCCTGCGGCTTCGCCCTCTTCGCCCTCCCGGGTCTGGGGGGGAGCTACTGGCTCGCCTTCCTCCCGGCCATCGTGGTGCTGGGGCTGGGGATGGCGGTCAGCGTGGCGCCGCTCACCACGACGGTGATGGGTGCCGTCGACGGGCGCCACGCCGGCGTCGCCTCGGGGATCAACAACGCCGTCTCGCGCTGCGCCGGGCTGCTCGCCGTCGCCGTGATGGGGATACTGATGGCCGGCCTGTTCGGCCGCGGGCTTGACCGCCGCCTCGCGGCCGGCGCCCTGCCGCCGCAGGCGCGGACGGCGATGGCCGCCGGGCGGGAGAAGCTCGCCGCGCTGCCGATCCCCGCCGATCTCCCCGCGTCCGTCCAGGCCCAGGCGCGCGGGGCCGTCGACCGCGCCTTCCTCGACGGCTTCCGCGGCGTGATGCTGACCGCGGCGGGGCTCGCGGTGCTGGCTTCGCTCAGCGCGGCGTGGCTGATCGAAAAGGGAACAAGGAACGGCAGGGAAAAACAGGCCGGCTAGGATGGGTGATCGGGCGGGTTGGCGTGGGGAAGGCTCTCCGGCTGGGTTTCGAGGGCCCGGACCGTCCGGTTGAAGGTGCGCAGGAAGGGGGTGTCCGGATAGTAGTAGAAGGAGCCGACCGGGCACCCTCCCTTCGGGCCGCAGAGGGGGGTGACCGTCTTGTCCTGCTCCGTGTCGTGCTCCCATTCCATCTGGGAGCGCATGATCCGCGCCAGCTCGCGGCGGAAGCGCTGGTAGGGCTCGCCGTACCAGACGTCGCGCACCGACTGACGGTAGACGTTCCCCAGCTCCGACCCTTGCAATAGGCAGCAGGGGGCGACCAGGCCGGTCGAGCGGACCAGCATCGAGTGCCAGCCGATCAGGCAGTAGGTGCCGAGCCCCTCGTTGCCTTCCCTGACCTTGCGCAGGCCGCGCAGCCGGCGGAAGTGGTCGACCTTCTCGCGCAGGGTGAAGTCGTTCCGCGTCACCAGGTGGAACAAGCGCCGGGCGGTCGACTGCTCGCTGCGCTCGCGGCCGAGCTTGACGCCGATCTGCGCCACCCGCCCCGAGATGTCCTGCTCGAAGCTGTTGACGACGTCGATCTTGCGGTACTCGTCGACCCGCAGCAGCTCCTCGTAGAGCCCCATCATCTCCTCGGTCTCGCCTTCGTTCATCATCTGGTCGGGGGCGAGACCGGCGAGGCCGTTGTAGAGGATCGAGTCGACGCCGGCCGCGCGGGCGAGGCGGTACATCTCGGGGATCTGCCGGAAGTTCTCGCGCCAGATCAGGAACTGCACCTTGACGTGGGGGTTCTTCTCCTTGCGCCGCCGCTTCGCCGCCACCAGGCCGCCGAGATTGTCGACCACGCGCTGGAAGTTCTTCTCGTTGGTCTGCATCATCGCGCCGTAGGTCGTCGCGTCCGCCGTGTTGAGGCTCACCGTGACCTGTTCGCAGACGCCTACCAGCAGCTCGGCGAGGTTGGGGCGCAGCAGGACGCCGTTGGTGGTGATGTTCTCGATCGGCAGGCCGCTCGCCTGGATGGCGCGCAGGAAGTCCTCGATGCGGCGGTGGAAGAGCGGCTCGCCGCCCCCCGCCAGGCGGATTGCCCGCGTCCCCATCTCCTTGAGCTCGCCGAGCATCTCCTCGAAGCGCGGCATCGGGATCTCGTCCTTGCCGCGCAGCGCGGCGGTCGAGCAGAAGAAGCAGTCGACGTTGCAGCGGTCCTGGGGATGGAGCTCGACGTGGTACGGCCCGCCATAGGCGACGCCGTCCTCCACTCCCTTGAGGATCGCCGCCTTGTCTTCGCGCGTCAGGTGGTCCCAGCCGAGTTGGCTCATGGTGTGATGTACCTCCAGGAGTGCTTACGCACCACCCTCCTGAAGTGTCTCATGGAAGAGAGGGTCAGAGCGGAGCGAACAGCGCCGCCTCGTCCCCCTCCGGCTGGAAAAGAGAAATCCCCACCACTCCCGGGCCGCCGTGGGTGCCGACCACCGGCCCGACCTCGGCGGCGATCAGCTCGGCGACCGGGAAGGCGTCGCGCACCCGCTTCTCCAGGCGGTCGGCCCAGGCGGCGGCGTTGCCGTGGCTCAGCCCGACGACGACCGGCCGCGCCGGGTCGATGCGGTCGCGCAGGATCTCCAGGATGCGGGGGTGCGCCGCGCGGCCGCCGCGGACGCGGTCGATCGCCGCCACCTCGCCGGCGACCAGCCCGAGGATCGGCTTGATCCCCAGCAGGCCGCCGAGCATCGCCTGCGCCCGGCCGATGCGGCCGCCGCGGGCGAGGAACTCCAGGGTGTCGACGGCGAACAGGGTGTGGATGCGCGGCGCCGCGGCGAGCAGCCGCCGCCGGATCTCGGCCGCCGTCTCGTTGCGCGCCGCCATCCGCGCCGCGAAGAGGACGAGGAGACCGAGCCCGAGGCTGATCTGCCCGGTGTCGACGACCAGGATCTCCGCGGAGCCGCCAGCGCCAGCCAGCGCCGCGGCGGCGCCGGCCCCGGCGTTCTCGCAGGTCTTCGAGAGGCGCGCCGAGAGGTGGATCGAGACTACGTCGTGGCCGCGGGCGAGCCATTCGCCGTAGCGCCGGGCGAATTCCTCGGCGGCCGGCGGGCCCGACAGCGGGTGGGCCTTCTTCGTCTTCAGCAGCTGGTAGAAGTCCCCCGGCTGGAGGTCCACGCGGTCGCGGAACACCTCGCGGCCGAAGGCGACGGTGAGCGGCACCACGGCGATGCCGTGGGAGCCCGCGAGGTCGGCCGGCAGGTCCGCCGTCGAGTCGGTGACGATCTGCACCGCGGGCTCGCGCCGGGTGAGGAACCCCCGCTCCTCGAGCCCCAGCACCTCGGCCACGATCTCCCCGTCGCGGTCGGGGAGGCCGTCGAGGATCTGGCGTAGCGTCGCCCCGTGCTGCACGGCGCCGAGGATGCGCTGCTGGAGGGGCGAGAACGGCGAGGCGAAGAAGCTCGGGCCGAGCAGCACCTCGAGGCGCACGCGGGGGTCGGGGAACTCGCCGAGCGAATCCTCGATGGCGGCGAGCACCAGGGCGTCGAGCCCCTCCTCGATCTCGCGGCGCGCCGGCAGCTCGCCCGAGACCAGGCGGAACGGTCCCTCGTGCAGCCGGCCGAGGCGGCAGAAGGCCTTGAGCCCGCGGGCCGGTCCGGCCGCCGCGGCGATCACCTCGCCGCGGTGGAGGAGGATCGAGCCTCCCCGCAGGTCGATGCGGCCGCTGGCGCCGCCGGCGGCGAGCCCGCGCAGCAGCTCGATCAGCGGGCGCTGCGCGAGGTCGCCCACCAGCGAGGAGAGGTTGGCGTCCGGCGCGGCGCCGAGCTCGCGGCCGAGCAGCACCAGGAGCAGGCGGCGGGCGATCTCCGGCGGCTCGACCCCGGCGACCGGGAGGAAGGCCGCGGCCGCGGGGAGCGCCTCGTCGTCGGCATCGGCGTCGGAGGCGGCATTGGCGGCGTCGGCGCCCAGCACGACCAGGGTACGGCCGGCGTCGGCGAGCCAGGCGGCGCCTCCCTCCGCGGCATGATGGGCGATCCACGCCTCCAGCGCTTCGCGGGTGACCACGATCGCCGCCGCCTCCAGCCCCTCGGCGAAGCGGCGCGCCCGCGTGACGTCGGCCAGCGGCACCACCTCGTACCCCGCGGCGGTGAGGAGCTGGCCGAGCTCCCGCAGGCGCTCCGCCTGGGAATCGATCAGCAGCACGGTGGGACGGGCCGGCACGGTTCGCAGGAGTCCTAGCGGGCGTCCGGATGGAGGAGGCGGAGGAGGCCGAGCAGGCTGTGCGGCTCGTGCGCGCTGCTGCGCCAGCGCCGGGTCCCCTGGAGCAGCGCCGGGGCCTGGGCGCCCGGGCCGGCCACCAGCACGCCGACGGCGCCGGGAGGGCCGCTCGCCTCGAACCGCTGCATCACCGCGCGGGCGCTGTCGAGCCCTTCGGCGCCGCGCAGCCAGACGAGGAGGCCGGCGCAGCCGGGGACGATGGCGTTGACCTGCGGCTGCACGGCGCCGGCGAGCACCTGGACGTGCAGCGACACCTTGCCGGTGCGGGCGGGGAAGTTGGCGCTGCCGGCGCGGCGCAGCTCGACCTGCTCGACCAGCCGGCGCAGCCCCTCGTTCTGGCGGAAGCCGGGCGCCTGCTCGATCATCCGGCGCAGCAGGGGCCAGACGCCCGGCTCGACCAGCAGCAGATAGGGCAGGGTCGTCGAGCCGAAGCCGGCCTCGCCGGCCGCCGCGATCAGGTCCTCGACCGCCACCTCGAAGAGGATCGCGGTCGAGATCTCGCGGGTGTTCTGGAGCTCGTCGATCGACTCCTCGGAAGGCGCCGCGATGGCGCCGCTCTCGACCAGCAGGACGACGGCGAGCCGGGTCGAGATCGGCGCCTCGGCCTCGTCGGCGATCAGGTCGAAGAGCCGCACCCCCCGCTGTCCCAGCACGCGCTCGAAGACCCGCCGCAGCGGGAGCTGCTGAAAGCTCCGCTCGACGGCCGGCAGGTTCGGCGTGAGCGCCTGCAAGGCCTGGCCGGTCGGTGGGAGGAGGTGGCGGCGCTTGCCGATCTCGTCCTTGAGCCAGGCGGACTGCATCAGCAGCTCCTGGAGAGGGAGGGTTGGCGACGGGGACGCGGGGCCGTCGGGTGCCGGGTCGAAACGGAACCCGCCCTGCTCGAGCGACAGCAGGGCGAGCAGCGCCTCGCGCCCGCGCAGCCCTTGCCAGCGCGACGCCACGGGGTCCCCCTCGCGCAGGTCGATCGTCCCCGCGCCGCTCTCCCCCTGCACGCGCAGGACGCCGGACTTGCGCACCTGGCCGAGGTACTGGAGGAGGGCCCAGAGCGGATGGTTCGTGAGGTCTCCCTGCAGCACCTGGAGGGCGGCGGTGCGGTTGGCGAGCAGGCGGTCGAGCCGCAGCAGCAGCTCGTCGAGATCGCAGGGGTGGGACAGGAAGTCGTCGGCGCCGGCGCGCAGGGCCGCCACGCGGTCGGCGGGCGAGCTCTGCTCCGACAGCATGAGGATCGGCACCGAGCGGGTCGCCGCCTGCCCGCGCAACGCCTCCACCACCGCCACCCCCGAGTTGGGGGACTGGCCGAGGAGCACCAGGTCGACCTGCTGCTCCTGCGCCAGCGCGGCGGCGCGCAGGCCGTCGCTCAGCCGGCGGACCTCGTGGCCGGAGACGTGCAGCCGGTCCGCGACCACCGCCGCGAACACGGAATCACTGTCGATGACGAGCACCTTGGCCAAGACACCTCTCCCCGAAGGCAGGCTTCAATCCGCGATGGCGGGATCGATCAGAGCCTATCCCATGCCGAGGCGGGAGCGAAAAGGAAAAGGGGGCAGCCCCGCGCGGGCTCCCCCCTTGTTTCGAGACCGACTGACGAGGTCTCAGACCGTCAAGCGCGCATCAGGCCTGACGCCGGCGGCGCAGCACCGCGAAGCCCAGGCCTCCGAGGAGCAGCGCGAGCAGCAGCAGGCCGAAGGCCGAGAGGGTCGGGACCGTCGGTGCGGGCGGCGGGCCTCCGGCCACGACGATGCTGGTGGGATTGGCGGTGCCCACCGCCGCCGGATCGTCGGTCTGCGCCGTCGCGTCGTTGGTGCCGTTGCCGTCGGAGTCGTAGGAGATGGTCCCCTGGTTGGAGACCGTCATGCCGGCGGCGGCGGGGAGGATGGTGGCGGTGATGGTGATCGTCACCGTGCCGGCGGCCGGGATCGCGCCGTTCCAGGTGACGGTGTTGGTGCCGGTGTTCGCCACCGGGGTGCCGCTGGTCGCCGTGGCGGAGACCAGCGCCAGGGTGGCAGGCAGGACGTCGGTGAATTCGTTCCCCGGATTGTCCCCCTGCGCGCCCGGGCCGCTGTTGGTCAGCGTCACGGTGTAGGTGACGGTGCTGCCGACCGTGAACGTCCCGGCGGCCGTCTTGGTGCCGGAGACCACGGCGCCCGGCGCGGCGGAGAGCGTGTCGCTGTCGGTCGCCGAGTTGTTGCCCGGGGTGGGATCGGTGACCCCGGCCGGAGCCGTGACGGTCGCCGTATTGCTCAGCGTGCCGGTGGCCGCCACCGAGATCGTACAGCTCGCCGTGTAGGTGACGCTGCCGCCGGAGGGGAGGTTGACGGTGTCGTTGAGGTTCCCCGAGCCCGAGGCGGTGCAGGTGCCGCCGCCCGCGCCGGCGCAGGTCCAGGTGCAGGTCAGCGACGCCGGGAAGGTGTCGGCCACGGTGGCGCCGGTGGCGTTGCTGGGTCCGGCGTTGGAGGCGGTGATCGTGTAGGTCACCGAGCCGCCCGCCGTCGCCGTGGTGACGCCGTCGGTCTTGGTGATGGCGAGGTCGGCGGTCGCTCCCAGCGTGTCGCTGTCGGTCGCCGAGTTGTTGCCCGGGGTCGGATCGGTGACGCCGGCCGGAGCGGTCACCGTCGCCGTGTTGCTGAGCGTGCCGGAGGCCGCCGCGGAGATCGTGCAGCTCGCCGTGTAGGTGACGCTGCCGCCGGAGGGGAGGTTGACGGTGTCGTTGAGGTTCCCCGAGCCGGACGCCGTGCAGGTGCCGCCGCCCGCGCCGGCGCAGGTCCAGGTGCAGGTGAGCGACGCCGGGAAGGTGTCGGCCACGGTGGCGCCGGTGGCGTTGCTGGGTCCGGCGTTGGAGGCGGTGATCGTGTAGGTAACCGAGCCGCCCGCCGTCGCCGTGGTGACGCCGTCGGTCTTGGTGATGGCGAGGTCGGCGGTCGCTCCCAGCCCGTCGACGTCGGTCGCCGAGTTGTTGCCGGGGGTGGGATCGGTGACACCGGCCGGAGCGGTCACCGTCGCCGTGTTGCTGAGGCTGCCGGTGGCGGCGGCCGAAATGGTGCAGCTCGCCGTATAAGTGACGCTGCCGCCGGAGGGGAGGTTGACGGTGTCGTTGAGGTTCCCCGAGCCGGACGCCGTGCAGGTGCCGCCTCCCGCGCCGGCGCAGGTCCAGGTGCAGGTGAGCGACGCCGGGAAGGTGTCGGCCACGGTGGCGCCGGTGGCGTTGCTCGGCCCGGCGTTGGAGGCGGTGATGGTGTAGGTCACCGAGCCGCCCGGGGTCGCCGAGGTGACGCCGTCGGTCTTGGTGACGGCGAGATCGGCGCTGGCTCCCAGCGTGTCGCTGTCGGTCGCCGAGTTGTTGCCAGGGGTCGGATCGGTGACCCCGGCCGGCGCTGTCACGGTGGCCGTGTTGCTGAGCGTGCCGCTGGCGGCGGCCGAGATGGTGCAGCTCGCCGTATAGGTGACGCTGCCGCCGCTCGGCAGGTTGACGGTGTTGTTGATGTTGCCGGAGCCGGACGCCGTGCAGGTGCCGCCGCCCGCGCCGGCGCAGGTCCAGGTGCAGGTGAGCGAGGCCGGGAAGGTGTCGGCCACCGTGGCGCCGGTGGCGTTGCTGGGACCGGCGTTGGCGGCGGTGATGGTGTAGGTGACCGAGCCGCCCGGGGTCGCGGTGGTGACGCCGTCGGTCTTGGTGATGGCCAGATCGGCGCTGGCCGCGAGCGTGTCGCTGTCGGTCGCCGAGTTGTTGCCCGGGGTCGGGTCGGTGACCCCGGCCGGCGCTGTCACGGTGGCCGTGTTGCTGAGCGTGCCGGTGGCCGCCGCCGAGATGGTGCAGCTCGCCGTGTAGGTGACGCTGCCGCCGGAGGGGAGATTGACGGTGTTGTTGATGTTCCCCGAGCCGGCCGCCGTGCAGGCGCCGCCGCCCGCCCCGGCGCAGGTCCAGGTGCAGGTGAGCGAGGCCGGGAAGGTGTCCGCCACCGTCGAGCCCAGCGCATTGCTGGGGCCGGCGTTGGAGGCGGTGATGGTGTAGGTCACCGAGCCGCCCGGCGTCGCGTTGGTGACGCCGTCCGTCTTGGTGATCCCGAGGTTGGCCTGCGGGGTCAGCGTGTCGCTGTCCGTGGCGCTGTTGTTGGCGGTGTTGGGGTCGCCGGCGAGGGTCACCGTCGCCGTGTTGCTGAGCGTGCCGGTCGCCGCCGCGGCGACGGCGCAGGTCGCCGTGTAGGTGACGCTGGCGCTCCCTGGCAGGTTGACCGTGTCGTTGAGGTTGCCGGAGCCGGAGGCGGTGCAGGTGCCGCCGCCCGCGCCGGTGCAGGTCCAGGTGCAGGTGAGGATCGCTGGGAAGGTGTCGGCCACCGTGGCGCCCACCGCCGGGACGACGGTGGAGTTCGAAGCCGTGATGGTGTAGGTCACCGAGCCGCCCGGGGTCGCCGTCGCCACGCCGTCCGTCTTGGTGATGGCGAGGTCCGCCACCGCCGCATTGGTGACGTTGATGCAGCCGTTGGCGGTGACGCTCTGGCCGTCCGGGTTGACCAGGGTGACGTTCTGGGCGCCGTTGGCGAGCGCCGTGATGTTCAGCGTCACCTGGGTCGGTGAGTTGAAGGTCACGCTGTTGACGATCGCGTTGGTGACCGTGGCCGTCAGGTGGTTGAAGGGGAGCGCCGGCGGCGCCAGGTTGGCGCCCGGGTCATAGAAGCCCGAGCCGGCGGTCACCGTGCCGGTGATCACCACGTTGCCGGTGGGTCCGCTGAAGGCGATCGGGCTCCCCGAGCAGGTCGGCGTCGCGGGCGGCGGCGCGTTGAGCTTGCCCACCCGCACCGCGTAGCTGTTCAACGCCTGGTTGTACTCCTGGATCGTCCACACGCTCATGTCGTCGAGCGGATCGACGACGGTGAACGAGTAATCCCCCCAGCGGCGCCCCGCGGCGCCCCCCGTGTCGGCCGGCGGGTTGTAGTTCGCCGTCGTCGTCCCGTAGGCCACCGCGGCGGTGGTCGGCGGTCCGGTCATCGTGCCCAGGGCGTCCCCCGCCAAGCGGCCCACGTAAGCCGGGGTGGCCCCCACCGTTGTGCCGGCCATGGAGGAGCCGAGCACCGAGTGCCCCTGGCCGGTGACGGTGACCGTGGGGATCCAGTACTGCCGCGCCGCCGCCCGCGTGGCGGCGTTGTCGAACACCGTCCCGGACTGCACCAGCGTCGGCGTGGTGGTGAGGTTCTGGAACTCGTACCAGCGCGACGCGTTGCGCACGCTCGCCGCCGGCGTGGTAGCGGCGACACCGGTTGCGTTCACCCGGAAGTTGTGCGCCGTCCACAGCCGGCCGTTGCGGATCATCGCCTGGAAGATCCGGTCGTCGAGCGAGTCGAGGCGGCCGTTGTTGCCGCCGGTATTCCCCAGATGATCCACCGGGTTCGGCGTCGTCGTCGTCGGCACGGTGACCGCGATGTTGGCGGAGATCGTGGGGGTCAGCGACCCCGGGTTGCTGATCCGCCGGAACATGATGGTGCTGAAGGTCGCGTTGTCGGGACCGATGATGTAGCCCTCGGTCGCGCCGGGATCGAAGTTGTCGACGCCGCGCGGCGACTCAGGCCCCGCGCCGGCGCCCGCCGCCAGGTTGGGGAACGCGGTGACGACCATCGGTCCGGCGCCGAGGATCGACGCTTTCTGGATCACGTAGCCGTTGGTGCCCACGAACGCTCCGGCGCTGGTGAAGATGCTGCCGCCGGTATAGAGCGCGTTGACGTCGATGCCGAGCGAGGGATAGTCGAGGAAGCTGGTCCCCGGGTCGGGCTGGAACTGGAAGAAGGTCCACACCGTCGAGCCGGAGATCGTGCCGTTGCTCGCCGCGTCGCTCACCGCCACCATCCAGCGGTTGGGAGCCGTCGTGGTGCAGGCGGCGTTGGTGCACGGCACGTCGATGATGGTCAGGAACCAGCGCGCGGTGAAGCGGTCGTAGCGGATCTGCGGGTCGCTGGTGAAGTCGAGGACGACCGAGCCGGCCACCGGCGTTCTCACCGAGGCGAAGAAGACGTCGGGATCGGCGTTGAGCACCCCGTCCGCCACCCCCGCCTTGGTGAACGAGCGCAGGCGGCCGTTGACGAAGACGATGAACTGGGTCGGGCCGACGGTGCCCATCGAGTCGGGAGGAAAGGCGCCGGTGTCGGTCAGCGTCGCGCCGTCGAAAGCGAGCCCGGTGGTGTGGATCTTGGGCTCCAGCTCCGGGAGCGCGCGCTCCTTCTCCGCATCGGCCGCCGGGAAGCGCGAGAGCGACGGCGCCAGGGGGTTCTGCGGCAGCTTGTCGCGGTTCGGGTATTCGAGCTCGTGGTCGGGGTGTTCCTTGGGCGGCGGGCTCGCGGTCTGCCGGTCCATGATGGACCGCGTGGTCTGGCGGATCCCGGCGGAGCCCGGCAACCGCTTGCCGGGGAGGTCCGCCGCGGCGACGCCGAGGAAGGTCAGGGAGAGGGAGACGGTCAGGGCGAGTCGAGTGGCGAGACGGATGCGAGCGGTCGTCATGGTGCGGTTCCCTCCCCCGGGGCGGGGCAGAAATGCGATAAAGCTAGGAAATCTTAAATGCGGACGCTTTTTTATATCAGAGCGCCGCCCGGGTGTCCAGAGGGGAGAGCCCCTGCACGGGGCGTTCTGGGGAGGGGATGTCGGGGTCTGTCTTTGAGGGTCACTTCAGGTGATCGCGCAGGAACGCGATCGTCCGCGGCCAGGCTTCCCGGGTCGCCTTGAGGTTGGCGCCGCCGCGGTCGTCCTGCGCGCGCAGGAAGCCGTGGCCGGCCCCGTCGAAGACGTGCGGCTCGTAGCTCTTGCCGAGCTGCTTCATCGCGGCCTCGGCGGGGGCCACGGTGGCGGTGACCCGCGCGTCGTCGCCGCCGTAGAAGCCGAGGACGGGCGCCTTGACCTTCGCGAGGTCGGCGGTCTCCGGCGGGGTGCCGTAGTAGACCACCGCCGCCGACAGGGCCGGCTGCGTCACCGCGTAGGAGAAGCTGCGTCCGCCTCCCCAGCAGAAGCCGACCGTGGCGCTCTTGCCGTTGGCCGAGGGGAGCTTGACGGCGTACGCGCGGACGGCGTCGAGGCGGGCGGTCGCCATCTCCGGGGTGAGGTTGCGCACCAGCGCCACCACGTCGTCGCGGCTCGCCGCCGACTCCGTGCCGCCCCCCTTGGGTCCCATCCCCGAGACGAGGTCGGGAGCCACCGCGATGAAGCCGTCCCGCGCCACCTGGTCGGCGACGCCGCGCAGCCAGTCCGAGAGCCCGAAGATCTCGTGCACCAGGATCACCACCCCGGCGCGGTCCTTGCGCTCCGGGTAGACGATCCACGTCCGGATCGGCGTACCGCCGCCCGGCATCTTGACGTCCACGTACTCGCCATGCCGGGGAGACGTCTCGAGCGCCGCCTTGGCCTGCGCCTCGGAGGGAGGGAGGTTGGCGTCGCGGGGCGCCGGAGCCGGAGCGGCGGCCTGCGCGGGCGGCGAGGCCGGTGTGGGTGGCGCCGGCGGCGTGGGCGAGGTCTGCGGGATTGCCAGCAGCAGGATGGCACTGAGGAGCGTTCGCATATCGGTCTCCTTTTGAAGTCGGCGGGATTCTACCTCTCCTCAATCGGTTGACTGATGCCAAGGTGCTCCGCATTGAAAAGGTTTTGATCGCTGGTCCCCACCCTCACCGCTGCCGTTCGAGCAGGGGCAGCACCCGCTCGAGCTCGCGCTCGAGCTCGGCGAGGAGGTGGGGAAGCTCGCCGTGCTGGCCGAAGTCGCCGGGCTCGGCGCGGCGGGCCTGCTGCTCCAGGCGGGCGCTGACGGCGGACACCCGGACGGCGCCGAGCTGGGCGCTGATCCCCACCAGGCTGTGCGCCGCGAAGACCAGGGCATCGGCGTCGGCCTGGCGCAGCGCATCGCGCAGCCTTTCGCGCCGCTGCGGGGTCTCGGCGAGATAGCTCTCGATGATCTCGCGCACCAGCGGCTTGCCGGTGATCTCGCCCAGGCGGTGCAGGCTTTGGAGGCGCTGCGGGTCGAGCGGCGGCGGGGTGTCGGGCGCGAGCGGCGCGAGGTGGGCGGCGTCGAGGAGCGCGCCGAGCGAGGCCGGCTCCGGGGTGACGAACGGCTTCGCCGGCTGCGGACCGGCCGTCCGCGACAGCGCCGCGCGCAGATCCGCGAACACCACCGGCTTCTGCAGCAGGTCGTCCATCCCGGCGGCGAGGCACGCCTGCCGCTGCTCGCGCAGGACGTTGGCGGTGATGGCGACGATGCGCGGCTGCCGCTCGGCGGGGAAGTCGGCGCGGATGCGGCGCGTCGCCTCGAGGCCGTCCATCCCCGGCATCTGGATGTCCATCAGGAGCAGGTCGTAGGGCTGGCGGCGCAGCGCCTCGAGCGCCTCGATGCCGTCGCCGGCGACGTCGGCCAGGTAGCCCATCCGCTCGAGCATCAGCACGCCCACCCGCTGGTTGACCGAGTTGTCCTCGACCAGCAGGATGCGCAGCGGCAGGCTGTCGGCGAGGCGCGCAGTGTCTTCGCGGCTGTCGCGGCTGTCGCGGCTGTCCTGGTTTTCGCGGTCGACGAGGCCGGCGGCCTCCGCCACGCCGGCGAGGCTGATCGTGTCGCTGAGCCGGGGGGGCGGCGCCGGCCGGCAGCGGATGGTGAAGAAGAAGGCCGAGCCGCGCCCGAGCTCGCTCTCCACCCAGATCCGCCCGCCGAGGCGCTCGGCGAGGCGCCGGCTGATCACCAGCCCCAGGCCGGTGCCGCCGTAGAGGCGCGCCATCGAGGAGTCCGCCTGGCTGAACGACTTGAACAGACGGTCCAGCCGGTCCGCGGGGATTCCGATCCCGGTGTCGCGCACGACGAAGAGGAGCTCGACGAGATCGTCGCGCTCGAGCTTCGCCGGCGAGATCTCGACCTCGAGGCGGACCTCGCCCCGCGGCGAGAACTTGATCGCGTTGTCGAGCAGGTTGACCAGGATCTGCCGCAGGCGCCCCGCGTCGCTCTCGATCGCCGCGGGCACCCCCGCCGCCACGCGGTGATGGAAGGCGAGCCCCTGGCCGGCGGCCTTGCGGGCCAGGAAGCCCATCGCCTCGTCCAGGCAGTCGCTGAGCAGGAAGGGCGCCACCTCGATGTCGAGCTTGCCGGCCTCGATCTTCGAGACGTCGAGGATGTCGTTGAGGATCCCGAGCAGCGCCGCGCCGCTGCCGCGCGCGGTCGCCACGTACTCCCGCTGCTCGGGGGTCAGCGGGGTTTCGAGCAGCAGGCTCATCATCCCCAGCACGGCGTTGAGGGGGGTGCGGATCTCGTGGCTCATGTGGGCGAGGAACTGGCTCTTGGCGTGGCTCGCCTCCTCGGCCTGGTCGCGCTGCCGCCGCAACCCCCGGCTCTGGTTGACGATCGCGACGTTGGTGGCGGTGACGATGGCGAGGATCGCCAGGCGCGCGACCTGGTTGTCCCAGCGGAAGGTGCCGTACGAGGCGTTGGCGAGCGGCGTGCCGGTGGTTTCGCTACGGATCACCACCCAGGCGACGAGCGCGGCGTATTCGATCCCCGCCGTCAGCCCGGCGGCGACGCAGATCCGCACGTCCTGGCGCAGGCAGCTGAACGCCAGCGCGATGAGGTAGAAGCTGAAGAAGACCCGGCCGCCGACGACCGCCAGAGGCTGGCCGGCGGCCACCAGGGCCACCTGGGCGGCGGTCACGATGCTGACGTCGAGGAGGCTGGTGAAGAACCCCAGCCACGGCGGGGGGGACGACCGGCGGGCGAAGCGGCGCACGGCGACCCCGAGCAGCACGGCCAGCAGGGCGCCCGCCATCCCGACCCACGGCTCGAGGTCGCGCGGGTGGGAGACCAGGTTCCCCAACGGGATCAGCGCCGCCACCGCGGCCGACCCGATGCGCACGGTCGCCGCGAGGAGCTCCCCCTCGCGGCCGACGCGGGCCGATACCGGGTCGGGGCGCGCCCAGGCCCGGAGACGTGATGCCAGGTGCAGGATGGTTCCGCTCGCTCTCTCGATGCTGGAACCGTATTCTGGCACGGCACCGGGAGAGGGGGCTACCCGGACTGAATCTGCCGTTATGCTGTAACGGCGGGCGCCGCGGCGGCGCCTATCCTGAATGTAGCCTGAATGTAGCCTGAATGTAGCCCGACCTTTGAAAACGAGGTGAGGGATGGCCAAGAGACGAGTCGTCGCCTACTACATGCACGAGAGCGAGCGCGCCGCCGCCGAGGCGGCGCTGGGAACGGACGAGTCGACCGACAGCTTCGCCGCGGGCGAGGCCGACGACGGCGGCATCGCGCGGCTGCGCGCGGCCGGGCTCATCGTGCAGGAGGTGCCCGAGCCGGCGGCGGCGCCGGCCGCGGAGGAGCGGTCGCCGATCGCCGGACCGTTCGCGTTCGGAATCGCCCCCGGCGGCGCCGGCGCCACCGCGGCGCTCGACGACGCGGTGCCGGCCGAGGTCGACTGGTACGTCGTGCGCCTGCGCGGGCCGCTCCTCGAGGGGCAGCACGCGCGGCTCGCCGCGCTGGGGGTCGACCTGGCGCGCGCTCGAGGCCAGAACGCCTACGAGGCGCGGCTCGGCAGCGGGCAGGTCGCCGGTGTGACGGCGCTGCCGTTCGTCGCCGGAGTGCAGTGGCTCAGCCCGGAGCAGTCGGCGCCGCGGATCGCCACGCAGGGCGCGACGCGCGGTCCGGCGCTGGGGATCGCGCCGCCCGCCGCTCCGCTCCCCTTCGACGTCAGCCTGCGCGATCCGGCCGACCGGCCCAAGGTCGAGCAGTGGCTCGCGGAGCGCGGAATCCCGATCCTCGGCACCAGCGCGCGGAAAGTCCGCATCTCGGTCGCCGCGGACGACGCGGTGCTCGGCGAGCTCCAGTTGCTGCCGGAGGTCGAGGTCGTCGTGGAGTACATCGCGCCCAGGATTTTCAACGACCATGCCCGCCGCCTGCTCGGCCTCGAGGGGCCGCCCGCGGCCGCCGGCGGCGCGCCGACGTCCGTCCTGGCGCAGGACGGCAGCGGCCAGATCGTCGCCGTGGCCGACACCGGCCTCGACGACCAACACCCGGACTTCGCCGGGCGCATCGTCAAGCTGGTGGCGCGCGGCCGGCCGGGCGACACCAGCGATCCCCACGGCCACGGCACCCACGTCGCGGGCTCGGTGCTCGGCGACGGCAGCGAGTCGCACGGCCAGATCCGCGGCGCGGCGCCGAAGGCGAAGCTCGTCTTCCAGTCGCTGCTCGACGCCCAGGGGGGCTTGGGCGGCCTGCCGGTCGATTTGAACGACCTCTTCCAGGAGGCCTACGACGCCGGAGCCCGCATCCACAACGACAGCTGGGGGGCCGACCTCGGCTCGACCTACACGCTCAACAGCGAGGAGGTCGACGAGTTCGTCCGCAAGAATCCGGACATGCTGGTGGTGATCGCCGCCGGCAATGCCGGCACCGCCGCGACGCCGAAGAAGTCGGCCGCCGGTTTCGTCGACTGGCTGTCGATCAGCTCGCCGGCGTCGTGCAAGAACGCGCTGACCGTCGGCGCCAGCCGCAGCGACCGCACCGACGGCGCGTTCAGCACCAAGACCTGGGGGGAGCTCTGGTCGCGCGACTTTCCGGCCCAGCCGATCGCCCACGAGAAGGTCTCCGGCGATCCGCAGTCGCTGGCGGCGTTCAGCAGCCGCGGCCCGACCAACGACCGCCGGATCAAGCCCGACCTGGTGGCGCCCGGCACCGACATCGCCTCGACCCTCTCGTCGCTCGCCCCCCTCGACAACTTCTGGGGGGCGCATCCGACCTTCCCGAAATACGCCTTCGACGGCGGCACCAGCATGGCCTCGCCGCTCACCGCCGGCTGCGCGGCGCTGGTGCGCCAGTACTACGTCGACAGCCGCCAGGTGGTGCCCAGCGCGGCGCTGCTCAAGGCGACGCTGATCAACAGCACCGTCTGGCTGACCGGCGCCGACGCCACGGCGCCGAGCCAGGGGACGCCGAACTATCACCAGGGGCACGGCCGCATCGACATGAGTCGGGCGCTCCCCAACCCCACGCGGCCGCAGATGGCGCTGCAGCTCGTCGACACCTGGAAAACGCCGGGGGCTGCGCTCAACCGGACAGGCGAGCGGCGGCGCTATCAGTTCGTGCTGCCGGCGGGCATCCCCGAGCTGCGCATCTGCCTCGCCTACACCGACGCTCCGGCGCGCGGCCTCCAGAACAACGTCAGCCTGCTGGTCAATCACATCCAGAGCGGGAAGAAGTGGCAGGGCAACGAGCAGCTCGCCGACTCCCTGACCCTCCCCGATCCCGACAACAACGTCGAGGTGGTACGCATCCCGAACGCGGTGGCAGGCACCTATCTGATCCAGGTGTTCGCCGCCAACATGCTGAAACCGCCGCAGGACTTCGCGCTGGTGGTGACCGGCGACGGCGTCCCGGCGATGACCTCGATTTGAAGCCCGATCTGAGCTCTGTCGTCCGGCGGAGCGCCGCGAGGTGCGGCGTCCGCACGACAGGGCCGGCCGGCTCAATAGGGGCAGAGGCAGCAGCTCAGGTAGCAGACGGCTCCCGCCGGGCTGCCGGTCACCTGCTGGCAGTAGGTCTGGCAGAAAGCCCGCGTGGTGCAGGCCGGCCGGCCCTCCGGGCAGGAGGTCGCCTGGGCGACCCTCTCCCGGCCCGGCGCGAGCAGGAACGACAATCCGAGACAGCCCAGCACCGCCAAGCGGCTCAACGTGCGACGTGAAATCATTTTGCGACCTCCTTGGGAAGACCAGCGTTCAGACTAGAAGGTGCGCCGGGCTTCCCAGGGTGAGCCGCGCCGGTCTTCACTCCTTGACCACGTCCCCTTTGTGGCTCACCACCTCGACGCGGTCGGGGAGGAGGCGGTAGACCGTCATGTCGCTGAACGTGCCGCCGCCGGCTTCGGGTCCGGCCGTCCAGGAGCCGTGCGAGAGGACCCTCACCCGCTCCTGGCTCATCGTCTGGAGGCGGATCTCCAGCCAGACGCTCTGGTGGGTCGCGGTGTAGGGGGTGGCGTTGCACGCCCGCCGGAAATCGCCGCTGCGGTTGATCTCGGCCGCCTGTTCCCGCGTCAGGTCGAGAGGGGGGATGCCGCTCTTGAAGTACTTCCCGACCAGCGCGATCTGCGCGTCGGAGCACTGGTCGCCGAGCCCCAGCGCGGTGGTCAGGGGGCACTGCATCGAGTACCGCGTTCCGACCTCCTTCCCGGGCGGACAGCCGCCGTTGGCCCGCATGGCGTAGAGGGCGAGGACGGCCCGCAGCGCCGGCGGGAGAGGCTCGAGCGGCTTGAGGTTGACGGCGGTGGTCATCGAGTCGGCGCTGTAGAGGACCTGGACCTCCTTGGCGCGCAGCGGCCGGGCGAGCGGGAGCAGGAGAAGGACGGCCAGGGAGGCGGCGAGGAAGCGGGGTCGGGGGCATCGCATGCCGGCTATCGTGGCGTAAGGACCCCTTGGAGGCAAGCCGTGACGCCTTGACAGCTTTGCCTGACCAGCGTATTGTTCATGTATGAACGAACGAACCGTTCGTCCTCCTCGGGGAGGCCGCGCGGCGGTTCGCTCGGTAGTCCTTCTGATAGTCCTTCTCAGGGAAGTGGGAGAGCGCGCAGTCCTGGTCGATCCAAGTAATTCAGGCAGTTGAGATGGCTGGCAATGGGCGGCGGTCCTCGGGCTGGGGACCGGACATGCCCCGAAGAAATCTTAGGAGATGAGAATGAATCCTGTATCGAGGATGGGGATGGCGCTGGGACTGGGAGTCGTCTGCGCAGTCGCCGTGGGGTGCGGCCACAAGGAAGAGAAGCCGGCCGGTCCGCCACCGCCGGCGGTGGTGGTGGTGACCCCGGTCGTCCAGCGCGACGTGCCGGTCTACCAGGAGTGGATCGGCACCACCCAGGGGAACATCAACGCCGAGATCCGGCCGCAGGTCGACGGCATCCTGCTGCGGCGGGTGTACGCCGAAGGGAGCTTCGTGCACCAGGGGGAAACCCTGTTCGAGGTCGATTCCCGGCAGGTGGCCGCGCAGCTCCAGCAGACGCAGGGGGACCTCGCGCAGGCCCAGGCCCAGCTCGCCAAGGCGCAGCAGGACGTCAACCGCTTCCGCCCCCTGGCCGCCGAGAAGGCGGTCAGCCAGCAGGAGCTCGACAACGCCCTCTCCGCCCAGGCGGCGGCCAAGGCGGTGGTCGACGCCAAGGCGGCGGCGGTGCACCAGGCCCGCCTCAACCTCGGCTGGTCGCGGGTGACGGCGCCGATCAGCGGCATCGCCGGCACCTCGCAGGCGCAGGTGGGGAACCTGGTGAGCCCGGCGAGCGTGCTCGCCATCGTCTCCCAGTGCGATCCGATCCGCGTCGTCTACCAGCTGAGCGAGCAGGAGTACCTGAAGCTCCAGGCGCGGCTGCAGAAGGACCCGGCCGCCGAGCGCGGCGAGAGCCTCGAGCTGATCCTCTCGGACGGCTCGGTCTTCGCGCACCGCGGTCACGTCCTGTTCGAAGACCGGCAGGTGGACGTCAAGACGGGGACGATCGCCAGCGTCGCCGTCTTCCCCAATCCGGGCAACGTGCTGCGCCCCGGGCAGTACGCCAAGATCCGCGCGATGACCGAGCTCAAGAAGAACGCCTTCCTGGTGCCGCAGCGCGCGGTCAACGAGCTGCAAGGGGGGTTCCAGGTCGGGGTGGTGGGGAGCGACGACAAGGTGGTGATCAAGACGGTCGTCCCCGGCGTGCGGCTGGACAAGCTCTGGCAGATCGACTCCGGGCTGGCGCCAGGCGACCGGGTGATCGTCGAGGGGTTCTCGCGGGTGAAGTCCGGCGCCGCCGTCAAGCCGCAGGAGGCTCCCCCCGAGGCGGCGGCGGAGACGGGCTCCCCGGCGTCCTCGCCTGCCTCATCGTCCTCGCCTTCCTCATCGTCCTCGCCCTCCGCATCGCCGCGGGCCGCGGGAGGGAAGTGACGCCATGGCTCGTTTCTTCATCGACCGGCCGATCGTCGCCATCGTCATCTCGATCCTCACCGTGCTCCTCGGGCTGGTGGCGATGATCGGGCTGCCGATCGCCCAGTACCCGGACATCGTGCCGCCGCTGATCCAGATCCAGGGGAGCTTCCCGGGCGCCGACGCGGTCACCGTCGAGCAGTCGGTGGCGACGCCGCTCGAGCAGCAGATGAACGGCGTCGAGGACGAGCTCTACATGCAGTCGGTCAACGCCAACGACGGCACGATCACCCTGCGGGTGACCTTCGACGTCGGCACCGACCGCAACGCCGACCAGGTCAACGCCCAGAACCGGGTGTCGCAGGCGGTGCCCAGCCTGCCGCCGGACGTCAACAACTTCGGCCTCACCTACCGCAAGACGCAGGGCACGCCGGCGCTGCTGATCTCGCTCTACTCGCCGAAGGGGACCTACAACGGCCTGTTCCTCGGCAACTACGCGCTGATCAACGTCAACGACGCCCTCTACCGGGTGCCCGGGGTGGGGCAGGTCAACAACTTCGGCGCCTCCGAGTACTCGATGCGGGTGTGGGTCAAGCCGGACCAGCTCGCCAAGCTCGGGCTCACCGTCTCCGATCTCCTCAAGGCGATCCAGGTGCAGAACACGGTGAACCCGTCGGGGCAGATCGGCGCCGAACCGTCGCCGCCGGGGCAGGAGTTCACCTACTCCGTGCGCGCCCAGGGGCGTCTGATCACCCCGGAGCAGTTCGGCGACGTGGTGATCCGCCTGAACCCGGACGGCTCGGCGGTGCGCATGCGCGACGTCGGCCGGGTGGAGCTCGGCGCCCTGAGCTACAAGCAGATCGGGCGCTTCAACGGCAAGCCGTCGAGCATCATCGGCATCTACCAGGCTCCCGGCTCGAACGCCCTCGCCGTCGCCGAGGGAGTGAAGGCGCAGATGGCGGCGCTCAAGGCCCGCTTTCCGGAGGACCTCGACTACGCCGTCTCGGTCGACACCACGCGGCCGGTCACCGAGGGGATCAAGGAGATCCTGAAGACCCTCGCCGAGGCGATGGTGCTGGTGATCCTCGTCGTCTTCCTCTTCCTCCAGAACTGGCGCGCGACGCTGATCCCGCTGATCGCGGTGCCGGTGTCGCTGATCGGCACCTTCGCCGTCTTCCCGCTGCTCGGCTTCTCGATCAACTCGCTGTCGCTGTTCGGCCTGGTGCTGGCGATCGGCCTGGTGGTCGACGACGCGATCGTGGTCGTCGAGGCGGTGGAGCACCACATCGAGGAGGGGATGAACCCGCGCGCGGCGACCCTCCAGGCGATGAAGGAGGTGTCGGGGCCGGTGGTCGCCATCGCCCTCATCCTCTCCTCGGTGTTCCTGCCGGTCGCCTTCCTCGGCGGCATCCAGGGACGGCTCAACAAGCAGTTCGCGATGACGATCGCCGTCTCGGTGCTGATCTCGGCGTTCAACGCCCTCTCGCTGTCGCCGGCCCTCGCCTCCCTCCTGCTGCGCCCGCGCAAGGAATCGCGGGGACTGCTAGCCCGCTTCTTCGGCTCGTTCAACCGCGGCTTCGACAAGGCGAGGAACGGCTACCTCGGCGCCTCCGGCTTCCTGATCCGCAAGGCGGTGATCGCGGTGGTGATCCTGCTCGGCTTCGCCCTGCTGGCGGGCGGGCTCGGCAAGAAGGTCCCCGGCAGCTTCCTCCCCGACGAGGACTACGGCTACTTCTACCTGAACGTGCAGCTCCCCGACGCCTCGTCGCTCCAGCGCACCGACGCCGTCTGCCGCAAGATCGAGCAGATCCTGGCGAAGACCAAGGGGGTGCGCTACTACAACACGGTGGCCGGCTTCAGCCTGCTCTCCTACGTCTCGTCGACCTACAACGCGTTCTATTTCGTCTCGCTCGACCCTTGGGACGACCGCGGCCGCAAGGGCGGCGGGGGCACGGCGAAGGAGCTGCTCGACAAGCTGAACGGCACCTTCCGCGCGCAGATCCCGGACGCCACGGTGTTCGCCTTCGCGCCGCCGGCCATCCCGGGCCTCGGCGCTTCCGGCGGCTTCTCGCTCTGGGTGCAGGACCGGAGCGGCAACTCGGTCGACTACCTGAACCAGAACCTCCAGCGCTTCCTCGAGGCGGCGAGGAAGCGCCCGGAGCTGCAGAACGTCAACAGCTCCTTCCGCGCCGCGGTGCCGCAGATCCTGGTCGACGTCGACCGTGACAAGGCGCTCAAGCAGGGAGTGCCGATCACCGACGTCTACCAGACCTTGCAGGCGTACCTCGGCGGTTCGTTCGTCAATCAGTTCAACCGCTTCGGCCGCCAGTGGCGGGTCTACCTCCAGGGGGAGGGATCGGAGCGCACCAGCCCGGACGACATCGGCCAGTTCTTCGTCCGCAACAACGACGGCAACATGGTGCCGCTGTCGGCGCTGACCACCATCCGCCACATCTCGGGGCCGGAGTACACGCAGCGCTTCAACCTCTTCCGCGCCGCCCAGGTCACCGGCGCCGCCGCTCCCGGCTACAGCTCGGGGCAGGCGCTCGAGGCGCTCGAGCAGGTGGCGGCGCAGACCCTGCCGCGCGAGATGGGCTATGACTGGGCCGACCTCTCCTACCAGGAGAAGAAGGCGGCGGGAACCACCGGACGGGTGTTCGTGCTGTCGCTGATCTTCGTCTTCCTGATCCTCGCCGCCCTCTACGAGAGCTGGACGCTGCCGTTCTCCGTCCTGCTGTCGGTGCCGATCGCCGTCTTCGGTGCTTTCGCCGGCCTCCTGCTGCGCAAGTTCGACTTCGACGTCTTCGGGCAGATCGGCCTCGTGGTGCTGATCGGCCTGGCGGCCAAGAACGCCATCCTGATCGTCGAGTTCGCCAAGGCGGAGTTCGAGAAGGGGAGGAGCCTCTCGGAGGCGGCGCTCGTCGGGGCGAAGCTGCGCCTGCGGCCCATCCTGATGACCTCGTTCGCCTTCATCCTGGGCTGCGTGCCGCTGTGGATCGCCCACGGCGCGGGCGCCACCTCGCGGCAGATCCTGGGGACGGTGGTGGTGGCCGGGATGCTCGCCGCCACCTGCCTCGGCGTGTTCCTGATCCCGGTGCTCTTCGTGCTGGTCGAGAAGCTCGGCGGCGCCGAACGAAAACGGCAGAGAGCAGGCGAGGCCGTGCTGCCGGTGGCCGAGGAGGCCCACTCATGAAGAGGCTGATGTTTCTGTTGGCTGCCGCCCCGCTGGCACTCGCCGGCTGCACCCTGGTCGGACCGAATTATCACCGGCCGGATCTGACTCTCCCCGCGGACCACCGCGGCCAGGTCGCCCCCACCCGTCCCGAGGACGCCGCCTCGTTCGCCGACCAGGCGTGGTGGGAGGTCTTCCACGACGACGTCCTCAAGGGGTTGATCGGCGAGGCGCTCAGGAACGGTTACGACGTGCGCCTCGCCACCTGGCGGGTGGAGGAGGCGCGCGCCAACGCCGGCATCGCCCGCGCCCAAGCCTACCCTGCGCTGCAGGGGTCGATCGAGACGGGGTACGGGCGGCAGTCGCAGTTCTCGAGCGCGTCCGGGGCGCAGGGGAGCCTCTACCAGCTCAACCTCAACGCCTCGTGGGAGATCGACTTCTGGGGGCGGGTGCGGCGGCTCAACGAGGCCGCCCTCGCCCAGTTCCTGGCCAGCGAGGAGGGGCGGCGCGGCGTCTATCTGTCGCTCACCTCCGAGGTGGCGACCGCCTACTTCCAGCTGCGCTCGCTCGACGCCCAGCTGGCGATCGCCCGCCGCACCACCGGCGCGTTCCAGGAGACGTTCGACCTCTTCAACCGGCGGTTGCAGGGCGGCGCCGCCTCCGCGCTCGAGACCTCGAGCGCCCAGGCCCTCCTCGCCTCGACCGCCGCCAACATCCCGGACCTCGAGCGGCAGATCGTGGCGCAGGAGAACCAGCTCGCCTTCCTGCTCGGCAGGAATCCGGGGCCGGCGCCGCGCGGCGCCGCGCTCACCGACCAGTTCCTGCCGCCGGAGATCCCGCCGGGGCTCCCGGCCGACCTGCTCAGGCGGCGCCCCGACCTGCGCCAGGCCGAGCAGACCCTCGTCGCCGCCAACGCCGACGTCGGCGTCGCCCAGGCCGATTTCTTCCCGCGCCTGAGCCTCACCGGCGCCCTGGGGCTGGTGTCACCGCAGATCTCGCAGCTCTTCCCGGCCGGCCGTACCTGGTCGCTCGGTGGCGGCCTGCTGTCGCCGGTGTTCCAGGGGCGCCTGCTGCGCAGCCAGTACGACGCCGCCGTCGCACGTTGGGAGCAGGCGAAGGTGCAGTACGAGCAGAGCGTGACGAATTCGTTCAACGAGGTCTCGACGGCGCTGGTGGCTTACCAGAAGTACGCCGAGGTCGAGACCCAGCGGGCGCGCGAGGTGGCGGCCTATCAGGAGGCGGTCCGCCTGTCGAACACCCGCTACGTGGCGGGGCTGTCGGACTATCTCGAGGTGCTCCAGGCGCAGCAGCAGCTCTTCCCCGCCGAGCTTCTGCTCTCCCAGGCGCGCTACAACCGCCTGGCGACCCTGGTGCAGCTCTACCGCGCCCTCGGCGGCGGCTGGCAGCTCTCCGATCCGCAGTGGACGGCGGGCACCACGGCCGGCACCGCGGCCAAGCCCTGACGCCACCGACTCCAATGACGCCGCTCGCCGCTCCTTTCACCGCTGCGCCCGATGGCCCCGACGAACGGGTCATGGGGCTCATCGTCCGTCTCTCGGACGTCATCGAGAAGCGCATCGACGCGAGTCTCGAGGCGGTCGACCTGTCGCTCCCCAAGTTCAGCGCCCTGAAGCACCTGGCGCTCGCCGACGGCCCCCTGCCGCTCGGCGAGCTCGCCGCGCGGATGGTCTGCGTGCGCTCCAACATCACCCAGCTCGTCGACCGGCTGGAGGCCGACGGGCTGGTCTGCCGGGTGGTCGACCCCAAGGACCGCCGCAGCGTGCGGGCCGCTCTCACCCCGCTCGGCCGCGAGCGCCAGGCCGCCGGCGCGCTGCGCATGGATGCGGTGCGCGCCGAGACGGCCGAAAAGCTGCGCGAGCTCGATTGCGACGCGCTCGACCGCGCGCTGAACCGTCTGCGTTGAGGCAGCGGCGGCCTTTGGCGCGCTCCTTGCTAAAGCCTTTCGGTCGACCTGAGGAGAGCGGCGGCTGAAAACGCCTTTACCACCGATGCTTTACGTTTTCTTTACCCCTTCCCTCCGGTGCTACGACTAGAATCGAGACCGGGTGGTACGGCCGCGGGGCGCCAGCGATCTTTCTTCGATTACCCGACGATTACTCGACCGGAAAGCAGCACTTTCAAGATCCCAGGGGTATATTGCGATGATTTCCGAAAGAACCGAAACCCAGGACCGCGAGGTTTCACCATCGCCAGCACCGCGCAAGGCACCGGCCGAGGCGCCGCCGCCGCCATGGAAGGAGCCAGAGCCGGAGTCCGGGGAGCCCCGGCCCCGCCGGCGCCGCTGGCTCTGGGTGCTGGCGTTCCTCGGCGTGGCCTCGGTCGCCTGGTACTTCTTCGCCCATCGCGGCGGTGCCGACAAGGCGCAGGGGACGGCGGCGGGGAAGGGAGGGGACAAGAAGCAGGACCGTCCGGTCCCGGTGCTCGCCGCCACGGCCAAAACCAAGGACGTCGGCGTCTACCTGACGGGACTGGGGACGGTCGTGCCGCTCAACACGGTCAGCGTCAAGAGCCGGGTCGACGGCCAGCTCCTGCGCATCGACTTCCGCGAGGGGCAGATCGTGCGCGCCGGCGACCTGCTGGCCGAGATCGATCCGCGGCCCTTCCAGGTGCAGCTGATGCAGGCCGAGGGGCAGAGGGCGAAGGACGAGGCGGCGCTCCACAACGCCCAGGTCGACCTCCAGCGCTACGAGGTGCTCTACAAGCAGGACTCGATCGCCAAGCAGCAGCTCGACACCCAGGCCGCCACCGTGGCCCAGGACCAGGCGGTGCTGAAGAGCGACCAGGCGCAGATCGAGAGCGCGCGGCTCAACCTCACCTACAGCCGCGTCACCGCCCCCACCGGCGGCCGCGTCGGCCTGCGCCAGACGGACGTCGGCAACATCGTCCATGCCGCCGACGCCAACGGCCTGGTGGTGATCACCCAATTGCAGCCGATCGACGTGATGTTCACCATCCCCGCCGACCAGTTGCCGCAGGTGGTGCCGCAGGTGCACGCCGGCAAGGTGCTCGCCGTCGACGCCTACGACCGCGACCTCAAGCACAAGCTGGCGAGCGGCCAGGTGCTGGCGGTCGACAACGAGATCGATCAGACCACCGGCACCGTGCGCCTGAAGGCGGTCTTCCCCAACGGCGACGAGGCGCTCTTCCCCTCGCAGTTCGTCAACGCCCGCCTGCTCGTCAACGTCCTCCGCAACGCCGTCACCGTGCCGGCGGCGGCGATCCAGCGCAGCCCGCAGGCGACCTTCGTCTACGCGATCAAACCCGACCAGACGGTCGAGTCGCGCAACGTCGCGGTCGGGCTGACCGAGGGGGAGGACACGGTGATCCAGCAGGGGCTCGCCGCCGGCGAGCGGGTGGTGATCGACGGCGTCGACAAGCTGCGGCCGGGGATGAAGGTCGACGCCTCGGCGCCGGGAGCGAACGGCCGCGGCGGCCACGCGGGGGCAGCCGGCGGCGGACCGAACGCGCAGGCCGGCCAGGCCGGGCAAGCGGGGCAGGCCGACGGCTCCGGGAAGGGCGGCGGCAAGGGGCACCGGAAGGCGCAGGCGTCGTCATGAGCCCGTCGAGGCCGTTCATCCTGCGGCCGATCGCCACCTCGCTGATGATGGTGGGAGTGCTGCTCGCCGGCATCGTCGCCTTCCGCCAGCTCCCCGTCTCGGCGCTGCCGGAGGTCGACTATCCGACGATCCAGGTGACCACCTTCTACCCCGGCGCCAGCCCGGACGTGATGGCCTCCGCCGTCACCGCGCCGCTCGAGCGCCAGTTCGGGCAGGTGCCGGGCCTCAACCAGATGACCTCGATCAGCTCCGAGGGGGCGTCGATCATCACCCTGCAGTTCACCCTCGACCTCGACATCGACGTCGCCGAGCAGCAGGTGCAGGCGGCGATCAACGCCGGCGGCACCTTCCTGCCGCGCGACCTGCCGAACCCGCCGGTCTACAGTAAGACGAACCCGGCGGACGCCCCGGTGCTCACCCTGGCGCTGACCTCGAAGACGCTGCCGCTGTCGAAGGTGGAGGACCTCGCCGACACCCGCCTGGCGCAGAAGGTGTCGCAGCTCCCCGGCGTCGGCCTGGTGCAGATCAGCGGCGGCCAGAAGCCGGCGGTGCGCATCCAGGCCAACCCCACCGCCCTCTCCTCCTACGGGCTGACCCTCGAGGACGTGCGCACCGCGGTGTCGCAGGCCAACGTCAACCAGGCGAAGGGGAGCTTCGACGGCAGCCGCCAGTCGTACACCATCGGCGCCAACGACCAGCTGCTGTCGAGCGAGCAGTACAAGCCGCTGATCATCGCCTACAAGAACGGCGCGCCGGTCGTCCTCTCCGACGTCGCCAACGTGATCGATTCGGCCGAGAACGTGCGCCAGGCGGCGTGGATGAACGAGACGCCGGCGGTGATCGTCAACATCCAGCGCCAGCCGGGGGCGAACATCATCAGCGTGGTCGACAAGGTGACGGCGCTGCTGCCGCAGCTGCGCGCCTCGCTGCCGTCGGCGGTCGAGGTGACGGTGCTCACCGACCGCACCAGCACCATCCGCGCCTCGGTGCACGACGTCGAGTTCGAGCTGCTGCTCACCATCGCCCTCGTCGTGATGGTGATCTTCCTCTTCCTGCGCACGCTCGCCGCCACCATCATCCCCAGCGTCGCGGTGCCGCTCACCCTGGTCGGCACCTTCGGCGCCATGTACCTGCTCGGCTACAGCCTGAACAACCTGACGCTGATGGCGCTCACCATCTCGACCGGCTTCGTGGTCGACGACGCGATCGTGATGCTCGAGAACATCTCGCGCTACATCGAGGAGGGGGAGAAACCGCTCGACGCGGCGCTCAAGGGGGCCGAGCAGATCGGCTTCACCATCCTCTCGCTGACCGTGTCGCTGATCGCCGTGCTGATCCCGCTGCTGTTCATGGGCGACGTCGTCGGCCGCCTGTTCCGCGAGTTCGCGGTCACCCTGAGCGCCACCATCCTGATCTCCGCCGTCGTCTCGCTGACCCTGACGCCGATGATGGCCGCCAAGCTCCTGCGCCACAAGCCGGAGTCGCAGCGCGGCCGCTTCTACCGCGTCTCGGAACGGATGTTCGAAAACATCCTCCACTTCTATGACCGCACCCTGCTCTGGGTGCTCGACCACCAGCCGTTGACGCTGCTGGTCGCCGTCGGCACCCTGGTCGCCACCGTGCTGCTCTTCCTGGTCATCCCCAAGGGGTTCTTCCCGATCCAGGACACCGGCGTCATCCTCGGCATCTCGGAGGCCGCGCAGGACGCCTCCTTCCGCTCGATGACCGAGCGCCAGCAGGCGCTGACCCGGACGATCCTCGCCGACCCGGCGGTCGCCAGCCTCTCCTCGTTCATCGGCGTCGACGGCACCAACACGACGGTGAACACCGGCCGCATCCAGATCAACCTGAAGCCGCTCGCGGACCGTGACGCCAGCGCCAGCGAGGTGATCCGGCGCCTGTCGTCGCAGCTCGCCAAGGTCTCCGGCATCACCCTCTACATGCAGCCGGTGCAGGACCTCTCGGTCGAGGACCGGGTGAGCCGGGCCGAGTTCCAGTACAGCCTCGAGGACGCCGACCCCAACGAGCTCGCCACCTGGGTGCCGCGCTTCGTCGCCCGCCTGCGCAAGCTGCCGGACCTCGTCGACGTCGGCAGCGACCAGCAGAACGACGGCCTCCAGGCCCATCTCGTCTTCGACCGCACGACCGCGTCGCGGCTCGGCATCACCCCGCAGATGCTCGACGACACGCTCTACGACGCCTTCGGCCAGCGGCAGATCTCGACCATGTTCACCCAGCTCAACCAGTACCGCGTGGTGCTCGAGACCCAGCCCGGCTTCCACGAGACGCCGCAGGATCTCTCCGGGATCTTCCTGCGCTCGTCGAGCGGCGGCTCGGTGCCGCTCGCCTCCTTCACCCGGGTGGAGGAGCGCAGCACGCCGCTGGCGGTGAACCACCAGGGGCAGTTCCCGGTGGCCACCGTCTCCTTCAATCTGGCGCCCGGCGCCTCGCTGGGGGCGGCGGTGAAGGCGGTCAACCAGGCGAAGACGGACCTCAAGATGCCGGACAGCATCCAGGCCTCCTTCCAGGGGACCGCCTCCTCCTTTCAAGGGTCGCTCAGCAACACGCCGCTGCTGATCCTGGCGGCGGTGATCACCGTCTACATCCTGCTCGGGGTGCTCTACGAGAGCTACATCCACCCGCTGACCATCCTCTCGACCCTGCCGTCGGCCGGCGTCGGCGCCCTGCTCGCGCTGCTGCTCTGCGGCAGCGAGTTCAGCATCATCGCGCTGATCGGCATCATCCTGCTGATCGGCATCGTGGAGAAGAACGCGATCATGATGATCGACTTCGCGCTCGACGCCGAGCGCAAGGACGGCAAGCCGCCGCACGAGGCGATCTATCAGGCCGCCCTGCTGCGCTTCCGGCCGATCATCATGACCACCATGGCGGCGCTCCTGGGCGCCGTGCCGCTGGCGCTCGGGCGGGGCATCGGCGCCGAGCTGCGCCGGCCGCTCGGCATCGCCATCATCGGCGGCCTGATCTTCAGCCAGCTCCTCACCCTCTACACCACGCCGGTCGTCTACCTCGCCTTCGACCGCCTGGCGCAGAGGTTCAAAAAGAAGGCGGACCGGCGGCAGGAGAGGCGTCCTGAAGCCAGCGCCGAGCCCAAGGCCGGGCTCCGCCCGGAGGAGGCCGGCGCATGAGCGATGACGAGCGGGCGCAGTTGCCCCAGGAGGAGAGGAGGAGGAGAAGGGGACGCGCAGCATCTCGGCCCCGTTCATCCGGCGGCCGATCGCCACCACGCTGCTGGTCGTCGCCATCACCCTCGCCGGCGGCCTCGCCTTCCGCCTGCTGCCGGTCTCGCCGTTGCCGCAGGTCGAGTTCCCCACCCTGCACGTCTCGGCCAACCTGCCGGGCGCCAGCCCCGACACCATGGCGTCCTCGGTCGCCACCCCGCTCGAGCGGCAGTTCGGGCGCATCGCGGGGGTGAGCGAGATGACCTCGTCGAGCTCGCTCGGCTCGACCAACATCACCTTGCAGTTCGACCTCAACCGCAACATCGACGCCGCCTCGCGCGACGTGCAGGCGGCGATCAACGCCGCCCGCGGGCAGCTGCCGGCCAACCTGCCGAGCAACCCCAACTTCAGGAAGTCGAACCCGTCCGACGCGCCGATCATGCTCCTCTCGCTGACCTCGGACCTGATCGAAAAGCCGAAGATCTACGACGTCGCCTCCTCGGTGCTGCAACAGAAGATCTCGCAGGTCGAGGGGGTGGGGGAGATCACCGTCGGCGGCGGCGCCCTGCCGGCGGTGCGGGTGGAGGTCAACCCGACCCTGCTCAACGGTTTCGGCCTGAGCCTGGAGGACGTGCGCACGGCGCTCACCAACGCCAACGCCAACCGGCCGAAGGGGGAGCTCGGCAGCGTCGACCGCCTGTGGTCGCTGAGCACCAGCGACCAGCTGCACAAGGCGGCGGAGTACCGGCCGCTGATCCTCAGCTACCGGAACGGCGCCGGCGTGCGCCTCGGCGACGTGGCGACGGTGGACGACTCGGTCGAGAACCTGCGCTCCGGCGGGCTCGCCAACGGCAAGCCCGCCATCCTGCTGATCATCTTCCGCCAGCCGGGGGCGAACGTGATCGCCACCGTCGACCGCATCCGCGCCGTGCTGCCGCAGCTCCAGGCCTCGATCTCGCCGGCGATCAAGATGCAGGTGGTGATGGATTCCACCACCACCATCCGCGCCTCGGTGCACGACGTCGAGATCACGCTGATCATCTCGATCCTGCTGGTGATCCTCGTCGTCTTCGTCTTCCTGCGCGACTGGCGCTCGACGTTCATCCCCAGCGTCGCCGTGCCGGTGTCGCTGATCGGCACCTTCGGCATCATGTACCTGCTCCGCTTCTCGATCGACAACCTGTCGCTGATGGCGCTCACCGTCGCCACCGGCTTCGTGGTCGACGACGCGATCGTGGTGGTCGAGAACATCACGCGCTATCTCGAGCAGGGGTTGACGCCGGTCGCGGCGGCGCTCAAGGGGGCGAAGGAGATCGGCTTCACGGTGCTGACGATCAGCATCTCGCTGATCGCCGTGTTCATCCCCATCCTGCTGATGGGCGGCATCGTCGGCCGCCTGTTCCGTGAGTTCGCGATCGTCCTCTCGATCGCCATCGCCGTCTCGATGGTGGTCTCGCTCACCGCCACGCCGATGATGTGCGCCCAGCTCCTGCGCTCGCGCGAGAAGCAGAAGCACGGCCGCCTCTACCAGGCGACCGAGCGGGGCTTCGACCGCATCCTGCACGGCTACGAGCGCTCGCTGTCGTGGGTGCTGCGCCACCAGTTCCTGGTGCTGCTGATCACTCTCGCGACGATGGGAGCCAGCGTCTACCTCTACATCATCGTGCCCAAGGGATTCTTCCCGCAGCAGGACACCGGCCGGCTCAACGGCTCGATCGTCGCCGACCAGTCGAGCTCCTTCCAGGCGATGCAGGGGCGGATGACGCGGATGGTGGCGATCGTCCAGAAGGACCCCGCGATCGACAGCGTCACCAGCTTCACCGGCGGCAACAACTCGGCGCGCATGTTCGTGGCGCTGAAGACGAAGCGCAAGGAGACCGCCGACCAGGTGATCGCCCGCCTGCGCCCCAAGCTCTCCCACGAGCCGGGGGCCAACCTCTTCCTGCAGGCGGTGCAGGACCTGCGGGTGGGCGGCCGGCAGGGGAACGCCCAGTACCAGTACACCCTCCAGGGGGACAACACCGACGAGCTGCTGCAATGGGCCCCCAAGGTGCAGGCGAAGCTGCGCACCCTGAAGCAGCTGGTCGACGTCAACTCCGACCAGCAGAACAAGGGGCTGCAGAGCACGCTCGCGATCGACCGCACCACCGCCGCGCGGCTGGGGATCACGCCGCAGATGATCGACAACGTCCTCTACGACGCCTTCGGCCAGCGCCAGGTGTCGACGATGTACGAGCAGCTCAACCAGTATCACGTGGTGATGGAGGTCGAGCCGCGGTTCTGGCAGAGCCCCGAGGGGCTGAAGTACATCTACGTGCCGGCGGGCAATCCGAGCCCCACCAACGCCTCGAACGCGGCGGCGAGCGCCGCCAACAACAACTCGCGGGGGATCTCGGCATCCTCCGGCGCTGCGGGCGCGACCGGCACGGCGGGTGCCGCGACCGATACGGCCGGAGCCTCCGGCGGCGGCTCGGCGGGCAGCTTCGCGAACAACTCCGCGGCTGGCTCTGCGAGCAACTCGTCGGGCGGCTCGTCGACCGGTCCCGGCCGGCTGGTCCCGCTCGCCACGTTCACTCACTACGAGACCACCAACGCGCCGCTGACCGTCAACCACCAAGGGCAGTTCCCGGCGATCACCTTCTCCTTCAACCTGCCGCCCGGAGTGGCGCTCGGCGACGCCGTCACCGCGGTCGCCCAGGCGGAGGCGGAGATCCGGCTCCCCGGCAGCATCCACGGCAGCTTCGCGGGGACGGCGCAGGCGTTCCAGGACTCGTTGAAGAACGAGGCGCTGCTGATCCTCGCCGCCCTGCTCACCGTCTACATCGTGCTCGGCATGCTCTACGAGAGCACCATCCATCCGATCACCATCCTGTCGACCCTGCCGTCGGCCGGCGTCGGCGCGCTGCTGGCGCTGATCATCTGCCACACCGAGCTGTCGGTGATCGCCGTGATCGGCATCATCCTGCTGATCGGCATCGTCAAGAAGAACGCCATTTTGATGATCGATTTCGCCATCGAGGCGGAGCGCAAGGACGGCAAGAGCCCGGCCGACGCCATCTACGAGGCCTGCCTGCTGCGCTTCCGGCCGATCACCATGACCACCATGGCGGCGATGCTCGGCGGCCTGCCGCTCGCCATCGGCATCGGCACCGGCTCCGAGCTGCGCCGTCCCCTCGGCATCGCGATCGTCGGCGGCCTATTGTTCAGCCAGCTGCTGACGCTCTACACCACCCCGGTGATCTACCTCTACCTCGACCGCTTCCGGCTCTGGTGGGAAGGACGGCGCGCGCCGCGCCGCCGCCCCCGCCGCGAGACCGTGCCGGCGAGCTCGGGAGCCTGAGAGAAAAGAATGGTTATGGACAAGAGACTCCCCCTGCTGCTCGCGATCGGTCTGCTGACGGCGTGCGCCGCCGTCGGCCCCAACTACAGGAAGCCCACGACGGCGGCCCCGGGCGCCTTCAAGGAGGCGCCGCCCGAAGGCTGGAAGCGCGCCCAGCCGAGCGACGCCGCCCTGCGCGGCAAGTGGTGGGAGCTGTTCGGCGATCCGGCGCTCAACGCGCTCGAGGAGCAGGTCGCGGTCTCCAACCAGAACCTGGCACAGGCCGAGGCGCAGTTCCGCGGCGCCCGCGCGGCGGTGGCGCTCGCCCGCGCCGGCCTCTTCCCCACGGTGACCGCGGGAGCCCAGGCCACCCGCGCGTTCAGCTCGTCGTCCGGCCGCGGCGGCAGCGGCAGCGGCAGCAGTGGGACCACGACCTCCTCCGGCGGCTCGTCCACCGTCTATCAGGTACCGATCGACTTCACCTGGGAGCTCGACCTCTGGGGGCGGGTGCGGCGCGGCGTCGAGGCCAACATCGCCACCGCCCAGGCGAGCGCTGCGGACGTCGAGAACACGCGCCTGAGCTTGCAGACGGAGCTGGCCAGCGACTACTTCCAGCTCCACGGCCTCGACGAGCAGCGGCAGCTCCTCGATTCGACCGTCAACGAGTACCAGACGGCGCTCAAGATCACCGCCAACCGGCACGACCAGGGAGTCGCCTCGGGCGCCGACCTGGCCGAAGCGCAGACGCAGCTCGAAACGGCGCGGGCCGCCGCGATCGACCTCGGCGTCTCGCGCACCCAGCTCGAGCACGCGATCGCCATCCTCACCGGCAAGGCGCCCGCCGACCTCACCATCCCGTCGGCGCCGATCCGCTTCGGGCCGCCGGTGGTGCCGGTGGGGCTCCCCTCGGAGCTCCTCGAGCGCCGCCCCGACATCGCCGCCGCCGAGCGCCGGGTGGCCGCGGCCAACGCCCAGATCGGCGTCGCCCAGGCGGCCTACTATCCGACCCTCAGCCTGAACGCCTCGGGGGGCTTCGCGAACAGCGTCCTCGGCCAGCTCTTCTCGCTCCCCAGCCGCTTCTGGTCGGTCGGCCCGCAGCTCCTCGGCACCCTCTTCGACGGCGGCCGTCGGCGAGCGACGGTGGAGCAGGCGGAGGCCAACTACGACGCCACCGTGGCCGCCTACCGCGAGAGCGTGCTCGACGCCTTCCAGGGGGTCGAGGACAACCTCTCGGCCCTCCGCGTCCTCGCCGCCGAAGCCACCCAGCAGGTCGCCGCCACCACCGCCGCCGAGCGCTCGCTCCAGCTCACCCGCAACCGGTATTCGGCCGGCATCGCCACCTACCTTGAGGTGATCACCGCCCAGAACGCCGCCTACACCAACGAGCGCAACACGGTCGACCTCCGCATCCGCCAGATGACCGCGAGCGTCAACCTGATCAAGGCGCTGGGGGGCGGCTGGACCACCGGGGATCTGCCGGCGAGCGGGGCGCTGGCGGTGACGCGGTAGGCGTCTCCGATTCCCGATACTTTGATCGCCTCGCCGCGATCTGGCTATACTGTCTCCATGGCCGATCCTCTCCGCAAGCCGCCGGCCGACGCGGAACCGGATCCCTTCCGCTACGGATCGCGGCGGAAGCGCGTCCGCCTTCCCAGTGGCGAGGTCGTCGAGCAGGAGGTCCCACTCACGGCCGAGGATCTTCTCGACCCGCAGCCCGGAGACGAAGTGACCCAGAGCGATCCTCACGCACAGATCGTCACCACGTTGCACGACCTGCTGAGGCGGCACTACGAAGCGGTCCATGACGTAGTGATCCTCTGCGACATGAAGATCGAGTGGGGTATCTCCGGCCTCCCCAACCCCTCCCCCGACCTCGCGGTCGTCCGCGGAATTCTCAAGCGGGAAGGCCGGTCGATCTACCGGGTCGCCGAGGAGGGGAAGCTCCCCAGCCTGGTCCTCGAGGTCGTCTCCTACTCGGACACCGCGATGTACAAGAACGACCACAAGGTGAAGGTAGAGCTTTATCAGCGCGTGGGGATTCCCGAGTACCTCATCGTCGATCCTCCCTTTCCCGCCAAGAATCCACTGGCCCTGACGGGATATCGCCTGGGAGCGGACCGGCGCTATCGGCGGATCGAGTCTGATTCCCAGGGACGCCTCCACTCCGAGACCACGCAGCTTTTCTTTGCTCCTTCCGAAGACCGCCGCACGGTCCGGGTCGGCGATGCCGCGACCGGCGAGTGGCTCCTCACCGGCAGCGAGGAGCAAGCTGCCCGGCGGGCGGCGGAGGAGCGGGCTCGCCAGGAGCTCGAAGCGCGGAGGGGTGCTGAGAAGAGGGCTGGCCAAGCCGAGGCGGAAATCGCCCGGCTGCGCGCGGAGCTTGAACACCTCAAGAAGGCCGGCCAGTAGCCTCCAGGCGGGTCGCAAAGCCATACAATGCGCCCATGACCTCCAAAGGCCGACAGATCCGATCTCTCGTGGGCCTGGACCTGTCCTTCCTCTTCGTCCTCGTCGCAGGATGCGCGCATTCGGCGGGAGCGCCGGCGACATCGGCCAAGCCGTCGCTCAACGCCGGTGCCGCGGCCCGCTCGGTCGTGCTCTGTCAGACGACGGAGACCGACCTGCGCCGCCTCTTCGGCAAGCCCACCCGGGACGGCATCCTCCATAAAGCGCACATCATGAGTTGGATCCTGCGTCCGGCCTCGCCCGCGGGTTACCTGGCCGTCCTGCTCGACGAACGGGGGGTGGTCGTCGATCTCTACTGGGACATCCCCACCGAGGTCCCCTGGGTGCCGACGGATCAGTGTGGGGCGCGGCCTCCGGGCGGGTAAGGCCTCCCGACGAGGTGCGTTGTTCCGTCGAGTTCCTTTGTCGAAGGCCAGTGTCGCAGTCAGAAGCCGCAATTGGGCGAACAGGCCACGCGCGTGGGGCTGCGGCCAATTGATCCTGCACACGGTGCTGGCGTAGAATAGGCGTAAGACAAGAGAGGCACGAAGAGCAGCGGTGTCCTACCTTGCACGAAAGTATCGACACACCCTAAGCACATTCTTGTCTATCTTGAAGGAACCTAGATAAGCGCAGAGATTTAAGGAGATGGTGGGAGACAGCCTCAGATTTACGGCTAGGGAAGAAGTGGCCTCTTCCTGTCCGCGGCTATTGCGGGTAGATCCTAGTGACTAAGAACTGTGAATAGGAAAATTGTGGAAAAAACCATTGAAGTCAAGGTTGAGCGCGACTATCTTGAGAACCTTGCTACATCAAGGAGCCCTCTTGCAGCAGTGGAGGAACTCATATGGAACGCGTTGGATGCGGATGCAACAGTTGTCCAAGTCAGATTAGAGCGCAACTCACTAGGGGGACTTGAACGCATTCAGGTATCTGACAACGGCCGTGGTCTTCCGTATGAAGAGGCAATTTCAGCCTTTGAGCGGCTTGGGGGGTCCTGGAAGCGTAACCGTAATCGTACATCAGGCGGACGTATTCTCCATGGTCAACAAGGGAAGGGTAGGTTCCAAGCCTTTGCTCTGGGAACTCAAGTCGAGTGGTTTACACGCTATAGACAAGATGATAAGATATTAGAATATTCCATAAGAGGTCGTCGGTCGAATCTGCGAATTTTTAGTGTCGAAGAGCCGCATTTGTCTGAAAGCACTGCGACCGGAACAGTGGCGACCGTTAACGGAATTGAACGCAGGCTAACATCCTTGGAGCCCTCTCGGGCTCGTCAATTTCTTACAGAGGAATTTGCTCTTTATCTCCGGCAATATTCGAATCTGTCAATTCGATATGATGATGGCGCTATTGACCCTGGAGAGGTTGAGGACAATCTGGAAGAATACGTCCTTCCTGTGATTTCGCTTTCTGACGGACGGAAGATCGAATCTTCTCTGACGGTTGTCGAGTGGAAGGTTCCTACGGATCGAGCTCTCTTTCTTTGCGACGCCAACGGATTCTCTCTTCATAAACTCCCCCCTGGAATCCAGGCCCCAGGATTTCAATTTACTGCTTATCTTAAATCATCATTTATCCGCGACCTTTGGATCGCGGGAGAGCTAGCTCTGGAAGATCTAAGTCTAGACCTCAAGCCGCTTATTGACAACGCTAAGGATCAGCTGAAGGCGCATTTCCGAAGGCGAGCGGCAGACAAGGCGGGCAACTTAGTAGAGCATTGGAAGGAAGAGCTAATTTACCCTTTTGATGGCGCACCGAGGAGTGTCGTTGAGGAGGCAGAGCGGCAAGTTTTTGATGTTCTAGCGTTAAACGTTCATACATACCTCCCTGATTTCGGTATAACTTCACGCGAGAACAAAAAATTATCGTTTCGACTTCTGCGGACTGCAATCGAGACTAGTCCTGAGGCTGTGCAAGCCATATTGCGGGATGTTTTGAATCTTCCACGAGAAAAGCAAGAAGAATTGGCGCTTTTGCTCGAACGTACCTCGCTGGAGGCTATTATTAATGCCTCTAAAGTTGTGGCAGATAGGCTTGACTTTCTTCAGGGTCTAGAGCTATTGGTTTTTGATCCAGTTGGCCGTCAAAAGACTCTTGAGAGAAGGCATCTCCATAAGATAGTAGCCGAGCATACCTGGTTATTTGGTGAGGAGTTTAATCTGACATTAAGTGATAGAAGTTTGAATGCGGTTCTGAGGCGTCATCTTGATTTGAATCAAGTCGAGGTGCTTGATGAAAGGCCTGTCGTGCGTGAGGATGGCTCTGAGGGTATTGTTGACTTGATGCTGTCGCGAATGGTTCCGCAGCCTCATCAAGAGCAGAATGAGCATCTTGTAATTGAACTTAAGCGACCAAAGGTCGCAATCGGTAGTGCCGAGGCCCAGCAGGTCAAGGACTATGCTACTGCAATAGTAAGAGATGATCGCTTTCGCGATACAAATACGCGCTGGGAGTTCTGGGCAGTTTCCAGCGAAATTTCTGATTCTGTCAGGCTTGAAGTTACTCAAGCTGGTCGTCCGCAAGGATTGCTATGGCATGTTGAAGATTACCGACTAAAAATTTGGGTTAGGACTTGGGGTCAGATTATTGATACCTGTAAGGCGCGGCTGCGCTTCTTCCAAGAGCGGCTCAACTATGTGGCGGATGAGAGTTCTGGTCTTGACTACCTGTACCGTATTCACGAGAAATATCTTCCTAGAGAAATTATCGATAAACGGGAAGAATATTCTGAGCTGGAGAATGGCGATCAAGATGATACCCTTCATTGATGGCCAGGGAGATATGTAGCAGGTTGCTCTTGTCAGGGCGATTTTTTGCGAGAAACTAGACTACTTTCTCGCGCGCTCTAAGAAATCCCTGAGATAAGGAGCAGTCCTGCTCGCCGCCGACCCTGCCACCTCGGCCGGCGTCCCGGCCGCCACCACCCGCCCGCCCTCTTCTCCAGCCCCGGGGCCGATGTCGATCACCCAGTCGCTCCTGGCGACGACGCGCATGTCGTGCTCTACGACGATGACGGTGTTCCCCGCCTCGACCAGGCCGTCGAGCTGTTTCATCAGCCTTTCGACGTCGGTGGGGTGTAGGCCCGTGGTGGGCTCGTCGAGGACGTAGAGGGTATTGCCGCGCCCCATGCGTTGCAGCTCGGTGGCGAGCTTGATGCGTTGGGCTTCGCCTCCCGAGAGCTCGGTGGCGGGCTGGCCGAGGCGGAGGTAGCCCAGGCCGACTTCCCTGAGGACGGTGAGGGCGCGGCAGACCTGCTGCTCGCCGGGGAAGAACTCCCAGGCGGCGTCGACGGTCATCCCCAGCACCTCGGCGATGTTCTTGCCTGCATAGTGGATCTCGAGCGTCTTCGCGTTGTAGCGCGCCCCGTGGCAGGTGGGACAGGGGGCGTAGACGCTGGGGAGGAAGAGGAGCTCGACCATCACGAAGCCTTCTCCTTCGCAGGTCGGGCAGCGCCCCTTGGCGACGTTGAAGGAGAAGCGCCCGGCGTCGTAGTGGCGGGCGCGCGCGGCGCGGGTTGCCGCGAAGAGCTTGCGGACGTGATCGAAGAGACCCGTATAGGTCGCGAGATTCGAGCGCGGGGTGCGGCCGATCGGTTTTTGATCGACGCGCACCAGGCGTTTGATCGCTTCCATGCCGGCTGCGATCTTCCCGCCGGTGGTGGCCACGGCGGCGCGCTCCAGCTCCTCGCCTTCCTCCTCCTCGCCAGCGACCGGATGGCCGAGGTGCTCGCCAACCAGCTCCACCAGGACCTGGCTGACCAGGCTCGACTTGCCCGAGCCGGAGACCCCCGTCACGGTGGTGAACACCCCCAGCGGAAACTCGACGTCGAGCCGGTCGAGGTTGTTGCGGGTGACGCCGGTCAGACGGAGCCAGCCGGTGGGCGTGCGCGGCGTCCGGTGGGGAAGGGTGGCGGACGAATCTGCGAAGAGATGCCGCCGGGTCTGCGACGCTTCCACCGCTTCGAGCCCCGCGGGCGGGCCGCTGTAGAGCACGTAGCCCCCCTTCTCGCCGGCGGCCGGCCCCACGTCGACGATCCAGTCCGCGCGGCGGATCACGTCCAGATCGTGCTCGACGACGAAGAGGGAGTTCCCGGAAGCTTTCAGGTTGTCGAGCGCCCTGAGCAGGGCCTCTGTGTCCACCGGATGGAGCCCCGCCGAGGGCTCGTCGAGCACGTAGACCACACCGAAGAGGTTGGAGCGCACCTGGGTGGCGAGCCGCAGGCGCTGGAGCTCGCCCGGCGAGAGGGTGGGCGTGCTGCGTTCGAGCGCGAGGTAGCCGAGACCGAGATCGAGCAGGACGGCGAGACGGCCGACGAGATCCTGCGCGATGCGCTGGATGACGATGGTTTTTTCCGGCGCTTTCTCGTCGCGCTGCGCAGCGTCCACGTAGGGCTGCACCACGGCGGCCAGCCGGGCGAGCGGCAGGCGCGAGATCTCGGCGATGTCGAAGCCCGCGAACTTCACGGAGAGCGATTCGCGGCGCAGCCGCTTGCCGTGGCAGAGCGGGCATTCGCTGCTCAGCATGTAGCGCGCCGCCCGCTTTTTCATCATCGGGCTGTGGGTGTTGGCGAACGAGTGCAGCACGTGGCGCTGGGCGCTGCTGAAAGTTCCCATGTAGCTCGGCTCCTCCTTGCGCTTCAGGGCGCGCCGCGTCTCCTCCGGCGTGTAGCCGGCGTAGACGGGGACGGTCGGCTGCTCGTCGGTGAACAGGATCCAGTCGCGGTCCTTCCTGGGGAGGTCGCGCCAGGGGCGGTCGACGTCGTAGCCGAGGGTGACCAGGATGTCGCGCAGGTTCTGCCCGTGCCACGCGGTGGGCCAGGCGGCGACGGCGCGCTCGCGGAGGGTCAGCGAGTCGTCCGGCACCATCGAGCGCTCGGTCACCTCGTAGACCCGCCCCAGCCCGTGGCAGCGCGGGCAGGCCCCTTCCGGCGTGTTGGGCGAGAACGATTCGGCGTAGAGGAGCGGCTGGTTCTTCGGATAGCGGCCGGCCCGCGAGTAGAGCATCCGCAGCAGGTTCGAGAGGGTGGTGACGCTGCCCACCGACGAGCGGGTGGTGGGCGAGCCGCGCTGCTGCTGCAAGGCGACCGCGGGAGGCAGGCCGTCGATCTCGTCGACCTCCGGCACCTCCATCTGATGAAACAGCCGCCGGGCGTAGGGAGAGACCGATTCGAGGTAGCGCCGCTGCGCTTCGGCGTAAAGGGTGCCGAAGGCGAGCGAAGATTTACCGGAGCCCGACACCCCGGTGAAGACGACCAGCACGTCGCGCGGGATCTCGAGGTCGACGTTCTTGAGATTGTGCTCCCGGGCGCCCCGGACGCGCACGAATCCCGAGGGTTTCTCGTCCATGGCGCCCGAGTATTGCAGACCCGGTGCCAAACGAGTGCTCCACCCTTCACCACGCGAGCGCGTCTGTAATACCTCGCCGCGGGGTGCGTTCTACCGGCGAGACCCTTCTCGACGGAGACCAAAACCATGATGCATCCCGATAGCGCCGCGATCGAGGCGATCGATCTGACCCGCTCGCTCCCGCTCGGCGGTGAGAACGTCCCCATCCTCAAGGGGCTTTCCTTCACGGTCGCTCGCGGAGAGTGGATCGCGCTCACCGGCCCCTCAGGCTCGGGCAAGTCGACCCTGCTGGGGATTCTCGCCGGCCTCGATTCCCCGAGCTCCGGACGCATCCTCCTCGGCGGGACCGACGTGACGCGGCTCGGCGAGCGGGCGATGGCCCGGCTGCGCAACGAGCGGATCGGCGTCGTCTTCCAGTCGTTCAACCTGATCGCTTCGCTCACCGCGCAGGAGAACGTCGAGGCGCCGCTGTACGTCCGGTCGTCGGGCCCGCGGGCGCGCGATGCGGCGCGGGAGGTGCTCGCGCGGGTCGGCCTGTCGGACCGGCTCGGACACCGGCCGCACCAGCTCTCGGGCGGCCAGCAGCAGCGCGTCGCCATCGCCCGCGCGCTCGTCACGCGGCCGGCGCTCCTGATCGCCGACGAGCCGACGGGAAACCTCGACAGCGCCACGGGCACGCAGGTGCTGGCGCTGATCGCCGCCCTGCGCCGCGAGCTGGGGTTCACCGTCGTGGTGGCCACGCACGACCGCGAGGTCGCCGCGCGCGCCGATCGCGGGCTGCACCTTGTCGACGGACTGCTGGTCGACGGCCCGCTGGAGCCCCGATGAACGCCGCTTTTGCGCTGCGCTACGCCGCCCGCAACCTGCTGCGGGGCGGTCAACGGACGCTGCTGGCTACGGCCTGCGTCGCCTTCGGCGTGATGTCGCTGGTCGGCCTCCAGACGCTCTCCTCGATGATCGCGGCGTCGATCGCTCCCGACCCTCGCGCCGCGCTGGGCGGCGACGCCTCGCTCTCCCGGAGCGGGGGAACGCTCGCGGCCGCGGACGTCGCGGCGCTGGCGCGGATGCAGGCGCGGGGCGCGGTCACGGCCTTCACCCTGACCACCCAGGGCGGGGGCGCGCTCCTCAAGCGAGCCGGTGGCGGCCCCGTCCACGTCCTCGGGCGGGCGCTCGGCGTCGACCCCGCCACCTTCCCTCTGGTGGGAGAGATGCGGCTCCGCGGCGCTCCGGGCCTCTCGTTCCGATCGCTGATCGCCACGCCCGGAACGGCGGTGATCACCCGCGACCTCGCCGGCTCGCTGGCGCTGAAGGCGGGCGACGCGCTGATCCTGGGCGGCGGTCCGGAAGGCGCTCCGGCGCGCCTGCGGATCACCGGCGTCGCCGAGCTCCCCCCGGATCGCCAGGGCGATTCGGTGTTCTACAGCCTCGCGACGGCCCGGCGGCTCGCCGGTCGCGAGGCGGTCGTGGGCTCGGCGCAGGTGCTCTGGGGGGCGTCGCAGCCCAAGGTCCCGGCGCTCACCGCCGAGGGATGGTCGGTGACCACGGCGGACCAGGACGCGCGGCGGCGGTCCAAAGTCGCCGGCCTGTTCGGGCTGATGCTGGAGGGCGCCGGCCTCCTCGGCCTGCTGCTCGGCGGCCTCGGCGTCTCCAACACCATGCAGGTGCTGCTGGCGCGCCGGCGGCTGGAGATCGCGACGCTCAAGACGCTCGGCTACGAGCGCCGCCACCTCGTGCTCCTCTTCGGCCTCGAGACGGGGATGCTCGGCCTCCTCGGCGGGCTCGCCGGCGCGGGGGCGGGGGTTGCCCTCGCGAGCTGGCTCCGCCTCCTCCTCGGGCGCATGGGGCCGATCCTCCTCGGTTCCGCCGTGAACCCGGGAGTGCTGGCTGGAGGCGTGGCCGTCGGCGCCGTCACGGCGGTGCTCTTCGGCCTGCAGGCGATCGCGCGGGCGAGCGCCGTGCGGCCGTCGACCCTGCTGCGCGACCTGCCGACGCCGGTGGCCTGGAAGGAGTCGACGCTCCTCTACGCCCTGCTCGCCGCTCTCTTCTCGGCGGTCGCGGCGGGGGTGATGCGCTCGGTCCTCTACGGCGTCGGCGTCGTGGCGGGGGGCACGGTCGGGCTCGTGCTCCTCGTGGCGCTGCTCGGCGCCGGCTTCTTCGCCGTCGTCGCCGTCCCCCTCCCGCTCCCCGGTATCGTGGCGATCGCCCGGCGCAATCTGCGTCGAGATCTCCTGCACACCCTGGTGGCGCTGGTAGCCCTCTTCTGCGGCGTGTTCACGATCGGGTTCGCCGGCGCGGCGATCGAGAGCGGACGCGCCCGCTTCGCCCCGCCAACCGCCGCGCGCCCGCGCGCCGGCGTCACTCTCTTCGCGGCTCCCGCCGATGCCGGCCCGGTCGCCGCGGCGCTGGCGCGCGCCGGCGACCCGGCGCCGAAGTCGAGCCGCCGCCCCGGCCGGCTGGATTGCACCGCCGTGGTGGAGACCGGGCGCCTCGCCGCGCTCGAACGCGAGCTCCAGCGCACCGCGCCGGACGCCCTGCTGCTCACCCGGGCGGATCTCGACGCGGTGACACAGAGCGCCATCCAGAGCCTCTTCGCCTTCGTCGTCGCCATCGCGGGGCTGGCGCTGGTCGCCGGTGGCGTCCTGATCGCCAATTCGGTGGGGCTCGCCATGCTCGACCGCCGGCGCGAGATGGGGATCTTCAAAGCGATCGGTTATTCGAGCGCGCGCATCCTGGCGGGTATCGGCGTCGAATACGCGCTGCTCGGCCTGGTGGCGGGAGTCGCCGGGATGGGGGCCGTCGCCCTCGCCTTCCGGGCGATCAATCGCCTGCGGCCGGCGGCGCGCCTGGCGCTCGATCCCGCTCGAGGCCCGGCGATGATCGCCGTCGCCATCCTGATCGCCCTGGCGAGCGCCGTCGCCGTCGCCTGGCGCCCGACCCACGCGCGCCCGCTCGAGGTACTGCGGCAGGACGGATGAGCCGCTCCGAGCCGCTCAGAGGTAGCTGAGCCAGGCGTCGCCGCGCCGTGCTTTAAGCGCCGCGAACCACCGGCAGAGCGGGTACATCGCGATCACCACCAAAGCCCAAACCGCATAGACGACCGGCAGCGAATATCCCCAGCCGGGAGGCGCGGTGAACGGATAATTCGCCAGGTCCGGCGACTCGAACATCCAGTGCGCCGATCCATAGCGCACGGCGCAGGTGGCGACGGCGAGCAGGTGGATGAGCAGGAAGTGCAGCAGGTAGTAGAACAGGGGGACCTTGCCGATCAGGAGCGCCGGCCGCAGGAACCCTGGCGTGCCGCGGTCGACGAGCGCGAGGAAGATCAGCGCGGGCCCGAGCGTCATCAGCAGGAAAAGCAGCGACGGCGGGTACTTGGTGGTGCTCAGAAAGGAGAGCGCGGTGAACAGCGCGCTCTTCTGCGGCGTCCAGCGTGACGGATCGCCATAGGCGTCGATGCCGCGGATCGCGACGAACGCCAGGCTCAGGGCCACCCCCAGGCGGAGGAGAAACGTCCGCCGGCGCTCGCCGTCCCAGCCGTAGACTTGGCCGAGGCCGTAGCCGACCGCGGTCACGCCGATCCAGGGGATCAGCGGATAGGCCACGAAGACGACATGGTCCGGCGTGTTCAGGACGAAACCCGGCGCGTGCAGGATCGACCACAGCGGGTTCGCCGAGCGCACGCCGTCGAAGAGGTTGTGCCCCGCGATCAGCAGAATTCCAAACCCGGTCACCACGGCCGCCGGCAGGCGGACCAGCGCCGCGAGCGTGATCATCGCCCAGCCGAGCGCCCAGAGCACGAGGAGCATCGTCACCTTGTAGTCGGCGTTGAGCTGGTAGGCGAGGCAGCGCGCCACCACGGTCTCCAGAAAGATCAGCCAGAGCCCGCGGGTGAAGAGGAAGCGGGAGAGCTCGCCCGGCGACTTCCTGCGCAGCGAGAGATAGGCGCCTGTACCTGTCAGCAGGAAGAACACCGGCGCGCAGAAATAGGTGATCCAACGGGTGAGGAAGAGCGCCGCGGAGGCATGCGCCAGATCCGTCGGGCTCTGCCCGGGGATGCCGAAGAAATCGCGCGTGTGATCGAGCGCCATGACGATCATGATCACGCCGCGGACGACGTCGATCGCCTCCAGGCGCGCCCGGCCGCTGTTCAGGCCCTTCGCGATCACCGCCTACGCCATCTCTTCTTCGAGGTAAGCGGTCTCGCCGTGCAGCCCCGCGTCCAGCCCGAGCTCCTCGGTCGCGTCGGCGACACGCACGGGGGTGATGCGGTCGATCAGCCAGAGCATGCCGAAGGTGAAGCCGAAGGCCCACACCGACGACAGGAGCACGGCCCCGAGCTGCACCAGGAAGAAGTGCGGATTGCCGGCGAACAGGCCGTTGACGCCGTTCGGGTTGAACGACGTGGTGGCGAAGAGGCCGAGCAGGAGAATGCCGAGGAAGCCGCCGACACCGTGCACTCCCCAGACGTCGAGGGCGTCGTCCCAGCCCAGGCGATTCTTGAGCGCCACCGCGCTGAAGCAGACGACCCCTGCCACCAGCCCGATGAGGGCGGCGCTGGCGGGGGAGACGTAGCCCGCCGCGGGGGTGATGGTGGCGAGGCCGGCCACCGCGCCGGTCAGCAGCCCGAGGAATTTCGGCTTCTGGGAGATCCTCCATTCGATGGCGAGCCAGGCGATGGCGGCGAAGGAGGCGGCGATGTCGGTGTTGAGGAAGGCGACCGCGGTCACCGAGTCGACGCGGAATTCGCTCCCCGCGTTGAAGCCGTACCAGCCGAACCAGAGCAGGCCGGTGCCGAGCGCCACCAGCGGGATGCTGTGCGGCCCGCGGTCCTGCACGCGGCGCCGGCCGACGTAGAGCACGGCGGCGAGCGCCGCGATCCCCGCGATGTTGTGCACCACGATGCCACCCGCGAAGTCGAGGACTCCCCACTTGGCGAGGATCCCGCCCCCCCACACCATGTGCACGAACGGGAAGTAGACGCAGAGCAGCCAGCCGGTGAGGAACAGCAGGTAAGCCTTGAACGTAACCCGGTTGGCGAAGGCGCCGGTGATCAGGGCCGGCGTGATGATCGCGAACATCATCTGGTAGGCGCAGAAGACGATCATCGGGATGCCTTCGTTGGGGCTCGGCGTCGCGAGCGTGATGTTGCGCAGGAAGGCCCAGTCGAAGTTGCCGACGATTCCCGCGAAGTCCGTGCCGCTCTTGAGGTCGCCGCTGAAGCAGAGCGAGAAGCCGCAGATCCACCAGAGGACGGTGGTCAACCCCATCGAGACGAAGCTCTGCATCATGATGGCGAGAACGTTGCGGCGCCCCACCAGCCCGCCATAGAAGAAGGCGAGTCCGGGCGTCATCAGCATGACCAGGCTGGAGCACAACAGCATGAACCCCGTGTTGCCCGTATCCAGATGCGGCATCGGCGTCTCCTTACGACGAAATGAGGGGAAAAAACTCGTCGGACTCTACGCCTGCGCCCGCGGAGGGTCAAGCGCGGGGCGTCGCCGCCTTATGCACGGTTCTGGTACCCTGAGGAATGCGATCGACGCCCGCCCGCGCGTCGGCTGCCTGGGCGCAGCGCCCGCGTTTAGACCCGGACCTTGAGGCCCGCCTTGACGCGGGCATCGAAAAGGCGGAGAGATTCTTCACGGGCGAAGTGCCGATCGACGTCGTCCTGTCCGGCGAGTACCCCGGCGACGGCCTCCCGAAGCCCGTCGCCTTCCCGGACCCCGCGGACCCCGCGGACGCCGCCGTGCGCGGCGAGCGTGTAGCTCTCCTGCCGCTCCCGCGCCTGATCGAGCTCAAGCTCGCCTCCGGAATGACCGCCCCCCACCGGCTGAAGGATCTCGCGGACGTCATCGAAGTCATCCGCATCCTCAAGCTGCCTGCAGAGATGGTGGAGGAGCTCGACGTCCGCGAGAAGTACCGCGAGCTCTGGCAGGCCGCTCAGGCCGTCGAGCGGGAGTGAGGCAACTTGGAACGTTGGAGGGCCGTGCCCGGTGTCATTCCGCGCCTTGTTCACGATCTCATTGACCCGCTGATAGGGCACGCGGATCCCATCCGCCAACTCAACGATCTCAACCTCAACCGGCTCGTCGTCGATCCAGACAAAGCACACCCGCACCAGCCTTCAATCTACTGAATAGTCTGCTCCGCGCTGAGGCAGCGCTGCAACAGGCGGGCGTCTCCGAGCCGCTCCGCGCAGGCGGCGAAGGCGGGGGTGGGGCCGCGCCAGCGGAGCTCGTCGACGTCGCCGAAGAGGGGCGCGTCGGTCCGCAGCGTCGCCAGGTCCTTGAAGCGGAGCGCCAGATCGCGATCCCGCAGGACATCGGGAGGGAAGCTCTCGAGGATGCCATGGCGGTTGAGGAGCCGTGCCGCCGTCTTGGGGCCGATTCCGGGAAGGCCTGGATAGCCGTCCGCGGCGTCGCCGACGAGAGCCAGGAAATCGGGGATCAGGAGAGGATCGACTCCGAACTTCGCGCGGACCCCTTCCGCCGTGAGGATCTTGTTCCCCCGGCGGTCGACCTGTACCACCCGGTCCTCGCGGACGCACTGCGCCAGATCCTTGTCAGGGGTCCAGATGCAGACCTTCTGCACCCTTTCGCCGGCCGCGGCGAGGCGGGCGGCGGAGGCGAGCGCGTCGTCCGCCTCGAGCTCGACCATGGGCCAGACCGCTATGCCCATGGCGGCGAGGGCCTCTTCCAGCGGGTGGAACTGCGCGAGGAGCGCGCGCTCGACTCCCTGGGACGTCTTGTAGCCGGGCCAGAGACGGTTCCGGAAGGATTCGATGACGTGATCGGTCGCCACGCCGAGGTGGGTCGCCCCCTTCTCGATCATTTCCAGCACCGTGTGCAGCACGCCGGTCACGGCTCCGAACGGTGCAGGTCTGTCCTGGTCCTTCTCGAAGCGGCGCCGCCCGTAGTAGTGGCGGAACAGCTCGTACGTGCCGTCGAGGAGATGAACCATCATGGCGTCACCGGGTTCGTCGTGGGCAAATCATGAGCTCCGAAGTCTACGCGAGGCCGAGGTATTGACGAAGTGTAGCCCGTGAGCTACCCTCGCTGCGTGCGTGTCGAGAAGACCGACGTCTACCGAGAGTGGCTCGACGCGCTGAAGGATCGAGCGGGGAGAGCACGGATTCTGGTTCGTGTCGAGCGCTTGATCCACGGTAATCCGGGTCAGCACAGAGACCTGACGGATGGCGTGTCTGAGCTGAAGATCGACTTTGGTCCTGGATACCGCGTCTACTACGCACAACGAGGAACAAGCCTTCTGCTGCTCCTCGCCGGCGGAGACAAGTCAACGCAGCAGAAGGACATCGCGATGGCGATCCACTTGGCCAGGAATTTTCAGGACTAGCCGCTATGCCAAAGACCACAGTAAAAAAGCCGGCGAAGACCAAGACCACCCCCTATGATGTTGCGGAGCACCTCCGGACGCCCGAAGAAATGGCCGCCTACCTTGATGCCTGGTTCGAAGAGGCGCCAGACGACGCAGCAGGTATTGCCAGAGCGCTTGGGGATATCGCACGCGCCAAAGGAATGACCCAAGTGGCCAAGGACGCAGGTCTAAGCCGTGAGAGTCTTTATCGGGCTCTCAGCGCGGATGGAAATCCAAGCTTCGCGACCATACTGAAGGTTGCCAAAGCACTCGGGGTAAAACTGCACGCGGAGGCGGCGTAAGGCGCCAGGTGCCGTTATCGCTTCGGCAAGGCCTGCTGCGAGAAGGCGCCCGCCTGAATCTCACGCCGGGGTCGGAGTCGGTCAGTATCCTCAGTCGAAGCCTTCCCGGCCGGAGGTACCAGTACTGGAAGGTCTTTGAGTAGGGTTCGAGCGCGCTTCTCCAGTCTCCTTGCGGGGAAACCAGAAAATTCCTCTCGTACTCGACTCGCGTATACTTCGTCTCTTCGCTCTCCACGCCTGGAGAGCACATCCGACCGTGAGAGGAAATCGACCCCTGCAGCGATTCTCGCAGGAGGGCTCCGGGAACCTTTCGCCCGTCCCGTCGTTATGAGCAGTTGAATCGCTGACGACGCACCCTCCAAAAGGAGCTATCCCATGCCCTCGCCTTCCCGGCTGTTCCGCCCCCTCGCCGTCGCGCTCCTCACGCTTGCCTCCCTGGCCCTCCCGGCGGCGCGGGCGGCGGCGGCCGACGCCGAGCTTCCCAAGACTCCGGTGGGCAAGGTCTTCGCGGCATGGCTCGCGGCGTTCAATTCCGCGGACGCCGCCCAGTTGCGCGCCTTCGACGCGGCCTATCCGCGGGAGGGACCGACACCGCCGGTCGAGGACCGGTTGCGGTTCCGCGAGATGACCGGCGGCTTCACCGTAGTCCGCATCGAGAAGAGCGAGCCGCTCTCCCTCGTCGCGCTGCTCCAGGAGAGGAGCTCGGAAACCGTGGCCCGCCTGGAGATGAAGGTGAGTGCCGCCGAGCCGCCGAAGCTCCTGGTCTCGAAGCTCGAAGCCACTCCCCGGCCCGCGGATCTGGCGATTCCGCGGCTGAAGGAGGCGGCGGCGCTGGCGGCGCTCAACCGTCACGCCGGGGAGCTGGCGGAGAAGGACGAATTCTCCGGCGTGGTGCTGGTCGCGCGGCACGGCGAGGTCGTGCTGCAAAAGGCCTGGGGGCTCGCCAACCGGGAGACCCGGACGCCCAACACGCTCGACACTCGATTCCGCATCGGATCGATGAACAAGATGTTCACCGCCGTCTCGGTGCTGCAGCTCGTCGAGGCGGGGAAGCTCTCCCTGGACGACCCGATCGGCAAGATCCTCCCCGACTATCCGAACCAGGACGTGGCGGCGAAGGTCACTGTGCGAAACCTCCTCACCCACACCGGGGGGACGGGGGACATCTTCGGTCCCGACTTCGACAAGAACCGTCTGACCTTGCGCGAGCACGGCGACTACCTGAAGCTCTATGGAGCGCGCGGTCTGACGCACGAGCCGGGAGCGGAGTTCGAATACTCGAACTATGGCTTCGTCCTGCTCGGCGCCGTGATCGAAAAAGTGACCGGTATGTCCTACTACGACTACGTGCGGAGCCATGTCTTCCAGCCGGCCGGCATGACCTCCACCGACTCCCTACCGGAGGCCGAGGCGGTGCCGAACCGGTCCACCGGCTACATGAAAGAGAAGGGGAAGTGGGTGCCGAACACCGACACGCTGCCGGTGCGGGCGACCTCCGCCGGCGGCGGCTACTCGACGGCCGGCGATCTGCTGCGCTTCGCGCAGGCCCTGGAGTCGGGGAAGCTGATCTCCAAAGCGAGCCTGGCGGCGGCCACGACACCGTTCAAGGAGCACTACGGGTTTGGCTTCGGCATCCAGGGAGAGGGTCCGCTGCGGAGCTTCGGGCACGGCGGCGGGGCTCCGGGAATGAACGGCGAGCTGCGGATCTTCCCAGAGCTCGGCACCGTGGTCGTCTGCCTCAGCAATCTCGATCCGCCCGCGGCCACCCGCCTCGCCGACTTCTTCACGTTGCGCATGCCGGCGTCCTGACGGCGTCGGGGATCAATCGAGGAGACCATGATCACACCACTTCCGATCCCTCTGGAAGGGCACGGCCTCCGCCTGGAGCCGCTGGCCCAGGATCACCACGACGAGCTGCTCGCCGCGACGGCCGACGGTGAGCTCTGGAAGCTCTGGTTCACCTCGGTCCCGGAGCCGGGGCAGACCCGCGAGTACATCGCGGCCGCGCTGGCGGGGCAGGAGGCCGGGCACATGCTGCCGTGGGCGGTGCGCGAGCTGGCGGGCGGGCGGATCATCGGCTCGACCCGGTACCATGACATCGTGACCGCCGTCGACCGCGTGGAGATCGGCTACACCTGGTATGCCAGGTCCTGGCAGCGCAGCCACGTCAACACCACCTGCAAGCTCCTGCTGCTCGCCCACGCCTTCGACGCGCTCGGCTGCCGGGTGGTCGGCCTGCGCACCGACAGTTTCAACTTCGTTTCGCAGCGGGCGATCGAGGGGTTGGGCGCGAAGAAGGACGGCGTCCTCCGCCACCACCAGGCGCGCCGCGACGGCACGGCGCGCGACAGCGTGATGTACAGCATCCTCGCGACGGAATGGCCCGACGTGCGGCGTCACCTCGAGCTGCGGCTGGCGCGCCACGGAACGGTCCCCGGCTGAGCGAAGGAGATCGACGGCAACTTCAGCGTATGTTATAACTCGCGCGCCAGTTCTGGCCCACCTCAAAGGAGACCTGATGCGCAAGTTGAGCCTGACTCTCGCCGCGCTGCTGCTGGCGGCCCTCGTCCACCCCCACGCCGCGAAGGCCGCGACCCCCGCGAACGCCAGCGGAGACGCCCTCCTCCGCCAGATCACCAGCCCCGCGCCGACCTCGACCCCCGCCGCCGGGACCGCGGACTGCAAGTCCGATCTCCAGCAGGGAACCCGCGGAGCGATCTTCGCGACCGGCAACAACTGCGGCTCCTGCAGCGACCGCTTCTGCCAGGGGAGTGGGATCGGCAATGCCTGCGCCCGAGGGATGTACTACACCTGCCAGGCCGCCTACGGGAACAACTGCTCGGCCCAGCCCGAGCTCTGGCAGTGCATCTGCTGGCCCCCCAACACACCCTTCCCCTGAGCCGCAGCGCCTTCAACGGACCGGTGGAGGCTGTCTCTCCGCCGGTTTGTTTCGCCTTGCACGCCGGATCGGCGAACTCGGGATCTGCCGCATGAATCGCACTCCCATCCAGGCTCTTCTTGTCCTTATCTCCCCAGTGCGGCTACAATGGCCACGGGGGGCCGACTGATGTCCACGGTGAGCACCCGAGTTCTGAAAGACCAGCTCTCAAGCTACTTGCAGCGAGCTGAGCGCGGTGAGCGGATCGTCGTATTGCGAGACGGTCAGCCGGTCGCTGCATTGATTCCATTCTCGGAGCTCCCGCAGCTGACCGAGCAGCAGCGCCTGACTGACCTCGAGTCCCGCGGTCTGGTGACCTTGCCCCGGCGGGCGGAACGCGGGTTCAACGGCCCTGTTGTTCCCAATCGGGGGAAGCTGGCCTCTGAGATGGTCAGCGAAGATCGGCGTTGATCCTCTTTCTGGATACCAGCGCTCTGGTCAAGATCTACGTCTCCGAGCCGGGCTCGGAGAGGATGCGTGAGGTCGTCGCGCGCGACGATCCGAAGGCGGTCTCGGTCCTCGCCTTCGCCGAGATGCACGCGACCTTTGCGCGCCGCAGGCGAGAGGAGCTTGTGCTCCCCGGCGAGCTGGAGCAGGTCCTGAGCGGCTTTGGCGACGACTGGGAAAGGCTCACTCAGATACCGGTCGGAGACGTAGCTCTCCGGCTCGTGCCAGCGCTTTGTCAGCGACATCCTCTTCGGGGTGCCGATGCCGTCCACCTGGCGAGCCCCCTGCTCTTGCAAAAGGAAGGGCTCGAGGTCACCTTCGCCTGCTCCGACCGCAATCTTCTGAGAGCCGCTGCCGCGGAAGGGCTTGTCACCTTCGACCCGGCCGCGGA